>NZ_KI913951.1:96596-107316 GCF_000332095.2 Leptolyngbya sp. PCC 6406 | reverse complement strand
AACTATTGGAATATCTTATCTTTCCTTTTCTTTGTGGCGCAAAAAGGAAAAGAATGGGCGGGGATCGCTGTGGGCTTGAAATGTGGCTATTGGCTGAAAGCATTGCTATGTAAGCGTTTTGGGCGTTGCAGTCGTTGTGGGAGGTATGGGGCTTCTGCGTTTTAGGCGTTCATTCTTTTCTGGTATGCTTGGGATCGCCCTGAAATGATAATGATAGATAATATATTCTTATTCACTTAACTTTACTATTTCTTTGGTTCGGCTGCTTACCTTGACGTTTTTGGTTTTGGTTGCTAGTGATTTCCTTCGTTTTATAGGCATTTTAGCCTTTTCTTCGTATCTGGCTTTTGTTGCTTTTTACCTTGATTAATTGGCTTATTACCTTGATTGTTAGACAAGGAATTGCTAGAATGTAGTCAAGAAAGAAAGGAGGCGTTGAAATGAATCGGTCGGATCGCATCGAGATTCAACGGCACTTGGAGTCGGGTTTAGATATTCGCGATGTTCCATATCTCGTTCGGGTGCAGCCGGTAAGGCCGCCAGAGGCGGTCTGGTGCAATGGCAGGCTCATCAGCATTGAATGACCGTTGGCGTCTCTAGGAAGCGTTTGAGGGCTCTTCGCTGCTCTCGCTTCCGGTTTGCAGTTTTTTAGGTTTCTCTTTATGGCACGTCGAATGCTCTCGTCTGTAGCTCTACAGGCTAAGGATCTTAGACAACAATTGAAGGCTGTTTTCCCGCTTTGTCAGTTCAGGGTGCGGTCGTCTAACTACAGCATGGGTTCTTCTATCCGGGTGTGCTGGATCGATGGCCCTACGGTCTCTGAGGTGGAAGCGATCGCGAATGAGTATCAATCTGTCAGGCGCGATGAAGGGTCGGGAGAAATCCTCTCTGGGGGCAATCGCTATGTCCACTGTGATAGACGGTTCTCGATCTCGGTCTTTGAATCAGCCGTGATGACGGTTTGTCGGGATTGGGAGGTGGAGCCAGTACCAACGGTGGTCTGTGGGCAATCGGAGTTTTCCTCTCCTCATATTCCTCATGAGGCCAATCCTCAAGGGGTTGGTGGAGGCGTGAAGGATCTTCAGTGGTTGGTGATGGATTATCTGGCTGAAACTTCTTTCTATCCCGTGCAGGAGGCTGATGAGGTGAGCGTTGGCGAAGCCGCTCCGGAGGAGCATCGCGATCGCGGTGGTGCTGGTGAGGCGGTGGAGTCTGTCTTGAAGCCGGGGTCGTCTTGGAATGCGTCGGCGACCCATGCCACAGCGGCTGACCTACAAGCTGTGGAGGTGGTGGAGAATCACGCCAAGAATGGCTTTGAACTCTTTTTTCCGGGTAAGCCGGATCCGGCAACACGTCAACTACTGCGGGCTTCGGGCTTTCGGCCTAGCAAGAAAAAAGCAGGCCAGCGCTACGGAAGGTGGTTTTGGTACGCCAAGCGCACGGAGGGGACTTACGAGTTTGTGGCAGGAATCACTGGGTAGTGGTAGCAATCGCGGTGGAAGAGTATCGCGGATTTAGTTGATTTTGTCGTTTGGTTAAAGGTTTAGAAAACGACAAATAAACCAGGTGATGGATGGCGTCGGTTCGTTCGGTAGGAGGTTTGTGATGGCTTTTGATTTTCCAGTCTGCCCAGTGTGTCGAGGGATCGGGCGTGTTGCTTTGAAGGGTTCTTTGGGTTCAATGAATGGGCCGTTGTGTTCAACGTGTCAGGGAACCGGGAACTTACCGCGATCGCTGCGAGAAGCGTTACTAAGGGCCGCTGAGACGGATTTAAGGGCGGCACGGCGGTATGGGGAAGTCGGCATTGCTCAGACGCACCACGGGCTACTCAATCTCAGTTATGGGCGGGATGCCCAATTCTATGCGTTACGGCGTTTCGATGGCAGTGGGGTGGTCTTAGATCGTGGCCCGAAACGGGTGGTCTTACCAGCTCTCGTTCACAGTTATGTCCTGGTCATTGAGGCGTCAGGCGAGCAACAGCAGTTTTGATGGCAGTTCTTTAGATTAATGCAGGTGCAACAACAGCTTTCGGCGTTGCTGAATAGCTGTATGATTTCGCGGAGTCCTGAATGGCATCGGAAGGCTTACAAGATCCGATTCATACCTTAAGTCAGCAACGCCGGAGCGCGAGCGTTCCTTAACTGGTTTAAGTAGGCAGTGCATTTAGCAGGGCAGGGTTGGGGGTACGCCTCAACCCTGCCTTGCTAAACCTATGCTGCTGATTCGCTCAACCTTGACAAGTCTTCAATGGCATAGGTGTCATGGGGCACCAATGCCCTGATCCTGTTGTTGATTTGGCCACGCCGACCAATTACCACCACCCGCAGCCCCTGATGCTGTAACTCTCGAATGAGGGGGACAAAGTCTTTATCCCCGGCAATCAGTACGACGGTCTGGGGAAATAGATAGCTAACCAACTGACGACAGTCTCGCATCAGGAGATCATCCAGGGCGTTGTGGGTGCAACTTGCCACATCAACACACAACCATCCCAATGATTGAAGCTGTTGCTGCTTCGATATTGAAAAGTTGCGCCAGTAATGATAAGCCTGCATCAGCGTGTTGGGGCCAAACTGCTGCACAAACTTTGCCACCGAATGGCGATACTTTCTGAGGCTGCCGACGTTCTGGCAATCAGCAACTACCAAGGTTACTGGCGCAAAGCGCTTATTTGGTTTTTGAGTCATGATGCAAAATTGAAAAAGGACATCGCCTCGCGATGTGTCCTAACAATTTCCGTCAGATTGCATTTATATCTACGTGGGGGTCGCACCAGGGATGCTATGGCCAGAGAACTGCGCTATTGAATGCCAATACTGTGGCCATGGCATCCCCCGTGCGGCCCCCACGTGGGTATAACTACGTCTGCTGAAAATATTTCCAGGTCACCGAAGCTTGTGTATAAGTTATCCCAAAATCATAAGACCGTCATCAGTGTTTGCCGAACGCATTAGTTTTGAGTGAGTTTCGGCGATTACTCACGGACGGCAATTTGGGTGTGGGGACTGATGCGGCTTGGGCTGTTGGCAAGGAGCGGTTGTTACGACGGCTGAAGCAAACCAGTCCTGACATTCAGGCGCAACTCAAATTAGTTCTGGCAGAAGAGTTGGCCATAGCGGAGAGTCAGTCGCTAGCAGCAGATGCTCAAGCTCTCCTTCAACGAGCTGTCTATGCAGCTCTAACACCGGAAGACTGGGATGACATTGCATCCGCTGCTGCCAAGGCTGTTCAACTCCATGTGGCAGAACATCTTAATTTGCCGAAATCCGCTTGAGTGAGCCTTAACGGACAACAAGATCGCTTCAATTTGCCAAGAACTTGCTGTCGTTTGATGAAGAAAATAAAGCACGACAAAGAAAGCTCTCGTGATGTAGTGACAGAGCTATGGGCCTTGGTGGCTCATGGTGAGCAGTTATTCGCTCTATCAATCTTCGCCATAAGGCATAAACGCAACCAGTGTCCTGTTGTGAGATCGTTCGGGAATTAAGGCATTCAGAAAGAATTTGTTTATACTAAACCTTGCCCAAGTCCAGAAGTGGAGTTTTCCCGGCGGGAAAACTTCACTTCTGGACTTGGTATATAACAGTACAAATCCAATTCGATTTGCCCTGGTTCTACAGCATAACTAAGCCACTCCTATCAGCACACACAGAAATCTCTGGTTTTACAATCAACTAAGAGATTAAGGTCGCTAAGCATTTCTGGGGGAAAATTTGTCCCTGAAGTCAAGGCTTTCTGGGGGTTTGAGCAAATTTTATATATATGAATTCTATATCGACTAATTACACTTACTAAACCGCTAACTTTAGCGAAAAGATTTCTTATTGCTTCATCCTTACTCAGATTTTCGTCTGAATCAAATGACCGTAAGGTCTCACTAATTGCATAGCTTATATCCTTTACTTGAAAGATTTGGAAAGCAAGGAATTTAGTCATGTCTATCGAGCTAGATAGATTTTCTTCATAACCTTGGTGTACTCTTTCAAGGTCTGCTAGGGCATCATCCAGTCTAGACTTAGCTTCTTTTAGATCAGCCAATCGACCATCAATTAGGAATCTTCTTAGATCGGCATCTAATTTCATTGCATAAGCATTTTGCTCAGATGTAAGGTGATAGGTATTCCAGAGAATAGCTTCCTTTGGAAACTGTTGGCAGCCTAAATCACAATAATAAATATTACTGCCAAGCAATTGAGAGTTTTCAAAATCAGCTTCGGCCAAAGAGCTACCCAAAAAGGTACTACTGCTCAGATTAGTGTTTTTGAACTGAGTAGAAACTAAACTAGCACCCTCCAAATTCACGTTACTAAGATTTGCATGGGAAAAGTCAGCTTCATCTAAACAGGCATCATTAAGTTGGGCATAGCGGAGATTTACTCCCGATAAGTTTGTTCCTTTTAGCTTAGCCCCTGACAATTTAGCCTTGAATAAATTAGTTTGTGTCAGATCCAAGTGACTCAAGTTCATATCACTCAATCGGCAACTTGAGAAATTCACATTAAATAAAGTAGTACCTGACAAATTAGAAGACGACAAGTCTGCCCAAGAAAAATCTATTTCTCTGAGACTGGCATCGTTAAACTGAATACCAATTAAAGTTGCTCTCTCAAAATCAACCTTTCTAAATTTACAATGTTGTAGATTAGCATAGGTAAGATCTGCATTTCTAAAGTTAGAATCTATAATTCTAGCGTTTGATAAGTTTGCTCTTTTTAAGCGACATAGAGTCAATCGAGTTCTAATTATTAAAGCATCACTGAGGTTTGCACCCTTCAAATAACTACCTTGAAGTTCGGTATCAATAATTTTAGCCCCCACCAAGCTTGCTTTCTTTAGATTTGCACCTTTCAATACTACACAAGATAGATCAGCACCCTCTAAGATCGCTCCCTGCAAGATTGCTCCAGGTAATACAGCATCAGTCAAGTCTACCAGCTTCATTTCTGCTTGTTCAAAGCTAGCGTTCGCAAGTCTCGAATTTTTGAGATCAGCAGCATTCAAATTGGCTTTATCAAAGTTAGCGCGCGTTCCATGAACTCCGCTGAGATTAGCTCGCTCAAAATTGACACCAGCTAAATAGGCACCTTGAATTTTAGAGCCACTGAGGTCAGCATCCATCAAGTCAGCGTTTCTAGCGGTTACGCCTCGCAAGTCACTCTTATGCAAACAAGCTCCTGTCAGGTTTGCAGAATTGAGAATGCTTCCACCCAACAATGCTTTAGATAAGTTAGCTTTTTTCAAGTTTGCTTTCAGAAAGCTAGTGTTAAGTAGAGTAGCTCCTGATAAATTTGCCTCTTCTAAATTGGTTTCACTAAAGTTACTACGACGCGCTACGACATGAGACAGATCAGCCTGAAATAATGTAGCAGAGGAGAGTTTGACACAGATTAAGCTAGCAGGCTGCGTATTCGTTGCTTCGTCTGCCGCAAAAGAAACATGGTTAAAGTTAGCCTTCTTAGCAACTGAATTATTAAGGTTTGCTCCGTGAAACCTCGCTCTCTCGAAATTTGCTTCCGCTAAATTTGTTCTAATTAAGTTAGTTCTAGAAAGATCAGCCCTTATAAATTTAGCGTGAGCTAATTTTGCACCCCTAAATTCACTTTCAGATAAATCAGCTTCTTCTAGGTTTGCTTCCAAAAGATTTACTCCTCGCAACCGTGATTTAACAATGATGCATCGATAGAGGTTTGCATACATCAGGTTGGCTGCTCCCAGATCGGCATCACAAATAGTAGCGTAGGATAAATCAGCATTAGATAAATCTGTTTGTCTAAGATTGCTGAAATCAAGATTAGCATTCCTGAAATTAGCATTTTTAAGATTAGCACCTAGAAAATTAACACCTCTCAAGTCAGTGTCTTCAAAATTAGCGTTACTGAGATCTTTGCGGGAGAGATCTATTCCATATAGATTTTGACCTCTAAAATCCTTCCCAAGTTTTGAACACAGTTCATAACATGATGATTTAGTATCTATAAATTCCAAGAACTTGATGGCTTGATTTTGATATCGTTCTTGATGCTCTGCACTCAACAGTCCCAAGCAATCAGAGATCAGGTCATCAATCTCATGGATAGCTTTACGCAAGTCAACTTGAGTCAAAGCCTGATCAATAAAATTAGACAAGACTTCTAACTCGTCATCAGAAGGATTTTCTTTTACAGACAGAGAGATATATCGTTGAAAGAATTTACATGATTTTTCGTTCAAATCATACTTCACAAAGATAGCTTTCACTGCTCTCAAAGTCTCTGATGAAAGCAATTCTTCAATCGGTTTGTCAATCAATTCAACATCCATCATGAGTTCTCCCTTGCTTATCTCCTACAAATTGGAAACAGAATTCTCAGAAGCACATATCTTTAGGTAATTTCTTAAGGGCTCGATGATATCGTTGTTTGATACGATTTTCAAGTTGTTTGGACAACATACTTGACACAAGCCCATAATCAATCAGTTGCGCACATACCTGATTCCAAGAAAGCTCATCTATCACTCTAAAATAGATAATCATTGAATCCATTTTGTTCTTAGTGTATTGATTAACTTGATTCACGAAATCATTTTGGCTCACTAATTTCGCATCATTGTTGATTTTACAAGTATCATTAGCGATACATTGATCACGCAATTTCAATTCTCTTTTTTTACTTCTATCCCATTCTCGGATTATATTCTTGCCAGCACCCTTAAACCACGAAAGAAGATTGTGAATTGGTTGATCATTATTAATTTGTTTAAGCGCTCTTCCGTAGGCTTCATTAATAACATCATCAACATCATATCTATGCAGTAAATTATATTGTTTTAGTAATCTGTACAAAAAAGAATATAGAGATTTTCGATCTTGCTCTCTCCTGAGCATGACAACTAAGACTGATTTCAGTTCTTCAGTTGTTCTACAGGTACAATTCTGTTCTTGCAATAAGGATACATCAGGATGGTATATTGATGAAGTCTGCGGAGATAATGTCTCTACTGAATCCCATAGATCTTGAAAGAGGTCGTCACAGTGACCATGAGTATTATCGGGTGTCATCTTATTTATTTGAACCTCAATTACTTATCAAGTATCATGTCGACGATTGCAGATTCCTCACTGTAGCGATCCTATATAAACCTTGGCTCAGTATCTTGTTGCATGGATTTTTCAAGGTTTAATCCATACCGCAATAGCACTGGAACCTAAATGGGGGGCGGCACAAGCCGAGTAGTCAGGGGCAGACTGTGGTGCATTGCTTAGATACTTGTGACGTTTGAGGGAATTAGTGTGACATATGTTAAGAAAGATTACGGGCGATTCCTTCTCTGAGCGTCCATTTTGTCTAGGTTGGCAGCAGGGCTAGAGATCGCTGTCTACTGATCTATGCCATTGACTACGGTCTGCACTACACCTAACGCAAGCCCTAGGAGCGAATTGAAGCTGCACCCATCACCCTCAAGACCCATCACCTCAAGTAATAGTTATCCCTTCTCTATCTTTATAAAGACAGACATGGCCTTCAGTAAAAAGGTGAGGGCCAAGATCACCGCTACTGCACTATCAGCCTGCATTGAAATGCGCCAGTCTTGAGTCTCAATAGACAGCGGTAGGGGGATTTCGGTGCCCTGGGCCTCTGGAGTAGTGGCCAGGGTCAGGGTTTCAGCCTGAGATAAGGCAAAGTCCCACCGAGTAAGTTCGGCAACTGGCGAAAGATGAACCTTGAAAAGAGGGGTAGTATGATTCATTTCAGCACCTCTGGTTAGCGACGAAAACGATCTATTTCTTAGGAAGTCATGCATCAGACCAGCGTTTAATCACCAGTGTGATGCGGTCTACTGCGATGACAATTCCCTCATCTCCCGGATAAAAACGTTCTCCCTTTGCACATTTAGCAATGTACCAAGTACCGTGACACCTCACCTGTTTGCGCTCACCAGGAACCAGGGCTTCTGGCACATAAACGATTTCCCCCTCCATACCTCCAACCAAGGATGGAGTTTGGTCACTACGCTTGAATAGTCGAATCAGAAACAAGATGGCTTGAACCAGTTGGGATTGTTTAGGCGGTGTTAATAGGGTGGTCAAAAGCATTATTTTTACCAAGCTCTATAAAGTAGTGAATAATCAAAGCCTTTTTGTGACATCCACCCAATATTCTTTTGATTCAGTTATCTAAGATACAGTTTGGAGCGGCGTTAGCCATTCTCAAATGATGCCGGTCACTACAACATCTTTGGCAACCGACAAGTCTGCCAAAGCCCTTCTAATTGCCAGGGTGGTTTACTGTTTATGCTCCAGTGCTGGCAAGATCACCAACAGATCAATGTCGCTGTGGGCGATGGACTCCCTTCGGCCATAGGAGCCAAACACAATAATTTTGAGCGGCCTTTCAGGTGACTCTGGGTTCCTGGATAAATCGGGGGCTCTCTGTTGCTGGAGCGGGAATTGCAACTGATGTCCGGCTAATTGCGCACAACTCTAAAAAGGCTGAGAAATCGCTGAAACGCCTGTGTGACAAGTGCTTCAAGCAATTCCTGACGAAATCATGGAAAGCGTTGAGAAGCAAGGCTTTCCATGATTTCATCACCCGTTAGAAGACCAGTGCCTAATCTTCAAAGTCGTGAATCAGACCTACTTTTAACCCCCTGAAAAATCGCCAGAGGGTAAGAGAGAAAAAGGGTAAGACTAGCGAGTCTCATCTTGGAGAGTCGTCGGGGCACGACAGACAACTCGAAAACCGATATAGTAGCTGCGGTTGCCGGGATAGTAGTCGAAGCGATAGGCAGAACGGCAAATCCTTGGAACGACGTCCCAGGAACCGCCGCGCCTGACGCGAGATGCGCCTTCGTTGTCAGTTAACCAAGCGCTGCCATCGGTGGGTGCCCCTTCGTAGTTGCTATGCCAGTGGTCTTGGCACCATTCCCGCACGTTGCCGTGCATGTCGCACAGTCCCCACCCATTAGCGATGCCAAAATGGTCTACGGGGGTGGTTTCTTCCCGATAGTCTCCTTTGGGGCCGTTGCTGTAGGTAGAGGTGCCGCGATAATTCGCCACCTCTGGGGTAATCGTTTCCCCGAAGTGGAAGGGGGTCGTCGTGCCCGCACGGCAGGCATATTCCCACTCTGCCTCTGTGGGCAGGCGATAGTCTCGTTCGGTATAGCGGCTGAGCCGTTGGCAAAACTCCACCGCCTCGTACCAACTCACTTGCTCTACCGGTCGATTTGCCCCTTTGAAGTGGGCGGGTTCAGCTTCAAGGGCACAACTGACTTGGGGCATTGCTACGACGATTCGCCACTGGGCCTGGGTAACGGGGTAACGCCCCATAAAAAAGGGGGGCACTGCCACCTCGTGTTGGGGGCCTTCATCTTCATCTCGATTTGGCTCCTCGGCGGGTGACCCCATGGTGAAGGTGCCCCCGTTAATCAGCACCATATCGAGGGGAATTGCATCTCCTAGACCGTCTAGGGGCTCAGTGAAGCAGCGGGTTGTCCCTGGTGATTTACGAACAGTGAAAGAGGGCATAGGGATAGGGGGTCGTTAGGCAGCAGACTTGCTGGGTCACGCTAGCGCTGACCCAGCCTACAAACAAATTCACGTTTAGCGCTGCTCTAGCTTTCAAATTGGATGGGTCAGCAAACTCTTCGGTTGCCCTACCAAGCTCACTGACCCTTTTGCTTTTCGGATGCTGTTGCCAGCATCACAGGGCTAGGTCTGGACTCTTCACGGCACACCCGCCAGATTTCCACCTGCCAGCTCTGGCACCAAAGAGTACTCGGGGCACGACAGACAACTCGAAAACCGATATTGTTGTTGCGGTTGCCGGGATTGTTGTTGTTGCGATAGGCAGAACGGCAATTCCTTGGATTGTTGTTCCAGGAACCGCCGCGTTTGCCGACCTAGCCCGCTATTAACGGTAGTGGCAGTGAAGCGCACTGTAAAGGGAGACAGTCAGAACTCCGCATCCAGAATATCTTCTGGCTCCTCAACCAGCAACGGTGGCGGATGAAATGTCAACTGCTCAAAAATTTCACGCCGTAGGCGCTGGGTATCCCCGTTCAGCAAATGTGCTTCCCAACTTTGCAACCGCTGGATTAGGTCTTTTAGAGAAATTTGACCCGTGGCATAGTCTTGCTGTAGCTGCCGGAGTCGCTGCCGTGCCCGTTGCAGATTGCGGTTGCGCACTCGAACCTGAATATCCTTTGGAAAACTCTCTCCATGGGATAGGAGCCGAAAGCCTAGAAAGTTAGCTCCATAGCGCGTGGCAGAAAGCTGGCTCTTGATCGGATGAATTTTCAAGCGGAGGGTGGCTAGATAGTTCTCGATCTCACCCCTAGTCTCTGCCAGAAAACTGCGATCGTCTGAAAATAAGGCAAAGTCATCCACATACCGCAGGTATTTCTTGACCTTGAGTTGCTCTTTTACAAAATGGTCGAACCGATTTAGGTATAGGTTGGCAAAGAACTGGCTGGTGAGATTTCCAATCGGTAAGCCTTTGCGCCGCTCTAGGGGTGTCAGCAGGGGTAAGCCTTCAGGGGGTCACGGCGCGATTAGGGTTTCAGGCTGATGAGTGGCCAAAGGCAGCAATGAAGGAGGCGCTTGACCAAAGCGAGCCGACCAATAGGCTTGAGTGAGAAAGTCCAGCACATCTCGCTGCTGCATCGTCAGAGAAGAAACCGTCGTCAGCATCCGGGCGACAAACTCACTGCCGGCCTGAGACTCCGCCCCAAAGCTGATGCG
>NZ_KI913951.1:0-96496 GCF_000332095.2 Leptolyngbya sp. PCC 6406 | reverse complement strand
TTACGCTAGCCGGGGTGGCATCCCAATCTGACACAGAAATGGAGATGCCGCCGATGTCTATGGTGGGCTCGTTGCCTTCACTCATGAGCCTACCTTAACCCCTATCGAGACCCTGGAACCCTTAATTCTTCGTGAACCCCTGAAGGCTTACCAGCAGGGTATCTCCCGGAAAGTACTCCAACTCACCGCCCTGGGGGTTGCTGCCATCAATGATCGTATCGATCAGCCATAGGGTTTGAGGACACTTCAGCTTCCGCCGAATCATACCCTTGAGTAATTCATGATCCAGACTGGGAAAATATTTGCAAATGTCGCACTGCAATACATAGCGACTGGTATGGGCAAAGTGAATGAACTGTTTGAGTGCCTTGTGGGTACCGTAGCCGATGCGGTTGGCATAGGTGTCGGCAATCAGGGTACGCTCCAGAGGCGGCACGATAACGTTGCACAGCGCATGATGCACTACTCGGTCTCGATAGGGTGCTGCCGAAATCATGCGTGGCTTGGGATCATAGATGCTGAAGGTACGATACTTGCCGGGTCGATAGGTCTGCTCTTTCAGTTCGCGCTGAAGGCGCAGCAGCTCTTGATTCAGGTGGTAGTTAAAGGCCAGCACATTAGGCCGATATCGCTTGCCTTGTTGAGCCTGCCGTGCCGCTTGCAGCAGGTTTTCAAAGTCAATAATCTGGGGCCACAGGTTGCCGTAACGTTTCATGGTAAAGAAGACAGGAGTCAGAATTCAGGAGTCAGAATTCAGGAGTCAGAATTCAGGAGTCAGGAGAACAGGCTATCTTCTGGCTTCTGATCCTTGGCTCCCTGCTGCTTAATCCAGCCCCCTAGCTCCATACCGATACCGTTGATATGCTGCCCCACGTACTCGTAGCGTTTGGCTGAGAGCAGGTTGAAGTTTAGCAACAGTAGGGTTTGATGTCGCAGAATTTCGAGCTGCACGTTGAGCTGTCGGAGTTGAGGCAGTTTTTCTTTGGCATAGCGGGCTTTAATCAAGCCTTCTAGCAGGTCATAGAGTCCGGTGACAATTCGGTCTCCTAGCGCAAATTTATGGTCACGGGGCAGGCGATTCAAAATAGGGACATACCACTGAATCAGATCATGGGTTTTCTGGATGATGGGCAAGTCGCTCATGGCAAAGAGGGTTAAAGAACAAAAGTTATTGTGCCAGAGGAGCAGTCAGCAGCCAGGAGTCCCTAGTGCTCAGGCAGAGCCGCCCTGCCGTAGCGTGGGTTGAAGCCATGAAACCCACGCTACGGGAACAGGTTTGAGTTGTAGCGTGGGTTAAACGAAGTGCGACCCACGGGTTCGTGGGGTTCGTGGGTTTTCTCCTGGAGGGGATGCGGCGCGAACGTGGCCTCAACCCACGCTACGGGAGTAGGGAAATATTCAAAAAAAATTCGAGGCGCGGAGCGCCAAAGAGGGCATGCCCTGAGCGAAGTCGAAAGGATAAGAGGGAAAAAGGGAGAAAGGGTTACTGAAGAGTCAACCCTGCGGGAAGCCGCACAGCGTCTACGGGGCACGACAGACAACTCGAAAACCGATAAAGTAGTTGCGGAAGCCGGGATTGTCGTAGTCGCGATAGGCAGAACGGCAAAGCCTAGGATTGAGGTACCAGGAACCGCCGCGCCTGATACGACGCGCACCTTCGTTGTCAGTTAACCAAGCGCTGCCATCGGTGGGTGCCCCTTCGTAGCTGCTATGCCAGTGGTCTTGGCACCATTCCCGCACGTTGCCGTGCATGTCGGACAGGCCAAAGGAATTTGCAATCTTGAAGTGGTCTACGGGGGTGGTTTCTTTCCGATAGTCTCCTTTAGGGCCGTTGTTGTAGGTAGAGTTACCGTCGTAATTCGCCACCTCTGGGGTAATTGTTTCCCCGAAGTGGAAGGGGGTCGTCGTGCCCGCACGGCAGGCATATTCCCACTCGGCTTCGCTGGGCAGGCGATAGTCGCGTCCGGTATAGCGGCAGAGCCGTTGGCAAAACTCCACCGCCTCGTACCAGCTCACTCGCTCTACCGGACGCTGATCGCCTTTGAAGCGGGACGGATCTGGGTCTAGGTCTAGGTCTACTCGTTCTAGGCTAGCGACAAACCGCCACTGGGCCTGGGTCACGGGGTAACGCCCCATAAAAAAGGGTTGAATGGAGACTTTGTGCTGGGGGCCTTCATCGCTGGCACGGTTCGGTTCGGTAGTTGGCGACCCCATGGTAAAAGTGCCGCTCGGTATCGCCACCAGTTCCAGCCCCAGCGCGGCGGGATCATTGCTTAGCACTTCAATAAAGCGATCAGTTGATCGCGGCTGGCGCTCAATCACCCACTTTCGTTGGCGGCGAATGACGGTGGCCATTTCAAAGTCAAAGGGCTCCAGCCCTGGGGCTTCTGCATCAGCTTCGGGGTCTGCCTCCAGGTCAACCACCTCCGCTGTCATAAACTCCAGGGTGCGCAACGGCGGCCATGCTTCCGTGTCTTCTACCGTCGTCTCGGCTGGAGCAGGCAAGGGAGCCAGGGCATCGGCAATGGCCTCAAACTCGCCCCCCAACCCCCGCAAAATATCGCCCGTCACCGTCGCAAACGCCTCCAAAAATTCCGGCAGATCGTCATCTTCTGCCGCCGCTTGACTGGGGGTACGCAACAGCGCCCAAAACTCGTCCACAGATCGCCCCAAGCCCTGGGCCACATAGTTAGACACCTTGCGGTAAACCGTTAGGGCATCGGCCACCAGAGAACCTGCCCGCAGGCGATCGCGGACTTCATCATCAACTAACTCATAGGCCATGCGCTCGGCATTCTCAAAGTCAGGCGTGTTATCCCCACAGACTTTCAACAGGCCACTCATAAAGACTTCAGCGATGTGTACCGCACTGGCCTGACGCAGATTCGACTGCTTAATCAACCGCACAATGGGCAGCGTGATCACCGGAGCAGAGGCCAACAGCGCCGCTAAATCTATAGAGATAGGCGAGGCCGTCAACAAAAAATTATCGACCCGATCTTGAATTAGGGAAGCAGATGGTTTTGCCGCCTGACGAGAGGATGGTGGAGCCACAGCCGTCGCATCCCAAACAATGCCGAGGGATCTCACCCGGCGATTTCCGGCAATCAGGTTTGCCCAGTCAGCCAGGGAGTCCGGATCATCTGGGGTAACCACGGGTAAGTGCACGGGTGAGGTTTGCAAACTGTTCGCCAGCCGCTCTCGCTGCCACACCGAGCGGGGAATGGGGTGCAGGGTATGATTCAGTAACCCATTCCGTTTGCGCTTGAACTCCACCGTGAGCGATCGCGTCAAGGCCGTGCGCGACCACAACCGTTCTGGAAAGACCTGAAAAATCACCGTGGGCAGATGGTCTGACCATACCTTGACCAAATCGTGCATCGTGCCGTCGTACCAGGGTCGCGACACACAATCACTTACAATCACCACCAAACGGCGGCGATCGCCCGTTAACAACTCCCGTGGCTGATGGATTGCGCCATTGCGCGCAGTCAGCTCAACCCGGCCATCGACCTGCCTGAGTTGCCACACCCGCACATCACGAAATTCGCCATAGCGAGACAGCAGCCGATGCAGATCTTTACCCAATCGCTGCCACAGACACATGGAGGGACTGGCATCAAAAACTAATGCGACATCGAGCCAGAGTTCTGAGGCGGGGCGCAAAACGGGCTGCCATACCCCCGTTTCGGCAATGCGCTCTACTGTGGCTTCTGCGTCGATTAGGGCGGGCAAGCCGACCGCTACTTGACGGGCTAGGGGTCGCAGCGATCGGGCGAGCTGGAGGGCTTGAGAGAGGGCTGGGGCATCTGGAACAGGGATTGGCCTGTAATTGTCGGGCAACGCCAGGGAAGCCTTCTTTTCAACGGGAGCGGGAACAATATCCGCCTGCGGTTCACGGGGCGGCGGTGCTGAAATATCGGCAGGAGGGGAGCTATCGCTTTCAGTCGGTGCTTCCGGGTCTTCAACCGCCTCACTGACCACATCCCAGACAAAGGGCGCACCGTCGTCGGTTTGGGTTGCCAGCCAAATCGCCTCAGCAATTTCCTGCCCGGTCAACCCCTGGTCTTTCAGGTCGGTTAATGTCGGGTCGCTGAGGAGGGCCACCAGCCTTTGAACGATGGGAGGCAGAGAGGGTTCGATGGGTCAGTCCTCCTGATTCAGCCCTTTTAGCAATAGCGTCTTGAGCTGCTCGCGATCGTCCTGGTCAGGCTTGACTTCACGGGTCAGCAGGTACACCACATTCAAAAGCTGGTCAGTGGCAATGTCAGCGGTCTCAGCGCTGCCTTTGGCGATAAATGCCTCCACCAAAGCCCTCACGTCATCCTGCAAGCTCGGCCAGAGTACAGCGTCCTGTCCCCGTCTTAGATGGGCTTCGACAATGCGCTCCAACGCCGTTTTATTTTGGCTGGGATCGGGCATCTTCAAGCGCAGACAGCGACGCAAAAAGGCAGGGGGAAAGTCCCGTTCCCCATTGCTGGTCATGACAATAAAGGGAAATTCTCGGCAGAGGATGCGTCCCCCTGTGATTTCGGCGAAGACATCCGCGTCCGCCGTGCGGACATTGACCGTGCCGAAATCCTGTTTACAGCGCACCAGCTCAGGGATTTCGTAGCGCCCTTCCTCAAAGAGATTTAGCAGGTCATTGGGGAGGTTAATGTCGCACTTATCAATCTCGTCTACTAGCAACACACGGGGCACAGGAGCGGGCAAAAAGGCAGTTCCCACTGGCTCCAAGCGAATGTAATCTCCCATTTGCCGTTCCCGCTTGAGTTGAGCATCCTGCAAGCGGGCCACGGCATCGTATTGATACAGCCCCTCTTTTAGCGTTGTCCGCGCATTTACAGGCCAAGACAAGACCGCCCCTAGCTTCAACTCATGGGCAACGGCATAGGCTAGCGAGGTCTTCCCCGATCCCGGCTTGCCCGTCACCAGCAGGGGCCGCCGCAGATACAGGGCAGCATTGACCGCATTGATGACATCCTTGTAGTCATCATCTAGCCGGAAACTCTCGCCCCGCTCTTGGCCTCGGGTGTCTTGCTCAGCCAGGGTTTGAATTGCCAGCCAGCGCTCTCCGCTGGCCTCCCGTTCAGCAGCAAACGCCGCCTCGGTCATAAAGGTGCGCCAAGCCGGAGCCGGGGGCATCGCTGCTTCCGTCAGGGGAGCGGATTGACCATTGCCTAAAAATCGTTTCCATTGGTTATCTGCCATTACAACTCCCCCCTTAAGGCATTACGTTTCGGGCCAAACAAAGCTTTCTCCTGAGGGGGGTAAGGGGACAGGGGGCACATAGTTGGGATCTTCATACAAGACACCGACATAATAGTCGCAGGTTTTCCGCTGTCGATCCCGTTTCAGTGGCAACCGCTTTGGAAACTCAAATCGGGTGCAGTCAACCAACTGCTCAAAAACAGCCTCGGCATCAGGCGGAGTTGGATTCCCCCCGCACATCCACAGCGCTAGGGGAATCCCAGAGTTGACCAACTCCTGCCAATTTTTCACAGCGGCTTCGTCTGACTTCAGCCAATCGCCATGGCATCGAAAGCCGGAATACTCGCCCAAGGCGGCTGTTGCCGCCATCGGGGACGTAAGCCATGCCAGATTACGAAGATTAGAACCCACCTGATCGGGTACCTTTGCCTGAAAGCGTTGCCAGCCCAGGGTGAGTTTGTTGTGCAGGTCTATGGCATCCCCGCCAAGGTCAGGATTGAAGCGGTCGGAGCAGCCCATGACAAGGGGGCGATCGCATAATAAGGCTCCATCCGCCCCGCACCAAGTCGATAACGGCTGACCCAGCAACTCAATGGGGACAAAGAGCTCGATCGTCAGCGTCCAGGGGGAGGGTGGCGGGAAAAGTTCTTTAACGACCTCATAGGTGAACTTAACTAACTGTTTCAGAAATTCAGGAAAGGTCTCTAGCGAGACCGTACAGCCATCCTCCACCAGTGACTTTTGGCAAATCTCACCGGTATCGGCAGCTCGATAGTAGAGCCAGGGCTGTACCCGTAGCTTGTTGCCTTTTTGCCGAAACACTGCGACGACAAGATGGGTGGATAGCGGATCTTCTTGCAGGGCTTCAGCCCCATCGCAGGCAGATTCTAGGGGCGATCGCCGTACAACCCCCGCCATCTCACCAGCGTCACCAATGGGCACATCCAGAGCCGAATCACCTAGTTCGTTCCGCAGAACTACGATAAGGAAGTCATCGGGGTGAGCCAAACAAAATTCTTTGTATAGCTGATTAATCCACCCCTCAGCGTGGGCTTTCTCAATCAGCTCCTCAGCCCAATCTCTTGCCGGTATCATTTCTGGCAAATCCGCCAGGGGATAATCAAAGTGATCCCGAACAAAACGCCTCAATGGGCGCACCTTGGGATAAAACTTCAGTAGCGTCTCCCGTAGTTTTCCTTGGTTTGGGCCTGTCCACTTAATCGTCACAGTCTATTACTTACGTCCCTTCGGCGGTGGCAGCAATGGAATGGCTGTGGTGTAAATCAACAGCAGCAGCGAGCCATATAAAGGCTCATACAAAGAATATTCAGCAAATGGCCCCCCAATTGCGAACACCCACACAAAAAAGGAAAGGCAAGACAGGCCAATTTGCCGCCACGGGGTTGGCTGTCCTGCCGCCCGCGTTTGCTTGCGGGTCCAGAAAAACGAGAAGACCAACCCGACGATAAATAACAGCCAGAGCAACCCTACCCTGGAAGTATCCGCTGCTTGGCTGCGAATCAAGCCGCTTCCGGTTAGCCACAGGCCCACCACATCCGCCGGAATGTACTTCAGCAGGCGGTCAAAATAGCCATCAACCTGGGCTTCTGGCTCACTCGATTCATAGGCAGTCCAAACAATGCGGCGACTCATGGCTGTTTTTCCTTACTCACCCTAGGTAGCCCAAAATCTCTGGCAAAATTGATGCCATCAAAATGCCTTCGCGTACGCTACCGAAGCCTCGCGACACGGCAGCGTGATGTAACGCCACCAACTGCCATTCATCATTAAAACAGGGAGAGCCGCTGGAACCACCTTGGGTTCGATTCACATACCAGACTCGCCCCCGTTGAGGATCCGCTTGCACCACCCCACTGGCACTTAGGGAAACCTGCATGACCGCCCCCTGGGGATGCTGCAACACATTAAGACCCCCATGGGGAGCTAAGGCCGGGATCACAGATGGTAGGCGAAGCGATTGGGCCTGGGTGGCCTGAGCGATCGCGGCCTCTACCCGCAGCAGGGCATAGTCCAGTTTCTCTGGAGGGCTCCAGGCCAGCACCCGCTCAACCCCAAAGGCTTCAGGACCAGAAGCGGCTACCGCCTCTGAACTCAAATAACCGAACTCTAACCGCAGAGCCTGAGCTTGGGTAGCCAGGTGCTCTGCCGGGGTGACTTGGTGGCTCAAGACATGGTAGTTCGTCAATACTAAATTGGGCGCAATCAGCACGCCGGTTCCCATCGTTGGGCGATTGGTAAAGGAGACTCGACAGACTGCACTGGCTGACTTCAGGCCCCGGTATAGTTTGCCGAAATCGACGTTATAGGAATACTGCTTGGGCAGAAACGCTTCGAGTTGAACCTCCTCGAAGGCGCTGGGCAACTCAAAGGAATTCTCAGGTGCATCCACCGTAGGGGGGTCGAGTTGCAGGCGCTGACGAACCTCTTCCCGTAATCGGGCCACAAAGGCTTGGACTTCGGGATTCTGGGGGCGGGCTTGCCACAACGCCAGAATCAAATCGGACAAATCACCGCTTTCCTCAAAATGCTCAATCAGATCATCCGCTGCAACCTTCAGCGCCTGGGATGTGGCAATTTCGTTGAGGCGAACCTGATCGAAATAGTCCGAGACGAATATCTTCAGGAGCGAGTATCTACGAAAACTAGAGGTTAGGGCTTGGCGCAGCCGTTGGCGATCTTGATTCGACCACTCCAGCATCCGAATTGACCTCAATGATGTGCCCCCCGAAGTTTAGCCCCCAACAGGCAGACATACAGTTTATGGACAGCGGCTCTTCATACCCACCACTTCTATCTTTTGGCTGTCGCTGTGACCAGAAGACTCTGATAGCGTCACGGTAGCAAAACCCTGCCGTCTACAGTTGCCCGCCATGGTCAGGCACCCGGTCAAGAAACAGATTTTTGTGGATAGCCGCTATCTCTTGGTGGTGGGACTGGTGTTCCTCATCTTGCCCCGGAAGGCACAGGTCAGAGCCTTGATTGCCCAGTTAGCCGCTCAGCAGGTGACCCCACCGGGGCAATGGGCTGCGATCGCATTTCTCTCAGCCATCCCACTCCTGATCCTGGCGGTGCCCTTTCTCCGGCTGGTCGCCACCCAGGTGCAAGAGACCCGCCAACAAGGACTCCAGTCAACCTGGATCAGCATTGCGGCCTTGGCCTTAGCCCTGGGAGCCTTGGTCACCTATTGCCTTGTCCGAGGGCTGTACTGGATCAGCTAAGCCATCTCTGGCTCCGGCTGAGATAGGCGGGATAGGGACGGTTGCCGCCGCTGTTGCCGCTGAGCAATTTGGTGTTTCAGCTCATCGGCGCTCTTTTGACCCAAGCGTTGCCAGCGATCGCGATCCGCCTCGGTCATGCCCTGCACTGAGGTGATGCCGTCTTCCCGGAAAGCCAGCTTCCCCCCGGTCTGCTTATTGTGGATGCTCATTTCACCCTCAGCGAGAGTGACCCGGTAGGTTTTACCCTCAGCGATCGCCCCCGTGGTCGTTTCCTGGACAATCCCCGCTGCCTGGGCTGATGCCAGAAACCGATCCGCATTGGGCATGATGTCAGCCGCGATCGCGGCTTGATGATCGTATCCCTGTAGGTGAGCCTGCATGGCATCGGCATCATAGCCATCGGCGGGCAGGGTGCCCACCTTGGCCTGCCGCCCCGCATTGGCAATCTGCCCCAGGACGGCTTCAGATTTGCCCATGACACTGGCCTTGCGATACCAGTCGCGGAACTCCTCCACACTGGGGACTCCCGTTCCAGCCCCCTGCACCATCTGGTCATTCAGTTCAGGGTCTTGCTGGGCGATCGCCGCCTGAAGGACTTCATTCCCGCCCCTGGCATCGGGCATCAACTCCGGGCTCTCTGGAGTCGCCTCGCCATTCAGTTGTGCATCCGCCTGCTGAATGGCACTCAGCAGAGTTGCTCGCGATCTCTCTGGCAGGGCATCCGCCGTTGCCCGTAGACTGTCGAGGGTTTGCCGATAATCCAGGGGTTCCGGTTCTCTCACCGTTGGCCCTTGCGCTTCCTGATTCGGTTCCGAAGCCGGTGTCACTGGGGAAGCGGTTTCCGTTCTAGCAGCCTTGGTATCCGCTGAAGTTCTCGTGGACTGCTGCTGCCGTTGAGCTGCCTCAGCAAAGCCTTGCGCCCTCAAATTTTTGGCAAACATATTGGCGTAGCTGCGATCTAATCCGCGCACTTCACCCCTAGGGCCATGCACGGCTGTTTCGGCCAACGCCAAGGAGCCCTCCTCCGATAGGTTAAAGACCATTTCAGAGTCAAGGTAGGCATCTCCGTTCTCAACCAGGGTGTGGTAGAGCATCAGCCGATTATCTTGACGCTCAATGCTGAGGGGGATAAAGGGCTGGTTCTCGACCTTGAGATAAAACTCGTCGTCCGCCATGATGGCCTCAGACAGCCCTGCCGCTTCCAATAGCTTGCCCACCTGCTTTTCGGGTCTGCCGGACTGGGCTTTCCACCCCCCAATCCGTGCAGCCTCCGGTTCAGGCTCCGGCTCCGGCTCCGGTTCAGCCTCCAGGGCCACTCCCTGAAACTTCGCTTCCAGGGCTGCTCTGAGGGGTTGGGCCTGCGCGATCGCAGTTTCTAGCTGTGTCTCAGCATGGGGAATCTCGGCCCACACGTCTGCCAGGGTCTCCCCACTGGCATCGACACCCACTTGAACCTGGGCCGTACCGTTCTCCAGGCGAATGTCATCGGGGTCGAACAGGTCAAATCGTGGCTGACCGTCTGCCCCTATGTCCAGATTGGTTTCCAGGTCAGGGGTATTCAGGTCTACATCCACCTGAAACGTCATCATCATGCCATCATTGGCCAGATCCTTAGCCTGCTGCACCTTTGCCGCTAAATCAGCACCGGACGGTTGAGGAGGAACTGGACTCGCCTCAAAGGCATCGTGAGCACTGGGATTAGAATCGGAACTCACTTCTTCAGCGGTTCCAGTCGGATCAGTCTCCTGCTGCAAGACAGTTTCTAGCCCCTCACGGACGGCATCCAGGTTGGACAGATCAACAGCAGGGGCTATCCCCGCCTGCTCCACCACCTCATCAACGGACGCGGACCAAGAGAACTCTGGGAGTTTGTCTCCCACCAGCTCCCGCGCCTGGTCCAGGTGGGTCGTGGCCTCTAGCTGCTGGTTGCGCCCCGCCTGGATATAGTGGGCGACCTCCCCTAAGCGATCCGCTGGAATCATCACCTCCATGCGATCGCTGACTGAGTAGAACTCATCGCCAATCGTCTGCATCAGTCCTTCATCCAGAAAGACATCTTTTTGCTTCTTCCCGGTCTGGAGCAAGAAATTCTCATCGTTGGGCGCAGCTTTGAGGGTGATCTGCTCATCAGCGGTTTTGACAATGCCCTGGTTGTCCGTGATTTCCATAAACTGCCGGATATTTCTGGCCGCAGGTAGAGTCACCGGAGCCTCCTGGATATCGCGCTGCACGTCATAGCCCTGGGGCAGCATCAGCATGGGTTCAACCCCACCCCCGGAGACGGTGGCGTTAATGACGCTACCCTGACGACCATATTTTTCAGCGGCCCGGAGCAGATTACCGCGAAAGGCTTGGCGCACCTCTCGCTGCCCCGTCTGTCGTTCGTCAAACTGCGCCATCACACCTTTCCCCAGGAGAGTCTTTTTGACTGGGGTGAGGTCTACACTGCCCATCCCCTTCGTATTGACCTTGGAGAGCGGCAGGGGCAGCTCTCGGGCAGAATCCGCCAGGGACACGTTGATTTCCCACTTGGATGGAGCCACCGGATTGGTCGCTCCCAGGCTATCGGCATCGTCTGAGGCTTCAGACTGAGCCCCCTTGCTCAGGGTTGTCTCCAGGGATTCGCCCCGTTTGGTGATGCTGCTCACGGCACCGTAGAAGATGCGACCCGACCCCGTATCCAGCCGGACGGTCTGCCCCAGCCGCAACCGATTGAGTTGAGTAAGCTGGGTTTTTTGCCTATCCAGGCGCTTGGTTGCTCGATTGATCATGGACTGCTGTTGCTCTGGATCAGCGGTCTTTCGCCGCGCCTGGGCAGACTGCTCCGCCAGATACACCTCAGCGGCCTGAGTCGCCTTCTCTAGCAGTTGCGTGGAATAGCCTTGGGACACTTCATCCACGGCTGCTGAGTCGTGCGCCTCCACCGCATCCACGGCATCGAGCCCCAGGTTGTCCCGCACTTCGTTGATCACCTCTAGCTGAGTCTTGGCATGACTCTGGGCCTTCACATCCATGATCTCCACGCTGACCCCGGAGCCAAACGCAGAAGAGACACCATCTTTCCTCGGAATCACTTGTGCCTGGGCCAGGGAACGGGCATCCAGGTCTACCGCTTCTGCCTCCAGAACGTTATTCCCCAAGGCTTTTTGCTGATCCACAAAAGACGTGTATTCACTCTCCAGAGCGTTGTAGAACGCTTCCTGTTCTTTCACCGTCAGCAGGGGCAATCGCCCGGTCACCTTGGCGATCGCCCCCTCAGTAGCCTCCTCGACACTGCCGACCCCTTCAGGGGACACGGTGATCGGGTAATCCAGCTTGGCGTTGATTTCGGGATATTCGCTCAGGAGCTGCTCAACAACGGCATCCCCATACTGGTTGAAAAAGTCGGGAATTTCAGAGGTATCAAAGCCTGCATTCTTGTCGGCGATGGTGTTGGCATTGAGGCTAGACATCTTGCGTTCTAGCAGGGCCGCTGGACGCTTTTCATCTGGCGTGTCCCCCATCAGCAAAGAAATCTTGGGTGGCACCACCTGCCCAGTGCGGTGGGCACGGCCTAGGGTCTGCATGAAGTCGTTCACGTTGCGCTCCGCCTGACCCACAATCATGTGGCGCTGCCGTTGGTCCGTAAACTTTTCCGAGGCGTGAAGGCTGATGCCCGTGGAGCCAGAGCGATTCAGTAGCAGCACATCCGTTCGGCCACTGTTAAAGCTATCGGTCATTTCTACCTTGGCCGCTTTACTGGTTTCGTAGCTGGAGCGACGCTCATAGGTCGGATTCCCGTTACCGCTGTAGTCCAAGCGGGCAGTGCGCCCGGTAATCTCACCAAAGGTATAGCCAGCGGCCTCTACCTTCTGCTTGATGGTATCGATGGGAGACACGGGAAAGCTCAGGTTGGTCTCCTGGATCAGTTCCTTGGCCCGGTCAAAGGCTTCAACGGCCTGCGGTCCGAGTTCTTCGTCGGTCAGTCGCCGTCGCGTTTGAGTGCCGTCATAATCCGTCTCCACCACATCCCGGCTGCGCTCCAGGTAACGGGTCAGGATGTCACTGAAGTTAGCCTCTACCTCATCCCCTGGGTTGAGGTCATTGTCCTTGGCATAGTTGTCGATAAAGCTGCCCATGGTATTGGAAACTGCCAGAATGGGCTTCTCACCCCGCTCCAGACTGGCGAAAAGCCTCCGATCTCTCTGGGGTCGCCTCGCCACTCAGCTGCGCATCCGCCTGCTAAATAGCACTCAGCAGAGTTGCTCGCGATCTCTCTGGCAGGGCATCCGCCGTTTCCCGTAGACTGTCGAGGGTTTGCCGGTAATCCAGGCGTTCCAGTTCTTTAGCCGTTTGCCCTTTCGCTTCCTGAGTCAGTTCCGGAGCCGATGGCACGGGGGAAGCGGTTTCCGTATTAGCCATGATGGCCTCAGACAACTTTGCCTCTTCCAACAGCTTACCCACCTGCTTTTCGGGTCTGCCGGACTGGTCTTTCCATCTCTTAAAATTTCTGAACCTGACGCTACAATTAGGTCTAATTATCTTTTCTCTTTTGCTTCATCAAAGGCGTTTTTTTAATATCTTTTTCATGAATATCTCCTTGACTTACATCTCCATTACTCCCTTCTTGATTTTTCTGCTTTGGAGGTTGCCTAAGAGGAACCTTCACTTTTGAATCATCATCAGATTTCGGATTTTCAATAAATATGTCACTATCTTCGACTTCACTTAACGGTTGAGGCATAACTAAATCCTCTTCCTGGCTAGATAATAAACCTGCATACTTAACTCTTTCCAGACCTCTTTGAAAGCCGACATAGTCATCGATTGATTTATTCATATCTTCATCAAGCTTGTAGTCACGACGAAGATTTTTAATAGCATTTCTAATTGCTTCTATTTCCTGTACCGACTCATTTTTAACATTATTATCTAAGATTGCATCAATTTCATCTAGAAGAATAATTCCATCTTCTCGTCGAGCGGAAATAGGATGCATCGCATTAAAATTCCCTTTTAACCTTTCGACTTTTTGAGATAGCTTTTCATCGCTTAGCTTTTGTTGGGCACGCCTTTGCATCATGTTCAACTGTTTAAATAAAAGCTTAAAATTACACTCAAACTTATTAATAGAATCTTCCTCATACGGAGAAATTCCTTTCTTCTTTGACCAATCAGAAACAACTCTAACAACGTTCCTGGAGAACCCAACCTTGTTAATAGTTAGATCCCTGTCTGGGAAATCTGAAAGAAGATCTTTTATAGTGTCAAGAACAGTTTTCCCAGAAAACTTATTCGTTACAGCATCTTCTGTCAAAAATTCAAGATCGTTTTCGTCAGATCCAAGGAATTCTCTTAGATATAACTTTGCCGCTTGTACACAAATTGGAAGTGGTACAAGATCTTCAATTTCAAATTCTAAGTTAGAACAACCCGAGAAAAAATCAGCATCCTTCAACTCGGCAATTTGGAAAACAAATTCTTTTTTGAGAAGTGGTCTTCTGTGCTGACCGCCCTTCCCGAATAAATGCTTTTTTGCATCATCACCACTTTTATCACTATCTAAAAGAACAATGACTGCTGGTTGTTCAACATCCCTTCCTCGCGCTAAGTAAACCAAATACGGTATGTGTGATGCAGATCCAGCAGGAACAATAGTCACTTGATTTAGATCTAGCGTCTCTAAATTTGGTGTCCCTATAGATCTTAAGTAAGTCGTAGCTCCGGCAATCAAAATCTGATCAGAAAGTCCTTCTACCATTAAGTTGCAATTACCAATAAATGCAGTTTCACCAACATAAGCACCAATAGAAGATCGGAGAGGCTCATAATGATTTTTTGCTGCATCTCTAACAACTCTTGTACCTTCATCCTCATTTCCTTTTTTCAAAACTCGGATACGTTCAGCATGGTTCTTATCAATCAGAAAGGGGGAGTGTGTCACATAGATCACTTGAATAGGTTTTGTAAGATGTGAACCAGGTGACGGACTTGAGAAGAGATCAAAAACCTTCAATAAGTCTTGCTGAGCCTGACTTGAAAGATAAGCATCTGGCTCGTCCATTAATAGGATTTCAGACTTACTCAAATGTGGCTGATGAGCACGATACTGTATATAGTAACTCAGGAAAAATCGCAGTCCCTGACTTCGTTCATCAAAAGAATACTCTGTTCCTGTTCTATCCGTAATAGTAAAAACCAGATCATAGTCTCTAGCCATGACCTTAAGAGAAAAATTTCTGTCCTGAGCCCAAAAGTTCGGAAAATTAAGATTTACAGCTAGCTGTCGATTTATCTTCTCAAGAATTCCATTTGCATAACCTTGCATGCCGTCTTTTACGGCTTCTGCTAAATCGAGAAGAGCATCAGTGTCAACCTGAGCAATTTTACAAATAAGCTTGTATGCTAAACTGAACTCTGCCTCCCTCATTCCTTTTTCTTCATCACTGAGTTTATTTTCATCAATTGCAGCGACAATCGACTTTAATGAATCAACAGCTACATTATCTATCTCTTCAGATAGATATCCCAAAAGATTACGTGCTTTCGTAATTAGATCTGGATTGTCGCCGAAAACATCAAGAGTGTCTACAATTTCGTTTCTTTGCTTACGATCTAGCAATTCAAACTTTCTACTACCAAAGTAATCAGATTGCCCTAATTCAACCAGCTTTTTAATAGGCACACTCGAAGGCAAAGCTATATTAGAGGCTATCTTAATAACCTCAGGCAGCAATTCTTGAATAGTGTCATTTCTATGATTTTCAATTTTATACTTAGTATATTTGCCTTTATCAGACAAATACACAGAGAGTTCATTAATGTTTTGTCGAAAGATTAAAAATTCATCGAAGCTTATACTCTCAGGAATACTTGCCAATTCTCGCACTTTCCCCCTTTCAGAGTCAGATAATGCGGCCCATTCAAGGCCAAAGTCCGGATATTTCAACTCGTTTTTCTTAACCGTGAAAAAAGTGGAGTACCTACAAAAGTCACTACGCTTTATTTTTTCGCCAGATATGGCCTTCTCTATTGCGCTTAATAAGTGAGATTTACCCGATTCATTAGCCCCAACAATAGTCGTTATCTTGGGCTCTATAGGAACTTCAATATATGGATGGAAAACTTGATTTATAAGTTCCCAAGATTTTGGCCTTACTCTGCTATCATTTTTTCGTATGAAGTCGTCATTGAAAGATTTATAGAAACGAATAAAGACCGTCTTCAGATGCATAACTAGCTCCTCTTTACTCTACAATGGTACCAATAACTTCATAAGTCTATCATTAGGCCACCTCGATTAATTACCTAGTAATTGCCTAGTTGCGAAAAAATGGAGCTGAAACTCCCTGAAAACTCGTCACTATTCTCAATAAGACTTGGATTTTTCGGGATGTCCATTAAAAATTGATTCTCAGTCAACACTCCGGACAGTTTTGGATGGGCAACGGTAGAATGCGAGTTTCATGCCTCTTCCACAGCAGCTCAGTCAACGAGAAATCAAGGGTTTCAGCACTTGCCCAAAAAAGTGTCCGGATTACTGTCAGTGCCTTTTGCTGCTATTGCACATGGGAAGCGTGCCGTCCTCTAGGAGTTTATAGATAGAAGGATCCTTGTTCAGCAACGCTCAGCACACCCCAGAAAGAGCCTATGCCATCCTAAGAAATTTCCTGGTAATTAGTCACCGCAATAGGAGAGGCTTAATGAGAAAGCCTCCAGAGACCCAGGATTATCCCGGTAAGAGAGCAGGAGGGGAGCACCCCGATGAGGCGATGAGCTCAAAGAGGTGGTCTACGGCGTTTTTACCCTGACGACGCATGGATTCAAGAAAACTGAACATCATCGCCACTAACTGAGCGCCCCAATCACTGCGGGCACCGCCACTGACTTTGCGATGAATCACCACGGGCCGTAGACCCCGTTCTGCATCATTGTTGTCCGGTTTGACCTCAGGCTGGGAAAGAAATGTGAACCAGTCTGCCCAATGCCGCCGAAACCGATTCGCCAACCCTTGGGCATCCGCAGCCCAGCGTCCGTGGAGAGGATGCTCTAGGACATAGGCTAACTCCGCCTCAATGATGGGCCGCAGAGCCTGGAGTTCAGCCCGACTGAGCTGCCCCTGATGATAGTCCCGGTGGGCTTGGCGAGCGGTGTAGATAATGGGGAAGATCCGGTGGGCGAATTCCCGGTTTTCTGAGAACCGAGATGTGGTTAACGCCTTTAGCTCCCGCTCCAGGTGAGCCCAGCATTTCTGTTTGGCGACCGCAGATTGCGGCCCATAGGCCGACCAGCAATCGCTGCTGAGAATGCCTGCGAAGTCCTCGCCCAAAAGTGTCTTGACTTCGGCTGAACTGCGGGTCGGGGCAAAGAACAGGGCGCAGCACTCCGGGGCGGTGGCGATCCAAATCCAATGGTTCACCCCGTTCAAGCGATAGCTGGTCTCATCGACACAGCGCACCCCCGGTTGTTGAATCCAGCTCCACCATTGCTCATAGGCAGGTTGCAGAGCCTCACAAAACCACTGATGCAGCTTTGCTAAACTCCCCTGAGACATCGGAACACCGAAGATGCTCTCGACGACATAACGCTGTTTTGACCAGGATAGGTTGCCCCCATACCCCAACCAGCCCACCACACTACTCAACCGTCCGCCATAGCTAAACCCCTCCCGGCACCCCAGAGGCAACTCCTGGTGGCCTTGCCACCCGCAGGCCGGACACCGATACAACGGGCGCTCGTAATCCCAAATCTCGACGAGGTCTGGCACCAGTTCAGCTACTTGCTGGCGTTTTGTCCCCTGGGGTTGGCGCTCGACGGCACCGCCGCAGACAGGGCATTTCTCCACGTCGAGCAATATGGTGTGATCAATCCAACCAAAGCCATTGCGCGTCGTACCGGGGTGGTTGTATTTGGGGCCTCGTTTGCGTTGGGGCTTGCGTTTATCCCGGTTCGGTTTCTTTGGGCCATCAGCAGAGGGCGGCTGAGAGCTCGTTTCACTGGTGCGCCCGGTCACTTTCTTGAGCTTCTCGCCCAACGTCTCGAACTGTTCCTCTAGCTCTTTCACCCGTTGCTTGAGGCGCTCAGTCTCTGAGCATTGCTCGCAGTAGCGCTCATACCAATACCTCGCCCCTTGCTCTTCGGGGGCGATCTCCGGCAGGTTCAGGTCTGAGGGCGGCTGAATCGTCATGACTCTTACTTTACCGATTTTCCCCTCATTCGCAATAGCCCCCTCTTGTTGCGGTGACTAATTACATTTCCTGGTCGCCTTGTCACTGAAGTTTTCCACAACAAGACACTTTGATTTCACTCTAAACTCAGCCAAGATATCACTGACATCGACAATAATTCCCTGGCGATTCAGCAGACCGTGGTGGCGGTCATCTACGAGGATGCCAGCGGCCAGGTGCAGCAGGAACCCATCACCCCGGACACCCTGATCATTCGCGGCAACAATGGCGGGGCGCTGATCGCCCGTCGCCAGGGGGGCCGCACCGGCGTTGATGGTGGAGGCATCCTACGGGTCGGTGTCGCCTCTGCTCTGGCACAGATAGGCAGCAGCCTCAACGCCGATGACATCCTTCAGACCACCGCTGGCACTGCGGGGTCAGGCACTACCACCTCCAGCACGACCGTCGTCCGCCAGGGGCGAACGAACGTTTTGGGGGCAGCGCTGGAAGGCTTCTTTGGCGCATCCTCTGACCTGTTGCTGGCAGAAGCGGAGGCTTCCCTGGGTGAAGACGAAACTGAGCCTGTTCTGGTGGTGGAGGATGCCGAAAATCTACAGGTCTTTGTCAATGGCTTTTTGACCGTTAGGAGGTAATCCGTTAGGAGGTAATCCGTTAGGAGGTAATCATCATGTGGAGATCGCGTTTCTCGATTCCTTTGTCTTGGGTCGCTCCCCCCGTCCTAGCTGGCATCGCATTGTCAGGCTTTCCAGTGGAGCGGGTGGAGGCCCAGGTCTTTCCTGAAACCCCGTCAGAGCACCTACCGCCGCTGGTCAACGCGCAGCAGTCGGTGGAGTTCGTCTCCAAAGACCGGGCCTACCGCTATGCGACCCCCGTTTCCCTCTATCCGGGGCGTAGCGTCATCATTGACTTCCGCACCGACGAAGTCATCACCTTTATCCAGCTCTCTGACCTCTCCCAGATTGTCTACCAGACCAATGCGCCCCTGGAGTCAGGGCAGGCCAAGCTGATCGTGCTGAGGAGGATTCAACCCCTGGCCTTCGCGGGCGCGACGGGCGCACCAGTGCCCAACCTGATTATTACCACCGCTGATCCCGCCGGAAATCAGCGTACCTACACCTTCAACCTGGTGCCCGAGTCAGGACAGCCCCTCTCTGATGACATCAATGGCGTGGCGATTGTCCCGACTGCTGAGGCGGAACGGGAGCGGGTCGCCCACCGACAAAATCGACGCGGCACTCCGGCTCAAACCGTCTCCGCCACCACCCTGGAAACCACCGTGGGGAATGGCTCCATCCAGGACTTCACCCTGGGGTTGGAGGTTGCGATCGCGGCAGGGTACACCCCCACCGATGATCCCATCGTCGCCCAAGCGCAGCAGGTGATCCGCCTCAGTGGCCAGGGCGTTCCCTTCCGGCAAGCCCTGGAACAAGCAGACTTCCCGATGGAGGTGGCGATATTTACAACGTGATCAACCACAACCGCCAAGTGCTCACCTCGGCAAAGTGGGCAGGGGGGGCGGAAAAACGCCGCGCCATTAAACGAGCCAAGAAGCAGATGGAGAGCGATCGCATCAATAATGATGTCGCCCTCTGGTGCGGCGGCAACCAGCGGAGTCTGTTCCCTCAGCTCCCCCTTTATGTTCCCGATGCCAATCAGTCGGCGGTGGTGATTGGTCGGCCAAAATCCGGTAAAACCTTTAGCGCCATTAACCCCATGCTCAAATCTGCCATCGAGCAGGAGATGGCGATCGTACTCTACGACTACAAAGCCGACGACCAGGGAAACGGAGGACAGATGGCCTACATCGCCACCCTGGCGGCACGGCACGGCTACAAAGGGAATGTCTTTGCCCCAGGCCGTGACTATACCTGCGTCATCAATCCCCTGGACTTTCTTGAAGATGAAAATGACGACACCACCGCAGCGGTACTGGCTGAGGTCTTTCACAAGAATCTCAAGGGGGACAAGAGCCGGGGGGATGAGTTCTTTGGCCCTGCTGGCCAGCGCCTGATTCAAGCACTACTGCAATTTGCCAAGGCCACCCCATATCCCGATCTGGCAATGGCCTTCAGCCTGGTGCGGTTACCGCAGCTCCCCGAACGGCTAATCTATGCCGATCAGCAGGGACGCTTACCCCTGGCCGTCAGAATTGCCTTTTCTCAAATCATGCAGACCGCTGGAGCAGCCAAGACCACCAGCGGCATCACAGCCACCGCCAGTGATGTCCTGACCCGATTCATGAGCCAGCGCATTCTGCCTTCTCTGCTGGGGGAAACCAACATCAGCATTGAGCTAGGGCGGAAGGAACTGATTGTGTTTCAGTCGGATATTTTCCGGCAGGACGTGGTGAATCCTTTACTGGCAGCACTGATCAATGTGGTGATCAACCGCAACTTTTCGATTCAGCGCCAGGTGCCCCTGGTCTTTAGTGCCGACGAGTTTCCGACCATTTATCTCCCTCAATGCCCCACCTGGCCCAACGAACACCGCAGCAAGGGATTTGTCGGGCTCTTTGGCTTTCAGTCTTTCCCACAAATTCGGGATGCCTACGGGCGAGAAAAGACAGACGTGCTCCTCTCCGGGGTCGGCACCCACTTCTGGTTTAACCCTGGCAACCGGGACACCGCCAAGTCCTACAGCGACTTTATCGGCGAGACGGAAATTACGATGCAGAACAAGTCCTGGTCAAGGCAGCGGGGGGGCAGCGGGGGGCGTAACCGCACCATCTCGGAACAGACCCGCACTCGTCCCCTAATTCTCCCTGACGAATTTACTCGCTTCGGCACTGGGGAATGTGTGTTCATCAATCCGGCCTACGGCAATCAACACCAGGCCAACCTGCCCCAGCACATTGACCAGATCACCATCTCCCAGGCTGAGATTGCCCTAGAGCAGGACTGTGAAGACCTCTGGGCCAGAAAAGTCCGGCGATCTCTGGTGCAGCGGGAGCAGCGACGGCGACCTCCCCTCGATATTGAGGAACAGCTTCAGCGTCGCATTGATGAGGCGGAGCGGTTATTGCCTTTACCCCCGGATGAGGAGGATTGGAGTTTAGACTAAGGCAAATTTTCTCCCTGAGGATAGGGAGAGAAGAAATAGCGATTTGAGGGCGATCGGAGAGCTAAGCGACCGTTTGCGACGTTTTTTTGGGTCGACTAGGGCGTTTTCTGACCGTGGGATAGCGAGGTTTGCGGTTACGGTTTTGACCTTTGGGCCACCCAGGGGACTTTCCACGGGGTTTGGGAGCCTGGGCGGGAGAGCCCAACCGGGCTAAAAGTGAGGCAATGGAATCAGCGACCCGTCCGGGGGTAAGGATAGGCAGCTTTTTCTGCCAGGGCAGAGGGGCATCCTGCACAAGGTCTCGGGCGAGCCAGAGTTGCCAGGTGGCCAAGGGCATCAGATCGCTCCAGCGCTCGGCGGCTTTGGGTTCACCGAGTTTGGGCACCATCCAGTGAAGGCGCTGCTTCAAGAATCGGTACCAGTGCTCTAGGGCAAAGCGTCGCAGGTAGCGTTGCCAGAGGTGCTCAAGGTCGGGCATCGTGTCGCCGACCCAGACTAACCACAAGGGGCGAATCGAGCGGGGCTGGCCGTCCTCACCAAGACGTTGAACCTGAATCAGGGTCATGGGATGCGGGGCGGCTTGGCGAAAATGCATCTGGTGCCAAGCGCGCACCCGCACAGCACCCAATTTCGGATCCACAACCGTCAGGTCTTGGTTAGGCTCTGGCCAGGTTGCGGGGTCATTAGGCTTGAAACAGTCGCCATGAACTCGGGGCCGTCCCCGACCTGAATAGGGGGGCGGGGCACCCCAGAGATTGCGGTTAGAGCGCAGACGCATCAGCTTGTCGGCCTTAATGTCCGCTGTTTTCAGCACAAAGCTGGCACAGCCATATTCGCTATCCCATAGGCTCAGCGGACGATGGGGTAAGGACTGGCACACTTGTCTGAGTTGAAAGGCGGCTAAGCTAATCGGGCTCTCCCAACTGGTGATCCGCTCATGGCGTAGGGGCAGCGCCCAACTGCCTTCGGCTTCAGGAACCCACGCTAAGGTGCTATACCCTTGACCTAGACTCACCGGACCTAAACTCCCGCCCCCATTGGCCTGATGCTCATGGGTGCGCTCCCGTAACCGTTTCGCCTCTGGCCGTGGCCATCCGGTATGGTCTCCCGCTAGCACAATCGGGCCATCGCTCGGGAGCTGCTCCAGATAGAGGCGCATCAGCCGTTGCCGTTGCGGGCGACTATCTTGCAGGGCCTCATAAGCACTCGGCCACTTTCGTCGAAATAGCGGGGACTGCGAGAGTTCCACAAAGCTAGAGAGATGACGGCTGGTCAGCACCGCATCAACGAGTTCAAAGGTTGCGTCGCGTGCCCGGCCCAGATACTTATGGGCGCGGTGCCGGAATCCATACAAGCTATCGTAAGTCATAGGCCGGTGCCGAGATGGGTTGTACTTTCTCAGCTTCGGCTAAAAAGCGGCCCGAGCCTTGCTCTGCCGCTTTTTTCTATGGCTTTAGTCTAAACTCCAGGGAGGAAGAAGACCAAGGCAATCCAGGTGGGGCCACAAAGATTCAGACTGCCTCCCCTGGCACCCCTCCATCGGCCCACCCCCTAGCTGCCGGAAAGCTGATTGATGATCTATAGACAGATCCTCCTCTCTGCTCATTCAGAGGCGACAGAGACAGTTACAAAGGGCCATCGCATCAAGCCATGCTGGACGATCCCATCTGGGAACCCTAATGCCGTAGCAGTGGCGAGCAGTGGTCAACAAGGCCAAGACTGCCTGTGATGTGTCGAGCCACGCGATTACTGACCATTTTGTTAACGTCAACAAAATGGTCGAACTTGGCTCAGGGAGCCAAAGACAGGTCTATGACATCATGCTGACCCGCTACGCCTGCTACCTAATCGCCCAAAATGGTGATCCTCGGAAGCAAGAGATCGCCTTTGCCCAAACCTACTTTGCGCTTCAGACTCGACGAGCGGAGTTGATCGAGCAGCGGTTATTAGAAGCCGAGCGAGTTTCAGCCCGCAAGAAGTTGACGGATACTGAAAATACAATTTCAGCCGAGCATGTCACCAATAACCAAGCGGTACGCCAAACCCTTCTAGATAGGGGAATTCGGCCTGAGTCATTGCTACCTGACGAAGATGTCAAGAAAGTGGAGCGTAGGTTGGCATCAGAAGAGAAAAAGTCTCTCAAAAAACCCGACACGTTGGAGAGTGACTCTTGAATTTCCGTCCTCCGCTCTCCGTTCTCCGAATCACCATCGGCGGGTAGGGTGCCAATCTTGGCCTGGAGAATCGATATTACTCCTGACCCTGAAGTGCCGCCAAGAGTTCATCAGCTAAGGATTGTAGTCGCTGAAATTTCTTCTTCAGCTTGGCATCGGATTGGATCTGCTTCCAGGCTTTCTGACTGTAGAGCTTCTGAGCAGATTGGCGGAACTGCTGGGGGGGATCGCCTTCGGCCCCGCCATCTGCATGGGCATCAGCCTGCTTCAGTTCTTTCACCCGCTCTAGCAGCTCACTTTTAGCCAGTCCCCCTTCGGCCTCTTGCAGCAAGTCCGCCTGAACCTCAGGGGGTAAGTTAGAGCGGCGAATCACATCCGCCTTGGAAAAAGCAACCCGCCCCTCTCGCACCGCTGCCAGCAGATTCTCCGGCATCTTTTGTACGGCAATCAGGCGATTTGTCACGAAGCTTTCCAGGGTCAGACCAAACTGAGCAAAGATTCGGTCAATTTGGGCGAGGGTATCCAGGGTTATTATTCCGGAATAATAGTCCTCCATCTCCTCAACCACCTGCTCATCATCCAGGCTACGGGCACGACGCAGATTCTTGATTCGGATAAGGGCTTGGGAGAGACTTTCGGCATCCAGGGCAAACTTTAGGCCCATAAGGGCAATGATGCTGTCGGTCTCCTCCACCAGGCTCAGATTCTCTCGAATCAGGTTGGAGATCAGGGCAATTTCTAGGGCCTGCTCATCATTGAGGTCACTCTCAACTGCGGGCAACGTCTCTAGGTTCAGGGCTTTGCTACACCGCCAGCGGCTCTCCCCAGAGATAATTTCCAGCTTATCGTCAGACCCCCGACGAACTAACAGGGGTTCTCTCACCCCCACTTTGGCAATGGATTGCTTGAGTTTCTCCATGGCCGTGGGATCGAAATATTTCCGGGGCTGGGTTAACCCCTGCCGCAGACGGAGGGGCACAAATTCCTGGATTGGGTACTGCGGCACCCCTGCCCCAGTAGCTGGGGCTTGCTGGAATTCTTCGATCTGCTGCCGGAGCTGGGCAATCTCTTCATCCCGCTGCTGAAGCTGTCCAGCCTGGGCCGCTCCCACTTGCTGGAATTTTTGAAAGATGGGTTGTTGAGTTGCCTGACGTTTCTGGGTCATGGTCTTACCTGTATTTCTCTACCGCAGGTCGATAAGGGCTTGGGCAATTTCTTTGAAGTTCTGATTGGCTTTGTGGCCGGGTCGATAGGCCCGCAGCGGCATTCCCGCAGCGGCAGCATTACTGATTTCAGCGGAGTCCTTGATGTAGTTGAAGCAATGAACCCCAATCTGACTCAGCAAGGCGGGTAAGGTGGGAAACCCCTCGTCAGCGGGCTTTCCGGTCAACCCTAGATTGTCCCTATGGAGGGCGCGATCCTGCACCCGGTTGGGGACAATGCCCAGGATGCTGGGGGCAGGGCGTAGCCTGAGCTTGTCAGACTTTTCCATCACCCAACCCAACAGGGTCGCAGCGCTCATCATGTCTTTGGAATCAGGCTGGATGGGAATGATGACAAAATTAGCCGCCGTGAGGGCGATCTTATGGGCGAGGTCAATGGTGCCAGGGCAGTCAAAAATCAGGTAGTCATAGGGGAGCGGATAATCCTCCAAGCGATCGCGGAGAATTTCAGTCTTGCGATCGGCGGTGGAAAGTTTTTCAATTAGCTCACTCAAGGACTCGTCGCCCAGGAGTGCCTGAATACCTGCTTTTTCCCAGCAGTCATACAGGGGCCATGCACCCTCGAAGTCATCCTCAAAGATGCAGTCAATCTTTCCATCTGGCCCTGGGTTCTCCCCCCCCAGACCTACGAAGGTTTTTAGTGAGGCGTTGGGATCGAGGCCAAACAGGCAAACTGAGAAGCCTGCCGAGAACAGCTCGTAGCCGACATTGACCGCCAGGGTGGTCTTTCCCGACCCCCCAGCGTTACTCATCAAGGCGACTCTGATTTGGTTTTCAGTCATTTCCTTGCCGTTGAGACGGGCTATTATTCTGGAATAATAGGGGCACGCATGGTGCCAATGCCCCCATGGTACGGCAAAAGATCGCAGAAGAAACAATAAGCTGGGTGCTTTGGATTAATCGCCAGAAATACTACAAAAGGTAGATATGGCAATGGTTTCAGATCTTTTGGGTTACAGAATAAGCACAAGTCGGAGATGAATTGCTCCAAGCACTCGCTATTGAACTGCTGGGTGCTCTGTGTGATAGGAATAGTGCCTCAGACGAATAACATCTCAAACCTGGTTGAGTAACTTCTTGGGACGAGGTTCTGCTTGCATGGGTAGACTGCCTGAAAAGAGATGATGAACAAACTCTAAACAGGTTCAGCCTAGAATCGGAGGGATGATTATACTGAGTCATTGTGTACATGAGCAGGAAGGTTTATCCATGAGCCTTGCTTTAGAACGTGAGATCCCGCCTCTTCGCGAAGACGAAACTGGAGTGATTCGAGTTGAAAATTCAAGGGTTTTACTAGAGACTGTGATCCGAGCTTTTCAAGATGGCGCGCCTCCTGAAGCTATCGTTCATCGTTACTCGACTCTATCCTTGTCTGATGTATACAACACAATCGGTTATTATCTTCGACACCGAGATGCTGTAGAGGTGTACTTGAGTCAAAGAGAGCAGTTGGCTGATGCTGTACAACAACGTTTAGCTGATATTCAGCCCGATTTGAGTTCTATCCGTGCTCGGTTATTATCTCAACGGAATTCGTAGCGGCGAATATGCTGAGTTTGTTGAGTGACGAAAATTTCAATGGCGACATTGTTCGAGGATTAATGCTGCGTCAACCCAATCTTGATTTGCTTCGAGTTCAGGATGTTGGTCTGCGAGAGGTAGACGATCCAGCCATCTTAGCCTGGGCGGCAAGTAATGGGCGTATCCTGCTCACTCACGACCGGGCAACGATGCCAGATTTTGCTTACAACCGCCTGGTTAGAGGAGAACCGATAGCAGGGATGTTTGTGGTCAATGATCGAATGCCTGTTCGACAAGCGATCGACGAATTGCTGCTGCTGCTAGATTGTAGCGAGCAAGCAGAATGGAAAAATGTCGTGTTGTATCTGCCGCTGTAAGAGCATACTTAAATTAAGTCGCATCGCGTCATTTACCGTATCTCCTGAACCATAGGGCTTTATTGTGTTGTGCCAATTCGCCTCAGAGATTCGGCCTTCTATGACGTTTCTGTCTGTCGGCTCGCACTTTTGCCCCTGGCTTCCTCCTCGCGAAGACGACCTTGCCTTAAGCTAGGGGTTCTCCATCTCTCGACGCCTATGACTTGCGAGCATTTGGATGGCTGGTTCTCCCACGAGGACTTTCACCCCATTAGCTCACGCCCCTACTGGGCGTACACACTATGTTGGTGCAGCGGACTAAACTAAGCTGCTTGCGGCGTTGCAAAGGTTATTAGCAGCCGCTGACCATAACCGTTAGCTTGCTTGATTTTCGGGCATGGCAATTATTTGACTTTTTTCTGGTGGCGTCCAACTTGTCAGTAGCCAGGACATTTAGACAAAAAGTTGACCAATACCTGTAATGTTTTCATTGCCATAACCATGCGCGATAGCAGCTCGGTAAATATCAATCACAGCGCTTGAGGTAGGCAATTCTGCCGCCAAACCTTGGGCAGTTTGAAGCACATATCGAAAATCTTTCTCGACGAGAGTGATCGGAAATAGCGGCGCATGATTTTGTGCAACGATCAAACTGCCAGCACCCTTGGCAGCCATGCTCAGAACAGGTAAATCTCCCAAGCATTCCATTGCCTTGCTCGGTTCGATTTCATGCTTAGATAACATCCCTAACAATTCCGCCAAGGCTGCGACCTGAATACCAAACAGAGCATTCACAGCGAGTTTCATCGCCATACCTTGACCCACGGGGCCGACACGCTGAATTGTTGTGATTCCGGCAGCACTCAAAATTGACTGTACTTGATCTAAAGTAGCTATCTCTCCACCCACGAGTGAAATAAGTTTTCCAGCTTCTGCTTGAGAGCGAGAACCGACCACAGGCGCATCCAGAAAGCCGACTTCGCGTTGAGTAATGATTTTGTTCAGTTCTCGTACCCAATCCACGGTCAACGTACTCATCTCAATGGCGACTTTGCCCGGTGTTAATTCCCAGGCTGCACCCGTCTCAGGCGCAAGCCACACTTGGCGAGAACTCTCGTCATCCGTCACCATACTGATCGCCACATCGCTTTGTTCAACAGCCACACGGGGGGTTGTGGCAAACACTGCACCTTGTTTGATCAAGGGTTGTGCTTTTTCAGAGGTGCGGTTATAAACGACTACTGAATAGTCTGAATTTAAGAGGTTCTGAGCAATTCGTGAACCCATTGCACCCAAACCGATTACTGCCACTGTTTTTGTGTTCATTTTTCCGATCTCCTGTGAGCAGTCTTTCAAGATGACCTCACTATAGTCACTGCCAAATCAACAATAAATACGAATTCATGAACTTATCTCGTGCAAATTTCGCACGAATATCCCATGACCCATGCTCGTAAATCCGTGAATCCTGTTATTCAAATAAAAATCAATGTTTATAATGCACGAATAGGGTGAGGTCTGTACACTTAGCGATGGAACTATCTGTTCTGCAAACCTTTGTGGATGTTGTCAAGCAAGGCAGCTTTGCGGCGGTGGCACGGGAGCGCAATGTTGATCCTTCGTCAGTATCACGGGCGATCACAGGTTTAGAAAAAGAACTTGGTATCCGCTTGCTCCAGCGCACAACGCGGCAATTGTCTCTCACAGAAGCCGGGGTGACGTATTTTCAGCGGATTGAACCACTGGTCAAAGAGATGCAGCAGGCGATTGATGTGGCGGTTGATATCTCTGGCCAACCGAAAGGAACGCTGCGGGTTACAGCATCTGTTGCTTTCGGGCTGAAGTCCATTGTTCCGCTATTGCCCAACTTTCGATTGATATATCCTGATCTCGTGATTGATCTAGTGCTAACAGATACAAACGTTGATCTCTTTGCAGAACATATTGATCTTGCAATTCGACTAGGTTTATTAGCGGACTCAACGTTGATTGTCCAACAATTGCTGCAAACTCGTTATTCTGTCTGTGCAAGTCCACAGTATCTTAAACAATCAGGGTATCCTCAATGTCCTAGTGATATCACAAACCATAACTGCCTCCTTTTTCCCTTAGCAGGATTCCGCTCTAAGTGGAAATTTAGAGATATCGAGCAAAACGAAAGTGAAATTCTTGTTCAAGGAGATACGATTATCTCGAATGCGATCGCTCTTCAGCAGTGTGCAATCACAGGAATGGGGTTGGCGTTACTACCGCACTGGCTAATTGACGACGATTTACGGAACGGGAAACTAGTCAATGTGTTTCCAAGTTACGATGTAACGGCAACGGAGTTCAGTACCGCCGCTTGGTTGGTTTATCCTTCTCGCGCCTATGTTCCACTCAAAGTTCGCGTGTTCATTGATTTTCTCAAGCAGGCTATTTCGGGTTAGGTGTGCGCTTATGGATTGAATATTGCCGCCAGCTAACCAGTCGATGAAGCAGACGGGCGAAAGATTCTGTATCACCCAGTTTTAAGAGCATGACAATTTGGGTTAATACACCTCGGCCTCCTGAAATTACAACCTAGATTAGTAGCAATACGCTTGACAGTGCCTTTGCCAGGATCCATCATTCAACCACATGATTGATTCAAGTATTACCCTCAATAAAATTTTTGCTGCTCTCGCCGACGTGACACGACGAGAGATCCTTGAACGGGTATCGAGAACAGAGTGTACTATCAGCGAATTAGCGGAACCCTATGCGATGTCCTTGGCCGCGATCGCAAAGCACATCAGTGTGTTGGAGAAAGCCGGATGTAAAGACGGCGGCAGTTGGCACATGGCTGAGCTGGCAAAGCAATTCGTAAGATTTAGAGGGAATAGCGTCCCACAGGACAGTCCTGACACCGCTAGGAAACCCTGGTACCATACAAGCGACTCCACCCACCCCACCCATGGCAGAGCGCTACCTAGAGCAGATCAGCATTGGCGATCGCCTTCATCCTGCCCAAGAAGCCGAGGGCTCCCGCCTCACCTGGATGGATAGCGCCTGCGAACTCCACATCAGCCTCAGTAACCTCAACGCCGCAGAGATCCGTGGCGTTGAGCGGGGTGTATTTGAATTTGGCCTCAACATCATTGAGCAGATGCCCTTTGTCTGCTACCGAATCTTGGAACTCCTACCCACCAAAGGTTTCGGCAAGCACATCCAGGCCAAGGTGGTGCTGCCGTGGCAGGAATGCCCCTTCCACCTGTCTCGCTTCGATCCTGACGTGCTGCCCCACTTCGATGAGTTCAGGGCCGAACCCGACGCTCGACTCGCGATCGCCACCATCCTCACCACCTGGCCCGGTATGACGGTAAAGGGGCTGCGGTTCTTTACCCTGTCTCCCTTCTTTACCCAAAGGTTGATCGACGCGCTGCTAGGGACGGCGGCGGCCTACACGCGAGAGAGCTATGCCGATGCGGTGACTCGCATCTATCAGGCGTATCCTGTTAACAGCATTGGGGAGGGTTCACGGGTGCGGTGTAAGTCGGGTGACTGAGATTCTGGGCATCCTTGTCCTCTGTCCTGTAAGACAGTCCTGAATCTGCCCCAGAGCACATGAGCCATCTTCACAAGCTTCCAGGTGCTACCAATGCCGCTTCTATGCCTACAGCCTTTATCTGGTCTGTGCTGAACATCCCTGGGGTGTAGAGGGCGAGTTGGTGCTAAATCTGGCGCGATCGCGCTATCAGGGGGTTGGATTGCGGTCTCTCATCTGGGTGGCCGCGATGCCGCGATGGGGACTATGCCTTTAGACTCCACAGGATGAGGGGTCACCTCCACCACAGGATTCCGCGCAGCCATAGGGAAACCATAGCCCCATTTTGGGGCCTTCCATTACATGAAAGTGGTTTGTGGGTGCTAAAGTCGAGTTTCAATTCGACTAAAGTCAGCGCGCAGTCGAGCAATCGCCTTGAGAGGTAATCCCTGATGGTCAGCTCAGCACAAACCATTAATCACATTCCTCCAAATGATGGGGGAGTTCTACAACTTCCTTTTGTGGTTCTTCATAACGTCACCTGGCAAACCTATCAGGCTCTCCTTGCTGATATGGGAGAACATCGCTCTGCTCGACTTGCCTATGATCGTGGCACCCTGGAAATTAAGATGCCATCAAAATTACACGAGCTGATTAACCGGCTATTAGAACGCATTATCACGACATTGACAGAAGAACTAGGGATGAATGTTCTCTCTCTCGGATCAACAACGTTTGATTCCGAAGAAGTAGAACAAGGAGTCGAGCCAGATTCTTGTTTCTATATTCAGAATGCTGAGCGAGTCAATCCCGAAGATCCTGTCCCTCCAAAAGATTTTCCACCCGATTTAGTGGTTGAAGTAGACATTACTAGTTCGTCGCGATCGCGCCTGAATATCTACAAGTCCATGGGCGTACCAGAAATCTGGCGTTATAACCGTCAGGGGTTAGCAATTTTGCAATTGCACCAGCGGGAATATGTTGAGTGTAAATACAGCTCAATTTTTGCGTTACTTTCAGCAGAAAGTCTTGAAAATCTTCTGGAGCGTGGCAAGCAATCTAACAATCATAATAGCCTGATCAATGAACTACGCATGTGGTTACGGAATCAAAATAATAGGACACCTCAATAAATTAGCTTTAGTTGCTAAGTAGGTCAGCGTATAAAGTTCGAGGTGTGTTACGAACAGTAAACCCTCTTAGATCCTTGCACACAGACTGTTTCAGGTGCTCAAGTACGTGTTCACAAGCCTCGGATTAATTAACCTGACCTACTTAGTGCATCGTTGGGTTCATCCTTGGATTACCCATTTCCTACATAAAATGGGGCGGGTAGCCCGTCATCGCTACAATACAGCTATCTCGCAGAAGTCCCGACGCGGTGACCCGCAATGGTGCAAACCCTTGTAGACAGCACAACACTCTATCCTGATTCAGACGGTAAGCCAATGGCCGACAACACCCTCCAGTATCGGTGGATTGTTCGCCTGGTTACGAATCTGAAGCAGCTTCTCCAGGGGCAAACAGCTTTAGTGGCCGGGGATCTGCTGTGGTATCCCGTTCAGGTTGATGAGCCCCCAGTGCCAGCCCAGGCACCGGATGTCATGGTGGTGTTGGGACGGCCCGATAGTGATTCCCCAGGGGCGACGTTCCACGAACGCGGCAGCTACAAACAATGGGAAGAGGACAACATCGCGCCGCAGGTTGTCTTTGAAATTCTCTCCCCCAGCAACAGTGCCCGCGAAATGCTGGCGAAGCAGGGGTTCTACCGCAAGTACGGGGTCTTGGAGATGTTTTTCTACGACCCGGATTCCTTCGACTTTTGGGGCTTAGTCCGATCCGCCCCTAACGAAGACCTGACCCCCATCATGCGGATGGATTTTCCCTGGGCATCTCCCACAATGGGCATCCGTTTCGAGATGTTTGAGGACGGTCTTGCCATCTTCCATCCCAACGGTGAACGCTTCAAAGATCCCAGGGAGTTCATTGAGGAACGCAACCAGGCCCAGCAGGAACGCGATCAGGCCCAACAGGAACGCGATCTCGCTTTTGCCAAACTCCTCGAACTCGGCGTTGACCCAGCAGACCTGTAGCTAAGCGATCGCACCTCTTAGGGAACGCAATTGATTTCATTTTTTGTCGTTTGGTTTTCTGCCAATCAAACGACAAAGATGATAGAATTGTCGTGTCAAAGCAGTGCAGCCAAACGATATGAACGCCCTTCACCAGGCCATCGAAGAACTGCGTACCCACCGAGATCGCATTGAAGCCAGCGGCCCGATCGCGCCATCGGGGGTTTGGATCGAGGTGTATCGTCCCGGTGGCCGGGAGGTGGACTATGCCCGACTCAAGGCGGAGAAGGCAATGTGGGGCAAGTCGCGCAGCAGAGGATTACAGCGGGTGGGGTCGGCTGACCATCGGGATTGGCAGCAACGGATTCGGCGACGGGATGCCTTACTGGAGATTGAGCGGCGATCGCTGGCGATTCAAGCCATGCTGGATGCCCCCATCTGGGAGCCCTGAAGGAAAGCGCGATCGCGAAAAGCACCCATCAGCAAAAGTCTGATCTGAATCCGGCCTTAAGCCGCTAAGAATCAACAAAATTTATCCGCCAAATACTGGCTGCTACGTCCGCTAGGTGCTTTTGTCGGGCCTCGATCTTCGTCTCATCCCAGGTTTCATAGCGCTCTGCGATCGCATTCGTAATCTGAAAATCACTCGTCTCATAAACCGCTCGTTTGGCGGCATAGTTCGCATTCCCCAGGTCTCGATTGCGATTGGTCTCTAAGGGCGTCATGTTACCCAGGCGATAAATCAAGCGGTTTTGCTTGGCCTCCTCAATGTCAGCCCAGTCTTCTGAGGGTTTTTCTGGCAGGATGTGCTCCAGATTATAGGTCTCACTTTCAAAGTCAAAATCTTGCCCTGATCGCTGTCGTTCAATTTCAAACAGGATATAGCGCACCACTTTCTTGTTCCGGCTGCTGGTCGTGCGGAGTTCTTTTTCCGAGAAGGCCCCTTTGAACTGGCGATCGTCTGGATAAACTCGCCGCAGGGCTGCTTGGACTGCCTGATAGCTCCCATAGGTGCCATCAGAGACTTTCCAGGCAATGTCGTTGTAGAGCGTCTCCTGCTCATGGGTCGGCAGGTTGCAGATGACGTTATAGCGCAGCGAGATTACTGCTATGGCCCGAAGAATGCGCGTAAAAGAGGCCCGTTCAGCATCAAAGAAGCGTTGATAAGAGGCCAGCAGCATTGCCAACGGCTGGCGCACACCAAACATTACCAGATGCTTCAGGGCTTGGCGCTCGTCTACATCCCACCGGGCATCTTGGGAATCTCGCAGGGCTGAGTAAATATCGGCGCAGTAGTCGAGATCCCGCACCAGGGTAAACGCCCCCTCACGGGTCGTAATATGTCGGCGAATGGCCTTAAACAGGTCGGTCTTACGCACCAACCGATTTCGGCTGTTCCAAAATACCCGCAGAAACTCTGGAAAGCTTTCACTCCCCAGCAAGCCCACAATGCGCTCCCACCGCTCTTCCAGGGACTGGATTTCAGTTTCGTGGGTTTCCCCAGTGCTGATTAGAGAGAACAAGTAGTTCTTCAGTAGGTCGGTTGCAGAAAGGCGGACGCCTCGGGCATTGAGGGTTTCAAAGACCTTAAAGGCGTTTAGCTCATCGGTAACGGTAATGACGGTGAAGAACAGTTTGTCCACCAGAGAATCAATAAAGGCCGCAAAGTTTTGCCCACTGTTGGGCTGCATACCCAAGCGGGCTTTGAGGCGGTCTTTGAACCAACCAAAGGCTTTGCGGAGTTGGTGTTCTGAGGCATTGAGTCCCCGTTGGGGAATGCGTTCTAGAGGCACCAGATAAGTTTGGTAGAACCGATTGTTGTGGCGATTGAGTTCCAGCTTAGAGCGCGGCACCAGACTCACGGGATCGACATAGCCGATGTAACTATTTTGGAGTTGCTCTTTGCGGCGACGGTTATTGTCAGCATCTAGGTCAGCAGCGACCAGATCGTCAAGGTACGACAGACCCGCCAAAACCATAATGCTGATGGTGGTCATCCGCTGCTGCCCATCAATGATGTCAAAGCGCTTGCTGTCGGACGATTGCAACACCAGGTAGCCCATATAGTGGGCGGGTTCACCATCTTCCTCAAAAAGGCCAATGATGTCCTGCCAGAGATCATCCCATTCGTCTTCGCCCCAGGAATAGTCGCGCTGAAAGGGAGGGACATGATAAGTGAGGCCATTACCCAGGAGTTGGCGGAAGGTGGAGTTGGTGGTGTTGAAGTTCATGGTCGCCATTGGCCATCTTCCTGAGTTCGTTCAAACCACTTCCGTTGAGGGGGTTGAAACGGGTAGGCTCGTCTGAGCATCGAGATTGGCAAAACCACATTAAGCGGCGGGATGCCTTGCTGGAGCTGGAGCGGCGATCGCTAGTGATTCAGACAATGTTGGACGCTCCCCTCTGGGAGCCATAGGGAAAGCGCTTGCTGCCTAACCTATGCGGATGCCATAGCTACTGCCGGTTCACTGACCCTAGTGGGCGCACACCAGCAGACCCGCACACGAGTATAGCTATTAGTAACGTGCAGACCTTCAAAGTCTTGAAGGCTTGCGACTTCCCAGCCATCCAACTGGGGAGCCGAGCCACCGAGCTTGGGTAAAAATTCACTGTGCTCTGGCCACCCAAATACAAAATCCTCGCCACTGATATAAATCGACATCAGTTGGGGATCATCGTCATCCCAGGGATCGTGTTGAGGCTCTGCCCCATCCAAGGTCAGCATGACAACGCTGAAACGACTGTGGGTATCCCCTTGAGCCGCATACGCTTCAATTTTTGCCACCTTCCAATCGAGATCCTCCCAGTGGCGAATATCACCTACCCGCAGGGGTGTCGTTCCCAGCTCCAGGGAGTGATGCTCAATAGCCCACCCTTCATAGGTTTCAGGCTCGCACGAATATTTTGCCTCACGGGGCCAACAAAAGACTAATTGGGCGATATTCATGGCTCTATCTCGCTCCTGAATCGGCAGATATAGCGGGTTTGGGGCTGCTGACTGGCTTTGAAGGTTCGGGATCAAACTCAGCGTGGGACAACGCAGCACTGTGGGAGCTTGCCCTTTAGGCCACCCGTTGTTGAATCAGCGTCTCAGTCAGGGCTATCAGTCGATCAATGTGTCTAGCCTGCATTTGGGTGGTTTCGTGTTGCTGGCGAATTAGGGATTCCAGGTTAGTCAGATTCCGTTCAAGTCTATCAAAGCCAGTATTGACAGTGTTTTCCAGTCGCGCCAGCCCTTCCATGAAGGCTTCGATTTGGTCCACATTCTGGGCGATATTCATGGCTCCACCTTGCTATGTAAGTTTGTGCTTTAGGCGACCCGCTGTCCGATCAGGGTTTCAACAATGCTGACCAATCTATCTGTAGTAGCCGCTTGCTGCTGGCTGACTTCGTGCTGTTGTCGAATCATGGCCCTGAGTTCAGCAAATTCATCATGGGTACGGGTTTGATTCTCAGAGAGGGTCGCTAGTTGCTGAGTGTTGGTGCGGGTGTCGGTCGCGATCGCGCCAACATGGCTGTTCATAGACTCCAGCAAGGCCACCACGGTCTGAAGAGAATTATCGATGCTCTCAAGCCTTGTCGATAGGGTAAGTAGAACGTCGTCAGAATTAGCCATCCTCGTTACAAGCCAAGGCCATGGATCCACTCAACTTAGCCCAGCTTATTTGTCACTATCTTCGTTGACATAGCGCAAGAACATCTCTTCTGGTGAAATTCCTTGCTCGTTGGCTTCTAAGGTAAGCCTTGTCTCGTGCTTCTCCCAGTTGCGCTCCAAGTAGGTAATGACAGCAGTCTGCAACATTGCCGCCACAGACTTCTTAACCAACTTGGATGCCACAACAAGCCGCCAGTAGTCATAGAGTCCTAGCTCGCCAGCCTGTGGCCTTGGATTCTTGGGTTTTGGCAATTCCATGCTCTTCCAATCCATTGGGGCGACTCACCAGTTTTCAATCTGTTGAGTCAAGTTTACATGCTTTGTCATGCATCAGTCCTTGACACATTAATGACAGGTCATGCATGATACGTCAATGACTAGGCATTGCCAGGGTAATGACTAGGCATTAACCAGTCATTGACAAGCTGTTACTAAAGGCAGCACCTCAGATACAGGTGGAGCAATGGAACAATTGCACGACAAGGCTTACAGCATCGCGCAAGCTAGCCAAGCACTCGGAAAATCTGAATCTTCGATCAAAATTTATAAGAAGCTTGTGCTCGAAGCATTCAGAAAAGAGCCGTCACTCGTCACAGAACCCAATGGAAGCCTTACGGGATATGGGCTTGAGCAATTAAGGAAGGCTGCCCACTTCATCCAAAAAGGAGATCGGACTGGCTATATAAAAGCTGTTTTCCAGGCAAATCCGCATCTCGAATTTGACTTGGATGGCCATAGCCGACAACCCCAGTCAGTCAACGGAAACACTGACTATACGGGCGTTCTGAGAGGAGGATCGCTGGTTAAACGACGCTCGACAGCCATTACAAGCTCTTTTTCTGAATTTGATCAGGAACTGGCTGACGGAGAACTAGCGCTGATCCAGGACGACATCAGCCACCAAGTAGAAAACCTGGATGGCCTGTTTTCGCAATATGCCAGAGCACGAGTTCAAAAAGCCTTTACGGAGATCGAACACACCGTCGAAGCTCTGAAGGCTAATGCTCTTGCCGAGATGGGGGTTACAGCTACCAACCCAAAGTCTCCAGCCCCACCTCAAAAAAACAACGCACCATAAAGCTCCCAATGGCCGCGATCGCACTTCTCGCGATCGCCACCCTCATCGCCATCGCTCTGATGATCCTCATCACCCAGCAAACCCATGACCGCACTCCCCATCCCACCCAACCCTTTCCAACTCACCGCCAACCCCTCTGACCTGGACGTGCAACTGCAAGCCCTGGTCGAAACCCACGGCATCGGTGCTGTGGGGGAGTCATTGGCCCACCAGTACGGCAAAACCCGCGTTATTGCTGCCACCCTGGGCCAGAAGCCCGATAGGGTTGACTGCGTTTCCATCCCGCGTTCAGCAGACCCGGTATCCCCGCCGCTGCGGGAGGCACCCCCGGCTGGGTATCGGGACGTACTGAGCGAAATCGCTGACCAGCTCACCGCCATGGGCGACAGCCTAGAACGCCAAGTCACGAACCAGTGTGCGTCAACCAAAACCATCCTGCTCAACAGCACTCAGGCAGCGCTAGGGGTAGCGATTAACTGCATCCGCCTCTACCAGCAACACCGCGATCTAGCCCCCTAAATCCCCCGAGTCCGGGGGACTTCAGATCCGGCTCCCCCAGTATTGGGGCCGGGGGGCCGGAGAGCTGAAACACAAGGCACAGACTCAACAGTCAAGGAGATACCATGCCTCGCAGTATTCGTGACATCCAAGGTGCCACCGACCGGGCCGCAAAGCGTTCCCCCGGCATTGCTAAGGCCGTCCAAACGGGAGCCAACCCCACCGCCCAGGAAAGCGTGGCCCAAACCCTGGTGCAAAGCGCCGCCCTGGTGCGGGATGAGCATTCCAAACCCCCTATCCAAAACCTGGAAAACGTCTCTGACCTGTCCCCCACGGACTATACCCAGGTCTCCGGCAATGCCCCAGAGGTGACTGACCCGGAATTCAATCGGATGCTGGCCGCCATTCGCCACAAGATCAACAGCATCAAAATCATGCGAGAGAACACCCTCCTCGGTAATGAGGTGGAGGGGCTGCGCGGCGACCTGGCCAGGATGCTGACCGCCCGCGTCAAGGCCGCGACGGGACTAGAAGGGGTGAGTGCGGAAGTGGCTCGCCATGAAGCCCAAATCGAGACCACCCGCCTAGAGCGGGAGAAAACCCTCCACAAAGCTCTGGAAGCGGAGGGACTGGAGGGCTTGCGGGAACTGGTGACCCAAAAGGCCCAACAGGAAAACGCCTTTCGAGCCGCCCAGATTGCCCGCCTGGAGCGGAAGACGGCGAAGCTACTGGATGAGGACATTAATGCTGACAGCGCTGAACCTTTGCCGATTGGGGCGGAGTATTAGGGCGTGGGGGGGTGGGGGAGTGGGGGAGTAGGGGAGTAGGGGGGTGGAGGGTGGAGGGTGAAGGGTGGAGGGTGGAGGGTGGAATCAGGTTGTAGGCAGGTTTGTATACAGGGGCAAACGAGGAGACACCATGAAACACGGTCGGCGATGCTCCTCTGGAGCGGCTGCACTAACGCCACGACTCTGGCTCTGGGCTCTCGTTGCCATCGGGGGCTTTATGGTCGGGGCGAACCTGGTGGCGCGGATTCAGGGCAATCATGCTCGGACTGGGTTCACCATGGGCCTGCTCACGGGGTCGGTGCTGGTGGGGACGATCGCGACGCTGCACGGTAGCCAAGCCGCTAAAGATCACCGCCTCGCAACCCGTGATCTCCACAGGCGGCTGACGATTCTCAACCACGAGCTGACCCAAGTCCAACGCAACAAGGCGGGTCTAGAGACCCGAAATCAGACTCTCCAGACCCAGCTCACTGAGACCACACACCAGGCCCAGGCAGCGGCAGATGCCCTTGAACCCACGCAAAAACGGCTGGGGGTGGCGGAAGCTACGGTCACGGCCTTAACTGCCTCTGAGCGTTCCTTGATGGCAAAACTCCACCAGGCGGAAGCACGGGTGCAGGCTCTCCAAGCCGCGATCGCGGTTAATCGGGAAGCCGACTTCAAGCGGGGTCGCGCCTACGAGCACCGCGCCGCTGAACACCGCATAGCCCAAGTGCAGGCGGACAAGTCGCGGGCGATCGCGGCGATGGAACAGCAGATGGCCCAGGAAGTTGCGGCGGTGTCCACGGCACTGGCAGCGGCACAAGCCGAAATCCAGGCATGGGAAACCGAGTTTGAAACCCAGCTCCAACGCCTTGCCGATGAGCAGGAACAGGCCATTCTGGCGAGAGTCGTCGCGACGGTCAGGCAAGACTACGAGGCCCGCCTTCAGCGGGTGGCCAATGCCATTCCGGAAGCGGTGCGGAAGCGCTGCGATAAGTATCGGGACAAGTGGCTGGCGGAGCTGCGGGCGGAACTGGCCACCGTCACGGCAGAGCGCGATCGCGCCTTCCAGAAGCTGGAGCACTACGAGCAGGAATTTGTCGGCCTTGCTGCGGATGTGGAGCAGATCCATGACGCTGACCTGCACCAGGCGCTCCAGGCCCAGGTGGAATCTCTCCAGGGGGCCATCGAGCAGAAAAATCGCACGATTCAGAATTACCAAAGTGCGATCGCGGATCTAGAAGCCCCGCGACTGTTTCCCGGAGGCTATGAGCACCACCGGGGCAATCTCCTGATTCGCCATGCCCACGCCCAGGGCATCCTCCTGGATGCCCTCCACCGCAGCCGCAATACTGAAGCAGGGCAAGAAACCTACTACTTTGCCGCCCGCCGCCCTGCACCCCCCCGCGAAGTCTTGGCCCAGCTCAACGGGCAATCCCTGAAACTTCAGCACGAGCTGGATTCTAAAAAGACCGTGCAGTTTGAGTACGATTCCGAGTCCCTCACCTACCGCTGCGCCATTCAACTCTTCCAGAAGCGGCTGACGAGGGATGAAATTGACCGCAAGTGGCTGAAGGCATCCAAATTCAAAGCCCTGGTCAAGGATGCCTGTGCCTTTCGCGTCTCCGCCAACAAAGGCGGCTCTAAATCCCCCACCGTGCGCAACATCCTGGGGGCCAAGCTGCTGGAGGGGGAGAAGTTCAAGCTACGGCGCTATGACCCCAGTGCCGGGAGTCGCAAGGACTACTGGCGGGTAGCTCCCACCTGGCGCTCCTACCGCGAAGCCCTGAAGATGGCAGCGGATATCGAAAGCCTGATCCTGCGACGGCAGCGGGAAAAGAGTGCTCGCCAGGGCGCGGAATTTGACTGGGTATACTACGTCATCGATGAGCTGGACAACACCCTGTCTACCTTGGCTGGGGAAAAGGTGGTGGAAGGGGACGATGAGATCTCCGCCGCCAAGGTGGTGATTAACGCGATCGCCAAGGCCGTCAAGGAAGGGGAGCACCTACAAATCGGCGTCATTCTCTGCACCCAGACCCCCAACGTCATGCAGTTGCGCAAGTCAGAGGTGATCGACAAAGCCTTCTTCAACAACCTGGCCCAGATCGTGGTGGAAGCCAATGTGTTTGACTACCTAGCCGCCTCCACCGACCAGACCAAGAGTGCCCGTCTGGCCAGCGACTACCGAGCCGTCTACGACTGGTGTGACAAGGAGAATGAAACCATCCCCGACGAGGCCCGCAAGTACCGTCCGGCCCTGTTCGTCAACAAGGGCAAGCGGGAGGTGATCGAGCTACCACCGTTGGGGGAATTTGGCTTTGACAAGCTCGATCCCAGCCAGCCCTACGACTTTGAGGACTTCAACGCCTATGAGTACGCCGGGGCCAGAAGCCTCGACCAGGCGCTCTTGATGGCCTCTAGGGAGCAGGTGGAGCGCACCAGTCTACTGCCCCTGCTGGCCTCTAGCGGGGGCCAAGGAGCTGCCAGCAACGGGTTAGCCAGCAGCCATGCCCCAGATCTCCCCAGCCAGGGCAATGTCGCTGTCGCCGTCGATCCTAAGGTGCTGCCCAAAACCGAGGGAGAGCCCACCTGCCCAATCTGTGGGGACACACTCAAGCCCAACGGCAAGGGGCGGAACACCTACAAGGGCATGCAGCAGTTTGTCTGCCGCAGCCCAGATCACACTTCCCAGATGGGGGGAAAGACGTTCTATCGGCGGTGAACAGGGGGCTGGACGGCATCTCTAAAACCAGGATTCCAGGGGAAAGTGGCGCACGGCAGAATCACCTTGAATCAGGCGACTGAAGTGATTGGTATCCAGCAAGTACATAGCCTATGCCCGGAGCTGAGAGCGGGTTTCATAGACCCTCTCCAGGCAGTCTTCAAAGTCTTCGCCTGCCCAGGTTTCGGTATGGCTGAGTAGGGAGCCTCCGGTGGGGGGCCGAAAGGCAGGACTCTCTGACGCTGGAGCTTGCTCTTGATGCTCCGTATGAACCAGAAAGTCAAGAAAGTCGGCAACCAGGCGCAGGCGATCGCCAGAGAGCTGATCGAGATAGTGATTGATGGTTTGACGGAGTTGAAGACTGTTCATAGTGGCTAGCTGGGAAGTCGACAGTTAGGCGGGGCATGGCAATCTTGCCCATTCCCTATTATCGGTTTGATTTGGCGATGAGGTTAGAAGCAGTTGAGTGGCTCTTCTCCGCCCAGCTCCTAACATGTATTAGGAACTGGCCCAGGGCTGAGCGGCAAGACCACAGATCTGGCGGTACAGCAGAGTAGGGCCAATGCAGAATGGTTTAAAGTTTCTCGTTGGTTGCTGGATAGAGCGACCTAAGATATGAGAAGCCTGTTAAATCAATTCACTCTGTCGAGTTAAGCAATTACTTCATAAACTAAATTCATAGATTATGACACAGACAAGAGCAAAAATTAGTAGGGAAGATAACGCCAGGATAGAGCTAGGGGAAGTACGCTCAAATCCTCCTTGGTTAGAAAACCAGCATATTCTTCCTTTTCATCTGCTTCACCCTGATGAGTTTGAAATCTTCTGCTTTTTATTATTACGCTATGAAAACCCACATGATGATATTTATTACTACGGAAAGACAGGTGATGCAGGTCGAGATATCGTCTGGCATAAAAGTGATGGTTCTATAGAGCTAATTCAGTGCAAGCGCTATCAAAACAATGTAGGCATTGGTGAGATTCGCACTGAAATCGCAAAGCTACACGTAAATTGTTACAGGCAAACAATTCCTGAGAACCCAAATTCTGTTGCCTTTTATATCGTTCCAGATTTAACTGCACCCGCTCAGGATCTCATAGACTACCCTTCTAAATGGCTGGAAATAGCTGAGGATGTTTTGAGAGGCTATTTGAATGAGCAGCCTAGTGAAGGGATTCTTGAGTTCGCTTTGAGTTGGCGACCAAAGTTCTCTAAACAAATGGCTGTTGAACTAACTCAAAGAGCCAAAAAGTATCAAGGCTTGATAGAAGAGTTTTTTGGATATAAGAAGGTTATTGATACAACTGCACTTGAACCAATACTTGCAAAGCTTGAAGAAATTCAAAAGTCTCAGACAATATTTTTGCAGCCGGACGCATCAAATGCTACGGTTGCTCTCCAAAATGCTCTACGCAAGGCAGAAACAGAAAATCAAGGACTACTCTTCTCTGTTAATCAAACTTCTCAAATTACTACAATTAGTGTATCTGCCGAACCGTCTGCTGGATCAGCTCAGTTTGGGAACTTGATTTTTCCAGAAACCGAAGCGGGCAATCAAGGTTTAGAAAAGTTTAGATTATTAGTAGAAGAAGGTAGACAGGTTGAGCTAGAACCGGATGAATACAATTGGAGATGGAATATCAACTTACCTGAAATAGGTTCATCCCCTTTTAGGATAACAACGCTTAAGTTAATCCCTAATGTTCCTGAGTATCAAATTCCTTGCATGCTTGAGGTTTTGCAAGATAATAAAGTCGTTTCTAGAGTTCCCTTTGCTTACTTTCGTATTTTGAGAATCGGCACAAAAGAAATAGAATTTTGTATAAGCGGTGGACAGTTGCAAGGAGAATTGCTATTTGTCTCTTCTTTTGAAAGAGACAACACTCTGCTCACTTATAAAGGGCTTAGTCTGTATTCTATTCCAGTAAAACAAGCCAAATCATCTATAGAGCTAATGCTATCTCTCTATAGACATGGAAAAGTAAGGGTAATTTCGCTGGAAGATGAAGCTGTTCTAATCAAACCCATAGAAGCCAACGATGCAAGTAGTAATTTTAACAAGGAAGAGTTTGAAAATGCAATTAGATTTCTTGAAAAATTGGACAAAATTAATCAAGCTTTCAATCTCAAGCTTTTATATCCAGAAAATATTTCTGCCGAAATTGAGGAACAAGCAGATTCAATACTGAATTCTATAAGAAAAGGGAAAATTAAACGCACTGGTGGCACAGTTTCTTTGTCCTACACACCTGAACAGGCTTTAGAAATTTTAAACATTTTTGAAAAAGATGGAAATTTTAAACTCACTATGACCACTGAAATAGAATACTCTTTTCTAGACCAAAAAATAGATATGGGAGAAACTGATATAACGCTTGAAAATGTTTCTCTAATGGACGACTCAGAATCAATCAGAGCAGCTTTTATTGAAGCCAGAGATTCAGGTGTAGAAAAAGTTGATATACGCCTCAAATGTACAAGTTCTGTAGAGAGCTATCGTCGTTGGTTTCAGGAGAACACTGAGGAGAATTTAGTAGATGGAAGTTCTGGTTAAACTACTAAGCCTCTTTCAAGGATCTTACAACTGTTCTCTTAGTAGTTGATATTAAACTGTACTAACAGCTAGTCGCCCTTGCGCTCTGTCTACTTAGCCTGAATCAGGGAACGCACCAACTTCACTCGGTACAGGTTAGCATCTTTACACCAGACTACTCGATGGCCCCGCAATTTGCACCACACTCAGCTAAGCACTGCTCCCAGTCTCTACGGTCAAAGAGGGCTTTCGGATCAGACAGCAACCCCCATTTGCGCTCTTACTGGCTGAGCTTGGCGAACTTGGTATAACCCAGATAGTCCTGCTCCTTCTGGTGCAACAGGGGCGGATTGTCCAGGTCGTAGTCGCGGTAACGGACGTGCAGATCGCGCAGGGCGATCGCCTTGGCGGAAATTCCAACAGACTAATATTATGCGTACCCTCTACACCACAGCAACCTGAACCACCTCTTGCTGCCGAACATGCAAAATACCTTTCGCAGTCTCTTCGGCTGCTATTGTACCTACATTCCGCAGGTTGACAGAGAATAGAAGTCATGTTGTGTGCAAGCTAGGCAAGCGGCCCTTAGGACAGGATAGAAAGCGTGCGTATCGAGAATATTGACCATCTAGGTTTGGTGGCTGGCATCATCGACGAACTGGGCTTAGAGGATTTAACCGATAAAGAGATCGCCCCCCACAGCTTGGAGCACGTCAGCACCGGGCAAGTAGTGAAGGCGATGATTTTGAACGCCATGGGCTTCCTGAGTGCCCCGCTGTACCTCTTCAGCGAGTTTTTTGAAAGCAAAGCGGTGAGCCACTTACTGGGAGCAGGTGTAGAGGCGAAACACCTCAACGATGACCGTCTCGGACGGGGTTTAGATGCTCTCTACGCAGTGGGCATCACTCCATTTTTTCTCAAGGTAGCGCTGCAAGCGGTAGAGCGCTTTGGGATTGATATCCAGCAACGGCACCTGGACAGCACCTCGATCTCAGTGTCAGGAGAGTATCCCTCTGAAGCCTCCTCAGAGGCTTCAGAGCCGATTTCCATTACTCTCACCCGAGGCTATTCCCGAGACCACCGCCCTGACTTAAAGCAATTTCTGATGACTTTGGCCTGTAGTGCTGATGGGGGAGTCCCCCTGTGGCTGCAAGTCGCTAGCGGCAACGCCAGTGATAGTCAGCAGTTTGCCACAGTCATGACGTCATTTCAGCAGAACTGGACAAGCGAGGGCGTCTTTGTCATGGATGCTGCCTTCTACAGCGCGCCGAATCTCAAGGCCGTTGGGAACCTGGGCTGGATTAGCCGTGTTCCTCAAACCTTAAGTGCGGCTAAGGCGCTGATTCAAGGGGAGACAGCTCACTTAAATGAACTGGAGTGTGAGCAAGCCGACTATCGCCTGTGGGAGATGCCCCAAGACTATGGTGGGGTGGCCCAACGCTGGATTTTGGTGGAATGCCAATCCCGCCAAGGAGATGGGCAACGAGCCGAAGCGACCCTGGCGAAACAGGAAAAGATACTCCATCGGCAGCTCAAAGCCCTCAGCCAGCAAACCTTTGCTTCTAAGGCTGAGGCTATTGAAGCGGTGATGGCCTTTCAAGACACCTTAACCTTGCACCACTTGGCTCAGGTTCGAGTCGCCCCACCCGTTCCCAAACGGGGTCGTAAACGAACCAGCCCAACCCATGCCTCCTCCTCGGGAGCAGGGTATTGCATCGAGGCCCAACTGGAGAGGAGTGAGAATGCCCTTGAGCAAGTCAAACGTCAACAAAGCCGCTTTATCCTGGCGACCAATCAACTCGATACAGCCCTTTGGCCCGCCGACAAGGTCTTGAGTGAATATAAGAATCAGCAAAAGGTGGAACGCGGCTTCCGCTTTCTCAAAGACCCGTTATTCTTTGCCAGCAGTGTCTTTGTCAAAAAGCCACAACGAGTCGAGGCGTTGGCGCTAGTGATGGCTTTGACGCTGCTGGTGTACACCCTGGCCGAACGCAAACTGAGGCAGGCTCTCGCCGTCCAGCAGCAGACAGTCCTCAACCAACGCAAGCGGCCTACGGCTAAGCCCACTTTTCGCTGGATTATGCAAGCTTTTCAGGGCATTCACTGGGTGTGGATACAGGGCCAGTGGCAAATCAGCAACCTGAATGACCAGCGACGACTCATTATTCAACTTCTCGGACCACCAATTGAGCGCTACTACTATGCATTATCTTAATTGTTTGTCAACCTGCGGAATGTAGGATTGTAGCGAAGGCTTGCCAATCATCCTCAGTGAGCATTTTCGCCAGCATGGCGATCGCTTGCTGGCGAACGGTTTTCTCCTCAGGGGCTACCTGTTCGCCATCTTCTGCCAGTAGAGCCTCCAGCCAGATTGCCTGCTCTGACGTAGGCGGCTGAAGATGCTCAAACAGACGAACGGGAGGGGCAGGTCCTTGACCCTGTCTATGGGGCCGTGACAACGGGCAACCAATGGAAATTTTTGAGTCTTCAGGGCAATACCGCCTTTGTTGACCAGAAAGATTACTACATTGACCGCGTGCAGGACATCATGAGTGTGCTGCTGGGCATAGTGCAGCCGCCTTTAGCGGTAAAGGGCAGCATGAATCGTCAATTTGCTAAAGTCTGCCAGTTAGTAAAGTGCATAGCGCTAAGGCGCGGCTTCGCCTTTTATGTCGCTTGCGAAACGCGAAGCAATGCACCGCAGAGAAGCTAAAACTCATGCAACTGATGGAGAAGAAATTCGCGAACTTTAACATCTTCCGTTAATCCAATTGCTCGTGAATAAGCCTGCTGAGCTTCAGATTTATGCTCTAGCTGCTGCAATAGATGAGCCTTCAATGCCCAATAGGGTTGGTAGTTTCTCACGACTTCGCTGGGCAAGGTCTTGAGATAGACCAAGCCCTGCTCTAATCCTTTGGCTTCCGCGATCGCAGCTGCATAACTGACCCTCGCACCAAGGGTGGGCGAAAGCTGAATCAAGCCTGCATATAACAACGCCAGTGTTTCCCAATCGACCTGCTGCGTGACGGCGCGTTGGGCGTGGAGTGATTGAATCGCTGCTTCCAGTTGAAATCGTCCCAATTGCTTCAAGGTCGCAGCGTGGGTGAGTTCCCGTTCGGCTTCATCAAGCATGGGCCGCGCCCAAAGCCGAGTATCTTGCTGGGCTAACGGGATGTAGGCACCCTCTGCACTGCGACGAGCATCGCGGCGGGCTTCACAGTAAAGCATGAGCGCCAGTAACCCACGGGCTTCAGGGGCTTGCGGCACTAGCTGAACACATAAACGAGCCAGCCAGATCCCATCTTCAGCCAATCCGCGATGCCGGGGATCACCTCCATCTACCATTTCCCAAGCATGGGTGTAAGCGGCGTAAATGGCTTCTAGCACAGCCGCTAAACGACCTGGCAATTCATCTACTTGAGGTAATTCAAAAGCAATGCCCGCATCTCGAATTTTGGCCTTGGCTCTCACCAGGCGCTGGCTCATGGTAGCGGGGGCAACCAGAAACGCTGAGGCAATCTGTGCCGCATTCAGCCCTAGCACCGTTTGCAGCATCAATGGGGTGTGAATCGTTGCGTCAATGGCTGGGTGGGCACAAATAAAGAGTAATTTAAGGCGATCGTCAGGAAAGAACTCTGGATTATCGGGCGATTCGGGTTGCGATCGCGCCAGCGCTGACCCGTCAGTTCGCAGGCTACTCAGTTTAAGCGTTTCCAGGACATTTTCTTGAACACGATTGCGTCGTGCCCCATCGATCAACCGATTTCGGGCTGCCACCACTAACCAGGACTCAGGGTTTTTGGGAACACCAGTCTCTGGCCAGGTTTTCAGCGCTGAGAGGAACGCATCGCCGAGGGCATCTTCGGCAGCCGCCAGATCCCTGGTTCGAGAGGCCAAATAAGCAACCAACCGTCCATAGGAACTGCGGACGGCCATTTCTGCCGCTCGACGTGCATCCATGGGCGGTTAACCTCTTGGGGTGGTCTTTTGCCAAGCCGGTAAGGGCTCTATCCGAGCATACCAAGCTTGAATATGGGAATAGCGCTCAAGGGGAAACTGTCCAGGGCCAGCATAGGTCAAGTCACTAGCCACCGAAAAGTCAGCTAACGTCAGGGTTTCATCAACCAGGTACGTACGCTCGGCCAGATGTTGATTCAGGACAGCGGCCTCTTGATGAAACTGTTGAGTGGCCTGTTCCACAACCTGAGGGTCAGGATCTCCCAGTTGCAAAACTTGTTTAACCACCCGCTCAAATTGCAAAGGCTGACAGGCCCGTTGCCAGTGAGCTTGTTGCCAACTCTGCCAGCGCATAATATCTGCTCGACTTTGGACGCTTTCTGGCCAAAGGGAATTAGGACCCTGGCTGGCTAAATACTGCATAATCGCCGTAGACTCCCACAGCACAAACTCGCCATCTTGCAGCACAGGGGTTCGTCCGGTGGGGTTCAACTGCATGAACTCTGGAGTTCGTTGTTCTCCTTTTTGCAGATCTATTAGTCTTAGATCTAAGGGAAGGTCAAGATGAATTGCCACCGCATGGGCTTTACGGCTATTAGGGGAAGCGGGAAAGTAGTAAAGTTTCATGCCACTATCTCCTATGCCTGGTTCATGGGTAACAAAGGCCGGACTTCCACAGCACAATTGCTAGCGGCAGGACAGCGAGATGCCCAGTCTAGGGCTGTATCCAGATCGGCAACATCAATGATGAAAAAGCCTCCCAATTGTTCTTTGGTATCCGCATAGGGGCCATCTTGAACGTTCCGCTGCCCATTGCGCAAACGGAGCGTTGTAGCCGTATGACCGGGATGGAGAGCTGCACCACCTGCTGCCACGCCTGCCTCCGCTAAGGCTTGAGAATAGGCGCTATAGGCAGGCATGTGGTTTTCCCGATCTGAGAAGTCTTGCTCGGTCTCGTAAACCAGAATGGCATATCTCATGGATGTACTCGTTTTAGATGACGTAAAAGCATAAGGGTCTTTATGCCTCTACTGATATGACGAGCGAGCGAGCGCCATTTCGACAAAAACCAAGAATTTATTTTGAGCTAGGTTTTACGCTCGTAACCGGACTGAACAATCCAGAGAGTGCCATGAGCGGGGACTTGCTGCTCCACTGGACTCCTCAGTCAGCAGCTCATTGCCAGCCGTTTTCTCGATGCGGCAGGTGTTTTCGCTGATGGAGATCAGCATCATGTGCCGTCGAGGCGATCAAGCCCTTCGTCGTCGCGGGTCAAGACTGAGCGGCAAGACCACAGATCTGGCGATGCAGCAGAACAGGACTAATGCAGAATGGTTTAGTTTTTTTGGGGGGGGGTGCTTGATTGGGGACGGAGGATAATGGTGGACACTGTCCACCCTATGGCTTGGCTGTTTTCTTCAGCAGCTTTAGAGACCTGCCCCGTCTCACACAAACTGCTAGATGCCGTTTCTACTGGTTAATCAAGCTCGGATGAACACCGATCGCGCAAAACGCTATAAGTTTTTGATCGGTCGGTTAGATTTTAATGAACCATAGCCCGGAATTTAGATTGTAGTTATGTCGCCCTCTACTGTCCCCAATCCTTTTTTACGGCTAAAAACGCGGTATATATTTCTCCGGCTAATGCTGGGAATCTTAATCGTGATGTTGGTGTTATGGCCCATTTTTAGCCTTGGGCTGGGGCGTCCTTTTGACATAGACTTGCTGAACGTCGATCAGTTGCAGGCCATCGCTCCGACCCTGAGCCAGATATACCTGACGGCTACAATTACTGGGGGACTGTACTGCGTTTGGCTGGCCTGCCGTAAACAGGGGTTAGATCTGCGATCGCTGATCGGCCCACCCCCTAATGGTAAGCAAATCGGTCAACTGATTTTACTTGCGATCGCAACTCATTTTGTCTACATGGGGCTCTGTCGCCTGAGCTATAGCGGCCTAGCGGAACTGGCTCCCACCTGGACAGAAACCAACGTCAACACCCAAGCCAACGTGGTGGTCACTCAACTCCAGCAAGCCCAATCTCCGCTCTTGTTTCACCTCACCTACCTGATCACCAACCTGTGGGGAGCAGCCCTTTCAGGATTTTTGGTTTTGGGTCTATTGCTGCATCGATGGGCGACTAAATGGAATTTACGCACCGCCATCGTTGGCATGATGGGCCTAGCCATCGTACTCAACCTGCAACAACCCGAATTTCTTCTAGGAGCTGTGCTGAATTTCGGTCTGGCAATTTGGATTTATTTCAAACTGCGATCGCTACTAGCGGTTTACCTATACCTGGCTGTGGGCAGCCTCTTCAGCTACGGCCTCTTATTGCTATTCGGCGGCTTGCTCACCATTGCCAGTACCCACCTAACGCAATACAACCTCAGCGACATTCGGGGCTTTTGGCTGCTGGGCAGCCTCTATATTGGGATCGGCCTACCCTGGATCACCTTAATGCTCAAAACCCTACCCCCGATCTCGCCACAACTGCCCTACTTTGCCAATCACCCGCCCATGCCATCAGGCCAATAAATTCCTATTTTTTAAGCCCCATAGAGGCTGTAACTGGGTCATACTAGCGGCCATCAATGTTTACCACACTCATGACCCAGTTAGGCAAAGCCGACCTCGAACAGATAGCGGGCGACTACCTTACCACAGCAGCTTGAATCACCTCTCGTTGCCGAATATGGAAAATGCCTTTTGCAGTCTCTTCAGCCGCTGTTTGGGCTAGCGCTTGCCAGTCATCCTCAGTGAATATTTGCCTAGTGTCTAGGGAAGAAAGGGAATTGTTAGACCAGCCGCTTTTACTAAAACTGACCAGGGACCCTTGAGTTTCCCCATCAAGTTTTTTGCAGAATCTGTTGCAGTATCGAGAGACTCTAATGTCTCTTTAAACCATTTTAGATTGCCTGCGATCCGTTCCTGTTTCGGAGTTTCTTTTTGAGTTTCCTGCTTGGCCGCCTCAATATAGGATGCAGCTTCCTTTTTCTCTGCCTCTGCTAGATCAGAAGTAGCAATCAGCCCTAGTATTTGATCAAGGGACTTAAGAATATCTCCCTTTGTATTCTCCTCTTGGGGCGACCAAGATGCAGATGTGCTTTGATTAACCCTGGCATTGCCTGAAATAGTATCTGCTTGAATGATGTTGTCGTGACTATTATCACCGCTATTCTTGACGAAGTTACCAGGCATACTGAAATTTCCTCCTATGTTATTCAAGAGTTGTTGGATCACAATGGGATTTCCAGGCAAATTACTGATTTTTTTGTCGAATGAATCGACTAGAATCTTTAATCTGTCTAGGCTTACTTGAAATCCCTGCTTGTTTGGAGATAGATCCTCAATCAACTGCAATTCTCTTTTAATTTCACTAGCATATTCAGAACCATACTGCAAAACCTGCGCCATCATACTATAAACTTGAGAAATATTATCTTCAAATTCTTTGTCTTTTAAATAGTCATTTTCATTAGCAGGAACTCTCGTCATATACTGCTGGTCTCGATAGGAGAATTCCAAATATATATGATTGCATTTTATATTTTTGAAGTTTGCATTCGACATTTGCCAATCTGATATACAAGCCCCAGAGAGATTTGCGTCTGAAAAATTAACTCCAATTACTCTAGATGCAGCCAGGTTTGCCCGCTCAAGGTTGGCACCAACTAAGCTAGCCGCAGATAAGTCAGCAGCGAATAAATCAGCACCTTCGAGTTGTGCAAAATTCAGGTTAGCATTTCTCATATCACAGTTATTTAACTTTGAAGAATGCAAACTAGCCTTTTCTAAATTAGCAGAGACTAATTTTGCATTACTCAAGTCAGCGCCTTGCAATTTTGCGTCAGCAAGGTTAAAGCCACTCAGATTATAACCTTGGTAATCCTCATTTCTGCCATCTAAAGTAGTTAGCAATCGGAGAGCCTTTTCCGAGATTGAGATTGGGAATTCTACAAAGGACAGGAGACTATGTCTCAAGGAAATTTCCTTAAAGCTAAAATCAAGGAATTTACTATGTCTAACAGAGCACCTATTTATAGAGATAGAACTTGACTTTGTGTAACTAAAGTCACAATTTTCTATATGAGATTCTTCAAAGCAAGCATTATTTAAGTTTGACCTTATAAAATTATTGCACGTTGATTTTCTTCTTCTCTTTTTATACTCAAGTATGGTTCTCCTGATATCCATTATGAGCAGTGTTGATATTATCAAAATACCTATTACACCAGACAAGAAGCCCCCCAATATAGACACTGCTCCCTCTGCAATTGGAATAGAGATCGCAATAAAAATAAGCAGTAACCCCATCGTCCATACAATAGGAAAAGGCAGAGACAGAAGAAAATCTGCATCAGAGAAGGGTATATCATCAATTTCTATATGGGTATAAACGGTCATCAATAGATGTTGCCTAGGGCTGATTCCAATATTGCTTTTTGTAAAGGTGGAATTCTCTAGATTAGTATCTTGAAAGTCGCAGCCCTGAATAGTTGAATGGAGAAAATTAATGCCAGACAGTTCCTTACCCCGTAGGGATTGATTTGCAAGATAAATACTTCTAAATTTTCTTTTGCCCTTGTCATATTGCCTTAATAGCTCTTCCGCCGTGATGGGTTCTAGTCCTAGCAATAGTATTTGCCACTTCATTGGTTGACTCGTGGATAGGGAATCTATAGCCAGCGCTTAGCCAGGTATTTAGCTAGGTATTTAGCCAGGTCGCTGGGTTTGTCGAGCTTGTTGGTGGAGTTGCCGGTGCCGAACTTGCAAAATACCTCTCGCTGTCTCTTCAGCCGCTGTTTGGGCTAGCGCTTGCCAATCATCCTCAGTGAACATTTGCACCAGCATCACGATCGCTTGCGATCTCACAGTTTTCTGCTCAGGAGATATCTGTCGGGAATCTTCTGCCAGTAGAGAATCCAGCCAGATGACTTGTTCGGGTGTGGGCCGCTGAAGATGCTCAAACAGTTGTCGTTGCGCTTCGATGTAGACGGCCTCGAAGATCCGACCCAATTCCCAGGATTGTAGCCATGCTTTCAGCTCTGGCAACAAAATCGATAGCAGTTGCACTTGGCGGCGCTGCTGACGAAAGGCGGCTGAGGGCACAGTGGCTAACTGTTCAACGTAAGCTTTTAGGCCCAGACCGGCTTCAACCTGCCCGCCGCACTCCGCTTCAATGGCCTCAGTTTCTCGCACCCAGGCTTCATCGTTGAGCAAGTCCAACAAGTTGCCCGTTTTTGCCAGTTGCTGAGCCAAAATCTCGTCATTCATGGGGACACCTAACGTTGTTAGGGAACAAAAGGTAGCGGTTACTGTTTCATTGGGCGGTTTTTGGAGCGAAACGGGGCGAGTCATGGAGGCTGTAATATCGATACATCTCATACCCTGGGAACTTTAACTAGCCCCTAGCTGGCTAGCTCAGTCGGGCCATTCCATCTTTCCCACGCTCAGCTTGGGAACGCTACACCCGGCGCTCCTGAGCCCTGGGATGGGGACGCGGGACGCGGGAGCGTCTGGGGAGATGTTCCCACGCTGGAGCATAGGAACGATGAGCCGCGCTCAGCTTGGGAACGATGGATTTAATTCTGGAGAGCCTGCCATGAATTCCTTCCTAGATCGCATCACCATCAACCCCGACATCTGCCACGGTAAACCCTGTATTCGTGGGCTGCGCTACCCCGTCGAGCTGTTGCTAGAGCTGCTCAGTTCCGGCATGACCCAGGCCGAAATTCTGGAAGACTATGACGACTTAGAAGAGGCGGACATCGTCTCGGCCTTAGTGTTTGCCACCCGACTCAGCCAAGTCAAAAGCGTCTTTAAGCTGGCCTCATGAAATTTTTGGTTGATACCCAACTGCCCCGGCGGTTAGCTCAGCTTCTTCAGAACGCTGGGTACGACACCCTGCATACCCGTGATTTGCCTGATAGTAAGCCACCCCAGACACCGGAGCCTACAATGAAATCGAGATCGACCTAGCCCCCGAATGCGTGCGCTTCCTGTGTACCCACTATGGCCACCATCTCAACCCCAGCCCCGCACCCAAAAAGACTTCAACGCGCTAGAAACCTCAGAGATTAAGAACGATGAGCCTAGTCATTTCGGACGATATCCTTCGAGCCAGTGGCTTATCAGAGCCAGACCTCTTGCTAGAAATCATCCTTTTGTTGTTTCAGAAAGAAAAGCTCAGCCTGGGTAAAGCCAGCGAGATCCTAGGCATGACTCAAATGCGATTCCAGCACTTACTAGATGAGCGAGAAATCTGCGTCCATTACGACGTAGCTGAATTTCGAGAAGATGTGCAGCACCTGAACCAGAAGGGTTGGTTGTGATCATACAGCAGCCAAACGGCGCGGCCTAGTTCCAGCCGTGCGCCCGCTACTGGATGACCTCGTAACAGTGGCCAGATTTCGCGTCAGTCGTCAGCTTTATCTAGAGGTTTTGACCACTGCCAACGAGTCCATATCTGATTAGGGGATAGCACACGTGATGACAGATAACCTACTCAAAAGCCCCTGACTGGCCAGTCTAGGGGCTTTTGAGCTTTTCCTTGAAAAATAGCGCATTCATCACGGATCACGAATTCCCTCGATCCTGGCTTGCGCACACTTGGCGACAAGATCCATGATGCGTTGAATCTTTTCTTTTCTAATCAACGCCTCAATGAATGCACCCTGATCTGCTTCTGCGAGATCATCAAACCGGTACAGCAAGTCATCAACTGCTGCAACTTCGGCAGAGTCCACAGAAGACCTTGATGGGTCGAATTGCATAAGCAGCTATATTCCGCTTGGTTTGCAAAAGACGACCACTCCTAGACCGAGTCATGCTACTGGAACTACAGAGCTATCCACGTTACCCATAAGAGTACTGACACAACAGAGCAAACACATCTATCCTCAGCTAGGTCACCCCCTTTTCTCATCCCAGCAATCACCGCCGCTCTTCCGATAGATTTTCCGCAGCACGATTGATGGCGGTCGAGGTATATTTGCCCACTTTACCGATGAGTTCAGGCATATCATCCAGTTCGCAATACTGCATCAGCGCCATGAGCAGGGCCATGATCGAGAGCACCTTGCTCCCTTGCTGATGGCGCTGCTTAGACAGGGCTCCGAGTTCTCGCACCAGGCCGATCAAGCTCTGGTCATCACAGAGCTGAAGCAGGGCTGAAATAATTTTGTCTGGGGAGGCTTCTTGATCGGTGAGGGCCTCGTGAGCCAAACCCGCCCCCAGATTTTGATAGAAGCGCAGATAGACATCCGTCGGCATCGCATCCAGCAAGCGCTGCAAGGTAGACATGCGGATATCCCGCCCCTGATGTCGCATGGAAGAAAGGGTGGCATCCGTCACCCCAGCGGCTTCCGCCAATTGAGTTGCCCTATAGCCTTCAGCTTCATCGATCGCGGCAAAGACAGCATCCTTGATACGAACACGACGGGATAGGCATCCCCCGTTTACAGAAGAGAGATCCCTAGATTGGAGAGGTTCAGCAGGATCGATCATCAAGGAATGGTTGGCAACCATGGGATAACAGCCTCGTAAAGCGCTCGAATGTGGACGATGAGGAGGTATTTATAGGGGAATCCTTTGGTTCTCGACTACAGCAACGTCGCCCCTATGTTATAGTCCCCCGCCCGCAGAGATGCATTACAGGTGGGTAGAAAGGCTTCACAACCCCACAGGCCATTTTGCCAAAAATCGACAAACGAGAGATCGCGATAACAGATTTCTTCTTTTTTCTAACCTGTATCGGAAACTTGCAGTAAGATCGGGTCGAGCAATGGCGATCGCTGCCGCTGCACCCCTGCTTGAGCAGGGTGGCAAGGGGCTGAACGCTATTGCCCACAGCCCATCTCGCGTTGATCTAAGGCGATTATGCGATCTCTAGCAAGGGAGGTATTGATAAGGCGACAAAGTTAAAAACTCTGGCTGCGGGAACAACCAGAGTTCAAAACTTTCGCCAAAGCGGCAACAAATTGTTCGGAAAGGAAAGGAATAGACCGGCGAGGGACATTCAAGACCAAGGGAAAAGGAACCTTGAATGACTCACAAGATCACTGTGTCTATATTATCACGCCTTTGGGGAATGGCAACACTTTTCCGGAGGTGATAGTTTGTGATGCTCTGAAACGGTCTATTCCTGCGCAACACCAAAGGAATAGAACACCATGGAATCAACTCTCACACCCCGCGATACTGGAGATCGCGGCGGATACGGGGCATGGCAGTCTTTAGAAGAATGGATGCTGGCGGACTTCCGGCGATCTGCCATCCCAGACCGATTGACGACGACCAATGTCCAAGTGCTCTCCGGGGATGCGGCGATCCAAGAGATCTTGGAGGATAAAATTGCCCAGTCCCAGAAGGTCACCAGCTATATCACCGTCGGGGTGCAGCGGCTGCTGACGGTTTACGAACCCCTCAGGGATGGCATCTGGTGTACGCTCGCAGGCGTTCCCTATGCCAAAGCGATCAATCCCCGGCCCGATCCCCACAAACTGGGGAAACACATTAAATATGAAACGCCACCAGGGGCCATCGCTGAGCCCATTTTGCCCCTAGTGGATGATGAGACAGCGGCGGTTGTCTATGGGCGTTACGGCATTGAACCTTTACCAGGGCAAAGCTTCTGGGAGGTGGTGGCACTCTACAACCTCCCCGTTGCCATCACGGAAGGCTTAAAGAAGGCGCTCTCACTGATCGCCCACGGCCTCCCCGCGATCGCAGTGCGGGGCATTACCCAGTGGCATGTCAAAGGCAGTCTGGAACTGCACACCGTCATTGAACGCTTTGCCACCAAGGGCAGACAGATCTTTATCGTGTTCGACCAGGACAGTAAACCCAAGACCATTGCCAACGTTCACCGCCAGGTGAAGCAGCTCGGCACGATTTTGGCGGAGAAAGGTTGTGAGGTGCGCTGCCCCATCTGGCATCCCCAGGAGGGCAAAGGCATCGATGACGTGCTCTATCGCTACACCGATGCCGCCAAAGCAGCGGGAATTTGCCAGACCTTTGAGGCCAATCCACCGGAGCCCCCCGCCGAAGCGAGCCGAGGATTCAGCGCTGCTCCGCGATGGTCTCCGACCGGGCTTTGCCCATCGCGCCAGCGCCGGGGTACCCAAAATGACTCCCTGCTGCCCGACAATCCCCTCCACCTGACGGGCACCGAGCGCCTGGAGGAGATTCTCAACACTGCCCTGACGCTGAAGCAGTACAAGCGTGATGGGCGAATTGCCGCTGCCCTAAATGCGATTCATCGGCACAATGCCCTCACCTTTCCCATTGAGCGCACCACGGAGGGGAACTACCTGCCCCCCCTGCCAAAACTCACCCCCAGCGTCATTCATGTGGTAGACGCCACCATGAATACGGGGAAGACCTACCGCATTGGACGCGACTGGGTGCAGACGGCTCTGCAAGAAGACAAACACGTCCTGGTGCTCTCACCGTTGAATTCCCTGGGCCAGCAAACCGCCAAAGACTGGGACATTCTCCATATCCATGACCAGGGGGCGACGGGTCAAAACCAGCGGGAATTCTGGGAAGCGGCCCGCCAGCGCCCCGGCATTGTCCTGTGCCCAGACTCCATCGGCAAGCTGCCCGAGTGGTTCTGGACCAAACCCGTGGTCTTGATTGTGGATGAGGGTAATCAAGTCACCGAGCACATCTGCCAGGGGGATACCCTCAAGAGCCGCTATGGCACCATCCTGGAACGCATTGCTAGTGCTGCCAAACATGCGATCGCATCCGGTGGAGCGATCGTGCTCTCTGAAGACGGCATTCCCGATCGCGCTGTGCGCTACTGGCAGACCCTCAGCGGCACCCTGGCGGTGCGCTGTTTCCGCCATCGGAAACAGGGTCTGCCCTGGGACTGTCAGGTCTTTTCTGGCAAAGCCTCCGGGTTTCGCCAACGCCTGCTGCACCACCTTGAGCAGGGTAAGCGCCTCCTCTTTGTTACCAGCTCCCAGCGGGAAGCGAAGCGGCTGGACCGGATCTTACAAAGCCGGGGCCTTTCCTCGACCCGGATTGATTCGGAAACCAACGAAGGCGGAGCCTTTAATCTCTTTTTCAAAGACCCAGATCACTGGCTTCAGGTCCATCGGCCTGACGTGCTAATTCTCTCCCCCAGTGCCAAATCCGGGATCAGCATCGAAGGTGGCATGGCGGTTGAAGACGCCTACTTTGATGAAGTGTGGGCCTACTTCCCGGCCCTCAGCACCGATACCCATCTCCAGATGCTAGGCCGCTATCGCCCTACGGTGCCACGCCGGATCTTCATCCCGCCCTTTATCACCGGCACTGCCGATGAAGCCCTGGGTAATCCCCGTGCCATCAAACAACGCCTGACCCAAAACCTGACCACGCTGGCCCGCCTCTTTGACCTGGGCACCGGTGATCACGACCTGATGGGTGTCGAATCCGCCATCGTGGACTACCTGACCACCGCTCGCACCGTCAGTGGTAGCCAGAAAGCGATCGCCCAGGAAGCGTTAATTGATCGACTTGAAGGAGCTGGCCACACCGTTACCACTGACACCTTACAGGCGGATAAGGCCACAGCCGAACTCTGGCAGCTCACCCAGGAACAGATCTGGCTAGAAGAAGCCGTGGAGATTGCGGCAGCAGAACCGGAAGCGGCCCACACCCTGGACTGGGCTCATCGCACCCTCGACAGCCTGGAGAGTAGCCGTGAGGCCCGGTTGATTGCCTATAAAGTCCTGTGCCGCGACGAGTTTCCCGGCATCGACTTTGACGATGCTGAGGACTGCTACGAAGTGCTCTGCAAAGACTATGGCTCTCTGCGGCGGGGGGTGCTGCTCCAAGGCCGAGCGGAGAACCTGGAGGCGATCAAAGCGTGCGATCGCGATGTCGTAGAGTCGATTCTCGCCAGCTCCATCCGCGCCCCACACCGGCTGCCGCGCAACTATGTGAAAGCCGCCATGATGGCCAAACTGGGGGTGCTGAACCTGCTGGACGGAAAACCATGGACCAATACCGATAACCGGGCGATCGCCATCAAGCAGACCGCCCTCCGGTTTATGGATGAAGTGCGCTACTGGTTGAACCTCAATATCAACCCCGACCAGACCCCCTGTGAAATCGCCAATAAACTCGTGAAGCGCTTAGGACTCAATGTGGCCGCGATCGGTCGCCCTGGCCGCCGTGCTCAAACGCGGGCACGCCTGTATGCCGCCACTGACCTGGACAATCCGATTCGTCTCAAGCTGTTGCAGGCCATTCGGCAAAAGCTGTCGGACTCGGTGTCCACGATCTCTAATCAAGATCAAGTCCTTAATCAAGAGATCGTGGACACGGGGGCCAGCAACCCCCCAGACCAAGGGGCCACCCAGCAGGAACACGGGTGGCAAATTGGGGACTGGGTGCAAATCGAGCAAACCATCGGAGCCTGGGTGATTGACGCGATCGAGGGGGCCGTGGCCCAATTGAGCCGTGCCGGTACTCCCGGTAATAGCTCTATTTTTCAACCTTTGGCTGTCTTGAGGAGGGCGTGTGGGTAGTGCCGCAAGGTGGGGGGTGAAGGGTGTATAACGCACGATTGAGGTTGAGTTCTGGGGTGGGATCTGGGGAATGGTGCCCATTCCTTGGGCAGGGGTGGTAGCCTTTGGTGCGTCACGCAAGGTGATGGCGCACCCGATAACTCTCATCCTGTAGTTGTGATGCCAGGGAGGCATTGTTGTCAAAATCCAGGTTGTCAAAATCTAGCTTGATGCCCGATGAAGGCAGTTACAGTGCCTTTCTTGATGATCTCAAGACCCGAATTCGTTCAGCGCAGGTCAAAGCGGCGCTGGCGGTCAATCGTGAGCTGCTGCTGCTGTATTGGCAGATTGGGTGTGAGATTTTGGCGCGGCAGCAAGCGGAGGCGTGGGGGACTAAGGTCTTAGATCGCTTGGCCCAAGATTTGAAGCGAGAGTTTCCCGATATGAAGGGCTTTTCGCGCTCCAATCTGAAGTACATGCGGGCCTTTGCTGAAGCTTGGCCAGAGGGAATTGGCCAAGCGGTGCTTGGCCAAATTACCTGGTACCACAACATTGCGCTGCTAGAGAAGCTAAAAGACCCCCAAGAGCGCCTCTGGTATGCGCGAGAAACCCTTGCCAATGGCTGGAGTCGGAATGTGCTGGTAGCACAAATCAAAACCCGTCTGTATCAACGGGAAGGTGGGGCCGTCAATAACTTTGCCAAGACCCTGCCTGCACCGCAGTCGGATCTGGCCAAGCAGATTGTTCGCGATCCCTACACCTTTGACTTTTTAACCCTGTCTAAGGACGTTGAGGAGCAGGATCTGAAGCGGGCGTTAGTGAAGCACATGCGTGACTTCCTGCTCGAACTCGGGGTGGGGTTTGCCTTCATCGGTCATAACTACGCGATTACCGTTGGCGACCAGGACTTCCAGATTGACCTGCTGTTCTACCACCTGGAGCTGCGCTGCTTTGTCGTCATTGAGTTGGAGATGGGGGACTTCAAGCCCGAGTATTCGGGCATGATGAACTTCTACATCGCTGCCATTGATGACCAGAACCGCAAGGAGCATGACCAGCCGACGATCGGTATCATTCTGTGTCAGACCCGCCAGAAGGCGATCGCGGAGTACGCCTTGAGCAATCTGCGCAATCCCATCGCCGTAGCGGAACATCGCTGGCCGGAGGTGCCCCCCGATGCCTTACCCAGTGCTGAACAACTGGAATCGGAGCTGGAAAATGCGGTACGGCAGTTAGAAGGAGAGTCTAAAGAGGGGGGTTGATAAATCAGCAAAGAAATTTCATTAGCCGACCTTGCTCCAGCATCTGATGTGGCATTTCTGGTTAGGCTGCAATCATTTTAATTACGTTGTCACTCCCAGAAAAATCTAGGTTTTTCGAGGTACTAATGATTATCATTAGGCCGGATGAACTTTAATGTGATGCCTCCCTTGTTTCCCAGTTTGCCGCCGTTACCGATAAGGCTTAATTGTCCTTCAGCATTGATTTCGACTGAAAGCTCAACTTCATTAAGTTGCAAGCTAGTTTGAGAAGTTGCTTGATCGAAGATACTATTAACAATAGATACCATGTTTTCCATCTGAGTTTTTAGTGCCTTTGCATCAAGAGAAATACGCTTACGCTTAATAATTGTTTGAAAGGCTTCAAATGCTTCTTTAGTAGAGTCGAATCCACCAGTTACATCTTCTCCAGAGCGGCGACCATCAACTTCAAGTGTTTCTTTCGCCACTTCAGTTTCCGCAACGACCCAAAGTATGTTTTCTTCAATCATTTTAGGCTGAGAGTTATCAGGGACAAAGATCATGGGATAAGCTATACGGATCTGACGTGATTACTGAAAAGAATGGAGCCTGAAATCTATGACGAATGAGACACTTTCATTCCAAAATCAAACAGTATTGCCATAAGAGTGTTAAGTAGGTCGACGTATAAAATTCGAGGTGCATCAAGAAAATCAAACAGCCCTAAGCCCTTGCGTGCGAACTATTTCAGGCGATCAAGTATGCGTTTATGTGCCTCGGTTTAATTAGCCCGACCTACTTATCGAAAGTAAAAGTTTACATGTTGACTTCCTGAAGCAACTGCTCAGACATCCGTTGAGCGTTTCCTAATATTCGATTTGTTTCACGTCTTATGCTCTCAAATTCTTGCCGTTTATGCTCTGTCATTAACTCATTCCGCTGCAACTCTTTATCTAAGTCTGTAAGGGTACGTTGTGTATCATCTAGTAGAGAATTTACATCTAGACGTACTTTCTCTTTCAGCATCCTAAATATATTGACCACCTGCGCATCAACTTTTTGATTTACGCGAGCGTCTCGGAGTTGATTTTGAATAGCAATACAAACTTCTTCTTTGTAGTTTTCCTTGAAGTTACTAACCTGCTCTGAGCGAAATATAACCTTGGTTAACCATCCTCCTGAAAAAGCAGAGAGAACACCTAGAATGGCAATAGCTGGCGCTGAAACTGGAAATCCTAGCAATAAGGCAACAAAAGCCGTTCCATAAGTTCCAAGGGCACCAACAGCTGCTCCTTTGATACCTGCTTCTCGATAACCTACCCAGGCTCCTCCAAGAATGGGGACTGCGCTCATGGCTGCTCTTACAGTTTCGTTATCAGCACGAGCTTTAGAGTGTGTATCTGCCTGAACTGTAGAAAACTCCATTTCGATCCGGTGTAGGACCGCGTCCACTGAATTTGCCAAGTCCTGCAAACGGTTAACTTCTTCCAGCAACCCCTGATTGATTTCTTCTTGAATTTCCTCAGCAATTTTTTTGGCAGTCTTTTCTACTACTTGAGAAACTTGAGTGCCTAATTTTTTAGCAACTGATTTCTGGTTTCTTAGTTCAGCAGGTTTGATTTCAGTGCCATCTACTATTTCAATTGCCGCTTGCTTAAGCGTAGGCTCTAGTTGAGTAATTAAAGGATCTATCTTGGCTTTTACTTTAGCTAAAGCCTCGTCAATTTTTTGGATTTCTTTGGCATTAAGGTCTCGTAGTTTTTGAATTTCAGTTATCGATCTTTCATATGTGGATCGAAACTCGTTCTGATCCATAGTTAGAGCGCTTTCGCGCATGTTTAGAGTTTTGATGATTTCAGTTGCAGATGCAATAAGACGGTTAAGAGGAACTTGAAGGAAAGTCGCACCACGTTCTTCTGTTAGAAATTTCTCTAAAGCAGCCTCAAATTCAGGGAAACGACTCTTGGCTAGAAGTTTAGGATTATTGCCAGACAGCTTAGCCTCTAGTGCCTCATAGGCTGAAAGACCATATATTCTAGGCTTACCAATTTTCTTCCGATATACTTCATATTCAGGAGAATCTGCGCCATATCGTTCTCGTGCTTGGCTGAGAATCATATGCTCAATTCGATTTTTAGAGTATTGGATAACTTGGTCAATTTCCTCGTCACTCTTGCAGCGATCAATACCTGTTAGAACGAAGATAATTCGCCCCATATCAGTATCCAACAACTTTTCCTCCAAAAACCTGCGCTCTGTTTCAGCAAAAGCTGCCTGTGCGAACATGACCATGATGGCCGCGTCCACCTTTGGCAGTACTGATTGAGTAACAGTGGTCATGCTTTCTTCATCATTTAGCCCTGGAGTATCAATGATGTCTACGCCATTCTGGCAGTATGGGACTGGATAGTACACCACAGCTTCTCTAATATTAACTGCTTTTTCTTTTGATTCTGGTGTCAGCTTAGTAACATAATCAGACAGCGCATCGATATCAATTTCTCTTTTACGACCGTCTAGGAAGGAAATTTCAACTTTTGGTTTCATTCCATAAGTAACGCGATTCAAAGTCGCAGAGCAAGGCATGATATCTGAGGGCAAAACTTCTTTCCCAAGCAATGCGTTTATGAAAGTGCTCTTGCCTCTATTAAATTCGCCTACAACAGCAACAGAGAATGGTAATTAGTCACCGCAATAGGAGAGGCTTAATGAGAAAGCCTCCAGAGACCCAGGATTATCCCGGTAAGAGAGCAGGAGGGGAGCACCCCGATGAGGCGATGAGCTCAAAGAGGTGGTCTACGGCGTTTTTACCCTGACGACGCATGGATTCAAGAAAACTGAACATCATCGCCACTAACTGAGCGCCCCAATCACTGCGGGCACCGCCACTGACTTTGCGATGAATCACCACGGGCCGTAGACCCCGTTCTGCATCATTGTTGTCCGGTTTGACCTCAGGCTGGGAAAGAAATGTGAACCAGTCTGCCCAATGCCGCCGAAACCGATTCGCCAACCCTTGGGCATCCGCAGCCCAGCGTCCGTGGAGAGGATGCTCTAGGACATAGGCTAACTCCGCCTCAATGATGGGCCGCAGAGCCTGGAGTTCAGCCCGACTGAGCTGCCCCTGATGATAGTCCCGGTGGGCTTGGCGAGCGGTGTAGATAATGGGGAAGATCCGGTGGGCGAATTCCCGGTTTTCTGAGAACCGAGATGTGGTTAACGCCTTTAGCTCCCGCTCCAGGTGAGCCCAGCATTTCTGTTTGGCGACCGCAGATTGCGGCCCATAGGCCGACCAGCAATCGCTGCTGAGAATGCCTGCGAAGTCCTCGCCCAAAAGTGTCTTGACTTCGGCTGAACTGCGGGTCGGGGCAAAGAACAGGGCGCAGCACTCCGGGGCGGTGGCGATCCAAATCCAATGGTTCACCCCGTTCAAGCGATAGCTGGTCTCATCGACACAGCGCACCCCCGGTTGTTGAATCCAGCTCCACCATTGCTCATAGGCAGGTTGCAGAGCCTCACAAAACCACTGATGCAGCTTTGCTAAACTCCCCTGAGACATCGGAACACCGAAGATGCTCTCGACGACATAACGCTGTTTTGACCAGGATAGGTTGCCCCCATACCCCAACCAGCCCACCACACTACTCAACCGTCCGCCATAGCTAAACCCCTCCCGGCACCCCAGAGGCAACTCCTGGTGGCCTTGCCACCCGCAGGCCGGACACCGATACAACGGGCGCTCGTAATCCCAAATCTCGACGAGGTCTGGCACCAGTTCAGCTACTTGCTGGCGTTTTGTCCCCTGGGGTTGGCGCTCGACGGCACCGCCGCAGACAGGGCATTTCTCCACGTCGAGCAATATGGTGTGATCAATCCAACCAAAGCCATTGCGCGTCGTACCGGGGTGGTTGTATTTGGGGCCTCGTTTGCGTTGGGGCTTGCGTTTATCCCGGTTCGGTTTCTTTGGGCCATCAGCAGAGGGCGGCTGAGAGCTCGTTTCACTGGTGCGCCCGGTCACTTTCTTGAGCTTCTCGCCCAACGTCTCGAACTGTTCCTCTAGCTCTTTCACCCGTTGCTTGAGGCGCTCAGTCTCTGAGCATTGCTCGCAGTAGCGCTCATACCAATACCTCGCCCCTTGCTCTTCGGGGGCGATCTCCGGCAGGTTCAGGTCTGAGGGCGGCTGAATCGTCATGACTCTTACTTTACCGATTTTCCCCTCATTCGCAATAGCCCCCTCTTGTTGCGGTGACTAATTACAGAGAATGTTTCATCGTGTACTCTATCTAAGATTTTTTCAATTAGAGATACGGAATTTTTTAGCTCTATTTTTTTACTAAAACTTCTTAACTTTTCTAAATCATTTATTAAAGCCAGTTTGGTCTTATTGTAATTTGCAAAGGTGCCTGGAATTTGATTTGATGAAGGTGTAAAACCAGTAGTCATGGTATTTCTCCTGGAGTTGAGAGTAACAAGAAGAGTTGCTTTAGAAGTCGGATTATTTTATGATTTTTCTGTTTAATGTATGGTCTTAAATCTTTGGATGGCTTTTTGCTTTGATTATTATCTTGATTAATATATCATGGCTTCATGATTGTTCAGTTGGCTAATCCAAGCCAAGAAACCCCGCTCTAGCTCTTCTGGCTCCAGAGCACTCATGACCTGGCCAAAGGTATCGTGGGAGGGAACTCCGTGGGGCAACTGGAGGAACGTTTCTAACCAGTCTTGCTTGGCTTTGCCATAGGTCCCTAGGGCCACATATCCATCGGTACCCGCCAGCACCGCCAAGAGGCAATTGTGACAATAGAGAGCAAGGGATGGGGGCTTTCCTTCACACGAGGATCCTTCAAGGTCTGAAAATGCTGAAGGACGTTTTTGTTGAGGAGCTTAGCTTCTTCTTCCTGCTGCTGAGCAGAAAGAATCGGCGGGCCAAATTCTTTTGCCATGATGCTAACTAACTGAGACTGAACTGCTGGAATACCCTTAGGGTAACGACTTCAGCTTCTCTGGCACTACTGGGCCACAGATTTTATGCGAACCTGGATGACTGCGCTTTTGTCAAGTACAATTTATACATTTTAGATGCGATTATCCTGACTTTAGGTGTACTAACTGTTACTACAATGACAAAAGAGTCTGTTCCTGAAGAAGATTGTCCAAAACGTGAAGTTATATATAGTAAACAACAAAATATTTCATTCCTCTTTTGTCCGTCATGTGGGTATAGAGTTTTAGAGCGAGATCGTTTTTGTACCAGCTGTGGTCATTCTTTGTTTTGAGCTTGTCTCATTAGGATTAGATAGATAGTTAGTCAGTGATCTGTTCTTTGATAATGTATGCATTTTCTTGGATTTCTTGCGTTTCTTTTTGTATCTCTTGAAGCTCTTGTAGAGCAAGTTCAATTCGGGTTTCTTCACGAGCAATGCTTAACCGCTTTTCAACCAGCCATTGTTCCTTTTCTTTGGGTGGCATCAATCCTGGAGCTGATGTACTAAAGACCTGGGATATCTGAGCCTCTAGTCCTTGTCGAGAGCTTTTGCTGCTTTCAATATGCTGAATAATAATTGTCTCAAGATGACTTATATACGTATGTCTAAAATGCTCTAAGAAGCTTTTCTCAGTCGCCCCCCTTTCTGTTATCCCGTATAGCTTAGAGGCTAAGCAAGACTGTGATAATTGCTGTTTGAGAGAGCTTCCAAGGTCAACTGCGTATTTTCCAACTGAATTCATCCATTGTAATGTCTGTTCTGGCTCTGGACGACATATTTCTGGGGTCTCTAAAACATTACGCCTAATGGTGACTTGTATTTTTCCTGCCCATCTGCGACTGCGGTTTTCTAAAACTTCGATGATTTTGTTATCTAGGCGTTTTAGTCTTTCGATAATTTGAGAATGCTCACCTATAAAAAGTGCTGATGAAATCTTATCAAGTACTTCGGTTACAGCTTCCTTAAGGTTATTTTCTAACTGTTCTAGAAGAATAGCCATCTGACGTTGAATATCGTTTATAAGATCCTTATATTGCGCGAAGTACTCTGCTGCCTTGGCGCTTTCTTCATTATTAAGCGAAGAGTCGACTAGATTGTAATTATTGGTCAAGATAGTTCGCTTTTTCTCAAGCGATAACTTCTGTGTTGAAATTGCATGTAATATGCTTTCGCTCAAAGTTATAACCTTATCTATAGAAAAATTTAGTAAAAGCTTTCCTTTTTCCTCTATCAGTCTTTCTAGAGCTGCTTCAAGTTCAGAAAATCGACTTTGATCTAGAAGGCTGGAGTCACCATTTTTCTTTGCCTGCAAGGCTTGGTATGCGGATACACCGATTACTTCGAATTGCTTTACTAGATTTAGTTGTTTTTTGTAATGACTATAGGCAGGGTCAAACTCTTTCTGTACTTCTAGTCCAATGATTTGCTTTATCTTGTCCTTTGTTCGTTGAATGGCTTTATCTGCATCCTCGATACTCTGGCAGCGGTCAATTCCAGTGACGACAAATAAAATACGACTTATGCTTTGCCTCAATAATTTTTCTGACAAAAATACTTCTTCTGACTTAGATAATGGTGCAAGAGCCATGGTGACAAAAATTGCCGCATCAACTTTAGGTAAGGTTGAGAGAGTAACTGCTGTCATAGCAGCTTCATCTTCTAGTCCTGGCGTATCTATAATATCTACATCATTTCGACAGTAAGAAATGGGATAGTAGATGGTAGCTTCTTTAACACTGGCGGCAATTCTTGTTGACTCGGGTGTGAGCTTGGTTACATATTGAGATAGTTTATCCGATTCAATATCCTCTGTTTTTCCGTCTTTAAATTTTATTTGAATTCGTGGTTCAATACCGTATTTAATTCGGTTCAAAGTGGCTGTTGTTGGGAGAATATTTGTCGGGAGAATGTTTTGGCCTAGGAGAGCATTAATAAGAGAACTCTTCCCGCGCTTAAACTCCCCTACTACTGCAATTGAGAAATTGTTGCTTTCCACTTTACTTAGTACTTCCTTTGAGGTCAGTGAAATATTGTGTAGATTTAGCTTATCCGCAATTTCAATTAGCTTTCTAAGCCAAGCTGAAAGCATGAAGATGACTTTTCGATATTCTAACAATGATGAGTTAGAAGAGAGGTTGGCATCCATGTTTTATACTTTGAAGTTTTAGCTATTACTTAATCGCTCAAATATCCAAGCATGTTCTCCACAGAAAATAAAGGGAAGATGTCCTTCTGGTGCATCTATTGTGTATTGCAATTCATTTGTTGCTTCACTTGAAAAGATTAAACCACCATGAAGAGATGCCCCTTTCCATGCAACCTTTGCTATGAACTCTTGTTCCTGCTTGCAGACGCTGATGAAGATCTGTCGTTGTATAGTAAACCCAAAACGGTCATTACTGTAGTATCGCCAGAGCCTATCAATATTCTCTAGATCAGTTTGTGAGAACTGTTTAATTGCTTTGTGAGTAAGCCAACCTTCACATACTCTTCGAGCAATTTTTAGCATTAAGTATTCAGTCTCTTGATTAGCTGTTTGCCAGCTCTGCTCCTGTAATAAATTGCTTAAATTTTCATAATCAATTCCACGATCAGACTCCAAAGTTTGAATTAGCAAAGATTTTGATGTACTATGTCTTCTTTTTGATGAGGGAGCTGAAGTTTCAAGCGGATTTACACTGTTGATACCCTGAACAGAGTGTGGAGCACTCTGTTCTCTATCAGTCTCGATCTTGAATTCACTTTTTGTTGAGTCTGCTCTAGGTTGACTCTTATTCCTAGAGATTCTGCTAATTCCTTCTATAGCATCTGATCTGACATTTGGCTCAATAGATGAAGCAGATAAAACCCGAGTCCAAAGCTGTTTAGCTTCTTCCAATTTATGTAATGCTTCTGCTTTCCAAGCAAGCTGTGACAATTTAGTAAGATCAGTAGATGTTGCTAAGTGGGGCAGTAAAATCAAATCTTTTTTGTATAGTGGTTCTATGGCGGTGTAAGGTGTTTGGGATCTTTGCTTGTAACGTATAACGATTTCAGGAACTGTTAAGCGTAGTTGTCTGTCTAGGCGCTCGACCGTAGCGCAATTCTCTTGCCCTGTTAGTTGTAGGCATTGAAGTAGAGCATAGGTGAAGGCTCCTTGCTTTAACTCCTCAATCTCATAGGAATTCTCCTCTGGACTACAGGCAAATATTGTAATGACTCCGTGTTGTTTCTCTTGTCCAATGCTTAGACTGTCGCGGCTTCCCTCAGAACTACGGCAGGCATCTATAAGCAGAATGATATTACCAGCACCACTTCGACGTAAGCAATCACTGACGTATCGTACTGGAATGGCTGTATCCTGCAAATTACCCGAATATCCATCTATGGGAATTAAGTAGTCTTGCTCGTTCCTTCGAGCGCCATGCCCAGCAAAGAAAAACCAGAGGTTGTCGCTAGCATCAATAAATGGTTGATTAAAACGTTTATCGAAAAACAATTTTAGGTTAGTAAAGGTTGGGTTTGAATCGAAAGATTTGCCATAGTCTGCTTCGATAGAGGGGCTTGTGTCAGTAAAGTGATAGACTTTATGAAACTTAAATTCTTTGTCAAAAAGACTGCAAATTATATCAGCATCTTTAACAGCATAATTTAGCTGTTTTAGGTGCACGTAACCATTGATGCCAATAATGATTGCCCAGTTTTTGGACATAAGTCAAGGATAAATGATAACGACTCTTTGGACGATATGTGTTGTTGCCTTAGTCTTTGCGATGGATTTATTCAGAAACATCTTAAAAATTTGGCTTTGACAAATTTATTGATATCAATATTTTGATCGATTTTTTCCTAGTCTACTGGCACAAAATCATAGCCAGTTCCAGATCGATTTCCTGGAACTACTTTTACCAGTTGAAAAGGTTGATTTCGATCTCCATTTGGCAAAAAACGCACTACACTTGTTGCTCCTTCAGCTTGAAAGTTTGGATCTGACAGTGCTGTAGCTACACCATCACGAGTAGAATCTACTTCAATGCCTGTTGCAAGCGTAATTACCGCATCGTAAGTGGTTACTGTGCGCCAGTTTACATCTACCTCACCCCATAATTGTCGTGATTCCTTGACAAAAGGACTTTCTTCATAGTTAAGAATATGCCACGGCACTGCTACGGTCAGTCCTGCTGCATTGTCGTTGCCTAAGCTCAAAACCCGGTATTTATACAAAGAGTCACTTCCCAACATAGGAAGTATTCCCTTATTAGAAGCGAGTATCTGTATTAACGGATCGAGGGGATCCAGTGACAGGGCTAACATCAAAACGTCAGCTTCTTCTTGGGCAATTTGTATTGAGGTCGTAGCTCTGAAGCTAGAATCACTGATATCAAAGACCTCAACTATTTCACCATAACCAAGTATAAATTCAGTCTCGAACTCTGATTTGAGTGACTTACTGTAATTACTATTTTCGTTGTAAAAAATCGCTACTTTTGTACTATTTAGAGTCTCTAATGCATGTTCGGCTAGTACGGAGGCTGCGAGGCGATCACTCGAAACTGTTCGAAATATGTAGTTTCCGGCTTGGGAAATATCTACTGACGTACTTGTAGGAGACACTAGTGTTAACTGTCCTGTCTCATAGATCCCTGTTGTTGCTAAAGTTGTCCCACTTGAAAAATGGCCAATGACTCCTAGTACATTTTCTTCAGTGACCAGATTAGCTGCAATTACTGCTGCGGTTTCAGGATTATCATTGTCATCAATGATGAGCAGTTTTAAGGAAGTTTCATTAATGCCTCCGGAAGTGTTGATTTCTGTTTGAGCTTGGGCAGCACCTCGCATAAGTTCCTGTGTTGTCCCAAGTTTTGTTGCATCTTCTGCTCCTGGCACAATAAGAGCGATTGTATGAGATGCCGAATTCCCAATCTTGGAATTATTTAAGTAAATGAGCGCTTCTGGGTCGTTAGGTTCTTCCCGTAGGGCTGCCTCAAATTCTCTTTTGGCAGTTAGATAATCCCCATCTGCAAGTGCTTTCAGTCCATTCTGTTTGTTGATAGGCACTCCTCCTCCTAGTACGGAAGTGCCAGAGCTTCCATCTGCTCCGTCAAGATTAAGATTGGTTATTGTGTTGTTCTCATCTCCGTTCCCTGCTGAACGAAAAATATTGTCTTTGAATAGTAATACTCCACCACCCAGGAGTATAGCCGTTATGAGTAAGGATGCAACAAGGAGAGGTAACTCGTTTCGTTTAGCCATATTTGTTTCTCTAGGCTTTGTTGTAGGTGAAAAAAAGAATTTAATGGGGAAAAGTTTGGCTCTACAGGATTCAATATGCTAAAAGCCTGACGAAGTTGCCAGAAAACGTTCCAGGCAATGTTTCCAGAGCTTCTTGGTTTTTGATACCATACTTAGAGGATATTTGGAAAGTATCAACAGATACTCGTATACGGAAAAAGCTCCCTAAGTATTAGGCGCAGACAATAAAACCTCTTCATCCCCTAGGAAGCTATGACTTTAGATTACGCTAGCAATCTCACTGTTGACCAGTGGAAACTGCTCTCAACGCTGTTGCCAGCCCCTAAAACCACTGGACGACTCCGCACCGTCAACCTCTACGAGGTGGTCAATGCCATTCTCTCCCTGTTGAGCCTACGTTCCGCAGGTTGACGATTATTTATTTTTGTGAATCATCTTGGTCGATAGCTGAAAGCCTCTCTGACAGAGGATTTCAGAAACCAGTGATTCGCCGAGCTAAGTTGCGACTTTACATTTCGTAAACATTCGGACGACAGGTTCTGAAAACTGAGATCGCTATTCCTCAATACTTTCGGACAGCCGGGACACAATACACATTCAAGATTATTTGTCAATTCGCGGAATGCAGGTTGCTCCAGAACCCCCTCCTGTTTGTTGAATTACGCGGTTGTGCAAAATCAGCACTTTCTTGACCGTCAAATACCGCATCAGGACAGGTGCTCATACAGCTCATGGTTTTTATCCAGCACATGAGTTACAGCTTGGTCAAAATCATCGATAGGCTGCTGGTTCAACGGAACAAAGACCCCATCGCACCGTACTTTGAAGTCATTCATCCACTTCATCGGAGTTACCTCATCATGCTGTAATCGCCCGACCGCAATTGCTGGATGGATTCCCAACCTATCAGCGAACTCACTAACCGATTGCTTTGATTTGAGGCTAGGCAATTCAGCTTCATATTCAGAGGGAATCAAGAATTCACTCGCCCAGGGATCGGCTGTTGCCAGTTCGTTTCCGCTTCTTGCTCTGCGATTTTGGCGCGGTACTGCGCTTCCCGCCTAAGCCAGAAGCTTGCACTCCCCCCCAAGACACTTTCAAGCTTGAGCGCTGTTTCCTCGGTGATCGAAGCCTTGCCGTTGATCAGTAGGCTCACATGCTTGGGCGTAAAGCCTAGTCGCTTTGCCAGATCAACTTGGCTCCATTCCCATTCCTCAATTAAGTCAGCAATGGTGTCACCAGGGGGTGATATCCAATCTGGGGTAAATGTTTGTAAGACCTCAGCCATGATAATTCCGTTAATTAACGTAAGTTGCCTCTTGCCAGTTGGGAATCCCAAGGTAATCGCAGGCGATCGCCTGAAGCACCGCATCTTTGTCCGGCACACTGCGATTATGCCGACTGCCAATCATATAGCGCTCGTGGATTTCATCAATCTCGGCCTGCTTCTCAGCGATCACCTCCTTGATGGCGGGGAGGTAACTGGCCCCCACCAAGACTGCCAGACTGCGGATTGAAGGAAACGAGATGCGTAAGCGCTGCTCTGGGCGCTCCTGGGCCGTATTCCACTTGATAATGGCATCAATGACATCGGCAATCTTGTCTGTCGAGTCGGCGCGATCGGAGTGGCGGGAAACCCCCTCGGTTTTGGGTGGGGGGGAGTGACGGGTCACCGGCTGGTCTGGGGGCGCAGGTGTCGGTTTGGGGGCGGACTGTTCTGGGGCAGGTGCGGACGGCTTTTCCGGCTGGGAACGGGTGTCGCTGCGAATCCCCCCCAGTAAATTTTGGATGGCATTGAGTTGCGATCGCGTTTCCTCCAGATCAGCCGCTAGTTCCGTATTGCGGGCCTCTAGCTGGGCATTACGGGTCTTCAAGGCCGTGACCTCCTCCCCGTCCGCTGGCTGCGACGCTAATGTCCGGTGCTCCTGCTCCAGGGTGTGATACTGCCGCCGCAGCGTTTCAATTTCCTGGGTAAACCAGTTAATGGCCTGGGCAAACTCCCCCGCCGTTTGCACGTCCTGTCGTTCCGCCTGGGCTCTCTGGGTTTCAACCTCCGCCACCAGGGCATGGATCACATCCGCCGTGGTGCCCGTAATCCCTTGGTGGGCCATCAGGTCGGTGATGCGCTCCAAATCGTCCGCATAGACACTGGGGCGCTTGGTCGTCGGCTTCGTGGCATCGGCTTCAGTCATGGGGGGTGCTTCCTGGGGGTTCAGTGCTGTGGGCGATTCATTCGGGTTCGTCTCATCCGGGTGCTCTGGGGCCAGTGCTGAGGTGACCTCTGAGGTGATCTCTGGGGCGATTTCAGTCTCTATCTGCTCCTCAACCACCGCAGGCTGATCGGGGGAGTCTTTTGGATGGCGGAATGCCTCAATGATGTCCAGATTCGAGACCTGGCCTAACTTGATGCCTAATCGCCCATCGCGATTACCTTGACCATCGCCAATGGCATAGTCGTCGTAATTGGATCGGGCCGCATAGTTCGGCAGCTTTTTGCCTTCCTGAGTGATCGTGAAATGGCCCTGAATCTCCGCCTTAAACTGATGTTCCGGTACTGAGGGCGGACAGTACCAGTGGGCGGCAATCGTGGCATAAACTGCCCTAAAGATGTGGGTGTAGAGATTTTCCTTATCGGTTCTGGCCGGTACCAGGTCACTGAAATGCTCGTTGCACTTATCAGCGATCGCCCCACTGTAGAGCTGATTCACCTTCTGCTTTGCCTGTCGCTCTGCCAACCCCTGGAGCCTCAATGCCTCAGTTCCGAGTCCCTGCTGTAGGCGCTCGATGGCAGCCAGCACCGTCTGGGCCGGTGCCAGGGTGGGAATCTCAATGGCGATGTTCTGAGTCCCCTGCTTCTTCGCCATCTGGCTAAACTGCAAGCTCCAGGGTGATTTCAGCGAAAAAGTTGAGAGCACAATTTCACTGATGCGCCGCCCGATAAGGACAGCGAGTCCAGCCCCCACCTCTGACCATTCCGCCCGATGAATGAGCTGTGTTCCCCGGTCTACGATGGCCTCAGCCTCGGCACTGGTGATGAATCGAGTTTCGCGATCGGCAAGGCGTTCCCGCTGCTGGTCGTTGAGGATGCGGTATTGCTCTGTCGAGAGGGAGACTAATGCGATCGCGGGGTGGTCAGGGTCAAAGACCTTGATCGCCTGAACCACGTTAGAGCGATAGTTCTTCTGTTGGGCCGGGGTCGTGAGCATCCGGCTGGCGAATTCCTGCTCCAACGCTTCGGCAAACCCTTCAGCACCGAGTTGTCCCCCCTGGAGTTCCGCCACATAGCAGCGAATGAACTGCTTCAGCCATTGGGTAGAGCCGCAGTTTTCAGCAGACTGGAGCCAGTGTTCTGCCAGTATTTGAGATGTTGGCATCTTATCTTTCCTGTCTTGCGTTTCTTGATTATATAACTTTCTTTTCTTTAGTCAAGATAGAATTGAAGATATTTGAACCCTTATTTGCCCCCCCAGAAAGAGAGGAAGCGGATGGGGTTTTTGAACTAGTGGAAGAGCGAAGCCAGCAACCAGGAAGAGACTGCCTCCCAATTGGACTTGATCGGCGACTCCCAAGCACTAGCCCCGCAGCGTAAGCGAGTTGATGGGGCTATCGTCAATAAGCGATTCACCCAGTCGATCTGGGATAACGGTGGCGCTGGGGACGTTTTTCAGCGCTCGGTCGTTGAAGAGACGCGGGAATTGTTTGACTGTACTGTCAACGATCTATATCGCGAAACCGGGGCTAAGAAGGGGTGTCGGGAGACGCTGCCCCAAGCGGCGCAGGAAGCCTACATGGTGAATGAGAGTTTGGCGGCCAACGAATTGGAACGACAGGTCGGCACAATTGGCGGTGAAAGCCAAGATGATGTCAATGATCGGATTGTTACATCAGTCAGACAAGTTTCTAAAAATACTCGGCGTTGGTTGCCTTGGTGACCTTACGTTGATACCCGACTGAGAGAGGGATGAGTGTCTGGCTACCAACCACCGCACTTGATCTAGGTTGATGCGATCGCTCACCATGCCAAAGTTGAGCATCAGGTCTGAGTGGGCTACCCTCGAAGTCATGAGTCGTTCAAAGGGAATGCTGTGGCTACCGCTGCCGAAAATCTCACCCTGCATCGCTACCCCTGCACCAACCAGAGCCATACCCAAGACCTGGGGGATAGTGTCACGCTGACGCTGATGCTGATTCCCGCTGGCGAGTTCACGATGGGGGCACCAGCGGATGAGCTAGATGGCGAAGATAATGAACGTCCCCGACATTTAGTCAAAGTGTCGGCGTTTTTGATGGGACGCTATCCCGTGACCCAGGCTCAGTGGCGAGTGGTGGCAGGATACGAGCGGGAGGCGGTAGATCTAGATCCTGACCCATCTAAATTCAAAGGGGATGACCTGCCCGTGGAGCAGGTGAGTTGCGAGCAGGCTACGGAGTTTTGCCAGCGCCTCTCCAAGCGCACGGGGAAGCATTATCACCTGCCCAGCGAAGCCCAATGGGAATATGCCTGCCGAGCTGAGACGACGACGGCTTATCACTTTGGGCCACAGCTCACAGCGGAATTGGCGAACTATGGCAGACAGGTGAATCAAACGACATCTGTAGGGAATTATCCCCCTAACCGTTGGGGACTCCACGACATGCACGGTAATGTCTGGGAGTGGTGTGCTGATCAATGGCACGGTAATTACAACGATGCCCCTACCGATGGCAGTATCTGGATTGAAGATGATAACTCATCTAGGCGCGTTCTACGCGGCGGTTCCTGGGTCGGCCTTCCGAGGCTTTGCCGTTCTGCCTATCGCGGCAACTACGGTCCCGATGACCGCGACTCCTTTCTCAGTTTTCGAGTTGTCTGTGTTGCCCCGTAGACGCTTTGCGGCTTCCCGCAAGGTGGACTAAATAGCTCTTTCTCCCTTTTTCCTAGCACTTCGTGCCGCTTCGCTAGAGCCCTCTGGCGATTTTTTACGGGGGTACCAGGTTGCCGTTTCCTCATCGCCGTCAGGCGATCAAATTTTGAAGGAGGTTTTAGCTTCTTAATACTTGACTCAGTGCCCCTCAGTAAGGTCGGCATAGATGGCGATTTTGATGCCTAAGCCAATGAGCAAACTGGCTTCGATCGCAGACAGCAAAATTGCAAATGTCGAGACTTGAGTTGAGAAGAGCCAAAAGACAACTAACGCGGTTAAACCAGAAAAAACGAAGGCTACCTCATCAACGAAGAGTTGAAGATACTTGCGGCTTTTGCGACGAGGATCGCTGCGGTGAGAAGCTTCCCAACTGAATAGATGTTGGTTATCTGCCGAGCCGCCGACAAGAGCGGAGATCCTTCCCTCCAGGGTGTAGCGGATATGAGCACCGATCGCGGAAATCTTCTCGTCGTTCACTACATAGGTCCAACCCATGACAATGCACACCCAGGGAATGACCAGAAAAGCGTGGTGGCCGCTACTGTTGGAGAGGGCAAAGGAGGAGATCGCCCCAAACAGGCCAAGCGTGACGTACAGTAGATTATCCCGAAAGCCAATTCGGCTGGCCTGCTCGGCCTTCAAGACCCGATATTCTTCCAACAAAATTTGTAATGTCTGCTCTTTTGGATCCATTATCCTTAATGGTGGCGAAACCACAGCTCTATTTTGCCTGTCTACTGCATATTCGCATCAAACATCATGAAAATGTCCTGAATTGGGGCAGAGTAAAATGTAGCGACTGTGAACCCATGTCAAAAATTGATCGACTGAATCTATGGCTCAGGAAACCCTAAAGGCGGTAATTCTCACTGCATTGCGAGTCGAGTATGAGGCTGTTCGTGCCTTTTTGAGTAATTGTGAAGAGGTGATTCATCCAGTCCGTCAAACAGTGTATGAGCGTGGTGAGTTTACCGCTAATGGTCGGACATGGGAAGTCGGGATCGTGGAGATTGGTGCTGGGAATGTTGATGCTGCGATAGAAACTAGGGCTCTTCCGGTCTGGCTATGGACAAAGGGCTACTGAGCAGGGGAAATGGAGAGAGAAATAAACGCTAGAAAGGCGTGAAGTGTTTGATATACAAGGGATTGGCTAGAATTAAAGGGTGAGAGAAAGTCGCCATATATGGGTGAGCGCCATGATCACAGAATCTGACGCGAGGCAATTGACAGAGCTACTGGGTCTTCCTGAGACAAAAGTAGAGGATATGACAATGATAGATGGGGTGGGGCTATTTTTTGTAATTAGCCCCACCCGCCGAGATGCAGAGTGTCCCCGGTGTGGGAAGCGAAGTCGTCATTTGCATGAGAATCATCGGTATAACATTGAGGATTTGCCGTGGAATCAACAGCCCGTAGTGTTGCGAGTCAATCGCCGCCAGTTTTGGTGCCAGGAATGTGGACAAGTGTTTAGCGAAGAACTGGCCTTTGTTAAGAAAAGGCGGTTGTATACGCAGCGGCTAGCGAAGCAGATTGTCGGCCAAGTGTTAGGGAGTAGCATTCACAGTGTGGCGGCTCGGACAGGGCTGAGTGACGAGCAGATTGAGACGATGATAAAGGATGCCGGAAAGGCGTATTTACCCGAGAGCCCAGAACCGATTAGATATCTCGGGATAGACGAGATAGCGGTCGTCAAAGGTCAGGGTAACTATTATGGGGTGCTAGTGAACCTAGAGACGCACCAGCCGATCACCCTTCTACCCTCACGAACACAAGAGGGATTGCGCCAAGTCCTTAGCCAATGGGGACCAGAGGTGCTTGAGGGGATTGAAGGGGTGAGCATAGACCTGTGGAAGCCCTACCAAAGTTTGGTAAAAGAGATGATGCCGAATGCGACCATTGTCGCGGATAGATTCCATGTCACCAAACTCGTCAATGAGGAGTTAGATAACGAACGGAAAGCGGAGAAGAGAGCGGCCAAGAAGATCGCAAAAAAGGCTGAGAGGGAGCGCGTCATAGAGGGTCTTAATGGCAGTAAGTATGCGTTACTAAAGAACGAAGGGAATTTGAATGAGAAACAGAAGAAGAAGCTCATAGAAGTGAGCGAAGTATCCCCTAAATTAGCAACGATGCATCGATTGAAAGAAGAGTTCAGAGAAATCTTTGAATCCTTCGAGAATTGGGCAGAAGGGACGTTAAAGTTACTGGACTGGATGGCGGATTCATCGACATTTTTCAATCAGAGTTGTGGCACGATTAAACGATGGTTTGATGAGGTGACATCATACTTTGAACTGAGAATAACTAATGGGGTTGTGGAGGGAATAAATAACAAGCTTAAGTTGATCAAGAGATTAGGTTATGGCTTTGGCAATTTTGACAATTTCAAGTTAAGAGCTTTGTTGCCGTGGGTATTTCCTTTTGAAACACCATAGCCAGACCGGAAGAGCCGAAACTAGTTACGCTATCGACCATTTTCAGCCTCAAGTAGTTTTGTTTGTAGGCATTGCAGGTGGCATCAAGGACGTCGATATTGGTCATGTCGTGGCAGCGACTAAAGTGTGTGGATACGAGTCTGGTAAGGTTGATGCCCAAGAATTTAAGACTCGGCGAAATGAAGCCCAAAGTTCTTATGCGCTAGTGTCGCGGGCTCGGGCAGAAGCCCGTAAACCTGATTGGCTGGAGCGACTAACAGAACAACCTGAGCCAGTTCCAGAAGTTTGGGTGCAACCGATCGCGGCTGGAGAAAAGGTGGTTGCCTCTACACAATCATCTACTTTTAAGCTTCTGGAAACAGACTTCAGCGATGCGATTGCAGTTGAGATGGAAGGATATGGTTTCTCTAGAGCTGTCTATGCGAGCCCAAAGGTCTCTTCTATCGTGATTCGGGGGATCTCGGATCTCATTGATGGCAAAAATGATGCCGCTAAGTATGGGCCTGAGCCTGACCGTCACCGACAAGCTTCGGCGCACGCCAGCGCCTTTGCTTTCCAAATTCTGGCTAAGTTTGATCCCAATCCCAGTATCCTAGGTGCTAAAAAAATCGCCCCGCAAATTGAAACTAGGTTCTGGGATGGGCTTTTCGCCTGTTTTCAGGAGCCTGAATTAGCCTTTCTAAAAGTGGCTTTAGAGGATGTTCTAATTGCCGATAAACGGGATTTGCTTGGGCTGATCGCAACGCTAGAAGCTTTGAGGACATTTCTGGTGAGGCAAGATGATCAAGATCTGGCGTTGGCTTGGGTGAAGCGTCTCATCGACAAGGCTAATCAGGTTTCAGAAGAGGAAGCCGATTTCATCGTGACCTCGGCGCTACAGACCTGGTATGAGGTGCATAAGCCTCCCGAAACTGCATCAGAACTAGGCGTTGAGCCCAGTTCATCGCCGCGAGGATATCTGTTGGTCACTTTGGAACCAGTCGCTGCTTCGGGAGTAGTTGAAGACGGTAAGGAGGCTGATAATGTCAGGTTGATGGTGGAACTTCACTTGCCTGGTGAGACTCCGAGAACCGATTATTTTGAACCTGATACTCAATGTTCTATAGACGAGGTAGGTAAGTTTCTATCTAAGGTGGTTCCCCGTGCAGGGAAGGTGAAGATAGTAGAGATTTTCCTGTCTTGGCAGCATTGGGGAGAGCCAGTGCATAATTGGCAGATCCAATCAAGGAGTCGAGGACCAGTTACTAATTTTAAAAGGCTTTGGGAACTTTCTCGTAATACAGTAGTGCGTTCTTTAGACCGTTTGCAAGATCCGGAATGGTCTGAGGAATGGATTGAAGATTTGAAGGCTAGACTTCAGCAACTACAGTCTCTAAAAGAGATTTGTACTAGTCATGTTTTCTGTACGCAATCTTTCAGTGATGATCTGATGAACGGGGCACTGTGCCAGAAACTCATTTTTAAGTTCTGGACTGCTTTACCGGAGGATAAATTAGATTTAGCCAAGTTGCTCTTTGAAGTAATTGAGCAAAAGGTTCCTGTTTGGGTTTGGGCCTATCAACAACCTCCAGATGCTATAGAGTTTTTTACCCGTGTGGATAGGTTATTAACGCCGGATAACTTAAAGGATTCGGCCTTGCTGGCGCAGGCGATTCTCAATCAGCGTCAAGACTTGCGAGAACTCGGGCTATTATTTGACTGTCATACCCGCATTCCCCGCTTGCCCACTCTAGCGGTTGATGCATCAGGCCGTTTGCGGCAGCCCGCTGCCTAACCTCTGACTTTATACGTATTCCTATGTCTGACTGGAAATTTTTTACGGCTCAACCCAACCCAGATGGGACTCCACGGCAGCAGGAATTAGAGCCGATCTCGGCCCGTCCAGCTTGGCGACAATTCATGTCTCAGACGGATTTTGAGCAGAAATGGCAGCAGGCGAGTGAGGATCGCTGGGAAGCACTACGGAAGGAAAAGCGTCTTGATGCCCGTTCTGTAGAAAGGGGAGCAAGTTTTCGGATTCGTCAGGTTGAGGGTGAGCAGTCGGAAATTATTACTGCGGTGAATTCTGCCCTAGCGCTGCGTCGTCCGCTGCTCATTACCGGGAATCCAGGTTCTGGCAAGACCTCCCTTGCCTATGCGATCGCCTATGAACTGAAGCTAGGACCAGTATTGTTGTGGCCGATCACGACGCGCTCAAAACTCACCGATGCCCTATACCGCTATGACGCGATCGCGCGTCTGCAAGACACCCAGTTCGATAAGTCAGAGTTAGAGCTGCAAATTCTGCTGGCAAAGGCGGAGAATCAAGATCCCGACCGCGCCCAAATCGATGAATTAAAAAAAGGCCGCAGTTTAGGAGACTACATTCAGCTTGGCCCTGTGGGCACGGCATTTTTACCGTCCCATTTGCCACGGGTCTTGCTGATTGACGAAATCGATAAAAGCGATCTGAACCTGCCCAACGATTTGCTGAATTTGTTTGAAGAAGGTCGTTACGAGATTTCCGAACTGGCACGACAAAAGAGCGATGCACCCGTTTCCGTGCGGACTGAAGATGACGATCTCGATGCAGAGATTGAGAAGGGTAAGGTCACCTGTTACGAATTTCCCTTAGTCATCATGACCAGCAACGGTGAGCGCGATTTTCCGCCTGCCTTTTTGCGACGTTGCTTGCGGATCAAGATGCCCGATCCCACAGACAGTACGATCCTGACGAATATCGTTGGCTCTCACTTTGACCGGAGCGATCGCCAGCCTACGGAACAACCCTGGTCGGAAGTTGGGCCTAAAGTGGCCATCTTGATCGAGAAGTTTGCCGAGGACTTGAAAACTAAACCGTCGTCTCTTGCAACGGATCAGCTTCTGAATCTGATTTACATGGTGCGGCAGTCTCAACTCATGGATTCGGATTTGGGTGATGAGAAAAATGAGGAGCTGAACAAGCTCAAGCAGATCTTGCTGCGACGTTTGACCAACGAGGCCAGCCGTTAATGAGTACCGAGCAGTTCGTGGCCGCGCTGACAGAATATCAGCTTGATCCGACGGAGATTGCTGAGATTCTTTGGCTGGCTTTGCATCAGCCCTTGCCGGAAGTGGCAGCAAGCACTGACTCGGACGCTAGTGATCAGGATGGGACTGGTGGTAATGCGGAAACTAATCAGGATGCTAATGATCAAGGTGCGGGCATAGACCCAATCCCCATCGATCAGGATGATGGAACTGACCCTGAATCCGAGGAAAATGACGACCGTTTTTTTGGGATTGCCCCAGAACTGCCCGCAGGAACATTGCCTCAGAGGGCTGCACCGATTTCAATTCCAGACCCTGGTATTCTGGACGATACTTTGCCCTTGGTAAGGGCGATGAAGCCGCTACTCAAGCAGATTGAGTCCCAGATTTTGGGCACGGTCAATGAAGTAGAGACGGTTGAGCGCATTGCCGAAACGGATATCTGGTCGCCTGTTTTAAACGCTGACCAGGAACCCTGGTTTGATGTTGCGCTTGTGATTGATGGTAGTCCGGCGATGGGCCTTTGGCAACGGCTGATTCAAGATATTCAGCGGTTTCTGCGGTGCTACGGCTCCTTTCGTGACTTCCGGGTGTGGCGACTCACTGCGATCAATGGTGAGGTGGGTATTTGTGCCGCGCCAGAGGCAGAAGCAGTGACGCGATCGCCCAGAGCCTTGCTGCCCCCCGATGCCCGTCGTTTAATTTTAGTCTTCAGTGATTGCACCGCCGATTATTGGTGGGATGGTTCACTACAGCCTGCCTTGGCGCTGTGGGGAAGGTCTACGCCGACGGCGGTGTGGCAAGTGTTGCCCGACTGGATGTGGAAACGCACCGCTTTAGGAATTGGCGAATATGTTGCCGTTCGCAACCACCTTCCCGGCGCTACCAATCCTCAGCTCAACCCGATATTTCTTTCCTTGCGGTCATCAGCGCGGCGTGGCCGTCAGTCGGCTTATTCAGAAACTGGCGCGGCTCCGTCATCGCTGGCATCGGCACCGATTTGTATTCCTGTTGTGACCAGTGAAGGGAAGTCGCTGGGCGCGTGGAGTCAGATGCTGGCAGGCGATCGCCGCTACTCTACCCCAGGCTTTATTTTGCCGACGACGGGCTGGAAGCCGACAGACCCCCCATCAACAACAGACGCGCCAGCGGAGAACGGGACTGATGAGCTGCTAGAGAACTTTCGGGTCAAAGCGACCCCGGATGCCCGACGTTTGGCGGCTTTACTCTCAGCCGCCCCGGTCATCACGTTGCCCGTGATGCGCTTAATTCGCGCCTCTGATGAGCTTTTACCAGGGTCTTCTCCCTTACCCATCGCCGAGGTGTTTTTGGGAGGGCTGCTGCAAAAAGCCCCTGACCAACCTGTAACAACCAATCCTGAACAGGTGCAGTACACCTTCCCCCATGAGGTGCGCGATCGCCTGCTAGATATCCTGCCGAAAGTGGATGCCATTGACGTAATTGAGGCAGTCTCCAGGTATGTGGCAGCACTCCTAAACTTTACTCTGGCCGATTTCCGAGCGCTGTTGCTGTCGCCTGATCTAAAAGATGAGGCCGATCTCTATGGATTGCGATCATTTGCCACCATGACTGCCCAAATCCTCAGGAGGGTGGGTGGTTTTGAGGACTTGGTTGATCAGCTAGAGGGAACATCGGCACCGAAGGATCCTGAAATTGATCCTGAAAGGATCGGGGATGACTGGCTCGCCGACTTCGACCTCCAACCCCTCACCTACGAAGTCGCCGAATACCTCGACTTCCCCGCCATCACCGACTTCGACTTTACCGAAGCCGAACTGGTTGAAGAAGACGCCGACTTTCCCCCTCCTCTTCAGACTGATGACTTCAAGGTTGTCACCGTTGAGCTAATCTCCAACGACCCGCAGCTAGAGTCTTTTGACTTTACCGTCGCGACCGTCGTCAATCGCCAGGACGCCGCTGACCTCACTTCCCAGGCTGATTCCCCGTCTGATTTGCGTCCCCGTCCATTGCCTGACCCACCCCCACCAGTCCCAGGGCCACCGCCGTCTGGGCGTGATTTTCGTTCCCGTCCATTGCCTGACCCGCCTCCGCCAGTTCCCGGTCCCGACGACATCACCCGTCGCCAGCTAGGCGGGGATGCCGAATGGCTGATTCTGCGTCGCCAGGAGCGGGCTGATCGCTACATTGAAATCCTGCCCGATGACATCACCTTGGAAATGGTGTCCATCCCCGGCGGCACCTTCCGCATGGGCTCCCCCGAAGATGAGCCAGAGCGGGATGCCGATCGCGAAAGCCCCCAGCACGACGCTAGCGTTTCTCCCTTCTTTATGGGACGCTACCCCATCACCCAAGCCCAGTGGCGCGCCGTCGCCAGCTTGCCCCAGGTCAATCGCAATCTCCGTGGTGCTGACCCATCACGCTTCAAAGGCGACAACCGCCCCGTTGAGCGAGTGTCCTGGGAAGATGCGGTGGAGTTCTGCGCCCGCCTCTCCGCCCATACTGATCGCACCTACCGCCTCCCCTCCGAAGCGGAATGGGAATATGCCTGCCGTGCGGACACCACAACGCCCTTCCACTTTGGTGACATGGTTACTACCAACGTGGCTAATTACGACGGCAAATACACCTATGCCAATGGCCCCAAGGGCGAATATCGGCAGGAGACCACGCCCGTTGATCACTTCGGTATCGCTAATGCTTTCGGCCTCTGCGACATGCACGGCAACGTTTTGGAATGGTGCGCTGACCACTGGCACGACAACTACGAGGGTGCTCCGACGGATGGCAGTGCCTGGATAGAAGGTGGTGATTCGTCTTATCGCGTTCGTCGTGGCGGCTCCTGGGGCTTCAATCCTAGGTACTGCCGTTCCGCGTATCGGGACAGGAATACGCCCAACCTCATTGACCTCCTCATCGGTTTTCGGGTGGTCTGTTCTTCCCCCAGGTCTTCTTAGCCCTTTGCTCCTGCCTGTTGCTCAGGCTCCGCCTGGACGCCCCCACCGAGGCTCCGCCTCAACTACAGCAACGTCACCGCCAACAGCCCCGCGCCCCCCACATAGTTGCGATCGCTCGAATATCGCCAACGGGCCGGATTATCCCCATACCCCCGTTTCACCAAATCAAACCGGGTCAGCTATTTTGGTAGGGCAACCGAAGACCTAGCTGACCCCTTTGATTGAATTCAAAAAACTGAAAAAGGTGCTATGACGACGATCATTAACCTGGAACCCCTCACCCACACCCTGACCCGATCGCAGTTCAAGCACCTCTGCCAAAGCAATTCCGATGTGCAGCTAGAGCGATCGCCCCAAGGAGAATTGATCCTCATGAGTCCCGTCGGGGGAGAAAGTGGCAACCAAGAAGCAACCCTGATCACCAAAGTCGGCATCTGGAACGAGCAGACCCAACTGGGCTATGTCTTTAGTTCCTCCACGATCTTCAGCCTGCCGCAAGGGGGCGATCGCTCTCCTGATGTGGCTTGGATCGCCAAAGATCGCTGGGAAACACTCAGCCCTGAAGCCCGCGAAGCCTTTCCGCCGATCTGCCCCGATTTTGTGATTGAGCTACGCTCCCGCAGCGATCGTGTAACGTCTTCTAAGAAACTTCCGGGAGCGGGGGTTTAGGGACAAGCTCGAACCCCATCTGCTGGGCTCGCTGTTTAAGGTGCTTAAGCACTCGTTGCTGATACTGCTGTTCATAAGCATCAGCTCCAATATCGACATAAGCCTCGCCAGTTGACCATAACCGATAGAAGAGGCATGCCAGTTTGTGCGCAGTTGCGGTAACGGCTTTCGGTGCCCCAAGGCGATTGCGAATCCGTCGATAGAACGCGCCCATAGCAGTCTGACTATGAGCCAACGATTGTGCCGCTATCCGAAACGCCTTTGCCGCTCGGTTGACAACTTTACGGGTTTTGGAGCTCAAGACTTTACCCCCACTGACTCGGCTACCGGGACAGAGCCCTAACCAAGAGGCGAAGTGTTTCACCGACGGAAAGCGCCTGGGATCAAGTCCGACTTCGGAGAGAATCGTTTGCACGGTTAGCACTTCGAGACCATCAATCTGGGTGAAGTCAATGCCACAGAGGCGATAGAGATGGGAGCGCAGGTCAAACTGGGGCGCATTGCGACTGGGCTTTCGACCTTTAGGTCTTGGCGGCAACGGCGCATCCGGAGCACTCTTATCCTCAAAGGTCTCCAGACAGGCTTGAATCTGGTCGTCGCACCGGGCAATTTGCTGAAGGTAGGTGTCATATAACAGCAATTCTTGCTCCAGCACAAACACGTGTTCCCCCCGGTAGTCCCCCTCTAAAGCTGCCGCAATCTCGTCCGTACTGCGTTTGGTGCGTGGGTCTCGCATCGCCGCTAACTGGAGCGGGTCTCGTTGACCCGCCACAATGGCGCGAATAATCTTCATGCCAGTTACCCCCGTAATGTCGCTGACCACCCGAGGTAGCTGCAGATTCATTTCCGTCAACGCCTTTTGCATCCGTTGAATATGAACGCTGGCACACTCGGTCAGCCGCTCGCGCTGCCGGATATAGCTTCGTAAGACGCAGATGGCATCGTCGGGACGAAACGACGCTGCCAGTAGGCCATAACTATGCAACTGCCGCAACCACTGGCAATCTAAGACATCACTCTTTCGTCCCGGTACCGTTTTCAGATGATGCGCGTTGACCAAGCAGACCTCAAACCCTCGGATTTCTAGGATTTGAAACACCGGTATCCAATAGACTCCGGTCGATTCCATCGCGACGCTGGTGATACCACATTGTTGCAGCCAGTCCGCTAACCCATGGAGATCATTGGTAAAGCACCCAAACGGGCGGACGGGCTGCCGATCTCGCTCAGGCGGCACACTGACCCAGTGGGTATCTGCACCAATGTCAATTCCGGCGGCGTTAGGACAGAGCTGATGCACCGAACTCTTGGTAGATGGCTGAGTCATGGCAATTCTAGGAGAAGATAAGGGGCTCTAACCTGGGACGGTTGTTAGAGAGTCTTCTAAACGGGATAGCTAGGGCTTCACCAGTGTCATCACCATATATCCCAGGACCATGCTCCGTAACGGGCACTGAGGCACCAGTGGCGCTGCGGCCTTAACTGTTAGAGCTTACGATTACGATAGACCCATCCCCCTGTTTCTTCCGTGCATTACCCAACATTTTGGGTTGGGTCTGGTGCTCCGAAGGAGAATCGCCTGCCACCTCTGCAAGCCAAAATGCAGGAATACCTCGACAGTGGCCTCCAGCTCGGCTGGCTGATCAATCCCCAAGCTCAACAAGTAGAAATTTATCGTCCCAGCCGCGAACCTGAAATCATCGCCCTACCCGCCACCCTCTCCGGTGAAACCATCCTGCCAGGGTTCCAGCTATCCCTCTGAGTTTTCTCCCACCCACTGACCCTGATTCCTTCTCACCCTTCACCCTTCACCCTTCACCTTCCACCCCTCACCCCTCACCCCTCACCCTCCACCCTCCACCTTCTTCCCCCATGCCCCTCACAGTTCGCCGCACCCCCCGCACAGGCCGAGGCTTTATCGAGCCACTACTCGATGTGGGCGAAGCCATTCCCCTCCACATGGTACGGATACCGGGCGGCACCTTCACAATGGGCTCTCCAAAGGATGAACCTGAACGAAAGGAGCGCGAAGGCCCTCAGCATGATGTGACAGTGCCGATGTTTTTTATGGGGCGTTATCCCATTACGCAGGCGCAATATGAGCGTGTCATGGAGGCCAATCCCGCCACGCAATACGACACTGATCTCTTCGTGGGACTTAACAAGCCGGTGATTGGCGTCAGTTGGGATGATGCGATCGCGTTCTGTCAACGGCTGTCTGAACTGACAGAACGGGCTTACCGCCTGCCCTCCGAAGCCGAATGGGAACACGCTTGTCGCGCAGGCACCACCACGCCCTTTTCCTTGGGTAAAACCCTGACTACCGAGGTGGCTAATTACGACGGTAACTACCCCTATGGTGATGGAGCCAAAGGCGAATACCGAAACGAGACCACGCCCGTCGATTTCTTCGGCATCGCTAACGCCTTTGGCCTCAGTGAGATGCACGGTAACGTTTGGGAGTGGTGTGCTGACCACTGGCATGGGAACTACAACGATGCTCCCACTGATGGCAGTGCCTGGATCGAAGGCGGTGATTCGTCCCTGCGCGTTCGACGCGGCGGCTCCTGGTACAGGGATCCGGGGGGGTGCCGCTCCGCGTGTCGTGACGACCTCAATCCCCGCTTCCGCATCTTCGACAACGGTTTTCGTGTTGTCTGTACCGCTCTGCGGAAGCAAACTACGGCCCCTAGGGCTCTGACCTTGGCTGGGGTTCAGGGCCAGCACAGAGCGACAATCAACCTGCGGAAGCAAGCTACGGCCCCCAGGGCTCTGACCTAGTCCTTTGCTCCCTTTTACCTTTGGCAAGGCTCCGCCAACGACTCGCTCAGGGCAGGCTTTTTGCCCTCTGCCCTTCTCCCCTTTTTCCTTCTTCAAAGAAAATGCCATCAACTGCACTTCAAGTCATTCTTAAAGAGCGTTCAGGGCGCAACCAGTGCTACGACGAAGCGCTAGCTGAGGGCGTCTTGCCGCTACGGATGATGCAGATTCCAGCGGGCACATTTCTCATGGGCTCTCCCAAAGATGAGCCAGAACGCCATGCAGAGCGAGAAAGCCCTCAACATGAAGTTACGATTTCTCAGTTCTTCATGGCTAAATATCCAGTGACGCAGGCCCAGTGGCGCATCGTCGCTGCCATGGAGAAGGTAAACCGCAAACTTAATCCCGATCCCTCTCAATTCAAAGGCGATCTGCGACCAGTAGAGCAGGTGTCTTGGGAGGACGCAGTAGAGTTTTGCGACAGGCTAACGGTCCACACCAACCGCCAGTACCGCCTGCCCTCCGAAGCCGAATGGGAATACGCCTGCCGTGCAGGCACAACAACTCCTTTCCACTTCGGCGAGACGCTCACCACCGACATCGCCAACTACCGAGGCACTGATGATGAATCGCTGGGTGGGTCAGGCTCCTACGGTGATGGTCCCAAAGGCAAATATCGAGAGGCAACCACGACCGTCGATCACTTCGGCATTGCCAATGCCTTTGGCCTCTGTGATATGCATGGCAACGTCTGGGAGTGGTGCGCTGACTACTGGCATCAGAACTACGATGGTGCCCCCACTGATGGCAGTGCCTGGATTCAAGGTAGCAACTCATCCCAGCGCGTTCTACGCGGCGGCTCCTGGGGCAACGGTCCGAGGTATGGCCGGTCCGCGTGTCGTGGCAGCAGCAATCCCGGCGACCGCTACAGCAGCTACGGTTTTCGGGTTGTTTGTACCGCTCTGCGGAAGCAAGCTACGGCCCCCAATGCTCTGACCTTCGGGGTGATGGGGGGAGGGGTGATGTTAGCAGGCACGGGGCAGACCATAGGGGATGGGGAGGCTCTGACCTTCGGGGTGATGGGGGGAGGGGTGATGGGGGGAGGGTTCACCGGGTGGAAACTAGGGAATTGATTCCCTGGCTCACAGCAAACATCCGTTGAAACGGACTCAAGACTAGGGCGAGCCAGGGACAGTCCATTTCAGTTAAAGCATCCTGCCAGGGTTTCAGCTATCGCTTTGCAGGGGATAAGGTCATTGCCCGGTTAGGGAGTCTTAGGGCGCGATCGCGCACAAAGGCTCCCTAGCTTCCGGCTAGCCTGGTCACCCCTAAGCCGCTTGCACCTGAAGAATGTCCAGATAATCATTGAGCGCATCGATCGCCCCATCCATGCCTTGGGCAGCGGAGATCAAGCGTTTATCCTCACCCCCCTGAGCCAAGAAAGCCTCCACATGGGCCAATTCAATCACCAACTGTTTCACCACTCCCCGCAACCGTCGTTGCTGTGGAGTCAAAGCAAAAGTCGTCGTCGCCATGGTCACATCCCCCTCATTGAGCCGGTCATAGCTGTGATAACATGGCCGATCTTGTTGCAACAACCCCGTCTTATTGCAACTAGGTTGCCGTTGCAACTTCCGCCCCAGCAACAGAGAGCCCCCGATTCACCCAGGTCGCCAGAGTAACCTACCCCGCAAACCGTCCCCAAAGCGGTATGGAGAATTATGGCCATGGAGTAGGGTCAACCGCTAGCTGGAGCCAATCGCCAGAGTCAACAGAGTAGCAGCGACTAGGGCAGCCACCATACGCAAATGGTTCCACCGTGTCCAATTCCTAAGGTACTTAGCCCAGAGCCCATGGCTCGCAGGACTATCTGGGGGAACCGCCGCCAGCGCATTGTTGAGGGGGACATTAGCGGCAATCGTGACCAGGATAGTACCCAGGAGGTAGACGGCACTGCCAAGGAGAACATAGGGCGTGTCGGGTTGAAATTCTTGGAGAAAGGAGGCAACAACTAAGGCTAAGCACCCCCCTGCGGTTCCAAACAGCGTCCCCATAAACCAGGGGTTGATGACAGTGATATTGATCGACTGCATAGTCGCGATCCCCTGAGCCGGTGGCTGCTGACCCAAGGCTTTCATCACAAACGTAGAGAACGCCAAGAAAGTTCCAGCAACCAGCCCACACCCCAAGGCAGTGCAGAGTTTGAGGGTAAAAAATGCCGGTTCAGCGATCGCCATCAACGCTTCCTCGCAGTGAATTGCTGATACAGCAGGGCAAAAGTTTTCAAGGCGGCTAACCAGGCCACTAGCAACAGCAAATGCCGCAGGTGGTTGAGATGGCTCCAGTGTAGTGCCGTGGTCACCGCCTCTGATGCCGATGGATTATCCCCCATCAGGTGCAGCATTGTCGGGACAAAATAGCCAAAGGTGAACAGGCGCTCAACCAGAGCTAGCCCCACAGCCCCAAGCCACCAGCGGCGGAGCTTGCCCCGGTGAGGCCAAGCCACAACTGCATTCGCCACCGTCAACACCGTCAGCGGCACCGTCGTTACATAAACCCAAAACCGCAGCCCAGTATTAGCATCACGAGCCGCTGCCGCCAGCCACTGATAGCCCCCGTCAGGCCCCATCACCAGCCACTGGGGAAAGACAATCACTGATTCATAAAGCCCTGCCCCTAGGGCAATGCCGAGATTAATCACCCATAGCCACAGCAGTAGTTGAGCTATGAGAATAGCGCTGGGCCTGCCCTGCCGACGGGTCATCGACAACGGGTGGATCTGTGGATTCATGGGAGTTCTCCTGAGTGCACGGTGAGGTGTTCAGCGCTAGCGCTAAACTTGAGTAAATCTTGGAGGCTATACTTCTTAGCTTCTAAGATAATCAGATGCTAAGAGGAGTGTGGGGGATTGTCAAATGAAGCTTCAGATCGCAATGCTCTGTTACAGGCCAATCTTCAACTGGGTCGCGAACTCAGCGCCCGCACCCTGATGTTCCACGCCGCCGTCAGCGATCGCGTCGGCCTGAGCGCAACAGAACACAAAGCCCTGGATTTGCTCAGCCGTGCCGGAGCCCTTACCGCTGGCCAACTGGCAGCGCTGACCGGGCTCACCACTGGGGCAATCACGGGGCTGGTGGATCGCTTAGAAAAGGCGGGGTTTGTCAGGCGCGATCGCGATGCCAGCGATCGCCGCAAAGTGGTGATTCATCCCGTTCTAGAAAAGATGGAGGCGGAAATCGCGCCTCTGTTTGCCTCAATGGGGCAGCAAATGGAGGGGTTACTCTCCAGCTACAGCGAACAAGAGCTGGCGATCATTCAAGATTTTGTCAGTCGCAGCATTGCTGTGCTGCAAGCGGAAACCACAAAGCTGAGCACAGATCCACCGTCAGCAGAAACCTCCTGAAACCCTTGATGACAGTTTTTTTGGAAATCCGTATCTCCCCCGATGGTTGTTCTAGCGAGTTTTACGATGGCGTAAAGCGTATTCCGTGCCTTGGCCAAACTGCGAGAGAATCAGACGACGGGGTCAACCGCATGGGGTCGTATCTGGGGGTGATGGGACAAAGCCCGATGGACTTTGAGCGTGACCCAGAGCTACATCCGGGAGATCGCCTTAGTTGCGAACGGTATGGCCTGCGGCTAGCCCAGTGGATGGCACGAGTCCAGTAGCCTCACACACCATGCTAATCAAGCAGCAGATTTTAGAACAGATTGCCCAAGGCAGCGTCAGCTTAGCCTTTCGCTGCTGGCAACGCCCTACTGTTCGTGCCGGTGGCCAACTGCAAACCGCCGTTGGGATCTTGGCCATTGATGCCGTTGATGTGATCACCCTCCACCAAGTGACCGATGTTGATGCCCAGCAGGCCGGGTATGCCTCGCAACAGGCTTTGATAGATGAGCTAGGGCAAACCGACCAGGGACAACTTTACCGGATTCAACTGCACTGGGCTGGTCCTGATCCACGGGTGGTGTTGCGAGAGCAAACTGGACTTTCATCTGCTGATCTGGAACAGGTGCGCCAGAAGTTGACCCAGTGGGATGCCCAGAGTAAACATGGATCCTGGACAATGACAGTTTTGAATCTGATCCAAACTCACCCAGAAACCCGAGCAGCCGAATTGGCAGCTCTTGCCCAGCTAGAGACAGCAACCCTCAAAGCCAATGTGCGCAAGCTCAAAGCGCTGGGTCTGACCGAAAGTATTGCCAAGGGCGGTTATCGGCTGTCACCCAGAGGCCAAGAAGTAATTAACCGTCTAAACGCCTGAGACAGTGTCTAACGCAGACAAAAGATTATCCACGGTAGCACTACTCCGATGTCTTTATCCCAGGAAGCTATTCTGGCCCTGGCCAGCCGCCATGGGTTGGCCTTAGCCCTTGACTCATTGCAGATCAACGAGTCAGGGCTAGATTTCCAGGTTGCCATCGTCCGCTCCAATGATGGAGCCTCGTGGCTGCTGAGAATTCCTCGACGGCCCGATGTGCTGGCCTCGGCCCAGCGAGAGCAGACCGTCCTCACCCTGGCGCAGCCCCACCTGCCAGTGCCGGTGCCCGATTGGCAGATTCATACCGACGAGATGATTGCCTATCCCCTACTTCCCGGCCAACCCGCTGGCACCATAGACCCAGAGTTGCAAGCCTACCGCTGGGAAATTGATGCCCAAAATCTGCCCACTGCCTACTTGCAGTCCCTAGGCCATGCCCTAGCTGCCCTCCACGGCATCCAGCACCCGATCGTCGCTGAGGCCGGGTTAGAAACTCCCGCGATCGCAGCCATCAGAGCCGCCTGGTCAGAACGGATGGTCAGGGTCAAAGCAGCTTACTCGGTGAACCCACAACTCTGGAACCGCTGGCAGCGCTGGCTAGATAACGAAGCTCTCTGGCCCGAAAATACGGCCCTGATCCATGGCGATCTGCACCCCGGCCATATCTTGATTGACGGTCAGGGGCAGGTCACGGGACTGATTGACTGGACTGAAGCGCGAGTGACAGATCCGGCCTCAGACTTTGCCGCCCACTACCGAATCTTTGGCCGCAATTCCCTAGAAACGTTGCTGCACCACTACGGGCAGAGTGGCGGCACCCTCTGGCCCGCCATGGCCGACCACATTGTGGAGTACAACAGCGTCTTTGGGGTGGAAGTCGCTGAGTTTGCCGAGCGATCCGGGCTGGACGACTTCAAAGTGATGGCCAGACAGATGCTCAGTGCGGAACCGCATACCAAGGAATCTTAAACTCATCAAGGCTTTCACCGTCCTCCAATCGGAGTACTGTTTCTGCCATTGACTGCTAGTAACAAAACGTTAGCGACAAAAAGCGCCTATTCTGCGGGCATTGCCCTTCGCGTCCCTCGATCATTCCCCATGCCCACCCGATTAAATAGTTTACTTGTACTATATTATCGTCATGGGCAAGCCTAAACCGCCGCCCACCTGCCGCCATAAGAGAGGAATATGAGTACTCAACTATCTCCAATCCCTGCTGGCTATGAGGCCGCCATCCCCATGCTGGCCTTACACAATGCTGCCGAGGCAATTGAGTTTTACCAAAAAGCCTTCGGCGCTACAGAGCTTTCGCGCCTGAGTGAGGCAGACGGAAAAATTGCCCATGCTGAGTTAACAATCGGTGCTGCCAAAATCATGCTTGCGGATGAATATCCCAGCGAGAATACTAGCCCCCAAAGCCTCAAGGGCTCCACTGTGATCATCCACCTGTATGTAGAGAATGTGGATGCCGTCGTTGCCCAAGCTGTCGCCGCAGGGGCAACGCTGCTACGGCCCGTCAGTGACCAGTTCTATGGCGATCGCAGTGGCAAAGTCCAAGATCCCTTTGGCCATCTGTGGATGATTGCTTCTCACCGGGAAGATCTATCCATGGACGAGATTGAACAGCGGTTTCAGACCCTAATGGCTTAATGGAGTTTCCTGCTGATTCAGCAATTTATTATCACCATGGCTTCTGAGTATAAACCTGACAACTATCCCACCATGTCCCCTTATTTGGTGGTGGACGGTGCCGATCGCACTATTCAGTTCCTCACCGATGTCTTTTTGGCCACCGAACTGCGCCGCTTCTGCAATCCCCAGGGCCAGGTGATCCATGCTGAAGTGCGTCTGGACGATGGGGTGATCATGCTAGGGGATCAGGTTGAAGACTGGCCTGCTCGTCCTGCCCATGTCCACATCTATGTGCCGGATGTTGATGCCACTTACCAAAAAGCCCTTGAGTGGGGGGCAACTTCAGTACAAGCTCCGACAAAGAAAGATGATGACGATAAACGAGGGGGTGTAAGCGATCCGGGCGGCACCACCTGGTGGATTGCCACCAAAGTTGAGTAAACGGTAAATCAACTATGGAAAATACCAGCATTATTTCCCACCTCTCCCTAGGCACCAATGACTTTGAGCGGGCAGTAGCCTTTTACGATCTCATCCTGCCTACCCTTGGCTACCAGTGCATCATGCGAGAACCAGGGGCGATCGCCTACGGCAAGCAACTGCCGGAGTTCTGGATTCAGACTCCCATCAATGGCCAACCCGCCACCGTAGGCAACGGCACCCATGTGGGGTTCATCGCCCCTACCAAAGAAGCGGTTCATGCCTTTTACGAAGTGGCCTTAGTGGCTGGTGCCCAAGACGAAGGGCCACCAGGCCCCCGCCCCGACTATGGTGAACCCTACTACGGCTGTTTCGTGCGCGATCTCGATGGCCACAAGATCGAAGCTGCCTACTGGGATATGGCCCTGATTCAGGCTCAGTATCTCAACCCCTCCACATAGCGCTGCACGACCTGCCGTTACTGCTCCGGGCTCAGGCATTGGGCCTGAATTAGGGAGTCCAGACCGATGCCTCAACCACCAGAACATAGCTGTGAATGAGAGCCTGTAAGACAACCCGTTTCGGGCCATGAGCCACCACCACCCCACTGCCATCGAAACGCTGCAACAGATAGACTCTGGTTCCCACTTATAACTGAGATTGAGAAGCCCCCGGTGCGTCTGAGCAATGCTCACTTCCCCGTACTGCCGTGCGGCCCTTAAATCCGCCTCAGCAGCCCTCAGTAACGCCTCCTGGAGCGATCGCGGTAAGTCTCCACTGCCGCCATCCGCTACCTGTTTTATTTGTCGTTCTCTAAACCTTCAATCACACGACAAACCCAACCAGACTCACGTTGGCGAAGCCGTTCCGGAGGAACATCGCCTGCTCCCAAATCGGTTTCTCACTCTCAACCTTGAGTAGAACACCTATACTCAATAGCGAAGATGACTGGTGTCGAGACCTTTGGACGAAACGATTACCTTGCTGAGTGGAGACGGTCAGCCCGTGGAAGGCTGCATCTGCGCAATGCAAGAACGCCATTGGCGCGACTTCCAAACCCTTTGGAAGTCGATGCTGGTGGCGACCGACCAGCCGGATGCCGCCTGGATGTGGGACTATAAGCTGCGTCAATCCCAGCGCGAGGCCCGTTACGAAGCGTATGCCTTAGAAGCCGATTTTTTGACTCAAGGACTGATATTTATGGAAACGCAATGGCATCGCTCGCATTTACCAGAGCGGTTTCCTCTCGTGTACGTGGAAGCCTTGTCCTCGGCTCCTTGGAATCGCTTTGCCTTAGAGCGCCCTCCGTTTTACTACGGTGTGGGGCGGTTGTTGTTGATGTTCGCCCGTCGCCGGAGTCTCGCCCTGGGGTACGGTGGCCGCGTAGGCTTGCATGCATTGCCCGGAGCGGAAGGCTTTTATCGTCGTTTACAGATGCCGGACTACGACGCTGACCTCGAAAAAGAGGGCTTAGTATACTTTGAGTACGGAGCGATCGCCGGATGAGTAATTCTCCTCTCAGGAGCAATGACCCAATGGATGAAGACCGATTAGCAAAACAATTGGCTGAGACCGGCAATATCATGGACCTTTGCCAAGATCCGACCTGGCTCGAAGAGACCGCCCAAATTGAAAAAGAGTGCGGGGGTTATGTGGAAGCGGGTCTACTCTTGCGAGAGTATGCCATGAGCACCCCGACGGTAACCCCAGACCAGCTCCAGCAGGTACGACTGCAATCGGTTTTGTTTGCTGAGTTGCATCAGTGGATGTCCACCTGGCAGATGGGGTTGAGCTTTGAAAAAACGTACACTCAGGCCCGTCAGATCGTGCGACATCATCTGCAAAGCGCGACCGAAGAGCAATCGGTTTGGCTGCACGCCCTCTTGAGCGAAATCGAGCAGAAAATCCCCTCAGAGCAAGCCTCAGTTCGGGCTCAAACCATTAGTTGGTTCCGTCAGGTTTTCACGACCGACGATTGGCAACAACTGGCCGCGATCGCGGCTCAAGAAATTTATGCCGGTGTCAGTCAATTAGAGCGACTTCACTCGGTTCAAACCAGTTCAGTCTGATCTGAATACATGTCGTTGAGCAGCATTAGCGGCAACCCTATCCAGAACGATGCACCTTTTGAGGTACCCTACCGGGCTCCTCTAGAAAGGCTGCAATCGCCTTCGCGCTTTCGACACACCGCTCATCCGACGACCACCCTTACTTATCTTATCTTTCTTTACTTTCCTACCCAGTAAGTCCCATAACAAACTCGTAAGTCCCTTCTGTTCGCTTGGCGTACCAGAACCACCTTCCGTAGCGCACCCCTGCCTTTTTCTTGCTAGGTCGAAAGCCACAAGCCCTGAGCAATTGCCGAGTAGCCAGATCCGGCTTACCCGGAAAAAAGAGTTCAAAGCCATTCTTGGCGTGATTCTCCACCACCTCCACGGATTGCAGGTCAGCCACCGTAGGATGAGTCGCCGCCGCATTCCAATGCGACCCCAGCTTCAAAACACCCCCCACCGCCTCACCAGCACCAGAGCGATGCTCCTCTAGAGCAGCTACGCCCCCGCGATCGCCAACGCTAACCTCATTAGCCACCTGAACCGGATAGAAAGACGTTTCAGCGAGAACATCCATCACCAACCACTGAAGATCCTTCACACCCCCGCCAACACATTGAGGATTAGCCTCATGGGGAATATGAGGCGAGGAATACTCCGATTGCCCACAGACCACTGGAGGCACAGGCACCACCCCCCAATCCCGACAAACCGTCATCACCGCCGACTCAAAGACCGAGATCGAGAACCGTCTATCACAGTGGACATAGCGATTCCCCCCAGAGAGGATTTCTCCCGACCCTTCATCACGTCGGACAGATACATACCTAATTAGCGATCACCTCCACCTCAGAGACCATAGGGCCATCGATCCAGCACACCCGAATAGAAGAACCCAAGCTGTAGTTAGACGACCTCACCCTGAACTGGCAAAGCGGGAAAACAGCCTTCAATTGTTGTCTTAAAGCCTTAGCCTGCTGAGCCACAGACGAGAGCATTCGACGTGCCATAAAGAGAAACCTAAACAACTGCAAATCGGAAGAGAGAGAAGAGATGTAGAGCCATCAAACGCTTCCTAGAGACGCCAAGGGTCATTCAATGCTGATGAGCCTGCCATCGCACCAGACCGCTTCTGGCGGCTTTACCGGCTGCATCCGAACGAGATCTTGAACACGAATATCCAACCCCGCCTCCAAGTGCCGTTGAATCTCGATGCGATCAAACCCAATCATCCCAACATCCTTTCTTGACTACATTCTAACAAATCCTTATCTAATAGTCAAGATAGCAAACCATATAATCAAGATAAAAAGAAAAGCTGAAATGCCCATAAAACAACAAAAACACCTAATAACAAAGACTCAAAACGTCAAGACAAGGATGAACAAAAACAACAGTAAAGTTAAATGAATAAGAATATACTATCTATCATTATCATTTTGAGATGATCCCCAGCATTCCAGGAAAGGAAGAATGCCAAAAGTCAAGAACGCAAAAATCCAGTCATCGATCAAAAAGGCTGAAACCCATGCATAGCAAGGCTTTCAGCATACAGAAACTTTTCCACCCCAACAATAACAACAGCGATCCCCGCCCATTCCTATCTTTTCTACACGACAAGAAACAAAAATAAACAGGAAAGATAAGATATTCAAATAGTTAAGAAAGTACACAGAAAAGGAAGGGTAGACAAGCAAGGACAAGAATAGTAT
>NZ_KI913950.1:193642-196465 GCF_000332095.2 Leptolyngbya sp. PCC 6406 | reverse complement strand
GCTTCGGTTATACCCTCCTGTTCAACAATGTGTTGAGTCTGCTACGGGTCGAGGGGGTCAACCCCTACCTGGGCAATCTGCACCGCTCCGATCGCCCAGAGGCCCAGCTTGCCTTTGACCTAATGGAGGAGTTCCGCTCCCCCATTGTCGATACCCTAGTCGTCCAATTAATCAACCAGGGGGTGTTTACCCTGGAGGATTTCACCCCACCCAATGCCGAGGGCGGGGTCTACCTGGCAGACCCCGCCCGTAAGCGCTTTTTGCAAGGGTTTGAAGGGCGGATTATGACCCCATCCGCCACCCCGACAGCCCCAAACCTGTGCCCTATCGCCAGGTGATCGTGCTGCAAATTCGGCGCTACAAACGGTGTTTGCAAACGGGCGATTGCTACGAACCCTTCCGGCGGGTGACCTGATGCTGACCCTAGTGGTGTACGACATTGCCGACAATCGCCGCCGCAACAAGCTGGCCAAATTCCTAGAGGGCCAAGGGCGACGGGTGCAAGAGAGCGTCTTTGAATGTTTTGGCACGCTGGATGAAATGCAGCGCCTCCACCGCCAGGTGCTGCACCGCACTCACCCCGATGAAGACAATGTCCGGTTTTATTGGATTCCCGCTGGGGCGATGGCCAAGGCTCTCACCATTGGCAGCGACCCACCGACCCCGCCGCCCCAAGCCTATTTTCTGTAGGGAAGTTCCATGGACTTTTTGGGCTGTGACCCATACACTGGTTAGCAAGTTATGGTGAACACCACACACCTACCCTGCACCTAGAAAACTGCATAGTTACGTTAACCTTCGTGGATCGTTGATTCCGTATGGGTTACAGTCTTTGACAAAGGGCTAAAATTGCCAACAACGGATGTTTGTTGACAGGTCTCTCCCCCCTCTGTGGTTTCAGAGGCTGCAAGCCAGTATCCACAAGGCTTTGAAAATGAGGAGATTCATCTCCCATTCCCCGCAAGGGGACGGAAACTTTATAGGCTCACTCCGCCCGTCATGGTTGCAAAGCAAGGAGATTCATCTCCCATTCCCCGCAAGGGGACGGAAACTACGACGTTACGGTAGGTCTTGCGTAGGGCTTTCCCTAGATTCATCTCCCATTCCCCGCAAGGGGACGGAAACTTGACTGTGAACCACATAGAGGGCTTGTAGTCTCCGGGATTCATCTCCCATTCCCCGCAAGGGGACGGAAACTTGACGAATGATCTTCCCCGTCTATACGCCTTTACACTGATTCATCTCCCATTCCCCGCAAGGGGACGGAAACCCGTGGCTCGATACCGCTGCCCTTGAATCTCATACTCGATTCATCTCCCATTCCCCGCAAGGGGACGGAAACCTCATATAGGACTCACTCAACCCAGGCCAGTTGACACCCCCATGATTCATCTCCCATTCCCCGCAAGGGGACGGAAACATGAGCGAAGCATAGGGTTGATGCAGGGTGATTATTTTCATGGTGATTCATCTCCCATTCCCCGCAAGGGGACGGAAACATCCCGGTGCTTTTTGCTGATCACCACCTCTAGCGGTACCGAGATTCATCTCCCATTCCCCGCAAGGGGACGGAAACTACATAAAGCTCCGGAAACTGCGCTTGCAGGTAGGTGCGGCGCGATTCATCTCCCATTCCCCGCAAGGGGACGGAAACCATCGGTGGCCCCATCAAAGGTGGAATACTCCAGACGGGATTCATCTCCCATTCCCCGCAAGGGGACGGAAACACGGCATCAGCGATAGGATCGTCTAGAACCCATTCTGCCAAGATTCATCTCCCATTCCCCGCAAGGGGACGGAAACATTTCACAGGCTTGCACTGTTGAATCCTTGCCCTCGTCGATTCATCTCCCATTCCCCGCAAGGGGACGGAAACTTTGAGTTGCAGATGGACCTCAATCGCATCAACGAACGCAAGAAGAGATTCATCTCCCATTCCCCGCAAGGGGACGGAAACAATGTGAATTGACTAAACAGTTGAACGGTCTCTCGACTGGGAAGATTCATCTCCCATTCCCCGCAAGGGGACGGAAACGCCTCCGCTATCTGATTTAGTACTTCACCCCCTGCCGTCAGGACTGGATTCATCTCCCATTCCCCGCAAGGGGACGGAAACCTTCTGGGCAGATAAGCTTGAGTACGCCATTTTCGATCTTGATTCATCTCCCATTACCCGCAAGGGGACGGAAACCAGGTGGCGTTTAATGCCCTCCTCCATCGCCTCTCTAGCCTGGATTCATCTCCCATTCCCCGCAAGGGGACGGAAACGGATCTTGAAAACGATCGCCCACCCGAATGGGTAGCGAAGATTCATCTCCCATTCCCCGCAAGGGGACGGAAACCTCGCAGCAACAGGTGGGCAACCACTCTGAGCCATCCCAGATTCATCTCCCATTCCCCGCAAGGGGACGGAAACAATAGCAAAGTTCCCGCTAGACTCTGCTGTGTTTAAGATTCATCTCCCATTCCCCGCAAGGGGACGGAAACGAATTCGTGAGATTTCCGGTGAAGGTGGCGATCGCCACGAAATTCATCTCCCATTCCCCGCAAGGGGACGGAAACCTTGGGAAATCAGAAATCAGAAGGCAGAAGGATGAATGGGATTTGGGTTAGGTATTGAAAGTCTCTTCATTCAGTCAATTACCGCAACACCCTCAACACCCCACCAGCCACCTTTTCATCCTTCTGCCTGCTCCGCACGGGCAAAGCCCTACATCCTTCCCCCATCTCCCATTACCCCGCAAGGGGACGAAAACGATGGGAAATCAGAAGGCAGAAGGAGGAAGGATGAATGGGATTTGGGTGGAGTGTTGAAAGTCTTTT
>NZ_KI913950.1:18124-193542 GCF_000332095.2 Leptolyngbya sp. PCC 6406 | reverse complement strand
TCATCCCAATCAGCATCGACAGTATGTCCGCACCTGAGCGGTTAGAAATGTCCCTCGCTAAGGCAGAGTATTTGTTGACCCGTGCCGCTGCACCGGGTCAAGGAGGAGATAAGCAGAACTTCTGGCGCAATATCCTTGCCTTTGACTCAGCCGCAGCTATTCGCAATGCCATCCTCAGAGAAGTCTCAGTGGATATGCTAGAACCCAAAGGCAAGAGCCCCTTTGGAGAGCGCTATCAAGCTCAAATTCGGGTGACGGGTGCCAATGGCCTCTCTCGACCGATCTTGACCGCGTGGATAGTTCGATCAGGAGAGGACACCGCCCGCTTTGTAACCGCCGTGCCCACCCGTAGAAAGAAGAAGCAGCCATGAAATTCAAGCTTTTTGATACGGTTCAGCTCACCGAATCGATCGCGACCTCAGACGATTCCCACCTTCCCCTCGATACCATTGGTACAGTGGTAGAGATCCTGAATGATGGCGAAAATGGTGGCGAGGCTTACCTGGTCGAACTCTTTGGGGATTGGGTCAAGTACGACTCAGACGAAAACCTGATCGCAACGGATCGCAACGATCCAGATGCCTTCATCGAAACCCTAGCGGTTGCAATGGTTTCTCCCCATCAGATTCGCTTACTCAAACCCGCCTCAGAAACCGTTGGCATCCGTGCCCAACTGCTTGCCCTGATTGAAGAGTTGTCAGACCCCCTCTTGCAGGAAATCGCTGACTTTGCTGAATTTCTCAAACAAAAGGTAGCCTGATCTGCCCCTTCCGCTTTGCGACGACAACCCTAGCTAGCTCAGAAACTTTGCTGGGATCGCCCGTACTAACCCCGAAAACTTCAGCACTTTTGCCAACATCAGCGCCATTTCCCCTAGGGAAATCTGAGGAGGAACGGCATCCCCTCCGCTGGAGTTCCACCATGGCACTACTTTACCTGACGCAACAGGGCACCCAACTACGCAAAGACTACGGACGGTTTGTGGTGCAATTGCCCGATGCTGACGCCATTGAGGTGCCGATCAAAGAGGTGGAGCATGTCTGCCTGTTTGGCAACATTCAACTCAGCACGTCTGCTATTTCCACCTGTCTGTACCACCACATCCCCGTGGTTTTCCTATCGCAAACGGGCAGCTACAAGGGGCATCTGTGGAGCGCTGAAGACAGTCAACAACAGACCCAGGCGCTTCAGTACGAACGGTTTTCGCAACCCCAGTTTCAGTGGGCTATGGCCCAAGCCATTGTCCGGGGCAAGCTCTGGAATTCTCGCCAACTGTTGTTGAAGCTGAATCGTCGTCACCCGCTAGAGACTGTAGCTGCCGCTGCCCAGGGCATTAACCGCGATCGCCGTGCCGCCACCAACCTTACCTTAGAGACCGATAGCCTCAACAGCCTGCGGGGCTACGAGGGTGCCGCCGCCGCCCGCTACTTTTTGGCCCTGGGGCAGTTGCTCAAACATCCCGATTTCACCCTGACCCAGCGCACTCGCCGCCCGCCCACTGACCCGGTGAATTCGCTACTGAGCTTCGGTTATACCCTCCTGTTCAACAATGTGTTGAGTCTGCTACGGGTCGAGGGGGTCAACCCCTACCTGGGCAATCTGCACCGCTCCGATCGCCCAGAGGCCCAGCTTGCCTTTGACCTAATGGAGGAGTTCCGCTCCCCCATTGTCGATACCCTAGTCGTCCAATTAATCAACCAGGGGGTGTTTACCCTGGAGGATTTCACCCCACCCAATGCCGAGGGCGGGGTCTACCTGGCAGACCCCGCCCGTAAGCGCTTTTTGCAAGGGTTTGAAGGGCGGATTATGACCCCATCCGCCACCCCGACAGCCCCAAACCTGTGCCCTATCGCCAGGTGATCGTGCTGCAAATTCGGCGCTACAAACGGTGTTTGCAAACGGGCGATTGCTACGAACCCTTCCGGCGGGTGACCTGATGCTGACCCTAGTGGTGTACGACATTGCCGACAATCGCCGCCGCAACAAGCTGGCCAAATTCCTAGAGGGCCAAGGGCGACGGGTGCAAGAGAGCGTCTTTGAATGTTTTGGCACGCTGGATGAAATGCAGCGCCTCCACCGCCAGGTGCTGCACCGCACTCACCCCGATGAAGACAATGTCCGGTTTTATTGGATTCCCGCTGGGGCGATGGCCAAGGCTCTCACCATTGGCAGCGACCCACCGACCCCGCCGCCCCAAGCCTATTTTCTGTAGGGAAGTTCCATGGACTTTTTGGGCTGTGACCCATACACTGGTTAGCAAGTTATGGTGAACACCACACACCTACCCTGCACCTAGAAAACTGCATAGTTACGTTAACCTTCGTGGATCGTTGATTCCGTATGGGTTACAGTCTTTGACAAAGGGCTAAAATTGCCAACAACGGATGTTTGTTGACAGGTCTCTCCCCCCTCTGTGGTTTCAGAGGCTGCAAGCCAGTATCCACAAGGCTTTGAAAATGAGGAGATTCATCTCCCATTCCCCGCAAGGGGACGGAAACTTTATAGGCTCACTCCGCCCGTCATGGTTGCAAAGCAAGGAGATTCATCTCCCATTCCCCGCAAGGGGACGGAAACTACGACGTTACGGTAGGTCTTGCGTAGGGCTTTCCCTAGATTCATCTCCCATTCCCCGCAAGGGGACGGAAACGCCTCCGCTATCTGATTTAGTACTTCACCCCCTGCCGTCAGGACTGGATTCATCTCCCATTCCCCGCAAGGGGACGGAAACCTTCTGGGCAGATAAGCTTGAGTACGCCATTTTCGATCTTGATTCATCTCCCATTACCCGCAAGGGGACGGAAACCAGGTGGCGTTTAATGCCCTCCTCCATCGCCTCTCTAGCCTGGATTCATCTCCCATTCCCCGCAAGGGGACGGAAACGGATCTTGAAAACGATCGCCCACCCGAATGGGTAGCGAAGATTCATCTCCCATTCCCCGCAAGGGGACGGAAACCTCGCAGCAACAGGTGGGCAACCACTCTGAGCCATCCCAGATTCATCTCCCATTCCCCGCAAGGGGACGGAAACAATAGCAAAGTTCCCGCTAGACTCTGCTGTGTTTAAGATTCATCTCCCATTCCCCGCAAGGGGACGGAAACGAATTCGTGAGATTTCCGGTGAAGGTGGCGATCGCCACGAAATTCATCTCCCATTCCCCGCAAGGGGACGGAAACCTTGGGAAATCAGAAATCAGAAGGCAGAAGGATGAATGGGATTTGGGTTAGGTATTGAAAGTCTCTTCATTCAGTCAATTACCGCAACACCCTCAACACCCCACCAGCCACCTTTTCATCCTTCTGCCTGCTCCGCACGGGCAAAGCCCTACATCCTTCCCCCATCTCCCATTACCCCGCAAGGGGACGAAAACGATGGGAAATCAGAAGGCAGAAGGAGGAAGGATGAATGGGATTTGGGTGGAGTGTTGAAAGTCTTTTTACTCAGGAACTTGCCTCAACCGTCACAACATCCTAAACACCCCACCAGCCAACTTTTCTGCCTTCGCTCCTGGTGCCCAGGCAGAGCCTGGGCACCAGGAGCGAAGGCTCTGTCTCCTGCTCTAGGCTGGGAGCCGCCCCCGGAGGCTCCCAGCCGGAGGCTAGGAGCCAGGATCCAACCGTTGAACCCAGCCGCTTAGCCCCTCTAGCGCAGGAAGCAGACGAATTAATCGCAATTCTCGTCACCCTGATCAAAAACGCTACAAGTAAAGAGCCCGCTTAACTCCCTTCATCCTTCTGCCTTCTGCCTTCTGCCTTCACCCTTCATCCTTCTGCCTTCTGCCTTCTGCCTTCACCCTTCACCCTTCATCCTTCACCCTTCACCCTTCATCCTTCTCCCTCAACGCCCGTCGGGCCAACTTGCTGTAGGTCTTAGCCGTTTCATAGGGCAACCCCAAATCCGTGGCAATCTCTTGCAGCGAATCCCCCAGTTCCCGCCGCGCCACCACCGTGGCCCAATTTTCAGCAATATTTTGAGCCCGATCGCCCCCCGTCCGTTTCCGTTGCTCCCGAAATAGCACCGTCAACTCTTCAATGCGTTCCGCCAACAACGCCTGGGCCGAAGGCACCGCCACCAGGTTCTGCTCCCCCTGCCAGCCCGCCACCGTCTCCCCCAAACCAAAGGTGGTTTTGTGCCCGGTGCCGCAATAGGGAGCCAGCCGCCCCAGGGTAAAAAATAACGGGTAAAACTCCCCATGGGCCTGGGCCTTGCGATCCAGCCCATAGGTGATCGCCCCCGTAAACCCCGTCACCGAGCCCCGCTTCCCCGCCGCCACCTTCACCGACTGCAACTGATGCCGCTGGATGATCACATGGTCATCCACCCAGTCCAAAAACTCATCCTGGGGCACCACCTGCCCCGAAAATAGATTCCATCGTCGCAAATAGCTGTGGAACACATTGCGGGGCCAGGGCAACGGTAAATGGTGGCCCCGCCGCCGAAAGCTGGTGGGGCTGGTGAAAGTCAAGCTCATTTCCTTCGGTGCAGTAGCGATATCCTCCGGCCTGAGCTGCTGATAGGTGGTAGCGGGTAGGGCCACCTGAATCCCTTGGATGTGCAGTGGCGTATCCTTTATCACCATCTCCGGGGGCGGCTGCTTTAGCCAGGTGGCCAGTCCCGCCACCGCCACCGCCGATAGACCATTGACCCGCCAGCGATAAACGCGATCGCGGGCCAGTTGCAGAGTGCGGCTATGGGCCACAAATTCCCCATTCAATCCCGTCAGGGCAAAGGGCTTCTCCGATTCGCCATCGTGTAGGTAGGCCGATAGCTCCGGGTCAAAGGTCTGAATCTGCTGCAAAAACCAGGCATGGAGCGCGATCGTATATTGGGCATACAGCTCGCAGTCCGCCACTGCCCGCAGCACAAACTCTAGGCTCACCAGTTCTGTATCCTTAGGCCAGGTTGGTTTAGAGAAGTGCGATCGGGGGGCCATGGCAACAATTCCTAGCAGCCCTTTTAGGGTACCTTTCATCCCCTCAGGGGGAGTCTATATTTTTCACCCTTTTTTCACCCCTGATGCACCATTACCGCTCCACACCCCCCAGTCTCACCCCCAACTGGCACACTCCCTAAGCAGGGGTAGGCAACACCAAATTTAGTCCAGTCTTAGGCCACAAGTTGATATCAACACTTTAAATCCCAGTCCCAAAGCTGTTTACAGCTATTGAGTAGCTGTATGAACCGCAACTACTCAAGCTAAAACAACGAGATATCAAGGATTTCAGGAGTTCTCACTGCTGGTCTCAACAGGTCTTAAAAGAGTCATTGGCACAGCCTTATTTGTTACACTAAAAATTACACATCATAATTTTGGGGGGATGGGCGCACAGCAAATCGCCTGAACCCCTTACTGTATAAGGGTTCTAGCGATGCCGAAGCGGATTGACCCCAAATGTCTGGCCTGCGCTCAGCTCTCTGCCGCTGAGGCCCAGGTACGCCATGGCCCAGAGGGGGATGGCTGTTGGGTGGCCTCTCGCTGCCGTCGTCGTCGCTCCCATTACCGCCATCGGGTGACGGTGAATACCCAGCGCCGGGAGCGCTATCGGAGGGCGATCGCTGGGGCTGAAACCCCGGTGGAGTCTTTGGTGATGGATGTGGCACTGCCGCCCGTGGCCTATCTCTATCTCTATCGGGTGAAACGGAGGGATGCTCCTATCCATGGGATCTCGGCGGCGGTGTGGCGGGGGCAGGTGAAGCTATTGCAGGTGGAGCCGTTTCACTGTGCTGGTCTGCGGGGCCATGAGGTGAAGCGTGCGGTGGCGAAGATGTTGAGCCAGATCCAGGAGCGCTTTCCTACCATCACTCGCTTTGAGGCGGAGGTGCGGTTGGAGCCGCAGGAATGTCCTCTGGATCCCTGCCCTTTGAAGGGGGCGGCGGCGATCGCGGTGACGGAGGAGGAGGGGTGATGGAAAAGTTGGAGTCTTTAGTGGGGCTAGCAGGGCTGGGGGAGATCGCTCCAGAACAGGTGGATTTGGCTCTACTTTGGCAGCAATGGGAGCCGGTGTTGGCGACCCTAGCGCCCTATGAGCAATTGGCTCTGGGGGGGAGGTTGATTGAGCGCTTGGCGGAACTGCATCACGCTAAGGCGGAGGCATTGTTTGACCAGTGGCAGGCGGTCTATGACCCTCAGGAGCCAACGTTGGATCTCGATTGGTTGCAGGGGTTGGTGCGCTCTAGTCAGCAGGTTTCTCTGGGGGAGTTGGTGGCTCCGGTGCGGCGGCGACGGTCGGCTCTGGAGCCGGAATCCACGGGGGCAGAGTCCCTGGTGGCGGCGGTGGATAAGGCCCAGGTGTTGGCGATGGTGGATGACTTGGAAGCAGCTCAGCAGATCGGGGCGATCGCCCATGATGAGTCGGTGGGAGTTTGGGTTGGTTGTCTTCAGGGGTGGTTTGAGCAATTCCCTGACCCGATTGAGTTGCGCCAGCTCCAGGCGGGGTTGGGTTGGCCTTTGGTGCAACTTTGGTTGGCTCTTTTGTTGGGGGGCTTTGAACTCAGGCCGGTGGGGCAGGGATTCTACACCACAGCCATTTGGGTGGGGCGGGGGTGTTCGACCTAGGGAACTGGAGTATATTTGGACTAGCACTCGCCCCATTTCTCCCATGGCTGCTCCTAAGCCCCTCACTAATGCTCAGCAGATCTCCTTCAAAGAACTGAAGGAGGAAGTATTGATGTGGTGGGAAGTTTTTGCCAACACGATGCGTATCGTTACTAAGGTCGAGGATGCCAAGACTGAGATGCGCCAAAAGTTTGGGGATCTCCGCTGCCGTCGTACCTGGGAGTTGGCCTACAGCTACTACCTAGTACAAGAATGGGCTAATTCCTATTGCTACCAGGGCTATCAAATATTGACTGATCTGATGAACCCGACTGAGGAGCCGGAGTGGTCAGCTAACCTCATTGAAGACCGTCTCAACTTTCTTCTGGAGCATTCCGGGGGGCTCTACATGATTCGAGTCGGGTTAGAGCAACTCCTCAAGTACAACGATCCCGAAGACTGGGCCGCTTCTCAACCCTTCTTTGCCATGGTGCGACAACGCCCAGGGCCGGTGGCCGATGCCGTGGACTACACCTTGAAGCTACGAAGTGCAGCCTTGGCTGGCAACAGTCCTAGCCGTCAAACAGCTTTGCCTATCTCTGCTTAGGAGCTTGCATTAGTGGGTTTTCTCAGTTGGTTTGAGCAGAACAAGGACCAGGCTGCCCTTCAGCAAAGCCTGGATCTAGGCATTGATGGCGAACTGACCCAGGCTCAACACGACCAACAGGTCTTGGCTGAGCGCAAGCAGGTGACGCGGCAGTATACGGGTCGCATTAAAAAGGTGGTTGAGGATAAAGGCGAAAAATCCAAGGAGCCAGCTTATCGGATGGCTCATGCAGCGCTAACTGAAGGTCTATTCGACTGCACTGTTGATGACCTCTACAACGCTGTCGGGGGTAAGAGGGGGAATCGGGACACCCTACCTCCCATCGCTCAGAATGCCTACTTGATGGCGGAGACCCTAGCCTGTGAGGACTTGGATAATCTCAGTGAGGCGGAACTGAAGGCTAGCAAGGCTCAACGCCGCCATCGGGTGGTGCGGGGGGCGGCGCAGTCAGGGCGTAAGGCCAAGGATCTCAGTAGTTGGCGGGATGGGTAGGGTTCGCTTTATCATCCTCGTTTTCCCTTTAACCAGCCGTTGTAGTCTGCATGGGACAGGACGACAAAGGGTTTGAGGCGACCATTTAACCAGCGACACAGCATTCGGTAGTTTTGACCCAGCGGGATACGAATTACTTTTCGTTTACAGGCTTTCAGGGGGCGTCCTTGCAGTTTTCTGTAGTGGACACCTTGTTCTAGCTGGGCCAGGATATGGCGGGCTTTCTTCACCACATGAGCGGGAAGCCGGGTCAGGTCAATCGGGTCGTCCTTAAAGCTCGCTCGCCACTGTTGGCGGGCTTGGCGATCAAGGAAATGCTGATCTCGTATTTGTGTTTCTTGCTGCGACTGGTTACAGTGCGGGCAAGCCTCTTTCGACCTCCTATGGCCACAGGCAGGGGATTGGCGGTGTCTACGGGAATGTCCCAACTTTCGGTACCCAGTTCTGCACAATCTAAAAAACAGAACTCGGGTGAAGACTTGCGTGATAAGGGCGTGGCGGATCTCCGTCAGATCTTGGGGTGAAATAGGGGCGGTTAGGGGGTTTGGGCTAGCTGAATGTCTTGGTCTCTAGCTGTTCTGAATCAGGCGCTAGGGCACATTAGAGGGAAGACACAGGATAGGTAAGGTATGGCACAGGCTATAGACAAATCAGGGATAAGATGTGCCTATTTTCCTGATCTGCGGTGAAATTTAAGAGCAAACCTGACGTCAAGGTTCCCCTTAACCTCGGCGGTGGGAACGCTTTAGCTAATGCGTGTCTACTTACCGCCCAGTGCCACCAATCGCCCCATGCTGTCCTCTATTTTCGATACTTGCGTTCCCCGCGATGAAATCCGCACTGGGGAGCTATCCCTAGACCTGTTTGCGGCGAAGCTGCGCCTAGTGGTCGAAGGTCGTGCGCCCCTGGTGTACGGCGACCCCAGCACATTCTTTGCCAATACCTTTGCCACCGATGGCCTCAAAACCCTGATTAAGGAGGTGTTTGGACGGCTCACGGGGCAGATTGGGGGTTCTCCCATTATTCGCCTAGAAACCAGCTTTGGCGGGGGTAAAACCCACGATGAGATTGCTCTGTGGCATATTGCCCGACGGGGGCGCGAGATTGATGGTTTAGAGCGTTTTGTCGATAATTTGGCCATGATTCCAGATCGCCCCACCCAAGTGGCGGCGATTGACGGACGTGACCTAGACCCTGAAGCCGGGATTTATCATCCCGAATCTGGCATCACGACCTATACCCTCTGGGGGGAGATTGCCTATCAACTGGGGGGGATTGAGGGGTATCAACTGCTGCGGGGCTCTGATGAGAACCGGATTAGCCCTGGCACTTCAGTCCTAGAGCGCCTGGTGGGGGATGAACCCACGGTCATTATCTTGGATGAAATTGCCCGTTACTTGCGGGCAGCCAAGGCTAAGGTGGTGGGTCAAAGTACCCTGGCGGATCAGGTGGTGGCCTTTTTCTTCTCCTTAATGGATCAGGCTGCTTCCTGCAACAATCTGGTCTTTGTCTATTCCCTGGCCTCAGCCTCCGATACCTTTGCGAAGGAAACCGCTGAGGTCCAGCAGGAGCTGGTGCGGGCCTCGGCGCGGCAGGAACGAGTGCTGAGCCCCAGTACGGACATTGAGATCTATAACATTGTGCGTCAGCGGCTCTTTGTCACCATCGGTGCAGAGGCTGCCCAAAAAGCAGCGGAAGCCTATCTGCAAGCCTTCCGCGCTAGTCGGGTAAACCTACCGGATGGCTGTAAGGATGCCAGCTATTCAACCGCGATCGCAAATAGTTATCCCTTTCACCCCGAACTCTTCAACCTGCTGACGAAGAAAATTGCTTCCATTCCCGAATTCCAGCGGACTCGTGGGGCACTTCGGCTCTTAGCACGATTGGTGCGCTACCTGTGGCGACACCAAAATTACCCCCACCCACCCCTGATCCATGCCCACCATTTACCCCTGGGGCTGGAAGAGGAAATCACTAGTGACCTAACGTCCCGCCTCCAACGCTCCTTAATGCGTCTACCCATTGGCGCAGATATCTACAACCCTGACGGGCGCGAGGCCCATGCTCAACTCCAGGATCAAGAATGGCAGGACGCGGGCAAACCGCCCTTCTCTAGTTGGGTCAGCCGCACCATCTTCTTGCATTCCCTCACCCAGGGCATCTCATCCGGCATTCGTCGCACTGAGCTGAATTTGTCGCTGCTCACCCCTGGGCTGGAAATCAGCTTTGTAGATCGGGCCTTGGAGCGATTGACCAACGTGGCTTGGTATCTCGATGTAGACCCCATCACCTCCATCGCCCGGTTTAAGGAAGAGCCCTCCATCAACAAAATTATTGCTGAAGAAAAGGCACAGGTGGGGGTCACCGAGGCCAAGGATGGCCTGCGCGATCGCAGGGATACCATCTTTGCAACCCGGTTTTTTGAACTGGTGAAGGGGCCAGATGCGGCCCATGAAGTGGATGACCGGGCAGATACCATTGCCCTATGCATTATCGACTTCAATGAAGCCACAATTACCTCTTCCCTGGATGGCCCACCGCCTTTGGTAGAGCAGATTTTCAACAACACTGGGGAATCAGGTAAGTTTCGCACCTTCCGTAATCGGCTGCTGTTTCTGCTGGCCAATGGTCAGGAGTTGGAGCGGGCTATTGATCTAGCACGGGAATACAAGGCGATTCAAAACATCCTGCGTAGCCCTAATCGTCTGGAGGATTTGTCAGAAAGCCAGCAGCGGCAGCTCAAGGAAAAGGAAGGGGCCATGGATCTGGAGGTGCGCATTGCCCTCACCAATGCCTATCGCCACCTGTTTTACCCTGCCCATGACTCTGTCAAGGCTCCCAAGGGTTTGATGCACTATCCTCTCCCGGCCCAAGACTCCAGCACGGTGAAGGGAAATCGCAATCAGCAAGACATCATTCTCAAGGCTCTCAAGGACTGTGCCAAGGTGCGGGACGAGGATGCCGCCGCCTATGCCCCCGCCTACTTGCTGCAAAAGGTTTGGCCCCCTGGCATTGACCACTGGACGACCAAGGCTCTGCGAGAGCAGTTTGCCAAAGACCTGAGCCTGAATATTTTGCTGGATGCGGAAGTGTCGAAGCTACGGGATACGATTCGACGGGGTTTGCAGGAAGGGCAGTGGGATATGAAGGTGGGAGATCGCCTGTATATTGCCCCAGGAGGGGGAGATAAGGGGACGCGGGGACACGGAGACGCCCAGTTCTCCGCGTCCTTCTCTCTGCCCGACACCATTGAGTTTTCTGAACGAATGGAGCTTTACCGTCGGGGGGTGTTGAAGCCACCGGAGCCCAGGGTCATTGAGTTGAATGCCCAGGTGTTAGCCGGAGGCGGGGAAGAACCCACGGTGCAGGTGCGCTGGCGTGCCCGCGAAGCGTTGCAAGTGCGTCTGTACCAAGACGAGCAGTTGGTGACCAGCGATCGCGACTTCCTCCCCTCAGATGCCTATGAGGGCACCATTACCCGCACGACTCAGTTTCGGCTGGTGGCGGACTATGGCTCTGGAGAAACGGCGGAGCAAACGGCGACGGCTGTGGTCTACACCGCTGGGGGTGGGGCTCTCCCGAATGGCAACGAGGGCAGAGGCAGCTATGGCTCTCAAGGCACGCTCCTGGAACGCCCGACGCAATGGGAACAAAATGGCAGCCCTAACAAGGTGTTCAATGACCTGGCAGATTGGCTGAACGATCGCCCCGTCAAAGCCCTCACGGCAATGGACCTGACGGTAGCTGATGGGATGGACTACCGGAAAATGGGCACTACCCTGAACCTGCTGGTGCGCTATGACTTTACCGTGGAGCAGTTCGTCACGATTTCGACTGGGCAGCAGTTCGTGCGGCTAGAGTACCAGGGCGATGTCCGGGGGTTCCAAAGCTTTTTCAGCACCCTGAGCGGATTGCTGAACCAGCAAGGCACTGAAGCCACCCTCAATCTAAAGCTCTTATTTAGGTTTGACCCTGCGATCGCACCCAATAGCCCTGAACTCAAGGCACTCCAGCAAGCCCTGACCCGTAATCCAGTAGGGCGGCTGAATCTGCTCGTCAGAGTTGAGTATTGACGCGGAGAAAGGGGGAGGGGGAGGGGGGAGACGCGGGGAGAGGGAGACGCGGGGAGGGGGAGACGGAGATGGGGGATATTCGGTCGTTTAAGGACTTGCGGGTTTGGGAGAAGGCGATCGCAGCCGCGATGGAGATCTTTGAGTTGACGAAGCGGTTTCCTGTGGAAGAGAGATATTCTCTCACTGACCAGATTCGTCGGTCTTCCCGTTCGGTTGCAGCTAACATCTCTGAAGCTTGGCGAAAACGGCGCTATCCGGCTGCGTTTGTCAGTAAGTTGAGCGATGCTGAGAGCGAGGCCGCAGAAACTCAAACCTGGCTCGAAATTGCTTACCGTTGTCAATATCTGACCCTCCAGCAAGCCCAAGCTCTGGATCAGCAATATGAAGCAATCCTCAGTCAGCTTGTTGTTATGATCTCAAAGCCAGAGAAGTGGACGATCCGCCCGTCTACTTCTCCGCGTCCCCAAGTCCCCCCTTCTCCGCGTCTTCATTAGAGGCTATGCAAGAGTTCCAACTGCGGGTTGTACCCCTGAGCAATAATGACTTTGCCCTGGAGCTATACCAGTGCGCCTATAAAAAGGCGGGGGAGAAGAAGCGTCCGGCGGCCAAGCGGGTGGGGCGGCTAAAGGGCAATGCACTGGTGCAGGCGCGGCAGGCTATATACGGGGCGCTCAAAGCGAACAATTACGATCCCAAAACTTTGAGCCACAAGCGCCAAACACCCTATGTCCTCAGTGAGGAATCGGGGGTAAATCTGGCACTGTTGTTTCAGACTTTACAGCCCTTGTCGAAGCCGGAGCGGATCGCCAATATCACTGATGGCATCACGGCCATGAGTAATGAAGAGGCGCATTACTGGTTTGCCAAGGTCAGTAATGGCAAGAAGCGACCCGCGTTGAAGGCGATGCGGGTTTTATTAGGGGATTAGGCATTGAAGTTACCCTACGGAGATGCCGCTAATCCGGCGCAGATAGTGGAGAAGCTGGAGACCTATGCTTTGGACTTCAATCACTCTAGCGGGAAACACAAGGCCAGATTGTTTCGGTCAAAATTAGGAATTACCCTAGACAATAAGGCTCTGCTGGTTGAAGCGCTCATTGTAGCAGCGGCAGCAAAACCGGCGTTTCTCACGACATCTGACCTGTATGGAGAACGCTACGTGATTGATTTCTCGATGACGACAGCAGTTGGCACATCTATGGTGCGGAGTGCTTGGATTATTCAACCCGACAAAGCTTATCCGCGACTGACCAGTGTTTATCCGATCTAAGCAAGGAGACGTTATGAAGACTATTCATCTCCATGACATAGTTGCCCTGATGGAAGATATTCCTGCTCAGCGCTTCCCACGGGGCGGGCAAATTTTACTGCGGCGAGGACAAGTCGGTACGGTGGTTGAAGAGCTAGGAGATGGAGAAGCTTTTGAAATTGAGTTTTCGCGCTCCGATGGCCAAGCCTATGCCATGTTGGCGATTAGAGCTGAACAACTCCTGCCACTGTACTACGAGCCTATGGAGTTAGCCGCAGCCAGCTAACGATGGCTCTACTAGATAAAGGTGGCTTTAGTTATGAAACTTTCAGATCTCGATTCGAGTTCTTTGGCCGCGATTAAAGCGGTTCGGTGGGATCGCATTATTGAGAAGCACGAGGGACCGGAGGATTGGGCCTCTGTGTTGGAGTGGTATGACCCAGAATTCACGATGATTGAGGGGCGGGCAGTTTTACTACCCGTTGAGCGATCACACCATGATAACATCACCATTCTCCGCACCATCTGGAGCGCAGATGGCAATTCCCTCACGCTATTTTTGAAAGACACCACCTACGGCGACGACTGGTTTATGAGTGGGTATATGGCAGTCTGTGATCGCATCCCCAAGCAAGACTTCTACCTGGCGATTCTCTACCATGAGTGGTTCATCATTGAGCCCTTAAATATATCGACTAGCAGCTAACTTAAAAGAAAAAATAGGATAAAACCATGACTCAAAGCACAGCCTCATCCATTAACGTTCAACAGGCGACTCAGGCAGCAAAAGCCTACCTCTCAGAGCTTCAGGGATTTATGGGAGGGCTGGTTAATGATATTCGCCTTGAAGAATCTGAGATATCTGAGGACGATCATCTGTGGCATATAACGCTGAGTTTCACACGCCCAGCCGACAACCAACTGGTGCCTACTCAAGTTCAGCGAGAATACAAGGTATTTGAGATCAGTACAGCAACAGGGCAAGTCAAAGCCATGAAAATTCGGACGCTATGATTGAGGAGATAAAAGCTCTACTGAGTCGGTATCGTTCATTGGGGCTACTCATAGACACTAACATTCTGCTGCTGTACGTTGTAGGGCTTGTGAACCGAGAACGAATTACTCGATTCAAACGCACTCAACAATTTATCCCAGAAGATTTTGATTTGCTGTCGCAGATTATGGCTTCTTTTCAGACCATCGTGACTACACCCAATATTTTGACTGAGGTCAATAGTTTTGTGAATCAGATAGGAGAGCCGGAACGATCGCGCTGTATATCTTTGTTTGGCCAAGCCATTACAAATATGCAGGAAGATCACCAAGCCAGCGCCACATTGGCTACATTCCCTGAATTTCAGCGATTTGGTTTAACGGACTGTGGCATTGCCAGCGCAGCTCGCGATCGCTATCTGGTGCTGACCGATGATCTACGGTTGACGGCACATCTCCAAAGCCAAAATATAGATGCCATTAATTTCAATAACATCCGACCTCTGAGCTGGCCTTAAAAAATCATTAGACAGTCAGCCAGCCTTGGGCTTTTAGGTGGTTCCAGGCCATGGCGAGGTGTTGGGGCTTAAAGAGGTTCTTCTTGCGATCGCTCCATTCCCGCACCCGCTCAATGGCCACCTCGCAATCTACTGCTGTCTGAGGGTCTTCTTGGGCTACCCAGTGCAGGCTTGCCAGCATTTCTAGGCCGTAGGGGGTTTCAAATCCTTCGATTAGCTGACTGACTCGCTCTAAATAGGGGTCAGCATTTTGGCCGTCAGCCAAGAAGCTTTGGGCCGCCTCATGCCCAGCGGGCAAGACCTGAATCTGGGCACGACCGCTACCGTCACCGTATCCACGAATGTAGTGGCCCTCCATACCTTGCAGGGCGTGGCCCAGGTTATGGGCATAGGGGCCATAGTGAAAGCGCTGGTAGGCCAGGGTTTGCAGCGTGGGCTCTCCAGCCACCTTGAGAAAGTAAGCCAGCTTTTGAATTTCGATGCGGCTGGCGCTATACCCCGGTAGCCCGTAGAGTTCTAAAATCCGAATCAGGGCGGCTCTAAAGGCTGTCATTGGCGGCTTTGAAGTGGCGATCGCCATCGCTTCAACCGGCGGTGCCCCGGCTGGTTCAAATACAATCACTTCAATATTGGGCAGCGATTTGAAGGCTTCTAGAATGAGCGGTTTTACCTCGGCCCAGTCTAGTCCCCCATTGCCACAGCCTAGGGGGGGGATGGCAATCGACCGAATCCCCAATCGTTGGACTTCTTCTACTAAAGCGACTAGCCCGGCCTTGATATCGTCAAGCTGGGAGGGTTGCCGCCAGTGGCGTTTGGTCGGGAAGTTGATGATATACCGAGGGTTCAGCAGGGAGTCGGTGGCGACGGTAAACATGCGGCCTGGCTCGACATCGTTGTTCTTGCACGCTTTTTGATACTGCTTAAAGTTGTCTGGAAATGCCCGCTTAAATTGCAGCGCCACTCCTTTGCCCATGACACCTACGCAGTTGACGGTGTTCACCAGGGCTTCAGTTTTTTCGTCTAGGAGGTTGCCACGCTTTAGCTTGAGCATTGTGTCGTCATATTACTAGTTCAATTGTACTGAATAGAGGGGATTGGGTTCAAGACCATCGGGGAGTAATCAAGTCAACTGAATTTTACGAGTAATACCACTGGGGGCGCAGGCGGGCGGTCATCGTTTGCCCAAATTGTCGCAAAATTTGGTTCACCTCGGCAGCGATCGCCTCATCCATCACCCCAATGCCACGAATCAAGGGCCAAGGCACCGCTTGGTGTACCAAAAACTCGGCCTGGCGGCGACGCTTGCGATCGCCATCCTCTTCGGTATCTCGCCAATACTTGGTCTGCATGATGTCCCAGTCGATGGCGGCGTCGATTTCGTTGAGGTCGTCGTAGAAGCTGGTGTAGCCCATGACGGCATGGCCATCGCTAAATACAAACCCTAGACTGGCCTCTGCAATCGCTTCGGCGGTGGTGACTAGATGCAAGATAGACCGCTGTCCGCTGGTATAACCCGTGACGTTGCCGATGTGGATTGCCCCCAGCATGGGCGAACGGGGGGCAAAGTAGAAGGGCACGTAGTCGTGCAGCACGCCACCAGGGCCACAGGGCACCGTTTTGGAGTAGCGCCGATCTTGAATGTGTTCGTAGGCAATGGAGGTGTAGTCGGCCTCGTTGGCTTGCAGCCGGTTTTTGGCTAATAGGGTACCGGCCTGCACGATAGTAGCCAGGTTGCTGATGGGGGTAATGTGGTATAGCCAAACGGGCATTCTACACAGGGCGGTGGTGAGTGCTCCTTAGCGTAGCAATGGGTGGGGTCGGGCGATCGGGCTAGGGCCAGGGCTGTTAAGCAATACCGGCTAAGTCCAGGCAGTTTTTTTTCGCTTCGTACAATGGGATGAGCTATGGAGCCTAGCATGACCGAACCAACGCCCAAGCCCACCCGCCCCGCTGTTTTTATCGAGAAGATTTTTCCGGTGACGCTGCTGAATAGGCAGGTGTACTACGAGCATGGGGGCAACCCGTTTAAGGGGCTGCATCGTTGGTATTCGCGGAAGCCGCTGTCGTTTAGTCGGGCCAGTGTGTTGGGGTCGCTGCTGCCGGATTCGGTGACGATGGAGGAGTTTGAGTATCTGCTGGGGCTGGAGCGGCGGCTGGGGGGGCAGCCGGATACCACCACCAAGCTCTACAAAACCCCGCCTTCGCCGGAGCGGATTAAGCAGGTGCATGACCTGTGTGAGCAGACCTGGGGCACGCGCACGCCGACGGTGCTGGATGCGTTTGCGGGGGGTGGCAGCATTCCGTTTGAGGCGGTGCGGTATGGGTTGAATGTGCTGGCCAGCGACCTGAACCCGGTGGCGGTGGTGACGATGAAGGCGGCGATGGAGTACCCGCTAAAGTTTGGGCCAGATTTGCAGCATGACATTGACAAGTGGGTGAAGTGGGTGGGCGATGAGGCGGAAAAGCGGTTAGGGTCGTTTTTTCCGTCGGGAGAAGAGAATCTCCCCCAGCCCCCCTTTGAAAGGGAATCCCCCCCGGCCCTCCTTTTTAAGGGGGGTGCTGAAGAGGGGGATGCTGAAGTCCCCCTTGAAAAGGGGGATTTAGAGGGATACAACACCGCTAGCGCAGAAGGGAATCCCCCCCAGTCTCCCTTTGCAAGGGGGGAAGCAGAGGGTTCGGAAGTCCCCCTTGAAAAGGGGGATTTAGGGGGATTTGACCGGGGTTTAGGGGGATCAAAAACTTCTCACACAAAAGTCCAAAACTATTTGTGGGCGCATACAGTGGTGTGTCCGAGTTGTGAGTCGGTGGTGCCGTTGAGCCCAAATTGGTGGCTGAGTAAGACGAGTAACTATGCTGGGGCAGGGCAGGCCAGAAAGGTTACGAGCGATTGGTATGCGGTGAAGCCGATTCCAAATCTGGCAGAAAGGCGGGTAGATTTTGAGTTGGTGAAGGGGCGAAAGGGAAAAGGAACGACGATTCAGACACCTGAAGGAGATTTTGATCCGGGGGATTTTAATACGATTAGTCGTGGGGTTGGCAAGTGCTGTAATTGCAGTTCAATTTTAGATGATGAGACTATCAAGGCTTACTCATCAATCAATGATTTTGGCCAGCAACTTTATGCAGTTGCCTTCAAGAAGGGGAAAGGTAACCTTGATTTTAGAATTCCTAGCCAGGTCGATCTGGATGGTGTTGAGAAAGCTGTAATAGAACTAAGAAAAAATGAAGATAGGCTTATTCTAGAAGAGATTATTCCTGTTGAAGCTACAAGTACAGGATTACATGATTCTCCCAGGAACTATGAATACGGTTTACGTCAATATGAAGACTGCTTTAATCCTCGTCAGCTTTTGACGCTAGTGACGTATGTTGAAATCCTGAATGAGGTGAAGGAGAAGCTGAGGGCAGAGCACGAGCTAGAGAAGGTGGCGGCGATTTTAACCTATCTAGATTTAGTGCTTGACCGGTGTGTTGACGTTAATTGTAGGCTTGCCCACGTCAACACAATGGGGCCAAAAATTGAAGGCGCTTCTGGGCAGCACTCACTCAATTTGTTTTGGAACTACCCAGAAACAAACGGTAGCACTCGTTTATGGCAATGGTGTTCGGACAAAGTTTTATCTGACTACGAAGCTCTCTGTAAACAACTTGGCTTAGATCATCCCAGCCTTTTGAACTTCCAGCCAAATCCCCCATCCCCCATCCCCGTCGCGCAAGCGTCCCGATTGCAAACCCCACCAGAAGATTCTGGACCTGCTCCCAAAGTCAGACCCAGAGATGAGCAGCTAGTTGCCCAGATTCAAGCGATGGCAGCACAGCGGAACCTGTCTTATGATTCTCGCTTTTTGCCCTACAACAAAAAACTGGTTGCGCGGGCGAAGGAATTGCGTAAGAACATGACCACTGCGGAGAAAAAGCTGTGGCATGAGTATCTGAAAACATTAGAGGAGCGATTTTGGCGGCAGCGACCGATTGACCATTTTATTGTTGATTTTTACTGTCCTTCTCGTTACTTGGTAATTGAGGTGGATGGTGATACTCATAGCACGGATGAGGCGGAAGCTTATGATGCAGAGCGGACACAAATTCTAGAAGCCTATGGGCTAACAGTGTTGCGGTTTACCAATGATGAAGTGTTGAATAATTTTGAGGGGGTTTGTGCGGCGATTGGGGAGAAGAATCCCCCCCAGTCCCCCTTTGCAAGGGGGGAAGCAGAGGGTTCGGAAGTCCCCCTTGAAAAGGGGGATTTAGGGGGATGCAACGCCGCTAGCGCAGAAGGGAATCCCCCCCAGTCTCCCTTTGAAAGGGGGGAAGCAGAGGGTTCGGAAGTCCCCCTTGAAAAGGGGGATTTAGGGGGATTCGACCGCTGCAAAATTGTCGCTGCTTCAGCAGATAACCTGGCCCATATTGCAGACAAATCTTTGGATGCGATCGTTACCGACCCGCCCTACTACGCCACCATCCAATATTCTGAGCTTTCCGACTTCTTCTACGTCTGGCAAAAGCGCGTTCTCGGTGACATCTTCCCCGAACTCTACCTCTCCGAACTTACCGACAAAGACCGCGAAGCCGTTGCGAACCCTTCCCGCTTCCGCAACATGGGCGAAAGCCCGGAAGAACTCGCCAACCGCGACTACGAAGCCAAAATGGCCCTCGCCTTTGCCGAATACTTCCGCGTCCTCCGTGACGACGGCGTCATGACCGTTCAGTTCAACCACAAAGACTCCGGTGCCTGGGACGTGCTCGCCAAATCCCTCATCGACGCAGGCTTTGAAATCACCGCCAGTTGGGCCGTCAGCACCGAGAACCCGCAAAACCTGCACCAGGCCCAGAAAAACTCCGTCTCCAGCACCGTGCTCCTCGTCTGCCGCAAGCGCGACCCCAACGCCGGTTCCGCCTGGTGGGATGACCTGCGCCCCGAACTCGCCAACCTCGTCGAGCAACGCGCCCCCGAATTTGAAGCCAACGACATCGGCGGCATTGACCTCTACCTCAGCGCCTTTGGCCCCGCCCTCAACGTCTTCAGCCGCGCTTGGCCTGTCCTCGATAGCTCCGGCGTTGAAATGCGCCCCGAAGTCGCCTTTGGGGAAGCTCGTAAGGCGATCGCCAACTACCGCTTCCGCAAACTGCTCGAAGCCGACACCGCCGGGTTCGACCCCCTCACCCAGTGGTACATCCTAGCCTGGGATGCCTTCCGCGCCCGCGAGTTCCCCTTCGATGAAGCGCGACAGCTCGCCCTCGCCGTCGGCGGCTTCAACGTCAGCGACCTGGCCAAAACCCACAAGCTGATCGACTCCGCCAGCGGCACCTGCAAACTGCTCACTCCCCAACAACGCCTCAAAAAACGCGCCTTCTCCACTAACCCCGACGAATTTACCGCCGCCGCCCTAGTCGATGGCCTCCACGCCATCATCGCCCTCTACCTGGAAGAGCAAAGCATCGACCCCGTCCGCCGCTTCCTCAAAACCACTGGCCTGCTCAGCAACGACCTGTTCATGCGCGCCTGGGAAGTAGCCCTCAAGGCGATCCCCCACATCGGCGATGAACGCAAACGGATGGTGGAGGAGAAAGCCCTGGCCGACCTGTGGCTAGCGATGGACGAGATTCAGGCCAAAGTGCTCTACGTACAGCCAGAGCTGGAGTTTCAGGGAGGGCAGATGGGGCTGTTTTAGACGGGGAGAGGGGGAGAGGGAGACGCGGGGACGCGGAGAGGGGGGGACGCGGAGAGGGTTTTGGGGTTGCGTCACCATAGGGTTAGTTAGGAGTTCATAGGGAATAGGCATTATGGCGGGTACATCGGCTAAGGTTCCAAAATCCAAAAAGAAAAACTTTTCCAGCTTTAGCTATGCCGAAGCCTTCAAACAACTCCACTTAGACGATCTCATTCCCTGGGAACTAGCAGCGCCCCCGGTTGAACCCAGTACCTTTTTTCAAGAACGGCTCCACCGCCTAGAGCAAACCTTTGACCTAGAGGGCTACGAAGAATCTAAAAAGCTGCTGATTGATGCCATTTGCGAAGAGGCGATCGCCAGCACCGATCATCTCAAAATTTGGAAGGGGGCACAACTCGAAGGCGATGTAGCGGCGGGCTATGTCGATTATTTAATCGCCGAGCGGAAACGGTATTTAGACATTCCCCTACTGTGCATCATCGAAGCCAAGAAGGACGATTTTGAGAAAGGGCTGGCCCAATGCCTAGTCGAAATGCAGGCTTGCCAGTGGCAAAATCACCAGGCAGACCGAGAGATTGATGTCTACGGCATCGTCACCAATGGCCGAGCATGGCAATTTTATCGCATGGCCCCAACGGGTGCAGTCTACGAAACCCCTGTGTATTCCACGGGCGATATGGATCTGTTGCTGGGTCGATTGCGCTACGTCTTTCAATTGTGCGAACAAAATCTAGGCTAAAGAATAAAGGGAGGACGCGATCGTGACTGCTAAAGCCCCTAAGAAAAAAGCCTTTTCCCGGTTTACTCTGGGCGAAGCCTATAAGCAACTGTCCCTGACGCAACTCATTCCCTGGACGATTGACTTTAGCCCCGTTGCCCCCACCGATGCCTTTCAGCTTCACTTGGAACGGTTACAGGCTTTTGATACTCAGCGCTCCGAAGAGGGCAAAAAGCTACTGATTGATGCCATTTTGATCGAAGCCATTCAGGATTTCAAACGCCTCAAATTTTGGAAAGGGGCAAATCTGGAAAGCGACATTGCCCATGGAGCGGCAGACTACCTCCTTGCCGAAAATCGCGGCTATTTGGAAGCGCCTTTCCTCTGTGTTATTGAAGCCAAAAAGGATGACTTTGAGCAAGGCTTAGCCCAATGTTTGGTAGAGATGCAAGCGTGTCAGTGGAGTAATCGAGTGGGCGATCGCGCAATCGATGTGTTTGGCATTGTCACCAACGGCGAAGGCTGGAAGTTTTACAAACTTGATCAGGCCGGACGAGGCTATGAAACCCTGCTGTATTCCATCAGCGAACTCGAAAACATCCTGGGGCAATTGCACTATATCTTTCGGCAGTGCGAACTACACTTACCCTGAAATCCGTATGTCTGAGGTTACAATCCATCAGCAGTTCAGTTATTTATGGAGGTGACGATGCGTAAGCAAATCATTGAGTACACATCCCCGCTGGATGCCCTAGTGGCCGTGGCCAAGCGTCTAAGCCTGTATGAAACTCAAGCTCAGATGGATTCAGAAGAATTCTTCTATCAATACGGCCAAGGACAATTGGGAGACGACACCGTTTATGTGGAATGGGCCAATGACTATCGCCACTACATCGCCCTACGCCAAGACCTAGAAGCTAGACTCAGCCATGCTGCATGAGCAACTGTCTCGCTATTTGGGACAGGTTGAGGCTGCCGTCTCCCAGTACCCCACCGCTTACGTCGAGCGCTACACCGAAGAAATTTTGACCCCTGAACGGGTAAACCTACGGCTACGCCTTCGGTTTGACTCAGGACGCTTGCTAGAGATCAATGAAGCAGTAGTCGTGGTCGAGAATCAACTGACCTTCCTGGACTATCGCTACCATTGCCAGGATGAGAACAATCAACTGCTGTTTCGCTACGACAGCACTCCTCACTTTCCAGACCTGTCCACCTTTCCGCATCACAAGCACTTGCCCAAGGTCGTCATTGCCAGTGAGAAACCTGATATCACCCAGGTATTGCAGGAAGTCAGCCAGCAACTTCCGGGTTTTCAATGATCCCAAGGGTGGGGTGCCGTCGTCATAATTACGGAAAGGGCCGGATTTCGCAGACGATATTCCTGCGGGTTCCACCTGTTCCCCACCTCACATAGGAGCTTGTAATCTCGTGTCAGTATTTGACGGCATGGCAAAGACAATCGGCAACCTGACAGACCATGTCACAGGACAAATGGTCAAGCTGGGGGCGATCGCGATCGGGCTGCTACTGGCCCTTGCCTTCCTGTTGCAAGCTCTTCCTAGCCCCTTTAGTATCACCACCATCACTGAAGTCCAGGATCTACTGCTGGGCCAGATCCAAGCTGAGAGCCTGCTGACCACGGCCAGTCAAGACATCAGTGCGAACGTCACGATTGACCAAGTTGCCAAAGTCCTGAAAATTCCTATCGGTACCACCAACCTGGTCTACGCCGCAGTGGGCAAAGCAAGCGCCGGGATCGACCTTCACAGTATTGAGGTGGTGAAGTTCAATCGGGAAGCGCGAAGCGTCACACTCCGCATACCAGCGGCAGAGATGAATATCAGTCTTAACCCCGAGCGTTCTGAAACCCTGGCGAACTATCGAAATTGGTTTGGCCCTAAAGCAGGTATTGAGATTTATCAAGATGCTCAGCGCCAAGCCGCTGCTGCCATGAGTAGCAAGGCTTGTACCAGCGGCATCCTAAACGCAGCCACCCATAATGCTGAAGTTGAAATCCGAGCCATCCTTACCAAAGTCGGCTTCCAGCAGGTGACATTTAAGACCACCCCCACAGCTTGCCCCACAGCTTGATACGTTCCCAGCAACTCGGTACTGAAAAGGCCCTGAAAACCAGTTTTCAGGGCCTTTAGCGCATCTGAGCCTATGATCTATGGGTCTTGGCATATGGGTCTTGGCAAGGCTCTAACAAAAGCGCTATAGTTCATGTGAACTATTCGACGATTTGCGACAATCCTTTGCCCGCGATCGCGCAAGTCATGACGACGCTATCCTGCAAAACCAAAGAAGTGCTGGAGTGGCTGCGGGACTTCCAGGCTGATCATGCTTACTTTCCGACCTTTCGGGATGTTCAGCGGGCCGTGGGGTTCAAGTCAGTAAATTCGGCGCGGTACCATATCTGCAAGCTGAAAGCAGCGGGCCTGGTGATTAGTGACCCGAATAAGGCCCGAACCCTGCGATTAGCGGACGTGGAGCCACTAAAGTCGGATTTTCTGGGAATCCCCATCTGCGGTGCGATCGCGGCAGGGAGCTTGGTTGAATTCTTCCCCGATCATGAAATTTCCCATATTCCCCCCGATCTGTTCTCCCCAAAATCCCGAGGACTGGAGCGCTTTGCTCTGCGGGTGCGGGGAGACAGCATGATGGATGTCCATATTCTTGACAACGATGTGGTGGTTTTGGAGAAACCCTTTGATGTCAAGGCAATCAAAAATGGTGCAATTGTGGCAGCGCGGGTAAAGCAGGAAAATCGAGCCACCCTGAAGCGATGGCGACGGGTGGACGACCAAGTTTTTCTAACGCCAGAAAATGCGAACTACTCTACGATTCAGGTAGCGGCCCAGAACGTCTCTGTAGAAGGCATTTATGTTGGGCTAGTTCGAGATTTGGTGTAACCCAGTTCCATGCTCGCTTCCCTGGCCGATTATCCCTGGAAAATTAGCTACGCCAGCGACACCAGCAACCCCGTCGCCGACTTCTACATCCCTGCCCTCGAACGCGCCACCCAATACGATCGCAAATCCGGTTTCTTCAGCAGCGCCATCCTCAGCCAAGTCGCCGGGGGACTCGGCGCTTTCCTCCAGAACCAGGGCCGCATCCGCCTGATTATGAGCTGCCACCTGAGCAAAGCAGATCTCCAGGCCATTCAACAGGGCTACACCCTTCGTGATGCCGTCGCCGCCAACCTAGACGCCAACCTCACCCCACCAGAAAACTTCGCCCAGCTCAAACGCCTCGAAATCTTGAGCTGGCTGATTCAGAGCGATCGCCTCGACATCCGCATCGCCATCCCCCTGCGCCACGATGGCCAGCCCCTCGACCCCGATGAGGCCATCAATACCCACTACATCTATCACGAGAAAGTTTGCCTCTTCACGGACGCTGACGACAACCAGATTGCCACCACCGGCTCCAACAACGAATCCAGTGGCGGCTGGAACTTCAATGTCGAATCCTTCCATGTCTTCTGCTCCTGGGAGGGCGATCGCGACCTGGCCCGTGTGCAAGAAGAAACACGGCGGTTCGAGCAGCACTGGCATAACCAGATTCCTAGCGTCCGGGTATTTGAAGTCCCCGATGCCGTCAAACGCAAGCTGATCCGCTACGCCCCTCCCCAAAAACCCACCTGGAGAATTGAGGATGAGTTTGATCAACGACCGCTTCGAGACGCGGAGAACTGGGGACACGGGGACACGGAGACAGAGGGAGACGGCGATAATCCCATCACCGTGTCTCCCCCTCTCCCCCTCACCGCGTCAGAACTAGCCAGGGAACAGGAGATGTTTGGTGCGATCGCAAACATCCATAAACATCCTGGTTGTCTCGCCGCCTGTCTCGACTCCATCCCCATTCAGCCCTGGCCCCACCAGATCAAAATCCTCAAACGCGCCGCTGCCGAATTCCCCCGCAGCTTCCTAATCGCCGATGAGGTGGGTTTGGGCAAAACCATCGAGACCGGGCTGATTCTCCGCTACCTACTGGTGTCCCAAAAGGTCAAGCGCGTCCTCGTGCTAGCCCCTGCCAGTGTGCAACCCCAGTGGCACGAAGAACTGCGGGAAAAGTTTAACCTCCACTTTTGGAGCCTGACAGGAGGGGAGTTGGTTGATCCGTTTGGTAGCAAGAATGGAGCGATACGGAGATATGGGGACACGGAGATCAGGAGAATCGGGGACACGGAGACAGGGGGACACGGGGATGAAGCCCTCTCCGCGTCTCCCCCTCCCCCCCTCTCCGCGTCAAGCCTCAGCACCATTTGGAATCAGCAAGATCTAATCCTGGCATCCAGTCACCTGGTGCGCCGCCAAGAGCGGATGCAAGAACTGCTCGATGCCGAACCCTGGGATCTGGTCATCCTCGATGAGGCCCACCACGCCCGCCGCAAATCGCCCCAGGCCCGCAAAGATACCCCCAACCGCCTGTTGCAACTGCTGGAGCAACTGCGCGACAAAACCAAAGCGCTGATTTTGCTGTCGGCCACCCCGATGCAAATCGACCCCATTGAAGTCTTTGACCTGCTCGATGTACTGGGTTTAGAGGGCCATTGGGCCGATGGCGACACCTTCTGCGACTACTTTGCTTCCCTCGATAGCAAGCCTGATCGCCACCTGCTGAACTTCTGGCAAACCCTATCTGCCGACTACTTTGCCCGTGGGGGCCAGCCCTGCCCCCGGCTTCAGCAGCACCTCAGTCAGCAAAACCGGATGTTGGCCAGCACCGTTGAGGCCGTGTGGCGGGGGCGGCTGAAAATAACCATCAACGAGCACGCCTACTTGCAAGACGATGCCTTTATCGCCGCCTCCCTGCAATTCCTTTCCACCAACACCCCCCTCAAAGACATGATGTTCCGCCACACGCGGGACACCCTACGGGAGTATTATCGCCTCGGTCTATTGAACAAAGACGTGCCCCGGCGCGAAGTGCGCGATAACGCCATCACGTTAGAACCCTTACGAGAAGCGGAACTCTACCGCCAAGTCAGCGACTATGTGCGCCATTTTTACCGTCTGGCCCAGAAAGAACAGCGCAAAGCTCTAGGCTTTTTAATGACTCTGTACCGCAAGCGGCTGACCAGTTCCTTCTACGCCATTCAGCAATCCCTCCAGCGACGGCTGGATTCACTCATCACTCAACAGGGCAGCAGCCTCACCACCGATGACCTGGCGGATCTGGACGATGCTGATGATGCGGTGATCGAAGGGTTGGAGGGTTACATGGAGCCCGTAGACCCCAGGGAAATTGAGCATCTAGAAGCCCTGCTGCGGCAGTTTGAGAACACTGGGGAAGACACTAAACTGGCCCACTTCATTACCACCCTACGGCAGGAGTTGGTGAATCGGGAAAGTGCGATCGCCTTTACCCAGTACACCGACACCATGGACTTCCTACGGGGCCAATTACGGGAACTGTATGGCGATCAAGTAGCCTGCTACTCCGGGCGGGGTGGCGAACTGTGGCGCGATGGGCAATGGGCCAGCGTCCCCAAGGAAGCTATCAAGCGCCTGTTTCGGGAGGGCACCATTAAAATCCTGCTCTGTACCGAATCCGCCAGCGAGGGGCTGAACCTACAAACCTGCGGGGTGTTGATCAACTACGACCTGCCTTGGAACCCGATGCGGGTGGAGCAGCGCATTGGCCGTATTGACCGCATTGGCCAGCGCTACCCCACCGTCACCATCCACAACTTCTACTACGACGGCACGGTGGAGGCAAAGGTGTACCGGAAATTGCGCGATCGCATCAATGCCTTTACCGCTGTCGTCGGTAACCTCCAGCCCATCCTGGCCCAGGTACCCACCTTTTTAGAAAAGGCCACCATGAGCGTTGACCCGGAAGAAGAAGATGTGTTGCTGTCGGAGTTTGACCAAGTGCTCGACACCCCGCCCCTGCGTCCCGGCCTAGATGACATGGTGCAGCGGGATGTAGAGGCGGATTTACAAGAGATCCAGCGTCCCTTGCCCCCTAGTCCAGTGGGTTGGGCAGACATTGAGCGCACCCTCACCCAGTCCCAGCTTCTCCAGGCCAAGGGGATTCGCTTTTCTCCCAAGGAACCCGACATCTGGGAGTTGCAGTGGGGCGATCGGGTTTACTCAGTCACGTTCCAGCCCAATATATACGATGAGAATCCCTCCCTGCGCCTGATGGCTTGGGGTGATCCGCTCTTTGCTGCCCTAGTGGCCCAGGGGCAAGCCTAGGCGCACCTCAAAACACCTGAAAAAGCTCGGAAGCTTGGTAGCCCCGTCTCTTTGGTCGGGGAGGATGTCAAGGCCATAGCCCATTTGGCTTCCACTGCGAATGCGGGCATGGCCACCGCAGACCCCGCAACATTAAAAAGTCATCTCGGTTCAAGGTAATAACGGCACGATTATCTGCTGTGGCTGTTTTAAGTACCTGAGCGTCGGGAATCCGCTGATTTGCATTCCCTGCATCCAGGGATGTCAACACATCGTGTCCTCGTTGCCGTAGGGTCTCAACTAACTCGAAGGTCAAATTTTCGTTGGCATAGAGCCTAAACAGCATCCCAAGCCTCCTCGCTGTGGTGAGAGGCCATGAGGGTATCAATTTCCCCTGGATGGGTCTGGTAGTAGACTCGGGCGGCCAAAAGGTCAAAGGGAGTCAGCCCAGGGAAATTTCTGATCAAAGCTGTTTCGTCTAGCCCTTGCTGGGCTAGGGAGATCAACGTCCATACGGCAATACGAGTGTTGCGAATGCAGGCATGGCCTCCGGCTACCCCCGGTGTTTTTTGCACCATGTGACCCAGTAAGTCCGCCTGAAACGCCTGGAAATCTTCTATGGACAAAGCTGACACCGCTTCTGCTAATGAGGTTGCCAGTTGGGGATTCATCGACTTAACTCCTGTAGGCCACTAGAGTGAGTTCCGTGAATAGATTCAGCTATGGAACTGATATGTCCTGCAATATGGCTTGACTACTGGTCTTGAAAGGTTGCAGGTCATTGGGTTCGACTCCGCTCTAGCAAGACCGACCGGACATCGCGAAAGTAGCGATCGCTCAGCCTCCCGCGATTCCTTCACTAGCGGCTGAGAACATCAAGGGTTGAGATACTGCGCCTGAATTAGGGCCATATCCCAGAAGGCGGCTTCAATTTTGTGGCCATCGGGGTCGCGCACAAAGCAGCCGTAGTAGGGGTCACCATAGTCTGGGCGGGGACCCGGTGGGCCTTCATCAATGGCCCCTGCGGCCAGGGCCGCTTCGTAGAAGGCATGAACAGCCTCTTTAGTGGGAGCGATGAACCCCACATGGGTACCGTTGCCCACGGTGGCGGGCTGGCCATCGATAGGAGTCTGAATCCAGAACTCAGGCAGTTGCTTGCCGTAGGCGATCGCCCCTGGTTCTCGCATGATGCACTGGCAGCCCAGGGTGGGTAGGACACGATTGTAAAAGGCCACCGCCCGCTCGAAGTCGTTGGTGCCCAGGGACATATGGGAAATGATGCTGGTGTTGTCCATAGCTGATTGACCGTTTACTTAACTCTTGTGGCAATCCACCAGGTGGTACCCCCTGGATCTTTCACTCCGCCCCGTTTGTCTTCGTCATCTTTTTGCATCGGTACCTGCACCGAGGTCGCACCCCAGTCGAGGGCACTTTGGTAGGTGGCATCGACATCCGGCACATAGATATGGACATGGGCTGGGCGGGCAGGCCAACCTTCAGCCTGATCCCCCAGCATGATCACGCCATCCTCTAGGCGTACTTCAGCGTGAATGACATATCCTTGGGTGTCGGGGAACCGGCGCAGTTCGGTGGCACCCAAGACATCGGTGAGAAACTGAATGGTGCGATCGGCCCCGTCTACCACCAGATAAGGAGAAACGGCGGGATAGTTGTCGGGTCGATAAGGTGGGGGCATGACAGTAGAAATAATGGGGTTGAATGCAACCAATGCCGACAAATTAGTACATATAGACTATTTAGTCAAGATGAAGTGAACCTCAATGGAGGTGTGATCTGTCTCTATACGGCGTCCACTCGCGAAAGTCAAAACCTGGCCACCTGATACACCATTAACCCGCAGATCCCTAACAATAAAGAAACCTCATCCACAATAGAGAAGCAACCATGACTACAAATGTACTTGGCTACGCTGCAAAGTCTGCCACAGCCGATCTAGCACCCTATCGCTTTATGCGTCGCGAGCCCCGCGCTGACGATGTAGAGATCGAAATTCTCTATTGTGGCGTCTGTCACTCAGATTTACATACGGCCCGCAATGACTGGGGAGGTACGACATACCCAGTCGTACCTGGCCATGAAATTATCGGTCGCGTGGTCAGCGTGGGGACAGAGGTGACGCGCTTCAAACTGGGGGATCAGGTGGGTGTCGGCTGCATGGTCGATTCTTGCCAGAACTGTGCGCCCTGCGGACAAGGCTTAGAGCAATACTGTGAGGAGTTTCCAACCCTGACCTATGACGGCAAAGATCGCCAGGATCACACGCCCACTTTTGGCGGTTATTCCGAGAAAATCGTCGTGTCGGATAAATTTGTGCTGAAAATTCCTGACGGGTTAGACCTCAAAGGGGCTGCACCATTGCTGTGCGCCGGGATTACCACCTGGTCACCCCTGCGTCATTGGCAGGTAGGTGAGGACAGTCGGGTGGCGGTTGTTGGTCTTGGTGGTTTGGGGCATATGGCGCTGAAACTGGCGAAGGGGTTGGGCGCAGAGGTTACGCTGTTTACCCGTTCTCCCGGTAAGGAGGAGGATGCCCGTCGTCTCGGCGCAGACAACATCGTGATCTCTACCGACGCAGCCCAAATGAAGGCCGTTAAGGGACAGTTTGACCTGATTATTGATACCGTACCCATCGAGCACGATCTCAACCCCTATCTGCCAGCGCTAACGCTTGATGGCACGCTTGCACTAGTCGGGTTTCTAGGCAATCTGATGCCAACCTTAAATACTGTGCCGCTGATCATGGGGCGGAAATCGGTGGCAGGGTCGCTCATCGGCGGCATTGCCGAAACCCAGGAAATGCTCGATTTTTGTGGTGAACAGGGCATCACTTCGGACGTGGAAGTGATTAACATTCAGGATGTTAATGAAGCCTATGGACGTATGCAGAAAAGCGATGTGAAATACCGATTTGTGATTGATATGGCTTCGCTGAAGGACTGATTACAAATAGGTTTTACAATTCCATTTCCACCTTCTGTTGGTGTTTACGCCCCACGCCCCGGTGAGATCGTGGGCACTGTGCTTCCGCACCTACCGCCGCCCCCATCTCCTCCAACATCACCTCTCCACCCAAAATTGCCCCCTTCGCCACCTCCGGGTCTTGGAATTCACCACTAGAGCGTTGAGGCACCCGCAACGTCCCCGGTTCCACCCTCACCACAGCAGCAGCATTGCGGCCATCCTTCGTATATCCCTCAATCTCAATGGAGCGGGCCTGAAAGACCGTACCCAGCATCGGCATCCGGCTATTCTGGGCAAAAGTCCCTATCGCCCTGCCATCTAGGGTCTCAAGGCAGGGTTGATTCGCATGACGCAGATCCGGGTGGTCTGCGGGTAGCCGTCCCACCCGTAGCAGTGTGCCCTCTGCAAACCCCTCAGTCTGTTGATGCTCGTTGTACTGCAACCCAATCAACTGCATTTCCTGGATTGGGCAGTGGTGGCGCAGACGCTCCACTAACGTCGGCAAGCAGAGGTTGTAGGCCAAGGATCCCAATCCCCCGGCAGTCTGTTGCGGCTGCGCCCATGCCAAGTATTTCGCTGGGGCTTCAATGCGACCTCCATACTGGGGCTGAAGGTCGTGGTCAGGGTATGCCGCTAACAGTTGGCTCACCAAACGACGGCTAGGCCGCTCCAGGACAAAGTCAACGTAGGGGCCATGGGTGCTGATCAAGGCGGTGTACTGCCCTGGTGCTGCATCCAGTTTGGCCTTGGCCGCCTCTACCTCAGGACCAAAGGGCGCACTCAGCACCCATTGCTGATTCTCAACGGCATGGTAGGGCAGTTGCATCCGTTTGGCCCCAAAGTGGGTGTCTTTGCCCTCCGCCCACGCTAGGCACGCCTGTCTGAACTCATCGGGCTGGTCCGCACTGTGGCAGGCCACCCACAGCTTTTGTTGAAAGACGATCAACTCCTGGGGGCTATAGTCTCTGGCATCAATGTCCGCTTGAATCGCGTCATAGATCGCCTTGATGGACTTGCGGAACGCTTGCCCCTCCAATCCCTGTTTCCTCAGGTCTCCAAGGGCTTCGTTGTACTGGGTTTTGATGGCTTTGGCGTCTGCGTCTAGTTCATGGCTACGGGTGAAGCGCTCAAACTCCTTCAATCGGGGCAGGTTCGCCACCGCCCCTTGGAAGTAATGCCGGGGGGTATGGTGCAATCGAGCCGGTTCCCACTGGGCATTGACCAGTTTCGGCAACACGTCGAGGGCACTGTTCAGGTCTTCTCCCTCCGGCATCTGGTAGGTGCGGTACACGTTCCGGTCTTTGTGGAAGTCAAAGAAGGGCATGGGGTAGGCATCGGCCCAGTCCTTAGCCTCTGCCAACAGGGTGCTGCCACCAATCTCTTCGACATCTTCTAGGCGTTCGGCGCTTTTGCCATAGTCCACTTCGATTTGCAGGGCTTGCATCAACCGGGTCAGCAGGGCTTTCTTGTCTTGATGAAAGGCTGCTAGGGCTTCAGGGCTACTGCGGTCTTCGGAATCCGGTTGGGAACCCTGCACCCGACCAATGAGGGTGGCGACGATGCCGACTTTGTTTTCACTGCCATAGGCGGCGGCTTCCCTCAGGTTGCCGGATAGCACGGGGGCCGGTTGCATGTGGGTGGCTGGCTCGAAGGTGAATCCAGAGCGATCTACGAGGATGTAGGGTTGTTTGGGCCGTTGCACAATGGCTTCAAAGTCCCCCGGTTCATGGGTCCAGGCGACTTCTTGGGCGATGTGGGGCAGGTCTTTGGCGTAGGACCATTGCATCTGGTCGCCATCAAAGTCCCCTTGGTGGAACTGGGCCGCATCTGCGGGATGCATCCAGATCACGTTCTCGTACTGGCAGAGTTTGGGCACTGACCGATTGATGTATTTGCGGATGTTGTCTTTGCTGGGAATGGGGGAGCGGGTGACAATCACCTCTTCTCCATCGGCAACCCCTGGGATACACACTTGGCCTGATTGCAGTTGGGGGGCGGGTTGGGCCAGGGCGGAGTGATGCTTGAATCCCCCATTGACGGCCAGTTCTTGCCATTGTCGTTGCAGGAAGCGGGCGCAGTAGTCTTGCACTTTGGGGCTTTGGCTCAAGATGCCTTGGACATCGGCCTTCAGGATTTGAATCATGGCCGGGTCGGGGTCGCCCTCTCGGTCTTGGTCACGGCCATCTAAGCCTTCGGCTCCCTGGTTGCGTTCGGCGGCTTCCGCTAGAATCAGGCGCTTGAGGCGGGCTGGGTCGGATTGGATCTGGGCGAGACGGGCGGCTTTGGCGATGGTGATGGGTCCGAGGTCGGCAGCGATCGCGGCGGGGCTGAAGCAGGCGGTGAATTGCCAGCTATTGCGGTAGGGGGTGGCGGTGGCGTTCTGGCGATTCCCCATCACTACCTGGGGTAGGTAGTAGTCCCCCAGGGGCATGAAGTCATCCAGCACTGTTTTATGGATGCCTTTGATGGAGCTACGGTCGAGGATAAGGTCGTAGTCCCCCACCAGGTCATCCTCGACCGCTAGAGTGCCCTTGGCGATGAAGCTGACCGGGGCATCGGGGCTCTCGGTCACATCCCAATTCCGGTTCCAGGCGAGGCGAAACTGAAAGGGCCGCTCGGGGCTGCCATTGAGGGCGGCGGCTAGGGCACTGCTGCATTTGCCGTGGCAGTCTCCGCTCTGGAATCGGGCAGCTTCGGGCTGGGTATAGTCCACTAGTTTGAACCGCAGTCCTTGAATCCGGGCGGTGCCTTCGTAGCAGTTGGAGGTGAACAGGGAGCCATAGCGGCAGGCGGCATCTGGTTCGGAGCGAAAGAAGTTTTGGATTTGGGCTTTGAGGGCATCTCCGCCGAAGTAATGGTTCTGGCCGGAGGAGAAGATCAGGCTGCGCCGTTCCCCTGCCCCAGAACCAGAAGTGGCTAGTTTTAGGGGTTTGAACAGCTCTGGGTTGGGTTCGGGGGCGTTGACTTTCAGCAGCAACAGGGTCTCTAGCTCTGACGCCGTGCAGAGTTGTCCCAGGATGGCATTCTCGACGGGCATCCTGCCGTAGTCGCCTTCGGGGGTGGCGGGTTTTTGCAGGTGAAATCGCCGTCTGCCTTGGGCGGATTCACTAATTTCTAGAACTGGAATTAGCAGTCTATTGGCTTCAATCAGGGTCGTAGGGGCCATAGGTCTTGATGCTCACTACACTTCCCCTCAACCCCGCTAGGGGTCTTTCTGGGTTCAGGGTGGGTGGGGCTATTTCTGTCCTAGCCGATGAATGGGCCGATGACCGCTCTGGCGCTGAAAGTTCAATCTTCGGATAGAGAAGGGGCTGCGTCATAGAGCGCCCCAACCTCTGGGCTCTAGCCAGTGCAGATCCTGGGTGATGGCACTGATTTCCAAAGAGGTGATGAACGCCTGAGAGAATTGTCTCGCAAGGGTTCTAGCTGATTTACTGCAAACAGCCCGAGATGTATACCTGGCAGGGCTTTTAGAGGCTTATCACCCGTCAGAAGTCCAGTGTCCAACGAGCACTTATTGAGTTCTTTGACTTATCCTATTTATCTTGTTACTAGGTATTTGATGAAAGATATAGAAAATCCACAGTCTTCGCTGCTTAAGATGCGCTATAGTTCAAAGAAACTAACCTGCTTGCAGGGTGAGTATCGATACCCTCTACAGGTTCTAGGCTTCTAGTTTCTTATGGCCAAGAAGGCTTGATTAATGATGACAACATCACCTTCAGAAGCACATAACTTCTCGTTACTTGCTCAGGTTACTGAGCTGAGGAAAGCATGGAAGCAAGATTATCCTGACCAGGCACAGGGTGGATTATTATCAATCAGTGGTTTTGAATATCAATTTCTGTTAACGCTTCTAAGAATCGTAGCTTTATGGAAAAAATCAACTGATATTCAACGCCAAGACTTAGAAGTAGCCAAACGTGTTCTTTCTGAAGATATTTCCGATATTACTGAGACTGGAAAATATATTATTTTGACTCAGGCAAAGAGAACTCTCTCTGCTAGCGGCCTCAGGAAAGCTCTTGAGGAATTGTGGGACATTTTCATACTTGCTTCTACAGAAACTCCTGAGCTAGCAACACATCTCGAATTTGTAATATCAGGTCAGTTCAAAGGTGATAAAAACCCACCGAAAGTTATACAAGGATGGGGAACCAAATCTCAAAAATATCCTCAAGAAGAATTGAAATTATTTAAAGAAAAAATCCGCTATGAAATAGTGCCTGATCCAAGATTTAAGCTTCTAACTGAATTACAAGTTCTTGTGAGAAATGAAGATGCAGAAACGACAATTGCGCGCTGGCTAGGGTATCTTCTTCAGCTTGGTTCTGGGTTTTCTCCAGAGAGTATAAGTACATTAATCTGGAAAGAGCTTTCGAGCGACGGAAGCCTAAAGGCATTTCGCACAACACTTGCTAGACTATTCAGCTGTTCTCAGAGCCATCTTTCTGCTATTCGAGAGACTCTTGGTCAGAATATTGTTCTGCCTAGAACAGAGATTTCGGAGTTGCGGCTAGCTTTAAATGAAAAGAATATTACTCTTCTTGTAGGCCCTTCTGGATCGGGAAAGTCGGCACTCTGCAAGTTAGGTATTCAGCAAGAATTTAACCGGGATTTTGACTGCTTATTCTTGCAGGCATCTGATATCACTGTTTTTACTGAGTCCTCAGAAGTCAATGCCAGTCACAAGCTAAGAAGACTTGACGAACTTTTAAACGCTAAGATTACTCAAAAGCCTAGCCTTATTATAATTGATGATCTAAGTGATGTGGATGATCGCCACTTGGATGCTGTTCTGGATTTACTGCAAAAAACGTTGGCTGCTGGTAAATTTTCAGATATTCGTTTTATTCTTGTTTCTCATATAGATGCTAGAAATCGTATTTATGAAAAAATATCCGCCAAATTGGGCAACAGTTCTACCTGCACTGATGTTGAACTACCGCAACTTCCCGTAGATGAACTTCAGTCTTCTGAAAACCTGCCTGATAGTATTGGCCAGCTGATCCAACGACGTCACGAATTTGGACCTGCGCTCAATTTGAAGTTAATTGATTGGCTAGTTCGCAGTATTCAACAAGAGAAAATTGATATACCTGTTTTTAGAAACGATTTAGACTTGCTTAATTGGTTTTGGCAATACTACATTCAAAATGGGCAAAAAACTAGTGATTTAGGTCGAGCATTGATAGAAATTTCTGAGGAGTTGGCCGATAAATTTTTGCCCGATCTTCCATGCTATTTCAATTCGTCCATCGACAGTAGCACTTTAAACGCTTTGGTGAGGCGTGATTGTCTTTATATTGAGGACGAACGGCTCGCTACTACTCATCGCTTTGTTGGAGACTGTGCAAGGTTTCAGTATCTTCGAAGCCAATGTAGAGAGATTGAAGGGGAATATTTAGTAGAAAAGTTGAAAAATCCATTTTGGGTTCAACCAATTCGCTGGTTTTCACTACAGATGGCATTAGAAGAGGAGCAAAGGGAAACTTGGCAGGAACTTTTTTGTGAAGCTTTAGAATACAAGCATTCACAACTTTTAGATCTACTTTTGGATGGTGCAATTTTAAGCAAGCAGCCAAGCTATGTTTTGCAAGAATGTCCAGATGGAAGTCTGTCTTTTGTAATTAAACGTCTCATTTTTCGCCTTCTAAGAATCGCAACAATACAAGATCCCTTTCATGCAGATGACTATAAATCTAAGCCTCTCCAAACACGCATTACGATTCGAGAGAAAGTGATCGGAATTCCTCAACCAGAGTTTTGGGAACCTATATGGCGTTGGCTTTTGTGCCAAGATCCTGAAAACGTACTTGAAGAATCCTGCATAGTTTTTAAGGCATCAGAGGCTTGGTTGAATTGGGGTGAGAAGGCGCAAGAATTCTCGCTTCGAAATGAAGTTGCCAAATTTACGCTTGATTTGGCACAGAAAGTATTGTTGTCTAATCCTAAGTCACGGGGGCGCAGTCTTAGCTCTGCCGAGCTTGCAGAGCTATTTCAACAAAAACAGAGAGAGAAACAGAAAGAGAAACAGAAAGAGAGGGTCTCGCTACCGGAGCCACCTAGGAGAAGAAGCTACTATTTGGGTGATTTTGAGGAAAATGCTTTTTCTTGTATAGTTTTTGCTCTCCTCATCACTCAAGAGCGTGCAACATGGTTTCTCAGAGTATTGGCAGGCCGAGAAATTGTCCCGGCAAACAAGCTAGAACCCACGGAAGTTTCATCTTTATTGAGTAGACCTGGTATAGGAATACTTGAGACACCACATCCACAAGGCCCGTTAGGAGAAGTTAATCACCGTTTCCGAAAGTTCATGCTTAGCCGGAATGGTCTATATCTAAATGCAGTTATCCTTACCAATCTTCAACTTGGAGTTGAGTTATTCTTAGCTTTGATGATTCAACCGCCAAGCTACCGCTATGAAAATGATATGGATTTTGATTGGGATAATCGACATATCGGGATAGCTGGCTCTAATGATATCGATGTTTGTACCTTCAAATTCCTCCCGTTGCTTTCATTACTAGAAATTGATGAAGCAGTTGCCATCAAAGTCATCAATATCCTTTGCAAAATTGCGACAAAAAACAATCAAAATAATTGTGAAAAAATCGACCAAAGAGCAAGTTATTTAGAGGATAGTTTAATTGATCCTCTTCGGGCTGATACACATGAGCTTAGTTTAATTATTGGGAATGTTAATAAACAATTTGAGGGAGAACGAAAAACTCTTTACTGGCACCGAAACAGTTTGCTGCCCCCCAGAATTATTAACTGTCTTCTTATGACATTAGAAGGATGGCTTTATAGCCGCCCTTCTAGGCATAAACTTGAATGCGCTGTAGATACCATATTAAACCAAAGTGATACAGTTGCGCTTTTAGGCGTTTTAGTGACATTGGCGAAATGTGACTCTCGTCTCCTAAGCGGCTGTCTGATGCCGCTCGCTTCATCAGTACAATTACTCGTATGGTTAGAGTTAGAACAGATTGATAGTAGTGGTCAAAACTATGGTTTCGACAGCATTGGCTCCAGAAAACTTCTAAAGGAAGAGCAATGGGAGTTGCTAGAGTTTAATCGACTTTCATATCGCAAATATGATTTGTTGAGAATAATTTTGGGCCTATGGATAAACGAAATTATCCCATACAAAGAAAAAGCAAAATTTCTGAATAACTGGGACGATATTCAACTTGCGCTAGTTCCGGAGGTAAGCCGCAGAAGAGCCTTAAAAATTCGTGCATGGTTTGAACCAAACAATTGGAAAAGAGAAGTTAATCATCAAGATGAACATGAGTTTCAGTTTGTTGGAACTTTGTCCGAAAATGAGGAAGCTGATGCTAGAGCTGAGAATGCTCTTTTAAATCTCTGTCATCATCAGATTACAATGATATGTCGAAATATTATTGATGGAGAGCAGGAAAAAACCTTAGAGATTCATGACTATCTCGAAGATATTTTGACTAGTGACGAAAAAGTTGAAATGTTTAGGAATAATCTCGAATCAAAAGCATTCTTTAATGTTATCTGGGCATCCATTGCGATCATCCTACAATCACCACTTAAACCTTTAAGTCAAGAATTAGAAGCCGAATTGAGTTGTTTGGCCGAAATTCTTGTGAATGCTCCTTTTTTCCTGGATCATTTCAGTCGCACTCAGATTTTCAACCTAGATGCTAGAGCCTTTATTTCTCATATAGCTCCTAACTTAATAGGGAGACTTACGCTTGAAAGCGAAATGCTTGCTGCAACTTTCCGATGCTTAATTGGCGCACGGAATCGAGATACATCAGCTTTCTTGAGGTCTTGGCTTGAGGAATATGGGTTTGAACATTTGCTTACTCAAAAAATCATCAATTTAGTTCCTTATATTGCCCGCTTAATAACACTAACTCATACTTTAGCCTATGCTAGATGTATTCAGAAAGTTGTCAGATCTAATGGCTCTTATACAGTTCCACGTCCTGAAGAAATTGATTATGAAGTTGGCAAGAGGGAGAATCCTCAAGTTCAGGAGGCTTGGGTAAGCTTACAGCGTGACTTTATCGAGGATAAGTTACAGCCGATTACGATTTCCAATGCTTCTGAGTGGATTCCAGAATCATTGAATGAGTCTCTACAAAAAATTCCTACATGGCTCAAGGACAGATATATTCATCATTCTTTTGATTGGGAATTCTTATTGGCGGTATTAATTCCTGTATTTCGAATAGTAGGACAGAATGATAAAAGCTCAGAGTATGTCACAGACCGAAAGAAACAAGTAATAGCTGAATTGATTTATGAGCGAGAAAATACATATTCTGAATTCCAAGCCAGTGAAGAAGAAGAAAATATACTCAGTAGATCGCATGTACAAATACATCTCTATCCAGTTCAATATCAGATTTTAGATGAAATACTTAAGCCAAGTGAAGCAGGTTTTGTGAGTCGGTTAAACGAAGTCATTTGCGAATACAAGAAGATTAACTTAATCGACTATATTTTTCTGGAGCATGTGATTGACAGCCTGATATACAGTTCTACGGATAGTTCTGCTGCTGAAAAAACAAGTATTTCATTGCATCATCAAACAGTCTTTACAATTGGAGATTATCTCAATGAATTTACAAAAAAGTCATCATCTAGCCTTAAGATCCTTGGAAGAAAAGAGAATGTCTGGGAACGAATGATTGAACTTATTTCTCGAAACCCTAAGTACACTGTAGATGTGGATTTTATAGATCAGTTTGCTGTGAATTTCGTCAAACGCTACCAAGAAATTCTATCTCCTCATTATCGTTTGAGGGAGAAGCTTTATCACATAGCTAAACTCAAAATTTTTAAGCAATTGCGGCGAACAATTTTCCAGCTCTTAATTGAAAAACCGGAAACTATTTCTGATGGCAAGAGCAAAGAGAGTAAGGCTTTGGTTCAAGTTTTAGCAGAGCTCTGGGATTCTGACTATACATGGATAATTGACAGGCAGTCTCGATGTAAAAGCTTCAAGTTTATGATTGGTCAATTGCAGAGAATTGATGCAGTAGGAGCAAGCGTTTTAGCAGATCAAGTAACTAAGTTTCTGTCAAATCCTTCCAGTAGCTAACGGCTGTACACATCGCTAGATTAGCTATGTGTATTTTATGCAATATGCTGCCATTCTACTGGCATGGATAAGACGACCCACAACAATTGCTGCATTGAGCTAACACCATCGACCACAATCGAATGCCATCAGCTTTATCAAAGCCCAACGAGATCGCCCCACCTGCCAAAGCCCATCCGGCTCAGGATGTCCCCCTGGCGTGACGCTGCACCATAGCCCGGATCCCCTGAGGACTGCTGTATTGAGAAGCCATCGTTCCCGTGCGCTGGTCAAAGGTAGTGGCAAAGCGCTCCAGATGCCCCGTCAACAAATCCAGCACAAAGCGACCCATCACCGTTGCCACCTGGGGATTCACCATCAAGCTCTGGGCATTGGCCATAGCCAACTCAGCACAGGATAAGGGGGCAGAGGCTAGCCTTTCCTCCGGTCGAGGCACCAACAACTCTGGAGCCTGCACATTAGGGGCAGGTAGATACAGACAGCTCTCCGCATCTAGGCCATAGTCCTGGAGATCGAGGGAAGTGCAATTGCCCGCTAACACCTGACCATGGTGTTCACTATTACCCCCATCAATCCACCACGTCATGGGCAGATCCCGGCGACTGTTACCCAGATCCAGGGCCGCCAGGATGCTCCTGCGGGCCTCAGCATTGTCCACACACCCACACAACACCGTCAGACATTGGCGACCGCAATCCGGCATTCGGGGACTGAAGGGCTCAGCGATCGCAGTAATGGGCAACCCCAGCGCCGCACCATAGCGTCGAGCCAGGGTATGGGCCTTATTACTACCCACCTCTGCCCCACAAAAGCATTGCCGGGTAATGTTCTTAGCCTCCACCCCATCCGGGTCCACCAACACCAGCTTGGCCCCTCGTCCCTGCTCTTGCAGCATCAATACCACTCGGCACAGCAGTTGCACCAAGAAAGACCCCGTGCCACCACAGCCAATTAGCCACAACTCCACCTGGGGAGCCGGGGGCAGCACCACGGGGCGCGCATTGAGAATGTCTAAGTTCAGCGCTAGGCTCATGGTGAATCAACTCCGTAGTACACAGCATGGGCAGGAGCCCTATCTCGCACTCCGGCCTCACCGGGGCTAAACACCGCAGCCATCGGCACCACCCAGAAGTGACCCATCAGTCCCACCCGCAGCAACAGTTCCGGTTGCCCTTGGTGCAAGCGGCCTAGGACTCCATAGAGGCGAAACCCACTGCGTTCATCTTGGTCATCCGTGCGAGAGAAGTAGGCCGGGTGGGTGCCGTGGCTATGAACCTCCATCAGAGCCCGGTGAGCACTGGAATCTGGCCCCGTATCCAAGGGTTTGCAGTGGTTAGGGCCTTGGCTTTGCCGGGGCACCGTTAACCCCCAATCCCCGCCCCCAGGGGCCAGCACCAGATGAAATAGGATTTCATTGGGCAATGCGGCTTGGGCCAGGGTCACCATCCGCTGCACCAGGGAGATCGGCACTAGGGGCAGCTTCAACCAGGGCTGGAGTGGCCCTAGTCCAGGAATAGGTTGGCTGTGGGCCGAGATCGGCATCAGGGCACTCAGGCCAGGGCGCTGGGCCAAGGCAAAGACCCCATTACTCGCGACCCAATAGTCCAACAAGCTGCCCTGGGACTGGGTCGGGGCGGGGTGATGGGGATAGTGAAATCGGTATTGTCGTAACGAAACAGTCGTCATAGTCATCTTGAGTACTCCGGGTTAAGTAGCACCTTCAGCCCTTGCTCGATAGACAACGGCGGTAAGCCAGGGGCCGGAATCAGGTCTTCACTGGGGTAGCTCCTACGGCCCTGCAACCGATGGAGGTGCTGAATGATGTCGTCTGGGTATTGCCGAGATTTGCCCCGCACCGAGTGGCGGGTGAAGGGGCTGGTTACGAACAAGTCCCAGGCTTGAGGTAGGCTTTGGGCAGAGGCCAAAGGGGGTTGGTTACTGCCCCAGCAAATCTCCCCCGGCACCTGGGCGTAGGGGTTGGTATTGGGCAGCGGGGCCAGCATCATCCGGCTCTGGGGGCTAAAGGTTTTATCTGGAATCGCCCACAGCCAATAGGTCTGTCCTAACCCCACCAACACCAGGGGCGGCAGGGGCACTTTCAACCTGAGTTCCCCGGCCTCGCCTGCAATCACCAAGGCATGGCATTGTCGGGGAATCACCAACACTGCCCAATCCCCCGCCGCTGCCATCCCCGACCGCACAACCCCTGGGGCCAACCACCCCGTATCAATCTGGGCCAAGTGAAAGGCTCGCTCCAATGCTTCAGGGGACAAGCATTTGTAGCTCAAGCTGAGGGGACAGCGCTGGGTGCGGCGCACATAGAGGTACTGATCCGCACCCATCAAAATGGCGGCCTCGAAGTGCTGCCAGGTATCTATGGCCAGGGGGTGAAGTAAGTGCTCCTGCACCCGCTGCAATTGGTCAGGACTCAGGGTTAGGTCTGGCTCTGTAGGCTGTTCCATAGCCGGATCACCTCCTGTATACGGGTACTAAAGTCAGCTTCCAGCCAATCAATCAGGGTTTGGACTTTGTGGAGGTAGTCCTGGGCTCTACGCCATTGCACCTCTGCCTCCTGCACCGCTGCGGGGGTCCAAGCCATGAAGTGGGCAAACTCAACCCCCCATTCCGGGCGATTGACCGTATCCAGCCACAGGTTGCCTGTTGCTTTATCCACCAAGGCCAACAGCATCGGCACAAACCGTAGGGGCATCGCTTCTTGGTTAAAGCGCTGACGCAGGCGGCGGCGAAACGAGACGGTGAATTCCACTGGGGGCCAAGCTGAGATGGCGGCCAACGCCAAGCCCACCCTCTGGACATACCAATCCTCGACATCAAGGGCATCGATTAGGTAACGCCCCTCCTGACTCAAGGGCAGCAGGGCGATGACGGGGAGCATCCACTGTTCCAGCAGTTCCTCTTGGTGAATATCAATGCCCATATCCAAAATGGGTAACCCCTCACTCAGCAAGGTCTCAGTCCCCAAATCAGGCCAGTACTCCCCCGTCGGCAAGCGTTGGTTAATCTGCCGAATCAGGCCCAATTCATGACGACTGTGGGCGTTCTCCAGGTCATACCCGTCATCGGCAGTGCAGTAGCGCTCCTCTGGACCATGGCGAGCAAAGGCTGCGGGCATCAGGATTTGGTAGAGGGCCAGCACCTGGTAGTGGGCCAAGCTGGTTTCCAAGGCCATCTGGGCCATGGCAGGGAGCAACACCCGGCGATCGCGGTAGCACTGGAGGCGATACTGGGCCTCGGCCCGACTGGTGGCAACTTTGAAGGGCACCATGGCTCAAAACCCCACCACTAAGGTGCTAACCCCAGGGGCTTGGTGCAGCCGTCTGAGGGTCGTGCGTCGATGCTGTTGCTGTTGGCAGCTCACCGCCAAGGCACGGGTGATGGCCCCTGAGATCTCGCTGGCATTCTCCGCATCAATCCCCACCCAAAACTCGTGGTATTGCAGGGCGGCATGGGCACAGGTCGCCGGATCCAAACCCATCGGCTCAGCATCCAACTGGGCTAACCTTGCCCCTAACCCGGTTCCCTTACTCCCTTTACGCGCAATCAACTCCACCTGGGTAGCACTGCGTTTAATTTCTGCCTGGGCTAGGGCGGGATTGATAGAGCCGAACAGTTTTAGCAACAGTTCATCACTCGCTGCAATCTCCGACGGGATTTGATGCTGTTGCCCCTCAAGGACTACTAGGGTATGGGCCATAGCAATCATGCCTCCTTCAAAACAGATTAATTTGGGTTTGGGTCAGGCCCTCGGCATCGGTTGTGCTGCGGGGGCGGCTGGGGGCGGCGGTGCTCTGGGGGGGGCGACCCTTGCCCTGCTGGCGCAGCCGTTGTTCATAGTGCAAAGCCCGAATCGCTAGGGATGCCTGCAAGTCCTGCAAAAGCTGATGCAGCGCTTCGGGTAAGGGTCCCAATTCCCTGGCATCCAGCAAGCGGGCTAGGGGGGCATCGTCGTAGGTGGTCACGGCAATCATCACCTGGCGCGGCTGGCCTTCCCTGGGGGCGAGCCAATGCACTTGGAGGCTATAGGGCACCACAGCCCAGTCATAGTTGCGCGCTGGGGTCACCTCTGGGGCTGGGGACTGGGTCATGGCTCGTTCATCCCCGTCGCATCCATCGCCATGCGCTCTAAGCTGGTGGGGGCCATTTCGTAGACCACTTTTTGCTTCCGGGTGACCTCTGTACCCGCCACTGGCCTGCCCTGCTTCCAGGCCGCTTTGATGGCTTGCTTATTGACCTTGGTGCTCTCTTTGACTTCAACGGTGACGTACTCCTCAGGCACCGCTGCCTCATCCAGCACTTGGCAGGCCGGGGGATTCAGTTTGATCCGAATCCGGTAGGTTTGACCGACCACTTCTCTACCAATGGTGCCCATCTGGTTCAGGGTCAAGATCCGCTGATCCAAGGTCGTTGCCCAGCGGCTGAGGCGCTCTAGGGCTTGGTCATGCACCGCCATCAGGCGATCGCGGCGGGCTTGGAGGGCAGCCAGTTCCGCATCAATGTGGTGTCGCAGGGCCACATGGTCATCCACCGCCTGGGCCTGGTGGGCTTGGGTTTGCCACAGTTGCTCTAGCAATTCGGCTTCAGTCTCAGCATCCGGGCTATCGTTCAGCAGTCGCCACAGTCGGGCAGCACTACGACTCACCAAGCTCAAGGAACGTTCTACAACACTCGGGGGCGGGGTAGCTCGTCGTTGGGAAGGGACAACCATGGGTTCAAGGGGATTGAATAACGGCTTCCCTCCCCAGCGATAGCGGCCCCCATCGCCCGCTTCTATCGCCAGCCCTCAGAGCAAAGACAGTTGCTGCTGCGGGCTGTGGTACTGACCCCACATCTTCATCCACCCCCTTCGATGCTTCTCCTGAACCAAGGCTGGAGCGATGGTCACCATATCTTCAATCCGCACCCCCGATTCCTGGCGCTGCTCAATCCAGACCCGCCAAAACCCATCCGGCTGGTGGGACAACTGCCCTCCCAACTGCGGGCCTATACTCCGCAGTTGCCTCTCCATATCTCCCCTGCCCCCTGCCCCCAACATCTGCACCCGACGCCAGGGCACCGCTGTCCCCACGATGCGCTGCACCCGGTACAGCGCCCAGGGCAAGCTGGCTAGGCGCGACTCCAGGTTATCCAAGGCGGCTTGATTGCCATCCTCTTGCAGCATTTGGGCCAAGCTCCGACCTTGGGGATAGAGGGTTTGTTTGGGGTTCAACCGTCGAGCCACCTGTTCCACTAGCAGGGCAAAGCCGGACTCTGCGGGGTAGCGACGATGCTTCATCAGCACCTCTTCCTTCGGTCCCGCAATGCCCGAGAAGGGACAAAACACGCAGGCTGAGCGCCACCAGTCTTCTTTGCCCTGGGCGATCTCACGGCGGGCATGGGCTTCGGTGTCCCCCCGCGCCATCGCCAAGTTCTCCATCAGCGGATAGAAGTTGATGCGCTTCACCTGGGAGGTTCCCTTTGGGGTGCGCTTGGCCTCAGAGAGGTCTCCCCGCTGGCGGCGACGTTCTTCCCCGAGGGTGAAGCCAATCGCTACGTACACCGTTGGCAATCTTTCTGGTTCCGTCGGGCGGGGGGCCATGGGGGGCTCTAGGATCTCTAGCCAAGATGCACAGGGTTCCGTTTTGGTCTTATGGCTACAGCGGCGACGGCCCTGGACATATTGGGGCACTACGCCGCTGCGCAGCAGTTCTTGTCCCAGACCGGCCCTATCCAGCCAGCGGCCTAAAGGGTCTGCCTTGAAATGGTTTTGGCACAGTTGTCCTTTACTGCTGTACTGGGGCACAATCCCCCGCTGAAGCAGTTCTTGGCCTAGGCCATAGCCTTGATTCAGAACTTCATCTAGTACCCATTGGTCTTGGCCGAGGTGTTTGAACTTGGGGGAGCATTGCCGACGCGCTTCGCCAAACTGGGGAATAGTGGCCCCCCTGAGCAGTTCATCGGACAGGCCATAGCCCCCATGGGCATGGTGGGGCAGCGCTGGGAATTGCTGCACCAGGGTTGCGGCTGACATGAAGTCCAACACCCTTGGGTCTAGGGGCGGGAGGGGATGGGCGGGATCCGCTTGATAGCCCCGTATCCAGCACCGTTTCGGGCTGCGAGTATCTTCCAGGGTCACATAGCCCTCACTGCAACTGGGGCCAGCTCGCATGATCTGCACGGTGCGGATGCCTTGCTGGGCAAAGACAGGGTATTTATAGGTCTCGTTTAAGTAGCCCGTGTGCCACCACTCGTTCAGCGTTTGGCTGGTGAGCACCACCAGTTGCTCTAGCTCAAACCGTTCTCCGTTGGGCAGCAATCGAGTTTCGGGGCGGGTGGCCCAGAGGTGACCAATCGTGGAGCTATCACACCCTAGGCCATCCATCAGCACCACAATTGGTCGGGCAGTGGGTTCAGCGGTCATGGGTTTTTCTCAATACTCAGGGGACAAAAAAAGCCCTACTCAGGACCATTAACTGACTTGGGGCAGGTCGCCCTGAATTCTGAGCCAGCAGTGATAGTTGATGGCCCCTGCTTCGGGGGTATTAATCGTCAATTTCAACCGCCGGGTCTGCTGCCACACGAGCGGGGTGACGGAGCCTTTGAGGAAGGCATCCATATCGTTGAAATCAAACTCTCCGGGGTGGTGCAGCAAGTCCACATAGAAGCGGATGTGGTCAAGACCCTGGTTAATTAGGGTGAAGTTGCAGAAGCATACGCCTTGTTTCTGCGAGATCAAGGTAGGGGGCATCGGGCATGATCCCTTTCGTCACGTCATCCCCTAGCGCGGTAGCGGCGCTCAGGCCATCGCTCCAGTCCCTCGCAAAAAGCCTCCCCTAGATAGAACCAGGGGAGGCTTTGGAGGGCTGCAATTTACCCTTGAGTCAAGGCAAGTTTAGCCTGAGGGGCTATTCTTCTTCGCCAGCTTGGCCTTCGCTCAATTGCTTCAGGTGGATATGCTTATAGCCCACCTTAATCTCAAACTCATCGCCGGGGTTCAATCCCATCTCTTGGGTGTAGGCAGAGCCAATCACGATCTGACCATTTTTATGTACCCCGACCCGATAACTGGCCTCCCGACCCCGACCATCTTTCTTTTTCTCGGGCTCTAGGGAAATGCCTCGGGCCGCTAGTAGGGCGTCGTAGAAGCCGGTCAGGTCAATGCGGGCTTTACCCGTTTTGGTGGTGCTGTAATACCCACAGGCTTTAGCCGTATCCCGTTTACTCAGCTCACTCAACTCCTTGACTTTTTGCAGTAGTTCTTTACCTGTCAAAGGAGCTATTTCTGCTACGGTCATCTAGAAAACCTCAGTTTTGATAATTCACCCAACTATTCTACAGAGTAAATAAGATTCTGTAGAATAATTGGATTTTTACTGATATGACTCAGCCCGTCTAGGGGGAATATCCGATTAGACTAGCGGTTCCCTAGGCTTGAATCCAGCGTCGGCCATCAGGGGCATCGAACATCTCTATAGCTGTGTGGCGAAGGCAAGGGTAAGGGCAACTCTAGATGGGATAAAGTAACCCCCTACAGGGCCGTAACCATCAGGGATTAGGGTTTGGTGGAATTGATGGAATTGCCAATGCACTTCAACACACTTGTAGATTGGCAACGCCCAAAACCGGGGCTGCAATGATAAGGTGGCTTCCTCACCCAACCTGGGGGCAAACCCTATTTTGGGATCAGGGAGACACGGCATCGGGGATCGGGTTTATGCCATTAATGTCATCCCACCCCATCAGGTGTTCTCGCTGCACCTGCGGCTACCGCGCCCCTAGTTCAAATGGGGCTGATGCAATGCTCGCTCTAAATGCCCGCGCCGCTGGGCCTCCGCCAGCAACCGGGGCCAACACTGGAGCCGTTCTCCTTTGGCGACTGCGCCTCGGGCCGCGCTATGGGCTAAGGGCAATAGGTCTCGGTCTTTGACCAAATCCGCTAGGGCAAACTGGGGAATCCCGGTCTGTTTTTGACCCAACACTTCCCCGGCTCCCCGCATCTGCAAGTCGGCTTCGGCTATCTTGAAGCCGTCTTGGTGCTGGGCCAGAATGCTCAGGCGCTCTTGACTGGCGGCTGTCCCGGCTCCATCAATAAGTAGGCAATAGGATTGGTCACCGCTGCGCCCCACCCGACCCCGCAGTTGATGCAGTTGGGCCAACCCAAACCGTTCCGCTTGCTCCACCACCATCACCGTGGCCTTGGGTACATCTACCCCGACTTCAATCACGGTCGTTGACACTAGAATCTGACTTTGGCCAGCGCGAAAGGCATTGAGGGCTTTACTTTTGGCCTGGGTAGTCATGCGTCCATGGAGCAGTCCCACTTGGTAGTCGGCAAAGGCTTGTTGATATTGGGCGTAGGCTTCTTGGGCCGACTTCACCTCTCCGTCAGTGCTGCGCTCTACCAGGGGCAACACCACGTAGGCTTGAAATCCCATCGCCAGTTGCAGCTTCACCAAGCGCTGGACTTGCCCTTGCCCCTCTGGCCCCAGCACTTGGGTGATGATGGCTTTACGACCAGGGGGCAGCTCGTCAATCAGGCTCACGTCCACATCCTGATGCAGGGCTAAGGCCAGGGTGCGGGGAATGGGGGTGGCGGTCATGCTCAACAGGTGGGGATTGGGGCCTTTGGCCACTAAGGCATTGCGTTGCTTCACCCCAAAGCGATGTTGTTCATCAATCACGGCCAGACCCAAGTTAGCGTAGGTGACGTTGGCGCTGACTAGGGCATGGGTGCCCACAACTAAATCAATCTGGCCGCTAGCCAAATCCGCCAGCAGCGCTCTCCTGGCTTTAGCTCGGGTTGCGCCCATCAGCAATGCGGTCGTCATTCCCAAGGGCTTCAGCCAGCCCTTGACCTTGTGGTAGTGCTGCTCAGCTAGGGTTTCGGTGGGGGCCATCAGGGCAGCTTGGTGACCCTGGGCGATGACTGCAAGGCAGGCGGCTACCGCTACCACGGTCTTGCCGGATCCCACATCTCCCTGCACCAGGCGATTCATGGGAAAGGGCTGGGCCAAGTCATCCAGGATATCGACAATCACCCGTTGTTGGGCCTGGGTCAGGGTGAAGGGCAAGTTGGCTTGGAATTGACCCAGCAGTTCTAGTTTCAGGGGGCGACCTGGGGCCACGGGGGTGCGGCCCCGGTGCAGCAGCAGTGCTAGGTGCAGGTAGAAGAATTCATCGAACACGAGGCGCTGGCGGGCGGCTTCTAGTTCTGTTTCGGTTTCAGGGAAGTGGATCTGCTTTAGGGCGATCTTCAGGTCCACCAAGCCATAGCGCCGTTTGACTTTGGCGGGCAGGGGGTCGTCGGGTAGGGGGGTCTGGGCCAGGGCGACTTGGATCCGGTGTCGCAGGTCTTCGGCATCTATCCCTCGGCTCAGGCGATACACGGGTTGCAGGGTCAGCTTGGGCACCTGGGCTATCTCATGAGCCGACACCGGCTGCACTGCTTTGGCGTTGATGGTGAGGCAGTGGGTGTAGTTGTCGTATTTGACGGCACCCCTCATCTGTACCCGGCACCCTTTGGCATATTACTGCTGTTGTTGTCGTTGCCATGCCGGTGAGGTGTAGGGCGGTTCGGCTTTATGGAAATGGGTACACAGCAGGCGATGGCGGTGATCACGGCTGGCGATCGCCCACCGCTGCACGATTAGTTGGCCCTGTTTGGCGGGGCGAATACTGTGGTGAACGAGGCTACCGATGACGGTGACGCACTCTCCGGCTTGAATCTGCTCTAGGGGTTTGTATTCGTAGTGCTCATGCCGTTTGGGATAGTGGTGCAGCAGGTCTAGGGGGCTATGCAATCCCAGCTTAGCTAGGGCGGCGGCGGCGGTTGGTCTCCGCTGGGGGCGGCGGGTTGAGGGCTTTGCCATCGGGGGTGATTGAATGCATCACCCCCAACCCGCGATAGCGTTTCGGGTTGGCTATTCAGGGGGGTTTGTAAAGCAGTTTGTGTCCATGCCTAGAATCAAGGGATGGGTGAGGGGCATCACCTTATTGTTAGAATTATTGCTATTAGCAGACCCATGAGGCTCGATCATCTATGACGATACTCTCTGGGCAGCCCGTCTGCCATACAAATCGACGAATGACCTTTGAGGAGTATCTCAATTATGACGACGACACTAATACTCGCTACGAATTGGTGGATGGTGTATTAGTTGATACGGGTGCGGAGACAGCATTAAATATCTCGATCGTGTTTTTTCTCGCGATCGTCTTTGCCCAGCAAGGGATTCCCCCCTACCGCCTTGGCAACAAGCATCTCATTGCGGTTAGCTCCACCAAAGTTACGGCGCGAGATCCTGATTTAACCGTCCATTCTGAAGCATCTTATCATGCCGTCATTACCCAAAAGCAATCGCTTCTAGCCTACGACCAAGCCCCCCCGCTACTCGTCGTTGAAGTTGTGTCACCCGGCAAACCTGGAGAGCCAAATTACGACAGAGACTATATTGAAAAACGCCAAGAATATGCTGATCGGGGCATTCCTGAATATTGGTTAATCGATCCCGAACGCCACGTGATACTGGTATTAACGCTTCAAGGACAAGTCTACCAAGAACAGGCGTTTACCGGACAAGGAGAGATCATTTCTTCCATATTCCCTAACCTCAAGTTGACTGTCAATCTCATTTTGAATGCTGGTCGGTAGTGCGATTAGGGCAATCCACTCCATGAGGAAGTGAAGTGACGACGAGATAGATTGGGCATGGGTTTAAACTGAGCCTTCCACTGGTTCACGGGAGACGGTAAATGGCACGGTTGGGCAACGAGAGTCGGCCATGTGACCTGAGTAGATATACTTAAGAGAGGGTCTGTCACCTAGACAGAATGACTCAGTATAATCCCCCCTATTCCTTTCGCTCCTTTTCCTGCCGCTGTGCCCGACTCACATGAGCCTGAATTTTGTGATATTCCGCTCGCCAGGTCATGGTCTCCACCCCCAACCAACCCTTAATCGTCACTGACTTGGCATTTACCCGCAGCACCTCATACCAGGTATGGCTATACTGCACCCAATCCCCCTTGGCGATATCCGCTCTGGTCAACACCCCACCCGCTGCCGCTAGCGCCTGCTGCCAGTGGGCGATCGCTGCTTGAGCATCCTGGAGTTGGAGCTGATAGCGCGTATGGTTCGGGTAGCGATCCAACAACCGCTGTGCTTCCTGTTGATTGGCCTCAGCTTCCTTCAGACGGTTGCCGATATACTCCTTCGACTGACGATGGCGGATCTGACCCTCACTACCCGCTGCCCTCTGGCTCAATTCCTCTGCCGTCCGAGCCGCAGCCACTGATTGATCCATGGCTTTATGGGCACGATTAAGGGCACGGCGATGGCCCTTTTCGCTATGGTGTCCCACCAGGATAGGCTGACCCACGGAAATCCCTTCCACCGCCGCATTGGAGCGACGGTAAGCCGCTTCGCCCTCAGCACGTTGCTTGACGGCCCGCTCTTGATACCGCTGCGCCCGTTGCGCTGAGCGCTGGTTGCGGGCCTCTACCTGTACTTCTAGGGTCTCTTCGCCTTGCTCCTCAATCGCCTCAGCCAGTTCAACTGTGGGATCATCCCAGAAGCTAAAGGTATTGCGTCCCGTGAAGCGGGTATTGCCCCCCAAGTCATAGAGCACGCTCCGGAAGGGAGCCACCCGACCGGTCACCAACCACACGGGTTTAGGCTGTTTTCCCCGACGTTTAGGGGTCGTTTGGGACTCGGTGATGGTGAGCCCTTGCTGGTTCAGGAATGCGGTAGCAGCGGCATGGTCCATGGGATTGGGGGAATTCACATCTCCCCCCGGCGGCGCTAGCAGCCCTATCCCGCATCGACCAAGGCGGGCAGGTTAAAGCCTTGGCCAAACTCCAGCAACAGTTGCCGCTGTTGGGCAACCTATAATCAATGAAAGAGAATTGCTTTGGTGCAAAGGTATGATCGCGATCGCACCTATCAAATCTTTACCAGATGGCTCAGTGGCAACTATCCCCATGAGCTGGGCAGATTACCAACAACTGGCTGCAAGCAGAGGCGATCGCAGTACTCCGCCTCTTAAATATGCTGATGGATACCTGACCCTCAAGATGCCAACCTTTGAGCACGGCCAGCTAGATGCCATTGTGGCTGATTTAATGGTTGCTCTCCTCAATCCGCAGCTCCGCGATTATGTTCGCACAACTTAATTTGGGTGGATCTTGGGGAACCGAAGAGAATTATTTGTATCAAATCATTCATTTATTGGCAATGGAAAGGATGTCCATACCAGAAAACGGATGATGATAAAAATGGAGTACCGAGGCTTGATCTGTGTCTGCCAAAGATGTTTTCCATGAGGCTGTAAAACGCGCGTTGCAAAAAGAGCAGTGGACGATTACTGACGATCCGCTTCGGTTTAAGTTTGGCAACGTCAACTTTCAAGTTGATTTGGGTGCAGAGCGATTGCTTGCAGCAGAACGGGCGGGGGAGAAAATAGCAGTCGAGATCAAAAGCTTCTTAAATCCCTCTGCAATTACGGATTTTTATGCTGCATTAGGGCAGTTTCTCAGCTACCGTCTGGCTTTGGAGTCTGTTGAACCGGAGCGAAGTTTATACCTGGCAATCCCAGTGGATGTTTACCAAACATTTTTTCAGTACGAGTTCACTCAAAGTGCGGTAAAACGGTATCAGGTCTTGATAGTTGTGTATGATCCAGCTAATGAGGTGATTGTGCAATGGACAAAATAGCTCAATACCGGAAATACGTTCAGACGTTACTCAGCCAGTATGCCAAAGATGATATTTCGGACGATGTGGTCGAAGTCCAACTCATTTTTGACACTGAGCGGGATCATTACCAGTGGATGAATGTGGGTTGGGAACAGTTCAACCGGGTTTATCGCTGTATTATTCATTTCGATATCAAAGATGGAAAAATTTGGCTCCAGCAGAACCTGACCGACCAGAATCTGGCTGAGGAGTTGGTTGAAATGGGTGTGCCCAGAGAGGATATTGTGTTGGGCTTGCAGCCTCCTTATAAACGTCCATACACAGAGTATGGAGCAGCTTAAAAGTACAGTAGTGGCGCAGTCGAATCGGGATAGGGAGAATTCTTACGAATCGGGTATGTCAAGTAGTTTGTGTCAATCGTGGGGACTCCCAGCAATCGCTCTCCCTTCCCTCTCAGCTTCGGGATTATGACCCGCCGCACCGGAGAAGGTTGATAGCTGCCATCTCGCAAAGATTGGCGAATCTCGTCCCAGTGAAGCCGAGCATAGGACGCAAACTCGTCCAGCACCATCCCGTCTATGCCGGGTGCGCCTTTATTGAACTTCACTTGCTTCCATGCCCGGTGCAGATTCTCTGGGGCAAGAATTCGCTCCATCAAGTTCGTCTCTAAGGCTGGCTGCATGACTCCACGCCAATCCGTTTCTCCCCCGAACGAGTTCAGCAAAACGTCTGAGTTTTCCATCGCTCCTCCTTTGATTCAATTGGGTTCGGCCCTTCGCCTTGTCTGACCCATTACAGGCCAGCATTTGACTACTATGGCCTCGGCTGACTTCTGCCTCCGGCGACGTGCGTTCTGGGAGTTTTTTTAAACGCCTCCTGGGCTTCAGGGTCACCTTTTCGATGACGGGGACGAGGCACTTGCAGGGATTGCTCTAAGCGCTTGAGATAGTCCCACCCTCGCTGGGGCCAGACCTTCACCACTCCGGTTACCTCAGCGATGACCTGAGCAACTTTTGGCCCGCTCCAGACCCCGTCATCGTCCGGGGGCGATTGCAACCGAGACTCCAGGTCTCTGAGTTGCTCAGCGTTGAGCAGACTACGAGATTGCTGGGGTCGCTGATCTTTGCGGCGATTGCGTAGGCCATCAGCGCCATAACGGTTGTAATCTCTCACAACGGAGCGGGCGTAGTCGTAGTTCAACCCAACGGCTTTAGCCGCATCCGTCAAGGTCGTTTGCGTGTGAACCAGCCACAGTAGATGCCAACGGCGAGACTCGACGGGGTCTTGGCTAGCGCGATATCGCGCTTTGAGCTCGTCGGCTGAAAAATGAGGTTCGAGATGCAGGGGTCTTGGCATCTCTCAACCCTATACTATTTCGGAGGTATACAAGTCGGATTTGGTATCAGTCAGACTCCCTTAGCCTCAAAGACTGCCAAGGCGGCAGATCTCCCCAGATAAGAACGTGGACTGTCGATGCGCAACCGCGTCATTTACCGTATCCCCTGAACCAACGGGCTACCCTTCGGGAAGGCTGCGCCTATGTTGTGTTGTGCCAACTCGCCCCAGAGACTCGGCCTTCATATGACGTTTCTGTCCGTCGGCTCGCACTTTTGCCGCTGGCTTCCTCTAGACCCTCCCTCGCGGAAACGCCCTTGCCTTAAGCTAGTGGTTGTCCATCTCTCGGCTCCTATGACTTGCGAGCATTTGGATGGCTGGTTCTCCCACAGGGGACTTTCACCCCATTAGTTCACGCCCATGCTGGGCGTACACAACGCCGTTGCAGCGGAACGGTTCAGTTCTATTAATTGAGTTGTCAAGCTTACCTGCGTCCGCTGAACCGAGCCGTTAGACTCCCTTATCTCATTAAATTAGAATATTTGACGGATTCAATATAAATTGCTTCACTTTACATCCCCCAATTCTCGCCGTTCTGTAAGTCTGTTTCCCTGTCTAATAGCTCTACCTTTATCACTGCTGTTTGTAGGTTATATGACAAAATCCTCAACGCCTGCCGAGGTTCACATTACAACATCAACAGGCACTCTCTATGGCACACAGATTATTCCAACTTCTAATCTGCCAGAGCCAGTGGTGCTGATCATTGCGGGTTCAGGTCCGACTGATCGCAATGGAAACAATCCTCTAGCTGGGCAGAATAATAGCCTCAAACTCCTCGCTGAAGGATTAGCGGATCATGGCATTGCCTCAATCCGATATGACAAGCGCGGGATTGGAGAAAGCGCAGTCGCAGGACTTGAAGAAGCTGATTTGCGTTTCGATACCTATGTTGAAGATGCTGCACTTTGGATTCAGCAATTGCAGGCAGATTCTCGTTTCTCAAGCATCACCGTAATTGGTCACAGCGAAGGCTCTCTGATCGGAATGCTGGCAACCCAAAAAACCGGAGCAGATGCTTTTGTATCAATCACCGGAATTGCCCAAACTGCATCACAAGTTTTACGAGATCAACTGCGACCTAGCTTGCCAGATGCATTATGGCAACAGAATGAGCAGATTCTTGCTGCTCTGGAGCAAGGTAACATAGTGACCTCTATTCCACCAGAACTAAACATGCTCTACAGATCGAGCGTCCAACCCTACCTCATTTCCTGGTTCCGCTACACCCCTGCTCAAGAGATTAGGCGTCTCACTGTACCTGTTCTAATTGTTCAAGGAACAACTGATATCCAAGTACCTGTCAGTGAGGCGCAAGCCCTGAAAATAGCTAAGCCGGATGCGGAGCTTAGAATTATTGAGGGGATGAATCACGTCTTAAAAGCTGTTTCATTAGACCCTGAACAGCAAAATGCTTCCTATTCTGACCCAACGCTGCCAGTTGTGCCTGAACTCGTTGAAGGGATAAGTCAATTTATTCATAGCAGTGAAATGCGCCGTGAGTCTAACCAGTCGCGGCACCGGAACGTGCCAAATTGATTGATTGAGTGGCAAAGGTTATTTGCGTCCGGTGAACTTGGTCGTTCTGCTGCTTACGTTTCGGGTGACGGCAGTGATTTGAAGCTTATTGGTGGGATGAACAAAAAAGCACCTACCAAGATCTTGAAGATCTAGTAGGTGTAGGGTAGTTTGAGTCGTTCTTTAGCCTGAATTAAACCGTTTCTGTGAGCTGATTGTTCAAGGCTACGGCATCAATTTCGTAACGTTGAAACAGTTCGCTCAAAGTAGCTTTGTCTGTTTCAGCGAGTCGGACTACTCCCCACAAGAGATGCTCCGTTCCAATCGACTTCTTACCCTGAAGCCGAACAATTTGCAGGGCAAGCTCTAGAACGAACTTACTTTGTGGACTGAACTCTAAATTCTCACGAAATTCAAACGAATGCTCATTGGTTTCGATATCCAACGTCACACCGTTGGCCCGAAGTAAACGAGCAGAAGTGGTGGTTGAATCAGCCAACAAGCCAGCCAGGAGGTGTTCGGGTTCAACTTGCGAGTTCTGCGATCGTGTCGCCTCATTGCGAGCAAAATTGAGTGCGTTGATTGCCTTTTCCGTAAACCGCTCGAATCCAAACTCAAAGCCAAAGAAATTTTTAACCCGCTCAACTAGTGTCTGCATAGAGTGCTTTGCCTCGTAAATGAAAACATCTTCGATTGCGACTTGAAACAGGTTGGCAATTTTGAATGCCATATCTAGGCTGGGGTCAAATTTACCTGACTCAAACCCATTCACCGCCTGACGACTGACTCCTAACTCTCTAGCAAGGTCAGATTGTGACCATTGATGCAGTTGTCGAAGTTCTTTCAGTCGATTTTTCATGGGGCTGCCTGTTCACTGTCAAGTATTACTTTACATCCTGACTAGGCGGAGCGTCAAGTGTCACTTGACAAGATATGTCTGTGGTATCGTTTGGAGTGGTTAAAGCTCTCGCTCCAAGCGCGGCAGAACAACGCCGTTGCAGCGGACTACAAAGTTGGTTGGTGTTATGGTGCAAGTCTTCGGTAGCCGCTGAGCAATGTGAAGGCTCGACAATTGCCTATAGGGCACCTTGAACAATAGATCTGCTTAAGGATTGCGTCGCCTAAAAGCCTCATAATATCGTTGCCCATTCTCAAGTGGGGTCAAGATATTCTCAATAAGGCCGATTTATCGAGGTGCCCTATATGTGATCTGCTTCGGAGGAAACTATGTCTGAACCATCTCAACTTTTTGTTCAAATCCGAATCAGCAAAGGAGCTTTCGATCAATTTTTACTCCATAAAGTTGTACCTCCGTCACAGTTCGGAGACTGGGAAGATTGGCTATCAACGGCAGAGTATTACGGAGATAAAATTACCAATGAAACAGTTGACAAATTCAGCAGATGGGGTTTTGCCGTTGGTTCATGGTTGCGTGACTGGACAGAAGGTAAGTATACGGATTCGGTTATCAATCAATATGATGAACAAACTCGAACTTGGACGCTGGCGGTGACTGATTTTTCGGAAAATTACAGAGAATTTATCATCAATCTGAATGTCATTAGGCAAATTGCTTTGTTCAAAGACATCAGCTCCAAAGATTATGTTCTTATTATTCCCTTTTTCTTTGGCAGTGGTACTGAAACACCGGAAGCTGTGATGGAGATTGCCGAAAATAGCTCCGTTTTTATTTCCTCTGTTCCGGAAGATATTGCGCTTATTGCGAATTCTTGGTTTTCCAGACAAGCTGACGAGCAATTGGATTAAGCGCCAATTCAAATCTGAAGTGCATCAGTGCCTGGTGTATCTAGACAGAATACTTCGAATGGTGTTTTGTAGTCAAGCGATTTTCTTGGTCTTTTGTTAATCAGTATGACTGCTTTTTCTAATGCTTCTGGCTTCACTATTCTGAAGTTTGTTTGCTTTGGAAAAAACTGTCTTAATAATCCATTCGTATGTTCATTTAATCCACGCTCCCAGGAATGATAAGGATTGGTAAAATAACACAATAATCCTAACTCCTTGCCTAACTCTGCATGACCACTAAACTCCTTGCCATTGTCAAATGTCATCGTTTTTCGTTGTGTTTTTGGAATCTGAGTGAAGCGCTCAATCGTCACCTTATTGACTTCGGAAGACGTTTTATTTTTACCTAGCCCAGCCACTAAAAACTTCGATGCTTTGTCCACGTGGGTCACAATCACGCCATTATGGTTCCCCCCAATCATCGTGTCACTTTCCCAATGACCTATTTCAGTCTTGGCATCCGCTATCGCAGGCCGATGTTCTATCCCTATACGCCCTGGGATCTGCCCACGCCTTGAGTTACAGCCCCCTCGCTTACGACGCTTGCCTCGCCCCTGCCGTAAATACTTCTGGTATTCCTTCAAGCCTTCATGGTTGGCATAGATCATCTGATAAATCGTTTCATGACTGATCCGCGATCCGCCTTCTCGCTTCAGTCGTCCAGCGATTTGCTCAGGACTGTGGTACTGCTTCAGGCGTTGTTTGATCTCGAAAATACAGTTCTCTGTTACACAACTAAAAGCTGTCTTTGATTGCTGTCGTCGAGCCTGCATTTTCTGATGGGCGCTGTCGGGTAAGTAATGTCCTCCTTCGCTTCGATTGCGGGCTATTTCTCGCGATATGGTGCTCTGATCTCGTCCAACTTGCCGAGCAATAGCACGCATCGACAATGCGGTTGTCATTCTCAATTCGTAAACTTGATTTCGCTCAGAAGCGCTAAGCTGGATATAGCTCATAGGGTGTCTTTTTGTTGTAGGAAACATCAGACTATCCTATGAGCCTCTCTACGGGACGCTTCTAGGTGATGCACTTCATTCTAGAATTGGCGGAATTACGGTTAAAACCCAGCCGATCAAATCCCAAAAAGCCGGAGTCATGCCCCGGCTTTTTGGGTCTGCGTCGTCGAACTTCAACAGCCATCTGGCCCACAAAAACTGTGCCCGTACAGCACCTCCGCGTCACAGATATAGGCAATGCCCGCATAATCATTGAAAAACTGCGTTGCGACCCTATCCGCAATCTTTTCGGCCGTATCCCGATTTTCGGTAAGCACCTCAAACTTTACATTCGACTCGGTGTCGGAAACGCTGGGCTGTCCCGATGAGCGCATATTACGACTACCTTTACCGCCAGTTTCCAACACCGTGTAACCGGTCGCCCCGGCTTGGTCGATGATCTGGGCGATCTTTTTCAGCAGCAATTTCTCTGTGATAATAACGAGCTTTTTGGCTGGCTTAGCCATGTAGGTTACCTCCTTAAAAATGTATTCATTGAACCACTGGGTCACCGGGCCAGGGGAACACCGGCAGACCGGAGCCGTTTAGGATTAGCCACCCGTCAGCGCTTGGGCGAGCCCGACGAAGAGCGGTATGCACAATGCGATCGCAACCGGCGTGCCGATGGCCGTGGACGCGCCGATGTAGGCGGAGGGATTGGCCGACGGAATACCAGCCCGTAGCGTGGGTGGCCCTGAAATGTCTGAACTGGAGGCGGCAATGACGGCCAGGAGTGCGATGCCGCCAGCGCTGAATCCCGTTGCATAATGGGCAATCATGCCGAGACCGAAGGCGATAAACCCATGCAGAAAGGGGGCCACAAAGGCATACAGGGCGTACCACTGAGCCACCTTGCGCAGCTCGTTGAGTCTGGCCCATGCCTCCATACCCATGACCAGCATCAGGATCGAAAGCAGGCCGCGGAAGAGGGGATCGTAGAAGCTCTCGTAGACACTTTCCGGCCGGGTTAGGATGCCTAGGGCAAGACCAAGCAGCAGTGCCGATAGGGCAGGACCCTGGATGCTTTCCTTCACGATGGGCCAGATTTGAACTCGATTGCTTGGGATGCTGCCCCCCGACCCGCTGGCATACCCACCTGCGCTACCCTCGCCAGGATATCCGCCTGCAGTACTGCGCTGGTCGATGGGAGCCCCGCCTACGGCAACTGCGGGAACCGGCTGGTTGATGGGAGCCCCGCCTGTGGGAATCGGCTGCGTGCCGAGATACTCTTCATTTCTGAGATACTTCTCGTTTTTGAGATACTTCTCGCGCTTCTGCTTGCCGGTATAAATGCTGGCCACGACGATCGCCGTCACGAGCGCCGAGATGTCCATGAAGGGATAGAGTGCGCCAGCCCATGCCTCGTATTCGATGCCTTGCCCTTCCAGTACCGTTATGCCAGCGACCATGGTGGAACCACTCACGGCACCGAACAAGCCCGAAGTCGCAACGGCATCCACGACTCTGATGTTGGGCAGCTTGGCAAACGTATAGCGCCCGATGAACACGATCAAGATCCCCGTTACCACGGCGAACAACGCGGGCAGCAGCATCTCTGCCAGATTGCCATTGCGGATCGCCATGCCGCCGGTCAGACCGACTTTGATCAGCAGCATGAAGACGATGAACTTATAAATTGCATCGGGAATTTGCAGCTCGCTACCGAGGGCAGCAATGACAATACCGCCAATCAGAAAGCCAAGGGTCGGGGACTGCAACTGCGCCCCAAAATTTGTTAAGAACTCGGACAAGAAATCCACTGAAACCTCCTTTCGCGTCCTCTAACGAAGAGTGACTATTGTGACGAGTAAGCTTCAAAGAGTTGAAAAAAGTAGGGGTGAAGCGCTTCACCCCCACAGCACAGGTGTTACAAAAATGCCTGTCGACAAGGTTTTAGAGAGGGCCGCTCTCCGAAGAGGGCTGAAAGGTGCCGGTGTTCTGCATCACCTTCGATAGAGTTTGGTCTATCAATGCCTGAATCTCTATGTGATTGAGTCTATCCTGAAGGACACAGACTTTTCTGGCTCTCCCGCATGGATTTGCAACACAATGTCAAATCCAAATCATAAGTTTTCCTTTTTACTGAAAGCTCCTGACATATTTTTGGCTAATACAAATCGCGATCGCAGAGTTTTCTCAATGGGTCATGGCGTTGGCCATCAGAGCATCCGCGACCTGTCGTCCCTGGCCGATCTGAGGCAGTTCCAGAGTCTATGTGTATTTGGCAATGGAATTATCAAGGTCGCACTGCTGCAAAATTTCACGAGAGCTGCGATCGCTCTCGTTGGGCCATAAATACAGGAGTAGGAGCAAACGGTCGTTTGCCCCTACGGGATACCCGTCTTGATTAGGGGTTTTTGAATTCGGATTCGGTAGGAGCTAATCAATCCACATTTCGGGGGGAATGGTTGTCGGCCCATAGGTCGCGGATGGACTGTAACTGACGAGGTTACCCCACCCCACCGCTAGTAGGAGACCGAAGAAGACGCCCCATAAAAAAGTCCAGGCATGAGATGAATCGAGTACGCAGAGCAGGCGACGATCGCCGCTATATATGTGCAATAGCCAGCCTTCGCTGGTGTTGTCAAATCGAGTTCGCAGGTTAGTTGATTCAAACTTGTTCATGGTGTCTGCTCCATGCTGATCAGTTGTGTGTAGTGGCGGCGAGCCAAAGCCCGCCCGTGACGGAAACACCTGTCAGAAATTCACCTGTGAATGGAGAGTGTCTCAGGGACAGAGACTGGGCATCTCAAACCTGACATAGATATCGAGCAGAAGATGGAAATCTATGCTTTGGCTTTGAACGATATTCTTAAGCCTATAGCTAAATTTACTGGTTGGATGGTGGTCATAGCGCCAAAAGGATAAGTGTTTTTTATAAAATACTTTCGCTAATCTGAAGCAATCTTGCTCGCCAAAGGGTGTTGGATTCGCTGATCTTTAGCATACACTCAAGAATATGGTTAAAGACAGAACCATAGACTTTTGCCTTTAGTTGCCGGAACAGAACGAGCTAAGAGGTAACCCATGCGACCTAGCAATCTAGCGAGTTCGGCGGCGTCACGTTGGCCTGCCGATAGTGCTTCAGAGCATAGGCTTTTGGAGGACTTCGCTGGGACCGTGGGGGTAGGCAAGCGCAGTTGCTAACAACACCGCCGAGCAATCTCCCGAAGCTCCAGTTACAGAAAACTCACCCCCCGCTCACCGTGCCAGTCGAGTTTGGTGCAGACTCCCGCCTGAACTTGGCAGCATCCTCACAGCAACCGCAATCAGGTGAGACATAGCTATGTCCACACAATGATGAAGACCTAAACAAGGATTTGTCTATGTTTGCCCAACTGCCAGAGCCTCGGATGCACTGGATTCGATGGATATTGACGATCACGTGGCTCCTAGTGATCGGTTCCCTATTTTATGATCCCTGGACATCGACATTAACCGAGCCGAATCATCCCTGGAGTCTCTTGCGGCTCCCCGATACCTGTGTGCAAGTGCAAGGAAAATGTTTATCTGAGCAACCCTATCCCTTGGGAACCACCCTCTTCTGGGGAGCAATTGTCCCCAGTGCGATCTTTATTTTGTTGGTATTTGGCCATGAGCTATGGCGGCGGATCTGCCCTCTATCTTTTTTATCCCAGATTCCTCGCGCCTTAGGCTGGCAACGCCAATTCAAGCGGGAGAATCAAAAGACTGGTAAGGTGCGTTACGAATTGGCAAAGGTTCGCTCCGATTCATGGCTGGGTCGCAACTATCCCTATGTGCAATTTAGTTGGCTATTTGTGGGATTGTGTGGGCGAATTTTATTTTTTAATGCCGATCGCCTGGTGTTGGGGGGTTGGTTACTATTCACCATTGCAGCAGCGATCGCCGTCGGTTATTTTTACGGCGGCAAGTCCTGGTGTCAATACTTTTGCCCAATGGCACCGGTTCAAAGTATTTACAGTGAGCCAGGGGGCTTATTGAGTAGCAAAGCCCACATGAGTGATCAGTCGATTACCCAATCCATGTGTCGTACCGTATTGCCGGATGGGAAAGAGCAAAGTGCTTGTGTAGCCTGCCAAAACCCTTGCATTGATATTGACGCTGAACGAACCTATTGGGACAGCCTCAATAAGCCGGAAACCTCATTTCTGCGATATGGGTATGTAGGGCTAGTGGTGGGCTATTTTGGTTATTACTATTTGTATGCAGGCAACTGGAACTACTACTTTTCCGGAGCATGGATCCGACAAACCGATCAGCTAGCCTCGCTGTTTGACCCCGGCCTCTATCTATTTGGGCAAGCCATCAACATTCCCAAACTGGCTGCTGTCCCTCTGGTGCTGGGTGTATCTACTGCGATCGGCTATTGGGGCGGGCGGTGGATCGAGAAACGCGCTAAGTTTTACAGTCGTCGACAGCATTCAACGCTATCGTTGGCGAAGCCTTCCGGAACAGAAATCGAGATCATTCGACATCGAATTTTTACTCTCTGTACCTTTGGAATTTTTAACTTTTTCTTTATTTTTGGGGGGCGTCCCTTGATTCAGCTCCTACCTTTATCTGTGCAATATCTCTACGATCTAGGTCTGATCTCGTTAAGTACACTCTGGCTCTACAAAACTTGGCGGCGGAGTCCAGATATTTATTCTCGCGAAAATCTCGCCAGTCGATTTCGCAAACAATTGGAGAAATTGCAACTCAATGTTTCGCAGTTTTTAGACGGACGTACGCTCAGTGATCTCAATACTCATGAAGTCTACGTTTTAGCCAAAGTTCTCCCTGGTTTTACCCGCGAAAAGCGCCACCAAGCGTATAAAGGAGTGGTTCGAGAAGCATTAGAAGAAGGCTATGTAAACTACTCCAGTAGTTTGGAAGTCTTACAGCAAATGCGCCGAGAATTAAATATTACCGATGATGAACATCGCATCGTTTTAGAGGAATTGGGCATTGAAGATCCTGAGTTACTTAGCCCCAACCGTCAACGTAGTTTAGAAAATCAGATTCGTCTGAGTGGCTATCGAAAATCGCTTGAGCGGCTCATGCTGCTGCAAAGCAAACAGTCCGATAGTCTACGATTGAAAGACGGTCACCTCCCAACTCTAGAGCAATTATCAACCCAAAATTCGGCTGAGATTCGCTCTTTGCGACGTGAATATTCAATTACACCTCAAGAGGAAGATTGGATTTTAAGTGGATTCTCTGCAAATGCAGGAAGCGTCAAAAAGGCAGAGTTTCTCCTAGCTCAATTATCAGGATTGATTGATAGTTATCGCGCCTTAAATCAACCCATGCTCCGTGAATATCAGCCAGTGTTAATGCTGCTGCGAGAAAATATAAAACACAAAAAAGAACTGATCGTGCGCTCGGTTCTAGAAACGCTAGTGATCCTCCAAAATGATTCAGTAGCTCCAAGTCTTGCACAGTCTTTACAAGAGTCTTCGCCTGCCATTCTAGTGGAGCTTTTAGAGGAAGAGGACTGGGGCGATCACCTCTCGCCAGAGATTTTGAGATTTCTGACCCAACCTGGAGAAACTCCCGTCTCCTGTTCGCTAGAATTCTCTTCTCAACAGATTCTGGGTTATTTAGAAGCTCTGCTCCAGGATCAGAATCCGCTAGTTCAAGTGGCAGCTCTCTATATGATTGCCCAATTAGATGCAAAACGCAGTCAGGCAATTGTTCAGACTCAACAGTATGCGGCACAGTCGGAAATCGTGCGGGAAACTGCCGAACAGCTTCTGTCTATACCGACTCCATGCCCTCCGCTCACAGCATTCTCAACGCTAGAGAAATTAGTTTATTTATTTAATAGCGATTTCTTCCATCGGATGCAGAGTGAAACACTAATTGCCCTTGCCCATCAAGCGGAAGTAAGAGTCTACTCTAGCGGTGACGTGATCACAGAAGCCGGTGATACCTGTCGGGAATTATTGCTGCTGATTGAGGGTGATGCCAAGATTCACTATCGTCTTGGTGACGATGTTAGAGTTGAATGCCTTCAGCCTGGGCAAACGCTGGACGAGCTAGAAGTCTTGGCACACAGTACCTCAGAAAATACTATCCTTGCAGCCAGTGAAAAGACGCGCATTTTAGCAATCTCAGTTGATGCTTTTGACGACTTACTTGACCATGACCCTGATTTTGCTCGACGGGTTTTAGAATTGGAAAGTCGGCAGTTGCAGCGGTTTGTGCGTTCGGTACAGCTCCAGCCCCTTTAAACTGATCAGTCATGCCCAACAAATTTCGTTCACCTGGTTATCACCCAATCCAGAAGCTAAAAGTGATTCTAGCGGGTCTCCATATTGCGGTAGTCACCGATTTTAGTGTTGCTTATAAGATAGTCTTGTCGGGACCCATTTTAGTCAGCGCTTTCCTTTTTCGCCAATGGGTGGATGTCAGCTTGGTACTACTTGCAATAGGGCTAATGCTCATTTCTGAGTTGTTTAACAGTGCGATTGAAGTCCTGTGTGACTTTGTTGAGCCTCAGCAGAATGATCGTATCCGAGTCAGTAAAGATATTGCTGCAGCAGCGGCTGGACTTAGTATTCTGGTATGGGCAGCAATTTTAATTATTGAAAGCATCCGTCTCTTGAAACTATAGTAAAAGAAGCCTGTTCAGTGGCCAGTCACCTAACACGTCACGGTAGCGAACGGTTGAAATTCGCTGGTGATAGTTCCAAGGTTATCTGCCGCCGCTGCGTTTTGCCGTTAAATTTGCGGCACTGGTCTCTTAATCGGTGATAAACCTTCAAAGCTCTTATGCAGTCATGGTTTGAGGCGATTCAACCTAAAATCATGAAAACACTTGTCCAGCAAGGCTTTCAGCCATCCATCTCCTGTTAGCGAACCAGTGCCAATTTGCTGCGATAATATATTACTCACCTAAGCATTTGAATCACCTATTCAAACTGGCGTTGCTTTGCCCTGGGGTCAATCCCCAGTAGGCGCACATAGTTACCGGAGTGCGCTGCTAAAAACTGCTTGATCTGGGCCAAAACCTCAGCTTCTTGAGTCGCCGCCAGGGTAGGGCCACTCTGCCAAGACCCTGCTTTAAATCGGCGCGGGTCAGCATACTCTAAGCCAACCCGATGCCCTAGCCGGAGTTGTTGCCGTAGCTGATCTACAGCTTCTGCACTCAATCGGTCAGCGGTGGGTCTGTGGCCATTCTTGGGGCCACCGTTGCTCTCCGGGTGCCCATGGGCCGAGGTTTGCCACCGGGTCAGACAGGCCACATCGTGGGCACAGCGATCGCCCGCCAGCAGCGCCTGGTTGACGGCAACCACATGGTGAGAGCAGGCGCAACTGAGCAACTCTAAGATTTCTTTAGATGGGGTGCGATGGTCGAAGACCGGCCCAAAGGGCCATCGCACTCCGGCTTTTTCAGTTCACTACGCCGCCGCTTCCAGTGACCACAGTTCCCAGCCCTGCCCCCGGTGGCCAGTACCAAATACCTCGGGGTGGAAAATTTCAGCCAAAATCTCCAAAGACTCCACTAGGCGCGGGCCAGGGCGATTAAAGTACTGATTGCCATCCACTAGGTAGACGTGCCCCTGGCGCACCGCCTTCAGGGTAGACCAGGCAGAATGATGGGTTAGCGTTTCGGCTTCGCGGCGGGTCACCGCCAGGTCGTAGCCGCAGGGCATAATCACAATGATCTCAGGATCAGCGGCGATCAAGTCCTCCCAGCTAATCCAGGGAGAGTGCTCCCCTGGGGTACCCAATAGCGAGGTGCCACCGGCCATCTGCACCAGTTCCGGTACCCAGTTGCCCGCCGCCATTAACGGCTCGATCCATTCAATGCAGGCGACGGTAGGCTTGGGCGCACAGGCCGCCGCCTGGGTAACGCAAGTCTGCACTCGACCCTGCAACCCAGCCACTACCGCCACTGTTTGCTCTGCCCCCAGAGCCAAACCCACTCGCTCAATATCGGCCCATACATCCGCCAGACAGTTCGGTTCCAGGGAAATAATCTGGGGCTGGCTGCCGGTCAGTTGCGCCGCTGCCGCTTCTACCTCTGCCAAGTTGACAGCGCAGACCTCGCACTGCGCCTGGGTGAGAATGTGGGTCGGGCGTAGAGCCTCTAGCACCTCCAGATTCACCTGGTAGACACTCAGAGCCGAGGTGAGCAACTCGGTCACGCGCTGGTGAATGGTAGCACTGTCACCCGCCGGGTCAAATTTGGGGGCGGTGCAGACGGGTAGGGCCTTTACCGCTGGGGGATAGTCGCACTCGTGGCTGCGCCCCACCAAACAGCCTCCCAATCCCAAGGCATCTACGATCTCGGTAGCACTGGGAATCAGCGAGACAATCCGCAACGGGTGACAGGCAGAAGCAGCAAGGTTCATCAGGCACCGAGGAAGTGGTCTGAGTTGTACACGACAGCCATCTTGGCAATTTGAACGGGATAGGCGAAATGCTTATTCCACAAGACCTGTGACGAGCCAACAGCACCTAGATTAAGACACCCTACCAATAAGGGACAAGGGCAGTTCTTAGTCAAGCGGATGCGGTATGGGTGCCGGGGGGCGACAGGGCCTCAAAGGTTTGCAAAAAGGGGGCAGCGGATTCCCCTGCGGGTAGTCCCACAGTTCCATTACCCCTGCCTCCTACCTTGTCGATGACGGGCGCGCACCTGTTGAATCAAGTGCCGCAGGCGCGATTGTCTCTGGGCCTGCTTCTGGGCGCGCCCTTGGTAGTAGGCCACGGTATTCAAGATTGATTCCGGGGGGCGACTGGGGTAGGTGGCTCGCCGTTGCGCATCTTGCCAGATCTGCTCTGACTCTACTGAGTCCATCGGTGGCGAACAGCGATCGCAATAGGCGTAAAACAACGCTGCGGCACTAGGCTCATAGCCCACCCCTTCCTGCTCTAGGAAGGCAGCGGTAGCCACCAAGTTGCAGGCCAGCTTATAGCCATTGCTATGGCGATAGCCCTGCTCTGCGCCATAGGCAATCAGATAGCCATCATCTTGACTTAGGCATTGTCGTAGGGGGATGCCGCTAGCGCGGTGGGGGGTGCCCCTTCTAGAGGGTGGGCTTCCCATCAGGGGGGGTATAGGCTGCGGGGATGGGAATTGTCTTGGTCCCAGCCCCGTCCTTTCTTCAACGAGCGCTGCCCTCGGCTCAAGGGTGGCATCTCTTTGGGCCTGATGCCTCAGTTGTACCCACCGCCGCCAGCGCCTATCGTCTAAGCCCTGGGGAAAGAGTCCCCCTTGGTCTAGGGCAAGTTCCAATTCATCCGGCCCATAGGACTGGGGAGAATTCGCCTTGAGCCGTACTACCCGAGGCGGCGATAGGGCACCATTGACCACCCTGCGCCGCACCATTCCTGGCATCCGCATGGCTCTGCCCAGGTTACAAATCTGTGGGTCTGAGTTCTGGCGAATGCACAACTTGCGGTTCAGCCGCAGCCAATCCTTAGGGGCCAAGGGGGTGTCACTCCTGAAGTACACATGCAGGGATTTACCCCCGCTATAGACCACCGCTGCCGGGACAAGGCCAGTATCCGCTTCCAGGCGAGCGATTTCCTGGGCTTGGACAGCAAGGGGTTGATCATCGATTTCGTAGAACAGGCAATGGCATTGTTGGACGTGATGGTTGCCAATGCCCCCCTGGGGTTGATTGGGATAGAACGATACCGTCGCCCCCTGCCTGGAGGCTTGGTAGACCCATTGCCAACCATCGTGATAAACCTTGCCCTGGGGCCGCCATCGGGTGGTGCCCTGGGGGTCTTTACCTGCGGCCCGACACCGCTGCAACTTGAATCCTCGCTGGGTCACCTGGCCCCGGTAGACATAGTGCTTGAGGCATTCACACTCCCCTCGGTGATAGCGCTCCCAATGGTGGGGGGCCAATTCCAGGGGCAAGTCCCAACTCAACTTCACCCAGATCTGTTGACCCACGACAAAGCCAAGGCGACGCAGGCAAATCACGGTCATGCGCCGCAGCTCCTGTATCGAGGGAGTAGGGCGCTGGGCAGAGGGATTGGGGTCTGGAGCGGGTAAGGAAACCATAGGGTCACCCTGGGCTAAGGGGCATCGTTTGGGCGCGACAGCGGCTGGGCTACAGCTCTAGTTGCCGGGATCGGTAGCGACTGACTCCAGCAGGGGGCTGGGTTGGCACCTGATTTGGGGCTGGGGATAGGGCATTCACCTGCGCTTGCGCTTGATGCTGTTGCCACCAGGCCATTACGGCAATGCTGCTTTCAGGTGAATTGACCCCCCGGTACTGCCTCAATCCCTGCAAGGTATAGGCTCGACCCAGTTGCGATGCCCTGAAGTACAAGCCTTTGTAGCCATAGACCAGTCCGGTGGTGTCCTCGTCTATGGGGTTGAAGGCTAGCGCTACCCCTTGGGCCTCCAGGGCGCTCGCCCACTGCTCTAGGGTGGGGGCACCCTGACAGGTCCCATCAATCAAGTCCTGAAGTTCTGGCTTGATGGCCGGGTTACCCGTTGAGCGCTCTTGGCGAATCATGCCCACGGTCGGATGATTCCGCTCCGTTGACCAGGGCTGGGAACTGCGGGCCAATCCATAGGCATCTTCTAGGTCCTGAATGACTTGGATCGCTCTGGGATGGTCCCAGGAGTCCCGCACACAGGTATTGCTCATCATGTTGTGCCGACCCGCCACGATATGAATGTGGTCGTGGGCGGTATCGGTATGGCGAACCACCAGGAAGGGCACATGGCGATAGCCCATCTTGGTCAGGTACTTAGCCCCTATCAAGAACCAAAGACAGCGGCTGAGGCGCTCGCCCCGCTGCACCGCTATGGAGGCATGGTAGACCTTGTTTCTGAGACGACTATCGGCCCAATGACAACTAAAGGTCATTTCCTTTGCCGCCATTAACGGGTCTTGGGTATAGCCCATATTGGAGCCAATCAACTCAGCTCCAGGCTTCTCCATCACATACTTCAGGACACCGTAGGGTTCTTGACATTTTGTATGTTTAACAATCATCGTCACCAATCTCTAAATCAGGTTGATTCAGGTCAGCTTCAGGCTCAAGGCTAATCGTCTCTAGCGCTATCCATTGCCGTTGTAATTGTTGGATTTGACTCAGCAATTCCCCTAGGTCAACATCCCCTAAGTTAAGAACAATCCCTCCCTGGCCATGTCCCCATTCCAGGCGTTCTAACTCAGCACGGAGCCCTTCTAGGTGCAACCTCAGCTCCGTCACAGCACCATAGAGTTTCCCTATCCTCGGCTCTTGCCGTTGACAGGCATCGACACAGGCGGCAATCACTTGAGCAAGGCTCAACCCCAACGCCTCTGATTGCTGCATCAGGTATTGATACTGGCTCTGGCTAAATCCTGCCTTCACTCTTTTGTACTGCTTTGCCATCAATCTACGGGTTCAAGCTATATCGGCAATCCTACAAAAGCTATTTACAGCCCTAAAGCTATGGTTTGTATCCTGACAAATAAAATCCAAAATCAGCTCTACCCTAAGTTGGTTTTTAACCCCGATCCACCCCCCGCTTTCTATTACTTTTGATAGAGCCTTAGTTGTCCTGTACTAATGGAAGCGTTGTGGTCTGAGCCGCACAAAAAAGCCCTGCCTTAAGACCCCACTGGGCTCAAGGCAGGGCCATTGCACCTACTGGCTGTTAATCGTCATCGTCGTCGTCGGCTTCACTGATTTCAGCGGCATCCTCGAAGTCGTCGTCATCATCCTCGTCATCGCCATCGAAGTCCTCCGCATCAAAACCGTCAGCACCTCCCATGGTCGAAGTCGCTGCTCCAATGGCATCGCTTAAGGCTCGATTAGCCTGACGGCGTTCGATGGACTCGATGTTGACCGCTGCCAACTGGGCTAGGCATTCATCTCGCTCTGGGCTAAAGCGGGGAGCCAAGAAGCTATGGGCCAGTTCTGCCAGGGCATTTCCAATGGCAGTCACCGTCTCTTCCTCGGCTTGCACCGGGTTGCCACCCACAATCTTGATGAAGACTTGAGCGTTCCAAGTACTCCAGTCAAAGCGTTTGCTGGATTTGACTGTACTGGCCTCGGTCTGGAGCTTTTGCCCCAGCAGTTCCCGCAGGCCATAGAAGGCTTGGATGACGATCGCCCGCTCTCCCGTACTGGGCACTAGCCCTAGGCTCTTTTTCGCCCAGCCCCGCAGCATGGAACTGGGGGTGCGGGACTGGGTACTACGGCTTTTAGCTGCCGTCGTGCGCCCAGCCGTTTGACGGGTCTGGGTCGTTCTGCGTTTTTGAGTAGTGGCCATTTGCAATCACCGTAAGGGTCAACACCCAGGGCAATATCACCCCAGGTCACCCCAACACCCCAATCGGGGTCATCAGGGTCAGGGTGGGTGGTACTTGAATCACTTCTCCCCTCACCCCGATAGGGGTATGACTCCAGCCTTAGGGTGGGTGGGAGTTCGGCTGACCTCTGGCTTCGCCTCTGCATTCTTGCCCCCCAGAACACCCATCCCCACTACGCCTATCGGTGCGGATAGAGCCCGGTTGCATTCTTTATGGGCACCGATCCGTCCTTCTTCTTGGCCCTTACCCGTCAGTATCATTACGAGACTGAATCTCTACGGTTTTAATCCGGTGCCATCCCCTGGGCTAGACCCCTATTGGGGGGTTGATTTTTGGAGTGGGTCACGACGGCATTTCTTGCCAGAATTTCGCACCCCATCAAGGTTTGAGCACCTTGGCCTAGGGGCAGTACATCAGAACTGAAAAGTCACGCCATTTAAGCCCAATCTCACCTGTATTACCACAAGACTGGCCCCATCCCCTGACTATCATTAGCTCCACCTAACTCCAAATGGCTCTAATGGGCTCCAGATAACTCCCTATGGAGTCTTGATTACCGTCAAAATTGGGATTCCAACAACGTTATGGATCGCTAAGGTTGCACTGGGTTCCAATCTCGACCCTGGTTGCACCATGAAGGGCATCTCTAGGGCCATGGCCATTCCCGTGGCGACACTGTTCCTATGGGTCAGTCCAGGCTACGGGGCTAGGACGGTATTAGTGGTGTCCCTTGGGGACTACTGAGGACAGTCCATTGGGTGGGTGGGCGGGTAAAAGCAGGGATGCCGATGTCCTGCTCAAGGGCTAGACATCGGCACCCCGACCCTGCGCCTAGTAGCGCGTTTGCCGTTGACGGCGGCGGTCAGACTGCTGATCAAATGCCTCCTCTGCCTCTGCCATCGAGCTAATACCGAAGTATTGACTCAACAGCGTCAAGAGTTGCTTGGCACCCAATTCGCCATAGTCCTGGTCAAACTGGGCTTTGAATTCACTCCAGTCAAACTCCAGATTCATCTCATAGCGAAACTTGCTACTGAGGCTCTGACCCGTCTTCTGGCGCAGCACACTCAGCAGCATCAGTCGCGTCCGTTCCGTCTTCGGCACCATCTCCCCTAATGCTTGTAGGTAAGGGTTGACCTTAGTAGTACGGGCAGTGCGAGTTTTGGATTTGGTTCCGGTAGCCATCATTCACCTTTGAATGAACGTCACCCGAGCGCGACGATAAGTCGCCTGACCTCAAGGGTCATTCACCCGGTATCCCCAAGCCCCGCTAGGTGCTGGCTCCGCCTGGGCTCCGGTGGGTGGGCCAAAAATGCCCCCAGGCATTACACCTGGGGGCACCTCCAACGGCTCTAACCCTTATTCGTCGTAGTCATCAAAGTCATCTTCGCTGAACTCATCCTCTCCCTCTATGAGTCCATCTGAACCCGTAGACGGTGCGGACAGGCCAGTAGCGCGAGTGCCATATTTACGGCTGACTCGGCTATTGCGTTGGCGGCGTAATCGGCTGAATTCCTCCAAGGCAGCTTGCATGGTGCCGATGCCATAGAACTCGTTCAGCTTACCCAGCAGTTGGTCTTTGCTGAGGCCACGATACACTTCATCCAGCGTTGCTTTGCACTCGGCCCAGTCAAACTGCTCTTCCTGTTGCTCCAACCGAAAGCGGCGATTTAGATCCTGCGCCACCTTTTGAATCAACAGATTTAACAGCATCAACCGTTGCCGTTCCTCAAATCGAGGCAGTTGCGACAGCGCATCGACATAGGGGTTGACCCGAGATTGCGTTTTATACTAAATCCTGCTTAGTTACCCCCGATTCAAAAAGGCTAATGCCATTCGCCTCTACAGTTTGACCGTTTGGGAATCGGGGTTATGCAACTCGGATTTGGTATTAGTCGTCATCGTTCAATCCAATGAATCACAACTGAGCTTGACGCTCACCCCAGGGCGACGTGAGTCGCAAGGTAACCCTCAAGGGGTTGACCCCTCTCCTTCATCCCCTGGGTGGGTGGGTGGGCACCCCAATACCCCAATACCCCATCTCCCCATCTCCCCATCTCTTCAACACCCCAATTCCTATCCCCCGACAGAGGGCATTGCTAGGACACAGCTTCCAGGATGAAAAAGCTGTCATCCTGCGCCACTATGGTGGATTCCCTCAGCGCTTGGTACCCCTTAGCCGTCCAAGCCCACAACCACATCACCGCGATCGCGTGCCAACCCTTTGACCGACCCCAACTCTTGGCCCAGTTCCAAGCCTGGAGCCGCGACTTGGGTAACCTGCCCCTGTACCTGATCAATCCCGGCTTTCCCCAACTGCAACAGGTGATCTCAGCTTCCCCCAACGGCTTCCAAGTTCAACCCACTCCCAATCTTTTCCCTGCGCCCATATCCCATCCCTCCGCTCTCCTCACCCAGCTCCAGCAAAACCCCCAATCGGGCATCTTCATCGTCGAGGGCTTGAGTTTGCAGGGCACAGAGCAACATCAACTGCACAATCTTTTTGAGCAGTTGCGCGTCAACCCTATTCCCTGTCATCTAGTTCTGGTGGCGGAGCACTTTACCCTCCCGGTCGGCCTACATGGCATGGTCCCCCTGCTAAAGCTGCCCTACCCCGACTTGGCCCAAGTTGAGGCGGTAGTGGAGCGATGTCTCACCCAGTTCCAGCCCCAGGGTGAGGGGCAACCGGGCGACCGCCTACGTCTACGCCAAGCTCTACAAGGACTGGGGTGCGGGGAAATGGATTGGGTTTTAGCCCAGCAGACGCCCTGGAGTGATTCGGTTGCGGCCTTGGCTCAGCGGGTGTTGGACTACAAGATTGCTAAGTTGCGGGGGCGGGGGCTGGAGTTCATTGGCCAACCCGACGTGCCCCAAGCAGCGGGTCTAGATTTGTTGGATGCTCGTCTGGAGCGCATTGCCGCCCTACTTGACCCAGCGGCAGCCCAACACCACCTCAAATTCCCTACTGGCATGGTGCTCTGGGGCTTGCCGGGTACGGGCAAATCCCTCAGCGCTAAGCTAGCGGCTAAAACGTTGGGGGTACCCTTGCTCAGTGCTGACTGGAACGGGTTGCGGGGGACAACGTCCACTGAGAGCTTAGCCAACCTGCGCTTCTTGCTCGACACCGCTGAGGCCATCTCACCCTGTGTCCTCTACTTTGATGATTTCGATAAGGGCTTTGCGGGATGGGACACCGACATCACCGCCAAGCAATCGGCGCAGCGGCTTCTCACCTGGATGCAGGAGCACACCGCCCCCGTCTTGGTGCTCGCCACTGTCAACCGTTTGGGCCTATTGCCGGTGGAGTTGCAACGACGACTACCCGAGGTCTTTTTCTTTGACCTGCCCCACGATGGGGCGCGCTATGACATCTTTAACCTTCACCTGGCCCTGTATTTCCCCGCCTTTCGCCTCGCCCCAGGGCAACCCTCTCCCTTTACGGACGGGCAATGGCGGGAGCTGCTGACGGCCTATCGGCTGTGCATCCCCGATGAAATTGGCAATGCCGTGCGCCGGGTCGCTGAGGATTGCTTCTATCAACACTGGCAAGACGGCAGGGGAGATCAGCCCCTCCAGGTCACCTTTGAGCAACTCTTGGCCCAACGCCAAGCCTTTACCCCAGCCCTAGTGCGGGAAGAGGGGCCGATGCTGGAGATTCGCAACCATGCCACCTACGCTAAGCCCGTCAGTAGCCCCGATACTTCTCGTTTCGCTCGACCCCAGCAGGAGCTGTTTGAATATTGAAACCCTAATTCACCGATCGCTCGATCGCCTGAAGTGATTCATCGCACCAAGCGACCCAGTCTTCTTGATAACGAATCGCACGGCGAATAATTAGATGCATATAGAGATCCTTTAATTGCAATGACTCCAAATTCTTGGCAAAATGTTCATCCATCGTTCTGGCTTGTTGTGCCATAGCTGCGTGGAGTTGTCGTCTGCGCTCAATTTCGCGACGGATGACTTGGCAGTCCACCAGATGGCCTGCTAAGCCCATGATGCCTAAGTCTTCTCGAATTGCCGTGGGTTCTGTCGGTTGGTTTAACCAGTCGAGCAGCTCTTGTTGCCCTTGAGGGGCGATCGCGTAAATCTTCTTGTCCAAGCGTCCCGGTTGCGGAATCGCCTCATAGGTGATGCTGCCTTGCTGCTCTAGTTTTCTCAGTTCCGCATACACCTGTTGCTGGCTGGCTTTCCAAAAGCAGCCACCAAACCCTTCTGCAAATTCCTTAGCCACCTCATAGCCGCTGAGAGGTTGACGGGACAGAAAAGCCAGAAGCGTGTGCTTGAGAGCCATACAGGTAAGGTCGAACGAGATAGATCTGAAAAAGCTTGACGGATTTGAACCCAAAGTATACGCTAATTTCTATATTCAAATTCTTGAATACAAATAATTGAACTAAAGCGGACGATATGAATTTGTCGAAACCTCATCTGTCAGACCCATGGAGCACGCACTCCCGATGGCAGTGGCGGTTGTTTAATCGATATGGTGCATGGGCAGTCGTGACGGGTGCATCCTCTGGAATTGGTCGCGCGATCGCTATCCAGCTCGCGATCTCGGGGCTGAATCTGGTGCTGGTGGCTCGGAGTCAATCCACACTGGAACAGCTTGAACAAGAGCTGACCCAGCAATATGGAATTAAAGTACGGACGATCGGGCTGGACTTAGCAGAGCCGACTGGAGCTGAGTCTTTAGTGGCAGCCATTCAGGATTTAGAGGTGGGTTTACTGGTGGCAGCAGCAGGCTTTGGCACTTCAGGACTATTTCTCAATGCCTCATTGGGTCGAGAGATAGAGATGTTGCATCTCAACTGTCGATCGCTGATGGCGTTATGCTGGCACTTTGGGCAGCGATTTGCGCAACAACGCAGCGGCGGACTGGTGCTAATGAGTTCGATCGTTGGATTTCAGGGCATGCCCTATGCCGCTCATTATGCGGCGACCAAAGCCTATGTTCAGGCACTGGCGGAAGCGTTACATGTGGAGTTGGCACCGCTGGGAATTGATGTCATTGCTTCTGCCCCTGGCCCCACTCGCAGTAATTTTGCCGAGCGCGCTGGCATGAACATGGGCAAGGCACTCGATCCGGAGTTAGTTGCCAGAGAGACCTTGCAAGCCCTAGGTCGTCAATCGGTCGTTTTACCTGGATGGTTAAGCAAGCTGCTGACGTATTCCCTGGTGCCCTTACCTCGGTGGGCGCGAGTACGCATTATGGGCGGCGTGATGCAGGGGATGACGAAGTCATAGAAAAGTCGCTTCCCTCGTCGTAGAATTGGACAATAGAAGCGATTTAAACATCACAAAACTAGATTGGGCAAGTGGAATTATTATTGCGACAAAGCTGTAATGGCAAACTCGGAACAAAACATGATCAACAATCCGATGTTATGAGCAATAGACTTGATAAGAGAGTCACGTTATCGGTAGTCGCCATCGACTAAAAAGAAAAGTGCGCCTGCGATCGCAGGCGCGCTCAACTACTTTGGCTCAACTACTGAGCGATGCTTAACCTAGCGAATTACAGGGACATCGCTAAGCGCTACTGGCGTTGCCTCACCCGAAGCTAAATCCAGCGGGAAGTTGTGGGCATTGCGCTCGTGCATCACCTCCATACCCAGGTTGGCGCGGTTGATCACATCGGCCCAAGTCGCAATCACCCGACCTTGAGAATCGAGCACCGACTGGTTGAAGTTAAAGCCATTCAGGTTAAAGGCCATAGTGCTAATGCCCAGGGCCGTAAACCAAATGCCCACGACCGGCCAAGCTGCCAGCAAAAAGTGTAGGCTGCGGCTATTGGCATTAACACCAAGGATGACCTCATTAGTGCGCCCCACTAGGCGGCCAAAATAGCCATGGGCGGCAATGATGTTGTAGGTTTCTTCCTCCTGGCCAAACTTATAACCGTAGTTTTGAGACTCAATTTCGGTGGTCTCTCGCACCAGACTGGAGGTTACTAAAGAGCCATGCATAGCAGAGAACAGCGCCCCGCCAAACACCCCAGCGACCCCCAGCATGTGAAACGGGTGCATCAGAATGTTGTGCTCCGCCTGAAATACCAGCATGAAGTTGAAGGTGCCCGAAACGCCCAGGGGCATACCGTCAGAGAAGGATCCTTGACCCAGCGGGTAGACCAAGAACACGGCGGTAGCAGCAGCAACCGGGGCAGAGTAGGCGACACAAATCCAGGGACGCATTCCTAAACGGTAGCTCAGCTCCCACTCCCGACCCATGTAGGTGAATACTCCCAGCAAAAAGTGGAAGATCACCAACTGGTAAGGGCCACCGTTGTAGAGCCATTCGTCTAATGATGCCGCTTCCCAGATGGGGTAAAAGTGCAAACCAATGGCGTTAGACGAGGGCACCACTGCCCCTGAAATGATGTTGTTGCCATACATCAACGAGCCCGCGACAGGCTCTCGAATACCATCAATATCTACGGGTGGGGCCGCAATGAAGGCAATCACAAAACAGGCGGTTGCAGTTAGCAGGGTTGGAATCATCACCACGCCAAACCAGCCGATATAAAGGCGGTTTTCGGTGCTGACGATCCAACGGCAAAACTGCTCCCAAAGACTGGCGCGATCGCGCCGTTGCAAGAGAGTCGTCATATGGATAGTCATTAAAAAACAGCAAAATTCGTCTGTTCAGGCTAATTACTGCTTTTTTAGAGCGTCAAAGGCCGATCCAAATTACTGACGACATCTGACGCGATAAAGCATCACTCAGGCTAAACAGGCAGGTTAGCCGTAGAGGCAGACGCACTACTGACTAACTCGTTAGTTAATGTAACCCAGGGCTTCCAGGGTGTCAACAACTAACTTTCCAGTTAGTTAGCGGGCTCATTTTGTCTTTGTATCTTGGTTTGGTCAGTGGTTGCGGCTGAGCCCTACGCTGTATCCTAAGTGGGTAGCTTGGTAGGGACTTTAGGCACATTGGCGGCGAAGGCAGGGCGAACTGCGATTCGGCAAACCCGTGATGCAGAGGCAACTCGGGCAGAGATTTTGGCGGCGGCTGAAGAAGAGTTTGCTCGCTTTGGCTTTGCTGGAGCTAAAACGGATGCGATCGCAGCCCGAACGGGTGTGACCAAGGCCATGATTTACTACTACTTCAGCAGTAAAGATGAGCTATACAAAGCGGTCCTGGAACGACCCGCAGCAGATTTTGCTAATGCCTTTAAGGGGCTAGACTTAGAGCAAATGCCTCCCGATGAAGCAATCAAGACCGTGATTCGGGTAGCCATTGCCCATGAAGTCAGTCATCCCGATTATGGGCGAGTGCTCCTCCATGAAGCCATGGAGAATCAGGGGAAGTATTTTCACTTAACCGGATGGGATGGTCCCATCAATCGAGTTGTGGCCGTTGTCGAACAGGGGATCGAAGACGGTACATTTCGCTCGGTCGATCCCTGGCTGGTGGTGAACCACATTATGGCGATCTGCACGTTTTACTTCAACGCACAGCCGAATATGCGAAACGTGCGGCCAGAGTTTGAGTGGTTCACTCCAGAAGCCATTGAGCGGCTGACCGAGTCTGCGATCGCTCTAATCTTGACGGGGATATTGGCGGGGATTAAGACCAACCCATAAGTCAACTATTGCGCCCACATTGGGACAAACCCTCAGTGGTCAAGGAAGAGTTATGCGACGACTCTAACTCTAACTCTGAGCCATGGCTTGAACGCTGACAAACTGCTTGCCGCAGTCCTTGCAGCGATAGCACTGCTTGCCACGGCGATGACCATTCTTAGTCAGGCGATCTGACTGGCAATGGGGACAAATCATTACTTTCATTACATGAGCACTATCCTCATCCCCGACGTGGGGCTCCAGGTAAGCCCTCAACAGTGCCTGAATTTCCTGCATAAGCTGCTGACTATGCCCCTGATCGCCCTGGCGAAAAGCAGCCAGCATCACGGCATTACTGCTGTGAACACAGACCTCTGCCAATACATTCGCCTTGGGGCTGGACAACGCTGGATTGCGCTGCTGCAAGAGCATGGCTAGAGACGTGATCACCGTCTGAGTCAAGCCTTCATCAATGGACTGAAACAGCTCGCGAGAGGTGTAGAACTGGACAAACATTACCCGCGAGACGGGGTCTTCAAAGAGCTTACCCACAGCCGACGTTAGGGCAGCCAGCATCTGTTCTAGGGGGCGTCGCCCAATGTCAGAAGCATTCACCTGCGTCCACATCGCCTGAACCCGTTCCAGATGACGCAGTTCCATGGCCTGGAAGATGGCAGCTTTATCTGGGAAAAACTGATACAGCGACCCAATCGCCGTCCCAGCCTTAGCGGCAATCATATGAGTCGTCGCGGCTTCATACCCGACTTCATCGAATACGAGGGCTGCTGCCGCCAGAATTTTTTCAACCCGCTGTTTACCCCGCTGCTGCTTCGGTTGGCGACGCAGATGGCTTGACGAATGCGAGAGATCTGTCATATTTTGAAAAGGCGACGAATTTCTCACAATTTTATCTCTGGTGGAGGCCATCATGCCCTCAATGTTGCCCGGTGCGCCCTGGTTGCTGGCGCATAAGTCGATGCTGGCTGTAAACCAGCCCCGCAAACTATCTCTCCACGGTAATGATTATGTAATGTGGAAGGATGAGACTGGGACTGTCCAAGCGTTGCCCAATGCTTGTCCCCACATGGGAGCAATGCTGTCTGAGGGCTGGTGCGACGTGGTTGAGGATGGCAGTAGTCAGGTCGTTTGCCCCTTTCATGCGCTGCCCTTTGATGCTCAGGGATGCACAGTGCTCCCAGGGAAAAAGCAGAAAACTTTACCGCAACTTCAGCCCTTAGCGTTGGTGATTCAGGGCGATTTTATTTGGTCCTACGGTGGTTACGAACCTGAAGTACCGATTCCGACCCGGTTGAAGGAGATCGCTGATACCTACGATTTTATTGGCCATACAGCCGATACTAGCGTGGCAACGGATCTGCTGACCCTGCTGCTCAACATGCACGATTACAATCACCAAAATGGTACCCATCGCCACCTATTTCAAATCACAGAGGTGCAGTTTCACCAATTTATTGACCAGGGTCACCAGTCCCACGCTTTTTATGACATGCCCACGGCTGCCTACACCTGGACTGAAAAGCTGAGAAAGCCAGATTTGTTTTTGCTGCCGGATACAATCAAAGCTCATCTGGAGAACCACTTTCCGTCTCTAGTCATCTTTCATGGCGAAACATCTCTGGGGAAAGTAGCCCAGTGTCATCTTTTTGTGCCGGAAGCGGAGTATCGTACCCGCACTTACATTTTGCTTTTTGGTCAAGCCAGACATCCGGCGTTTAAGGTATTGGGCTCTAGCTATCTCAAGTTTGGCAAGGTGGTAGTGGAACAAGATGTCGATATTCTGAGCAAGCTCTATAGCAACACTCCACAGAAAATTAAGCTGAACAATGAGGTTGGTATGGATTGGGTGAAGCGCAATTTTGCCAACTTTCCGGCGGTAGTCGAACCCAATTTGTCCAGAGGTGATCGCCCTCAAGTTGACAACTGTATCTAGGTTTGTCACAAGACTCATAGCTCTTATTTAATGAAGGCTGAAACCAAACGGGGGGCAGATCAATTGTGAAAGACTGAGCAAGAACCGTTCACTCCACTACAGAACATCCCGTCAGCTCCGATGCCGGATGAGCAACGCCTCCACTAATTGCTGAGCCGTTTTCAGCCGTTGCGGACTCTCCGACTGGGCCACCCAGGCTGCCAACTCATTCAGCGCCCCATTCACCACATGGGCAAAACCTTCGCCATCGATCACCTGCAATTGGCCCTCATCCATCGCCATCTGAATCGGCTCCTGAAGCAAGCCAAACCCATACTGGTCAATCTCGACCAAGGTGTCTGCGGCTAGTACCGCTGGCGCTTCGATAAACACTAACCGCCGCAAATCCTCTTGCTGGGCGACCTCCAGAAATGCCTGACAGCCGACCACGAGCTGCTCCCAGTTGGTTTCCAACAGCTCAATGCGGGTACGGATGTGGGCGGTGATTTCGCCATAGGCTTCCACCACCACCGCCTTAAACACCCCCAGCTTGTCGTTGAACTGGTGGTATAGCGCCCCACGGGTAATCCCCAGTTCACTGATAATTTCCTCGGTGCCAGTGGCGGCATAGCCTTTCGTGGCAAATAAGTACCGCGCCCGATCCAATATGGCGCGGCGGGTGCGGCGGGTTTGTTCGGCCTTGGTCAGCTTGGCAGGCATCGCGATCGCACAAAGACATTCAGACAGTATGCATCTTGACAGGGCGAGAAAGGGGCTCTATTTTTAGATACATACAGACTGTATCTTTTCAAGGGCCGTCTTAGAGAAGTTGATATGTCCGCGCTGATCACAATTCGAAAGGCTAAGATTGCCGATATTCCCTTTCTTGTTCAGATTAAATGATCAAGCTTCGTTGTCGCCCCTCAACCACTGTTTTTGGGAAGATCTGATAGATGACACCGGCACTACAGGTTGGACTTTTGTAAAATCGATGTCTTGAGGTTATTCTCAAATGAAGCTTGATGAAGTTGTCCCTTGGGGCAGAACGCTGGAAGAATATAAGTCAATGTTTAGTCTGTCGAAGACAGATCTAAACACGAAAATCCTTGGCTGTGGTGATGGGCCAGCTAGCTTCAATGCCGAAATGACTGCGTTAGGACACTCTGTCGTGTCTATCGATCCGGTTTATCGGTTTTCTGCCGAACAAATTGAGCAGCGTGTTCGAGCGACTTATGAGCAAGTCATTTCACAAGTAAAGCAAAATCCTCAAAACTATATTTGGAGAAACTTTCAAGATGCTGATGAGCTTGGTAAAGCCCGCCTTAACGCAATGGAGAAGTTTCTGTCGGACTATGAAGCAGGAAAAGCTTCAGAACGATATTTAGACCAATCTTTACCAAATCTAGAATTCTCTGATAATCAGTTCGATCTGTGTTTATGCTCTCATTTACTCTTCTTGTATTCAGAGCAATTGCCTCTTGATTTTCACATGGCTTCGATTCATGAACTCCTACGAGTTGCTTCAGAGATAAGAATTTTTCCGTTGCTTAAACTGAATTGTGAGACATCTCCATACCTTGAGCTAGTGATGGAAGACTTATCTAGCAAAGGTTGTCATGCACAAGTTCAAACTGTTGCTTACGAATTTCAAAAGGGTGGAAATCAAATGTTGAAAATTAGTCGAGGAGCGATCGCGATATAACAATCTTATTGCAACGAATTGTCGAAAATCACTGGTGGTAATCTAGTCAATGCTGCAACGGGCGATTGTAAAGGATGTCCTCTGGAGTCCCAGCATATTTTTAACCAAGAGTCATAGATTAGGAAGTTGTAGGATAGCCACAGCAAAGATGATTACTTTCTCTGAGCAGCGGGATATTGGGATCGAGCAAATTCTTCCAATATACGAGTTGAATGGTTGGTCCTCAGCACAAAAGCCTGAAGCACTGTATCAGGCATTACTTAATTCTCATGCACTTGTTTCGGCTTGGCATAGCGAAAGACTTGTTGGCATCGGCAATGCAATCTCAGATGGATTTTTAGTGGTGTATTATCCTCATTTGTTAGTTCATCCAGATTATCAAGGTCAAGGAATTGGCAAACGAATCATGGAGATCTTGAAGCAGAGATATCAAGAAATGCACATGCATATGCTTGTAGCAGATAGCGATGCGATCGCATTTTATGAGAAATGTGGCTTTACAAGGGCTGGAAAAACAGAGCCGATGTGGATATACGCTGGTGATGACCATTGAACAAGATCTGTTTCAAGACTGCTCTGATGAAGACATTACCCGCGTGATTGCGGTTAACTTGGTAGCCCCCATACGGCTGGTGAAGGCACTGCTGCCTGCTTTGCGGCGATGGTCAGAGACCGGCCCAAAGGGGCCATCGCAGAATCCCAAAATCATCGTTATGGGCGCGCGCTCTGGCCGTGATAACTTTCCAGGGCGGGAGGTGGCCAACAGCGCCTCAAAGTTTGGTTTGCGGGGGGTGGTACATGCCTTGCGAGAGGAGTTGAGAGCCCAGCAAGTTGGCATCACGGTGATCAATCCTGGCAACGTGGGTACGCCGGAGGTGCTGGCTGATTGAGCCGCAGATAACTTAACCGGTGGTGAGGCAATTCCCCTCAGGGATCTGCTGGCGATTATCGACTGCGTGCTCTCATTGTCACGGGCAACCTGCATTAAAGAGATCGACGTGCCCGCCATGCTGGGGGAGGGGGCCTGAGCAGGGGCGGTGAGGATGGGTTCAATTGCTGCTATATCTACTGCATCTACTGGCAGGCCGCTGAATAACGTCGCCAGATTGCGCTAACTCCTGCTGTTCTGAAGGCAGGTTATCGGTAGCATGGGTGCAATCCTACAAAACCCCCATGAAGGAACTGACAACGGCGATCGCCATTGACGCAACCCCCTCGGTCGTTTGGCAAATCCTGATGGACTTTCCGGCTTACCCCGACTGGAACCCCTTCGTTCGCTCAATTCAGGGACAGGCTGTACTTGGGGCTCAGCTCGTGGCACGGCTACAGCCCCCTGGGGGACAGGCCATGACCTTCAAACCCACGGTTTTAGTGGCAGATCCTGAACGGGAGTTTCGCTGGCGGGGTCGGTTCATCCTGCCGGGGTTATTTGACGGCGAACATCGGTTTCAGATAGAACCCCTGGCAGAAAATCGGGTGCAGTTTATCCACAGCGAACAGTTTTCGGGGGTGCTGGTGCCATTGCTGGCTAAAAGCCTGGATACGAATGTGCGTCAGGGCTTTGAAGCCATGAACCAGGCCCTTAAAGATCGAGCTGAGGCGGGGTTAGCATAAGGGCTTGAATCACCAGCGATCGCCTGACCGACCGTGGCGATGGGGCTGGGGCCAAGGGAGATGTCAGTCATGCCTAGCTGCTACACCTTTACCGACTACTCCCCCGACTGGCCCCTGGCCTTTGAGCGAGCGGCGACTCGGTTACGAGAACTGTTAGCCGATGAGCTGATCGCTATTCACCACATCGGCAGCACCTCGGTACCGGGGCTGGCAGCCAAGCCCATTATCGATCTGTTGCCTGTAGCACGGTCCATTGCCGCCATTGAGGAGCAGACTCCCCAACTTGAATCCGCCGGTTACAAAGCCTGGGGTGAATACGGCCTGCCGGGGCGGCGCTACTTCACCCAAGACCACGGCGGCTACCGCACCCACAACATCCATATCTATGGCCAGGACAACCCGGATATCGAGCGTCACTTGGCCTTTCGAGACTTTCTTAGAGCCCACCCGACGGTGCGCGACGAGTACGCCGCCATCAAGCGGGCCGCCTACACCCAGCACCCGGCAGATATTGCCGCCTACAGCGACAGCAAACACGCCTGGATTCAAACAGTCGAGGTTCAAGCACTCGCGTGGTATCGGCAATCCAACCGCAATCCAACCTGAAACCAGATCATTTGCTCTAATAGTTGGCAAGATTGCTGATGCAAGGAGGGGACCGATGTCTATTGAGCTGCCAAAAGACAAACACCGGGAGGCCATAGCGTCCATCGTGCGCTACTTCCAGGAACAGCGGGAAGAGGAAATTGGCAACATTGCCGCAACTGGCTTGCTGAGCTTCTTTTTGGAAGAAATTGGCCCCAGTATCTACAACAAAGCCGTAGCCGACATTCAGCAACGGATGCAAATGCACGTATCGGATCTAGACATTGAGTTTCACGAGGAAGAGTTCCAGCACTGGCCCCAGTCTGATCGCAAGCTTAGAAAGGACTAATTGAGGCCGCAGGCTTATGATCTTGCCGGTACCGTAGATTGGCTGGCGCACTCCCGACCTGCTATGACCCACCCTGATCCCCAATCGCTATTAAAGTCCCTATTGGCTGATTTGCATGCCCAAGTGGATGCGAGCTATCGAGACCGCATCGCCACCCTTTTCAATGTGGATGTCCAGGACTTTCTGGGGGTGCCTACCCCCAAGGTGCGGCAACTTGCTGGCCAGTATTTCAAGCAGATGCGCCACTTGTCGCTGCCTGAAGTGCTGACAAGCTGTGAAGTCCTATTGGAGGCGAGGATATACGAATGCAGGTTGATTGCCTTTAACTGGAGCTTTCGCCGCAGCGCTGATCTAGAAACCCACCATTTCGACCGATTTGAGTCCTGGCTGCGTCAGTATGTCAACGGTTGGCCCGACTGCGATGACCTGTGTACCCACTCCCTGGGCTGGGTAGTCGCCACGTTTCCAGGGGTGGCCCAGCGGGTGATTCCCTGGACGGGGGAGGCCAATCGCTGGCTGCGCCGGGCCGCTGCCGTTAGCCTGATCTATGGTTTGCGGCGGGGGCTGCTATTGGCAGAGGCGCTGATGGTGGCGGAATGCCTGCTGGAGGAGGAGGACGAGCTGGTACAAAAAGGCTGTGGCTGGATGCTGAAGGAAGCCAGCAAGCCTTACCCTGACGATGTGGCTGAGTTTGTGCTGCGCTACCAGGGGCAACTGCCCCGGTCGGTGGTGCGCACTGCGATCGCTAAACTCCCAGATTCCCAACGACAGCAAGTCCTGAGACGCAAAGCGACCTCCCATTGATCCCATGCATTCCTTCCTATCCCTTGAAAGTCACAGTGCCTGCCCCCGCAATTCTGATTTCCCTCGGCGCTTACCAGCTCACGGCTATGGCCACTGCCTTGCCTCTGACAATGCCCATGGGTCGAGTGCTGCTAGTCCTGTTACTGACTTTCTTAATGTGCAATGTTTCGGGGGCTATTGCGACTCGCCGTCTACAGGCCGCTGACCCCGCTGATATTTTCTAGCCGATATTTTCCAACTGTGACTTTACGGTTCATCCCTACCAATCTCTGCCCGTAGACCTCTCTTCATTCTTTTTAAACCTATGCTTTCTCCTGCCATCGCTATCCAGAAAGTCAATCACTACTTTGGCAGCGGCAGCCTTAAAAAGCAGGAGTTGTTCGATATTAGTTTAGAGATTCTCCCAGGAGAGATCGTGCTGATGACTGGCCCCTCGGGTTCGGGAAAGACCACTTTACTGACGCTGATCGGTGGATTGCGTTCGGCCCAAGAAGGGAGCCTACAGGTGGTGGGCTTGGAGCTTTGCCAGGCCAGTGAGCGTAAGCTGGTTAAAGCCCGTCGTCACAATGGTTATATCTTTCAGGCCCACAATTTGCACAACAGCCTTACTGCCTTAGAAAATGTGCAGATGGGTCTAGAAGTTCACGGCACCTTAACTAGGGTTGAACGACATCGCCGCGCCGCCGATATGCTAGCTCAGGTGGGATTAGCGGATCGCCTCAACTACTACCCAGCGGGGCTATCGGGCGGACAAAAACAGCGAGTGGCGATCGCCCGTGCTCTAGTCAGTCGTCCTCAGTTGGTTTTAGCGGACGAACCCACAGCGGCGCTAGATAGTAAATCGGGACGGGATGTCGTGACTCTGATGCAGGAGTTAGCTAAAGCGCAAAATTGCACCATTTTGCTAGTCACCCACGACACCCGCATTCTTGACATTGCCGATCGCATCATTCACATGGAAGACGGCGTGTTGAAGCGCAACTCCGCCACGTAGCCAGGGTGTCCACGGCAACTTGCTCAGATACGTGGCGATACTGACTTCGATGCCCTTCGCGATGACGAGCGATTCCAGGCGTTGTTGGAAGGGAGTGGGGGGGAATGATTAGAGGGCAGGTTCACACCCGTAGCTCAAAACCAGGCAATACGTTTTCACCAGACAGCGTCGTGGGCATAGAGATTACCTGCACCGCTTGCCCAGCCCGATAAATTTCGACCTGCCGATCGTGAGGGTTAATTAACCAACCCAGGCGCAACCCACTGGCCAAGTACTCCGCCATCTTCGTGCGTAGCTCCGACAAAGATTGCGGCTTAATCACCCCATGCGAGATCGATTGAGAACGCAACTCAATCACAAAATCAGGACAAATTGGTGGAAAGCCTATTCGCTGTTCAGAAGTTAAAGCTTCCCAACGATCTAACTGCACCCAAGCGACATCCGCTGCTCGGGTTGAGCCAAATGGCAGCTTAAACGCCCCTTGGGAGCTAAAGACTTTCCCCAGCTTGGTTTGCCGATTCCAAATGATCAGGTCGCCGATTAAATCAGCCTCCTGGCTGCTGCCTTCTCCGCCTACCGGGGCCACTTCTACCAATTCTCCTTGGGCTGTGCGTTCGAGCATGCGATCGGGATGATCCAGACATAGTTGCTCAAAGTCTTGCTGGATCAGGTATTGAGGAGGAGTTTGAACCATCGGGCTAACCTAGCTGGGACGATTATGGCAGTCATCCAGAGGGTTGTGATGCGGCACCATAGCTTACTGAAGCTTACTGATCAACCTATCATATTCAGCGTGAGTCCCGAGTCCCATCCAGAACCAGGAAGTACCGTTCCCGATGTCCACACCTAAGGCTCAGCAACTCAATCCCGCTCGAACTGACCAATATTTTTTACCCAACTTCTTAAAGGGTAGAGATTAAAGGGTAGAGAGGGGCGGATTGTTCTCGTTCCCAGGCAGAGCCTGGGTGCCAGACAACATCGTGGTTCTTGATGTTTCGGCTTAAGTTGATACCCTTTTACCCAACTTCTTGAAGGGTAGATAGGGGTGGATCTGTGCCGTTGGTAGGCCCTCAAAGCATCCTCAAGTTCTCTCCAGCAGCTCTTGGGAATAGGCCGCCGTGTCCCTGGGCAGAAAGGTCATGGGCTGGAAGGTGTGATCCGTGAGCTTAAAGGCGCGGTCGATCTCGATTTGGCTCAAGAAATCTAAATCGTGGGAAATCACCCACAGCGCCCCCCGGTAGTCATTAATGGCGGTAATGATGGTCTCAACCGTGGCAATATCCAGATTATTGGTAGGCTCATCTAAAATCAGCAAGTCAATGGCAGCAATGCTGATCATGGCCATGGTCAGCCGCGCCAGTTCCCCTCCACTCAAGGTTGAGGCAGGTTTATTGACCGCCTGGTTGAAGAATAGGAAATGCCCGAGCTGCTGGCGCAGATGTTGGTAAGGCAGCGCTGGATTGGCGGCTTGCATGTTTTCCAGGAGGCTGCGACGGCGATCAATGAGCCCATAGGTTTGATCGAGGTACACGATCGCCAGTGGGTCAGCCAGCCGGAGGTGGGCCGCGTCGAGCCGAACAGAATCGGTTTCAGCAACGATGGCTTTGACCAGGCTAGACTTGCCTGAGCCGTTGGCTCCAGCCAGGGTGATGCGATCGCCAGCGACCACCTGTAGCTGAATGTCCCGAATCAGAGTATTCTCCCCAACCCTGAGACAGCCATCGCGGATTTCCAGTACCGTCCGGCGTTTTTGATTGTTTTCTACCAGTTGCAGGGAGGTGGCCTTAGTGGTTCTCACCTTGGTTTCAGCCACCTGTTGGGCCGCCTGGACAATGGCCGCCTGGTTGCGCTGAGCCGCCGTCCCCGCCCTGCCAGAGGCTCGATTGGCAAAATAATGCTGGGCCATCTTGCCCATGCCACTACTCTCGGCTTTCTGCTGACCACCACGTTGGGATCGGGCTGCCCGCTTTTGCTCCGCTAGGGCCATCGCCTTAGCCCGTTTCAGCGCTTTCTGGGCTACCTGATGGGAGCGCTCCGCCGCCGAGAGCTGGGCTTGCTTTTGCTCTCGGTAGAGGGTGTAGTTGCCGCCGTATTCATCCAGTCCCTGGGGCGTTAGTTCCCACGTCGTCGAGGCCACTTGGTCGAGGAAATAGGGCTTGTGGGAGACGATTACCAATGCCCCCTGGAACCGATCCAGGCAGGCCCGTAAATGCTCTAGGGCCAGCAAATCCAGATGGTTGGTGGGTTCATCCAGCAAGAGGATTTCTGGTTCAGGCGCAAGGGCGATCGCCAGCAACAGTTTCGTTAGTTCTCCCCCGCTCAAGCTGACAATGGGTAAGGATAGATCCAGTTCGGTCTCTAATTGCGTCCTTAAAAACTCGTCGATCCACCACCAGTCCTCGGCGGCAGCACTGAGCCATTCCAGGACTGTCTCCGTCGGCTTGGTCTGATCAAGGGTACTGACCTGAGGCACATAGGCCACCGATCCATCCCGCGAAATCGATCCACGGCTGGGCTGGAGGTGCCCCGCCAAGAGTTTCATCAGGGTAGACTTGCCGCTACCGTTGCGCCCTACTAGGGCAACGCGATCGCCGGATTGCAGGCTGAGGTTAATCTGCTCAAACAGAGGGGCGATCGGGTCAAACCTGTAGCTGAGATCCTGGGCAGATAAGAGTGTTTTGGCCATGCTGACTTCTAAAGCTAATCACCTGGACATTGGGAAGGGGTGAAGGGGCGTAGCTTAGAAGAAACTTCATGGCGTTCAAGGGGGCGCTAACGGTGGTCAGGATTGCAGATACAGTAAGGCTAGCGTTGCCTATCAAGGATTTGCAGCCAGTTGCAACATAATAGCAATCCCACTCATGTCCATATTCATACATGTACAGATTCATAAAGGTTGGGATTCATGTCTGGGTGCGATCGCCCAAGCGGCTCGATCTAGGCCATAAACCGAACAGTGGTTGGGGCCAAATTGTCGGTATGCCAAAAACGTGAACCCAAGGCGCTCGTAGAAGCGGTGGGCACGGGTATTACTGCTCAGGGGATCTATCAGAATGGCTGTGACCTGAGGGTCGGCAAAGCAACGGGTCAAGGCTAGCCGCATCATGGTGGTGCCGTAGCCTTGACCTAGGGCTGTGGCTTCCCCAATCCAAATATCGATCGCCCGCAGATTGTAGCGAACTGTTCAATCCAAGTTAATCCTCGTAGGTGCAAGGGACAGAAGAGTCCGAAGCTTGAACGCCTCGCCCCAGCGCTGATTTCCCAAGCCTGACTCCAGATTCGTCTGCATTTGCCACCAGGTGGCTATGGCTCCGTCATAACCTAACAGGGGAGACGCCGTATCCGTGATGGCCAGCGACTTCCCCTGCAGGATGGCGGCGGTCGCGGCATCAGCGGGGAACAGGGTTTCTATCCGCAGCTCTTGTAGGGTGATGTCTCGCGGCGTGCCCAGCGTAGAAATAATCGCCATCATTCCCCCGCCCAGCTTTGGCCCACCTGCACCGCCACCTTGACCGGGATGGGGGAGAGCACCGGGGCAGCAGCTTGCTCCATCAACGCCACCAACTGATGGGCCACAGTCTCCGCCAGCTCTGCCCTTACCTCCAGCACAATCTCATCATGTACCACCATCAACAGCTTCACCTCAGGGCTCAACACCGGCACCAACTTCACCAAGGCCCGCTTGATAATATCCACATTCGTTCCCTGCACCGGGAAATTGAGCCATTCATTCAAGCTGGGCTGCTCCTGCCAGCGCCGCACCCGACCCAGCAAGGTATAGGTTTGGCGTACTCTGCGTTTGCCCTGTAGCAATCGTCGGCCCCGGCGGTGCCATTCCCGCACCCCTTCAAACAACTCGAAGTAGCGCCGATGGAAATGTAGCGCTTGACGATGGCTGAGAATTACCCCGTACTTGAGCTGGGCCTCTAGCTGAAGCCGAATCGCGCTCATGCCATAGATCAACCCAAAGTTGATGGCCTTAGCCAGACGGCGTTCCTCATCACTGACTGCGTTGGGGGACTTATCCATCAGCAACCCTGCGGTCATCCGGTGCACGTCCCGACCCCGGCGGTATGCCTGCACCAGCAGCGGGTCACGGGTGACCTTGGCGATGATGCGCAGCTCAATCTGGGAATAGTCCGCCTTCAGCAGCACATGGCCTGGGGCTGCGGTAAAGCATCGCCGCACCAAGGCTTGATGCGGCATGGTTTGCAGCGCCGGGTGACGACAACTAAAGCGACCACTCCTAGCACCCATCTGGAACACCTGGGGATGCAACCGTTGGGTCTGCTGATGGCGATGGGCAGGCAACCCCATCATCGTATCCAGCACCTTCGCCACCCGCCGCCATTCCAGCAGAGGGGGCAACGCCGGGTGACGATCCACCACCTTGATCACACTGCGCTGGTCCGTGGACTTCAGGTCTAGCCCTTGGGCCGCCAAAGCTTGCTTCACCTGTTGGCTCGACCCCAGATTGATGCCGTACTGGGTGGCCTGCGACAGCTCGGGCAGCAAGCTAATCTGCTGCTGAAGACTCACCCCCAGGGCTTGGTGAAAGTCCACAAAGGCTTGCTGCCGCTGCCCTTGTAGCTTGGCAATGGCCTCCTGCCAACGGTATGGGTCTAGACCCATACCGTTGAACTCCATCCAAGCGGTGGCTGGGATGCAGGCCGATTCCAATTTAGCGATCGCCAGCAACCGAGCCTGACCCCATTGAGCCGAATACTGCTTCAACAAAGCCACCAATCGTCGCCGCAGCCCTAGGGCATAGGCCGCATCCCAAGCCGCATACTGACGTTGTTCAACAGTCAACTCCCAGCGGCTGAAGTCACTGCGCTGCTGGCTCTTATCCAACGACACCTTCAACACCCGTTTTACCACTCGCCTCAGGTTCGAGGGGCAGCGAATCCCCGCCTTCAGCACCTGGTAGGCCAGTTGGGTATCAAAGTATGGCCCCTGCAATGGCAACCCCGCTGCCCTCAGCATTTGCCAATCAAACTTCAGAGTATGGCCCACCTTTAAAGCTGAACCCTGCAACAAAGCAGCTAGGGCACTCCAGTCCTCCACCTGCCACAGGTCAATCACCAGGGTGGGCTGATGGGCGCTGGCCACCTGCACCAAACGCACCCGGTCGCAGTGGGGGTCAAGGCCCGTCGTCTCAGTGTCAATGCCAAGCACCTTGCAGTCCTGCAATTGGGCAACCCCTTCCTCCAGTTGGGCAGTAGTTTGGATGTCCCTCCAAGCCAAGTTGACGGGAGGGGTTCCCGGCATCGGGCGAGAGCTTTGAGCATTGCCGGTCTCCGCAGCGGTGTAAAAGTCAAGGGCAGCCATAGGAAGGGACGATGGATGGGCATCCCCTACCGGGCGATAGCACCCATAGTTTGGCCTTCGTCTACGGATGACCTAGGCCCCTTCGTCGGAGGCCAGCGACCTCTGCTCCAACCACCGCTGAAAATCATGGCAAGCAATTGCGTCGCGGCCAGGGCCGGGGGTAAGGCGATGGGGCAATTCACTCACCAACGTTTCGATTTCCGCTGTCAACCACCGCAGGGCGGTCAGTTGGATGGTCAGGGCATCAGGCCGAGATCCACCGGGCTCTTGCTGAACCTCCATCTGGGCGGACAACTCACTCAAAGCTTGTTCCAGCAGGTCTGAGCCCACCAAGGTCACCAGGGCTTGGTAACTATCGCTGGAACGTGGGGTGATGGACGGGCAGGTCGTAAGCGGGGCAGTCATGGGCAGCCAGGAAACACGTCGTTCCCCACCCGTGGAAACGGGCCTCAACCCCATTGGCTTCATCCCGCCATCACACCTCTATCTAAAGTTGTAAATTTCACCCCTTCATCAACTCTTCAAACAACCCTTTTGACAGAGGTCATTTCGTAGGGATGTGTTTTTTCATAGGTGTAAACAATATTTCTATTGCCATGCCACGGACCCCTAAACCCCATGTAATTGTGGCCATCGACTTTGGTGGTTCCCTCACCAAGGTGATCTATCAACATCGACGCGGCCAACCTCAACTTCTAACCATGTCCCCTGAGGCTACCGTCACGACTCGCTTTGCCGTAGACAAGATTTGTGCCTTCAATATCAACCCGGTTCCACCAGAGTTTCTCTGTTGGGTTCAACCCCTCGACCATGAGGGTCATCCCATTGCAGATGAAGTCGGTGCTGTAGGAGACTTGGGGGCTCAGATCGCAGGCTTCAATAGCTTGAATATTGCCAAGAATGAGAAGGCTCTCTACAAACTCATGGGGGCACTCTCTGTTATTCATCAACGATTGAACAACCAGGGATACAAGCTCAAGCCAGACTTTCGAGTTTCGGTACAATGCATGTTGCCTGCCGACGAATATCAGCTTGGTTCTCGTTTTGAGAAAAGACTCCAATATATCCTTTCCACGGGTGTATTGACTCCCTCTGGCGTAATTCAACCAGAGCTATTCAGCTTCCACTGCTATCCTGAAGCCTCAGGAGTGGCCACTGAGTTTATCACCCGTCATCCCCATATTCAGAATGCAGTGGTATTTATGCTGGGTCACCGCAATACCAGTGCCGTCATCATTCGAGAAGGGCGCATTAAGCAGTTTAGAACCTCGATGTTGGGGTTTAATCAATGTTTGGAAGAAGCCTGTGGTGCCCATGGGGTGACTCCCCAAAAGTATCTGGACGCTATCTTCAGCAACCATCAACATCGCCATGGGGATCCCTATGCCGCCATTACCCCCTATCGAGATCCTCAGCAACGAGAATTAGCAGGCCAAGACTTACGTTATCACCTTCGTCAAGCCCAAATACTTTACGTCAAGACTCTATCCGAATGGTTTGATAATGTCCTGATGAATGAGTCTTCCCCTGACCTCATCTTCTGTGGAGGAGGAATCAATGTCATCACCCCAGCCTTGAATGAATATCAACCGGATCTACCCCACCACTACGGTTCTGGGGTCAAGATTCCGGCAGACTTTAGCACCGATGCTCTCACCCATCGTCTCGATGATATCTATAGCCTCTTTAGTAGCCTGCAAAATCGGTTCAAGTTCTCCGCTCACCATTCACTTGAATCTTCACTCCAAAAGAGTTGTGCTTAGGCTTAAAGCTTGGATTTTGGATTTTTAGGCAACATCATCACTGGAAATTACCCATGACCCCTTCTAACTATCGCATTCAACTACGCCCTGGAACCGATCTCGAACAATCTTTGTTTGAATTCCTTAAGCACAGCAAGTCCATCAGCAATACCCACATCGTTAGCACCCTCAGCACCTTCTACTTAGTAGAGTATCTGTATCTCAACCCAGATCGGGTTAGCCCACAGGAACAACAATATTTAGTGCTGTCCTCCTATGAAAATATTAGGGCTCGATTAGAGTTGATTCAGAATCTATTTCCTGAGCTGATACGAAGCCGCAGTGGGAGTTTCTATCCTGCCAAGCAAGTCACTATTCCAGACAAAATGCCCAGATCCTATCCCAGCCAATCTCCGATTCCCTCATCCGCAAGCAAGGCTCAATACTCTCAGGGAAATCAGTCAGATTCAACCAGCACTCCTGAGGTTGATTTGGCTCACCAAACCCGTCACAGTACAGAGCAATCCTCTCCCTCCGACCTTTTTGATTTATCCGATGTCACCTTCCAAACGGATGATGCTAGTCAGTATTTGGAAAAGCATTTCCAGAGCAGTGACCAGCTGAATTAACTCCCGTGAGCCAGTGTTCCCTACTACAGCCTCAGCACCTTAGTACAGCCTGAAATCATGAGTTCTAATTCTGCCATTTCAACATCAGAGGTAGACCCTACTTTTCCTCAGTCCAGTGCGACTCCAGCCCCCATTCCCTCCATTCACCTGATTGACTCCTTCTCTGGGGGGAAGGGCAAGTCTACCTTTGCCCGTTTTATTGCCCATCACATCGACTTTCACCTCCTGGCGGCCAAGGTGATTGATGCCGATGTCGGTCACAACATTAAGCCCTACTACCCCGATACCCTCGAAATCGACATTCGCGCCAACAAGGACTACACCTCCGATGAGGTTACCCGTTACCTGCGGGGGGGATTGAGCCTCTTCATTAACTTCCCCGGCTCTAGTTTCGAGTTCTCTTCCCATTGGTTGCAAGACCACAATCTCACCGCCCTACAACTGCTCCCCAGCGATTCCCCTGACCATTGCTTTGACCTCGTCACCCAGCCCCGTTTTGGGGCATTGAATGTGGTTCAACTCCAGCAAGGGGAAGCTAAGGCCCAAGACCAAGCCCAGCGCCGGGGGCAATCCTCTCCCCCATCCGCTTCTCCCCGCATCGTGCGTTGGTTCCTCTCTGGTTGTACCGAGGATGATGCCGCTGAATTCCGCCGCACCGTCGAGTACTACGACCACAACCATCCCGGTCACCTCACCCATGTCCTGGTGCGCAACAATGCTCTCCTGCCCAATGCCCTCCGGCCTAACTGGGATCCCCTTTATTCGGTATCCGGTTTTCGGGAGTTCTTACAACGTCCCGACCTTTACGACATCGAATTCCCTCGTCTAGAGCACCGAGAGATGAACCTGCTGCAACGCGAAAAGCTCAAGTACGTGGCCGGGGTGATGCACCCGGATTGGGAACTGATCAGCCGCAGCCGCATCGACCGTTTCCTCGTGGCTGCCACCCAACAAATCGAGCAGTGCGGTCTGCTAGCGGAGATCCCTTCCCTAGAGGCAGTGCTCCACCCTGAACAGGTTGCACCCAACCCCACAGAACCCAATGGGGCCAGTCCCCCTAAAGCCAAGACTCCCCGTCGTCGCTCTACCAAGACTCAGAAATCCTAGGGGGCACCATGGACCATACCCACACCCCAGATGCTGGGACCAGGCCAACCACTGACCCACCAGCTTCCCTGAGCCAGAGCACTCTACGGTGGTTCCATCGCTTAAGCGCCCCCTTCCAGCACCGTCAACCCCAGCTCCAGGAACCCCCTGACCCAGCCCATTGGCCCGCCCACGACCCGGATCGGAATGGGAACAGCCCTGAGCCCAAGCGGGTGGTCAATCCCGTCGTCGCCCAGCGGGTGCAAGAACTGGCCCAGGAGGCCAAGGCCCATGCCCTTTGGCAAGCCATCAGTGACCAACCTACCCTGGCTCAGACCTACAGCCCTGAGGAGTTCCTGTGGATTGTCACCACCTTGCAACGCTCTGTCCAACGCTCTGGCCTCCATGGGATCGCTCAGGCCAATACCCGCATGGATGCCGCCTTTGAGCAGCAATCCGATGCCTTCAAGCAACACACCTATGAGGCCATTCTGGAGCTGGGCATTAGCCCTGAAGACCCCCTCTTTGCGGTACTCTTTGCCACGGGCAGGCTTGAATCGTTGCTGATGGAGAAGCCCCACACCCTCAAGCTCATGTTCGAGGGGTGGTCAGAACGCCTGCACCATCACCTGGAACAATGCCAAGACCGCCTTCAGCACCAAGAGCAGGTCGCGGTCAAAGCCCAGGAAAAAGAGATCGCCGCCGCCGTGAAGCGCCTCATCCTCAAAGCCTCCTTTGACAAGGTGCTCTACGGCCTCACCATTGGCAATATCCTCACCGCTGGGGTGATCTTGGCCCTGACCGCCCTGGCTGGGTTTTGGCTGGGCCAATTGCGCCAAGCTGCCGTTCGCCCCAACTACGCCACTGGCCCCGTCCGCCTCACCCTCGATGAGGTTAATGCCCTGAACTGGGCCACGAGTGAAGACGGTCAGCGGGCACGGCAACTGTGGAATTGGAACCAAGATCTCCTCCACGATTGGCGCTGCGAACAGCAGGCCGCAGAGCTGGGCATCACCTTGGCCCTGCAAGGGGAGTTGGCGGACCAGGGGGCTTGTGTCCTCTGGGTGCGGCCAGTAGAAGAGCGCATCTTGCAATGAACCCCAAATCCTACCGGCTTTAGACCTCTTTGCCTCAGAACAATTGCATTTGCACTTGCTCAGGCTCCATCAAGGGAGCGGCCTCGGCGTTACCGCCTTCAGGGCTAGCCGCCACACACCCCATCCCACTGCCCCTTGCCACCACCCGCCGCCGCAGGGTGGTTGAAAACTCCCTGAGCACATAGGGGTCGGGAGTGCGCAGGTGCGTGGGAAAGGTTTGGCGTAATTCAGCGCTAGCCGGAAACAACGTGGGGTGACGCTCTAGCACCTGGGCAAAGGCCCACACACAGGCGTCTCGATAGTCTGGGCTCAGGGGGGCCACTAGGGTATAGGGCTGGATGGCGCACACCAGCTCTGCGGGGACACATTGTTCACTTTCTTTCCCCTGCTCTACCTCATCGAGCAGTTGCCAGAATCGCTCTAGGCGCACTGCTTTTACCAACTTTTGAGTTTGCGCTGAAGGTAGAGAAGAAGACCATTCAGTTTTGCCAAATATGACCGGGCCTGTGAAGTATTTAACTTGGGCATTACTCAACCATTTCTCGTGATACAGAAGCCCCACACAAGCCGTCATAAACCCCACATCTGGAAGCACCTCAGTCATTATCCTTAAGCGCTTCAAGGTTTGGGATTTATCGTCCTGACAATCAGAGCCAGTATCCAACCCAAATAAGGTGGATTGATTAGCAATAGGAACTTTCGCCATGGCGGTTAGGCAGGTCACAACACCCCCTATGGCGATAGCAATACCCCTATCTCCAACTCTCTCCGTCAAAGGATAGATTTTATTCTTTATTTTGCTTCTAAATAGGGTTTTATTTCTATCCCAAGAATGAGCCCAGTATAGATATCTAATCGCTAATTTATGATTGTTGGTATTAACCCATTCCATTCATTTATTGGAGGTCAAGATTGTGATTTCCCCTGATGGTTACGGTGATTCAGGTTACGGCGATTCGGGCTATGGCAATTCGGGCTATGGCGGTGACACCCCTCCAGCCCCCTACGGCAGCCCTGAATCCACCGGCCCCGGCTATGGCACATCGGGCTACGAAGATACCCCCAACGACGGCACCCCCAACACCGGTTTAGGGGCGGGCAACAATCCTTACCGCACCCGCAGCTTTGCTGATGGCTATCGGGGTAATCCCTTTGAGGCCAACGTCTTTGACACCCCCTACACTGAGTCCTCCGCTAACCCCATTCCCCAAGGGGAGGGCTATGGCAAGGCGGTTCTGCCCACCTCTGGCTACCGGCGGCCCACCGCTCAGGACTACGGCGACGATGACGAGCTCGTGCTCTAGGTTCCTTTCAATCTCGTTCCAACACCACCCCGTTTCCCTTACCCCTATGACCCATGCTGTTCCGGTGTTTGATATGGCTATTGGCCATAATTCTGACGATGCTGATGGGGGGGCAGCCGACTCTAGCGGCTGACAACACCCAGGCCAGCAGCATTACTAGCGCCTCTATATCTCTGGGGAATCCCCCATCCAACCCCGACTTCAATCAGCTGGCCTTTGACCAGTTCCCGCCCCTGACCACCAGTGGCAGCTTCCTCGAAGGCTCTGCTCAGCGCACTTGGCAAGCGGGCCAAACCCCTGACCAGGTGCTCACCTTTGCTGATATTACTGAGCTCAACCCCCAAGCGCTTACCCTAGAAGCCATCGGCAGCGGGGTAGCCCAGGATCTAGGGGCCAGTCCCCTCAGCGATTTCCCCCTCCTAGCCCAGCAATCGGTAGCTAACCTACTCACGGCTGTTCCTACCCTCAGCGGCTTTGAAGTAGAGTCCCTCCCCCCTATTGCCGCCCTATTTAGAGACACTGACCTGCGGCAGGGTCTCACGCTCTTTCAGGCTCTACAACAGACCCCTGATCTAGCTCAGCGCTCCCTCAATCAGATTGACTTGAGGGCATGGGCTATCAATACCCTACCCGGTGTGATCCAAACTGCCCTAGGAGACTTCCCTGGATTTGAGGCCGCTACCCTCGACCAAGTTCCGGGTATCCCTGAGTTGCCCTTATCCAGTTTCCCCAGTCCCCTCGCCTTGGTAGGGGGCACCACTATGCAGATTGATTTCATCTGGGGGCCAAAGGAGGGGGAGCGTACCCGTACTATTTCTGGCTCTGAGCAACAGGGCTTTGCCGTGCCCTGTTACGTGGAGCGGCAGGACTGTAGTTCCATTGAGTTGCAAACCCTGGGCTCTGGCTCCCAGGCCCTCGACGGTAGCCATTGGGTTTCGGGCAAGTACCAAGAGGTGGAAGGCGGCAGTGGCCTACTACGGGCTGTCAATGGGGGCAAGGAGCCCACCGGCAGACATCCCTATGGCCCCCTCTTTAAGCAGGTGATCTGGGAGCCCGATGAAACCACCGATACCGTCTCTAGCGCCCTTTTCTTTCGTGCCTGTGCCCTAGGCGGCTGTACCCCCTATGTGATTGGCCCCTTTCCTTTCATCACCTATCGCATCAATGACCCCATCTTTGTCGGTGCCCTTGAGGGGGATGCTCCCAGCCAAACCCCGTCTACACCCACGGGTGCCACTCGGGGGGGAGGGATGCCGGGAGTCCGCAATCTGGCACTAGGGGGCACCTTCGACCCCAATTGCTTGCTTCGCTCTACCCCAAGGGGCTCTAATCGCTCGCCTCAGGGTATTGATCTGGGCTTGCTTGCCCATGCCATTGGCGCTATCGAGTCCCAGGGCAGTGGCGGCTACAACGCTGTCGGAGTTCATGTCTGTGCCGATGGGGGCCGTAACTGTGGGCGGGGGTTGGGCAAGTATCAATTCATGTCCTACAACCCCTATGCCGTGGAACTGATCTCCGCTCGACCGGGGGGCTCTGAGTTCTTGGCACGGGTCAATGGCGGCCATCGACCGACTAGCGACGAGTTGATGCAGTTCTTCCCCCCTGAAGACCAGGACCGGGCCTTTGAAAGCGCTTTGGCCAGCAACATTGAGCGCGCCTCAGGGCAAATCGACCCCACCACCGGTCAACCTTTTCAAGGCGATCGCTTGATTGAGCGCGCCGCCCAGATGCACTTCGGCGGTCCCGGTAGCGCCATTGATGGTGGCAGCTCCGATGCCCATGGTCGTCTCAGCTTGCGCGACTATGGCCAGCGTACCCGTGAGCTATATCAGCAAGGGGGCGGCTCCAGTCAATGTCCGACGGGGGCGAGCGGAGCAGCAGGTCAAGCCAATGGCGAACTGGTCTATCCCGTCGCGGGACAATTCCCAGTCACCAGTGAGTTTGGCCCCCGACCTGCCCCTTGTTCTGGATGCAGTTCTAACCATGCGGGCATCGATTTGGCCACCCCAGTAGGAACCCCCACCGTTGCCGCTGATGGCGGCACGATCACCTTTGCGGGGATCAGCGGTTCCCTCACCCGTGGGTACGGCAGGGTCGTCTACATCGACCACGGCAATGGTCGCCAAACTCGATATGCCCATCTCGACCGCATTGATGTGGTTGAGGGCCAGCAGGTCGGACAAGGGGAATTGATCGGCACCACGGGCAATACAGGCTCTTCCACTGGACCCCACTTGCATTTTGAAGTGCGGGAGAACGGAGTCCCCCGTAACCCCAGGGACTATATCAACTTTTAGCTCACCTTCATGGAGAATTAACCCATGCGTAAATCTCGAAAAACAATCAAGTTTCTCAGCCTATTACTTTTGGCTTTTGCTATCACTACCGCGACTGTTTATAGGCCAAGGATCAGTCATGCCCAAGCCAACTTCGAGACTTGTCCACTTCAGAGTCAAGGGGCTGTAGATGGCCTCGAACTCATTGCTCAAGTACAGAATGAAGGGCGGCATTTTAGCCTATTCAACGTCATTGACGGGCACACTACCAGTCATGCTATTCAGTCGATCCGTAGCGACAGCCAATGTGAGTTGGAGTATTGGAACCCTACAGGTCAAGATATTCGCATCACTGCAACCGATACCCTACCCAGCTCTGTCGCTCAGGCTTTGTTGGTCGCGCTATACCAAAGCATCATTGATGATATCGGGCGAGATCAATTCGAGGCTGAGCTTAGAGACAGTATCGAGCAATGGGGCACCGATTATCTCTCTGAAGAAGAAGTCGGAGCTTTACAGGAAATAGGGTTCACCTTGTTCTAGAAACAACACCCAACCGTAGGCAGCAACTCCCTTTTTTCCGACTCAAGTTTGTTCCCTTCCCAATGCCAAGGAGGTTAAGTTGCGATGTTGACCAAGACACCCAATGTCCACAGTGAATTACGTCAACCCCATGCTCTCGGGCTGTCGTTGCCCCCACCTCTAGCCAATGCCCTCTCAGGGCTATTACACCTACGCTGGACTGACCTCCAAGCCGCTATGGCGGGTCAAGGACCAGACCTGGAAACCATACTCACCCAATTGCCAACCCCACCCCGATGGCTATTGCGAGCGGCCCAGCGCCTCCGCATCGGCTTTGCCCTCGCCGTCATCCTCAGCATCGCCCTAGCCAGCTTCGGCTGTAGCGCCCAAGCCAGTGCCCCTTGGCGGGTGGCGACTCAACTCGTACCGGCACCCTTGCTGGAGGAGGTGATGGCAGCCGAAACCAGCTTGACGGGAGACCAAGCCCAGGCCGTGCAAGAGGACATGCTGGCCTGGAGCATTCCGGGCAAACAGGGCCGCTTAGTCTTGCTCAACTACAACAGCGATCTCCTCTGCGGCAGCGCCGGGTGCCTCTACAGTGGCCTCTGGCTAGAGGGGGATACTCCCGTGGGTGCAGGTCTGGTGCTCTCTACCTACCTGCGCCCAGAGTTGCCCCCTGATACCCCCCTGATCCAGCCGATTGACCTAGAGGATGGGGTAACTCGACCCTTGCCCTGTCTGGCTATCAATCAGCTTGATGACGACCACATGCAAGCCTTGACCCTATGTCTGCGGGGAGAGCGCTATCAAGTGGCCAGCGATCGCCGTCTCCCCCTTGAGACCGGAAGCTCACCCTAGCCCAGCCCTGATACCGGACTGGGCTGGCAGCACTCGGACTAAGCCTTAGAAGTCATCGTCTTCGTCTTCGCCAAAGTCCTCTTCTTCCTCTCCTTCTATGTCTTCCTCGGCTAGGGTATGGACGGCTTCGACATCAATGATTTCGGCATCGTCGTCGTCATCACCGTAGTCGTCATCCTCATCTCCCAATGCCAGGTCAGCAGGGGTGGCCTGCACTACACCCGGCAGGGCTTTGACCGGTTCTGCAGCGGGGAGCGTCAGGGCGGAGGATTCCACAAACCCGGCGACTTCCTCCTGCAAACCCCACACCAATCCCTTGCCCTGGGGAGTACCCAGAAATAGCTCTGGCAGGGTCTCGGCACTAGGGGTCACCGTTGCCTCTACTTTGCAGCACCAGGACTTGTTTCTGCCCTGGCCCTCTTTCTCGGCCTCAAAGCGTAGCGGTAGCACCCCCAAGGAACGCCATCGGTCTGACTTGCTGGCAAAGGGTTGGTTGGTGTACTCCGCAAAGGCTCGCTCTAGCTTGCGGTAGTAGTCTTCGTAGGTGCTAATCAAGCTCCACAGGGCTACATTCTTGAACCGCACGATGAAGGGCACCGTATGCAGCGGATCATTGTCCTCGCTCAGGAAGACCAGGGCATGTTCCGAGCACACCTCCATCAAACCCTTGTCGAGCTGGGCGCGGTATTCCTCGTAGGGACCCACAAAGGTTTGGCCTAGGGCCGGGTCTGCTCCCCGCTCCACCAATTGATCCGCATCTTTGTAGCGAATGTAGGGCGGGATGTGCTGCAACACCACCATCCGGCATTCCCTCAGCAATACCCCGTCTACCTCGTTCCCACCAATGGTGACTTGATCTAAGGCATCGGGCTCTGGTAGCTCTAGCCAGCCCCCTGACTCCAGTTGATCCACCGGAATCAGGATGCCTGCGGGCTTGTCGTTGATGACAATGCCGTAGGGCAATCGGGGGCGGCGGGCTTGGTTGTACTCCGGATTCAGCAGCTCTGGGTCTACTTCAAAACGAATAGCGGCCCCTTTGCGACCTGAGGCTTTAGCGGCACCATTGGCCCGACGGGAGCTCGTTCGAGCTGAGTTCGTCCGACCTACACCTGAGGCTGAGGCGCGAGGCGTTCTTTTTGTGGTCATGGGGATCCTTGATATCACGACACAACGGTCATCACCCCAGGCGATAGCCCCACCCCTCTCACCGACTCACCTATCCCCCTTAACACCATGTTTGGCATTGACCTCGGCGCGCTCCTTCAGCAGTACAACAATCCCCAGGGCTTCTTGATGTTGGGGGCCTTTGCCACGTTGGTGGGAATGATGGTGCTGCTCAATGACAACACAGGAAAACTCTCTACCGGTCGCACTGTCGGGACGGCTGAACGATTGGCGGCCACCAGCACTGCCCTGAAGCAATTGCGCTTACCCAGCACCTATCTCCCCCCTAAGCTGGGCCATCACCACCGTCAACCCCGAACGCTCAACCCGCCCTCAAGGAAACCACACCCCCCGGTCCCCCCTAACCGCCTTGTCCTCTGGGCGGGCAAGATGCCTCAGTTCTGGTGGGGTGGCCGCTGGCGGGGGCTGGGGGCAAGGCTACAAACCTTGATGGGGGCCATGCCCGCACTCTGGCTCCCCGATGCCCAGCGCAGTGTCCTGGTATTGGGTAATCCCGGCTCTGGGAAAACCGCCAGTGCTATCGACCCTATGGTGGAATCGGCCTTAGCTCAAGGCATTCCCGTCTTGCTCTATGACAAGAAGGGCGACCAGATGCGCCTCCACGCTCCTCTGGCCGCTCGCTACGGTTACCAGGTCCATGTCTTTGCCCCCGGTGAACCCTATAGCGGGGTGCTCAACCCCATCGAATTCCTGCGCGACTCTGCTGATGCCGTCATGGCGGGGGAACTGGGGGCGGTCATCACCCGCAATGCCCAATCTACTCAAGGGGGGCGCAGTGATGAGTTCTTCACTAAGGCCGGGGAACAACTGGCGAAGGGCTTGATGCAGTTGGCCCGAGATACCCCTTTCCCCGATATGGCCATGGTCTACGCCTTTCTACAGCTCCCCGACTTGGTTCATCGGCTTGACTACGCTGTACAGACCCAGCGCCTCAATCCTTGGGTCGCTGCTAGCTTTAATCAATTCCTCAGCGCGAAGGGTGCCGAGAAGACGGTCTCCGGCATCATCACCACGACTGCCGCTACCTTCAGCAGTTTTATTCAACGCGACCTTTTACCTAGTTTTGTGGGTTCCTCCACCATTCCTGCTCGCATCCAGGGTAAGCAGATCATTATCTTCAAGCTTGACGATGCCCGCCGCAGTGTCATTGGCCCTTTGCTGGCCGCCGCCATTCATCTCTGTGTGGTCAAGAACCTCAGCAGTCCTCGCCCTGATCCCATTGCCATCGCCATCGACAAGTTGCCTTCTCTACGCCTCGACCGCTTACCCCAGTGGATTAACGAGTATCGCTCCAATGGCGGTTGCTTCATCCTGGGGGTGCAGTCCCTGAATCAGCTCTATGACACCTATGGCGACAAGATGGGGGAGGCTATCTCTGCGGCCTGTGGCACCCATTTTCTGTTCAATCCAGGCGATATCAAGACCGCAGAACTCTACAGCAAGCGCTTTGGAGAGAAGGATGTAGCTCTCAAGCAGCGGTCTCGGGGCCGCACTATGGCGGCTCGGGCGACCCAGAGCATCAACTGGAATGAGTCTCTACAAAAGATGCCCCTCTTTACCCCGGACCAAATCCTGCGGTTCATTGAGGGACAGTGCATCATTACCAATCCCGCCTATCGCTCTGGCCATGAGGGTTTGATTCCCTACAGTCTCCGCATTCCTTTGCCTAAAGGTGAGATCAGGCGTGCCCAGGAAACTACCGCTCTTTGGGAGCCCTACCTCATGCCCTATCTCACCCAGGCCAGCACTCAGATCAGCCCGGAGGCGATCCTCTCGGGACTCCGGCAGCGCATCGTGCAGGCAGAACAACTGTTGCCTGAACCGCCAGGGGAGGGTGCTGAAGCAGAAATCAGGTGACTGACAACGCAAAGTTTTCCCTCCTTCTCATCTTCCGGCGCAGCTAATAGTCGAGTGGTAATTAGCACACCTTGAACAGATTTGGGAGTCAGGGATTGTCCTGAACTCTAGGATTCCCTATGAATGAGCGTTTTAGGATCGGGTCCGTGACCCATAATTCTGAAACCCGCTATACCGCTATATACGTTGTTCCGCTACAGGTCTTTCGCAAGTCACCGCAGGAATGTGACAGTATCGCAAGACTTCCCAATCTAAAAAGGTCTTGAAAAATCAATACATCAATCAGGAGGAATGATGGCCACTTGCTACATATTGATGCCAATCCACGTGGAGAACGTTCTCATTCTCGCCGTATCACTCGTGAGTTTATTCAGCACTAGAACTTGAAATGCAGTCATTTCTACTGAGTATTCATCCGATGCCATGAAAATTCTTGCAATTGGTGCAACAGGGTTTATTGGATTGCGTGTCACTCGTCAGTTAATGACGCAAGGGCATGAAATTGCCCTGTTTCACCGAGGTAGCACCATTACCAGCAACTTGGACTCAGTCCTACATTTCTATGGCATGCGTCATCAGCTCCCCAACTTCAAAGCTGATTTTGAACGCTTGCCCCCAATGTTGTCCTCGACATCATCCCTGATACCGAAGCCCAGACTCAGGATGTTGTTCAGGTGTTCAGCAGTTGCACTCAGTGCATCGTTGCCATGCTCCACTATGTCATGAGCCGATTTAGCCACAAAGCTGGTAAGCAGTGACCAGAGTACAGCAGGTATTTCCCCATGGAAAAAACGTTAGGGACTATTCTTTGGCTGGAATGATCGGCAGAATCAGCCGGGAGACAGCGGCGGTGTGATGATAAACCGTCTGGGTTGCGGTGACTGGCTGACGCTCAGTGGGAATGTTGCGGCCCGTGTTGGGATTGCGGTCAAAGCGGGGATAGTTGCTGCTGGAGACCTCCAGGCGCAGGCGATGGCCGGGGAAGAAGACTTGGCTGGTGGGCCAGAGATCGATCTCGATTTCGGTAGGCGTCTGGGTTTCTGCTCGGGTATTGGTGCCGATCGCATTGCCGTAACCCCGCCGGAGAATCCCTTCGGAAACGTTGTACCCCGTGCCATCGGGATAGACATCCACCAGTTTGGCGGTGAAATCGGTATGGGGAGCCGTGGTCGAAACCTGGAGCCGTAGCTGCACTGGCCCCGTCACTTCAATCGCCTCGCTCAGGGGCGGGGTGGTGTAAACCAGCACATCCTGCCGCTGTTCCACTGCGTTTTGAGGCTGAATGCCTGCGTTTGGCCCAAGCATGGTTCCCCCAGCACTGGGCACCGGGTTTTGCGGGTCGTAGACAAAGCGATCGCTGGCTTCTTCCCTTGGTGGCTCTAGACTGAGGACGCCGTCACCGTTGAGGGTATTCGCCCGACCGTTGCTGTGCAGGTAGTAGGGCGTATAGCGGGTACGGGGCAGGGGCCAAGCCGATTCTTCCCGCCAGGTGTTAGCGCCCATGACATAGATTTGCACCGGGCTGGGGTAGGCCGTCTCGGGAGCGCCTTTGATCTGGTGATCAAACCAGGGCAGGCTGGGGCCAATGCTCTCAAAGCGGTAGTTGCGGGGGCGGCTGCCGTCGGGGAAGGTGACGGTGTTGGCGTGGGTCCAAGGCCCGATCACCAGGCGGGTGGCTTCGGCTACCTGGGGGGCAGCGCTGGCGCGAATCTGTTCAAAGTCGTCCAGTTGGGTGGGCAAAAACGGATCGTACCAGCCTGCCATCAGCAGGGCCGGAGCCTGAAGCTGGCGGGCGCGATCGCGGTCATCGACCGATTGCCAGTAGCGATCGCGCTCGGTGTGGCTAGCCCAGGTATCAAAAAACGGAATATTCTGCACCGCTCGGTCATCGGCCTCTAGCAGGGGCCACCCCTCAAAGCCCTGCTGTAGCTGCTCTGGGGGGACAGGAATATCGCGGGGGCCGTAGCTGAGGGTCGCCCAGTAGAGGGCGCTTTCCAGGGAAAACGCGCCGCCGGGGTAAAACATGCCATAGAAGTCGGTGCTGCAAATCTGCGGTATCAGGGCCGACAACCCTGGATCGACCTGGTCGGCCAGCACCCACTGGGTATAGCCAAAGTAAGAGCCGCCCCACATGCCGATGTGCCCGTCGTACCAGGGCTGCTGGGCGATCCACTCCAGCGTGGCTCGGCCATCCTGGGCCTCGTTCACAAAGGGCGGATCGTAGCTGCCGCCCGACTCATAGCGACCTCGGGTGCCCTGGATCACCGTGATGTAGCCGTGACTGGCCCAGAGGTGGCCCACGGTGCGGGCAAACAGAATGTGTTTGATCTGTTTGGAGTAGGGAATGCGCACCAGAATGGTGGGGGTAGCGGCGGCGGTGCGGGGATGGTAGACATCGGCAACCAGGGCTGTGCCATCGGGGGCGGTCACGGTCACCCGGCGCTCCAGTCGAACGCCATAGCGGTTGGGCGGATAGTCTAACTGGTGACCCAACCAGGCAGCGGCGATCGCACTGCCCCGCCCAATGACCAACAGCAGCAGTGCAGTCAGCCCCGCCAACAGCCACAGCCAGACCCGTCGGTGGGAGAAACACTGCACGCGATGACGAAAACCTCCTGCCCTCATGGCTGCCTCCTATGACGATGACCCCAGCCCCAGAGCCAGAGATAAGCGGCCAACACCCAGTGAAACACAATGGGAATCGTGCCCTCCCCCAGCCAGCGGCGTTCTGGATAGAGGCTCATGGTGACGCCGTAGCGAATCACCATCACCAGGGCGTAGCTGTAGCTCACATACTGTAGACCCTGACCCAAGCGGGGTCGGAGCCGTTGAAACCAGCCCTGCCCCTGGGCCAGGTCGCGATTGATCTTGACCTGGAGTGCCAAAATCAGCAGTTGGCTGGGCAACAGCAGCGGGTAGGGCAGCAGCCCCGAATACCAATGGGCCATGGGGGGCAAAAAGGGCACCTGGCAGCAGGCCACCAGCCCCTGCCCCAGCACCCGCAGCAAAAACAGCAGCGTCAGCGCCCACAGCCAGGGCACCGGATGCTGACTGGGCCATAGACCCTTCAGCCGCCAACCATCAGTGGGGGTGGGCATGGGGCAGTGTCAGCTCATAGGTTTGCACGATCGCTTCGGTATCCAGCGGTAGGGGCTGCTGGGTGAGCACCGGCCATTTGTACTGCACCTCCCGCTGGCCCTGGGCAATGGCCCAGCGTTGGGTTGCCTCTGCCCAGCCCAGGCGCATCCGATGGAGACAGGGGAACTGCAACCGCTGAGAAGCCCGTTTTTGGGCGTATTCCGTGTTGTTCAGCGATAAAGCCACATCCAGGGCTGACAGCAGTTGCTCAATCCACTCCGGGCTGGGGATGTCTGACATTTCCCAGTACAGCTCGTAGCGCATGGCCTGGGCATTGGCCACCAGTCGGTAGGGGCCGACCGGCTGGTGAAACTGGCGTTGTAAGGCTGCGATCGCAGTTAGGACATGGTTGACATGCAGTTTTTCCCCCGTCAGGTTACTCATGTCGCGGCCCTTGCGCAAAAAGGCAATGATCGGCGACCGATGATAGAACCCCGTCACCTCCACCACATCATTGATGTGATAGCGGTAGAGCCCCCCAGGGGTGGTTAACAAAATCTGGTACTGTTGCCCCTTTTCTAGCTCATGGCTGAGCAAAATCGGCGGGTTCGCCTGGTCGGCACAGGCTTCTGGAATAAATTCATAGACATTCAGGGTCAAGTCCAACAGCCCCGCAGGCGTATTGTTCTCGTAGGGCAGGGTGATCCGGGCTTCACTGGCCAGATAGCCCAAATCTCGAATCGGCAACGGGCCATAGTCAGCCGTGAGCTGTCGGGCCTGGGCTCCCACCGACCCGCCCGTCCAGCAGCCCAACAGCTCCAGGTGGGGCCAACAGTCCCGAGGCCGCAGTGCTCCGGTGGTATTGAAAATCTGCTCCAGTTGTTTGGCCCGTTCCGGCAGGGGCCGCTGGGCGGGGATGCCCTCACCCCCTGCACCATCGGCAATCGCTCGAATCAACGATTCAGCCTGGTGCGTCATCACCGTGGCCAGCCGCTTGAGGGTACTGGGATTGGGCGTACACAAAAAAGATACCTGCCGCGCCAAGGCGCAGCGGGCAATGGCCCAGTAGCGGCGATCGTAATCAGGAATTTCGAACACGCCATAGGGGACGGCATAGGTGCGACGAATCAAGGCCGGAATCTGTTGGTAAATCCGCCCCGACAAACTGCCGTAGGGAATGCCGCCAGGGGTGTAGCCTTCAATCGCCGGACTGACAATCCCTACCACCGCGCGGCTCAAAAAGGTCGGATGATCTTGCAAAATGCGGTAGAGCCACTGCCGCATCAGTCGGGCTCCGCCTTGCTCTACCCTGGCGGTGACAGGAATATATTTGGGCTGCCCGGTGGTGCCACTGGTCATGGTGAACATTCGCACCGGCTCATTCAGCAAAATCTTGGCTTGACCCGCCATCATCTGCTGGACGTAGGGCCGAAAGCCTTCGTAGTCGCGCACGGGCACTGCCTGACGGTAATCCAGCAGGGTGCGAATCTGATCAAACCGATGCTCGCGACCAAACTGGGTGGTGCCATGATGGCTGAGCAACTGGCGCAATAGCCGCTCTTGGGCCAGGTCAGGGGCCTGGGTGGCCGCCTCTAGCCGTTGCTTTAGGGCTCGCCCCTGCCAGCGCAGGCCGAGGGTAAACAGTCTCGCCATAACTTCACGCCACCTGGGTTGGAAGGGTAATTATCTGCTCAGCATATTTTTCTAGCAGGGCATCCTGAATCTCGACCCCCAACCCTGGCACCTTTAGGGGTTTAGCCAAGCCTTGATGGCCAAAGTGAATCGGGCGACGACTCAGATCTTCCCGCAATAACAGGCTGCCGTAGGACCCTTCGCAAAAGCTAATCTCTGGCAAATAGGCCGCCAGGTGTCGTCCAGCAGCAGAGAGAATTGCCGTCTCGCCCACCTGGCAGCCTACTTGCACCTGGATGCCAGCAGTCTGGGCTAAATCTGCGATCGCAAGGGTTGGCCCCAGCCCCCCGCATTTCGACAGCCGCAGATTGAAGCCTCGGCAGGCCCCAGCCTCAATCAGCGCCTTGGCATCCGCCAGGGTAATCAAGGATTCATCCGCCATTTGGGCCATGACTGAGGCCGCTTGTACCCTTGCTAAATCCTGGGGGTCACCGCGCGGAATCATTTGCTCGGCGCTGTCGATCTGAAATTCTGCCAGAGCCTCACAGGTCGCGATCGCACTTTCTACGGTGTAGGCTCCATTGCCATCCACCCGCAGCGACACCTGCGGCCCCACCGCCGCCCGGATCGCCGCCAGCCGTTCGTAATCCGCCTCCCCTGTAATCTTCACCTTCAAGTGGGGCAAACCAAACTGCTTAAACCGCTTGGCGTGTTTCACTGCCCCTTCAATGCTGCTAGCTGTGATCACGCCGCTGTAGGTCACCGAGCGCCGAGGCGGCAAGAGTTCCCCCAGGGAAACCCCGGCAGATTTCAGCAAACAATCGACCAGGGCCAGCTCAAAGCCGCACCGAGCCGCATTCCAGGCCACTACACTTTCAGCAGCCATACCCCCAGCATTGACAACGACCTTATCAGAGTGCCCTGTCGGCACCGCCAACGCCCTGAGCCAAGGAATCGGCTCCTGGCCTGACCAATTGGGATAGTCGAACGCTTGCACTCCAGGCCATAGCGTCCTTTCCATAAATTGCAAACAGCTCGCCACGGTTTCTCCTGTGACGTAGGGCCGAGCCACCGCTTCTCCATAGCCGACGGTGCCGTCCTCAGCCCGGAGCCGCACCACGATTGAATCTGAACTATTGCGGGAGCGAACGCTGTGGGCAAAGGCTTCGACAAAGGGAATCCCCAGGGCAAACAGGGTAGCCTCAACGATTTTCATGGGCAGATCCGGCAAGCTGGGGCAGGTCGGCGAAATATCGCTTGATAAAAATGTTTTCGCGGAAGGTAATGTCGAGAATCGTCTCTAGATCCTCAGCCTCGATCTCGTAATAGGCCAGGTATTGCTCAACGCTGTCTAACCCTTCCTCGGCGTGGCGAATATCAACCTCAGAATGGTGATGAAACCAGACCAGACTCTCTGGGGGCAAGCCGCGATAGGTTGCCAAGGCATGGCCCATGCGCCCAGCCAACCGAGAGAGCATCCACTCGAAGCAGGTCACCTCTAGCAGCACCGACAGCCCCAGTTCCTGTATCGTGCCAAACAGCAGCGGATCGGTGCAAAGCTGCCGGATTTGAGCCTGGGCCGCTTGGGCTAAACGGGCCTGCCGATCGTCATCAAACCCGGCGGCTGTCGCCAGTAGATACAGCAAATCGGGGTGGCAGATCGCCACCTCATCCAGCCCCAGTTCTTCGAGCAGATTGTGTTTGATTTGGGGCGCTGCGGCTGGCGGTGCCACGGCGTAGAGAAAAGCCAGGATTTGGGGGCTTTTGAGATGGGTCTGACAGAGGTTAAAAATTAAAGCATCGTACTCTTGGGCAGATGCCTGTCCTTGCTCTAGGCGCTCAAACCAGGGGGAGCGCTCAAACGCCTGTACTTGGGCAGCATATTGGGCTTCAATCAGGGGACGAATCGCCAGCGCCATCATAAAAAACCTCTGATTGTAGAGCGTCAATCACAAGGGACTGTGCTTAAGCTATCCAGATCAAGCGTTTGTCTATATTAGCCCGAATAATCCGTCAACCTCCTTTTGTTCGACAAAATCATGAAAATACTTGCTGCTCAAGGCTGGGGAGCTTTCATCACCCGTTAGAAGACTAGTACCGAATCAAGCAACCTCATCTAGCTCAGGAATATGCTCGGCTTCATAATTTTCGATTAAGATACTAATCATATCTATAGTTGCCGATCAGCTAGCAATCATTAGTACACGTCATCATGAGAACCAAGATTTAAAAGCAGAATTGATGGCTCTTGCGTCTCCACATTATTATTCACGAATTCAAACAAAATCCTCAGTTTGTAGTCAATTGAAGCCGACCAAATTCCAGCCAAGTCGCCTGTCAGTTTATGGGTTTGTAAGCTGGGATGAAATGGATTCTCAGAGAGTTGACTCAGCGTTTGTTCAATTGCAGAGCGCAAATTTGGATTACGCTTTACCAAGCGCTTAAAGGCTCTCAATGATTTGGGAGTCCAACCAATTTGTCTCATTCGTCTAACTCGGCCATAAAGTCAGCAACAGAACCAAATTGCACTTGACCTTGAGCGTATTCTTGACGGACTTCGGCAATCTCATCCATCAGTATTTTTCGCCGTTGCTCGATGAGTCGCTTCTGGAAAAGTTCAAGTAGAGCTTCCTGATCATTCAGTGACAAGGTTTCAATTGTTTCAATTGCTCTCTGAAAAGTAGAGGATTGTTCAGTCATAGCGATACTCCAAAATGAACCAGAAAATTTTACTAAATGGCATCTAAATCCCTAATATTCTCCTGTTTGAACAACTGCTCCTGTGCCCATTCTCGAAGTTTTTCATCGGGATCATTGAGGGAAACATTTCCCAAAAAATCTTGCGTACTAGGAATGTTTGCCCAGTTACTAGTAATTTGATAAATCGCCTCTCCTCTTACTTCACGATCTATAAAGTCTGTAGCAATTTTTTTCAACCAATCTAAAGTTCTAGGATCGTTTTTGCCAATTTGACTTATTGCTTCTACAATCGCATGGGGTATGTGGGCAGACACTAGTGAATAGAACATTGGTATACTGCCAGTAAAATAATAAATATTATCTATTTCTCGCTTCAAAATATCAATTAATTCTGCTGATACTTTATCTCTCGAAGCGGAATGTTCTATGTCTGAGATGCAATTCGCAGCAAGGAATAAATGCGATAGATATGGATCCAAGCTATTCTTGCTGAGATATTCAACTAACTCACTCGCAAACTTAGGATCAATCGCACCGCAAATCAGCCTCAAAACCTCATGCCAGGTTTCATCTTGCCAGTGTTTTCCAAACACCTCATCGCGCAATTGTTCAAAGGTAAGAGTGCGTTGTTTCTCGAAACGATGGACGATCTCAACGGCGCAAAAATATTCCAAAAAGGTGCGATGCATGAAGCCGTAGGTGTCGGCTCCGCGATAGCAGAGGATGAAGTTGCGCTCTCGGAGTTGGTGAATCAACCGATTGGCTTTTTCGCGGGGGTCGCTGAAGCCCTGATCGCGCAAATAGTCGGTCAAAATTCGAGTGAGGCATTCTGCACTGATGAGATTTCCTTTCAGCCCGTCTTCCCCGGCCTGCATCTCATAGGCAATCAGACGCAGCATTTCCTGCTTTTCCCGTCGCCCGATCGCATCCATCGGAATCTGCAATCGCTTGTGATCCACATCCCAGTGGTAGAGCAACACCCGCGAAGCTTGGTCATACAGGTCGGCTCTGTCGCGGGGTAACTCTTGCCGCCGATTCAGAATTGCCATCATTGTCAACAACAGCGGATTGTCTGCCAGGTTAGCGATCGCTTTGGAATTTGCGATCGCATCCTTCAATCGCTGTTTCAGCCGCACTTTATCCGGATCGCTGCCCATAGAAAGGTCATACCAGCGATCGATGAATTCATGAATTTCGTCGGTATCTAGGGATTGAATTGTGAAGTGTCGGAAGTCACTATGTTGGAGGCGATCGGGATTGTAGCCAATGATGCGAGACGTGACCAACACCTGAGCTTTAGGGTATTGCTGGGAAAAGCGAATGATGTCATCAATGACAGTCGATTGAGTGGCGCGATCGAATACCTCGTCCAATCCATCAAACATGACCAGCGTAGGAGACTCCAGCAAATGCTGATGAAGTTGCTGCTGATCAAACTGCCAATCTACACCGCGACCGCGATGCAAGAATTCCAGAAAGTTCGCAGATGGAGTAATGGCAAACTCCCGCAACTCAATCAATAGCGGCAGCCTTAAGACCTCGGAGGTTTTGAAACCCTCCGAGGTCTGAGCCTCAGCCCATTCCAGGGCTAGGTATTGCAACAGACTGGATTTGCCCGAGCCTGGATCGCCTAAAATCACTGCCCGCTGCGAGTCAGCTACCACTTCTAAAACCTTTCGAGCAGGTTGCTGAAAGTATTCACGACGGTCATACTCTAGGGCTTCAGGAGATAGATCTGCTTCAAGTCGCCCTTCGGCTTGCAGTTGCCGTTTCAAGTCCGAAGGCAGGTCGTAGCGCATGGGGGGCAAGGCTTCTCGCACCGTTTGTTCAATGAACATTGCCCAAAGCTTGATGGCATCAACTCGGTCAGTACTGTCGAGGGTATACAGCTTCAGGTAGCCATAGCTGGACTGCAAGCTGGCTCGATAGGTTTCAACATCAAATCCGGGCGAGAGTTGGGCCGTATTGCGAGCAATGTCTTCTAGCAGGTCAGAGTTCAGAACTTCCCGCAACTCTGAATTCGCTTTAACAATACCCCTGACCTCATACACATATTCTTTGCAGACCCCCCGCCAATCAAACTCTTCTGAAGGAAATTGCCATTTAGAATCTTGATACTGTTGTACCCAAATTTGCTCTAACTGCCCATAATTGATGTTTTTGCAATCCTTGTCAAAGGCTTTTCCCAGGATGGGACGCACTGTCTTATCCTGCACAAACTTCTTGATTTCTGCCTGATAGTGATGCTGAATACTGGTTTCAGGAACGTCGTTAATCTGAAGTTCTTTAATAAATCGCTTGATAAAGTAACCAACTGCCTCTGCCATTGGCGTCTTCAATGCTGAGGCATTGAGTTGGCTGACTCCGCTACTTAGGCAATCCTTAAAAAAGTCTTGAACATACCCCTCCAGGACAGGTTTGCTCAAGTCGAGAACCTGCTCTAGCACTAACTTGCCGAGCTCTATTCCGGTTGTAGCTGCCAACCATTCCAGCATATTGAGGTTTCAATCATCACCCAGCACTCCCTCTAATATCGCATCCATGTTGGGGAGATGCCAGAGATTTCAAGCTCCCGCCACAATAGGCAACCCTGCGCTACCTCTTCCTCTAGCAGGCATTCCGCTACCATCAATGCCTCTGCCAGCAGAAGTCCTCGCCGCAGACCATAGATCAAGCTAACGGCGGCAGCTCGGCGCAGCGGGGAATCTCGCCCTCGGGACTTGTTATTATGCTAATGCAGGTCTAAATCTTCACTGGTTCCCCAGTTCAACGCCATGAAGTCTTTTCTAAGCTACGACCCTTCACCCCTTCACAACGTTCAGGTGAGTAGGCTTAGACGTCAGCATGGCAAAAATACTCTACTATTTTGCCAACCGGGCCTCTAGCACCGCAGGCCATGCCGCGAAGCGCAACCAGGCGGCGGTTGCCCAAGCTGCCCACCAGGTGGCCGAAACCAAGGTGAGAACCGCAAAAGCCACCACGGTTCAACTGGCAGAAACCAGTCAGAAGCGCCGAACGTTACTGGAAATTCGAGATGGCCGCCTCAGGGTTGGGGACAGCATCCTGATTCGGAATATTCAGCTACAGGTGGTGGCGGGAGATCGTATTGCGATCGCAGGGGCCAACGGCTCTGGTAAGTCCAGTCTGGTCAAAGCCATCTTTGCTGAGGCTGAGGCAGTCCGGCTCGAAGCCGCAGATCTACGCCTAGCCGATCCGCTCGCCGTGGTGTATCTCGATCAGACCTATGGATTGATCGAGATACACCACGGCGTACTGGACAACCTGCAAGTCGCTAACCCAGGGCTGCCTTATCAGCAGTTACGCCAGCAACTGGGCCACTTCCTATTCTTTAACCAGGCGGTGGATAAACCGGCCTCAGTCCTGAGTGGGGGCGAACTGGCGCGGTTGGCTATGGCCATGATCAGTGTTGCGACCATCGATCTGCTGATTCTAGATGAACCTACTAACAATCTGGATATTGAAACGGTTGAGACAATTATTGGGGCCATTAATGACTATCGGGGAGCGTTATGGGTGATTTCCCACGACCTCGACTTTTTGAGCCAAATCGAGATCGACCGCGCCTTGACGCTCAAGCACCAGACCCTACACATTCAATCTTCATACTACGGCTGTAAGGTACGATTATGTGCGATTCGTATTACCCCATCACCCAAATCAAATTCACAGACTGAAATCAAGTCGCTTCCAATTCGATGAAATCACCTTTTTTTAAGATTCCTTCTACTAAAACCGCACAGTAAATTCCAGCAAAGTTGCCGTGTGATTGGGCAACCTTCTGCGAAACTTCCGGGTTATGTTCACCCGTATCTGGATCGAGCGAAATCATCTTACAACGCGGGTCGCGCTCAAGAACCATGACCGTCGCAGTTGAACCAATCCGTAGACGGCGACCGACAAAATTATCTTCAGAAAATCCGATTTCGTCTGACGCAAAGTCAAAGTAGACGTTTGCTCGAAAACGCCGCTTATCAATTGGGATTGAGCATTCTGATTCAATTTGTCGAATCGTGGATAAGCTGATTAAGGAAATCGGGCGACAATCGGTTAAAGCCCGGTCTGAACGCACAAGCTTCAGTTGGGTCTTTTCGTCAAGTCCTTCACTCAGTAGTTGTATCAGTTCTGGGTCATCGACAGAAACAGTTTTGCCTGCCGGAGTGACAATGTCCAAAATCATGTCTTCTGGGTCACTATTAGCAGGTGTCACCCCAGGTACTATGCTCGTTGCTTCGATTAAATTTGGTGGTTTCGAGGCTCGTTCCGGGTAGCGATATTGCGGACGATACTGCAACATTTGGTGCTGCACATTCGCGTTCAAATAAGGAAATCCTTTGCGGGCAGTGGAACTTTTGAAGGCATAGCAGCGATCACCGTAGATACCAGAAAATCCCATAAAGATTTCGGGCATTTCCACGCCGCGCATACTTTTAACGGGGTAGCACCACAAGCTTTCAATGGTTCCGATGATTGTCATATCAAAATTAAAAATCTTATTTTAGTTACTCACTGCTCTGCAAAAATATCTAACGTTCTCAACCAGCGGCGGTAGACAACTTTGAAAGCGGCACAGTGACTTCCGTCCGTCTGCTGCGTTGGGGTTGTTATGCGGCATTTGCACTATCACTGATCCGCAATCCAATCTTGACACACCTCGCAAAAAGAGACATCTGCTTCTTCAGAGTTCAAAAGACTTTCCAAATCAGGATGCTCAGGTGGGTTATCGCCTTTTTCCCATTCACCTAAATATTCTATGTAAGTTTGCTCACATTTTGCACACTGACAACCTTCATATTTAGCGCAGCAATTGTAGCAGTAAATGATCGTAGAGTATGACCTTGGATCGGGTAGAACAACTGCTTCTTTTCTAAGTTCATCAAGTTCTTCTAGCTTCTCAGACAAACTTAATCCTAGCTCTAAACTCACGAAATCATCTAAGAAGCGGAATGCGACACCCAGAAATTTATTAACTGCATCTTTATCAAGAGAAGCTTCCTTATGCTCAATATTGTTTCTTGCTTGTCGCAACTCTTCCAGCTCTCCAGCCAACTGATATTTAGCTTCTTGTTTGCTATTTGACTTACATTCCACATAGCTATCCAGCGGAATATTCACTTCATTCACCAACCGCCCAATTGCTTCAACGCAGCTTTATCCCATCACAGTCTCGCTAGCTCTTCTCAAGCCAGCGCGATCGCACACTTCCCCTTCACGCTCCCTCGCCATCCCCGCCAACCGCCCCTACTTAAACCAGGTCTGCTTCAGCCCAGCGACATCCCACCCTGCCAGTTCAGCGGCGGCCTCGTAGGTGCTGTGGAGAAACCCCAGCAGTGCCTGGTCAGGGTCAGCCGCTTCGCGCACCGCCGCGTAGGGCAAAACAAACTCCCCCAGCCCCTCATGGAAAAACGCCGCCTCCGGCTGCACGGCTGCATCTTTGAACCCCTCCGGCATCGGGTAGGCGTAGGAATAAAAAGCCGGATAGCCCAGGCCAGTACCGGGCCAAAACCCAGCACTGCTGACCTCCTGACAGTAGGCTTCTTGAGCCACATCGTCGGGCAGGTTGGGCACCCCCCCAGGATGTAACGGCGCGGGGCGTCCCGAAAACCGCGTCACCGCTAGGTCAAAGCTGCCCCAGAAAAAATGGACTGGGCTGACCTTGCCACAAAAGTGAGCGCGAAACTCGCGGAAGACGCGCTCAGATTGCAACAGCACCCGCCAAAACTGTTGGGCCGCCTCGGCATCGTAGGCTCCATGGGTTTCATCTTGCTCAAAGGGGATCGCGTTTGGAATTTCGTTCGGGGTGGTGTGGATGCACACGGCAACGCCCAACTCCCCCAGGGCTGCCATCACGGCCTGATAAAAGTCTGCCACCGAGCGAGGGCGTAGGGCCACCGTTCGTTCCTGCCCTGCACTGGTAACGATGCGCAACTGGTGATCAAAAAAGTCGAAGCCAAGCTGAAAGATCTGATCATCGTGGGGAATGGTGCCCGTCGTCAGCCCCCGGGCCGTCACATACAGCGGTACATGCCAGGAGTGGTTAATCCACGGCGTTTGTACCAGGCGAATTTTGCCTACAATCTGCGTCCACAGGTGCAGGGTCGTGCAGGTGTCTTGCCAATCGTCCAAACTCAGCGGTGGCCAAAGATGAGGCATAGCAGTTCCCCCAATAGGTCAAGCAACCTCGGCAAAGCTCGTCAGGCGGCTCAATCGCTATGCTACTGCACCTTGGGCGTTACAGATTACAGAAGGCGATCGCCCCCTGCCCCCAACACCCGCCCCTGCCTATTTCCCAACAGATCACCAATTGGGTCTTGGGCAAACTCCAGAGTGAATCACCTCTTCGCCCATGAACTAATGCTATTGTCTGCCCAACTTGAGGGTACCGTGCATGGGCCAGCGCACGGCTGAAGCCAGGGGGGTATTCGGTGAAATCGCGCCAACCCATCTCCCTAGCGCGACTTCATGATCAGCCTTCCCAACCCAGCGCCATAAACTTGTCTACCACCTGGGGCAACTCATCCACCCCAGCCCGACGGCCTCGACTATCGAAGCCACAACCCTTCACCATCGCCATAAAGATGTCGTAATCTCCTTGCGCTACCAACTCCTGAGGGACAAGGCGCTCCAGCACCACAATACTGGTGACAATGCCCACCTTGCACTCCGCTTGCCACACCTCTGGCGGCAGTTGAATGCTGGCCCAAAGTCGAGCCTGCTCTAGCAACCAGCAGCGATCTGCCCCCGACTTCTGGTCCGACAACAATCCATTGGGGGTCAGCATCACCACCACCTCTCCAGGGGCCAGGGAGCGCACACACAACTCTAGAAACAATGCCTCCAGGGCGGCACTCTGCTTAACCCGATTCGTCCGACTCCACTGGGTTGAATCTTTGCCTTCCGAACGCCAGCGGTGGGCCAGATAGAATTTCTCCCCCACCTCAGGCCACAGCGTTCCTTTGCCAAAGGGCGGATTAAGGATCGCCAGAGTCCCCATAGGCAAGATCTCCGCCGGGTCAATCGGGGCCGCCGCCGCACAGTTATCGAATAGCTCTAGCCATTCAGAACAAAGTGAGTTGATCACGGGTTTCTCCTTCCTGGGGTGAATTCACGGTGGCTTTAACCAGGGTGGGGACTTCAGGCACCTTGGCCCACCTTGAGTCCAAGGGCGCGCCGCTAATCAAAGACGTGCCCCTTTGCTCTAGGGCATCCCCCCAAATCAAGTCCCCGCCTAGCTTGGGAATCGGCAACGCCAAGTCCGGGGCATAGAGCATAAAGTTAGCGATCGCACTCTCCAGCAACCGCTTGTCCCGCTCCCACCCCACCATTGCCCTGCAATAGTTCGAGGCCGCAAGGCTCAACCGTCCCGTCCCCAGGCAGGGGTCAAAGGCCCGCATTCTTTGCCCTGAACGACCGCCCACCTGATGCCCCATTGCCGCCATCGCCTCAGCCACCGACGGCAGGGTCGGGTAAAAGCGGCTGTGCTTCTGGCCATACTTCCCCTGGGCCAGGATGTGACCAAAATAATCACTGGGGCAACGCATCAGCAGTTCTAGATCCAGAGTCTGGGCCAGCTTAGGGGTAATGTCTGAACCGCTATAGGGCTGCACTGGCGGGGTGCCTTGATAGGGATGGCCTAGGCCGTAGAGCAACCACCGGGCCAAGAAGCTGACCTCGGTAATGCCCCCCCTGCCGTATCCTCCCAATGCCTTGATACAGGCTTCTATCATCTTTAAGGTGCGCTCAAATCCCGCATCCTTTGGATTCAAGAACGGCACCGGTTCTGGGGGCAGCAACGAGACTGTGCTTTGGGTCAAGGCAAGTCGCCACAGTTCATAGCGACCTTGGTAGGTGGCATCTAGCGTTAGCCACTGGGGCAACAACCAGCCGTGGGCATAGGACATGGATTGGGGACAACGCATCACCCCTACCGGCGATAGCGGCAATCCCTACCTGTCACCGAAGGGTGAGCACAGTTTGGGGTTGAACGACTACGACAAGCTTTTGGCGCGGGGCAAGAATGCGGGGTTCCTAGCCAGTTAAAGGGCGACTTCTGGAATCTCATCAAAGTCAGGCACCCCTGGTATCCTCCTCTCTGGTTCAACGGTGGTTGGGGTTGGAGACTGTCTCAAGAGTTGCTGCTGAATCCATGCCCCGGTCTGGTGCTGCTGCCGGGGGTGCCAGGGAATGACCATTGTTTGAGGCGGATGCTTCAAGGTCAGCGCCACCACCACCAATTTCAGTTGCCCTGGGGCTATCCCCAACACCTGCTGAAAGTGCTGAGTCGCGACCCATAGTTTCACCCGGTCACTCTGGGTGATCTGGGGTCTGCGGATGGCCCAGTCTAATAGTTTGGGTAGCCCTTGGCGATAGCCCACATTCACCGACACCTGCACTTGTACCCCTTGGCCCGCCACCGTCAAGGGAGCCTGGAGTTCCATCCCCAGATGCAAGTAACGGCGGGGAGTTGACAACGATTGGGGCATCACCCCTTGCAATTGGCCAATCAATCGGGCCAGCTTCGGATCTGTGGACACCATGGGACGATAATCGAGCCCCAACTGCGCCTGCCGCATCACCAGCATCAATCGGTCCTGCAAGGTGCGGGTGCTGAGGTGTTCTGAGAAATGTTGGGGGCGGCGCTGGAGGGCATAGCGCCCTGGGCAAATATCCTGGAGGGTAATGATGGGGGGAAGAACCATGGGGAATCAGGGCCAAGAACAGCTCCCCATCCCCCGTTAGGGAACTGTTCCCCTAATCTTCATCCAGTTCGTATTCCTCATCCTCTGGCTCTAGGTCTTGAAATCCCTGGGCAAAGGAGAGGGTTAAATGGCAATGGGTATAGGGAGCCGCAAGACAATGCTTATCCACCTTGGCCTTCACCTGGAAGCCATATTCCCAGGGCTCTCCTGGATGCTTCAGCCCTAGGATCCGATTTAAGGTGAGGCGTAAGGAGGCCCGATAGCTGAGAATGCCATCGGCAACGGGAAAATTAGGGTTACCGTAGAGCACCCCAGCTCGCCGTCGCAGTTGATTCGTGAACAGCACCACCCACCGGCTGCGGCTGCGATTGAGCTGGGCAATCAGATAGGTCAGGGCTTGGTCTAGGGCTAAGGTTTGACCTTGGGTAAAGGCTTCCGGCTCCTCTGGCCAGGGTTCGGGCAGCAAACTGGCCAAGGAGTCCACCACCACCACGCCTCCCAATGGACGGCGCACCAATAGGCGCAATAGGCTAAAGACTTGGCTAACCTCATTTACCTGGGATACCCGCAGTCGGGTCAGATCACACCCTAGGGCTTGGGCACGGTCACCATTGAAGGTGCGGTCGCTATCAATCAATACCGCCAATTGTCCCAAACCCTGAGCCCGAGCCAACAGGTGCAGCGCCAAGGTGGTCTTGCCACTGCCCCCATAACCCGACAACTCTGTAATCCGGCCCTGGGGTAGGCCACCCCCCAGAATGGCATCGAGGGGGTCGAGGCCCGTGGCAAAACTAGACAGATGCAAATGGGGTTCATGCGCGGCATACCAAGGGGTGACAGCCGCGCGGCCTGATGGGGATAGGCAGGAACGGCGATAACGGGCAGGATATCGAAGCATCGCTTGCTCTCTATAGGGGAACACCCTCCCCGGCGATAGCCCTATCCCCTTGGCCCCTTCCAGGGTTTAGGGCTCCCTGCAACACCGCCAGCCCCATCTGCTTAATCAAGCCCTGGTTCTTATCTGGGCAATGCCATTGGGCCAAGCACTTGGGACAACCCGCAACACAATCACAGCCCTCCGCTAGGGAGATCGCCTGGGGCACCAGCTGATCCCAATAGCGCAGAATCGCCTCTGTGGCCCCATTGCCCCCATCACTGGTATCAAACCAAGCCCCACTCACCTGTCCCACCCTCGGTTGCTGGCAAATAAACTCCAAATCCCCTTGGCTGTGCAAAACCACCAAGGGCAGCGCCAACATCAACTGATGACCCAGGCTATGAATGGCAACCAAGTCGCTGGGGTGGTCCCATAGGGCTTGATACGCCCCCCGCTGCTCGTGCTCCTGAAATTGCTTCCTCAAGCGACGGTTATAGCCCTCCAGGTAGTCCTTCGCCGCCCCATTCAAGCTCAGCTCCAGAATCGGACTCTCGAAGCTGGTGCGATACACCTTTGGCTCTAGACTGCGGGTCTCAATCACCTCCACAATCTCTGCTCGACGGGTGGTCTGACGGCATTGGGGGCATTGGCCATAGTCCAGCAGGGGCTTTTTGAACTGGCTACATTTTCTGCTCAAGCAGGTGCGCTCATAACGACGCTCTTGCACGTCATAGCCCTCCATCTGTTGCACGATGGGGCCATAGTTTAGAGTCAGGGTCAGCGCGGGGGTGCCCTGGGCCGGGGGCCAATGCAGCGGTACCGTTACCGGCGCAGTGAGGGGCTGACTTCCCTGGATGTCCGTGGTGCCCTGGACTGCGGTGAACCGGGTCTCAAGGGGGTAGGCTTCTAAGTCCGCTTTATCCCCATGAAATGCCTTCACCCGAAAGGTCTGCATCTGGCCCGATTCGTCCTGGCGGCGGTAGATCGCTCCGGCAAATACTTCCCGGTGGGCGATATCTTTGGACATCGACTCCACGGTTCGACCTGTCCCCAGGTCAATCAAGTCCACCATGCCGACACTCGTCCCCCCCCGAAAGTTGACGCTGCCATGGGGGTAGCCTGTGGCGTACAGTGTCCCATCCCGGCGAGACTTCAGCTCCCCTTGCTGGCGCAAAAGCTGGGCAATCCCTACCGCATCGGGGCCAAAGTACGCTTTCACCTGGTCGGCTTTAATCCCTGATTCAGAGGCGCTGCACAGCAGGTGTTTCGCCACCATCACGGGGTAATCGGGATTGAAGTGAATCGCTTCGGAAGGACTCAGCAAGGGTTCCGGTTGGCTGAAGTGGGTGTCCAGCAAACTGGTGGCCATGGGAATCAAGATGGCAAGACCGCCCTGTTGTCGTCCGGCTCGACCGATGCGTTGCAGGAAGCTCATCACACTACCGGGAAAGCCCCTCAAGATGCAGCAATCCAGTTGGGGTAGATCAATGCCCGCCTCTAGGGCTTCGGTGGCCACAATCCACCGCACCGCTCCCGACTCTAGCTGAGCCACAATATCCCGACGGCGCGATTCATCCAAGGAGCCATAGAAGCTTGCGACCTGACTTTGGAGGTGGCCCCAACCCCGATGTTGCGCTTCCTCTGATAGCAATTGCACAATTCGTTTGGTTGCCTCCCGTGAATTGCAAAAGGTAATCCCCTGCATCCCTTCGACCATCAAGCTCACCATCACCTTCGCCACATCCCCATCAATGTTGCGACTGGCTTTGGCTACAATTAAGCGCTTTTCCGGAGCCGCTGCGCCACTGCGATGAATCCAAGTCAAGCGGGTATTTTTACTCCCATCTAGATTCACCGCAGGCCGGGAGATCAAACTACCCGCCAGCTCTCGGGGGTTACCAATGGTGGCAGAGAGGCAAATGAATTGCAGGTGATCGCTATGGCCACCACAGGCATCTATCGCTAGCCGCAGCCGCCTCAGTAACCAGCACAGGTTGGCTCCAAACACCCCTTGATAGGTATGCAGCTCGTCAATCACCACATAGCGCAACTGGGCCAGGAAGCTTTGCCAGGGCTGCGACCAGTAGACCCGGCGCAGTTCGTGGTGTAGCAGGTCTGGGGTCATCGCCAACAGGTGGGGGTTCCTGGCCAATAGGGCATCACGGGTCTCTCGGCCCTTCACATCCCCCGTCAGCTTGACTAAACCCACCTCAGGACCTTCTATCTCCCCCAGCAAGGTTTCGAGCTTGGCAGCTTGGTCGCTGGCCAGGGCCTTCAAGCCATAGAGCGATAGACACCGATGTCCTTGTAAAATTGCGCCTTCTAGCACCGGCACGTAGGCCGCTAGGGTCTTGCCCGCTGCGGTGGGGGGCGTTAGGACCAGGTCTTTGCCCTTGCGAATCACGCCATAGGCTTTGGCCTGGTGGCTGTAGAGCTGCTCAATACCAATGCGCTCTAGAGCTTGGCGCAGCGCTGCGGGCACTGTCTCTGGAATCGGCACCAGGGTAGGGGCTTGGGCGGGCCAAGTCGTTTCCCAGTCGGTGAGTTGTTCCAGGGTGGTCTCTACCGCAACGCCAGTTTCGACCCTAGCAGCGGCGGGTGAGGGTAGGGCGGCAGCAGCAGGTGCCTCTGGGGTTGGACTGTCGTACCAAGCTGACCCCAGGAGTTGAGCAAAGTTAGGTGGGCTCATGGCCGCTCTCCTTAAAAAACCACCCCCCACCCCCATCGGGGGTATCTCGGGCTCAGGATTCGGGGGTCAAGATTCGGGCGGCATCGGGCCACCCATTCCCCTCACCTAAGCTTGCAGTTCTTGGGCCGCTTGCAGCAGTTCCGGCAGTACCCTACGCCGGGGCCAGCCTGTCTTTAGGTGCAGACTCAGGGCTTGCAACCGACAGACGGCCTGCATCAATCCCTCTAGGCTCAGGGGCTCTACCTCTTGCTTAAGGTAATACAACCGCTTGGGATTATTGAGGCCGCAGCGTTGGGCAATCTCAGCATCTTTATACCTAAGGCGTTCCTCCAGGGCTGCTTTCACCCACAACCAGGTGCGGCACTGGGTCAACACCGTCGCCACCAGCACCCCGCTATAGACCGTGGCCATCCCATGGAATTGGGCTATCACTCGTGCCCTATCCCCTTGACGAATGGCATCGGCAAGCTGAAGGGCATTTTGGGTTTGATTTGGCACGAGCTGTTTCACGACCTTCAAGGTCACGGGCTGGGGGGCTAGGGTCAGCTTGCCTAGTTCTCCAAACATTCGTTGGCGATCATTACCGATGGCCTCTACTAGGTACCCTACGACTGATGGTGCTAATACCAAACCCAGCTCTTCAGCTTGGCTGCCAATGGCGTCAGTCATGCCCTGCCGGTCCCAGGGGCTGAGGCCGCTACAGTCATGCCATTGGCCTTGCTTCAGCAGAAACTTACTCAGCTTGGTACGCCGATCTAGTCTGGGGGCACACAGCAGTAGGGTGTTGGCGGCGGGCATGGCGGGCAGCCAGTCTAGGGCCGCTAGCAGGCTGGCGTTGAAGGTGCAGTGTTTAACCACGACCACTTTGCCTGCACCCGCCATGGGCAAGCTCCGGGCTAGGGGGGCGACGGTGTACAGCAACAATCGCCCCAACTGCTCTGCCTTAAGCCCCTCGGCATCAACGCTATGGGTGTTAAGACTGCGCCATTCGGGCTCTAGGCGATCTCGGTGGGCGGCAATCCGCTGCTGGATTTGGTAGGGGTCATCACCAATCAAAAGTTCTAGGGTCATGGATGGGGAAGGGGGAATGAAGACAGGAGTTCTGATGTAGCACCAGAACGCTTCCCCCACCCGGCGATAGCACCCTAGACTCCTACTGGGTCAGTGATTTGCAGCTTTAACCTCACGGGCTGTCCCAACACCTGCTCCAAGAGGGCTTCTACCTTCGCCTTGTGCTTCACCAGGGTGTTTTGCCGGCATTGGTCCACAATTAGGGTGGCTTTGCCCCTATCCACGTCCAGGTGACTCAATTGGCAGTAGCGCTTCAGGATGCCTTGGGCTTTGGGTTGCGCTTGGGCCAAAACCTGTTCCCATACTTCGGTGCAACTTAGGGCATCGGAGGGGAGGGGACGGGGCGTGATGACAGTCTCTGGCATCAGTTTCATCAGCACCACCTCTAGCCAGGGTTGGGGATTGGGGCTGAAGCGCAGTTGCCGTTCTGATTCCCCCAGAACCTCCAAGCTCTGATAAATCTGCTCTAGACTCAGGCTCCCGGCTAGGGGCTCTAGTTGTGATGGGCTCAGGGGTCCACTCAGCAGGGACTCGGCCTTAGGGGTTTGCTTCACCACCATCAGGTCGTGGTACACCGCTAGCAGGGCTAGGTGCAGTTCCATGGGTGTGTGGCCTGTTTCTATCAAGGTTCTGGCCCTTTGCAGCAGCTCTAGTACGGCTCTGCTCAAGACCGATTCCAACACCGGCAGCACCTGATGGCCACCCACTTGCCCCGTCATGGCGTATACCTGGGGGCCATCTACTTCATCGCTATCAAGCAATGCCACTTTGGCCAGCAGTTGCAGGGCATCTCTTAGTCCGCCCTGACACAGCTTCGCCATCGCTTCAATCCCATCTCCGGTAATAGCAATCCCTTCTGCCTGGGCGATGCGGCCCAGGTATGCTTTCAGCGCCTTAGCACTCAGGGGCCGAAACTCGAAGGTCAAGCAACGGCTACTAATGGTGGGCAACACTTTGTGGGGTTCGGTGGTGGCCAGAATAAAGACTACTCGTAGGGGCGGTTCTTCAATCACCTTCAGCAGGGCATTTTGGGCCTGGGTCGTCAGCATGTGGCATTCGTCGAGAATGACCACCTTGTAGCGACTTTGGGCAGGGGAAAGCTGGCTACTCTGCACCAACTCTCGGGCATCCTCTACCCCGCCATGGCTGGCTGCATCAATCTCAATTACGTCTAAGGCTGATCCGTTGGCGATACTGCGACAGGTGCCACACTCGCCGCAGGGGGTCGCTGTTGGGCCTTCACGCTTCAAGCAGTTCAATGACTTGGCAAGGATGCGCGCGGTGGAGGTCTTCCCCGTCCCCCGTGGCCCATAGAACAGGTAGGCGGGGGCAATCTGGTTCTGGTTCAGGGCTACGGTTAAGCAGTCTCGAATCAAGTTCTGCCCGACCAAGTCCACTAGGCGCTGGGGGCGATATTTCAAATGTAAGGGTTGGCTCATGGGGCTGGGTTGCTAAACTCTCCCCACAACAAGCGATAGCGGATCCCCAATCTCCCTAGGATAAGTGGCGGCGATCAGAGAGGGCATCCTCTCTACTCAGCCTCGCTTTCATCGAGCAAAGATTCCAAGTCGCGGAGTAGGCGCTCCAGCCGCTTCCGCTTTTGGGTTCTCTCAAAAAAAGCTTTGGCCTTCTTCGCTCGTTTCACATTATTTTCTAGGCGATCTAACAAAGAGGGTTCTGGCGGGGACGGAACCGGATGGATTGGCTGGGCAGTGGTTTTAACGCGATCGCGAATCTCACGGAATGAAAGCTGATTGCCTAGCGCCTCTTGCAACAGAACATCCCGTAGAGTTGCATCCTTAATCTTGTCTAGCTCGAAGGCCGCAGAATAGGACAATTTGCCGGTCAAGTGAGCCTGCTTGAGATCATCGGGTAGCCGTAGTGTCCGCAGATTCTTGGTTCTAAAGGTTTGCAAGCCGATATTGAGCTGGGACAGAATGGCTTCGATTTGCTGAAGTTCAGCGCTCGGAGCGACGTCGCTCCGAGACTGGCGATCGCTGTGCCCCTCTCGACCAATGAGGGCGATCGCCGCATCTCGATCCAGGCCAACTTTGATTTCGATGAGCTGCAAGATGCCTTCAGTTTCCTCTAGCTTACTGAGGTCTTCCCGTTGGAGATTTTCCAGCAGCGCAAACTCTAGGGCATCGGCATCGCTGTAATTATCGACAATGCAGCGCACCTCTGACAGTCCAGCCTTTTTAGCCGCTCGCCAACGGCGTTCTCCAGCGACGATCTCATAGGAGCCATTGGCCAAGGGCCGGACATTGATCGCCCCTCGGAACCCCTGTTGTTGAAAAGACTGGGCTAGGCTATCGATGCTTGATTCGGAAAAGTATTGCCGTGGCTGACAAGCGCCCGGTTGAATTTGGTCAACGGGAATAAATTTGGCCGCTTGATCCTGGGCGGGCGACTCTGGAATCCCCGGTTGAGAAACTAATCCCTGGAGAATCCCCCGGCCTGCCAAGTTAAAGGTGGAGTTAGTAGACTGCTTACTCATGGCAACTGCTGAATAGCTTGGGTAATGATTTCCAGGGACTCTAGGGCTGGGTGCCGGGGAGAATACTGGGCCAGGGGTAAATGTTCCGCAGTGGCATTGGCAAAGTCGGTGCGCCTGGGGATGGGGGGAAACACAATCGTGTCCGCAAAGCTTTTGTTTGTCTTGAGAGAGAGAAACACTTCTGTGATCGTTTGTAGTGCCCGCTTGGCCTGAGAGGTACGCTCGTCGTACATGGTGGGTACAGCCCCGGCAATTTTTAGGGTTGGGTTCACCACCTGAGCAATCTCATGGGTTGTTTGCAGCAGGTTCACCGTTGCCTCTACGGACTTATATTCAGTTTGAATTGGGATCAGCAGGTATTGAGCCGCCACCAGGCAGTTGACGGATAAGAGCCCTAGGGAAGGCGGGCAATCGATGAGGACAAAATCATAGTTGGGCTGAACGGCTTTCAAGGTCTCAGCCAATCGATACTCCCGACGCAGTTCCGAGGCCAACTGCAACTCTGCTTGAGACAGGAAAATATTCGCCGGAGCCAAGTCACAGCCCAGCAGGTCAGGGATTATGGCTAGGGGATCTCGTTTCAAGAGACTATCGTAAATGGTCTGCTGTAAGTCGAAAGGCCCCAGCCCCATAAAGGTGGTGAGGGAGGCTTGGGGATCCATGTCTACCAGGAGAACGCGGTTCTTTTCCTGAGCCGCCAAATGAAACCCTAAATTCATGGTTAGCGTAGATTTGCCAACCCCACCAGACATATTGAATAGGGCGATGATTTGGCTCATGGCGTAGCACGGGTGAAGAGCGGCAGAGGGGCGGGCAGGACTGCTTTCAGGAGATCTTTTATCTGTGCCTACAGGGCATCTCCATAACTATAGGTCTCCGTTAGGAAAACGGAGGGAATTTCTATAAAATTTTGCCTGCTTTTTACCGAAAACAGGCTTAGATTTTACCTGCTATTTTTATCGGCCATTTTTATCGACGATGGTGGGCCTACCCTCAGGTGCGATCGCGAGCCAGGGAAAGACTCTGGGGGTAGGCCCATGGAATTGGCCCTAGGCCGCTTTCTGGGCCTGGGATTCGTTGCCGAGATAGTCATTCAGGCGATCAATAGCCTGGTCAATATCCGTTACAGCGCCTTGTATCGGCGGGGCTTGTACCCCAGCGGCAAGGCAATATTCCAGATGGGCCAGTTCAATCACAAGCTGTTTTACAACGCTACGGAGACGACGGTGGTGGGCGGTGCCAGGGGTGGAGTGGGGGGAGATCATGGGCGGACTCCTAGATGGGTAAGGGGTACACCGCAGTGATAACATGACGTGCATTGTTGCAACAACATGCAATAGTTGCAACACTTACTGCGACTGAACCGATGCGGTTGGCAACAGGTTCTGTTGCCGATCTGTTGCAGAACAGTTAGGGATAGGGTGCCGTAGCCAGCAACTCGCTATATGCCGGTTCAGAGCCTTTGCCCTCGAGTCAGATGACCCCACCCGGTGGTACGGGTCAGGTTGCTTAAGCTTTACCCCGACAACAACAGGGCTCCCGCTGGGCCTGGTCTTGATTAGACTTCCTTAGTGGAGTCAGGCTGCTGGGCACCGTCCCCTCGGGATGGGTCATGTTTACTGAGGATAACCAGTGCACTGTCGATATCTCGGACTTTGATGCCCCTCAGAGCCGTCAAAATCGCTTTGATGCGGACAACTTCGTCAGGAGTTAGGGTAATCATGGTTTTCTCCTAGCAGTACGCCTCACCTGGGTTCGCCAGAGCGGGCATGATAATAATGGCCTTACTATAAGGCAATCGCCTTATAGCGGCAATATCCCTAGATTTGCGTAATGTAAACCATCAACATAAGGAGGTAGCCTTAAAGACAGAGCACGAGTGTCTAAGCCAGCTAAGCCACAGATCAGGGTCTATATCACCGAGGAAAAGGATCGTCTGCTGAAGGCGATTGCGGGTATCAAAGACTCCTCGGTAAATGCGATCGCCAATGAAGCCATCGACCACTGGCTAGCGGAGGCAGAGCAACGGGACATCATCAAAAAATTCAATCTTGATCAACTAGAAGAGATGGACTGACCTTGGAGCCGTGATAGTCGGGGCTTGGGATGTTGGGTTTGTTTGGGCAGGGATAATGTTCGACTAATCCGTACCCCCAGATTCCTCTAGGCTTCGGTCACTCTTAAACCTTTGCTAGGAGTGCACGTTTTTCCTTTCTGGCTCTGCCTGGGAACTCTCCAGGAAGCTCTGCCTCCCGTACCTGATCGCGGCGCAGACCTGAATCGAGGCGGAGCCTCGGGGAATGGAGCCTGGGTGCCCGGTGGAATCGCCAGAGGGCAAGAGGGAACATCACCACCACCAGACGGCAAGGGCTTTTAGCTAGGAGGTGCGATCGCAGTCTCTAAGCGGCGATCGCCTGTTGCTGGGGCACTACTGCCGCAGCACACCAGTAGACCAATACCTGGTCATAGGTGCCCTCGGTGACAGGCTCAAATTCCCTAACGGTGCTCGCCACCCAACCTGGCATATCGTGGACTTCAGAACCTACTTTAGGAAGTGCCTCAGAATGCTCAGGTAGACCAAACAGCACATCGTCTGGAGAGATGCAAACATACATTAGCCGCTGCCCTGAACTGTCCCACGGGTCGCGATCGGGGACTTGGCCATTCATGGTCAACACAGCCACACTAAAACTGTTTTCAGAACCATCGGCGGGGGAATAATTCTCAACCTGAGCGACTGTCCACTGCCGTCCTTCCCAGGAGCGGACATCGCCAGCCGCAGGAGCAACACCACTCATCTCGAAGTCGTAGTCTTCAATAGCCCACCCTTGGTAGGTGTCAGGTTCACAGGAGTATTGAGCCTCCCGAGGCCAAGAAAACACAAGCTGGGTAACATTCATGGCTGACTCCTGAATCGACAAAGGTAGCGGTTGCGGGTCTTGGTACTGGCCTTGATGACGTCGATCAACTCAATCTCTGAACGACCCTGCTCAGTATAGTCGTCGGCCATTGCCTTACACTTTCGCCTAGCCTGCTGCTGTCCATCGGCCAGAATAGGCTCATCCCAATCTTCGGGGACGCCATCGGGGTCTGACAAATTTTCCTGGTTCCCTGGCTCTGCCTGGGAACTCCCGAGGAGGCTCTGCCTCCCGTACCTGATCGCGGCGCAGACCTGAATCGAGGCGGAGCCTCGGGGAATGCGCCCAGGCGGAGCCTGGGTGCCAGATGAGTCCGGTGAAATCGCCAGAGGGCAAGAGGGGAAAAGGGTAAAGAGCTATGTCCTTGCGATGCCGCACGCCACCCGAAAACCAACGAGGCTGCCGATGCTGTCGGGCGCGACCCTGAGACGGTACGCCGACCGGCAGCCCTCAGGATAGAAGTCCCAGGAACCGCCCCGCAGTACGCGCTTTTCTTCAGCGTCTTCCTCATGGGCTAGCCAGGGGGTGCCATCACCGGGCGCACCCTCATAGCTCTCATGCCACCAGTCCTGGCACCACTCCCACACGTTCCCGTGCATGTCATACAGACCAAAGGCATTGGCCACTTCAAAGCTGCCTACGTCTGTCGTCTCTTCCCGAAACTGTCCGTGGGGGCCATCGCCATAGGCTCCAGAGTAGGTTTTACCTTCATATTCCCAATCAGTGCCCCGGTAGTTAGCCAGGTCGGTGGTGATCGAGTCACCAAAGTGAAACGGGGTGGTAGTGCCAGCTCGACAGGCATACTCCCATTCAGCCTCGCTAGGCAGGCGATAGGGGCGGCCCGTGGCCTTTTCTAAACGACGGCAAAACTCAACCGCATCAAGCCAAGAAACCTGCTCGACTGGGCGATTATCCCCCTTAAATTTAGATGGATCTGACTTGAGTTCACGCTCCACCTGAGGCATTGCCGCCACACCTCTCCACTGGGCCTGGGTGATAGGGTGCTTGGCCATGAAGAAGGGCTGAGTAATCGCCACAGGGTGCTGAGGGCCTTCATCCTTATATCGGCCTAACTCATCCTCTGGAGAGCCCATCAGGAAGCTGTCAGGGGGGATGTAGACCATATCCAGCGGTGTTTGTCCCTTCGATAGTTCCAGCTTGCCTTCGGTGAAAAACTGGGCGGTGCGCTCTCGATACTGGATGATGGGCTCTGGTTTAGCCGTCGAAGGTGCTGCCATAGAAACCTAGAAAAAGGGGGTGGAACTCTGGTGCCCAGACTCTGAAACTCTGGTCCCCTGGCTCCGCCTGGGAACTCCCCAGGAGGCTCTGCCTCCACAATCGAGGCGGAGCCTCGGGGAATGCGCCCAGGCAGAGCCAGGGTGCCAGACTCTGAAACTCTGGTTCCCTGGCTCCGCCTGGGAACTCCTCAGGAGGCTCTGCCTCCATCAATCGAGGCAGAGCCTCGGCAAATGCGCCCAGGCAGAGCCGGGGTGCCAGATGGGCAGAGCCGGGGTGCCAAGTGGGCTGGCAATTCCAGTCAGGGGATGCACCTCAAAGTCAGGAAATGGGAACCCTAGACAGGGTACTGACGCTAACTTACTATGGGGCGTTCTCGTTACCAAGTACTTGGTTCTCAACCACATTTTGTCACCTGCTCCACCGTTGAGTGGATGCCCATTTTTAGCCAGCCAGAGCTGGTTGCGATCGCACTGGATTCTCTTCAGTTTCTGCAAGTTCAGCAGCGGCTCACCCTGTACAGCTACGTGATCATGGAAAACCACCTTCACTTGATAGCCTCAGCGGAGGATTTGTCGAAGGAGATGGGCAATTTCAAATCATTTACCGCTCGATCTATCGTTGATTGGCTACACGAGGAACAGCCCAACAGCTATTGGCTAGCCCGCTTGGAGGCGGCCAAACTAGCGCATAAGTCGGGGCAGCGGTATCAGCTTTGGCAAGAGGGGAGTCATCCCCAGATGATCTCTTCTGAAGATATGTTGCGGCAAAAGCTGGAGTATATTCACAATAATCCGGTGAAGCGGGGCTATGTGGATGATCCGGCCCATTGGCGATATTCAAGTTATCGGAATTATATGGGTGAGGTCGGGTTGTTGCCGGTGACGATATTGTGATTGATGGCCTGAATCGAGGCGGAGCCTCGGGGAATAGCTGCCTCTGGTTCCCTGGCTCCGCCTGGGAACTCCTCAGGAGGCTCTGCCTCCATCAATCGAGGCAGAGCCTCGGGGAATGCGCCCAGGCGGAGCCTGGGTGCCAGACTCTGAAACTCTGGTTCCCTGGCAGAGCCAGGGAACTCCTCAGGAGGCTCTGCCTCCACAATCGAGGCGGAGCCTCGGGGAATGCGCCCAGGCGGAGCCTGGGTGCCAGGTGGGAGGGAAAAAGGGTAAAGAGCTATGTCCTTGCGAGGCCGCACGCCACCCGAAAACCAACGAGGCTGTTGACGTAGTCGGGCGCGACCCAGTAACGGTTCGCCGACCGGCAGACCACAGGATTGTCGAGCCAGGAACCGCCCCGCAGTACGCGCTTTTCTTCAGCGTCTTCCTCATGGGTTAACCAGGCACTGCCATCAACAGGAGATCCTTCGTAGTTGTCATGCCACCAATCCTGACACCACTCCCAGAGGTTGCCATGCATATCGTAGAGACCAACGCTGTTCGCAGGAAAGCTGCCGACCTCAGTAGTTTGCTGGCGGTACTCGCCTTCAGAGCCTGAACCATAAGTCCTAGTAGCATCATAGTTGGCTAGGGCAGAGGTCATTGTTTCACCAAAGTGGAATGGAGTAGTCGTCCCAGCCCGACAGGCATATTCCCACTCGGCCTCGCTGGGCAGGCGATAGTCTCGCCCCGTGTGCTGACTGAGGCGGGCACAAAACTCCACTGCATCCAGCCAAGAAACCTTCTCTACCGGGCGGTCATTACCTTTGAATCTGGATGGGTCTGGCTCCAGTTGGCGCTCCACCTGGGGCATTGCCGCCACCCCTCGCCACTGGGCCTGGGTAATGGGGTACTTAGCCATGAAGAAGGGCTCCGCAAAAGTCACCTCATGCTGAGGGCTTTCGCTGTTTCGATGCCCTTGCTCATCCTCAGGGGAGCCCATCACAAAAGCTCCTGGGGGGATGAGCACCATGGCTAGGTCTATCCCCTGGCCTAAGTCTTCAATAAACTGCTGGGCAGTCCGTGAACGGCGCTGTATCAGCAGTTGAGACTGGCCAGACTGCACCTGCAAAGTCGCGGTTTCAAACTCAAACGAATGCAGTTCATCCCTAGATTCCCCTAGGTCCGGATCTGGAGCTGGTGCAAAGACCAGGGTGGCTTCCCTGAACGTATAGATTTGCAGTAGCGGATACAGGTCATCAGGGTCGGGGGGTGGCGGCGGTGGCGTGACCTTGGGCACAGTCCCCAACTGCTCAGCGATCTCAGCGTACTCGCCTCCCATACGTTGCAGGGTAGGGATAGCAATTTCAGCAAAAGGCAACACCAGATCTTGCGCTGAGGGGTCGCCCTGAAAATCAAACCGCAGCAGGGCTTCAAAGCTTCTGGTATTTAGCCCCAGGCGCTCTGAGATGTACCGCGACACGGCATCCAGCACCGACCCTGTTTTTGTTCTAGAGAGGGCATCAGCCAAAAGGGGCCGCACCCCAGGGGCAAAGTCATACTCCAGGGCAGGCTGCTCGCCGTCCTGAACCGCCATCTCACGGGCTGCCATCAGCCCCCCCATATAGACCTCCGCCACATGCACTGGCTCCGCCCCCCGCAGCAACGTCTGACGAATTAAATCGACAATGGGCGGACTCACCGGGGCAGCGGCCATCAACTCGGCCAGCCGCTGAGCCGTCAACGAAGCTGTGGTTCTAAAACGCTGCACCCGTTCCTCTGGGGAGGGTGCAGCCGGGGGTGAAGGGCTCGCCTCAGAGGGTTGGGAAGTAACCGGGGGTGGAGAGCCCGCCTCAGGGGTTCTGAAGGTAGCCCGGTCAAACTGTACCCCCAGGGTTTGGCTATCGCCTGCCCCGGCCACCACCCTGGCCCACTGCTTGAGGGGCTCTGCCTCCAGGGTCACCATGGGCACCGTTATCCCTTGGGTAGGCTTAGCCTCGGTCAATGCCAGCAACTGCTGGAGCAGAGGCACCCGATGCCGAGTGGTGAGCTTGGCACTGACAGTTCCGGGTTCGAGGGCACTTAACCACATTGAAGTGCCCTGGGCCAGAGCGCTTTGGGGCCAGAGCCGTTCAGGCAAAAGCTGAACGACAGCCGTGGGGGCTTGGTGGCCACTTTTTTCTAGCCACCGCACCATCGAGCCGTTATACCAAGCATCAGAGGTGCAATCACTCACCAGCAAAATTAATCGTCGCCCAGCGGCATCCCACAGGTGATTGGCCCGTCGGGGGCGCTGACGCTGGGATGGACGCCGCCAGTGGGGAAAGAGCTGGAGCTTACCCTCGGTCTCTAGCCGCCAGGTGGTCACCCGCCGAAAGGCCCCCTGCCGCTCTAGCAGGGTTTGAAACTCGGCAATGGTCTCCTGCCACAGGGGCAGGGAGTCCATGGCTTCGACCACCAAGGCCACCTCTAACCAGCGCTCTAGGGCAGGCTTCAGCACCGGAAACCAGACCTGCTGGTCGGCGATTTGGTCGAGGGTGGCCGCTTCGTCAAACTCTAGCTGGCCGGGGGAGGGCACCTGGCGGCGCAGGGGCCGCAGGGCGCGGGCAAGATCTAACCGAATGCGCAGGGCCGGAGCGGCGGGAGCCTTAATCGCAATCCCTGATTTAGACGGGCTGCCACCCCGGCCCTGGCTCTGACGGGTGGGCAACGATACTTGGGCGCGCCTAGCCTCGTCGTCGTTGTCAGCAGCATCAATAAACTCTTCTCGGATGTTGAGTTGGGTGCCCCTGTTGCCCGAGTCTCTCTCCTGGTTCTGCCCTGCTCCAGCGAGATCGCCCATGTGCGCGGCCAGCCACAGGGCATCGGCCACATCTTCGGCACCAAAATCCACCCCCGCCTGCTTGAGCAGCGTGGCCAGACCATCGATGTCTTCCACCTTGGGCTTACCGGGCCTCATGCATCCTCGGTACTGGAGAGATATTTCAGTAACGACTCAACCAGCTTATCTTTGGTCTTTTGCTCCGGTACTCGCTCGCGGGTGACAAAGTAGATGGCATTGAGCAACTGATCGGTAGATAGGTCACCGTTCTTGCTGCGAGCACAGAACTGTTCAATTAGCTTACTGGCCTCAGCTACCTTGGCCTTACTGTTCAAGTCGTCTTGCAGGTGAGCTTCAACAATGCGCTTGAGGCGATCGGGTTTGGGTTCGCCCATATTCAGCCGCAGGCAGCGCCGCAAAAAAGCAGGCGGAAAGTCGCGCTCGCCATTGCTGGTCATCACCACAAAGGGAAAGGCCCCACAGGGAAAGCGCCCCGTAGTGCTTTCTACCCACTGCAACTCATCCGCCTCGGTATAGGCGGTGCGAATGCGAACGGGCTGCTGAGATTGTTTAATCTCTTCGGCTAGACGCACCACCTCAGGAATCTCAAATTCCCCGTCTTCAAACAGATGGAGCAGGTCGTTAGGCAGGTCGATATCACTCTTGTCGATCTCATCGATCAACAGCACCCGAGGGCGCTTGGCATGGTCTGTGGGCAACAGCGCCGTTCCCAAGGGGCCAAGGGTAATGTAGCTGCCAATGTCCTTTTCTTTTTGTAGCTGGGCATCGCGCAAACGGGCGATGGCATCGTAGCCGTAGAGACCATCTTTGCGGGTGGTGCGGGTGGTAATCGGCCAGTACAGCACCTCTCCTAGATTTAGCTCATAGGCCACGGCATAGGCCAGAGAGGTTTTACCCGTACCCGGTTTACCCGTAATCAGCAGGGGACGGCGCAGATACAGGGCGGCATTGACCATGTCAATTTCATCGTCGGTGGCCTGAAAGGTAGCTCCTCGCTGTTGTTTTTTGAGATTGGCGACGGTTTCGTGGGCCGCCAGTTCGGTGCCAAAGGGCCGCCAACTGGGCGGGTTGGGCAGCCGTTCTACCACATAGTCCTGATTCTCGTGGGGAGTGTGAGTTCCCTGAAAAATTCGCCAGTCTGGGTTGGTCATAGCTGGGGCATAGCAAGGGACAGTTGAGTGCTGGGCGGAACCAGGTTAGGGTCATCCAGCAGGAAAGACAAGTGATGACCAATGTGAGCGTCTTCGGCCACAGCCAGGGCAGCAGAACGGCATTGCTTGATGGCTTCGGGCAACGTAGAGATTCTACAGTTGAGCACCCTGTCTAGATCGGTCGCGGCAGAAACCGTGGCAGCAAACTGGTCAGATCTCAGCCACAGGGCGGCGGGGGTGCCGGTGGCGATCAGGGTAGCGAACAGCTTTGGATACTGGCTCTCTTCATGGACCGTTGATAGCTTGAGGCCAACACTGGTCAATGGGTTCAGCTTGGCTCTGAGTTCTGGCCCCGGAGCGACCCCATCCCCCGGCACAAAGGCTGTGCAGATATCGCTGCTTTTCAGAGACTCAAGCTGCTGCCATTTGTCTTGCCAAGGCTCTCGAAACAGTTTGAGAATGTCAGGGTTCAGCCTTTCGGTAATGCGCACCGCACAGCAAAAGCGCTCGCCAATACGGATTTCGTCGTCTAGCAGGGCCAGTACCTCACTGCTGGAACAATCCGCCAAGGGCCAGCGATCGCAGGCTTGATGGAGCCACGCCAAGGGCAAGATCAAATGCAACATTAGCCGCTGGGGAGATTTATTCAACACCTCAGCGACACAAGTCTGAACCAGGGCCGGGAGGGTGGCCAGGGTGACCTTTTCATGAAAGGGATCTTGTCCAGGAGCCCGCACCGGTTCAGCGCCCATGCCAGAGCTAATGGTGTACTGGCTGGCATCTCGCACAAACAGGGCAGAGACAGAACGCGCCTCCGTCGATTCATCCTTGACGTAGATCAGCAGGTGGGAAGGGGCATCGATGGCCTGGGCCGCCTGGTGCTGATTCAACAAGCGCTGGGCCTGATCCAGTAGAGGCTGGACATCCTCGACTCGCTGCTGCACCCAGCTCTGTAGGCGTTCCCTCAGGTCAACATTGGGGTTTAAGTCGGGCAGACTCAGCAACCCCACAAACTGATCGATGGCCTCAAAGGGGCGATCGCCCCGCTTTACATCCTGAAGGTTGGCAAGTTTGCTCTCTAGGCTCTCGGGCATCTCCCAACCCTGAGGACAACAGAGGCGATAGGCAAGCTTAATCCCATCAGCCAGGGTTTCTGCACCCTCGGTCAGCAGGGCCATTAGCCCCAGACTCTCCAACTCACGGCGCACGGCGAGGAGTTGCCGACCGGTCACCATAAAACCGATCTTGGCTGCGGGCTGATCTTTTTCACGGGCCACCACCATACCCACCACCGCTCCAGCGGCCTCATCCCAGACGGGAGTACCACTAAACCCAGGTAAAATTGCTATCCCTTCGGCCTTGGTATCTTCCATCTGCACCAGGCCATTGGGTAATTCTTCAAGAAGCTGACCATAGGAGCCAATTCCCTTGGCATGGCCCTTGGGAAACCCCAGCACCTGGTAAGGGTTACGGAATTGATAGCTACCCACGACCCTGGCCTGGCAGACCGCCGCCGGCAGTGGCTCTAGCACTTGCAACCCAGCAATGTCATCATCAGGGGTTTCTTCACCCTTGTCGTAGCGATAGAGCAGCACCTCAGCGGTGAGCTTCTGGCTCAAAGACACGAAGGGGAAGTTGATTTTTACCGTCTGCCCCAGGGCTGATTCCCCTGCCTTGAGGGCCAGGGCATCACGAATGACGTGGGCACAGGTGAGCAGGTAGCCACCCTCCATCCAAAAGCCAGCCCCAACCACCGTATTGCCTTTGTAGATGCGGGCGATCGCACTCTTGCCTGGTGTATTAGGCTTGACGCTGAAGTCAGCCATACCAGTTACTCAGCCCCTTTACCTGTCCACTTGAGAGTAACTTCAAAATTCACTTTGCCACCTACCGTGGAAATGATAACGCCAGATTCCACGCTCAGATCCAGCCCAAACTTGACCTCCACCTCATCGGCAGCTCCCGCCTTCAGGCTCGACATCACCGAGGTAGCAATGGAGGCTGCTTTGTTTAGGGCAGATTTGATGCTCTGCCCGCTCTTGTAAAGGGTTTCATCCAAGATTGAAACTTCTTCTACAGCACTGCTATCTAGCGGCTTAGGCACCTCAACCCGGACAGCGGTGCCATCTTCCAGAAGAAACTCAGCTAATACCCGATCTTCGTTCATGCTGCTCTGTTCAACCAAAGATGGACAATATTGCTACTTTTACAACACTTCAAGCCGAAAATGGGGGATTCTGGAAAGATATAACCTCAATGCAAAAAGCAGAGGCAGCCACGGGGTCAGTTGGGGAGTGATGGGGTGATGGGGTGTTGGAAGTTTTAAATTAACAATTGACAATTGTTAATTGACAATTGTTAATTGACAATTGTTTCCGTAGAGGCGCAGTTTCCGCGCCCAATGCAGGAGGGGATAGCAAGGGGATTGGGGTGATCCGGCCTCTGTTTATAGCGGTTCTCCCTCGGGTTAAGGACAGGCAAGGGGCTTAAGCCTCTTGTTCGCCGAAGTGTCATTAAGTTGAGGCGTCCCTCATACAGTAGGGAACCGCTATATTCAGCCAAGCGATAAACTCTTAGGCATGGATTCGGTTTGTCCGCCCCTGCTTCTTCTTCTATGACTTATCCTACCCCCCAGAATCCTGACTCAGGGCCAAACGAGGCCAGCCCTAAACCCGTTTCCCCACCCCCCTCCAAAGAGCGGCCCCGCACTAACCCCGATCTCTTTACAGAAGGGGGAACGGTCCCGGTCAACTCTTCTTTGCCCCTATGGGAAGCCAGCAATATTCTGACCCAGCGCCGCCATCTCCCCTGGGTAATGGATCCCGATGGCAAGCTCTGTTACACCCGTGATGTCAATGAAGGCCAAGGGGCCATTTACTTTTGGGTGGCAGAAAACACCGAGGACGAGCATCCCGCGACCCTGGCCGGGGCAGCAGCTCTGGCGGTGATTGACAACTTTGATATCCGGGCGGCCTGTATGCACTTGATCTATGCCGCCCATGCCACCCAGGTAGAGCGCCCCTGGGAAGAGGAAATTGTGATCGACGATCGCCAGATCGAAGCTTACCTGGGGCTGCAAAAGCGCACCGATAAGTCCCGCAAGGAAAAGCTAGCGTTAATTGAGGAGATTGCGAAGCAGCCCTGCAAAATCACAACCTATATTTCCTGGCCCAAACAGGGACGGCGCAAGGGGTTCACCGTTGAAGAAGGCCGCCTCTGGCACATCCTGGGTACCCGGTATCACTACCAACAGGATCTGTTCGGCAATAAGGAACTGTCCGGGATCTCTTTCATCCTCAAAGCGGGATTGTGGGCCAAGTATTTCCTCAGTGAGGATGGCAGTCAAGACCAAAATCTCTCCGCCCAACAAAGCACCCTCTCTAAGGCGCTGCTAGAGAGCGTCATGAGCATCTGGCAACATCGAGAGGGGGCAGCGCGGCTGATGGTGTGGCTGTTGTTCAAAACCCAAACGGCCAAGAAACAGGCTCTGAGTGTGCAAACCCTGATGGAGGTGGCCTATGGGCCAGCCAAGGTGGAGGCCGCTAAGAATGACCTGCAACTGCGGAAGAAATTAGCCAACACCTGGGACGAGGATCTGTTTACCCTCCATGATCGGGGCTGGAAACTCCATTTTGATCCGGCCCTCTATCCCCCAGAAATTCAACCCGTGGGCTTTGGCCGCACCGATACCCGGCGACCCCGTGGCTTCTTTGAGACCTTGCTCACGGCCCAACTCTGGATTAGTCCCCCCGATGATTGGGTGGCCCAACCGCTCCCTAGCGAGGGGCCAGACGCCCCCTCGGAAATCAGTGTGGGCGGCTCTGACCCTAACCCCACACTGACCGGGGACGAGGTGAAAGCATTACGTCTAGAAAAGGGCTGGAGCCAGCGTAAGCTCGCCGTGTTGACTGGCCTCAGCCAGGGCTTAATTTCAATGATGGAAAACAATAGCCGATCGGTTACGCCTGACAATGAGCTGATCCTGAGGCGTGTTTTTGATTACATGTAAGGCCGTAATGATGACATTTTTCTCTAGACCCCCCACCCCAAACCTAGAGTATCGTCTTAGCAATCACTGTCTTGGGGAATCCCTGATTACATGCAATCCTCAGGAGATGCTGTGATTACAGCTAATCCTAGACCCCCATACCTGTCGTCACCCTAGAATCTGTTTGGCCTCCCTCAAAGCCTTATGCAGCAAGGGATTACCCTTTTCAGAAGGACGATTACAATCGCCTTCAGACCCCCAGACCTGATTACATTATTTTCTAGAACCCATACTCCAATAGTGGGGATCGGGCGGGGGATTTGAGGGACTGAGATCCCGCGATCGCAGGTGATTACACCGTCATCTAGATCCCCCCACCCATGATTACTGAATCATCCCCGAACCCACCGCCATAGATACTAACCCTAAGGCTAGGGGATACTACCGCCACCCCTACGCCATACCACACTAGATCTGCGGTTAGGCTCGCTCCAGGGATTGATAGTCCACCCCCTGCAATGGGCTGTGATTACATTGACCCAGCCAAAGGGTCATGATTACAGCCACAGTCTAGAACCCAGGACTCAAAAATTCGAGACCCCCATCCCCGATCGCCCTAGTCCCCCCACCCCGATCCCAGAAAGCTGTCACGAGTTTTCAAGCCCTATCCCCAGGGATCACCCCACTGAACCCTGAAAATGATTACAAACCAGATGGTTCATTCGTTCTGATGTAATCATTCCCCAAGCTATAAAAGACGGACAAATCGCAAAAAGCCCCAGCCGTTGGCGCGGCTGGGGCTTCTCGAAATTGCACATCCCTCTGTGGGATATCGCAAGGGCCACACTAGTCCCTAATGCTTTGGCGAGCAAGACTAGTATCGCTCCGTATTTCTATGCCCATTCATTCTAGGAGCCCAAGCTAGGTTTCCACAAGGTTTTGTGTCTTGAGGAAGCAGCTAGTACTGCTTGGCGGAAATAAGCCTACGATTCTGCCGCACTAGCCCAATATTTTCCGGTCCCCTCTCCCTTCCTGGGAGAGGGCTAGGGTGAGGGGCCGAGGTGTAGCACGATGAAACGGTTAGAGTATTTGCGCCGCAGAGAACTAGTCAAGAACTAGGGGCTGTGAACAACCACAACCAGGAATCTGGTTGTGGGGGAGATACAAGCACCCTGAAAGATCCGGCGATGGACCTTGAGACTTAAAGGGCTCGGCATAGAAACAGCGATATCCCGCAGGTTCACCTATCCATGCGGGATTTTGAGGCTATGGCCCAGACTACAAACCAACAGGCTTCCATCTCTAAGTATGTCGTAGACTACCAAGACCCTTTTTTACAACTATGGCCCCATCGCTATGACTATCTCTGGGCTCCCCACCCGAACCCAGGGGAAAAACCCCAGTGGCAAACGGAATCTCGGCATCCCCTCAGCGATCGCTTGATCCAACAAGGCAGCCATCTGTACGGGGTTCGTTTCGGAGCCATGACCCATTACGTCATGTTGGACATCGACCGAGGTAGTCTCTACCATCCCGCCCAGGATTCCCTCGCTCTACCCAAGATTCAAGGTGCTTTAGAAGAATTAGGACTCCTACGGGGAATTCTCTGCACCTCCAGTTACAGCGGCGGCCTCCACCTCTATTTCCCCTTTCAAGAAGCCCAGAAAACGTGGGAAATTGCCCTGGCAGTAGCAACAGTCCTAGAAAACCAAGGCTTTAAGCAAGCCCCTGGCCACCTAGAAATTTATCCTAACCCCCGCAACTTTGCCGTCAAAGGGGAAAACACGCTGTATCGAGGGCATCGCTTACCCCTACAAGCAGGCTCATACCTACTCAACGAAGACCACATTCCCGTATCCTCCTCTCTAGATTTATTTGTCCAACGGTGGCATGCCAGTCAGGCCAAAAATAGCCTGGATCAAGCCACCCTGAAGCGCATCTTAAAAGCCTGCCGCCGCCGGGACTATCGAGTTACCCAACGGGCAGAGAAATTCCTCAATGACCTCAATGCGGAAATTGAACGGGGCTGGACAGGGGCGGGAATGACCAATCGCCTGCTGGGACGCATTACCCTACGCAGCTATATCTTTGGCCATATTCTCTACGCTGCCGAACCCTTAACGGGAGCAGCCCTAGTAGGGGATATTGTTCGTACCGCGCAAAACCTACCGGGGTTCTACGAGTGGAGCAACCACGTCCAAGAGCTAGAGAAAAAAGCCCAAGACTGGGCCAGGGCAGTGGAACGCACCGACCGCTATTTTCCCTACGGCACCCCCAAGCCATCACTAGCCTCTGAGACCAGTGATGCTGCCACCCCCCAGGAAGCTCCGTCATACCACAGCCAACTCGCCGCCGAGGCGCGAGAAAAGATCCGCCTTGCCATTGCCACCCTCCTAAACGAAGGGCATCTACCCATGAAGGTGGGGGAGCGGTTTCGATTATTGTGCCAACGATTTCACATCGGTGGCCCCACCCTATATAAGCACCGAGATCTCTGGCATCCCGATCACCTAACGGAGGCCGCTCCGCCAGAATTCCCCCCAGACCCCCCACGAATTAGTGCGCCTTCTGGGGACGGCTGCTATGAAGCAGCGCCGTCCCCAGAAGGTCACACAAGCTTATTGGATCAGAATAGCTGTAACGGCTTACCAGAAAAGGATCCCAGCTCCAGAGAAAACCAAAACCCAGGTGTCGAGTCCTGTAATGAAGCTCAGATTCCCCTCTTTGATATCGAGAGTGCGATCGCAGCCGCCAAAGACCAGCAAAAACAAGCCGCTGCCCAGCGCCAAGCCCAACTGGAGTCCCACCGCCAGCAGCAGGCAGCGGCCTCCCAGCAGGCCCATATTGCCCGTATGAGGCAATATCTAGCCTCCGGTGACCCCATCTTGATGGCGGAGGCGTTGCAGTGGCTTCAGGCCCACCCCGACCGCCTCAATGACCTCCTTTAGCCCGTTCTAGCTAAATTCTGGGCCGGATCTGATGGGTCTGCCCACCCTAGCCTTACCATGGTTCCTATGACAGATTCCTCTCCCCTGTTTTCCCAGAACAAAAACTACATTGCCCTGCTGGAAGGGCTGAAGCAGCGCATCCAATCGTCGCAACTGAAGGCTGCGATCGCAGTTAATCAGGAGATGTTGCTGCTCTATTGGCACATTGGCCAAGAGATTTTGCAGCGCCAAGCCCTGGAAGGATGGGGCAGCAAGGTGATCGATCGCCTTGCCAAAGACCTAAAACAGTCATTCCCAGATATGAAGGGGTTTGGTGCCCGCAGCCTGAAATATATGCGGGCATTTGCCGAAGCTTATCCCGATGAAGCGTTTGTGCACCAGGCTGGTGCACAAATTCCCTGGCGACATAACTGCATCATCCTAGAGAAGGTCAAAGACCCCCAGGCTCGCCGCTGGTATATTCGACAAACCATTGAAAATGGCTGGAGTCGCAATGTTCTGGTGCTGCAAATTGAGGCTGGTCTCTATCAAAATCAGGGCAGTGCCATCACCAACTTTGAGCGCACCTTACCCACCTATCAATCGGATCTGGCCCAGCAACTGATCAAAGACCCCTACAATTTTGACTTTCTGACGATTGGGAAAGATGCCCAAGAAAGGGAGCTGGAAACGGCACTGGTCACCCATATTCGTGATTTTTTACTGGAGCTAGGGGTGGGGTTTGCCTTTATGGGTAGCCGCTATCCCCTCACTGTCGATGGGCAGGACTACTCCATCGATTTGCTGTTCTACCATACCCAGCTCCGCTGTTACGTGGTCATTGATTTGAAGATGGGGGCGTTCGAGCCCGCCTTTGCCGGCACAATGAACTTCCTGGTTTCTGCGATCGATGACCTGATGCGACGCGGGGATGACCAACCCACCATTGGTTTGATTCTCTGCAAGGACAAACGTAAAACCACGGCAGAATACGCCCTGCGCAACATCAACACCCCCATCGCAGTATCCACCCACAGCTTGCCCAAGCAGCTTCAACAACAGCTCCCCTCCGTCGAGGAACTGGAAGCGCAGCTTGAAACTGCCCTGCAAACGATTGAGGTTCAGGACGTTGAAGCCCAGGATCTGCCAGATCCCGAAGTGCCGTAGACCTGGGCTCTCTAGGGGCGCTACTGTTCCAACTGCCGCCGCGCCCCCCCATCCCCACTGAATCCCCAGTGATCCGATGCCTTAGGAGGGGTATCCCCCCCCTGGCAATTGGGATCTCTTGTACTACACTATCGGCACTACTGCTATTTTCCCGTCGATGACCATCGCCCAACTCCCCGAATTACTCCATTTCCTTCACCAGGATCTCGCCGTCCCTAATTGAAAATATCTTGCCGAAGCTGAGCAATTGCCTGCTTCAGATTGATCAGGTCACGACTGCAAATAGCATAAATCTCATCGGCGTCGATATTGAAGTAGTCGTGGACCAGGATATTGCGGATGCCTTTGACACTTTCCCAGTCAACACTAGACTCCTCATTTAACAGTTCATTTCCAGCCGTTTTCTCGATGCGACGGATATTTTCGCTGATAGAGATCAGCATCATGCCAATGCCATCCAGGCGATCGAGCCCTTCGTCGTTGCGGGTAAAGTCAGTGGGGGAGCGCACACCCGAAAAGCGACGCTCGATTCTACGGATAGCTTCTTCGATTTCAAGAAACAATTCCAACAAGAGAGAGCGGTTATACATACCGAGCCTCTTTGTCGATCCGAGACTTGAGGTAGGGGTTCATGGTAGGGCGATAGCGGATCACATCAACAGATCTGCCAAAAAGTGATTCCAGTTCGGCTTTGAGGCGCACGCGCTGGAGCAGATCGGGCATCATGTAAACCACGATGTCGATGTCACTGTCAGGGGTGGCTTCCCCACGGGCAACGGAACCAAAAATCCCAATGCGAGTCACGCCATAGCGCTCTTGCAAATCGGCTTGGCGTTGTTTCAACTGATTCAAAATATCGGTTTGGATGGAAGCGTTAACGCTCATCGCTGGCTTAGGCGATCTATGCTCCTATCTTATGTGACATACTTCCGACAGCCACGCTATGCCTACGGCTGTCTTACGCCAACGCATATCGCGTCAACCCTTGATCTCCATGGGCATCAGGTAGAAGGTGGTCTCCGCATCCTTCACCTCCCCGGTAGCCACCACCTGAATCAAACTGGTGGTTGTCCCCATCTTCATCATCAGGTCACTGGAATCCAGAGCCTTGACCATCTGGAGGAAAAGGAACAGGTTGAGGCCAATGGCAAACCCTTGACACGCTTCATCAACGTGGGCCACCAAACTCTGTTGGGCCTTCACCTCACTGTCTTCCCGTTGCAGCAACAGCAGCATGCCCTCAAAGCGCAACGTCACCCTCGGTTTTTGGCCCTCCGTAATTGCAGCAAGGCTGGCCAACCTTACCTCCAACTCAGGTCGAGATGCGGAACAAGGGTGAGGTAAAAGGACGTAGCTTCACGGGAAATACATTCGTATAAATTTTCTATAAAGCCGCGTCATTTTACATAAAAATACGGAAGCTTAGGTGAGACTACAGAGTAGTGACTGGATTTAACCGGATGCTCTACCCCCTCCCTCACGACCCCAGCCAGAATCCTTTTCAATGGCTGAGCCCGATTCCCCTCACCTGCGGCCTACTACTCGGCACCCTACTCGCCCCCCTAGCTGCCAGTGCCCAGACTGGCCCCGGCGGGGGAGCCCCTCCCACTCCCTGGATTCTCCCCGATGGCACGCTGGGGCCAGAGTTATCCATTGTTAACCCCAACGGCATTATTAATGCCCAACCCGCCACCTTAATTGAGGGTGGTGCCATTCGAGGAACTAACCTTCTTCACAGTTTTACAGAGTTTAATGTTGGTGCTGGTCAGCGTGTTTATTTTGATCATGGTAATACTGTCAATTATATTATTGCCCGTGTTACGGGTGGTAATGCTTCCAACATTAATGGGGTTTTAGGAGTATCTAGCAATGGCTTTACTGGTAGTGCTGATTTATTCTTAATTAATCCCAATGGAATTGTGTTTGGACCTAATGCAGCTTTAGATTTGGGAGGTTCTTTCATTGCTAGTACTGCGGAAAGTGTGATATTTGATAACGGAGAAGTCTTCTCTAGTGCATCTCCAGATGTTCCACTTCTGACGATTAATCTTCCTGTTTCCCTCCAATTTGGGAATAGGGCTGAAAGCATCCAGGTTAATGGAGTACAAGTTGGGTTTAATATTTTTCCCAGGTTGGCTGTTGATTTTGATCGCACGCTTGCTCTAATTGGTGGTGATCTTGAGATAAGGTCTGGTGATATTAGTGCAACCCATGGCCAAATTGCTCTAGGTAGTGTTGCTCCGCAAAGCACTGTCAATTTGATTACGGTTCCTACAGGTTGGATTTTTGATTACAGCAATGTATCAGATTTTCAGGACATTCTTCTTTCTCAGAGAGGAGCAGTTGTTTCTACTGGTGGCAATATTCAGGTTCAAGCTAGAAATTTAATTATAGAAGAGCAAGCTTATTTTGATCTGAGTCCTACACCCGTTCAAGCATCTGGCAGTCTCGTGATTGAAACCTCTGAATCTGTTCAGTTACGTGACAGTGGAACAGATTTATTTTTGGAGAATGGGGGACTTGCTCAAGATGTAGGATTCATCGAAATTAGAACTGGCAACTTGCTGCTAGATCCCGGCACATCTATTCGTAGCACAACATCTGGTGATGGTCGAGTCGGAGATATCAATATATATGCTCAAAATATTGATTTATCTGACAGTCAAATTCGCTCGGAATCTCTTCCGAGTTCTACCCAAGAGGCAGGGAACATCAATTTGTTCTCACAGAACTTAAGTTTGCAATTTGGATCCAGAATTTCAGCCGCTACTGCTAGTAACGCAGCAGGGGGCAATATTGCTGTTCGCCCCCTGCAACCCGGTGTCCCTTCTGCGATTACGGTTAACAGCCTGAGTCAGATAACTACCGAGACCTTTGCGGCGGGGATTGCAGGCAATATTGTCCTGGAGGCCACCACGGTTAGGCTGGACAATCAGGGCCGGATTACTGCGGCAGAAACCACCAATAGCCAAGGGGGCAGCATTCGCCTGGAAAATGTTGGAACTTTGACCTTGGATAATGGCGGTCGCATCACCACAGAGGCAGTTAATGGTCAGGGAGGCACGATTGATATTGTCACTAGTGGCGATATTGCCCTAGGTACTAATAGCCGCATCACTTCAGAATCAACCGGGAATGGCTTAGCTGGGGGCGTTCAAGTTCGCAGTACCAATGGAGACATTAATCTCACCGATGGCGCTAGCATTACGGTCAGTACGGCAGGGACGGGGAATGCGGGCAACCTTGTTGTTGCGGCTAATCAGGTGACGGTAACTGACGGCAGTGAGATTGTTGCTTTCTCTGTTGGAGCGGATGCGGGGGATATTACGATTACGTCTAATCGGCTGTTGATGTTGGATGGGGGGCTGATTTCTGCATCATCCACGGGGGCCAATGGGGGCAATATCACGTTTAATAATCAGACTTCGATAGAACTGGGGGATATCAACAATATTCAAGATCGCCCCCTGAGTCGAGGGGGCAACCGAATTTTGGCCACTGTTGAGGGAGATGGCACCGTCACTGGTGGCGCAATTACCTTCAATAATGTGCGGCAGATTGACATGATGTGCTGCGACAATACAATCTCTGCGACTGCCGAGTTAGATGCCAATGGCGGCAACATTTTCTTCAACTTTTCACTTCAGACTAGTCCCATCCTCGGTAGGGGTAGAATTGATTCCCCTGGAAGCTTGACAGTGAATAACGATGTAATTGCAATTGCTGAGAATGGTTACGGTGGCAATATATATATTAATGATTTGGAAGATCTAACTACAGGTCGCTTATATCAAGGATTTGTCCCCGGTGACAGGATCACTCCCAGTAGTAACATTATCGGTATTATTTCTTTCTCTGGCCTTAGTCGAGTCAATGAACCTGGTATTGAAGCTATTCGTCAGGTTACTCAATTGCAAGTGAGCAACTCTCCTTACTCAGATATTTGCACTAACAGGAATAGTTATTGCTCCTTTGATGCGTTTCTTAATACATCTAGATCTGCAAGTAATGCTCAATCTGTTGGCACTATCAGCGAATTTATCAACTCTGGTTCGTCTCCCGACTTAGAAACTGAAGACGAAGAGTTAGAAAGCGAACCGGGAGAAGTCAGTGACTCTATTGAGGAATTCTCTACTGAGGTTTTGGAATGAGGTTATTTACTACTGCAAAACCCATTGGCTCCATAGCCTGTGGCATTGTAGCGACCCTCTACACAGCAATGCCTACCCTGGCTCAGCATCTCGTTCCAGATACCACTCTGCCAGGAGAAAATACCGTGGTGTTGCCCTGCACCACAGACTGTATTGTTACCGGTGGTGCTACCCGAGGGGGTATTCTTTTCCATAGCTTTAGAGAATTTCAGGTACCCTCTGGCCATACTGTTGGGTTTGACAATGATCCTGGTATTCAAAACATCATTACCCGCGTCACCTGGCTAGACCCAAGTAATGTATCAACCATTGATGGTCGGATTACTGCTAATGGTGCGGCCAATCTCTTTTTGCTAAACCCCAACGGCATTATCGTCGGGGCCGGGGCTGAGTTGAATATTGGCGGTTCCTTTATTGCCAGCACCGCCGACAGTATTACCTTTGCTAATGGCCTAGAGTTCAGTGCTAGCAATCCCCAAGCTCCGCCGTTGCTAGCGATCAACCTACCCGTCAGCCTCCGCTTTGGCGACAATCCAGGGGCTATTCAGGTGCAAGATGCTCAACTGGAAACCAGGGCCGGTAGAACCCTGGCTCTAGTGGGAGGTGGGTTGACATTGAGGGGGGCAGAGCTTAGCGCACCTCGGGGGCGGGTTGAGCTAGGTAGTGTGGGGGCTGGAGCCCAAGTTTCCCTGACGGTGGCCAATCAGCAGTGGCACTTAGACTATGGCAATACCCTCAATTTCCGTGACATTGAGCTGGCAAACTTCAGCCAGGTGGGCCTGACTGAGGCGTTGAGTGCCAACATTGCCGCCAATGGCAGCCAGGATATTCGCTTGCAAGGGAGAGCCATTACCCTCACAGAAGGCTCATTTATTGATGCCAGTACATCAGGGGCAATCCAGGGAGGGAGCATCTACTTGGGGGCATCTGAATCGGTGGAGATTAGCGGTAAAACAACTGCACCGGGGGGGCTCTTTTCCCAGGTGCGCCCTAATTCTCTGGCCCCTAGTGCCATTAATCGTGGCGGCGACATCACCGTTAGAACCCAGCGGTTGCGATTAGCTGAGGGGGCTGTGATTTCAGTCTCTACCCTGGGTACAGCGGCGGCGGGCAACATTGATATTGTGGCGGCGGATAGGTTGGATATCCTGGGAGACTCCAGCCCCAATGGAGCCTTCAATACTGGTATTGGTAGCCAGTCCCGCGAGCTTCTATACCCCTTGGTGTCGGTGGGGAACGCGGGCAGGATCCAAATTCAGACTGGACATTTATGGGTCTCGAATGGTGCTGGGATTCTGACATCTACTCGCACTGGTGGATCTGGGGGCATTATTGAAATCAATGCTTCTGAGTCCATCACCCTTGATGGTGTTTCCGCGAACTTGGTCACCAGTAGCGGCATCGGCACCCAATCTAGGGGGCCGGGGAATGCAGGCGACATCACCCTGCACACACCAATCCTTGAGTTGCGCCATGGGGCTACAATTACGGCCAATGGTGAGGATGCAGGAGCCGCTGGCAACGTCACGATCCATTCTGATGTGGTCATTCTCCGCAATGGCAGTTCCATCAGCACGGAAATTCAGGCGGCCACTGGGGGCAACCTATTTTTTAACGGACAGCGGTTAATTGTGATGCTGGATCGCAATAACCGCATCTCTGCGAGAGCCTTTGGAGCGGCTAACGGGGGCAATATTTATTTCACGTTCAATCCTTCGGGGGGGATCATTACGTCTCCCTATCCCTTGAACTACAACAACGATGTGATTGCTAATGCTGAAGCTGGCAGTGGAGGTCACATTGCATTGGTTAACTTGCTGGACTTGCTCAACTCTGGCGAACCCTACAATTTTCAATTTCTGGTGCCAGGGGAAACACCAGAGAGTGACTTCACAGCCCGCTCGATATCAGGTCAAGATGGCACTGTCAGTATTCGCCCCTTGGATGAAGCGCCAGCGGAAGAGTTGCCCGATAGCTTCATTGAGCCCTTTGCGCCCAGTAATAGCTGTGGGGAGGGTAGGACTGCGGCAGGTTCTAATGATCAAAACAGTAGCTTCAGGATTGGTGGCCCAGGGGGGTTGGCGGTGGGAGTTGAAGGGGCGTTGGCGGGCGATCAGCTCCAAGTCCCCCCAACCCCTTGGCCCACCAGTGAGAGCCCGCCCCCCCCAGAGGCTGCAATCCCAGCGGAACTTACCGTAGCTTCTGCCCCCCGGAACCCCTGTTAACAGCGCTATTCCCTTGGGGGGTAGCCTCAGCTCATGACGGAATGGGTAAAGCCAGTGTAGTGTCCACCATTCTCACACCCCTTCACCCAGGACGGGCAAAGGGGTAGAAAGGTAGATAGCGAAAACCTGTCAACCGAAGCCCAACAGGCTCGCATCGACCGGGCCATGGGCAATTTCCGCTGAAGCGCAGGCGGGTTTTGATTTTGATGCCCTCCGGCAAGGGCTAGTGGATGGGGTCATTGGGGGGGATCCTGGCTTTTTTGCCAGTGCGGTGCGCGATAGCTCCATTGCTCTGATTCGTGCCCTCCTTTTTGCCCTGCAATGGATGGTGGTCAATTTGCTGGAGGCTGCCCTACTCCTGACTGCTCTCTTTGCCCCCGTGGCCATGGGCCTTTCCCTACTGCCCTTCCAAGGCCGACCCATCCTGGCGTGGCTGACGGGGTTTATTACCCTCTTCGGGATTCAGTTTGGCTATAACCTCATCACCGGTTTGGTGGCCAATCGTATCGCCGCTAGTGATGGCGCAACCGCAGCAGATTTGGGCTTTTCCATGCTTTTGGCCATCGGGGCTCCCCTCTTTGCCACGCTGATTTCAGCGGGGGGTGGGGTGGCCATTTACCGGGGGTTGAGTGGCACGGGCAAATCTATTGCCCGCACCGTGGGGGGATTGACCGCAACCTTGGCCGGGGCCGCCCTCACCGGCGCGATCGCAAGTGGCGCGGGCGGCGCGGGCAGTGCCGCTGCCCTCACCGCCGCCAGCCAGCCCCCGGCAAACCCCAACAGTAATGACCCCACCGCCACCGGTGGATAGGACTTAGGAGGACATCATGGTAATTCGACGGGCTCCCAAGGGCTCAGGGAGCTTACTCTCCCGCCGCCGTCTTTTGGATGGCAATGACAAGAGCCTATTGGCCATTCTGCAACTGGCTATCCTGGGCCTCAGCGGCCTCAGTTTACTGTTCACGCTCTTTCTAACGCTGCGGGTTAATGCCATCGTTACCCGCAGACCCACCTTCGCCCAACTCACCAATGGCGAAACCCTCTATATCAGTGAGCGCGATCGCAACTATCGCCACCCCGAGGTAATTCGCAAAACCGTCAACGATTGGACCCTACTCACCTTTAACTGGGACGGCACCCTCCCCGGCAGCGATGAGCCCGATGAAGGCGTAGGGGTACCCGAGAGTCGCGCCAGAGTCCCCTTTTCCATGTCCGTCGCCGCCCTGATGCTGGAGCCAGACTTTGGGGCTGCCACCCTCCGGCTCTTTGCTGAAGAACTCGTCCCATCTGGGGTGTTCACCGGCGACCTCCGCCAAGTCGTCACCATCGAGTATCTCTCCGAACCCCGACAAATCGCTGAGGGCCGTTGGCAGGTGGATATGCTCGCCACCCGTCGCCTCATCGACCGCCGGGACGGTGCCAGTCAACCCTTGGCCTTCAACCGCACCTTCACCCTACAAGCGGTAGAAATTCCCCAATCCCCCCTCGGAGATCAGGCTTCCCTCGTGGAGCAACTGGTCTACGACACCCTGGGGGCCGGTTTGCAAATCACCGACATTACCCCCTACACGCCCTAAATGCCATGAGTGACTCCAAGTCAGGATCTAACCCCGATCTCAACCCCGATTTATGGGCAGAGCCCGCCCCCGCTGACACCAAGGTAGACCCCCACCAAGAACGACAGTTAGCCGGGTGGGGCGATTCTCCGCTACCCGATACCTTTCTATTCCAGTCGGGCGCTGACCCCGATGCCACCCCCTCACCCCAGGAAGCCGAGGGAGATGACGATGCCCTTGACCTAGAAGAACAACGGCCCCACACCGCCACCCATAAGCCCACCCGTAAAACCCTATTTGCCGCGATCTCCGTCTTCTCTACCGTCGGACTCATCTTTCTCCTCTGGCACAGCTTTAGCGCTCGACCACCCCAGCAGGCCGAGGCAGAACCGGAGGAGAACGTCGGGGAAGTACCCCTAATTGAGGATGATTCCCCTGTCCTCAGAAGTCAGCTTGCCTTTCAAGACCAGCAGGCCAGGATTGCCGAAGAAACCCAACCCCCAGACAGCGAATTAGTCGTTCTAGACGAAACGGAGAACCCTGAACCAGTCACCGCCACCCCACCGCCACCGCCACCCTCACCGCCGCCCGTGCGCACACCACCACCCCCTGTACGGGTATCAGCGCCACCAGCCCCGGCGACCCCAGCCCCCGCTGCCGTAGACCCCTACGAGCGCTGGGCACAGTTAGCCCAACTCGGAACCCCAGGCCAAGAAAACGCTGGAGCAACGCCCACCACCAGCGCCAACCCTGAAGCCTTCCCCACGCCAGGGAACAGCACCCCGCCACCCTTTCAAACCGTCTCCATTGGGGGCGCACAGGTGCAACCCAAGGGGCAAGCTGAAACTGAGTCTGAGAGCGAACTTGAAACTGAGGACACCCCATTTCCCCTTAGTCCTGGTGCCCAAAACCTCCTGGATTGGCAGCGCGCCCAAACACTCCAGACCCCTGGACCAATCTCTGTTCCCTTAGGCACAACGGTGGCCGCCACCGTCACCCTGCCCATGGCCTGGGATTTAGACCAAGCGGAGCAACACCCAGAACTGGGGGCAGGCCGCTTTACCCTCCAACTGAGCCAGGATTTGACCACTCCTTCCGGTCACATCGTTCTCCCCCAAGGCACCACCCTGATTGCCCAGGCCACTGCCGTCAACCCCAACAATCAACTCATTCAAGCCAGTGCCATTGCCCTGGTCTACCCCGATGCCCAGGGTCGCCCCCAGCAGCAGGTCTTACCTCCGGGCGCTTTAGTGATCCAGGGCGAAGCGGGGCAACCCCTCGTGGCCCAACGCCTCAATGATGTCGGCCCCGACCTGCTGGCCCAAGACCTGTTGGTGGGGTCCCTAAGCGCCCTAGGTCAGCTTGGGCAAGTCCTCAACCAACCCAGTGAAGCCTTCTCCAGCACTGCAACGGGAATAGGTACCAGCACCACCGTCACCCGCACCACCCGTGCCCCCAACCTACTGGGGGGTCTCCTAGAGGGCTTTGGCACTGCCGTCTCTAGTCGCATCGAGCGCCGCTCCGAAGCCAATACCCAAGCCCTGATTGAGGCCAATACCATCGCCATCCTGCCCCAAGGCACCCCCGTCACCGTCCTCGTCAACAGCTTCTTCCAAGTCACACCCTAGTACCGCAAGGCAGAAGGATGAGAGCAGAAGGCAGAAGGCAAAAGGCAAAAGGCAAAAGGGTTTCCCTATCCCCTGTTCCCTATCCCCTGTTCCCTATCCCCTGTTCCCTATCCCCTGTTCCCTATCCCCTCTCCCCTGCCCACCAGGCAACCGTCCTATTCCCTAAGGAAATTCAATTCAAAACTCAAAACTCAAAACTCAACCCCCCCTATCCCCTATCCCCTATCCCCTATCCCCTATCCCCTAAAACCTGTCCCCTATCCCCCATGTCCTATTCACCCCTCGCCCTCACCCTTGTCCCCCTCGTCCCCATAGCCCTGGTGCAACCGGCCCAGGCCAGCGCCTACCAAACCATCCCCCAGGACCAGGCCACCTCCTCTTGGCTAGACCTGGTTCTGGGACCGGGACGCTCCACTGCCCTGGACTTTAACCTGGTTCAAGAGCGCATCGTCTTTGTCAATTTGGCTGACCCCTCCCGCACCGTCTTTACCAGCAATGCCCCCATTGACTCCGGCAATGCCACCACCCTATTTCTCACCCCAATTCAACCCCTGGCTTTCCCTGGGGCTACCACCAATGTCGTCACCACCCTGCAAGTCCAAACCCTCGACCCCCAAGGTCAACTGCGGCTCTATAGCTTCAATGTGCGCCACCAAAACCGGGCCGCGCCCTACGCTGCCGTGCGCATCACCCCAGTCTCCCCATCCCGTCCCCCCACTCAGACGGCTATCCCTACGGCCCAAACCTTGGCCCAGGGGCTGGCGATCGCCATCGAGCGCGGCATTGTTACCCCCCAAGATCCCTTGGTGGCTACCCTTGAAGCCCTGATCCACCAGGAGTTGTCCGGCTCTGACCTCAGGGCTGCGGCCCAAGCCCAGGGCGTGCCTTGGGATGTCCTGGTCGCCTTAGCCACCCTGACCCCAGTTCCCTAATCCGCGATGCCAACCCCACCCCAAACAGAACCATGACTCACCTAAGCCAACAACAACCCTCCCGCCAGCCCCGTATGGACCTTTTCCAGGCGGTGGAGAAGTACCTTTCCCTGGCCTACACCATCGGCGATCGGGAACGCATTTTGCTCATTGCCCTGAAGTTGGCCTGCATCAGCCTGGGCCGCAATATCGGCAGCACACCCGCCTGTTGGTTCAAGGACTTTATTGACGAGGCTGAAAAAGTTCACAAGAAGCGAGTCCTGACCCTTGCCGACCCCAAACCCAATCGAATATAGTTCATTTGTTCTAGTTTAACCCTCACCTTAGGAGGCTGACAATGGTGATCCAACGCCTCGATGATCTATCCCCCGTGGACCCTGATGTCTACCCTGAATTTGCCCTCGCCCTTCTCAATAACCAGGTGCGCGGCCACAAGCATGGCGTGCAGTGGGCCTCCACTGGGCTCCACTTTCGTGTTGAGAATCGGGTCTATAACCTCGCCCAGGCAGACTATTGGGAGCTACAACCCCCTAAGCTCAGTCGTGACAATCGCCGGGATGTGGTGCTCGCCGTTCACATTCATTTCCGGTTCCCCGTCCCTGGGGCTAAGCGCTATTTCGTGGACCCGGATGACCTAGACGGGCAACTCCGGCCCCTTAATACTGCGGCGCAGTTGCAGCGGGTCCTTCCCAGCCAAGTGGTCTGGGTGCTCTCTTTTGTCGCTAATCCCCATGGCCCGAAGGAGGAGTATCAACGGGTGCAGGCTCTGCGCAAGATGCTGGTGGAGTACAACAAGGCCCTATCCACCCCACCCCCGGAGGAGGAGGACGAGGTGGGGTAATTGTGTCAAGACAGCTGATCCAGGTGCTGGAAGTGGTCTAAGGCCAAGCTACGAATCAGGGTATGTTGCCGCAGAGTATATTGACCGGCGGCGATCGCTTCCTCCACCACAAAGCGATCGCGCAGGGCATCCAACGCTGCTGTGGCCGTCTCACCATCACAGTCCCAGTAGTCCAAATGGCTCAGCCACCAATCTTCCGGCACAGCACAGCGATAAACAGCAGCTTCGCACAGCAACACATAGGCAAATTTTGCCTCCTGGCGCAGGCGCAGGAAGGTCTGTTCTAATCGCGCCCGCACATTCCGGCGCAGGGTGCGGGTAAAGCGATCCAGCCGCCACTTGTCCTCAGCCCCAACCGCCTGCCCTGCCGCTGCCTCAGCGATCGCCTGCTCCACTTGCTCAATTTCCTGACCATAGCGCTGCCAATAGGCGACCACATTGCCATAAAACGGACGACTGCCCATCTCCCCAGCCATCACCCGCAAGGCCAGGGGATGGCCCTCATAGGCTTGCCCCAATCGCACCAAGTAACCGTGGGCCTCCGTATCGGGACTCACCGCCAAACCTGTCTTAGCAAACAGCGCCAACTGCTCAGGGGCGGACAATCCGGGCAACAGGTGGGTGGCCCAAAAGTTGCGGTACCGGGTGCCATAGGTCAGCAGTTGGGTGGGCAACGTCTGGGTGGTCACCACCACACAACTCTGGCAGGACTCTGCCGCCAGCAGTCGTTGAAAAAATTGCAGAAACACCGGGTCTTGAAACTCACTGCCCTCCGCTGCCTCACTCCCCCACAGGATTTCCTCTAGGGAATCAATCAGCACCAGTCGCCGAGTCCCCTGCAAAGCCTCGCTCAGGCGGTTCAATAACTGGGGGACATCGGCGCGATCGCAAGGGGTTACCCCCTGCCCCAGCTTTTCTAGCCAACGGGCGGCCACACTGGCAAAGTCGGCCCCCTGATCCTGAGCATCAAAATTCTCCCGTAGGGGTGGCCCCCAATCAGCCAAGGCCATCAACAACCGCTCCGCCAAGGCCGTTTTTCCCACCCCAGCAATGCCCGTAATAAACAGAAGGCGACACCCAGCAGACACCTGCTGTTGCAGGATTTCCACCCAAGTTTCCCGCCCCACCCAGCCCTCGTCATAGGCATAGAAAGCAGGCGGGGCTTCAGTTTCAGAAACCGCAGCATCCCTCCCCTGGGCCTGAATCAAGGTTCTGGCATCTAGCCCTAGGGCGTCAGAAATCTCCTCAAATTTTGCGATCGAAACCCTCACCCCTCGGCAAAAGTTACTCACCGTTGACAGCGCAATCTCTAGGTGAGCCGCCAAATCCCCTTGCGTCAGAAAGCCATTGCGCTGGAGGGCTAACGCAACCGTTTGTCTATGGACAGGGTGAACCGCAACAGAACGAGGCATGGGGGGTGGGGGAAGGCAGAAGGATGTAGGGCTTTGCCCGTGCGGAGTAGGCAGAAACTCAGATACGAACTCAGCAATGAACTCAGGTGCAACTCAGGGTTGAGCACAGATACCCGATTGCGACGATGACCTCGTGAACTTCAAAGGATATCAGGACTCTTCCTGAGCCGGATGTCCGACATCGTAATCGGGAACCACCATGCAGCTTTATCCAGAACAACTCGCGACTGCTTGGCACCTAGTGCAGCGCGGCAGTCCTGCCGCTGGGGTTGATGGCATCACCGTGGATTTGTTTAAGGGCATTGCCCAAGAACAAATTCGGCTGCTGCATCAGCAGATGCGGCAGGAGCGGTATGTCGCTAGCCCCGCCAAGGGCTTTTATCTACCGAAAAAGACCGGGGGCGATCGCCTCATTGGCATCCCCACGGTAAAGGATCGCATTGTGCAGCGGTATCTGCTGCAAGGGATCTATCCCCACCTAGAAAACACGTTCAGTGAGGCAACCTTTGCCTATCGTCCCGGCCTCTCGATTTATACCGCTGTGGCGCAGGTGATGACACGCTATCGTCACCAACCCGCTTGGGTGATTAAGGCGGACATTCAGCAGTTTTTTGACCGCCTATCGTGGCCGCTGTTGCTCCATCAATTAGATCAATTGCCATTGCCGCCCGTTTGGATGCGGTGGATTGAGCAACAGCTCAAAGCAGGCATTGTCATTCGCGGCCACTTCCAGCGCCCTAATCAAGGGGTGCTCCAGGGCAGCATTTTGTCCGGTGCCCTGGCCAATCTGTATCTGAACGATTTTGACCGCCGCTGTCTCGCCGCTGACATTGACCTGGTGCGCTATGGCGATGATTGCGTGGCGGTGTGCCAGAGCTATTTGGAAGCAACCCGGTCCCTAGCGCTGATGCAGGACTGGATCGAGGATCTATACCTCAGCCTGCACCCCGAAAAGACGCAGATTATTCCGCCGGGGGAGGCGTTTGTCTTTCTAGGCCATCGGTTTCACAACGGCGAGGTGGAAGGGCCAGAAAGGCAGAAGGCAGAAGGCCCTGAGCGGAGTCGAAGGGCAAGCAAGCCTGGGGCGAGGTGGGGGCCGCCCATGGTGTGCAGCATCGTGAAACCCCCGAAACGCATTCTCGCTACATCCACTGACGAATATTGGAGGGACGGTATGACGACGTTATACGTGACGGATCAAGGGGCCTATCTGCGGGTTCAACATCAGCAGTTTCAGGTTTTTCATCAGCAGGAATTGCGGTGTTCTGTCCCCGCTAGCCGCATCAGCCATGTGGTGCTATTTGGCTGTTGCAATGTCTCCCATGGGGCGGTGAGGCTGGCCCTACAGCGGCGCATCCCGTTGCTGTATTTATCCAACAAGGGGCGCTATTTTGGCCGATTGCAGACGACGGGTCAAGCCAAGCTCGATTACTTGACCCAGCAGGTATACAAAGCTCAAGACCCTGAGTTTATTCGCACCCAGGCGGCCAGCATTATTGTGGGCAAGTTGCACAACTCCCGCATTTTGTTGCAACGGCTGAACCGACGGCGCAAAACGGAACTGGCCACCCAAGCCATCGACACCCTAGCGGAGTTGATGCAGACGGTGCCCAGCGTTGAGTCGGTGGAGGCGATGTTGGGCTATGAGGGCACCGGAGCCAGTGCCTATTTTCAAGCCTATGCCTCTCTGTTGAAGGGGGAATTTGAGTTTGAAAAGCGCACCCGTCGCCCCCCGACGGATCCGATCAATAGCCTGCTGAGTCTGGGCTACACGCTGCTGTCGCAAAATGTCCACGCCATGGTCGAAGGGGTGGGGTTACACACCCACTTTGGCAATCTCCACGTGCCACGGGAAAACCGCCCGTCCCTAGTCTGTGACCTGGTAGAGGAGTTTCGGGCCGTGGTCGTCGATTCCCTCGTGGCCTACCTGATCAACTCCAACATTTTCAAGGCCGATGACTTTACCCCCCCGGACGAACGGGGCGGGGTATACCTCTATCCCGATGCTATGAAGCGATTTCTCAAGCACTGGGAGGAGAAGTTGCAGCACACCGTCACCCATCCCCATACAGGTTACAAGGTCAGCTACCGCCGCTGTTTTGAGCTTCAGGTTTGGGAATATGTGGCCTGCCTAACGGGGGAACAGTCGGTGTATAGGCCAATGAGGATGGAGAAATAATGTTCTACCTCATCACCTACGACATCACCCTCGATCGCCGTCGCAACAAGGTCGCCCACCTACTCGAAGGCTATGGCATGAGGGTGCAGAAGTCGGTCTTTGAATGCGTGCTGAGTCCTGATCAGCGAGACATGTTGCACCGCAGGCTGAACCGATACATCAATCCCGACGAAGACCAAGTGCGGTTTTATCCCCTATCCCCTCGCTACCGCAAAAAGGTGCTCGTTTTGGGCCTACAACCCCAACGAGAAGTGGACGACGTTGCCTTTATTGTTTGACCGGAGACTTCACCATGCAAAGTTCTACCCAAAGCTTCCGAGACTTGGCTGTCTATCAGTTGGCGCGGCGTTGCTCAATTGACGTATACGCCCTAGCCCTAGACTTTCCCACCCATCGCGATGACGATGTGCCCCGCCGCCTTTTAGCCACCGCCCATAGCGTCCGCGCCCACATTGCCGCCGCCTGGGGCACGCGGCGACAGCGGGCTGCCTTGATCGAGCAACTCAGTACCGCCCAACTGCAAGCGGCGGAAATGCAGACCTGGATTGAGGCGGCAGTTGCCACCGGATACCTCAGCCCAGAGGCCGCCCAAGATCTCCATGACCGCTATCGCCACCTCTACACCGTCCTTGATCACCTAATGGAAAGCGCCCTAGCTGAGAAAACGCAACCCATTGCAGACACCCCAGACGACTTGCCCGCCACAGCCTAAGGGGAACAGCGATCTCCCCATGCCCTGACAGGGCGAGCACCGCTCGCCTCTACCAATGTCCCCCGATCCCTGGCAAGGCGAGCACCGCTCGCCCCTACCAATGTCCCCAATACCCCAACACCCCAACACCCCAACACCCCAATACCCCAACACCCCACTCCCCATCTCCCCACCCCCCATCTCCCCCACTCCCCCCATGCAAGACTTCATCCACAGCTACCAAGAACTCCAGGTTTATCAATTGGCCTTCGAGTGCTCAGCTCAGATCTTTGAGGTATCTCGTCGATTTCCTTCCGAGGAGCAAGCGCTCCTGACTCGGCAATCCTTGACGGCATCGCGATCGGTCTGTGCCAGCATCGCCGAAGCCTGGGGCAAGCGCCGCTATCGCAAGGCATTTGTGGCCAAGCTTAGCGATGCCCAAGCAGAGGCGGCGGAAATGCAGACCTGGGTCCAAGTCGCCATTCGATGTGGGTACCTGGATCCCGAACGGGGCCAAGAATTGTTTGGCCATTACCGAACCATTTTTGCCGCCCTAGAACGATTAGCCGACAACGCCACTGTTTGGATTAAGCCTCTGGAGTAACCCCATGCTAAAACCGCTCCTAACCTGGCTCAGCCAAGGCTTTTGGGCATTACAAGCATCCCTTCAATGCCTGATCCGTAGCCTCTCAGGGCAAGATCGCCGTGACAAGCGTCGCCTGATGAAGCATCTCTCGACCTTGCAGGCTGAGCAAAACCTGATGCAACAAAAAGCGACAGAAAACCAACGTCTGACCCATCTGGAAATACGGGGGCTAACCACCCTGAAAAAACAGGCGGAGGATGAACGGGACGACCTCCAACTCCAGGTGTGGGAACTAGAGCAGCAAGTCCAGGAGTTGTTGGGATACATCACCCAAACCCATACTGACCAGCAACAGCCCCAGACTACGACCCTCCTACCCCCAACTGAGGCTATTCCCACAGCCCCACTCCCCGATTTATCGATGCTGGTGTTGGGCCTAGTGGGGGGCCACCCCGCCACCCGACGCGGTGTGATTGAAGCCCTCACCACCCATTACGGCCTCAAGCACTGGGTCACCATTCCCCCTTTACATGAGGCCAGCATCCGCAAGCACAAACTCAAGAAAAAACTTAGCCGCTGCGACCTGATCGTGATCATTGCAGACTATATGAGCCACCCACTCACCCATGCCATCTATGGCTTACAAGCCTCCGGATCTCTCAAGGGAGAAGTCGTTTTGCTGAACTGCCACGGCAAAAGCGGTGTCCTGCGCGACATCCTCTACCATGTGAATCGCCAAAATATGGAGAAATAATTCGTTTTTGTCACCCAGAACCAATTCTGGGGTTATTCTCTACCAAGAGCTAGCGCTTTCGCTAGGGTCTACCGATCCTTGAAAACCGCATTATCTCGTCAACCCTAGCGAATCGCTTACCCTGCAACGCTTTCAGCCGTTTTCCACAGGGGTTTATTGACAGCAATTCGCAATTATTTTGACTTCCGTTGAACCCTAGCGAAAACGGCTTCTGAAACCCTTGCTCCGTAAGGCTTCCAGAAGCCGGGGGTTCAAAATCCATTACCCCGCAAGGGGACGGAAACGCTTGGGATCGGGCTTGGGCTTGGAGTCGGACTTGGTTCAAAATCCATTACCCCGCAAGGGGACGGAAACAGAGCCAGGTCGGTGTAAAATAGCACTCCCTCCTGTTCAAAATCCATTACCCCGCAAGGGGACGGAAACTGCACAAGCTGTTCTAGCTCTGCCTGAGCCACGTAAGCCGTTCAAAATCCATTACCCCGCAAGGGGACGGAAACGGGTCGTGGTATCTCATTGGATCCATCATCTGGTCAGGTTCAAAATCCATTACCCCGCAAGGGGACGGAAACCTCCAGATGTTTTTAGAAACGCATCAAATTTTTCAGTTCAAAATCCATTACCCCGCAAGGGGACGGAAACGACACCTCCCGACGACTTTACCAGCCAGGATAGCATCGTTCAAAATCCATTACCCCGCAAGGGGACGGAAACGCCAGAAATGCCTTGTCTAGCATAATTGCCTTCCAACGTTCAAAATCCATTACCCCGCAAGGGGACGGAAACTCAATGTGCGTTCGCACATCAATGCAGGTTTGCATCTGGTTCAAAATCCATTACCCCGCAAGGGGACGGAAACGATCGATATCCGCTTGGGTGAAGGTGTCTGTCCCTGTTCAAAATCCATTACCCCGCAAGGGGACGGAAACGCATGGCGATGGTCGTAAAGCTGGATGCTGTGATCCAGAACGTTCAAAATCCATTACCCCGCAAGGGGACGGAAACGCGGCAGCGAGCAGCGGCGAGGGGAATACCCCGGTTCAAAATCCATTACCCCGCAAGGGGACGGAAACTAGCCTGGGCAGCTGCGCTCAGCTGTGCCGGACCAGTTCAAAATCCATTACCCCGCAAGGGGACGGAAACCCAACTGCCCCATAGTACCACCCGGTGGTATATGAGTTCAAAATCCATTACCCCGCAAGGGGACGGAAACCATAGAGCGTCCCAGCGTAGGCGTTGGCAGCACCGAGTTCAAAATCCATTACCCCGCAAGGGGACGGAAACATTATGGCTTCAGTACTCTCCCTCATAGCCTGCAAGGTTCAAAATCCATTACCCCGCAAGGGGACGGAAACCACGGAACGTCGTCTGCTTGCTTGCCATGAGGGGTTCAAAATCCATTACCCCGCAAGGGGACGGAAACAGAAGATGCATCACCAACTGGGGTGACGACATCGTTCTCGTTCAAAATCCATTACCCCGCAAGGGGACGGAAACGATGGGAAATCAGAAATCAGAAGGATGAAGGATGAATGGGACTCGGGTGAGGACTTGAAAGCCTTCTCACTCAGGAACTTGTCTCAACCGTCGCAACATCCTAAACATTCCACCAGCCACCTTTTCTGCCTTCTGCCTGCTCCGCACGGACACAGCCCTACATCCTTTCCCCAAATCCATTACCCCGCGAAAACTAGACCTCCGAGGTCTGACGTGACGTGGGACTCACTCCCAGAAAGCCTCTTCATGCCATCAGCTACCGCAGCATCCCCGATACCCCACCAGCAGACTTTTCTACCTTCTGCCTTTCCCCGCAAGGGGACGGAAACAACTGTGTCGTATGTGGTTCTAGTTAAATTCAGCGTTAAATTAGTGGTAGACGAGTCGTCATCCTGTTAGCAGCTATGGATAATGGGGCTTTATTGAAGATTTTGGAGCGCAACCCCGATCTCGTGAGTGGAGCTTGGGTGTTTCGGGGAACGCGCGTGCCGGTGACAGCATTCTTTGAAAACCTGAAGGACGGCGCTTCGGTCGATCAGTTCATTGAATGGTTTCCAGGGGTTCAGCGGGCGCAAGTAGAGGCACTGCTGGATTATGAGATGACAGCTTTGAATCAAGCAGTTGGCTAATGAAAATTCTGTTTGACCAAGGGACGCCAGCGCCATTGCGACACCATCTGTCAGGGCACTCGGTAGACACCGCCTATGAGCGCGGCTGGTCGCAGTTTACCAATGGGGATTTGCTCACCATTGCTGAGCAGGAAAACTACGATGTCATGATCACAACGGATCGCAATCTCCGCTATCAACAGAATCTGTCCGATCGCCAAATCGCTATTGTCGTTTTGCTCTCTACCTCTTGGCCCCGCATTCAGTTGCAAACAGACCATATCAAAGCTGTGGTGGATGGGGTACAGCCGGGTGGCTACGAAGAAGTTTCTATCTGACCAAGAAGGTTGCCTGGGCACCCGCCGCCGAGGCTCTGCCTCCGGCACTAGGCGGCAGAGCCACCCCCGGAAGCTCCCAGCCAGAGGCTAGGAGCCAGGGAAATCAATTCCATTCCGGCGCAGGGTCGCAGTCGTGAAGTGCGATCGCGGCCATCCCCAACCGCCCGATTCTGCCTTCTGCCTGCTCCGCACGGGCACAGCCCTACATCCTTCTGCCTTCTGCCTTCTGCCTTCATCCTTCTGCCTTCATCCTTCTGCCTTCATCCTTCTGCCTTCATCCTTCATCCTTCATCCTTCATCCTTCTGCCTTCTGCCTTTAGTTCCGCTAGGATGACTCATAGCGGCAGAGGTCACCATGTCATTTAGCGCCTATACCAGCTTGGCTAAAACCATCCAAGCATTTCAAATCACCTACACCGAAGCCAACTTCATCACCACAGTAGACTTTTCAGTCTCCGAAGCCTTTCGCCAAGATTTACAGTTCACCATGCAGGAAGGCGTGGTGGACAACTCTGAGTTTGCCATCTGCGAAAATCTGGTCTACCCCGTTCTGAAAGAAGTTTGGAAACAGTACCACAGCAGATTTATTTTGTGGAGTCACCAATTTCTCAACTGCGATGCCAACCTGTCAGGCTTTCCTGAATACATTTTGGCGCGACGATCGCCCCTCGGCAAAATTGTCTTTGACCAACCTTATTTTGTTCTAGTCGAAGCCAAGCAAGATAACTTTGATGCCGCCTGGGGCCAATGCCTAGCCGAAATGGTGGCAGCTCAGCGCATGAATGAACATACCGAAATCGTCATTTTTGGCATCACCTCTAACGGCGATCGCTGGCAATTTGGCAAGCTCGATGGGATGCAATTCACCCTCAATAGCACCTTCTATACTATCCAAGAGCTAGACAAACTCTTTGCTGCTGTCAACGCCATCTTTCAACAGTGCGCCGCCCAACTCGATACGCTGGTAACCGCTTAACCCTATGGTCGAAAGGTTGCTCAAATAAGCGCCTGAAGAATAAGCGCCTGAATGCAAGCTTTACTGAACTTGCGTTTATTACGGGTGCCCCGGCTCTGCCTCCGGCTCTAGGCGGCAGAGCCACCCCCGGAAGCTCCCAGCCAGAGGCTAGGAGCCAGGGAACTCAATTCCGGCGCAGGGTCGCAGTCGTGTGAAGTGCGATCGCGGCCATCCCCAACCGCCCGATTCCACCTTCTGCCTTCCACCTTCTGCCTTCTGCCTTCCACCTTCTGCCTTCTGCCTTCCACCTTCTGCCTTCCGCCTTCCGCCTTCTGCCTTCTGCCTTCCGCCTTCCCCCTTCCCCCCATGCTCTCCGCCCTCGGCATTGACCCAGCCCGCATTCGCCATGTACAGCCCCGCACCCGCCGCACCCACTGGCAGGCCATAGTCAACTGGCTAACCCGCTACCAGCCCCCCCCAGAGGCCAGTAATCTAGACCAGGTAAAAGGCTACTTAGAAGCCTTTTATCACCTGTGCGAACTGGAAGAGTGGGAACGGGCTAATCACTTGATCAACACCGAACTGGAGACCCCCGCCCAGGCCCAACTGCACTACCACCTCAAACTGTGGGGCCACATCCCCACCCAAATCACCCTCTATAAAGCCCTGCTGGATCGCCTCAGCCCCAAATGGAACGGACTGCTGCGGCAATTTCTGGGGGCCAGCTACCACACCCTTGGAGACTACGCCCAGGCCCAAACCTACCTAGAGCAGAGCCTCAGCATCATGCAAACCATAGGCGATGCCGTAGATCAAGGGGCCATTCTCAGCCACCTGGGGGAAATCCACTACGTCCAGGGCAACTACGAGCAAGCGATCGCCCTGCAACAGCAATGGCTAGAAATCTCAAGGGCCAACGGGTTCCGCCCCGGTGAAGGCATCGCCCTGGGTAGTCTGGGCAACATCTACGAAGCCCAGGGCAACTATCCCCAAGCAGTGACCTACCATCGCCAGCACCTGGCCCTGGCCCGTGCCGATGGCGACCTGGAAATGGAAGGAGCCGCCCTGGGCAACCTGGGCAGTTGCTACCATTCCCTCGGTCAATATGCCCAGGCTCAAGCTTGTCATCAGCAACACCTGACCTTGGCTCAACAGTTGGGCGATCGCACCGGCGAAAGTAATGCCCTGGCAGGTCTGGGCAGCGCCTGCTACGAACTGGGGGACTATCCCACCGCCCACCAATACTTTGAACAACAGCGGCAACTGGCCCACGACATTAGCGATCGCCTCGCCGAAGCCAATGCCCTGGGGGGCTTGGGCAATGTGTGCTTTGCCCTGGGGGACTATCCCCAAGCCTTGGCATATCACCAGCAGCACCGAGCGATCGCCGCGAGCCTGGATCATCCCCACAGCCTGCTCCATGCCCTGGGCAACCTGGGCAATGTCTGTAGTGCATTGGGGCAATATCCCCAGGCCCAGGACTACTATCAGCAACAACGGGCCATGGCGGAGCAGATCGGCGATCGCCTCGGCCTGGGCTTGGCCGAAGGCAACCTGGGGGTAGTGGCCTATGCCTTGGGGGACTACACCGCTGCCCTAGGGGCACTGCATCGCCAACTGACGATCATCCGGCAGTTGGGGGCGGCTGACCCCGCTCACCCCCACCCCCAAGAAAGCGCCATTCTCAGCACCTTGGGCAATGTCTATAGCGCCCTGGGACAACCGATGGCGGCACTGGATCATTTGCAGCAGGCGCTGGCCTTGGCCCAACAGCAGGGCAATCGCCAGCAGGAAGCCCATGGGCTGGGCTATCTGGGTGTCTTTTATCAAGCCCAGGGCGACTTTCGCACTGCCCTGGACTACCATCAACGGCACCTAGCCCTGGCCCAGACCCTAGGCGATCTTCCCGGCCAAGGCCGTGCCCTCCAGGGGTTGGGTAATGGTTATCAAGAATTGGGGCAGTATGAAGCCGCCCTCAACTATCACCAGCAAAACTTAGCCCTAGTGCGGCAGCTTGGGGATAGGGCTGGAGAGGGGGCAGCCCTGGGCAGCTTGGGCAACCTGTACAACAGCTTGGGAGACTATGCCCAGGCGATTGAGTACCACCGCCAAGACCTGGCGATCGCCCGCCAGATTGGTGAAAAACGGAGCCAAGAGGCGGCCCTGGTGAACCTGGCCAATGCCCAAAGTGAGTTAGGCCAGTATCAGGAAGCGGTTGAGCATTATCACCAAGCATTGGCCATCGCCCAGGAAATTGGCGATCGCTGGGGGGAAGGGTTGACCTGGGCTAACCTGGGGGAGACCCTGACCAAGTTAGGGCAATACGATCAAGCCTTGACCAGCCTGGAAACCGGGCTAAGGATCTCTCAAGAACAGGGGGCGCGATCGCTAGAGGCCGCCGCCTACAAGTACCTGGGGCTACTGCACCAGGCCATGGGTCACCGGGAGAGGGCGGCAGATTGCTTTGACCGGGCGATCGCGATTAACTCGCCAACAACTCTCCCCGCCCGTGAATGCGGTCGCACCACTGCTGAGCCAGCGCCGCCATCTCCTGACGCTTAGCTTCATGGCTCCACAGGTCAGACCATCCCAGTTTCCATCGACTGAGCAACCGTTGCAGGTCAACTAAATCACTGGCAAAGGCGATATCTGCTTCCAAGTTGATACCCAGCACTGTCCACTCAATGAAGAACTGACTTTCCCTGATGAGATGTTGGGCTACCGATTCATCAGTGCCACTGTGGGCCAGCAGTTGAATGCGCGTTAAGTTCAGCGCCAAACTATCAAGCTGAGTCGCTTGGTTGGCTTGGAGGTACTGCCCCTTAAGAATGTCCCAGTTTATTGCCAATGTAAATTCCTAGCGCCTCAAGCATCCGACGCATCTGCTCAGGCTTCGCTCTCTGGCGAATGATATAGATCATCACGCACTAGCTCACACCATCGAACAAATATACTACCAGAGACGCAAGGCCCAGAGACGCAAGGCATATAGCCCAAGGGGCAATAGCCTCCGGCATGGCTACGCTAAGGCTAACGCTAGGGCGCAGCCTGCCTGCAAGGCATAGGACTCCGCTCAGCCAGCGTCAACGGGCTCGGTTCTCTGTAACCTTCCAAGTTGTGTCAGGAATCTGGATGAGCTGCTGTGTTTTAGAATCAGTACGCCCAATGCATCTACTGCCAAATTTAGGCAAGATAGCCTGCTCTAGGACATGTCAAAAGAGTTGATCTATCTGGAAGTTTGGGTACGTTAGAGGTTGGCAATGGGGTTATGACATCAGGTCAGGAGTCGCTCATGTCATCAAAGGATGCCGAGGTCCAGAGACAATTGCAACAATTGATGGCGGATATAGAGTCAAAGTCGTCACTCCCAGACCGTCAAGGGCACGACCAGCAACCCGTTGCCAGTAATCAAAAATTGGGATGGTTAGAGCGATTCAAAGGTAATGCGCTATTACCTTTGCAAATTCTAGCGATTCCCTGGACCCAGGAAATCATTGATCAAGTCTTTTTTCAAGGGCGCTGGAATTTGCCTGTCCACCCGCGCACTATTGATGGCATATCAGGCATTTTTACTTCGGCTTTTTCCCATGCCAACTTTGCCCATTTAATCGGGAACACTATCGCCTTCACGATTTTTAGTTGGTTAATTCTGGCTAAAAGTCGGCAAGATTACTGGATCACCTTTTTGATCGGTTGGCTAGGGGGCGGCTTTGCCACTTGGCTACTGGGACCTCAGAGCGCCCATGGCTTGAGTGGAGTGGTGTATACCCTATTTGGCTATCTTTTATTTATTGGCTGGTTAGAAAAAAGAATTATTCCTCTATTTATCTCAGTCTTTGTTCTGATCAACTACAGTGCTTTCATTTGGGGAGTATTTCCTACTCATCCGATGATTGCCTGGTGGGGGCATCTGTTTGGATTCTTGCTGGGTATCCTGGCTGCTTTTGGGGTCTACCGCGAACCTACAGGTCCGCGAGTTTAAGTCAAAATGATTGAATTTTTCGTGGTCAATGCCCATCCTACGCTTTCTTAAATGGATTGATAAGATAGCCATAGATAATAATATTGGTGTCGAGGAATGCTTTAGCGCTCATTTGCCTCATCTCGATTAAATGTGAAGCCTTTAGTATTTAGAGATACGGCTTGAAACCCACCAACATTAGGGGCCGTTAGGGACTTCACTTTAGCTTGAGTACGTTGACGCACAAATTCCACAAACTCTAGAACTAAGCCAGCCTCTTCTTCAGGTAGCGTTTTTACGAGTTCATAAATGCTCTCTGCTGTATTCATGAGTCCCTCCTAGAACAGTAGGGCGGGCAGTGCCCACCATTCACGCTGATCGTAGACAGCCATCCCTATGGACGAGACGGTACTAGACTGTTAACGGGTGATGAGCCGCTAGAAGCCCTGCCAGACATGCGTTTCAGGCTGTTTACGGCAATCAGCTAGAACCCTTGCAACATGAGCCTTTCAGGTGTTCATCACCTCTTTGGAGACCCGTGCCAAATAGATCGCGTCGTTCCTGAAACATTCCCAAGAGGGCAGTTTTCATCGGATCTTTGAGTTTTGCTTCGCTGAGGCTAGCTTTTGACATTCTGCCTTGCTCCCAGTTGAGTGAATCGCTGATGGCTAGCGTAGCCTATTCCCTATTGATGGTTGCTGGCAGGACAATCGGGGTGGAGCCACTTGACCCATGAGGCCGATCGCTAGACAGATGACAGATGTTACCCAGACTCCTGAAACCCTCGCAGTTCAGATTGCTGGCCTAGAAGCTCAGAACCCCGCTGCGGTGGAGCTGCCAGAGTCCTATCATCAACTTGGTGCCCTCCATTATCAAGCGGCTAACTATGGGGAAGCATTGAGCGCCTATGGTCAAGCCTTAGCTTGGCAAGAGCAACACCTGACCGCCGATCATCCCCACAGGATTGCTAGCCTCCAGGGCTTAGGGTTAGCCCACCACGCCTTGGGAGACTACACCCAAGCAGAACGACAGTATCAACAGTCTGTGAGGCTGGTTGAGCGACATCAAGACACCCAACTTGGGTCAGCCGTCGCAGGCCACTATTTCCTGGTTAACCTGTATTGTCTGCTGGGTCGTTATCAGCAGGCTCATGATTTAGAACAACGCGCTCTCCCCCTGATATATACCTTGCTAGGGACCCTGATCGGGGCTGATCAGCCAGCGATCCTTGAACGCCAGGGCCATGCTGGCAGGCCATCCCAGTTTCTGACCCCTGCGGGGGCTTACTGGCATAGAAAAGCCCAGCCAATTTTCTCGGCTCCAGTGCCAGGCGAGTTAGATCCCTGGGACAAAGATTTATTGATTCTGGGGCGACTATATCGATTTAGCAATTCCTCCATGGCCGTCAACCTCTATGAAGCCTGTTTGGCCCTTTACGACGCCTCCAAGGGTGATAGCCCCCTCAAAACAGCTACCCCACTCAGCGCCATTGGGGAGATTTACGCTAGTCGAAATCAGGATGCAGGATGTGGTCCCTCTACCACCTGGTTTACCGCCGCAGAGCCCTTGGTTATCCGCGCCTTAGAGATTCGAGAAAAATATCTTGCCGCTAACCACCCCTTGATTGCCGTCAGCTTGACTCAGGTTGCCAACGTGATCAGCGGGTTGGGACGCTACAGAGAAGCGCTTACCCTACTGGAACGGGCAGTTGTCATCAAAGAGCAGTGCTTGGGGGATAGCCATCTTGAAACAGCCACAAGCCGGTTTAACCTCGCAGTGGCGTATCAGACCCTAGGTTATAGGGACGCGGCAGTACGCTTATTGGAACCAGTCTTGGATATTCAACTGCAAATTTTGGAGCCAGATCATCCCTGCATCTGCAGAACCCGCCACTTGCTAGCCTTGGTGACAGGGCAATCCCCTTTAATCTGAAGATGCAGTGCTATGGGGCGGGCATGGACAATGGGTTCTTGATGAACGTTCTGGCGGCGAGTGCGGCATAGTCAGGGCTTTGCCAGGGCGGTCTTCTCAATTCCTCCATCTGCGCTTCATCTCCTAGGGTGGTGTAGGCAACCAAGGCCGTTGCCATATAGGCGATCGCGACTCTGTATTGATGTTCTTCTTGGGCAACCACGGCTAACCCGTCCAAACTATGGGGAAACCTTAACCAAGTTAGGGCAATACGATCAAGCCTTGACCAGTCTGGAAACCGGGCTAAGGATCTCTCAAGAACAGGGGGCGCGATCGCTAGAAGCTGCCGCCTACAAGTATCTGGGGCTACTGCACCAAGCCATGGATCACCGGGAGAGAGCGGCGGATTATTTTGACCAGGCGATCGCGGTAGCCCTGAAGAGCCCCTTAGCAATAGAGTATCGAGAGTTGCGATCAGCCCTCACTGGCTAAGATGAACCAGACTTCATCACAGGCCACCTTTGCACCACCCTGCGATACCGTAGAGCGAAAGGCAGAAGGCAGAAGTTTCCACTCCCCCACTCCCCCACTCCCTCACTCCCTCACCCCTCCACTCCCCTAAAAACCGATGCGATCGCGGCAATTTGGTCAATCTTCCCCATCCCCAATCCGCAACGGGCTGTTGCTGTTGTTCCTGATTGTCAGCGTCGTTGGGGTCATCTTTTTCGCGGTGTTACTGCCCCCGGCGGCGGGCCAATCGGGGTCTGCGGATGCGGAGCTGTTGACCAAGCAGATTGACTTCATCCTCAAGATGAACAGTGCTTTTCTGGGCTTCCTGGGCATCATCGGGGCGCTGCTCACCTGGTTTTTCAAAAGCAACCTAGAGGATGCCAAAAAAGTCGCCAGTGAGATGGTGCGCAAAGAACTGAATGAGCACATTACTGTCCGGGTCAAGGAAGAGTTTCGCTATTGGGAAATGAGTGCCCGCACCGAGCGGGTGGTGGGACAAACCCTAGTCAGCTACTACCTGCCGGAGGGGCAAGCGGAACCCCCAGAATGTCTGTCATTGCGGCGGCGGGGATTTCGCCAGGTGTCTTTCTGTAGCCGCTTAGAGGAGGTGCGGCGGCTAGCGGATACGGATGTCGTTGTCCTGGACTGTCAGAACTGGATGAAGAGTCCCACGGAAAAAGTAGTGCAACTCCAGAAGGGATGGCTGGTTGAAGACAGTGAAACCCTGGTCAAAGCACAAATTGATGGGCTGCGAGCCCTGCTGTCTCAACATGCTGTTTTGGTGGTCTATGTGCGGGGCAATGTCAGCTACCTGAATGAATCCAAATTTGAGCGAGCCTATGTGCTACCCGCCAACAATCAGGTAACGCTGCTGGGCCATGTGGTGAATGGAGCCTATGTGGCCCACAGCGATCGCGTGGAGCATCGACCCCTGAGCTAGAGTACAGGTACCTTTGTTGCGAGAGCTGCGATCGCCTACGGCCCACCCCCAGTACCGCCACTGTCAGAAGAAGATGCTACTTGGGTCACCAAGCAATTAGCGATCCCCTAATCTCCCCTTCACCCCCACTCCCACTCCCTGCCAGGGCGAGCACCGCTCGCCCCTACCCCAACACCCCAACACCCCAACACCCCAACACCCCAACACCCCAACACCCCCACTCCCCTACCCCCATGGTCACCCTCCAACTCCGCCAACTAGATGTCCCCCCAGGGCAGCGACTCCTACACCCCAACACCCCAACACCCCAACACCCCAACACCCCAACACCCCCACTCCCCTACCCCCATGGTCACCCTCCAACTCCGCCAACTAGATGTCCCCCCAGGGCAGCGACTCCTGCTCCACGATGTAAGCTGGGCCGAATTCGAGGCCATTTTGGCAGACTTGGGCGACCATCGCCGCACCCGCATCGCCTATGACCACGGTTTACTCGAAATCATGACCCCCCTACCAGAACACGAATATTTCAAGCAGTCGATTAGCATTGCCATTGAGGACATTGCCGAAGTTCTGGAGCAGGACTACGAAAGCTACGGCTCCACCACCTGGAAGCAGCAGGCGCAGCAGGCGGGGCTAGAGCCGGACAATTGCTTTTACTTTCAAAATGAAGCCCTAGTGCGCGGCAAGCTGACCTTCGACCTCGACCAAGATCCACCCCCAGACCTGGCCTTGGAAATCGACATCACTAGTAAATCCCTAAACCGCTTTCCCATCTATGCCCGCCTAGGGATACCGGAAGTGTGGTGCTACGACCAGGGGGCTTTGCACATTTACCTCTTACAGGGCGATCGCTACATAGAATCACAGCAGAGTCAGGTCTTTCCCGCGCTGAAAATTCCAGCCTTACCCGCCCTCATCGAGCAATATCGAGGGCAGGGACGCTTAGCCCTGCGGCGGGCGGTGCGACAGTGGGTGCGCGGCCAGTTGCCATGAGGTGCGCGATCGCGGGGTCACTAGGGTCTGAATCATGGAACACTTCCCTGGGCCATCATTACCAGCATAGGGACTAGGTCAGGAGCGGGCAGGCTCACGCGGGGGGTGGGGTGCCTAGGCGACGGGTCAGAATACTGACCACGGTACCGGGCTGGGGGCCGGGAAGCAGCGGGCTCCACTGGCCAACCTCGGCAAAGCCCAGGACGTGCAGGGTATGGATGGTGCTGGTAACGCCCTGGCGCGATCCGATCAGGAGAACTTGGAGGCGATCGGGCTGAAATTCTGAGGATGAAGTCTCCTGCACCGCAGGTAATTCAGGCTGTTGCAGCCCATCAGCAAGAAACATCACAGCATTGGACATGGGGCATTTTCCGATAATGACAATTGTCATTATTAAATCATAGAATATAGTGACAATCGTCATTATTTACGCGCCTATGCCCCTCTGACACAATCAGAGGCATGGGTAAAGCAGGGAAATCGCTACGACGAGTGCTGGAGACCTATGGCATCAGCCAGAATCAGTTGGCGCTGGTAATGGGCATCAACGCTACAAATGTGAGTCGTTGGGTGAATGAGAGCCGCGATCCTGCTGGGGATGCGATCGTTGAGATCAAAACTGGCCTGGAAAAGATTGACCCCGCTGCCGCTGAGGATTTTGTCATGGGGTACCTGTACAGCGCTGATGGCTACTGAGGCAAAAAAGATCGCCAGGATGGCTGGAAAGAATTGTTAAGCTTGGGTTTCAGCGATTGCCAGGGAGAAATGCCCCTGCTAATCTGAGGGGGTCTGCCGATCCTTGAAAACCGCATAGTCTCGTTGACCCCCTCAGATGCCTCTCCGTGCAAGGGTTTGAGCCCGATCTGAAGTGGGGGTATTGACAGCAATTCTCAATTATTTTGACCCTAAGCCGACCCCCTCAGATTTGGGGTGTTGAAACCCTTACACAGCAAGGGCTCCAGATCGAGGGGGTTCAAAATCCATTACCCCGCAAGGGGACGGAAACCCCCCCACTACAACCTCCCCACACCTGCAGTTTGGCGTTCAAAATCCATTACCCCGCAAGGGGACGGAAACCTGGTCTTGGAGGGTGTTTGTCCTCCGTGACGTGTTACACGTTCAAAATCCATTACCCCGCAAGGGGACGGAAACGGTCAACTCAGTTTTGAACTGGTTGAGGCGCCTCGCAAGTTCAAAATCCATTACCCCGCAAGGGGACGGAAACCATATACAGTCGGACGACACCTCTACAATCTCATGTTCAAAATCCATTACCCCGCAAGGGGACGGAAACGTCTCTTGCCCAATTAACTTGAGCTTTCCATTTTTGGTTCAAAATCCATTACCCCGCAAGGGGACGGAAACCATAACAACAGTCACTACTTGCTGACTATTGATAAACTGGTTCAAAATCTATTACCCCGCAAGGGGACGGAAACAGCCAGTTAGGTATCCTTCTAGATATTGGTTAGGTGTTCAAAATCCATTACCCCGCAAGGGGACGGAAACGTGACTTGCCGGCGGTCAGACGCATCAAGCGTCTGAGTTCAAAATCCATTACCCCGCAAGGGGACGGAAACATGAGGAACATCCTGTGTACCCACGTGGTTACCCGTGTTCAAAATCCATTACCCCGCAAGGGGACGGAAACCCAAAGGTATTTGCCTTATCGAGGCAATGGGAGTTGATATCGTTCAAAATCCATTACCCCGCAAGGGGACGGAAACCTGGGGAAATCAGAAGGCAGAAGGAGGAAGGATGAATGGGATTTAGGTGAAGTGTTGAAAGTCTCTGCATACAGTCAATTTCTGCCGTATCCTCAAAGCCCTACCAGCCATCTTTTCTGCCTTCTGCCTTCTGCCTTCATCCTTTCCCCAAATCCATTACCCCGCAAGGGGACGGAAACGATGGGAAATCAGAAATCAGAAGGCAGAAGGATGAATGGGATTTGGGTGGAGTGTTGAAAGTCCTTCATACAGTCAATTACCGCAGAATCCCCAACACCCCACCAGCCAACTTTTCTACCTTCTGCCTTTAGTTCATCCTTTCCCCAAATCCATTACCCCGCAAGGGGACGGAAACCTGGGGAAATCAGAAATCAGAAGGCAGAAGGATGAATGGGACTCGGGTGAGGACTTGAAAGTCTCTTCATGCAGTCAATTTCTGCCGTATCCCCAACACCCTGCCAGCCCCCTTTTCTGCCTTCATCCTTCATCCTTCTGCCTTTAGTTCATCCTTTCCCCAAATCCATTACCCCGCAAGGGGACGGAAACCTGGGGAAATCAGAAATCAGAAGGCAGAAGGATGAATGGGATTTGGGTGGAGTGTTGAAAGTCTTTTCACTCAGGAACTTGTCTCAACCGTCGCAACATCCTAAACACTCCACCAGCCACCTTTTCTGCCTTCTGCCTGCTCCGCACGGGCACAGCCCTACATCCTTATTCACCCTACATTCTTATTCAGGAGTCCTCTTTTAGAGGACGGTAGCTATGAGCGGCGGAATTCCATTCCGGCGCGGGGTAGCAGCAGGGCGATCGCTGTGAGCATCACAATTTCATTGCCACGCGGGGTAGCAGCAGGGCGATCGCTACCGTCCCCAACCGCCCGGCATTAAAATGACCGGGCTAATTGCTGCCGTTCTCTCAAAGAGAACTCAATGCTGGAGAGTCCTCTTTGAGAAGAAGGGCACTCAATTAAGACTGCCTTCCCCTGCCTGCTCCGCACGGGCAAAGCCCTACATCTTTTCCGCAAGGGACGGGGAAACCAAAGACCTCCGAGGTTTTGAAAACCTCGGAGGTCTGAGAGGGATTCACTGCAAGGGGACGAAAACAGTAAACCTTCAATTGTTGATTGGATTCACTTTGATGCGCTTCAGGGTTCCGTCATCGCGCAAGCTATCAACCGTCACAGCGATGGTTTGCCCTTCGCTGAAGCTGCCCACCAACTTAGGTTCCTTTTGCGTCAGCTTAATACTGCCCAAAATCTCATAGGTCACCTTATTTCCCTTAATCGCCGTCACTGATTCATCGATAGCGCGAACACCTAAAATAGCAGCAACAACACCAATTATTGTAATTACTGCGATTACCCTTACAGGGTGACAACCCCCCTAGAGAGCTTGCTGGATAAGGGATAGAGCGTGAAAACCTCGCTGAAAATAGCGGTGTTTATGGGGTTTAAGGGCCACCA
>NZ_KI913950.1:0-18024 GCF_000332095.2 Leptolyngbya sp. PCC 6406 | reverse complement strand
AGTACTGTTTTTCATTGAGATGGGTGAGAAGGGTAGTTTGGTAGAATGTAGGGAACATATTTGGTTGGGGGAGCTGTACTGAGGCTCCCTTTTTTTTGTCCCCTCCATTATCTCAAAACCCTGTACCGTATGACGTTGAGTGCCCTTGTCACCCGTTAAGGCGATTACCATTCCAAAGAATACGTTTATTGAAACGAATAAAATCAAAAGCCAAGCTTTTCAAAGGCAGCAGCCATACTTGTCTTTGATGGACTATCACCAGCTTTTTCCTTTTTCAAGTATTTTTGTGAATTCAAGGATTCTCCTTGCTTATAGTAGCGAATAAGCCTGATTGCCCAACCTAGAATAACAAGTATTTTCTCTGGATTGTCCTGATTGCTGAGAGGTTTTCTACAAGCTTTTTCAATCGCAGCATGATAATTAGAGGTATTGTGTTTGCCGTGACCTATACTCTTACTATTTTTCTTCAGTACCTCCAAGTAAATGGAAAAGGTTTTGCTGAAGTTCTCTCCTTTTTGATCAACAGATATTACTTTTTCTCGCAAGTAGCTAAGTACTTTCTTGAACTCCGTTTCGATTCCATCTTTCTGAGGATCTATCTGAAGCTGTTGCTCGGCAAGCTCCTGTGCAATCTTATGAGCAATCTGCCATTGGACATCCGTCAATTCCAGCGGTGTGATCTCAGTTGTCATGGCTAGTACATCCCCTCCGGCGCAGCGTTTTGAGTAGGCCAAGCCAGGATTTTGGCCAGCTCCTGCATCTGCTGCGGTTCAATCAGGTTGGTCTGGGCCTGGGCGATCGCCGTTTGCATAAACGCCTGCAAGGGCGCTCCCACCAGGAAATCGGACTCAGGCAAGATATATCGGGTATAGCGGTTTTTAGGGATAGCGGGCTTCTCAAGTAATTCAACCTTGACTGACAGACTGCCCATACCAATGGGCTTCCCCCCACCAACCTTCAGAGCCATGGGGTGATTTTCATCCTGACCCAGGATCACAAATATGGTCCCCAACTCCGCCTCTGTTAGGTTCTTAAATTGAAGCGCCGTTTTGAATATACAGCCCTGCTTTGCTTTCTGAGCGTCGAGGCCCTTTTTGTCCTTGCCATCAGGCGCTTTTTTAGAACTTACGGATTGGGTAGCGTGATAGTAAAATTTGCGCCCTGACACTTTGCCATTGTTGTCATACATCGGGTTTTTGGGCGCAGGTCCATAAAGAGATTGCATAAACTCCACATGAATATCGATTGATTGCCCGATAGCATCTGGGAAGGAGACTAACCCCTGCCATCCCATTGCCCCAAACACCCGGCAGGCGGGACATACATCAAACTTTTTCTGTTTGGCATTAATCTTGCATTCACTGTACCCTTCGGGAATTTTTTCTCGCCGGACTTTGGTTTTGCAGAGGCAACTGCAAGTTAATGCTTCATAGGCCGATCTCACCACACCCTTTAAGGAGCTACCTGGAATAATCAACTTGTTTTCCTGATGGACGGCTGTTTTAACGAGATCCACCCTGGGTAGCTGTACATCCCGCCCCATAGCAATTACCCCAGACGCTATAAAGGAGGCAGTTTGGGCGGTTAAGGTTAGATGCAACTTGCCACTCATCAGCTTGGGTCTGAACTGATCCTGACCAGCGGGGCGTTGGCGGTCAATGCCCTTAGCTGGCAGGGGAACCAGTCCATAGGGTTTATCTCCCGTGTCGGGAACTGGGTTTGGCGCAGCAGGTGCCGCCTCAGATTTAGGTCGAGGTCGTTTTTGACTGGGATCGGGCGGTTGAGGACGTGACGGTTTTTTGATCGGTTGTGGAGTGGCCATGGTTTACCTCTTAACCAGCGCAACAAAATGAACCGTTGCTGTTTGTTTATCTTGGAAATACCGCTGACCAATATCGATACCGTTAGCGGCAAGGCCCTTCGGGAAACGGGTCTCGGTGGAGGGATACACTTGGGCTTCGCGATCGCAGGTCACCCATTCTGTTTCTGAGTCGATGGGTTCAAAGCCAGTGATATCATCCGTGCTACTCAGAGCCAGCACGCTGTAGCCTTGCCCCTGGGCTTGCCAACGCAACTCGCGATCGCCATTAAACACTTGTCCCTCAGGGCTGGGAAAATCTTTGGGCAGCTCTCGACATAGGCCACTCACCTTGTGGGGCCAGCGCAGAAAAAAGCAGCGGTTATCTCCCATAATCTGATTCAGCAGGGTTTTGAGTTCCTCACTCGTACCCACCATTTTCGTGCCAACAAAACTCATGCCGCCACCCCCAGCAAACGACTCCAAGAGGAGACGGCACGGGTGAAGAGATCTTTGACTTGGATTGGGCCTGACCAAGTAGCCTGAACTCCAAAGTTCAAATCCATGGGTTGAGCCGCCACCGGGGTTTCCTCATGATCGGGTTTAGGAAAACCATAACGACTGGCTTCGTCGGCCTCCAAAAATTCCCCAGCGCCCAATAGGGTGGTGTGAGGCCAGCTTTGGGCAGCACCTAGGGCTTTAATCTGGCCTGCCTCTAAGACACAGCCGGGATACTGCACCACCGCAGAGTCGAGCTTGACTGACACCAAGCCCATACCCCGCGACTTGGCAAACCCTAAACCGAACCAGCCATCATCCAGATCCCGCAACACCAAACCCACCAGCCCTAACTGGGCCAGGGTGAAGTTCTTGAGGTGAATCTTGGTGCGAAACTCGCCAGCGGTACAGACCTGATAGTTAAATGGCCCCACCGCAACGGAACCAAACACCCGATCAATGGCGACCCCGTTACGCTCCTCAATTTTGAGTTGGGCACGATCTACGGGGTAAGCGTCCTCAATACGGGCGCGGCTGGAGATCGCCACACTGCCAAAGAACTGGTCGGTAAATGAGGACAGCCGATAAATGGTTTGGCTGTCTTTGACATTGTCCAGATATTGATAGCCCTTCAGGTCCAGCGGGTCACTGGCCCAAAGGCGACTGGCATCATCAGGGCGGCGATCGCTCCCCACCGTTCTGACAATCCGCTCGGCATGGGCACGTAAAGCCCCTTTTAGAGAACTACCAGGCAAATAAATCGAGCGTCCCCCGGCATGGAAGGTCTCGACAAATTCCATATCCGGTTTAGTGGGATCAGCGCCCTCTTTCCCAGACTTGATCAAGATCGGGCCGCAGGGAGTGAGGGTGAGATCAATGGTGCAGTGGTTTACAAATCGCTTATGCATGGGTTGCCTCCCTAGCCGCTAATTGAGTCAACTTTTCGAGTGTCTTTTGAGACCAGCTATTTTTCAGGGTTGCTATCTCTCCCGAAGTTTTGACATAGGCTTGAAGCTGACCATCAACCAAATTTTTCAAGTAGTCGATAAGATCCTGGGGGTTTTCAGGCTTAACCCAAATCATTTCATCCAATTTCAGCTTGACAACCCCTAAGCCACGAGAACAGCCTCCACCTAAGGGAATCATTTCGCTCTCAAACTGGTGTAGCCCAATCATTAGCAGCCCTAGCTCCCAGTCTTCGGCGTTTTCGACAACGGCTTTAAAGACAAAGGGCGTGCCCGCAGGAACTACTTGAAAGTCATAGAGTTTACCATCAGCGGCGGTTTCGGTATCCCGATCAATCGAAACCCCATCCCGTTCTTGATATTGGCCAAACCAGGTGTCAGGCAACACGGTCAGGTCTCGAACTTGGAATTTACTGGATAGCCAAGGGGAGCCAAATAATTGTGAGGCCAAGTCGGTCTCAGCTACAATCGCCGCTGTCAGAGTCGCATCATTTGTATGCTGCTTCTTCAGTGCGTCGATTTCCCCCTTCGTGAGGGACCATTCTTCTTCAATGGCTGGGTTGGCGACGAGTTTGCGATCGCTCCCTAAAATGCCCCTCAAAAAACTTTCCAGGCGCGATCGCAGTGCCCCTTTGAAACTGGAGCCAGGGATGAGCGGTTTCCCTAGGGAATCTTTGACCACTGGCAGGTCTGAACCGATGGGTTCCGTTGATCGCCCCTGGGAAATCCGGAGCGCCGTAACCGTCGTGAGGATGCCGCTAATCTCTAAACGGCTTTTAAAGATGTCAAACATAAATGGTGACCCGATGAAAATTAACGACGTTATTCACTATTGATCCCCTTAACTATCCGGTTTGTCCATCATTCAAATACTTTAGATAGCGCGCCCCATAGCCGAGATAACGGCGAATCAACTCAATATGAATAGCCGTTAAATCACCACTTTCAGTCTGCTTCGCAATGGCTTGGGCCGTCGTTTTAAGATTGGTGTCGATGTCATTAACGATGTGCTCAGCCAACGAACCAGGCCCCCGCCCCCACTTATCTCCTCGGCCAACTTGGTAGCGCAGGAAATTTTTGACCACTTCTGGGCTACTGGTGGTGTCTGAAACACTGACCAGATTACGAAACTGGGACTCTTCTAATTTGTCCTTATCCTTCTGGGCATTCTTTCCAGGCTTTTTATATGTCGCTGTATCCAGCGCCCCTTGGATCCAGCTCACCAGATCATCCTCTGCCTGACGGATGCCCTGCTGCACCTTTAGATCCCGCTGTTGCTCAGCACTAAATGTCATACCGCTGCCTCCCGAAAGACTTGGTGAAACTGATCGCAAACTTTTACCTGTCCGAACCCTTCTGGGGTGCGTTCGCCTACTCCTTTAATTTCCAATTCGGCTAGCGGGGATATCCACTGGTCCAACTGGGATGTACTCCATAGATAGACTGCCCCCCGTTGGGTGACCAACTCCACATCTTTCATCAGACCCCAGGCGGCATTCCAACCCGAGCAATAGTCATAGCTGCTGTAAACCGAGTGGAGTTGGAGTTGATCATCCCCAATACCCGCCATCTGGCAGAGCATGGCCGGAGACACTACCGTAGTGCGTCGCCATTGCTCAGTCAGAATGGCATCGGACTGCAAATCAAGGGTAAAAAACTGGCGATCGCTGGGCAAATCCTGAGTACCCCCATAGGCTTCTCCCCACTGCTGCCAGCGCTTTCTCAGTTCATGATTAAACGCCTCAATGCGTGTTGCAACTGGCGCGATCGAACTCGGTTCGCTGACTTGAATATCGACCTTACCTAAGCCCCGTGACGCAGAGCCCCCCAGCCGCCATTGTTGTTGCTCTAAATAAGTTGCCAACTGGCTTGCTAAGGTTGCATCTTCAAGGGCAATACTGCTGCTAAAGATAGTAGGTTGACCAGCCTTACCCTGGGTCTCGTTAATCACCTCAATGCTATACAGCACCTGCTCTTGAGCGGTGGCCCGACGGCGGTTGATCCCCACTCGGGTTAACAGGCGCGTATCCACACTCTGGGTTTGATACCGCCCATTTTCAATGGTGTAGAACTGACTATAGGGCTCAGCTCGATCTCCATTCAAACAACTGGGCTCATAGGGGTAGCCATGGCCTTCAGCGCAAAACCCATCGATTAAGGTGTCAAAAACGCCTTCGTTACCGCCCTTTTCGGACCGGAAGCCAGGGCTGGTTTTGGAGCTGACGGCTGTGGCTGGTAACACCAAGGCAGGTTGCCCTTGGAGACTGGGATAGGCATTGCTAAAAACCGCCGCGTCTTCGGTGGTAAAGAGTCGTTCAAAATCTCCACCGGGTTGTGCTAAATCTGTGGTTTCACCGGGGGTCTCATTGGCAGCGACTTGACGTAACATTTTGCCGGCGATCGCCCCCCTGATCACCGAACCAGGAATGTAAGTCTGGGCCTCACTGATGGAACCCCCTGGTTTTTGGCGACCAATGGCCAAGGGAGCACGGGCCGTAATAGTGAGTTGTAGTGTTGTCATGATCCTGCACCCTCCCTTAACGCATCCCAATCACTTGCCGTCACTGTGGGCTCAGGCAACTGCCAAGTCAACCAACCTAACCCAGCCGATTTGCTGCCTCCCAAGGCATGGATATGGTGGAGGGCTGCCCAGATCAGGGGTTGAGCCTGGGGCGGGCAATCCGGCTCTAGATGGATAAAACCCGTGAAAGGCAGTTGCACATTCACCGGAGAGGTTTCCAAAAAGTAGAGTTTTTGGTCTTCAGCGGTGCGGCGACGGCGGTTGAGGGTGACACCGGGACGCAACACCTCCGGCAGGTTGACGGGTTCGACTTCGCAGATCAGGTCATCCACCCCAATGCGAGAAGGCAAAGCCGGATTGCCAAACAGTTGGCAGATCAGGCAGTGATGCTGGGGACGACCATCGGCGAATTGCTGGTAGGGGAGTTGGTAGTCTGCTCGCCGAAATGGAGAGCCTTCTGGGAGCCCCATTTGAGGACACATGGTTTGGGCCACAGGGGATTCGCAAATCGGCCAGAGTAACCCACGGGCTAACTTTTCACATTCATGACGCAGACGCCCCTTCAGTTGGGAGCCAGGGATGAGAAGCTGCCCTTGGTGATTGCGGATAATAGGCTTATCGGCTAAGGATCCGGATGAGCCTCCGGCTCCGACACAGAGGGCGCTGTCAATCAAGGCTGTAATCGGCAGGCTTGTGGTCTGCTGAGATAAATCCTGAGTCAAGCTACTGAGCCGCACCATTACTGCACCTCCTGATGAGTGGCCGTTAGTCCTGCCGATGCTAGTTGCGGCTCATCAATAAAGGGATAGAGATCCACTAATTCCCGCCAGATGGTTTCGTAGGTGGGTACATACTCTGGGTCTTGACGTTCCGCTTCGGTCGGCTCTACGTAAATCCAGGGCACTAGGTTGCCGTCGTTGGTTTTAGCTTGGCACCAGGCATCCTCAAATTCCGCCTTGAGTTTAGCTTTGGCCTCCTTGTTGTTCAGCCGTGACCAAAAGTAACGGTAGTTGAGCATGGCGGTGCGTTTACCCCGTTCGAGTAAGGTTCGGATTTGATACAGCTGCGATCGCGGGAAATTAGCCTGCTTCAGGGCTTGAGCCGTTTCTAAAAGTCCACCAATTTCATGGAGGGTGTAGGGCGCACCATAGAGTTTGAGGTGGGGCTGGGTGCCAAAGATCAAGCCATCTTCCCGAAAGCGACTGACGGTAGAAGACAGCATCGTCACCGCTTTCATCACCAAAAAGTCGATGGTGCCGCCCTGGTAGCCATATTCTTTTTTCAGGTGTTTAGCCTGTTTCTTGGCAGACTTGAGTAATTGGTTGGTTAGGTTCTCGGCGTAGTAGATGGGGGTGTTCTCAGCGGTGACCAATACCCCTGCCGACATACTGAGTTGGCAAATCGCAGGCTTTGCAGTGGTGGGGCGGTAGCGATGAATGGCTGACAGTGCCTCCTGAGAGGGGGTTTGGGTGAGGCCAAAGGCAGGATTCTGCTCAACCAGCAACACCTCGAACTGTTCGCTTAGGGTTTGGGCGATCGCCAACGCTTGGTTGGCAGGCACCACTAACATCACGTCGTCACCGCCAATGGTCAGAATCTCAAAGGGATGCACCCACACACCGTTGCGGTCTGCACTCTCTGGATCGGTAATGCCGTGGAGTTGATGGGGGTGCAGATGAGTCTTGAGCGCCTGGTAAACCGCGTGCTCAGTTGCAACCGAAACGACGGCGCTGAATTGTTGGTATTCCTCAGCGGTGGTAATGGTTTGGATATAGCCCCCCATGTTGTTGCCGTCGGCATAGATGTAGGCCACGAAACCCTGGCTGGCGTTGCCGATCTCCCGCAGCGATCGCGCTTCTTCTGGACGGCAGTGGTCAGGATCATATTGAGGCCATTGCCCCTGTTCCGTCAGAAAGTCTTCGAACCGGCGCGTCCAGCTTTCTAAGCGCCCAGGCTGCCAACCAAATTGCTCTTGGGTAAACCAGCCGGTGCGTTGGGTTTCTCGTTTGACTTTTTGGCCCACAATCCGCTTTCGGGCCGTGGCATCAGAGAACCGGGGCTCTCCCGGTAACTGTTTCGCCTGGGATACCGCCAAACGACGTTCGGGGCCATCTCGTCGCCCGTAGGGATGGGTTTCAAACATGGGGGGATAGCGACGGCTGGGTCGTTCCGTAGCAAAGCGATCGTCTCCACTGCGTCGTTGATTAAACCGCACCGCTAAGCGCCGCACCAGTTCGTTAAAGCTCTTGCGTTCTTTGAACTGTGTGGTTAGATCTGCCCCTACTTGACCAAAGCTGGCCGTTACTAGGGGATGGGCAGGGTTCTGGCGATACCACTCCAGCCATGGAGTTTGGCTGATGTCGTCTTTGAGTAACCCGAAACGCAGCTCCAAAAAGCGAAAACTATCTCCAACGGCACAGGAATTGGCCGTCAAGGTTTCAGCGGTATAGCGCTTCTCGATCGCATTGGCGAGATCGTCAACGTAGGCGACGGGGCAAAAGGCCAGGATATTGCCGCCCGTGGAGTAAACAATCAGCTCAGGAATCAGGGCTTGGGCAAGGCCGAGGTTCCCATCCTGGGCAGGAAAGTTCTCGGTCAACCAAAGTTGGGATGGGGCTTCATCATCAGCAAAGAAACCCGGTAGGTCAACTAAATTGATCCGATCCAACAAAGCCGATGCGCCGCGAATATCCTGTAATTTAGAGGCTTCAAACACATACTGCTTAATCTTGGTGGCTCCGCCGTAAACCAGGCCGATTTTAGACTCCCAAAGCGCTGCGTGCTCTGTGGCTAGGGCGGTTAGGGCTTCCAGGGTTTCGGGGTAGGGCAAGGTGTCGAGATCACGCACCTGCTCAACGGCAGATGCCACCGCTTCCGGCACCGGCTCACCCGCCAACATCGCCTGCCGCATGTGTTGCAAAACTGGGATGCTGACTTGAGGGGTTTTGGTCTCCCCCCAAGCTAGACACCAAGCCAAACCAACGGGGATAGGGGATGAATGGGAAACCGGTCTCGTCTGTGGATTAACCATATCTTCGCTATAGATGGAAGGGTCTCAATCTCTGCCGATCAGGTTGGGAATATATGCTAGGTCAGAAAGCTTCGGTAGGCTTTAAGGCTGAAGACTTTTATCCATAAGCTTTCTGATATCACCAATGCCGCTGGTTTAGTTCTCAAGGGTAGTTCTCAAGGAATGATCGATCGCACCCCCTCCCACAACACCTCCGGCACCCGCGTCTCGGTCCCTGATACCCACGGCCCACAGGTCATCTCCAGGAAAGGTTCTCGTCGATGAATAATTTCGACTGGGTCTAAAGTACTCGCGACAACCGCTAGACAGCGGAGATTACCGCGATCTCTACAGAATTCGTGCCACGGGTTCACTTGATTTGGCTGGGCACTGATGATCAGATAGTGGGAGCAGGCTTCAAGCACCGGCAGTTTCTCTGGCTGTACCCGGCCCCCCACATCCACAATCACCAGATCCTTCTGGCGGCGCAGTTGCAAAATCGCCTGGGCCTGATTCGGGTAAAAGTGCTGGGTCAGTTCCCCCTTGTAGGCCAACTTGAAGGTTTCGAGATCGTCTGCGGTGGCCGTTGCGGGCAACTCCAAAATCCAGTTACCCTCCCCGTCCCACTGCGCCCGCTGGAGAAAGACATCGGGACACTCAGGTAAGAGAGCCTTGAACAGGGCATGGCTAAGGACCGACTTGCCGCTGTGGCACTGTCCTGTTAAGGGGTGATCCATTCAAATCCTCTGGATAAGAGGATCTCAGAGATTTTCAGTGGGCGCTGAATGAATCCCATTGCCATTGCTGGTGTTCTGGCTTTGCCTAAACTCCAATGGGGCCGCACCCAGTTGTGAATCAGGCGCTGTACATTTAAAGCCCGCTGCAATCCTTCTAACTGCTTAGCGTAGTGGTTCTGACGTCTTCGATAGGCCGTTGCTCGACGCCTCAAGGCACTGTTAAAGGCTTCAAGGTGATTGGCATGAACCTCTGCTATGGAACTCATCGCTGTCCAGGGATGCTCCACTTGGAGCCACTCCACCCGGGCCTTGCCTTGAGAGCCTTTGATCTTGATGGCCACTTCTAAACCTTCACGCCAGACCTTCTGATAGGGATATGCCTCTGAGGTCAGGTGGCTCGGTAGATAGACGCTGGCCAGTTTCCACAATTCCTTGCCATAGCGCCGCTCGCCATCGGTAAACCATCGAATCCAAGCACTGGACACAGCCCACTGCCAGGCCCGCTCCACCCCCTGCTCAAACAACTGAGCCGCCTTGAGTCCCGCACTGGCTTCTAGCCAGTAACGACTCTCTCGCTCAATGAAGCTGATCGTCCAGCCTTCTGAGGCTTCGGGGGGAAGGTTCTCTCCCACCCGGGTATAGAGTTCATCGCCCTCTATGGTGACTTCTCCGCCCTCAGGTGCAGGGGGAGACCAGGCGGGCAGATGAGATGATAAGCGCTCTTCCCAAGCGCTAATACTGCTCGGGGATGTCCCCACGACCCTAGCGGCGGCTCTGATGCCAAGACCTTCGCCTCTGGCATTCAGGGCCATCTCTACCGTGGCTGCTGGCGTTCGTAGGCGGGCCATCGGGGTACCGCTACGTTCATTGAAGCGACGGCCACACGTCTTACAGAGGTAGCGTTGCACGACTTGATCGCTCTTCAAGGTTTTGCTACCGTTCTTGACGACCTCTTCACTCTGGCAATAAATACAGTGCATTGGGCTTAAGGCTTGCTGCATCTACAGTCTAGCTCTCACCCCCTAAGCTGACAGTGCCGCCGCTGTCGGGCGGCCCCACCACCAGGAGCGCTGGCCCCAATCGCGGTCGCCCTTGGGAGAGGTGCAACGGAATCACTTGGCCAACCCGCACCTGGCGGGAATGGGTGGTCACCACCACGGCCCCCAGCCGGGGGTCATAACAGGCTACCCAAGCGGTGGGATGCAGCTCATGGACCAGGTAGGTATAGAGCCAGATTGGCCCTCGCCCCGTGATCATCACCCCCGCAGTGGTATCAATCCCTGGGGGCAGGGTGAGCGATCGCAAATCCCCAGGGGCGATCAAGCGATCGGGACTGGTGAGCGCAATGGAGAGCACCTGAAACCGCAGACCCTCCAATGTTTGCATCGGCCCCAGACTTAAGGCAATCGGACTGAGGTTGGGATCGCTCACCGCTTAGGCTCCCATCAGAACGCCCCCAGTATAGACTGAGGTTTGAAGAGGGGTCTTCCAATGAATAAACGATTCGACTATCCCCCCAGTCCAGCGGTGTTGCAGGGGTTGAGCGGGGGGCAACTGGCCAGTCGATGGCAGCGGGTGGTGCGGCTGTGGTGGCTACTGCGATCGCTCTATGGCGGTGAAACCCCCTGGGGTCAGCACCTACCTGACCCTTTTCGCTATGGGGATTTGCGATCGCGGCTGTTTGCCCCCAGCCATGGCACGGCGGACCCAGCGGCGGTGTCGGTGTTGACGGCGGCCTGTCGGGATGGGGGCTGTGTCTGTCAAAAGTCGATTCAGGCGTTGATTGTGGAGCAGGTGCCCGATTGGGATCAGCCCGATTGGCAGGCAGAGATGGCTCAGTTGGGGCTCGACCCAGGGCAGCTTGATTTGACCGCCAAGCCCTTTGCCGCTGTGCATCGTTCTATTCGGGATGACCTCAAGGCCCTGGTGGCACAAGGGTGGTTACGCTCGGCGGGACGGGGGCAATTTCAGACGGTGCCTGCTACCCAGTGGCCCCCCCTGCCTGGGCTGGCCCCAGCCGCCTCGGGGTTGGGGTTCTCGACCACTGAAACCTGGGAGTTGTTATCGGCCTTGCAGGCGATCGCTTTTGTGCAGCCGAACTTAGAGGTGATCATTAGCCGTCTGTGGGAGCACGTTACCGCGACTCCAGAGCAGCACCGCAGCGGATGGCCAACGGAGCCGACTCGGCGGATTTTTGTCCATTTGGACTACATTTTGCCACCGGAGGCACAGGAGCGCATCGACAGCCATCAGGAGGTAATCGAGCGGCTATGGCACCGCCCCGATGGTGGGGTGATTCAGTTTGAGAATTTCCTCGCCCGCCAGGGTCGCACGGCGACGGTGACGGTGTATCCGGTTTGTTTGCACTATGCGCGGCGGGCCAAGTATCTCAGTGCCTATGGGCTCGACCCGGATGGGCGGGTGGGCTGGCATAACTATCGCCTCGATCGCATTGTGTCGGAGCGGCTGCGGGTGTTGCCCTGGGGGGATCCGGCGATTCCGGCGGCGCTGAAGCAGTTGCGGGACTGTGGGGAGTTGCCGACCCCCGCCGATGTGGAGGCGGCCCTGGATCAGGCTTGGGGGTTTAATTTTTACTTACCGAAGGGGTGGCTGTTGATGCGGTTTACCCCGACCTTTGCCCGCTGGTATGTGGATGACACGGAACGGCACCCCACGTTTGAGCGGGTGAGCTACGGGGAGGCGCGATCGCGGGTGCGGCAATATGTGCCCCCGGCGGAGCAGGCGGCGGTGTTGGCGGTGCTGGCGCGGCGAACGCCCCAGGATGTGTACTATGCGGGCTGGGTGCGGCTGGGGGATATCAATGTGGTGATGCGCCTGCGGGACTGGCGACCCCAGGGGGAAGCGATCGCGCCGTGGGGGTTGCGGCAGCAGATGGCCCAGGAGGCGCAGCGGGAGATGGCTCACTATGAAGGGTGAGAATCTTGGGGATTTTGGTAGTTTTGTGGCAAAAATTGGCAGGGGTGGCTATGATGATGCGCAAAGCTCCCAAATCTGAGGGGGTCTACCGATCCTTGAAAACCGCATAGCTTTGTCAACCCCCTCAGAACCCTTGCGTAGCAAGGGTTTGAGTTCTGTTTCCAGAGGGGTTATTGATAGCAATTCTCAATTATTTGACCTTCGGTTAGACCCCCTCAGATTTAGGGGGTTGAAACCCTTACACAGCAAGGGTTCTAGATCGGGGGGGTTCAAAATCCCTTACCCCGAAAGGGGACGGAAACATGGTGAAATCGCCCTTATCGGTTTCTACCCGAAACGTTCAAAATCCCTTACCCCGAAAGGGGACGGAAACTGAGTGCTGTTGGCAGAAAGCGGTCACAGTGTTTGTTCAAAATCCCTTACCCCGAAAGGGGACGGAAACACCGGAGTGTTATTAGGTCCTACATAGTCCACGAGACGGTTCAAAATCCCTTACCCCGAAAGGGGACGGAAACTGGCTTTTCTTCTGTCCCTTGATACCGTGCCTCATCGTTCAAAATCCCTTACCCCGAAAGGGGACGGAAACCCAATGGCTGCTCCTACTGTGACATCAATGAAGTGTTCAAAATTCCTTACCCCGAAAGGGGACGGAAACGCGAGTGCAGTAGCTAGAAGCCACTCCACCGAACCAGTTCAAAATCCCTTACCCCGAAAGGGGACGGAAACAGGGGGTTGTTTTGGTCCCAACCGTACACCTCGAGTTCAAAATCCCTTACCCCGAAAGGGGACGGAAACGGTAGGGGTTTGACACTTACGACTGGAACTGGATCGTTCAAAATCCCTTACCCCGAAAGGGGACGGAAACCTTGAAACGCTTCTCGGATCTGGGGTTCAAGCAAGAACCACCGTTCAAAATCCCTTACCCCGAAAGGGGACGGAAACGGGTGACGGCTCCCGTCCTCGTCACTGTAGTCCGGTTCAAAATCCCTTACCCCGAAAGGGGACGGAAACCCGCCGCCATTCCATGGAAAGTCATGGCGAATGCAAAAGTGGTTCAAAATCCCTTACCCCGAAAGGGGACGGAAACAGTCACAGTCGACTATGATGGGGCCCACTATTGTGGTTCAAAATCCCTTACCCCGAAAGGGGACGGAAACCCCATGTCACCCAAGTCGTTTCGCAACGAGGTGATGACGTTCAAAATCCCTTACCCCGAAAGGGGACGGAAACCCATTGGTATTCCCGGTCGCGCACGATTGCCCGACTCGTTCAAAATCCCTTACCCCGAAAGGGGACGGAAACCCTTTCCACCGTGGAATTTCTTCAGATCCGAACAGGGTTCAAAATCCCTTACCCCGAAAGGGGACGGAAACCAGGTCTGTATTCTGTCGCCTTCGAAGGCGGCCGGTTCAAAATCCCTTACCCCGAAAGGGGACGGAAACGTCTCTAGGCAGTCGCCTTAGAGAGTTGGCCCCTGTTGACCGTTCAAAATCCCTTACCCCGAAAGGGGACGGAAACGATTTCTCTGGCTTCGTCGCAGGCTTCGTCACTGGTTCAAAATCCCTTACCCCGAAAGGGGACGGAAACCTCATTTTCCGGATCAGTGTCAATACAGCCGTTACCTCGTTCAAAATCCCTTACCCCGAAAGGGGACGGAAACAATTTGATCTTGAAGAAGGCGTTGGAGCCCTTCAAAGTTCAAAATCCCTTACCCCGAAAGGGGACGGAAACCAGCTTCGGGTTCTGGAGATCCTTCTTCAGCTGGAGCCGTTCAAAATCCCTTACCCCGAAAGGGGACGGAAACGCCTCCTCCTTAGAAGGCTGGCGGTCGTCGCCTCCAGACGTTCAAAATCCCTTACCCCGAAAGGGGACGGAAACCGTATCGTTCAGCTGCCCGTTGTTCGACCGACCAGGTTCAAAATCCCTTACCCCGAAAGGGGACGGAAACTGCTGTTGGCCTACCTGGATGGTCGTCGTATCTCCAGGTTCAAAATCCCTTACCCCGAAAGGGGACGGAAACCCACGATTGGTGCTCAGGGGGGCAACAATCCGGGAAGTTCAAAATCCCTTACCCCGAAAGGGGACGGAAACTCTTCAGTGGCATATCCACCAGCCAGGGTTTGGCATGCCGTTCAAAATCCCTTACCCCGAAAGGGGACGGAAACCCGATAACCATCGACGCAATGAGCCAAAGCGCCATGTTCAAAATCCCTTACCCCGAAAGGGGACGGAAACGCCAGAGTCAGGGCAATAGCCACCCACACAATTGCTGTTCAAAATCCCTTACCCCGAAAGGGAACGGAAACGACGGGGAATCAGAAATCAGAAGCCTGCCCTGAGCTGGTCGAAGGGGCAGAAGGATGAATGGGATTCGGGTGAGGACTTGAAAGTCTTCTCACTCAGGAACTTATCTCAACCGTCGCACCATCCTAAACACCCCACCAGCCACCTTTTCTGCCTTCTGCCTTGAGTTCTGCCTTGCCTTTTCCCCTGAAAGTAAGCACGCTACAATCCCCTCATCCCAATCAGCATCGACAGTATGTCCGCACCTGAGCGGTTAGAAATGTCCCTCGCTAAGGCAGAGTATTTGTTGACCCGTGCCGCTGCACCGGGTCAAGGAGGAGATAAGCAGAACTTCTGGCGCAATATCCTTGCCTTTGACTCAGCCGCAGCTATTCGCAATGCCATCCTCAGAGAAGTCTCAGTGGATATGCTAGAACCCAAAGGCAAGAGCCCCTTTGGAGAGCGCTATCAAGCTCAAATTCGGGTGACGGGTGCCAATGGCCTCTCTCGACCGATCTTGACCGCGTGGATAGTTCGATCAGGAGAGGACACCGCCCGCTTTGTAACCGCCGTGCCCACCCGTAGAAAGAAGAAGCAGCCATGAAATTCAAGCTTTTTGATACGGTTCAGCTCACCGAATCGATCGCGACCTCAGACGATTCCCACCTTCCCCTCGATACCATTGGTACAGTGGTAGAGATCCTGAATGATGGCGAAAATGGTGGCGAGGCTTACCTGGTCGAACTCTTTGGGGATTGGGTCAAGTACGACTCAGACGAAAACCTGATCGCAACGGATCGCAACGATCCAGATGCCTTCATCGAAACCCTAGCGGTTGCAATGGTTTCTCCCCATCAGATTCGCTTACTCAAACCCGCCTCAGAAACCGTTGGCATCCGTGCCCAACTGCTTGCCCTGATTGAAGAGTTGTCAGACCCCCTCTTGCAGGAAATCGCTGACTTTGCTGAATTTCTCAAACAAAAGGTAGCCTGATCTGCCCCTTCCGCTTTGCGACGACAACCCTAGCTAGCTCAGAAACTTTGCTGGGATCGCCCGTACTAACCCCGAAAACTTCAGCACTTTTGCCAACATCAGCGCCATTTCCCCTAGGGAAATCTGAGGAGGAACGGCATCCCCTCCGCTGGAGTTCCACCATGGCACTACTTTACCTGACGCAACAGGGCACCCAACTACGCAAAGACTACGGACGGTTTGTGGTGCAATTGCCCGATGCTGACGCCATTGAGGTGCCGATCAAAGAGGTGGAGCATGTCTGCCTGTTTGGCAACATTCAACTCAGCACGTCTGCTATTTCCACCTGTCTGTACCACCACATCCCCGTGGTTTTCCTATCGCAAACGGGCAGCTACAAGGGGCATCTGTGGAGCGCTGAAGACAGTCAACAACAGACCCAGGCGCTTCAGTACGAACGGTTTTCGCAACCCCAGTTTCAGTGGGCTATGGCCCAAGCCATTGTCCGGGGCAAGCTCTGGAATTCTCGCCAACTGTTGTTGAAGCTGAATCGTCGTCACCCGCTAGAGACTGTAGCTGCCGCTGCCCAGGGCATTAACCGCGATCGCCGTGCCGCCACCAACCTTACCTTAGAGACCGATAGCCTCAACAGCCTGCGGGGCTACGAGGGTGCCGCCGCCGCCCGCTACTTTTTGGCCCTGGGGCAGTTGCTCAAACATCCCGATTTCACCCTGACCCAGCGCACTCGCCGCCCGCCCACTGACCCGGTGAATTCGCTACTGAGCTTCGGTTATACCCTCCTGTTCAACAATGTGTTGAGTCTGCTACGGGTCGAGGGGGTCAACCCCTACCTGGGCAATCTGCACCGCTCCGATCGCCCAGAGGCCCAGCTTGCCTTTGACCTAATGGAGGAGTTCCGCTCCCCCATTGTCGATACCCTAGTCGTCCAATTAATCAACCAGGGGGTGTTTACCCTGGAGGATTTCACCCCACCCAATGCCGAGGGCGGGGTCTACCTGGCAGACCCCGCCCGTAAGCGCTTTTTGCAAGGGTTTGAAGGGCGGATTATGACCCCATCCGCCACCCCGACAGCCCCAAACCTGTGCCCTATCGCCAGGTGATCGTGCTGCAAATTCGGCGCTACAAACGGTGTTTGCAAACGGGCGATTGCTACGAACCCTTCCGGCGGGTGACCTGATGCTGACCCTAGTGGTGTACGACATTGCCGACAATCGCCGCCGCAACAAGCTGGCCAAATTCCTAGAGGGCCAAGGGCGACGGGTGCAAGAGAGCGTCTTTGAATGTTTTGGCACGCTGGATGAAATGCAGCGCCTCCACCGCCAGGTGCTGCACCGCACTCACCCCGATGAAGACAATGTCCGGTTTTATTGGATTCCCGCTGGGGCGATGGCCAAGGCTCTCACCATTGGCAGCGACCCACCGACCCCGCCGCCCCAAGCCTATTTTCTGTAGGGAAGTTCCATGGACTTTTTGGGCTGTGACCCATACACTGGTTAGCAAGTTATGGTGAACACCACACACCTACCCTGCACCTAGAAAACTGCATAGTTACGTTAACCTTCGTGGATCGTTGATTCCGTATGGGTTACAGTCTTTGACAAAGGGCTAAAATTGCCAACAACGGATGTTTGTTGACAGGTCTCTCCCCCCTCTGTGGTTTCAGAGGCTGCAAGCCAGTATCCACAAGGCTTTGAAAATGAGGAGATTCATCTCCCATTCCCCGCAAGGGGACGGAAACTTTATAGGCTCACTCCGCCCGTCATGGTTGCAAAGCAAGGAGATTCATCTCCCATTCCCCGCAAGGGGACGGAAACTACGACGTTACGGTAGGTCTTGCGTAGGGCTTTCCCTAGATTCATCTCCCATTCCCCGCAAGGGGACGGAAACTTGACGAATGATCTTCCCCGTCTATACGCCTTTACACTGATTCATCTCCCATTCCCCGCAAGGGGACGGAAACCCGTGGCTCGATACCGCTGCCCTTGAATCTCATACTCGATTCATCTCCCATTCCCCGCAAGGGGACGGAAACATGAGCGAAGCATAGGGTTGATGCAGGGTGATTATTTTCATGGTGATTCATCTCCCATTCCCCGCAAGGGGACGGAAACATCCCGGTGCTTTTTGCTGATCACCACCTCTAGCGGTACCGAGATTCATCTCCCATTCCCCGCAAGGGGACGGAAACTACATAAAGCTCCGGAAACTGCGCTTGCAGGTAGGTGCGGCGCGATTCATCTCCCATTCCCCGCAAGGGGACGGAAACCATCGGTGGCCCCATC
>NZ_KI913949.1:5470595-5473176 GCF_000332095.2 Leptolyngbya sp. PCC 6406 | reverse complement strand
CCCATAAACACCGCTATTTTCAGCGAGGTTTTCACGCCCTATCCCTTATCCAGCAAGCTCTCTAGGGGGGTTGTCACCCTGTAAGGTGCAAAGGACACCCCGCGCTGATCCAACCAGTCCGCCAGTTTAGGGCTATGGAACTCCCGGTCACCCAGCAGTAGAACCGGATAGGACTTAAACAAGGACAGGGCCGCTTTCAGCAGTCGCCGTTGCGTTTTCAGGTCACTCGTACCCGCCCGCCCTAAACGCTCCCAATAGACGGGTAAAGCATGAGTCCCCCACACCACGCTGACCATGAATATATTTCGCCCTTTCCATTCCGTGCGGTCCATTGCCAGAATCCAATAGCCGTGTTTATGGTGTTTGAGCGTTCTCAGACGACGGCGTTGGTCACGGTTCAAGCCCCGTCCCGTTTCCACTTGGCGGATCCAATATTTGAGCAGTGGAAACCACAGCACCTTGAGCGTGAGTTTGGGTAAGGCTAAAAAGCGTTGTAAGTTCCGTTTGCGACTTTGATACTGAATGGGCTGAGGAAAGACGCTGGCTAAGACGGAGAGTTTGACTTGGCGATGCGCTTGTAGCAATAACAACAGTAACTGGAAGGTCAAGTACTGTTTTTCATTGAGATGGGTGAGAAGGGTAGTTTGGTAGAATGTAGGGAACATATTTGGTTGGGGGAGCTGTACTGAGGCTCCCTTTTTTTTGTCCCCTCCATTATCTCAAAACCCTGTACCGTATGACGTTGAGTGCCCTTGTCACCCGTTAAGGGTTGCGGTAAGCAATGCCCAAACCGCCCAGGGCGCGGCCTTCCCCAGCGCGATCGCCAATCTCGCGGGCGATCGCCAGGTGTTGTTCATAGAAGTCAATGGCGCGGTTGTACTGGCCCAGGCTCAAGTAAACAACGCCCAAATTGCCCAGGGCGCGGCCTTCCCCGGCGCGATTCCCTGCGGCTCGGTAGAGTCCTAAAGCTCATTCCCAAGAGGCCAGCGCTTCTCGAAACTGACTGCGGTTGAATTGCTGAATGCCCTGCTGGAGCAGTTGATCCGCTTCTACTCTCGCCCTGGCATTCTCCTGCCCCCGCTGATAGGCTTCGGCGCTGATAGCTGCTGCCGTCAGCCGATAGCGTCCCCGTCCCCCTGGATCATAGGCATTGGCAATAACAATGACTAAGTAGTGGCCTGTTTGGGGCAACTGAATCTGAATCAAAGAATTGAGCCCCTCACCGCCATTATCGTCTTCTGCGACCCGCTCACCGTCAGGGCCAAGCAAAATCAAATAGGCATCAAAGTCATCGCTATTAAGGCGAATCTCGATGAATGGCCCAGCTTCACCGTCAAAGGTGTACAGGTCGTACAGCCTGCCATCCTGCAAGACCTCATCGCCATCCTCTAGTTGCCCTTCTACGTCTAGCAGGTCTGCTGTCCCAGCCTGCTTTAACCCAGCCTGGGGCGGTAGTGGGGCGGCTTTGCCCAAATCTGCGGGCAGAGCTAACCCTGCTTTGGGGTCTTTCGCGGTCAGCGGGTCAAGATCCCAGGGTTCTGGTATCGTCCCGGCTCGCAATGGATCACCCGCGCCAAAGAACCCTGGGATCTGGGTGGCGCTCAAGGGGACAGGTTCCTGGCGTGGGACCGGATCACCCACCCCGCTACCGTTGAGGAACCTGTCCCCCACCCCCCGTAACCGCCCTGAGTTCTGGGCGGCCTCCCCCGCCAGTGGCATCGCGGGCACCAGCAGGGCAGAGAGGGCAGTGGCTAGGAGGGCGGTGGTTGGGGGCATGGGAGGAGTGTGAGGGTGTGAGGGTGGATGGGTGGGGGGAGTGGAGGAGTAGGGGAGTGGGGAAGTATTAGGGTGTTGGGGTGTTGGGGATATTTCCGTAGGGGCAATCCCTTGTGGTTGCCCTTGTTGCCGGGTGACCGGGTATTGAGGTGTTTGGCTGTGTATTGAGGTGTTTGGCTGTTCTCAAGGAACCTCCTCCCAACATCCCCTCTTGGGAGGGGTGCCCGGAGGGCGGGGTGGGTTTCCTGGCTCCCAGTCTCCGGCTGGGAACCTCCGGGGGCGGCTCTGCCGCCAGAGCGCCAGAGGCAGAGCCTCAGCGGCGGGTACCCAGGCAGAGCCATGGGCACCAGGGGGATGGGGGGTATCTAAGAGTCTATAGTTGTGGGCCGGAAGAGCTTATTCACCGTCCCTATTCATCCACCAACCGTAGCGCTCGATTAATCACCGCACTCGACAGATACATGCCTGCTTGCTGCAAACGGTTCAACACCGGACGTGGCACTGTCATCTTAGGGAGTGAGAGCTAGACTGTAGATACAGCAAGCCTTTAAGTCCAATGAACTGTATCCATTGTCAGAGTGAGGCCATCGTCAAGAATGGCACCAAACCCCTCAAGACGGGTCAAGTCCTTCAACAATACCTCTGTAAAACCTGTGGTCGTCGCTTCAATGAACGCAGCGGCACCCCCATGGCCCGCCTGCGCACCCCAGTCACCACCGTAGAGATGGCCCTCAATGCCCGCCACGAAGGACTCGGCATCAGAGCTGCTGCCAGGGTGGTGGGGACATCTCCCAGCAGTATTACC
>NZ_KI913949.1:5466750-5470495 GCF_000332095.2 Leptolyngbya sp. PCC 6406 | reverse complement strand
CGCATCGTAGGGAATCGCCCCACAGGGTTTTGCCCGTGGACAGGCGCTGGGGCGCAGATACAGGTAGGTCTGATCTCGGCGGGGACGGCTCACGGGGGCCACCCGCAGGGTGCTGCCGCATTCCTGACATTGCACTAGCCCTGCGAGGGACCGCTGGGCGCTGGCGGTGCGGGGGGGGAGGCGGCGGTTGCGGCGCAGCAGCCGATCTACCTGGGCCGCCTCATCCCGCCCCAGGATGGGGGTATGGGTATCGCGCACTACCCGACCATCCTGGTAGAGCAGATCGCCGCGATAGACCGGATGGGACAGCCATCGCTGTCCGGTGGAGGCGGAGATGCGCTTGCCGTAGGTCTTGGCCAAATACCGCACCGCCCCCCGCAGGGAGCCAAAGAGGAGAAACTGCTCAAAAAAGTCCTTCACCACCGGAGCCGCTGCCCGATCTAGGGTGTAGCGATCCTTGCCGCGTCGATAGCCGTAGGGAGCCCGCCCCGGTGGCGGTTGGGCCTTCACCCGGTTGCGGGCATGGCCCAACCGCAAACTATCCCGGCGTTGTTGTTGCGCGATCGCAGCGGTCGCCGCCACCACCGCCACCACATCTCCCTCGGGAAACGGCCCCTCCGCCAGGGAGGTGAGCTGAATTCCCTGTTCCTGAAGTTGGGTGACAATGGGTGCGATCGCATCCGGCGAGTTCCCCAATTCCGCCCACCGCCGCACCCGCACCTCTGCCACGGTGCCCCCGGCACAATCCTGCAAGAGCTGCTGCAATTGGGGACGAGACTGACCGGATTGGGATTCATCGCCACCAAAATCTCGATAGACCCGCACCACCTCTGCCCCCCACAGATCGTCAGGGGGCGCAGACTCTAACAGGGGATGGGTATAGAGATAGGCAAAAACCGTCAAGGGCTATATCTGTATTAAATTAATTGTCCACACGCCCCAAGCTGAAACGAATACGATATCTGGTTGATAGCAACCACTCTGCAAAGGGCGCACAGCCCTGATGGGCATTAACTTAAGCGTAACCCTTGGACCTGATTACGTTCCAGCCTTCCCTCATTCTGCGGAACGAGCAAGCCAAGGCCCTGTCCCTAGAGTCCATTGCCAATCAAAATAAACGGTGCCCAGTAGTAGGGATGGGCCAACGTCCCCCCCGGCACCAAGGGTTGCCCCGTGACGGTGCTAAAGATTTCAATGCCGCGATTGCCCCCCACCGCCGCAAAGTCATTGGTAATCAAAGCGACCTGAGCCTGACGCAGAGCCTCCGCCTTGGGCAAGCCCACCTGCATCGCCCCATAGAAGGCATCCATCAACACCTGGGTACCGCCATCACTCACCACCCAGAGAGATGCGATCGCGGCTCTTGCCCCCGTCCTTTGAATCTGATAGCCAAACCCCAAAATCTCCTCCCCCGTGCCCAACTGCGGCCCACTCACCGCCGTCTCACAGGCGCTGAGAACCACTAGGGCAGCATTGGGCAATTGCCATTGATCCAGGTCAAACAGGGTAATGCGATCGCCATCCCCCAGCAAGATGAACGAGTCATTGGGATGACCAGACTGGAACGTTCCGTGGGTTGCCAAGTGAATAATGGTGTGGTTCCCCAGCCGAGGCTCAATAGCTTGGCGGTTGAACCCCGCACTGAAAAACGCCACTGTGCCCGGTAAGTTGGCCTGGAGATTCTCCACCTCCACCTGGGCATAGGGCAGACCACTGAACGGTCGTTGTACCCCCGCTACCTCCACCACCAGATCTTGAGCGGGGAAAGCGCCAGCCAGGATGCTGAGGGGTGCTGACTCCGCCTGGGAGAAGTCCATCAGGGAGGCGGCGGTGATGTGGTTGAGGGTGTAGCGCTGGGTCAGCCATTGGTCACCGTCATGCAAAGCGGCGAGGGGAATGTAGCGCAGTTGGCCGTCTGCGGCGTAGAGGATGGTTTCGGCTCCGGCGGCATCAATCTCGTCAGCGAGGGGCGCGATCAGCCATTGGTACAACTGCTGAGCGTTGGGGAGGGAGTTGCTGAAGGGATCCTCAATGTCGGAACGGAAGGCGGCGATCGCCCGGTTCAGCTCTACCCGGTCAACGGGGACGGTGTGGCGGGAGATGCCGCTGGTGGTGACGAGGATTAGTTCCAGGCGATCGTCGAGGACGAGGGGATAGAGCAGAGCGGCGTTGCCTGCCTGTTGCAGGTTGCCTTGTAGGCGCGCCAGTTGTTCGGGGTTGGGGTTTTGGCTGCGGGCATTGCGTTGGAGTTGGGCAACGCGATCTGTGACTTCAGCGCTGGTAAAGAAGGTTTGGGGATCGGTATTGGTTTCTAGGTGGGTGTAGAAGCGATCGAGGATTTCCTGCTCTGGTGGCCAGAAGGAAATACCCTGGCGGGTTTCTTCGGTGCCTCGGACGTTGCGGAGTTGATAGTCTTCGAGTTCTTGCAGTTTCAGCAGGTCGAGGACTTCTTGGGCTTCGAGGACGCGGTCTTGTTCAAGGAGGAGGTCGGCGAGGATGCGGTAGTCGCTGGCGATGGTGTCGGTGAAGGTTTGTTGGAGGTCGCGATCGAGTTGGCGGATGTCGCCGCGTATGGATTCCCGGATATCGACGCTGGCTTTGAGGAAGGTGATGGCCAGTTCGGGTTGGTCGCGATCGTTGAGCAGGACGCCGATGTTGCTGAGAAAGACAGCTTCTTCGGCGCGGGCACCGAGTTGGTTAAAGAGGGCGACGGCTTGGCCAAACTGTTCTAGGGCGCGATCGTACTGGCCCAGGCTGTAGAAGGCAGCGCCCAAATTGCCCAGGGCGCGGCCTTCTACAGCGCGATCGCCAATCTCGCGGGTAATCGCGAGCTGCTGTTCATAGAAGTCAATGGCGCGGTTGTACTGGCCCAGGCTGTTGTAAGCAGCGCCCAAATTGCCCAGGGCGCGGCCTTCCCCGGCGCGATCGCCAATCTCGCGGGTAATCGCGAGCTGCTGTTCATAGAAGTCAATGGCGCGGTTGTACTGGCCCAGGCTGTTGTAAGCATTGCCCAAATTGCCCAGGGCGCGGCCTTCCCCGGCGCGATCACCAATCTCGCGGGCGATCGCCAGGTGTTGTTCATAGAGGTCAATGGCGCGGTTGTACTGGCCCAGGTTGCGGTAAACAACGCCCAAATTGCCCAGGGTGATGCCTTCCCCAGCGCGATCGCCAATCTCGCGGGCGATCGCCAGGTCTTGTTCATAGAGGTCAATGGCGCGGTTGTACTGACCCAGGTTGCGGTCTTACAGGGTGACAACCCCCCTAGAGAGCTTGCTGGATAAGGGATAGAGCGTGAAAACCTCGCTGAAAATAGCGGTGTTTATGGGGTTTAAGGGCCACCAGCTTGAGCGCCCAATCGGCCCATAAGTCCATGGCATAGAGCCATCGTTGGCCATAGAGACTGAAGCTAAAGTCACTGTGCCGTGGAGCCTTATCTTGGTGCTCTTGGAGACGTCCGGCATACTGAGCTAGCTTGGCCTCCTGCATCCACTGGCCGTGGAGAGTCGCCAAACTGTAAGCCAGAGCGATCAGTAAAACTAAGGCTAAGAATCGGGTGTCATTGACCTTGGTGTCCTCCAAGTTATAGCCCCCAGTCTTAAAATCTTTGAAGAGCTGTTCAATGCCCCAGCGACACCGATAGACCGCTAACGCTTGCTTCAAGGTGGGCAGATTAGTCAGGATATACCACGGCTCCTTCGGCCCCTTCTGGCGATAGGAGCGCTTCCAATACACCGCTAAATTAAAC
>NZ_KI913949.1:5373672-5466650 GCF_000332095.2 Leptolyngbya sp. PCC 6406 | reverse complement strand
AGGTCCACGCCAATCACCTGGAAGCCTTCAACAGTGCCTTGAGGCGACGGGCAACAGCCTATCGCAGGCGACAGAATCACTATGCCAAGCAGGTGGAGGGCTTGCAGCGAGCTTTGAATGTCCAGCGTCTGATGCACAACTGGGTGCGGCCCCATTGGAGTTTGGAGAAACGGACGACGCCTGCCATGGCCATGGGATTCATTCAGCGCCCCTTGAAACTCTCTGAAATCCTATTATCCAGGGGATTTGAGGCTCTCACTCTTTAATAGGACAGTGCCCCGGACGTGCTTCTGAGATTTTGCCCCGTTGCTTGGCCACCAAAACTAAACCCAATGTGCCTCTCACGGGAATCTCCAAAGCCGCAGCACATTTACGAGCTGCTAAATCGTCCACAATCGCCTCTGTCCCAGGATGGGTGTAAGCCCAGGTTAGTACTGCTGATTCTCCCATGCCCAGATCCCAGGCTTGAATGATGGGCGACGTTACCGGGGTTTCAATCACTTGCAGCCAACCAGTTTGGGAGATTGTGGCTGCTGTGACATCAGAGTCGCCCCGACGCAAGATTTCAGTGGCGACCGCATCCGGAATGAAAATCTGCGGAGACAGTAATTGCAAAAGGTCGATTAACCCAGCCTTGCTCAGATAAATCAAGGGTGATGCATTAATGATGGGAGTCTCAGCCACGGGCCAATTCTCGCTCTAAATCATCAAAATTCACTTGAAAGGCATCCACCTGTTCACGAGCTAGTGCCATCAGGAAATCGATGCGATCTAGCCCTGCAACTTGAGCCGCCTTTTCCTGAGAAATGTGACCCTTTTGATACCAGAATATCGCCGCTGCCAACCGTAGCTCACAGGCAAACTCATCGGGTGATGTTTTGAGGGCAGAAAAGACCTCTGGAGCAACCTGGAAGATGATGTTAGTCATAATCTGATTCAGCAGGGCGAGATGTACCTATGATCCTAAAAGACGATACGAGTTAATGCCCAAACGACGAATATCCCTTAAGAGAGAAACCCGGTTTCTTTGCCCTAGCACTGGAAAATGGTCCTCACCCTACCAGAAAAAACCGGGTTTCTGCCCCCCCTTAGGTCACTGAAGCTCGCCTGCATCGTTCCATCGATCCTGTTTTATTTGCCGCCCATCTCTGCGCCCCAGCCGGAGACTGGGACGCAGAGATAGCGACGAATACGCTCTAACCTAGCTCACCTGTGGGTTGTCCTTGCGGTTGAGCCCCAAGCCCACCATCACGGTGCCCACCAAAAAGGCAAGAACACTGGGCTCTGGCACCGATACTGGGTCAGGATTGGGATCCGGGTTGGGATCTGGATCCGGATTGGGATCCGGATCGACAGGTGGGGTGAGGGTGCCATTGAGGTTGATGCGGACAAAGGTGTTGGGGGTGAAGGACAGACTCTGCACATTCACAAACAGTTCATTGTCCACAAAGGTCACCCGATCGGGGGTTAGCCCTAGGGTGGTTAAGGGGTCTAGCTGCGCTTCAGTGATTTGCAGGGCAATCGCATCAGCAAAGGTAAACACGTAGGTGTTTTGAAAAGCAGTGGCAAACCTACGAAAGCCCGCATTGGTAAAGTCGATTTCGAGATAGTCTGCACCCGCATCGATCGCTACATTTACCAAGCTGTTGGCAAATCCGGGAGGAACGCCTACGGTGGGGTCAAACAAGCTGGCCACATCGGGGAATTCCACTGCTGATTCGCTGACAGTCGCCACAGCGGGAAAAGAAGTGACAAATGGCTGGCTGGTGGGAGTTTGCTGGGCAAGCGTTCGCAACCGCAACTCTGAGCCGATCAAGGAAAAGTCGGCACTGTAGGCAGCAGGAGCGGTGATGCTACCCACGGCCAGCAGACCAGCGGTGAGAGCGACGCCACACCAAGGGCGCAAGAGGCCATGATGGCTGGCGGGCTGGACATGGCGCTGGAGCGATGCTCCCTGAGGCCCAGTCTTTGACCATCGTGATGTTGTAGTCATGGATTTTTCCTGGTTAATAGGTCTCCCCAAAGTTGGGGAAACAGCCATAGGGCTGTCACAGGAACCCTATTTCTGGGCAGCGAGTACTTATTCAATATCAGGGACGGCAACACCGAAAGTCTTCTGTGGGCAGCGGTTATGTCCCTAACTCGCTCGCTGGGAGTTGGGCCTGTACGGGTTTGGGGCTGATTGGGATAGTCAGGAGAGGATATTGGGTGGCGATCAGGAGGGTGGTGATGGCCAGACTGGTTAGTATACGGGGCATGGGTATCCTGGGTAGGTGTTCACCCAGGATTTAGCTCTGGGGGCGATTTACTTATTCAGTTTGGGTATGGGGGAGTAGGGGAGTTTCTCCTGGTGCCTTGGCTCTGCCTGGGCACCGCCGCTGGAGGCTCTGCCTCCCTTGAGTTGTCGGGTGCATCCGCGCCAGCGATGCACCGCAGGATGGCTGTCCGCTAAGGCTGGGCATCCGGATCCGTGGCCATCTCTGGAGCACAGTGAGACCCAGCAGATGTCGTAAATGCCGCCCCCATCCAAGGCGGTGGTGGTGTTGGAGATGGTGGAGCCATTCACCTGAATTGTGCCAGCCCCAAACCCGTCAAAATTTAACCCCAACTAAACTCCAGGGTTGCGGTCACCCGTCAATCATTAATTGACGGAACACTAGGGAGAGGGGCCGAGGTGTGCCACGATTGAACGGTTAGAGTATTTACGCCGCTCAGTACTAGACATCCTCCTCCTCCTCTCGTGAGGGGAAACTGGAATACTCAGACATAAACTGCTCAATGTCGTGGGCAGCTTCTGCCAAAGCCCGCTCCCAGTCCTCTGAACCCGGAATAAGCGCCTCCCTGTCTTCAGGCTCCCCTACCCCCCGCAACCCATCAGGGACCGGGTGCTTCCAACCTCGCCGCCTCACCCGATCGCGCCGCCTGCAACCCACCCGCCAGTTGCACCGCAGGCACCAGCAGGGCAGAACAGAGGGCAAAACTAAGGATCTTGGCGGGGCGGGCCATGGGGTAATCTCCGGCGATGGGGATAACACCCATTACTATTGCCGAGCCCAGCTAGCTTATTCAACCGTGGCCAGAGGCCGGGGCAGAGGCAGAGCCTCAGCGGCGGGTGCCCAGGCAGAGCCAGGGCACCAGGAAAGGCTTCGACCCCCACCCTGGTCACCCCCTACCAGCGATAACCCAAGGAAAAATGCAGTTGAGCGCCGCCGCCCTGATCTGTAATTTCCCGCAGATTGATCAGGGGAATGCCCGCCTCCAACCGGGCCTCTAGCCCCGATAGAGGCGTAAAGATCACCCCCAGCCCCGTCCCCCACAGCACATTTTGCTGGGTGGGCTGGGTGGCTGGGTTGTTAAACCACACCGCCCCCCAATCCATAAAAGGCACCAGTTGCAGGCGGGGGCTGCCATCCAGACGGCGATTTACCACAATGCGGTTTTCCACAGACAGACGCAGGCCACCATCGCCGCTTCGCACATTCTGGCGATAGCCCCGCACCGACTGCCCCCCGCCAATCACAAACTGCTCACTGCCCAGCAGAGAATCACCACTCAGTTGCAGATCGGCCCGCACAATCAAAAGATTGTCTGGGTTTAACCGCTGCACCCGCTGCACCTGCCCCAGCCAAGAAAGAAATTGACCATCCGGTTGGGGGTCGGGGTTGAGGGTGGCATCAAACCAATCGGTGCCTAGATTAAATTGCGATCGCGCCACCCAAGCGCCAGAGCCGTCCCGCCGTAGATAGTCTTGGGAAAATTGCAGCACACTGGTGCGGTTAGGGAAGGTGATTGCCCCCAAGATCACACTCTGGCCATCCCGATGGCGAAACCCCAGACCCAGAGCCAACTCCTCCTGGGGAGAGCGAATGAGCGGATAGCGAAACTCCGCCTCGTAGACCTGGGCATTACCCCGAATACCCAGGTTAAAGATCGGATTGCTATCGTCCGTGATCCGGAAGTTTTCGTAGCTGAACCCCAGCCTCACGGTGGCATCCTGGGGACTAACCGGGACTTGATAGCCCAGGGTATAGGCTTGGGCTCCTTCCGTCTGGGTGGTGGTGACCGCCAGACTCAAGGTATCCCCCAGGGCCAGCAGGCTGCGATAGCTCAGGCGACTACCCACCCGCGTCTCTCCCACACTGCGGGGAGAATAGTTGTCTACAAACACCTCCCCCTGAAAAGGGTTGGCCTCCTCCACAGAGACCGTTAAGCGGCTGGTGCCGGGGCCATCGCCCGCCTGAAGTTGAGCGCTCACGGTGTCAAATAAGCCCCCCAATTGCAATAGCTGTAACTGCGCTTCGAGTTCGGGTTGGCTCAGGGGGGCGGTGCTGGCCAAGTTTAGGCGGCTAGTGATGTAGTCACGGTAGCGACTCTCATCAGTTACGATAATCTCCGCCAGTTCCCCCTCCAGCACTTCGATCACCACAATGCCATCGGTGATCACCTGCTCTGGAATCCGCACCTGAGTGGTGATATAGCCCGCCTCCAGATAGCGCTGGTTCAGCAATTGGGCCAGGGCTTGCAGTTCCCCAAACGTCAGGGTGCGATTTTCGTAGGGGGCCACCAGCTCCGCCAAGTCTGCGGCACTGAAAACGGTGCTGCCTTGGATTTGAATCTGGGTAACGGCGATCGGGGTGGTGTCCTCCGAGGCATCGGGCACTGTCGAGGGTTCCGGGCTCTCCAGGGCAGGCTCTTCTGGTAACGGCTCTGGTAACGGCAGGGGATCAAAGGATGGGTCAACTTGAGCGTAGGCAGGGGCAGTCAAGCTGAGGAGCAGGAGAGCGAGGGACAGGGGCAGGGAGTGGGTCATGGGGGGTGTGAGGGTGGATGGGTGGATGGGCCGGTAGGGGCGCGAGGCTTCGCGCCCAATGCAGGATGCCACCGGAGGGGCGATCCCTTTCCTGGTGCCCTGGCTCTGCCTGGGCACCTCCGCCGGAGGCTCTGCCTCCCTTGAGTTGTAGGGTGCATCCGCGCCAGCGATGCACCGCAGGATGGCTGTCCGCTAAGGCTGGGCATCCGGATCCGTGGCCATCTCTGGAGCACGGTGAAACCCAGCACAGGCAACGATTTGCTGGGTCACGCTAGCGCTGGCCCAGCCTACGAATTGAAGCTTGACGAGGCCCTAAGGCTGGGCATCCGGATCCGTGACCGCCTCTGGAGCACAGTCATCGCGATCGCGGTCGCCATCCGTAGCGCAAACGGGGGGATTAGGGGCTGCATCCAGCCCCAGTTCCGCCGCAAAGGCCGGGTCAATCGTGAGGATGGGGGGTCTGGGCGCATCCTCTGGATAGGGCAAGAACGCCCGTCCCACCCGGAAGTGATCGGGGCGATCGCCCACCGCCGCTAAGGGGGAACTGGGTAGCGCACTGGGGGCCACAGAGCTGGGGGGAATACCCGGTGGCGTCACCGGGGGCAGCAGAGGATTGGTCACAATGGTGGTTAATCCAGACTCAAAGGCTCCCATGTCCCGAACCCCCACCGCTGCGGCTCCCCGCTGATCCGTGGGGATAGCATCGGCATTGCTGCCATCAATGGCAAGGCTCCCCGCCAAGAGTTCATGGGTCTGGGTGGGGCCACCGTTATTGGCCAGGGCTGCCAGGAGGGGAGCTTGGCCCACCACATTGCCATTCACCCCATCCACTGGTACGCCACTGGTGATCCCCGCTGTGGTTTGAATCAGACTATGGGTGAATTGGGTGATCCCGAGCCCACCCAGAATGTCGGATGCGGCTCCACCGGAACTGCTGTTGCCCGCAATGATGCTGTTGCGGATGATGTTGTTGTTATTGAACAGAAAGGCGATGCCGCCGCCATCCCCTACGCCGTTGTTGTCGCCATCGGCCCGGTTGAAGGCAATGGTGGCGTTGTTGAGGGTCAGGTTGCGACTATAAATACCGCCCCCATTGCGATCGGCGGTGTTGCCCGACACGGTGGTGTTATTCAGCACAAAGTTATTGGTGACGGGACTGGTGCTGTAGATACCGCCCCCGTCCTGTCCGGCCCGATTACTGGAGATGGTGCTGTTGCTCAAAAACAAGCTCCCCCCCCGCAGGCCCCCGCCATCGTTCCCGGCGGTGTTGCCCGACACCGTGGAGCCCACCAACACAATGGTGGTGCCAGAACTGTCGTAAATGCCGCCCCCATCCAAGGCGGTGGTGTTGTTGGAGATGGTGGAGCCATTCACCTGGATCGTACCGGCCCCAAACCCGGCAATGCCACCCCCATGTCGGATAGAGCTATTCCCAGTCACCGTAGTGTTGTTCAGGGTTAGGGGAGCACGAGCGGAAATGCCCCCGCCATTGGCATTGGGCAATCCCACCAGGGTGCGATTACCGGACACGGTGGAGTTATTCAGGGTCGCCGTCCCCCAACTGTGAATCCCGCCCCCCGCACCCGTGGCTGTGTTGTTAGACACGGTGGTGTTATTCAAGACTAGGCCACGGACAGCGTTAATGCCCCCACCAACGCCACCGGAGAAATTATTAGTAATGTTGGAGTTGTTGATGACCACTGGCCCATTGCTAGCAATGGCTCCACCACCGCCAGCGACTGGGCTGTTGGCTTGGTTATCCCTGAAGGTCGAGTTATTCACGACCAGGTTAACCGTTGGATAGGAGAGGTTCAAGAAGCCACCCCCTGAACCAAGGGCTGGGTTGCCATTGGCCACGGTCAAATCATTGAGGGTGACAGTACCGGTAAAGGTAGTCCTCACTTCCAAGACCCGGTGGGTGTTATTACCACTCAGGATCGTGTTGCCTGCCCCCGCCCCCGTCAGGGTGACAGGTCGCCAGATCTCCAGGGTACTGGCTTCGGTAAAAGTCCCAGCGGCAATATTGACCGTCGCCCCCGCTGCTGCCACATCAAGGCCATTCCGCACACTGCCACTGGCTCCCACATTCACCGTGCCGGCGGTGCCAAACAGTCTGCCCCCAAGCCCCAGGGTGATGGGCTGATTCAGGTTCACCGTGGGGGATGCCAGGGTCAAATTGCGCCCACTGCTGCTATTGATGGCGGCATCGACCCTGATTGAATTCGTGGCCTGGAGGGTGACGTTGGAGCCCCCTAGGGCTGTAACGATGGTGGTCGCATCAATGGTACTGGCCAACGGATCGTTGGTACCCCCGGTAATGGTGGCGGTGCCCCCCACTTCCACCACGAGATCCAGGGGATCCAATAGCCATGTGCCCCAGTCCCCTTGGGGGGCAGCGGTGAAGACCTGAGCCCCTGGCTGCACCGTCAGGCGACCAGCACCGGAGGTTTCCACAAAACCGCCATCGCCCCCTTGGGCTCCCCCCTGGGCAGAGATTTGACCGCCAAACACCGTATCGCCATCGGCCCAGACAATCACCCGACCCCCATTGCCGATATCCAGGGCATCGGCCTCAATGCGGCTGGTGGCATCCACCTGGGTGGTTTGGGCGGTGGGAATGGCACCCTGTCCCAGATAATCGCCCCCAACGAGGACTGCACCGCCCCCCTGGTTTCCGGTGGCCGTCAGAGTCGCGCCGGACAGGGCAACCTCTTGACCCAGGACTTGAATTTGGCCCCCCTGGGAACCGGACACATCCACGGTTCCAGCGACAGTGGTGGCTCCAGCCCCTGGGTTCACCGCTGCCCCGCTGGATAGGACGATCGCCCCATCGGACCGGGTAGAAACGGTGGTGGCATTTCCACCCCATTCCCCAGCAAGTAGGGCGGGTAAGGCCAATGGCGTGAAGCCATTCCCCGCCGCCAGGGCTTGAACTTGGGCCGTGGGCAGGGCCAAACTCAACACCAGCCCCGCCTGGGAAATTTGCAGGATCCCAGCTTCGGGCACCGCCACAATGGACACGGTGCCGCTGGGGGCGGTCAAGGTGTCGGTATTCACTACGGTGCCCCCAGCTAGGGTAATGCCCTGCCCTGGTGCCACCTGTAAATCGGCTTCGTTGAGCAGGATGCCCTCATTACCCAGGAACACATAGCCCGATGGAGCGCCCCCCAAAGCCCCGGTGGGCGACTGACCACTGGCGCTAAAAATCTCGTCCCCAAAGGCGATGCCGCTGGCGGTGCTGGCGGAGAATGATCCGGCCAGGTTGAGGCTGGCGTTGCGTCCCAGCAAAATTCCGGCTGGATTGATCAGGAACAAATTGGCATTGCTGCCGCCGCTCACCTGCAAGAGGCCATCAATGACGGAGGCTTGGCCCCCGGTCACCCGAGCCAGGATATTGACCACGCTGGGATTGGCTAGAAAGTTGGCGATTTCTCCCGTGCTGAGGCCAAACTGCTGAAAACTGTGGAACAGGTTGGCATCAATTTGGGTGCCGCCGTTGATCGTGTAGGTCTGGGTGACGGCATCAAAGTTCACTGTCGTACCCGTGCCATCATTGGTGGGGGTAATCTCTTGGCTCTGGACGGGGGTAGCCCAGCTCAGTCCGAGCAGCATAAATGCGAGGGCAATGGATTCTTTCTTGGCGATGCGCATAGCAGGTCAGCTCCACTGGAGAAATGGGAAATGCACGGATCTAAACCATCCCTATTTCTGACGGTGCGGAACTTATTCACGATCGCTTCAGAAATGGATAAGACTTTCCGGCCCCCCTTCTCCCGTTGGCTGAGCGGAGTTGAAGCCGGGGGAAGGGATATAGCCTGACGGCATTCAAGAAAGAGGGATAAGGTAAAGTTGACAGACCTCTAGCACTCTCCCAGGGAGTGCTAGAGGTCTGTCAGTAAAATTTTGAGGGTCTTCGACCCGTCAAAATTTAACCCCAACTAAACTCCAGGGTTGCGGTCACCCGTCAATCATTAATTGACGGAACACTAGGGAGAGGGGCCGAGGTGTGCCACGATTGAACGGTTAGAGTATTTACGCCGCTCAGTACTAGACATCCTCCTCCTCCTCTCGTGAGGGGAAACTGGAATACTCAGACATAAACTGCTCAATGTCGTGGGCAGCTTCTGCCAAAGCCCGCTCCCAGTCCTCTGAACCCGGAATAAGCGCCTCCCTGTCTTCAGGCTCAGTAACATCAGGCGTCACAGAACTCGCCTCAGCAGCAGGGGTCTCCGCCTGAGGAGACTGGGATCCTAAGGCCGCCTCTAGTTCATCCAAGGCCCGTTTGAATTTTTCTTCAGCTTTGCGACGATTTTCCCGCTGATTCTTATCCATCCGCCCCTACCCCAAACTATGGGGGTAGTTATAACTGGGTGCCATCGTCCCTATATATAGATGCCCATGTCTATCGTATTTCGCGATGGGGAAAGTGAAGTATAGCGGTATCCATCGTCATTGAGTATGCCTATCCCGGAGGGCTTACGCCTGTGCGCCCTCCGGGATAGGTGCCACCCAACTGCACGTTGCTAAGCCAGTAGGCTAGATTAAGCCTTGTGCAGGATGGGGCCGCCTGGTTCGAGGATTACCCTAAACTTCACGGCCATGGCGCAGTCGTCGGGGAGGGGCATTGAGCAGGGCTTGGGTATTGGATTGGCCAATCCGTTGCACTTGCCGCCAGTGTAGGGTACCGAGAGCGGCGATCGCCGTCCCCTGAACCACGCAACTGAGAATGAAGATAGGCCAGCTTCCTAAAGACTGCCACGGGCTGAACGCACCCAAGAGCAATGCGGATACACTCTGCTCGATCCCCAAGCTGTTGAGCCAAGTAAATCCATTGATCACCGCAACAGTCTGGAGCGCTATCCCTACCAACACCATTGCTAAGGCCCAAATGGCCGATCGCTTTAAGGGGCTGAGGTAAATGAGTTGCGCCAAGAGCCCATAAATGATCGCCATGGCCAAAAGGCTAATCACACGAAACACATCATCCAACCACCAAAACCGCATCAGCCACGGATAATCTGAAGGTAAATCAGATAGAGGTGTGACCCCGTATCCTTGGCTAATCACAGCCCACCCGATCCAGGCTACGGTCAATGCCGCGATCAGCAGGGCGTGGAGGCTGAGGGCCACGGCGGGGGGGCTATTGTCTGCCCAAATCAGCTCTCGCCATAGAGAAGACCGCCGCCCAACGGGGGCTGCTGGGGTAGGCCGCGATCGCTGGTGGCGAAACCGAGCCCAATCCTGAAGGGTTTGACGGGTAGGAGGGGTGAGGGCGATTGTCAGCCCCACCAAAACCAGAGCCGCTATCGACATCAATGGAGCCAGATTGCCATAAAAGCCCCTAAAGCCTCCTTCCCGCAGCAGCGTGAAGCCCAATACCAGCATCCAAACTGCCCCTGTCAGCCAATAACTAGACGAGCGAGCCATGAGCGACTGTTGACCATTGGCATAGCGGCGCAGCATCATTTGCCATAGCCCTACGGTCAACCCTAGGCCCAGGGTCACCATCAGCACTAGGTAAGACAGCCGCCCAACATCATGACCCAAGAACCAAGTCACCCAATAATCCGGCACCAAGCCAGATGATCGCGAACTGCCAGGGTTTGACAGGTCAATGCGCGACAGATCCCCCAGGGCAAAAAAGGGCGTGAAAAAGGCAACCCAGTTCATTGAGGGCTGGAAGCCATAGCGCCCCATTTGAAACTGCCCCATTTGCAACATGAACAACTCAGCAAAGGCAAAACCAGAGCTGACCAAAAAGGCCAAGAAGCGGGCCAGCTTGGGAGCCAACAGCCCCAACACCATGGCCCCACTGAAAAACACGGTGCCGTGCAGGGCAGTGACGGCGCAAAAGATGGCCAACGGCAACAGGCCCAACCCAGCCTGAATCCCCAGATACAGTTGCAATGGCAGCGCCAGTGCCAAGCTGAGATAGACCCAAATGGGCACCCCTAGCAGTTGGCCCAGCAGCACACTTAACCCAGAGCGAGGACTCAATTGCACCAGAGCCAGGGTACCCCGCTGCCCCTCTTGGCCCAGGTTACTGATCAACAAAAATGACCCCAGCCCAATGGCGACCGTCGCCAGGGTCGAGCCCATAGCCAAAAACACATTCCAGGACCAAGGCTGCCAATTGACCTGGTAAGCACTGCCATCGGTGGTGAGGAGGCAACGGGGAGGGTAGCTGTACGTCTCAGTGTGGTTGGCAGGGTCAACGATGCAGTATTGGCCCCGGATATCAGTAACCCAAGCCCTGGGCAAGGCTACGGTAAATTCCCCCCGGCCTTCACGACTCAGGGTCAGCTCAATGATGGAGCCCAGCAAGCGACGAGCCAGGGGCGATTCCCTGTCTCTGCCCCAGGTTACTTCTGCCCCATTGGTACGAATATTTCTGAGCAGTTCTTCCTTCAGTTGTTGATCTCGATATGCCTGATCAGAACTGACGGCATTGGGATTGATAGCTGCTATGGGATTACCATTCACCACTAGCAGGCGATCGCCCGGTCGGATATCCGGTCGCTGGGTCGGGAGGGCACCGACATCGGGATGTACCAGCACCTGGTCAAAGACATCGCTAATGCTGACGGTTTGCCCCGAAACTGACAAGTCAATATCCGGGAAAGTGCCCATTCTGGTGTCGTGATCCTTCAAGTCATCGGGCAGATGCCCCCAAAAACCCATCACCACCCCGGCCTGCAACAGCAGAGAAAGCACCACAGTCAGCAAGACAGGACCAACCCTGAGACGACTTTTGAGTTCCCGCAACAGTTGGGGGTTCCAATTGCCCAGGGTATCCAGACAGTGCCAATAGAGGGCGCGGGGCGATCGCAAATAGTACATGGGGGCTAGCCTCAGAATCAATTTTGCAGAGCAGCTTCATCACAACCAGGGCTACTCCCTGGCTGTCACCCGTAGGGTGGGCAATGCCCACCTTTTAATTAATTGGGATTTTCGTGGCCAAGCTTGAAGAAAATATCTTCTAGACTTTCCTGGGTGCAATGGAAATCATGAATTTGAAAGCCGTCGCTGAGCAGCGATCGCAAAATTTTCGCCGCCTCATCATTCCCCCCCTGAAAGGTCGCAACAATCTGGCCTTTCTCTTGATCTGACTCCACTTGATGGATTGAGGAAAATTGTTTTAATGCAACTGCTATCCCATCCAAATTCATCAAACTACGAATCGCCAAACGTTGCTCACTGAAGCGGTGATATAGATTAGCAATGGGGGCACTTTCCAACAAGAATCCAAACTCCATAATGCCGATAGTTGTACAAATTTCCGCCAGATCACTGAGGACATGGGACGAAATTAAAATCGTCATCCCCGCCGCCCGCAAGGTCATAATAATGTCACGAAATTGCTGACGGGCAATGGGGTCAAGACCAGACACAGGCTCATCCAACAGCAGCAGCAAAGGCTCATGGATAATGGTTCGCGCCAGTCCCAGCCGCTGCTTCATCCCCCGCGACAACGTACCCACCAAGCTCTGGCGCTTATGGGTCAGATTCACCAACTCCAGCACCTCATGGAGCCGTCGAGTCCGCTGACGACCCGTCAAAAAATATAAGCGGGCAAAATAGTCTAAATAATCCCAAACCGTCAGATCCTCATAGAGAGGATAGTCATCAGGCAAGTAACCGATATAGCGTTGCAACTCTGATTGAGGACGATCATAGACCACCTTTTGACCATTCAAATAGATTTCCCCAATCGTCGGCTGTTCAGCCATGGCAAAGAGGCGTATTAGGGTGGTTTTTCCAGCCCCATTGGGGCCAATTAAGCCATAGACTTCGCCAGCAGTAATCTGTAAATCCACATCCCGAAGAATCGGCGTTCGATCAAACTGCTTAGTTAGATCACGAGCCTCAATCACATAGTTAGAGGGCATGGCTATAGGGGACGTAATTGAGGTTAGGCTACCCGTGGAGCGAGGAGTTGATATCACAGTTTTGCGAGAAATTACTGAGATGGATACAAAAGCCCGGTTGCCAGACGAACGTTTCACTAACCCGGCGCTCAACCGGCGTTACCTATTCCTATTTCCCGGCCCAGGCCACTTATTCAATTCCCCGTGCGGGTCACCCGGCAACAAGGGCAACTAGACCGATGCCCTCCGGGCAGGCTCCGCCCTAGCGTTAGCAACTGGGTAGGGCGGGTTTTGAGGTTCCCATTCTGGATTTCCCGGCCAACACGAGCCAAACCCGCCCCTACGGCGACATCCTGCATTGGGCGCGGAAACCGCGCCCCTACCCCAAAACCCTGCATCTGGCGCGGCATCTCTGCGGTGCATTGCTTCGCGTGGGCGAAGCCGCGCCTTAGCGCTATGCACCCTACGGGATATTTAATTCAAAACTCAAAACTCAAAACTCCTATCACCTCCCCCACCCCATCACCCCATCACCCCCCCAGTTGTCCTAAAGCGCCTCTGTGGACAAGAATGGAGAGACGAATCCATCCGCTTGTGCTTGAGGAGAGGACTGTGAGTCAGGTATTTGACTACGACCTAATCATTATTGGGGCCGGTGTAGGCGGCCATGGTGCAGCACTGCACGCAGTCAAGCGGGGTCTTAAAACCGCCATCGTAGAAGCGGGAGACATGGGGGGAACCTGTGTCAATCGCGGCTGCATTCCCTCCAAGGCATTGCTGGCGGCCTCCGGGCGGGTGCGGGAATTTCAGGATGCTCACCATCTCCATAGCCTGGGGATTCAGCTTGGTTCCGTAGGCTTCGAGCGCCAAGGCATCGCCGACCATGCCAAGAACCTAGTGAACAAAATCCAGGGGGATCTGACCGGCAGTCTGACGCGCCTGAAGGTAGACATTATCAAAGGTTGGGGTCGCCTCGCTGGAGAGCAAAAAGTAGTCGTGGCCATGGCGGAAGGCGATGGCCAGAGCGAAGACCATCGCACCTTCACCGCCCAAGACATTATCCTTGCCCCCGGTTCCATCCCTTTTGTTCCCCCCGGCATTGAAATTGATGGTGAAACGGTTTTCACCAGCGATGAAGCCATTAAATTGGCATGGTTACCCAAGTGGGTCGCGATCATCGGCAGTGGCTATATTGGATTGGAATTTTGCGACATCTATACCGCCCTGGGCTCCGAAGTCACCATCATCGAAGCCTTGGACAAGATTATGCCTACCTTTGATCCCGACATTGCGCGGGTGGCGGAGCGGGTGCTGATCGCCCCTCGGGATGTGGAAACCCGTGCTGGGGTGATTGCGAAGACCGTGAAACCAGGGAATCCCGTCGTCATCGAATTGGCGGATCCCAAAACGAAGGAAGTGGTGGATGTCCTGGAGGTGGATGCCTGTCTAGTTGCTACTGGGCGCATTCCCGCCACCAAAAACCTGGGTCTAGAGTCCGTCGGCGTGGAAACCGATCGCCGGGGCTTCCTGCCGGTGGATGAGCACATGGCGGTGCTGCGGGATGGCCAGCCCGTCCCCCACCTGTGGGCCATTGGTGACGCCAATGGCAAGATGATGCTGGCCCACACTGCCTCGGCTCAGGGGGTCGTGACGGTGGACAACATTTGCGGTGAGGCTCGCACGGTCAACTATCGCAGCATCCCCGCCGCCGCCTTTACCCACCCGGAGGTGAGTTTTGTGGGGTTGACGGAGCCCGCTGCTAAGGAACTGGCGGAGCAGGAGGGGTTCGCCATTGCCACGGTGAAAACCTATTTCAAGGGCAACTCCAAGGCTCTGGCGGAGGGCGAGTCGGATGGTTTAGCCAAGGTAATCTATCGCCAAGATACGGGGGAAATTCTGGGAGCCCATATTCTGGGGCTTCATGCCTCGGACCTGATTCAAGAGGCGGCAAATGCGATCGCACAGGGCCATTCCGTCACAGAATTGTCCTACTGCGTCCACACCCATCCCACCCTCTCTGAGGTGTTGGATGAGGCATTCAAGCGCGCCGTTGTACAAGCCTAGGAGTTCCATGGAGATTCGTCGCCGTTCCCCCAATCCAGATGTGTCTGTGCAGAACCTCACCTATCGAGTCCGAGTGCCGGGAGAGGAGCCCCGCAATATTCTAGAGCGCATCGTCTGGTCTAAGGAACAGGAGGTCGAGCGACTGCGGGAGAAGGTTTCTCTGCAAGATCTTCAGAAGCAGGTGCTCTCTGCCCCGCCCCCTCGGGATTTTTTGGCGGCGCTGCGCCAGAGCGATCGCAGTCCTGCTCTAATTGCAGAGGTGAAGAAGGCTTCCCCCAGTCGGGGTGTGATTCGTGAGGACTTTGATCCCGTTGCCATCGCCCGCACCTATGCTGAGGGCGGGGCGAACTGTCTCTCGGTACTGACGGATGAGCAATTCTTCCAGGGCAGTTTTGACTATTTGGCCCAGGTGCGGGAGGCGGTGGATTTGCCTCTGCTGTGCAAGGAGTTCATCATTTACCCCTACCAGATGTACCTGGCGCGGGTGAAGGGAGCCGACGCAGTGCTGCTCATTGCGGCGATACTAGGGGACAACGACCTCAACTACTTTGTCCGCATCGCCCAGGCTTTGGGAATGCGGGTGTTGGTGGAGGTCCATACGCTGGCGGAACTGGATCGGGTGCTGGCCTTGGACTCGGTACAGCTCATCGGCATTAACAACCGCAATCTGGAAACCTTTGAAACCACGCTGAAGACCACGGCAGATCTACTGGCCCAACGGCGATCGCAGATTCAAGATCGGCATCTCCTGGTTGTGAGCGAGTCGGGTATCCATAGCGCTGAAGACTGCCGCCAAGTTGTCGCTGCGGGGGCCGAAGCGGTGCTGGTGGGGGAAGCCCTGATGCGCGAAGAAGATTTAGTGGCCGCCATTGCCCAGCTCTATGGTTGATTAAAGACCTGTAAAACGGGTTACCCCGGTTCAGTGGGTTAGCTGGACCGGGGTTAGAGTGCTCTAGCTAAATCCCGGTGCCGGATCTAAGCAGAGCCCAAAGCGTAAGCCCGTCAGGACCCAACCTTTTGACCAACCCAGGGAATGGTTGTTTAGAGGGAATACTCTTAAAGGGTTCCAGCTCAATCCCAATCCCGGATCTAAGCAGAGCCCAAAGCGTAAACCAGCCACAGGGATATCTTTGGCCCCGCCCAAAGGGTGATTTCTTAAAGGGAATAGTCTACAGAGTGTTATGGAAAAGCCGATTCCGCTGCCGTCCCACATTCACTACGAATTGCTGATGCAGTTGCTAGAGCGGCAAACCTTGCCCGTAGCCTATGGTGATCCTCACCTGCGATCGCAGGTGAGCGAATTGATCATCATTCTTCGCAAAGCCCTCTCCCAGCAGCGCCAACTCGAAGAAGAGTGTCGTCGAGTCCACCTCACCGTAGACTATCGCTGGTCCCTCAACGACAGTGCCAACCCTCGGGAATCTTGAGGGAGCAGCCTCAGGAGATCCTGCGGGTGCTCACAAGCAGTTTAATAGAGCAGTGCCTTTTCAGAGACTTGCCATGGCCTTTGTCGCCCCGCCCACAGTGCGCCTCGACCTCGACTATGTGCGCCAGCAGTTCCCCGCCCTAGCAGGGGACTGGACCTTTTTTGACAATGCGGGGGGATCCCAGGTCGCACGGCCCGTGGGGGATCGCATCACCGATTTTCTCTATGGGTCCAATGTGCAATTGGGGGCATCCTACGGTGTTTCCCAAACCGCCACTGAGCGGGTAGCCGCTGCTCACCAGGGCCTCGCCACCTTGATCAATGCCCCCGATCCCCAAACCGTGGTGCTGGGTTCTAGTACCTCCGCCCTATTCCGGATCTTGGCCCATTGTCTGGGGCAAACGCTCCAGCCGGGGGATGAGGTCGTCGTCACCAACTGTGACCACGAAGCCAACATTAGTCCCTGGGTCGATTGGCAGGGGTTGGGCATCACGGTGAAGGTGTGGACCCTCAATCCCGAGACCCTCACCCTAGATCTGGCGGATCTGGCGGACTTGCTCACCCCCCGCACCCGGCTGGTGGCGGTAACCCATGTCTCCAATGTGCTGGGAACGATTAATCCAATTCGCGCGATCGCAGATTTAGCCCACCATAACGGCAGCCTGATCTGCGTGGACGGGGTGGCCTATGCCCCCCACCGCCGCGTGGATGTCCAAGCCTTAGACGTAGATTTCTACGCCTTTAGCCTCTACAAAACCTATGGTCCCCACCAAGCCCTCCTCTACGGCAGGCGAGAACTCCTAGAGGCGTTACCGGGCTTCAACCATTACTTCATCACCTCGGTGCCCTACAAGTTTCAACCAGGGAATGTCAACTTTGAACTGGCCTACGGTAGCCTCGGGATTCTGGATTATTTGACGGCATTGGCAGCCCATCATGGAGGTGGGCTAGATGGGGCTGTCCCGGAGCCCCCAGCGTCCGATCTCACAACTTCCGATCTCACCACTTCCGATCTCACAACTCAGGATCCAGGCACTCAATTGCGCCAAGCCTTTGCCCTCATCCGCGATCACGAGACTGCCTTGGGAGATCGTCTCTTGACCTACCTCCGGCAGCACCCTGCTGTGGCCATCATTGGCTGTCCCGACGCCCATCCCGACCACCGGGTACCCACCATCTCCTTTGTGGTGGCAGGCCGCACAAGTGCTGCCATTCCCCCCCGCATCGATCCACACCACATTGGCATCCGTTATGGTGATTTCTACGCTGTGCGGCTGATTGAAGATCTGGGTCTGGCACTCCAAGACGGGGTAGTGCGGGTCAGTATGGTCCACTACAACACCCTGGAGGAATGCGACCGTCTCATCGCCTGTTTAGATGCTGTCTTGGCCTAGAGTGGGAAGTTCACAAGCGCTTTTATGGATCTGCTGAAAACTCTACCCATTGGGCTCTACCTGGAGGAGCCAGAAACCTGGCTGCACCGCCTGGATGCTCGGGTCAAACTGCTGTGGCTGGTGAGCATTCTCATCACCCCCATCTTAGCCAACTCCCCCTGGCGCTTCAGTTTAGTGCTGCTGCTGGTAGGTCTCACGATTTTGGCCTGGATTCCCCTGCGGGTCTGGCGGCAGCAGATGGGCTGGCTCTTAGCCATCTGCACCATCATGTTGGTACTGACCCTAATACTGCCGGATGGACTGGCTATCGACTACCAGCCCCGGCTACCCCACACCAGCGTCTTGACCCAGGTAGATCCCGTACCGGAGGCTTTTGCGATCGCAACTTGGGATCCGCCCCCGGCCACGGGATACCGCTACATCCTGTTTCACCAAGGGCCAATCCGCATCACCCAGCAGTCCTTGGAACTGGGGATTCGCCTCAGTACCCTCTTCTTTACCTTGATCTACGGGACCAACCTGTTTCTTCTCACCACGGTTTCCGAAGAGATCACCGTGGCCCTAGAGGTGTTGATGCGGCCCCTACGCTGGTTCAAGGTTCCCGTGACAGAGATAGCCTTGACCGTGACCCTGGCCCTGCGGTTTATTCCCCTAGTGCTAGAAGAAGTGCAAAACCTCGTGCGTTCGGTGCAAACGCGGGCGATTAACTGGAAAAAGCTGGGGCTGCGGGGCTCAATCCAGGTCTGGCTAGCGGTGGTGGAACGACTGTTGAAAAATCTACTGCTACGGGCAGAGCAGACGGCAGCAGCCATGCAAGTACGGGGCTTTACAACCCCCAATACCCATCGGGTGGACTGGTATCGACTACGGCTGCGGCTGCCAGATTGGATCGCCATCGTCCTGCTGGGGGCCTTTTGGTATGCCCGCTGGGTCTGGGGAGGCGACTCCTGACGGTGTTGCAGCCTTGGTATGTGCGATCGCGTCCCCTAGATGGCCTGAGCGGGTCTCAGATCTTTCAAGCCCTCTATGGCAATCCCCAGAGGACTCACCCCTGGCAGCAGATCGCCACCTTACTAGAGAGCCCCTATCCCCTCCCGGCAGATCTGCCCCAGGCTCGCCATGCCCGCTACTCCCTCTGTGGAGGACCGCCCCGGAACCACGGAGATCAGCCCCTGCTGTGGACCCCCGCCCTGGGGACCATTTTGCCCACCCTCACCGCCCGCTGGCAAACGCCCCGCCCCCCCGCCCCCCTATTGGATGAAACCGGAGCCCCCTGGCCCCAGCCACTAGAGCCTTTTGCCGGAGGCTGGCTGGGCTGGCTGGGCTACGATTTGGCCTGGGAAATTGAGCGTCTGCCCCAGAAAAATCCCGACCCTCTCCCCTTTCCCGTGGCCTTTTGGTACGAGCCCGATAGCTTTGCCATTGCCGATCACCACAGCCAAACCCTTTGGCTAGCTGCCAGCCATCCTCAAGATCTGGATGCCTTAGCTGCGGCCCTAGCCAACGCTCCCCTTCCCATGGTGGATTCTGCCCCCTTAGAGGCTCAGGGGCTGACCCTAGAGTCTACCCAGGCCCAGTACGAGGCCGCCGTGGCAGAAGTCAAGGCGGCTATCCACGCTGGAGATACCTTCCAGACCAATCTCTCCCTACGATTTTCCACCCGCACTGCCGCCGCCAGTTGGCCCCTCTATCGCCAGCTCCAGCGCATCAACCCCTCCCCCTTTGCCAGCTACTGGCGCACCCCTTGGGGAGACGTGATTAGCTGCTCGCCGGAGCGACTGGTGTCGCTGCGGGGCGATTGTGCCGAAACCCGACCCATTGCGGGGACGCGATCGCGGGGCCATTCCCCCCAGCAAGATCAAGCGCTAGCCCAGGAACTCCTCAGCAACATCAAGGAAAACGCCGAACACATCATGCTGGTAGATCTAGAGCGCAATGACCTAGGCCGGGTCTGCACCTGGGGAACGGTCCAGGTGGATGAACTCATGGCCTTGGAACCCTACAGCCACGTCATGCATTTAGTCAGCAACGTCGTGGGCAGGCTGCATCCCCACTACACCCCGGTAGATCTGATCCGCGCCCTGTTTCCCGGTGGCACTATTACCGGATGCCCCAAAGTGCGCTGCATGGAAATCATTGAAGCCTTGGAGCCTGTGCGTCGCAATCTGTTCTACGGATCCTGCGGCTATCTCGACTGGCGCGGCCATCTAGATCTGAACATTCTGATTCGCACCCTACTGTGGGTTGCCGACCCCACATCACCCCAGGCCACGGTCTACGGCCAAGTGGGGGCGGGCATTGTCGCCGACAGCGATCCCCAGCGAGAGTGGCAGGAGTCACTGCAAAAAGCCCAAGCTCAACTGCAAGCCTTGGGGCTGTCTCAGTCCCCTCTACGTCCGCAGAATTCCCGAAAATCCCAGAACAAACGGTTGCCTGGTCACACTTTACCCTAGAGTATTGGCATATCTAGGTTCTACAGAATGGGACCATTAACTCTGCATGAGCGCTGAAACCTACCTCAACCACCCTACCTTTGGTCTTTTGTTTAGGATCTGTATGGTGGAGGATAACCGCGAACTGTTCGCAACTTTGTATGCTCAGCGACTGTTTTTCGTGGTTAATTCCACAAATCCCAAGGGACTGATCTTTGATCCCATTGGGCGCAACGATGCGCGCCTAATGCTAGAGGGACGCCTACGGGTGATGCGGCGCATGGGACCCCTCACCGAGTACGATCGCCTTCAAAAGCTCTACAAGCAGACGTTTCAATGACGGTTTCCCTATCCCCTGAGAGTATTGCCCAGCGGATTGCAACGATTCAAGCCCAACTTCCGGCAACGACCCGCCTGATTGCCGTCACAAAAACCCAACCTGCGACGGTGGTGCGGGCAGCCTACGATGCGGGGGTGCGAGATTTTGGCGAAAGTCGCCTGCAAGAGGCAATGGAAAAGCAGGCTCAACTTCAGGATCTCGCTGACATTACCTGGCACCTGATTGGCCACCTACAAACCAACAAGATCCGCAAGGCGCTCCAGCATTTTCACTGGATTCATTCCCTAGATAGTCTGAAGTTGGCCCGAAAGCTGGATCAAGCAGCAGCAGAGATGGGGGTCAGTCCCCACTGTTGTCTCCAGGTGAAGATGGTGCCAGATCCCCCCAAATCGGGATTTTCGCTGGCGGACTTAACGGCAGCGCTGCCGGAGTTAAACCACTTCACCCATATAAAAATAGTGGGCTTGATGACCCTACCGCCCCAGGGCAGTACGGTGGAAGCGACTCGGGATATTTTCACGGCGGCCCGAGATCTGGCGGAGAGCATCAATCAACAGCGCGATGGTCAGAGACCAGCCCAGAGAGGTCATAGCATCCAGATTCGAGACCTGTCCATGGGGATGTCGGGAGACTATGCCATCGCGATCGCAGCAGGAGCCACAATGATCCGACTCGGATCAACGCTCTTCGGCGAGCGCCCGCCCCAGGGGTAGGGGCTCCCCAGGGCTGAAACCGATCGAAATTGATCGAAATTGATCAATTTCGATCGAAAATCCCAAAATTAGGAAGTCTCGATTAGATCTGCGCCTCTTGGTGATAGCTGGGCTCAGGTGATCTGCCCTGGCGGATTTGCACCCTAGGCCGACCCAATCCAAGCGCCATAGGGATCCCCAAGTTTTTAACTAATTATGAATGACCTGTCTCCTTAGGGAATTTCGTGTATACTGTGGACTCAAATTCCACGATGTGTATTAGAGTATAGGCGTTTTGATCAAGGCATCATTTCCAAGCCCCTGTTCACGGGATGCTGGGAATGGGGTTTTGAGACTTGGCTCCAAGATTGCGGCTATTAGCATCTTTTTTCGCCGCGCTCTGAGCAAAATGGTTCTATCCTTTTAGGACACAATGGCAGAATCATCCTCTAAACTTAGGGCGTTCTGTCCACCGTGTAACGGTTGTACTGGAGTGTAAGCTGTGAGCAATCTATTCAATAAGCTGCGGGACTTCGTTGGTCTCAATGACCCCGCCGACTACGAGTACGAGTATGACGAGATTGAAGGCGAAGAGTATCAGAACCTCTACCAAGAGGAGCATACTCAGCCCGTAGCGGCCCCCCAGCAGGAGGAACCGCGCGCCCGCCGTCGCGTTCGCGACCGGATTATGACCGCCGATACTGGAATGACTGCTATGGGAAGCAATGTGATTGGAATGCCTGGAGCTATGAACGGAGCCTCGGAAGTAATTGTGATGGAGCCCCGCTCCTTTGAAGAGATGCCTCAAGCGATTCAAGCGCTGCGGGAACGGAAGTCTGTGGTCCTCAACCTGACCACCATGGACCCTGACCAAGCCCAGCGGGCTGTTGATTTCGTGGCAGGGGGAACCTACGCCATTGATGGCCACCAAGAGCGCATCGGCGAGAGTATCTTCCTCTTTACCCCCAACTGCGTCCAGGTGAGCACCCCCACCGATGTGGAAGACGAAATGCCCATGGCTCCTCAGCATCCCATGATGGATCCTCGGCAAGCGCCCCCCGCGCCCGCTTGGACCGCTGAGCAAGCCGTCCGCATGGCTTAGGGATTCCCTGAATATCGATTGTGTTGCCGTTGAATAGGACGTTCACAGCTTGCCAACCAAGTTAGGGATCATTGGAGGCGGGGTGATGGGAGAGGCCCTGATCGCCCGCCTTTTGTCCCGTGGAATCTACGCTGCTGACGAGATTGCTGTGGGGGAACCTACCGCTGCTCGTCGGCAGTTTTTGCTGGAAACCTACGGCATTACCGCCACAGACCAGAACTCGGTGGCCCTCGCGGGGGCCGCTACGGTGCTGGTGGCGGTTAAGCCCCAAATTTTTGCCCAGGTCGTACCCGATCTAACGGTCTGTGCCGAGGCCCAACCCCTCCTCCTCTCCATCATGGCGGGGGTGCCTGTGGCTACATTGGAGGCCGCAGCACCGGGCTGTCCCGTGGTACGGGCAATGCCCAATACTCCAGCGACGGTGGGGGCGGGCATGACTGCGATCTCGCCGGGACAATACGCCACTCCGGCCCATATCCAGCAGGCCCACGACATCTTCGCCGCCGTCGGATCGGTGGTGACGGTGCCAGAAAATCTTTTGGATGCGGTCACCGGATTATCCGGATCTGGCCCCGGTTATGTGGCTTTGGTAGTAGAAGCGCTGACGGATGGGGGCGTGGCCGCCGGACTGCCCCGCGCCACTGCCCAGCAACTTGCTATCCAGACGGTACTAGGCACCGCCACCCTGCTGCAATCCACGGAGATGCACCCCGCCGTACTCAAAGACCGCGTCACCAGTCCCGGTGGCACCACTATTGCCGGCATCGCCTGCTTAGAATCCGCTGGAGTCCGATCAGCCTTTATTGAGGCGGTCAAAGCCGCCTGTCAGCGCTCAAAAGACTTAGGTGCGGTCTAAACCCGTTCCAGCTAAATGCCTACCCCGGATCTGACGGCTCTGGATCTGAGGAGACCCCTAAGCCTGCATCAAGCAGAGCAAAACCCTTTGCGCTACCCAGGAAATAATGGTAAGGAATGATGGTTTAGGTGAAACACTCTCAGGGGATGGAATATGGACATTCTGCTACGGCTGCTGGTTCAGTTATTGATTGCCCTGGGCTGTGCTGGGGTGGCAACGCTCCTATTGCCGCGCCGGATTCCGGGCAAGATTTTTAGCCTGATTCTGATCGGCCTTGCGGGGGTGTGGCTGGGGGAATGGGGTCTGGGTTACCTGAAGAGCAGCTTGGGGATCTCGATCGCTGCCCTCGACTGGTCTTTTCAGGGGGTACCATTGATCCCCAGTGTCATCGGCTCTATCGTGGTTCTCTTTGTTGTGACGGCGTTTCTATCCTGGGGCCGTTACAACCGTTAGGGACTCTTCCGACCTAGACATGGGAAAGAGCCCCTGCTGGCAGCGGCTGTTGATCGCCCGCGCCCTGGCGGTGAACCCCAAAATCATGCTGATGGATGAGGCCACCAGTGCTTTGGATAATCGGACCCAGGCGATCGTCACGGAGAGCCTCGATCGCCTCAAGGTAACGTGGGTGGTGATTGCCCATCGCCTCAGCACCATTCGCCATGCCGATCGCATCTACGGGTTGGAATCAGGGCGCATTGTCCAGCAGGGCAGCTTTGATGATCTCGCCACCCAACCTGACCTGTTTGCCCAACTGATCAAGCGCCAAATGGTGTGAGCGCCTAAACGTTGTCCTGGGTTTCGGGCAGGGTGCCCGCCGCGAGGATTTGCACCACCGTCAGGGCAAGGCTAGGAAAGGTAGGAGAAATCACCAACCGGGGGCAGCGTCTCGACCAGTGCTCCGTTTACCAGTTCGTAGCGGGTTTCGGTGCCGTCGTCGTAGGCAACATAGTCCTCAAAACTGAGTGAGGTGGTGGCGATCGCTGGGGTCATGGTGTGCCCTCCGGGGGTGGCTTCTAGTCTACTGCGACCAGCGGGTGGCGAGGTATTTGGCGAGGTCGCTGGGTTTGTCGAGCTTGTTGGTGGAGTTGCCGGTGCGGATGAAGAAGCATTCAACGGGTTGGCCGCTCTTGGGGTCTTTGAGGGTGACGTAGACCGGGGCGGGGGCGGGCTGCACGGTGACTTGGCAGATGTCTTGGCCGTCGAGGGTGCCGAAGCTGATGGCGAGACAGGGAGCCATCGCTTTGCCCATTTCTTTGAGCAGCAGGTCGTTCATCAGCCACAGCTCAAAGCCGTCGGGATTTTGTTTGCCCTGCTTGAGGGTTTGGTAGTCGGGTTGCAGGCCCAGGACGGTGCCATCGTCGGCGACACCGATCAGCAGGGTGCCGCCGTCGGAGTTGAGGAAGGCGGCGACGGTTAACTGACGTGGTCAACGCTGTCCTTTGCGGGTCATCTTAAGCCCATACAAATATAGTTCTGCAACAGCATAGACCCGGTGAGGAGGACTCTGAGATCGGGAACGTTCCTTCAAGATTCCAGCGTCTACCATACTCTTGATTTTTAGAGATAACTCACCTCCTGTCGAACTCCAGATTTGTGATAATTTATTATTCTCGTCAATAGGTGATCTTTCTCCTTCCATTCTCTCAAGGAGTTCGCCAAGCTCTCGATATTCATCACGCACTTCATTAACTCTTTGCTCTGATACATAAGGAAAAGCATCAATTAATGCCTTAGGACGCAATACAATGTCAGAGTTATATTCAGTGGAAAAGCTCTTTTCTTTTTCCACAGCTTGCTGTAGAAGCAATATTAAGCTGCGCGGAAAGCAATTATTATTCGCGTCTGCTATCCGCGTACGCACCCAGTTATATGTATAGGCTTTCCTCCCACGTCCCATACGTTCACCCCAAAGCCGGTAAAGGCCTTTACGCAACTGCTCTAAACTAGCCGACTCAAGGCTTTCTGCTGTTAATCCTAGCGCCTTACCTAAAATACTTCTTAAGTTTTCAGAGCTTTGTAATGACTGACGCAAAACAAGCCTCCATAAATCAGCTTCTTCCCATTTGAGTTGAAGTGATCTACCGATATAGTGACCTTTGTTTACAAAGTTAAGATCGCTCCAGATATCCTCTCTCAAAAATATTTTTGGAGTGATCCTGTTTAAAGCTGTTCCACTATCTAGCCACCATGCAAGGAGTGCTTCAAGTGCCCGCCGCCGTCGGGCATAACTCTCTGATCCAGAACCAAATCCTACATCAAGTTCGTCATATAAAATCCATATATTTCTACCATTCTCATTTAACCAGGCATCAATACTTCTCAATTCATCGATGGCTTGGGGCATTGATCGCGGCGAATTAGCACGTCTAACCAGCCATTCAATAATTGCAGACTGAGTAAGGTGTTCGGATTGATTTAATTGTGTTAATTCACTATCTACTCCGAAAAGGCTGGATAGTTCTGAATCACTTACACATAACTGCAAAAGTGCATAGTTTAACCAAAAAATTGCCCAGGAATTTTCACCTACTTCTTGTTCAAAGCTGGCAAGATTTTGACTATCTAAAATAGAATGATTTAGTTTCGATTGCCCATGTCCCGCAATAAACTTGTAGTTTCTTAAATCAGTGTCATCTCGTGAGAGATCTCTTGCCCGATCAGGACTCTCGGAAAAAAGTCTAAACAAAATGCTTTTGCCAGTGCCCTTAGCACCTCTAATCAGCCAGATGCGATCGCGCAGGAATTTCGGGAAATCTTCGGTGCGCTGAAAAATTGTTGGTATACTATCTGCCTGAAGTTCTTGTGCCGTTGCTGGCTGAAAACTCAGTTCATTTAAAATAATTCTATGCTGATTAGAATCAAACCCAGAGTCAGTATGTTGAATTTCTGGCAGACTTGCATCAATGGTATTTGCAATTGGCGAATACTCACTTGTCAAATTTTCTGGGATATCCACTAAATGTGACAAGGCAGCAATGGCCGGATTATAAAAAATCTTATAATAAAGCTCATTTATATTAACATCATTGGGTAGTCCCCAATGCTCACTAATCCAATCCTCAGTTTTAGATATCCAACTGTCAATCTGATCCTCAGACAGGACGGGCATTGGTGTTAACAAGAAACGTAGGTCTGGCTTGTTTCTATAATCAAATTGCTTGCGCGCAGCTTGTACAACCCAGCGTAATCCATCAAAGCTTTGATCGGTGGGAGAGAAGCAAATCACGCCTGTATCTGCTAAATCAAGAAGTGCTACTGCTCCTGTGTCATTGAAACCCGGTCGGGCATCAATAAAAATAAGATCAGGATCCAGGTATTCTTTGATGTCTTCAATTAATTGGTTGATGGGATTTACAGTTCTTTTGTAAAAAATTTCCCATGCCCTACGATCTAATTCAGCTAATCGATGAACATAGTTTTCATTGTATTCTCCTGCTGAAACTATAAAGAGTTCACCACGACTAGATAAATCAACTTGGCGAATACAGTCCTGTATTGGAGGAATATTTTCTTCTGGGGTTAGAAAGCGCTGGTGAATATAGTCTAAGACTCCGCACTGACTTTCTAAGCTTCCATCTACAGTGCTACCATTAAAAAGGACTGATATTCCAGGTGCTTCCAGATCGAAATCAATGACAACTACCTTGCGGTTTCGCTGAGCTAACAAAATAGCGACTATCCCCAAAGCTGTTGATCGACCAACCCCTCCCTTAAAGGAATAAAAAGTGACAATCTGTGGGTGGCTAGGTTCATCCCTATCAACACTAGGCCGATCTTCTGTCTCTGGAGCCATCAGAATATCCGACCACAGAGGCAATTGAGAACTTACGACTGGCTGCTCTTGAAATTCCTGTGGTGTTAGCAAATTGTATTGAGTAATGGGATATTGTCCAAGGTTAAACCCCACTGACTCAAGCATCATGTCGATTTTGGTTTCGCGCTCAGCCTGGGAATCACCTTCAAATTTGATTGTAACTATTCGAATTTCTATCCATCCTAAAGACGACTCCTGGACTAAGATATTGACACTTGGATCCTCACTCTTTAAATTCTCTAATAAACAATTTTTAATTGCTATTGCTTCATGAGATTTTATTGTCATGAGGCTTCTCCTTGTTTATCTAGTATTATCTGATGCCATCTTTTAACGGCATTGATAAATTGTGTGCTTGCTTTCTCATCTCCCAAATAGGGTGAATATCTAATTTCGTTACTTACCCAGGTTGAGGTAATAATTTTCCATTCGTCTTTGTATTTACCTGTTCTATCAATCTCTATTATTCGACTTAAGCTGGAAATCTTTCCAAATAAAATAGCTAGATTATGTAAACTTGCTCCCTGAATACCCTCCTTAAATACACTTGTGTCTTTGAAATTGCTTTTCTCTTCGTCAAAACATATCAGTGATTTAAGAGAACATTCAATAGCATAGCCACCTAAGTAAATAGAGCCCGACCACCGTTTGCAACTATGTAGGGCTGAAGCATCTTCCAATCGGCGTCTTGAAGCTCCCAACTGAGATTCTTTATGGTATGTATCTGTCACTTTAAATCATCTCCCTAACTTTCTTCATCAATCATACTTGCCAGTGCATAAGTCCGTGCGAGGATACACCTTCGATCCTTCCCGCTTGGCCCAATACCACAGGGAGCGGGTGCGATCTCCATTGACAAAAATCAGCAGGTTCTCCGCGAAAGAGGCCGCGATCGCCTTGTAAATTTTGGCCCGCTCCTCCCCCAGGGGAATCTCGCCATCGGGGGCCGTCACCTCAAAGACAGGCACCGCCGACATCTCCGCGATCCGCTGGCGCTGGTAGGTGATGTCCTCCACCACGACAGGTTCAGCACGGCTCGTCCCCGGCTGATTCCACCCCAGTTCGGTGATGAACAGGCCATGGAAGTCAAAGTGATAGAGGAAATCGCGCGATCGGTGGAAGTCGAGGGACATGGTGAATTACTCAGTCAATGAGTCGCTGAACTGAAATTTCGATCTCAGGGAAGGCTTGAGGTGTCAAGGTGCCTGCTGCCAAAATGGTGACTTGCTGATAGTCCCCGGCCTCTGGCTGTCGCAGAATGGTGACGTTCCGCTGCTTCAAATTGACAATCCAATACTCCGGGATGCCCGCCTGGGCATAGGTGGGGCGCTTGACTTCAGAATCCTTGACCCAACTGGTGTTGGCATATTCAATCAGCCAAAAAATATCTTCGGGATAGGGGTGGCGCGTGCGATACAGCTCCCGCCGGGGATGCGCGATCGCGATGTCCGGTTCCGGCTCGGAATTGCTGTCGGGCAAGCTAATGGGCTTGGCTTCTCGGATCAGCGCCCTGGCCCCCAGTAGCCCCCGGAGATAATCCGCCGCATCGGTGCTGGTTTGGGCATGTTCTGGGCCTTCCGGTGCCATTTCAATGATTTCTCCATTCAGCAACTCCACCCGACGCCCCGCCAGAATGTTGGCGGCAATCATCTGGTGGTACTCATCCAGCGACCATTTCGCAGTGGTAACGGTCATTTGCCTCAACCTCCTGTACTCAATATCAGCCCACAACAATATGAAGCTACTATTCAGAGCGGCGGGCGATCGCCCGTTCATAGGCGGGGTCATGCTCCGCAAAACTCAGCACCACCACTCGCTTGGGAGCAGGCTTGTCATAGATGCGATAAACCAGACGATAGGCCACCCCATTCCAATCAATTTCTAAAGCTCGATGTTGGGCTAATGCTGCCTTTAGATCGTGGCTGGGAATTCGTCGAGGCTGGCGAGGATCGAGAGAGAGCACCTGCTGATATCGAGACAAGTCCCGTTGAAGCGTTGCAGGGAGTTCGGCAAGGTCTTGCTGAACAACGCCCTGATGAAGCTTAACCACGTATCTAATCTTGATAGCCACGAGTCACCAACCAATCATTCAGAGCCTCTTCATCAATCTCTTCCCCTTCATCGATCACCGTGATCCATTTGGTGGGGTCGTCCTCATCCTTGAGGCGCTCTATCGCCCGTTCCTCAGCGGATTTTTTCTTGACTGGGGCGGGACTCGACTCCTGCTGACGCTTCCAGGCCAGGTAGTCCACAAACTCCTGGATGGTGTGTAGCTCCTCCGCTGAGAGGGTCTTGAGCTGCTCAGTAATGGCTTCCACTAAGGGAGACAGGGTGGCTTCTGGCATGGTTTCAGGGGGATTTAAGATCCTGGATGGTGTCGATCAAGGCAGCGTTAATTGACCTGCTACTCTGAGCCCTTTTTGGGCTAACTGACGTGCTTGAGAACTACTAGGCAAGATAGCAACTTTTCCTGAGGCAATCCAGTGGAAGGATCTCGGTTCTTTGTTAAGTTCTGGTACATCCCTTACCAGAAAATCTTTGAGCCATTGTAGTTTATTGAGCACCGATGAAACTTCATCTGTTTTAGCACTATGCACTTCAACAAAGTAGGTTTTACCGCCATATCCCAAAGCATAGTCCCAGCGAGAACTATTGGGATATTGTGCCCTCACCGTTGTATCAATATCAATGCTACCTTCACATTTACCAGGGTCGTTTGATTTAATTTTACTGCTATTGCTACCTAAAGCTCTTAAGCCCGGTTTCAATGCTGCTTGTAGAGATGGCGTAGATTGCACAGCAGACCTAAAACTCATGATTTTTCTTGCATCATTTGAGAGATGACATCTGAGGCTTGGCTGCTAAAGCTAGTCAAGCCTCCCCAGTTAGCTACCGAAGTATCTGCATCTACTGGATCGAGGGATGAAATATTGCGAGCAAAAACGCCTTCTGGTTGACGATCAAAATAATAGGTTTTAATTTCTTTGTTTTCAAGAATATTCTCAAATATTTTGTCTATGCCAGGGGATGATTTCAGCCGAAAGAGGGAATTTAGATATTTGACATCTGCCTTCTCTTCTTGCAGAGAACGAATTGCCCAAGCTGCTTCTAATAACACAGGTGAATGGGTAGAAATGATGAGGCGGTACCCTCGATGAAGGAGTTCTAAACAGATCAAAAATACCGATAAAATGGCTTGAGGGTGTAATCCCATTTCAAGTTCCTCAATAATCACCCAATCGATATCTGATTTTTTAGATGCTCGTGATGCGGGCATTAACCAGTAAAGCCCTAGCAGCAATGGCATGAATTCACGCTGACCAGCAGACCAAGTCATAAACGGTAGCAAATCACCATTCATGTTAAGTTGAATTCGCTTTCTCATACCCGTCGTATTTAGCTCAACTTGAGCCCCATGAAAAATACTCTCATCTAAGGCATCTCGAAGCTCTTTTTTAAGACGGCCCACCTGAGGAAAAATAGCGCTACCTTTACTGCCTAGACCCTGTTGCATTAAGAGTCGCAGATGCTCGCTAAAATTTCTCACGACATAGGGATCGCCAACCTCGAAACTAGTGAAAGGTTTAGGCCATCCATTTTCAAGAATTAGAACTCTCTGGGCTGGAACAAAAAATAACTTTTCTTTGACACGATTATTTCTCTCTAAAATATCAGCAAGCTTAATGCTGGCGCTATCTACAACGATTTCAGTGCTTTCATCCCATAGATGACGCATCCCTTCGCCAAAGTAAAATTCCATAAAGTTAATAGAATTACCGCCCCAATCATAGCCATTCTTTCTGATGCTATAAACGATGTCTTCGTGGTCTATCAGCAACTTTATAAGCTGTGATACTATGCTCTTGCCTGTGGCCTGAGGCCCAACAAATAGGGTTAAGTCTCCAAACTCAATGTCAGCATTTTTGATTTGTCCTAAGTTCTCAATTTGGAGGCGCTTCATTTTCTGTGTCTCAGTTCCAATGTTTTGGGAATTTCCACCCTTTCTTATCAACGAAAACGGAAGTTGTGTCGGCGACACTACCATAATTTTTCCGGCACATCCTAAGCCGTTTCCGCCCCAATTAATTGCCCCAGAGACTTCATTATCTTCAGCACCTTATAGAGATCATTGCCCGGACTAACCAGGGAAAACAGGCGTGAATTGCCATACCGGGAATGCGGCGCTTTCGTCAGTTTTAGAAACAAAAAACTCTGGCCATTACTGACCATGGCAAAACTCGGCTTTCCTGCCTCTGGATTTGCCAGCATATAGGCCAGCGCTTGAGCCGTCGCAATATTCACATCAAAATCACTGCGTTTTGCTTCCACCACGAGGATCCAAAACCGATGCTTTAGCACCAAGACATCAATTTTGCCGCGAATCACCTCCCCTTCATCCTCAGCAGTCACTTCCACACCCACCTCGGAACGCAGGTGGAACGGGTCATCGTAGAACCCTGCCATATCCAGCAGCGGTGAGAGTACCACCATTTTGACGCTGTTTTCTAACAGTGGGGGGCTTTTGAGGAGGCGTTTGAAATGGGTTTTAACCCGATCAAGATACTGCTTTTCTAGTTCGGTCAGTTCCTCTAGCCCCGTTTGCCATTCTGAAAAGAAGTCTGTCTGGTCAGCCTCTTGGAGGCCGTATCTTTCCTCTAATAGAGCTAGGGAGACTTGATTGGCAGGGATGACGCTGACCATAGTTCTTTTCCAAGGGAGTACGCGGCGGCACACAGTATCATGAGCTAAGGCTGTCGCCTAAAGTTTAGCGTTGCTGAAACAGCCCCATTGAACAAATGATTTGGGGTTCGCGATCGCACTCACTTTCCTGCACCAGGCATAGCCGCTCATCCTGATAGAGCGCCACTACCAAATCCGCTAGCTGCGCATCATCAATGCCGCTTTTGAGCTGGCGATTGAGCTGATCCGTCGCCGTTTGCCGCAGGGGATAGCGATAAACCAGGTCGATCGCATTCACCAAATCCTGCGACTCAAACAGCGTCCCCTTCACTGCCTGGGCATAGCGCTTCAGCCGTTCATAGGTGCGGAACCGGGCTCCAGAGGGTCGCCCCAGTTGCCCGCCAGAACTCTTCTCCTCCTCCAGAATATGCGCTGCCCCCTTGCTGACCAGCTCGTGATGCTGAGGATCTCTGGGAATTGCTGGGGTATCAGGCTCACACTGGGCTAACCGCAAAATCGCCAGTTGTGACTGTGTGACGCTGGTGCCGTTGCGATCGATGAGTGCCAGCGCGTCATTGCCCTCCGAGGTCTTCAGATACACCAGCACCCCCTCCGGTTGCCCCGGCGCTGGGGTGTGGGCACGGGTCGAGTAGACGACCGGGGGCAGGTTCTCGATGGTCTGCTTCAGGGACGGATCGGCATCGATGGCATTTTTCCAAATCTGGTATGCCTCCGAGGTCAGGTCTACCTCAGCATCGGCCTCACCGTCCAGGATGTCGGACTTCTCGTGATACAGGTCGAGGATGGTCTGCTCGTCGATCTCGTCCTCAAAGAACGCCTCATCGGTGCCCACTACTTCGGCGTTTTCCTGAAGCCGCTGGCGCAGCCGACTCCGGAGGCGAATGATGCGCTCCACCCCCTCCACGGGAAGGAAAGAGTAACAGCGGATCGTATCGGCGGTCTGGCCGATGCGATCCACCCGCCCCGCCCGCTGAATCAGGCGAATAATGGCCCAGGGCAGGTCGTAGTTGACGATGATGGCGCAGTCTTGCAGGTTCAAGCCCTCACTAAGGACATCGGTGGCAATCAGTACCCGCAGTTCCTCCGAGGCAGGAATCGATTTTTGGTTGCTGCGGGGGCTAAAGCGCCATGCGATCGCGGCGGGGTTGTCATCATCCCCCGTCACTCCGGCAATGGCGGCAATGCCCGCCTGCTTCAGTTCCGCCGTCAGGTAGCGAACGGTGTCGGCAAACTGGGTAAAGACCAACACCTTTTCCGCTGGATGCTGGTGGGTGATCAGGTCAATGAGCGCCCCTAACTTGGTATCTTGATGTGCCTGCCAAGGGCCGCAGGTTTGCAAAATGGTCGTCAACACCTCGGCATCGGCGAGCAAGTCCTTCTTCAGCGCCACCTTAAAGAGTCCCGGCTTGATCCACTTAAAGCGGCGTTGGTAGCGAGTGGCGTATTGGTCATATACCGCCGCTGCCCGTCGTCGATAGTCCGCATCTGCCGGATCGGGGGCGGCTTCGTTCTCGGTCGCTTCCTCTTCAGCTTCCACGTCAAAAAAGCTGGCGGCCAGGGCATCGGCATCCTCATCATTGTTGCGGGTATCCAATAGGGAAGCCTCCTGACTGCCAATGGGCAGGTCTAAGCCCTGTTCAATGGCATGGAGAAAGATGTAATTCCGCAAAATGTGGCGATCGAGGGACTGAATAAAGGCGGGGCCGCCGCTTTCTAGCCGCTTGTACAAATTGGTGCGGCTAAAGCCCATCAGTCGTTTTCCCGCCCGTGACAAGCCTTTAAGTTGCTGCTCTTCGCTGGGGGTGAGCTTGCGATTGCGGGTTGAGATGGCATAGTTGCCCAATCCATAGCGCGGCAGACTCAGACCATTAATCGCCTCGACGACCGCCTCTGAGTAGAGCCTTCCATAGGGGTTGCCCTCCTCCTCCGCCTGAAATTTGATGGTTTGGGGGCGACGATCGGGAAAATAGGCCCGCTGCCCATTGGGGAATTCTAGATATTTGCGGGGAGGACGCTGTTGCCACTCCTTGTCCAGGGGGAGTTGTTCCTCGGTTTTGGCATAGTTGGTTTGGATAAAGCTGCGGGTGCGCCGCACCATGTAGAGCTTCATCAAGTCGCGCCAGTCGTCAGCGTGGTCGCTCAGCTCGAAGGCCCGTAGCGATCGCACCGCTGCCTGGTGCTTGCGAATAAACTCCAGTTCCCCCCCGATTTGGCTCAGAAACACCTCAGGGCGGATACCCAAGTCTTGATCTTCCGGGACAAACAGCCGCAGTTGAGCGGACAAGTCCAGATAGGTTTTGTTGTAGGGGGTGGCTGATAGCAGAATGCAGCGACACTCATTGATGGCAATGTATTCCTGAATCGCTCGATAGCGCTTGCCGTCCCGATTTCTCAGGTTGTGGCTTTCGTCAATCAGCACCACCCGGTAGCGCCGCAGTTCCGGTAGCTCATGTTGCACGCGACTAATCGACAGTACCTTGGCTAGCAATCGGTACCGATCCACATAGTCCTGCCACATCGAGACCAGATTCTTGGGGCAGATAATCAGGGTTTCCAGAAAGTAATCTTCTTGCAGGATGCGGGCGAGGGTGGCTCCCACCAGGGTCTTGCCCAAGCCCACCACATCACCAATCAGCACCCCACCCCGGCGATTGACATGGTGAGCGGCAATCTGCACCGCCGCCTTTTGAAACTCAAAGAGCTGGGCATCAATCTCGCGGGGAATCTTGTACTCCGACAGTCCCGCTCTGGCCTCCTGGGAGAGGTGATAGGCAATCTTCAAGTAGATGTGATAGGGCGGTGGCTGCTGTTCCCTGGCCCAACTGGAGTCAATCAGGTCGGCCAGGTCTTCAGAGATGTCGAAGCACCAATGGTCGGCCCAGCGATCGTTGAACCACCGCTGCAATTTTTCGCAGGCATCATGCTCTAGGACATCGACATTCAGCTCCCCTTGGTAAGACAGGCCCGATAGGGTGAGGTTGCTGCTGCCCAGGAACCCCACGGTGGGGCTGTGGGCATCGTGGCGATGCACCAGATAGAGCTTGGCGTGCAGACTGTGGCCCAGGAACAGCTTCACCACCAGTTTCTTGGCCTTGAGCTGGGCACTGAGGCGGCGAAAGGCAGCTTCTTCTCGATTGTTGGGAACCCCCAGGGCCAACTGCTGGCGAAATTCTTGGGCAATGCGTTTTCGGAGCTGAATCACCTGGCGATTGTCGATGCCCGCCTGACCAGAGAGGAGACTGCGAGAGTCATACAGCTCTTCCTGGGGCAGTTTGTTCATGCCGATTAGAAGACGACAACAGGCTCCCTCTCCACCGGCCAATGGGTTGATGTGGGTGGCAATCTGCTCCCAGCCCCGTAGGTTGAAATAACCCACACAGAAGTCTGCCCGGTAGGCCGTATCTAAGGCACTGGTCAGGGCTGGGTGTAATTTTTGCTCAATGTTGTCGAAGATTCTGGGCAAGGGCGTCGTCCCTGGGGCTTACGGTAAGAGATCCATCCTCAACCCTGTGCCTAAAATGGGGCCTAGAATCCGGCCTGGATTCCGGGGCCGGATACAGATAGTTGGGATTAATTGGGGGTTCCTTACAAAATACAACAGAGTCCAAAACATAAGCCCCGCAAGCTTTTGGCGCTTGCGGGGCTTGTTTCGTCATTGCCTAAATCCAATACCCCCAGGGGAATTCGAATCCCCGTCGCCTCCGTGAAAGGGAGGTGTCCTAGGCCTCTAGACGATGGGGGCGCATTGCTTTGACATCCTTCAATATAGTCAAAGGGGGTACCCATGTAAACCCCCGCAGTGCTATCCCGACGCTCTTTTTTTACTGAGAAGCTGCGCCAGGAATCCTTAGGTCAGATGCGTGATGGCCAAGGACCGGCCCACAGGGGCCATCGCCCCTAGCGACCGATGACGTTGCGGAGGCGCATGAGTTGGCGACGCATCTCGGGAGAAGCCTGGACTTCCTCTAGTTCGTGAACTGAGATCTCAGTGTGGAGGGACTCTAGGTATTCATCACTGCCGTAGGTAAAGGCATCCACCAGAATATGCAGCAGTTCTTCGCGATCGCAGGTGGTTAAGTCTTCTTCAATGAGGCGGAACTTGAGTTTTACCTCGCATTCATAGACCCCGACTTTGGGGACAGTGACTGGGGGAGCATAATTTCGAACCGAAGAATCTACGGACGGTTGAGAAGAGTTCATTATCCTGGAGCCCTATCTAAGACATAGACTGCCAATGGATAGGTCGAGTGCCGTTCTAAGCGTTTAACTGGAGGACGGACGATGGTCCGCCGCTTTCACTCGCCAACCTTGGGTGACTGATCCCATAGAAACAGCATTACTCAGAAAAAACCTTATTTAGAGCACGGATTCACAGTATTTACAAAGTCCCTTTCAGGGAGCTTCACATAGTTCACAGTTCCTTTGAAATTGATTTCTACTGATAAAAGTTTGATGAAGCAATCATGCTCAAAGCTAGAGCTACCATGCCTTTGCGGCGGGACAGTATAAATTAAAACACCTGCGATGTCGGCTATTACGATGATCGCAGCTATGGACTAGAAAACCAAAAATAGAACACGTATTAGTGTATCAAGAAATTTCAAGGGTGAATAAATCCTGGGTGGAATTCACCAAAAGTCAGCAACGCTGTAGCCCAACTGCTCCAAAAGCTGTCTCAGTATCGGCATACTGAGACCAATGACATTGGTATGACAGCCTTCAATCTTCTCCACAAAATAGGCTCCCTTGCCATCAATAGAAAAGGCTCCGGCAGAGCCAAGGGGTTCCCCAGAACCAACGTAGGCGGCAATTTGGGCATCATTCACCGAGGCAAAAAAGACCCGCGTGACCGCACACTGGCTTACTTGGCGCTGCTGGGCCGTGTCGAGAATGACATGGCCGGTGAAAATTTCCCCCACCTGACCCCGCATCTGCTGCCACCGGGAGATCGCGGCCTCAATAGACTCTGGCTTGCCGTAAATCTGACCGTGTAGCGCCAAGACTGAATCGCAGCCCAGCACCAGAGCATTGGCAAATTGGGGTGCCACAACTTGAGCCTTACCCAAGGCAAGGGCCTGAACCAGGGCAGCAGGGTCCGTCAGTTGGATCTGATCTTCATCAAAATTGCTGGGACAGACAAAGGGCTGAATGCCAGCGGCTACCAGCAGTCGCCGTCGCGCGGGGGAGGCGGAAGCTAGGACAAACTGCGGAACCATAGCAATTGGGGTTAAAAAGGCGGCGATGGATGGAGGTTAGGGCGTGTGGACAATTAATGGGGAAACCTTTGCGGGGTAGGCATGACCACGCCCTGCCGAATCAAGCTAGGGGCTGTAACCGCTCCATAGCAAGGACTCTGGCTTTGATTGTCCGCAGCCCCTAGTACACAGAAAAAGATGCGACAGACTGTTTCATTAAGTCCTTAACTTTTTCCCAGCGATCGTCACTGGTGGAGGCATTAAAGGTAAACAATTCCCCCTGACGCACAATCACACTAGCAAAATTATGGCGCAGGCCCGAGGGCAAATCCGCCAAGTATTCCAGGATGTAGTAAGTCTTGTCGTCCTTCGTAATGGCTTGGGCACTGAGTAGATCTACCTTGCGATCGTCCCCTGTCAAGAAGTTGATACTTTTGGAGAGTTTATAGCCCACTTCGGTGGGGGTGCCCAGCCCTTCTAGGGTTTGGTCTTCGGGTACGGTGCTAATCACCACGCTAACGTTTTCGGTCTCGTTCACAATGTCGTGGAAAACCACATCTGCCGCCCCTGCCACCTTGACCTGCGTCCAGCCGTTGGGATAAAGGAATTGGTACCCGGTGTAGGTATCGGCGTAGCTCTTGAGGCCAGCCCCTGCACTCACGCAGCTTTGCAGAGCTAGGGCTGTGATCAAAAGGATTAGGGTCGCCAGTCGTTTCAGCATGGAGGGGGTAAGGGTTGTGATGGCTTTCAAGGGTCGGTCTGTGACCATCATGCCGTTTTTATTCTCCCATCTTGCGGCCTGGATGCAAGGGAGGGGATCAGACTAGTCGTACTGGCTGGCAGAAATAACGCACCCTTGAGATAGACCCCAAAGCCAAAGGCAGCCGGAATCCTCTAAAGTGGTATCCCGAGAGTAGACGTAGAACCCAAGATAGTTCTTGAGCTAAGGAGAGGCTTCCATACCCATGGCCAGAAGCCTAGATCAGATTCGTAAAGACTTGGCGGCGGTAGCAACCGAAACCGTCAAGATTGACGAGAAGTTACAGGAAATCTATGGCCAATACCTAGAGGTATTGGGGGCAGCGGTGCGCCAGCAGTTAGTGCTCGCAGCCTATCACCTCTGTACCCAGACCTATCCTGAGGCATTTCTGGCCCTCTCTGTAGGGCATCGGGAAAAACTCCAAGGGGCGCTACGCCAGTTGGGAGATCAAGGGCGATCGCACATTGAGGCCCTAGTTTCCATGGATAATGTGTCCGCTACGCTGAGCCTACTGCTGCAATCCGCAGACGGGTTATCCCGAAATGCGATCGCACTTTCCCTCCAGGGTGAGTTCTTCCCGCTGAAGGTACAGCAGCCCACTGCGATGGTCAGAGACCGGCCCCAAGGGGCCATCGCATCTTTAGACCTAGAAGAAGACCCAGAAGAAGGAGACCTAGAGGATCCAGCCCTAGATGGTTCCGAAGAAAATGCCCCAGAGATCCCCGACCCAGAAGGGGTGAACCCAGAAGGGGTGAACCCAGACGCCGCCGACCCTACCGCACCAGAGGCAGGGATAACCGCAGACCTCCAGATCCCTAGCCCCGACTGGGACGCTGCCCCCTTTAACCCAGATCCCGAAGGCGCAGATCCCGAAGGCGCAGATCCCGAAGGCGCAGATCCCGAGGACCAAGCTAACGCGACAGACCCCCAAACCTTCATAGGAGCCTTACCCCCAGATGCCGTGGCAGTCCTAGCCGCCGCGATGGGCAAAGACCGACCCAAGAGGGGCCTCTCAGCAGCAACCCCCGATCACCCCTCCCCCTTGCACTTGGCGAAACGTCATGTGCTGCTAGAGCGACAAATCCGTAGCATTCTGCATACCCTCTCCACCCTTTCTAACCACCTGCTCAAGCAGGCCCAGATCTTGCCCGACTTGCCCGAAGCCGTGCTCTCGGCAGCGGTAGAGTCCGACTCTGAGGACAGCGCCCCCGCTACCCCAAACCTACTCAGCGTCATTGTGGAAATGGGGCGCGAACGCTCAGAGGACGACGAGGATGAGGACGACGAGGACGGGGAGGACGACGACCTGCTAGAGGATGAGGACGAAGATCCCCTAGAGGAGGCCATGAACGCCCCAGAGCGATCCATGACCCACCTCGTTGCCATCAATTTGCGACTGGTGGATATCGAATTCACCGACCCCCAGACCGCCCTACGCCGCAGTAAAATCCAGGAAACCCTGATCCGCCTGAAACGTCTCAGCACTCGCTACCAAAAGCTCCAGCAGGAGCAGGCACGAGCAGAAGCAGAGTCTGCTTGGCAGGTCACCTGGTTTGACGACACCAAGGGTAAATAGCGCAGTCTAATGATTTCTGATGCCCATGGGTGAGCCGCTGCCGAGTCCGACCCCTGACTGGAATCGCTTGCAAAAGGCGCTAGCGGTGGAGGCTGAGCGGGGATTCAATGATCTCAAAGGCAATCAACAGCACTTTAGTGAGTTTCTCCAGGAACGCCTTGCCCAGCCTCCCGCCCCCCTACCCGCAGCGGAGCGGGCCAAGTGGCGATCCCTAGCCACCCAGTTCAGCACCTATCCCGAGCTAGGGTTTGCCGACCGCCAACACCTCGTGGCAGAAACCCGTCGCACCCTCTACGAAGGGCGGCGTCAGTGGGAATCTGGCAGAACCGGAGACGGAAAACAGAGCGGTTCCAGGGGGGCGCAAGGCGCTGCCGCTGTCAGCAGTGGCCAACGCAAAAGTGGAGCAGGGCAAGGTCTGCCCTCCGCCCAGACCCAACCCGGTGGCAGCGCCTTGCCGGGAGCCACCGTCTCCAGTAAACCCCCCACCCTAGATCAAGGGGCCACCTACCTGAAGGGGGTGGGGCCGAAAAATGCCGAGCGGCTGGCAAAACTGGGGCTGCTGACGGTGCTCGACCTGCTGCACTACTACCCCCGCGACTACATTAACTATGCTCAGCAGGTGGCCATCCGCGACCTGAAGCCGGGGGAAACCGTCACCCTGGTGGGTCGGGTGGAGCGATCGAACTGCTTCAGCAGCCCTAAAAATCCCCAACTCACAATCCAAGAACTGGTGCTGCGGGACAGCAGCGGCCAACTGCGTCTCAGCAAATTCTGGCCGGGGCAGCGGTTTCGCAACGTAGCTTGGCAACAGCGGCAAAAGAAACAATACCCGGTGGGGGCGCTAGTGGCGGCCTCGGGGCTGGTCAAGCAAAACAAATACGGCATCACCCTAGATAACCCAGAACTGGAGGTGCTGGATGGACCAGGGGAGGAACCAGACTCTCCCCTGGTGGGTCGAATTGTGCCCGTCTATCCCCTGACGGAGGGGGTGGCGGCCCACCTGATTCGCAGAGCGATCGCAACGGCCCTCCCCGCCGCCCTAGACCTAGTTGATCCCCTACCAGCGGACCTGCGCCGGACCCACAACTTGGTGGAATTGCCCGTCGCGATCGCGCATATTCACTTTCCCGATACCGAGGAAAGTCTGCAACAGGCCCGCAAGCGCCTGGTTTTTGATGAATTTTTCTACCTGCAACTGGGGCTACTGCGACGGCGACACCAACAGCGCCAGCAGCAGACCGGCATTGTTCTGCCCCCCACCGGGAAGCTGATTGACCAGTTCTACACCATCCTTCCCTTCGAGTTGACTGGGGCACAGCAGCGGGTGGTGACGGAAATCCTCACGGACTTGCAGGCCGCTACCCCTATGAATCGGCTCGTCCAGGGGGATGTGGGATCGGGGAAAACCGTGGTGGCGGTGGTGGCCATCCTCGCCGCCCTCCAGGCCGGATACCAAGCTGCCCTGATGGCTCCGACGGAGGTGCTGGCAGAACAGCATTACCGCAAGCTGGTGGAATGGTTCAACATTATGAGCCTGCCGGTGGAACTGTTGACGGGCTCCACCCGAGCTGCCAAGCGCCGGGGTATTCTCGCCCAGTTAGCCACCGGGGAATTGCCCCTGTTGGTGGGCACCCACGCCCTGATTGAAGATCCGGTGCAGTTCCAAGCTCTGGGACTGGTGGCGATTGATGAACAGCACCGCTTTGGGGTACAGCAGCGAGCGCGACTTCAGCGCAAAGGGGACAATCCCCACGTCCTTACCCTTACCGCCACCCCCATTCCCCGCACCCTAGCCCTCACCCTCCACGGCGATCTGGAGGTGAGCCAGATCGATGAACTCCCCCCCGGACGCAAGGCGATTAAAACGACTTTGCTGGCAGGGCGAGAGCGCACCCACGCCTACGACCTCATTCGCCGGGAAGTTGCCCAGGGCCACCAGGTCTACATCGTCCTGCCCCTCGTGGATGAGTCGGAAAAACTGGACTTGAAATCCGCCATTGAAGAACACCAACGACTGCAAGAGGTGATCTTCCCCGACTTCACCGTCGGGCTGCTCCATGGACGCATGAGTTCCACCGAAAAAGACCAGGCCATCACCGCCTTTCGAGAGGGACATACCCACATTCTGGTGTCTACCACCGTGGTGGAAGTGGGCGTGGATGTCCCCAACGCCAGCATCATGCTGATCGAACATGCAGAACGTTTTGGCCTCTCCCAACTGCACCAACTGCGGGGCCGGGTAGGGCGAGGGGCTGACCAGTCCTACTGCCTGCTCATGAGTGCCGCCCGCAACGAGGTCGCCCTCCAGCGACTGCGAGTACTGGAGGACTCCCAAGACGGCTTTTTCATCTCTGAGATGGATCTGCGGTTCCGGGGACCGGGACAGGTTTTGGGCACTCGCCAATCGGGTCTACCGGATTTTGCCCTAGCCAGCCTGGTGGCCGACCAGTCGGTCCTCGCTGAAGCCCGCGAAGCTGCCGCCGCCCTGATCGCTCAGGATCCAGAACTCCACCAGCACCCGGTCCTGCGCCAGGAACTTCAGCGCCGCTACGACAAACTCATGGGTGGAGCCATTCTGACCTGAGGGATCTCGGACAAGTGATCGCTGTTGATGGCTGCACGAGGGGGATCTTCAGGGCACTAGAACTCTGCGGCGTAAATACCCTAACCGTTTCATTGTGGGACACCTCGGCCCCTCACCCTAGCCCTCTCCCACGGGGAGAGGGGACCAGAAAATGTTGGGCTGGTGTGACAATAGTTTGTAGGATGCGTATAGCCTGCGGCATGGCTGCGCTAAAGCGACAACGTAACGCATTAAAGCCTTACGGGACGGTGCGTTACGGCTACGCCTAACAGCACCCTACAACAGCATTTTAATGATGTCCACCTACTTATGAAGTACACCTCAACTTAAACACTTTGGTGAACAAGGGGCTTAAGCCCCTTGTCTGTACTTAACCCGAGTGAGAACCGCTATATGACTCGACGGAAACATCGCCGCCCTTTGCGTCAGTTGCCGCCTGGGGTATCTCAGGGGGTATTAGTCGGGCTGCTGGGGTTAGATATTGCCTTGGTCGTGGGGGTGATCTGGTTCTGTTGGCGCTATGAAGAATCTCTCCAAGTCCGCAATTTAGACCGCCTTGCCTGGTCTATCACCGTACTTTTGGCGTTGACGGCGGGATCGGTGGCCATGCAGCTTTTGCAATGGGGAAAGCGGTCTACCCCCTGGGAATTGGTCACACGGTTTCTCTGGGGCTGGGCCTGGGGGTTGGGGGTGACAATTGGGGTTATCTCCCTCCTCTCCCTGATGATATTGCCGCTATTGTTGCCCAGGGTGTTTAGTCAGGAGTTTTGGCTTCTAATTTGGCTGGCGGTGGTGCTGCCTACGGTGGTCTTGCCGATTGTGGATTTGTGCCAGGGAACCTATGCCCGCACCCTGCCTAACCTGGGCTGGCTCATGGCGAAATATTTATTCCACTTTTGCCTTATCAATGTCTTGCTGATCACCGTTGCGATAGCCGCCTTTGCCCTTTTTCCTGCGGGATTGATGATCCAATTCCTCAGTGGCATAGACTTGCTGGTCCGCTGGGCCGGGGCTACATCGGGGGATAGCCTGCCGCTCTTCTGTAGCTGGCTACAAACGGCCCCCCGCTACTGTGGAGGCGTTCTAGTGGGGTTTCACCTGGGGCATCCCCTCTTGGCAATCCTGGCGGTCTGTTATTGGGAACCCTGCTTCAACTGGTGCGTAGATAGCTACCAGCGCGTTGTGGAATGGATCAGCGATCGCATTCACCCCTAACATCCAACCCTAAGAACCTGAGAACCCTTCAGCTAGCCTTTCTGCGGTGCATTGCTTCGCGTGGGCGAAGCCGCGCCTTAGCGCTATGCACCCTACGAAACTATGCACCCTTGTATGTAAGAGTTGGCCGAAAATAGACCTAGGAGTGACTCTGGATGCACCCTAAAGCCCTTTAGAGTTTGCAACGTAGAACAAGAGCCTCCCCCTTTTAGCCACCTGGATTGCCGTCAGCAGACTGGACAGTATACCAGGGAGTCCTCGAGACCTCCCAAACTGGATAACAAGGATAGCGCTGAGAGCGATCTGCCAATTTTGCCCCATTATCAGGAGTGTAAACCCATGAATGAGGTGCTGATTCCAGTCGGGATTGATGTTAGCAAAGCGACCCTGCACGTTGCGGTGCTATTGCCCGGACACAATAAACCTCGCTATCAGAGTTTTGAGAACACCGAAGCTGGCTTCGAGGCTTTACAGAGCTGGCTAGTAGACCTGAGCGCCAGCCCGGTCCATGCTTGCCTAGAGGCGACCAGCATCTATGGCCATGCCGTCGCGCTGGCCTTACACCAGCAGGGCCATCGAGTGAGCATCGTCAACCCAGTGCGCATTCACGGCTATGCCAAAAGCCAGCTCAAGCGAACCAAAGCCGATCGCCCCGATGCCACGCTGATTGCCGAGTTCTGTCGAGACCTCAAGCCCAGCGCTTGGCAGCCCTCATCGACTGAAGTGCAAGACCTGCAAGGCTACACCCGTCGTCTTGATGCCCTCACCCACATGCTGACCCAGGAAAAAAATCGCCTAGAGATTAGCCCAACCGCAGTGAAGTCTGATATTGAGGCCCATATTGAGTTCCTTGAGGCCCAGGTGAAAGCGTTGAAAAAGCTTTTGCGAGAGCATATTCAGGCGCATGACCCCTTAAAAGCACAATCTGATTTACTGGTCTCCATTGTCGGCATTGGCCCCGATACTGCCGCTCGTCTGCTCGCTGAAATTGGTGACATCAAAGCCTTTCGCTCTGCCCGTCAACTCGCTGCCTATGCCGGGTTGACCCCCCAAGAACACTCCTCCGGTACCTCCGTGCAGGGTAAAACTCACCTGTGCAAGATTGGTAATGCCCGCCTGCGCAAGGCTCTGTTCTTTCCAGCTTTAGCGTTTCTTCGACATGCACCGCAGATTCAGCCCTGGCGCGACCGCTTAAGCGCCGCAGGCAAAACCAAGATGGCTATCATCGGAGCCGCCATGCACAAGCTCATTCGCATCGTCTATGGCGTTTTATCCTCCGGGAAAACCTACGACCCGGATAAGCTCCTGCCAGCAAAATCCTCCCCCGTGACCGCTTGACAGCCCAAGACCAACACAGTATCTACGGGATATTTAATTCAAAACTCAAAATTCAAAACTCAAAATTTCTGCCCCCCCCAAGCCCTTCGGGCAGGCTTCGCCAACACACCCTCACACCCATCCACCCCCCTACCCATGCCCTACACCACCGAGGAACTCCTAGACATCCTGGACCGGGAACTGCGGGCAGCTTGGCGCGGGGAGCGAGTGGTCTTGTCCTCTGCCGAGCGCCTCAACAATTCGGTGGTGGCAAAGGCCCTAGGGGCTGAAAAATTAAGCAAAGTTTTTGCCATCCAAGATTTTCGCGACCAGATTCATCACTATCAGAGAGAGCATCAAGTCTCGGGGCTGGTATGTCACACCTGTCGTTTTGGCGGGCGATCGCTACAGTTTCCGGAACTGCATCCCCAACTCACCGCCATTCCCACTGACAAAATCAGGCTGATTGCTGCCAAATCAGCGGTGGTTGAGTTCTGGCGCAACTCCATCAATGGGTTGCAGTTTTGGCATGTGGGTCGGCCCCCCGCCCCCACGACCCCGACCCATCGGGCGGCAGTGGAGCAATGGATTGCGGAGGCGGAATGGGCGGAGATCGACGCTACCCGCACGGAACTGTACCTCAGCCTGTGCTGGGGCGACCCCAAGGAATGTCACTACGACTGGGGGCGGCCTGCATCGGGCTGCGAACGAATCATTGCCGCGATCGCGGAACCCAGCGCCATCAAGGTATAATGAGGGCTTGGAGCATTTGAGTCATCGGTCTAAAGGGACTCCAATGCAGCACCCTGTTTAATTTGCTGACAACGAATAGAAGCGGTTTTCCTATGCCTTTTGCAGTGGGCGTCATTGAAACTCAGACTTTCCCGGCAGTTCTAGCGGCAGCAGACGCCATGGTCAAGGCGGGACGGGTCACCCTTGTTAAGTACGATCGCTCTGAGAGTGGCCGTCAGTTTGTCGCCATCCGGGGACCTGTCTCTGAGGTTAGACAGGCGATGGAAGCAGGTTTGGCGGCGGGGAACAATATGCCCAACTATGGCACCGTCACTAGCCATTACGTGGTCCCCAACCCTCCGGAGAATCTGGAGGCAGTGCTGCCCATCTATTTCACCGAAGAGTCAGAAGAATTTTGGATTGATGAAATTCGGGCTTTAATTCAGCCCTAACGCTGAACCCAATTTCCATTATTAGAATTTAAAATACGACAACAGCACCCAGAACGGCTTTTTGAAGTGTTTTCCCATGTCTGTTAAGACTATCTAGAGTTGCTTCTAAACGGCATCTTTGAGTGAAGTGAATCACCGTCAAATTTGCCGAACCTATAGCAGGGCTCTCATTTAGATAGTAAAGGGAACACCAAAACCTGGTTGGGTGCTGCTGTCTTTGACGAACTTGGCTCAGATGTTGAATCGATATCCAACCTCCTGTGAATAGGGTCTTAACGTGTCGGTTTGAACTCGGAACTTACGTTCCTTAGTTATTAAGATACGCCGACCCATAAGCGTTGTGGGGGCTTTGAAACCAAAGTTTATCTTCTGTTTAAGAGAATACTATGGGCCGGAAGCCCTGGAGGTCTGGGGCAAAGCAAAAGCAGACGAGGGATTCCCCTAAAGCGCTATCCCTTAGCCTTCAGCAGGACGGGGTGACCCTGGAAAATCGGATCAAAAATATCCTGAACCATCCTCGATACCCCTGTCAAAGGGGAAGTGTTCCTCGTAGGTTTACCGCAGCCTATATCGCTTTGGCCTCTTTGCTTCAGATCCCGAGAACCTCTCGGATGCTGAGTGCCAAGGCAAATAAGCTCGCAGGCTTGTCTTAACCGGACTAGCGACCGCTGCATCGAGTGATTCTCAAGGTTATGATTCCATGGCAGATTTATGCTGGCTGGTGGCACAGGCTTTAGCGGGGAATTGTGCTACCCAGGCAAAAACAGTGTCGCCCCCAAGTGCTATAGCTCCTTGGGGCCGGTCTTTGACCATCGCACCCCCAGCAAACGCCCTGGGAACGGCCTCGACCCTAGCCCCAATCTCGACAACAATTGCCCCCTCACCCCCAGAACATCAACCGCGCTTTAGTCCACCCAGTTGGTGCGATCTAGGCCCCCAGGCAGAAGCAGCCTGTGGAGAAACAGCGGCTCTGGTGCCCGTCACTACCGCTGTCGTGTCACCGACAGCGGTGCCGATCTTCAGCCCCCGAGCCCTTCCCACGGGACCCAGTTCTGGCCCCCAACTCTATCGGCAGCGACAGAGCGCTCTGCAAGCAGGGCAACTCTACACCCGTATTTCTCCAGATAGCTACCGCGATCGCTGGCAGCAGGCTACCACCCAACCCACCTATCTCCAGTGGCGACAGCTTTTAGCCCAGGAGGCCGCCGCCGCCGCCGCTGGCCAAGGCCCAAATCGCCTCGAAATTGTGGTGGGGGATTCCCTCGGCCTCTGGTTGCCCCCCGAAAGTTTGCCCCGCGATCGCATCTGGTTAAACCAGGGCATCTCCGGCGATACCACCGCTGGCGTCTTGGCTCGTCTAGATGCCTTTAGGCAAACCCGCCCCACGGTGATTCACCTGATGGTGGGGGTGAATGATTTGAAAAACAACGTCCCAGAAACCCAGATTGTGCACAATCTGGAACAAATCGTGGCCCAACTCCAGCACCAGCACCCCCAAGCCCGAATTGTGCTGTACTCGGTGCTGCCCACCCGCTGGGACAATATTGGTAGCGATCGCACCCGCTCCCTCAACAACCACATTGCTTACCTCTCTGCCCGCAGCGGTGTAGATTACCGCGACCTCCAGGGTCTTTTCCGCGATGCCGCTGGCATTCTCCGGGCTGAACTGACCACCGACGGCTTGCACCTGAACCGCCAGGGCTATGCCCTGTGGCAGCAGGTGATGGTAGCAGGTATTTAGGTGATTTCTCGATTCAGGGGTTGAGTTTGAATCCAATCAAGGTTGAGGATGTTTTGATTCATGTCGTCGTAGATGGCTTTGCCAATGTAGTAATCATGGCGATCGGCTGCGTCGCCCACATCGCTGGTAATGCAGCCTGCGAGTTGCAGTAAGGGATCGTCGGGTAACTCTAGAGGAGTCGCCACCGCCGGAGCTTCTTGACCGATGAGGTTTTGGGTAAGCAATGGCAGGATTAATGCTTCGGTGGATTGGTTGGTCTGGGCAGCGGTTTGGGTTAGGGCTTGCTCTAGGGCATTGGGCAGGGTGATGGTAAGGGTTTTGGTCATGGGTTTACTCGGTGGGGTTTACAGGGGGTTGGGTTGAATTTGGATGTGGGGGAGGAATAATTTGCTTGCCTTCAACGTTGCCAGCTACACCATAGGCAGGGCCGTAAAAGTGCTGATGAGTTTATCCCTGACTAAATACCCGCTTCATTTGAGCCCCTAGCGCCCAGGATTGACTAGGCTATAGTAAGGGGCAACCACCCCCTCGCCCCTGCTATGACTGGATTAGAGCTGCTAATTGCACCTGCCATCACTGGCTTTAGCGGACTCATTGCTAGTCTGGTCGCAGAGAAGGGTAGCGCCATCCTGAAGCGGCTGGACTGGGACATCGGCAAAAATCTGGCTCTGAGAAAGGCGATGGGGGCGTATGTGCGCCGCTACATTGATCGCCATGGCACGTACCTGATGGTTTTGGGGGGGCCGGGGGTAGGTAAGTCCACCTTCCTCCGCAAAGTGGGGCTGGAGGCGTTGCGGACTTTGGGTCGCCGGACTTTGCAGGCAAGGACCCCGATAATCTACTGGTGCCGCAAGAGATCGTCTACCAGCACCCCTGCATTCCGGTGATGCTGGAGTTGCGCCAATTTGATCGGGCCGATGGCAGCATCAAAGGGGCGGCGGTGCGGGTGTCGCCGCAGGTGTGGGCGGGCATCGAGTCGCGGATGGTGACAGTGGCCGATTGAAGATTTTGGATTGGGGATTTTGGATTACAAGACTAATTTCAAAACGCTAGGAGGCGACTATCATGACCACAACCATCAGCCTGCAAATTTCCCTGGACTCACTCATTCAAGCTGTTTCCTCCCTTGATCTAGAGGCAAAACGACATCTGCTCGACATCATTGAGCAGCAAATCTTTGAGGCAGAAGAAGCTGGTTACATAGAAGATTCAGAGACCAAAGCCGAAATAGAATCTGTCAGGCTTGAGTATCAGCAAGGTGAATTTTCGACCATTGATGATTTTATTCAGGCCCAATCAAACTGAACAGAGCAAACATCATGCCTTACGCAGTGATTGTTTCCAAGTCGGTGCAGAAGCAGATTCTCAAATTGCCAGCTTCAATCAGACTCAAAGTTCAGGAAAAGCTCCTGATGCTCAAGTCAGAACCACACCCACATGGAGCCTTGAAGTTGAAAGGCTATGATCATCAGTATCGAATCAGGATTGGAGATTATCGGATCAGATACGAAATTTTTGACGAAGAGCTCAGGATTCAGGTTCTACAATGCAAGCACCGCAGAGAGGTATACAGAGACAAAAACTGATTAAGGGAAACTCGTGATGACTTTGGAAACGTCCGGGAAAAGCAACTTTCAAGTAGAGGTTAATGCTATCTCGGCTCATGGACTGTGTTTGCTTTGTGGCGATCGCGAGTATTTCCTACCCTATGATCAGTTCCCCTGGTTCCAGGATGCCCCGATCAAACACATCTTCAACCTAGAAGAACCCCACCCTGGCCATCTCTACTGGCCTGACCTGGATATTGACCTATTCTCTTGACATCATCACAATACCCCGATCGCTTCCCCCTGATTAGTGAGGTTATGGTTCGCTGCAAGGCGGCGGTGCGGGTGTCACCGCAGGTGTGGGCGGGCATTGAGTCGCGGATGGTGATAGAGAGCTTCACCGTACAGCGCTGCAACAGATCCTCGATTTGTCTCACAGCTCAAGCCTTAGACCCGGCCTTTCATTCCAGGGTAATCTCTATCCTCGCGGTAAGACCTCCTGCTGTAAGACCTCGGAGGTTTTAGAAACCTCCGAGGTCTGGTCTGGGCAGGGCACCAGTAACAGGGGACACATAATCTCCAGAGCAGAAACTTATTATGACAAGTACAAGAGGCTTGACAGCCTTTGTCAGTTAAATACGCCTCAATACTGCCCCTAACTACCTGCCCAGATTCCCATGACCCTCGCCCAAGAACGCCCCACTCTCACCACCACCACCCATCCCCTAGAGCCCTTGACCCCAGAGGAAATCTCCGCCGCCGTCGCCATTCTACGGCGAGAAAAGTCCCTGGGAGCCAGTGCCCGCTTTGCCTCCGTCACCCTCAACGAGCCCCCCAAAGCCACCGTGCTGGGCTTCAAGCTGGGGGATGCCATCGAGCGGGAAGCCTTTGCCATTGTGCTCGACAACGCCACCGCCCAAACCTATGAAGCGGTGATCTCCCTGGCGACAGGCTCCGTGAAATCCTGGCAGCACATCCCCGGCGTGCAGCCACCGATCATGTTGGATGAATTTGTGGAATGTGAGGCGGCGGTCAAGGCCAGCCCCGAATTTCAAGCCGCTATTGCCAAACGCGGCATCACCGACCCCAGCCTGGTCATGGTCGATCCCTGGTCCGCTGGTCACTACGGCCTAGCAGAAGAAGACGGCGTTCGCCTTTCCCGCGCCCTGTGCTGGGTGCGCGCCAACCCCACCGACAACGGCTACGCCCGCCCCATTGAAGGCGTCATTCCCGTGGTGGATCTGAACAAAATGGAGGTGATTCGGGTCGAAGACCACGGCATCGTGCCCCTGCCCCCCAAAGACGGCAACTACGCCACCGAATACATCCAAAACTACCGCCAAGACCTCAAACCGTTAGAGATTATCCAGCCCGAAGGCCCCAGCTTCGAGGTCGAAGGCCACGAAATCCGCTGGCAAAAGTGGAAAATGCGCGTGGGCTTTACCCCCCGTGAAGGGCTTGTGCTCTACACCGTCAGCTACACCGACCAAGGGGAAGAACGGCCCATTTTCTACCGCGCCTCCCTAGCGGAAATGACCGTGCCCTACGGCGACCCCCAGCCCCACCACTACCGCAAAAACGCCTTCGATGTCGGGGAATACGGCATTGGCTCCCTCGCCAACTCCCTCACCCTAGGCTGCGACTGCCTGGGCGAAATTCACTACTTCAATGGCTTCATCACCAACTCTCGCGGTGAAGTCGCCCAGATCAAAAATGCCATCTGCCTCCACGAAGAGGACTTCGGCATTCTCTGGAAGCACGTAGACTGGCGCACCGAAGAAACAGAAGTTCGTCGCTCCCGCCGCCTGGTGGTCTCCTTCATTGCCACCGTCGGCAACTACGAGTACGGCTTCTACTGGTACTTCTACCAAGATGGCACCATTCAATACGAGGTGAAACTCACCGGCATTGTCAGCACCGCCGCCGTCGCCCCTGGGGAAGTGCCCAAGTACGGCACCCTGATCGCCCCTCAACTCTACGCCCCCATCCACCAGCACATTTTTAACGTGCGCTTAGATATGTGCGTGGATGGCATGAACAATTCCGTCTACGAAGTGGATATCGAGCCCGAAGACGATGACCACAACCCCTACGGCAACGCCTTCTACGCTAAATCCACCCTCCTACCCACGGAACTCGCCGCCCAGCGCCGCATCGACCCCATGAAAGGGCGCTACTGGAAAATCGTCAATCCGACAAAAACCAACGCCATGGGCTATCCCACCGCCTACAAACTAATGCCGGGGGAAAATACCCTGCCCCTAGCCCGCCCCAACGCCAGCGTGATTAAACGCGCTACCTACATGACCCAGCACCTCTGGGTCACCCCCTACAGCCCCGACGAGAAGTTTCCCGCTGGCAACTACCCTAACCAAAGCCCCGGTGGCGAGGGACTGCCCCAATGGACCCAGGCCGATCGCCCGGTGGAAAACACCGACTTGGTGGTGTGGCACACCTTTGCCCACAGCCATTCCCCCCGCGCCGAGGACTGGCCAGTCATGCCTGTCTCCACCATTGGCTTTATGCTCAAGCCCCTGAATTTCTTCGATGAAAATCCCGCTAACGATGTCCCACCCTCAGCGAGTCAGCACCATTGCTGCCAGTCCTAGTGTTCCGTCAATTGCTGTCACCTACCATACAGACGCTAGATCTATTAAGAGAAAGGATAAAGGCGAATGAGCCCAAAAAATTCTCTTTGGAGCGCAAAAATGCCTGATAAGCGCAAAAAACGCTGGGTCAAAACCTGGCCTGCGTTATCCATTGCCACCATCGCCCTCTGTGTCATCGCCAGTTTTCTGCCCATTGGCATGACCCCGGCTAGCGATGCAGTGCCTCCCCTCGAAACCGCCCTACCCACAAGCTGTAGCACCGCAGCCACCAGCCCGCGTCACTTTAAGCTAGCTGCTAGCCCTGAAACAGTGCACTGGGGGTTCTATAGCAAAAACCTGCCTCCCGTAATCTCGGTGCAGTCCCAGGACTACGTCACGCTTGAAAGTATTACCCACCATGCTGGGGATGACTATGAACGCATGGCGGCGGGTGACCCTGCCATTGAGAGCATTTACCACTGGACCGAGGAAGAACAGACGATTACCAATCGCGGTCCCGGCGTCCACGTTCTCACGGGTCCGGTTTATGTGTGCGGGGCAGAACCGGGTGACCTCTTGGAGGTGCGCATTGTCGATCTCAAGCTGCGGCCTAGCGGCAATCCTCTCTATCGAGGCAAAACCTTTGGTTCCAATGCCTCTGCTTGGTGGGGATATCAATACGACAACTTGAAGGAAGATCCCGCCCCTCGGGAAGTGATCACCATCTATGAGATGGATGCTACGGGCGAACGGGATTGGGCCGAAGCGGTCTACCGCTATAAGTGGACCCCCCAAACCACTCCCGATGGCGTCGTTCATGACACCATCGATTACCCCGGCATCATCGTGGATCACAGCACCGTCACCGAAATTGAAGAAACTCTGGAAGGGGTAAAGATTCCCCTGCGGCTGCACTTTGGCTCCATGGGGGTCGCCCCTGGCGAGGTCGATGTGGTGGATTCCATTCCCCCCAGCTACTTCGGGGGCAACATGGACAATCGCAATATTGCGGTGGGTACCTCCATGTACTATCCCGTTTCGGTGCCGGGAGCCCTCTTCTCTGGGGGAGATGCCCACGCCTCTCAAGGAGACTCGGAGCTAGATGGCACTGCGATTGAAACCTCCATTACTGGGGTGTTTCAGTTCATTGTTCATAAGCAGGCCGACCTGGAGGGGACGATTCTCGAAGGTGTCAACTATCCTCTCCTAGAAACCCCTGATTCCTGGATTGTGCATGGATTTACCTTCCCCAACTACCTGGAGGCTTTGGGGGATGAGGCCCAATCCAAAATCTATGAGATGTCTTCTCTAGATCCGGCCCTCAAGGACAGTTCCGCCAAGCTCCGGGACTTTTTGATGAGTGGCATGAATCTGACCGAGGATGAGGCGTTTTCCTTGATTACCGTCGGCGCGGATTTTGCCATCACCCAGGTGGTGGATGGCAACTGGGGTGTCCACGGCATTATTCCTAAGGGCATTTTTGCCGAGGAGAATGTCAAGCCTAAGCCGTCGATAAGCTAAGGGTTCCAGAGTTGTCTCTGTAGTATCAGATGCTGCCGAACGGCAGCATCCTACTTTCGTGAGCCCTCACCCTAAATCCCTCTCCCAAGGAGGGCTGCTGCTTATACATATAGCGGTTCCCTAATGGATGAGGTACAGCTCAACTTGATGGTAATTCGGGGAACAAGGGGCTTAAGCCCCTTGCCTGTACTGAACCCGAGCGAGAAGCGCTATAAGTCCTCATTTAGACGCACGTCCCTTATGTCTTGAAACAAGCTGAAAAGCTTGCTACGTCGTTGTCTCCATACAAACATCCAGTTCCCTGTTCGCGTTAGCGGCTCCCCTAGGGAGCAACGGAGTCGTTGGCTTTGCCGCCCCGGAGGGGCTAGGGAACGGCCAGAACCCGGTGGTGTGGCTGGCTTTCTCCCTTCGGGAGACGCAGGGCGTATAGCCCAAGGGGCAATAGCCTTAGGCATGGCTACGCTAAGGCTAAAGCTAGGGCGTAGCCTGTCTGAAAGACTTGCGACTCCGCTCAGCCAGCGTTCAACGGGCTCGATTCTCCGTAACCTTCCAAGTCGTGTCCCCTATCCAGATGACTTGCTCTATAGCGATCCTGCATAAGCTTTGAGCAAGCGTTTTGTTCCGTGGGTTACGCTTCGCTTCACCCACGCTACGAAGATCTTCAAAAATCAGAATGGAAATTGCTGGGGCAATGCTGGGTTCCCGAAACCATTTCCTAGAATGATAAAAGTATCCAGAAACAGGGTATCAACTCAAAGTGGGACAAATCTCCTGGGGAGAAGTCAGGCGTCAGACGTTGAGAATCCAGGAGACTCCTGACTCCTAGCTCCTGACTCCTAGCTCCTAAATTCCTCGGAAGCAATATTGTCTCGGCTTACGTTGATACCCCAGAACCGTACCCAGATTCAGGGAGAGGACCGCGCGGTGATTGTCGCCACCTTCTACAAATTTGTGGCTCTGCCCGACTGCCACCAGTGGCAAGAACGGCTACAGGCCCAGTGTGACGCCACCGCTCTGCTCGGCACCATCCTGCTGGCCACAGAAGGCATCAATGCCACCATTGCCGGGAGTCGAGAGGCCATTGATGATCTCCTCGCTACCCTGCGCCAAGACGAGCGCTTCACCGACCTAATGGTTAAGGAGTCCACCGCCACCGCGCCTCCCTTTGGTCGTATGAAGGTCAAGGTCAAGCGGGAAATTGTCACCCTGGGCTGCCCCGAGGCCGACCCTAGCCAGCGGGTGGGCACCTACGTTCCCCCAGAGGGCTGGAACACCCTGATTCAAGACCCTGAGGTGGTGCTCATCGATGCCCGCAATGACTACGAGGTGACGATCGGTACCTTTCAAGGGGCCGTAAATCCTGGCACCGCCGCCTTTCGCCAACTCCCCAACTCCCTCAACCAGACCCTCGACCCCACCCAGCACCGCAAGGTGGCCCTGTTTTGCACTGGGGGCATTCGTTGCGAAAAGGCCACGGCCTACCTACTCCAGCAGGGCTTTGAACAGGTCTACCATCTCCAAGGCGGCATTCTGAAATACCTAGAGACCGTCCCCGAGGAGCAAAGCCTCTGGCAGGGGGAATGTTTTGTCTTTGATGAGCGGGTGGCGGTGGGCCACGGGCTGCAACCGGGCAGCTATGATCTCTGCCGCGCCTGCGGCCACCCCATCAGCGCGGCGGACAAGGCCCACCCCCAGTATCAACCGGGCATCGCCTGTCCCCACTGCCACAATACCCTGACCCCAGTGCAGCGCAGCCGTCAGCAGGAACGCCAGCGCCAGTACGAACAGCGCCACGGACAGGAGTTGTAGAGACCTGAGTTCGACTTAAGCTTCGCTGCCCATCCGCCAGGGAATAAATTGCCCTGGCGGATGGGCAGAAGTCTGTTAAAACAGACTCGCCCCCCTATCTCCAGCCCAGCTCCTAGTACTGGGCGGCGTAAATACCCTGGCCGTTCTCTCGTGGCATACTCGGCCCCTCACCCTAGCCCTCTCCCAAGAGGAGAGGGGACCGGAAAATGTTGGGCTGACGCGACAATAGTGGACTGATTTACGCTCTGCGGTACTAGTCCATTTTTAATGGACTTATAGCGGTTCCCTAATGGATGAGGTCCAGCTCAACTTGATGGCAATTCGGGGAACAAGGGGCTTAAGCCCCTTGCCTTTACTTAACACGACTTGGAAGGTTACAGAGAACCGAGCCCGTTGACTGCTGGCTGAGCGGAGTCGTTCGCGCAGCGTCTCCCGAAGGGAGAAAGCCAGCCACACCACCGGGTTCTGGCCGTTCCCTTCGACTCCGCTCAGGGAACTGGATGTCTGTATGGAGCCAACGATGTGGCAGGCTTTTCAGCTCGTCCCAAGACATAACCTTCCAAGTCGTGTACTTAACCCGAGTGAGAAGCGCTATAAGCCTGTTAGCCGGGAATTTTGAATTCCCGGCGGGGTGACAGCGCTGATACCGAATTGACGTTTTTTAGCCCTCTACTCCTTGTCGAACTCAGGTTATAGAGAGTGACCTAAAGCTCAAAGCTGAAGCCCGATTTGGTGAGGGTGGTGTAGCGATCGCAATCGAAGCAGTAGAGTTGGGCGGCGCGGTGGGGTACCCCCTGTTCCTTTTCCGGTAAAGGCCGTAGGAGATTCATCTTGAGGATTTTTTTACGGAAGTTGCGCTTGTCGATCGCGGTTCCCAAGATCACCTCATAAAGCCGCTGAAGTTGGGTCAGGGTAAACTTTTCCGGCAATAGCTCAAAGCCGATGGGGGCATAGCGAATCTTGGCTCGCAGCCGGGTCAGGGCACAGTGCAAAATTGCGGTGTGGTCAAAGGCTAATTCCGGTAGATTCTCTAGCCCAAACCAGTCCACGGCGCGGGCATCGGTGGCGGCGCGGAGGGCATGATCGCGCAGGTTCACGAGGGCATAGTAGGCGACGGAAACAATGCGATCGCGGGGATCTCGCTCCACCGCGCCAAAGGTGTAGAGCTGTTCCAGAAACACCTGCTCCATCCCCGTTTCCTCCCGCAGTTCCCGCCGAGCGGCCTGCTCCAGGGATTCCTCGGGGCGCACAAAGCCCCCCGGTAGCGCCCACTCCCCCGCAAAGGGCGGCAGTTTACGCTGAATCAAGAGCACCTGGAGTTGATCCTGGGCATCCAGGCCAAACACCACACAGTCCACCGTCAGCCCCAAGCGGGCATACTGGGCCTCCACCATTGCCCTCTATCACTCCTTAAAACACAAACTTAATCGCCACAGACCAATCTTGTCCCTCACGGACCAACTCTACCTGGCGGATGAATTCTCGCAGATAGACCCGCCGCTCTGCCTCTGACAGGTCATACCAAAACTGGGGAATGGAGAGGGTCTGGGCAATCTCGGGCAAATTTTCTGGGGGCAGTTGCGATCGCTGTTGTTCGAGGGCGGCAATGTCGCTGCGGAGGGTATAGGCCCGCAGGTCTGCGGTGGTTTCATCCAACACCCCCGCCGCCACTAAGGGGGGCAACTGGGCCAAACTGTCCTGCTTGGCGGCAATCTGACGCTGGATTCCCGCCTGGATGGCCCCGATGGGGGGCAGGGGTTGGGTTGCGATCGCAGGGGGGAGATCTCGACAGACAGTGGCAATGGTGCTCTCTAGCACCGCATCGTAGGGAATCGCCCCACAGGGTTTTGCCCGTGGACAGGCGCTGGGGCGCAGATACAGGTAGGTCTGATCTCGGCGGGGACGGCTCACGGGGGCCACCCGCAGGGTGCTGCCGCATTCCTGACATTGCACTAGCCCTGCGAGGGACCGCTGGGCGCTGGCGGTGCGGGGGGGGAGGCGGCGGTTGCGGCGCAGCAGCCGATCTACCTGGGCCGCCTCATCCCGCCCCAGGATGGGGGTATGGGTATCGCGCACTACCCGACCATCCTGGTAGAGCAGATCGCCGCGATAGACCGGATGGGACAGCCATCGCTGTCCGGTGGAGGCGGAGATGCGCTTGCCGTAGGTCTTGGCCAAATACCGCACCGCCCCCCGCAGGGAGCCAAAGAGGAGAAACTGCTCAAAAAAGTCCTTCACCACCGGAGCCGCTGCCCGATCTAGGGTGTAGCGATCCTTGCCGCGTCGATAGCCGTAGGGAGCCCGCCCCGGTGGCGGTTGGGCCTTCACCCGGTTGCGGGCATGGCCCAACCGCAAACTATCCCGGCGTTGTTGTTGCGCGATCGCAGCGGTCGCCGCCACCACCGCCACCACATCTCCCTCGGGAAACGGCCCCTCCGCCAGGGAGGTGAGCTGAATTCCCTGTTCCTGAAGTTGGGTGACAATGGGTGCGATCGCATCCGGCGAGTTCCCCAATTCCGCCCACCGCCGCACCCGCACCTCTGCCACGGTGCCCCCGGCACAATCCTGCAAGAGCTGCTGCAATTGGGGACGAGACTGACCGGATTGGGATTCATCGCCACCAAAATCTCGATAGACCCGCACCACCTCTGCCCCCCACAGATCGTCAGGGGGCGCAGACTCTAACAGGGGATGGGTATAGAGATAGGCAAAAACCGTCAAGGGCTATATCTGTATTAAATTAATTGTCCACACGCCCCAAGCTGAAACGAATACGATATCTGGTTGATAGCAACCACTCTGCAAAGGGCGCACAGCCCTGATGGGCATTAACTTAAGCGTAACCCTTGGACCTGATTACGTTCCAGCCTTCCCTCATTCTGCGGAACGAGCAAGCCAAGGCCCTGTCCCTAGAGTCCATTGCCAATCAAAATAAACGGTGCCCAGTAGTAGGGATGGGCCAACGTCCCCCCCGGCACCAAGGGTTGCCCCGTGACGGTGCTAAAGATTTCAATGCCGCGATTGCCCCCCACCGCCGCAAAGTCATTGGTAATCAAAGCGACCTGAGCCTGACGCAGAGCCTCCGCCTTGGGCAAGCCCACCTGCATCGCCCCATAGAAGGCATCCATCAACACCTGGGTACCGCCATCACTCACCACCCAGAGAGATGCGATCGCGGCTCTTGCTCCCGTCCGCTGAATCTGGTAGCCAAACCCCAGAATCTCTTCCCCCGTGCCCAACTCCGGTCCACTCACCGCCGTTTCACAGGCACTCAACACCACCAAGTCGATGTTGGGCAAGTCCCACTGATCCAGGTCGAACAGGGTAATGCGATCGCCATCCCCCAGCAAGATGAACGAGTCATTGGGATGACCAGACTGGAACGTTCCGTGGGTTGCCAAGTGAATAATGGTGTGGTTCCCCAGCCGAGGCTCAATAGCTTGGCGGTTGAACCCCGCACTGAAAAACGCCACTGTGCCCGGTAAGTTGGCCTGGAGATTCTCCACCTCCACCTGGGCATAGGGCAGACCACTGAACGGTCGTTGTACCCCCGCTACCTCCACCACCAGATCTTGAGCGGGGAAAGCGCCAGCCAGGATGCTGAGGGGTGCTGACTCCGCCTGGGAGAAGTCCATCAGGGAGGCGGCGGTGATGTGGTTGAGGGTGTAGCGCTGGGTCAGCCATTGGTCACCGTCATGCAAAGCGGCGAGGGGAATGTAGCGCAGTTGGCCGTCTGCGGCGTAGAGGATGGTTTCGGCTCCGGCGGCATCAATCTCGTCAGCGAGGGGCGCGATCAGCCATTGGTACAACTGCTGAGCGTTGGGGAGGGAGTTGCTGAAGGGATCCTCAATGTCGGAACGGAAGGCGGCGATCGCCCGGTTCAGCTCTACCCGGTCAACGGGGACGGTGTGGCGGGAGATGCCGCTGGTGGTGACGAGGATTAGTTCGAGGCGATCGTCGAGGACGAGGGGATAAAGCAGGGCGGCGTTACCGGCCTGTTGCAGGTTCCCTTGCAGGCGGGCGAGTTGTTCGGGGTTGGGGTTCTGGCTGCGGGCGTTGCGTTGGAGTTGGGCAATGCGATCCGCCACGTCTCCACTGGTGAAGAAGGTTTGGGGATCGGTATTGGTTTCTAGGTGGGTGTAGAAGCGATCAAGGATTTCCCGCTCGGGTGGCCAGAAGGAAATGCCCTGGCGGGTTTCCTCGGTGCCTCGGACGTTGCGGAGTTGATAGTCTTCGAGTTCTTGCAGTTTGAGCAGGTCGAGGACTTCTTGGGCTTCGAGGACGCGATCTTGTTGGAGGAGGAGGTCGGCGAGGAGGCGGTAGTCGGCGGCGACGATGTCGGTGAAGGCTTGCTGAAGGTCGCGATCTAGTTGGCGGATCTCGCCGCGTATGGATTCGCGGATATCGACAGCAGCTTTGAGGAAGGTGATGGCCAGTTCGGGCTGGTTGCGATCGTTGAGGAGTCTGCCGAGGTTATTGAGGGTGGTGGCAGTTCCGACGCGATCGCCAATCTCGCGGCGAATGGCTAAGGACCGTTGATATAGAGCCAATGCTTGGTCACTCTGCTCCAGAGTGAGGTAAGCAAGACCCAAATTGTTCAGAGCGTTTCCTTCACCAGTTCGGTCTCCAATCTCACGGGCAATTGTCAGAAATTGCTCATCAAGGTCAAAGGCACGACGATAGTTTCCCAGACCGCGATAAGCAGCACCCAAATTTCCCAGCACAGCGCCTTCCCCAGCTCGGTTGCCAATGCTACGGGCGATCATTAGGCTTTGTGTGTGGAACTCAATGGCTGAGTGATAGTCTCCCAAACTCCAGTAAGCAATGCCCAAGTTACCTAGGGCTCGACCTTCTCCAGCGAGGTCGCCAATTTCCTGAGAGATCATTAACCGTTGCTCAAAGAATCCAATAGCACGGTGGTAGTCTCCTAAGCTCAGATAAACAACGCCCAAACTGTTCAGGGCGTTTCCTTCACCAGTACGGTTACCGACAGCCTGAGAGATCGCCAAGTGTTGTTCAAAAAGCTCAATAGCTCGTTGATAGTTCCCAAGACCCCAATAAGCATTGCCTAAATTCCCTAGGGCTCCCCCTTCTCCAGCCCGATCTCCAATTTCCCTGGAAATTACCAGATGTCGCTCAAAAAGCTCAATGGCGCGGCGATATTTTCCCAACCCAAGGTAAGCGCTGCCCAAATTCCCTAGGGCTCTACCTTCTTCAGATCGGCCTCCAATTTCCCTGGAAATCACCAGATGTTGCTCAAAAAGCTCAATAGCGTGGCGATAATCTCCTAGATTGCGATAAGCAGCCCCCAGATTCCCAAAGGTAGTTCCTTCCCCAGATCGGTTACCGATGGCTTGAAAGATAGTGAGAACCTGCTCATGAAGCTCAATGGCACGGCGGTAGTTTCCCAGGCTGTTGTAAGCAATGCCCAGGTTCCCCAGAGCAGTCCCTTCTCCCAGTTGGTCGCCGATTTCCTGGGAAATCGCTAAGTCTTGCTCAAAAAACTCGATAGCGCGGCGATAGTTCCCCATGCCTAAATAAGCAGAGCCCAAATTCCCTAGAGCCCGTCCTTCCCCAGCCCGGTCGCCGACAGCCTGGGCGATCACTAGGTGTCGTTCATAGAATTCAATGGCACGACGATACTCCCCTAGGCTGTTGTAAGCAATGCCTAAGTTCCCCAACGCAGTACCTTCACCAAGTCGGTCGCCGATTTCCTGGGAAATCGCCAAATCTTGCTCATAGAATTTAATGGCTTGGCGATAGTCTCCTAGGCTGAAATAAGCGTTACCCAAATTCCCTAGAGCAACTCCTTCCCCAGCCCAGTTGCCAATAGTCTGGGAGATTGCCAAATGTTGCTCAAAGAACTCAATGGCACGGTGATAGTCGCCCAAAACCAAATAAGCAGTGCCTAGATTTCCCAGGGCGCGCCCTTCCCCAGCGCGATCACCTCCAGCACGATATAGCTGTAATGCCTGCTCCCAGGAGTTAATTGCTCTTTGAAACTGATTCTGGTTGTACTGTTGAATACCTTGCTGAAGCAGTCGATCCGCTTCGCTTAGGCGGCTATCCGCCTGAGCCAAAATCTGGGGCGGTTCCGCCACTAGGGGTAACGGCTCCACCTGTAGCCCTTCCCCATTCAGCGGGCCGAGATTCCAGGGTTCTTGTATCGTTCCTAAACGCAACGAGTCACCCGCGCCAAAGAACCCTGGGCTCTGGGTCACTAAGGGGACAGGTTCCTGGCGACCGATCTGACTACCCGCCCCGCTACCGTTAAGGAACCTGTCCCCGACCCCCCGTAACTGCCCTGGGTTCTGAGCGGCCTCCCCCGCCAGTTGCATCGCGGGTACCAGCAAGGCAGAGCAGAGGGCAAAACCGAGCAGCTTGGCGAGGCGGGCCATGGGGCAATCTCCGGCGATGGGTAACATCAACAACTATTGCTGAGCCCAGTCAACTTATTCAACCCATGCAGTTGGGAGGGGCCTTCTCTCACCCACTCGATACAATGGGCCTATCGCCTCATTGCCCAGTTCAAAACCCATGGTTGCCCTCCCCGCCACCCACTCCCCCCTTTCCTCCGAGGAGTACCTCGCCGCAGAAGCCGATAGCCCCACCAAGCACGAATATCGGGATGGGGAAGTCTATGCCATGGCCGGGGGCACCGATGCCCATGTCACCATTGCCCTCAACCTTTGGGCACTCTTGCGGGGACACCTCCGCACAGGTAAATGTCGAGCCTATGCCTTGGACATGAAGGCGTGCATTGAAACCCTGAATCGCTATTATTACCCCGACGTGATGGTCACGTGCGACGATCGCGATCGGGCCAACACCACCTGCAAACGCCACCCCTGCCTGATTGTTGAAGTGCTTTCCGAAGGGACCGAAGCCTTCGACCGGGGGGATAAGTTTTTTGACTATCGCCACCTTGATAGCTTGCAAGAATATGTGCTGATTTCCCAGACCCGGCCCCACGCGGAGGTTTTTCGCCGCAATGCCGAGGGCTTGTGGGTACTGCATCCCCACAGTGAAGGGGATACCCTCACCCTCACCAGTGTCGGCTGGGCGGGGTCAATGGCGGCTCTCTACGAAGCCGTGGAATTTTCCCCATCCATCCCTGAACCAGATGGAGAAACGGACGGTCAAACGATTGGGGGCGGGGCGGAGGCTTCCTGAGCACTGGCGCGTTCCGGCAACAACACCCCAGCAGCAGACAGCCACAGCACCAAGGTGTTCTCACCTGACTGGTGACAGCAATCAAGATCAGGTCGGGACGGTTTGCTGTGTATGCCGCTGAACTGACCACAATAGCGGGTAGATCAGTAACCACCGGCAGCGGGAACTTGCCCCGTTCCTTCCCCTACTTTTGAAACTGCTGGTCATAGAAGTAGGCATAGCGATCGCCCTTGGCCAGCAGCTCCTCATGGGTACCCGCCTCCACAATAAAGCCTTGATCCATCACTAGAATTCGATCCGCCCCCCGCACCGTGGCCAGACGGTGGGCAATGATGAAGGCCGTGCGATCGCCCATCAGCCGTTCCAGAGCCTCCTGGACCAGATTTTCTGACTCGGAATCCAGGGCCGATGTGGCCTCATCTAGAATCAGAATTCGGGGATTGAGAAGAACCGCCCGCGCGATCGCAAGTCGCTGGCGCTGCCCCCCCGAAAGATTCACCCCCCGTTCCCCCACCCAAGCATGGTAGCCCTGGGAAAACTGCATGATGAACTCGTGGGCATTAGCGGCCTGAGCCGCCGCCTGCACTGCCGCCAGGTCAAAATCCTTCTGGCCAAAGGCGATATTCTCCGCGATCGTGCCGGAAAACAGCGTCGTTTCCTGGGGCACAATGCCAATCTGGCGACGCAGACTCTTGAGGGTAACCGTGCGGATATCAATACCATCAATGAAAATCTGCCCCCCCTGGGGATCGTAGAACCGAGGCAGCAGATTCACCAACGTCGTTTTACCCGCCCCCGAAGATCCCACCAAGGCGATCTTTTCCCCCGGCATCGCCTGGAGGGAAATCCCCTGGAGCACAGGTTCCTCTGGGGTGTAATGGAAGGTCACATGGCGATATTCCACCTTGCCGGTGACAGCAGGTAGGGGCTGGGCATCGACAGCTTCCCCCACCGCAGGCTCAATGGCAAATAGCTCAAACACTCGGTCTACCGAGGCTTCCGCCTCCTTAAACAGGTTGTAGTTTTCCGTGGTGTGGGTCACCGGGTCAATCAACAACAGGGCCGCCGCCACATAGCTGCCAAAGGCTTCCCCCGTCAGATTTCCCGAAGCAATCTGCCAGCTCCCCACCAAAAATAGAATCAGCACAATCAAGGCATAGAGCAGTCCCACCACCGGGTACTGCACCGCCAGCAACCAAGCGGCCCGATAGCGAGCCTTGCGGTTGCGCTCCGCCTCCTCCGTAAACCGCTGGATGGCATAGTCCTCAGCGGCAAAGGCCCGCACCAGACGAATGCCGCTGAAAACCTCCGTCAACTGGGAAGACAAGTCCGACACCAGATTTTGACTGCGGCGAGAATAGCTCAACATCCGCTCCCCAAACCAACCCACCAGCAAGGCCAGGGCGGGCACCAGGATAAAGGTGGTCATGGTGAGTTGCCAGTTCAGCCACAGCATGTAGGCCAGCACCACAATCAGTTGCAGCAGGCTGGGGACGAAGTCTTGAAACAGACGTTTGATCACCTCACCGATGCGGTCCACATCCTCCGTGAGGCGGTAGGCCAAATCCCCCGTCTGGGATCGCTCAAAATAGGCCAAGCTGAGGCTCTGGAGATGGCGATAGACCTGAACCCGTAGGTTGAAGGTGGCGGTAAGTGCCGCCTTGGACATCAGGGAGTCTTGGCCGTACTGTCCCAGCTTATGAATGGTGAAGCCCACCATCGTGATCCCCGCTGTCTGGGCCAGGGCCACCACCTGCCCCTGCACCAGCAGGGACAGCATTCGCCCCGCCAACCAAGCCAGCAAGGGCCAAAAGGCGGTGAAGACCAGGGTACAGAGCAGGGCATAGGCAATAGTGCGCCACTGCTGCTGAACGTAGGGCAAGAGATTATGGTAGTTAGAACGCGGTGCCAAGCGATCGCCTCACGGATTCCGACTGCATCCCTCACGCTATCAGTTTTAGAGTGTTCCAGCTAAATCCCTGTACCGGATCCTGCGCGGGGGGAGAGTTATTCTAGATAAAGTTAGATGGGCAATTAGATCCAGGCGATCATGACGGGGGATAGGCAAAAGTGAGCAATCGCGACTCGACCCTGTACGACACAGATTTCTATGGCTGGGTGCAGCAACAGGCGGCCCTGATTCAGCAAGGACGATGGGGAGAGCTGGATGCTGCTAACGTGCAGGAGGAATTGGAAAGCTTGGGCCGATCTGAAAAACGGGCGCTGACCAGCCAGATCGCTAGACTCTGCTGCCATCTACTGAAATGGCGCTATCAACCGGCCCGCCGCAGTCGGTCCTGGGTTCTGAGTATTCGGGGAGCACGACAAGATATCACCACCTTGCTGCGAGACAACCCCAGCCTCAAAGGGAAATTGGACGAGGTGTTTGCCGATGGCTATGGGCGCGGGCGACTGATGGCTCTGGAGGAGACTGGACTCAGCGATGGCGAGATCCCGGAAATTCCTCCCTTTGATCTAGAGGGGGCCATGGCCCTTGAGATCGTCCTCGGCGAGGCTTAAGGGACGTGCGTCTAAATAAAGTACCGGAACCGTTGAGCACTGGTAGGGTGCATAACGCTAAGGCGCGGCTTCGCCCACGCGCAGCAATGCACCCATAGGCAAGGTGGCAATTGGTACCTTATTTTCTTGCGAGTCCCTAAGGGAACGTATCTCCGCTAGTTCCCAAGTCCAGGATTGCGCTGGAATTCCCTGATCCCTAATAATGCCCTTGCAGCGCCCTGGCGCTGATTTATATCGTGTTCGGCTAATTGCCCACAATTTTGAACAGGGCGAACAGCCGTTCGCCCCTACTAACCACCCAATAGACTTGTGTGGCTAATTAAACGGACTTGATATTTAGATGGAATCCTCTGCGAGAAATATGAACATGCCCACAGTTGTGGTGGCCACTGGAAATCCCGGTAAGGTTCAGGAAATGAATGCCCACCTGGCGGGGCTGGGGTGGAACCTGGTACTGAAGCCCCAGGAGATTGACGTAGAGGAGACCGGGACAACATTTCTGGAAAATGCGCGGCTGAAGGCGACGACGGTGGCCATGGCGACAGGGCAATGGGCGATCGCAGATGACTCTGGCCTTGCTGTGGATGCTCTGGGGGGAGCACCAGGGTTGTATTCCGCTCGGTATGGCCGGGACGACCGCGCTCGCATTCAACGGCTCCTGGGGGAACTGGGGGATACCTCCCACCGCCAAGCCCAATTTGTCTGTGCGATCGCACTAGCCCGCCCCGATGGCACCATCGCCCTCGACACCGAAGGCATCTGTCCTGGGGAAATCACGATGGCCCCCCAAGGCAGCGGCGGCTTCGGCTACGATCCCATTTTCTACGTGCCCGCCCTGGGTAAAACCTTTGCAGAGATGGCCCCCGCCGAGAAGGAACAGTGCAGCCATCGGGGGATCGCCTTTGCCCAACTTTTGCCTGCACTGCGGGATCTGGACCTCTGAGGTAGCCCCCTTAGCAGTAGGGATCAAATAACGTGGAATAGCCGTCCCGGCTGTCCACGGTCAGGCAAGATGCCTAACCCACAAGAATTGCAGATTATAAGGATTCGGATTCCTTAGCGCTTTTGCTTAAAGACCCAGACGCCATCCCAATCTGGCGGCACCCCCTCAGTCATCAAAATCTCCAGCCGATCCATATAAATTTGGGCTGCGCCATCTTCAGGGTTGATCTGGAGCACCCGGTTAAAACAGTGCCGCGCCCCCGTCCAGTCGCGATCGCGATAGCACTGCACCCCCGTCGCAAACTCCTCCAGACTGGCTAACTTTCGCGATCGCAGATCCGGCTCCTCCGCCCCCAGCACCTCATAGATGTCCAGAGATCCTCGACGCCCCTTCACCATCACCCGATCCAAAAACCGGAGGGGAAACCGCTGGGGATCTGAGAGTTGATTAAACACCTCCTCCGAGATCACCAAGGGCGCACTATACACCTTCGACAGTCCCTCCAACCGGGCTGCCAAATTCACCGTATCCGAGAGAGCATCCCCCTGCATCCGCGTCGGCTCCCCGATAATGCCCAGCATCATCGGCCCCGTGTGCAGACCAATCCCAATCTTCACCGGAATATGCCCCGGCCCAATCCCCTCAGTGTTATAGGCCCGCACCTGATCGAACTGAGCCAGAGCCGCCGCAATCCCATCCTCCACCGCTTCAGGAAACACCGCCATAATGCTGTCACCAATGAACTTGACCACAATCCCTCGGTGGCCCCGAATCTCCGGCGAAATTCTCTGGAGATAGTTATTCATAAACTCCGCCAGTGCCCCAGGAGACATGCGCTCCACCAGCCCCGTAAATTGGCGAATATCCGCAAACATCACCGTCATGGTCTGACTGATGTAGTCCCCAAGCTGCACCTCCGTCACATCCCGCTTTTGGAAGAGGGCCAAATACTCCGGTGGAAAAAATCGGGCAAAGGCATTTTTCTGAGCCTCTAGGCGACCAAAGCTTTGCCGCAGGTCCATCGCCATGGAATCCACCGACCGCGCCAGTTGACCCACCTCATCGGTGCGAGCCGAAGGCAGGGGTTGGTCCCAGTTACCCCGAGCAATTTCCTTCACCGCCTGGTTCAGCTTCAGGATAGGCTCCGTCATCCGTCGAGTAGAGGCAATACCCACCCCCAGGGCAATCACCAGGGCAATAGCACAGAGCAAGATGGTGATACGGGTATTGGTGTAAATTTGCCCCATGATGTCTGCCTCCGGCACCACCACCACAATCAACCAATCCAGGCCAAAGCCATCACTAAAGGGCAGCACCTCTAGAAAATGCCGCTGGCCCTTCAGGGGAAAGGCGAGCTGCTGAGATCGCTGAATCCGATCAAACTGGCCAAACTGCCCCAGGAGGTAAGCCGCCGACTGTTGCACTAGGGGATCGGTACTATTGATGGCCTGCAAAAATTGCCCCTTGCCCTCCACCTTTAGCAACAGTGGCTCATCGGTAGAACTGGCAATCAAGTTACCCCTGCGATCCACCACAAAGGCATGGCCCGACTGACCAATATGCAACTGGCTGAGAAACGCTCTAAACTCCTCTGGCAGCACCACATCCGCTGCACAAACCCCCAGCAATTGACGGCCCTGGCGATTGTCATAGACAGGGAGGCTCGCCGTGATATTAGGCAACCCCGTCGTGAAGGCCAGGTAGACATCGGTCCAAGCGGGCTGCTCAGCAGTGATGGCGGCTCGAAACCAGGGCCGTAGACGGGCGTCGTAGCGTTCCTCGGCACGGCGGATGAAGTGCTGGCGATAGCCCCGTACATCCAGGGTGTAGTAGTCGCGAAAGAAGTCATTGCTGCGATTACTGTAGGAAAACTCTAGCTCTCCGGTATCCGGCGATCGCAACACGCCAAAAAACTCCCCTGAGCGGGCGCTACCACAATAGACCAGGGCAATATTGGGATAAATTTTCATCTGCTGAGAAAGCAGAGGTTCCCCGTAGGCAGCGTTCCGAATATCCAGATCCCCACTGCTGAAGGCGGTGGCATTGAGACGATTCAGGGCATGGGGATCGCCAAAATAGCTGGCCAGTTCTCCCTCAATACGGGCGGAAATTTCTGTCCGCAACTGGGAAGCAAGGTTCTGCATTGCCTGCTCCCCATTGTGGAGGGAGAGATACCCCACTAGCCCCACTGCCACCACTAACTGCACTAGGACAGGCACTGTAAACATGACCCGTAAGGACGGGTAACGGATACGGTGCCGAACTCTACGAAGTAGGGCACCAAGGGTAAGCGGCAAGCATTTCACGGCAAGAGGGGGGCAACATCAGGATCATCGGGGCAGAATGACACCTTTGCCAGTGTCTTTATTATCATTGGAGTTTAGACTAAGGCAAATTTTCTCCCTGAGGATAGGGAGAGAAGAAATAGCGATTTGAGGGCGATCGGAGAGCTAAGCGACCGTTTGCGACGTTTTTTTGGGTCGACTAGGGCGTTTTCTGACCGTGGGATAGCGAGGTTTGCGGTTACGGTTTTGACCTTTGGGCCACCCAGGGGACTTTCCACGGGGTTTGGGAGCCTGGGCGGGAGAGCCCAACCGGGCTAAAAGTGAGGCAATGGAATCAGCGACCCGTCCGGGGGTAAGGATAGGCAGCTTTTTCTGCCAGGGCAGAGGGGCATCCTGCACAAGGTCTCGGGCGAGCCAGAGTTGCCAGGTGGCCAAGGGCATCAGATCGCTCCAGCGCTCGGCGGCTTTGGGTTCACCGAGTTTGGGCACCATCCAGTGAAGGCGCTGCTTCAAGAATCGGTACCAGTGCTCTAGGGCAAAGCGTCGCAGGTAGCGTTGCCAGAGGTGCTCAAGGTCGGGCATCGTGTCGCCGACCCAGACTAACCACAAGGGGCGAATCGAGCGGGGCTGGCCGTCCTCACCAAGACGTTGAACCTGAATCAGGGTCATGGGATGCGGGGCGGCTTGGCGAAAATGCATCTGGTGCCAAGCGCGCACCCGCACAGCACCCAATTTCGGATCCACAACCGTCAGGTCTTGGTTAGGCTCTGGCCAGGTTGCGGGGTCATTAGGCTTGAAACAGTCGCCATGAACTCGGGGCCGTCCCCGACCTGAATAGGGGGGCGGGGCACCCCAGAGATTGCGGTTAGAGCGCAGACGCATCAGCTTGTCGGCCTTAATGTCCGCTGTTTTCAGCACAAAGCTGGCACAGCCATATTCGCTATCCCATAGGCTCAGCGGACGATGGGGTAAGGACTGGCACACTTGTCTGAGTTGAAAGGCGGCTAAGCTAATCGGGCTCTCCCAACTGGTGATCCGCTCATGGCGTAGGGGCAGCGCCCAACTGCCTTCGGCTTCAGGAACCCACGCTAAGGTGCTATACCCTTGACCTAGACTCACCGGACCTAAACTCCCGCCCCCATTGGCCTGATGCTCATGGGTGCGCTCCCGTAACCGTTTCGCCTCTGGCCGTGGCCATCCGGTATGGTCTCCCGCTAGCACAATCGGGCCATCGCTCGGGAGCTGCTCCAGATAGAGGCGCATCAGCCGTTGCCGTTGCGGGCGACTATCTTGCAGGGCCTCATAAGCACTCGGCCACTTTCGTCGAAATAGCGGGGACTGCGAGAGTTCCACAAAGCTAGAGAGATGACGGCTGGTCAGCACCGCATCAACGAGTTCAAAGGTTGCGTCGCGTGCCCGGCCCAGATACTTATGGGCGCGGTGCCGGAATCCATACAAGCTATCGTAAGTCATAGGCCGGTGCCGAGATGGGTTGTACTTTCTCAGCTTCGGCTAAAAAGCGGCCCGAGCCTTGCTCTGCCGCTTTTTTCTATGGCTTTAGTCTAAACTCCAGTTATCAATGTCCAGTCGGAAATTACAACCACACTTGAAGACAGTAAGGATGTAGGGCTATGCCCGTGCGAAGCAGAATGAAAGGGGCTTGCAAGACGCACAAAGGGTTCGGTCACCCGTCAATCATTTATGAATTGCCTGAGCACTAGCGACGGCGAGTTTTGCTAATCATCTTGCGGGAAAAACGTAGATTCAAGTCTTCCCGGTCGGCCCAGTCCTGAAGGATGCGGTAAAACAGTTGCCGATCTGGGCCTTGCAACACTGCTGTTTGGTCAGCGGTTTCGATGGCGTAGGGATAGCCGCCCCCCACAATCACTTCCGCCCGTACCCAGTTCAATACCGTTTCCAATTGCCCCGCGTCCCAGAGCCAGCGGGGCAATTCTAATCGAGCTGGGGGCCGATCGCGGGTGGTTTGGAGATAGGTAAAGGTGACCTGATCCCCCAGATCGCCATACTTGTCCAAAATGCCCTCGCGATCGCAGATCAATAGGGGGGTGCGATCGCCCCAGGCCATCAGTGGCGACAGCATTTGGACATCGTGGAGGGTATCAACTGCCGCGATGGCCTCTTTGGGCCGTTCCCTGACCATCGCGGCGGAGCAATGGGGAATCAGGGTCATCAGATCACGGGCAGAAGAAGTATCTACATAGCCCACTAGGGGGACACGATAGCGATCGCTGGCGGCTAACAGCTTTACCATGGCGCTGACGTAGGCATCTTGGCTGTCTTTGTCAAAGGCGTCGGCAAAGGTGACCACCAGGGAGCCATCAAAGAACACCAGGGTGCGATCGGGTTGGGCGCACTGGGCCATATAGTCCACGAGGCGCTGGGTTTCCATCTCAAAGCGGCGGATATTGACCCGGCGGTCAGCAGGTTCCATCACTCCCTTGGTTTTTAGATCCTGGGGGGTTAAAACCTCTAGCTGCACATCCTTGTGGTAATCTCCCGATTCCGTATGGGGGTTTTCAAACCAGCCGATCTGCACCAGGGCCACTGAGAGGGAAACATCTTTGCTGGGGAAAATTTGTGACCCATCCACCGCAAAGGTGGTGATGCCAGAAAGGTGCGATCGCACCCAGTCTAAACTGTCCTCCCGGCTAGGCCATTTCCGTCCAAAGGGCACCACTCCCTTGCGGACGGCGGCAAAGGGTTCCAGAGGTCGCGCCCCCACCCGTGCCTTAGGCAGGGCATTCGCCAGCGCCTCCCCAGGCCCCTGGGTCAACTGTTGCCAAAGCTGCCGATAGCGCCGGAGATCCTGCTGCATCGTACTGTTGAACCGGGTGAAGTCCTGACGTTTGCTGTCCAGGGCCGTCAGGATTTGACTGGGGCTCACTGGCATAGGGCGGCTCCTAGAAAAGGGACTGAAGCGACAGGTTTCTGACGACCTAGGGGCTGTGGACAATCAAAGCCAGACTCCTTGTTATAGGGCGGTTACAGCCCCTAGCTTGATCCAGTAGGTGGGGCGTGGTCATGCCTACCCCGCAAGGATTTCCTCGTTAATTGTCCCCACGCCCTAGGCAGAACCTGGAACTAATGTATTAAACTTCGGCCCAAATGGGTAGCTTCTCGCCCCTTACACCTTGTCTATAGAGGTTCTCACTCGGGTTCAGTACGGACAAGGGGCTTAAGCCCCTTGTTCGCCCTACTTCTTGTTCGCCCTACTTACTTATCGCCACAAAAAAACAGCCTTCTTGAAACAAGAAGGCTGTCACTGTAGAGCCTTTAGCCAAATCAGAGGGATATCGACGCCGTGCCTAAAAAGCGCCTTTGCGCTTTAGGACTGCCGCCACCGTTTCCCAGAGCAGTTGCAGATCGTAGGCCACAGACCAGCGGCGTTGATAGCGCACGTCCATTTTGACAATATCTTCAAAGTCCAAAACTTCAGAGCGGCCCCGTGCCTGCCATTCCCCAGTGATACCGGGCTTGACCTCTAGGCGCTGCCAGTGGTGGGGTTGGTACAGCATCACCTCTTTCACCGTGGGAGGACGGGTGCCCACCAAGCTCATCTCGCCCATCAACACATTCCAGAACTGGGGAAACTCATCCAGGCTGGTGCGGCGGAGGAACTGCCCAACGCGGGTGACGCGGGGATCCTGCTTGTTCTTAAAGATCAGACCCTCTGCTTCATTGGAGACTAAGTGCTGAAGTTGCTCCGCATTGCTCACCATGGAGCGGAATTTCCAGATCCGGAAACTCTGTCCTCGGTAACCACAGCGCACCTGACGGAAAAAGATGGGGCCAGGGTTGTCAATCTGAATCGCGATCGCAATGGGGATAACCAAGAGGGCCGTAATCCCCAAGCCCACCAGGGCTCCGGCGATGTCTAGCAGCCGCTTGAGGGGACTTGAAACCGAAGCGTGGAGACCCAGAGAGGCAGTCTGGGGTAGGGGGACCAACCGACGTTGGTAGGTGGCGGTCATGAATCCCTCTGGGTGTGACTGGATTCCAATGGGGCTAGACAGGCTGACCACAGTGGCAGAGGCTCCTTCGTAATACTGAATAATACGGGCGTTACTGATTAATGACTTGACTGTTCCTATCCTAGGAGCAAGCCCCTTGGAACCCAGCCCTCAGGGGCAAGTTTTGCTCAATCTTTTAAGTACATGAAGTTTCCATAAAGATGTTCCCGACTTTGCGGAGTCGCTGGAACCGAGGATGCACGTAGGCGTCCCTACTGAGGTTTAGGATACTTTCCATACTCTTCTCTGTACTTCTTCTGATGGTCCTAGTACCTCTAGACTGAAGTAGGCTTGCCATTTTGTCGCGCCAGCTCAACATTGTCCGGTCCCCTTTCCCCTTGGAAGAGGGCTAGGGCTTCGGCGTGAGCTCAGTCGAACGCTCAGCCGAACGGTGAGGGGCCGAGATGTGTCCCGATAAAATGGTTGAGGACAACATCGTAGATTTGGTGAGCCAATTGCCATTTAGGCACTAGGGGCAGAGGCACCGGGGGCCGACCAGGCATCAAAATCATCGCCTGGTTCATCTCACTGCCAAAGCCTCCTTGGGGCTGATCAATGGGGTTTGCCACGATCGCATCCAAGCCCTTGTGAACTAACTTGGCCTGGGCGGGGGCCAAAATGTCCCCAGTTTGGGCCGCAAAGCCTATCAGTTTTTGTTGAGGCGTCTTGAGCTGGGAGAGGCGGGCGGCAATGTCGGGGACAGGAGCCAAGGGCAACGCTTCGGGTAGGGCAGCTTTTGGTAATTTCTCGGTGGCTTGGTGGCGGGGTTTGACATCTGCGATCGCAGCCGCCATGATCACCCAGTCCGCCAGGGGTAGAGCATTGATCAACGCCGCCTCCATCTCTGCCGCACTGGCAACGGGAACCAGTTGCACCTGATTCAAAGGAGCCAAATCTGCCGCTGCCATGGGGCCATGAACCAGGGTGACCTGGGCACCCCGAAAGCGCGCCGCTAGGGCCAGAGCCACCCCCATTTTGCCGCTGGCGGGGTTGCCAATAAAACGTACCGGATCCCAATACTCACGGGTGCTGCCCGTACTGATCAGAATCTGTTTGCCCGCTAGGTCTCGCCGTCCCCCCGTCATCAACAGAGCATCAATAGCCGCAATGAGGACAGCCGGTTCCACCATGCGCCCAGTACCCACGCGATCGCAGGCCAGTCGCCCCGCACCGGGGTCTAGGCCATGGAAACGGGGATCTTGGCCAAGCTGCCGCCAGTTCCGCTGGACAGAGACTTGCTCCCACATATCCGTATTCATAGCGGGGGCCACTAGCACTGGGCAAGTGGAAGCCAGCACCGTATTGGTCAGCAAATTATCCGCCATGCCATAGACCAGCTTGCCCAGAGTATTGGCGGTGAGGGGAGCAATAACCAGCAGGTCCGCCCACTCCCCCAGTTCAATATGCAGGGGTCTCCCCTGACTCGCCTGCCAAAAGTCCTCATCGGTATAGGCCCGGTGACGACAGAGCGTGGCCAAGGTGAGGGGGGTGATGAAGCGCTGAGCAGCAGCCGTGAACAGAGGCCGCACGGAAATATCCCGCTGGGCCAGCGTGGAGGCAACTTCACACAATTTGTAGGCTGCAATTCCCCCACCTAGGCCCAGAAGCACCCGGTGGGGAACATCCCTATTCCTCGTCAAAGGCTTCTAAATCCAGTAGATGCATGTAGTTTTCCGCCAGCTCAGGCCGTTGGAATGCGATCGCCCTCAACAGATGCCAGTCTTGTAACCCGGCAAAGGCATCGGCGTAGTCATCTTGTTCCAGCCGTTGAGCCAGTTCCGCCATGGAGTTTTCGGTCATGGCCGACACTTCTTCTGGCGAAATATGGGACACAGATAAGGTATTCATAGCGATCTCCCCCCGGTTGGGTTACAGCGTTGGGGCAGGAGCGGCGGTGCCGCCCTGGGGTAGGGAATAGCCCTAGTTACATACCGCAGTCCTAGACCACAGTCCCAGACCACAATCGCAAAGGCTCGTCCCCTAACGCAATGCTGCCCCCATTTAGAGTATCCCAGCTCAAAAATCATCTTCGGCCTGGGACAGCAGGCATGGGTCTGGCCGAAGCCAACGTTGACCGCTGTTCAGATCCTAGACAGGACTTGGGCTGAAACACACTTAGGTGTTTAACCCTTGCCTTCCATCCTAGGGGGTCTCGACGGTACTGCCTGTCCCGAGGCGGCAAATCTTATAGTCTGATACTACTCTGATACAAATTCTCCATATTGCTGCTGCGACATCCCCCCAACTGGCTTTTTAGGCTGCTGTAAAGTGGGGGTGGTCTTGGAAAAAGTCTGCTTCTAGGGTATTGACCCATTGATTGAGGGGGGTCAGATCGTCCTGGAAAGGGACCGCTGCGGGGGCTTTGAGCAGCAGAGCAATATAATCGTGGCGACGCCGCAGGACGACAGCGGTGCTGGTGTTAAGGTGCACAGCAATTTGCTGGAAGCCTTCTAGTTTTAAGGAGGAGGCCAACAGCGATCGCAGTCCTAGAGCCTGGAACACAATTTGCACCCAACCCGTACTCCGGTTTTCCTGGGTCACGAAATATTCGCGGGGAAGGCCATTCACATCAAACAGTGCCACCCCTAAGAGATTATCCAGGGCTAATTCCCGAGGGAATAGGGGTGCAGAGGGAGAGGGGGAAGATGGGGCAGTCAAGGCTAACATTATGGGCTTGGCAACAAACGGACGGCAGCAGCCAGAAGGCATGGGCTTTTCGGAATCTGGCCCAGAGAGGAGGGTTAGGCCCTAGAGAGAAGCTAATGGTCATGCTTCCTCTGGTTATAGATGAATACAGATTCCCCTGACTGCCTTTTGCCGCAACCCTTATAGAAAGCACACCTGAATTGAAACTAGAGGTGAAGCTATCTACCCACTTTCGTTAAATATACGCTGCTGCCCCTGGATTCGGAGAGGGGCTGTGGCACCCCAGTCCGTAGTTTCATCTCCTAAAGCTGAGATCTCTCGCATCGTTGCCTCAAGGGCGAGTCACGACAGACCGCTACTGCCGATGTATTCCCCCATCCCTTTATAGAAATCCTACAAAAACCCCACTGGCCCTTGCCAAGTCTCGGAAGATCTACGGATCCCACCCATGACCCTAGCCTCTGGCCCCTCAGGACAGCAGTTGCCACAACACCAGCAGGATGCCAACAATCCCACAAGCCACCATGCTGAAGAAGCTGATTTTGGCATTGCGCTCCACCGCCGCCGAGAGGGTCTCCTCATCCTTAAGGGAAATGACGTATTTGGTGTCCGCCTTGGTGGGTTTACTGATCACCACTCGACCCGTCAGATCGCTAGCGGCTCCCAGCACCAAAATATTGCGATTGAGGGGCAGTAGAGATTCTTGATAGCGATAGCCCAGGGTATTGCGACGACCTTTGGTTTCACGGCGGAATTCATTCATCACTTCAACAGTTTCAATGTCAGCGGACTCGGGGTTGACCTCTACGGTGCCGCTGTCATCCACTAAGGTGAAGGGAATGGATTGCTTGTTGCTGGAAATGGTTTCGGTCTTGCGCTGGGTTTTGGTCTCTAGCCGCCCCTCAGAATTACGCTCCGTCGTGGTGTCTTCGTATTCCCGCAGCACTTTGGAGCAGTAGTAGACACATTTCTGGCGGGTATGCTCTGAGATCAAGGGCTCATCCACCTGAATCTTGCCCCACACCTTGACGTAATCCCGCCAACTACCGCCGCCAATTTCCGCCGCCACTCCGCTAGCGGTATCGTTCAACTCGGCAGCGGTGACTTTGCGAGCAATCTTGAGGCTAAAGGCTTTTTGTTTTTGGTGGCGCTGGACAAAAAACAGGGCGATGCCCCCAATCAGTAAAATAAGGCCAATGATTCCTGCCATCCTTAGAATGTCTCCAGGGTAAATAGGGGTCTTTGTGTTGATGGCCTGACCACCGGGTCAAGGCTGTTGGGGTTAACCTCAAGGGCCAGTGCTGAATATCCCAAATATCCCATGTACCCGTGGCTCATGAACCCGAGAGGCTAGAGTTTCTGTAACGTTGCGATCGCTTCTTCGCACCAAGTCAACCAACCCTGCTCGTATTGAATGCCGTGGCGTAGGGTGAGGTACTGGTGGGTGGCACGGGCGGAGAGGACTGCGGGGTTAGGGAAAAACTGGGTGGCGATGGATTCGTATTCCGCCAACCGTTCTCGATGCTGGGCCTGATGCTGCTGGAGATCCGTCAGGATCACTGCCGTTGGCATAATGTAGCCGCCAAAGAGCTTGACTAACAGGGCGTCTTTGACAGGAGCTAGGGGGACGGGCTGGGCCATCCAGTCTTCTAGAAGGAGGCGACCACTCTCGGTCACGGAAAAAATGACCTTGTTAGGGCGACCCTCTTGGGGAATCTTTTCGCCAGCAAGGTGACCTCCGACCTCTAGCTTGGTCAGTTCTCGATAAATTTGCTGATGGCTGGCATCCCAGAAAAAACCCACTGAGCCATCGAAACGTTTGGCTAGGTCATAGCCGCTGCTGGGGCAGTCTAGAAGGGCGACCAAAATGGCATGGATCAGCGCCATTACAATGTGCTAAGGGGAATATGCATCCTTAAGCATATAGGAAGAAACAGAGGAAGTGAGCCCCCTCCTGTATTGGGCGCGGAAACCGCGCCCAATACCAGACACTCAATTCAAAACTCAAAACTCAAAATTCAAAACTCCCTGTCACCTGTCACCTGTCACCTACCCCCTCACCCCCCTCCCTTTCCCGCAATAAATAAGTCTCCATCTTCCCCTTCCCCTTAACCGCGATCGCGCCCCTAGCCTCAAAGCTGTACTGATCTTGCAAGACCTCGTAGGTTCGGGTCGTGACCTGGATGCCATCGGCGATTCCCGTAGACTCCATGCGGCTGGCAACATTAACGGTGTCGCCCCAGAGATCATAGATGAACTTTTTGGTGCCAATCACCCCCGCCACCACAGGCCCGGTATTGATGCCAATGCGAATCTGAAGGCGGCGACCATAGCGCTCACCGTAGTTCCGCAGAGCCCCCTGCATATCCAACGCCATGGCGGCAATGGCAGCAGCATGGTCCCCCCGGTGTTCGGGTAGACCCCCCACCACCATGTAGGCATCGCCGATGGTTTTGATTTTTTCCAAGCCATGCTTCTCCGCTAGGGCATCAAAGCTGGAAAAGATATCGTTCAACAGCGCCACCAACTGCTGGGGGGATAACTCCACCGAAAGTTGGGTGAAGTTGACGATATCGGCAAACAGCACCGTCACCTCAGCAAACTGATCAGCAATGGTAGCCCCGGCATCCTGCTTGAGGCGCTGGGCAATGGGCAGGGGCAGAATATTCAGCAACAACTGTTCCGATTTTTCCTTTTCCTCCTGGAGGGCGATCAGGGCGGTTTCTCGCTCTGCCATGGTGGCGGCTAGGGCCAGAGTGGTAACCGCTAGAACACAGATATAGACTTGCAGCGCCAGGATGGCCTGCTCCGGCTGGGTGGAAAAGTGAAAGAACGGCCCCTGACCCTGGATAAATCCCCAACCGGCAAAGCTGGTGGTCAGGGCGATCGCCGCCGCGCCCCCCGCCGACCCCAGACGCTGCGCCCCCCAAATGATGAAGGGAAAGGGCAAATATTCCAGGGGAAAGGGAGCCACGAGGTCACGATCCGGTGCGACAAAGACAAACCAGCTCAGCAGGGCTAGCCCCACCGCCCAGAAACATCCCGTTAGACTTTGCCGAGGAGAACGGAGGAGTTTGCCCCACTGGGGCAAGGCCAAAATCACGGGAAACAGAATCAGAATGCCGCTAACATTGCCAATCCACCAGTTCAACCAAATATTGACCAAGCTAGCGGTATTGTGAATCTCCGCCCAACAACAGTTAGCGACTCCCAGGGTGGCACTCAAGGTCGAGGGTGCGATCGCGCCCAACAGGATCAGCAGTCCCACATCCTTCAACCGAGCAAACTGAGGTCTAAACCCAGCCCGCTGCAACAGCCACACCCCCAGAATCGCCTGGGCAGTATTGATCCCCGCCCCAAAAATCCCCGCTGTCCACAACTCCTGACCGGGAGACAACACCGTATTCAACACCGACCCCAGGGCCACCGCTGGCCAAAATCGCAGCCCTGCCAGCAGTAGGATCAATAGAGTATAGGCCGCCGGGGGCCAGATCGGGTAGGCGGGGAGCCCCGCTGGCAAGGGTATCTGAAACACCAGCCACACTAGCCCGCGATAGCCCCAAGCCAAGGCCATCACCGAAAGGACGTACTGCCATCCCCGCAGCCGCCGCGCCCAGGGAATCAGGGGGCGAAACTGCAACGCACGGAGTCGCCAGGAGCGAGGGTAAAGAAAAGACAGCATAGAGAAGAAAACGCGGCAGGCCCATGGCCTTGGGGAGGAGACATCTATCCTCGAACTCTTGGGTCACGGCGGCAGCAAGCCCCAAGACAATCAATGAGCCCAGGAGTTGGGCTTTGGGCACAGACCTAGCCCCTGTACCTATCTTCCACAGTAAATCAGTCACTTCAGAACGGATCGGTTTTTCAGGATGGGGAGATGGGGAGTGGCCTGTTCTGTTCGCGAAGCGACTCCGCAGGAGTAACGGAGTCGAAGGGGTGAGTGGGGGAGTGGATGGCAAAGGAAAATGATTGGTTTGTGCCTTGGCTTTGCCCAAAGCATCTGTAAATGCTCGGAATTGTGGTGTAGGAGTTTTTTATGAGCTTCCCAATTCTTTCAGAATAAAGTCTTATGGAAATGAAAAAGGTTGTTTTGGTGTTCAAAGGCTTTGTTGGTGCGAGTTTGTTGTCAATCTCAGTCTTGGGGGGCGCTAACGATGCCGTGGCTCAACCCAACATTCAAGTATTTGACCGTTTTGCAGACTGGTGTGAGAACAAAAACAATCTTTCTCCAGAAGCCCGTCATACTGTTGATGTTCTACTAGCAGAAGCCGGTACTGAGAACTGCGATCGCGCGGATTCCACGTTGATGAATGTAACGCAGTTGTTACTTGGCGGCAGTGAAATTGTTGATGTACGGCCTCTATCTACGCTGACTAATCTCACCTCCCTGGTTCTGTCGGGCAATCAGATTTCAGATATTCAACCCCTCGCCAGTTTAACTAAGCTAGAATCACTTTTTCTAGAATCAAATCAGATTACGAATATCCAATCCCTAGGAGGACTCCACAATTTAACATGGCTATCACTCAGTGGCAATCAGGTTGTCGATGTGCAACCTCTCTCTAATTTAACTGGCCTAGAATGGCTCTTTTTGGACGACAACCAGATTGTTGATGTTGCCCCTCTCGCGACGCTTCAGAATCTAGAAAGACTTTTGCTAAGCTATAACCAAATTGTAGAGATTGGGGCGCTGTCGGCATTAGAAAAACTTCAAAATCTTTATCTCAATGGCAATCAAATTGAGGACGTACAGCCGCTTTCTGGATTAAGAAATTTGGCATGGCTTGAACTCAAGGAGAATCAAGTCATGAACATTCAACCCCTGGCAGACTTAGAAAATCTTAGATGGCTAGGGTTGGATGACAATCAAATCGTGGATGTGCAGCCTTTGGCTGCTTTGAGTACCCTGAAAAATCTTTATCTGAACGGTAATCAAATCACGGATGTCTCTTCCCTGGCAGCTCTAACGAATTTAGAATCCTTAGTTTTGGGCGACAACCAAATTGTCGATATCCAGTCCCTATCCTTGTTGGAAAACCTGACTTTTTTGGTGCTCAGCGGCAACCAAATTGTGAATGTCTCGCCTCTGTCGGCCCTGGTTAGGTTGGAAAGACTGGGATTGAACGACAATCAAATTCAAGATGTCCAGCCCTTGGCGACCCTGACCAATCTCAGTGTGTTGGTACTCAGCAATAATCAAATAGTTGATGTAGAGCCTCTAGCAGCCCTGGAAAATGTGGGCCTGCTGTCGCTCGACCATAATCAAATTGTGGATATACAGCCTCTATCCCAGTTGTCTCGACTAGGGTTGCTGCATCTGGCGGGCAATCCCTTAAGCGATCGCAGTTGTCCTGTCCAACCTGACTCGATCTGCCAGTTCTAGGTAGGTCTAATAGCCTTGAGTTAGCAATGCTCTGGAAGGCATCGCAGGGGCAAAACGCCGCCGTCCTTACTCCCTACGGCTCCCTAGGCAGAACCAGATTCAGGTTAAAAAACCGTACGGCATGATCTACCCCTGCCTAAAAAAAGTATGGTTTTGAGAGAACCTACCATGGGGCATCCTTGCGCCCGCCGCGATCGCTGTTCCGTCCTTGTTTTGTTACCGTGCTATGTCTCAACCCACGATCGAATCCATCCTTAACGAAAAGCGCCTGTTTGCGCCGCCCGCCGACTTTGCCGCCCAGGCCCGCATCAAAAATATGGCGGAGTATGAGGCGCTGTATCAAAAGGCAGCAGCGGATCCCGCCGCCTTTTGGGCAGAACTGGCGGAGCAGGAACTGCACTGGTTCAAACCCTGGGATACCGTGCTGGACTGGCAGCCCCCCTTTGCCAAATGGTTCAGCGGCGGCAAGCTGAATATTTCCTACAACTGCCTGGATCGTCATCTCACCACTTGGCGGCGCAACAAGGCTGCCCTGATCTGGGAGGGAGAACCCGGTGATTCCCGCACCTTGACCTACGCTGAATTGCACCGAGAGGTGTGTCAGATGGCTAATGTGCTCAAGGATCTGGGGGTGCAAAAGGGCGATCGCGTTGGCCTCTATATGCCCATGATCCCAGAAGCCGCGATCGCAATGTTAGCCTGTGCCCGCATTGGCGCACCCCACACCGTCATCTTTGGCGGATTTAGCGCCGAGGCATTACGCGATCGCCTCAACGACGCCCAAGCCAAAGCCGTCATTACCGCCGACGGCGGCTTCCGCAAAGACAAAGTGATCCCCCTCAAGGCAGCGGTAGACCAAGCCCTTGCTAACAACGCCGCCCCCAGCGTCCAAAACGTCCTCGTCATCCAGCGCACCAAAGAAACCATCCCCATGGTGTCCGGGCGAGATCACTGGTGGCACGAACTGCAAAAAACCGCCTCCGGCCACTGTCCCGCCGAAGAAATGGACGCCGAGGACATGCTCTTCATCCTCTATACCAGCGGCACCACGGGCAAACCCAAAGGCGTTGTCCACACCACCGGCGGCTACAACCTCTACACTCACATGACCTTCCAGTGGACCTTTGACCATCGGGATACCGATGTCTACTGGTGTACCGCCGACGTAGGCTGGATCACCGGCCACAGCTACATCGTCTATGGCCCCCTGTCCAACGGCGCGACGAGTCTGATGTACGAAGGCGTACCCCGTCCCTCCAATCCGGGCTGCTTCTGGGATGTAGTCGAAAAATACGGCGTCAACATCTTCTACACCGCCCCCACCGCCATCCGCGCCTTTATGAAAACGGGAGATCAGGAACCCAAAAAACGAGACCTCTCCTCCCTCCGCATCCTCGGTACCGTGGGGGAACCCATCAACCCCGAAGCCTGGATCTGGTACCACCGGGTAATCGGCGGCGAACGCTGCCCCATTGTCGATACTTGGTGGCAGACAGAAACCGGCGGCTTTATGCTCACCCCCCTACCCGGAGCCACGCCCACGAAACCCGGTTCCGCCACCAAGCCCTTCCCCGGCATTCTGGCGGATGTGGTGGATCTAGACGGTAATTCGGTCGGGGACAACGAAGGGGGCTATCTGGTGATCAAGCACCCCTGGCCCAGCATGATGCGCACCGTCTACGGCGACGACAATCGCTTCCGCCGCACCTACTGGGAACACATCGCCCCCAAGGATGGCAACTATCTCTATTTCGCTGGAGATGGTGCCCGCCGCGATGAAGACGGCTACTTCTGGGTCATGGGGCGCGTGGATGATGTCCTCAGCGTCTCCGGTCACCGCCTGGGCACCATGGAAATCGAATCCGCCCTGGTGTCCCACCCCGCCGTCGCAGAAGCGGCGGTGGTCGGTCGCAAGAATGAAATCACCGGGGAGGAGGTATTTGCCTTTGTCACCCTGGAAGGAACCCATCAGCCCAGTGATGAGTTGAAGGTGGCTCTGAAGCAACATGTGGTGCAGGAAATTGGCGCGATCGCCCGCCCCGCCGAAATTCGCTTCGCCGATGCCCTACCCAAAACGCGATCGGGCAAGATCATCCGCCGCTTCCTCCGCAACCTAGCCAGCGGCGAAGCCCTGGTGGGCGATGCCTCGACGATGGAGGATCAGAGCGTCTTGGACAAGCTGCGCGAAGGCGCATAGGTCAGATTCGGAACCCGGTTTCTTTCGTCACTTATCATGGGTGTGACTGAAGCGAACAAAAACCGGGTTCCTGTCATCCCTCCCAACGAGCCACCAATGCTCACTAAATTAAAAACTACAAATCCATCTGTAATGCATCAATTACGCTGTCCCCTTTTACACTGTTAATTGGGACAAATGGCAGTGAAAAATCCAACGCAACGCCTAGGATAGAGCGTCAATCGGGCGGCGGATGAACTCGGTAACAAGTTGCCATCACTGCATCGCTGCTTTCGACAGAATTCTCACGTTTTTTATCGGAATCGCTGCTTTCGACAGAATTCCAACGTTTTTTATCGGAGTTTATCAACTCATACCAGAAATCAAACATAACCTTGGGATAGTTGTGGAGGTTATCGGTTGAGGCAAAAATGGCAACAGAATATAAAGTAATCAGCGACTGGCTATGCCTGACGACCAAACAAAAAGCCAGAAGAATTGAACGCCATCTTAATCGACTCTCTGCAGAAGGATGGGAGTTTGTCGCCCTCAATGCCGTGATGTTTTTTGGGAATGACGTTGGATTTTATTTGATCCTGAAGAGATCACTTTCAGAAAATCCTACTATTCAATATGACAATCCCATTTGATTTCTAAAGACCTTCGTAGCGTGGGTGAAGCGAAGCGTAACCCACAAAGAGTCTTACTCAAAGCTCATGCAAGATCGCTATAGGATTAGGAATGTAGCTTGTGAAATATAAAATTGTATTTCTAGGATTATCGCTTTTCCTATACGGCATAGCCTTGGCGCTACCTTGTCTTTTGTTTAATGTAGTGCCTACGGACTCTATTGGTGTGATTCCCTCTGACCCTAATGATGTTTATGCCATGAAGGGGATTGAACTGACTTTTTTGGGCATCATCGGATTACTTTTTCTGCAAATTCCAGCAATTGCTTGGTTCGCTAATCCACTCTATTGGCTGTGCTGCATTACTTTCATGATAAAACGGTATAGGTTCTCAGCCATAACTGGAATAGTTGCCATTCTCATTGGTTTTGGCGGAACATTTTCAGCATTTTGGTTCAACTTACCCGCTGATAGCGGTGGCGTTTCTGAACTTGCCCTGAGCCAATTCTTGTTTGGCTTCTGGCTATGGCTAGTGGCTCCTAGTGTAATAGCCCTAGCTTCTATCATCGGTCTGTTAAAACAACCAGCTCTCTTAATCGCTTCTAGCGATTAAGAGAAGAGCAATAGATTAGAAATATGAGAACTAAACAGCTTTCCCTTGATGCTTTATGGAAGTCGGCAGTCTCTCAGAAGTGCGTATTCAATCCAGACGACGTTGCTCATTTGCCAGAAGCCGTCAGGCGGTACCTCAAACATGCGATGGCAGAGCCTCTCCTGCAGAAAATCGCGCCTAGAACTGCGATCGCATCAGCAGTACGCCTGAAAATGCATGGCGAAATCAAACTTAAGAACTGGATTCCCTTCACCGCAGAGCAAGTCGTCTGCTGCGATCGCGGCTTTATTTGGAGTGCCACCGCCTGGATGAACCGCTTACCGATCGTCGGATCAGATCGGATCATCGATGGCGTTGGAGCGATGCAGTGGAAGCTGTTGGGGCTATTCCCGGTGATGACCGGAACCGGGGCTGATATTACCCGCTCGGCGGCGGGGCGCTTCCACATAGAGCTAATGCTGTTGCCCTCGGCATTTTGTCGGGGTGACGTGACCTGGAGCAGCCCAGAGCCATCGCACCTACAGGCCAGTTTTATGGCTCAGGGTGAACAGGCAAAACTCGACTTAAGCATTGATCAAGCAGGGCGACTCAAAACTGCGAAGCTGCCGCGCTGGGGCAATCCAGAAGGTGCGGAGCACCACTATGTAGACTTCGGGGCAATCGTAGAAGAAGAAGGCGCATTCTGCGGTTACACAATTCCCACCCGTCTGCGGGTTGGGTGGCACTTCGGTACTGAGCGGTTTGAGTCAGAGGGCGAGTTCTTCCGAGCCACGATCGATGATGCCATCTACCGATAGGCTAACCCAGCATCAAAGCTTTCCTATCTTCGTAACTGTTCTTTGGCTATGTCCCTATCCGGCGAGCTATTGCCAGCTCGTTTCGATGGCTGCTTTCTCATTCGCAGCGATTGTGTGACCACGCCCACCTCCAGAGACTGAACCATGACTGATGCACAATCGGCCCAACTCAAAGAACTAGTGCGTTATGGCACCCTCGCCCCCTCCAGCCACAACACCCAGTGCTGGCGATTTTACTTAGAGCAGCAGGCGATCGCCATTCTCCCGGATTTATCGCGACGATGCCCAGTGGTCGATCCCGATGACCACCATCTCTATGTGTCCTTAGGATGCGCCGCCGAGAACATCCTTCAGGCCGCCAAGGCTCAAGGGCTATCTGGACAAGTGAGCTTTGATACCGCTGGGGACGGGAGTATACGTATTTCATTTACCCCTTGCGAGGTCGAGGCAACCCCACTGTTTGAGGCGATCGCCCAGCGACAGTGCAGCCGCACAGAGTACGACGGCCAACCTCTGAACTCAGAGGAGTTAGCACTGCTGACGGCGGCGGGAACGGGAGCAGGCGTGCGGGTGGTGATGCTGACTCAACCGGATCAGGTGGAAATGGTGTTGGACTACGTGGTGCAGGGCAACACAGCCCAGATCAACAACCCCGCCTTTGTCAAAGAACTCAAATCATGGATTCGCTTCAACCACAGCGAGGCCGAGCAAAAGGGGGATGGCTTGTCTAGTCGCACCTCCGGCAATCCCTCCATCCCTCGCTGGCTGGGGAACCTGATCTTTCCGCTGATCTTTAAGGCTCAGCCAGAAAATGAGAAATGCACCCGCCAAATTCGCAGCTCGGCAGGCATTGCCGTGTTTGTCTCCGATCTGAATGACAAGGCTCATTGGGTAGAAGTAGGCCGCTGCTACGAACGCTTTGCCCTGCAAGCAACGGCTCTGGGCATTCGCAACGCCTTGTTAAACCAGCCGGTGGAGGAAGTCGGTTTGCGGCCTAATTTCGCCAAGGCTTTGGAGCTAGGGGCTGGCAGACCCGATTTGGTCGTGCGGTTTGGCCGGGGGCCAGAGATGCCCAAGTCGCTCAGGCGATCGCTTGAGGCTGTGCTGGGTTGAGCCTATTTCATCTAAAAAAATATCCCTGTCAACCTGTGGAACGTCGGTTCAAATGTTCGTCCAACAAGAATTTAATCACCCCACCCCAATATGGAACCATTCGGAATTCTCGGCTTTATATTCGGACTGACCGCATTTACGATGGTCAGCAAACTCACCAAAGAGGTTAAGAACCTGCAAAGGCAAATGGGAGACATAGACAAGCGATTTCCTCCTGCCCAGGATTACTAATCATCACATCGCCGTCAATGCACAATCAATTGGTGATGTGCTGTACGTGTCCCTCTTTCATCACCTAGTTATCTTCTCTTTGTTGCATCCGCTAGATTTAATGATCTATTTACTCGATAAAGCGGTTCTATACTGTGGTTTATGCGGTTAAATTTATTCAATTTTAAGTAGTTCTCAATTAAGGAATCTGATCCAGAAAAACTCATGATTTACCTACCTTTGATTGGCATATTTTTATTGGTTGGCCCTGGGATCGCCACGATCGCATTTTTCCGACGACTTTCGACTCGTTGGCACTTATTTTTATTAAGCCTTTGCATCTTCTACGGAATTTCTCCGTTTCTCATGACTTGGGGCGCATTCGGTTTGGCTAATCACTTTGGTTGCTCAGCAGAAGCTGTTCGCTTTCGCTGTCCTTCCCCGATTTGGCTAGGAGACGTTATCTCTGGGCTGGCGATGGCACACTGGCTGGCAATTTTTGCCATTCCATCAGCAATTTTAGGCGCGATCGGGCTGCTGATCTCCTGGGTTTTACAGCATCGGCGTTCCCGAAGTACAGACAGCACTTCAGGAGAAACCCCTGCTGCTTTTTATCGGAGTCATCGCCACAAAGTAATTGCAGGTGTCTGTTCAGCGCTGGCTCAAACATGGCATCAGCCCCTTGCACTGATTCGGATTGTCACAGTTGTGTTAGCGATCGTCATCCCTGGATTTATTTTTCTGTACCTGTGGTGTTGGTTGGCGTTCCCAATCGAGCCGCGATTACCGCAACAAGTTTATGCCAAAGGAGATAGTGGAAAATGAGAAAACATCCTGTTACCTGGTTTTATATCCTGGCCTTTGGTATTTCATGGATTGGCATGGTATCAGTGGTCTTAGCCTCGCGAGATATTGCCCCATTTTACCGCACTTACTTCCTAGTTCTTTCCATCTTTTATGCCATTGGCCCTGCACTTGCGGCTGTCATTGTGTCACAGGTGGCGCATGGTAAGGAAGGGGTTCAAAATTTGCTCGAGGGACTAATCCGATGGCGGGTTGGTTTAGTCTGGTACATCATAGCGATTCTGGGACCTGTGGTTCTCCTCATTGCAGCGAAAGCCATCACGAAATTACTGGGCATGCCCGTAACTATTTCAGTACCGCAAGTTGTTCTATCTCCCTATATCATTTTCGGTGTCATAGTCAATTTCTTTGCCCATACCTGTGAAGAAATTGGGTGGCGTGGCTTTGCATTGCCACGATTGCAGAATCGAAATAATGCCTTCATAGCGACTCTGGTTGTGGGTACATTGTGGGCTTTTTGGCATTTACCGACTCTCTTTTTGGTCGGAAACCCGATGTCTGAGTACCCTTTAATCTGGCTCTTGATCATCGTAAGCAATGCTTTTATATATACCTGGATTTACAACAGCACTAAAGGCAGTATCTTACTTGTAGCACTTTTTCATGGTGCGCTGAATATATGGGGAGCATTTATACCTGGAGTGTCTCCTGTCGCCTATGCCCTTCTGAATGGTGCGGTGGCGATCATCTTGGTCGCGGTGTTTGGAAAAGCAAATCTATCCCGCCAAAAGCGGGTTTGTGTGGACTAAGAATAGGTCAATGACACATCACAGTAAATCAGGATTTAATCCGCGCCTTTTGGTATTCTTTGCCTTGGCATTTGCTTGGTCGTGGATCTGCTGGCTGCTGTCTTCGGTGATCAGACCTCAGTTGCCCATCTTAGGGATGGTGCTGTTTATCGCAGGAAGTTTTGGCCCTGGTATTGCAGCGATCGCGGTAGTGAGGTATGTCGATGGACAGGACGGGCTGCATCGTTGGCTCAGGCGATCGCTGCAATGGCGAGTTGGCGGTTGGTGGCTGGCGCTCTCGTTTTTCTTGCCTCTGGCGGTCATGGCACTGGCCGCCGCTGGGCACATCGCCTTAGGCGGCACAATCGCCCCGTCTCCCGCATCCCAGCATGTGCTCCTAGCCGTGGTGAATTTTGGCCTGGTGCTACTACTGGGCGGCCCGCTAGGCGAGGAATTTGGCTGGCGGGGTTATGCATTGCCGGTTTTGCAAGAGCGCTATAGCTGGCGCATGGCTAGCCTTGTTTTGGGCATGGTGTGGGGCGCGTGGCACCTGCCGCTGTTTTATATGGCCGACACGCCGCAAAGCCACATTCCCGTTGGGCTATTTATGGTGAGCACGGTGGCTCTGTCGGTGCTGTTTGCGTGGCTATTCAACCATACTGGCGGAAGTGTGCTGCCTGCCCTCGTGCTACATACTGCGGTCAACGCCTGGGCGTGGGTCATACCCGTCATGGTGATGCCAGATGGGAGTAATCTCAGGCCCTATGGGTTGGCAGTGGGACTACTTGTGGCGATCGCCCTCGGTCTATTGTGTGATGCAAAACCCCATCTGCCCCTGCGATCGCCGCAGTCAAAATCGGGTTCAGAATGACATGAACGGTCTAATCTTGGGTTTGAGAAGGAGATTGTGTCAGGGCAATCACGGGTAATTGCAGCCTAAAGCGTTCAGTCATCTGTAATCTCCATGTCAGTATGCTGACGCTATGTAAGCCATACTTGCGCCAGAATTTAGGAGATCTTGAGGTGTTTTGAGCCAATGAAAAAGCCAAAAACAACATGGCCGTGGTTCTTTGTTATCGCTTTCATAGGTCTACTGGCGGCTTGTGGGGTTTCTACTCTAGATCTCCAATCTCCTAACTCAGCGACGTCTTCGGCACCAACCCTTGAGCCTGTGACGTTAACGGTTTCAGCGGCAGCCGATTTAAATTACGTTTTTCCAGAGATTGGCAAGCTTTGGGCGCAGGAGACAGGGCACACCGTCATGTTTAACTTGGGTTCGACCGGACAACTGGCCCAGCAAATTGAGCGCGGTGCGCCTGTGGATCTGTTTGCTGCCGCGAACAAGAAATTTGTGGAAGATTTGGACGCAAAGGGGCTAGTGCTTTCTGAAACGAAGGCCCTGTATGGGGTTGGCAGGCTAACCCTTTGGCAGCGAGAAGATAGCGTCCTGGCAATAAATGACATTAAAGACTTGACGAAGCCGGAGGTAAAGCGAGTGGCGATCGCCAACCCTGACCACGCCCCCTATGGCGTAGCGGCACGGGAAGCGCTGCAATCGGCAGGTATTTGGGACGAACTCCAGCCCAAGTTAATCTTGGGGGAAAACATCAAGCAGACCCAGCAGTATGCGGAAACAGGGAATGTCGATGTTGCGATCGCGGCCCTCTCTATTAGCGTCGAAAAGCCTGGAAAATGGATGCTGCTTCCTGCCGAACTGCATAACCCCCTAGAGCAAATGCTAGCAGTGCCTAAAAGTGCCTCTCATCCTGAAGAGGCTCAACAATTTGCGGCCTTTATCAATGGCGAGAAGGGCAGACCTTTGATGCAGAAATATGGCTTTGTGCTACCCGGTGAGGAATCCGTTTTGTAAGGCAAGAGGGGAAAGACAGAAGGACAAACAAGAACATGATTTGGGAACCGTCACTTTTGTCGTTGCAGGTCACGATCGTGGCCAGTGGATTGATTCTGGTGCTGGGTCTGGGTCTGGGAATCTGGTTGGCAAGGACAGATTTTCCGGGACAGATTTTGGTGTCTACGCTGCTCAATTTGCCGCTAGTGTTGCCGCCTAGTGTAGTGGGCTATTTCCTGCTGTTGGCATTGGGGCGCGGTAGTCCGGTTAAGGAATGGTTTGGGATTGACCTGCTGTTTACCTGGCACGCCGGGGCGATCGCCTCTACGGTAGTGGCGCTGCCTCTCATGGTGGAATCCACTAGAGCGGCGATCGCTAACGTCAGCCCTGAACTAGAAGCTGCCGCTCGTACCCTCGGCTCTACGGAACTAGAGCTACTTTGGCGAATTACGATTCCTGTTGCTTACCGAGGTATTTTGGCCGGTTTTGGGTTGAGCGTTGCCAGAGGGCTAGGAGAATTTGGCGCAACCCTGATGGTCTGCGGCAGCATTCCTGGGCGCACACAAACCTTGCCGCTCGCTATCTATGATGCCGTGCAATCCCAAAAGTATGACTTGGCGAATGTGATGGTGCTGATTATGACAGCGATCGCATTTACTTTGCTGTGGTGGGTCAGGCTGTTGGAAAGGCAAAAGGAGAAAGGTGACAGGTGACAGGTTGGAGGCAGAGGGCAAAGGGGCAAGGGAAAACAAAAAGTAAAAAGGGAAGAAAGGGTGCCGGATGCAGGATATACGGGAGAGAACTTTCGAAAGAAAGTACGAGAAACTCATTATTTGTTGAGACGACTGGTCGCCAATGCTTATTTTCGACATCCAAAAAAAACTCCCCAACTACACACTAACTATTGCCTTCAAGCTCAAAACAGCCGCTCTCGGAATTTTAGGCAGTTCGGGTTCTGGCAAAAGCATGACCCTGCGCTGTATTGCCGGAATTGAAACCCCCACCAGCGGCATGATCGTGCTGAATGATCGAATTTTGTATGACTCTCGCCAGGGAATTAACCTGCCTAGCCGCGATCGCAAGGTGGGATTTTTGTTCCAAAACTATGCTCTCTTCCCTCATCTAACGGTGGCTCAAAATATTGCCTATGGGTTAAGGGGGCAGTCGAAAAATACAACTCACCGAAAAGTTACAGAACAACTGGAACAGGTCAAACTATCGGGAATGGGCGATCGCTATCCCCATCAGCTCTCTGGCGGGCAACAACAGCGGGTTGCTCTGGCCAGAGCCTTAGCCCCAGAACCAGATATGTTGCTACTAGACGAACCCTTTTCCGCCCTCGACACTCATTTACGCAGCGAACTCGAAAAGCAACTGATTAAAACCCTATCTAATTACAGTGGCCTAACCCTCTTCGTCAGCCATAACCTAGAAGAAGCCTATCGGATCTGTCCAAAACTGCTGGTGCTCTCTGCGGGCCAGGTCGTGGCAGCAGGGCAAAAACAAACCATCTTTGACCATCCCGGTACCCTCACCGTCGCTCAACTGACGGGGTGCAAAAATTACTCTCGCATCCAACCCGTTACCGCGCAGAAAATTCATGCCCTTGATTGGCACTGTACCCTACAAACTGTAGAGTCAGTGTCGTCCATGCATACCCATGTGGGTATGCGTGCCCATCAGATCACATTTCCAGAAACCCCTAATCAACCGAATACCCTGCCTGCCTGGTTAGCCTCAACCAGCGAAACCCCCCACCGCATGACATTGTATTTAAAATTAGGTGGGCCACCCACTAACTCCGATGATTATCATCTTCAGGCAGAAGTGTTTAAGGAAAAGTGGGAAAGTTTAAAGAACCGGCAAATGCCTTGGTATGTTCAACTCAATTCTCAACGACTGCTACTCATGAAGATAGATTAATTAAATGGGTGACCTGGGATTTGAACCCAGAACCAGCGGATTAAGCATCCGAAGGATTTGGCCGCGATCGCAGACGTGTCTCGACAAACTATCGGCAGCACAGAGTCAGGACAGTATGATGATCATCGGCCCTGGCTCTGGGGGCGATACCCTGACCTATCCTTAGGCTCAGTCATCATCGCCCCAGGTATATTTTGCGAGGACGGAGACTAGCTCGGCGGAGTTGATGGGTTTGCTCAGGTATTCCTGCATTCCGGCTTCTAGGCAGCGTTCGCGATCGCGACGGCGAGCCAGGGCCGTAGTTGCCACAATGGGAATCGATTCCCAGTTCGGATTGCTGCGAATTTGGCGCGTCACCTCCAGCCCATCCATGCCAGGAAGGTGGACATCCATCAGTACCAACGTCGGTCGGTGGTCGCCGAGCCAGTCTAGGGCCGCCTGACCGTTAGACACATGGATCGTCTCATAGCCCCAATAGGTGAGCATGTGCTCTAGTAGCATGGCGTTGACGGGGTGATCTTCAACCAAGAGGACCTGACCAGAAGACTGCCCTGGCAAGGGGGGGAGCCCCCCTTGGGCCACCATTTCCGCCGCACGGGGATAGACCGCCTGTGCCACAGTGTCACTGCCCATTAGGGACTCTTCCCGGCAGTCGAGGGGCAGGTTAATGGTAAATCGAGCCCCTTCCCCTGCCGCCGATTCCAGGGTGACATTGCCACCGTGCAGACGGGCAAGACGCTGGGTTAGGGCCAGTCCCAGCCCAGTCCCCTCGTACTGTCGAGCCAAGGAACTATCGAGCTGTTGAAAGGGCTGAAAGAGCAGGTTTTGCTTTTCCAGCGGGATGCCTACCCCCTGATCCCACACCGTCAGGAGAATGCGATCGCCATCTCGACGAGCCTCTAACCCCACTTCCCCGCGCTCTTGAGAGAACTTAATTGCATTCGAGAGCAGATTCAGCAGCATTTGCCGCACTCGCAACTCATCTGCTACGAGGGGGGCCAAGCCTGTCTGCACTGCTCGGTGGATCATCAACTGCTTTGCCGCTGCTTGAGATCCGACCATGGTCAAGGCATCCTGGCAGAGGGCATCCACTGCAATTGGTGCTAGGTGTAAATTCATCTGGCCCGCCTCAATTTTAGAGAGGTCTAAAACCTCATTAATCAGTGTTAAAAGATGTTCTCCGCTTTGATGAATTTGGTTCACGTAGAGATGCTGCCGTTCATTAAGATCACCATAAACCTGCTGTTCTAGAAGAGAAGAAAAACCCAGGATGGAGGTCATGGGGGTACGGAGTTCATGGGACATATTGGCTAGAAACTCGGACTTCAGACGGTTGGCCCGTTCCAATTCTAAATTTTTAGACGCCAACTCCGCCTTGAACTGCTCCAGTTGGGTAATGTCCCGAAAAATAATCGAAATAGCGGTGGGGCTGCCGTCTTCCCCACAAACCGGACTCACGGACACCAGGGCCGGAAAGGAGCGACCATCCTGCCGCTGACAGACGACTTGGCCACTCCAACCCTCGCCCACGGCATGGTCTAGGAGCCAGCGGGCTTGCCCTGAAGCAGGGAAAAAGATATCTACGCTGCTACGCTCAACGGCAGCCAGAGCATGGCCAAAAATACGCTCTGTGGCCAGGTTGGCATAGAGAAGCTGCCCCCGCAGATCCGCCATAACCGCACTATCATGGGCGGAGTCCAGTGCCTTGGAAAACATCTTGAGCTGGGCTTCAAAACGCTTGCGCTCGGTGACATCTCGACCAATTCCCAGGGCTCCTACTAGTTCCCCATTTTGGAGTAGCAGGCGACCGTTCACCTCTACAAAAATGCGTTCTTCAGTACTGGTGAGCACGACAAATTCATAGTCTCGCAGTTCCCCGGTTTGTAACAAATTGGCAAATGCTGCCAGGGTAGGTTCGTGGTATTCGGGCGCGACTATTTTGAGATAGGGCTCGCCAATAATTTCGGTTTCCGTGGCCCCGACTAGGCGCAGCCCATAGGAATTGACAAAGGTGAAATTACCGTTGATATCTAGGGTATAGACAATATCGGAGGCGGCCTCAACATAGGCCCGGAAGAGATCATCAGTAGCCCGCTCAACGGGATCAGGGGGGGCTAGGGGAACAGCAGCAGGGCGGTGAACGCTCGACATGAAGAACTCAGCAGGTAAACGCATCAGCAGAGAATGCCCCTGATAGCGGTGACGCGGCTGTCGCTGCGGGGGCTGTTCTCTCCATCGCTTCCTTTCTTCAAGGTCTCCGGGCCTGGATCAGGGCGGTTCAGAGGAAAACCCGTTATCCAGGGGAACTGAGAGGGAGTGACAGAGGACTTAGCCCAACAGCATTGAGTCAATCGCGATCGCCAGTGATGTTTCCATGATGCCTCTCATCACGAGGTAAGCCTTCAGGGGTTCACGAAGAATTAAGGGTTCCAGGGTCTCGATAGGGGTTAAGGTAGGCTCATGAGTGAAGGCAACGAGCCCACCATAGACATCGGCGGCATCTCCATTTCTGTGTCAGATTGGGATGCCACCCCGGCTAGCGTAAAAAAAGCTCTGGTG
>NZ_KI913949.1:5354606-5373572 GCF_000332095.2 Leptolyngbya sp. PCC 6406 | reverse complement strand
CGGATGCTGACGACGGTTTCTTCTCTGACGATGCAGCAGCGAGATGTGCTGGACTTTCTCACTCAAGCCTATTGGTCGGCTCGCTTTGGTCAAGCGCCTCCTTCATTGCTGCCTTTGGCCACTCATCAGCCTCAAACCCTAATCACGCCGTGACCCCCTGAAGGCTTACCATCACGAGTTCGGTGCGAGTCCTTATTCAGATTTTCACAGTTCTACGAAGCAGGACTGTTTTTCGATCCTGGTTCTTGAGGGGATTCGAGGGTGAGGGAGAAAGCTGCTACCCCTAAGGTCAGCACTCCTGTCACCCAAAAGGGAAACCGATAGCCAAAACTCACCAAGAGGCCCGCAGTGGCAGGGCCAAGGGCATTGGACAGACTCAAAAAGGCGGCGTTGGTGCCCAACTGCTGTCCCTGCTCTTGGGCGGAGGTCCGCAGAGACAGGATGGACTCGATCAGGGGAAAGGGGAAGGAGTTGACCGCGCTGAAGACAATTGTGATCAAGGTAAAGGCCACCATGGTGGGGAAGGTGGGGATGAGGAGGAATAACAGCCCCCGCGCCGCCAGCATAAAGGCCAGGATATGAACTAGGGAAAACCGCCGCCGCAGCGGATCCAGACCAAAGACTTGGGCGACGAAGCCGATGATGCCAAAGGCGGCGAACATCAGGGCTAGACTCCTGGCATCTTGCCCCAGTACGGTCAGAAAAAAGGGCTGAAAGGCAAAGGTGAAGATGGTGAAGGTAAACCCACTCATGAAGGTGAGGACAAAGATGCGGCCATAGTGGGGATGGGTGACGGAGCGTAGGATGGTGCCGATTTTGAAGTCTGCCCCCGTGAGGCGAAACTGACCCCGGCGGTGGTGGGTTTCGGGCAGAAAAAACAGACATAATACCGTCGCGAGTAGCGCGATCGCAGCCGCCATTAAAAAACCCATTCCCAAACTGGATAAACCGGGTAGGGGCGGTACTTGCTGGGCGACGTAGGCCAGGGGCGGTCCCGCCACAAACCCCAGGCGAAACATGGCCCCAAATATACCGAAGGCTTTGGTCCGCTGCTCGGGGTCAGTGATGTCGCTGACGACGGCCTGGGCGATGGCGTTATTCCCCCCCGTCACCCCGTCCAAAATTCGGGCGACAAAGAGTAGCCAGGGCACTGGGGTTAGGCTGGCCACGCCATTAGCCAGAACTGTCCCCAGCAGGCTCAGCACCAGTAGGGGCTTGCGCCCCACCTGATCTGACAGTCGCCCCAAAATCGGTGTGGCCACAAACTGGGAAGCAGCGTAGGCCGTCGTCAACAGGCTGGCCTGGAAGTCGCTGAGGCCAAACTGTTTGGCATAGGGGTACAGAATGGGAATGACGATGGTGAAGCTGACGGCATTGATGAAGGCCACCAACGCCACAATCCAAAAGCGCCAGGGTAGGCGTGTATTTGGGGAGGGGGTCATGGGGTCGGGGAAGAGAGACGGACGGCAGCCCGGAGGATCTGCCCCGCCAGTATGGCGGCCCCGAAACCATTGTCAATATTGACCACGCCAATACCGGGGGCGCAGGAGTTGAGCATGGTGAGTAGGGGGGCTATGCCGCCAAAGCTGGCCCCATAGCCGATACTGGTGGGGACTGCCACCACGGGACAGTCCACCAGTCCGGCGACGACGCTGGGCAGTGCCCCCTCCATCCCTGCTACGACGATCAGGACGTTGACTCGGGTGAGCAGATCGCGGTGGTGCAGGAGTCGATGTAGTCCTGCAACTCCCACATCCCAGAGGCGCTCGACGCGAAAGCCGCAGAGTTCTGCGGTGACGGCGGCTTCCTCTGCTACGGGCAGGTCCGCTGTCCCCGCTGTGACGATGCCGATGATGCCGGGATGGTGCGGGTTTGACGGCGAGACTCCCGATGGATTCTCTGGAGAGAGCGGCCCTAGGGCACAGATGCGGGCGGTTTCGTAATACACCAGATCCGGCAGGGCGGTTTTCAGGGCGATGGCGATCGCGGGCTCGATGCGGGTGGCGATCACGGCTGGAGATCGATTGCGCATGGCCTCCATAATTTTGACAATTTGGGGCACTGTTTTGCCGGGACCCCAGATCCCCTCTGGAAAGCCTGTGCGGAGGGTGCGGTGGTGATCCACCTTGGCAAAGGTATCAACGGGTTCAAAGTCTAGATGTCGGAGCTGGTCTAGGGCGCGATCGGGACTTACTTGTCCCTGGGCTACCGCCTCCAGTAAGCCCCGTAACGCCTCGGGCTGGGTCACGCCTGTTTTTCCCCTAATGAATGCAATAGATTTTAGTCTACTCGGGGCGGGGAGGGGGGTAGCGGCGTGGCCCTAACTGCGTAGGCGTGGCAGGGTCGCAGGGGTCATGCCCTGAAGCGACTGCTGGTAGCATTCCAGGGCCAGGGTAAAGCGTTCTTGGGTTTCGTAGAGTCGGCCCAATCGACGAAACAATTCCCGCACTTTGTCCCAGACGCCGAGGTCGCGGTAGCGTTTCAAGGCATCCCAGTAGGGCGCGATCGCAAGTTCACTTCGCCCAGTGTCTTCATAGAGGCGTCCGATCCACCCCAGCACTTGGGCAATGAGGGATTCGGGATGTTGGTCTGACGATAGGGATAGATAGCTATCTAGAGCCGCTTCATAGCAGGCTAGGGCAAACATAAACTCCCGCTGGTGTAGATAGACCCGCCCCAGATAAACCAAGGTGGTCCCTTCTGCCAGAATTTCTCCTTGCTGGTGAAAGTAAGTCAAAGCTGCTTCTAGGGCCGTTTTAGCCTGATTGAAATCCCCCTTCTGTAAATGGGCTAGCCCCAGATGTTGGAGGGCTGGCCCTTGCTCAGGATGAGTGTTGAGGTCCGAGAGGATAGCGGTGGCGGCCTGACAGTAAGCAAGGGCACGACCCGCCTGCCCTTGGGCCAGGTAAACCTGCCCTAAGAGGCTAAGGCTGTGGCCGACGCCCGCTAAATCCTGGACGGAAGTAAAGCGACTGAGGGCTGTCTCTAGGTGGTGTAGCGCTGGGGTGAGCTGTCCTCGACGGTGGCAGAACAGGGCTTCTCGTAAATGGACTTGGCCCTCTAGGCGGCAGGTGCCCAAGGGGATCTCAGGGTCTACAGGGTCTACAGGGTCTGCTGCGTTAGTCTGTGCGGGGGGAGCGAAGATGTTCTCAGAGGTGACTTCAACGTCCTCCTCCTCCGTGACATTCTGGGGTTGGCAATCCTGCTGCTGGGCCAGTTCGGAGGCTAGAAATTGCAGGCCATTCTCCGCCATCTCAGCAAAGTATGCTTCCCCTTGAACCTTGGATCGCGCCCCCAGTTCTACAAAATGGAGGCTAGCAGCCAGGAGGTGACCGTGATCAAAAGCTTGCCATCCTTGGTTCACCAATTCTGTTAGGGAAAGGGCAGCGAGGCCAGTACCGTAGCCTTCAGCCAGCAAGACGATGGGGGATGTAGTCTGGAGGTAGATGAGTTGCAGTTGGGGGCACATGGTTCCACGGGGGTAGTGGTGCGTTCAAAGGGAACTACCTCTGCAATTGAGGGACTTATTCAAGAACCCGAAAATAGTTACAGAACTTGATGCCTGCCAAGATGCCCACTTCCTGATTCTCCCACGAGAGAATCAGGAAGTGGGCTAGTACAGAACCCCCAGCGGGAGGGCGTCGGGGGAGAGGGCCAGTGAGGCGGCTAGGGGGACGTTTGATTCTGGGAAGGACTCCTGAGCGGGTCTGTCTGCCTTTGAAAAGTGGATTTCAGCCTTGAATTGAGCAACTCAGATTAGAAATTCAGACGTGTGTCGATTTAGAATCGCTGCCGGACCATGCTCCGGAGGAAGGTATTGATTGTGATTAATCCGGCAGAGTCCCGACTCCAGCAGATGCAAGCGGAGCGAGCGCTGATCTTAAACCACGTAGATGATGCGATCGCACTTTTAGACGCCGACCAGCGGCTGGTCTTGTTTAACCAAAAATTGACCCAGATGTGGGGCCTAACCCAGGACTGGCTAGCATCCAACCCCACCCTCACCGCCATTCTCGATCGCCTTGTGGCCCAAAACTGGTGGACCCCCGAGCAGCGGGACTCCGTCCTAACCCAGGGTCGCCTATCACAACTGCACCATCCTGCCCTCCAGATCTGCCAGGGCAACGATACCCACCTAGAACTCTCCTTCACTGCCACCTCCGACGGGGGGCAACTGCTAATCCTGCGGGATGTATCGGTCCCCCGGCGCTACCAAGCCCAACTCTCGGACGAGGTGCGACGGCTACGGTTTCTCCTGGGCCTAACAGAACGGCTCCAATCCTCCGATAACCTCAAAGAGGTTGGGGAGTTTGCCCTGCGCTACCTCATCGAGGCCATGGGGGCCGCCTTTGGGGATGTCAAGGTGGTCAGCGGCCAGGGTAAAAAGCGGTGGGCTGGCCCCCTGACCAATTTAATTTCTGGGCAATTCATCGCCACCTACGGCAAACCCCTAGTGGAGGACATGGAGGCCACCCTGAATCAGGGCATTGAGTACGGTCAGGGGCTGCTGTGGGAGGTGGTGGAAACCGGCAAACCCCTGTTTGTAGAAGACTACGCCAACCACCCCAATGCAGTGCCCGGATTTTGTCACCCCGCCATTGGCCAGTTAGGCATTTTTCCCATTCCCTCCGTCGATGGCTCCATCATCGGCGTCGTCACCCTAGAGTCCCGGAGCTTACAAAAGCTCCAAGAAGCACCCCAGCAAGACATGCTCCTAGCAGCCTGTCGTACCCTCGGAGCCGCCATTGAACGGGCTCAGTCCCAGGCTCGGCTGCAACAGATTAATCAGGATCTAGAGCGAGCCTCCCGACTTAAGTCGGAGTTTTTGGCCTCCATGTCCCACGAGTTGCGAACACCATTGAACAGCATTTTGGGCTTTTCGGAACTGGTGCTACGCCATCAGGCAGATTTAGGCGAGCGACAAGTCAGCCATATTCGTGCCATTCACCAGAGTGGCCAGCACCTGCTGTACCTGATCAACGACATTCTTGACCTCTCCAAGGTTGAAGCGGGCAAGGTGGAATTGGAACTGCAAACGGTTTCCATCCAAGATCTGTGCCGTCAATGCCTGAACATGATTCAACCTCGGGCAGATCGTAAGCGCCTATCCCTGGCCCTGGAATTTGACTACGGTTTAGATCAGGTCACCCTAGATGAACGCCGTGTACGGCAAATGGTGATCAACCTCCTGTCCAATGCAGTGAAATTCACGCCGGAAAAGGGACGGGTCAAACTCTCAGTTCGCCTCGCCTACGGAACGGAACTCAACCAAGATTTTCGCCCCGACGAGAGCCCCATTAACCCCAGCACCCCCTATCTTTGCCTCCAGGTCAGCGATACGGGGATTGGCATTGACCCCGAGAAGCAACATTTGCTCTTTCGCCCCTTCCAGCAGATTGATGCCTCCCTCACCCGCCGCCACGAGGGCACCGGGCTAGGGTTGGTGCTGACCAAGCGCTTAGCGGAACTCCATGGCGGAACAGTTTCCCTGCAATCCGTGCCAGACCAGGGGAGTACCTTTCGCGTGTGGCTGCCGTTAAATGATCTGCGCGATGGGGTAGCTAATGCCGGCAATGCCCGCGATCTGCCCCTGCCCGCGCCCTTGCACAGCAGTCCGGTGGAGCCGAGAGCAGGGCGGGTACTGGTGGTGGAAGATCATCCCTACAACCAAACCCTAATTACGGAGGCTCTAGAGATAGAGGGTTTTGAGGTGGATCTCGTGAGCGATGGGCAGACGATGCTCGATACTATCCACTCCGAGACCATCCCTGAGTCGATGCTGCCCAACCTGGTACTGATGGATATTCAACTGCCCAATGTGGATGGGTTACAACTGATTCAGGCCATGCGTGCCCATGATCTCTGGCAGTCAGTGCCCATTATTGCAGTGACGGCAATGGCCATGACCGGCGACCGCGATCGCTGTTTAGCCGTGGGGGCAGATGACTACATCAGCAAGCCCCTAGATTTTGAGGACTTGGTGCGACGGGTCCGCACCCTAGTGGAATCGGTGGAGTCCTCAGTGGGTAGAGTGGGCAGAGTTGGCGAAGCTAGCAGCGTCAATGAATCCTGCTGAAGCGGGGTAGTGCTTGTAAAGAGAGAGTAGCCCCCCTTCAGCATCTAGCGATATCTAACGTCTGACTAAAGGCTGAGAGTCTTCCCAATGCTTCCGGTTCAATACTATGGCTAGTGCGCCCTATATTTTGCTCGTTGATGATGAACCCCAGAACCTCTTTCTGATGGGTGAGTTGCTGGAGTTGGAGGGTTACACCGTCCAAACTGCCGAATCTGGCGCAGAGGCGTTAGAGATAGCTGAGGCCCAAACTCCGGCCTTGATTTTACTGGATGTGATGATGCCGGATATGGATGGCTTTGAGGTCTGTGATTACCTCCGGGCCAATCCCACCCTGAGCACAGTGCCCATTATCTTCCTCACCGCTCTAGATGATGATGAATCCAAACTTCGCGGGGTGGAGGCATTAGGGGATGACTACCTGACCAAGCCCATCAAAACGAAACTGGTGCTGAAGAAAATTCAGACGGTGTTGCGACTGCATCAAATGCGCCAGGAAAACAGTCAGCGTACCCTCGCCACCCAGGCCCAACTGTTTCAGCAAACCCGCGATCGCTACGAGCAGCAGATGACAGCGGTCCAAAAAATTAGCGAAACCCTCTCCGAAAAGTTTCACCTCTTTGTGCCCCAGCAGTTCCTGAGCCGGATTGCCCCTCGGGGGGTGGAGTCGATTCAGGTGGGCAATGCCACCGAGTCAGAGATGACGGTGCTGTTCTGCGACATTCGTGACTTTACCCAAATCGTGGAGTTTCAGGAGGCGCGGGAAACCTTTGAGTGGCTGAATGCCCTTTTTGAGCAGATCAACCAGGCCATTACCCAAAATGCTGGCTTTGTAGACAAGTACTTGGGAGATTCGGTGATGGCGGTGTTTGACCGGGCCGAAACCCACATCACCGATGGCCTCCAGGCGGCGATCGCAATTTGTCAACAACTGGCGGTGTTTAACGAAACCCGCGATCGCTTTCACTTGGCGGAGCCCCTCCGCATGGGTATTGGTCTTCATACAGGGCGGGGCGTCATTGGCACTGTGGGGGCCAACCAGCGCATGGATACAACGGTGGTGGGGGATGTGGTCAACACTGCTTCTCGACTAGAGGAAATGACCAAGACCTACCAATGCCAGGTGATTGCCAGCGAGGAGATGGTGCAGGGGCTACCGGAGGGCCACAATTTTCGCCTGCGCTGGCTGGATGAGGTTGCCCCGAGGGGCAAGCAAACCAAGCTCCGGATCTATGAGGTGCTGGGCTGATTGACTGACAAAAGTTAAGGACCGCTACAATCGCTGACAAGGTTTAGTCCCGCTTGGCGAAAGTGTCCCTGCCATTCATCATGGGTAGGCGCAGGGTAAACGTGGTGCCCCGATTCAGGCGACTTGAGACCTCGATTGTCCCATTCTGCAAATCGACAAACTGTTTGACAATACTCAACCCTAGGCCCGTTCCAGGAATATTGGTTACATTGCGTCCGCGATGAAAGGGCTCAAACAGATGGTGTCGATCGCTTCTAGGAATGCCAATACCCTCGTCTTGGATGTGGAAAATGATCTGATGTTGGCGCTTCGCCAGCTTCAGCCAAATGGCCCGATCCTCGCGAGTATAGCGGATGGCGTTCAACAGCAGATTACTCAAAATTGACCGCAGCAGTCGTTCATCTAGACAGGCCAAGATCCGACGACTACGACAGGAAAACTGGATTGGGCTTTGGGAGCGCAGATAGTCCCGTTCCGTCAACAAGGTCTGACAGAATTCAACAATTTCTAAGGGTGTGGGGTTAACAGCTAAAACCTTAGCTTCAATTTTGCCGATGACCAAAATGTCGTCAATCATCTGAGTCATCCGCTCGACATTGGCTTTGATATTCAACAGATAGCTAGCTTTGTCCTCTAGGGTGAGCTGGCTGTTGTAGCGGTTGAGGGAGGATGCAGAGAGGGCAATATTATTCAGCGGGTTGCGAAACTCATGGCAGACCATGGAGACAAATCGCGATCGCATTTCACTCAGCTCTCGCAGTTGTTGGTTAGCCTGCCACAACTTAGCGGTGCGCTCCTGCACCTTTAGCTCCAATTCTTCATTGGCCCGCCGCAAAACCTCCTCGGCCCAACGCCGCTGAGTAATATCCCGAAATGTCACCACCGCGCCGATCAGCCGTCCCTCCTCATCGTGCATGGGGGTGCTGATGTATTCCACCGGAAAGCTAGTGCCATCTCTGCGCCAGAACACCTCATGGGTGACCCGGTGTACGATGCCGTCCTGAAATGCCGCGTAGATTGGGCAATCCTGCCGATGGTAGGGACTGCCATCAACGAGGGAGTGATGCATTACCGCGTGCATCGACTTGCCAATCAACTCCTCCACAGACCAACCGATCATGGCGGCGGCGGCGGGATTCACAAAGGTGACGTTGCCCTTCAGATCCACGCCATAGACCCCTTCCCCCACAGCATTCAGGATGAGCTGATGCTGGCGACGCAGATGTTCTAGTTCTGGGGTAGGTGGGTCAGGAGCCAGGGGTTCTCGATCAGGCAGCCAGTAGGTAGACGACATAGGGTCAAGGGTGACTTCCGCCCATTATTGTCCTCTGGAATGGCGTTGGGTCAGGACGGATGGGCAAAGGGGGCTGGTTATGGGGCGCGATCGCGGAATGAATGTATCTCGGTATACAACAGTTCTCCCGGTCAAAGCTTAATAAATTAAACAATCATGAAGACAATTTTAGTCATCGAAGATGAGGCTCAAACCCGCAGCATTTTTTTGAAATGCCTAGAGTTTGAAGGCTTCAAGGCCGTAGGCACCAGTGACGGTGCCAAGGGCATTGAGATAGCTAAAACTCACCAGCCCGATCTGGTCGTGTGCGACATCATGATGCCAGATATGGATGGGTATTCGGTATTGTCAGCGCTGCGACGATCGCACCAAACCGCCTTCATTCCCCTCATTTTTCTCACCGCTAAAGTCACCATGGCTGACCTCCGGCGGGGCATGGATTTGGGAGCCGATGACTACCTAACCAAGCCCTGCACCGTAGAGCAGTTTTTGTCCACTATTAGTAGTCGCCTCAAGCGCCAAGAGCAGCTTTCTCAGCTTTATCGCCGCAGTTCAGAGCCAGGGATTCAAGTAGATCTGGAGACGCCATGGTCAGGGACCAGTCCCCAGGAACCATCCCACTCTGCCCCCGCCTCACCCCCCGCCTCACCCTTAGTTCCCGACCACATTTTCCCGGCGGTGCCTAGTTTAGCCAGTCTGTTTGACTTTATTGAAGCCCACTACCGCCAGCCCATCAGCCTCAAGGATGTAGCCCAAGAAGTGGGCTATTCCCCCGCCTATTTAACCAACCTGGTGCAGGAACAAACCGGACGCAGCGTCAAACAATGGATTATTGAACGGCGCATGGTTCAAGCTAGAACCTTACTGGCGACAACGGATCAGCCCGTGCGCCACATTGCGACAGCCTCTGGCTACAGTGATGCGGGTTATTTCACGCGCCACTTTCGGCAGTTTCATGGCACCTCTCCTCAGGATTGGCGGCAGAAGTCTGTAGCAAAATTAACAGATTAGCGATTAATTTTAACTCCCAAAATAAGTCCAAAAGAAAATCCTATTAGGTTCAAAATTTGATCCAATGCGCCTTGAATTTGAGTTTGATAGGCTAACACCAACTTGCATTTGAGCTGGCAAGATATTGGGTTTTGTCGCATTGGGATTAGCCACCTATGATCATATCAGCAGCAGCAAAGTCGCTCAGCGACTGGGGAAATCTTAGTTGCACATCGCCATCCTTAATCCAGTCGGGAATGCAGGCGGGACAGCCTTGTCAGATCTGTCGAGGGAATCATTTCTCCAGCGATCACTGGCAATTTCTGCAAACCATGCCCCAAGATCCCGTGGATATGGTGGATGATCTGGTGAAAATGGGTCTCTACAAAGAGAACCAACTGCGGGCAGCGGACACCGTTAATGCCTACGAACTGCGAAAAACATTGTTTCTTAAGCGGGTAGGCCGCAACGATCCGCAACGCGAAAAACTGATTCTGGCCCTTTGCAAACAGGCCGGGGGGCTGGAAAACGCCTTCGCCGCTGCCTTTGGTCCCCAGGCCGGACTATTCTTTGCCGACTCCATTCGCAACAGTGGTACGACGCGCCGTGAGTTTCTCCGCAATATGGCCGTCGGGGCAGCGCTGGTGACCTTAGCCAGTTGCGGCACTAGCAATGCCCCCACCGTCGAAGATACCCCCGATGAGTCGATCGTCGGCGATCTAGAAAAAACCGACATTCAAGTGGGCTTTATCCCCATCACCTGCGCCACCCCCATCATCATGTCGGAGCCTCTGGGCTTCTACGAAAAGTATGGCTTCAATGCCAGCGTGGTGAAAATGCCCAGTTGGGGTGCCGTGCGCGATTCCGCGATCGCAGGAGAACTGGATGCCTACCACATGCTAGCCCCCATGCCTATTGCCATGACCCTAGGGCTAGGGTCCAGCAGCTTTGGCGTCAAACTCGCCAGCATCGAAAACATCAACGGCCAAGCCATCACCGTTGCCGAACGCCACCAAGGCCAAGTCAACGGCCCCGAAGACTTCAAAGGCTTTGTCATTGGCGTACCCTTCCCCTATTCCATGCACAACCTGCTGTTGCGCTATTACCTATCCACGGGCGGGCTCAACCCCGATGTAGACGTGCAGATTCGCCCCGTACCGCCCCCCGATAGTATCGCCCAGCTCATTTCCGGGGACATTGATGCCATGCTCATGCCCGACCCCTTCAACCAGCGGGCCGTCTATGAAGGCGCTGGCTTCATCCACATGCTCACCAAAGATCTGTGGGATGGTCACCCCTGTTGTGCCTTTGCCGCTAGCGACCAGTGGATTGGCGAGCACCCCAACGCCTTCCGCGCCCTGAATAAGGCCATCATCGAGGCTGCTGGCTACGCCCAAGATGCGGCTAACCGCCCCGAAATTGCTGCCGCTATTTCCACACGAGCCTTTTTGAACCAGCCAGTAGAAGTCGTGGAGGCGGTCCTCACGGGCAACTTTGACGATGGACAGGGCAACACGCTGTCCATTCCCGATCGCATTGGCTTTGACCCCTATCCCTGGCAGAGCTTTGCCAAATGGATCTCGTCCCAACTGGTGCGCTGGGATTTGCAAGGGGATGGCAAGGTTGCCGAGGAAATCACCGACGACACCTACGCCACCGTGGGCGAAGAGGTATTTTTAACCGATTTAGCTCGGGAATTGGCCCAAGAGCTGGGTCAAAATCCGCCCACGGAAAGCAACCGCCCCGAAACCCTAGCCTTTGATAGCTTTGACCCGGATTCTCCTGGTGACTATGTCAAAGAGCAGATTGACAAGTTCGGCCTATAGGCAAAGGGATATTGTCCACCCGCGCTGCGCTATGACCAGCCCTTAGCCATCGCAATCCAGTCGCACTATCCAGTCGCACTATCCAGTTGCACAATGGAGGCACACATTATGGCCCTCAGTAACGCTCCCAATGCCACCACCGGGTTCTCGCAAGGGGAGACCAAAGAGGCTTTTTGGCTTAATGAAAATGTGAGAGCCTTGGCCCTATTCCTACTGTCCCTGGGACTATTTCTACTGCTGTGGGAAGTGGGAGCCCGCGCCGGTTGGTTTGTGCAGGGAGTCCCCACCGCTAGCGCCACCCTGAAGGAGTTCTGGTGGTGGGTCAGCAATCCCTTTTTCAACAACGGCCCTAACGACTTGGGCATTGGTTGGAATCTGTTGATCAGTCTGCGCCGGGTGGCCATTGGCTATATCTTGGCCTCCTTGGTGGCGGTGCCCCTGGGGATTCTGATTGGCATTTCCCCCGTGGCCTATAAGGCATTCAACCCCTATATCCAGCTCCTCAAGCCCGTTTCCCCCCTGGCTTGGTTGCCCTTGGGATTGTATCTACTGCGGGATTCTGAGAAAACGGGTATTTTCATCATCTTTATCTCCAGCATCTGGCCCACGCTGATTAACACGGCCTTTGGGGTTGCCAGTGTGGATAAGGACTATTTGGATGTGGCCAATACCCTGGGAGCCTCCCGACTTCGCACCATTTTCAAGGTGATTATTCCGGCAGCATTGCCCAATATCATCTCCGGTCTACGCATCAGCATGGGAATTTCTTGGTTGGTGATTGTGGCGGCAGAAATGTTGCTGGGAACGGGTCTGGGCTACTTCATCTGGAATGAGTGGAACAACCTATCAATCGCCAATATTTTGGTCGCTATTTTCATCATTGGCCTGGTGGGTCTTCTCCTCGATAGTCTGTTTGCAATCCTAGAGAAGTTTGTTGCATTTGGTCGAAACTCATGAGTTTAGCTCCTGCTAGCACTTCCATCCCTATGGATTCACCACCCTCATCGTCATCTCAGTTGTCCATCCGCAACGTGACGAAGATTTTCCCCGGCAAAAAGGGGATTTTCAACCAGATCTCGGGGAAAATCAGCCGCGATTTCACGGCCATTCAAGACATTAGTATGGACATTGAGCCCAATACTTTTGTCTCGATCATTGGTCCCTCTGGCTGTGGTAAATCTACGCTACTGAGCATGATTGCGGGCCTGAGTCCTATTACCAGTGGAGATATTCTACTCAACGGTGTTCCCATTACTAAACCGGGGCCAGACCGGGGCATGGTGTTTCAAAACTATGCTCTGATGCCCTGGATGACAGTAGAGGAAAATCTCCGTTTCGCCGTGGAGACGGTGAGCCCAAAACTGTCGGCCAAGGCGATGAATCGCATTATCAAGGAGCACATTCAACTGGTGGGGCTGACCGGGGCTGAACGACGGCATCCTCACCAGTTGTCGGGGGGAATGCGTCAGCGGGTAGGCATTGCCCGCGCCCTAGCCATTGACCCGCAAATCCTTCTAATGGATGAGCCCTTTGGGGCATTGGACGCCCTGACACGGGGCTTTCTACAGGACGAGATCGAGCGCATCTGGGAACAGCGGCGCAAGACCGTGATCATGATTACCCACAGTATCGAAGAGGCCCTGCTGCTGTCGGACCGCATCGTAATGATGACGCGGGGGCCAGCGGCACGGGTGGATGAAATCCTGGATGTGCCTTTCCCCCGCCCTCGAAATCGAGAAACCATTGAGCAGCATCCGGCCTATCACGGTCTGAAGGCAGAGATGGAAAGTCACTTGTTCCGGGAAACCCGTGCGGTGGAAGCGGACCGATTAATGTAAACCAAAGAGGATTAACAATGATTCCTGTTATTACTGAAAAACTGTTGGCTGCGAAGAAAGCGGCTGGTCTCACCTTTGCTGACCTGGAAGCTAAAATCGGCTGCGATGAGGTCTGGATTGCTTCGGTGTTCTACCGTCAGGCTAGTGCTTCTGTGGAAGAGGCCACCAAAATTGTGGAAGCGATTGGGGCGGATGCTTCGCTGATTGAGCCCCTGACTGAATGCCCGGTGAAGGGGGGACTGGATCCGGTGATTCCTACTGATCCCCTGATCTATCGCTTCTATGAAATCATGCAGGTCTATGGGATGCCGATTAAAACCGTGGTCCATGAGAAGTTTGGCGACGGCATTATGAGCGCCATTGACTTCACGATTGATGTGGAGAAGGAAGAGGATCCTAAGGGCGATCGCGTCAAGGTGATTATGAATGGCAAGTTCCTGCCCTATAAGAAGTGGTAATTCCGCAGGATTATTGAGCAGCTTCTACCTAACCTCAATCTCCTAACTCAATGTGCGACGGCTGTTGGCGATTGGCTGACAGCCTTTCCTTTGCCTCCTTGATCCTGTATGGCAGTGGCCATCCAGGTTAGGACAAGGGGCTTAAGCTCCTTGTTCGTTTGTAACCGTCCCAGGGACTACGCTGGCTGAGCGAAGTCGAAGCCAAAACCCGGCCAGAATGTCCCCTTCGACTCCGCTCAGGGGACGGTTACGTTCGTTTCAAGCTTTGAAATGTCCTAACGATAGTGACTCCTGCTATATCTCTCTTGATTTGAGTACCCACGATGACAATCCAGAAGTTGGTTCCTCCCTTTACTCGGGAGATTGCGATCGCAAAAGCCCGTATGGCGGAAGATGCCTGGAATAGCCGGGATCCCGACCGCGTTGCCCTGGCCTACACCGAAGATAGCCACTGGCGTAACCGGGCCGAAATCCTTCAGGGCCGGGAGGCCATTCGGGCCTTTCTGCGTCGCAAGTGGGACAAGGAACTGGACTATCGCTTGGTCAAGGAAGTGTGGGCCTACGGGGACAACCGGATTGCGGTCCGGTTCCAGTATGAGTGGCATGATGATGCGGGTCAGTGGTATCGGGCCTATGGCAATGAAAACTGGGAGTTCGACGACAATGGGCTCATGCGTCGTCGAGAAGCCAGCATTAACGACAAACCCATCCTGGAGTCTGAGCGCCGCTTCCACTGGTCTCCTGCTGGGCCTAGACCTCAGGACCATCCGGGGTTAATTGATTCTCCAGAATAGATTTTCAGACGGGTCTTATGGTTGGGGGCTAGGGGCTGTGGACCATCAAAGCCAGATTCCAAGCTATGGAGCGGTTACAACCCCTAGCTTGGTTCAGGAGGGCGGGGCCTGGTTGGGCTTCCCCCGCCAGGATTTCCTCGGTGATTTTCCACGCGCCCTAGGGGTTGAGTTTGGCGGTAATGTCTACGAGTTGCGTCGCGATCGCAGTTACCGCTGCCGCCTGCTTTTCGTCCTGGAGTTGGCCCTTCTCGTCAAAGGCTTGGGAGCCATTGGGAACGGCCTTTTGAGTGGGAATGACCAGTACGCCAATTCCCTCTAGGATGGCCCGGACATGGACCAGACCCCGCATTCCCCCTAAGCCCCCTGGAGATGTAGCCAGCAGGGCCGCTGTTTTGCCGCGAAAACAGATCAATCCCAGGGATTCCTCGCCGGGAACGGGACGAGAAGCCCAGTCGATGGCATTTTTAAGCAAAGGGGTGATAGAACCGTTGTATTCAGGGCAGGCGATTATGAAGCCCTGGTGCTTTTTGAGGTGTTCCTTGAAAGCTAAGACCGTATCAGGAAGCCCCAGTTCCGTTTCTAAGTCCTCGTTAAACAAGGGCATAGGGTAGTCTGCTAGGTCTATAAAGGTGGCCTCGGCCCCCGCCGCCTCAGCAGCGGTGGCGGCCACTTTAGCTAATTGCTTATTGAGGGAGGCACTACGGGCACTGCCTGCAAAGGCGAGGATCTTAGGCATGGGAATCTCTTTGGCATAACGGTAAAGGGGCTGGGAGTCAGGATAGCGTAATTACGCTGGACCCTTTGTGGCCTGTATGCGCCCGCGCCCAACCCCTCGAACACTGGCCTCGAACACTGGACCATCGGTTAGACGGCTGGCTCTCTCTGAACCCTCTGAACCCGCCGCTAGGGAAGGATAGAATCCAAAAAGATATGCCGAATCCCTAGCAATCTGACACAATAAGGAAGACGCAACCATAATAAATATTCTGACTCGCTGACATTGCGAAAACGTCGAGGCTACCCAGGCTGGCTCGGCACTCGGGTTTTCGGAAGCGATCAGGGCAAGATTACGCTCTTTAGCAGATGTCGCCTCCTCTACTTCCTAAGGAAGTATTAGACCCGCCTCGTGATGTTTCCTTCTCTAACGGACCATATCCGACGTGCGATGGGCGAGATTAGGTGCGATGGTCAGAGACCGGCCCCAAGGGGCCATCGCAGACTTCCATTCATTCCTGTCAGATACCGAGGTTCCTAACGCCATGCTTCACGCCCTATACATGCTGGCCTTTGCGGTTTTGACGGTTTTTGCCGTTAGCAATCTAATCCGCAACATGATGATGCTCGGGGCCGATGCCCGACGAGATCCCCGTCCAGCTCGTGGCGGCACAAATTCTAACCGCGATGCGGTGGCCCATCCAGAGATGCTGGATGATTCAGGCCGGGTCACCCAAGAACCCCTACTGGTGATGCGTTCCATCTCTCTCCAGGATGCGCGGCAGCAGTTAGAAGCGCTCTATGATCCCTCCAGCCATGATGCTGAGGGCAATGAAACCGTAGACGATCAAGGCTAGGGCTCAGCACCATGTTTCTTTAGGGGCCATGAAACACTGGCGACGTTGGTTGAGCATCACTCTAGGGGTTGCCCTCTGCTGGGGGTGGGGCTTGGTGGTTTTTGGGGCAGTACCCCAGCCGCCTAGCGCGACGACCCCGGAGCTAGAGACTCCCGCCCCCTTAGCCGCCGCCTTTGAGTCGGCAAACCACGCGGCAGAACTGGCCCAGACAGCCCGCAGTACTCCAGAGTGGAACCGGGTTGCCCAGGCATGGGCGGGGGCCATCCACCATCTCCATGAACTGCCCATCGATAGCCCCAAGCAGGTTTTTGCCCAGCGCCAAAGCCGAGTTTATGGCCAGAATTTAGCGATCGCACAGCAGCAGGCAGAGCGTGCCAGCCGCCCTCGGGTGTTTCCCTCTCTGGGGAGCCAGGTTTTGGATGATCAGTTGGGGGTATACCTGTCCTATCTGGCCACCTTTGGGGCTCCAGATATCTTGGTGGTAGGGAGTTCCCGTGCCCTCCAGGGCATTGACCCCCAGGTCTTACAGGGAGCCTTAGCAAACCAGGGGGTATCTCCAGTCCGGGTTTACACCTTTGGGGTGAATGGGGCCACGGCTCAGATGGTGAGTTTTCTGCTGCGTCAGGTGTTGACCTCAGAGCAGTTGCCCCGATTCATCCTCTGGGCCGATGGCTCCCGTGCCTTTAACAGTGGACGGGTGGATCGTACTTTTGCTGCTGTTCTGGCTTCACCGGGGTATGGGGTGATTCAGGCGGGGCCACGTCCGACCTTAGGGTGGACTGCAACGCCAGGAATGCCCGCTGCTAATCCCATTCCTGGCAGTGCCATCAATGGCTACGGCTTTTTGCCGGTGACCGATATCTTTAATCCCAATACCTATTACCAACGCTTCCCTCGGGTCAGTGGCCAATATGACTCCACTTATCAACCCTTTTCTCTAGAAGGGGTACAGACGCTATCGTTACGTGCGATCGCAACTTTTGCTAAAAGCCGCAATACGCCCCTAGTGTTTGTCAACCTGCCACTGAGTAATGACTATCTAGATGCAACTCGGCTTCAGTATGAGCGCCAGTTTCAGCAATATCTGCGCCAGGAATCGACCCAGGGAGACTTTATCGTGGTGGATCTGCTAGAGCAATGGCGGGGGCAAGATCGCTTCTTTGCCGATCCCAGCCACTTGAACCAGACTGGAGCCCAGCAACTCTCTCGCCAATTGGCCACCCTCAGGACTATTCCCTGGCAGAGCCTCCAACCCCCTGCTTGAACTCCTGTCATCCACTTATTTAAGATGAAGCTCTGACAACGAGACCTTTCTGCCCAGATCGATCTCACTTGTGCAGGCCCACACCGTTCGACTGAGCGTTCGGCTGAGCTTACACCGAAGTCTCACGCCGAAGCCCTACATCCCTCTCCCAAAGCATTCATCAGCTAGAGCTAGCCCTTTTGCCCAACCCAGGGGATGATTTTTTAGAGGAAATACTCTCGGAGACTATGGCAATGAGTGTTGACAATCAGCAATTCCAGGCAGAACTAGAGAAAGCGCGGGACGATGCCCGCGCCATCTGCGCTGAGAAGGGGGAATCCTCTGCCGAATGCGCCGCCGCCTGGGATGCCGTTGAGGAAATGCAGGCGGAGGTCTCTCACCAGCACCAGCAGCCCAAGAAGACCAGCTTTGACCAATATCTAGAAGAGAACCCCGACGCTCCGGAAGCCCGGATGTATGAGGATTAAGGGATCTGCGGGCTAATGGTGTGCCAGGTGGCCCGGTTTTCTTCCTTTGGGAAACGCAAAGCGCATGGCCCAAGGGGCAATAGCCTCGGGCATGGCTATGCTAAGGCTAGCGCTCAGGCGGAGCCTATCTGAAAGACTGACGACTTCGCTCAACCTTCAGTGATCGAGGGCTGAGCGGAGTCGTTCATGAAATGGCTCCCCCAGGGAGCAAGCCTGAGCGGAGTCGTTCATGAAATGGCTCCCCCAGGGAGCAAGCCTGAGTGGAGTCGTTTGGTAGAGTTTGGAGGATTGAGCTTGGCTGAATTAACGCCACGGCAAATACAGAGGGTGGTCACGAAAACGGCCCTCCATGCCCCGAACCGGGACAGCCTCTACTGGTGTGCCCAGCCCTATCAGGCTCGGCTGGCCCAGCTAGAATCGATTCGCCAGCAATACCACCTATGGAAATACGGTGCTGAGCCAGGATTTCAAAGAGTTTATACAGTCGTTAAACGATAACCAAGTCAGGTATCTGGTGATTGGGGGATACGCCGTAGCACTGCATGGCTACCCACGCTACACGAAGGATATTGATATCTGGGTTGAGATCACACCTGAGAATGCTGATCGGATGATCCAGGCTTTGGCGCAGTTTGGGTTTGCTGCTCTCGACCTACAGCCTGAGGATTTTCTGACCCCTGATCAAGTCATTCAGCTAGGTTATCCCCCTAATCGCATCGATTTGATCACAACTCCAGATGGCATTGACTTTGCCACTTGCTACGCGACCCATGTCGAGGTGGAGATGGAGGGTACCCCGGTAAAGTTCATTGACCTGGAAAACTTGAGGCTGAATAAGCAAGCCTCTGGACGATTGCAGGATTTAGCTGATCTGGAAAACTTACCCGATGCTTGAGGCATGAACTGGGTTTCTAGGCGCTAGTACCGCAGGGCGTAAATCAGTCTACTATCGTCGCACCAGCCCAACATTTTCCGGTCCCCTCTCCCCCTGGGAGAGGGCTAGGGTGAGGGGCCAAGTGTGCCACGATGGAACGGCCAGGGTATTTACGCCGCAGAGTACTAGTACTGGGTGGCTGAAATGACCTTACCATTGAGAGGTAGGGTAAAGAGGACTTTTCTACAATGGCTAGACTGACTGCCGC
>NZ_KI913949.1:5170813-5354506 GCF_000332095.2 Leptolyngbya sp. PCC 6406 | reverse complement strand
GAGGGGCCGAGTGTGCCACGATGGAACGGCCAGGGTATTTACGCCGCAGAGTACTAGGTGCTGGCAGCGGCGAAGCGCTCTTGCACCTCGGCGGGGGTGATGTGGAGGCACTGGGCGACGGTGACGAGGAGGCGATCGTCTTGGGTGGTTTGGTACAGGCGGGCAAAGCTACGAAAGACAATGCCTTTGTTATGGTCATCGCCGTACTCAACATACGTTTCTAACGACTGCTTGTAGTGAGCCTGCGCCTGCTCAAACTCCCGCAGTTCCTCCGCCACCCTGCCCAACTGGTGGTAAGTGCCGGCTTGGCTGTAGCGATCATTGAACTCGATTTTGATATCGAGAGCCTGCTGATAGTGCGATCGCGCTTGCTCATACTCCCGCAGTTTTAAGGCCACCGTGCCCAACTGGTGGTAGGTGTCCGCTTGCTCGTAGCGATCGCCGAACTCGATGTAGATATCGAGGGCCTGCTGATAGTGCGATCGCGCCTGCTCATACTCCCGCAGTTCTACAGCCACATTGCCCAACTGGTGGTAGGTCATGGCTTGGTTGTAGCGGTCATTGAACTCGATTTTGATATCGAGGGCCTGCTGATAGTGAGATCGCGCCTGCTCATACTCCCGCAGTTCCTGCGCCACCATGCCCAACTGGTGGTAGGTCATGGCTTGGTTGTAGCGGTCATTGAACTCGATTTTGATATCGAGAGCCTGCTGATAGTGCAATCGCGCCTGCTCATACTCCCGTAGTTCCTGCGCCACCCTGCCCAACTGGTGGTAGACGGTTGCCTGAGTGTAGCGGTCGTTGAACTCGATGAAGATACCGAGAGCCTGCTGATAGTGCGATCGCGCCTGCTCATACTCCCGCAGTTCCTGCGCCACCCTGCCCAACTGGTGGTAGGTGACTGCTTGGCTGTAGCGGTTGTTGAATTCGATTTTGATATCGAGGGCCTGCTGATAGTGCGATCGCGCCTGCTCAAACTCCCGCAGTTGCTGCGCCACCATGCCTAACATGTGGTGGTTTACCGCTTGGTTAGGATAGTCCTGGAGTTCGATGTAGATATCCAGGGCATTTTGAAAATGCGCTCTGGCTACCAAAAAGTTTCTTTGGTCAAAGGCAACACGACCTAAGTGAAAATAGGCACTAGCTTCGCCAGGGCGATCATCAATGGCTTGGAAAATTGCCAACGCCTGCTCAAAAAAATGTTGGGCTTGGTCATAGCGGCGACACGTTTGCAGGGTTTTGCCCAGTTTCAGGGAGACTTCAGCGGTTTGAGATGGGCTGATGCCCCCGTGCCCTAGGGCTTGTTCATAGGCGTGCAAGGCCGACTCAGGATCCGATTGCTGGCCATAGCCATCCCCCAGGTCGCTGTAGAGGGTGATCAACAGGGGAGACTGAGGGTTTTGCTGGCGGAGGGCAGTGATTTGCTGCGCTAAGTCGGCAATGGCGGCGGGTGAGGCATCCGGGGTCTCAGGGGCAGCGCCCGAGGGGCTCGGCTGGGCGGAAAATTGCGAGGGTTGCAACGCCAGGGGGGAGGGCTGGGCTTCAAACTCAAATACTCCACTGCGCCAGCTCCAGAAGTCCGCTGCCTGTCGCGATACCCCGGTGGCGACGGTGTTTGATAGCCACACCACCACCGGAAATCGAAACTCCCGCAGGGCTTCCCGCGTCCATTGCAGCGAGAAAAAGAACTGTTCCTGCTCTGACTTCTCCGCCGCCAGCCGCACCCCAAATAGCTCCGAGCCCCCCAGCACCGTCACCACCGCCCGTTCGCCCCCTTGCAAACCGGGCCCTTGCAAACCGGGGTTGTAGCGCACCAACTCCGCCAGCGTCGCCTTCAGGCTGGGGGCTTTGGGGTTGAGTCGTGCCCGATAGGTGGCGATGCCCTGGGGGTGCAGCGCCGTCTCATACCGTTGGATCAGCGTCTCCCGCAGCTCCGGGTGGTCACAAATAGCCAGAAACAAATCGAGGCGCTGGTCATTCGCCCCCAGGGACACCATGAGCTTGCCAAGTTCCCGCTGGTTGTGGGGGCTAAGGGCAGATCCAATCATCACAGCTCGCAAGACTTAAAGGACTCACAGGAAAACAACCTACCCGCTAATCGAGCTTGCTCCCGGAGGGAGAAAACCTGGCCACCTGGTACACCATTAATTCGCAGATCCCTAGTGGTCTGTCAAACCTAATTTTGTAGGTTGGGTGCAGCGCTAGCGGAACCCAACATGGCCCACTGCTGTTGGGTGACCCTTCATTTCACCCAGCCTACGCAGACTCACTGACCGTTTCATCGTGGCACACCTCGGCCCCTCACCGTTCGGCTGAGCGTTCGACTGAGCGTTCGACTGAGCGTTCGACTGAGCTCACGCCGAAGTCTCACGCCGAAGCCCTAGCCCTCTGGGAGAGGGCTACTGTGTATACATAAGTCTTCGGTTGAGTCTTGTTTAGGGTTTGATCCCCCCAACCCCCCTTTTCAAGGGGGGCAGTCCCATCCCCCGCTATCGCCGCCCCCTTTTTAAGGGGGCGGCGATAGCGGGGGATTCGCCAGAATGTGACTGCTCAGAGAGATGTGTATACACGGTAGCCCAGAGGGAGAAGGGACCAGAAAATGTTGGACTGGTGCGGCAGAATAGCAAGCCTATTTAATCGAGTAGATGCCCTCGTAAGATCAGAAATTCCCTTTCATCCTTCTGCCTTCTGCCTTCATCCTTCATCCTTCTGCCTTCTGCCTTCATCCTTCTGCCTTTCCCCCTACTCAGGAGCCCCGATCAACTGTTTTCGCCGCAGTAAATCGGTGACCAAGGGATGCAAGTCGTACCACAAATCATCATTTTCATACTCCAACACATATAGCCCATGGAGCAGCTCTAGAAACTGGGGGCTGCGGGCATCGGGCGGGGTAAATTGGGCATAGATTTGCCCCAATAGTTCATAGAGTTGACTGCCCAAACTGCGGGCAAATTGATTCCGCAAGGTCTTCACCGCCGCCGCCAAAACCTCAGCATTAATCACCACGTCAGCATTCTCTGGGTTCAGATCCAGCTCCAACATGCACTCGCGGCAGCATTCCTGGGCGAGGCGAATGAGTTCCCGCAACACCCCTCCACTCAACAACACCAGTTGCCGCAAAACGTCCGGTTCAACCAGGTCTGGATCAATGCGCTTTTTCAGCACCCCCAGCAAAATGTCCACATTCTCCTCCAGGGCTTCCCCCGCCAGCCGATGGGCCTGATCCTGGGGGAAAAACTTAGTCACAGACAGGAGAATAATCTGACAACAGGACTGGAGCGTCGCCAATAATCTCGGCTCTCGCACCACCGAAATGGGGATGGTAAACACAATCCGAATATTCGGCGAGAACAGAGCGTTAATATTATCCCGATAGATGGCTTCTACGACAGACAAGTCCAGCTTGTCTAAATCGTCGATGATCACCAAGACCTCTTTTTGGGTCGCCGCTTGGATGGCGGCGGCAATGCGATCAATCGTGTTGGATAGTTCCGACACTCGCCGCTCGTAGGTGACCTTGATCTCTTCCCGAAATGTGTCCTCCTTCTGCAATTTCCCTTGCAGGAATTCCAGAACATTGACCCCCACGGACATCTCCTGCTTGAGCTGATCGGTGTAGGTTTTGCTCTTGGTTTCCGTGAACCAGTTGAGGAGATTGTTTTTGGTGGTCTCAGGAATGGGCACCTGAAGTTTGGTCGCCTTGCTCAATAGCATCAAGGCCACGGAATAAAGAATATTGACATGGTTGACATCAGACATTTCCACCATGTCTGCAATGGAGAAAAAGACGACAAAATGCTGCCGTTGGCGCATTTGGCCCGCAAATTCATTCAACAGCGTGGACTTGCCACAGCCCCGATGCCCGGTAAAGATAACCTTGCCATTCGCTTGGGAGGCCAGGATCTCCTGCTTCAGTCGAGCTAGGGTGCGCTGACCATACTTCACTCGAAAGTTCTCGATTTCCTGGGCCTCTAAAAGGGGAAACAGGGCCAGGTTTCGATAGGCTTGCATGAAGCGATCGGAGGGGTTAGAGCCAGTCATAGCGAAGGGTACGGGGTGGGCCTAGCCTGAAAATCTGCCCTCATCATAGGTCACCCTATACCCTGTAGACCCTGGACTTTAGGGAAGCACCCCGCCCCGTGGGGGCACCCCTCCAATGGAGGCTACTGTACACACATATTTCCAAAGGGTGCTGATGCCCCTTAATTCCCCCTTAATCCCCCCTTGTAAAGGGGGGAAACTCTAGTCCTCCCCCTTTACAAGGGGGAGTTAGAGGGGGTCAGGCCGGGATGCACATCCAACAGTGACTTATGTGTACACCGTAGCCCCCTGGGAGAGGGCTACGGTGAGGGCCGAGTGTGCCACGATGGAACGGCCAGGGTATTTACGCCGCACAGGACTAGTACCGCAGGACGTAAATCAGTCCACTATCGTCGCACCAGCCCAACCTTTTCCGGTCCCCTCGCCCCCTGGGAGAGGGCTAGGGAGAGGGGCCGAGGTGTACCACAATAAAACGGTCAGAGTATTTACGCCGCACAGGACTAGTACCGCAGGACGTAAATCAGCCCACTATTGCCGCACCAGCCCAACCTTTTCCGGTCCCCTCGCCCCCTGGGAGAGGGCTAGGGAGAGGGGCCGAGGTGTACCACAATAAAACGGTCAGAGTATTTACGCCGCACAGGACTAGGAGCCCAGGTTGATGGTGGCCCCTAATCGTTGAAGTGCTGGATAATTGCGTCGGCAAAGGCAGAGCACTTTAGGGGAGCGGTCACTGGCGGCGTCATGAGGCGGGCAAGGTCGTAGGTGACCTCCCGGTTAGAAATCGCGGCTCCGATGCCCTGCTTGATCAAATCCGCAGCCTCTTGCCAGCCCATGAACTCCAACATCATGACGCCGGAGAGGATGACAGAACCGGGGTTGATGCGGTCGAGGCCCGCATGTTTGGGGGCGGTGCCGTGGGTGGCTTCAAAGATGGCGCAGGTGTCGCCAATGTTGGCCCCTGGCCCCATGCCTAGCCCACCAACGATAGCGGCGGCGGCATCGGATAGGTAATCTCCATTCAGGTTCATGGTGGCCAGAATGGAATATTCGTCGGGGCGGGTTTGAATCTGCTGGAAGATGCTGTCGGCGATACGATCGTTCACCATCACCTTGTCTTTCCATTGGCCATTGCCGTGGGTGGCCCAAATGGCATCAAGGATGCCCTGGACCTCCGTGCAAATCTCGGCTTTTTTCTCCGGGGTTAGGGCGTCGTAGCCCGGTTCCACCTGACGGGCGTTGTCTTCAACGGAGAGATCGGGCTGGGCTTCTTTGTTGCCTAGTACCCAAGACTCCAGCTCGGTGACGCACACGGGGCGAAACTCGGTGGTGGCTAGTTCGTAGCCCCAATCCCGGAAGGCTCCCTCGGTGTACTTCATGATGTTGCCCTTGTGCACCAGGGTCACCTGCTGCTTGTCTTTGGGCAGTCGCAGGGCATGTTGAATCGCCCGTCGCACTAACCGCTGGGAACCGGTTTTACTAATTGGCTTGATGCCAATGCCGGAGTCGAGGCGAATTTGCTTCTGGCCATGCTCTGGGGTGGCGGGGATCAGGTCTTCATTCAGAATCTTGATCAGGCGCTCGGCCCCTTCGCTGCCCGCTTTCCATTCAATGCCGAGGTAAATGTCTTCGGTGTTTTCCCGATAGACGATCAGGTCTAGTTTCTCAGGGGTCTTATGGGGGGAAGGGGTGCCTGCGTAGTACTTGCAGGGGCGCACACAGGTGTAGAGGTCGTTGATCTGGCGTAGGGCTACGTTGAGGGAACGAATACCGCCGCCGATGGGGGTGGTGAGGGGGCCTTTGATGGCGATGCCAAAGTCCCGAATGGCTTGGAGGGTATCTTCGGGCAGGTATTGGTATTGGCCGTACTGTTCGCAGGCTTCATCCCCAGCGTAGACCTTGAACCAGACGATGCGGCGCTGGTCACCGTAGGCTTTGGCCACGGCGGCATCAAAGACTTTTTGGGCCGCTGGCCAGATGTCTACCCCCGTTCCATCGCCCCGAATGTAGGGAATGATGGGCTGGTCGGGGACGATCGGCTCGCCGTCTTTGAAGGTGATGCGATCGCCCACGGTGGGGGGCGTAATCTGTTGGTACATAGCGCTACTGTAGATCCTGTCTAGTATCCAAGGTACGATGACTACTCTACATCTCTAACCACTATCGTCAGTGGCTTTGAACACCGAATGGGTCTTTAGACCCTAGGGCAGAATTGTTAAACCTCCCTATGAGTAGCTTTATCGCCGACAACCCCGCCACGCTTCCGTCTTCTAACGCTGATGATCTGCGTAGCCAATTGCAGGCGGCGGCGGTGGCCAAGCAGTTACCTTTGATCGCCCCCCTCCTAGCGTTGGGAGAGCCCGGTTTGGTGGTGCTGATGGACTTTCTGGTGGCCCAGCAAGCGACCCCTACGATCACGACGGGACGGATTTATCAGAAACTGCGATCGCGCTCTGAGGATCGGGTCCAGAGTTTCTTGCAGGATCATTTCCCCCAGGGGGTTTACCCACTGCCGGCCTCCTGTCAGGTGGACTACAGCGACGTGCAGCGGGCATTGGGAGCAGAGGATTTTGAAACGGCAGATCGCCTCACCCTAGCGGTGATGTGTGAGCTGGCGGGACCAACAGCCATGAAACGCAACTGGTTTTATTTCACCGAAGTTGCCGCCTTTCCGGTGGTGGATTTGCAGACCTTAGATCAGCTCTGGCGGATTTATTCCGAGGGCAGGTTTGGCTTTTCGCGCCAGCGGGAGCTATGGCTGGGACTAGGAAAAAACTGGGAACGGCTTTGGCCCCAGATTGGCTGGAAGCAGGACAACCTCTGGACCCGTTATCCCGGTGGGTTTATCTGGGATCTGAATGCTCCAGTGGGCCATCTGCCCCTATCGAACCAACTGCGGGGGGTGCGGGCCATGGAGGCGCTGCTAGTGCACCCCGCCTGGACCCAGGGTTAATCCAAGTAATCCAAGTAATTGGTCAGAATTAGCGCCTGGGTGGGGGTAGCACCGCTGAGGGTGAGGGTGTATTCCACCGCGCTGCCCCCCGCCCCGCTCCAGCCGATAATGTAGCCCCAGTCGTCCAGGATGGGGGTGTTGTTAAAGGTGGTGACGGCGATGTAGTAGCGTCCGGTGCGGGGCAAGAGAATGCCTGCTAGCCGGGACTGGAGCCCTTCAAAGTCATCATTTTCCGCCAGCAACTTGCCCTCGGCGTCAAAGAGAAAGAGTTGGGTGTCGTCATTCCCATAGAGGGAGGGCAAAATTCGGGTCACGTCTACAGTTATGTCTACCCGATCTCCCAACCCAGCAAAAAAGGTGTAGACCTCGTGGCCGCTGGTCACGGTCCCCCCCGACACCCCTGACCCAGTTTGCATACTAATGGTGAGGGCGGGGATCAAGGCCGGAATCTCGTAGATTTCATAGCGATCGAGATCCGCTGCGGCCCGAGCCCGGTTCTGGCGGTAGGCATCGGTAATGGGGGGTGGGGGCGGTCCCAGACCACTATAAAAAAGAGAGGTCAGCGCCTCTTCCCAGTCCAGAGGTTCCCCTGGGGCTTGACTGGCAAGGACATAGCGCCGCAACACCGTCTCACAGTTCTGGATGTCGGGTACTACCGTCCCTTCTACCCGAAAGACCTCTAGCTGGGTCCGCAAACCTACCATGGCCTGACGGTAGGTGGGGGTCACTTTGTCGGCAGCAATCAACGGTGCCGTAAGTGCGATCGCGCCGTCCCAATCGTTTAAACACACCGCCCGCAGCAGGCGTTCATGCTGGTCCATGACAGCAGCGGCCCGCCCTGGTAAGACCAGCCCCCCGCTGGCGATCAGTCCGAAGAGAATTGCGACCAGCCCACCGTTACGCCTGCCATATCCCCTAGGGAACGGGGTCAGTTGGTTGCCCTGTGGATCATGACGTTGACAATGATGTCTACAGTGGTGTTTACGGTGATGCTGACGATGGTCGCCCATAGCTTTTGCCTCCCTCCCCACCGGAGCCTCGGTGGTTGTGTCACACTATTGCCTAAATCAGGTGCCTAAATCAGGCTGGTCATCGGGTTTTAAGCCCAGCTTAAACACCGCGATCGCCTTACACTTGGTGCCCATTGTGCCTGAGAATACAGGGGATGATCCGGTCTGACAGGCATTCTGATAAAAAATAGTGGTTTGTCTGGGACAACTGGGCAAGCTGAAGGAGACCTTTCTCCGGTTTGGCTCAGGGCTATGCCCCTTACTCCAAGAGTAGTGGCAGGCAGCGGCACCAACGCACATAGGCAGAAGGACATTGCAAAAGGACATTCCCATGGCATGGGAGGACGAAGAATCCCTTAAGTTAATGGTGGTAGATGACGAGCCAGACAACCTGGACTTGCTCTACCGCACCTTTCGGCGAGAATTTCAGGTCTTTAAGGCAGAAAACGGCTTTAAGGCCCTAGAGTTGCTGGACGCTGAAGGAGAAATGGCCATCATCATCTCCGACCAGCGCATGCCCCGCATGAACGGAACCGAGTTCCTGAGCCGCACGGTGGATCGGTTTCCCGACACCATTCGTATCGTGCTCACGGGCTATACCGATGTGGAGGACCTGGTGGAGGCCATCAATTCCGGCAAGGTGTTCAAATACATCACCAAGCCCTGGAACCCAGAGCAGTTGAAAACCGTTGTGGTTCAAGCGGCGGAAACCTACCGGGTAGTGAAACAGCGCACCAAGGCGCTGACGCGATCGCTGCGGCGGGAGTCCCTCTCCAACGAGGTGATGACCGCCATTCGCGAGTCCCTGGACTACCACAGTATGCTCCAGACCATCGCCAACACCCTGGGTCACACCTTTGGAGCCCACTATGCCATTCTCCACGCCATGCCCCCCGCCGCCGAGTCGGCCTTGGCCGATCCGGCCCTTGGCAAAGCCTTTACCTACGTCGTTCCTGGCCAATCCCTAGACCTACGGGAGTCCCTAGAGCGCCATAGCTGGGATGTGACTCAGGACGTGTTCTTAGCGGGCGATCACCCCCAAGGGCCAAACTGCGTTCATCACCAACTCGATACCCTCGATGATCTGCCCGTCCCAGTAGTGGCGCTGACCATGCCCCTGATTTATCAGCAAACTGCACTGGCGGCTGTTTCCCTGTATCAAGTGGCAGCCGAGGCCGACTGGTCTGAAGACACCCTGGTGCTCCTAGACAGCGTCACCGAGCAGATTGCCCTAGCCATTTCCCAAGCCCGTCTCTACCAGCGCATCCAAGAACAGACCATGCAGATGCGGGCGGAGCTAGAGGTGGCCCGCCAGATTCAGAGTAATCTCCTGCGCCAGACCCTCCCCACCCTAGATACAGCGCGGATTCAGGCCCGCTGTTTCCCAGCGCGGGAGGTGGGGGGCGACTTCTTCGAGGTGTTTGTCCATCCCCAGGGCGATCTCTGGCTAGCGGTGGGGGATGTCTCAGGTAAAGGGGTTCCTGCCGCCCTATTTATGGCCAGTGCGATTTCTGTACTGCGGCGGGAGTTGTCTCAAGAGACGCCCCCGACGCCGGAAAAAATGATGCAGAACCTCAACCACAGCCTGTCGGAGGACTTGGTGGGGAACAACTGCTTCATTACCTTGGTACTGGTGCGTTACACCCCCAGTACCCACCAGTTGATGTACGCCAATGCCGGCCACATCTATCCCTTAGTTTGGTCCCCGGAAACCCTGGAGAATCCGGAGGCGGAGCCCATCTATTTGGAGGTGCGAGGGGTGCCCCTAGGAATTTTGCCAATCTGGAAAGCTGCTGCCGGGGAATTAACGATGCCGGAGGGGGGCACGTTATTACTGGCCAGCGATGGCCTCACGGAGGCCACAGTGCAGGACAAGGATAACCCTGGGTCCACCGCCATGCTGAGGCAAACGGGACTGTGGGAACTGCTCAAACGACAGCCTCGCCCCCTGGATTTAGATAAATTGCTGCTCACGATCCAGGGCGAAAAGACCGAGCAAGAAGACGACCAAACCGTTCTGGCGCTGGAGGTGGTATAGCCATGCAGACGGAACTTCGGATCCCCAGCGACCTGCGATTTCTAGCCATTGTCGAGTCCTGGCTCTTGGGCTCGCTCCAGGTGGAGCTAGGAACCTGGACCGATTGGCCCAAGTGGGAAAATCGCCTACGGCTCGTTTTGGTGGAGTCCTACTCCAATGTGGTGCGCCATGCCCACCGTGATCAGCCCGAGCTACCGGTGCGTCTGTGCCTAGAACTCCAAGGGGAGACCCTGATGCTGGAGGTGTGGGACTCGGGTCAGGGGTTTGACCTCAGCACCTATCTCCCCCCCGGCCCCGATCAGTTCCAGGAGGGAGGCTACGGTTGGCTCATTCTGAATCGACTGATGGACAAGGTGGAGTATCAGGTGAAGATTCAGGGCAAGCATAATTGCCTACGGTTGCAGGCCAATTTGCCACCGGATTGGGGAAATGGAGAGTAGTGTTGCAAGGGTGAAGGGTGAAGGGTGAAAGGGGATTCCAGGACACACAAGTGTTTCTGCATTGACAGATAGGTGGGCTATTTCCGTCAAGTAGCAGGTAGCAGGGGGTTTCCTACGGCTTTCTAAATTGCCCCCAACAAGCAGGCTAGGAGCGCCTTCTGGGCGTGCATCCGGTTCTCGGCCTGATCCCACACGCGGGACTGGGGGCCTTCCATCACGTCATCGGTGATTTCTTCCCCCCGGTGGGCGGGTAGGCAGTGGAGGACGATGGCATCGCGATCGCACCCCGCCAGCAAGGCATTATTGACCTGGTAGGGCTGGAATCGGGGAATTCGGCTCTCGGCGTCGGATTCTTGGCCCATACTGGCCCAGACATCGGTATAGAGAATTTGGGCTCCCGCCACCGCTGCCTTGGGATCGTCGGTGAGAATGACCTCACTGCGATCGCCCGCCAGTGCCCGCGCCTGGAGCACAATGTCCTCATTGGGCACATAGTCCGGCGGGGTAGCGATACGAATGTGCATTCCAGCCAGGGCACAGCCCAGCATTAGAGAATGGGCCATGTTGTTGCCATCCCCCAGGTAGGTGAGGGTCAGACCCTCTAGGGAGCCAAAGGCTTCCTGCACCGTCAACAGATCTGCTAACACCTGACAGGGATGTTCCAAGTCCGTGAGGGCATTGATAATGGGCATGTTTGCATGGTGGGCAAACTCCGCCAGTTCCCCCTGGTCGTAGGTGCGAATGGCGAGGGCATCAAGGTAGCGATCCAGGACGCGGGCCGTGTCGCGGATGGGTTCCCCCCGGCTGACCTGGGTGAGCTGCACATTTAGATCCAAGACCTGCCCCCCCAACTGCACCATGGCGACGGAGAAGCTGACGCGGGTGCGGGTGGATGCTTTGCGGAACAGGAGTCCCAACACTTTGCGGGGGCAGTCCGCCGTGAGTTGTCCACATTTGAGTTGGGTGGCAATGGTGAGCAAGCCCCCCAGTTCTCCCGGACTAAGGTCCGCCATGCTCACGAAATCTCGTCCCTTTAGCCCATCTATTACCATTGCACCCTGCGCCGCTTTGAAAAACCGCTTTGGAAAATACAACGCTATCAGATTTTGCCCACCCCTAGGCGTTTCCTGGTTTTGGGGGGGAACGAAATTTCGCACGAGATTTTTGCCCTGGAGTGAGGCATCCAAGAGCACGGCTGGACTTTTGGCCTGTACAGGGCGACAAGGTGGGTGTATGCCAGTCTTGTCGGTTGGCCCCTCCTGGGGGAAGCAAGCTATGGCGGCGAGGTCGGCTTCGGAAGTGTAGTTTCGGGTAAAGGGGCTGGGGGATGAATTGTCCACACCCCCTAGCCAGCAGCATGAACCCAGACGTTCATTTCAGTTAGGATTACAGGCCCAAACTGGGTGGCCAAAGCAACATCTGCTGCATCTCGACCATATGCGATCGCAATTCTATTTCCCCGTGGCGCTGACTGAGTCGCATCAAAGGTATACCAGCGACCTCCCACAAAGGCTTCAAACCAGGCATGAAGATCCATGGGTTCCAGTTCATAGAGATACCCCACCACCATGCGGGCTGGAATCGTCAGGCTCCGGCATAGAGCCATCCCCAAGTGGACAAAATCACGGCAGACCCCTACACGGGTTTTCGCCGTCTCCGTTGCAGAGGTAGAAGCCGTACTGGATTCATACCGATATTCAATGTGGGTATGAATCCAACTCCGAATAGCCTCCACTTGGTCGTAGGCGGGCAAATCGGTCAGCACAATATCGTTGGCTAAATTCCCCAGCAGATCCGATTCGCAATAGCGACTCGGCAAGAGAAATTGCAGGGTGTAATCCGGCAATTGCTCAATTGAGACAAAGGCAGCCCCCGGTTGAACATCAATGGCATCAGGGGTATCCACCGTCGCTGTGGTGTGGACTGCAAATTGCCCTGGGGGACTCAGCAAGCGCTGACAGAGGTTGCCATAGTTGTCGATATAATCCACGACAGGGACAGAGGGCTCAAAACGACAGTTTTCTTGGATCACCGACTGCCCTAATCCGCTGCGTGGTCGGAGCATCAGAATCAAGGGAGAAGGGGCACTCGCTTCAAATAAAAGCTGACATCCTGCCTGCAACTGCATAAAGCCCTCCATGGGGCAAAGTATTTCTCCAGTGGATTCTATGCCCTTAGGCAAAACCCACCACCATCAGCGGGCAGAATTCTATCGCTTAATCCTATGGAGCCGTCACACAACCCAACTCAACTGGGCCTAACTCAACTGGCTAATATCTCCCAGATCCAAAGGATCTAACTGATCGATAACCGTTGGATTAGCCGCAGGACGAGCCTGCTGAAGCGTCGTTATCCGGGTCTGATATTCCGTTTCTAATTCCGCTAAGCGAGCGGACCAGCGATCTTGGTACTGGGCAATTTTCTCCGCCAATTGTGCCTCATAATCCTCTCGGATACGGCTGATTTCTGCTGCCATATCCACGGGAGGCTGGACTGAGGGCGACGGAACAGCTAGGGCGATGGTTTCACTGTCGGCAGGATTGGCAGGATTGGCAGGATTGGCAACAGCGACTGGGGGTGGGGCAGCACCAGGATGGAGAGTTACGGTGGGCTCATTATTGGGATTGCCCATAATGGCACTGGGAGACTGGGGATTAGGCGGGACAATGGGGCCAGACCCTTGCTCAATCGTAGCCTGACGGGTGGCGAACTCTTCCTCTAGTTGAGCGAGGCGGGTCGTGAGTTGAGCTTCGTAATGTTCAATTTTTTGGGCGAGGCGAGATTCGTAGACCTGTTGTAGATCAGCTCGTGTGATTTTGGTGTGGTGAGCCAACTGTTGCTCGTAGGCTTGCTGAAGTTTCTGAGCTGCTTCCTTGAGGCGGGCCTCGTATTGCTGCTTGAAACGGAGCACCTCAGGACTGTTGGCAGCCAAGGGGGCAGCGGCGGCGGCGGGTGAAGCAGCAGCGGCCAACTCAGCCTGTTGCAACATTTCTAATTGAACCTGATGCTCTTGGCTTAGCTCTTGGATGCGCTCTTCTAATTGATCTTGGTAGTGGGCAATGCGTTGGGTCAACTGGGCCTCGTGGTCTTGGGTCGTTTGCTCTGAAACGGCCTGGAGGCGCTCCGCGTGGACCTGTTCCATTTCGGTGAGGCGCTGCTGGTTTTGCTTCAGGCGTTTTCGCTGCTGCTGCAACTGCCGCTGGGGCAGGCTATAGCCCAGTACCAGGCCCACTAGGGCACTGACCAGTAGGGCAACAATACCAACCTGAAGGGTCACGGTCATGGGAAATCTCCTGCCGATATACCACGAACTGAAATGAGCGCGAACTTGAGCCGATGGGAGCCGAGGTTAATCTACGGTCTTAACGCAATGAATTTAATGAGATTTATGATACATGCTGGATTTTGCTACTTTCCTTAAAACATCTACAGAATAATGGGCAGCCTCTACCGTTCTCACACTATCCTGACCTGTATTAGCATGTTCCAGCCCAAATCTCTGGCCGGGATCTTGAGGGGAAGCGGCGGTTGACAACCGCATCTGTACCACTATCGAAACCCACCAGTTTTGCGAGAGGGCTGATACCCTTCGCTAGGTCGTCTCCTCCAAATCCTGGCTACGCCCATTGGCCCACCCCAGGGGATGATTTTTGAGATGGAATACGCTGGCCCGTGACCTAATGACCCATTAGTGACCCATTACTGAGGAACACCCCCCACGCATGACAGATCTTCGCCCTGCTTCTACCCTTGCTGGTATGACTGTCCCTATTACCGCTGCTGCCGAGGATTCCGCCCTGGTTTTAGCCCTCACCGCCGCCCGTGCCGCTGACGAGCGTAAGGGAGGCAATATTCGCCTACTTAAGGTCAGTGAGGTCTCCTACCTAGCTGATTATTTCGTTATTGTGACGGGCTTCTCGTCGGTGCAGGCGCGTGCGATCGCACGCACCATCGAAGTTGCCGTAGAAGAGACTCTAGGACGATTACCCCTACGCACAGAGGGACTGACCGATGGCCGATGGGTACTGCAAGACTACGGTGAAGTCATTGTTCATACCTTCATGCCCGAGGAGCGCGAGTTCTACGGTTTAGAAGCCTTCTGGGGCCATGCAGAGGAAATTTCCCTAGCCCCCCAATTGCCCAGCGCCTGAACCGGCCATTGGCGCTATGGTATGGAGGTGAATGTCCTTTGCCCCCTATGCCCGTGACCCCGTCCCGCTGTCCGGTCCCCCCCGATCAGCTCCCAATTAACGAGTACCAAGACATGAACCAGTCTTGGTTCTATAGCTGGGGGGGGCGATCCCTGTCAGGGTATATCAAGCCTTTAGTAGTGCTGTGGTGTCTGAGCTGGATCGTGACGGGTCCAGTAGCCGCAGCCAGCTTTTCCCCTGGAAAAGCTTTGACACCCTTTCTACTCTGGGGAGCGGCGGGCTCCTTGGTGCTCCCCATTCTGACCCTAGCCCAGCTTTACACGGGTTGGTTTCATGTCGGCCAACGACTACGACGGGAAGCGGTGCCCTATGAGGAGTCAGGCTGGTATGACGGCCAAATCTGGGTGAAGCCGGAGGAGGTGCTAAACCGCGATCGCTTATTAATGGACTACCAAGTGCGGCCTATTCTCCGCCGCGTTCAAAAAACCTTTGGAATTCTTTTCGGCGTCTTGGCCCTGTTGATGCTGGGGACGCAACTGGTGTGAGAGGATGTTGAGAATCATTTTGCTGATACTTTGCTAATGATATGTCTGCATCCATTTCCCTGTCAGAGGGCTAGCCATGACTAGGGCTAAACGCTACCAAGCCCCAGAGCTTCAGGTCCAACTGTTACGGGAGGGCATTGTTGAGTCGGTTCATATTGCCCACGCGGTAGTGTGCGATAGTCGGGGTCGCACCCTGTCGGTGGCAGGGGATGCGGAGACAACCTCCTTTATTCGTTCTGCCCTGAAACCCTTTCAAGCCTTGTCGGTGACAGCCTCAGGCACCCTAGAGTCCTACGGCCTAGGGGATCGTGACCTTGCGATTATCTGCGCCTCCCATCGGGGCACCCTGGCCCACATTCGTCAGGCATTCCATATTCTCTGGAAAGCGGATATTGAGCCTAATCGTCTCAAGTGCCCTATTCCAGAGGGGGCTACCAGTCCCCTAGCCCATAACTGTTCCGGTAAACATGCGGGCATGTTGGCGGTGTGCAAACAGCAAAACTGGCCCCTGGATAACTATCTGCACCGCAACCATCCGGTGCAGAAGCTGATTCTCAGCCAGGTGGCGGAGATCCTGGGAATGCCTCCTGATGAGTTCATTGGAGCCCACGATGACTGTGGAGCCCCCACCTACTTCATGCAGTTACACCAGATGGCCGCGCTCTTTGCCAAGCTCTCTTCGGGGGACACCCTGGAAATGGAGCGTATTGTCCGGGCCATGACCCACTATCCCGAACTGGTGGCAGGGGAGGAAGCCTTTGATACGGTGCTGATGCAGAGTACAGCGGGTTCACTAGTGAGCAAGTCTGGAGCTGAGGGCGTGCAATGTGTGGCGCGGGTAGGTGAAGGGCTGGGGCTGGCAATCAAGGTGCTGGACGGCTCTAAGCGCGCTAAGTATGCCGTGGCGGTTCATCTTCTGCGTCAACTGGGCTGGATCTCGCCGGAGATTTCGGAAACCCTAGCAGATCAGTACTTGGTACTAAGTCCCTACAAACGTCTGGATTCCCTAGGGGAGTTGACACTACTGTAGGTGTCGAGGGTGCGATGGCCGCAGGCAAGCCTCTGGCCATCGCACCCTCAGTTTTGATTGCACCCTAGAGAAAATCTTTGGGAGAAAGGGTTCAGATTGAACGTTATACTGTTATAGTTAGTAGAGCGACGCGGGGTAGAGCAGTCTGGTAGCTCGTCGGGCTCATAACCCGAAGGTCCATGGTTCAAATCCATGCCCCGCCACCAAATAGACAAAATAAGGACTTGGTTTCCAGTTGGAAGCCAAGTCCTTATTTTTATCCTAAGTGGCGACCGTGGGCAGCAAGCTCATGGGAAAAAATCGCCCTGTGCCAAAACCAACCCTAACAACGGTCCTGCTTGCTCCTGACCATTCACCGCCAAATCACTGTGGCACAGGACCACCCGCTCTGTAGTGCGACCCAATAGGTCGCGGAGAATACGCTCTAGACGGGCTTCATGGGCTTGCTCGACGGATTCCAGGGTCCAGGGGCGACCCGTCCAGTTTTGCTGAAACAGTTGATAGCCAAACAACTCATCACTGCCCGTCAGCCAGCGAGGTGACCCGGCATCCAGCCAAAATTGCCAGGGATGGACTAGGCGCTGGGATCGGTATTGGAACACCGTGGAGAGGGTCACCCCCTGCTGGGGATCGGTGGCTTTGACTGGGTAGGGATTGGCGGTGACGATGCCCTGGTGCAGCAGGGAGAGGAAGCGGCCTTCGGGGCTGGTTTCCCCAGAGGCACTGGCGGCATTATCCGGCGGCTGGAATGGGCTGGGAGATCGCCGCTGCTGGCGCAGGCGACTTTCCACCTCCCAGAAATGTTGAGCCGTCTCCAATAGTTCCCGCAGAGCCGCAAGCTGGTCATAGGGCAGAATGCTACCCCGCCAAAGAAAGGTCTGAATCGCCCGATCAATTAGGTTCACTGGGCTAGTCAGAAGTCGCTGCTGGCGGGCCTGCCGCTGGGCGGCAATCCACTGGCGCAACTGTTCATAGGCTTCTGTCGCCTGGTAGCCGAGACGATCCCAGCGGGGAAATTCCGTCACCGCCAGCAGGTCTGGCTGGTCAGGATCGGGGCGAAAACAATGGTCGGCGATCAGCTCCGCCCGCACCGGGTCAATCTGGACCCGGTCCATCCAAGTTTCCTGGGGATCGCCCTGGGGCGACTGGCTCAGGACAACGAGCATTTCTGCGATCGCATCTCGATCCAAGAGCCGCCCCAGGCCGGGATACACCAGAGGCAGCAGCGTCAGCACTGCCCGCACCAGGGGGCTGCTGACCAGGGGGCGCTGATCATTCAGCGACGCTACGGAAATGCCCTGATGGGCCAGAATTTCCGCCAGACTGTAGCGGGCAATGGCGTCAAAGCCGGGACCGATGACCGCGATGTCCCTAGGAGCCACCTGCTGGGCCTGAACTGCTGCCCCGATCGCCTCTGCTGTCCGCCGCAGCAGTTCCCCGCGAGAGGTAGCCTGGACCACCGCCATCGGCTCCACCGGCTCCAGGATTGCAATGGGATCTAGGACGCCTTGGACAATGGGTTCGGCCCAAGTCGCTGCAAGGGAATGGGCCGGGGTTTCCGGTTCCTCCGGCAGGGTGATCACCTCACTACTCTGGTGCCGCCAGATTTCTAATGCCTGGGGATCGGCCCCCACCCCCAGCCGCACCTGCCCCTGGGGATTCCAACTCACCGCCACAGGACAATCCAGATCCAAGGCAGTGGCAATCACACGCCCCACCATGGCCGGATATTCGTCTAGGTCGTCGGCCACCACCCCAAGAAAGCGCTGTTGCCAGCGATCGCGATAGGCAGACAGGGGTAATAAGTGCCGCCAATACAATTCCATGGCAATGGCGTAGGTCAGTAGTCCCCCCTGCAAACACCAATCTCGCCAAGTCACTAGGGCGGTGCCGATGGTCTGCCACACCTCCGGCGGCGCAGTACCGGGGGGCATCCCCGCCATCACCATAGAGCCAATATCTTCAGCAGGAATCCCTGCCGCCGCCGCCAGTTGCAAAAAGTCTAGGGATCGCCGCACAATCTGGGCTGTGGTCCAACCCGGAACTGCGATACCCCCTGTGGGCTGGTCCTTGACCATCGCACCCACCTGAAACCAGGGCTGCCACAGAGCGGTGGCCAACTCCTGTTCCTTCTCAGGCCGCAGTTTCATCGGGAACTGGGGACTCAGTCCCAGGGACTCCACCAGCAAGGGCCAGAACAGAATCACCTCATTCTGCACAAATCCCGCTGGGGTCGCAGTGGTCAGGGGCAGGGAGGGAGGCAACTCCGCCGCAATCCGCTCCACCAGGGCCAGCCGATTATCCCCATTCGCCGCCATCACCAAAAACACCGCCTCCGTGGGATGTTTCTGGTCCGCCGCCAATGTCCTCAAATGGGACAGTAACCGGGCCGTTTTGCCACTGCGGGTGGGGCCTTGGATCCAGGTGAGGTGGGGCATGGGGGGGAGTGATGGGGTGGGGGAGGTGATAGGAGTTTTGAGTTTTGAGTTTTGAGTTTTGAATTAAATATCCCGTAGGGTGCATAGCGCTAAGGCGCGGCTTCGCCCACGCGAAGCAATGCACCGCAGAGATGCCGCGCCAGATGCAGAGTTTTGGGGTAGGGGCGCGGTTTCCGTGCCCAATGCAGGATGTCGCCGTAGGGGCGGGTTTGGCTCGTATTGCCTGGGAAATCCAGAATGGGAGGCTCAAAACCCGCCCTGCCCGGTGGGCGGGTGACCGATATTGGGGTGTTCGGGTAGGGGCGCGGTTTCCGCGCCCAATGCAGGGGGTGACAGGTAATAGGTGACAGAGAGTTTTGAATTTTGAATTGAATGTTTGGTAGGGGCGCGGTTTCCGCGCCCAATGCAGGGGGTGACAGGGGATGGGTGGGGCGATGGTCCAGGATTGGCCTAAAGGGGCCATCGCACTTTTGACTCACTTTGCCCTGTATGGTGGAATCTGGCTTAAGCATTTACCCCTATCCATCCATACCCCATGGGGCGACCGATTCCACGCCAGGGCCAAGCGGCTCTGCGCTCTACAGAACTACTAGACTATTATCGCCGGGTCAGCCAAGGGCTACTAACGGTGGTGGATGTCGAAACCACGGGATCCTTGCCCTACCGGGGGGCGAGGGTGGTTGAGGTTTCGATTTTACAGGCCACTCTGGCGGAGGGTATTCTCCACCAAGAAACCCACTTGATCAATCCGGGGCAGCGGATCCCCGCCAATATCACGCGACTTACCGGAATCACCCCAGCCATGGTAGCTCAGGGGTCTTTTCCTGAAGAGGTGTGGCCAGATTGCCTGGAGCGTTTGGAACAGGGCACTCTCACGGCCCATAACTTGGAATTTGACTACGGCTTTCTCCAGGCGGAATATCGTCATCTTGACCATCGATTTATACGGCCCCCTGCCCAACTGTTTTGCACGGTGCTGCTGTCCCGACTACTGCTGGCGGATCTGCCCTCCCGTCGCCTGCCGGATCTCGTGCAACATTTTCAATTTGACGTGGGGCGATCCCATCGGGCCGAGGCGGATACACGGGCCTGCTGGTTTCTGGCGGAATATTTGCTGCGGCAGATCCAGCAACAGCCTGATGCGGTGCTATTGGATTACTTTGCCCAGCAGTGGATTCCGTTATCGGCAGCGGCGGCCATTCTCCAGAAATCGGAAACCGCGACGCAACAATTCCTAACCATGGCCGGAATCGAGAGCCATTTCTCTAAACGCAAGAGTCGTCCCCTTTATCGACGAGGCGATGTAGAGCGCATTGGGCAGGGACTTGACAGCGATCAATTGTCTCTTTTTTAGCGATCGCAGGTTATGCCTAACGGACCCAAAAGAAGTTATGACAAGTTCCACGAGCAGTTAGAACTTGTTATTTTTTTGTGAATTTTGGGTAGTTATAAACCAGACAGACGATCGCGGCCAAGTCAAGTTTTAGGCGCAGCAAATTCCCAATACACTCAAGTACGGATGTGGGTTTCACCGACAGGCAAGCTCCAATTCTCAATTTTTAGAGATGAACTGGGTGGATCTGCGGAGCTAGGCGCAACAGCGCTAATGCTATTCTTCTGGACGCTTTCTGGACAACTGGCCTTGTTTCACTTGTTACCAATTTTCCCAATATTCTGTGGAAATTGATGGTCATCAACTTTATGGGTATGAAATTCTATGCGTATTAAATCTCTGCTGACTAACCTACTACTCGCGATCGCGACCCTGACGCTGGCCATTAGCTGTGGCACAGCACCCTCCGATACCCCCAGTGCTGGGGATACAAACCCGGATGGGCGGCTGCGCGTCGCCATGATTACAACGGGTTCTGAAAGCGATGGCAGTTGGAGTCAAGCAGGCTACGAAGGGCTCAAATTGATTGAAAAGACATTTAACGCCGAGATCGCTTTTAGTGGTTTTGTCAATGATGGTGAAGGGGAAGAATCTCTGCGGCAGTATGCCGAAGAGGGCTACGACTTCATCATTGCCCAAAGCGGTGGCTATATCGAAAATGCGGAAACCGTTGCGGATGAGTTTCCCCGCACCAAATTTGCCATCGTCACCACCTATCCCGGCAACAACCGCAATCTAGGGGCGGTGGCCTTCCGGTCTGGGGAGGTAGGTTACCTGTCGGGGGTGCTGGCGGCAATGACGACGGAAACCAACAAGGTGGCCTACATGGTGGGCCACGACTATCCGGTGTACCAGGAGGAAGCGGCCCTCTTTGAGAAAGGGGTCAAGGAAACCAATCCTGATGTGGAGGTAGTGACGGAGTTCCTCCAAACCTGGACTGATGGCGAAAGGGGAAAAGAAGTAGCGCTAGCACTGGCGGAGCAGGGTTTTGATCGCTTTGCCATCAATGCAGATGAGGCCGGAATTGAGGCTATACACGCGATCGCAGATGACGACACCTACAACAACGTCAAGGTGATCGGCTGGACCGGAGATCAATATGACATTGCCCCTGATCACGTCATCACCAGTGTCTTGCAGGATATTCCTCGACTGATTTTGAATGCCGCCGATCTCTTTCAGCAGGGTCGTTGGGAGGGCAAGCTCTACAAGTTTGGTCTCAAGGAGGAAATCTATGGTTTTGCTCCCTTCCGAGGTGCCCTCAACCCCGAGGATGAGGCCGCCTTTGAAGACATCAAAAACAAGGTCATGATTGGGGAAATTGATATTTCCCCCACCTAAATACAGCCAGATCATCCGTTCTGAGGGGTGTTGTAGCCATCGGTGCCCACACCCTTCTGAACCGCTGCGGGATGTCATTTTTTCTAGGGTCTTCAGGATGAATCATTCCGTTAACCCATCCCCAAATTACGATGGTTCTACACCCAGGGGTGAAGACACCCATCGCCCTCAGACAGGCAAGCTGCAATTTTTTCAGTCTATTGCCCATCAAATCCGTAGTAGTCTGCTGGCGATGGCCCTCCTCAGCACCCTGCCCCTGGGCTCGGTGATGTTCTACTGGAGCTTTCGCGACCATGTGGAACAGCTCCACCTCTTGCAAGGGGAGCGCAGTCAGGTGGTGGCCAACCGCATCGAAAATTACCTGGACGATTTACGACGCAAGCTCAGTTATCTGGCTCGGGTCCAAGGGCTGAGTGATCTGGATGTGACTGTGCAGACGGAACTGCTGGAGGGATTGACCCGCCACAATGAGGCCTACGAAGCGATCGCGATTTTAGACCGCACTGGACAAGTGGTGAGCTTTGTCTCGCCCTATGGGGACTTTGATCCCAGAACATTTACCAATTCACCGGAATTCCAGCGGGCCTACCAACAGCAGGAAGAGTTTGCGGGAATTGTCTCCGTAGATCCAGAAATGGGGATTTCCATGGTGACGTTGGCGGTCCCTATTCGCAACGCCACCGATCAGGTGGATGGAGCCCTGCTGGCCCGCGTCAGCCTCAACTTTCTCAGCTATGTGGTCTCCCAAACCCCCGCAGGCGATACGGGCTATGTCTATGTCTTAGATGAGCGTAATCGTCTCATTGCTCGCTCTGGCAATAGCAGCCAGAATTTCACCATTGCAGATCTCAACAACACGGCCTTAATCACTGCTCTGGATCAGGCTAGGACAGGGGAACTACGCCAGTATGATGGCCTTGCGGAGACACCAGTTTTAGGGGCTGTTTCACCGATTTCGAGTATGAGTTGGAAAGTGGCGGTGGAGCTGCCAACCCGAGAAGCCTATGCGCCCCTCTATCGCTTGCTTCTAATCATGGGTGGGGTTTCGGGGGTGTTGTTGGGAATCGCGATCGCGGCAGGCTGGGTACTCTCCCGACGGTTGACCAAGCCCTTAAACCAATTGACCGAGGCGGCTATCCAGCTCAGCGAGGGAGATTTGGCAGCACGGGTCCACCTGAGCGCCCAGAACGAACTGGGGCTGCTAGCCCGCACCTTCAACCACATGGCGGCGCAGGTGCAGGACTCCGTCGCCACCTTGGCCTCCGCTAACGAGCGTTTGGAACATCGGGTGGCTGAACGGACGGCGGAATTGCAAACTGCCATGGAGGCAGCGGACACCGCCAACCGGGCCAAGAGCGAGTTTCTCGCCAATATGAACCACGAGTTGCGGACGCCCCTGAATGGGATTTTGGGCTATGCCCAGATTTTGAATCGGGATTCTAGCCTGATGCCGAAACAGCTTCAGGGGGTGGAGGTGATTCACCAGTGCGGATCCCACCTACTGACCCTGATCAACGACATTCTGGATCTGGCCAAAATTGAGGCTTGCAAGATGGAGCTGTATCCCCAGGATGTTCACTTTCCCAGCTTTGTTCTAGGCACAGCGGAAATTTGCGCCATCAAGGCTCGCCAGAAGGGGATTGAGTTTATCTATCGGGAATCGGAACAGTTGCCCACCGCTGTCCACACCGACGATAAGCGACTCCGGCAGGTACTGTTGAATCTCCTCAGCAATGCGGTTAAGTTCACGGACCATGGTCGGGTGGTGCTGACAGTGGAGCCGATCCCGGAGTTGGTCTCCGATCGGTCAACCCCTGAAAATCCTGATCAGAGCACTGGCGACGTGCAACTGTCGCCCAACAGAAGCCTGGTCACCCAGGCTATCCGCTTCCACATTCAGGACACGGGCATCGGCATTCCCCCGGAGCGGATCGCAACGGTATTTAGCGCCTTTGAGCAGGCAGGGGGACGCGATCGCAATGCGGAGGGGACGGGGCTGGGTCTCGCCATCAGCCAACAGATCGTGCAGATGATGGGCAGTACCATCCAGGTAGAAAGCACCCAGGATCAAGGCAGCACCTTCTGGTTTGATTTGGATCTGCCCCTAGCCCTAGACTTTGTGGCCAGCACCCGCGATCGCGGCCCCATGATTACCGGATATCGCGGCCAGCCCTACACCATTCTGGTGGTGGACGACCATCCCGAAAATCGCCTAGTACTGGTCAACATGCTGGAGCCCTTGGGGTTTACCGTCGTGGAGGCGGTGGACGGGGTGGTGGGCTATGAACAAGCCTGCCAGATCAAACCGGACCTGATCATTACCGATGTGATCATGCCGAATCTAGATGGCTTGGAGATGACCCGCAAACTGCGGCAGCACTCGGAATTCTCCAAAACCCCCATCATTGCCTCCCCCGCCAGTTTGTCCCAGGTGGATCAACACGAAAGCCTAGAGGCAGGCTGCGATCGCTTTTTTCCCAAACCGATTCAGCTCGATGCGCTCCTGGCGGAAATGGCTTCCCTGCTGCCCCTAGAGTGGATTTACGTCACGCCGGAGGAACCATCCCCTGACCCGTCCCTGGCCACTCCCCTGGACCCATCATCCCTGGGGAGCATGCCCCCGGCGGCGGAGCTAGAGGCTCTCTACACCGCTGTGCAAGGGGGCTTTATCCAGGACATTCAACAGGAGGCCCAACGGCTACGCGACCTTTCCCCCGACTACGCTCCCTTTGCCAATCAGCTCCTGGATTTTGCCCAGGATTTTGATGACGAGGCCATTATGCGGCTCATTCAGCCCCACATTGCAACCGAGAAGTTCTATGGAAACTAACCCGACTCCCCAAACTATTCTTGTGGTGGATGATACCCCCACTAATATTCAGGTGCTTTTTGATCTACTAGATGCGTCGGGCTATCGGGTTGCGATCGCAAAAAGTGGTGAAATTGCCCTCAAGCGCCTCCAGAGCAGCATTCCTGACCTGATTTTGCTGGATGTGATGATGCCCGGTATCGACGGGTTTGAAACCTGCCAGCGGATCAAGGCGGCAGCCCACACCTGCGATATTCCCATTATCTTTATGACGGCCCTCTCCGACACCCTAGATAAGGTCAAGGGGTTGAAATTGGGGGCCGTAGATTACATCACCAAGCCGATTCAGCATGAGGAGGTGCTGGCCCGCATCAAGGTCCATCTGCAACTGCGCCATTTGACCCAGAGTCTAGAATCCCAGGTGGCGTCAAGGACAACGGATCTACAATCGGCCTTGGACCAACTCCAGCAGACCCAACTGCAACTGGTGCAAAACGAAAAAATGTCCTCCCTAGGGCAACTGGTGGCAGGAGTGGCCCACGAAATTAACAATCCCATTAATTTCATCTATGGCAACTTGCAGCCCGCTGAGGACTACATCCGGGATTTGCTAGCACTAGTGGAGTCCTACCAAACCCATGTGCCGAATCCCCCCGAGGCGGTAGCAACTTTAGCAGAGGATATGGATTTAGATTTTTTGCAAACCGACCTGCCCCGGCTGATCGACTCCATGAAACTAGGGGCCAACCGCATTCGCCAGATCGTCCTCTCCCTCCGTAATTTTTCCCGGCTAGATGAATCAGAAGTGAAGGCAGTGGACCTCCATGAGGGCATCGACAGTACGCTCCTGATTTTGCACCATCGCTTCAAGCACAAAGAAGGCAACGCTCCCGCTATTGAGGTCATTAAGAACTACGGCGATCTGCCCTTAGTAGAATGCCACGCCAGTCAACTGAATCAGGTGTTTATGAACCTGATCAGCAACGCCATTGATGCCCTAGAAGACCGGGCAAAGGCTGAGGCGACGGCATTTTCTTCTCCCAATGCCCCGCCTATGATTCGGATTCAAACCCAGCCGCTAGATCGCGATCGCGTCGCCATCCACATCGCCGACAATGGTCCCGGCATTCCTGAATCCGTTCAGGGCCAGTTATTCAACGCCTTTTTTACCACCAAAGGGGTGGGCAAGGGCACGGGGCTGGGGCTGTCCATCAGCTATCAGCTCGTGGTAGAAAAGCACCAAGGTCGGTTGTTCTGCCGCTCTACCCCCGGACAGGGTGCAGAGTTCGTGATCGAGTTGCCAATTAAGCAGGCGCAGTCCCAAGAGGCAAGCGCCAAAGACCGATCCCAGACTATCGCGCCCCGCCCTAAGCTGCCCGTAGCCTAGTGCTCAGTCAATTAATGATTGACAGATGAGCAAAACCCTGAAGTTTAGTTGGGGTTAAATTTTGAAAGTCTTCAACCCGTCAAAATTTTCCTGACGGAACACTAGACCATCCTTATCGCGTCGCCTTCTCTACCAGAAATACCCCCACCCCGAGACCCAATAGCGTGGGGCTCCAGGCCGCGAGCAAGGGCGGCAGCACACCCACTTCCCCCATAGCATTGCAAATAAAGGCCAGCAGGTAGTAGCCAAAAATAATCAAAATGCTGACACCGAAGCTAGTGGCCCGCCCAGTGCGCTGGGGCAGCACCCCAATTGAGGCTCCCACCAACCCAAACACGACACAAACAAAGGGAAGCGCGTACTTCTGCTGAATACGAGTCTGCCAAGTGCGAATGCTGCGCTCATCACCCCCCTTACGCACCACCTGCTCTAGGTGCTGGGTCGCCTCAGCAATGTTCATTTCCGTGTCATTTTTGGTCCGGTTAGCAAGATCTAGCGGTGCCCGAGGCAACTGGAGTTGCTGGTTGTCAAACCGGACAATATTGCGAAAGCTGCCATCTGGGGCGACCACATAGATGGTGCCATCGTAGAACTGCCAGGTATTTTGAGAGGGATCCCAGGTGGCGGATTCGGCACTCACAACCTGGGTTACCCCCGACTGAGACAGATCCACAATGGTCAACCCATACATAGTCTCACCATCAAAACGGCTGGCATAGAAAAGGCGACTGAGGCTCTGAGCGCTGGGATCATCCTCTGCGGCTTGGAATTCCTGGTAGAAAATATTGCGTTCCTGAAAAGGGGGGCGCTCCGACTTCAGCGCCCGCTCTAGGGTAATGGCGGCGCGGTAGTTAGCAGCAGGGGTAATGAGTTCATTAAAGGCAAAGGTCATTCCTGTCACCACTAGGCTCAGGATTACGGCGGGAGCAATGATGCGTCGTACACTAACCCCGCAGCCTCGTAGGGCAATCAGCTCGCTATCGCTAGAAAAGCGGCTGTAGGTCATCATCGTCGCTAGCAGGGTGGACATGGGGAAGGCCAGGACGATGAATTCGGGCAGCTTCAAGATAAAAATTTCCACCGCCAGGGTCATAGAGAGCCCCGCATTGGTAACCTGGCGAATCAGTTCAAATAGTGCCCCAATGGAAATGCCAATAGAGGAGAAGGCTCCCACCCCAAACAAAAAGGGAAGAGTCAATTCCCAGGCAATGTAGCGATCCATGATGGTGATGTTCCAACCACCCGTTCCTCTGGAGGGGCCGTTGGGGACAGAAGCAGGCAGGGTAGTCGCCATAGGTCTAGGGAGAAACGGTTAGGGGGTAGGGGCAGATTCACGCCCTTTACCCATGTTAGGTTTGGAAGCTTTAGAGTTTGAAATTTAGATCTTGAGATCTTGAAACTGTTAGATCTTGAAACTGTCCCCGAGGTAATGCTGCCGCACTAGGGGATTGGCGTAGAGATCATCAGCAGTCCCGGCGGCCAAAATTTGGCCTTCACTCATGATGTAGGCTCGGTCAATGATCTGTAGGGTTTCCCGAACATTGTGGTCGGTGATGAGAATGCCCATATTGCGATCGCGTAATTGCGCCACGATGGATTGGATCTCTGCCACCGCGATCGGGTCTACTCCAGCAAAAGGTTCATCTAGGAAGAGAAACTTCGGCCCATCCACCCCCGAAGCTAGGGCACGGGCCAGCTCTGTGCGCCGCCGTTCTCCACCCGAAACCTGAATCCCCAGAGTATTCGCCACGGTTTCCAAGCGAAATTCCTTCAACAGATTGTGTAGACGATCCTCGTACTCCTCCGCAGGCACATTGGTCTGCTGCATCACCAGTAGGAGATTATCTTGCACCGACAGATTGCGAAAAATACTAGCCTCCTGAGCTAGATAGCCAATCCCCAGCCGTGCCCGCTGGTGCATCGGCAAATCGGTAATATCAATTTCATCCAAGCAAACTCGCCCCCGGTCAGGCCGCTCCAGCCCCGTCGCCATATAAAACGTCGTGGTTTTACCGGCCCCATTTGGCCCCAGCAACCCCACAATCTCCCCCTGGGCCACAGACAAACTTACCCGGCTCACAACCTGGCGCTTTCCGTAGGTCTTTTGAACATTTTCAAGAACAATTTTCAAGGGAGGTCAACGTCCATAGGACAGCAAATATACCCTTGGCCAATTTGCTTAAGCCATCAGGTACTCCTCTGATGGCTTAAGCAAATTGGCTTGCAGTCTCGTCCTAATCGGACTGGCGACTGCTATACCCGCCAACATCGTATCCCGCCAAAATTGTATCAGAGGCCATCAACACCCCTCGGTTCTCTCGGAACCGTTTTTAGACCTCTGGGGACTTTCACGGCACATTGGGGGTAGGCAGTGTCGAGGCATCGACAGCATCAATAGGGGTAATTTCCAGCACGTTGTCTGGCGCAACCGTCTGGCGCTGCCCAGACGAAGACTGATCGGTAGGTAACCCAGAGCCGCTGGTGGGGGTTCCAGCAGCAGGACCCGACGCAGGGATGCGATAGGTAGCCCGGACCTGCTGACGTGGCTGCGGCAGGGCGATAAAGCGACCTTCATCAATCAGGTAGGTAACGGTTTCCGCCTCTAAGCGATTCCCCTCCTGGTTAACAATGACATTGCCACTGAGGATGATGCGCTGCTCTTCATTGAAATACTGCGCCTGGGCTGCGGTGGCGTAGATACTGCGGGCAGGGTACTCAATCTGCACATTGCCCCGTGCCGTAATCACTCCCGTCAGGGCATTGGCTTCCTGCACATCCGCCCGCAGGGTGAGGGTGCCGCCATTGGTTTGGGCCTGCACCCCCGTCGCCACCCATCCCAGAGCCGCCACGGTTAGCCCCACCATGCCGCCAAGGAGCCAGACCGAGCTGCGGAGCATCTGGCGTTGAATAAATTGTCTGGACTTACTCGACTTAATTTCAGTCACCCTAGACACCGTACGTTTGGAGCCCATTCTTTTTTCCGAGACGTTTTCCGAGACGCCGCTTCCGAGACGCCGCCGGAGGGAGATCAAGTTCCCTCAGCTTCCCTAATGTAATCCTTCCCAGGGTCAGTTTGAAGGGGCTGTAGGGTGGGATTGACAGAGATCAACTGGCGGATCCATGCGATCGCATCCAGTAGCAAGAGCGCTAGAAGGAGGGATCAGGCACGATCTCAGATCAGAGAAACGGAGGTTTTAGGGCAAAAATCCCAGCTATAGCGTCAGAATCCCCCTTGTTTACGCTATATGCAGATTTTCACCCCTGCGCTTCCGGTGAAGATCGGGTAGCCTAGTAAGTCCTTATGGGTGTACACCCACCCCCTAGTGGGGCGGCCATCAACACCGTATGCTGAAAAGCCGGATTGATGAAGACCGGATGAATGGCGGTTTGTCTCAACGCTAAAGTCACATAGGTGAGTAGGCTTGGGTCGAAATTGGGTGGGTGGTGATGGTGATGTTGCCGTGTGGAGGTAGGCCGTGGAAAAGGTACTAGATGGGCTCTGGGACGAGGTGTTGGAACGCCTCCAGACACAGCTCAGCCACCCCACATTTGAAACCTGGATCAAACCGGCCCGCGTTCAAAATCTATCGGAAGAAGCCCTAGTCATTACCACCCCCAATCCCTTTGCCCGCAACTGGCTGCAAAAACACTACCTCGGCACCATCTCCAGCGCAGTTGCTGAGGTCCTAGGACGCTCCGTGGACATTCAAGTCATGGTGGAAACAAGCCAAGGCAATGGCGAGCTAGCGCCCCACCCAGAGGTACCCTGGCCCACCCCTGCCCCGCCCCCGCCGCCCCTAGAAACGCCAGCCCCTACCCTGGGCCGCACAGCGGGCCTGAACCCCAAGGCAGTGTTTTCCCGGTTTGTAGTCGGAGCCAATAATCGCATGGCCCATGCCGCCGCCCTAGCCGTGGCGGAGGCTCCTGGACGAGAATTTAATCCCCTGTTTCTCTGCGGCGGAGTAGGACTGGGCAAAACCCACCTCATGCAGGCCATCGGCCACTATCGCCTAGAGATCAGCGGCGATGCCCGCGTCTCCTACGTCTCTACTGAGCAATTTACCAACGACCTCATCACCGCTATCCGCAAGGACAGTATGCAGCGCTTCCGGGATCATTACCGAGCAGTGGATGTACTGATTGTGGATGACATCCAGTTTATTGAAGGAAAGGAATACACCCAGGAAGAGTTTTTCCATACCTTTAATACCCTCCACGAAGCCGGCAAACAGATCGTCATCGCCTCCGATCGTCCCCCCAACCAAATTCCTCGCCTGCAAGAGCGCCTGTGTTCACGATTTTCCATGGGGCTGATTGCGGATATTCAAACCCCAGACTTGGAAACCCGCATGGCCATTTTGCAAAAAAAGGCGGAATACGAAAGTGTGCGCTTGCCCCGCGACGTAATCGAATACATCGCCTCCACCTACACCTCCAACATTCGCGAACTAGAGGGGGCCTTGATTCGGGCCATCGCCTACACCTCCATCTCTGGCCTACCGATGACGGTGGAAAACCTCACCTCCGTCCTCAACCAGCCTATGGATAAAGTGGATGTCTCCCCCCAAGATGTGATGCAAGCCATCTCTGCCACCTTCAAAATCCCCGTCGAAGATCTCAAGGGCAGCTCCCGCCGCCGCGAAATCAGCCTCGCCCGCCAAGTAGGCATGTACCTGATGCGCCAGCACACAGACCTAAGCTTGCCGAAAATCGGCGAGGTCTTTGGGGGCAAAGACCACACAACAGTGATGTATAGCTGCGAGAAAATCACCAAGCAGCTCAAAAAAGATCTGGATCTGGCCCAAACTGTACGTCGCCTCAGCGATCGCATTACCCTTTCTAGCCAGAACTAGAGATCTTGTAAGCCTCTAGCGTTCAACCCTCCCGTAGGGTCCAGTTCTGGACCGATGACGTCATCGGGAGATCACTTATTACCCCAAATCATGACGAGATAGAGCCCTGCGATCGCAGGGCTCTATCTCGTCTGTTTAGACCGATCTCCAAGAAGCAATCCAGAACGTCCCTTAATTGTTAAGTTTTGCGAAGCTTTTGCTTCGGAGCTTGTGGAAAACCTGGGATTCTTTGTGGAAAAAAGCCTGAATCCCTTGGGAGAGTTTCCCGGTAAATGGGGAAAAAGTCCGGACTTACCAAGCCCTGTGGATAAGCATCCCGATTTCCCACAGGTTTTCCACAGGGATGGGGATGATGAACCCCCATTAGACCAAGCGATCCCCAAATTCTCCACAGTTTTCACAGCACCTACTACAACTACTGTAGGAAAATTTAGAGATAAAGATAGAGAATAGAACCCCTTCAAAACCTGGATGGAAGTCCGGGTGATAGGATTGGCATCCATTCCGTCAGCCTTACTCCCCATTCCGTGTGGCCATGAAATTTGTTTGTCCCCAAAGCGATCTCAACATCCACCTATCCCTGGTGGGTCGGGCTGTACCCTCCCGGCCCAGCAAGCCCGTCCTGAGTAACGTGCTGATGAAAGCGGATCTGGAAAAACAGGAGATCACCCTGGTCGGATTTGACGAAACCCTGGGCATCGAAACCTCCTTTTCCGCCGCCGTAGAGGTTCCTGGCGCAATTACCCTGCCTGCAAAGTTGCTGGAAAATATCGTTTCTCGCCTCCCCTCCGAAGATTTGCTCGTCGAAGAATCCGAAGAGGATGCTGCCATTACCCTGACGGGCTCCTCTGGCCAGTACCAAGTGCGGGGCCTCAGTGCCGAAGACTTTCCCAGTTTGCCCCTGGTCGAAGATGGCCAAGCGGCCCAACTCTCCGCCGAAGCCTTGCTAGAAGGACTCCGGGGAGCCCTCTTTGCCACCAGCGCCGACGAGACAAAGCAGGTGCTCACAGGGGTCCACCTGCTGACCGATGGAGACATGCTGGAATTTGCCGCCACCGATGGTCACCGTCTAGCGGTGGTCAAGACCACCGATGAAACCCCAGAGGGCACGACGGATCGGGCAAACTCAGCCGCTATGGATGTCACGGTTCCCGCCAAGGCGCTACGGGAATTGGAGAAAATGCTTCAGAGCTATGGATCCTCCGAACCCATCGCCCTGCGTTTTGATCACACCCAGGTATTGTTTGAGCTAGGTCAGCAACAGCGCCTCACCACCCGCCTACTGGAGGGGCAATATCCCAACTATCGCCAACTGGTGCCCAAACAATTTGAGCGACAGGCCACCGTCGATCGCAAAGCCCTGATCTCGGCCCTAGAGCGCATCGCGGTGCTGGCAGATCAAAAAAATAACATCGTCAAGCTCTCCATGAACACCGACGAGAAAACCATCGCGCTGTCGGTGGAAGCAGCGGAGGTCGGCAGTGGTCGGGAGGTGATTCCCGCCCAGATCAGCGGTGATCCTCTGGATATTGCCTTTAACGTGCGATACCTCTTGGATGGCCTGAAAGCCTTAGGCACCACCGAGATTCAGATGCAGTGCAACACCGCCACCAGCCCCTCGGTGCTCGTGCCCCTGGGTCAACTCCAGATGACCTACCTCGTCATGCCGGTGCAGATAAGATCGTGACTTTGGGTGTCTACAAGCCCGCGTCCAAGGCTTGGTCATCGCCAGTATGTGCGGTGACGACGGCACGCTTTATGTGTTCACCCCAGATGGTCAGCGGGTGCCGTTAAGGACTTGTTTGCCAGCCGTGAGCCGTCGAGGCTCTGACCCACCATAGTGAGTTTTACGATGCATTTTGAGAGCGAAGAAGCGCTACCGATACCACCTCCAAAACCGAGAGATGATCATTGCTGAGTTGTCGGATAGCAGTGGCAAGCCCGCTATGGAGATCATCCAGCAAAACACTATGCAGACCTGGCAACTGGATAAAATGCCGCTATTGCAGGACTGCTACAAGCGGTTGCGATTCCAGTCTTTGAGCCGTCTGGGACCAACACAAGACTAATTTATTCGGCGGAAGTAGCCTAGTCCCTTATGCCCCTACTCCCTTTCCCCATGGAACAGCTTGCAAATTTACGCAGCACGGTACTAGGACGTATTGTATTGGTCTCTACCGGATTGAGTATGCTACCAAAAGGCAGAAATCCCTGAAAGCATTGACTTTCAGGGATCCCAACAATTTATTCAGGCTTCTAGTACATTGAACCCTGTAGATCCTGATATTGTTCGATTAACCACTACCTTTGGTGTTGGCAAACCAAAAGTAAAAACTAACAGTTGAGCTTTTTGGAAAAATCGACAGATCTATTAAACCTGCACGTCCTTGAGACTTTATCATTCAGGCTATGCTTTGTGTGTCAAGAAAATCCATACATAAACATTCCGGATACAGTTCAACCAAGGTAAGCCAATGAGTAACGTCCCCATCCACAAAACCCTGTTCTTCTACCTGAGCCTTCATTTTGCGAGAAGTCATCTGGTAACGAACTTCGTAATCCTTTATTCGAGCTAGTGCTTCACTATCAATGATGGTTGTGATGCTAGGTAAAGATGTGTAGTCAAACCACTCAGCAACCAAATCACTTACATTTTCAAGAGTCATCCCTTTCAAATCATTTAGGCTTAGAGACTGTTTGGTTGGGAGCATGACTAATACAAACGTTATCCATCTGTGTTTTGATGCTGTAAGCTGGTAAATACCATTTGAGCAGACATAAGTCAATCAAAAGCCAACCAATCTTGCCGGAGAGGGTGCTCTTGATTGACCATGTTTTTTTACGCAATCTCATTAGATCACTGTATGGATAGCCTAGAAAACGGTTCTGATCTGCGTCAACACCCTCGTTCGTCTCTGTGTCTCGAATCTGAAGACTCGAAAGATGCAGCGTTAGGCGATTGTTCAGGGGTAGATGCAGACGATTTAGCTATAGACATACTAGACTCTGTCAGCATCTCCATCATTGAAGCCATTAAGGAGAAGGGGCAGGCTGTAGCTCGCGACTTGACAGACACACTTCACCTCAGTCGTGCCCCAGTGCTTGGGCGACTGAAGAAGCTGACAGAGCAAAAAATCCTGGTTCGGCATCCTAAGCCTGGTACAGAACGCAAGGCTAAGCCGACGTACGTATATAAACTTTCCTCTAAAGCAGAGCGGACAATTCAGACCTCAGGCTTGGGTACGGAAGAGAACAGTGCGTCTTCCGGAGTATTGGTTGAGGCCAATACTATCTCGGTCATGGCTGAGCTGTTAGAGGCGTCTATTCAGGAAATTGCGGCCCTGAGGAATCGTGTTTCAAGGTTGGAGGCAGCACTAGATGTCGAAGTGCCTCTCAATCGCTCAGACCTAATTAATAAATTGAAATCTCGCTAAATCAACCTTTTTTAGGGTGTTATGCCGCCACATCAGCGTAATCCGCTTCGTCTAGATAAGTACCTGAGCATTCATACTCACCACATGGAGCACCTTGAGAGGGCTGGGTTTGTACTCTCGGAGGACATCCAGATACAACACCATCGCGATTCAATTTTGATGACTGGACCAATCCTATGCCCAGGGCATATCGAGATCTCAGTTAACAAGCGACTTGACATCTGCCACCGCGATGGGAACGGGAAGTCGCCTGTTGTCAAGACACGGCACTACGAGTACAACGTTGCATGCAAAGGGGTTCACAACCTTTTCAGATACGATAATACTCATCCAGGAGATTTATACCCAGGACATCTGGATCCATTCCACAAACATGTTTTTCATATAGATACGGGTATCGAGAAGCGGAAAAGCCCCATATGGGTGGGGGAACGTGATTGGCCAACACTAGCTGAAGTGGTTGACGAGGCAAATCACCTATATGCGGACAATCAAGACTTGTTGAATGAAGTCTTAAGATACTGCGCTTGGCGATGGCAACCTGTTTGAAAAGCGAGATTGGCAAAGTGTTATAGCCTTTGAACGTCCATGGGCGTTCCCTCAAGGAATTTGATCGGGGTGACGGAGCGGAGGATAAACGCATTGAGGGTGTTGTTGGCTGATCGCCTGTTGCATAGCATCCACTCGGTTAAACACCTTTTGATAAAGGACATTGCCCCTAAAGCCCGATCGCTCCGCCGATTCCCAGGTGGCCTCTACAGTGTCTGCCAGCAAAATATTGCAGTCGTATCCGCTAGCCCGTAGCGCTTGGATGGCCTCGTGTTTGCTCCTTGGATCCCAGGCAATAGCGGCTTCATGGAGCTGTTTAACAGGGGCATTTTGCTGAGCTTGCTGTACCCCGCCGCTAACTGCCCCAATGATCACCATCAGCCCGATGAGTCCCCCAATGCCAATGCCGACAAGCTCACCAAAATCCACAGAGCTTCGGTATGTAGACCGATATGTGGGTTGGGTGTCACGGTAGAAAGCGAACTCGTCTAGATCTGGCTCGGGTTCCTGGTAATAGGGCTCCGGCTCTGGCTCATCGGTTTGGGTGTAGATGTCGTAGTACTCCATCAGGTCTGGCATTTCGTCCAAAAACCAGACCTGATACCCATTCCGGCGCAAACTAGCAGCGACGGATTGTCCACTAGGGGCCGACAGCCCTGCGATCACGCCCTGTCGGCCAAAAAAATGGGGTAGATAGCGTCCTAAGAGTTGCCCTGCGGCACTGTCGATTTCCTTGCGGGAAAGTCTGAGCTTGCATTCAATGACGTACTCATTCGTCACGATGTCTACAAACTCTCCCGTCGTCAATGGGAACTCCTTGTAGCAGCTCAAGCCTTTATTTTCCAAATAGCTGATCAGGAAATCCTGTAACGCTTCCTCGTTAGCAAACTCCATCACTTTGACTTCAGTAGGCACGCCCGTAAGCCAATCCTATCCCTTGTCTGCAATTTCCAGACAGGTAAGGGGCTCACTAATCGGGAGTACAGTCAGGTAGCCATGGCAACTGTCCTCGTGATAGTTTGATGAGATTTTTCTGCAACCCCTAGAAAATCTAGGTGATTTGGGCTAAATTCTAGCGATCGTTGCCTGTTTTCAAGGGTTTTGGGCAGGGGGCTTAGGGAGAGTATGGTGTGATGTGGAGGTTTAAGGCAGCTACAGGGGAGAGGGTGCCCTAGGGACGATCCTGGAGGAGCTGCGGGAAGCGGCCCCCTCGCTACGAGATCTGGGCGATCGCTTCGAGCACTTGATGACGGGACAGAAGCATCTCCATCAATCAAGCCAGTATGAAGTGTTGTATACCGACTGCTGAGGTGACTGTCAAATAGTTTAGATATCTTAAAGATAGATCTGCATTCTAGGGCCGCACCATGAAAGGAGATGTACTTAAGCGGTTATTCCGGGCAGTTGCCAGTGACGACTCACAGGCAATCCAAAGTATGCTGTCTGTCGTTATTGCAGAAGAGCGCCAGCTCGGCCATACCAAGCTGGCTGAGCAGCTTGACGCTATCCTGCAAAAAAACACTCGTCTTGCAAAGACTGAGCAGTTTGCCCTGGCACCTCAGTCCCTTACTGCTTCAATAGCGCCTGTCGGCCCCCATTCCAGTTCGACTGCTGCTCAGCCCTTAAAGGTGCTGTCGAGCAATCGCCGCTTCAATCACCCATTTGTGCTGACGGTGCCGCGAGATCGCCTGCGACATCACATGGTCTTGTCCGATGCCGTCGAGGAGCGCTTCTGCCGGATTGAGCGGGAGTATGCAGCCCGCGATCGGTTGGCCCACTACGGCCTGAAATATCGCCAAAAGATTCTGCTGTACGGCTCTCCAGGATGCGGTAAAACCATGGGAGCCGAGCGCATCGCTTGGAATACTGGGTTGCCCCTAGTCAAGGTGCGCTTCGATGCGATGGTGTCTTCCTATTTAGGCGAAACTGCCACCAACCTCCGGGAAGTCTTTGAGACCGCCGCCGCTAATCCCTGCTTGCTGTTTATCGATGAGTGCGATGCCCTGGCAAAATCCCGTGAAGATGCCCAGGAGGTTGGGGAAATTAAGCGAGTGGTCAATACGTTCCTCCAGTTGCTGGATGAGTATGAGGTATCGAATGGTCTACTCATCGCCGCGACCAACTTGACCAAGTTTTTAGATGAGGCTGTCTGGCGACGGTTTGACGACGTGATCGAAGTTCCCAAACCTACTGAGCCCGAAATTCGCACCATTCTCAAGCAGACCCTGGTCTCTGTCGAAGTGGGCTCAGTGGATTGGGATGCGACCGTGCAAAAGCTGGATGGATTTTCCGCTGCTCAAATTGTGAGAATTGCTCAAAATGCTGCCAAACGCGCCATCTTAGATCGGGAAGACCTGGTTATCCAAGAGCATTTGGAAGCTTCCATTCAAGATGTCATAGTCGCCCATGCCGGATAACGCCTCGAATTTTCCCCATCTCCGTCTACGATTAGCCAGTCAAGGAATTGCCGTCTCACCAAGAGGATCCAGGCAAGCTTCTTCAAGGACTGCCGCAAACAAAGGAAATGCTGGAGGTCACGGGAGCAAACTTAAATCCTCAGTTGATTTGATTACGATCAACTGGCAAGAAGAACAGAAGAAACGCCAAGAGGAAGGCAAGCCTGATCTTCCCGATGCTGTATCATTCATTCTCCAAGTTGATCCCGATGCTTTTGACGCCGATAACCTCAGAAGCTTCGGTATTGAAGTGGTCGCTGACTTAGAAGAAGGCTACATTATTGGTGCTTCCGCAGATACCGAGTTATCCGAGCTTAGGAAGAAGATCGTAAACTTTATCAACTCTGAAACAGGTAGAGGTAAGGTTCCAGCCATTTGGGAACTCCTAGAAGGCACTAATCGACCTGAATTCATTCTGTCCGATAAGCTTAGAACCGGTTGGGATCAGATTCAGGACAACCAGGAATACATCGTCGATGTTGGGATCTCCTGTATCGATATTCAAGAGCAATATTCTCGATGCCCCAAACGGGAACGCTACAAGACCGATGAAAGTTTCCAACAGGGAATTGAAAGATGGTTGTCCAAGTACAAACTCACTCGGGAGGAATGGGATAATCTCTACTTTGAGCGCTCAGACAAGCTAGAGGAGTTTGTCCGGCAGTATAGGGGGGAGATACTTCACAACATTGAAGGGAATGAAATTGGCGTCTCACGCTTGCCTGATAGCTTCTCCTGTCGAATTCGCATCTCTGGCAACGGGTTGAGAGATCTTGTTCTCAATTTTCCCTATATCTTTGATGTGTGTGAATATGAGGACATTGACCTTCCCCCAGTTGATCCAGATGCTGCTGGGGATTATCGAGATGGTTTCGAGCTTGAGCCACCGGAGTCCAACGCCCCTAAAGTTTGCGTCATCGATAGCGGCATCCAAGAACGGCATCCCCTCCTCAGGGGTGCAATTGATGAAGCCAATTCAAGATCATGGGTGCCGGGAGAGCTAGATCAGACAGCCGATTATGTCCCCAACGGTGGGCACGGTACCAGAGTCGCCGGAGCCGTTATTTACCCGCGTGAGGTGCCACGAACAGGGCAGCTTCAGTCCATCTGTTGGCTCCAAAATGCGAGGATGCTTGATCATGACAATCATCTGCCCAGGAATATTTTTCCTCCAGAGGTGCTGGAAGAAATCGTCGATTTTTACTTTAGGCGTACGAGCACTCGCCTGTTCAATCATTCGATTACAACCATCACTCCCTGCCGAACCCAGCTTATGACCGCCTGGGCTGCTGCCATTGATAAGCTCACCTGGAATATGGGGGGAGATCTTCTCTTCATTGTCGCAGCCGGAAATCTTAATGCGAGTGCTAACTTTCCCACTCGTCCCGCGATCGCCAGTCACTTAGGTGCAGGTAGAAACTATCCAGACTACTTGCTCTCCCCATCTGTGAGAATCGCTAGCCCCGGACAAAGTTTCCAAGCCTTAACGGTCGGCTCAGTAGCCCATGCCACCTACGACTCGCCACCCCTGCGATCGCTAGCAGATGCAGATTACCCTTCCGCCTTCTCCTGCACAGGCTTGGGCATCTGGAACACGATCAAGCCCGAAGTGGTTGAATACGGCGGCGACCTCGTCATTGACTCCAGCACTCCGCCCAATTTCACCATACCTGAGCCCGTCTGCCCTGAACTAGTTCGAGCCACCCGAGAAGGAGGCCCAGTCGTCAGCCGCAATAGGGTTGGCACCTCATTTGCAGCCCCCAAAGTTACTCATATCGCAGCCGCCCTGGCAGCCGCATATCCGGAAGCAAACGCTCTACTCTACCGCGCCCTGATTGTTCAGTCAGCCCGCTTACCGGCCTGGGCAGAAGAATCTGATGAAAAGCGCTACCATGCTATCCGGACAATGGGCTATGGCATTCCTGACCTGGACCGAGCACTAGGCAATTCTCTCAGCCGGATTACCCTCACGACTCCGAGCAGCGAGTCCATTAAAGCCCGACAAGCCAAGGTTTACCAGGTCCAAATACCCGAATTTCTGCTCAGGGAAGGTGAAGGCTTCGATATCCGCATTGAAATCACCCTATCCTATGTTGCTGAGCCTCGCCGCACCCGCCGCAATCGCCGGAAATACCTCTCAACCTGGCTTGATTGGACCTGTAGCAAGCGGGGACAAGATCCGGATACCTTTCTTGCCAAAGTTCTGAAGGAGTACGATCAAGCCCCACTAGATGCCGACGAGGGAGAAGGCGGTTTTCCTTGGACTCTGGGTAGAAGGCGAGCGAGACGACGTGATGATGGCACCGTTCCCTCACAGGGGATCGATGGCATTGTCAAGGAAGTTTCTAGAAGTGCAGGGACCATTCAGAAGGATTGGGCAATCGTCAAATCCTATGATCTCCGCGAGGGTTTCTGTGTTGGCGTAGTTGGTCATGTAGGCTGGAATAAAAATCCTGAGGCGACTGTTCCTTTCTCCCTCGTTGTTAGTTTTGAAGCAGTCAACTCAGAGATTCCCATTTATGCAGCTTTTGCTCAGGTTCAACAATCCTTACAGGTTCAGCCGCAACAACAAGTGAGTGTGACAATACCCTCAACATGATTGCCTCTTTTCTCTGGCTAAGCCTTAAAGGTATTGCACATACCCGTGATCTCTTCCCCATGCCCACCAAGCATCAGCCATTTTGTGAATACGTCCCTCATCCTCGGGTTTGACAGGATTTACTCCAGTGATGATGTAAAGCGCCCAAAACCAATGGGTCAAGTTTGCTTTCATGTCTTGCAATATGAAAGGCATTGCACCTGTTCCCATGTCAATGATCTGTTGATAGGCATAATGCATAACCTTGTCACTGGAAAGAGACATATGCTTGGTTTCTGTGTTCCACAGTCTAGATAAGCGATTAAATTTTTCTTGGGGTGTCTCTTGCATTTGATGTGAGGCAACAGCGACAGAGGACAAGTCTTTCTTCTCAGAGAATCCTAATCTCTCGTTAGATACAATTTTAGGCTTAGAAGGTGCAGAGATTCCCCAAGATTGCTTAGTGTTTCTCTTTCGAGTAACCTCACCAGAACTTAAAACTCTTGCCCTGTTGAGGGTTTCAACGAAATCCGATAATCCTAGAATTCGGAGCGGGGTGCTGCTGACCCATCAGCGATCGCGCTTGAGCGTGCAAAGCCTTCTCGTCTTGGGGCTGGCCTCCGTAGCGCCAGCGCACATAGGCTTCTACCAAGTCACTCACTTGGGGGCCGTAGGTTACGGTGTTGTGGCGGCGGATCTGTTGGACATGTTCTAGGGGGGTCTGGGTGGGAGCCTTGGGGAAGCCCTGGATAGCCAACCAAGCCAAGAGCTGCTGGTAGATTCGCTCTACGGCGGGGAGTTGCTTTAGCCATCGCTGCCGCCGCCAACTGCGCCAGCCTAACCAACTGAGCCAGAGTCCAAAGCCCAGCCCCGTGACTCCGATCAAGCCCACAAAGACTTGTAGCCAGCCCTGACTGAGGAAGGCAAAAATGCGACTTGCCCAGGTCGTTAGTGCTAGAAAGACATTGTTGAAGAGTCCGGCTACTGGGGAGGGGAGCCACCCTGCCACCCAGTTCCAAAATTGCCGCAGGACGCTAAAGGTTTGGTAATCCTGAATGGAGGGGGGGACGATGTCATGGGTGGGAATGGGGTCAAAGGCAAACCAGCCGTAGCCGGGAAAGAGAACCTCTGTCATGGCGTAGGCGTCGGTGTTTCGTACTACGGAGTAGCCAGTGAAGGGGTTGAATTCCCCCGGCCCAAAGCCCACTACCAGCCGCGCTGGGATTCCCAAACTCCTGAGCATTACTGTTAATACTGTGGAAAAGTGGTCGGTGTAGCCCCCTTCGTAGCGATAGAGAAAGGCGGTGACTAGATCTTCTTCGGTTTCAAAAAAAGGGAGTTCTGGTAGGAGGGTGTAGTTTTGCTTCAGGGCTTGGGCCAGGTATAGGGCGGTTTCGTAGGGATCTGTGAGGGGCTGGGGGGCTTGGGCCATCAGGTCTTGCGCAGTCTGGCTTAGGCGATCGCCTAAGCCTTCTGGGACTTGCAGATAGTGATCCTGAATGCTGCTGGTATAGTCTGTGGGGGCGTCTCTAAGGAGAGTGCGATCGCGGTAGGGCACCTGGGAGAGCACGGTATAGGTCAACCCCGGTGAGAGGGGGATGGGGGAGCGCAGCCCCCCCTCTGTATCGATAGCGACTTCTTGCGTGGGGAAATAAATCTGCCGTGCCTGATAGAGGGCGGGCATGACATTAGGCAGGGGATTCACCACTGTATAGGTTTGAATCACCTCCCGCTGCCGTCCCTGATCCATATCCGTTAACCCTGGGCGAAAGGCCGATTCTGGCAAAAAGGTCTGGTAGGTCACCCCTGATCGCCGGATTACCTCGACCTCATCTTCACGGGAAACTTCCCACCCCTGGCCGGTGTAGCGATCAAAGGCCATGACGCGCCAAAAGCCTACCGCCTGCGATCGCACCCGTAGTAATACCTGGGGGATGAGACTGCCCCGTAGATTTTGGTTTATGCGGCGGCTAAAGCCGTAGTAAAAGGTGTCATCAAGCTGCCCTGGCCCGGTCCCGTTGCCCTCGCTATCCCCCTCGCCACCCTCGCCATCTGTACCAAATCCGGCACCGGGGTTGGTAATGCGATCGCCGGAGAAGTCACCCTCGAAGCTAATGGTGGCGCTGACGGGGAAATTGCGAATTTGGTAACCGGGCAAGCGAGGCAGTAGCAGGAAAATCGTCAGTCCCAGTAAGACGGTGATCCCCAGTAGTAGACCCATGCGCCGTACCGTGGGTATCCCTCCCAGGGCCGCTTGCCACCCTCGCAGGCCCAGGCGGGATCGATAGTCCAGGATCAAAACTGGCAGTGCGATCGCTAAAAAGGTCAGGAGAAACGGTGCTAGAGTCAGGGTTTGGCTAATGGTGGCGGCCACCCCTAGGAGGATCAGGCCAATCACCATGGAATAGCCCAAGTCCTTGCGCCGGGGCATGTCAAAGCTGTGGAGCACCTGCAAATGGATCAGCAGCTCCGCCAAGCGTACCCGTGTATCGCTGCCCTCCCCCAAGAGACGGGATAAAAAAAAGCCTAGGGCCAGTAACATGCCCAGGGCAATCACAAACTTTACCGTAATGTTGGCTTGGTGGCGGCGACGCCAACTCCAGTAGCCGCCGATGGCACTGAGGGGAATCGCGAGCAGATTCAACCAGGATGCCGGAGCCACCCCGATGGCCGCTACGCTGACGGAGGCAATGCCCACCGTTACCAGCCCCTGCACCAATAGCCGCAGGGCGCGGGATTCCTCCGGCAGTTCCCCTGGCCCCGCCCATACCCCCAAAAATTTGCGCCATTGGTCGGTGGCAGAGGAGCTTGGGTCGCGAGAAGGTTCAGAGGACACAGGCACGCACAAAACCCTAAAGATTCGCCCCTATGCTAGCCCACGGGGCAGAGTCAGGTTAGCAGGGGACGTGCCGCCGTCCCCTGCTAACCTGTCACCATAAAGACCGCCTGAACAAAATCAGGGGCGCGGGTGAGGGTAAAGCCGACTTTTTCGCAAACCCTTTGCATGGCACGGTTTTCCCTCAAAATTTCAGCGGTGATGCGGGTCATGCCTTCTTGGCGGGCGATGGCCACAAGCTGCTCTAGAAGCTTGGTGCCCAATCCCTGCTGCTGATAGCTGTCGCTCACCAGCATGGCGAATTCCGCCTCATTCTGGCCGTGCTGCTTACTTAAGCGTCCTACACCCAGGATCCGATGCTTGCCTGTGTCGGGATTTTTGTGGTCGGCCACGAGGGCCATCTCGCGATCGTAGTCAATGAAGCAAATGCGGGTGAGGCGATCGTGGGCGACCCGATGGCTCAGGTTCATCAGGTGAAAATAGCGCAGATACACACTCTCCTCTGACAGGGTGTGATGAAAATCTACCAGTAAGGGTTCATCTTCGGGGCGAATGGGGCGCAGGGTGATGTTAGTGCCATCCCGCAGTTGCCAGGGCAGCACATACTGGCTGGGGTAGGGACGAATGGCGGGGGAGGGCAAGTCTTGCAGGCTGGCGTCGTTGGGGTGGAGGGCAATGCGGGCATCCAGTGCTAGTAGGGGATAGCGGCTACTGGCCTCTGAGACGAGCAAGGGATTAATGTCAATTTCTTTAATCCACCGCTGCTCCATTGCTAACTGGCTAAAACGCACTAACAACCGTTCTAATTCGTCCAGGGCGGTGGCCTCTCGCCCCCGTACCCCTTGCAGGGCTTTATAGATTTTGGTCTGCTCCATCAGGCGGCGGGCTAGGGTGGTGTTTAAGGGCGGCAGCGCGATCGCACTATCCTGAAACACCTCTACCAACTGCCCTCCCGCGCCAAACAGGATCACCGGGCCAAACTGGTCATCGACACTACTACCAATAATCAACTCATAACTGCGATCGCGATCGATCATGGGCTGTACCGTCACCCCTTGAAAGTGCTCTGCCCCCGCCTTCGCCGTCACCGCTGATTGAATATCTGCATAGGCGCAGCGCACCGCCTCCGCCCCAGGCAGATTCAGATGCACCCCCCCCACATCGGTCTTGTGAGTCAGGGTCTTAGACACCAGCTTGACCACTACGGGGTAGCCGATTTCCTCCGCCCAGGCCACCGCAGCCTCTGGCGTGTGGGCAAGGCGCGACTCCACGGTTGGAATCCCATAGGCTTGCAAAATCTGCTTCGACTCCATCTCCGTCAAGAGGGTGCGTCCCTCCGACTGAACGGCCTGCAAAATATCACTCACCTGGGCGCGGTCAGTGGTCCCAAACTCCGACTCTGGCAGCAGGGCAGGCGTCTCGTAAATGCCTTGCAGATTGTAGTGGTACTTCCACATGAAGTTAAACAACACCGCCGCCGCATCGGGGTAGCGGTAGGTGGCAATGCTGGCACGGTTGAGAATCGTCTCGCCATGGGTCACCTCTGCACCCCCCATCCAGCTCGCCAAAATTGGCTTATCACTGTTTTGGGCGCAATGCTTCAGTTGTTCAGCAGTTTCCGTCGGATCCGTCATCGCCTGGGGCGTCAGGATGACCAGCAAGCCATCACTGTTGGGATCCCTCATCGCCACCTTCAGGGCTTGCGTGTAGCGCTCGGGATCGGCATCCCCCAGGATGTCAATGGGATTATGGTGACTCCAATGGGGGGGCAGCGTGTCATTCAACGCTGCGATCGTTTCCGTCGCTAGGGGAGCCAGTTCCCCCCCAGTGGCGATCAGAGCATCCGTCGCCAATACCCCCGGTCCCCCCGCATTGGTAATGATGCTGAGCTTGGGGCCTTTGGGAAGCTGGTGCTGCTTGGCCAATACCTCCGCCAGGTCAAACAGTTCAGAAATGCGGTTGACCCGCAACACCCCACACCGCCGGAATGCCGCATCTAGAACCGCATCACTCCCTGCTAAGGATCCCGTGTGGGAGGCCGCTGCCTGAGCCGCCGCCGCTGTACGTCCCGCCTTGATCACAATAATTGGCTTTGTCAGAGCCACCTCCCGCGCCGCCGAGAGAAAGGAGCGAGCATTGCCGATAGACTCCATGTAAATGACAATGCTGCGGGTCTGGGGATCATCCCCCAGGTAATAGATCAGGTCGCCCCAATCCACATCCAACATGGAGCCAATGGAGACAAAGGTGCTGAAGCCCACATTTTCTTGCAGACTCCAGTCCAGTACAGCGGTACAGAGGGCTCCACTCTGACTGATAAAGCCCACATTGCCGGGGCGAGCCATGGTGCTGGCAAAGGTGGCATTGAGCCCCACCAAGGGGTTCATTAATCCCAGGCAGTTGGGACCAATCAGGCGTAAATCACTGGTGGCCAACAGGGCACGAATTTGTCGCTCTAGCTCAATCCCTATCGGGCCAATTTCCTTAAAGCCCGCCGACAGGACAATGGCTCCTTTTACCCCGAGGTCCACACAGTCTTGCAGGATGCCGGGGACGGTAGGGGCGGGGGTGGCAATGATGACGAGGTCGGGGACATCGGGGGTATCCCGCAGACTGGCGTAGGCCCGGATGCCTAACACGTTTTTTCGATTGGGATTCACCGGAAACACGGTGCCCCCGAAGGGATTGCTGATCAAGTTCCACAGTAGGGTCCGGCCTACGCTACCGGGGCGCTCTGTAGCTCCGACGACGGCGACGGTTTTGGGTGTAAAGAGGGCACTCAGGGGCTGTTGCTCAGCCCGAAAAATGTCGTAGGCCGGATCGGGGGTGGCTAGGGAAGACATGGTTGAGGAGGGGGGGCTGGCGAGGGTGATAGGAATTGTCCATGTCGCCTCGGCGACATGGACGATTTCGGAGTTATGCTCTGGAAATCCTTAAAACTCGAAATAAATGTAGGGCAGGCTTTCGGTCGGGGCCAAAATCCAGGCGGCGAAAAGGCACAGGGGCACCAAGAGCAGCTTAAGGGGCCAACTGATTTGCAGCTTTAGCCCCCGTTGGATACCGTAGGCGATCCCCATGGCGACCGCCACCAGTCCCAGTAGCCCCCACAGTTGGGGAACGCTGAGCCCTAGGGATTCTCCATAGACCTGCTGGGTAAACTGGGCATCGCTGGGCACGCCCCAGAGCTTTTGCAGCGCTAGGGCATATTGCCGGGGTTCCGGCAGCCGGAAAAAGAGCCAGCTAAAGAACACCACGGCTTGGGTCAGTCCCCAGCTCACCAAGATGCCTAGGGGATTTTTCCAAAACCCTTGCAGTAGGGGCACTCGTTTAGTCACTCCATGGTTGAGGCGGTGGATAGCGAGGGCCAAACCATGGATGCCACCCCAAATCAGAAAGCCCCAGGTGTCTCCGTGCCAAACTCCGGCGATGGCCATGACAAAAATCAGGTTCAAGCAGGTGCGGGCTAGCCCCACCCGCGATCCCCCCAGGGGGAAGTACAGGTAGTTTCGCAGCCAGTCCCCCAGGGTCATGTGCCAGCGTCGCCAAAAGTCGGCGATGCTGGTGGTGAAGTAGGGGAAGTTGAAGTTTTGGGGCAGGTTGATCCCCATTAGCAGGGCGCTGCCTCGGGCAATGTCCACGTAACCGCTGAAATCCAGGTAGAGCTGGAATCCATAGGCAAAGAGGGCCAGCCATAGATCCCCACTACCGGCCCGCTCCAGATTGCCCAGGCTGAGGTTGACCAGAACGCCGATGTGGTCGGCAATCAGCAGTTTTTTCACCGATCCCACGGCAATCAGCCACAGTCCCTCCACGACCCAGTTCCAGTCTAGGGTGGGGCTGTCCTTGAGTTGGTGGGTAAAGGCATGGAAGCGGGTGATCGGCCCGGAGATGAGCTTGGGGAAAAAGAGTTTGTAGGCGGTGAATTCTAGGAAATTGCCCGTGGCGGGGGCTCCCCGGTAAACATCCACCAGGTAGGCGATGCATTCAAAGGTGAAGAAGCTGAGGCCCAGGGGTAGCGCGATCGCCAGCCAGCCTGGGGGTTCCCCGGTGATAGTATCGGGCGTGAGCCAAGCCTGTGGGAGGATCCACCCTAGCCAGGTATCGGCATATTTGAAGGCGATGAGGATGAGGCCATTCACCCCAATGCCCAGGCCCAGGAGCAGACGGCGGCGGCGATTCCAGCCCTGCTCCGCCACCTGCCACTGTTCATTGGGGATGCGCCAATCCATGGGGGTGACTAGCACCTGTCCCCAGAAAAAGTTCACCACTACTAGAGCCAGCATCAGGGGCACATATTCCACTTGAAGCGAGGTGTAGAACACCAGACTCGCGATCGCGAGTAGGGGAATTCGTAGGGATCGCCGTCCCACGGCCCAATAGAGGCCCACTACGCTGATGAGGAAGAGGCCGTAGGTGATCGAGGGCAGGATCATGGCGTGCGCTCCGCCGCCCGAGGCCAGGGGATCATGGGATCCTGAGCGATGCGATTGGAGACCTGATAGGCTCCATAGCGGTTCAGGTGACTGGGATCGGAGAAATAGTCATAGCGCTGGGGCCAAATTTGGCCCAGGTCGCGGAAGATGAATTCCGCCTCTGTGGCGGACAACTGCAACATGAACTCCAGGAAGTCATTTTCTGCCTCCCTGCGGTAGGCATCCAGGTACTCGTCCGTCAGGGGCGTATTGACAAAGACAATGGGAATGTCCTGTTCCTGGCCAAATTGCACCAGCCGCTTCAGGGCGGCGGCCTGGGGGCCTACTAGGGAAAACTGCTCGTAGTCGCTGTCGTAGGATCCCGACACCCGTGCGTAGAGCTGATAGTAGGTGGCGGGGTTGAACCGCATGTCCATGGACAGGAAGCCGTCGAAGTCGATGCGGCTGTTTTCCGGTAGGGGCATGTCGGCGTTGGAGAGGCTACTCTCGACGCTGGACTCTTCAGCGCTTAGGGCGGTAATGAGGGTCCGGGTCAGGGGCCGGCTGAGGGGCAGCAAAATGCGATCGCGCACCAGCGCCTTGAATTGCTCTCGGTGGTTATAGAGAGCGGAAAACTGCCCCAAGCGATCACTCAGGGTTTGATCCAAAGCCTGGTAGCTGGCCCGTAGGGAGGTGTCTTCGGTGGGGGCCGCAATGGTGGGATCCGCCTCTGCTGCCGCCGCCGCTTCTGGGTTGATACGCCCCAACTGACGAAAGCCCTCGGAGGTGGCGATGCCGTTGTAGGTGACATCCACCCGGCCACTGTTGAGGGCACGGGCACCATCGGCCCAGAGGATCAGCCGGGGTAATTCCTCCGGGCGCAGGATCTGGCGCAGGGTCAGGTCCACCACCTGGGCTGTGGACCCATTCACACCAAAGTTAAAAACATCTACCTCGCCATAGCCCAGGGCCGCCAGCTCTCGTCCCAGGGCCGTCGGGTCTACTCCCCGCAGGGCTCGGGAGCTACCGATGATCAGCACATCCGGTGGCCCAGATTCCTGGAGACGCTGGTGGTAGAGGGCCAGCTTTTCATCCATTTGCTCGCTGCGAAAGCTGGGGTAGGGGGAGGTGGCTAGAAGATCCGGGGTTGGGGCCAATGCCCGATCGGGACTGGCTACTAGGGTGGAATTGGGATCCCTGCTATCGCGGATCGGCCCCCCCAGGGGGAAGCCAGGATCCGCAAACCCATCCTCCCGAAAGGTATCGCTATCACGGGTTTCCGTGCCCCACTCCAGATCCGAGAAGGCCGAGATCAAATCGTCTTCCGCCCCAGTGGCGCGTGAGTCCCCTGCCGCAGGTTCCCTCACCTCCCGCCAATCTGTCGCGCCTGCGCTACCAGAGACCTCCACCGGACGCAACCCCTGGCCCATTAGCCAATCCACCTGGAACGCCGCCAGGATTCCCACCAATCCCCATACCAGACCAATCTTCAAGGCATCGCGGCGATCGCGCTCCGGCAGGGGAGGGAGGGCACGGGGGAGATCCTGCTGAGGCGCAAAAAATTGGGATTTCACCAGTCCCTGGCGTATCCCTTCCAGGGTGCGCTGCCCTAGATCCGCCAGTTGCTTCCGGACTGCTCCGGCGGTCAGGTCGGGGCGCAGCCCGGTGTCTTCCGCCTGGGGCAGCAGATCTCCCAAATAGGCTTCAGAGGCGGCGAAGGTCGGCTCTGCTTGGGGCACCAGCCGCTGGCGCGTTTGGAAATCGCTGCCGTAGCTCCACGTGGGACGCTGCTGTCCGGCCCGTCGCCCATAGAGGCGCAAGCCCTGGATGCCATTGGGTCGTAGATCCATCAGCACCTTCGTCACCGCCGGAGCCACCTGTCGCCGAGGGGGGCACACCGGACCATCCACCATGACGTGCAGGAGGTCGTCCCGCTCCAGTACCTGCACCCGAACTCCCCCCGTGGCTAAATAGCTGGACAGATCCGGATTCAGCCGCCGCGTTAGCAAAAAGCCCAGGGCCAGCCAGTCCCGCTGACGGGCGAGTACCTGGGGAGATACCGAGAGAGCCTCATGTTCCGAACCGGGCAAATTCAGGCAACGCACCCAGTCTGGAGTCCCCGCTTGGGGGCGCTGTCCATAGATCATGGCCCGGTGCAATCCCTGGGGGGCAAGACGGTCCAGTAACGGTGCGATCGCAGCCACCATGACGGCTTCCGTCGGCACCGGGTCCGCCGCAGTTTTGCCCTGGAGGATGGCGTGGAGAGTTGTGTCCTTGCGCTCCAGACTGGACTGGACTGGATAGGAAGCCAGGGCTTCCGTCAAAAGCTGTGCGATCGCCGCCTCATCCCCCCAGCGTGCCCACATCGCCAGCAACTCCGAAGGCGGCGTCAAATCCACCCGCAGACTCCAATCCGGTTGGTGCTCCCCCTGCACCTGAATCACAATCACCGCATCCTTGAACTGGGTCAGCTCTAGTTGCCGCAAGCGCTCAGTGACAGGTTCCGCAATCAGCATCGGATCTGGGCTATAGGCCGCCTCACAAAAGACCCACAGCCGGGGAGCCACCTTGTCCTCCAGCTTGCCAGGGGTCGCTTTAGCCTGACCGGGCACCGCCCGCACACTCACCCAGACCCCCACATCCAGGGCACTCAGCACCTCACTCAGATACCAGGCAATCGCCTCCGGATCCCCCTGGCGGGCCAGACTCAAGTGAGACAGGACAATCGCCGCCGTGGTGCTGTCCTCCGTCCAGGTTTTAGACACGGGGGTCTTGCTGGCCTGGGTTTGCAGCATGGACTGAGCCGCCGCCACCGCCACCGGATCCTGAGTTTGCAGTTGCAATTGAGCTTGGTGGCGCTCCAGTCGATTCAGGTAAATTGGAGCGGTCCAAGCCGGACTGCGATCGCCAATGCAGCGACTGTAGACATAAAGCTGATAAACCTGGGGATAGGTTCGAGTAATCGCATCCCCCTGAGTTGGCTCCAACAGTGCCGACACCAGATGTGCCAGCGCCTTCACCTGGGGCAGTGGCTGCTCCGTCTCACAGAGGACATGAAGAATGTTGCCCCGCAGTCGCACCTGAACCTGACCGGGTTGTCCCAACAACACCTGTTGGGACAGCCAGTCCGGTAGGTTAGAACTGATCTCACGTTTGCGGGAGAGGGGGAACTTAGCACGCATGGAAGCTTTTGAGCCCATGTACTGGCTTTTCTAGCGTTGCGGTCGGAGGCAATACCCTATATATGGGTGGCAATAGGGTCAGGTAATCACACATAGCTGAGAAGGATACCTCAGTCTTTCCCTAGGGCACCGATTTCCAGAAAAAAACCTCTGCCTGTTCAGGCTAACAAACCCCATCACCTCGTCAGATCGGTGTCATTAATATATATGGATCTCCTATATGGATCCCTCCATCACTCTCCATCACCATAGATCTTCTAGAGGAGTCACAGTACCCTATGGCAAGTTTTAAGGATCTTGACCCCACACTAGGGGCTAATCGTGGCCATGAAACCCACGGGCAACCCGATATGGTGGTAAGCATGATGACAGGTTCCCTGTTGCTGGGTCTTTTAGGGACACGGGCGATCGCGTCTAGTCTGACCCAACTGGGCATTGCCAGTGAAGAACTCTTTCGCGGCGAACGGCTCCCCGTCCTTACCCTCAGTGACAGTGCCTCCGACCCCGGCTAGGACGCGCCCCCGTCCTAACGTCCTAACGTTCTGCTGATACCATCTATCCAGCGTCCACGCCCATGCAACCTCCCCTGACCGCCTCCACTAGCCTGCAAGCCAATGGTGTCCTGATGCCCCAATCTCGGATTGACGGAGCCATCACTCCACCTGGATCCGCCTATGATTTGCGGGTTCAGCACCGCCTCAAGGTGGTGGAAGATATCTGGGAAACCGTCCTACGGGATGAATGTGGTCAGGATTTATTGACCCTACTCCACCTGCTGCGGCGCATCTGCTCCCCAGAGGGACAAGCCCCCACCGCCGAGGCTGCCCAAGTACAGACCGTTGTGCAGGTGGTCGAAGATCTGAAGCTAGAGGACTCCATTCAGGCGGCGCGGGCCTTTGCCCTCTACTTTCAGCTCATCAACAGTGTGGAGCAGCACTATGAGCAGCAAGGGCAGCAGCGCCAGTACCAAGTCGCCTATGACGAGGTTGCGCCCTTCTCCGCTATCCATGGCGTCACTGCCCTGCGCCCCCAGCCCCTCCTCCGAGAAGCTCCTGAAGGCACTGTGGCCACCGATCCCCTAGGGCTCTCCGCCTCCCGTAAGGAAACGGGCACCTTTCACTGGCTGCTGCCGACGTTGAAAAAACTGAATGTGCCCCCCCAGTTGATTCAGCGGCTGGTGGACAACCTGGATATCCGCCTCGTATTTACGGCCCATCCCACGGAAATTGTTCGCCACACCATTCGGGACAAACAGCGCCGTATTGCCGATATCCTGCGGCGGTTAGACCGGGCCGAAGAAAGCGTCCAAGCCCTAGGTGTGGCCTCCTCTTGGGAAATTGACTCCCTTAAGGAGCAGCTTACAGAGGAAATCCGTCTCTGGTGGCGCACCGATGAGCTGCACCAGTTCAAGCCCTCGGTGCTGGACGAGGTGGACCACACGCTCCACTATTTCCAGGTGGTGCTCTTCGACACATTGCCGAAACTCTATCAGCGCTTTGAGCGCACTCTCAAGGCCACCTTCCCTAGCCTGCGCCCCCCCCGCAAGGACTTCTGTCGTTTTGGCTCCTGGGTGGGCTCTGACCGGGATGGTAACCCCGCTGTCACCCCCGCCGTCACCTGGAAAACCGCTTGCTATCAACGCAATCTGGTGATTCAGAAATACATCGACTCCCTGGATCATCTGACCAAGCTCCTCAGTCTCTCCCTGCACTGGAGTGAGGTTCAGCCCGAACTGCTCGATTCCCTAGACCAAGACCAGCGCTATATGCCCGAGGTCTACGAACAGTGGGCCATTCGCTACCGCCAGGAGCCCTATCGCCTGAAGCTGGCCTACATGATGCAGCGGTTGGAGAATACTCTCCAGCGGGGGCTCAAGCTCTATCGTGGGGAACTGATTGCTGAAACCCTTAAGGATGGACCGGAGATCCCCCTTTATGAAACGGGGGAGGCGTTTCTGACGGAATTGCGGTTAATCCAGCAGGATCTCCAGGCGACGGGGTTAGTTTGTCAGGATTTGGAGACCCTGCTGTGCCAGGTGGAAATCTACGGCTTTGTTTTAGCCCAACTGGATCTGCGGCAGGAAAGCTCCCTTCATTCCGATGCTCTAAATGAGATTACGGACTATCTGCAACTGCTACCCAAGCCCTATAACGACCTCTCGGAGGCGGAAAAAACCACTTGGCTGACCCAGGAGTTGCAAACTCGCCGCCCCTTGGTGCCCTCTGAACTCCCCTTTTCGGAACGCACCTGCGAAACCATTGAGACCTTCCGGATGGTGCGTCGTCTGCATCAGGAGTTTGGCCCTGAGATCTGCCGCAGCTATGTCATTAGCATGAGCCATGATGTTAGCGACTTGCTGGAGGTGCTACTGCTGGCGAAGGAGGCAGGGCTTTATGATCCGGCTACTTGGCAGGCTAGTATCCAGCCGGTGCCTCTTTTTGAAACCGTTGAGGACTTGCAGCGGGCTCCCGCTGTGATGAATCAGCTCTTTAGTCTGCCCCTGTATCGGGCTGTGCTGGAGGGTGGGCGCATTCCGGTTCCGGTGGAGGGACGGTCTACCCCTCTTCAGGAGGTGATGTTGGGCTATTCCGACAGCAACAAGGACTCTGGCTTCCTCAGCAGCAACTGGGAAATTCACAAGGCTCAGCAGGCGCTCCAGACGACTGCTGATCGCTATGGGTTTGCCCTGCGAATTTTCCATGGGCGGGGCGGTTCCGTAGGTCGAGGGGGGGGGCCAGCCTACGAGGCGATTTTGGCCCAGCCCGGAGCCAGCCTGAATGGCCGCATCAAAATTACGGAGCAGGGTGAGGTGCTGGCATCGAAGTACAATCTGCCGGATCTGGCTCTGTACAATTTGGAAACGGTGGCCGCAGCGGTGATCCAGGGCAGTTTGCTCCACAGCAGTGTGGATGAAATTGAGCCTTGGAACGAGATTATGGAGGGTTTGGCGGTGCGATCGCGCCGTCATTACCGCGAATTAATTTATGAGCAGCCGGATCTGGTGGACTTTTTCCATCAAGTCACTCCGATTGAGGAAATCAGCCAACTTCAGATCAGCTCCCGCCCTGCTCGGCGGGGGGGCAAAAAGACCTTGGCTAGCCTGCGGGCGATTCCCTGGGTCTTTAGCTGGACCCAGGCCCGATTTTTGCTGCCCTCCTGGTATGGGGTGGGGACGGCCTTGCAGGAATTTTTGGCGGAGCGCCCGGAGGAACATCTACAACTGCTGCGCTATTTCTACCTGAAATGGCCCTTTTTCAAAATGGTGGTTTCCAAGGTAGAAATGACCCTAGCCAAGGTGGATCCCCAAATCGCCGAGCACTATGTCCAGGAACTGACCCAGCCGGAAAACCGAGAACGGTTCCAGGCCCTTTTTGCCACGATCTCGGAGGAGTTTTACCTCACCTGTGAGATGGTGCTGGCCATTACTGGGCATGAGCGGCTGCTGGACGGCGATCCTGACCTCCAGCGCTCTGTCCATCTTCGTAATGGCAGTATTGTGCCTTTGGGCTTTTTGCAGGTGTCGTTGTTGAAACGGCTGCGGCAATATCGCAACACCACATCTGGGGTGATCAAATCCCGCTATAGTCGGGAGGAACTGCTGCGGGGGGCGCTCCTCACCATTAATGGGATCGCCGCTGGAATGCGGAACACGGGCTGATCCCGCCGACATTGAGCCGAATTGTAAACTTTTGTTGCAATTTTTCTGCGTTTCCGGATTAATTTGTTTGAATTAGTCCGTGACAAATGGCCTCGAACTGCTGAATCCCCAGTATTGTCGGGCTTTAACCCAGTCAATTAGGGTCTCCCAAGTCAGGAATGTGAGTTACCTTTGGTGGCAAGGGGGATGGGGGATGGAAGGCAATCGTTGATACTGTCCCTTGTGTGGTGTCCCTGTGTACAAGTGTTTTTGTGAGCCTGAGGAGTAGACCGGGATGATGAGTCAAATGCGCCAAGCCATGGGCTGGATGTGTGGGGCAGTTGTTGGAGGTGCGATCGCAGGGCTAAGTACCCTTTCCTTTGCGGAACCAGCCCAAGCCCAAGCTGCCTACGGCAGCTATGTCGGTTTGGGAGCCTCCTTTGGCCTGACCAATGATTCCACCACGGGCCGGGGGAGTGACTTTTCTGGGGTGATTGCGGGACGCTACCGCTTTTTAGAAGTCCCTGTCTCTATTCGGGCTCAGGCGTTTGTCGGGGGCGGGGGTTTTGCCTTTGTACCCACCGTGTCCTATGACTACGCCCTGAATTGGAATACGGACATTTACCTGGGGGCTGGGGTCTCCTTTGCGGGTGGCGATACCCCCTCTCCGGTAGGGAACCAAACTGCCTTTGTCCTGCAACCTGGTGTTGATTATCTTTTCCCCAACAGTAATCTAGTTCTGTTTGGCAATGCCATCATCGCCTTTGGCGCATACCGTGACGGCGGCAATACGGCGCTGGCTATTCAAGGCGGTGTGGGCTACCAGTTCTAGTCTTCTCCCACTAGTCTTTAGAGCCCGATTACAACTAACGTTCTCTAGCACCCCCTCCTCTGGAAACAGTGGAGGGGGTGCTATATGGGGGATGTTTCTCGGGAGAATCGTTGCTGCACTCATTAGTCATCCCTAAATTCAGCCATGGTCACCCTTTCTGCCCAGCCCTATGACTACGAGTTCCCTACCTATGATGGTGTGGCGCTGATCATTATTGATATGCAGCGGGATTTTCTGGAGCCCGGTGGCTTTGGGGATGCCCTTGGCAATGATGTGTCGCGTCTACAGGCGGTGGTTCCCGCAATTCAGAGTCTTCAGCAAGCTTTTCGCGATCGCAATTTGCTCATCATTCAAACCGTCGAAGGCCACCAGCCGGATCTCTCCGACTGTCCCCCCAGTAAGCGCTGTCGGGGCCAGAGCGCTTTGAAAATTGGCGATCCTGGTCCCATGGGGCGCATTCTGGTGCTGGGGGAGCCGGGGAATGCCATCATCCCCGCCCTTGCGCCCCAGCCGGGGGAAATCGTGATCGAGAAACCGGGGAAGGGAGCCTTCTACGCCACCCCCCTGGGGGGAATTTTGCAGGAGCACGGCATCACCCATTTGCTCTTTACGGGGGTGACGACGGAGGTCTGTGTTCAAACCACGATGCGAGAGGCCAACGATCGCGGCTATGAATGCCTGCTGGTGGAGGATGCTACCGAGAGCTATTTTCCCGAGTTCAAGCAGGCCACCCTGGAGATGGTGCGGGCTCAGGGGGCGATCGTCGGCTGGACCGCTACCACTGCCCAAGTCCTAGCGGCCCTGGCTTAAGAGATCAGCGGGTACGCTATTTTCCTGTGAGGGCCTAATTGGATAGGGGCTTAATTGGATAATAGTGCCCCAGCTAGGAGGCCGACCCCGGCTCCAGCGGGCACCAACTGCCAGGTGGGCCGCTTAAAGCGAATGAGGGCGACTAGGGCCACCAAGCCGACAACGACCGCTACCCCAGTTTTAGGTAGGGTGTCTTGGATAATCGCGGCCCGAGCTAAGGGGACTGCCGCTGCCGCGATCGCACCTAGCACCGCTGGGGTCACCCCCCTGAGAAAGCTTTTGATCCGAGGATTGCGCCGAATGCGGAGTAGGAAGGGGGCAGCCCCCATGATGAAGCAAAAGGAGGGGGTGAAAATTGCGATCGCGGCCACCAGTGCCCCTAAGACTCCCGCCACTTTGTAGCCCACAAAGGCCGCTGTAATCACCACGGGACCAGGGGTCAGTTCCCCAATGGCCACCCCATCGATAAATTCATTCTGGGTCAGCCACTGCAACTGCCCCACCACCTCGAACTCCAAGAGGGGAATAATCACCAACCCTCCGCCAAAGATAAAGCTGCCCACCTTGAGGAAAAACAGGCTTAAGGGTACAAAATACGTCTGAATGCGCTCCCAGCCCCAGAAGCTGGACAGGGCCAAGACCTCCCCCGGTAGGGTAGCCAAGGGGGTGGACAGGATCGGTAGCACCGGGAACAAGGGCAACCATCCGGCAGTTGCGCGGGGGGTGGGGGGCGGCGGCGGGCTATTACCAGGGCGGTAAAGCATCAAGCCCACTAGGCCCGCTAGGATGAACTGCCCTAGGACCGTGACTTGAAACAGTAGGGTTGTGATCAGGACGGCAAGTGCGATCGCGATCCCCTGCCAGTCCTTAATTGCCTTCTTAGCGAGTTTCCAGCAAAAGCCGAAAATGATCGCAATCACCACAGGCGAGACCCCTAGAAATAAATCATCAATCTGGGGCACCCCCTGAAACCGAAAGTAAGCCCAGGACAACACCAACACAATCAAAAAAGCAGGGGCAATAAAACAGATCCCGGCCACGATAGCCCCCAGATGTCCAGCCCGTATATATCCGGTATAAATCCCCATTTGAGTCGAGGCAGGACCGGGCAACATCTCACAAATTGCCACCCCTTCCAGAAACTGTTCCTCAGTGAGCCAGCCGCGCCGCACCACCGCCTCATCGTGGATCATAGCCAGGTGAGCCTGAGGCCCTCCAAAGCCAACCGTTCCTAGCCTGAGGAACAACTTCGCCAACTCCTGAAGTTGGGCAGATCCCCTCAGTGGCGTATTCACCAGATCCGGCTGTTCAACCTGCCCCATAGATAAGCTCCTATCCAGATACAGAGGCTTGCTGGAAAGCAGTATATAGGCTTTCGATATCGAAAGCCTATATACTGCTTTCCTTGTATTCTGCGTATTCTGCAATACAGTGGCAGTCTTCTGGGGCGATAGGGCTGCGAGATTAAGCTACAGAGCAAATTGCCGCGAATTCCTACCCGATTTCTGTGTTGTGGAGGAGGGTGGTTTCAGAGGTTCGACCCCTGCTCAAAAAGTTCTCCAAACAGTTCCCGTACTTTCTCCTTGGCTGATTCGAGGGTGGTTTTACCCAAATCGGTGGCGCGGTAAAAGCGGCGGTGTTGTCGCCCTGTTCGCTCTTCCAAAGAGTAGAGATAGCCCTTGCGCTCCATATCGTGGAGCATGGGATAGAGAGTGCCTGCGCTCAACTTATAGCCGTGGCGCGCCAATTCCTCAATAATCCCCAGACCAAAAATCGGCTCCTCGACGGCATGGTGCAGGATGTGCAGTCTGATCAGGCTGGAATAGAACTCTCGTCCATCCATGGGGCATAGCGGGTACACACTGGTCAATTCACCTAATCTACCCAGGCTGGCTATTTCTGCGGACGTGAGGCAGGGACTTCAGTCGTTTGAGGGGTAGCGGAATCCCCTGGTGTAGAGATGAGCGTCGTCAGTTTGGTCTTACCCAGGGTGGGAAACACGTCCGGTACGGGATCGTAGCCACCGGGATGGAAGGGATGGCAACGGACAATCCGGCGGAGGGCAAGCCAACTGCCTCCCATAGCTCCGTGGCGGTCCAGAGCGATTAGGGCATAGCATGAGCAACTGGGCTGAAATCGACACATGGGGGGCAGAAGGGGCGAGATCAGGCTGCGATATCCTCGCACCAACGCCATTAATAGAAACTTTATAGCCCTGAACTGTGCTTGAACTGTGTTAGTGAGTTCATCTTAAAGCTAATTCAGGGGGCTGCGGTTCGCAGTTTTCCGAGGATCTTGCCGGTAAGGAATCAGTGGTCCAATAACGTACCGATCAAAACGTACCGATCAACCCGCTTTTCTTCCTCCGGGAGACGCAAAGCCTATTGCCCAAGGGGCAATAGGCTCCGGCATGGCCACCCTAAGGCGCAGCCTCTCCTTGAGGAGCAAGCTCGATCTACGGTTTTTTTCAAGCTAGTCCCTCAGGTTCTAGCAATCACCGCTATGGATCTGGGGGCTGGGGACCGTGACTGAGCTAGGAGCTGATCTGGGGGCTGAGGGCTGTAACGCTTTTGTCACGGACCTTTGGGGGCCTGGGTGGTGTACCGAAGGGGGACCGGAAACAGGGACGATCCCCAGTTTGAGGAATTACCCTCTATACTGTAAAACTGCTCAACTTTGTGTCCGGCGTTACGGATTCAAGGTTTTCTTTCTTGAAATCCTGTTGCTTCGCAGATTTTCTCTAGCAAACAACAAGCACCTATGGAACTTTTGGGACTGGTTTGGGCGGCTTCGCTTCTCAACCAAGCAACACCACCTACCCCTGGGGTAGATCGGCAAGACTCTCCAGCCCAGACAGAATCGAGGGCGGTGGAGGAGGGTGCAGAGGTATCCACGTGGTTTATGCCCTTGGCCAAGGCTTACGGTTGGGGCAACTCTTGGCTGTCTTCTAAGGCGCAGTTCAGCAGCTACGCCTCTACCACAAGCTGGCTCGTCCCAGACAGTGTTGCCCTGGTAGCTCATCAGACTGAATGGGCGCTCGTTCCCTTCCCCGCGCTGAAACCCGATAAGACGTTCCCCCAGGAGACCCTGAGCCCTGTGCTCACTGCTGGTCTCGGGGCGCTGGATCCGGCGATTTCCCTGACGATGGTTGAGGCCCCAGCAATTCCTGGTGTTCCAGCCACCTTGGAACCTCTGGATGCCTCCATTGCCAATCCGGAATCTGCAACCCTAGGCGGTGCGGACTGGAAACAGTGGGATGCGGTGGGTGCAGTGCGGATTGTAGATGCCAGTGCTGGGGAAGGTGCCGGAACTGAGCTTCCGGCTGGGATCGCTAGTGACAACCTATGCCTGGAGGCTCCTCCTCATTTGCCCTATCAGGCCCAGCCCATAGCCATGACCGCTGCGTCGCGACTGCAAATTTGGGTCTACGACCAATATATTGGCGAAGTGACAGGCCAGGTCTCTGCCCAGCGCATTGTGCGGAAGCTGCGATCGCAGATCCAGTCGGGCCAACTGAATGCAGGGGATATTCGCCCCCTCTTTGGCAAAAACTTTGCCGCTGCCAGCGTCAATACCGACATTCTCTTTGTCGTAGACGAAACCATGCGTAGCCATCCCGAACTGCCGGCGGCGGCGGTGGCGGTGCAGTGGGTCAACAACCTACGGATTGCCCTAGACGCTGATCCCCTGCACCTGGCCCAGGTGCAGATGGCGATGCAGGGGCTCCAGCCCACGGGCGAAACCCTCTACGGCACCGCCTCCTGGTATGGTCCGGGCTTCCATGGCCGTAAGACTGCCAACGGGGAGCGGTTCAACCAGTACGAGCTAACCGCCGCCCACAAAACTCTGCCCTTTGGTACCCGGTTGCAAATTCGCAATCGCTTGAATGGCAAAACCGTCGTGGTCCGCATCAACGATCGCGGTCCCTATATTGGTCAGCGCACCCTCGATTTATCTAAGGCGGCGGCCCAATGTTTGGGCAGTGAAAGCCAGGGGGTAATTCCCTATGAAGCGGTGGTGCTGGAGCCAGCGGCCACACCAGAGGGCGTAGAATGGTTGACCGCTGCCGCTATATCGGAGCCATAGAGACGGAAATCTCTCGGGCCGTGCAGTTAGATTGGACCTGAGGCGCGTACTGGGGTCAGGGGGCTTGACGGAATCAGAAGTGGGAAATAAAGGGGTAGATCACCGGCTCAGCGCCATCCGGATTGTGCTGGTGGAGCCCGCAGGTCCGCTGAATGTGGGCTCTGTGGCACGGGCAATGGCCAATATGGGGCTGGCGCGGCTGGTGCTAGTCAACCCCCAATGTGATCCCCTGGGGGATGAGGCGCGGCAAATGGCGGTCCATGCTGGGGCATTGTTGGAGACTGCCCAAGTGGTATCCACTCTACCGGAGGCGCTGGAGGGGTGTCGTCGTGCGATCGCAACGACGGCTCGCCATCGCGCCCAAGGCCCCTCGTTGGAACTCCCGGAGGCAGCCCTCCCTTGGCTGCTCGATGCTGCTCCGAACTCCACTGCCCTGATCTTTGGCCCAGAGGATCGGGGACTCAGTAATGAGGAGTTGAACTTTGCCCAGCGCTGGGTGGGCATTCCTAGTAATCCGGCCTATCCCTCTCTGAATCTGGCCCAGGCGGTGGCGGTGTGCTGCTATGAGCTGGGGCGGGCGGTAGTCCCAAGGGAATCCCAGTCCGGTGCAGAACTGCGATCGCAGTTCCCTGCCCCCTTAACCCCTGGACCAGTGGCAACACTGGATCAGTTAGAGGGCTTTTATAACCAGCTCGCCACAGTGCTGTTGCAGATTGGCTATGTATATCCCCACACCTGCGAGAGCCGCATGGAAAAGTTCCGGCATTTTTTTAACCGGGCTGCGCCCACCGAACAGGAATTAGCTATGCTGAGGGGGATTTTGCGGCAAATGGACTGGGCACTGGGGCGTGCCAATGATTTACAGCCCCCTCAGCCGTCTTCTAACGAGTCGCCCTAGGTTTTTTGACCGCTTTCTCGGGCGTGTTTTGACATTCAGCTTTATTATCAATTGTTCGGCATGGGCGTCTTGGAGGGATAGGCAATTTATGGCAGAGCATGGCGATCGCTCCAACAATGGTCACGCCCCCTTTCGTCGGTATTCCCCTCCGGCTCAGAATGGTGGGGCTGGGACGGGGAGCGGGGCCGATCGGCCCATGCCCTACCAGCGCCCTCCCGGTAACCCCACCCCCGCTGAACTTCGAGGCCAGTCCTTGACCCATCGTTCGGCCCGCCGCCGCTGGCGACAGTGGATTCAACCCCAGGCTCCCCAGGGCAATACTGCTCCGCCGCCCCAGCCCGCTCCCCGAACCCAGGGTCGGCGTCCTGCGGGCGATACTCGGCCATCGCCGCTCCCTGCGTCGCCCCCTCCTGCGTCTTCCGGCCCGGTATATCGCACTCCCAGTAGTGGTGCGGCCCCGCCCCGTCCGACCCCTATTCCCCAACCCTCTCCCTGGGTGACGGGTCAGCCCTTACCCCAGATCCCTCGGTCCGATGACACCCCCCGCCGTGACGCTGCGACGCCCCTTAATCCCAGCCCTGGTGGGCAGACCGTGCCCTTTGGCCCCCCTCGGAGTCGGAGTGGTGCGGCCCCCAGTAAGGTCACCCCCCTGCGTCAGCGGTCCGCTTGGTCCACTCCCACCCAGGTTGATACCGGAGGACCGCCCCGCCGTGAGGGTTCTCGATCGGCCCCTCGGGGCCGCGCTCCCCGGCGTCGCCCCCAACGCGCCCCCCGACCTGTGCTCTATGGCATTCGCCTACTGATTTTAGGGGTGGGCATGGCCGCGATCGCGGGAACCCTACTCTCAACTTTGAATCCTGAAAATCGGGCTGCCAGCTCCAATTCTGCTGATCCCACCGCCGCTCCAGCGGTTGCCCAACAACGAGACAATGCTCCCCGCGCCGCCCTTTCCCCAGACCTCCCCTTGGAGGAGAAAATTACCCATTTGGAAAATGCGCTGCTGGAGTTGGAGGGGCTGGCACCGGGCCTAACCCAATCTACTTTTTTGCTGGATCTAGATTCGGGCCGCTACGCCGATATCAACGGTGGCACTGCCATCGCCGCTGCCAGCACCATCAAAGTTCCGATTTTGGTTGCCTTTCTCGCCGCTGTGGACTCGGGTCGCCTCACCCTAGATCAGGCGGTGACTCTCCAGGAATCCTCCGTTGTGGGTGGGTCTGGTGAGATGCAGACGGATGCATTAGGCACCCGTTACACCGCCTACACCGTGGCGACGGAAATGATGATCGCCAGCGACAACACCGCCACCCAGCTCATGATCGAGCTGTTGGGAGGAGCCTCGGCCCTGAACCAGCAGTTTCAGTCCTGGGGTCTGAGGAGCACCGTCCTTCGCAACCCCCTGCCAGATCTGGAGGGCACAAACACCACCAGCCCCAGGGATCTGGTGCGGATATTGACTCTGGTGGAACAGGGCGATCTACTCCAACCGAGATCGCGGGATCGCCTCCTCAGCATCATGCAGCGTACCTACAGTCGGGATCTGATTCCCGCTGGTATTGCTGAGGGGGCCTTGGTTTTCAACAAAACCGGGGATATTGGCACCCTATTGGGGGATGTAGCCCTGGTAGAAGCCCCCAACGGCAAACGCTACATCCTGTCCACCCTAATCCAGCGCCCCCACAACGATGGCCGCGCCGCTGAACTGATCCGCCGCATTGCGGAGACGGTGCATCGGGAAATGAACCAACCCCTCGCCCCCGTCGGCGGAGAGGTGAGCCCCACCCCTGAGGCGGAGCCTACCGCCGACCCTGGAGCGGAAAACTTGGGCGACCCCGATACCGTGCCCGATGTGCCCCAGGGCTAGAGGCTGTGGGCAATCAAAGCCAGATTCCACCTACTCAACAGGAACGTCATATGGTTCTTTTGGAAAGCAACCAAGAGAGCCTTCTGACTATGGAAGAGCGGCGAGAATTAGAGGAACTTTCGCTGGCAGCCGATCAATTGATGCTGAAGAAGGCTCATGCTTGTGCCTTGTTACGCTGGCGAGGTCACCCGATTCGAGCCCTGATGCTTTTGTCTGGGCTGATGCAGGAATCCAGATCGTGGGCTTAACTGCAACAGCCCGAGCTACGGTTCATGCCCTTAAGCTGAACAATGAATATGTTGTTGGGTCTCGAAAGATCTGGGTCGCGGAAAACTGGCATCCTCCCACTTTTTGACAGGATCTTGTTGAGTGTGGTGTGGGTGCCTTAAGTGGGAATGGGGACGGTTTCCAGGATCGTGGCCACGAGATCTAGGGCTTGATGGCCGCTGCCGGGAATGAGGCGATGGGCGAGGACGTGGGGGGCGAGGTGTTTGACATCATCTGGGAGAACGTAGTCGCGATCGCAGAGGAAGGCCAGAGTCTGAACTGCCCGGTGAAACGCCACCGCCCCTCGGGGGCTGACCCCCAGGGTGATGTCCGGGTGGGTGCGGGTTGCCCGTACCAGCGCCAGCAGGTATTGCTGAATTGAGACATCGATCCGCACCTGGGCACACTGCTGCTGGATGGCCGCCACTTCTGCCGGGGTGATGCAGGGCTGGAGCTGCTCGGGACGAACCTGGGAAGAGAGCCGTTGCAGCATCTGCAATTCCTCTGCCTCGCCAGGATAGCCTAGGCTAAAGGACAGGGCAAAGCGGTCCATTTGGGCCTCCGGCAGGGGAAAGGTGCCTTGGTACTCCACCGGGTTTTGGGTTGCGATCGCAAAAAACGGCTTCGGCACTGGGCGGGAAACTCCATCTAGGGTTACCTGCTGCTCCTCCATCACCTCCAACAGAGCCGACTGGGTGCGGGGAGTGGCGCGGTTGATCTCATCCGCCAGCAAGACATGGGCAAACACCGGGCCTGCCAAAAACTGAAACTCGCCGGAACTGGGGTTCCAAATATTGGTGCCGGTGATGTCACTGGGGAGTAAATCCGGCGTGCATTGAATCCGCTGAAACGTGCCATCAATACATCGGGCCAGGGATTTGGCCAGCAACGTCTTGCCCACCCCCGGCACATCCTCCAGCAGCGCATGGCCCCCGGAAAAGAGGGCAACCAGGACCAAGCGGATGGCATCCTCCTTGCCCACGATGGTTTTGCTGAGATTGGCTACCAGTTGCTCAACGCGATCGCCCATGAATATCCCCTATGACCAATAGGGCTATCATGCCCTGACCTCCGGACGATTGCCCACCCGTAACAGCGCCCTAGCCCGCTGACAGTCCGTCTGGATCTGGGCCTTGAGCTGATCCAGGGAGTCAAACCGTTGCTCTGGCCGTAGAAACGCCTCCAGAGTCACCGTCAGAGTTTGACCATACAAATCCCCTGCCCAATCCAACACATGCACCTCTAGGGTCTGGGTCTGGCCCGCCACCGTGGGCCGCACTCCCAGGTTCATCACCCCCGTTAGGGGACACTGGGGGGAGGAACCTGGTATGCCATAGACCTGAACCCCATAGACTCCGGTGCGAGGCAGACATTTTTCCATCGGCACCCGCAGGTTCGCTGTGGGAAAGCCCAGTTGACGACCCAACTGCTGCCCCTGAACCACTCGTCCCGAGATGGCATAGGGACGCCCCAGAAGTTGACGAGCCATAGCCAAATCCCCTGTCCACAGGGCTTCGCGAATACGGGAACTGCTAATGCGATCGCCCCCCGCCTGGGCCAAATCCACTACAGTGACGGTGACGCCGTGGGGGGCTGCGAGAGTTTTCAATCGTGCCGCAGTGCCCTCGCGACGGTGACCAAAACGAAAATCCGCTCCCACGCTGATGTGGCGGGCTTGGAGGCAATGGATCAGGATTTTCTCGACAAAGGCTTCCGGGCTGAGGGTGGCCAGCTCGGGGTTAAAGGGCAACAGGACCAACTGCTGCACCCCCAGAGCACGCAATAGGGTCGCCTTCTCATCTAGGGGGGTCAGCCAGGGGCGCGGCGTGCCGGAGAAAAATTCCTGAGGGTGGGGATAAAAGGTGACGACCGTTGGTGTCGGGGTCGATCTCGGTAGGCCCATTGGAGGCTGGGGAGGATGGCTCCAATGGGCCGGCCCCTGACCATCGCAGGAATCTAGAAGCAGCGGCGTGCGATCGCTATACCCCCAGATCGGTGGCAGGGTCAAGTCAGCCCTGGCTTCAGCCCAAGACGGTGTCTTCGCCAAATCACCGGCACCCGAGGACAAAATCGGCTCCATGACGCGCTCATGGCCCCGATGGACCCCATCAAAGTTGCCCAGGGCAATGACCGTTGGGGCGTGAATAGTCGAAAGAGAAGAAGTGACCCACACGGTTCATATTTTTACATATTTCGCCGCTGCCATGATCCCAGGGCTGACCCTTAGGCGTGAACAGCAGGCTCGTTAGCGGCCATGAGGTCAATCACCATTCCTTCTCGCGCAATCGTGCTTTTTGGGAAGGCTTCGGTGGTATTCTTCGCCACCTCGTCCATAAATTCGTCGTTGTGGAGGGGATCGTGGTGGAAGATAATCAATTGTTTTACATTAGCGGCCTTGGCCACCTTTACGGCTTCCTGCCAAGTGGAATGGCCCCAGCCCACCTTGCTGGTTTTTTCGTGGTGGTATTCTTCGTCGGTGTAGGTGGCATCGTAGATCATCACATCTGCATCCCGCGCCAGCCACAGCACATTTTCATCGGGGCGATCGGGGAAATGCTCCGTGTCCGTCACATAGGCTGCTGAGCACCCCTTCCAGGTGACTCGGTAGCCCACCGCCTCTCCGGGGTGGTTGAGGAGGGTATTCTCCACCTTGATGTCTTCGATCTCGACGGGTTCCCCCACCTCTAGATCGCAAAACTTCAGGTCGGCTCCCATGATTTGCAGGGGCACCGGGAAGTTGGGGTGCAGCATCTGGTCGTTGAGGCGCTGCTCAATGGTGGAGCCATTGGGTGCGATCGCACCGTAGATGTTGAAGCGATTGCCCGGCACAAAGGCGGGAACAAAGAAGGGGAAGCCCTGAATGTGATCCCAATGGGAATGGGTGAAGAACATATTGGCTTCTAAGGGCATCTCCGACAGAAGCTTGGTACCCAAAACCCGGAGTCCGGTGCCACCATCAAAGATCAGCAAATGACCCCCCACCCGCATTTCCACACAGGAAGTATTACCGCCATAACGAACGGTCTTTGGCCCTGGACAAGCAATGCTGCCCCTCACGCCCCAGAAGCGAATCAGAAACTGGTCCTGTAGGTCAGACATGGGTAGGTCGCGTCGAGAATTGACAAGTCACTGTGGAAGAGACCCCACCATCTTTGGGTATTACCCTTCATGATATGAAAATTTTGCTGGGATCGCTCATCCCCAAGCCTTGACCTAGCATATATCTGTATAGAAAGGTCGTGGCAAATCTTCACAAAATCTCTTTGTTAGGGCAAGACGGTGAACAGGTGTGCTCCTGGGAGTCTCTCTAGCTTTCTCTCCCTAGAAGCCCTAGTCAGGACAAACTGGAAGATTTACCCCCTGGGCTTGCCAGCGGTGCAGATGATGTAACCCCAGCAAAGACGTGAGGTTGTACTGAAGGGGCGTCACGGTCACAAAGTGATCGCGAATTGCTTGGACATCCGTAGGAATTCCTTTTAAGGTAGCGAAATCTGGTAGTCGCTGGAGCTCCTGGGCTAAGGCTTCGTAACCTTCTGGTATATCTACCACATCCTCTAGAACTTCCCCTGCCAGCCAATAATAGGTTTTCCCTCGGGGATCGATGCGTTTTTCAAACAAATCTACGTAGCGGCGAATGCCTTGGCGGGCAATCACCGTACCCTTGATGGCTCCACTCTCGACAGCAGGGATGTTGACGTTCAGCAACATGGGTAGCGGCAACGGGGATGTGGTCAGGGTCTCCAGCAATGCCTGGGCAAAGGCCGCTGCGGGCTGAAAGTTGCGAGCTTTGAAACTGGTGAGGCTAAAGGCGATCGCAGTGAGTCCCTCAATCACCCCCTCCATTGCTGCTGACACGGTGCCGGAGTAGAGCACGTCGGTGCCCAGATTGGCCCCTTGGTTAATACCCGACAGCACCATATCCGGTAAGTCATCCAACAGTGCCCCTAGGGCCAGTTTCACACAATCGGCAGGGGTCCCCGAACAGGCCCAGGCTTGAATCCCCGGTGCAAACAAACCCTGTACTGCCTCTGCCCGAATCGGTTTGTGGAGGGTGAGGCCGTGACCGGTAGCGGATCGTTCTCGATCGGGACAAACCACCGTCACACCATGGCCCGCCGCCGCCAGGGTATCTGCCAGAACGCGGATTCCTGGTGCAAAGATGCCATCGTCGTTACTAATCAAAAGTTCCATCACCTGCCTGCCTGAATACTTCCCGAACCTGCCTGAATCTACCTGCCCTGCCTGCCCTGCCTGGGCAGACCTCATGTTGCTCACACCATGCCACTAAAGCAGGGCGAGGGCTGCCCGAAGGGGCCGGTCTCCCCATACACTGGAAAAGATGACCCTGGTAAAGCAATCCGTTGGTTATGACCCCTGTGCCCACCAGCCTGGAACAAGAGTTGACGACTCTGCAAGCTGCTGCGATCGCCGCGATCGCAGCAGCCGACACCCTAGATGCCCTCGAAAAGCTCCGGGTAGACTACCTGGGCAAAAAAGGACAGGTGTCTAAGGTACTCGGAGCCATGGGCAAACTGCCACCGGAGGATCGGCCCCGCATTGGCAGTGTGGTCAATACTGTCAAGACCGCCCTGCAAACGGAACTGGATCGGCGCAAAGATGCCCTACAAACGGCTCAAATCAACGCCCAACTCCAGGCGGAGACCTTGGATGTGACTCTGCCTGGGGTTTACCGTCCCCAGGGGCGGGTCCACCCTATCAACAGCATCATTGACCAAATTACGGATATTTTTGTCGGCCTAGGCTACACCGTCGCCAGCGGTCCCGAGGTGGAGTCGGACTACTACAACTTTGAGGCGCTGAATTTTCTGCCCGATCACCCGGCGCGGGACATGCAGGACACCCTGTACCTGCCCAATGGGGAATTGATGCGGACCCATACCTCTAATATTCAGATCCACCACATGCAGGATCACGATCCCCCGATGCGGGTACTGGCTTCGGGGCGGTGCTATCGCCGGGATACGGTAGATGCCACCCACGCAGCCGTGTTCCACCAGATTGAATTCTTCGCCATTGACAAGGGCATCACCTTCACGGATCTGCGGGGGACGATTCGGGCCTTCATTGACGAGCTTTTCGGCGAGATCCCGATTCGGTTCCGCCCCAGTTTCTTCCCCTTCACCGAGCCTTCGGCAGAAGTGGATGTGGAATGGCAGGGCCGCTGGCTAGAGGTGCTGGGCTGTGGCATGATCGACCCCAATGTCATGCAGGCGATGGGCTACGATCCCGAGGTCTATACGGGTTTCGCGGCGGGGTTGGGGGTGGAACGGCTCGCCATGGTGCAGCACGAAATTGACGACATTCGTCGTCTCTACAGCAGTGATCTCCGCTTCCTACGCCAGTTTTAGTCTCCCCCCTATCCCCTGCGGTATTCTAGGTGAGAATTTTTACCCCGGCACCACGAGACAACCCACATGGCATGGCAGCGACCAGACCAACGGCAAGCCGACGAACTCCGTCCCGTTTCCTTTGAGCGGCACTTTACCCGCTTTGCCGCCGGGTCGGTACTGGCCCGCTGCGGCCAGACCCAGGTCCTGTGTACCGTCTCTGTTCAACCCGGTGTGCCCCGCTGGCTAGAGGGCAGCGGACGCGGCTGGCTCTCAGCGGAGTACCGTATGTTGCCCGGAGCCACCCCCCAGCGTCAGCAACGGGAGGTGCTGAAACTCTCTGGACGCACCCAAGAGATTCAGCGGCTGATTGGTCGTAGCCTGCGCTCCACTGTCGATTTCGCCGCCCTGGGGGAACGCACCCTGCTGGTGGATACCGATGTGCTTCAGGCTGATGCCGGTACCCGCACCACCGCCATCACCGGAGCCTATGTCGCTCTCCGGGATGCGATCCAATCCCTAATATCTGCTGGTGACCTGACGGCCTCGCCCCTGCGGCACCAGGTTGCCGCCATCTCCGTCGGTATCGTGGAGGGCGAATTCCTCCTGGATTTGAAATACGAGGAAGACGTGGCCGCTGCCGTGGATTTTAATGTGGTGCTCAATGAAACCCTAGAAATCATTGAAATTCAGGGCACCGCTGAGGAAGGCAGTTTTTCCCGCGTCCAGATGAATCAGCTTCTCGATCTGGCGGAGAAGGGCATTGGGGAACTGTTCGTCTTGCAGAACCAGGCTGAGGAATAGGGACGGCTGGTTCTAAGGAACGCGGACCTTTAATAATCGGCACTTCATTTAGGATTTTTCCCTGGCTACCCAACCGGCCACTTCAGTGCTGGTGAGGGTGAGGTCTAGTTTAATATATTCCTGCTGGGCCGCTTGGAGAATGTGCCCCATCTGTACGGGTTCCTCGGCGGCGGCGGCGAGAAATGCGGCATTCAGGGCAATAGTGCGAATGTTCCCCCCCGCGACGCTCAAATTTCCCAATTTGTCGTACTTGAGACCTTGGATGGGCGTTTGACTCGGGAATATTCGCCGCCAAATTTCTGTACGGGCCTCCCGATCCGGGAACGGAAAATCGGTAATGAACCGAATCCGCCGCATAAATGCTTGATCTAGCGATTTTTTCAGGTTTGTCGTCAAAATGGCCAACCCTTGATAGGATTCCATCCGCTGCAATAAATAACTGACCTCCACATTGGCGTGGCGATCGTGGCTATCCTTCACCTCGGTACGCTTACCAAACAGTGCATCGGCCTCATCAAACAGCAACACTGCGCCCCCTGTCTCTGCGGCATCAAAAATACGGCGCAGGTTTTTCTCCGTCTCACCAATGTATTTGCTCACGACCGTACTCAGGTCAATACGATAGAGATCGAGCCGAAATTGCTTTGCCAGCACTTCTGCCGCCATCGTTTTACCTGTGCCGCTTTGCCCCGAGAAAAGCACGCTAATGCCTAAGCCCCGCTGGCTTTTGCGGGAAAAGCCCCATTCTTCGTAAACTTTCGCCCGTTGTTGCACCTGGGTCGCAATCATCTGCAAGATGCCCTTTTCGCGATGGGGCAGTACCAGATCATCCCAGGTTGCGGTGGTGTCAATGCGCTGAGCTAAATTGTCTAGCTGGGGACGGGCCTGAGTGCGGCAAAACTGCCAAAGTTTCTCGGTGAAAGGATTGTCTCCCTGAGGATCTTCCGTATCAAGCTGTTGGATGGATACCCCCGCTGCCTCAATCGTGGCTGGGGGCAAATTGAATTGGGAGACAATCCGATGGAGCTGACCATTCAGTTTTGCCGTGTTATCACCGAGGGCAGATTCCCAAAGCGTCAACCGTTCGCGATAACTAAGCCGTGCCACATCAAAGGATACTAGGGCACATTGGGGTACATACCGCCGCTCCGTGGTTGAGAGAATAATAGGGCTATTAAGGGTCCGCAATAGGAAGTCCAGCAGGGATAAGGGGCTACCCTCGACATGATCCATCTGCTGATCGGCATCGATTAACAGGAGACTAGGGGACAAGGCGACCCACCGCTGCCAGCGCATAATAAAGCGTTTGATATCGCTGATTTCATGGGGAATAGCCCTGTTGGTGAGCACATATACGGGCTGATTGAGTTGCGTACTTACAGTGGCGATGATCGACCATTTTTGTTCTACTTCCGATCCGCAGAGTTGCACCTGCGCGGGATATTTACGATGGCGCAATAGAGCCACCATCTGATCTGCGATCGTTTGATGGGATGGTGTCAATGCACGGTCGATGGCTGGGGTGATAGAAAAGGGCTCAATCGCTTCCCGCAACACCGCATCGTCATAGGGCTCGCCCAGCAGATAGTGCAGGATGCTCTCATCAATTTGCAAACGGGCTTGGGCAATATCCTCACCTTGTGCCAACTGCACCAACTGCCAACGGCGTAGCGGCGCACTGGGGGTCAAGGCTTGCCAATCACTATCGGCAAATAGCTTTAGTGCCAGTTGAAAGGTGGGATAGTTCTGCTCTAGGTTGCGATGGGCTAAGGCAAACAGATTAGGGAAATCAGGATGTACCACTCTTCCTACGCAAAGTAACAAAATATTGAGCTCGAAGGTTGATAGTTGGAACTGCTGACCAAGTTGGGTCAGGGCAGGGTGAGTGGGCATTTGCGCCGAAATGGCGGCTAGATCCACCGTCGCTGTCTCGGGTACGTCATCGTAACGCTCGTGAATGGTAGCAATGAGTCGATCGAGGAGGTTTTGTATCAACGTTAGGCAACCGAGGACATAGCTGAGGTTTGCCTGCTGCCAATTCACCTGGACTGATCGCTCTGATGGCATGACTAGAACGCTTCTCCTACGATGCAGCTATACGATAGTGCTCTAGATATAGAGTTTGAGCTTCTACTATGGAACGAATTCAGAAACTCACGTCCTTGCCAACTGAGGACTATCGGCTATTGTAGTGAAGAATGTTCCGCGATTATGATCGTGATACAGTGCAACTTTTATGAGCGATATATAACAATCCGAATTGATTTTAAAGAGAGAAGGGGCCTTTTGTGTTTATTGTTTAACCGCTTTAGCTTGTGAAGGGGGTTAATGGTCATGGGTTATCAGAGTCAGGCTAAGACTTCTGCTGGCAGATCCATTGGTAAGGCTGCGGCACGCTTCATGCCAACCCCGCCCGTGGTCCAGGCCAAAGCCCCTAACCCTCCGGTAGCAACCCCAGACTGGCACGCCGGTGATAAACGTGTTCATCTCGATACCCAAAATCCCCTAGCCAGTTTTTATGGACACGCGCCCGTTGCGGCGGTAGCCGCCCCACTCCCGATTCAACCTCAACTCACTGTTGGAGCCATCGGCGACCCCTATGAGCAAGAGGCCGACCAAGTGGCAGCGCAAGTCGTAGCGCAGATTAACCAGCCCCAGTCCGCCGCTACAGCAGGTGATTCGGTACAGCAGCAGCATGTTGTTTCTGTTTCTAGAGCAATGGCGCAGGGAACGGATGTCAGGAGACAACATACCCTCGTCAGCAAGCAAGCTGTCAGTCTTAGTAGGACAAATCCATCTATCCAACGGGTGCCATCAGACGTTCTTGTAACAGGCGTCTCTCACTTGGTGAAAATGGTGAATGGCACTATATATGACGGAGTAGAAGACCAGGAAATTATTCATGGTCAACAACTTACTATTGATACAGACACAGAAATTTACTCAAGACGTGGCCCTAACCAAGAAGATTTTAGCGCGGTAGATAAAACGGGACCGAAACATTATGTATGGTACAAAGTTGTAAATATTGAAGGTAAAAAAGCCTCGAAGAATTTATATGTACGCAAAGATGTTTTTGAGCCGATTAAACAGGAAAAAGGTGCTAGTAAACTAGATCAGGCGAATGATGTTGTAGGGGCTGTTACTAGTGTCCCAGGAACATTAATTGGCAATGAAGGAATAACGGGTGTTGCTGATGCATTGAATAACAAGACTATCAAAACAGGGTCTGGGGGAGAGGTTGATGCCGAAGGAAACCCTACCGCTAGTAAGTCAGATTTGCACCATGCTAAAAACATGGGCATAGTAGGGGATAGCATCACTGGAATTACGGGATTATTAGGTTTGGCAAAAGGCTTTAAAGACCTAGGCGATCCTGAGAAATCGGCAGCAGAAACGTTCGTGATTTTCTTGGAAATCGAACAAGGTGCCATGAAAACAGGGGAATCCGTATCTAAGCTGGTAAATACCCTGGGTGAAGGTGGAGCATCTGGTACTCTCGCTAAAGGATTGGGGTCATCATTTGAGGGCTATGGAGCTGCCTTTGGAGGCATTAAAGACGGCTTCTTGGCAATGAAGGGAGTTGTTGAATTAATTAAGAACCACCAGGACTACAGCACTGAAGAAATTGCCAGAAAGTCTACAGAGGTAGGTCTTCATGCCTTGGAGAGTGCTAAATCAATTGTATTGTCGATTAAATCTTTTATTGAGTTAGTAGAGGGAGCTGCTGCGGGAGGACTGATGGCGGCGATACCGGGTCTCGATATCGCGATCGCTGCCGTTAAAATGATTATGGATGGCTATTATTTGGCAATCTCAAATTCTAGTCGTAAGCTTATGAACGAGCGTCGTAAAGCGATTGCTCAAGAGAAAGGTGTAGACAAAGAAACTCTAAAGTCGGCATCCAAATTCTATCGGTCTAAAGAGGCTGAAATCGTTAATGAGAAAGAGGTTTTAAGGGATACGGAGAAGCGGCTAGCAAATATAGATAATCTGAAAAAATGGAAAGGATTGAGACGGATCAGTGATGCGAAGAAAGCTAAAGAAAAAGATAAATTGACTGCCCGTAGAGATCAACTAAAATTACATATCGAAAAACTAGAAGAAGAAATAGTCGCAGAGGAATCTAGCAGAAAGCTCAGCCGTGAAGATGTAGCTGAATTTTCAATGACTACAGAACTGCGAGATGCAAATACGAAGCGAGTAACACGACAATCCATCCATATTGCAACCGAGATGACTAGGATAGCTGGCTCAGTGGCTACATTGAGCGGCATAGGAGCAATGGGGGGAGCTATTACCAAGGGAGCTGCCACTGCTGTTGATTTATCGTTGCCTGCTGCACGAATGGCGAAACAGAAGGCACGAGACAGAGCGGCTCGTAAGATGGCAAAGGGTAAACAGACCAAGTCTATCTTTGATCATACAAAATCAACGGCAGCAAAGGAAGACTTTAGGCTGAAACAAGTTAAGTTCCTGATCAAACTAATTGTGGATCTGTCCTATGAGCAGGACGAGCAGAAGGTGATTTTAGACTATAAAAATATCCAGATGTATCTAAAGGCATTAGGCATTAGTGAAAAAACGCTTGTTAAAGAGAATGGCGATCCACAAAAGCAAATTAAAATGCTTGTAGAAGCAATTAATAAACGTGAGTTTCTGTAGTGCTTATTGTGCCGATAAAAACAATTGGATTGAAAAATACTGAGTTTTATGAGTAGTAATGATGAGATTGGCAAGTTACTTGATTTGCAGGTAGCCGCAGAAGCTCTGGACTATGAGACTAGGTTTCTGAGCAAATCCGAAGGCTTTGTTTACAATACACTATCCGTTCTTTGGGACGATGAGAATGGGGAAGAGAATAGCTTTGATTTTACGGTGTACCCACTTTCTGAAGATTTGGAGGGTTCTGTTTTTGTTCAAGTTTATGCAGAATATGATTTTAAAATCAGTGATGAGGGCTTGCCAGGACTTGTGAATTCCTTGCCTAGGGTTAATAACAAGTTGCCTATGGGGCATTTTGATATTTCTGAAGACAAGAAAATCTTGTACTTTAAGTATATGCTTGTTTTGCCTTTAGACTATGAGGTTTCTTCTGGTTTTTTGAGCGATGTGCTTGATATGTGTATCTATGCTTATGAGGGGTTCATGGAAGGATTTCGATCTTTATGCCTGTGATTTAAGGATGTTATTGGGGCGTAACTACTCACAAAGTGCTGGGAGGAGCAGAATCTATAGTCCAATGCTCAGGCTGCTGCCGCCCCCTGGTGAACTGGAGCTTTAGCCCGAATCACCTCCGGCAACAGTGGTACTCGTTCATCATGTGCTATGACATCAGCCGCCATCGTACCAACTCGACTCCCCTTTCTGGCAGAAGTTTGCTGGCAGGTCAAAGATATCTACCAGCTCACCCCGCTAGAAATGCTGCGCTGCTATGAACGAGGCTGGCGCTATCGCAGTGGCCCGCTTGAACCTGAAGAGCGGACGTTTATCGATCAACTGGCTCAGCAGTATGGTTCCTGGTTAAGCAGCTTGTTTACTCAAGATCAGCATCAAAAGATTTTATCCATCCTTGGCCAGCTCCAGGCGTCGTTTTTGCTGGACTGTCAGGTGTACTTGGGTGGCGGTACACTGCTGGCACTGTTGTATGACGAGTATCGACTGAGTAAAGATATCGATTTCTTGTGTTCCAGCCCAATGGGCTACCAGCAGCTTAGAAATGCCATCTTCAAGCAGCAATACCGGGCTCTGTTTGAAGATCCTTCCCAGGTGGAACTGCCCCGCGAGATTCAAGCTAACCAGTATGGAATTCGATTTCCGGTTGTGATGCAAGGTAGCACTATCCGCTTTGAAATCATCTCTGAGGGTAGAATTGTTCTCGATCAACCAGAACAGCCCTCGTGGTGTCCGGTTGCCTGCCTCAACGCGGTAGATAGGATTGCCGAAAAACTGATGGCCAATAGCGATCGCTGGTCAGATCGCTCCGTCTTCTCTCGCGACCTAATCGACTTATCCGTTGTTCGACGGCATCAGCCACTCCCAACCGCAGCACTGGCAAAAGCTGAAGCGGCCTATGCGGTGATCGAGCCACTACAGCGGGCCATTGTAGGGTTTCAGCAAGCGCCAGACTATCGCGATCGCTGTTACGATGCCCTGTCCATCACCTCTCCTCAGATCATTATTGACGGGTTAGACCGGCTTGCTTCAGACTTTGACCTAGCACCCACTCACCGCACTGACCGCGAGCGCCCGGAGGGTATCAACTCAAAGCGGGACAAATCTCTTGGGGAGGAGTGAGGAGTTAGGAGCCAGAATCTAGGAGAGTACTGACTCCTGGCTCCTAACTCCTGAATTCCTCGGAGCCCATATTGTCTCGGCTTACGTTGATGTTCGGCCATCGCATTTCACCGAGAATGGGCGATGGTTGCGCCAGTTGCGCCCACTGACTTAACGGAACCTGTCGAACTGTAAAGGGAGGTTGCGGAGATGGTTCTGGGGCACGGGTTTTGCCTATGGTGGCAGAGGTGCTAACGCTGGACACCTCAGAAGGGCGTCGATGCTGTGACGGGGCGAGCGGAGGTTTTCGGCAAAAACCCATTCGACTCTGACCTCAACCCAGGAGACTCCTCTGTATGAAACTGGCTTACTGGATGTATGCCGGTCCGGCCCACATTGGCACGCTACGGATCGCCAGTTCCTTCAAGAATGTGCACGCAATTATGCATGCACCCTTGGGGGATGACTATTTCAATGTGATGCGTTCCATGCTGGAGCGAGAGCGGGACTTTACCCCCGTCACCACCAGCATCGTGGATCGTAATGTCTTGGCGCGGGGCTCTCAGGAAAAGGTGGTGGATAACATCACCCGCAAGGATCAGGAAGAGCATCCCGATCTCATTGTCCTCACCCCCACCTGCACCTCCAGCATTTTGCAAGAGGATCTCCAGAATTTCGTTGAGCGGGCCAATCTAGATGCCCAGTGTGATGTGCTACTGGCGGATGTGAATCACTACCGGGTGAACGAGCTTCAGGCCGCCGATCGCACTTTGCAGCAGATTGTGCAGTATTACCTGGATCGTGCCGATCGCAAGGGAGAACGTCCGGAGGGTAAGACGGAGAAGCCTTCGGTCAATATCATTGGCTTCACTACCCTGGGTTTTCACAATAACCACGACGCCACGGAACTGAAAAAACTGATGACGGATCTCGGCATTGAAATCAATGCGGTGATTCCAGAAAAAGCCTCGGTTCAGGATTTGAAGAATCTCACCCGAGCTTGGTTTAACCTTGTCCCCTACCGGGAAATTGGCCCCCAAACGGCCCAGTACCTAGAGGACCGTTTTGGGATGCCCTTTGTGGACATCACACCTATGGGCATTGTGGAGACGGCCCGCTGCATCCGCAAGATTCAGCAGGTGGTGCGATCGCAGGGGGCAGAGGTGAATTATGAGGGCTTCATTGATGAGCAAACCCGGTTTGTGTCTAATGCGGCTTGGTTCTCCCGGTCTATTGACTGCCAAAACCTGACGGGTAAAAAGGCGGTGGTGTTTGGCGACAGCACCCACGCGGCGGCGATGACTAAGATCCTGGCGCGGGAGATGGGCATCCATGTCGTGCTGGCGGGCACCTACTGCAAGTACGACGCTGACTGGTTCCAGGATCAGGTGGGGGAATTTTGTGATGAAGTGCTGATCAGTGAGGACAATGGTGCGATCGCAGATAAGATTGCCAAACTAGAGCCCTCCGCCATCTTCGGCACCCAGATGGAACGCCATGTGGGCAAGCGGTTAAATATTCCTTGCGGGGTGATCGCCGCCCCCATCCACATTCAGAATTTCCCCGTTGGCTATCGGCCTTTCCTGGGCTATGAAGGGGCCAACCAAATCGTGGATTTGGTGTACAACTCCTTCACCCTGGGCATGGAGGATCATCTGCTGGAAATCTTTGGCGGTCACGACACCAAGGAAGGTATCACCAAAACCATGTCGGCGGATTCGGACCTGACCTGGACCAAGGATGGCCTGACGGAACTGAACCGGATTCCCGGTTTTGTGCGGGGCAAGGTCAAGCGCAACACCGAGAAGTTTGCGCGGGAACGGGGGGTTTCGGAAATCAGTGCCGAAGTTCTCTACGCCGCGAAGGAGGCTGTGGGTGCATAGCGGTTGACAGGGGCTATCTTCCTCCGGCATGATGGTAAATCGGCTGTGAAATTCGCTCGGATCAGGTTTCTCTCAAAAAACAGCTCGACTGAGCGTTACCTGTACGGCGATCGCAAGGAAGTAAATCCATGACCTATGCAATTATTGAAGCGGGCGGTAAGCAACTGCGGGTAGAGCCCGGACGCTTTTACGACGTGGACCGGATGGCGGTGGAGGAAGATGACACCGTCGTCCTCGACCAAGTATTCTTCGTCTCCCATGATGGAGACGCCATGGTGGGGCAACCCTTGGTGGATGGGGCTACGGTATCGGCAACGGTGATGCGCCACCTCCGGGGACGCAAGATCATCGTCTATAAGATGCAGCCCAAGAAGAAAACCCGCAAAAAGCGGGGACACCGCCAAGAGCTGACGCGCTTGATGGTGGATGCGATCGCCCTAAATGGTGACGTGCTCTCCTCCGCAGCTCCCACAGAAGCCACCCTAACCGAGGCTCAGACTGTCCCGGATACAACGGCTGGGGAAGAAGAGTAGGGGGCTGGAGGAGCCCGGTTCTGCCTGCTGAGGCATTGTTCTGTAATTCCTGTTATTCACTGAGGGAAACCCATGGCCCATAAGAAAGGTACTGGTAGTACAAGAAACGGACGCGACTCAAACGCCAAGCGGTTGGGAGTTAAGCGCTATGGTGGCCAAGCGGTACGCGCTGGCAATATCTTGATTCGTCAACGGGGCACCAAGGTTCACCCCGGTGTGAATGTGGGTCGCGGCAGTGACGATACCCTGTTTGCCCTGATCGACGGCATCGTCACCTTTGAGCGCAAGGGCAAGAGCCGCAAGAAGATCAGTGTCTACCCCGTTCCTGTCGTGGTTGAAGACGCAGCGGTAGCGGCGGTTTAGGTGCGACGGTTTAGGAATACTGCGATCAAAAATGCCCCAGGGTTAACCCTGGGGCATTTTTTCTATTGGGGTAAATCCCCGAGTTCTAGAACTATCTAGAACTAATCAATGCGCTCTAGTTGCCAGAGAATTTGATTGCCTTCCCGGCGAACCCGCGACACGGACCAGTTTCGCCAAGCCCAGTATTCGCCACGACTGGTGACGGCACTGGCATTTACATCCATGAGATCTGCTAATTCGGAACTGGTAATCAAGTAACTCTGCTGCGCGATCGCGTCAGCAATCTGTAACGTCTCCAGCATATTTCTAAGCTGAATGACGCGGGTCTCACGGGGGAGACCTTCGGCGTTATCCGTCGGCTGCTGAGTCACACCGGAGTCGGCCATAGGAGTGTAGGAGAAGATCTAGAGGGAACACAATAAACTCAGATATTTTATGGGTTTATTTTGAAAAAAATACATGATTTTCCAACATTATTTGGGGTTACGAGTCAAAAATTTGTATATTTTGCTACATGCTAGTCTCGATTGCGGCGGCAGCGGCCATTTGAATGAGCTTTGTTCCTCGTTTTAGGGAAAATCCTCGGGCAATCGTGTCACATCGCTCATTTCCTACGTTTCCGGCGTGTCCCCGAACATAGGTCCACTTCACGGGTTTCCCGGTCTGGGCGGCTGCGGCTTGATTCACTTCATCCAGCTTGATCCACAGATCTTGATTCAAGACGGGCTTTTTGGCGGCGGTTTGCCAACCCCGGCGCTTCCAGCCTGCGATCCATTCGGTGATGCCCTTTTTGACATATTCGCTGTCGGTGAATAGCTCGATGGGTTGGGTCTGACCACTGGCGACGAAAAAGGCTAGACCTGCGATCGCGGCTTGCATTTCCATCCGGTTGTTTGTGGTCTGGGCGGCGTAACCTCCCAACTCGTGGACCCCATCTCCCTCGAAGTAGAGCACCGTGCCCCAGCCACCCGGTCCGGGATTACCGGAACAAGCGCCGTCGGTGTAGATCGCAGTGATGAGGGGTAGTTCAGCCATGACAGTGTTCTAGAGAGTTCCCGCAGAAATCGAGTTCCCAGTCTACGCCATTCCTGTACCCCTTCTCCTCTCCTTCTTACAATGGAATGCGGATGGATCAGGACGGTCTTAGGAAAGGTGCCGGAGACGGCGTGCCCCGGTATCGTAGAGCTATGGGCTATGAACCGCTACACCACAAATACCGCCCCCAGACCTTTGACCAACTGGTGGGCCAAGATGCGATCGCGCTGACCCTCACCAACGCCTTGGGTCAGGGTCGCATTGCCCCAGCCTATCTTTTCTGCGGCCCCCGAGGCACGGGCAAAACCTCCAGCGCTCGCATCCTAGCCAAATCCCTTAATTGCCTCAGTAGTCCTACCCCCACCGCCACCCCCTGCGGCACCTGCGACGTGTGCCAGGGCGTCAGCCGGGGCTCCATCCTCGACATTGTTGAAATCGACGCCGCCAGCAACACCGGCGTCGATAACATCCGCGAACTCATCGAACGCGCCCAATTCGCCCCCGTCCAATGCCGCTACAAGGTTTATGTCATTGACGAGTGCCTAACGGGAGACTCCCAAGTTCTGACCCAGGATGGTTTGTTTAGAATCGATGATCCCAATCTGAAAGGCAAACAGGTACTCAGCTACAACGAGACGACACACAATTGGGAATGGAAATCCGTCCGCCGTTGGCTCAATCAAGGAATTCGCCCAGTTTTAGAGATTAAGACCACCCACCGGACCATCCGGTGTACTGAAAACCATTTAATTCGGACGCAGACAGGATGGCTAGCCGCAAGGGACGTTCGCGCAAAAACGACGATACTATCCCCTGTGCCTGTGGCTGCGGGACTCTCATCTACCAATGGGGTACCGATGGTCGTCCCCGCCGCTTTGTCCGAGGCCACCAACTTAAGGGAAATGCCTACGGCCAAAAGACCTACGACCACCAAGTCATCCTGGAGCAAGCAGAATCCCTACGCCCCCCCTGTAACTGTGGCTGCGGAGAGAAATTGGATATTCCCCAGTTCTTGCAGCGGAAAGGCAAAGGGCTTGAAAGCATTCAGTCTTACTGGAAGAGACATCCCTATCGAAAAGGACACGGTAATTGGGATCTCAGAACCCAAAAATACATTACCCAAGCTTCCTCTATCTCCTCTGAAAATTTGGGACTCATCTACGGCACTCTTTTGGGAGATGGCTCTATCACCTACCCCAATCAACATAGCCGATTCCCCAGACTGGCTTGGACCCACGGATCTGCCCAATTGGCTTGGATGGAATACAAAGCTGAGCGGCTGGCCATTTTACAGCCCAAGCTTAGAATCGCCGCCAATCAAGGCTATGGTGCTGAGTCAGTGTGTTGCCGAACCATCTGTCACCCTGACTTGGTGGCAGTCTTCCAGTGTGTCAAGCCCGACGGCAGTAGTAAAACCGTTTCCGAACAGTGGCTCTCTCAACTGTCCCCAGAAGGACGAGCCTGGTGGTACATGGATGATGGAGCCTTGGCCCTTAGCCCCCAGGGAAGTCCTCGGATCTGCTTCCACACTGAAGGCTACAGCGAGGCAGACAACATCCTTATTGCCACGTGGCTTAACGGATTGGGCTATGGAGCAGAGGTTCACAGCTATACCAGGCGTAATTCCAGTAGAACCTACCTCTACATTGCCCTGGGGGCAAATGCTGCGAGACAGTGGCTTGCTGACCATAACTCCTACGCCATTCCAGCAATGGACTACAAGTTTGGAGACGGTCGTATCTGTCCGCCCCGCTGGGGTTGAGCGGGTATACGACATTGAGGTGGAGGATAACCACAACTTTGTGGCTAATGGCCTACTGGTCCATAACTGCCATATGTTGAGCACCGCTGCTTTTAATGCGTTGCTGAAGACCTTGGAGGAGCCGCCGGAGCAGGTGATTTTTGTGCTGGCGACGACGGATCCTCAGCGGGTGTTACCGACGATTATTTCCCGCTGTCAGCGGTTTGACTTCCGTCGCATTCCCATAGAAGCGATGGTGGATCATCTGCGAACTATTGCGGCCACGGAGGAAATTCAGATTACGGAGACGGCGGTGCGGTTGGTGGGGCAGGTGGCCCAGGGAGGACTGCGGGATGCGGAAAGCCTGCTGGATCAGCTCAGCCTGCTGGAGCCCCCGGTCACGGCGGAGAAGGTGTGGGATCTGGTGGGGGCGGTACCGGAGCGGGACTTGATGGCTCTGGTGCAGGCGATCGCCAGTGATGACGGCATCACGGTGCTGGACACGGCCCGTCAGTTGATGGATCGAGGTCGGGAGCCGATCATCGTGTTGCAAAACCTGGCGGGCTTTTATCGGGATTTACTCATCGCGAAAACCGCAGCGGGGCGTAGTGATCTGGTGGCGGTGACGCCCTCGACCTGGACCGCTATGCAGGAATTCGTGGCGGCTGTGGACTTGGCCACGCTGTTGGCGGGGCAACAGGTGTTGCGGAGCGCTGAGGGACAGATCAAGGGGACAACGCAGCCCCGCCTTTGGCTGGAGGTGACGCTGTTGGGGTTGCTGCCTTCGTCCCTAAATCGGTCCGCCCCCAGTGCCCCGGCAACCGGAACCCCTTTTCACACACCCGCTGTTCCCCCTGCACCCCAGTCGGGTGCAGGGCGATGGCCAGAGGCCGATCGGAGACCATCGCAGATTCCGCCATCCCCGCAGGTTTCCGAATCCCCGCCGCCGCTGCCAACGTCATCTCCGGCTGTTCCCCCTAGGTCGTCGGCCCAGAATCCTCCAGCCCAGAATCCTCCACCTCCCACCCCGGCTTCAGCCCAGACTCCTCCCACCCCACCGCCTCCAGCGCCTCCGGAGAGCGCCGCTGCCCCCAACCTAGACCTACCCCAGATCTGGGCTCAGGTGGTGGGGCGGCTTGTGCCCTTGGGTACTCGTGCCCTCATGCAACAACAGGGGTATTTGCTCGGCTTCGATGGTCAAGTCGCCCGTATCGGCATCAAATCCAAGCCCCTGTTTAAGATGGCCCAGGGACGTATTGCCAATCTCGAAGCTGCCTTTGAGCAGGTCTTTCAGCATCCGGTCAAGGCCAGCTTAGAGGTGGCGGAGTCTCCAGAGGCGAACGCGGGAACAGGAGGCGGCACGGGAACGGGAAGTGGCGGTGGAACTGGGACGGTCAGGGACCGGCCCCAAGGGGCCATCACGCCACCCTCGGCACCGCCGCCCGATCCGTCCCCTCCAGCCTCTCCACCCCCAGCGCCGCCCCGGCCCAACCCACCGACCGTTGCCCCACCCCCAGCGCCCCCATCTCCCCCGGCCTCAGATGTGCCGCCGAGCCCATCTTCTGGAGAACCGCCTGCCTGGACACCAGAGTCCGATATGGACCGGGCGGTCAGAAGCTTTGCTGAGTTTTTTAACGGTCAGGTGGTGGATCCGGAGGAGACGGATTTGGCGATGGGTCCAGAGCCAGCGGCTGATGGGGAGCAGGACGTGCCCCCCCAGCCTAAACCCGATAATGATGTGCCGTTTTAGAGCCTTCCAGCTATAAACCCAGCCGTTATTCCCATTCGATGGTGCCGGGAGGTTTGGAGGTGATGTCGTAGACGACGCGGTTGACCCCTTCGACCTCGTTGACAATGCGGTTGGAGATGGCTTCTAGGAGGTCATAGGAGGCGCGGGACCAGTCGGCGGTCATGCCGTCTTCGCTGGACACCAGCCGCAGCACGATGGGGTAGGCATAGGTGCGCTGATCCCCCATGACGCCTACACTGCGGACGGGAAGGAGCACGGCGAAGGCTTGCCAGAAGTCGTGGTAGAGCCCCCGGATGCGGATTTCTTCTCGCACAATGTAGTCGGCATCCCGCAGAATGTTCAGCTTTTCGGCGGTGACTTCTCCCAGGATGCGGATGGCGAGGCCGGGGCCGGGGAAGGGATGGCGGCGGACAATTTCTTCCGGTAAGCCGACGGAGCGTCCGACCTTTCGCACTTCATCTTTAAAGAGCTTGCGCAGGGGTTCCACCAGCTTGAATTGCAGATCTTTGGGCAGGCCGCCGACATTGTGGTGGCTCTTGATCTTGACCGCCACCCGCTCCCCTGTTTTGGGATCAATATTGGTGTCGGCGGATTCGATCACGTCGGGGTAGAGGGTGCCCTGGGCTAGGTAATCAAAGGGGCCGAGGCGCTGGGATTCTTCCTCAAAGACGCGGATGAATTCATGACCGATGCACTTGCGTTTTTCTTCGGGATCGGTGATGCCTGCGACCCGGTCTATGAAGCGATCGCGGGCATTAATATACTCGACCCCAATATGGAACTGTTCATGGAACAGCTTGACTAAGCGCTCCGGTTCCTCCTTGCGCATGAAGCCTTGGTCGATGAACATGCAGGTGAGCTGATCGCCAATGGCCTTATGGAGCAAAAAGGCCAGGGTGGAGGAATCGACGCCGCCGGAGAGGGCTAGCAACACCCGCTTGTCGCCCACCTTGGCCCGCACCTCTCGAATGGCCTCTTCTACAAAGGCTTCAGTGGTCCAGGTGGGTTGGCACTTGCAGATGTGGTAGACGAAATTGCGAATCAGCGCCTGTCCCCCTTTGGAATGGACCACTTCGGGGTGGAACTGGACGCCGTAGAGTTTGCGTCCGTGGTGTGCGATCGCGGCGTTAGGCGTATTGTCCGTATGGGCCAAGATTTCAAAGCCAGGGGGGATGGCGGTGACTGAGTCCCCGTGGCTCATCCACATGGTGACGCCTTCTTCCACATTGGTGAGCAAATCGATGGGATCGTCGATGTGCAGAGAGGCTTTGCCGTATTCTCCCCGGTTTGCCTGCTCTACCTTGCCTCCGAGTTGCTGCACCATCAACTGCATCCCGTAGCAGACGCCCAATATGGGGACGCCCATGTCCCAAATTGCGGGATCACACTGGGGGGCATAGTCGGCATAGACGGAGTTGGGACCGCCAGAGAGAATGATGCCCTTGGGGTTGAGCTGGCGCAGTTGCTCAGCGGTGGTGCGGTAGGACAGCACCTCTGAGTAGACTTCTGTTTCGCGGATGCGGCGGGCGATCAGCTCGGAATATTGGGAACCAAAATCCAAAATGATTAACATTTGGCGATTAATCTCACTGGCAGCAGGATTTTGGGGAGATGCGGGGTTTTGGGTTTGGAGGGTCACGATCTCAGTCCTAAAATAATCGTCTGGGGATCAAAGGGATACATAGGTTGCCATTACTGCCGGGAAGTGATGGCGGCACTGGATGGCGATGGCAGCGGCCAGTCCCAGTCCTGTCAATGAAAACTTCAATAGCCGTCGGACTAGCGCCCCACGGGAAAATCTGGAGGAAGACTGAATCTACAACGAATTCTAAAGAAGGGGGCTCAAAAGATTCCTCTTAGCTTACCAAAGCTGCGGAAGAAGCGACCGACCCCCATCGCTGACGGCGATCAAATCCCGCCCCCGGTCAAACATGGCCGTGCCAATCAGAAGGGGATGATGGCCCGAGGTCCGGCGCTGATCACCACAGTGGGTGGCCGCGTAGATCGCGGCTCGTCGATCTACGCGGGTTACCAGGTCTCCATAGATGCGCTCTACCCAGTCCGAGCCTTGAGTGGTGTCTAAGTGGCGCAGGTGAGCCAGTCCCGCCTCCACGGTGGCGGATTGCAGCAGGGTTTGCACCGCTGGGGTGGGTAAGCCCTGGGCGGCTGCGATCGCAGTTAAGATTTCCTGGCGACCGTCGGCGACATGGTGATGGGTGTGGAAAATGCCCCCCGCCAGTTTGATCAGCTTGCCGTGGTAGCCCAGCAGCAACACCGCCGTTACCCCACTCAAGGCAGCTTCCACCAGCAGCGGCCCCAGCCAGTTGGCGGTTTTGACCCGTTGTTCTGGGGGAATGCCCAGGCTCAGAGCCTTGTCCAGACCGTTCTCCCCCACACAAAAAACGAGAGTGTCGAACTGGGTCGCCTTTTCCCGCAGGCTTTGGCGGAACACCTCCAGTTGGCCGGGGGCGCTGAGGGGTTGGGAGATTCCCGTTGTGCCCAGCAGGGACAACCCCTCGACGACGCCAAAGGCGGCGTTGGAGGTGCGCTCTGCCAAGGCGCGTCCCTCCGGCAGAATCACCGTGACTCGGATTTTCTGCCCCGACCGTAGCAGGGGGGTAAGGTTGGCCTGGAATAGCCGCTGGGCATAGGCATAGATGGCGGGACGATCGCCCGCCTGCACCTGACGCCCCACCCCTTCTCCGCCCGTAATCTCTAGGGGATCGGCTTGATCCTCCCCTCCCCACGCTACCACCGTCCAGATTGGCGTGTGGCGGGTCAGGTCTAGATTGTCACCGGGATCGCTGCGGGTAATGGCCAATGCGCTGCCGTCCGGTAGGGTGGCGATTTGTTCAATGGGGATATCCACCTGCTCCGGTGGTTCCAGCAGGTTCACGGTTACCCCCGGAGGACTGTCTTGGGGATCTTGCAGGTGGCGTAGAGCCGCGATCGCACTGGCACAAGCAAACACGGGCAGGGTATAACCCGATCGGGGTGCAGTCATCATTTTTCTGTTCTCACTCCTCCGACACCCCAATATCCCCATACCCTGACCCACCCGTGACCCACCCCACCCTCCGGGCACCCCTCCCAAGAGGGGATTGCTCAGACCCTCTTGGGAGGGGGCGGAGGGTGGGTTCTTCCGGGGCACCCCTCCCAAGAGGGGATGTTAGGAGGAGTTTACTTGAGCACGGTCAAGGCAAGGGATTGCCCTAACCCCCCAATACCGCTCCCACCCTCTAAAGGACAACTTCAGGAATAGCCTCCAGCGGTGGCAGCTCTGGGGTCTCATCACCACGAGCCGATCCCCGTTGACATCGCATCATGAAGGGGCAGTGGGCGCATTTCTCTACCTGGGTCTCTGGGATTTGAGGTAGGGGATTAGAGGTGGCCATGGCCTGGGTGAGGTAATCCGTCAGGCGCAGTAAATCGATATGGGTCTGGGCATGGCGCTGGGCGCTGTAGGGAATCTGCACCCGCTGGGGCTGCTGCTCCTGAGTGACGGGATCGCGAGTGCGCACAAACCAATAGGTCATCGTCACCTGATCGGGGGACAGATCCGTAGTCTCCACCAGCACATAGCAGTAGAGGCGTGTTTGCCAGTCCCGTGATAAAAAATTGAGGTTGCGGGGATTCAGATAGGTTTTCCAGTCAATAATCTCCCCTTGCCCGTCCCACAGCCGCAGCAGGTCGTAGATCACGGTGAACCAATAGCCGTTCAGGACAAGAGCGCGGCCATGTTCACTCTGGCGAAAGCGCTCGTGGTGTTCAAACAGGCTGGGATCCGCCGCCGCCAAAGCCGTCACCGCCGCTTGCAGTTCCGGATCCTCTGCCAGGACTGGCTCCACGGGTAACCCCATCTCCCGCTGCTGCATCATCAAGTGGAAGCGATTGCCCCACCGCTGCCCCGCCAGCAGGTCTGGATTGGTAGGCACCATCAACGAATCCAACACCGTATGCTGAAACCGCCGGGGACAATAGTCCAACAGCGTCAGGTGCCCCTGGGACAGCCGCATCACTCGCTAGCCGCCTCGCCACCCACGACCACATTGCGGATCCGAAGACTCGGCCCGCCACAGCCCACGGGCAGGCCACTCTGGCCCCCTTTGCCGCAGCCCCCCGACTCATCCCAGTAGAAATCGTCGCCAATGCCCTCAATGTCCGCCAGGGTGCGAAACACATTGCCCGAGAGGGTGACATCCCGCACGGGTTCCGCCTGTTCTCCCTTGCGGATCATCCAGGCTTCCCCAGCGGTGAAGGTAAACATTTCCCCATTGGTCATGCCCCCTTGCCAGTTGCGGGCATAGACCCCCTCCTCAATGTCGGAGAACAGGTCCGCTACGGGGGTGTTGCCGCGCGCAATCCAGGTATTGGTCATCCGCACCAGGGGCGGGTAATGGTAGCTGAGGCAACGGGCATTCCCCGTAGCTGCTTCCCCCAGCTTGCCAGCGGTCTCGCGGGAATGGAGCCGTCCTACCAACGTCCCATTGTCGATCAATTGGGTCGTGGTGGCGGGGGTGCCCTCGTCGTCGTAGCGATAGCTGCCCCGGTGGCCCTCGGGGGCGGCTCCATCAAAAATATTTAGGCCGTTGGGACCAAACCGCCGCCCCAGGGTCATCACCTCTAGCAAGTCTGGGTTTTCGTAGGCCATGTCCGCTTCCGACAGGTGGCCAAAGGCTTCGTGGACAAACAGCCCCGTCAAAATCGGGTCAATCACGACGGTATAGGTGTTGCCCTTGACCGGGGGCAGATCGAGGGCGGCGACGGCCCGCCCTGCGGCCCCTAACACCTGGGGTTCTAGATGCTCTAGATCCTCAAAGGCCCGTCGGGATCCCGTAGTTTCTTGCCCCGTTTGAACCGTTTCACCGTTGCGGGCGGTGGCGGCAAGGCGCATCTCCATATCAGACCAGCGCTGGTCGATCAGGGTGCCCTCGGAGGTGACGAGCAAAATGTGCTGGGTGAGGTCGTTATAGCGGACGGAGGAGGTGGTGATGCGCTGGTCTACCCCCTGCAAGATTTCGCTGTAGCGGCTACACAAATCCTTTTTGCGGCTGAGGGGAATCTGGCGCGGATCGCTGCCGGTCAGGGGCATTCGATAGGTGGTTTGAATCGGATCCACCGGGGCCAGCAGGGTTTCATCGTCCCCTACTAAATGAGCAGCCGCGATCGCGGCCTCCAGTTGTCCTTTCAGATCGTCTAATTGGTTAAAGCTGGCAAAGCCCCAGCCCCCCCGATGGCAGGCCCGCACTTGGCCCCCGAGGGAGAGTCCTTCGCTGAGGGTTTCCACAATGCCTCCCCGCAACAGGATGTCAGTGCCCTCCGACTCCTCTAGGCGCACCATCAAGTAATCGACGCGATCGCGGTAGCGAGCCACCAGATCCGCCACCTGATCGGTGTAGCGATCAAACTGTGAAGCCATAGGCAGGTGGGTTCCCCTTCCCCAGAACATCCCCATTGTGCCGTTCTTTGGTCACAGCGGGAGATTTCCCCGAACCGCTTCGCTAACGCGGGTTAGTTTGGCGAAGGCCGACTTTGTTTGTATAGCAGCGGTTTTAACCGCCGTGAGTCTAGCGGCAAGCGGGACGCTTGCGCGACGATGGTAGTGCTACTTCCGCCAAGCAGTACTAGGAATCGCCATGACGATCCCGGCAATGGTCTAAAATCACAACACAGTTTCCCAAGCCTGGATTTTCCGGCATTGGATAGGGCCAATTGTGAACCCCAATCCCGAATTCCCCGGCAGACATGTGCCAATCCTGGATTTCCAGTCCAGAGCAGCATGGGTTTTGATCGTTGACCCTTGAATGTCCCAGTAGACACAAGCCAAACCCGCCCCTACAGCGGCACCCTACATTGGGCGCGGAAACCGCGCCCCTACGGTGGCACCCTACATTGGGCGCGGAAACCGCGCCCCTACGGTGGCACCCTACATTGGGCGCGGAAACCGCGCCCCTACGGGATGCACCCACCCCATCCATCCCAATATCGGTCACCCGCCACAAGGGCAACCATCCTACGACTCAGCTCAGGACAGGCAAGGGATTGCCCCTACGGAATTCAAAATTCAAAACTCAAAATTCCTGTCACCTATCACCCCCCCACCCCCCATGCCCGGAGACCTCGACTACTCCCTATCCCCCGCCGTCCGCCGCATTGCCAGCGCCTTTCGCTGGGTGGGGTGGGTGAGCTTTTGGTGTCAGGGGGTGTTGGGCATTATCTCCAGCTTGGTGTTGATCTTTGCCGCCGCCACCCGCAGTGTGCGGACAGAGGGCGCAGGCAATCCCGGCACTGGAACGGGGCTCGTGTTAGCGGTGGTGGGATTGGTGGCGGTATTTGTGGGGGCATTTTGGGCGTTTCGCTATACTCGTTTAGCCCGTCGTCTCCGCAGCCGCGATGGTGCTAAGCGGCCTAAGCCCAGGGATGCTGTTCAAGCCTTGAAGTTTGGTCTATTCACGGGTTTGGGGGGTATGTTTGTGAGCCTTTTGGGGGCAGAGGCGATCGTTGGTTCGCTGTTGGCCAAAGCGCTGTCCCAGCCCCAAGGGGCGGCGGTCTTTGGGGCTGGCGCTAACGTTACCCAGTTTGTGCAGCCCTTGGATATTTTTGTGGTCCAGGCCAATACGAACATTCTGCTGGCCCACTTTAGCGGTATTGTCTGCACCCTTTGGCTGTTCCGCACCGTGAACCGCCCCTAAATGCACCGCAGAGATGCCACTACGCGAACAGGACAGGCAAAAGTAGCTTTCAATACAAAAATTGCTCCAGGATTTCTCTCCGGATCCGCTGCTCCTTAACCTGGTCTTTACGTCAGCCCAGTAAGATGCCCTCGGATATCTAAGAAATCCACAATCATGTGAGGGAGCGCTTCAATGCTGTCCAAGAAGAAGTTTGTCTATTCTTTGTCTGCCGTTGTCCTACTCGGTAGCCTCGTAGCCTGTGGCGGCGGTACTGACACTGCGGGTACAGATACCAGCACTGGCGAAGAGACCGCTGATGCTGGTTCTGACCTGACGGGCAACGTGCTAGTAGATGGTTCGAGTACTGTCTTCCCCATCTCTGAGGCCATGGCTGAAGAATTCATGGCAGCCAACCCCGGTGTACGAGTTACGGTTGGTGTGTCTGGAACTGGTGGTGGCTTTAAGAAATTCTGTGCTGGGGAAACCGATATCTCCAACGCATCTCGCCCCATCAAGCAAGAGGAAATCGACCTATGTGCTCAAAACGGCATTGAGTACGTTGAGATTCCGGTGGCCTATGACGGACTATCAGTCGTTATCAACCCCAGCAATGAGTTTGCCACCTGTCTCACGGTGGATGAACTGAAAAAAATGTGGGAGCCTGCTGCTGAGGGCACGATTACTAACTGGAATCAAATTCGACCAGACTTCCCTGACCAGGCTCTAGGGCTTTATGGTGCGGGCACTGACTCGGGTACCTACGATTACTTCACGGCTGCGATTGTGGGAGAAGAGTCCTCCAGCCGAGGTGATTTCACCGCCAGCGAAGATGACAACGTCATCGTGCAGGGGGTAGCCGCAGATCAAGGGGGAATAGGCTTCTTTGGGGTAGCCTACTACGAAGAAAATGCAGACCAATTGGGCCTTGTAGAAATTGACAACGGTTCAGGTTGCGTTGCCCCCACCCCTGATACGATTGCCAGCGGTGAGTATGCGCCCCTCTCACGACCCGAGTTCTTCTACGTCAAAAAAGAATCTCTAGATAATCCAGCAGTGGCGGCCTTTGCCCGCTACCAGATTGCACCTGAAAATGCGGAACTGATCTCTGAAGTCGGCTACGTGCCTCTGCCTACAGAGATTGAGGATTTGGCTGAGAAACGAATTGAAGAGCGCATTGTGGGCTCTGTTTTCAACGGTGAGTCTGCTGTGGGTTTGAAGTTAGTGGATCTCCTAGGTAAGGAATAATCTCTAGGTTTCATGATAAACCTGCCAATCAAGAACTATTTTGGTTGGCAGGTTTGTTGAAGATGCTTGCTGAACCTCAATCCACCTCTCTTTTTTCCCCTAATGACTGCCCAGCTCCCCTCTAATCCGTCTGAACTCTGGAATCCAAACCGCCAGAGAAGCAAGCAGATTCAGGCCGCTGTCAAACTTATTTGCAGTGGCTTTGCTTTGATTTCTGTGGTCACCACGTTTGGGATCATAGCTACGCTGATTTTTGAGACGATTGAATTTTTCAAGCAGGTGCCGATCTGGCAATTCCTGACTGACACTCGCTGGACTCCCCTCTTTGCCAGTAAGCAGTTTGGTATTTTTGTCCTAATCAGTGCCACCTTTTTGACCTCAATGATTGCCATTGGGGTAGCGCTACCTTTGGGCCTACTATCGGCGCTGTTTTTGAGTGAATATGCTAAACCTCGGACACGGGCCATCTTAAAGCCAGTTTTAGAAATTCTGGCGGGGATTCCTTCCGTGGTCTTTGGCTATTTTGCTTTGCTCACAGTGACCCCTCTCTTACAGAGCTTTATCCCTGGATTACAGGGTTTCAATGCGCTGAGTGCAGGGTTAATACTAGGGGTAAGTATTACGCCACTGGTGGCTTCCCTAAGTGAAGATGCTATCTATTCTGTCCCCAATAGTCTTCGGGATGGGGCGTATTCCTTGGGAGCAACTAAGCGGGAAACAGTTATTTCCGTGGTGCTACCTGCTGCTCTATCCGGTATTGTTGCGTCGGTGATTTTGGCAATTTCCCGTGCTGTAGGAGAAACTATGATTGTGACCTTGGCAGCAGGTCAGAATCCAACTTTAGGTCTAAATCCATTTGTCCCCATCATGACAATGACTGCCTTTATTGTGCAGGTCAGCATGGGGGATACGCCGACGGGTTCCATTGCTTACCTCACAATTTTTGCGGTGGGCATGACACTTTTTTTGATCACCTTGGTGCTCAATATCTTTAGCTTCTGGTTTGTTCGTCGATTCCGAGAGAAGTACGACTAATGACGACACAAGGTTCTCGACTTGACCATGCCGTTGGCCCGCAATCATCTCCTAAATTCAATCTGAACCTAACGGGCCGCTATCGCCTAGACAGCATTTTCATGGGGGCAACTTGGCTGGCTACAACGATCGCGATAGCGGTTCTAGCTTGGCTGATAATCGGTATTTTGATTGATGGCCTACCAACCCTGAACTGGAATTTTCTCACTAGCTTTCCCTCCCGCCGACCTGGAGATGCTGGGGTGATTGCTGCGATCGCAGGAACGCTGTGGGTGATGAGTATTGTGGCGGTACTGTCCTTCCCGATTGGGGTTGGGGCAGGCATCTATCTAGAAGAATTTGCTCAGGACAATTGGTTTACTCGCCTGATTGAGATCAACATCAGTAATCTGGCGGGTGTGCCCTCCATTATCTATGGTCTTTTGGGCTTAGCCGCCTTTGTGCGGTTGATGGAACCTATTACTGGCGGTCGCAGTGTCCTGGCTGGGGCACTGACCCTAACGCTGCTCATCCTGCCTATTATCATCGTATCAACTCGGGAGGCGTTGCGAGCGGTACCTGATACCATTCGTCTGGCGGGATTTGCCCTAGGGGCGAATCGTTGGCAAGTGGTTTGGTCCCACGTGCTGCCTTCCGCTTTTGCTGGAATTTTGACGGGGATGATCCTGGCGCTTTCCCGTGCTATTGGGGAAACTGCGCCTCTAATCACGATTGGGGCGCTAACCTTTGTGCCCTTTCTCCCAGAAGGTCTTAAGAGTCCTTTTACCGTACTACCCATTCAAATTTACAACTGGGTTAGCCGTCCCCAAAGTGGGTTTCACGACATTTCAGCCTCTGCCATCATTGTGCTGTTGATAGTGCTGCTGCTCATGAACTCCGTAGCAGTTTACCTGCGTAATCGCTTCCAAAAGAGTCGTTAATCCTCTCGGGGGCTACTACTTTTAGAGCTTCCAGCGCGTGCTTATCATTCCTTAATTGTTGTCTCCTCGTTGTCATGATTCAAGATTCTTCTAGTACAGTCTCTACTGCCAATATTCTCAGGGCCGAGAATGTCTCGGTTTACTATGGAAATAGCTTGGCAGTTCGGGATGTGTATCTCAATATCCCGATCCGTGAGATTGTGGCCTTTATTGGTCCCTCTGGCTGTGGCAAAAGCACGGTGTTACGCTGCTTTAATCGCATGAATGATCTGATTTCTAGTGCTCGTATGGCGGGGAGTATCACATTCCACGACACCAGCATTCATGACAAGGCTGTGGATCCTGTAGAACTGCGTCGTCGCATTGGCATGGTGTTTCAAAAGCCGAATCCCTTTCCCAAGTCCATCTACGAAAACATCGCCTTTGGTGCCCGCATCAACGGTTACCAAGGCGATATGGACGAGTTGGTGGAAACGTCTCTACGGTCTGCTGCGCTGTGGGATGAGGTCAAGGACAAGCTGAAGGAAAGTGGCCTGTCGCTCTCTGGCGGTCAGCAGCAGCGGCTCTGCATTGCCCGCGCGATCGCAATTGAGCCAGAGGTGATCTTAATGGATGAGCCCTGCTCCGCTCTGGATCCGATTTCTACCCTAAAGGTGGAGGAACTGATGCAGAAGCTCAAGGAGCAGTACACCATCATCATCGTCACCCACAACATGCAGCAGGCATCTCGGGTCTCGGACAAGACTGCCTTTTTCAATGCTGAGGCCACGGAGAAGGGCGGCAAGGTGGGCTACTTGGTGGAATATGATGACACCTCCACCATCTTTAGCAATCCCCGTGAGGCATACACCCGCGACTATGTTTCTGGTCGCTTTGGTTAACCTGAGTTCGACAAGGAGTAGAGAGCTAAAAAACGTCAATGCGGTATCAGCGCTGTCACCCCGCCGGGAATTCAAAATTCCCGGCTAACAGGCTCTAGTCCATTTTTAATGGCCATTAAAAATGGACTGGGAGCTGGGCTGGAGATAGGGGGGCGAGTCCGTTTTAACGGACTTTTGCTGTGAGCCAGGGCAATTTATTCCCTGGCGGATGGGCAGCGAAGCTTAAATCGAACTCAGGTCAACTTCATGACACTTCGGCGAACAAGGGGCTTAAGCTCCTTGCCTGTCCTTAACCCGAGGGAGAACCGCTATGGAAATCCCCTAAGGATTGGGGCAGTTGCTAACTCTTGACTCAACAAGGTAAAGGCGGAGGATATTCCTCCGCCTTTTTTTTGGCCATTCCTATGCCCTCCAGGCAGGCTCCGCCTTTCTTGAATGCCTTGAGGCTATACACACCCTCCTACCCTCACACCCCACACTCCCCTACCGATGCCACTCCGTCACGCCTCCCGGTTTGTCGATCAGGGTGATGCCCTGGGCTTGGAGTTCGTCACGAATGCGATCGCTTTCGGCGAAGTTTTTGGCGGCGCGGGCGGCTTGCCGTTCTGCTAGTAGGGTGGCAATGGCTCCATCGGTGAGGCTATTGCTGGACTCGGAACCTTGGGCTGGCGGCTCTACCGTTAGCCCCAACACTGCCGCCAGACACACCAGAGTCTGCCACTGCTGCCGCAGGGTATCGGCATCTTCATCAGCTTGCCCCTGGTGGAGGATGACATTGCCCGCCCGTCGCAGGTCCTTGGCGAGGTCAAACAACACCGCCAGCGCCCCCGGCGTGTTGAAATCATCGTCCATGGCAGTCTGGAACTGGAGCACCGCCTCACGGTCCCGATCGATCCGCATCGCTGCCGGATCGCCAAAGTCGCTATCCTGGACATCGCTCCAGCCCAGTTGCGCTCCGTACTGATAGCCAAAGCGCAGCCCGTCCCCAATGGTTTGCCAACTATTTTTAGCAGATGCGATCGCGGCATCGGTAAAGTCAATGGGCTTGCGATACTGAGCCTGAAGCACGAATAGCCGTAGCGCCATCGGTTCCGGGGCATCGGGAGAATCCAACAGCGCCCGAATCGTGGTGAAATTCCCCAGGGACTTAGACATTTTCTCGCCCCCCACATTCACCATGCCGTTGTGGAGCCAGTAGGTGGCCAGGGGATGGCCCGTCGCCGCCTCCGACTGGGCAATTTCATTCTCATGGTGGGGAAATACCAGGTCCGCGCCCCCCATGTGGATGTCGATGGTAGACCCCAACTGCTCTCGCACCATGGCTGAGCATTCAATATGCCACCCCGGTCGTCCCGGTCCCCAGGGGGAGTCCCAGGAGGGCTCCCCCGGCTTCGCCCCCTTCCACAGAGCAAAGTCAAAGGGATCCTGCTTCTGGGGAGCGGTGTTTTCCCCCGCAGCCTCCTGGCCAATTCCCCCGGTCTCAGGGCTGACCGTTACCCGGCCACTGGCCCCCGCCTGCATGTCCTCCAGTTTTCGACCCGACAGCTTACCGTAGCCCTCAAACTTTCGCACAGAATAATAAACATCCCCGCCCGTGGGGTAGGCCATTCCTTTGGCTTCCAGTTCCCCAATCAGTCGCTTGATGCCGTCTAGGGTATGGGTGGCATAGGTATAGACATCCGCTTCTAGGATATTTAGCCGTGCCATGTCCTCAAAGTACGCCTGGGTATAGCGCTCCGCCACCGTTTTCATGGTGGAGCCCTCCTGCTTGGCCCGGTTCAGAATCTTGTCGTCAATGTCGGTGAAGTTCTGCACATAGCGCACCCGGTACCCCCGCCACATCAGGTAGCGCCGCACTGTGTCCCACACGATGTAGGAGCGCGCATGGCCCAGGTGGCAGTAGTCATACACCGTCACCCCACAGCAGTACATCTTCACAGCCCCCGGCTCTAGGGGCTCAAAGGCTTGTTTCTGGCGGCTGAGGGTGTTGTAGAGGGTGAGACTCATATTTCCTGGAAAAAAGGGGCTGGAAAAAAGGGCTGGAAAAAGGGGCGCACCCCATTATGGAACCCTCTCACCCACCCCGGATCAATCCCCTGAGGTAAAAAGTAGTGCTCTGGAGGAGGCCAGGGATACCGTTGGGGAAAACCGTACTCTTCCCCATCAGGAAGCGGAACCCCGCAGGGCTGTAGTTTCCCCTGTCACTCACCCCGCAGCACCCTATGAATAGTCAGCCCTTGCCTGCCCATGCTTCCAGTCAATCCACGCGGAATGGCACTGGACTTCATTTGCTCCATAGTTCCCGCAAGATTAGCCTGGGATGGCAGAAGATTAGCCTGGGATGGCAGAACCAGCCCATTGCGGCCCTTTTGCTAGATGCGGAAAATGTTTGCTTACCCCCAGAGGCGGAAGCCTTTCTATCGGCATCCTGTCAGCATCCCATTCAACTCAAACTGGCCTTTGCTAACTGGTGTCGATTAGGAAAACGGGATCGGGAGTTGCACAATGCAGGCTATCAGATGATCCATGTACCTGCGGGCAAAAACAATGCAGATCTAAAAATGACTGTGGATGGGTTGATGATATCGCGGCACAATCCCAATGTTCGCGAAGTCTTGATTTGCTCTGCTGATGCTGATCTGACCCATTTGAGCAATACCTTGAGGAGTATGGGGATTCTTGTCCATACCGTAAAACGTCAGGGCTCTAAGGTTACCCTTCTGAACCTGGCGGAGAAAACGACTCAAACCTACTCCATTCCTCAGGGCGCGGAAGCAGAGCCAGACACCAATGACTCGCCCTTGAAAACACCTGAGAATCCGGTGCGGGTGCCGACCCTTTCTCAGCTTAAGTCTTGGTTGAAAATTCTGATTCTTCAGGAATATCAGCAGCATCCAGATACCAGGCTCACGGTTGGATACTTGGGCAAAATTTTCCGCGATCGCAACCGGATTTCCGTCAATCAAGTCCTTAAAGCCCATACTGGCCCCAAGACCCTCCAGAAATTCCTCGAAGCCCATGAGGACTTTGAGCTGAGCCCAACCCCCGACGCCAACCATCTTCAGGTCACGCTGCGACAACGATCCCAGAGCCCAGAGCCCCCCAGAGCCCCCGTCCCCGCCACCAAAACCCAGATCCTAGATAGCACCTCCCTAGAACAAGCCATCGTTCAACTTCTCTGGAGCCTGTCATCCCATGAATCTGGTACCTACATTGACTTGCCGCTACTGGGCACCAGCTTTCAGACAGAACACCAGGAATCGATTAAAACTGTCCTAAAGCGCTTGAACCTGCCCCAAAGCCTGCCCAAATTTCTGGCAACCTGTCGTTCTATCCGGCTCAAGCAGACAAACAAGCAATGGCAAGTCGCTATTTCTTATCTGAGTGCAGCCTAGGATTCCCAAACCTCATTGCCTGCGGCACCTTTCCTTGTCCATCAGATTCCAATAGGGGCAAGGCTTAAGCTACGCTGAATCCATAACACCTATCGCCCCTTAGCCTATGCGAGCTTACGAGATACCTGCAACAGTCACCGCCGATGGCCATCTAGCATTATCCGAATTTCAGCTAGACCTATCCCTGCGCAATGCTCAAGTAAAGGTTCTGATCCTAGTGGAGGAACCGGAGGACATTGGTGATGCCCAGTGGTTAAAAGCCGCAGTCGAAAACCCTGCCTTCGATTTCCTCAAAGATCCTGAAGAAGATATCTATACTGTCAACGATGGCAAACCATTCCAAAACTAAAGGTAAGGTCGTCTTAATACCGTTTCCCTTCGACGATCTCTCGATGACAAAGGTCAGACCTGCTGTTTGCCTGACTAATCCGATCGGAACTTATGAGCATATACTGCTGGCATTTATTACCAGTCGTCTTCCTACAGACATTCTTCCTACAGATATAATCTTGGATCAAGCCCATCCTGACTTTGTCAGCAGTGGATTACGAAAGACTTCCACACTACGTCTGCATTATTTAATGACGGCTCGTACTTCCCTGATTCTGCGAGAGTTAGGCAGCATGTCAGAAGCAACCCAGGCAGATATTGCCCAGTGCCTATGTCATCTCGTGACCAGTGAGGAACGCGCAATTAAATAACATCCCGTCATCAGCCCAGTATTAGCCGAATTCTCGGGACTTACAAAAATCTTGGATCTTAAGGCTCCGTTAATACACTGAGGGCTTCTATTAACTTAAGTGCGAAGAAGCTTAATGTGGCCCCGCTACAGTGCTTATCAGTACGTAACATCACGGTCATGGGAATTCCCTATGAACCGGAGAAGTCATTACTGATAGGGAGAACTGTAGTCCATGTTCATTTACCAGCCTCTCAAGCGGGTTGCTTTGGTTGCCGCCAGTTTAGGGCTCCTCGGCACCCAACTGATGGCCCCCGTGCAGGCCGCCTCCTTCACCATCTTCCATAACAACGATGGGGAGTCTAAGCTCACGCCGTCCGCCTCTGGTGAAGGGGGCGCGGCCTCCTTCGTGACCTTGATCAATAGCTTGCAGCAGGAGGCCCGCGATGGCGGACGCATCCCCGTCACTATTTCCTCTGGGGATAACTTTTTGGCGGGGACGGCCTTTAATGCCAGTCTTCAGGACGGCATTTTCTACGATGCCCTAGTGCTGAATGCCATTGGCTACGATGCCATCGTTCTGGGCAACCACGACTTTGACTTTGGCCCCAATGTGCTGGCGGATTTCATCAATGCCGTTGATCCCACGGTACCTTACCTGAGTGCCAACCTAGATTTTTCTGGAGAAGCTCAGCTTCAGGCGCTCGTGAATACGGGCCGAATCGCCAAAAGTACCATTATCGAAAAAGATGGTGAGCGCCTGGGTATTGTGGGAGCCACCACTACACTGCTGTCCACTGTTTCCAGTCCCCGGAATGTGGTGGTTAATGAGGTGCTAGCTGCTGTCCAGGCTGAGATTGATGCGCTGGAAGCCCAAGGGGTCAACAAGATTATCCTGGCCAGCCACCTCCAGTCCATCAACGAAGAAATTTCCCTGGTGAGCCAACTGCGAGGGGTGGATTTGGTGATCGCTGGCGGGGGGAGTGAGTTGTTGACTAACGACATCGCTACTACCCTACCCAGTGATCAAGGAAGCACCCCCTTTGGCCCCTACCCGTTGCTGGCTACCAATGCTGATGGTGTCCAGGTGCCTGTGGTCACCACCACTGGCGAGTACCGCTATGTGGGTCGGCTGGAGGTGGAGTTTGATGACAACGGTCTTCTGACCAGCTTCAACGGCAACCCGGTGCGGGTTCTGGCGGGGGATGCCAATACGACCCCTGACCCGGATATTCTGGCCAATGCGGTGGCTCCGGTGCAAGCTTCGCAGCAGGCTCTGGCCCAAAATGTCATTGGTCAGAGTGAAGTGGGGTTGAACGGAGTTCGGAGTCAAGTCCGCACGACGGAGACCAATTTTGGCAACCTGATTGCCGACTCGCTGCTGTGGACGGGTCAGCAAAAGGCCGGGGAATTTGGCATTGAGGCTCCGGTAATTGCCTTGCACAATGGGGGAGGCATTCGTAATGATTCTGTGCTGTCGCCGGGGAATATCACAGAACTGAACAGCTTTGATGCCTTGCCCTTTGGTAACTTTGTCTCCGTGGTGCCGGGGATTGATGGTAACAAGCTGAAGGCGCTGCTGGAAAATGCAGTCGTGAGGGTGGAATTTGTGGACGGGCGATTTGCCCAGATTGCCGGTTTCCAGTTTGGCATTGACCTTACTGCTGAACCTGGTCAACGGGTGGTGGATGTGACTCTGGATGATGGCACCCAGATCATTAGCAATGGTCAGGTGCTACCTGGTGCGCCGACGATTTCCATCGCCACTATTGACTTCCTAGCGCGGGGGGGAGACAGCTATCCCTTTGGTGGGGTACCCTTTACCAACTTGGGGGTGACCAATCAGCAATCCCTCGCTAACTATATTCAGCAGGAACTTGGGGGCACGATTACGGCGGCTCGGTATCCTGCTGGTGGTAGCGATCGCATTTTTGCTACCACCCGCAGCGAAACCGAGACGGTCCCCGAACCCACGGCCCTGCTGGGTCTTGTGGCCCTGGGGGCTTTGGGGTTACGGCAGCGGCGGTCCGCCTAGTACTGGGCGGTGTAAATACCCTAGCCGTTCCATCGGGGCACACTCGGCCCCTCACCCTAGCCCTTTTCCACGGGGAGAGGGGACCGGAAAATGTTGGGCTGGTGCGACAATAGTGGGCTGATTTACCCCCTGCGGTACTAGGGTGTGTGGCGATGGTATCCCTATCGCGGTCATTCCCGTGTTCTGCCTTCGCTTGGCGAGTGTGTTGTACTCAGTGTGACCGAAGGTCATAAACGGGAATCTATGTCGGGTGTATCACGGCACAAACGGTTCTAGATTCCGGGCGAGTCCCTTAGGGACTCGCCCATTTCGTGATGAATAATGCAGGTTAGGCACACGACTTGGAAGGTTATGTCTTGAAACAAGCTGAAAAGCTTGCTACGTTGTTGTCTCTATACAAACATCCAGTTCCCTGAGCGGAGTCGAAGGGAACGGCCAGAACCCGGTGGTGTGGCTGGCTTCGACTCCGCTCAGCCAGCGGTCAACGGGCTCGATTCTCCGTAACCTTCCAAGTCGTGTTAGGCACTCCCAGCGAAGACGTAATCAATTGGCTTGGAATAGGTGCACGTCGCGCTGGGGAAAGGGAATTGTAATGCCCTCTTGGTCAAAGCGTTTTTTCAGGACTTCGTAGAGACTGTTCTTGACGGGGATGTAGTCTTCGGGTTTGACCCAGGGCCGGACACTGAAGTTGAGGCTGCTGTCTGCTAGCTCCGTCAGTACGACGGAGGGGGCAGGGCTGCGAAGGATGCGATCATCGGCAGCCATGGTTTCTAGGGTGACTCGGCGGACATGGTCAATGTCGGTTTCGTAGGCAACCCCCACCACCATATCGGCGCGGATTTTGCCCTTGCTGCTGTAGTTGGTGATGTTTTCGCTGGTGAGCTTGGCGTTGGGAATCACCACAGTTTTGTTATCGACGGTGACGACGGCGGTGGTGAAGAGGCTGATCTCTTCCACATGGCCAAAAACATCGGCTCCTTCAATCAAGTCCCCGACCTGGAATCGACGGAAGATTAGCAGTAGCACCCCGGCGGCAAAGTTGGCCAGGGAGCCCTGGAGGGCTAAGCCCACCGCTAAGCCCGCTGCCCCTAGCAGGGCGATTAGGGAGGCGGTTTGGACGCCGAGGCGATTCAGGGCGGCGATCACGGCGAAGCCTAGGACACCGTAGTAAATCAGGGCATTAATAAAGTTAGTCAGGGTGGGATCGAGGTTGGCCTTGCTGGCAAGGCGACGCACAAACTGCCGCCCGAGTTTGGCCAGCCAGTTGCCGATGGCGATAATTGCGATCGCAGCTAGCACCCCGAGGCTGAACCGGGTGATCAGGTCTTGGGCGACGATAGCGATGTTACCGAGGTCTTGGATGGACGGGGTTTCCATGGGGGAATCGCAGGGGGAGTACCGGGAATTGGAACCTATCGCCCCACTAGTTCTCGGAACCAGTCATCATTCCATAGATTGTCGAAGGCTTGCTCTGCCTGGGCCTCTGACCGTAGGTCAGGGTTGAGCCGCACCGCCAATTGCAGGGCTTCTAAAGCGAGGTCAAATTCCCGCTGGAGAGCATAGCACATTGCCTTGTTGTAGGCGGCTTGGGCGTAGCTGGCATCCACCTCTAGGGCTTTGTCAAAGCTCTTGAGGGCGTCGGCATCTCGACCCAGTTTCATGAGCACGTAGCCCCGATTGTCCCAGGCTTTGGCGGACTCGGGGTTGAAACGGGTGGCCTGATCAAAGGAGGTGAGCGCCTCTTCGTAGCGCTCTAGTTCCAGGGCTGCCAAGCCGCGATTGAGCCACGCCACGGCATCATTGGCCTGGATCTCCACCGCCTTGTCAAAAGAGTCAAAGGCGGCTTCGTGCTGCTGCAAGATCCCGAAGGAGACGCCGCGATTAACCCAGGCTTCTTGGTAGTCGGGCTTGAGGGTGAGGGCTTTGTCAAAGGCCGCGATCGCATCTTGGCGTTGCCGCAGCCGCCCCAGCACCATACCCCGGTTGAGCCAACCCTTGGGATCTTCGGGGGCCAGTTCTAGTACTCGATCAAAGGCGACGAGGGCTTCGTCATAGCGCTTGAGATCCCGCAGCACCTGCCCCCGCTGGTAGTGGGCGGCGGTGAGGTCTGGGGTGAGGGTGAGAACCTGATCCAGCGCCGTGAGGGCATCCTCCTGGCGGCGTAGGGCGATTAGCGCTTGGGCCAGATTCAGCCATGCTTCCGAGTTATTGGGCTGAATTTCCAGGGCTTGCTGGTACTCCTCCACCGCCTCGTCATAGCGGGACTCCGCCAGTAATTTATTCGCAGAGTCGATGCGTTCTTCCGCCGAGAGGAAGAGGGTGGGGCGGTTGTCCTGCAAGCGCTCTAGCAGTGCCGTCAGTTCCCCGAGGCGTTGGTCCGTTTCCGCAATGAAGGAATCGGCCAGGTATTGGGGGGCAATTTCCCCCAGTCGCCGCATGATGGCGTCCTTTTCCCCCTGGGCCTCCGCTTGCAGATTGTTGATGCGGTCCTGAACGGTGCGCTTGACCTGCTCTAGATCCGCCAGGGCGTCGTTGCGTCCGGCGGCAATGTCTTGCTGAAGTTGGGTGAGCTGGCTGGAGAAGTCGGTTTCGATCTGCTCTAGGCGTTGGCGGGCGCGCTGCTGGCGCTCTGTCGCGTCGCCCTCTAGGGTGGTGAGGTGGTCGGTGAGGCGGGCGTCGAAGCCCTCCAGTTTTTCCAAAACGCGATCGCGGCGGCCAAAGACGACATCCCGCACTTCGTTGAGCTGCTGGCTCAATTCGGCCTCCAGACGGTCCAGGCTGTCGAGGGTCTGCTGGGCGCGATCGCGGCTATCCCCCTGCATCGCCTGCACTGCTTCAGAAAATTCACTGGCACTGCGCTGGAGATCCTCCCATAGTGCTGCTTTTTGCCCCTCCACCTCCGTTGCCATCTGGGCCAGTTGTCCCTGAAACGCTGCCGCCTTGCCCTGGAGATCGGCAAGGGATTCCCCCTGGCGTTGGTCTACGGTGTCCTGGAGCTGGTCAAACTGGGCCAAAAAGTCATCGGCACGGCGATGCAGATCCGCCAAAATCTCCGCCTTTCGATCCTCTAAATCTCCCCGATAGCCGTCAAACTGGCTGAGAAAGTCCGTGAGGGTGGCTTGGAGTTGGGAAAGAATCGCCGTCTTTTGCGTAACCACGTCCGCCTGGGCTTGGGTAAACCCGGCCTCGAAGTCCTGGGTGGATCGCTGGATGGTTTGCAGGGCCAAATCTCGATGCCCCAGGGCGCTGGCCTGGGCTTCGTCCAGGGATTTAGCCAGGGATGCCTTGCGATCCTCCATGGCATCTAACACGCGCTGTTGGTGCTGCTCCAGTTGGGCCTCTAGGTTTTCCCGCAGATGGTCGAACTGGGGGCCAAAGTCCTCTCGCAGGGTGGCTAGGTCGGCTAAAGTGCGATCGCGGCTTTCCCCCACCGAATCCGTCAAAGACTGGAGATGCTGGGCAAAATCCGCCACAGAGGTCTGGAGTTGGCCCACCATCCGGCTCTGCTCACTGCCCGCTTGGACCCCCAGTTCCCCGATCTGTTGTTGTAGAGCTTCCGTCGCCTGCCGTACCGCTTTGAGGAGCTGAGTCGTCTGGTCGGTGCTATCGGCTTCCAGTTCCTCTAGGCGCTCCCGTAGATGGCGCTGAAGCCCCTCCGTCTGCTGCACAAAGTCCGTCTCCAGAGTATCCAGCTTGTCCTGGAGCGTGGTCACCTGGGTGTGCCACTCCTTCAACGTGCGGCCCTTAGACTCACTCACCTCCTCCATCAGCCGCCCCAAGGCATGGCGCTTTTCAGCTAGGTCGTCCTTAAACCCGTCGGCTTGGCCCTCAATCTCATCAGCCACCGCCTCCGCATCCTTCAGCACATTATTCAACTCTCGGGTTGCAGTGCGAATGCGATTTTCCAAATCCGTCATCTGGTTGAGCTGACCCCGCACCACCGTGGCCACCTCCTGCACCACCGATCGCCGCAAAAACCAGAGCATGGTCACCCCTACCCCCAGCAGCAGCACCATCGCCGCCAGCAACACCATCACTAAGGTGGTGGCACGGCTAAAGGCCAGATTGGCCTCCTGCTGGAGCTGCTCCAGTTCCGCCCGCTCCTGGACGGTGACGGCTTGAGCTAAGGGCAGAGTAGGCACGGTGGGAACTTGAGCCACCGCTATCCCCCCCATCAACCACAGGGCCATCCCCACTGCACTGGGGGCGAAGCAAAATCGAGGAGACAAATCACGCCGCATTGGCATCGGGATTCAGGTTGCAGAAGGCAATGGGGGCGGTTCAAGTAGGGACAAACCCCTACCGCACAATATGCCTAGCATACCGTGAAGCCCTCGGAGTGAGGCATCGACAATTGTCCACACGCCCTAGCGGCGATCGCGATGGCCATTAGGGAACACCGTCATAGCATCACAGATTGCCTCCGCCAACGCCCCCCCCTCCGACCGAAAGAGATTCGCCCCCCCCAGATTTGCCCCCGCCAGTAGGGCCTGGGCCAAGTTAGCCTTAATCAACTTAGCTCCCCGCAGGTCTGCTCCCGACAGATCCGCTCCCCGCAGATTTACCCCCGACAAATCTGCCCCCGATAGGTTCGCACCCTGCAAACAACTATGGCGCAGGTCCGCCCGCGACAGGCTGGCCCCCGCCAAATCCGCCCCCGCCAGATTAACCTCAAACAGCTTGGCATCCGCTAGTTCCGCCGCTACCAGAGAAACCCCCTGGAGCATGGCCTGACTGAGATTGCTATAGGGCAAATAGGCTTGATCGAGGGTGCTATCAGTGAGATCAATGCCCCTGAGATCACATTCAAAGCCATCGATCGCGGGCAGCGTGAGTCGCGGAAAGGATCGCTCCCCAGCCCGATAGCGGGTGAGCAATTCCTGAAAGTCAATCTGCGTCATGGGTTCAGGCAAACCTGGCCAGCCCCTAGACCCGCCGCCAACCCTCCTGATCATCACATCAGGCTTGTTTGCGCCACTGATCCGTAAGGTATGACAGGTGCTTTACAAAACTTCGTAAACGGGATTTACTCTACAGTGCCCAGTTCTACCCACACCAGCTTTTAATCTTGTTTTCCATTTTTGCTTTTTTCGCCGTCAAGATATAAATCCTGATGACCCCCTCGGTTCAATATGCATCAATATGCACTGGGGGCACTTAGCCAACCACCCCTGATTTTTGTTGGGTTAATCAGGTATCAATGGTATTTTTGGCCTAACCTAGGGAATAATTTTTTAGATCGAATATTCTTTGGAACCAAAGTTGGGAACCAAAGTCACATTTGTCATTCCGAGAGTAGCGAAGCGGAACGTAGGCGTTCTGCGGCTTTCCGTAGGGTGGAGTCTAGGCTTTGAGCCTTTACGTCGAGATGCTGCACTACGCTATCGTGCCATTACGCCTTCGGAGCAACCGACCTAACCCAAAATGTTGGGTAATGCCCGGAAGAAACAGACGGAAGCCTGTCATTCCGAGCGCAGGGAGAGATCCTGGTCTGGACTGTTAGACCGAGATGTTACTCCCAGAGAAGCCGCTTCGCGTCTACGGTTCCGCTCCGCTCCATTACTCCTGCGGAGTCGCTTCGCGAACAACATGACAATTCGCCTGTCATTCCGAGCGCAGTGAAACGGAGAGAGGAATCTCGATCTCTCAGCGTAGTTCGAGATCCTTCACAACGCTCCGTTACGCCTTCGGAGCACCAGACCCAACCCAAAATGTTGGGTAACGCCCGGAAGAAACAGAGGAAAGTTTCTTGGAACTCGCCTCGCGAACAGGATGAAGTATGACATTGAATACTTCTCAAGCAGCCTCTTAACAGAATTTTTGTGGGAGAAAGATAATGCCTAAAACCATATCTCAAAAATCTGAAGCTAAAAAAGTAGCTTTTATTGTTTCTAGTGGGCATTCAGGTTCGAGTTTACTGGCCTTAATTCTAGGCAGTAATCCTGCCTGTTTCTCCGCAGGAGAATTGGTTGGTCTTCCTAATCGATATCGCAAGTCAAAACCTCTAGACTGCGTCAATATGACTTCTGATTTTTGGGAGAATACCTTTGGCATCGAAGGTATAGAACGACTGGCTGCTGTGTTAGGCGATACACGTATCAATCCCTATATTCCCCTTCGATTTGAGAAGAAACTTAGAAGCTTTATTGGCAAAAATGAAATATTTAACCCATATTCCTATATGTTCTCAAAACTTTCCATGAAAGACGTTTTTGTCGATTCTAGTAAATCCCGACATTGGGTTCAGAAAAGACTAGATGCTCAGGAATTTAAATCTGGAAAACTCCAGGGTAAACTGATCCATTTGGTTCGTGATGGCCGTGCAGTGATTAACTCGTTTCTCAGAAAATATGGTCATTGGGGTATGGAAAAAGCAGCCCATGATTGGGTTCGGAAAACGCAGGACAGATTAAAATTCTTCGATAGTTTCGATTCCGGGAGTAAAATTCAGATTAGATATGAAGAACTTGCCAGTGACCCCCATCGAGTTACTCAAGAGCTATGTGAATTTTTGGATATGAGCTTTATGCCTTCAATGCTGGAATATTGGAAGCACGATCATCATGACATTTCAGGTAATGATGGTACCTACACATTAATTCGCAGATATCGAGGAGATATCTCTACAGGTGGTAGTAAAGCTGATCAAGATTCCTATTATGCAAAGACCGACATTGCAATTAAGTTGGATCTACGATGGCAGCGTGAATTGTCTGCTGAGCAATTGAGTGTCTTTGAGGAGATTGCAGGAGAGGTGAATCAGCCCTTTGCATGGAACGATTGAACCCATCAAGGCCAATTGTGACAAACCGTGCTGCGTAAAAATGATATGCCCTTGAAGCCTATCAGATCGCTTTCTACAACATTCTAGTGAGGTGAGGGCGATTGAGCCTGAGAGTACAACAACAATCGCTATCAATCTCAACCAGTGCTTGAGGCTCAAACGACGGCCCGCTACCGTTAAGTGTTCGAGTTCCCATGTAGAGATCGTTCTACCTACCAGCCCTCAGAACTTGTTCGGCTGTCAATTTCAAATCTGAGAAAGTTGAAGAAATAATAGTCTGATGGTCTTGAAACTGCTGAATTTCATATTCTGCATCTACTAGCGTACAGATAGAGAGGGTAGGTTGTTTGGGCTTCCCAATGTGTCGAGTACCCCCTAATCCTGCGTAGTCTGCAATCCAATATTCGAGGATGCCTAACGCCGCGTAGTCTTCAAGCTTACGAGCATAATCATTTTGCCAGTTGCTACTCACAACTTCCGCCACAAATTTAATTGAAGTGCCTAGAGTCAAGATCGACTGGTCAGACCAAAGTGGCTCCTTGGCCAGTTCACCTTGATCGACAACTGCGATGTCAGGACGAAATGCCGTCATGCCAGTGTTAGAAGGGCGCAACAGTCCACGTTGAAGGACAAACCAAGGTAAACCTGCTCCGTCGATCTGGACACAGATCTTCTTCGTGATGAAGGCTGCAACCTCCTCATGTAAGCCTGTGGGTTCCAAGTCGAACACCTCTCCGTCGATCAGCTCGTAGCGGTTATCGCCGCCATAATGAGCGAGAAACTCGTCAACGCTAAGTGGCTTCTGTTGAATTGCTGGATCGACTGCAACAGTCATAGGTCAACTGAGCCCAATCAATGCCTCAAATCTACCAAATCGAGTCTGTAAAATGCATGATCAAGCAAATCTCTGATTGCTTTGCTTTGAAATATTAGTAGGGTGAACTCATCCTGTTGGGTGTGTGAGGTGTTTGAGGATGCGGGCAACTTGGTAGAGGTTGTGGTGGGCGTCTGATAATAAGGTGAACTTGTGGGAGAGGGCGTACCGGGCCGGGGAACCCCGATGGAGCTTGAGAAATAGGTAGTCTTCAATGGCTCCATCTGCGGAATAGGTGAGATAGCGATCGCGATAACATCCAGGGCTTGCTGCTGCTCTGGGCTCAGGTCCGGCAGTTCTGTTTGCCATTCGAGAAAGAAGTCAGGATCCGGTTCGGGAGACAGTCCCAACTGCTCATGGGCGTCCTGAAGATTGGTAATGGCCTGGGTGACTGCAATGGCCTGCACCATGGAAAATCCTGGGGATGAAGCGCTGTCTCTACGGTCTCTGTCTCTAAAGTTACGGTCTCTGTCTCTAAAGTAACGTGGAGCGGTGGTTCCTAGTGGTCTGTCAACTTCGCCTTTGTGAGTGCCGTAGGGTGCATTCGCGAAGCAATGCACCGTAAGGATGTCATGCCAAGAACAGTCATACCCACAAAATCAGGGCTGACAGACCACTAGGATGGTGGCAAGGCGACTTGGATGGCCGCAATGGCAGTTTGATGCAGCGGTTGTAGCGCTTCGTCCAAGGCGGGGAGGAACGCCGGAGAGGGGAACAGCGGCTGGAGCAGGGTGGTCGTCACCACATTATTTACCTGAAACCAGTAGTCCACGGGTTGGGGGCCATCGATGTGGCGCATCAAGACCCCAAAGCCCAGACGCTCATGGCGCTGTTGCACGGTGGGGGCGGTATTTTTTACCCAGTCGAGAAAGTCAGATGCCTCCGCCATGGTGGCTTCCAGCGCATTCAATAGACCGGGAGGGGCAAGGGCATCGGCCCAGCTACTGTCTAGGGCAGGATTTGCGGCCCAGGCTTGGGCAAGGCGCGATCTCCGCTGCTCTGGTTGCAGCCAAGCTTGCACCGTCAAGACAATGGGGTTACCCGATGGGGCCAGCAGTAGGGGATCCACGGTCCCTTCTGTGGTCAGTTTGGCCAGGGCCACCCCGACTGAATTATCGATGGCGGCCCAGTCTGCCTGGGCGGCAGCACCATCTCCTTGCCACCAGTGCAGGGCTCCGCGCACGCTGTGGAGGTGGGCGGCAAGGGCCGGATCTAGGGCCGGATCCCCTAACCATTGGTCCTGCTGTGCCAAGACCTGCGCCATGATTCGGGGATACACCGCCGCAAAGTCCTCCTGCCGCCAGAGGGGACTGGTGAGAAATTGGGGATGGCGCAGAGCTTCGAGGACCAGGGCGTTTTCCGCTAGGGTGGGCTGTTGGGCGGCAAAGAGTTGCAGGGCTAAGCCAAAGGCGACCCCCGGTTTGGCGGGAACCAGTTCCAAGGCGCGCATGAATGCGGTGGCAGCGGCGGTGGGATCGCTATTGCCCAACAGCCAGCCTAGATTTGAGTGGCCAAATTCCAATTGGGGGGCTTGGGCGATGGCAATTTCAAACCACGCGATCGCATCTGTCCGCAAACGCTCCCGTTCGGCCTCGTCAATATCTGCCTGAAGGCTCCGTTCCCCCAAATTCCACCCCAATTGGTAGGGGTAGTAGGGTTCGTGGGGGGCAAGGCGATGGGCCTGGGTCAGTCGGGTGACAAAGGTGTTGATTTGCCCCGCTTCCAGCGCTGCAAAGCCGCTGCTGGAGAGACTCCAGGCGCGATGACTGGGAATCAGTCCGAGGGTTAGCACCAAGAGGAGTCCCGCCAACCCCAGCACCACGCGCCGCTGCCCCCGTCCGGGAGGGGCCAGTTCCTGCGGTTCAGCCGTTTCCAGTCCCACAGGACTGTCCCCAGTTTTACCCGCTTCTCTCGCTTCTCCCCACTGTTGAGGCATCGCCCGTAGCAGTAGGGCGAGAAAGAGGGCCAAGCTACCACTGATGGCAATATTGTCCAGTTGATAATCCGTCAGACTGACGGCTCCGTAGCCCGCTAATCCTGCCAGTAAACTGCCCACCAGCGGCGGCGAGTGTACTACGGGGATTTGGGCGGTCTGGGTTCCCTCGGTTGGGGGCTGATCCTTTTCCTGAATTGGGGACGCCGCCCCTGACTCTAAGGGGTGTAATGCCCCCTCTGGGCTAGTCCTAGACCATCGCAGCCAGCGGATGGCCAGCCCTAGGATAAGTGAGATCGCAACCAGCAGCAGCCCCACACCCCAGAGGCCCAGCTCCGCCCACAGTTGGATCGGGGTGTTGTGGAGTTGGTGAATCAGCTCCGCCTCTCGCCCCGCCCAAACTGGACGATAGCCCTGGTAGGCCAGGGGCACCGCCCCGAGCCCCGTTCCGGTCCAGACATGGGCCAGCCCCATGCGCCAACCCGTTGCGATGGTGATCCAGCGGTAGGCCAGCTCGCCACTGGCGAAATCTCCCCTGAGCACCGCCTGGAGCGATCGCAGCAGGCGGGCATTGGTCACGAGCCCCACCAGACCCATCCCCAGTGCGGCCCCACCCCCCAGGAGCCAGTACCGCCAGGGCCAGGGACGGCTGGCAGCGAGAAACAGCGCCCCAGCGGCGAAGGCTCCCAGGAGCCCCAGCCCCCCGGCACGGGAGCCCGTGGTGTAGAGATCCACCAGCCCCAACCCCAACCCCGCTAGCCAGAGTCCCCGCCACCGCCCCGGTGTCGCCCAGGCTAGCCCCGCCAGTAGCGGCAGGTTCAGCACCAGAAACCCTGCCACGTAGTTCTGGTGTCCCAGGGGATACCAGTTCCGCACATCCAGCAGGTTGAGGCTAAACCGCCGCTCTACCCCAGCGGCGGCAAGATCCTGGAGGTGCTGCTGCTCCGGCAGGTAGGTCTGGACGGTCCACAAACTCAAACTGAGGAGAATAAACGCGATCGCAAGTCCCCCCTGACCCTGTACCAGTCCCATCCACCGCCGCCGCCGTGCCGCTGGGGCGACGGGCGTTTGCAGCCAGCCATGGATGCCATAGACCGCCGCCAATCCCCCCAAGGCCGCCATTGCCTGCCAGCGGGATTGGGCGGGAAACAGCGCCCCCCAGGTCGAAATCCCCAGCGCCAGCACCGCCACCCCCATCCATCGATCCCAGCCAAAGCCCAGGGCAAGGCGGGATCTGGGTTGATACCAGCCCTGCCACAGGCACCATAGGCTAGGCAGCAGCACCGCCCCCTGCCAAATCACCACCCAGGGCCAGCCCACCATCCAGCTATTGCTATTGGGCAACAGCGTCCAGATACCGTAGAGCACCGCCAGCAACCGGGCCAGGAGGGGAGCGTCAGCATGGGGGGTGTTACGAAGGCTGGACATATAGGAGGGATCCTGCATGAACTTTGAGCAAGCCTCTTCGTGGGTTTCTCAGGGCTCAACCCACGCTACGACGGCTTAATTCAAACAAAACTCAAAATTAAAAACTCAAAACTCAAAACTCTATTCCCAACTCGGCTCTGGCAAACGATACCCATTGCGGGTGGGGTGGACAAGGCCAAGGTCCGAGGCTTTGATGGCTTCCACCAGTTGATCTAGCGGGGGAAACTCGCGGGGCCACTGGCCAAAAAGGCCGAGGAGATCCACCAGGGAATAGGTGGTGAGGGGGCCGGGTTGCAGAATCAGGTCAATGTTGTTGGCGTTGCGATTGCGGTAGGCAAAGGCTAGACCCTGGCGTTTGCGGATGAGGCTGGGTTCTGTTAGCGATCGCAACCAGTCTTGGACGGTGCGATTGGCCTGGATATGGTCCTTCATAGCGGCAGCTTCCTGCTCATCAATGGAAAGGGCCAGGAGGTCTTCCAGGTAGCTATCGGGGTCAATCCAAGCTTGTAGCATTTTCAGTGCCACATTGTCGGGGGCCGTTGCGATCGCACTGTTGAGGGTCTCTAAGGCAGCGGCGGGATCGGTTTCTGCCGCCAGGAGAGCCTGCACCAGAGGGCGTGGTATCACCCCCGCGATCGGAGGCAGAGGGGGCTGATCATGCCACCAGCGCAACAGTTGGGCCTGCTCATAGAGAAAGGCATATCCCTCCTGATCTGGAGCCAGTTTCGTCAAGAGAGCGTTGTAGAGCACCAGTGTCTTATCCACCACAGCGGGGAGTAGGGGCTGAAATGCTTCCTCCGTCCAAAAGGGCAGGGCGGTAAAGCCGGGACTGATCAGCCCCTCTAGGGCAAAGGCGGTAACGGCGGCCTCCACCTTGTTTTGGATGAGGTAGGTCAGCCCCAGCAGGTAATAGGGATAGTTCAGGGTGCGGGGTAGCAGTTGCGCCGCCCGAAGGGCAAAAATTTCCGCCTGGGCAGGATCTTCCGTCAGCAGCCGCACCGCCAAATTGTTGTTGAAGTAGGCGTCATAGGGCGCTGCTTCGTAGGCCGCCTTCAGGTTTTCCAAAATGCTCTCGCGGACGGAGGCTTGATCCTCAAGGTTTTCGATCACAGGTTCCACCTCGATCAGGTTTTGGGCCGCGAGGGCCGCAGCGGTGGGATCCCAGGGCACAATATCTGCTGCTTGCAGCCACTTTTGATGGGCCTCGGATAATTGTCCTTCGTTAACGTTATGGGTCGCGAAGCTTTCCAAGGCTAGGGCCAGATCAAAGGGGAGCCAGATCCGCAACAGCAGTGCGATCGCAGCTAGCACGACCAAACTGGCTTCCCGCCGTAGGAGCGTGGGCAGGGGAGCCGGATTTTCCAAGGGGCTGCGTTCCGCTAAGACCACCAGCAGTACCCCCCCACTCACCAGGGTCAGGGCAATGGGAATATTTTCAAGCTGGTAGTCGGTCAGGCTGGAGACACCATAGGCCAAGCCGCTACCCCCCAGGCCAAAGAGCAGCGTCTGGTCTGCCCCCGCTGGCAGTCGCCGCCACAGTCGCCACCCCAGCCAGCCCATGATCCCAATCCACGCGCTATAGAGCCCCAACCCCAGCCAGCCCAGTTCCCCCAGCAGATGAATGGGGGTGTTATGGAGTTGTTGTACGTGGTCTAGCCCATTGCCCATCTCAATCGGACGGTACAGGTTGAACAGGCGCGAAATGTTTCCCGGTCCCACCCCTAGCCAGGGGCGATTCCCCAGCATATTCAACCCCGCCTGGGCCATGAATACGCGATCGATCAGGGGACCATCGACACCAGAAAAGTCTAGAAGGCTATCTGCGCCGCCGCCCCCTAGGGCTTGGAGCGTCTGCCGCACCCGAGGGTTAGCGAGTAAACCTGCGATCGCAAGTCCCAACATCCCTAGCCCCAACCCAGTTTGATAGCGCGGGGCATTTCGCCGCCGCCACAATCGGCTCAGCACTGTGACCGCCACCCAAACCACCGACCCCAGGGCGGCTCCCCTAGAACCGCTCACGTACAGGGCCACAAAAATTACCCCCGCCCCCAGAACCCCGAGCCAGCGCCGCCAGCCCCGTTCCGCAATCGCCAAGGCCACGACTAAGGGCAATGCCAGGGCAAAATATCCCCCCACAAAGTTGTGATGGCCCAGGGGTTGGGGATTCCGGACTGCACTGCCAAAGTCGCCACTGGTGAACATGTCCACACTGGGACGCCAGTAGGCCAAGCTGATGACAGCGCTGAGGCTAGCTGCGATCGCAAGTCCGCGCCACAGGGTCCGCACCGTCAACATCCCCGACCCCAAACCATTTCGCAGCGCATAGGCCAGTAGCACATAGCTGATCACCAAGGCCAACTGCCACAGCGCCACAGGCCGAAAAAGGGCAAAGCCCGACGACAGAGCCAACCCCACCAGGGTGATGCCCACCAGCCAGTCCAGCCCATAGCCTAAGGGATAAAAGGGCTGATCAAACCGTCGCAGCCGCCAAATCAACCAGCCCAGAACCCCCCCAAATGCCCCCTGCCACAGGAGAATCACCGGCCATTCCACCATCCGGTAGTAGCTGAGGGAAATCCCCGCAAAGAGAGCCAAGGCCACCCAGCATAGGCCCAAAACTGTAGAAGAAGATATCGGGGGCTTCCAAGTCAAACGTATCACAAGATAAATTCCAAACGTGTAAAAAGATCCAAGATAAATGCCTTAAAATTATTTTTGTGCCGCTATCCAATGAGCATTAAAAAGCCAATTAAACTTATGCTTTAGATGGATTATTTTCTGGAATCCAATATTGGAGAGGTAAGACTCTAGTTCTTGTCTGCTCATTCCAATTTCATGGGTATTTGTTATCTTCGCCAAACGATAGGACACAAATGTGTGCATGACATTGGGTTCCTTGCAAATGAAAAACCATCCTCCGTTTTCCAAGGAGGCATAGGCAGCTTCAAGAGTTTTTTGCCAGTCATAGGCATGATGTAGAGCTTCATAAACAACCACGACATCAAAGGGCAGCTCATCCTTCAAAATCTTATCCACTGACTCCATCGGCGCAGAGCAGCACCGAAGATTAAAGGGAATCTGCTTGGAGTCCAAGCTTGCAATTCTCTTCTCTACCTGTTGAATATCATATTCAGAAATGGTTGATGCAAATACTGAAAATCCCATTAGGGCAAAAAACTCAGACATCCAACCCGAGCCGCAACCAAGTTCAAGGATTTTGCTATTTGGACGTATGCTGCATCGTCTAAAAGACTCTATCAAAAACAGAAAATCTTTGATATAAGGGATGCCATAAGAAAACCAAAATGGTTTTCTCATTTCATGCATTAAATTAACCTCCGCCAGTCTTCCGGGGATATTGAAATGAGAATTTATTTCGGCTTCGTATGCTTTTGTCTGATCTTCAAACTTAGGAGGGAAATCTCCTACTGCATAATCCTTGAGGATAATGTATAGTCCAACCTGAATTTTGCCGATTTTTGTAAGCGGTAAATCTCGATTTTTTTGGTTGAGTTCCCAATGATGCTTGCCCCAGTGGAGAGCAGGAGACTTGGCCAGTCCATTGCAGATTTTTCTACTCAGAGATCTAACTTTACTTTCCATAGAAACAAATGCCATAAATTACTTGCTATTCATCTCGACTCTCGACTCCATGCTGATTCTTTTTAGTATGCGCCTTTGCCGAGGAGAACAATGCGGAGGGTTTCGATCAAAATCTCCAGATCTAGATTAAGGGACCAGTGGTCGATGTAGTGGAGATCGAGGCGGGCTGCGTCGTCGAAGCTGTCGAGGTCTGAGCGCCCGGAGATTTGCCAGAGCCCGGTAATACCGGGGAGGACTTGATGGCGAATGTGGTGCCAGGGATCAAACTGGGCGACATCCCGCAGGGGCAGAGGGCGCGGCCCCACCAGGCTCATCTGCCCGCAGAGGATGTTAAGCAACTGGGGCAATTCATCCAAGCTGGTGCGGCGGAGGAACTGCCCCAGGGGGGTAACGCGGGGATCTGCCTTGAGCTTAAACAGCACCCCATCGGCGGCTTGGTTGTGGCGCTCTAGGTCTGCCTGGAGGGTGGGGGCATCCACTACCATGGTGCGAAACTTCCAGACCTGAAACACCTTGCCGTGGAGCCCCATACGTTCCTGGCGAAAAAAGATGGGTCCGGGGGAATCGAGGCGAATGGCAATCGCGATCGCAACAAATAGTGGCGCTAAAATCACCAGCCCCAAGCCCGCCCCCAGATAGTCCAGCCCCCGCTTGATCCGGTAGTCCACCCCCACAATCAGGGGGGCATCCAACCGCAGCGTGGGAATCCCGGCAAAGATCTCGGGGATGCCCCGGCGATAGAGCATCTCCCGGCTAGAGGGTAATAACCGTAACCCTACCCCCATCCGCCGCAGTTGCCAGTAGAAACTAGAGGCCAACACCGCATCAGGTAAGGATTCCGCCAGTACCAAGTCTGCCCCCGAGGTCAAAATTGCCTGGTGGGTCGTGGAGCTATTGGCCGTCGCCGCCAGAGCTGCGCCTACCACCAAACAACGGGATCGCCTTTGCAGAGTTTCCGATAACCCCTTGAGGCGCTTAGCTGGAGCCACAATGAAGACTCGGAGACAGGCTTCTGCTTGCTCAAAGGGGCGCAGTACAGCACTGATCACCAGCCGCGACAGAATCACCAGAGTCACACTGCCAAACCAGGCGGTAAAAAACAGCGATCGCGGCGGGTCCAGTTTGGGGTCGTAGAAATACATCACAATCAACGACGCCAGATAGAGGAGGCTGACCAGTTTGCCCGCCTTCAGGTAATTCTTGACCTGGGAAAACCCTCCGTAGAGGCCATTCTGGGCAAACAGCAGCAGGTTGGCGGCGATCAGAATCCAAAACAAACTAGGCAGCCCAAACCAGACCCACCAGACCAACTGGGGTGGAATGGGAGAGAAAAACTGATTGAGCCAACGGGCGATGCGCCAAGCCAGCACCAGGGCCAGACTATCGCTCAGCACCAACAACAGCACCCGCCGCCAGCGCCAGGTCCACAGGTGCTTCAGTTGGGGAGCGCTGGGGGCGCGTAGGTCTTTCAGGGGCATGGTTGGGACAGAACTGACCCTAGGATGCCGCAGGGGTCAGGAAGATACGTCACAGGATAGGTTTCTTGAACCCCAAGCGCTCCCCCAACCACTGCCAGCCAAATAGGAGCACAAAGGCGGGATTATTAATCACATAGCGCCGCCACAACCGCCCAGGCTCCTGGCTAAAGCGGTACAGCCACTCTAGCCCCAATTGCATCATCCAGCGGGGAGCCTGGGAGACGGTGCCACTGTGGAAGGCAAAGGCGGCCCCTACCCCTATCATCACCACGGGCAGCCGTCCCCGCTGCCGTGCCATCCAAAATTCCTGCTTGGGGCAGCCTAGTCCTACAAACACCACCCGCGCCCCTGAGGCCATGATGCGGGCCACGTCCGCCGCTTCTTCTTCTGGGCTGAGGGGGCGAAAGGGGGGGGCATAAGCGCCAGCAATGATGAGGCCGGGATAGGTATCGGGCAACTGCCGTTGCAAGGTTTCTAGTACCGCTGGACTACCGCCATAGAGATAGATGGGCAGTCCGACTTGGGAAGCGCGATCGCACCAAGCCAGCATCAAGTCTGGCCCATAGACCCGCGTCTGTCCTTCCAGCCCCAGACTCCGCAGCCCCCACACCAGGGGCATTCCATCCGGTGTCACCAGCACTGCATCTGCCAAAACCTGCTGATAGGCGTGGTCTCTGTAGGCAGTCATGATGACATGGACATTGGCGGCAACCACATAGCAGGATTCGCCAGCGGTGGCCCATTGCTGAATGCGATCGCAGGCATCCCCATAGCTGGTGCCATCCACCCGTGTCGTGAGAATGGTCCGAGAACTCAGAGGTGGCAACGTCATTTCCGGCAACGTCATTTCCCAAGATGTGGTGCAATCATTCCAGCCTCCGGCCATGCCCCACCCTGAACCTAGCCGGATTGCTATCCTCCCAAAATAGTACAGGGCAGACGACCGGAGTCCTCTGCCCTGTACTTGGTCGGAATTTGAGATTCAGACCTACTTCAGGCCCGCCTGAGCCGCTACTTCCTCGGCAAAGTTGCTCTCTACCTTCTCAATGCCCTCTCCCAGCACAAAGCGCTGGAAGCGACGCACCTGGATTTTTTCCCCCAGTTGGGCAACCCGCTGCTGCACCAATTCCGCCACCGTGATGTTTTGGTCCTTGATGAAGGGCTGGTCCAGTAGAGAGAGTTCCTTCTGACGCTTCTCGATACGGCCTAGAACGATCTTTTCACGGATATTCTCCGGCTTGCTGGCCAGATCCTCCCGCCCCATCTCAATTTCCTTTTCCTTTTCCAGCATGTCCTTGGGAATATCGTCGGTTTTGACATATTCCACATTGGGACAAGCCGCCACCTGCATGGCGATGTCTCGCACCAGGGACTTGAACTCCTCGCGACGGGCCACAAAGTCCGTCTCGCAGTTCACCTCCACTAGCACCCCTACTCGGCCCCCAGTGTGAATGTAGCTTTCCACCAACCCTTCAGCGGCCACTCGGCCTTCCTTCTTGGCGGCGGAGGCAATACCCTTCTGGCGCAACCATTCCACGGCTTTTTCGGTATCGCCGTCGTTTTCTTTCAGCGCCTTTTTGCAATCCATCATCCCTGCGCCAGTTTTTTCGCGCAGTTCCTTAACCAGCTTTGCTGAAATGTCTGCCATAGTGCCCTCGTGGCTAATCTTCCAACGTTAGTTGTGTGCAACGGCGGTTATTTAACCCCCAGGTCTACTCTTCGGACTCGTCCCCACTGATGGCCTCAGGGATATCGTCCTCATAGTCGTAGTCCTCATCGGCTCCGTCATAGTCGGCGTAGGCATCATTGTCTACGCGACCGTGAGACCCTTCGTAAATAGCATCGGCCAACTTCCCTAAGATCAGCTTAATAGAGCGGATGGCATCATCATTGGCGGGGATGGGAATATCCACATCGTTGGGATCGCAGTTGGTATCCAACAGCGACACGATGGGAATGTCTAGCTTCTGGCATTCCTGCACAGCGTTGTACTCCCGGCGGGTGTCAATGATGATCACTACATCAGGAGGACGACGCATGGTTTTGATGCCCCCCAGATATTTCTGGAGCCGTTCCAGTTCCCGGCGCAGTACGGCGGCTTCCTTCTTAGGACGCAACGCCAGGGCTCCCGTTTCCTGCATCCGCTCCAATTCCTTCAAGCGATCGCAACGGGTTTTAATCGTGGTCCAGTTGGTGAGCATGCCCCCCAGCCAGCGCTGGTTGACGAAATTGGCTCCGCAGCGGGCCGCCTCTTGGGAAATGATGCCTGCGGCTTGGCGCTTGGTGCCGATGAAAAGAAACTTCTGGCCCTTTTCGGCAGCACTGCGCATGTAGGTGTAGGCACTCTCCAGCAGTTGGGCCGTCTGCACCAGGTCAATGATGTGGACCCCGTTGCGAGACGTGAAAATGTAGGGAGCCATCTGGGGATTCCAGCGGCGAGTTTGGTGCCCAAAGTGAACGCCGGACTCCAGAAGCTCGGACAGAGAGATGACGGCCATGGATTTAGTTTTCTCCTTTCGGGTTTAGCCTCCACCCAGGTGCATCCCATAGCGGGACACCCGAAATCCTAGGTGTGTGAATTTTTGACAGCTTTACGAGCGTAGCACAAACCGTCCTCTGACCTGCTACCTCTCGAACCAACGAACCAACGACAGCCTAGCGCTATCAATGCCTGAGCTATGCTTAGCAAAGATTGAGAGGCGCGATCGCGATGGCGACTTCCAGCACGAATGTCCGTTGGACGGTGGCAGATTTAGAGGTGCTGCCTGAAGATGGGCGTCGCTACGAAATTATTGATGGAGAGCTATTTGTGACCAGAGCCCCCCATTGGAAGCATCAAAATGTTTCGGTGAAAATTGGGATGGCTTTAGAAAACTGGTCGGTACAGAGTGGGCTGGGCGAGGCAGCGGTGAACCCAGGATTGGTGTTTTCTGAGAGCGATAGTGTCATTCCAGACGTGGTGTGGGCTAGCCATGAGCGGCTAGACACCATGCTGGATAAGGCAGGACACCTGATTGCCGCACCAGAATTAGTCGTGGAGATCTTGTCGCCTGGTGAAAAAAACGAGCGTCGCGACAAAGAAGCTAAGCTCAAGATTTACTCTACTTATGGGGTTTTGGAGTATTGGATTGCCGACCGTAAGCAGCCCAAGCTAGAGGTGTATCGTCGCGAGGGTGGGCTATTGAAGTTAGCGGTTTCTCTATATGCTGCCGATGAACTGACTAGCCCTGTTTTGCCTGAGTTTAGGGTAGCAGTGGGACGGTTATTTTGAGGATGGGGTGTATAGCCTAACGACAGGGTGTCAACGTAAGCCGAGACAATATTGCTTCCGAGAAATTTAGGAGCTAGGAGCCAGGAGCTAGGAGTCAGGAGTCTCCTGGATTCTCAACGTCTGATGCCTGACTCCTCCCCAGGAGATTTGTCCCGCTTTGAGTTGATACCCTAACGGGGGATCTAGCGTTACGAGGTACACCTCGAACCGCGAAACTACCACTGCCATCCCTGGGACTCCCACGCTGTCGGGAGGAGGGTGTCCCCATCCAGGAGAACATCATCTCCGGCATCTGCCATAGCGACAAAATGGGTGTCCCACCCTTGACGAGCATGATGGATGGGTCGGATAACGAGCTGGTTCGTTTGGATGTGGATCTCTACATCTCCTACAATGCCGCACTGATCTAACAGGGGCTTCGGCACTCTGAAACCCTGGGAATTGCCGATTTTAATTAACCGCGATCGGATATAGCGATCTTGCATGAACTTGAGTAAGCCTCTTGTCCCGTGGGTTACGCTTCGCTTCACCCACGCTACGAAGGTCTTCAGAAATAAAATGGGATTGCTATAGAGGTTGCCATAGAGACAGAAGCCTGCTAGCCCTACACATTGCCTAAGCATATCCATTGTGACTACAGGTGGTGGCTACATCCAGCACTATATATAGCGGTTCCTAATGTATGAGGTACACCTCAACTTAATGACACTTTGGTGAACAAGGGGCTTAAGCCCCTTGCCTGTACTTAACCCGAGTGAGAACCGCCATAAATTCAAAATAGTGAGGGAAAGGCGGTATATACATGGGGATGTGTCTGTTCCTGGGAGCTCCTTATGAGCAAATCAACCTCCCCTTTGAATGGCATCTGGCTGTTCATGATCATCTCTGCTACTGCGATCGCAGCGTGGCGGGGAGCCATGACCGAGTTAACTGAAGCCATCTTTGAATCCGCTGCCAACGCTGTCACCTTAGCTATTGGTCTTATTGGAGCCCTAGCCCTCTGGTTAGGGCTAATTAAAGTAGTAGAAGCCGCTGGCATGATGCAGGTCATAGCACGGTTGATTCGTCCCGTGATGGTACGCCTGTTTCCCGATGTCCCCCCTGACCACCCCGCCATGTCCGCCATCATTATGAATATGGCCGCTAATGCCTTGGGGTTAGGGAATGCCGCTACCCCCATCGGCCTCAAGGCCATGGCCGAACTCAATAAGCTCAACCCCCTCCCAGGCACCGCTACATCAGCAATGTGCCTATTCCTCGCAATCAATACTTCCTCCCTGACCATTCTCCCCATTAGTGCCATCACCGTGCGGGCTGGAGCCGGGGCTACCAACCCAGCCGCCATTATTCTGCCTTCCATTGTGGCCACCTGCTGTTCCACTGTTGTGGCCATCGTCGTGGCTAAAGTTTTAGGATGGCGAGCTGCGATTGCTTCAGAGCCCGACCCTGAAGCCCAGGGCACAGCCATGCCCATCACTCCAGAGTTTGCCGCTAGCGGATTCCAGGCAACAGCCCCTGGTGGTGACTTAGCTGGAGATGCCTTAACCCCAGACCCCAGCCCAGTAGCATCCAATCCAGAAAACCCATTGGACTTAGATGAGCTAGCTAGCCTCCCCCTCACTCCCCCTGGTTGGATAGGGCGCATTCTCTTTGGGGGGTTGATAGCCGCCTTTTTTGTGGCCATTATCTATCGCCTCACGGTACAGGGCACCCCTGACCTTGCCGCAACGGATCTAATGGCAGGTATTTCTAATTGGCTCTTACCCATCATCATTTGTAGCCTGCTACTCCTAGGCTATTTCCGAGGAGTAGCCGTGTACGAAGCAGTGACAGAAGGGGCAAAAGAAGGGTTTGATATTGCAGTGCGAATTATTCCCTTTTTGGTGGTTATTTTCGTGGCCATTGGCATGTTCCGATCCAGTGGAGCCTTGGAGATTTTAACGACAGTTCTTACCCCCATCACCGGGTTAATTGGCATGCCCCCCGAAGCCCTACCCATGGCATTTATTCGCCCCCTCTCTGGGGGGGGAGCCTTTGGGGTCATGTCTGAAATTGTGGACAACGACCCAGATGGATTCCTGTCTTACCTGGTCTCTACGATGCAGGGCTCCACGGAAACTACGTTCTATGTGATGGCGGTCTATTTCGGTAGTATCGGAGTTATGCGCACCCGCTATACCTTACCTGCGGCTCTATCCGCAGATGTAGCTGGGATCTTGGCTTCCCTGGCCATTTGCCACCTTACCTTTGGCTAAGATCAACAAATATGGGTGTCCTAATGTTGCAATCCTAATGTTGTAAGGAGGTGGATACAAAATTGAAGTCCGATTCGGTGTTGCCAATCATTGTGCTGTGTGACTTAATCTGTCGGCTAAGTATCCCCGCAGTAAGCCCACCACCACGGCGGGATATTCCACATGGGGCAAGACGCCCAGATCGGGCAGCACCTGGACTGATTGCACAGCGGTGCTGAGAGCGGCGAGGCGTTCTCCCTGGCGGGCGGGGTTGAGGCGAGACTCGGCCCCCAGAATGATCCGAGTGGGGACTGTGAGTTGGGCCATGTAGCGGGCGAGGTCGAAGCAGATGTCGCCCCGGAGGGAGGCTAGGGCGGAGTATTGGGCGTTGGGCTGTAGGGTGCTGGCCAGGTAGGCGGCGACGGTTTCTGGGGTGATGCGGTCGGCCTTGGCAAAGAGGAAGGTGGCCAGAAATTGGGTGACGGCGAGTTCATTGGCCGCCCCCAGGCCGTAGACAACCTGGTCTAAACCGGGAGTACCTGCTAGCAGCGCGGGTAAGGTGTAGCGATAGCCCCGGCCAAAGTCGTCGTTGCCAGCGGGAGAGACTAGCAGGAGTTGCTGAAACAGGTCGGGCCGCTGGATGGCAAGGCGAATGACGACGCCTGCGGTGAGGGAACTGGCAATTACGATGGCCCTAGAGGGCTGGTCTAGTCCCGTCGGGGCGGCTACGCCAATGCCCGTCGCAGATCTAGCCAGCACCGTTTCCAGCAAATGGGTGATGATTTTGAAGTAATCCTCTACCTGGTAGCTGTGGGCGGGGTGGGCCGACTGCCCCCAACCCACCAGATCCGGGGCGATGATGGCATAGTCGGCGGCTAGGGCTCCATAAACCTTGGACCACTCATAGGCAGAGGATCCACCCCCCAGGCTATGAAGAAAAACCAAGGTCGGGGCTGGATTGTCCACCGGCACCGTTTGGGTGTAGTAGGTCATGATGCCCAAGTGGGTCTCGGTCACCCGTTGCTCAAATCCCGGCGGTTGAAAATTCAGCATTACTGTTATGTGTTATTTACTCCATCAATAGGACGGCTTTGCCTTGGCTGTGGCCTGCTTCTACCCAGCGGTGGGCTTCGGCGGCTTGGCTCAAGGGCCAGGTCTGACCTAGGTGAATCTGGAGATCACCGGAGTCAAACCAGCGACTACACTGTTCCAAAATCTTGGTCTGGTGGCGGCGGGCCGGTTCTAGGGCTTGTAAATGGGGGGTCAGCATTAGCTCAAAGCCAAATTGCAGGTTGCGGGTCCGGGCCAGGGACCACTGGGTTTCGGCAGTAGGGGCTAGCAGAGTGATGACGCTGCCCCCAATGGCTACGGCTTCAAAGGTGCGGGACAGAATCGGTTCCCCGATCGTATCGAGTGCGATCGCAACCCCTTGATTCTGGGTCCAAGCCTGAATGGATTCCACAAAGTCAATGTGGGGATAGTAAATACAGTGATCAGCCCCGAGACGGGTGGCCATTTCTGCCTTGGTCTCACTGCTGACGGTGGTGGCCACCAGGGCTCCCGCCAAGTGGGCCAACTGGATGGCGACGTGACCCACACCGCCCCCACCGCCATGGATGAGCACTTGCTGTCCGGCGGTGATGCGGGCGCGATCGTGCAGTGCCTCCCAGGCGGTGATCAGCACCAGGGGCGCGGCAGCAGCCTCTGCAAAGCTCAGACGTTCAGGCTTGTGAGCAGCATGGGCCTCTTCCACAATGGTGTACTCAGCGTAGGTGCCCCGAGCCCCCCCTAAGCCGCCGCTGCAAAAATACACCGCATCTCCGATGCTAAAGTGCCGCACCCCCGGCCCTACCGCATCCACAATCCCAGCCCCGTCAAGCCCCAGTACCGTTGGCCCTTGGGACTGGAGATAGACTCCCCGCTGGCGAATTTTGGTATCTACCGGATTCACCCCCGCCGCCTTCAACCGTACCCGTATTTCCGTAGCGGTCTGAAACTCAGGTATGGGTTGCTCGGTTTCCCGTAGCACTTCGGGTTCCCCTGGTGCAGACATAACAATGGCTTTCATTACTCTTCCCTCTCCCTATACTGGCTTCGCGTGATTCGATCCCGCCGCAAGATGCGTTGGTCTCTCCTCGGGTGTGGGGACAATTAACGTGGAAACCCTTGCGGGATAGGCATGACCACGCCCGCCCTACTGAAGCAAGCTAGGGGTGTGACCGCTCCATCGCAAGAAATCTGGCTTTGATTGTCCACAGCCCCTAGTGTTTGCTCGCTATGATCACACGCTCGTTATGATCACAGCAGTGGGGTCTTAGCCCTTGGCCTCGATTTTACTCATATTCCTAGGGGCTCCCCTAAAGCCCCCCTTGGAGACAGCCCTGATGGATACCTGGCGAAGACAACTCTGGCTCGTTCCTCTCACGTTTCTTCTAGGCTGTGGGGGTCCGCCGCCCGCAACGGTGGACCCTGCTGTTAGCGTCCCGGACGCGGTGAGCACCCCCGCCCTTAGAGATGCGGCTGTGCTGGGGCAGGAGGAAACGGCTACCGACTCCATCCCAGAGGCGACCCCAGCCGCCATTGCTGACCCAGTCATCCTACCGGGGGAACGGGTGGGGCCAATCACGCCCACCACGACCCACGCTGACCTCGTGACTCGCTTTGGGGCTGAGGTGCTGCGGGAAGAGGCGATTGCCGTAGGAGAAGGCTTTACAGAACCGGCAACCGTTGTAGACCTCGGCCCCGAATATGGCTTTACCGTCGTCTGGGGGGATGAAAACCGCGATCGCGTGGCCACAGTCCGAGAATTGGGCACTGCTTGGGCCACCCCCAACGGTATTCACGTGGGTAGTTCCTTCGCCGATCTCCAGGAAGCCTTAGGTTCCTTTGGGGTTTATGGCTTTCGCTGGGACTATGGCGGTACGGTGGATCTTCGGGGTTCCACCCTCTCCGCCTATGATGGCCAACTCTTCCTCCGCCTCCACCCCGCCAACATCGACGATGTTCCCAATGCCTTGGCCGGAGATACTCTGTTCCCCTCAGACACACCGGCACTGGATACCCTGAATCTCACCGTCAATTCCATAGTGGTGGTCCTGACACCGTAAGGAACGAAGATTAGAGGATCTTAACGCCACCTGCCCCTTGCCCTCATTTACCATGCCTCCAACTCCTTCCCCCCGTGCTAGCTTGCCTCCAGGGCTGATTGTTCGCCTGGGTAAAACCGTCTGGCAAGGGCTGTGGCAGATCATGATGGCCAAGCTAGCGCCGACAGATCCCGCTGGAGCCTATGTGCGGCCCCCCAGTCAGTTTCGGGCCGGGTTGCAACCAGAGGGGGATCACCCGTCGGTACCGGAGCGATATCGGCTCATTGTGGGGATGGGTTGTCCCTGGGCGCATCGGACCTTGGTGGTGCGGGCACTGAAGGGTCTAGAGTCGGCTCTGCCCTTGTGGATTGTCTCCCCTTCCTCTAATGAGGGGCGGTGGGTCTTTGACGATGGGGAGCAGGAGTGGCGGGCGCTAGCGGATCTCTACCAGACTGCCCAACCGGGCTACCAGGGTCGCAGTACGGTGCCTGTCCTCTGGGATACGGAAGCCCGAGCCATTGTCAACAACGAAAGTGCTGAGATCATTGAAATTCTCAACGACGGGCTGAATGATGGGGCCACTCGTGCCGAGGTAGATCTCTACCCCCTAGCGCTACGAGAGAAGATCAACGGCTGGCGCGATCGCATTTATCACGCCATCAACAACGGTGTCTACCGCTGTGGTTTTGCCCGTACCCAAGCCGCCTACGAAGCCGCTTGCACCCTACTCTTTGAGACCCTGGGGACCATTGATGTCCACCTAGCCCACCAGCCCTACCTTTGTGGGGAATCCCTCACCCTGGCAGATGTGTGTCTCTTCACCACCTTGGCCCGATTCGACGCCGCCTACCACGGCTTGTTTAAGTGCGATCGCGCCCGCCTGCGAGACTATGCCCACCTCTGGCCCTATGCCCGCGACATTTACCAACAGCCCGGAGTCGCCGCCACCTGCGACTTCGACACCATTCGCCGCGACTACTACGGCAATTTGTTTCCCCTCAATCCCGGCGGTATCATTCCCCTAGGCCCAGACCCCGCCGACTGGCAGCAGCCCCATGAACGGCACTCGTTGTTGTCCAGATAGGGTTGTTATCCCGATAGGGTTACCCAGAACAGAGGTACAGGTTCATGAGTCAAAACCTCAAAGTCCTCAGTACTGAAGAAAGCTACACCTTCAGCCGCTACTTTGAACTACCCTTTGCCATCGAAGACGTATTGGCGGATCTGGACTGTACCTTCCGACGGGACCCCCTCCCCTTGCCCAGCTATGGAGCCCCGCTGGAGGGTCTTGCCGATCTGGCAACCCAGATCGCTGATGGCATTCGTTATGTGGGCCTCACCAGCGAGCAAGCCCGTCGTGAGTTTTTGATCGCCCCCATTATTCGCACCGTATGCCGCACCACCCAGCGATCCGTGCGGGTGGAATATCCCGTTGTGGTCAATGCCTGGTTGAAGGGCACCTTGGACTACTATTTTCAAGCCAGTCCCCTGCTGGTGATTGAGGCCAAGCGAGAAAACATGGACAACGGCTTTACCCAACTGGCGGCGGAACTAATTGCCCTAGACCAATGGGCCGATAGCCCCGCGCCGCTGCTCTATGGAGCCGTGACTACAGGGCAAGATTGGCGGTTTGGCACCTACCACCGTCCTTCTCGGCAGGTGACAGAAGATATGAAGCTCTACCGCGTGCCGGAGGAACTGGAAATTCTGGTGCGAATTTTGGTGGGCATTTTGACTCAGGCAGACACCCAGGCAGACACCCAGGCAGACAATGGCGGATCCTGAGGGCATAACCTCCGATTCACAATCCCCGACCCACCGTCGGAGATTAGGGACTTGCAGGAAAATAAACTACCCGCCGATCGGGCTTGCTCCCTTCGGGAGACGCTAAATCGTTGGCGAAGGGTATCAACTCAAAGCGAGACAAATCTCGTGGGGAGGAGTTAGGAGCTAGAATTCAGTACCCTCCTGGCTTCTGGCTCCTAACTCCTGAATTCCTCGGAGCCCATATTGTCTCGGCTTACGTTGATGCCCCTACTGGATACTGGATTGAGATGAATACCGCTCTAAATGATGGGGCCGGTAGGACTCAGATTTTCCAGGGTTCGTGGTGCTGAGCATCCGCGTTATTCTGGGGAAACTGTCTGCAAATACGCTGCGAATACTCTGCAAATATAGGGTTGCACGCCCCTTTAGCTGCTATGAAAACCCCCGTCGCCCACCTCAAAGCCAATCTTCCTGCTCCCCTACGGCGACTGGCAGACTTGGCCTACAACTATTGGTGGAGCTGGACACCAGAGCGGATTTCCCTCTTCAGCACCATTGCTCCTGCCATTTGGCAGCGGTGTCACCACAATCCTGTTGCCCTGCTAGAGTCCGTCACCTACGAACGCCTCTCCCAGGTGGCGGAAGATCCCGTCTATCTCAAACGGTTGCAAACCCTGGCGCAACAGTTTGATCTTTACATGCGTGAGCAGGATACCTGGGCTAGCCGCGTGGCTCCCCATCTGTCGCCGGAGGAGCCTGTGGCCTATTTTTCTATTGAATATGGCCTCCATGAATCCCTGCCGCTGTATTGCGGTGGCTTGGGGGTGCTGGCGGGGGATTATCTGAAATCGGCTTCGGATTTGGGGCTGCCCATGGTGGGGATAGGGCTACTCTACCGTCAGGGGTATGTGCGTCAACGGTTGAACCGGAGTGGCTGGCAGGAAGACTTTTACACTGATAACGATTTTGAACACCTGCCCCTGGAATTGGTGCGGGATGAGTATGGCCAGCCGGTCACAGTGAAGGTCGTGATCCGGCAGCGGACGGTGCGGATCCAGGTCTGGCGATCGCGGATTGGGCGGGTGGATCTGTACCTGCTGGATGCCGATCGCGCTGACAATGACATCATTGATCGCCGCTTGACGGGGCAGCTTTACACCGGCAATCGGGAAACCCGTATTGCCCAAGAGGTGTTGCTGGGCATCGGTGGGGTGCGCATGCTCCATGCCTTGGAAATTGAACCTGCCCTGTACCACATCAATGAAGGCCACTCTGCCTTTGCCCTACTGGAGGTAGCCCGTCAGGAGATTGAGGCTACGGGGTCATCCTTTTATGAGGTGGAGGCGGGGGTGCGCGATCGCGCCATATTCACCACCCATACCCCGGTGCCTGACGGGAATGACGTTTTCTCCGCCGACATGATCGACTCCTTCTTTGGCCACTACTGGCCTGAGTTGGGATTGAGTCGAGAGCAGTTTTTGAATCTGGGGGCGCGGCGATTTGGCGATCCCTGGGAGCCCTTTGGGATGACGGTGCTGGCTCTGCGGATGACCCGATCTGCTAATGGGGTCAGCCGTCGCCATGGGGAAGTGGCCCGCCAGATCTGGAGTATCCTCTACCCCGATAAGCCAGAAGCGGAGGTGCCCATCGGCTCCATTACTAACGGTGTTCACAGCCGGACTTGGACCGCCCCCCTGATTGCCGATTTGTACAACCAGTACTTGGGCAACGACTGGAGCCTAAAGGTGACGGATGCCAACCTGTGGCGGTTGGTGAACGATATTCCTGACAGAGAACTGTGGCATCGCCATTGCATCCTCAAGGAGCGGCTGATTGCCTATACCCGCGCCCAGGTGCTTCAGGCCCGTCGTTCGCGGGGGGAAGCCGCAGATGACATCGCTGCGGTGGATCATCTACTCCACCCCGATACCCTCACCCTAGGCTTTGCCCGTCGCTTTAGCCCCTACAAGCGGGGGGGGCTGTTGTTCAAGGACTTGCAGCGCTCGATTCGGATCCTGTCCCATGCCCGCCGCCCAATTCAGATTATTTTCGCGGGGAAGGCCCGTCCTGGTGATGATGAGGGCAAGCGTATCATTCAGCGGCTGATGGAATGGTGTCGTCATCCCGCCCTGCGCGATCGCGTTGCCTTTCTCGAAGACTACGACATGTACACTGCCGAACTGATGGTTCATGGCGTGGATGTTTGGCTTAATACCCCCCGCCGCCCTACAGAAGCCTGCGGCACCAGTGGCCAAAAGGCCGCCCTCAACGGCGGCATCAATTGCAGTGTTCTCGATGGCTGGTGGGGAGAAGCCTACCGGGAAAGTCGGGCCGGTCAGTCCAGCAATGGCTGGGTTGTCGGAGACGAAGCGGACACCAGTGACCAGGAGATCCAGGACCAGATCGATGCCGATTCCCTCTATGACATCCTGGAGCGGGACATGGCTCCCCTGTTCTACACCCGCGATCGCGACGGGCTACCCCACAAGTGGATCGCTATGATGAAAGCCTCCATCCGTACCATCGTGCCGCAGTTCAACAGCGATCGCATGGTGGCCGAATACGTCACCCAGATGTATTTGCCGACAGCGGATACCCCCACCGAACCCGTTGTCGCCAGTCAAGTGGCCTAGGGGCATCGTGGTGTGCTGGTTTTCTCCCTTCGGGAGACGCTGCGCGTTGGCGCAGCCTGCCTGCAAGGCATACGACTCCGCTCAACCAGCGCCTGCCTGCCACCCCCCAATAACCCACCCCAATAACCCATAAGTTATAGATTCTTCTCCAAAAGACCCCCTATAGTAAATACAGTCAAAGGATTTCCAGCGCATCCATGTCACGCATCGAAACCAAGACCGAGCCTATGGTGCTTAACATGGGGCCGCACCACCCGTCCATGCACGGCGTATTGCGCCTGATTGTCACCCTAGATGGGGAAGACGTACTCGACTGTGAGCCCGTAATTGGCTACCTCCATCGAGGCATGGAGAAAATCGCCGAAAGCCGCACCAACGTGCAGTTTGTGCCCTACGTCAGTCGTTGGGACTATGCGGCAGGCATGTTTAACGAGGCCATCACCGTCAACGCCCCCGAGAAACTGGCGGACGTGGAGGTGCCCAAGCGGGCCAGCTATATCCGCGTGATCATGCTGGAACTCAACCGTATCGCCAACCACCTTCTATGGCTGGGGCCATTTCTGGCGGATGTGGGAGCCCAGACCCCCTTCTTCTACATCTTCCGCGAGCGGGAGATGATCTACGACCTGTGGGAAGCCGCCACGGGCTCCCGACTGATCAACAACAACTATTTCCGCATCGGTGGCGTCGCTGCCGATCTACCCTACGGCTGGCTGGATAAATGCATCGACTTCTGTGAGTATTTCCCAGCCGTGGTAGACGAGTACGAAAAACTCATCACCAACAACCCCATCTTTCGTCGCCGCATCGAAGGCATTGGCGTCATTTCCCGCGAGGAAGCCATCTCCTGGGGACTCTCTGGCCCCATGCTCCGGGGCTCCGGGGTGAAGTGGGATCTGCGAAAGGTGGACCACTACGAGTGCTACGACGACTTTGACTGGGATGTGCAGTACGAGACCACCGGGGATTGCCTTGCCCGTTATCTTGTGCGGATCCGGGAAATGCGTGAGTCGGTGAAAATCGTACTCCAAGCCTGCCAGCAGATTCCCGGCGGTCCCTATGAAAACCTGGAAGCCAAGCGCATGGCGGAGGGTCCGAAGTCAGAGTGGAATAGCTTTGACTACCAGTTCGCCGGGAAGAAAATTCCCCCCACCTTCAAAATCCCTGCCGGGGAGCACTATGTGCGGATGGAAAGCGGCAAGGGCGAACTGGGGGTGTTTATCATCGGCGATGACAATGTCTTCCCTTGGCGCTTCAAGATTCGTCCCCCCGATTTCAACAATCTCCAAATCCTACCCCACTTGCTGAAGGGTATGAAGGTGGCTGATATCATGGCCATCCTCGGTAGTGTAGACGTGATTATGGGCTCTGTGGATCGCTAGTGTGCTGCCAGGAAAATTTTGACGGGTCGAAGACCCGTCAAAATTTAACCCCAACTAAACTCCAGGATTTTGGTCACCTGTCAACCATGAATTGACTGACTACTAGGCGCGAGTGGGTGCGATCTAGAGATCAGGCGGCAACAGGCTAGACTCGATGGCGGGGCTCTGGGCTAGGGTCAGGGCTGCCGCCCGGATTTCGTCGATGTCCCCTGGTTGCCAGGGTCGGGAAGAGCGGCAGTGGTGGGCCACGAGGAGGCCCCAGAGCTGGTGGTGGACGAGAACCGGGACCACCAGATTAGCCTGCACTGAAATGCTCTGCAAAAAGCTCAGGTGACAGGGATCGAGGTTGGCGCTGGTGACATCTGCGATCGCACGAACCCGGCCCTGAAGATACTGCTCGGCATAGGTGTCGTTGAAACAGTCATCCGCCCCCGTAGATCCGAGAATGGAGAGGCTGGGGGTGACCCAGGACTCGCTAGTCACCTGACCTCGCCAACGGGAATAAAAGTAGTAGAGCACTACCCGGTCTACATGGAAGCTTTCTCGGAGGTGCTCCAGGGTGGCTTGCACCAGAGCGTCACGGGTAAGGGTTTGGGTCAGGCGTTGGACGACTCGACCCAAACCCGAATTTCCTAGAGTACCGGGGTCTGGTAGAGAGAATGGCAGTTCTGGGGAGGGCATAGCGCTTAACTTCTCAAAACCACTTGGAATTGCTTCTCTAGGGCTTTGCGTACCTTCTGGTGCACTGGATCTACGTCTTCATCGGTGAGGGTGCGATCGCTGGCCCGATACACGAGGCGGAAGGCTAGACTGCGCTGCCCCTCCGGTACCGATTCCCCCCGATATTCATCAAAGAGGGTGACGCCATCCAGGAGCTTGCCCCCGGTTTTGACCATCACCTTTTCCAAGTCTGACACTGGGATCGCCACCGGAGCGTAAAAGGCCAAGTCGCGATCGCTAGCGGGATAGGTGGAATAGGGACTGAATTTCACTGCCTTTTGACGTCCTGCTGCCAGACAGGTGACCAGGACAGGCCAGTTTAGTTGAAAGACATAGACCTCTCCCGGCAGATCCCGCTGCTGGCAGAGTTGGGGATGGATCTGACCAAAGCTGCCCAGGCGCAGGCGGCCCCGCACCCAGAGCCCCGCCGTGCGTCCAGGGTGGAGGCGATCATCCTCCGCCTCGGGGCGATAGTCCACCCCCGTCAGTCCTAGCCGTTTGAACACCGTTTCCAACAATCCCTTGGCCTCAAACCAAGTCATGGGCTGGGGCCGTCCACTCTGCACCCACAGACCCTGGCGACCATCGCCGCCGAGAATGCCACCGATCACCTCGGTTTCCGTCACCTGGCCCTCACTTTGGGTAAAGACCCGACCAATTTCAAAGCCGTTTAGGGGACCGTTGCCCTGCTCTAGGTTGAACTGGAATGCCTCCACCAGCCCGTCAATCAGGTCCGTGCGAAGGGCAGAATATTCCGTAAATAGGGGATTCGCCAGCACCACCTGCTCAGGGGATTGGGGTTTGGTGAGGGAGTAGTGGAGCAATTCCGTCAACCCCGCTCCCCGCATCGCCTCCCGCAGGCGACGGGAGAGGGTGGCTTCCGGTGAGAGGAAACCCCCGGCGGCTTCCTGGGGGAGGGTATTGGCGAAGTGGTTGTAGCCGTACAGGCGGGCCACCTCTTCGATCAGGTCAATTTCCCGCTCTAAATCCCGATAGCGGTAGGGGGGCACTTGGACTTGCCAGAAGCCGTCTGCCTCGGTCGGGGTGACGGTGCAGCCCAGGGTGGTGAGGGTTTCCTGGATGCGTTCCACGGGGAGGGGCTGGGGGGTGTCACCGCCCAAGTTGGTGACGGGACCGAGGATGGCCCGGACCCGCTGTGCCCGTAGGGTCAGGGTGCGGGTGGGGGTAATGTTGCCAGCGGGGGTGGTCTCTCGGTGTTGATCCACCACCTGGGCTCCCGCCAGTTCCGCCATCAGTTGCAGGGCGCGCTGGCAGGCGAGATCCAGTTCTGCCGGGTTCACCCCCCGTTCGTAGCGGGCGGAGGCTTCGGTGCGTAAGCCCTGGCTGCGGGCGGATTTGCGGATAGCAGCGGCGTCAAAGTAGGCCGCTTCTAGGACCACAGCGGTGGTGCCGTCGTGGACCTCGGTGGCTTCTCCCCCCATTACCCCGGCTAGGGCGATCGCGCGATCGCTAGCGGTAATCAAGAGGGTTTCCGCTGCCAGTTTCCGTTCTTGGCTGTCCAGGGTGACTAGGGTTTCCCCGGCTTGGGCATAGCGCACCCCCAGGGTAAAGTCGGTCTGCCCGGTGACGGCTTGAATGCGATCGCGGTCAAAGGCGTGGAGGGGTTGCCCCCACTCCAGCAGGACGTAGTTGGTCACGTCCACAATGGTGTTGATGGGTCGAGTCCCGGAGGCTTGTAGCCGCTGTTGCAGCCATAGAGGCGACGGGCCGATGTGAATATTTTCGAGAACTGTGGCGATGTAAATGGGACAGGCTTTCGGGTCCGTAAGCTGGACCCCGACTCCAGAAGCGGGGCCATGGGGGGACAGGCTGGGGGGCTGGGGCAGTTTGAGTTCGGCCCCTGTAATGGCGGCCACTTCGCGGGCGATGCCCACCAGGCTGAGGGCATCGGCCCGGTTAGCGGTGGAGGTGACATCCAGGACAACGTCATCCAGACCCAGCAGGGGACGGGCATCGCTACCCAGGGTCAGGCTATCCGGATCAAAACTGTCCGCCGCAAAGATGTGAATGCCCTCGGAATCCTTCGCCAGCCCCAACTCCGCTAGGGAACAGATCATGCCCTCAGAGGGCACCCCCCGCAGTTGTCGGGGTTTGATCGTCAGGTCCACCTTTGGCAGATAGGTGCCCACGGTGGCGACGGCAACGTAGGCGTCGGTGCGCACGTTGGCGGCCCCGCAGACGATGGTGGAGGGGGTATTGCCGCCGATGTCCACTTGGCAAACGCTGAGCTTTTCGGCGTCGGGGTGGGGACTGCGATCGCAAACGCGACCCACCACGACCCCATCGGCCCAGGTGCGCCGATCTTCAATATCTTCTACCTCGAACCCTGCCATGGTTAGGGCATCGGCAAGCTCTGTTGGAGACAGGTCTACGGCCACCAGATCTGTTAACCAGTTCAGGGAAATTCGCATCGATTCTCTAGGGGGAAATGGCTAGGGGGGAGCGGGCAGGGGCAATGTTAGGAATAGAGATCAAATAACGTGGGATAGCCGTCCCGGCTGTCCACGGTCAGGCATCTTGCCTGACCCACAAGAATTGCACATTACGCACATTACAAGGATCCAGATTCCTTAGCGACCCACGTATAAGGGCCAAAAACACTAACGGTCATATCCATGCCCAAGGGTCAGTCTACTTCAGGAACCGTGCCATCTCACCCCACCCCACCTCTATTTCACCCTATTTTCAATAGGGTTTCAGAAGGATCCCCCACGGGTTTCGGCCTGGTAATATTCCGCTTCGCAGTCATCGGCCCGGTTCTCTAACCAGAGACTGCTAGAGCTGGTTCTTGGCGCAGAATGTCGTGGGTATAGAAATCGCGGGCCATGACCGTATTGGGAAAAATTGCCTGGGCCTCCGTGAGCAAATCCTCAAACTGCACCGCATTTCCTGGCGCATAGCGGGGGCTGAAGTGGGTCATGATCAACTGCTTGACCTGGGCGGAGAGGGCCACCTGCGCCGCCATAGTGGAGGTGGAATGAAGCCGTTGGTAGGCCATCTCCGCATCCTGGTGGGAAAAGGTGGCCTCATGGATGAGGACATCGGCACGGTGGGCGAGTTCCACGGCACTTTCGCAAAAGATGGTGTCGGTGCAGTACACCAGACTGCGCCCCGGCAGATCAGGCCCGCACAGATTTTGACCGTTGATGCGACGGCCATCGGGTAGGGTCACTACCTCCCCCCGCTTCAGTTGTCCGTAGAGGGGGCCAGAGGGAATGCCCATGGCCTGAGCCCGTTTGACATCAAAGCGACCGGGACGATCCCGTTCCGTCACGCGATAGCCATAGGCGGGAACCCGGTGTTCCAGGAGGGTGCAGGTCACTACAAACTCCCCATCCTCGTACACCAAACCGGGCTGTACCGTATGCACCTTGATGGGATAGGAAAAGTGGGTTTGGGAATAGCGGCGGCAGGCTTGGAGATAGTCGTTCAGCTTGGGGGGGCCGTAGATATCGACCCGTTGCTGGGGATTGCCCGCCAGTCCGCAGGTGGCCAAAAGTCCCATCAGCCCGAAGATGTGATCCCCGTGCATGTGGGTCACAAAAATGCGACGAATCTGGCTGGCCTTGAAATCGCTGCGGAGAAATTGATGTTGGGTACCCTCGCCACAGTCAAATAGCCACACCTCCGCCCGTTGGGGCAGACGCAGGGCCACGCTGGAGACATTGCGCGATCGCGTGGGCACGCCGGAACTGGTACCTAAGAACGTTACCTGCAAACCAAGCTCTCTCCACTCATGGGCCTATAGATGGGCAATACGCTTCTATCTTGACACGCGCGACGGGCTAGCCTGGTGTTCCGGGTTCTCCGCGTTGATGTTCTCTGGGGCCAGATCGGCCTCGGTGGGAAAGAAGGGCTGATCCCCCAGGACTTCTAACTCCACAGAATCTAGGAGGGTCTGCCAAAGGATCTGGATATCCTCGTCTTCAGGATGGGCTCTCTTCAGCGCTACGAGGGCGTCCACGGCGTCAAACCAGTAGCCCTGGGCCGCGTAAATTTCTGCCTGTTCCACCGCATCAGCATCCGCGATCGCAGATGCCGTCTCCTCATCGAGGCTGTGGCGCTCAACCCAGCCTGTGGCCTGACTATCCCCATGCTCGCTTTCGGTATTGCAGAAAACCGACACCTGCCAGTAATAGCGCTCACCTTCCACCAGGGGCGGAATGCCTGCATTCTCCGGCAGTTGGAAACTGGCGATGCCCGCATCCGGTGTCACCACAAAGCGACTGGAATATAGGAGTTCACCTGCTTCCGGACTATCGCTCGTTGCGCGGTATAGAGAGAACTCTACAAAGCTGGCCAAGTTGAGGGGCAGATACCAGTGGAACTGGGGATAGGCAGCGGTGGTCCAGCCCACATTATTCTCCGGCATTAGCAAAATAAGCTGACCCGGATCGCCCAACAGACAGCCCCTTGTGCCTGCTCCCTCCCGAGGCCCAGGGAGTCCCAAGCCGGGGGGTGGACTATAACTCGCGATCGCAGCCCATGACATTCCTCCCAGCCAGAGTGTGACCAAAGCAGCAGTTGTGGATAGGCGGGTAGCAGAAAATATCATGGTTTTACCGAGTTCATTCCCTGACACAATACTGTCGGCAAGGTGTTACAGTTGCCAGTCCGGTTAGGACAAGACTGCGAGTCAACGGGCTGGGGTAGTTAGCCTCAGAGAGGTGCCCAGTGTCTGAAGCCAATTTGCCAAAGCTGCCAAAGCTATATACCAAAGCTATATATGGGACGGCAAGATAATTATGAGACGCTTCTCAATGCAACCAGTTCATCGCCTAGCTACGGTCCTCATTATTGTGGCATGGATACTCGGGGCTGCGAGGGCAGGCCATCCCCAGGCTGAGGCGCTAGAGGTCAATCCAGACCTGTCTGCTGAAGTTACCCCCGAAGACAGGGCAGAAATTAGCCCAGAGAGCGCACCGGAACCGGCTCCAGTGGCTAGCCCATCTCGCCCCCCTGTAGGAACGCCCCCGCCCCTACCAGAAGGGTTCCGCACCTATGTCCTGCCCCGAGCTTTCTCGGTGCATATTCCCGCCGACTGGGGGAGTGAGGGCAGCGAGATGGAGCGATCAGCGGTGATTACCAACTACCCTACCGATCGCACTACTCCGCAGCCCGGTGACATCAAAACCGAAGTGCAGTTCTTATCAGAATCCCCGAATACCGCCATCAGCCGCGCTGTAGATGCGGTCGTGGCCACGGGCTATACGGTGACCTCCTATCGGTTCCTCCCCGTGAATGGCATCCTGGGGCTACGGCTTCAGCTTGCGGATGTGCCTCTAGAGTATCCCTATCAATTCATGACCTATATCGGCTATGGCAGCTACGGCACGGCGATCCTAGTCAGCTACTACCACACCGATACCCCCGAGACGCGGGCTTTGCTGGAGCAAATTCACGGCTCCTTTGTCCCCGTATACCGCTGAGCTATTCCCTAAGTAGATACAACTGTAGATAGGACTGTAGGTAGGACTGCAATGGGCACAACAGGGCAAGTGTTGATGGTGGTACATCAGGAAAACTCTGATCCAGGACTGATGGGAGAAAAACTGCGATCGCGGGGCTATCACCTCGACACCCGCTGCCCCGCCCTAGGGGATCCCCTCCCCCATACCCTGGAGCACCACACCGCTGTCATTGTCTTCGGTGGCCCCATGAGTGCCAATGATGACGACACCCTGCCCTTCATCCGCACGGAGCTGGACTGGATTAGGCAAACGGTACTGCCCGCCCCCCAGCCCTACCTGGGCATTTGCCTCGGAGCCCAACTGCTGGCCCGGACTCTGGGGGGAACGGTAGCTCCCCACCCAGAGGGCATCCGGGAAATTGGCTACTATCCTCTGCGGGCAGTGGCGGCGGGGCAATCGATCTTTCCGCCCCAGTTGCAGGTCTACCACTGGCATGGAGAAGGCTTCACGGTGCCGCCGCAGGCCGTCCCCCTAGCCACCGGAGACACCTTTGCCAACCAAGCCTTTGTGTTCAACGATCGCGCCTACGGGCTGCAATTTCATCCCGAAATCACCGCCCCCCTGATTCAGGACTGGACCCGGCGAGGAGCCGACCAACTGACGCTGCCGGGAGCCCAACCCCGCGAACGCCATATCCAGAGTCATCATCACTACGGAGCCCAGGTTGATCGCTGGTTAGACCGCTTTCTAGATCACTGGTTGGCAGAAGCCCCCACAGCAGAGAAAATCTCCGCCTAGGGGCACCCGAGGCGGACCCCAGCCAGACCGTTTCCAGAGGAATTCAACAATTCAACGTAGATATAGCGGTATTATCTCAATCCAGTATCCAAGTACGCCCACGGTAGGGGCGCACGGCTGTGTGCCCTTAGGACTGTGCCCTTAGATGAGGTGGGCCAGTTGGAGATCCGCGCCAACAGTGGCGCACGGCTGTGCGCCCTTAAGGATGTGCACGACTTGGAAGGTTATGTCTTGGAACGAGCTGAGAAGCCTGCCACGTCGTTGGCTCCATACAGACATCCAGTTCCCTGTTCGCGTTAGCGGCTCCCCTAGGGAGCAACGGAGTCGTTGGCTTTGCCGCCCCGGAGGGGCTAGGGAACGGCCAGAACCCGGTGGTGTGGCTGGCTTTCTCCCTTCGGGAGACGCTAAAGCGTTGGCAAAGCCTGTCTGAAAGACTTACGACTCCGCTCAGCCAGCAGTCAACGGGCTCGGTGCTCTGTAACCTTCCAAGTCGTGGATGTGCCCTTATGGCAACTGTATGTTGCCATAAGGGCACAGTCCTAGGAAAACCCCTGGGGAAAACCTTGGGGAAAAGTAGCCCAAACCCTGTGGAAAATACCAAACAACCACCCTGCTCAGTGGTGGACTACACCGCCACTGGGGGAGCGTCAGGGTACACCACTGGGAGTGTGCCCACCTCTCGGGCATCTTCCATATCTGCTACCGTTGCATCCTGAAGCTGCTCCCGCAGGTCCGACATCACCGCCAAGGCACGAGTCCAGTCTGGAATTTGCGCTCCAGTGGGATCCTCCAGGTATTGTTCTCCTGCCTCCAGAATCACGCGCTCAAACTGCTCTAGGGTGGCTTCTTCTTTGTGGCGGTCGTAGTCTAGCCCGTTGAAGCGAGCGTCTACAAAATATTGCCGGGTGAGGTTTTGGGCCTCCCGTCGAAACTTGACCCGCAGGGCGCAAATGTGGTCCCGAGTGATCACCACCTGCTCCGTCTCCGTCAGGGTGCGTAATATCGAACGCAGAATGTCGCGGCACATCTTTTGTAGCCCCTGATTAGACCCGGTGCCGAGAACCTGATGCTTGTGCTCAAAGATCCCCAGGTCTACCTGGGCAATGCGCTTCATGGCCACATTGCGGTATACCTCCGCCAACAACCCCACCTCTAGCCCCCAGTTGGCGGGAATGCGAGTGTTTAAAGCCAAGTCGCTACTCAGGGCAAATTCCCCCGATAGGGGATAGCGATAAGCATTCAGATAGCGCAGGTAGTTACGGCTGCCAAACAGCTCCATCAAAGAGGTGATCAAAGGCATTACAAACAGCCGCGTCACGCGCCCGTGCATCTGCCGAGGATGCTTACTCAGGCGGGTGTAGTAGGCTTTGCTAAAGGCGATGCCAAACTCCCGCTCCAGCAAGGGAAACAGCAGTTTGAGGGGATAGCTCTGGTCATAGGTGACAATGTCAGCGTCGTGAAGTGCGATCGCGGCAGCTTCCAGAGATGCAATACCCAGGCCCAGCCACACAGCCCGCCCTTTCCCCTTGTGATTCATCAGATCCAGCCCCCGCTCCTGGAGAGACGCCAGGATATGGGTAATGCGGGGGCCATTTTCCCACAGCACGTAGGTGGGCTGCGGCAGGGATTGGAAAAAAGCCACCGCATGGCGATACTGCTCCAGCGTGTCTGCATAGAGGCTGATGACCACCGTATTCACAAAACGACAGCGGGCAAGATGGTCGCGAATATTGCGTAGAGCGGGCCGTTCTAACTCTTCGTAGAGGGAAGGAACCAGCACCGCCGTGGGTAAGGATTGGCTCAGTTCCGTCAGCCGATCATCTAGCCGGGTCAGATCACAGCCCAAATCATGGATTGTGGTGATCAGATCTTGCTTGTAGTCCATCAGACCATGCTTCCCTTAACTGCTCTCTCCTTAAGCATAGAAAGCTAGGGACATAGGGGCTGTCTGAACCGATACCACGTCGGAGCAGTACTGCCACCCTACAACTACCGCAACCAGCCCCGTAGGCGGGATGCCACTTGGGGCCGCCGCAACTTGCGCATGGCCTTAGTTTGAATCTGGCGTACCCGTTCCCGCGACAGATTGAACATACTCCCCACCTCTTCTAGGGTGTGGGTTTCTCCTGTGGCTAGGCCATAGCGCAGGGTAATGATGTCCTTTTCCCGCTCCGTGAGCACCTCCGCCAAGACGCTCGTAATTTCATGGCGCATCATGGATTCACTGATCTGGGATTCCGGCGACTGGGTATTGCCGTCTTCCAAAAGTTCCATGAGTTCCGTGTCTTCCCCCTTGCCAACGCGATGGTTAAGGGAAAGGGATCGCCGTCGGACCTGCTGCAAACCCCGCAGCTGATCGGGGGTCATATCGAGGGACTGAGCCAGCTCGACTTCCGTCGGGTTGCGCTGAAGTTCTCGCCGCAGATCTCGGTGCGCTTTTTTCAGCTTGTTGAGCTTTTCTACGATGTGGATCGGCAGTCGGATCGTGCGGGCATCGTTGGCAATCGTGCGGGTGATCCCCTGCCGAATCCACCAATAGGCATAGGTGGAAAATTTATAGCCTTTATCGGGGTCAAACTTTTCTGTGGCTCGGTTTAGACCCAGAGCTCCTTCCTGAATCAGATCGAGAAAGGGAACGCCGCGATTTAGGTAACGTTTGGCAATAGAAACCACCAATCTGAGATTGGAGCGAATCATGCGTCGTTTTGCAGCCCGCCCCAACTGGAGATTTTGGCGCACTTGGGCTTCACTCAGATCAAAGGCGTGGGCAATGTCTGCCAATAAGGGCCGTCGCCCTAAACTGTCCGTCAGGGATGCCTTGAGTTCTTCCATTTCCCCGAGAAAGCGCACCTGGCGGGCCAGTTCGATTTCTTCGTCAGGTTTCAGCAGAGGGTAGCGGGCCATCTCTTTAAAGAAGGCTCCGACGGCATCATCGGTAATCGTTTTTTGATATCCCGAGAGAGCGAGATCAGCCAGTTCTTCCCCCTGAGAATAGCGGGCCATTACCTCGCTATCTTCTTCCCAGAGGAGGGGATCTTTAAGGGCCTTTGGGGATGCTGTAGCCGTTACTTCAGCTGGACCGAGATCATCTAGCAGACTCATCTCGCCAACGTGGGTATCGCCCCAGGATTGCGGAGAATTTTCAGGGGAATCAAAGGCAGCGGCCATGGGTACGATGTCCATGCAAATATGTCTTGCAGTTTGAGGCGGTTATACCCGAGTTGCCTACACTATAGCAACCCATTTTTGAAAATTAGTTGCCATTTATATATTTCGGTGATCCACACAGCCTGATCCTTATAGGTTTTTGCTGATGTAACGTTTCTTTATGTTTATTGCCTCGCATGAAAAATTTTGGCTTTCTCTCCCAGATCCGAGGCAAACCTTAAGGGATTGTGAGGGTCGCAGACTCTAAAAAAGCCCCCGACGATGGGTCGGGGGCTAGCCCTCATGCACAAGGGCGGTCGAAACTAAATCTGAGCGCTGGTGCTGCGCGACTATTCCGTCGGCAAGATAGCACTTTGGTAGGCGTCAAACCCGTAGGCGGGTACCCGATCGTTGTTATCGGTGGCCTGTCCGGTGATGCTGCGAGCTAGCTTTTCGAAGGACTCGGAGCGCCAGTTGCGGGCGTGGATGGGCTTGGTCTGCTCACCCCGGAAGTAGGCTTGGCTACCGATGAGGGCTGCTGCAACCCAGCCGATTACGAAGAGGGCGATAAGTAGGGTGGTCATGGAGAACCTCTGAAGATAGTACAGGGGACGTAGCTATGGCCCTAAAACCTGCGATGGACAGAGGTCGGTCAAAGACCATCGCGGGGTGTCCCCAAGGACGAAGCAGATGCATTGCTTGGGATGCTCTCAGGGCATTGGGTCCTACCCTGGACAGAGGAAGCTGGAAACTTCCTTTATCGCATTTGCCTGCATCTGTAAATAAATGTAACAGACAACGTTACAAAACGTCAAGAAGAGAAATGCTTTGACAAGCCACTAGTGGTCTGTTAAGACAATTTTGACGGGTCGGTCACCCGTCAAAATTTAACCCCAACTACACTCCAGGATTTCGGTCACCCGTCAATCATTAAATTGACTGAGCACTAGACCGCCTCTGGGGTGTCTGAGGATGGGAAGGGGGATTTCTGCCCCCAGCGCTGCATCACTGCCTCCGTGAGGAAATGGGCCAGCAGCCCCACTGGCCCCGCAAACAGGCATAGGGCCAGGGAATGCCGGGTGAAAATCCCCTTTTCCTGACCCTGGAGATAGATCCAGCGCCCCACAAACAGGTCCATGACTAGAAAATGAACCCACCCGAGGGCCATCACCTGGGGTACGGCAAACAGGCCCGCCAAGGTCACCAAGCTCAACTGTGGGTCAGAGAAGGCCGCAAATACGCCCCCATCTAGGGTGATAAACAGATAGACGTATAGGCAGGCCAAGGCGGCAAAGGGCAGATAGGAGGCTATCACTCGCTGGGTCACGCCCCAGTTGGGCAACAGCACCATCAAGGCCCAAAACGGCAACACAAAAAGATTGGCACCGCTGAAGAGGAGTTCTAGGCTTTCGGGTGTAGGAAGCATCGGCTTTTGGATTTAACAGAATATAGATAAGGGCTGGTTGTTGCATCGCAGTCTAACCCAAGGGACATTGCTGGGTGGGGGAACATCGCGATGGTCTTTGACTGGCCTCTGTCCATCGCAGATGGCCCCATGACACTTGCCCCACGACAACACTTGCCGCAGACCGGAGGCGACCTAGACTTTGGGAATACAATGGAGCTTCCTGTGGAGTTTTGTGCAACAGCCATTCTCAGGATTTGATGCTGTATCGAGTGGTCCCCATCCGCTAGGCGGGGTGAGAATGCCATAAATGGTATGGAGCGCTCTAGCATTCCACAGGCTGAGATCAAACGGGACAGAATCGATGACAGATGGGGCCGCAGATTTAACAGCATTCCTGGCTCAGGAGGTGGAGAAACGGCGAAATTTCGCCATTATTTCCCACCCAGATGCCGGAAAAACGACGCTGACGGAGAAACTGTTGCTCTACGGCGGGGCTATCCATGAAGCGGGGGCCGTGAAGGCGCGTCGTGCCCAGCGCCATGTCACCTCGGACTGGATGGCCATGGAGCAGCAGCGGGGCATCTCCATCACCTCGACCGTGCTTCAGTTTGACTATCGCGATCGCCGTATCAATCTGCTAGATACCCCCGGACACCAAGATTTTAGCGAAGACACCTATCGCACTCTGGCGGCGGCAGATAATGCGGTCATGCTAGAGGATGCCGCGAAGGGGTTGGAACCCCAGACCCGCAAACTGTTCGAGGTCTGTCGGATGCGATCGCTACCCATCTTCACCTTTTTCAACAAGATGGATCGTCCAGCACGGGAACCTCTGGAACTGCTGGATGAGATTGAGAAGGAGTTGGGTTTACAAACCTATGCCGTCAACTGGCCTATTGGTATGGGGGAGCAGTTTCAGGGGGTCTTCGATCGCCGCACACAACAGTTTCACCTGTTCGAGCGGGTGGCCCATGGTAGCCGTGCTGCTGGGGTAACCGTAGTCGATCTGGGGGATCCCCGCATTGAGGAATTGGTGGATCAAACTCTCTACTACCAGTTCAAGGAAGAGCTAGAGATGCTGGAGGAAATCGGCCCAGCCCTAGATCTGGAGGCGATTCATGCGGGGAAAATGACGCCGGTCTTTTTCGGCAGCGCCATGACCAACTTTGGCGTTGAGCTATTCCTCGATGCCTTTCTGGACTATGCCCTCAAGCCCAGCTCCCATGCCAGCACTATCGGGGAGGTGCCACCTACGGAGGAGGCGTTTTCTGGGTTTGTCTTCAAGCTCCAGGCCAATATGGATCCGAAGCACCGCGATCGCATCGCCTTCATCCGCGTCTGCTCTGGCAAGTTTGAAAAAGATATGGTGGTCAACCACGCCCGCCTCGGTAAAACCGTGCGTCTCTCCCACCCCCAAAAGCTTTTTGCCCAGGGTCGCCAATCTCTAGAGGAAGCCTATCCCGGCGACGTAATTGGTCTAAACAACCCCGGTACTTTCGCCATCGGTGACACCATCTACCAGGGACAAAAACTGGAATACGAGGGAATTCCCTGCTTTTCCCCCGAACTCTTTGCCTACCTCCGCAATCCCAACCCCTCTAAATTCAAGCAGTTTCACAAAGGGGTGACGGAATTGCGAGAAGAGGGAGCAGTACAAATTATGTTCTCCGCCGATGAGAGCAAACGGGATCCCATCCTGGCGGCGGTGGGGCAACTCCAATTTGAGGTGGTACAGTTCCGGCTGCAAAATGAATACAACGTGGAAAGTCGCCTAGAACCACTTCCCTACAGTGTTGCTCGTTGGGTGGCGGGGGGGTGGGAAGCTTTGGCAAAGGTAGAGCGCCTTTTCAATACCGCCACAGTCAAAGATAGCTGGGGTCGCCCGGTACTGCTCTTCCGCAACGAGTGGAACTGTCAGCAGGTGCAGGCAGATCATCCTGAACTGCAACTTCGCAATACCGCTCCGGTGGTCTCGGGCCAGCAGCCATCGGATCTGTAACCCTCGATGCCGAAATGGTTAGGGACTCGCAGGACAATAACGCCCCATCCGTAGGGGGTGTGTATGAGGGGGTGTGGTGTTATTTGATTGCACGTCCCTTACCATGCCGCTCAGCCCTAGGATTGGCGTAATCCTTCCAGCCTTTTCAATTGTTGTGAATGCTCTTGCAGTCGTGTTTCTAGACTTTGGCAGACGAGCTCGCATAAATCGAAAATCATGGGATCAGCGATTTGATAATAAACGCTGACACCTTGGGGCTGACGCTGGACAATGCCCGCCTGGGTCAAAATTTTCAGGTGCTTAGAAACATTAGCCTGCCCCAGCTCTGTCTCTTCAATGATTTCAGTCACATTTTTGGTCCCAGTCCTAAGGGCGCACAGGACTTGCAGCCGACTGCGTTCGGACAGAACCTTGAAATAGTCGGCGACATGGGCCAACGCTGAAATAGGAATGTGAGACATGGATGCAGTTAAATCGACGAGTGATACTGGGTGTATGGTTTACTCTTGGGTGGTATTACTATATTGTAATATGCTGAGAATGACAACTTCAGCATTGATTTGATTCTGGATTTCCTCTGCCGCAAAGAGTTCACCTAAGGGCAATTCGATCCGCGTCCAAGTAGAAACCCGTAGTATTTCCTGGGAAAATCTCTAGTTTTCAACTTGGACTAGGTTTAGATTCCAGTAATACAGAGGGACATTGGGCTAGACCGTAGCGAGTTCTGGGGCAAGACGTTTGAAAACCAAGCGTTCTAGTTCCACATCGGCATAGATGCGATCGCCATTTTGAAACTCGCCCCGCAAAATTCCCTTGGCAAGCGGCGTCTCCAGTTCTTTCTGAACTGCCCGCTTCAGCGGTCGTGCGCCATAGACCGGATCAAACCCGACATGGGCCACCCAGTCCAAAGCCTCCTCCGAAAGAGTCAGTGTCATCTTGCGATCGCTGAGCCGCTGTTCTAGGCGACGGATTTGTAGCTTCACAATTTGTCGTAGTTGCTCCAAGCGCAGACTGTGGAAAATGATCATCTCATCTACCCGGTTGAGGAACTCAGGGCGAAACTGAGACCGCATCGCTTCCATAACGCGATCGCGCATGAGGTCATACTTCTCATCATCCCCCGCCAGATCCAGGATGTACTGGGAGCCGACGTTGCTCGTCATGATCACCACCGAATTGCGAAAATCCACCGTGCGCCCCTGGGAATCCGTCAAACGGCCATCATCCAGCACCTGCAACATGATGTTGAAGACATCGGGGTGGGCCTTCTCGATTTCGTCGAAAAGGATCACCGCGTAGGGGCGGCGACGAATTGCCTCCGTCAGTTGTCCCCCCTCCTCAAAGCCCACATATCCAGGAGGCGCACCAATCAGACGGGCGACAGCATGTTTCTCCATATATTCCGACATGTCAATGCGAACCATCGCCTCTTCCGTGTCGAACATATAGGCTGCCAGCGCCTTGGCCAGTTCCGTCTTACCCACCCCCGTTGGTCCTAGGAAAATAAAGCTGGCAATGGGACGGTTGGGATCCGCGAGCCCTGCCCGCGATCGCTGAATGGCATCCGCCACCGCTGTCACCGCCTCATCCTGACCGATGACCCGCTGGTGTAGCTCGTCCTCCAGGTGCAGCAACTTCTCCATTTCCGAGGCCACCAGCTTGCTGACGGGGATCCCCGTCCACTTGGAAATGATCTCAGCAATATCCGTCTCCGTCACTTCCTCCCGCAGCAGGGAATGACCGCTGGTTTGGGCATTACTCAGATTCGCCTCCGCCCCCTCCAGCCGTCGCTGGAGATCGGTGAGCTTGCCATACTTCAACTCCGCCGCCCGGTTGAGGTCGTAGTTGCGCTCCGCCTGTTGGATTTCAATATTGACGTGATCCAGCTCCTCCTTCAGCTTTTGGATGTTGTCGATGAGATCCTTTTCCGCCTGCCATTGGGCATTCAGGCTGGACTGAGTTTCCTTCAGATCCGCTAGTTCCTTCTCAATGCGCTCCAGCCGATCCACAGAAGCAGGGTCCGTCTCCTTCTGTAGGGACAGCTTTTCCATTTCGAGTTGGATCACCTTTCGATCAATCTCGTCCAACTCCTCCGGTTTGGAGGTGATTTCCATCTTGAGCTTGGCAGCAGACTCATCCACCAAGTCAATGGCCTTATCCGGCAAAAAGCGATCGCTAATGTACCGAGTGGAGAGCACCGCCGCCGCCACCAAGGCATTGTCGGCAATTTTTACCCCGTGGTGGACTTCGTACCGTTCCTTCAGCCCCCGCAGAATAGAAATCGTGTCCTCAATCGTGGGCTGGTCAATAAAGACCTGTTGGAAGCGGCGCTCTAGCGCGGCATCCTTCTCTATGTATTTACGGTACTCATCCAGGGTAGTGGCTCCAATACAGCGCAGTTCCCCCCGTGCCAGCATCGGCTTCAGCAGATTGCCCGCATCCATGGCTCCTTGGGTGGCTCCGGCCCCAACGACGGTATGGATCTCGTCGATGAACAGCACCATCTGTCCAGCAGATTCCTGCACTTCTTTCAGAACTGCCTTCAGGCGCTCCTCAAATTCACCCCGGTACTTAGCCCCAGCGATCAATGCCCCCATATCCAGGGCAATGATGCGGCGATCCCGCAGCGACTCCGGCACATCCCCGTTGATAATGCGTTGAGCTAATCCTTCCGCGATCGCGGTTTTCCCCACCCCTGGCTCCCCGATCAGCACCGGATTATTCTTCGTGCGTCGGGACAGAATCTGCACCGTGCGGCGGATCTCATCATCTCGGCCAATGACGGGGTCCAGCTTGCCCTCGCGAGCCAAGTCCGTTAGGTCGCGGCCATATTTTTCTAGGGCTTCGTACTTGCCCTCGGGATTCTGGTCAGTCACTTTCTGATTGCCTCGTACTTCCTTAATGATGGCGCGCAGTTTGTTGCCATCCAAGCCAAATTCCTTAAACAGAGCCCTGCCGAAGCGCTCATCCTTAGCGTAGGCCAGCAGCAGATGCTCAATGGAAATATACTCGTCACCAAAGTCTTTGCGATGACCGTCGGCCCGATCCAGTAGTTGATCTAAACTGCGCCCCAGGTACACCGATCCCCCTGCATTGCTGATCTGGGGCTGCTTGCCAATAAAGTCCGTAGTGCGATCGCGTAGATTTTGCACATTCGCCTCCGCCTTATTAAAGACAGAGGTAGCTAACCCTTCTTGCTCCAGCAGCGCCTTCATCAAGTGCTCACTCTCGATCTGCTGGTGCTTAGCTTCCTTAGCGATTTCTGGCGTCCGCACAATGGCCTGCCACGCCTTCTCCGTAAATTGGTTGGGATTAGTGGGCTGCATAGAATCGCTCCTCCGGCCTGCCTCTACTCCTCCACTATGCAGGCTAGGGAAAAATCTGGGGAGCGTAAGTCCGTATGTCTAAGGTGGCGATCGCCCCACCCCTCTCCCTCAACTCCAGTCCTTAAGCCCACAGAGTGACTGGGCAGTATCACCGGAAAAATAGCCAAGACCAGAAAACTCTTTTTTGCCCTTCCCCAGAAAAGCTAGGTCTAGAGAAGCAGAACCCTTGTGTAGCGGGGATTCTAGTGCCCCCAAAAATTGCTCGTCAAAAGTATTGACAGCAAACAGGAACGGGGGTTACATTAGTAAAGCGCTGAGGGAGGAACGGGTTGCGACCTGAACTTCTTGAGGCGAGGACCTCGACAGAAGAATATAGCTTGAGAGCCAGAAAACTTGGGTCTCGTCAAGAATTAAATTGGCAATACTGTAGCACAGAGATGAGCTGCGAGTAAAGCTAATCAGATAGATTCTGGATACGAGAGTATTCAGGGTTTAACTTTTCGATATATGGGATTTATAGTCCTGTACAACATGGAGAGTTTGATCCTGGCTCAGGATGAACGCTGGCGGCGTGCTTAACACATGCAAGTCGAACGGAGTGTTTTCGGACACTTAGTGGCGGACGGGTGAGTAACGCGTGAGGATCTGCCCTTAGGAGGGGGACAACTACTGGAAACGGTAGCTAATACCCCGTAGGCCGAGAGGTGAAATGATTTATTGCCTAGGGATGAGCTCGCGTCTGATTAGCTAGTTGGTGAGGTAAAGGCTTACCAAGGCGACGATCAGTAGCTGGTCTGAGAGGATGATCAGCCACACTGGGACTGAGACACGGCCCAGACTCCTACGGGAGGCAGCAGTGGGGAATTTTCCGCAATGGGCGCAAGCCTGACGGAGCAACGCCGCGTGAGGGAGGAAGGTCTGTGGATTGTAAACCTCTTTTCTCTGGGAAGAAGACCTGACGGTACCAGAGGAATAAGCATCGGCTAACTCCGTGCCAGCAGCCGCGGTAAGACGGAGGATGCAAGCGTTATCCGGAATTATTGGGCGTAAAGCGTCCGCAGGCGGCTAGATAAGTCTGCTGTTAAATATCACAGCTCAACTGTGAGACGGCGGTGGAAACTGTATAGCTAGAGTACGGTAGGGGTAGAGGGAATTCCCAGTGTAGCGGTGAAATGCGTAGATATTGGGAAGAACACCAGTGGCGAAGGCGCTCTACTGGGCCGTAACTGACGCTGAGGGACGAAAGCTAGGGGAGCGAAAGGGATTAGATACCCCTGTAGTCCTAGCTGTAAACGATGGATACTAGGTGTTGCGCGTATCGACCCGTGCAGTACCGAAGCTAACGCGTTAAGTATCCCGCCTGGGGAGTACGCACGCAAGTGTGAAACTCAAAGGAATTGACGGGGGCCCGCACAAGCGGTGGAGTATGTGGTTTAATTCGATGCAACGCGAAGAACCTTACCAGGGCTTGACATGCCGCGAATCCCTTGGAAACGAGGGAGTGCCTTCGGGAGCGCGGACACAGGTGGTGCATGGCTGTCGTCAGCTCGTGTCGTGAGATGTTGGGTTAAGTCCCGCAACGAGCGCAACCCACGTCTTTAGTTGCCATCATTAAGTTGGGCACTCTAGAGAGACTGCCGGGGACAACTCGGAGGAAGGTGTGGATGACGTCAAGTCATCATGCCCCTTACGTTCTGGGCTACACACGTACTACAATGCTTCGGACAAAGGGCAGCCAGCCAGCGATGGTGAGCTAATCCCATAAACCGAGGCTCAGTTCAGATTGCAGGCTGCAACTCGCCTGCATGAAGGAGGAATCGCTAGTAATCGCAGGTCAGCATACTGCGGTGAATACGTTCCCGGGCCTTGTACACACCGCCCGTCACACCATGGGAGTTGGCCACGCCCGAAGTCGTTACCCTAACCTTTCGAGGAGGGGGGCGCCGAAGGTGGGGCTGATGACTGGGGTGAAGTCGTAACAAGGTAGCCGTACCGGAAGGTGTGGCTGGATCACCTCCTTTCAAGGAGACCAAACCATCTTTATCATCGGGAAAAGAAGTATATACCGAGATAGAGAAGGTCATCCTAAGGTCGTTCGAGATTCGAGATAGAAGGCACTCAAGCTATAGGTCGAGGGACAAGGGCTATTAGCTCAGGTGGTTAGAGCGCACCCCTGATAAGGGTGAGGTCCCTGGTTCGAGTCCAGGATGGCCCACTGCGTGGGGGTTTAGCTCAGTTGGTAGAGCGCCTGCTTTGCAAGCAGGATGTCAGCGGTTCGAGTCCGCTAACCTCCACCACCGCGAGAGAGATTTCAGCATAGTGTTGATAAAGAGACATCATGCTGAGTTCTGAGAACCCAGTAAGAACCTTGAAAACTGCATAGAAAGAGAGTCAAAAGGTAGTACGAACAGACATCAATGTTGATGGAAGGTCAAGCTATAAAGGGCTCACGGTGGATACCTAGGCACGTAGAGGCGAAGAAGGACGTGGCTACCGACGATATGCTCCGGGGAGTGGGAAGCACGCAATGATCCGGAGGTTTCCGAATGGGGCAACCCAATATACGGCCATCTGAATATATAGGATGGCGCGAGCGAACGCAGCGAACTGAAACATCTTAGTAGCTGTAGGAAGAGAAAGCAAAAGCGATTCCCCCAGTAGCGGCGAGCGAAAAGGGACCAGCCTAAACCATTGGTTATTACCAATGGGGTTGTGGGACAGCGATATGGAATCCGGCGGCTAGACGAAGCAGTTGAGAACTGCACCAGAGAAGGTGAAAGTCCTGTAGTCGAAAGTTCAAGGATACTAGCTGAATCCCGAGTAGGTCGGGGCACGAGAAATCCCGATTGAATCATCGAGGACCACCTCGAAAGGCTAAATACTACTACGTGACCGATAGCGCATAGTACCGCGAGGGAAAGGTGAAAAGAACCCCGGGAGGGGAGTGAAATAGAACATGAAACCGTGAGCTTACAAGCAGTTAGAGCTCGATTAAACGAGTGATAGCGTGCCTGTTGAAGAATGAGCCGGCGACTTATAGGCACTGGCAGGTTAAGCCGGGAATGGTGAAGCCAAAGCGAAAGCGAGTCTGAAAAGGGCGATAGTCAGTGTTTATAGACCCGAACCCGGGTGATCTAACCATGTCCAGGATGAAGCTTGGGTGACACCAAGTGGAGGTCCGAACCGACTGGCGTTGAAAAGCCAGCGGATGAGGTGTGGTTAGGGGTGAAATGCCAATCGAACCCGGAGCTAGCTGGTTCTCCCCGAAATGTGTTGAGGCGCAGCGGTAGTGATTATAGATGGGGGGTAAAGCACTGATTCGGTGCGGGCTGCGAGAGCGGTACCAAATCGAGTCAAACTCTGAATACCCATCGAACACACTGCCAGTAAGACGGTGGGGGATAAGCTCCATCGTCAAGAGGGAAACAGCCCAGACCACCAGCTAAGGTCCCCAAATAGATGCTCAGTGGTAAAGGAGGTGAGAGTGCTCAGACAACCAGGAGGTTTGCCTAGAAGCAGCCATCCTTAAAAGAGTGCGTAATAGCTCACTGGTCAAGCGCTCTTGCGCCGAAAATGAACGGGACTAAGCATTTTACCGAAGCTGTGGACTTATTTCGATAAGTGGTAGGGGAGCGTTCTGTAGTAGTGAGAAGCGTTAGCGAAAGCAGGCGTGGACGAGGCAGAAGTGAGAATGTCGGCTTGAGTAGCGAAAACATTGGTGAGAATCCAATGCCCCGAAACCCTAAGGGTTCCTCCGGAAGGCTCGTCCACGGAGGGTTAGTCGGGACCTAAGGCGAGGCCGAAAGGCGTAGTCGATGGACAATCGGTTAATATTCCGATACTGAGTATGGATTGTGGCGGGGGACGGAGAAGGCTAAGTCATCCGGGTGATGGAATACCCGGTCCAAGTATATGAGGTGATGAGGAGCGGCGAAAACGTTCTGAGCCGAGATACGAGAGCGATCCGTTACGACGGAGAAGTGACTGACGTCAAGCTTCCAAGAAAAGCCCGAACCACGATAATCCATATTCACCCGTACCCGAAACCGACACAGGTAGGGTAGTTGAGAATACTAAGGGGCGCGAGATAACTCTCTCTAAGGAACTCGGCAAAATGGCCCCGTAACTTCGGGAGAAGGGGTGCCACCGAGAGGTGGTCGCAGTGAAGAGTCCCAGGCGACTGTTTACCAAAAACACAGGTCTCCGCTAAGTCGCAAGACGATGTATGGGGGCTGACGCCTGCCCAGTGCCGGAAGGTTAAGGAAGTTGGTCAGTCTTCGGATGAAGCTAACGACTGAAGCCCCGGTGAACGGCGGCCGTAACTATAACGGTCCTAAGGTAGCGAAATTCCTTGTCGGGTAAGTTCCGACCCGCACGAAAGGCGTAACGATCTGGGAGCTGTCTCGGAGAGAGACTCGGCGAAATAGGATTGTCTGTGAAGATACGGACTACCTGCACCTGGACAGAAAGACCCTATGAAGCTTTACTGTAGCCTGGAATTGGGTTCGGGCTTTGACTGCGCAGGATAGGTGGGAGACTGTGAATTATTCCTTGTGGGGAATAATGAGTCACTGGTGAGATACCACTCTGTCAAAGCTAGAATTCTAACCTTCAGCCGTTATCCGGCGAGGGGACAGTTTCAGGTGGGCAGTTTGACTGGGGCGGTCGCCTCCTAAAAGATAACGGAGGCGCGCAAAGGTTCTCTCAGGCTGGTTGGAAATCAGCCATTGAGTGTAAAGGCATAAGAGAGCTTGACTGCGAGACTGACAAGTCGAGCAGGGTGGAAACACGGCCTTAGTGATCCGACGGTTCCGCGTGGAAGGGCCGTCGCTCAACGGATAAAAGTTACTCTAGGGATAACAGGCTGATCTCCCCCAAGAGTTCACATCGACGGGGAGGTTTGGCACCTCGATGTCGGCTCGTCGCAACCTGGGGCTGGAGTAGGTCCCAAGGGTTGGGCTGTTCGCCCATTAAAGCGGCACGCGAGCTGGGTTCAGAACGTCGTGAGACAGTTCGGTCCATATCCGGTGCAGGCGTAGGAGCATTGAGAGGATTCTTCCTTAGTACGAGAGGACCGGGAAGAACGCACCGCTGGTGTACCTGTTATCGTGCCAACGGTAAACGCAGGGTAGCCAAGTGCGGAGCGGATAACCGCTGAAAGCATCTAAGTGGGAAGCCCACCTCAAGATGAGTGCTCCCATGGGGTTAACCCAGTAAGGTCACGGGAAGAACACCCGTTGATAGGCTCTAGATGGAAGTCCAGTAATGGATGAAGTCGAGGAGTACTAACAGACCGAGGGCTTGTCCTACCATCATTAGTTCGTACTATGACTCTTAATCTATGCAGTCCTCAGGGCTCTCTCTATCAAATGTGAAAACATAGGTGGCTGATAGCTCTATAGCTTTCCTGGTGCCCATGGCGATGTGGACCCACTCCGACCCATCCCGAACTCGGTTGTGAAACGCATCTGCGGCGAAGATACTTTGGGGGTCGCCCCACGGGAAAATAGCTCGGTGCCAGGTTATTATTCAAAGGCCCCATCACTTTTATATAAGTGATGGGGCTTTTGCTTACTCCTCTAAATAATCGTTGCTATGGCCCTGCCCAGTGTCCAGACTCCCCTCTATAACCATCCTCTTCCTGAGATTGAACAGTGGCTACGAGATCATGGCTGCCAGCAGGATGCGGATGATCTCCACCGTTGGCACCTGGATACGCCCGACTGGCAGGCCGATATTGTGCTGGAAATTGACGCCCTAGTGGTGCTTTATCTCTGTGCTGATGGACAAGGCCAGGATGTGCAGCGGGTGTTTAAATATTCTCTAAGTCGTCAAGACTTGGACGAGGCGATTTTTTCTGGCCCCTGAGGTCTGCTCCTGAAGGATCTTTGGGTAGTGAACCTACAGTTGGCAAAATTTGCGGGTGCGATCGAACTCTGGATCCTGCCAAGAATAGGCAAAGTGGCTGACGGAGTTGACCTCTGGGGTTGACCGCTGCATGGCCTGCATTTGAGCCTCTAGGGAAGGTCGGTTGCGGACTGACTGGCCCCAAACCCCTGCGAGGACGGGCTTGACGAACTGGGTACCCCGAGGCCCCGCTGTTGCTAGCACTTGGCGAATCTCCTCCAGAATGCATCCCGTATTACCACAGACTGCATAGGCCATGGGGTGCCAGGACATCCAGGTGGGAAAGCGATCCCAATATTGTAGGCGGGAGTCGTAGCCACCGCTGCCCACTGGACGGTTGCCACTGGGGAAAAACACCGCTCCCGAGGGGATGCCCTGCTGTTGAGCAACTTGACCCATGCGGGTGAGGAAATCGACAACGCCTTGAACCGCGTGGGCCACGCTGAGTCGCCACAGTTCATTTTGTAACTGGGGACGGCGGATGGATGTGGGTTGGGATTGCCAGTCAGGGGTAGGAATGTGGCTTTGCCACAGGACATCCCCTTCACCAGGAAAGAGGGTATTCACCTCGTCAATGTCGGCATCCAATAGATAGCCCCGGCTAAGGTACCGGCGGATCAGTTCTCGCCCTTTTTGGTTCATGGCCCGCTGAAATAGTGCTTGACGGGCAGATTCTCCGTAGATCCAGAGATCCTCTACCCGGCTGACTACGGAATGGCTGCCTGATCCTCGGGGATACCGTATGTAGTCGAAGAGGATGCTGCGAGGCTGGCGACGCGCGATGCTCTGGAGCATCTGTTGAAAGTCTTGCTGGGCCTGGAAGCTGTAGGGGTCAATGAAGACTTCTTCTGGGTTGCTGATGGCTCCACTGCGGGCAAAGGCTAGGGTATCTTGGCCGCGACCGTTGCGGGCTAGGTTAGAGGCGCGATCGCTGCGTTGTCCGTAGGTATAGCCAAAGTTGAGGGTGAAGACCCAGGCATGGACATCTAGCCCCCGTTGTTGTCCCTTGGAGATGGCTTCTGCCAAGAGATCTCGTCGCTCGTAGCCTTGGGAATTAACGACTGTGGGCCAGACGGTGGGGTTGTCGGCACTGGGTAAGAGAACTTGGCCGCTGTAGAATACCTCGACGTAAACCTGGTTGTAGCCTAGGTTCAGAATACGGTCCATTACCGCTTCTAAAATACCGGGCTGGAGATCGCAGGGATAGAGCCGGACCCAGATGGCTTGCTCTTGAGGCCAAGTCGTCTGGCGACAGCGTTGGAGGGCGGCGCTATGTTCCTGAATAATCGTGAAATATTGGGAGCGGGCTTGGGCATCACCGTTAAAGGCAGCCTGCCGCAGGTTTTCTTTGCGGGAAGCCTCTGCTTGGGTAATTTGGCAGTAGCTGTTGAGTTGCGCGATCGCGGATCGAGGTGGGGTTAGGGCGACAAGAGTAGAGGTTGTCAGTCCCAGGGCTATGAGGGATTTTGTCCAATGCCTGAGTTTCGCTGATACTAGCTGATGCTGAGAGAACATTTTCTGAAACATGATGTGTTGAAGATCCGCCTTGAACCCAATGAATTTCGAGCCTGCACCCCCTGCGATGGTCTTCGACCGGCCTCTGGCCATCGCATTTCAGCATTTCCCTTAATAGGTGACAAAAGCTGCGCATCAGCTTAGCATCACTCTCTCAAAACAGTACTCTCTGCTAAAGGGACGTATTTCCTGTAACCGGGCGTTCCTCCATGACTCCAGTTCTGGTGCACCTGCACAATTCTGGGTTCTCCGGAACTGGGCAGGGCGGGTTTTGAGTGATCTAGGGAGCAAAATTAGCAGGATCCTGGTCCCGGCGATGCTGAAGGAGAATGGGGGGGCCTTGGCGCTCTCCTACGAGGGCTGCTGTGTCTTCTAATGCCTGTCGCAGCCGCTTACCCGCATAGATGGACATATCGCGGGGGATGCTAATGCGATCGCGCAGATAGCGCAGGGCGATATCAGAACCGGGCGGTGGTGTACAAGGTTTTCCTGTAATCAGGTGGGTAAGAGCACAGCGCAGCGCCGTGTCAAAGGTGGCATCATTGACGGGATTGATGCGAATAATGTTGTTCCGGTGTTTGATCACCCGTTGTAAGGCTTCCTGACGGGAGAATTCCGGCTCAGGATAGGTCACATCCGGTAAGCCCATCCAGGGACCGTTATCCACCCTGGCCTTGTTGATCTCCATCTGGGGTGTACCGTTTTCGTAGCAGCCCCCCATCTGGGGCGGCAGATCGTGGGCGTGGGTATGGAAATCGCTCTGGGTACCGCGATAGGTGGGGCGACTCTCCATGGCATCGAACCAGGCGGACAGGTGCGGGTTTTCCTCCCGCAGAGAATACCCCTTGTAGTAGTAGAGGCTGGCATTCATGCGTTCAACGTAGGGCGTGAAAACCACATCAGCGGTGCCAAAATTTTCCAGGAAGTAGGGGCCGGGAGTGTGGCTTAACGCTTCCTCTACCTGGGTCACCACACTGATAAATTGATCACGGCTTCCCTGTTCCTGACGTGGGGATCGGGTGGGATAGCAGAGCCAGGTACACCAAGCGCGGAACAGCCGCCGTTCCAACTGGCGCAGAGGCAGCACTGTCGGATCGGTCATAGCTTGCTCCAGGGGACCAAAGGCCCGTTCTAGCGCCAGCAAAATGTCATCACTTTCTGTGATCACGCGCCCATCTAGCTCCAGGGCGGGCAGCATCCCCGAGGGCACGATGCGCTTATACCACTGCTCCTTCTGCCCGTAGCAGAACATGGTGACCTTCTCGATGCGGTAGGGAATGCGCTTTTCCTCTAGCCACAGCCAGACCTTCTGGCAATAGGGACACCAGGCATGATTGTCGCGGTATAGGGTAACCCGTACATCGGTTTCAAACTGGCCAAACAGGCGCAGTCGGGACTGGGAATTGGTCGGCCCATGGATGGGATCACGATGAAAATCAGTGAGGGTTTCGAGCTCCGACCAACTCAGGGGAGAAATTATCATGGTTGCAGCTTAAGCATTTTATGAAACAAGGCTATATAAAGTATTCCATCTAAAAAATCTTCCTGTGGATCAAAATCTTCTCGGAGATCGATTTCTGCCAGGTCGTGTCAATACCCGCTGCCTTCTACAATACGAGCAAGACCTAACTGCCTATTTTGGAGTGTTTCCATGCCCCCCCGCTGGCCCCGCAAGCCTGACCGCCGCGATCCCGCCTACCGTCGTTTGGAGGATCGCCTCAACTTTGCCCTGCATGTGGCCTTTTTTGCCGCCATCAATTCCGGGCTGTGGTTTGCCCATCAGCTCAATGCCGATTGGGTACCTTGGGTCAGCTTTGTGACGTTCCCTTGGCTGGCTTTGCTAGCAGTCCATGGGGGCTATATTTTTGCGATCGCAGATTACTCTGGCCCCTACATCCCGGCTACTGATGACAACCCCGAGGAGAACAGCCCATGACCTCAGTTCCAGCAGAAACCTTAGAGGCTTTAGCTGCCAACATTGGCGAAGCGGTTTACATTGATGTCGCCAAGTGGCACCTGTACCTCAACGATGCCAAACTCCATACCCTCTTGGCTGAGAAGTTCTACCCGGTTTTAGATGAAAACCGCCTTTCTGAGAAGGTAGTGACAGAGGTTCTACAAACTACCCTGATTCCTATCGGGGCGGGTCGCCGGTCGATTCCCCTGCAAGACCTGATTCCGCCCAGAGGGGAGACAGCCCTACTCCAGGCCCTCGAAGACTTTCAGGCCCACTTTTAATGGCGTCTGGACTGGCAAATTTGTCGCGATGGCAAAAATCTAACGTTACAAATGACGTTAAGATAAATGAACAGCGACTCATGCGTCCAGGAGATTTCCATGACCGGTTTCATTCGTGGTTTGTTTGGCGGCGGTAAAAAGCCTCGCACACCGAAGCCCCCTAAAGATGAGAAAGCCTTTTTTCTGGATGAGAATGAGGCCAAAACCTTTGGCGATATCGACTACATGCGTACATCCAAGATGGTGAAGCGGACCTTTGCGCGGAAAAAGGGGCAGACCGAAGAGGTGGAAATTGTGCGCCAAGTCTCCGCAATGGATAAGGTCGATGTGCGTGACCAGTCCCAGCAGTCTCAACCGGGAGCGCCTCAAGCCTCTCAACCCAGTGGGAGTGAGCAGGCCAATCGCCGCACCGCCGACAGCAGTATGGACATGTTCCGCAATATGGCGCGGAACATCAAGAAGTAACCTGTTTCGCTGTGTTCATTGGGATAGTACTCCAATGGACACAGTATTTGTACTTAACCTGAGTTCGGGTTAAGCGGCTTGAGGGAGAGCAAAGTCAAAATTGAGTGATGGCTTCTTGGGCTGATGACAGTAAGCAATTAAGCCACAGATGACATTGATCATTGAGCAAGCTCTCCACCGGCTTACGGTCATCAGTATTGCCCGGTGTGATCTCAATATTGAGCAACTCGTCCTGGTCATTCACTACCAGATGGAGTTTGAAGCCAAAGAACCAATCCACCGAGGTTTTGCCACGAGCCGCTATGCCTCGGAAGACTTTGTGGCGGCGGATGCGACCCTATCCATAAGGGGGGCCTACTGATACTTAGTTTTTCACCCTTCAGCTTACAAAGCCCCTCCTTTCCTCATCCCGAACTCAGGTTACACTAGCTAGTCGATTGGTTGTTCACGCCTCTTAAGCCATGACCTTGAGAATGCCTGCCTTGGTATTCGCGATCGCAACTGGATTTGCCCTAACCGTCAGTGGCTGCCGTTGGGGAAACCCATCCGAGGGAGACGATAGCCCTGCCATTCCAGACGCCACCTTTGCTGACCCCACCGTTGCAGCGGGGTCAGTGCGCCCTGATATCTCCCTAGAGGACACCGAGGTTGACGCCATCTCGGACGAGCAATCCTTGGGGGAAGGTCGCGCCCTTAACCCAAACCAGTCGGCAGTCCTCACGGCCCAGTCTACCGATGCTGAGATTAATCTTCGCACCAGCCCTAGTACTGAGGCAGAGGCTAAGGGCTATGGCCTTGTGGGCGATCAGGTACAGTTGCTGCGCTCCATCGAAGGGGAGGATGGCTACACCTGGTACTACCTGCGCCTTGATACAGCCGGTACTGAAGGATGGATCCGGGGAGATTTTGTCGATGTCACACCCGCCAACGGCCCCACTGCCCAAAATACGGCCCAGGAGCAGGAAGCCCTAACAGAAGCCCTAGGTGGTGCGTGTCGGGGTGTTGAGAATGTCTCCCACTACTACAGCACCCCCAACTACACCATCTACATTTGCCATGTGGGCAGTAGCGTCCTGTACGTGGGCCACGAAAAAGGCGTCTCCCAAATCTTGGTCAGCCGCGATGTTACTGCGGTTCGGGGCTCCCAAGCCGACTACGTAGCCACCAGCGGCAACTTTGAATACCGCATCAGCCCCCAGGAACTGGTGGTCTACCGCATTGACGATGCCGGAGCCTACACCCAAGTCTTGCAAGAAGCCGTTGCCACCGCTGAGAGTTATAGCAGTCGATTCTAAAAACGATGCGGCATGATAGCGGGTCTCGGTGTCTAAACGAGACTGTCCGCCCTTCTTGAATGGGCGCTTACTCGTGGCTACGATGATCACACCGATGGGGTAGGGGCATTCTGCTCTGCGTCGCTAGCCTCAGTTGCGACGGAAATCTCGTTTGATGACTCCTCGCCTCAGGGCTCTAAATCGCTTGATGTGATGGGCACCTCTGTCGCTGATGAGGTCTCGGTTTCGGGCCTTGGCTTTGACTGATATGGGGTTATCTGACGACGGTAGAACTCATCGCCCCACTTTAACCCTCATGGGGCTTAAGAAAACTAGAATTGATCGGCCTGATAGCCAGGGGAGAGTAAACCTTTAACCATGCCTGAGCTTAAGCAAAGTATAATGAATATATGAAAGAAATAAATTGCTAATGCTTTCCGGGGCTTTAGACGTGCAGTAGGAACCTGCAAAGGTCTATCCCGTTTCTACAATTTTTACAGTCCCACTCGCGGAAAAGTCGTTCTGCTTCTACACCCTAAACCCTTCTCCCAAGGCAAGTTATTGCTTATATAGCAATCCTATTTGATTTCCGAAAACTTTGTAGTATGGGTTACGCTGTGCTTCACCCACGCTACGAACAGGCTTACTCAAAGCTCATGCAGGATCACTATAGCAATTCCCTAATAGATAATATAGCGGTTCTCACTCGGGTTAAGTACAGGCAAGGGGCTGAAGCCCCTTGTTCGCCAAGGTGTCATTAAGTTGAGGTGTACCTCATACATTAGGGAATCGCTATAGAATTTCTTGGCAGTGGCCCCTAAATTCCCCGTTCGCGAAGCGTGCCCAGGGGCAAACACGGGGGACTTTGAAATCCTTCATGTGTATGAGTGATAGCCCAGGGCGGGAGAGCGACTTTGCATCTGGCTCCGTTTTTGCCTTTTTGGGAGTAGTCTATAGGGCGTGCCTAAGTGGAGCCGGGGGATGTAGAGCTTGCTCTTTACTCAGGGTGGTGACATAAGTTTGCAAAGACAAGATGCACCTTTGGGTATGGGTAAGAGTTGATCTGGTTTTGGGCTTAACTATTGTCGAGAACATAAATTTACCAGAGTTGAACTAAACCGACTGGATTCCCAGTCTTAACATCATGGAGAGGCTTTATGCGAATTGCCCAGGTTACGCCGCTATGGGAACAGGTTCCGCCTTTGGGGTACGGTGGCACTGAGGTTGTCGTCAGTTTATTGACGGAAGAACTGGTGCGACGAGGGCATCAGGTAACGTTGTTTGCGTCGGGAGATTCTCAGACCCAAGCTTTGCTAGAGCCAGGGTGTGAGAAGGCGCTGCGATCTTTAGGGGTTTTACCCCCCGAATATGCAAATTATGAGCAACGTCAACTCGATAAGGTTTTCAATGGTCTAGGGGAGTTTGACATTATTCACTCCCATATGGATGCTGCCGCGTTATCCCGGACCCATCTCAGCCAGACTCCAGTAGTCCACACGCTACACGGACCGTTTAGCCTTGCCTCTGAGACAATATTTGGCCAATATCGGCAGCAGAATTTAGTCAGTGTGTCTAATTCTCAGCAGCGGTCTGATTTGGGGCTGAATTATGTGGCTACGGTCTACAACGCGATCGCAATTGACCAATTCGACTTCTACCTCAAGCCCCAAGTCCCGCCCTATCTGGCTTTCTTAGGGCGCATGTCGGTAGAAAAAGGCCCCCATCTGGCCATCAAGATTGCCCAGCGTACCGGCTGGCCCCTGAAAATGGCCGGCAAGGTTGACTTTGAAAACCGTGAGTTTTTTGATCGAGAGGTGGCCCCCCATATTGATGGTGAACAGATTACGTTTTTAGGAGAAGTGAGCCAGTCCCTGAAGAAATCCTTGATGGGTCATGCTACGGCAACATTATTTCCGATTACCTGGCCCGAACCCTTTGGCCTAGTGATCACCGAGTCGATGGCCAGCGGTACCCCGGTGATTGCCCTGGCCCTGGGGTCGGCCCCAGAGCTAATCGTGGATGGCGAGACCGGATTTCTGTGTCACAGTTTGGACGCTTGTGTTGAGGCGGTGGCTCAAATTCATCGCATTAGTCGCCAGACCTGCCGGGATCATGTGGTGCGTAATTTTGGCGTGGGACGTATGGTGGATGGCTATGAGGCGGTGTATCAGGGGGTAATGGGCGATCATCGTCCCCCCGCTACGAGGGCAACCCGCGATCGCACCAGCACCTCAACAAAAAATCAAAACTTATTTTCCATACCGCTTCCCTAAATATCTCCCCTCATACCTTCACACCCGCCATAAGGGCAACCATCCTACGACTCGGTTGCTCCGGAGGAGCAACCGACCCAACCCAAAATGTTGGGTAATGTACGGAAGAAACAGAGAAAAGCCTGTCATTCCGAGCGAAGGGAGGAATCTCGGTCTTGGCCACAGAGGGAAGTGTCTTAGAAGCCGTTAGGCGAACAGGGCAAGCAAGGGATTGCCCCTACGGATCCAGATCAATATCGGTCATCCGGAAACTGGGCAGAGCGGGTTTTGAGGTTCCCATCCTGGATTTCCCGACCAACACGAGCCAAACTCGCCCCTACGGCGACATCCTGCATTGGGCGCGGAAACCGCGCCCCTACCCCCACGTCCCAATATCGGTCACCCGGCAACAAGGGCAACCACCCTTCGACTATGTTGCTCCTCCGGAGCCGCTACGCGAACAGGGCAGGCAAGGGATTGCCCCTACGGAATTAACATCCATCTTGGATTTCCCGGCACTGGGTAGGGCGGGTTTTGAGCCTCCCATCCTGGATTTCCCGACCAACACGAGCCAAACTCGTCCCTACGGAATTTACCCCACCCCATCACCCCATCACCCCTCCACCCCATCACCCCTCCACCCCATCACCCCATCACCCCTCCACCCCATCACCCCCTACTCCCCCTAAGGAAACGACACTATGACCGAGTCTGCTAATTTAGGCGCGCTGGAGATAGCCTCGGCGGCATCAACCCTCAATATTGTGGAGTCAGATGGTCGCACCTTTGCCCCAGCCCAGCAGGTGCCGATTCCAGAATGGCCTTGCACCACGACCCGGCGGCAGCAGCCCACCTTGACCCTCAAAGACAACGACTTGTTTTTGATTACCAATACCTTGGGCAATATCGCCTGCGGCGACGATCAGGCGACCACTAGCCTGGGGCTATTTTGTCGAGATACCCGGTTTCTTAGCCGTTTGGAGCTGCAATTTGAAGGGATGCCCCCCGTGTTGCTTAGCAGCACGGCTCAGCGGGGGTTTGCCCTGTCGGCCCTGTGCGCTAACCCCTACATCGCGAGCGATGATAGCCGCAGTGAAATTCGGGCTGAAACCATTGGCATTCAGCGCGATTTGGTGCTGCAAGGGGGGCTGTTTGAGGAGTTGGCCCTAACCAACTACAGTACGGAACCCGTTGAGTTTGAACTCAGCCTGAGCTTTGATGCGGATTTTGCCGATCTGTTTGAAATTCGTGGGCGAGTGCGGCAGCACACCGGCACGCTGCTGCGTCCGGTTCACCTGGTAGAAGAATTTGCTGACACTAGTCCCCTGTTTGACGATGGCGTGATCACCAGCGATAGGGACGAACTCACCCTTGCTTACCAGGGGGTAGATCAACTGCTGATGGAGTCGAGAATTCAGTTTTACCAGCGACGGCCCGATCGGATGAAGGGGTATACGGCGATCTGGCGGGTGGCGCTACAACCCCAAGCCACTGAGGTCTTGGGCTATCGCTTGCAGCCGTTTCTAGACAGCCACCCGGCCTCCACCGTGGGCCTACCGGCAACCCTGAGTCAAGCGGTGGCAGCAGAAACCATGGAAGAACAGCAGTGGCGGGAGGGGGTAACCTGCATCCGCACCGACAACCGGGCGCTGAACCAGATTATCGAGCGGGCTGAGCAGGATACCTACCTGCTAGGGCAAACCTTTGGGGATGGCAAGGTTCTGTCGGCAGGGATTCCCTGGTTTGCCACGCTGTTTGGGCGCGATTCGCTGATTGCGGCGATGCAAACCCTGATGTTTAACCCCGCCTTGGCTCGCCAAACCCTGACAGTGCTGGCCGAGTATCAGGGCCAAAAGCAGGATGACTGGCGAGAAGAAGAGCCGGGTAAAATTCTCCACGAGCTACGGTTTGGGGAAATGTCGCGCAGTGGTGAGGTACCCCACACCCCCTACTACGGCACGGTGGATGCGACGCCTCTGTGGCTGATGCTCTATGCCGACTACTATGCCTGGAAGGGCGATCGTACTCTGCTGGAAGATCTCTGGCCCCATGCCCTGGAGGCGATGGCCTGGATTGACCGCAGTTTGGAGCCAACCGGCTACGTGACCTACCAGTGCAAATCGGCGGGGGGGCTGGGCAACCAGGGCTGGAAAGATTCCGGCGACTGCATGGTAGATGGGGCGGGGAAGTTGGCCAAGGGTGCGATCGCACTTTCTGAAGTGCAGGGCTACGTCTACGCCGCCAAGATACGCCTAGCCCCCCTAGCGGAGCTGATGCAGCGGCCCGATCTGCGCGATCTCTGGCGGGACGAAGCCCAGGCCCTCAAAATGCGCTTTGAACAAGATTTTTGGCTACCCAAAAAGGGCTACATCGCCCTCGCCCTAGATGGTCAGGGCAATCCGGTTGATAGCATTACCTCTAACCCCGGCCACTGCCTGGGTCTGGGTATTCTCTCCCCCGAAAAGGCCCGTAGCGTAGCCGAGCGCTTGCAGGCCCCAGATATGTTTAGCGGTTGGGGCATTCGCACCCTCAGCAGCAGTTCTCCCGCCTATAACCCCATGGGCTACCACGTGGGCTCGGTGTGGCCCCACGACAACGGCATCATTGCCGCCGGGTTGAGATCCCTCGGCTACGTTGAACAGGCATTAGAAATTGCCCAGGGCATTTTTGACATGACCAGTCTGCAACCCTACCAGTGCCCACCGGAGCTGTTTTGCGGGTTTGAGCGCACCCCCACCAATCGGCCCGTGCGCTACCCAGTGGCCTGCTCACCCCAGGCATGGGCCACGGGCACGGTATTTCAACTGTTGCAGATCATGGTGAACCTGGTGCCCGATGTGGCCAACAACTGCCTGCGGATTGTGCAGCCCACCTTGCCCACCTCGGTGAGCTACATGTCGATCAACAACTTCAAGGTGGGCCAGACCCTGCTCGACTTAGAGTTTGAACGCTCCCACGAGGCTACTGCCTGCCGGGTTGTACGTAAGCGGGGCAACCTCCGGGTGGTAATTGAGGTGTGAGGGAACCCGCTGATCTAAAGGGAGAAATCAAACACTCCAGAAAAAAGGCGCTAGCATGAAATTCGTATCAGAAATACCTCGATTAATGACTGTATAGCGCCTTTTTAGAGGCTGAACCCCTTGAAGTAATAGCGTCCCTTAAAACCGCTGCCATGCAAAAGCAGTAGGTCTCCACCGACTGTTACTCCGATCAGATACCCCCGTGGGTGGCGAGTTGCAACCCTTTTGGTATGACTGCGCTAGTGTCTGTGCGGGCATGGCTTCTAGCCAACCATCCTTAAACTTGTGTTAGTCAACCAATGCCCTAAGACAACTACTACCTCTGTTTGAATTGTTTGAAGAATTGTTTGGATTCAAAATTTAAGATGGACTTTTTACAACATGGCCAAGCGATCACTGGAGGCATCGCCCGCAGGTATTCAGCGGGCTAAGCGCGCGTTTGCGCTCAAAGGATGGACCCAAGAAAATTTGGCGGGGGAGATCAATCTCAAGACCCGTCAACCTATTTGGCGGTTTTTTACTGGACAGCCAGTAGACCGCCAGGTGTTTATGGATCTCTGTCAGGTGCTGGATTTAGACTGGCGCGAGATTGCCGAAAATCCGCCAGCAGAGTTTCTTGACCCTGGGGAGAGTTTGGAACTACAACCGCTGACGATTGATGAACTGGTGGCAGAGGTGCGATCGCAACACCACGACACCATTCAGCATCAGTGCGGCATTCTACAACTGCTCGACATCAGGCACCCCGTCAACATTGACGACATCTATGTAGATGTCAATATTTTAGAAGCCGTTGCCAACCAGCAATTTCTTGAGGTTTCTGCCCTAAACAATCTAGACCCTGCCGATTTTAACCGGATGGGGCTAGGAATCATTGAACAGCCTCAGATCCCCGGTGTGGAAGCGGTAAAAAACTACGGGAAACTGCGGGTGCTGGGCAAGCCGGGGATCGGTAAAACCACCTTTTTGCAGCACCTAGCCGTGCAGTGCAACCAGGGCGACTTTGCGCCCGAACAAGTGCCCATTTTTATTGTCCTCAGAGCGTTTGCCGAAGCAGCTAAACGTCAAAACGACTTTAGCCTGTTCAACTATATCTACCAAACTCTGGTGCGATCTGGCCTCAGCGACCCCACTCAGCTTGAAAGGTTGCTCGTCGAGGGGCGGGTGCTGGTGCTAATGGATGGTATGGATGAGGTGCTAAACCAGGATATCAACACCATTATCAGAGAGATTCGAGGCTTTTCTGATAAATACCATCGCAACCGGTTTGTGGTATCTTGCCGCACCGCTGCCCAAAAACTTGCCCTGCACGGCTTTACCGATGTCGAAATCGCCCCCTTTAGCGCAGCACAAATTACGACCTTTGCCCAAAAATGGTTTGTGACCCTAGGCAAAACTGCCACCTCCCCAGGACAGATCCAGGCGGCGGAGTTTATCGAGAAACTTGACCTCCCCGAAAACTGGCAGTTTCGCCAACTGGTGGTCACGCCTCTCTTTTTACACCTTTCCTGCTGGGTCTTTCAGGGCGAAGGGCAGTTGCCAACTAAGCGCACAGCATTTTATAAGCAGGGGCTAGACCTGCTACTAGGTAAATGGGATGAAACCAAAGGGGTGAAGCGCGACGACGCCTATCGTGGCTTTTTAATACCTCAAAAAATGAGGCTTCTGAGTCAACTGGCAGCCGTTACCTTTGAGCAAGGACAATACTTTTTTGAGCAGCGCGTCATTGAGCAATACATCGAAGATTACCTGAGAAATTTGTCTGGGGTGACCCTAGAGCCAGAAGAACTTCAGCTTGAAAGTGAGGCAATGCTTAAGGCAATCGAAGCCCAGCATGGACTGCTGATCGAACGCGCCCGAGGGGTTTTTTCCTTTTCTTATCTGGCCTTTCAAGAATATCTAACGGCGCGCAAGATAGTCGCCACTCATAACCTGCGAGCTTTAGAGCAAGCCCTGGGTGGACTGGTCAGTCACATTACCGACCCCCACTGGCACGAGGTATTTTTGCTCACTGCTGCCATGCTGCGCAGTGCCGATTCCCTAGTGCAGTTGATGAAGCAGGAGATTGATGCCCTAGTGGCCCAAGATCCCCATCTGCAAGACTTTTTGATGTGGGCTAGCCAAAAATCCCAGAGCATTCCCACCGAGCCAAAACTGGCCACCACCCGCGCCTTTTATCTAGCCCTGGCCCAAGACTCTCCCACCGCTGACCAGTTTGCCCTAGCCAGCACCCTCGATCAGGGCATCTTTTTGGACGCAGCGCTGGAACATTTGTTGCGGGAGTTTGTCATCGACCACAGCCAAGATTTTGCCTACGCCCATGCCTGTAGTGAAGCCCTCAACAATATTCTGGTAATCGTTTTAGATGCGGGGTTTTATAAGTCGCTGCAACAGCTTAAGGAACAATTGCCTGTGTCTCACCAAAGCCAAGAGCAACTGCAAACCTGGTGGCAAAATAACTACGCGAACTGGGTTGAGCAGCTTAAAAGCTCCGTGGCTCAATATCGCAATATTCACCACCCCTGGCAGTTTAGTCCTGAGCAAGAGGAGGTGCTAAAGCACTACTATGATGCCAATCAACTGCTGATAGATTGTTTGAACAGTAACTGTGAAGTCACCGAAACCATTCGCCAAGAGATTGAAGCCACACTGCTGCTGCCCCAAAAGGAACTGGAAGATCGAGAATGGCAGGGCAGTTGAAACGAATTGTATAGAAACGAGTTGCACAGAGTGGACTTAATAAACCATTCCTTTGAATTTTACAACATTGCTTTTTTTTGCATCATCCTAGTCCGCTACTTTTTAGTGGCAGGGATGACCTATGGGCTCTTTTATTCACCCTTGAGTCCGTCTTTTCGCAACCATAGGCTGCGGCATCAGTCGCCCACCTGGCGGACTATTTGGCATGATATTAAGCTTTCGATGGTCTCATCTGCGGTGTTTGCCCTGGCGGCAGCATTGATTCTTTCGGTCTATGGGGCGGGAGGCACTGAACTTTACACCGACCCAAGACAGTATGGGCTGTGGTACCTAGGGGGCAGCTATGGCATAGCCCTACTGCTGCAAGACACCTACTTTTATTTCACCCATCGTCTATTTCACCATCCTAGGCTCTTTCCCTGGCTTCACCGGGGGCATCATCGATCCCGCTATCCTACCCCCTGGACTTCCTTTGCCTTTGACCCCTTAGAGGCTGTTGTTCAGGCCCTATTCTTAGTCGGTCTTGTCTTCGTTCTGCCGCTGCATTTCATCACAGTGATTGCGGTGTTAACGACCATGACTCTGTGGGCGGTGCTCAATCATTTGGGTCCAGATCGCCTACCCGCCCTATTCCCACACCATTGGCTAGGGCGGTGGATCATTGGCCCAGCTCATCACTCGATTCATCACCTCAAATACACCGTACACTACGGGCTTTACTTTACGTTTTGGGATTGTCTTCTTGGCACCCAAGATCTTAGATATACGCAGAGTATAAAAAATTTGCTACCACCTAAATCCCAGAATGACTAGGGTGTGTGGAAAATCAACGAGGAAACCCTTGTGGAGTGGGCATGACCAAGCCGCCTTTAGCGAATAAAGCTAGGGCCTGTCACTCCCCTATAACTAAGAATCTGGCTTTGATTGTTTACAGTCTTTAGTACTCTGCGACGTAAATCCTGTTTCCATTTTGTATCACTGGCTTCGATAGGCTGAGTCTATCGAAGTTTAGTCTGCGGCAAGGAAAACGCTTGAGCAACAATGCGGCAAGTGGGACGTTTGGGCGACGACGGTAGGGATGCCTTCATCAAGCCGGACCAGGATTTTTCGTTTTGTTTCGCTGATTATTTTGATTTTGAGGTCAAGGTCAGTTTAATTTAAGTGAACTTTGGTTGATGCTGATTTTGTGACAGGCCCAAAACCCTTACATCACAGTAATTCCAGGCTTTGATGCAGTCACTAGCCTTGCTGTGTTTGTATGCAGCGGTCTCGGGCAAATCAATAAAACTCTAATTATATTAAATTTTCTATCTGTTCAGAATTTCAAACAATTCATTCATTAAATAAAACATTCATCCGTCACTGTGAAATCATAGGCGAGATGCTCTACCCCAGTTCATCTAGTCTAGGCAAACGTTAAGGAGAGTATCCTCATGAGTATCGAAGACAGAGCTAAAGCAACGGCTAAAGATGTTGAAGGCAAAGCTCAAGAAGCCGCTGGCGATCTGACTGGCAACCATGAAGCTCAAGCTAAAGGCAAGGCAAAGCAGGCCGAAGCCAAGGTTCGTCATACTGTTGAAGATGGTAAGGATGGCGTCAAGAAAGCGATTGATTAATCCATAGCTTTTGGATTTAGGCATAACCTTTGTGCTGTAGGTAGGGACAAGGGGCTTAAGCTTCTTGTCCCTCTGAGGCGATGTCTCTCATCAGACTAAAAACGCCATAACCCCCTTTAAAAACTCACTTAATAGGAATCTAAAATGATTGCTTCAACTAGCAAACGTGGTGTTGGCATCTTTCACGATTATCAAGTCACTGAGCAAGCCCTAAGGGAGCTATTCGATACTGGCTATGGAATGGATCGGGTATCTGTTATGGGCCAGGACACAGAGCATTTAAATGCCTCTGGGCAGGCTGGAACGGCTCAAGTGCAAGACCTCCACACTGACGAAAACCATGCTGATGATGGGGCTAAAACCGGTGTTGCTGCGGGGGCCACTGTGGGTGGTTTGACGGGCTTGCTAGTGGGGCTAGGAACCCTTGCCATTCCAGGCGTTGGCCCTATTATGCTGGCTGGTGCTGCCGCAACTGCGATCGCAACTACGGTTACAGGTGGGGCGATCGGGGCTGCCACTGGTGGCCTCGTCGGGAGCTTAATCGGCATGGGTATCCCTGAAGATCGGGCCAAAGTTTATAACGAGAAATTGTCCCAAGGCAAGTACTTGATCATCGTAGACGGCACCGACAGCGATATTGCCCGCGCCGAACCCATTCTCAAGCGCCGAGGCATTCATGAGTGGAATGTTTACCCCTTTGAAGGGCAATCCACCATGACCGACATGAATGCTCCAAGACCAAATCGCGTAAACCCCACGGGTACAGCCACTCCCAGTCGATTTTAGTTGACTCGAAGTGGGTTTATGCATTGTCCAGTAGTAAAAGGCTTTGACCATGAAGAAAATCATTCCGTTAATGCTCGGCAGCTTACTTCTGCTCGGCGCTACAGCCTGTAGCGAAGAGGCCAACACAAGTGGCACAGAGGATGGCGTACGTAGTGAGCAAAGAGAGTCAGATCAGCGCGCTCGCGAACAACGTGATGGCATGGGCCTGACATCAGACAATGAGCAGAAAATGCTAGGTGATGTAGCCGTTGAGGCTCGAAATACGCTGGAGACGAATCTGCCAGGCAGTCGATTGGCTGTCAATATTGAAGATGGGATTGCAACAGTTGAGGGGACTGTAACAACCCAGGAGCAGTTTGATGAAATCGAGCCCCTAGCGATGGGAGTTGAGGGTATTGAGTCCGTCAATGTTGAGGTGGAAGTCAAGCCCAACTAGATTCACTGGGTTCTGTTTGTTTTCGGAAAAACAAACAGAACCTCGGCTAAAAATCTTGTGGAAAGAGTCATTTTCTAGGCAGAGATTACCATGAACATTGGTGGTGATATCCAGCAATATAGTGGTTTTCCCTCGGTTTAAAGACAGGCAAGGGGCTTAAACCCCTTCTTCGCCGAAGTGTCATTAGGTTGAGGTGTCCCTCATATATTAGGGAACCGCTATAGAACCATGTAACTGGTGGATTTGAAGGTATCACCATAAAGCCTAGAGGCTTGTATTACTTGGGTTTTTCTCTTTCAAGATTTTTGGAATGCCGATGCTATGTGCCTTAGAGATGTGGAAGATCTAATTTAGGAAGGCGTCCATACTATTCAGGTGATTGTGCAACAATGTTGCCCTGAATATATGTGATTAGCAGGAAGCAAAAATCAATGAAAAACAATTTTTTTCTGGAGACAAAAACGATGTCATCTCGACAAATTCAAAGCTTTTTTGTGATTGTAATTTCGACCCTCATGGTGGTAGCTACCGTAGTGTTTAACTTTGGTGCTACAAGTGCCTGGGCCGCAACCTTGCCAGCGTCACTGGCCAGTCAGCCCCAGTTTGCTGCCATGAACCGAGCTGAGGCTGTCACTAAGAACCTGGAAGGCAAAGCTCAAGAAGCTATGGGCAATGTCACTGGCGATCCTAAGGATCAAATTATGGGCAAGGCTAAACAAGTTGAAAGCCAGATGCGTAACACGGCTGAAGACCTGAAAGATCAGGTGCAGCTATCCAACAGAGCTAAGGCAGCAGCTAAAAATGTTGAAGGTAAAGTCCAGGAAGCTGCTGGCAATGTAACGGGGAGTACCAAAGATAAAATGATGGGCAAAGTCAAGCAAGCCCAGAGCAAAGATCGAAATGCGATCGAAAATATAAAGGATAGCATCGGGAATTTTTTCGACTAGTAATCAGGATCCAAAATCATCTGTACCACAGATGATTTTGGATCTATAAACGCCTATTTATAGCGTTTTGATGTTTGTGACTCTGTATCCAAGTATGAGGTAGAAAAATGTTGAATCTAATCTGGGGCGTTGTTGTTGTCCTTATTATCTTTTGGGCACTGGGTTTTGCCGTCAACATTGGTGGCGGGTTAATTCATCTACTGTTGGTTTTGGCGCTGGTGGGTATTGTTTACAACTTACTCGTTGGGCGGCGCGTGGGCTAAAAGTAAAGCAGTAGTCTTCTCAAGTCAGATCAAAAGTCAATGAAATTGGAAAATAAACCAATGCAGAAAGTCAATCATTTATTGAGGGAGATTCAATCGAATCAGATGGCCTGAAACTAGCAACGAAGAAAAGCATGGTCGGTGTTTAGCAATCTGTTTAGTACGTTAGCCAAGTCATCAATTTTTAAGGAGTTAGTATGAACATCATTGCCTGGATTATTTTGGGCCTCCTAGCAGGCGCGATCGCAAAAGCCATTGTTCCCGGCTATCAAGGGGGAAACTGGCTAGCTACCATGGTATTGGGTATCGTGGGTGCCTTCATCGGTGGCACTTTGCACGTGTTTATCAAGACTGGAAGCTTACAGCTCGCAGCGCCTGGTTTAAGCATCATTGGCGTCTTTATTGCGGTTCTGGGGGCAATTATTGCCATTTACCTCTATGGCGCAATGTCGCGTAGAAATGTGTAAAAAATCGCAACTTCTGAGCAATATAGGCTCAGTGCAAAAGGGTACATTTTGCTTGTGCAGCCCGACTCGCGGAGAAGCCGCTCTACGTCTACACCCTAAATCTCTCTTTTACTTAAGGAGGGTCACTGGGTATGCATAAGTCCTGAAACTTTTGCGGACAGGGCTTGCCCACCCTGCGGGAAGAGCCAGCTCTACATCCCCTTTTCTTGAATGACGTCAGGCTATACCCCTGCTAAACACGTCCTACGGCCTCCTCCCAGGGGGGGAGAAGGGGAACCGGATAACATTTCCGGCCCCCCCTTTTCCCAGGTTCCTGAGCTTGTCGTTGGCGTTGCCGGCCTGTAGGGCAGGGCATAGGGGCATAGGGGGACTATATAGTCTAACGGCATTCAAGAAAGGCTTAGCCTGCCCGATAGGGCTTGGGAGTGAGGGCCAAGAGGTGTGCCACATCGCCAAAGTGGGATGCTCCCTTGCCCCCAATAGCACTACTGCATAACGATTTTTAAGGAGGCAACATGAATCAGGATAAGGCCCAATCCCAAGAAAGCAATTCACTTAAAAATAATACCAGCGATGGTAGTGAGCTGATTCCGGCTGAGGTTCAGGCCGCTAATCGCCATCAGGATGACAATCAACGCACTAAGGATGTTGCTATTCCAGGGACTACGGTAGATGACGAAGGGCTAATTAATAATTTTGCCACTGAGCCGAAGGTCTATCCGGCCACCTACCCTTCGCCACCGCAACAGCGACGATATATTTTGTGGGGGGCAGCAGCACTTGTGTTGGTGTCAATTCTAGTCTTTATTTCATTCGCAGTGAGTTAGACCTCTGGGTGGCTGACCAAGCTTTTGCTCACGGCGGTTGCAGATCCGAAGGGGCTTCTCCCTGAGTAGCTGCTGCTACACAGACAAGGGCGGCCTGCGCCGACTATTACCTGAGGGGGGTATCAACTCAAAGCGGGACAAACCTCTTGGGGAGGAGTTAGGAGTTAGGAACCAGAATCTAGGAGAGTACTGGATTCTGACTCCTGACTCCTGAATTCCTCGGAGCCCATATTGTCTCGGCTTACGTTGATGCCCAGCACCGAGATTTTTGTGAGTCAATCAGGGTTGTACAGAGGTTTGACGCGGTTGATGGCAGCTTTTGCCGCTGCCCCGCTGTCCCAACCAGGCTCCCACCAAATAGCCTGCGGTGCAGAGCAGCAGGCCGTAGATGTTCACGCCTAAATCGACGGCATACCTGCCTCCTCCTAGGCTTACCCAGGCCGGAAACAGTGTCGTGTTGAGGACACTTTCCAGCACCCGCATCACGCCAAAAATAAGCCCTGGCCAGAAGGCAAAGTGAAAGCTCAATCGCCCTGCCCCCGGCACAAAGGCGAGGAGAAAGATGGGGGCCAAGCCCATGACCATGGTGCCGCTGATGGTGGTGGCGGCGATGATGGCGGGACCAGCCTTATCCCCTAGATAGATGCTGAGGAGGGGGACGTTGCCTAAAATCGCGATCGCAACAATCCACCAACGCCCCAGGTAAGCCTGGGTTTCCGTGGGTGCCCCCTTACGGTTAAACCAATCCCGCGCTCCCACCTTGGCCACACTGGAAAAGGTGGAATCTAGGGTGGACCCAGCACTGGTCAGCATAATGGCGTTGAAAACCAGCAGCATGGGTAGCCCAAACAGCGCTGGGATGGTCAGGGTCGGGACCCCTTCTACCCCAAAGGCTCGCGCATAGAGCCCCACAGCGCTGAAGAGGAAAATGAAGCCGCCGCTGATGATTCCGGCCCAGATAAAGGCTTTGACCATGGTGCGGGGGCTGGTGATGAAGGCCCGGTCGGTCATCACTGGATCGTGGAAGGGATAGCTCAGGATCTGGACCAACGCTAGTCCACAGAAGGTCAGTCCCCCCAGGCGAGTATCCGCATCCACTACGGGCAAACCTTGACTGATCAGCCCTGGCCCCAGGACAACCAGGATCACCACCAGCAACACCGCCGCCAGAATCATTTGGGCTCCATCGGTGAGGAGGCTACTCCGCAAGCCCCCCAGCAGGGTGTAGTAGACGGTGAATACCGTCACGACCAGAGCCGCTAGCCAATAGCCGCCACTGCCTTCGGGACCGAAGTAGAGGGAAAAAACCTTGGTGTTGGACCAGACCTCGTTGATCAGGCGAATCGCGATCGCGATTAGAAACAAACGAGAACAGAGCGTACCGTACTTGCTCACCAAAAACTCGGGAATAGAGTGATACCCTCCCCGCACCCGCAGAAAGTAAAGTGCGATCGCGGCGGTGATAAAGCTGAGATAGTAAATGGCATAGCCGATACCCCCCAAAAGACCAAAGGCATTGCCCAAACTCGCCGCATTATCAATGGACTTGGCAAAAATCCAGGAAATGGCGGCGCTGGCCACCAGCAGCCACATCCCAGGAGCCTTGCCCCCTTGGGACTGGCCATCAAAGAATTCAAGCGCTGAAACCCGGTCTGGCGTAGTCTGGCGCACCACCCGGTAGACAAAGAAACCGTATCCGGCCAATAAGGCCCAAGTCATGGTCGTGGCAAGCATGGTTGCAACCCATTAAGGAACGAGGGAAGAAAACGTGGCCAGAGCTATACTCTGCATTCCCAAGCTGAGTTTTTTCTGAGAACGCGATGATAGAAGCAGCGGGCGACTGAACACCCCGACCCAGATCCGGGTTGGGCATCATCCCTGCCTGGAATTCCCTCCAGGATGCATGGTATGCGGTGGTCTATGAGGCTGAGGATATCGTTGTGTTGGAGAGCCTTGGGTTGACGATCGCGATGGCGGATCTCTACCAAGGGGTGACGGTGCAGGCAGCCTAGGATGTAAGCAGAAGCCATAAAGGGGAGGGGCGATCGCGATGGTGACTTCTAACAATGTCACTTCGGTCGCGGCACAGGCATTAGCGCGTGCAACCGGAGAGTTAGGCAGCGACTGCTAGTTTTCACCACTAACGTCCTTAAACGGGTTGATTAGAGGCACCCCCGTCCCAACAAAGTCGCTGACATTGCGAGTGACCAGAGTGAGTCCGCAGCTTAGTGCCGTAGCAGCTATCTGTTTGTCAAGGACGTTTTGAGGATGGGGTACACGCAGGCGTCCCCATACCTGAGCTTCGGTGGCGGTGAAATCTAAAATGTGGTCGCCATAGTCATCCAAAATAGTTTGCAACCAGGCTTCTAGAAGGTCAGCTTGTGGCTGATCGCCACGATGGCGAATGAGTTCGACGCCTCGGCGGAGTTCGCCAAGGGTGATCACACTAATATAGAAGCGGGCGTCTTGCTCAATGGCGTTTTGAAAGAATCGCTGAACACAGAAGTTTGCTTTGCTTTGTTTGCGCAACTCACTGATAACGTTGGTGTCAAGCAAATACATCATGGACTGTGTCATCTTGCACTCGTGCAAAATCTGAATCGTTGCCAACGTTGGGTATCAGCCCAAGCACTTCGGTAAAGGATTTTTTGGTAGGTTGGAGCAAGACTTGCTCTAGGATTTTACGGTGTTCAGCTTCTGCACTGACACCGTGACGACTGGCCCGTTGCTTGAGGGCATTGACAATGGTTTCGTCAATGTTGCGGACAATTAAACTGGCCATAGAGTGTCTCCTCGGAAAGGTGGTCTATGGAATGATCTACCATAATGATAGCAATGCTATCACTTGGAACGCAGGCAACACCGTCTACTTTTATGTCGCTTGCGAAACGCGCAGCAATGCACCAATAGGCAAGGTGGCAATGGGTACCGTATTTGCCTGCGAGTCCCTTAAGGCTTAGAGCTTTACAATCCAAATTCTGTCAGTCAAGCAAGGGGGGAGATGGAGTCGATTCAAGTCAAGTGGACGGCGACACGAGTTGATCTCGTCGGTCAGTTTGATGCCCCACGCTTTGCCTGTCCAAGGTGTCCCGATTACCCACACTACAACGCACCCATCCCCAAAGCCTCTTGTAAAGCACTGTTTACGTCATCCTCATCCAGTCTGACCGTTTGCCCATGCTCATCCTTGTAGGTGGCTGCGAGTTCCGTCTTTAGCGCCTTGATCACACGCTCTGACTCCAAGGCTTTAAGAATGCGTTTTTTGCTTTTGCAGGCCACAAGGTGACTCATCTTTTCTAAGTCACCGCCGAAGACGGCCCGTGCGGTCAGCAGATACAGATTCTCGGCGTCCTCTTCGCTAACGCCATCCTCATCGAGCAGCGCCACATCAAAAATTTCAATAAATTTGGGATCGCGCCCTGGCTGCGGAATGACGCGATAGAGCTTCCAGATATGCCCGTTGGTGATAACCGCCCATTCCGCTGCGAGGCTGGTGGCATACCCCGCCGCCTGATCCCGCACCTTGGGCGTAAGTTTGGTGCGCGTGTTTTTGCATTCGATGACCAGAAAAATATCCTCACCGCGCTTCAGCACAATGTCTACCCGCTGTCCCAAGGTTTTCACCTCGGTCTCAATCTCGTTGGCGCGATCGTACCCAAGGGCGGCAACGAGGGCATCAATACACCAGCAACGCACCTCATTTTCAGATGCCTTGGGAGCAGCGGCAATTTGCGACAGGCTAGGATGCAGTTTGCGAAACTCGTCTCGAATCGTGTCAATCGTTTCTTGCTTGATTTCGGATTTGGTGCGGCGGCGACGTCTTCTGGCTTCGGCCTCTGACTCATTCCCTTCGCTGGCTTCTTCATTCGCTACTTGCATAGCATCAGCCTCTAGGGGCGTCGGTTCGATGAGGGCAACGGTAAAGATGCTTTTACATTTAGGACAACGGGTCGGTTTACCAATCCTGTTCTGGTCTTTTTGAGCGACCCTAAACCTTGTCCCACACTCATCACAGGCTGTAGTACCAATATATTGCTCACTCATATCCTTATCCTTTACGCGCAATTGCGGGACATACTGTGTCACTTCGCCCAAGTTATAGTGCCCTTTTCCTACAAAGGGATCGAGCCTAGACAGTATCTACGCAGACTCACAAAGGCAAAGTTGACTGAGCCCTAAATGCTTAGGGACTTGCAGGAAAATAAACTACCCGCCGATCGGGCTTGCTCCCTGGGGGAGCCATTACATGAACGACTCCGCTCAGCCCTCGATCACTAGACCTGTTGTGAAATAGGGGATAATAGCCTCTAGAGCTAGTTAACCCGGTTGTGCCGTGCTGAACCTCCAACGCGCCCTCAAGAGTGACCGCCTCCTGCGGGCTTTGACCGGTTTGAACCGGAAAGCCTTTGAGGAACTGGAATCCACCTTCGCTCAGGTGTTGGCCCATGCAGAGGTTCCCCGTCGGAGTCCCTTACCCCGTCAACGGGCCACCGGAGCCGGACGAAAACCCAATTTAGCAACGGTCGAGACCAAACTGTTCTTCATCTTGTTCTACTTCAAGGTGTATCCGACCTTTGATTTGGCCGGTGTCCTGTTTGACCTGGATCGCGCTCAGGCGAATCGTTGGATGCATCGCCTCCAACCACTGCTGGAGGAAGCCCTGGGTGAAAAAATGGCGTTGCCGAAACGCAAATTGACCAGTCTTGAAGAATTTATCGAAGCCTTTCCCGAGGTGGAACGGGTGATTCTTGACGGGACTGAACGCCCCATTCAGCGGGCCAAAGACCGGGACCAACAGAAGGAAGATTACTCAGGCAAAAAGAAGCGCCATACCCGCACCCACCTGGCTGGTGTCGCCCCAGACCGCCAGATTCTCGTATTCAGCACCGCCTATCCCGGTAAGGCGCACGACAAAGGCATTCTCAATAGCGAGGGATGGGCCGAGTGGATTCCTGATGACGTCAAAATCCAGGGTGATTCAGGCTTTCAGGGGCTGCAAAACGAGTATGTCAACGTAGAGATTCCACACAAGAAACCTAAGGGCGGACAACTCACCGATGAGCAGAAAGCTGAGAATCAAGCCCTCGCCCGAGAACGGGTCGTCGGGGAGCATGCCTTTGCTGGCCTAAAACGCTATGGGATTGCCGCCCAGGTCTATCGCAATCGCAAAGCGAACTTTGATGACCGCTCCATCTTCACAGCGGCAGGACTCTGGAACTTTTATCTGATGGCCGCTTAACCGAGGGAGAGAGGAAGGAAGTCGCCCTTGAAGGTTTTGACTGAGCACTATTTCACAACAAGTCTACTGAAGGTTGAGCGAAGTCGTTCGTTTACGTCTCCCGGAGGGAGAAAACCTGGCCACTGGGTACACTATTAACCCGCAGATCCCTTACCACCAAACAGCCCCGAGGGTGAGCGTAAAGCCAGGGAGAACTGCTTCGCCGGTCAGGGTGACGGGCGAAGTTAAGATTTCAACGGGCTGCTCGGGGCGGTAAATCTCTACCTGGCGGGCGGAACGGTTGATCAGCCATCCCAGGCGAACGCCATTGTCGATATACTCTCGCATTTTTGCTTGGGCGATCGCGAGACCATCAGAGGGAGACATTAACTCCAGCACGAAATCTGGGGCGATGGGGGGAAATTTCTCGCGGGCTTCAGGGGGCAGCGCTTCCCAGCGATCGCGGCGCACCCAGGCCACATCGGGGGAGCGATCGGCTCCGTTGGGGAGCTTGAAGCCCGTAGAGGAATCGAAGACTTCCCCCTGTTGGGTCTCCTCGCTCCAGACGACGAAACGACTGATCAGCTTGGCGTTGCGGTTTCCAGTTTCGCCGCCCGTCGGCGGAATGAACAGCAGATCTCCTTCAGCGGTGCGTTCAATCTTGAGGTCTGGGTTGGCTTGACACAGGTCGTAAAACTGGCGATCGCTGAGGCGGGTGGAGGGGGGAATGGCAACAACCAGAGGACTCATGGCAAACGCAGCCCATAGCGGTATTTTGAGTGTAGTCTAACGACTCAGCAGTGACGAGCTAACTTGTTTGAGATCGGAGTAATTGGTGTCCAGTATGTCATTCCTATTTCGTTCTCCAAGAAATATAAACTGGTAGCTATAAATATAATGGGATCCTTAATCAGAGACCCTTCTGCTACTCGACTTACCTCAGGGCCTCGATTATCACAACTCCTCTCTCAATTACTTCCATCTGAACCTTAAACCCATATAGCAGGCTCATTCCAACTAGCGGATCTGCTTCAGAAGCAGCTACATCAATGATTTGGGTCTTTCCATCCCAGATCACAGTTGCTTTGTACATGTCAAAAATGACCTCACTGCCATCCCCTAAAGTCCCCATGTCACGGAAATACCAAGGTAATCCGAGGGAGGTGATGGTGGATAGCGGGAGAGATAAGAAGCCAGTGAAGCCAGTATCAATAACTGCTTCAACCATTTGCTTTGGCGAATTAGAATGACAAACTGCGACTCTAATGATGGCTTCACAACTCTGATTTACGAAGCCTTGCATCATACGCTTTTCTTCAAACTCCGAGAACCAAAGCGGTAGACGGCTTGATACCCAATCCGAATGACCCAGGGTTGAGCATCAGGATACCGATCGTAAAGCCGATCCGTCGCCGCAATCGCGGTATCAGCCACTTCAAAAGCCCCAGTTTCAATATCGATTGCAACAATTTTTCCAAGGTTGCCCTCCTCAACTTTGGGGCGTACCTGGGTTTCATACAGCTCATTGCCACGCTGGGCAAACTCTTCTTTACTGTAACGAGGTTGATGGACTGTCATCAGATGGGCCTTGAGACAAGACTATCCAACCATTTTAACCTTTCGAGAAGTTGGGATGGGTACCCGCAAGCTAGCAGACTAATAAACACTTGAACTAAGCTGGATGATCACTGAGGAGTCGCTTCTTCATGTTCGCGAATTCCTCCTCGGTAAGAATTCCCTTTTGTCTCAAGTCTTCAAGCTTAAGCATTTCACCATAGATATCAACTTGTTCCTTCTGGGGTGAAACAGTTTGTGGCGATTGACCCGGCTTGGTGAGATTCTTGTATACTCCCAGTCCTGCACCAACTGTTGCGCCTATAACTGGCCCTACGATAGGGACTGGAACCGCTACTACAGCTCTAACAGCAGCACCTGATGCTGCATCTTTCGCAAGATCTGACTGTACCGCGTCTTTACCCAGCCGAAGTGCTTAATTGCCAACAGATGTCGCAGTCTTCTTGATCGCCTCAACGGCAGCACGTCCATCTTCTCCTTCTATAAAATCCCCCACTGAAGCCGCTGTTGATGATAGTGCTTCTTTTGCCTTTCCTGCCAACCCTTTCATCTTGTCAAACATGGCTTTCTCCTGGAATGAGTAGAAAAGAGGCATTTCAACATGGATGAGCTGTCCGTACTGCCATATACAGCTCAAACAGAGGATAGATACCCGGAACTTTTTGCTATCTAACGTTCCTGGTCAGCGGTTGCCAGAGACTTTGCAACAACACAAGGCGGTTTCGGAAAATCTGCTGCACCAGGCTTGTTAGCTGTTTTTGTTAAGTGCCAACCCTCCACTCCGGTTCAACCTAATCTACTTGCCAGTTTAGTGGCTCTGAAATAGCGACTATTTGACCGAACTCTGCATAATATGCCTGAACGACTTCTGAATCTGTAATAAAAAGCGCATTCTCTAATGACTTACCTGCATTTTTTGTTAGGTTAAATTAACCTGTCCAAATGGCATATAGCGGATTTCATAATTATGCGGCACAATAGCAGCAATGGGTGAACCAGCTTTTAATGTCCGCTTCAGAGATGTCCTCAAAGGCTATTTCAAGGGCTTCTGATAGCGCTTGATAAGTCCGTGCCCCCAGTGCCCTGAGAATTGACTTTAGCTTTGACCAAAAGTTCTCAATCGGCGAGAAGTCCGGCGAATAGGGCGGCAGATATACCAGACGTGCCCCTGCGGCCTCAATCAACTCCCGAATCATGTCGTCCTTATGAATGGAACAGTTGTCCATCACGACACAGGCCCCTGGCCAAAGGTTGGGCACCAGGCGAGTGGCCACAAATGCCTCAAAACTCAAGCCGTCAAAGGCTCCTAAAATCACCGCCGAAGCCACTACCCCAGCCAAGCTTAACCCTGCCACCAGGGACACATTCTTCCCCCGCTTGGGCTGTTCTCCATAGGCTCGTCGGCCTTGCAGCGCCCAGGCAAACAACCGAATCAACCCCAGATTAATCCCCGACTCATCGATAAACACCAAGTCTTCAACTCGGATGTCTCGAATCTCATCCCAGTACTCCCCTCGCAACCGCTGTACCCGATCACTCACCTTGTCACTGGGGTGAAGGGCTTTTTTTTTACGGGTGAACTGAAGCCGCTTCATCACCCGACACATCGTGGATCGACTCACCGTCACCCCATACTGTTGAGCCACTTCGGCGCGAAGCTCATCTAAGGTCAGATCAGGGTTCGCTTCAACGAAGGCTTGAACCCCCTGCATCTGCGCCTCATCCAGTTCCCTCGGTCGCCCAGGACTGGTCTTGGGGGCAAGCTCACCCGTTTCCCGATACTGCTTCAGCAGTTTCACGATAAAACTTAGAGTCACTCGAAATCGCTGGGCTAACTGGCGCTGCGAAATGCGCTCGTTCTCATAGGTCTCAATAATCTTCTGTCGCAAATCGGTGCTGTAGGCCTTCATCGGCTCCTCGCGCTTTTTCTACCCGCTATTCGTACCACATCTTTGTGAAATCCGCTATATGGACTTACTCTAGTAGCACCTAAATGTGTTTCATCTACGTCAGATGGCGTTGAAAGTTTTGCAAATATCATGAATTTGTTGTGCATTCTAGGGAATGCAGGAACCTTATCACGGTTGTAATTGCCTACGCAGCGAATTGGATCGAGAGTAGGATCGGAACAGATAGATAGATTAGCAAGCTCTTTGTAGGGTGGGCAATGCCCACCATCCCTGGGCCGGAAAATGTACGGCGTTTACGCTATGCCATGGCTACCATCAAAGCCAATATGCCTTTTGGGGATGTGAGACTGTTGAGTGTTCGGGGAGGTGGTTGGAGGTGGGGGAGCAAGTTTGAGCTGTGGGCAATGCCCACCCTACGACTACTGTCAAAAGCAGAAAATCGCTGGAATCCTTTGATCACAGGGATTTGAGGCATTTTTGAACAGGAGTCATGAATAATGCAGGCTATCCCGATTAGCCCTGCTCTAGTAGTGAATTTTGGTAAAATTGAAGGCTCTCCTGGAACAGACTTTAAAGCTCTGAAGAAATTAGTAGATCATGTAGATACGTACCTGAGCTACAAATATGAAAATAACCTTGGACTAACGTTGGCAAATAGATCACAATTAAGAAGCAGCTTAACTATTTGTCTAAACAATTATGACTGAAGTTTATGTCAGTACCGATGTTGAAACTGACGGCCCTATCCCTGGGCCGAACTCAATGCTTAGCCTTGCATCTGCTGCCTACTTGAAAGATAAAACCCTGGTTGGGACTTTCGCTATTAACCTTAAACCTCTTCCAGACGGAAGCGCCGATCCTAAAACGATGGAATGGTGGCAAAGCCAACCTGATGCTTGGAAAGCGACTCAGGTCGATCCTCAAGAACCTTCAAATGCTATGCAAGGCTATCTGGCTTGGTTAAAGTCATTACCTGGAAACCCAGTATTTGTGGCTTACCCTGCCGGATTCGATTTTTTATTTGTGTACTGGTATCTAATTCGATTTGTCGGCGAAAGTCCATTCTCCCATTCGGCATTAGATATAAAAACCTACGCAATGGCCATGCTTAAAACAGAGTATTCACAAGCTGCCAAACGAAATATGCCGAAACGTTGGATTGCTCCTATTCCACACAGTCACGTTGCCTTAGACGATGCTATCGAGCAAGGAGCTTTATTTTGCAACATGTTGGCAGAGAACATGAAATTTGAAGGCTGATCGTCAAGTGTGTCAACTGGCTAGGGCTAAGGTTGACTGGGGGGCTTTCTATTACTTTTCAGCAACATCTTCAATCGTAGGAACCATAAAGGTACATATGGATTTGCATCAATTTCCTTACTAAGGACTACCTTAAGCAAATGCCACTGTTTCAGAGGAAGAAATTGCTTCTCTGATATTCCAGGTAGGTCATGTGTGTTGAAATAAGCCTCTTCTAGCGTACTAACGTCATCTTCAGCTAGTTGGGTTGACTTGGCTTCCAATCGCTTAATTTCATATCTCATCTTTGCATAGTGATTTACTGCCTGAGCATGTGCCGCAGCTTTTTCAGCAGGTTGCCAAGCGAGGAGCACAAGACTGACCGAGAAATTGGCTGTGGCAGTGATACCGTTAATCCACTTAAAGGTATCAGGCGAAATACCCGTAGTGCGTTGCAGGAAATCATCAGAAATGAAGGCGATTGCAAGCAAACAAGCCGAAAAAATCAACAAGAAAATGTTTGTTGTTGAATTCCACCAATCGTAGTGGTCTCGGAGCCTACTATGCATAGTAGCCATCTGGTTAGCTCGCCGACTCATTGTTTTGAGTTGTTCGACTAGGGAATTGTTAGGATTACTCATCACCAAACCACTCCTGCCATCTTGCTATCGATCGTTGTGTGTCAGCTACCTCCATTTGTTGTGCCAACCTTGATAATGATTGAGAAACTTGACGCCGCTGGAGACTATTAGCTGAGCCCAAATAATCATCTACATGCAAAGACTGCCCAGTACGGTCTGCTATGGGTGATTTAACAAGATCTGTAGAGACACGGCACATATGGGTCAACATTTCTTTATAAGATGTACCACCCTGGTAGTTCTCAAAAACCTTTATAGCAAGGGATTCAGCATGATAACCTGATAGGTCTATTCCACACTCATTTACTAGCCCCTTAAACAGCTTGACAATTGGCACTACTTTTCCAGAGTTAGCTTGATTTGCTTCAGTCAGCTTGCGAGCAAAAGAAGCTGGGCGTACAACATTGCTCCATTGCTCCGGATCTCTAGAACTTGCAATTCGGAACCCTGAAGCTGTTCTTATGGTGGGTAACAGTTGCAGTTTAGTTCCATCTGGGTAAGACACTGTGACTGCCAAATTGCCGGACGAAACTTGAACGCCATCCACATTCCTTAACGCAGCTTTAATTTGGGATTCAAAATGCCTTAAAACTTCCTGTGGTGATGCCTGTGTCAACGAGGTATTGTTTATTTGCACAAGCAAATCAACATCACTCAAACCGTTAATGTAGGTGTGCTTGCGAACCGAGCCACCAAAAGCTAGATCAACAGTTCCCTCAATGCCCTCATTTATTGCATCCTTTAAGGCATTGATATACTCCCAGTTCTTTGAAGTATCCCTTTGGTTAAAATCTTTTAATACTTCTTGAAGAAGATCATTAGCTTGGCTGTTGTAGACTGATTCTTCAATGCGACCTTCAGCCTGCTGGATCAGTCGCTCAATTCCTGATTGAGAACTCCTTGGGGTATATCCTGAACCACCATTGCCGCTCATCAATTTCCTCCCTCAAACTCAATACCTGATAGTTTAACCAAACACAACACTTGTGTAAGAAGACTTTGATCTAGACAAAATTCATTAACCAAGCCTGTTTTACAGAACCTTTTCATGCTTCTAGTTAAAGCTTCAAGATACTCAAGGTTGGAAATCCAACGGGTAAGCAATAAATCCTCCTCAGAAATACACCATTGTTCCTTCAAAATAGTTGCAGTTGAATGATAGGTCACAAACCCGTGGTCAAATGTGTACCGCAACCAAGCTAACCCATCAAAAACATCAGCCCCGCATAAAAAGTAAGCAACCATAACAGCAGGATCTAAACAACCAAAAATATGGATGGGTGTTTCCAATCCTACCTCTAGAAGTGCAGTGCGAATTTGAAGAAGATTGCAGCATCTCTCAAGAAGTGAGCCTCCTAATTCCTTCTCGGTAATCCCCAAAATTGAGAATGGTTCGATCAATTGAATGCTATTAGTTAAAGTGCCTAAGTTAATTAAGCTCTTACCGTCTTCTGGTTTGTATAGGAAGTTGGTAGCGTAATTTGGATGTTTTTGGAAAAGGTTTTTTGCCAAATCAATCTGAGCGCTAATAGGATGAGGATCTGAGTAGTCATAATTCACAACTACCAACTTGGAAAGAGGCTGTAATCTTTCTAGAACGGCTTCGTAATAATCAGTCGACCATCCGTTTTACAAACGCCCATCTACATATGATTCAGTTAAGTCTGGAACAGGTTTAGCTTCATAGCCACCGCTATCAATAAAGAGAATATCTGAGGCATATATGTCATCTTGAGGCACGTTTCCATAATGAATATCGTAGGCACTTATTAAAGAAGATTTACCCAAATATCGTTTTGTGTTGTTATAAATATCCCCAATATAAGGAAAGCCACGACTTGAAAAAGAGGGAATAATAATGGGCGTAGATGTATTGATTATAGGAATTTGCCGTGACTTGTGAATTTCACTCAGCCTCATTTAACGTAAGCCTTTAGGGGGTCACGGCGTGATTAGGGTTTGAGGCTGATGAGTGGCCAAAGGCAGCAATGAAGGAGGCGGTTGGCCAAAGCGAGCCGACCAATAGGCTTGAGTGAGAAAGTCCAGCACATCTCGCTGCTGCATCGTCAGAGAAGAAACCGTCGTCAGCATCCGGGCGACAAACTCACTGCCGGCCTGAGACTCCGCCCCAAAGCTGATGCGCTTCCAAATCACCCCAGCTCGCAAAGAACGCTCAGCCGTATTATTGGTGGGCTCCACCCCCAGCACCGTGACAAACGTCCACAGAGCC
>NZ_KI913949.1:5131035-5170713 GCF_000332095.2 Leptolyngbya sp. PCC 6406 | reverse complement strand
ACCTGGCGTTGGCTAATATCAATCCACCCATAGCCGCTGTAGCGGTCTGAGACCACAATGCCGTCATAGGCTGGGCCAATCAGTGCTTGGGCGGCGGCTTGAGACCGGCTCAACAGAATGCTGAACACACTCACCATCGGCGTCACCAGCACCCACAGCCAACCCTGTCGCTGGGCCTGATTCTGGCCATCGCTGTTCCCCTGGCGAAAGCTAGTCTCATCACTGTGAATCACCGCTTCCCCCTGCACGTAGCCTTGCGCCTCAGCTACTGGCTGCCCCAGTGCCGCACTGGCTTCTCGGCGTAGCCGGTTGATGCTGCCGCCAGAAATCTCGATCTCAAACAGCGCTGCTAGACAGGTCTTCACCTGCTGATGGCTTTGGCGATAAGCGCCACTCAGTAAGGCCACTACTGCACTCAACCGCTCACCATAACCGCCTTGATGCACCTCTGCTGGTAATTTGCTACGGGTGGTTTTACCGCAGTGCTCACAATCTAAGGCGTGCAGGCGATGCTCGATGACGATGGGCTCAATTGGCGGTAGTTCGACAATCTGGTGCCGATAGGGCGCTGGGTCGTTTCCTGATAGCGGCTCTCCACAATGCCCACAGGTCTTGGGGCGATGCTCGAACACCTGTTTGCAGGCTTCTAGGGGATACAGCTTGCGGGAATATCCTTTGTGTCCCGGTTGGCCTCCGCGCTTCCGCTTCCCTTTGCCTTTGCCCTCCGGGTCTGGCTTAGGGGGGCCGAATCCATCCTTTGAAGGCGGCAACGATGAGTTTTGCGAATTCTGGTTGAGTTGCTCTTCGAGGTGGCTCACCCGCTCTTCTAAGCGACTGATGGTCTCAATGAGAGCGCACACCAGAGCTTTTTTTACGCTAGCCGGGGTGGCATCCCAATCTGACACAGAAATGGAGATGCCGCCGATGTCTATGGTGGGCTCGTTGCCTTCACTCATGAGCCTACCTTAACCCCTATCGAGACCCTGGAACCCTTAATTCTTCGTGAACCCCTGAAGGCTTACCATTTAACACTCTCCTATCAATACAGGATGAGCATTCCCCACAAGGAATATCGCTACTTCGCTCACAGCTATAGGTGATTTCAACTGGAACTTTTAATTCACCACAGAGACTTAATATCTCGTTCTTTGTAAGCCCTAAGAATGGGGCTTCAATTTGGACAGAACCACTAAAATATCCATCGAAAATTCTTTGGATGTCATCAACAAAGGCTTTAGAGCAATCGTAGTATGGAGTACCTTTATGAATGCCTATAGCAAATCTAGCTGACTTGGAGGAAGAAATGCTGGCAGCAGAAAATAATAATGTAGCGTTGCGGCAATAGTACTCTCCCTTATTACTAACTATTGATAAGCCTAAGTCGATTCCTGTTACAGGAATTTTATAGTGAGATGAAATTTTCTCAACCGCACGTTTTTCAGCAGCAAAACTAGGATGGCCATAGTTGAAATGAAACCCTTTCACAAGCAGTCCTCGTGAGAGATAGAAAGCAACCAGGGCTGTTGAATCTATCCCACCACTCAGCAGTAGATTTACTTCAGGCAAGCCCGATTTCACAATAACATCTCTCTTACAAAGTCAGTATTGTACGACAACTCATTGCTTTTTTTAATCATTTTTTCTGCTTTTGTAACTCGCGGAGGCTACTCAAGAACCTGAAGCTTGCATCTAGCAAATGATATTTCCACTACATCTCCATCTCAGATTGGAGGGCTAACGTTCCCAATCACCCGCCGCAGATAACCTTAAATTCCAACCGACAACTTCTCGGCGGTCGGTGTGCATTGGGGTTGTTAGGCTTCTTCAGTTTACTCTTCCTGTGTAGAAGCATCACTGTTTATCTTTTCTACGATTTTCTCAATTAGCTCACGATGACCTTTTTTATCTTCTTCAGAAGGTGTATCATCAAGTTTCTCAGCATGGGGTGTAGCTGTAAGTGTAGCTATGTGAATATGGCTTAACATCCTCATTACAGCAGCCGTAAAATGTGAACGCGGATCAGCATCCTTTTCCTGGTAAGAAAAGGACAAATTCTTGCAACGGTCACGAATCGATTGAGTTTCAAATGAAATGATCTCTGGCTTATGTGCAAAATCATTTCTAATGCCTCTGACAATATCTAGGTCGCGTCTGCAATTTCGTGAAATTAGTCCCAAGTAGTAAGCAAGTTTGATCCTGGATGAGAAGTTTGATAAAGGTGCTGTTCCTTCAAAGAGATCCTTGTCAATATTCTTGTTTTCTACAAGTGATACATAAAGCAGATCCGAAAGACACACATCTAAATACGCCGCCGCAAACAGCGCACATCCACGATCAGATTCTGAAGTTAATGCTTGGCGAAACTGAACGACTTTCTGTGTCTGTGCAACAACGTAATCTTGAATTTTTTCGTTCATATCGGAAGCTTATTGACTCTGTAGTGGATGAATCGAGATGACGCTATAAGCGTGTACCTGCCTCCGAAGCCTAACTCTTTATGATAGGGAATCGTTCTGTATAACACCCCCATACGGGTAATTAGGTGGAAATCTGTCAGCCTAACACCCCTATACGGGTGATTAGGTGGAATGACTCAGTATAGCGGCGGCTTGGGGAGGGGTTTGAAGCATTGTAAGGAAGATTTAAAGAGCCTGATCAATCCGTGCAGTTTAGATCTGCGATCGCGCGACAAAAAGCCCCAATTGCCTAAACAATTGGGGCCGCAGCTTAGGTTTAGCAATGGCGAGAACTCACACCGTGGCTTCTTCCTTCACCAGCTTGTCCCAACCCAAATCCTTCAGGCTGCTGTTGCGGCGCAGGGGACGGGTGACCAGTTCCAGGATGTCGCGGGCATTGGTAAAGCCGTGGATCTGGGCGAAGGTGAACTCCACCGACCACTTGGTATTGATGCCCCGCGCCTCTAGGGGATTGGCGTGGGCCATACCCGTGATTACCAGATCCGGCTGGGTCGCCTTAATGCGCTGGAGTTGGTTGTAGTTGTCGGGCTTTTCGATGATTTTCGGCAGCGCCGTGCCCATGTCGTGGCAGGTTTTTTCCAGTAGCGCCAGCTCTGCCCCCTGGTAGCGCTTGTCCATATAGGGGATGCCAATTTCCGGCACCGTCATGCCACAGCGAATCAGGAACCGGGCTAGGGAGATTTCCAGCAGGTTGTCCCCCATGAAGTACACCGACTTGCCCCGAATGATCGCCAGGTAGTCCTCTAGGGATTCCCAGATTTTGGCTTCCCGTTCTTCCAGACCTTGGGGTTCGATGTTGAACACCGAGCAGATTTTCTCAATCCAGGCGCGGGTGCCGTCGGGGCCAATGGGGAAGGGGGCACCGATGAGCTTGCACTTGCGGCGGCGCATCAGGGTGGTGGCGGTGCGGGAGAGGAAGGGATTCATGCCGATGACATAGTCCCCCTCATCCAATACGGGCAACTCGGTATAACGCTTGGTGGGCAGCCAGCCACCGACCTTGATGCCCTGCTTTTTCAGCTCTAGGGTCATCTGGGTGACGATGGGGTCGGGGACGGAGCCGAAGAGGACTAGGTTGGGATGGTCTTTGTACTCCGAGTCCGTGGCGGCGGTGGCTCCATCTTCTTTCTTGCGGCCAAAGCTGAGGAGTTTTTGGATGCCGTTGCGCTCTTCCTTCTCTTCCTCCGTTTTCACTTCGGCGCTGGTGGGGCAGCGGTGGGCCATGGCGGCGAGGACGGTGTCTTCCCCTTGGGTAAAGGCGTAGTCCAGGCCATTGGCACGGGCGACGACGATGGGAATGCCGATTTCTGCCTCTAGCCTGGGGGCCAGCCCTTCGAGATCCATTTTGATGATCTCGGTGGTGCAGGTGCCGATCCAGACGATGACGGAGGGATTGCGATCGCGCTTAATCTGATCGCAGAGTCGCTTCAATTCCGCATAGTCATTCAACTGGGCCGAGATATCCCCCTCCTCCAGTTCCGCCATGGCATAGCGGGGTTCGGCGAAGATCATCACCCCCATGGCATTCTGCAAGAAATAGCCACAGGTCTTGGTGCCGATCACGAGGAAAAAGCTATCCTCAATTTTTTGATAGAGCCAAGCGACACAACTAATGGGGCAAAAGGTATGGTAATTGCCCGTATCGCATTCAAATTCTAGATTTTGAGCTTCAGGCTTGGCATTGGCAAGGGTCATAGGTTCTCTCCTCTCAGGGTCAGGGGGCGGGTACCGTTGGGGTTCGGGGTCCGTTGTGAGGACGCTGGGCCTGTTGTAGAGAACAGGCCCATGCCCCAGGGACACACACCGCCAAGGTTAGAAGAGGAACCGCATCTGTCGAAGGCGCGTACTTAAGCACCTAGCGCGTAGGCTACAGATCGTCTGCCGAGTCCAGCAAGGGCGTATCCCCATCCGCATTTAGAATCGGGGGTACAGAACCATTGTCTAGGGCCATCTCGGGGTCAAAGTTCAAACCCAGTACCTCCACCAACGCATCCTCATCGGAGTTGAGTTGGTAGAAGGGCACCATCAGGTTAGAGAGCTTGGGCTCCAGAGCATTGATCACCCCTAGAACGAGGAACGAAGACGGACGGCGACCGCCATCCGGCGTCCTCACGGAGGTTTGACGCATCTGAAGTTCTAACCAGGGCCGATTTGCTTGGACATAATCCAGCCATTTTTGGCGGATAACCGAGGTGAAATTCTCGAAGAAGGCCATCGCTCTGCCTCAATCCGTTGCTTGTAAACGCCTCATGATAGAAGAAATCTATCCAAAATGAGAGGATATCGCAGCAACGTTACGCCGGTCTCAGACAGGGGCGGTTCCCAGGGCATCACACCATCATCAGGTCCGGTTCTTCGACCTTCTGCTGGGGAGCATCGGGCGGATTCAGATAGAAGTCCGACAGCAGGGCGAACAGATCCCGATCCTGGGCGTCCTGGGGCACCACACCCTCGGGGCGGGCCAGAATCTGATCAGCAATGTTCAGGTAGTACTGGCACACCGACGTGAGGGAGGGATCGGTCTCCGCCATTTCAAACACCGTCTTCCCCTTGACGCGGGAAATGCGGATGTCCTCAATCAGCGGCAAGATCTCCAGCACGGGCATGGGCACATGCTCCACATACTTGTCGATCAGGTCGCGCTTAGAGGTGCGGTTGCCGATCAGTCCCGCCAGACGCAGGGGATGGGTGCGGGCTTTTTCCCGCACGGAGGCGGCAATGCGATTGGCGGCGAAGAGGGCATCAAAGCCGTTGTCCGTGACAATCACGCAGTAGTCGGAATAGTTCAGCGGTGCAGCAAAGCCACCACAGACCACGTCACCCAATACGTCAAAGAGAATGATGTCGTATTCGTCGAAGGCGTTGAGTTCCTTCAGCAGTTTCACCGTTTCCCCCACGACGTAACCGCCGCAGCCTGCGCCCGCTGGCGGTCCACCGGCTTCCACACAGTCCACGCCAGCGTAACCCTTGTAGATCACGTCCTCGGGCCAGATGTCTTCGTAGTGGAAGTCTTTCTCTTGCAGGGTGTCAATGATGGTGGGAATCAGGAAGCCCGTCAGGGTAAAGGTGCTGTCGTGCTTCGGGTCGCAACCAATTTGCAGCACTTTCTTACCGCGTTTGGCGAGGGCGACGGAGATGTTGCAACTGGTGGTGGACTTACCAATGCCACCTTTGCCGTAGACAGAAAATTTCACAGGGGAGAGTCTCCTAGGGGTGCTGAGTGGGGTGTGGAGCTGATGAACCGGAGATTTCCGGTTCATCAGGGATCCGGTTCATCAGGGATTTGGCTGGGTCTCCTCGTAGAAGGGTCAATGCTGCCGAGGGCAGCGGAGGTTTTCGGCTTGATTTGGATTATGGCGATCGCACCGCTGGAAAGAAAGGGGGTGCCAAAACGAGGAGGAGACTAATACAACCCCAGGAGGCCTGAGGAATCCAAAGGGGATACTCAAGGGCTCAAAATCAATCTCAAGGTCTTCAGCGTGACTAAAGCCTATTTTATGATCTTTAATTCAGTAATTCAGAACAAAAGACAAAAAACCAGTTGACTCTGGCCCGTCCTTCTGACCCGGTTTAGGATTCCGTCTCACAGGATGTTGTCTGGGCTCCATCTGGGCTCTATCTGGGCTCCGTCTGGGGCAGCGGTGGATGGAGTCGGTGGATTCCTGGAACCCTTGTGAAACCACAGCGGGGTTCCAGAGCCCCGTTATCGCAATCATGCCCCTCCATTTCCAGGGCATTTTCCCCAGTGCCAACTTTTTTGTGAAGAATAGTGAGAATTTTGATCTCCAGCCGACAATCTTAAGGTGAAGACCAGAATTCAGCGACCTGAGGGGGTGTACCCCCGACTACAGCATTGAGCGCACGTAGATTAAGTCCAGGCTGCTAACAGGTTCGTGGCTGCGCGGAGCCCTGAAAGATAAGCACCGTGAACCGTACCCCGATAGGCAGCGATAGTATGTTCCCCGGCAAAAAATAAAACATCCGCCACGCTCCCCCCTAACCTATCGAAATCCGCAGGGGTTGAGCCCACCGCTGCATAGGAATAAGCTCCCCGTGCCCAGGGATCTGCCGTCCAGCGGGAAACCAAAACCTGATCGGGTTCTGGTACCGTGCTGCCAAAGATACGGGTTAAGGTGCGCTGAATATCAGCAACAATTTCCCCATCCCGTTGCCTTTCCATGGTGAGACCATAATTGCCTAACCCGAAGGTGATTAAGGCTGGGGCAGGGCTAAAGGTGCGGGCATTTAAAAAATAGCTATACCGACCTATTTCCGGATCGGTATAGCCAAAATACTGTAAGGTTTCATCCCAAAAGACGGTCGGAAAGGTCAAGGCGACTTTATTGACCATGCCCATCTTGAGACGGTCAACGGCTCCCCGTAGCCTTGGGGGCAAACTGGGTTCAAAGGCTACGGTTCCCGCCTGCAAAACCCCCAAAGGCAAGGTAATCACTGCGGCCTTTGCGGTGAACTCTCCTTGCTGGGTGGTAATGGTGACACCGTTTTGATCGTAGGCGATCGCCTCTACCCCTTGCTGAAGATAAAGGGGTAAGTCCTGGGCTAGATGCTCAACCACGGCATCGTATCCATCCGGAAATAACACATCAGCCCCCGGAAAGGCTTGATCCTGGTTCCAGTACCAAGCGGAAAGTTGATCGAGGGGACCACCCGCATCAAATTCTAAAAATGTGGTTAGGTGATAACGCAGGAGGGGATCCGCCAACGCTGTGGGAGCCACCCGTTCTAGCGCAGCTCTGAGACTCAAATCCCATTCTTGTTGATCACTGTAGTCCGCAATCCGGGTTAGCAGTTGCTCATATTGGCGCTCACTAGCTATCAAAGCGCTATCACTAATAGGCTGGCCATCAGTGTTATAGACGATCACACTGTCATCATTGGTGACAAAACGCGGGGCTCCAGCAGCATTGGCCAGGGCGGTGATGGGATTGTTGCCAGCAGGACCATGGAGCCAAGATGCGCCCATATCCATAGGCACCCCCAAACTTCGATCCGTCCAAATTCTGCCCCCAATGCGATCGCGCCCTTCCAACACCAAAACCTCAACCCCCGCATCCTGGAGCTGGCGAGCGGCCCCTAACCCGGCAATTCCTGCCCCCACCACAATGACATCGGCTTTTCCCCCGGCAGTAGTAGCCGTGTGAAATTGAGGTCTAGAGCCTGTACCCCGCTGCCTCGAACACGCCAGTACTGACCAAAAGGCGATGGTGGCTAGACCCGTTTGTTTTAGAAATCTTCTTCGGCGTAGAACGGTCATGGGGAGAATGGCTAACTGGTTGGGGATGTATCCAGAATTAGGGAGAAAGGGCTTAGCGCAGATCCCTAAGCCCTCTGGGCAGGCTAACTCCCTGGGAGTGGCTTCGCCAACGCCTTGCTTGAACGCCGTTAGGCTAAGGTTACGCTCAGAAAGTCGCTGCTAGTAAAGTTTATCGGCTATTCCCAGTGCTGAAGGGGCAGGGAACGAGCAGTTGCAACAACTCCTCCAAAAGTGGCAGGATGTCAAGACAAATGATCGCACTCCCCAATGGCAAAAGGTTTTGGCACATCAACAGCAATCCCTACTCGCAATGCCACCAAGTTCATGGGGGCCTTTAGGCGGTGCCTAGTCAAGGTCAAAGGGGATGAGCACAAAATCCATCAATTTTTCAACAAGCATCTCGACCATTTAGATGAATCTCTCCTAGCTGCTCTGCCTCACCTCTTGTCAAAATTAGCCCCAGATCCGCTGTTGCAAGATCGCGAAAATGTAGCCTACCTCCTGATGAGTTTTGGGGCTTTCATTACCGAATTTCCTTCAGGAGATCGCGCCCTTAACCTGGAGTTGAGTCTTGCCGCCACTCACACTGCCCTCAAGGCGCTGCCGCGTGAGTCTCATCCCCAAGAATGGGCAGGGATCCACAATAATCTCGGCGTTGCTTATAGCAATCGCATTCGGGGTGATCGGGCTGAGAACCTAGAGCAGGCCATTGCAGCCTATGAACTTGCCCTTCAGGTTTTCACCCATAAGGCATTTCCAGAAGACTGGGCAGAGATACAAAATAATCTGGGCGGTACTTATTTCGATCGCATCCGAGGCGATCGGGCTGAGAACCTAGAGCAGGCCATTGCAGCCTATGAACTTGCCCTTCAGGTTCGTACCCGTGAGGCATTCCCAGAAAAATGGGCAGCGATACAAAATAATCTGGGTAATGCTTATGGCGATCGCATCCGGGGCAATCGCGCTGAGAACCTAGAGCAGGTTATTAGGGCCTATGAACTTGCCCTTCAGGTTCATACCCGTGAGGCATTTCCAGAAGACTGGGCACGGATACAGAATAATTTGGGTCTTGCTTATCGCGATCGCATAGAAGGTGATCCAGCCAAAAACCTGGCCGTGGCGGTCAACCTTTATCAACAAGCGGCTGAAATCTTTACCCAAGATGCCTTACCCCTAAAGTGGGCTGAAAACCAAGGGAATTTGGCGGAAACGTTGATGAAGCGGGCGGCACTAACGGAGAATTCCCAAGACTTGGATGAGGCGATTCGGTTACTGCACGCAGCCCTAGAGGTTGCTGTCCCCGGCAGCCCCGATGGCATTGACAGCCACTACCGCCTAGGCAATGCCCTGTCGCGCCGTTTTGAGCATCGTCAAGACCCCACCGATCTTGAGCAGGCATTACAAGCCTATACCGCCGCCCTAGAGGCCATCAGTCCAGAGCACTATGATCGCGCCAAAATCTGGCAAGCCCTACCGGCTACCCAGTCGATTGTGGGGAGTCGCCTCGTGCGACAGGGGGAATGGCAAGAGGGATTGCAGATCCTGCTCAACAGTGTGCGCCTACTGCGGCAAGGCGATGATCCTCTCGCCCATGCCAATGCCCTATATCAAACCGCCGTGGCCCACGAAGCCCTTGCCGACTGGGACAATGCCCGCCTCTATTACCGCGATGCTCTGCGGCTCTATCAACATGTCAACGACTCCCCCGGCATAGCCAAAAGCTACCATGGCCTGGGCAGTGTTTTGGCCTCCCAGGGGTATTTCAAAAAAGGGATGGCTGCACTGGCCCAGGCCCGTGACCTCTATGAGCAACTGGGCAAAGTTAATCGGGTAGCAGAAGTAGAAAGCCTGTATCAATCAGCTCAGCGGGCAGAACAACAGGTACAGGAGATGGCGGTATGACCAAATATGTTAAAGGGGCGCGCTTGGTTTATACTGACGGGCCACCACCTGGGGAACCATCTGGGGATGACCGAGGATCTGTTGACCAGTGAGCGGGGGTTGTTTGACTTGAAACAGAACTGATTCATCCCGAGGTGGCGGTCTAGCGGCCAGCCGACTGTTGTCGGGCCTAGGGTTGGTCGGAGTGGGCAAACCAGGCCCGACCTCGATGCTTGACATCTTGCCAGCAAACATTGGTTAAGATTGTGGGTTGCCGAGCCGAGATAAACCGGGTGTGCTTGAGGCTGGCCCCGGCAAAGGTGGCTCCAGTCAAATCGGCCCCGCTAAAGCTGGTGCCACCCAGGGTTGTGAGCCTGAGACCCCAGTCTCGGAGTTGGCTGGGCCGTTGAGTGCTTGTGCCCAGCCAACGATAGGTATAGATGCAAAGAAATAGGATGACGCCCAACATGATCCCAGTCACCGTCATCACGATCTCAAGGGGAACGACTCTATCTTTGGAGAGCTGAAACGAATCTTCTGCTCCCAGAATTACGCCGCCTAGGCCAGTCAAGATCACCAAGAGGCTACCAAGCCAATCGCCAAACTCGGCGACGTTGTCGTTTGGATCAGCCACGCCCATGGCCGCAGCGCCAACCAGCCAAACCATAAAAAATATGACCAGCGCCCGGTCTATGCTCCCAATGGCATCCATCACCGAGATTGCCGTTGAACGATTCTCTAGCAGCATCAACGCCATCAATACGGCGATGGGGAACGAGATAGCCGCTGCCATCAGCAGGTTGCCAGCATTATCGCCCGCAACCCACAGAGCCAAACGCACCAAAAGATTCGCTGCTAAAATCAGCACCACAGGAATGATGACAACTAGGCCCAGGACGATTACCCCAAGCACCGTTTGGGGATCATACTGGCCCAGGGTGACCCCAGCTATGGAAATCGTGATCTCGGTGGTGATGAACCCAATCGCTGCTGTCAGCACCAGGGCCAAGATCAGCTTTAGCCCTCCCCAGATCTGTGGCAAACCGCCCTTAGTGTGGCTGAAATCTGCTTTGTGCAGTATCGCCCGCTCAAAGTTAGCGCCGCGAATATCGGTCCCGCTAAAATCAGCCCGCGATAGCGTTTGCCCTTGCAGGTTGGCCCCCCGCAAAATCGCCCCACCAAAATTGCGCTGGCCCTCGGCATAGAGCTGGGCCACGGTTCTACCCCTCAGGCGTTTGCCGTGGTAAGGGCCATAGACAATTGCACTCATCTCACGTTTTACCCTCCGCTGCCGCCCCCAACGATGGTGCTATAGGGGCTCTCTGGGCACAGTGTACCCAGAGAAGCGACGACTACCTGCTCAAAGTCCGCTGCCAAGGCACCCGAGGATTAGAAGCCCTAATTACCCACGGCCTTAAACAAATCCCTGGCGTCCACCGCACCCGCACCACTATCGTCCTCTCCAGCATTAAAGAAACCATCGCCCTTCCGGTGTAAATCCAAGGCAAAAACTCCCCCACTCCCCCACTCCCCATCACGGGTCACCCGGCAACAAGGGCAACCACCCTTCGGCTCCGCCAACGGCTCTGTTGCTCCTCCGGAGCCGCTGCGCGAACAGGGCAAGCAAGGGATTGCCCCTACGGAATATTTAATTCAAAACTCAAAATTCCTTTCATCTGCCACTCCCTGCATTGGGCGCGGAAACCGCGCCCCTACCCATCCACCCCAACACCCCAACACCCCCACTCCCCGCTACATTTGGAGTGCTTGTCCTGGGCGTTTTCCTGGGTTCGGCGCTATGGTGGTGCCTACTCAGTATGACTATTAATCTTTTCCGGGCTCGGATTACGCCCACAACCATGGAGTGGTTAAATAGGGTCGCCGGCACGGTGATTTTGGCATTTGGTGTTGTAACGCTGGCAGTTAGCCCATAAACGCATTTCAACAAAGAAAATTTCAGGACATCTGTACCGGCAGAGTCACCGTAAAGCAAGTGTGCTGATCGCCGCTGGTGGCAGACACTTCGCCCCCCAGATGCCACAACAGCTTTTGTACCAGGGCTAGCCCCAATCCCGTGCCCCCCTGCTTCCAGGGGTCCGCACTGGGTACCCGATAAAACTTGTCAAAAATCCGGGGGAGTTCCGTCGCGGGAATCTCTACCCCGCTATTCACCACCTGAAAGCAGATTTGGTCTCCCGCGATCGCAGATACCGAGAGGTGGATAGTGGCCCCTGGTGGCGTGTACTTGCAGGCATTGTTCAGCAACTCCGCAAACACCCGCTCCAGGCTGGGCTGATCGCTGATCAACAGGGGCACGTCCGCCGCCACTGTGTATTGGAGCATCTGCTGACGGCTTTGGGCGCGTTCCTGAAAACTGTTGATGAGTCCCGGTAGCCAGGTGGTGACATCAATGCGCTGGGGATAGATGGGATGGTTGCCCCCATCGATGCGTTGGAGATCCAGCAGATCGTTGATCAGGCTGATTTCCCGCTCACACTCCTCCTTGAGCACCTGATAGTAGCGGGTCATGCGGTTTTGACTGGTCTTGGGCTTTTTCAACTCCGCCGCTAGGTCAAACTCTTGACTCAGGGTTACCCCCAGCAATTGCAGCGCCACCCGCATACTGGTGACGGGGGTCCGCAGTTCATGGGAGACAGTGCTGAGGAAGTCGTCCTTGAGCTGGTTCAGCCGCTCCAGTTCCTTCACCTGAGACTGGGCTGCTTGATACAGGCGGGCCTGACGAATTGCGATCGCACATTGATTCGCCACCTGCTGCACCAAGCGAATTTCCTGATCATTGAAGCCATACTCGCTGCCATTGATCAGCCACAGGTCTCCCAGTACACCGCGATCGTCCAAAATCGGGCAGGCCAGCATCGAGACATGGCCCCGCACCGGGTTGGGCTCCCGCGAGCAGAACTGAAAGTACTGCCCCGCCAGCAATTGGTGATAGACCTCCGGGAACGCCTCCATCTGGGCCACCCGTCCTTGATAGGAGGGCAGGGAAGCGTTGTACTCGTAGTAGATAGTAGAAGTCCCCTGCTCCAAGTCATAGAGAGCCGTATTCGACCCCTTTGCCTCCAGGGCTCCCGTCAATTCCTCCACCGCTGTTTGTAGAATTTGGGTTTCATCCAGACTGTCTCGCACCCGATCGGTGATCCGCTTCAAAGTGGCCTCAAACTCTAGGGCCTGCACCAATTGGCGGGTACGGTGAGTGATATCTCGCAGAATAGCGACCAAAAATGTCCCCTGTTCTCCCTGCTCTAATCGGGAAACCTTGACTGAAAGAGTGAGGGGGTGGCCCTGGCTATCCTGAAGCGTGATTTCTTGCTCTAGGGTCTTGCCCGTGGCCCAGACCTGCGCCTCTGTCCGCAGTAAATCCTTGTGATTACTGGCTCCAAATACATCCCCATGGGTCACCCCCTCCAGGGATTCGGGAGACCGGGTCAGAAGTTGGGCACAAGCTGGATTGGCATACACCCACCGCTGAGATCGGTCTTGCACAAAGACCGGATCGGCGATCGCCTCCAAAATATCTACCCATCCCGGCATCATGCCGGCCAGGGAAGTTGAAACAGGCAAGGGAATAGAGCGCTGAAACATGCCCGAATACTGGTAGCGTGTAAAAACTCTCGCCAGAGAGAATATCCCTGGGCACTATCACCCTGACTTCGCAGCCATCACATCTGCTGGTGTATCAATTCTGCCCAAAACAGTACCTGGTCCAAACCCTGGGCAATACCGATCAGACAGCTCTGAAAACAGCGGACAAGGGGCGAGGGGAATCAAAAAATCCGTAGGTGATTATTCCTTAACTATTCCCGCATCCTAGGACAAACGCGCAGGGGGTCACCGCTTACGGGTTCCGTTTGCCCTAGGAGCTGTGGACAATCAAAGCCAGATTCCTGGCCATGGAGCGGTTACAGCCCCTAGCTTGCTTCAGTAGGGCGGGCGTGGTCATGTCTACCCCGCAAGGGTTTCCTCGTTAATTGCCCACACGCCCTAGGAAGGCTGATCCCAAAACCGCAATTGTAAATAGACCAACCCACCCACCACTGCCATGAGTGCGATCGCGGCAGCGGCAGCATAGCCAAAATCGAACTGGCCAAAAGCCTGTTGATAGATGTAATGCACCAGAATATTGGTGCTGTTGAGGGGACCGCCCCCCGTAATCACATACACAGGCTCAAATCCCCGCAGCGTGAAGATAGCCGTCGTCACCACCGCAAACACCAAGGTAGGCCGCAATCCCGGTAGGGTAATGTGCCAAAACTGCGCCCATGGCCCCGCCCCATCCAGGGCCGCTGCTTCGTAGCGATTGCGGGGAATCGTTTGCAACCCGGCCAAAAACACCACCAAGTTGAACCCAAGCTGTTTCCAAATACTGAGCCCAATCAGCACCGGCATGGCCCAGAGGGTACTCCCCAGCCAGGGAATCGGTTCTCCCCCGAGGAAACCCAACAGGCTATTCACCGGACCATCGGTTTGGAATAACCAGCGAAACCCCAACCCCACCGCCACCAAGGACGTGACAGCGGGAATAAAATAAGCAGCCCGTAGCAGTCCCCGCAGCGCCACAGTGCGGTTCAGTAGTACCGCTAACCCCAGAGCAATGACCACACTGGGCACCACCGTCGCCCCGGTGAAATACACCGTGTTCCCTAAAACCTGAACCACATCGGGATCTAGCACCAACCGCAGATAATTTTGTAGCCCCGTCCACTCCACCCCAGCACGGGTAAAACTGCCCTGGGTAAAGCTCAGTCCCAGAAGATAGAGAATAGGCCAAAACACAAACAGCCCCAGCAGTGCCAAGGCCGGAGCCAGTAGCAGCCCAGCGGTCCAGACCTCTGTCTCAATCTTGCCCCTTCCCCCCATGCTGCCCCTCCCCCGTGATTGACTCGCCCTGCTCGCCTGAATGTAGTCACCTTCCCTACAGCAAGGTGTGGCGGGGCTTGAAGGTTTCCGTTTCTCGCAGTTCGCTGTAGAGCGCCCGTTCGCGATCACTCAACTCCGACGGCACCGTCACCACCAGCTCCACCACCTGATCACCCCTGCGATCGCGGTTGACTGGATAACCTTTCCCCGCCAGTCGCAGTCGCCGTCCAGTCTGCACCCCTGCCGGAATCGTCATTTGCACAGGACCATCCAGAGTCGGTACCTCAATGGGGCCACCCAAGGCTGCTTCGCTAGGGGTTACGGGAACCCGACAAAAAATGTCATCACCCTGAAGCTCAAATAGAGGATGGGGTTCCACCTCGATCCGCAGATAAAGGTTGCCGCCCCCCATACCCTGACCCTTGAGACGAATGCGCTGCCCTGTCACCATACCCATAGGCATATCTACCTCCAGGGAACGGCCATCCTCTAGGCGGATACGCTCCTGTCCCCCGGTATAGGCTTTCTCTAGGGGCAGGGTGAGGTTGGCCTCGGCATCACGGCGGCTGGTGGAGCGGGCAGGGGGGCGCGATGGCCCTCTGGGCCGGGTGGAGGCTCGGGAAGACGTTCGAGAATCAGCAGGCCGATAGGGATCATTCGCGGCGGCGGCGCGACCCATTTCTGGAACGGGGGCAGGGGGCTGGTCCCGACCGGGGCGGGGGGTATCCCGACGACGGTTGAGGAGCTGATCCACAAAGGTATTAAAGTCGCCAAAATCCCCGAAATTGATTTTATCTAGGGAGAATGATCCGCTGCGGCTACTCCCAGGTCGAGGAAAGCCCTTCTGCTGCCAAAAGCGGCTGTATTCTTCGTACTGAGCCCGCTTCTCCGGGTCCGAGAGCACCTCGTAGGCTTCCCCCAGCAGCTTGAACTGCTCCTCCGCTGCCTTGTCACCAGGATTGAGATCCGGATGATATTTGCGGGCCATCTGACGATAGGCTTGCTTGACTTCATCTAGGGGTGCCCCCTGGGCCACCCCTAGCAGCTCAAAATAGTTGCGAAAGTTCTGCATGGATTCCAAAAAACAGCCCTAATACCGCAAGGCAGAAGGATGAAGGCAGAAGGATGAAAGGGGATTCCAGGACACACAAGGGGTTCCACATCAGCAAATAGGTAAGCTACTGCCGCCGCAGAGTCCTAAGCGCTGGTTTTGGGAAATTTCCTAAAACCACTCATCCTCATCCCCCCAGTTGTCATCGTCGTAGGATCCCCCAGGGCGGCTGGTAGGACGGCTAGGCTGATCCCGTGGTGAGACTGGGGGATAGGGATCCCGCACAGGCGGTTGGTTGTCACTGCGATGGTCTTTGACCGGCCTCTGGCCATCGCGACTCCGGGGCCGTTGTCCCAGATCGCCCTGAGGCGGCGGGGTAGAATAGCCCTCTCCTGGGCCATTGCCATTGGTCCAGGGATCTTCCATGGGAGTAGCCAGATTATCCCCATAGGCCGAATCGGGGCGATAGTCTCGGCGCACAGGCGTAGCCCCTTCCCGACGGCGGGGTTCCCTAGGATAGCGATCCCCCGAGGGCGGCATATTGCCCGTGGTTTCTCCCCGACCCCGAGAGCCGGAAAATCTGGGGCCAGGATTATAGGAATCGGCCCCATCCGGTACAGCGGCGGGACGGGATGGCTCCCGATAGCGATCCCGCCCATAACTGGGTGCCGGAGGCTGGGACGGTTCCCGGTAAGGGTCATTCCCGTAACTGGGTGCCGGAGGCTGGGACGGTTCCCGGTAAGGGTCATTCCCATAACTGGGTGCCGGAGGCTGGGACGGTTCCCGGTAAGGGTCATTCCCATAACTGGGTGCCGGAGGCCGGGATGGCCCTCGGTAGGACTCTTCCCGATAGCGGGGGGGCGTATTGCCGTAACCATCCGATCGCGGACGGCTGTAGTAGTCCTCGGGATAGGAATTGGGGCGGGGACTGCCATAGCGGGGGGCATCATAGTCCCAGGCATTATCCTCCCAGGCCGAGGGACGGTTCCAAGTATCATCGGCCCGGTTGCCACCGCCTCCAAAGGTACGGCGTAGGGTGCCACCAATTTGCCCCAGCAGGTCTTCCTCCTCTTCATCTTCGTAGAGATAGGCTTCCCGGTTGAGTTCGTACACCTCGTCCTGGAGTTCCCCTTGGGTGATGTCGATGCCCCGCTCATCCCCTTTTTCCAGACATTCCCGCAGTTCTTGAATCAGGCGCTCGATGCGACGACGGCGATCGCGGCCAAACTGCATCCCAAAGTCCAGCACCACTTCCCGCAGCACCCGCTCCGCCTGGTAGGTAAGGGCTTCGGCTCGGTTGCGCTTTTCCACCCGCTCTCGCTTGAGACGATCGGTATCGGCAAACTCCTCCGCCTCCTGAATCATGCGCTGCACCTCATCCTCTGCCAGGGTCGAGGCTCCCTGAATCGTGAGGCTCTGCTCCCGCCCTGTGGTGCGGTCCATGGCGGAGACTTGCAAAATGCCGTTGGCGTCAATATCGAAGGACACCTGGACCTGGGGTACCCCCCGAGGGGCGGGGGGAATGCCCATGAGCTTAAACCGCCCTAGGGATTTATTGTCAGACACCATTTCCCGCTCCCCCTGGAGCACGTGGACCTCCACCATGGTCTGGTTATTTTCCGAGGTGGAGAAAATGTCCGAGCGCCGCACGGGAATCGTGGTGTTGCGGGGCAGCACCTTTTTCATCACACCACCGATGGTTTCCAGCCCCAGAGACAGGGGGGTGACATCCAGCAGCAGAATGTCTCGGATTTCTTCATTCAAAATGGCGGCTTGGATCGCGGCCCCCACTGCCACGACTTCATCGGGGTTGACGTTTTGGTTGGGCTCGCGGCGAATGAGCGATCGCACCAGTTCCTGCACCATGGGCATACGGCTACCCCCCCCCACCAGCACCACCTCATCGATCTGATCTGGAATCATCCCCGCATCGTTCAGGGCCTGCTTCAACGGTCCCCGCAGACGACTGAGAAGATCGCCGCAGAGTCCTTCAAACTGGAGCCGGGTCAGCCGGGTTTCGATATGCTTTGGCCCGTCGGCGGTGGCAGTGATGAAGGGCAAGTTGATGTCGGTGACATTCACCCCTGACAGCTCGATTTTGGCCTTTTCCGCTGCTTCGGTCAGTCTTTGTAGGGATTGGCGATCGCGGCGGAGGTCGGTTCCCTCGCTCTCTAGGAACTGCTCCGCTAACCAGTCCACAATTTTGGTATCAAAATTGGTGCCCCCGAGTTGGGTATCGCCAGCAGTGGCCTTGACCTCAAAGACGCCGTCCCCCACTTCCAGCACCGATACGTCAAAGGTGCCGCCTCCCAGGTCAAACACCAGCACTGTCTGGTTGTACTGCTGATCCAGACCATAGGCCAGGGCCGCAGCCGTAGGCTCATTCAGGATGCGCTTGACCTCTAGCCCCGCAATCCGCCCCGCATTCCGGGTTGCCTGTCGCTGGGCATCGTTGAAATAGGCGGGCACAGTGATCACGGCCCCGGTGACGGGCTGGCCCAGGTAGCGACTGGCTTCCTCCGCCAGCTTCCGCAGCACCATGGAGGAAACTTCCTCTGGGGCGAATTCCTTTTCCAGCCGGGGACATTTGATTCGCACATCTCCGGCATCATCACGGCGGATGGTGTAGGGAACCCGCTTGGAATCGGGGGACAATTCGCCGTACTTGCGTCCGAGGAAGCGCTTCACCCCGTAGAAGGTGTTCTGGGGATTTAGCACAGTTTGGCGGCGGGCCATTTGCCCCACGAGACGCTCGCCATCTTTGCTAAAGGCCACCACCGATGGGGTCGTGCGCATCCCCTCAGCATTGGCAATGACGACGGGTTTACCCCCCTCTATGACCGCAACTACTGAGTTGGTTGTGCCTAGGTCAATGCCAACGACTTTTCCCATCCGTTTGGTGTCTCCTCGTATACCTGCGTCAGTGGAGCGAGCGGGGGGCGCTGGGCACGGAGCGCTCCCAATATGCTTTTAGCTTGCCTCGAACCCCATTTCCCTGTTGTGTGAGGCACAACAAATGACGTTTCAATCAAACCACGCCCTAAAGATATAGTGTAGTCGCTTCCCTTGCTGGATTCGGTGGACAGTCTTGCAGAAGGTTGCGCTCGGGTCGGGAATCTCTTTCCAGGGACGGGCAGCAGCGGATCCACCGCCGCCATCTACGTCATCCACGGAATCGATCCAATCCACGGAATCGATCAATATTGTCCAGTATTGTTGATACTATAGATATCTGAAATGCGGATGTGGCGGAATTGGTAGACGCGCTAGATTTAGGTTCTAGTGTCTTCGGACGTGAAGGTTCAAGTCCTTTCATCCGCATCGGTCACTCTTAAACCATAAGCCCCGACCTGCGATCGCGATTGATTGAGGCCGGGGCTTGTTGTGGGTAGAGTCTCGAACAAGTTGTTCAAGACTCCAAAGTTGATAAGACATTAGTCTACCCCTGTTAAGGTGAGCGTTTGTACCAATAGATCGGCGTGATGGCCAACGAGAAAACAAGGTTTACGAGCCTTGGTTCACTTTGCTTCTGTGAAAGAAAATCCGCGAAGCCGAGGTTGCAATTCCCGATTTTGAGGGCTGATCGCTGAAACGCCCGTATATCAAGGAATAGTTCATTTGTTCACCTTAACAGGGGTAGACATTAGTCCTCTCCGGTATGGAGGCAGCTCTGTTTGCGTCGTGCACGCTAGACGCTGGCGGTAGGCGTCTTGTCTACGCGATGGTATATCCCATTGCATTTCCATATCCCACGCATATATCGCATATATCGCATATATATAGATGCTGTGCGGCAGATGCTGTGCAGCGCATGGGGCTGAAGGCTTGCAGGGCAAGCCCACCGATATGATGGGAAGAGTTGTCTTGCGAGGCGTGCCGTGTCCCTATCCAAAGGTTTTGAAGTCGAGATCTACACTGGCACCCCAGCGGGACAGATCGTAGGATTTTCCGATCGCATTGTGGCGAACCTCAACGGTTTTGTCCGAGAGCCCGACAACCGCAATGTCGAGTACACCACCGCCCCCCTCCATCGCTATGAGCAATTGCTGTGCGAACTGGTGCGTCCGCGCCAAGACCTCCGCGCCTACCTTAAGCAACTGGGGAACTACACCCTGGTTCCCGGCAGCACCCTTTCCCTGGGAGACACCCAGAAGTTCTACCGTTCTGATCCGCAAAACCCCTACCACACCTATATTGAGCAGACCTACGGCACAGATGTGGTCACCGCCAGCATTCACATCAATGTAGGTCTGGCGGATCCAGAGGTGCTGATGCGGGCCTGCCGTCTGATTCGTCTGGAAGCTCCCCTCTATTTGGCGATGACCGCTGCCTCTCCCTTTCTCGATGGGGCAGTGACGGGGTACCATTCCACCCGCTGGCATCTGTTTCCCCAAACGCCCCAGCAGGTGCCCCTGTTTGAAAGTCACGCCCACCACATCCAATGGGTCGAAGCCCAGCTTGCGGCGGGCACGATGCAAAATGTACGTCATCTCTGGATTTCGGTGCGCCCCAATGGCGATCGCCGCCCCTATGGTCTGAATCGTTTGGAACTGCGGATCAGTGATTTGGTGACTAATCCGGTCCATTTGCTGGCGATTACGGCCCTGTTGGAGGCGCGGCTGCTTCAGGTCATCGCGGATCCGAGTCTGGATCCCCTGCTCCAAAGTCAGCTCCCGGCCCAGAGTCGGGCGGAGGACTTACTGGAAATTGCGATCGCAAATGAACAGGCCGTCGCTCGCTCTAGCCTAGAAGCGACCCTACGCCACTGGCAAGATGGCCACCCCATCCGTGCCCAGGACTGGATCCAAGAGCTGTATACCACCCTCTTACCCATTGCCCGTCGCCACGGCTTTAGCTGTTTTCTCACCCCCCTCAAATCCCTATTGGCTTCTGGCAATGAGGCCCAAAGATGGCTACGCCTCCATGATCAGGGCTACACAGTGGCAGAGATCATGGCCCAGGCCATTCAATCTACCCAGGATCAGGAAACTGCCTTGGCCCAGGAACTCTGTCTACCCTGCGCGGCTTAAGACCCCCCTGAAGGCCATCAAACAGTCTCCAGGAAAGCGATTCACAGCTTCTAGTCCCTGTCAACCGCGATCCCTAAGCCACGACCCCAAAACTAAAGGGGAGATAAAAAAGATCTATCGATCCTCCCCATCTCAGACCAACTTACGATCTAATGTTCTAGTGCCCCTGGGGGCGAATACTTGCCACGGGAACCCGGTGCTATGGTCAGAATTGTGCTCGTTAATCCAGAAATTCCCCCCAATACGGGGAACATTGCCCGTACCTGTGCAGCGACGGCAACGACACTACACCTAGTGCAGCCCTTGGGATTTGAACTCAGTGATCGCTACCTCAAGCGGGCGGGCCTTGACTACTGGCCCTATGTCGATCTCCAGGTGCATGAGACTTGGAATGCCTTTGCCCAAGAAGCCCGCGATCGCGGCGGCCAGTGGATTGGATTTAGCACTTCAGGAACTTCTAGCTATACAGCCCTGGCCTACACCCCTGAAGATTGGCTGATTTTTGGCCCAGAGACGCGGGGGCTGCCCCCAGCAATCCTGACCGCCTGTGATCAGACGGCTCGGATTCCCATGGCCCAACCCGGAGTCCGTAGCTTAAATCTTGCCAGTAGTGTAGCGATTGGCCTGTTCGAGGCGTTACGGCAAACCGGGCAGCTTGACTGAGACCTGGAAGCAAAACCCCTGACAGTACTCCAGTACTATAAACCATAGTTCTAGCCATATCACCCTCAAGTGATGAAGCCTGTTCCCAATGTCGTCAACTCCCCCCAACCTGTAGAGCCGGGAAGGATTTCAATTCCTAGACCCTGACAATAAAATCCAAAGGTCTCTAGGAATAAAGGTTTCTCACGATACAATTTCCCATGATTTGGAATAAGAAATTTCTATATGCTTGATCCCTGGATTTCTAAAAACTAAGTCCAACTGAAGCAGTAAGCCTTGAATTGTAGCGACTTAAAAAAACCGATTGGAGCGACTGTAACTCTTATGGAGCAATGGCTACAGCCGCTTTTAGAGACAATATCCGGATCCAAGTCTTCCCCTATCGTAGAGATTGCTCGGGATTGAGTCTGCCACCCTAGAAGCGCTGTATAACAAGGGGTTCGGGCTGTTGACTAGGGCAAACAGGGCTGGCTAGGGATCCTGATCCCCCAATCTCGGGAACACTACGATTGCTTTTTCGATTAACTCATGTAAACTTGCCTAAGTTAGTTGATCTCGGTATGGTCATCGACTAGGGATTTACAAATGCCCATGGGTGCGAGTAAGTTCTTGTTTATTTCACCGGAGCTAGCGGATGAACCTTCTGAAGCGACTTGCTCCGATGCTTAAGATGCAGTTAAACGCTGGTCACAGGGAGGAAGTTCCTTTGAAACCTGCAATTTCTCGGGAATCTGTCCATAACGAATCTGCGTCTCGGGGTTTACCTGAGCAGCAGCCCTCCGGGCAGAAGTCCGCAGGATGTAGCCGTGGAACCCGAACCTCGGCAGCAATGCTGGGTCTGGCGCTGTCGGTAGGCACCACAGGCACATTTTTAGCCCCAAGTGGGGAAGCCGTAGCCGCTGATGCTACGGTATTGGCCGCACTACCCACCGTAGGCGCGTCGCCAACCTTACCCTCCGTGGGTTCAGATCGTCCTAGTGGCGGCAGTGCCTTTTATCACACAGTTGCCCCCGGAGAGACCCTCTGGGACATCGCCAAATTCCATCGGGTTAACGTCGAGGATATCAAGCAAGCTAACGGCATTGGAGACGAGCCTGTCATTCAAGCAGGACAAGTCATTAAGGTGCCTGGGATGAGCAATAGCCCCGCCCCCGTAGCCGTGGCTGCCGCTCCCAGATCGCAACTCTCTTCAATGCCACAGGCTTCAATACCGCAGGCATCCTCCCTTTCCCAGTCCAGCGATGCTACGCCTGTTAAAGCCGCTTCTGAAGTTCCCTTGACGGTCCAGCAGAGTCTGGCTGCTTTGACCACCTCAGAGCGTAAGTCTGAGATGGAGTCTCCGAAAGAACCTACACCCCTGACTACTGGAGATGCTTCTACCGATGTCAGTGCTCTGGTGGGTGAGCTGGCTTCAGTCCCGCGAGAGGTCGAGGCTGATCGTGCCGATACTACCGCGATGGCCCCTGGGGACCAGTCTCTGACCATCGCAGTTGAAACATCTGGGGAAGCCGCCGCAGCGTCTTCGCCAACCGAATCTACGAACACCGGTGCTCAACAGGTTGCCGTGGGCCGAATAGAGACCCCCGTTGTCGCCGCCCCCGTTCGCCATCAGATCCGCCGAGGTGAGACCCTCTCAACCATTGCCCGTCAGTACGGCATTTCCACCACCGAATTGGCGCGAGCCAATAGCATCAGCAACCCCAACCGAATTTTTGTCGGCAGGACACTGGTGATTCCCCAATCGGCTCCCCAAGCTACCGCCCCCGAGCCGTTAGTCCCAGCCCCCATTGAACTGGCTTCCCTAGAGCCCTTCCGCCTGCCCCGTGCCAATCGTCCCCAAGCCCCGGTAGCCCCTGAGGCCACTCGAACCAGGGATGAGGGCGATGAAGCCAACGCAGCGGACTTGGTCACACCTGAAGTTGCTCTCCCAGTCCAGGCAGCACCCGAGTTAGCCCTTGACGGGGTAGAAGAAGCCATCCCGTCTGACTCAGTGGCAGCTGATCCCTATGTGGCCAATCTGCTGGCACGGGTCCAAACTGCCCGTGAAGAGGCAGAAGAAGCCGCTGCAAGTTCCACCCAAGTCACAAGCTCTGGGGGTGCTAACCCAACCTCTAGCGAGTTTGCCACCGAGGTTCCGTTCCAAGTCGCGGCCTCCAGTCCCCAGAGTGTAGAGCGGGCGACAGTCAATACTGCTCCTATCCCCGTCAATCCTGAGTTTCGTCCCAATGAGAATGGGCTGCAATCTGAGCAGCCTGTCACCCTACCGGAGCGGGAGCTTTTAGCTGCTGCCCCCCTAGGCTCTGAGGTCTACGCTCCTCTGACAGAGAGCCCTACGGGCCGGGTGGTATCCCCCAGTATGCCCATCCTGCCAGACTCCAGTGAGTACCTGCCTGAGGCCCCTAACCGATTTAATGGCTATATCTGGCCTGCCCAGGGCGTCCTATCGTCTGGTTATGGCTGGCGCTGGGGTCGGATGCACCGAGGCATTGATATTGCTGGTCCGGTCGGCACCCCCATTGTGGCTGCGGCTACTGGTGTTGTCGTCACCTCGGGCTGGAACTCCGGGGGCTATGGCAACATGGTGGATATTCGCCATCCTGACGGTAGCCTCACCCGCTATGCCCACCACAGCCGTAACTTGGTACAAGCGGGTCAACAGGTCCGCCAAGGGCAACAAATTGCGGAAATGGGCAGCACGGGCTTCAGCACCGGACCCCACCTGCACTTTGAGGTCCACATTCCTAATCAGGGAACGGTTAATCCCATCGCCCTTTTGCCAGGGCGTTAGGGGCTGGTTTCAGGTCTGGCCTGACATGCTGGTCTGAAAGACCCTAAAAAAGGGGGCGCTAAGCAAGCGCCCCCTTTTTGGTTTTCATCCTGATTAGGTGTTCTGGTTGATTCACGCTAATCATTTGTGAGCAAGATGCAGACTATTCCCCTAGGCAATACGGATATTGTCATTACCCCTTTGATCTTTGGCACCTGGCAGGCGGGAAAGCGTGGCTGGGTGGGGGTGGAAGATGAGGCGGTGGTCCAAGCTATGCGCAGTGCCTTTGATGCGGGCATTACGACCTTTGATACGGCGGAAATCTATGGGGATGGCTATTCTGAAACCCTGGTGGCTAGAGCTTTGGCTAATGTGCGCGATCGCATTGTGCTCATGACCAAAGTTTTTCCCACCCACCTCAAGGCAGCCCAGGTAATTGAAGCCTGTGAGGGCTCCCTGCGGCGACTTCAAACCGAGGTGATCGACCTCTATCAAATCCACTGGCCTGCGGGAGCGTTTAACAGCGACATCGTGCCCCTGGCGGAAACCATGGAGGCGATGGTGACGCTGAAGGACGAGGGAAAAATTCGAGCCATCGGTGTATCCAATTTTTCCCGTGCTCAACTGGCGGAGGCGATGGAGTATGGTCCCGTGGAAAGTTTACAGCCCCCCTATTCCCTGTTTTGGCGACAGGTCGAGCAGGATGCCAAGCCTCTGTGTGAGGAAAGGAATCTCACGGTCTTAGCCTATTCCTCCCTGGCTCAAGGGCTGCTGACGGGGAAGTTTGGTCCCGATCATCGTTTCCCAGAGGGGGACGTGCGGGGCAGCAACAAACTCTTTCAGGGAGAAACCTACCCACGCGCCCAAGCTGCTCTGGCCCAACTGCGCCCCATCGCCGCAAAATACGACACCAGTCTTGGGAATTTAGCCCTAGCTTGGCTGATCGCCCAGCCCCAAACCTGCGCCATCGTGGGAGCGCGCAATGGGGAACAGGCAATGGAGAATGCTCAGGCGGCAACGCTCAATCTATCGCCGGAGGATATCGCGGCTATTGACGCGATTGGACGCGGTGTGACGGATGGCTTGGACTCGGACCCTGTGATGTGGCGGTTTGACTAAGCACATTCCCAGGAATAAAACATGCTGTTAGTGCTTCCTAGTACTGAAAGACAGAAGGAGGTAGGGCTTTGCCCATGCGCAGCAGGCAGAAGGATGAAAGGGGATTCCACAACACACAACGGTTTTTGCCTTAGCTCGACTTTATCCAAAGTCCGCATTCACTGAAGGAAGCACCAAGGGCTTTACAGGATGTAGCCTGGTCTTTTTCCAAGATTGATGCCTAGGGCTGACATCCGAAAACTCAGAAGCCTTGCAGAGAGCGGACCCGCACCAATACCAAAAGATGCCCCCTTCCCCCTGCTACGACCCCTGAGCAGCGCACCCAACGATTTTTCATATCTGGGTGCAACGCGATGGCAATCCTGGATGCCTTCTCTGGGTGCAGGATAGAGACCGTGGCGCGATCTCGCAGTTGCGCTTCCGTCACCCAGATCTGCCGGTACTGGTTCATCAGGTTATTGGGATCCCCTCGTTCTGACGACGACACCACTGCATCGGGCGGGCGGGTAAAGTGAACTAGGCCAACGGTCATCAGGACCAAAAGAATCAAGGCCAGAAAAAACGGCACTAGCCCTAGCTTAAGCAGGTAAGGCAGCGTAGCCCATGCCCCCATACAGCCCGCCAAACTCGACAAACCAGCCCAATACGTGCGACGGATCTGGGGCCAACAGCGCTTTAACCGTTGTACTTGATATCGCTCCGGTGCAAACCAAGACTGGGGCTCACTCGCGATCGGCCACACCCGAAATGTGCGAAGCGGCGCGATCGGCACCATCAAAAAAATGAACCACTCAGTAGTGATGTAGGAACCATCGGGGCGGAAGTCACGCCTGCCATAGTAGGTTGTGCCAATTCCATTCACGTTGAAGGGCATGGGGTGTTCCTAGAAGCAAGGACAAAACGGTCTCTTTACTTGGTTACTTTTCTGGTGTGGCTCAGATCACTGGTTTCTTGACGGGGACCAGCAGGGTACTGAGTAACCCGGCAGCAATCGGTGATCTTATGGCGAATCGGGCTTTTCTGTTCGATGTCGAGGTATTCTTGTGGCCTGATGGAGTTGGGGTCGGCCATACTAGGGTGGACTATAGAATAGACTTGTTGTGAAATAGTGCTCAGTCAAAACCTTCAAGGGCGACTTCCTTCCTCTCTCCCTCGGTTAAGCGGCCATCAGATAAAAGTTCCAGAGTCCTGCCGCTGTGAAGATGGAGCGGTCATCAAAGTTCGCTTTGCGATTGCGATAGACCTGGGCGGCAATCCCATAGCGTTTTAGGCCAGCAAAGGCATGCTCCCCGACGACCCGTTCTCGGGCGAGGGCTTGATTCTCAGCTTTCTGCTCATCGGTGAGTTGTCCGCCCTTAGGTTTCTTGTGTGGAATCTCTACGTTGACATACTCGTTTTGCAGCCCCTGAAAGCCTGAATCACCCTGGATTTTGACGTCATCAGGAATCCACTCGGCCCATCCCTCGCTATTGAGAATGCCTTTGTCGTGCGCCTTACCGGGATAGGCGGTGCTGAATACGAGAATCTGGCGGTCTGGGGCGACACCAGCCAGGTGGGTGCGGGTATGGCGCTTCTTTTTGCCTGAGTAATCTTCCTTCTGTTGGTCCCGGTCTTTGGCCCGCTGAATGGGGCGTTCAGTCCCGTCAAGAATCACCCGTTCCACCTCGGGAAAGGCTTCGACAAATTCTTCAAGACTGGTCAATTTGCGTTTCGGCAACGCCATTTTTTCACCCAGGGCTTCCTCCAGCAGTGGTTGGAGGCGATGCATCCAACGATTCGCCTGAGCGCGATCCAGGTCAAACAGGACACCGGCCAAATCAAAGGTCGGATACACCTTGAAGTAGAACAAGATGAAGAACAGTTTGGTCTCGACCGTTGCTAAATTGGGTTTTCGTCCGGCTCCGGTGGCCCGTTGACGGGGTAAGGGACTCCGACGGGGAACCTCTGCATGGGCCAACACCTGAGCGAAGGTGGATTCCAGTTCCTCAAAGGCTTTCCGGTTCAAACCGGTCAAAGCCCGCAGCAGGCGGTCACTCTTGAGGGCGCGTTGGAGGTTCAGCACGGCACAACCGGGTTAACTAGCTCTAGAGGCTATTATCCCCTATTTCACAACAGGTCTAATGGATAGTTATTTAACTGGAGCACCCTTGGCGATGGCACGGCGGTATTCCCCCTGGATGGACTCCAGGGTGGGGTTGGACAGAACCTTGCCATTCACCAGAACAATTGCGGTGGATTCGCTGGGACCGTCATCGGTGGCCAAAATCACCGCCCCCAACTCCGCCTGATCGATAGTGCTGCCCATGCCAGCATCCCGAAACAAGTAGGGGATGCCCTCGGTCTCTAGGGCTGTCATCAGCGCCTGCGCCGGAGGACAGTGTAACGGGCCGTACACCAGCACTTGGGGCGTGCCGTCCGCTGCCACCTGATTGGGAATAGCGGTCAGGGGCAGATCTAGGCCCGGTACTTCGACCCCCATTAAGGCCAACAGTCGCAATTCAATGTGGTTAGGTCCCCAGAAATGAATGCCTGCGATCAGAGCGATCGCACCTAATCCAAGGGGTGCGAGGGGAACGCGCATGGGCATGTCTCCAATACATGGACAGTTTTTGTGGGTCAGGCATCTTGCCTGAGCGTAGACAGCACCAACGATGCCTTAAGGAATCCGGATCCTTTAATGGGCAGTTCTTGTGGGTCAGGCATCTTGCCTGAGCGTGGACAGCCGGGACGGCTATCCCACATTATTTGATCTCTACTTCTAAGTCTCTACTTCTAAGAATGTTGGCTCCCGTGAGCCCGAGTTATAGCTATAGGCTATCCTCAGAACAACATTTCGTCTCTGGGCTCCCCCACCTGCCCTGCCCTTAACCTCATCAATCTGGCCTATGGCGCTCCCTAATCCACAACTGAAAGCTGGTATGGAGGCGTTTCAGGCAGGGGACTATGCCACTGCGATCGCACTTCTGGAGCCGCTGGGGCAAGAGCCGGATCCTGAGATCCGGGTTCAGGCCCAGGGCTGGCTCGTGCGGGCCTATCTCAAAACCCATCAGTACCCCCAAGCCCGCCAGGTCTGTGGGGTGCTGAGGCAGTGCAATCGCGCCCAAATTCGGGACTGGGCTCAGCAAACTCTAGCCCAATTACCCCCTGAGACAGAGGCTTCGGGCTCTCCAGGGACTGCCCCTACCCACGTCGCTATTAGCACCTCCACCGATTCCCCCAGCAGTTCCCTCGGCAGCTCCCCCAGCAGTGGACCTGTAGACCGCCATTCTGCATCTGGGTCTCAGCTTAATCCCCTGACGCCAGGAGACTTGGTATCCCACCAACGGGCCGAAGAATTGCTGTCGGTAGGACTGAAAGCGCTCCGGAAGCACCTGTATGGAGAGGCGATTGACGCCCTAGAGACCTTTCTGCGGGGTACCGATGACACCTATGCCAACCATGGCTGGGCTAGAACCAGTCTGGTGAAAGCCTATCGGGGCAATGGTCAGGAAGAGGCCGCGATCGCGCTATGCCAGCAACTCCTCCAGAGCAATCAAGCGGGGACTCGGGCCTGGGCTCAGGACTACCTGAAAACCCTAGCGCCCACCCCCCTAGAGCCACCCTTGCCAGCAGCAACCGTTTCAGCATCAACCGCCCCTGACGGACTGGCCCCACCCTTAAACTCCATCACCGATGAGGCGAGGATGCCATCGCCAGCCTTTCCCAGCACCTATCCCTCCCCAGTTCGGAGCACAACCACCTCTCCAGATCAAGGCAGTCTTCGAGTGCTCCCCCGGCGGGACAGCAACGACATGACGCCCGCCTTGCTGTCGGCAATCGCCCATGGCTCGATTTCGATCTTGGGAAGTTTCTTGCTATTTCTTCTGTTTCCTGACTCACTCCTTCTCAATACCCTCAGCTTGATGCGATTTTTGGTGCCGGTGGTTATCCTGCTGGTAACGCAGGATCCCATCGTCAAAGCCAATGCCCGTGAGGCCACCAACTACGTTCTCACCTGTCTGATTTTGACTGTGGCAATAGCTCTCATCGGCTGGATAGTAGTTATTGCGCTCTTCGCGGTAGTTATCCTGTTTTGGCCCGTGATTATTCTCCTAGGCTTACCGCTGCTGGCCTATTTCATAGCCCTCTCTATCTGGCCGATTGTGGCCCTAATCCAGTGCCTGCAAAATGGAGGTCAGGAGGCCCGTTATCCAAACTGGCTGATTTTGCATCTGGCGTAATCCCGCTACGGAAAAGGGATCCTGTCCTGAGGTAAAACCAACGGCACAACCCCTGCCCGGTCCTAGTTTTCCGTCAGAAAAATTCTGACGAGTCGAAGACCCTCAAAATTTAACCCCAACTAAACTCCAGGGTTTCGGTCACCCGTCAATCATGCATTGACTGAGCACTAGTGAAAATTGGGTGGTTGTAAGATTGGGGAAGTATGGGACTGGAGAAGACCCGATGACTAAGGTGGTGCTGGCATTGATACCGGCGGTGTGGGTGGTCGCGATCGCGATTCTTTCCGTTCAAAACGCCACCCCGGTTTCTCTACGGTTTCTTGTCTTCCGCTCCGTAGAGCTTCCCGTAGGTGTGGTCCTGAGTGCCTGCGCCGGTGGGGCCATGATCACCACGGCGGGCCTCGTCACCTGGCTCACACCCCCCTCTCGTTCCTAGTGCGCCCCTACCGTAGGCGTACTCAATGGAGATCAATGCCGCTATATGATTTACCCGATCCCGATCCCAGCCCTGCCTTGCTTCCCCCCCGACCCTGATAGGATTAGGAACTGTGGGTTATGCCATCGCTCTTGGGTGTGTCAAAAATATGAGACGGGCACAAAAGCTTGTTACGTTTGTTAACATAGGTGTCGTAGTAACAGCACGGCGCAGGTGGGTCGCGGTTGCAGACTGATTTTGACGCCTTAGTCCCAAAACCCATCGCAGTCACCAGTCCGATTAGGGCAAGATTGCGAGCCTATTTGTTTTGACACTAAGCATCCGAGAGGTGCCCGGTATCGTAAGTAAATTGGCAAAAGCTGTAATCATCGGCTGCCCGTTGCTCCACCCCACCAGTCTTTATCTAACCTGATTTATGACATCTGACACGCGACAGCAAGCTCTGGTCACCGGAGCTAGCAGCGGTATCGGGCGCGCAACGGCGATGGCCCTAGCTCAAACTGGCACGGATTTAGTCTTAGTCGGGCGCTCCCTGGACAAACTTGAGAATCTGGCCCAAGACCTTAAGACCACGGGAGTCAAGGTGCACTATCGAGCCTTGGATTTGGCGGATTTGGCCCCACTGTCGTCTACCCTGGCCGCCATCATTGCCGATTGCGGCCCGATTGACCTTTTGATTAATAGTGCGGGTATGGGCTACACCGGTTCCCTGGCGGAGATGCCCCTTGAAGAGTGGCAACAGGTGCTCAACCTCAACCTCACCAGTGTGTTGCTCTGTATGCAAGCAGTGTTGCCGGGAATGCGCGATCGCGGCGGCACCATTGTCAACATTGCTTCCGTAGCCGCCTACAACGCCTTCCCCGATTGGGGAGCCTACAGCGTCAGCAAAGCAGGACTGGTTACCCTCTCCCGCATCTTTGCTGCTGAGGAGCGGAGCCACGGGGTGCGCGTCATTGTCATCGCACCGGGGTCGGTCAACACCCCCCTCTGGGATGCCAAGACGGTTCAGGCTGACTTTCCGCGATCGCAGATGCTCAGCCCTGAAACCGTAGCTCAAGCCATTATCAGTGCGGTGCAAATACCGGCTTCCGCCGTGGTCGAAGAGCTGAAACTCATGCCCAGTGGCGGTGCATTCTAGGCAGTTTCCCTAGGGCTTGAGCCCAAGTTTCATGCCGATTTAAGTCACTGATTTAGCCAACGTTGATTTAAGCCCCCAGGTTTTCCATCGTTATCGTTTTTGTCGTCCTATCCACAGGTTCACCATGACTACTGTTTCCGCCAGCAACGCCACCAACGGCGTAACCCCCAATGGCCGTTCGGAAGCCCCCCTCATTACTCCTGTCGTGCGGCCCGACCGCAGCACCATCCAAGGCACTAGCGCCGCCATCAAGCCCGTCAGCGATGAAGAAAAAATTGCCCTGATGGATGCAGTCCGCACCATGCTGCTGTCTGTAGGCGAAGACCCCGAACGAGAAGGCTTGCTGAAAACCCCCAAGCGTGTGGCCGAATCCATGCGCTTTCTCACCAGTGGCTACCAGCAGTCCTTGGATGAACTAGTCAACAACGCCATCTTTGACGAAGGCCATAACGAGATGGTGCTGGTGCGGGACATCACCCTATTTAGCCTCTGTGAGCACCACATGCTGCCCTTCATGGGCCGTGCCCACGTTGCCTATATCCCCAACCAAAAGGTGGTGGGCCTGAGCAAACTGGCCCGCATTGTGGAAATGTATTCCCGGCGGCTTCAAGTGCAAGAGCGCTTGACCCGTCAAATCGCCGAAGCCATCCAAACCATCCTAGAGCCCCAAGGGGTGGCAGTGGTGGTAGAAGCCAGCCACATGTGCATGGTGATGCGGGGAGTCCAAAAACCCGGCTCCTGGACGGTCACCAGCGCTATGTTAGGGGCCTTCCAAGAGGATTCAAAGACCCGCGAGGAATTCCTCAGTCTGATCCGTCATCAGCCCCCCTCTCTGTTCTAAAACAGTTCGCTCCCGCAACGGGGTTTGTAATAGTTTGTGTGGGGTACCCCACACAAACTATCCCCCCTTCACAAGTTGGAGACGCCCTAGGGCGTCTCCAACTTCTTGAGGGCTACGATAGAGGTGTTCGCAGCCCAGGGGTGAGAATTTCCCTCGCACCGGGTAACCGCTGGCACGGAACTTGGTTTTCTATCCCAGCGTCACCAATGGGATGATTGCGGAGGTAACCCTATGACAAGCCCTGAACCCTCTAGCCCCCATGCCATGAAGCGTTGGCAGCGGACCTTAACCTACGGCCTGCTAACCCTCTTGGGCACCAGCACCTTGGTTTTGTTTAGCCGCACCTCCACTCCCGATACTTCGTTGCTGGGCTGGAGCCAGACTAAAATTGGCTCGCCTTCCCTAGCCCTGCTGCCCCCTGAGAACAGCAACTTCATTGCTACGGCGGTAGAGCGCGTTGGCCCCGCTGTGGTACGCATAGATGCAGCCCGGACTGTGGTGCAGCAGGTACCCAGTGTATTCAACGACCCCTTTTTCCGACAGTTCTTTGGGGATATGGGGATACCTGCCGAGCCCCGCACCCGTGTGGAACAGGGCACCGGATCCGGCTTTATCATTGACCCCAACGGTATTATCTTGACCAATGCCCATGTGATTGAGGGGGCAGATCGCGTCGTCGTCACCCTCAAGGATGGACGCGAACTGTCTGGTCGAGTCCTGGGACAGGACGCCATCACCGATGTGGCGGTGATCCAAGTGGAAGCGGCCAACCTACCCACAGTGGCAGTGGGCAATTCTGATCAGCTTCGTCCTGGGGAATGGGCGATCGCAATTGGTAACCCCCTGGGTCTCGACAATACCGTAACCGCAGGTATTATCAGCGCCACAGGCCGATCTAGCGCCCAGATTCGGGTGCCGGATAAGCGAGTCAGCTTTATTCAAACCGACGCGGCGATTAACCCCGGCAATTCCGGGGGACCTCTGCTCAACCAGCAAGGTCAGGTGGTCGGCATGAATACTGCCATCATCGGCGGAGCCCAGGGTTTGGGGTTTGCCATTCCCATCAATACGGCCCAGCGGATTGCCAATGAGCTGATTGCCAATGGCAAGGTGGACCATCCCTATCTGGGCCTCCAGATGCGGACCCTGACCCCAGCGGTGAAGGAAATGCTGAACAGTGATGCACGGGCGAATGTCAATATCCGGGCCAATCAGGGGGTTGTCGTTCTGGGGGTGCAGCGGGAGTCCCCAGCCGCACGAGTGGGAATCCGTCCCGGTGATGTAATTGTGGCCTTGGGGGGGCGCTCGGTGACTTCAGCGGAGCAGGTCCAGCAGATTGTGCAGGACAGCACCATCGGACAGTCTCTGACTATTCGTCTGGATCGCAGTGGTCAAACTGTGGAGCTGACGGCTCAACCCGCTGCCTTACCCACTGGACGCTAGATAATTTCTGGCCAACATCTTTGCCCAAGGGTGGACACTTCGGCCCCTGAGCGTTCGACTGAGCTTCACGCTGAAGTCTCACGCCGAAGCCCTAGCCCTCTCCCAGGGAGAGAGGGGACCGGAAAATGTTGGGCGGATGCATCATCAGGTTTGATTTTCAGGGTTTCCTAGGGTACATAGCGCTAAGGCGCGGCTTCGCCTTTTATGTTGCTTGCGAAACGCGAAGCAATGCACCGTAGAAATGCCATGCCTAGGGGAAATGGGCACGGTATTTGTGCCAACTACCACCACTACTAGTGGTGGTGGTGAAACCTAATTTTGTAGGTTGGGTGCAGCGTTAGCGGAACCCAACATGGCCCACCGCTGTTGGGTGACCCTTCGTTTTCCCCAACCTGCAAAACAGACCACTAGGCTAGGGTGGCTCCGGGTTCGTGGATGCAGATTACGTAGCCCTCAGAGGCGACGAGAATTACGACTTCATCGCCGCGATCGCTAAGTCGGGCAGCCAGCTTGAGTACAGTATTGCCATCCTTCTCGCGGCGATAGAGGCTGTAGAAGGTCTTGTCATTAGTGAGCCCTGGCACCACATCTGGTAGGTCTGGCACTTTCAGGGTGCAGGTGCGGTACTCCGGCTGGCGATCGCTGATCACCCAGCAGTCCGCAGGGCCAAAGGTGGGGGGAATGGTGCGGGGAATCTTGCCATGGGCTGGCAGGGCTACCATCGCATCGGGCTCCTCCACCCAGAGGGCATAGCCCCGACTGGTGGAAGTCACGACCACGGCATCCCCCCGCCCGGTCAGCTTCAGGATCAACCCCAGAGCCTTAGAGACCTGCTGACACAGGCGGAAAAAACTGTAAAAGCGACCATTCAGGGCGATCGCGGATAGGCGATGGGGATCCCCCGGCACCTTGATATGACAGGTAACATACTGCTCCCGCTGGCTCAGGAACTTTACAGGTTGAAGAATTCGGGCGACGTTAGACGGTCTAGAGGGGGAAATCACGGGTGCTTGGGATGATGACGTAAGGATGACAAACTGGAAAATCTTGGCAATTTCAGAGGCAATGCAACGCTACAGCAAACCCTATAGCCAGTATTTTTAGCTCTACTCCTCTATAGTTTAGGTTGCCCAGCCCTGGGGCTATTGCACCTGCACAAGCCCAGTCCTGATTCTCAGGGTCAGCCCCGAAGGCGCTGCGAGATCGTCGATAATAGTGAGGAATTTTGCAGCACCCCTGATCAAGGTATCCGATCCTAGACCTTATCCCCAAGCTGCCCGACCCTTTCGCCCCTTGTTGGAGGTTCAATGCTGACGGCCCAGCGCCCCGATATCCCCACCGTATTTCCCCTCACAGCGGTGGTTGATCAAGACGCGATCAAAATGGCACTGCTGTTGGCGGCGGTAGATCCTCGCCTCGGGGGCGTCGTCATTGCGGGACGCCGGGGCACGGCCAAATCCGTCATGGCGCGGGCGCTACACCAACTGTTGCCCCCCATTGAGGTGGTGGTGGGAAGCTGCTGTAACGCTGATCCCAGCACTCCCCGTCACTGGGACGATGAAACCTTAGGCCGTTTTGAAGGCCAGATCCAAGCCGATGGCACCGTTCCTGATCTGCCCACCCAGGTGATACCGGCTCCCTTCATTCAGATTCCCCTCGGGGTGACGGAGGATCGGTTGTTGGGGTCCGTAGACGTGGCCCGCTCCATCCAAACTGGAGACGCAGTGTTTCAGCCCGGACTGCTGGCAGAGGCAAACCGGGGTGTGCTCTATGTGGATGAGATCAATCTTCTCGATGATCAGATTGCCAACCTGCTCTTGGGTAGCCTCAGTGCTGGGCGCAACCCCATTGAGCGTGAAGGCATCAGCTTTCAGCATCCCTGCGAACCCCTACTGTTGGCCACCTACAACCCAGAAGAAGGCCCACTACGGGATCACCTGTTGGACCGGATTGCGATCGCACTTTCCGCCGACCAAACCCTCTCCCTAGAAAGCCGCGTCAATGTTGTTGATCAGGCCACCCGCTTCGCCAACGATCCCCATACCTTTCTAGCCGACCATAGCGACGAACTCGACGCCCTCAAGACCCAGATCATCCTGGCACGGGAATGGCTCAAGGAAGTCAAGATCAGCCGAGAGCAGGTGCAGTACCTGGTCACAGAAGCCCTACGGGGTGGAGTCCAGGGCCACCGGGCCGAACTCTTTGCCGTGCGCGTGGCTAAGGCCCATGCCGCCCTAGATGGTCGCGCCACCGTCGCTGCCGAAGACCTCCGCATCGCCGTTGAACTTGTGATTTTACCTCGGGCCAAAGCCATGCCGCCCCCAGAGGAGCAATCGCCGCCGCCGCCACCCCCACCCCAAAACCAGGACGATGATGAAGCAGATGGGGATCAAGACGAGGATGACAGCGACGATAGCGATACCAACGAAGACGATCAGGACCAGCCAGAAGAACCACCCCCCAGCATTCCGGAGGAGTTTGTCTTTGATCCCGAGGGGGTAGTACTGGACCCCTCCCTACTGCTGTTTGCCCAAGCCCTCACCCGTCAGGGCAAATCCGGCAGTCAAAGTCTCGTCATTTCTGAAGATCGGGGCCGCTACATCAAGCCCATCATTCCCCAAGGCCAAGCCCGTCGCATTGCCGTAGATGCCACCTTGCGGGCAGCAGCCCCCTACCAAAAGACTCGCCGGGAGCGCCAACCCCACCGCAAGGTGGTCGTAGAGCAGGGAGACATTCGGGCCAAAAAACTGGCCCGCAAAGCGGGGGCGTTAATCATTTTTGTTGTAGATGCCTCAGGATCTATGGCCCTAAATCGGATGCAGTCCGCCAAGGGGGCTGTGTTGCAGCTTCTAACTGAGGCGTATCAAAATCGAGATCAGGTGGCCCTGATTCCCTTTCGGGGTGAGCAGGCAGAAGTCTTGCTGCCCCCCACCCGGTCCATTGCCATGGCACGGCGGCGACTAGAGCGGATGCCCTGTGGCGGCGGGTCACCCCTGGCCCACGGCCTCACCCAGGCGGTGCGGGTGGGGACCAATGCCCAGCAGTCGGGAGACATCGGCAAGGTGGTAATTGTGGCCATAACCGACGGTCGCGGGAACATTCCCCTCTCCAGATCTCTCGGAGAATCCGGAGATCCAGATCAAAAGCCTGATATTAAGCAAGAACTCCTTGACTTAGCCGCTCGTGTCCGGGCCACCGGCTTCCAGCTGGTAGTGATTGACACTGAACGCAAGTTTGTCTCAACGGGGTTTGGGCGGGAACTGGCAAAAACCGCCGGGGGCAAATACTATCAACTCCCCAAGGCCACCGACCAAGCAATCGCGGCCATGGCCCGAGGTGCGATCGCAGATATGAAAGGAGGATAGGCTTTCCCGCTAAGATCACCCCCTAGCCCTAGGGAAAATACCGGGCACCCCAAGACAAATGGTTCCCTTCGTCCCCTTACCCTGACGCAGCAACACCATGGAACGTAGTTCCCCCATCCCTGACAGTCAGCGTGTGCTAGCGGCAATCGTCCTAACGGATGCCGTAAGCTTCAGTGCCCGCATGTCCATTGACGAAGAAGGTACCCTGAGACTGATCCAACGGGATTTGCAACTCATGGGGGATCTGTGCGAACAGTACAACGGCCAAGTCCTCAAATCCACCGGAGACGGTCTCCTACTCTCCTTTTCCAGTGCCGTCCAAGCGGTAAGCTGTGGCCAAGAAATTCAGGCCCAGCTAGCGGAGCTGTCTAAAGACTGTTCCCCCGGCGACTATCTCCAGCACCGCATCGGCATCCACCTCGGGGATGTCCTCTTTAGTCACTCCGATGTTTTGGGCAATGGGGTCAACATTGCTGCCCGCCTGCAAACCCAGTCCGTTCCCGGCGGCATTTGTATGTCTCAAACCGTCTATGACGTGGTGAAGGCCCGTCTAGACCTGAATGCGGTCTTTTTAGGCCCCCTGCGGCTTAAAAATATCCACGAGCCCGTCCCGGCCTACCAAATCCCCCCACTGGGGGAAGCCACTGTAGCCACCGTTCCCCAGGAGCCCCTGACCCAGTGGGGTGTCAGCAATCCTCTGGATATTGCCGTCACCCAACTCCAGCAAGATGCCAACCATTGGCGCATCAAAAAGTTGATTTTCAGCGTTTGCCAAAATGTGTGGGAAAACGATCCAGCAATTTTGGCTCGCTTTGACCTCACAGAGCTGATCCGCACCCTGCTCCAGCGCTATCCCCATCTAGATGCTCTGCAAACCGCTTTCAATGGCGTCATTGCCCGCCTAAACCGTCAGGGAGAATACCTGGCGGTGGCTAGCCGCATTTTGGCTATCATGCAGCCCGTCTATAAACAGCAGGCCCAGGCCAAAAAAAATGAAGAAACTGCCATTACAGCAGGGGAGTCAGGCTATCAAAAAGTGGCCATGCGCCTAGAATCCTCCATTCAGGCGGTGCGGATCAAAAAACTGCTCTACACCATCACCACCGACACCTGGGAAAATAACGTCGCGGCGCTGGACCAGCATCCCCTAGACCTCCTAGTGGCCACCGTCCATCAAATGGCCCCTACCGTCAAAAATTTGCAGTACCACCTAGAGCGCATTATCAAGCGCCTTAATCGTCAAGAGCGCTACACCCGCATCGCCGACACTATCATCGAAGCCTTTCAGCCCCTCTACGGGATCGACGAAGGCACCATCCTCTCCGTTGCCCCAAACCACAGGGTGGCCTCAGAGATGACCGCCATGACCACGGAGTCTAATGAGACTAATACAGAGCCCCCTACAGAAACCAGAGAGGACACCGACTATGGCCACAGCATAGGGGATACCTTCACCACCAACACCCGCCTCGCCGCAGAAGAGCGTTCTCCCCAAGATGGCACCATCGCTTATACGGAACCGCGATCATTGCCGGTTTCCCTAGATCCTCTCCAGCCTCGAAAACGCGATCGCGCCAATCTCTTTGCCCTGCGTCTAGAGATCATGCGCTACACTCCCCCCCTACGGGCTAAGATTTTGCTGTTGTCTACGATCCGCAGTCCTTTTACCTTCAGCCACCACGATTGGATCACCCTCAAGGAAAACACCCTCGATGATCTGATTCAAGATATCTTCCGCTACTGTCCTAGCTTTTCCGATCTAGAGAGTAAACTCACCATCATCTCCCACTGCCTAGACAATGCCCATGAAAACACGCAAGCAGCGGGTGCTATTCTGCAAGCAATGAAACCCTACTACGCGCCCACAGGACCATCAGCAGCCCCCTGACGGCTCTGCTAGCACCGACCCTAGGTCTCCGAGTCGAGCCCGTTGCTTCCCTAGCGATGCCCACCCCGTCAGCATCTGCCCTGCCAACACCATCCATGACTCCCCAGGAACTGCTCGACCTCTATGCTGCCGGAGAAAACAACTTCAAAGGCGTTACGCTAATCGGGGCCGATTTGTCGCGGGCCGATTTGATTGGGGCCAATCTCCAAGGGGCTGATTTAGAAAACGCCAACCTCACCCTTGCCTTTCTCACTCGTGTCAACCTGCAACGGGCCAACCTACTACGGGCACAACTACCGGGGGCCAACCTCAACCAGGCTAACCTGGCTAAAGCCAACCTATCCGACGCCAACCTCCACGGAGCCACCCTTCAGGGCTGCGATCTTCGCAGTGCCCATCTCACCCTGGCAGATTTGATGGATGCCAACCTGGTAGAGGCGGATCTACGGAACGTAGATATGAGCGGTGCCAATCTAACCGGAGCCTGCCTTCGAGGGGCCAACTTTCGCCAGGAAAATCGCAACTATGCCGCCAACCTGCGGGGGGCCAATCTGCGTCATGCAGACCTAGAGGGGGCAAATTTGCGGGGGGCAAATTTAGCCAACGTCAACCTGAGCCAAGCCAACCTCACCTACGTCAGCCTGCGGGGCGCAAACCTTCAGGGGGCAGACCTGCGGGGTGTGACCTTAGTGGGAGCAAACCTCAGCGATGCCATTCTTACCGATGCCAATCTCATGGGTTCCGACCTCACCGATGTCCTAGCCAATCGGGCCAATTTTTCTGGGGTTAACCTTGATCAGTCAATTCTCAAGGGAGCCCGACTGGCAGAAGCTCAACTAACTCAAGCCACGCTTATCGGCTCAATTCTGACTCTAGCCCAGATGAACCGCTGTGACCTTAGTCGCACCGACCTCTCGCGGGCAGATCTCCAGGATGCCAGCCTAGTGGAAGCCTACCTAGGACGCACAAATCTGATGGAGGCCAATTTGACCAATGCCATTTTGACGCGAGCAGAGTTGAGCAGTACTAATCTACTCAGTGCCATCTTAACAGGCACCACCATGCCCGACGGCAGTATCCATACCTAGCTGTATGACCCTGTCTTCATCTGGTGGACAATGCCCACAGGGCAGGTTTTGAGCCTCCTTGCCCGCATGCCCCGACAAATACGAGCCAAACCCGCCCCTACGGGATCTATGTCCACCC
>NZ_KI913949.1:5008556-5130935 GCF_000332095.2 Leptolyngbya sp. PCC 6406 | reverse complement strand
TTGCTTCGCGAATGCACCCTACGGGAAACTCAAAATTCAAAACTCAAAACTTTCTGTCACCTATCCCCCCTCACCCCCTCACCCCCTCACCCCCTGACACCATGAACCCCTATTCCCCCGAGCAATGGCAGGCCATCGATACCCTGGGGCACACAATTGATCGCGCCCTTCTGCAGGACAAGGTGGGCCTCACCATGGGGGGCGAGCCGACCTACGTATCAGCCACAGACCGGACCGATCTCCAGTGGCGCTATACCGCCATGGGAGAGGATAAGCGCTACCTAGCAGGGAAACTCCTGAATCGACTCCATAGTTTCCTCGCCCCCGCTGGCAGCCTGCGCCACTATGGCTTGGGCAAACTCTATCCCGGTGAGGCGGTTCCCCGGTGGGCTTTGGGATGCTTTTGGCGATTGGATGGGGAACCACTGTGGCGCAATCCAGCCTGGTTAGCTGTTGACCGTGACAGTATTGCTCTTGATAGTGAGGGGAATGGCAAGAACCCGGAGCAGACCGGACGGCAGGCCCAACGGTTCATGGCGGAACTGTTACCCTGTCTCGCCATTGCGCCAGATACCCTATTGAAGATCCTAGAACCAGAGGCCGATAGCCCCACAGGCTATATGCTGCCGCTGCTGACCGTGCAGGGGGAAGCTGGCCCCTACTGGGCCAGTTGCCACTGGGAGGGATTACCCCAGGCCGGAGAGATCACACTGTTACCGGGGCTGGGTGGGGCGGGAATGCGTCTGCCCCTAGGGGATTTGGCTGATGCGACAGACCTGCTGGCGGAGGCTGTGCCCAGTTTGGAGGATACGCCAATCCGTCCCCACCAGACCGCCCCCCTCGCACCACCCAACAGCATTCGGCTGGCCCTCTGTGTGGAGGTGCGGAGGGAAACGGTGCATGTGTTTTTGCCCCCCATTGCCTCGGCCCGCAGCTTTGTGGATATTTTGACGGCGATCGAGGCGACGGCGGAGTCCTTGGATCTGCCGGTCCTAATCGAGGGCTATCCGCCCCCCAGCAATCAAGGTATCCAGGGCTTTCAGATCACCCCAGATCCGGGAGTAATCGAGGTCAATATTCATCCAGCGGGGTCTTGGCAAGATCTGGTTCAGCTTCACCAAGGGCTAGATCAGGCCGCCGTTGCCTGTGGGCTCACCTGCGAAAAATTTGCGTTGGATGGGCGACCCCTAGGCACTGGGGGGGGATCTCACATCACCATTGGAGGGGAGATGCCGGAGGATAGTCCCCTCCTGCGGCGTCCCGACCTGTTACGGAGTCTGATTACCTATTGGCAACACCATCCCAGCCTGTCCTATCTGTTTGCGGGGGAATACATTGGCCCTACCAGTCAATCTCCCCGCGCCGATGAGGCCCGCCACGATAGTCTCTATGAGCTGGAGGTAGCCTTTCTCAGCCTTGCCCCCCGCAGCCCTTTGCCCCCGGAGATCCTAGACCGCCTACTGCGGCCTCTGCTGGTGGATGTGACGGGAAATGCCCACCGGGCTACCCTTTGCATTGACAAGCTGTTTCCAGTAGATAATCCTCGACTCCAGTTGGGATTGCTGGAGTTTAGGGGCTTTGAAATGCCCCCCTGCACGGAGCTGCGGTTGCTGCAAATGCTTCTGGTACGGGCTTTGGTGGCCTGGTTTTGGCAACAGCCCTACACCCAGCCCTTGCGGCGGTGGGGGGCGGATCTGGGGGATCGGATGATGTTGCCCTATTACTTGGAGCAGGATTTGCAAGCGGTGCTGACGGATTTAGCCGAGGCGGGCTATCCCTTTGAATGGGCCTGGTTCGCGCCTTTTGGAGAGCGACGTCTACCCCGTTATGGTCAGGTCTCTCTGGGGGAAAATCCGGTGCGCCAGTTTGAACTCCGTGCCGCCCTTGATCCTTGGCCTGTGCTGGGGGATGCGGCGGCAGGGGGCACTGCCCGCCCGGTGGATAACTCTCTGGAGCGAATTCAGGTGCGGCTGACGGGGATCCTGGGGGAGGGGCTACAGGAGCAGTCAGATCGCCCCATGGCTCGCTATCAGGTGTTATGCAATGGCTGCCCGGTGCCGATTCGGTCTACGGGTACCCTGGGGGAATCTGTGGGGGCAGTGCGGTTTCGGGCACGGGCGGCGGCCCCTGGCAATCATCCTGCGATCGCACCCCATGCCCCCCTCACCTTCAGTGTTATTGACACTTGGCACCAACGCTTTGTGGGCGGGGCTAGGTACCATGTCCAGGCTCCAGACGGCAGTCCCTACAGCGAAGTGCCGAGGACCGCTGAGGCTGCCCAAGCGCGCTTTCGGGAGCGCTTTGAACCCCTGACAGACGGTCCTGTGCCCCCTACCTTGCCCCCCTTAGCGGTACACCCGGACACCCCCCACACATTAGACCTGCGACTCTGGGCATTGCGATGAGAAGGGTTGGGGGACAGAACCTGGTGGCTGAACGTGAATTCTCAGGGGGCGATGACCTGCTGGAGCAATCTTGTCGCTAGACCGCTACAGTAGGTAGGGATAAGATCTGTAACTATTGCTGCGGCATTGTTGCCTGAATTGCTGTCTACCCCCGGCATTGGTCAGCCCACCATGACGTTTCAACAGGAACTTGATCGAATTCAGCGGCTGTGCTTTCGCCGTCACTTACAACTGCGATGGTCAGAGACCGGCCCCACGTGGCTATCGCGCCTTGTCTTAGCCAGTGGCGCAGTCCTCACAGGTATTTTGGCCCTGTGGCTGATCCCCTTGCCCGGTGTGCGGGGAGCCGTAGAACCCCTAGCCTTTGACGGCAAACTCAACCACGGATTCTTCCTCCTACGACAGTCCTTCATCGGCCTCTACACATTTCAAGAGCGTCAGGGATTACCCGTTGCCGCTGCCCCTGAGGATCAGCAGGATACTGCGTCTGCCCCCGCCCCCGAAGAAGCGAATGCCGCCGCCAGTGCGGCCCAATCCACACCCGAAGTAATGGTGATCGACGATGCCCTGGAAATGCGGGTTGCGATCGCGCGGCGGGCCAGCACCCTGAATGTGGGCACTAGCACCCAGGGCTGGCTAGTGGATACCGGGGGACAGCAACGCTGCGATATTTCCCCTGAAACCAGCTTGATTGCTCAACCCAGTGGATCGGGCCTTACCTTCAGCGGCTGTCAGTTACCAGGGGCTGTGTGGCTAGAAGCCATCCATGGCGGCTATGTGTTTGTAGAGGGGAGCTGGTACAAAGGCCGGGTGCTACTGCTCAACCAAGGGGGACAACTACTAGCCGTGAATTTTGTTTTCCTGCGGGACTACCTCTCCAGCGTCGTAGGCAGCGAAATGTATCCCCACTGGCCCCTAGAGGCCCTCAAAGCCCAGGCCGTCGCCGCCCGTTCCTATGCCTTGACCCACCATGTTCGCCCTGCCAGCGATCACTTTGACCTCGACAACACCCAGCGATACCAAGCCTATAAGGGCATTGCCGTGGAAACCAACACCACCCAAGCCGCCGTTGCCGCCACCGCTGGAGAATTTATCAGCTACCAAGGGGGCATTGTAGAATCCCTCTACGCAGCCTCGGACCAGATTGTACAGGAGGCCCACGGTGGCCAGGGCATGAGCCAATCAGGAGCCAGGGACCACGCCAATCAGGGCTATAGCTATAGCCAAATCCTCGGAACCTATTATCCCGGTACCAGCTTGTCGCGCCTTGTGGTCCAGTGACGGTCTCGACTGGGCCATTCCCGACTGGGCCCTTGCCGAGTGAGCAATTTTGTTGCCAGGAACACCCCAAAACTCCTGAGCGGTTTGCCAGGGCTGGTTTAATATACGGTCTATAGGTTTTCCTACAGGATTGAATAAAGCCATGACGGCGGCGGCAACCATCACGGAATCATGGCAGCAACGGCTGACTGCAGAACTCCCGAAGCAGAGTGATGAGGCCCGTCAAGCCATCTTGAAATGGCTCGTTGGGGAGAACCCCGATCGCTTTAATGAAGCCACGGCCAGTGATCTTAAAATTCTCACCCAAGCCTTGGAATATCGGTATCAAATTCTGCACCAGCGCTACTGGGGGGTGTCTCCCGAGGTCGCCTATCGGCGGTTGATCCAGCGGCTCAGCAGTTTATTCCTAGTTCGCAGTAAAGTGCGAACCTGGATTGCCCTGAGTCGCGATCGCCGTCGCACCGTCACCGATGTTCTACAAGAAGTGATCCAAGAAATGTTGCAGAGCGATCGCCACCTGCGGCAGCAGGTCACCTGGATCGGCACCTGTACCCGCAGCGATCGCATCCGCAACCTACTCATGCTAGCGACCCTAGAGGAATACTGTATGCGGCCTATCCGCAATCAGCCCCTTCTGGTCTATCGCTTTGTCAACTACCTACGCCGCTCCCAACGGGGGGGCATGACCCAGGTACCCTCCGGAGAACTGATTCGCCTCGTGTCTGAAGAGATCACCACTGGAGACCCAGACAACTCCCTAAGCCTCCTCGACATAGAGGCCGTTGCCCAATACGAAACCACTCAACAGGCGGAAGAGGAACACCTGTTGCGAGAACAGGTGAAACAACAGTTTCAGACCTACCTGAGAGACACCCTTGATGCCACCGCCGCCGAATGGCTAGAACTGCACCTGCAAGGCCATACCCAAGAAGCGATCGCCCTGAGCCTTAACCTTTCCATCAAGGAAGCCTACCGCCTGCGGGAAAAGATTCGCTACCACGCCATCCGCGTCTATACCCTGCGGGAAAATCCAGACCTCGTATTTAGCTGGCTCAAGACTTCCCTCAAGGATCACAATCTGGGGCTGTCCCCAGACCAGTGGGAACAGTTCTGCGCAGAACGCCCCCCCCTCCACCGAGAAATTTTAAGTCAAATGAAGGCCGGAGCAACCCTTGATGCGATCGCCCAAGCTTGTGACATGAAGCCCCGCCAAGTAGCGGGGGAATGGGCACAAATCTACCTAGATGCCCAAGCTCTTCGCAGCGATAGTATCAGCGCCTAGTCTTAGGTATAGGGGAAACAGTCCTGAGGCTCCCCCGACCACTGGCAATTTGTAACGACAGTCTCCCAGGGTCTGTCACCCTCTCACGGCACCTGTTATAACCGAGTAAGAGTGTTTCAGCCCCCTATCCGACTCCCTCATCCAGCGGTGAACCTACTAGGACAGTCTTCTTGTCCGGCCAGAGCATATACCTATTAGCTGGAAACTATTAGCTGGAAAGCTCTAACGCATCTTTTCAGATTATGGTTGGATCTTTATAGATAGTTGGTATGGATTGAGTCCCTACCTCGGCCCCGACCCTCGCCCCAGTCTCGGCGATGTCTGAACCTCCTGAAATGAAGTCTATGTACGCCCCGCCATGCCCCTTCCCGCTGATAATCGAGACCTGTTTAAGTCCCCAGGGAATCCGGGCGACGCGATTGGCGACCCTTCGGCGGCGGGGGCCGTTGATTTTGATCTAGCCCAAATTTATACCCTGATTGATAGCATCCTGCCCTTTGAAGCCTGTCTCTACTATCAGGTGCTACCCATCATGATGGAGGGGGATCGCCTCGTTATTGGCATGGTGGATCCGCGCGACTATGCGGCGGAATCCTATGTTAAACGTCAGTTAGCCTTCATCAATTACGCCATTACGACCCGTGCCATCGACTCAGAATGGCACCGAGACTTGCTGTCAAAATACCTTAGCCATACGGCTAAGACTCGGCAGGATGGTTCTTTAGGGGCGCAGAAAAAGGTTGCTCAGTCTTCTCCCTCCACTGCCTCGACTCCCTCTGCTGCAACCGCTGTCAAGGAAGATACGACCTTCCCCACCTTTGTTGTGGACCAGCCAGAGGAACTGGAGGAGCCGGATCCCGCGCCCCGTCATAGCTCGCCCGCGCCGTCATCCACCCCCCCAAAAAACCAGTCTCTCCGCAATCAAACCCCACCGCCGACAGCGCCGAAGGCCCAGTCTCTCAGCAGTCATGCGCCTCTGCACCTTTACATCGATGAGCAGTATCAGGGACTTGCGGAGGAAACCCTGGGCATACTCCAGCCCAAGGAATTGATGCAGGCTCTGTTGAGCAAGGTTCTCAAGGAGGGTATTGGTCGTCTGTATTTTGAGCGCCAAGCTCAGGCAGGGCGAATCCTCTGGAGCCGAGATGGGGTGCTGCAAGCGGTGTTAGCGGATGTCGAGCCCTTGATCTTTCAAGGCGTGATTAATGAACTGAAACTGCTTACCCACCTCTCTCTCATCTCGGTGCGCAAGTCACGCCAGGTCGAGATCGAGCGCCTGTATCAGGATGATCGTATTCTCCTGCGGTTTCGGGTAATGCCAGGGGATCATGGCGAAGAGGCTACCCTACAAGTGCTCCGGGGCACAGCTCTGCGGTTTTATCAACAACAACAGATCGATAAGTTAGGACGAGATGCCCTAGATGCGGCTCAGACCCTCCAACACCGTCTAAATGAAATTCGCGATCGCGCCCGCCAAAGCCTCAACTTCCTCCCTAATCGATCGGAGGCCCTGCCCACCATCATTCAGATGCTGAAGCAAATGGAAAGCCAGGTCCAGGAGATGATCACGGTCTACGAGGCCGAACTGGAGGCCCAGGAGAAGAAAAAGAACAAGGACAAGCCGCAGTAATTCATGCCCACATCATTCTGTCAGGACTGAAGACCCCGATGATCGAGCCCCTTGCGATTCTAACCAATGGCACCAAAATAGACGGCTAGGGGCAGGATGAAAAAGCCGATTGCAATCGCGATCGCAAAGATCAAACTCAACAGATAGACCACAGGCTTTAGATCCCGAGACAGGGCTCCCAGGGATTGCAGAGCACTCCAGAGACCATGACGCAAGTGGAATCCCAGCAGCACCACGACGGCGGTGTAGCCAAAGGTGTAGGTGGGTTTGTGAAAGGTTTCCACCACTAGACGGGCTAGGTCACGGACCTCTCGCCCCTCCACCTGGGTCAGGTAGTAGGGACCAAATTTAAAAGTCAGCAGGTGGGTAACGAGGAATACCGCCAGGATGCTCCCGGTCACAATCATGGTGCGAGAACTGAGGGATTGCAGGCTGGGCTCCCCCTTGGAGGCATATTGAGCGTAGGGAATGGGTCGCGATCGCAGTCGCCTCACAAATAGATGAATGCCGTAACCGCCATGGACCACAACAATGCCCAACAACCCCACCTCAATCAACCAAAGTAGTGGCCCTAATTGCTCTATGAATCGACCATAGCTGTTATAGAGATCTGATCCCCCAAACATCAGCAGATTTCCAACCATGTGCAGCAGCACAAAGAAGGTCAGTCCCAGACCGGTAATGCCCGTGATCAACTTTTTGCCGATGGGGGATCGGGCCAGAATCAGCAGTTTAGGGGGATCGGCGGTATTCTGCATGGGGAGAGGGGAACCAGCGGTAATTGTTTCTATATTCATCCATTCTGGACAAAGGCTACCCTATGGACAAAGGCTACAGTATGGATACGGGGTGCTGAACAGGGCGCTGGTATGGCTTTAAAAACAATTTTTGAGAAGGTTTCTGTGGCGTCTGTTCCTATCCAACGGCCCAAATCCCTCCACGAGCAGGTTTACCAAGTGGTTCGGGCCAGTATTTTGGCGGGGGAACTACGCCCCGGAGATCGCCTTGTGGAGACCCAACTGGCTCAGCGCCTAGAGGTAAGTCGCACTCCCCTCCGGGAAGCCCTGCGAAAACTCCAGCAGGAGGGCCTGCTGACGGCGGAAGGAGGCGGTGGGCTGCGGGTCGCCACCCTATCCACTGCCGATGCCATCGAACTCTACGACTGTCGTATTGCCCTAGAGGGATTTGCGATCGCGGCGGCTTGTGAGCGGGCCACGGTCACCCAACTAGCGGCGATGGAAACCTGGGTGATAGCAGCAGAGCAGGATAGGACGGGGGATCCCCTGAAGCTCTTGGACTTAGACTACCGCTTCCACCATGCCATTGCTGAAGGATCAGGGAATGGGCGGCTGGTGCTGCTCCTCGACCAGCTCTTTGACGCCATGGCTCTGCTACGGATGCAAACCTTGAAGCATAACCCCAAGGTGCTGGATATTCGTCTAGAGCACCGCACGATCTGGGAGGCCATCGCTCAGCGTGACGGCGCGATCGCAACTCAGGCGATCCAGGCCCATTTGATGGCTAGCAAGGTCCGGGTGGTCAAGGAGATTCAGAGCTTTCAGCACGAGGGTAACTTCCTGCCCGTCGCGCCAGAGTCAAAAATACAGGGAGTGACAGAGTATTCCACCCCTGAAAAGCCCGTTTGACCAATACAATACTCTCCTAGGGCGCGTGGAGAATTAACGGGGAAACCCTTGCGGGGCAGGCATGACCACACCTAATATCGAGGCACAGCGGGATCTACCCGAACTGAGTAGACATCAATGCCCCCAGTGACATTTTTCACGGCTGTGAATCCCTGACTCAGAAGCCACTGACACATCTGAGCCGAGCGCATTCCATGGTGACACAGCACAATCGTCTCCCGATCTGCCGCCAAGCGGCTGTGGATCGTGTCCCCCCATTCAGCAAATTGGCTCAGGGGCAAATTTTCAAACCCCGCGATCGCGGCCAGTTCTAGTTCCTGGGGCTCACGCACATCCACAAGCTGCACCTCAGGGTCGGCAGTGGCCAACACTTGAGCGAGGGTTTCTACGTCGATGTCTTGAAAGGCAGGTGATGAAGTCATGGAAGAAATTTTATCACTCCATTTCTCCATCGCTGATATCGCTGACGAAGACGCTCCGCATAGGCGAAGCCAGTCCTCATCCTGCACTGGGCGCGGAAACCGCGCCCCTACGGCGGCACCCCAATATCGTTCACCCGCGCACCAGACAACCACCCTACGGCTAAATCAGGGCAAGCCCTATGCCCTCCGGGCAGGCTCCGCCTTAGCGTTAGCCATGCCCGAAGGGCTATACGGCTTCGTTGCTCCTGCGGAGCCGCTACGCGAACAGGACAGGCAAGGGATTGCCCCTACGGAAAACAGGGGAGGCAGAGCCTCCGACGGAGGTACCCAGGCAGAGCCAGGGCACCAGAAAACACCCCATCACCCCACACCCACTTCTGGATTTCCCGACCAACACGAGCCAAACCCGCCCCTACGGCGACATCCTGCATTGGGCGCGGAAACCGCGCCCCTACCCCCACGCCCCCATATCGGTCACCCGGCAACAAGGGCAACCACACGGGATTGCCCCTACGGATCCAGATCAATATCGGTCACCCGGCACTGGGTAGGGCGGGTTTTGAGCCTCCCATTTGGGATTTCCCAGTAGACACGAGCTAAACCCGCCCCTACAGGATTGACCCCAACACCCCATCACCCCAACACCCCATCACTCCCCCACTCCCTATCACCCCACCCCCTACACTGACAAAGGACATTCAACCCCAAAGGGAGACTGATTAAGATTGCGTCAGAGAATTCAGAAGTGGCTACCGCAGCTAGACCATCGAGTATGGATTCTTGCGGGAGGGCGAATGCTGTCCCAGTTAGGCATTGGCTTTGTCCTGTTCTATGCCCCCATCTTCTTTGTGAGTCAGGTGGGGCTGTCGGCAACCCAGGTGGGGCTGGGCATTGGTAGCGAGGCGCTATCGGGATTAGTGGGGCGGTTTCTGGGGGGATCCATGGCCGACTCGCCCCGGTGGGGACGACGCAAGACCCTACTGATCTCGGCCCTGATCTCAGCCCTAGCAGATGGGGTACTGCTGCTGACCCACGATTTTCCCACCTTTGTTATGGGCAATTTGCTGATGGGGCTGGGGGTAGGGCTGTACTGGCCATCTACAGAAGCGGTGGTGGCAGATATCACTCCCAGTCAAAACCGCAACGAAGCCTTCGCCCTCGTTCGCACAGCGGATAACCTGGGCCTGGGGTCCGGGGTGGTACTGGGGGGCATTTTGATCTCCACCACCGCCTCCTACCGACTGCTATTTGCCATGGATGGGATTACGTTTCTGCTCTTTTTTGTGGTCATTTATGCCGCGATCGCAGAAACCCTGCCTCCCGACCGCCAACAGCGCTCTTTTCTGACCGGTTGGGGAACAGCCCTCCGCGATCGCAGCCTGCTGATCTACGCCGCCGTGAACATTGGGTTTACCAGCTACATTGCCCAGACTCAGAGCACCTTGCCCCTGTATCTGAACCGCTTTGTACCTGCGGGAGATTTTGGCATCGGGCTGCCGGAGGTGATCCTCAGTGGCCTATTTGCAGGCCATGTTGCCCTGACGGTAATTTGCCAATTGCCTATGGTGCACGCTCTGAAAGGGCTGAGTCAGCCGCGATCACTGATGCTCTCTGCGGTTCTCTGGGGTATCACCTTTACCCTAATCTGGGGGACGGGTAAAGGACTGATCCCAGCAATTTTAGGAGCAGCATTGGCCCTGACGACAGCATCCCTGGCCACCGCTGCCCATACTCCCGTGGCCTCCTCCCTAGTCGTGACCTTGGCCCCGGAAACCCTGCGGGGGGTCTATCTGTCGATCAATTCCATGTGCTGGGCCATGGGCTACTTTATCGGTCCCCCTCTGGGTGGTTGGGCTTTAGATCAGCCCCGCGCCATCGCCGATGGCTTTTGGCTGGTGGCGGCTCTGAGCATCTTTGTCGCCATTGCAGTACTGGTCTACCTGGAACGCTGTTTGCAAACCCGATCCGAGTCGCATTGAAATCTAATCCCATGGCTCACCCGCGACGATTTTGGCTCCGCCGTGCCCCCTGGCTCTTGGGGGGGCTGCTGCTGGCGGGAACTTTGGGGAGCTGTCAGGCGGAGGTGGTTGAAGACTACACCGTCACCGCCATCACCACCTATACCTGGGCCGCTGACTATCGGCCAGCGGGGGTCAGCCCCGATCGCCCCTCAGATACTCGACAGGAAACCTTTGCCACTAGTCAGTTGGTGATGGAAAATAACCAGCGCCCTGCCAATGCGGTGGGAGCCGCTGATGCCCAGGGACTCTGGTGGCCATCTCTACCACCCCAGCCTACGGTGGATGAGCTAGAGGCCCGCCAACGGGAGCGAGAGCGGGCATCAGCACCCCGAGTGATTCAATCGGTGGCATACCAACTCACCTTTGCCCTGGAAGGTGAGCAGAGGACGCTACCGATGCAGTATCCGGTGTATCGCAAGGCGCTTCAGGCTCAATCGCAAGGAAGTGCGATCGCGATTACCCTCGCGCCAGGTCAGGGCCTTGTTACCCAGGTCGAAGCAGTCAGCACTGCTCCCTAGAGTCGCTCACGCCACCGCCACGATGGTTTTTGAGAGGGAATACGCTTAAAGGTAAGGCGTGACATCTTCGCCGTAGTCATCGGCAAGGTAAGACAAGGCCCGGAACCGGAGTCCCACCAATTGCTCATAGAGGGGATTGAGTTTGCACATGGGGGGGATGTGGACGATCTTGCGACCAAACAAAGTCACATCGCGCTCAAAGGGGCATTGGGAGGGAATTAGCTTGCACATGAAACGGGCAAGACGAGGGTCGTGGACCTCCAATTGATCCAGCCACTCACGGACAGGCTTCAGGGGTTCCAGGCCATGGTCATCCTTGGGGCCAGGAAGATTGGGATCAGAGTCCGCCTTCAGGTTGTAGAGGGTGGAGCGCACCGACTCCAAAATGGTGGCATCTAGCTCCAGCACCGTACAAAAACTGTGGAGCTTTTCGTCCTCTTCCGTAGAGTAGACCCCATCCGCCAACGCCACCATCACCGCCATCCGCAAAAAGTTCTCAGCGGCAGCGCTGTTTGGGCCTAAGGTTGTCGCCAATTCCTCCGGCGTCACGGACTGGAGGGCATCAAAAAAATCAAGACTGGGGGCCAGCTCATCCTGGGTGATGGCAGTGATCAGGTTTTTTTCTTCCTCATCAAAATGACCATCAGCCCAGGCAATGGTGAGCAAACCCCGGAGCCATACCTTAATCTGTTCGGGGGTGTAGAGAGATTGAACGGCGGACGGCATGGAACTACCTAACGCGACGCTGCAACGGACCGAGGCCCAATGCGACTCAATTCTAGCCGTTTATGCTGAGAATACCCTGATTGTCAGGGTCTCTGCCAAAGCTCTTTCGCAGCCTCTGCCAAAGCTCTTTTTCCATGAAAACTCTCAATGGATGAGCCCAAAAAGGGGCATCAACGTAAGCCTAGACAATATGGGCTCAGAGGAATTCAGGAGTCAGGAGTCAGAATCCAGTACTCTCCTAGATTCTGGCTCCTAACTCCTAACTCCTCCCCACGAGATTTGTCCCGCTTTGAATGGAACACTAGGATTAGCTGACAGATTGCCGTAAGGAGGATCCAGTACGCCCCGTAAACACCCAGAAGAGAGCACGGGCTCCATCCCGCATTCCCCGTAGCAGCGGCTCGGGGTCTGGGTCGTTAGAGGGCACCACAACGGGCTTGAAGGCAATGTCGCGGCTACCCAACACGATCTGACCGATAATTACTGCCCGCCGCATGTGATAGTCAGAAGTGATGAGATAAACGCTGCGGATGCCAGCAGCTTCCAAGTCATCTACTAGGGTTGTAAAGTTGGTGACGGTATCGACGGCCTGATAGTCGAGCCGCAGGCGATCTCGACCGATGGCGGCCTCCTGAAACAGCCACTCGGCGTATTCGGGGTTGCTGCCCGAGGAGACCCAAATCTCCAAATCAGGATGCTCTTGGGCAAACTCTGCGGCGAAATGTTCCCGCGTTGTGGATCCCCCCAGCACGAGGATGGCCTCTGGTTCGCGCAGGTGGGCCTTGACTTGGCTTTGCCCTACCCAAAAGAGGGCTAACGCCAATATTAAGAGTGGCCAAACTCTAAAGGCGCGGCGCGATCGCATTCCCAAGATCCTGATTGAGTTCCAGCTCTTAAGGATAGCCCCTCAAACGGATAGTGGAGGGAATCCCTTGGCTTGTTTTCACCTTTGGGTCAGTAGGGAAGGTGCGGAGGTAGTGACTTCCAGCTCTTAAGGATAGCCCCTCAAACGGATGGCGGGGGGAATCCCTTGGCTTGTTTTCGCCTTTGGGTCAGTAGGGAAGGTGCGGAGGTAGTGACGCACTCCCCTCTTGTCCCCTTGAGATATCCCCATCCCTAAGAGCCAGGAGGCTTATGGTTACCCTCGATCACGATCTGCAAAACCTACGCAGCCACGTCCTCGACATCCTCAGCGCCTATGTGCAGGATCACGCCCCCACCTTGGCCCTAGATGCCCTGCGGCCCACTCTGCTGGCGATCATACCGATGGTGGCCGATGGCTCCCTGACGCGGGCTGAAACCGAAGCGATTATGGCCCATGTAGGGGAACGCTTTAACCTGCAAGCCATTTTGCAGCGCGGGGTTGCTCCGGCTTGGCGGGGCGTCGCGGCCCAAGTGGCCCGCTGTTTGCAACAAGGGGATTTGGAGGCAGCGCTTTGGGACACGATCCATGCCTACCTTCAAACCCACCAACTGCCTCTGGTGGAAATGGGGGAAACGCTGATTGAGCGCCTGATGGCCCTGGTGTTGCAGAAGTCGGGAAAGTTCAATATTGACGTGACGATTGATCCCGAAACCCAGCGGTGGCTGGTACGCCAGGTCAGCTTCAAGCTGCATTGGTTGGAAGCCTCTCCGCCGCCCTCTAAAACAGCCTTGGAGATTGCCCAGCAGATTCAAATCGAGGCGGCAGATTATCGCGATCGCACTAAGCCCCTCAACTATATGCCCGCGATCCATGGCTACGAGGGCAATGAAGTCAGTTCCACCCTGGGAGGGCCGTTGGAGATTGGCATCATCCTAGCCCCAGAGGCTGATGGTGAGCCTCCTGTTGCCCCGTGAGCAGCCTCTGATTCCCCGGCAATTCCCTGGATGATCCCTCAGCAATTCCCTGGAAACCCACCGCGAAGTAGCATTGTCGTTGAAAAACTTAACGCCCTAGACCCACTAAATCCCATTCGAGGGGCTCGTCCTTGTGAGATTCTGAACAAAATCAGTAGTTGTACTACAAACCCCCTTAATAACTATGGAACAGCAACAGACCCCCACCGCCATCATCACCGGAGCCTCATCTGGAGTGGGGCTATATGGTGCAAAAGCCCTAGCTAAAAAAGGCTGGCACGTCGTTATGGCCTGTCGCAATCTAGAGAAAGCAGAGCAGGCAGCCCAGTCCGTAGGCATAGCCCCCGGCAGTTACACCGTTTTGCCCCTAGACCTAGCCTCCTTGGCTAGCGTGCGCAAATTTGTCCAGACCTTCCGTGAAACGGGCAAGACCTTAGAAGCCCTGGTTTGTAATGCCGCCGTCTACCTACCCTTGTCGAAGGAGCCCCAGTACAGCCCCGACGGGTATGAACTCAGCGTTGCCACCAATCATCTGGGCCACTTTCTCCTCTGCAATCTGATGCTGGAGGATCTGAAGCATTCCCCCGCCCCAGAAAAGCGGCTGATCATCCTGGGTACCGTCACCGCCAACAAGGCAGAACTGGGGGGCAAGATTCCCATCCCCGCACCCCCGGATCTGGGTAACTTTGAGGGCTTTGAGCAGGGCTTCAAGGCTCCTATCACCATGATCAACGGCAAAGCGTTTAAGTCGGGCAAAGCCTACAAGGACAGTAAGCTCTGCAACATGCTCACCACCCGCGAGTTGCATCGCCGCTTCCATGAGAGCACGGGGATTGTGTTCAACTCCCTCTATCCGGGCTGCGTTGCGGATACCCCCCTCTTCCGCAACCACTACAGCCTATTCCGCACTATTTTTCCCTGGTTCCAAAAGAACATTACCGGGGGCTATGTCTCCCAGGAACTCTCTGGAGAGCGGGTAGCGATGGTGGTGGCCGATCCTGAGTTTCACCAGTCCGGTGTCCACTGGAGCTGGGGCAACCGTCAGAAAAAGGGACGCGAGGCTTTTGTGCAGAAGCTTTCAGCGGAGGGTAGCGACGATGCTAAGGCCCAGCGGATGTGGAGTCTGAGCGAAAAGCTAGTGGGATTAGCCTAGGGATAGGTGCTGCAATAAAATAACCTGGGTTCGGGATAAGGAAAGGAGGGGCTTTGTAAGCTGAAGGGTGAAAAACCAAGTATCAGCAGGCCCCCCTATTATCGATGACTTCTGCCAGCAATTTGAGCCCCGCTGGCAACGATCTCGGCATCGCAGCCCTACCAATTTCATGGTCAATGTCATCTTTGGCTTAATTGCTTACTGTCATCAGCCCAAGAAGCCATCGCTCAATCTTAACTTTGCTCTCCCTCAATCCGCTTAACCCGAACTCAGGTTAGTGTACTAGGCGCTGTGGAACATCAAAGCCAGATTCCTGGTTATGGGGCAGTTAAAGCCCCTCGCTTGATTTAGTAGAGCGGGCGTGGTCATGCCTGCCCGGTAAGGGTTTCGCCGTTGATTGTCCCCGCGCCCTAGATCAACTGCTGGCTGGATAGAAAAAGGACGGTTAGACGAAACAGATTGAGCCCAATAAAGCCCAAGAGCACAATGGCAATGATGACGTTAATAACGTTGCGGACAGACTGCATAATTTCTAGGGGCGATGCTTAGGCGTAGAGATCAAATAACGTGGGATAGCCGGGACGGCTGTCCACGGTCAGGCATCTTGCCTGACCCACAAGAATTGCACATTATTAAGGATTCGGGTTCCTTAGAAATGGCTCCAGCAGAGCGATGGTTAGAGACCGACCCAAAGGGGCTATCGCGTTCCCTTCACCTTGAAACACCGGGTTAGGGCGCGGCAAAAACGGCAACGATTCTTAACGGGACTATCCCCCCTCCTAGGGGCTTCGCTATAGCCTGGAAAGACTGCCTGTTGCGAGCCCTGCCCATGACCTCCCAAGCCCCTGCCTCGACCCTAGCGACCCTAGACCTCCTACCCTATCTAGACGCCGCCGGAGAAATTCCCACCACCCATCAGGGTCGGGTCGGTATTTACGCCATTTTTGACCAAGCCCAAGTGTTGCAATATGTGGGCTATTCCCGCGATGTTTACCAGAGTCTCAAACAGCACCTGGTGCGCCAGCCCCACGCCTGCCACTGGTACAAGGTGCAGACCATCGACCGTCCCAGTCGCACCCTACTAGAGGGGATTCGTAGTGCTTGGATTACGGAGAACGGTACGCCCCCCGGCAACCAGGATGAGGCAGCTTGGACCGCCGCCATCGATGCCGCCGCCACCATGACCCCGGAGGAAAAGGCCCACTATGCCACCCTCGACGAACTCGGGCAAATCAAGTTTTTGAAAAATATGGCTCGCCGTTTGGAAGGCGATATTTTCGCAGCCCTGGAAGCGCGGGGGGTCACCATGGCCCTACGCTTTAATCCCAAGCTCAAGGAATCAGGGCTTCTGGACCTGAAATCCTAACTAGGCACCTCTAGGACGAACTCCATCAGACGCCCTTGGGGACTGCCAAAGCGTAGCTGGGTGCCAGTGGTCAGAGCCACTTCCTGGCGATGGACTTGGGACCAGCGCCCATTGGTTTGGTAAAGGGTGCCATAGCGGGAATAGTCCCTCAGGTAGTAGGTCAGGGTGGGACCAGACTCCGGGGTCCCACTGGAGGTTTGACGACAAAAAATTTCAGCGTGTTTGCTGGATACCCAGGGTTCGGGAATAACCAAGTCATTGTCGGGCAGACGGCCCACCCGCATCATGCCCCCGTAGATGGGCCATATCAAGGTGGGATTATCGACGGAGCGGATGGCGGCAATTTGCTGGGGGCCACTGCCGCCCCCCGGCAGGCGGGTAATTTCAGTATCGGGGATAGCCAGAACCTGACCATCAAAATCGGGGTGCATATACAGCACGGGCAGGGTCCAGGCAGGCTGGTTGAACTTGTAGAGGGTGAGGAGTTGTTGCCGTGCGATCGCAACCGCCCGGTCTACGGAATGCTGCTGAGCTAGGGCCTGGGTAAAGGCTTGGATAAAACTCAAGGCTTCCTCATCGGCGATAGAGTCCCGCATGGCGAGCACAGCAGGAACGCCATGGTGCAGTAACACCTCCGCTAGGCTACTGCGGGCAATGGCCTGTTGGCGCTGCTGATCGGGCTGAGCCCCCCAGCATGTGTTGAACACCGCTACCTTAACCCGACAACGGGTTAGCACTTGGGCTAGTTCGGTGCCATTGAGAGGAGCCTGGGGCTGAAGGAAGAGGAACCCGCCATCGGGGGCGGGCACGCCATGGCCGGCATAGAAGAAAACATTGTATTGTCCCCGTTCCAGAGCCTTAGTTAGGGCAGCAGGGGAGGGCTGGAGTAGCACATCTACTTGGCAGTCCGCCATCAGGCCCCGCCGTATGGCCGAGGTCATGTCCCCCTGGAGCAAGCGCTTGAGGGTATCAGCCTCTGCCTGAAGTTGGAGGGTTGCGATGCTCGCAGAAGGAGAACTGGTGCTCCCAGGTAGGTCATCTTGGCCCAGCACCAGCAAAATCTTGAGACTGCGATCCAGGTGCAGCTCCGGTAGGGGATCCACATCACTGGTGGTACGGCTAAAGCGCACACTTTCGGCGAGGGAAAAGGCTTGCCGTCCTGGCTGGGACTGCATAATTTCCCAGGGTAGGGAGATCAGATCGGGATCGCGGATATCCAGCCCTAGGCGTAGGGGCTTGTCCTGTCCCATGGCAATGCCCAAACTTTGATCCAGACTGCTCTGGATTGGCCCGTCAAACAGCCATTCCCAGAGCTGGAGACCCAGGGTCTGCATGAGACGGCTGGTGTAGCCCTTAGGACTCGTTTGGCCTCCCGAATCCGTCAGACCATCCGCAACAAACTGGGGCACATAGGCCGAGGGGACATGGGGAACCTGGGGCAGCCCCCGGAGAGAAAAATACTCTAGCCACGTTTGCCACAGACTTTGCTGATCCGCAGACCAAACCTGATCGTGGTGAACATAACCACCGGGATAGGGCGACTCTACGACCCAGATAGCATAGTGATTGCCGCTGGCGCTAGAGAGCCGCTCGATAGCAATTCGCAGAGAAACGGGATCAGCAGATGTCATTACAGGGAGGCATCAAGGCGGCACGGGGACGGGGACTGACAGCGGGGAGCATTGGTCCAGGGGAGCCTAGGAGCAGGCATTGGGGGTGCCGTCCTGGGGGGTGAGGCGCTGTACCGTTGGCTGAACGGTAGTTTCTAGAATCCAGCCCTCATCTCCGGGCTGGGCAAACCGAAGGGCGTTATCTCCCTGGGAAATCGGCCCTTGACCACCGCCACTGGGCAGGTTACTCCCTGGTTGATTGGTAACCCCAATACTTGAGGGTTCCCCGAAAGAGGCCCCTGATGAAGATTCCCCGGACGGAATAGAACAGACTTTTAACCGCATCCAAAGCTGATTGTCTGGTTCTTTTTGGCGGGTGACAATCTGTATTGTGCTCCCCACAGGCAGAACCAAGGCAGGCTGCGTGAGGGCATCGGGTGGGGGAGAGGCAGGAATTTCGGGAACCAAGGTCAGCCTACCAGACTGTGACGGGGGAACTGGGGATCGCACCTGAAGCACCTCCCCCACGGCAAGATCAGTCACCCCCGCTGGCGTCCCAGGGGGAGCGGCGGCAGGGGACAGGGGTTGGCCCGCTCCGGTCGGGGTAGATGCGGACTGTCGCAGGCGGGGTTGGCCCCAATTCCACCAGGCCAATGCGGCTCCAGCCCCGAGGGCCGTAACCACAATCCCGCTCAGCAGCAGGGGCAGGAGCCGCAGGTGGCGCTTCGTGCGGGACGCGGACGGGGAAGGAGCAGCCATCCGACTGGACTTTGAAGGGGTGGTTTCCACCTTGGGAATGGCCAGGGTGGCTTCTAGGGTGGGTAGGGTTTCTGCCGAGGGCACCGTCATGCGGAGCAGCCCCAAGGTGACGTTGTCGTGGCCGTTGTGGGTATTGGCAAGCTGAATCAAGCGTTGACCGGCGATCTCTACGGAAGGGCTTCCCTGAAGCACCGGCAGGAGTTCCTGGGACCACAGCCGCTCCACGAGATCGTTGTCACTGAGGCCATCGGAACAGATCAGCACCAAGCTATCCTCTGCCAATACCTGCATCTGGACGGTGGGATGGAGGTACTGGGAATCTGCCATGCCGATGGCCTGCACCAGGGAGCCGGAACCCGGATTTCGCAGGGCCTCATGGTAGAGGCTATGGCCTAGGCGCATTTCTCGACTGGCCACATCGTCATCAAGGGTGATCTGGCGACAGCCTCCGGGGCGAATCTGGTAGGCTCGACTGTCTCCGAGGTGGGCTAGGTAAAAACGGGCTCCGTAGACAACGGCAATGACGAGGGTGGTGCCCATGCGATCTCGGGCTTGGCGCTGGGCTTGATCATTTTGTTCTGATAGGGTTTGGTTGGCTTGGAGAACCGCTTGCTCTAGGGCCGTTGCTAGAGTGGCATGGGATAGATTGGGCGTAGCCAAAAGGTGCTGGAGGTGCTGGGTTACAGTTTCAATAGCCACACGCGAGGCTACGTCGCCCCCCTGGTGCCCGCCGATGCCGTCACAGACCAGTAGTAATGGTGCCGGATTACGGCCATTCACCTGGGCGGCGACCACTGGGCTTGCACCGACGGTACCCGAGGGAGGATAGCAGGCATCTTCGTTGCGCTGACGGGTAGGCCCCTTATCGGTGTAGGTGACAAACTGGACGAGGCGTTGGGCCGGAACGGTGAGTTGCTCTAGGGCTTGGAGCAGAGATTGTTGGAGGGAGTATGGGGTAAAGGCCCCTTGCCGGAGTCCTTGGATCAGGGCTTCTAGGTAGGGACGCAATGGGGGCTGGGCCTCACTGATTAGCTCCTGCCACTGCTGCCCCAAGGCCACCAGATCCACCGAGGTCTCTGCCAAATCCACCTCCAGAGCTAGGAGGCGTAGATCCGCACCATCTACCCGCACCAGATCCTGCTGGAAAAGGGAGGCGATCGCCTTTTGACCCTGGAGGGGTTCCCAGAGCTGGGCCACCTGCCACAGCCAGGAGATTTGGTGGATAGCACTGGCAGAGGGCCAAGCCTCGATCAAGCTAGGCAGGATTAGGGGAGGCTGGGCTGGATCCGGTGCTGTTTGTACCGGCACCTCTTCCAGTAGCAGCAGCGAGCCGGAACCCGTGGGGGACTCGACTAAGGCGAAGGGTCGGGGAATGGTCCGGAGATGGGGAGACAGGTAGAGGTAGGGTAGGGCCTCGGCGGGCACATCCTCTAGCGAAATGGGGGGTCGCGAAGGGTGAATATCTAGGAGAATCTGAGACTGTACAACCCGATAGCGTCCTGCCAACAGCGTGCCTGGGGGAAGCTGATCGGCTCCCACCCCCACAGCCCAGAGAAACCTTCGAACTAGGGGCCAATGACACTTTTGGCAGACGGTGTGGGAGTCGCCATTAGCAGCCTGACAGTTGGGGTTAAAGCAATGAATCACGGGCTTTTGCAGAGGGGACAAGGGCATGTGGAGGGGACGGTGCGCTCCGCCCTAGGGCGTGTGGGCAATTAACGAGGAAACCCTTGCGGGGTAGGCATGACCACGCCCGCCCTACTGAATCAAGCTAGGGGCTGTAACCGCCCTATAACCAGGAACCTGGCTTTGATTGTCCACAGCCCCTAGTAAACCTGGAGAGTGTTTCTGCCACTGGATTCTAGGCGTCGGGTTTGGCAACGACCTGGGGTAGCCCCATGCTGTAGTTGATGGCGCGACTGCGAATGTTGTAGCTGATTTCGCCCTGTTGCAATAGGGTCCGAATGAAATGTTCGAGATCCGACCCGATGCGGCGCAGGTTGTAGTCGGTTAGGTCTGCGCCGCTGGATGCCTCCACCAGCCGTTCAAATTCCTGATAGACCTGCTTGAGGCTGTCCTCAGACCAGTTGAATTCATTGTCGGGATCAACATCCAGGGTGAGGACGGACTCGCTGGGGACGAAGTCGTCGTTCTGCAATTCAGCCGTGTAGATTTGGACGTGGCGGGTGGTGGATTTCAGCATCATGGCACTGAGGCGCGGGGCTAAAGGTTAAGGTCTGATAGCCATTGTAAGAGGATGGTTGAAAAGTTCTAGGGCGTGTGGACAATTAAGGAGGAAACCCTTGTGGGGTAGGCATGACCACGCCCGTCCTACTGAATCAAGCTAGGGGCTGTAACTGCCCCATAACCAGGAATCTGGCTTTGATTATCCACAGCCCTTAGCACCAATGAAAGTTCTGCTGATTCGCCATGGGGAATCGACGGGGAACCAAGAGGGACGGATGATGGGCCATGGGGTGGATGGCCTCACGGCCCGAGGCCGGACCCAGGTGGGGCAGCTAGCCTGCTGGCTTCGGAATCAGGGGTCGCCCACTCACATCTATACCAGCCCTCTGCAACGGGCAGTGGAGACGCTGGATATTGTGTTAAGGGTGGGGGTGGGCTCGGCGGGGCTACCCCAGGACTGGGGCGCAGCGGAAGCGTCCCCGCATCTGGTAGAGAATGGGGGACAGGCCATCGTGGTAACGGCTACGGCGGCGATCGCGGAATTTCAGGCGGGCATTTTTACTGGGCTAACTTGGTCTCAGGCTCAAGCCCAGTATCCTGACCTCTGCGCGGCGTTGGAAACTAATCGGGATTGGATTCCTATCCCCGAGGCGGAAACGCCTCAAGCAGGCCGAGATCGCGCCCAAGCTTTCCTCCAGAATTTGCTGACTCAGCATCAGGATCAGGATTGTCTTTGGGTGATCAGCCACCAGTGGATTTTGGAGCATCTGGTGGCGCAGGTCATGGGGTGCGATCGCACCTGGCAAATCCCTATGGCCAATACGGCCCTGTTTGAATTCGAGCTAGACTTGGGCCGCTGGTCCCAGACCGATATGGCTCGCCATACCAGTAATCTTTGGCAGATTCGCCACTTTGGCACCTGTCCCCATTTGGATGCGGGAGCGGGGAGGGTGACAGGTGACAGGAGTTTTGAGTTTTGAATTACCCGTAGGGGCGCGGTTTCCGCGCCCAAGGCAGGATGTCGCCCTAGGGGCGGGTTTGGCTCGTGTTGGTCGGGAAATCCAGAATGGGAGGCTCAAAACCCGCCCTACCTTGTGTACGCCCAGCATGGGCGTGAACTAATGGGGTGAAAGTCCCCTGTGGGAGAACCAGCCATCCAAATGCTCGCAAGTCATAGGAGCCGAGAGATGGACAACCACTAGCTTAAGGCAAGGGTGTTTCCGCGAGGAAGGGTCTGAAGGAAGCCAGCGGCAAAAGTGCGAGCCGACGAACAGAAACGTCATAGAAGGCCGAGTCCCTAGGGCGAGTTGGCACAACACAACAAAGCCTTTTGGTTCAGGGGATACGGTAAATGACGCGGCGGTGCACCGACAGTTCACGTTCTTATCTGGGGAGGTCTGCCTTCAAGGCAGCTTTGGAGGCTAAGGGAGCCTGATTGAGGTCTGGCCGGAAACGGCCAGGTAGCCACAGAACCCTACGGTCATCAAGGCGGCCCGACGGTTGGCAACAACCGCCGCCGGAGGCAGAAGTCAGCCGAGGCCATAGTAGTCAAATGCTGGTCTGTAATGGACCAGACAGGGCGAAGGGCCGAACCATGGAAAGCAGAGAGGAGCCACCGGGGCTCGTTCTGAGCGTTGAACCCGTTCGGGGGAGCTATAGGAACGGCGCTTAATGGTGTAGCCAGCTTTGGGAGTCAGAGTCGAAAGAATCTTGACTTCTAAACCTTTCTGAGGAACCGCCCGGTGCGGACCCGCACGCCGGGTGGTGTGGGAGGGGGAGATCGTGAGGTTTTCCCCTATCCCGATTGGTCGGGAAATCCAGGATGGGAGGTTCAAAACCCGCCCTACCCAGTGCCGGGAAATCCAAGATTGAGGTTAATTCCGTAGGAGCAATCCCTTGCCTGTCCTATGCCCAGTGAGCGAGTGGTCAATATTGGGCTGGAACACTCTAACCTGACATAGGATGTGAAGTTGCGATGTAACCGTTCACATCGCCCCCTACCTTCGAACGAGGAATCAAGGGTGATAGCGGTTTAGCCGGGGGGGAGTGAATCATTACGTTGCGATTGTAAAGTTCTCGATCAATTGTCCGTAACTGGTCTAATATCAGCTTCGACCGAGGTGCTTTTCAGGGAAAAGGAGACCCATCCCAACATCAATATTCGGTGTAGGGTTCTGTTTCTAGGGGAATCCCGTGGGGACATGTTGTGCTGGAAACCATCTGACCTCTTGGGGCCACAATGCTACTCACCATGAGCCAATCTACTCCCGTCAACGATATTAGAGGCCAAGCCCGCCAGGGAAGTGTGGCGGCTATCATTCAGGTGCTCAACGACACCCTGGTGGAGGAGGGTATCCGCACACGGGCGGTAATTGCCAACGGCATGCTGCAATTGCTCTGTGAGGCTCCGACGGTGGATCAACTACCCCAAACGGAGGTGGTGGAGCGGGTCCGCACCATTTTGGAGGATCTGTCTCCCCGCAAGATCCGTCGGGTCCATCTCTACAGCCGCATTGTGCGAGAACAGCAACTCCTCTGGCTGGAGGAGATCACCCGTAATGTGGATGACCAACTGTTGTGGTCAGAGGTGATCAGTCTTAAGCAGCCCAACCCCTTCACCCGCTTTTGGCAGGATCTTCGGGAACCGAAGTCTCACTACCCCATCCCCAAGGGGGAACGGATTCAGCGCATCAATTTCCAACGGCAGCATTTCTGGCGGGGACTGTTAGGGGGAGCCAGTCTATGTCTCTTTCTACTCTTGGTGGGATGGGCGGTGAAAAACCGTCTGGGTATTACCTTGTCCCTAGGCCAAGCCTCAACGGAAGCGGAGGTGACACCGGAGCCAGTGGACATTCCCCCTGCTGTACCGCCTCAGCAGGATCCTTTTGTCCAGGCGGTGCGGCTAGCGGAGTTGGCGGTGAACGATGGTCAGAATGCGACGACGGCGGCAGCTTGGCTGGACTTGGCCGCCCGTTGGCAGCGGGCCTCGGACCTGATGGCGGAGGTGGAGACGGAAGATGCCCGTTACCGCACGGCCCAGGACCGGGTGGTTGCCTATCGTCAAAATAGTGAGCAGGCGCTGTTGCGATCTCAGCAAATTCGAGAAGCGGAGCAGGCTGACGCGGCGGCGGAAGAGACGCCGGAATAGAACCCAGTGCATCCCCGCACGCCACTAGTGGTCTGTCAACTTTACCTTTGTGAGTCTGCGTAGGTTGGGTGAAACGAAGTGGAACCCAACAGCGGTAGGCCATGTTGGGTTCCGCTAGCGCTGCACCCAACCTTGTATGTAAGCGGCCTGCCATCGAGAGTTATTTTGGAAGCAGACCGTCAGGGGAGAACTCCGAACCCAACCCCAAGCCTTCAAGCTTGTTTCGTAGATTCATTGAGCCTCCCCCCTCCCCCAAGGGCATCGCCAATCAGCCTGGACAGTATCATGAGCGGCCCGACTGGGCACCTCGAATTTAGCAAGGATAGTGCGATTGTTGAGCCCCTGCCAACCTCTATTCTCTGGAGCCAGTCCAATGAGTACAGCCCCCATCATCTTCCTCGGTATTGATATCAGCAAAGCCACCTTTGACGTAGCTTTACTGAGTGGTGGTAAGCGTAATGGCAAATCCTCTAAACACGCCAAGTTTGACAACACCCCCAGCGGCTTTGAGCAGTTGAGCCATTGGCTCCAAGGGAATGCTCTCGGGGCAATTCATGCCTGTCTGGAGGCGACCAACATCTATGGCCATGACTTAGCTACCTATCTCCATGAGCAGGGCCACCAGGTCAGTATCGTCAACCCAGCCCGCATCAAGGGGTATGCCAAAAGTCAACTCAGCCGCACCAAGAACGATGCCGCTGATGCCGCCCTGATTGCCCGCTTTTGTCGAGATATCCAGCCCAGTCTGTGGCATCCCACGCCAGCGGCGATCGCCCAGCTCCAGAGCCTCACCCGCCGTCTGAAGGCGCTGGAGCAGATGCTCACCCAAGAGAAAAATCGCCTTGAGCTCTGTCGTGACTCGGAACTGAGAACGGATATTGAGGCCCATATCGAGTTTCTCGAAAAACAGGCTAAGGCTCTCAAGGAGCGCTGCCAGCAGCATATTCAAGGGGAGGAATCGTTGGCGGAGCCCTGCCGCTTGTTGACCTCCATTACTGGCATTGCTGAACATAGCGCTAGCATTATCCTGGCGGAAATTGGCTCGATTAAGGTCTTTGGCTCTGCCGCTCAACTGGCGGCTTTTGCTGGGTTGACTCCCCAGGAGCATCAGTCTGGCTCTTCTATCAATGGCAAGGCGCGGTTGTGCAAAATTGGCAATGCCCATCTGCGCGAAGCTCTTTTTTTCCCAGCGCTGAGTCTGATGCGTCATTGCCCTGAGGTCAGAGCTTTTCGCCAACGGCTCTTGGACAATGGCAAGCACAAGATGGCGGTGGTGGGGGCGGTGATGCACAAGCTCATTCGTGTGATCTATGCGGTCTTGTCCTCTGGACAGGAATTTGACCCCAAAAAGCTAGCGCCTCAGCAGTCTTGACCCTAAGGCGCTAACACAGTATCTACAAATTTAGACTTGACAGAGCACTAGTACGCCATGGGAGACTCTCCAGACCCGACCAATACAAACGCTGCCAATCCAGATTTGACGGCGGACCAAGCTCTCACCCAGGAGATTCTGGCGGGGCGCACTTTTTCCCTAGCGGATGCCATCGGACGGGCGGGCAGTGGCTTCCTCAAGGGAGAATCCACCCTGCCGCGTTTAGTCAGGGCACAACTGGAAATAAACGGCTTTATCAATCAGCATCTAATCGATGTCCCCGGAGCCCTCCAGGCCACCCTGCACCAGTGGGTTCAGGCCGATGCCGCTGGTATTAGCCAGCATTTGGAGTTTCCCCTAGGAGCTTTGGTGAACCTGCTCAGCCATATTTTGGCGGAACCTCCGGTGCTCTATGAACTGGTGTGGCAAGTGGATATGAAATGGGGCCAACTCTCGGGGGAGCGCCCCCATTTTCAGAAGCCCGGACAGTCTCCCCATCCCGATGATGAGTACACCCACGAGTCCGTCCGCCAGAGTTTGACTCAGTTGCTGGAGATCGCTCAATCTGCCGAAACCTGAGGAGATTCCCGGTGCAGCCCACAGCGGATTTTGCGAAGTCATTTGGAAATTAGAAGGTACTCGCCACAATGAAGACTCAGTACTACACGGCGACGAGTCTTGACGGATTCATCGCCACCGAAGATGACTCGCTAGACTGGCTGTTCCCGTTGGGCGATGTGGACGACACGAGCTATCCCGCATTCATCGCCGAGGTAGGTGCATTGGCAATGGGCTCAGCAACCTACGAGTGGATGCTACGGCATTCTGACACGGTGGCCGCCGAAACGGGATCAGCATGGCCTTATACCCAGCCCGCCTGGATCTTCTCCAGCCGAGGACTTCCATCGATTGAAGGGGCGAACACGAACTTTGTCCAAGGTGATGTGCGACCCGTTCACGCTGAAATGAGCAAAGCGGCAGGCTCGAAGAACATCTGGATTGTGGGCGGAGGAGATCTTGCTGGTCAGTTCTTCGACGCTGGCCTGCTAGACGAGGTCATCGTCCAGGTCGGTTCGGTCACGCTACAGAAGGGTAAGCCCCTATTCCCACGGCGCGTTACGAGCCCGCCCCTTGTCCTGGTTTCCGTTCGGCAGATTGGTACGGCCTTCGCGGAGTTGCGCTATGAGGTACCCCGAAATGATGCCGCCACCACCTGAGTCACCGCCTGCATTGGGCGCGGAAACCGCGCCCCTACCCCCACGCCCCAATATCGGTCACCCGGCAACAAGGGCAACCACCCTACGACTATGCTCAGGGCAGGCAAGGGATTGCCCCTACGGATCCAGATCAATATCGGTCACCCGGCACTGGGTAGGGCGGGTTTTGATCCTCCCATTTGGGATTTCCCAGTAGACACGAGCTAAACCCGCCCCTACGGCGGCATCCTGCATTGGGCGCGGAAACCGCGCCCCTACGGGATATTAAATTCAAAATTCAAAACTCAAAATTCCTGTCACCTGTCACCCCAACACCCCCCCACCCCATCACTCACACCCCCCCTCCTCTTAAACTAAAGACATCCCCCGAAAGTCCCCCACAGGCAGGTTGGCAACGCTGTGAAACTTCATCTCAAGATTTGGCGACAGGATGGCCCCGAGCAGGTGGGACGGTTTGAGCGCTACACCGTGGCCGAGGCGGACCCGGATATGTCTTTTTTGGAATTGCTGGATGTGCTGAATGAGCAGCTTATCCACCAGGGACAGGCTCCGGTGGAATTTGACCACGATTGTCGGGAGGGTATTTGTGGCTCCTGCGGGGTGGTCATTAATGGTTTGGCCCATGGCTCCCAGGCTCAAACCGCGACCTGTCAGCTTTATCTGCGCCACTTTGCTGAGGGGGACACCCTGACGGTGGAACCCTGGCGGGCCAAGGCGTTCCCCGTGATTAAGGATCTGGTGGTGGATCGCTCTGCCTTTGACCGCATCATTGCTGCCGGGGGTTATATTTCGGTGAAAGCTGGATCTGCTCCTGAGGCCAATGCGCTGCTGGTATCTAAGGCGGATAGCGATCTCGCTTTTGACTATGCCGCCTGCATTGGTTGCGGAGCCTGTGTTGCGGCCTGTCCCAATGCCTCCGCCTCCCTCTTCACCGCCGCGAAGGTGGCCCACCTGTCCCTGTTGCCCCAGGGCCATCCAGAACGACACCAACGGGTGGTATTGATGACGACCCAGATGGCGGCAGAAGATTTTGGGGATTGCTCTAACCATGGGGAATGTGAGGCGGTATGCCCGAAGGGAATTTCCATTGCCGCGATCGCGCGGATGCGGCGTGAATATCTGATGGCCCTGTAGCTCACCGATAGCCCATCTATTCCCCCAGCCCTACCCCCCGTAGGGATTTATCCAGGAGTTCTAGGGGATGGAAGAGGGGAATATCTTGTCCCTGGCGGCGCAGGTGGCGCTGAATTTGGAGGGCACAGCCCGGATTGGGGGAGGCGATGGCGGCGGCTCCCGTACTCACCAAATTCGTGGCCTTCATCTGGCCCAGTTCCTCTGCTACCTCTGGTTGCAGCATGTTGTACACCCCGGCACTGCCACAGCAGAGGGCGGCATCCAGGGGTTCTCGTAACTGCACTAGGGGAATTTGCTTTAGGAGTTGCCGAGGTTGCAGGCTGATCTTCTGGCCGTGGAGCAGGTGGCAGGCATCCTGGTACACCAGGGTCAGGGGCTCGGGGGTGAGGGCATGGAGGGGGGCAGTGAGCCCCACCGTGGCCAGAAATTCCTGGGCATCTCGGACCCGTGCGGAAAAGGCATGGGCGCGATCGCGGTATTCCGGATCATCCTGCAAAATATGGCCATATTCCTTCAAGGTGTGGCCACAACCAGCGGCGTTGATGATGACGTAATCCACTGCCGCCGCCTCAAAGGTGTCGATCATGTGGCGGGCCAGATTCGCCGCTTGCTCCGATTCCCCCTGGTGGGCGGGCAGGGCAGAACAGCAGCCCTGGGCTTTGGGGATCACCACCTCGCAGCCATTGGCCGCCAACACCCGCGCCGTGGCCTCATTCACCCCAGAGAAAAATACCCGCTGGACACAGCCCAACACCATGCCCACCCGATAGCGCTGTTGGCCCTGGGCAGGCACCACCTCTGGCAAGTTGTCCTGGAAACTCTGGGGGGTAACGGTAGGCAATAAGGCTTCCATCGCCGCCAGGTTAGGAGATAGCCGCTGCAAGAGCCCCGTGCGCTGCACCAGTTTCGATAACCCCAAGCCCTGGTAAAGGGCCAGAGGAGCCAGGAGCAGTCGAATCCGATCGGGATAGGGAAAGAGGGAAAAAATAAGTCCCCTAAGTAGCCGCTGGAAGTGCGATCGCGAATGCTGGCGCTGTACCTGGGGCCGGACCGCCGCAATCAGTTGGTCGTACTGCACCCCAGAAGGACAGGCAGTGGTGCAGGCCAGACAGCCCAGGCAGGAGTCAAAATGCTCTACGGCAGCGGGAGATAGAGGTACCTCCCCCTTATTAAGGGCATCCATCAGATAGATGCGGCCCCGAGGCGAGTCCATTTCCGTGCCTAGGACGCGATAACTGGGGCAGGTGGTGAGGCAAAAGCCACAGTGGACACAGGCATCGATGAGGGGCTGAGCGGGGGGATGGTGGCTATCAAAACCCTGGGGGTGGGGAATCCTGGTGGGCACTTTAGTGTGGGCTTCAGTTTGGGAAGGGGAAGCGGAATCTGCCGTCTGCATAGCCAGGAAATTACCTTACTGCCTTTATCCCAGAGTATCGCGGGAGCTTCTGTCTGTGCCCGTAGCGGGGCAACCTAGCCCAGCAGCAATTGCTTCAAATCCTGCCGGAAGAGATCGGGATGGTTGTCTAGATCGATGGCGGTCAGTAGCTCCTCTGAAACATCCAGCAGGCCAGCAATGCGAGGGTGAGCCACCACCTTGTTGCCACAGACTTGGTAGGTCAAGGCTTCGACAATGTCATCCGCAGTCCGTCCCGTCCCGGCAATAATGACAATTTCTCGGCCCGCGTCGATGCTGGCGTAGGCATCCTGAACGGTGACCGACCCCCCATTAATCAGAATGGTAAGGGATTGATGGGAATCCGAGAGGAGCGTGGCCACCTCCGCAATCCAGACAGATTCATCACCCCACTTGTCTCCCGGTACCAGCAGACAATGGGTATGATGGGGTTCCAGAATCGAGGCTTCAGGATGATCGATGGGCTGATCCGGAAGACTCACCAGCGATCGCGGTGCCACGCCCACCAAGGGAAAGGTGCCTCCAATGGCAGTACGGGCCTGCCCCATCAACCGCATCACCCCTGCATCCGTACCCCCATCCACGACATAGAGCTGCATTTCCTCCGCTAGCGGTGCCAAAACCTGCCGAAACAAAGTCTCAAGTTGCATCTGCTGATCCGCATCCATGCCGCTAGCCCCCCCCACAACCACCAAGGTATGGCGGCGGTCTGACAGCCCCATTGCCTCTAGCCAACCTGGCAGATGAGTCGGGTTCGTAACCTGCCCAACTTTCACCCCACCAGGGTTCTGGCTGTCATTTGCCGATTCTGTAATCTGATACACCTGGATCGGGAAGGTCATAGGTAATCGCGATCGCATAAAACCGCGCTAAGACGGCAAGGGATTTATACACCAACAAAGTCCCATCCGTAGGGACATTTTGGGGGATAGGGGGCAGGGGAAGAGGGTGATGGGGTAGATTCCGTAGGGGCGGTTTTGGTTCGTATTGATTGGGAAGTCCAGAATGGGAACCCCAAAACCTGCCCTACCCGGCGTCGGAAAATCCTAAATTTAAGTAGCATACCCCCGAAATGATTAGGCTTATCGTATGGTTGTAATCTTTCACGACGGAGCGGGCGTAGTCGTAGCTCAATCCAACGGCTTTAGCCGCATCAGCGTTGTGTTACATTGCCAATCTGTTACAGGTGTCTCTCATTTTTCCCATAGATTCCGAAAAAAAGCCTAAACGTTCTCTGGTGAGAGGATTTCCATCTCTAAAGTGGGAGGCAACTGAGTCGGATCTGCCTGGACGGGGCGGAGAGGAACCGGGAGAGTCACGACTCGCGGTTCTGATCCCTTGCTAACAATGGCCCGTGGTAACAACGGTGCTGTGGTAATAGCCCTTGAATGGTGACTTGGATTTGGCTTGTCTGGAATAGTCGCCTTCCCTAAATGTCTGCACAAATTCCTTTCTCTGCTTCCCCTGCTACCCTGTCCCTAGCCCCCCCTGAGGGTTCCGGTGTGGCCCAAGATCGCATTCGTCGCCTGGTATGGAAGCTTGCGATCGCGACCCTGGCTCTGATGGCGGTGGGCAGCGCTACACGGGTCATGAACGCAGGACTGGCCTGCCCCGACTGGCCCCTCTGCTACGGTCAACTGGTGCCCCGCCAGCAGATGAACTTCCAAGTCTTTCTAGAGTGGTTTCACCGCCTGGATGCTGCCCTGATTGGGCTGATGTCCCTGTGGTTTGCCGCCCAGACTTGGTGGTGTCGCCACGACCTACCCCGTTGGCTACCTGGGGCCGCCCTGGGGGCAGTTAGCCTCATCCTCATTCAGGGGGGCCTCGGGGGACTAACAGTCACCCAACTCCTGCGCTTCGATATTGTGACCGCTCACCTCGGCACCGCCCTGGCGTTTTTCATTACCCTGTTGGTAATTGGTCTAGGGCTAACTCCCCATCAAGGCTTAGGGACAGCGGGCTCACTGAAGGGTTGGGGCGGTTTAGCTACCGGGTTGGTGTACATCCAATGCCTACTAGGGGCATTGGTGGGCTCCCGTTGGGCAGCTCACCAGTGCCTGGGCATGGCGGAATTGTGCCAGGTGATGAATAGCCATCTGATGGGGGTTGTGCCCCCGACCCTGGCTACTGTGGTGTTAGTGCTCCAGGCTTGGCGCACCCCAGCCCTGCATCCCCGGCTACGGAGTCTGGCGAACCTAGCGGGTATTCTCCTAGCATTTCAAATCTTGCTGGGTATTATCACGTTGCAACTGCGGTTACAGGTGGAGCCGCTAACAGTAGCCCATCACACCCTGGGAGCAACACTACTAGCAGTACTCGTAAGTTTCACTGTGCTAGCTTGGCGCGATGACCCAAGGCCACTCGAAGACCACAGTATGTAAGGGTGGGAGGGTATGAGGGTGGGAGGGTATGAGCACAATGCTTGCATTGGTGGGCAACGAAATTTCCACAAAGTAAACACGCTAGGCGATGCCCACCCTACGGTTTTGTAACCTGTCATCCCCTGCATTGGGCGCGGAAACCGCGCCCCCACTCCCCCACTCCCCCACTCCCCCACTCCCCCACTCCCCCACTCCCCCACTCCCTGAAGTCATCTTAAGGATTGCCCCTACATGCAAACCACACCGCCCTGGCAGGATTCTAGTCGTCATCACCAAACCTTTGGGCAGGTCTGCCGCAGCTACTGCCAGCTCACCAAGCCCCGCATTATTCCCCTATTGCTGATTGAAACCGCCGCCAGCATGTGGGTAGCGGCCCAGGGGCAGGTGGATCCCGTGCGGCTGCTGATTACTCTGCTAACGGGAACCCTGGCAGCAGCTTCGGCCCAGAGCATCAACTGCATTTACGATCGCGACATTGACTACGATATGGAGCGCACCCGCCATCGCCCCATTCCCTCCGGGCGGATTCAATTGCGGGATGCCTTGATTTTTGCCATTGTCCTAGCGCTAGTGGCCTTTACGCTCCAATGCTGGGCCGTTAACCTGCTTAGCGCATTGCTGGAGATGGCGGGTTTAGTTGTCTATGTCTTGGTCTATACCCACTGGTTGAAGCGGTCCTCTCCCCAAAATATTGTCATCGGCGGTGCAGCGGGGGCGATCCCTCCCTTGGTAGGCTGGGCGGCGGTGACGGGGGAGCTGACTTGGTCAGCTTGGCTATTCTTCGCCATTGTCTTTGTGTGGACGCCGCCCCACTTTTGGGCCTTGGCCATGGTGATCCAGGATGACTACGCCAAGGTGGGGGTACCCATGCTGCCCGTAGTGGTGGGAGACGATGCCACCGCCAAGCAGATTTGGATCTATACCCTGGTGTTGGTACCGATCACGTTCTTGATGACCATCCCTTTGGGGGCTACGGGGGCCTTATATTTGGCGATTGCCCTGGGACTGGGCAGCGTTTTTGTCAAGAAGGCATGGCAATTGTTGCAGGCCCCCTCTGATCGCGACATCGCCAAATCCCTGTTCAAATATTCCATCCTGTACATGATGGCCCTGTCCGCTGGGATGGTTCTGGATAGCCTGCCCATCACTCAGCGACTGACCCAGTACTGGGTTGGTGAGGTGACCGTTGGTCTGACGGGGATCACTGAGGGTCTGCTGGCTCTGTTGGCCTAGGGTTGGGCGGCGTTAGTCCCGCTATGTTCTTTCAACACCACCATGATTACTGTTGCCCAAGCTCGCCCAAGCGATCGCGCTCTATTTATCCGCCGCACCTATCTGCATTTAGCCGGGGCGGTTGCTGCCTTTATCGCCGTTGAGTTTCTGTTGTTCACCACAGGAATTGCTGAGACGCTGACCAATTTTTTGGCGGGCAGTCGCTTTATGTGGTTGGCACTCCTGGGGGGCTTTGCCATCCTGGGTTGGCTGGCCCGGAGTCTGATCGCCCAGGCTAAGTCTGGGGAGCAGGAGTATCTGGGGCTGGGGATTTTCGTGGCGGCAGAGGCGATTCTGTTTGCCCCGCTGCTCTACATCGCGGCCTATTTTTCCAGCCCAGATGTGATCCCCATGGCGGCGATTCTGACGCTGCTGATGTTTGGGGGGTTAACTGCGATCGCAGTTACCACCAAAACCGACTTTTCTTTTCTGCAAGGTTTCTTGACCATCGGCAGCTTCGTGGCCCTAGGGTTAATTGCCTGTAGCCTGATCTTCGGCTTTACCCTGGGCCTGCTGTTCTCTGGGTTCATGGTGATTTTCGCCTCTGTGGCGATCCTCTACGACACCTCCAAGGTGATGCATCACTATGCCACCCATCAACATGTGGCGGCATCCCTAGAACTGTTTGCCTCAGTTGCGCTGCTATTTTGGTATGTGCTTCGCATTCTCATGGCAGTCCGTCGCTAGGTAGACATGCCAATCCATCGCTAAGTAGACGCAGCAAACAGACGGACAAAACTAAACTGTTTGTCATGGGTTTTGCACATTGAGGATCATTTTTCACCATGGTTGTTTTCCTTCTGAGCATTTTGGTTCTGGCCATTGGTCTGCTGGTGGTGTCAAAGCTGCCTTTTGGCGTTGAGATTGACAGCCCCGTGACCGCCTTGATTGGGGGTGGCATCATAGGTCTGCTGACTAGTATTGTCAGCAGCTTTCCCCTCAGTGGCTTTTTCAGAGTGATTAGCTTTGGCCTGATCCCCCTGATCAGTGCCACCGTTATTTTTGGCCTAGCCGCTGTCCTACTAGACGGGTTTCGCCTTAAATGGGGAATCTGGAGTGCTCTGCTGGGGGCGATTTCCCTTGCGGTCGTAAGCTCCATCCTCCGCGCCATCTTGTCCGCCGTAGGGCTGCTATAGCAGATTGATTAGGATCTTAAAGCGGTGACACTACCTGATTTGTTGTCCCTGACCGTGGGACCAATCCCTTGGCTAGTCTGGGGATTGGGGCTGTTGGGGCTGAGCCTATTGCTACCGGAACCGACAATTGTTTCCCTGGGCTGCGCCAGCCTAGTGACCTCCCTAGTGGCTCTGACCCTTACGGGGCTGCCCCAGCAGTTACTGGTGTGGGGTATTTTGTCCTCCGCCTTCATCTTGATTTTTCGGGGGTTAGTGCCTCGACAGTCCAAAGCATTGGCCCCAGCCCGCTATGCCCAAGTACGAGAGATGATTCCAGCGGCTGGAGTGGGGCGTGTGTTTTACGAAGGGGGTCTGTGGCAGGCGCGCTGCCAAATTAGCGATGTAGCGATCTCCCCCGAGGAGACGGTGTCCGTGGTGGGTCGCCAAGGTAACGTCCTATTGGTGACTCCTTTGCCAACTGCTGAGTCTCAAGCCCAGTAGGGGATTGGCATGCCGATGAAGTCCCGTTTGTAGGGGGTATTGGGGTGACAGGTGACAGGAATTTTGAATTTTGAATTTAATATCCCGTAGGGGCGCGGTTTCCGCGCCCAATGCAGGATGTCGCCGTAGGGGCGGGTTTAGCTCGTGTTGGTCGGGAAATCCAGGATGGGAACCTCAAAACCCGCCCTACTCGTGTTGGTTGGGAAATCCAGGATGGGAACCTCAAAACCCGCCCTACCCAGTGCCGGGAAATCCTGATATTGGGCGGGTGGTAGGGTGAAATTTAATTGCCCGCCCCTAAGCGTTTTCCAGTTGAAAAATCCCCTGGGTTGAGCAAAAGACATCCCTTTGACTGAGGGGCTTTTCTGGAGTCTGGCCAAATCTGGTACAGGACTTTAGCTGGAACCCTCTAAAGCGATTAGACTTATCGGTGAATTGGTACGCTAGGGGGACAGATCCCAGTGGGTTCTTCTATTTTCGCAGTGCTAGCCCTGTTGATCACCGGCTATTCCGTTGGGTCAGTCCGTATCGTTAATCAGGGCACCGAGGCCCTAGTGGAGCGTCTAGGGCGTTACCACCGCAAGCTCCGCCCTGGGTTGAACTTTATTGTCCCCTTCATGGACATCATTGTCCTAGAGGAAAGTACACGGGAGCGGCTGCTGGATGTGGAACCCCAGCCCGCTATCAGCCGCGACAATGTCTCCCTGGATGTGGATGCCGTTGTCTATTGGAAGGTGCTGGACCTAGAGCGCACTTACTATGCCATTGAGGATGTGGAGGCGGCTATCCGCGAATTGGTGATTACCACCCTCCGCTCTAGAATCGGGACCATGCCCTTTGAGGACACGTTTTCTTCCCGTGATGATCTCAACAAACTCTTGTTAGATCAATTGGATGAGGCCACGGAAGCTTGGGGAGTGAAGGTGACTCGGGTGGAGGTGCAGAGCATTAAACCGCCGGATTCCGTACTGGAGTCTATGCAGCAGCAACAAGCTGCTGAACTGAAGCGTCGAGCTACGGTGCTGGAGGCCCAGGGGGATCAAGAGGCCACGGTCAAACGTGCCCAAGGGACAGTGGACTCCATCCAACTGCTGACGAATGTCCTCAAGGAGCGCACAGACTCTCGGGAGATTCTGAATTTTCTCATCGCCCAGCGCTATGTGGATGCGAATCAGAAGTTGGGAGAAAGTGACAACTCCAAGATTGTTTTCATGGATCCAAAGGCCCTCACTGAGGGGCTAGTGGATTTGATGAATTACAAGACGGGGCCAGATCAACACCCGTCAGGAACGGATCATCACCCATAGGTTTTCCACAGTTTTTCCACAGTTGACGGGCTTCTCCGCACCGCCTAACCCCCTTTTCAAACACCCTTCAAGCTGCCTTGTTAGGATGGGAACCTGTGTGTCCCTAAGGCTGCTATCCCTGTGTCCTCGTCTCCCGTCTCCGCCATGTTTTCCCCTGATGCCACTGCGGCTATTGTCTCCGCTGAGGAGAGTCCTTCTTCCCCTTTGGACCTGCCCTTACTGGGTCAGTCGCTAGCCCAGTTGCAAGCCTGGGTGGTGCAGCAGGGGCAACCCGCCTATCGGGGGAAGCAACTCCACCAGTGGATCTATGCCCAGGGGGCGCGATCGCTGACGGACATTACAGTTTTTTCTAAGGCTTGGCGGGCGACGGTGGCGGATGTCCCCCTGGGGCGCTCTGAACTGCATCTGCGATCCGTTGCTCCCGACGGCACCGTTAAGTATCTACTGCGGTTAGCGGATGGCCACATTATTGAGGCCGTGGGCATTCCCACGGCTAAGCGGCTGACGGTTTGTGTGTCTTCCCAGGTGGGTTGCCCCATGGCCTGTGACTTTTGCGCCACGGGGAAGGGGGGCTTTGCCCGTAACTTGGCCACCCATGAAATCGTGGATCAGGTGCTGACGGTGCAGGAGGATTTTGGCCAGCGGGTCAGCAATATCGTCTTTATGGGCATGGGGGAACCGCTGTTGAATACCGACAGCGTGGTAGCGGCAATTCGCTGTCTGAATGGGGATGTGGGTATTAGCCAGCGGGCGATAACCCTGTCTACGGTGGGGATTCCCGGTCGCATTCGTCAACTGGCGGAGCAGCATCTCCAGGTAACCCTGGCGGTTAGCCTCCACGCCTCCAATCAAGGGCTACGGGAGCAGTTGATCCCCAGTGCTCGTGCCTACCCGCTGACGGCTCTACTGACGGAATGTCGGGACTATGTGGCGGTGACGGGGCGGCGGGTGAGCTTTGAATATATTTTGTTGGCGGGGCTGAATGACCTGCCGGAACATGCAGGGGAACTGGCGGATCTCGTGGGCGGGTTCCAAAGCCATGTCAACCTGATTCCCTATAACCCAATTAGTGAAGTGGATTACCAGCGCCCCAGCGATTACGATATTCAGGACTTTGCCGAGGCCCTGAGGGAGCGTCATGTGGCGGTGAGTGTGCGCTATTCTCGCGGATTGGAGAAGGATGCGGCTTGTGGCCAATTGCGGGCGACGAAGCTGGCTGCGGCTGGCTAAGGATCCAGGAAATATTTTAAGGATCCAGGAAATATTTAATGATCTTGTAGATGGAATACTCTAGGCGGGCCTCACCGGACCTGGAGAACGACGTGTGACTTCACAGCAAACTAAATCCCAGTTAACGTTTTGGCAGCTCTGGAACATGAGCTTCGGCTTTTTTGGTATCCAGTTTGGCTGGGGATTGCAGATGGCGAATACCAGCGCCATCTTTGAACATTTGGGAGCCGAGGCGGAGCAAATTCCAATCTTGTGGCTGGCGGCTCCCCTGACGGGGCTGGTGATTCAGCCCATTATTGGCAATCTTAGTGACAATACTTGGGGGCCATTGGGTCGCCGTCGCCCCTATTTTCTAGTAGGGGCGATTTTGGGCAGTTTGGCCCTAGTGTGGATGCCTAATGCTGGCAGGCTCTGGGTTGCGGTGGGGCTGCTCTGGCTGCTGGATACGGCAGCGAATGTGACTATGGAGCCGTTTCGGGCTTTTGTCAGTGATTTGTTGCCGTCGAGTCAGCGGACCCAGGGGTTTGCATGGCAGAGCCTGTTTATTGGCCTGGGAGCGGTGCTGGCGTCTGCCTCTCCTTGGCTGTTAACCCATAGCTTGGGGGTGTCGGCATCGGCCCAGGGCACTGATGCGATTCCTCCGTCAGTGCGGTGGTCGTTTTATGTGGGGGCGGTGGTCTTTTTGGGTTCCGTGCTCTGGACGGTGTTGTTTACGGAGGAGCGGCCTCCACGAGATATGGTGGCGTTTCGGGCGCAACAGGAGCGGCGGCTGGGGGTGATGTCTACTCTGCGGGAAATTGCGATCGCGTTTCGAGAGATGCCCACTACGATGCGACAGTTGGCCTGGGTGCAGGGCTTTAGCTGGTTGGGGATGTACTGTGTGTTTCTGTACTTTCCCCCGGCCATCGCCCACAACCTGTTTGGGGCCATGGACGAAGCCTCTGCCCTCTATGGGGAAGGGGTGGAATGGGCGGGGCTCTGCATGGCCACCTATAATGCGGTCTGTTTTGGGGTGTCCTTTGGCCTGCCCAGTCTTGCTGCGGCCACCAATCGCCAAGTGGCCCATGCCCTCTGTTTGACCTGTGGGGGGCTGGGGTTGATCGCCCTGATGTTTGTGCCTTCCCCCCTCTGGGTACTGCTGCCCATGGTGGGTTTGGGGGTGGCCTGGGCAGCCATGCTGTCTCTCCCCTATGCCATGGTGGTGGGGGCGCTACCCGAGCGCAAGGGCGGTATTTATATGGGTATTTTCAATCTGTTTATTGTTTTGCCTGAGATTGTGGCCTCCTTGGGTTTGGGCTGGGTGATCACCCACCTGCTGGAGGGCAATCGCCTGTTGGTCTTGGGCTTGGGGGGTATCTGCTTTCTGATCGCTGCCCTGTTTACCCTACGGGTCCGAGAGATGCCCGCTACCAAGGGAACTGCGGTCCTAGAGAAGGGGGAGCCTGGAAGCAAGGCGATGGCGGTGGATACGCTGCCCTCCTAGACAGGGCTTGGCATTGTGCGTAACGATGCCTGAAACCAGAATGCTTTAAGATCCATGGGCGATCTTCAGCCCTGGCGCGATGGCCCCTGTGGGCCGGTCTCTGACCATCGCGAATTCGAGGCGGGGCTATGGACAGGTTCGTGATCAGCGGGTCATATAGCACTGGCCATTCAGGTTAGGACAAGGGGCTTAAGCCCCTTGTTCGTTCCAGGTTTTGAAACGTCCTAACGATAGTGACTCCTGCTATACAACAGACATCATCAATACACCTATGCGTTACCGCATTCTGCACACCACCCACTACACCTACAGTCAATCGGTCTTTCTCAAATACCATGTTCTGCGATTGCGACCCCGCAGCGACGGCAGCCAACTGCTACGACGGTTTGAGGTGAAGATCGATCCCCTACCCCACATGCAGACTGAGGATCTAGATCCCAGCGGTAATGCCTGCCTGGGGGTCTGGTTTGAGAACCAAGCCACCTCCTATCTGACGATTAAAACGGTTATGGAGGTGGAAACCTGCCGGACCAACCCGTTTGACTATCTGGCGAATGCCTGGGCGGTGAATTTGCCCGTGGATTACCCCACCTTGGTAGCAGCAACCCTAGCCCCCTATCGTCACTGTCCCCTGGGGATGGCAATCTCGCCAGGGGTAATTGATTTGGCCCAGACGATGCTCCACGAGGTTAACTACAACCTGAGTTATTTCTTGACCACCCTCACCCAGCGCATTTACGACGAGTGCACCTACGCGGTGCGTCCAGAAGGGGATCCGATGCCAGCGGGCACCACTTGGCGCACCAAGCAAGGCAGTTGTCGAGACTTTACGGTGCTGTTTATGGAAGCCTGTCGGGCAGTGGGTCTAGCGGCTCGCTTTGTCAGTGGCTATCAAGAGGGAGACCCGGACCAGCCCGCCCATGACCTCCATGCCTGGGCGGAGGTGTATATCCCCGGTGGAGGCTGGCGGGGATTTGACCCCACCCATGGCGTTGCAGTGAGTGATCGTCACATTGCGATCGCGGTGGGAGCCCATCCCCGCCAAGCGGCACCCGTCAGCGGCACCCTACGGGAGGGGGTAACAGCCCGTTCGGCTCTGACCACCCAGATCACAGTAGAGGGGTTGGGGGTTTAGGGATCAATCCGTCATTGTCAGCTCATAGATATTCCACAGGGCTCCACCGAGGGCGCTGTATTGGACCCCATCGATCTTATTGCGTACCGCCCCCAGAGAGAGTTGATTCACCAGATAGGTAAAGGGTAAATACTCCTGGGTTAAGCGCTGGGTTTCCACATAGATGGCGCGGCGCTCGTCCTCATCCACCGCCTGGGCTCCCTGAATATAGAGATCGGAAATCTGCCGTTCCCAATCCGCCGCTACCCAGCCCTCTAGCGGGGTCTGGCTGGCCTGAGCCTGCTGGTTAAAGGCATGGAGAGATCCTTCCAGAGACCAGACATTGAATCCATTATTGGGTTCAATGCCCCCCGTCAGCCCCAGGATGTGGGCCTCCCAGTCCAGGCTATCGGTGAGCTTATCCACCAGGGTATTAAAGGCAATGGGCTGGAAGTCCACTTGGATACCTACCTTTTCCAAATCCTGCTTGATTTGTGCCCCCACCGATTCGCGGATCTTGTTGCCGGAGTTGGTGATCAGGGTAAAGCGGACCCGGTTGCCTTGATCATCCAGTAATTGCCCTGCTGGGTTGAACTGAAACCCATCCCCCTCTAGCAGTGCCTTGGCCTTGTCTAGGTCATGATCGTAGGTGCGGATGCCGTCCTCTGGTCCTGCATAGTAGGGACTCTGGACCGAAATGGGCGAGATCTGGGGTTCCCCTAGCCCTTGGTAAATGTTGTTCACTAGCGCCTCCCGATTGATGGCGTAGGAGACCGCTTGGCGAAAGGGGACGGAGTTGAACCAGCGGGATTTGACGGGATCGACCAAGGGTCTGCCATTGCGGCTGGCCTGGTTGAGGTTAAAGGCCAGGAACAGGGTTCCCGTAGCGGGACCACCGTTGTAAATAGTGAAATCCCCCCGCTCCTCCTCCCGCTTTAGCAGGGCAAAGCTGTCGGGGGTAGCGGCGGTCAGATCCAGGCCGCCGGAGCGGAACTGGAGCAGGGCATTGTCGGTGGATTCGATGATCTGCCACACCAGTTGCTCAATGTAGGGCTGGCTATTACCTTGGTCATCCTTGCGCCAGTAGTAGGGGTTGCGCTCAAAGACAACACGCTCACCAGGGATGTAGCGTTGGAGGCGATAGGGGCCGTTGCAGATAATCTGCTCTGGGGGAGTACTGGTGGTCCAAGTGGAGAGGAAGCGCAGATTGCCCTCACTATCGCGCTCCTCTAGACTGTTGCGAAGGGCATGGGCCGGTAGGATATCCAGCCCAGTGGTCCGGAGAAAGGGGGCAAAGGGCTCCGGCAGGGTGAACTGGACCTGGCGATCGGTTACCTTTGTGACCTCTGGCAGCAGTCCCTGTTGGCCAATGCGGAGGACATCCCGACTGCTGGTGGGAATCTCTTCGTTGTAGATCACCTCGTTGTAGGTGAAGACCACATCGTCAGCGGTAAGGGGTTCGCCATCGGACCATTGCAAGCCCTCCCGTAGCGTAAACACAATGGTGGTACCGTCTGGGGAGATGTCCCAAGATTCCGCTAGCTCTGGCACCACTTCTCCAGTGAGGCCATCCTGGGTGGTGAGCCCTCGGGTAATGTAAAGAAATACGTTGGGGGACTCGTCGTTGAGAACGGCGTTAAAGGTTTTGGGGTCGCTGAGGTTACTGGAGACAATGCGCGATGTCGCGATATCGGCGGTGGTGAATTGGGTAGGGTTGCAAGCGGCGACTGCGATCGCACTTAGCGCCACCAACCCCAAGGCCCATAGCCGTCTCCCTAAGCGCGACTGCCATTGACCCCATTGCCGTTGCACCATTCTCCCCACTTGGTGGGCTATCCTGACCATGGCTGTCCCCTCCGTGTCAGATTGCAGCTTGCGATTCCCATAACGGATTCTGGGATTCTGGTTCCTGATTATGGCAGGTGTGGCCTTACTTCGGGTATTAACTCAAGGCGGGACAACTCTCCTGGGGAGGAATTAGGAGGCAGGAGTTAGGAGTCAGAATCCAGGAGCCAGGAGAGTACTGTCTTCTGGTTGCTGGCTTCGGAATTCCTCGGAACCAATATGGCCTCAGTTGACATTGATGCCCCTACTCCGTCCCAGGGGGAGGAGATTGCAAGCGGGGGTTGCTAGGGGGTGGGGGCGGCAGCGGACGCCGGGGCGGCGGTGGCGGTGGGGTAGCACGGGGCCTGATAAACCGATCGGGGGAATCTTCGGGGATGCCTTCGAGGGCAGCGAGGACTTCGGGGGGAAGGTCACCCCAGAGATTGAACTCGCCACCGCCCACCGGGTCGGGCACATCGGGGACTGCCGCCACATCAGGGGAACCGGCAACCTCTGGGGTTACTGCCCGCCCTAAATCGGCACCCGGCGTGGAGGCTGGGCTGGGGACAATAGTGCTGAACAGGGTGAGATCATCAATGGGTTCACCATCGAGCTCTGTCCCCATCTCGCGGTCCATGTCCAAAATCGCCTGTATATTCTGCGAAGAGAGGTCCGGGGAACCCAGATTTGGGGAAAGCAGGTCTGGGGAACGGGGATCGGGGGAATTGAGATCGGGGACACCGATATCGGGCGGGGATAAATCCGGCAGAGCGGGGGGGGCTGCAATCTCCGGAGAGGGTGGTGCAGAAGCCAGATTCCCCGCTTCCAGTAGGGTCTGAACTTCGGGAGGAATCGCCATGGGGGGCGTCTCCGGATTCCCGTTAGGGGAGTCGGCCTCGGAGGGCAAATCCGCGATCGCATCCTGAAGGTCTGAGGGGATATCTGCCGAAAGACCGGGTGGGACCGCCAAGACGGGGTCAGCCCGGTCTGGAGCGTCCACCTCTGGGGCAGGGGATAGGGGGACGGCATCCGGGTCATCCCCAGGGACCGGATCGGGCCGCAGGCGTTGGGCCATACGCTCCAAGGCCGCACCGCCAGCCGCCGCACCGCTAGCCGCCGCACCGCCAGCCGCCGCCGTCAGGGGACGATAGGGGGCGCTAGTGCTGGGACCAAATTCCTGGGCCTTTGCCAGGGCCGTGCGGGCTTCCCCCTCCCGTTGCAGCCGTTGGAGGGCGGTGGCCCTGCCCTGCCAAGCCGATCCAGCCTGGGGGTTTAGCTCTAGGGCTTTATCAAAGGAGAACAGCGCTTCATCGGGGCGATTTAGGCTCAGGAGAAGATTGCCCTTGCCCACCCAGGTATCGGGGGTATTGGGATCCATCTCTAGGGCGCGATCGTAGCTTTTGAGAGCATCTTCCCCCCGACCCAGGGCAGCGAGAATCCCCCCTCGCCGTGCCATAGCCTGGGCCACCACGGCCCCCACCCCCACTAGACTCACCCCCGCCGCTAGGGCCTTGAGCCGCTCCAAATCCGCTGCTTCAATGGCCTGATTGACGCGACCTAGGGCCATCTGGAGTTGCCCCGACCGAGCTAACCCGTCTCCCTCAGAGAGGGCAGCCTTGGCCCTCACCAAATCCTTGTCGAGGGAGTTGGCCGCCTCATAGGGGCTGATAGCCGCCACGGCTGCCGGAACTGTGCCGCCGCCTTGAGTCTCATCAGCCTTAGGCATACCGCCCTCAGCATCAGAGGCCAACCCGAGGCCAGCTTCTTCCTCATCTCCCTCAGTGGCTCCATCAGCGGTTCCATCAGTGGCTTCCGCCTGCCAGCCTCGGAGCAGGAAGAACAGCAACAGCCCCAAGAGGGCCACGGGGATCAGGATCCAAATTCGGGGGGGCAACTGCTGCAATTGCCCCCACAGGGCGGAGAGGTCCAGCGGGTTCGTTCCGGTTTCGGCCTCCGATGCAGTCGCCACCAAATCGCCTGAAATGGGATCCCGCAATTGGGGGGGCGTTGATCCCGTCGCCACCACTAATTGCGACCCATCGGGGCTAAAGGATAGGGCTCCCACCGGCACCTCCCCTGAAACAATGGGATCTCCCGCCGGATTGCCATCGGCTCCCCAGACCTGGACAATACCCGCTGCATCCCCCGCCGCAAGCTGCTGGCCATCGGGGCTAAGGGCGATCGCTTTCACCGGATTCTCCAGCGTTCGAGGTTCCCCGAGGGGGTTACCCGTTCCATCCCACTGGCGTACAGTGCCATCTTCCCCCCCACTGACCAAGGTGTTATCCGGTTTCACCGCCACCGCATTCACGGGGCCGCTATGGCCCGCTAGAGCGGTGCGGGGGGTACCATCGGCGTTCCAGAGCTTGATGGTGCCATCCTTACCTGCTGTCACCAGGAGTTGACCGTCAGCGCTAGTGGCCAGATCCCGCACTGTACCCTCATGGGCGGCAAAGGCTGGGGCTAGGGGCGTCCCTTGGTCATCCCAGCGCCGTACAGATCCGTCGATGCTGGCGCTAAAAAAGCTGCCATCGGGCAGAATGCTAAGGCGGGTAACGGGGCTATCGTGGGCGGCAATGGGATCGCCGACGGGAGTGCCAATGGCATCCCAAAAGCGCACTTCGCCATCGGCTCCCCCACTGATGAGCCGATTGCCGTCAGCGGTGAATTTCAGGGCGGTGACGGGGCCGATGTGGGCTTCAAGGGGTTCCCCTGCGGCGGTGCTGTCGGCTTGCCAAAATTCAATGGTGCCGTCGCGATCTCCGGTGACAAAACCTTCCCCATTAGGGCGCATGGCCAGAGCACTGTCAGGGAGTTCCGCCGTCGCCACTTCCGCTGCCTCTGCGGCTTTGGCCGTTTGCACTGCTGCTTGTCCTGTGGGGGTGGTGGCAAAGGCGAGAAAGGCTTCCACCGCTGGGGTGGGGCTACCCCGGTAGACATAGCCCCGAGGTTGAGAATAGGGATAGCGGGGATCGTCTGGCAGGGTGCCGTGCATGGTCAAGACTCGCACGTTGGCCTGGTCGAGAACTTGACTTGCGATCCCATAGCTGACCCCGCTGTTGCCCAGAGCATTCACAACGGCGGCGGTGCTGTCCTCCTCTAGGGTGATAGCGGTGGCTCCAGTGGTAAAACCTGCCGCCTTAAATACGTCATAGTCCCCCAGGGCACGACGGGTATCGCTGGTATCGGGGCGATCGATGAACTGTAGGGGCAAATCTGGACCGCCCACCTGAGACCAGTTGGTGATTTCCCCTCGCAGCATCTGGGCGAACTGCTGAAAGGTTAAGTCTCCCTGAAAAGGATTATCGCTGCTGACAATAATGGCGATTTTTTCGCGACTGATGGGCACCTCGATCAACCCCTGAGCCAATTCCTCGTCGCTAAGGGGTCGCCCCAGGGCAACAAGGTCTACTGTCTCCGTCAGTAGGGCGGCTAGGGCTCCATCTCCCCCCTGCTCCGCTGCTACAACGGTGACATTGGGGAAGGCCGCTTCAAACCCGCGAATCAGGGTGCGGTTAATCGTTGCCATAGCAACGGAGCCATCTAACCGCAGGCGAGTATCGGCGGGGAGGGATTCCGGTAGTAAAAAGGTCGGTGTCAGGGGGGCAAGGGTATTCTCGGCGGGAGCCGATTCGGCGGGAACCGCCTCGGGGGGAACTGCCTCGGGATCCTGGGCTTCCGCCGGGACCAACCCTAGGGGTAGGGCCATCGCCGCCAACACCATCATTACCAGCAGAGAACGATTCCGTAACACCATCATCATCTCCCCCAACTCCCATTCACCCGTTGTCTGATGCTGCCCATCAGGATACTAAGGATCTGGAGGGTAAAACGCCCCTTAGCACAATCTTTTAGACCTATTGCCGGGTCGCTACCTTAGCGCTCACCCTGGATAGGCTGGGAAGGATTTGTTCGGTACTGATGCCCGGTTGGAGAAATCGAAGGAAAACGCCACTATCCTGGGGAACATTTCCCTACTGGTTAATCTCGAAGAAAAGGATCACCAATTCCAGGAACTTGGCATTTTCAAAGATGAGCAAAAAGAGAAGATAGGCCATGAGGATTGCGATAAATCCCACTGTGAACTCCGCGATCCTGACCAAATTTATGCCGAACTGCTGGGCAAAAGGTCTCATCATAGGACTGACTTAAACACGATGAACCGTTACTAACGGATGCTTAAGAAAGGTCTATCCGTTACACCTTATATATTTTAGATTAGCATTGGCTGCTACCCTCCATCGACGGCAGACTGAGGGCTGTCAGTGCGCCGCCACAGCAGTGATCCCCAAAATCCCCAGCCCAGATCAGGGGTCGCCAACCCTGGGATTGACTTTAATCAATCCATTGGCGACCATATATTTAGTAGCTCCTTCGATGCAAAAAGGTATCTGTCCATGACTGCTGTCCCTTCTAACCCCACAGCTCCCGCCTTTTGCGATGGCATTCAGCACTTTGCTGAGGCATTGCCCGACTTCGATACCTACGGCAACACCCCCGCGATCGCGGTTGGAGCCACTGCGATCGCAGATCCCAGCGACGCCACTGCGGTGTACCAAACCTTGCTGGCGGCGGACGCCCTGCGCTATCTGACCCTCCAGGTGACTGCGAGTAAGGAATCTGGTCACCCCGGTGGCTTTGCCAGCATCGCCGACACCATTGCCGCCCTGGTGATGCTGGGGTACAAGAACCTGATTACCGAAGTCGGTCACCATGCCCCCGGCTTCTATAGCACCGTGTTTATGGATGGCTCCCTAGAGGCCATGGGGATCAAAACGGTGCAGGAATTGTGCGATCGCTTTCGCGAAACCTATGGGTTGCTGGGCCACCTGTCGGGACAAATTCCCGGCCTGCTCAGCCCCGCTGGCCCCCTGGGCCAAGGCCAACACTTCGCCATGGCCGGGGCCAAACTCCACCCCGGCACCCTGTTCCCCGTCACCATCGGCGACGGTGGCTTGGGGGAACCCTACATCATGAGTAGCTTTGGCCACTTCCACACCGCCTACCCCACGGTGACCAACTTCCTCCCTATCCTGGTGTGGAACGGCTATTCCCAAGAGCACCACAGCATGGTGGCCACCCAGTCCAACGAGGCCATGGTGGCCTACTGGCGCGGCAATGGTTTTGAGGACGTGATCCTGGTGGATGCCAAAGACTTTGACGATGTCGACCAGCCCGGTGCCTATGTGGACAGCACCGCCTTTTCCCTAAAGCAGCGCCTAGCCTTCACCCAGGCGGTCCTCGCGGCCACGGACAAGGCCGCGAAATCGGCCCTGGCGGGCACCCTGACGGTGCTGATCGTGAAGCAGTTGAAAGGGGCCGGGGTCCACAAGCGGGGAGCCAAGTCCCACAATCTCTACCCCGGCGATAGTTTGGAAAAGGACTACATCGTCGATGCCCTCACCGCCCGTGCCCTCACCCCCGCCGCCTGGGATCTCGTCCGCACGAATTTTGAACGGTCCATGGGGGGACCGAATGCCCAGCAAGCGGTGACGGAATCGGTGTTACCCGTGCCGGATCTAGGCACTCTGCCCCTGGTGGAATTCCCCGTCGGGGGAGACAAGCAGGTGGCGACGACGGCCATGGGGGCATTGGTGGGGTATGTGGGCCACCAGGATCCCCAATTCATTGTCACCAATGCCGATGGCAACGCCGCCTCGGGCATCAACAACATCAACCAAGCCCTGAAGATCATCCACCCCATCGTCGATGACGCCTATTTCCAAGGGCCGGGGGGACAGGTCTATGAGCCCCTAAGTGAGGATGCCTGTGCCGGATTGGCAGCGGCCCAAGCCCTATTTGGGGCTCGGACCCTGTGGTGTTCCTACGAATCCTTTGCTATCAACGGCTTGCCCATCTGGCAGACGGTGACCCAGGCCATGGCGGAATTGCGCCGCCCCACCCCGGCCACGGTGACCCTGTTCACCGCTGGAGCCTTGGAGCAGGGCCGCAATGGCTGGACCCACCAGCGCCCGGAAATCGAGAACTATTTTGCCGCCATGATGCGCAATGGCAATGTGTTTCCCCTGTTCCCGGTGGATGCCAATGGCATCCAAGTTTGCTACGAGTGGGCCTTGGGTCAGCAAAACAAGGGTATTACCATTACCGCCAGTAAGTCGCCGTTGCCGATTCGGATGACCCTGGAGCAGGGACGGCAGGCGATCGCTACCGGAGCCCTAACCTTGCAAACCACCCCTGGCGATAAAACGGTCGTCTTTGCGGTCATCGGCGACATGACCCTAATTCCTGTCCTTGCAGCGGCGGAACAGTTGGCCACTCTGGGCATTGGTAGCCGGGTGGTGGCGGTGGTCAACCCCCGCCGCCTCTATCGCCCCAGTGATGTCGCCTGGGAAACCTGCTCGGAAGCCGATGGCAGCTTCCTGTCTGATGCTGACTTTGCCGCTCTATTTGGGGGGGATGCGGTAATTGGGGTCACTGGAGGCTCTGGGGCCATGCTGGAACCCGTCCTCCTTCGCGCCACCGCTCCCCGTGACCTGTTTGCTTGGAAGCGAGGGGAAACCACCGCCTCCGCTGGTCAGCTAATGGCCCTCAATGGCCTGACAGCGGAGAACTTCGTCGCTAGAGCCAAGGCACTCCTAGTGCAGCGTCAAGCCTAATTTTTAGGGTTCCGTAGGGTGCATAACGCTAAGGCGTGGCTTCGCCCACGCGAAGCAATGCACCGCAGGATGGCCGCGCTACACATCAGGGGTAACCCTAAGGGATGTGCGTCTAAATAAAGTACCGGAACCGTTGAGCACTGGTAGGGTGCACAGCGCTAAGGCGCGGCTTCGCCTTTTATGTCGCTTGCGAAACGCGAAGCAATGCACCAATAGGCAAGGTGGCAATTGGTACCTTATTTTCTTGCGAGTCCCTAAGTTGGAGTCTTGACAGAGCACTAGGTTAATCTGTGCTTTATACGGCTTCAGATTATCTGCGGGTTGACTGATGAATGAGTCCCCCCCATTCTGGGGGGAGACCGAAATTTAAAGAGGGTACATCCCACTTTTGTCATCGATTGCATAGGCGAAGATTGCATGGGCAAATCATCATCTTTTCTCTGACCGGGTTTTCTACTCTCTCGCGATCATGGCTAAATCCAAAAAATCCGAAGATGTTCCTAATGCAATGGCAGTCAAGTTTGACAGCATTGTGAAACTAACCAACGAATTTGCGCGGCAACATCTCAATGACGAGTACGCCCAACTGAATCAGCATCAACAGATAATCTTTAGACTACCGTGCCGGACTGGAAATTGAGCCGCATAACATTTGAGTTAAGTCAGGGTCCTACAGCGGACTCGGCTTGAACGAATAGTTAGGCTTTATGCCTGCCTAACGAATGGCACCAAGTGCATCATGTAATCCCGTTTTCCAATTGGGACACCAGCCATACGGAGAATATCGTAAGCCGTGACCATATGGAAGTAGAAGTTTGGAATCAGAAAGTCGCTCACATAGGCGCTGCCAGACAGCTCGACGTAGAGACTCTGCCCTAGGTCGATTCGCCCAATCTCATCGAGTTTTGCGTCTTCGGCGTTAATGCCCGAAAGGAGTTCTTGAGTATCTTCAATATGCTCGTATGCTTGTGTAAGAGAAATAACTTTCGGATCCAGATTATTCGCAGGTTTTCCGTTACACCAAAGAGCAAAGTTGCGTGGTTGATTGCAGGTAAAAGCGACTTGTGTGCCAAAAGGAAACATATCAGCCGCAATACGCTCCTGCAAGAAAGATTCACTCCCATTGAAATGTGTTTGAGCCGACTTCAAGAGGTGATCGAGAGTTGTTAGGCGGCTTTGGAAGATAGTTTTGATCGAATCCATATTCTGACTTGGCATCTTGTAATCTCCTGAAACCTATTTCAAAGAGCCTAGCTATATTTGGAATCATTTGCAGTCGGGTCAAGGAGGAAGTTTTAAATATTGCTTCCTCCCTCCCCTCAGAACCGTGCATATGACTTTTCTCCGCTGGAGACGCTTCGCGAACACCGTACACGGCTCAAGCAATGTCTTGAGATTCAGTGTCTCTGATTCTTAACAACCCTTGCGGGCTGTCCTGACGGTTACGTTTGCAAACCGAGGTTTACACCTAACTTTTCCCAATCAGTTGAGTTTCATCTCACCTGCATTCAAGCTATCACCTGTCCCATGTCTGCACCCTTGCGGGTTGGGCATTTGCCCTATCCGTCGTGTTATGGATTCCGCTTGCCTTATAGCCCTTCGGGCATGGCTTCGCTAGCGGCTGGCAGCATTATGGGCTCCGCTCACGCTTCGCGAGCGTTATCCTTAGCAATGCATCAACGAGTGCAAGACCTCTGTGCCAAGCCAGCTAACGGTGAAGTTGTGCGGCGGCAGACAAACTCGAACTCAGCACCAAGGTTTCTCGCCCGTCCGTATCAACGCATGTGTACGCCCAGCATGGGCGTGAACTAATGGGGTGAAAGTCCCCTGTGGGAGAACCAGCCATCCAAATGCTCGCAAGTCATAGGAGCCGAGAGATGGACAACCACTAGCTTAAGGCAAGGGCGTTTCCGCGAGGGAGGGTCTGGAGGAAGCCAGCGGCAAAAGTGCGAGCCGACGGACAGAAACGTCACAGAAGGCCGAGTCTCTGGGGCGAGTTGGCACAACACAACAAAGCCCGTTGGTTCAGGGGATACGGTAAATGACGCGGTTGCGCATGGACAGTTCACGTTCTTATCTGGGGAGATCTGCCTTCTTGGCAGTCTTTGAGGCTAAGGGAGTCTGATTGAGGTCTGGCCGGAAACGGCCAGGTAGCCACAGAACCCTACGGTCATCAAGGCGGCCCGACGGTTGGCAACAACCGCCGTCGGAGGCAGAAGTCAGCCGAGGCCATAGTAGTCAAATGCTGGTCTGTAATGGACCAGACAGGGCGAAGGGCCGAACCATGGAAAGCAGAGAGGAGCCGCCGGGGCTCGTTCTGAGCGTTGAACCCGTTCGGGGGAGCTATAGGAACGGCGCTTAATGGTGTAGCCAGCTTTGGGAGTCAGAGTCGAAAGAATCTTGACTTCTAAACCTTTCTGAGGAACCGCCCGGTGCGGACCCGCATGCCGGGTGGTGTGGGAGGGGGAGATCGTGAGGTTTTCCCCTATCCCGATTAGCTGGCGTTGCTAGAGATACAAAATTGTTCGCAAACCCTCATCTACCTCTTCTTGCAAGTAGTCTGTTAGGGAACCAATCCGTTCAACCAAGAACGTCTTATCAATAGTGAAGATTTGAGAGACATTTGCAACAGAGTCTCTTGACAAACCTGATCCCCCACGAGGCAATAGTACATTACCCGGTGCTTCCGCTAACTGAATATTTGAAGTGATAATGACGACGATAACTGTACTAATCCGGCTCTGAGTAAAGGTATCATCTTGAATCACCAAGACGGGACGACGATATCCAGGTTCTGAACCTACCGGATTGGGTAAGTTTGCCCACCAAATTTCTCCCCGATGCATTACCAATCCTCGTGGGGCAAAGACATAAACTGCATCCTTGCCATCACTGGATCAAGTTCAGAGGACTCTGTAGCGTAGACTTGATTCAATTTGAGCAAGATCTGATCACGGTTGTACCTTTTCAGATATGCCTGTAACGCTTTTGTATAAAGCTCACTGCGCGACACCCCTAACTGCTGAGCGAGTACTTCCGCCTCTTCAAAAACTGAATCTGGAAGTGAAATTGCAGTTTTCATAATGACCTTAACTGTAATTCTTACTCTTTAGTTATACCTTGGCTATACCAGGACTGCAAGAACCAGCACGCTGAGATAACAGCAGATAGCTCTTCTGTACGTCTCGAGCCGAAAAAAGGAGCCAGCTAACGTTTCGGCTGAGCGGCTGTAAAGAGTCCTAAATTTCCAGCAAATTTTGATAGTCCGCTCCAGCCGAGTTGTTAGACTGCTGATTCAGTATCATCTCCAAGCACCTTAATGCCTCAAATATAAATACATTTTCGAATTCCCTCTACAGTCATTCACACATTTTGAATAAGTAATATCACAACGATAACTTAGCTAATCGTTCGATTAGAATGCTTTTTTGATTCCATCTGAGTAGGGGCTTAGAAAATAAGAAGCTAAACTAATAGTTAATCCTACAACCACACCGATCCATCCAACGACCAAGAGACCAAGAAAAGGCGATCCCAAAATTATAGTCCACTGAATCGCCTGAAAAACGTGATTTCTGTGGCGAGCAGCACGATAAATGTTTGCCATTTGTTTTGTGCTGGTAGATGGATTTAATAAGTTTTTGGGAGTTTGATACTCGCCTTGATCATTTACGTACGAAATATCAAGTACTGGGTTTGCAACATGAAATATTCCTAAGGGATCAATTTTTATGTCCTCGGACAAAGGCTCGATAACCCCAGGAAGATTCGATGTTAGGCGCAGTAGTTTATTTCTAAGTCTTCTTGGCATCCTTAGCTTCATGTTTATGCAACCATACTCATCAGCATTTTCCTCCAAGAGCAATTCTTTGCCGTAATAAATTCGGCATTTGCTTTTTGGATAGAGTCCGTTGATATGAACTTCCATCTGACTCAAAACCCCTTGTACGAAATTAGGCAATGCCAGCATTAATCGTTAGTAAGAGCGGTCGGGTAACGGAGGAGGTTTTAGATATAAGTAGGTCGATACATAAAGTTCGAGATGTGTTAAGAACAGTAAACTCTCTTGAATCCTTGCGTACAGGCTGTTTCAAGCGATCAAGCCTATGTTCATAAGCCTCGGATTAATTAACCCGATCTACTTAGCCCCCTCCCTCCCCTCAGAATCGTGCATACGACTTTCACCGTACACGGCTCAAGCAACGTCTTGAGATTCAGTGTCTCCGATTCTTAACAACCCTTACGGACTGTCCTGACGGTTACGTTTACAAACCGAAGCCTGTACCTAACTTTTCCCGCCAGTTAAGTCTCATCTCACCTGCATTCAAGACGATCACCTGTCCCACGTCTGCACCCTTTTGGGTTGGGTATTACCCTATCTGCCCCGTTATGGATTCCGGTTACCTTTCGGTTGGCAGCTTTACGGGCTCCGCCCACGCTTCGCGAGCGCTTCTTGGGACATCTTCCACTAGAGGGTTCAGCTTTGGTTGCCCATCGCTTACCTAACCATGACGGCATTGCCAGGACTCTATTGGGGTTACCTCGTTCCGCACGGGGTGGAGATATGGTTGCCTTAGGACTCCTCTTTACTCCGGGGGCGGGGTGTTCGCGATGGATATTTGGACGCTATCCATTCCCATATGCCCCAACATGCTCGTTTCAGCCCTTTCGAGCACCTAAATTAACGAAGCCTCTTCAAGGATTCACTCACGTTATCCTTAGCAACCTTGCCCTAGCCCTCTTAATTGGTTTGGCTCCAAGCTTGTTGGACATTTAACCTCGTCTGCTGATACTGCCCTCCCATTACTGGCCGAACATTCCGAGGCGGACATCTGCCTGAACACTGGCAGGGAAAGGGTTTTGGAGCCCTTTCCAACTCCCCCGAACGACTTCGAGTCGCGCACCTAACTCTTTATTAGAGGGAATCGTTCTGTATAACACCCCTATAGGGGTGATTAGGTGGAAATCTGTCAGCCTAACATCCCGTATCGGGTGATTAGGTGGAAATACGTCTGCCTAACACCCCTATAGGGGCGATTAGGTGGAATGCTTCAGTATAATTATCCCTCCTGAACCTGTTTCGGCTGGTAGCCTCCGGGGGCGGCTCTGCCGCCTGGGGTCAGGATAGCCAGTCTGAGGGTATGCCCGTTGATGCTGCTCTAAAACCGGATGAATCACCACCTTGCGGCGATCGCTGGCATCGCGATCGCGCACTCTAACAGAATTATGCACCACAGGCTCAACCCCAACCGCCGAATCCAACGCTGCCCTTGTCTCACAGCCATACCAGCACCATCCACTTCAAAATCTAAAATTCAAAAGGGTTTTACTGGAGATTAGCGATCACCTTCTGAGTGCTTACGCTTTGACCAGGCAACTATTAGATGAGAAGATTTTATCCTCCTTCACTCACTAAGACAACCACTTCCTTATTCAATTTCTCCCCTACTTTATCTTCAGCCACATCTAAGTCATAATCCATTTGCAATCCCAGCCAAAATCGTGGCGACATATTGAAATAACGAGCTAAACGAAGGGCCGTATCTGCCGTAATACGTCGCTTTCCATGAATGATTTCGTTAATACGTCGAGCAGGAACTCGAAGTGCCAGAGCCATCTGATTTTGACTGAGATTCATTGGCTTGAGAAATTCTTCTAAAAGCACCTCACCAGGATGCACTGGCATCAGCTTATCTTCATTCATACTTTTACCTCAATGATAATCAACGATCTCCACGTCTAAAGCATCACCGTCTTGCCATAAAAAGCAGATTCGCCATTGATCGTTAATCCGAATACTATATTGACCTTCTCTATCACCAATGAGGCGCTCCAATCGATTAGCTGGCGGGACACGAAGATCCTGAAGGGTTTCTGCTCGATTTAGCATCCGAAGTTTCCGCAATGCCACTTGCTGAATGTCCGATGGTAATTTGTGAGAACGCTTACGTTCAAAGACTTTTTGAGTCTCTTTATCTTTAAAGTCTCGGATCATCCGCCAACAATGCCATACCATACTCCTAGTGTATAACGCGCTGCGTTAAACGGCAGGAGGCACGTTGCCAAACTACGCGGCATTAAATTTTTTCGCATAATTTGGGGATACACCTTTCCAGGCCGCTGATCCATCTCCTCAACCCTATCTACGGAACTCGCCCATGACTGACGTAACTGTCCCCCCTAGCGCCGCTGCCTTACCCACCGATTTAGACGCTTTTTGGATGCCCTTTACAGCCAATCGGCAGTTTAAGGAGGCTCCTCGGTTTTTGGTGGGGGCCGAGGGCATGTACTACACCAGCAGCGACGGGCGACAGATTCTGGATGGCACGGCGGGGCTGTGGTGTGTGAATGCAGGTCATGGGCGGCGGGAGATTGCAACGGCGGTGCATGATCAACTGCTTCAGCTTGACTATGCCTCCTGTTTCCAGATGGGGCATCCGGGAGCCTTTACCCTGGCAAATCGGCTGGTGAAGCTGATGCCGGGGGACTTGAACCATGTGTTTTTCACCAACTCGGGGTCGGAGGCGGTGGATACGGCGTTGAAAATTGCGATCGCATACCATCGCCTGCGGGTAGAGCCGGAACGCCAGCGCTTTGTCGGGCGGCAACGGGCCTACCACGGGGTCAACCTGGGGGGCGTGGCGGTGGGGGGCATCGAGAGTAACTGCCACCTGTACAGCAAATTGATCCCAGGGGTAGATCACCTACGTCATACCCATGACTTGCAGCACAATGCCTTCAGCCAGGGCCAACCCCAGTGGGGGGCACACTTGGCGGAGGATTTAGAGCAAGTGGTGATCCAGCAGGGAGGACACACCATTGCGGCGGTGATTGTAGAACCCGTCTATGGGGCGACGGGGGTGTTAATTCCGCCCGTGGGCTACTTGGAAAAGCTGCGGGAAATCTGCGATCGCGAAGGCATTTTGCTGATCTTTGACGAAGTGATCACCGGATTTGGACGACTGGGGGTGCCTTTCGCAGCGGAATACTTTGGGGTGCAGCCGGATCTGGTGGTCACCGCCAAGGGCATCACCAACGGCGCAGTGCCCATGGGGGCGGTATTTGTGCGGCAGGAGATCTACGACACCTTCATGGAGTCACGCCCAGGGGTGGAATTTTTCCACGGCTACACCTACTCCGGTCATCCCGTCGCCTGTGCAGCGGGGTTAGCCACGCTGGATATTTACGAATCAGAGGGATTGTTCCAGCGGGTTCAGTCCTTGGCAGAAACCTGGGCCACAGCGGCCCATAGCCTCAAGGGCACTCCCCATGTGATTGATATTCGCAATCTGGGTCTGTTGGCGGGGATTGAACTAGAGCCCATCCCCCACCAACCGGGGGCACGGGGCTTCCAGACCTTTCTGCGCTGCTACGAGCGGGGGGTGCTGGTGCGGGCCGCTGGGGACACCATTGCCCTGTCACCACCATTGATCATTGAACCCGGCCAAATAGATCACCTGTTTGACACCCTGCGGGATGCGATCGCAGGTTAGAACTTTGCCATTAACCTCAGTTCGGCATGTAGCAGTGGCCATTCAGGTTAGGACAAGGGGCTTAAGCCCCTGGTTCATTTAGATGATTGGCTCTACTAGGTCACCCTCTTCGGAGGCTCTGCCTCCATTCATGGGGTTGGCGGAATAGCGGCAGAGCCGTAGGGGGGAAGTGCCGATGCAAGCGTCTCAGCCTTTTTTTTTGGGCTTCAGCACTGTGCCACTCCACTGTGCCACCCCCCAGACTGACCGCTAAGGGGAACTTATGTACCCCCCAATACGGCCTAGAACCTATCCCTGTGGAGCGGATGGCCCAGCCGCAAAGGCCCGTCAGGCTTGGACTTTACCCCGACTAGGGTTGCAACTCTCTACCATGCCTTGGTTTTTGCCACTGTAGTAAGTGACACAACTACGTCTCATGGGTTGAGGCTTCTGGCGCTAGAACAAGCATAGAACGAGGGCGAAACAACCCTCCCCTCGTCGCCTCCACACCAAACCCTGTTGGGAGGCATAGATCAACCCCAATCAGGGTTTGACGGACTACTCACATTGGAATTGCTGGAGAATAAACCATGAAAGCTCACCTGTTTACCGCGATCGCATTTGGGATTTCTGCCGCCGCGATCGCAGCTCTACCCATGACCGCCCAAGCCCAATCCCTACCCACCGACTACAACTATGTAGGCGCTGGCGTCGGCATCAGTGACACCGTCGGGCTATCCATCAATAGCAAGATCACCGTAGCCGACCATGTCTCTGTGCGGCCTGGAGTCATCAGTGACCTCAACTTCAGCGGCAACGGCCAAACCTCCTTCCATCTGCCGGTAACCTACGACTTCAACGCCATCACCCCCAACGGCAAACTATTGCCCTACGTGGGTGGCGGGGTGTCGGCGATAACGGGCAACGAAAACCGGGTGGGGCCAATGGTCACCGCTGGCATGGACTATCGGATTAGCGATCGCTTCACCTTAAATGGTGGCGTCAACGTATCCCTCTACAACAACACCCGTGTCAACGGCACTCTAGGCGTGGGCTACACGTTCTAGGTCAGTGGCTATCCATCGACCCAGACTTTGCCTTGATACCACTCCACTCCACTTCGCTGATCGGGCATCCGATCAGCGATCCCAAAAAGCCCCAACTGTATCAGCGATACAGTTGGGGCTTTTTGTTCCAACTCGCCTAAGACCCTTGTAGAGCAAGCCTTTCAGATGTTTATCATCTCCTTGGAGACCAGTGCCGGATTGCCCCCAGCGTAGAGGGGTAGGATGGATTGAGAGCAGTTCAGGGATGATTCCTTCCTTTAGGAGCTATGGCAGGTCATAGTAAATGGGCCAATATCAAGCGGCAAAAAGCCCGTGTAGATGCTGTTAAGGGCGCAATATTCGCTAGGGTTTCTCGCGCCATTATTGTGGCGGCCCGCACCGGGGGCGGTGACCCGGCAGGTAATTTTCAACTCCGCACGGCCATTGAAATGGCCAAGGCCGCCGGAGTCCCCAACGACAATATCGATCGCGCCATCGCCAAGGGTTCCGGCCAAGGCTTCGATGCCGATCGTCTAGAGGCCATCCGCTACGAGGGCTATGGCCCCGGCGGCGTAGCGGTGTTGATTGAGGCATTGACAGACAACCGTAACCGCACCGCCGCTGACCTCCGAGCTGCCTTCAGCAAGAATGGCGGCAACCTGGGGGAAACCGGCTGTGTGGGCTGGATGTTTGACCAGAAGGGCGTTGTCGCCGTGGTCGGTCCCCTAGATGAAGAGGCACTACTGGAAGCCGCACTGGAGGGAGGGGCGGAATCCTATGAGCTGACGGAACTGGAAGAAGACCTAGAGGGGGTGGAGGTATTCTGTGCCCCAGCGGACCTAGAGAGACTGAGCGATACCCTAAAGGCCCAGGGCTATACCCTGCATCAGGTGGAAACCCGCTGGATTCCCAGTAATACTGTAGAAGTGGCAGATCCCGATCAGGCGCGATCGTTGTTGAAAATGATGGACGCTCTGGACGATCTCGATGATGTGCAATCGGCAACGGCCAACTTTGACATGACCGAAGATCTCATGGCCATGAGCACCCTGTAGTACCGAAAAGCAGAAGGAGAAAGGCAGAAGGATGAAAGTTGCGTATCTATTAATCGGCTTTTTTCTGCTGCTGTTGATTACGAGTGTGGTGGCATACCTCATCACCGCTCGTCGGTATCAATCCTCCGCTTCCGTCGCCAGCTCCTACGATCAATGGACCCAGGACGGCATTCTGGAATTTTACTGGGGCGAGCATATTCACCTAGGCCACTATGGCTCGCCGCTGCGACGTAAGGATTTTCTTGCCGCCAAGGCTGATTTTGTCCACGAAATGGTGGGCTGGGGAGGCTTAGATCAACTGCCCCCCGGCACCACAGTGCTGGACGTAGGCTGTGGCATTGGGGGTAGTAGTCGGATTCTGGCGCGGGATTATGGTTTCACCGTCACCGGCATCACGATTAGCCCGGAGCAGGTGAAACGAGCCCAGGACTTGACCCCAGCGGATCTGGAGGTCGAGTTTTTAGTCAACGACGCCCTGGCTATGTCCTTCCCCGATGGCACCTTTGATGTGGTCTGGTCCATTGAGGCCGGTCCTCACATGCCAGACAAGGCCCAATTTGCCCAGGAACTGATGCGGGTACTCAAGCCCGGTGGCGTTCTGGTCGTGGCGGACTGGAACCAGCGAGACGACCGGCAACGGCCCCTGAATGCCTGGGAGAAACCCGTCATGCGCCAACTGCTGGATCAATGGTCGCACCCCGCCTTCTCCAGTATTGAAGGCTTTGCGGAACTGCTAGCGGCGACGGGATACGTGGAGGGGAGGGTGACCACCGCCGACTGGACCGCCGCGACCCTGCCCTCCTGGCTGGATTCCCTTTGGCAGGGCATTATCCGCCCTCAAGGACTGGTGCGGTTCGGTTTCTCGGGCTTTATCAAGTCCTTGCGAGAAGTGCCGACTATCCTCCTCATGCGGCTGGCCTTTGGCACCGGGCTCTGCCGCTTTGGCCTGTTTCAGGCGCGGCGGGCCAGCGTCCCAGCCACTGCTGCGAGGCAACCCTTAGAAACGGTATGAATAGCATGACTGCGGTGGAGAGTTATCCCAGCCCTGGCAAAGCCCATGGGCTTCCCGTCCGCCACTACGACGTGGTGATCGTGGGCGGTGGCATTGTGGGGTTGACCCTGGCCCATGCCCTGGGTCAGTCGGGGCTAAACCTGGCGATCGTGGAAGCCCAGACCCCGGCCCAAGCTGCTAGCCGCCAGCGGGCCTATGCTTTTTCCCCCACCTCGGCGGATATTTTCCGACAACTGGGGCTCTGGGAGCAGGTGTCGCCCCACCTCACTCATTTTCAGCAGGTGCAGTTGTCCGATGGCGATCACCCCATTGTGGTGAGGTTTAGCCCCGCAGATTTGGCGGCGGATGACTCGGAAAATTCAGGCCAGAGGGCGGTTTACTATGCCGCTGCCCATGGGGTGTTGATGGCGGCGTTGCAAGGGAATTTGCAGCAGGGCACCGCCGTTGATGGCGTGGATTACTTGGCCCCAGCCCAACTTCAGCAGGTGGTATACGAATCGGAGCGGGTGCGCTGCACTTTGGCTCAGGCGGGCACAATCTGGGACTGTACTACGGACCTGATTGTGGCGGCAGATGGGGCGAGATCGCACTTGCGAGAACAGGCGGGCATTGACACCTTTGGCTGGCCCTACTGGCAATCCTGCATTACCACGGTGCTGATGCCAGAGCGTCCCCATAACAACATCGCCTATGAGCGGTTTTGGCCCAGTGGCCCCTTTGCCATTTTGCCCTTGGTCGATGGCCGCTGCCAGATTGTGTGGACCGCTCCCCACGGAGAAGCGGCGGCATTGTTGCAACTTCCCCGCGATCGCTTTCTGGCGGAACTCCAGCGCCGCTATGGCGACCAGATGGGATCGTTGGCCATGGTGCAGGAGCCTCTGATATTTCCGGTGCGACTTATGCAGAGTCGCCGCTATGTCCAGCCAAGGCTGGCTCTAGTGGGAGATGCGGCCCACGGCTGCCACCCCGTCGGCGGTCAGGGTTTGAACCTGGGTATTCGGGATGCCGCCGCCCTAGCTCAGGTGCTGATCGCAGCTCGCGATCGCGATCGCAATGCAGATCTAGGCAGTCTGCGGGTGCTGCGCCGCTACGAACGCTGGCGACGCTGGGAAAATGGGTTAGTCCTAGCCCTGACGGACCTACTCAACCGTAGTTTTTCCAATCACTATTGGCCCCTGGTTCCGTTGCGGCGACTGGGGCTTTGGGCAATGCACCGCATTCCCCCCTTGCGGGCCTTGGCCCTGCGCCTCATGACCGGACACTTTGGCCGCCGCCCGAGGCTGCCGAACCCACAAAAGTAGGGTGATGTCTGGAAAACATGGTCTCAAGCTGAGCTCAAGCTGGAATGTCCTATCCCGAAGATCGCCTCACAACCCATTAAAAAAGACAGCAAAAAAGACAGCCAACGATATTGGCTGTCTTTTTTGGGGACTATCAGCACCGAGTTGACCGGGCTAGAGATCCATGCCCTTGACAGGCAGGGGTGGGGATAGCGTTAAGCCAGCCCCACCTTGGCACGGGCAGCGGCAGCTTCATCGGGGTGGATGTTGAGGCGAGTGAGGTTGATGCGGCCTCGGCCATCCACCTCCCGCACCTTCACCACCACATCGTCACCCACGGCGACCTCATCTTCCACCTTGTTGACGCGGTAGTCCGCCAGTTGGGAGATATGGACCATCCCTTCCTGACCGGGAAGGAATTCCACAAAGGCTCCAATGGGGATGACCCGAGTCACTTTGCCGGCAAACACATCTCCTGCAGAAGGTTTGTAGACAATGGCCTCGATCATGGCCTTGGCCTTTTCTCCCTTGGCTGCCTCCAGGCAAGCGATAGTCACAGTGCCATCGTCGGAGATATCGATCTTGGCCCCTGTTTCCTCGGTAATGCCCTTGATCTTCTTGCCGCCGGGACCAATCACCATGCCGATCATATCGGGGTTGATCTTGAGGGTGATCAGGCGGGGTGCAAAGGGAGAGAGGGTAGTGCGGGGCGCGTTGATCGCCTTTAGCATCGCCTCCAGAATGTGGAGACGGGCAGGAAGGGCTTGACGGATGGCATCGGCAATCACCTCTAAAGGCAACCCGGTGATCTTCATGTCCATCTGAAGAGCGGTGATGCCAGTATCAGTCCCCGCCACTTTGAAGTCCATGTCGCCGAGAAAATCCTCCATACCCTGAATATCGGTGAGGATGCGAACCTCATCCCCCTCCTTGATCAGGCCCATGGCGGCACCACTGACGGGTTTGGTAATGGGCACCCCCGCATCCATGAGGGATAGGGTCGAGCCACAGACAGAGCCCATGGAGGTTGATCCATTGGAGGATAGGACCTCCGATACCACCCGAATCACGTAGGGAAAGTCTTCCTTGGGAGGCAGAACGGGCACTAGGGCACGTTCCGCGAGGGCTCCATGACCAATCTCCCGGCGACCGGGGGATCGCATGGGGCGGGTTTCCCCAACGGAGTAGGGAGGGAAATTGTAGTGGTGGAGATAGCGCTTCTCTTCATCGGGATGGAGATCGTCCATCATCTGGGCATCTCCGGCGGTGCCTAGGGTCGCCACTGAGAGCACCTGGGTCAGCCCTCGTTGGAACAAACCACTGCCATGGACGCGGGAGGGGAGCAGACCCACCCGGCAGGACAGGGGCCGGACCTGATCTAACTTGCGGCCATCTACCCGCACGTTGTCTTCGATGATTTGCTGCCGCATCAGCTTTTTAGTCACGCCCTTGTAGGTCTTGCCGAGGGCTTTGCCATCAGCGGCGATGGCTTGGCGAATTTCATGGTCTTCCGGCAGGGCGGTAATCTCTGCGGAGACCTCTGCCTTGATGGCGTCTAGCTTTTCGTCCCGCTCGGGCTTGGTGAGGTGGAACTCGGTCAGCACCTGTTTGACGGGAAGCGTAACGCGATCGCGGATATATTGCTCCAGAGTGGGATCCACTTCAGGCGTGGCCAGGGTGACCTGTTCAATCCCCAACTCCGCGATCAGATCGCGCTGGGCCTGAATGAGATCTCGCACTGCCTCATAGCCAAAATCAATGGCCTCGATCACGTCTTGCTCGGGCAATTGGTTCGCACCCGCTTCGATCATGATCACCCCATCGGGGGAGCCCGCCACGATTAGATCTAGGTCACCGTTTTCAATTTCTTGGAAGGTGGGATTGATCAGAAAATCATCCCCTACCAGACCTACCCGTACGGCAGCCATGGGACCGTAGAAGGGAATCTTGGCCAGGAGTACCGCCAGGGAAGCCCCGGTAGCGGCCAACACATCCGGTGGCACTTGGTCATCCATCGATAGGGTGGTGGCCACAATCTGAATATCGTCCCGGAGCCATTGGGGGAAGAGGGGGCGCATGGGGCGATCGATCAAACGGCTCACTAGGGTTGCCCGCTCTGGGGGCCGACCTTCTCGACGCAAAAAGCCGCCGGGGATTCTCCCTGCGGCGTAGAGTCGTTCTTCGTAATCCACCAGCAAGGGTAAAAAATCAATGCCTTCGCGGCCTGTGGAGCGGGTTGCCGTCACCATGACGGCGGTGTCACCAGACTCGACCAAAAGCGCGCCGCCCGCCTGGGGGGCAAATAGACCAACCTTAAGTCGAATATCCCGTCCATCGAAGGATATTGACTTGTCAATTTCCTGCATGTACTTCTTTGTCCTTCTTACTTCTTCATCTTGTTCTTTCTGGGAATTATCCTAGCATTGTTGTTGCTAGAGAATTTTCTTTCCTGCTATGATGCTTCATTGACTCAAGTCTTGCCATTCATTTCTGGCAGACTAGTGCTGGCTGGCATAAGTCCTGTGCCCATTTCCCCTAGGTGGTGCATTGCTTCGCGAATGCACCCTACGAAATTTCTTTCCTGGTTCCCAGGCTCTGCCTGGGAATCCTCACCGAGGCTCTGCCTCGTCGCTAGAAAACGGTAAGGCTATTTACGCCGCAGCGTACTAGGGGCTGTGGACAATCAAAGTAAGATTCCTGATTTTATGGGGCGGTTACAGTCCCTAGCTTGATTCACTAGGGCGGGCGTGGTCATGCCTACCCAGCAAGGGTTTTCCCATTAATTGTCCACACGCCCTAGATTTCATGGAATTTTGACCAAGGGTGCAGGGATGCGCCCCGAGGAAGGTAGAGGGGATGGCGGGGATGGCCCTTCTGAGTCACGCCTAGGTGATAAAGCTGGGGAGACCCAGGGTGAATGAGGGCTAGCACATCGCGATGGCGCCCTGCCCCACGATTTCCCCAAGCCAGGACAATCGGATGGTCTTGGGCACACACCTGACGTAGATGGGCGTCATTGTCGGGACCGATGGGATCGGCAGCAGCCTGCAATTCCTGGGGATAGGGTGTGCAGTAGGCAAAGAGATTCACCACCGTCAGTCCACCAAAACCCCAGAACTGGGCCAAGCCAATACAACGCCGTAGGGTCGGGTCATCCTGTTGCTCATCGGCACGACTGGGATTGAGCAGAATGAAGGTGATGGCGGTTCCCTGGGACTGCCAGCGGCGGGTCAAGCGATAGCGATACTGTCCTGTCGGGTCAAAGGTGGCGGTTCTCTCCATGGCTCCAGGGGAGGCTCTAGGGGAAGGTTGGACTGATCTGGGGGAGGGGGGTGCCGGGAGTGAGGACGCCCGTCGTCTAGGATGGGAAAGCAATGCGGATGGTATGAGAATGGCGCGATCGCACCTACGAAAACTGGGCAGTTATCTGCGACCTCACTGGCGGCAAACGGGGCTAGGGGTGGGGGCGCTGCTGTTGGTGAACCTTGTTGGGGTGTGGATCCCCCTGCTGATTCGCGATGGCATTGACGAGTTGCGAGTCAGCTTTGGTTTCCAGCAAATTGCCGCCTACTCTGGCTTTGTGCTGCTCTTGGCCTCGCTCATGTGGGGGCTGCGAATGGGATCACGGATTCTCCTGTTTGGGGTGGGGCGACAGGTGGAGTTTGACCTCAAGCAGAACATCTTCGAGCATCTCTTGACGATGGAGCCCACCTACTTTGCCCAAAATACCCCCGGCGATTTGATTAGCCGTGCCACCAGTGATGTAGACAATGTGCGCCGCCTCCTGGGGTTTGCGGTGCTGAGCATCGTCAATACCCTCTTTGCCTACGCCTTCACGGTGCCGGTAATGCTATCCCTCAACGTGCGGCTGACGGTGGTGGCGCTGATGGTGTACCCGGTGATGTTGGTGTTGGTGCAGGTCTTTAGCGATCGCCTCCGGAATGAACAGTTGCGGGTGCAGGAGGCTACCTCCCGCCTCAGTGATCTGCTTCAGGAGGACATGAGTGGCATTTCCCTGATCAAGATCTATGCCCAGGAAGCTAACGAACGTCAAGCCTTTGCCGATCTCAACCAGGATTTACTAGAGGCCAATCTGGCCCTAGCCCGCACCCGCAACACCCTGTTTCCCCTGCTGGGGGGACTGGCGAGCATTAGTTTGTTGGTGATTCTGGCCACGGGGGCAGGTGCGATCGCAAATGGTATTCTGACCATCGGCGACTTTATTGCCATGGTGCTCTACGTGGAGCGGTTAGTTTTCCCCACGGCATTGCTGGGTTTCACCATTACCGCCTATCAGCGGGGCGAGGTCAGCATCGATCGAGTCGAGGCGATCCTCAGCAGCCAGCCCAAAATTGCCAACGCCTCCCCCCATATATCCCTGGATTTGGAACAGGTGCGGGGCCAACTAGAGGCCCGCGCCCTCAGCTATCGCTATCCTGGTGCCTCGGCCCCCGCCCTAGATGGGGTCACCTTTACCATTCAGCCGGGTGAAACAGTAGCCCTGGTGGGGCCAATTGGCTCCGGCAAATCCACCCTAGCCAATGCCCTGCCCCGCCTTGTAGATATTGCCCCAGGGCAGATCTTCCTCGACGGCTGCGACATTACCCAACTGGCCTTAGCCGATTTGCGACGAGCCATCGCCTATGTGCCCCAGGAAAGTTTTCTCTTTAGCAGCACAATCCAGGACAACATTCGCTACGGTGATCCCTTGGCGGAGTTGATGGAGGTGCAATACGCCGCCAAGCAAGCCCAGATTGATCCTGAAATTCAAAACTTCCCCCGCCAATACACCACCCTAGTGGGAGAGCGAGGCATTACTCTCTCTGGTGGTCAGCGCCAGCGCACTGCCCTAGCTCGGGCTTTGATGGTGGATGCGACGGTGCTGGTGCTAGATGATGCCCTCTCCAGTGTGGACAACCAGACCGCCACCCACATTTTGCAGAATCTCAGGGCGGGGACTCAGCGCCAGACGGTGATTTTCATCTCCCACCAAATGGGGGCCGCTGCCCTAGCCGATCGCATCCTCGTCATGGATCAGGGGCGGATCATGCAGGTGGGTCGCCACGATGAGTTGGTCACCCAGCCCGGACTCTACCAGCGTCTCTGGGAGCAACATCAGTTGGCGGAGGTCTTGACCTAGTACTGCGTCGTGGAAGTCTCCTCATCAGCGTTGCGCTTGCAGCAGGTTAGAAGCCTGCACTACGGAAGAGAACTCTGTAGAAGCGATATTTGCCCTCCATTAAATTAGCAAGTTTAGGACGTAACGCAGGAGAGCAAATCTTGTTATCAGCGGTTGAGCAAAAAAGACTACAAATTTCGAGAAACACCGAGGCGAAAAAGAAGTCACAATTCGGTCAGTTTCTTACGCCTGAGAGAACATCTACTTTCATGGCTAGTCTTTTTCCAGATGCAACTGGACACTGCCGCTTGCTAGATGCCGGGGCCGGGATTGGCTCGCTTTCTGTGGCATTTCTTGAACGATGGCGTCAGGGTGGTTTCCACTTCCAAAATATAGAATTGGATGCATTTGAGGTGGATTCCAGCCTGCATCCATATTTGTTAGAAACCCTTAATAAGTATAATCATGACAATAATTTTTCCATAAGGATTCGCGGAGAAGATTTTATTCATGCTGCGGTAGGATCTCTATCCGGCAACCTTTTCGCCGAAGTACTTCCTGATTACACACATGTAATCCTTAATCCGCCCTATAGGAAGATCAACAGTAAATCAGCACACCGCCTAGCCCTTCGTCGCGTTGGCATCGAAACCGTTAATCTGTACTCAGCTTTTGTGGCGCTGGCTGTAGAACTAGTCTCGCCGGGGGGACAGATCGTGGCGATCATTCCACGTAGTTTCTGTAATGGGAGCTATTATCGCCCATTTCGCGATTTCATCCTTGAGCGGGCAGCTATTCAGCACTTACATCTGTTCGAGTCCCGCAGTCATGCTTTCAAAGATGACAACGTCCTGCAGGAAAACATCATCATTCGACTGGAGCGCGGTGGTCAACAAGGGTCAGTAAAGGTATCAACATCGATCGACGATACCTTTACTAGCCTGACCATCCATGAACACCCCTTCGAGCGGATCGTTCTTCCGGATGATCCGGGTCAGTTTATCCAGGTGCCGACCTCCCTTGGCAAAAACAGCCTGGAGCTATCACCTGCCATCCGTTATACGCTGACTGATCTGGATCTCAAGGTCTCAACTGGACCGGTTGTGGATTTCCGTCTCAAAGAGCACCTGCGCGCTATGCCGGAACCGGGCACTGTGCCCTTAATTTACCCTAGACATTGCCGCAGCAATGGCATCACATGGCCTCTTAAGGGCATGAAGAAGCCTAATGCAATCGAGCGTAACGCTGACACTGAGAAGTGGCTATACCCTAGCGGCTGTTACTGCGTAGTACGGCGCTTCTCGTCGAAAGAGGAAAAGCGTCGGATCATGGCGACCGTAGTTGCTCCTGAGAACTTCGGTAACGTGGCAGTGCTGGGTTTTGAGAACCATCTAAACCTGTTCCATCAAAACAAGCACGGGTTACCCAGGGTACTGGCTCACGGATTAGCTTTGTTTTTGAATACAACTGCTGTTGACGAAAACTTTCGGCGCTTCAACGGCCATACTCAGGTCAATGCAACTGATCTTAGAGTGATGAAGTATCCCAGTCTTGACGCCCTTGTTGGGCTTGGCGAATGGGCCATGCAGCAAGGAGAACTGACGCAGACCATGATTGACGCCCAGCTTGAGACCCTGTCGGAATGAGCGATCAGAACGACTACATCCAGGCTACCCAGCAGATCATTATGGCATTGGGTCTGCCACGAGCCCAGCAGAATGAGCGTTCTGCCCTGTGTCTGCTGGCCCTGTTAAACCTCACTCCGGATAAGATCTGGGCCGATGCTGACAACCCGCTAATGGGTATTACACCCATCATGGACTGGATACGGGAGCACTATGACAAAGCGTATGCACCGAACACACGCGAGACGATACGCCGCCAAACTATGCATCAGTTTTGCGACGCCGGTATCGCGCTTTACAACCCAGATCACCCTGGCCGCCCAGTAAATAGCCCCAAGACGGTTTATCAGATCGAAGCCGCAGCACTGACCCTTATCCGTACCTTCGGTACGCTTGCATGGCATGACACACTGATAGCCTATCTAGCTGAACGTGAAACCTTGGTTGCCCGATATGCCAAGGTACGTAAGCATAAACGCATTCCAGTTAAGGTGGCACCGGGGAAGGAAATTACCCTCAGCCCCGGTGAGCATAGCGAACTCATTCGGGCCGTTATTGAGGAGTTCGCTCCGCGCTTCGCACCGGGTAGCTTACTGATCTATGCCGGGGACACAGGCAACAAGTGGGGCTACTTCGACGCCGCTCTACTGGCCAGACTGGGGGGCAATTTAGAGTCACATGGCAAGATGCCCGATGTTGTCCTGTATTACGCCGACAGAACCTGGTTAATTCTGGTGGAGTCCGTCACGAGCCATGGTCCGGTTGATGCCAAACGACATACTGAACTGGCAGAACCCTTTGAAGGCGCAACGGTTGGGTTGGTTTATGTGACCGCCTTCCCCAACCGAGCTATCATGGGTCGCTATCTAGGGGATATCGCCTGGGAAACCGAGGTATGGGTAGCAGACTCACCGTCACACCTGATTCATTTTGATGGTGAGCGATTCCTTGGACCTTACAAGGTGCCCTAAAAAACTGCCCTAGAGCTAAGGCGTTGGGCTAGTCGCTAGGGTGACTGTCCTCTTGGGAAAGAAGTGCTTGAGTTGGATCGTGGCTAGGGTCGTGACAAAGGTGCCCGCCGCGATCGCAACTATATAGAGCCCCACATTGCTGACCGCATTGGGAATCGCCAGGACAAATATGCCGCCGTGGGGAGCCCGTAGGGTGCAGTTAAACAGCATCGATAGTCCCCCCGTCACCGCCGATCCGGCAATACAAGCGGGTAAAATCCGCAGGGGATCATTAGCGGCAAAGGGAATCGCCCCCTCGGTGATAAAGGATAGCCCCAGCACCGAAGCCACCTTGCCCGCCTCCTGCTCCGCTGTCGTGAAGCGGCGCTTTGCCACCAGGGTAGCCAGGGCCAGCCCCAGGGGTGGGGTCATGCCCGCCGCCATCACCGCCGCCATCGGGCCATAGATATTGCTGGCCAACAACCCAACGGCAAAGGTATAGGCTGCCTTGTTAATCGGGCCACCCATATCCACCGCCATCATGCTTCCCAGGATCAATCCCAACAGGACGGCATTGGTACTGCCCATCCCCTCCAAGAAGGTGGTCAGTCCCGTCATCACAAACCGGATCGGCATCCCAAAGACGTAAAACAGCAGCAACCCCACCGCCAAGGTGGACAGCAGGGGAATCACCAGCACCGGCTTCAAGCCCTCAAAGTTAGCGGGCAGGTTCACCTTGTCCCGCACCAGCAGGGCAATATAGCCCGCTAAGAAACCCGAGAGAATACCGCCGAGAAAGCCCATACCCAGATTCGCCGCTAACATGCCGCCGATAAAGCCGGGGGCCAAGCCGGGGCGATCGGCGATGGAGAAGGCAATATAGCCGGAGAGGACGGGGACGATTAGGGCGAAGGCGGAGGCTCCACCAATTTGCAGCAGAGCATCCCCCAAGGTGCCCTCTGCTGGATCCAGACCGAAGACAAAGGAAAGGGCAATGATCAAGCCCCCCGCCACAATCACCGGCAGCATAAAGGAGACCCCGGTGAGCAGATGCTTGTAGGGGCCAGAGCGCTGTTGGGCGCGATCGGCCTTGGCCTGGGCCACCGCATCCAGGGCACTGGCGGCATCCGTGGGGGCGGGGGTCGCTAGGGCAGCGGCAATCACGCCAGCGGTGTTTTTCATGGCCTCCTTGGTGGAGGTTTTGTACAGGGCTTTGCCCTGGAATCGGGCTAGATCCACATGGGTATCGGCGGCGATGATCACCGCATCGGCGCGGGCGATGTCTTCATCGCTGAGCTGGTTTTTGGCCCCCACCGAGCCCTGGGTTTCCACCTGGATCTCGTGGCCTTGTTTGGCGGCTCCCTGTTGCAGCGCCTCCGCCGCCATAAAGGTGTGGGCAATGCCGGTGGGGCAGGCGGTGATGCCCACCAGAAATTTGGGCGTGGGTGGAGCCGCCGCCACGGGAGGATCGGCGGGGTGGGGATCGTAGGGGTGGGGCACCGTGGGAATTGCGGCGGGGTTCGCCAAACTTTCCACCAGCGCGATCGCGTTTTGGATCACAAATTCCGTATTGCGAATGGCCTCACTGGTGGAGACGGCATAGACGGGCTTGCCGCTGAAACGACTGCGATCCAACGGCCCATCGGTACCCACAATGATCACATCCGCCTGTTCAATCGCGCTGGCAGCCACAGGTTCATAGGCCGCACTGCCATCCTGAGCCTCAACCGTAAGGGAATAGCCCAGATGTTGAGCCGTTTTTTGTAGAGCGGCAGCGGCCATTTGGGTATGGGCACTGCCAGCGGCACTGGCGGCAATAGCAACAATTTTTTTGGTCATCGATTTAGATCCTTATCGTTTTTACACCCCACCACCCTGTCCCCTTCTGCATCAGGCACGGAAACCGTGCCCCTACCGCAACATCCGCATTGGCCAGAAAGCCCCGTACCCCTACCGCAACATCCCGCATTGGGCGCGGCATTTCTGCGGTGCATTGCTTCGCGAATGCACCCTACAGGAAACTACCCCATCACCCCCCCACTCCATCACCCCCCACCCTCAACGTCACTCCCTCCCCATAGTCCCGAATCACCGCCAACGGCGGCAAACGGGGACCAATCTGACTCAGGGCTCCCAGGGCGCAGCCGGTGCCAAGGCGGGCCGTATTTTCCAGGGATTTCCCCTGCAACTGGGCGGCGATGGTGCCTGCCACCATGGCATCCCCGGCCCCGACGGTACTTTTAACCGCGATCGCAGGGGGTTGGGCGTGAAGGACGCAATCGCCCTGGACGAAGAGGGCTCCCTCTGCCCCCAGAGAGACCACGACTGTTTCAATGCCCTGATTCCCAAGCTGACGAGCCGCCTGCACCACCGCCGTTTCCGTGGCCAGGGGAGACCCTAGCAATTGCTCCAATTCCACCCGATTGGGCTTAATCAAGTCCGGCAGCGCCGACAGCGCCAAGGCCATTGCCTCGCCGCTGCTGTCCAGCGCCACCCGACAGCCCGCCTGTTTCGCCGCCAGGGTCAGATCGCGATAGATGCCGGGGGAAACGCCCTGGGGCAGGCTCCCCGCCAGCACCACCCAAGCGCAATCCGGCAACAGGTCCGCCACGGTTTGATGCAACTGGGCCACCGCCTCCGGACTGGGGGTAACGCCGGGAAAGTTGATGTCCGTCACCTGTTGCTGGGCCTCATCCACCACCTTGATGTTGACGCGGGTGGCACCGGGAATATAGAGAAACTGGTCGGCAATGGATTTTTGCTGAAACAGGGCTTGAAACCGCGCCGCATTATCCTGCCCCAGAAAACCAGTGACAGCAGTGTTATGGCCCAGGTCGGCCAGGAAGGAGGCTACATTCACCCCTTTGCCACCGGGATCCGCCTGATCCCACGTGACCCGATTGACGGCGTTGGCCTCAAAGTTGGGGATGGCAGCGGTGTGGTCGATGGCGGAATTGAGGGTAACGGTGAGGATCTGTGATTGAGGGACCGTCATGGCAATAGTCTGCGACTGGCCTTTAGCCATCGCACCTCCGGGTTCTGGAGCAGGATGGGGTTGGGTTTCCCCAGGCATTGGGACGGTTTCATAGGGCTCGCACCTCCGCCGCCGTGGAACAGCTCAGCGCCCGCTGGGCCAGCCGCTGCATCTGGGGTAGGGACTGCCGCCGCAGCGCCGCCTTCACCGCCGGAATACTGGCGGGGCTGGCGCTGAGTTCCTTCACCCCCAGACCCACGAGCAGGCTGGCCCCTGGGGGATCCCCCGCCAGACCGCCGCAGACCCCCACCCACTTCCCGGCAGCTTCGGCTGCCTGGACAGTCTGGTGAATGGCCCGGAGAACGGCTGGATGCAGCGCATCCGCCGCCGCCGCCAGGGTGGGGTGGCCCCGATCCATAGCCAAGAGATATTGGGTCAGGTCATTGGTGCCGATGGAGAAAAAGTCCACTTCCTGGGCAAATTCCGCCGCCATCAGCACCGCCGAGGGCACCTCCACCATCATCCCCACTTCGATGGGCGGTGTCTCCAGCTCCACCCGTACCGCCTCCAGTTGGGCCTTGGCCGCCCGCAGATCCTCCAGGGTGGCGATCATGGGGAACATGATGCGCACGTAGCCAATGGCGGCAGCGCGGCAGATGGCCCGCAGTTGGGGAATAAATAGATCCGGCTCTTGGAGACAGAGGCGAATCCCTCGGACGCCGAGGAAAGGATTGTCTTCAGCGGGCAACTTCAGATAGGGCACCGCTTTGTCCCCGCCGATATCCAGGGTACGGACAATCAGGGGTAGGCCATTCAGAGCCTGGGTCATCTCCTGGAGGGCGGCGAACTGTTCTGCTTCACTGGGGGGCTGGTCTCGACCTAGGAAGAGGAATTCGGTCCGCAGCAGCCCCACTCCCTCTGCCCCGGCTTCGATGGCGGCGGCGGCTTCTGGGGCTGCGCCAATGTTGGCCACCACTTCAACGCGGTGACCATCGCGGGTGAGGGCGGGCTGAAACCGCGATCGCAGTGCCCCATCCTGAGCCACTTGCAGTTCCCCCTGTCGCTGCCGTGCCTGGGTTAGATCCTCGGCACTGGGCTGGGGATAGAGGCAGCCGCCATTGCCATCCAAAATAGCGGTGCCCCCGGTGGCCAAATCCAGTACCGCCGCCCCCGCCCCCACCACGGCGGGAATCTTTAGGGAGCGGGCCAGAATGGCGGTGTGGGAGGTGGGTCCACCCGTCGCCGTACAGATGCCCAGAATTCGCTGGGGATCTAGGCTGGCGGTATCCGAGGGGGTGAGTTCCGCCGCGATCAGAATCACGGGTGTTGTTGGGAGTTCACTCGCCGTTTCCACCTCCCCCAAGAGGTGGCGCAGCACCCGCTGCCCCACATCCCGGACATCAGCAGCCCGTCCCGCTAGGGTCTCGTTGCTGAGGGCCGCTAGGGACTGCGCCCGCGCCTCAATCGTTTGTTGCCAAGCCCAGGCCGCACTGCGGTTAGGGGGAATCTGGGTCAGGGCCGATTCGATCAGGTCCGGATCTGCCAGCAGCGCATGGTGGGCGGCAAAGATGGCCCCCTGAGCCGTGCCCAATTGCTGTTGAACCTGCTGTTGCAGGGCAGTTAATTCTCCCAGGGCAGCGGCCACCGCCCGCCGCAGGTTTTCCGCTTCTGCCGCTGGATTCGGAGCCGTATCGGCAAAGCTCAAGGTCTGGGTGTGATGGTGGTGCAGGGGTGCGATCGCAATTCCAGGAGCCGCCGCCACTCCGATGATGGCCTTGCTTGCGAGGGTGAGGGCAGGCAGGTCCAGATCCGGCTCTGCTTCCGGTTCTTCCGCTTCTAAGCCAGTTGCGATCGCGTTCTGGAGCGCCTTCAACGCCGCCGCCCCATCCTTACCACGGGCGAGAATGCGAATGCTCTGCCCCGACTCCACCCCCAACTTCAGCAGAGACATCAGGCTTTTGCCATTGGCGATCTCTTCCCCCGCCTGCACCCGAATATCCGCCTCAAAGGCGGAGGCCAAAGCGGCAAAGGCCGTCGCCGGACGGGCATGGAGCCCCGCCGCCCCGGTAATTTGCACCTCCACCTGCTGATCAAAGCCCGGTTCCAATTCCGTCGGCTTCTGCACCGACGGAGAACTCTCCCCTTGGGTCAGTTGCTCAATAATCTCCTGGGCATTCTGGGTCTGGACCAGCCGCTGAATCAGGGCCGGATCGTCCAGAACATGGGTCAGGTTTCGCAAAATTTGCAGATGCTCGTCGGATTTGGCCGCGATGCCCACCACCAAATGCACCGTTTCCCCTGGATTCCACTCCACCCCCTGGGGCAATTGGGTCACGGCGATCCCGGTTTGCAAAATCAGCTCCCGGTCCTGGGGTAAGCCGTGGGGAATGGCGATACCGTTGCCCAGATAGGTATTGGCGGCGGATTCTCGTGCCACCATGCTGTCGATGTAGCCCGCTTGAATATGGCCCCCCTTTACCAACAGTTGCCCCACCTGGCGAATGGCATCCAGCTTGGTCGCGACGGTGGCGTTGAGCTGCACCACATCAGCACTGAGGCTCACCATGAATTGTGTCTCCTTCCTAACCGCCATCTGGGAAAACCCTAAAGCTGTCTGTCCGTAGCGTCAGCAGGCAGTCCCAAATGGCCTATTCCTCTAATTCTGAAGGGTGGCTTGACAGTCAGAGGGCTTACTCAGGAAAAGTTTGGACTTCCCTTAATACTCCGTATCGCTTTTGCCACCTCTGTCCTTGCCATACTGCCATGCTTGAAAAGCCATAGCGACATGCCGTTGGATTGCGTACATCCCTGAGGGCACACAGCCGTGTGCCCCTACCGTGGGCGTACTGGATTGAGATGAATACCGCGATACGTTGCGAATTTCCCTGAATTTTCCTGTAGGGGCACCGCACCGCCGTGCCCCATACCCTGGGCACAATCGGCAGGCAATTCGTTCCCCCATTACCTGCCGATTACGGAAACGGGGTGGGGCATCCTGGTAGCCTGAACCTGTTGCCTAGGATCCCAGGAGCCCATGACCGCTGCCCCCGTTACCCCGCTGCACCAGCAAATCTATTCCCTCCAGCACGATCGCTTTGCCGACCTGCTGGTCCAGACAGAGAACCTGCTGATCATCCAGGACCTAGACGGGGTCTGTATGGCACTGGTCAATGATCCGCTAGATCGCCACATTGACCCCGCCTACGTAGCAGCAACCTCAGCCTTCGACGGCCATTTTTATGTGCTCACGAATGGAGAACACACTGGGGAACGGGGGGTTAACGGCATCATTGAGCGGACCTTAGACCGGGGTTCAGGGCAGGCCCAGGGTCACTATCTGCCGGGGTTGGCGGCGGGGGGGGTACAGTGGCAAACGCGCCAAGGGGAGGTCTCTCATCCCGGTGTTAGGAAGGCGGAACTGGCGTTCCTCCGGGCCGTGCCCGATCGCATCCGTGCTGCCCTAGTCGCCTTTGCCCAAGGCCATGCCCTACCCCTTGACGACGTTACGCTAGAGCACTGCATCCAAGCTTCGGCCCTGGATAATGTGGCCTCTCCTACCGCGAACCTGAATACGTTTCATCGGGTCTTGGTGGGGGAGCGCGATCGCTTTGCTGACCTCCAGCGCACCATAGCCCAGCTCATGGACACTCTACTCATGGAGGCCCATGAACAGGGCTTAGTCGATGCTTTTTTTGTCCACTACGCCCCCAACCACGGGCGCGACGAAGACGGCAAGGAACGGATTTGGCTGGCCCAGGGGGAGGAGTCGGGCACGACGGACTTTCAGTTCATGCTGCGGGGGGCGATCAAGGAGGCCGGGGTGTTGGCTCTGCTCAATCGCTACTACGCCCAGCGTACGGGCACCTATCCCCTCGGCCCCGATTTCAGTGTGCGCCAAGCTCCCCAGACCCAGGCGGATCTGCTGGCCCTGGTCAAGCACCATTTTGATCCGGCCCTGATGCCGCTGATCGTGGGTGTGGGCGACACGGTCACCAGTCAGGTGGTGGTTGAAGATGGCGTGCCCGTGGCGAAGCGGGGCGGTAGCGATCGCAATTTTCTTCAGCTCATCCAGGCCATTGACACCGTCTTTGAGCGGGGCAATGTGGTGGTCTATGTCGATAGCAGCGGTGGCGAGTTAAAAAACCGCCGCCCGCTCGCTATAGAAGAGCGCCAAGGGATAAAAACGGTGGTCGCTGGCCCCGGCGATCCCCAAGACACCACGGACCCCCTGCGGCTGAATGTGGTTTTTCCCGGTGGCCATCGGCAGTATTGTCAGGTCTTTCAGCAAGCAGCCCAGACCCGAAGCGGGGGCTGACTTTTTAGATGGAATACGCTTAGACTAAACCCACGCTGGTCAAGCAAGACCCGATGAAGCAGTCCCTAGCAATCACCGACTACATTGATAGCCTTGTAGAAGCAGAGACTCGATTTGGATTGTCCTACCGAGCTGACCCAGACTTTTTTACGGAATGGACTGTAGAACTCCCCCCCCTGACCTCAGCCGAGCGACAGCGCCTAGATCTGATTAAGCAGCGCTATCTATACCATCGCCAGTATGGACATCTCCTCGAAGGGGGCGTAAATTTTATCGTCATCGCTCCTTTGCTAGAGCTAGCAGGCTTCTACGATTCCCCATTTCGACTGCGCTCCGAGGCGTCGATCCGGATCGAGATTGCCGATGAGGACAACCACATCTACCAGGGGCGCATTGACAGTTTGATTGTGCAGGACCACCTTTGGATTGTCCTTGTAGAAGCGAAACGAACCTCCTTTAGCATCGATGTAGCATTGCCCCAGGCTTTGGCCTATAGGTCTGCTGACCCCGTCTCCGATCGCCCCACCTTCGGGCTGGTCAGCAATGGAGCCTATTCTATGTTTGTGAAATTAGACCAAGCGCAGTACGGTTTCTCTGATGATTTTTCTCTCAATCGGCAACGCAACGAGCTCTACGATGTTTTGCAAGTTTTGAATCATCTCAAGACCCTAACTTAAATTCCATTCCGCACAGAAATTTCCCCCTTGATTGAGAAGTTCCTGAAGCGAACCGAGGGTTTTGTGAAGTTTCCATGAAGTTGCCCGCAATTCGTATCCCCCCCTAGGGGATTGGATTGCGTGTATCTGCGCGGCTTGGGAGCCGCTGGCCTGGGCTTGGTAACAATACTTGTATGAGGCTTGCGTAAAATCTTGGGTGTCTAAGTTTACTTGTCTAAGTACGGGTAGTATTTTTAGGTACGGGCTCGGAAGCAATGAGCTGCCTACCCTTACTATGCGAGGATATACAACCATGATTTCAATGCAACGCCTTTCTATCGCGGCTGTCCTAGCAGTAGGCACAGCTGGAGCCAGCTTGTTGATCTCATCAGCCCCTTCTCAAGCCGCTAGTCTGGTTTGGGGTTTCTCATCCGGCAACGACTGCTCAGGCGTCTTTGGTCAAGGCTTTGGGAATTGCGAGGTAAATGGCTCTCCGGTCATTGCCAAGTTTGACTACGAGAAGACCGGAGTCGAAATTGAAATTAACAGCGCTGCGTACCCCAGCGTAGATGGCGCTGAGTGGAGCTTTGCTCCTGAAGGGGCAGCTACTGGCACTTGGAGCTACACCCCTGGAGCGGGTGATCCAGGCATTAAGTACTGGGTCGCTAAGGGCGGACCAGGGTTCAATCTGTTCTATATGATTGAGGGCGATGCTGGTTCCTGCTTAGGGGCCATGGCCTTTACAGCAGGGTGCTTGAGTCAGGCCATTACTACGACCAGCGGTGAGTGGTTTACCCCCCCTGCCCCTGGCCCTAGTGGCAACCAATCTGGCCTGTCCCACCTGACCTTCTACAACACAGGTGATGATAATGGCGGCAATGGCCCAACAGTTCCCGAACCTGGTCTGATTCTCGGTCTGGGGGCAGTAGGGCTAGCAGGGGCTGGCTCCCGCCTGCGACGCGCCTAGGACATCGGAATCAAGTATCTCCTTGCCAGAGGGGCTGTCCTAAGTCAGGTCGTTACTTGGGGTCGCCCCTGAGTCAGAGTACCTGCTACAAAAACTCTTGTACTGAGACGTACATCTAAACATGGGCCTCCCTAACGCGGGAGGCTTTTTTGTGGCAAGCGTGGGTTGAGGTATCCGTAGCAGTCTGCAAGCTATTGAGTACAGGTCCAAAAGCTGAAGCTTCTAGCGCAGCGTCAAGTTTGAATCAGCCTACGGCAGCTACGCTGGCCCACAAAATCAGTTTGCGTAGGTTGGGTGAAACGAAGTGAAACCCAACAACGGTGGGCCATGTTGGGTTCCGCGAGCGCTGCACCCAACCTACAAATTGAGGCTTGACAGAGCACTAGGGAGGAAGCAAATGAGGTGATGCTAGCCGACCTCTTGGGAGGTCTTTACCTGGGGTTGGGGTTGGGGCTGGAACTGGAACAGGGTGTAGACCACATTGCGGCGGATGCCCGTCATCATGTCCAGGAAGACCTCGTAGCCTTCGCTCTTGTACTCAATTAGAGGATCCTTTTGGCCATAGCCCCGTAGCCCCACCGTTTCCCGCAGGGAGTCCATCTGCTGGAGGTGTTCGCGCCAGAGGGTGTCGATCTGCTGGAGGATGAAGAATCGCTCTGCATCTCGCATCAGACCGGCTTTCATGTGGTCTACCTGGGCTTCCTTCAGGTCGTAGGCAATCCGAACCTGCTCATGGAGGAAAGTTTTGATCTCCCCGATGGACAGGTTTTCTAGGTGCTCTGGCTCCACATCTTCCAACAGGTAGACAAACTCCTTGACCTTGCCCACCATGTCTGGCAGTTTCCATTCCTCGGAGGGCAGTTCTGGATTGACATAGGCTTCTACGATGTCATCCATGGTCTGCTCGGCGTACTTGATCACCAGTTCCTTCAGACCCTCGCCCTCTAGTACCCGTCGTCGCTCGGCGTAGATGGCGCGGCGCTGATTGTTCATCACCTCGTCGTATTCAAAGACCTGTTTGCGGATGTCGTAGTAGTAGGTTTCGACCTTTTTCTGTGCCCCCTCTAGGGAGCGGGTGAGCATCCCTGACTCAATGGGCATGTCCTCTTCTACGCGGAAGGCGTTCATCAAGCCCGCCACGCGATCGCCGCCAAAGATCCGCAGCAGGTTGTCTTGCAGGCTGAGGAAAAAGCGGGTGGAGCCGGGGTCGCCTTGGCGTCCGGCGCGGCCCCGCAGTTGGTTGTCTACCCGGCGCGATTCGTGGCGTTCGGTGCCGATGACATGGAGACCGCCGAGGCTGATCACACGCTCGTGTTCGGCATCGGTCAAGGTTTCGTACTCTTTACGGACCCGGTTGTAAACTTCCCGTAGCTTGGCGATGACGGGGTCGCTGGTGGGGGCTTTTTCTGCTGCGATCGCAACTTTATCCTCCGCCTCCAGTTCCTCCAGACTGCGCTCCCCATAGGTGGTCACCGCCAGGTCCACCATTTCTTTCAGGGCCAGTTCCGCTTCCTGGGACAGCTCCGTGGGGAAGATATCGGGGGATGCCTTCCAGGTTTTCACCTTTTTGTCAGAGCCAAAGCCCTGGGGACGGTTGCGACCCCGGACCCCCGCCACCGACTTCACCCCAAACTCATCCTCATCCTCAGGCTTGACGATGCGGGGCATCAAGTATTCCCGCACCTTGAGACGGGCCATGTAGTCGGCATTCCCACCGAGGATGATGTCGGTGCCCCGCCCCGCCATGTTGGTGGCGATGGTGACGGCCCCACTCCGCCCCGCCTGGGCCACGATTTCCGCCTCCCGTTCCACATTTTCCGGCTTGGCATTGAGCAGATTGTGGGGGATATTGAGCGCCTTGAGCAATCCCGAGAGCAACTCCGACTTCTCCACACTGGTGGTACCCACCAGCACCGGACGCCCAGTTTGGTGCATTTCGGCGCACTCTCCTGCCACCGCCTGCCACTTGGCCTCTTCGGTCTTGTAGACGACATCGGCCACATCCCGCCGTCTAGAAGTGCGGTTGGTATCGATGACCGTCACTTCGAGTTCATAGATTTTCTCGAACTCCGGCTCCTCGGTTTTGGCGGTACCCGTCATCCCCGACAGCTTGGGATATAGCAGGAAAAAGTTTTGGTAGGTGATGCTGGCGAGGGTTTGGGTCTCTGGCTGGATTTCCACATGCTCCTTAGCCTCAATGGCTTGGTGCAGGCCATCGCTCCAGCGCCGACCGGGCATGACCCGCCCGGTGAACTCATCCACAATCACCACTTCGTTATTGCGAACGATGTAGTTCACATCCTTGATGAAAAGTTCCTTAGCCTTGATCGCATTGAAGATATAGTGCGCCCAGGGATCTTGGGGATCAAAGAGATCCTGCACCCCCAGGAGTTGCTCCGCCTGAATAAAGCCCTCGTCTGTCAGCAGCACATTGCGGGCCTTTTCATCCACTTCGTAGTGGTCTTCCCCATTAAGTTGGCGGGCAATATCCGCTGCCTGGGTGTACTTTTCCCCCGGTCGCTCGATCTGACCGGAGATGATCAGGGGGGTGCGGGCCTCGTCAATGAGGATGGAATCTACCTCGTCAATGATGCAGAAGTTGAAGGGGCGCTGCACCACATCGCCGATGGCGGTGGCCATGTTGTCTCGCAGATAGTCGAAGCCAAATTCACTGTTGGTGCCGTAGGTGATGTCGCAGGCGTAGTTCTTTTTGCGATCTGTCGGGCTCATACCCTGCTGAATCAGACCCACCTCCAGTCCCAGAAAGCGGTGGATTTGTCCCATCCACTCCGCGTCCCGGCGGGCCAGGTAGTCGTTTACCGTGACGATGTGGACCCCTTTGCCGCTGAGGGCATTGAGGTAGGCGGGCAGGGTGGCTACGAGGGTTTTGCCCTCCCCGGTCTTCATCTCAGCGATTTGCCCATCGTGGAGCACCATGCCCCCGGTGAGCTGTACGTCAAAGTGGCGCATCCCCAGGACTCGCTTGGAGGCTTCACGCACCACGGCGAAGGCTTCTGGCAACAGGTCGTCTAGGGTCTCTCCCTTTTCGATGCGCTGCTTAAATTCACCCGTTTTGGCAACTAGGTCGGCGTCTGACAGGGGCTGGATGTCTTCTTCCAGCAGGTTGATTTCCACCACGTCAGGCTTATAACGCTTGAGCTTGCGGGCGTTGGGGTCACCAAGGAGGGCTTTTAGCATGTGTCCGGAGACTGGAAGAACTGGGCTGGGAATGCTTCTAGTAAATTCAATGGAGCCGCCTCAAGGCAAGGGGCGGTTCCCACACCTAATGGGGCTCTAAGGTTGAATTCGCGCTTTTTGATCCTACCACTTGGGCCTTGGGGTGACGGGTTTTGAGATCTTTTGGGGGCTTGCGCAGGGAAATTGGGTTGGAAATTGGGGGAAATTCAGGATTTTGCTGTTGGCTAACAGATTTTTCAGCTCCCGAGACCCTGGGGACGGTGTTATTGTATTGTTCGATGCATTTTTTTGTTAAGTCAGTTCAGTACGGCCAGCCAAGTTGGCTGTCGCCTGACGGTATTTTTGGAGCCGCCTACCACTCCCGGATGTTGGGCAGTCCTCTAGAGTTTCTTGGAGATGATCAATTTCGACAGTGACTGTGACGGCCTGAGGCTTGTATTAGGGCTTCCTAGCTCTGCCTTTCACTACGAGGCAGAGGATGGGGAGGCTATGGGCCGCAGGCTGCGACGGAGCGGCGATTTCAGGTTGGGCTCATCAGGACATCATCGACGAATCAGGGGCTGACAGGTTCAGTTGCGTCTCCCTCAGGGCAGGGGAACGGGGCTGGATCTGTATTGACCCCGAGTTCAATTTGCTGCGATGCCTGTCCGTTGAGTTCTTTCTTGACTTCTTTGAAGAAGGGTTACCGCCATGATGGATTGTCGCCACATTCAGTTTCGCTATGTGGAGGCCCTGGATGCTAATGGGTTGAGTCAGTTGCAAGGATTGTTTGAGGTGGCTGCGTTTTGGGCCTGCGATCGCACCCCTGAAGCGATGGCCACGGCTATTACCCACAGCCATCCTGTAGTCATTGCTTGGGATGGGGATCACCTGATTGGCTTTTCCCGTGCCACTTCTGATGGGGTTTACCGGGCTACGATCTGGGATGTGGTGATCCACCCTGATTATCAGGGGGCCGGCTTGGGACGGCGACTGGTAGAGACGGTGCTGGCCCATCCCCACGTCAGTCGGGTGGAGCGGGTGTATTTGATGACCACCCATCAGCAGTCTTTCTATGAGCGCATTGGCTTCCAGACCAACCAGACTACGACCATGGTTCTCTTTAACCAGCCCCTAGAACTGGAGCAGGATCTGGCAACGCTGGAGCGCTCTGCGAAGACCCGGTTCTCTAGCTAATGACTTCAGCTCTGGGAGTCGCTGCGATATCGGGGCAGGGTACATTGCAGGCGATGGTTAGGGCTGGTATCGGTTTCTGGCACCTCCAGTTGCTCCAAGCGACCCGCCATCCCTTCTAGCAGAGCTGCTACTAGACTGTGCCGCAATCCTAGGGGGAGGGGGCGATCCAGATCAAATTTTTCCCAATCCCCGAGGGGCGTTGGCTCCTGCCATAGATCGGCGGGGCGATCGTCGTCGAGCCAGAGGTGGTAGTGGGTGTCGCTGGCGGTGGGGGCGGTGTAGAGGTGCAGGGTACCGCGCTGACAGCTTGCGATCGCACCTTCCATCAACGTAACCAGGGCATTGATCAACCAGTTAGGATCGGCCCACACCTGGATATGGGGATCTGGCGGCTCAATGACGAGGCGTAGGTTCCGATTCGCAGCTTGCAGATGGGTGAGGGTTTTGATTTGGTCTAGGACCATGGCCAAGGAGACAGGCTGAAGGTGGGGTTCCAGCTGCCCCGTTTCCACCTTGGACAGATAGATCAGAAAATCGAGCTGTTCCAGCAGTTTCAGGGCGGCGGCGTGGGCGGCGGACAGAAACTCTGCCTCCTCCTCCGGGGTATCGCAGAGCCCCTCCAAAATCATCTGGTGTAGACTGATGACCTGATTTAAGGGCGATCGCAGCTCATGGGCTGATCGAACCAAAAAGCCCCCCCGAAATTCCGCCAATTCCAGAGCACGATAGTAGGCAGTCCGCCAAGTTTCAGCACTTGTAGGGGCAGCGGGCGGGGCGGGGAAGTCACTCATATCAAAGGGTGCAGGCACATAGTCTAGGGGCTAGCTGCCCCTAGAGTACCCTTCCTGACTGACCCCCGAGCCAGGGTTTACCGCAATCCAACACTATTAGATGGTGTCGCGCCTAGGTGAATCTGCTGGGCGACCCGTTGGCCGCTGCGGACGGCCCCCTCCATGTAGCCGATGTAACGATCGGTGTGCTCCCCAGCGAACCAGAGTCGTCCATAGGGGTGCTGGAATGCGGGCCAGAAGGTGGTGAACTGTCCAGGTCCATAGGCGGAGTAGGACCCACCGACCCAGGGATCCTGGGGCCAGACGGTAGTCGTGGTGGTATGGAGTTGATCCCGCAAGCCGGGGTAGAGGGTTTCCATCTGTTGCAGCACCGTGGCGACGCGATCGTCCGCTGTCATCGCCACCAATTGCCGCCCATACTGTCCGGCTACGTAGGCGGTGAGAATACCCCAGTTCCCCGGTTGCTGGGCCGTCGCCTCACTGACAAAACCAACGGGGAGGTCGGTGATGGTGGGGCCACTCACCCCCTGGTCGCGCCAGATACGATGGCGAAACTGCCCCATCACCTTCACATGAGAGCCGTAGTTCAATTCTGCGATCGCACGTTGCAACACCGGACTCAGAGCGGGCTCAAAGCGCACCGTTCGCAGGGGGGGCAGGGGAGTGGCAATGATGGCATAGTCGGCGGTGACCACACCCTGTTGATGGTGGACCTCCACTCCGAGGGCCGTCTGGCGAATGTCGGTGACAGCGGCATTAAATTGAATGGGATGCTGGAGCGCACGAGCCATGGCCTCCGGCAATTGGCTATTGCCCCCCTGGATCCGGTACATTTCTAGGCGATGATCCGGCACCTGATCGTAGAGGGCCGCCTGTTGGATTAGAAAAAACAGCGACAGCCACTCCGGATCGTCGTACTCTCCCCGCAGATATTGATCACTCAGCACCCGCGCCAAGGGAGCCTGCCCCAGGTCATCCAACCAGCGAGACAGCACCACTTGGTCCAGTGCAGCGGCCTGGGGAGCCCGTTCTGGATGATCCAGATCGGTGATGCCCTGAGCGAGATTATCCAGATCTGACCAAAGTCGGTCAATGTCCTGGCGCAGGGCGGGGCCGAAGGTCTCATCCAGGGCGCGATCGCTGAGGGGCAGCCGTTGTCCCTGGGCTTGCAGATAGTAGAGCCCCTGTTCGGGAGCACGATGGACGGACTCTAGTCGCAGGCCGAATTCCCGCACGTAATGGTGCATCTGAGTATGAACCCGGAGACTGTCAATGTATTCCCCGCCGCCTTCCGCCCATTGGCCCTGGGCAAAGGGTTGCCGCAGTGTCACCACTCGACCGCCAACGCGATCGCGGGCCTCCAGCACCGTCACCCGCCAACCTTGCCGCTGAAGTTCATAGGCCGCCACCAGACCTGCCAGACCCGCCCCAATCACCACGACATGCCCCCCAGCAGGACCCAAGGTCTGCGCCTGGACCAACGGAGGGGCAAGGCTGAGACTGGTGCCCCCCAGGGTCAGGGCCAACAGCGATCGCAGCAGATCTCGACGGGAGTAGGGCATGGAGACACACAGGCATCACAGGACTCGATATTGGCCCAATTCCGGGCAATTGTCGCAGATTGGGTCGGCCTGCGCTACTCTACAGAGCAAGCCTGAGTCAGAGTGTTCCAGCTTCAGCTAGGTTCTGATTTCTAGCCTATACCTTTCCTTTTTTATCCATTTACTTCTTTCGAGCCACAACAATCAGAGCATATGATCCATCAATATTGGACACTGTTGGATAGGCTAAAAGATAGGTCAGATGCCTGATGATTGCTGGGCTATGCAGCTCCGAAAAATCTCCTATCCGCTGGGATATAGAACGGTGCTTTAATAATTGAGATTCCCGTTTGAATAAAATATTTGACGATGCCTGACCCAGTCGATAAATTACTTGAAAGCTATGTTTATCTAGCAAGCGTCGAAATTCAGAGAAGTTAAAGAGTTGTTTGTGGTAAGGATTAACCGGCAACCCCATACGATCTGGAGGTTCATGGAGTGCATTGGGTACTGAACAAATTAGCCAGCCATTTTCATTAAGGGATTGAGAGAATTGAGCAATAACTAATTCCGGCTCAATTAGATGCTCTAATGTTTCAAAACTAATGATAGCATCCAAATCTGAGTTGACAAGATGACGAGACCACGGTAGAGATTCCAGGTCTTGTTCATGGAAATCAATTTTACCCTGACCCTCATGATTATCCGTATTCCAATCGAGATCATCAATCTTCAATACCTCTGAACTCCGATCAACTGCAACAACAAAATCGGCAATTTTAGCCAGTTCATTGAGTCCATATCCCATGCCACAGGCAATGTCAGCCACTCGCCTTGGACGGTAGTCACGGAGGTAATCAGCCGCAAATAGATATCGACCTAGATGCTCGATTTTCACCCAGAGATTAGGATTTTCAAGATCAAATGGATCTATGCAATCCTGAGTGAAGCTGAGATCGGCACAACCCTTTTTAGGCAAAATGGCTCCTTGTATATTGATCAAATCCATGTCTATGGACTTAAATCCTGAAACCCATGGGTTTCTTCAATCATTGATAACACCTATGAGGCAATTCAACAATTCAGGTTCAGAGGAGACTTGAAAAGCAACAGGTGAGACGACGTTACCACTCAAGGCAAGAGTTAGAAGTGACCGAATTCAAACCTGGTCTACAGGATTTGTGGATATGAGATTGTGATATGTATAGAGAGACAAGAATCCTAAATGAAAACGAATAGAAAACCATCTTTTCATTTTTTGCATCGCCTAAGCATTATCAGGTTAATTCGGTATCTATTACTGCTTACCTTGGGATGGGTCATAGCTCAAGTTTTAGGTTATTTTCAAACCGTAATTACTATCTTTACGTTTTCTGCCATTCTTGCCTTTCTATTGAACTATCCAGTGACTTGGATTACTCGATTCGTTCCTCGCAGCATGGCGGTCACAATCACATTCACAATGGGCTTGCTTTTCTTAAGTGGTGTCATCACTACCCTAGGATCAACCATTCTCAATCAAGGACAACAGTTAATCACTCAGTCCCCTGAGATAGTGGATGCTATCATTCCCCTGATTGAGAGATTAAATACTGCTTTAAATGATTTCAACATTCAACTGGATTTGACGGAGTTGACGGGGGAGCTACGAGGCCAAATTCTATCTGGTATTGATATAGGTCTATCTGTTGTTCAGGGTATTATCAGTAATATCATTGATTTGATTCTAGTGGCAGTTGTGACCTTCTTTATGTTGTTAGAGGGGGAGCCAATTTGGAATTTTGTTATCAATATTTTTCCAATATCTTTGCAAGGGGAATTGACGACGGCCATCAAGATAAATCTTCTGGGATTTTTCTGGGGACGTTTGCTATTGTCAATTTTCTTTGCGGTGTCATGCTTCGTTGTTTTTGTGGTCCTCAAGATTCCCTATGCCTTGCTGCTGGCAACAATTGCGGGTTTGTTTGACTTGATTCCCGGTATTGGTGCAACTATGGGAGTTGCTTTGATTGCCTTCATCGCCCTCCCTCAGGGCCTATGGATTAGCTTTCAAATTATTGGAATCTGTGTATTTATGCAGCAGATTGAGGAAAATCTTCTCATGCCTCGTATCATGCAGGGCTCCATCAACATGAACCCAGTTGTCCTATTTTTTGCGCTTTTAGTAGGTGCTAGGGTTGCGGGTCTACTAGGTCTATTTCTATCTGTTCCTATTGCTGGGGTAATTATTAGTCTGTTTGGCTTGGAGGCACTACAGGGTGGCAAGTCAACCGCTACTGGTTTACCGCCTTAAAAAGTTATGGCCACTTGTTCAAATCCGTACAGCTTTAACGATTAGTTAATGGGGACAGCGGCCTAGGCTGGCGATGCATAGACCAAGTCCAGCTCGAAATCTGGAGTTTCTCCACCGGGAAAATTCCACTTCTGGACTTGGGCAAACTTGAGTTCGACTTAAGCTTCGCTGCCCATCCGCCAGGGAATAAATTGCCCTGGCTCATAGCAGAAGTCCGTTAAAACGGACTTGCCCCTCTATCCCCAGCCCAGCTCCCAGTCCATTTTTAATGGACTTATAGCGGTTCCCTAATGGATGAGGTACAGCTCAACTTGATGGCAATTCGGGGAACAAGGGGCTTAAGCCCCTTGCCTGTACTTAACCCGAGTGAGAACCGCTATAAGCCTGTTAGCCGGGACTTTTGAATTCCCGGCGGGGTGACAGCGCTGATACCGAATTGACGTTGGGCACACGACTTGGAAGGTTACGGAGAATCGAGCCCGTTGACCGCTGGCTGAGCGGAGTCGTAAGTCTTTCAGACAGGCTTTGCCAACGCTTTAGTGTCTCCCGAAGGGAGAAAGCCAGCCACACCACCGGGTTCTGCCCGTTCCCTAGCCCCTCTGGGGCGGCAAAGCCAACGACTCCGTTGCTCCCTAGGGGAGCCGCTAACGCGAACAGGGAACTGGATGTGTGTATGGAGACAACGACGTAGCAAGCTTTTCAGCTTGTTTCAAGACATAACCTTCCAAGTCGTGTTAGGCAAGGTTTAGAAGACACTTGCGCGAACAATGGCATTCGTGCCAAGGCAAACATAAGTGAACATGAGTGTCTTCAGGCGCGCTTGTGCACCGCCCCCGAACTGGTGGCAGCCGATATCAATGTCTGTATCGAAGGTATGGGCCTTCGGGCAACGGGTCGTTGCTTTCAAAAGTCCCATATCATGATAAGTGAGTGGACATAATTAAATGCTGTCATTCCGACGCAAGGAGGAATCTCGGACTCCGCCAACGACTGAGATGTCTCGACTTCGCTTCGCTCCGTTACTCCGTTGGAGTCGCTCCGCACCATGACAGAACTACGTTTATTAATGTCCACCTACTTAATAGACTGGGAACAGCGCTTGGCTGAGCAGCAACACTGGTCACCCTCAGTTCCCGAGCCGTTCGAGGTGACCAGTGCCCAGTTAACGGGTTGGGACAGCGGTGGGGCGATAGTCTGAGGGCTTAATCTGATATTTGACCAAGTTGCCTAGCTCTTGGAGCTGGCTAATGGCCTCAGCCCCTTCTAACTTCATCAGTTCCCGATCATCCCGCATTTCCGTCCAGGTAATGCCGTAGTCAGAGACTAAAAATCGGATCAAGTGGTCGTCCCCTAGACTGACCATGAAGGAGGCACTGTTCATCTGCCCGCCGCAGGTATAGCAGGACGCCAAATACCCTCGCCGCTCTAGCACTGTGGCCAGAGCCTGCAAGTTCATGACGAGATCTTGAACGAATCGCCTATGCTGTTCCGCTAGTCTGATGAACATAGCTGTCCTCCTGACTATGATTTTTAAATTGTATACGCATTTTTTAATATTGTTTTAAACGCTATGGCTTCATCGATGGGGATTGGCTGCATCGATGGGCATTGAGCAGGGTTTTTGGAAAAAGTCCAGAGTTCGTACTGTAGCAGGTGTGTCCGAGTTATGCCACTGGGGCATGGGTTCAAGGCGAAAAAAATCCTTGATATGGGGCAACACTACCCCTCCCAGGATTGGATTACCCCACGGTTTCTCTAGGAAGGCGATGCGCACTAACCTTAACGGTGCAACTTGAAAATGATTGTATCTTCCGTAACAGTCCTAGTCCTTCCTTGAGGCTGGTACAGGAAGGCAGACGGATAGTTCTCCGTCCATGATTTTCTAGCGCCCCCCTTCGCTGTTAGGTATGGGGTTTTACCTTCGTCTACCTGTGCCCTACTGGCTGAGGGCGCGGAGGAAGCCTTGGAGCTCGGCGAGAAAGCCTGCTTTTTTGGGCTTAGCCTTGAGGGAGGTATCGGGGTTGGCAGAATCTTCCTCTGCTTCGGCACTGAAGAGTTTCTCTAAGGCTTCTCCGGAGGGTTTCTGGGGAAAGTCTGCCAGCAATTCATACCCGTCGTCGGTGGTTTCGCCCCACACCTGCCAAAGCCCAGGGTAGGCCCGTAGGATGGTGGCTCCCTCTAAGGGTTGCAGATAGTAGATGGTTTCCAGAGTGCTCAGGAAGCGCTCTCGCAGTTGCCGCCCCGTGTAGCCGATACCGATGGTGGCGATGTCTTCAAGTTTCGGGTTGAGCATAACGACAAAGCGCCCCGTGGCCTCGTTGCAGAAGGATTCCACATCATTTACCTCTACTGAGGAGGGTTCGATGATTAGAAAGGCTTCGTCATCGGCTTCGAGGCGACCCTTCATTTCATTAATGCCGCGAATACTAAAGTCGGGGTTGCCCCAATCTCGCTTGGCTAAGGCAGCGGCTCCGGCATCGGGGAAGTACACCTTAAATTGCAGGCCCATTTCTTCAAAGAGGGGATAGAACTGCTCTGCTACGGGCTGGATTTTTAGCTCAGGGATGGCGATGTCTACCACAATGCGGGATACCCCGGCCTCAATGGCGGCGCGGGTGGCTTGGCGGGCTTGGTTTACGGCGGCTTCGAGGCTGCTGGGGACTCCGGGCTGGGTCATGGTGCTCTACGGGCGAACTACAAGCGACAAACGAGGGAAGACAAACTGCGGTCGAGGACTTGCCGCAATACGAGGGCAGTCCAGTCGATGTCAGCCTCGGTGGTGTGACGACCGAAACTGAGGCGAATGCCACATTTGGCGGCGCGATCGCTGTACCCCATGGCGGTCAAAATTGGGCTGGGACTCAGCTTACCACTGTGGCAGGCGGAGCCCGCACTGATGCCAATCCCTGCCAGATTCATCTGACGCACCAGGGTTTTGCCGCTGACGGTATCACCATCGGCGGCGGTGATACAAAAGCTGGCGTGGTGGGGTAGGCGCTGGCGGCGATCTCCCGTTACCGCCAACTCTGGCAGGTTTTCTAACTGGGCTAATAGGCGATCGCGCAGGTGAATCAGCCGTAGGGTTTCCGTGGGCATTTCCTCGGCGGCTAGGGCTGCGGCTGCCCCAAATCCGGCAATACTGGGTAGGGCTTGGGTGCCGGAGCGTCGCCCCGCTTCCTGACCGCCACCTCCTAGTAAGGGGGTGAGTTCGAGTCCCGGTTTTACATAGAGGGCTCCTGCGCCCTGGGGACCGTAGATCTTGTGGCTAGAGAGGGAGAGCAGATCTACGGGAAGGGTGGCTAGATCAATGGGCAACCGTCCTGCTACCTGTACCGCGTCGGTGTGGAACCGGGCTCCATGGGCTTGGGTGATGCGCCCCAGTTCCTCAATCGGTTGCAGGGTACCGACTTCGCTCTGACCGTAGATGATGGATACCAGCACTGTGTCTCGCCGTAAAGCCGCCTGCAAATCCGCTGGACTCACTCGACCTTGGGGGTCTACGGGCAACCAGGTGACATCCCAACCCTGGCGCTCTAGCAATCGGGCGGGCTCTGCGATCGCGGAATGTTCCACCTGAGAGACGATCAGATGGCGGGGCTGGGTATAGCTCAAGGCCACCCCCAGGATGGCCAGGTTATCGGCCTCGGTGCCCCCAGCGGTAAAGACAATGCTATCTAGGGGGGCATTGAGCAATCCTGCCACTTGGCTGCGGGCCTGCTCTAGCACCATCGCCGCCCGGTTGCCCCACTGGTGCAGGCTAGAGGGATTGCCCCATTGTTCTGCCATGACCGCCTGCATAGCGGCAATGGCTTCGTGGCGGGGGGGCGTGGTGGCGCTGTAGTCGAGGTAGATTTGCATCTTCAGCATGGATGCCGTTCTGGGGATTTGACTCGATCCTAGCAGGGCGGGGCAGGTGCCCTAGCTTCCAGGAATCAAACGTTCTTCTAGCGTTCTCACATCCCTGGGCTGGATTCTCATCCCAACTGTCGCCACCAGCGCCCTAGGAGTCCTTGGCTAGGGCTGGCAAGAAGGCTGAACCAGAAGACGCCGAAAATGGTGAGGGCGATTGCGGCTCCCGATGGCAGGTCTAGGTAGTAGCTGAGGTAGATGCCCACGACGCTGGTGAGAATGCCAAATAGGGCCGATAGTCCCAGCAGGCTATGGAGTTCCTTGACCCAGAGGTAGGCTGCGATCGCGGGTCCGACCATCATGGCTACGACTAGGATTACCCCCACGGTTTTTAAGCTGGCGACAATGGCCAGGGTGGTGGCCACCGTCAACCCACCGTCAATGATCTGGACTGGGAGACCCATGGCCTGGGCTCCGGCCCGGTCAAAGGTGAAAAACAACAGTTCCTTATAAAACAGGCGGATCAGCACTACGGTCACGATCGCGATCGCACCCACCTGGGCAATGTCGCTGCGGGTGACGCTGAGGATATCCCCAAACAACAGCGCCTCTAGGTTCAGTTGGGACTGAAACAGGGTGATAAACACCACCCCCAGGGCAAAAAAGCTCGCTAGAATCAGGGCCATAATCGCATCCGCCTTGATGCGAGAGTGCGATCGCACCCAGGCAATCACCGTAGTACTTAGCAAGCCAAAGCTAAAGGCTCCGATGATCAGCGGCCAACGCAGCGCATGGGCCAGCACCAGACCGGGCAATACTGAGTGGGCCACCACATTGCCCATCAGGGACATCCGCTGCACCACCAAAAACGCCCCCATTACCGGGCATAGCACCCCCACCAACATCCCCGCCAGCAGCGCCAGCCGCATAAAGTCGTAGCCCAGCGGCACAGTTAACCAGTCCATAGCCCTCCCAGAGTGCTCACCATCCCAGCCCCTATGCTACGATGCCGCCGTATAGAGACTGGGCCTCGGTCCCCAGCCCAACCCAGTTACTCTGGGACCATGACCACACTGGGATTCACCTAGGAGTCCATGATGAAAACGATAAAGATGCGGATTTTAGGGTCGTTACTTACCCTCTCTGCCACCCTGGGCATCGCCTCTGCGGCTTGGGGTCATTCGGTCGAGACCGACTATTTTGTAGATTTATTTTCTGACGAGTTGGCCTTTACCTCCACCTACAGCACCGGGGAACCGATGGCAGAGGCCACGGTAACCATCTACGCCCCCAATAACCCAGATATTCCCTGGCAAGAGGGCACCACGGATGAAGGTGGGAACTTTGCCTTTTTGCCCGATGAATCGATCCCAGGAGACTGGAGAATTGAGTTTGGCCAAGGCGGTCACCAGGACATTTGGGTCATTCCCGTCACGGGCAATGGCATCGACTACGAAAACATCAGCCAAGATTTCCATCAGGACATCCACTACGCTGAGCTAGCCCCCGAACTCCTGGGAATCAGCGCCGCCCTGGGCCTGGGAATCATCGTTGTCGCCACCCGCCGCCGCCTTTCCCATTAGCCGGGCTGAGGAATCCGGCCTGGGGATCACTCGGGGCAGTCGGCGTTATTCACGCTGCCGTCGGGCATCGTGGTGCGGCAAAACCGAGTTCCCTCTAGGCCATTTTGACCCAGGGTGGCCCCCAGCAGCAGGGTATCCGTGAGGTCTGCCCCGGAGAGATCGACGCCAAACAGCCGTGCCCCGGAGAGATCGGCCCCGGTCAGATTGGCATTGGTCAGGTCAGAGCGAATCAGGTTGCTCTGGTAGAGATCGCTCCCGCTGAGATTTGCCCCTACCAGGGTGGCACGCCCGATGGAGGCCCGAATTAGAGAGGCTCCAGAAAGGTCGGCTCCAGTCAAATCAGCGCCCTGGAAATTGACCTCTAGGCCATAGACATCCCGCAGGATGGCCCCGGTCAAGTTGGCCTGATTGAATTGCACCTTGGTCAGGGTGGCGTCGGTGAAATCCGTCCATTGGGCGGAGGCGTTGGTGGCGTTCGCTTGGGTCAATAGCGCCCGGTTGGCATTGGCCCCATCCAGGATCGCCTGCCGCAGGTCGGCCCGGTTCAGATTGGCCTGCTGCATCTGGGCTTGCCCTAGGTCGGCCCCCTGGAGGTTTACATCCCGCAGGTTGAGTCCCTGCAAAACCTGGCCCCGCAGGTCACAGTTGGTACAGTTGCGGGAAATGATCAGTTGCTGGAGGGGCGTGAAGGTCTGGGCAACAGCCCCGGTCGTCATCCCTACCGCGATCGCACCCCCCACCAAAGACCGCCGAAGAATTCGCCCCATCTGCCCAAGGGTGCAGTGATGCAACTTATGCGACGGTAGACAACCTCGAACTGTCATGGGGATCCTCCGCTGTTGCGTCTGTTTTGTCGTAACCACCGTAGTGTTAGGCCGCCCCATATAACGCTACCCATAGTGTAATATCCCATGCATATTTTCTTGGGGGAGGTCTTATTGGAGTAGCTATACCTTGGCTAAGGTTACCTGTTCCGGCTGATCCTGGTACTTGCCTCGGCGGGTCTCGTAGCTAACCTGGCAGGGTTCCCCCTCAAAGAAGAGTAACTGCACGACGCCTTCACTGGCATAGATGCGACAATCGGCACTGGAGGAATTGGAAAACTCCAGGGTCAAGTGCCCGCGCCAGCCCGCTTCAGCGGGGGTGAGGTTGGCAATGATGCCACAGCGGGCATAGGTGCTCTTGCCAATACAAATGACACTGATATTGTCGGGCACCTGGATTTTTTCCAGGGCTACCCCCAGACCGTAGGAGTGGGCGGGCAGGATGAAATAGCTGCCGTTATTGTCCGTCCGTAGGGTGGTGGGCTCTAGGTTGTCGGGGTTGAAGTTCTTCGGGTCTAGCACTGTGCCCGGAACATGGCGAAAGATGCGAAACTCCGCTGGCGACAGACGGATGTCATAGCCATAGGAGGACAGGCCGTAGCTGATCACAGGTCGGGAGCCGCTGCTGTCTAGATCCACGCGCCGCACCAGTTGGGGCTCAAAGGGCTGGATTAATCCCGCCGCCGCCATGGCCGAAATCCACGCATCATTTTTAATCATGTTTTTTCCCGGCTAGGGCAACAACTGACGACGAAACTCGGTGACTTGATCTGCGATCGCAAGTAATGATTCTGGCATCTCCGGCCCTGTCATCACCACATCCACCTGGGCAGGCCGCTGCCGCAAAAAGGCCAGCACCTCCGTCTCCGCCAGCAGCCCCCAGTGAATCGCTAGGCTCAACTCATCTAACACCACAAGACGATGGTTTCCCTGCATCGTCACCATCTGAGTATGGGACCAGAGTTGCGCGATCGCAGTTCCCTCCGCCTCCGACACCCGACCCTCATGGATACAACTGGGGATGTCTGCCCGTAGCCACTCTAGGTGCTGTCCCAACTGCATCGGCTGGTCGGTGCCCTGATGGATCCCCCCCTTCAGGAACTGTACTACCAGCACCGGAGTCCCCTGGCCCGCTGTGCGCATCGCCTGCACCATGACATTGGTAAAAAAACTGCGATGGGAAGCGGTAAAAACCTGGATCGTGCCCGATACCGCATGGAGGAGAGGATGGGATGGCTCCTTTGGCTCGGTCTCCGACCATCGCGATTTTGGTACTGGAAAGAGCGTAGCCGGAACCCGGAGTTGAGAGACCATATCTACGGCGATGGGGTTTTCGATTGGCTAAATATAGCGCACTTTCTCCCCTGAAACGCCCAAACACTCTAGATGTGCAAAAGTAGGTCAAGCGAACTACTTCATTAAGTCGGAAGTCCTCTATCCACCCACTTCCCCAATAGCAGTCACCCACCCAGAGGGCATAGGACAGGCAAGGGATTGCCCCTACGGCATTAACCTCAATCTTGGATTTCCCGGCACTGGGTAGGGCGGGTTTTGAGGTTCCCATCCTGGATTTCCCGACCAACACGAGCCAAACCCGCCCCTACGGCGACACCCTGCATTGGGCGCGGAAACCGCGCCCCTACCCCATCACCCTCACACCCCATCACCCCGCTCCGCCAACTCCATCCACCGCTCCGTAGCGGTATCAATGGTATGGGTTAGTTCCGCCAGCCGTGCCGAGAGCGTCTGGATCTCGCTGTACCCACTGGGGGCATTGTGATAGAGGGTTTTCTCAATAGCTGCTTTCTCTGCCTCCAGTTTAGGGATTTGGGTTTCTAGCTGCTCATATTCCCGCTGTTCCTTGTAGGAGAGCTTCTTGGATGTTGGACTCGTGGCGGTCGTGGCGGTCGTCACGGGAGGGGTGACTGGGGCAGCCGCCATTGGGGAGGGCTGACGGGTGCCCACCTTTTTGCTCTCCTCCGTCTGTACCTTGGCCGCTGCTATCGCCGCCTGTCTGTAGTCCAGATAGACCGAATAGTTGCCGGGATATTGGCGGATGTTACCCCTGGTCTCAAAGGCAAACACGGTCTCGACGGTGCGGTCTAGGAAGTAGCGATCGTGGGATACCACAATGACGCAGCCGTTGAACTCCTCTAGGTATTCCTCCAGCACCGCCAGGGTTTGCACATCCAGATCATTGGTGGGCTCGTCCAGGATCAGCACATTGGGAGCCTGCATCAGCACTTGCAGAAGAAAGAGCCGCCGCCGCTCGCCCCCAGAGAGTTTGTGCAGGGGGGCATATTGTTGATTGGGGGGAAATAGAAACCGCTCCAGCATTTGCGACGCAGTGATCACGCTGCCGTCCACGGTTTGTACCAGTTCTGCTGTTTCCTTCAGGTACTCGATTACCCGTTGGTCAGGATTCTTGATCACGTCTTCGGAATGCTGGTCAAAGTAGCCGAAGTGGATGGTTTCGCCGATTTCCACGGTGCCCGCATCGGGCTGTTCTCGCCCGGTGATCAGGTTCATCAAAGTGGACTTGCCCGCACCATTAGGGCCAATGATGCCGATGCGATCGCGGGGATTAAAAATATAGCTAAAGTCGTTGATCAAAATGCGATCGTCATAGCCCTTAGTGACCCCCGCCAGCTCAATCACCTTCTTGCCAATGCGGCGGCCTACGGTGGTGATATCTACCTTGCCTAGGGTTTCCTTAAACTCACGGTTTTGCATTTCATCAATGCGTTGAATGCGAGCCTTTTGCTTTGTGCTACGGGCTTTAGGGCCGCGTTTTAACCATTCCAGTTCACGCCGCAAAACCCCCGCGTGCTTCCGTTGGCTGCTGACATCCGAGGCTTCTGCATCAGCCTTTTTTTCTAGAAAGTAGCTGTAGTTGCCGGAATAGCCGTGGAGGTCGCCCCGATCTACTTCCAAAATGCGGTTGGTCACCGTGTCGAGAAAGTAGCGATCGTGGGTGATCAGGAGCAGTGCCCCGCGAAAGCCGTTGAGATAGCTCTGTAACCATTCCACCGATTCCGCATCTAGGTGGTTGGTGGGCTCGTCCATCAGCAGAGCGTCGGGATCAGAGAGGAGTGCTGCCGCGATCGCAACACGCTTGCGGTAGCCCCCCGACAGAGTCCCCACCCGAGCCTCAAAGTCCTCGATGCCCAGTTTGGTCAGCACCGCCTTGGCGCTGGTTTCCAGATCCCAGGCTCCCGCCGCCTCAATCTTTTCCGTGAGGGTTGATAGTTTTGCCAGCAGGGTATCCATGTCCCCCTGCTCCCGTGCCATACGGTGGGAGATCTCCTCATACTTACGGATCAGGGCCATCTGCTCCCCAGCATCAGCAAACACCTGTTCCAGCACCGTGCGATCGCCCTCAAACTCCGGCTGCTGCGGGAGATAGACAATCTTGGCCCCCGCATTGCGCCAGATCTCACCGCCGTCGATGGGCTCCAACCCTGCGATCATCTTTAACAGTGTGGACTTACCAGAGCCATTGGTCCCAATTAGCCCCACCTTGTCCCCTTCTTCCAGGCTGAAGCTAGCCTCACGGAGAATTTCCTTAATACCAAAGTCTTTCTTGACCGATTTCAGCGTAAACAGGGTCATAGCAGCGTTCAAAGGGGCTAGCGTTCAAAGGGGCTCATGAGAGGGCCTAGGACCAGGAGGGCGGGCGGGGCTACGCGACCCACCAGATACCCGCCACTAGAGACTCGCTCACCATACCAAGGGTGAATTCCCGCAAGATGAGGTTCAGAGTCCAGTCACCTAGTCTAGCGTTTTGCCCCAGTGCACACTGTCGTCACAGCTGCATCTCATTTCCCAGAATGCGCTGAAAAGTCGGTTTTCGGTACAGAATCATCACAATTCCGCCTCTGTATCTCCTTCTTGAAGTAGGGAGATCATGCCCAAATGGAACCATTTGTTAACGAATAAAAAGTAACGATTTAATTTCATTGAGAGAAGTAATCTTTGTTTCATCGAATCCTGTTCTAGACTAAGAATGTCTAAAGAAAGTGAATCAAAAGTACACAAATCGGTTAGTAAGCACTCCGGCTTTCCTTTAATCCTCGTTTATCTAGTGGTCCCTATGAACACCGAAAATAAAAGCCTTTACAATTTTGTTGTCACCCCTGGCACCCGCGACCACAGGGGGTTTTTTGTACAAGATGGCACCTATGATCTGCTGCGGGTAGAGCCATCTGGCTGGGCCTTTATCTGTCTAGACAACCACGTTTGCTACTACGTTGACCCCGAGAATATGCTGGAAGTTTGCAATTTGGAAGATGCTTGAGTTCAAGGATTTTTGGGACTGGTGCAGTGGTGCTTTCCAGTCCCAAAAGATCGCTATATCGCCTGTTTTGAGGGCCGCGCCACAATGCACCTAAGGGTTTGGATGCGCTAGACTGTCACCCTGACGCAGCCCTGTTTAAGGTTTAACGCATCCTTAGATAGGACTCAGGTCGCAGGTCTGTTCCAGCCCACTTCCAAATTGGGTTATGAAATTCGTCTACGTACATTGGAAAAATGCCTTGTAGGCATTTGATCACAAAGTTTGATCACAAAGTTAATTGTCCCCACGCTCTAGGCAATGGGGGCGACTATTGTCGCTCCTCAGTTCCCATCCTAAATATCCTGGATTTTCTCCAGGATAGTGGTGATTTCAGAGGTTAAAACCATGTTTAAATCTGCTTATTCCGTCTACGTTTCTTCCCTGGCTATTGAGCTGCACCCCTGCAAGCAGTCCGATTTAGCCCGAGGCCGTTTAATTTGTCGGCAGTCAAACTACGACAGCATCCTCAGATTTGCTAGCAATTTAGCCGCCCATCATCGCGTTCCCCTGCTTAACTACACCGAAGCAACAGGTCAGATCTAGGCCGATACTCTGCACAACCCTCGTGCGTCACCGCGTTGCGGGACGCACGAGGGTAACTCACTCTAGTACCGCAGGGCGTAAATCAGTCCACTATTGTCGCACCAGCCTAACCTTTTTCGGGCACCTCTCCCCTTGGGAGAGGGCTAGGGCTTCGGCGTGAGCTCAGCCGAATGGTGAGGGGCCGAGTGTGCCACGATGGAACGGCCAGGGTATTTCCGCCGCAGAGTACTAGGGCTTCAATTTAGCCTTCGGTATCTTTGGGTTTCTGGGTCGTGCGCGATCGCGACCGGCTTGTGGTGCGCTTCGTTGAGGTCCGGCGAGGGGTCTTCTTCTCAGGCTCCGCCGCTGTTGAAGATTCTGGTGATTTTGGGGAATCTGTGGCCTTTGGGGCTGTCTCAGTGGGTGAAGACTTAGTCACAGCAGGCTTAGTCGCAGAAGATGTTGCTGCTACAGGTGCTTCAATCCCTGGGACTAGGAGAATGTGTCGCAGCGCGTCCCGATGGACCGGGTCCAGATAATACTGCTGGAGTGGTTGCCACTGGTGCCATGCCCGATGGCGGCTGTCGATGAGTAGCGCCTTCAGGGTGGGTAGGGTGGTTTCCCATTGGGGCACGCTCTTGGTCAGGAAATCCCCCAGCACCCAACCGTCCTGCAACTGGCCCAGAATCTCTTGGAGGCTTTGCAGTCGTGCCAAATCTGTTTGGAGGCGATCACCATAGTGGTGGCTGAGGAGGTTGAGCTGGTAGCGGACCCGCTTCACCTGTTTACGGAGGCTGTGGAGGGCGAGGCCAGCGTCTTCCACCCAGTAATCAATGACTATGGGCTCTAGGGACTCGAGGGGTTGGAGTTGGTTGCCCACCCGATGGGTGGCTACTAGCCAGCCGGGATGGAGCCAAAGTTGGCTGAGCAGGGGTAGCACTAAGTCCGGCAAGACTGTGGTGAAGGGCTGGCTGGCAGTGATGCGATAGACGGGGGTTTCGCTCCAGAGGGCGAAGGACTGTTTGAGGGCTTGGTAGCTATCCCCTTTGAGGGTGGTCTTGACCCGTTTATAGGCCCGCTGTCGCCCTTTGCCTAAGTTCTTGAGGACTCGCTTGAGCACCTTACCTTCAGTCTCCGGGAGGTCGGGGAGGTATTGCTCTGCCAGTAGCGTGGTGGTGACATCTAGATCGCGCAAAGCCCCTAGCCGATGGGTGATTTTGGCCACGTCCGCTTCTTGGGCGGTCTCAGGCAGGGTAATCGCGGGAGCAAAGACTTGAAGGGCTGTCTGCAAACGCCGCATATTGACCCGCATTTGGTGAAGATTTTCCGGGTCTTTGTCCTTCAAGACCGCCTTTTCGTAGCGAATGGCTTTCTCGAAATAGCCACTAATGGCTTCGATCGCGATCGCGCCCATGGCTGGAATTGGTGTAGCAGACATAGGGCCTCCATAAAACGTGAAAACAGCAGGTAGATTAACGTCACCTTATGGGTAGGCGGACGATTATTAACCTGTTCCTAACCTAACGCAGAGAACGCATCCTGTTTCCTAACGCGGACTGTAGGATCTGGCTGGGTGAGTCGGCGAAGGCCGACTTCATTGGTATAGCTGGTATAGCAGTGGTTTTAACTGCCGTGAGCGCCAATGTTTTGTCAGTCAACTATGGCGGTTCTCCTTCGGGTTAAGGACAGGCACGGGGCTGAAGCCCCTTGTTCGCCGAAGTGTCATTCAGTTGAGGTATCCCTCATACATTAGGGAACCGCTATAGCCCCAGAACGCCATGCCCAAAACCGCAGGAGTAGTGCAGGGGACATCTCTTAGTCCAGACTGAGGAGATAATTTACAAAATATGTCAATCTAGTCGGTGTGTTTCCATGATGATTCAGGCGCTATGAGGTGACCGATGGGGTGGCTTTGGTATCCGTTCGCGATCGCATTTAATACTGTTGCCCTGACGGTAGCTGCCGCCGTGGTGTATCCCACCCTTGCTCTGGCCCCGGATGAAGTAGATCATCCTCTCTTGGCCCAGATGGGGCGCACCAAGGATATTCGGACTCTGCACTGGCTCCAGCAGCAGGCACAGCGGGAACTGGCCCAGGTGTCGCCACCCCGCCTGAGTCAAGATTTCCAGGCATTGGCCCCCTATTTTCTCTGGACCCAAGTGGTCTATCGCCTAAATCAGCGCGTTGATCAGGAAACCACCGCCGCTGCTGATTATGAGCGCGCCCTAGAACTGGCAACCCAGGCCATCATCACTCGCAACCAAGCCCGTGAAGAACCGGCCTCTGACCAGCCGCTCCTCCAGCAAGAAGCCTATCTCTGGCAGGCCGCGATCGCGCAACTGGAGCAAATTTCCCCCCATTCCCTCATGGCGGAGGCTGCCGCCACTAAAAAGGCCGAATATATTGCCGCCGCTGAGCCCGTCGCCGTCCAGGTGGAACTGACGGAATCCGACTTCCTTAAGGCGATTGCCGAAGCCACCGGACGCCCCGGCGCGATTCGCATTACCCTCTGTCACCTTTCTGGGGCCTGTCGCAATTACCAGGGGGACGTGCCCCCTGCCAGCCCCGCCAGTCTAATCAAGTTGCCCGTGGCGGTGGCTCTCATGGACAAGGTGGTGAAGGAGGGCATCGATCTGGATCAGCCGGTCTATGTCGAGCCCTACAACTGGACTGAAAATGCCAACGGGGCCAAGATCTTTGTGGATCGGGAATACCCCTTGCGGGAGGTAATGGCCCGCATGATCAAGGAAAGTAATAACATTGCCACCAACCAATTGGCGGACTATATCGGCTGGGAAACAATGAACCAGACCCTAGAGGAGCGGGGGTTTCCCAATACCACGGTGAATACCAAGCTGGCGGGAGACTCCACGCTGCCATCTGTGAACCGCAACAGTGGGGGTGGCCCCAATACTATGACCAGTAACGAGGTCACGGAAATGATGCGCCAGATTTACACGTTTGCCCATCCGGGCGATGAGGAGATCCTAGACGCCTTGGTGGGGCAGTACGACTGGGATTTTGGCTACCGGGCGGTGAATCAGCTTAGAAATAAGCGGGTGGCCTGGATTGGTGAAAAAACGGGGCAAAATTCCAGGGTCATTGGCAGCACCTTGGCCGTCAAAATTGACGACGAACGTTATGTCATGACCGTCACCATCGACAACAGCGGCAACCAAGTCATGCTGCGGGAGGTGATCCAAGGGGTGATTCAACATGTGCTGGATGAGGGACACCTTGTCACCCAGAATCGCCAATAGAGGACGAACAATTCCAGCAGGGCGGGTTTTGAGCCCCCCATTCTGGATTTCCCAGTCAATACGAGCCAAACCCGCCCCTACGGTGACATTCTGCATTAGACCTGTTGTGAAATAGGGGATAATAGCCTCTAGAGCTAGTTAACCTGGTTGTGCCGTGCTGAACCTCCAACGTGCCCTCAAGAGTGACCGCCTGCTGCGGGCTTTGACCGGTTTGAACCGGAAAGCCTTTGAGGAACTGGAATCCACCTTCGCTCAGGTGTTGGCCCATGCAGAGGTTCCCCGTCGGAGTCCCTTACCCCGTTAACGGGCCACCGGAGCCGGACGAAAACCCAATTTAGCAACGGTCGAGACCAAACTGTTCTTCATCTTGTTCTACTTCAAGGTGTATCCGACCTTTGATTTGGCCGGTGTCCTGTTTGACCTGGATCGCGCTCAGGCGAATCGTTGGATGCATCGCCTCCAACCACTGCTGGAGGAAGCCCTGGGTGAAAAAATGGCGTTGCCGAAACGCAAATTGACCAGTCTTGAAGAATTTATCGAAGCCTTTCCCGAGGTGGAACGGGTGATTCTTGACGGGACTGAACGCCCCATTCAGCGGGCCAAAGACCGGGACCAACAGAAGGAAGATTACTCAGGCAAAAAGAAGCGCCATACCCGCACCCACCTGGCTGGTGTCGCCCCAGACCGCCAGATTCTCGTATTCAGCACCGCCTATCCCGGTAAGGCGCACGACAAAGGCATTCTCAATAGCGAGGGATGGGCCGAGTGGATTCCTGATGACGTCAAAATCCAGGGTGATTCAGGCTTTCAGGGGCTGCAAAACGAGTATGTCAACGTAGAGATTCCACACAAGAAACCTAAGGGCGGACAACTCACCGATGAGCAGAAAGCTGAGAATCAAGCCCTCGCCCGAGAACGGGTCGTCGGGGAGCATGCCTTTGCTGGCCTAAAACGCTATGGGATTGCCGCCCAGGTCTATCGCAATCGCAAAGCGAACTTTGATGACCGCTCCATCTTCACAGCGGCAGGACTCTGGAACTTTTATCTGATGGCCGCTTAACCGAGGGAGAGAGGAAGGAAGTCGCCCTTGAAGGTTCTGACTGAGCACTATTTCACAACAACTCTATTGGGCGCGGAGACCGCGCCCCTACGGGATATTAAATTCAAAACTCAAAATTCTTGTCACCTGTCACCCACCCCCACCCCCTCCCTCAGCTACTACCTAGGGCCAAGGTGATCGCGTCCAAGACCCGGCTGACAGGCACCACTTCCAGGACGCTATCTACCCCTTGGCCCTTGGGCACAATGGCCCGTTTAAAGCCCAGTTTGGCGGCCTCTTTCAGGCGTAGATCCAGTTGGGAAATGGGGCGTACCTGGCCCCCTAAACCCACTTCGCCAATCAGCACTGTGTAGGGATCGACAATGCGATCGCGGAAACTGGCCGCCACCGCGATCGCAATCCCCAGATCCGCCGCTGGTTCCCCCACATTTAGCCCACCGGAGGAGGCCACATAGGCATCCAGCTTCGATAGGGGAATGCCCACCCGCTTTTCCAACACCGCCAGAATTTGCAGCAGACGATTGTACTCAATGCCCGTAGTGGAGCGTCGAGGGGAGCTGTAGCTGGTGGGGCTAACCAGGGACTGCAACTCCACCACCAGAGGCCGGGTGCCCTCACAGGCGACAATGGTGGCGATGCCGGGGACTGCCTCGTCCCGATTGCCCAGGAACAGCTCTGAGGGGTTCTTGACCTCCTCCAAACCCCGGTCCACCATTTCAAACACCCCCAACTCGTGGGTTGCGCCAAAACGATTTTTCACCGATCGCAGCAATCGGTGGCTGGCAAAGCGATCGCCTTCAAAATACAGCACTGTGTCTACGAGGTGTTCCAGCACCTTTGGCCCCGCGATCGCGCCCTCCTTAGTGACATGGCCGACGATGAAGAGGCTGATATCCTCCCGCTTGGCCACCTGCATCAGAGCCGACGTACATTCCCGCACCTGGGAGACGGATCCCGGTGCGGAGGTGAGCTGACCGTAGTAGAGGGCCTGGATACTGTCGATGACGGCCACCGGGGGGCGCAGCGCTTCTAACTCCATCAAAATGGTCTCTAGATCCGTCTCCGGCAGTAGATAGAGGCCATGGCCTGACCCCGTTTCTGCCTTGTTCTCCTCTCCAGAGACAGGCTTCCCCGTTGCTACCCGATCGATGCCTAGACGCTGCGATCGCAGTTTCACCTGCTGCCCCGACTCTTCCGCACAGACATACAGCACCCCCATCTCAGCCGCCAAGTGATTGGCCACCTGGAGCAACAGCGTCGATTTACCAATACCGGGATCGCCCCCCACCAACACCAGGGAACCGGGGACAATACCGCCCCCCAGCACCCGATCCAGTTCCCCATAGCCGGAGGGACGGCGGGGTTGGGGATGATCTTCAATTTGGGCCAACGTCAGGGACAGTCGGGGCTGACGCGGTTCTGCCTTAGCCGTAGTAGAGCGCGATCGCGATCCACCCGGACGAGCCGTCGTCGTCGTCGCCGTTGTAGGAGCGACCTGCTCCACCAAAGTATTCCAACTGCCACACACGGGGCAGCGACCAAAGTGCTGGGGCGACTCCGCACCACAGCCGGTGCAAATGTAAAGAGAGCGTGCCTTAGCCATCCTGAATCGGGAGAAACCTGAGGCCCTGCTTAATATTCCTTAACCGTAGCATCAAGGCTTACAGAAACCTTAAAAACCCTGAACACCCAGTCCTGTGGGGATCGCAATTTCATCAAACCGCCTAGAATAGCTTACGATTTTAACTATCAAACGTTAAAAATTGATCCATCCATCCCACTGAGTTCAGCAGGAGCGGCGAGACCCTTGGATAGCACCAAAGAAAAGATTCTGGTTGTTGACGACGAAGCGAGTATTCGCCGCATTTTAGAAACACGTCTGTCCATGATTGGCTACGACGTGGTCACCGCCGCCGATGGGGAAGAAGCCCTCGAAACCTTTCGCACCGCCCATCCCGACCTAGTCGTCCTGGATGTGATGATGCCCAAGCTAGACGGCTACGGCGTCTGTCAAGAACTCCGCAAAGAATCTGACATCCCTATCATTATGCTGACCGCCCTAGGGGACGTGGCCGACCGCATCACCGGCCTGGAATTAGGAGCCGATGACTATGTGGTCAAGCCCTTCTCCCCCAAGGAACTAGAGGCCCGTATCCGCTCCGTTCTGCGGCGGGTGGAAAAAGGTCACTCCACGGGCATTCCTAGCTCCGGCGTCATCACCATCAACAACATTCGTATCGATACCAACAAGCGCCAAGTCTACAAAGGCAACGAGCGCATCCGCCTTACAGGCATGGAGTTCAGCCTATTGGAACTGCTGGTGAGTCGTTCCGGCGAACCCTTTTCCCGCGCTGAGATTCTTCAAGAAGTCTGGGGCTACACCCCCGAGCGCCATGTGGATACCCGCGTCGTGGATGTCCATATCTCCCGACTGCGGGCCAAGCTAGAGGATGATCCCAGCAACCCAGAGCTGATCCTCACCGCCCGAGGCACCGGCTACCTGTTCCAGCGAATCGTGGAACCGGGCGAAGAGTAACCGGCTAGAACTGCTAGAATCTTTGAAGTTTTTACAGAATTCAGTTCATGGTAGCGACTCGGGCACGAATCGCCGTAGACGCGATGGGTGGCGATCATGCCCCCGCTGAGATTGTAGCGGGGGCTATGCGCGCTCAAGCTGAGCTGGGGGTCGATATTCTACTTGTTGGCGACCCAGATCAAATCCGCGCATCGGTTTCTGACCCAGACAGTCTCAGGATTTTAGAAATTGTGCCCGCTGAGGGCACCGTTGAGATGCATGAAGAGCCCCTCAGCGCTCTCCGTCGTAAGCCTAAAGCATCCATTAATGTCTCCATGGACTTGGTCAAACGCCAGCGGGCAGATGCCGTGGTGTCTGCCGGCCATTCGGGGGCGGCTATGGCAGCGGCTTTACTACGCCTAGGGCGACTAAAGGGCATTGATCGCCCTGCTATTGGGGCGGTGTTTCCCACAGTGATGGCGGATAAGGCAGTGCTGATTCTGGATGTGGGAGCCAATGTCGATTGTCGCCCTAAGTTCCTGGAGCAGTTTGCCGTCATGGGCACCATCTACTCCCGCTACGTTCTGGGCGTGGCAGACCCCAAAGTGGGGCTACTGAATATTGGCGAAGAACCCAGAAAGGGGGATGACTTGGCGGTGAGTGCCCACCAGTTAATGGTGGACAATCCCGTAATTCCCTTTGTGGGTAATGCTGAGGGTCGAGATGTGCTCTCGGGTCAGTTCGATGTGATTATTTGCGATGGCTTCGTGGGTAATGTTTTGCTCAAGTTTGCCGAAGCCGTCGGGGAAGCAGTACTGCAAATTCTGCGGGAGGAACTGCCCCAGGGTATTCGCGGTAAGGTGGGCACCTTGGTACTCAAAAACAACCTGCGACGAGTGAAGCAGCGGGTAGACCATGCGGAGCATGGTGGGGCACTTCTGTTAGGCGTAGCGGGAATCGCGGTAATTAGCCATGGCAGCTCCCAGTCCCCTTCGATTTTCAACGCCATTCGTTTAGCTAAAGAAGCAGTAGACAACCGGGTGCTGGACCGGATTCAGGCTCAGTATCAGCGAGTGGCCATGCCCGCCGCAGACGGAGATTAAATGGTGCAGCAAACACAACTCGGCGTCTCGTGGGTGGGGTGCGGCTCGGCCCATCCTGCTATGGTGCTCAGCAATACTGACCTGAGCCAGGTAGTGGATACCTCGGATGAGTGGATTACCACCCGCACAGGGATTCAACAGCGTTACTTGGCCCAGGGGGGAGAGTCCCTCAGTGCCCTAGCGGCCCAAGCGGGACAGGCGGCGCTAGAGATGGCCCAGGTGGATGCCACTGGGGTGGATCTGATTATTCTGGCCACCTCTACGCCGGACGATCTATTTGGCAGCGCATCTCAGGTGCAGGCGGCTTTGGGAGCCTCCCAGGCAGTGGCCTTTGATCTGACGGCGGCCTGTTCGGGGTTTGTCTTTGCGCTCGTGACGGCGTCCCAGTTTATTCGCACCGGAGCCTACCGCACGGTGTTGGTGATTGGGGCAGATATGCTGTCTCGCTGGGTGGATTGGACCGACCGCCGCACCTGCATTCTCTTTGGTGATGGAGCGGGGGCGGTAGTCTTGCAGGCTAGCGATCGCGATCGGTTGCTAGGCTTTGAGATGCGCAGCGATGGCACCATGAACGACTGTTTGACCCTAGCCTATGGGTCTGAGCCCCAGACCCTGATGGCGGACAAGACAGTCCAACAGGGCACGTTTCAGCCCATCACCATGAATGGTAAAGAGGTCTATCGCTTTGCGGTAAAGCGGGTACCGGAGGTCATTGAAAAGGCCCTCTTTCGGGGAGGGCTCACCGCTGGTGATATCGATTGGCTGGTCCTACACCAAGCCAACCAGCGCATTCTCGATGCGGTAGCAGACCGTATGGGTATCCCCTCAGAGCGGGTAATCAGCAATATGGCCCGCTATGGCAATACCTCGGCAGCGTCGATTCCCATCGCCTTGGATGAGGCGGTGCGCTCGGGGCGAATTAAGGCTGGGGATGTGATTGCCTCGTCAGGCTTCGGAGCAGGGCTAACCTGGGGTGCAGCAATTTTTGAATGGGGCTAAATTGGCCTAAGAGTCTGCCCTCTAGAAATGTCCTGATCAAATCTGTGAACTCGGCTCCTTGGGCCTGTCACAGTGAGACCTCAGATAGGTGCCTGGACCGTCTAAAGTGGGGCATTACATACGCTTTTTCTGGGTTTCTTACCCCCTATGCATTTATGTCTCTCGGGTCCCCTCACCACTGAGCAGGTCACCGTCCCCATTCCCGGATTGTCCGCTGCCCTAAAGGGGACGACCCTGGTGCAGTTCTCAGATTTTCACTTTGATGGCCTGCGACTTTCCCCCCGTTTGCTAGGGCAAGCCATCACCCGCAGCAACCACCTAGAGCCTGACTTAGTGGTGCTCACGGGAGATTTTGTCACGGAGGATCCAGCCCCTATCTATCCCTTGGCGACGAAGTTGAAGCAGCTTCGCAGTCGCCATGGCACCTATGCTGTGTTGGGTAACCATGATGATGTCACGCTGGAGGGGCGGCAGATGATCATGGATGCCCTCCGGCGGGCGGGCATCACGGTGCTGTGGAATGACATTGCCTACCCCCTGGGGCCAGATTTACCCTTAGTGGGGTTGGCGGATCTGTGGTCGGGACCGCTGCGGGCAAGGGATCTCCTGGCCCAAATTCCCGCCGATTGTCCCCGTATCTTGCTAGCCCATAATCCCGATACGGCGGCGGCAGTGATGGGAGATCGCGTTGATCTGCAACTCTCAGGCCATACCCATGGCGGTCAAATTCTATTACCGGGCATTGGCCCCCTGCCGCTTCTGGCGCGACGGCTGCGGTATTACCTGCCCCGCTGGCTACGACAGCATCTACCCTACTTGAACGATCACTGCGATCGCATCACCCGCCATTGGGAATGGGCCTCGGGCCTCCATACCGTTGGGGATAATTGTCTATACGTGAACCGGGGCTTGGGAACTTACTTCCCAGGCCGTTGGCGCTGTCCCCCAGAACTCACGGTGATCACCCTGACTCCGGCCCCTCAGCGACGCCTCCATCCAGCAGAGCAGAAGCGGGAAGCCGTGAATTTAACCCTTGCTGAATAGAGAGGCAATCCCAGGCCCTCCATGCTCCTAGTACACCTAGGCTGAAATAGGCTTGCTATTCTGTCGCGCCAGCCCAACATTTTCCGGTCCCCTCGCTCCTTGGGAGAGGGCTAGGGTGAGGGGCCGAGGTGTGACACAACGGAACGGTCAGAGTATTTACGCCGCAGAGTACTAAGGCTCTGGAACCGGAGGGGGTGGTTCTCCCTGGGCCTCGGCAGCCTCCAGTTGAGCGCGAGACTCATCCCAGTAGGCACTGTAGGTCCACACTTCGTTGTTGCCCTGAATCTGAGTTTGCCAGCGGTAGATGGCGGTTTTGGGGTTGACCCCCACCTCAATTAGCTTGGCCCCCATGTAGTATTCCATCTGACTGCGGGTGCGCTGACGAAAAAAGGGGGGCTGTTGTCGGGAGATAGTCCGCGACATGTGGGCTTGGGTCGGTTTGGCCATCGAAGTCTCGTTGCTAGTACTCTGCGAGGTAAATTGGGCAGTTCTTCTGAAAGGGGTAGGTGATTGGGTCTTGGGTTTCAGGTTTTGGGTTTCAGGTTTTGGGTTTCAGGTTTTAGGAAGCTAGTCTTGCCTGGATTCCTGGTGGGGTTCAGGGACCGTGAGAACTCAACCGTAAGAACTCAGTAGATTCTCTCCGCTACCCCAGAAGTCCGGGCAATCCGATAATCCCCGGTAGTCCCAGCTCACTACACACCTCGTAAAATCCCGTCGTGGGTGGTTCTGCAAAAAGGTGGGAAATGCGCTCTAGGGCTTCGGCATAGGCAGGGGTTACGTGGGAGTCCATATCCCCTGGATTTTCCCACAGGATTATAGCGATCCCGCGATCGCTTCCCGGCTCCTGAAGTAGATAGGCTCCTTTGAAGCCTTCACTGTAGGTGGACACCGCCTTTTCGTAGAGTTGACGGGCTTCAGAAAAGCAACCAGGCTTAAATTCGCCAATAGCCACGTAGGCGTACTTGTGTTGTAAACGATCTAAAAAGTCAGACATAGACTCGTTTCCTTCAGCGTGTTGTAGGCCCCAGTGTTGATCACGAACCCCAGTATTGCGAGAAATCTTGGGTCTGATTTTAGATTTGTTCCCAGGTCCAGATCTCCTACCGAGGAACGCTAGGATACTAATGCAGTAATGATTAATTCCAAAGGAATCTGCATGGTAGGGACGCAAGTTTCAGCGCGGGAACTTTTCCGCTCCGCCTATGAAAATCGCTATACCTGGGACAGCGACTTCCCTGGATACACCGCCGATGTCACCTTTATCCAGGGTGATCAGACTGTGACGGGTAAGGCTAGGGTTAGTCCAGACCTGAAGGCAGAGGTGTCTGGCATTGAGGATGAGGGGGTTAAAAAGGCCATCCACAGTCAGCTCTGGGAGGTGGCAATTCACCGGGTCCGGCGCGGCTTTGAAGACACCCATGGCAACAACACCTTCCGCTACGGCCAAACCTTAAAGGATGGGTCAGTGGAAATTCTCATGGGGGGAAAGGCGGAGGGCGATCGCTATCACCTGCGGGATAACGAAGTCACCATGGTCCACCGTCAAATCCATGGGGTAGTGGTCACTATCTACACCTTCAGCAGCCATGATACCGGGGCGGGCTATCTGTCCCACCGCTATGACTCGGTCTACCATGACCCCAAGACTGGAGAGCAGAAGGGGGGCCGCAGTGTCTTTGAGGACAGCTATGAGCAGGTGGGGGACTATGTGATTCTCTCGGAGCGCCAGGTGCAGACGGAGACGGCAGAGGGTACGGATGTGCAGATCTTCCGGTTCTCTAATCTCCAGCTTCTAACCTAAGCCCGCCCCATTCGGGCCATGAAGAACCCATCCATGCCCTGCTCATGGGGCCAGATTTTTACCCAGCCTTCGGGCTGGGTGGAAGCTGCCAGGGAAGACTCAGGAGCAGGGGGGAGGATGTGCCAGTCGGGATGGGTTTGGAGAAAGCGGTTCACTTGGGCCTCGTTTTCCGCCGGATGAAGCGTGCAGGTGGCGTAGACCAGGGTGCCGCCGGGTTTGACCCAGGTGGCGGCACGGTCGAGCAAGTTCTGTTGCAACTGGACCAGTTCTTGAATGGTTTCGGGGGTTTGTCGCCAGCGGGCGTCGGCGTGGCGGTGAAGGGTACCTAGCCCCGAGCAAGGAGCATCCACGATGACTCGATCCCCTTGGCCTTCAAACCGGGTTAGGGTGGTGCTGTCCCCCACGAGGGTGTGGATGGATTTTAGCCCTAGGCGATCGCAGGTTTGTTGAATTTTTTTCAGGCGGGATGGGGTGCGATCGCAAGCCCAGATTGTGCCCGTATCCTCCATCAGCGCAGCGAGATGAGCCGCCTTGCCCCCCGGTGCCGCACAGGCATCAATCACCACCTGATCGGGCTGGGGATCCACCAGATAGCTGACCCACTGGGCGCTAGCATCCTGCACCGTCCACCAGCCGTTGTCGTACCCCGGCATTTCGCGAATGGAGCCACTGTGGCCCACCAACCGCAAAGCCCAGGGCAACCCCGGCAGGCGTGTGGTGGCGATCCCCGCTGTTGTGAAGGCAGCTTCCACCGTATCCACCGTAGCCCGCAGGGAATGGACCCGGAGATCAATCGTGGGGGACTGGTTTAGCCAGTCACAGAGGGCATCGGTAGCTTCAGGACCGATAGCCTCTAGCCACAGTGCCACCAACCAATCGGGAAAGCTGTGGCGAATTCCCAGGGCAGCAATGGCATCAGTAGGCAGCAGGAGAGGGTCGGTACCCTCCCCTTGCAGACGTAGGTACTGGCGCAAAATGCCATTCACCACCCCAGAAAGCCGGGGCAAGCCGATGGCCTTGACCAGATCCACGCTGGTATTCACCGCTGCTGAGGGCGGGACGTGGCTGAGGTAACGCAGTTGATACAACCCTAAATGCAGCACGATGCGGAGTTCTAGGGGCTGCTGCTGGGCTTTTTTAGTCCCCAGTTGATCAATGAGGGCGTCTAGGGTGCGCTGTCGCCGCACGATGCCGTACACCAGCTCTGTGGCGAAGGGGCGATCGGGGCCGCTGATGGTGGTGCGCTGGAGGTGGCGATGCAGCACCACATCAGCAAACCCACCTTGGTAAATCTCCTTTAACGCAGCAAACGCCAACCGTCGGGCTGGCGAAGGAGCGGCAGGTATGGGTAAATCGGGCACAGGCAATGGTTAACCGAAACTCACTTGCGACGGCGACTAGAGGGTGCGGGGGTGCGCTCATTATCGCGACGACGACGATCGCGCCACTCTGCCACCGTCAGGTATAGAACACCTACTGTCACCAGAACCATCAGCCCCGCCGCTAAGACGGCGAGGATGGTGAATGCCTGGGTTTCCAAAGCCGGATTCATGGCCATACCCCCGAGATCCACGACGATGGGTTGCCTAGAAGCCGTTGCGGCCCCAAACTACCATGGACAGGGAAAAGGTGAACACTACCAGCAACGAAACCCAACCCAGCGTCAAAATATCCATAGGAATGTCTTAAGTCTCAGGTCCAATGTTAACTTCATCATACGGTAGAGCTGTAACCCTCCGAAACCTGAACTCTCTAAAACTTGCCATGGCCTCCAACTCTGCTTAATGACGGTTATCCGCCCCCAGCACGGAGTCCGGCAAATCGGTAGAATCAATCCAGCACCGTGATGATTAATGGGTTCTCGATGATTCCAACCGTCATTGAACAGTCGGGTCGGGGCGAACGTGCCTTTGACATTTATTCTCGCCTCCTGCGGGAACGTATCATTTTCCTTGGACAGGAAGTTACGTCTGATTCTGCAAACTTGATTGTGGCGCAGATGCTGTTCCTAGAAGCGGAAGACCCAGAGAAGGATATCTATCTCTATGTCAACTCGCCTGGGGGTTCCGTAACAGCGGGCTTAGGTATTTTTGACACCATGAACCACATCCGTCCCGATGTTTGTACCATCTGTGTCGGACTGGCCGCCAGTATGGGCTCCTTCTTGCTGGCGGCGGGCAAGAAGGGCAAACGCATGAGTCTGCCCAATGCCCGTATCATGATTCACCAGCCCCTCGGGGGAGCCCAAGGTCAGGCCACGGATATTGAGATTCAGGCTAAAGAGATTCTGTATCTGAAGGGGCTTCTGAATGGAGCCTTAGCGAAAAATACAGGGCAATCCTTAGAGAAAATTACCGCTGATACTGAGCGGGACTTTTTCCTATCTCCCCATCAGGCGATGGAGTATGGTCTTATCGATCAGGTCATCGATCGCCATGCTGTGGGCAGTCGGCCTGTGCCGGTGGGCTAGGTATCTATAGCGCATGCATTATAGGTTACGGAGATCCCTGTGGGCGCACAGCCGCCACGAGTTGGGTTTCCGCGCTCAATGCAGACGGTGATAGATAGATTCCGTAGGGGCAATCCCTTGCCTACCCTATGCCCTTCGGGCAATAGCCTCCGACATGGCTACCCTAAGGCTAACGCTAGGGCGGAGCCTGCCCGTAGGGCATAGGACCTGTCCTGTTCGCGTAGCGGCTCCGGAGGAGCAACTGAGTCGTATAGCCCTTCGGGCAATAGCCTCCGGCAGGCTACGCTAAGGCTAACGCTAGGGCGTAGCCTGCCCGTAGGGCATAGGATGGTTGCCCGATGGGCGGGTGACCGATATTGGGGTGAGGATGGAGTGTTATTTAATTGCACCTCCCTTAGAAAACTTCGAGTGGGGCAAAACAAAGGAACGGGACTGTTTGACAACGCCATGCCATTCCAAGCGCACTACCTCCTCTCGCAGTTGGGTGCCGGTGGCGGAAGCTCCTCGGGTGCGAAACAGGTCAATGCCCTTAACTTGGTAGCCCGCTTCTTCCGCAATCTCCGCTAGCAGTTCCCCCGTCCTGATTAGGATTTGAAAAAAGGACGCTTGATCCCCTACCACATAGGCCAGTTGGGCTCCTGGTCGCAGTGCCCCTTGCAGGTCCAGCAAGTGCCGCTTAATACCGCCAAAGTATAAGGTTGTCACCCGATGATATTTGCACTCAAAGCCGGAGGTTTTGCCTAAGGCAATACGCTTGGCTTCGATGGTGCGGGCAAGGCGGCGAATTTGACTCTGGCGGCTGAGAACTTGGTCGTCGTCATCAAGTCTGTATACATTGCGGCTGTTGGATCGAATCAAGGTTTCTTTGAAGGCCCGGAGGTCTTGCTTGTTTTTCAAGTAGCCCAGCAGCACAGACTCTAGGCGGGTGGTACGGGTGTAGTCCTTCTCGTTGGGGTAGGGGGGGGAGGTGATAATGGCATCAATACTGTTGGGCTCCAGCAGCGATCGCAGGGTACGGGCATCGCCTCGGTGGCAGTGGGTACGTACCCCCGCACAGTGAGACCAAGCGGTGATATCAGCAGCCATCTGGGCTACCTTAACTTGCCAGGAGGCCAAGACCGGGGCATCCTCGCGACGCTTGCGCCGTAGCCCGACCTCGGGGCCAAATCTCAGGTTACTGGCATCCTGAACCGCCACGTAGGCTAGGGCCAGATTCAAAATATCTCGCTCGGGGCCAGGGGGCTCTACCGCGATCGCATCTCCCAGTACCAAGCATTTGTGTAGGGGCAAGGGATTAATAGCATTCCGCATGACGAGGGTCTGCTGGGCGGGAGCAAAGGTCCGTAGCGGTGCTGCCACCATCCACTCCGCTGTGCGCTCCAGAGTCCGGCCTACCATAGTCTCTAGGGCGGCAATATCCACCGCCCATTGGGTTTTGGTGGCGCAGGCAAAATGGGCCATGGGTACCGCCTCTACCCCCACTGCTGTTAAACCCTGCTTTTTGGCTTCTACGAGGGTGGTGCCAGTGCCGCAGAAGGGATCTAGCACCACTGCTGAGGCGTCTAAGGCAAATTGCTGTAAATAATCCCGCACCAGATGGGGGGGATAAGACAGGATAAAGCGATACCAGTCATGGAAAGCGCGATCGGCGGGGTGTAGCCGATTGTGACGCAGGTCGGCGGGAGCTAGGAAGGACGGCGAAGAAGGAACCATGAGCAGGGGCGATGGGCGTCGCGATGGTCTTTGACCGGCCTCTGGCCATTGCCAATATCAAGTCCGGCAAATAACCACACAAATCTATTCCATGGGTAGGAGCGCAAGGCTTTGTGCCCTTTGCAGAGTTGTGTACAGTCAACTGGACATCATCTAATACATCAGATCTATTCAGGCTTGTTCACTATAGCGTGCTGACGCTCGGCAATCCTAGCCGCCCTGAAGACTCAAAGGGTATCATCAGCCCCAGTTATAACCTCTTCCAGATCGGGACTCATCTCGGAGGCCGGGGTTGCCTTGGCTAGGAGCAAAGCCATCAGAGCATTAACCAATCGTTTCTGGGGCAGGGCGATCAGATCTTGGCCGTGGAGGATGTGCTGGGTCAGGGTAACGTAGACAACAGTGCCCACGAGGATATGGGCCGTCGCTACCGGATCCGGTAGTCCCAGTTCTGGATGGTCCGCCAGATAGCTCTGCACTCGCTCGATCCCTGGCTTGGTGATGTGGATGATAAAAAGTCGGGCTAGGGCAGGGAATCGGCCTGACTCCCCGATGACCAAGCGGACAAAATCCTGGTATTCATCATCGGCAGCAATGCTCTCCAGCATGTGTTCTAGTAACTGTCGCAGTGTGGTGACGGGAGGCCCCGCACAGGGACAAGGGGTCAAGGTGCCGTAGAACCGCACTTGGGCAATGTGCTGCACGAGGGCGCAAAACAGACCTTCCTTATCCTGAAAGTGGTGGTAGACGGTGGGTTTGGAGACTCCCGCCGTTGCCGCCACACGATCCATGCTGGTCCCTGCATACCCCCGCGACAAAAACTCCTGGAGGGCTCCCTGCAAGATCTGGTCAACTTTGTCGGATCTGGGGCTGTCATCTGTCGTCATGGCAGGCACAATCATACGCGGTTTGCTCGCCCATGCTGAAGCCCCTAGTGCCCTCAAACCTTGGTGGCGCGGTTGGCACTGCCGCGCTCCAACTCCCGCATCTTCTTGCCTCGCCAGAGAAAGCGAATCGGCGTACCCTCAAACCCGAGATTTTGGCGGAATTGCTTCTCAATGTAGCGGCGATAGTTATCGGTAAAGAGAGCGGGATCGTTCACAAATAGGGCAAAGGTGGGGGGCTGGGCGCTGACCTGGGTGCCGTAGTAAATCCGGCCCTGGCGACCCTGGCGAGTGGTGGGGGGACTGTGCCAACCCGTGGCTTCCTCCAGGACTTCATTTACCACGGCGGTGGTGATCCGGCGACGGTGCGCGATCACCGCCTGATCCACGAGGTCGAGAATCTTCGGAACCCGCTGTCCGGTCATCGCGCTGACGTAGATATGGGGAGCCCATTCCATGAAATAGAGCTTGCCGGTGAGGGTGCGATCGTATTCGTAGATGGTGTGGGCGTCCTTTTCCACCGCATCCCACTTATTCACAACCAGGATGCAGGCGCGGCCATCGTCTTCTACCCGCCCTGCCAGTTTTTGGTCTTGCTCGGTAATGCCATCCACCGCATCAATCACCAGCAGCACCACATCTGCTCGGCGAATGGCCTTGAAGGCGCGGTTAATGCCAAAGAATTCGGGGCCGTAGTTGACATTTTTCTTTTTGCGGATGCCTGCGGTGTCTACGAGGCGATAGTGCTGGTCTTTGCGCTTCACTACCATGTCGATGGCGTCGCGGGTGGTGCCGGAAATCGGGCTGACGATGGCCCGCGATTCCCCTACGAAAGCATTAAGGAGGCTGGATTTGCCGACATTGGGCCGTCCTACGATGGCGACTTTCACTTCATCCAGTTCGTCCTCGGGGTTGACGGGGACGAGGTACTCCACCAGTTGATCCAGCAGTTCCCCGGTGCCGTTGCCGTGAATACCGGATACGGGGTGGGGTTCCCCTAGCCCCAGCTCCCAAAATTGGGCAGCTTGGATCAACCCTTGGTCGGGGGACTCGCATTTATTCACCGCCAGCACGGCGGGGACCGTGTGTTGTCGCAGCCATTGGGCAATTTCTCGGTCAGCCTCGGTAGGGCCATCTTGACCATTGACGACGAGGATGGCGGCGCTGGCTTCGGCTAGGGCAATCAGGGCTTGCTCCCGAATATGGGGTAAAAATTCAGTATCGTCGTCGAATATGAGCCCCCCGGTGTCCACCACCATGAATTCGCGATCGCGCCAAAAGGCGGGCTGATAAGTGCGATCGCGGGTGACTCCGGGTTGGTCATGGACGATGGCATCCCGCGCCCCGGCGAGGCGATTGACTAGAGTAGATTTGCCCACATTGGGGCGACCGATAACGGCAACGACGGGAAGCGGCATGGAAAAACCTGAAAACCTTAAGCAAGCATTGCTCTATTCTAGCGGTCGGTTTACGGTCGGCTCTTTTTATGTCCTTAAGGATCCGTCTTGCCCGTCTTTTTCGCTCCCTCTATTTGCCCTCTCCTCATATTTGCCCTCTTATGTTGTGCCCTTTAGATCGGCTTTGGCCTGTCGTCGCAGTTTAGTCGCAATGCGAAAGAGTTCCTGCCCTGTATGGAGGTAGGTTTCTTCGTAGCAGTAGGTATAGCGTTCCATTTCTTCAATGCCATCCTCTAACTGGTTCAGGCAATAGTACAGATTCGCCGCGATCGCGGCAGCAGTAGCAGGGTTAGGCAATCCTTGAAAGCGCGCCTGGGCCTTTTCCAGAATTTCACGAGAACTTTCCAAGTATTCCTGGAAATTTGCCATCAACTCATCATCAAAGGGATCCGCCGACAGTGCCCGCAGTTGTCCCTTCAGGGGAGAAATAATCTGGCCGATGTAGCGATCCGCCGGATTGTAAACCTGGCGCAGCCAGTAGGACAGGGAGTCGTCTGCCGCTTGCGTCGCCCGCCGCTGTTGCCGATAGTGCACTTGGGTCTGGGCTGTGCGCTCAGCGCGATAGTCATAGACTGGCCCATTAGGGCCATCGTGCAGCACCTGTTCTGACTCCAATCCCACCTGTTGAGCACGGCGCTCGCGATCATAGTGGGATCGCCGCTGGGGATCCCCCAGCACCTCGTAGGCTGCATTCAGACGGGTAATTTGCTCGTGGCTTGCCCGCTCACTCCGACTGTCAGGATGCAGTTCCTTCGCTAGGCGACGGTAGGCCCGCTTGATTTGGATCTGAGTGGCCGTCTCCGAGACTTCTAGGGTGTGGTAATGGTTTCCAGTCACAGACATCGGAGAACTGGCCCAAGCTATCGTCATCTCCCCGAAATTCTACGCCGTTATCAGGGTGCCGTGGAACAGCACCAAGGCGTGTGGACAATTAACGAGGGAGATGATCTTCAGCAGAAGTCATCTCAACCCTTTTCCCCTAAAGGACGAGACGTGAGCACCAGCCGCAACTTGGCATGGATGAGGTTCAACCGAGCCATGCCAAGATCCACCTCCCCCTCCACCACCACCCCGGTATCCAGCAGGCGATCCAGCAGTTCCAGCAGGGTTGGGTTGCCGGAGGATTGGCCGGGATAGTAGCCCCCTTCGCGGGGCAGCAACGTCCCCAACTCCCCCAGATTCATATTCAGATCGGCAGGATCGATCTCAAAAATCTCGCACAGGTGCAAGATTTCCGTTTCCAGGCGACGCAAACTTTCAGCGGCCCGATCTAGGTCATCATCACTCAGGTGACCCGACTCCATCCGCCGGATCACCTGGGCCTCCATTAACTGGCGCACCAGCTCCGTTACCGTCAACAGCAGCGGAGCCAAGCCCGCATCCCTAGATTGGGATGGCCCTAGGGCGCTTTCATCTGCCCCTAGAGGCTCCTGTGTCATAGCATGAACCTAGTACTGGGCGGCCATAAGTTTGGTTATCGTCGTCGCGCAAGCCAGAAGCTTGCGCGATAGTGGTCAGAAGCTTTCTCGCAGCCAGTGCTAGGATTTGCGCCGTCGTTCTAGGTCTTGCAAATATGCCTTTTGATGCTGCAAAAAGGCTTTATGCCATTCCTTGAAGCGCCGCTCGCCATCCCGCACCAACATAGCCCGGTAGGCTTCGGAGGGAATATATCTGCGCGTGCTAGAGGACTGAGAAGTGCTAGAAGACCGGGAAGAAGATTGAGTCATCGTCGAACCTGCCAAATACCATTGCGCCATTTACGGTGAGCATCCTGGGTCAGCACTTGGGCATACCCCATCATCATGCGCCCTTGATCCAAAATAATGCCTTGGTTGGCCTGATTCAGGCTATGGCAGGACCGAAAGCTAGGAATGGTGCGGCTGGTGGCAATGTGCTTCATCGTGCGGATGGACAGCATGGTAGAAACCTCTAGAAGAGGGGTAGGGGGACAGGAGAGGATGGGGGGGAGGTAAATTACCCCTTGAGCAGGGAAATGGCTCCGTTTGTCCTAAGAATGCAATACTCCCATTAACGAAAAAACCCCTAAGGCCCAAATTTAGGCATTCAGACCCAACTTCTAGGCCTCTCCTGCCTTCAATGCCTTCAACTCTCGCTCTAAACTCTCGATCCGAACTTGGAGCTGTTCATTGGCGGCGAGGAGTTCCTGGGATCGTCCGTTGAGGTGGGGATCACCTTCCCACCAGTTGATGCCCATTTCCTTGGCCTTGTCTACGGAGGCGACCAGTAGACGAATGCGGATGCTGAGCAGCTCCGTGGAGCCGACGGAGACAGAAATATCTCCGGCAATGACGATGCCCTTATCTAGGACACGCTCTAGCACATCCACCAGGGTAGAGCCCTGGGTGGCGGTGGCCATGGGGCGATGGGGGGTAGATCGGGGGAAGGCGTCGGCGGGCACAGTGACCTCTTTCTAGCACTTGGGACGGGGGACAAGGGTTTGCAGATAGTTACCGATAAATCAGGTCGGTGGCTGCTAGCACTGCCCTACCCCGCACTATACCCCTGCGGGAATCCGATAAACGGTAGGCTTCCCGGTTCCATTGTGTTTTTCTAGGCGTCCAGCCTCGACTAGCGATCGCAGGGCATCCACGACTTTGAACCGGGAGAGGGAAAGGGCAGCCTCAATTTCTGTCAGTTTGGCCTCTCCCTCGGTCTGGAGATAGTCGTAGATCCGGCCTTGCAGGGCAGTTCCCTCGGCCTCTTTGGCCTCTTCTACAGCGGCTTCAGTCTCGGTGAAGCTGGAAACCGATGCTGGGGGTGTGGTTGCCGGAACGGTCGCCTCGGCGTGCGTTACCGCTACCGGATCTAGAACTTCAGTGGCCGCAATAAAGTGGTTAAACAAGTCCCAGAGGGTGTGGGTGGCTCCTGGAAAATCCTGCACTACCCGCGACAGTAGGATGTCGCTACAGATCTCCCGAAAATCAGCATCCTCCACCATGGGGGGAATGCCGTGCTCCTGACAGATGTTAGCGATCATCAGGCAGGGGCGCAGGCTGGTGGTGCCATTGGCCTCGGTCTCGGTTTGGAAGGAGCGCACTAGCCGCACAATCAGCAGGGCAGCAGCGGGTTCAATCCCTACTTTCTGCACCAAAATTTGCTGCTGGGTGAGCTCATCGGGCTCCGGCATGTGAATGGTGATGAGACGATCCAGAAGGGCGTCTTGGGTGCCATGGACCCCGGCGTATTCCTCTGGGTTGGAGGTGAAGATGGCCCGGAAGTGGGGGCTGACCCGCAGGTATTCGGGGCGATGGCCGCTGGGGGGCAGTACCAGGAGTTTTTCCTCTAGGGCAGATAGAAGGACGTTGTTGACCTCGGGGCGAGAACGGTTGAACTCGTCGTAGACCAGGGTGAAGCCTTCTCGGCAGGCTAGGGTCAGGCGCGAGTCTACCCAGTTGTGACGGAGTTCATCCTCTACCTTTATGACGCTGTGGATGAAGTTGTCTACGACTTTTTTGCGGGTGTAGCCGGACTGGTTACCGATCAGGTCAGAGGTTTTGAACTCGTCGTCCCCAAATAGCAGCATGATGGGGCGACTCAGCAGGTCCGCGAGATGGAGGGCTAGGGTGGTTTTACCCGTGCCCGCTGGGCCGCGTAGGTGGACGGAGTAGCCGGATTGGAGATAGCGCAGGGCACGGCGAGCAATGCCTTCTACGCTGGGGGTGCTGACGAAGTTGCGGGGGCGGGCTTGGAGAACGGTATTCACAGAACGGCTTCCTCTTGGACGTGGTAGGTTCTATCTTTTTGGACAATCAATTCTTTTTGGATCAGCGATCGCAGGGCGTCTACGGCCTGGAAACGGTTAATGCCCAGATTTGACTCGATTTCCGTCAGTCGTGCACCATCGTCATGGTCTTGGAGATAGCCAAAGACCACTTCCTCAATGGGAAGCTCTTGGGAAAGATCTGCGGGTTTAGCGGTTTTGGCAGATTCTGTCTTAGGGTTGCTTGGGGCGTCTGCCTTAGGGCTGGTTTTAGAGGTGGCTTTAGTCGTTACCTTGGGTTCCGCTTTGGGGGTGCTTCTGGGTTCAGCACTCACCATTGGAGCTGTTGAAGCCATTGGAGCCGTTGAAGCCGTTGCCACCATTGGTGATGCCCCGTCTCCCCAGACCGAGCGCCGCAGTTGGACACAGAAGGTTTCTAGCTGCTGGCGGAAAATGGCAAGATCGGCAAACATGACCTCCACATCTTGGGCTAGGACGGCGCGATCGCGCTGCCGCTGATAGTGATCCTGTACGGCGGCGGCTTGGCGATCGGTAGTGACCTGTTCTAGGTAGAGGGTGACCGCTTCTTGGAGGGTAGCGACGTAGATCCGGAGGCTTTCTGCCTGCTTCTGTCCCATACGGGCACGATCGGCGCGATAGCCCGCCAGTTTCTCCTGGGTTTCCACCCCTAGGGCGTCGAGTTCCTGTTGCAGTAGAACTCGAATCCGCGCTACAGAGGCTTTCAGTTCCCCATGGAACTGAGCCAACTCAGCTTGGGTCCGGCGGGCACGGGTCTGGTGTTGCTGATGGGCTTGGGCTAGAAATAGGCTGGTTTCCGCCTTCAGGGCATCATAAAACTGGGCTAGCTCCTGTTGGAGAACCGCCGCCTGAACCTGGCGAGCCTGTTGCCAATCCGCTAGTTGACTTTGTACTGCTTCTCGGCGCTGGGCGACCTCTACCTGACGCTGTTGCCGTTGGGCCAGCCACTGATCTTGGAGTGCCACAACCATCTGCTCCCTTGCTTAAAATTCAAGTACTCAAAACGCAAAATTGCTAAATCGAAAGGTCCATTAGGGCTCCGAATAACGCACCCTATTGGTTCAATAGGGCTTAAATGGTGCAATTTCATAGGTTAGGCGGAGCGAATGCCTAACTGAACAGGGACAAGCTTTGTTGAGCGTGTTCTGCTTGCCCCAGTCCATGGGGGGATATTTGTAGGTAATCAGGAGTAATTCAGGGGGGGAGATCATCTGAAATCCAATGCTTCAGCCCTACCCTAGAGACAGCAGAGATAGCGGGGTTTCCAGGGATGAGGGACATGGAATCCTGGATATTGTAGGGCGCGAGGCCTCGCGCCCTACCAGGCACACCTCACTCAACCCAGATCCGCTATAGGCTGTCTCTAAAGGCATTTTGGGCGTTCCCAAACCAGGGCTGAGATCCGAGCTTCTAGGGAATGACCTAGGAGGCGGGTACCGCTGCCTGGGCGGTTAGACCCACGGCTTCGGCATACTTCAGGTAGGTTTCTACAGAAGCGATGACGACCCGAGCTTCGATGGCAATCAATTCGATGCCGACCAGGGAGACCCGGACCCACGCATCGATGACAATACCCTTGTCCAAAATCCGATCCACAACTTCAGCCAAGCTGGATGAAGAGTTGACTTTTTCAACAGCCATGATTTCTAGTCCTCAAATCTTAGGGGATGGTCTTGCCGTGGTTGGGCCGTGCTGAAAACGGGCGCGATGTCCCGAAAGGGCTGGTCTAGCCCCTTTGGGGCGGCTACGCCAATGACCGTCGCAGTTTTTAGCAGGGCTGGTTCCAACTCCCGTTCGGTTATAGTCTGCCCAGGGCAAATCCTAGGATCACGACTCCCATTGCAATTGCCCATCAACTTTATGAATTGAAATATCACCCTAAGGGACTCGTCGCAAAATAAGGTACCTGCTGATCGGATATCCGAGAGCAGTCTACGGATAAAGCTCCCCTGCCCTGGGCTGAGTTGCGGTCGAGGGATCTGGAACAACTGCTGCTGGGGGGTGAATATAGCCGGATGATACAGGCCCTCGACAGTCTCGACCTGGAAATTTTGGCTCTGGTGTGCCATCAGGATCGACATAGTAATTCCATATTGATGCCTGAAGATCTTCGTAGATCTTCTATAGTTGCGCTGGTATGATGCTGAAAACAACTGGGTGCTGCCCCCCTGGAAGTAGGAGCATCAGCGGGCAAAACAAGCGCATCGGCACGTTGAACCAGAGCACCAGCGGACGGAACAAGAATATCAACGAGCAGAGCAAGAGCGTTAGTGGGCTGATCAGGAGTATTAGCGCCCAGAACAGCTAACCGCAAAATTACGGGGTTTGGGGATTGAGCTGGGCTGAGAAGTCAGGACTCGGAATCCCTCACATCCGAGAATCCAGGATGTGGAACTGCTCAGGTCCAGATGCGCTACACGGGTGATTCTAATCCTTTGCCTTCTGTTACAGATCCCCAAAGATCTTCGGAACAGAAGGCAGTAGGTACTATGGAAAAGTAAACCTGCACAGTTCTGTGACCTTGACCATTGTGAAACAGAGCAGCTTCCGCACTCAGACCGATCTGGATGCCCTTAAGGCTGTTCTCGTGTGGTTTGACGAGTTTCAAAGCCTGCCAATCCCCAAGGCAACATGGCTTCAGTGCCAACTGGCCCTGATAGAAGGGTTTACTAATGCTGTGCGCCACGCCCATGACGGCATGCCCCCAGAAACCCCCATTGAGATCGAAGCGATCGCAACGACTGAGGCACTCAACATCAACATCTGGGATCAAGGACCGGGATTTGACTTCAATGCCACCCTGCGCCGCAAGCTAGAGACCACGAATCCCGATTCTGAAGGGGGCCGAGGTCTGCGGATCATGCGGCGTATTGCCGACTCAGTAGAGTACGAATGCTATGGTGGGCGACGCAATTGTTTACATATTCACAAGCAGTTCAAAACCGCGCTGGTCAAAGATGGTCCTTTAGGGTCATCTTAAATTTCTAGTACACTTAGGTTGAAATAAGCTGACTACTCTCAACACTTCGGACAGATTTAGGCGGCTATAGCTCCAGCTTAGGCGGCTATAGCCCCGTAATTTAGGAGGCTCTGGTAGTTGGGGTGGGATTTAATCAAAGTTGGCTCCAGGTCGAACATGGCCGTAAATAGGTCGAGAAGATGTTGATTGAGGGCTTGCCGTTTGAAAGAGGCCATGGAGAAGCTGACAGGTTCAGCGGATTCAGCTCCCGATTGAGTAGATTGCAGTGCTGCTTTGGCCAAATTGAGGGCCATCAAGCTGGCATTGACATGGGAGTCGAGCGCCTCGGGAGACCGGGCCTGGCAGTCCGCTAGTCCTGTGAATTGACGGGCATCGCGGAAGATGAATTCAATTTGAAACCGAGCAGCGTAGCAGCGATAGAGATGGATGGGGTCAATGTCAATGTCGGTGGAGAAGAGGACGACATAACTCTGCCGTCCGTCCTGCTCTTTCAGCAGATAGGCTAAGCGGATGCGGCGCTTGAGAGAGACCGACCAGACGACAGCCGTGTAGAGAGAGACCCCATTTTCTAGGGTCTCGACGAACGTGAAGCGACTGGGGTCGGCCAGATTCACCTTGTCGCCATAGCGACGGCGGTTACCCCGCCGCTTCTGGGGGCCATCATAGAGAAATTTGAGGTTGGCATCGCTGCGTAGCCGCCCAATGGACTGGAAACCCAACTGCACCACCCCCAACCCCACTAGCGGTTGGTACGCGGTAGTGCCTGACAGTGACG
>NZ_KI913949.1:5005809-5008456 GCF_000332095.2 Leptolyngbya sp. PCC 6406 | reverse complement strand
TCAACTCGGCTCTTGGGGGGTGTTGTCTCGTCAGCCGTGGCAGGTTCTTGTGCCCCTAGCCCCGCTGCGGTTTGTTGCGCCGATAGGGCATAGCCGGTCTTCTGCCCCAGATCAACCACCGCCACCACTGACCATTCCAACCCCCGTTCGGCCCGCTGCGTTTTGCCGTTGTAGAACCAGTCCAGTCCGTAGGTGTGACGACCACTTTTCTCAGTAAAGGTGCAGTCCACCACTGCAATCTGAGTGCTGGTGTCTGCAATCACCTGCTCAATTAAGGCTTGGTTCAAGCTTTCTAGGCCCAGTCCAGCCTCAAAATGTCGCCGGTAGGTTCGTTCACAGCGGTCGCTGTATCGACTCAGGTTGGTGTAGTTGACTTTGCCACAAACCACAAAAATCGTGGTCATCAGCGTCATCAGAAACTGGCGCTGCGGTTTGCTAAATGGCCTGCTGTCGTCAGCAGACCGGCTAAGATGCGGTTGAGGCTATCCATCGGTGCACCGTGTTTTTCGTACACCTGCACTCTATGCGGTGGATAGCTTTTCTCCAACCTACCCCGAAAAACTGTCCGGAGTGTTGTACTCTGTCGCACCAACCCAATATTTTCTGGTTCCTCCCACCCTTCGGGAAGCGCAAAGCTCTACATCCCGCAGCCGCTGAACGGCAAGGGTTTCGCCTTAAGTTTGCTCGAATGGTGGAAACCCTGCCCCTACGGGAAATTCAAAACTCCTGTCACCTGCTACCTGTCACCTGCACCCCCTTCCGCCTCTCGCTGATCCTGAATTGCCTGAATCGCCAGTAGCAATTCTTCCTCTTGGGCTTCAAAGGTTTCCTCAGGAATATCCCCCATATCGAAATTCAGTTGTAGGGCCAGCAACTGCTTTTGCAGGGTTTCGAGGTCGTCGGTTTCCCCCTCTGCCTGCTCTAGAATTTTTTCAGCAACCCAGGTGATCCCAGTAAAGGGGCCAGTAATAGGGGCGAGGAGAAGGCGAAGGATCATGGAGGTAACACTCCTGTAGGAAGAACTAGGGCGTGTGGACAATGAACGAGGAAACCTTTGCGAGGTAAGGATAACCACGCCCACCCTACCCCGCAAGCTAGGGACTGTAACCGCCTCCATGACAAGGAATCTGGCTTTGATTGTCCACAGATCCTAATAGGGGACTGAGTTGGGAGGACATCTCAGCGTGTTTCCTCTCAACAGTCATCTTCTGGGCTAGGCCAAAGATGTTGCTCAGGGGGATTCACGTTTTGGACTCAGATTCGGGACGGGACAGGGATTGAGCTGGGACACACTCAGCTAGCATTGGCGAAGGGTTCAACAGCTGCCGCTGGGCCTAACAACACCACAGAGGGATCGACAAAGGCGGTTTGGGCAGCAGCCTGGATTCGATCTTGGGTGACGGCAGCTACTGATTCCTGAAACTCAGGGTCAAAATCAATGCCCAAGCCCAGCACCTCATACCAGCCCAGAAGCTGGGCCAGTTGGGTATTTGTTTGCTTACCCAGGGCATATTGCCCTAGCAGTTTATTTTTTGCCCCCTCCAATTCCTCGGGCGTTAGGTTTTCTGTCACTAAGCGCTCGGTTTCATAGCGGAGCCCCTCTAGGGCATTGGGCACATTGCTGGGGGCGGTGCCCATATAGACCACAAACTGAGACATGCCCAAACGAGTGGGATAAAAGGCTGATACGTCGTAGGCCAGTCCTCGTTTTTCTCGCAGTTCTACAAATAGGCGGCTAGAGAGGCCATTGCCGAGGTAGGTGCTCAGCAGTTTCAAGGCAGCGTAGTCAGGATGCTTCACCGAGGGGGCTTGGTACCCCACCATGACGATCGCCTGCTGGGTGTCCTGGGGCAGGATGGTAGAGCGTCCCGCCTCGGGCACTGCGGGGTAGGTGAGGTCTGACAGCGAGGAAATGGGGGGTTGCCAGTCACCAAAGTTATCCTGCACTAGGGCAACGGCTTTCTCTGGGGTAATGCGACCAGAGATGGCAATGACTAAATTATCGGGCCGGAAATAGGTGCGATGGGCCTCCTGAAGATCGGCCTGAGTCAGCTCTATAACACTGTCGGCGGTGCCAATCCCTGGTAGGGCGTAGGGATGCTCACCGTAGAGGGCTTCGCGCAGGGCGTTGTAGGCAACGGTGAAGGGCTGCTCCTGCATGGATCGGAGGCTTTGGAGCGTGAGGCGACGTTCTAGCTCCAATTCCGCTTCGGGAAAGGCGGGCGATCGCATCAGGTGGGCCGCTAAGGCCAGCATGGGCTCAAAATCCGCTGAGACGGTTTTGATGCTGACCAGACTGTAGTCAGCGGAGGCATCACTACTGAGGCTGGCCCCGGTGGATTCTACCTGTTCGGCAATCTCCATGGAGGAGAGGCGATCACTACCCTTCGTTAACAGAGAGGTTAACAGGGCAAACAATCCTGCCTGCGATCGCGGCTCATGACTTGTCCCGGCCCGCACAAAGACCCGTGCTGCAATAATGTCAGCTACGGGATTTTCAATCACCAAGACCACCAGGCCATTGGGGAGGACGGTGCGGTGCAGGGTGGGTCGGGCGAGGGTTAGGGGCATGGGGTGTGAGGGTGATGGGGTGTGAGGGTGATGGGGTAGGGGGAGTGGGGGGGTAGGGGAGTGGGGGGTAGGGGAT
>NZ_KI913949.1:4986072-5005709 GCF_000332095.2 Leptolyngbya sp. PCC 6406 | reverse complement strand
TAGGGGGAGTGGGGGGGTAGGGGAGTGGGGGGTAGGGGATAATCTGTCAAAACCCGCCCCTACGGTGCTCTATCCAGTACTAGGTAATCCAGTATGGGGTTTGGATTTTCCTGGATATCCCGAGATAATTGAGCAAAACTTGCTCTACCCATGGCCAAAACAGCCCAAATGAGGGATTGAGGTTCAACATCATTCCGGTATCGGCATCTTTGGTTCCGCCCACCGGAATGATTATCCCCCAGGGAGGAGTACGGTAACGGCATAATCGTCGGGGGAGAGCCAGCGGCGGGCCAGGGTGGCGAGGGTCGCTCCGGTATGGGCCTGGACACGAGCGGGGTAGGCGTAGCTGTCCTCCGTCTGGGCGACGGTGCTGTAGTAGCCATAGAGCCCCGCGAGTTGGCCAGGGGTTTCAGTGGAAAATGCAAAATCATGGCATAGGAGCCGCTGTGCTCGGGCAAGTTCTGGTGGGGGAATCGGGACTTGGCCGAGCTGGGCAAGGCGATCGCGGATTAGGGCTTCCACATCCCCTATCCGTTCTGGCTCTAGCCAAGCCTGAAGGGTAAATAAACTGGCATCCCGCTGGAGGGAAAAGCCACTGCTGATGTCCATCACCCACTGCCGTTCCTCCCGCAGTTCCCTCACCAGCCGGGAGCTGCGCCCCTCTGCCAGCAGAGAGGAGAGCAGATCCATGGCACAGGCATCCTCTAGGGAATCTACCCCTGGTCCGGTCCAAGCCATCATCAACCGGGCCTGTTCTAGACGGGGTAGCCGGAGGGTTTGTCGCCGGATTCCTTGCCATGGTGGGGCCGGCATGGGGGCAGTCTGGGGACAGGCCGGGGGCTGGGGGAAGGCTCGGAAGCCGTGGCGCACCAGTTCCAGGGTGGTTTCTAGGGGAATGCCACCGGTTACTACGACGGTCATGTTATCCGGCTGGTAGTGGGCTTGGTGAAAACAGCGCATGTCCTCGGGGGAAAGGCTGTTTAGCAGTGCCTCTGTTCCTAGAACTGAACGGCCATAGGGATGTTCCTGATACACCTGGGCTGACAGGGCTTGGAACCCGAGCCAGTCAGGATCATCCTGGGCCTGTCGCAATTCTTCTAGTACCACATGTCGTTCCCGCACAAACTCATCTGCTGGGATCCCGGCATGGAGGACTAAATCTGCTAGGTAGGGTAAGGTCTCTGGCAGTGCATCTGCCGCCACGGTCATGTAGTAATGGGCGTAGTCGTAGCTGGTGGCCGCATTGCTAGATCCGCCTCGATTTTCGATGGCATAGTCGAACATGCCCGGTGGCAGGTATTCGGTTCCTTTGAACACCATGTGTTCTAAAAAGTGGGCGATGCCCGACCACTGGGGCGGCTCGATGCCTGCCCCCGCCCGGACCCAGATATCTACCACGACGACGGGGGTGGCAGGCATGTGGTGATGGACTACGGTCAGGTTGTTGTCGAGACGGTTGACCGTCGCGGGAAAGGAAGCTGTTCTTAGAGTAGTAACCAAGGCAGGAAGGTTAGGAAATTCTGGGGCTGTAGAGAATAATGAGACCCGATTTCTAAAGCTTCACTCTTAACGGGGCTTGTTAATTGTATTACCCACTACAGTAACCAACTTTTGAGATTGCACCTCTCCTCGACCCCCAATTCAGCGTCTAACTTAACAGGGGGCGGGGGCGAGGAGGCAGAAGGGCTGATAAAAAATCCCCCGCTGGTATCAGCGGGGGATTTTAAGCTTGATAGTTCACCGCAATGCCGTCTTACCTCAGTTTTCGACCTGGGAGACCCAGGTGGACACTCTGGCGCTGGATTTTAAGTTTCCGGGTGCAATGCCCGGTATACTGCCATCCGCACAACTTGGCATCCTGATTCAGAAAGCATAGATCGCAAAACAATATTGGCAGTCACCAACACCGCAGTAGAACTGTCCCCATCATAACCAATGCCCATGGGTCGATTGCAAGGGGGCGGGGCGGAAATCCCCACTAGAGTGGGGGATACCAGAGGGTTTCTATTGCCTGAATCGCCGCAGCCACTTGGGCTTCCCCGTCGTCCTCTGCCTGGGGGAGGCATATCGTCACATGGCCTAGCTTGCGGCCTGGTCGGGCGGTTTTGCCGTACCAGTGCACATGGGTATGGGGCAGGGCGGCAAGGTGCGATCGCACTTCTGCGTAATCCTGGTCGGTGGTCTCAAACCCCAGTAAGTTAACCATCACGGCGCGATCGCAGGTCATGGCTGAGGAACCGAGGGGCCGATCACTCACGGCCCGGAGTTGTTGCTCAAACTGGGAGGTGACACAGGCATCCAGGGTGTAGTGGCCGGAGTTGTGGGTGCGGGGGGCGACCTCATTGACCAAGAGGCGACCACCGGGGGCAAGGAATAACTCCATCCCTAAGACCCCCACATAGTCTAGGGCTGTGACTAGGGTTGTGGCTAGGGTCGCCACTTGGGCTTGAATCTCTGCCGACACTGCTGCTGGAGCCACTACCCGCCGACAAACCTGATCTACCTGCTGGGTTTCCACCGTGGGGTAGGTCACAACCTGCCCCGACCCGGCGCGGGCCACCATGATCGCCAGTTCCTTCTCAAAAGGGATAAATTCCTCTAGAAGGACGGGTACCCGCTGGATCTGGTCCCAGGTCTGCTGGCACGCTTCCCAAGTGGGCAGAATAAATGTGCCCTGGCCGTCGTAGCCTAAGCGCTGGGTTTTCATCACTAGGGGAAACCCGAGGGCACGGGCATGACTCTCTGCCTCTGGCAGTGGGGTGTCTGGAAACAGGGCCACAAAACGGGGATTCGGGAGTCCCGCCGCCTCTAGGCATTGCCGCTGGGAGTACTTGTCTAGCAACGGTGCGATCGCGGGGAGGCTAGGGCGAAACGAGACCCCCGCTGCGGCCAGGGGAGCCAACGCAGCCAAGTTGATGAATTCATTCTCAAAGGAAATTACATCACAGCGATCGGCCAAGACCGCTGTGGCGGTGGCATCGGCAACCGGCGCAAGAACGGGCTCAGGTGCGATCGCTACTGCTGGATCGGTTGCATGGGGGGTCTGCACTACCAAGTCCAGCCCCAGTTGGGCAGCTCCATCCGCCATCATCCAGGCCAGTTGCCCCCCGCCAATAATGCCAACCCGCTGAATCTGTCCCATCCTTCTCCCTAACCCTTCTGCATCCAGCCACGATCGAATCGATATGACCGCGATCGTCATCTTATCTGGCAGGGATGCTGGCCAAGGTGGTCACCCAAGCCCAATTTCGGATTTTTAGGACCATCAGGGATTGCACAACGCTACCGCTAGAGCCAACGAGATAAACACCAAGCACGGTTCCCAGGTGCGATCGCCACAGAGATGGTAAACAAATCCCAAACGATCCAGGGAGCTGATTATACTGAATCATTCCACCTAACTGGAGTTTAGACTAAAGCCATAGAAAAAAGCGGCAGAGCAAGGCTCGGGCCGCTTTTTAGCCGAAGCTGAGAAAGTACAACCCATCTCGGCACCGGCCTATGACTTACGATAGCTTGTATGGATTCCGGCACCGCGCCCATAAGTATCTGGGCCGGGCACGCGACGCAACCTTTGAACTCGTTGATGCGGTGCTGACCAGCCGTCATCTCTCTAGCTTTGTGGAACTCTCGCAGTCCCCGCTATTTCGACGAAAGTGGCCGAGTGCTTATGAGGCCCTGCAAGATAGTCGCCCGCAACGGCAACGGCTGATGCGCCTCTATCTGGAGCAGCTCCCGAGCGATGGCCCGATTGTGCTAGCGGGAGACCATACCGGATGGCCACGGCCAGAGGCGAAACGGTTACGGGAGCGCACCCATGAGCATCAGGCCAATGGGGGCGGGAGTTTAGGTCCGGTGAGTCTAGGTCAAGGGTATAGCACCTTAGCGTGGGTTCCTGAAGCCGAAGGCAGTTGGGCGCTGCCCCTACGCCATGAGCGGATCACCAGTTGGGAGAGCCCGATTAGCTTAGCCGCCTTTCAACTCAGACAAGTGTGCCAGTCCTTACCCCATCGTCCGCTGAGCCTATGGGATAGCGAATATGGCTGTGCCAGCTTTGTGCTGAAAACAGCGGACATTAAGGCCGACAAGCTGATGCGTCTGCGCTCTAACCGCAATCTCTGGGGTGCCCCGCCCCCCTATTCAGGTCGGGGACGGCCCCGAGTTCATGGCGACTGTTTCAAGCCTAATGACCCCGCAACCTGGCCAGAGCCTAACCAAGACCTGACGGTTGTGGATCCGAAATTGGGTGCTGTGCGGGTGCGCGCTTGGCACCAGATGCATTTTCGCCAAGCCGCCCCGCATCCCATGACCCTGATTCAGGTTCAACGTCTTGGTGAGGACGGCCAGCCCCGCTCGATTCGCCCCTTGTGGTTAGTCTGGGTCGGCGACACGATGCCCGACCTTGAGCACCTCTGGCAACGCTACCTGCGACGCTTTGCCCTAGAGCACTGGTACCGATTCTTGAAGCAGCGCCTTCACTGGATGGTGCCCAAACTCGGTGAACCCAAAGCCGCCGAGCGCTGGAGCGATCTGATGCCCTTGGCCACCTGGCAACTCTGGCTCGCCCGAGACCTTGTGCAGGATGCCCCTCTGCCCTGGCAGAAAAAGCTGCCTATCCTTACCCCCGGACGGGTCGCTGATTCCATTGCCTCACTTTTAGCCCGGTTGGGCTCTCCCGCCCAGGCTCCCAAACCCCGTGGAAAGTCCCCTGGGTGGCCCAAAGGTCAAAACCGTAACCGCAAACCTCGCTATCCCACGGTCAGAAAACGCCCTAGTCGACCCAAAAAAACGTCGCAAACGGTCGCTTAGCTCTCCGATCGCCCTCAAATCGCTATTTCTTCTCTCCCTATCCTCAGGGAGAAAATTTGCCTTAGTCTAAACTCCAACACCTAATCACCCGTATAGGAGTGTTAGGCTGACAGATTTCCACCTAATAACCCTATAAGGGGTGTTATGCAGAACGATTCCCTCTAATAAAGAGTGAGGTGAAAAACATAGGGCGAAGGTCATCTAATGAAGAAAAGGAATTTAAGCAGCTATATTTTTGCATACAAAGAGTTGTTGACTAAGGGCGATGTTCAAATCGCTTATGCTGAGCTGGTGAAATATATCCAGAAGTTGAAAACTGTCTTTTCTAACGAATTCAGTGATGTGTATTCTGTCGGAAATGTTTTTCAAGGGTATATGGATTACACGTATTTTTACCTTACAGGGTGACAACCCCCCTAGAGAGCTTGCTGGATAAGGGATAGGGCGTGAAAACCTCGCTGAAAATAGCGGTGTTTATGGGGTTTGAGGGCCACCAGCTTGAGCGCCCAATCGGCCCATAGGTCCATGGCATAGAGCCATCGTTGCCCATAGAGACTGAAGCTAAAGTCACTGTGCCGTGGAGCCTTATCTTGGTGCTCTTGGAGACGTCCGGCATACTGAGCTAGCTTGGCCTCCTGCATCCACTGGCCGTGGAGAGTCGCCAAACTGTAAGCCAGAGCGATCAGTAAAACTAAGGCTAAGAACCGGGTGTCATTGACCTTGGTATCCTCCAAGTTATAGCCCCCAGTCTTAAAATCTTTGAAGAGCTGTTCAATGCCCCAGCGACATCGATAGACCGCTAACGCTTGCTTCAAGGTGGGCAGATTAGTCAGGATATACCACGGCTCCTTCGGCCCCTTCTGGCGATAGGAGCGCTTCCAATACACCGCTAAATTAAACGGGCCCATACCATCGCCCTTGTTGCACAAAACTCCCTCATAAAATCGAGACTGGCCCGGTTTGAAGCCAACGTTTTTGAGGACTTGATAGTCGGTATCGGTATCGGTCTTGAAATGGAAGTCCTTTTTCTGTCGGAGTGCAAAGGACACCCCGCGCTGATCCAACCATTCCGCCAGTTTAGGGCTATGGAACTCCCGGTCACCCAGCAGTAGAACCGGGTAGGACTTAAACAAGGACAGGGCCGCTTTCAGCAGTCGCCGTTGCGTTTTCAGGTCACTCGTACCCGCCCGCCCTAAACGCTCCCAATAGACGGGTAAAGCATGAGTCCCCCACACCACGCTGACCATGAATATATTTCGCCCTTTCCATTCCGTGCGGTCCATTGCCAGAATCCAATAGCCGTGTTTATGGTGTTTGAGCGTTCTCAGACGACGGCGTTGGTCACGGTTCAAGCCCCGTCCCGTTTCCACTTGGCGGATCCAATATTTGAGCAGTGGAAACCACAGCACCTTGAGCGTGAGTTTGGGTAAGGCTAAAAAGCGTTGTAAGTTCCGTTTGCGACTTTGATACTGAATGGGCTGAGGAAAGACGCTGGCTAAGACGGAGAGTTTGACTTGGCGATGCGCTTGTAGCAATAACAACAGTAACTGGAAGGTCAAGTACTGTTTTTCATTGAGATGGGTGAGAAGGGTAGTTTGGTAGAATGTAGGGAACATATTTGGTTGGGGGAGCTGTACTGAGGCTCCCTTTTTTTTGTCCCCTCCATTATCTCAAAACCCTGTACCGTATGACGTTGAGTGCCCTTGTCACCCGTTAAGTATTTTTACATTTCAAATGACTATTTGAAATGTAAAAAACTAAAGTTGGGGTTGGTTTTGAACCACGCTGAGGTGAATTTTGAAATCTGGCTGTTGGGGCAGACGAAAGATGTGCAGGAAAAGTACTGGAATCTTTTGAAAAATACCAAGTGGGTTCAGGGTGACAAAATACCCCAGTATTCAGTATTTGAAGCATCGTTGGTTAAGGATCCGAACTTTGATGACCTAGATAAGTTGACTAAGGATTTAAAGAAAAAATTTTTGACTGTTGCCGATGAAATATTGGATTCATTAAAAAAGCTGAATTGATGCGATAAAACCCCTAACAAGCCCGCTGCACACCGACCGCTGAGAGTCATCTGTTATGATATCGAGGTTATCGGCGGCGGGCGATTGGGAGCGTTATGCCATAAGCTCTCGGTATTGAAATAATTATGAATCAGTTTATCTTGCATTCCGGCCATATCTCGCCAGGGAATATCGGGATATCGGCTCCTCACTGAATCTGGGATACGCTCTCGAACATGATGATGCAATGTCTTAGGAATGCTCACGTGCCTGAGCTGCTATGGCGGCATTAATATAGCTGAAGATATTGTCTAGTTCCCCGATGGTCTTTAGCTCTAGACTTTCATCAGTGGCAGAGCGCGCCAGTTTTATGGCCGCAGAAGACGCGCATTATTTCAGTTCGGCGATCGCGCAAGGAAGAGGTAGCGTTCTATGAAAGCTAAAGACTTCGACCAAAAATTTGAAGCCGGAGAAGACCTCACCCCTTACCTTGACCTCTCCCAGGCCAAACGCCTTAGATCTGAGAGCCAAAGCATCAGCATTGACCTCCCTATTTGGATACTGGAGCGGATTAATCAAGAAGCTGACCGTCTAGGTACAACACCCCAAGACGTGATTCAGATTTCCCTTGCTGAACATCTAGCTGCCTGTGAATTTCAGCCGTAGGCTGGGTCAAATGCAGTCCCCATCCCCACGCCATCCCCACGCCACGATGTGAATGGCGTGGGGATGGGGATCGAGAAATCAGGCCAGATCGAAGCGATCGGCGTTCATCACCTTCGTCCAAGCTGACACAAAGTCCTGCACGAACTTTTCTTGGTTGTCATCCTGAGCATAGACTTCGGCATAGGCCCGCAGGATCGAGTTGGAGCCGAAGACGAGATCAACCCGTGTCGCCGTCCACTTGACCTGATCGGTTTTGCGATCGCGGATTTCATACCGATTATTCCCAGCGGGTTTCCACTGGTAGCTCATGTCCGTCAGATTCACGAAGAAGTCGTTGGTCAATACGCCTTCGCGATCGGTGAATACACCGTGCTTAGTGCCGCCATAGTTGGTGCCCAGGACGCGCATCCCACCCACCAGCACCGTCATCTCCGGGGCAGTCAACCCCATCAGTTGGGTGCGATCGAGCATCAGTTCCTCGGCACTGACGGCGTAGTCCTGCTTGAGCCAGTTGCGGTAGCCATCATGGATGGGTTCCAGTGGCTCGAAGGATTCGACATCGGTCATCTCGTCCGTTGTGTCGCCCCGACCAGGGGAGAAAGGAACGGTAACGTCAACGCCAGCGGCCTTGGCAGCCTGCTCGATGCCGACGTTGCCCGCCAGGACGATGACATCGGCGACGCTGGCCCCGGTCTCCGTCGCGATACCTTCCAGCACCGCCAGCACCTTGGCCAGACGCGCCGGTTCGTTGCCTTCCCAATCCTTCTGCGGGGTCAGGCGGATGCGTGCCCCGTTAGCGCCCCCCCGCAGATCCGAACCCCGGAAGGTTCTGGCACTGTCCCAGGCGGTGCAAACCATTTCACCGAGGCTCAGACCGCTGGCGGCAATCTTGTCCTTGACCGCCTGGATATCGTAGTCCGTGTTCCCTGCCGGCACCGGATCCTGCCAGATCAGGTCTTCTTGGGGCACATCGGGGCCGATGTAACGCACCTTTGGCCCCATATCCCGGTGGATCAGTTTAAACCACGCCCGCGCAAAGACATCAGCGAAGTAGTCGGGATCACGGTAGAACCGCTCGGAGATCTGCCGATACTCAGGATCCATCTTCATCGCCATGTCGGCATCGGTCATGATCGGGTTGTGGCGGATTGTGGGGTCTTCGACATCAACGGGCTTGTCTTCTTCCTTGATGTTGATGGGTTCCCACTGCCATGCGTCGGCTGGACTCTTTTTCAGTTCCCAGTCGTAATTCAGCAGCATGTGGAAATAGCCGTTGTCCCATTGGGTTGGGTGCGTCGTCCATGCCCCTTCAATGCCGCTGCTCATAGTGTTGCGGCCAATGGCGCGCGTGGTCTTGTTTTGCCAGCCCAAGCCCTGTTCTTCGACATCGGCGGCTTCGGGTTTTGCCCCCAGTAACGCGGCATCGCCGTTGCCGTGGCACTTGCCCACGGTGTGGCCACCGGCGGTGAGGGCAACGGTTTCCTCGTCGTTCATGGCCATACGGGTAAAGGTCACCCGCAAGTCATGGGCGGTCTTGAGGGGATCTGGATTGCCGTCCACGCCTTCGGGGTTGACATAGATCAGCCCCATCATCACGGCAGCTAGGGGATTTTCCAGATCCCGCTCACCGGAGTAGCGGCTGTGGGGATTGTCGCTGGGGGCAAGCCATTCCTTCTCTGACCCCCAGTAGATGTCTGTTTCGGGATGCCAGATATCTTCCCGCCCAAAGGCAAAGCCGAAGGTCTTTAGCCCCATGGATTCATAGGCGATGGTGCCCGCGTAGGCAATCAGATCCGCCCAACTGAGCTGGTTGCCGTATTTCTTCTTGATGGGCCAGAGCAGACGGCGGGCTTTGTCCAGGTTGACGTTGTCCGGCCAGGAGTTGATTGGCGCAAACCGCTGATTCCCGGTACCCGCACCGCCGCGACCGTCGGCGATCCGGTAGGTGCCCGCCGCGTGCCAGGACAGGCGGATCATTAGGCCCCCATAGTGACCCCAGTCCGCTGGCCACCAGTCCTGACTGTCTGTCATCAGGGCGTGCAGGTCTTGCTTAAGGGCGGCCACGTCGAGTTTCTTGACTTCTTCTCGATAGTTGAAGTCCGCCCCCATGGGATTGGTCTTGCGATCGTGCTGATGCAGAATGTCGAGGTTGAGGGCCTTGGGCCACCATTCCACGTTCGACATGCTGACCTGCGTAACACCGCCGTGCATCACCGGGCATTTGCCACTGGTCGTTGTCATATTGCTATTCATGTTCAATTTCCTTTCGTGACGTTGATCTAGATGTATCTTCTATCATCGCGAATAGCGCAATATGTTTACCCAAAGGGGGGCATCTCACTTTTGCAGATTCATGTCCCACCCTGCGGGAAGAGCAAGCTCTACATCGGGTTCATCTCAGTTTTGCAGCCCCTCACCGTTCGGCTGAGCGTTTGACTGAGCTCACGCCGAAGCCCTAAATCCCTCTCCCCCTCTGGGCTAGTGATTCTACGCGGTAGCCTGGGACGATGGGGGTAGGCAAGCCTCTCTGCCCAACCTATTTATGGGGTGAGCTGTTTCACTATTTACTATATTATTAACGAATTATTGACGACACCCTCACTTGAAATAGTTTACTGGGGCGGGCGGAAACGAATTAACCTTAAGCGGCCTATGAAGTTATTTAATATCGGAACTTTTGGTGTTTCTCTGCTCTCGGGCATAGCCAGCGCAGGGCTAATTTTCCTGTGGATGTTTGGGGTTCCGGGCAACCCTACCAACGCTTACGCTACAGGCTGGAAGCTTGGCCTAACTACGCTGTTTAACTACATTATTGGCGATGTCCTCATTTTGTTGACCTATGGCATTCTTTTTCTGGTTTCCCTAGCCAACATTCCCAATTGTCAGCGTGTTTTCTTTGGCCTGTCGCTATTTTTCTGGCTCTTTTTTGGCTTTTCAATGTTTCAGCTCATCCGCGCCTTCGTGATCATGTTCTCTGTATGATTTCCTGTTGGCACTCAGGCAGGGCTATCGCTTTTGTCTGTATGGGGGCTTTTGATGGCGGTGATGCTAGGGCTAGTACTGCTTGGCGGAAGTGGCCAAGGCATTTATGCGACCAAGGGCTTACCCGTGTAGTTCCACTTGAAGGGCTTAGCCATGGTGCGATTGAAGTAATCGACAAACGCTAAAATCTTCGCCTTGAGTTGGGCTTGACTGGTAAAACTCGAACGTCGGAGTAGCTTACGTACCAGGATGGAGAACCAAAGCTCAATTTGATTGAGCCAGGAGCAATGCTTGGGGGTGAAGTGAACGACCAGTCGATGGCTGGGGTCGCTCAAGAACGCCGCTCGGGTCGCCATAGACAGGAGAATGCCCGTCTTCCCTTTCTGGCCCAGATGAATCGGTTTTTCCTCGCGTTCCGCCACCAGTCGGACGAGAGATTCCGATTGATGAGTGTTGAGGCAATCCATGACCAGATGAATCTTGGAGGCATCTGGAACTTGGGCCAGTAAGGCTCTGAGGTGACTCTCGAGGTCTTGCTCGGTGCGGGTGTCTCCCACGGTGGCCTGATCCACCTGTCCGGTAGCGACATTGAATGAGGCAATCAGGGTTTGAGTGCCATGGCGAATATACTCAAACTCAATGCGGGTACAGCGTCCCGGCTTCATGGCGATGTCAGGCATCGTCCGTTCCAGAGCCTGGATTCCCGTCATCTCATCCAGGCTGAAGGTCAGCTCGCCGTGTTCGGCACGAGTGGCAGCCTGTTCGTAGACCTGGCAAATGTCTTTGACTTTGTCCTCGAAGTTAGGGTCGGGGGGGGGGAGAGCCAGTAACGGCTCTGGGGGGGTTTGAGGTCAGCCTCGGCCAACAGTCGGCCCACATGACGGGGACTGATACTCTCGACAATTCCCTGCTTGCTCAGTTCATCGGCCAGTTCTCCAGGGGTCCAATGACTGATGGGGCGGCCATACTGCTCGGGCGGTGCACAAGCTAGGGCATAGAGTTGCGTGATTTGTTCGAGGCTAAAGGTAGCCGGAGCCCCGGGACGAGGGACATCCTGTAGGCGCTCTTCCACAGCGACCTGTTGTTGACTCAACTCCAGCCAACGCCCCCGCCAGCGGCGACTCATCTCTTTGCTGACCCCCAAGTCTCGGGCGATTTCGCCATGGCCTTTGCCCTCATCAGCTGTGAGGATAATCTTGGCGCGCAAAGCGAGCTGCTGTGACGTCCGCTGACGTCGAATCAATTGCTCTAAGTCGCTCCGCTCCGTTTCGCTCAAAGTGAGCCTGGCGGCAGTCAGTCTAGCCATTGTAGAAAAGTCCTCTTTACCCTACCTCTCAATGGTAAGGTCATTTCAGCCACCCAGTACTAGTACTCTGCGGCGGAAATACCCTGGCCGTTCCATCGTGGCACACCTCGGCCCCTCACCCTAGCCCTCTCCCAAGGGGAGAGGGGACCGGAAAATGTTGAGATGGCGCGGCAATAGTGGGCTGATTTACGCCCTGGTGTACTAGGGGCACGATCGCTGGCAGCGATTTTCAACTCTGACCCAGAGGTGATTGCGATTGCGGCTTGGTATCTCTGGTTGGTGCCCATCAGTGTTAGTTGTCCACACACCTTAGGCTATCTACGAATCCTGCCGTAGGATGACGGGCTTTTCCCAGATAACTAGCACTAGACAGCCCTCTGGACTTGCGATCGCATGGTCTGTGCCTGGTTCGTTAATTACTAAAGTGCCAGCGCCATAGGTTTGGTGCTGGTCTTGTTGAGACCCGGACAGTACGATGATGTGCTCATAGCCACTATGGTCATGGTGGGGGACTTGGGCTCCAGGCTCATAGCGCAGGAGTGCCGCCGAAGGTCCATGACTGTCACCGTATAGCCGATACATCTTTACCCCTGGGCGGAAGGGTTGCCAGGGCAGGGTGTCAGCACGCTCTGCTAAATTCCAGAGATCCGTTAAGAGATAGGGCATGGCTGGTTGCTAATGCCCTGCCATCCGCTGACCAATTACCGTCAGGTCTACATCTGCGATCGCACTTTCATAAACGAGTTCCCCGTCACTCATCACCAAAATGCGATCGGCTAGAGTGAGAAGCTCATCCAGATCCTCACTCACCAATAGCACCGCCACCCCTCGATTCCGGGACTCCACGATCATGTCGTGGATAAAGTCCACCGCTGCAAAATCCAGACCGAAGCTGGGATTTGCCGCAATCAGCAGTCGCACCTCTTGAGAAGACAATTCCCGTGCCAGCACCGTCCGTTGGACATTACCGCCAGATAGGTGCCCCACAGGCGTCTCCACGGAAGGCGTTTTAACCGAGAAGGCACTCACTAACACCTGGGCGGCGCTACGAATAGCCTTGAGCATGAGCAGAACGTTCCACTTGGCCTGGGGCGGACGATCAAAGGTGCGTAGGGCCATGTTCTCCGCCACGCTCATCGTCGGCACACAGGCATTGCGCAACGGTTCTTCCGGTAGGGAATAAACGCTGTGCTTGAACATTTCTGCACGGGTAGCGGTGTAGAGTTGGCCATTAACCCGTAGCTGGCCTTCCGTTGGCACCCGTTGCCCTGACAACGACTCTACAAACTCCCGCTGGCCATTGCCCGAGACCCCGGCAATGCCCACAATCTCCCCCGTGTGGACTTGTAAGTTCACACCTTTAACCGCAGGCAGACCGTTGTCTCGGTTGGCATGAAGATTAGTTACCTCTAGGACCGGAACCTGTTCTCCTAAGTCGGTTTTTGAAACAGATTTGGGCTTACGCTCCTTACCCAACATCATCTCTGCCATAGCCTCAATGGTGAGGTCTTGGACCTGCCCCTGCCCTGCCACGGTGCCCCGCCGTAGGATTGTGACTTCATCGGCAAAGGCTTGGACTTCTCGAAACTTGTGGGTGATCAGCAGGACGCTGAGGTGGCCCCGCACAACCTCTTCCCTGAGTAGACCCAGAACTTCGTCAGCTTCCCCTGGTGTCAGGACTGAGGTGGGCTCGTCTAGAATCAGCAACCGACTTTTGAGATAGAGCTGTTTGAGAATTTCGAGTTTTTGCTTTTGCCCCGCCGCCAGTTGTCCGACAGGAGTTTCGAGATCGACATGGAAGGGAGCATTGTCCATGAAGGCTCTCAGCGCTTCTAGTTCCTGCTTCCAGTTGATTAGGGTTTTGTTGTCGTAGCGAGACAGCACCAGGTTCTCCGCCACCGTCATGGCAGGGACCGAAGTAAAGTGCTGGTACACCATGCCAATGCCGCAGGCATGGGCGTCTTTGGGACTCTGGATATTTTGGGCGGCTTGATTAATGAGGATTTGTCCGGTGGTGGGGCGATAGAACCCCATCACACATTTGACAAGGGTACTTTTCCCGGCACCGTTTTCTCCAAGTAGGGCGTGGAGACTACCCGATTTGAGGGTCATGGAGACGCTATCTAGGGCAGTAAAGCTGCCGAAGCGCTTGGTCATCTCTACGACATCAAGTTGGGGGGGACGATCCGTGATGATGGGTTGGGTCAGGGTGGCGGTGTCCATAGGTTTAGGGCTGAATAGCCTCAATAAGGTCTGAAGAGGTAGCAACGGCCCCAAAGACGCCCCCTTGCATTTTAATCATCTTAAGGGCCGCCAGATGATTGCCATAGTCGGTGGCTCCGGTGCAGTCGGCTAACATTAAGCATTCATAGCCGCGATCATTGGCTTCTCGCATGGTGGTGTGAACACACACGTCAGTGGTAATGCCCGTGAGAATGATGTTTTGGATGCCTCGACACCGTAGCAGTAGCTCTAAATCCGTAGCGTAGAAGGCCCCTTTACCCGGTTTATCGATGACAGCTTCGCCCGCGATAGGGGCAAGTTCGGGAATGATGTCCCAGCCAGCTTCCCCCCGGACCAAGATTCTGCCGCAGGGGCCAGGGTCGCCAATACCAGCGCCGATTTGCCGCGATCGCCACTGCTTGTTTTCCGGTAGGTCTGCTAGGTCGGGGCGGTGTCCTTCGCGGGTATGGATAATGCCATAGCCGAGTTCGCGCATGACCTTGAGCAGGGCTTGTAAGGGTTCAATGGGAGCACGGGTGAGGGAAAGGTCATAGCCCATCTTGTCTACGTAGCCCCCCTGACCGCAGAAATCAGTCTGCATGTCGATGATAATGAGGACCGTATTATCGGGTCGTAAATCCCCGTTGTAGGGATAGGGATAGGGTTCAGCCTGAACGTAGCGTCCCATGGGAGTGGCCTGTGCAGCATTTATCCCAGCAGAATTAGCATTTCTCCGGGTTGGAGGAATGTTCAGTGCGAACCAAAGGAGACTTACTCACAATCCCGGTTCTCAATGGCACCATCGGGCATGATGGTGTTGCAGAACAAGGCTTGGCTGCGATTGACTCCCCTCAAGTTAGCCCCCTTGAGGTTGGCTCCCTTGAGGTTGGCGGTGCCTAGTTTTACACTCAGCATGATTGCCCCCCCTAGGTTGGCATCGGAAAGATCCGCCTCTAGCAAATTCACCTGGGTCATTTCTGCGTTGCTCAAGTTCGCCCCGTGCAGGTTGACGTGGGGCATTTGTGCGCCGTTCATCTGAGAGTTACTGAGGTTAGCCCCAGTGAGATTGGCCTCATCTAGGTAGGCCAGCATCAGGTTGGCTTTGGAGAGATTGGCTTCCCTGAGGTCAGCTCCCGTTAGGGTGGCGACTTTAAGATTGGCTCCCTTCAGGTCTGCGCCCTTTAAGTCTGCCCCGCTCAGAATACAGACGGGACAGTCATGGGTATCAAGCAGTAACGCCACGTCCTCTGCCAGAGCGGCCCAGGCTGGGCTGATGGCTCCTAACCAAACCAGGGCTGCCATGACCATAGCCAGTAAGGTGCGTTTCATCACGTGTTTCCTCTCCCCAAATGTGCCCCTATTGTCCCATTCCAGGGCCGGATCCCATCTGTCCGGGGCAGAAACCCGGCTTGGTTTGCCTGTATTCGTTTCCCTGTAGTAGTGCTGAGTAGTCTGGGGGGCCTTACCTTTCGTTACAATATGGGGCAACTTTCTCAGGGATTGCTCCGTCTGGTCTCTGAGTGATTCCTGCGATCGCCGCGATCGCAGCTAAGCCCCTTACCGATCATCAGCTCATCCTCTTCAGGAGCCTGCCATGAAGACCTTGCCCGTCGCTTCCCTTGCCCTCATGACTCTGTTGGGATCCACTGGAATTGGGTTGCCCCGTCCTGGGGTGGCGGCAGAGGTTACGGCTCAGGCCAAGCAGTCCACTACCTTGGTTGAGGTGGTGACCCAGAGCGAGGAAACGCTCTATTTCAATCCTGACACTATTTATGCGCTGCCTGTTCGTGTCGATCGCACCGTTACCCTCAATGGGGTGACTCTGCCCGTGGGTACCGTTGTAGAAGGGCGGCTAGAACCTATTGAGGGGGGGCTACGCTATGTGGCTAGCCACATTCAAGCGGGGGGATTCCGGCGATCTCTGGTGGCCAGTTCCGAGGTATTGCGCGATATCAAGGATCCCCGTGAGACCTCTGCCCAAGCGATCGCGGGCGATGCGGCGATTGGGGCGGCGGGGGGTGCTGTTCTGGGGGTAATTTTGGGTCGTGGTCTGGATGCGGGAGCGATTATTGGGGGGGCGGCGACAGGGGTAATTGTCGGGAATGTCACTGCTCAACGGGTGGTGGTGATTGAGGCGGGGCAGCCGATTATTCTCTATGCTGATTGAGACCCGATTCCGGAAAACTTCCCAATCCCTGGATTCCTGTAGCCGAAACAGGGGATTACTTGATTTCAGGAGATTGCATCAGTTTTAGAAAGACCTGGGTGAGGTCCGCCCGATCTCGTTGTACCGAGAGAATCGGTAATGGGCGCAGGGCGGCAAGAAGGTCGTAGAGGGCGGTAGCAGATCCGGCAAAGGTGATGTCGGACCCGGTGACGGTGCCCCCCAATTTTGCGATGGCCTGTTGCTGCTGGACCGGGACCACACCCTCTACTGCTAGATGGTAAGTGGAGCCAGAGAACTGGCGAATCAGGTCGGCGGTGGGCTCCTCGGTAATGATGTGGCCCTGGCGAATAATGGCGACGCGGTCGGAGAGTTCTTCCGCTACGTCAAGCTGATGGGTGGTGAGGATTACGGCGCGGCCTTCGGCGGCAATCTCGCGGACGAGGGCCTTCACGGTTTGGCTGGCCTCTACGTCTAGACCTAGGGTGGGTTCATCCAGCAACAGCAGTTGGGGACTGTGGATTAGGGCAACTGCGATCGCAAGTTTTTGCTGCATGCCCCGCGAGAGCTTTTGCACCGGGATCTTGGCTTTGGTCTCCAGTTCAAAACGTTGCAGCAGCACCGCCCCCCGCTGGCGGGCTAACCGCCGAGACAGGCCCCGCAGCACCCCAAAATACTCCAGATTTTCCTCAGGGGTCAGCCGCCAGTAGAGGTTGCGGTTACCCTCTAGAACTGCTCCCACATGGCGCAGGGCGGCAGCATGGCGATGGGGATCTTCCCCGACGATGCGGACCCAGCCCCGATCGGGCCGCACCAGCCCCGCCACCATCTTGATCGTGGTGGTTTTTCCAGCACCATTAGGGCCAAGAAAGGCAAGAACACTGCCCTGTTGTAGGTTGAGGGAAACTTGACGCACGGCTTCAAAGCGCTGGGATCCCCGCCCATAGAATTTGGTCAGTTCGTGGGCCACCAGTACCCAGTCGGGGTCCACCGATGAGGGAGGAATGGGGGGCGTCAGAGTTGGTCCTTGGGCTAGCTGCACGGCGAAATATCCTTATGCCTCGGCAACAGTCCGAGATCACTGCCCTGATCCTAGCGGTTAGCCGCAATCGCTGCTGACGCGATCGCTTTAGACATCCTTTCGGCGCATTGCTTCGCGGGTAGTGCTCAAAATTGGTAATGATAGCGGCATCAGACCCTTGACTCTTAGAGGGTGCCATTTTTGAAGATTCATAGCTCAAGTCAGCCCCGCCACCCTGGGCTGAGCGCAGGGGGTAGAGACAGCGGCAGGGGCTCCGTTGTCCGGCTAGACTGGGAAGAAGGCAGATGCTCAGGAAACACTCGCCATGGTTCAAGCCCAGCCTCGCATTGGCCCAGCCATCACCTGGCCGCCCCTACCCGACGACTTTAAGCTGCTGGATGAACCGGTGGAAAATATTCAACAACCGCCCCTGGCTGCTGCCCTCACCGATGCCCTAGGGGCAGCCCACCGCATTCGCCCTGAAATGCTGATTGGCTCTAACTTTGGCTTGGTGGCCGGGGTAGACAACGAAACCGTGGTCAAAGCCCCGGACTGGTTCTATGTGCCTCGGGCAAATCCAGCCCCAGAGACGGAAGTGCGCCGTAGCTATACCCCGAGCCTAGAGGGTGATTCGGTTGCCGTGGTGATGGAGTTTTTGTCCGCCGATGACAACGGCGAACTGTCCATTCGCGCCCTGCCGCCCTATGGCAAGCTCTATTTTTACGAGCAAATTTTGCAGGTGCCGGTTTATGTTATCTACGAACCCACGGGAGGTCGGTTAGAGGTGCGTCATCTGCAAGGTGGCCGCTATGAACTGCAACCCGCCGATGCTGCCGGACGGTTTTGGGTTGAGCCCCTGGGGCTATTTTTAGGGGTCTGGCGGGGAGAACGGTTGGCCCAAACCCTGAATTGGCTGCGCTGGTGGGATGCTGATGGCAATCTGCTGCTGTGGAGTGCAGAACAGGCCGAAGCTGAACGCCAGCGGGCCGAAGCTGAACACCAGCGGGCCGAAGCCGAATGCCAGCGGGCCGAGCGCCTTGCCACTCTGCTCCGCGCCCAAGGTCTTGACCCCGATCAGATCTAATGGCGGCTATTGGCACGCCGCTGGCTGGGGAGGTTGCCCCTCCACCCAATCGGCCCAGCACCGACGACAATCACCTGCTAAAGAATTGCAGATTGTTTTTCTTCGTTGGTGACTAAGCTGGCTTTAGTCAGTCCTACGTGAATAGCAGAATCCGCTGTGCTGTGTTATGGATATCCAGTAAAGCCGCTTCATCTCTATTCATAGATCGTCTGGGCAGAACTTAATATTTCTCGCCGTCGGATCCAGTTATCACTCATTTGAATGGAGGCTTCGGGAACCAGATCAATGGAGCGGTTGAGGCGGGATTCTAGTTCATGTTTCATTTTCGCCAGAGTAAGCAAACCCTATCGGGCGGTAAGCCTTCAGGGGTTCACGAAGAATTAAGGGTTCCAGGGTCTCGATAGGGGTTAAGGTAGGCTCATGAGTGAAGGCAACGAGCCCACCATAGACATCGGCGGCATCTCCATTTCTGTGTCAGATTGGGATGCCACCCCGGCTAGCGTAAAAAAAGCTCTGGTGTGCGCTCTCATTGAGACCATCAGTCGCTTAGAAGAGCGGGTGAGCCACCTCGAAGAGCAACTCAACCAGAATTCGCAAAACTCATCGTTGCCGCCTTCAAAGGATGGATTCGGCCCCCCTAAGCCAGACCCGGAGGGCAAAGGCAAAGGGAAGCGGAAGCGCGGAGGCCAACCGGGACACAAAGGATATTCCCGCAAGCTGTATCCCCTAGAAGCCTGCAAACAGGTGTTCGAGCATCGCCCCAAGACCTGTGGGCATTGTGGAGAGCCGCTATCAGGAAACGACCCAGCGCCCTATCGGCACCAGATTGTCGAACTACCGCCAATTGAGCCCATCGTCATCGAGCATCGCCTGCACGCCTTAGATTGTGAGCACTGCGGTAAAACCACCCGTAGCAAATTACCAGCAGAGGTGCATCAAGGCGGTTATGGTGAGCGGTTGAGTGCAGTAGTGGCCTTACTGAGTGGCGCTTATCGCCAAAGCCATCAGCAGGTGAAGACCTGTCTAGCAGCGCTGTTTGAGATCGAGATTTCTGGCGGCAGCATCAACCGGCTACGCCGAGAAGCCAGTGCGGCACTGGGGCAGCCAGTAGCTGAGGCGCAAGGCTACGTGCAGGGGGAAGCGGTGATTCACAGTGATGAGACTAGCTTTCGCCAGGGGAACAGCGATGGCCAGAATCAGGCCCAGCGACAGGGTTGGCTGTGGGTGCTGGTGACGCCGATGGTGAGTGTGTTCAGCATTCTGTTGAGCCGGTCTCAAGCCGCCGCCCAAGCACTGATTGGCCCAGCCTATGACGGCATTGTGGTCTCAGACCGCTACAGCGGCTATGGGTGGATTGATATTAGCCAACGCCAGGT
>NZ_KI913949.1:4953772-4985972 GCF_000332095.2 Leptolyngbya sp. PCC 6406 | reverse complement strand
ACGGTACGCACTTGCCGACAACTGCTGTTGGTGGAACCGGCTCTGTGGACGTTTGTCACGGTGCTGGGGGTGGAGCCCACCAATAATACGGCTGAGCGTTCTTTGCGAGCTGGGGTGATTTGGAAGCGCATCAGCTTTGGGGCGGAGTCTCAGGCCGGCAGTGAGTTTGTCGCCCGGATGCTGACGACGGTTTCTTCTCTGACGATGCAGCAGCGAGATGTGCTGGACTTTCTCACTCAAGCCTATTGGTCGGCTCGCTTTGGTCAAGCGCCACCTTCATTGCTGCCTTTGGCCACTCATCAGCCTGAAACCCTAATCGCGCCGTGACCCCCTGAAGGCTTACCTTATAGGGTGCGTGATAGCGACAGTCTCACACACTACAAAGGAGGCAAAGCCTCCGGAAGAGGTACCCAGGTTGAAGGGTACCAGGATGCTGAAATACCAATACCGATTACCTGGTGGCCTGGACAATCACAAGGGATTGTCCCTACGGATTTAGGGATTTAGACTAACATCGGTCAGCCAGCACAGGGCAGGGCGGGTTTTGAGCCTCTCATTTTGGATTCCCCAATAAGTAGGTTGACCTAGTTAATCCGAGGTGAATCAGAGCCAGAAGCCTAGGATGCTTGGGATCCTAGACTTCATGTTCCGTAACATAAACCGAAGTCCTTAAGTCAACCTACTACCCCTGTCAAGGTGACCATCTGTACTATTCACCTGTAATCTGTCGGTAAATCCAAATCAGTTATCGAGGTCTCAATGCCTGTCATCAGAAGGTTGTAGGCCAATGATTAGCGCCATCTTTGAGCAATTTGTCGAAGCGAGTCCGGTAAGCGTAATGTTCCGCGTCTTGATGGAGCGCATTTTTAGGCCCGATAAACTCGACGAGTTATTTGAGAAAAACGCCGAGAAGCAATACACCCGAGAGCTATTGTTTTCGAGTGTGGTGGGACTGATGAGTTTGGTGGTCAGCGGGATTCATCCTTCAGTGAACGCTGCCTACCAAAAGCTAGAGAAGCAAATTGGGGTGTCAAAACCAGCGCTGTACAGCAAGCTCAACGGCTTAGAGCCCAGAATTAGTCAGGCATTAGTGCGCTATGCCTATCAGGAGTTGGCTCCTGTGGTCAAAGCGCTGGGGTTATCCCAGTCCCAGCGCTTACCGGGCTACTGCATCCGGATCGCCGACGGTAATCACTTGGGAACAACCGAGCATCGGTTGAAGCCATTGCAGGCCACTCGCTCAGGCCCGCTACCCGGCCAATCGATTGCAGTGCTTGACCCAGAGCAGCATCTGGTAACGGATATCTTTCTTTGTGAGGATGCCCATGCCCAAGAGCGTTCGTTGCTGCCCGAGATGCTCGAAACGGTGCAAGCCAATCAGGTGTGGATAGCAGACCGTAATTTCTGTGCCTGCGGTGCGCTGCTGGGTATTGCTCAACGTCAAGCCTACTTCGTTATTCGGGCTCATAAAAACACCCCTTGGGAAGCGCTAGAGCCCTTGAAGGCCGTTGGTTCATCGGCGACCGGAGAAGTCTTTGAGCAAGCGGTGAGAATCACTCATGAAGACCAGACTCTGACCCTGCGCCGGGTTGTCGTCAAGCTGGCTCAACCCACCCGGCATGGCGACAGCGAAGTCGCCCTGTTCACCAACTTACCCACCAGGGTCGCGACCGCCCCGTTGGTCACCGAACTCTACTTGGAGCGCTGGACCGTCGAGAAGATGTTTCAAGTGGTCACCGATGTCTTCTCCTGTGAGCTGAACACTTTGGGCTATCCCAGGGCCGCTTTATTCGTCTTTTGTATGGCCGTCGTTGCCTTCAATGTCTTATCCACCGTCAAAGCTGCCCTAAAAGCCGTTCACGGGGTTGGCAAAATTGAAGCAGGGTTGTCCAACTTCCATCTCGTTGAAGAAGTTCAGGGGACTTTTCGAGGCATGATGATTGCCCTCCCACCGTCCGAGTGGAGACCGTTCGGGAAGATGGCCATTGAACCCTTCGCCGAAATCTTGAAAGAATGGGCGGCGCAAATCGACCTGAAACGGTTTAAGTCGTCGCCCAGAGGCCCCAAAAAAGCTGTCAAAAAGAACGAATATGACCCCAAACATCCTCATGTTTCGACCGCTCGCCTCCTAAACCAAAAGGAGAACAAACGTTCACCTTAACAGGGGTAGTCAACCTACTTAAATACGAGCCAATTGGCAGAAAAAACTGTCTCTTGACGCCTGCCGTCAAGGCAACCAGTACCCATTCCTATGAATCACTATGGGTAGAGGCTTGATCAACCAAAGTACGCGCTTGGTTAAGTAATGTATTTAAGAGATCATTAAGACCATTAAGTAGGGGCTCAGCATACCGGCGCAATTGATGAATGTCTTGATGTCGAGTTTGTCTCTCCGCAATGATTGCAGCAATGCTGCGAGTTCCCACTAAGTACAACCTAATTTGCGGAATGCTGATCGTTTCAGTATCAATTAGATCTTGAATTGACATCAAATTTTCTAGAGCCTCATCAATTAGATCAAGCTTTTCAACTATAAAGCGGACTAGTAGGCTTAATCCATCCGAGATCGAGTTGTTTACTGGATTGGTTATTGGACAGGAATCACTCCGGCATTGAGATACCTGGCGACGAAAGGCATAAAAATCCGCAAGAGAGTAATTCAGGCGTACTAGAGGCTGTCCTATGGCACGGCTGTGGAATAGTAGGGCTTTTACTTGTTCTTGAATGGAGTCAGGGAGATCAGTGCTTTGTTGAGAAAGTTGAGTGCCCAAGGTACCCTGAGCCATAAGCACTGCATTACCAATATTACAAGCACTAATGACATAAACGAGGTGAATGTTGTTTCGTTGGGCCAAATGCCCCAAGTCAGTTAGATCTGCAAAGCTAACGGGTTCCTCTGCATCAACACCATAGACCCCTTGGCCGCCGCCATGTGCCCAGATATGGATAGTCAAGCGACCAACTTCCCGTGGTCGTACTTGACTGGCAAGAGTTTCTATAGTGGCTTGAATGTGTTGCCGTATATCATCACTTGTAGGATCGGTGACAGGCAAGACATTGTCATGATCCATTTCAAGTTGGGCCGTTGGATTTGCAATATGAGGAGTGCGGCCCCAGGATCGAGGATAGTTTTCACAGTTAAGCACCAATGCATATCGAGGGCGGTACAGTAAATCTCCGCTTTCATCACCTGGGCTATGCAAGGGGCGAGGTCCACCTCTAGGTACCTCATCAGTTGCAGCTACTTGGCGAGCAGCGGCGACAAAGGTCATACGACGTTGTTGCCAAAGTTGATTGATAGCTTGCATAAATTCGCCACGATCATTTGCCGCCGCAGTTGTAGCCGTGAGCGCCTCAAAAGTTGGGGCTTCCATGCCTGGAAAGAGGCCGTCAATCTGAGCAGCAAGATCAGAACTCAAGGCTGGTAATTCTGGCAGGGAAGTGATGAGGGTGTCTGACTCATTTTCTTCTGAAGATTTTTGAATCCGTAGATTAGTCGTATCACCTAAATTCGCGGCGGAATAAGTTTGGAGAGAGCCATGATTATGCTCAGTCTCCTGTTCGACCTTGGCTTGTAGAGTGCTTGAGGGTGAACTGAAAGGTGAGACCTGGGGTTTGACCAAGCCATTTGACAGGTGTAGATCACCGAGGCCAGGAAAAAGCGGGCGACTTAATGGAGCAGACTCTAGAATCGACGGACTAAGTTGTGATAGGGCTGAATCTAGTGCTTCTTCGCGGTTTAAGTTTTCAGCTCCTCCCATTAAGTGACGAGACATTGCTGGATCAATGTCATTATCAACATCGCTAGGGTTGACTGTGCTGGATTCAGAGGTTTCAAGAGTTGGGTTGGCTTCGGCGGCTTCAGGTTCATCTTCAACAGCATTTATATCCTGCTTTTGCAAGAAAAGACCCAGGCCAAGAGCAGAGGGCTTATAGGCATCGTTGGCGGTACCGATCGCGAGGTTGTCTGAACGAGGCAGATGGTCTGCACCGTGGGGAGAGAGCTCAGAGGGGCTGGGGGAGCATTGACGTTGCAGGGATGGGGGAGAATCGGGGGAGGGGGGAAAGATGCTGATGTGGGCAGTGTCGAAGCCGATGGCATGGTGAGCGGCACGTTGGAGCCCTGATCCCTGGAGGGGGCTGTGGGCAGTCCAGGGACGCTCACCCCAGGAGCTGTGACGGTTTGCCGGGAAGCCGGGGGAGAGGGGTCGGGAGAGGGGCTGGCCATCGTGGGGCTGGAATTGGTCAGATTCGGGCGAGCCGAAGGGGCTTGTGGAAGCTGTCGGGTGGGCAGGAGCCACGGCAGGCGTTTGTCCCGGTGCAGTCGTGGTCCTGTCAGTTGACATGGGATAGTTCTCAAAACGGCATGTCAGACCCTTGGATCCAAGGATGACACCGTTGAAGGGAAATATCCTGAGTAGGGTTTGTAAGCCCTCAGTATTATTTCGGACCTAGCCCCCTAGGGAGCTCGAGGCTTATAGAAGGAGACGGGGCGGTGCCAGCCAGAAGAGTTCGCTGTGACCCAGAGCCTGCTCGGCAGGGGGAACCGATAGGCCCATCACCCCTGCCTTTTTGAGTTGCCAATTTCCATGGGGGGTGCCTGCGATCAGGGACTGTGCCCAGATGCTTAGATCCGGTTCATGGCCGACTAGCGCTAAGGTGCCTTGGGGATGTTCGGCTTGCCAGGGGGCTAGCCAAGACAGCCAGTCTGCTATGTCTCCCTCAGGAGCCAGGGTAGGGGTGATGCTATATGTGGCTGCTAATCCTGTGGTGACCAGGATCGTGGCGGTTTCTACAGCCCGCACCAGGGGACTGGTGAGCAGAGTATCAAAGCGGCAGCCCAGAGCCAGCAGGCGCTGGGCCACTTGGGCTGTGCGATCGCGACCTTTCTCTGTCAAAGCGCGATCGCGATCGTCCGCATAGGTACCCCGTTCAGCGGCAATGCCATGGCGGATCAGATACAACTCGGTCACGAATTCAAAACTCAAAACTCCCATCGCCCCATCTGTCATCTATTCCCTGTCACCACCTACATTGGGCGCGGAAACCGCGCCCCTACCCCAATAACCGCCCCACCCATCCACCCATCCACCCTCACACCCAAGCCCTTCGGGCAGGCTTCGCCAACATACCCCCCCACCCCCATCCTCCTCTCCTCAGTCCGTATTAATCACCCCATCCTCTGGATTCACCAGCCGCAACAGCTTTTGCTTGATTTGGATGTCAAAGACCTCCCACTTGAGGCGATTGTAATCACTGTTTTCGTAAAAGCCAGAGAGAAAGCCCACGGGAATCTCAAAGCCCCCAGCACTAGAGCGCCCCCCCCCAAAGAAACGACCCTGACTGTCTTGGCCAAAGGCTTCCTTGATAAATTCATCGGGATCAAGGGTGATTTTGCTTGTGCGGAGAGAACCGATCACCACCTCCCTTTCTTCGTCCTCGTCATGGACAATGCCGTAGACCACGGCGGTATGGACATTCTCTTCCGTTACCAGAAAGTCAGCGGCTTGGGGGATAGCGTCGCGATCTTCATAGCGCAGGTAACCAACCCCAGCGATAGATACATTGTTCTGCACCTTGCGGTTCCGCAGCGATCGCTCGATCACATCCATCACCCGTTTAGAGCGAGAGGCCCGCAGAATGGCACTCAGCAGTTGGGGATCGTAATACTGGCTTAGGTAGGCCGCCGCCATGAAGTCCGTTTCTGCCGCGTGCATGAGCTGGTTTGTGTCTGACCGCAAACCATGCATCAGAGCCGTGGCGCATTTGACATGGGTGCTGTTGCTGCGGTCCAGGGTCAGCAGTCGTTCACTTTGCAGATATAGGGCGAGGATGGTGGCGGTGGCCCGAATGTGGGGACGCAGGTCCACTAGCTCAGCGTCGAGATTTTTCTGGGGGGCATGGTGATCAATCACCAGCACTAGGGGAATATTCGCCGCCTCGACTAAAGGGGTTAACTGGCAGGTGGTGCCCTGGGTGTCGATCAGCACATACCCCTGATACTGCTTTAGGTCAGGCTTCGTTTTGCTCTGGGGACTCCAGCGACGGGCGGGGAGACTGGTCAAACGCACTAGGGCAATATTTTCTTGGTGGCTGAGGGTGCCGCCATAGTAGATATCGCAGTCAATGTCATGGCTGCGGGCAATGAGCTGGTAAGCCCAGGCAGAAGAGAGGGCGTCGGGATCGGGAAAATCTTGCAGCAGCACCAACTGACGATCGCCCCGATGGCTCCGCAAGAGCTCCCGCACCCGATCAGCGATCTGGTGGAAATTTTCCGATCCCTGGAATTCTGGAAGGGGACTGGGCTGGGGAGAAGAGATTTGGGGGGAGGCGACAAGGTTGGGGGAGTCTGTCATGGCGTTGGGCTCGTGTTCTGTCAAGACTTGCTGGAAGGCTGCACCCCTTCAGGCAATACCCCCAGAACCATCCTGCATCTGTCAATCTACAATTCACCACTGAATCACCGGGGACAGATGTCTAGACCCCAATGACGTACTTGCTCCACTCAGCGTGGGTACCGCTACGAATTTGGCGAGTGACTTCAAAATAGAGGCTGCTGTGGGGGCGTCGGGGGGGATTGTTCAACATCATGTTGGCTTCCCGAGGGGTGCGATTCCCCTTGCGGACATTGCAACGCACACAGGCGGTAATCATGTTTTCCCAAGTATCACCACCGCCTCGCGATCTCGGCACCATGTGATCGAGGGTCAACCCTTCTCCAGAGTAGCCACAATATTGACAAGTATGGTTGTCCCGCTGCAAGATATTACGCCGGGTCAGGGGAATTTCCTTGTAGGGCACCCGGACATAGTGACGCAGACGGATCACCGTCGGTAGCGGAAACCCGGAGTAAATAACCTTACCGTTGTGTTCAATCTGCTCAGCCTTACCCTTAATAACCAACACCACCGCTCGACGCCAACTGGTGATGTTGAGCGGTTCGTAGGAGGCATTGAGCACCAGAACCTTACTCATCGGGACATGAAAATAGGTTGCACCGATGGTAACACAGGTGACTTAGGGCCTGTTTGGGTGGAGATAGGGGGCAAAAACTGTCCAGGGTGGGCTAGCCAGGAGCCGCCTCTGCCGCTAGGCTTAGGCACAACTCAACTGCTGATCTGGTGAGGAGAACGGTTGATCTCTGAGGGTCCAGCGGTAGAGATGGTGTGGGCCATGGTGGAGTAGTAGGCCATGTTGAACTGGGACCAAACCCCTGAATTGTCGGCGATGCGATGCTGTCGGGCCTGGGTGGAAATTGACCTCGGGGCGGTTGATCACAATGTCCGGCAGTTAGTGGCCCATCTCCAGGGCAGGGCGGACTTGATGGCGGTGGTCAAAGCCGATGCCTATGGCCACGGTGCCGTGACGGTGGCTCAGACGACCTTGGCAGCAGGAGCCAAGCAACTCGGAGTAGCTACAGTCCCAGAGGGGATGGAACTGCGGCAGGCGGGTATTGATGCGCCTATTTTGATCATGGGGGCGGTGAATACGGTGGCGGAGATTCAGGCCATGGCCCAATGGCGACTCCAGCCCACTCTGGTGTCTCCTAAGCAAGCATTGATCGTGTCGGAAACCCTGTCCCGAGGTCCAGGTACGTCCCTGCCTGTTCACCTGAAATTGGATACGGGCATGTCTCGTTTGGGATTTCCCTGGCAGCGGGCGGTGGAGTTGATGACCTTTGTGCAGCGATTACCCCATCTGCATATTGCCAGCCTCTATTCCCATTTAGCTACGGCGGATGATCCTGATCCGACGGTGCTGAAGGTACAACATCAGCGCTTTGAATCTGCGATCGCACAGTTAACCGCAGCAGGGCATCACCCGCCGCGACTGCATTTGGCCAACTCTGCTGCTACCCTGGCCCATCCCGAACTGCACTACGACCGGGTGCGGGTCGGTCTCGCCCTTTACGGTCTCTACCCGGCCCCCCACCTACGCTCCACCCTGGATCTGCGTCCGGTGATGCAGGTTAAGGCCCGCATTACCCATCTGCAAGAGATTGGGGCGGGCACCGGGGTCAGCTACGGCCATCGCTTTGTTGCCGATCGTCCCATGCGAATTGCCGTAGTGGGCATTGGCTATGCCGATGGCGTTCCCCGTGCCCTGTCAAATCAAATGACAGTTCTGATCAACGGCTACCGTGTTCGCCAACTCGGCACCATCACCATGGATCAACTGATGCTGGATGTCAGCGCCCTGCCTAATTTACAGGTGGGAGATTTGGTGACGGTGCTGGGGCGCGAAGGCGATGTGCAAATCACCGCCGATGATTGGGCCGATCAGGTGAACACCATTTCCTGGGAAATCCTCTGTAGCTTCAAGCATCGTCTCCCCCGCATTGTGGTGGGTCAAACCCTATCTCAAGCTTCGGAAGCCAGATTTTCCTAGCACATTACATCCCCCAAAATCATTCCCTGGATTGTTGATAAACATGCTGAACAAGTATTTAGCTGAAACCCTCTAATCCGGATTCACCGCCAGATCCACCGTCAGTTCATCCCGCAGCCAGTTGAGAATCTGCTGCCGTTCCCCCGGCGTGAGGTAAAAGGCTCCCGTGCGGCGAAGCCGATCATCAATATCCTCCATATCTGCCAGGGTAAACAGCTCCGCCGCCAGAGCAATATTGCACAGCACATCATCGCGGCCCTGGTTGTCTAGGTCACCGTAGCGATAGCGGGCGATGTACTTGGCTAACCGATTCAGGGCCGCATCTCCCCAGGCCAAGCGATGACGGCGATCTTCTGGAATCGCCTCTCCTGCCGCCATCTTGGCGTAGTCCGTATCGAGAATGTTGAGGCGAACAATTTTAGGCGTTTCAACCACAAGCAAAAAATCCTGAGGGAGCTATGAAGCAGTAGGCTGCGTCTGTATTAGCGTATTGACGGTTTCCTGGACCCATTCCCGATATTATGACCGGCGAGGACGCCTAGAGACGCGCCCCTAGCCTAGACCCGGTCTTCAAGTATCACCGGCCTCCATCAGCAATTCTTTAACAACCTTCCCCCGTACCCCTGAGTCAGTGTCATGAAACGTTGGATTTACCCGTTACTTTGTTTAAGCGCGATCGCACTGGTCATCACAACCCCCCTACCACCGCGCCTGCACTGTTCCCTAACTGCGATCGCCCAGCAAATCCGTAGCTTTGGCCAACATGGCCGCAGTGGACGGGCAGGGGAATCGGGGACTCCCGGCAATAACGGCCCAGCCCAGACAGTGTGGGCAGATGGCACCTCCCGCCAGATCTACCTGCGGGGCGGGGAAGGTCGTGACGGTGGCAATGGAGAACCGGGCGATCGCGCCAGTTGCAATAATCAACCCCGCAATGTGCGCCATGACTTACAGGCTCCCGATGGCGGCAATGGCGGCAATGGCGGGGATGGGGGCGCAGGGGGAAATGGGGGCGCGTTGACCCTCTACTATCGCAACATCGCTGACCTCCGTCAGATTTATGTGGATGCCGGGGGCGGACGCAACGGGCGGGGTGGACAAGGCGGCGAAGGGGCTCCCGGCTGCCGTTGCCGCTATACCGATTGGACTGTCGAAACCTGTACAGGTACCCCTGGCACGGCGGGTTATTCCTGCCAGACAGAACGGTTTATCTGCCGAGATGGAGATTTTGGATCTCGGGGACGAGCGGGCCGCGACGGTCAGCCCGGTCAGCCCGGTCAGCTCTGGCTAGTGAATCAGGATCAGCCCCTGCTGCCGGATAATCCTAGCCAGAGTCTTTCCCTAGCAGCCCTAGGCAGTACCCCCGTGGCGGTGTCAAAAAATCTCTGGCAACAGCGAGGTGGGGCTCTGGGGCTACTGGCACCAGGCTCAGTCATTGCCAATGAGTACCAGGAATATGTGGGTCGGGTGGAGGGCCAGGGCCAGATTGTCTGGGATGCACCCAGATCCGCCACTGCCTTTGCTACTGACACCGCCACAATGACGATTCAGGACTCGGGGGCAATCGCCTTTCAGTTTTCCCCTGACCTCTGGTTAGCGGGGGAAATCCAAGTGGCCGATGCCCTGACCACCTATCGCGTCACCCAGGCTGTGCGCGCCAGCGAAGCCACCCAACTGTCTTGGGGCACTCTGAACGGTCAAGGACTTCAGCTTACGATCGCAGTGTTGGATTTGGCGGCGGTGTCGGACTACGTAGACACCCAGTTCCAGATCCGGTTACGCACCGCTGATGGCGACCCCAACCGCGATCGCCGGGTGCGCTATATCACCCGCTACGAAGGCCCAGTGGCTGAGAATCTGGTGAGTCGCAACCATAACCGCTTTGAGGTTGCCCTAGGGCGGATTCCCGGCGTGAGTGGCAGCGATATTCGCCGGGGCAACTACGCCGAAATTGAGTTGACAATGGTGCGATCTCTAGGGGGCAATAGCACCTCCCATACCCTTAGCTGGCGCGGGGAACTGTAAGCTGGGCGTTGCTTACGCTATATTCTGCCTCGGTGATCACATCAGCAGGGTCCGCTCTATCCACAAATAGATACCCCTCTAGGTGGTCATACTCATGCTGAAAAATGCGGGCCACAAAGTCCACCCACACCCGTCGCTGCCAGTCCCCGTGGCGGTCTAGATATTCCACCTCAATTTCTCGATAGCGGACCACGTTTCCCCGGTGATTCGGCACACTGAGACACCCTTCCCATCCCGCCACTACCGCCTCAGAATGGGCCAAGAGGCACGGATTAATCAGGGCAGTCGGCTCCATCGTCGGAGCCTGGGGATAGCGCAAATTGGGCCGCGACGCCACGATAACCAGGCGCTGGGGCACCCCCACTTGGGGGGCAGCAATGCCAACCCCATTGGTTTTCTCAGCGGTGAAGATGAGATCGTCAATCAGGGTTTGTAGCGCCTGATTCCAGACGGTGACGGGTCGTGCTACCTGTTTTAAACGGGCATCGCCCACTTGCAATACAGAGCGGAGTTGTGACACGAAATCAGGCCCTCCCAAGAAAACAATCATTTCCCCCAGTGTAGATCTCCCCTCACTCCCCAACACCCCAACACCCCAACACCGGTCACCCGGCGACAGGCAGGGCGGGTTTTGAGCCTCCCATTCCGGATTCCCCAGTAGATCCGAGCCAAACCCGCCCCTACGGCAATCACCCTGCATTGGGCGCGGTTTCCGCGCCCCTACGGAATCCACCCCCACGCCCCATCTCACACACACCGGTCACCCGGCAACAAGGGCAACCATCCTATGCCCTCTGGGCAGGCTCCGTCAACGGCTCCGTTGCTCCTCCGGAGCCGCTACGCGAACAGGACAGGCAAGGGATTGCCCCTACGGAATACAGGAGAGGCAGAGCCTCCGGAAGAGGCACCCAGGCAGAGCCAGGGCACCAGGAAAAGTAGATCCGAGCCAAACCCGCCCCTACAGACACATTCTGCACTGGGCGCGGAAACCGCGCCCCTACCCGACCAACTCAAAACTCAAAACTCCTTTCACCCCCACACCCCCACACCCCCACCTCCCTAACTCCCCAATACCCCACCTCCCTAACTCCCCAATACCCCACCCCCCTAACTCCCCAATACCCCACCTCCCTAACTCCCCAATACCCCACCTCCCTAACTCCCCAATACCCCACCTCCCTAACTCCCCAATACCCCACCTCCCTAACTCCCCGACAAAGACTCCGGGGGAGCTTTAAAGTCAATGTGGGCAGGGATGACAATACCCGCCGCATCAAGAGCGACCTTGAGACGGCGGCGATATTCGCGGGCGACCTCCCATTGCTTCAGGGGCTGGGTCTTAATCCAAACCCGGATCGTCAGCCCTCGCTCATCAAAATTCTCCACCCCCAGAACCTCTGGAATCGCCAGCATCGCCTGCCCCCAGCGCTGGCTGCGCTGCATCTCCTGGCCCTCCGCTTCGATCAGTGCCAGCACCCGATCCACATCGGTGGTGTAGCTGATGGGGATGTAGATATCCGCCTGGGACCAGCGGCTAGAGTGGTTGGCAATGACCCCAATCTCGCTGTTGGGAATTGTCACTAGACAGCCCTCCTCATCTCGAATCTGGGTAATGCGGAGGTTGATCTTTTCCACCAGACCACGGATGCCGTGGACTGTGATTACATCTCCCACCGCGTACTGGTCTTCAAAAATGATGAAAAAGCCGTTGATACCGTCCTTAATCAAGCTTTGGGCCGGGAGGGAGAGGGCGACCCCAATCAGTCCTGCCCCGGCCAGCAGGGGGGCAATGTTGACCCCCAGGCTAGAGAGGGCCACTACCCCGCCTACCCCCAGCCAGATCAGACTCACCATCCCCAAACTGACACGGGAAATGGTGCGGACCCGCAACTGCATTCGGCGATCGCCCTCAATGGAAATTTCGTAGCTGTTGGCAATGATGGCGGCGAGGTGATTGATCAGGGCAAAGCTAAGGCGAATAGCGATATAGATGCCCAGGGCGATGGGCAGAAGCCGTAGAGGAATATGTAATGCCTGTACCACCTGTACCTGGAAAATACGAGTCTGGGGAAAGCGACTGAGAATGAATAGACCACCTCCGATCCAGAACAAGGCGCGAGCCAGTTGGGAGAGGCGGTGTTGGGCCTCGGTGAGGTTCCAACGCTGACGCTCATCTAGGAGGTCAGAGAGGGACGCAGACTGTTCCGTGATCGAGTCTCGCAGCCGTTCTTTAGCCCGCCGGAGTTGTCCTTCCCACCGACTCAATCCCCAGTGCAGGGCCACTAGCCCCAAGCTAAGAGCTAGGGTCCACCCCAATTGGGTCAATAAATAGGGGGGCTGACGTTCCCAACGAGCCTGCTGAAACCCTGCCTGCACCTGTTCGCTCAGGATTTCGGCGGCGGTGGTTACGTCTACTCCCTTCAGGGCCGCGTCGAAACGGGTCACACTCATCAACCGCACCATTTGTCGGGGATCAACCCCGAGATAAATTTCCGGGGTGCGGCGTTCCGATGGGGGATCGCTGGAGCCAGTCGCTTCAGGGGCGGGGGTATCAGAGGACTCTGGGGGTGGCGGCTGGCGTACTTCCAAAAAGATCGGAGGAGGGCTGCCCGCCCCATCTGGATCCGGGGTTTGAAGGTAGAGCGTCCGCACCTGGTGGAGGGCGACTTCAATGGTGTGGATACGGCGATTCAGTTCCGGTTTGGGGGCGGCTACCCGCAGCAGGCAATAGCCATCTAGCCGGACGCAGGCTGCTGCCACGGGGGTATCACTGTCTACTTCCAGGGAAACCGGGTTGGGTTGGGACCAGTTCAGCCACTGCCTCCCCAGTTGAGCCTGAGCCGGGGTGGGGGTCAGCCCGATGGCTACCACCACTGCCAGGGTCAACATGCCGTAGAGTATCGAGCCCCAGGAGCCTCTGCCCTGCCTCATTTTTATCCCCATTTATGCTTCCCTCTGGTCGCAGCGGATGTTCAGCATAGGACTCGGAAGGTTAATCGGCAGTATGAGGGTTCCAGTTACTGGAACAGGCACTGAAATCCTGCTTACAGGGTGACAACCCCCCTAGAGAGCTTGCTGGATAAGGGATAGGGCGTGAAAACCTCGCTGAAAATAGCGGTGTTTATGGGGTTTGAGGGCCACCAGCTTGAGCGCCCAATCGGCCCATAAATCCATGGCATAGAGCCATCGTTGCCCATAGAGACTGAAGCTAAAGTCACTGTGCCGTGGAGCCTTATCTTGGTGCTCTTGGAGACGTCCGGCATACTGAGCTAGCTTGGCCTCCTGCATCCACTGGCCGTGGAGAGTCGCCAAACTGTAAGCCAGAGCGATCAGTAAAACTAAGGCTAAGAATCGGGTGTCATTGACCTTGGTATCCTCCAAGTTATAGCCCCCAGTCTTAAAGTCTTTGAAGAGCTGTTCAATGCCCCAGCGACATCGATAGACTGCTAAGGCTTGCTTCAAGGTGGGCAGATTAGTCAGGATATACCACGGTTCCTTCGGCCCCTTCTGGCGATAGGAGCGCTTCCAATACACCGCTAAATTAAACGGGCCCATACCATCGCCCTTGTTGCACAAAACTCCCTCATAAAATCGAGACTGGCCCGGTTTGAAGCCAGCGTTTTTGAGGACTTGATAGTCGGTATCGGTATCGGTCTTGAAATGGAAGTCCTTTTTCTGTCGGAGTGCAAAGGACACCCCGCGCTGATCCAACCAGTCCGCCAGTTTAGGGCTATGGAACTCCCGGTCACCCAGCAGTAGAACCGGATAGGACTTAAACAAGGACAGGGCCGCTTTCAGCAGTCGCCGTTGCGTTTTCAGGTCACTCGTACCCGCCCGCCCTAAACGCTCCCAATAGACGGGTAAAGCATGAGTCCCCCACACCACGCTGACCATGAATATATTTCGCCCTTTCCATTCCGTGCGGTCCATTGCCAGAATCCAATAGCCGTGTTTATGGTGTTTGAGCGTTCTCAGACGACGGCGTTGGTCACGGTTCAAGCCCCGTCCCGTTTCCACTTGGCGGATCCAATATTTGAGCAGTGGAAACCACAGCACCTTGAGCGTGAGTTTGGGTAAGGCTAAAAAGCGTTGTAAGTTCCGTTTGCGACTTTGATACTGAATGGGCTGAGGAAAGACGCTGGCTAAGACGGAGAGTTTGACTTGGCGATGCGCTTGTAGCAATAACAACAGTAACTGGAAGGTCAAGTACTGTTTTTCATTGAGATGGGTGAGAAGGGTAGTTTGGTAGAATGTAGGGAACATATTTGGTTGGGGGAGCTGTACTGAGGCTCCCTTTTTTTTGTCCCCTCCATTATCTCAAAACCCTGTACCGTATGACGTTGAGTGCCCTTGTCACCCGTTAAGGAAATCCTGGGTTCCCGTGCTAAAAACCGCTAACCTTCCCAGTCGTGTTCAGCCGGTATTCAGCGGGCATGTTGAATCTGTCCATGTTAATGCCCCGGATCAGCATCCCGGATCAGCGATCCGCATCAGCACATGACAGCTCCCTATGTTAGAGCGGAGCCTAGGGGCCGAACCGCTCGCCAGGGGTGAGACGGTTGCCGTTGGCAAAGTCCTTGCCGGACTGAGCCCGTTTACCCATGGGTTTGACTTGACGGAGCCACAGCAGACCGTCTCCAGTTTGCACTACGGGGCCAGCATTTTTCAGGAGGGCGATGAGGGTTCCGGGGGTTGCCTCTGCTGGCGGGGTTAGGGCGAGTCCTTGATCGAAAGCCCCATGGTCTGCCTCGGGCAAGTGCGATCGCACCAATTCCACCAAGGGCACCGTGGCCATCACCTTCAGTTCTCCACCTCGGAATTGAGTGGTGGCCTGGGGAAAAAAGCCCCGGACTTGGTGATGGAGGTCTAGAGCCGATCGAGACCAATCCAGTTCAAAGTCTGTCTTCTGAATCAGGGGCGCATAGGTGGCCGCCGTCTCGTCTTGGGGCTGGGGTGTGAGGGTGCGCGCTGCCCACTGATCTAGAGTCGTCACTAGGAGGTCAGCGCTGAGGTTAGCTAAATCCTGGGCTAAATCCTGGGCATTGTCCAGCAAACCTGTGGGGCGGCGCTGGGTCAACAGCATTGGTCCAGTATCCATGCCCTGATCCATCAACATGGTGGTGATTCCCGTTTCCACTTCGCCGTGGTAGAGGCTCCACTGGATGGGAGCCGCGCCTCGGTATTTAGGCAGGAGGGAGCCGTGGGCGTTGATACAGCCAAGGTGCGGCATGGCCAAAATTGCTGGGGACAGCAGTTGACCGTAGGCCACTACCACAAAGGCGTCGGCTTCTAGGGCTGTGAGTTGGGCCAGGGTGTCAGCATTTTTTTTCAACCGGGGGGGCTGCCAGACGGGGATCCCCGCTGCTGTGGCCACCTGCTTTACGGGAGAGGGGGTGACACCACTACCCCGTCCCCGCCGTTTATCGGGTTGGGTCACTACCGCTACCACTGTTAGGTCGGGGTGCTGGTGCAGGGTTTCAAGGCTGGGCACCGCAAACTGGGGGGTCCCAAAGTACACAAGGCGCATAGGTGAAGTTAGGAGGGGGGCACGATCGCGATCGCAATTCGGCGAGTCAGGGGACTAGAGCCCCGAGTGCCTAGGGAGCTGTTGCCATAGCCCACGGTGATCCAATGGTATTGGCCCTCCCCCAACCGCGTTGCTAGATAGCGTTGGACAGCGAGGGCTTGTTGAAAAGAGAGGGCCACCTCAGCATTGTCGTCCTTGGCATCGGTATAGCTCCCCACCAGAATCGTAGCTCCGGGATAGCGACCCACATCCCCCAAAATACTGTCCAGCAGTTGGGCCGCATTGGGCTGAAAGATCGCCTCCCCTCCGGTGAACAGCACATCACTGGGCAAGGTAACCCGGTACGCTTCTAGCTGGAGTAGAGGATGTATCGCTGGTGCTACGGGGGGTGGGGTGCTAGCAGGACTGGATGGGGGCGCGGGGGTTTCCAGACCCTGGGGCAGCACTGCCGTTCCCTCGGCCTCGGTGGCGGGGAAGAGACGACTATTCACTGTCGCTAGTCGGCCCTCAATTGGGGCCGAAAGGGTGGGTAGCCCCAGTTGAATCTCTAGGGCCGAAGTGCGATCGCGCAACCGTTGTAGATCCGTCTCAATCGCGTCTAATTCCGTCGTAATCTGCTCCCGTTGGCTGTCGGTAAGGGTGATAGGGCGAGGACTAGTAGCAGCAGGCAGATCCCGAACGGTGGCAGAGGGAACCGCAGCGGGTTGTCGCTCCTCCCCAGCCCACCAATCTGGGAGACGGCGCAGTTTCTGGCTAAATCGCTGGCTGCGGCGCACCACCCCCTCCGACAGAGGCAAATTGGGCGAGTTGGCGGGAAAATACTGGGCCACCAATAGCCCCACCATCCAAGCGCCCCCGACTCCCAACCCCAAAGCCGCCCAACGAAGAGACCAAACCAACAGCGATCGCACCCCTTGCCAGCGACCGGGCACTGGGGCAGCGACTGAAGCCAAACCCTCCGAACCTGCTCCCACGGGCGCAGGCTGAGAAGATGGCACAGAGTTATCTAAGGGAGGAAGTTCAGCCATGGACCTGTTCTACCGGGGCCATCCGTCCCAGGGACTGACCTCTAGGACGCCATTCGTAGTAAACACCACGCGAAAGTCAGCTTGGGGGGTCTGATCAGAAACCGCATCAGAAGTCACTAGAGAGGGCAGGGGAGTCGTCGAGATCTGGGCAGCAGCAGCACTATCATCCGGCTCGTAGCCCACCACGACCCCCGTTTCTGCAAAACGCACCCGGTAGACCAAATTGGTATCAAAGGTGCGGCGCTCCTGCGCATCCCGGAGGGTGCGGCGGAGGCGGGTATTCATCGTTTCAAGGCGGTCTCTAGTCCGAACCTGCTCGGTAATTGTGGCGCTGAGGAGGGCAGGATTTTCCCCAGCCTGGGTCTGAGGCACAGAGGTCTCCCCAGCATCCTGGGTAGCGTTAGCCGGGGTCAGCGGCTCTGCCGTCACTGCCCCATCAGCGGAGAACGTCACCCGAAACTGGGCCACAGGCTCCTGTACAGCCGTATCAGGGTTGACGGGAATATAGGTGAGTTGGGGTAGGGGAGTTGTATCTACATTCAACAGGGAAGCATCGTCCTCATGGCGATACCCCAACAGTTCCCCCGTAGCAGAAACCCCCACCCGGTAGACCAAATCTGCCCCAAAAGTAGCCCCACCCAAGTTCTGCTCCAGGGTGTCTACAAGCTGGTTCCGGAGGGTCTCCAGAGTTTCGGCATCCTCAATAGCAGGGGCATTCTCCAACCGGGCCAGGGCTAGAGCCGCCTCTACTGGACTGCCACCACGATCTTCTGCCGCCGCGTCCTCCCCATCAGGACCGGGGGGCGTCGTAGTGGTGGCATCAGTCTCAGAACTCTCAGAACTAGTGCCATTCTCCTGAACCGACTCCGGCGGACGGGGCTCCAAGCTCGGCACCGGCACAAAGAACAGGGCTGCCGCCGCCACTGCCACCGCCGAGGCTCCCACCGCCATCGGAGCCGCCCGCTGAGCTAGGGGTTCCCTGGGCTTAACCTGCCGTCGAGGAATGGGGTTCAGCGCTACAGTCAGGTCCGGTAAGGTCTGGGTATCCGCCAAGAGCTGATCCACCGCTTCCACCAGATCGAAGAGCTGAACTGTGGTCAGGACAATGTCCACTGGTGGCGCACTGCCCTCCTTGTCCACCGTGGCTAACCGTAAACGATGGCGATGACGACCTTCTGGCTCTAGGGTGACCAAGGGGGCGGCTGTGGCTGTGGCTAAGGTCTTGGGGGGTAGCGCCGGGACACCGCTCAGGAATGCCTGGGCATAGCGACTAACGGCTTGGACTAGGGCTTCCAAAAAATCACGACCACCCACGATCGGATCGGCAATGCCAGGAAACTGACATTCCGTGTTGAGCAGAATGGTTAGCGGGGCAAGGGGATTCAGGGCATCTTCCCCAGACATACCCTCTAATATCAAATTGCAATTGGGCAGAATGTATTGGCGTCGAATCGTCATACCACCTCCCCGTCGAAGAGGCTACTCCAGAGACGTTGTGGTCCCTGGGTGCCGGTACAAAACAAGAGTCGTCGCAGCAAAGAAATGGCTAGGGCATTGAGCTTTTCATCGGTGTCATAGGTGATCACACCGGCACGGCGGGGGTTCATCCGGGCGCGAAAGTGGCTGCGGAAACGGTGTAGATAGTCTGCCAATCGAAAATGGTGCTCTAGGGCTAGGTCGCGATCACTCAGCTCCTGATAGCCCAGCAGAAGCTGGCGAATCAACACCGTTAGGCGCTTAGACAAGTGACAGATCAACACCGACAACGCCTTGGCCTCCGCCAGGGTCAAGGCGCGGCGTTGACTATAGAGCCGCATGGGATTGGTACTGCGCAGAAGCCAGAGCTTAACCCGTCCGCTGACAATGCTCCGAAGGGACAACTGCTCTACCGCCGCTAGCATTGCTTGGGAACCGCCAATATCAAGGGCTTCAATCGCCAGTAACAAGAGATCCAGATCCACCTGGGTCCGCCGGGGACAGGCGGTACTGGGCAGACCAGGATCTTTGAGGGCATCGAGAATTAACGGCTTGGGTTCAGCCGGAGGACTGTCAACTTGCATATCCTCAAAGGGTAAGCGCGCAGAATTAATCAAACTAATCAAACCACGGTTTCAGGTGTTTTGCCGGGGAGGTGCTCCGGAGCCCCAACTGGCACTCCACCCGCACAAGGGCTCAACATAGCGCATCCTGGGGTGAGAATCACCCCTGATTTATAGTAGTCGCCAGTCCGGTTAGAACAAGGCTGTCAGCCAATTTACTTTGTCGCTGAGCACCCGAGCGCAGATTGGGAGCCTAAGCACATTGGCCAAAGCTATATGTTTATGATGACAGACGCTGCTAGCACCATCATGGCAGACGTCGCCGGCAGGTCAGCAAAACAGCCACTGGTTAGGGCAGGCGCGGCATCTCTTCAGTGCATTGCTTCGAGTGGGCGAAGCCCACTCGAAGCAATGCACCCTACGGGAAATTTAATTCAAAACTCCTGTCACCTGTCACCTGAAACCTCACCCCCCTACAACTTCCTCATCCCCCTCACAAACCACTCACCATCCTGGCGGATCAGGTCGTAGCGCATGGTCAAGGTATCGTCATAGGAATTGGCGGTGTTCCGTACCCCAAATTCGTAGAATTGTGCTGCCTCCCGGACGCGCACATCGACCGCCAGGGTTTCCGCCGTTGGGTCATCCGGTTCCACCTTGAGCACTTCGATGCTGTGATCGTATTCCCAGTACCAGTTTTCGCGATCGCCCCCCTCCGCCCGGTTTTGCCACTGGGTCAGAACCGGATCCACCAGAATCGTCGCCAGACTGTCAATGTTGTGATCCTTGCCTAGGGCCTCTCGCTTAGCCGCCAACCAATTATTGACGGTTCGTTCGGCAATGGACTGCACGCCAATTTCCGGTTCTGGCTCCGGTATTGGGGGAATCTCGATGGGGGGAGCTGCTAAACCTACGTCTAAGGCAGGCCGCTCTAGGCGGGGACCACTGAGGGCGGCGGTGACCCACCCCAGGGTGCGCATGGTGGCGAATCCTAATAGACCCACACCGACAATGCCTAAGGTCGCGACCCCAGCAAGGCGTCCCCAGCGAGGAGAGGGACTCGTAGTCCGAGGGCGGGGGCGCTGCCCCGGTGAGATGGGGATGGGGGGGGGCGGCGGCCCCGGATCGCGGCGACCATTACTGCCGGAGAGTTGTCCCTCGGGGGACAGTTGAGAGACCCGCTCCGCAATGGTTGGGCCATTTTCCACCACTTCCTCAGGTCTGCTGGGCAAGGGCGAGATGCGTTGGCTCTGGGGGGGTGCCGACCAAGGTACGGTACTACCTATCTGTCCCGCCATGGCGATGGGCTGAGGGGCGGCAGGGGCAGGGATGGCTTCACCCGAGGCCCTGGAGGCTGACGACGAGGGAGCACGGCGCGGATCTGTGACTCCCATGGACGCATCAGCGGTGGCGGGAATGGCCTCCAGATAAGCCTGAACCTGGGGATCGGCGAAGTAGTCCTTGAGTCCTGTTTGCTGGGGGGCTAAGTCTCGGAAATGGGGAAATACCTCCTCTCGCAACCAGCGTTCACCATAAAGGCAGAGTCCCGGCAGTCGATCTGGGGCTCCTTGGGAATGCTCTCGGATAAAGGCAAGGGGCTCATACTCCTGGCTCAGTTCCAGGGCGCGGCTGGCCTCCTCGGTTTGGCCCAAGAGCAGGGCGCAGACGGCCTGCTCTAAATACACATCTTGCTGAGTGCTGACTCGCCCTAGGAGTTGCTTAGCCCGCCGCACTAGGGCAGGCTGATGAAAGGCAAATCCTCGCGCCAGCAGGGCATACACCGCCAGGTAAATTGCCACTGCTGAGGGGCGGCGGGCTTCCGCCTCAAAGATTTCTTGCTGCTCTCCGGCGCTTAGGTAGCCTCGGAGTTGCTGGATAAAGCGCAGAAAGTCGTCGGTGGAGAGTCCGGAAAGATCGTCCTCAGCACCATCAATGCCGCCGCGATCCTGCAACATGGCTTTGAGTAGCTTGATGCCTTGGCGGCGTTCTGTTGTCTGTTCTAGGGGGCGGGCTACCAGTTCCAAGACCCGGTAGGGACGCAGTTTGTACAAATCTCCCTGGAGTTCGGCTCGGATGGAGGGGAAAACGTTTTCTCGCAGGAGCAGTTCTTGTCCGGTTTCGAGGGATTCGGCGGCGTTTTCGTATTGGCGCTGTTGCCACTGCTCTCGCCCAAGCTCCAGGCAGGCCAAAGCCAGGGTGAGAACAATGTCTCCCAGGACTCGTTGGGGGGCTTTGCCGGCCTCTTTGCCCAAGGCTCCACTGCCGCTAGAAAGATAGGGTCGTCCGAGGCGAATTACCAGCTCGTATTCCCCTAACTCCAGCAGGATCAGGAGTGCTCCTACGAGTTGTCCGGGCGTGATCTCGATGGTGGGGGTGGGAGCTTCCGAAGGGCTGGGATCGGCGGCTAGGGAACGCAGGGCCGCTTCTCCGGCATCGGTCTGGCCGCTATCGGGGGTGACTTCCCCGAGGGTTACGTCTACGGAGTAGGCTTTGGCCAAAAATTGGCGATCGTAGGTCTGGCGCTGGTTTGGGTCTGACAGCACCTCGTAGGCTTCGTCAATTAGCCCTTTACGGGCTTCGATGGCCACTTCTGAGTATTCGCGCCGAGGTAATTGGAGCGTGCGATCGCGATGGGCCTGCTTCAATTGATCAGCGGTGGCCTGAATCGGCAGTCCTAAAATTCGGTAGTAGTCCAGTGGAATGCGCACAGCTTTTCCTATGAATCCCCAAACTGCCTAATCCTGCGCCCAGCCCCGAGTCAGCCTTGGGGCTCAACCTTGCTGAGTCAGAGCAGGGTCAGACGATGCCTCCTAGATTGAGACGGTGCCCTCTCTGCTCTAAAACGCCCTTATGATAGGTCGGCTCTGCCCCTCCTGACAGATTACCTTGAGCATCCCTTAACAGTTTGCTTGGGAAGTCTGTCCTTGCTCCACCCTGCGGTTTAGAATTGAGGCGCTACACAGTCCTTAATCTGGCTTCGAGTTTTCCAACGAATAATCCCTGTCCCGCATCTGAGCAAAGCCCAAGGTATGGATTGTCTAGAGCCATACCTTTTGACCAACCCAAGGGATGATTTTCTTGGGTTGCATACGCTTCAGTCTAAGACGGGTGATTGCTGCTATGGCAGGGATTCATTTTCCCTGACCAAAGTAGGGAAATCTGAGGAAGCGATTCCGAGGAGGGCCAGAGTTGGGTATTGTGTAAAGTTGGTATATTGCCGTAAGGATACGACAAACCCATGGCTCAGGAACGGACTCTCCCCGTATTTCAAGCAGCAGAGACCTCTATCAGTCGGGAAGAGGGCCTGGTTTTCTATGAGGATATGGTGCTAGGGCGCTACTTTGAAGACAAGTGTGCCGAAATGTACTATCGGGGCAAAATGTTTGGCTTTGTCCATCTTTATAACGGACAGGAAGCCATCTCCTCTGGGGTTATCAAGTCCCTACGCTCCGATGATTATGTTTGTAGTACCTACCGGGACCATGTCCACGCTCTGAGTGCAGGTGTCCCTGCTAAGAACGTGATGGCGGAACTCTTTGGCAAGGAAACCGGATGTAGTCGGGGCCGGGGGGGGTCGATGCACCTCTTTTCTGAAGAACATCATCTGCTGGGGGGCTTTGCCTTCATTGGTGAGGGCATTCCTGTCGCCTTGGGGGCTGCCTACCAAGCCAAGTACCGCCGTGATGCTCTGGGGGATGCCAATGCTGATCAGGTTTCTGCCTGTTTCTTTGGGGATGGGACGACCAATAACGGTCAGTTTTTTGAATGTCTGAATATGGCAGCTCTGTGGAATCTGCCGATTCTCTTTGTGGTGGAAAACAATAAATGGGCTATCGGCATGGCCCACGAGCGGGCTACCTCCCAGCCGGAGATCTACCGCAAGGCCAGTGTGTTCGGGATGCCCGGTGTGGAGGTGGATGGCATGGATGTGATGGCGGTGCGGGATGTGGCTCAAACTGCGATCGCACGAGCCCGTGCTGGAGAAGGCCCCACCCTGATTGAATGCCTCACCTATCGCTTCCGGGGCCATTCCTTGGCCGATCCCGACGAGCTACGGTCCAAGGAAGAGAAAGAGGAGTGGCTGGCGCGGGATCCGCTGAAACGTTTTGAGACCTATCTAATGACTCAAGACCTAGCCACCGAGGCGGACCTCAAGACGATTCGCCAGCGGATCCAGACCGTGGTGGATGAGGCCGTGACCTTTGCGGAGCAGAGCCCCGAGCCAGATCCGGGTGAACTCTACCGCTATATCTTTGCGGATAACTAAGCAGACAACTAACCGACGCTTTAACCTTAAAATTCCTTGAGCTGACGAAATCCATGGCAGAAACCCTTCTTTTTAATGCCCTCCGCCAAGCCATAGACGAAGAAATGGGTCGCGACCCTACCGTCTTTGTTCTGGGGGAAGACGTTGGCCAATACGGCGGTTCCTACAAGGTCACCAAAGATCTCTACGAGAAATATGGAGAATGGCGGGTACTAGATACCCCCATTGCCGAAAATAGCTTCACCGGCATGGCGGTGGGGGCAGCAATGACGGGCCTGCGCCCCATCATTGAGGGCATGAACATGGGGTTCTTGCTGCTGGCCTTTAACCAAATTGCCAACAATGCGGGAATGCTGCGCTATACCTCCGGGGGCAACTACAAAATTCCCATGGTGATTCGGGGGCCGGGGGGGGTGGGCCGCCAACTGGGGGCAGAACATTCTCAGCGCCTAGAGGCATATTTCCAAGCGGTGCCAGGATTGAAAATTGTGGCTTGCTCCACCCCCTACAATGCCAAGGGGCTACTCAAGTCCGCCATTCGGGACAACAATCCGGTTCTGTTCTTTGAACATGTGCTGCTCTACAACCTGAAGGAAGATCTACCGGATCACGAGTACCTAGTGCCCCTCGACAAGGCGGAGGTAGTGCGTCCTGGTGGGGATGTGACGATCCTCACCTACTCCCGGATGCGTCACCATGTCAACCAGGCGGTGAAGGGATTGGAGAAAAAGGGCTTTGACCCGGAAGTCATTGATTTGATCTCCCTTAAGCCCCTGGACTTTGACACCATTGGGGTTTCCATCCGTAAGACCCATCGGGTCATTGTGGTGGAGGAATGTATGCGGACTGGAGGCGTAGGGGCGGAAATTGTCGCTTCCATTAACGATCGCTTCTTTGATGAACTCGATGCCCCGGTGCTGCGTCTCTCCTCCCAAGACATTCCCACACCCTACAACGGGCGGATGGAGAGTCTCACCATTGTCCAGCCCCACCAGATTGAAGAGGCGGTCGAGAAAATGATGGCCCTACGGGTATAACGATGATTGGTAAACAACGCTGGCTGCTGGCGCTGATTTTAGGACTGACGATCGCGGCGGTTGTGGTGATCGCCCAAGTTCCCACTCGGTTAGGGCTAGACCTACGGGGGGGCACCCAATTGACTCTGGTGGTCCAGCCCACACCGGAGATCCCTGAGATTACCGAGCGGGATATGGAGGCGGTGCAGCGGGTGGTATCGGGTCGAGTGAATGAGCTGGGGGTGTCGGAAACCTCCGTGCAGTTATTGGGGCAAAATCAGCTCTTGGTGCAGCTTCCCGGCGTTAGTGATCCCGATCAGGCCAAGCGAGTCCTGGGGGAAACGGCCCGCCTAGAGTTTCGCGCCCAACGTCCCGGTACTGAGCAGCAGTTTGCTATTGAAAATCAGATCCTCCAGCAGCACCGCCTGGAGTTGGAAGCGATTCAGGCCAGCTCTCCGGAGGTGAACGGGGCGACAGTCACCGAAGTGGAGTCTGAATCCGCTGAAGCCGCTACCCCTGACGGGGAGAGCATTGCAGCGCTCCAGCGCAGTATCCAGGAGAGTAATGCTGCGATCGCGGCCCTGTTTGAGCCCGCAAGACTGACGGGAGATCGCTTGCAGGATGCTTTTTCCCGCCCCATGGGGACCGGGGTCAACCGTTGGGAAGTGGTGTTGGAGTTCAATAGCGAAGGGGGGCGGCTCTTTGCGGAAATTAGCCGCGATATTGCCGGTACGGGACGCAGCATTGGTATTTTTCTGGATGATCGGCTGATCAGCGCCCCCACCGTAGATGTGCAGTATGCCGAGACGGGCATTCTGGGCGGCGGTGCGGTGATTTCCGGTACCTTTGACGCCGAAGGGGCGGGGGATCTGGCCATTCAACTCCGGGGGGGAGCCCTACCCTTGCCCGTGGAGGTGGCGGAGACCCGCACTGTTGGTCCTACCCTAGGTCGGGACAGTATTGAGCGCAGTCTCTATGCCGCGATCGCGGGGCTGGCCCTCGTGTTGATCTATATGGCGGTGTACTATCGGCTGCCGGGACTTCTTGCGGACATTTCCCTGGTGGTCTATGCCCTGCTCACCTGGGCCGCCTTTAATTTGCTAGGGGTGACCCTAACCTTGCCGGGAATTGCGGGCTTTATCCTCAGTATTGGCATGGCGGTGGACGCCAATGTGCTGATCTTCGAGCGCACCCGCGAGGAAATGCGCGAGGGAAAAACCCTTTACCGCTCGGTAGAATCGGGCTTCTACCGGGCCTTTTCCAGCATTCTAGACAGCAATGTCACGACTCTAATTGCCTGCGCCGCGCTGTTCTGGCTGGGGGCGGGCTTGGTCAAGGGCTTTGCCCTGACCTTAGCCATTGGGGTAATCATTAGTATGTTTACCGCCATCACCTGTAGTCGTACCCTATTGATGTTTGTTGTACTGGGGGTACCCCAGCTCCGCAAACCTGAGCTGTTTTATCCCGGCGTTACCGAGATGCTCTCCAAGCCATGAAGATCAACGTTATTAAGCAGCGCACCCTCTGGTGGAGCATTTCGGGTGTGGTGTTACTGGCCAGTCTGGTGGGCATGGCCCTCTGTTTCCAGCAGTTTGGGGCTCCCCTACGTCCGGGGCTGGATTTTGTGGGGGGGACGCGCATTCAGGTCACCCGTAATTGTGCCGTAGTGGATTGTGAAGTTGCGATTGCCCCCGATGCAGTTCGGCAGATCCTAGCCCAGCAGGCCCTAGAGACCAGTGTGATTCAGGTGGAGGGTGAGGGCCAGAGTGTGTCCATCCGCACCCGAAACCTCGACGTGGATGAGGAGTCCCAGTTGCGGGCCAGTTTAGAATCGGACCTAGGTCCTCTAGATCCCCTCCTGACCCAAATTGATTCTGTGGGACCGATTATTGGGCAACAGCTCTTTGCCTCCGGCCTACTCTCTCTGCTGGTGTCCTTCGCGGGCATCGTGGTGTACCTGAGCATCCGCTTTCAGTTGGACTACGCTGTCTTTGCCATCGTGGCCCTCTTCCATGATGTGCTGGTGGCGATGGGCCTCTTTGCTTGGCTGGGGCTGCTCTTCAATGTAGAGGTGGATAGCCTGTTTATCGTTGCCCTGTTGACCATCGTAGGTTTTTCCGTGAATGACACAGTGGTCATCTACGATCGCATTCGCGAGTCCATCAATCTGCACCCCGAGCGCGACATTGATGATCTGGTGGATGAGGGCGTGAACCAAACCCTCTCCCGCTCCATCAATACCACCCTGACAACGACACTACCGCTGTTGGCAATTGTCCTGTTTGGGGGAGAAACCTTGAAGTTCTTTGCCCTGGCCCTAATTGCCGGGTTTATCTCGGGCGTGTATTCCAGTATTTTCATCGCTAGCACCCTCCTAGCCCTATGGCGAGAGCGGACGGGGCGGCGGGTGGTGGCGGTGGCAGAGCCATCGACTCCTGCCGACGAGGTTCCCTAGGCCGTCGTGCGGTTACGCCGCTCTCAGCCACGGCAGGCTCGATCTGGCCGGACCCATCCCGCCCTGGAAATGCTCTGGCGCAGGGGGATGGTGCGCTGGTGGCTCTTGACCCTAGCCTGCTGGCTGACGGTCGGTCCCCTCAGTGCTTGGGGACTCCGCAGGACTTGGGCTCAGTTGGCAACCTATTTCACCTGGGCAGCACTACGCTATGGGCTGATCTTTAACCGCTGGGCGGCGGCAGGGCTAGGGCTCTGTCTGGGGCTAACGGTGGCGATTTTAGTGGCAGAAGCTCGCCACTTTGTCTTTGGCTTAACGCGGCGAGAGCGCTATCTACTGCTCCGGACTCTTAGGCGCGATCGCACCTCATGAACACGACTTGGAGGGTTGTCTTGAAACGAGTACCGTAGGGTGCATAACGCTAAAGCGAGGCTCCGCCTTTTATGTCGCTTGCGAAACGCGAAGCAATGCACCGCAAGGATGTCATGCCAAGAACAGTCATACCCACAAAATCATTGCTGACAGAGCACTTAGGGATTGTAGACAATCAAAGTCAGATGCCTTTGGGTATCCTATGAGATACACTTAATCCATGATTGAGATTCGCCAAACCCAGACTTACATTGATTGGTTTGCATCTCTACGCGACCATCAGGCCAAAGCACGCATCAATGTGCGGATTCGTCGCTTATCGATAGGCAATCCTGGTGATGTGAAACCAGTAGGGCAGGGCGTATCAGAACTACGGATTGATTATGGCCCAGGCTACCGGGTGTACGTCATCCAGCGAGGCGAAACCTTGCTCATCCTCCTGGCAGGAGGCGATAAAAAGACTCAAAAACGCGATATCAAAACAGCCTTAGAATTAGCACAAAATTTATAGGAGATCCATGATGGCTAAACTGCAAACCTACCCTTGGGATGCGTCTGACCACCTAGGCACCAAGGAAGATATTATTGCCTATCTGGAAGCAGCGCTTGAAGAGGACGATCCCAGCCTTGTGACTGCGGCATTGGGCGATATTGCCCGTTCTCAAGGCATGACTCAGATTGCCCGTGAAGCTGGGTTAGGGCGTGAAAGCCTCTATAAAGCCCTATCGACCGAAGGTAACCCAGAGTTTGCTACCGTGCTTAAGGTTTTGCGGGCTCTAGGCTTACGTCTGCAAGTTGTCCCTACGACCTAACACGACTAGGATGCCTATCAACAATGACATCTGATTGGCAAGAAACTCTGGCTGAAAACAGGTGACGTATACCCTGTAGTCTGAACGGTCAACTTACTCTCATTGAGAATGTCCCGGTACGTGCCAATGAAGACAAGGGTGAGTAGTTTTCTCGCCAGCAACCGTAGAACTACTTGCCTTCACCTACCTGATCGGTTTAAATGCCAAATAACCTCTAGAAGGAGGATCATAGCTTCAACGCATTGGGTACTCTAAGCCCGAGAAGAAGCTAGTACTGGGTGGCTGAAATGACCTTACCATTGAGAGGTAGGGTAAAGAGGACTTTTCTACAATGGCTAGACTGACTGCCGCCAGGCTCACTTTGAGCGAAACGGAGCGGAGCGACTTAGAGCAATTGATTCGACGTCAGCGGACGTCACAGCAGCTCGCTTTGCGCGCCAAGATTATCCTCACAGCTGATGAGGGCAAAGGCCATGGCGAAATCGCCCGAGACTTGGGGGTCAGCAAAGAGATGAGTCGCCGCTGGCGGGGGCGTTGGCTGGAGTTGAGTCAACAACAGGTCGCTGTGGAAGAGCGCCTACAGGATGTCCCTCGTCCCGGGGCTCCGGCTACCTTTAGCCTCGAACAAATCACGCAACTCTATGCCCTAGCTTGTGCACCGCCCGAGCAGTATGGCCGCCCCATCAGTCATTGGACCCCTGGAGAACTGGCCGATGAACTGAGCAAGCAGGGAATTGTCGAGAGTATCAGTCCCCGTCATGTGGGCCGACTGTTGGCCGAGGCTGACCTCAAACCCCACCAGAGCCGTTACTGGCTCTCCCCCCCCCCGACCCTAACTTCGAGGACAAAGTCAAAGACATTTGCCAGGTCTACGAACAGGCTGCCACTCGTGCCGAACACGGCGAGCTGACCTTCAGCCTGGATGAGATGACGGGAATCCAGGCTCTGGAACGGACGATGCCTGACATCGCCATGAAGCCGGGACGCTGTACCCGCATTGAGTTTGAGTATATTCGCCATGGCACTCAAACCCTGATTGCCTCATTCAATGTCGCTACCGGACAGGTGGATCAGGCCACCGTGGGAGACACCCGCACCGAGCAAGACCTCGAGAGTCACCTCAGAGCCTTACTGGCCCAAGTTCCAGATGCCTCCAAGATTCATCTGGTCATGGATTGCCTCAACACTCATCAATCGGAATCTCTCGTCCGACTGGTGGCGGAACGCGAGGAAAAACCGATTCATCTGGGCCAGAAAGGGAAGACGGGCATTCTCCTGTCTATGGCGACCCGAGCGGCGTTCTTGAGCGACCCCAGCCATCGACTGGTCGTTCACTTCACCCCCAAGCATTGCTCCTGGCTCAATCAAATTGAGCTTTGGTTCTCCATCCTGGTACGTAAGCTACTCCGACGTTCGAGTTTTACCAGTCAAGCCCAACTCAAGGCGAAGATTTTAGCGTTTGTCGATTACTTCAATCGCACCATGGCTAAGCCCTTCAAGTGGAACTACACGGGTAAGCCCTTGGTCGCATAAATGCCTTGGCCACTTCCGCCAAGCAGTACTAGTCCCTTCCTAAGCATTCTCTCAAGCCAACCTCCCCAGCCTTTCAGGTCTGAAAATCAGCTCCGAAACTATCCCCAGCAGGTAAAGATTCCATGTGGTCAGCTATGCAAGATCGTTTTCAGTGGTCGCGCTTTACTGTGCTGAGGCAACGGGTTACAAGCGTGTTAGGTGCCCTAGTCATGATGAACTGGGCTGTATATCTAAGCCTCTATACCTTCGAGATTCAGTATTCCTGTGAGCCACTGCTTGGAGCATCCACCTGTATTCCCTGCACTGACGTAGAACCCCCTCAAAATTTTTGGCAGAAAATCAGTCCCTTTTCTAGAGAAGAGAGCCTCCCTCCCTGTCCTGACAAGAGCAAAACTACCCGAACTAATTCCAGAAACCACAAAGATTTCAACACCAGCCACGATGTACCTGACACTTGCCCCAAATGCACGTCACCAGGTGACAGTGGCGGCAATGGCGGAATAACCCTTGATCCAGAAACGCTTATTAAAAGCTTCGCCACAGGATCTGTCATCGCCGTAGGCGCAGTTATAGTGGGTGCTCCCGTAGCCGTAGCTGTTGGTGTAGGCACAGTTATTTGGCTAGCCACCAGTAAGTTTCTGTTCTCCAACCTTTAACAATTTAGATTCGAGATATCCTTGACGTACAACTCTAAATAACCCTAAGACCATGAATAAATCTGAAACAGATGCTGCGCAAGATCCCGTCCGCTTTGACTGGCTTGTTTTTGTTGAGCGTATGGGCAAGGCTAGCTTGGCGATTATTTTCACAGGCGCTGTCGTCATCACATTGTGGCATTTCAAAATCATTATAGACCCGATATTGCCCCCCACCGTAGATCCCTTAGCCTTCTCGGTTGGGGCGGTAGTCCTAGTTGCTTTGACCCTACTGGGTGTTCCGGTGATACCCGCCGCCGTCGCTGGTATTGCTATTTGGCTTGCCGCTCAAAACTTTATTTAATGCTGTTGTTCACATTTTAGGTAACCGTTCAGGGGGTACAAAAACAGCTTAGATCCTCTCGCACAGAAGGTTTGAGGGATTTCGCAAAAGAAGAGTGCATAGGCAACGGGTCTCAAAAACGCCTCTTTTAGAAGATCGTATGTATTGTTCGAGCAGAGTCAAACACTATAGATAGCGTGTGGCTTGTCCGGATAGTCTACATATACCCCCTGAACGGTTACCATTTTAGAATTAGAATGCCTAAAATCATGAATTTAATTGAGCTTCAGCAAGTCTCAAAAGGCTTTTCAGAGGGGCTGTTCAATAAGCGTACTGTCTTAGATGGAGTTGATTTGACCGTACTCCAGGGTGACTTCGTTGTGTTACGCGGTGTTAATGGTAGCGGCAAAAGCACAATGATCAAAATTATTCTCGGTCTGCAAAAACCTGATAGCGGTAACGTTCGACTTTTTGGTCAATCGCCCACAACTCCTGAAGCCAAGCTGTCTGTGGGAACGATCTTTCAGGAAGTTACTCCCCCGAATAGTCTAAAGGTTAAAGAACTGATTAATTTAGTGCGGAGCTATTATCCCGACTCAAAATCAGTTCAAGAAGTCCTTGAAATTGTTGGTCTTAAAGACAAACAAAATGTCTTCCCCACTGATTTGTCGGGCGGACAAAAGCAGCGGCTTTACTTTGCGATTTCCCTTGTTGGTAATCCTCAATTGCTCATTTTAGATGGTAAGCCTTCAGGGGTTCACGAAGAATTAAGGGTTCCAGGGTCTCGATAGGGGTTAAGGTAGGCTCATGAGTGAAGGCAACGAGCCCACCATAGACATCGGCGGCATCTCCATTTCTGTGTCAGATTGGGATGCCACCCCGGCTAGCGTAAAAAAAGCTCTGGTGTGCGCTCTCATTGAGACCATCAGTCGCTTAGAAGAGCGGGTGAGCCACCTCGAAGAGCAACTCAACCAGAATTCGCAAAACTCATCGTTGCCGCCTTCAAAGGATGGATTCGGCCCCCCTAAGCCAGACCCGGAGGGCAAAGGCAAAGGGAAGCGGAAGCGCGGAGGCCAACCGGGACACAAAGGATATTCCCGCAAGCTGTATCCCCTAGAAGCCTGCAAACAGGTGTTCGAGCATCGCCCCAAGACCTGTGGGCATTGTGGAGAGCCGCTATCAGGAAACGACCCAGCGCCCTATCGGCACCAGATTGTCGAACTACCGCCAATTGAGCCCATCGTCATCGAGCATCGCCTGCACGCCTTAGATTGTGAGCACTGCGGTAAAACCACCCGTAGCAAATTACCAGCAGAGGTGCATCAAGGCGGTTATGGTGAGCGGTTGAGTGCAGTAGTGGCCTTACTGAGTGGCGCTTATCGCCAAAGCCATCAGCAGGTGAAGACCTGTCTAGCAGCGCTGTTTGAGATCGAGATTTCTGGCGGCAGCATCAACCGGCTACGCCGAGAAGCCAGTGCGGCACTGGGGCAGCCAGTAGCTGAGGCGCAAGGCTACGTGCAGGGGGAAGCGGTGATTCACAGTGATGAGACTAGCTTTCGCCAGGGGAACAGCGATGGCCAGAATCAGGCCCAGCGACAGGGTTGGCTGTGGGTGCTGGTGACGCCGATGGTGAGTGTGTTCAGCATTCTGTTGAGCCGGTCTCAAGCCGCCGCCCAAGCACTGATTGGCCCAGCCTATGACGGCATTGTGGTCTCAGACCGCTACAGCGGCTATGGGTGGATTGATATTAGCCAACGCCAGGT
>NZ_KI913949.1:4583508-4953672 GCF_000332095.2 Leptolyngbya sp. PCC 6406 | reverse complement strand
CTGCTGTAAAAGCGGTGCTTGAGGAGGGAGCGAACTATGACATTGGCCCAAAGGAGAAGACGCCTTTGGCCAAGACGGTACGCACTTGCCGACAACTGCTGTTACGGTACGCACTTGCCGACAACTGCTGTTGGTGGAACCGGCTCTGTGGACGTTTGTCACGGTGCTGGGGGTGGAGCCCACCAATAATACGGCTGAGCGTTCTTTGCGAGCTGGGGTGATTTGGAAGCGCATCAGCTTTGGGGCGGAGTCTCAGGCCGGCAGTGAGTTTGTCGCCCGGATGCTGACGACGGTTTCTTCTCTGACGATGCAGCAGCGAGATGTGCTGGACTTTCTCACTCAAGCCTATTGGTCGGCTCGCTTTGGCCAACCGCCTCCTTCATTGCTGCCTTTGGCCACTCATCAGCCTCAAACCCTAATCACGCCGTGACCCCCTGAAGGCTTACTTTTAGATGAGCCCACAAGGAACTTAGATGACGAAGGACAAGAAATATTTTGGGAGCAAGTAAAACGCTGCCGAGAAGACGGTGTCACGATTCTTATGGTGACGCATATCAAGGCAGAGCAAAGCGTTTTACAGAACTCAGCAACACACATTATCACCCTGTCCGACGGAAAACTGGTCTATGACAAGCGCCCAGAGCCATCCTCCAGCAATGTTACGCAAGTAGTTACGCCCCCAGTAAACACAACAGCCAATTCTGTCAAAGTCCTATTTATGCAGACCAAGGCAGAGATTTTACAACTTCTCAGATCTCCAGGGTATTTGGTCGGTGTCTTGCTATTCTCCAGCATGGTGGTCTTCTTCCCAGACGACGACTCGCAAACTTTGAAGCTATTACTGATTGCGTTTAGTGCAATTAGTCTGCTCATGTTTGCTATTGATCGCTTAGGCAAGAGAATTGCGATCGAGCGAGTCGAAGGTTGGTTGAAGCTCACTCGTGTGACCCCACTACAACCCAGCTTATACCTCATGGCCAAATTATTGATGACTCTAGCCGTTTTAGTTGCTAGCCTGATTACAATTTTTGGCATCGGAATTTACAAGTTTGGAATCACTCAGTCAGTTGAAAATTGGAGTCTGCTCAGTTTAAGCCTCTTGCTAGGTATTATTCCTTTTGCTATGACCGGAATAGCCCTTGGCTACATCGTTCCACCCAAAGCCCTAGATGCCATTACAGGATTGTTGATTCCAGTTGCTTTAGTAGGTAGCGGCATCTTTGCCCAGCAAATGCCGAGTTATCTTATTAATGCAATTTTGCTTTTACCCTTCTTTCATTACAAAGGGCTAATTGAGTTCGCATCTGGTATTCCTAACGACAACCAACTGATGCTTCACATTCTGTGGCTGATCTTTTACAGCGTCTTGAGTGGACTACTTGCCAAACAAGCCTATAAACGAGATGCTTTTGTCCGGTAAGTAGGTAATCTCAATTATTTATAGGGTTGTGACCTAAACCTTAGCGGGTGACAGAGCACTAGACCGTCGCCAGAAAAGGGGCGGCTTTGAGGAGGGTTTGGGTGTAGGGGTGCTGGGGCTGATCGAAAATCTGGGCGGTTTGGCCTAACTCCACAATCTTGCCTGCTTGCATGACGGCTATGCGATCGCATAGGTACCGTGCTACCCAGAGATCGTGGGTGATGAAGAGATAGGTGAGGTCAAATTCTTGTTTCAAGTCTAGCATCAGGGTTAGAACCTGGGCCTGGATGCTGGCGTCCAACATGCTGACGGGCTCATCGCAGATGATGAGCTTGGGACGAGTGATCAGGGCACGCGCGATCGCAACTCGCTGCTGCTGCCCCCCCGAAAGATCCCCCGGAAAGCGGTGTAAGTAGTCCTCCACCGGCGTCAGCCCCACCCGTTCTAACATGGCCTGCACCTGCTGGTCCACCGCTGCCCCCGTCGCCAGCCCATGGATCCGGAGGGGATCCCCCACCCCTTGGCCCACCGTCATCATCGGATTAAGGCAGGCATGGGGATCCTGGAAGACCATTTGCATATTCCGCCGCCAGGGTTGCAGATCTCGGCGGGAGAGGTGGGTGAGATCCTGGCCGAGGAACTCGATGCGTCCTGCCGTAGGGGGGACTAGGCGCAGGATCGTGCGGGATAGGGTGCTTTTACCGCAGCCCGATTCCCCCACCAAGCCCAGAATTTCACCGGGATAGAGGTCCAAACTGACTCCATCCACCGCCTTAATCGGCCCTGGATTGGGCTTTCCTAGGAGCCCCGCTAGGGGATTCTGCCCCAGACTGTAGTGTTGCTGTACGTCTTGGATCCGTAACAGAGGCTGGGGATCGGGGGGACGAGCAGCGCGGATGGCAGCCTGTTGTAGATCCACCGCTGCCTTCAATAGGGATTGGGTGTAGGGATGTTGAGGTTGGGTTAGAACTTGGTGAGCGGTGCCCAGTTCCACCCGCTGCCCCTGGTACATCACCGCTACTTGGTCGCAATGGGCCGCTACCAAAGATAGGTCATGGGAAATTAGGATGAGCCCCATACCGCGATCGCGGCAAAGCCGAGTTAACTCCTCCAGAATCTGGGCAGAGACCGTGACATCCAGACTGGTGGTGGGCTCATCGGCCACGATCAGCTTGGGGTTAAGTACCAAGGCTAGTGCGATCGCGACCCGCTGCCGCATCCCACCGCTGAACTCATGGGGATACTGGCCCCAGCGGTCAGCAGGAATATTCACCGATTCCAGGGCTTGCAGCGATCGCGCCTTAGCCTCCCCGCGTGACAGTTGGGACTCGTGGGATAGCACAGTCTCGACACAGTGAGCGCCAATAGTCATCAGCGGATCCAGGCGAGTCATGGGGTCTTGAAACACCAGAGACACCGCCTCGCCTCGGAACCGTCGCAGTTCACCAGCGGTAAAAGCTGGAATCGACCGGCCCTCAAAACTGGCAGTGCCTGCCAACTCCGTTGCCTTGGGCAGCAGTCGCAGCATCGCCCGCCCCAGCGTGGTTTTGCCGCAGCCCGACTCCCCCACCAATCCCACAATGTTGCCGGCATCTAGACGCAGCGATACCCCATCCACCGCCCAGTCCCCTTGGCCGGGATAGCGCACCCGAAAATCTTGAATATCCAGCAGGGGAGTGGTCATTAGGAATTCAGTACCTTGCAAAATTCAAGACTTCCAGATTTCAGAATCAAAAACTCAAAACTTAAAATTCACAACTACTGATCAAATCGGCGCATCAAGTAGGCGACGCCAAAGTCCCCATTGGGATGGGACTCCAGCAACTCTGCCAACTCAAAAATCTTGGTGGCGATCTCTGGCCCCAGCTTGTCTAGGGTAGCTTGTCGCTCTCGTTGTAATGCCTCCATTTGCTTGACTTGGGTCTGCCAAATATCGGTGAAGATGTAGTCCAAGTGGGTATGGAGCCTGAGCTGTTGTAGAATCCACCATTCTCCGGTGTCGCACCAGTAGCCCTTACAGTTGGGACACCGCTCCACGAAAAAGGACAGATTCTGTAAATTTACCCGCCCCCGTACTAGATAGTGACGACAGTCCGGACACAGAGCGGCCCGGTTGTCCAAGGGAGGGGGATCTGCATCCAACCGTAAGGTACTGGGAAGAACAGTGACATGGAATTCGCTGACATCATTCAAGCCCTGGCGCTGTTGCCAGTCAGCGTAGTGCTCAGGGGGAATCCATGCACCCTGACACTGGGGACAGCATTTAGCCACTGGCCCTGCCGGGAGGGTCGCGTCGAAGAGCTCAACCTGGGTCTCTTTGGGGCACTGCACGGTGCGCGAAACGTCCTGAAAACAGTTAATCCATTAAATCATTCCCCGCCGCATCCGCAAGAAATGCATGTAGAGATTTCGGGATGACGCCTCATCTCAGTGCATATCACCTAACCCTTCAAAATCCTGTTATGGCGGGATTCATCTCAATCCAGTACGCCTACGGTAGGGGCGTAAGGTTGTGCGCCCTCAGGGATTTACTCAATCCAACTGCATGTCGCTATATCTCCTCAATATGTGTACACGGTAGCCCCGAATCCTGATCCCCTATGATTGGTAGATGGACTGGCTGCACCCATCGTTGCATTCCTAATAGGACTATGAATCATTTTTTTATTCGTCGAAACTTGGGCTGGCTATGGGCCATTGCGATAGCCCTTCTGGCACTCACGTTCCCCCCCGCTGCTGCCGCTACTGGGGCTTACCAGATGCCGATGGTGTCGCCAGGGGCAGCACCCTGGATTATTGATGAGGCCAACCTCCTCAGCCGTCTCAATGAAGGCAAACTGAGCAGCCAGTTCGAGCAATTGGCGACCGATACGGGGCGCGAGGTGCGACTTGTGACCCTGCACCGCCTCGACTACGGCGAAACACCCGCCTCCTTTGCAGATGCCCTATTTGAAAAGTGGTTCCCCACGCCAGTGGATCAAGCGAATCAAACCCTAGTGGTACTGGACGATGTCACCAACGGGGCCGCTGTCCGCAGTGGGGAAGCTTCCGCGACCCTGCTGACGGAGGATATTGCCACCAGCATTGCGGTGGAAACCATCGGTGTTCCCCTCCGCGAGGGCAATAAGTACAATCAGGCTTTTCTGGATGCCAGCGATCGCATTGTTGCTGTCCTTTCTGGTGAGCCCGATCCCGGTCCCCCGGTGGTGGACCAGTCCTTTGAAATTGAAGGCACCTTTGCCACGGCTGAAGAGACGGCGGAAAATCGGGGCAATGCCACCATTATTGTCGTGGGCTTCCTGATTGCCGCTACGGTAATTCCTATGGCGACCTACTACCTTTACCAATCCCTGGGCGGGTAGTACTTGACGGCTTTTTTGAAGGGGTGTTGGGGTGATGGGGTGATGGGGTGATGGGGTGTTGGGGTCAATCCCGTAGGGGCGGGTTTAGCTCGTGTCTACTGGGAAATCAGGATGGGAACCTCAAAACCCGCCCTACCCAGTGCCGGGAAATCCAAGATTGAGGTTGATTCCGTAGGGGCAATCCCTTGTGGTTGCCCTTGTGGCGGGTGACCCGTGTCGGGGTGTATAGCCTAACGGCATTCAAGAAAGGCGTTGGCGAAGCCACTCCCAGGGAGTTAGCCTGCCCGGAGGGCTTTGCGGTAGGGGCGGGGTTTCCGCGCCCAATGCAGAATATCGCCGTAGGGTCGGGTTTGGCTCGGATTTGGCGGGTGATTTAGAACTGGTCTATCCAAACCCGGCATGGGGCAGGGTGGGTAATCCAACCAGGAATCCCGTAAAGGCGCGGTTTCCGCACTCAATGCAGGTGATGACAACCGATGATCATCGACTTGCCTGTGGGACTTCTGGGGTGTCTGAAGAGACGGGGTGAATGCCGGGGAGCAGCTTTTTTGCCAGGGTGTGACTTTCTTCCATCAAGTAGGTGAGAAATGTATCGGCAACAACGGAGAGTTGCTTGCCCGCTAAGTGCGCTACGTACCACTTACGGGCAATGGGAAATTCGGTTACGTCCAAGATGCAAAATTCCCCAGCGGTGCCTTCTGAAATGATGGTGTGGAGAGATAGGACGGAAATACCCAGTCCCCCTGCGATCGCTTGCTTGATAGCCTCGTTACTGCCCATTTCGAGCCGGACCCGCACCTCTACCCCGTGGGTATCTAGCAGTGCTTGCACCGCTTGTCGGGTGCCTGAGCCTGACTCCCGCATGATAAAGGATTCTCCCGCTAGGGCTTGGATAGGAATATTTTTCTTGCCCGCTAGGGGATGATCCTTGGGGGCAATGAGAACCAAGGGATTATCCAGGAAGGGATAAATGGTTAAATCAGGCTGCTCTGGCGGTTGGCTAATAATGTAGAGGTCGTCTTGATTGTTGACCAGCCGCTCTTGGATGTTCTGGTGGTTCGTGACCTTGAGGGAAATATCCACTCCGGGATAGCGTTGGCAAAAGGGACCAAGAAGACGAGGGACAAAGTACTTGGCAGTGGTAATCACTGCAAGGCGTAACTGCCCCTGCTTCATGCCTTTTAGATCGGCGACCGACATTTCAAACTGGTCTAACCCTTCAAAGACAACCTGACAGGTATCGAGGAGTTTTTGTCCTGCTTGGGTCAAGTAGAGCCGCTTACCAATTTGCTCGAACAGGGGTAGCCCAACGGCCTTGGTCAACTGCTTAACCTGAATTGAAACCGTCGGCTGGGTGAGATAAAGCTCCTCAGCAGCTCGGGTGAAGCTGCCATGGCGGGCAGTGGCTTCAAATACCTTGAGCTGATGCAGCGTCGCGTGGAACAACGGTTTAACTCCCATTAAGGCCGATGTTGCCACTATAGACTAATTTCTATCAATCGAGTCATTTAATCCGCGAAGGATCTATAGGGTAACAGCAAGGATTCCACAGCCATGATTTCCTCACAGGCCATTGCCAATGAGAATGAAGGGTGCCCAATGGTAAGGATGGCCATACCCAGCGGGTACGGTGCCCCTCTGTCCTTGGGTAAAGACCAGCTCAATGCTTCCTCGGGAGAGGGCCAAGCGATCGCCCAACGCCGCTCCATCCTCCCCCCGCAACAGGCTCAACTGCGCCTGTCGCAGTGCCTCCGCCTTGGTGAACTGTCCCGTGGCTAGCAACCCGTAGAACCGCTGCATCAACACGCTGGTGCTGGTGTCGTTGACGGACCACAGCGACGCGATCACCGTCTCCGCCCGCCCCGGTGCCAGGAAGTAGGAACTAATCCCCGTAATTTCGGCCCCATCCCCCGCTGGCCCCCCCAGGGCGGTCTGACAGGCGGACAGCACCACCAAATGCAGGTCAGCCAACAGGTGCTCCCGCGCCTCAATATCCGCCACTGTCAGACGGCTACCATCCCCCAACAGAATGTAGGAATCGCCAGGGAGACCAGGCACAAAGGCGGCATGGGTGGCAATGTGCAGCACCCGATGGCCCAAAAGATTCTGCTCCAAGTTGGCTAGGGTAAAGTCGCCATCCAGGAAGGCGAGACCGGGGAAAATGCCCTGACCGGGGCTGGCAAAGGCCCGCACAATGGCCGCCAATTCTTCCCGCACCGCTGGCAGGGGGTTAAAACCCGGAAAAGCCTGGGTCAGCCCCAGCCCCAACACGGGGGCATCCTCTACGGCTCCGAGACGGTTGGTGGTGTTGGTAACGGCTGGGGAGAGGACGGTGGAGAGGGTGTAGCGCTCCAGCAGGTAGCGTTCCCCATCAAACAGGACTGCCATGGGTATATAGCGAGTGACGCGATCGTTGACGAAGATCAGCTTTTCAATGCCGTTCGCCTCCAGGGGCGCTTCCAGGGGCCGCACTAACCAGTCGTAAAGCTGCTGGCTGGCGGCTTGCAGTTCGCTGAGGTCGCCCCCCTGGGTCAGCCGTTCCCCCAATTGCTGCACGGCGCGGGACAATTCTGCCTGGGATACCGCCACCTCCACACTGCCCATGGCACCGGGGGTGGCCCACAGCAGCCACAGTTTCTCCTCGGTGACGAAGGGGTAGATCAGTACGGAGTTGGGATTGGCGGCGAGGAGGGCGCGGGCATCGCTACCCAGACGGTTGGGGTCTTGGAAAACCTCGTCATCTCGCCGCTGTTGCCGCACCTGATCCTGGAAGGTAGCGACCCGTGCCTGATATTGGGCGTTGAGGGCGGTGAGTTGTTGGCTGAGGGTGGCGAATTCGGCGCATCTACTGCGCTGACATTCGGCATACCGCTGGCTAAAGGCGATCAAGTCGCCGTGAGCAGCGATGACGGGCTGCTCGATTTCGGTATAGGCCAGGGCGGTACCTGTCCACACGGATCGGGTGTCGGTGAACTCCCGCAATTCTTCCAGTTTCAACAGGTCGAGCACCTGCTGCGCCTCTGGGATGCGCCCCTGGCTGAGGAGCAGGTCGGCTAGGAGGCGGTAGTCATCGGCGATGGTGTTGGTGAATGATTGTCGCAGATCAACATCTAAGTTGCGAATATCCTCTCGAATAGACTCTCGAACTGCCACCGAAGCTTTGAGGAAAGTGATAGCCAGCTCTGGCTGCTGTTGATCCTTGAATACTTGTGCAATTGAACTGAGTGTTTTGCCTTCACCCCAGCGATTGTTCAGTCCGCGTTGAATCAATAAACATTCAGTCAAGTAATCCAGAGCAGCTTGATAGTCACCAAGAGCAGCATAGGCATTGCCGATATCACCGAGTGCGTAAGCCTCTTCTCTAACATCATTGATTTCTCGATGAATTTCTAACGCCTGCTTCGAGTAATTAATGGCACTCTGATATTCATTTAACTTAGTATAAGCAGAACCCAATCCGTTCAAGGCATTAGCTTCTTGCCTGCGACTAGACAATAGACGAGAAGTATCCAATTGTCGTCGAAAGAAATCAATAGAAAGATCTATTTGATCCAGATCAATGTAAATCCAACCTAGTCCACTTAATATATTTAATAGTCCATTGGAATTATTGTTTTTCTCAAATATACTCAGTGCACTCTGATAGAGTTCCAATGGACTATTAAAATCTCCAAGGCTATGATAAGTCCAGCCCAAGGCATATGAAATATTAGCAGTTCTATCGTCATCTCCTATTTCCTTGCTGATATTAAGTGAATCATTGAAGTAGTTCAGCGCTAGCTCATATTGAGCTTGAAAAGCATAAGACCATCCTAAGGAGAGAAGTGTATTACCTTCCCCAGCACGATTCCCAATTTCTCTTTGAATTGCTAACTCCTGCTCATAAAATCTAATGGCTTCTGAGTATTCTCTTAACTGAAAAAAGTTAACTCCTAAACTACTTAGAATACCAGCCTCTGAGTCTAGATCTCCAACTGCACGGGCGATCGCCAGAGCTTCTTGATAAAGGGGTTCAGCATCTTCGTAGCGCCTTTGCGCTTGGTACAGCAAGGCCAAGTTGTTGAGGCTGATGGCGTGAGAAGAGTGAGCAGGCCCCAACCCCTGACGGAGGATGGCTAGGGCTTGTTGGTAGAGAAGTTCAGCTTCTCCATAGCGGTCTTGCGCTTGGTACAGTGCTGCCAAGCTGTTGAGGCTTTGAGCCACATCAGGATGGCCATCTCCTAACTGCTCGCGGCGGATGGCAAGGGCTTGTTGAAAGAGAGCTTCAGCCTCCCCATAGCGACCCATAGCTTGGTATAGCTCTGCCAAGCTGTTGAGGCTTTGAGCCACATCAGGATGGTTATCTCCTAACTGCTCGCGGCGGATAGCGAGAGCTTGCTCAAAGAACTCAATAGCGCGGCGATAGTCCCCAAGGTTGGCGTAAGCAGTGCCCAAATTCTCCAGGACAGCCCCTTGCCGCTGGCGATTTCCCAGGGCACGATACAGTTCTAACGCCTGCTGCCAGGAGGCCAGGGCTTCACGAAACTGGCTGCGGTTAAATTGTTCGATGCCCTGCTGAAAGAGGCGATCAGCTTCACTTTGGTGACTATCCACCTGAGCCAACACCTGTGGCATTTCCACCAAGGCTAACGGTTCTACTCCTTGCCGTTCTCCGTTCAGTGGGTCGCGATCCCTGGGTTCTTGGGTCGCAGTTGGGGGTAGCGTGTCACCCGCGCCAAAGAACCCTGGGATCTGGAGATCTTCCAAAGACTGGGCCGCATTGACGGGCTGCACCCCCCTGGAAACCGGGGCCACAGGCACCAGCAACGCCGAAGACAGCGCCAGCCCAAGCAACCTTGCAGCACGATTCATCCGTCAGCCTCCAGCAGTGAGGGGTACATCCTTGTATAGTGCTGAGCCCAATCAACTTATTCAACCGTAGGTCACTGATCGTGTGGCTCTGAGGCACGCGGCCTCTTACTGACGACGTGTCCAGTCTTCTAGCCTCAGTTGAGGGACTTGCCCAAAGTCCTTGCGATCGCGGGTTACCAAAATGACATCGGTTGCCAGAGCAATCGCGGCAATTCTCAGATCCTGAGTGCCGATACGAGGTTTGATCGATTTCAGTTCGGCATAGATACGCTGAGCCGTCAGGTTGAACTCCAGTATTTGGATGCCTTGCAGAAAGGTAAGCGTTCGCCCCAACTTAGCGTAGCCTCGGCCCAAAGCTTCCACAGATTCAGCCCGACGAATAACCGCCAACCAACCGCGCAGCATCTCCTCTGCCGTCACAATCGCGATCGCAAGATTTTCTGGCTCTACCTGACTTACCCGCTAAACTACCTCAGCATGTCCCCTTTGAAAGAGTGAAACATGGTCAGTATCCAGAATCTAGAGGCTCACACTGAAGCATCCTCAAACGAGTCGATCGCTGAATCTGACAACCCCAACTGAGCCAGCACCTGATCATGGGTCACTGTTTCCCGATGGCGGGGTACCGTCATTGCCGGGGAGGTGGGTATCTCCGCCAGGGTCATGACTGGTAACTGTAGTGCCTGCTGCATCGCGACCAAATCCTGAGCTAGGGCCGCGATCGAATCTCTCTTCGGTTCGATCGCCCCCTCTGTACAACCCAGGATTTCCCCAGCATCGCCGTAGAACACCTCACGGATGATGTAATCGCCCGCCACCTCTTGAAAAACCCGATAGTTCCAAGTCACCATTACACATCCTCCTGTTGGCCTCTAAACAAAAATAAGTTACGGCGCTTCTGAGCAATGCGCTGAACTTCTACAATCCGAACTCCCTCCTCTACATCATAAAAAAACCGAAAATCCCCAAGTCTCAGTTCCCAGGTAGCAATGCTATTAGGGCGAGTCGGCTTGCGGTTACGGGTCGCAACGGTCGGTTCGTAAGTCAGTTGTGCTTGAATGCCATCCAAAATGTAAACCTGCTCATGGCGCTTGGGCGTTGCTGAATAGCGGTATGATTTTGCAAAAATTTGAACGAGGTTCCAATACCTACAGCAATCGGTTCATACCTGGAATCAGCAACGCCGATCATGGGTCAGTGTTTCCCGATGACGGGGTACCGTCATTGCCGGGGAAGTGGGCATCTCCGCCAGGGTCAAAACCCGATGGTTCACCCGGCTACACTTGGTCGGGATCGACACCCAGCTCTTGGAGCTTGGCCCGTAGCCGCTCATTGCGCTGGCGCTCCATGTCGGCCCGCTGGCGTTCCGTATCGGCCCGCTGGCGTTCTGCCTTGGCGATTTCCTCTGGACTAGGCACGAGGTCACCATCAGTAGTGAAAAACCGTAGCTGCCCCTGATTAACCCCCAGGTATAGCCCCAACTGTTCACTCCATCGCCACCCCTGCTCCGTGGGCTCCAAGGGCTGGTAGGTGCCATCCACCAGGTGAAACCCCTCAAACTCCAGACTGTGGGGGTCGAACCAGAAATAGTCGGGGGTGCGGAAGGTGTCTTGGTAGATTTCCTTTTTCAAGCCCCGGTCGGTCTTAGCGGTGGAGTCCGACAGCAGCTCAATGATCACATTGGGATACTTGCCCTCCTCCTCCCACACCACCCAACTCTTGCGGGGACGGCGCTCGGTGCCGAGGACAACGAAGAAATCTGGACCCCGGAAAAATTCAGACTTGCGTTGGCGGGGGCTGTAGTAGATGGTGAGGTTGCCAAAGGCGTAGAAATCCTGGCGACTCTGCCACAGCCCTTCCAGGCATTGAATCAACAGCAGGATTTGCCGCAGGTGCAGTTCTGTTTCCAAGGGAGGTTCGTCGCTGTAGAGGTCACCGGGGGGGAAGACGATCTCCGGGGCGGACTGGGGCGGCTCCGGTGCGATCGCGGCGGTTACAGCATCTTTGGACAGGGTCATGGCAACAGGGGTATGGCGTTTAAAACATGGCTAATTAGGGCAGTACCAGTTGGGCCATGAGGGGGTCCGTGAGGGACTGGTGCTTGTGGGCCATGAGTGTTGCCAGATGTTGAAGCAGCCGCTGGCGGTGGGGCGCATTCAGAACATAAATCTGTCCAGACTGGTGATTAAAGAGCGCCTCCGATGCCAAGGCCCGGTAGAGGTTGGTATCTAGGGTGGCTCCACTCAGGTGCGATCGCGTTGCCCCGTCTAGTCCCAATCCAGGGGGCAACTGCCCCTCTAGTAGGGCAATAATCCGCTGTTGGCAGACCTCTGTGTTGATCCCCTGTTCCTCCAGCAAATGTAGCAAACCACTGAGGGGGAGGGGTTGATCGGGAATAATCCGCAAGATTTCCTGGAGTAGGAAATAGTCGCTGTACTGGTGCCGAGGACCATCCAGGACTTGGGGATAGCGGCAGAGATTTACCAGCCCATAGGCCACCCGACTACAACTGGTAGGATGCTCAATGGGATAGGTGTCCTGGATGATGGTGGCATTGGGAAACTTTTGGCGCAGCCACTTAGCAATGGTGGCAAAGGATGCGTTGCCACCGGTGCAAATCACTTGCTTAATGCTTTGGGAGGAGAGTCCAGTTTGACTCATCAATCCATTCAGATTTTGGTTAATGCGCTGGATGTAGGGTACGAGAATACGGCTTTCTAAATCCCGTCGCAGCACTCGCCAGGACTGATCCCCTAGTTCCAGGTGGAACTGAGCTTGGTTTTGCAAAATGAGCTTCAGGTGACGGGCAGCCTCCAACAAACTTTGACCCAGGGGGGAGGATTCTAAGCGTCGCCGCAGTTGCACCCGCACGTCTCCATCGGGTTCCGCCAGTCGGGGCAGGGTCAATTCCTCTAATCCCAGACTTTCCCAGCGGGCATCAGCGGTTTCCGGGAGGGTCGCTTGCCAGTGCCAACCACTGCTGTTGCGGCGATTGCTGCCCAAGGGACGACTCTGACGACGCTCCTTAGGGCTGAGTAGTTGGCTAATAATGTCGAGGTCTAGGGCATCCCCACCGTAGGCTAGGGTCCGCAGAGTAAAGTCGTCGCTGCTCAAGGCTCCGAGGGGATAGGGCAGATCTACTAGCCCTAACTCTGTTACGGTGGCTCCGGCACTGATGATAACGGTGCCGCCTTGCCAGTTGCATTGGTATAGGGTCTGGGATTGGCTGATGGCGGCCTCGGGCGGGGCGCTGGGGTCTGGTAATCCAGAGAGCACCGCTGCGATCGCATCATCCACAAAGAACACTTGGCTGGCCTCAGACACCAATTGGGCCGCAAGAACGGCCTCTCGAACATTTATGCGGTAGGTGTCTGAGCCGGAGGCGGGATAGCCTACGATCACCCCCTGGAGATGGGTGAGGGCGATACCCATCTCCGGCAGGGTGAGGCCCGCTGCTCCGATGGGAGCCGCGATCGCAGTTCCTAGATTGGCTTGTATGGTGGTCAATAGGGCTTGTACCGCTGCCCACACCTGCTTAAGGGGAATTACCTGGCGGTCCGACCACTGGATTAGGGGTTGGGAGTTGCCTGCGCCATCCTGATGGGGCATCCCCGTCGCCAGTAGGGGCTTAATCTGATTCAGCAAAATGGGGGTTTCATCCTCGGTACTGCCCTGCCAGGTCAGGGTAAGAGCTGCTGCCCCCACTGCCTGTAATTCCCAGGTACTAGGGGCAATGGAGGCCACGGCGGGCAGGCGGAAGATGGTTTCAGCGGTAGCCCCTGCTAGGCCGGTATCGGTCCAGTAGAGGGGGTAGGCTTTGCCGTCGATACGGTCCATCAGTACAGCGGAGAGGCCAGTAGAACCGAGGTCAAGACCCAGGAACCACTCGCTATCCTCGGCAGCAGAATCCCCAGCATCAGGAGGCTCAGCGTCAGCAGGATCTGCGATGGCCCCTTGGGTCCGGTCCCTGACCATCGCGAGTAGCGCTGCCCCAGTGGCAAAAGTATCGGTGTTCGTTGGCGACCCTAGGGTCGCCAGCAAATCCATCTCCTCGGGTGCAAAGGCCAGATCGTCAAAGGCCAGAGCCGGGGGCTCTGAGGCGGTGGCCTCTTCCCCTGGATTCCGCCCCGCTAACTCTCGGTTCTCAGCAGGTGCGGTACTGACGTCAGGGCTAATTACTGGATCGATCTCAAGGTCAGTGCCAGTAGCTAAACCTAGGGAAACGGGCAGCTCGGGTAGGACTAGATCGATCTCATCTCCCCCCAAGACATCCTCCAGGGTCAGAGCAGCGGCAGCATCCTCACTCGATTCCGAACTAGATTCCGAAAAGTCCGAGATGGGTTCCGGCAGATCCGAAACATTTGGATCTGAAACATCTGGAACAGCTATGGAAGCAAAACTTTCCTCCAGACCGTCCTCCATCTGTTCCAGGGCCGCTAAAGCCTCCAGGATATCCGGGCTCAGGGAGTCTTCTGGGGATGGGTCTGTTGCCCCTAAAGCGTCATTTCCCAGTTCCGAGGCTGGGGCTGATGGAGGAGGCACCATGCTGGGGGGAAAGAGGTTGAGCAAATCCCCTTCACTGATATTGAGATTGTCGTCAATCGTCCCCGTATCGCTGATGGTGGCGGGAAAGAGTTCGATTTCCTCTAGATCTGCTGGCGGCCCCGGTTCAGGAGCATCCGAAGGCGAGTCGGTCGCATCGGTCGTATCAGCGATCGCTTCCCGGTCTGACTCCAGGGATTCCCTAGAGAAGGGATATACGGAGCTATCCTCCAAGGTAACAAGTCCGGAGTCCAGAATTTCTTGGTCACTGGGGTGAGGCTGATTCGGCTCCAAGTCTAGGTTCAAGTTGAGATCTAAATCCCCTAGGGAAAAGGTGTCGAGGGACTCTTCTCCCTCATCCTCTCCCAGGGAAAAGGCATCAAGGGTTGCGCCCAAACTATCCTCTGAGCCTAAATCTTCTGAGCCTAAATCTAGGGCTGCCCCGAACCCATCCAGACTCAAGGTCGCAAGCGGGTCTGCCTCCCCGCCCCTATCCCCACCATCGGTTCTGGACTCATCATCAGACCTGGGCGCTACTCCCAGCATTGAGTCCAGCGCCTCTAGATTGAAAACTGGCAGCGTGTCCGTATCCGCCCCATCGTCGTTATCATTAACGGTTCCATCCAGATCAAGCTCGCCTCCTAGACTGGAGCTGAACTGATCTAACCCAAATTCAACGGATGGCGGCGGCGGTTCTACCATTGGGTTGCTGGAAAGATCCGAGAGCAGCTCTCCCAGCAAGCCCGCAGAGGATAGGCTGGATGGCACATCCACCGCCTGGGAGGAGGAGACTTCAGAGCTGGGGGTATCCAGGTCGAAGGAGATGCCCTCAAGGGAAAGGTTGAAGTCGTCATTCTGCGATCGCGTTGGCTCGGGTTCCTCCGCTTCAAAATTGTCAAAGGTTCCAGCTAGTGCCTCCCAACTGTCAATCTCGGGTTCTGACGGAGGGGGATTGGGGATACTAGAGAGATCGATATCGTTCAAAATTGACGCTAGATCATCGAAGCCTGGGTCGTCTGACTCGTCAGCATTGGTTTCCCTAGCCTCTGGCTGGAACAGATCATCAGCCCCCCCGACATCTGCTTGTCCGCCCTCTGCTCCTAGGGAATCTAGCACCTGTGGATCTGATTTTGGGGCTTCGAGCTCCCCAGCTTCGGGCTCCCTAGTCTCTACGACACTGAGATCGGACTTCCCAGTTTCAGACTCCTCCCCCTGAGATGCTGTGGAATCAGGCTCCCGAGAATCAGGCTCTCCTAAATCTGATACCAGGAGGTCCGCTTCAAAAACCTCCGGTTCCACCGGGTAGGTTCCCCACGCTTCTAGGTCCAAGTTGGGCGTTATCTCCTCAGCCCCCACCAGGTCCTCAGCAATCGAGTCAGGAATACTCAAATCCTGATCGAAAAGATTGCTTTCTAGGGTGGGACTACTCAAGTCCTCGTCAGAGATTAAGCTGTCGAGATCCAGGTTGGGGTTCTCCGGCTCCGGCGTTTCCCATACTCCTGTACCGAAGACGGGAGTGGGGCTTGGATCCTGGTCGAACCAGTCTGCAAGGGTTTCAACGCTGCCTTCTGGAGGGGGATTCTCTTCCGGATCCGCTGATTCGTCAACGATACTCTCTAGGTTAGACAGGGATGCCAAGGCAGATTCCACCTCTGCATCAGGGGTATCAGCGGTATCAGCACCATTAAAGATGGAGGCTAAGCCTAATTCCACCTCAGCTTCCAATTCAAGGGCAATATCTCTTTCCGGCGTGCCGCTTTCCGAGGTGCCTTCGGCTAGCTCATCGGAGCCCATTGCTGAATCCTGAAAAAATTCGTCCTCCAGGTCAAACAGGGAGGCTGATGTTTGACTATCGGGAACCAAATTCAGAAGACCATCTTCGTCTTCGTCTGCTTCAGGGTCCATCTCCTCAGGGTCCATCTCCTCAGGCCCCATCTCAAAGGCAGAGGCCCAGTCTACTAAAGACTCTGTTTCCACATCAGGCTCAATGACCGTGACGGAGTCCGGCTCTGATTCGAGGTCTCCAATAGGCTCGGGGGCAGAGGGTGATTCTGGGTCAAGGTCCAAAGCCGTAATGCTTGCAGGAGCAGGCGGTGATTCCAGATCGGGATCTGAATCCGTATCGGCGTCAAACATGGATGCCAAGTCCAGATCGAATTCGGAGTCCAATGGAGGTTCAGGAGCAGTGATGGGGTCAGGGGTAGCCTCTGTAATTGCTGGAGTGTCACTAGACTCAAACATTGAGTCAAAGTTGGATAGGAATCCGCTGTCGGTATCCGAGGCCAAGGTGTACTCTGCTTCTGAGGTTGGTAACTCTGAGGGGGAGATGGCCTCAATCTCAGGGGTGGCCATCTCTGGATCCAGAAGCCAGTCACGGGAATTGTCCAGACTCAGGTCTTCGCTGGACAGTCCCTCTAGATTAAGTAAATCTGCATTGAGCTGATCGAGGGTGGATTCCGGCAGATTGAGGTCCGGAGACCAGGCGCTATCGGCAGCGTCGATCGCCAACAAATCCTCATCTGGAGGAGCTGCAATGAAGCGGTCTTCGCTGGACTCATGGTCGAGGGGGGAACCCGGTGATCGTAGGCCAGCAGTGGCCCCCGGTGTCGGTAACAGTTCCGCTAGGGAATTAATGGTGTTGCTTTCCAGGGAGGGGGGTGGACTCGACTGAAGGTCAACCGCGCCCTCCTCTCCAAACAAGGCCGCTAGGGTGGGGCCAGACTCCGTTGTCGCCTCAGACGCTAGTGCGGAGTCCTGGATCGGATCGGCTGGGATGACCTCCGACTGGTCTTTGGCTATCGCCCCCTCTAGCCCCAGTAAACTCTCTTCCTCGGAGATGGTATTACCTAGGCGCTCTTCTGCCCCTTCAAACAGCCAGTCCGCTAGGGTGTTGGCTTCTGCTGGGGGATCTGCTTCTGCTGGGGAAGTCGTAGGACCCGCCTCAATGAGGAAATTTTCAGTCCCAATAAACCCAATAAAACTGTCAGGAGTAGCACCATCATCATCTAAGGCTACCCCAAGGTCTGGGTCAGCAGCCTCGGCCTGTGGCTCTACTGTCACGTCAGTAGAGGCGGTAGAGGCGTTTGCATTTTCCTCTTCTGCGATTCCCCAGTTCATAGCTTGCGAGACCTCGTCGGTAGCCTCGATGGCCTCTTCCGGCGCTATGGTCTCCCCTAGGTCTAGGGTGATCTCTGGTAAAACGCCATCCTCCGGTGTGGGGGGGATACCGGGAGCTGCCCCTAGCAGGGCTTCGTCTAGGGCTAGTCCCAAGGCGGCATCGGGTTCAGGAACCGCCGCCGCGTTGGTCGTGTCCGTTGTGTCGCCAGGATCATCCGCTGCCATCTCGGCAGCATCTATCTCTGATTCTGAGTCTACTGGGGTCTCTGAGTCTAAGTTGCCCTCTGCCTCCGATCCCCCAGACTCCTCCGTATTGCCAAAGAGACTCTCGTAGAGGGCATCCAACTCGGCGTAGTTTTCGGGACGTTCGGTAGCGGTTTCCCCGACCCGATCGGAGTCATCCTCTACACCGGGGGTTTTGCCTTGGACTTGCCCTATAGCCACAGCCCAGGGAATGGGCTCCATCTGGATAATGGTGGCGTCTCCTTCTCCTTGGAATGCTGTGACGTCGTCGTCATAATCCTCTGCTAGGGGATCGCGGTCATCGAGTTGAAGTTGGGTAATTTCTTCATCGAGTTGAAACAGGGTGATTTCTTCGTCTCTCCCCATGTCGAAATCGGCATCAAGGGCATCGAGATCGAGATCATCCAGGTCTAGATCATCGTTGGGGAAGGGGCTAGAAATGTCGTAACTGGAGGAGTCGTTGCTATCTTCCTGGAAGCGATCGCGGCGATCAGCGGTATCGGCGTCATAGGCGGGACGGCGATCAGCGGCGGCGGATAGACGGGCGGTGCGGCGGTCAAAGGGGCTGTCATCATCACTGGACCGGATGGGCACGTCCAGGTAATGTTCCTGGCCCAGTTGTTGGGCTAGGTGGTTGACTAGGGCCTTGAAGATGACCTCCCCCTGCTGTCCCAGGCCATGCATGGTGTCGAGTCCCTGGTGCAGAGAGTCTCGGTAGCTTTGAATGCTTTGCTCCATCGACTCGAACACCGACCGCAGGTTGGTGTCGAGGCGGAGGAGCATGTAGTCGGTCTGGGCTTGGATGCGGCGGAGTTGCTCTAGGCGTTGCTGGGGCTGGAGCTGGGGCAGGTCGTTGGGTGTCTCTAGACCGTTGCTCTCCGGAATCCCAGCACCATAGAAGCTGGCGGGGTCGTTGACTTGGGCTTGGAGCGACTGAATCTGGGGGGTGATCTGACCGAGAAGGGTGTCTTGCAACCGCTGCACTACCTCATCCACTAGGGCAGGATTCAACAGGGGGGGAGGGGCACTTCCCGCCAATCGCAACCGCTCTAGCTCTAACTGGCGTACCTCTTGGGCCAATTGCTCTCGCTGCTGCTGAAGGGCGCTGACCTCGGTGCGTAGGGGCTGAATGGTCTGCGATCGCAGATACTGCATTTCCTGGAGCAATGCCTGCAAAACCTGCTGGCTAGTGGCTTCGGGTTGTTGGGCAATTGTCTGGGGGTCAATTAACTCCGCTACGATTTCTCCGGTTTCTGGCGACAGGGGTCCCCAGCCACCCGGTGCCTCCGCTGCGGTTTGCAGCGATTGTAGGTAATTTCGGGCTTGTTCTAGCACCCGTCGCTGCTGATTAGCATCCCCTGCGACGACCCAAGGCAAACGGGGCGTGGCCTTGCCTAAAATAGCCTCGATTTCAGTAATTAACGTTTGCAGTTGCACTTGGTGAGAAGTCACAGTGACGCCTTTTCCAGCAATCCGACAGAGACCATGAAATTGACTGTAAATGACCGTTCTTCCCTCGGGCAGCTATCCCTCAGGCGGTTGTTCCGGCTTAGGGGCCACAGAGGGTTAGATCCAGTCATGGTTCTAGATGCTCCCTAGGGTGCCCGCTGTTGCGTCCTGGATTGCCCAGGTTAGACAATTTGCCCAAAGTGTAGGTCAGGCTGCCCCAGACGGTCACAAATTGCAATAAACCATGATGCACTCGGACCGATCTGGGGCTAGTCTTCCCAGGGGTTGGGACTGGAGCAGGGCCACCGCCCCAGATTGGCTCAGGGCCATCTCAGAGGTGAGCCATAGTGGGTAAAGGGATGATGATATAGTAAAAAAACCCTAAAGGGCAGGGGAATTATGGCCTGATTCCGACCTTCAATTCCATTTCCAGTACTTCTCTTTCGATTCACCGTTGACAGCACCTCCCTATGGGCTAGGCTACGGTGTTTAAAGCGTAGCCTGAGTAATGGCTTCCCTGCTGATTGCCCCGTTCCCCAATGGTCTGACTTTCCTGTCAATGGATGCTCGTTACGGCTCCCGTCACCCCCCCCTAGATGGACAGCCCATCCAGGAAACCCCTTTTTTTGAAGGTTTACCCGAAGCAGTCGTACAAAAAGCCACTGCCCAAGTGGTGATGCGCCGCCATCCTGCTAATCAGGTGATCTTGCTAGAAAATGACTGGGGCAGTTCCGTGTATTTCATCTTGGATGGATGGGTGAAAATTCGCACCTACAATCTGGATGGCAAGGAAATCACCCTTAATATTCTAGGGAGGGGGGAATTGTTCGGCGAAATGGCTCCCCTAGATGAAGTGCCCCGATCTACGGATGTGATTACCCTGGTGCCCACGGTCATCGGCAACCTGCCCGCTCAGGACTTTGTCACCCTAATTCATTCGGAACCTCTGGCGGGCATTCGACTATCCCAACTCATGGCGCGACGGCTCCGTCAGGTGAATCGGCGGCTGCGGTTGCGGGAGTCCGACAGTACCTCCCGTGTGACAGACATTATCCTGTTTTTGGCGGATGGCCAGGGCCAACAAGGAAATGAAGGGGTAGAAATTCCTAACCTGCCCCACCGAGAACTCAGCAGCCTCAGCGGTCTGGCTCGGGAAACCGTGACCCGTGTTCTCAATAAATTGGAGAAAAAGGGTCTGATTGTGCGCGATCGCGAAATTCTCTGTATTCCCGATGTCGCTGCCCTAGAGCGCCTTTTGGTGTGACCTCCCCATGCATCCCCCTTTTCCCAACGGTGCTGACCCCCATGGTGCCCGTAGTGACTTGCCGCCCCGGAACCCTTCCGGGCCAGACGGTACGGACTTGGATGCCGACGAAATGGCAGACGTGGAAGCGTTTTTGGACTATCAAGCTCCCGTGAAGGCCCCCCGGAAGGAAAATCCTTCACCGCGATCGGCACTGGGACCCCTTCCCATGGTGGAAACTGCCTTTTTGGCCAGCGCTGCCAGCCTAATCTGGCTGGTCAACACCTACTTTCCCCCCGGTCCCCTGCTACGCATTATTTTCCCCCTGCCCATGGCCTTGGTGTATCTGCGCTGGGGATCGCGGGCGGCGTGGATGAGTGCCCTTGTGGCCACCCTGTTGTTAGCGGTGATGATGGGACCGCCGCGCAGTCTTCTGTTTTTAATGCCCTATGGTCTGCTGGGGGTGCAGTTGGGGTGGCTGTGGCGACGGCGGGCAAGCTGGTACACCACCATTGGTCTAGGGGCATTGCTGAGTGCCCTAGGGGTATTTGTCCGCCTCTGGCTACTGTCCATCATGCTGGGGGAAGACCTCTGGATCTACACCATCAATCAGGTCACTCAGTTGATTCGATGGGTATTAGGAATTCTGGTGAACTGGGGGTGGTTGGGTTGGGGTGTCCTCAGCCAGGTGGATGGAACCTTAGTCCAGATTCTGGCGATGGGGCTGATTTTAGTGAGTTCCGTGGTGTATCTTTTCACCGTGCACCTAGCCGCTTGGCTGTTGCTAGAGCGCTTAGGAGAAGCCATGTCGCCGCCACCTCTCTGGGTGCAGCGCCTCCTAGACAGTTAAGGTGATTTCTGGAAAACATTTTTCTAAACAGTGCTAAATGGTGGGCCGTAGCCCATCCGACAAAGCCTAAGATTCATAGGAACTCAGGATAGGAGTATTAAGACCCATGCTGCCGCCTATGCTCAGGGTCTACACCCAGGAAGCCCAGGGACGGATGTGGCTACGGCGCTATTGGGGGCATCGTCCCCTACTGGCCTGTGTACTGGGCTTTACGGAAACGGGATTGGTGCCGGGAATTTCAGCGGCAGGAGCCACTCCAGCGGATCGCCGCATCACGGCGATCGCGGATGCGGAGTTTCTTTACCACGGTCCTCAGCCCCAGCCCCACTATCCCTTGCCGCCCCTGACGGAAGGTATTTCCCCCGCCATCATCAGTCACAGTATTCTGCTGGCCCAGCGCATTCCTCTCGTGATTCTCAATGCAGGTCTGCCCGTACCACCCCCTGTGCCCCATGTGGACCTAGGGGGTAGCCCCGCCCAGGGAATTGAGACAGGGCAGGCCCTGTCTCCCCTGCTGGTACGACAGTTGTTCCGGCAAGGATTGGTGTGGGGTCATCGCCTTGCTAATCAATCGGGGCAAGGCTATGTGCTGCTGGGGGAATGTGTCGTTGGTGGCACTACCACGGCCCTCGCCATTTTGCTAGGACTGGGATTCCCCGCTGAGGGAAAAGTTAGCAGCAGCCACCCCAACGGCAACTCGGCCCAAAAGCAGGCAATTGCCACCGCTGGGCTAGAGCAGTGGCGATCGAGGGGGGGATCGCCAGATCCCCTAGATTTGGTGGCGGCGATAGGAGATCCAATGCAGGTGGTCGTGGCAGCCATGACCATCGCCGCCACTCGTCATGGAGGCGTTTTGCTGGCGGGCGGAACCCAAATGCTAGCGGTCTATGTTCTGGCACGGGCTATTGCTGACTATCACCGGATGCCGTGGCATCCAGAGCAGGTGGTGGTCGGAACCACCCGTTGGGTGATGGAGGATACCACTGGAGATGCCTTCGCCCTTGCCCTAGCAGTGGAGGACGTGCCGTTGATTGCTACCCAACTCTCCTTTGCCACCTCCCAATATGCCCAATTACGGAAATATGAGCAGGGCTATGTGAAGGAGGGTGTGGCGGCGGGCGGCTGTGCGATCGCAGCTACCCTCTACCAAAACTGGCAACAGGCCCATCTTCTGACCTGCATTGAGAGGCTCGTAGCGCGGTGTCAGTCTGCGGCTCATCCCCAGTCCGCCTAGCTTGCATCCGCTTAATCTCCTGCTTCAGATGTCTCTGAGGCGTCCCGTTAGGTGGTCATTAGTGAACGCGGTTGGCAAGCAATTGCTCCTCTAGGGCGGCGATGCGGTTATAGGCTGCCGTGAGTTGGGCCGTCAACCGTTGAATCTGCACCTCTGGCGAGAGCACCTGGTCACTCCCAGAGCGTCCGGGGTTGACGTAGGTGGAGTCCACGAGGACATCTTTATGAATTTCCCCCAAACCAGAAGGAGCCGAAACGGAAAGACCGCTGCCATTGGGGTAGATGGCAGCATTGGGACCGCCCTCCTCCAACTGCGATCGCGAGAGAATTTCTGAAACTCGGTCGTTGACTTGATCGATCAGTTGATGGAGTGCGTCAACCTTCTGGGTCAATGTCGTGACCTGCGCTTTAATGGGTTCCATATGACGCGATATCTCCGGGATGAATTCTCACCATCCTAGATCCCGAATTTTATAAGTGACCCTGATCACGTAATCATTTAACCTTTCCGTACTTGCCCCAGGATTCAATGTCCCAGAAATATTTCACGGCTGTTTCCGATGCAGGCACTAGGTCAGGGGGCAGGCGCATTTCATTTTTGGGGGAGCGGCAGTTAGAAAACACACCTATAAAAATGCAAACACGCCAGTTCTGTAAATCGCTTCGCTAACGCGAGTTCCCTGCCCCTGCCGCTGTCTCTGCCTCCAAGTCGAGCCTAGAGATTGACGGCAAAAACATCCAAATCCCTTTATTGACAAGAGTCGTAGCTCCTATCTTCACATTCCAGTACGTGCTGCTAAAGGCCCTTTTTTCACTCCCAAGCTCCAACCTTGGTTTAGCCCCATCAATTCTGGATAAAGCAATGATAAAGCAGGGATTAAAGCCCTTATGCCTTCAAAATTTAGGCTGTATTTCTCCATTTTCCTTGACCATGATCTAGAAGCTTAAGTGTTTCTGTAGATGTAGTCCTGAGCCCTATAGGGCAAATAGGCTCAATCCCTAGACTGAAAGGGTGAATTTCAGTCTAGGGATTGATTCAGTAAAGATGGTGCCAGAGAGCTCGAAAGAAAAATGGGCATCAACGTAAGCCGAGACAATATTAGTTCCAAGGAATTTAGGAGTTAGGAGCCAGAATCCAGTAATCTCCTGGATTCTGGCTCCTAACTCCTGACTCCTACCCAGGAGATTTGTCCTACTTTGAGTTGATACCCAGACAAACATTTACCCTCAGTCTGGGGAAAGACAGTTCCAGCGACATTCCTCCCGAATCTGGACAGAGCCGAAAGCGTGAGATCGCGACCTTTTCCTGAGCGGGCCACCGTGGGGGAGAATAGCATCGGTCAGACCTGTTGGATATCTCCATGCGCCGACGAACCCTCCTGACGGGGATGGTAGCTGTAGCTGCGGCTCAAGCCGCCTGCCAAAGAACCCCCACTCAACGCCTAAGGGCTTCCATTCTGAAGGACTCCTTACCGCCCCAACTGGTACAGGACTTTCAACGCACCCAGTCCCAGTCCCTCGGGTTCAAGTCTGAGGTGCAGGGAAACCTCGCTGACCTGTACAGACAGCTACAACGACTGCAAACCGGGATCCCCTCGCCTCGAATACGGTTGCCCTGGACAGAGCCCCCTGACCAACGGGTACCCAACTGGGTTAGCTTGGGCAACGACTGGCTTGCAGGGGCGATTCAGCAGAAATTAATTCAGCCTTTTGGAGTGGCAGATCTCCCCCATTGGCCTGCCCTTTCAGAGCGCTGGCATACCCTTGTGACCCGTGATATTCAGGGCTTTCCGGCGGCGAACGGGTCTGTCTGGGCTGCTCCCTACCGCTGGGGGGCTCTAGTGATGCTCTATAATCGTGCCCCCTTCGAGGCTCTGGGCTGGCAGCCCCAATCTTGGACGGACCTATGGCGATCCGAATTAGCAGGACGGGTAATCTTGCCCCGCCATCCTCGCCTACTGCTGGGGATCATCCTAAAGTCTCTGGAAGAGTCGGCAAATCATCCTGATCCAACCCAAGTGGCGGAGTTGGGCGCACGGATGGCGGCAATGGCAGGAGCAAAGCCCAACCCTGCCGGGACATCACCCGCCCTCACCTTTGCCGACACTCACTACATTGAGCCTCTGATTCGTGGTGAGGCTTGGGTGGCGGTGGGTTGGTCCACTGAGATTCGCCCCGTGCTAGAGGGCTATCGCCAGTTGGCGGCGGTGGTACCGGAACCGGGCACCCTGCTGTCGGCGGATCTCTGGGTACACCCAGCCCCGCAGCAGGGTGCCCGGATGCCCCTATCTGCCCCTGAGCAAGCGTGGATTGATTATTGGTGGCAGGAGAACACCGCCCTTCCCCTAACTCTGTTTTCCCAGGGACTTGCGCCCCAATTGCTGGATGGGACAATAGGGGACTTGACTCCTGATTTTTCTGCTGCCCAACTACTGCTACCGGAGGGTGAAATCATGGCCAACAGTGAATTTCTATTGCCCTTGGCTGCCGACAGTCTGGCCCAGTATGAACGCCTCTGGCAACAGCTAGGGGGGAGCGAATAGGGTTTCGGCGGGGGGCTCCACCACCACAAAGGGACCAACCTCGGCAAAGCAGGGCAGATCGGTGAGCTGGTCTAGGGAAATTTCTGTAACGGGGGGAACTTCAAATTCGGGACGAGCACTGAAGTTACAGGCGTAGATCCCGACGATACGTCCAGCCCGATAGAGCCGTAGATGATAGCCATAGCTGCTGGCGGTGCTGCCCCACTGGTTGAGCAGGCTGTACTGACGGGCGTCGTAGAAGCGGGAGGTGTCGTTGAGGCGATCCCAATATTGGCGGTCTACCTGTACGTCTATGACTCGTAGCCCCGATAGATTTGGGTTTTCAGGCGGCAGATCATGGTGGAAGGCTACCCAGTCGTCAATTAGGCGATACCCGCCCCAGCGAGAAATGAGTTGGTCCCGATTCCACCACAGGCTGGGGGGGGTGAGGTGGGTGTAGGAGGGCGTATTGGCGACCACCGTGGGCCAGTCCGTCGTGTTCCTGCTGGGGAGGCCATTTCCATTCCCGAAACGGTTCCCTGGGTCATAAGCCGAAGGCAGGGTCAGGAGGGTTTGGAAAATGAGTTTTTCGGGTGGGATCAGTGGGGGCGAAGATTGTGCGATGACCCAGGGCTGCTCGGAGGCCAGCGCAACTCCTCCATTCATGCCCACCAAGGCCACAGCAACCCAGCCCAGCCGCTGGAGGTGCTGTCGAAGTTGAGAACCTTTAGAATCGGAGGGACTAGGCATCGTCATCGCTCAACATTAGGATTCCATTTCAGCAGAACGCTATTTCAGCACTATTCAGCAACAAACGATAGCGGTGGGTATGGAGCAGGTGCAGCCCTTGCTTCGCTACCTGTTCCAGCATGTAGACCAGGTGCTCGGGCCGTAAGAGGGTGCCATCGTTGCGGCAACTGCCCCGGTAGTAGATCACCGTGCGTTGCCCCTCTAGCGTTGGGTGACAATCCTTCGGCACTAAGGCCCACAGATCGGCAGGGGCGAGGTGGAGGTCAAATATGCGATCGCGCAAATTCACCACCTTCACCTTGCGAGATTTAGTCGTGTGTTCCCAGGGAATGTTTGCTTGAGCGAGAACCCCTTGACACCAAGCCTGCCACTGGGCTGGTCTAGGAGCGTCCTCAGCATTGACCTGCACTGCCACTAGATACTCCGCCTGATCCAGAGACTTGGTTGCTGAGGGAGCCGTCAGAGGCACCTCTGCTACCGCCGTTAGGGGCATCTCTGGAGGCAGTTGTGCCCCTAGACGCTGGCGAAACGCCTCCGGTTCCAGGGCTTGGGTGAGTTCAAAATCCACCACCTCGCCAGAACTGGTGGCCCCTAGGGGTAGGGCATTGGCGGGAGAGATGCGGGGACCAGGGTGATAGCCCCCCGTAAACGCAATAGGCAAAGCTGCCCGCCGCACCGCCCGATCCAATAACCGAACCACATCCAAATGGCCGATCAGGGCGAGACTTCCCGTTTTGCTAAGCGTCACCCGTAGCCGCTGTACCCGTTCCTGGGGCGGCTGGAAATGGCCAGCAAAGACGGGAATGGGCAGGGGCGGCACGACGACATTGTGACCTAGATCAGGACCGCACACCCCGCAGTGGGAACAGCCCTCAAAGGAGCAATCAGGCACCGTGGCTGCCTCTAGGGCTCGTTGCAGATCTGCCTTCAGCCAGGTTTTGTCAATGCCCGTATCCAGATGATCCCAGGGCAGGGGCTGATCGAGGATCGCGCTACGATCCTCTGTGGGAGTATCCATGACATGCCATTCCCCCTGCTCTACCTGACGGTATTTCCAGGACAAACCCGCTTCATCAATGGCCTGGGTCCAGGCGGCATAGGCCCGATCCATGCTTTCCCACCAGGCATCCATTCCGGCCCCCAGTTGCCACGCCCGCAGCACCACAGCGGAGAGGCGGCGATCTCCCCGTCCCACAAAGTCCTCCATGGCGGAGATGCGGACATCGGTGAAGTTCACCTTCACTCCCCGCAGTGGGCGAAATGCCTGCTTCAGCAGGGCTTGCTTACGCGTAAACTCCGTTGTGGATACGGAATGCCACTGGAATGGCGTATGGGGTTTCGGGGTGAAATTAGAAATTGTCAGGTTCACCCCCAGGGGTCTGCGCCCTTGGTCACGACATTCCTGCTGGAGCCACTGCACCGTCTCCGCAATGCCCAGCACATCCACGTCCGTTTCTCCCGGTAGGCCGATCATGAAATACAGCTTCACCCGGTTCCAACCCTGTTCGTAGGCGGTTCTCACCCCTCGCAGCAGTTCCTCATTGGTCAGCCCCTTGTTCACAATGTCCCGCATTCGCTGGGTGCCCGCCTCGGGAGCAAAGGTGATGCCAGTCTGGCGGGTGCCGCCCAGGATATTGGCAATATTTTCGTCAAAGCGATCCACCCGCTGGCTGGGCAAAGCCAGGGAAATGTTGTCGTCCTTGAGGCGATTCTTGATTTCTAACCCTACGGCGGGCAGGGCTAGATAGTCGGAGCAGCTTAGGGAGAGGAGGGAAAACTCGTCATATCCCGTGGCCCGCATCCCCGTTTCAATGGCGTTGATCACCTGCTCTGGTTCCACATCCCGTGCCGGACGGGTGAGCATCCCCGGCTGACAAAAGCGACAGCCTCGGGTGCAGCCCCGGCGGATTTCGACCGTCAGCCGATCGTGGACCGTTTCTACATAGGGCACGAGGCCGATGGCATAGTGGGGCATGGGGGTGGCTACCCGCCGCAGAATCCGGGCAGGGACATTGGTACGATTGGGATGCACGGACCCATCCGCTGCCATGTCGTAGAACTGGGGCACGTACACACCGGGAACCTGGGCCAGATCCAGGAGGACCGCTTCTCGGCCCCATGCGGCGGTTTTACCCTCTTCTACTACCAGCCCAATTTCCGGCAGCAATTCTTCTCCGTCCCCTAGGGCCACAAAGTCAAAAAAGTCGGCGTAGGGCTCGGGATTGGATGTGGCGGTTTGCCCCCCGGCAAAAATCAGCGGCCAGGGTTCCCCATTGCTCTGGCGAGTGGTAGACCGTTCGCGCCAAGTCAGGGGAATGCCTGACAGCTCCAGCATGGCCAGAATATTGGTGGCCCCCAGTTCGTAGGAGAGACTGAAGCCGAGAATATCAAAGTCGGTGACTGGGCGGCGGGATTCTACGGCAAATAGGGGCGTCTCTGTTGCCTGAAGCTTTTGGGCTAGATCCAGCGCAGGCAGATAGGCGCGATCGCACAATTGCTGGGGCTGGGCATTCAGAATGCTGTAGAGAATGATGTGGCCAAGGTTGGAAGCCCCTACCTCATAAACCTCCGGGTAGGTAAGCACCCACCGCACCGTGGCTTGGTGCCAGGGCTTGTGGACCGCCCCCAGCTCATTGCCCAGGTATCGAGCTGGTTTTGCAATGTCTGGGGTGAGAAGGGAATCAACCGCTGCTGCCACGCGACCAACCTGGGACGAATCCATAGGGATGAACGGGATCCAATATAGCGAAAAGCCCTCGAACTCAGCCAAGTTAAAGCGGGTTTCTTGCCCGCCCAAACCAGCCATCAGAACGACGGCCTCGACTTAATTCCCATCCGAACTTCCCGCCTGACTTCCCCTCCGCAACCCTAGGCCGCAAGTGGGACGGGAGCTGTTTCCAGAACTTCAAAGACCTGATCAAGCTGGGTCAGCTCCAACACAATCCGAATTGAGGGCGGCACCGAGCAGAGGCAGAATCGCTTCTCTAGGCTGCGAGCGAGACGCAGAACGGAAATCAAAGATACTAGACCGGCGCTATCGAGGGATTCTACCTGGCTCATATCCACCATCAGCCCCTGGGAGTCGGTGGCAGCAATGCGCTCAGAAAGTTGGGCTTGCAGGGCCTGGGCATTGGCAGCATTGAGAACACCGCTGGGCTGAACTACCAATAGGGTCGAGGGAAAGCTTGACATGGTATTTGAATCACTCCTGAATCAACTCGTGGGGACAAACGATCGTAAATGTTGGCTACAGGGTCTTTGTGGCATGTCCTGAAAGTAAGCCGGTATTTTCCGAGGTGCACACCCAGGGAGGGCCGACTTCGCTGAATCTTGATATTCAATCAGGATTCCATGAAGATTTGATTAAGTATTTTTGCAGACGGTATCAAGCACCACGGGTTCCAAATAGTGATCTAGGTCACAAATGGGAGGGGTAGGTGTCACCCCCTGGGTCATTTACGGATCACGGGGTTAGGGGAGCGGAGCTGCAACACTATGAATTGAAGCTTGCAATCGGCAGAGGGCCGACTGGTTCCATGTATGCACCTAGCGGAATTCGTAAACTAGTCGAGAAAGCCCTGTATTTTCGACGATTGACGCCGGAGCTAGAAAACGCTATTAACTCCGAGCTTACCCGGCTCGGTTATCTGCCGGATACGGACTTTGAAGCCCTAGAACTCTTGATGGCGGAAATGGATGCTGGTCGGGTGCAGTTGGTACCCAGCTCCTAGGGTTCAATTTTTGCACCAGTATCTTTGGTGGACAGCGAAGGCCGGGGTGTTCCTTTGGTAACCGTGGTAGGTAAGGCTTCTTCCAGGACCGGATAGGCGACCACCTGCCGTAGAATCTGGCTGAGGAGATGGTTGGCTTCGGTGCGATCGCATAATTTGCACGATTCTTCCCCCTCAGTAAGGTAGGGCAAGAGTGCCAGCCAATCTTGATCTAGGGCAGGTTGAAACAGTGAGAGGGGCCAGATCACATCGGGACCTAGCCGCAGATCGTATAGCCGCTCATAGACATGACACCCCATGGCTTGCGGGGGGGGGACTGCGGCGGCAGGTATCACCACGCAAGCCATGGGGCGGACCCAACAACGCTGGCGACTTTCCACCACCTGAATCACTTCCCCATAGAGTCGCAGGAAGTCCTGCTCTAGGTAAACGATTTGATGGGGAATTAGGGATGGCCTGTTGTGGCTTGGATAGTCTAACCGTGCCATGGGATGCAAAAACGGTGCTAGTCATGTTTATATGGGGCCAAATTGCTTCAGAAAATACTAAGGATCTGATCTGATGCTCAGTGCCATAGCAAATTGGCTCGCAGTCTTGTCCAAACCGGACTGACGACTGCTATGGGCGCTAAGGAGATTCTAGACGCCTTAAACTGATGGGTGGATCGAGCTAGGCCCGATGTTGGTGGAAATCTGCCCCAGGGGCCTCTAGATCAATTCCCACTTTAGCCCGGTTGAATCTGGGGGTGGAGTCGGGTTCCAGCGTTAGGAGGAATAAGGTGTGGCAGTTGAAACGATTGAGCAGAAGTCTACAGCCACGGTGCGTAAGCCCGCACCTCGATACCGGGTTCTGCTGCACAACGACGATTTCAACAGTATGGAATATGTGGTGGAGTCGCTTCTGAAGGTAGTTCCCAGTCTGACGACGCCCCAGGCTGTGGACATCATGATGCAAGCTCACTCAGCGGGTAAGGCGGTGGTGATTGTCTGTGCCTTGGAACACGCTGAATTCTATTGCGAGGGCCTTCAGAGCTGTGGCCTGACTAGTTCCATCGAGCCGGAAGAGTAGCCCCCCCTTGTTTGTATTCCTAAAGGTTATCGGACAGTATTTTCGTCGCAGCCCTGCGCCGATCAGGATTATGGGGTTTTTGGCGGGGCTGATTCTGGTGTCCTTGCCGGTAACCCTGCCGCTGTATTGGCTGGAGCAACGAGAGGGCAATTCTGCCTTCGGCATCGGCATTTTACTGACTTGGTTTGGTCTCTTTTTAGTGGGTGTCGGTCCTTGGCTGCGGCGAGTCCACGGGCTAAAGCATCCCTGGCAACGATTGGGGCTCTATGGCGGCAAGCAATGGGGGCGGGCCTGGGTCCAGGGGATGGCGGTTGGCATTGTCGGGGTGGCAGCGCTCTATGGGTTGCAAATTGTCCTGGGTTGGGGGGGGGCGATGCCTTTGCCTGCCAATATGGGGTTCATTCTCCTGGAGGGGTCTTTGGCGGCGGTGGTGGTAGGGCTGGCGGAGGAACTCGTGTTTCGAGGCTGGTTGTTGCTGGAACTGGAGGCCGACTATGGCCTCTCGGGGGCATTGGGCGTGAATAGTCTATTGTTTGCCCTAGTGCATTACATTCGCCCTTGGGAGGTGATTGTGGCGACGTGGCCCCAGTTTGTGGGGTTGGTGCTACTGGGAGTGACTCTGGTGTGGGCGCGTCGCAGTCCCCTCGGGCGAGGGCGATTCCGGCGAATGTCGGGGGCTCTGGCCTTGCCGGCGGGGCTCCATGGCGGGCTGGTGTGGGCCTACTACCAGGTCAGTGTGGCCAATATCGTGCAGCCAACGGGGGTGATCCCCAATTGGGCTACGGGGATTGACGGGAATCCCTTGGCGGGGGTGATGGGGCTGGTTTTGCTAGGTGCGATCGCGGTTTGGTTTTACCGTCGTAGTCGGGAGTCACTGTAACGCTCAAGTCCCCCATCGCTTCGGAAAAGTCTCTTCCCCTATAACTCCGCCGCATAGCGGGCAGCCCCGATTAAGCCCACCTGGGGATTGAGGACGATGGCCACGGGCACATCTTCCAGAAGGCGACTCACACGGCCCTTGTCGCCAAAGGCCGTCATGAAAGGGCCTGCTGTCATCGTCTCTAGATTTTTTGCCGCGATGCCTCCGGCGATGTAGAGGCCGCCATAGGGCAGCAGTTTGAGGGCTAAATTTCCCGCTTCAGCGCCATAGGCTCCGACAAACAGATCCATTGCCTGCTGACAGAGGGGATCCCCCGGATCTTGGGCCGCCTTAGAAATCACGGCAGCGGGATCGATGGTTTTAGCCGCTAACCCCGCCTGTCGCTCCCAGGTGGTGATGTCTGCCGCCACCTCTGGAGACTCCGCCGCCATGCCGCGATCGCGAAGAAATTGGTAGATCGCGACGATACCCTGCCCCGACACCACCCGCTCCACCGAGACACGGGTGATCTGGTTCTTATCCCGCAGGTACTTCAGCAGTTGAAACTCCAACTCCGAGCGGGGGGCAAAGTCGGCATGGCCCCCCTCGGAGGGAAACACCCGATAGCGATCGCCTTGGCGTACCAGGTAACCCTGCCCCAATCCCGTCCCTGCCCCAATCACCGCAATTGGGGCGGTGGCATCACGATGCCCCGGTTGCAACATCTGTAGGTCGGCGGGTTCCAAACCCAACACACCGTAACCAATGGCTTCAAAGTCATTAATTAGGGAGGCTTGCTCTAGATCCAGCGCAGCGGCAAGGCGATCTCGGCTGAGATTCCAGGTCAGATTGGTGAGTTGAGAAGTATGGTTAACCACCGGACCAGCAATGGCAAAGCAGCCTCGGGTAGGCTGCACCGTTTGTCCCATAGCCGCCGCCGCCGTGGCCATGAACTGCTGCACCATAGGCACTAAATCCGAAAAGTTGGCACTGACGTATTGGGCCTCATAGGTCGTGGTCAACTTAGCGCCCGCATCATTGACGAGACGCAGAATGGTTTTGGTACCGCCAATATCACCCGCCAGAAAATAGGTCATAGGAGAAGTTATCAATGCTGTGTTTCTGACCGTTTTATCGTGGCATACCTCGGCCCCTCACCCTAGCCCTCTCCCCAGGGCAGAGGGGACCGAAAAATGTTATTTCCTCGTTCATTATCCCCACGCCCTAGTGCTTTGTCAGTTTTCAAATTGTGAGTTGGCGTAGGTTGGGTGAAACGCAGTGAAACCCAACAGCGGTGGGCTATGTTGGGTTCCGCTAGCGCTGCACCCAATCTACAAATTGAGGCTTGACAGAGCACTAGGGGGCTACCGGACACACTTGATCGGGAAAGGGGGCCGGGACGACGATGAAGCCCGTAGACTCATCCCCCAGAACCCAGTTGCGATCGCAACCCCACCACCACCAATGGGCTCCCGCGTAGGCACAGGTGAGACTGTCGAGTTGGTCCTCCACCGCCTTCATGGCCTTACCCCCCGTGGGAATTGGGGGCAGATCCCCCTCCTCCAGAGGCAGCGGCGGATCCAAGTGAGGCAACTGAGTCAGTTGATACCGACGCAGCTTTTCCAACTCAGGTCGCCGCTGAGCCAGAGATCCCTTCTTGTACTTGAGGATGCGGGGCAACCGGAAGAGGTGAATGGTGGCCGGGTGGGGAAATAACTCGATCTGGTAACGCCCCGGTTTCTGGGGCTTCAGAGTGGGGGCATGGCGAAAGCCTTGGGCCTCCAGAGCTTGGCTGAACTGGATTAACCCAGCGGCGAAGGGACGGCCCCGATTGGCGGGGTAGCAGCCCGCATCATAGCGACCAAAGTAGCGATGGGCGAGGCGATCTGGAAGGCGCATCCCGGTTTCATTAGGGATTAACGTGGGGGCATCCACCGCCACCAGGGCAGGCTGATCTGTGCCCACGTGGGCCTCGATCCAGTCCAGCACCTGATCGTGGCGGGACACACAACAAAAGTCCCCAAGGCGTAGCCCCTGGGGAGTCAGGTCAAGGCAACAGAGGCCGCTGGCTCCGGTTTGCCAGCCCAAATCGATGCCTAGGAATTTCAAGCGTCAACCCTATTGTTCCTGCATCAGACGCAGGTAGTTTTGACGAAGTTGGATGTGGCTCTCGGTGATGCGCTCAGAGAGATGCTTTTCCACCTGACACAACTCTTGCCAAAAGGCGGCGGAGCGTTGGGTAGCGACATATTCCCGCCACAACATTTGCAGCATTGTGGCAAACTCGGGGTTATCCGCCCGCGTTTCTTCGTAGAGTTGATGGAAGGCTTCATGCGCTTGGCCCTGGTTTTCAACAGACTGGGCCAGTTGCATGGCTGCCTTCAGGGCATCCATGGGGGATTGGGCAACAACAGTTTTCATGGGGCTATTTAACTCTCAACAACAGCAAAAAGAAGAATGAAACTCTAAATTCCTCAGGGGTTCTTATACAATTCTTCACAGAGTATACACACCGATACATTACTTAATCCATGGGTAAGCGACGAATTCTTTCTGGCATTCAACCGACCGGGGCTCTTCATCTGGGAAACTACCTCGGGGCAATTCGCAACTGGGTTCGGCTTCAGGAAGAGTACGACAGCTTTCTGTTTATGGCGGACCTCCACGCTATCACTGTTCCTCATGACCCCACCCGTTTAGCGGAGGACACCCAAAATGTGGCGGCGACCTACATCGCCTGTGGCATCGATCCCGACAAGGCCACTATCTTTGTCCAGTCCCACCTGTCGGCCCATAGTGAGTTGGCCTGGTTGTTCAACTGCATTACGCCGCTGAACTGGCTAGAACGCATGATCCAGTTCAAGGAAAAGGCGGTGAAGCAGGGGGAGAATGTCTCCATCGGTCTGTTCGCCTATCCAGTACTCCAGGCGGCGGATATCCTCCTCTACGAGCCGGACTTGGTACCGGTGGGGGAGGACCAAAAGCAGCATATTGAGCTGACGCGGGATATTGCTACCCGCCTGAATTTTCAATACGGTTCGGAAGATGCTCCGGTGCTGAAGGTGCCGGAACCGTTGATCCAGGCGGCGGGGGCACGGGTAATGAGTCTGACGGACGGCACCAAGAAAATGTCGAAGTCCGATCCTTCGGAGCTGAGTCGTATTGATCTACTAGACTCGCCGGAGTTGATTCAGAAGAAGATTAAGCGCTGCAAGACTGATCCGGTGCGGGGGCTAGCCTTTGGGGATCCAGATCGGCCCGAGTGTAACAACCTGCTGACGCTGTACATGCTGTTGTCGGGACAGACCCAGGAGGCTGTGGCTACGACCTGCGCCGACATGGGCTGGGGCCAGTTCAAACCTCTACTGACGGAGACGATGGTGGAGGCGCTGCGGCCCATTCGAGACACCTTTGGTGAGCTGACGGCGGATCGCACCTATCTGGAGTCGGTGCTCAAGCAGGGTCGGGACAAGGCTGCCGCGATCGCAAATCCCACCCTGGCCAAGGTCAAAGCCGCTCTCGGCTACAGCCCCCTGCCCTAGTGCTCAGTCAATTAATGACTGACGGGTGACCGAAACCCTGGAGTTTAGTTGGGGTTGAATTTTGAGGGGCTTCGACCCGTCAAAATTGTCCTAGCGGAATACTAGTTCGGTCGACCCTGGGGCAGATAGGATCGGATGACCCGCCCAGCGCTCAACAGTTGGGCGTAGTAGCGCGCACTTACGGGATCCCGTAAGTCCTCAAGTGAGTCAATGCCGATGCCATTGCGGCCTTGATCTTTGCCAGAACTATGGATATAGCGCCCTGCCCCCAGGGCCAGGGCGACATGGGTGGTTTTCTCAGGGGTACCAAAGAAGATCAGATCGCCGGGTTGTAAATCTGCGATGGCCAGAGGCCGGTCAAAGACCATCGCAATAGGTTCCACGAAGGCTTGCTGCTGGTAGGCGTCCCGAGGCAGTTGGATGCCCACAGCGGCAAAGGCGGCTTGGACCAGGCCGGAACAGTCGTAATTGGGGGCCACGGTGCCCCCCCAGAGATATTCATTGGGCTGGGCCATGGCGGCTTCTGCGAAGGCAATCACCTGGGGCAGACGCTGGGCAATCGTGGCGGCGTCCACTGACGTCGGCTGGTAGGGACCTGGGGCAATTTCTAGCTTGGGCAGATCTGAGATCGCCAGCCAACCGGGATAGTCGTCTTCACAAAGGCAAACCGGAATGGCCCGCTGAGGCCGGTCTCGCCCCTGAGGGAGGAGACCACCCATAATCCTTGTGGTCTTTGACTCTTCTGCTAGCACTCGCAACTGTCGCCCCGCCGCCGCCTGGGTTACCAGACTGTCACAGTCAGGGGTCTTATACAGATTCACCGTCTCTAGGCACCGCAATTCTGAACCTTGAGAAGTCAGACAATCAGGCTGAATATCCACCATAGGAGAGGGTGAGGGTAAATCCAGGGAGCATCGCTTCGTCGGTTACGCTAACCGGGGAAGTCAAGATTTCAACACTTGATAAATTATTGCTGGAGAAGCTTCTGTTAGCTGGGATTGCCCGTGTCGCGGAAGTTTCAGAACCGTGGTTACAGGAGCGTGAATATTGCTCCCCAGCGGCTCAGTTCCTCTTCCCAAGCAACTGACCCAACCCAAAATGTTGGGTAATGCCCGGAAGAAACAGAGGTAAGCCTGTCATTCCGAGCAGCGGGAGGAATCTCGGTCTTGGCCACAGAGGGAAGTTTCTTGGAATCAGCTAGGGGAGCAGGACAAGCCCTATGCCCTCCGGGCAGGCTCCGCCCTAGCGTTAGCCTTAGCGTAGCCATGCCGGAGGCTATTGCCCGAAGGGCTATACGGCTCAGCTCAGAACAAGCAAGGGATTTCCCGTAAGGATGAGACCTTGTTGTTGTGTAGATCCCCTATTGGACAATCTCCATGATCTTGAACATAGGCAAGTACATCGAGATCAGAATCGACCCCACCATGGCCCCCAGAACAATGATCATTAGCGGCTCCATGATACTAGTGAGGGCTTTCACCGCCTGCTCCACCTCGTCTTCGTAGAAGTCCGCCACCTTCATCAGCATTTGGTCTAGCTCTCCAGTTTCTTCCCCAATACTAATCATCTGAATAGCCATCACCGGAAAAACTTGGTGCTTTTGGAGGGCAAGACAGATCATACCGCCCGTTTGAATCTCAGCTCGGGCATCATCAATGGCATCAGAAATAACCTGATTCCCAGCGGTATCCCGCACAATCTCCATTGCTGTCAAGATCGGTACCCCCGATCGCGATAGCGCCCCAAAAGTGCGGCAAAACCGAGCTGTCGCCGTTTTTTGTACCAGATCGCCAAAGAGTGGCATTTTCAGGAAAAACCGATCCATCGTCCGGCGACCAGAGGGGGTAGCGTAGTAGCGCCGATAGAGAAACCCTGCACCAAAGAATGCTGCCACCATAAACACCCAGTTCAGGGGTTGGCGCAGGAAAGCACTAATCAGCAGCATGATCTGAGTGAAGAGGGGCAGTTCCGCATCAAACTGCTCAAAAATCTCGGCAAAGGTAGGCAGCAAGAACACCGTCATCGCCACAAAGATGACGGTTGCCAAGATCGTCACCACCACCGGATAGGCCATGGCCGACTTGATCTGGTTCTGTAAGCGGTTCAAATCCTCCAGCAGCTTAGCCAGACGATTGAGAACCTCATCCAGAACCCCGCCGACTTCTCCCGCCTGCACTAGGCTGACATAGAGATTGTCGAAGCAGCCAGGATGCTTGCGCATAGAATCCGACAGACTGGTGCCCTGCTGCACATCGGAGTTGATCCCCTCCAGAGCCTTTTTGAGCTTAGGATTGGGACATTCCTCCGCCAGCACCCCCAACCCCCGAACTAGGGCGACGCCAGCATTGACCAGGGCCGCAAACTGACGAGAGAAAATAGCCTTATCCTTGACCGAGACCGAGGTCAGATAGTTGGTTTGGATCTCGGTGAAATCTATGTTAAATCCCCGCTCCTCCTTGAGGTCCTGAATATAGACCCCCCGCTCCTTTACCAGGTTTCGGGCCTCGCTGGGACTAGCGGCAGTGACTCGCTCCTTGCGAGAGCGTCCACTACTGTCTTTACCAATCGCTACGTAAGTAGGCATTGTCTTGCACTCACAGTCGATATTTCAGGATTTGGATACTGAGATCATGGGGATATCAAGATCATCAGTTATGAAGAAATGGGCACAAGAGCTGAGATCTCAGCTCTTGTGCCCATTTCTTAGTCTATCGTCGCACGCCTGCCGCCGCCGTTGGCTTGGCTCCTCCCGGTCCCGGTGTGCCTCCAATCAGGCGCTGTAACTCATCGGGACGAGAGGTTTTCGCCATGGCCGACTCAAAGGAAATTTTTCCTTCCCGATAGAGTTCACCCAACACCTTCTCCAGGGTTTGCATACTGAGCTTGCCCCCCGTTTGAATCGCGCCGTAAATCTGGGCAGTCTTTCCCTCTCGAATCAAGTTTGAGATAGCCGGAGTCACCACCATGATTTCCTGAGCCATGATGCGTCCAAATTCCCCTGGTTTGGGATTCATGCGGGGAACTAAAGTTTGGCTCAGCACCGCCACCAGAGAGTTAGACAACTGGACCCGGACCTGCTGCTGTTGTTCCGGTGGAAACACATCCACCATCCGGTCAACAGTCTGGGATGCAGAACTAGTGTGCAAAGTGCCAAAGACAAGGTGACCCGTTTCAGCCGCTGAGATCGCCAGGGAGATAGTTTCCAAATCCCGCATTTCCCCCACGAGAATCACATCGGGATCTTCCCGGAGGGCCGCCCGCAGCGCATTGGCAAAGCTCTTAGTATCTTCACCCACCTGCCGTTGGTGGATCAAGCTCTTGTCTGGAGAATAAATAAACTCGATGGGATCTTCCACCGTCAAAATGTGCTCAGGTCGAGTGATATTGATCTCGTTGATCATGGAAGCCAGGGTTGTGGACTTTCCAGATCCCGTCGGCCCCGTCACGAGAATGAGTCCCCGAGGCTTTTCCGCCAGTTCTCGAACGATAGGGGGTAGGCCCAAGGTATCCATCGTCGGAATCTTAGAACTCAGTGCTCGGAGACAGGCAGCATAGGTACCTCGGTCCTTATACACATTGACCCGGAAGCGCGCTAGTCCCTTCACCCCATAGGAGCAGTCCAACTCCCAGGTTTGCTCTAGATGTTTGCGCTGGGTATTGTTCAACATACTGAAAATCAGCCGCTGACAGGCTTCAGGGCTCATCGGTTCGTGCTCAGTGGGGGTGAGTTTGCCACTGATACGGATGTAGGGAGGGAGACCCGCAGAGAGGTGTAAATCGGACCCACCCCGCTCCACCACCTCTTCCATCAAGTCTTCGATCATCAATTCCATGGCGTTACCTCACCTACAACATCAAGCAACAATAAACTTTAAGAATCCCCACGCTGTCCATGGGATTTTCAGTTCCGGAGAACATTTTTCCCACTGTCTTCGCCCTCTACAACAAGGGCCTTCTCGAACCCTAACCTTGGAACCGTGGGGTTAGACAATAGGGACAGTCCAACCATTCTGGTTGAAGCTGGGCCTGACAGTTATCACAGGTCAGAGAACTCTTGCGGCGAGCCTTGAGTTCCGCCTCCAGTCCCGTATCTGTAAAGGTCACCCGCATGACCTCATCCAGGGTGGTGTGGCCTTGGCGCACAAGGTCGAGGCTATAGGACAGAAGGGTTTGCATCCCATCCTGCACCGCTCCTTCCTTGACTCGATCGGTGGGGGCTCCCTCCGAGATCAGGGTCTGGATGTTGTCGGTCATGCGCATGACCTCATACACCCCCACCCGGCCTTTATAGCCATTGCCTTGACAGGTTTGACAAAGAGTACCAGCGGAACGGGTCGCTTCAATTTGATCCACCGGCACAGTGTTGGCCCGGTAGATAGTCATATCGGCATCCCCAGAGGCGGTAAGGCCAAAGCGGGCCAATTCTTCAGGGGTGGGGTGATAAGCTACGCGACAGTCACTACAGACCCTCCGGACAAGGCGCTGGGCCAGCACGCCAATCAGGGAACTAGAAACCTGAAAGGGCTCCATCCCCATTTCCTCAAGACGTGAGATCGCACCAGCCGCGTCATTGGTATGGAGCGTTGTCAGGACGAGGTGTCCCGTCAGAGCAGCTTCAATAGCAGTTTTGGCCGTTTCTGGATCTCGGGTCTCTCCGACCAGAATCACATCGGGATCCTGCCGCAAAAAGGCCCGCAGAATTGAGGCGAAATCCATGCCCTTTTCCCGGATGACCTGTACCTGGGTGATCCCCGGCAGGGCGTATTCAATGGGGTCTTCTGCCGTGCTGATATTGATCCCCGGATCGTTACGCTCCGATAGCAGGGAATACAGGGTTGTCGTTTTACCTGAACCTGTTGGTCCCGTCACGAGAATCAGACCATAGGGCCGAGAGGCCATGTCTTGGACAATTTTGAGGGTTTCTTCATCAGTAATCAGCTTGTCCAATCCTAGTTGAGTAACGGAGTTGTCCAAAATCCGTAGAACAACCTTTTCCCCGTATCGACTTGGTAGGGTGCTGACTCGGAAATCCACCTTACGGCCTTGGAAGACTCGACGGATGCGCCCATCCTGGGGGAGTCGGCGCTCGGCAATATCCAGTTCAGAAATGATTTTGAAGCGGGCGGTTACAGCGGGAATGATTTTCTTGGGCAACTTAGGGAACGCCTCTCGCAGAACCCCATCTCGGCGAAATCGAATTCGCAGAAACTCTTCCTGGGGCTCCACGTGAATGTCGGAGGATCCCTCCTGAAGTGCTTTGACCAGAATCTTGTTCACTAAGGCAATGACCGGAGCGGCTCCTGCGTCCTGGAGGGCTGCACTCAGGTCAGATTCCTCCTCCATCGCCTCTTCAAGGGCGGCACCATCAAGGTCAAGGTCTTCTAGGTCAGTTTCAACATTGACCGCAGCGTCCATATCCCGCTGCTTTTCCTTGGCGACCTGCTCATCAAGATAGCTGGAGATTAACCGCTGATAGTCTTCAACGGTGATCACCATACGTCTCAGCTTGAGCCCCTGTTGCCGGAGAATGCGATTGAGATCGTCCTGGGCCTCTAGGTTCTCAGGATCCACCATGGCCACCAGTAGGGAGGGGGGATCGCCATCATCCCGAGAGAGGGGAACCAGGCGATGTCGGCGGCAGGTGTCTACGGGAATCAGAGAATCAATGAGTTGGGCAATCTGATTATTGGCAATGGTATCGAGTTCCGGATCTAGGGACTCGACGCCGTAAAGGATTTTTAGCTCAAAAAGCTGTTGCTTTTTGTACTGGCGCAGTAGCTCTGGAGAAAGTTGCTGACCCGTGACAGACTCTAAAACATCTGTCAGAGCCCGCCCTGATCGCCGACTCTCGGCGAGGGCCTGTTGCATCTGTTCGCCATCGACATATCCCGCCTGGATGAGTTTGTTGCCGAAGGGCGAAAAACTGCGCTGTAGGACGAGGGCGCGACGCTGGGAAGAAGAGTTCGTCATAGCCAATGCAGGAACGTACTAAAGAAAAATATGCCCAACCTGAGCCAAATCCCGACAGTCACCGGAAAGGATTGGCCCAACTAAACTGCTGATTAATGGGGAGAACCCCTAAACCGCATTGGCACTTGAGGGAGTAAATGCCGATTGTCTGTGCCCCGATGATAGCCCTAACCCCTGAAAAATGGCACTCATCCTTGGGGATGTTGGGACTAGACTTCTGGGGAAATCTGGTACTTACGAGGATTGGCACGTAATATAGAGACGATTGAACTGGAGCGACTAGACGCTAGCCTAGGTCTTCTCCTCTTAGGGGAGCAGAATGGTGACAGCCAAGGATCGCTCCTGAATCCCCAGTCTGCTATGGGATTTGAGCAGTGCATCGTTAGATTTCTTAGGTTGCAGGCACAATGATTGACGAGACCCACTCCACCGAGCCTTCCCCAATGCCGACCCATGAAGCTCCGGAAGAGTTGGAAGAACTCCAAACTGAGGATGCAGCGGCGGATCTGGACCTAGAGGCGGCCTTTGGTGAGGCCGCAGAAGAAGTTGTAGAGACCGAGGTTGTAGACACCACAGAGGCGGGTTCCCCAGATTTAAGTTCGACCTCGGAGGAAGCGTTGCCTCCTGGACCAGAGGTGGCGGCTCTAGAGGAAAAATTGGTCGCCCTCCAAGGCCAATTGGAGGAGCGCAGTGGCCAATACATGCGCATTGCTGCCGATTTTGAGAACTATCGACGGCGGACGGCTCGTGAGCGGGAAGAGCTGGAGGTACAGTTCAAGTGCAATACCATCAGTGAATTGCTGCCGGTAATCGATAATTTTGAGCGGGCGCGATCGCAGATTAAGCCTCAAACCGAAGCCGAGATGACCATCCACAAGAGCTACCAAGGGGTCTACAAGCAGCTTGTAGACTGTCTAAAGCGTCTAGGAGTGGCAGCAATGCGGGCAGAAGGCCAGGAATTTGACCCCAACTACCATGAAGCAGTGATGCGGGAGGCTACAGATCAGCACCCTGAAGGCACTGTTATGGAGGAATTGGTCCGTGGGTATCTTCTAGGAGAGAAGGTTCTGCGCCATGCCATGGTAAAAGTCGCTGCACCACCAGATCCAATGACCGACGCTCCGGAGGCGACTTCAGACCCAGCGTCCTCTGGATCCTAGAAAAGCGCTAACCCGCTAGACGTTAAATCTGGCCTAGGCAGAAAATTTTACGCTTAGACTGCGATCCTAAGCTATGGTTGCACAAGTCCATCCACCTCGTAGGAGGGGATGAAATTTGAGAGATCTAAGCTAACGTTTAGGGGCGAGAGCGCCTCTTATCCAAGCTAGCCGTTCACAGCCGCGAGTCATGGGAAAAGTAATCGGTATCGATCTCGGAACGACCAATAGCTGTGTTGCCGTCTTAGAGGGGGGACAACCCGCCGTCATTGCCAACACTGAGGGGGGACGAACCACCCCCAGTATTGTGGGGTTTGGCAAAAACGGGGAGCGGCTGGTCGGACAGTTGGCAAAGCGTCAAGCCGTCACTAATGCTGAAAACACGGTTTTCAGCATTAAGCGGTTTATTGGACGGCGGTGGGAGGATACCAGCGAAGAGCGCAGCCGCGTTCCCTACGTCTGCGTATCGGGGCGAGACAACACCGTAGATGTCCAAATTCGGGGTAAGAACTACACTCCCCAAGAAGTTTCTGCCATGATTTTGCAGAAACTTAAGCAGGATGCTGAAGCGTATCTGGGGGAAGAGGTCACCCAAGCGGTGATTACTGTACCCGCCTACTTCACTGACGCCCAGCGACAAGCCACCAAAGATTCCGGCACGATTGCGGGCCTAGAGGTGCTCCGTATCATCAACGAGCCCACGGCGGCAGCCCTGTCCTACGGCCTAGACAAGCAGGACCAAGAGCAAACCGTGTTGGTTTTTGACTTGGGGGGTGGCACCTTCGACGTGTCGGTCCTCCAATTGGGGGATGGCGTCTTTGAAGTCAAGGCAACTGCCGGCAACAACCACTTGGGAGGGGATGATTTCGATAATGTCATTGCCCAGTGGATGATTGATCAGTTCCGGGAGCAGGAAAATATTGATCTATCCGCCGATCGGATGGCCCTGCAACGGATTCGAGAGGCTGCCGAGAAAGCCAAGATTGAGCTTTCCAGCATGTCCAATACCTCGGTCAACCTGCCCTTTATCACAGCCGATGAAACAGGGCCAAAGCATCTGGAAATGGGGCTCACCCGTTCCCAGTTTGACCAACTAGCCAAAGATCTGGTGCAGGGCACCCTTGAGCCCGTCAAGCAGGCGATTAAGGATTCTGGCCTGTCTCCCGATGACATCGATCGCATCCTGTTGGTGGGAGGCTCTACCCGGATTCCAGCGGTACAAAAAGCTATTACCGACTTTTTTGGCGGCAAGGCTCCCGATCGCTCCGTCAACCCTGACGAAGCGGTAGCCCTTGGGGCATCCATTCAAGCCGGTGTCTTAGGGGGAGAGGTTAAGGATCTGCTCCTGTTGGATGTCACGCCCCTTTCCCTAGGAATTGAGACTCTCGGGGAAGTGTTTACAAAGGTTATTGAGCGCAATACGACAATTCCCACCAGTAAGGCCCAGATCTTTTCCACGGCGACGGATGGCCAAACCTCGGTGGAAGTGCATGTGCTCCAGGGAGAACGGGCCATGGCCAAGGACAATAAGAGCCTGGGTAAGTTTCAACTGGCAGGAATTCCCCCTGCACCTCGGGGTGTGCCCCAGATTGAGGTGTCCTTTGAAATCGATGCCGATGGTATTTTGCAGGTTTCTGCCCGCGATAAGGGAACAGGTCGGGAACAAAGCATCCGGATTACGAACACTGGTGGTCTCAGTGGCGACGAAGTGGAGCGCATGCGTCAAGAGGCGGAGATATTCGCCGATGAAGATGAACGACGGATGCAGGTGGCAGACCTCAAAAACCGTGCCGACAACCTGTTCTATAGCTATGAAGCCACGATGCGGGACAATGCTGACCTAATGGATGCCACGGTTAAGGCCACGGCGGCAGAGAAGGCGGCGGAGTTGCGGGCAGCATTGGGCGATCGCAATGTCACCCCTGAAGCCTTGCAGGAGGCTTTAGATGCGCTCCAGCAGGCCCTCTTTGCCATTGGAGCTACCCTGTACCGAACTTCGGCGGAGTCCGGTGGGGAAAATGACATTGACTTTGGGGTCGATGTCCCGACCACGATCATGGATGAAAACGGCGACCAAGACCCAATGGCAGATGGTGGCGGCAGTGATGATGATGATGACGGGGAGTTTGACTTGGATGCCACCATTACCGCTGATTATGAGGCCATTGACTAAACAGGGTCATTCTGGATGATCTCAGTCTTAGGAATTTTTCTGGAAGGTCTGAAGCTTAGTCCCATGGCTGATTTGAGTTAAGACTTGGGGGAAGGGAGGCGGCAATCCGTCCGATCAAGGGCGGTGTTCTCTCTCACGAAATAGGTTAATGTGTCGGAATGTTGATGCGTCTGTGAAGTAGCCGTCTATGGCCCGTGACTACTACGAAGTGCTAGGGGTGGCCCGCAGTGCTAGCCCGGATGAAATTAAGCGAGCCTATCGACGACAGGCCCGTAAATATCATCCAGACGTGAACAAGGATGAAGGTGCCGAAGAGGTTTTCAAGGAAATCAATCGGGCCTACGAGGTTTTGTCGGAACCAGAAATTCGCACCCGCTATGATCGCTTTGGTGAAGCTGGGGTTGGCGGTTCTGGTGCTGGAGGCTTCCAAGACTTCGGCGACATGGGTGGATTTGCCGATATTTTTGAAAGCTTTTTTGGTGGGTTTGGTGGTGCCGCTGCTGGTGGTGCTGGTCCCCGGCGGCGTGGTCCTAGCCGAGGGGACGATTTACGGCTTGATCTGAAGCTGGATTTCCAAGAAGCTGTCTTTGGTGGTGAAAAGGAAATCAAAATCAGCCACTTGGAAACCTGTGCTACCTGTAACGGTTCTGGGGCTAAGCCAGGGACACGTCCCAAGACCTGTGGTACCTGCGGGGGCTCGGGTCAGGTGCGCCGCACCACCCGTACACCCTTTGGCAGTTTTGCCCAGGTCTCGGCCTGTCCGACCTGCGGGGGCTCGGGAGAAGTGGTGGAGGAGCGCTGCGAAACCTGTGGCGGTAGCGGTCATCGCCAAGAGAACAAGAAGCTCAAGATTACGGTTCCAGCGGGGGTAGATAATGGTACGCGCCTGCGCGTTTCCAATGAGGGAGATGCGGGTCAGCGAGGCGGTCCAGCCGGGGATTTGTATGTCTATCTCTTTGTGGCGGAGGATGCCGAGTTCCGACGGGATGGTATCAATATTCTGTCGGATCTGAAAATCACCTATCTTCAGGCCATTTTGGGAGCCAAGATTGAGGTTAAGACGGTGGATGGGCCGGTGGAGATGGAAATTCCACCAGGGACTCAACCCGATACGGTGCTAACGCTGGAAAGCCGAGGGGTGCCTAAGTTGGGCAATCCTGTCAGTCGGGGAGATCATCTGATTACGGTGAAGGTGCAGATTCCCACGCGCCTGAAAACCGAGGAGCGAGATTTGATTGAAAAGTTAGCGGAAATGCGGGGCGATCGCGTCAGCAAGGGAGGGGGCATTGAAGGGTTCCTGGGGGGGCTATTTCGCGGATGAATTATCCTTCTGCTAGTTCTGCAGATACCTCGGACCCTGCACAGGCTAGCCCTGATGCCCAGCTTGATTTACGGGGCACTCCTTGCCCGATCAATTTTGTGCGCACCAAGTTACAGCTTGATCGGATGGTGGCAGGAAGTCTCTTGGAAGTATGGCTTGATGGGGGGGAACCGGTGGAGCAGGTACCGGATAGCCTCACTATGGAGGGGTACACTATTGAGCAACTGAGTGATTGTGGTGAGTTTTTTGCCCTTCAGATCCGCAAACCCAAATCCTAGGGATCGTGTCCATGGTGAATCCGGGACTCTGGGGTACGGTGTTAGCGGTACAGGCCAATTTTTACCAAGTTCGTCTAGGAACTCTGCAAGTTAATCCTGCACTTATCAGTTGTCAAGGATTGGGAGAAGTTGTTTGTCCTAAGCGCCCTCGCAAGGAGAAAATCCGATCGGTTGGTCAGTTATCGACAGATCAGGCCCTGACCCTAGCGTTAACCCCTGAACATCTGTTTCCTTCTACAACTCTGCTCTGTACCCGGCGGGCGCGGCTGAAGAAAATTGGCCAGCAGGTGATGGTGGGGGATTGGGTCCGTATTGAGGAACCAGATTGGGAAGGGGGACGCGGCGCGATCGCAGCGGTTGCTCCTCGCCAAAGCCAACTGGATCGTCCACCTGTGGCCAATGCTAACCAAATTTTGCTGGTTTTTTCCCTAGCGGAACCGGATTTGGATCCCCATCAGCTCAGTCGTTTTCTAGTGCAGGCGGAGACCACGGGTATTGAGATTGCCTTGGTGCTGAATAAACGGGATTTGGTCACTGCCTCGGTGGCGGAGTCTTGGGGTGAGCGTCTCCAGCGGTGGGGCTACTCTGCGGTGGTCACTAGTGTCCAAACCCAGGATCCCTGGCTTCCCTTGGGAGACATGCTGCGCGATCGCGTCACTATCATTTCTGGTCCCTCGGGGGTCGGCAAGTCGAGTCTGATCAATGGCCTGATCCCTGCTGCTCATCTCCGTACAGGCACTGTTTCTGGAAAATTGGGACGGGGTCGCCATACCACCCGTCATGTGGAGCTATTCGAGTTGCCCACGGGGGGGCTACTGGCGGATACGCCTGGTTTTAACCAGCCTGATATCCACTGTGCCCCAGAGGAACTAGGCTATTATTTCCCGGAAGTTTGCGATCGCATTGCGATCGCCCCGTGTCAGTTTGCCGACTGCTTGCACCAGGGAGAACCGGGCTGCACCGTGGGGGAGGACTGGGAGCGCTATGACGATTACCTGGCCCTGTTAGAGGACTGTCTGGCCCAATCCCAGCAGCGCCACGACACCTCTGATAGGGATACCACCCTGAAAACCAAGGTAGGAGAGGCGGGGCAGGTTTACCACGAGCCCCGTCTCCAAGCCAAAAAGTACCGCCGCCTCTCCCGCCGCAGTCGTCACCAATCGCTCCAAGAGCTACGCTACGAACTCACTGACACGATGGAAAATCTAGAAGCTAAGGAGGATGAAGGTTGGGATAATTTTTGATTTGGGATGGATTTGGGATAAAACGTTCGCGTGTAGCGATCCTGCGTGTATCGCTAAAATTCCTAGGATAGGTAGGACGCCTGCACGGCCAAGATGCCCGTCTTACCTGCAAAACACAACTTGGGTTGCTATGGCTTTCCCAAGGTAAGGGACTCGAAGGAAAGCATTTCCGGCAGGATGCCTCCGGAACTGGGGAATTTCCGGCATCAGCCGGGGGCAGGCTGCTGGGGGGTACCCCCAGCAGCCCCAGGGTCAGGATAGACTAGCTGTCGCCGCCGCCGTCGCCGCCGGGTGCTTAGCCAGAATTGTCTCCGCCATCTGGGACGGCGTGAGCCCGAGCTCAATCTTAGACTGGTCCGGGGTGGCGTGATCCACCAGCACATCCGGAACCCCGAGCCGCAACACTGAGACTGACACCTGGGCATCCAATAGGGCTTCCGCTACGCCGGAGCCAAAGCCCCCCACAATGCAGCCTTCTTCTATCGTCACCACCTTGCCAATGCGTTGAGCCAGGGGCAGGATCATCTCTTCGTCAATGGGTTTGGCAAAGCGGGCGTTGATCACCGTCGCCTCGACTCCGTGCTCACTGAGGATTTCCGCCGTTTGCAGAGCGGGATAGACCATGGAGCCGTAGCCCAGAATCAGCAGGTCATCCCCCTGGCGCAGCACCTCTGCCTTGCCAATGGGCAGGGGCTCCCAGCCTTCCTCCATGAGGGGAGCGCCGACGCCACTACCTCGGGGGTAGCGCATGGCGATGGGACCATCGGTGTGTTCAATTCCTGTCACCAGCATCCGTTGAAGTTCTGCCTCATCTTTGGGGGCCATCAGTACCAGATTGGGGATACACCGCAGGTAGGCGATGTCGTACATGCCCTGATGGGTGGGGCCATCTGCCCCGACGATGCCTGCCCGGTCTAGACAGAAAAAGACGGGTAGCTTTTGGATGCACACGTCATGGATGATCTGGTCAAAACCGCGCTGGAGAAAGGTGGAGTAGATCGCCGCTACCGGACGCATTCCCTCCGTCGCCATCCCCGCCGCTAGGGTGATGGCATGTTGCTCGGCAATGCCCACGTCGATGTACTGTTGCGGCAGTTTTTTGGCCAGAATATCCAGCCCTGTTCCCGTGGCCATAGCCGCTGTAATACCTACTACACGGGGGTTATCCTCCGCCAGCTTGGTGAGGGTATTGCCAAAGACCTTGGAGTAGCTGGGGGGTTTGGGTTTATTGGAGGGTTTAGCCTTGCCACTGGCCAAGTCAAAGGGAGATTGGGCGTGGTACCCCACTTGGTCCGCTTCTGCGATCGCATAGCCCTTTCCCTTGACTGTAGCCACGTGCACCAGAACTGGCCCTGGAATCTTGTGGGCTTCCTTAAAGGAAGCGATCAGTTCCTCAAGATTGTGCCCATCCACTGGCCCCATGTAAGTAAAGCCCAACTCCTCAAACACCGCCCCTACCTTGGGCACCGCCAGCCGCTTCATGCCCTCCTTCACCCGACTCAGTTCCGGCGATAGGGATTCCCCGACAAAGGGCAGATGCTTGAACTGCTCCTCCAGGTTGTCTGTCAAAAACTGCATTGGGGGACTGAGGCGAATCTTGTTCAGGTAGCGGGGAATTGCTCCGACGTTGGGGGAAATGGACATCTCATTGTCATTCAGCACCACCAGCAGATTCGTGTGGGGCATGTGGCCAGCATGATTAATGGCCTCCAAGGCCATGCCCCCGGTCATGGCCCCATCGCCGATGATGGCCGCCACCTTGTAGTCTTCCCCCTTCAAATCCCGAGCTAGTGCCATCCCCAGAGCAGCGGAGATGCTGGTGGAGGCGTGGCCCGCCCCAAAATGGTCAAAGCGACTTTCGCTGCGCTTCAGATACCCCGCTACCCCATCCCGCTGGCGCAGGGTGTGGAAATTGTGATAGCGCCCCGTCAACAATTTATGGGGATAGGCTTGGTGTCCCACATCCCACACCACCTTATCTCGATCTAGGTCTAGAGTCTGGTATAGGGCTAGGGTCAACTCCACCACACCCAGACCCGGCCCCAGATGCCCACCACTGGCTGCCACCGTTTCCAGATGCTTCTCTCGAATTTGGCGTGCAACCTGCTCCAGTTGATGGATCGAAAGGCCATGGAGCTGATTGGGGTGGGTCAGTTCACTCAAATGCATAGTGGAATACCCTCGATTTTGGGAAAATAACGCTAAAGTTACTTTTCAACTGTAGAAGATTCACTCACCCCTCAAGGTTTCTGAAAATTGGGTTCGGTGAGGGATAGTACAGAGAAGGACGCTAGGATCAGTGAAAATAGGGCTTTACAGCCGTTTTCCTGGCTCATTATCCCTTTGCGGGAAGATAAAACCCTTAATTACCCTTAATCCTTTGTTATGGCTCATTTTGCTTTGTCTCAGGGAATTCCCCGGTGGTCTGCGATACACTTGGCCGCCGCTGGTCTGATCACCACTGGGGTGCTGACCCTGGGCCTGCCGTCAGCCCTGGCTAATGACTACATGAGTTGCGCCAGCACTCTCCTCGCCCTGGACCTAGAGACAGAGATGGTCGCAGCGGCCTGTGCATTGGCCTACCGCCCCACGGAGGTCTCCAGTTGCGTCACGGGAGTGCTCTCGGAGGCTGTCCTCGATCCCCGTGATGTCCTCACTGCCTGTAGTCGCGATCGCCGCCCCCTAGAGGTGGCTACTTGTGTTACCGACATCCACACCACTTTGCCCGTCGTCAGCTCTCTGTCGGTGCTAGACCATTGCCACCGTAGCCTACTGCCAGTGCGCTACGCTCAGTGCGTTACGGGCCTAGCGGAAACCGCCAGCCTAGCGACAGAGGAATCCATGGTCCGCTGTATCGCCGCTGGCTACCGCCCCGAAAATGTGGCCCCTACCTATATTCCGATGTATTAGTCCAATGTATTAGTTCGCATTCCAATGTATTAGTTCGCAGCCGTTCACGCTTATCATGACTGTCCTCCCTGCTCTCTCTTGGTCCGCTCTACAAAATGGCTCCGATATTCGGGGGGTGGCTCTGGATGGAGTCCCCGGTGAAGTTGTGAACCTCACCCCCGCGATCGCAACCGCTCTGGGGCAAGCCTTTGCTACCTGGCTGGCGACAAGCTTAAAGCGTGCGATCTCAGATCTCACCATTGCTCTGGGACGGGATAGTCGTCTATCGGGTCCAACCCTGATGCAGGCCGTCGCCGAGGGCATCACCAGCCTAGGGGCCAGAGTCTACGACTTCGGCCTCGCTTCCACCCCCGCGATGTTCATGAGCACCATCACTCCCGGCTACGGGTGCCACGGGGCTATCATGCTCACCGCCAGCCACCTTCCCTTCAACCGCAACGGGATGAAATTCTTCACCGTCCAGGGAGGTCTGGAAAAACCCGACATCACCGCTCTACTGGACTTAGCCGCAGCGGGGGCCTTTTCCCCCGCCCCCGTTTTTGGACAGCGGGACAGCTGCGATTTTATGGCGGTCTATGCCGAGCAGCTTGTCCGCACCATTCGCCAAGGGGTAAACCATCCCACCCAGTTCGATCGCCCCCTGACCGGACTACATATTGTCGTGGACGCGGGCAATGGGGCCGGGGGCTTCTACGTGTCCCAAGTGCTAGAACCCCTAGGGGCCGATGTAACGGGCAGCCAATTCCTCGACCCCGACGGCACCTTTCCCAATCACGTCCCCAATCCAGAACATCCCGTGGCTATGGCCGCCCTGCGCCAAGCGGTTCTAGAGCACCGGGCTGACTTTGGGATTATTTTCGATACTGACGTGGACCGCGCTGCTGCTGTCGATGCCCAGGGTCAAGAGTTGAATCGCAATCGGCTGATTGCCCTCATGGCCGCTATCGTGCTCCAGGAGCATCCCGGCTCCACCATCGTTACCGACTCCATTACCTCTGACGGCCTCACCCAATTCATCGAAACCGATCTTCAGGGGGTCCACTACCGCTTTCGCCGGGGCTACAAAAACGTGATTAACGAAGCCCTGCGTTTAAACGAAACGGGGCAGGAGTCCTGGCTGGCTATCGAAACCTCAGGCCACGCAGCGCTCAAGGAAAACTACTTTCTCGATGATGGAGCCTATGTCGTGAGCAAACTGCTGATCGAACTGGCCAAGGCCCACAGTGCAGGTACAGATCTTAGTGCTCGGATTGCTTCTCTACAGGAACCCGTAGAGAGCCGAGAGTTTCGTATCACTATCACCGCCGAGGACTTTCAAGCCTACGGCACCCAGGTGATCGAACACCTGCGAACCTTTGCCACGACCCAGTCAGATTGGACCGTAGTGCCAAACACCCACGAGGGGGTGCGCATCGCCTGCCAAGCCCCCCAAGAAGGGGGCTGGTGCCTATTGCGGCTCTCTCTCCACGATCCGGTGCTGCCTTTGAATGTGGAGTCCAATGTGCCGGGAGGGGTAGGGCAAATTTGCCAAACCTTAGTCAGCTACCTACAAGGATTTGACGGCTTGAAGCTGGGGGCATTGGGGGAGTACGGAAACCTTCCTCTGCCATGAAGCCTGGGTAGGGAATGGGGGCAATCTGATTTCGGAACCATGAATTTCTGATGATTGCTCCGGAGACTGCTGTCGTTGGTCAGGAAAAGGAAGTAGCTATCAGTACTTTCTGGGTCTGCAACAGCAGTCTTTAACACATGACTGGGAACCTGAATCTATCGTTACACCACAGCCTTGAGCCGCAGCGAGACCATGTTGAAATTTGTCGTCAGATGGTGGGGGAAACCTTTGCCTGGGATATGAGCCGCGCCCTGGAGCTGGCTCTGCTGAGAACATTCTGTGTGCCCAGAATTTCCGCTATTCTGCGCCAGACGGGGGAATTTGTTCATCGCCCCCAAAAGCGCTACGACGATACCGGCCTAATCCTGGGCAATATCCTCAAATGGGGGTACGACAGCCCCGAGGGCCAGCGGGCAATTGCGCGGATGAACCGCATCCACAGCCACTACCCAATTGAAAACGAAGACTTTCTGTATGTGCTGTCGGCTTCTTGCTATGAGCCTATCCGTTGGAATTGCCAGTATGGCTGGCGGCTATTTACGGAAACGGAAAGGCAATCCCTATTCTATTTTTGGCGGGCAGTGGGGGATCGCATGGGCATTCAAGATTTGCCCGAAAGCGATGAGGCATTTGCAGCCTTTAAGCAGGACTATGAGGACCGTCATTTTGCCTATAGCTCTGATAATGCGGAGGTGGGGAATGGGGTGATTCGCTTGATGCAGCATTGGCTCCCAGCCGGTCTAGGCTGGTTGGTGCCGATCGTAGTGTATGCCCTCCTAGATGCTCCTATGCGGCAGGCATTGGGCTGGTCTAATCCCCTGCCGGGGCTGGAGTGGACGCTGCGGCAATACTTTCGCGGGCGACGGTGGTTGATTGCCACGGGGGTGCTGCCACGTCGGTCGGGATTCTTTGTGGATCGGCCTACCCGCAGCTATCCCCAGGGCTATGATATGGAGAACCTGGGACCTGTCCCCGACGCCGAGGTCCAACCTGTTGCCTCGGCCTCGCGTTGTCCCTTTATGCGGATGCGGTCTTTTCTCAAGCCTCATACCTCGGCGTCCTGAGGCGGCAGCAGATCTCTACAATGGAAGGGGCATAGCTGACATCATTGCCAGCTATGCCCCTGTTGTCCATTCGCGATCGCAATGTCTGCCTCCTCCCCCACCCGTCCCGCCTCCATTGATAAATTGGTGCAGCGTTTTCAGCGGGTTTCGGATCCCAAACGGCGCTACGAGCAACTTCTGTGGTTTGCAAAGAAGCTTGCTCCCTTCCCCGAGGCTGAAAAAACGCCAGAAAATAAGGTGGCGGGGTGTGTGTCCCAGGTGTACATCATTGCCCACCTAGAGAACGGTCAGATCCACTTCCAGGGTGATTCAGACGCCCAGATCACAAAGGGCTTGGTGGCCCTCTTGATCACCGCCGTAAACGGTCTCACCCCAGAGGAAGTGATCAATCTATCTCCCGATTTTATTCAAGAAACCCAACTGGACGTGAGTCTGACCCCCTCCCGTGCGAATGGGTTTTACAACATCTTCAAAACCATGCAGCAAAAGGCTACTCTCTTTGTGGCGAGCACCTAGTACTGGGCGGTATGAGGTTAGCCCTCGTCGTCGTGCAAGCCTCTGGCTTGCGCGACAGTAGTCGGAGGATTTCTGCCGCAGGGTACTAGTACACCTAGGCTGAAATAGGCTTGCTATTCTGTCGCACCAGCCCAACATTTTCCGGTCCCCTCTCCCCTTGGAGAGGGTTAGGGCTTCGGCGTGAGCTCAGCCGAACGGTGAGGGGCCGAGGTGTACCGCGATAGAACGGTCAGAGTATTTGCGCCGCAGAGCACTAGGCAATTTCCCCCCAACGAGTTAGTGCCGAATGGCACTGGGGTAAGCATTTTTCCGGGTTAGCCGGTTGAGCGAAGTCCAGTTTGTTCCTCAAGCAGAGGCTATTGCCCACAGGTCTATACGGCTCGGCTCACCTCACTGGGTTAATCGGCACGTTATGGCGATATGCAGTTGGATTGTGTCCATCCCTGAGGGCGCACAGCCGTGCGTCCCTACTGTGGGTGTACTGGATTGGGACAATACCGCTAAATTTTACCGCAGAGCCCTTAGGGATCTGTGGGTTCATAGTGTACCCAGTGGCCAGGTTTTCTCCCAAAGGGAGAAAGCCCGATCAGCGGAGCGGGTAGTTGATTTTCCTGCAAGTCCCTTAGTTGTCTGCTGTGGCCTGATTGCGGATCAGGCGCTGGACCGTACCTAGGGCGCGGTTTAGCTCCGGCCCCTTGAGGCTGGGATCGGCCAGGAAGGAGCGCTGTTCTTGCTCCAGCATGAGTACGTCCTGAACCACCAAGCCGTCTAGCATCTTTTGAGCTGCGCCAAAGAGGCGATTTTTGACAAAGCGGCGAAAGGCCACCGGCAACTTGTGCAGCCGATGGAAGGCTTGCAGGGAGGTGAAGTGAATCAGATAGGCCCGAGTGTGGGTAGGGCTGATGGGGCAGAATAGACAGCAAATCTTGAAATCTTGCCCCAGGGTAGAGACCCAGTTGGGGTACACATAGCTGACGTAGAGATCCTCGGGGTGCAGTTTCCGCAGCGCTGGGAAAAAGAGCTGGGAGACGGACCAGATTTTATCGATGCGGTAGTAGCTTTGGGCGTGGTAATGGACATCCACCCGATGATCGGATTCCTCAATGGTATTCAAGACCGGATCTGCCCAGGCTTGCAGATCGTCATGGAGTCGCCCATGGTACATGTCCATCAGGTTCTCGATCAAAAAGGAGTAGTGGGACTCCACATCAATCAGGGATACCGTAGCGATGTAGTTGAGGTGATCCCATTCCGGTAGGGCCAGGGGTTCGATCTTCTCCGCCGCAAGTCGCGCCTCATCCCCTGGAAACACCCAAATGAATCCATCCTGTTCCCGCACGGGATAGCGGCGCAGGGTGCAGGTGGGCAGCTTTTGGGCCTCCCCTAAATAGGGCACATGGGTACAGGCTCCCGTCGCATCGAAGCGCCAACCGTGATACACGCATTCCACTTCGCCATTGACCACTTCGCCGTGGCTGAGCTGGACTTGGCGGTGGGGACAGCGATCTTCGAGGGCTTGGACTTGATGATTGCGATCGCGAAAGAGCACAATTTTTTGCTGCCATAGGGTCACCCCCCGAGGCTTATCGGCAGTAACCTCATCGGCTCGGGCCACAGCATACCAATGGTTTACATTAATGCCCAGCTCCCGCAGATGGGGCTCTTTATGTGAGGTGGCGATCGTAGAGGTCAGGGGCGGTGTAGCGACCATAGGTAGAGTGAGGGGGTGGGGGAGTGATGGGGTGAGGGAGTGATGGGGGGATGGGGTGGGGGAGAGGTGACAGAGAGTTTTGAATTTTGAGTTTTGAATTTTGAATTGAATTTCCCGTAGGGTGCATTCGCGAAGCAATGCACCGCCGAGATGCCGCGCCCAATTCAGGATGTCGCTGCATTGGGCGCAGTTTCTGCGCCCAATGCAGGATGCTAAATCTTCAAGATGCCCTCTGGATTGACAGACAGCAAGGGGCGGCGCTGGGCTCCTTCCCGCTTAAGAATGGCGTTGGCGGCGAGGAGGCCACTGCTGACCGCCCGCTCCATCAATCCGCAGGGAAAGGGCATTTTCACCCAGTCTCCAGCAAATAGCAGATTCGAGACCGGGGTTTCCGTTGTGGGGCGGTCGTTAAAGCTGCCTGGAGGAAACCCTGCAAAGTTCTTCTGATTTACCAACTGCTTGTGGAGCATCGTTGCCTCCCGTAACTCTGGCACAATCTCAAACAGCTCTGACTGGAAGGTTTCCAGCACGGCCTGTTGGGTGGGAAACTCCTTTTCCTTATAGCAGTAGGCGTGGAGTTCCACCACACTGCCCCCTGTGCGCTGTGCCCAGGCGATGTAGTCGTCCTGGATGCGATGGTAGAGGGTGATGCTGTCCGTGAGGCGATAGCCCGACAGGGAGGTAAACCAACTGTGATCCCAGTCAAAGTCGCTATCAAACCAGAATCGGGCCACGGCGAAGGGATCCGCTACTCGGAGCTGATCGACTTGGCTAACTAGGGTGGCGTCCTGGTCGCCCTCCGACAGGGAGAACAAATGCTGAATCCCAGGAATATCGGCGGCCATGACGTAATAGTCGGCCTCTAGGGTTTCTGCGATCGCGGTGTGATTCGGTGGCACGATCGCCATCAACTGCACCTGATCCTCCCGACGCTCTAGCACTTGGTACCGGGTCAAATCTTCTCGGGCGGGGCCACCCAAGACGGTGCCATCGGCGGCATAGACCGCCCCGTGACAGGGACAGGCAAATCCGTCAGCAGTTGTGTCTACGGTGCGCTGGACCGTACAGCCTTGGTGAGTGCAGGTGAGGGAGAGGGCTTCCTGGGCTCCAGCCTGGAGGCTGTAAACCCGATCCCCGGCTCCGAAATACTCCACCTCATCGCTGCTCAGTAGGGGATTGCGATCGACCCAGAAGGGAATGGGGTTGGCTTCTAGGCTTCCCTGCTGGTAAGTCACATTGGCGATCTGACCGTCTTGCCACTGAATCTGGCTGACGGTCGCCCCCGTAATCACCTGTCCCCCATTGTTGCGAATGGCATCGGCGATGGGGTCTACCAAACTGCGGCCCATATCCTGGCAGGTCCCATTGAAGGCCAGTCCCTCGGGATTTCCGAAGAAATAGAAGTGGAAAAACTGCATCAGCTCCCCCGCACTGAGTTCATCGGGGGCATTCAGACTGGACTTCGCAAAGGGTAAGAAATACAGGTCATAGAGCCCCTTGGGAAAGTCGCTCTCCACCCAATCCGCCACGGAAATGTTGTCGAGGCGTTCGTAGGTTTGGGGATTACGAAAGCCTGTGATTTCCCGAAATACCTCTAGGTGTTTGAGTTTTGCCAGGTTGATCCCCCACTTGAGGCGGTTATGGGAGGACACCGCTAGGTCGATCACATTCCACGGGAAGGCGGAGTGGCTGGGGCGGAAAACCTCCGGCTCATAGCCCTCCTTATAGACCAGAGAGTAGTAGTTCAAAGACTTGAAGTTCTGGCGGATGCTCAGTTCCTCCACCACGTTGAAGAGGTTGTAGTACTGGGGAAAGAAGCCATGGAAGCCATGCTCCATCATGAAGGCGTCTTCCCCCACTTGGATCGGCCAACTGGCCACCTTGCCCCCCAACTGCGGGGATCGCTCTAGGAGCGTCACCTGTACTCCCCGCTGACTCAATTCGTAGGCTGCGGCCAGCCCTGCCAGTCCACCGCCGATTACCACCGCCTTTAGCTCTCGTCCAGGCTGGTAGGGCAGGTCCAAGGAATCCCGTTGGTGTACCGCTGGTTCAGGCTTGCTAAAGCGAGAGTAGCTGACTCCCGCTGCCACCGTACCCACCCCAAACAGTTTCAATACAGTCCGCCGGGAAAGGTTTTGCAGAGATGCGAGATCTTGGAGTTGGGTCATGTGACGGGTATCAGCTCGGCAAATAAATTAGGTGATATCCACCTGGAAAGGTGGCAACGGCCCGAATAGTGTCCGGCGAGAAAGACCCCTCTAGCCGTATCTTGCTCTACACTTTGCGACGGAAAATCACGGATGACCGAAGGACTACGGTGCTAGGGGCTGTGGACAATCAAAGCCAGATTCCTGGTTATGGGGCGGTTACAGCCCCTAGCTTGATTCTGTAGGGCGGGCGTGGTCATGCCTACCCCGGAAGGGTTTCCCCGTTAATTGTCCACACGCCCTAAATCCCGATCGCCGTCAATCTTAAACTACCGCCCCTCGACACAGTTCTTTACTCATATTCATTTTAGTTATGGGTTTTCGGGGCACGGGTTTGCAAGGTCGTGGGTTTTGGGGTGCTAGGGCTCCCTAGGACAGGGCTCTGGCCAGATGCTAGGGAAATTCCCTGACACAGTAAACTCAGAATATCCCACCCCTTCAGGGGTTCCATGCCTCATTCCCATAAATTACCTCCTGCGTCCTATGGCCTCTTTTTTTCGCGAGACCTTAGCCGTTGCCCAGCGGATCTTGACCGAGTTGGGGCGGCGACGACGCAGCCTCGTCTTTTGGGCCATTTTTCCGGTTCTCATCTTAGTGCTCAATAGCCTGATTCTGGCGGAGCGTGCACAACTGGAGCAGGCAGAAGCCTTCCAGCAATCAGCTCCAGCGACCCTGGTGGGGGCAGCCCTGTTTTTTAGCTGCTTGGGGGGCAGCGTGGCCACCGTTGTGGCGGAGCGGGAACAGCAGACTCTGAAGCGGCTGTTTCTTTCCCCCCTCAACGGGGGAGCGTACTTTTTGGGAATCTTTGTGGCCCACTGTGCCATTGGGGTGGGACAAACAGCACTGGTCTGGGGGCTCGCGATCGCGATGGGGGCCGAGTTCAGTGGCTCCCTTCCCCTGAGCCTGGGGATCATTCTGCTCAGCATCGCCGCCTATGTGGGGGTCGGGTTCATCCTCGGAACCCAATTTGCCCGCCGCACGGAAGATGTGAACGCCCTGATTGCCGCTTTTGGGGTTCCCTTGCTGATCCTGGGCGGCGCTTTTCTGCCGGTCTCTCTCTTTCCCGACTCCCTACTTACCCTGGCGGAATACAATCCGATTTACCACATGATCATCGCCCTTGAGGGCATCGCCACTGGCTCAGAAACGGTTGAGGCGGTGGCTTCCCACCTTTGGTTTTTGGGAATTTTTGCGATCGCGATGACCGCCAGCGGCTGGCTAGCCTATTACCGTATGTTGCGCGTCGAGCGCCAACTTTAGGGCGATCTCAGCTTTATCGCCCCCATGCCACCCCGTATCCTTACTGGGAATTAGCTAGGATCAGGAAAATCCCGAATATGTGACAGGATGCGACTGCCCTATGTCGTCCCCGACCGTTCCAGGACCAGTCCCAATCGATCCCCAGTACGTGGCCTATTGGCAACACCTCAGGGCTGCCCAGAGCGTTGCCCAAGGTCAGGCATACGATCTTGCTTGGAGGGAGGCTCGTGAGATTGCAGCCTGCTTATACCGAGACTTTGGGGCGATACGAGTACTCGTTTTTGGATCGCTGGTGCGCGATCGCTTCACCGAGGACTCTGATATTGACCTAGCCGCCGAAGGTATTCCCCCAGAACGCTATTTTGCAGCCGTTGCCCAGGCCAATCAGCTCAGCACTCGCTGGGTAGACCTCAAGCCCCTAGAAGCTCTGGAGCCCTATTTCCGCCAGCGAGTTCTAGCCACTGGAGTAGACCTGGATGCGACCCATTAGTGCAGCAGCCCTGCGAGAACTCGCCGCCGATATCGAAGCAGAACTAGCACGCCTCAGCCGCCTAGAACAGGCCATCCAGCAAGTCCAGGCTGAAATTGAGCGAGACCAACTGCGATCTCACCTGTTCTACGAAAATCTCGCCCTCAAACTCCACAACTTCTACAATGGCTGCGAAAAGATACTGCGCCTAGTGGCGGTAGAACTCAACGGAGGATTACCCACCGGGGCAGATTGGCATCAACGACTTCTGGATCGCATGGGGCAAGAACGAGAAGGCCGTCCAGCCGTGTTAGCCCCGGAAACCGCCAGCCATCTACGGGAGTTCCTCAGCTTTCGCCACATTGTCCGCAATCTCTACGGCTTCGAGCTAGATTCGAGTCGGGTAGCCGCTCTCCTAGACCGCTATCCCAGCCTATGGGCAAAAGTACTTCGGGATGTTAAGGCATTTGTCGAATGGCTACGGACACTGGCAGACCACATTCCCAACTCATAACGGGAACCCTTACTCTGGAGAGTAGGCATTATGTGATTGTCCTGAGAGTGGCTCAACATTCCGGCTTCCAGCTTTGTTGTAGTCCCGCAATAGGCAACTTGGCATCAAAGTGATATCTATCCCTTTCAAAAAGCCCCATTGACAGGAGAGAAACATTGACTCGGGAATCTTCTCAAAGGCGAAGTAGTTCTCTCCATGAATCCGAGAATAATTTGTTGCCATACACTCCTGAAAGACTAGGAGAAGGAGGTTTGCGGACCAGAGGCCATTTCAAGGAAGGTCTGGAAGGACAGCCCTTGGTGACCATTATTACCGTCGTATTCAATGGTGAAAAGCACTTAGACAAAACGATATCGAGCGTTATAAATCAAACCTACAAAAACATCGAATACATTATTGTTGATGGCGGCAGCACCGATGGCACTCTAGATATTATTAGGAAATATGAAAATCTAGTGGATTACTGGGTTAGCGAGAAAGACCAAGGGATTTATGATGCAATGAACAAGGGGATAGGATTGGCATCCGGGAAATACATTGGACTTATTAATGCGGATGACTGGTATTCTCTTGATGCTGTTGAAGTCGTTGTTCAAATGTTTTCACAGAGCAGGGCTGAAGTGATTTTTGGCCAAGTTTTTTTTGTTGATGAGCGACTTCAATTGGCCAGAATTCTAGATGTTCCCATTCCGAAAAATAGAAGGGAATTAAAAATAAATATCGTCCATCCAGCCACTTTTCTGGCCGCTAGTATTTACAAGCAAAAAAAGTTCGATATCCGATTTAGACTAGCATCAGACTACGCATTTTTCCTGGATGTGTTTGACTCGGGGGCAACTTTTTTGCGTGTGGAGAAGGTTCTGTCTTATATGCGATGTGGTGGCTCCAGTAGCCAATTCCATGTAGAGGAAGTTGCAATAAAATATAAATATTTCTCTCCATTGGATGCCTTGTCAAAACTTATAGGGTCGAGTGCCACGTATTTTCGCTCTAGATTTTCCCGTCTCTTCCCCACTGCAATGATAAGAGCCATCAAGAAAAAAAGAGGATGGTCTGATGTCTTGGAAATTGATATTCAAGGCCAACCTGGTAATCTATTGAAATCCTGAAAGTATCAGTACTTGATTTTATGAATTCTAATACCTTGATCTTGGGTGGTGGAGTTACTGGATTAGCAGCAGGGTTTGCTTCTGGATTTCCTGTATTAGAGGCAGCCAGCTTTCCTGGGGGAATTTGCTCCTCCTATTATCTGTCTCCCAACGTCAGTGAGCGTCTTTCCATCCCTCTTGCTTCCCAAGAAAACTATCATTTTGAAATTGGAGGAGGGCACTGGATTTTTGGTGGAGATGCCTCGATCCTAAGAATGCTCAGGTCACTGACCTCAGTTAAGCAATATCAACGTAAATCGTCAGTTTATTTTCGAGAGAGAAATCTCTACGTACCTTACCCGTTGCAAAATAATTTACGTTACTTGCCAGACTTGCGAAGTCAAGCACTCCATGAAATGTCTCGAACTAAATCCGACTTTTCAACCTGGCAGGAATGGCAGATACAGTATTTTGGCGAAACACTATCGGAACTTTTCTTTGAGCCCTTTCACCAACTCTATACCGCTGGGCTACATAAAAGTATTGCCCCACAGGATGCCTATAAATCTCCCATAGATCTTGCTCAAGTGATCCAAGGCGCTTTTGATAACAATGTGCAACCTGCTGGATATAATGCCACCTTTGTGTATCCAGAATCGAGCTTGAATATGCTGGCCCAGCAATTAGCCTCTAGAGCAGATGTGAAGTATGGACAGAAGGTTGTAAAAATCGATCTATGTGATCGAGTCATTTACTGTGAGAATGGTGAAATTTATCCCTACAGACACATAATTGCAACCTTACCGCTGAACCGTTTATTAGAATTGACGGGATTAGAAGTGACTGCCCCGCCAGATCCCTATACTTCTGTATTAGTTTTGAATCTAGGTGCTGTTCGAGGATCTAGTTGTCCTGACGATCACTGGCTTTACAATCCCGATGCTCGTTCAGGTTTTCATCGTGTAGGTTTTTACAGTAATGTAGATCGAAATTTCTTGCCCCAATCTTCACGGATATCTGGTAGGCTTGTCAGCATTTATGTTGAGCGTGCCTATCAAGGAGGTGTTCGCCCTAATCCAACGGAAATTGACATATATACCAAACAAGTCATTGCTGAGCTTCAGGAGTGGGGGTATATCGAAGCAGTCGAAGTCGCCGACCCAACTTGGATTGATGTGGCCTATACCTGGTCTTGGCCCAATTCTCATTGGCGTAGTCAGTCCTTAAAAGCATTAGAAGAACACGATATTTATCCTGTTGGACGCTATGGCCGTTGGATATTTCAAGGCATTGCTGATTCCTTAAGGGATGGTTTATTTGTGGGAGTTAGCTTTAAGGAGCAATAGGATATGAAACCCACTGTTGCCGCTGTAGTCGTGACGTTCAATCGTAAGCAGCTCCTACATCAGTGTCTGACTGCACTCTTAAATCAAAGTTGCCCAGTGGATTGTATTGTTGTAATTGATAATGCATCTACAGACGGTACAACTGAGATGCTGGCTGAAAATGGCTATCTCCATCAATCCAGACTCATTTACCAAAAAATGTCTGAAAATACCGGAGGAGCAGGGGGATTTCATGAAGGTATGAAACTGGCATTTGAAGCTGGCTATACCTGGCTCTGGTTAATGGATGACGATGGTGTACCCGCTGACACCTGCCTCGAAAGATTATTAATTAATTCAGAGAAATATGATGTGATTGGAACTGCTGTTGTCAAGCCTGATGACTCGGAAGCCTTAGCACTAAAGTTGCGAGTTTTGGATGACCAAGGCTATTTTGCTAACCGTCAGTATATTTCCACCTACCGCGATCTTTGCGCGCAATCCCAGAATGGGATCTATGCAGGGACAGCAAACTTTTTCAATGGGGTTTTGATTCATCGCCGTGTTCCTGAAAGTATTGGATATGTGCTCAAAGAGCTTTTCATCTGGGGAGATGAATATGAGTATTCGCTACGTATTAAGGCTGCTAATTTTCAGGTGGCAACTGCGGTGGATGCTATCTATCGGCATCCAGCGTCTCTATTTACCTTCAGTAAACTGAAATATTACTATTACTTTCGTAATTTGATCTATGTTTATCAGAATTATGCTCAGATTATGTATCGCCCCAGTCTTAGATGGCTATTTCCTATCTACACTGTGGCCAACTGTCTACGCATGACTCCCTCTTGGTCACCCCATTATCTCGCTCGGGTTCTATCGGCAGTATTTTGGGCATGGCAGGGAAAATTAATTCCTTACAACTGGACCTCAACCTAACAATGTTCTCTTCCCAGACGTGCCCAGTTTGTGAATCCACCCAATCGAAGAGTTTATTTTCTGTTGCGGATGGAAAGCTTGTCCAATGTATTGAATGCAAGCTAGTTTTTTATACCCCATTGCCAAGTTCGGCGGAATTAGCTGCTTTTTATGATGCCGAAAGCTATCGTCAAAACTATCATCACAGCCCTCTAGCTGGAATGCAGATGGCTAAGATTCGCTATCAACAACTGAAAAGCTACTTCCGCCAGAGGACGTCACATGATCTAGGTCTTTCTCCCCAGCTTCGTTATCTAGATGTTGGTTGTGGCGAAGGGGATTTACTCAAAGTATTAGCAGCAGAGGGCTGGGACACTCTGGGAACAGAGATTTCTGCTAAAGCAGTTGCTCAAGCAGGAGAAGGCTGGCGCGATCGCATTCAGGTTGGCGATATAAACTCTGTTGATTTCCCATCTGCATACTTCGATTTGATTACAATGTATCATGTTATAGAACATCTTTTAGACCCTGTAGATGCTCTGTCAAGAGTCTATAACTGGCTAAAGCCAGGTGGTATTCTTTTTATTGAAACTCCTAATTGGGGTGGCTTAGGGGCAAGATTACGAGGACGTTCTTGGTCTCTTATTATTCCTCCAGAGCACTTAACCTACTTCCAGAAAAGCTCGTTATCCTATGCTCTGAGTCGAGCTGGATATGGAGATTTTCAGGTCTTCTCTAGTACTCCACAGGTGCTAGAAAGCCTCGATCGATTCCCTATTGGGGTACGACAATTTATCGCTATTGCATACCGCTTAGCTCCATATATGGGTCTAGGAGCAAATCTTCAAGCTTTAGCTTTTCGAGATCACTAAATGGACTTACAACCCCCTCATGAAACTGCTCTATACCTTGACTAGCTATGTGCCAGCTATAGGTGGGGCTCAAGTTCATACTCACCTTCTAGCTCAACACCTAGCGATTAGAAACACTGTTCAAACTGTCTGCCACTGGGACCATAATCGAACTGATTGGCTATGGGGTACGACCATTGGTCAACCCTCATCCTATAACTATCAAGTTAATAGTATCCCTGTTCATCGGTTGGGTTTTACCTGGGCTGAGAAGCTAAGAATTCTACCTTGGTTGCCTTTGTACTACCCTCTCATGTCTTTAGCTTTACCACCTGTAGTAAAGCTAATTGCTAGGCATTTACAACCCTTTATCCATAAAGCCGATGTACTTCACAATGTACGTATTGGCCGTGAGGGGATTAGTGTGGCTTCCTGGAAAGTTGCCCAACAACACAATCTTCCTTTCATATTGACGCCCGTACATCATCCTCGTTGGGTGGGCTGGCGCTACCGTGCTTACCTTGAGTTATATCGTCAAGCAGATGCGGTCATAGCACTAACGGCCAGTGAGAAAGCCACGCTTATTATGCTTGGAGTTGAACCAGAGCACATTTATGTTACGGGTATTGGCCCTGTACTTGCAGCGAAAGGCCAAGGGAAGACTTTCCGCGATATCTACAATATTCAAGAACCCATCGTTTTGTTTCTGGGCCAACATTATTCTTACAAAGGATTTCGTCAAGTTTTGGAGGCTGCACCTTCTGTTTGGAAACAATTACCGGATGTTCAGTTTGTTTTTATTGGCCCTGCGGTCAAAAGGTCCGAACAAGTTTTTGACGCCTATGCCGATCCGCGTATTCATCGCTTGGGTTCAGTAGATCTCCAGACTAAGACTAATGCTCTAGCTGCCTGTGATTTGCTGTGTGTCCCTTCTTCTCAGGAAAGTTTTGGGGGTGTTTACACAGAGGCATGGAGTTTTGGTAAGCCTGTTATTGGGGGAAGAATTCCCGCGATCGCAGATGTCGTCACTGATGGGCAGGATGGTTTTCTTGTAAATCAAGATCCTGAAGAAATTGCCTGTCGCATTCTGGATCTGTTAACTCAGCCTGCTGCTGCTGCGGCCATGGGGCTGGCTGGTAAACGTAAGGTGGAAGCCCATTACACATGGCCTAAGTTGGCCGAGAAAACCCTGGGTGTTTATCGTTCAGTTTTGGGAGGGAGGAAGGGCGTTTGAGTGAATCCAGATTGGGTTTCCAAACCAATGCCCTAGTCACAGTGGTCAAGGGTGACTAGGGCATTGGTCCTAAGCAGGGATGCTGCTGTGGGCTTGAGGGAAGAACTTAATAGGCGATTTCGTTGAGGACGTATTGCATGAAGTCGCTAGCGACTTCCGAGCTATTTTCATGGGCAGAAAAGACGATGACCATACTGTCGCTGCCTGCGGCATAGCAGAGAATGCGGAAGGTGCCGTCGTCAAAGTAGCCGGTGCGATCGATTTCTCCACCATCAGAGGGAACGCCAATATCTTGAATGAATTGATCGGCGCGGCTGAGGCAGCCACTTTGGTCTACCCCTTGTAGCCAACGATCGCCGCTGGCGATTTCAGGGGCGGCAAAAGCAGGGAGTCCTAGGGTGGCTAGGCTCATACTAACGAATCCAGCGGAGAGAATTTGATTGAGCTTCATCATGGGGTTGGGTTGATAACAATGGACGAGTAGCCATCGCCGGGATAGTGACCGGAGGTTCCTGACGCATCAGACCCTTTAGTTTGTTGAGCAGTCCTGATGCCAGTCTAGACGCCGATAGTCCTGGGGGCTTGCTGGTCTTGGGATACAGCGATCGCAGGTCAATTTCCGGGACTCCCACAAAAAAGGGGCGTTTTGAGGGTATCTCGGCAATTTTAGGGGCAAGGGAGATGGAAAATACACCTAGAGAGCAGCATACTTCTATTCCTTACAGTTTATCCTTACGCCTAGAGAACGACTGATCAAGGAGTCCTCGGCCCATGCGTGTGATTGGTTTAATTAGCGGCACCTCTGTAGACGGTATTGATGGTGCGATCGCAGAAATTCACGGTCAGGGATATCAGCTCGCGGTGACGGTGCTGGGGGGGGGCACGGTGGCCTATCCCCCGGAGGTCCAAGGCGCGATTCTCCGAGCCTGTGCTGGGGAAGCCCTGACCTTGTCAGCCCTGGCGGATCTGGATGACGCCGTGGCCCAATGTTTTGCCCAGGCGGCCCAAGCCCTCGTGGATCAATATGGTCCTGTGGATCTGGTGGCCTCCCACGGTCAAACAGTGTTCCATCGCCCGCCAGACCGAGGGGCAGAAGGGGCGAGGCGGAACCCACGCTTGGGCTACAGTCTGCAATTGGGGCGGGGAGCCGCGATCTCGGATCAACTCCAGTGCCTCACCGTCAGCAACTTTCGAGCCGCCGATATCGCCGTAGGGGGAGAGGGTGCCCCCCTCGTCCCCCCCATAGATGCGGTGCTACTGGCCCATGAAAACCGCGATCGCTGCGTTCAAAACATCGGCGGCATCGGCAATGTGGCTTATCTGCCCCCGCAGGACAAGCTATTCGCCACCCCCTCACCCCAGGTCTTTGGCTGGGATACCGGCCCCGGCAATAGCCTGTTGGACCTCGCGGTGCAGACCCTTTCCGGAGGCACCCTCACCTTTGATCAGGGAGGACAGTGGGCCGCCCAAGGCACCCCCGACCTGTCCTTAGTAGAAACCTGGCTGCGGCATCCCTACTTTGATCAGGCCCCGCCTAAATCCACTGGGCGAGAACTCTTTGGCTGGGACTTTTGGCAGCAGTGTCAGGCTCAAATGACGACCTTAGCTCCTGCGGATGTGTTAGCCACTCTAGTGGACTTTACCGCCGCCTCTATTGCTCAGGAATATCGACGTTGGCTACCCCAGTTGCCTGCTGAGGTGCTGCTGTGTGGCGGGGGAAGTCGCAATTTCTATCTTCGAGAGCGGCTAGCCCATTACCTGCCCGTAATCCCCATTACTACTACGGACGACTTGGGCGTTCCCAGTGGTCTGAAAGAGGCGATTGCCTTTGCCGTTTTGGGATTTTGGCGACATCAGGGCTTTCCCGGCAACCTCCCGACAGTGACCGGAGCCCATGGTCCCGTGGTGCTGGGAGAAATTCACTACCCTACCCCCACGGCGTTTCCGTTCGGGACAGGATCTTCACCTATGCTGTAATGGAAGCGGACGGGGGTAATGATGGATCTTGTGCCCCTTGTCTGGTGAGCCGGGATAAGAAGGGTGAGCGAGTCATACCTATCTAGGCCACCCTATCTGAGCACTAGGCTTGGCGAGGGTTTGGGCCTAGGGGATAGACTGGCCCATAACCAAAACCAGAGGGGTTGCGGGAGAAAACGGGTGGAGCATACATTTTTACTGGAACCAGGGCGCTGGAAGCTCCAGGGCAATTGGCTAGAGCGAGAGGCTATGCCCATAGCGGTTCGTGGTGCGATTTTGATCGCCTGGAGCAACGACGATTGGTTCACTATGGTCATGAAGCTGACCTTTCCCAATTCCGAGATGGATCAGGTTTCACTCCAGTATCGGGGGCGTTTGATCGGTGGAGAGCGTCAGTACACCTTTGTGCTTCAGCACACCCAACTCGATCGGGTGGAAGGGGAAGGTTGGGTTACGCCGGATTCTGTCGTGCAGAGATACTGGGCAATCAATGATCGTCAGCGCCGTACAGGCTTTGAAACCCTCTATCGCCTCAACAGTGATCGCTATCACCTATCCAGCGGCATCATGGCGGGTCACCACCTCACCAGCGCTATGGAAGCCACCCTCGATCGCCATTAGGGACAGGGAACTTGGGGACCAATGTTTCTAGCGATGGTCTCCGACTCGCCTCCGTCCATCGCAGACCCGAGCCAGAGCCAAATCTATCCCGAAGCGGGCAGCGGCGATCGGTATCTTAGAAGGGTAGAAAGGCTCGCTGGGAGGCAATCCCTACGCATCCCCTGGGCATGATGAGTACATCAGTGGATGCCTGTGATTTCCCCCAGCGGGGACTCGCTACAATACGGTTACTTCAACAAGCTTTGTAGGGCCAGAGTTATCCCCTAGCCCATACGGGGCTGTCTTAGATCAGGTTAACTAGGGGCTGTGGATAATCAAGGCCATATTCCTGGTTATGGGGCGGTTACAGCCCCTAGCTTGATTAAGTAGGGCGGGCGTGGTCATGTCTACCCCGTCAGGGGTTCCTCGTTCAAGTGTCCAAAGGCCCTAGATTGAAGTAGCTAGATCGGGGTATTTGCTATCTACATCCACTTGTTTGTATCGCCATTCCCTACTGCCCCCATTGAGCCTTATGCCTTCCTGGTAGCTGTTCCAGGTTATCCAGGTTGAGCAAGGCGAGGGCTTGATTTGGGATCGCGGTGGTCAGTCACCGTTCTGACCCTGTTGATCCCGATGCCATTTCATTGACCCCCATGTCAGACCCCAATCTCGGCCTCAAATTAGCCAATCGCTATGAACTCGTAGAACTGCTGGGGCAGGGCGCAATGGGGCGTGTCTATCTGGCAGAAGATACCCTATTAGGGGGAGTCATGGTAGCGGTCAAGTTCTTGGCCCAAACCCTGCTGAATAAAAAAATGCGCGATCGCTTCGTTCAAGAAGCCACCACCTGCGCCCAATTAGGCCAGAAAAGTATCCATGTGGTGCGCGTCACCGACTACGGCGTCAGCGAAGACGAGGTGCCCTTCTATGTCATGGAATACTTACAAGGGGACAACCTCAGCAAAATTATCAACCCAAAACCCCTTCCCGTACCCCGCTTTTTGGGACTGTGTCGTCAAATTTGCCTCGGGCTCCAATCCGCCCACGACGGCATTCGCGTCAAGGGCTATGACAAGCCCGTCTCCATTATTCACCGAGACATCAAGCCCAGTAATATTCTCATCACTCAGGATCCAACCCTGGGAGAATTGGCGAAAATCCTTGACTTTGGCATTGCCAAACTACTCCAAGCCGACATCGACCAGACCAGTTCCTTCATGGGCACTCTTGCTTATGCTTCTCCCGAGCAAATGGAAGGGCGTGAGTTAGATAACCGCTCCGATATCTACAGCATGGGCATCATGATGTTCCAGATGCTTACCAGCAGAATTCCTTTGACGGCGGAAAGCCATACCTTCGGCGGTTGGTATAAGGCTCACCATTCCCAGCCGCCAAAAGCTATTCACGAAGTCACCTCGGTCCAGAAGGTGCCAAAACTGCTGGAGGATCTGATCATGGCCTGTTTGGCCAAGGATCCTAAGGATCGTCCCCAAACTGTAGGGGACATCATCAAGGCTCTAGAGCCCTTGGATCAGCGCTTTGGAACCGGATTTCGCATTGGCCAACGCATTGGTGCGACGCTGTCTCGGGTGCCCGTAGTCAAAAAAAATGCCGATAGCACCCTCACCGAACCCCAGACCGAAGACGATATCTGTCGGCTGACCTCTTGGCCTAAAAATAAGCCCATTGCTGAAATTGTCTTTCCCTACCCCCTGCCCACCAGCAAGCGTACCCTAGCCACCCTCTGGGTGATGCTGCCCCAAGTGGAGGTGGACAAGCGTCTTCTAGGGAGTCGCTACAACAACTTCATCTGCACTATGTCTCCCCACCCCATGGCGCTCTGGCTGACAGTGCTTTACAACGCCCAGCATGGTCCGCGCTGGCTACCGTGCTACTTAGATTTGAAAACGAAGGCGGGTCAGGAAATGGGCTTTTTGCTGGGGCAAGTGGGGCAATACAAAATCCTCTTCTTTGCCAAGGAGAACCCCCAGCGCTGTGCTCATGTGGTCTCCGCCAACATCGCTAACCCCCAGCGCAAGCTACTGCAAGAGTGGGTAATGGCAGCTCGGAGTCACCCCTCTGTGGGCAATGCCGCAGATAGCAAGGATGTACTAAAGCGTGAGCTAACCACCAGCCTCAAGCCCAAAATTCTCAAACAGCTAGAGGCCCTGCACGAAAACTAGGTGTATTCCATCTCTCAATCAGAAGCCATCCTGCGTAAGAGAGATGCCAGAACCGCATAAAATTAAGGACCAAAGACCTATCGAGACGAACCTATGAGGCCCTACCTGGCAGCCGCAATCCAGATGACCAGCGTGCCGGATCTGGAGAAAAATCTGGCCCAGGCAGAAGATTTGATTGACTTGGCAGTACGTCAGGGTGCCGAGTTGGTGACGCTGCCAGAGAATTTTTCCTTTTTGGGGGATGAAGCGGCTAAACAGGCCCAGGCTCAGGTGATTGGCGATGCCAGCGAAGCCTTTTTGAAAAAAATGGCTCAGCGCTACCAAGTAACCCTGTTGGGTGGGGGCTATCCGGTGCCGACTACGGGTAATAAGGTTTACAACACGGCGCTGCTGGTGGGGCCGGATGGCAACGAGCTGTTGCGATATGAGAAGGTCCATCTTTTTGACGTGAATGTGCCTGATGGCAATACCTATCGGGAGTCAAATACTGTAGTTTCGGGCCAGCGGTTACCCAATGTGTATCCCTCTAAGCATCTAGGCAATATTGGGGTGTCGGTGTGCTACGATGTGCGCTTTCCTGAGCTCTATCGCCATCTCTCCCAGATGGGGGCGGAGGTGTTGGTGGTGCCCGCTGCCTTTACCGCTTTCACGGGTAAGGACCATTGGCAGATTTTGCTCCAGGCGAGGGCGATTGAAAATACCTGTTATGTTCTGGCTCCGGCCCAGACGGGCTACCACAACAACCGTCGCCAATCCCATGGCCATGCCGCCATTATTGATCCCTGGGGGGTGGTGCTGGCAGATGCTGGGACGAGTCCGGGAATTGCGATCGCAGAAATCACCCCTGCTCGTCTGCTCCAGGTGCGGCAACAGATGCCCTCCCTAGAACACCGGGTTTTCATTTAGAGTATTCCATCTAAAAAATCATCCTGGTCATGGTCGCGTACTCTTCCCCTTGGGACGGTTGCGGTGAAACCCCGGATAGGCATTTAGCTCGAACACTCTCCGTAACGTTAAACCATTGATAGACCCTCAAAAACCACAGATCACTCTCTGGGTGAACCTTGTAGGGGAGCAGACTCGGGTACCCTAGACAAGATGCGTTTTTTCAGACCGAATGGTGGATTTGCTTCCTTGGCTGGTTTCTGTTGGCAGTCCCCTAACATCGGCCTGTATAGGCGGTGGGGATCAAGGGTTTTTTCTCCTGGCGGAAGCCTCAGAGGCAGAACTAGAGCCGCTGGTGCTGGCTAGCGTGTTGCTGAGCCTGATTACGGTGTACTTGGCGGCTAAAATCGGGGGCGAACTGTGTGCCCGGTTAAATCTCCCCCCAGTACTGGGGGAATTGGTAGGCGGAGTAGTGGTGGGGATCTCAGCCCTGCACCTCATCGTCTTTCCCGAGGCTGGTGGGGAAATGGGATCGGCCCTACTGCGGGTGGTGGATGCCACCGCTGGCCTTGACCCCCAGTCTCTGATGACGGTTTTCCGGGGTGAGAGTGAGGTGATCTCCGTCCTGGCGGAGTTGGGGGTCATCATTCTGCTATTTGAAATTGGTCTGGAATCGGACCTGAAGGAATTGATCCGGGTCGGTCCCCAGGCGGCGGTGGTGGCTGTTGTGGGGGTAGTGGTACCCTTTGCCCTTGGAACGGTGGGGCTGATTGCCCTATTCAACATTGCTACGGTGCCTGCCATCTTTGCTGGGGCGGCGCTGACCGCGACCAGTATTGGGATTACGGCCAAGGTGCTGGCGGAACTCCAGCGCCTCAATTCCAAGGAGGGGCAGATCATTATCGGCGCGGCGGTCCTGGATGATGTGTTGGGGATTATTGTGCTGGCGGTGGTGGCGAGTCTAGCCAAAACCGGGGAAATCGAAATCCTGAATGTGGTGTATCTGATTGCCGGGGCGGCCATTTTCCTGGTGGGGTCCATTTTCTTGGGGCGGTTACTGAGTCCCTTCTTTGTCACCCTTGTGGATCAGATGAAAACCCGAGGCCAGGTGATCATCAGTTCCCTGGTATTCGCGTTTTTCCTGTCCTATGTGGCGGCGGCGATTCAGCTTGAAACGATTCTGGGAGCCTTTGCAGCGGGGTTGATTTTGGCAGAAACCTCCAAGCGCAAGGAGCTGGAGGAGCAGATTAGCCCCATTGCCGACATGCTGGTGCCTATCTTCTTCGTCACGGTCGGGGCACGGACCGATCTGGGGGTTTTGAATCCCTTAGATCCCAATAATCGCGAAGGATTGATTATTGCCTCCTTCTTGGTGCTGGTTGCGATCGCGGGCAAGGTAGTGACAGGGTTTGCCGTCTTTGGCCAACCGGGGATCAACCGCCTTGCTATTGGCTTTGGTATGGTGCCCCGAGGTGAGGTGGGATTGGTTTTTGCTGGGGTGGGATCTGCTAGTGGGGCACTGTCGGAGTCATTGGAAGCCGCCATTATTGTGATGGTGATTTCAACGACGTTCCTAGCGCCGCCGCTGCTGCGGGTGGTGTTTAAGGAGCCCGATGATACGGGGTCTGATACGGATGAGAAGGAGATCCCAGCGGTGGAAGCAGGGGAGGTGTCTTAGGGGAGTGGGGGAGTGGGGGAGTGGGGGAGTGGGGGAGTGGGGATTGCCTTAATGGGGTAAAACTCCCGTACACTCTTAACAACTTTTCCGTTAAGAACTTTGTCATATCCCGTAAAGGCGTCTCCGTTTATGAATGGTTGCTCCCAGCCTGCATTCCGTGACCTATCTGCGGCTCCCATTGGTATTTTTGACAGCGGTGTGGGGGGGCTGACGGTGCTGCGGGAATTGGACCGCCAGTTACCCCAGGAATCGATTTTGTACTTTGGGGATACGGCCCGCTTACCCTACGGCAACCGCAGCGCCGAAGAGATCCTGCACTTTGTGCGAGACATCATGGACTGGATGGTGGAGCAGGGGGTAAAGATGGTGATGATGGCCTGCAATACCAGCTCTGCTCTAGTGCTAGAACAGGTACAGCAGGAGTATGACCTCCCCATTCTGGGGTTGATCTGGCCAGGGGCACGGGCGGCAGCCCAAGCAGGACGACGGATTGGGGTGATTGCCACTCCAGCGACTGTGGCGAGTAATGCCTATCGGCGGGCTATTTTGGAGGTGGAGCCCAGTGCCCAGATTTGGCAGGTGGGGTGCCCTGAGTTTGTGCCGTTGATTGAGCAGGGTCAACTTCAGCATCCCCGCACCCGCGCAGTAGCGGCAACTTACCTCCAACCACTGGTGGCAGCCCAAATTGATGCCTTAGTGTACGGCTGCACCCACTATCCCCATCTAGAGCCCGTGTTAGGACAAATTCTGCCTTCCGCCGTACAACGGGTCGATCCGGCGGTACATCTGGTGGCGACCGCTGCGCGAGAACTGACGCTGCTCAATCTCCGCCATAGGGGGTCTGCCCAGAAAACGCGCTTCTATGTCAGTGGCGAACCGGAGGGGTTCGCCAATCTGTCGGTGCGGTGGCTGGGCTATCGGCCTCGGGTAGAACAGGTTATTTTTGCCCCTATAAGGGAGCTGCGGGTTAATAGTGTACCCAGTGGCCAGGTTTCGACTTCGCTCAACCTTCAGTGATCGAGGGCTGAGCGAAGTCGTTCGCTTTAGCGTCTCCCGAAGGGAGAAAGCCCGATCAGCGGAGCGGGTACGTTATTTTCCTGCGAGTCCCTAACGGTGTTTTAGGTCAGGGCTAGGGGCGATCTACTTAGGTGACCAAACCCAAACTACGAAGACTGTGTTGGAGTTGAAAGGCCCGACTGGGGTCGGTGTGCTGATATAGGGTGAGGGCGCGCTGGAAGGACTGGATACTCTCGGGAAGTTTCCCTAGCTTGAATAAGGCCACCCCTAGGTTTTGATGGGCTTCGGCATAGTGGGGCTGGAGTGCGATCGCAGTTTTATAGGCCGCGATCGCAGGTTCCAAATAGCCCCGTCCTCGCTGGGCCGTTCCCAGGTTGTAATGGGCCACGGCAAAGTTCGGAGCAATCTGGGTGGCTTTTTCAAACAGTTCTACCGCTCCCGTTAACTGCTTTTGCCCCGTCAGAATACTGCCCAGATTGATGTAGGCTCCCAGTTTCAAGGTCTCCGGAATAGGCTGAGCTAGGGCGAGGCGATAGTGGGCCTCCGCTTCCGTCCAGCGATCATGGCTGCTATCCGCTAGGGCCAAATGGTAGTGCAGTTCATAGGTGGTACTGGGGTCAGCTTTGCCCATTTGCAGTGCCCGCTCTAGCAAAGGACGGGCCTTGTCCCAGTCACCAGCTTGGCCATAGAGAGCTCCCAGCTTGTTGGCAATGTAGGGATCATCGGGGTGCTCCGCCAGGTAGCCCGCCATGATGCTCTGGGCGCGGGCAAATTTGTCTCGGGCTGCGATCGCGCTAGCCTGATACCCCGTGTGGATCATGGCCACCTCTGGATAGGTGACGACCTGCCACTGGGATTCCTGGGCCATCACCACCGCTACGGCATCATCCACTGTCTCGTGATAGGGGCGCTGGAACCGTACCTGAGGGTGGCGACGAAACAAACGGGATACAGCAGAATAGGGAGTCTGCTCTGCTTCCACCTCATGGCGCAGTAGCGTCACCATCAGTACATCCGCTAGGGCAATATCTCCCCAGGGTTCCCCCGTCCGCACCTGTTGCAAAAGCTGCTGCCCTGCGGGAGTCAGGGTTTCATCCGCATCCAACACCAATACCCAGTCTCCTGTGGCGTGGTCTAGGGAGATATTGCGAGCCGCCGCAAAGTCATTCTGCCAGTCTACGGTGACGACCTTAGCCCCAGCAGCCTCTGAGATCGCAATAGTGTCATCCGTCGAACCCGTATCCACGACGATGATCTCGTCTACGCAGTCAGACACGGATTGAAAACACCCCGGCAGATGGGTGGCTTCGTTTCTGACGATCATGCAGAGGGAGAGGGTCATAGGTTAGTAATACTCGTAGGCATCCGCCGTGGGGTTGGCGGGGTCGGGAGCAAAGGCAAGCCAGAGGGGAAACTGAAGCAGCGACAGACTGATCTTGCCCTCCGACTCATCAATCAAAATTAAGGGCAGGAGATTTTCCGCTAACAGACGTTCTGCCCGCTGGGCCAGAGGTTCCGCCGACTCAAAGAGGGTAATGCCCCGACCCGTGCCAAAGTCCCCTCGGGACACCCCCAGGCAGTCTTGGAATCCCCGCCGCCATTCCCCCAGACGCTCAGGGGTGTTGGCCAGCATCAGCACCCGCAACCGATCGCCGTAGAGGGTGTAGAGAATTGAGACTGCGGCTGAGGCAACCAGCACATTTTGCAGGCGGCTGCTAAGGGTTTTTACCGCTCCCCGCCCCCCTTGATTAAAGAACCAGTTGGAGATGCGCTCGCTGTGGATGGGTTCAAAGGTGCGGCGAAACTGCCAAACCGGGCCATAGTAATCGGGGCGGAGACGATATTGGTCTAGCAGGCTTTGAATGCGATTGCTTTGGCGTTGAAAGCGAGATTGGGCGAAGTCTACGGTGGCTGTCGGCTCCGAGGAAGTCTCTGGAGCGGTGGGGTGCGGTCGTCCAGGGCGTTCCGTCCGGGGGGCTGGTTCCGGTGGCAGCATTTCCAACTGTTCGGCGGCGGCGGCGAGGTCTTGCAGACTCCCCACTAGGTATTCCTTAAAGCCCTGTACCCGCATTGCCAAATCCTGGGAGGCTCCAGCAAAAGTGGTCTTCATTTCTGCATCAATGCGATCGCGGCGGCGCTCTAGCTTCTCGATCTCCAGCTCCAGAGATCGCTTGCGGCGCTCTAAATCCACCAAGCCCTGTTGCACCAGACGGGCAATATCCGTCTGTACCTTTCCGGTGCCCCCCACAGGATCGCCCTCGGTAATAGACGCTTCCCCACTGGCAAAGCTGGAGGAGGAAGCAGCGGAAAAGGCAGATTCATCAGCGGTCATAGATCCGAGGGGTGAGGGAACAGGGCATTAGGAAGGCTGCTGAGCATCCGCTGCCGCTTGGGGCAAACGGGCTTCTAGTTCACTGCGGAGGGCCGCAGGTTGGAACAAGATGGGTAAAAAGTGGATGCTGTTGACTTCCCGAAAGTAGAACAGGATGGGCAGTGGGGACCAAAACAGCTCCCAAAGTTGCCAATCTTGGTAGGGAAATTGGCGAATCTGGGTCTGGCCCCGGTAGATCTCTAGAGCTATGGGGGTGAACACCAGCCTTAGGGTCACGGTCTGGTAGAGCAGAAAGAGGGCAAATACTGCGATCGCACCCCCAAGCCAGAGCTGTACCCATAACAGCGGCACGGCCAAAAGTCCCAATCCTATGGGAATGGCATAGCTGGGGAGCAGCGTCGTAGTCGTGGTGGGAGAATCTCTATCTGTGGAATCCTGATGCGGAGAAGCAGTCACAGGTGTTACCAAACCCATCTCGGGCTAACGTGTGCTTCCCATTGTAAAGGGCGACCGTCCTCCCTCACCCCCCCAATATGGCACTTCCCGTCCCTTGGAACATCAGCCAGGAGAGGAAAAAATTACTGATAAAGATCGCCAAGAGAGAGGTCACCACCGCCGTGGTGGTGGATTGCCCCACCCCCTTTGCCCCCCCCGTGGTGGTCAGGCCCCAACTGGTGCCAATCACTGCAATCAAGATCCCAAAGACAAAGGCTTTGATCACGGAGCTGACCAGATCCCAGGTGGACAAAAAGTTTTGGGCTGAATTGATAAACACTGTCTGGGAAATGCCATAGAGGGAGGTCGCAATCAGCAGCCCCCCGGTCATCCCTGTAATAAAGGACAGCAGATTCAACACCGGCAGCATCAGGGCGCAGGCCACCAATCGGGGGATTACCAGGTAGTCGATGGGGTCGGTCTTGAGGATTTGCAGAGCATCGATCTGTTCCGTAACCTTCATGGTGCCGATCTCAGCGGCAAAGGCGGAACCGACACGCCCCGCCAGCACAACTGCCGTCAGCACCGGAGCGAGTTCTCGCGCTAGGGTTAGGGCCAAAACCCCGCCCACGGCAGTCCCCGCCCCAAAGTTGATAAATTCCCGTGTCACCTGAATGGTGAATACCATGCCCACAAAGGTGGCGGTCAGGAGGGCAATCAGCAAGGAGGCTGGCCCCACGATAGCCATTTGCTCTAGGGTATTCCGCCGATGGATCGGTCGGGAAATGAGGTGAATCACCACCTGTCCCCCCAGCAAAATCGCTGCCAAGAGGCGTTGGCTCCAGCGCTGCAAGTTGTAGGAATTTGTAGCCTGGGTCAAAGGGTAACCTCATCACGGCGTGATGGGCAAAGTCCGGTCGGAGACCATCGCAATCGCCACACCTGTTTCCAGCATTATCCTGTTTCCAGCATTATATAGAACCGCCTATGGATAAACCGCCTATGAATAGCCTTGCCTGGATATAGGTTTAGGAAACCTAAAAATGTCAGTTCGGGGGGGGCTGTGTTGAAATTGAAAAGGCGTATTCTTTTTTCGGCGCGATCGCAATGCTCTTCTCCTCCTCTTCTTCTTTAACGGGTCATCCGGCTGCCCTCCGCCATACCCCGAACCATCCCAGCGGACGCCCTATGGGACGAGTTCTCGGATTGCTGGCTCTGCTATGGATAGGGCTAATGGGGTTCATAGCCCTACCCCTGCCTGCCCTAGCGCAGGATGCTGGGGCAAATACTGGTCCCTCGGTTCAGCCCTATCTAGACCGGGTGGCGCAGCAAGTAACCGAGTTCACCCTCGACAATGGTCTCAAGTTCATCGTGCTAGAGCGACACCAAGCGCCAGTGGTGTCCTTTATGCTGTACGCCAATGTGGGGGCGGTGAATGAGGAGGATGGCAAAACAGGTGTTGCCCATTATCTAGAGCACTTGGCCTTTAAGGGCACCCAGCGCATCGGTACCCAAAACTATGGGGCCGAACAGGCGGTACTGGATCGCCAAGACCGGGTATTTGATGAAATCCTAGCCGCTGAGAAGGCCGGGAATCTTGAGGAAGCAGCGGATCTGCGATCGCGCCTCACCGACCTGCGTGCAGAAGCGGCCCAGTATGTAGAGCAAAACAAATATGGCCAAATCGTAGAACAGGCCGGAGGTGTTGGCCTCAATGCCACCACCGGGGCCGATGCTACCCGCTACTTCTACAGTCTCCCCTCCAACAAACTAGAACTGTGGATGTCCCTAGAATCGGAGCGATTCCTAGAGCCCGTATTCCGAGAATTTTACGAAGAGAAGGATGTCATCCTCGAAGAGCGACGGATGCGGGTAGACAACTCCCCCATCGGCAAGCTGATTGAGGTCTTTCTAGAAACAGCCTTTGAACAACACCCCTATCGCCGCCCCATCATTGGCTATGCCGATGACCTCTACGTCGCCACCCGTCGGGATGTACAGACATTTTTCGACGCCTACTACGGTCCCAGCAATCTTGTCGCAGTGGTGGTCGGGGACGTGAATCCCAGGGAGGTGCAACGCATGGCGCGAGCCTACTTTGGCCGCTTCTCTGCCCGCAGTCTCCCGGCCACCGTGACAGTGACAGAGCCCCCCCAAACCGAGACTCGGGAGTTCACCCTCACCTTGGCCTCCCAACCCTGGTATATCGAGGGCTACCACCGCCCCAGCCTCACGGACCCAGATCATGCCACCTACGGCATGATCGAGGCCCTACTCACCAGTGGGCGCACCGCTCGCCTCTACAAAACCCTGGTAGAGGATCAGCGCTTGGCCCTGAGTGTGGGCAGTGTCAACGGGTTCCCCGGCGACCAATATCCCAACCTGTTGCTGCTCTATGCCCTCACCGCCCCCGGTACCCAGCCCGATGACATCGCCCCTTTGATCCATAGCGAACTGGACCGACTGATCAACACCCCTGTCCCCGAAGCCGATCTGGAGCGGGTGAAAACCCAGGCCCGCGCCGCCCTACTACGGCAGTTGTCCTCCAATGCGGGGATGGCGTCGCTGCTGGCGGAATATGAAGCCAAAACGGGCTCCTGGCGGCATGTTTTTGCGGAGTTACAGGCTATTGATGCCGTGACCGCCACCGATGTACAACGGGTTGCCCGCACCGTCTTCCGCCCTGAAAACCGCACTGTGGGCAAGATTCTGCCGGAAGGCGGAGCCTAGCGCGGCTTACCACCCATCACTCTCCCTCCTCCGGTAGCGATCGCGGCCACCGATCCAGGGTGTCAATGCTCTCCAAATCCTCCCCCGAAGCGGCTCCCAGATCTTTGAACTTGCGGGCTGTAACCAAAACACGGGATTCCAAGGAGCCCACCACTTTGTTGAAGGCATCCACCGTACTGTCCAAGCCTCGACGCATTTTGCCTACATGGCCCAAGAGGGTGTGGGTGCGATCGTAGAGTTCGCGACCTAGGTCGCTGACCTGTTGGGCATTTTCCGCCATACGCTCCTGTCGCCAACCGTAGGCCACCGCCTTGAGTAGGGCAATCAGAGTGGTGGGGGTAGCCAGAATTACCCGTTGATCGACACCAAACTCAATCAGGCCGGGATCCTGTTCTAACGCGGCACTGAAAAAGGTTTCCCCCGGTAAAAACAGGACGGCGAATTCCGGGGCGGGCTGGAACTGATCCCAATACCCCTTGCTGCCCAACTGGGTCAGGTGGGTGCGGATCTGGCGGGCGTGGGCTTGCAGATGGGTGCGGCGGCTGGCCTCATCCGGAGCCTCTACCGATTCTAAATAGGCTTGGAGGGGGGCCTTGGCATCGACAATGATTTGGCGCTGGTTGGGCAGTTGAATCACCATGTCGGGTCGGCGGCGACCGCCTTCTGTGGTCACCGAGGTCTGTTGGCTGAAGTCGCAATATTTCACCATGCCCGCCATCTCCACCACCCGCTGAAGCTGGATTTCTCCCCAGCGCCCGCGCACCGTAGGGGAGCGCAGGGCTTTGACCAAGTTGGCGGTTTCCCCCTGGAGTTGGCTTTGGGCTAGCGCTAGCCCCTTCACCTGCTCCGACAGGCTGCTGTAGGCGGCGGTGCGGGCGGTTTCCAAGTCCTGCAAGCGACTGCCCACCTGTTCTAAAGAACTTTGTAGGGGTTGCACTAGGGCGGCGATCGCCTGTTGGCGCTGGGTCAGATCTCCCTGGGCCTGGGATTGGTACCTGCCCAACAGGGTTTCCGCCAGTTGCATAAAGGATTGAGAATTGCGCTGGAGGGCATCGGCGGAGAGGGCTTTGAAGGCATCGGTGAGGCGCGCTTGGGCGTGGTCCAGCAGCCGTTGTTTCTCCGCCATCGCCTGTTGCTCTTGCTGGAGACGGGTTTCCACCTCTCGACCCTGCACCTGGAGAGCAGCGCAGGCAGCTTGCAACTGGTGGATCTGGGCCTCCCGCTCCCGAAGCTGCTGCTGAAGAGGGGGCATCTGGGCGGCTTGGGCTTCGGCGGTACCCCGGCGGCTGGCTTCTTGGCGGAGTTCCCCTTGGATGGTCTCTAGGCGGTCATCGCGGTGTTGCAGGGCAGCCTGCAAGTCTTTAATCTGCTGGGTGTGGGCCTGCAATCGTTCCAGCATCCCAGCCCGATCGGCGATGGTATCTGCTTTGGCGCGATCGCGAATTCCCTGCACCCGGCTTTGGCATAGCAGCCACGTGACCCCGCCCCCCAGCCCCATGCCGATCCCCAGTGCCAGAATTAGTTCCACCCTATCTCCGCCGCATTAATCTCCCTACGCTAGCAACGTTTGTACTATCCTTCAATCCCCTGTCTAGAATAATCCGGGATCGCCTCCTGGCAGCCAGAAGAAACCGCCAACCCCCGAGGATTTTTTGATCCCACCTTTGTGGTGCTGACGGAAAATGAGGATGCCGCCGATCTGCTGCAACCAATCAACGCTGCTTGCAGCAGATCGGCGACACCGCCAACGGATATCACATTTACACTATTCGCCGTTGATTGTCCCCACGCCCTAGGGTTCAGCCAACTAGCTCCGTAGGTTTGCCGCCAATTCTTCGGCGGCTTGCTCAGCCGCATCCACAAAGGGCCGCAGAATCAAATCTATATCAGTGCTGCGGAGCAGCTCATCCTCCCGGTCTTGGTGGACCGTGACCGCCAGTTTGCCTTGGTAGCCATGGTGGCGCAAGGCATGGAGCAGGGTCAGGTTGACCTCTCGCCCAGGAATACTGCTGACCACCCACTTTACGGTTCCTAGGGCAAGGTGGCTGGGATATTCTGGATCCTCCGCATCGCCATAATGGACTGAGAATCCCTGCCGTCGCCAGCGCCGCACATTCTCGGGATCAAAGTCTACTCCATGGACCTCCAGTCCTTTACTGGCCAGACTGTTTACCAGCCAGCCCCCGTAGCGGCCTAAGCCATAGACGATCACATCGGCACCGACGGCGGCTATGTCTGTATCTCCCTCTTCTTCTCGGTGGGGAATGCGGCGCTCAAAAATACCTAGGAGCGGAGAGAGTCGTTCGTAGAGTTCGTGGGAATAGAGAATGAGGTAGGTAGAAAGGCCAATGGTAATTAGGCCCACGAGGGTAATGAGTCCGACGATTTCCTCGTCGATATGGCCCAAGCTCAACCCTAAAGCCGCCAGAATCAGGGAAAATTCGCTGATTTGGGCTACCGTTAACCCTGCCAGCAACCCTGTGCGCTTGCGGTAACCCAGGTAGCCCATGATCACCATGACAATGGTGGGATTGCCCACCAGTACAAATAGGGACAGCAGTACAGCGGGGCCGATCTGCGCCCCCAGCAAACTGAGGTCGAGATGGGAGCCTAGTTCTACAAAAAAGAACAGCAGTAGGAAGTCGCGAATGCCCACCAGCCGCGCCCCAATCGCCTCTCTATAGGGGGTGGAGGCCAGGGAAATACCGGCGAGAAATGACCCGACTTCACTGCTAAAGCCTAGAATTTCACTCAGGGCCGCTAGGGAAACAGCCCATGCGATCGCAAATATCAACAACAATTCCTGCGATCGCGCCACATGCCGCAGCAGGGTGGGGAGCCCGTAGGCCATCATCACCGCCACCCCCACTAGCAGCGCTCCCCCCTTTGCCAAGAGTTGCACTAGCACTGTCCCCAGCGTGGTTTCCCCAGTACTCCCCATTGCTGAGAGGCCAATCATGACCAAGACCACCACTAGGTCTTGGACAATGAGAAAACCCAGGGCAATGCGACCGTGGAGGGAATCGATCTCCCGCTTATCTGACAGCAGTTTGACAACGATGATGGTGCTGGAGAAGGTCAGGGCCACCGCGATATACAGTGCCGTCAGCGGAGAGTAACCTAGCAGCCAAGCCAGCAAAAAGCCCACAATGGAGGTGAAGCCCACCTGCCCCAACCCGGTTGCTACGGCCACTAGACCCATAGTTTGAATCAGGTGCAAATCTAACTTGAGCCCCACCACAAAGAGCAGCAGGGCAATGCCCAGCTCAGCAAATAGCGCCAGTTGTTCACCGGACTGAATCCACCCCGTCACCGATGGCCCCATCAGAATACCAACAGCAATGAAGGCCACAATTAGGGGCTGGCGGAGATAGAGGGCAATCGCCCCCACCCCCGCTGAGATCACGAGTAAAAATGCCGTTTCGTAGAACGGATTGGTCAAAATTTCCATGGCTCAATCCTTCACAACCACCGATCTACATTCGATCTACATTTAATTGCGCCTGCGCTGCCCGTGGCCTGCGCTGTCCCTATCAATCCTCCCATGACTTCCCCACAGCCATCGGAACCCCCTATCTTGTAAGAACAGGAAGACCTGTACTACACCTGCCACCGCCGTAATACCATGACTGAGTCAGTAAAACGCATCTGTATTTTAGGGGGGGGGTTTGGGGGGTTGTACACCGCCCTGCGCCTGAGCACCCTGCCCTGGAGCCAGCAGGAACCCGTGGAAGTGGTACTGGTGGATCAACGCGATCGCTTCGTCTTTGCCCCCCTACTCTACGAGTTGGTGACAGGAGAACTGCAAACCTGGGAGGTAGCCCCCCCCTATGCCGAACTGCTGGCCAATACCCCTGTGCGCTTTATCCAGAACGAAGTGAGCGGGATCAGCCTTGGGGATCGCCAAGTGTTTCTACCGGATCAGGAGCCCCTCACCTACGACCGTCTAGTACTGGCGGTGGGGGGCGAAACGCCCCTCGATGGCGTTCCCGGTGTAGCCGACCATGCCATTCCCTTCCGCACGGTGGAGGATGCCCAGCGCCTTCAGGAACGGTTACGGCACCTAGAAGCCTCGACCGCTGAAGTGTTGCGGGTGGCCGTAGTTGGAGGTGGCTACAGCGGGGTGGAACTGGCCTGTAAACTGGCGGATCGGTTGGGGGAGCGCGGGCGCATTCGTCTGGTGGAGCGGGCCGACGATATTTTGCTCACCTCTACGGAGTTCAACCGCAAGGCTGCCCAACAGGCGCTTTCGGAGCGGGGGGTATGGATCGACCTCGACACCACCGTAGGGTCCGTGGGCACCGATCGCCTGACCCTAAACTATCGGGAGCAGGTAGACGAGATTCCCGTAGACATCGTGTTGTGGACTGTGGGGACGCGGGTGTCCCCCCTCCTGGCAGGGCTGGATCTGCCCAAGAACAATCGCCAGCAACTTCTGGTCCAGTCCACCCTGCAAGTGGTGGATCATCCCCATATCTTTGCCCTGGGGGATTTAGCCGACTGCAAAGATGCCGATGGTCAGCAGGTACCCACGACGGCCCAATCCGCCCTCCAGCAGGCCGACTATGCGGGGTGGAATCTCTGGGCCTCCCTCACCCATCGGCCTCTGCTCCCCTTCCACTACCAGCATCTGGGGGAAATGATGGCCTTAGGCGTGGACAATGCTACCCTTACAGGGCTTGGGGTTCAGCTCGATGGGGTCTTGGCCCACGTGGCGCGACGTCTGACCTACCTCTATCGGATGCCCACCCTCAGCCATCAGATTCGGGTGGGATTGAACTGGATTGAGAAGCCCCTGCGGGATTTGTTATCTGTTTAGGGATCAGCCCGTTTAGGGATCAGCCCGTTTGGGGACCAGTCCGTTTAGGGATTATCTGCTGTAGTCCGCTTGAGTACTGCTTGCGATCTCACACCATGGAAAAGCCAAATGTGATCTTTCTGGATGCCGTCGGCACCCTGTTTGGGGTGCAGGGCACGGTCGGTGAAGTTTATGCCGACATTGCCCGCAAATTTGGGGTAGAGGCGGATGCCGACGCCCTCACCCAGGCATTCTTTCACCACTTCAAGGCGGCGGAGCCGATGGCCTTTGCCGACGCTGAACCTACGGCGGTCCCTGGGTTGGAATACGCTTGGTGGCGTGCGATCGCACAGCAATCCTTCAGTACCGTCGGCGCACTCGAACAGTTCCAGGATTTTGAGGAATTCTTCGCTAGCCTCTATGCTTACTTTTCTGGCGCTGATCCCTGGTTTGTGTATCCCGATGCCTACCATTCCCTAGAGCGCTGGAAATCCCTAGACATTGAGATGGGGATCATCTCCAACTTCGACTCCCGTCTCTACACTGTGCTGGATGCCTTGGCCCTAGCGGACTTTTTTGACTCTGTGACCATTTGTACCGAAGTGGGAGCTGCCAAGCCCGATCCTTTGATTTTTGCAACGGCCCTAGAGAAGCATGGTTGCCCAGCCACCGCCGCTTGGCACGTGGGGGACAGCTACCGCGACGACTACGAAGGGGCTCAGGCGGCGGGGTTACGGGGCATTTGGCTACGGCGGCCCCAGGAGGCCAACCCGTAAATATACAGAGTGAAGAATTATAAAAACCCTTTTGATCCCCATACATTTGCCCTTATTCCTAGAAAAGCGCGTTTGACAATATACCCCCACACACAGAGGTGAGCTATGGACGGGGTTCTCATTACCGGGGCCGTAATGACTGCTATATTTGTGTCTCTCTTCCTCTACAACCGCATTGTCTTAGGCTAGTCTGGTTGGTCTTATCCGCTGCCATGGGGGTTTCTACCCCTAGGGAACTTCGATTCCGCTCCGCTCCATTACTCCTGCGGAGTCGCTTCGCGAACAACATGACAAGTGCACGTCAACATGACAAGCCCGTCATTCCGACCAGCGGGAGGAATCTCGGTCTTGGTCACAGAGGCAAGTTTCTTAGAATCCGCTGCGCGAACAGGACAGGCTCTCCGGGCAGGCGAGGGATTGCCCCTACGGTGGGACTTTAGTTTTTGTGCAAATCCCTGAATTCTGCAACAACCTGTTGCAGAATCGGCAATGGTCTGAAGAGGGTGCATCGCTTTGCGGATGCACCCTCCGCCTCGGTCCGGCTCCCCCTGTATTTTGCAACAACCTGTTGCAAAATTGAGATGCAGCTCAATTCCGGAATTGAGGGTTGCATCGCCCCTAGTGCTGCAACAGCCTGTTGCAATCGTGATCCCCAGGGTTTACCGGAGTCCATGACCGATAGCCTGTCTTTCCCCAACCGCGACTACGAGCAGCTTTTCCTCGACCTGAAAGAACGGATTCGTCTGACTCAAGTACGGGCCGCGATCGCAGTTAATCGTGAGCTGATTGTGCTGTACTGGCAAATTGGCCGCCAGATTCTGCAACGGCAGGTGCACCAAGGCTGGGGCAGCAAGGTAATCGACCGCCTTGCCCAAGATCTGCAACGGGAATTTCCCGACATGAAGGGCTTTTCCTCCCGTAACCTGCGCTACATGCGAGCCTTTGCCGAAGCCTATCCCGAAGAAAAGTCAGTCGATCAGGTCATGGCCAACCTACCCTGGGGCCACAATGTCCGTCTCCTGGATGCTCTGGATGATCCCGAAGAACGTCTCTGGTATGCCCAGCAGGCGATTGCCCAGGGCTGGAGTCGCAACATCCTGCTGATGCAGATCGAAAAGGGCCTCTATACCCCCCAGAACAGTGCCATCAACAACTTTGAGCGCACCCTCCCCCAGCCCCAATCAGATCTGGCCCAAAACCTCCTCAAAGACCCCTACCATTTCGATTTCCTCTGCCTGGGTGCAGATGTGCAAGAGCGCGATCTGGAAAAGGCTTTGGTGGATCGCATTCGTGATTTCTTGCTGGAACTGGGGGTGGGCTTTGCCTTTGTGGGCAGCCAGTATCGCCTAGAGGTGGGGGGCGAAGATTTCTACCTCGACCTACTCTTCTACCATCTGCAACTGCGCTGTTATGTGGTCATCGACCTTAAGATGGGAGACTTTCAACCGGAATATTCCGGCAAGATGAATTTCTACGTGTCGGCGGTGGATGACCTCCTGCGCCATTCCCAGGATCAGCCCACCATCGGCATTATTCTCTGTAAGTCCAAGAATAAAACCATTGCTGAATACGCCCTCCGGGATGTGATCAAGCCCATCGGTATCTCCACCCACCGTTTGGGCAGCGATTTACCCGATGCCTTGAAACAGAGCCTGCCCTCCCCCGAAGTTCTAGAGCAGCAAATGGCGAAGATTACTGGGGATCAGCCAGGGGATGAATTTTGAGAAGGAATAGGTTGGGGTTAGGTTCCTGAGGCAACCCCGGTTTATCCGCCCCGGCCCCCTCAAAAGGCTATATTCTGGGGCTAAGTTGTGCTCGAAACCGCCGTTTGTGCCCGTCGCCATGACAGATACCCTTCAGACCCATGTCTACCCCGTCCTGTGGCAGCAGGATCATGTGCTGCTAATTGACCAGACTAAGCTCCCTCGGGACTACACCGTGGTCTCCATTAGCCGCTGTGAAGACATGATCACTGCCATTAACAGTCGCATTGTGCGCGGGGGACCAGCTCTGGGTATTGCAGCGGCCTATGGTCTGTATCTGGGGGCGCGGGATATTGCCAGCGACGATCGGAATGCCTTTTTGGAAAGGCTAGAAGCGATCGCAGAACAACTCAAAGGCTGCCGACCGGATAAGGCCAATCTGCTCTGGTGCTTAGATCACATGGTCAAGGTCGCCCAGGGCACCAGTGGCTCCGTTGCTGAGGTGCAAAGAACTCTGCTACACACTGCCCAAACGATTCAGCGGCAGAACTGGGATATCTGCCAAGCCATCGGGCGGCACGGCCTCGCCGCTCTACCGGAAACCCCAGCTCAGCTCACCCTCTATACCCACTGCAACCACGGAGCCTTGGCCACCTCGGGCTACGGTACCTCCCTGGGAGTGGTACGTGCCGCTTGGCAGGCGGGGCGGCTAGAGCGGGTCATCGCCGGGGAAACCCGCCCCTGGCTTCAGGGATCACGACTTACCGCCTGGGAATGCGTACAGGAGAATATTCCTGTAACGGTGGTGACCGACAGTACCGCTGCCCACTGTATGCAGCAGGGTTGGGTCCATGGTGTCCTCGTGGGGGCGGATCGCATTGCCGCCAATGGCGACACGGTGAATAAAATTGGCACCTATCCCTTGGCTCTAGCGGCCCAGGCTCAGGGCGTCCCCTTCTTTGTGGCGGCTCCCCTCTCTACGGTGGACTTTACTCTGCCTACGGGACAGGGGATAGAGATTCCCCAGGGAGACGCCACTGATGTCTGTGGTTTGGGGCAAACCCAGGTTTGCCCCTCCGGTGTCACCGCCTACCATCCCTTGGCGGATGTCACCCCCGCTGGGCTGATTACGGCGATTATTACGGAGGAAGGCGCGATCTCACCCCAGGATCTAGCCGCCCATGCCCACCCCAAGCCCTAGGACTAGTACTCTGCGGCGGAAATCCTGTGCCCATTTCCCCTAGGCATTGCCTTTCTGCGGTGCATCGCTTCGCGTGGGCGAAGCCACGCCTTAGCGTTATGCACCCTACGAAGCTTCTTTCCTGGTTCCCAGGCAGAGCCTGGGAATCCACCGAGGCTCTGCCTCGTCGTTAGAAAACGGTAAGGCTATTTAAGCGGCCCAGTTCTAGGGGCTGTGGACAATCCGCCAGATTCCTTGTTATGGGTGCGAGTCCCTAAACTCTCTGGAACTAATGGGGAAATTGGCGGGCTACGGCTTGCAGGCGATCGTAAAAGCCAGACATCGGATCCATTGGGACAAATTTTTGAATGGGGGCCGGGTGACTGAAGGGATCGTCGCGGTGGTAGTAGGGCATCGTGATCTCAGACTGTGGAGGACCGATGGTGACCGTTGGGGGGGCCATGGGTCTCAAACTCGCTGTCGAAGGTGTTAGGGGGGCGGCAGGTGCCTCCTCGATAATCTCAGACTCCTGGGAATCTGGTACAGACAGGGATAGATCGGAGCCCGGTAGATCGGAGCCCGGTAGATCAGGATCGGATGAATCAGAGCCGGATGAATCAGGGTCCGATGAATCAGAGCCGGATGAATCAGAGCCGGATGAATCAGGGTCGGAGATCCCCTCAGCGTTTGGGACCGCAGACATTGCTTCCCAATGATCAGCCCCAAAAGGATCAGTCCCAAAATGATTGGTTCTCAAATGATCAGTCCCAAATCCCTCTGTCCTTAGGAAGGCGGGGCTAGGGATATCCGCTGAGGTCTCCGAGGAAGTCCCGCTACGGGTGTCTCCATGGTCTCCGGCATCCCTAGATGCGGTGGTAGGGCCGACTGACCAGCCTCCTGTGGGCAAGGTGTAGGGGCTCAGATTGGGGTCTACAGGACCAAAGACCACCCGCTCAAAATCGTGGTTGAAGTGGCGGATGGGATAGCCGCGTCGTTTCCATAGGCGAAGGATCTGTTCAACAGAGAAGGCTTTATAGCGGCCCTGGTAGAGGGCTTCTACCACGGCAGCACGAATCCAACTGGGATCCGCTTCCAGATGATGTTGCCACAGGTTCACCAAATCTGCGGGCCGACACCCCCCCAGCTCAAAACTGTATTCCTGCAACAGCCGACAGGCTTGCTCAACATCGCGATCGGAACCAGGAAGTAAAGTCATGGGGTTTGCCGTAGCGCTGGATAACTGTCCTGCTGGAGGGAAGGATAGTAGACCCACTGTGGATCTGGTCTTGCGGTTACCGATACTATTGCTTTGAATATTAGCGAACCTCGATGGATTTAGTAGTTTCTAGCGATATAATGCGTGGGCTTTGTTCCAGGGGGCCAGATGGAGGCACAGGAATGGATCGCGCTGCTCCAGCGTCACCGCGCGATCGCAGTTATTCGCGCTCCCACCTTGGCCCTAGGCATAGATTTGGCTGAGGCTGTAGCGGCGGGGGGCATTCGCTTGATTGAAATCACTTGGACCAGTGATTGCCCTGCGGCCCTCATCACCCACCTGCGGAACGGTCTGTCCCACTGCTGCATTGGGGCGGGTACCCTGCTCCATGCCAGCGATATGGAGGCCGCGATCGCAGCGGGAGCCCAGTTTGGCTTCATGCCCCACACCCAGCCAGAGCTGATGCAGATCGCCCAAGCCCAGGGTATCCCCGCCATTCCCGGAGCCCTTACCCCCACGGAGATTGTCACGGCTTGGCAAGCCGGAGCCCCGGCGGTGAAGGTGTTTCCTGTCACTGCCCTAGGGGGAGCCGCCTATCTGCGGCAGTTGCAAGGCCCCCTGGGCCACATTCCTCTGATTCCCACCGGAGGAGTGACAGCGGCCAATGCTAGCTTCTTTCTCGCCGCTGGAGCCATCGGTCTGGGTGTCTCCACCACCCTCTTTCCCCAAGTGGCGGTTGAAGCCGAAGACTGGGCCGCAATTACCCAACGCACCCGTGACTTTCTCGCTAGTGCTCTGTCCATTAATGATTGACGGGTGATCGAAATCCTGGAGTTTAGTTGGGGTTAAATTTTGAGGGTCTTCGACCCGTCAAAATTTTCCTGACGGAACACTAATCTGAGCCGCAAGGAATTTCATTTTGGAGAGTGCCCATAACTGGGGATCAAGTTTCAATGCTCTGGGTGTAGAGGGCGATGGCGCTACCTTCAGCCGTTGTGCCTAAAATCGCGATCGCAACGACAGGCTCCTCCCCGATCCGCAGCACCTGAAGTGCCTGGAGCTCATGGGTGCAATAGGCCATCAATGCCCGGTGGCGCAGGGCGATCTCCCGGCCCTCTGACCCATAACCCCGACAGCGGCGCTCCACCTGCTCCAGAAATTTCTCCAGCGTTAGGGGTGAGATCGCGGCATCAGCAGGTTGCTGGAGATCTGCGCAGAGGACCGCCAAATCTGGTGTTCCTTCTGCCCATACCCGCAGAGACCAGGTACTTTCCCCCTCACTGGGAAACCAGAGATCAGCGATCAACGCCCTCAGCCTGATCAGAAACTGATGGACCTCTGGGGAATAGTCAGAAAACTTGTCCATGCCTACTCCGAGTTGCCATCCCTCAAGAAAGAATTACATTAGAAGCACAACCCTGCTAAACCCTAAGCGTGATGGCTCCCGCTGTAGATCGTGTGCGCTGGACAACCACTGACCTTGCCCTTTTTCCGGAAGAGGGCAAGCGCTATGAAATCATTGACGGAGTTCTAATTGTGACCCGTGCCCCCAGTTGGAGCCACCAGAGGATTACGGGACGAGTCTTTAGCGTCCTAGATAGGTGGTCCCAGGCCAGTGGCCTAGGGGAAGCGGCAATCAATCCCGGTATTGTGTTCACGGACGAAGACAATGTAATTCCTGATGTGGTGTGGGTCAGCCGCGATCGCTTAGCGCTGCTCATGGACGAGGCAGAACATCTTACGGGAGCACCGGAACTGGTGGTTGAAGTATTGTCTCCAGGATTACGCAACGTGGAGCGTGATCGGCAACTTAAGTTGAAACTTTATTCCCAGGAAGGGGTACAGGAATACTGGATTCTAGACCCGGCTCTGGGCCAAGTTCAGGTGTATCGCCGCGATCAAGTCCTATTGAGGCTCACCAGTACTCTGTACCCGAAGGATACTCTGACCTCTCCTTTGTTGCCAGGGTTTACCTGTGTCCTAGAGCAGATCTTTTCCGGTTCCAGATCACAGAGTCTTTAGAATCTGGAGTGCTTCCTGTACGTGGGCCTTGGGGTTGAACTGGGAATTGAACAGGTGGCGGACGATGCCCTGAGGATCAATCACATAGGTGACGCGGCCCGGTAGCAGTCCCAGCGTAGTGGGAACGCCGTAGGCCCGACGGACTTGGGAACCGAGATCGCTGAGGAGTAAAAAAGGCAGGTTGTGCTTTGCAGCAAATGCCTGATGGGATTCGGGGGAGTCGCTGCTGATGCCAATCACCTCTGCCCCCAGATCCTTGAAAGCTTCGTAACTGTCCCGGAAGGTGCAGGATTCCACCGTGCAACCGGGCGTATCGTCCTTGGGATAGAAGTAGAGCACCACAGGAGACTGATCCTTGAACTGGCTCAGGGATACGGTGTCTCCGGTTTGGGAGGCCAGGGAAAAATCGGGGGCAGGGTCGCCCACTTTAATAGCCATAGGTCTTGTACTGGTCAGCTTGAAGCTGAATTGTTAACTTTTACTAAGTATAGGACGCCCCGCCCCCATGCGAATTCTTCTCTGGCTCCGCAACGATTTGCGGCTCCATGATCATGCCCCACTTCAAGCGGCCCTAAAGACTGGAGCCCAGGTGATTCCGGTCTATTGTCTGGATCCCCGCCAGTTTGGCCAGACCGACTTTGGGTTTCCCAAAACGGGAGCCTTCCGGGCGCAGTTTTTGCTGGAGGCTTTGGCGGACCTACGCCAGTCCCTACGGCGGCTGGGGGGAGATCTGGTGGTGCGCCAGGGGTTCCCGGAGCAGGTGCTGCCAGCCCTGGCGCGGGAGGTGAAGTGCGATCGCGTGTATTGGCATCGGGAGGTCACCCCGGAGGAAACGACGGTGGAGTCTGCCCTCACCCGCACACTGGCGACCCAGGGCGTAGCAGTACAGCACTTCTGGGGCGCTACGCTGTACCATCCCGACGATCTGCCCTTTCCCCTAGAGCAACTGCCGGATATCTTTACTCAATTTCGCAAACGGGTAGAGCGGGATAGTAGGGTATCTACTCCGAGCCCCCCACCCACCCAACTGCTGCCGCTGCCCCAGGGACTTGAACCGGGCTCCTTGTCATCCCTCCAGAATCTGGGTCTGCAACCGCCTATCCGGGATGATCGGGCTACCCTAGTATTCACCGGGGGCGAAACGGCGGGATTGGCTCGTCTGCACCATTACTTCTGGGCAGCAGACTGCCTGAAAACCTATAAGGAAACCCGCAATGGGCTGCTGGGGGCAGATTATTCCTCTAAGTTTTCTCCTTGGCTGGCCCTAGGTTGTCTGTCTCCTCGATACATCCACAGTGCGGTGCAGGACTACGAAACCCAGCGGGTCAAAAATGATTCGACCTACTGGCTGGTCTTTGAACTGTTGTGGCGGGACTACTTTAGATTTGTCTGTACTCGATATCGCGATAGTGTTTTTTACCCCTCCGGTATACAGGGCATCTCTGTGCCGTGGCGGCAAGACTGGCCCCGATTTGAAGCATGGTGTCAGGGCATGACGGGCTATCCCTTTGTGGATGCCAATATGCGGGAGCTAGCTGCTACTGGGTTTATGTCCAACCGGGGTCGTCAGAATGTTGCCAGCTCCCTGACCAAGAATTTAGGCATCGACTGGCGTATGGGGGCAGAGTGGTTCGAGTCTCTGCTGATCGACTACGACGTGTGTAGCAACTGGGGAAACTGGAACTACACCGCCGGGGTTGGCAATGACGCTCGGGGCTTTCGTTATTTCAACATTCCTAAGCAGGCCCAGGACTACGATCCCCAGGGGCGCTATGTCAAACACTGGATTCCAGCGCTAGCCCAAGTCCCTGCGGCCCAGGTGCATCTCCCCGGTAAATTGCGGCCTGAGGAGCAACGCCGATTTCAGATCCAGCTCGGGGTAGATTACCCTCGCCCCCTTGTGGATTTGCAGCAGTCGGTACGGGCTAATGAAGCCCTCTACAATCAAGCATTGGCGCAGCCAAGGGCTGACACCCATTGTCCACGCTGACGGTCTAGTGTTCCGTCAGGAAAATTTTGACGGTCTTCGACCCGTCAAAATTTAACCCCAACTAAAGCGTGGCATTGTATGCCGCCCTAGCCCAATATTTTCCGGTCCCCTCTCCCCGTGGGAGAGGGCTAGGGTGAGGGGCCGAGATGTTCCACGATAGAACGGTTAGAGTATTTCCGCCGGGATGTACTAACGAGTTCAGCTTTATTGTGGTGGTGGGATGCCCTTTAGGATGGAATACCCTTAGGATAAAGAGCGATCTCACTGCGATGGAGGTATGACATGTTTTTGGATGAATTGACACCCTTTGTACAAGAGCTAACCCGACAACCGATAGCCTTTATCGGCGGTTTTACCTCAGGGTTACTCCGGCTCAACTTGAATGAAGATCCGCTCAAGAGCTGGCTCGATACCCAAGCGGGTGCCCCTGATGGCGGTGGAGACAATTTCCCCCCACCCCCCAGCGACGGCCCCCAAAAAATCTCTATTGATTAAGGTTGATTCCCTAGAGCGGCCCGCAGCGATCGCAATGCGGCACTAGAATTCCGCTCGTAGGCGATGTTGAGACAATCTTGAACCAGGCCAGAGAGATTTCCTCGGCCTGGAAAGTGCATACTTTTGGTCTGGAGCAAGTATTGGCTCTGAACTAGGCGATATATTTCTAAGCGACCAGACTTATACAGCCAAATTTCCGGCACTTGGTAAGGGAGATAGTCCTTCACATCTGAATAGCTCGTGACATCAATAAAAAAGGGGCTCTGCACATGCAGAGCCCCTTTTTTAGCAATTAATCAACCTAGAGAGAACGTGCTCTAGAAGCTGAAGGTTGCCCGGATAGCACCGTAGAAGTTGTTGACATCTGTTGCCGAGTTACGATCTAGGTTGCCGTAGATCAGAGCTGGGGTTAGGGTCAAGAACTGGTTGACGGGGATGGAGTAGTAACCTTCAACCATATAGGGGCGGGAGGTGTAGCTAGGTAGGCTAGCGTAGTACACACCCAGTTGAGAGCCTTCCAGGAACAGGTCAGGGAAAGCAGCCCCAATCTGCCAGCTATCGGTGCTAGCAGGACCAGAGGTATGGTGGGCAAAGGAGCCCGCCAGGATGAATCGACCAAAGTCAAGGCTAGCCAGGGCACCATAGGTGTCAGTAGAGGCTCCAGCAACTACAGGAAGTACTCCAGGGGCAGTAGGGGCTGTAGTCCCGTTCGCATATACCAGAGCACCGCTAAAGAAGCCCTCAGGGAGGAAACTTAGCTGGGCAATGTAGCTTTGGCTAGGAGAACCAAAGATACCACCAGCGTTGGGATTGTTAGATCCACCAAGAGGAGTAGCTGTACGGCCAGCAGAGTAGCCTGCATCGAAGACCAAGCTGTTGGTAATCTGGAAGCTTAGGCCAGCGGCGAAGCCACCGCCACCCATGCCAAAGTCATAAAGTAGAGGGCCGCTAGGGTCAGCTACCGCAGGACCATCCCAGGGAACGATGGTGCTGGTGACGAAATCATCAGTTTGCACGGAGTTGGCTGCCAGCGTGGCAGTAACTCGGCTACCAATGGGGAAGCGATAGTAAAAGTCATCGAGAGCAACGTTAAAGGTGCCATCTCCACCAGCATTGGCAAGGCCACCAGCAGTAGCCAGAGGAGCTGCCCCATCCCCTGCTTGGAGGCGAGTCCGTAAGAGATCGCTACCGGTGAAGCTGGTGTCGAAGTTCAGACGTGCACGGCTGTTGAAGGTGGTAAAGCTATCAGGGCCAGCAGCGGTGTTACCGAAGGGGACAACCAAATTAGAGTCCACTTGACCACGGAGCTTGGTGGTGGTAGAGAACTGCTGAGCGCGAAGCTGAGCGGTTTCTGCTTCTAGGGCATCCACACGACCGCGCAGGGTGGCGAGTTCTGCTTGGAACTCTTGCTGAAGGCGCTGGATGGTGGCGAGGGTGCTACCGTCTAGACCGTCTCCGGTGATGAGACCAGCAATAACGTCCAAACAGGCGTTCAGACCGGCGGCGAACTCGTAGCGGGTCAGGGCTTGGTTACCCCGGAAGGTGCGGTTGGGATAGCCTTCGATACAACCGTAGGTTTCTACCAGGTTTTGTAGCGCGGTGTAGGCCCAATCGGAGGGCAGCACATCGCTGAGGTCGCTAACGCTGGCAACTTGAGCTAGTTGAACAGGCTCAGAAGCGGAAATGTCTAAGGATTCAACGGTGGGGGCTTCAGCCGCCACACTGGCACTTGCCATGACCATACCCAGGAGGGCAGGGCTCATGAAAGCTGCTTTCCAAAATTGAGTCGTCATAGTCTATATTCTCCCCTCACACCATGAGGTAGGTTTTAGGCTGATAGCAAAAACTATCAACAAAGCGCGTGAGGCCAAGTAAGCGCATTACTGCACGTACAAAGATTTCCTATCGCGTTCTGCTGATAGTAACAGATTTAATTGGGGCAGGCAAAGTTCCCGTTGCCAAACCCTAACTTTTCAGCCGATGTGTGAGGGGCACGGGGTCTAGTGTGCTAGACCCCGCTGAGGGAGGGTGCCTAAACCCTAGAAGGTGAAGGTCGCCCGGATAGCACCGTAGAAGTTGTTGACATCAACGGCGGAGTTACGGTCGAGGTTGCCGTAGATCAGAGCAGGAGTCAGGGTGAGGTTACGGCTCACGGGAATAGCGTAGTAGCCCTCAACCATGTAGGGGCGGGAATTGTAGCTAGGCAGGCTAGCGTAGTACACACCCAGTTCAGAGCCTTCTAGAAACAGGTCGGGGAAAGCGGCCCCAATCTGCCAGCTATCGGTGCTCCGAGGTGTTCCCGATTCGTCATGGTGGGCAAAGTAGCCCGCTAGGATAAAGCGGCCAAAATCTAGGCTAGCGAGGGCACCATAGGTATTCGTGAAAGCTGATGCGTTGTTGTTGTTATTACTGCCGTGCATGTACACCAATGCAGCATTGAAGAAGCCTTCTGGCAAGAAGCTCAGTTGAGCAATGTAGCTCTGACGATTTGCACCGAAGATACCACCCTGGTTGGGATTGTTAGAACCACCACGAGCAGCAGAATAACCAGTGTCAAAGACCAAGCTGTCCGTAATTTGGAAGCTCAGACCACCACCAAAGCCATCGCCACCCATATCAAAGTCGTAGAGCGCAGGACCACCGGGGTCAGCGACGCTGGGGCCATCAAAGGGAACGATTGTGCTCGTTACAAAGCTGTCCTTTGAAACGGAGTTAGCAGCCAGAGTCGCTGTCACGCGGCTACCAATAGGAAAACGGTAAAAGAAGTCATCTAGGGCTACATTCAAGTTGCCAGGACCACTATCACTACCGCCATTGGCAAGACCGCCAGCCGTCGGGATAGCGTTACCATCACGAGCCTGTAGACGGGTGCGGAGGCGATCTCGTCCGGTGAAGCTGGTGTCGAAGTTCAAACGAACTCGGGTGTTGAAGGTTGTAAAGCTATCAGGGCCAGGGTTAGCTGGAGTAGCCGCAATATTACCGAAGGGGACAACCAAGTTGGCGTCCACTTGACCCCGTAGCTTGGTGGTGGTGGAGAACTGCTGAGCGCGAAGCTGAGCGGTTTCTGCTTCTAGGGCATCCACACGACCGCGCAGGGTGGCGAGTTCAGCTTGGAACTCTTGCTGAAGGCGCTGGATGGTGGCGAGGGTGCTACCGTCTGTTCCACCTCCGGTGATGAGGTCAGCAATCACGTCCAGACAGGCGTTCAAACCGGCAGCGAACTCGTAGCGGGTCAGGGCTTGGTTACCCCGGAAGGTACGGTTGGGATAGCCCTCGATACAACCGTAGGTTTCTACCAGGTTTTGTAGCGCGGTGTAGGCCCAGTCGGAGGGCAGAACGTCGCTGAGGTCGTTAACACTGGCGACTTGAGCCAGTTGTACGGGCTCTTCGACTGCAATCGTGTCTAGGGTTTCGACGCTGGGAGCTTCGATTTCAATGCTGGGAGCTTCAACTGCGATCGCGCTGCTGGTTAACGCAATGCCTAGAAGCGCAGGGCTCATGAGAGCCGCCTTCCAAAGTTGTACAGACATATACTCACTTTCCTCACACGTTTAAGGTGGGATTAAGTGTATGTTAAGCAGCCGTAAACCCTGTAATCCTTTCTCCAAGAGGGTTTCACGCTGCTCTCACCACTTATCCTGCATTGGATAGTAGCAGGGGAACCCAGGAGAATGTAAGTCGTCTAGAACACATCAAAGTCCCATTTCTGGAACATTCTGAATGTAATGATTGTTACGGGAGGGATTGGGGGAGTGATGGGGTGATGGTAGGGGCGCGGTTCCGCGCCCGATGCAGGATGTTGCCGTAGGGGCGGGTTTAGCTCGTGTCTACTGGGAAATCCCAAATGGAAGGCTCAAAACCCGCCCTACCCCGTGCCGGGGAATTCAGCCACCGTATTTAGGCGATCTGGTTGATTTCGGCGGCGAGGGCAAAATCCTTTTCCGTGAGCCCCCCCGCGTCGTGGGAGGTGACGGTGATGGTGACTTGGTTGTAGGAGATGGCGATGTCGGGGTGGTGTCCGGCAGCTTCAGCAGGATCTACGAGCTTATTTACAAATGCGATCGCACTCGGGAATCCGTCAAAGGTCTTCACCGTTTGAATCGCCTTGCCCTTGAGGGTCCATCCCTTCAGCGGGCTCAGCTTAGACTGAATAGTGTCATGGGTCAGAAGAGTAGCCATAGTTGGTCTTGCCTTGTGATGATTGCGAACCCTATCTGGGGTGTTGTAGTTGGCCCCAGGAAATAGCATTCCCGTTCATTGTGACCCCTGAAAAAACTATCCGCCCCTACCCAAAGAAGGATATGCCTTCTCAGGATAGGGGCGGTCTAGCGGGTCTATCAGGTTGAAACCAGACTGCCGGAAGGAACTCCAGAATCCAGCTTCAATGGCTCAGTCAATCTGAGGGAGATTGAGACTGGCTCCTAGTGAACAGCCCCGGCACGCAGCCGGCTCACTTCAACCTGGAGACCCATGCATTTACTACTGTCTGACATGGGCATCACCTCCTTAATTCCCTGGACGGTTTTTATCTCAGGTCATTGTGCAATTGTTTGCACTGGAGATAAGGTAACACAGATTTATTGTTCACACCCCCTAGGCAGCAGTGCTCAGCCCTCGGTGACGGAGTAGCGCAGCGGTGCTGGGCTCTCTTCCTCGGAAGGATTTGAACACCTCCATGGGATGGCAACTTCCCCCCATGGCTAACACCGTATTGCGAAACCGCCGCCCTGTTTCCGCGATCGCGGTTTCATCCTCCAGACCCGCATCCTCAAAGGCCGCAAAGGCATCAGCACTGAGCACCTCTGCCCAGAAATAGCTGTAGTAACCCGCCGCATAGCCCCCGGCAAAGATATGGCCAAAGGAACAGAGCGACGCATCCTCTGGCAACGGCTTCAACACCATGGTTTTGGCTGCAAAGCGATCGCGCACATCCCAGATTGTTTCTTCGCCATCGGCGCGGTAGCGGTGGTGCAGTTCCAGATCCAGCCAGCCAAAGTTCACCTGCCGCAAAATGGCGGAGCCCGTCATGAAATTTCGGGCCAGTAGCAAGCGCTGGTAGAGTTTCTCCGGCAACGGCGCTCCTGTTTCGTAATGGCGAGCTAGGGTGAGCAACGTGTCCCGGTGATAACACCAGTTCTCCATAAACTGGCTGGGCAGTTCCACCGCATCCCACTCCACATTGTTGATGCCCGCCGCACCAGGATAGTCCACCTGGGTCAGCATGTGCTGAAGGCCATGGCCAAATTCGTGGAATAGGGTTTCCACCTCCCTAAAGGTCATCAGGCTGGGCTTTCCCGCCACCGGGGGAGACTGGTTACAGATCAAATAGGCCACCGGTAGCCGGATAACAGTGCCAAACTTACCCCGGTTGACACATTCATCCATCCAGGCCCCGCCGCGCTTTTCTGAGGGACGGCTGTAGGGGTCAAGGTAAAAATGTGCGATCACTTGCCCCCCTTCGTCAGCAACCTGGAAATAGCGCACATCTGAATGCCATACCGGAGCTGTTCCATCGGCGGGGGTAATCGTGACCCCAAACAATTGGTGAGCTAGGCCAAACAATCCCTCTAATACCTGAGGTAAGGGAAAGTAGGGGCGTAACTCTTCGTCATTGAGGCCATACTGTTCCTCCCGCATCCGCTCCGCCCAGAAAGGCACATCCCACTGCTTCAGATCCTCCGCCTCTGCCGCCCTCTTCGCTTGGGCAAAGTTCTGGAGATCGGCCAATTCTTTCACTGCCGCGTCGTAACTCGCCCGCCGCAGTTCCTCCATCAACTGCTCTACTGCCGCTACCGAGGGGGCCATTTTACGCGCAATACTGAGTTCCGCATAGGTGGCATAGCCCAAAATTTGCGCCATTTCTTGCCGTAGCTCCAGCGTACGCTCAATGATGGGCTGATTGTCCCACTCCCCAGAGGCGGCACGGGTGACAAAGGCACGATAGACCTGTTCTCGCAGATCTCGCCGCCGACTGTGCTGTAGAAACGGTACATAGCTGGGATAGTCCAGAGTAATGCGCCATGGCCCTGCTGCCTGCGCCTGCTCCTGAAACTCCTGCTCATCTTCATCCGCTGCTTCCTGAGCTGCCTGGGCCGACAAAGCCAGCAGACTGGGGGGCAACCCCTCAATGTCTTCCGGGGTGCTTAGGGTCAGACTGAAGGACTTGGTCGCATCCAGAACGTGATTAGAAAACTTGGTAGAAAGCTCCGCCAGCGACTGCTGGATCTCGTTAAAGCGCTCCTTCGTGCTGCCCTCTAAGCCCACACCCGAGAGTTCCGCTTCCCGAATGGCTGCTTCTACAATGCGCCTCTGGGCAAGATCCAGGGTTGTCCACCCGTTTCCCTCTTGCAGTTGCTTAAACGCCCGGTAGAGGGGCCGACTCTGACCTAAACGGCTGGAAAATTTCACTAGAGCGGGCTGTACTGATTCGTAGGCGTCCCGGAGTTCGGAGCTGTTTTTCACCCCCATCAAGTGGCTGATAATTCCCCAACTCCAGCGCAGGCGCTCTTCAATACGGGTTAGGGGCTCTACCAAATCCTCCCAGCTAGGCTGAACCCGAGCCTCTAGGGTCTCCAGTTCCTGGTTTAGAGTCTCCAAAAGCTGGTGTATACCGGGCACCACATGCTGCGGCTGAATGTTGTCGAAAGGAGGCAGTCCTTCGCCAACCAGTAAGGGATTTTGCGGAATCGTTAAACTCATAGTGGCAATAGACGACGATAGGTGAACTCAGGAGGCGGTGAACTCAAGATGCAATATGTGTCAGCGCGGATTTACTAGGGGCTGTGGATAATACAAAGCCAGATCCTGATTATGGGGCGGCTACAGCTCCTAGCTTGATTTAGTAAGGTGGGCGTGGTCATGCCTACCTCGCAAGGATTTCCCCGTTAATTGTCCACACGCCCTAGTGATGATCTGAAATGGGCTTAAGCGAACTCATTTCGACTTTGATTTTAGCACCGGGCAGAGTGGGTTTGGAGGGATTGTCTTGGGATTCCTCAGCAAGAGCTACTAATTCGGGGTTTCCCGATATCGAGAAGGGCGGGCTTTGAGCCTCCCATTCTGAGTTCCCAACACCGGGTTAGGACGGGTACGGAGTTGACCTTGATCCTGGATTATCCGGCACGGGGCAGGGCGGGTTTTGTCAGCCCATTCCTGAATCATCACCCACCCAATTCCGGCTAAACCCGCCCCTACGGCGACATCCTGCATTGGCACGGAAACCGCGCCCCTACGGCGACATCCTGCATTGGGCGCGGAAACCGCGCCCCTACCGGGAAATTCAAAATTCAAAACTCCCCCACCCCTAAGCCCTCCGGGCAGGCTAACTCCCTGGGAGTGGCTTCGCCAACGCCTTTCTTGAATGCCGTTAGGCTATACACCCCCCTACTCCAACACCCCATCACCCATCCACCGGGATACAATAGCGACACTCGATCTGGAGAAAGCCTGATGACGCTTGCCGTTGGTGACCCCGCCCCCGACTTTGATTTGCCTGATGCTGAGGGCAATCAAGTCAAGCTCAGTGATTTCCAGGGGCGGCGGGTGGTGCTGTACTTTTACCCCCGAGACAATACACCGGGTTGTACGAAGGAAGCCTGTGGCTTTCGAGATGCCTATGACCAATATCAGGATCAGGATGCGGTGGTTTTGGGGATAAATGCTGATGCTGCGAAGGCCCACAGCAAATTCATCGCTAAATATAGTTTGCCCTTCCCACTGCTGATCGATACAGGAGGGGAAGTCGCTGCTGTCTACGGCAGCTATGGCCTCAAAAAATTCATGGGCAAGGAATTTATGGGGGTCTTTCGCCACAGCTTTATCATTGGCCCCGATGGCAAGGTGGAGAAAATTTATCGCAAGGTCAAGCCAGAACTGCATGCGGCGGAGGTGCTGCAAGACCTGCTATCCCTCGCCCATGGCGAATCCTAGGCTATGGGTATGATGGGGCTCTGGCGTCCAATGCGGGTGTTGCTGGGGTTATTGCTCCGTCGTCCCATTCTGGGTACCAGCATCATTCCCCGGTTGCCTAATGGGGAAATTCTGTTGGTGCGGCGGCGAGATAATGGCCTCTGGAGCCTGCCGGGGGGCATTGTGGATTGGGGTGAGGACATTACCACCGCTGCTCGCCGGGAACTGGCGGAGGAAACGGGCTTGACAGTGATCCAGATGGGGCGTCTAGTGGGAATATATTCCGCGCCCGAGCGTGATCCCCGCTTCCATTCGGTCTGCGTAGCCCTGGAGGCTCAAGTAGAGGGGACACCCCGTATTGGGGATCCGGCGGAGATTCTTGAGGTGATGGGTTTTTCGAGGGATGAATTGCTCCATCTAACCTTGTCCCATGACCACACCCAGCAGCTTCGGGATTATCTGGCGGGGAATACGGTGTTGGCATGACTCTCTGCTATCCGCTAAGCCAGCGACAATCAGCATGACAGGTCATAGGTCACGATGACAGGACTATTGCGCAATGGGCGGATGCGCCTCTCGAAGGGCACGCTATTTTGGCGAGAGGGGGGCCAGGGGGCAACCTTAGTGTTTCTCCATGGGAGTTGGGCGGAGAGCAGCCAGTGGGTGCCGTTGATGGAGGTGTTGTTACCCCGGTTTCACTGCCTTGCGCCGGATCTACTGGGCTTTGGAGAGTCTACGGTGCTTCCTCGGACGGCCTATTCCGTAGCGCTTCAGGTGAATGGCTTGGCGGAGTTTTTGGCTGGGGTGCGATCTCCTGCTGTAATCTTTGTTGCCGATTCTTTAGGAGCTTGGGTTGCGACCCGTTATGCCCTACGCTATCCCGACCAAGTGCGGGGACTGGTGGTGATGGCACCGGAGGGGGTGATGCCACCGGGGTTAGGGAATCGCTGGCGCAGGGAGGCATGGCTGGCTCGGCGTTGGTCTCCTCTCCTTTTGGCTTTATGGCTGATTCGTCCTCTGGTGTCTCTGTTGGGAGGTAGACGCTGGCTGCGACAAGTGGAGTTACGGCGGCGGGAGTTGCGACGCTACCCTGCTGCCTGTCGAATCCTGTTTCAGGGGCGGCGAGGGGAGCGCCGCGCAGAATTGCTGGATGAGGCGTTGCCGGGGCTGCTGCCCCCAATGTGGGTCTTGCAGCCGGAGGGCACGGCGATGGTGAAACAGGCTTTAGGGCAAACCTATGCCAGCCGGGTGGGACGGGGTAAGCTGAAGCCGATGGATACTCCGAGTTCTGTACTGTGGGATGAACCGAGGGAACTTGCGGATTTGATCCAGCAATTTGCGATCGCGCTTGATCCCTAAGGAATTTGCACAGGAATAAAGTCCCAGCATTCCATCAGAACACAACGGCACCGAGGGGAGAGCGCTGGCGCTGCCCCACAAAGGGACTGATGGATTCCTCTAGCGATCGCAGGCGTTGGGTCTGGTCATAGACGTTGAACTGATAGACCAATTCATTATCTAGATCCAGACCCGTCAGCCAACCACTGCGGGGATGATAGGCCCCGGTGTCAATATTGAGCCAGCCCGGTCCCTCCACCAGTTGACCTACGGTCGTATCTGGGAAGGTGAAGGTGATGGTATGCCCAGTGATGATGAGCTTATTGGGAAAGTAAGGCATCGGATTATTGTGAAACCGATCTCGAATCCAACACAATTCCTCCGCAGTCTGCTCACCGATGGGCAATTCGGGATGGATGCCAGCGTGAACCAGCCAAACATCGTCTAGGTCAATGTAGAGGGGCAAGCTGCGTAGCTATTGCAGATGATCGTTTAGCAGATCCATCTGGTCATAGCTGGAGAGGGTGGCCTGCCCGCCGCTGTATAACCAGGCTTGGAGGGCGCTGGCGTTGGCATGACCATCGGCAAAGGCTTCTAGTAATAGTTGTTCATGATTGCCCAAGACGCAGCCAGTGGCGTATTTACGCACATACTCAATCACTAGGGCGCTTTGGTTACCGCGATCGATCAAATCACCGACAAAGTACATACGGTCATCTTCTCTGGGATCCATGGCCTCAAGGAGCCCCATGAGTCCATCGTAGTGACCGTGAACATCTCCAATAAATAGGCGGCGAGACATGGCAGGGGATAACGATAACGAGGCAAGAATTTAGAATTTACATATCAGCCAACATGGGGGCAATGGGCCGCTATGTGTCGGAGGCAACCTAAGTGTTCCCATCAGCGTAACAAACCCCGAAGCTCCCCATGAACTCGTTTGGTAAAGACTTCGCAGGGAATGTTTGAAAGTTCTGTAGGGGGCTACACGGACAGGCAGGGCGGGTTTTGCCAGCCCATTCCTAAATCACCTACCCAATCCCGGCTAAACCCGCCCCTACGAGACATTCCATTCAAAATTCAAAACTCCCCCACCCACCTATGTGTGTCCTGAAATCCCCTTTCCTCCTTCTGCCTTGCGGTACTAGGGTGTAATCACCCCGGCAATTTCTAGCAGGGCGGCGTCAGAGAGAATGGGGGTTCCGGCGATCGTGGCGGGAATCAGGGGCTGGGTTTGATTTTGAACAATACATTGCATGGCGCGATCGTAGACCGTGTTGCCGCTGGATTGCAGCACCCATGATCCTAGGATTTGACCACTTTCATCCACCAGGATTTGGAGTCTGACGGTCACGCTGGCGGAACGACTGACCAGTTCCTGGGACAGGCATTGGGGATAGTCGGTGACCCGTAGGTAGCGGGTCTGCCAACCCGGTGGCAATTGGGGCAGGGTATCGGGGCGATCGCGGGCTTCGGGAACCCAGTCTATGGCCCAGCGGGTTTGCACACCGTCTCCCGCTGGGGCTGTTTCATTGCCATTGCTATTCCTGCTGCCATTGCCATTGCCACTACCATTGGCACTACCACTGCCATTTGTAGGGGGAACAGGAGTGGGCGAGGAGCCAGGAGTCGTGGGTGGGCTAGCTCTGGGGGCGGGGGATGAGGTGCTACTGGGGGGGCTCTCCGGTTGCACTGGAGGAAGGGTCGGTAAATCCGACGTTTCCGAGGAGGCCGTATTGGGAGCCATCGCTGTAGGCAGGGATACTTCGGGGAGTGCTTCAGTCCCGGTTTGTTCAGTCCCGGTCTGCATATTTCTAGAGGCTACCGTTGGGGCCGAGGTTCCAGAGATCTCCGTTAGCGTGACCAGTTCAATCGCAGCGGGCGGAACCGAGGCAGCACTACGGGCTTGTACAACCCAGCCCCAGAGGCCAGCCCCATGGATGGCGAGGGCCGCGATCGCGCTGGCGGGCCAGAGATAAACCGGATCTTGGTGGTGGTCGGGCCAGAGAGGAGATCCCATTAGCAGCACCCAAGGGCATTGCCCTCAGCTTAATGCCTATGCCAGCGTATAAAGAATCCCTAGGGCAGGGCGGGCACCTCTAGGCATAGGGTCGAGGCTAGAATGGGAGTTGGCACCCCCCGTAACGCCACAGGTCGGGGCGTCCCTAGTTCACTGGGGTCAAGGTGTTGGGCTACCTCTGCCGAAACCAGCACCCCATTGGGGTCCGCTGCCTCTTGGAGCCGAGAGGCAATGTTGACACAGGGACCGATGGCCGTATAGTCCGCCCGCACAGAACTGCCGAACATGCCCACCACCGCATCCCCCTGGTGGATGCCGCAGCGAAATTGAACGGTCTGAATCCCCTGGGTTTGCCAATGTTGGTTGAGGCGCTGGAGTACCTGGTGCATTCGATGGACTGCCGCGATCGCGTGGCGAGCTTGATCCGCCGGGGACCATTCCTCCGGTGCCCCAAACAGGGCTAGCACGCCATCACCCATAAACTTATCCACAGTGCCGTTGCAGGCAAAAATGGCATCAGTCATGACCTCCAGGTATTCATTCAGCAACTGGGCTACCCGCCGGGAGCCTAATAAGTTAGACAGGGGGGTAAAACCCACAATGTCGCTGAAGAGGATAGTGACAAGGCGGGGTTCGGGTTTGAGGTCAAGCTGTAGCTCCCCACAGGCAGCTTTCTGCACCAGAGATTTGGGCAAGAATCGCCGCAGCACCGATTCCGTCAGATACTGGTTGAGTTCCGCCACCCGCTGTTCATTGGCCTTTAGTGCCAGCAGGTTGCGCACCTCCGCCAGCAGTTCACGATCGTTGAAGGGCTTACTTAGGTAGGCGTCTGCCCCCTGCTCCATGCCTTCAATACGGGTTTCGTCATCCACCTTGGCGGTGAGCAACACGACGGGAACTGTCCGCAGGCGCTCATCTTGTCGCACCTGCTGAATCAGTTCTAACCCAGACATCCCCGGCATCATTAGGTCCGTCAGAATCAGATTGGGGGGCTGGCTGTGGGCCATCTCTAGGGCCATTGTGCCACTGTGGGCGGTACGGACTTGGTAGCCCTGGCGTTGCAAGACGTGGGATACGTAGGCTCGCAGGTCTGCATTATCGTCTACGACCAGAATATGGGGACTGTCGGGGCCAGGGGAGGATTCGGCCCTAGCAGGGGGAGCCGCTTCAGAGGCTTCTGGCCCTTCTAGGGCCACGTCTGCTAGTTCTACTGCCGCTCGCCCCATCTCTAGGTCTACCGGGGCTTCCAGCACTTGATCGGGGGGCAAATGCCGGGAACCTAGGGGTAACTGTACGCGGAAGGTGGTGCCTTCTCCGTAGGTGGACTGGACTTCTACCTCTCCCTTATGGAGATTGATCAGTTCTTGGACGAGGGCAAGGCCGAGACCGCTGCCCTCATAGCTGCGGTTGGTAGACCCATCTGCCTGCTGAAACCGCTCAAACAGATGAGGTAACTGGTCGGCTCGAATGCCAATGCCTGTATCCTTGACCGTCAGGATGGCATGGTCACCCTCTGGGTGCAGCGTCACCGTGATTGTGCCCTCTGCTGGGGTGAATTTAACCGCGTTCGACAGCAGGTTGTAGAGCACCTTGTCGAACTTCTCTAGGTCTAGGTACACCGGAGGGCAGGGTTGAAGCTGGGTGACTAGGTGAATCTGTCTGCGATCGCAATAAGGGCGAAAGGCGGTGACAATTTCATCCACAAAGCGATCCAGGCCACAGGGCCGGAAGGTGGGCTGCATTCGGCCTGCATCCAACCGTTGCAGGTCTAGGAGCTGGTTGACTAGCCGCAGCAGGCGACGGGCATTGCGGAGGGCGACTTGGGATTGGTCATGGTCTAGCCCTTCCCCTCGGTTTACCGCCGACTCCAGCGGCCCGAGGGTGAGGGTGAGGGGGGTACGAAATTCGTGGGAAATATTCTGGAAAAACTCGGTCTTCTGGCGATCCAGCGCCAAGAGCTGTGCCGCTTGGTCACGGGTGGTCTGGTAGAGTCGGGACTGTTGAACTGCGATCGCAGCCTGGGCCGCCACCACTTGGACCAGATTAATGTCATTAGGGTGCCAAGGACGGGGCTGCCCGGTTTGGCGCAGCGAAATACTACCAATGACATTCCCCTCCGTCACCAAGGGCACCACCAACAGCGAACGGGCGGAGGACCGTAGGGCTTGGGCCATGTCCATTTCAGGGCGCTGGGCTAGATCATCCACCACCACCGGTTGATGGGTGGCCAAAATTTCTTGCAACACCGGGTTGGCATGGATCGGCACCTGGGACCGAGGCAAGTCCGTAGGGGGAATATTGTCATCGACAGTGCGATCGTACAGCCCCACGCATTCCACATACTCATCCGTTGCTGTCCAGAGGGAGAGCACACAGCCATCCACCTGGAGCGCCTGCCCAAGTTCCTGAGTAATAGCGGCAAAAATAGCCTCCGGCTCCAAACTAGAGCGGATTGCCTGAGTCACCGTGTTGATCAACTGCTCCTGACGAGCGAGGGCCTGCATCTGCTCATAGGTGCTGGCCTGAGCCAGAGCCAGAGCTGCCTGATCCGCCACCGTCACCAACAACTGAGTTTCGTGGTTTTCCCAGTGCCGAGATTGGCCACAATGATGCAGGGCCAGCACCGCCATGACAGTGTGCTGGCTACTCAGGGGAATGAGGATGCTAGAGCGGATATCCAGATCTTGGTAGACGGCCTCAGTGGTAGTGGGGGGTAAAATCCGACCTTCTCCGCCAATAATCTGGACCTCTTCCACTTCCCACGCTAACTGATCCACCAGCGCCGTCGCCCTGCCCCCATCAACACCGGTTGTTGCTGTGTAGATAAACGTCTGACTGCCTAACCCGGCCCCAGAAACAGGGCGTAGAACACAGATTGTGGCCTCTATCAGTGCCCCCACCGTCTCCACAATGGTCTGCATCATGGGGCGAGACCCAGCAGCATTGCGAATGGTATTGGTAATGGCATTGAGTAGGCTTTCCTGGCGCAAGACCCGTTGTAGATCCTCCGTCCTAGCCTTCAACACCTGATGGGTTTCAAGGGCCTGTTTCACCACTGCCCGCAGATGTTCATCTTCCCAGGGCTTGGTGACGTATTTGAAGACGCGGCCCTCATTAATGGCATCGACCAAATCCTCTACATCCGTGTATCCGGTCAGAATAATCCGGATGATGTTGGGATAGGTGGCGGCGGTTTGACTCAGAAACTCAGTACCGCTCATTCCCGGCATCCGCTGGTCGGAAATAATTACCGCGACATCGGGCTGGGCCTCTAGCAGTGCTAAGGCATCGTAGCCATTGTCGGCCCGGAGCACCTTGAACTGTCGGTAGAAGGTGCGATAGAGCAAGTCCAAGTTGTCTGGCTCATCGTCCACGACCAACAGCTTGGGCTTCCCGAGGGTGGCATCAGAATAGGGGGTAGACAACTGCATGCACTCGATCAGCCTAACAGGCCAAAAACGGTCTAAAGGAAATCCGTACTTTCTACCCTTACGCCAAGGGCAGAATTCAATCCGGGGAGTTCCCTGGGCTGTGCGCTAGGGGAAGAGAAGGGTACACTGCTTGCTGAGGGGCAAGCGTCCTGAGTTTACCTAATCCCAGGGTGCCCAGACCCTGTGGGATTTCATCATGGCTCTGGCCATCGTGGTGTTCTGGTGTTGTCATTTCCTTCCCTGAGTCAGAGCCCCTATAAGGTCCGGGTTGCCGCTGCCCAGGATCTCCACCAGCTTGCGGACATCCTGACCCGTAGCTTTTACCCCCCTACCAGTTGGCGGCAGTGGGCCTTTCCCTTCCTGCGATTCAGCATTTACGAAGATCTAAAGCAGCGTCTAAATGCGGCGACAGCCCACCATGCCTGCTTGGCGGCGGTGATAATTGGCCCCACTACAACTTCAGAGTGGCTGGTGGGGACCGTGGAGGTGGCTCCTCGGCGCTATCCCCTCTGGGTGAACCGCCAGCCCCGCCAACTGTATCTCTCGAATCTGGCGGTGAGAGAAAATGCGCGGCGTCAGGGAGTAGCTCGTCACCTGCTGGCGGCTTGTGAGGAAACTGCCCATACCTGGGGGTTTCGAGAACTTTATCTCCACGTCATGGAGGACAATGTCTCGGCTCGACGGCTATACCGTCAGGCGGGATATCAGATCCAATATGCGGAAACAACGCTGCTGTCCCTGCTAGGAGCCCGCCCTCGACGGCTATTGCTGCGTAAAAGTCTTGCATCTGAGAAATCATCCCCTGGGTTGGACAATGGGTGTGACTCTGGCTGATCTATACTCTGGCTAATCTATACTCTGGCCTCTACCCAGATTCAGAATAGGGGTTTAGCTGAAACCCTCTAGGGGGATTGCCCCCTAGTCCTTTTACAGAAAGATTACAGGGATATCCCACATCTTCATAGGAGCTTCATGCTTTGCCGTAGTAGACGCTATGGGATATCCGTTGATTCTCTTAAAATTGATGGTGTGCAGGGGATTCGTCACCCGTTTTACCCCTCAGGCATGTGGTAATAGTGTCCTAGATTTGTCGGGAGCCAGATTGTCTCTCCTGATATATCTCTATGATTCCATTCCTGATATGCCTGGTTACCAGACGCTTAGTCCCTGAATAAGGTTTCGGATTTTTGTCAGGTATTCCTGACGTTTTCCCTTCGGTTAGGGCGCGTCATCAATTACGGGTGAAAGCCTTGCCGGGTAAGCATTGCCGCGCCCGGTCCTGTGATATGGCTAGGGGCTGTAGCCGTTGTACAACAAAGGTTCTGACATGAATTGATGACAGCCCCTAGCGTTCTGCTCCGAGCCAAGCAATCCTGGACAGCAGCATTCTGGGTGTATTAGGTGATGGTCAGGTGTGCTGTGAATTGTCGGGCTAGAGCGCTCTGACCCTGATTAGGGACTATCGCTGAATGTGTGCTGACGACAATCTGTTACTATGCTTCCGACCCATCAAGACTCTGTAGCCTATTCCCCTGTGAAGCAAGATGCGGGAGCAGATGAGATCCTAGAGCGCATTACCAGCGGCAAGCTTTGGATCGTTAACCCTCGCCGCCGTAATGGCATTGTGATCTATCGCAAGTTTTATGCCGTATTTGCGGGGCCAGGGGCCGCAGTGGGGGGGCTGTTTGATCAGCACTGTAGCCAGGTGATTCCCCTGGGTAAGCTGTCTTTGCTGACCCCAGCTTCCCATGAAGATCAGCAAAAAGCGATTCGCATTCGGCTCCAGTGGGTGCGGCTCACCCAGAATTTCACTGATCGTCCGGTGCCTATTGAGCGGGCGCAGATGATTCTGGAGCAGTTCAAAATGTATTTTGACCAAGAGATTGTGGCGCGGGTACCCGACGAAGCTTTTGCCCAACTGGTGGGGGTGTTTCCGGAGACGGTCCATTTAGCCCGCCGGAGCATGTGACAGGTTGTTGATGTTTGTTCAAAGGGTGTTTATTTGAGCATCCATCCCTGTTAAAACCCCCGGCCATTGGAGGTAATAGCCGGGGATTTTTCACGCTATCCTATGGGCCGTCTTAGCCTCGCCTTAGCCAATGCGGAGCAGTTCCACCTCGAAGATCAGGGTGGCGTTGGGGGGAATTACGCCACCAGCTCCTCGGGCTCCGTACCCCAACTCGGGGGGGATTACGAGCCGTCGCTGTCCGCCAACCCGCATGGTGGATACCCCTTCGTCCCAGCCCTTGATCACCTGTCCAACGCCAATGGTGAAGCTAAAGGGGCGATTGCGATCGCGGGAACTATCAAACTTGGTGCCATCTTCTAGGGTGCCTGTGTAATGAACGGTTACCCGCTGCCCAGATTGGGGCATGGCACCAGTGCCCTCCAGGGTATCTACATACTGCAAGCCGGAATCGGTCGTTACATAATGAATTGCTTCTTCAGCCATTTCAGACGAGTCCTCGGGGGTAGGCTCTGCGGGAGCTAAATCGGCGGCGGACTGGGCCACCAATGTCTCCGCAGGAGCGGCTAGGTCTTGGGTGATGAGATTTGCCGCGATCGCGTCATCCTGGCCGCCAGTGAATTGAGCTACTACCAGCACAACACAGCACACCGCCAACACAGCAAAGCTTATGAGAATCTCGCGCACGGGGAATTTCCTCCAGCAGCGATTTACAGCAAGATATCAATGGCATTCACGAATGCCAAACAGACCTATCCTACCGAGATTAGGGTCATCACGGCAGGTTTTTACCCTAAGCACCATGGACTTGGTGAAGACGGCATTACTTCCAGAGCTTATTTTCCAGGTCACGAACCTGGCGCTCTAGGCGATCAATGCGGCCCCGCAACTCATCCATCTCGTTTTGCCGAGGCACCCCCAGATCTTGCAACACATTGCGAAGCTGGCGGTTCATCTGTTCTTCAAACCCAGTGGAATCGGTCGAAAACTGAGCCATCACCTCATCCACAAACCGACTGGCCTGTTCTGGATTGAACTTGCCGTCGCGGACCCACTCTTCACTCACCTGGCGCAGGCGTTCCGCCACTAGAGAGGTTGTGCCAATGCCGATCATCAGCATTTGACGCAGCAGGCTATTGGTATCCATGGTGCCTCCAGGCAAAGGGTCAGCGTGACCCTGTTCAAGCTTTATTCTGACAAAGAATGTAAAGATCCTCCTATGCTGACAACCGAACCTTATCTGTTCTATGGGGGCAAGGGGTGAGCAGGAAAACACGGCATACCCCCGCCTAATAACGGGGCATCAACGGTGCAAGAAGCGGGGGAGGAGAGGATTCTGTGGTGATTGAATGGCTTGAGTTTCGGGTGCCTGCCGACCAGCGAGAGCGCTATGTGCAATTGGATGAGGAAATTTGGACCCCTGCCCTGCGGCGCTATCCCGGTTTTTTGTCGAAGGAAACCTGGCTGGATCCCACAGATGCCGAGTTGGTGAGTCTGATGATTCGCTGGCGCAGTCGGGAGGAGTGGAAGGCGATTTCCGAGACGGATTTAACTGCGATTGAGGTCCAGTTTGACCAAGCCTTGGGGGTGGCCTATACCCTGGAAAATGCTCGGGAATTCCAGGTGCGGCGGTTTCCGGTGGGACCGAGGGCGGACTAGGGGCTGTAGATAATCAAAGCCAGATTCCTGGTTATGGGGCGGTTACAGCCCCTAGCTTGATTCATTAGGGCGGGCGTGGTCATGCCTACCTCGCAAGGGTTTCCCCGTTACTTGTCTACAGGTCCTAGGATACGGAGGGAACGCCTGAGGATATTCCTATGCCAAGCTGTCCCCGCTGTCAGACCCCGGTGCAGACTGTGGCGATCCAATGTCCCCACTGTGGGCTGCTGCTAAAGGCCCATGGGCATCCCGGCATTCCCCTACATCAGACTCTAGGAAGCCAGTATCTTTGTGCTGACTGTGCTTATCATGCTGACGATTCCTGCACCTTTCCCCAACGGCCCCAGGCGACCACCTGCACGCTCTACCAGTCGGTGGGCATCAGCGAGGTCGAGACATCGGGATGGTCAAAGACTGGTCCAAAAGGGCCATCCCACTCTTGGACGCCACGCCTCATCCTGCGCCGCTACGGGGTCTGGATCAGCCTGGTACTCCTTTTGGGCATCAGCTTCTTTATTGCCCTCAGTTCGCAATGACCTTAGGTGGGGGTGTGGGGGTGTAGGAGTGTGGGGGTGATGGGGTGACAGGAATTTTGAGTTTTGAATTTCCCGTAGGGTGCATAACGCTAAGGCGTGGCTTCGCCCACGCGAAGCAATGCACCGCAGAGATGCCGCGCCCAATGCAGGGGGTAACAGGTAACAAACAGGTAACAGGGAAGAACCGTAGGGGCGGGTTTAGCCGGGATTGGGTGGGTGATTCAGGAATGGGCTGGCAAAACCCGCCCTGCCCCGTGCCGGGTAATCCAGTCCTTTCGTTTGGGGGATCCCAAATGGGGGACTCAAAACCCGCCCTACCCAGTGCCGGAGAGTCTGAGCCACATGTTCTCTATCTGCATGGGGATGATTTGTCTGTATTCCTTGTCATGAATCCTAAAGAAATTGGCTCTAGAGGACTCCCTTTTCGAGCTAGCCTAGGGAGATTGGCAGATCGGCAGGCAAGACATGAAATTGGCAGATCGGGTTAATCGGGTTTCCCCCTCCATGACGTTGGCCATCTCCGCTAAGGCTAAGGCCATGACAACCCAGGGGCTGGACGTGTGTAGCTTCAGTGCTGGAGAGCCTGACTTTGATACCCCTGCCCACATTATCGCCGCTGCCAAAAAAGCCCTGGATGAGGGCAAAACCCGCTACGGTCCCGCCGCTGGTGAGCCCGCCCTACGGGCCGCGATCGCACATAAACTGAGGACCGAAAATAACCTCCCCTACGGTCCCGAAAACATCATCGTTACCAATGGTGGCAAGCATTCCCTCTACGGTCTGATGATGACCTTGATTAATCCGGGAGATGAGGTGATCATTCCGGCCCCCTACTGGGTCAGCTACCCGGAAATGGTCAAGCTGGCGGATGGGATTCCGGTGATTGTGCCTACGACTGCCGAGACAGGTTACAAAATCACTCCTGAGCAACTCCAGCAGGCTATCACCCCCCGTACTCGCCTGTTTGTGCTGAATTCCCCCTCTAATCCCACGGGAATGATCTACACCCCCGACGAGATTCGGGCCTTGGCCGCCGTTGTCGAGGGTCATGATTTGCTGGTGGCCTCGGACGAAATCTACGAAAAAATCCGTTATGGGGAGGCCGAGCACCTGAGTATTGGGGCGGTTAGTCCCGGAGCCTTTGAACGCACGGTGGTCAGTAGTGGCTTTGCCAAAGCCTTTGCTATGACGGGTTGGCGGCTGGGGTACCTGGCTGGTCCTGTGGAATTGATTCGAGCTATGAATACGCTCCAAAGTCACAGTACTTCCAATGTTTGCACCTTTGCCCAGTACGGTGCGATCGCGGCCCTAGAGGGACCCCAAGACTGCGTGGAAACCATGAGACGGGCCTTTGCCCAACGGCGGCGGGTGATTGCCGATCGGGTCAACGGAATTCCGGGGCTGTCTTGTCTGGAGCCCGATGGAGCCTTCTATCTCTTTGTCAGCATTGCGAACCTGGGGTTGTCCTCTCTAGATTTTTGCAATGCGCTGCTGGAGGAGAAGCACGTGGCCACTATCCCCGGCGTCGCCTTTGGGGCGGAGGGTAATATCCGCGTGTCCTACGCCACGGACCTCGACACCATTGAACGGGGCATGGATCGCTTGGAATCCTTTGTGAAGGCTTGTCTATAAGATGTTCCGGTTCCAGAGGTTGCGTTTCTCGGCGATAGATTGACTCGATGGGGTAGGATCATCAGGCTGTTAAGAACTGTTGAGCCATGGTTGAGCGGCCTATCAAAAAATCTGAGCGTGCCCCTGGCACTGGTGATGAGCCCAAACGGGAAGCGCGGCGAGAGTCTGGTGACAAGGATCGCAAGGGGGGACGGGGCAAGGGACGCGATCGCGAAGAAGTGAAGCGAGGGGTATCCCCAGCCCTCATGCGTGGTCCTAAGCCCCAGCCCATCAAGGAAGAAGAGCCCGCCCCGGAAGTGATTGCGCCTGAGGAGACTACTACCGAAGCAGTAACTGAGGAAGTGGCAACTGAGGAAGCGGCAACTGAGGAAGCGGCAACCGAGGAAGCGGTGGCCAAAGACTGATCCTAGACCATCGCAGTGGAGACGCCAGCAGCTAAGGGGATCCCCATTTAACGATGCCGATTGAAGATTGTATGGCTATCGGTTGCGCCCCCTCGACGTTCTCCAGCGACGAGGGTCGATGACTGATCGTCCATATCGTTATGATTGGGCTGATTTCTAAGAGGCCGTTAGAGTGTCGAGGGAGTTGAACTTGCGCCCTTTTCGTTTTGCCATTATTAGCGATCCCCACATTGCTCTGCCCCATACGATTCGGCAGATCCCCAATCGGTTTCACTTAGTCGAGGTGAGCATCCCCGTTTTTGAAGCCATATTGGCGGATCTGGCGGAGGCGGACCTAGACTTTCTGCTACTGCCGGGGGATCTGACTCAACACGGAGAGCGGGAAAACCATGAATGGTTGGTGAATCGCCTGCGCCAGTTGCCTTTCCCCGTCTATGTGGTGCCGGGAAATCATGATGTGCTAACGCGGGCGGGGGGTGATGCTCAAAGGCCGGTCGGAGCCCCTTGCCCCCTCAGCCTAAAGGAATTTCCCCACCTCTATCGAGACTTTGGCTACGACGGCAGTGATTTACCCTACTATCGCCAGGAAATTTTACCGGGACTTCACCTGATCGGCCTCAATTCCATTGCCTTTGACCAGGAGGGTAATCAAATTCCCTACGGTTACCTGACCGCTCCCCAGCGACACTGGTTAGAGGGCAACCTCAGGGACTGCGCTGACCAATGGGTGATGGTGATGATTCACCACAACGTTTTGGAACATTTGCCAGGGCAAAGCCGCCATCCCCTTGGACAGCGCTATATACTGCGGAACCGGAAGGCTCTTCTCAAGCACCTACAATCGTCCCCGGTGGCCCTACTGTTGACGGGCCATCTTCATGTTCAGGATGTAGTCCAGAGGGAGGGGCTTTGGGAAGTGACCACCGGATCCCTGGTTAGCTACCCTCACCCCTACCGGATTCTGACCGCTACTCCCACGGCTACTGGGCAACTGGAAATCCAGATCGAGACCCACCGCATCCTATCGGTGGCGGACTGGCCAGATTTGCAAGCTGCTTCCCTGGATTGGATGCGCGATCGCGCCTTTGGCTTTATGGTGCGCCTCCTCACCTGTCCCCCCTTCAGTTTGTCGCTGGCGGAGGCGGAGCAGTATGCTCCCCACCTACAGGATTTTTGGGCCAGAATCTCGGCTGGGGATGGCGACCTCACCTATCCCCAACTTCCCAGTCCCCTTCAGGAGCAACTGCGGACCTTTGGTGCGGTGGATGATGCGGGCAATTATTGCGCCATCGACAACGCCACCACGTTGATGTTATCCCACGGTAGACGGTGACAGGCATCGTGAGGGTGGCAGGGGGTCGAGAAGAGCTTTATTGACGGTCAAGAAGCCCTATCGATGTAGTTCATTTATACTAGCTGCGGCTACAATCTAGGCAGTGCTGCGTTGGGAATCTGCCGATGCCCGCGATCTCGTTACGGACTGGGGTGAGGGTGCGTTTGAAGGGGCAGTCGTCCCATCTTCCAGGGTTTTTGGTGGTGGCCTGTCGGGGCGATCGGGTCTGGGTGCGGCAGCCAAGTTGGCCCATCCAGGTCCAGGTGTGCGTTAATGTCACCCAGATAGCCATTCCGGCTCCGGTGTCACCTTGGTGGCCCGGTGTTGCAAGTCACCCTGGCCCCTCCTGTGGTGGGATAACGCCCTATGTCTGCGTCGATGATTCCCGCTGATGTCGCTGAAGCCCAGATTTTGAGCTGGGTCCAGCCTTTGGATCCGGAGCGCGATCTCGAAACGATTCCCCTCTTCCAGGCCATGGGGCGGGTGCTGGCGACGACGGTACAAAGCCCCCTGGACTTTCCCCACTGGGACAATTCCGCCATGGATGGCTATGCGGTGCGGTATGCCGATGTGGCAGAGGCTAGCGCGGAAACCCCTGTGATTTTGACCGTTGTGGAAGAGATTCCAGCGGGCAAAACTCCCCAACGGATCATCCAATCGGGGGAAACGGCACGGATTTTAACCGGATCCATGTTGCCTCTGGGGACAGATACGATTGTGATTCAGGAGGAGACGCAGCGGCAGGGGGATGGTGTTGAGATCCTGGCTGCACCTGAGCCCCAAGCCTTTGTGCGCCACCGGGCTAGTTTTCGGCGGGCGGGGGATGACCTGCTGGCGGCTGGGTTGGAATTACACGCCCCGGAAATTGCGGTCTTAGCGGCGGCACAATGGGCTCAGGTGCCTGTGTATCGACGGCCTCGGGTGGCGATTCTGTCTACGGGGGATGAACTGGTTATGCCGGATCAGCCCTTGCAGCCCGGTCAGATTGTGGATTCCAACCAATACGCCCTGGCGGCGTTGGTCCAGGCAGCGGGAGGGGAACCCGTGCCTCTGGGCATCATCCCGGATGACCCCGAAGCCCTGCGAGAGGCGATCGCGGCTGCCCTCACCCAAGCCGATTGCGTTCTATCCTCCGGGGGCGTGTCGGTGGGGGACTATGACTATGTGGATCGGATTTTGATGGAGTTGGGGGCGGTGCTGGAAATTCGGGCGGTGGCGGTGAAACCGGGCAAGCCCCTGACTGTGGCTAGGTTCCCCAGCTCGGAACCTAGCCCTGGACAGAGGGTGGCCCCAACCCTTTACTTTGGCTTACCGGGAAATCCCGTGTCGGCTCTGGTCAGCTTTTGGCGCTTTGTGGAGCCTGCGCTGCGGAAATTGTCAGGGCGGGCAGCGGGGTGGTCTCCTGTGTTTGTCGAGGCGCGATCGCAACAGGATCTCAAGGCGGGGGGACAACGGGAAACCTACCTCTGGGGCCATTTAGCCAGTACCGACCAGGGTCTCACCTTTTCCTTGGCCGGGGGTAGCCACAGTTCCGGTAACCTGATCAACCTAGCGGGCACCAATGCGCTGGCAGTGGTACCCGTAGGCACCCGGCTGGTGGCGGCAGGAAATCCTGTAGCGGTGATGTTGGTCGGGCGTATCGGGAAGTATTAGGGATGTTATCCATGGGGTGGGAAGATCCCAATCCCCTGGGCATCCTTACGTGAGACCCCTGATTCATTCCCACGAGGGCGTTAAACAGCACAAAGCATATGGCAGCAACGGCACTGATCACGGGTATTACAGGGCAGGACGGCTACTATCTCAGTCGGCTGCTGCTGGGGCGGGGCTATCGGGTGGTGGGGCTAGTACCCCCCAGCCGTCAAGCCAGTGTCGCCAAGTTGGAGGATCTGGCGGAGACCGTTGAGATTTTGCCCGTTGACCTCACGGATGAGATCGCACTCCGCCGTGCCGTCGCCGACCTCCAGCCCCAGGAGATCTACAACCTAGCCGCTCCCAGCTTTGTTCCCGCCTCCTGGAATGATCCCCTCGGCACCCTGGACTTGATTACGGGCACCGCCACCCGCCTCCTAGATGGGATTCGGCAGGCGGGCTTAACCACCCGCTTTTACCAGGCCAGCAGCTCAGAAATCTTTGGGGATGTGCAGGAATCACCCCAGGCGGAAACCACCCCCTTTCGCCCCAAAAATCCCTACGGGGCAGCAAAACTCCACGCCCACTGGACCATGGTGCATCACCGCGATCGCTATGGCCTCTTTGCCTGTAGCGGCGTGCTCTACAACCATGAGTCCCCCCGTCGTCCGCCCCAATTCGTCACTCGCAAGGTGGCCCTCGCCGCCGCCGCCATCAAACTGGGTCTGCGCGATCGCCTCACCATGGGGAACCTAGACGCCAAGCGCGATTGGGGGTTTGCCGGAGACTACGTGGAAGCCATGTGGCGCATGTTGCAAGCCGATAGCCCTGAAGACTACGTGATTGGCACCGGGATCCTCCACAGTGTCCGAGATCTGGTCGCCGCCGCCTTTGCCAGCGTGGATCTGAAGTGGGAAACCTACGTGGACATTGATCCCCATCTGATTCGTCAAGATGAACATTTTCAACTCGTGGCCAATCCCCACAAGGCCAATACGGGCTTGAACTGGCAGCCCCAGGTCAGCTTTGAACAACTGATTGAAAAAATGGTTCAGACCGACCTAGCCCGTCTGCAAGCAGGCCAAGTCTCCCCCCTTGCCTCCGCCCAGCCCGCCTTTTAAGACACAGAATTTTCAGGTATTCGAGGACAGAACTGAGTGGCACGTCAACCGCGTATTAGCTTTGTATTCCTGCAAATTTTTTCCTGCGAAGGGGGGATCCAGTCCTACGTCAAGGATGTTCTCCGGGCCTATGCCACCAACCCTGCCCTACCCCCCGCCGATGTGCTGCTACTGCGGGATGGTGCGAGCTGTGATAATCCCTTTCGCGATTCCAGACTTACCTTCTACTACCTAGAGAGCCCCTCCGCCAACCTGGGACGGCTACGGATGGCGTTGATTTTACTGTGGCATTTACTACGGGGCCGCTATCAGCGAATCATCTGTGGCCATGTCCGTTTGGCTCCTCTGGTTGCTCCCCTGTGTAAACGGTTCCGCATTCCCTATACGGTGATGACCTATGGCAAGGAGGTGTGGGCTCCCCTGCCCCCCCGGCAGCAGCAGGCATTACAGGGGGCGGACAGCCTTTGGTGCATTAGCCGCTACAGCCGCGACTTGGCCTGTCAGGCCAATGATCTGGATCCAGGAAAAGCTCACCTACTGCCCTGCGCTGTAGACGGGACGGTGTTTACCCCCGGCCCTAAATCTCCCCAGCTTCTTCAGCAGTATGGCCTAGAGGGTAGCCGCATCCTGATGACGGTGGCGCGGCTCTGGTCCGGGGACATCTACAAGGGGGTAGATGTGACGATCCGCGCCCTGCCCCAGATTTGTCAGCGCTTTCCCGAGGTGAAATACCTGGTGATTGGCCGGGGTGACGACCAACCCCGACTGGCCCAACTGGCCCAGGATCTGGGGGTGGCGGATCGGGTCGTCTTTGCCGGGTTCGTGCCCAATGACGCACTAGCGGATCACTATCGGCTAGCGGATGCCTACGTGATGCCCTCCCAAGAGGGGTTTGGCATTGTCTACATGGAGGCCATGGCCTGCGGAGTGCCTGTCCTCTCCGGGGATGCGGATGGATCGGCGGATCCCCTTCAGGATGGTCGCATGGGCTGGCGGGTGCCCCACCGGGATCCCGACGCGGTAGCCGCCGCCTGTGGGGAGATTCTGACGGGCACCGACCCCCGCTGTGAAGGCAGTTGGCTGCGTCAAGAAACCCTCGCCCAGTTCAGTCCCGAGAGTTTGCAAAAGCGACTGGCGACCCTGATCTAGCCCAGGGTTACGACCTGGTCTCTGAAGAACAGCTCCATCACTCCCCCACTCCCTGGCAGGGCGAGCACCGCCCGCCCCTACCACCTCCCCACTCCCCATTCGGGTCACCCGGCAACAAGGGCAACCACAAGGGATTGCCCCTACGGGAAATTGAATTCAAAATTCAAAACTCCCCCAATACCCTAATACCCCCAACCCCCCAATACCGATCACCCGGCGACTGGGTAGGGCGGGTTTTGAGCCTCCCATTTGGGATTTCCCGGTAGACACGAGCTAAACCCGCCCCTACGGAATATTTAATTCAAAACTCAAAATTCCTGTCATCTGCTACTTCCTGCATTGGGCGCGGAAACCGCGCCCCTACCCATCCACCCCAAACCCCCTACCCATCCACCCCAAACCCCCTACCCATCCACCCATCCACCCCCATACCCCCATACCCCCACTCCCTCTGCCATCAATGCCAGACCAATGGCGGCTTCAATGCTGGGGAGACTGGCTCCTAAGCTACACTGGGCACAGGTGAAGGCAGACGCTACACCCCCCTGCTCCAAAACCTACCTTAATATCCACCTAGCACCCTAGAAATTGTAATGACACAGACAGTGCAAAACGAACGGGGCATTCAGATGACTGAGGCTGCCCTCCAGCATGTCCAGGCGCTCCAAGCCCAGCACGGTAAAGACCTGTGCCTGCGGGTGGGGGTGCGGCAGGGCGGCTGCTCTGGCATGTCCTACATGATGGACTTTGAAGACCTTGGCAATGTGGGGGACCACGATGAGGTCTATGACTACGATGGCTTCAAGGTGGTTTGCGATCGCAAAAGTCTGCTCTACCTCTATGGCCTCGTGCTGGACTACAGCAACGCCCTGATTGGCGGTGGCTTCCAGTTCACCAACCCCAATGCCGCCCAAACCTGCGGCTGCGGCAAGTCCTTCGGCACTTAGGGATCCGCACAGAAATCAAGTCCCATCTGTCGGGGCGAGTTTAGCTCCTATTGACTGGGGAATTTACAATGGCTTGGGCTTTTCTATGGCTCGGGCCTGCTGTAGGCTTCAGAGGGTTCCATCTACAGGGTCATCCCATGGAATTGACCGCAGGCTTGGTTTGGCTGCTCTATCCCAGAATTACTGAGATAGAGGCCGGACAAGTCTTGAGTTGGAATACTCTTATCCCGGTGAGACAGGTAATTGCAGCATGACTCAGAGCGCTGAATCGCTATTTGATCAAGGTATTGCCCGGTATAAAGCAGGGGATCCGGTAGCGGAACTGATTCCCCTGTTCAAGGAGGTTTGCGATCGCGCCCCCAAAAGCAGCGCCGCCTTCACCTGCCTAGCATGGCTATACCTGCTTGAGGGCAAGGGATCCCTCGCCTTCAAGACTGCCCAGCGGGCAGTGAAGCTCAACCCCCAAGATCCCCAATCGCGGATCAATTTAGCCATCGCCTACCTGGAAACGGGGAAGAAGGGGGTGCGGGATCACATCGAACTGGTGACTCAGGTGATGATGGTGTCAGAGGAACTGCGTCAGGAAGTGCGGGAAAATCTTGAAGATGGATTACGCCGTCGTCCGGACTGGAAAAGTCTAGAGCGGGTACGCACATGGCTCTTTGACAGCTAGTACAGAAAGGCAGAGGGCAGAAGGCAGAAAAGGAATTCCTGGTCTCACAAGGGCTCCTGCTCCATCAAATAGGCAAGTTTTTATGCCGTCGAGTACTAGCTTCTGGCGGATTCCAGCCTCGGAAGGGCGGAGTGGATACCGCTAGCCCGTAACAGTCCGCAAAAAACTTTTGTGAACAATATTGCGGCCTGTGTCGCCCTCTTAAAAAGCCCTGGCAATTGTCCAGGGCTTTTTCATACAAGGGTTTCAGCCTTTTATTGTCCTAGCCGGAATCGGCATGAAATCCCATCGGGGATCGGTAAGAACGATTAGATAACTTAACGGCATGGCTCGAATTTGGGTGATAAGCTTTCTTTAACGAACCGATAAGGTTTACTGAGATTTTTCTTTCTGTCGAGCTAAATTACGGAGCCAAACCCATGGATACACGCACTGTCAAAGTTAAGCCTGAGACTCGCAACCACAAGGGCTTTTTTGTCCGCGACACCGACTATGAATTGGTGGAAATTGAGCAGTCTGGGTGGGCCTTGATCTGCATTGATGAGGCGACCTGCCACTATGTAGATCCCGACAACATTCGTAACCAGGATGCCAGCCTCGGGACCATGGAATGATCTGGGGCAGGCCCATCAGCTTCGTTAGATTGGCTCAGTAATGCCTTGCAAGAGGATTTGTAAAAAAGCGGCTGTTCCCTTGGGAACAGCCGCTTTTTTACGGGTGTTCAGGCACCAGTTTGGGGGGATAGGGTGTTCAACTCGGATTGATGTGTCACGCTGTGCTAACACTGCGGCAAGCGGGACGCTTGCGCGACGACGCGACGATGGCAGCAATAACTCACCTATTTGGTAGAGCAGGAGCCCTTGTGAAACGAGGAAGTCCACGACTTGGAAGGTTATGTCTTAAAACAAGCTGAAAAGCCTGCTAAGTCGTTGTCTCCATACAGACATCCAGTTCCCTGAGCAGAGTCGTTGGCTTTGCCGCCCCGGAGGGGCTAGGGAACGGCCAGAACCCGGTGATGTGGCTGGCTTTCTCCCTTCGGGAGACGCTGCGCGAACGACTCCGCTTAGCCAGCAGTCAATGGGCTCAGTTCTCTGTAACCTTCCAAGTTGTGACAGTCCTTTTCATCCTGCTACGCACGGGCAAAGCCTTACATCCTTCTGCCTTCTGCCTTCCCGCCCTAGGGGTTTGACAAGGCGGTCCATTCTTGGATTTTGAGCTGAGCAGAGGCATAGGCTTCGGTGCGGGCAGGCACCTGCCGCGCGATTTGAATCGCCTGGGGCAGATCGCGATTCGCCTCACTTTCTGCACTACGGAGAATATCCCAACTCCACTGGTTGATGACGCCTTGGGCCTCACTCCAGCGACTGCTACCTTCGGGAACCTCCCGAGCGATATTAATAGCTTGCACCAAAGCAGCGATGGTGCCGCCTTGGGCGCTTTGGTAAGCCCGCTGGAGTTGGTCGCCGCCACTGACTTCCCCGCGCCAGGTTCTGACTAGGCTTTGGGCATCACTATGGAGGGCTTGGCCCTGGGGAATTTGGGAGGCTACGGCGATCGCTTGGGAGAAATTCCCCGCAGCGGCGAGTTGACGGGCCTGGGCCAAGATTGGTGCATGGTCGAGGCGTTGTATTTCCCAGCGCCAGTCTGCAATCAGATCCTGGGCTTCACTGTAGAGGCTGCTCCCGCGTGGAATCACCTGGGCTGTTTCGATGGCGGCGCTGAGGGCGGCGCGATCCCCTGCCCCAGCAAGAGCCTTGGCCTGGGATAGGTAGGGGCCGTCTTCGATGCGAGAAATTTCCCGCTGCCAGCGGTCGATTTGCTGCTGGGCGTCTTGCCAACGGGGATTGTCTCGCCCGATCCGGCGGGCTTCGATGATGGCGGCCCGCAGATCTGCCACGGTGCCGGGTTCTGCCACCCGTCGAGACCAGTCCAGGAGGGCCAACCCCTCTACCTGTTGCTGCCATTCACCAATCAGGGCTTGGGCGCGGCTGTAGAGAGGACGATCGCGACTAATACTCTGGAGCCGCAGAATGGCGGTCTCATAGCCCATGGTGGAGTTGTCCCAGGTGAGTTCGTAGGCTTCCGCTAGGGTTTTGAAATCGGCAACTTCCCCGGCCAGTCCGGCTTTAGGGGGAATCTTGCCCAGAATGTCCAAAGCACTGGCACTGTCAGCTCGTGCTAGGGCATTCTCTGCCAGATCCAGCAGTTTGCGGCTGATTTCCTTCATCAAGGTTTGAGCTTCCCCATGGAGGGGGCTCGTATCCTGAATCTGACCAATTAGCTCTAGAGCCTCTAAGATTGCCGTTACGCTTCCCCGTTCTGCTAGGCGACGGGCTTGACCCAGAAGATTTATATCCCGCCGTGCCGCCGTAATCAGGTTCAGCAGTTCCTCATATTTGGTGGTTTGCCAATAGTCATTCCCCACATTACGAAGTTGGATTGCCTCGCCGAAGGCTTCGCGGAACTTACCTTCCTGGAGATAGGTTTCAGCATTGGCAAAAATAGTGCTTGCTTTTTGCCAAATGTCTTCCCAGGTTGCAATGCGGTCCACGACTAGGGCCGCAGCGGCGGTGTGTCCGGGGATGCGGCGGGCAATGGCGATGGCTTCTTGCAGGTCTCCTTCATGGAAGGTACGGTCGGCAATAGTCAAAATCTGTTCGGCCCAGCGCTCGACTCGTTCGTCAATGTCGCTACGGAGGGGATGATCCTGGGGCAGTCTTTCCACCAGGGAAATAGCTGCTAGGAGACTTTCTACGGAGCCTTGATCAGCGTAGGCGTCTGCACATTGCAGGCGGGTTGAGGCGGAGGCCAAGGGCCAGAAGATGGCGCGGCAGTTGGGCAGGTTAGGAATGCGAAACAGACTCACGGCGGAGGCTGTCGCTACCCCCCCAAATAAGGCTAAGGCGACTAAGGCCCATAGGGTCCAATTGCTGGCAAGACGAATCCAGAGGGAGGGGCGGAGGTCGGTAGCGGGGGTGTCTAGCTGAGATCTCAGGGAGGCGACCTCGGTCTGGGCACGGGAAGCAGAACGCCGCTGACGGGTTGGTTTTTGTGGGGTAGGGTCTCTGGGTTCAGATGGCTTGGACGCGGGCTGTCTGGATCGGGGCTGCTTGGGCGCAGGATAGATCGAGCGCGCCTCCGCTTTGGGGGCGGGCGGGGGCATGGTGGCTCCGGGGCTGGAGTTGACCCACTGCGATGGCCCCTTTGGGCCGGTCTCTGACCATCGTGGATTTGGGGGTTGCAGATTCGGGCGGGGCTGCTGTCCCCGTCGCGGTGGCGGCATCTTGGCACTGCCCGCAGCGGTCACTGGGGGCGAGGGCGGGTTAACGGGTCGCTGCCCGTAGGGCCATGGACGGGGATTATTCATATATCCCTAATAAACGTACCTAAATGGAATTGGGCCAACCCTTTAGGGGGTTCTTGACCCCTAAACCGGGGACTGGACACCAGATATAGATGCATCCCTGGTATTTCAGCGTGACCTAGATGTCCTGAAAGTATACTGAGCCCTTTGGGAAACGCAATGGTGCGAATGTAAAAAACTAGGGGTTCACTCCATATCTCGCTGCCAGCAGCGCTAGGGTAGACAGAGCTTGAATGGGGCTCATGTAGCTTTATACCAAGTCCAGCTCGAAATCTGGAGTTTCCCCACCGGGAAAGCTCCATTTCTGGACTTGGGCAAGGTTGAGATCTAGTCTTGTCGGTTTTTTCTGTCGGTTTTTTACTGTGAAACGTTCTTCCTCCAGTGCTTCCTACAAAAGTAGTCGTCGGCCTCCCCTCATTCTATTTCCGGCGATCGCTGTGGTGTTGGTCCTCGTGTTGTCGGGAGCGGTGATCCACCTGCTGACGGAATCCTGGTGGTTTGCTGCGGTGGACTATGCCGATGTCTTTTGGCGGCGGATTCGCTGGCAGGGGTTGATCTGGCTGGCTACCCTGGTCCTGGCGGCGGGCTTTTTGTTAGCCAACTACGGTCTGGCAGCAGCCCTAACTCGGGATTCTCCCTGGCGGCTGGGGAAGAATGCTCCCCCGATTCCCCGGTTGGCGGTTTTGCCCAGCTATGGCGCGATCGCACTTAGTCTCGTGGTGGCCTTTGGCATCGCTCTTCAGGGAGCTGCTGCCTGGGACAGCATCCTCCAGTTTTTGAACCTCACCCCCTTTGACCAGAGGGATCCCCTCTTTCAGCAAGACCTCTCCTTCTACTTTTTTCAACTGCCGATTTATCAGGGGCTGCAACTGGGGTTACTGCAACTGGTGCTGTGGGCCTTGGCAATTGCGATCGCAGTTTATGCCCTAAAGGGGGAAATTCGACCAGAGCGGGGCTGGAAATATTTCCTCACTGGGGCTGCCAAGACCCACCTGTGTCTGCTGCTGGCGGGACTGGCCGTGCTCATCGCCGTAGGGTTCTACCTAGAGCGGTACGAACTTCTGTTCTCCCCCTCAGGGATCATCTTTGGGGCCGGATTTACCGATGTTAATGCTCGCCTGCAAGCCTACTGGATGATGGCCTTTGTCACCCTAGCGGTGGCAGCGCTGTTCATCGTTTCCCTTGGACGCAGCGGCTTTTTGCTGCCCAGCGTCGGCATTGTGTTGTATGTAGCCGTGTTAGTGCTGGTCAGCGGTTTCTATCCCTGGTTTCAGCAACGATTCCAAGTCGCTCCCAATGAATTGGTCAGGGAACAGCCCTACATTGAGCACAACATTGCCTACACCCGCGACGCCTATGGTTTAGCGACGGTGGAGAGTAATGACTTTCCCGCCGAGGCCAGTCTGACCCAGGCTGACCTCACCGCCAATAGTCCCACGGTAGACAACATTCGCCTCTGGGACTACCGCCCCATCCTCAGCACCTACCGCCAACTCCAGGAAATTCGCCTCTACTACCGATTCCAGGATGTAGACGTGGATCGCTACACCCTGGACGGCAACTACCGTCAGGTGATGGTGGCCGCTCGGGAAATGGACTACAGCCAAGCTGCCCCCGAGGCCCAAACCTGGGTCAATCAGCGGCTCAAATTTACCCATGGCTACGGCATCGTCATGAGTCCGGTGAACCAGGCGACGACGGATGGTCTGCCGGAACTCATGATCAGAAACATTCCCCCCGTGATTGATATCGATCTGGCTTTGGAGGAACCCCGGATCTACTACGGTGAGGCGACCCGAAACTACATCTTCACGGGCACCGACACCGACGAATTTGACTATCCCCTAGGAAACGACAATGCCGTTAATCGCTACGAGGGCAGCGGCGGTGTGCCCATAGGCTCCCTGGGGCGACGGCTAGCCTATGCCTTTGAACTGGGGGATTTCAATGCACTGATTTCCAACTATTTCATCCCGGATTCCCGTGTTCACTATCATCGGCAAATTGTAGAGCGGGCACGGCAGGTCGCCCCGTTCCTCACCTACGACAGCGATCCCTACATTGCTGTGGTGGAGGGACGCTTGAAGTGGGTGCTGGATGCCTACACCACCAGCGATCGCTATCCCTATTCCCAGCCCCTCATTCGCAGCAGCGACGTAAATGACATCCTGGGGAATCCCGTCCTAGCCCAGATCGCCCGTCGGGGCACCAACTACATCCGCGATGCCGCCAAGGTCGTGATTGACGCCTACGATGGCAGCCTTACCTTCTATGCCCTAGATGGGACCGATCCGATCCTGTCCACCTACCGCAAGATTTTCCCCAACCTGTTTCAGGATATGACGACGGTGCCCTCCGCCCTGCAAGAACACTTTCGCTATCCCCAGGATCTCTTCACCCTCCAGGCCCACATGTACCGGACCTACCACATGGCCAACCCCGAGGTGTTTTACAACCGAGAGGATGTGTGGCGCTTCCCCATGCAGATTTACGAAGGCGCGTCGGTGATGATGGAGCCCTACCACACCATCATGCGGCTCCCGGACACCAGCCCCGAGGAGTTCATCCAGATCATGCCCTTTACCCCTGTGAACCGCGACAACATGGTGGCATGGCTGGCGGGGCGCTCCGATGGCGATAGCTACGGCACGCTGTTGGAATACCAGTTTCCTAAAGAGCGGTTGATCTACGGCCCCAGCCAAATCGAAGCCCGCATTAACCAAACCCCTGAGATTTCTCAGCAGCTTACCCTCTGGAGTCAAGAGGGATCACGGGTGATCCGGGGAGATATGTTGGTGATTCCCATTGAGCGATCGCTGCTCTATGTGGAGCCGGTGTATCTGCGGGCGGAGCAGGGGGAACTGCCGGAACTGCGGCGGGTGATTGTGGCCTATAGCGATCGCATTGTCATGGCGGAGACGCTGGATGCCGCGCTTGTTGAAATCTTTGGGGCGGCTGATCCCGATGCGGCACCGGAGGCGGAAGCTACCCTTGACCCCGATCAGGTGGCCGTTCCCCAGGCACCGGCAACCCCAGAGGTGGCAGCCCAGATCCAAGCGGCCCTGGATGCCTACACCGCTGGACAGACTGCCCTCCAAGCGGGGGACTGGGATGGCTATGGTCAAGCCCAACGCGATCTGGAGCGCATCTTGACCCAATTGAATGACGAGATCTAGTGAATGACGAGATCTAGGCCAGTCCAGTTGCGATGGGGGATGGTTTGAGGTGCCGCCCATTGAGAGCCTATCCGGAAACACCCTCCAAGCCTTGATTCTTCATCGGCAAAACCGAGTATGGCAATCCCATTTGATGTCTGAAGACCTTCGTAGCGTGGGTGAAGCGAAGCGTAACCCACGGAGCAAGAGGCTTACTCAAACCTGAGTTCGACAAGGAGTAGAGGGCTAAAAAACGTCAATTCGGTATCAGCGCTGTCACCCCGCCGGGAATTCAAAATTCCCGGCTAACAGGCTTATAGCGGTTCCCTAATGTATGAGGTACACCTCAACTTAATGACACTTTGGCGAACAAGGGGCTTAAGCCCCTTGCCTGTACTTCACCCGAGTGAGAACCGCTATAAGTCCATTTTTGATGGACTGGGAGTTGGGCTGGGGATAGGGGGGCGAGTCCGTTTTAACGGACTTCTGCTGTGAGCCAGGGCAATTTATTCCCTGGCGGATGGGTAGCGAAGCTTAAGTCGAACTCAGGCTTACTCAAGGCTCATGCAGGATCGCTATTGGATGGATTCTTAGTGCCCTAGAACAGTGGGCATTGATTGAAGTTGGTCTGCTAGGGGACGGTTCCCACCTATAGGCAGCAGTACCCCCTGGCTAGCGGACAGGGTGGGGGACCAAGCCACCCAAGCGCTGCCCTTAGGCAACCCTGGGGCATAGGTTGGGCTCAGCCAGAGGAGGGGCGAGCGGGGTAGACGGAGCGGAGGCTGGCCCCTGCGATTGTCCCTTGGGGCTGGTCTCTGACCATTGTGGCTAGCCCCTGCATTACTGGGCATCACTGCCGCCAATGCCGACAGCACTCCGTGTTTATCTTGCAAAATTCCCGTGGGGGCCATCCACAGCGCCACCGTTAGGCGATGCTCCAGCCCGTAGACATAGAGAGTAGCGGCAGCACTCACCGCTGCCTCAAAGTCCTCCGGTTGCCAAGTGGCTTGGACATCCAGGGCCAGCAAGACTTGATTGTCTGCCGTCAGTTGCTCCAGTTCTCGTACCCGCAGTTCTCCATAGCGGGCACTGGTGCGCCAATGGATCAGCCGGGTAGGGTCGCCCCAGCGGTAGGGGTGCAAGGCACGGGTCAGCCCCTCGGTAGCCTGGTCCGCAAGGCGTGATTGTTGCCACCTTAGCCCCGTAGATAGACTCATATCTTCCAAAATTGGGCAGTGGCGCAGGGGCCATACCTGGGGATATACCGTCACTTGGGCTGGAGCCACCACCGAGCGCCGACACCAAAACAACCCCACCGGGGCCGCTGTTCGCAGACTCACCTCTGGCCACTGATAGATGCCGCGCTGGGTAGCCTTGACCTCATAGCGCCAGGGGTGACTGTGGTGGGGACCAAGAGCCGCAATCGCAGTGGACTGCAACGGCCCTAGCCCCTTCGGTAGGGGATCCTCTATCTGGAGCAGGGCACGGGGCTGGGAACTGGGATTCGTAAGGGTCAGGCTCAGGGGCAAAACCTCTCCTACGCTAATGGGGCGTAGGGGAGCCCGAGTGACCCGTAGCCCCCGTAACGCTCGGGGGGGCAAAAGGGCTGAAACCAGGAGCAAGGCCAGCAAGATACCGCTGATCACATACAACCAACCCGCCATCGTATTGGTCGCAGCCCCAAAGAAAATAATTGTTAGCCCCAGCAGCAAGCCACCGCTATAGGCCGGGACGACCCAGTGGATTTCGAGCCAGTCGTGGAGGGATTGGAGGCGAAGCATAGGAGGACGGAAGCCAGAGAGAGCCCGTTTAGTCAGCATAGCTCGACACCCGTGGGATAATAGCTTGCCCATGACCCACCACCCCGCTAGGAGCCTATGACTGCCCGTCTTACCCCGGATGCTGTGCCTGAGATGCTGGAATCCCCGGCAGACCTGAACTTTCAACTGCCGGATCCTGAAGATGATCAGATCTCTGAGGGGGAGTTTCGGCAGCGGATCGAGACCGCATGGCAGGTGTGCGATCGCTTTGATCTGCAAACGGATATTTGGCGGGGCCGAATTTTGCGGGCGGTGCGCGATCGCGAAAAACGGGGCGGAGATGGCCGGGGTACAGGCTTTCTGAACTGGCTAAAGGATCAGGAAATTACCAAAAGCCAAGCCTATTCCCTAATTGAGCTGGCGGACAGTGCCGACACCCTGCTACAGGAGGGCCTGCTAGAACCTGAGGACGTAAACCAGTTCAGTAAACGAGCCTTTGTGGAAACCGCCCAGGCATCCCCCGAAGTGCAGCAACTGGTCAGCGATGCCGCCCGCCGGGGGGATCACATTACCCGCCGCGAGGTGCGCCAAGTCTCCGACGAATGGACCGCCATGTCCTCGGATCTCCTGCCTACGGAGGTGAAGGAAAAAGCCGCCAACAACACCATTCCCACCCGCTACCTAGCACCCTTGGTTCGGGAAATGGAAAAGCTCCCGCCCATTCACCAAAACACCCTCAAAACCGAAGTTACGCTCAATCCCGATCTCGACACCCTCAAACAGGTCACCGCAGAAGCTCGCTATCTGGCGAAATATCTGGAAGCCGCCGTCCAAGTTCAGGCCCTAAACCACGAGGGGCTGGACTTGGAAAATGCCCTAGAGGAAGCCCTACGGGTCGGCTGTCTCAACGCCACCGCCGATATGGTGAACCAAGCCGCCCAACTGGAGCAAACCGTTGCCAAGCTCTACAACACCTGGAACCGTCTCACCAAACTCTCAGAACGGGTCTTCGTAGATAGCGGAGCCAGTACTCCCCATCTGCGGGAGCTGTTGGCCCGCCTTGATCCCCTCACTAGCACCACCCTAACGGTGCAAATCGGCGATGCCGACAGCCCCCTTGCCCACACTGTCCGCCTCAAAATTCTGCCCGCCATTGATGGCGTTATTGATGGCGTTGCTGCCGGTATCCCATAGGTTATGGGTCTACAACCAGTTGCCCACCATCACAAAGGGAGCCCAGAAATAGGGGTGGCGGCGGTAGCGGGGATCGTCAAGGATGGCTCTCTGGGCGGCCTGGAGGGCTTGGGCCTTCGTGACTCGTTGGGTGGTTAGGGTTTCGTAAAACCGCGTCATCAATTGGGATGTGGCCACATCATCCACCTGCCAGAGGCTGGCGAGGGTGCTGCGGGCTCCGGCCCGAACCGCAATACCGGCCAGACCTAGGGCAGCCCGATCGTCCCCAGCGGCGGTTTCACAGGCACTCAAGACCAGCAGTTCTACGGCGGCGGCACGATTGGTGGCGGTGGCTTCTAGGGATCCCGTCAAATCATCAATGGTGATGGTGGTGCCCCCGGAAGCCACGATAAAGGTTTCGTTTTGGTTGGAGCTGAACTGGCCATGGGTAGCAAGATGGACGATGGGGGCGCGGGTGTTGGCTAGGGCCTGTCGGAAACTGGCAGGGGTGAACTCCTCGTTCATCAGGATCTGAGTCGCAGGGAGGAGGGCCTGAATTTGGTCCAGTTCCGCCGCCACATTGGGGAGGGCGGAAAATCGAACCTGGCGAGAGGTGTTGGGGATATTGACATTGACCGGCTCTGACAGACCAAAGGCGAGGGTCGATAGATTGGTTTCTAACAGGGGCTGGGGAGCCAAGAGTTGCAGGCCGGGGGTGAGTGCGATCGCGTATTTTTCAATCAAGAACTTCTCCCCGTCAAACAGGGCTGCCATGGGCACATTGCGCAGTCCCCCATCCAACACAAACACCAGGGTATCAATGCCCCTGGTGGCAAGATCCGCCTCTAGGGGACGAATCACCCAGTCGTAAACCTGCTGGGCAGAGGTGCGGTAGCCCAGGCTAATGCGGTTCGTCAGCGCCCGCCGCAGTTCCCTTAGGGTAGTGTCCATTTCCGTGGCGCTGATGCGGGTGGGGTAGAGTTCGAGCAGTTCCTCGTTCTCCCTGAGTTGCTTCTCTGTGGACTGGGTGTCCCTCGCCTTGGCCGCTAAGGTGCTTTGGCCGGGATAGCTGACGATGGTAGCAAGACGATCACTGAGGATGATGGGGTAAATGACGGCGGCAGATTGGGCCTGGGCAATTTGATCGATTTGCACCTCTTGTAGATCTAGGCAGGCCGCCCGGAGATAATTGTTCAATTCCTCCTGCTGGAGGGATTCAATCACCATGCGGGCCGCCCCCAAGGGGTTCGCCGTACCGTTGGCCTTACGGTCTGCCTTGTTGCCCCCCTGCTCATAGGACTCGATTAGCAGACTCACCAGCTTGCGGTGGATCGGCTCCACACTCTTTTGGAAGGAAAATTGCAGATCGGGGTTGACGGCGAGCAAATCTGTCCGCAGCCGTTTCAGGGTGTTGACCGCTGACTGATAAGCCGCGATCGCACCGGGCAAATTACCTTGGGCCTCCTGAATTTGCCCCAATTGCTCATGCCAACGGTAGGTGATATCCGTAGCATTCACAGCGGCGGCGATCACCAGGGCTTGTTCCGTCAACTGGTGAGCCTGTTGCCACTGAGATTGTTTCAGGGCTACGGTGCCCCGCAGGCCCGTCACGTAGGCATTGGTACGGCGATCGCCCAGGTTTTGGGCCTGGAGTTGGGTCGCCGACAGCAGAGATTCGATCTCTCCCCAACTTGGGGCAGCGCACCCTGGGCTCCCACAACCCGCTTGGAGTTGAATCAGGCTGTTGGCAAAATTGATCCGCCCTTGGAGAGCATCGCGGCTTAAGGGTTGTTCGGTGACCTCGGTCCAGAGGCGCTGGCTGAGGGCATTGGCGGCGTTGTACTGCTGGGCCTCCACCAGCAAACTGAGTTCATTCAGGTGGGCTCGCAGGCGATTGGAGCCAGGACTGGCCGCTGCCGCCTGACGGTAATAGTCGAGGGCGGCGTCTGGATCTTGCGGCGATCGAGCCGCATTGCCCAAACTGATGTAGAGGGCGGTCAATACCTCGGGCAAATGGGCCTGATCAGCGGTAGAAAAAGTACTGGATCTAGCCTCCAATCGCTTTAGCACCACCAAACTTTCTTCCAGAACGGTTCTTGCCTGGGCGGTACTGTCCGCCACCAGCAGGGCTCCCCCTAGACTGTTTAACCCCTCGGCCTTGACTAGGGAATCGGGCTGCGATCGCAACCAAGTTTCCAGGGGCAAAAGAATGTCTCGAATGGCACGGCGGTAAAAGCCTTGATGTTGAAGAGCTTGGGCCTGATTAATACGACTCCGCACCTGGCGAATGGTATCGCCCTGGGCCTCGTAGAGAACCGTTGCCGTTTCAAACGCAGCCAAGGCCGCAACTTCATTTCCTTGGGCCAAGTACAGTTGACCCTGAATAGTCCAGGTCTGGGCCAACACCACCGGACGACGGGCATCGTTGCCCTCCCGGAGGAGAGAAATTGCCCGTTCCACGGCTCCCTGGGCCTGGGACCATTGGCCCAACTGTCCCCGCACCAAGGCCAAATTACTAAGGGCCACCGCTGTCCGCAGAGAATCTCCATTAGCCTCATAGGCCCGCAGCGTCTCTTCCAAAAGGGTGGCAGACTCCGTCAGTTGCCCCGATTCGTAAAGCTCATAGCTGGTCTGCAAGGGTGAAGCTTGAGCCAGTACAGCATCCCCTGGCCAAGAACTGATTAGGGAACTGGTCGAGGAACGGGTCACTGGAGACGTTGGTTCCCCTGGCCAAGACTGGGCCGGGACCAAGGCCAACAGCCAGGTTGTCCCTATTGTCGCCAAGACTAATGCGCCCCAGCGCCCCCATCGTCGCCCGCCGCGCCACAGGTTTTGCCAACGACGCAAACCAAGTCGGGGGAAGGAAAAGGGGATGCCCATGGCAACCTCGGGGTATTAGCTAAGAAACTCTAGGCTAGCATTATCATCCCGTAGACTCCCAGTACCCCCCTGCACTTCAAAATTTCCCCCTGGAATCGTTCCTTGCGCCAGATCGGGATTCTTCACTTCGCTCCCCATTCAAAACTCCATCCCTAGCGCCTACCGCAAAAGAAACGGAGGTGGACAGTTAAGCATGAGCCAGTAGCGCCCCAGTTGGTGCAGTGCTCTCAAGAACTGGTCATAGTCAATGGGCTTGCGAATATAACTGTTGCAGCCCAGTTCGTAGCTCTGGAAGCGATCTTGCTCCTCATCGGAGGTTGTCAAGATCACCACCGGAATCACTCGACCGATGGGGCTCTGGCGTAGCCGTTGCAGTACTTCCAGCCCCCCCATGCGGGGCATATTCAGATCCAGTAATATCAGCTCAGGGTAGAGCGGCTCAGCCCCCGTCTCTGAAGGGATCAGCAGTTGCAATGCCTCCACCCCATCCCGCGCTATCGTTACCGATCGTTCAGGAATTCCCACCTGCTCAAAGGCGATCATGGTCAACTCAATGTCGTCCGGGCTATCTTCCACCAACAACAGTCTGCGAAGCTGGGTCATGGCGTTAGGCGCAAATGGATCTCATCCGAACCCCGATAGATCATCCCTAAACAACAGCACTAAATCGCAATCTTTAGGATTAGTATCGCGTAGGACTCAAGGGTGCGACTATAGCTAGGATTTTGTCACGCCAGCGTCGCTTGGCTGAACTTGTCAAGGACAAAACCCTGCAAAAATTTCACTGGAATGTTCTAGTGTCCACCATCAGCCTCTTAGAGGCCCAGTGTAATTTCCTGGAGGTTGGACAACAAATCGCATCAGGGTACGAGCAATACGGAGCAATACACTGTATACAAAATACAGCTTCATACCCTCACCCCCATGCTCTGTGATGTTATTGCGGTCAAGCTACCCCGGCCAACTGCATTCGGCTCAGAAAGGCCCGTAGGCGATCGCTTTGGGGATTGGTAATTACGTCGTAGGCGCGACCCGCTTCTTCAATTACACCCTGGTTGAGAAAAATGACTCGATCCGCCACATCACGGGCAAATTGCATCTCGTGGGTGACGATAGCCATGGTCATGCCATCCTCCGCCAGTTGCTTCATGACCCCCAGCACCTCACCCACTAGCTCTGGGTCTAGGGCACTGGTGGGCTCGTCAAAGAGCATGATATCCGGCTGCATACACAGGGCTCGGGCAATGGCCACCCGCTGCTTTTGTCCTCCCGAGAGCTGATCGGGATAGGTCTCTGCCTTGGCCGACAGTCCTACCTTCTCCAGGTACAAATGGGCGCGATCTCGGCTTTCGGTGTTGTCTCGCCCCAGCACCTTGCGAGGAGCCAACATCAGATTTTCCAACACCGTCATGTGGGGAAATAGGTTGAACTGCTGAAATACCATGCCCACCTGAGCCCGCAGCCGTTGCAACTGCTTCCGGGATAAATCTGGATGGGACAGATCCATGCCGTTGACCCGTAGTACACCATTATTGATACTTTCTAGGCGGTTGAAACAGCGCAGTAGGGTACTTTTGCCACAGCCGGAGGAGCCAATGATGGCCACTACCTCCCCGACTTCCACTTGGCCGGTTAATCCCCGCAACACCTCCAAGTCTCCGTAGCGCTTGTGCAGATCCTGAAAATAAATCGCGGATAGAGCGTCTGACATAAAACAAGACTTGTAGTGAAAGCTGCACCGTGCAGTAGAAACACAGAGTATCATCACTGGCATAACTCTAATCGTGCTTCTCTAGACAATTTATGACCATTCGCAGATCTGCCTTTCTACGCAACCTGGCCCTAGGTCTAGGGGCTTCCGTACTCTTTGCAGCCTGTGGAGGCGGTGCTCCCACAGCCGACGGTGGAGGGGAAGCTGCTGGCGACATCCTCAAGGTGGCCACTGAGCCCGCTTTCCCCCCCTTTGAGTTTCAGGCGGATGGCGGAGAACTGGACGGCTTTGATATCGATTTGATGAAGGCCATTGGTGCAGAAGCTGGGGTGGAAATCCAATTTGAATCGCTGCCCTTCGATGGCATTATTCCAGCTCTCCAGGCGGGGACGGTGGATGCGGCCATTAGTGGTATGACGATCACCCAAGAACGGCTGAATACGGTGGATTTCTCCCGTCCTTACATCAAGGCGGGGTTGGCGATCGCGGTCAAGGCAGAAGACACTGCAACTACGTCCCTGGCAGACCTAGAGGGCAAACGCATTGCTGTCCAGATCGGCACCACGGGTGCAGATCAAGCGGCGGAGATTCCTGGAGCCGTTATCAGTACGTTTGACTCTGCACCTCTGGCATTACAGGAACTGGCCAATGGCAATGTGGATGCGGTAATCAATGACGCCCCCGTAACCCTAGATGCGATCGCATCCGGCAATATAAACGGCCTTAAGGTGGTGGGGGAACTGCTGACGGAGGAATTCTACGGTATTGCCCTACCCAAGGGCTCCCCCAATGTGGAGGTGATTAATACTGCCTTCGCCGCCCTGATCGAAAACGGCACCTATACTGAAATTTATCAAAAGTGGTTTGGCACCGAGCCCCCGGAACTCCCGGAATCAGCGTTTTAAACCGTCCCAGAAAGAGCCAGTCCTGATCAAACTGGCCAAAGCTATATAGCGGTTCTCACTCGGGTTCAGTACAGACAGGGGGCTTAAGCCCCTTGTTCGCCGATTGTTCGCCGAAGGGCGATTAAGTTGAGGTGTACCTAATCCACTAGGAAACGGCCATGGATGCGCTTTATCAGGGCGTATCTGGCTGGGTTCCATCAGCGTCTTGCCCCTCTGGTATTGGGGAGAGTTGCTCCACCAGCCCCATTTCAAAGGCAATGTCCGGTAGATCTCTGGCGATGTATTGTCCCGGCTCAAACACTCGCCCCGGAGTCAGGCATAGTTGCCGCAATTCCACCACCTCGGTTTCCAAGAAGATGCTGCGGGCAAGGCGACGCTGAATAGCCATAGTGATGTTTTCCTTAGCATTACTGCTTTTAGAGCCCTATTCTTCAAACTGCCCTATTCTTCAAACTGGTATATCTCACGGGTGTAGTTTTCATCCAGGATGTGTTTGGGGCGTAGCACGAGCACCAGTCGTCCCAGGATTTTAACCGTTGGCTCGGTGTCAAACCATTGGAGGGTGACGGTGGTGCCATCGGTGCTGAGGAAATAGCTCATATCATCCCAAGCCCGCTGTCCCCGGTCTACCACCAGCAACACCTGCTCCTTGCTGTCGGGGTTCGTCACGTTGGGGATCTGATGGGGCTGGGCCAAGATGCCGATGGGATCTTCGGCCTGTAAAATCACCTGCCAACCGGGAATCGGAGCCCAAGCCCCGGTGCCACTAAATTTAACGATGCCGAAGGGCTCTTCTGGGACCGTTACGGGAACCGCCTGAAATTCCTCTGGGGAGAGGGGCAGGGCTCCCGCCACTGGAATCAGGTAGGGGAGTTCCCCATCGCTTTCTAGTCGATATACGGGCAGGGTTGGGGCGGGGCGAGCTTTGACAACGGAGAAATCCGTCAGCAGCTTCTCGATCTGTTGGCGAGCTGTGGGGCTGGCGGCAAATCGGAGACCCTGGGCAATCAGGCGCGATCGCGCTTGGAGCTCAGACTGTTGGCGGGCTAGCTTCCAGTAGTGGTAGGCTACCGCATCACCCGTAGCCTCGGTAAAGTGGCTGGGGAGCTGCTTGCGGTATCCGTACTCCTTTAACGCCTTGACCACGTCCTTCATGGCTTCAGTATCGAGGTCATTGTCAAGGGCAAACACGGCGGCACGGGCACGATCCTCCTGGGACAACACTCGGATTTCGTAGAGCAGATCGCTGCCTCGCTCGGTAAAGTGCGATCGCACCGCTTCGGACACCTCCGCCTTCATCACCGAGTCATAAACCTGGGCTGCGACAATGAGCTGATTTTGGTGAATGGGCTCAAATCCGGTGTCTTCAAAGATGTTTTGAGGACTACGGCCTGCTTTTTGTAGGGCTTGGCAGGCCCGCCCCCAGGATACCCAGGTGCCCTTTTTGCGTCGCAGTTGGAGGGTTAGAGCCTCCAACTGCTCGTCCACTGGAGCGACATCCACTGGAGCAACATCTGGATCACTGTTGGAGGATTGGGGAGACACCATAAAGTCTGAATGTTGAACGGCTATGGCTCGACTCTAGCGCGTTTCCCCAAGGCAAAAACAGAAACTTCTGCAAAGGGCTTGACGCTGTCCCTCCCTAGGCGTGAAGATTAAGAGCGCGATTGTGCGGGGCTATAGCTCAGTTGGTAGAGCACCTCAATGGCATTGAGGGGGTCAGCGGTTCGAATCCGCTTAGCTCCATTGAATTTCAGACTGCAAGAGTTAGGTGTCGTTCCCAGGCGCTTTGCCCGCACATTTCAGGTTTGGGGCGCGGTCAGTACGCCCTATCGGTAATGCCCACTATTCAGTTCCCTGTGCTCTGAATGCTCGCAGAGCCTGAGCACGGCTTTCGATGGCCACACATGCTGCCAGGGCCGCTAGGTTCACACCAGGAACAAACTGACTTGTCTCAATCTGGCGATAGTTGCGTTCCCCAAGCTGATAGAGGGTGATTTGCTGATTTTGCCAGAACCAAACCTCTGCAATCCCCAGGGCTGCATACCGTTTCAGCTTAGTTTGTCCTTCACCCTTGATGACCACCTCGATAGACAGATCAGGCTGTTCTTTGCGCTCTGTGCCAAAGCAGTAGGACTTGTCGCCTTGGGCACTAACGATGCCCTCTTGCTCGACGGTCATATCTTCTGTGGCAATGAAGTCAATGGCTTGTTCTAGCATCCAAAGTTCTAGTAGAAAGCCCAGATTGCCCGCAATGATGCCGTGCTCTGGTGATACGGACAAAAGTTCCACCTCTCCTCTGTAGAAGGCTACCCGCACCCCAGGGGAGTCAGCAAAGGCCCGTTGCAGCGCCTTGAACTGATCCCACGTCAGGCCGGAATGGGTGAAGCTTTGGGGACTGGCAATCGCGATAGCTGGGTTAGTCATTTGGACTGCTCTCCATGAATTAATGTGTAGAAGTCGCCAGTCCAAGGCGTCAACAGCACATCACGATCCTAGCCAAGTCGCGATCGCACTAATCGACTCCAGTTCCAGATCCGGCTGAATGCCCAGCAGATCGACAAAATGGGGCCGATATTTCCCCGTTTTGACCAGCACCCCCTTCAGCCCTGCGCCCTGGGCTCCCGCCACATCAGCCTCAATGTCATCCCCCACCATTGCCACCTGTTCCGGGGGTAGCCCTAACTCCGCCAGTGCCATCTTGAAAAAGAAGGGGTTGGGCTTGCCCACCACCAGCGCATCTGCATCCGTGGCGTACTCTAGCCCCACCACAAAGGCCCCGATGTCCAGTTGCAGCCCCGCTTCCCACTGCCAAAATTTCCCCTTGTGGAGAGCAATCACCTGGGCTCCCTGCATCACCAAGCGAAAGGCCCGATTCAGCACCCGATAGTTCCACTCGTCCCCCATGTCCCCGATTACCACCACATCAGCCTGGGTATCAGAGATAGGGAACTCAGCGAAATCCTGCTGCGCATTTTCTGAAAGTAGAGGATAAATCTTGGGCTGGCCCATCTGTCGCAGATGCAGCACAGCGGCATAGGGGGCACTGATGATTTCCACAGGATCGATAGGCAGTCCCATCGACTTCAACCCTTGGCTTAGGGACTGGATCGACTCGGTGGTGTTATTGGTGACAAAACGGTAGGGCAGACCACTCTCTTGCAGAGCTTCCACCGTCGCAACAGCTCCCGGCAACGCCCTATTGGCCACATAAAACACCCCATTTAGGTCCAGCAATAGTCCCTTGATGTCTCCAAGCCCATCCATTACCATCGGAAATCCTCAACCGTTTCGGTTTGTTTACTATCTTCCCTGGAGCGTAGCGATTATTGTCCCTGCCAGTGGCTTAGATTTTACCGTTGCCGCGATCGCAGTCATTACATTATCAATAGATAAAGCCCAGATTCCATGCTCACCCCCCCACCCGTGACCCACCCCGCCCTTCGGGCACCCCTCCCAAGAGGGGATGTTAGGAGGAGGTTCCTTGAGCACAGCCAAGGCAAGGGATTGCCCCTGCGGGAATAACTCCAATCCCCCTGCAAGGGCGAGCGCCGCTCGCCCCTACCCACCCCAATACCGGTCACCCGGCAACAGGCAGGGCGGGTTTTGAGACTCCCATTCTGGATATCCCAGCCAATACGAGCCAAACCCGCCCCTACGGCGACATTCTGCATTGGGTGCGGAAACCGCGCCCCTACCGGGAAATTCAATTCAAAACGAAAGGACTGGATTCTCCGGCACGGGGCAGGGCGGGTTTTGCCAGCCCATTCCTGAATCACCCACCCAATCCCGACTAAACCCGCCCCTACGAGACATTCCATTCAAAACTCAAAACTCCCAATACCCGCACCCCCTCACCCCCCCACCCCTTGCTCTGGTACCACGGCGCTCCCCACCCCACCCATCTGCCCCTCCTGCCCACGGATCCGGCGCTACTCTACGGCGCGACAGTATTTACTACCCTGCGAGTTTATGAGAACAATTTGGATCATCCCTTCACGGCATGGCAGCCCCACTGCGATCGCGTGAGTCAATCCCTCCAAACCTTTCATTGGCATAGGCCGAATTGGGGTCAAGTCCGGTCGGGGGCAGAAATCCTAGCCTCCCAGTATGCCGTTCTCAGAATTACCCTTTTTCCCGATGGGCGTGAGCTCATTACTGGACGATCGCTGCCAGAGGATTTAGCAAGCCGTCAGCGGCAGGGGGTCATCGCCTGGGTCGCAGACCCGGACTACAGTCGGCCCCTGCCGGGGCACAAGACCGGCAACTACCTGGGCTGCTGGCTGGCACTCCAGGCGGCGCAGCAGCAGGGAGCCCAGGAAGCGATTCTCACCAGCGCCGACGGACATTGGTTGGAAACCAGTACGGGCTCCCTCTGGGGGTGGGCCGAGGGACAGTGGTGGACACCGCCCCTGACGGCAGGGATCTTGCCCGGTGTGGCGCGATCACAAATTTTGACCGGGTTAGCCCAGCAGGGTCAAGACGCCAGAGTCGTTGATTGGACTGCGGCAGTGCGATCGCACTTCACCCACCTGGCCTACAGCAATAGCGTGGTAGAAGTCGTCCCCATCCGACAGATTCTGCGGACCGCCACACCCTTGAACTACAATCCAGATCACGCCCCAATTCAGGCCCTGAGGCAAGCTTTACACAGGCAATCTGCCTGAATCCTGAAAATCAGTTAACATAATTTAATAATTGATGTCGATAACTGATCGAGACAGTCCTACAAGGCACACACCCTAGGACAAAACCGATAAACCGATACGCAACTTTTAGTCTGGTCTTTAAGGGCCATCGGAAGGCTTGCCCCGGCAACCCTTCCCCCACAACCTAGCCCTGATTACTGTTTGGAGGCATAGCCCCGTGAATAAGCGGTGGAGAAACGCAGGATTGTACGCATTGCTCGTAGTGGCGGTGATCGCCATTGCCACAGCAATCTTAGACAACTCGGGTCAGGAAACCCAAAGCTGGCGCTACAGCCGCTTCCTGAATGCCGTTGAAAGCAACACTATTGAACGGGTCAGCATCAGTGCCGATCGGGCGCGCGCCCGCTTCACCGCTCCAGATGGCAGCGGCCAAGTCACCGTCAACCTACCCAATGACCCCGAACTCATTGGGCTTCTAGAGCAAAACAACGTTGACATCGTAGTCTTCCCCCAAGGAGATGATGGAGCCTTGGTGCGGCTGTTCAGCACCTTCTTGATTCCCATCCTGCTGCTGGTAGTGCTGTTCTTTGTTCTCCGGCGGGCACAGAATGGCCCTGGCAGCCAAGCCATGAACTTTGGAAAGTCCAAGGCAAGAGTGCAGATGGAGCCCCAAACCCAAGTTACCTTTGGGGATGTAGCAGGCATTGAGCAAGCCAAGCTAGAACTAACGGAAGTCGTTGACTTCCTGAAAAACGCCGACCGCTTCACCGCCATCGGGGCCAAAATTCCCAAAGGGGTATTGCTTGTAGGGCCTCCGGGAACCGGTAAAACCCTCTTAGCCCGTGCCGTCGCTGGGGAAGCGGGAGTCCCGTTCTTCTCCATCTCTGGTTCTGAGTTTGTGGAAATGTTCGTTGGCGTCGGCGCGTCCCGCGTTCGAGACCTGTTTGAACAAGCCAAGAGCAATGCCCCCTGCATCGTCTTTATCGACGAGATTGACGCTGTGGGTCGTCAGCGGGGTGCCGGACTCGGTGGCGGCAACGACGAACGGGAACAGACCCTAAACCAGCTTCTCACCGAGATGGATGGTTTTGAGGGCAATACTGGCATCATCATTATCGCCGCCACCAACCGCCCCGATGTCCTCGACTCTGCCCTCCTACGCCCAGGTCGTTTTGACCGTCAGGTCGTGGTAGATCGCCCAGACTTTGCTGGTCGGCTGGAAATCCTCCAAGTCCACGCTCGGGGCAAAACTTTCTCCAAAGATGTGGACCTAGATCGTATTGCCCGCCGGACTCCCGGTTTTACCGGGGCAGACCTGTCGAACCTACTCAACGAGTCAGCAATCCTAGCGGCCCGTCGTAACCTCACCGAAATCTCTATGGATGAAGTGAACGACGCCATCGATCGCGTCCTCGCCGGTCCAGAGAAGAAGGATCGGGTTATGAGTGAAAAGCGCAAGGAACTGGTGGCCTACCATGAAGCGGGTCATGCCCTCGTCGGTGCCCTTATGCCTGACTACGACCCAGTGCAAAAAATCAGCATCATCCCTCGGGGACGGGCAGGCGGCTTGACTTGGTTTACCCCCAGTGAAGAGCGCATGGAATCGGGGCTCTACTCTCGCTCCTATCTGCAAAACCAGATGGCCGTAGCCCTAGGGGGCCGTATTGCCGAAGAAATCATCTACGGTAATGAGGAAGTCACCACCGGGGCCTCTAACGACCTGCAACAGGTCGCACGAGTAGCGCGGCAAATGGTCACCCGGTTTGGCATGAGCGAACGTCTAGGGCCAGTTACCTTGGGTCGCCAACAGGGCAACATGTTCCTGGGCCGTGATATCAATTCCGAGCGAGACTTTTCTGAGGAAACCGCCTCCACCATCGACTCCGAGGTGAGCCAACTTGTCGAACAAGCCTACATTCGGGCAAAGTCGGTATTGGTGGAAAACCGTTCTATCCTCGATAGTCTTGCCGCCATGCTGATGGAGAAGGAAACCGTGGATGCAGAGGAGCTACAGGAATTGTTGGCAAACAACCCTGTGAAGATGGCTCCCATTGTCTAGTTCTATACCAAGTCCAGCTCGAAGTCTGGAGTTTCCCCACCGGGAAAACTCCACTTCTGGACTTGGACAAGGTTTAGTATAGTCCAGCGGCCATAGGCCCAGGATTAGGGTTATACCAGGGCTGAGTTGATATCGGAAGCATAAAACCGGGATGCCTGTTACGGGTGTCCCGGTTTTGACGTTTAGTTTTGGCCTTTTATAATCGGGTTTTCAGCCTGGGTACGGCTATGGGTACTTTTGATATCCAAGAAACCGGCCTACCAGCATCGGTAACAGATGATAAGGTAGACCTGTCAGGAAATAGAGTCTTCCTAAGAGTGTTGCAGCTACATCTCTGTATTGAATCTCAGCAGAAACTAAAATGTGAATTGGCCAGAAATGGGCCTTTGATTCAATGCTGAAGATGTTTTGAGGCTGAAATACTCCAACAGGCAATTCAACCTATTTCCCCTCATTAAGAAATAGGAGGTTAGACATTATGGCACTGGTACGTTGGGAACCTTTACGGGAAATTGACACTCTTCAGCGGCAAATGAATCGATTATTTGACGAGATTCTGCCAACCTCCCGCGATGGCGATCGCGCCTTTTCAATGATGCCTCGGGTAGAAATGGATGATACCCAAGAGGCTATTCATCTGAAGCTAGAGATACCGGGGATTGATCCCAATGACTTGGACATTCAGGTGTCAGCGGAGGCAGTTTCCATTGCGGGTGAACGCAAAACCGATACCAAAACTGAGGAAAAGGGCGTGACTCGAACGGAGTTTTGCTATGGCAAATTCCAGCGGGTCATTCCGCTCTCGTCACGGGTTCAGAATGATCAGGTCGAAGCGGATTATAAGGATGGCATCTTGCGGCTAACCTTGCCTAAGGCTGAGTCTGAAAAAGCCAAGGTTGTTAAGGTCAATCTGAGTTAGGCTGCTATTCTCAGTCAACCTTCTTGCTTCCTGCTGGTGGTAGGTACCGCCAGCAGGAAGGTTTTTCCGTTAGGGTAAATACCTCGATAATGAGGACAACTTACAGATAATTCTCATGGTTATAGCAGTCGCCAGTCCAATTCGGTCAAGACTGCCAGCCGCTTTGCTGGGGCACAACGCATTAGAGCGGTACCCGCATCTGATGCAAATTGGCCAAAGCTATAACTATAGACAGATGCTTAACCGGAGCGGCGATCGCGCAGAGTGTTCGCTAGAATGCAGCCATTGCCCACCTTAATTGCTGTTTGTCATCACCATGGCTGTCCAACAGGTTCAGTACGAGACGCTGCTCTCCACCTGTAGTGAGTACAGCGGGGCCTTAGCCTTGTTGAAACAATACCGTCCGTATTTGGAAGCGATTCCCAGTATGCGACGGCCCAAGGAAAGTATTGTCACGATTCCCCTACCTAATATTCGGGTACGACAGTCGATTCAAGGTGTTGCCATTGAGGCAGGCACCCTCTCCGCTGGGGAAGCCGTAGCTTTGCCCTGCGATGTCGTGCTGCTGATGTGTGACCCGGAGTGGAAGATAAAAACTGGGGTGGAATTATTTATTCTGATCCATCGTCCCCAGGAGGACTTTTCAGATCTGTTGATGCGGTGGCGACGGACGCAAATTCTGCTGGATCGCGGCTATGAATGGATGCTACCCGCCCGCCATGAACATCTCCTCAGCGATGGTGCCGATGTGGTCAGACCCCTCTTTGTTGTTTTTCCTGAGAGCCCCGATCGCATTCTTAAGGGACTACAGGGGGCGGGGCTACCGACGGTGATTTATGAGCCCGAGAGTGATGGTGCGGCATCCATACCTTTACCCCCTGACAGTGAAGAACTGCGGGAGGAGGATAGCGATGATCTGGATTTCTCGGATCTAGAGGATTTAGGTTTGTCGGATAGCCAGAGCGACTAGTAGAGAAAGGCAGAAGTAAGAAGGCAGAAGGATGAAAAGAAATTCTTTGTCTCACAAGGGCTCCTGCTCCACTAAATATGTGAGTTATTTCTGCCGTCCAGTACGAGTCTAGCAATGCCGCGCCCTGTTCTCTACGTTGCGATTACCAACCACGGTTTTGGCCATGCCACTCGGGCGGCCTCTGTGGCGGCTACGGTGCAGACGCTCTGCCCGGAGATCGATATTATTCTGGCGACAACGGCTCCTGACTGGCTCCTGGAGTCTTACATGGCGGGGCCGTACAAACTGCGATCGCGGGCCTTTGACGTGGGGGTAATCCAAGCCGATAGCCTCACCATGGACAAGTCCGCCACCTTGACGGCTCTCCAAACCCTCCAGACCAAGGCGACGGACCTAGTGGTCGCAGAGGCGGAATTCCTAAACTCGGCGGGGGTGGGGCTGGTGCTAGGGGATATCCCTCCCTTGGCAGTCCCCCTAGCCCATCGGGCCGGAGTGCCCTGCTGGATGATGAGCAATTTCGGCTGGGACTTTATCTATCAACCCTGGGGGGACGAGTTTGCCGCCGTAGTCGATTGGATTCAGGGACACTTTAGCCAGTGCGATCACCTTTTTCGCCTCCCTTTCCATGAGTCCATGGCAGCCTTTCCCCACGTCACCGATGTCGGGTTGACCGGGGGCAGTCCTCGGTATGGAGAAGACCATCTGCGATCGCGGTGGGACATCACCGCCCCGGTGGAAAAGACAGTCTTGCTCACCTTTGGCGGATTGGGCTTGGCCCAAATTCCCTACGCCGGGTTAAGCACCTTTCCCGACTGGCAGTTCATCACCTTTGATCTCCAGGCTCCCCCCCTGGCCAATGTGCGACAGATCCAAAATGTCCCCCTGGGGTCGGACCTTGACCCTCGCAGCTACCGTCCCGTAGACCTCATGCCCCTCTGTGGACGGGTGGTGTCAAAACCGGGCTTCAGCACCTTTTCCGAAGCCTGCCGCCTGGGTATTCCCTTAGTGACCATCACCCGCGACGACTTTGCCGAAAGCCCCCTGCTGATCTCCGGCATCCAGGCCCACCATCCCCACCAAGTCCTCTGTGCCGAGACATTTTTTGCCGGAGACTGGTCCTTCCTCCAAGCCACCCCCACCCCACCCCAAAGTGAGATACCCCTGGATCGGGAGGGAAATTCTGCGATCGCCCAGGCCATTATTGAATTTCTATTGACCTAATAATTTTGGGTTTTCCGATTGAAGGAAGGAATCTGGCTTTGATTGTCCACAGCCCCTAGTTCAGTGAAATATTTGTGCCACGGGATAGGCAAAACCAGGCAGCAGGGGACTGACTAGTACATCTGAGGCAAATAGGGTCGTTACCAGCCTCAATTGCATCTGCTCTCGGCGATAGACCTCCAACTGTCCTTTTTGCCAATGTTGTTGGGTAGGAGAGAAAGACATCGCTGCCCCTCTCCCCCCTAAGAACCGGACTTGATAGTTTCCTCTCATCCGGCTCAAGCCCTCTGTGAGCCAACAGGTGTTTTGGCCTGACCATGTACCTGCCGATGACAGGCCTGATGGAGCAATTGTAGGTTCTCGTCCTGACTCAAACCACCCGCCTGGACAGGAGAGCGGTGATGAGCATGGACTTCCTCGCCATTGACGAGCCCTTCACCACAGACAGGGCACCGCCATTGCTGACTTTGGGCCAGTCGATAATACGTGGAGCCTCGACTCCAGTATCGCTTGCCATGCCGCTGTTGACGGTGTTGCCAGTAGTCGTGCAGGTCAGGGTCATCCGGAGAGGCGGTGCCTTTGACTTTGACCTTAACGGGTGACAAGGGCACTCAACGTCATACGGTACAGGGTTTTGAGATAATGGAGGGGACAAAAAAAAGGGAGCCTCAGTACAGCTCCCCCAACCAAATATGTTCCCTACATTCTACCAAACTACCCTTCTCACCCATCTCAATGAAAAACAGTACTTGACCTTCCAGTTACTGTTGTTATTGCTACAAGCGCATCGCCAAGTCAAACTCTCCGTCTTAGCCAGCGTCTTTCCTCAGCCCATTCAGTATCAAAGTCGCAAACGGAACTTACAACGCTTTTTAGCCTTACCCAAACTCACGCTCAAGGTGCTGTGGTTTCCACTGCTCAAATATTGGATCCGCCAAGTGGAAACGGGACGGGGCTTGAACCGTGACCAACGCCGTCGTCTGAGAACGCTCAAACACCATAAACACGGCTATTGGATTCTGGCAATGGACCGCACGGAATGGAAAGGGCGAAATATATTCATGGTCAGCGTGGTGTGGGGGACTCATGCTTTACCCGTCTATTGGGAGCGTTTAGGGCGGGCGGGTACGAGTGACCTGAAAACGCAACGGCGACTGCTGAAAGCGGCCCTGTCCTTGTTTAAGTCCTACCCGGTTCTACTGCTGGGTGACCGGGAGTTCCATAGCCCTAAACTGGCGGAATGGTTGGATCAGCGCGGGGTGTCCTTTGCACTCCGACAGAAAAAGGACTTCCATTTCAAGACCGATACCGATACCGACTATCAAGTCCTCAAAAACGTTGGCTTCAAACCGGGCCAGTCTCGATTTTATGAGGGAGTTTTGTGCAACAAAGGCGATGGTATTGGCCCGTTTAATTTAGCGGTGTATTGGAAGCGCTCCTATCGCCAGAAGGGGCCGAAGGAACCGTGGTATATCCTGACTAATCTGCCCACCTTGAAGCAAGCGTTAGCGGTCTATCGATGTCGCTGGGGCATTGAACAGCTCTTCAAAGACTTTAAGACTGGGGGCTATAACTTGGAGGATACCAAGGTCAATGACACCCGATTCTTAGCCTTAGTTTTACTGATCGCTCTGGCTTACAGTTTGGCGACTCTCCACGGCCAGTGGATGCAGGAGGCCAAGCTAGCTCAGTATGCCGGACGTCTCCAAGAGCACCAAGATAAGGCTCCACGGCACAGTGACTTTAGCTTCAGTCTCTATGGGCAACGATGGCTCTATGCCATGGATTTATGGGCCGATTGGGCGCTCAAGCTGGTGGCCCTTAAACCCCATAAACACCGCTATTTTCAGCGAGGTTTTCACGCTCTATCCCTTATCCAGCAAGCTCTCTAGGGGGGTTGTCACCCTGTAAGGAATCCAACTGTCATGGCCTTGGTTGAGGCGAATCCACGTTTGGTCGATAGCGTCCTGGGCACTGCGTCCGGGCCGAAACCCATAGCTATGTGCCTCAAAGCGAGCTTCCCAACTGGGTTCCAGGGCATTCTTGACCAGGCTTTGGGCCACTCGGTCAAGGACGCAAGGGATCCCCAGGGGACGCTGTTTACCCTTAGCCTTGGGAATATATATCCGTCGGGCTGGACGCACCTGACCGGGCGCATAGGCCGACATCTGATGGACCAGGTGCACCCGCTGGGCGGGTGTTAGGGCGGTATAACCATCAATGCCCGCCGTCTTGCGTCCGGCATTCAGTTGGGTGACTCGTCGCACCGACCACAACAGGTTGGCATGACTCCGTAGCATCAGTTTCATCAGGCTTCTCACCCGATTCCACTGCTGCTGTTGGCTCGCCCGGTAAATTCGCCGTCTCAGGTTCCGCAACCGCTTGTTGACCGACTTCCAGACGATGCTGTGCCAGTCCACTTGCGCTGTCGTAGTTCCGATGTCGTTGCCGACTCTATCTTTCACTCACGATTAGGTTCCTTTACAGTGGTTTATCGGTGAAGACCCACTGGAAGTCTGCGACCTTTCAGTCCGGGGCAAAGCTTGAACCCCTATCTGCGGCATTACCCACAGCCTTCGCTTTCTCCAGTTTCCTTTACCCGCTAGGGAGTTCTGCCGCCTTTACAGACTGGCTTACTGAGGCTATCGACCTGGCCTCAGACCCTATCGGGCTTACCGTGTTCCCTACCTGTGACCTGCGACTGTGGGGGGTTCCATCTATATGCCGGTGGGAGTTCGGTTCCTGCACGGTCAACTCGTAGACTTTGACCGCCCACCCACTTACCTTTTGGTCAGAGTGTTTCAGCCTCTTTCACTCGGCTACTGTGACGACACTTACGATGATTCACTCGCGTTAACCCTTCACAGTCTTCGTCTTGCACTCTCTCCAGATGGAGGCTGCCAGAGGTCGTGCTTGCGTGCCTTGCATTCCATTGCGTTCATTACTTACTAGCAACGTAGGCAGGGTCATTGACCCCGTTACGGGACGATGGGGAGCAAGAATTCCCCAGAGAGGACGGCCTCTCAGTCAGCAGGTACAGCTTTCACGTCGCACCCACAATCCAGTATTCCTGAACACCCCGTTCAGAATAGAGCTTGAGCTTCAGAGCGCGGTCTCTCCTCTCATTTTCCTCGCCGGGAGACAGCACTTCTACAACCAAGTCCGGAGCCGCAGTCAGATGTCCGGCTTCATCTAGTAACAGGGATAGCCGCTCTTGGCTGACCCAAACCACATCGGGAATCACATTATCAGCATCAGTAAAAATCACACCAGGAGCCTGCACCGCCTCGCCTAGGCCCGTTTCTAAACACCAAGTATCCAGAGCCGTACTCATCCGAGTACTTGCCTTTTGATGCCTCCAGTTTGGGACTCTAGTCACCAAGAGATTCCCATCGATGATTTCATACCGATTGCCGTTGTCTGGAAACAGATCTAAATCTGCCGCTGTCCAGCGTACCTTGTCCGCTGTCCGCTGGCTCATAGGTGACTTCCTGAGGGAATGACTTCAGTCTACTCGCTGTCCCCATGGGCAACAGAGCGGGGATGAGCGCGATCGCCTAATCCCATTTGTGACGGATCAAGTCATAGATCTCAACGTACTCCACCGCCGGATTGCGCCAAGAATAGTCATACTGCATCCCCTGGAGCGCAAGCTGTTGAAACACCTTCGGCTCGTTGTAGTACAGATCCAGCGCACGATTTAGGGCCGACTCCAGGGCATAGTTGTCCGTTTCGTAGAACACAAACCCTGTCCGTTCCTCCGGGGGATGGTTGGGGTCGTAATCCCAATCAAAGACAGTGCTGACCAGGCCACCCACCCCGCGCACGATGGGTACGGTGCCGTACTTCATCGCAATGAGTTGGGTCAGGCCGCAGGGCTCAAAGTTGCTGGGGACCACCATCAGGTCCGCCCCGGCGTAGATCAGGTGGGCCAGCTCCTCGTTGAAGCTGAGTTCCAAGTGGATATCGGGATTGTCGTTGAGGAAGCGCTTTTCGTGCCAGAACCAGTCATTTGTCTGGCGATCGGTTGCAGACCCCAGTAGGACAAATTGCGCGCCCCGGTTGAGAGTGTAGTACATGGCATGGTGAACCAGATGCACCCCTTTCTGGTCATCTAGGCGACCCACATAGGCGACGATGGGCTTATTCGCCATTCGTAGGAGTAGCCGTTCCCGCAGAGCCTTTTGGTTTATCCCCTTGTCTTCAAAGGTGCTGAGGCTGTAGGGGTGGGGAATGTGGGTGTCGGTCTCCGGGTTCCAGATGCCGTAATCGACCCCGTTGAGAATGCCGCAAAACTTCTGCTGGTGTCGATGAATCGTGTCACCTAGACCAAAACTACAGGTGCCATAGTGGGCTTCCCAAGCATGGTGGGGGGAAACCGTGTTGACGTAGTTGGAATAGACAATGCCTCCCTTCATAAAGTTGAGAGAGAAGGGGTTGAAATTGTCTCGCAAGCGGTCGTAGTGGAAGTAATGCTCCTCTCGATTGAGCCCCGTGGCCCAGAGAATTTCCGATCCGCCAAACCCTTGGTGCTTGAAGTTGTGGATGGTGTAGAGCACTCGCTGGTACTCCATGCCGGAATACTGGTACATCTCGTAGAGCATCACGGGAATTAGGCCCGTCTGCCAGTCGTGGCAGTGGATCACATCAGGGCGTTTGTTGCTCTGGAGCAGGAATTCCAGCGCAGCTTTGCTGAAAAAGGCAAAGCGCATAGGGTCGTCATCACAGCCGTAGTAGGTGCCCCGATCGAAGAACATATCACTGGAATGGGGCTCAATGAAGAAGCACAGCCGCCCATGCACCCAGCCGCAATGCACTGTACAGTCAATCGCCCCGCCATACCAAGGCACCGACAGCCCTAGATAGGCTTGGTGCAACCCCCAGATGTGGTCGTAGCGCATGTTGTTGTACTTAGGCAGAATCAGCTCGACACAGTGACCCTGGGATTCCAACTGGCGACTGAGGCCGTACACTACGTCCCCCAATCCCCCCGCTTTAATCACCGGAGCGCACTCCGAGGCAACCTGCACAATGTACATAGGGCATCCTCATTTAATAAAAGTTCATTCTGAATTGATTTTATTCAAACAGGATCCTTGAAGCGAGGCAAGAACCTAGGGACAGATTTATGGGGCTAAGGGGGCCGTGCAAACCGCTCAAACCTAGAAACCCCCCTAGCCCGAAGGCAATAGGAGGGTTTCTAGTTATTTACCTAACCGACAGCCTCGTCAACCAAAGCGGCTTGAGGTCGAAGCTATCAGGAAGGCGGCGTAGGTGAGAATATACCCCACCGTGAAGTGAGCTAGGCCCACCACACGAGCCTGAACGATGGACAGTGCCACTGGCTTATCCTTCCAGCGAACCAGGTTCGCCAGGGGAGTCCGCTCATGAGCCCAAACGATGGTCTCGATCAGTTCCTGCCAGTAGCCCCGCCAGGAGATCAAGAACATGAAGCCCGTAGCCCAGACTAGGTGTCCAAAGAGGAACATCCAGGCCCACACCGACAGGTTGTTCATGCCGTAGGGGTTGTACCCGTTGATCAACTGCGAGGAGTTGAGCCACAGATAATCCCGGAGCCAGCCCATGAGGTAGTTGGAGTTTTCATTGAACTGAGCGACGTTACCAGACCAGATACTCAAGTGTTTCCAGTGCCAGTAGAAGGTCACCCAGCCAATAGTGTTCAACATCCAGAACATGGCCAGATAGAAGGAGTCCCACGCAGAGATGTCGCAGGTGCCGCCACGGCCAGGGCCGTCGCAGGGGAAGCTATAGCCGAAGTCTTTTTTGTCCGGCATGAGCTTGGAGCCGCGAGCATCCAAGGCACCCTTCACCAAGATCAGGGTGGTGGTGTGCAGACCTAGTGCGATCGCATGGTGGACCAGGAAGTCCCCAGGGCCAATGGTCAGGAACAGGGAGTTACTGCCACTGTTGATCGCGTTGAGCCAGCCCTCTAACCACACGTTGCCGTTGTTGGGCCAAGCGGTGGAAGCAATGCTGTCAGGATTAGACAGCAGGGTGTCAAACCCATAGAGCAGCTTGCCGTGCGCCGCCTGAATCCACTGAGCAAACACAGGCTCCACAAGAATTTGCTTTTCGGGGGTACCGAAGGCAACCACAACGTCATTGTGGACGTACAGCCCCAGGGTGTGGAAACCCAGGAATAGAGAAACCCAGCTCAGGTGAGAGATGATCGCTTCCTTGTGCTGAAGAACGCGGTCGAGGACGTTGTTCTTATTAGCAGCCGGATCGTAATCGCGGACCAGGAAGATTGCCCCGTGGGCAAAGGCCCCTACCATGATGAATCCAGCAATGTACTGGTGGTGGGTGTACAGCGCCGCCTGAGTCGTGAAGTCCTTCGCGATGAAAGCGTAGGAGGGCAGCGAGTACATGTGCTGCGCCACCAGAGAGGTCACAACCCCTAGACAAGCGAGGTGCCAAGCCAACTGGAAATGGAGGGAATTGTTGTAGGTGTCGTAGATACCCTTATGCCCCTCCCCAATCATGCCGCCAAAGGGAGTGCCCTTCGGAGGATTGTGGGCATTCATGATCTCCTTCATGCTGTGGCCAATACCGAAGTTAGTCCGGTACATGTGACCCGCAATGATGAAGAGCACCGCGATCGCGAGGTGGTGGTGAGCAATGTCCGTCAGCCACATTGCTTCCGTTTGAGGATGGAAGCCACCCAAGAAGGTCAAGATAGCCGTGCCCGCACCCTGGCTGGTGCCAAAGAGATGGTCAGCGGTATCCGGATTCTGGGCATAGACTCCCCATTTCCCTGTGAAGAAAGGCAGGAGCCCATCAGGGTGAGGCGGTGTGGACAGGAAGTTATCCCAACCCACATGCTGACCCCGAGCTTCAGGAATTGCAACGTGGACCAAGTGACCGGTCCAAGCCAGGGAGCTGACCCCAAACAGACCTGCCAGGTGATGGTTCAACCGAGATTCGGCATTTTTGAACCAAGACAGGCTGGGTCGAAACTTGGGCTGAAGGTGAAGCCACCCTGCGAACAGGAAGACCGCAGACATCAGCAGTAAGAATACAGCTCCGCTGTACAGGTCGGCGTTGGTGCGCATACCGATGGTGTACCACCAGTGATACACACCGGAATAAGCAATGTTGACCGGACTAGATGCGCCCGCCTGGGTGAAGGCTTCCACCGCAGGTTGGCCAAAATGGGGGTCCCAAATCGCGTGGGCGATGGGACGGATGTTCAGGGGATCCTTGATCCACTGTTCGAAGTTGCCTTGCCAAGCAACGTGGAAGAGGTTGCCCGAGGTCCACAGGAAGATGATTGCTAGATGACCGAAGTGGGAGGCGAAGATCTTTTGGTAAAGATTCTCCTCCGTCATGCCATCGTGGCTTTCAAAGTCGTGGGCCGTGGCAATCCCGTACCAGATCCGACGAGTTGTCGGATCCTGGGCCAGTGCTTGGCTAAATTTCGGGAATTTAGTCGCCATAGCGTGTTAATGAGTCCTCCGCGCTCTTATCCAACGGCAATAATTCGCGCCAGGAAGAATGACCAAGTGGTCACAATTCCCCCCAGGAGGTAGTGAGCTACCCCAACAGCCCGACCTTGAGTGATGCTCAGGGCACGAGGCTGAATTGCCGGGGCTAGCTTCAGCTTGCTATGAGCCCAAACGATGGACTCAATCAACTCCTGCCAGTAGCCGCGACCGCTAAACAGGAACATCAGGCTAAATGCCCAGACAAAGTGAGCACCCAGGAACAGCAAGCCATAGGCAGACAAAGCTGAACCGTAGGAACCAATGACCTGAGAGGCTTGCGCCCACAGGAAGTCACGCAACCAACCATTGATGGTGATGGCGCTGTTGGCAAAATTGCCAGCGGTGATATGAGATACCGCACCACTGTCGGAAACCGTTCCCCAAACATCAGATTGCATCTTCCAACTGAAGTGGAAGATCACGATGGATAGAGAGTTGTACATCCAGAACAGTCCTAGGAAGACGTGGTCCCAACCAGATACCTGACAGGTACCGCCACGGCCAGGGCCGTCGCAGGGGAACCGGAATCCCAACTCGCCTTTATCGGGTACAAGGCGAGAACTGCGGGCATACAGGACACCCTTCAGTAGAATCAACACGGTCACATGGATGGTGAACGCATGGATATGGTGGACCATGAAGTCCGCCGTACCCAAGGTGATAGGCATCATCGCGACCTTACCGGCCACCGCCACTACGTCACCGCCAAAGGCAGGGCTCACGCTCGCTAGGGCATGGGGAGCTGTTGCACCCGCTGCCCCTGCATGAATACCTTGGATCCATTGGGCAAAGATCGGCTGTAGCTGAATTGCGGAGTCCGAGAACATGTCTTGGGGACGCCCCAAGGCCCGCATGGTGTCGTTATGGATGTATAGCCCAAAGCTGTGGAAGCCGAGGAAGATACAGACCCAGTTCAGGTGGGAAATGATGGCGTCACGAGAGCGCAGCACCCGATCCAACAGGTTGTTTACATGGGTGGCTGGATCGTAATCCCGCACCATGAAAATTGCTGCGTGGGCACCCGCACCCACAATCAAGAAGCCGCCAATCCACATGTGGTGGGTAAAGAGCGACAACTGAGTGGGGTAATCCGTCGCAATGTACGGATAGGGGGGCATGGAGTACATGTGCTGGGCAACAAGAATGGACAGAGAGCCCATCCAAGCGAGGTTCCACGACAGTTGGCAATGCCAGGAGTTCGTAAAGATCTCGTACATGCCCTTGTGACCTTCCCCGGTAAAGGGACCCTTATGGGCTTCCAGCACCTCTTTAAAGCTGTGGCCAATGCCCCAGTTCGTGCGATAGAAGTGCCCTGCGACGATGAACAGAACCGCTAGGGCTAGGTGATGGTGGGCCGTATCTGACAACCAAAGACCACCAGTTACAGGGTTCAATCCCCCTTTGAAGGTGAGGAAGTCAGCGTAGGCCGCCCAATTCAGGGTAAAGAAGGGGGTCAAGCCCTGGGCAAAGCTGGGGTACAGCTCCGCCATCAAGCTCTTATCTAGGATGAACTCATGGGGCAGGGGGATATCCTGCGGTGCCACGCCTGCATCCAGCAGCTTATTGATAGGCAGGGAGACATGGATCTGGTGACCTGCCCAGCCCAAGCAACCCAGCCCAAGCAAGCCTGCTAGGTGGTGGTTCATCATGGATTCCACATTCTGGAACCACTCAAGCTTGGGAGCTTTTTTGTGGTAGTGGAACCAGCCAGCAAACAGCATGAGGCCAGCCATCACAAGGCCACCGATGGCGGTGCAGTAGAGCTGGTAGCTGTTGGTAATGCCGGAGGCCCGCCACAGTTGGAAGAAACCGGACGTAATCTGAATCCCTTGGAATCCGCCACCCACGTCAGCGTTCAGGATCTCTTGGCCAAAGATGGGCCAGACAACCTGAGCACTGGGCTTGATGCCCGTGGGGTTAGTCATCCAAGCTTCGTAGTTAGAAAAACGAGCGCCATGGAAATACATGCCGCTCAACCAGATGAAGATAATGGCCAGGTGGCCAAAATGTGCACTAAAGATCTTGCGCGAAATATCTTCTAAGTCACTGGTATGACTATCGAAATCGTGAGCGTCAGCGTGGAGGTTCCAGATCCACGTTGTGGTCTTGGGGCCTCTAGCTAGGGTCCGGTCAAAATGACCTGGCTTGGCCCACTTCTCGAATGAAGTAGGAACCGGATCCGTATCAACCACAACCTTAACCTTCGCCTCCCGCTCGCGCGGGGTAGTTGTCATGGAGACTCTCCTCTCTCTAGACAAACGAGCAAACACAAATATAAAGCCTTGTGCCAGTCCTTTGATGGAATGCCCCAAGTCAACAGGACCACGGGGTATCAAGCACTCAGCCGACAGTTGCTGTTGAGCATTATAGTCTCCGGTCTTCATCGATCTGAACGGAGGTTAACAATATTTCAAACCCGGGAAATCATTGCCCAGACTGGATTTCAGGGGTGGAGACAGCATTAAAAATGAACCTGCAACCCACTCTATTAACAATTCTCAATCTCTAAAGGGGATCTTTTAGTGGCAAATCCGAAGGAATTACGACTTTCTGTAACGCTCTGTCAACAAACATTGCCAGGATGAACATTGCTTGGGATCGAATTGCCATCTATCCAATGGATCTTAATGGGTCCTATGGATTGGCTATGGTTCCAGTTATTGCGGGTATTGATTTTTTCTATGCTTTGGCTTTAGGGCTGGGGGTGATGCCTCAATAGTGGATCCTGATCTTTGAATGCTTGATCTTTGGATTCCTGATTTGTGAATCCAGATCTTTGAATCTAGATTTCTGCCCTGTGCTTTTGTCCTTGACTCTTGAGGCGTCAGGGTTGGCGTAAGGTGATTAGTAAAGAGGGAATTAGGGCAGTAGGGATATCAGTATGGAGAAGGGTATGGGTGTCATTACGGGGTGGAAACGGGCAGGAGTGTTAGCGGTACGGGGAGCGATGGCCCTGAGGGGCCGGTCTTTGGTCGCACTTCTGGCGACCCTAGTTCTGGCCCTGGGGCTGTGGGGCTGTGGGGCTGATCGTGCCATGACGCCCCAAGTGCTCCTGAGTCCGGACGATGCGCCCACTGCTACCAATGTCCTGGTTGGCCCCCTCACGGAGGTTTCTCCCCCTGAGGCGATTCAGACTCTGAAGCCCTTTCTGGATGTGTATGAGCCCCAGGTGCGGATCTTGACTCCCCAGGATCAGGAGGTATTAACCCAGACCCAGGCAACGGTGCGGGTGCGAGTCCGGGATTTACCTATATATAAGGATGCAAATTTGGGTTTGGGGCCTCATGTCCATCTGTTTCTGGACGATCAGCCTGCTCAGGCTGTCTATGATCTGGATACTCCCCTCGTTTTTGATGACCTGGTACCGGGCACCCACACCCTCAGGGCTGTTGCGGTCCGTCCCTGGGACGAAAGCTTTAAAAATGAGGGGGCTTTTGATCAGGTGAGTTTTGATGTGTTTACTAGTACTCCTGCCCATCGGGTCGATGGCAGTGCGCCCCTGCTGACCTACAACAATCCCCAGGGGCATTATGGGGCGGAGCCGATTTTATTGGACTTTCATCTGACGAATGCGCCGTTGCATTTGGTGGTGGAGGGGGATGACGCGATCGCGGATTGGCGCATTCGCTGTACGGTGAACGGAAACAGCTTTATCTTTGACCGTTGGCAGCCTATCTATCTCCAGGGCTTCAGGCCAGGGAAAAACTGGGTCAAGCTGGAGCTAATTGATGAAACGGGGCAAGGCATTGACAATGTGTTCAATACGGCGGTGCGGGTGATTGACTATGAACCCGGTGGGGAAGATGGGCTATCCCAGTTGATTCGAGGGGAGATTCCCCTTGCTCAAGCCCGAGTCTTGGTGGATCCCAACTACACACCTCCCGTGTCTGAACCTGAAGAGAATGCGACACCGGAAGATCAGAGTGGCGACAATCTAGAGGAGAAGGAGCCGCAGGATCTGGAGACGGCGGATAGCGATCTGAAAACTCCTGAGGATCCTGGGAATCCAATCCCAAAAGCTCCCGAGGTTCCTGTGGAGGCAACGTCAGACTTGTGGCCCACAAAGGGGGATAGTTCTGAGGTGACGGGATCTGAGGCGACGGGATTGGATGCTGTGATGCTACCCGAGGTGACGGCACCGCCGGATGCGATGACCAAAGGTCGGTCGGAAACCATCGCGCCTCCTATGGAACAAACGCCAGTACGTCCAGATCCGGCACGGAGGGGCACATCCAAGGCAAGCCTTACTCCTGAAGCTATCTCTCCTACCTTGTCTCCTGATCCAGCCGATTTTCCTAAAGTTCTGCAACCTATTGATCCACTTGATCTAGAAAAGACAGTGGATCTAGAAAAGACAGTGGACCTAGAGAGCACAGCGGAGGATGAAAGCAGGCCAAATCTACTGCAAGATCTACTTACCCCCACTGACCAACCTTCACCGGATAAAGCTTCTCTGGGAACGTCCCCTGTACCACCCTCTGAGTCCAAGGGGGTGGAAGGTAGTCCCAAAGACAATTCTCTACCGCTGGATGTTGATCTGGAGACCGAAGCCGCGCCGGAAATTTAGAAGATTTACAGGGGATATCCAGTATGGAGGTGATTTGTAGCACCATTGGGATTGGACATAATTCCCTTGCTCCCTGTCCCCTATGAAACTACTGATTACCGCGATCGCGCTGGCGGTGCCCACCGCTTTCTACATTGGGTTTATCCGCAGCATTGACCGCTACGAGAAGGAACCACCGGCCTATCTTGCCTACGCCTTTATCTGGGGAGCCATCCCCGCGATTGTGGCGGCTCTGATTTTACAGATAGTGTTCTCCATTCCTGTGATGCTGCTACTAGGAGAGGCCACCCTAGAGAGCGAGTTCGTCCAAGCTGCCTTTGGGGCTCCCATTACCGAAGAATTGCTCAAGGGTATGGCTGTGGCCATTATCTACCTGACCCAGCGCAAGGAGTTTGACGGTTGGGTCGATGGCATTGTTTACGGAGCCATGGCGGGGTTCGGGTTCGCCTATGTAGAAAACATTTTCTACCTGATGGGCACCTCCACCTGGGAGGAGTGGGGGGTGCTGTTTTTACTGAGAACTATTGTGTTTGGCGGGCTGCATGGCTTCTGGACCGCCCTCACGGGGATCGGCTTTGGGCTCGCTCGCTATCGCCACAATCCCTTTATCAAAGTGATGCTGATGACTGGGGGGCTGCTGTTGGCCATGGCGGGCCATTTTATTCACAATGCCGCCGTTACCCTGGTGGAACTCACAGAGGGTACGTCCTTTTTACTTGCGCTGCTGAACTACGGAGCCCTCCTCCTCGTCATGGGGGGGCTGTGGTTAGTGGCTTTCTGGGTGGATCGGGCACGTCTGCGCCAGTATCTTCAGGATGAGGTGCCGATGGTGTTGTCTAGCAAGATCTATGAGGCTATTTGCGATCGCCGTCGCTGGCAGATGCTGAAGCGTCTTGGCTTACCGAAAAAGCAGCAGCGGGATCTCCTGCAACTTTCGGCGGAACTGGCCCAGAAAAAGCTCCAACTCCAGAAAATGGGGGATGAGGGCGGTAATCAGCGGGAAATCGATCGCCTGCGACAGGCGATTCAGGCGGTTCATCCTCCCTTGGGCAGTGGCTAAATAAACGTAGGCGGACTACCCATGGGTTTGGGGTGATTTGGTTCTGGGTGATCTTACGAGTAGAGGGAAGCGATGAATAAGCGGGAAGATGTAACCCTCCTGATTTTTGGTATTGTCCTGACGTTGGCGGCTTTACTGGTGATTTTTCTGGAGCCGCGCTTTTCTCCCCGCGCCCCCATGGAATTGCCAATGCCCAGTGGTCTATTGAGTGATCCCTTTTTGCAATCCCCCACGAGTAATAGTGTGCGGGTGGTGTGGTTTACCGAGTTTCCAGGGCTGGATCATCGGGTTATCTATGGTACCCGTCCAGATCAAACCCTGGGGCAGGGGGAAATGGGCCAAGTGGCTGCTACGACTCGCCAACTGACTCGCCTGCGGGAAGACCAAGCCTCTCACTTGTCTGGAGATCGGGTTTATAAAGAGCCGACTTTTCGCCCGGTTTGGCGACACGAGGCGGAGGTGACGGGTCTGATACCGGGACAGCGGGTGCCCTACCAGGTGATCAGTCGCCGGGAGGATGGAAGTGCGATCGCAAGTGATCTCTTCACCCTGGCAGCTAACCCACCCCCCGATCAACCCCTCAAAATTTTGCTCACCTCCGACCATCAACTCATGCCTATGACCGCCGCCAACCTACAAAAGGTGGGGGAAACCATCGGCTTGGTGGATGGGATATTTCTTGCCGGGGATCTAGTCAACATTCCCGATCGCGCCTCGGAATGGTTTGACGACAGCCGGGGTGGAGCCTTTTTCCCCGCCTTGCAGGGGCGGGCAGACTATGCCCTGGACCGGGGCGGCACGACCCGATACCAGGGAGCAGCCTTGATCCAGCACGCTCCCCTTTTCGCCGCCATTGGCAACCATGAGGTGATGGGTCGCCGCTCCCCTACCGCTGCCCTTAATGACCAGTTCAACGATCCGATCCCCCGTACCGCCGCCCTCAATCTCTACAACACCTACGCCGATGTCTTTAATCCCACTGGGGATCCGGCCCTGCGGCGCAAGTGGATTATTGACCAGTCCTACAACACCGACACCTACGAGCAGATCTTTTCCTTACCCCAGAGTCAGGTGCCCAATCCAGACGGTCCTGAGCAGACTTCTCGCTACTACGCCACCACCTTTGGTGATGTGCGGCTAATTTCCCTCTTTGTTACGAATATCTGGCGGAGTCCGGGGGTGGAGCCCTCAGTGCGGGGGCGCTACCGAGAACGGCAGCAGGATCTAGCCCACCCCGGCGCTTGGGGTCACGGGCAACATATCTTTGAGCCTATCCAACCGGGTAGTCTGCAATATCAGTGGCTAGAGCAGGAGCTTGCCAGCCCTGAATTTCGGCAGGCTAAATATAAGGTGGTTATGTTTCACCATCCGCCCCATAGCCTGGGGGATAATGTGGTGCCTGCTTTCACGGACCCAGTGCCCATTTACGATCGCGCCGAAGATGGGGCTCTCCAGGCCATCCGCTACGAGTATCCGATTCAAAACGATTACCTGATTCGGGATCTGATCCCCCTACTAGAGCAGGCTGGGGTGGATTTGGTTCTCTACGGCCATTCCCACATTTGGAATCGGTTTGTCAGTCCCAGCGGCCTAAATTTTCTGGAGACCTCCAACGTGGGCAATACCTACGGAGCCTTTCTCCATCAGTCCCGGCCCATTCCCCCGGCTGCACCCACTGAAGAGCTAGATAAATTCCAGGCCGATTACTACGCTGCCCAAGGTGATCCCAACGGCCTCAGTCCGATTTTGCCGACCCTAGCTCCCCTAACCGATGAGGCGGATAATCCTCTGCCCTACTTGGCCAGCAATGACATCACCGCCTTCAGCATTTTCGACACCGGAGCGGGAACCATCAGCAGCTATTACTTTGATACCCGCGATCCTGACTCGACAGTGGTTAAGTTTGACGAGTTTGCCCTGAACTAGGAGCTGTCAAACCTAATTTTGTAGATACTGTGTTAGCGCCTTAGGGTCAAGACTGCTGAGGCGCTAGCTTTTTGGGGTCAAATTCCTGTCCAGAGGACAAGACCGCATAGATCACACGAATGAGCTTGTGCATCACCGCCCCCACCACCGCCATCTTGTGCTTGCCATTGTCCAAGAGCCGTTGGCGAAAAGCTCTGACCTCAGGGCAATGACGCATCAGACTCAGCGCTGGGAAAAAAAGAGCTTCGCGCAGATGGGCATTGCCAATTTTGCACAACCGCGCCTTGCCATTGATAGAAGAGCCAGACTGATGCTCCTGGGGAGTCAACCCAGCAAAAGCCGCCAGTTGAGCGGCAGAGCCAAAGACCTTAATCGAGCCAATTTCCGCCAGGATAATGCTAGCGCTATGTTCAGCAATGCCAGTAATGGAGGTCAACAAGCGGCAGGGCTCCGCCAACGATTCCTCCCCTTGAATATGCTGCTGGCAGCGCTCCTTGAGAGCCTTAGCCTGTTTTTCGAGAAACTCGATATGGGCCTCAATATCCGTTCTCAGTTCCGAGTCACGACAGAGCTCAAGGCGATTTTTCTCTTGGGTGAGCATCTGCTCCAGCGCCTTCAGACGGCGGGTGAGGCTCTGGAGCTGGGCGATCGCCGCTGGCGTGGGATGCCACAGACTGGGCTGGATATCTCGACAAAAGCGGGCAATCAGGGCGGCATCAGCGGCATCGTTCTTGGTGCGGCTGAGTTGACTTTTGGCATACCCCTTGATGCGGGCTGGGTTGACGATACTGACCTGGTGGCCCTGCTCATGGAGATAGGTAGCTAAGTCATGGCCATAGATGTTGGTCGCCTCCAGACAGGCATGAATTGCCCCGAGAGCATTCCCTTGGAGCCAATGGCTCAACTGCTCAAAGCCGCTGGGGGTGTTGTCAAACTTGGCGTGTTTAGAGGATTTGCCATTACGCTTACCACCACTCAGTAAAGCTACGTCAAAGGTGGCTTTGCTGATATCAATACCGAGGAAGATGATGGGGGCTGTACTCATTGGACTGGCTCCAGAGAATAGAGGTTGGCAGGGGCTCAACAATCGCACTATCCTTGCTAAATTCGAGGTGCCCAGTCGGGCCGCTCATGATACTGTCCAGGCTGATTGGCGATGCCCTTGGGGGAGGGGGGAGGCTCAATGAATCTACGAAACAAGCTTGAAGGCTTGGGGTTGGGTTCGGAGTTCTCCCCTGACGGTCTGCTTCCAAAATAACTCTCGATGGCAGGCCGCTTACATACAAGGTTGGGTGTAGCCCTAGCGGAACCCAACATGGCCCACCGCTGTTGGGTGACCCTTCGTTTCAACCAACCTACACAGACTCACAAAGGTAAAGTTGACAGACCACTAGACTCCTGATGGCAAGACGGTTATGGCCCATAGCTCGATTCAATAAAGCGGGCGTGGTCATGACTGCCTGGTAAGGGTTTCGCCGTTGATTGTCCACACGCCCTAAACCTGGACTAAAGTCGTCGTCCCCGCATTATCCGACTCAAGAGCCCCAGAATGGCGGACAGTACCGCAGAGCCGATGATGGCCCACAGAATCGGAAATGAACTGCCGCCAATCTGGAGGGGCAAGATTTCTGGCAATTGCAGACTCCGGGCGATCGCTAAACCAATGTAGGCTCCCATGATGCCCACCAAAATCGAGATCACACAACCTCCCGCTGTGTAACCTGCTAAAGACTGACCCAGGCCGCCACAGATGGCGGCAATGACCAGCAACACTAAAAGTTCAATTAACCCCACAGAGCCTCCTTTCTCACTGGTGCCGTGATTACGAATGGTTTTGCACCAGGCGTTTTTGTACCAGGTCCAGTATGAATCCCGCCTGTTTTTATCTCCTCTGTCCAGGGTTTTAACTTCAGATCTACCTGAGGACAGAATTAGGGGATTTCTGCCCTTAGGGACGTGCCATTAAATAACATTTCACTTTCACATCCTGCATTGGGCGAGGAAACCGCGCCCCTACCCCATCACCCCTAAGCCCTAATATCGGTCACCTGCCCAAGGGTCGCTAGTGTCGTTAGCGCTGAGCCCGTCACTCGGCACAGTTGCCACTCGGTTTTAATGTCAGCCCCCATGCGGTTGTAAAATGCGATCGCAGTTTCATTCCAGTCCAGCACTTGCCATTCCAGGCGACCACAGCCCCGTGTCACCGCCACCTGTCCCAGGTAACCCAGCAACGCCTTGCCGATGCCATGGCCCCGATAGTCAGGCAAGACAAACAGATCCTCCAGGTACAGCCCTGGACGCATTAGGAAGGTGGAAAAATTATGGAAAAACAGGGCAAACCCGACGGGGGTGCTTCCCAAGCGAGCCACCACAGCTTCGGCATAGGGGCGATCGCCAAAAAGATGCTGGTGTAAATCCGCTGCGGTACCCGTCACCTCATGGGTGAGCTGTTCGTAGGCGGCAAGAGCCTGCACCAGTTCAAAGAGAATCGGCACATCCGCTGGCGTAGCGGGGGCGATGGATAGGGGAGCAGAGGCACCAGTCATCGGCTGATATGACACCTGATGGTTTAGCGGAATAACGTTAACGGCAATCAATTATTTCTTGACCGCAATTTTCTAGAAGTACCACAGGGGCGGTCTACATTGCTAGTACTGCTTGGCGGAAGTGGCCAAGGCATTTATGCGACCAAGGGCTTACCCGTGTAGTTCCACTTGAAGGGCTTAGCCATGGTGCGATTGAAGTAATCGACAAACGCTAAAATCTTCGCCTTGAGTTGGGCTTGACTGGTAAAACTCGAACGTCGGAGTAGCTTACGTACCAGGATGGAGAACCAAAGCTCAATTTGATTGAGCCAGGAGCAATGCTTGGGGGTGAAGTGAACGACCAGTCGATGGCTGGGGTCGCTCAAGAACGCCGCTCGGGTCGCCATAGACAGGAGAATGCCCGTCTTCCCTTTCTGGCCCAGATGAATCGGTTTTTCCTCGCGTTCCGCCACCAGTCGGACGAGAGATTCCGATTGATGAGTGTTGAGGCAATCCATGACCAGATGAATCTTGGAGGCATCTGGAACTTGGGCCAGTAAGGCTCTGAGGTGACTCTCGAGGTCTTGCTCGGTGCGGGTGTCTCCCACGGTGGCCTGATCCACCTGTCCGGTAGCGACATTGAATGAGGCAATCAGGGTTTGAGTGCCATGGCGAATATACTCAAACTCAATGCGGGTACAGCGTCCCGGCTTCATGGCGATGTCAGGCATCGTCCGTTCCAGAGCCTGGATTCCCGTCATCTCATCCAGGCTGAAGGTCAGCTCGCCGTGTTCGGCACGAGTGGCAGCCTGTTCGTAGACCTGGCAAATGTCTTTGACTTTGTCCTCGAAGTTAGGGTCGGGGGGGGGGAGAGCCAGTAACGGCTCTGGTGGGGTTTGAGGTCAGCCTCGGCCAACAGTCGGCCCACATGACGGGGACTGATACTCTCGACAATTCCCTGCTTGCTCAGTTCATCGGCCAGTTCTCCAGGGGTCCAATGACTGATGGGGCGGCCATACTGCTCGGGCGGTGCACAAGCTAGGGCATAGAGTTGCGTGATTTGTTCGAGGCTAAAGGTAGCCGGAGCCCCGGGACGAGGGACATCCTGTAGGCGCTCTTCCACAGCGACCTGTTGTTGACTCAACTCCAGCCAACGCCCCCGCCAGCGGCGACTCATCTCTTTGCTGACCCCCAAGTCTCGGGCGATTTCGCCATGGCCTTTGCCCTCATCAGCTGTGAGGATAATCTTGGCGCGCAAAGCGAGCTGCTGTGACGTCCGCTGACGTCGAATCAATTGCTCTAAGTCGCTCCGCTCCGTTTCGCTCAAAGTGAGCCTGGCGGCAGTCAGTCTAGCCATTGTAGAAAAGTCCTCTTTACCCTACCTCTCAATGGTAAGGTCATTTCAGCCACCCAGTACTAGTACCGCAGGGCGTAAATCAGTCCACTATTGTCACGTCAGCCCAACCTTTTCCGGTCCCCTCTCCCACGGGGAGAGGGCTAGGGCTTCGGCGTGAGCTCAGCCGAACGGTGAGGGGCCGAGGTGTACTAGGATGGAACGGTCAGAGTATTTCCGCTGCCCAGTACTAGTACTGGCTGGCAGAAGTCCTGTGCCCATTTCCCCTAGGTGTGGCATTGCTGCGGTGCATTGCTTCGCGTGGGCGAAGCCACGCCTTAGCGTTACGCACCCTACGAAACTTCTTTCCTGGTTCCCAGGCTCTGCCTGGGAATCCTCACCGAGGCTCTGCCTCGTCGTTAGAAAACGGCAAGGATATTTCCGCCGCCCAGTACTAGGGAAATCGGCACACCACTTGGCCCAAGATGTCTTGGGGAGGTACGAGGCCAAACTGGCGGCTGTCCGTGCTGGCGGCCCCATTGTCCCCTTCGAGATGACAGCGTCCGTCCGATGCCACAATCCTGACTCGCTTAATCAGGGGAAAGCAATCGGGCCGCTGGGGATGGCGGGCCACTACAATTTCACCGGGTCGAGGATGGCGATGGCCCCTTTGGGCCGGTCTCTGACCATCGCGATAGGCATGGGGATTCATCAGCACCTCTTCCCCCGGCTGTAACAGAGGCACCATAGATTCCCCCGTCACCCGCCACCGCCGCCGCCGTCGGCCTAGCCACAACAACACATCCCACCAGGTGGCGGAGCGGAGCGTTCCTTGCTGCCCTTCTATCCGGTTTTTCTCTCCTTCAATTAGACCCAACCGATACCCCCTGGGTGGATAGGCGGCTTCCGTACAACTGCGGTATCGTGCCTAGGAGGGCGCTGGTCTCTAAATTCCAGCCCCCATGCAGAAGACATCGGTCGCATACATTAATTGTATCCCTGCCCTAATTCGCTCAATGAGAGGAGATTGCTACCGTTATGGCATACGAGCTACCCGCGTTGCCCTACGACTACACCGCTTTGGAACCCTTCATTTCCAAAAGCACATTGGAGTTTCACCACGACAAGCACCACGCAGCCTACGTCACCAAATTCAACGATGCTGTCAAGGGCACTGATCTTGACCACCAGCCCATTGAAGCCGTCATCAAGGCTATTGCTGGAGATTCGGCCAAGAGTGGCATCTTTAACAATGCCGCCCAAGCTTGGAACCATACCTTCTACTGGAACAGCATCAAACCTGGTGGCGGGGGGCAGCCCACCGGCGACCTAGGAAAAAAAATTGATGCCGATTTTGGTAGCTTCGATGCCTTTGCCGACGCCTTTAAACAGGCCGGAGCAACTCAATTTGGTAGTGGCTGGGCTTGGCTAGTCCTAGAGGGGAGAACCCTTAAGGTCACCAAAACCTTGAATGCCGACAATCCTCTAACGAGTGGACAAGTCCCGCTACTGACGATGGATGTTTGGGAACATGCCTATTATCTGGACTATCAAAACAAGCGTCCTGACTACATCAGCGCATTCTTGGGTAGCCTGGTGAACTGGGACTTTGCGGCGCAAAACCTAGCGACAGCCCAGTAGTGAGTCAATCAATCATTGGCAGATATAGCGGTTCCCTAATGGATGAGGTACAGCTCAACTTGATGGCAATTCGGGGAACAAGGGGCTTAAGCCCCTTGCCTGTACTTAACCCGAGTGAGAAACGCCATAGCTGAAATTCTGGAAGCGTAGTTGGATTGAATCTTGAGGGTCGTCCACCCGTCAATCAATAAAATTCAGATTTTTTAGGATAATGGCCCCGTACTTTAGGTTGCAACATTGCCTAAAGTACGGGGCCATTACTTTGGCTCACAGTGCGTTGATCCAAAACAGGACTGATTAGGGTTGATATCAAGTCCGTTTAATTAGCCACACAAGTCTATTGGGTGGGTAGAACGGCTGTTCGCCCTGTTCAAAATTGTGGGCAATTAGCCGAACACGATATGACACCCTAGCTAGCGGTGTACCAGGTGACATCGCGGCCCTTGCTAGTCCAGAAGATGCCGTGGATTTTCTCCACCGCTGCCATTAATTCCTGAGCGTGTTGCAGGCTTACTTCTACCTTGCAGGCAGAGCAGAGTTTCGCTGCTTTCCAGAAGGTGTCGTGGAGATCGGGAAACTGCTCTAGGTGGGCGGGCTTGAAGTAGTCGGTCCAGAGGATGAGTAGCTCGTCCTTGGCGAGTTGGGCCTGTTCTTCCTTAATCGCGACAAAGCGAGAAAAGGTATTCTGAGCCGCGACAGAACCGTCGTTATTCAGGTCCAGGAGTTTTTTGGTCATAGACAGGACCGCTTCCGCCGCCACCCGTGCTGAGGAAGAATCATAGACGCCACAGGGGCCGTCGCAGTGGGCATGGACCGCAGGGGCGGGGAACCGTGATTTGAATTGGGAAAGGACTTGATTGAGCATCATGCTTAAAGGGGTGATCTTTGTTTCAAAGGACAAAAGGATTGTGAGAACCGCTCAGAATCAGGTCTGAACGACGGCAACCCGGTTGCCTAACCCATGCCTATGGGGGGCAGGGGTATCGCTCCAAACAGCATAGCGAATAAGGTTGGCAGTCTATATCCCCCCAGCTACTTATTTTGAAAAAGAGGGAACCTGCAACCTGAATGAAGGCATGGGATGATTTTTGAGATGGAATCCTTATGAGTGCGCAGTCACGCTCCTTATATATGCCCGTATCTATGCCCGTAAAGTATCTGTGGCGTTGTTTGATTGTTCTGACCCTACTGGGCGGTAGTTGGGGCCTGGGCGGGTGTGCAGAGTTGCTGGCACCACTTCAGAAAACGGTGTTTGAAGGGGCTGACGGTGGAATCCTGTTGCCGCCCTGTGTGGATGATGATTGCAACTGTGGCGATTTTCGGGATCAAGCCCTAGCCCAACAGGTGCTGGATGCCATGGATGGGGATCCCTTTGTTCTTGATCGGGATGGCAATGGCGTCGCCTGTGAGTCTCTGCCCCCGGTATCGTCGGGGTTGGATCCAGCCGTTCCGCCTTCGGACAATCTACATCTGGTGCTAGGCAATCCCAGCAATGCCGGGACTAGCAATCCAAATAATTACCTCCTGGAGCGGGAGGGCTATGCCCTGGCCTACAATCGAGATCGCGGTATTGCCAACTGGGTGAGCTGGCAATTAAGTGCTGACTGGTTGGGGCGGGTGGAGCGCCAAGACAACTTTCGCCAAGACGGTGGCTTACCGGCAGGGTTTTACCAGGTCACCCCCAACGACTATCGCAATAGTGGCTATGATCGCGGCCACATCGCCCCCTCGGGCGATCGCACCGTCAGTATTCCTATCAACTCCGCCACCTTTTTGATGACTAATATCCTGCCCCAAGCCCCCGAGAACAATCGCGGCGTCTGGCGGGAACTGGAGGAATTTGGTCGAGACCTGGTTTACCAAGAAGATCGGGAACTGTACATCATTGCAGGCAGCTATGGCGAGAAAGGCAAGCTGGCGGCAGGACGGGTGACGATTCCCTCGCGGTTGTGGAAAGTGATTGTGGTGCTCGATCGGCCCGGTCAGGGCGTGGCGGGGGTGAGCGCGACAAGCCAAATCATTGCCATTGATCTGCCCAATCGCGATGGGCTCAGTCCCAACTGGCGCGACTACCAAACCTCCATCGATCGGATTGAACTGGCTACGGGGTACGATCTGCTTTCCGAGGTGCCACCCGATATCCAGGCTGTGCTCGCAGCCCAACGCAGCAACTGGTAAAGCTGCTTGAGTTCGACTTAAGCTTTGCTGCCCATCCGCCAGGGAATAAATTGCCCTGGCTCATCGCAGAAGTCCGTTAAAACGGACTCGCCCCCCTATTCTCAGCCCAGCTCCCAGTCCATTTTTAAGGGCCCTTAAAAATGGACTAGAGCCTGTTAGCCGGGAATTTTGAATTCCCGGCGGGGTGACAGCGCTGATGCCGAATTGACGTTAAAGCTATATTTTCTCGATCAAGGGATTAGGGCAAGTCACCAAAGACCATCCCTTGGGGGGTAAAGTTAAGGAAGACCCTGTAAATAAACATTACATATCCCAATCGTTGTGGATGCCGACCTACCGCGTAATCAGCCCCGTACTGCTGCCCCCTGGCCCGTCAACCGACTCATCGGCGATAGCCTGACGGTATTTTGGGGGGATTGGCTAGACCTGAGAGTCCGAATTCCCCAGGTTGCCGCCTCCGGGCTCATCTCTCCCCTCATCTATATTTTGGCCTTTGGCCTAGGACTAGGTAGTTCCCTCGATCGCATCAGCCAGCCCACCGCTGGAGCCAGTTACCTAGAATTCATCTTGCCGGGAATGGTAGCACTGTCCTCCATGGTGATTAGCTTTGGGGGCACCACCTTTTCCATTTGCGGCGATCGCCTCTTTACTAAAACCTTTGAGGAAATGCTCCTCTATCCCGTCCATCCCCTGGCGTTACACCTGGGTAAAATGCTGGCGGGGATTGTTCGGGGTCTGATGACTTCGGCTTCGGTGATTTTGGTGGCGGTGCTGTTTACGGGACATGTGTGGAGCTTTGTGAATCCCCTCTTTCTCCTGCTCATCGTGTTGAACTGTGCGGTCTTTGCCGGGTTGGGGGTGATTGTGGGCCTGAATGTGAAGTCCCTGGAAAGTGTGGGGCTCTTCAACAATTTCTTGATTGTGCCCATGTCTTTCTTGGGGGCCACGTTTTTTGACCCCGCGACGCTGCCCATGGCGCTGAAGGTGATTGTCTATCTGCTGCCTTTGACCTACACGACGACGGGGCTTCGCGCCGCCGCCTATCTGCCCCTGTCGGAATTTCCCTGGTACAGTCTGCCGATCCTACTTGCGATCGCAATTATCCTGTCCTTCATCGGAGCCTACCAGTTCTCCCACCAGAAAGACTGAGGTTACTTCTGAAAACCATTGCTCTAATCCATCGCCAACACCAGCCGCGCTAACTTCTCCGCTGCCCCCGACTCCCCCCGCACTTGGCGTAGGTCTTGGCGGACAGCGGCCAGGGTTTCAGGTTGGTCTAGATACTGGAGAACGCGATCGCCCACCTGCTCTGCCGTCAAGCGGCCAAACAGTTCCGGCACCACCTCTCGCCCTGCCCAGATATTGGGCCAAGCAAACAGCTTGCCACTGCGGCGGATATAGGCAAAGAAGGCCAGGTTGACCAGCCGATTCACGGGCTTACCCACCAGGGGCAAATTCACCAGCAGTCCCAAGATGCCATCCCAGGCGTTCATAGCGTCGAGCTGCTGGGTGGGCAGCAGTACGATCATGGGCACCCCTAGGGAACCCAGTTCAGCGGTATTGGCCCCCACTGTGGTCAGGCACAGGGCACAGTGACTGGTGACCCCATGGGCTGGAAAGGATTGCCACAAGAAGACCTGCATTCCCTGGTCTGTTTTCAGATAGGGCAATTGATCGGGGGTTTCCGGCTGCACCAGGGTAACCTGCGGCCCGTCGAACAGCGGCACCATCGGGTTTTGCTGGGGATCGGCATAGGTGACCAGGGACTCAAGCTGCACCGTGGGGGCAACGGGAATCACAAAGCGGATGTTGGGGTTGCGATCGCAAACGTATGCCGCCGCCGCCAGCAATAGGGGCACCCCCTGGGTCAGCTTGGCCCGCTTGGAACCGGGCAGCAGGCCAATCAAGACCGTTTCCGGCCCCAAACCCAACTGCTGGGCCGCCGTTTCCCGGTCCTCTAGATCCGCCTGCCCATCCCCCATGAGATCCCCCACTACCTGAAATTTGTTGCGGTAGGCGGGGGATACCTTCTCCACCAGGGTTTCATTCATAGTGCCAAAGGCATCGATCCAGCGATGCCAGTTGGCAAACCATTCGGCATAGACCACGGTGCGGTAGCCCAGTCGTCGCCCCACCAGAACGGGATAAATCTGGTCGCCGCCGAGGAAAAGAACCACACCGCGATCGCGCCAATCCCATTCCTCTACGGTTTTCCCCCGCAGCAAGAAGCTCCAGAAATGGGCGGATCCCTGGACCCGATCCACCTCCGGGTACTGGCGAACAATCTCGGCCTCCCGCCCCGTCGCGTTAGGGCAGGGGGAGAGCACCACGGAAATCCGTAGGTCTGCCCGATCAGGACAGTAGGCTCGCAGCGATCGCACCACCGGCTTGACCCAGGTGGTCACTTCACCGGGACCATTGGAAAGGATCACCACATCCATCGCTGACATTACACCCCCTGCACAGAGACTTGGTTCTAGCCTAGGGCATGGTGACCGTCTCGACGAGGTCCAACCAGGCTCAACGAGGTCGATTTACTCGCCATACCAAGCCCGCCGCCAAGCCAGCATCTGCACAATTTCCCCTTCCTGAGCCGCGATAATTTCGGTGGCCAGGGTTTGCATTTCAGCGCGATCGCTCTTTTGCTGCAAATCCTCCGCCATGACGACTGCCCCCTCATGGTGAGGAATCATGGCATTGATAAAGCGCAGATCAAATCCCTCATCCCCCGGCCCAAGGTCCATGGCCATGGTCATCGCCGCCGCCATCTCCGCCGACATCGGCATGTCGTGATTCATCTCTGCGTGGTACATTACCGGGTCCGCCGGGGCATCGGGATACCACGCCTGCCGCCACGTCTGCATCTGGGCAATTTCCTGCTCCTGGGCCGCAATGATGTCCGTAGCGAGTTGGCGAATTTCCTCCCGCTGGCTATTGGCCAAGGCCGCCTCCGCCATGACGACTGCCCCCTCATGGTGAATGATCATGGCGTCAATGAATCGCAGGTCATAGGTGGCATCCGCCGGACCCAAATCCATGTCGTGCATATCATGGTTCATGCCCTGCATCATGCCGTGGTCACCCTCTTGCATCATGCCGTGGTCACCCGACATGGGCTCTCCGCCTCTCTGGCCAGTGCAGCTCGCCAGCCCTAAACCTAGGGGCAAGAGCCCCAGCAGCGTGGCCTGTGTTACCAATCGCAGCGGGTGCTTCAGACTTTGCTTCAGACCATTCATATCGCGATCTCCCAATTACGTGTGACGTGAGCCCAAGGCGCTATGCCCCGTCTCTATGCTTCAGCCTAGACTCTCTAGTGAGCTGGAGGGTCTAGGGGGCTAGGCAATACCATTAGGCACGATGCTATCGTCCGTGGCTTCGCTATTAGTCGCCGCCACACCAGATGGCTGCAAATTGATCTCAAAGGTTCCAATACCTCCAATACCTACAGCGATCGGTTCATACCTGGAATCAGCAACGCTGCCCTTAGGCGGCTTGGCGGATTTTCAGGAAAATGTGATCCTTCACCATGCGGGTGGATTGGGCTAGCCACGCCATCCATTCCTCCCCCACCATAGGCTTTCCCAGGAGGTAGCCTTGGCCATAGTCACAGCCGATAGACCATAAAAACTGAAGTTGGGCTGAGGTTTCTACCCCCTCCGCCAATACCGAGAGCCCCAACCCCTTGCCCAGCGCCACAATGGTTTTTGCGATCGCGGCATCACTAGAATTATCCACCGCATCTTGCACAAAGGACTTGTCAATCTTGAGGGTTTGCACTGGTAAATGCTTGATGGTATTCAAAGATGAATAGCCCATGCCAAAGTCATCTAGGGCAATCTGGACCCCCCAGTGCTGCAACTGTTTCAAGGTACGGAGGGTCAGATCCACATCCTGCATAGCCGCAGTTTCCGTAATTTCCAATTCCAGATATTCCGGCGGCACATTGTACCGCCGCAGGGCCTGCTGAACCGTGAACATCAGCTCTGGATCCCGCAATTGCAGCGCCGAGAGATTAACGGCAATGCGAATCGGGGGCAGACCCGCCTGACGCCAACGGGCATGTTGCTCGCAGGCTTTACGCAAGGCCCATGTCCCCAACTGACGAATGAGGCCAGTTTCCTCCGCTAGGGGGATAAAGCGATCTGGGGGAATCAGTCCCAGTTGCTCATGGTGCCAACGGGCTAAAGCCTCGACCCCGACCACCTCCCCCGTATCGAGGCGCACTTGGGGCTGGTACCAGAGGTCTAGCTCATTCGCATCCAGTGCCTTACGGAGGTCACTCTCCAGTACCAGGGTATTCAGCGTCCCCTCCTGCTGACCCTCTCGATAGAGATGGAAGGTATTCTTACCCTCCTCCTTGGCCTGATTCAGCGCCATATCCGCATGTTTCAGTAGCACTTCCGCCGTCTCGCCATCGTAGGGAAACAGGGCTAGCCCCAGACTGGCGGTCACCACCAGTTCTTGCTTCCCCAGGCAAATGGGGGTCGCTAGGGATGCCAAAAGTCGCTCCGCTAAGGTTGTCACTTCATTGACATGGCCCAGTTGGTCGAAAATCAGTGTGAATTCATCCCCACCCCAGCGGGCCACTGTATCGCAAGGGCGTAGGCATTGCCGGAGGCGATCCGCCACCACCGTCAGCAATTCATCCCCAGCATCGTGGCCCAGGGTGTCATTGATAGCTTTGAACCGATCCAGGTCCAAAAATCCCACCGCCATGAGGTTAGAACCTTCGCCAATCTGCACTAAGTTGAGGCTGAGCTGCTCGGTAAACAGCAGCCGATTGGCCAGTTTCGTTAAGGAATCGTGGTAAGCCTGGTATTTCAGCTTGGCGGTGAGTTGCTGTTGCAGGGTAGCCATATATACATGGACGGAGATGGCCTGCATGAGCCGCAATGCTTCACTGGTCCAGGGGGGAGTCTGATCCTTTCGCAATTCTCGCCAGGTTTCAAAGGAAATCCGAGGGCGCTGATTGCGCTCATCGCGATCGCGGTGTCCGGCCCAGAGAATTTCCTCGTCATAGCCATTGCGAAATACCACTAGATAGCCCAGATACTCCCCCTGAAACCGCAGCCCCGTCGCCAATACGGTACGAATCTGCGATGGCCCCTTTGAGCCAGTCTCTGACCATCGCGAAAAAGCTGCTGCCAAGGAAGGTTCCTGGGCCAACTCTTGCAGGGTATGAATTTGTGGCGAGGAAATCTGCTGCCAGAGCGGTTGCTCATCCCGATGGACCATCCCATAGGGCGCAGCCTTGGTCAAGGTATCCGGTGGTATCTGGGGCGGCGGTTTGTTCTGCGGGTAGCCGTCCGATCCATTCTCCATCAACGTCTGCCATGCAGGTAATGTCGGCAGGTAAGACTGGGGCTGATCGCCAATGGTAAAGAAGGCGTCCTTCTGCATTACGGGGTCGGCGGCTAAATACAACTGGCCCCCACTGCCCGATAACGCCATGACGGTGGTTTCCAGCACCCGTTGGCGAATATCCTCCAAACTTAGGGGACAGTGCAGAAGCTGACTGACCCGGTTGACTACCGCCTCTTGGCGGGCCTGAAATCGTGCTTGGCTGAGCAGATGGGATTGTGCGATCGCAATCTCAAGCTGATCCGACAGTAGCCTTAGTGTTGTGAGTTCTTGGCGACTAAACCGCCGCGATCGGCTATTGTGAATCGCCAATAATCCCCACAACCTGCCCTGATTCAAAATCGGCATCACTAAAGACGACACCACCCCCATTGCCCGCAGATATTGGACATGGCAAGCATCCACAGGACTATACCGCTGGCCCACCCCATATCCCACATCCTGGTGAGGAGCCGCATCCACGCTTTTATGCTGAGTCTGGATATCTACAATCACCCGCTGCCGCTGGGCCACAAAGCGTTGTCGGGATGCTTCGGGAATATCCCCCACCGGAAAATGAAGGTGTAATAGGGAAGGCAGATGATGCAAATCTACGGATTCCGCAATGACAGCCCCACTGCCATCCGGTTCAAAGCGGTAGATCTTAACGCGGTCTACCGAGAGAAAGGCGCGAACCTCCTGCACTGTCGTTGCCAGGATGTCTTTCAGATCTAGGGATTGGCGAATTCGGTGGGTAATTTGATACAGCAGGTGATCATGATAAGACACGGATTTAAAACCTCAGGCCGAAAAATGAGGCGATTTCGCCTAAGTTGAGTTATCTACACTCTATTAGTGTGCCCACCACTTAGATCCTCCCAGGGATTTAGGAGATAGTTCGATACATCTCCCCCGTATTTCTGAAGATTTGTCTAGGCCGCCAGAATTATTCAGATCTTCCGGGCTGAATATAAAGCGGGTGAAGAAAAATGCCAGCAGAAGAGTCGGATGCCTTAGGGGTTGCTCAAGGTCTAATGATCACTACCGTGTCTGGAGAGCAGGAGGCAGCGAACCAGCGCTTTGAAAACCTGCTAGCCGATGCCAGGGCAGACCGGCAAAGGGCAGACCGCGATGGTCAAGGACCGGGCCATCGCGCATTCAAGGAGGCTGAACACCGAGCATTCCTGGAAACCTTTCCAACCCTGCTAGCAGAACTAGCCCGGATCTGGGGTCGGCTAGCCCGCTAGCGGAAATATATGGCCATGAACATTACCACCTTCGGCAAGTCCATCTGGTCGTGGTACAACAGTGTCTGCGGATTGATGAAAAGATGATGAAAATATATTTAAGGTAAACATGCTGACTGTTGTTCACCGCCGGGGAGTATTTGCGGGGATTGTCACCGCTGTCCTAGGGCTGTTGGTGGCATTACCCTTCACTATTGGTCATCCCGTGGCTCCCTTTACCATTTTGTTGGTGGCCTTTGGGGGTGTCATGGTCCTGCGGCGCTTTCTGGGTTTACCGAAGTACGCTACAGCCTATTGGGCCGGATGTTTGGCGGCCTTAGTCATGCTGCTGCCCATCAGTGCCCTTGTTAAATTCGCCGAACAGGGCTTCAATCAAGGCCCTTTCTATGGCCAGGTCTATACCGATGGGGTTACCGGGCTAGAAGCTGGCGATCGCCTTGAGTATCGTGATGGTGACCTCGTGGTGTACAACCGCCAAGCACAGCGTGCGCCAGTGCTGACTTACCGAGTAGGGCAAGACCTCCGCTGGGCGGTAGAGATGGATGTCAGCCAAGCTCCAGCCTACGAGAACTATCACCTGTCCAAAATCGAAGATCTCAGCTTGTTCTACGGCATCTTGCGCGATCGCATCGACTTTACTGGCGAGTGGGACTTTGGCACCGAGCGAGGCCGGATCTTTTTGTGGAAATGGGGCCAATTCCAAAAATTTTACTTGGGCTGGTAACCCAGGAATGTCCACAAAACTGGGCATAGTTAACGTCAATTCGGCATCAGCGCTGTCACCCCGCCGGGAATTCAAAATTCCCGGCTAACAGGCTCTAGTCCATTTTTAATGGCCATTAAAAATGGACTGGGAGCTGGGCTGGAGATAGGGGGGCGAGTCCGTTTTAACGGACTTCTGCTATGAGCCAGGGCAATTTATTCCCTGGCGGATGGGCAGCGAAGCTTAAGTCGAACTCAGGTTAGTTAGCCTAAAACTCTTGATTTTCCGTTCTATAGCGATCCTGTATGAGCCTTGAGTAAGCCTCTTGCTCCGTGGGTTACGCTTCGCTTGACCCACGCTACGAAGGTCTTCAGAAATCAAAAATGTCGATCTATTTATCTACTCCTAGGCTACGGACTCCGTGATGTCCTCTAGGACAACCTCCGCCATGCGGATCACATCCTGGCGGGGGTTGGCATGGGTGACTCGCACCTGGAATTCTTCTCCCAGGGTCATGTCTCGTTCTAGACGTACCCCCAACTCCAGGCCCAACTCCTCTAGCAGAATCAGCCCCAGCAATTCCGACTCCCGTAACCATCGCAGCAACATCGCTTGCCAAACCTGATCTGGATGCCGTCGCAAATACTCCAAGGCCCAATAACGCTTGGTTTGGCGCTCTACCAAGACCGCTTCATAGGCGGCAGTACTCGCTCCCTGCATCAATTCCGTCATCTCCGTGGAGGAAAAGGGCAAGGGATCTCCCCGCAGATGGGCCTTAATTTGAAAATGGGCCAGCAGGTCTGTATAGCGACGAATGGGGGAGGTAACCTGGCTATAGCTTGCCAGTCCCAGGGTGGCATGGCGGGCAGGGGTCAGACCCATTTCACTGCGCGACATACAACGCCGGATGGCGGAATAGCGAGCAGGTCCGGAGGGCAACTGCATCAGTTCCTCCTCTGGTGGTAACTCTGGCTGGGGCTGGCTACGGAAGGGAATGGCTAAGTCATGTTCCTGGCCATAGCGGGCCGCCACTTCCCCCGTCAAAATCATCATCTCCGCCACCATCTGGCGGGCCGGGGAATCTTCTAAAAGCTGGATATCAATGTCGTCTTCCTGCTCTGAGACACGGATGGAGGACTCGGGCATGTGAATTGCGATCGCGCCCTGGGTACTGCGCCACTGTTGCCGCACCTGGGACCATTCTGCGATTGCCAATAGTTCTGACTCCGCCTGCACCCCCAGATCCAACATTTCATCCACATCCTCATAGGTGAGGCGGTAGGTGGGGCGGATATGGCTAGGGGCAATACGGTAGCTCTCAACATCCCCCGCCGCCGTCAGGATAATGCCAAAACTCAGGGCACAACACACCTCACCCTGGATTAAGCTCATCGGTCCCGTCGCCAACTCCAGGGGAAACATGGGGATCATCCCCGTGGGCAGATAAAGAGTGGTGCTGCGACGGCGAGCATCCAAGTCTAGGGTATCCCCAGGGAAGACCCAGCGAGTTGGGTCCGCAATATGCACCCAGAGGCGCTGACGACCATCCTCTAGCGTTTCTAAACTGACCCCATCATCAATCTCGCGGGTGCTGGCATCATCCACGGTATAGACCTTAAGGTGGGTCAAATCCAATCGCTGGGAATCGGGATCGGGCGGGGGATTTTGCAGGCGTTGCTGCGCCATAGCAAAGGCGGCCTCATTGAACTGGGTAGGAATCTGGCTACGCCGCAGGGCCAGATTTTCGTGGGGGCTCCAGAGGTTAAGACTTACCAAGAGCTGAAAGGCATCGGTGGGGGTAGTCGCCCACTCTAAAGCCGCCAGGGTATCCTGAGCCAGGGTGCGTTGACTCGCTTCTTCCCCCAGCAAGGCATATTTCTCTAGGGCCTCTAGCCGAGGGCGATCGCTTTTTTGCCATTCTAACGACTCTCCCGCTAAGGCTTGGGCTACCCGCCCTAGGAAGCCCTCCCACTCAGTTCGTCGTTGCGCTTCCTTCTCAATCTGATGGCGCAGTTCTTCAACTTGGGAGGCGGGTCGAGGCTCATAGCGATCGCCCTTTTGTTTGAAATACAGTTTGTCCTCCGCCAGGAGGCGATGGGCAGCGTAGCAGAATGGGGGCTGATCATCAGAGAACAGCAGCACTGCGAGGCTCACCGGGTCTGTTGTCTCCCCATCTTCACTGAGGAGTTCCCAAGCCACCTGCAAGCTAGAGGGGTCCATATAGGCTTCCGCCTCTGCCCGCAGGCGGGCTAGGGCCGTTGCATCTGCCGGATCCCCCGCCCCTGCCACCTGAAAGGTAATGTCGCGGGGATGGAGCACATGGGATTGCCCCCGCTCATCCACCGCCACCCAGTTTTTTTTACCCTCGGGGCGCTCTAGAACCCCGAGTCGAGGGGTGCCCTGGACCCGAAACTCGACCAGTGTTCCTCTTTCCACGGTCCTGTGCTCCCCGACCTAATAACGATTTGCCAAGCTATCCCAGATTAGCCTTCGGTGTTCACGTAGGGTAGCAGTGAGATTGCCCGCGCCCGCTTGATTGCAGTGGTCAGGTGCCGCTGCTGCTGGGCTGTGAGTCCACTGATGCGCCGGGGCAGAATTTTACCCCGATCGGTGATGAACTTGCGTAGCAAGTCAACATCTTTGTAGTCAATTTTTTCTTCGGGTTTGATGGGGGAAACCCGGCGACGGAAATAGGCCATGAGAATCCTTTGGAGTGAACTTCCTAAGTGAATTACTTAATTTCTTTATGGACGGTGTGCTTGTTGCAGTGGGTGCAGAATTTCTTCAACTCCATGCGCCCCGTCGTGTTCCGACGATTTTTCTGAGTGGTGTAGCGCGAAACCCCGGCAGACCGCTTACTGGGGTTTGTACGGCACTCCGTACATTCCAGCGTGATCACAATGCGAACGCCTTTAGCCATGACCGTTAAACCAGCTTGGGATAATAAGAGACACAATCTCCTATTTTTCCACAGCTTACCGGGTTTGTGCAAATTCTCGTCAGAATTATCACCCCATTACCCTTTCTGCTCCACCCCAAACCCCGCCAGCAACAGCGTCTCCAGCGGCCCATCGGCGGCAGGACGCTGATAGTTAAGAATACGTCGAACCCGTAGGGTCGGGTTCACCAGGGTAATGGAGTCTACGGAAACGACCTTGGTGTAGCGGGTGGTCATCAGCAGTTCTCGACTGGTCAGGGTGTAGCGGAAACGAGAAATGATGGGCCGCTCTTCTTCGTAGGCGCGATCGCGCAAATAATCGCCGGCTAAAACCCCGGCTGAGTCTTCCTGGGGAATAAACAGCATCCGCAATTCTTGGCTTACCTCTTCGCCCGCTTCAGATACCGTGTGGAATCCCAGACGAAATCCCGGCAGAGACTCCAGTGCCTCTGGAGCTTCGTATTCATAGTGGTTGTCCGCCAGCACCTTTTGCTTGAGGTCCAGGGAGATGGGGTCTACCCGAAACGTCGTGCGCGATCGCTCAATTTCCTGGTGACTCAAATAGTGGTACGTGCGCTCTGAGATCCAGTCGCCCACACAACAGTCGAAGAAGGATTGAAAGTCCTGTATGCCCTGCATTGCTATCTCTGTCCCTGGGCCAAGCTAGCCCCTTCACCACAAACCCTATGGTCTAGTGTACTCGCGCCCCTGACCCTTAACTCTGACCACCCCACCGATGGATCAGTCGGCAGGAGAAGCCGACGGCAACCTCACAAGTCTCGTGATCGCCCGACAGCGTGAGGATGTCCCCAACGACAGATCTCGGCCCACTCTGGAGCTAAAAACCGTCCCCAGACCCAGGCCCCCGTAGACGGGTATAAATGCTCACAGTTTTATCGGGAAGACTAGTTAAAAGTAGGGCTGCTATCGGCCCCTACCCTAGGGGCAACCCCAAAAGTTGTCACGAGAGGGAGGTAACCGTTAGCATTGATCCTAGAGTTACAAAACTTAACTTTCGCGATTAATTGTCGCAGGGTTTAGGTCTTGAACTGGGTTGCTCCTTGGGTAATTGGCCTTGATGGGTTTCGGTCCCCCGTTAGGCTGGTTTCGGTTTTGTCTTTTGACTCGTTTGTCGGTTGTTCATCCCTAATTTTCTGGCCCAAGCCTATGCCCTACTCCCTTGATACGGCTCGGATCCTTGCAGAACCTCTGGTCACTGCTTTCTTTCGCCATTGCGAAGGGGACTGGCGCTCTGAGCGGCGCTACTACACCCTCAAGAGCGGAGAAGCCCAAGAGGTTGTGAGTGATCTAACCATCCGCTTTCTGGAGGCTGACAGTGCTGAACTGCGACACCTCTCGCAACTGCATCACTTGGAAGCATCCCAACCATTAGTCTGTGGAGCCCAGGTGTCTTGGGAAAGCAACTACATCAAAACAGGCCGCAAACCCGTAGTGGGCTCCACCCTATTTGGGGTGCGGGGCTCGACGCTATTTCGCGATCGCGGTTTTGCCACGAGTAAGCCTGTAACAGCAGATTACTATTTCCTCGACCCCCGCACGATGGTTCTGAAAACCGTCTATGACGGTTCCAGCTTTGAAGAAGAAATCAAGCTCATCGGCGATCGCACCCGTACTCGCCAGACCATCATTTCCCGTGCAGGGGAAGAGCAGGTCATTGGCCAGTACCTAGAGCAACGGCGTTAAGACACCAGATTTGGAAAGTTGGCTGTTTCCTGAGCGGAGTCGAAGGAAATAGCAGGAAACAGGGAATTCCCCTCGGAGCCACGCGGGGAACACGACTAGCCTCGCCAGCAGCATAGAGAAGCAAAACCCAAGCGCTTACAATGGCATCACAGTATTGACCGTTGCCGCGCCTGTAGCTTTTCGACTATGACCCACGCCGCTGACATCGCTACCTTAGCCCGCTGGATGGCCGCAGACTTTAGCAACCAGCCCCAAGCCTTTGAGAATCCTCCCCTGTTTGCTCACATTCGAGTGTGTATGCGACCCCTGCCCTACACCCTCATGGGTGGGGTCAGTCTGTACCTAGAGCAAGCCTATGATTTCATGCTGACCCAGCCTTACCGGGCACGGGTGCTGAAGCTAATTCTGGTAGACGGGAAGATTCAGATCGAAAACTACCTGATTCAGGATGAGGCCAGCTTTCATGGGGCTGCCCGCGATCGAGATCGCCTCAGTTCCCTCACTGCGGCCCACCTAGAAAGGATGCCGGGATGCAACATGACGGTGGATTGGACCGGCCACAGCTTTCGAGGCCAGGTTGAGCCTGGAAAAGCCTGCATGGTGGTCCGTAACGGTAAAACCACCTACCTAGACAGCGAATTTGAGATTGATGGCCAACACTTTACCAGTTGGGATCGGGGACGCGACCCGGATACTGACGAGCACCTATGGGGATCCCTCGCGGGAGCGTTTCAGTTTAGCCCCCGTGCTAGCTATGCCCATGAAGTGACCTTGAGCTAGGGCAAAAGCCATATTTATGCCCCTAACCTTTCTTTGATTGTTGAGTTTCGTAAAGAAAAATGAGGGGATAAATCAACTTGGAGATCTTGGAAACCCTATCAGGGCTAGCCATTGAGTCTTTGGGAAGGTGCGATCGCACCCAAAACCCTTAATAACTTGTAAATAATAAAGCCCCAGGGAGTGGTGTATATAAATTCATGAGGGTTTTCTACAGTTCATGAAATCCAGACGGGACAAGCATTTTATTGACTCCTTCTGGGTTCTCACTGTGGATCGCAGCCTTCTCATAATTGACTCCAATGTTTCATTAGGTAACAACCTGTGGCAGACATTGAAGAAATATCAAGAAATGAGGAGTGCGGCCATTGCCTGTCTTTAAGATCCTCCCATACGCGGATTTAGAGCAGCCCCAAGCTGAACTAGCCGTGAAACCAGTCAAAAGACAAACCGAAACTCAACTATCTAGGAGATTGAGTAAATGTTTGATGCATACACTAAAGTCGTTTCCCAAGCTGATGCTCGTGGCGACTTTCTGTCCGGCTCTCAAATGGATGCCCTGAGCGCAGTCGTATCCGGTGGCCTAAAGCGGATTGATGCCGTCAACCGTATGACCGGTAGCGCTTCCAAGATCGTTGGCGACGCAGCTCGCGCTCTGTTCTCCGAGCAGCCCCAACTCATCGCTCCTGGTGGCAACGCTTACACCAACCGTCGCATGGCTGCTTGTCTCCGCGACATGGAAATCGTCCTGCGCTACATCACCTACGCAACCTTCACTGGCGACGCCAGCGTTCTCAACGATCGTTGTCTGAATGGCCTGCGTGAAACCTATGTTGCTCTGGGCGTCCCCGGAGCTTCCGTAGCTGCTGGTATTGAGAAAATGAAGGCTGCTGCTCTCTCCATCGTCATGGATCCCGCTGGTATCACCGCTGGTGATTGCAGTGCGCTCCAGTCTGAGATCGCCAGCTACTTTGATGCTGCTGCTGCTGCTGTTGCCTAGTCCTAGGCAGTTTTCAAGCGCCTCCGCGCTAACTTCTCTAAACCAACAAGATCAACTTTACGGAGACATCCACAATGAAAACTCCTCTGACTGAAGCAGTGGCTACTGCTGATTCCCAAGGTCGTTTCCTGAGTGCTTCTGAACTGCAAGTGGCCTTTGGTCGCCTGCGTCAAGCTCAATCCGGTCTAGAAGCTGCTAAAGCTCTGACCGCTAAAGCTGACAGCTTGGTCAGCGGTGCTGCTCAAGCCGTTTACAACAAGTTCCCCTACACCACCCAAATGCAAGGTGCTAACTACGCCTTCGATCAGCGTGGTAAGGACAAGTGCGCTCGTGACATCGGCTACTACCTGCGCATGGTTACCTACTGCTGTGTGGCTGGTGGCACCGGCCCCATGGACGAGTACCTAATTGCTGGTCTTGATGAAATCAACAGCACCTTCGAACTGTCCCCCAGCTGGTACGTCGAAGCGCTGAAGTATGTCAAAGCCAACCATGGTCTAAGTGGCGATGCAGCTACTGAAGCTAACTCCTACATCGACTACGCAGTCAACGCCCTGAGCTAGACTAGCGGGATTGCCCGGAGGGGCAAACAGTTGTTAGCATTTTTGTTAACGGTTGTTTGCCTGTCCGGGCATTGTTGTATCTGAAAGTGCCAAGGAGACCGGCAAATGGCAGTCACAACTGCGGCGGGACGCCTAGGGGTGTCCCCATTCGACGAGTCGAGGCCAGTAGAGTTACGTCAGAATTGGACCCAAGATGATAGCACGGCGGTTATTCGCGCCGCCTACCGTCAGGTTTTCGGCAATCAGTACATCATGGCCAGCGAACGGCTGGTTAGTGCTGAGTCCCTATTGCGGCAGGGAGATGTTTCGGTGCGCGACTTTGTGCGAGCACTGGCACTTTCTGATCTCTACCGGGAAAAATTCTTCCTTTCTGGACCTCAAAATCGATTTATTGAGCTGAATTTCAAGCATCTGTTGGGGCGTGCGCCCTACAGCCAAGATGAGGTAGCTCACCACACAGACCTCTACGTTCACGCTGGATACGAAGCTGAGATCAATTCCTACATTGATTCGGCGGAGTACGGCGATAACTTTGGAGATAGCGTGGTGCCCTTCAGCCGAGGCTATCTGACCCAGCGTCAGCAAAAAACCGTGGGTTTCCCACGGTTTTTCAAGCTATATCGGGGGTACGCGACGAGCGATCGCAGCCAGCATGCTGGTGTTCGCGCTCGTCTCGTGCAGGAGCTGGCTAAAAACTCTGCTTCCCCCGTCTCAAACGCTAACACAGGGTCGGCCATGGTGGGCGCAGCTGGTGGCGATCGCGAGAAGTTCTACCGACTGCGGGTAAACCAGGCATCGGCTCCGGGCCGACTGCCCCAGGTGCGTCGCAGCAGTGCGGAATATCTGGTGTCCTACGAGCAACTGTCTAGTAGGCTTCAGCAGATCAACCGTGCTGGGGGTCGAGTGACCAGCATCACCCAAGCCTAGACCTTGTTTTAAAAAACAAAATTGCCCTGATTCCCAGTGATTACTTCTCGGAAGGGAAGTAATCGGTGCATCAGGGCCAATTTGATGTTAATGACCTTTACCTTAGGAGGATGGGATCGTGCCTATTACGACAGCGGCATCCCGCCTGGGAACTGCGCCCTTTGACGAGACCGGAGTGGTCGAGTTGCGGGCCAACTGGAGCCGGGAGGATGCGAGTCAAGTCATTCAAGCGGTGTATCGTCACCTGCTGGGCAATGATTATTTGATGAAGTCCGAGCGCCTCGTCAGTGCGGAGTCGCTTCTGCGAGACGGCCACATTTCTGTACGAGAATTTGTGCGGGCCGTAGCTAAGTCCGAGCTTTATAAAAACAAATTCTTTTACGGTAACTTCCAGACTCGCGTCATTGAGTTGCAGTTTAAGCACCTGCTGGGCCGCGCTCCCTACGAAGAGTCGGAGGTGGTTGAGCACCTGGATCGCTACGAGAATGAAGGCTACGACGCCGATGTCGATTCCTTTATTGACAGTGAAGAGTACCAGGCTAGCTTTGGGGACAATGTTGTGCCTCACTACCGCAGCTTTGTCTATCAGGCTGGGCAGCGCAGCACGGGCTTTACCCGGATTTTTCAACTGTATCGGGGCTATGCCACTAGCGATCGTACCCAGTCTGCTGGGCGGCAATCTCGGCTGGCTGGAGAACTAGGCCGCAATCAAGCCTCTTCCATCAAACCACCTGGATCGAGCTCGACCGATACCCGCAAGGGCAATACCACCCCCAGCAAATCCCTGGGAGGGAGCACTCCTTTTGGTGGACAGGACAGTAAACTCTACCGAGTTGAAGTGGTGGGCGGTGTTGGTCGGGGCTATCCTCGGGTCCGACGCACGAACACGGCTTATCTGGTGCCCTACGAGCAGTTGTCCGCTAAGTTACAACAAATTAGCCGTAGTGGGGGCCGGGTCTCTAGCGTCACATTTGCTGGCAACTAGAGGGTCTACTCTGGGATAGGGCTGCTAGCGGTGGGGAGACTAATTTGTCCTTTACCCTAGCAGCTCGATATCGGTTGAGGAGTTAGGTGTCATGGGCTAGGGGGCAGAATGCTCGCCGTCTCGTCCATGGGTACTAGCCCCTGTATTTTGAGAATCACAGGAGATGTCTAAAGTCATGCTGGGTCAAAACGCCTTTGGGACCGCCACGGCCTCCCCTGCGAAGGGACGCCTGTTTGTGTATGAAGTCACTGGTCTACGCCAGAACGAAGCCACCGATCAAAACGGCTATCCTATCCGCAGCAGTGGTAGTGTCTTTATCAAAGTGCCCTATAGCCGCATGAATCAAGAGATGCAGCGGATTACCCGCATGGGAGGCACTATTGTCAGCATTAAGTCACTGAATGCTGTCGGTGAAGGCTGTTCCAGCTAGTCATCTGTCCGAAGCACCCATGACGATGGTAGAGGGCGCGATGCCCAGTGAGTCTTTGACGGTTGAGCAGGCTATTGCTAACCTCAATCAAACCGATGACCCCAGCCTGCGGTATTACGCTGCTTGGTGGCTGGGGCGGTTTCGAGTGTCTCAGCCTGCTGCGATCGCGGCGTTGGTAACGGCCTTGGATGATGAGGCTGACCGTTCTCCTGATGGCGGTTATCCTCTGCGGCGAAATGCGGCTCGGGCACTGGGAAAACTTCAGGATCCCAGCGTGGGTCTAGCTCTGATTCAGTGTCTCGATTGTCCGGACTATTATGTCCGGGAGGCGGCGGCCCAAGCCCTAGGGGATTTGGGTGATCGCACCTGTATTGAGGCCCTCCAAGCCAAGCTGGTGGGAGGGGTTGAGGCGGCAGTGCCGGTACCAGGGAAACCCCACCTAGTGGAGCCCTACGGGGCTATTCTAGAAACCCTCGGCATGTTGAAGGCTACGACTGCGATCGCGGCAATTCGGCCCTTTCTCCGTCACTCGGTGCCAGCAGTACAGAACTCTGCCGCCCGTGCACTTTACCAGCTCACCGGGGAAGAGCAGTACGCGGAACAACTTGTCACGGTGCTGCAAAGCCCGACTCTGCAACTGCGACGATCGGCGTTGATGGATCTGGGGGCGGTGGGCTATCTGCCCGCAGCGGAGGCCATCGCTGCCACACTGGCGGAAAATAGCCTCAAGCTGATTGCCCTGAAGGGACTGCTGGATCAACATCTGACGGCTCCCGAGGGCCAGCCTCCGGTGCTGAGCGATCGTGTGATCGCAGTGATGGATTTAATGGATGAATTACTCTGATATCCATCGCCTAGAGTCCCCAGGGAGAGTAGCGTAGACCTTGGTCATAGAAACGGGTTCAATTCAGGAGCGTATCCGTGCCGTTGAGGCAGCGGATTCAGCGTTGGCACTGGTGCAGGCGGTGCGTAGCCTTGCCATGGCAAAGGATCCAGCGGCTATTCCCACCCTGATCACAGTTTTGGGGTTCAACAATCCCGGTGCGGCGGTGATGGCAGTGGATGGGCTGGTGGGACTGGGGGCGGCGGCGGTTCCCGCCTTGCTGGAACAGATTGATGGCTATAACTACGGAGCCCGAGCCTGGGCCATTCGCGCCTTGGCCCTCATCGGTGATCTTCGTGCCCTAGAGATTTTGGTGGATACGGCTCGAGGTGACTTCGCCCTGAGTGTGCGACGGGCCGCAGCTAAGGGTTTGGGAGCCCTCCGCTGGCAGGACATGGCGTCGGGTGAGATCGCCCCTGCCCAAGCCTCTGTCCAAGCGGCTCTGTTAATGGCCTCAGCGGACCCTGAATGGGTGGTGCGCTACGCTGCGGTTGTCGGCTTGGCGGGTCTAGCCACCGCCCTGGGTGCTAATATCCCGGAGTCAGATAATGGGGGAACTCTTGTTACCTGTGCTGCATCGACCCTAGCAGTGGCAAACCCGGAGGCCAGCATCACTACCTGCCTGGAGGCTCTCCAACAGCGTGCGATCGCAGACGAAGAAATTTTAGTCCGGGCACGGGCACAGCGAGCCATTGATCTGCTGACGGTGGGATAGAAGGATAGAGCGGCCTAATGCAGCGCAATAGAGTAGTAAAATAAAACGGCAGAATAAAGCCTGTTAGCCTTCCACCGCCCCCAAGGCATAGAGCATCTGCCGTTCCACCTCCGTGAGCCCCTGACAGCCATCGATAATCATGGATTCATAGGGTCGATCGACTCGAAGCTGTCCATACATATCCCCGGTCGCCAAATCCCAGAGGGTAATTTGGCCGCTGGTGGTGGCGGTCATTAGCCAGCACCCATCGGCACTTGGGGCCACATGCCATAGCGGCTGGGGGCTGTCCAAGGTAAAGGACCGTTGTCGCTGGGACAGATTCCATATCTCTAGGGTTTGGGTATCCCCGACCACAGCCAAGGGTGTGCCCTCGACATCTAGGGTAATGCAATAAATCAGAGGCCGGGGAGACTCCCAGGTGGACATCAGGGTTTGGGTAGACAGATCCCACTGACGCACCGTCCCATCCCGACTACCACTGAACAGGGTATGCCCCTCTGGAGCAAAACAGAGGGTGTGAATGCGCCGATGATGGCTACCTAGCCGCAGCCATTCCTGGCCCTGACAATCCCAACCGCTGAGACTATGGTCGTGGCTCCCACACACCAGCGTCTCGCCATCGGGAGCAAAGGCGATCGCGCCAATGGCGCGATCATGGGCTGGGGTGCTCCATTGGCGAGTCCGGGTCGGTAGATGCCAGAGGCTGAGGTTACCTTGGTCATCCCCAAGAGCCAACCAGGTTTCCGTGGCATCCAGGGCTAGGGTTGTTAGGGGCGCTTCGGGGCGAATCCCCCCTAACCATTCCTGTTTTCCACAGTGCCAGAGATGCAACTCCATCTCATCTCCTACGATCCACATCTGGTTTAGCGATCCAGTTGCGAGGATGCGTAGGGCACCCGAAAAAGTGAGTTTGAGCCGGGTTTGGGGTCGCCAGTGGGGAGTCAGGGTATCTTGCCCCCAACAGCGCAGGGTGTGATTGGGATGGGCGCTGAGAATTCGAGGCGGGGAATCTCCAGTCAGAGCGAGGGCGGTTGCTAGGGGATAATGGCCGCCCCAGGTCCGCCAGCGATCGCAACTGGGAACCTGCCACAGTTGTACTTGGTAGTCGCTAGAGACCATCAACCGATCCCCCTGGGGGCTAAAGGCCAGGGTATGGACTAGGGTATTGAGGTTGCGAGTCTTGAGCAATTGGCCCGTGGTCAGATCCCACAGGCGCACGGTGCGGGCCACGTCGCCGACGGCCCCATAGCGGCCATCGGGGCTGATCGCTGCCGCCATCACCGTTTCACAGGTCCCCTCCATGATTCGACAGGCAAACCCTGAGGCAATTTCCCACAGGACAATTTGTCCCTCGTCACAGCCTAGGGTGACAGCACGAGGGGGATCCTCACTGCTAGCCCCCGGCCCATAGCCTACGGTCCCCAACCAAGCGACTACCCGCCCCCGAAAATGATGGCGGGGTTCCCCACTATCTGCGTGCCACTCCCTGGCCATGCCATCCCGCCCACTGGTGGTGAGGAAGCGGCCACAGGGACTCGCCGCGATCGCAGCAATACCACCGCTATGGGCCAAGCGTTGGCAGTAGCATTCCCCCGAGGCTAAGCCCCATAGGTAAAGGGTTCCAGCGCTATCCCCTGCGGCCAGCCATTGACCCTGGGGATCAAAGGTGAGGGCCTGAATGGCGGCATTAGCTGTAGCCGCTAAGACCTCGGGGCCGGAGATATTGGGCAGGGACCACAGTTGAACTTGACCCTCCCGGTGACCCTCTGCCAGGGTCTTGCCGTCGGGGCTGAGGGCAATGGCACTCACGGCACTGGAGGAGCCTAGCCTCAACCCCGCCTCTAGACGACCGTCCTCTGTGCGCCACACTAACAGACAGCCCGATTGATCTCCCACTGCGATCGCAGTGCCATCGGGGGTCAGCGCCAGCACAGGAGATCGCCCCAGGGGTTTGGCTAGGGCTGTCTGGGCCAGACTTGCGCCCGCCAAGGAAACACCCTGAAACTGATCGCTCTGGAGATCGGTTCCCCGCAAAGATAGATGACAGCAATCCAACGCCACTAGGGGCAATTGCCAATGTTGAGCCAAGTTGAGGAGATTGCCGGGACTAAAGCCCTGGGGCTGAGGGGGCAGCTCGCGGCTAGCCTGGAGCAACCGTTGAACCCAAGGCAGACGATCGGCCACAGGGATCTGGTCTGCCAAAACCGCTGCAATTGGTTCCAGCAGATGACGGCGTTGCCAACGCTGAATATGCTCCGGGCTCTCGGGTTGAATCAGGGGATAGCGATGGAGCCCCTGAAGCCAGTCCGTCTCCCGACCCTGCCGAAAAGTGGCCTGCCGAAACGTAGACACCCATCGTTCGCACAGGTAGCCCCCGAGAAGGGAGGGCAGAACTAGGGTGAGTTTAGCCCTCGGGGCTACCCCCAGTTGACACAGCCCCCGGTTTTGCAAGGAGAGCATCAGCGCCAGACGATCCCGGCCCTCCAGGGTGCTCAGGGCTTCAGGGGACAAGGGACGATGGCCGATAGCCAATTCCGTCAGCACCGCCTGCTCCGATTCACTGAGAGCCGTCAACCAATCGTCTAAGTAGTTAACCATGGCCGGTAACAGGGGATCGGCCTGGGATTGTTCTGCCTGAAGATGGGCCTGAAGACTGGCCTGGAAATTAGCCTGGAGCCCAGGACCAAAGACCTGGAGATGGGCCACCAGATGTTGCATTAGCCGAGGGATACCTCCGTATTGGCGATGAATAATTTGCCAGTTACTGGAGCTGATCTGGAGGCTGGGCATCCCCAAAGACCATTCCTCTAGGGCTGAAGGGGATAATCCCTTGAGGACAAGACAGCGCGATCGCGCCCCTAACCCTGTACTCAGGGTGCTCGGCATTTCCCGCCCCACCCACAACACACAGCTCCGATGGTTATCGTCTCGTAACCGCTGGAGCAGGTAATCATAATCCTCAAAAGTGGGGCTATAGCTACCTGCTAAATCTCCCACCTGGTGAAATACCTCTACCCCGTCAATAACCAGGGCATAGGCTTTCTGGGCTAACTCCTGCACCAAAGCCCGGACCAGGGTGGTAAAAGAAACCGCGCAATCATACTCAATATTGAGGCCCGTCAGAATTTCCAAAACCAGGTTCTGGGGCGTGGGTCGGTCCTCCAGGCTGAGATACACCACGCGGTGAAAGCGCTGCTGGTTCTGCTGCAAAAACTTCACCGCCAGCCAGGTTTTTCCGACCCCAGGAACGCCCACCACCCCAATCAGGCGAGAGTGCTTATCTAAGGCCCAGTGGCTGAGTTGGGTCAGCTCCTGATCCCGGCCACAAAACCCAGTGATGGCAATGCGGAGACTGCCCCAATCGGCAGGCAATTTAGGCTTCAGGGACGGGCTAGGAACGAGACCGTTGTCCGGGGGACCGAGAGGAAATTCTGAGACACCAGCAGCGACCCCTTGACGATGCATCCAGCGTTCGATAGCCGTGCGAAAGTTTTTCTTGCTCACCGGCATCTCTAGCGCCTTGGTGAGATCTTGCCAGAGGTGGGGGCCGACATCGCGACTGAGATACCCCTTGGTGTAGCCTAACCGAACCGCCATTTGGTCATAGGTCTGCCCGTCCCAAGACTCTGAAAGCACGTCCCGCTCTACATCCCGCAAGCCCACCCCATCCCGCACCTGTTGGATGGCCTGGTCTGCATGCCGAAACGCTGTATCAAAGTCCATCGTTCCACTACTCAGTGTTTACCCTGATGCTGCCTTTGAGTCTATCCTGAGTTTTCCTGAGTTTTCCTGAACTTTAATGGCACATACCGGTTTCATCACGCGAAGCAATGCACCGCAAGGATGTCTCGTTAATTGTCCACACGCCCTAGGATTTGGAGGGGGAAATATTGTCAAATAGCCCCAGCAGGGGTCCCAAAATGGCTCCAAATACAAATCCCCCGGCATGAGCCCAATAGGCCACGCCCCCCGCCTCCATCCCCACATTGGCAGGGACATTGAGGCTGGCAATGCCGTAGAGGGCCTGCTGCAAAAACCAGATCCCCAAATACAACACCGCTGGAATGCGAAATGTCGTCAGGAAAAATCCTAAAGGCACCAAGGTCAAAATCTTCACCCTGGGGAAACGGAAGATATAGGCTCCCATGACCCCTGCGATCGCACCACTGGCCCCGAGGGAAGGCACCTCTGATCCCATACTGAAATACCACTGGGTCAGGGAAGCTAATACCCCACAGCCGAGGTAGAACAGCAGGAACCGCCATCGGCCTAGCTGTTCCTCCACGTTGTTGCCAAAAATCCACAGATAGAGCATGTTGCCCCCCACGTGGAAAAATCCGGCATGGAGAAACTGGCTAGAGATCAGGGTGATTCCTTCTCGGGGCAAGGACCCATCTCCCTGAAAGCTGGCGGTGAGTTGTTCTGGCACCACGGCCCAGGTGCGAAAGAAGGTCATCAACTCTATGGGAGAGAGGGTCAACTCGTATAAGAAGACGAGGATGTTGATGAGGATTAACCCATAGGTGATGTAGGGCGTAATCTGGACAGGATTTTCGTCACGGAGAGGTAGAACCACGGGATTTTTGAAGATTGCATTGACAAAACGGTAGCAAACCCTTGAAGTTTCCACATGCTATCCCCGAGCAGATTCTCGCCAGCAGTGCTTGGGATATCAGCCCTATCAACCCCTAGGATCACGATGGACTGACCATGAGGAGTACAGGTATGACTGAGGCAAGGGTGAGCCCAGAGGATCAACGATGGATGCAGCGATGTCTGGCTCTGGCGGCCCAAGCTGCGGGTCAAACAGCCCCCAATCCCCTAGTCGGATCGGTGATTGTTCGTGATGGCATCGCGGTTGGTGAAGGCTACCATCCCCAGGCCGGTCAACCCCATGCTGAGGTCTTTGCCCTGCGGGCGGCGGGGGACTTAGCCCAGGGGGCGACTTTATATGTGAATCTGGAGCCTTGTAACCATACGGGACGGACGCCCCCCTGTACCGAAGCGATCTTGGCGGCGGGTATTCGACGGGTGGTGGTGGGCATGGTAGATCCGGACCCTCGTGTGGCGGGGGGGGGGATTGTGCGGCTGCGGCGGGCGGGACTCACTGTGGATGTGGGTATTGAGGAGCCTGCTTGTCAACGATTGAATGAGGGTTTTGTCCACCGGATTCTGCACCAGCGGCCCTTTGGAATTTTGAAATATGCCATGACTCTGGATGGCAAAATCGCCACCACCAGTGGTCACAGTGCCTGGGTGACTAGCCCAGCGGCCCGCCGGGAGGTCCATCGTCTACGGAGCCGCTGCGATGCGGTGATTGTGGGGGGGAATACGGTGCGCCGCGATAATCCCCATCTCACCAGTCATGGGCAGTGCGATGGCCCCTTTGGGCCGGTCTCTGACCATCGCAATCCCCTGCGGGTGGTGATGAGCCGCCAGTTAGACCTTCCCGCCGCCGCCCATCTTTGGGATGTCACGGTCGCCCCTACCGTGGTATTTTGTGGGCCGGATCCCAATCCTCAACAACACGAGACCCTTAAGGAGCAAGGGGTTGAGATCCTATCTCTGCCCGTGTTAACGCCCCAGGCGGTGATGGCCAATTTGGGCGATCGTGGTCACCTCTGCGCCCTATGGGAATGTGGGGGGCAGTTGGCCGCTCTTGCGATCGCGGCGGGCTGTGTCCAAAAGGTATGGGCCTTCATCGCCCCCAAAATTATCGGCGGAGCCACTGCCCCCAGTCCCGTAGCCGAATTGGGCTTTACCCAGATGACTGACGCGCTCGCCCTGGATAAGCTCTCTTGCCAGCCCATCGGCCCAGACTATCTGATCACGGGCTATCTAGCCCATTCACATCAAGCCCAGCAAAATGACCACCTAAACCCACTCTAGGGGTAGGGGCGCAAGGCTTTGTGCCCAATGTTAAGGACATTCTTTTTGAGAAATGACCTAATCAGAAAAGGACAGATCCCGATAGGGCCGAATCCAGCCTAGCTGCAAGCGATCGCCATCGAGTTGGCGACTTTGCATAAAGCCATCCAAGGCTATACGCAGATCTTCCTTGCCTCGAAAGCTGTCGAGGCGATGGCAGGTGGTGCCATTCTCAAACAGGATGAGGGTTGGTAGGGTCGTAAGGCGATACTGATTGGCCAGTTTCAGATTTTCGTCAGCATTAATATCAACGAGACCGACTTGTCCAGACCATTCATTCTGAAAGCTTTGGAGCAAAGGCTCGATCATCCGGCAGATACCACACCAAGGAGCCCAAAAATGTACCAACACGGGTCGGGAGGCGTTCAATACCTCGGTGTCAAAGGTTGCTTCATTGACGGATAGAGACATGGGGATATTAAGGGGGGATACAAAAGCTGCTTATTGGGATCATTGTATAGGAGTAAGGAACCTCTCAAATCTACTCCAGCGGAGTTTGTTGGCGTCCTGTAACATCCAGGGGATTGTTAATACTTTCACAAATGTTGGGTACTTAGGAGCCCCCATGGGTTGAGGCTGATCCCCAGTTGTATTGCGTCAATTTCTGGATCTGCTTCTGTTTGATTTAGGGATGTTTCCGCTGGGATGCCTTGCGTTAATTTCTTTGACTGGACCTTACCAAGTCCAGCGCTGGGTAAGACCAATCAAGGCGGGATGAAACCACCAGAATCCCCATATAAAGGCTGTGACTCCCAGGTAGGCGGGTTTGAGGAACTCTTGCCATTTAAGTTCCTGTCGTCCTTGAGCAATTGCCTGAAAGGGAATCACGGAGGTTCGGGCCTTTACTGCCTCAAAGGCATCGCCATAGCGGGCCTGCCAACGGCGATCCCCATGCCACACGGCGAACAGATGGTGGGCAATGAGTCCCGCAGAGGTGACGAGCATAAACGTGGTCCCCAGCCAGAGGGTATGGGCCACGCACCAGATTACCTGTCCCACCATCTGGGGATGACGAGTGATGCGGACAATGCCGGTTTCGTAGAGGTGGATCTCGGGCTTCTGGATGGCGGCTACTTCTAGCAGATTAAACGTGGCGGGATAGAGAAAGAGAAAGGAAAGGGCGGATAGGAGCCATACTGCTGCCGCCACCCCTGGCGTGCCCTGGAGATTCCACAGGCGCAGGCCATCGTAACGGTGGTTGATGAAGTAGACAATTAAGATGCCTGCTAGGGGCAAGCTGACTAGGGCAAAGAGGACACGATAGGCGCGGGCTCCAATGAGGGCTTCTCCCCGCGATCGCAGTGCGGCCAAGCCGCTATGGGCAAGGGCAAAGGTGGCCAACATCGCGATTATGATGCCGTGGCTCGGTGTCAGCCAGGAGGTCTCTACCATAGGTGTGATTGGGCGTTGAATAGGGGGTAAACGGAAGTAGGCGCAATCTGATCAAAGGTTGCTTTTCTATCCTACGAGGATCCGCAGGTCGAAATAGTCCCCGGTGGCTTGGAAACAGTGGTAAATGCTCTGCCCACAACGGTTCTGGGAGCAGGACGGAGAGCTCGAAAACAGGACAGGATCCATCCTCAGTCCACTAGACTCCCCAGAAGCAAGGCTGACAGCGCACCTATAGCGGTATTGGCAATATTGACCAGTTCATTGGTCAACCAGCCCCAGCGGGTTTGAAGGGTCGCCCCAATCACGCTTTCTAGATTGGTGGCAATAAAGGCGGCTCCCAGACAAAGGGCGATCCCCACCGGGGAAATCAACCCCAGGCCCCAGGCCGCTAGGGCAATCACGGCGGAACCGACAATTCCCGCCAGGGTGCCCTCCAGGCTCACTGCCCCCTCGGTGCCCGGTGGTACGGGTTGGAGGGTGGTGATCAAAAAGGTGCGCTTGCCGTAGACTTTGCCCACTTCACTGGCGGTCGTATCCGATAGCTTTGTACTGAAACTGGCGACATAGGCCAAGGTCAATAGGGAGACTACGGCGGTCATCTCCTCGCGGCCTGCCAAGATGCCAACCCCCACCGCACAGAGGGTTCCCACTAGCGCCGACCCCCAGACGTTTTCTGGTCCTCGCGCCCCGGATCGTTTTTCCGCGATGCCCGCTGCCTCTTTTTGGGCCATGCCAATGCGGGTGACGCTAGAGCCGGTGAGGAAGTACACCATGACGATGCCATAGCCGCGCCAGCCCAGGCAGATCCAGACAATAACGCCGAGAATCCAGGCGTGGAGATAGCCCGCTGGAGTGAGCAGTTTCTTGGGTGATAACCAAGCCCCCGACAACAGCAACGTATTCAGGCCCAGGGCAATGCCCCAAGGTGTTAGCAGGTCTAGTGGTGGAGCCATGGGCATAGGGTGCGATCGCAACTAACAGCAGAACCCAGTAGAGATACCAGAACCGACCCTGCCAGCATCATGTCAGAGATCCCTGGAATTCCTGGATATTCTATTCTGGAACAGAGTGCGGCGGGTGTCCCCATCCGCGTACCTACCCGTGCAAGCCTGATTGGAGATTGTTGATGGATAAGGTGCTGTTTCACCTCGCCTTCCCGGTCACAGACATAGCTGAAACCAAAGCCTTTTATGTGGAAGGTCTCGGGTGCGCAACCGGACGCGAAGGTCCGAATTCTCTCATTTTGAATTTATACGGCCATCAGCTCGTGGCCCATGTCACCCCTGACCCAGCGCCTCCTCAACGGGGCATCTATCCCCGCCATTTTGGTCTGGTCTTTCAACAGGAGGCCGATTGGGAAGCCCTGATCGCTCGGGCGGAGGCCCAAGGATTGACGTTTTACCAGAAGCCTAAGCTCCGGTTTGTGGACAGTCCTTTGGAGCATCGCACCGCGTTTCTCGCGGATCCCTTCCACAATCTGCTGGAGTTTAAGTTCTATCGACACGCCTCTGCTATTTTCGGTGAGGCGGAATATGCCCAGGTAGGTGAGACCTAGTACTGGCTGCTAGAAATCCTGTGCCCATTACCTCTAGGCGTGGCATGTCTGCGGTGCATTGCTTCGCGGTTCGCAAGCGACATAAAATTCGAAGCCGCGCCTTAGCGTTTTCACCCTACGAAATTTATTTCCTGATTCCCAGGCAGAGCCTGGGAATCCTCACCGAGGCTCTGCCTCGGCGTTAGAAAACGGCAAGGAGATTTCTGCCGCCCAGTACTAGTGGGTCGTTTGCTTTGAATGTGGCCACGAGGAATTGCTTTTCATCCTTCTGCCTTTTTTCTTCTGCCTGTCTGTACTAGTAGCCTGCCAAGCAAACTTTGAAGGGTTCCCAACTCTTCAAAACCCCAAGAATTGGCTCTTCTGGCTTGAGATAACCCGGCAAAATTCCTTTGGTGAACCACTAGGGGCTGGGGCCTGAATTAACTGGCGACTCTGCGAGGGATGCCTGCCAAGGCTTCCCCTTCAGTCTCAAAAATCTCAAAGACTGAATCCATCATGGTGACCTCAAACACCAGCTTGGCTTCAGGATGGACATTGCAAATGCGAAAACTGCCCTTCACCTTATCAGCATCCCGCATCCCCGCCACTAATGAAGTCAAGCCGGAACTGTCAATAAAGTTTACCTGACTTAAATTCACCACCACGTGGGGACTCACGCGGGAAATGCACTCTTGCAGTTTCAGGCGGAATTGCCAGGCCGTTGTGATATCAAGCCGCCCGGTGGGAGTGATCACAATGACCTGTCTCCCATCATCTGTTGTGTGCGTCTTTTGATCCATTGTCCTTTATGGGATACCTCCGCCTTAGGATGCGCCCGCTAAAGCCTAGAGCTGTAAGCTCAGTTGCATTCTACCCACCTAGCTCCCAGAACTCAAAGGGAACGGCAGTAAACTGCGTCTTAAGTTACTTTGCTTAGGCTAGGTCGCTCATCCGGATAGACGACTGATGTACGGCAAGAAGTCTAGGGGAGAGCGAGGCTTAAGGGGAGAGTAGCTCTCCTTAATACCAGACCCTCACAGCCTACCAGCTCTCCAGAGAAAAGGCTGACCACCACTAGATGAAGCTAGTTTGCCCGCTCGGCCCCAGCTTCTCCCGTTTATTACTGGCAGAAATATGAGGATTGTATGAAGAGAATGCTGCCTCTTTACAGAATTATTGCTCTGGGAATGGTCCTAGCCCTAGATCTGTGGGGGAAAATCCCCACTGAGCCAATCCTGAGGCTTGAGAAACACCTCGTAGAGGCGGGCCTCTGGACTGTCAGAGGCGGGCTCATAACCGTATTCCCACCGAACTAGCGGAGGGAGGGACATAAGGATGGACTCGGTACGACCATTAGTTTGCAGGCCAAAGATCGTACCTCGGTCGTATACCAAGTTGAACTCTACATAGCGACCCCGGCGATAGAGTTGGAAGTCCCGTTCGCGATCGCTGTAGGCGCGATCGCGATGGCGTTCCACAATTGGCGTATAGGAAGGTAAGAATGCTGCCCCACAATCTTGGACAAAGTTGAAGATTGTGTCCCAATCTCGCGATGGCAACTCGCCCACCTGGTGACTGTGGTGGGCCGCCAGACCATCCTGGGCAGGGCCACGATAGAGCTCGCCACGTCTTCCGTCCTGGTAGTCAAAGAAAATCCCCCCTACGCCTCGAGTTTCCCCGCGATGCTTGAGGAAAAAGTATTCATCACACCACTTTTTGAACGTGGGGTAATACTCAGGATGGTGGCGATCGCAAGCACCCTTGAGCGTGTGATGAAAATGGTGCACATCCTCCAGTTCTGGGTAGTAGGGGGTGAGGTCAATCCCGCCACCAAACCACCAGACTGGCCCCGCTTCAAAATAGCGGTAGTTGAGATGCACGGTGGGAATGTAGGGATTGTGGGGATGGAGCACCATTGAGGTACCCGTGGCATAGAAGCCGTGGCCCGCCGCCTCGGGGCGCTGCACCAGAATGGAGGGGGGCAGTTGGGTGCCCCACACTTCTGAAAAGTTGACGCCGCCCTGCTCAAACACGCCGCCCTGCTTTATCACCCGAGAACGGCCTCCGCCCCCCTCTGGACGTTGCCACTGATCTTGCTCAAACTGGGATTGGCCATCTACAGCCTCTAGTCCAGCACAGATGCGATCCTGGAGTCCTTGCATAAAGTGACTGACCCGATCGCGGGAATCCGCTGGAGGGGGAGCCGTATTGCCAACGGGGCGATCAAGCTTGGATGGGGTGGAGCTAGTCATGCAACAACTTTCCGTTACAAAAGCCTATGGGACGTTAACCACAAGGGCTAACGCAGTGTTAAAGAGAGCGGTCAGGGACTCCTGCGCAATCTTGGGACTTCATCCTAGAATGTCCGCGCTTTACCCTGTATTAGGGGCTGGGAGCCTGATCTAACCCGGTTTTCAGGCTACCGTGAATCGGAATCTGAGTCAGCCCCACAAAACATTTCTCCATATTGAGAAGCCTTAACTTTTGAGACGTTGGGATGGGGGAATTTCGCCAGTCTGACCCCTTAGGCAGTAGCGTCCAGCTAGGAACACCTAGGTGCAACCCGATCCCAAGCCATAAACCCGATCCCAGGCCATAGGTTAGGATCAGACCTAACCATTGAGTTCCCCATGGGACTGCTCCCCATCGGGATAGCAGCTCCCTTGGGATCCACTCAAAATTCAGGAAATATATGAGCCTTCCCTGGATTAGTCCTGTGACTCGAATCCTGCGCGCCTGTCGCTGGAAACTACGGCGGTTTGGTCCCACTCGCCACCTTGAACGACGGTATCAGGCCATCAGTACGGCCTCGGTGGAAACCTTGTGGCAAACTCTGATCAATTTGGCGGATATGTCTTGGCACCCCCTGATCACGAGTACTAATGCGCCCCAGGGGCTTACGGCGAAACCGGGTCTGATCTATCGCGTGATGCCCCGTTGGGTGCCTATCCCGATCAATATTTTTGTTGAGCGGGTATCCCCCCAAGAACTGCTCAGCATTCGTCTCTTTCCCATACCAGGGCTAGAAGAACGGGTTATTTATCGGCTGGAATCGACAATGTGGGGCACTCAGGTCTCCTATTCCATTACCCTACGGGGGTGGCTGTCGCCCCTGGTCTGGTCTATTTTGAAGCCCTATGCGGCTCAGGTTGCTGCTGCGATCGCAACTGCCGCTGAGCAGGCAGCCCCAAAAGCACTCCGGCCCAAGCGATCTAGCTCTGAGGCATGGTAGATCAAGGGTTTGAAGTCAGGAAGGTTGCCCCAAATGGGGGCTATTGAGCCTTTTCATAGAATATTCCATCTAAAAATCATCCCCTGAGTGGAGCCAAGGGTATCGCTGGGGCTGATTTACGCCTTGGGATCTAAGGTTTTGGGATCTAAGTTTTGGGATCTAATCGGATCTAAATTTAGAGTCGAGACAGGAGATCCCGGATAGGTATTTAGCTGGAACATTCTAAGATGGACTTTTGGGGTCTAGCCGCGATGGCCTCTTGGGGCCAGTCTCTGATCATCGCGATGGCTAAGAGCCCAGTTCTGTCCTCATAAAAGCCTAATCCCCCACCTATGACCTTGACCCTGGACGCCTCGGCAGTTCTAGAGGTCCTGCGCCCAGTGCAGGATCCAGAACTCCAAAAAAGCTTGGTAGAGCTGAATATGATCCGCAACGTAGCGGTCAAGGATGGTGATGTCCAGTTCACCCTAGTCCTGACCACCCCCGCCTGTCCCCTTCGTGAGTTCATCGTAGAGGACTGCGAAAAGGCCGTGAAAACCTTGCCGGGAGTTCAATCTGTTGCGGTAGAGGTGACTGCTGAAACCCCTCAACAAAAGGCCATCCCTGATCGCCAAGGAATTAGTGGCGTCAAAAATATCTTCGCCGTGTCCAGTGGCAAGGGGGGGGTGGGTAAAAGCACCGTCGCCGTTAATATCGCCGTTGCCCTGGCTCAAGCCGGGGCCAAGGTGGGATTGATTGATGCTGATATCTACGGACCGAATGTGCCCACCATGCTCGGTCTAGAGGGAGCAGGGATGACGGTGCGCCCAGGCCCTCAGGGGGAAGAGCTAGAACCCGCCTTTAACCACGGCGTCAAAATGGTGTCTATGGGCTTTTTGATCGATCGCGATCAGCCTGTCATCTGGCGGGGACCGATGCTCAACGGTATCATTCGTCAGTTTTTGTACCAAGTACAGTGGGGCGACCTCGACTACCTTGTGGTGGACATGCCCCCTGGTACGGGGGATGCCCAGCTTACCCTGGCTCAGGCCGTCCCCATGGCGGGGGCCGTCATTGTCACTACGCCCCAGTCCGTGGCCCTATCTGACGCCCGCCGGGGGTTGAGGATGTTTCAGCAGCTCCAGGTACCGGTGCTGGGCATTGTGGAAAACATGAGTTATTTCATTCCCCCCGATCGTCCTGACATCACCTACGACATCTTCGGTTCCGGTGGTGGGGAAAGGACGGCAAAGGAATTGGATGTGCCCTTGCTGGGCTGCGTTCCCCTAGAAATGACCGTGCGCGAAGGGGGCGATCGCGGCTTACCTATTGTTGTGGAGCATCCTGAGTCGGCATCGGCCCAAGCTCTACGCATCATTGCCCAAAACGTTGCCGCCCGCATTTCTGTTGCGGCTTTGACAGCATGACCTTTTCTTTGCGTACCCGTAGTCGTTGGAAACGCTGGTTTCAGGGCTGGCAACAGGTGGACTGGTTACTTCTGTCCCTGCCAACGATCCTAATGGTGTTCGCGAGCGTGGTAATCGCCAGCACTCAAATCAATTTGGAGCAAACTGCCTTTGGGTGGAATCATTTGCTCATGGGGGTTGTTGGTCTGATCATAGCCGTGGGGCTGTGTCGCTTCCGGTATGAAACCTTGCTGGCATGGCAATGGCCTATTTACCTCCTGGTGAATGCCTCCTTGATCACTGTTATCTTTCTGGGCACTAGTGGTCTGGGGGCACAACGCTGGATTAACGTCTTTGGCTTTTATGTCCAGCCTTCGGAATTTGCCAAGGTCGGAGTCATTATTACCCTGGCCGCGATGCTGCAAGCGCCGGGGGGCACTACCCTGTGGGGAATTTTGCGGGCTTTGGCGGTGATTTCAGTGCCTTGGGGACTGGTGTTTATCCAGCCCGACTTGGGAACGTCCTTGGTATTTGGGGCTATTACTCTAGGAATGCTGTATTGGGCCAATGTGAATCCAGGGTGGCTGGTGCTCATTGTGTCGCCCCTAGTGGCAGCCATTATGTTCTATTTTTCGGTGCCCATTTGGCTGACATGGTCTATCGGCATGGGGATCGTTGCCTGGATGACTTTGCCCTGGCGGCTCCTGAGTACGGTGGTGGCGACGGCGATCAATTTGGTTTCTGGCAAACTCGGGGAGTTGTTTTGGAACCTGCTTAAGGATTACCAAAAGGACCGACTCACCCTATTTCTCGATCCGGACAAGGATCCTTTGGGGGGTGGCTATCACTTGATTCAGTCTCGTATTGCTATTGGTGCGGGTCAATTGTTTGGCCGGGGGCTTCACGAAGGCACCCAAACCCAGTTGAACTTTATCCCAGAGCAGCATACGGACTTTATTTTCTCGGCTATCGGTGAGGAATGGGGCTTTGTGGGTGCGATCGCAACTATCGCCGCCTTTTGGCTGGTGTGTCTACGCCTCGTCATCATTGCCCAAAATGCCAAGGACAACTTCGGCTCTCTGCTGACCATCGGGGTGTTGTCTATGGTGCTCTTTCAGGTCGTGATTAACATTGGTATGACTATTGGCCTAGCGCCAGTTACCGGCATTCCCCTACCCTGGGTCAGCTATGGGCGATCGGCGCTACTAACCAACTTCATTGCCCTAGGGATTGTAGAGTCGGTGACCAACTACCGCCGCCGCCTCAAATTCACCGATTAGAACCTGACCGTCACGAAAGCTTCTGGCTGACCGCATAAGTCTTGTCCGGCCTTCCCCTTTCCCAGATCCCTGAGCTTGCCATTGGCTTGGCCTGCCTGTAGGGCATAGGGGGGAGAGGGGGACTGTATAGCCTAACGGCATTCAAGAAAGGCTTAGCCGATGCGTGCCGGCCTTGATTAGGCTGAGATGATTTCGGTGCTAAAGTCCTTCTGTTTTTGTAGTTTGAAGGGGCCATGGAGAGCGCCCCAAGTGTATTTGTCTTGGGTCGCGTCGTAGCCGCGATCGTACATGTAAAACTGGTCAGGGGACTGGGCTGTCCCAGTTCCAGAGATCGCGTCAAAGCCTAGCTCTACCTCCCGTGCCTGTCCATCCACTTGGAATTGGCATCGTTCTCCTGGGAAGTGACGGGCGATAAAGGTTTCTCCGTGAGAGTTTTCTGGATGAACTACCGAGAGAGTGCTGCCCGTCAGGGCCATGAGATCCTGATCGGTGAGGGTGCCCAGGCGGTCTGGGTTTTGGGCGGCTCCCTGCCAAGATTTAGGATCCTTGAGGGCTGAATAGGTGGCGGTAAGATTTCCCTGCTGTGACGCTAGCTGTAGCAACCGCTGACGATAGGGTGGTTGATCATAGGCCATGCTGGCCTGTTCCAAGAAAAAAGTAACGTGCTCTGTGCTGGAAAGCTGGGGTACGGGGCGAATCCACAGTTTCAGTTGCACAAACCAGATGGGTTCGGCCAGTGCCTGCGGCTTGTTGGTGAACTCCCCGGCGAGACATTGTGCTAAATGAATGAGATCGGTAGCCACGGGTGACAGGGAGATAGGGGTAATTCCTCCATACTACCGGGGGATTTGATCCCGACTACTGTGGATACCATGGCGTCCAACCTTGGCAAAGGGTCTACTTGAGGCGAGAATGGAGCTAATGCATTCTTCGAGCGTCGCTCTGTGACTAACGTCCCCACGGTTTCCGATACTAAACGAGCTTTCTATAGCTATCACAATCGCCCCATCGCCTCGGTCTACCGCCGCGTGATAGAGGAACTGATGGTAGAAATGCATCTGCTGCGAGTTAACGAAGACTTTGTTTACGATCCGGTCTACGCCTTGGGGATTGTGACTACCTTCGATCGCTTTATGGCAGGATACCGCCCTGAGGCAGATGAGGCTTCGATTTTTGCGGCCCTATGTCAGGCCAACGCGGGCACGGCAGACCAGTATCGTCGAGATGCTGAAGTCATGGTAGCGGAGGTGTCAGGCCGTTCTCTGGATGCCCTCAAAGCTATCTTAATTAGCCGTTCTGCTGAAGGGGCTGACCTCCTTAAGGGGGTATTGCAGGGCATTGCTGATCGCGACCGTTTCAAGTACAGCCGTGCTTTCGCCATTGGCCTCTATACCCTGATCGAGACCGTAGACGCCGAGATCCTCAAGGACAAGGAAAAGCTGATGGAACTGCTCAAGGCGGTTGCCGAAAGTTTGCCCCTGTCCTTTGACAAGCTGCAAAAGGATGTGGAGCTTTACCGCAGTAACCTCACCAAGATGGAGCAGGCCAAGATCGTAATGGCGGATATTCTGGCTGCTGACCGCAAAAAACGCGAGGAGCGGGCTAAGGCTAAGGCTGATGCGGCTTCGCTGCCAAATGATGCGGTGGTGACTCCCTCTGGAGAGGCTAGCAATGGTAACGGTGACGACTCTAAACCATAAGGGGTTTGTGTAAAACAGATTGGGGATATTTCCAGGAAAGATAATTCCAGCTTCATCCCCAAGATTACCAATGCTGTAGAGTGGGCGCTGCCTATTATTTGGCAAGACCTGAGTTCAACTTAAGCTTCGCTGCCCATCCGCCAGGGAATAAATTGCCCTGGCTCATAGCAGAAGTCCGTTAAAACGGACTAGCCCCCCTATCCCCAGCCAGCTCCCAGTCCATTTTTAATGGCCATTAAAAATGAACTAGAGCCTGTTAGCCGGGAATTTTGAATTTCCGGCGGGGTGACAGCGCTGATACCGAATTGACGTTGGGAAGATATTTTTCGGAAATGATCTAACGCCTGCGTAGGCAACTACGGCGATCCAGTGCCTTGACTTGGTGATATAGCATTTCAATGCGAGGCACTGCCACCCCTGCGGATTGGGCTGCGCTTACAGGGGCACCTAAAATTGCCTCAACTTCTAGGGGGCGACCCTCGTCGTAGTCGATTTTCATACTGGTGCGATAGGGTTTCATGGCGCGAGTGTGGTCCATCATTTCGGCCACCAGACCTCGTGGCAAAGCTCGTCCTTGGCCTGGGGTCGCCTGCTCACCCCAGGCGGCGGCGGCCTCCAGAACTTCCCCCATCAATGCTTCGATGAGATGGGCGATGTTGGGGTCGTTTACCATGGCATCGGTGGTGGCGTCTAGGACTACCGAGAGGGCGTTGAAGGGAATATTCCACACCAGTTTGCGCCAGCGGGCCATGTACAGGTCTGGGGTCACCTCGGCGGCAATCCCCGCTGTTTGGAAATCTGCCGCGATCGCAGTTAGCAACGGGGACAGCCCCCCTGGTTGATCTTGGGGGTCATAGCGGCCTAGGAGGACATTGCCATAGTCCAGATGGTGAATATGACCCGGTCCTACCTTGTTGGAGCAGATAAAGCACAGGCCCCCCAGAACGGGGTGTCCTTGGGTCAGGGGTGCGATCGCAGATTCCACAGCAAGACCGTTCTGAAGCGTCAGCACCACCGTCTCCGGTCCCAGGAGGGGTGGCAGCAGGGTTCTCAGGAGGCTATTTTGGGTCGTTTTTAGTCCTATCAGCACCACATCCACTGGGGGCATAGCCTCCACCTGACGATAGGCATTGACCTGGGGCAGCACAAAGCTCCCCTTGACCGAGTCAATTCGGAGCCCCAAGGACTGGACATGGTCATAGTCTCGGTGCAGCAGATAATGCACCTCGGCCCCACTCCGTTGTAGGCAGGCTCCATAGTATCCGCCGATTGCACCTGTGCCGAGGATGGCATAGCGGCGAGACCCAGCAGCAGCAGGAATAACAGACACGAGGTTAGGGGGGTATAGGGTGTGGAGGTTTGAGGATACTGGGGGATGAACTGGCCGTCAAGGGAGCCATCTCAATACATCCCAGTAACCCATGTATTCCAATAACAGAAGTACCCTACGCTCTGGCTCACCCCAAATGCTGCTGGGACCAGCGGCGATTTTGCTCTAGGCTGAGTTGGACTTCCACCAGTTCCGCCAGTTGCTGAGTCAAGGTGGTGCGTTTGCGCTTGGCCTCCATCTTCCGCTGGAGGGCAGCGCGGGCGAGATCTTCGCGATCGCGGGCCAAGGCCACCTCTGCCACCCGCTGCCAGGTGTCAATATCCTGCTGAGCCCGTTGGTACTGACGCTGAAGACTCTGATGAGCAGTGGCAATATCCCCCAGCGCTTTCTGGAACAGGGTAATCGCCTCTTCTGGAGCGCGATTGCGGGCCGTGCCTTCGATCAATCGACGAAGTTCCGGCAGTTGCCGCTGATTCAAATTGAGGCCAAATCCTGCCAACTGCTCACTTTCACTGCGCCCGGTTTTGCACCAGGTGGCGAAATGCTCACAGTTATTGGTGAGTAGATCGTAGCGCTGCTCATTTAGGCGACTCTCGGCCCGTTGCACAACGATATCCGGCAAGTAGGATACTGACACGGCTTTGACAAATACACGCTGTCCCTGAGCAAAAAAGTCCAGAGAGGTACGGGCAATGGTGGCAGTGCCCGTCTTGCGATAGTGAATAATGGTGCCATCTCCACAGTCAATGCCGTGGTGCTCATAGGCCCTAGACAAGCCCATTAACTCTCGCATGGAATAAACCTGATCTCCCCGAGCCATGGGTTTCTCCTTAGATAGGCAATGATGCAACCCAGTAATACTGGTTTTCGAGGGCAAAGCTACCCATTAACCTTGCCTCACCGCCTCTTAAAGCTTTCGATAGCCGCCCATAGTCAGTGATATTCCTCCTGGGTAGGAGTCCTAAGAACCCAGCCCAATACCCCGTTTAGCCAGAATATATCAAGGGTTTGATGGGGTTGCCGGATACTGCTGGAGTCCCCTGAGCCTACATGGTCTGAGCTTACCTAGTGGGATGGGCGGCTGAATTCCCCGAGGTAATCTCATTGTCATCGTCAGCGATTCCAGAGGAAGTCAGGGTTTCTGAGCCGGGATGAATGTCTGTTTCCTTGGTGAAAGCGCTGGTACTAGCGGCATGGGCCACATGGGCTTCGGCATTGGCCTTGAGACGCATCAGAGCTTGTACCGCTTCGCGTCCATCCGCCCCCGTATTGATCTGGATATTGGGGCCAGAGCGGGCTAAGCGAATGATAATGCCATCCTTAACAGGGACTTGGGTGACCCGCTTGCCATCTAGATAGGTGCCGTTTGTCCCTAAGTTGACAATTTCCCAACCCTTGTCACCCCGTCTTACCTCAACGTGGTGGCGGGACACGACGGCACTGTAGAGCACTACATTGTTGTCGGTAGACCGCCCAATGCGAATAACCGAGTCTTCATCGAAGCTCCAGTGCTGAACCGGATTCTTATTTAGGGGATGCAGAAGGGATAGGGTAATCACATTACTCAACCAATTGCCGGAGTGAACAGTGGCAAAACAAACGCACGACTTTCAGCACCAAGATAGCTAAGGGGATTGGAATATAAAGGTGACCTTGTCACCCTTTCCCAGACCAATGCGATCTCCTGGCCGCAAACGGTGACGATTTCCGTAGGGTAGCGGCATATTGTTGACGTAGGTGCCGTTGGAACTCCCGACATCCTCAATATAGTAAACATCTCCCTCTACCCGCAGTTGGGCATGGGCGCGAGACACAATTTCTGAGTTAGGAAAACCGGCAACATCAATGTCAGGTGGGAATCGATCGTTGGGCTTGCCAATGCGGATCAGGGCCAACTGGGGGGACAACTCGATCAAACTGTTCGTTTGAACGTGCATCAGCTTAGCCTGGTTTACCTGAATTTGGGTGGCCCCTACCGCGTCTCCCGACACTCGGGGGGCAGGAGGGGATAGGGGAGCAACGGCGGAGGTTGCAGCCAAGGGAGGGGATGATGCTGGGATCGTCGCCAGCGGAGATGTCTCGGCCTCTGAGGATTCTTCGGGTAAGGATCCTACAGGGGGACCAGAAATGGGCTCTGGGGCAATGGGTTCAGGCGCAATTAAGGGATCAGGCGGGCTCAAGGGAGGAATCTCTGGGGTCGAGACTGCGTATTCCTCTCCCCCTAGGGTGTCATCCCCGGCTTTATCAGGGGTGGGGGCAGCGGAGCGCAGGTCAAACCCGCACTGGCCACAGAAACTAGCATCACTCTGTACTGGAGCCCCGCACCCTGGACAGGATTCCAGAGTGGGTAGGGGCGTATAGCAAGCCTCACACTGGACGGCACCGTCTGGGTTGGGATGGTTACAGTTCGGGCAAACGATCATGAACTGTTCCTTTACACTGCGACCATAATAGAGGAGAGTTTTGCCCTGAGTAGCAAGTATTACGGCAGGTTTCAGGGTAAACGTTGTCTAGACCTGTGGATCAGGATAGCGACGGGGGCAACCGTCATAATCCTTGCCGATGTCCTTCAGTCTGCTGACCTGTCGGATTGCATGCAACCCTGGCTTACCTAGATCTACGCTCTGGCTGGTCTTGCTTCCTGATTAATCTGACGGACTCTGTCCTGAATTTTACTGTGGGATGCGGAGAAATTTTTGCTGAAGTGAGGCAGGGACAGAAGAAATCTGGCTCCGGGTGTATTCCATCTCGGAAATAATCCCTTAGAGGGTATCTGAAAAGGGTAGTTGCCTACGAAAGAATTAGGGTTATGAGTACTGGTGCATGACGAAAGAATAAGGGTTTCAGCACCCATACTCGACTTCTCAGACACCCTCTAAGGCTGATTACGCTGCTGCCCTGGGGGGTACGTTCTTGGATCGTTGATGAAAAGGCTGGCAGTATCTGGACCCGTATTCAGATGGAACCCTCTAAGGCAGCTCCGGCGTCGCTATCGAGGAGCCACCACAACTCACCCTCGGGACGGATGAGGCGAGAGGGATAGGCTTGGTCGTCTCCGTCTTCGGCGAAGACTTGGGTTAAGGCGGGCTGTTTGTTGGTGCCAGTAACCAGAAACAGTACACAGCGGCTGCGGTTGATGGCGGCTGCGGTGAGGGTGATGCGAGGGGTGCCGTCCTTATCCCCCAGGGTGACGAGGTGATCGTCTACGGTGAGGGCTGCGGTATGGGGAAAGAGGGAGGCGGTATGGCCATCGTCGCCCATTCCCAGCAGTATGATGTCCGGGCGGGTCTCGATGCCTAATACCCCTTGGAGGGTGTGGTTATAGGCGGCGGCGGCGGCGGGTGGACTGAGATGGGTGGGGACTAGGTGAATCTGGCTTGGGGGAATTGCCACCTGATCCAGCCAAGCTGCTTTGGCCATGCCCGCATTACTGTCGGGGTGGTCGGGGGCTACATAGCGCTCGTCTCCCCAAAAAATATGCAGCTTGTCCCAGGGCAGATCGGTTTGTGCTAGGGCGAGGTAGAGGGGCTTGGGGGTGCTTCCCCCTGCTAGGGCCAGGGTGCAGCGGCCTCGCTCTGCGATCGCAGTTTCGATACGAGCGACGACGAGATCCCGCGATCGCTGAATTAGAGCCTCGCGAGTGGGATGAACTTCGATCTGGGGTACTGAAACCATAGTTCTAGCCCTTGGTAATACCGTTGCAGCCTAGACGATTCCTTGACTGGGGCAGGATTGCTTAAGCTTTCCTTAGGGCGTTTCACCGTCTTTGGTGTAAACCGTTTCATCCTCTTGCCGCCAAGCCGGATCCACAATGCAGATGAAAATGAGGTCCGTGACCCCCACACTGCGAATATATTGGCGGGCCTGGGGCGGAATGTAGACCGCATCCCCCGGTTCCACCCGCTGCACCTCATCGTCAATGTGCATTTCCCCAGCGCCACTCAGGATGTAGTACACCTCGGAGGTCGTCAGGGAATGGGGGGTAGAGGTTTGGCCTACGGGGAGGACGGCATGGGCCAGACTGTAGCGCAGGTCTAGGGGCTGCTTGTCGGGATGGAGTAGTTCTCGCAGACGGGTATTGTCCCCCGCCATGAATTCTTCGCAGTTCTGGAGTTTGCGGACAAGCATCGATCTCTCTTTAAAAGTTTTCTTTAAGTTTTTAGCTGTGTTGAGGATCTCAAATTTCTGAGTCTCAAACCCTGGTGGTGTTGAGCCGATCGAGACTGCGCTTCAGGGAGCCTTCTGGCTCAAAGTCGGGACAACCAATGGCGGCCTCAGACAGAGCTACTTGGGGATGGACGGGACACTTGAGATGGTAATCCCCGGAAAAATAACGACAGGCGGCACAGGGGATCCGATGCATTTGTCGTCCTCGGGTAATGCTATCCCGGAGGGCGATCCACAGGGTCCAGGCTCCTAGCCCGACAACGCCCCAAGCCGTGACAAAACATAGCGGTACCAGCAGTGGCTGGAGGCTATGGAGCAGGTGGTAGAGAACAATATGACCGAGGTGCACAGTGGAAGCCATAGGGACGTAATAGATGCCATGGAGCATAGGATCCATTATTTTAGGATCCACTGTTTAAAGATATAAGAAACGGCAGAAAAAAACCGGGCTGCTTGAGAGTACAAGCAGCCCGGTCTTCCATAACAGCATTGGCGGATCTAGTAGGCGAGACCCATGCTGCGAGTGGTTTCAGCCCCGAGGTATACCCGGATGCTGAGGAAGTCGGTGGGGCAAGCCGTTTCACAACGCTTGCAGCCCACACAATCTTCAGTGCGAGGGGAGGAGGCAATCTGAGCAGCTTTGCAACCGTCCCAAGGCACCATCTCCAACACGTCCAAGGGACAAGCCCGGACGCATTGGGTGCAGCCAATGCAGGTATCGTAAATTTTGACGGAATGAGACATTGAATGAAGACTCCAATGTTAACGGGACTTTTCGATGTATTAGGGCGCTTCAGCGGTGTCACGGATGTCACACAGTCTGAAATGAACGCCTAGCAAGGGTTTTCCAATCTTTGTTGAATAGTCTATAGCGTTGGTTTTAGACCACTGGGAGCAGCTCCATAAAAATTTATGGATCGTAATACTTTTATCCTTGGATTTGTCCTTGGAACTGGGCGCGGGGGATCCATTATCAAATTCGTCAAAGTTCCCCCTCTGGGGACAGGACGGTTTCCTGGCCGAACATCCTCCCTTGGGACGGTACGCTTTCCGATAAGATTGTGAGAATGCCTAGCGTCCAGTCCCCAGTGAAGTGGGATGAACCCAGAGGAACCCGTAAGTCTCGTTCTATCTAGAGCGAGGACTAATGGCTGGGTTTAGGGCGTGAGGGTTGTCCACAGCAAATATCCGTAGGGAGTTCACAGCCATGAGCGAAGAGGTTTTTGAGAAGGTCAAGAAGATCGTTGCCGAGCAGCTTGGGGTAGACGAAGCAGAAGTCAAGCCAGAAGCCAGCTTTGCCAACGATCTAGGTGCTGATTCCCTGGATACCGTGGAATTGGTTATGGCACTAGAAGAGGAATTCGATATTGAGATTCCTGATGAAGCCGCTGAAGGTATTGGCACTGTCCAAGCCGCTGTGGACTTTATCAAAGAGAAAGCTGCTTAGGGATGGAATGGCCCTAGGGCTGTTGTTGTCGATGGGGCGTTCAGCCTTGAGTGCCTGCAATTTAGGTGAACCATGACAGAGTTGGAAGCAAAGCGTGTTGTCGTAACGGGCCTGGGTGCGGTGACTCCCCTGGGCAATGACCTAGAGTCGTACTGGCAAGGTCTCCTTGCGGGTCGCTCTGGAATTGGGCCAATTACCCAGTTTGACGCCTCAAACCATGCCGCCCGCATTGCGGGGGAAGTGAAGGGGTTTGACCCTTTGCAGTACCTCGATCGCAAGGATGTGAAACGCATGGATCGCTTTGCCCAGTTCGCTGTGGCGGCTAGCCGTCAGGCGCTTGAGGATGCTCAGCTCCAAATTACGGATCTGAATGCAGAGCAGGTGGGGGTCATGATTGGGACGGGGGTGGGGGGCCTCCGAGTGATGGAGGAGCAGCAGGAGATCTACCTCAACCGAGGCCCTAGTCGCTGTAGCCCCTTTATGGTTCCGATGATGATTGCCAATATGGCGGCGGGGTTGACGGCTATCCACACGGGGGCCAAGGGGCCGAATTCCTGCCCGGTGACGGCCTGTGCGGCGGGTTCTAATGCCATTGGCGATGCCTTTCGTCTGGTTCAGCAGGGCTATGCCCAGGCCATGATTTGTGGCGGCACCGAAGCGGCGGTGACTCCCTTGGCGGTGGCGGGGTTTGCTTCAGCCCGTGCCCTTTCTACTCGCAATGATGATCCCACGGCGGCTAGTCGTCCCTTTGACCGCGATCGCGATGGTTTTGTCATTGGGGAAGGCTGCGGCGTTTTAATTTTGGAATCCCTGGAGCACGCCCTGAGCCGGGGTGCCCGGATCTACGGGGAAATAGTGGGTTACGGGATGACCTGTGATGCCTATCACATGACGGCCCCAGTCCCCGGCGGGGCGGGGGCCGCCCGCTGTATCCAATTGGCTCTAAAGGATGCTGGGATCACGCCGGAGCAAGTGAGCTATATCAATGCCCATGGCACCAGTACTCCGGTCAACGATCCGACGGAGACGAATGCCATTAAGACCGCACTAGGGGCGGTGGCTCATCAGGTAGCGGTGAGTTCGACCAAGTCCATGACCGGACACCTGCTGGGGGGCTCGGGGGGTATTGAGGGGGTGGCCACCACGCTGGCGGTAGCCCGCGATCGCATTCCCCCCACCATTAATTTGGCGAATCCTGATGAGGCTTGCGACCTAGACTACGTACCCAATCAGTCGCGACAGCAGACTGTAGAAGTTGCCCTCTCCAACTCCTTTGGGTTTGGGGGCCACAATGTCACCTTGGTTTTTCGCAAGTATCGTAGCTGAGGCTACAGATTCATGGACGCATAGGTATAATGACCTAACAAAGGGCTACTGATTGCATCGTTTTGCATCGCTTCATCCGTTGATGCACGATCCATTTCTCTACCCTCGGTGTGGGTCTGACAGCAAACTCATCGGTTATTCATTAGAGCTAGGATTTAATGTTGTCCGTCGGTCGCCCCGGTGGGATGATAGAAGCAGGCAGCCTGTTGCCGTCTGCTTCTTCCTAGGTTGGATTTGCAAATCAGGTGCCCACTGTACCGTTCTGTCGTTCAGTATTTAGGTCTATGGCTGTCGCAACCCAATCCTTGGAAGCGCTCTGCGTTAACTCCATTCGTTTCTTGGCAATTGATGCCGTTCAAAAGGCTAACTCTGGCCACCCAGGGCTGCCAATGGGGGCGGCACCCATGGCTTTTGTGCTGTGGGATCGCTTTATGCGGTTTAATCCCAAAAATCCCCAGTGGTTTAACCGCGATCGCTTCGTGCTATCTGCGGGCCATGGCTGCATGTTGCAGTATGCCCTACTTCACCTGACGGGGTACGACAGCGTTACCCTAGACGACCTCAAGCAGTTTCGCCAATGGGGCGCGACCACGCCCGGTCACCCTGAGAACTTTGAAACCCCCGGTGTTGAGGTGACGACAGGTCCCCTGGGCCAAGGCATCTGCAACGCGGTGGGTCTGGCCATGGCGGAGGCCCACCTCGCGGCCCGCTTCAACAAGCCCAACGCCACGGTGGTAGACCACTACACCTACGCCATCCTAGGGGACGGCTGCAACATGGAAGGGGTTTCTGGTGAAGCCTGCTCCTTGGCGGGTCACCTGGGACTGGGTAAGCTCATTGCTCTCTACGATGACAACCACATTTCCATCGATGGCTCCACGGACATCTCCTTCACTGAGGATGTGGGTAAGCGCTTTGAAGCCTATGGCTGGCATGTGCTCCATGTGGAAGATGGCAACACCGACCTAGAGGGGATTGCTAAGGCGCTTGAGACGGCAAAATCCGTCACCGATAAGCCCACCCTGATCAAGGTCACGACCACGATTGGCTACGGTTCCCCCAATAAGTCCAATAGTGCCGGAGTCCACGGTGCGCCCTTGGGGGGAGATGAAATCAAGTTGACGCGGGAAGCCCTGGGCTGGACCTACGGGGACTTTGAGGTGCCCGCCGATGCCCTAGCCCACATGGGTAAAGCGGTGGATCGCGGTGCTAGCTACCAAGCTGAGTGGGAGGAAACCCTCGCCACCTACCGCACCCAGTATCCCGAAGATGCGGCGCTCTTTGAGCGGATGCTGTCGGGTGAGTTGCCCGTAGGCTGGGCCGATGCCCTGCCCACCTATGCCCCTGGGGATAAGGCGCTGGCTACGCGCAAAACCTCGGAAATGACCCTCAATGCCTTGGCTCCGGTGCTGCCGGAACTGATTGGGGGCTCCGCTGACCTGACTCACTCCAACCTGACGGAGTTGAAGATTTCTGGCAGCTTCCAGAAGGGAGCCTACGAAAATCGCAACCTGCGCTTTGGGGTGCGGGAGCACGGGATGGGGGCGATTTGTAATGGTATTGCCCTGCACAACTCGGGGTTAATTCCCTACTGCGCTACCTTCCTGGTGTTTGCCGACTACATGCGGGCGGCCATTCGGCTGTCGGCCCTGTCTGAGGCGGGGGTGATTTATGTCATGACCCACGACTCCATTGGCCTTGGGGAAGATGGCCCCACCCACCAACCTGTGGAGACGATTGCCTCTCTGCGGGCGATTCCCAACCTGACGGTGATTCGCCCTGCGGATGGTACTGAAACCTCTGGGGCTTACAAGGTGGCGGTGGAAAGCCGTAAGGCTCCTACGCTGATGGCCTTTTCCCGCCAGGGTCTGCCCCAACTGGAGGGCAGCTCTGTAGAAGGGGTGGCTAAGGGAGCCTATGTCCTCTCTGATAGTGACGGCACCCCTGACCTGATTCTGATTGGGACGGGCAGTGAGGTTTCTCTCTGTGTCGAGGCGGCGAAGGTGCTGCGGTCGGAAGGCAAGAAAGTGCGGATTGTGTCGATGCCGTCTTGGGAGTTGTTTGACGCCCAGGATGCTGCCTACCAGGAATCGGTGCTGCCTAAGGCTGTCACTAAGCGGCTGGCGGTGGAAGCGGGGATCAGCATGGGTTGGTGCCGCTATGTTGGCGGTGCAGGCGATGTGATCAGCGTGGAAACCTTCGGTGCCTCTGCTCCCGGTGGCTTGGTTATGGAGAAGTTTGGCTTCACGGTGGAAAATGTGGTGAGCCGAGCCAAGGCGCTGCTGGCCTAGGGATCTGGCAACATGAATCAAAAAAGCGTGTGGGTGCGATCATCGCACCCACACGCTTTTTTTGATGCAGCTATAGGGTATTAAGGCCGCGATCGCACCAAGCCCAGCCTTTCTGCGGTACATTGCTCCACATTCGCGTAGCCGCACCTTAGCATTCACCTCCAGAATCCCGTAGGGTGCATTCGCGGCATCAACCTCCCTCACAACAGCGAGACCACCCCCCCTAACCGCAATGCACCGCCCATCCCGTAGGGTGCATTCGCGGCACCAACCTCCCTCGCAACTCCGAAACCAACCCCCCTAGCCGCAATGCACCGCCCATCCCGTAGGGTGCATTCGCGGCACCAACCTCCCTCGCAACAGCGAGACCAACCCCCTTAGCCGCAATGCACCGCCCATCCCGTAGGGTGCATTCGCGGCACCAACCTCCCTCGCAAATGTGAGATCAACCCCCCTAGCCGCAATGCACCTCTTCCAGGGTCGCAGATGACCGTTTAGATTAAGAAACAAACCTGCCCTGCGACCATGACCCAACCCCCTCCGCCACCTCCCCAGGAGCGCATCGCCGAAATCCTGCTCAAATTCATCGCCGCTGGGGGGCTCACCGCTGGCGGAGCCGGAGCCTTCTGGCAAATCCTCAAAGAAGACGGCAGCATTGCTAAAGCCATTGCCTACGGAGCGATCGGCCTGGGCATCGCCTACGGGGCCAAGCTGCTGCTGCCCATCCACCGGGGCAACGAACAGCGGCTAGAGCAAGTGGGGCAATCCATCAACAACCGAATCGATCGCGCGACCGAGCAGGCAATTACTCGCGCCACGGGGTTTGAAGACTGGTACCTGCAATGCCAAGCGTGGGAGTGCCAGTCCTACCGCTCAGAGGGGATGCCCCAACAAGAAGGGATCTTCGCTCCCCTGTTGGAAGAGGTGTTTGTGCCCCTAGCCCTCGACCTCAGCGCCACCCGGCCAGGATTCAGAGCAGCCCCCCAGGATTTCAAGGCCCAAGACTGGGAGCGCCTCAGCAACCTCAACATTTGGCACTTTCTCAAACAAGCCGAATCCACCCGCCCTTACCGCCAATTGGTGATTTTGGCCTGGGGTGGCTACGGCAAAACCACCCTGCTCAAGCACATCGCCTACCTCTACGGCACCGGGCAGCACAGCCGCCACCAGGTAAAACAACGGATTCCAGTCCTGCTGGTTTTGCGCAAGTACCGCGACCTGCTGGCCCAGGAGAATGCCCCCGACCTGCCCACCCTGATCACCCAGCACCACATTCCCAGCCTGCCCAAGGAAGGCAAAAACCGTCCCGTGCCCACCAACTGGGCCACCGACCTGCTGCGCCGGGGGGATGGGGTGATCATGCTCGACGGCTTTGATGAAGTAGCCAGCGACCAGCGCCCCGCCGTGGCCCGCTGGATCAACGAGCAGATGCGCCGCTACGGCAATGCCGTCTTTATTGTCACCTCCCGGCCCAAGGCATACCGCAACCAAGACCCTGCCCACCGTTTGGAGCTGTCTACCCCCCTGTGGGTACGCAACTTTGATGCCGACCAACGCCAAGCCTTTGTCACCCGCTGGTACCAGTGCCAAGAGCGCTACGCCCACGGCGGCAGAGCCACCCCCGATGTGGTGCAACTGGCCAACACCAACGCCCAAGACCTGCTGACCCAGATCGAAGCCCGCCCAGAACTGCAAGACCTCGCCAAAAACCCGCTGCTGCTGAACATGATCGTCACCTTTCATCGGCGCTATCCAGGGGCAAAACTGCCCCAGCGGCGGGTAGAGCTATACCGCGACATTTGCCAACTTCAACTCAAAGACCGTCCCCGCGCCCGCGAACTCGACTCCTTGCTGACCCAGTGCGAAGCCCAAACCCTGTTGCAAATGCTGGCCCTGCACATGATGCAGCAGCGCCAAGAGCGCATTCCCCAAGGGGATCTGCGGCGCTTTATGACCCAATGCCTGCACCAGCAGGAAGAAGCTGTGGATGCAGCGGAATTTATCGACCAAGTGGTGCAGATTAGTGAGCTGCTGGTGCAGCAGGAGGACGAGTACGAATTTGCCCACCTCAGCTTTCAGGAATACCTGACCGCCGCCGAACTGGCCCGCATCGGACAAGAAGAATTGCTCTACGACCACTTTGCCGATGATTGGTGGAAACCCACCATTTCCCTCTACGCCGCCCAGGTGAAACCCGCCCCCCTGTTGCGAGCCATGCTCGACCGGGGAGCCACCGACCTGGCCTACGCCTGCTGGCAAGACACCACCAAACGCCTGACCCCAGAACTAGAGGAGGAGCTAAAGGGACTCCAGCAAACCGTCACCACCTCGCGCTATCAACAGCTAGAGGACTACCTCAAAAATGGCCAGTGGCGAGAAGCCGATCAAGAGACCTATCGACTGATGATTACAACCGTTGGCAAGGAAGACGGGCAGTGGTTTGATTCGGAAGAACTGCTGAACTTTCCCTGCGACGAGCTGTTGACCATAGATGGGCTATGGGTGAAGTATAGCCGGGGCAAATTTGGCTTTAGCGTGCAAAAGAAAATCTATGTAGAGACAGGCAACCCACTCGATGGCCAGTATCATAAAGACACTTTCGAAAAATTTGCGGATCGCGTCGGCTGGCGCAAAGGCGGCGAATATCTGAACTACGACAACCTCCAAGCGAATCCCTCTTTATCTCCGGAGGGAGAATCTCCCATCTGGGTTGCCCTTGGTGATTCATTGATTGTGGATTTGTTGTCTTCTTCTCTCGCACCGAGACTTGTAAACTGTAGCGGTTTAATGCAAAATTGTAAATTCAAAAACATCAAAATCCACCCTTTTTGAACTTTGAATTTTTAACTTTGAACTTTATTCTTCCCCTTCGCACTCACCACAATCTTCGACATAATCTTCACCAACTCTTCCGACTCACCCATCAATCCCCTCATGCGCTCCTCTGGCACCAGATCGGTCGCCACTAGCAAACGTAGCCAGCCCGTAGGGTGCATTCGCGGCACCAACCTCCCTCGCAACAGCGAGACCAACCCCCTTAGCCACAATGCACCGCCCACAGATAGGTTTCGGTGCATTGTGGCCACGGCTTGCGGTGCATTGCTTCGCGAATGCACCCTACGGTTTTTGGTGCATTGCGGCCACGGCTTGCGGTGCATTGCGGCCACGGTTTTGGTGCATTGCTTCGCGTTGGCGGAGCCTCGCCTTGGCGTTATGCACCCTACGTTTGTACCTACGTTAAATATCGATGGATGCTGGAATAGGGCCAATCGGTAGGACAAGCAACCAAGCCGTGTTTCACCGGATTGTGGTGAATGTACTCGCAATGGTTGATGAAATCCTGCTGATCGCGGAGACAATGCTCCCAATAGCGGCGCTGCCAGAGATTACCTTCCTGTCGCCGTTCGCCTGACAGAGTTTTCTCCGAGGGCAGCGCCAATTTTTGGCCACACGCCTTGGTAACCATCAGCTTGATTAATCGCCACCGCTTGCCATAGTCGCTGTCCTCCTCAGGCAACGTCCAAATACAGTGCAAATGATCAGGCAGTAAGACAAAAGCATCAATGGTAAAGGGGTACTTTTTGCGGATGGTAACGATAGCCTCCCTCAGGGACTGTCTGCCCAGATCGGTACATAGCCACGGGTAGCGTTGATAGGTGACATGGGTAAAGAAATAGCTGCCACCAGCACCATGAAAACGTCGATAATTCGGCATAGCCAGACAAGACGCACCACCTCCAGAATGCCCGTAGGGTGCATTCGCGGCATCAATATCCTTGGCAAATATGAGATTAACCTTCCTGGCCGCAATGCACCGCTCACGGTTGATAGATTTTGGTGCATTGCTTCGCGTTGGCATAGCCTCGCATTGGCGTTACGCGACGCACACCTCCAGAATTCCCGTAGGGTGCATTCGCGGCACCAACCTCCTTCGCAACTCCGAGACCAACCCCCTTAGCCGCAATGCACCGCCCACATAAAGACGTGCATAACACACCCATAGGAACAACCCTTCTCTCGCACAATGACAACCCTCAGCCATATTCAGCAGAAGCTTGCTGATCTCGATCAACGTCAACTTCTACAGGTGGCGGAGTTTATCGAGAAGATTAAGTTAGTGAACCCTTCCTCCAAAAAAATTACTGACTTCTACGGAGCATTCACTGCAAGACAACGTTCTGCCAGCAAAGTAGAAATGCGCCAGCAGGTATCAGACTACCTTGCCCAAAAACATAAGCTTGGCCAAGAATGACTGACTTTTTTTGGGTGGATGCCTTCACAATGATCAATCCTTTTCTGCCAGCCAGTACTAGTGCTGGGCGGCGGAAATACCCTGGCCGTTCTATCGTGACACACTCGGCCCCTCTCCCTAGCCCTCTCCAAGGGGGCGAGGGGACCGGACAATTTTGGGCTGGCGCGACAGAATAGCAAGCTTATTTCGGCCTGGGTGTACTAGGTTGCCCAGCATGATTTGCAGGATGTTCACATAGAAGTGAATAGGAGTTCAGGTAGAAAAGAGGTCAAGAAGCAGCTTGATAGGGATGAATCTCAGCCAAGGCTTCTGCTTCCTCCTGCTGGGCTTGATAGAGATCCCATCGCAATTGCAAGGTCAGCCAAAAATCCACAGACGTGGCAAAAAACTTGGCCAATCGCAGAGCCAATCCCGGCGTTAAGCTCTGTTGTTGATTTATCACAGCCTCAATCGTCGCGACTGGCATATTGATGGAAGTCGCTAACCCCTTGGTAGAGATCTCCAGTGGCGCTAAAAATTCCTCTAGCAACATTTCACCAGGGTGGGTTGGGGGGCGGTGGGTGGGGACTCTCATAGGCCAGCGACTCTAGTGATAATCAACAATTTCAACCTCAGTGGCTCCCTGCTCCGACCAGCCAAAACAAATACGATGGCGATCAATGTAGCGGCGCACATAGCCCACCATCGCCTTTTTCAGGGTCAGATTTTTACCGATGTCCCAGTCCAGCCTGTTCAGGGTTTCGCTGCCCTTGTCTTTCACCAAGCTGGTGATCAGACCGCCCAGGCCAGCGGCGGCGGCTCCGATCAGGGGTTCAAATCCGGTCATAGCGGGGATGGCGGTAGCCCATTACAACAAAGTACTTTACGTCTTAATCAATTGCAGTCGCCTCATGAGCGCGGGGCGATTGCGATAGTCTGCCTTGAGCCGCTCTAAGCGCTGGCTAAAGACAGGCAACTGTCCCTGGTGCTCAGCCAAGTCCCGCAGGTCTTCGATTAATCTTGTGGCCTCATCGTAGGCATGGGCCTGTTTCACCTGAATCAAATCTAGTACCCGATCCCAGGTTTGGGTCGCCTTAGGAGCCAGGGCCTCCAGCTCTTTGATACGCTGCCTTTTGGCGGCAGCTTTCTCCTTTCGTTGGCGCTTGGCCGCCACATCGTCGGCGATCGCCACCAGATCCGAAAATCGCCGCCGTTCTTGCTCTGAGGCTAGCGGTAGGGGGGAATCAGCCCCCGCCAACTCCTTCAGTCGGTTAATCAATTGCAGATCGACGTGGGGTTCTCTCCGAACCAGTTTCAGCAAAAATTGCTGACGTTCTGCCTCGGTTAGCTGGGGGAGCCACTCTTCTAGAGACGGGACCGGGGCTGGCCGATGGCTAGGGCTAGTCTGAGCGACGGCGGCAATCAGGTCGTTGTCCAGCTCCACTAACTCCACAAATGCCTTTAGGGGCGGGGTTAGTTTCTCCAGGTTGGGCGGTAGGGGCGGCTCAGTCGGGTCTTCATCCTCGCCATACTCCATCAGGTTAGGACATACCCGCAACCAGACCAAATACAGCAACCGTAGGTCACCCGCCAACAGGTCATCACGCAGGGGTAATAGCCGGGGTAGCCAGCCTTCGCCCTCGACCCAACCCACCATGCCATCTTCTTCCTGAATCTTAATGTTGAGAATCAGGTGGTGGGCGGTGGTAGAGATAGCGATCGCATCCTCGATCTCATAGGGTTTGAACCATGCAAGATCAACCAGCGCTTTGGGCAAGCGAAACATGAGCTGCCAGGTGCCCCAGTTGGCGATGTAGAGCATCGCGTCAAAATACTTGGTCAATATGGCCTCTGGGTCACCCCGAAAGTCGCCATAGTTGTAGACAAAGCTGGCCCTGTGGGGGGTAATGTGGGCTCGACTTGACAGCGCTTGCAGGGTTTCCTGTTCTTGGGGTGTCAGGGCGCGATCGAGGGCTTGAAATTCATAGTACTGATATTCGCTCATTGGTGTTTGCCCCCCATGTTGCAGGCTGAAGTTCCAAGCATTAAAGAAGTTGCGTTAAGGCCATAGTATCCGCTGGCATTGCAACAGATAAGTAAACTCAACCCCCCGAACCCCCTGAGGGTATCAACTCAAAGCGGGACAAATCCCTTGGGGAGGAGTTAGGAGTTAGGAGCCAGAATCTAGGAGAGTACTGGATTCTGACTTCTGACTCCTGAATTCCTCGGAACCAATATTGTCTCGGCTTCCGTTGATACCCCATCCTGACGGCCCAGCAGGGAATGGTTATCGATCAGGGTGCTGGGGATCTTAGGATTTGGCTATGCAGAGAAATCGCTCTGGGTGCTGGATGATGTCAAGGGAGAGATCGACATCGAGATCGGGCCAGTAGAGATGACCGGGGTGGGGCTCTTCTAGGTTAAAAACGTGCTTGATGGGTGCGTCTTTGAACCAAGGGAATTGGTCGTAGGGCAAGAAATATTCGCGATCGCGGCAGAGCAGCCACAGACCGTTAGCGGAAATATTGCTAATTTCCGTCTGGGAAGTAACGGTTCCATGCGTTCCTGAAGTCGTCATAGTATTCCTCAATTAGCTTCTCCACCTGCTTTATTAGACCAATACCGTGGGGGTCACCTTACGAATTGTCAACCTGTCTGAAACTTCTGTGCCCGCTATGAAGACAGCAGTCTAAAGCACGATGTAAATTTGCAGGGGAGGAAATCGAGATGGCTTGGAGGCACGCTGCGGGCGGATGCTTAGCGCTATTGCTGTTGGCCCAGGGAACCGCCCTGGCAGATGCCAGCGCCGAGCTGCACGGGGAAAGTCAGGCCACCGATATCCCAGAGCAGTCTACGGATGAAGCGCCCCTGCCCTGGGCTGAGTTGCAGTCGAGGGATCTGGAACAACCGCTGCTGGGGGGTGAATATAGCCGGATCATGGCCTTACTTTGGGCCGAAGTGGAGGAGAGGTGGGTGGTGCGATCGCACGCCATCACCACCGCCTGCAATGCCCTGGGCAGTGACATGGCCTACCTGCGCGGGCGCGTCCCCCGCCAGATCGAAGATGCCTACCGCCAGATGGCCCCCTTCCAAACCAAAGCGCTGTCTGAGCCATGGCCAACCCCAGGCGCGCAGCACTCTACCCCCCTCAGCTTACGCACTATTTTTCCTCCCTTTGATGACATCGAGGCCGAAGCCCTGCTGGAGCTAATTCGTGCTGATGATCACCACACCTACATTGAATACGAGCAGTTGCTCAGACGCTTTGTAAACCTCGATCTTGCCGCCTATCTCGACCCCGCCCAGGACGATGTGCCCCTCTCCTGCGCCGAGTTCCTGGTCTATGTAGAAACCCTCTATCACGAATTTCAAGACCCGACGGGGGGCCTGGGACAGCACGAGCATTTTTTGTACGACGCCGATCGGCTGATTCAAGAGCTGCTGACGATGCTGCAAGAGGTGCGGCGATCCCTGGCTCTGCTGGAGGCCACCAAGACGAATTCAGGGGAAAATTCAACGACGGCAGGGTGGGCACCGCCCACCGTTAAAGGCAACCTTGCCCAAACGTCCTCCAGGGAGGCGATCGCTCCCCAATCCCCTCAGCAAATAGCGCAGTTTATACCGCTACCTGCCATCGCGATCGCAGACGAGGCCCCCGTCACCCGCCGCGCCTTTCTACTGGCTATGCTGGATCTCATGGTGGATCTGATGGCCTCCCTAGAGTCCCCTTTTGGCTCCCCCCCGTTACGCCCCTTGACCCAGTGTGGTGGCTATAGAATAAGGGGGCTTATGAGCCCTGCCGAGGAGATGGAGTGGGAGGTTTGGAATATGATGCAAGCCCTCGACAGCCTCAATCTGGAAATTTTGACTCTGGTGCGCGATCAGGATCAATAGCACGATATTTACCGGGGCCACCAGCCCTTATCTACTGCCTTTTACTGCCTTTCACCCCACCGTTACTATGAAGGCCGATAGGGGGGTATTTCCACTGGGGCCGGTGCCAACAGGACTTGCGATAAGCTGAATCGTACCGAAACGGGCTGTACTCAGGAGACGCATTCAACATGGGGAAGCATAAGAAGAAAAAGGTCGCTGCTACTTCGAGTCCTCGCGGCTTTGACAAAAAGAGCCTTGGTGTTGAGATGTAGCGAGTGCAGGCTTATGGCGCTAAGGGAGATTGGCGGGCAGCGTATGAGGTTCTCCAAGGTCTAATCCAGCAGTATCCCCAAGAGCAACAGGTGTGGGAATATCTGGCGGAAAGGGTGACACCCCGACAGGTGGTCCCGTTGGGTGCTATCAGCGCGATCGCACTGATAGCTTCAGACCAATGTCACTACAGGACACCTGTATGCGCCGAAATAGCCGCCAAAATATGTGCCGGACAAGTATTCGCCTTGGCGTGGGTCTGGGATGTCTGGGCTTGGGTGCCCAGGTATTGGCCTGTGTGCCTCTGTCCCCCGCAGATTCTAGCCCCACCGCCACCCCTGTCCCCGAGACCCCAATCCGCACCCTGCCTGTGGTGCTGGAACCCCTGCTGCCCCCCTTAACCGAAGCGGAAGGGCAAGCCCTAGCAGCAGAGATGCTGACCGGAATAGATACCTGGTTTGGGCTGGCGGGGGTAGATAAGGTGCCCGCGCCGCCTCGCTACTCTGATGCTTTGCAGGACTACCGCGAAGCGTGGAGTGCCATCCAGGCGGATGGTGCCAATTTCCTCGGCTATTGGCATAACGACGAGGGCTATCCCTATAGCCTCAGCGTTTTTCCCAGCCTCACCCCAGGGCAGGTGTGCATTCTGGAGTTCAAGCCAGAATGGAGCCTCGACATCCTCAATGAAGAAACCGGGGAAACCGTCAAGGATATGATCAGCGAGGAAATTCTGTCCTTTTCAGTGGCAACGGTGGAGCAGGGGATGCTCCGTAGTAGCCAGGTGCGCTCCCAGGGATCTGCCATGGTATACAGCCGCTATACGGTGGGGGAAGCTTACTCGGTGGTGTTTTGGGCAGTGGAGGATGAGCGTCAAACGGTGCGGGTAGTGTCCGCTAGCAGTCCCCCTACCCTGCCCCCAGATTTGTCCCAGGAACTAGGCCCCCAGATAGAACAGGCGTTGGCAGATCACGGCTGCACCGCTGGCTTACCTCCCGAGGGCGATCGCTGAAATCCTGTCTGAGATCGTTCTCAACCATGACGCCATGCTTGGATTCAGGCCGCGATCGCACCAAGCGCTGCCTTTTGCCGGGGCATCAAGGTAAGCCGAGACAATATTGGCTCCCAAGAATTCAGGAGTTAGGAGTCAGAATCCAGTACTCTCCTAGATTCTCGCTCTTAACGCCTAACGCCTCCCCACGAGATTTGTCCCGCTTTGAGTTGATACCCTTAACGGTTCTGGAAGTAGCGCACAATGCCATCGGCGATGGCCTGGGCCATGCGTTCTCGCCAAGCCGCATCTGCTAAGCGTTGAACATCTTCTTGCCCGGTCAAGAAGCCAATTTCTAGCAGCGTTGAGGGCATGGCGGTGTTCCGCAGAACGTAAAAACGGGCCTGCTTCACCCCGCGATCGCGCATTCCCGAGGCAGGCAAAATGCTGGCATGGATCGTCTCTGCCAGCCGTCGCCCTGCTTCTGAGAAATAGTAGGTCTCGATACCGTTAACATCCGGGCGGCTGAGGCTGATGGCATTGGCATGGATGCTGACAAAAATGGTGCCTCGGCCCTGGTTGGCAATGTCCACCCGAGGCTGGAGGTCCAGGGTGCGATCATCGGAACGGGTCATGATCACCTGAATGCCTTGAGCCCGAAGCAGTTCTGCGACTCGTAGGGACACGGGCAAGACTACATTTTTCTCCTGAAGGCCACCAATACCAATGGCTCCTGGATCGCGGCCTCCATGGCCGGGATCAATCACCACCACCACCTGACTGAGGTTGGGGGGGACTTGGGTGGCTGGGGGTTGGGGTTGGGGCGGTACCCCCACCGGAGGCTGGGGACCAGGGGGGACCGTAATCGGCTGGGAGGCGCTGGCGGGCAGTTGGTCAGGGATAGATGCGATCGCAACATTTGCTGGAGGCAATAGAGTCACCCCGCCGATGCTGCTGGCATTCACCTGCCAGTCGGGACTTCCTGGAGCCAGCGTCAAGAGCACCTGGGTCACAGGGGGATTTTGCGGAAGCTGGGTGATCTCCCAGCGGGAGACACTGTAGCGGCTGACGGGCAGGGCTTGGGGGCGCAGCAACGGGGAAATCGAGCTATTCCGCAGTGTGACCAGAATTTGCCGAGGCTCATCGCCGCCGCCGCGCCGCTCCACCTCAATCTCAGGCACTTGGCCCCGAGTTCGCAAAAAGAACCCATCCGGGGTAGTCAGGACATTGTCCAACTGGGTAGCGGCACCGGGTACCACGCTGCCGCTGACGGTATTGGGTGCATCCGCCGCTGGCGTCTCTGGTGTCGGGGTGCTGGTGCGAGTCGGCGTGGGCAATTGCACCACCCACTCATTGGCCTGGACACCCCGTACCTCAATTTGGCGAGGATCCACCGTGTAGCCCGCATTCAACTCAATTACGATGCGCGTAGTTTGGGCATCAAATTGCCCTACCCGCACCTCCCGTACCGCTCCCCCTACGGACTGATTGGCGGTGGGTCGCCCCAGGGTTGTCCCCGGCAGATCAATGACGATGCGGGTCGGGTTGAAAATCAACTGTGCCCGAGGTTGGACACCTGTATCGGTGGTGAACACCAGACGATTTTGGCGGGCATCAAACCGCCAAGACTGAAGCTGGGCAGCCTCAGCGGGCATCGTAAACACTAGGGCACTGACGGCCCCTAAAGTTGCAGGAAGTAGACAGTTATATCGCAATGCGAGGTAATCCCCCAGCACAAAACTCAGTAGAGGGTGATGACGCCAGGTTGTCGTCATCGGTGCCAACCATGACGATGGCTTCGCAAGTTTGGCACCTCTAGTCGGGAAAGTCTAGCGGGTTAAAGTCTAGCCGCTACCGGCAGCTTTGGGGGCAGTTCAGGTAAGGAGATCGGTGTGGCAGCGCCTTGGGCTTCCCATCCCAGCATCAGCGCCTTGCGTTCTAACCCCCATCGGTATCCCCCCAACTGGCCCGATCGTCGAATGACACGATGGCAGGGAATGATATAGCCCACCGGATTGCGGCCTACAGCATTACCAATTGCCCTGGCTGCTGTGGGCCGTCCGATGGCCTGGGCTAAATCCTGGTAGGTGGTCGTAGTCCCCCAGGGAATCTGCAACAGGGCACGCCACACCTGAATCTGAAAGTCGCTGCCTTTGACGTGCAGCACCACGGATTGGGGATGTTCTGGGGCGGTCTGGAAAATGCGATCGCCCAGTCTTTGAATGGCTTCCGGTTCATAACTGAGAGGCACATCAGGCCATTGAGCCCGGAGCAGAGCCTCAAGGTTATCCTCGTCAGGATCATGCAGAAAATGCAAGTTGCAAATTCCCTGGTCGGTCGTCGCTAGCAATGCTGGCCCAAAGGGTGTCTCATGAGTGCCATAGACAATCCCTGGTCCCGCGCCGCCGCCTGCCTCTATCCCAGGTGACATAGCCATCAGTACAACTCGCGGATGCGAAAATCGAGCCTCACTGCCACTCTCTATCCCCATGTCACCACCTACGTTGTTGGTCTGTATTCCAGCAGTTGTAGGGTGCATTCGCGAAGCAATGCACCATTCCCGAAGCTGACCTTGCTAGACAAGCCCTGCGGGATGCCATCATCGCCATGCGGCGCAAATATCCCTTCACCATCGATGCCTTTGTGCTGCTGTCCGAATGGTACATGGCTGGCGCGAATACACCCTACGAGGCTTTCGCTGCTCGGGCGGCATCGTCTCAAGGGTCGCCAGTCATCCATGTAACGCATCCATACAGTTCATCAATAAAAATAGATAATCTTCGAAAAACCTGGTATGCGTCCGCTGTTCTTAAGGTGTAATAGCAGAGAACGTTGTCTACCGTTCTCCATCAGGCTGTGCATCCATCTATCCTTTCTCGCCGCTGGCAGTGGCTAGCCCTTGTTGCCCTTGGGATTTTGCTGGTGCTGTGGCTGGGTCGCTGGCCCAGTCGAGCCGTCTCGCCTCTCCTCACCCCCCTGCCTCAGGATCCCTACATCCAGGTCTATCTCAACCATTCCCAAGCAGCGGTCTACACTGACCCCTATCGCCGCATCCAACGCCACGGGGATGATTTAGAGCAGATCATTATCGATGCAATCCAGCAGGCCCAAACTTCCATTGATGTGGCGGTGCAGGAAATTAACTTGCCGCACATTGCCCTCGCCCTGCGCGATCGCGCCCAAGCCGGTATCCCCGTCCGTATTGTCATCGAAAATCAATACAACCGAGTGTGGCAACCCGTCAATCGGCCCCAATTAGAGGGAATGGAAGATCGCGATCGCGGTCGCCATAGTGAGCAGCGCCGCCTCATCGACGCCAACAACGACGGCAAAATCACCGCCGCCGAACTCGATCAAGGCGACGCCATCCGCATTTTTCAAAAGTCGGGCCTTCCCCTAATCGACGACACCGCCGACGGATCCAAGGGCAGCGGCCTCATGCACCACAAATTCATGGTGGTGGACGGAAAAACCTTAATCACGGGTTCCGTTAACTGGACCCTGAGCGATGTCCACGGCGACTTTGCCGAACCCGATAGCCGGGGCAACGCCAATGCCCTGCTCAAAATCACCAGCCCAGAGCTAGTCGCCCCCTTTACCGAAGAATTCAATCTGATGTGGGGGGATGGCCCTGGCGGCAAACCCGACAGTCTATTCGGCCTGCAAAAACCAGCGCGATCGCCCCGCATCCTTCAGATTCCCAACTCCCAAGTCACCGTCCAATTCTCCCCCCTCTCCAAAACCCAACCCTGGAGCCAGAGCACCAACGGCTTGATCAGCCAAACCCTAGCCCAGGCCCAGCAACGTATTGACATGGCCCTATTCGTCTTTTCCGATCAGGGCATCAGTAATGGCCTCGCCCAACGCGCCCAAGTCGGGGTACAAATCCAAGCCCTGATCGACGCCGACTTCATCTACCGCTACTACAGCGAAGGGCTAGACATGCTGGGACTGGCCATACCCGATCACCGCTGCAAGTTCCAAGCTGATAACCGTCCCTGGACCCAGCCGATTCAGGCCGTGGGCAAAGCGCCCCTGGCCCAAGGCGACAAGCTGCACCACAAGTTCGCCCTGATAGACAACACCATCACCATCATCGGCTCCCACAACTGGAGCGCCGCCGCCAACCACACCAATGATGAGAATCTACTGGTGATCCGCAACCCTACCGTCGCCGCCCACTTTCGCCGCGAGTTTGATCGCCTCATCGACGGCGCTGAACTCGGCTTTACCCGTGAACTCCAAGACTACCTCCAGCGCCAGCGCAAAGCCTGCGGGCTCTCTCGCTCTAGGTCTGGGGATACTCAATTATCAATTTCTGTCGGGATGTCCTGAGGCTAGATATGACTGGGGCAAATTGCCTCAAAATACGGGGCATCCTTTTTGAGACTGAGTGTCATAACTGATGGGGTTGCAGTCTTGTCCAAATTGGACTGCTGATTGCTATATCTGACTTGCTCTCATATCTGAAATTTTCCTTTTTGGGTAAGCATTTGAAGGGTTTAGGCTGCTACCTTAAATCCTTGTTGGGCGAAGGCAAGCAAAAAGATTGGCGCTCTATTATCGCCTTTGCATTATTGCGATTATTCGCAATAAACAGCCCAGGTAGCAGTGAAAATGGTCCATCTTGTCAATGTATATCCAAACTGTCTAGCGATTTTTGCACCTGTTCAAATCCGAACTCATTGATTGCGCTACTGGGGTTTCTAGGGGTTAATCTTACGGACCAAAAAATAGCGAATTTAACTCGAAGTTCAAGGATAATCTTTCATTAATCCTTCCATAATCTGGGCCTTCTAGACTTAGCTGTGATGTTCGATATTTAGAGCTAATCTTGTTATGGCCCAGAGAAACCAGGGTTGGGGTCAATCTGTGAACCCCGACGACGCGATTCACAATACCTCTGCAAACGACTCCTTTGAGAATGTTTTAGCCCGTGCCCGTGTCGGTCGCCGGGGATTTCTGAAGGGCAGTTCGTCTCTGGCTGCCGCCTCGATGCTGGGCATGGGGCTAGCTTTCCTTACCGATGCAGTCAACCAAGATGGTCAAGTTGCTAAAGCAGCCACAGGACCCAGGCTAGGCTTTAACCCTGTTGCCAAGAGTATCGCCGATACTCTCATCGTCCCCGAGGGCTACACCGCCACTGTTCTCCTTGCTACGGGCGATCCGATCAAGAGTAACGTCACGCCCTACAAAAATGACGGGACTGACAACGACTTCGAGGTTCGGGCAGGTGATCACCACGATGCCATGTACTACTTTGGTCTCAACCGGGCTGGGAATGGCTGGGATCCGCAGGGCTCTGATCGTGCTTTGCTCTGTATCAACCACGAAGTATGTGAAGACCTCGGCTTTATCCATCCGAACGGTCCCACGGACTACGGCCCCGAAAGCACCACCCCTCGCCCACCCCTCGAAATTGATAAAGAGGTGGCAGCCCATGGGGTGACGGTGGTGGAAGTCGAGAGACAGGGGTCTACCTACCAGTTAAACCGCGATTCTCGTTACAACCGCCGCATCACAGCAACGACCCTATTTGAAATCACCGGGCCTGCTCGCCGTAGCCCCATGCTGGCAACGGCGTTCTCCCCCACGGGTGAGCAGACACGCGGCACCCTAAACAACTGTGCCAATGGCTATACCCCTTGGGGCACCTACCTCACCTGTGAAGAAAACTGGGCCGGGTATTTCCATCGTCGTGAAGAAGATAGCGCCCGCACGGCCAAGGAATTGGCTTCTTTCAAGCGCTATGGTATCGGCAATGCCACATCGGGCCGCTACAACTGGTCGCGAGCCGGAGCCCCCGACAACACTGACCTGTATCGCCGCTGGGATACGAGCAAGACGGGTGCCAGGGCTGACCAAGATTTTCGCAACGTCGCCAACACCTTCGGTTGGGTGGTAGAGATGGATCCCTTCAATCTCAATGCCACCCCTAAGAAGCGAACCACCATGGGTCGATTTGCCCACGAGGGAGCTTGGCCAGCGACAGCGGTTGCGGGTCAACCCCTGGTGTTTTATTCGGGGGACGATGCCCGCAATGAATATGTCTATAAGTTTGTGTCTGCTCTGGTCTGGGATCCTCGGGATGCCACGGGCGGCTTAGCAGCGGGGGATAAGTACCTGGATGCAGGCACCCTGTACGCAGCGAAGTTTAACGATAACGGTACGGGGGAATGGCTGCCCTTGACCCTGAGCAATCCCAACATTGCTAACTATGCGGATTACGACTTTGCCGATGAGGCGGATATCTTGATCAACGCCCGTATTGCTGCTGATGCGGCGGGGGCAACGAAGATGGATCGCCCTGAATGGGGTGGGGTTAATCCGGTAAATGGGGAGGTTTACCTGACGCTGACGAATAATGTCTCTAGTAGTAGTGGGCGCGGGGTGAAGACAGCGCTAGATGCCGCTAACCCCCGCTATTACGCTGATGAGAAGGGGTCCAGAATCAGCCAGGGCAATGTCAATGGTCACATCATTCGTTGGCGTGAAGCGGGCGGTTACGCTGCGGCAATGACGTTCCAGTGGGATGTATACCTGTTTGCTGCTCAGGCCGATGCTGGCTCTGATGTTAACCTGTCGGGCTTAACGGATGAGAATGATTTCTCTAGCCCCGATGGCCTCTGGTTTAGCGATGCGGTACCTGGTTTGATGTGGATTCAAACCGATGATGGAGCCTATACCGATGTCACCAACTGCATGATGTTGGCGGCGATCCCCGGTACAGTCGGGGATGGTCAAGCGAAGATGGTGACGAACAAGGCTGTGCCCAGTAATGGGGATGCCGATCAGGTGGTCAGAACCTATATGGGTCAGTCCGCCAATTCCACGGTGCTGCGTCGCTTTTTGGTAGGACCACGGGATTGCGAGATTACGGGGATCACGGAATCGCCGGATGGCAAGGTGATTTTTGTGAATGTCCAGCATCCCGGCGAAAATAGCACCTCTGCCACTGACCCGACTCAGTTCACCAGTCACTGGCCCGATGGCGGCAATGCCCGTCCTCGCTCTGCGACGGTGGTGATCACGAAGAATGATGGTGGCATCATCGGCACTTAGGAATCTGCGGGTTCATAGTGTACTCAGTGGCCAGGTTTTCTCCCGAAGGGAGACGCTGACGCGAACGACTTCGCTCAACCTTCAGTGATCGAGGGCTGAGCGGAGTCGTATGTCTTTCAGACAGGCTGCGCCAACATGTAATGGCTCCCTTCGGGAGCAAGCCCGATCGGCAGGTAGTTTATTTTCCTGCAAGTCCCTTAGGAACCCGGCTGCTTGAACATGCCATTCTTGTGGGTCAGGCATCTTGCCTGACCATGGACAGCCGGGACGGCTATCCCACGTGATTTACTCTCTATTCCTTAGACGGCGAGACAGAGGGGCATGAATCGGCGATCTGCTCCGTTCGCTACAGGTAACTGCTGGCCTGACGGCTGAACATGGTGTGGTACTGGCCCCCTTGGGTCATGAGCGTGTCGTGATCGCCGTTTTCAATGATGCGGCCCTGTTCTAGGACAATAATGCGATCGCACAATTTTGCCAGAGCAAGGCGGTGGCTCACCACCACCGCCATGCGGTCCTGCGCAATGGATCGGAAGATGCGATAGATTTCGTGCTCATTTTTGGGATCCAGAGCTGCTGTAGGTTCATCGAACACCAGCAATTCCGCCTGACCCAGACGCATCAGGGCACGGGCAATGGCCACCCGTTGCCATTGCCCACCGGAGAGGTCAATCCCATCTTCCAGTTGGCGGCCTAGGGGGGTGTCAATGCCATGGCTAAGGGAGGCGGGTAGATAGTCAATGCCCGCCTCTGTCAATACTGTCCGTAGGGCTTCATCTTCCTCCAGTTTGGGCAGGTAGCCCCAGCCCACGTTTTCCCGCAGGGTGGCGGGGAAACGGGCGTAGTCTTGCATGACGACGGCGATGCGAGATCGCAGTTGCTCCAGATCCAGAGCCTTCAAATCCTGCCCGTGCCAGGTGATTCGCCCCACCGTGGGGTCATAGAGACGACAGAGTAACTTTGCCAGAGTCGTCTTGCCCGCCCCATTTTCCCCCACCAGAGCCACCATCTCCCCTGGCTGGATGGTGATATCAATCTCCTGCAAAATAGGACGATCCTGCCCTGGATAGGCAAAAGACAGCCGCTCTAGGGTAATGCCTGCCCCTAGGACTGGAGCCGCCACTGGCCGCTGGGTACCGGGATAGAGCTGGGGAGCCAAATCCAGTAGTTGAAAAATGGGAGCCGTCGCCAGAGACACGTCATAGATATCCCCCGTGTGGGCAATCAAAACATAGAGACTGCGGCGCAGTTGCAGAATAATCCCTGTATACAGAGCCAAATCTCCTAGGGTCAGGTCGCCCCCCAGCACCGCCACCACCACATAGGCATAGGGCACCGTCACCCCCAAGCCCCCTACCAATGCCCAGAGCATCACCATCAACGCTCCGTCTCGCCGCACCCGCTCCATGCGCTCAAACATTTCTCCAAAGCGCTGCTGCCACCGCCCCAGTACTATTCCCTGAAGCGAAAACAACCGCAGTTCCTTGGCATACTGCGGGTCAGTGATCGTTTTGCTGTAGATGCCCATCTCCCGGCTAATACTGGCCTGGGTTTCCTCCACCCGCCAACTTTTGCGGTGGTGGCGCATTTCCACCACGATGGAGGGCACCGCCGAGGCCACCAGAGTCAGGGGCACCCACCAGGCAATGGAGGCCGACACCGCCACAGAGGGTACGAAGGTAAACACCCCCATAAAGGTCGCCGCCACGATGAAGGCCAGACGCTGGATGCGCCCCAAGCCTCGCTCCGCCAGCTCCAGTAGATTCAGCAACTCCGGCGTTTCAAACAGGGCAATATCGTCAAAATAAGCCACCTTTTCCAGTACCTTGCCCTGGACAAAGCCTTCGACGCGATCGCGTAGGGAGGCAAACAAACTGGTGCCCACCGCATCCACCGCATCCACCACCAAATTCAGCCCTAGAGCAATCACCACACTCCACACCAGGCGAGAATTCCCCAGAAGCGCCGCCACCGGATTCGTCATGCCCCCCTGGGCCGCCATGGCCGCCGCCTCGTCAATGACGATTTTGCCTAGAAATAAGGACACCGACGGCCCCACCCCCGTCAGCAGATTCAACAGCGCCAGTCGTCGTAGTTCCACAGGGGCCGCCTGCCCCACCATCTGCACACTGCGGCGGAGAGCCTGCCAAGGCGTGAGTTCTTTTGGAGTCATGGGTTTTGGGAATTAGGGTTCCGGGGAATAGGGTTGACCCATCCGCTATGGGACAACATGCACTCCCCAACTTCCCCTAGATACAAAAAGCCGGGTCGAAACCCCGAAAGGGCTCCAACCCGGCCCATGCTCTAGGAGCACACGCGAGTCTACAGGATGCCTAAATGGTGGCTCAGGGATGGAAGAACGCCAATGGCAAAAAGTTCAGATAAATTCAGGTTTTGTTCATTCCCCTACCGTCCGCTCCAGAATACCTACCGAAGGCTCCACCAGCGCCCAAGTGCCATCTGGCTGCCGTCGCATGGCGGCAAATTGGAGAATTGCGCCCTTGCCGATGGGGTCTCCGGCCTGGACATTGCCTAACCGGGGTCGCCGCAAACCACAGAGGCGAAACAGGTAGGCAGGAACTTCGGGGCTGGTGAAGGCTACGCAGTCGTGGTCGGTGGGCTGTACCTTGCCGTCAAAGGGTGCGTGGACGGGCTTGCCCTCCAGTTCAATAGACACATCCCCCAACCCCCCCATGACTCGATATCCCCCTACTTCGCTACCAGGTTGCAAGGCCCACTTTTGATGCAGGGCAATCTCGCGGGGCGGCACCACGGGGCCGCGACTACAGGCCGCGATCGCAGTTATCATCCCACCCATCACGCCCCCCAGCAGCAGAGGCCGGAGACGCACCCCGGCCCTAGCGCCGGAGACTGAAGTCATAGCCCGCATACTCCCCCTCCTCGTAGAGCACGATCAACCAACTTTGGGGATCAAAGGCCAGGGGATAGACTTCCCGCTCCGCCATGGCCCCAGCCCGAATTTCCGCTGCTTCCAGTAGGCAATAGGGCTCAGCAATGACTTCCCGAACTGCCTCCCGCGATGCCCGCTCGGGAATAGTCAGCAGTTGGCTCAACTCATCCCGCGATAGCACCGACTGGGATTGAACGGTTTGCTGGCAAAGATTGCTGACTTTGGGGGCTTCGGTGGACATCTGGGGAATCACCACCAGGGCAGCGAGGGCTAACATGCCGCCTCCAGCTCCTGCCAACCAGACTTTGTTGGCAGCATGTGATGGTCTTTGGCCGGTCGAAGACCATCGCGGCGGTGGCTTTCCCGGTCTAACGGGGAAACCAGAACGGGAGCCCTCCTCTGCACCATAGATATAGCTAGGGGCAGGATGCCCATGGCGATATTGGTCCTGGCGATACGGCTCCTCAGAGATCCGTCCAGGGCTAGGGAGGGGATGGTCCAGGGAACTGCCTCGCTGGCTCCCAGATTCCGTCACCCTATACTCTTGCTTGCTATAGCCCTGGTAGCCCTGGGGGCTCTGGGAGCCAGGGGCATGGGTCTCGTACCAGGCATCGCTTTGAAAACCTGGTGGTGGGGCAGCGTACCCCTGGTTTCCCGTCATCTCTGGTGCCCCTTGACAGGGGGCACCAGAGGCTGGAGGCCGATAGTAACTGCTGTACTGCTGCTGGGCTTGGTGGCGCATTCGGGACATGACAGTGCCCTCCCCAAAAAGACTCAACGATTTTGACTAGGCGATGCCCACCCCAACCCTTCAACTGGAAACAGCACCTACTGGGCAAGGATATATTCACCTTGCCTTAACTATAGTACAAACGTATTTAAGTGACAAAGATCTTGCTGGCAAAGATCCTGTAATGTGGGCTAGCCGGGACGGCTGTCCACGGTCAGGCAAGATGCTCGACCCACAAAAATTGCACAGGACAAGATCCGGGTTCCTGAGGACGTGTGGATAATTCATACCAATTCCCCGAAATAAGACTACAGATGTTACCTAGCCCCAATGGGGTGGCAAAGCCAACCCGAGTTCGACTTAAGCTTCGCTGCCCATCCGCCAGGGAATAAATTGCCCTGGCTCATAGCAGAAGTTCGTTTTAACGGACTTCTGCTATGAGCCAGCCCAGCTCCCAGTCCATTTTTAATGGCCATTAAAAATGAACTAGAGCCTGTTAGCCGGGAATTTTGAATTCCCGGCGGGGTGACAGTGCTGATACCGAATTGACGTTGTTTACACGACTTGGAAGGTTACGGAGAATCGAGCCCGTTGACCGCTGGCTGAGCGGAGTCGTAAGTCTTTCAGACAGGCTACGCCCTAGCGTTAGCCTTAGCGTAGCCATGCCGAAGGCTATTGCCCCTTGGGCTATACGCCCTGCGTCTCCCGAAGGGAGAAAGCCAGCCACACCACTTCACCTATGCAATCCCCCTAGTACCCCAGGGTGTAAATCAGTCCACTATTGCCGCGCCCTCTCAACATTTTCCGGTCCCCTCTCCCCTTGAGAGAGGGCTAGGGTGAGGGGCCGAGGTGTGCCACGATGGAACGGCCAGGGTATTTCCGCCGCAGAGTACTAGGGTTAAGCTGTGCATGAATAAGACAATCCGCAACTGGTTGCTGATCGCCTTTCTCTTGAGCTTCCTTGCTGTAGGGATTCCCTATTGGTTGATTCCATACAACCAGGTAAATCTGCCCCATGTCTTGCTTAGACCGGGACTCTTGGTCGTCGTATTTTCAGCGTTAAGCCTGCGCCTATGGCGAGTCGCCCCCTTTGGGCAGGTGGTCACCCTGATGGGGATGGCGGTGCCCTGCACCGTGTTTGTGCGGGTGGTGTGGGAAACGTGGCTCGACCCCACGTCCCATAATTTGTGGCCTTTTGAAATTATCCTGGCCCTTCTAGTAGGGGGGAGCAGCGCATTTATCGGTGCTAGTGTGGGCAGCTTGATGGCGCAGCTACGTCACTAATCACGATACCGCCCCGTTGGGCCAGGGTCCGCTGAAACTGCGCGGTGGGCCAAACCTGCTCTACGGGCCACACTCCCGGAGCCTGCAACGTTCCTGCTAGCAGGGCTTGGGCGATGCTGCCCGTGCCCCAGCCCGCTGCCTGGGCGGTGTCGGTGTGGGCAAAACTGGCTTGGTACTGGATGGGGCGATTCTGGTTGTGCCCGGTTAGGGTGACTACCATAGCAATGCCGACCCCACTCCAGCGATCACTAATCTGGGTCATGCGGTAACTGATCTGAGCCAGAAACTCCACAGTTTCAGGCCGTCGTAGCCAGTCCTTGGGCAAGGCATGGGCTGTGAGCCAAGTGAGGTGGTTGTAGATATCTGGCACTGAGCCGAATTTGGTCACGACGGTCTGCACCGGAAAGGACTCCGCCAGGGTCATGGCCTCGACGGTGTTGAACCAGTAGACACCGCAGGAGCCAATGGGGGTAGGAAAATTCACTTTCTGCCGCTGACTATAGGGCTGTACTGTACGCCAACTGCCGTCAATCCAGGCCGAAAAAGGATGTTGGAGTTCTAGAAACGTGGTCCGCAGTACCGTCACCCCGGCTCCCCCAGACCCGGCTACGCCATAGCTAAGGTGGATGGTGTCGGTGTGGTCTAGGGCTTCGATGCCCTGGCGTACCATGCTGTTAGAGATACCAGGGAACACCCCCGTACTCACCAATGCGGTGACGCCAGCGGCGGTGGCTTGCTCCTTCAGGTCTAGCGCAGCCCGGACATAGCGGGGGTTATCTGCCACATCCAGGTAGTTCACCCCTTGGGCGATGCAGGTTTCTAGGACGTGGCGATCGCGATAGCTGAAGGGTCCGGCGCAGTGAATCACTAGGTTGTGATCTGCGATCGCGGCTGCCACCGCCAAACGATCAGCCAGATCCAGAACTAAGCAGCTCCCAGATCCCAAGGACTCCCCTGGGGAGCATCGCCGCCCGGTAACTGTAATCGCCGCCGTCGTGTACTGGGCCAAATCTGCCGCCACACTGGCCCCAATCCGGCCTCGGCCCCCTAAAATCAAAACCTTTTGTGTCATTTTCCCTAACACCTCGATCCCCAGGTCACCTTATTAGAATTAAGGCCATTTCCCAACGGCACATCCCGAAACAGAACATCCGGCAACGGAATATCCCCAATATGGGGGACAGCGGTGCGGTGCCCCTTGGGCGGGAATTGCCGGATACCGATTCCTTTCTACTTTGCTACTTCGCCCTACTTCACTTTCTCCTATGGTTGCCTCTCGATGGTCCCTTTGGCCCCTAACGGGGGTAGGATTGCTACCTCTTGCTGGATCTCTGAACTGGGTGGCGGGGAACTCAGGCCAGCCAGCAGGGGTAATGATACAGTTCATAGAGCCTACCGCCCTAGATCTCTGGACCATGCCCCAGCCCCTGTTGTTTGAGACCGCCGCTGACTTTTCTGAGGGTTTTGCCGCAGTCCGCTGGAGTGCTGGCTTTGGATATATTGACCGCACGGGCAACATTGCTGTGGAGTTGGCCGACACGGTAGAGGTCGTGGGCAACTTTTCAGAAGGATTGGCGGTTGCTCAAGCGGGGGTCTATTACGGCTACATTAATGCCACCGGAGACTGGGCTATTCCTGTCCAATTTCGGCAAGCAAAAGCCTTTGCAGACGGACTGGCGGCGGTACAGGCAGAACGCCGATATGGCTATGTCAATACTCGGGGCCACTGGGAAATCGAACCCCAGTTTGATCTGGCGGGGGATTTCTCTGAGGGCTTGGCGGCGGTGAAGCAGGATGGCCTCTACGGCTATGTGAATCGGGAAGGCGCGATCGCAATTCCAGTACAATTTCGAGATGCTTGGCGCTTTGCCGACCAACGGGCGGTGATTAAGGTGGATGGCAAACGGGGCTACATTGATCCGACGGGTGCGATCTCTATTCCCCTGACCTTTGATGGAGCCTTCACCTTTGCTGAAGGGCTGGCCCGTGTACGCCAAGGCAACCAGTGGGGCTTCATTGACCCCAGTGGCACCCAGGTTATTCCGCTCCAATTTGACTACGCCTCTGATTTTTCTGAGCAGCGGGCGGTGGTATTGCAGGAGGGGAAATGGAGCTATGTAAATCCTCAAGGAGACAAGGTAATTGAGGGCCAGTTTGCCTACGCAGCAGATTTTTCTGAAGGTCTAGCGGTGGTGCAAATCGAAGGCCAGTATGGCTATGTGGATCGAGAAGGGAAAATTGCGATCGCACCCCAGTTTCAAAACGCTGGCCCCTTTTCTGAAGGCTTAGCCCGAGTCCAGGTAGACCAGCGCTGGGGCTTCATTGACCCCACCGGCCAGTTCCTCACCCAAGCCACAACCAGACAGGGCGGGGGTTGAACGCCAACCCGTCACGCCCCGCCCAATAAGACCCAAAGCACCCTACTATCCCCCAGCACTATTGGCAGGGGCGCTAGGGCGTGTGGACAATTATAGTGAGCTTACTCGGGAGTACCTTCACCTTCGGTCTCCTCGCCTTCAACCGCTTCACCTTCGGCCTCCTCGCCTTCAACCGCTTCGCCTTCAGCCGGTTCCTCTATTGCGTCCACATCAGCAGGTTCAGTGGTTTCGGTGTCACTACCGCCACAGGCGGCCAAGGTGGCTGTTAAGCCCAGCATCACCAAAAAAGCAACGGGTTTCCAAGTCATGGTCCAACGCATATTTCTATCTCCCAATTTGATTTCGTACTTTTTTGCAGCAAAAACCTTCCGGGACGAGGGATAACCCCTCCCAGCCGATTCTTGTCAGATCACTATAGAGGTAAACTTCGATCCCTGGGGCGAATCGATAATCTTTTCATAACCTTCAGGCAACCTGCTCATAATCTTTCTTATTAGGATCCAGTCCGAGCCACCTCCTAAGATTGCCCTCAGTCACCCCTGAACAGGGTCGGGCTGACCGCCCATCTGGGAGATCACGGATGGACCCAGACACGCAATAATGAACTGGGTTAGGTCGCCTTCCTGAAGCGCATTGCGGTGCTGAGGCAAGGCAGAACCTTAGCTTGCACCGAATCCCCAGGGTTAGCCCCATGAATTATCTTGTTGCCGTCCTCAGCGATCGCATCCAAGCCGAAGCCGCCTACTCCGCCCTAGAAGCAGAATCCTTTGCCATGGAGACAGTAGCAATCCTAGGCAAGGGCTACAAAAGTGCAGATGAGTATGGACTGAACGATCCCGCTGACGAAGCCTGGAAACAAGTACGGCGGATGCTGGTGTGGCTAGTGCCCTTTGGGTTTGTGGCGGGCCTAAGCTTTAATGCCATCACCGGACTAGATACCTTTCCCTGGGCAGGAACCCTTGGTAATCAGGTGATTGGAGGGCTGCTCGGGGCCGGCTCTGGTGCTATGGGAGCCTTCTTTGTGGGTGGTGGGGTTGGGCTGGCTTCCGGTAGTGGCGATGCCCTCTCCTACCGTAATCGTCTTAGTGCGGGCAAGTACTTGGTAGTGGTGCAGGGGACTGAGGCCCAGATTCGTCAGGCGACGCCGATTGTACGCCGCTTTCGCCCCGAGAACCTTCAGGGCTACCAAGCCCAGGAAACCTAGCCCAGGAAACCTAAACTATGGCCCGCCAACGCTTCATGATCGAGATGGGCATGGGGGTAGACCAGCATGGCCAAGATCCGACGGTAGCTGCTGCTCGGGCAGTGCGAAATGCGATACTGCGTCTCTACCGTGGGCGTACTGATACGACTTGACCCTTTGGGGAGGGGGGAGGGATGTATCCAAGACCTAACCCAGATCTAACAGCGTAAAAATACGACCTTAGGGTAGAGGGCAGTTGTGTAAACCTACGGATTATTTAGCGTTTTTTCTACCTATATAGAGCGCCCACCAATTTTCTTTAATAGCTTGAATAGCTAGCCTTCATAATGGCTAGCCTTTTATTAGGGCCGTATGAAAGATTTGGATTTAGCCTTGGCAGCCCTAGGGTCAGTAGCCACTATTGATACAGGCCAAGCAAGATAAACGAGTTGCGTTTTTTCTTCGCTAAGTCTGTCCTCGTGAAGGGGGACGCCGACCCTTACTAATCCGCACTCACCTCGAAACCGCTATGAAATTCGCGAACCTCGCCCTTGGCGCGTCCTTACTGACAGGTTTTTTTGCTGCCCCAGCAATGGCTGCCAGCATCACGAACCCCACCCTAGGGGGAGCCAATGATGTCATTCTCTACGATTCCGATGGCGTCTATACCTTTGCGAATCCCGGAGCTTCCCTGGATTCAATCCTAGCGGGAGATGCTGGCAGTCCTGGAGGCAATATCGAGCTCTTTGCCAGTAGCGAGAAGCCTGGGGCTAATTTTTCTACCCCCACAACCCTCAGCGGCAACTTGAATGGCACCAGCATTACCCTCAGCAGCCTCACCGCAGCTGATTGGGACGTGTTTGGGGTCGGTTGGTTCACCGAATTCTTGGATGTTGCTCTGAACAGCACAGGGAAGTTCCTAGCTGCTCAGGCTGGGTATGGAAATCTATATTCACAGTTTAAGTCTATGGGGGGACCCCAGACTTTCAGTGACCCCAATATTTCCTACGTCAATCAAGATGACACCACCGGGGAGGTCACCATTGGTTTAGCGGGGCACCTGAATGCCCATAATCGCATCAAGAACATTCTGCCCAGCAGCCTATGGAGCTTTCTTAACCCGAATATTCAGGCCAGCGAAATTGTGAAAGTGCTCTATGGGGATGAGCCTGCCCAATATCTCTGGAGCTTCAGCGCTACGGCCTCTGGTCTTGTGGAGGAAAACGACGGCGTATCCCATAACGGCAACTACGAGGTGTCTTTCCGGGGTACTCTGCCTCCCCCCGAGGCTGTTCCTGAGCCTACCGCTGTGCTCGGGCTGGTGGCTCTGGGTGGCATGTTGGTGGCCAGCAAGCGCAAGTCCGTGGCTTAGCACTAACCCTGTCTGATTTATAGCAGGAGTCACTACCGTTAGGACGGTTCAAAGTCTGGAACGAACAAGGGGCTTAAGCCCCTTGTCCTAACCTAGAGGGCCACTGATTTAGCTTGAAAAATCTCGCTTCATCCCTCGTTGGCCCCAACGAGGGATTTTTTGTTTCAATGACTTTAGGATTGTGGGGGCTGCTCAGGGGGACTCTCATCACCTTCGGGCCAAATCGCCTCAGAGTCCACGTCGATGGTGGTACCAGGGAGCTTATCTCCAGCTTTGCGATCGCGCTGGTCCTGGATGTTCGCTGCCACATCCGCAACGCGATCGTTGACCTGAGTACGGACCTTTTTTGTCCGTTGCTTGACTTGCCCTAGAAGTTGGCCAAACCGCGATCGCGCCTCATCTCCTAACTTTTGGGCTTGGGACTGGACTTGCCCCGCCAAATCTTGGGTACTGTTGAGCACGGCCTGCACATCTTGACGGGTCTGGCTCGCATCCTCCTGCCAGAACTCAGCAGCGCGATCGGGGAGCCCACTCCGATATTGGGGCGCATTGATCAACGCCGTATGACGCACCATCATGCGTTTACGTCCCGCACTCACAACGGCATCCGGGGTAAACAGATAGACCCCATCCGTCAGCCCTTGCCAGCCTGGAGCCGTGAATAGATATTGGGTGATGGCCCCCGTTTGGCCATCAAAGCAATAGTCCACTAGCCGCCCGACCCGATTCCCCACATCAGTCCAGATTTCCTGCCCCTCTAGGGGCAGTGCCGCATCAAACTTTTCAGAAATAGCCTGGTTACCAAGACGAACCACAATGCTGTCTAAGCCAATAGACTCGATCTGCACCCAAGGGATAGGCTGGGATGGACTCAGAAATCCAGCATTGCAGACTAAGCCCTCGACCTGATGAGCTTTGACATCCACCACCATATGGGCCACCCGACCCACCGCCTCGGTGGTGGCCATATCAATTACCAGACGATCGCTGAGGTCACGGTGGCACAGAGAAATATCAGCAGAGTCAGGCATAGGATCAACAGCCCAAGCAGGATACCGATATCCTACCTACCTTGGCCCACCATTGGGTAGAGAAACCCAATGGTGGGGCAACGCTGACTCCTTAAGGATGGGCAGGCGGGATCGATGCTGGAGGCAGTAGGGGTTAGGGATATAGCGGCAAGGAGTGACAGCGGAATCGAGGACGCAAGGATTTGGCAGGAATAGGACGGATGGTACGTGGGGCATGGAGTAGGCCATAGCCTGTAGGCATCGTAGCCGTTAGATCCTCAAGGTTGACCCCGATAAAGTCCGCAATATGCTGGGGATGATAAAGCCGCTGATACCATTGCCGGAAGGAATGGCATCCCAAGGTTTGCTGGCGGCGGAGATCCCGCTGTACGGTTTCCCAGTAAGCTGGGGCAAAATCCACAAAGTTATCGTGGCAACTCGCCATCACCCCATCAATGCGGCGATAGCGATGGATAAACCACAGGATCAATGCCTGCCAATCCATTGGCATCGGCTCTGATTGCAAAAACGGCAGCGTCCGCCGTCGCAGTTCGGGCAGATAGTCTTGGAGCCAAAATTGCATCAGCGGACCATAGCCCGGATTCTCAAAGCAGCTAAAGTCCAAGATCTCGGCGGTCGTCACCCCAAATTCATTGAGAACCTCTTGGGGAAAGTAACAGACCCCCTGGCGTGCATCCTCATAGAGATCCCGCAGGGTGTTGTAAAACTGATCCACCACACCAAAATGACGGGCAATCGTCCGTTGCTGGGGCTCTAGGTGGGGTAAAACCTGGAAGCAAGAGCCCGCCAAGCGATCCAGCATCTGCTCGTAGTCTGCCAGGGTCTGTAGGGTGAGATGGGGCCGATGATATTCAACAATCGCTTCTACATAGTCATTCCAGGCAATGATCTCCGCTTGGTGCTGATCCGGGTGTCCTTCGGCAAACCATGCCTGGTAAACCTCTCGTAACACCGAGGGTAGGGATGGCGTAATATCCAACTCCCCCGTTTCCAATAGACGCTGCCAAGCTGCCTGGAACGCCAAGAACTGGCCTCCTCCCGGCAAAACAATATTGTCCTGTTCGGCCAAACGATCTAACCAGCGAATCCAGTGAAAGCGTTGAAACCAATCGTGGTGCATCGTGGCGGGCAGGCAGGCCAACCAAATGCCGTTATCTTCATCCTTGAGGGCATCATCTGCGATTGCCTGATATTCGGAAGATGCTACCTGTGAGGTAAGAATACTCATTCTCTGTAGATACCCAGATAGATGTCTTGAGGAAGTTGCGTAGCTTTTGACTGACCACAGTCCCAAGAATTCACTGATGTGGACAGCAACTATGGCGGATCTGAAAGCCTAGCAGTGAAAGGATAAATCGGTGGGGGTTACCGAATCAAAGATGAAATAATCTGTGCTATCACTCGTAGCATAGCTACCTCATATTGGCGCTAGGGGAGTCACCCTCCGAGGTCTCTCAGGGGTGATAAGCGAGTACCACAATTCCTGGAAGGGTTGCAGTCGTATTGAGAACAAACCAGACCAAAAGGCTCATGACTCTGCTCCAGGAATTGTGAGGGCTGTTACAGTCCGCGCCATTCGGGCCATAGTCCTTGCTATTAAACTGCCCACCAGACTGATGGTGGAACCCATCCAGACCAATTTAGGGACGTGCAATTCAAAACACCCTACCAGCCCAATAGCGGTCACCCGCCCACCACAAGGGATTGCCTCTACGGCTGGGACTTTATTTCTATGCAAATCCCTTACTGGAGAGTCTCTGGGTCCACGCCCAACTCCCGAAGCTTGGCTGCTAGGCCATCATTCCGTTAGCGTTCGGCCTTAGCTCGGTGGTGCTCGGTTTCGGTTCGCTGGTGCTCGGCTTCAGCCCGCTGGCGTTCAGCTTCAACTAATTTTCTCGATGCTGCTGCCGATTCCTCTGGGGTCGGTACACATTCTCCCTCAGGGGTAAAAACGTAGCGGCTTGGCCTGGATCCCCAGAAAAAGCTTTAATTGTTGGCTCCACAACCAACCTTGGGCATTGGGTGGAATCGGCTGGTATGGGCCACCCACCAGATCAAAGCCTTGGAATTCTAGGCTACTGGGATCAAACCAAAAATAGTCGGGAGTGCGGAAAATATCCTGGTAGATCTCTTTTTTGAGCGTGCGGTCAGTTTTGGCGGTGGAATCAGACAGCAGTTCAATAATCAAGTTGGGGTACTTTCCCCCCTCTTCCCACACAACCCAACTTTTGCGAGTACGGTTTTCAGCACCTAGCACGACAAAGAAATCTGGTCCCCGGAAGTCCTCTGACTTGCGCTGTTGTGGACTGTAGTAAACCGTGACATTGCCTGAGACATGAATATTTTGGCGATCCTGATCTTGGCGATCCTGCCACAGCCACCGCAACAATCGAATGGGCAGGTCAATCTGATCTCGGTGTAGATCGCTTTCCAAGGGCGGTTCATCGCTGTCGAGATCTCCTGGGGGAAATATTACTCTGTCTGACTCCGGTTCTGGCACCGTCGGCTCTGGCTGAAGAGGCGGCTGGATCTAAGTGGCGAGAGCACTAGGGGCATTGATGGAGGGAACAGCCATAGCGGAGACCGTTGTGAGGAATCTAGTTGGGCAGGAAGCTTCTGATGTGAGGAACCTGACTTTGGGAATCTGGCCCCAGTGTCGCGAAGGGGGGAACCGGATGGATTGATAATAGGATTAGATCCAGAGATCCAGGCTCAGGCCGTTATCTGCCGCTGGGGTCTTTCTGTTGTAACGCTGTGGCTGCAATCCCATGTCCCTGTTTGATTGGTTCGCGAATCGCCGTAAAGATGGCCCCATTAGCCAAGAGCGGCAGGAGCGGGAAATCGCTGATGGTCTCTGGACCAAGTGCGAAGCCTGCGGGGTTATGACCTATACCAAGGATCTGCGTGCCAACCAGTTTGTTTGTCCAGAGTGCGACCACCATCACCGGGTCTATAGTGATGAGCGTATTCACCAACTGATTGATACTGAGACCTGGGAACCTCTGGATGTCCATGTCACTCCTCAGGACCCCCTCAAATTTCGCGATCGCAAAGCCTATAGTGATCGCATTCGCGACACCCAGAGCAAAACCCATCTTGCCGATGCCGTACAAACGGGAATCGGTGAACTCTTGGGGTTACCCGTGGCCCTTGGGGTAATGGACTTTCGCTTTATGGGAGGCAGCATGGGGTCAGTGGTGGGAGAACGCCTCACCCGCCTGATTGAACAGGGCACCCAAAACCATCTACCCGTAGTCATCGTCTGCGCCTCCGGGGGCGCAAGAATGCAGGAGGGAATGTTGAGCCTGATGCAAATGGCTAAGATCTCCGGAGCCCTAGAACGTCATCGCCAAGCCCGTCTCCTCTACGTTCCCATCCTCTCCCACCCCACTACCGGCGGCGTCACCGCCAGTTTTGCCATGTTGGGAGACATTATCCTCGCAGAGCCCAAGGCCACGATTGCCTTTGCCGGACGGCGGGTGGTGGAGCAAACCCTACGGGAAAAGCTGCCGGATGATTTCCAAACTGCCGAGTATCTGCTTAGCCACGGTTTCGTTGATGCTATCGTGCCCCGGACCCAGCTCAAATCCACCCTGGCCCAACTCATTCGTCTACACCAGCCCGTAGCGGCGGTAGGAGGTACCAGTATCCCTACCCTACCAACCGCTGCTGCCCCCCTGTAACAAACTCCCCTGTAACGATTTGTTCCCTATGGTGGCCTGATCCCGGCTCGATCTCGGCCTAAGCTTGCCAACTCCAATGCGATCTCGGTGGGCTCTTTGGGAATCCCCCATTCGGTGGCATGATATTGATTACTGGATACTCAATATTCACAGTTTATTCACAGTTAAGAAAGGATGATGACGTTTTCCTAGGCTTCATCCTGCATCCTGCGATCGTGAGCGTCGCCAGCGGGCATCTAGATATGGGTTAGGGCTTGACCTAGCCAATACCTACCCTTGTGACCTCTAACGCTGTGAATTTTGAGCCTGCTGCTGTGTTGCGTGATAGCGAGCTATCAATACCTTGAGGAGAACCATGCTTAGAAAATGCATTTGGCTGGCGGCGATCGCCGTGTGGACATTTAGCCAGTGGTTCGCTGGCCCCGCCATCGCCGCAGAGCTGGATGAAGCGACCCGTACCATACCACTCAATGAGCAGGGCGATACCCTCGTCCTATCCCTGGACCAAGTGGCCCGAGGCCGTAAGCAGTTTAACTATGCTTGCGCTACCTGTCATGTTGCTGGCATTACCAAGACCAACCCCACCGTCGGCTTGGATCCGGAAAGTTTATCTGGAGCCCTGCCCCCTCGGGATAGTGTTGAATCCCTAGTGGACTATCTGAAAAATCCCACGACCTATGATGGTCTGACGGAAATTTCCCAACTTCACCCGAGCCTCAAGAGTACTGACATTTTTCCAAAGATGCGCAGTCTGACCGAAGATGACCTAGTGGCAATCAGCGGCTATATTCTGCTCCAGCCCAAGGTGATTGGTCCCCTGTGGGGGGGTGGCAAGAGTACCGTCTCTGCCCCCGGCACCTCAGGACTCTAAGCTTCCTGGATTAATGCCACGGGAAATCCATCCAGAGGCTAGCCCCTTTGCCTAGCCTCTCAAGATAAAATATTGTCTGTAAAGAACTCAACTCAGCCGTTAGAGGTACCTATGAAATTTTTCGTGCGTGCAATTCGTAGTTTGGGTGTAGCTTGCCTAGCGTTAGCTTTAGTTGTGGGAACGGTCGTGATGGCCGCTGCTCCCGCTGTTGCTGCCACCTACGAAGTCAAGATGGGTTCCGACTCTGGTCTGTTGGTGTTTGAACCCGCTAATCTCACCATTCAAGCTGGTGATACCGTTACCTGGGTCAACAACAAAATGGCCCCCCACAATGTCATTTTTGATGGCAATAGCATTCCTGACAAATCTGTTGCCGATAAAATTTCCCATGATCAGTTGACCTTTGCTCCTGGTGAATCCTATTCCACTACCTTTACAGCGGATCTGCCCGCTGGTGAATATACTTACTACTGCGCTCCCCACCGGGGTGCGGGCATGGTTGGCAAGATTACTGTAGAAGGTTAAGTCTAGGGCTTAACGCCTGGAAACACTCAAGCTGCCCTATCCACCATAGGGCAGCTTTTTCAATGGCCTAATTCAGTGAACTGCAAAAGTGTACAGATAGGGAACTCCAACGCCACTACGAGATCTCTAGGGATTGAACTCGGCTCGGGGGCCAATAGATTTTGTAGCCCGGTCCCAGGATGTCAGGAGCGGTGACAAAACCCCACAGGTGAGAGTCGCCACTAAAGTTGCGATTGTCTCCGAGAACAAAGTAACTGTCTGGCGGCACCACCTCTGGTCCCCATTCATAGCGGGGAGCTTCTCGAATGTAGGGTTCTCCGAGGGCTTGGCGATTTACAAAAACCTGGCCGCCAGTGACCCACACCTGCTGGCCTGGTAGACCAATCACCCGTTTAACCACCAGCGTATCGGGTTTGATCTGGCCTTGGGCAATGGCAGCGGCGGGGGCATTAAAGACCACAATATCCCCCAACTGGGGACGGTATGATCCCTTCCTTTGGACAAAGATGCGGTCGCCCACGTGCAGTGTGGGCAGCATAGACTCGCTGGGGACTACACATTGTTCTACCGCATGGCTGACCCAGGCAGGGATTGACCCCACTATCAGACGCACGATTACCAATCCCACCACAATGAAGCTGATAAAGGGGCTGGGTCGGTGGTGGGGTGAGAGGGCAACTCGATAGCTATGCCAGCAGCCCAGTGCCCAGATGGCAACGGGGAGGGGAAGTAACCGGGGATGGTCTTGGGTGAGGAGGGCGGTGACAATACCCGTGGTCAGCAGGGTCATTCCCCAGCCCAGGCGATGGAGGTACAGGTGCCCTAGTCCGGGCAGAATCTGAGATAAAAATACGGTGTACCAAGGATCCTTAACAGGGGTATTGCGGGGTTCTGGTTCAGCTCCTCTGTCGCCACTGCTCAGGCTAGCATCGACAATACTGAGGCCGTAGAGGCTCAGAAAAGCCACGATTGCCCCTAGACCCCAGACCGTATTGCCCTGGGGGGCAAAAATGGACCACAGAATGAAACTAATCAGTCCCCCCGCCGTTGAGGCCATGGCTGCGCCTGACAATACCTGGCGACGGTAGATTTGTCCGAGACCAGGGAAAATCAAGGAGCAGTTTGCCGCCAGCCAGATACGGGAGGAGGAAAGGCTAGGGGATAGGTGCGATCGCACAAAATCTAGCTTGGAGGGAATAGACCACTCAAATAATAGTGCGCTTATTCGTCTTGTTGCTGCGCTGTGCCCACCAGAGAAGGCTGTAGACTACAACAAGATATCCGATAGCTAGGGAAACGATTACAACGGAGACAGGTAGGGAAGGAATCATGGCAGTATGGCAAGGGAAGAGCGGGACAGCAGGTAGTATGCTGCTCCAGACCATTGAGTCCAGCACCTTGAAACCGCTGAGTCTAAATCAGCCGTCAGATTCGGGATCTACGCGACCCTACAAGTATTCTGGGGAAGGGTAGAGTAATTAAGGGGATTTGCCCTCTTCTCTACCTCAGCCCAGCCATCCTGCTTATTTGTCGATAATTCCTAAATCCTCAACGGTAGACCAAAGCAGCTCAACCAAGCCCGAAATATCACAGGTTTTGTGAACTTTGCGGGTTACAACGTTGCTCGTGAAACAGCAATGTTTGGAACAGCAATATTTAGTTTTTGTCAAAGCTTAATATTTAAGATAACACAAACCCCTGGGGACTTGAGGCTTGCTGAGAGGAGATTTACAGAACTTAGTAATCCTCCAGAGGGCCTAGGGGTAAGCATTCCGACCCCGACACAGGGACGTTGGGATGCTTGTCAAGGGTCTAAGGCTTGACTTTTCTGGGGAGATTATTCAAGGATTTTGCTCTGGAAAAAGGTTTATTCCCCTTCCCAGGACGTTAGCTTAGAATGAAAGCAGAACTGTAAAAATTCGTAAACAAACTGCCTAGGCCGTTCTATCCATGGCTTCAGTCACTTCTCTCTTTGCACCTGTTGACGGGGATCTCGCTGAGCTTACCCATAATCTGAAGCAACTCGTGGGCGCTCGCCATCCCATCCTGTATGCAGCAGCAGATCATCTATTCGGCGCAGGGGGCAAACGTATTCGTCCCGCAATCGTTTTTTTGCTGGCACGGGCTACCACTGGGTCTGAGGATATCTTGCCCCAGCATCGACGGTTAGCAGAAATCACCGAGATGATCCACACCGCTAGCTTGGTCCATGACGATGTGGTAGATGAGTCGGAGGTCCGACGGGGTGTGCCTACGGTCCACAGTAGCTTTGGGAATCGAATTGCGGTGCTGGCGGGGGATTTTCTATTTGCCCAGTCGTCTTGGTACCTGGCAAATTTGGATAACCTGACGGTGGTTAAGCTCCTGTCCCAGGTGATTATGGATCTAGCGGAGGGGGAGATCCAACAGGGGTTAAACCGCTTTGATACGGAGCTTTCCCTTGAGGCATACCTAGAAAAGAGCTATTACAAAACCGCATCTTTGATTGCCAACAGCGCTAAATCTGTAGGGGTGTTGAGTGATCTGCCTGAGGTCCAAATCGAAAACCTATATGGCTATGGTCGTCATCTGGGCTTGGCTTTTCAAATCATTGATGACATTTTGGACTTCACTGGCTCTACGGAGGTATTGGGCAAGCCCGCTGGGTCTGACCTCAAAAGCGGCAATCTCACGGCTCCGGTGCTCTATGCTTTGGAGGAGAAGCCCTACCTGAGTACGTTGATCGACCGGGAATTTGCAGAATCTGGGGACTGGCAACAAGCCTTTGATCTGATTCTGGCCAGTGAGGGGATTGCCCGATCGCGGGAATTGGCGTTGTACCATGCCGATCAGGCCACCTATTGCCTTAAGGATCTGTCGCCCTCGGCTTCTCGTCAGGCCCTACTTGATTTGGCCAGCTATATCCTCCGCCGCATTCACTGATCCTTAAGAACCCATCCCTATATCCAGGGTTGCCTAGGAGAAGTCCAGCCTTTGAGGGTGTTTTCGGATCGGTTCTTAATCTCCGGATTCTTAATTCACTTATCTCTAACGTCCTGTCCATGGCCTTGGAAATCGAGCGGAAATTTTTGGTGACGGGGACTGATTGGCGGGCTTTAGCTCCGGGGGTACTCTACCGCCAGGGCTATATTCCCAGGGGCAACCCGGCCACGGTTCGGGTTCGCATCGCCGGAGAGCGGGGCTATCTCACCCTCAAAGGCCCTACCCAGGGGCTGACTCGCAGCGAGTTTGAATACGAGATTCCCCGCACAGATGCGGAGGTTCTGCTCGATACCTTCTGTGAGACTCCCTTTGTGGAGAAAATGAGGTATCGCATTTCCTTCGCTGACCATGTCTGGGAAGTGGATGAATTTCTGGGGCAAAATCAGGGGTTAGTCCTGGCGGAAATTGAGTTGACGGATGAGGCAGAGCCCTTTGAGCGTCTAGATTGGGTCGGGCTAGAGGTCTCTGATGACCCTCGCTACCGCAATGCCAACCTTGCTCATCACCCCTATGCAACTTGGACTGATTAGGGTGTCTCAGGGGCACAGTACAGGGCTACTATGATGCAGGGGTGCCAAAGCCCAACTGTCGTGCTGCCTGTCCTGTGCTGCCATGTCTCGGACTGCCCTCCCTGCCCCAGATCTCGATCTCACCCGCCGCATCCTGGAAATGGCTACAACGGGGGTGTACCGAGAGTCTCTTTTTGAGGCCCTTGCTCCCATCGCTACCCAACGGCAAATCCGCAGTGCCATTGCCCAGGCAAAGCAATTTGGTCTCCAGTCTGTTCGCCATCTTCGGGATGCGGAGTTGGGTACTTATTACCAAGTTGAGCGCCATAAGTACGACTCCTTTCAAACCGCTGTGGCGGCGGCTGTTCCCCTGACAGGGGATGACCTTGCGGCCCAAATTCTCTTGACTACTCGTGCCCTACGGGGCATGTTGGCGGTGGCGGGGGGGAGTGCGATCGCACTTCTGATCCTAGGGGGGCTCTGTCTCCTCTCTGGCCATCTCCATAGCGGTCGCCTTGCTTGGGTTGGAGCCGCCAGCATCGGCGGTTTGTGGCTGATTCAGCGTTACCTAGTGCGATCGTTGGTGTAGGCCAGAGGTAGACCGAAGGAGGCCCGTAGATCGAGGTATCATCCTCTCTCTACCAGTCCTGGGGGTTACTGGCCGCAGTAAACAATTAGGTCAATCTCCACATCGCCAAAGCCCGCTAGGGCCGTCACCCCGACCGTGGTGCGGCTGGGGAGTCGCTGCGGCTGACAGTAGGAGGCGTAAACCTGATTGACCGTCTCGTAGTAGCGAAAATCGGTTACGAAGATCCGCACCATCACTACCTGACTAAAATCGGTACCTACGTGAGATAGCACTCGTAACAAGTTCTCCATCACTTGATGGGTCTGGGTTTCAATATCCCCCTTTATCACCTTGCCAGTGATGGGGTCTTCGGAGAGTTGTCCAGTGACAAAGAGGAAGTCTCCAGCCCGTACCGCGTGGGAATAGGGCGCAACGGGGGGCAAAACATTGTCTGGCAGCGTAATATGCTCGATCACAACCTGATTCCATTGATAGCGTGTTCAGCAGTTAGATACAGTGGCAAGCCCAGCAGTTTCCCGGAAATGGCGAGATTTGTCTTTCTCCAACCAGAATCAGTCCTAAGGGGCTCGCAGGAAAATAACGTACCCGCTCCGCTGATCGGGCTTCGACTTCGCTCAGCCCTCGATCACTGAAGGTTGAGCGAAGTCGTTCGCGTCAGCGTCTCCCGAAGGGAGAAAACCTGGCCACTGGGTACACTATTAACCCGCAGCTCCCTAAGGGTAGATCCACCCCGACATCGGGAAAAGACTAAGGCTGCCTCAGGTAGATAGGATGACCCTGGTTTAGACGAAGGAGATCGGCAGGAGTGCCCAGATGCTCTACCCATGCTCTAAAGGCAAGGTTCTAAAGGCAAGGTTCTAAAGGCAAGGTTCTAAAGGCTTGCTGTTCATGTTCTAAAAAATGTTCTAAAAGATAATGTCTAGGCCCAATGTGCAGATGTCGATAACGTGGAGGGTTGGCGCGGCCTGATGCGTGGCCAGCCATAGGTCATAGGGGGCTTGAAAGGCCATAGCAGTGGGGGCAGGGAGGCCATCGACACGCCCTACCAGTTGTCCGTGGGGATTTACAAATCGCAGGTGACCCTGATCACTACAGGCAACATAACCAATGGCCATTTCTCCCAACCAAGGTGTGGCCACATCCAGGCGACAGCGCATGACTTTAAAGGGCAGCAGATCAATGATCAGAAGGGCGGGTGAGGGGCCGATCTCTTGGGCCAGGATGCGTCGGGGTGTGTGAGTCAGGGCCAAGGACTGTACCATGGCATTGAGGGTGAGATGCCCTAAGGAGACGCCTCGCCGGGTAATTACGTGGAGGTGAGTCTGGTGACCTGCGATCGCAGCCAGCAAAATATGCCCCTCATCCAGGACCAGCAGTTGAACCGGGGAAGATGGCATGGAGGGGACAGGTAGAGATCGGGGCTCAGACATCGCTGATGCCGCTGTTTTGCCAAGGGAGAGGGGAGCCCACCAAAGCCGTCCGCCAGCAGTGGGACTGTAGCCCAGTGCCCAGCGCCGCCGGGGAGAAACCACTACGGTCACAGCCTCAGGAAAGGTAACCAGAGGCTGAATCTTACCGACAGGGGACCAGAGGTTCTGGGCACTAGCGTCTAGCGGGCGAACTGGGAGGTAGTACAGGGTCCGGTCAGTGGCCGCAATCGCACCCTCTGGAGCGTTAAAGATTGCCTGGGGGCGATCGGGCAACGTCCAGATGTGGGGATAGCCCTGGGGTAATTTCCCCACATCTGCGGGGGGCAGCAGCCATCCTTTCACATCGGTACTACAATCCCCCAGTAGCAGATAGCCCCCCGTGGAACCAGAGAGGGCAGGCTCTGCGGCTAGACTGTGTACGGGTTTGTCTAGGGCTATCTCGCCCTGGGAGGCAAAGAGAAGAGGGGCGTCATCGTCGTAAACAATAGGGTACGACGTGCGCAACTCCGCCGCCGACAGTTGGGCGCGCATAGCGATCAAGGTTTCCTGCATTGTCGCCGCTGAGCGATAGCGACGGCCCACGAGTTTTTGCAGGGCAGTGCGGATCACCACCTGCAACGAATCTGGCAGTGTGGTCGGAATCAGGGGCGTTTGATTAAGATGGGCCACCATAAGCTGGCTGGGGGTACCGGAAAAGGGGCGTTCCCCCAGCAACAGCTCATATAGAATTACACCCACAGCATAGAGATCCGAAGAGGCAGAATGCTGATGATAAAACCGTTCTGGGGCCATGTAGGCGGGAGATCCTGTTGCCCCCGTTTGATCTTGGCCCCGCAGTTCTTGACTCAGGCGGGCAATGCCAAAGTCTGAAATCTTGACCTGCCATCCTCCCGGCCTCACAAATAGCAGGATGTTTTCGGGCTTGATGTCGCAATGGACAATGGCCTGGGTATGGGCGTGGTCGAGAGCCGTCAGCACCTCCGTAATCAGGGTGAGGATTTCCGCTAGGGGGAGGGGGGCGGTCTGCTCCATAAGCTGCCGCAGGGTACCCCCTTCGCAATAGTCCAACACTAATTGTCGTCCCGTCGCAGACTGTTCTAGGGCGTGACAGTTGGCAATATTAGGGTGCTCTAGGCTGAGCAAAAACCGGAGTTCTCGCAGAAATCGATGGGTGGTGAGGCGATCTCGGTTGAGGTTTTTAAGGGCTACCAAGCGTCCCGTCCGACGGTGCACAGCACAGTACACTTGCCCAAATTGGCCCTGCCCCACAAGCCCCAAAAGGCGATAATTAGACCGCTGAAGGTTGCGAAGCACGGCCACAGTACTAAAAGACACGGTAGGTTAACGGGTCAACACTCCCATAATGGCATCATGGGGCTGGCCTGCCTCAACCAATGCGATCGCGGACTTGAGACGCCCCTCGATTCCCAGGACAAACCGATTGCGGTCAGCGCCTAGGGATTCGCAACTGGTTTGCACACAAAATAGGTCTCGCCCCGTGAGCTGACTAAAGAAGGTCTGTAAAATACCCTCCTCCAAGGCTCCTGAAGGTTTCTGGGGCTGCACGACCTGGGCGGTAAAGGGAGAATTTTGGGTCGAGACCACCAGGAAGCCCTGGTTATGGTGATCGGTATCTAGATGGATTTGACCCCACCCGTGGGTGCGCCAACATTCCTGAAAAGATTGCATAAACTCCGCCATAGAGAAGTCTGCAACAGGCTTTTTGTAGTAGTCGCTCAGCTCTTCACAGAAGCGCGCATAGAAGTTTTTGCCCCACCACAGGCCACAATTGCGCAGTACCAAGCGCGTGGCCTGCCCCGTTTCATTATTGAGCCCATCGTAGATGGCCTTGAGCAGAACACTGGGCAGGGCCAAAAGGCGGTCGCCTCGGCGATTTTCCAGTAGGCCCAGCTCTAGGGTGCCCCGCACATAGACATCACTGGCAAAGTAGTTACTAGGCAAGCGATCGTCAACAAGTAGATCAGCAACAGAAATCATGGGTCTTTAGTCCCGAGGGTACCGTGTCAAAAGGGTGCCGTGTAGCCAATGCCCCACCAATACTCGACCCACCTAAAACATACCGACTAGGGGGGCGTCAGTGGTGTCAGTGGCAACTGCATGGGTTGGGTTGAGCATGGCCTTCGCCGCCGCTAAACCAGGGGTCAGCAGAGCCATCTGCGGTGCCGTGAAGCGACGGCTTAACTGTTGAGTCAGCAGGGCATGGAGAGCCTGGTCAATGGCCAGGGTGCCGTAGGCTTCTACCATGTCTGGAAGCCAAGACTGGAGTCGTCGGGTCACAAGGTCGGTATCATCCGTCAGCAGGGCCATGGCTGCATAGCGGAGAGCCAGGAGCCCGTTTTGGATACTGCGCTTCAGCAAATCCTCCGACTCTTGGGGAAATTGCTGCTGGAGGGTGTCGGCCACCTGCTGCATGAGGGTCAGTTCTTCATCGCGGAGTTGGCGATAAACGGCAATTCGCTCGGGTAGAGAGCCCACATACTGGCTCAGGACATTTAGCTCATTGGGTTGGAGGTAGCGCTTTTCGGGTTCATCAAACAGGGCACTGAGGGCAGGATTCATGGAATTCTCTCCAATGGGGTCGAACGTTGGGGGAACCAAGCCCCGCTAGGGATATCCCCTCTCAAAATCTATCCCCTGGGTAGGGCTAAAGGTATCACTCGCGCAGATGCACGCTTGGACCTCTACCCAAATCTGGGACAGGATCTTAGGGGGACACTAAAACAGGCTAGAAAAGTCATCCAGGGTGAAGGTGTCTACCTCACTGGGGGGAGGCGAGGCGTCTAGACGCATTCCAGGGGCAGCGATTTCTGGTGTGCCCTCCCACATAAATCGACTAAAGAACTCCCCAACCGTCATTCGGAGCGAGAGGGGCATTGCCCGTAGCTCCGTGTCGCCATTGTTGGACCAGGGGGCCAAGGTGGGTTTGCCTTCCCAGGCCACTTGGCTAAAGAAGCTCTGCACTGTCATCGTCCGGAGCGACTGGGGAGGGGAGGGTGGTGGGCGATGGCCGTTGCTCAAGGTTAGGCTCATAGCACCCCACTCCCCGACCGGAGGCGTTTCTCGATATCTCGGGCGGTGGCCCCTTCGTTCATCCAGAAGGCGGCGGCGTCAATGCGCTCTTTGCCCCCCAGAAGAAACTTGCAGTAGTTTTCGCCCATGGAGTAGCACTGGATTTCGATGCAGCTCAGTTGCTTCCGCACCATTTCCGTGAAGAATCCGGCGAATAACCCGGCATAGATATGGCAAACGGGTTTGCCGACATCGCCGAGGGTTCGGGCCACGGCGGAGTCAAAGACGTTGATGAACATGAAGCCCTGTTTGCGATCGCTCATGTCCACTTCCCATCGTCCCCAGCCCTGGGAGGTGAAGGGCCACCACCAGGTTTCCAGCAGAAACATGAGGTTGGCCTGACGGGCACTCATGTTGAACTCCCGCTCGAACCACTCTTGAAAAAAGAGAGAATCCTGTTTACCCCATTCCAAGCCAATGGAGTACATGATGGCGGCGGAAGCTTCGCCGACCTCTTCTTCTAGGCCCTCTAGCAGGCCGATGATGAAATCCTCGCTGGTGAAGACGTTGCGGCTACCGTTCCAATCGGTAACGCTACCATCCGCACCGTTAAACTGAAAAAAATCTCGAAAGCTATAGTGGTTATGCTTTTGAGGATGTTGGGTATGAAGTTGGTGGGACTGTGTCAGCGTTGTGGCCATAATGCAAGCCCTGGGGGCTGATTGGGATCTAATACTCGTAATGTGCCCAAGCCGCCCGTCAATTGCAACGAGGTTTAGACCCAAGTTGAAAAATCTTAAACCTTAGGGATGCGGAAAAGATGGGAAATTTATCGGGTAGCTATGGTCCGCTATCGCTGGGCTAGGGTTGCCCGACTCAGCTCTAGAATCGGGCAGAGGAGCCTTGCTTCCTCTAGGGTGAAGGATTGACGCACGACGGTCTGCATGGTGCGGTAGGTGGCATCACAACTCCGCTCTGCCTGGAAGGAGCGCATGATGGTCTGAAACCACATCAGCATCCGTTCTTTGAACAGGTCGGGATCGTTGATTAGGAGGGATGCGGCGGCGTATCGCAGGGTCCGGACGGTGTCTCTCTGCCACTTTGCCGTCAGGTCATCTCCGCCAATCTGGAGCAGGGTGGGATCTTCGCTCCGCATCTGGGCGAGGACCTGCTGCACGATCTGGACCTCTAGGCGCTGAATTTTTTGATACAGACTAAAGCGCAGGCGGGCGGTTTGCAGGTATTGCTGAAAAAACAGGAGTTCGCTGTCGTTGGCATAGCGTCCATCCACATCCATCGTCAAGCGGTCTAACTGACTGAGCATTAGGTCAATTCCATAGGGACGACAAAGGCTAGGGGATCAGGGCAGGGGGATGCATGGGGGGCATGGGGGGCTTACTTATTAGAATGCCCTTAATTAAGTTTTGTTAACTTCCTGCCCCTAGGTTTCAGGGTAAAAGCTGAGGTGGGGCTACCCTTCCCGTGCCTCCCGCGTGCCTGCGGCAAGCTGCATCAGCATTGGATATCCACCATCTTGGTGGTATTTGTCGGCCCAGGCTCGCAGCAGTTGATCCAACTCTTCTAGGGCTTCGCTGCGGCGGTCGATATCCACATCAAACACCTCCAAGGCTCGTAGCACTCCGGGCTGTTCTGCGGCCCAGTCCTGCATGAGTTTAAAGAATCGGGCTACGTCATCAATCATGGTAAAGACTCGCTCTCGTTCGCCTTTGGGGGCGTAGTGGGTGCGGGCTAGGGCAAATACGGGGATGGACAGGGGGGAGGCTTCGATCTGGACCACTGTACCGGAGTGGAGGAGGCGAAATTTGATGTGCTCGGTCAGAGCGTCGCTGAGAACCATGCGGCGGGTGGGGGGGAAGTCGTCCTGGGATTTGCTGTGGAGCAGCTTGATCAGGTCGAGGAATTCCAGCAGATCTAACAGGCGGGTGGGGGGGTAGTGGAGGGGCACCTCTGCTTCTACTCGCTGGTGTTCGCTCGGGGTCAGTTCGGGGCGCTGAAGCCTCAGGGTGCCCGGTTCCCAGGGGTAGAGGCTCTGCCACAGGTAGGGGAGGCCGCTGAGGTAGTAGGGTTCTTGATCGCTGAGGGTGGTGAGGGCTCGTCTGTCTACCAGCACTGCTTCTACTTCTTTGATGATGGCCCGCACCCGTTTGGGCTCGACATGGTGCAGGAAGCTGGTTTTGCGAACGTTTTTGCCCTGTTCTAAATAGGACGTGTAGACGGCGAGCTTGGCGGCGGTGGTGGCCGCCTCTAGAAAGGCACCGTAGCGATGGCCCCCTAGCTTCATGGCGCTCACTGCTAAGTAGATTAGGACACGATCGGCTGAACTCACTTCAAGGTGGGCCAGAATATCGTCAAATCCGCCCGTGTTTGGCGCATTATTTGTGGGGGGCTCAGCGGGGGGTGTCACGCTGTTAAAATCGCGTTGCACTTGGCCTTGGTCATGAAACGACAGCTTAGGCACCTGAAACATCACCGCGACCGTGATCTAACGGATTCAGATCGCGGATCAAGATGCTTGGCATTGTAATGCGAATTTATAATCTGATACACAAGAGATCAGCCGTACTGGATCAGTTCTCTAGTAATGTGCCCTTAATGTGCCCTGCGTCAGCCACCAATTTGGGACATGGTACGGCGATAGGTGCCGGTGGTGCCAGAGTCGCGCATTTTGAAATTGATCTCGGGCTTGGCCCAGACAAGGGCGGCGACGCGATCGCGGATTTCCGCTAGGGGCATACCTCCCCGGAGCAGTTCCCGCAAATTGATCTGTCCCGTTTCATTCAATAGACAGGGCCGCAACCAGCCATCCGCTGAGAGTCGCATTCGGTTACAGCGATCGCAAAAGCACTCCGACATTTGACTGATGAACCCCAAGGTTCCCTGAGCCCCTGGAATTTGAAATATATCGGCGGGGCCATTGCCTAGGACATTGCCGGACACTAGCCCCCAGCGATCTCGAATCTGCGATCGCAACACCTCCGACGGCACCCACCCCGTCGCTGCAAAAAGATCCCCATTGCCGATGGGCATGAACTCAATAAAACGTACATGCCATTGCCGATCCAGCGTCAGGGCTGCTAGATCCAACACCTCATGGTCATTCACCCCTGGAATCACCACCACATTCAGCTTGAGGGGATCGAAGCCCACCCGATGGGCGGCTTGAATGCCTGCCCACACCTGGTTCCAGCGGGTCGCCCCTGGTCGCCCGATGATGGTGGCAAAGGTATCAGCATCTAGAGAATCTAAACTAATGTTTAGCCGTCGCAGCCCTGCCTCCCAAAGGGGTTGGGCTAGCTTTGCCAGCAGAAAGCCATTGCTGGTGAGGGAAATATCTTCTGTTTCCGGCAGGGCGACAATGTCAGCAACAATGTCCACAAGATCTGCCCGCAGCAAGGGCTCTCCCCCGGTCAGGCGAAACCGGGTAAATCCTACGGGTACAAACACCTCCCGCAACAGCCTGTTTAGCTCCTGCCGGGTGAGCCAGTTCTGTCGCAGTACATAGGCCAGATCCGCCCCCTCTGGCATACAGTACTGGCACCGAAAGTTGCAGCGATCAATAACGCTGATCCGCAAATAGTCAATGGGGTTCATGGGCCTGGGGGAAGGATACCTCCATACTTTAACAACTTGCATGTTGTCAAAAGTGTAGCCCTAATCTTTCTATCGATTAACACGACTACACTTTTCCGAGGCAGCGGAAACCGCGCCCCTAACCCCATGCCCCAATATCGGTCACCCGGCAACAAGGGCAACCATCCTATGCCCTCTGGGCAGGCTCCGCCCTAGCGTTAGCCTTAGCGTAGCCATGCCGGAGGCTATTGCCCGAAGGGCTATACGGCTTCGTTGCTCCTGCGGAGCCGCTGCGCGAACAGGACAGGCAAGGGATTGCCCCTACGGGATTAACCTCAATCCTGGATTTCCCGGCACTGGGTAGGGCGGGTTTTGAGGGTCCCATCCTGGATTTCCCGGCCAACACGAGCTAAACCCGCCCCTACGGGATACACCTGTCACGTCCTGAAGTGGGCGCGGAAACCGCGTTCCTACCCCCCTATCCCCCTACTCCCCTACTCCCCCAACACCGGATGGGACTTTGTTTTTGTGCAAATCTCTTACCGGGGACGCTGGATGATCTGTTCCCAGACCCGGCGTTTATTGGCGGTATCAATACCAATGAGGCGCACATAATCCTGGGGATGGGTGGTTAAACATTGGGCTAGGGCTAGGACCACCTCGTTGGGATTCGAGGTTTGGACTGAGGGGCAGCTTTGCCAAGCGGTGGTGCGAAACCGCCGTTGATCCACATGCTCGATGCCGATGCGGTGGCCCTGGTGAAGCAGGGTTTGGATCTGGGTGATAATCTCGGGGCTGAGGGGAGTCGAGGTCGGGTTGGGCTGGCCATTTCCGTTGTCCAGGGTCGCGCCCTGAGGGGAGGAACTGGGGTAGGCCGGGGGGGCTCCGTAGGCCCGATAGAAGGACTTGGGGGTGGGGCCGGATGGCTCTAGGTCTGGAGCTGGCTCTGGAGGCGAAGGGGGAGACGGTTCTGGGGTGTGTTGATCTCCTGGGAACGATGTGGCCCCAGGCCCCCTTGGGGCTGGTCTGGGGCCATCATTCTTTTCCCGCAGGGCTCGATTGTACTGATCGCCGAGACGCATCTCCTGGAGCCATTGCTGTTCTATAACCATCTGCTGTCCCACCTCAATCAGGTGGGACAGGGTAAAGGTAGGGCGGGTAAAGGTGGGGGACGTTTCGCTGTTGACCACCCGCTGAGAAACCTTGTCTAGTCCTACGGACTGGATGAAATCTCGCACCTGTTCATCGTAGATGCGGGCGCGGAGGGCTCCGAAGAAATCCACCGCCTGTTGCGAGAAGGTATCCACCAGTTGCTCAATGGCAGCGGTCCCCAATTGATCCGGCTCAAAAATACCCGCCACAATGCCAATGCGATCGCTGCGGTCGGGCATCCAGTAAAACTTCTCCATCCGCCCATCCCGAACAAGGGGTTCGTACAGCGTCGAGAAATCGTTGCCAGTGGCGATGATGGGGACTCGTCGGATGGGTTGATCGTCGTAGCTGCCGGGGAGTTGAACATTGGTGGGATTGTCCGCAATGTTCATTAGGGTGTTATTCACCAACTGGGTATTGACGGTGTACTGGGTGAGGGCATCGAAGCGACCGGCCCCGGCATCTAGGTCGTTGATCATCAGCACCGCCATCACTCCCCGGACCCGCACCAGTTCTGCTGCTTCCCGGTAGCGCAGACGAATGAGGCGGGCTGGATCCCCCGCATCGGGGCTTTCCAATTCTCCCCCGGAGATAGCGACGACTTCGACACCCATGCGCTCGTAAACCAGCTCGCACTGGAAGGTTTTGCCCTCCCCCTTGCGCCCATGAACCCCCAAAATTACTGGCACTCGCACATCGGGCAGAGACAGGTAGTTTTTGGTGATGTGGATGGCGAGTTTGTCGAGGAAGCGGGGGGAAATGTAATAGGCCATGGGTTAAGAGAAGCAGACACGTGATCGGGTGATCGGGAATGGAGGGTTAAGAATGGGTAGGGAATAACAGGCGGGGCCTTCCTTAGCCATTATCTGGCAGTTTGGGGGCGCTATTGGCTATCCCCTGGCAACCCCTGGTGAATTGCTTCCTGCCGACCTTCTCCTTACTGTCGTTGAACCATGGTGAAATTTCTAACCACTGCCCTGAGTCTGGCTGGTCTAGCCACGTTAATTGCTGCCAACCCCGCCGTTGCCGTCCCCACGACGATAACGGTGGAGCAACTTTGTGCCCAGGAGGTACAAACTGCGATCACTACCATCGAAACCGGACGCAGCGCTATCGTTACCTACTGGACCACCTACGAGTTTAATGAAAGTAGCTTTACAGACTATCCCCCCGAAGCTCCCGTTGGCCTCTGGTTACGCATCGATGGCCCCGCCGCCGATAGCGTTATGGTCTCTCCCCAATTCTTGAAGGCCCTCAGTGCTGAGTTGATCCAAACCTGCAATGGCCTCAGTAGTGTCACCTTTAACCGAGATCACACCGGCTGGACGGAGGTGTTTGGTCTGGTCAATGGTGAGGTGCGACAGTTCGACTGTGTGGGGGATGACTACAACTGGGTGGATCCGCTTCCCTGGGGACAGATGATCTGTGGGTTGTAAAGGGATGAGGGGTCAAGGACTGAGGGCTGTTTCGATGCCATCGGAGTTGGAAACATGGCGGGGAATTAGGACACGAAAGGTGCTGCCATCGCCATTGTGAGTCTCGACGGTGATGCTGCCCCCCATGAGGCCGACGAGGGAATCTACGATGGCCAGTCCCAGCCCTGTACCGGTATGGCGGCGGGTGTGGGTTTGGTCAAGTTGCCGAAAGGCTTCAAAAATCGAATCTAGCGCCTCTGGGGCAATGCCGATGCCGGTATCGGTGACCGCAATTTCGACTAGGTCCCGCTGATCTGGGGGCATGGAGGTTTCTGGTGCTGTGGTCGCTCCGGCATGGATACTGACGCGGACACCACCGGTATCGGTGAACTTGATGGCGTTCGAAATCAGGTTGGTGAGGACTTGCCGGAGGCGGATCGGATCGTTGGTGAGATGGGGATTCTCGAGGTTGAGGGTGAGGGTGAGGACTAGGGATTTTTGTTCTGCCAGCGATCGCATTTCTGCTACTGTGGTCGCTGCCAAGGTTGCCAGATCCATGGGTTGGGGGGATAGCTCTAGCCGCTCTGCATCCAGTTTGGAAAAGTCCAGAATTTCATTCAGCAGGGCCAGTAGATTCTTGCCATTGCTATAGATGCGGCTCACCATGTCTGTTTGTTTTTCGGTCCAGGCTTGCTGGCGGCGGCGCAGCAGTAGTTGGGAAAAACCGATGATGGCGTTGAGGGGGGTCCGTAATTCGTGGGATAGGGTGGCTAGAAACTCTGACTTGAGGCGAGAGGCCCGCATGAGTTCCACGTTTTGTTGCTGGATGCGGCGGCGGTGTTGCTCTAGGGCCTGGTTTTTCTGACGTAGTAGGGTATTGGTGGATTGAAGCTGCTGCTGGGCTGCCTGGACTGCTTGTTCTGCTTGATAGATGCGCAGGGCATTGCGGATACATTGGGCTAGGAGTTCGGGGCTGAGGCGAGACTTGACCAGATAGTCGGAGGCTCCTGCCTTCATGAATTCCACGGCAGTTTCTTCGTCTCCCTGGCCTGTCAGCACAATCAGGGGAATGTTAATGCCTTGGTGGCGCAGGTGATGGATCAGCTCTAGGCCATCCATATCTGGCAGTTGGTAGTCTACAAATGCACAGTGAAAGGGTTCGATCTGGAGCTGTGCGATCGCACCACGTCCGTGATCGACTTCTGTGATCGCATCTACCGCTAGTACGGACTTTTTTAAGGCACGAATTACCGCCATGCGGTCCACCGCGTCATCATCCACGATCAGTACGCGCAGGGCCGGGATACTGTTTACCAGCGGCAAGGATATACCTTCAGACACTCGTTTCCAACATCCTTGTGCTAGGGGCTGCGGACAATTAAAGCTAGACTCCTGGCGGCAAGACGGTTACAGCCCCTAGCTCGATTCAATGAAGTGGGCGTGGTTATGCGCGCCCGTTAAGGGTTTCGCCGTTGATTGTCCGCACGCCCTAGGGCAACTCACAGAGGGTCCAGTAGTTAGACAAAGCCACCATGGTGTCGGCGAAGCTGGCAAACTGGACAGGCTTGAGAATATAGCCTGCCACATTGTAACGATAGGCGGCGAGGCGATCGCGATCGGCATTGGAGGTGGTCAATACCACCACTGGGGTTGTACTGAGGTGGGGATCTTGCCGCAGGGCTTCTAGGAATTCAATGCCATTCATACGAGGCATATTGAGATCCAGCAGGATCATGCGGCGATCGCGGGGTAATCCCTCGTCGTTCGGATCTCCTCGGAGCATGGCCAATCCCTCTAGACCATTTTTGGCTACGTAGAGGGGGGTGCTAATGTTATTGCGCCGGAAGGCCCGCTTCACATTCATCACATCTACGTCGTCATCTTCTACTAGTAAAATATTCAAATCCTGTAGAGCCATTGACTTATGCTACTTACGACTACGGGGTGATCACACAGAACAACAGCCCCTTCTACACCCACGCAGACTATGCCTCTGGATCATTTCAGGGAGGAAGGGGTCTGTAACTTCTAATACTAGAAAAAAAGGTTCCCTTTGGCCTCATCCTTCAGTCGGAGTTTGGGTCTGTCAACGGGATGACCTTGGGCCAAGTGAAGTGAAAAGTGGTGCCTGAGCCGACGGTGGACTCCACCGTTACACGTCCTCCCTCGGCTTCTACGACTTTTTTGACAATGGCCAGACCAATGCCGGTGCTCTCAATTTGATCGCGGGCTTGGAGGGTTTGAAACACAGCGAAGATTTTCTCGTGGTAGGAGGATTCAATGCCGGGGCCATTATCGGCCACAGAAAAGCGGTAGGCATCGCCTTGGTCGGCCCATGCGATCGCAATGTGGCCATCGGGCCGATTGACGTACTTAATGGCGTTGCTGATCAGATTGGCAAACACCTGTTGCAGGGGCAGCACCTTGGTCACTAGGACGGGCATGTCGGGGGGCACCACCAGAGTAAAGGTCTTCGGCGGGGCCAGGGAGTCGATCACCTCCGCCACCAAGGTGCCGCTGCTAATGCGGGCCAGGGTCACCTGCCGACGCCCCGCCCGTGAATATTCCAGCAGGCCATTGATCAGGGCCTCCATGCGGTGAACCCGCCCCCGCAATAGGCGCAACTGGTCTTGGTTTTCCTCTGGTAATGTTCCGGTCAGATCCTCTTCTAGCCAAGAAGAGAGATTTGCGATCGCACGGAGAGGAGCCTTGAGATCGTGGGAGGCGACATAGACAAACTGGTCTAGCTCATGGTTGCGCTTCTCTAGTAAGGCCGTGGTATGAAGCAGCACTGCATTGAGGTGGGTGAGTTCTTGGGTACGGGCGGCGACCCGCTGCTCTAGGTCGGCGTTGAGCTGCTGTACCCGTGCCTCTGCTTGATAGCGGCGGGTGATATTGAGACTGGTGCCAATCAGACGGTGAACCCGGTCTTGAGCATCTATCAGGGGAGTGAGGGTGGTCAGCCACCATTCTTCATGGCCTTGAAAGGGCAGATTTTCTTCATAGCCAAAGGGAGCACGGGCAGCAACACAGGCCCGGTAGCGGGCTATCACGGTGGCGGCGAGAGGAGGAGGCAAGATTTCGGTGGGGGTCTTGCCGCGAATCTGCTTGGCCTTTAGCCCTGTAAGGGCCTCGTGGGCCGGATTGATGCTGACGTAGCGAAACGTCTCCCCGTCTGCTCCCTCCTCCACATCCACTACAAAGATGGAGGCTTTGAGGCCGTTGTAAATGCTTCGCAGTAGAGCTTCCCGCTCTCTCAGAGTGTTTGTTGCCCGCCGCAGAGCGGTGATGTCCCGTAGCGTCACCACCGCCCCCAGAATTTCGCCCTCAGCATTCCGAATCGGATCCCCATTTACCAGTACCGTGCAGCGGGGACCGTGGTGGGGCTGGAGATCCAGTTCAAAATCCAGCACCGATTCCCCTTGATGGGCGCGCCAGAGGGGATCTTCTTGGAGCGCGAGGGGGTGACGGTCTTCCGAGAGGGAGCCTGATCCATAGAGGGTGCAGTATTGATCCCAGCGGCACTGCACGGGGGGAACAGGGGGTAAATTGAGTAGACGACGGGCGGCGGCGTTGTACTCCATAAGGTAGCCCTCGGCGTCGCAGGCAACGATGGCCTCCGACAGATTGTTCAGTAAGGCCCGGATGAAGTCTTCTTGGGGGGCGTCTGGTGGCGGACTGGAGCTGGAGTAGGGGACGGCCATGGAGTAAGACGACAGGCAAGGGGGGCAACGGGGGCATTCCCCATTATGGCGAGGTCATTGCCCTGACTCCTCTATCGCTAGGAGGAGCTCGACCTAGGCGGTGAGGTCTGTCCTAGGCCAGATGATCGGCGGAGAAAAACCTGCCATGGTAGGGGGCAATACTTTGTATTTTTTGAGTTTTACCTCACCTAGCGCTATGAGCGAAATCCGCGTCGTTATCATTGAAGACCACGATTTAACCCGTATCGGCCTGAGGGTCGCCCTGAACCAGCAGGAGGGGATTGCAGTGGTGGGGATAGCTGCTGGGGGTCGGGAGGGGCTGGCCCTTTTGCGACGGTTACGCCCCGATGTGGCGATTGTGGATATTGGTCTGCCGGATATGGACGGGATTGAGCTAACGCGCCAGTTTAAGGCGGGGCCAGCGGCGGAAGAGGCCAAGGGTGAAGCCGAGGAGAATCTTGCCCCTACCCGGATCTTGATGCTGACGATGCATGATACCGAGGATGCGGTGATGGCGGCTTTTGCGGCGGGGGCGGATTCTTACAGTGTTAAGGATGTGGAGGTGTCGCCGTTAGTGGAGGCGATTCGCCTTACCCACAGTGGTCAGGTCTGGATTGATCCCGCGATCGCACGTTTGGTTTTGCAGCAGGCCCAGAAGGCGATGCCTTTAGCCGTAGGGGCGGGCAAGGGCGACAATTATGCCCAGGTGCTAGAGATGACGCCCCTCACCGATCGAGAACTAGAGGTGCTGGAATTGATTGTGGGGGGCCATAGCAATGCCGCGATCGCGGAGGAACTTTACATCACGGTCGGCACAGTTAAAACCCACGTCTGCAATATTCTCAACAAGCTCAGCGCCAGCGATCGCACCCAGGCAGCGGTACGGGCTCTACGCACAGGCTTGGTGAAATAGGCCAGATTTGGGATCTGGGGACTTTGCCTCTGGGACTAGAGCATTGCAGGTAAATTTCTGCCTCAATATCACCCTAGGGAAGGATGCACCCACCATTTATTTCCCAGATACTAGTCACATAGTGGGGAGTGCAGTCATCGCCTCCTAAAGTCCCCCTGATGTATCAGCGATACACAACATTAATCTATGGGTACTCGAAAAACCTCCGACACCATTCAAGCCTACCTAAAGTCTATTGGTCGCGTTCCCCTGCTCACCCATGAGCAGGAGATCAACTATGGCAAGCAGGTTAAACAAATGATGGTGGTGCTGGCCCTACGAGAAGATCTGATGGAACCCTTGGGGGCAGAACCCTCTTGGGCGGCGTGGGCCGAGGAGACGGGTTTGGATGTGGAGACGTTGCAGGCCCAGGTCGCCGCTGGGGAAGCTGCTAAGAGCAAGATGATCGAGGCTAATCTACGGCTGGTAGTCTCCATTGCCAAGAAATATACCGATCGCAATCTGGACCTGCTGGATCTCGTGCAGGAGGGGTCTATTGGTCTCAACCGGGCGGTGGAAAAATTTGACCCGGCGAAGGGCTATCGCTTCAGTACCTATGCCTATTGGTGGATTCGGCAGGCCATGACTCGTGCGATCGCGGAAAAAAGTCGCACCGTGCGCTTGCCCATCCATGTAACGGAGACAATTAACAAGGTCAAGCGGGCTCAACGCCAGCTCTCTCAGCAGTTGGGGCGCATGGCGTCGGTGGAAGAGGTGTCTACTTTTCTAGATCTGACCTCTCAACAGGTGCGGGACTCGCTGCGTCATGCCCGCCGCCCGCTGTCTCTGGAGACGCGGGTGGGGGAAAACAATGATACGGAGCTGGCGGATCTGCTAGAGGCAGACACCGCTTCCCCGGAAGACTTTGCCACCCACCATTCTCTCCGCAGCGATTTGGAAGGGCTCCTAGCAGGGCTGACGGCCCAGCAACGGGAGGTGCTGATCTTGCGGTTTGGCCTTCAGGATGGCAATGCTCTGTCTTTGGCTAAGGTGGGTAAACTGCTCAATATTAGTCGGGAGCGAGTGCGCCAGTTGCAGCAGCAAGCGGTGAATAAGCTCCGTCAGCACCGCAATGAGCTGAAGGAATATATTGCAGTGGTTTAGCGGCGGCGGCTGGGATTTTGTAGACCTTAAGGACAAGCATACCCACCCCATTACCCCGCCATCATCCCCAGCCACCCGCCATAAAATAGGGACACTCGTCTTTCTATCCCCCCCTTACCATGTCCGCCCCCCTCTATTGCCATATGCTGATTGGCCCCCCCGGTAGTGGCAAATCTGCTCTGGCCCAACAGATGCAAGGACTGATCCCTCAAAGCTGCATCATCTCCACCGACCAAATCCGCCAAGATCTCTACGGCGACCCCACCCACCAAGGCCCCTGGACCGATATAGAAGCCAAGGTCAAAACCCAGATTTGCCATACTCTGGCCCACGGCCACAGCATTATCTATGACGCGACCAACGCCAAACGGGTTTGGCGCATGGGGCTGCTCCAGAGTCTTGCTCCCAGCACCCCAGCCTGGATCGGCTGGCACCTCACCACCCCCCTGGCCACCTGCCACCAGTGGAACCAGCAGCGATCTCGCACCGTTCCTCCTGCCGTGATTGATAGCCTGTACGCTGCCCTAAAACGGTTTCCTCCCCACCCGGAGGAAGGCTTCGTCGCCGTCTATGCCATTGATCCCCACCTCGTTGATCTCCACCTAGAGCCCAGCGTCATCTCAGCTAAATTGGCGGAACTAAGTCGCAGCCTCACCAATCGAGCCAACCGCACCTATACCAAGTCCAGCTCGAAATCTGGGGTTTCCCCACGGGAAAACTCCACTTCTGGACTTGGACAAGGTTTAGTGCTCAGTTAATTCTCAGTTAATGATTGATTGATGGGTAACCGAAACCTTGGAGTTTAGTTGGGGTTGAATTTTGAGAGTCTTCGACCCGTCAAAATTTTCCTGACGGAACACTAGCACGGAGAGAGTCAATACCTTGGGAGAGGTCGCAACCGTCTTGGGCTAACGGAGTCTGGGGATTGGGAACCCTGGGTACAGATAAGCCGTCAAGCCTGCCTAGGCTATAGGCAACTTTAGGTGTGAGTGGGTGGTTTGATGGGGCTTTGACTTAGCACTTGTGACTTGAGCCCTAAGGGCAACACAGGTTCCTACGGTAACGGTTGCAGTTACCAGCGCTATTGACACGGATAATGCGGGCAAGAGCTATGAGTCCCAGATCTACGAGTTCAACTACGAGTCCCAGATCTACGAGTACAGGATCTATGAATAACACTAGAAAAAACCGTTGGCAAAATCCTATGGCGGGCTCGGTCCCCCTCTCCCTAGCCTGGGTAGCTGGGGTTACCCTAGCGATGGGGCCGGGGCTGGTGGGCCAAGCGGCGGAGGGAGACGCGCCTGCGCCCGACACCACGCCTCGTTTTACCTGCCAACTCGATAATGGCCGCTATACGGTGATGTATTCTCCGGCCAGCGAACCGGGGCAGCGCTATGCCTGGGCGGTCCCTGAGGATATGGGGGCCGCTTGGCCAGCGGAACGCCGTTGCACGACGATTGCATCTCGTCTAGAGTCCTACCGCCCCGATGGGTTGGTAGAACTGCAAACAGGGTTGGAAAATGGCTATAACACCGTTTGCGTCACCACGGAAGCTGTGGCGAGCTGCCGCATTGTCTTTACGGTGCCCCAAGGACAAGACCCGGTAGCCACCCGCGATCGCGTTTTCAACAATCTGGCCCTAGCCGATCAGGGACAACGCACCGACGGCGTCACTACCCTCACGGGCAATGGCAGCACAGTCCTAGATCAACTGGGTCAAGTCTTAGGTAACACGGGTACCCTGGGACAACAGCGTTCCAGCGGGATTAACCTCAAGCCCTTCCTGGATGGAGCCGATGGCGGCACTGGAGTCCGTCTCGGTGGCAGCGCCACTCCCGGACGCCCCTTGAACCCTGACAATTTCCGGTAGACCCCGATTTCTGCCGGATTTCCGGGAGTCCCCTAGTCCTTTAATAGCCTGCTGAATAGCCGTCTTGTCCTAACGGACAAGACGGCTATTCAATTAAAAATGGACTGGGAGTTGGGCTGGGGATAGGGGGGCGAGTCCGTTTTAACGGACTTCTGCCCATCCGCCAGGGCAATTGATTCCTTGGCGGATGGGCAGCGAAGCTTAAGTCGAACTCAGGTTAATGACACTTCGGCGAACAAGGGGCTTCAGCCCCTTGCCCTAACCTGGATGGCCACTGCCCTACAATACGGGAGGCTGTATTGGAGGCGCTATGACCACTACCCTCAAGCCCGCCTGGGCCGGAGATGACTGGCTATCTCGGCTAGTGAATGTCTTGATTGGCACTAAGCCCCTCTATGCCCTGATGAAACGGCAGGCACGGCAGGTATTGATCAAGACCGCCGAGAAAAATGGCATCCCCTGGCGACAGACCCGAACCCATTGGGAAGATTCGGGAGTGTGCGATCGCATTTCGGGGGTGACCAACCCCAAAGTCACCTACCCCGATTACTACAAAATGCCTTTCCACGCCTATGGGGAGGGCAACTTGTGCTGGCAGGCCGCCTTTGAAGCCGAACCCGCCACCTACGCCATGGCCCTGCGGATCTGGCCCCAGGAGCCCCTGACCTGGCAAGCCGCCCAGGATCGGCTCCGCCACAGCTTTCACCAAGCCCTGGTCGATCACGGCCCCACCCAAGTTCAGGACGTGCTGGATATAGGCTGCTCCGTAGGCATTTCCACCCTGAGTCTGCATCGATTCTACTGTCAGCGCCAACTCCAGCATCCCCGCACCATTGGGCTAGATCTCTCCCCCTACATGCTGACGGTGGCCCAGGCACGGGACACAGCCAGGGAAATTGATCAATGGATCCATGCCCAGGCCGAGGCCACCGGGCTGCCCGACGCCAGCTTCGATCTCATCACCCTGCAATTTGTCACCCACGAACTGCCTCGCACTGCCACCCGCGCTATTTTTCAGGAATGCTTGCGGCTCCTGCGTCCAAGTGGCACCCTAGCCATTACGGACAATAATCCCCGGTCAACGGTGATCCAAAACCTGCCCCCGGTACTCTTTACCCTGATGAAAAGCACTGAACCCTGGAGCGACGACTACTACACCTTTGACATCGAAGCCGCCCTCGAAGAAATTGGCTTCCAGCCCCCAGTGACCCTAGCCACTGACCCCCGCCATCGGACTATTTTGGCCCGTTGTGATGACGCAATTTTCGGAACACGAGGATAACAGCAGTACAGTTTTGGGAAAGCTTAACCGTAATAACACGGGGTCTTGCAGAACCTTCGTGAAACGACCTCCCAGGCTATGGGATGCTGAAGCTTAAGAAAGCAACAGTCAAGGGTGAGGCTAGGGATCCGTACAGGGAGAATTTGCAATGGACGGTGAGGCAAAATTAGCGGTTCCTACGGAGAATACCTGGGCACAGCAGGCCGCGATTTTGCTCATTGATGATGATCCCGCTGGCATCCGAGCACTTTCAGCCCTACTGAGCCAACAGGGCTATCGGGTACGGCGATCGCTGCGGAGTCCCCAGGGCTTGCAATCGGCCCTAGCTGACCCGCCGGATTTGGTGTTAGTTGATGTGATGATGCCCGAAATGAATGGCTTTGAGTTGTGTCAGCAGCTCAAAGCATCCCCCCAAACCCAGGGAATTCCCGTCGTTTTTATCACCGCCTTGGGGGATGTGAATGATAAGGCCCGTGCCTTTGCCGTTGGGGGGGCGGACTACATCGTCAAACCCTTTCAGGCGGAGGAGGTGCTGATGCGGGTGCGGAATCAGATCACTCTCTTTCTACAACAGCAGCAACTCCTGGCCCAGAATCAACGCTTACAAGAGGCGGAAGCTAAATTTCGTCATATTTTCGAGAATGCCAGTGAGGGGATTTTTCAAACAAGCCTAGACGGTCAGTATTTAACGGTGAATCCAGCCTTGGCCCGCCTCTATGGCTACGAGTCTCCCCAGGACTTGATGGCAAATCTGACGGATGTGAGATCGCTCTACCTGAGTTCCAGCCGCCGCGAAGAACTACGAGCCTATCTAGATCAGTACGGTCAAATTCAAGCGGCTGAGTCGGAGATCCGCCGCCGGGATGGTTCTATCCTCTGGATCAGTGAAAATATTCGCCTCGTCCGTAATGAAGCGGGCCAACCACTCTTTTATGAAGGCACAGTGCAGGACATTACCGCCCGCCATCGGGCTGAAACAGAGGTGCGGAGCCAACGGTTACGAGCCGAGCGGCTGCTTCACAGCATTCTGCCCCACAAAATTGCCCGCACCCTGCAACAAAAGCCCCGCACCATTGCCGAAAAATTTGACTCGGTGACGGTGCTGTTTGCCGACTTGGTGGACTTTACGGAAATGTCTAGCCAGATGACTCCTGAGGCTTTGGTGAGTATGCTCAACAAAGTATTTTCTCTCTTTGACCAGTTGGTGGAGCGCCATGGGTTAGAGAAGATCAAAACTGTGGGGGATGAGTATATGGCGGCGGCGGGGCTGCCGGAACCCATGGTGGACCATGCCCTGCATGTGGCCCGTCTTGCCCTTGACATGCAGCGAGAAATTACGGGTTTTTGTGGTCCCGATGGCCGTCCCCTAGAACTCCGTATCGGCATGAGCAGTGGGCCGGTGATTGCTGGGGTGATTGGGCAGCACAAATTTGCCTACGATTTGTGGGGAGATACGGTGAATGTGGCGAGCCGCATGGAGTCTACGGGCTTACCGGGGCAAATTCAGGTGAGTGAAATCACCTATGAACTTTTGCAGGACTCCTTCGAGCTAGAGCCTCGGGGTGCGATCGCAGTTAAGGGCAAAGGTACCCTCACCACCTACTGGTTGGTCGGTGAACAGCGACTTGGAGAAGTGGGCAGTTGGTGTGCCTAGGTCTCAGTTGGCTAGCCAGACCTGATGTATGGCGGCTCTCACTCGGGTTAAGTCCGAGTAAGGGGCTTAAGCCCCTTGTTCGCCGAAGTGTCATTAAAAGGCTGTCTTACTCAGCCCAGCGTATTTGGTTGCGCCCCTCTGCCTTGGCGCGGTAGAGGGCTTGATCGGCACGGCAAATGTAGTCACTGATAGTCTCGGGGAAGGGTGCCGTACTACTGACCCCACCGATACTGACCGTCAGGTAAGGACTGATGGGGGAGGCAGTGTGAAGGATCTGGCGCTGGGCAAGCAACTGTTGAATGCGATCGCTGATGCGTTGAGCTCCAATGCGCTTGGTATGGGGCAGCACTAGGGCAAATTCTTCGCCACCGTAGCGAAAAACGCGATCGTGGGGACGCTTTACGGCCTCCCGCAAGACTTGGGCGACAAGACGCAAACACCGATCTCCCTCAGGATGGCCATAGGTGTCGTTATAGAGTTTGAAATGATCAATATCAATGAGTAGTAGAGATAGGACATCCCCACCCTTTTGGTCTTCCAGGGTCCAGGCTTGGTGGAGGTACTCGTCTAAGTAGCGACGGTTGCCCACCTGGGTTAAGGGATCAATACGGGACTGCTGCCGCAGCTCGGTGTTCGCCCTTTGGAGTTGCGCTAGAAGATGCTGCTGACGGGCGGCAATCCCCATCTGGCGGGCGATTTGGCCCAGTAAGATCAGTTCCGTGGGCTGCCATGGACGGGGCTGCTGGCAATGATGGAGCACTAGCAGTCCCAGACAATCCTCTTGATGGCAGATGGGCAGAGTCACATAGGCTTGTACCCCCAGTGCCACTAGGGGCAAGTAGGCAGGGTCATGGCTGGGGAGTTGACTGAGGTGGGTGATGACCCGACAGGCTGGAGCTAGAGCAATGGCGGGATAGGGCCTGGTGGTAAAGGGAGGGTCTACACCTGCGCTAGCCCTGCCCTGCCCCAGGGCCTCCGCCCGCAAACGGTAGGGACCGGAGACGTCTAGGCTGTAGATTAGCACTCGATCCACCTGAAGCTCTGCCTGAATCGCCGTGGCGACCTGCTTAAACAAATGATCCAAGTCCGGGGCCGCGTGGATTTGTTCTGTAATCTGGGCCAAGAACTGTCCTTGGCGCACCTGCCGCTGGAGTTGGGCTTCCACCTGATGGCGGCGGATAATTTCCCCTTGGAGCTGACGGTTGTGCTCCTCCAGCAACCGCTGCTGTCGTCGCAGGGTAATTTGGTGCTGCACTCGGGCCAAGACCTCTGCTCCTTCAAAGGGCTTGGTAATATAGTCAGCCCCGCCCTGGGCAAAGGCGCGGGTTTTGCTCTCAGTCTGGTTCAGGGCGCTGAGGAAAATCACGGGGATGGCGGCGGTGAGGGGGTTGGCTTTGAGGTGGCGACAGACTTGGTAACCATCCATCTCTGGCATGAGGATGTCGAGCAAAACCAGATCCGGAGGCTCAAGGCGGGCAGCCTGAAGTGCGATCGCACCGGAGCGACTTTTGCGGACGCGATAGCCTTCTTGGCTGAGCAATTGGCCCAACAGCCGCAGGTTGTCAGGAATATCGTCCACGACCAGCAGGGTGGCAGTGTCTGTAACGGCATTGACCTGGGGAAGAGAAAGCACAGACAAGGTAGATAGAGACCATGATGGAACGTTGCCGATAACGGCGGAGGGCCGGGGCTGGAGCCACCAGGCCAGCCTTCCAACCTTAAGACGCTTCCATCTCAAGACGCTCCGGAGTCTCACTGCGACAGGCCCAAGGAGCTAAATTCGCAGTCTTGACCAGGACATTTTTGTAGATGGAATACTCATTTGGGACACTTTAGGGACGATCTAGTCGTAGGACCAATCAGGTTGCTTTAGAGTGCCCTAGGGCGATAAAAATAGGCCAGCCCCTCTGTCTCTGGGTTAGCTGCTGTATATACACATCTTTGCCCTCACCCCCAAGCTCTATCGGGCAGGCTAAGCCTTTCTTGAATGCCGCTAGGCTATACAGTTCCCCTCTTCCCTCTTCCCCCTATGCTCTACAGGCAGGCAAAGCTAACGACAAGCTCAGGGACCTGGCAGAGGGGGATAGCCTGACGGCATTCAAGAAAGGGGGATGTAGAGCTACTCTTCGAGAAGCCGCTTCGCGTCTAGTGCTTTTCCGAAAGGGCGGGGCAAGCCCTGTCCGAAAGGGTTTCAGGACTTATGTATACACGATAGCTCTGGGTTAGAGGGCAAGGGTGAGGGGCGCTATCATTCCTGGGAACCATCTAAGCCAGAAAATAGAGCTGGATAACGGTCCAGTAGTGCGACATCCTTAACGCAGGGAATGCTATCTACCCTTTGAGTGCATGAGTCTCTGTATCAATCCGAGTTGCCTCCAGCCTGACCACCCCGAGAATGATCGTAACGACCTCTGCCAGAGTTGTGGCGGTCCGTTGATCTTGCAAGGGCGCTATCGGGTCATGCGGGAGCTGAGCAACACTACAGGCTTTGGTACAGTTTACGAAGCCTATGAGCGCAATATACCCAAAATTCTCAAGGTTCTGCGCCGCGATCGCGCTCGTGATCCCAAGGTTCTAACCCTGTTTCACCACGAGGCGGCGGTGCTCAGCCACATTCGCCATCCCGGTGTACCCTACGTCGCTGAGGATGGGTACTTTACCGTGCTGCCACCGGAGAGTCAGGAGCCTCTCCACTGCATCATCATGGAGAAAATTGACGGCCTCAATCTCCGCCAGTGGATGCAGCAGCAGGGCAACCATCCCATCAGTGAGCAACAGGCCATTCAGTGGCTGACCCAACTCACCGATATCTTGCAGCGTGTCCATCAACAAAATTACTTCCATCGGGATATCAAGCCAGATAATGTGATGCTCCGGGCTAACGGCCAAGTGGTTTTGGTGGATTTTGGGGCCGCGCGGGAGATGACCGCAACCTATCTAGCCCAGGTGAAGAGTCAGGGCGGCATTACCCAAATCAGCTCAGCAGGCTATACGCCCCCAGAACAGGAACAGGGGCAGGCGGTACCCCAGTCCGACTTCTATGCCCTGGGCCGTACCCTGATCTATCTCCTCACCGCTCTCTCCCCGACTGACTCCGCTATTTACGATCCCCTGACCAACCACTTTGACTGGCGGCCCCATGCCCCCCAAGTGTCTGACGACTTGGCCCAATTGCTGAATCGCCTGATTGCTCCCCGCGTCGTCGATCGTCCCCCCACGGCTCAGGCTATTTTAGACACCCTCAATCAACTGGCCATAGGCCGCTGGGCGGCAGCGGGCGACTCTGCCACCGCGATGCCGGACTACACCTTTCTGCCCTCTGATGGCACCTCAGTCATGGGGAAACGGTTGCATCCGTCCCTGGGGCTGGCCTCAGGGGGGCGGCTCCAGCGGAGCTTAGGGACGGCGGCGATACTGGTAACCCTAGGCGCGATCGCAACTACAGGACTCTGGTGGCGCAATCACCTAGCGACAGAATTAGCAATAGAAATTGTGGCCCCAGCCGAGTTGCCCACTGTCACCACCCAACTCCAACGCACCCTCCCCGGCCATACCAGTTCCGTCAATGCCCTAGGGCTCCTATCCGACGGCGGCAGAATCCTGAGCGCCAGCGCCGATAAAAGTGTTCTCCTGTGGGATTTGCGTACAGGGCAAGTGCTCCACGCCTTTAGAGACCAGCCCAGCTTTGTGAATGGGGCACTTCTGAGCCCAGATGAGACCATTCTCTACAGCGGCACCGCCGCCGGAACCCTCCAGGCCATCGACATCGATTCCGGTATCCCCCGCTGGGAATACACTGCCGCCCCCACAGCCTTCAATGTCCTTGCCCGGACCCCCGATGGGCAACAGATTATGATCGGGGGAGCCGATGGCACTATCCACATTGTGCAAGCCCAAACCGGGGAACTCCTGCGGACCATCTCCGCCCACCAAGGCGCAGTCAACACCCTCGCAGCCACAGCCGATGGACAAGCCCTGATCAGTGGTGGCAGCGATCGCCACATCTACATCTGGACCTTAGCCACGGGCGAACTTCAGCAAACCCTCAGGGGTCACGATAGCTTTGTCAATTACCTGTTGGTCAGCCTGGATGGCCGCTACCTGTTCAGCGCCAGCGCTGACAAAACCGTGCGCCAATGGGATCTGACGACAGGACAAGTCCTCAGGACTCTCAAAGGCCACCGCAGCTACGTCAATGTGCTAGCCCTCAGTCGGGATGGCCAAACCCTCAGCAGCGGCAGCGCCGATGAAACCGTCGTGATCTGGGATATTGCCACGGGTAATCCTCTCCAGCGCCTCACCGGATTCGCCATGACCATCGACCACCTTGTCTTAGCCACCGGTAATCAGGTGGTCACCGCCAGCCGGACCACCCCCGCTATTAAGGTTTGGACTGCCGATCAGTAGTACAAGCTATAGAAACATCCCAGGGCAGACTTAGGACCCTGGATCCTTGTAATGGGCAATTTTTAATGGGCAATTTTGGGGTCTAATTCTTGTGGGTTAGGCATCTTGCCTGACCGTGACCAGCCAGGACGGCTATCTCACGTGATTTGATCTCTACAGGATATTTCATCCCCCATGCTGGAATAATGGCTGGAAACTTCGGGCTCCGAATCGCGGTCTAGGGGCTATAGTATCTGTCTTTCTAGCTGAGACCATGGTGCAGTTCCTCGCCGTCTGGCGGCGGCAGCTCTTTCAACCCATCGATATTGCCTCCCTGGTCTACTTCCGCATTGCCTTTGGGGCGATCATGATTTGGGAGGTGTGGCGCTACTTCACTAAGGGCTGGATTAGCCGCTACTGGATCGATCCGGTGATGAACTTCACCTACTACGGCTTTCATTGGGTGCAGCCGTTGCCGGGGATTGGCCTGTACCTTTTATGGGCAGCCATGGGGCTATGGGCCTTGGCGATGATGGTGGGCTGGTACTACCGTCTCTGTGCCATCCTGTTCTTTCTGGGCTTTACCTACAGCTTTTTGCTGGAGCAGGCGCGGTATCTAAATCACTTTTATTTGGTCTGCCTGATTAGCTTCCTGCTGATTTTTATGCCTGCCCATCGGGCCTTTTCGGTGGATGCTTGGCGACGACCTGCGATCGCGGCTTCAGTCGTCCCCGCCTGGACCCTGTGGCTGCTGCGCGCCCAGCTTGGGCTGGTTTACTTCTATGCCGGAGTCGCCAAGCTAAACGAAGACTGGTTTCGAGCCGAACCTCTCCGCAGTTGGTTGGCCCGCCGCACCGACTTCCCCCTCATTGGTCATTTGTTTACCGAGGAGTGGATGGTCTATTTCCTCAGCTACAGTGGCCTGCTGCTGGATTTGTTTATCACCCCCTTTCTGATTTGGCGACGGACCCGGTGGGCCGCCATCGCCCTTGCCACCAGCTTTCACTTGATCAATGCGCGACTCTTTTCCATCGGCATCTTTCCCTGGTTTATGATCGCCGCCACCCTGCTGTTTCTAGCCCCTGGCTGGCCTCGTCAGTTGGGGCACTGGGTCACCTCTAGGGGCAGAAGCACCGAGCCCTTGCCCTCTCGGCCCCGAGGCCGGATTTCCCGAGTTGCGCCCATCCACCTACGCCGATCGGCCATCCTTGGTTTTCTGGGCTTGTATTTGGCTTGGCAGGTTCTGTTTCCTCTCCGCCATTTTCTCTACCCCGGCAATGTCAACTGGACCTACGAAGGGCATCAGTATGCTTGGCACATGAAGCTGCTCAGCAAGCAAGCCCAGGTGGAATACATTGTCATTGATCGTGCCACCAACCAAACCTGGTTTGTGAATCCTGAAGCCTATCTACAACGCTGGCAGGCCCGTAAAATTGGCAGTCGTCCGGATTTGATTCTGCAATTCGCCCACTTTCTGGCATCGGAGGCTGCCGAGGCAGGTTATCCCGATGTGGAGGTGCGGGCTGATGTCACCCTAGCGCTGAATGGTCGCCCCTATGCCCGCTTTGTGGACCCAGAGGTGGATCTGGTCCATGAACGGCGGACCTTAGCCCCTAAGGCTTGGGTCTTGCCTATGGGAGCGGAAATCGCCACTGAGCCCTACCCTGTTGGCCCTGATACTACGGAATCCTTAACCGAATCGGCAGAAGAATAGGCTATGGAATTTGGGGCAGATCCCATGGCGGATGACAGTTCTGGGGGGTGAGAGGTCTCTTTGCAAAGGGGGGCGACCCTGCTACTGTCCATGGCAGTTATCAATAAAATAAATCACAAATACTCCTGTCGGGATTTGTCGTTTACCGCTTCCCCGTGTTATTAGGAAGACTGAGGTTTCTGTGAGCTATTTGCTGAGCGTGCCTACCGCAGTCGAGTCCATTACCGTCGAGCCCGGTCAGCTTCGCATCGTCACCAGCGCCATTGAAGCTCGTCCCATGAGCTTTGTTGATGGCGGTGAGTGGATGGGCTATGAGCCCGCTGTGGCTCGGGCCGTATGTAAACGCCTCAACCTAGAACCGGTCTGGTGTGCCTTGCCCTTACAAAAGCTCTATCTAGAGCTGAGTAAGGGTCAGCATGACGTGGTCTGGTTCAATCAAGCGATTACCCAAGAGCGGCGAGCTTGGGCCGACTTTACTCGGCCCTATGGCCGCTTTGACACAGCAGTGTTGGTCCGGGAAGAAAGCCCCATTACCCGCAAGGAAGACCTCAGCGGTCGGCAGTTGGGCATTTTGAGCGGCAGCACCAGCCATACTCTGGCGGAGGTTTTTCCGCCTGATGTGGTGATGGTGCCCTTTAGCTGCGATGACCCGATCCCTGAAACCCTCCTGAATGCCCTCCGCCAGGGACGCATCGACGCCATTATGGAGGATGAGCTGGTGCTAATGGCGGCGGAGGCCCAGGATACAAGCTTGCGGGTGGCGTTTCAGATTCCCACTCAGCGGCCTTTTGGGGTGGGGGTGTTGCCGGGAAACCGGGAACTGCTGGAGGCGTTAAATGATACCCTCAATGGTCTAATTGCTGATGGCACTCTGGCAAAGCTCTGGGCGCAGTGGATTCCCTACAGGAGCTATCCCTTTTAGGGTTTTCTTTTAGGGGGGTATGGGTAGTCGCTATCTCCATGACAAATGATCTCTACCGCATCCATTACCCTACGGCCTACGATTGAGGCGGATCTGGCCTTTGTGCGGGCAGCGGAGCAGGCGGCGGAGAATGCCTGCTTTATTCGCCAATGGACCAGGGAGCGCCATTGGCAGGCTTGTACTCATCCTGACGAGCGCCATTGGATTGTGATGAATGCCGAAGCGGAGTCCGTGGGCTATGTCATCTTGGTAGGGGTGAAAAACCCAGACCAAAGTCTGCTGATCCAGCGCTTAGTGATTACGGCAAAGGAACAGGGCTATGGACGGGCCACCCTGATTCAGGTGCTATGTCGTGCGTTCCATGAGTTCAAGGCTCACCGAGTGTGGCTGGATGTGGTCACAACTAACGATCGCGCCCGCCACTTGTATCAAACCCTGGGGTTTGTTACGGAGGGTTGTCTGCGGGAGTCGATCAAAACTTCTGAGGGGTTTGCCTCGGCGGAAATTATGTCGATCCTGCGGCCTGAGTTTTTACGTTTGAGTTCTCAAGGACGGGGAGACGGCTGATAGGCTAATCCTGCCCCGTTTGCCTAGGTGAGGTTTGTGGGCTGATGAAAACCCTCAATGTTGTGGTGATCGGGGGCGGCGCGGCGGGCTTCTTTGGTGCGATCGCAACTGCCGAGGCCCATCCCCAGGCGCGGGTGGTGCTGCTAGAGGCGGCGACGGATCCCCTAGCCAAAGTCCGTATTTCCGGGGGTGGGCGCTGCAACGTCACCCACCATTGCTTTGACCCGGCCCTCTTGGTGCCCCACTATCCTCGGGGTGGAAAAGCCCTGCGGGGAGCCTTCAGCCGCTTTCAGCCTCGGGATACGGTGGCCTGGTTCGAGACACGGGGGGTCAAGCTGAAGGTGGAAGCTGATGGGCGCATGTTCCCGGTCACGGACGACTCGGAAACCATCATCAACTGTTTAGAGGGGGAGGCGCGACGGTTAGGGGTACGGGTGCGATCGCGGGCTGCCGTTCAATCGGTCCAGCGCCAAGGGGTCGGCTTCACGGTGCATCTGCGGGCTGGGGAAGTCCTGGAGTGCGATCGCATTCTCCTAGCGACGGGCAGCAGTCTCCAGGGCCATCGCATTGCCGCTGCCCTAGGCCACACTATTGAGTCCCCTGTTCCCTCCCTGTTTACCTTTACAGTGCCCGATGGTGCCTTACGTGCCTTGGCGGGGGTGGCGGTGGAGCCCGTAGATCTGAAATTGACGGTGGTTGGCGGTAAACCCCTGATCCAGTCGGGGCCGCTGCTGATCACCCATTGGGGTCTGAGTGGGCCAGCGGTGCTCAAACTCTCCGCCTGGGGCGCACGGCTGCTGCACGACCAGCGCTATCGAGGGGAACTAACGATCAACTGGCTGCCCGATATGTCCCTAGAGGCATTGCGTGAAGCACTACAACTTATGCGGCAGCAGACTCCCAAACGTGCGATCGCAACTTCCAGTCCGGTAGACCTGCCCCGGCGACTCTGGCGCTATCTGGTGGCACGGGCAGACCTGGCGGAAACCCTGACCTGGGCCAATCTACCCAAAGCTGGGCTCAATCGTCTGGTGACGGAATTGCATCAGGGGCATTATGCCCTACAGGGCAAAGGGGCTTTTAAGGATGAATTTGTCACCTGTGGCGGGGTCAAACTGGAGGAGGTGGACTTCAAGACGCTCCAGAGCCGCCGCTGCCCCGGCCTCTTTTTGGCCGGGGAAATCCTAGACATCGACGGGGTGACGGGGGGGTTTAACTTTCAGAGCGCCTGGACAACAGGGTGGCTAGCGGGGCAATCTCTGGGGACGTAAGGGATTTGCACACAAATAAAGTCCCATCCGTAAGGGGTGGGACAGTGGGGTGACATCCCCGTAGGGGCAGGTTTGGCCGATCGCTGGCAATACCTGGGGATAAGGGTACGCTCAAAACCTGCCCCGGCCACCACCGGGAAGGGACCGGATTGCCGATGATCAAGATCGGAATGGTGGTGGTCATGGGTAGGGCGGGTTTTGATGGCGGGATGTGGGTCGAATGATATCCCCGTAGGGGCAGGTTTGACCGATCGTTGTCGATACCTGGGGGCAAGGGTACGCTCAAAACCTGCCCCGGCCATCACCGGGATGGGGCCGGATTGCGTCAAAAGCCCTGTACCGTAGGCATTGAGTGCTCTTGTCACCCGTTAAATTCAACAGGACACCCGAAACCCAACGGTGTGAAATCGTTGGGTATATACGTAGGTAACTCGACAAGCTGAACGACAGGTACTTGGAGCGTCAAGCCATGCTCCACCGCGTAAAACCCTTCTGTTACTGTGGTTTTGTCCCTCTATCCAAGCACTCCCATCTGTGGGTGCTCCCTCATAATTGTTATGCCATGGATCTTGACACCACTCTAAAATATTGCCATGTGTATCGTAGAGACCAAAAGCATTAGGAGGAAACTGTCCTACGGATAGCGTTCGCTCACGATAGGTTCCTTTTGGGCCGGGGCCATAGGATCCGCTAATAATGCTATTACCCTGTATCTCATCGGTCCCACAGTAGTTGGCAAGTTCTGTAGTGATCGTTAGCCCGTAGTGAAACGGTGTCTCTGTGCCTGCACGGCAGGCATATTCCCACTCAGCCTCACTGGGTAGGCGAAATATTTGTCCTGTCACTGTCGAGAGTTTTTCGCAGAAAGCGATAGCATCATGCCATGAAACACCTTCCATCGGATTGTCTTGCCCAGGGAAATAGGTTGGGTTGCGACCCATCACCGCCTCGTACTGGGCTTGGGTGACGGCAAACTTACCCAGCCAAAACTCCGGCACCGTCACCCGGTGGCGGGGCTGTTCATCGCTGTAGCTACCCTCTTCCTCTGGATCTGAGCCCATCCAAAACTCCCCAGGGGGGATTTGCACCAGATCTAGGGTCACCCCACCGGGCAGATCTACCGTGTGGCTGGGGGGTGGCGGCACCAGGGCAATGGTTTGGTGGTGGGCATCGGTCACCGTCACCACCAGCAAATCGCTCAGGTGGCCCAGCTTCCGCAGCCCTTCCCCCGCCTGTACCCGCACCACCCCCACCTCCGTCTCGTCGCCAAACACCTGCTCCAGGAGGAGCACACAACCGGGATCTGTCCCTACTGGCGTTTCTATCTGCGTTTTTATCTGCGTCCCTAGGGTGGCATTCTGGGCTGGCCGTAGGGCCAACTGCACCAGGTTTTGCATCGCCGCCACCCGCACCTCTGGCACGTCGCGGCGATGGCCAAGGCACTGGCGCAACCGGGTCTCCAGGGCCGAGATATCCCCCTGCACCGCCATCAGGGCGGTCATGGCGGCAACGCGCACCGGGGTTTCCTGCTGGGGAGAGGTCAGCACCTTCACCAGATCAGGAATGGCCTTGGCAGCATAGATGCCCTCCTGGCGCAGGTTATCAATGGCCTGGGTCAGGTAGCGGTCATCGTTGTCGTAGAGGTCATCGATCAGCTTGCTGATGCGCTGCCGTCGCCGTGCCTGCTCCAGGGCCACCTCGTCCAGCTCCGCCCGTTGGTTGAGCCCCTCCAGCACCTCTGCGGGTAACTGCTTGCGGTGGGGTTCACAGCAGTTCCGCACCGCCAGCAAAAAGCCCTGCATGGCGGCAATATTTTCGGGTTCGGCATCCACGGTTTCTAAAAACAATTGCCAACCGGAGTCCAGATCGGTGCCTTGGCAATAGTCCACCACCTGCAAGGCCGCCAGGTATTCCGCCACCGGATCGAGGACGATGCGCACCGTGGTTTCCCCTAGAGAGGTTTGCACCAAGCCCAGGGGTGCTTGCAGATAGGCAAGACGTTCGGCAGCGGTACCGGGGTCAGCGGCGGTGAGGGCCGCTAGGACGGCGGTACGGGGGGCGGCGGCAGGGCGGTAGGTGGCCCGCAGGCATTCCCAGGCCACAAGCTGAGCATCCCGCCGCAGGGTATCGTTGTCGCAGCGGCGGGGGGCGGCTATCTGTTCCGGGCGATTGAGCCAGCACAGGTAGCGCAACATTAGCTCCGGGATGTTGTCTGGCAGTTGGGCGGTTTTCAGGCCGCCGACATCGATAATTTGATCCACATAGAGGCGCACCAGCAGGGCGGTGGCCTTTTGCAGCGTGGCGGCCATCATCCGCGACAGGCGGGTGCAGGCGCTAAAAAATTCGCCGTCGTCTTCAAACAGATTGCGTTTGTCCTGGGCCTCTAGGTAGGGCTGGATAAAGCTGGAGAGGTGTTCTCCCTCGATCTTGCGGGGTTCCAAGACATGGGGGGCGGCGCGGCCCAGGGCTTTTTCCGGCAGGCGAGAGGTGATGATTAGGGCATTGATGGGGGTCGCGTCGAGGGCAGCTTGCAGGGCGCGATAGCCCTCGTCGCTCAGCTCTGAGACATGGTCCAAAATCACCAAAATGCGTCGCTGGCGCAGTAGGGCGATCAGCAGTTCCTCGGCAATGAAGCTGCCGTCGGCGGTGCGGGGCAGTTGGGTTTGCAGGATGGTGAGCAGGGGGGTATCGCCCAATTCCTGCTCGATCAGCATTGGCACCATCCGGTAGGGAGCCAGGGCGGGGGAATGGTCTTGGCGCTGGCGCTGGCGCTGGCGCTGGCGCTGGCCGGAGGTCTTTTCTGGCCCTAGCCCCCAGCGGGCAATCTGGCAGGCGAGGCTGGTTTTACCCACGCCTCCCTCTCCCACCAACAGTAGGCAAGGGGCAGAGTGCTGGAACCGGGGCCGCAGATCCGCCGGGGTGAGGTGATCCACAGGCTGGCCATCCAGCCAGATCTGGATCGGGATGTGGATGGTGCGAGCCTCGACGGTGGGCATCCGGAGAAAGGTGGCCCGCACTTCGGGCAGCACATCCGCCACCCAGCAATCCAAGACGCGGGGTCGGTATTTCAGCCACAGCAGGAGGCCGATGGGCAGGTCAATAGGGGTATTGGGGATTTTGAGTTGGCCGGGGAGCCACAGTAGGCAACGGGGCGTGAACCCCAGCGCCAGCAGGTAGACCAGGGCGAAGCCGCCGACAGTGGCCAGTGCTTTGGTCAGGGTGGGGTGGGCCTGTAGCCAAGGCGGGGGATTGGGGGGCAACTGGGCCAGGGGGCGGCGACTAGCCCCCCAGGCAATGGGACTGGGCTCCACTTGGAGGGGCATGGCCAAGGATGGCGGGGTCAGTGCGATCGCCTCTACGGGCGCAATCAACCAGAGCAGCATCAACCAAACTTGCGCCATAGACCCATGCCGGGAGAAATAGTAATGTTCCGAAATGTTCGGAATTATGCCCAGAGTATACCCACCCCCTCAGCCCCGAGGCTAATCCCATCACGGTGCATCGCTTCGTGGCTGCACCCGAGGATTTTGTCTTGGGGCTGTTGTTATGGCATTGGCATTGGATACCGCAACGAACTGAATACAATAAAACTATGTTCCTCGAAACGCCCTGACTTGCCATGGCCACCACCACCGATGACATTTGGCGGATTCTGAATGAACTGGCAATTTCTCAGAAAGAGCTGTCCGACTCTCAGAAAGAGCTGTCCGACTCTCAAAAAGAGTTGTCCGACGCGCAAAAAGAGCTGTCCGACGCTCAAAAAGAAACCGATCGCCAGTTCCATCTTCAAGTAGAAGAGAACGATCGCAAGTTCCGCCTGCAAGTAGAAGAGAACGATCGCAAGTTCCGCCTGCAAGTAGAAGAGAACGATCGCCGCATGAAACAACTGCAACAGGAACTCGGCAAACTGGGCAACCGCTTGGGGGAATTCGTGGAGTGGCAAGTGCGGCCTGCGGTGTTGCGCCTATTTCAACAGCGGGGTATTGAAGTTCATGAAATCCTGCCGGAGGTGTCGATCCAGCGGGGTGACGCGGGGTTTGAGATCGACCTCCTAGTGGTCAACACCACCGAAGCTATCCTCGTGGAAGTGAAAAGCAAGCTGTCTCAAGGGGATGTGGATGAGCACCTAGAGCGACTCGCGAAGTTCAAGCAATTGATGCCCCGCTACAGCGATGTGCAGGCTATGGGTGCAGTGGCGGGGATGGTGGTGCCGCAGGAGGTGGCCCGCTATGCCTATCGCAAGGGGTTGTTTGTCTTGGCCCAGTCGGGGGAGACGGTGGAGATTTTGAACGATGATCGGTTCCAGCCGAGAACTTGGTGAGGGTGGGGGAGTGTTGGGGTGATGGGGTGTTGGGGTGATGGGGTGTTGGGGTGATAGGTGGCAGAAAGTTTTGAGTTTTGAGTTTTGAATTGATCCCGTAGGGGGGCGGTTTCCGCGCCCAATGCAGGGGGTGACAGATAGATTTCGTAGGGGCAATCCCTTGTGGTTGCCCTTGTTGCTGGATGACCGGTATTGGGGTGGGTAGGGGCGAGCGGCGCTCGCTCTTGCAGGGGTGTTGGGGTTATTTCCGTAGGGGCCATCCCTTGGCTGTGCTCAAGGAACCTCTTCCTACCATCCCCTCTTGGGAGGGGTGCCCGAAGGGCGGGGTGGGTCAGGGATGACCGGTATTGGGGTGGGTAGGGGCGAGCGGCGCTCGCTCTTGCAGGGGTGTTGGGGTTATTTCCGTAGGGGCCATCCCTTGGCTGTGCTCAAGGAACCTCTTCCTACCATCCCCTCTTGGGAGGGGTGCCCGAAGGGCGGGGTGGGTCAGGGGTGACCGATATTGGGGCGTGGGGGTAGGGGCGCGGTTTCCGCGCCCAATGCAGAATGTCGCCGTAGGGGCGGGTTTGGCTCGTATTGACTGGGGAATTCAGCATGGGAGGCTCAAAACCCGCCCTGCCCAGTTTCCGGGTGACTGGAGCGTCTGGGGAGATGTCCCCACGCTCCAGCGTGGGGACATTTTTCAAGACACCGAAAATTTCGTTCCCCAGACTCCAAAGGTTTCAGTCCAGGGCTGAAAACTTATGTAATGCTGGGAAATGCGCTTTTTGTTGACGATTACCCCTAGGCACGCCGATGGATGACAAATTTATGCTGATGATTCCGGGACCGACCCCGGTGCCTGAAAGCGTTTTGCTGGCCCAGGCCAAGCACCTCATTGGCCACCGCAGTGGTGAGTTCAGCCAAATCATGGCGGATATCACCGAAAACCTGAAGTGGCTACACCAAACCCAAAATGACGTGTTGATGGTGACCGCCAGCGGCACTGGGGCCATGGAAGCGGGCATTATCAATGTTCTCAGTAGCGGCGATCGCGTTTTGGTGGGCAGCAATGGCAAATTTGGTGATCGCTGGGCCAAGCTTTGCCGCGCCTATGGACTACAGGTGGACACCGTTGAAGCGGAGTGGGGCAAACCCCTAGAGCCCGCTGCCTTCCAATCCGCCCTAGAGGCAGATGCGGCAAAGTCCATCAAAGCCGTCATTGTTACCCACAGCGAAACCTCCGCTGGCGTGATCAACGACCTGGAAGCCATTGCCCAACTCGTGAAAGCCCATGGGGAAGCGCTGATGGTGGTGGATGCGGTCACCAGTTTGGGGGCCTGTAGTGTTCCTATGGATGCCTGGGGGCTCGACGTGGTGGCTTCTGGTTCCCAAAAGGGCTATATGGTGCCGCCCGGATTGGGCTTTGTGGCCATGAGCGATCGCGCTTGGGCTGCCCAGAAAACCTCAAATTTGCCCAAGTTTTACTTTGACCTTGCCGCCTATCGCAAGGATGGGGCCAAAAACACCACTCCCTTTACGCCGCCCGTGAGCCTCTTTTTTGCGCTCCAGGTGGCCTTGAAGATGATGCGGGAGGAGGGGCTAGAGGCCATCTTTGCCCGCCATGCGCGACTGCAACAGGCTACCCGCGCCGCGATGACCGCCCTGAACCTACCGCTGTTTGCCGCAGATGACTGTGCCAGTCCAGCGGTCACTGCCGTCATGCCCCAGGGGGTTGAGGCGGAGCAGATTCGCTCCACTATGCGGAAGCGGTTTGACATTGCTCTGGCCGGGGGCCAAGACCATCTGAAGGGAAAAATCTTTCGGGTGGGGCACCTGGGTTTTGTGTGCGATCGCGATATCCTGACCGCCGTTAGTGCCCTAGAGGCTACGCTGGCCAGTCTCGGAGCCGAGGGCTTTAGTCCCGGTGCAGGCTTGACCGCCGCTCAGAAAGTGTTGTCTGCCTAACCCTCTGGATATCCTCGCTGTTCTTGATACCTCTCCTTAATCGGGTATCAGCTCAAAGCGGGACAAATCTCTTGGGGAGGAGTTAGAAGTTAGGAGCCAGAATCTAGGAGAGTACTGGATTCTGACTCCTGATTCCTGAATTCCTCGGAACCAATATTGTCTCGGCTTACGTTGATGCCCCCTTAATCCAAGGAGAGGTTTTGCGAAACTCTGAATTTTTTCTGAATTTTTATAGATGCCCCCAGTTCTCCAGTCCATTCCCGATATGACCGAGTCCCCGGTCCCCAGTGCCCTGACCCCTGGGGTCTACATCGTCGGGGCAGGGCCAGGGGATCCGGATCTGCTGACGCTGCGGGGGCTGCGGCTGTTGCAGCAGGCCGATGTGATTCTCTATGCCAATTCCCTCGTGCCTCAGCAGGTGCTGGACTGGACCCGCCCCGAGGCAGAGCGAATCGCCACCGCCAGCCTGACGCTGGAGAGCATTGTGCCTCTGATGGTGGAGCGGGTGCAGTCGGGTAAGTCGGTGGTGCGGCTCCAGTCTGGGGATCCCAGCCTTTACAGTGCTATCCACGAACAGATGGATCTGCTGGCGACAGCGGCGGTACCTTTTGAAGTGGTTCCCGGTATCAGCGCCTTCCAGGCTGCTGCTGCCAAGCTGAAGGTGGAGTTGACGGTGCCGGGGCTGGTGCAGTCTATTATCCTCACCCGCATCAGTGGCCGCACTCAGGTACCGGAGGCGGAGGAACTGACTTCCCTAGCTGCCCATCAAGCCAGCCTCTGCCTCTATCTCAGTGCTCGCCATGTAGAGGCATCCCAGGCTAAGCTACTGGCCCATTACCCTGCCGATACCCCGGTGGCTATTTGCTATCGTTTGGGGTGGCCGGACGAGGTGATTGCCCTGACGACCCTGGCGGAAATGGCGGTTGTGACGCGGCAGCGGGATCTAATTCGCACGACGCTGTATGTGATTAGCCCTGCGCTGCGGGCTGCTCCAGCGCGATCGCGACTTTACAATCCTGAACACACCCATCTATTTCGTCCTCGGCCCCTAACGTCCAAACCCTAGAATTTCGAGCCTTCAGATATCCCCTGCCCCTGCCATGGCCCCCTCCTCCACTGGTGCTCAGCCTCCCCTAGAATTTCTACCCCCCGCCTTTGATGCCAAGGTCCATTGGCTGGTTAAGACCCTACTGCCCCTATGGATGCGCTGGCGCAGTAGCGTCAAAACCGTCCACATCGAGGGCACCGAGACCTTGGTGCGGCTGTTTCAAGACTTCCAAAACCAGCAGGTGCGGTTTCTGATTGCCTTTCGCCATCCCAGCCCCGAAGACGCCTATTGTCTGGGTCACCTGATCTGGTGTGAAATGCCCCGAGTGGCCAAGCAACTGGGCATTCCCCTAACCGCCATTCCCCATGTCCATTTCATTTACGATCGCGGCATTCCCCTCTGGGCCGGTCGGGGGGTGGGCTGGCTCTACCGTAAACTGGGGGGCACCCCCATCCAGCGGGGTAAGGTGGATCGTCAGGGCCTCAAGTCCGTTCGCCAGCTCTTTGCCCAGGGACAATTTCCCCTGGCGGCGGCCCCTGAAGGCGGCAACAATGGCCACACCGAGATCATTAGCCCCCTAGAGCCGGGAATTGCCCAGTTTGGCTTTTGGTGTGCCGAAGATTTGCAAAAGTGCGATCGCACCGAGACCGTAGTAATTGTTCCCCTGGGGATTCGCTATCTGTACCAGACACCCCCCTGGACCGCTCTCGGGGAGTTACTCACCACCCTAGAGCGAGACTGCGGCCTGACCCCGACGGCGGCTCCACTATCCCCGACCCCAGCCACGGCGGCGGTAGAGGTGCGTGCCCTTTATCCCCGCTTGATTGCCCTAGGAAACCATTTGCTCACGCTGATGGAGGGGTACTACCGCGACTTTTACCACGCCCCCATTGCCCAGGGAACCGAGGACTCGGCAGGGGCAGATCTGGCCCAACGGCTGCAAACCCTACTAGACACCGCCTTGGGGGTAGCGGAAGCCTTTTTTCAGCTTCCGGGTAAGGGCAGCGTCATCGATCGCTGCCGTCGTATTGAGCAGGCGGGGTGGGACTGGATCTATCGGGAGGAACTCCGCGATCACCGGCACCTCTCGACGGTAGAACGGGGCCTCGCCGACCGTATTGCCGAAGAAGCCTCCCTCCGTATGTGGCACATGCGATTGGTGGAAAGTTTTGTGGCGGTCACGGGTCAGTATGTACGGGAAAAACCCACCGTTGAACGCTTTGCAGAAACTCTGCTGCTGCTGAGGGACACCCTGACCCTGATCAAGGGGGAAAATCCTTTTCCCCGCCCCTATCTCGGGCTTCAAGTAGCCCAGCTCACGGTCGGGACGCCCCTATCCGTGAGCGATCGCATTCCGGCCTACCGCCAAAGTCGTCGTCAAGCCGTCGCCGACCTCACCCAGGATCTACAAACCGCCCTAGAGGGGCTGATTGGGGCAGCCTAAAGGGGCGATTAACTGGCCAGATAGGCCCGCACATTGGCCTTGCGGCGGCGCAGGTGCTTGAGGGCCTGCTGTTCGAGCTGGCGCACCCGTTCTCGGCTGATATTGAGGCGGTTGCCCACCTTCGCTAGAGACAGCTCGTTACCGTCGTTGAGGCCGTAGCGCAGGGTGATGACTTCCTGCTGTTGGGGGGTCAACTCCGCCAACAGGGTTTGGATATCCTGCTTCAAGGACTCTCGCACGGTAAAGTCTTCGGGGGAGGCGGTGTCATCCTCTAACAGCTCTTGCAGCTCCGTATCTTGGTTGTCGCCGATGCGGACATCTAGGGAAATGGGCTGACGGGCCATGGTTAGGTACTCTCGTACCTGGGTCACCTCTAGCTCTAGGGCTTCAGCGATTTCCCCCACCGTGGCGCTGCGCCCCAGGGTTTGGGAGAGTTCCCGCTGAACCCGCTTGATTTTGTTGAGCTTTTCGGTGATGTGGATGGGTAGGCGAATGGTGCGGGCCTGCTGGGCGATGGCTCGGGTGATGGCCTGCCGAATCCACCAGTAGGCATAGGTGGAGAATTTATAGCCCTTCATGGGGTCAAATTTTTCCACGCCTCGCTCTAGTCCCAGGGTGCCTTCCTGAATCAGGTCGAGGAACTCTAGGTTGCGCTTTTGGTACTTTTTCGCGATCGCAACCACGAGGCGCAGATTGGCCTCAATCATCTGACGCTTAGCCTGCTCCCCCTCGTGCAGTTGCTGAGTGAGGGTGGCTGTATCCAAATGTGCCGCCCCGGCCCATTCCTGATCGCTGGGGTCTTGGCCGAGGGACTCCTTCATTTGCGTCTTCAGATCTAGCAGGGTCATGAACTGCTGAACCTGCTTGCCCAATACAATTTCCTGTTCGTGGGTCAACAAAGGTACCCGCCCGATCTCGTGGAGATAGGTGCGCACAGCGTCGGCGGTGAAGAGGGGCTTGGCTTTGGAGTTACGGGCTTTGGCTTTGGGCATCGGATATGGCCTCCACTGACGATGCGGTCCCCATGGGTAACCGATGGGGCGGTGAAAACTCGGAATCGTTATGAGTTTGCTTACTATAGTAAAGCAACTCTGCTGTTGCGTAAAGTGCTACCAATGTAGCTTGTGTAGTACGTCTCAGGAAACCTTTTACCCAGAGAGGTCGGAGATGGCTGGAGGATCTCTAGATGAGGAACTCTATTTAGAATGCGATCTCCGCTCAATGGACATGGGTAGGTCATCCCCCCCGGAAAACCGAATGTTTGTTCTAGTCTGTATTTACTGATTATTCCCTCTTTTTTTGGTGTAAGTAATAGGGTAAGTCCCAAATTTTCGATTGATTACAGATTGCCTGTAGCACTGATCCCCGAGGGCTGATCGGTGTCACCTTGAATCTCTAGAAACTGCCAACCTCGATCATGGTCGGGCTAGGTGAAGCTCCCGTGATAGGGGGATGAAAATTTCATGACAACGCTGGGACAGGGTCAGGATAAAGCTAGGATGTTGGCCGATGTGTGACCCCGGTGACAGGATGACTCCGGTGATAATATTTCCCCCAATTCTTGGGTTCTTGGGCTTTTTGGCCTTTCTCTGGGGAGGGACTACCCTGCGGCTCCTTCAGCCTATGTCTTGGCCTGAGGGGGTGACGATGGTGGAGTGGCGGGCTCCCTGGATTGCTCAGATGATGGCCCCAGATCCTGTGGTGGAGGCCATTGTAGATCAGTATCTCGCGAATTTAGAGGGTCTGGGATTCGCCCCAGAAACCCAAGGGGTCTGGATTCAAACTGGAATAACTGCGATCGCGAGTAACCAGGGCACCGTACCCCTCTCCGCCGCCTCCCTGACCAAACTAGCGACGACCTTGGCAGCCCTAGGAGCGTGGCCCATTGACCATCGCTTCGAGACACGGTTAGGACGACGCGGCACCGTGGTAGACGGCGTTCTCCAGGGGGATTTGGTCGTGCTGGGGGGCAGCGACCCCTACTTTGTCTGGGAGGAGGCGATCGCCTTGGGCCATGCCCTCCAGCAGGCGGGCATTCAACGGGTGACGGGAAATTTGGTGATTCTGGGGGATTTCACCATGAACTTTGAGGTCGATCCCCAGCGATCGGGGGAGATGCTGCGGCAGGGGATCAATGCCGATCTCTGGCCCTGGGAGGCACGGCAGCAGTACGACACCTTACCCCCCGGCATTCCCCAGCCCCAGGTTGAGGTTGAGGGCACTGTCGTCGTGGGCAATCCCCAGGCAATAAATGAAGTTTCTGGCTGGGTGCTGCGCCACCAGTCCCTACCCCTGGTAGCCCTGCTGAAGGCCATGAATATCTACAGTAACAACGCTATGGCGGAGGGTATTGCCCAAACCGTGGGGGGTGTTAACACGGTTACCGCGATAGCTGCGGAGCAAGCCCAGCTTTCAGTGGCGGAAATTCGCCTCATCAACGGCTCCGGGTTGGGGGTCGAAAATCGTATCTCCCCTCGGGCGGTGGTGGCGATGCTGATGGCCACCCAGCGTAAACTCGCTCCCCATGGTCTCTCCATTGCCGATGTCATGCCGGTATTTGGGCAGGACGTAGGCACCTTACAAGGCCGAGATCTGCCCCCCCAATCGGCCTTGAAAACGGGAAGTTTGGCCGCAGTGAGTTCCTTGGCAGGATTTTTCCCCACCCGCGATCGCGGTCCGGTGTGGTTTGCAATCTTGAACGAGGGCTATAACCTGGAGGGCTTTCGAGCGCGACAGGATGTGCTCCTTGCCGCCCTCCAGGACCACTGGGGCGCAGCCCCCGCCCCCGAGACGTTTCAGCCCCAGGTAAAGTTGGGCCAGCCCCCCTATCAACTGGGAGATCCGGCCCGAAACCAGCCCTATTGAATCTTGCCGATCTCCCGCCCCACCGCCTCAATTTGGTCGTAGTTGCTGTTCTCGGTTTCGATGAAGCTTTCGGCCCCAAAGAGGTCCAGAATTTCCTGATGTTCGGGGATGCTGGGATCCAGTTTGAGCAGGGCGGCTTGGACCTTCTGGATAAAGTTGGCCCCGTAGCGCTCCTCAACCACGGGACTAATCACCCAGTGGTAGTCGTAGTAAGCAGGGGTGCGCCAGATTACCTGTACCTGGGTCTCATCCACATCCCCCGCCGCAATCCGCGATTCCCACACCTGCTCATTCAGCACGCCGATTTCATAGGTGCCCGCCTCCACCAACTTGATGGTGGCGTCGTGGTTGCCCGAGAATCCCGGCTCCCCTTGGAAGTCCGCTAGCTCAACCCCCCCCTCTTGGAGAAAGTACTGGGGCATCAATCGACCTGAGGTGGAAGACTCGCTACCAAAGGTGAGGGAATGGCCCTTGAGGGCGGTAAGGCCGCTGATGTCGCTGATTTCCGTCAGACCGCTACGACTGTTGGCAATGAAGACACTGTGAAAGTTAGCATCAATATCTCGCTGGGCGATGGCCTGGGCTCCTTCAACTTGGAGACGGGCTTGGACCCCCGTGAGTCCCCCAAACCACACCAGATCCAGATCCCCTACCCGAAAGGCGGTCACCGCCGCTGCATAGTCAGTGACGGGGCGGTATTCCACCGGAACACCCAGCTCCGTAGACAGGTAATCTGCGAGGATTTCGTAAAGGCGCTGAACTTTTTCTGGATCCTGATCGGGGATGGCTCCGACTTGGAGGGGCGGCAGGGTCTCCTCCAGGCCGGAGGGGGTTCCCCCGCCACAGGCGACAATCGCACCTGCGATCGCGAGTCCTAGACAGCCGGAAAGTACAGTTCTGCGTAGTATTCTGATCATGGAAATGCTTTGTTCTTATAGCGACTTGGACTGATCTTGAGCCCAGGCGCGGGCCTGTTGAAGTCCCCAGAAGGGGATCTCAGAATCGTGATACAGAACGAGATTCAATCCCGTTAGAGCGATGCTCTGGGGAGACGCTGCAAGGGCATCCCCAGGGATTGGGACAGGATGGCCTAGCCTGGAGTGAATCAAATCATAGATTATCCCCCCGTCTCCCCCGGTAAAGACGACGGAACTCTGGGGGAAATCTGTGGCCCAGGCGGTGAGGTAGTCCTCCACGGTGGCGGCAATGCTGTGGAGAATGCCGCTGCGAATGGCGCTGGGGGTATCGGTGGCCCAGCGGTAGCGTCGATCCACCAACGCCCGATCCGGCGGGGCTACCGCTACAGTGGGCAGGGCAGCGGTGTGTTGCCCCAGGGCACGGAACTGCATCCCCACACCGGGCAGAATGGCTCCCCCCAGGAGGACGGGAGGGTCTGCGCCCGGTTTTTGGCCATTGCCCCCAGCGGTGAAGGTCAGGGCTGTGCCCCCATCCACCACTAGGACCGGCCAGCCGTAGCGGGCTCCCGCCCCCAGCAGATTTAGAGCGCGATCGATGCCTAGGGTGGGGTACAGGTTGCCCAGGGGTAGGTTCTCCAGGGTGATTTCCCGCCAGCCGAAATACTCCTGCCACAGGACAGTTTGATGGGGGACAACGGAGGCGCTGTAGAGGGGCACGGCACCCCAGTCTGGGGGCAGGGATACATCCTGCTCCAGAAGGGCAGCCGTTTGTTCACCTCCCTCCAGCGCGTCTTGAACTGTTGCGGTTGCCAATATTCGGCCCCACTGAGATGAGGCAAACCCAGACTGGTAAAGGGCAATAGCCTCCTCTGGTTGCAGATGGCGGCTATGCCACTGCATCAACAAATCCCCCCCCGCAAAGGCTCCCCAGTGCAGGCGAGTATTGCCTACGATCAGAGCTAACCAGCGGTGCTCCGGTGCGGCGAATATTGCTGCCATACAGCCCCGGCCCTCACGGCTCAATCAAGATGGCTCGGAAGTCGTTCACATTCGTCAGGGTCGGTCCTGTGTCCACTAGGGCATCCAGGGCGGCAAAGAAGCTGTAGCTGTCGTGGCGGGCTAGGTAGTCGGCGGCGTTGAGATCGCGATCGCCGCCCCGTTGCAGAATGTCAGGGGTGAGGATTGCTCCGGCATTGGTTTCACTACCATCAATACCATCGGTGTCCCCCGCGATCGCCCACACCTTTTCTAGGCCGTTCAGTGCTACCGCCAGAGACAGCAAAAATTCCCCATTACGCCCCCCTCGACCGCCGCTACCCGTCACCGTCACCGTGGTTTCACCTCCCGAAAGAATCACACAGGGAGGCGTGATCGGCTGACCATACTGCACTACCTGATGGGCAATACCGCTGTGGACGATACCCACCTGTTTCGCTTCCCCCTCAATGGCACTGCCGAGGATCAGTGGTGTATAGCCTAAAGCTTGAGCCTTCGCTGCTGCGGCCTCCAGGGATTGCTGGGGGGTGGCAATCAGATGGTTCGTGGTCGTCGCCAGACGGGGATCGCTAGGGGCAATGACAGGATTGGGATCCCGCTGAAGGTAGTCCAGCACCACTGGCGGCACATCAATGGCGTAGTGGATCAGAATCCCTAGGGTGTCTTGGGCGGTAACGGTATCACCAACAGTTGGACCAGAGGCGATCGCCCGCAAATTGTCCCCCGGCACATCGGAAATCAGCAGCGACACCACCTGGGCTGGGTAGGCCGCCGCCGCCAGCCGTCCCCCCGAGGAGCGGGACAGGGTCTTGCGGACCGTATTCATGGCCACGATATCGGCCCCGGAGCGCAGCAATTGGCGATTGATATCCGCCAGTATTGCCAGGGAAATGTCCTCCGGCGGCAGGGTCAGCAGGGCCGATCCGCCACCGGAAATCAGGCAGAGAACCAAATCCTCTGGTCCCAGGGGAGCCACAGTTTGCCAGATCTGTTCTGCTGCTGCCCTACCCTTCTCATCGGGGACGGGGTGGGCTGCCTCCAAGACTTGAATCCGCTCTGTGGGAACGCCGTGGCCATAGCGGGTGACTACAACGCCCTCTAGGGGACCGGGCCACACCTGCTCCACCGCTCGGGCCATGGCGGCGGCGGATTTACCCGCCCCCACCACCACCGTTCTACCCGCTGGGGGGGCGGGCAAAAACTGGGGGATGCGTAGCTCGGGCTGGGCCGCTGCTATGGCGGTATCAAACAGCGATCGCAACGTTTCCAAAGGCGTCATGGATTCACCCTTAACCAGCCAAACACCTGCTCCGCCGTCAATGCCAAATCGATTCCCGGCAACACGGGCAGCGGATCTGTCCCCAGCATCTCATCGGGAAGACGATCTGGGTAGAACACAAACACTATCCGAGTCAAAGGATCCACCAGCCAACCTAACTGGCTGCCATGGCGCAGACAGTGCAGCAAATTGCGCGTGACCCGTGTCTCTTGCTGCTGGGGAGACAGAATTTCAATGACCCAGTCTGGGGCAAACTCAATGCCCGTGGCAACAATTTCACCGGATACCGACACCGGCACCCGAGCCAAGGGCAGGATAGCAATATCAGGCACGATAGACCGATCGCCAAAGGTACACCGCAATTCCGGTAAAGCTTCTAGCCCACCATTAGCATTTTCAATCGCTTGGACAAGGCGCTTTTGCAAACGACTATGTTGACCTCCTGGCATCGGCTTTTGGACCGCCTCTCCGTTGACGAACTCCCAGGCAGGGGAGTCTTCAATACTAGAGCACTGCAAAAAATCCTTTAGCAGCAATGATGGAGCTGGGGCGATCGTCATTCTGCCTCGACCCTCCTACAACTTATACAGCCAACCCCACAGGACAAGCGACGCCGACGCCGCCGAGACCACAGTAGCCGCCGGGATTCTTGGCTAGATACTGCTGGTGATACTCCTCAGCGTAGTAAAACTCAGGAGCCGCCAGAATTTCCGTGGTGATGTCCCCTCCGTGGCCCGCTTGCTTGAGCGCCGCCTGGTAGGAATCACGGGATGCCTCCGCCTGTTGCTGCTGAACCTCGGAATAGGTGTAGATGCCAGAACGGTATTGGGTGCCTGTGTCATTGCCCTGGCGCATGCCCTGAGTGGGGTTATGGTTTTCCCAAAACACCTTCAGCAGGGTCTCGTAGCTGACTTGGCTGGGGTCAAACACCACACGCACCACCTCATTATGGCCCGTCATCCCCGAGCAGACCTCCCGATAGGTGGGGTTAGGGGTGTGGCCAGCGGCATAGCCCACTGCCGTGGAGTAAACGCCCTCGGTTTGCCAGAATTTGCGCTCAGCGCCCCAAAAGCAACCCATCCCAAAGAGGGCGAGTTCCATCCCGGCAGGAAAGGGAGGCGTAATGTCGTGACCATTCACGTAATGAGCCTTGGGTACAGCAAGGGCTTCACTACGGCCCGGAAGGGCTTCGCTGGGGTCAGGAATAGAGAGCTTTTTGCCAAAGCCAAATAACACCATGGGGGAAACCAAAATTTAGAAACGCCGTTGACTTCCACTATAGCGATGGTGCTGGGGAGGGGGCGAAATGTTCAAGGGCAGCGATTGGGGTGGGTAAAACCGTATTAGAATTCGCCCCATTCCGTCCCTCTTGATATCCGATTACCTTGATAGATGCATGAACAATTCCGAATCTCCTGAAAAATCACCGGCACCCTCTGGCATGGTGACCGCGATGGCCCCTGTGGGCCGGTCTCTGACCATCGCGGGTTTTTTCGACTTTGAGGGATTGCAAACCAACCTCCGCACCGAAATCGTAGCGGGCATCACCACCTTTATCACCATGGCCTACATCCTGGTGGTGAACCCCGACATCCTCTCCAACGCCATTTTCCTGACCGAAACTGGCGACTTGTTTGGAGAACTGGTGGTAGCCACAGGGATTTCGGCGGCAATTGCCACCGCCATTATGGGGATTCTGGCCAAATACCCCATCGCCCTTGCCCCCGGCATGGGGCTCAATGCCTTCTTCGCCTTTTCCGTGGTGCTGGGCCTAGGAATTGAATGGCGGGTGGCCCTAGCGGCAGTCTTAATCGAGGGCATTCTCTTTATCATCCTCACCTTGACCAACCTGCGGGCAGCCATTATCAAAGCCATTCCCGAAGGGTTAAAGCGGGCCACCGCTGCGGGCATCGGCCTGTTTATCGCCTATATAGCCTTGTCAGGGGATCCGGACTTTGGCGGGGCGGGCATCATCGTCGCCTACGGCCCCACCAAAACCGCCCTAGGGGATCTGGGGCGACCGGAAACCCTGATGGCGATCGCGGGAATTCTGATTGCCTCCGCCTTCCTGGCCCGCCGCATCAAGGGCGCACTGCTGTGGGGAATTCTGGCCACAGCAGCCCTGGGGTGGATTTTGGGCATTTCCCCCTGGCCCCAGGGAGTTGTGGGATTGCCCCTCTGGCCTACTGATTTGTTTGGCCAAGCCTTTGTCGGGCTGGGGCAAATTGGCAGCGTGGGCATCACCAATTTCCTCGTGGTCATGTTCGTGTTTCTGTTTGTGGACCTGTTTGACACCATTGGCACCCTCTCGGGCATCGGCATTCAAGCGGGCTATGTGAATGAACAGGGGGAACTGCCCCGCGCCAATCAGGCATTGTTGGCGGATGCGGTGGGGACGACAGCGGGAGCCATTCTCGGTACCTCCACCGTCACCAGCTATATTGAGTCCGCCTCGGGCATTGCCGAGGGCGGACGGTCGGGCTTTGCTGCGGTGGTGACGGCCCTGTGTTTTCTGGGGGCCATCTTTTTTATTCCCCTACTGTCGGCGATTCCGGGCTATGCGACGGCCTCAGCCCTGCTACTGGTGGGGGTGTTGATGATGGGCAGTGCCGCCAGTATTCGCTGGTCTGACCCAGCGGAGGCCATTCCCTGTTTCCTCACCATCCTGCTCATGCCCTTGACCTATTCCATCGCCGAGGGTCTGGCGGTAGGCTTTATTGCCTATCCGCTGATCAAGACCTTCCAGGGGAAGTTTCAGGAAATTGGATGGGTGGTCTGGCTGTTAGCAGCCATCTTCCTGTTGCGTTTTGTGTTGATGGGGTTGGGGATTGCCTGAGATGAGGCTTCTCCCTTGTCCCCACTGCGGCCCTGTGTGAGCATAATCAAGGCAACTCACTTCACAGGCAGTCAACGTGGTACAGGTGGCACCAAAGGGCCGCAATTTCCCCTGGGCAGAGGATTTTGCTCCCCGTCTCCAGACTGGTTTGAGCCAGATGGGCCAAATCAATCCTCCCTATTCCCGCCTTTCTCGCCGCTATGGCCGCTGGTTTGCTCTAGCCCTGATGGCAGCTTTGGTGGACGGCAAACTTCTCCTAGCGGTGGCGGTGGGGCTGGGGGTATATCGCTACGCGATCGCGCCCTCCTTCTCCTCGCGATCGCTGGGGATCTCCCTGGGGCAGCATCTCAGGCGGATGTGCCAGGGCTTCGGCCAGCGCAGTGGAGCCTTGCCCTGGGTGGTGGGCACTGGAGCGTTTGGCGCAACTTACCTGACGGCAGCGTTGTGGGCCGAGGTGGGGGGGTGGCCGACCCTAGCCTTTGTTAGTCTTGGGGGGCTGAATGTCCTAACGCTGTTGCTGTTGTGGCAGAACCGCAATGGTCAGGGACCAGCCCCCAGGGACCATCGCGGTGCCCTGTCCCCTTCTGAGGGATTTGGATTTGCCCCCCAGCGCCAGCCTCCCCTGCAAAGGCACTCTGCGACTCAGGCTGTGGTTGCCGCCCCCGGTCAGCGAGACCTGTCCCATCTCGATCTATCCCATCTTGAACAGCGCTGGCAGCACCTCTATGATGCCGATCCCCTAAAGCGATTAATCGCAGTGCGCTGGCTGGCCCAATGGGGGCTCCAGGATGCCCAAGGTGAAGCAGCCTACCTACCGGGGACTGAGATTTCAGTGCGATCGCACCTTGCTGATTGCTATCACCTCATGCTCACCCAGGAGCCTGAACCCGCTGTGCGGGCAGCCCTTCGGGATGCCCTGGGCCTACTGAAACCCAAACCCCAACTTAGCCCCGGCCAACCCCCCATGCCGCCCCTGAGGGCTCCTGTAGTCCCTGCCACCTGCCACCGTCCAGTGGAATACCTAGAACCCTAGTCCTTCTCTGGCGACTCAGGCTCAGGCCACGGGGGAGAGGACTCCGCTGCTAGGGGCGTAGACCGATCCCCTGTCCCATAGGGCAGCAGTTCCAACTGCCCGGTCCCGCGCCGGGGGGAGGGCGTGCGACGACGACGGGAGGTGGCTTCCTCACTGGTTTCCTCCGCAATCACTTCGTACAGAATCGCCCGCTTGGATCCTGATCCCTTCCTCAAAATTCGCCCCAAGCGCTGGATATACTCCCGCGTCGAGCCCGTCCCCGACAGGAGAATGGCAACCCGTGCATCCGGCACATCCACCCCCTCATTCAACACATGGGATACCACCAGGGTTGGATAGACTCCAGAACGAAACCGTTCCAGCACCACCTGCCGCTCCTTCACCGGGGTTTGGTGGGTGATGGCGGGGATCAGAAAATCCTGGGAAATGCGATACACCGTCTGATTGTCATTGGTAAAAATCAGCACTCGTTCAGGGTGGTGCTGCGCCAGCAGATCCGTCAAAATTCGCAGCTTACCCTCCGTACCCAGGGCGATGGTCTTAGCCTCCCGGTGGGCCAGCATCGCCCGCCGTCCCGCTTGGGACTGGGCGCTAGCCTGGACAAACCGTTGCCAGCCCTCTACGCTCCCCAGCCAGATATTGGCCCCCTGGAGAAAGGTGTTGCGCTGTTGAATTAAGCGGTCGTAGCGGACCCGTTCCAGATCACTCAGAGGGACTTTGATTGGCACAATGTCGTAGGGAGCCAGGGCCGTGCCCGCCAGATCCTCCGGCTGCTGCTCATAGACAATAGGGCCAATCAGGGTATCTAAATCCCCATGGCGACCGTCGCTGCGGTCGGGGGTGGCGGTGAGCCCCAGACGATAGGGTGCGATCGCATATTCCGCAATCACCCGATTAAAGCTACTGGGCAAGTGATGACATTCATCACAGATCAGCAGTCCATAGCGATTACCCAGAGTTTCCGCATGAATGGCAGCACTGTCATAGGTCGCCACCAAAATAGCAGTGCAATTGCCAGAATCAGAACCCAGACCATCGCGGGATCCGCCCCCCAGCAGTCCCACCGCCGTCCCCGGAAATGCCTGGAGCAACTGGTCATACCACTGGTGCATCAGGTCCAAAGTAGGCACCGTAATCAAGGTGCTGCGAGGGGTGGCCGCCACAGCCATTTGAGCCAGATAGGTCTTCCCCGCCGCCGTAGGCAAAACCACAACCCCCCGGCGTCCCGCCACCTTCCAGGCCCGCAGCGCCTCCGCCTGGTGAGGATAGGGGGTGCGCTGCAACTGGGGCGTTAACGCCAGGGGAGTAAACCCTTTGGCATCGTCAGTAAAGGACACTCCGTCCCGCTGAAGCGTTTCCACCAGAGCCCGATATTGGCAGGCAGGGACGCGAAATTTTTCAACTCGATCATCCCAGGTGGCAAATTCAACCCAGGCTTTGCCCCCAGGCGGGGGATGGAGAATCAGAGTACCGCGATCAAAAGTCAGCCTGGGTATCCGGGCCATCATCTAGGACAGAATACTCCTGCCAGTTTACGGTATCTTCCCCCGAATCATCTGGGGCCGACACGTCTGGTATCTGTAAAAGAGCTTGAAAGACCCCCGTGCTTAGAACCTCGCTAAAGCTAGGATCAGTTTTAACCGTGGTGCGACTAAGAGCAGGGTTCAACACCATAGCCTCCTGGAGATACCAGGCAGCCTGCTCCGCATCACCCTGGAGAGCATAGGACACTGCCTTACCGTAGGTCGCATTGGGATTAGGCGTTTTGAAACGGATTGATCGGTCAAAGCTAGCCTGAGCCTCGGCGAACCGGTGCAGCTTGTTGAGCATCAGCCCCCGATAGGTCCAGGCATAGTAACAGTCCCGCTTAATCGCCACCGCCGTATCTAAGCTGCTGAGGGCATCGGCATAGCGGCGGAGATTAGCCATAGCAACGGCACGGTTGTACCAGGCTCGATGACTCTGGGGCTGGCGGTCAATCATGGCATCAAAGCTTTCAATTGCCTCCGAGTAGCGTTGCAGGCGCATTAGAGTTTTACCCCGGTTATACCAGGCTTTACTGTCTTCAGGATCCAGGGCCAAGGCACGATCCAAACTTTCAAGAGCAGCGTCATACTGTCGCTGTTTCGCTTGTACTACTCCTCGCCCATGCCAAGCCAAGGCATACCTAGCATTCAAGGCTAGCGATCGTTGAAAGCTTTCCAGAGCCTCGTCATAGCGTTTTAACTCATAGAGGGCATAGCCTCGGTAAGCCCAGGCTTCTGTGTAGCGCGGAGTCAAAGCCAGAACCCGATCAAACTTATCAATGGCGGCACTATAGCGGCCCAGACTATACAGGGCGCTAGCTTGGCCGTACCAAACCTGAGACTCTTGGGAGGAAGGGCTAGACAAAGTAGACACAAACCAAGGGGGACGATAGTGCTAGACAATCTGGAGCCCGTCTGGAGCCCGCCGGCAGGCATTAGGGCTACTTTCAGCGCCCCATCTGGCGTTTTAGATCCTCTAATTCTGCTTCGGTCTCCCAACGCTGGAAGGTTTCCTCCAGAGGATCCCCGAAGGATTGGCTGCTGCGGTAGGGACTTTCGTTCCAACCTGCCGTACCCCAGGGCTCCGCAGCGGGGGACGTCTGCTGGGCTTTTTGGGTGGCGCGGTCAGCTTCCGCCTGCACGATTTTCGCCTTCAACTCTCGACGCTTGGTGTGGATTTGTTGTTGAAGAGTACGAGTTTTTTCGACTTGATCTTGGATGCCCTTCATCTGGCCCCAGAAATGATTTCCCTGGCGCAGTAGAGCTGCTTCCCGCTCCTGAGCGGATTGTACTAAATCCAGGCGATTAGCGGATTGGGCCTTTCGCACCCGTTGATGCCAGCGCTGCACCTCTTGGGCAGTATCAAGAATACTGTCCTCTAGCTGTTTTTGGCGTCGCTTTAGATCCCCCAGGAGGGCAATAGCATCCTGCTCTTGGCCCCGAAGTTGTTCTTCAAGGGCCATCAGTTCTAGATGGGGATGAGCCTGGAGAAACTGATCGAGACGACTTTCTAAAAAACGACTGAGATCTTCAAAAATGCCCATTGGGGCTGCTCCAGAGACGGCACTGGGGTCTTTCCGACCCAGTATCTAAGGTATTCCAGGGCTAGGGTGTGTGGACAATTAACGGAAAAAACCTTGCGGGGTAGGCATGACCACGCCCTACTGAAATCAAGCTAGGGGCTGTAACCGCCCCATAACCACGGATCTGGCTTGGATTGTCCACAGCCCCTAGAACTGCTGGCCAATATAAATAGAGCGCACCTCTCCATTCCGGCGCACTACCGCTTCACCATCAGATACCGACACCAAAGACCAACCGCTACTACCAATGCGCTCGCCGATGTATACGCGCTGGGGCACGCCGCTAATTTCAAACAATGCGGCTGAACGATCTCCCAATTCCAGAATTCCCACCAGAGTATGGACAGCAACAGGGGTCGCCGAGGGGACGGGGAGTCCTGAACTACTGGGAGCCGCTGGGGCTGTACCGCTGGCAACGGGTGCTGGCCCGGTTTGGTAGGGAATGTAAACCCGTTCAATCACATTAATCTGGGCTGGGCCACCGGGAAGGGCGACCCCAGGGGGGAGCGTACCGCCTAGGGGGGGGAGCCCTAGAGGAGAGCCATTGAAGGCTATGGGTACCTCGGGAATGCCAAGGCCCGGACCCGCTGTCGAAGCTGTCGCATCCTGGGAAATCACCTCTAGGGATCGGCGCAAATATTCCAAAAACTCTACATCAGGACTCGTGGCGACCGTTGCCGGGGCTGGAGCCGTCACCACCGCTGGGGTGGTCATCTGGCGCTGGTAGGACCACCACAGGCCCAAGGTCGCTGCCAAGGACAACCCTGCTGCCCCTAGCAAAAGGCGATTGCCACTCCAGCGGTGCCACCAGCGCCGCTGATCTGGCATCGCCTCAGCGGGGACATTCGCTGTGGCAAGGGCGTAGGGTAAGGTCATGTCGTTGAGGGCTTCCCCAGTGCTCAAGGGAGCGGCAGTGGGGAGAAGCACAGAGGACATTCCCCCAGCACCAAAGGCCATCGCCGAAAATTCAGGAGTGGAAAATCCAGGGACAGAACCAGCCTCCTCCGTCAAAGGATTCTGGAGACTTTTCAAGGCGTCGGCGTCTCCTTCCAAGGCCCGATCCACCCCATCAAAGATCTCGTCCATGAGGCGATCGGCATACAGATCTACCAATTGCCTTGGATCGCCCTCCGCTATGGCCGGATCGAGTAGGGAAGTTTGGGTGTCAGTCATAGGGTCTTCTCAGCGTAGATCTGTAGGAACTCAGTGCGGCTATGGTAACGCTGGTTTAGGTTCAAGGATTGCCTAGAGGGTAGCAATTTCCCCGTTGATGCACTCACTTTGCAATGATTTGCAATGAATTGTTAAGTGAGTGCGCCAGACTATACCAAGTTCCCGCCTGAACTCGTCACCCCCCATAGATATTGTGGGCGTAGGGGCGAACGACTGTTCGCCCTCCGTAGGATGTTGGGCAATGAAACGGCTGTTCGCCCTCCGTGGAATGGTGGGCAATGAATCGAACACCCGATTAGGGGCGGTGCCAACGCACCGCCCCATGCGGTTGATCCACCACCACAACGCCCACCCCAGCCAAGCGATCACGGATCCGATCCGCCGTGGCAAAATCCCGCTGTTGACGGGCCTGTTGGCGCTGTTGGATTAACTCAGCGATCGCTGAATCATCCACTAGCGGGGGGGCCTCAACCGGGCGATCCCCCTTTTCCTTGGCCTCCAACCCTAACACCTGCCCCAACCCCACTAGGGTCTGCCACTGATGCCAGAGATGATCTGGCTCCACCTGGGTCTTGCCCTCGTGAAGGAGGCGATTCCCCTCCCGCTGCAACCCCTTGGCTAGGTCAAACAGTACCGCCAGCCCCTCCGAGGTATTCAGGTCATGATCCAAAGCCCGCTGAAATGCCTGCACCCAGGTATTCTCCTCAGTGGGAGACAGGGTCACGGGGGGCTGGAGAGATGCCCAGCCTAGGGTTTTGCCATGGCGATCGCCAAACTGTAATCCCGCCTTCAACGTATGCCAGCCCTGAACCGCCGTAGCGATCGCTGTCGCCGTAAAATCCAATGGCTTGCGGTAGTGCCCTTGTAGCACAAACAACCGTACGGCCATCGGCTCCACCGGCTGCGGGTAGGGTGCCCACCGCCCCCCCAGCAAATCCCGAAGGGTGGTGAAATTGCCCAGGGACTTAGACATTTTCTCCCCCCCCACAGTCACCATGCCGTTGTGGAGCCAATAACGGGCTAGGGGTTGGCCATGGGCCGCTTGGGATTGGGCAATTTCATTGTCATGGTGGGGAAACACCAAATCCCCGCCGCCGCCATGGATATCAATGGTGAGGCCCAACTGCGATCGAATCATGGCCGAGCATTCAATATGCCAGCCTGGTCGCCCCGGCCCCCACGGGGAATCCCAAGCCGGTTCCCCTGGCTTTGCCCCCTTCCACAAGACAAAATCCGCCGGGTTGGCCTTGGCAGTAGCCACCAAAGCCCGACCACTGGCCCCCACCTGCATCCCCTCCAGGGAGCGCCCCGACAACTGCCCATACTCCGCAAACTGGGCCACTCGGTAATACACATCCCCCCCTGCTGCGTAGGCATAGCCCTTGGCCTCCAACTGCCGAATCAGGGCATGAATGTCTTCAATGTGTTCCGTGACCCGAGGATAGACTTGGGCATCCAGTATGTTGAGCCGACGCATATCCTCAAAATAGTGCTGGATATAGCGATCGGATACCGCTGCCATGGTCGTTCCTTCGGCCTGGGCGCGGTGCAGAATTTTGTCATCGATATCAGTGAAATTCTGCACATACCGGACACCATAGCCCTGCCACTGCAAATAGCGCCGCAGGACATCCCAGGTCAAGTAGGAACGCCCATGGCCCAAGTGGCAATCATCATAGACCGTCACCCCGCAGCAATAGATGCTCACTTGCCCCGGCAGGATAGGAATAAAGGGTTGTGGTTGCTTTGTGAGGGTGTTGTACAGGGTGAGGGCCATGGTATCTATATTGCTGTGCTGTTATGAGCCGTTTAGGATTCCTTCGCGAGCCAATCGGTGAATCTTGAGGGAATATTTGAGGAAATATTTGAGGGAAAAATGGAAGATCTGGGAACTTACCCCACCCATACTCTCCCCTCCCCCTATCACGGTAGACTAATCACGGTAGACTAAAAATGATAATCAATCTCATTTTACATTTTAGCCTGCCATGGTCAGCCAATTGAGCCACCAGCCCGCCATTGATGCCCTGTCTCCCAGGGATCCCCAGCGGTTGCTGCGCATTCGCCACACCTGCGCCCACGTGCTAGCCATGGCCGTCCAGCGGCTCTTCCCTGAGGCCAAGGTCACCATTGGCCCCTGGACTGAAACCGGCTTCTACTACGACTTTGATCGTCCCGCTCCCTTCACTCCCGAAGACCTGACCCTGATCACCCAGGAGATGGGGCGCATCATCCGCGCCAACCTGCCGATCATTCGTGAAACCGTAGAGCGGGAGGCGCTCCGGGCTACCATCACCCAACTCAACGAACCCTATAAACTGGAAATTCTTGATAGAATCCCCCCAGCAGAGCCCATCACCCGCTACTACATCGGCTGCCCCGATGGGGGTGTGCCCCTGGGGACAACGGATCCTTCCCTATTCGATGCCCCTTCGGCCCCGATTCCCTCCCCCATGCCCTGCTGGTGGGATCTCTGTGCGGGCCCCCACCTCAACAACACCGGGGAAATTGACCCCGCCGCCTTTGCCCTAGAAAGTGTGGCCGGAGCCTACTGGCGCGGGGATGAAACCCAGCCCCAACTCCAGCGCATCTATGGTACCGCTTGGGAAACCCCCGAGCAGCTACAAGCCTATCTCACCCAAAAGGAAGAGGCCAAGCGCCGCGACCATCGTCGCCTGGGTCAAGACCTAGACCTGTTCAGCATTCAGGAAGCGGCAGGGGGCGGCTTAGTGTTCTGGCACCCCAAGGGGGCGCGAATGCGGTTATTGATCGAAGACTACTGGCGCAATGCCCATCTGGCGGCCAGCTATGACCTGCTTTACACTCCCCACATTGCCAACCTCGACTTATGGAAGACCTCGGGCCACTTTGAGTTCTACCGAGACAACATGTTTGACTCGATGGCGATTGAATCGCAGCAGTACCAGCTCAAACCGATGAACTGCCCCTTTCATGTTTTGACCTATCAAAATCGGCTGCACTCCTATCGGGAACTGCCCCTGCGCTGGGCCGAGTTGGGCACGGTCTACCGCTACGAGCGCTCGGGGGTGCTGCACGGCCTGATGCGGGTGCGGGGCTTTACCCAAGATGACGCCCATGTGTTTTGCCTGCCGGAGCAGGTGAGCGATGAAATCTTGGCGGTGCTGGATCTAACCGAGCAGATTTTGTCAGACTTTGGCTTTACCGAGTACGAGGTTAATTTATCCACCCGTCCAGATAAATCGGTGGGGGCCGATGCCATCTGGGACTTGGCCACCGATGCCCTGCGACAGGCCCTCGCTCGCAAGGGCTGGGACTATGTCACCGACGAGGGCGGCGGTGCTTTCTATGGCCCCAAAATCGATATCAAAATTCGCGATGCTATCGGTCGCCTGTGGCAGTGCTCCACCATTCAGGTGGACTTTAACCTGCCGGAGCGGTTTGACCTGCACTATGTTGCTGCCGACGGCTCACGGCAGCGCCCAATCATGATTCACCGGGCCATTTTTGGCTCGTTAGAGCGGTTCTTTGGCATTTTGGTGGAGAACTACGCCGGAGATTTCCCCCTGTGGCTGGCCCCGGTGCAGCTGCGGTTGCTGCCGGTGAGCGATGGCCAGCGTGACTATGCCAATGGGGTGGCCCAGACCCTGAAACAGCAGGGCTACCGGGTGGAGGTCGATGCCAGCGGCGATCGCCTCGGCAAGCAAATTCGCACCGCCGAGCTGGCAAAAATTCCAGTGGTGGCGGTGGTGGGTAAGCGAGAGGTAGAACAGCAGACCCTGAGTGTGCGGACTCGTCATAGTGGGGATCTAGGAGCATTGACGGTAGTCGAGGTGCAGGGGCGGATGGAGGGGGCGATCGCGGATCGGGGGAGGGTTTAAGGTCTTTTTTGACGACCACTGCTTTGTCTTACGCCAGGGTGACCCTATCGGTGAAAGGTTGGCAGTAGTAGCCAAAGAGCAAAATATTGTGCTGATGATGTGTGACATGTGTGCTCTGGAGCGGAATTTAGCTGGGGACGGACCCTGTTGGGGTACGCCTACCGGAACCGGGCGCAAAGAACCAGGACATTGTGCCGTCAGATATGTGGTGGAGAGGGTGACGGTGGGTTGTTTCCCCGATCTCTACCCTGCCCTCAGCGGCAACATACCCGACCAAGTGATTACCCTATAGCCCAGTGTCAACCTCTACCATGGACTTATTTTCTCAACCCAAATCCACTGTTGATCCGGCGGTTTTACAGCGGCTTAAGGCTCAGATTGCGGAACTGCTCAAGTTAGATGCAGAAACGACTATTTCTATCAATCAGCTTCAGTGTCGAGAACCTGGCTGCCCGCCGGTAGAAACGGCTATCATCATCCTCACCCAGCCGACGCAGCAGTACAAAATCCACAAAGCTATTGGCGATATCAGTACGGCAGATGTAATCAAAGCAGTTCAAGGGAGCTAAACCATGGCCCACCATGCCCTATTTGTTTGCACCTCCTGCGCCTTTTCAGCAACCCAGCGAGAGCACCTGGGCTACCGAGGGGGATACCATCTCTGCCAACAGTTGCAGCAATTACAGCAGCAGGGGCACCTACCGCCCGACTTTACCCTTGAGGCGGTGGAATGCCTCAGCGCCTGCCATCGGTTTTGTGCGATCGCCCTGGCTGCCCCTCAAAAAACCACGCTGATGTTTGGCGATTTGCCACCGCTGGAGAGTGCTGGCGCGATCGCGAAATTGGCCATCCAATACGCTGCCAGCCCTAACGGCTTGGTGCCGCGCCAATTACGTCCTGAGCCCCTGCAAAAAGGCATCTTGGCAAGAATTCCGCCCTGGCCTCAACCCTAACCAAAGACAAGATATTACCATAGTCAATCTAGTCGGAAATTAATGACGATGACAACCATTCAGCACTATGCAACGAACTACATTGAAAACGCCAAAGTAACTTTGGTGACTTCATCACAAGCAATTGAGGCGAAATCGGTAGAATATTGTATTGCCAGTGGGTATGTCAAAGTAATCACTCAAGATGACAAGACGTTGATTACCCACATCAGTAATGTCGTGATTGAAGTGACCTGATGTGACAGGCGTAACGTCCTTTGAGTTTGAGACGGTTTATCTCAACGGATTGGGTCAAGTCAGCGACTCTGCTCGCCATACTGGAATCTGTTTCACGGAAAAACTGGCACTGGGAGTCAATCTAGAATTAATTTGGATTCCAGGTGGATCGTTTTTAATGGGGGCTACTCCTGATGAAATAGAGCATTCCCCAGATGAAATACCTCAACATCCTGTGGCCGTGAATGGTTTTTGGATGGGTAAGTTTTTGGTGACACAGGCTCAGTGGAGAGCGATCGCTGATCTCCCTTTAATTCATGATGAACTAGAGCCAATTTCCGCCTGCCACCGGGGAGCTGATTATCCAGTTGAGCAAATCTCCTGGTTTGAAGCGATCGAATTTTGTGAAAGACTAGTAGCCAAAACAGGTCGTTCTTATCGATTCCCCAGCGAAGCAGAATGGGAATACGCCTGTCGTGCTGGAACTTCTACCCCATTTCATTTTGGAGATGTCCTCAATCGATCGGCGGCAAATTACAACAGTCAAGCGAGAGGCAGTAAGATCCAAAAATATGGGAAGCAGACAACCCCCGTCGGCAGCTTTGGGATCGCCAATGCGTTTGGGTTGTACGATATGCATGGCAATGTTTACGAATGGTGTGTAGATCATTGGCATGTCAACTACTATGGCGCTCCAACCGATGGTACAGCCTGGATTTGGGATGGAGATTCAACTCGACGAGTGATTCGTGGTGGCTCCTGGCATGATGTTGTCGCAAATTGTCGATCGGCGTTTCGGGCTCCAGATGATGCAGAGGATGGGCATGATGACTTGGGATTTCGAGTTGTTTGTCAAGATCTAGGCATTCCGGAGCAGCCTGACATTGGGGCATCGTTCCGGCGCTATGTTGACTAAAATCGATACTATTTCCTTCATCGATCTAGAGCTTGACTATGGTGTTACAACAGCCTGCTCGTTTCATTCCGATTCCACCCTTGGAGAGTGGCGATCGCCTGACTGGCGCTGAGGCAGAATACCTATCGCTGCAATGGGGTACAGGAATATTTGGTATGGCAAACCTTTGAGAATCGCTTCAGAGGGTGTTTGAATAGGATAATGGAGGTGCTGAATGAGCTGCAAACTGGAATTGCTGACCCAATTCATCAAGCATTTGTGCGGGACTTGGCAGAGCGTGCTGCTTTGCAGTATCTGCAAGGGTCATGCAATCTTGAATGAGCTTGTCAATCAGATGCCGTATGATAGCTACTTCAAGGCATCTAGCACTTTTTGATAGGTCATGGCTTTTTCGGCAGCCAAAAACTGAAAAAACTTCCGTAGTGCTACCCGTAAATCACTTTCCCTTGCCGAATCCATCACCTTCCGCTTGTACCAACTGCGAAAGTGACTATTCACCATTCCTTTGGTGATGTCTTCAAGCTGCTCGGCATCGGTGTAGCCACAAATAAAGTGGATAAACAAATCCACGATACCCGTATGCTTCCGAACCGTTTTACGAACGTATTTGGTGGCTAAATACTCACCAAATTCCTGATTCAACTGCTCCAAGGATTCACGAAACGGTGCCCTGGCAGCCTCTGCTTTTTGCAGTGCCTCAAAGTACTCGTTGATTTTGTCGCCTGGAATCACGACCCGACCGGTGAAAACCCTTGCCACAATGTCTCTGCTCCATCACTTGACGTTAAGTTTAACATCTGAATCTGTTCGGGAATCAGGTGATCGGCTCTGAATAGCAATCGCTGAATTTCCTTTCCAGCCAAGAGTCAGGAAAAGCGCTAACAATTCTCAGTCCCCATGCTTTATTGTGATAATGATTATCATTCTAGTCACCCTTGAGCCTCATGGAAAAGCCGGAAGCGTTTGCGTCATCTTGCAACAGTAATAAACACCATGCTGCACCCCGCCATCGACTACCCCGCCTTTGGCCCAGAGATTCGGTGCCCCCACTGCCACCGCACCATTCCGGCCCTGTTTCTCACCGATACCTACCTGTGCCCCAGGCATGGTGCCTTTGCGGTCAGCACCACCGGTGAGTTGATTCATGTCGTGTCGGGCCGCTGCTGGCACCAGTGGGAGAGCCTCTGGTATCGCCAGCACATTCACGTCGATGGCCTGCGGTTTGAGATCGGCGAAGCCCTCGACCAACTGCATCGCCAGGGCCGCAGGGCTACCCAAATCACCATTGCCCAGCGCTATCAAACCCTATTCGATGGCGGCATGGGCCGAGAGTCGCCCTCCCTTAAGCGGCTATATCCCCTGGGACATAAGCTGTTTGGCATTCCCCTATTGTTTAGCCCTCTGCCCCAGGTAGCCCCCCGCTGGACGAGCGTGAACTTTGAGCTCACCACCGTCGCAGACTCGGTTGCTCAACTCAGCTATCCCCGATTTAGAACCCGCTAATTGCCCAGCTATGGCCCTTTCTCGAAAACCCCTAGTAGAGCTCAGTGCCCAGCACGCCCTGGCAGATTATGTCACTGCGCTGGCCTGGTCACCTGTGGGCAATACCCTGGCGATCGCCAGTGGCGGCGGCGAGGTGTCGCTACTGCAAAACTTCCTGGCAGTGCCACTGCAACCGGGCAGTGGTCTCTCGATCGATGCCCTTGACTTCTCTGGCGATGGCCAATGGCTGGCCGCAGCGGGGCAAGCGGGCAATGTCACCCTTTGGCAGATGCACAACGAGTTGCCCCACGAGATAGATAGTCTGGAATGCGGTTCTGCCTGGGTTGACCGACTTCAGTGGCATCCCCAGGAAAATTGGCTGGCTTTCAACCGGGGAAAGACCGTCCAAATTTGGGATGCTGATCGCGCGGAGATCCTCACCAGCTTAGTGCTGCCTGCTCATGTCCAAGATTTAGGCTGGTCTCCCAATGGGGACCATTTTGCAGTCTCGGCCCAGCAGCAGGTTTATATTTGGGCGGTACCCCAGTGGCAAAAGCCCCGCTACCAATGGGAGCTACTGTCTGCCAGTCGGCGCTTGCAATGGTCGCCAGAGGGGGCGTACTTAGCCTCAGCCAATCAAGACAATAGCGTGGGCGTGCTGACCTGGGCTCAGGTGCATTGTTTGCAGCAGACGCCGGTTGCCCCGACAGACTTACCGACGTTGCTTCAGGGGTTTCCGGGCAAGGTGCGCCAGCTGGCTTGGGCCGACATTCCCGATGCGGATAAGTCACCGATTTTAGCGGCGGCTACCCGCGAACTGGTGGTGATGGGGGTGCTGGTGCCAGGAGAAGATTGGGAAAGCTGGCTGCTGGATCTGCACAGCGGCACTGTACTAGATGTGGCCTTTCAGCCCAAGACGGGCCTGCTGGCTTCCCTCTCGGAGGATGGCTGGATTATTTTGTGGCAAGCCGCTGTGAATGCGGCCCAAATTTTAGAGGGGGCTCAAGAGGGATTCTCTGCCCTGGCCTGGCATCCTGGGGGGCAGCATTTGGCGGCTGGAGGGCAGCAAGGGGAGGTGCTGGTGTGGTCAGCAGTGTAAAGACATTGAAAAGCCGGGGTGTGCAAACGCACCCCGGCTAAAGAAATCTGAGACTGGGCTCGGCAGCTTACATGAGGCCAATTTGAGACAAAATGCCTTGGCCGGTCAAAATCTCGGTGGCAACCCCGATCACAAAACCCAGCATGGCTAGGCGACCGTTCCAGGTTTCTGCAAAGTTAACAAACCCAAACTTACTTTCGTTGTTTTCCATGACCGTTAATCTCCCATTTGTTAAGGGCTTCACTTTTCAAATCTTCTTTGCAAGAATTAACACAATAATCTCGGTCTGGCTAGGGCGGTTGAACCATTAGCGATCGCGCCACCGTTTCGGTACTTGGGCAGATTTCTCGATGGCGCGACTCAGAGGCATCGTGTCCACCGTCCAGAACACCTCTGGCACGGGGTCATAGCCGCCGGGGTGGAAGGGGTGGCACCGCAAAATGCGGCGAATCGCCAGCCAGCTTCCTTTTAGGGCTCCGTAGCGAGCGATCGCCTCCAGAGCATATTGCGAGCAGGTGGGGGTAAACCGACAGGTGGGCGGCAACAGCGGCGATAAAACCATCCGATAGCCTTGAATCAGCCAAGTCAGCAGGGTTTGGAGCATGGCTTTAGAGGAGCGGGAACGATCCTGTCGTGGGGAGATTGGACAAAACTATGATAATGATTATCATTCTATTAATCAAATCCGCAGCATTGATCAGCACTCTGTCCGGGTATCAGCGTAAGCCGAGACAATATGGGTTCCGAGGAATTCAGGAGTCAGGAGTCAGAATCCAGTACTCTCCTAGGTTCTGGCTCCTAACTCCTCCCCCAGAGATTTGTCCCGCTTTGAGTTGATACCCCTCTGTCCTAGACCGGAGACTATCGCCATGGCCCTATGCCCGATATTGCCGCCCCTGCTGGCCCACCTGGAAGCAGTCAGCCAGCTGACCCAGCTTTTAGGCGCTCAGCCTAGACCAGGGGCGATCGCCCTGGGCATGGCGATCGCCTTTGGCTTTGGTGCCGTTCACGCCCTGTCTCCCGGCCACGGCAAAACCCTGGTGGGGGCTTATTTGGTGGGCAGTCGCGGTACCCCAGGGGCGGCACTGTGGTTGGGCATTACCACCACGGTGACCCACATGGCGACGGTGTTTGCGCTGGGGGTGGCAACGCTGTTGGCCTCGCAGTATATCGTTCTTGATCGGGTGTATCCCATTTTGGGGGCGCTTAGCGGGGTGGTGATTTGTCTGGTCGGCCTCAAGCTGCTGGCCGTGCGCCTGAGGTCTGATCACCACCACAGCCATGGCCCCCCCGATCATCATCACGATTCTGATCACCATCACCATAATCACGACCACCACCACCATGATCACAACCACCATCACCCAGAAGACTGGCGATCGCTGGTGGCAGTTGGCATCTCAGGTGGCCTAGTGCCCTGCCCTTCGGCCCTGGTGCTGCTGCTGACTGCCATCGCGCTCCACCAAATCACCTATGGCCTGGTGCTGGTGGGCTGGTTTAGCCTGGGTCTGGCCTCAATGCTGACGGCGTTGGGGCTGGTTGCCGTCTACGCTCGGCAGTGGTTAGAAGAAACATCCATCGCTGCTGGTCTGATGAAGCGGTTGTCTGTGGTCAGCGCGATCGTCACAGTCTGTGTGGGAGTAGGGGTGGCCACAGCAGCGATATCGGGATAGAGGCACCCGATCACCCCAATTTTCCAATCGCGTAAAATTCCTACAGAGCGATAAACACTGTCTCCACCCAAGGTCGTCACTTTATGCCATTCTCCCCCCGGATTATCTCCCTCATCCCCAGTGCCACTGAAATTGTCTATGGTCTTGGGCTGGGGGAGTTCTTGGTGGGCCGTAGCCACGAGTGCGACTATCCCTGCGCCGTTCAAGCCCTGCCGGTCTGTACGGCCCCTAAATTCAACCCCGCTGGCGATAGTGCCACCATTCATCAGCGGGTTACCGACCTCCTCACCTCTGCTCTCAGCGTCTATTGGGTCAACCTGGAGGTTCTAGAGGCCCTAAAACCCACCCACATTGTCACCCAGGCCCAGTGTGAGGTGTGCGCTGTCAGCCTGGGAGAGGTAGAGGCGGCGGTGGCTCAGCTCACCCAGAGTCATCCCCAGATTATTTCCCTCGAACCCAACCGACTGGCAGAGGTCTGGACGGATATTGAACGCATTGGCACAACCCTCTTAGGAGAGGCCGCGCCCACCAAAACAGCAGCGGTTTTAGCCGATCTCCAGTGCCGCCTTCAGTCCTGCGCCCACCGAGCCGCGACCGTGACCCCGCAGCCAACGGTCGTCTGCATCGAATGGACAGAACCGCTGATGGCCGCCGGTAACTGGGTGCCCGAGCTGGTTCAACTTGCCGGTGGCCAGTGTCTATTGGCCACCGCCGGTCACCATTCGCCCTGGATGTCTTGGGAAGAATTGGCCGCTGCCGACCCCGATGTGATCGTCATCATGCCCTGTGGCTACGACCTAGCGGTCACCCGTCGAGAGGCCCAGGCGTTGGCCAACCATCCAACCTGGGAAACCCTAAGGGCGGTGCGCCAGCAGCGGGTCTACATTACCGATGGCAACCAGTACTTCAACCGTCCAGGGCCGCGCCTGGTGGATTCCCTAGAAATTTTGGCCGAGATTTTTCACCCCGAGCAGTTCGACTTTGGCCATCGGGGTTCGGGCTGGCTGCCCTGGGCCGGGTAGCCTTTATTTCTATCGAAGTCGTTGGCTTTGCCGCCCCAAGGGGGCTAGATGACATCTGGGGTATCAACTCAAAGCGGGACAAATGTCGTGGGGAGAAGTTAGGAGTTAGGAGTCAGAATCTAGGAGAGTACTGGATTCTGACTCCTGACTCCTGAATTCCTCGGAGCCCATATTGTCTCGGCTTACGTTGATGCCGGACATCTGTAGTCTTATTGCGGGGAATTGGTATTACTCTAGTTGCACGAAAGAATGATAATCATTATCATTTTGTAGGTATTCCCTCTGGTATTCCTGTGGCCAAATCAAGCGTTCCCTATGATGTCGTCGTCGTTGGTGCGGGAGCGGCGGGAATTGGCATTGGGGTGGTGCTCCAAGAGCTAGGGGTGAAGCGGTTTGTCATCCTGGAGCGCCATCAGGTCGGCGCATCCTTCAGCCGCTGGCCCCAGGAAATGCACTTGATTACGCCGTCGTTTCCCAGCCACGGCTTTGGGCTGCTCGATCTCAATGCGGTGACGCGGCAGACCTCTCCGGCGATCGCCTTTCGGCGAGAGCATGTCAATGGCCAGCAGTACGCGGAATATTTGCAGCGGGTAGCCAGCCATTTTGATCTGCCTATCCATACGGGGATTGATGTAAAAAGCGTAGAACCGTTGTTGGGCGGTGGCTTTGCCCTGCATACTGACCTGGGTCAGTTGCGATCGCAATTTGTGATCTGGGCCGCTGGAGAATATCAGTACCCCCGCACACACACCTTTCCGGGGGCAGAGCACTGTCTGCACAACTCCCAGGTGCCCTCGTGGACTGAGCTAAAGGGCGACGATTTTATCGTCATTGGTGGCTACGAAAGCGGCATGGATGCCGCCGCCAACTTGGTCACCCTGGGCAAAACAGTCAGGGTGCTTGATCGCAGCAGCGCCTGGGCCGACCCCGATACCGACCCCAGCATTGCCCTATCGCCCTACACCGCCCAGCGGCTAGAAATGGTGTACCGCACCGGTCGCCTCGACCTGGTGGGCAATGCCGCCGTCGAAGCGGTCAAACCCGTCCCTGGCGGCTATGCCGTCTACAGCGAATACCAAAAGTGGGTGACCGCCCATCCCCCGATTCTCTGCACCGGCTTCGACACCAGCCTGAAGCTAATCGCCCCGTTGTTTGACTGGTCAGAGGGCCATGCCGCCCTCACCGATAACGATGAATCCACCCTCACCCCCGGCCTCTTTGTCGTTGGCCCCTCCGTCCGCCACGGCGATCTGATCTTTTGCTTTATTTACAAATTCCGCCAGCGGTTTGCGGTGGTAGCTAGCGCGATCGCCACCCGCCTCCGCCTCGACACCACCCCCCTAGAAACCTACCGCCGAGAAGGTCTCTTCCTCGATGACCTCTCCTGTTGCGACAACGACTGTGTTTGTTAGCCCCCCATCCCCCATGCCCACTGCCCCACCCACCCAACGCACCACCGTGATCGTCGGCAAGGAAAGTACCGGCAAATCCGAACTGGCTGCTGCGCTTACCGGACAGTCTCCCATTAGCAGCAACATTCAGGGATCAACTCTAGCCTGCGAAAGTTACCAGACCGGGGACGACATCTTGATCGACAGCCCCGGCATTCTCTTTCGCTCCGACACCGCCACCACCCGCACGGCCCTAGCCCAGCTCCAGGCCCATGACACCATCCTTCTGGTGATTAAAGCGACCCATGTCGATGACGATCTGACAGATTTGCTGCCGCTGGCGGCGGGGAAGCAGGGGATAGTGGTGATCACTTTTTGGGATAAGGTGCTGCCCTCTGACTTCACCCGGCAGGTGGTGCGTCGTTGGGAGCAGGCCTCTCAGGTCAGGTTCATTCCGGTGGATGCGCGCCATCTCCACCCCGGCCAACGCCTACAGATTTTGCAGTCGCTCCAGACCCCGGCCCCCTTTCCCCAGCAGTGGCAGCCAATTCCAGCGGGCTGGCGCATTGAACCGGTCCCCACCTGGCTAGAGCATCCTCGTTGGGGCGGACTGCTGGCGATCGCACTGCTGCTGCTGCCTGCGGTGGTCGCTGTTTGGGTAGCCAATGGTGTGGCGGGTGTACTTGACCCCCTGTTGCAGGCGGGGCTAGCCCCGCTGGCGGCATTGCTGTCACGCTTGCCGTCGCTCCCGCAGGAGATTTTGATGGGCCGCTATGGCCTGATCACTATGGGGCCGTTGTTGTTCGTCTGGGCGGTGCCCACGGTGGTTCTCTACGCCCTATTTTTGGGGGCTTACAAGGCCAGTGGACTGGTAGAGCGCCTGACCGTGGCCCTGCACCCCTGGCTGCGACCGTTTGGCCTCTCGGGGCGCGACCTGGTGCGGGTGATTATGGGGTTTGGCTGCAATGTGCCAGCGGTGATCAGTACGCGGGCCTGTTCGGGGTGTTCGCGGCAGACCTGTATCAGTGCAATCGCCTTTGGCTCGGCCTGCTCGTACCAGTTTGGGGCCACCTTGGGGGTTTTTAGTGCCGCCAATTTGCCCGGCCTAGTGGTGCCCTATTTAGCCTACCTGACCCTGACCACCCTGATTTATACGCATCTGGTTTCTCCCAAAGCCGCCCGCTCAACCCACAACACCCTGATGATCGAACGGCGCACGTTTCTGGAAGTGCCCCGCTGGTCGGCGATCTGGCGCGAGACCCAAGGTACCCTCAACCAGTTCTTCACCAACGCGATTCCTATTTTTTTGCTGATCACGCTGATTGCCTCAGTATTGGACTGGCTGGGCCTAATTACGACTCTGGCAGGGTTGATCAATCCCCTGATGGGTCTGTTTAACTTGCCCCCAGAGGCGGCCTTACCCGTCATTTTGGCCTCAATTCGCAAGGATGGTCTGCTGCTGTTTGCTGAACCGGGCACCCTCTCAGTGCTGACACCGCTACAAATTTTGACCGGGGTCTATCTGGCTGGGGTGCTGCTGCCCTGCCTGGTGACAGCCCTCACCATCGCCCGTGAGCAGTCGGTGCGGTTTGCGGCGGCGTTGATGGTGAGGCAGGCGATCGCCGCGATCCTATTCTCCCTAGCTCTAGCCTGGGGCGGTGCCGTGCTTGGGTAAAATGCTCGCCCCTCATGCCGAGACCACGGCACTAAAACAGACGGGCAGTCTGGGTCGCCAAGTCAAATTGATACCTCTGGTCCAATTGGGTCACCCCGTACAGATTGAAGGATACGGTGGGTTCGTTTCCTAAGGGTTCAACTTGGTGGATAGCTCCGGGGGTAAATGTAATGATGTCTCCCGGTCCTAAGAGTAGCTCTCCGACCGTTTCTAATCGGTGGGGGGTAGTGGGGGTGGGCGATCGTCGCCAAAACCGATTGTTTTCTTGTCCTCCAACCAGAGCTACCAAACCCCAGGTGCCATGATTATGAATGGTGGAGACGGTTCCCGGCTGCCAGGTCACCATCTGTACTGTCAGGGGAAATTGATGCTCCCGATAGAGAAAATTCACTGCCCAGCCCGTTTTGGGGTCCGGTTGATTGTGTTCCAGTTGCAGCCAGTAGGAGCTGATGAGGAGTTTACGGACTCGGGGCGCGATCGCACGGAGGCGCGCCACATCATCGGCCTCTGCGGCCAAAATATCCTCCAGTTCTGTCAGAAACCGATAGAGGCGGTAGGGGTGTTCTGGTTCTGCCACCGCCTCTACTCCTAAGGCGAGGGGTTCCCCATCGTCGGTAATGAGCCAGGTTTGATCGGTCATCATACAAAGCTCCAGTCTCTAAGGGAGCAAATCTAGGGATGCAATAGTGAGGGCTGATGTTGGGCCTGCCCCTAGAAGCAGTAACGTCTAGGGGCAGACATAGGAAATAGGATGGCCTCTTAGGGCTGGTCCTTGACCATCGCAACCCATCTTAATATTCGGGCCAGGGAACGACATGAGAGGAGCCTGGGAAATCAATGGGGCAGGACAATCTCAGTATCGAGACCCTGGAATCAGGAGATGATTTTTTAGGTGGAATACTCTAACTCCGCTAGATACCAGGAAAATCTCAGCGGTTTCTCAGTCTAGACAGGCTTAATGCTGATAGTAATTGCGGCTTACAAAAGGTCCAATTGAGAACATGTCAGGAGAAAAATGTATGAACGCCAGATATCTCAGTGCCCTTGCTATTTCCTCTGTTCTAGCCGTGGGGTTCGTTGGCTGTGGTGCTACCCCTAGTGCAGACACGACCGAAGAGGTCACCCCCGATCCCTGTGCCGCTGACCCCTGTGCTGGAAAAGCTGACCCTTGTGCTGGAAAAGCTGACCCTTGTGCTGGAAAAGCTGACCCCTGTGCTGGAAAAGCTGACCCCTGTGCTGGAAAAGCCGATCCCTGTGCTGGAAAAGCCGATCCCTGTGCTGGCAGCTAGACTACCCCCCAAGTCTGCCCTGCATAAAATGGGTAGGGTGAGACCAATAATCGGCATCACCCTACCCATAGGAGTGGAACTCAAACTTGTAGGCCATTTCCCGAAAGGCAAGATCCTAGTACTGGGCGGCGTAAATACTCTGACCGTTTCGTCGTGATACACCCCGGCCCCTCACCGTAGCCCTCTCTGAGGCAGGGAGAGGGGACCAGAAAATGTTGGACTAGTGCGGCAGAATAGCAAGCCTATTTCTGCCAGCCAGCCCTAAACCTTGCCCAAGTCCAGAAGTGGAGTTTTCCCGGTGGGGAAACTCTAGATTTCAAGCTGGACTTGGTATAGGTTAGGCGCAACATCTACTTACTTGGTCTGCTTATTCTCAATCAAGTTTTGAATCTGCTCAAGATTAGTGTCATTGCCCCACAACTTGACTGCCTGGGACACGATCACAAACAGTATCGCCGCAGTGGCTGCTAATTGTAGATAGGACCACAGTGCTGCTAGGGTTCGATTAGTGTAGATACGCATAGACTCGACTCTCCAAAAATACGTCCAGATGAGGGGCGGAAATACGTTCGGGCAAACGTTCTACAGTCCGTAGGGACATGAACCGATGGATGACCTTAGCTGGGTCAAGTTCATGTCTGGAACCACTGGGTAGAATGCGCCCTCCGCCATGCCTCCAAAACTTCCTGGGCGGCAAGGAAAGGTGCTATTCGATACCGCCTATTTCTACGATGCCCAAAAGATTTGCCCCTGTGGGGAGAAGGATAGGAACTTTATCAAAGCTTTGAAAGATAAGCTGTTGGGTGAAGTCAAGGCTATGTTCCGGGCATGAAGCGCATGGTCTGGGAGCAGTCTGTCTCTGACCCACCCGCAGGTTTACGGAAGCTAGACCTGTATCCAAATTTTCTTTACACGGACATTATTGCCCCTATCGGAAAACACGCTGTGCTTCCCTGGGGAATCTCTCGGAATAGACCGTTGCTGCTGCTTTGATCTTCCGCATTCCTGGGGGAACTTTCGGGGCATTTATAGCGGTTCCCTAATGGATGAGGTACAGCTCAACTTGATGGCAATTCGGGGAACAAGGGGCTTAAGCCCCTTGCCTGTACTTAACCCGAGTGAGAACCGCTATATCTTTCGGCGCACCTATCCTTCACAGCACAACAGCTAAAACTTCCATCCCGTAGCTTGGAAGTTTAGCTGTTGTCATAGTTTTGGCGAATTGGCTGGGGACACCAAGTGCCTCTCTGATGCTGATTGCTCAAGCAAGTTGGCTTGTAGTCTGGTCTTAAAGAGTTAGGGTGTAGCGCCGCTCTTGGCAAAGGATTTTTCCGGAAGGGTCGTATATTCGCTCACCAGTTTGCGGAACTCGTCGCCTTCCATGGTTTCTACCTCCAGCAGGCGATCTACCAAGCGATCAATCAGAGCACGATGTTCCCGCAACATGTGTCGGGCTCGGTTATAGCCATGGTGTGCGATCGCGCGGACCTGCTGGTCAATCTTGCTGGCCATTTCTTCGGAATATTCCGAGCGTGGGGCTAGGCTGCGCCCCAGGAACACCGGACTGTCCATGGTTTCTAAGGCCACAGGTCCCAGATCTGACATGCCGTAGAGCGTAACCATCTGACGGGCTAGGGTGGTCACCTGCTTAATGTCGCTGCCTGCCCCCGTCGTGGTTTCCATGTCACCGTAGACCTCTGCCTCCGCCGCTAGACCACCTAGGGCAACGGTGATGCGATCTAGGAGCCAGTTGCGCGTATAGAGTCCGCTGTCGATCAGATCTTCATTGGGCAGGGACTGGGTAAAGCCCTCTACTCCGCCGGAGCGGGGAATAATGGTGACCTTGTTCAGATCGTCGGAGTGGGGCAGTAGCGTTGTAATCAGGGCATGGCCTACCTCATGGTAGGCAGTCATCCGCTTACGGTTGCTGTCTAAGAGGGGGGTCAAGCTCAGACCAATGGTGAGGCGATCGATCGCGTCCTCAATTTCCAGCATGGTGACCGCCTCTTTGCGGCGGCGAGCCGTGAGAATGGCGGCCTCGTTGAGTAAATTGGCCAACTCCGCACCAGAAAAGCCGGGGGTGCGACGGGCCACGGCTCCGAGGGAAACGCTATCGTCCACCTTCTTATTCCGGGCGTGGACTTCTAGAATGGCGAGGCGACCTTGGTAGGTGGGTAGATCCACCATCACCTGGCGGTCAAAACGGCCTGGACGTAGTAGAGCCGAGTCGAGCACGTCTACCCGATTGGTGGCGGCAATGATGATAATGCCGCTGTTGCCCTCGAAGCCGTCCATTTCCGTTAGAAGCTGGTTCAGGGTTTGCTCCCGCTCGTCGTTGCCACCACCGATGCCCGTGCCCCGCTGGCGACCTACGGCGTCAATTTCATCAATAAAGACAATACAGGGGGCGTTTTCCTTGGCTTTTTTAAACAAGTCACGGACACGGGAGGCTCCTACCCCTACGAACATCTCCACAAACTCGGATCCGGAGATACTGAAGAAGGGGACGCCTGCCTCCCCGGCGATTGCTTTTGCCAATAGGGTTTTGCCGGTCCCTGGGGAGCCGACAAGGAGCACCCCTCGGGGAATTTTGGCCCCAACTGTGGTGAACTTCTCGGGATTCTTGAGAAAGGACACCACCTCTTGCAGTTCTTCCTTGGCCTCCTCAATCCCCGCTACATCCTCGAACTGAACCCCAGTTTTGGCCTCCATCTGGAAGCGAGCCCGTGATCGGCCAAAGTTCATCGCGCCCCCTGCCCCAGAGGCAGAGCGTCGCAGGATCAGCAGCACACCGAATACCAGCACCACCACGAGCAGGGTATTGGCGGCAAACCACGCGATCGCGCCCCCACTCCCCGGCGACTGGATTTCCACATCTACTTGCTGTTGCCGCAAACGCTGAATGAGCTCAGGGTTGCGCCCATCTCCAGCGAAGAGTAAGACCTGACGGGGCTCATCCGCATCACTGTCTCCCTTGAGGCGGACTTGGGCGATCCCCCGTTCGGGATCGATGTCCACCTGTTGAACCTGCCCCTCGTCCACCTTCTCCAAAAAGTCTCCATAGGTAAATTCATCCTCGGTGCTCTGGGTCTGGGCCAGGGCAGGAGGCAGAGCCACTAAGGCTTGGAGCAATAACCACCCGACGGCAATGAAGCCGGAGGCGGTAACAGGGAGGGTGCGACGCAGCGTAGAATGCTGGGGCAGTCGGGAAGCCATAGAATACAGTGCCTTTCTCGGTCTAGTGCAACGTCAAAGATATCTTGAGATATCTTTCTGGAATATTCCACCTAAAAATCATCCTGTGGATCGATGTCGATTAAGCCTGTTGCCCTAGGGATTACACCCCTAAGGGTTCTTGATGATAATACTGGGTAGGTATTTAGCAGGAATACTCTTAGTCTAATCCGTCAGCTTCCTGGGTGTGGCGCTACGGAGGGGATTACTGTATCAAGCTGGCGCAATAGGTGCTGCACCTGGGTCACATCCTTATGGCCGGGACTGATTTCTACGCCGCTGGACAGGTCGATGCCATCGGGGGTGAGGTGGGCTAGGGCGGTTGCAATGTTGCCTGGGGTAAGACCTCCAGCTAGGATCCACGGCAATATGGGGCGAAAGGACTTTAGGGTATCCCAGTCAAGTGTATGGCCGGTGCCCCCCAACAGGTGGGGATGGTAGGCATCTAGTAGAATCCGGTCTACGGTGTCGGTATAGGGAGCGATTTTGGCCAAATCCCCAGCAGTCCGAATGCGAAAGGCTTTGATCAGGGCTAGATCCGGGTATCTGACCCGCAGATCTCGGCAGTCTTCCGGAGACTCCTGTCCGTGGAGTTGCAGTGTGGTGAGGTGGCCCTGGGTGATGGCTACCGCGATCGCATCGGTATCGGCATTGGCAAACACACCAACCCGCTCCACCTGCTCCCATCCCTCATGGCGTAGGGCCGCTGCCAGGGTTCCCACCTGGGTAGGGGTGACATAGCGTGGCGAACTGGGAACACAGATAAAGCCAATGGCACTAGCTCCACAACGGGCCACCGCCACCGCCTCTTCAGGATCCATGAGCCCGCAAATTTTAACCCAAAGACCAGTCATGGTGTCTGTTAACTCTATTGAACAAGCTGCGAAACCCATTCCGGGGGTGCCTATAATCCCCTGTATTCTGTCAAAAACTGTGTTTTGGCAAAATTCGTTTTGACAACTCTCTTTTAGCTTCAGGAGCTTAGACCCTTGCTATTATCATCCGCGTCTCTACTGCTCGCCGATGTTACGCCCACGACCCCCCAATGGTCCTTTCAGATCGCCCTAATCATGATCACGGCTAATCTCTTTGTGATTGCCATTGGCCGCTACGCGATCAAAAATCCGGGGGCGGGTCCTGCCCTGCCCTTTACGTTGCCTGGGCTCTTCGAAGGATTTGGGCTACCGGAGCTGCTGGCCACGACTAGCTTGGGTCATATCCTTGGGGCAGGCATGGTTCTAGGGCTGGGTAGCGCCGGTATTTTATAGGGATGTTCCCAAGACTGAATCCCGTTGTGCCATGCCATTGCTCAAGAATTGGATGCGTCACGTACTGGGATGACGCATCCTGTTGGGATGTCCATGACCCTGCCCCGTCTCGCTAGTATGGAGAGTATGTTAACTGCGTGGGTCTCCGACCGGCCTCTGGCTATAGCCTCCGACCGGCCTCTGGCCATCGCGCTGTTGCCCTATTCACCTCACCGTCTATCCTGTAAACCTTGAGCCATGACTTCAGCCACCCCCCTTGCCACCCAGCCCCTTGACGATACCAAACATGGCCTCCCCGTCACCATCATCACGGGGTTTCTGGGTAGTGGCAAAACCACCCTGCTGAACCATATCCTCAGCAATCAGGCGGGGCTCAAAACTGCCGTCCTCGTGAATGAGTTTGGGGAAATTGGTATTGATAATGACCTCCTCATCACCACCCCCGGCAGCGACGATACGATGGTGGAGCTGAGCAACGGCTGCATCTGCTGCACCATCAACAATGACTTGATGGACGCTGTCTACAAGGTGCTGGAGCGTCAGAACCAGATTGACTATCTAGTGGTGGAAACCACAGGGCTGGCGGACCCATTACCCATTGCTCTTACCTTCCTGGGGACCGAACTGCGGGATCTCACCCGTCTGGACTCGATTGTAACGGTGGTGGATGCCGAAAACTACAGCCTCGATCTCTTCAATAGTCAGGCCGCCTACAACCAAATTGCCTACGGCGACATTATTCTGCTCAACAAGGTGGATCTGGTAGATGAGGCGGATCTGGATCTCCTAGAGGTCAAGCTGCGGCAGATCAAGGAGGGGGCACGGATTTTACGTACCACCCGCTCCGAGGTGCCCCTACCCTTGATTCTGAGTGTGGGCCTATTTGAGTCAGACCAGTATTTTGCAGCGGCCAATCCCGACAATGGCCATGATCATGGCTCCCATGGCCACGATGACCATGATCACGACAACTGCGACCACGACCATGGCCACTGTGAGCACGACCACGGCGATCACGATCACCATGCTGAAGACCATGGCCATAGTCATACCCATAGTCCCTATGCCTCTGATCATCTAGCCATTGATGGCTTTACCTCTCTTTCTTTTCAGAGCGATCGCCCCTTTGCTATTCGCAAGTTTCAGTATTTTCTAGACAACCAGCTTCCTGAATCCGTCTTTCGGGCCAAGGGCATTCTCTGGTTTGATGAAAGCCCTAAGCGCCACATTTTTCACCTCAGTGGCAAGCGCTTTTCCCTGGATGACGATGAGTGGAAGGGGAGTCCCAAGAACCAAATGGTGCTGATTGGCCAAAACCTAGACCATGCTGTGCTGCGAGAACAGCTCAATACCTGTCTGATGGATGGTTGAGGTCTCCAAGTCTCCCTTAGAGCATCCTGACTGTCTTGCCTGCCAAATTCTGGCGGGTCAGGTTCAGGTTCCTGGCGGCATGATTGCTGAAAATGCCTGGTGGGTGGCGGACCACTGCCTCGGAGCCCATGGGCTGGGGGCGATTGTGGTCAAATCTCGTACCCATCGAGATAATCTCTGGGATCTCACCCCCAAGGAAGCAGCCACTCTGGGGCCTTTTTTGCAGCGACTGACCCAGGCCATGGTGGCTGCCCTCGGAGCAGAACGGATTTACATTAACTCTTGGGTGGATCAACCCCCCTACCATGTCCATTTCCTGCTCCAGCCCCGCTATTCAGGCAAGGTGGAACTGGGGCTGCAAGGGTTGGAATTACAGGTCTATCGATCGCTCCAACCCAAGCCTAAATGGGATGAAGCTGCCGCGATCGCAATCCAGATCCGCAACCATCTTTCTGCTAAAACTTGAGTACGCAGTCATTAAGGTGTGTACCCAGGCACACCGCCCACCGAGGGGCTGACCTAAAATAGGCCCATGGGATACTTTGAAGGTTCTCTGGGAGGTGATGACCTATGTTGGTTGTAATGATGGACAACCAGCTTCTAGCCCCCGATGCTATCTGCCAAAGTTGCTTGATGGCAAACCAAGCAGGACAACCCCGTTGGCGTCAGGGCAGACTATGCTGCGGGCGCTTGCTGGCGGATTCCAGTGCGGAGCAACCCGCCCAATATGAATGTCAAATGGGGTTTCGTATTGCCCACATTGAATAGTTCCCATGGCTACCCACCTTGAATAATTTTAAGGAGAGCTGATTGAGGAACCCCCGACTCTCGGTTAGCATAGAAACCAGTTGAGCTGGACCAGTTGAGCTAGGTCAACACTTTTCAGATGCTTAATAGCAGTCGTCAGTCCGATTTAGGACCAGACTGTGAGCCAATTTGCTTGAGTCCTCAGCATCAGAGAGGTATCTGGTGTCCTAAGCAAATTAGCTCAAGTATAGTTAGCAATCTTTTGGAGGCTTAGTTTTAGGATGACTTGGCGCGGCAATGTAACGGCCCAAGACCGACTCTTCGGCTCTCTTCCCTACCTCTTACCCCTCGTAGAGGTCTGCTTACTGGCCTTGTTCTATGCGGTTCGCTACGATATTGGACTGTTTGCCCAGTTTCCTATATTCACCCTGATTTTGGTGCCGCTGTCTCCCCTGATACGCCTTTATACAGGCTTCCCCTTTGCTGGATTGATTGTGTTTATTCTGCTGCTGAGTCTAGTGGTCCGCAATACCAATATCAGCCGCTTTATCCGCTTCAATACCATGCAGGCTATTCTGCTGGATATTCTCCTCATTTTGGGGCGATTGATTCTTAACATGGTCCTAGAACCTATTCTCCGGGGTGGTCTTATCCTCGATACCCTGGTAAATGTAGTCGTACTGGGGATTCTGGCAGCAGTGGTTTACTGCGTCTCCCAGACAGTGCTCGGTCGCGAGGCTCAGATTCCAACGCTGTCGGATGCGGTAAACATGCAGGTGCCATAGTCATAAAAAAGACTCCGGAATTCCGGAGTCTTTTTTGCCGGTCCCCTCTTCCCTTGGGAGAGGGCTAGGGCTTCGGCGTGAGCTCAGCCGAACGGTGAGGGGCTGAGTGTGTCACGATGGAACGGCCAGGGTATTTCCGCCGCCCAGTACTAGGGTACCTGACCCGTGATATTGCCAGCAGGATCGTAGTGGCAAACCAGAATGTCTTGCCCCCCAGTACTGGCAAGGCCACAGCCGACACTGGTAGTTGCGCGCCAAATAATCTGGGTGTAATGGCCGATATCCTGCCAGCGGCCTGTATTAGAAGCAGAGTCAGAGAAAGGCTTGCCCGGAAGAAAAGCCTGCTGTTCAGCGCCCCAGAGATTGACTAAATCCGTGACGGAAAGCCGACCTGGAGGGCCACTGCTAGCCAAATTTTCTCCTGCACCATTGCGTTGCTCAACAGCGCTGTGGTAGAAAGCACCCTCTGAAGCCAGTTGATTGGCCCAGCGCTGGGCGGAGGTCGCGAGAACTGGAGACCAGTTCAGATTGGTGGCTCCAACCTCGGTCCGATAACGATTATGGGCAGTCAAAAGCTGTCGGGCGAAGGCGCTGTTACTGTCGGTGGAGGGAGTGACTGGACCGGAAGCCGCAGGGGGAAATTCAGTAATCGAAATGTCGTAGGCAAAACTCTGGTTTTGCACAAAATCCCCAATCCAGATGTCATAGGTTCCAGTGGACAAAGCGCCTTGGAACTCGGGCAGGACTGTCCCGTTGGAGTCGTCAATGCAGGTGTATTGCCCGGTTTTGTTATTGCGCATCACCAGGGAGACATCAGCATTGGAGGTGACGTTGATGCGGAGATAAGAGAAGGACTGTTCTACCGTCAGGATGTGATCTGGGGTGGCTGAATTGATAAAGCCGCCGAAACCACAGGCGTTGGGTACAGTATTGGGACCACCAGAGAAGCCGCTACCCGTGGCCGGATCAGGTAGAAAACCAGGGGCGAGGGTGAAAACGTCATAACTTGCCATCGGTGTTGCGACTGGTGGCGTCGTGTCTGGGGGAGGCGTGGTGTCTGGAGCAGCGGCAGTCTGGCTACAGTCATAGAGCCGTACAATTGCGGCAGCGGTGAAGGCTCGGGTCGCACCGTTGTTAGGGGCAAAGTTGACCCCTTGCTCCCCTAGGGGTGTGGCGACATTACAGTAGCCTGACAGGTAGGCAATGGTCTCATTGGCCCAATGGGTGCTGGTGTCGGCAAAGGCAAAGCTGGGCTGCTGGGGACGGCCACTGAAGTAGCGGTCGGCTACCTTTCTGAGCATGGCCATCAGCTCGGCCCGAGTCACTGCCTGGGTGGGCTTAAAGGTACTGTCGGCGTAACCCGACACAATATCCGTTGTAGCAGCGTAGGTGATTTTGCTGGCACTCCAGCGGTCAGCCGGAACATCACGGAAACGGCTAGGCAGGTTGCCCACTTCTGCGGCGAGTTGGGCATCAGTCACGCCGATGGCGGCCAAAATAATAGAGACAGCCTGCTCTCGGGTGACAGTTGTGTTGGGGCGAAAGGTGCCGTCCCCCGGACCAGCAATAAAGCCAAGGTCGGCGGCTCGTACAATTTCGATACGATAAATGTTGTCGCCGATATCGGAGAAAGCCGCTTGGGCTATCTGAGTTGTCGAACGGTTCAATCCCTGGGCTACCCCATTGGGGGCTGTAATTGCGATCGCACCTGCGGTTGATAGCAGGAAAGCGGTCCCTACACTAAGGACACGTAGTTGTTTGCAGTAAGTCATCACTCTATCCGACCTCGTAACGCTATATTTGGCGCGCTAAATCGGATACAGCCTAACACTTGCCCCAGGGAGCCACAATACACCAGGAATTCCCATGAGTTGCTAGCGGCTAGTTATGGTGACGGTCTTTCAGCAGTGATTGCAGAGTTTCAGATAGAGCTTGTAGGTAAAGCGTTCAGTCAAAGGGTGGAGGCGCGATCGCAATGGCCTAAAGACCGACCCCAAAGGGCCATCGCGCCTCCAAAGGGCCTTCTACTTCACAGAAACCTTACCACCGGCTTCTTCAATTTGCTTCTTGGAATCTTCGGCGTCATTCTTAGAGACGCCTTCCTTGATAGCCTTAGGTGCTGATTCAACCAGCTCCTTCGCTTCCTTCAGCCCCAGACCTGTCAGAGCGCGCACAGCCTTCAGAATGGAGATCTTCTTGTCGGCGGGCACTTCCTCTAGCACCACATCGAACTCAGTCTTCTCTTCTTCAGGCTCAGCCGCCGCGCCAGGAGCCGCCGCCATCATCATGCCGCCAACAGGAGCCGCAGCACTGACGCCAAAGGTCTCTTCAATTTGCTTAACCAGTTCCGCTGCTTCTAGCAGGGTCAAGGTTTGTAGCTTTGCCAAAATTTCATCGGTTGCAGCAGACATTCTAAAACTCTCCTTTTGGGTCAATTTGGTCAAATTCGGTCAACTGGGATGAGTCTGCACAGGGGCCATAACCTCACCTATTGGGAAAGGTAAACCGCTTGCTTGTGTAGACTAGGCGGCGTCGCTTTCCTGCTCAGAAACCGCCTTGATTCCCCTTGCGAGGGAAGCAGGCACTTCCTTGATACCCACGGCCAGCTTGGTTGCCAGAGCATTGAGGGCACCCGCAATTTGCCCGTATAGCTGCTCCTTGGAAGGCAGATCCCCAATGGCTTCTATCTCTTCCTTGGAAAGGGCACGTCCTTCCATGACGCCCCCCCGCAGTTCGGTTTTTTTGGTGGCTTTCTGGAATTCCTTGTAAGCCTTAACCGCCCCACTAAAATCCTCTTTGACAAAGAGGAATGCCGAGGAATCCTTCAGGAAATCCTGCATTGGTTGCCAAGCCTCATCGCCATCGACAGCGATGTGCATGAGGGTATTCTTGGTAATTTTGCAGGTGCCACCTTTTTCCCGCAGACGATTCCGCAGGTCTGTCATCTCAGCAACGGATAGACCTTTGTAATCAATCACAAAGGCCAGTTGGGCTTCCGTTAGGATGGTCTTAAGATCGGCAACGATCTCTCTCTTGTTCTCCGATGTTCTCCCCATTCAGTCTCACCTCCTTTTCGTTAGGGATGGTTGCGAAGCTCTAAGACAAGCGCTATGGCAGTGGCCATCTAGGTTAGGACAAGGGGCTTAAGCCCCTTGTTCGTTCCAGGCTTTGAAACGTCCTAGCGATAGTGACTCTTGCTATATCTAGCAACCGCAAAGACCTGACAAGCAGGCATTCAACATACACCAAATCAAAAACCCCGGTGGGGAGCCGGGGTTCAAGGAAAGATAAAGGTCCACAGCGCGATCGCGGAACTCTATCTCTTCTATGCACCTCGGCAGGACATTAAGCTGGCTTAGCAGCGCCTGCTGTCTTGGGTTGCTATTCAGTTAAAACTCACTGGATTTTTGGAGTCGCGCTTGTCCTCAAAATGAGATGTTGTAGCAACTTGGCCTTCTCTTGATTCGCTTCTGAAGACTGGGTTACGTCAGCTCTGAAAGCTTAATATCCCGTAGGGAACTAATCTCTAGAGGAATCGCGGGACCCATGGTCGAAGATATATTAATCGTGCGCCAATAGCGCCCCTTAGAACCAGAGGGTTTATTGCGATCAATACACTCCTGAAGCGCTTTGAGATTGACTAGTAAATCTCCAACCTCAAAGTTCACCTTGCCAAACATAACATGAACGATGCCAGTTTTGTCAGCTCGGAATTCTAGTTTTCCCGCCTTGAATTCTTCAATGGCTTGGGGTAAATCGAAGGTGACGGTTCCCCCTTTGGGGGACGGCATCAAACCTCGGGGACCCAGCAGTCGTCCCAGCTTAGCCACTTTGGGCATCATATCGGGGGTGGCAATCAGGACATCGAAGTCCATCATGCCCTTTTGAATCTCTTCGATCAACTCTTCGGAACCAACAATATTGGCTCCAGCCTCACTGGCTTCGTTGACCTTTTCTCCCCGAGCAATAACCGCGATCCGCACAGTCTGCCCCGTTCCCTTGGGCAGAATGACAGTCGTGCGGAGCTGTTGGTCCGTGTATTTTGGATCAATGCCTAGACGGATATGAGCCTCAGCAGATTCCACAAATTTAGCAGTGGCAGTATCCTTCAGGAGTTGTAGCGCTTCTGCTGGTTCATAGAGCCTATCTTGGACCTTTTCATGCAGGGCTTGCAAACGCTTGGAAATTTTTTTCGTCATGGTAATGAACTCCTTGGGGTATTAGCGAAGCGCTGCTTCTCCCCCGATAAATAAATGATTCAGTCGGACATGGGCTCTATTTAGGTCGGGCAGATACCTAACCTAATCAGCCACAGTGACGCCCATGTTGCGGGCGGTGCCTTCGATAATGCGCATAGCTGCTTCGACATCGTTAGCATTCAAGTCAGGCATCTTTGTCTCGGCGATCTCCTTGAGTTGCGCCCGAGTAATGCTGCCTACCTTGACCCGGTTAGGTTCCCCCGATCCGGTTTCAATGCCGATGGCTTTTTTGATCAGCACGGAAGCAGGAGGGGTCTTGAGAATAAAGGTGAAGCTGCGATCTTCAAAAACGGAAATTTCCACCGGCACAATCAGGCCGACTTTTTCAGCGGTTCTAGCGTTGTACTCTTTGCAGAACGCCATAATGTTAACCCCGTGTTGCCCCAAGGCTGGACCTATGGGGGGGGCGGGGTTAGCTTTCCCGGCTGGAATAGCCAGCTTAATGAGTGCGACAACCTTCTTTGCCATTAATTAACTCTCTTTCTGAACTTGGTTAAATTCCAACTCTACGGGCGTATCCCGTCCAAAGATGGACAGCAATGCCTTGAGCTTACTGCGCTCGGGGCTAACTTCAATGACCTCGCCCTCGAAGTCCTTGAAGGGGCCAGAGAGCACCGTAATGCGATCGCCCGCCTCCATATCAATTTTGACGACGGGTTTTTGCTCTTGGGCTTGCTTGAAGATACGCTCTACTTCGCCGCGACTAAGGGGCATCGGCTTTACGTGTCCCCGCCCACGGCCATAGGCGCGCCGCTGCTCTGCGCCCACAAAGTTAATCACATGGGGGGTGTTTTTTACCACTTGCCAAGCCTCATCATCAAGGGCCATGCGAATAAGTACATAGCCTGGGAAGACTTTTTCCTCGGCGTTTTGGTGGGTACCGTCCTTGCGAATCCTGCGAATGGGGGTTTGGGGAATCTCAATCTGGAGAACCCGGTCTGCCACATCTAGGGTCTGGAGACGTTGCTCCAAACTCAGTTTGACTTTTTTTTCGCACCCGGAGGCTACTTGAACTGCATACCAGCGGGCAGAGCGCTTTAGGGACTCGGGGGAGACTTCGGTATTATTCTCTATGCCCTCGTCACTTGGGTTAAGGCCATCATCGGGGCTAAATTCGTCTGCCATGATCATCAAAACACCTGCCCGGACGCCCAACCAAAAAATTGATCGATAAAGTAAATCAAGGTGGCAGAAAGGCTCACCATCAGGATCACTGCCGCCGACTCACTGATGAGCTGCTGACGAGTTGGCCATACAACCTTACCCAACTCCTCTTGAGTCCCTTTCAAGAATTGGGAGAGGTTAAAACCACCACTCCCTGCGGATGCTGCTGCATCCCGCTTGACTTCTTTTTCTGCTTCCTTTTTAGCCACTGCGACTGCCTCAGCTTTGCAATACCCAAAACACCATCGTACCCAAAGATTCGCTTATAGGAAAAACCTCGCGAATCTTTGGGTCGATAGCAGTGTTAGCCCAGCGCGCCCTCGAGGACTCGAACCTCGGACATCAGGTTTTGGAGACCTGCGTTCTACCAACTGAACTAAGGACGCATGGGGGACTCGACTGTCCTAACTAGTTCTCTAATCGTAACATGGGCAGAGCGGTAGCCCGCGCCGCCTCAATCTTCGGAGCTTGCCTATAGAGGACGATCAAACCGTTGTTTGAGACGGGTTGCCTTCCCGATGCGATCGCGCAGGTAGTAAAGCTTGGCCCGACGAGCCTTGCCGCGTCGCATTACCTTGATGCTAGCAACGAGAGGGGCATGCAGCAGAAAAACCCGCTCTACGCCCACCCCCTGGAAGATTTTCCGAACGGTGATGGACTCGCTAATGCCACCATTTCGCATGGCAATGACGGTGCCCTCGTAGGGCTGAATTCGCTCTTTGCCCCCTTCTTGAATGCGGACATCGACACGCACGGTGTCGCCCACATAGATCAGGGGGAGGTCGTCTTTGAGATAATCCGCTTCTAAGGAGCGAATCGCTTCTTCAGCATGCATGGTTTTTCTAAAAGCGCACAGTCTTCAATTGTAGGTCATGGCCTCGGTTGTTGTCTATAAACGTGTTGGGAATGGGGGGTATGTGCTGGAGGCGGGCTGTGGTCACGCTGTAACGGAGGTTAGGTGATCTGGGGTTGGAAGCTGGTGGCGCGTTACACTGCTGAAGCTTTGGTGTGGCAAATATCGGGTTTTTAGGAACTGGACATGAATTTTTTGACACAGTTGTTGCCGAAGGTGGCCCCTATGGGGGAACGGCGACAGCGACAGCGCCGGGTGCGGGGGGTGGAGATCAAGGGGGCGGCGGAGATTGAGATCATGCGCCAAGCTGCCCGGATTGTGGCGACGGTGCTGAAGGAAATTGGGGAGCGGGTGGAGCCGGGAATGACAACGGCGGATCTAGATGCCTATGCCGAGGAGCGAATCCGGGCTATGGGAGCAACCCCCAGTTTCAAGGGTTACCACGGTTTCCCCGCTAGTATTTGTGCCTGCTTGAACCATGAGGTGGTTCACGGTATTCCCCGGCGGCGTCAGGTGGTGCGTGCTGGGGACCTGCTCAAGGTGGATACGGGGGCCTACTACCAGGGTTTCCATGGGGACTCCTGTATTACGATCGCGGTGGGGGCAATTTCCCCAGCGGCACAGCGGCTGATGGCAGCGGCAGAAGCGGCACTGTACGCGGGGATCGCCCAGGTGAAACCGGGCAATACGCTGCTGGATCTGGCGGGGGCTATTGAAGACTGTGTCCAGGGCTACGGCTACAGTATCGTGGAGGACTACACGGGCCATGGTGTAGGGCGCAATCTCCACGAACCGCCATCGGTGTTCAACTTTCGCACCCGTCAGTTGCCCAATGTCACGCTGCAAGCGGGTATGACCTTGGCGATTGAACCGATTGTGAATGCGGGATCCAAGCATACCCGTACCCTCAAGGATCGCTGGACCGTGGTGACGGTGGATAAGGCCCTGTCGGCCCAGTTTGAGCACACGGTCCTAGTGACGGAAAGCGGGCACGAAATTTTGAGTGATCGCACCCTGGTGTGATCTGGGTTCGATGTTCGTTGGGGCTGGAACACTTTTTGCGAATCTCATATGCTTTGCTTCGAGATACCTCGGAGCGGTTTGTTCCGTGGCCTGATGCTTGTCAACCAGCAGTCCAGTAGGATGGGTTAGAGATTACGGTAATCCTGTTGGCGTCAGGCGATTGTGTCAGCCTGACTAAACCCTCCTCAGAATCAGAGAGCAACCTATGGCAGCACCAGTCACTATTCCTATTGTTGTCAACGGAGCCTGCGGCAAAATGGGCCGTGAGGTGATTAAAGCAGTTGCCCAGGCAGAGGATATGACCCTGGTGGGTGCGATTGATAAGAATCCTGCCGTACAGGGAGAAGATATCGGCGAGGTGGTGGGCTGTGGTCCGGTGGAGGTGCCTATCACCGCCGATCTGGAGGCTGCCTTGGTGATGGCCCAGAGTGAAGGGCTGGGGGTGATGGTGGACTTCACCCATCCCGGCACGGTGTATGAGTCGGTGCGGGCTGCGATCGCATACGGTGTCCGTCCCGTTGTCGGCACCACGGGCCTCAGCCCTGAACGGTTGCAGGATCTGGCAGAGTTTGCTGAAAAGGCCAGCATTGGCTGTCTGATTATTCCCAACTTTTCCATTGGCATGGTGTTGCTGCAACAGGCGGCAGTTCAGGCGGCCCAATACTTTGAGCATGTAGAGATTATTGAGCTGCACCACAACCAAAAAGCTGATGCCCCCAGTGGAACGGCGTTGCAAACCGCACAAATGTTGCAAGGGTTGAAGAAGACCTATAACTCGCCCCAGGTAGAAGAGACCGAAAAGCTGGCGGGGGCACGAGGAAGCACTACTGCCGACGGTATTCGTATCCATAGTGTGCGCCTACCCGGATTGATCGCCCACCAGGAGGTATTGTTTGGGGCTCCAGGGCAACTCTATACCCTGCGCCATGACACCAGCGATCGCGCCTGCTACATGCCGGGGGTACTGCTGGCAATCCGCCGTATTTTGCCCCTTAAGTCTTTGATTTACGGACTCGAACAAATTCTCTAAAAAAAATTGCCTGACCCCATAAAGCCCCCGAGGTCAGGCAATTCACCTGTAAGGACGCTTTCCTGGCAAAGGACCAACCGCCCTAAAGTTGCCCCCTTACGGCGGGCTGGCAATCTCTGCGTGCGTTCTTCAGAATTGAACCTATTCTCATTTGAACTGGGGAAAACTGGCGTCCCCAGAACTACGCAATTCTAAGTGCGATCGCACTTATCTCCCATTGGCCCTATCCGTAGGACTACCTGTTCAGTCTGGAGCATGACAGGCCAGGAATCATGTTGGCTTTGATCCGCCACCAATGGCTCATGAAATGCCACTATTTGACTGGATTTTGTCAGATCCGCTTACCTGTCCAGCCCCTGCCCCAGGGGACTGTAGGAACCCGAGGACCTTTTAGTGATGGCCAGAACGTCAATATTTTGCAACATTTGTTTACAAAACGATTTACATTGTGTTACGTTGGTGGCATCACCACAGGAAATACCCATGACATCCAACGGATACACCACTGAAGACGGTAACCGCTTGAACAACTTTGCTATTGAGCCCAAAGTCTACGTGGATGACAGTCAGCAGTTTGGCTTCAATGTCTACGCCGAACGGATGAATGGTCGTCTTGCCATGGTTGGTTTTATCTCCGCGATCGCATTTGAAGTGCTGACGGGCCACGGCGTCATCGGTTGGCTCACCCAACTTTAGACCGTCTCCCTCCAACGCCCCATGGCAGCTTCTACTCCCTGCCCATTTATTTACTGCCCATTTATTGAAGGAGCATTCCCATGAGAAGCGATCTTGATTTTCCCCGCCAAGAACTACTCGGTCCCGTAGTCTTTCGCCCCACCTTTAACCGTTCTGAAGCCATCAGCGGCAACCAGGCTTGGTCTCTTTTTTTTACCGCCGGTCAAGAGGATAAAATCCTCGGCTACAACTCAGAAACCGGTCGCTTATTTACTAATTTGCTTGTTGCCGTCGCCTCTGCTGGCGTGGTCTGGGCAATTCTATTTACGAAGGCGATTTAGGTATACAGCGGTTCTCCCTCGGGTTAAGGATAGACAAGGGGCTTAAGCCCCTTGTTCGCCGAAGTGTCATTAAGTTGAGGTGTACGTCATACATTTAGGGAACCGCCATACATCCTACCCATAAAAATGGGTGGAAACCTCTTCAGAATCATCAAAATGGGGACACCGTGTCACGGTGTCCCCATTTTGATGATGGGGAGACGCTCTAATTCAGAGATCCCTTAGGGTGGGATGGCCCATTTCCAGTACCGCCATCCCGACTATTGCGTCGGAGAAAATGAAGGGTCTCTTCTAAATTGGGAGTACTGTCTGGCTCGTGTTCCATGTTCTCTTCCTCAGGGATGGGCGTTGTAGGAGGAATGGTCATATCATCTAGCCACTGAAGTACTTCCGCCGACGGTGCAGCGGTGCGACGAAACTCCGTGGCGTGGAAAAACCGGAAGTTGAGACTCCCTAGGCGAATATGATCGCCATCCTGGAGGGTATAACCATGGCGAATCCGGACTCCATTCACAAAGGTGCCATTGGTACTGCCCAAATCGTGAATCATAAACCCGTGATTTTTGTCATACACCAAGGCTGCATGACAGCGAGAAAGGCGACGATCACGTAGGGATAGGGCTGCCTTTTGGGGATCGCGCCCAATCGTCCAAATGGGGAGTCCGCTACTAGTCCGCAGGAAAATCTGCGATCGCCCCTTCAACAAATTGGTCAGGATTAAGGGCTGTTTATCGGTGACTAAACCTAGGACATAGCAGAGATGGTCTGACCGCAGAGTGCTCTGTGCTGCCGGGGTTTCTAGATTTAGCAGCTCCGTCACAAGGGCAGGATTTTGATCGTAGACTCGCTTAAAAGCTTGAAACAAATTTAAGCTGCGCTGCACATCTTCCTGGGAAGAGTCTAGGTGGGCAAGGGCATATTCACTGAGAGCTTTAGGGTCTAGCATAGGGTTCCCGTGTGCATGGTGTACGGGCAGAGGTTATCCATACAGCGTGATCAAAAAAGCAATGGCGTCTACCGTGGGCCATAGGAGAGCAAGGGGAGCATAGACTCACCTGTGGGGACACCGACAATCCCGACCGCTGGGGTTAAAAAGGCGGGGGCTATTCTGATGTGGGGCCGACGTCGGGCTGCAACTATAGCTATAAAGCCTTGCCCAAATTGGGTCACGAAACTGGGGACTTAGTCAAGTTCTCCAGGGAGGATAGGACTGGACTAACCCCGCCTTCGCGACTTGTGAGTCAAGCGCCAAGCATCCATAGTGTACCCATGGATGCTTCTGGGGACGTTACGGCCCATCTATAGAAAATCTAACAGGGCTCGATTCACAGTATGGGGCACCTCCTGTTGAATCCAATGACCACACTGGGGCACTTGTCTTAGTTCTAAAGGCGCTGTCATATATCGTTCCATGCCGTCATTTAGGTGGTGACTCAGGAGGGTGTCCTCCTGCCCCCACAGTACGAGGGTGGGCGTTGTGATGGGGAGGGGCGTCAGGGTATTGGTAAACCAGCTCTGCCAGCTAAAGGCTTGGCTGTATTGTTGAATGGCCGCTGCGATCGCACCCGGTTTCCGTAGAGCCGCCTCATAGAGTTGGGTATCCTGCCGCGTAAAGGCCGTCTTGCGAACAGATTCCGACTGAAACAGCCTTGTGACTAGTTCCGGAACGACGGATTGCAGAATCCAGTCGGGCAGAGGGGGAAGTTGAGAGACCACCAGGGGCCAGCTTCGCCGCAGGGAGTCCAGATTTTGGCCTAGGGTCTGCCGCCATTGGTGAGGATGAACCCCACTGAGAATCACCAACCGCTTCAGAAGTTCGGGGGAGGTTTGGGCTAAGGACCAGGCCACGGTTCCTCCCCAGCCGTGGCCCACAACATGGGCAGTGCGATAGCCTAAACCGCGAATTAGCCCTGCAATATCAGCGGTAAGCGTCACCAAATCATGGCCGCTAGAAGTCTTTTCGGAATCATTGTAGCCGCGCAGATCGGGGACAACTACCTTATACCGGCGAGCCAACACTGGGATCTGGTGTCGCCAGGAGTACCAAAACTCAAAAAAACCGTGCAAAAGAACGACTAAGTCCCCCTCTCCTTGGGTGACATAGTGGAGTCTGACTCGGTTCGTCTGGATAAACTGATGCTGCCAAGCAGCCGCTGGCACCGCAAAGGCTTTGACCACAATGCTTACTGGGATAGGAGAATTAGGACTGAGGCCGTCGGAGTCCCCAGGAGAATTGTATCCTGCAATACGAAGACTACCCGACTTCCTTGCAAACTCAGGATTAGTAGCATCCACAAGGGGTGGCGACGCCCCCGCAGATGGCGATGGTCGGGAATTTGTTTTAATTGCTCTATGAGGGGCATGGGCTGAGGCTCAAGATAATGACTCAGCCCATCCTCATTTTTCTACGCCGGCATGAAACCACTCTGCTTCCTGGGAGAATATAGGGGGGATGACGGATCTCTTCCCCAACACACGGGAAGAGGATCGGCATTGTACAAGCTGCATTTTGAGAGCCATATTTTCAAGGAGGAGCAAGGCCATGGATGCCATGGAACAGCACAATGGGGACACAACCAAGGGAACTGCCTCCCCTACCGGATCGGCATTGGTGCGACCTGTGCCCCGCCAACGCTGGACCATTGAGCAGAGCGAAGAACTGTATCGCATTCAGGGCTGGGGCGACCCCTACTTTTCCATCAATGCAGCGGGCCATGTAACGGTGTCGCCTCGGGGTGCTCGCGGCGGTTCCCTAGATCTGTACGAACTGGTGGAGTCCCTGAAGCAGCGAAACTTGGGGCTACCGATCTTGATTCGCTTCTCCGACATTCTTGAAGATCGCCTAGAGCGTCTGAACGCCTGCTTTGCCCGCGCCATCGCCCGCTACAACTACAACGGCCCCTACCGGGGCGTGTTCCCGGTTAAGTGCAACCAACAACGCCACCTAGTAGAAGATCTGGTGCGCTTTGGCCAGCCCCACCAGTTCGGCCTAGAGGCGGGGTCTAAACCAGAGTTGCTGATTGCCCTAGCCACCCTGAATACGCCAGGGGCACTGATTATCTGCAATGGCTATAAAGACCGGGAATATATCGAAACCGCGATGCTCAGCCAACGGCTGGGGCAGACCCCGATTATTGTGCTGGAGCAGTTGGAGGAGGTGGATCTGGTCATTGCCGCCAGCCGCCACCTCAAGATTCGCCCCATCCTGGGGGTGCGGGCCAAACTCAGCAGCAAGGGCATTGGCCGCTGGGGGGGGTCGGCAGGGGACCGGGCCAAGTTTGGCCTCACCATCCCCGAGGTGCTGTCGGCGGTGGAAACCCTGAAGCAGGCGGAAATGCTGGACTGTCTGCAACTGCTCCACTTCCACATCGGCTCCCAAATCTCTGCCATTAGCGTGGTCAAGGATGCTCTGCGGGAAGCCTGTCAGGTCTATGTGGAACTGGTGGGGCTGGGGGCAAAGATGGGCTATCTGGATGTGGGCGGCGGACTGGGCATCGACTACGACGGGTCCAAAACCAACTTCCACGCTTCTAAGAACTACAGCACCCAAAACTACGCCAATGATGTGGTGGCGGAGGTCAAGGAAGCCTGCGCCGCTCGGGAAATCCCCGTCCCCACTCTGGTTAGTGAAAGTGGCCGCGCGATCGCATCCCACCAATCGGTGCTGATCTTCGATGTCCTCAGCACCAGCGAGGCCCCCGGCCTCACCACCCCCGTCCTCCCCAGTGACGAAGACCACGCCCTGCTGCGAGAACTCTACGATGCCTACCAGTCCGTCAGCATCCACAACTACCAAGAGGCATACCACGACGCGGTGCAATTCAAAGACGAGGCCATTAGCCTCTTCAACTTTGGCTACCTAAGTCTGACGGATCGGGCCAAGATTGAGCGGCTCTACTGGTCCTGTTGCCGCCGCATCCTAGACGTGGTGCGCCACGAAGACTATGTGCCCGACGATTTGGAGAATCTGGAAAAGAGTCTGGCCTCGATTTACTACATCAACCTATCGGTGTTCCAGTCGGCCCCCGATAGCTGGGCCATTGACCAGCTCTTTCCCATCCTGCCCATCCACCGCCTCGACGAGGAACCCACCTGCCGGGGCACCCTAGCGGACCTTACCTGTGACAGCGATGGCAAGATCGATCAGTTCATTGACCTACGGGATGTGAAACCCGTTTTGGAACTCCATTCCCTCACACCGGAACAGCCCTATTACCTAGGACTGTTTCTGGGGGGAGCCTACCAGGAGATTATGGGCAACCTCCACAACCTCTTTGGCGACACCAACACGGTCCATATTCAACTCACTCCCCAGGGCTACACCATCGAGCATGTGGTCAAGGGAGACACCATGACGGAGGTGTTGAGTTATGTCCAGTACGACTCTGAGGATCTGATCGAAAATATCCGTCGCCGCACGGAGCGGGCACTCCAGGACAAGGCCATCACGCTGGAGGAATCGCAACTCCTGCTCCAGCACTATGAGCACAGCCTCAGCCGCTACACCTACCTGTCGGCTTAGGAACCCGGATCCTTATTATGCCCGTGCGATCGCTGAATTCGTCCGTGATGCGATGGCCCAGCCACCAGGCAGTGGTGGCAGCCGCGATCGCGTGGGCTGAGGCAGCAATCGCTAATGATCCCAGCATCTTAGCCCTGGGTTACTTTGGCTCCTACGCCCGTCACCAAGCCGGAGTAGGCAGTGATTTAGATATCGTGATCATTGTCACCAGCAGTCAGGCATCCGAGGAGCCGCGAGGGTCTAGGATCGACCCGAGGCTATCCCTGCGCTGGGACTTTGCCACCATTCCTGTTCCCGTAGATGCCTTGGTGTATACCCTAGCGGCGTGGCAAGCCCTGAGCCGTCACCCTAATCGCATGTACACCACCCTCACAACAGAAACGGTTTGGTTAGTTGGCCCCGTTGAGATGAAGGCAGAAGGCAGAAGGATGAAGGCAGACTATTAGTACTCTGCGGCGTAAATACCCTGGCCGTTCCATCGTGGCACACTCGGCCCCTCACCCTAGCCCTCTCCCAGGCTAATCCTGTAGGGGTTTGGAAACGGCAGCAGCCCCTTGTTTAACAAAAAAGAAGCGTTCAATGGCCGTGGCTAAGACTTTGCCCCCTGGCCAGGGTTGCTTCTTAGACGGGGCAAAGCCAACCAATCTAGTTAACGCGAGAGTGGCCTGCCGCAGCGAGTCCACCGGTTGGCCCGACAGATGACGCAACAGGGTCAGTTCATCGGGTTCAAATATCGTCTCCGCAGGTTGTTCCGGGTCATGTCGCAAGGCATAGGTCAGTCCCAACAGTTGCCAAGCGACCACTGAGTAGAAGGTTAAGGCATTGACCAAGGTATGGACATCATCAAACTGTAACTTCTCGACATTTAACGCCCCTGACTTGAGGGTGAAATGCAGTCGTTCGATGCGCCAGCGTAGAGCGTAGAACCGAACAATGCGTTGCACGTCGTCCACGTGTTCAATCGGCAAACTGGTCAGCAGCGACCAGGACAAGGCATTGTCGGCCTCGAAGCAGTCCGCTTGGGATTTGGCATCGACACAAGCGACTTCCGTCGCCACGACCAGCGAGAGGGGTTGGGTCTTATGGCGCGCCGGGCTCAAGTCTTGGTTGGGGTAGATTTGAACGGTGGCGGCTTGCAGGTGGAGCGTCAGGTCTACGGTGCGTCGCTTGCCTTCCACCTGACGCTCAATCTGCACACAATAATATCCGTAGTCGTCGAGGTGCGCACTGGTCATGGGTAACGGGCAGACCACTCCATCTGTGGTGATTTCGACCCGACGCGGTTGACACACCCGCGCCAGCAGGTCGACATTCGACTCCCGTGGCGCTTTGAAGAAGTCGAAGATGTCGCTCTCACGGTCCCCCGTCACCACCCAACGTTGGTTCGACCCCTGAGCCTGTTGGTTGACCGCAGCCAGTCCGTTGAACCACTTTTGAGACTCTTTCTGGGAGGCAGGCCAGTCCATCGCCCCGCNTCGGGTCCAGTACTGTTGGTCGATGACCCCGAGTGGCAGGCCCCTNTCATCCATCAGCAATACGTTGTGTTGCATCAGACCCCGCACCTTGCCCTGGATGACCCCGAGCCCCGTCATCTGCCCCTGACCTGAGTAGTTATAGTACGTTGTGTCTTGCGCCGCTATCAGATACTCGCTCTCGCTCGCCTGCGCCCGCTCTCGCGTCGCCGCTACGTGACCTGACAACATTGTTGAATCGTTCATCTCGTCCCTCGCAAACAACCCAGCGACGGTTTGCCTGAAACTATTGCCCAGGCAGCTCGAAAAGGACAGGGTCGGTTGCTCGCAGGACAGCTCGTAGGCTTTGTTCAGACTTTTTTTACCTGCGGTCGAAAGGCACTTAATTGGCTAAACTCTGACATTGGGATACCGCTAACGTTCGCTAACTTTTAGCACCAGCTTAGTCCATGTCATCGGCGTTATCCTCTACCGAACAAGGGATCTGCGATTCGCTCATAGACTTGTGCAAAACCCCTACAGGATTAGCTCCCAGGGGGAGAGGGGACCGGAAAAGGTTGGGCTGGTGCGACAATAGTGGACTGATTTACGCCCTGCGGTACTAGGTGCCAGGGCCAGGAACTCCAGGATCGCGGCGCGAGTCCTAATCTCTATAGCTGGGACCGATCTCAGGCAATATTGGGGCATCCTGAATTGGACGCGGAAACCGTCCCCCTACAGCGAATCCTGCATTAAGCGCAGGCACTGCACCCCCATAGCGGCATTCTGCCTTGGGCGCGGTTTCCGCGCCCCTACGGGTAATTCAATTCAAAATTCCCCCACTCCCTGGCAGGGCGAGCACCGCTCGCCCCTACCCACCTCAATACCCCAATACCGGTCACCCGCTACAGGGCGGGGTTTGATTGATCACTACCGAATTACCCGATAGGTTCTGGCTAAACCCGCCCCTACGAAAATAACCCCCAATACCCCAATACCCCAATACCCCAATACCCTCACTCCCATGCCCTCCCCCCAATCCCAACCCAACCCCAACATCCAAGCCACAGTAAATGTGGATAGCCTCGCGGGTCAGGTTGCCATCGGCAATCAGATTCAGCAAACGCAACAGGTGCAGCCCGCCGCCGCAATTTCTGAGGCGGATCGGGCGGTGATCCATCAACTTCTTGCTACCCTGCGAGGGGATGTGGCCGTTGCTGCCCCTGCTGAGCAGCAACAGGCAGCACTGGAGCGGTTGGAGGAACTGGAAACCGCGATCGCGGAAGAGACCCCCGACATTACCACCATGGCCTATGTGCGCCAGTGGTTCGTCAAGAATCTACCCACCTTCTCTGGGGCAGTGACCAGCGTCATCGTCCATCCTATCGTGGGCAAAATCGTCGAGGCCGCTGGGGAAATGGCCTCCAGTGAGTTTCGCCGCCAGTTCCATAAACCCTAGATGGCAGGTCCGCAAATACGGCAACGAAGTACGCCCCGAACCCAGCTTCGTCCCAAGCCCTATGCCACGGTAGGCTCATCGCCAACGGGCAGGCTAACTCTCCTGGAGTGGCTTTGCCAACGCCTTTCTTGAATGCCGTTAGGCTATACCCCCCGTCACCCATCACCCGGCAACAACAGGGCGGGTTTTGAGCCTCCCATCCTGAATTACCCGCTACATACGGGCTAAACTCGCCCCTACGGGATTTACCCCATCACCCATCACCCATCACCCGTCACCTGAAACCTGAAACCACCTTGCCACCTTCGGGTAAAGCGGGATTTTCAGAGGTGAGCTGTACTATCAACACCTCCATAGAATAGAGGGGCGCAGTGTTCCTTAGGAGTATGGCCAGACCGTGCAGCTTAAGCAAGTGATTATTGCCTACAAGGCAGGTAACCGTCAGAGCCAGCGTCAAGCAGAGACCTGTGCTCAGCAGTTGCAGGCCCTAGGGTGCCAGACCTTGGTGGGGCCAAGCGGTCCCAAGGATAATCCCTATCCGGTCTTTTTGGCCTCGGCCCCCGCCCCCATTGATCTGGCGGTGGTGTTGGGGGGAGACGGCACGGCATTGGCGGCGGCGCGCAATCTGGCGGCGGACAATGTGCCCATCCTGGCGATCAATATTGGTGGCCATCTAGGATTTTTATCCGAGTCTCCGGAGGATCTATCCTTTGAGAAAATTTGGGAACGGCTCCTAAGCGATCACTTTGCGGTCCAGCGACGCATGATGTTGCAGGCTCAGATCTTTGAGGGCAACCGCACCAACTTAGACCCCGCCAGCGATCGCTACCTGGCTCTGAACGAAATGTGTGTCAAACCTGCCTCTCCCGATCGCATGATCACCTCAATTCTGGAAATGGAAATTGATGGGGAGGTGGTGGACCAATACCAGGGGGATGGGCTTCTGATCAGCACCCCCACGGGGTCCACGGGCTATACCGTTGCTGCCAATGGCCCCATTATCCATCCCGGCATGGATGCGATCGTGGTCACGCCCATTGCCCCGCTGAGTCTGTCTAGCCGTCCCATTGTCTTGCCACCGGGCTCTGTGGTGAGTGTTTGGCCCCTAGTGGATCCCGATGTCACTACGAAACTCTGGATGGATGGGGTTCTGGCGACGGGGATTTGGCCTGGTCAGCGGGTGGATATTCGCATGGCCGACTGTCTGGCCAATTTCATTGTCCTTAGCCAAGACTATTCCTACTACCGCACCCTCCGCAGCAAGCTTCAGTGGGCTGGAGCCCGCATTCGCTATACCAATGATCACCGCAATTGAATCTTTAAATTCTAAAATACTTCACCCATCGCCCCTTCAACTATGCTCACCAAAACCTTGGTCTCTTCCTCTCAAGGCCAGTGCTCTACACCATCCCAAAGCGTAATCGGCTTTAGCTGTCAACTTCACTATCCGCGATCGCGCTTTTCAGTGAAGATTGAACGCTGTACATGCAGATGATCGCGCTTGGAATCCTGTCTTGGGAACGCTACCCCCCAGGGGACGGGTTCCTAATCGCAATCTCCCCCACCCCGATGGTCAAAGACCGGTCCCTATGGACCATCGCGCTTTGCCAGGAACCCGTCCCCTTCACCAGCTTAGGGTTGTGGCGGATTGAGGGGGGGAGGTGGCAGAGGGCGCGCTCTGGTCAGAAATATTGCGGTTGTAGGCGAAGTAAGGGTGAGGCGCTGGCAGGCGGCGGCGAGGAGGTCGAGGCTGTAGACGCGGCGATCGCTTCAATATCCTGACTGACGCGAGGGGCAATGCGGCAGGAGCGGTTCAGGTTCGGCGTGGCGTTGAGGATGGATTGATGGAAGAGCGGTCTACAACCTTAGCTAGAAAATAGGTTGACAGCCTTGCTAGCGGCAGATGTGTTCAGGCGATCGTCGTTAGTCCAGAGTTCTGTGCAGGCGTAGTGATGGGCAATCGCGAGGTGTAGTGCATCGGGCGTTTTCAAGCTATGTCTCGCTCGTAGTTCGGCGGCATGGCGATAGGTTGAAGATTCAATATCTAAAATAATCTGGCACTGAAAAAAGTTTTCGTAACGCTGAATCAGCGGTGTATTTTGGGCACGTAAGGGGCCAACTAGACATTCCAGCTCTACTAGGGGTGAGATGCAGAATTGTCTATTTTTAGATGTCTCAAAGGCATTGCGGACAATGCTGCTGAATTGGGGATGTTCTTCGAGCAAGTAGATGACAATGCAGCTATCTAAATACACTTTGATGGGCGCTACTCCCATGCGGTGCGCTCCTCACTGATTTGCTGATTGATCTCTAAGGCCGTGCGCTGATGTTCGGGCGCTAGAGGGTAGTTGTGTAAAAACTTCAAAATAGCAGCGCTGCTCCCTTTTTCAGGCTGTTCAGTGTGGGCCTGTTCTTGGGTAACGGCCTGACTTTTCTTGAGCAGTTGAATGAATTGGGCCAGCAGGTTCAGCGCGTCTTTGGGCAGCGTTTGGATGTCTTGCTGGATTTGTTCGAGGGTGGTCATGGCTGAACTTCTCGGGGGATACAGAGCTGGGCGATGGGGCTAGCTTGGGTTTAACGCTATTTTACTTATCTGGTAGGCTACCTCGTTCGACGGCAGGGATTGGTTGCAGAGTACCCCAGCCCAGGAACCCGTCCCCTTTGCACACCCACCGCTCACCCGGTCAGGGGACGGGTTCCTAACCCGTAATCTCCCTCACCCCGATGGTCAAAGACCGGTCCCTATGGACCATCGCGTTTTGCTAGGAACCCGTCCCCTTCAGCAGGCTAGGGTTGTGGTGGGTTGAGGGGGGGAGGTGGCAGAGGGCGCGATCGTCGTCAGAAATATTGCGGTTGTGGGCCAGGTAGGGGATGAGGCGCTGGCAGGCGCTGGCAGGCGGCGGCGAGGAGGTCGTCGAGGATAGATGCGGCGATCGCTTCAATATCCTGAACTGGCGCGAGGGGTAATGCGGCAGGGGCGGTTCATGGTTCGGTGTGGCGTTCTCGTAGCTGTTGCCGAATGGCGTCAATTTCGGTTGCTGCATCGAGGAGGTGTCCGCGTTCGGCTTCGGCAGCACCGATCAAAATGTCTTGGCGTAGGTCTTCAAAGCGGCCCTGATAAACCTGTTCCCGTTCAGCCAAGGCTTGTAATCCTGCCAGGAGGATTTCATCTAGAGAGGTGTATTTGCCGCTAGCGATCTGGCGATCGGCAAATTGTCTTAGCTCCAGGGGCAGTGATAGGGCCATGGCGGCACAGGTTTAGATGATCACTACTTCTAGTGTAGCTTCCCCATTATTCCCACGCTCTGTGCGCCCAGATTTGGAGGACGCTGGAGCGTCAGGGGGGGTGTCTCCACGCGGGAGCGTGGGACGAGGTTAGGGTGTTAGGGGTGGGAGGTTGCAGAGGGCGCGATCGACATCAGTGCGGTTGCGACTGTGGGCAAGGTAGGGGGTGAGGCGGGTGCAGGCGGCGGCTAGGAGGTCGAGACGGTAAGCGCACCATGCCATGTTGTGGGGAGGGATCATCGGCTTATCGGCCACAGCATCCCTGGTGTCCGTAGAATGAAAATCATAGGGGCTGAAGTAAGGGTGAACTTCCCATGACCTGGAATGATGTTTTGGTGCTGGTCAGACAGTTTTCTGTACTGGATCAGGTCAGGTTAATTGAGCGCATTGCACCTGAGATTGAGCAAGCCTTGCAGCATCCACAGCCGGAGCCCAAAAAGTCGCTGTGGGGGTTATGTACTGAACTACCACCTCTACGCTTAAGCCCAGTCTCCTACGCGATCGCTGCTTAAAGTAGCTACAATCGCTCGTTAGGGACAGTAATCGCAATTCTGTCCAAAGCTTCGTATCATTTTCAGATTTTTTTGGAATGAGTGGCAGTGGTGGCTCTGGCGGATATGAATACCAACACAACGCTATTGGATATGTAGCCGCTCATATTTTGGCGGGTGAGCCATTGGGCTGGCGGCTTGAAACTGGAGCCCCAGATATTCCGGTAGCTGTAGCTGCTGAAACAGGTGGACCGGGAGATGACCTTTGCATTGCGCTGCAAAACGGTGTCATCGTTGAGTTACAAGCAAAGCATGGCTTGCGGAAGGGCAAGCTTTTTGAACCGCTGTTGAAATTAGCTCAAGGATTATATGAGAATCCGAGTCTATATGGAGTGCTACTGACCGACTCCACAGCTAGTCAGACGATTCAAAACGATTTGCGTAAAGATCTGGAAAGGATTGGACAAGGTCGCTTTGATAGCTTGAAGAGTATCACAAGAGAGTTTCAAGATAAGCTTGTCAGCGCGAATCTGCCAGACGATAACTCGGACATTTTTCGCAGACTCCGCATCATTGTCCGAGATCTTGAAGATGACCAGCAAGGAGCAAGAATTGCTCAGTCATTTTTATCAAAACTAATTTCAAACCAAGATCAAGCAAGTGTAGTTTGGAAAATTCTATGTGATGAAGGACAAATCCTTACCAGCAACCGAGGAAGAAGAGACCAAGAGGCTTGGTATTCACTCCTCAACAGCCATTCCATTTTTATCAGTGATAGATTGCGACCGAATCTCAATCAAATAGAAGGAAGTAGGACCACTGAAAGATTTGAAGAGTACTTAGATTCGGTCTGCGAAAAATATCAGAACTACTGGCGGCCTTACGCCTTTATCGATGAAATTGATGACTCCACATGGTTTGAGTTTGGTTTAGACACGAAAGTTGAAACCCAGCATCAACGAGAAAATGAATCACAGCAAGATGGCGAATCGCAGCAAACCAAGAGACAGCCAATCTTGCAGGCCATACAAGAATTTGGTGACAAGAGTTTACTGATTTTTGGCAGTTCAGGTTCTGGGAAATCTACGCTGCTTTCAAAGCTCTTTTATGCATCTGTGCTGAAGGCTCGGAAAGGTGAGTCTAACTTGATCCCTGTGTTGATTGAGTTGAAGTCTTATGAAACAGCAGGAGAAAATAGCAAGACAGAAGGGTTGATCCTAAGCTTTCTGCAAAGCCATAATCCCGATTTAGACAAAGAGGATTTAAAGCAGATACGAAAGGAAAAGCGACTTGCACTATTTATAGATGGTTTTAATGAATTGCCCAATGAAAGGGCAAAACCTGAAATCACACAATACTGTAAAAATGTTCGTACAATTGCCACAAGCCGAAATGAAGGAGATTGGGGAGAACTTGGTCAAAGGCTAGAAATTCAACCCCTAACTTACGATGAAGTCATTGGTTTCTTCAAAGAGCATTTACCCGGCACTAGCCAGGAGAAATTAAAAGAACTGGGAAATCGAGTCAAAGATTTTGGTGATACACCCTTAATAGTGTGGATGCTGTACTGCATATTTAACACCAATAAGGAAATCCCAGAGACTCGCGGTGAAGCATATCGAAGATTTACCACGCTTTACTTAGAACGATCAAAAGAAGGGATTGATTTACCCGAATCACGAACTCTACTCAGCAAGCTAGCGTTTGAGATGATGCGGTCTAGCAACACAGAGAATCTTACTGACTTCCGATTAGAGTTGTCTGAGATTGATGCTCAAAACATCTTAGATTCCGAACAAGCGCTAAAGCTTCTACGTAATTGTCATTTGCTCAAGTTCTATGGAAAGCCAGGTAATCGCCGAATCAAGTTTTGCCATCAATCACTTCAAGAATATTATGCGGCTGAGGAACTGTTGCTTAGATTTCAAAAAAAACACCCTGATTGGACTGATGCTCTGCGTTTTCAGTACTTTTATTTGAATCAACGGAAATGGACTGAGTCAATAGCGCTGATGCTATCAATGCATGATGATGAAACGCTCGCAACTCAAATTATTAATCGAACATTAAAGGTTGACTTGCTGCTGAGTGCAAGATTATTCAAGACAATGAAGATTCAGCCTCAGGAAGATATTACAGGGGTCATCCTAAATTATTTGGCACATATTGTTCCAGAAAAACCGACATGGTTTCAACTCAAGCTTCTTAAAGAGATGGGTTCACGAGCTAAGACACAGTATTTTCTTCCTCTTCTCAATGATTCTGATCGCTCTGTAAGAGGACTTGCCTACATTCAACTATTAATCTTAGATAGGAAAGACGAAATCCCAGAAGATTCGCAGGCTAGTCGAGACTCAAACAGAATGAAAAAAATATTACAGACGATAGATGATGGAGACATACAGAACTCTTCTGATTCTCAAGCTAGTTTTCCTGCTGAAAAGAATCCCGAGGAAGGGAAGTTTAGCTTGCATCCAGATGTTATCGATTATCTAAGTGTTGATGCTCGTTCGGTTTACGAGCTATGGCATTCAGCGGAGTTAAATGAGCATGAGGTTTTAGAAAAATTAGCGCCTGCTCTCCAGACTCGAGAGCGTCAGACCCAAATGAGCGCAGTCATGGTAATTGGAAGGATCAGGACCTTTGCCAGCCTCGAACTCCTGTTTAGTTTCCTTGAGTCTCCTGATTGCTTAGTTCGCTCTTCAGTCGCAATAGAGATAGCTGAATCTAGAGAGAAATCTTCAATTAAAAGACTTATCAATATAATTAGAAATAATTCCGATCCAGAAGTGCGGCGACTCGCCGTTTTCGCCTTACCTAAAATAGATACAGAAGATATTATGCCGGGGATTCTGATGGCGCTAGATGATTCAGAGCCTGATGTCATTTTAGAAGGCATCAAAGCAATAGGCGATATCGAAGATATAGGAATTGCTCGAAGACTTTTGGATATTACCTTCCACAAAAACCCTGTCTTAAGTAGAACTGCCGCTCATAAGCTTAGGGAGTTAGGTGGCAAGGATGCAATTAAAAAATATCTTACTGAAGAAGGCATTCAAGATTTAGTTAAAGGGCTTCTTCATCCTGTCGTTTGGGTTCGCTGGAAACTTGCATTGATTCTGAGAAACGTAGCAACTGAGGAAGTTCTTCCTCATTTGATAACTGAGCTTCAGGAGCATAGAGATCCTATTACTGATTTGTGCATTGCCTCAGTTTTAGGAAGATTCAAGTGCTGGGAAGCAATTCCCTATCTAATCAAAATGCTCGACTCTAAGAATTTGGGCGACTTTCCCGAGCACCACGAAGTGATTTGGAGCATTGCAGCCTACGACTTAGGTCGGGCTAGAAACTACACCATATCGCCTGAGAATTTGCCAGCTCTCTTCAGGCTTCTATCTTCTCCTGCTGGGGAGAGCGTTCTTAGAGCTATTGAAGCAACGCAAGAAAACTGTGGATTCTATAACTATGAAATTGCTCAGTTGAAGCTGGAGGCTGTGTGAAAGATCATCATCAAGTGGAGGCCCAACATTCAATTCACCAGTCGGCATCGTGAACACTGGCTCAGTCACAATTCATGGTGATCAAAAAGGAATCAATTGATTCTCAAATTTCAAGAGCAGTATGATTGAGGCAAATCTCGACCGCTGATTCCATCCCTCACTGGAGAGAACCCATGGAGCTATCAACCAACTACCGCCAAATGGTGTTCGACACCCTGGCCCATGCCCTCACCCGTGACCCCAACGCCCAAGTCCGCGCCAAAGCCGCAGAATCCCTCGGTAAACTCGGCGAGACCACTGCAACCCCCCTCTTGCTAGAAGCCCTCACCAATACCAACCCAACCGTTCAACACAACGTTATCCAAGCCCTCGGCCAACTCCAAGACGCAACCGCCGTTCCCCAACTACTCCAAACCCTGAAGCACGGCACCCCTGACCTTCGCCAAACCGCTGCCACAGCCTTAGGTCATATTGTCTCAGAAGCCACCATTCCAGGCTTGCTCCAAGCCCTGCAAGATGAAGATCCCGCTGTACGTGGCAAAGTTGCCCAAGTGCTAGGGGCACTCAACGCCGAAGCGGCTATCCCTGCCTTGCTCAACTTACTCATCGACCCCGACCCCGCCGTCGAGGCCCACGCCATCGAAGCCATTGGCGCGATTGGCTAACAACTCGCCATCAACACGCTGATAGAACTGGTGACCGATCCCAATCCACACCTACGCCAAAACGCCGCGATCGCCCTTAGTAAACTCCAGTATCCAGACACCATCCCTTGAAGAAGGGCCTTAAATTTGAGGTAATCGTCCTTAAGTATTTCCTGCTGATGCTGGTGGGTTGCACCCTTGCCTACGGCGTAGGCAAGGTGTTGGAGTTGTCCCTCCTGACCACTGCGATCGCAGTGGTGGTCGATACAGTCTTGGTGCGATCGCTGATCCTGCTGGCTTGCCTGGGAGTGCTCACCGCCATTACGGAATCGCTTCGATCAGGATCCCAAGAATAGGCCGTAACCTTGAGGCAGACTGATAGCGGTTCCCTAATGTATGAGGGATACCCCAACTTAATGACACCTCGACGAACAAGTGGCTTAAGCCCCTTGTGTGTCCACGGAATCTTGTCGTCCATAGGCAAACCCCTTAATCTATGCGAGTAGCTCGCTATATAGAGGTGACAGCATGGACTTAATGGGTCTAGTTAATAGTGCGATCGCAAGTTCCGACACCGAAGCCAACAGCGGCTTAATGGGCTCCCTGCTAGGCTCCTTGAACGATGCCCCCGTAGAGAACAACAAGATTGGCAGTATTGCCAGCAACCTCCAAGGGTTGCTCCAGCAGAAGAACCAAAACCAAGCAGACGCCAGCTCCCTCATGGGAGTCCTGCAAACGGTAGCGACGACCGGAGCCGTCGAAAAACTAATGGGCTCTGACCAGATTGGTGCGATCGCCCAGAAAGCAGGGGCTAGTCCTGAAATGGTAAAAACCATTACCCCCCTAGTAGCCCAATTTCTGGTCAAAGGATCCAATGCCAAGGGCGGTGGACTGATCCAGAAAGTGCTCTCAGGCGAAGTTGATTTAGGTCAGATGGCAGGGCTCATCGGCATGGCCCAAAAATTCATGACCCCTTAAAGGAGGGGACGTGAGACATGCAGGGGAATCTAAATTCCGTATTACGTCTGATGGGGAGCAAGGCGGTCCTGTTTATCCTATGGACTGGCAGATTTTTAGGACTGGCCACCAGGGCTCACCACCAAGACTGACCGCATTCCCGTTCACCCTGAACCGGATATTGCTGTTATCAGTGGTAGGTTCTCGGGCATGTTTCAGGCATACCGGGCATCGTGACAGGTGTGTGTCAAAATGTAAGCGGTTTTGCCCGATCACGACAGACAGCACAGCAGGCATTAGGAATGGAATCTATCGAGGCAATTTACGCATACGCTTGGCTGGTTCCGGTTTTGCCCCTTGTAGGTGCCGCCATCGTCGGCACCGGGCTGATTAGTTACAGCCAGACTACCAGCACCCTCCGCCGTCCAGCAGCGGTGTTCATCGTGTCCCTGACCGGGGCAGCGATGGTGCTTTCCTTTCTTATATTTTTCAGTCAAGTCCAGGGCCATGAATCCTATACCCGCCTGATTGAATGGGCTTCGGCGGGGGATTTTCGCCTCACCATGGGCTACACCATCGACCACCTGGCATCCTTGATGCTGGTGATTGTGACCACCGTGGCCTTCCTGGTCATGATCTACACCGATGGCTACATGGCCCACGATCCGGGCTATGTCCGTTTTTATACCTATCTCAGCCTATTTAGCTCCTCTATGTTGGGGTTGGTGATTAGTCCCAACCTGCTTCAGGTCTATGTGTTCTGGGAGCTGGTGGGGATGTGTTCCTACCTGCTAATCGGATTTTGGTACAACCGTAAGGCGGCGGCGGATGCCTGCCAAAAGGCGTTTGTCACCAACCGGGTAGGGGACTTTGGCCTGCTACTGGGGATGTTGGCCATCTTTTGGGCCACCGGCAGCTTTGAATTCGATGTGATGGGAGAGCGCTTGACGGAGCTGGTCGCCGCCGGATCCCTGACCTCTGGCCTAGTGGCGGTATTTGCCATTTTGGTGTTCCTCGGTCCCATGGCCAAATCGGCCCAGTTTCCGCTCCATGTCTGGTTGCCAGATGCCATGGAAGGTCCGACCCCCATTTCTGCCCTAATTCACGCCGCCACTATGGTGGCGGCGGGGGTGTTTCTGGTGGCCCGTATGTTCCCGGTCTTTGAAAACCTACCCATCGTCATGACGGTGGTGGCCTGGACTGGAGCCTTCACCGCCTTCATGGGGGCCAGCATTGCCATCACCCAAAACGACATTAAAAAAGGTCTGGCCTATTCCACCATGTCCCAGTTGGGCTACATGGTCATGGCCATGGGGGTGGGGGCCTACGGCGCGGGGCTGTTTCACCTAATGACCCACGCCTACTTCAAGGCCATGCTGTTTCTGGGGTCCGGCTCTGTGATCCACGGCATGGAAGAGGTGGTGGGTCACGATCCCGTCCTAGCCCAGGACATGCGTCTTATGGGGGGGCTGCGCCAATACATGCCCATCACCGCCCTTACCTTTCTGGTGGGCACTCTAGCCATCTGTGGTATTCCCCCTTTCGCTGGGTTCTGGTCTAAGGATGAAATCCTGGGCTCCACCTTTGCCGTGAGTCCGGTGCTCTGGGGCATTGGCTGGCTGACGGCGGGGATCACTGCCTTCTATATGTTCCGCATGTATTTCTCCACCTTTGAAGGGGAGTTTCGGGGGACGGACAAGTCCATCCAAACCCAGCTCAAGCGGGAACAGCTCATGGCGATGGGGGCTTCCCTCGGGCCGGGGGCGATGAATCCCCAGGAACTGACCCTGGAGACGGATGCCCACGCGGACGATCACGATCACCACAGTGAGACGCCCCATGAGTCTCCCTTTGCCATGACCTTCCCGCTAATGATGTTGGCGATTCCCTCGATGCTGATCGGCTTGGTAGGGACCCCCTTTGCCAACTACTTTGAAGCCTTCATCCATCCCCCTGGGGAGGCGGTGGAGTTGTTGGGAGAAGCCGCTGAAGCCTTTGACTGGCCGGAATTCCTGGTCATGGGGGGGGCCTCTGTGGGCATTGGCCTGATTGGCATTACCCTGGCGGTGATGATGTATCGGACTAAGGTGATTGATCCCGGCGCGATCGCAGATCGCATTCGTCCCCTCTATCTCTTGTCCAAGAACAAGTGGTATTTGGACGAGATCAACGACGTTGTGTTTATCCAGGGCAGCCGCAAGTTGGCGAAACAAGTGCTGGAAATCGACGTGCGGATCGTGGATGGGGTCGTCAATCTGGCGGGTTTCGTCACCCTCGTCACCGGGGAGGGATTGAAATACCTAGAGAATGGCCGCGCCCAGTTCTATGCCCTGATCATATTTGGGGCCGTGCTGGGGCTGGTACTTCTGTCGGGGGTGACCTAAACTCTACGGGGTTTCTTTTTTGGGACTGCGGAGTAAAGTGCCCTGAGCGGAGTCGAAGGGTACTTTACCGCCCCGTCATTCATTCATAGTCATAGTTTTGCGTTTTGCGATCGCGCTGACACCTGTTGCTCCATTCAAAAACTGCTGATATCAGCCACCGTTATGGAACTTGATCAATTTCCTTGGCTAACAGTTACCACCCTGTTGCCGATCACAGCGGCCCTTGCGATCCCCTTCATTCCGGATCAGAACGGGCGCACCGTGCGGTGGTACGCCCTGATTGTGGGCCTAATTGATTTTGTCCTCCTCGTCATCGGCTTCACCCAAAGCTATGACCTGAATGGGTCCGGGCTTCAGATGGTAGAGAGCTACACCTGGGTCTCCCAACTGGATCTGAAATGGACCGTGGGGGCCGACGGCCTCTCCATGCCCCTGATCCTGCTGACGGGCTTCATCAGTACCCTGGCCATCCTGGCCTCCTGGCCCGTTACCCTCAAGCCGCGCCTGTTCTACTTCCTAATCCTGGCCATGTACAGCGGTCAGTTGGGGGTATTTGCCGTCCAAGATATGCTCCTGTTCTTCTTCATGTGGGAACTAGAGCTGATCCCGGTATACCTGCTGCTGTCCATCTGGGGGGGCAAGCGACGGCTCTACGCGGCGACGAAATTCATTCTCTACACCGCTGGGGGCTCTCTATTCATTTTGGTGGCCGCCTTGGCCATGGCCTTCTACGGAGATGACATTACCTTCGACATGCGGGCGTTAGCGGCAAAGGACTACGCCCTTAACTTCCAGCTCTTCATGTACGCCGCATTCCTGATTGCCTATGCGGTGAAGCTGCCCATCTTCCCCCTCCACACCTGGTTGCCGGATGCCCACGGGGAAGCGACCGCCCCAGTCCACATGCTGCTGGCGGGCATTTTGCTAAAAATGGGGGGCTACGCCATCATTCGCATGAACGTAGGGATGCTGCCCGATGCCCATGGGGTCTTTGCCCCGATTCTGATCATCTTTGGCATCATCAACATCATCTACGCCGCCCTCACCTCCTTTGCCCAGCCCAATTTGAAGCGCAAGATTGCCTATTCCTCCATTTCCCACATGGGTTTTGTGATTATTGGCATTGCCTCCTTTACAAACCTGGGCCTGAGTGGTGCGGTGCTACAAATGGTCTCCCACGGGTTGATTGGGGCCAGCCTCTTTTTCCTCGTCGGGGCCACCTACGATCGCACCCATACCCTGATCCTCAAGGAGATGGGGGGCGTAGGCAAAAAGATGCCCAAGATTTTCGCCATGTTCACCGCCTGTTCTATGGCCTCCCTGGCTCTACCGGGGATGAGTGGTTTCGTGGCGGAACTGATGGTGTTTGTGGGCTTTGCCACCAGTGATGCCTACAGCTTTCCCTTCAAGCTGATTGCGGTGCTGTTAATGGCCGTTGGAGTGGTGCTGACCCCCATTTACCTACTGTCCATGCTGCGGGAAATTTTCTATGGGCCAGAAAACAAGGACCTGATCGAGCATGAGGTCTTGGTGGATGCGGAGCCTCGGGAGGTGTTTATCGTCGCCTGTCTGCTGGTGCCCATCATCGGTTTTGGTCTCTATCCCAAGCTCCTGACCCAGGTGTACGATTCCACCACCATCGCCATGACGGACCACCTGCGGGAAAAGGTCTTTGCCACTACGGAGTCGGTAGAGCCTTTGGCCCTATTGCCCCATTTGCAAGCCCCCGAACTACCCTAAATTCTTCCGTAACTCCAGAGCAATTGAGAAAGGGTGCGTCACACCAATTAGTGTGACGCACCCTTTTTGTCTTTTGAATGGGCGTAAAAATTTCGTCACCGATAGGTGAGAAACCCCTAAGGCAATCCTAAATCCTAGGGCTTAGGGCACCGTAAATCAACGGTTGATTTGGGTCCAAAAAGCGCAGAAGATAACCATGGATACGGGCATTGCTTAGGGTGAATCTTGGTGAGTTTTATGGAACTAAAGGACTTCAAGGCTTTTTAGCCAGAGGCTCCAAGAAATTTCAATGCTTACCATTAATCTCGGCCCCGGTCAGTATCCAGAACAACACATAATCAGCCGAGTTCTGTGTAACTTTACAGAGCTACCGGTGATGCGTGAAGGTCGAGGACTGCCCCCATGGGGCCATCGCAACAATCAGGCTGTTGAGACTAACGGATAACGTTCCTATGATCAGGGTGGAGACTGCTACGCTGCCAAGACTTGAGAGTCCTATTTTTGTGGATGTTGTAGACTATGACGCTCACCGGACTGATATTCACTACATTCGTCAATCCGTATTTGTCTGTGAGCAACGGGTTCCGCTTGCCTTTGAGACCGATCGCCTAGACCCCGACTGCCGCCATGTCCTAGCCCGTTGGAATGGCTGGGCGGTCGCTACGGGGAGACTGACGCCGGAGGGGCGCATTGGTCGGGTATCTGTTACCCAGCCCCTGCGACGACGGGGAGTGGGTCGCCAGGTGATGGAGACGCTTCTGGCCACGGCCAAGGCTGAGGGCCACAGCCGGGTTTTCCTCGCTGCCCAGTGTCATGCCATTCCCTTCTACGAAAAGCTGGGATTTCGCACCGAGGGTCGGGTCTATCGGGAAGTGGGCATTGAGCACATCACGATGGGGAAAGTCCTCAGCTAGGGCGTTGTTGCAATAGTCGGACCTGCATGGTCACATAGATGGGAAATTGGTAGTGCTCTGCCAGGAGCCACAGCACCAGGAGGAAATGGGCGGCAAAGGTGATTGCTGCCCAGATCAGGGAAAAGGGCAGTCCAGGGGCAGGAGCCAGGGGTGGAAAGAGATATCCGGCAAGGCTGACTACGCCAGCGGGCAAGCTCAGTAAAAGGGCTGTGGTTATCCAGACTAGGGGGGTTAGGGGCCGTCCCCAGTGGCTGAGGGATTGCCATCGCTGTCCGGTCCAGGTCCAGGTTATGGGTTGGCTGCTATCCACAACCTGCACCTCCTGACGATCTAGATCGGCGGTGAGGATATGGCGACAAAAGTTGCAGGCAAAGGCGTCTATGAGGGTCAGAGCTTGGAGATCGCCCTGGCGACACAGGGGGCAACGGTAGGTGTCGGTGAGGTTTAGAGATCGTTCCACAGTTTCAGAATGCAGCCCAGACGAGCTGTCGTAGGAGGCTACTTTGTACACAGTAGGTTGTAGTAGGGAGCGGAGCGGAGACAGTCATGGGGGAGAGATGTCCCTACTCCATGATGGCCTTGGCCAGGGCCTCTAGCTTGAGACCGGGGGGATATTCTCCTTCCTCTTTGATGTGTTGGATCAGGGCTTCGGAAATGGCCAGATTCATGCGTTGGGCCATGGCCCGCACCACATCTCCCCGGTCAATTACCCCGGCTACGGCGTCGGCGGGGGTGAGCACCGTAATTTGGCTTAGGGTTTCTCCCTCTAGGATATTAATGACCTTTGCCAGGGGGGTGGTTTCTCGCACTGCCGGAATGGTTGTGAGGGGACGGGCAATGGCCTGGAGGGTGAGGCTGTCCCACTGGCTGCGTTCTGCGGCCCGTAGGTCATCTATCAGGACCAAGCCCCGATAGCGCCCGTCGGAGGCGGCGAAGTAGGCTGGTGATCGCTCCGTATTTAGGACGTACTCATCAGCAAATTGTCGCAGGGCCATCTTGGCATCCACGACCCGGAATTCGCGGGATACGGCATCTGCTGCGGTCAGATTGGTCAGGGTTTCCTGGAGGTCTGCCACCCGACTGTAGGCGGCGGCATTGCGAATGGTAAAGCCACCAATTAACACAATCCAGATTAAATCTAGGCTGGGCTGGGCCAGATAGGCTAAGACGCCACAGCCTACGGCTCCCCAGCCTAGAGCTTGGCCGGTGCGAGCGGCCCAGCGGACGCCCTGGATCCGGTTATCGGTGGCTTTCCACACTAATGCCTTGAGGACTTGGCCGCCGTCTAGGGGGAGTCCTGGAATCAGGTTGAATAGGGTCAGAATCAGGTTGATCTGGGCCGCACTCGCCAGTACGGTCTCTGCCATTATGGGCAGGGTGCCAATGGCCAGTAATAGGCTGAGGCTGAGATAAAGGCCAAAGCTGACGAGGGGGCCTGCGATCGCAACTTGAAACGCTTGTCCTGGGGTCTTGGACTCCTTCTCAATAGCGGCGATGCCCCCAAATAGAAATAGGGTTATGGAGTTGACCTGGATGCCCTGAGACTGGGCTACAAGGCTGTGACCTAGTTCATGGAGGAGGACCGACACAAATAACAAAATGGCTAGGGCAAACCCGATGACCCAGGCGTATCCGCCCCAGCTAGATTGCCAATTGGGGTTGTTGCCATAGGCGAAGGTCACCAGCAACAAAATGATGAACCAAGAACTGTCTATGAATAGGGGAATGCCCAAGATTGAGCCAACACGCCAACCAGATTGCATAGGAATTTCAGACTTTAAGAATGCGCTGCTTCTATGATGACCCCTAGGGCCATGGCGCTGCTCTTATCGCTTCAGGATTTCATGGGATTCTTCACATCACTATTCTGCCAGAGCCTAGAACCCGCACCATTTCCCCGTAAAACCCCCTCTAGACATCCCCGCTAAAATCAATATGATCTGTCTACCCCCTTTGGTCCCAGCCTTTGACCATGACGCCTAACCCCTGGCCCGGTTCTGTCCATCCCCTCGGTGCTACGTGGGATGGGGCGGGGACCAACTTTGCCCTTTTCTCAGAAAATGCGACGGCGGTGGAACTGTGCCTATTTGACGACCAGGACCAGGAAACCCGGATGCAGTTGCCGGAGGTGAGCAACTATGTGTGGCATGGTTACCTGCCGGGGATTGGGCCGGGGCAGCGCTATGGCTTCCGCGTCTATGGGGCCTTCACGCCGGAGGATGAAGGCCATCGCTTTAACCCCCACAAGCTGTTGCTGGATCCCTATGCCAATGCGATCGCAGGGGATATTCGCCACGACGAAGCCCTCTTCAGCTATCCCCTAGCGGCGGGTACCGACCCCCATCGCGATCTCGCCTTTTACCCAGCGGATGATGCCACCTTGATTCCCAAATGTGTGGTCATAAACCCCCACTTTGACTGGGGAGAGGATGCCCACCCCCAGACCCCCTGGCACCAAACGGTTATCTACGAAACCCACGTCCGGGGCTTTACCCAGCAGCACCCCGATATTCCTGAAGCACTGCGGGGCACCTACGCCGGATTAGGTCACCCCGCTGCTGTGGCCCACCTGAAATCCTTAGGTATCACCGCTATTGAGCTGTTGCCGGTCCACCACTTCAACGCCGCTCCGGGGCACCTCGCCAACCTTGATTTGCATAACTACTGGGGCTATGACTCCCTGGGCTACTTTGCCCCCTATGGCGGCTACAGCGCCTCCGGCATTGGCGGCGACCAAGTTCGTGAATTTAAGGCCATGGTCAAGGCCCTCCATGCCGAGGGCATCGAGGTGATTTTGGATGTGGTTTATAACCACACCGGAGAAGGCAACCACTTTGGCCCCACCCTCACCTTCCGGGGCATTGACAACGCGGTCTACTATCGCCTAGTGGAGGATCAGCCCCGCTACTATATGGACTTCACGGGCTGCGGCAACTCCCTCAATGTCTGCCACCCCCAAGTGCTGAAACTGATTATGGATAGCCTGCGCTACTGGGTGTTGGAGATGCATGTGGATGGCTTTCGGTTTGATCTGGCTTCGGCCCTGGCCCGAGAACTGTATGAGGTGAATAGCCTTGCCGCCTTCTTTGACATCATCCACCAGGATCCGGTGTTGTCCACCACCAAACTGATTGCCGAACCCTGGGATTTGGGGGAGGGGGGGTATCAGGTGGGGAACTTTCCTCTGCTGTGGTCGGAGTGGAATGGTCAGTATCGAGATACGATGCGGGATTTTTGGCGGGAGGGGCACTGTCGCCTGGGGGATTTTGCCCTGCGCCTGACGGGCAGCCCCGATCTGTACGAGTCCAACGGCAAGCGCCCCCACACCAGTATCAATTTCATTACCTGCCACGATGGCTTTACCCTACGGGATTTGGTTAGCTACAACGAAAAGCATAATGAGGCCAACGGCGAAGATAACCGGGATGGGGAGAGCTACAATCGCTCCTGGAATTGCGGCATTGAGGGGGAGACGGACGATCCCCTAGTGCAGCAACTGCGACTCCGGCAGCAGCGTAATTTCCTCGCTACTCTCCTGCTGTCCCAGGGGGTGCCCATGTTGTTGGGGGGGGATGAGTTTGGCCGCACCCAAGGGGGGAATAACAATACCTATTGCCAAGATAATGAGCTGTCGTGGCTGGACTGGACCTTGCGGGAGTCTCAGGAGCCCCTGTTAACCTTTACCCAGAAAATGCTGGCCTTTCGCAGTGCCCATCCCGTGTTCTGTCGTCGCGACTGGTTTCAGGGGCGCGCCATCCATGGTTCCGACATCAGCGATATTGGTTGGTATGATCCCGAGGGTAATGAGATCGGAGAGGAAGCTTGGCAGGAGGGCATTGCTAAAGCGCTGGGGGTGTTTTTGAATGGGTCCGAAATTCCCAGCCCCGACCTCCAGGGCAATCGCATTATCGATGACTCGTTTCTGCTGTTTTTCAATGCTCAGGAAGAGGCGGTGACCTTTACGGTTGCGGCGATGTTGAGAACCCTTCCCTGGTACCTTGTTCTGGATACCAAGCTGGAGCAGGGATTTTTGGAGGAGCCCAAGGTGCTCCCTGATGACGCCGTGGTGGTGGGGGCGCGATCGCTAGTGCTGCTGCAATATCAGTATCAAGGCTAGCTGTTGCCCCCAGAAAAGCCATATCGAGGAGCCCCGATTTGGACAGAACTGTTTTACCCGCTACCGCTTTTATCGATCCCTCTGGTCACAACCGGGCGGAAATTGAGATCCTGATGCAGCGGGTCAGCCAGCAAATCTTGGATCACCTCAGCGGCGCGGGACTGGAATCCCCTCTCCCCTCCAGCGCCCCGGCCCAGTTTTCTGCCCTCCTCCCCGATCTGCCTGCTGGTACCGAAGTGCTTCTAGAGCAGATTCAGCAGGTGCTGGCCCAGGCTATGAATCCCGCCCATCCTGGCTATCTGGGCCACATGGATCCTTTGCCCAGTACTTTTTCTCTGCTGGGGGATTGGGTGGCAGCGGCTCTGAACAACAACATGCTCAGCGTGGAAATGTCGCCACCCTTTTCCCGATTGGAGCTGTTGCTGCTGCGGGCAATTGCCCAGATGTTTGGCCTGGGTGCCGAGGCGGGGGGATTGCTGGTGAGTGGGGGGAGTCTGGCCAATCTGCAAGCGATCGCGGTGGCCCGCAATGTCAAACTTGGCACTCTGACCACGGGGCTGAGTCAACGGTCCCGGCCTCCGGTTCTCTTTACCTCAGAACTGGCCCACACCTCGATCCGCAAGGCGGCTATGGTGCTGGGGTTGGGAACAGAGGCTGCGATCGCAGTGCCCACCAATGATCAAAACCAGATGGATCCCTTGGCTCTGAAGACGGCCATTGTAAGTGCGATCGCGGCGGGACAAGAGCCCTTTGCCATCGTCGCCACCGCCGGAACCACCGTCACTGGCTCCATTGACCCCCTGCCGGACCTGGCTGCTATCGCCCGCGCCCACGGCCTCTGGTTCCACGTAGATGCCGCCTACGGGGGAGCCCTAGTGTTTTCCCCCCGCCACCGTCATCGCCTCCAAGGCATTGAACAGGCGGATTCCGTTACCTTTAATCCTCAAAAGTGGCTCTACGTCACCAAAACCTGTGCCTCCGTCCTCTTCCGCCAGTTCCAGTACCTCCACCGCCATTTCCAGATTGCCGCTCCCTACATGAACACCGAGGAGGACTGGCCCAACCTGGGGGAACTGACGATTCAGGGCACCCGCCACGTAGATGTCCTGAAGCTGTGGCTCACGCTGCAACATTTTGGCAAGCAGGGCTGCGCCGCCCTTATCGACGCCAGCTACGATCTCACGGCCCATTTCCTCCAAAACCTCCGCCAGCGCCCCTATCTCACCCTCGCCAGCGAACCAGAAATGAATGTGATTTGCTGGCGCGGCTCTCCCCCCGATCTGCCCCGCGATCGCTGGGATGAATGGAACATTGCGCTTCAGCAATATCTCCTCACCCAGGGGAATACCTTCCTCTCTTTGCCCCTCTATCGTCACCAGCGCTGGTTCAAAGCCGTGCTCCTCAACCCCTTCACCACCCCAGCCCACCTAGACGCTTTGTTCTATCACATCGACGCCTTTGCCACTCTACCTAGTGCTGGGGTATAGATCCCTCCTTTGCGGCAGGGCAGATTTTGTGTGACATCTTGCATTGGGCGCGGAAACCGCGCCCCTACGGCGATATTCTGCATTGGGCGCGGAAACCGCGCCCCTACCCCATCACCCCATCACCCCAACACCCCATCACCCCAACACCCCAACACCCCAACACCCCAACACCCCATCACCCCATCACCCCATCACCCCAACACCCCATCACTCCCCCACCCCCTCCTATGAGATAACTAAAAACAGGATGAATTGCTGCTTCAGACCAGGGGTGCTCATGGCGACAACCGAAACCGAATATCGAATGCGGATCACTGACATGCCCGACAGTGAACGCCCCCGCGAACGACTTCTGACCCACGGGGCCAAAAATCTAGCCACCGCTGAGCTGATTGCCATTCTTTTGGGGACGGGCCAGGGTCCGGGTAAGCTCTCCGCCGTGGGGTTGGGGCAGTACATCCTGCAATCCCTGGCAAAGGATCAGCGGGATCCGATGGGTGTCTTGCGGGATGTTTCCGCCCAGGAACTGATGGAAATTCCCGGTGTTGGCCCTGCCAAGGCCACCACCATCCTCGCTGCCTTGGAATTGGGGAAACGGGTGATTCAGGCCCGTCCGCCGGATAAAACCGTTGTCGATGACCCCAGTGTTGCCGCCGCTGCCCTCAGCCATGACCTGATGTGGCAAAGCCAAGAGCGCTTCGCCGTGCTGTTAATGGATGTCAAGCACCGCATCCTGGGTAGCAAGGTGATTACCATCGGCACTGCTACGGAAACTCTGGCCCACCCCCGCGATATTTTCCGGGAAGTGCTGCGCCACGGGGCTACCCGCATCATCATTGCCCACAATCATCCCAGTGGCAATCTTGACCCTAGCCCAGAAGATATTTCCCTGACGAAGCAACTTCTGGAGGCGGCTCAGGTGTTAGGTATTCCCCTACTGGATCATCTCATTCTGGGCAATGGCGACTACCGCAGTCTTCGTCAGACGACCCTCATCTGGGAGAAGTCTACGGATTAACAAAGACAAAGACCTCCGAGGTTTTCAAAACCTCGGAGGTCTTTACCAGTCTCTACCACAGATCATCCTGCGCCTGGTGCCAGACATAGGTGGCAAGGAGATCTATCTCCTCAGGGGTAAAGCGATTGCCATAGGCAGACATGATTCCCTTGCCCTGGGTGATGATGGCCGCGATCGCAGTTTCCGAGTCCACCCCATTGCGGGCTAGGGCATGGGATTTCAGTGTCTTGCCCCGGCGGATGATGTTACCGCCGTGGGCATGGCACCCGGCACAGTTCAGCTCAAAGATTTGGGCAGCACTGGGGGCATCGGGAATTGTTTCCGGGATGGCCTCGGGGATCGCCTCTGCAATCATATTGGGTGCCTTGGGGACCGACTGGCCTTTGGCCATCGTGGTCTCAACCCTCTCCCCAGGAAGAGTCGCCGGAGCCGCCAGAACCGGGCGCATCAACCCCAGCCCCAAGAGTCCCAGAGATAGTCCCAGAGTCAGGCCAACACATAACCATTGCCAAAGAATTTTCATCGTGTCATCTCTTAGGAGGGACAAGTGCCCCCCTGATCATATCCGGGCCAGTATCGCTGGAGATACTGGGTCATCGCTGCCACCGCTAAGGGATGGCTAAACCAGTAGCCCTGCATGTCTCGACAACCTAGATCCTTCAGGCAGTCAAGCTGAGCCTGGGTTTCCACTCCCTCCGCCACCACCATCAACCCCAGTTCCTGCCCAAGAGCGATAATCGCTCGCAGCATGGCGACATCCTGAGCGTTGTGGGGAATTTCATGGACAAAGGTGCGATCAATCTTTAACCCTTGGATGGGCAACCGTTTCAAATAACTGAGGGAAGAAAAGCCGGTGCCAAAGTCATCCATCACAATCGGTGTCCCCAACTGCCGCAGCTCATTCAGAGTGGCAATGGAGGCATCGATATCCAGTAGCGCCGCCGTTTCCGTAATTTCTAACTCCAAGCTCTGGGGAGAAAGATCGTAGTGGTGCAAGAGTTCCGCAATGCGGGACACTAGGGTGCGCTGTTGCAACTGGCGGGCTGAGAGGTTCACCGCCACCCGCAGGGGCGTAAATCCCTGCTGATGCCAGGTATGAAGTTGGGCACAGGCTGTCTGGAGGACCCAGTCCCCAAATTCCACAATCAGCCCCACCTCCTCCGCAACGGAGATAAATTGACTGGGCGGCACCCAGCCCAAACGAGGATTCTCCCATCGCAGTAGGGATTCTACCTGGACGACCTGTCCCGTTGTGAGATTGATCTGGGGTTGAAAAAATAGATGCAGTTCTTGTTTGTCTAGGGCATGATGCAGGTGTTTTTCTAGAACCAGTTGGTGGGTGGCCTCATCGTTGGTAGTGGCGGTGTAGAAGCGGTAGGTATTGCGCCCAGCGCCCTTAGCTCGGTACATGGCAGCGTCGGCATGACGTAGCAAACTGGTCATGTCGGCTCCATCTTGGGGATAGAGGGCAATGCCAATGCTGCTGGTGATGTAGAGTTCCTGATGTTCGATCAGAAAGGCTGGCCTGAGGAGGCTGGCAAGACGCTGGGCAATCTTAGCCGCCTCCTCAGGAGCCTTGAGGTTAGGCAAAATCAGGGTAAACTCGTCCCCACCCCAGCGGGCAATGATGTCTCCCTCCCGCAGGATTTGTTTGAGACGCTGGGTGGCTTGTTGCAACAGCAGATCGCCAATGGCATGACCCAGGGTGTCGTTGATGGTTTTGAATCGATCCAGATCCAGAAACATTACGGCAAGCTGTTGGTGTGTCCGTTGGGCTTGGGCAATGGCCACCGGCAAATACTGGTTGAACAGCATTCGATTGGGCAACCCTGTTAGGGCATCGTGAAAAGCTTGGTGCCGCATTTGGGTTTCTGCTTGCTGGCGTTTGAGGACGCCTCCTAAGCTGGCGGAAATCGCCACCAAAATGGACTCTTCGTTATCAGTCCAGTACCGCTCTTGGCGACAGGCGTCGAAGCCTACATAGCCCCACAGGGTCTGGTCGATGAAAATCGGCACCATCAAAATCGAGAGGATGCCATCCCGCTCTAGCAAGGTCCGTTCTGCTATCGGTAAATGTTTCGACAATGCCCGGATAGACTGACCCGATAGAAAGGTCCGGTACCACCGCTGGAGCCCATGTTCTCGATAGGTCTGGTTTTGCCAGTGGGTCTGTTGAATGCTGGGGGCAATGTCTGTGTGGGTCCATTCGTAGCGCATACTCATGGCGGGTTCCCCGGTGTCGGTGTGGGGGTGGTTGCCGTAGAGGTAGACCCGATCGGCATCGGCAGCCGCCCCCAGGATGGCCAGCATCTGGGGCACGGCGAGCTCAAATTCTGGGGCGGTGAGCAAATGCTGGCTGGCCTGGGCAACCCCCTGCAAGAGGCGATCGCGGCGGTGCAGTTCCACCTCTGCCTGTTTGCGGGCGGTGATGTCCTCCACCGTGCCCTCAAAGCTGATGGGGTGGCCCCGATCGTCGTAGACTACCCGTGCCGATTCTGAGATCCAGATAATACTGCGATCGCGGCGATAGACGCGGGACTCAAAGCCCAGCACCGAGCCCTGCTTCATCATTTGGCGAATAAAGACATCGCGACGGTGGGCATCCACATAGAGCTGGGTTTTAATGTCCGTCAGGCTAGCCATGAGGTCGGCGGGGGAGGCATAGCCGTAGATCTGGGCCAGCATCGGGTTGACGGTTAGGTAGGAGCCTTCTAAGGTGCTTTGGAAAATGCCTTCTACCGCATTTTCAAAAATACTGCGGTATTTGGTCTCCGCCCGCCGTAGGGATACTTCGGCTTGGTAGCGCTCGATGGACAGGGCGATGGCTGCCGCTGCCACCTGCAAAAGCGCCACCTCTGAGCGACTCCAGAGGCGGTCCTCGACACAGTTACTAAAGCCGACGATGCCGTAGAGGGCTCCCTTCACCATCAGGGGCAAGAGCAAAATAGACTTCACTTGGGCTGGAGGAGGGGCCAGAATCTTTTGGAGGTCGGTGGAAAACTGCTTACAGGTTTGGTTAATTACGCCCCCGCTGGAGAGGGTCTGAAACCAGGGCTCAAAGGGGCCTCCCTGGACGAAAAGAGTTGTAAAGGCGGGATCGGTGAGGATGGCTTCGCTCCCTTCCCCAGACCACTTGGCCAATTGCTGTAGGTAGTCCTGATCGGGCAGCAGTTCGTAGAGGTAAACCCGGCTGGCTAGGGTTGCCTGCCCTAGAATCTTGAGCATGGCGATGTAGCGATCGCAGTTCCAGGTGCCATCTAGGGTGAGCAGTTGGCGCTGCACCTCCACTAGAGCGGCTAAGTATTTTTCTCGACGAGCTAGGGCTTGCTGGGCGGCAAGGCGATCGCTGATGTCCTCAATAGTTCCCATCACCCCCATCACCTCTCCGAGGCTATCGTAGATGGGAAATTTGCTGACGCTGACCCAGCGGCGACTGCCATCGGCATAGGGCTGGGATTCAATTACATTCAGATCGGCCTCTCCGGCAGCCATGACCTGAACATCGCGGTGCTGGAAATGGGCTGCTTCTTGGGGGCTATAGAGGGCAATATCGTTGTCGGTGAGACCCAAGATGTCTGTAGGGGAGGCCAGCCCAGCATTTTCGGCGAACATGCGATTGCAGCCGAGATAAACTCCCTGGGTATTTTTCCAAAACACCTGCTGGGGAATGCTGTTGAGCACAAGACGCATCAAGCGTTCGCGATCGCGCAGGGTCTGCTCCACTTCTACGTGGTCGGTCACATCCCGAGTCAGGGCTAAGATCTGTCGCCGCTGGTGCGTAGATTGGCGGGGGAGCAGACAGCTCACGGTTTCAAACCAGCGGTAGTGGCCCTGGCGATGACGCATCCGAAAGCGCACTGTAGAACAGCCGCCTTGACGCAACACCTGACGATAGGCAGGCAACACCCGTGCCTCATCCTCTGGGTGTAGCAATTCCTGAGCAGGGCGTCCTAGCAACGCTTCGGGTTCGTAGCCCAGGAGCAGCCGACAGGCGGGGGACACGTAGCTGTAGATGCCCCGGAGATTGTGGCGAGAAATTAAGTCTCGTGACTGCTCCGCCAGCAAGCGATACTGCTGTTCACTATGGCGTAGGGCAGATTCGGTTCGCTTGAGCTGGACAATGGCTCCCACTTGGGTTGCGATCGCGCTGACCCACTCCACCTGATCCGCATTGGGTTCCCAGGCTTCCCCCTGAAAAAACACCATCACGGCTAGAGTCTGGTTGTCCAGCTTCAGTGGCACCCCCAGCCCTGCGCCCAAATTCAAGGCCAGAGCCGCCTCCGCTCGCAGAAATAGGCTGGTGGGTTGGGCCGCGACATCAGTAATCCATTCTGGCTCCTGACTGGCCCAAACCCGCCCTGGCAACCCCTCCCCCCTAGCAAAGGAAAGGGTCTGGCTCAATTCCCCAAAACTGTTGAGGGCAGAAATCGGGGTGTACCAGATACCACTATGGACCAAGCGATCACCCTGGGGCACTGGTAGCCAAACTTCCCCAAAAATCCACTGGTTATGGGTACAAATTTGCTCAACAATGCATTGCAAAGCCTCCTGAAACCCAGGCGCTTGACTCGCCGCCACCACGATATGTTGCAGATGGTGCAGCAGGGCCAAACTGGCGCTGGTGTTAGGGAAAGGGGACGACAGGGACAACAAGGGACGGGAACTCCGAGGGTCGGCCATGGATAGGTGGGAATCCGATTGCCATTGGAACAGTGACGAAGGTGGGCGGGGCGTCGGAATGATGGGCGTACCACACCTCTATGGTTGTTCGTGCTCCACGCTCCGTCTTCAGAGTAGATTCCAGCAAACCAATGGGAAACTGGGGGGGACCTACCCTAGCAGTGAGGGACAGCAGGTTTTCAGGATTGAGTAGACCGTGGAGAGGGCAACCCCCTGAGCTATAGAACTAACCTGGAACCCGATTGTGGTCAGAGAGATGGCGTAATGCCCGAACCTAGATCCTATGATCCTAGCGAGATGGGGGGCAATCAATGTGCCTGATAATACTAATTGAGTCCTGCCTAATTTTGTCCGGATACTAGGTGGGTTAGGGGAAAAGTGGGGTGGTAGATGCACCCTGATTGTCGCACCCTGGAACTCCGAATGGGATTCCAGGGTTTTTTTTGACCTTGCGGGCTAAGGGACTGGGGATTTGGGAATCTTTCTGATCTCTGGGGCGTAGTCTCTAGGGCCTCAACGTGATAGATATGAGGCTGATCTAGCTCTAGCATCACGGACGGGAGGACCCAATGGCACGGCAGCGAATAGGGGTGTTGTTTGGGGGTTGCTCTGGGGAGCATGAGGTGTCTATCTCCTCAGCTCAGGCAATTGTGGCGGCTCTCCAGCAGGGTCGCAATGCAGAAAAGTATCAGGTCATTCCCGTTTACATTCAAAAGGATGGGGTCTGGCGGTTTGGAGCGGCGGCGGCGATGGTGCTGGCGGCGGGGCAACCTCCCCAGCCCGAGTCTGCGCTAACGGCGACCCCCGATGTGTTGGTTTCTCGCCTACCCGATGGTACCGCTGCTGCTGAGATTGAGGTTTGGTTTCCCGTCCTCCACGGCCCCAATGGTGAAGATGGCACCCTCCAGGGGCTGCTGACTCTGATGCAGGTGCCCTTTGTGGGGTCGGGGGTGCTGGGCTCGGCCCTGGGCATGGACAAGGTGGCGATGAAGATGGCCTTTGCCCAGGCGGGGCTACCCCAGGTCAAGTACCTGCCGGTGTTGCGCTCTGAGGTTTGGTCCAATCCCTGTATTTTTCCTGCCCTGTGCGATCGCATCGAGACCACCCTGGGCTATCCCTGTTTTGTTAAACCCGCCAATCTGGGATCCTCTGTGGGGATTGCAAAAGTGCGATCGCGATCGGAACTAGAGGCCGCCCTCGACAGTGCCGCCAGTTATGACCGCCGCATCATTGTCGAAGCAGGGGTCACCGCCCGAGAGGTGGAATGCGCCGTCCTCGGCAACGATACCCCCAAGGCATCCGTTGTCGGAGAAATTGTCTTCAGCAGCGACTTCTACGACTACGAAACCAAGTACACCGCCGGACAGGCCGATCTGGTCATCCCCGCCGCCCTCCCGGAAGCCATCAGTCGCCAGATCCGCGAGATGGCGGTGGCCGCTGTCCAAGCCGTAGATGCAGCGGGTTTAGCCCGTGTGGATTTTTTCTATGTGGAAGCGACGGGAGAGGTGTTGATCAACGAGATCAACACCCTCCCCGGCTTCACCGCCACCAGTATGTACCCCCGCCTCTGGCAGGCCACAGGGGTCAGCTTTGAAAGTCTCGTCGATCAACTGGTCCAGTTAGCCCTAGAACGCAAGATTATTCTTGAACCTGAGCCCTAGTAGTCTGCCAAGCAAACTTTGCAGGGTTCTCAACTCTTCAAACCCCCAAGAATTGGTTCTTCTGGCTTGAGGCAACCTGGCAAAGTTCCTTTGGTGAACTACTAGTACTGGGCGGCGTAAATACTGTACCTGGTTGACCGACCTTAACGGGTGACAAGGGCACTCAACGTCATACGGTACAGGGTTTTGAGATAATGGAGGGGACAAAAAAAAGGGAGCCTCAGTACAGCTCCCCCAACCAAATATGTTCCCTACATTCTACCAAACTACCCTTCTCACCCATCTCAATGAAAAACAGTACTTGACCTTCCAGTTACTGTTGTTATTGCTACAAGCGCATCGCCAAGTCAAACTCTCCGTCTTAGCCAGCGTCTTTCCTCAGCCCATTCAGTATCAAAGTCGCAAACGGAACTTACAACGCTTTTTAGCCTTACCCCAACTCACGCTCAAGGTGCTGTGGTTTCCACTGCTCAAATATTGGATCCGCCAAGTGGAAACGGGACGGGGCTTGAACCGTGACCAACGCCGTCGTCTGAGAACGCTCAAACACCATAAACACGGCTATTGGATTCTGGCAATGGACCGCACGGAATGGAAAGGGCGAAATATATTCATGGTCAGCGTGGTGTGGGGGACTCATGCTTTACCCGTCTATTGGGAGCGTTTAGGGCGGGCGGGTACGAGTGACCTGAAAACGCAACGGCGACTGCTGAAAGCGGCCCTGTCCTTGTTTAAGTCCTACCCGGTTCTACTGCTGGGTGACCGGGAGTTCCATAGCCCTAAACTGGCGGACTGGTTGGAGCAGCGCGGGGTGTCCTTTGCACTGCGACAGAAAAAGGACTTCCATTTCAAGACCGATACCGATACCGACTATCAAGTCCTCAAAAACGCTGGCTTCAAACCGGGCCAGTCTCGATTTTATGAGGGAGTTTTGTGCAACAAGGGC
>NZ_KI913949.1:4499327-4583408 GCF_000332095.2 Leptolyngbya sp. PCC 6406 | reverse complement strand
GAGGAATCAAGAGAGAGAGAATATCCCATTGTTCATCAGTCAAATCGGTGGGGTAGGATAATCGCATTGCCCTCAAAAACCCTATCAAGTGTACTTACTGACTGATAGAGTAGCGTTTTTGAGGGCCTTTCTACTTCTCAGACACCCTCTAAAAACCGCGCCTACACAATCTAAAACCCGCCTGCGCGGGTAAGCCGTCTCCCCTACATCCTGAATGCGGCCCGTGAGGTGCTGCTTTCCCCAGAAGTCCTGAAGCGGCTAAACGTGCGGTTATCCCGATAGGGCTGGTGCTTTCCGTCGGTCAGGGAAGCGCTACAGTGGGCATGACCTCTTGAGCAGACATGGGTAGGGCAATGAGCGAAACCAGGGGCCGGATACTACTGGTGGATGATGAAGCGGGACTGCGGGAAGCAGTGCAAGCATACCTAGAGGACAGCGGTTTTGCGGTGGAGGTGGCCAGCAACGCCCATGAGGGTTGGGACCAACTCCAGGTGGCCATGCCTGATGTCTTGATTTCCGACATCATGATGCCCCAGGTGGATGGCTACCAGTTTTTGCAGCAGGTGCGGGATGATGCCCGCTTCAAGTCCCTGCCCGTGGTGTTCCTCACAGCGCGGGGGATGACCAGCGATCGCATTCAGGGTTACAGCGCCGGGGTAGATGCCTACCTCCCCAAGCCTTTCGATCCGGAGGAGCTGGTGGCGATTGTCTCGAACTTGATCGATCGCCAAGTGGCCCGCACCCCCGAAGGTGGTGACGTGCCCGACATCGCTGCCATGGCCCGACAAATTGAAGAAATTAAGGCCCTGCTGACCCAACGGGGCACAATGGTCAAAACCCATTCCCCCATTCGCATCGACTTTACCCCCCGCGAGCAGGATGTGCTCAACAAGGTGGCGGAGGGGCTGATGAATAAGGAAATCGCCAGTCGCCTCGACACCAGCGTCCGCAATGTGGAAAAGTACGTCAGTCGTCTGTTTAGCAAGACGGGCACCAACAGCCGCACGGAACTGGTGCGCTATGCCCTAGAGCATGGCCTCGTCACCGATGATGCCTAGGGCTCTCAGGAAAATAACGTACCCGCAGATCCTCTAGGGCGATGCAGAAAGCAGAACTTTCTGTGGTACAAGTCGTCTTTGGTGCAGGGTCTGGGGTTGCCTAGTTTCCCTATTATTTGCCGCAATTTGGAAGGAAGCCAGCATTTGTGAATAGCCTATTTGCCCCGATGCAATGGACGGGATGGGGAACCTGCCGGGAGTTCCCCACCCCACTGCTGGCGATGGTGGAGGATCCCACCGGGGGCGCGTATGGCAGCGCGATCGCACTTGTCTTTGTGCTCATGCTAGTTCTATTTGCCGCTGGGGTACTCCGTCGCGACCTCGGCCAAGTCACCCCTGTCGCCCTATTTCTCAGCGGCATCGTCATCGCCCTAGCCACCGCAGCGGTTTAGGGGCGCTCTAGCCCTATTCCAGATACTGCCCAGCAGAAACTCCGTTTCTGCTGGGCAACGGGGCTAAAATCAAGGCAAATTTGTTTGCCCTGCGATGCCCAACCCCCTGCCCTATGTTTCGCGCCCGGAGGCGGAAGCCTTTCTCGCGGCGCTGGATGCTGCCCTGCAAGCCCCGGCGACGAGCCCGGTGGTGTTCCACGTCTGGGGCATTGGCGGTGTGGGCAAATCAACCCTGACCCGCAAGGCCAGCGCGGCCCAGGGGGGAGCGGCGAAGACCGCCACAGTTTCCTTTGGGTTGACGGAGGGCATTGAGGAGCCCATCCCCCTAATGGCGAAGCTCTATGGCCAGCTTGCCCAGCGGGATGATTGGAGCCGCGATCCCTTTTGGGAGAAATACACGCTGTATTTCGACACGATCCAGGCGCTGAATACCCAGGCCACCCAGGGAAACGGAGCCGCGACCCCGGAGCAGGTGGAGCAGGTGAAAACCCTGGTGAAGCTGGGGGTGGATGTGGCGGGGGAGTTCTTTCTGTCGGAATCGGCGAAGAAGACGGTGGGTACCGTGGCGGAAAAGGGGATGGCCGCCGCCGTGGCGACGCTGTCCCTGAAGGATGGGTTACAACAGCTTTTGCAGCAGCACAAGGCGACAAAGCGCGATCGCGCCCTGCAAGAACTAATGCTGGAACCCCTGCCCCGCCTGACCCAAGCCTTTGTGGCGGGGCTCACCCAGCAGGCCCAGGCCCAGCCCATCCTGCTGGTGCTGGATACCTACGAAAAAGCCCCCACCGCGATCGATCCTTGGCTGTGGCGCACCCTGCTGGGCAACACGGGGTTGGCGGCGCAACGGGTGCGGCTGGTGATTGCGGGGCGACACTGCCTGCTGAAAACCGAGGGCTGGCGCAAGCTGCACCAAGACCATAACGCTGTGTATGAGCGCACTATCGAGCGGTTTGACCTGTCCCAAACCCAGCGCTACCTGGCGCAGATCGGCATCACCGATGACGCCCAAATCAACACCATCCATCGGGTGACGCGGGGACTGCCCTACTACCTGAACTGGATTCGGGAACAGACGGAAAAGGGCCACCCCCTGGATTTTGCCCAGGGCAATCAAGAAATTGTGCGGTTGCTGCTGCAAGGGCTGAACGATATTCAGATGCAGGTGGTGCAGATGGCGGCCTGCTGCCGCTGGTTTAATGCCAAGCTCATCCGCTACTTGGTGGAAGCCCAGGGGCTGGACTTTGCCAGTGCGGTGGATGAGGGGCAAAACTGCTATGGCTGGCTGACCCAGCTTTCCTTTGCGGAGCCCATCGGCCAGCGCTGGCGGCTGGATGATGTGGCGCGGGATGTGTTTCGCCAATCCCTTGACCGGGAGGATTTGGAAACCATTCACGGACGACTGGCCCACCATTGCCTCGACCAATCCGATCAGGAAGTGCCCCCCGACCGCCCCCCACCCGAAAAGTACGAAAACCCCGACTGGCGCGACCTGAGATCGGAGTACCTCTACCACCTGCTGTTTACCCGACAGGCCCAGGCCCAGACCCAGTTCCTCAGCCACCTGCTAGAGGCGCGATATTTCAGCAGGAATGCTGTGGTCATCACCCCCTATCAAGCGATTACAGCGGAGTTTGACCTGGCGGATCATCCCCTGCTGCGTCACAGTCAGTGGCAGTTTCTGCAACGGGTGGGGCCTGCGGTGCTCCACGGCTGGGCCGTGCTGGAAGAAACCCCCATTGATTATCCCTTCAACACGGAAATCTATGGCTTTTCCAAGGCGGAAACCGATCAAGCCATCACCCAATGTTTAGGACAGCCTGAACAGCTTCAAGGGTTTACAAGGGCGATCGCCTTCTATTACCGATCTAAGCGATGCTTAGAGTCTCAACAAGCAGCCTATTTATTGCAGGCATTTGAGCAAGCAAAGCAATTAGTGGATATTTCGTCCGCTGACTACCTCGCTGAGTTTTTCACGTGGAAACTTGGGATTGCACTGAGGAAATCAGGCCGCTATGAGGAGGCCATTGCCGCCTATGACGCTGCGATCGCACTCAAACCCGACAAACGCGAAGCGCTCAACAACAAAGGGGTTGCGCTGGGTGAATTAGGCCGCTACGAGGAGGCAATTGCCGCCTTTGACGCTGCGATCGCACTCAAACCCGACAAACACGAAGCGCTCAACAACAAAGGGGTTGCGCTGGAGAAATCAGGCCGCTATGAGGAGGCCATTGCCGCCTATGACGCTGCGATCGCACTCAAACCCGACGACCCAAGCCCTTTTTACAACAAAGCCTGTGCCTATGCTCTCCAAGGTGCCATTGAGCCAGCCCTAGAGAACCTGGAACGCGCTATTCACCTCAGCCCTGACAAGTATCGCGAGATGGCCAAGACTGACACCGACTTCGACCCCATCCGAGCCGATCCCCGCTTTCAAGCCCTATTAACAGGGGCATAGTCGAGAGGGAAGGATGGCAGGGTGCCGGATGATTTGAATCGATCAAGCGCGCAAAATGGATCAATAATCAGAGTATTCTTCATTTGCTTGCAAGGCGATGCCAGAAGTTACTCGCTTCTATGGAATTGTGATCAAGGTTTTCTTCGGTGATCATCCTCCACCCCACTTTCACGTCATTTATGGTGAACATAATGCTCTCGTGGGCATTGATCCCCTAGCGGTGATCGAGGGCGACCTACCGAGTCGCGCCGAAAAGATGGTGATGGAGTGGGCCAGCCTTTATCAACAAGATCTGCGGCAAATGTGGGAAAGTCAAGAATTTCGTAAACTTCCCCCGCTCAAGTAATCCCTAAATCATGATGCAATATCCGCGTATTCAGCAAATCACGCTCAACAGCGATCGCACCTTGCGCGTTGAGTTCACCAACCATGTGGTCAAAGACTATGACCTCACACCCCTGCTGAGCAAACCCATCTTTACCCCCCTGGGTGACCCCGCCTTTGTAAAAAATTTCACCATCGAGCCAGGGGGCTACGCAGTGGTCTGGAACGACGATATCGACCTCAGCGAATATGAACTTTGGCAGCATGGTGTGACCGTCCATAAGCAAGAACAGTCCAGTCCGATAGGGTGAGGGGAGAGTGCGATCGCGATAATGAGGTAATACTGTATGAATTCTGAAGAACTCGATCGCACGTTCGATGCCGGGGAAGACGTGCTTGCGTACTTCGATTTGTCTACCCTCAAGCGTCCTGGGCTAGAGCCCCAAGGGGTGGAAGTCAGCTTTCCCCAGTAGATGGTCGCGGCCTTAGATCGGGAGGCGCAACAGTTAGGGGTGCAACGGGAGGCCATCATCAAGCTGTGGCTCAGTGAGCGCCTACAGGCCCGTGCCACCGAAGTCCCACCTGCTTTGCCTAGGGGGTGGAAATCCTAGCATCCCTTTGGCAGGGGAAGTCGTTACAATGGTTTACATCGGGCGATCTTGGTTTAATCGCGATCGCAGCCCTCCCTTAGGCAGATCTTCGACAAATTCTATGGCTTCTTCCCCTGAACTGACTGAGACATCTGATGCGATCGCGGTAATCGCGGTGCCCTCCCCAGAACTCCCCCCCGTCAGAGGTAAGGGCCTAGATCCTTTTGATGCCCTGGACTACGACCCTGCTGCCATCAACCGCTACTACCGTCAGCGGCCTTGGCAAGTGGTGGGGCGATTGTTGACGATTCTGTGGCCGTTTCTCACCTTTTACCTAGGGCTGTGGTGGGATCGCCGGACCCGACCTTCGGATCGCAGACAACGTCGCCGTGCAGCGCAGTTACGCATTCTATTAACCAATTTAGGGCCAGCCTATATCAAGATTGGGCAGGCTCTCTCGACCCGGCCCGATTTGGTGCCCCCTGCCTATCTGGAGGAACTGACCCGTCTTCAGGATCAGTTGCCTCCCTTTCCCAACGCGATCGCCTATCGCTTCATTGAGCAGGGGTTGGGAGCCCCCCCTGATCAGATCTATGCGGAACTCTCCTCTGACCCCGTGGCCGCAGCTTCCCTGGGGCAGGTGTACAAGGGCAGACTCAAGACCGGGGAAGAGGTCGCAGTGAAGGTGCAGCGCCCCGGCTTGGCCCAACGCATTACCCTGGATCTTTACATTTTGCGAGTCCTGGCCCAGTGGGTGACCCGACGGATAGACCGGGTCCGCAGCGACCTCGTGGGGATTATGGATGAGTTTGGGGCGCGGATCTTTGAGGAGATGGACTACACCCACGAGGGGGAAAATGCCATCCGCTTTGCCCATCTCTATGGCCATTTGCCTAATATCTACGTGCCCCACATTTACTCGGAGTACACCACCCGCCGGGTGTTGACCATGGAGTGGATTGCGGGCACCAAGCTGACCAATATTGAATCCCTCAATCGCCAGGGTATTGACGCCACCCACCTGATTGAGGTGGGGGTGCAGTGCTCTTTGCGGCAGTTGCTAGAGCATGGCTTTTTCCATGCCGATCCCCACCCCGGCAACCTCTTGGCCATGGCCGATGGCAAACTGGCCTACCTTGACTTTGGCATGATGAGCGAGGTCAAACCCTACCAGCGCTATGGGTTAATCGAGGCGGTGGTGCACATGGTCAACCGCGACTTTGAGGGGCTGGCGGGGGACTACGTGAAGCTGGAATTTCTCACCCCCGATACAGACCTGCGGCCTATCATTCCAGCCCTAGCAGAGGTGTTTAACAATGCCTTGGGGGCCAGCGTTGCAGAGTTGAATTTCAAGAGCATCACCGATGAGTTTTCGGCCCTGATGTACGAGTATCCCTTTCGGGTACCGGCCTACTATGCCCTGATCATTCGTTCCCTGGTGACCCTGGAGGGGATTGCCATTAATGTGGACCCCAACTTCAAGGTGCTGAGCAAAGCCTATCCCTATGTGGCGAAGCGGTTGCTGATGGATTCTTCGCCAGAGCTGCGGGCCTCCCTCCAGGATCTGCTGTTCAAGGATGGGGAATTCCGCTGGAATCGGCTAGAAAACTTGCTCCGCAATGCCCGTGACAGCCAGGACTATGATTTGGATCAGGTCATCGATCAGACGGTGCAGTTCTTGTTCTCAGAGCGGGGGGAGTTTATCCGCGATCGCATTGCCGATGAGGTGGCCCGCGCCCTCGACCATTGGGGTCAATCCATGGTGGCAACGGTCAACCATACCATTCAGTCTCGCCTGGGACTACTGACACAACAGCCTGCCTCGGTCACCATCGGAGCTAAGGACGGGGAGGATAGTAACTGGGAACGGATAATGCGGATCGTGGATATCCTGCGGCAAACGGAGGGCTTTGATGGGGTGATGGTAGCCCAGTTGTTGCCCAAAATTCTCTTTAAGGCAGAAACGCGCGATATGGGCCAACGCATTGCCGGCAACCTCACCCAACGGGCCGTCGCCCGCCTGATTCGAGAAATCCTGGTGTCTGAGCCCGCCCCGAAACCAACCCCAGTCCTCATGCCTAATCTTCCCTAAGCCTCTCTGCCCACCGGGCAACTACCCTACGACGGCGCTGTAGCTGCCCCATAACCAGGAATCTGGCTTTGATTGTTCACAGCCCCTAGTATTAGGACATATCTCGCCCTAGCGGCTGGCACCATGAGCGATGTTCTGACTGGTATTTACAACGCCGTCGATCCCTTTCGGCCCTTGGAACCGGGCGACCCCGCCTATGTCAACTGCGAGGCGGAGCGGGGGGATGCCAACGTGCTGCTGGATCTGGGGCCGGAGATTCTGCGCTCTAACCGCTACACCTGCCAGCTCTATAGCGGCCACCGGGGGGCGGGCAAATCCACCGAGTTGTTGCGGCTAAAGGCGGACCTGGAAGCGAAGGGCTGCTTTGTGGTGTACTTTGCCGCCGTGGGGGATGACGGCGACATCGATGCCCAGGATGTGCAATACACGGACATTTTGCTGGCCTGCACCCGCCATTTACTAGAGGAATTGCAAAACGCCGACCCCGCGCCCCTGATTAGCTGGTTCAAGGAGCGGGGCAAGGCGCTCTACGACATTGGGCAGACGCAGGTGGTGATGGAATCCCTGAACGTGAAGACCCTGGCGGCGCAGTTTGCCGAAATCACCGCCAGCATTCGCGCCATCCCCAGCCAGCGCAGCAAGATTCGCGACCTGGTGAACCCCCACACCATGACCCTGGTGAAGGCGCTGAATGAGTTCATTGCCGATGCCAAGGCCAAGCTGCCCCAGGGCAAGACTCATCTAGTGGTCATTGCCGACAACTTAGATCGGATTGTGCCCATCACCGACGACCATGGCCGGAGCAACCATGACGAAATCTTTCTGGATCGCAGCGACCAGTTGAAAGGGCTGGACTGCCACCTGATTTACACCGTCCCGATTTCGATGGTGTATTCCAGTCGTGCTAACGACCTAAAGGACATTTACGGTGTCCCCAATCTCTTACCCATGATCATGGTGCAAACACCAGCGGGTGAGCGATACCCCCAGGGATTTGCCCGCTTACAAGAGATTTTGCTGCGGCGGATTCAACCCATTCTGCCGGAGGTGGTGCTAGATCGGGACATTTTTGAGGGGGCGGCGGTGCTAGAGCAGGTGTGTTTGGCCAGCGGTGGTCATGTGCGGGAGTTGCTGCTGCTGATTAAAGAAGCCCTCAACCGCACCACCGCCCTGCCCATCCCCACGCGGGCGATGCGCCGCGCCATCGCCGAAACCCAGGACACCTATCGCCGCACGGTGGAAAAGGGGCAGTGGGCGGTACTGGCTCGGGTGGCGCAAGATCGCCGCATCGACAACGATGAAGATCATCGGGATTTGCTCTTTCGTCGTTGCCTGTTGGAGTATCGCTATTTTGATGACACCGACAAACTCCAGTGCTGGTACGATATCCATCCCCTGATTAAGTCCCTGCCCGAGTTTCAGACGGCCACCGCCGAGCTACAGCCATGACGATGGACTTGCTGCAATGGGATGATGACCTCGAAATCGACCCCGCCGCCGAGTATCAAGCCCTGCTGACAGGACTCCAGCGCACCCAGGGCTTTGGGTTATTTTTTGTGCAGTGCTCCCCCTTTAGCTGTGAGCCGCTGATTGCCCAACTCACCGCCGACTTACCCCAAAATACGCTCACCGTGTTGTCCCTAACTGAGCCTGTACCCCACGGCAACGTGTTCAAAGCCATTCAGGCGCACCTAGCGGCACACTCCGCCGAGGTACTGGTGGTGCGTGGGCTAGAAAACTCCCTGCCGGAGGCCAAGGAAACCGCAAAGCGCCTGGGCTGGAGTGCCGAAAAGCTGGAAAAACTCAACTGGCAGGAAGCCGCGCCCCTATTTAATAACTTCAATCAGCAGCGAGAAAACTTTCGCGACACGTTTCCCCACACGCGCTTTGTTTTCCTGCTGCCCCAGTACGCCCTAGATGCCCTGATCCACCGCGCCCCCGATTTCTTTGACTGGCGATCGGGCGTGGCCCAAATCGCTGACGATACTGCCACCCTTGCCTGGGAATCCCTTCGCATTCAATTAGGTGGTGACTATGACCAATATCTGAACTGGACGCAAGAACAGCGCAATCGCCGCATTCTCGAAATTCAATCGCTGCTAGAAGCTAAAAATCTAGAGACTAGTGAGAAAGCTTCATTGCACTTTGAGCAGGGTAATCTTTTTGCGGCTTCAAGCGAATGGGAAGCTGCGATCGCCGCGTATGACGCCGCGATCTCCATCAAACCCGACAAACACGAAGCGCTCCACAACAAAGGGGTTGCGCTAGGGCACTTGGGGCGCTACGAGGAGTCCATTGCTACCTTTGACGCTGCCCTAGCGATCAAACCCGACAAGCACTCAGCGCTCTTCAACAAAGGGATTGCGCTGGGGCACTTGGGGCGTTACGAGGACGAGATTGCTACCTATGACGCAGTCCTCGCGATCAAGCCCGGTGACCATGAAGCCCTCAACAACAAAGGGTATGCACTGGATGAGTTAGGGCGATATGAAGACGCGATCGCGGCCTATGACGCTGCCCTGGCGATCAAGCCCGATTGCCATGAAGCCCTCTATAACAAAGCGTGTTGCTACAGTTTGAAAGGAGAAACAGATCTGGCTCTGGAAAACTTACAGGAAGCGATCGAGCTTGCGCTTGAGAAATATCGAGAGATGGCAAAAACTGATACGGATTTCGACCCCATTCGTAATGATCCCCGCTTCCAAGCCTTATTGAGAGAAAATTGTGGTTCAGGGACGGATTTTGCTAGGTAGGGCAGGAAGGAAATGGGAAAGAAAGAGAAACTGCTAAGAAAGCTCTTGTCAGGTTCTAAAAATATTCGCTTTGATGAAACGGTGACATTGCTTGAGGCATTTGGCTTTCGATTATCGAGGGTGCGCGGTAGCCACCACATCTTTGAGCATCCCAATATCCCAGAAATTGTCAACCTCCAAAATGTCAGTGGACAAGCCAAGCCCTATCAAATTCGCCAGTTCCTGACCATTGTTGAGCAATACAACCTCACCCTTGAAAATCGAGAGGACTAACCGATGAAGGATTACCACATCAATATTTTCTATAGCGAAGAAGATAGCTGCTATGTGGCAGATATCCCAGACCTGAAGTTCTGCTCCGCCTTGGGCGAAACCCCCGAAGCCGCCCTGCGGGAAGTCATTGTGGCTAAATCAGCGTGGGTTGAAACTGCCGAAGCCTCCGGGAAGGCCATCCCAATACCGACCTACCGACCTGTGATTTACCAAGTCTCCGCCTAGAGAGATCTGAAACCATGATTCAGCCCGAACAACTGCAAAAAGACATTGCCGCGCTGCCAGAAACTGCCCAAGTGCTGGTGGCTGACTTTGTGGCCTTCCTTAAGCAGCGCTACACTCCCGCCCCCACCTCGCCCGTACCGACCCCGCCCATCGCGGACACGGAGCAAGGGCGCGCCGATAAACTCGCAGGGCTTTTGGGACAACTCGCTGAGGCCAATCCCTTTCAGGCGGTTACCGACCCCGTCGCATGGCAACAACAGCAACGGGCAGACCGCCCTCTACCCTCACGAGATCTGTGATGCTGCTGGATAGCAACCTCATCATCTATGCCACTCAGCCCGCCTACGCCGACCTGCGAACCTTCATCGCCCAAGCTGCTCCCGTCGTGTCAGCCCAGACCTGAAGTTCTGCTCCGCCTTTGGCGAAACCCCCGAAGCCGCTCTGCGGGACGTCATTGTGGCTAAATCAGCGTGGGTTGAAACTACCGAAGCCTCCGGGAAGGCCATCCCAATACCGACCTACCGATTCGTGATTTACCAAGTCTCCGCCTAGGGAGAGGCGACACTTAGCGCCCTACCAGATAGGCCACTTCTACCAGTACGACCTGGGGCAGCAGAATTTGTGGAAATTGAAGGTAGACCGCACTCGCTTCGGCGTATCTGGCATCTGATCGGTTGATAAGGGCGACAACAACCCCGGTATCGGCTAAGACTGCTTCCATGTGAACCCTGAATTGGGGGTAATGTTTTGTTCGAGAATGATTTCGGCTTGGGTGGCTAACTCTGGGGAACCAGAGAAAAGACCGATCAGGGGATCTTCTTGCGGGGGGAGAGGCTCAGCGGGGGAGTCGGGAGATTCTACAGGTTGGTAGACCAGAATGAGTTCAATGTCTTGGTTGGCAAGCTGATTGGGCATTTGGAGCTGAATGCTACCGTCTGGGTTGACATGGGCTCTGAGTTTTAGAGTTTGCATAATTAAGAACCGGGCTCTCTTGAGATCGTGGTTGAAACTGTATTCAGTGATACATTCCGCTTTTCTCCAGTCCTTGCATTGCCTGGATTTCAAGGCTTGGCCGCTTTCGCGATCAATGTGATCCCAGGAGAGCCAGAACCGAAGGGCTGGGCGGGTCGCTTGGTTGTGGAGAAGAATGGCGGGCGCTGCCCACCCTTGTATCTTAAAAAAAGTGTGGCAGACCGCCCCATCTGTTCACGGGCAGGCAAGATGTCTGCCCTACAAGAATTACAGCTTATGCGATCGCCATCAAACCCGACGACCCCAGCCCTTTTTACAATAAAGCCTGTGCCCATGCTCTCCAAAGCGCCGTTGAGCCAGCCCTAGAGAACCTGGAACGCGCCATTCACCTCAGCCCTGACGGGTATCGCGAGATGGCAAAGACCGCCCCCGACTTCGACCCCATCCGAGGCGAACCTCAGTTTCGGTTGCTGGTACATGGGGGAGAGGCAAGGTCGATATAATGAAATTCAGTAATTTACATGTAACAAGTCATACCTAAAATGAATACAGTGCCAACTCAGCCCATTATCGTTGCTACCGACTTACACCTCACCATTCCCCCTACTATTGGTCAAACCCTTGGGTTATCTGAAGGGCAAATGTTCCAGGTCATCCGCTATCAAGAGCGCATCGAACTGCTCCCCATTCAACCGATCAAAAGCCTCAGAGGATTTTTAAAAGGAATGGATACGACGCTGATCCGAGATAATGACTAAACATGAAAAATGTCGTTGATTCATCAGGGTGGCTAGCGTACTTTACCGACGAGAACGGTCCTGATTTCTTTGCCCCCGCTATTGAAGACCTGGAAAATCTGATCGTGCCCTCAATCAGTCTTTATGAGGTATTCAAACATATTTTAGTCAGGCGTGGTGAAGATGAAGCCCTACAGGCAACTGGAGCAATGCTGCAAGGTACAACCGTTGATCTCAATCCTGAAATCGCCCTAGATGCGGCAAAACTATCAGCCCAACTGAAATTGCCTATGGCTGATAGTATTATCTTGGCAACTGCCCGTAAATTCGAGGCTGTTTTATGGAGTCAGGATAGTGACTTTGAAGGTTTGCCAAACGTTCAATATTTTCCAAAAATGTCATAAAGGGCCTAGCATCTGATCGGTTGATGAGGGCGACAACAACTCCGGTGTCGGTACCCCTGTCAAGGTGACCATCTGTACTATTCACCTGTAATCTGTCGGTAAATCCAAATCAGTTATCGAGGTCTCAATGCCTGTCATCAGAAGGTTGTAGGCCAATGATTAGCGCCATCTTTGAGCAATTTGTCGAAGCGAGTCCGGTAAGCGTAATGTTCCGCGTCTTGATGGAGCGCATTTTTAGGCCCGATAAACTCGACGAGTTATTTGAGAAAAACGCCGAGAAGCAATACACCCGAGAGCTATTGTTTTCGAGTGTGGTGGGACTGATGAGTTTGGTGGTCAGCGGGATTCATCCTTCAGTGAACGCTGCCTACCAAAAGCTAGAGAAGCAAATTGGGGTGTCAAAACCAGCGCTGTACAGCAAGCTCAACGGCTTAGAGCCCAGAATTAGTCAGGCATTAGTGCGCTATGCCTATCAGGAGTTGGCTCCTGTGGTCAAAGCGCTGGGGTTATCCCAGTCCCAGCGCTTACCGGGCTACTGCATCCGGATCGCCGACGGTAATCACTTGGGAACAACCGAGCATCGGTTGAAGCCATTGCAGGCCACTCGCTCAGGCCCGCTACCCGGCCAATCGATTGCAGTGCTTGACCCAGAGCAGCATCTGGTAACGGATATCTTTCTTTGTGAGGATGCCCATGCCCAAGAGCGTTCGTTGCTGCCCGAGATGCTCGAAACGGTGCAAGCCAATCAGGTGTGGATAGCAGACCGTAATTTCTGTGCCTGCGGTGCGCTGCTGGGTATTGCTCAACGTCAAGCCTACTTCGTTATTCGGGCTCATAAAAACACCCCTTGGGAAGCGCTAGAGCCCTTGAAGGCCGTTGGTTCATCGGCGACCGGAGAAGTCTTTGAGCAAGCGGTGAGAATCACTCATGAAGACCAGACTCTGACCCTGCGCCGGGTTGTCGTCAAGCTGGCTCAACCCACCCGGCATGGCGACAGCGAAGTCGCCCTGTTCACCAACTTACCCACCAGGGTCGCGACCGCCCCGTTGGTCACCGAACTCTACTTGGAGCGCTGGACCGTCGAGAAGATGTTTCAAGTGGTCACCGATGTCTTCTCCTGTGAGCTGAACACTTTGGGCTATCCCAGGGCCGCTTTATTCGTCTTTTGTATGGCCGTCGTTGCCTTCAATGTCTTATCCACCGTCAAAGCTGCCCTAAAAGCCGTTCACGGGGTTGGCAAAATTGAAGCAGGGTTGTCCAACTTCCATCTCGTTGAAGAAGTTCAGGGGACTTTTCGAGGCATGATGATTGCCCTCCCACCGTCCGAGTGGAGACCGTTCGGGAAGATGGCCATTGAACCCTTCGCCGAAATCTTGAAAGAATGGGCGGCGCAAATCGACCTGAAACGGTTTAAGTCGTCGCCCAGAGGCCCCAAAAAAGCTGTCAAAAAGAACGAATATGACCCCAAACATCCTCATGTTTCGACCGCTCGCCTCCTAAACCAAAAGGAGAACAAACGTTCACCTTAACAGGGGTACTCCGGTGTCGGCTAAGACTGCTTCCATGTGAACCCTGAATTGGGGGTAATGTTTTGTTCGAGAATGATTTCGGCTTGGGTGGCTAACTCTGGGGAACCAGAGAAAAGACCGATCAGGGGATCTTCTGGCAAGGGGAGAGGCTCAGCGGGGGAGTCGGGAGATTCTACAGGTTGGTAGACCAGGATGAGTGCAATGTCTTGGTTGGCAAGTTGATTGGGCATTTGGAATAGATTCATGTCTTCTACAATCAGGGGATGGTAGCCCTTGCGATGGACGAATTTTTGACCGCCCCCGGCCCCATCCTGGATGTGCGGAGTCCGGGGGAATATGCTCAGGGACACATCCCAGGGGCGATGTCCTTTCCCCTCTTTAGCGACGACGAGCGGGCCAAGGTGGGGATTTGCTACAAGCACCAAGGGCGAGAGGCGGCGGTGGAGTTGGGCTTTGACTTGGCGGGGCCAAAATTTGGGGGCTTCCTGCGGCAAGCTACCGAACTGGCCCCCGGTCGGCAGGTCCGGGTCCACTGCTGGCGCGGGGGAATGCGCAGTGGGGGTGTGGCTTGGGTGCTGGAAATGGGAGGTTTCCAGGTCACCACCCTGACCGGAGGCTACAAGTCCTTTCGCCGCTGGGTGCGGCAGAGGGTCGCGCAACCCCGGCCCCTGATCGTCCTTGGGGGGATGACGGGGACGGGTAAGACGTTGATTCTCCATGCCCTCGCGGCCTTGGGGGAGCCGATTCTAGACCTAGAGGGCTGGGCTAACCACCGGGGCAGCAGCTACGGTGGGTTGGACATGCCTCCCCAGCCTAGCAACGAGCAATTTGAAAATCTGGTGGCGATGGCTTGGGCGGCTTTGCCCCTGAATAGACCCCTCTGGGTCGAGGCCGAGAGCCGCCGCATTGGTCTCTGTCGCATTCCCGATGAACTGTTTCAGCAGATGGAAGCGGCTCCTACGCTGGAGATTACCCGGCCCTTGGCGGAACGGCTGACGATCTTGGTGGACATGTACGGCAGTACGGATCGAGAGGCATTGGTGGTGGCGACGCAACGAATTGCGAAACGGCTGGGGGGACAGCGGACGCAAGCCGCGATCGCACTTTTACGCCAGGGGGATTTACGAGCCGCTTTCACGATCCTGCTGGACTATTACGATCGCACCTACCGCTACGACCTAGAGCGACGACAAAAGGTGATCCCCCAGGTAGACCTGACGGGCTGTGATCCCACCGCTGCGGCCCAGCGTCTCCAGGCAAAAGCAGCGGCTCTGCGGGGCAATGACATCCCGCGCTTCCATGGTTGAGTCGCGGCTGAATTACGCCTTTTGCCACGGGGCAGGTGTGCATTCTGGAGTTCAAGCCAGAATGGAGCCTCGACATCCTGAATGAGGAAACGGGGGAAACCGTGAAGGATGTGATCAGTGAGGAAGTCTTGTCCTTTTCAGTGGCGACGGTGGAGCGAGGGGAGCTTCGCAGCAGCCAGGTGCGATCGCAAGGTTCCGCCATGGTCGCTACTAGCTATGCCGTGGGGGAAGCCTACTCGGTGATGCTGTGGGCGGTGGAGGACGATCAACAACGGGTGCGGGTGGTGGCCGCCAGCACTCCACCCACCCTGCCCCCAGATTTCCCAGAGGAACTGGCCCCGCAGGTGGAACAGGCTTTAGCGGATTACGGCTGTACCGCTGGTTTGCCCCCTGAGGGCGATCGCTGAGACAGCCTCAACCTTTAGTCCCGCGCGGCGTAAATTTGCACACCGTTGGCCCTCACCCTAAATACCTCTCTCTTTGGGCTATTGCTTATACATACAACGCTAGGTCAGAAGCGGATTGCGGCTGCGGGTAAAACCGCACCGCTTGCGGCACCGCTGCGGGGCTAGGAGGGGTTGGGTGACAGGCTGGTCAAAACAGCGATATCGCCAACGCTGCCGGGAGCCCATCAGGAGACCGTGCAGAAAGCGTTGGGGGAAGCGCGGAAGGCGTTTGTGGCACGGGTGGAGGCAGAACTGTATGGCCACCACTGCGGGCTAGCGACCGGGCTGAGCTAGCTTGAGGTTGGCGAAATGCTCTAGCAGCAGCCGATGCACAAAAATGTAGCCGCCCCCCACTTGCTGCACAAACAGGCGCTGCTCAGCGTAGTGGAGGAAGTCGGCATAGTTGCGCGGGGCATGGCCATTGAGGAACAAGGTGATCCGCAGGGCCAGATGCTGGGCCAGAGCTTGCCCACCTCCGTAAGTAAAGCCAAGGAGGATAGGTAGGGGCAGCAGTGATGCAACTAGCGCCTCAACTGACTCAGGGTCAAGGATGCCGCTGATCAGTAGCGGCAGCCCAAAGTAAATGAGCCCGCACAGCACTAGCGAAAAAATCACTGTGAACAGGGAATTTTTGGCGGAATTAATAATGCCTTGATTGGGGTGGCTGCGCTCCTGAATCGTTTGACTAAAAGCTTCTGTCAGACCCACAATCAGACCCAAAATCAGACCCGGAATCAGACCCAAAATCAGACCAAAAATTGGACCCCAAAGCAGATTCGAAATCGGACCCCCAAGCAGACCCGAAAGCAGACCCGAAAGCAGACCCGAAAGCAGACCCCCAAGCAGACCCCCAAGCAGATAGTCTCTGAGGCTGATCCAAATTTCTCGTCGCGCTGTGCGCGACATCGAAATTTGAAACGATTCGATTGGCTCAATCTCAATCAGACCCACAAGCAGACCCAGAAGCAGACCCACAATCAGACCCACAACCAGAACCCCAATAAGACCCCCAATAAGACCCAAACTTAGACCCAAAATCAGACCCGAAATCAGCTGATTTTGCCAGCGCTCTGCCGCTGTTATGAGCCAGCTTTGGGGCTGCATGTATTCAATCAAAAAGACCGTCTGCCCCTCCTTCACTAGCTGTTGGGCGAGCCGATGCAGCCACCACAGCGCTCGTGCTTTTGGGTAGCGGGGATGATCGGTCCGCTGGTTAAACATGCGCTCAATGTAGGCATCAAACAACGCCTGCCGCTGATTGTTGGCTCCCAAGGTTTGAATGGCTTCTGCCGACCGCCCCTCAAAGGCCAGGGCCATAATGTTCAAAAACAGGGGCGTCTCAGCCAGGGTTTTCAATGAGTCCGGGTCAGGGGCTTGCAGCTTCGGCTCCAATTGCAGCACCGTGCGGATGCCCTTCAGCTTGTCGCCCCCCTGGCGCAGGTACGCATCCACCTGCTGCGGGTTCAGCGGCTCAATATACACCGCCGCTTGAAACCGCAAATCGGTCTGCAACGCCTCAAAATCACGAATACGGCAGCACACCACGATTTCCGTAGTGCCGTGGTCGCGGCTGAACTGGTTAATGGCCTCCAGACAGTCTTTTCGTCTCGCCTCAGCTACTTCATCCAGCCCATCCAGTAACAGCACCAGTTGGTTCTGGTCAATCCACGCCGGGGCAATGCTCTCTGGAATCTGGTACTTATTTTTAAACTCCTGCACCAGCCAGCCCTTTAGGGTGGGAGTCTGCTTGGGGTCTAAGGGGCGAAACTGACTCCAAGACGACAGGTTAAACACCACCGGCAGCGCACTGTGGGCCTGGGTGGGGGTCGCTTGGGTCAGCAGGTCATCGGCCAGCTCTAGCAGCATCGTCGTTTTGCCCGAGCCAGGGTTGCCCAAAATCAGTAAGGTGGCCCCTTCCCCCAGCTCTTGCAGCTTGGTGATGAGGCGGGTGCCCGCTGGCAGAGGGCGGCGCTGGCTGGCGTAGCGGTACTCCAGTTGCCAGGGGTGCATCACCATGTCGGGGCGGTCTTCTAACCCCAAGGCAATACGGGCTTTGCTGTAGAGAGAGCGGTGCAGTACGCCCTTCACCCAGGCGTTACGGACTTTATCCAACAGCGCTTGGCGGTTGGTCACTTCGGCACGGGGCAAAGCGGGTTGCCCAGTCCCTGTCGGTGGATGGATGACGACAGAATCCGTTTGAATCTGGTAATTATCGCGGTTCGCCTGCCCTTGCATCACCTGGCTATTGCTCAAGGTGGAGCCGGATACCGCCTGAGCCTGAGAGTCGTTGCTAGCCCCCTGATTTTCCGCCGAGTCCACAAAGGCCACTAGGGCCGCCAGCACGGTCAGCCCGATTAGCAAAAATAATGACAAGCGGTTTTCGGGAGCTAAGATAGCCTGCCAACTGCCGTCAGCGGTCAGCAGATTGGTCACAATGCCAATGGCCGTAACAATGATTACCCCAATGAGACAGTACAGAAACAATCGCGTTCGTCGCATGTGCGTTCTAGCTCTACCGCCCCGCTGGCTTCTCAATTGGGCACCGCTACGACTTCGGCATTGCCGATACCCATTCCGTAGATTCTACGGCTTATGAAAAAATCGGCTACAGCCCTAGAAACCCAGCGGCCACCCCCAGCCAGCCTAAAACTGGCAGCAGCATGGGCTGCACGGTTTGCCAGAGCGTTTTGCCTGCCGTCACCGTTTCATTGGCGGTGGAGAGGGTATCGCCCATGCGCTTCAGGTTCTTGGCCATCAGGTCTTTGTCTGGTTCGGGTTCTGCCGCTTCTTGCTGGGCCGCATTGAGATAGGCAACGGCTTTATCCTGACTGGCTGCTGGCAGCCCCGCTCCGCGAATAGTGGCTTCTACCTGGCCCAAAATTGTGACCACATCTGCCGCACTCAACCCCTGGTTTTGCTGGTCGGTCTGGTTGCCCTGCTGGGTTTGGGCCAGGTCGCCTGCGGCCTGCCCCTGCTGGATTTGGGCACCGTTGATCTGGCTACCACTAATCGACTGAGACTGGTCAGGTTTACGCTTAAACAGCATCGCCTTCGTTCCTTAACCACAGTTTTTGCCATTATGGCCCAGCTATGTTGACCCGATGCTACATAGCTCACTCGACTTGTTTGAAGCTTCAGAGCGATCCGCCCTCACGGCTCCTTTTGAATGCGAAGATAGCTGGCAAGATCACCCCTCGCCAAGCTGCCCTCAGTTATAACGTGATCATCCCAAACCACTGGAGCTGCTGCGCGATCGTGCCCTATAGCAATCTCATTTCATTTCTGAAGACCTTCGTAGCGTGGGTGAAACGAAGCGTAACCCACGGAGCCAGAGGCTTGCTAAAAACTCATGCAGGATCGCTATAAACGACAACGACGAACAGCTTAGAACATGGGCGACAGAGCAGTTAAAGCAATTCAAAATTAGAAATTCAAAGTTCAAAATTAGAAATTCAGTCTAACCAGGTTTAAGGCAATAGATAACGATGCCAGCCAGAGATACCTTTCATAATGCAGTGCGCCATGCCCTCGAAAAAGATGGGTGGACAATTACCCACGATCCCTTTCCCATCCGGGCTGAATTCGGCCAGATGTACATTGACCTAGGTGCAGAAAAAGTTCTGGCAGCAGAGCGAGAGGGTCAAAAGATTGCGGTCGAGATTAAGAGCTTTGTTCAAGGCTCTCCTGTCTCAGAGTTCCATACCGCTCTAGGACAATTCATTAATTATCGAACTATCTTGGTAGAACAAGATCCCGAAAGAACCTTATATCTAGCTGTTCCCACAGACACATATGACTCATTCTTTGCACTGAGAACCGTTCAATCAATCATCACAGAAAATCATCTGAAGCTAATTGTCTACAGTTCCGGTCAGGAGGTGATATCCCAATGGATCAACTAGAACGCTACCAAAACATGATCCAAGAGCTTTTAGAAGACTATGCCCAGTTCGGGGCTGGTGACGAATTTGTTGAAATTCAACTGCTAGCCGACACTGTTCGAGATCACTATCAACTCATGCACGTGGGCTGGCAAAACGAGCGGCGCATCTATGGCTGCATTTTGCACCTTGACATCAAAGACGGCAAAATCTGGCTACAACACAACGGCACCGAATACGACATCCCCGCCCAACTCGTCGCCAAAGGTGTCCCCAAAACCGACATCGTGGTGGGCTTCCATTCCCCCTTCAAGCGCCAATTCACCGACTACGCCGTCGGCTAAAAGCATCGATCTTGAGCTGTCAGCCCCATGAACGGACCTTCACCATGAAACCACTGACTCGAATCACCTTGAACCCCGAAGTTATGGGCGGCAAACCCTGTATCAGAGGCTTGCGGGTCACCGTCGGCACTCTGGTAGGGCTACTGGCCAGTGGCCACTCTATCAAGGATGTGCTCACGGCCTACCCCTACCTCGAATCCGATGACATCTACGAAGCCCTCGCCTACGCCGCTTGGCGAGCCGACGAAATTGAAGTGTCCTTAATTTCAGCCTGAGGCTGATTTTGCCTATCTAAACCTCATCCCGCGATCGCGATCTCAGGCGACCCTCCTGCCAAGCGCTGCCGACCCCCTTGAGGATGCCGCGCCCCACCAAGCCAATGCCGCGCCCCACCACCTCCGTCAGGACATAGACGACACCACTACCGACAAACGCGATCGCGGCCCGCAGCCGAGGAGAGATGGCATCCCGCGCCTCCATCGCCAGGGTGAGGGTATACTGCACCCCCGACAGAGTCTCCAACTCCGCCTGTCGAGGCGCATAGATCCACTGGGTCTGAATCCCCTCCGGCGCAAAGGCAAAAAGTTGGTGCTGGCTCTCAAAGATAGCCTTAGGTTCCGACACCCAGCGCTGCCAACGATAGCGCCAAGACAAATCATTGCGAAACCGGGCAATGTCGCGGCTGGACATCATCCGCCGCTGGTAGAGAGTGCGCTTAAAGGATTCCGTATCGGCGCAACGGTTTAGCAGCGGCTGAATCACGCCACAGGCCACCTGAATCAACAGGTTCTCCAACAGTAATTGGCTGCGGCGCAGTGCCTCAGGAGCCGTGGCGATGTAGGCGGTCCCGTCCACCACCACCGAGTCTTGAAACAGCAGGTGCCCCACCAGATCCGCCACACCGGGAATTGGGGCTAAAATTCCCTGCTTCACCGTCGCCTCCTCCTGCCGCAGCACCTCCACCATCGGCCCCTCTAGGTCGCTGTCGGTGGCGGTGTAGTAGCGGCCAAAAAAATCCGTCAGCCCCGTTAGCCACAAATCCCGCAGCAGGGTGGGAGCCTTGGTAGCCACCTGGCCGGGGGGGAGCTGGGCTTGGGCCAAATCGTCCAGAACATCCTCAAAGGCCCGCAGCAGCAGGTACAGCAACTCCCGCCGCTTTTCGACTCGCAGAATGTCGATTTCCAGGGGAATATCGCTCTGGTTGTCGAGGGAATATTGCAGCTTGCGAAACACCGCCTCGCAAACTCGGGTGCGTCCGTTGGTCACCGCTGTAATGGCCATGGGCATCGCTGTCCCCGAGGAGCTCGATTGACTCAAGGGAGATGATGCCGTTGAGGGGGGCGCAATCATGGCCGGGATGGATGCCGGGGGCATGGATGTCGAGGATGAAGATTGGAAACCCGAGGCAGCGGCAGGGGCTTCCGGTAGAATCCGGGTCACCAGCCAGCGGGCCGCCCGCAGTTCCCGGTGACGGCCTTGCAACACTGGTCTATACCAAAGGGAGGCTTGGGCCTGTTCGGTCTCTACTTCTGCGATCGCAGTGGCAATCTGAGCCAATCCCGATCGCCGCAGTGCCACCAGGGGATTTACCCAGCCAGAACGAGGGCGGGTTTCCTCCGGCGGATCGTTAAGGGCGGGGGTAGGCACCGTTCTCTGGGCCGTGTGCTGAATCAGCATCGCCAGATCCCGTACCGGCAATCCCCGCAGGCCAAAGCCATCGGCCCCCATGGCCTGGGCTGCCGCTTGCAGCACCGGATCCCCCTGGGCACTCAGCACCAGAATAGGCAAGTCGGGAAAGCGGGTCTTGAGATCGCCACAGAGGCGCAGTCCCGGCAGTTGTTCTGGATCGCCCAGCCCTAGCCCCAGGTCTAGAATCACCACATCTACCCCCGTGATTTCCGGTCCCGCGATGGTCCCTTGGGATTGGTCTCTGACCATCGCCGCAGCATCCGCCTGCACCGAGACCGCCGCCGCCCGTAGATTCGTCAACTGGGTCAGAGTTTCCTCAGCGGTACTGGCCTCCCCGGCAATGGCAAACTCGGGCCGCTGCTCCAGCCAAATCCGTAACCCCAGCCGAAAGACGGGATCCTCATCAACCAGAAATAAATTTAGGGGAAGTACGGTCATGGGAAATCATCAGCGGCACTGTTCTGGGAACCCCCCTCATCGGCGGTGTCCCCTGACCCCTCACCAGAGGCCGCAGTACTGGAGTCTTCTAAGGACCAAATATAGTCTCTCTCTGCCTGCCATAGTGCGATCGCATTCCGGGCCTCACCGTAGAGTGCACGACCAGAACCGATTTGGGAAGCCAGGTTAATGGCAGCGGTGAGGGAACCTTGATAAGCCAGCTCCTTAGCCTGGGCCAAGATAGGACCATCCTCACGAATTTGTAGCGTGCGGGTCCAGTCCTGGGCCATGGTCTGAGCCTGATCATAGAGGGCACGATCGGGCTGAATTTTGCCAACGGCCTCAATGGCTTCCCGGAGCTTGCCCGCTGCTGCCAGAGTATTGGCCTCAGTCAAAATGGGCTGATCCTGAATCACCTCAATCTGACTCAACCAAGTGGCAATTCGGGTCTGGGCCTCTAGGCGTAGCGCCCGTCCCAGGGCAATGGTACTGGCTTCCGTAATGGCAGCACGCAGGGCAGGGATGGTTCCCGCCTGGGCCAGTCGATTGGCCCGAATCAGGTAGGGCCGGTCTTGACTGCGCTCAATCTCCGCCTGCCAATGGGCAATCAGGGTTTGGGCCTGAATCCGGCGGGGTCGCTCGGGCTGCACCGTGAGAGCCAGATCGGTGGCATAGCGAAAGGCCCAGGGTTGTCCTAAACCCGCGATCGCATCCGCCAACTTCAGCATCCGCAGATCCATGAGCTGGGCGTACCAATCCGCCTGGGAGTCCTGGGCGGCAGCATAGAAGGGGCTACCGGAAGCAATTGTCTCCGCCGCCCGAATCGCCTCCATTAAATAGAACAACTGGAGATAGGTGGGGTGTTGGGTGGTGGCCTGGGCCGCCAGCCGCTGGGCATGGCTAAAGAGGATTAAATCCTGGGCTTCAGGAGCCAGAGTCGGGTCCGGCGGCACCTTCTGCACCGCCGCCACCGCCCCATCGATATCCCCCAACTCCCAGCGCTGAAAGCTATAGAGCAGTAAATTATGACTCCAGCGATCAATATCTCGTTTGGCCTCCCCCCAAGCCGCACTCGTCAGGCGCACCTGCTGGGCCAGAGTCAGCGCTTCCCCCAATTCCTCCGGGTCGCCAGAATCTGCCAAAGCACGGGCCTGCTTAAGCTGGCTCCAGGCTGCCCGCTCCTGGTCAATCGCCTGCTCCAATTCCCCAAAGCGTGTTGCTAGCCAATAGTCACTGTCCAGAGACTTGAGCTGTTGCAGACTGTCCTGGGCCTGGGACCAATTCTGGGCCGCGATCGCCGCCGTCACCGTCGTCTCAATCGCTTGGGCTTGCTCCCATTCCTGCCGCCAGTTCCAGATAGCACCTTGGGCCTTGGCCCGCAGAGGCGTCTCTAGGGGAATCGCATTTGCTAGCTCGACCGCCCGCTCTAAATCGCCCCCATGCATCGTAGCCGTGGCCCGTTGCAATAACCGTTGGGAAGCCTCAGTCAAAATCGGCAGTGCATCTTCGTAGAGGGGATGGCTGTCGCGCCAGTCCGCAATGAGTGCGATCGCCTGAATCAAGTCCTGGGGACTGGCGGACTGCATTTGGGTTTCAGCACAGATTAGGCGATCGCTGTCGGAACTAAACCGGGAAATCTCCGTACAGTCCGGTAAAGGCGGAATCTGGGTCAGCCAAGCCAAGGCCCACAACCCCACCGCCCCCGACCCCACCATCAGTCCCCCCCAAAACAGGGGCCAAAACCACCCCAAAGGCACCAGCCGAATGCGGGGACGAGGCGTTCTGGGTAGAGGAGTCGGAGAAGAGCGAGCCATAGGATAAATTCTGCCCAGACAAGCGGGAGGAAGCAGATCCCTGACAAGGCAATGACAGGGCAGTAATCCCCAGGTGTTACGGTTGTAACGTAGCCGTCAAGAGGGAAGCCCCCTTACGTCATGGCATCCTAGGGCACAGGGAAAAGGTGTTGTCATTGTAGAAGCATTTCCCCAGAACGCGCGGCTTTCATCACCAATCCGTTGTACCCCCTACCGCTAGTGAAACATCAAGGCAGACTCAAAGCTTGGAAAGATGATCGGGGCTTTGGCTTCATCGCCGCCACCGAAGCCAATAAAGATATTTTTCTCCATATCTCCGCTCTGCCTCCAGGGATCCGTCGTCCCGAAGTGGGCGACACCATCATCTATGAGTTACAAGTACAGCCCGGTGGCAAAATTCGCGCCATCAATGCCACCATCCAAGGCGTCGAAACCCCCACCGTTCAAGTCATTAAACCCTCTAAATTCGTCAAAACAGTTCCCTATCGTCAAACGTCCGTCTCATCCCAAAAGCCAGCTAAACGAGCCTCGGGCCTACCCTTTTTGGTAGGATTTGCCTTCGTTGGAGGCATCATCGCGCTGATTTCGGCTGTGATGTTTCTAGAACCCCGTACCGCTACATCTCCAGCCACTAACGCGCAGGTCTCCACCCCCGCCGAAGTCCCCGTTGCGAATGCCAGCCCTACACCCGCTGCAACTCCTGAGCCCCCTGTCCAGGCTAAACCTCAGGCGACTAATCCCACCCCGGCTAATCCCACCCCGGCTAATCCCCCTGCGGTTGAACCGCCTGTGGTTGAACCGCCTGTGGTTGATACGACCCTAAACGACTGCAATGTCAAAGGTAATATCTCGATCAGTAGCGGCAAACGGCTCTACCATATGCCGGGAATGCGGGATTACGACATTACGAACATCAGCCCAGAGCATGGAGAGCGGTGGTTTTGCTCGGAGGCGGAGGCGGTAGAACACGGCTGGCAACGGGCTCCGGGGTAGGCAGAGCTTCTCAGGAGTAGAGACCAAATAACGTGGGATAGCCGTCCCGGCTGTCCATGCTCAGGCAAGATGCCTGACCCATAACGTGGGATAGCCGTCCCGGCTGTCCATACTCAGGCAAGATGCCTGACCCACAAGAATTGCACATTATTAAGGATCCGGGTTCCTAACCCAATCTCTACCCAAATCGATAGCCAAACCCTCGGAGGGTGATGATGTATTCCGGGGAACTGGGGTCTCGTTCAATTTTTTCCCGCAGCCAACGGATGTGGACATCCACCGTTTTGCGATCGCCCACAAAATCCGGTCCCCAGACATGGTCGATCAGCTCTTCCCGACTCCAGACCCGATTGGGCTGGCCCATAAACAGCTCCAAAATGCGAAATTCCTTGGGGGAGAGGGCGACCTCCTGCCCTTGGAGCATCACCTGCATCTCGTTCAGATGGAGGGTAATGTCGCGATAGACGAGGACTGCGACCTCGGGCTGGCTGGGGGTGCGGCGATAGCGGCGTAGGAGGGCACGGGTCCGGGCCACCAATTCCCTCATGCCAAAGGGCTTGGCCAGATAATCATCGGCCCCCACTTCCAACCCCACCACGCGATCTGTCTCGCTAGCCCGAGCGCTCAAAATCAGAATGGGGATGTCTAGATTTTGATGGCGAATCATGCGACACAGATCTAAACCATTGACGCCCGGTAGCATTAGATCCAGAATCGCGAGATCAAAGGGGGAAGGAAGGGGGGAGGGTGCAGAACTGATCAACAGTTCTAGGGCTGTGGCTCCGTTTTCCGCTACAGAAACCGCATACCCTTCATCCTGAAGGGCCATGGCCACGGTCTCCCGAATTAAATCCTCATCATCGACCACAAGAATGTGGTGGCTCTGACCTATGGATGGCGTTGCATGATGGGGATGGCTTCGGTTCCATGCCATAAGAGGGGGTAAGATGCTGGGTTTGGATCTGGACTGAAGCAGAACCTGGTCTATAGGGTGTGTCTGATTGCGCCTGATCGCTAAGACACGTCCCTTAGAACTAAGCCTGTCAGCATCTTGTCGGCCTAGCCTTAAGGCTAGAAGATCCCAAGGTTAAGGATTGCCGCTCTAATTGTTAACCTCTGAATAACACATCGGATTCCGCATCACTCAGCTTTCCCACTGTGGCCCCAGTTCCCCGGATGTAGTCCTCTGGGGTCAACCACAGCATTTGCCCTCGCTTTCCCGCCGATACCGCGATATGCTCCTGTCTCTGAGCCAAGGCGTCTAGGTACACGGGATAGGCTTTTTTGCAGCCTAGGGCGGTGACGCCACCCCGAATATAGCCCGTTAAACCTTGCACCTCCTTTAGGGGGACGGTATCGATTTTGCGATCGCACCTTAACTGCGCCAATGCCTTGAGATCTAGACGGGCCGCAGCAGGAATCACCGCGAGGCAGACCCCCGTGCGATCGCCCCGCGCCACCAACGTTTTGAAGACCTGTTCCGGGGGCAACCCCAGCTTCTCCGCCGCCCGTTCCGCCCCAAGTTCAGCAAGATCTACCTCATAGGTCAGGAGGACATAGGAAATCCCCAGGCGATCCAAGATACGTGCCGCATTGGTTTTCTTTGAGTCGCGCGACATAACGGCTAAGTAGACTTTTAAGTAGTCTTTGCCAAAATACCGGAAGGTAGCCAGGGTAATCGCATCTCACACGAGCTAAACCCGCCCCTACGGGATTTACCCCCACACGGGTCACCGGGCAACAAGGGCAACCATCCTATGCCCTCTGGGCAGGCTCCGCCCTAGCGTTAGCCTTAGCGTAGCCATGCCGGAGGCTATTGCCCGAAGGGCTATACGGCTTCGTTGCTCCTCCGGAGCCGCTACGCGAACAGGACAGGCAAGGGATTGCCCCTACGGGAAATTGAATTCAAAATTCAAAATTCAAAATTCAAAATTCAAAATTCAAAATTCAAAATTCAAAATTCAAAATTCAAATCTACCACCTGTCACCTCCTGCATTGGGCGCGGAAACCGCGCCCCTACCTCCATGACCCTGACGGCGACGCAGCCAATAGCCCAGCCCCGCAACTCCTGGTAGGGGGCTGACTGGAATGCCGTCAGCCTATACCCCTACTTTGCCTGACCTGATGGTCTCTAGGGTCTTGGCAGTAAGCTCAGGTTAGAGAATAGCAGCGTCGTTATTTTGGGCTGACCCGCCTCCTCGGTGCGGATACAGCGGCGAGTCAGCAGATAGTATCCCCCCACCTGTTCAAAGGTATCTTCAAAGATGGTTTCTGCACCTTTTGTCAGGCCGGTTTCTGGATCTAGGTAAAGGGAACGGTAGCCCGTAGATAGGTAACCCGCCTCGGTTTCTAGGGTGTCGAAGGTGTGAATATTGACGATCACATCCCGAATGGCACGATGGACAAAACAGACGGTATTGTCTCGAACCTTATAGCGGTTGCCCATGGCGGCTCCTCCCACCAAGATTTCCACGGCTCCCGTGTCATCGGTCTTGCCAATTTCAAAGGTATTGTCACCATGGGTTTCTTCAAAGCTATGGCGAACCCGATGAATTGTAATTTCCCAGATCTGGCTTTTGATCATGCGCTGGGCTGTTGGATCTTCAACATTAAACACCTCAAACTTGAGGTCTGGAGCAACCTGAATTTGGCCCCTGTGGATACTGTGGTCATCCTCAAGTGTGACATCGGCCCGATAGCCAGGGAATTGAGCATCCCAGGTGTAGCGGTTTTCGTAGGCGGCGCGAAATAGATCCTGGGCGGTCAAGGTTTGAGGCATGGTGTTGCTCCAGTAGAGGTGAAAACAAGAGGGGATAGAAAGATCGGCTCAATAGGGAAATTGAGCTGGATAGGATCCGCCTCTGGACAAGATCACGGGACAAAAACGCGATCGCACTATGGCTGTCAAAGGTGGGTGCGATGGGATTGCCATAGTCCCCAGGCTGAAACAGCGATCGCACAGACAATGACCATCCAGTGATCCCAGCGAGACGGATCAAACGTTGAACTCATGGTGATTTCTGGAGATGGTTTCCGGAGAGAGACAGGCTTGCCAACGGCTCAGCGGCAGGATTTACCTCTGGGGAGAGCACCATGAGCTGAATGCGATCGCAACTGGTGACATCCGGCATCTGAGCTGAAGTCCAGCCCATGATTGGCATCAGGCCCAGGTGCAGTCCGGTCACGCCCAAAACGCCAAAAATGGCCCAACGCTGGGTGAGTACCTGTCCCCGAAGGTGCTGTTGTAGACAATCGCGAGAAAGCGCCATGGCAAAGCTCTTTCTAAATGAAGATGAATGCCATCTTTGATGACTTATTTTCTCATCAGACTCTAGATTGATTTCGCCAAAAGATCAAGCGTAAGGGTGCCAAGCCTGAGTGTTGACATGAGTTGTGTCCTAGGGAATTCTTCGAAGAATCCAGTTTTGCCCGAAAGCGACAACGAGATTGCAAGGGTTTTAGCCTGTGAAGAGAGATGAAAAATGTCCCGATTGAGACCCTTGTTAAGGATGCGTGGAATCGCCAAGGTACAGGACTTGGCCATGCTGTTCCCCTTGCCCTGAGAGCTGAAGCTAAATTTTGGCAAATCCTACAACCCTGTTAACTTGACATTGGTTTGCAATAAGCGTACCTTCAGCCATTATGGCTCCTTGAGTGACGACTATGACGACAATGATCGCCCCCTCACCGCAACCCTTGCGCCCCTCCCAATCCCGCCACCAGCGGGTGTTGTTGGCCGCCGTCCTGCTGCTGGGGAGCTTGGGGATCATTCTCTTTCTGTCCTTAACCCAGGGTTCCGTTGCCTTGACCTGGGGGGAGCTAGCAGCGGCGGCGCTGCGCCGGGGAGATACCCTGTCTCAAACCATTTTTTGGGACTTGCGCTTGCCCAGGGTACTAGCGGCCCTGTTAGTGGGGGCCGCGTTGGGGTTGGCGGGAGCCCTGTTGCAGGGGATGCTGCGGAATGGCTTGGCCAGCCCCTTTCTGTTGGGAATTTCCGCCGGAGCGGGCTTGATGGTGGTGCTCACGGTGGGGGTGGGATTGGTGCAGATCTGGGTGCCCCTAGGGGCGTGGCTAGGGGCCGTAGTGACCACCTTCTTGGTGTACCTCTTGGCCCGCACCGGAACCACCCTTTCCATCGAGCGCTTAATTCTGGGGGGAGTGGCCTTTAGCTCCTTTTTTGGGGCGATTCAGTCCCTTTTGCTACTGCTCTCCCCCGATGGTCAAATCCAGGCGGCTCTGAACTGGCTGATTGGCAGTCTCAATGGTCGGGGCTGGACGGAGGTGAGGCTGGTGGGGCCGCTGATAGTGGTGGCGCTGGTGGCGGGCTGCTTGCTGGCGCGCCAGGTGAACCTACTCAGTTTGGGGGATGACCTGGCGACCGGACTGGGGACTTCCCTGGGGCGATCGCGGATCTTAATTGGCACGGTGGCCACGCTGCTGGCGGCGGGGGCGGTGAGCGTGGCTGGGCTGGTGGGGTTCGTTGGGTTGATTGTGCCCCATGGCGTCAGGCTCTTGGTGGGCACAGATTATCGCCTCGTGTTGCCCTTCTCGGTGCTGGGGGGAGCGCTGGTGCTGGCGGGGGCGGATCTGATCGCCCGCACGGGGCCAGTGGAACTGCCCGTTGGCGTAGTGACCGCCATGCTGGGGGCTCCGGTGTTTATCTGGCTGCTGCATCAACGGCGTACCGCAGGAGGAGTCTAGCCATGCCCTTGGAATCACGCCAACTCTCGGGGGGCTACGGCGATCGCCCAATTGTAGACGGGGTCAACTTAACCCTGGAGACGGGGGAATGGCTGAGTCTGGTGGGGGCCAACGGCTCCGGCAAGTCCACCCTATTGCGGCTGATGAGTCGGATTTTGCAACCCCAGGGGGGCACCGTGTTCCTATCGGGACGGGACATTCACACCCTCTCCCCAACGGCCTTGGCCCGCCGTCTAGCGCTATTGCCCCAGCAACAGGTGCTCCCGCCAGGGTTGACGGTGTACCAACTGGTGAGCCTGGGGCGATCTCCCCATCAGCCTTGGTGGCAGTGGGAGTTAGATGCTGAGGGACGGCATCAGGTGGAACGGGCACTGGATTGGGCCGAGTTGGGGCATTATCGCGATCGCGCTGTCACTGAACTGTCCGGTGGTGAACGGCAGCGGGCCTTCCTGGCCCTGGCCCTCGCCCAAGATCCCCAGGTGTTGCTCCTAGATGAACCCACCACCTTCCTGGATATCCATTACCAGTTGCAACTGCTGGAATTGCTGAAGCGGCTCAATCGTCAGCAGGGGCTCTCCATTATCACGGTGCTCCATGACATTAATCTGGCCGCTCGCTACAGCGATCGCCTTGCCCTGCTGCGCCAGGGTCACCTCTGGGCCGTCGGCCCGGTACCCCAGGTACTCACCCCCGATCTACTGCGCCAGGTCTTCGAGGTGGATGTCGCCCTAGTGCAAACCCCCGTGGGTCTGCAAATTTGTCCCCTAGCGGCAACCAGTAGCCCCAATCCCACCCTGGTTCCAGCTCCTACGTAGGTGAGGTATGGGTGTGTGTTGGCGGAGCCTGCCCGGAGGGCTTGGGTGTGAGCACAATGCCTGGATTGGTGGGCGATGCCCACCCTACGGTGCTGTCTGTCACCCCATCACCCCATCACCCCCCCACCCCATCACCCCATCACCCCATCACCCCATCACCCCCCCACCCCATCACCCCATCACCCTTCCCCTGTCCCCTAAAACCCACCCACAAGTTGAGTCTTGCCATGAACCGTGCCTTCTTAATGCGATTAATTCTTGTCAGTAGCCTGCCTTTGATGATGACGACATGGGCGATCGCTGCCCAGGCAGAGCCCAGTATCCTCCTCGACTCCATTCCCTCTGAGCTAGAAAAGCTTGATGATGAGGAGTCTTTAGTCCAATTGCCTCTATCCCCTCTCGGGAGAGAGGTAAGCGGCTTCAGGCAAGAGTTAATTCCCGCTGCTGAAGCAAATGAGAGCAGTTCCCAACCAGATAGTGTCCTTGATTCCGGGGGCTACGTCACCACTGCCGAAGGGTTACTGGGGGGGAATGGGGACGCGATGGTCCCTAATATCGAGTCGCCCATAGCTCAGGCGAATCCTGACCCTGCGGCTGAGGAAGAAGTCCCCGCTAGCGAGGCTGACCCCGTTGATGTGCAATTCACGGGAGATACCCTGCGGTTGACGATCACTGGCACTCGGAACGCCCTGCCGGTGGATCGCCTACCGGCTACGGTGACCGTCTTTGAGTTAGAGGATTTTCAGTTCTATCAAGTCAACTCCCTGCAAGAGCTGCTGCGCTATGAACCCGGTGTTTCCGTGCGAGACAATAACCGCTACGGTGCTCAGGATGTAAACATTCGCGGCATTGAGGGTAACCGGATTCTGTTTCAGGTGGATGGTGTTCGCTTGCCAGAACGGTTCCTGTTTGGTCCCTTCAACATTGGTCGGGGGGAATATGTGGACTTTTCCGCTCTGCAAGCGATAGAAGTGCTGCGCGGCCCCGCCTCTACCCTCTACGGCAGCGATGCCCTGGGGGGGGTGATCACCTACCGCTCCCTGCGGCCTACGGATCTACTGGGGCCGGATGACACCTTTGCGGGCAATATCTCCACCACCTACCGCAGTGCCACGGGTGGATTGGATAACGTGGTGCGGGCAGCTCTGCGGGATGGCCCCATCGCTGGGGTGCTGGTGCTGAGTCGCCAAGACGGTCGAGAGCTGAGCAACTTTGGCCCTGCCCAATTTACCGACAGCATCGATCGCGGTAATACGAACCTCTATGGCAGCATCGTCTATGACCTAGACGACACCAGTCGTCTGACCTTTACGGCAGAGGATGTCAACCAGCGCACTAACTATGTCGTTGCCCCTGGGAATTTACTCACGGGTGCCCCGGCTACAGCGAACCTCCGACATACCGGGGAAAATCGGATTGACCGCACCCGTGTCAGTGTGGCCTATGAATTTGAGAATGCTGAAGGAGAGTCCTTCCTTCAGTTTGCTCGGGCCCAGCTTTTCTACCAGGTGTCAAACACCACAGAAATTGACCAACAGTTCCGCGCTTCTGGGGTGGGGGGTGGCTTTGCTGGATCTCCGGTGCGGCGAGACAGCAATAACCAGTTCATCGCCAATAGCTATGGCGGCGATCTCCAACTCCGCAGTGACTTTTCTACGGGCAATCTGGATCACCGCCTCACCTACGGGTTAGACATTTCCCGCACCTTTAATTCTCGGCTCCGCGATCGCACCCAAACCAACCTACTGACCGGAGCCGTGAGCAACACCTTTGGGCCAGGGGATACCTTTCCGATCAAAGACTTTGCCGATGGTAATACCCTGCGCCTGGGAGCTTACCTCCAGGACGAGATTGCCATCGGCCCCTTTAGTATCATTGCGGGCCTCCGGTTCGATCATTACGACCTGCAAACCACTGATGATGATGCCTTCAATGGACAGCCCGTGAGCCTGACGGCCTCAGCGGTTTCTCCCCGCATCGCAGTTCGCTATGAAGCCACACCGGAAATCTCCTTTTATGGCCAATACGCCCGAGGCTTTCGGGCTCCCCTCTACAGCGAGATCACCAGTGGGTTCACCAACCTGGCGGGAGCCTTCTTTAAATACGAAACCATTTCCTCCCCCAATTTGCAGCCAGAGAGCAGTGACAGCTTTGAAATTGGGGTGCGGGGCAATTTTCCCCAACTCGATTTCCGCCTGACCGGGTTTTACAACACCTACAACAACTTCATTGCCACTGCCCAACAGGTGGGCACCCGTTGCCTGATTGCGGCTCCCGTTTGCCCGCCTAATCAAGTGGTCAATCAGTTTCAAGCGATTAACATTGGCCGCGCCCGCATCTACGGCGTAGAGTTTGGCGGTGAATACCGCTTTAGCCCTGGGCCAGAGGGCTTTAGCCTCTTGGCCAGTCTGGCTTGGACTCAGGGAGACGACATTGAAACCAATCGTCCCCTGACAACCATTGATCCCTTTACGGCGGTGGCGGGTATCCGATACCGCGCTCCAGGAGATCAGTGGCGGGCCGAGTTGATTAGCACCTTTGCAGGGCGAGCACGGGTACCAGAAGGAACCACTACCTTTGTGCCCGATGCCTATGCCGTGGTGGATTTTATTGGTAGCTACAACCTGACTTCCAATCTGGGCCTGAGTTTGGGTGTGTACAACCTGTTGAACAGGCAGTACTACAACTACTCGGAGGTGCGCGGTCGCGAGAATGTCCCCGCCATTAGCCAGTTCAGCCAAGCGGGTACCAATGTGCGTTTAGGGGTGAACTTCACTTTCTAAATCGGGGGAATCCATCCCCCGATTCAGGGGGTGTTGATGGACATCCCCTGAAAGTGTTGCCCCAGAATTATTCCTCCAGTCGTTAGTAAACAGGATGGGAGTTATGCCATTTTTTGCCAGAATGCTTTTCGCTAAAAATAGCTACGGGCAATCAAGTTGGCCGTGGAACGCAATGGCTCTAAGGTGTCGGTCTTTGAGCATCGTATTTTTAGTGGGCGCGATCGCGGCCTGCTCCGGTTCCCCAGCGCCCAACCTCACCCAAGGAGAGACCCCTAGCACGGATGAAACCGCCGACACCCCCAGCCCAACTGCTGCAACAGCAGAGCGTGTCGTCACCCTCACCTCCCTCACCGCAGATCTGGTCCAAACCCTTGATGGTGAGACCCTTGTGGGCATTCCCGGCAGCCCCTTGACCCAGCAAGATCCGCGATTTTCGGATATAGACATTGTGAGTGAGGGCCGTGTCGAACCGGATCTAGAGAAAATCATCGCCCTTGAGCCCGATCTGGTCATCGGAGCAGCAGGCTTCCACGATAAGGTGCTGGATCGCCTGCAAGAACTGGGCATTGATGTTCTTGCCACAGAAGTAGACAGTTGGGATGCCCTGGAAACCCTCACCGAGGAACTAGCCCAGCGCCTTGATGCTAGTCCCGATGTTCTCTTGGCTCGCTACGATGCCTGTTTGGCCCAAGCCCCTGAGTCTGCTCCCTCAACCTTGGTGTTGGTCAGTCGTCAGCCCCTACTGTCCCCCAACAAAAGCAGTTGGGCCGGGGATTTTCTGAACCAGTTCAACCTGCCCAACCTGACTGCTGATATGCAAGAAGACAGTTCCTTTGGCGGCTACGTCACCCTTTCAGAAGAAAAGGTACTCCAAGCCAACCCCGAACAACTGTTGGTTGTCGATACCGGGGATAACCTACTGGATCAACTCAAAGGAGATGCCTTCTGGAGCCAACTCGCCGCCACCCAAAATGATGCTGTTTACACGTTTGACTATTTTGGTTTGATCAACCCCGGTAGCCTTGCCAGCATCGAAGCCACCTGCCAACAACTGGCCAATTTAGCCCCTGAGGATTAGCGGAATAGATTGCAGCAGGCCAACAGTTTAGTTTCTGGGGTGGATGTCCTCCCTGGCGATGATTTGCAATAGAGACGGGAGTCATGGGTATTTTGCTCACTGGGGGAAATCCCCCGCTGCATCCGTTATCCCCACCAGCTCAGCGCATCGTCTGTCTGAGTGCATCGGGTTTAGATGCATTGATGGAGTTGGGCCTAGAGCCGATCGCTGGGCTCCAAACTGGGGTGGCAGTACAACCAGAGTTCTATGGCGATCGTGTCAACACCTGGGTCAATGCGGGGTCTTGGCTGTGGCCTGACTTCAAAACTATTCGCCACCTTGCTCCCGACTTAATTCTGGGTTGGCGTTTTCCGCATCGCTTTTATCAACGTCCATTGAGAGCCATTGCTCCCCTGTATTTGATGGCAGGGAGTGGCTACGAAGCGGCCCTACTGCGGTTACGGTATATTGCCCAGTGGACCGATCGCGGCCCTGAAGCGGAAGCTGCGATCGCAGCTCTGGATGCTCAAATCCAGCGATACCAACAGCACATCTCGCCCCACCACTTCAAAACTGTGATTATGATGGGGGGCTCTAGGTTCAACATTCGCCTCAACCGCTACCCCGTTGAAGCTGATACGGGCACTCTGGGGAGCTTGCTGAGTCGATTTACTCATTTTCCCTGGACAAAGCCTGTGCAACATCAGGGAGAAGCTGGTTTGGTGTACCTGTCCCTGGAGCGAATTGCTGCGGTTAATCCAGAGATTATTTTTGTTCAGTCTTACGGAGCAACTTCTGGATCTTCCCCTCGATTGCTGTCCCAAGCCCTATCCCATCACCCCCTTTGGCAAGGTCTGCGTGCTGTTCAATCGGATCAAGTCTATGAGGTGGATCAATTTTGGCATTGGGGCAATGGTACCCGCTTGCTGAAGCTCATGCTGGGTCGCTTACTACCCCTGATATATCCCCACAGTTTCCCGGTATCGATGAATGCTCAATTTCCAACTTAAAAAATGACTCGCTTACGTTGGTGGAAAGGACTCAAGCTGCTGGCCTTGGGGGTGGGTCTGACGATCTCTGTGGGCTTAGTGAGTCACTATGGCATTGCTCCCATTCGCGATCGCGTTGCCGACTGGGGGCCATGGGTTCCTTTAGGTATTTTCTGCCTGCGCTTTACCAGCGTGGTAATCCCGGCATTGCCAGGGACAGCCTATTCCATCTTGGCGGGCAGTTTGTTGGGGTTTGGCCCAGGGTTAGCGGTCATCTGCGGAGCTGATGTGCTCTCATGCTCCCTCAGCTTTTTTCTGTCGCGGCGCTATGGCCGCAAGCTGGTAGAGCGCCTCGTGGGGGCTCGATTTATGCACCGCATCGACACCTTGAGTCAGCGCCACCTAGAGCGCAACTTTTTTCTCATGACCGGCTTTTTGATGACGGGGCTGTTTGACTTTGTTGCCTATGGGGTGGGGTTGACCCAAGCCCCTGCCCTTAAATTCTTCGCTGCCCTTGTGATCAGCATCGCCCTTTCCAACCCGCCCATTGTGGCTCTCGGTGCTGGCATTCTAGAGGGGGGCCGACTCCTATTGGGGGTGGCCTTGTTGGGTGCCTTTGGTCTGGCTATGGTGACAGGCTGGGTCAACCGCACCCGTCCCCTGCACTAACCGGGTATCCACTCAAAGCGGGACAAATTTCTTGGGGAGGAGTTAGGCATTAGGAGCCAGAATCTAGGAGAGTACTGGATTCTGACTCCTGACTCCTGAATTCCTCGAAACCAATATGGTCTCGGCTTACGTTGATGCCCTAGCCCTAAGGCCCTGGCTATCTGTCGGGCTTCTTTTTCGTCGAGCAAAATTTTGTCGGCAGACAGTTCGACAGCCAGGGCAATGGCTTCAGATTCGCCTTGATGCAGGTCTCGCCGGAGAAGACTCACGAATGCTGTGTTTTACACGGTTTGGGGAATTAGCCACCCCTCATTGAGAGCTGCTTGTAGGGCACGAGAGCCGGGGAGATCTTCGTTGGCTTTTAACTCTGTGACAACTGCTTAGGGAATGTAAATCTGCCCGAACTGTTGTTGGCTCATAGATCTGTTTGGGACTGTCGGATTAATGCTTCAATACGATCTAAATAAACATTATAGCGGATTTCATAATTATGCGGCACAATAGCAGCAATGGGTGAACCAGCTTTTAATGTCCGCTTCAGAGATGTCCTCAAAGGCTATTTCAAGGGCTTCTGATAGCGCTTGATAAGTCCGTGCCCCCAGTGCCCTGAGAATTGACTTTAGCTTTGACCAAAAGTTCTCAATCGGCGAGAAGTCCGGCGAATAGGGCGGCAGATATACCAGACGTGCCCCTGCGGCCTCAATCAACTCCCGAATCATGTCGTCCTTATGAATGGAACAGTTGTCCATCACGACACAGGCCCCTGGCCAAAGGTTGGGCACCAGGCGAGTGGCCACAAATGCCTCAAAACTCAAGCCGTCAAAGGCTCCTAAAATCACCGCCGAAGCCACTACCCCAGCCAAGCTTAACCCTGCCACCAGGGACACATTCTTCCCCCGCTTGGGCTGTTCTCCATAGGCTCGTCGGCCTTGCAGCGCCCAGGCAAACAACCGAATCAACCCCAGATTAATCCCCGACTCATCGATAAACACCAAGTCTTCAACTCGGATGTCTCGAATCTCATCCCAGTACTCCCCTCGCAACCGCTGTACCCGATCACTCACCTTGTCACTGGGGTGAAGGGCTTTTTTTTTACGGGTGAACTGAAGCCGCTTCATCACCCGACACATCGTGGATCGACTCACCGTCACCCCATACTGTTGAGCCACTTCGGCGCGAAGCTCATCTAAGGTCAGATCAGGGTTCGCTTCAACGAAGGCTTGAACCCCCTGCATCTGCGCCTCATCCAGTTCCCTCGGTCGCCCAGGACTGGTCTTGGGGGCAAGCTCACCCGTTTCCCGATACTGCTTCAGCAGTTTCACGATAAAACTTAGAGTCACTCGAAATCGCTGGGCTAACTGGCGCTGCGAAATGCGCTCGTTCTCATAGGTCTCAATAATCTTCTGTCGCAAATCGGTGCTGTAGGCCTTCATCGGCTCCTCGCGCTTTTTCTACCCGCTATTCGTACCACATCTTTGTGAAATCCGCTATAATGAGCTTATAATTAGCGATCAAAGCCTCAATTTGCGGCCAAACACTGGCTAAAAACTGATGAAACTCACGTTTCCGCATATTCCCAAAACGGAGATGAACCACGGTGGGTGGAGCCGGATCAAGCATCAATCGGTCTGAAAAGTCAGCGTCTTTTGTCACCAGGACTAAATTTCTGTCTTTTGCATATTGCCAAATTTCAGTATCCGTTGGGCTGATTCCTAAAACAGAAACGTGAGTAATGGGTGATGATGGTATGAATTGAATTCTTGCAGGTAAGTTCTCATCAAACAAGAAGCCATTCATGCAATTTTTCTGACTTCATAGTAATTAGCCATCAACCTTGCTGCAAACTGCATACAAGCATAAATATCTTCTCGTTTCAGAGAAGGATATTCTTCTAAAACTTCTTCAATGGAGTCCCCCGCCCCTAAAAACTCTATCACCGTTTTCACCAAAATACGAGTACCCGTAATTACAGGTCTTCCATTGCAAATATCTGGATTAATGCTGATTCGGTTATTCATGATTTTGTTGCCTCCATGAAATATTGTGCAAATATCTATATCAAACCTTTTCGCCAATCCAATAGACACTTCTGATTCGTTAATTCGTCTGTGGCAACTCCAGAATTTCTCTTTCCAGTTGTTTGATTCTTGCCTCAATCTCCTCCAACGGCTCCGGCGGTTCATACTTGTAAAAATAGCGACTAAAATTAATCGTGTAGTCCACAATGCCCGTTTGTTGATCCTGCTCATCCTTATAAGCCTCATAAATCCAGGCATCGCCATTAGGATTTTAGCTTCCTGGCCTTAGCCGATCGCCTGACAGGCCGCCATCAGGGTGGGAGAATCTGCCACGAACCCAAAACACTGGTTCACGTTGTAGACCGTAGCTTGCATACAGTATTCCGGTGATGTGGTGGCGGTGCAGTCCCGCAGCAAAATGCAGTCATAGCCCAGAAAATTCCCATCTTGCAATGTGCAGAGCACGCACTGATCCGCATTGACCCCAGCAAACAGCAGGGTGGTCTTGCCCAGATTCCGCAGGATGCTGTCGAGGGGGGTATCCCAGAAGCCACTCATCCGGTACTTGTCTACCCAGATATCCCCCGACTCCCCCGGCAACTCATCTACTACCGCTGCTGCCCAACTCCCTTTGGTCAACACCGGAGCCCCGTTGCTGGGCAGGGGATCCCCCAGCCCTACCCCTGTTCCGGTGGGATTGTAGACATGGCGTAGGGCGGGACTAATGTTGAGCAGATCCGGTCGATTGCCCCAGTTCACCCATAGAATCGGTACCCCCACCTGTCGCAGTACCGGCAGTAGACGTTGCAAGGGAGCAATGGGGGTACGGGCTGGGGTTACATCCACCCCGATGGAGGCTAGCCAGCCATCAGGGTGGCAGAAGTCATTCTGCATATCCACCACCAGACAGGCAGTTTTATTCAGGTCCAGACTAATGTCCTTGGTGTCGGTGGCTAGGGTGATGGCGCGCAGGGGGACGGGCGGGCGGGTCAGATCTGCCGTTTCCGCAGTTACAGACCAGCAATTGGGGGCTAGGCCCAGGGGATAAACGTCAGGTTTCATTACGGCGTCGTAAAGGAGTGCATTGCGGCGCGTTTCATTGTCGGGGGAGCGGTTGTTGGCATCGGTTTCCAGATTTGAAGATTTCTAGAGCCGGGATTATTGGCGCGACCCGTGGCTGGGACAGGGGGGCGCGGTTAGGGTTTTGTCGAGCCAGCCCACTGCTTGCTGGAGACGCACGAGGGCTTCTTCGGGCTCATCCTTGAGCAGGTAAACGAGGGCGGCAGCGGCTTGCTCTTGGGCGCGAACTTTGCGATCGCGATTGAGACGATGCCAGTCCTTGGGTGCGATCGCGAGTTGTGCCGCCAGGGTTTGGGCCAGCGTGAGGGAATCGGTGCCAGTAGGGGAATTAACCATTGGGGGAACCATGGGCAAGAGCCAGTAGAAAAGGATTCGGTATGATGGGCGCTGTTGGGTTTTGTTCCATCCCCATTGTGGGCATAAATTGTCGGATATGAACCGCCGCCCTTTGCGATCGCGCCATTCCCCCACCCGCCGCTGGTTCCCCTTTGCCACCCGTCGGAGAATGGGTTGCCGGACCTGGCCCCACCCCCGAATCCAGGGTGCACTGCAACCCGATGCCACCTGGGATCGCGATCGCATTGACGCCGACCTCACCGCCCTAGAGCAGGGGATCGCCGCTCTGCGCCAGCGCTACGAAGAGATCCGGGCCAACTACCAACAGCAGGCCACCCTGCGGGAGCAGATCCAGGCAGAAGGGCTCTCTGGTGCTGAAATCCAGGCGCTCCAACACCAGCTTGAGGACTTGGAGGCCACCCTCGCCAGTTCCTTTCTGTCGTGGGGAGCTTTGGCAGAACCCTTCTGGCAAGCGGTTCGGTTTGGGGGGGTGGGGATGATCCTGGGCTGGATTCTCAAGGCCGTTGCCGACAGCTAATTATGCTGTCTGGTTAATGGCGCACAATTCTGGAAAGGGCGAAAAGCCTTAAAGCCTTCGGCATGGCTACGCTAACGCCCCTACCCGTGAAATGAAAGTTGTGTGGTCATTCACACGTCCCAGTGACACAACGGGGGATGGGGTCTCAAGGATAGGAACTCAACGATATGATCAGGACTGATGATTCCTTGACTCCATCCCCACGGTTCACCCGCCATGACGATGCCAACGATCAAAACTCTTCTTGCTAGCGGCCACCCAGGGGACACCGTCACGATCCAGGGTTGGGTCCGCACTAAGCGCGAGCAGAAGACCTTTAGCTTCATCAACATCAACGATGGATCGACCCTGGGGGGAATCCAGGTGGTGGCCGATGAGCAAACAGCGGATTACGAAGCCGTGCTGAAGCGGATCAATACGGGGGCTTCTGTGGCGGTGACCGGGGTACTGGCGGAGTCTCCGGCAAAGGGTCAGCGCCTAGAGCTCAAAGCCCAAACCCTTGAAGTCTTTGGGGAGGCGGATGACACCTATCCCCTACAAAAAAAGCGCCATTCCTTTGAATTTTTGCGGACATTGGGGCATTTGCGATCGCGCACCAACACCCTAGGGGCGGTGTTTCGGGTCCGCAATGCCTGTGCCCAGGCTATCCACCAGTTTTTCCACGAGCGGGGCTTTTTGTGGATCCATACGCCCATCCTTACCAGTAGCGACTGTGAAGGTGCCGGGGAACTGTTCACCGTCACCAGCTTGGATCTAAATCACCCGCCCCAGACCGCCGAGCACACCGTAGACTTTAGCCAAGATTTCTTTGGTAAGCCCGCCTACCTCACCGTCAGCGGTCAGCTAGAGGCGGAGATCATGGCCATGGCCTTCACCAATGTCTATACCTTTGGCCCCACCTTCCGCGCCGAAAACTCCAACACCTCCCGCCACCTCGCGGAGTTTTGGATGGTGGAACCGGAGATGGCCTTCTGCAACCTAGGCGGCAACATGGACCTAGCGGAAGCCTTTTTGAAATACGTCTTTCGCTATGTGCTGGACCACTGCGAGGAGGATATGGCCTTCTTTAACCAGCGCATCGACGATACGGTGCTAGCCACGGCAGATGCGATCGCAAATAGCGAATTTGCCCGCATCACCTACACCGAAGCCGTGACACAACTGCAAAAATCCGGCCAGTCCTTTGAATTTCCGGTGGAGTGGGGGATTGATCTTCAGTCAGAACACGAGCGTTATCTTGCAGAGGAGGTCTTCAAACGCCCCCTGATCGTCACCGACTATCCCGCCGCCATCAAAGCCTTCTATATGCGCCTCAATGACGATGGCAAGACCGTCGCCGCCATGGATGTTCTTGCGCCCAAGGTGGGGGAAATTATCGGCGGCTCCCAACGGGAAGAACGCTTAGATATCCTAGAGCGACGTATTGATGCCGCCGGACTGCCCCGCGATGCCTATTGGTGGTATCTGGATCTGCGCCGCTACGGCACTGTGCCCCATGCGGGCTTTGGTCTGGGCTTTGAGCGGTTGGTGCAATTTATAACCGGCATGGGCAACATCCGAGACGTGATCCCCTTCCCCCGCACCCCCGAGAATATCGAGTTTTAGCGTTATGATGCATGGCTGGATTCCGCCGGAACGATTTTTTCCCTACCTCACCTGGCCCCAGGTAGAGGCTATGGTGGATAAGCCTAATGTGGTGCTGGTGCAACCTCTGGGGGCAATCGAGCAGCATGGCCCCCATCTGCCCTTGGTGGTGGATGCCGCGATCGCACTTTCAGTCCTAGGCAAAACCTTGGCTGCGTTGGATCCTGACCTCCCCGCCTACGGACTGCCACCCCTGTACTACGGCAAATCCAACGAGCATTGGCACTTCCCCGGCACCATCACCCTGTCGGCCCAGACCCTGCGGCAGGTGTTGATGGAGTCGGCGGAGAGTCTGTATCGAGCCGGATTTCGCAAGCTGGTGTGGATGAATGCCCACGGCGGTCAGCCCCAGGTCCTGGACATGGCGGCGCGGGATCTGCACCAGCAATACCCGGACCTGATGGTGTTTCCCCTCTTCACTTGGCGAGTGCCGAACATTGCCGCCGAGGTGATTACGCCCAAGGAATTGGAATTGGGAATTCACGCAGGGGATGCGGAAACCAGTCTGCTGCTGTCGATCCTGCCGGATCAGGTGCAGATGGAAAAGGCCGTGTGTGAATATCCCCCCGAGCTATCTCCAGAAAGTCTGCTCAGTATGGAGGGAGCCCTGCCCTTTGCCTGGGTCACCCGTGACCTCAGCCGCAGCGGTGTGCTAGGGGATGCCACCGTGGCCACGCGAGAAAAGGGGGATCGCCTCCTGGCCTCCTTGGTGGAGGGGTGGGTGAAATTGATCCAAGATGTCTATCACTTTCAGCAGCCCGCCGTTTGGCGACAGCCCTAGTGCCCAGTCAATATGCACCCTACGGAACCCTGAAAATCAAACCTGATGATGCACCAGCCCAACATTTTCCGGTCCCCTCTCCCCTTGGGAGAGGGCTAGGGTGAGGGGCCGAGGTGCACCGCGATAGAACGGTTAGGGTATTTACGCTGCCCAGCACTAGTGCTCTGTCAGCCCTGATTTTGTGGGTATGACTGTTCTTGGCATGACATCCTTACGGTGCATTGCTTCGCGTGGGCGAAGCCACGCCTTAGCGTTATGCACTCTACGGCACTCACAAAGGTAAAGTTGACAGACCAGTAGTGGTTTGACACAGCTAAAACTGTGCTTTAGAAATTCCAGCGAATTTCTTGTTAGTGGGCAAAGCCCACCCTAAGTAATGCACTACTTTAGCTGTGTCGTACCAGTAGGATGCATTAGGTGAAACCGTAACGCATCGTAGCGTGTTCAACTCGGATTGATGCGTTACGCTGCCGCTCTAGCGCAGCCATGCCGCAGGCCATACACATCCTACGGGATAGCTAGTGGGTCATTTGCTTTGAAGGCTGTTTAGTCCCGCAATCTCACCCTTTAACCCCTGTCGCCCATAAAATTACCGGGCATGCCCATAAAATTAACGGGATCCTGGTCTAAGATGTCAGGACTAAATGACCTGTAAATGCGCCCATTGGTGCAGTCCCCCATGAATTCGGAGTCTCCATCCCCCCAGGCCGTTTCAGAACTGCCCGCCCCTGAGATTAACCCCGATACCCAGGTGCGCTTCAAAAGTCAGAATGGACGCCTATTGCTGCTGTTGCCCCCTGATCCTGAGGGGGAGCTAGCTCCCCTGCCCTGGACAGACCTCTGGGAACAGTTGCAGCAGCGATTGGTCTCCGGCGACCGCTTTTGGCAACCCCGGACCACAGTCCATCTGCTGACCCGCGATCGCTTGCTAGATGCCCGCCAGCTCCAGGCCATTGAAGACACCCTGGCGAAGGTGGATCTACTGCTCAAGCGGGTTTACACCAGTCGTCGGCAAACGGCGGTGGCGGCGGCGACAGCGGGCTACTCCGTTGAGCAACATGCCCCCGTCGCCCACCTCAAACAATCTCCCATCGAACCAGGACGCCCCCTAGAGGATCCCCTCTATACCCAGGGCACGATTCGTTCCGGCGGTGAAGTCCGCCACCGGGGCACCGTGGTGGTGTTGGGGGATGTGAACCCCGGCGGTAGTGTGGTGGCGGATGGCGATATCCTCGTGTGGGGACGGCTGCGGGGATTGGCCCACGCCGGAGCCCAGGGCAATGCCCAATGCCGCATTATGGCCCTGCGGATGGAGCCGACCCAACTCCGTATTGCCGACAAGGTGGCCCGCCCGCCGGAGACCCCCCCGGCGGAATATTGGCCCGAGGTGGCCTATATCGGCAATGGCGCGATTCGTATTGCCTTGGCCCAGGAGTTTTCGCGTCTAGGGATTAAAACCTATTCTGCGTCCCCGACGGGAATCCCCTCGGGGCAACCCTGATGGGATTTCTATCCGTGTCTTAATTCATCAATAATCTCGTCAATATCCCATCAATATCCCGTCAATGGTAGGCAGCTTGGCAACCATAGGGCATGATTAGGAACTGACAGCGGGGCAAACATCCCATGCCTCCCAGCGCTGACCGCTGATCCACAGACCCAGCTAGATAGACCCAGCTAGACAGTATCGGAACCCATGACCCGCATTATCGTTGTCACCTCTGGTAAAGGTGGCGTTGGCAAGACCACTTGCAGCGCCAACCTGGGTATGGCCTTGGCCCAGCGCGATCGCCGCGTGGTGGTGGTGGATGCTGATTTTGGCCTGCGTAATCTAGATTTGTTGCTGGGCTTAGAAAATCGCATCGTCTACACTGCCCTGGACCTATTGGCGGGGGACTGCCGCATAGAGCAGGCTCTGGTGAAGGACAAGCGCCAGCCCAACCTTTCCCTACTGGCAGCGGCCCAAAATCGATCGAAGGAGTCCATTACGCCGGAGCAAACGGCGGATTTGGTCAGCCAAATCGTGGCCTATGGCTGTGACTACATTTTGATCGACAGTCCCGCTGGTATCGAAATGGGCTTCAAAAATGCGATCGCAGCCGCTAATGAAGCCATCGTCGTCACCACCCCAGAGATTTCCGCTGTCCGCGATGCCGACCGCGTCATTGGCCTGCTAGAGGCCAACGGGGTCAAGCAAATGCGGCTGATCGTCAATCGCCTCAAACCCGCCATGGTGCAGGAAGATCTGATGATGTCGGTGCAGGACGTGCAGGATATCCTGGCCATTCCCCTGCTGGGGGTGGTGCCGGATGATGAGCGGGTGATCATCTCCACCAACCGAGGAGAGCCCCTTGTGTTAGAAAAGAGCCTATCCCTAGCGGGGATCGCCTTTGCCAATGTGGCCCGACGCCTGGAAGGAGAAACGGTCCCCTTCCTCGATCTGTTTGCCTCCCACGATGATCTCTTTGCTCGTCTGCGTCGTTTCCTCCGTGGGTAACTGCCCTTGCCCGCTTCTCCTACCTTACCCATGCTCAGTGAACTGCTAGATCGCCTTTTTCACCGTAGTCCCCACGAAACCAGTCGGGCGGCGGTCAAGCGTCGCTTGCAATTTGTGCTGGCCCACGATCGCGCTGACCTGACACCAGAGACGGTGGAAAAAATGCGCCAGGAAATCCTAGAGGTGGTCTCCCGCTATGTGGAGATTGACACAGAGGGGCTGGAATTTGTCCTGGAAAATGATGAGCGGGTCACGGCCCTGATCGCCAACCTGCCCATTCGCCGGGTCCGTACTCGAGCCGCAGCAGTGACCGCTGACCCCACCCCCGATGCAGCGGAATCCTAAAGGCCCATGGTGAGTGACTCTATCTTGGCTACGGCAGTTGAAGCCTTGCATTTGGGTGCGATCGCACGCCACGTTTTCATCTGCGCCGATCAGACCAACCCCAAATGCTGCGACCGGGCTGCCAGCATCGTCGCCTGGGACTATCTCAAATCTCGCCTCAAGGCGCTGAATTTGGATCGCCCCACGGAAACCCAGCCCACCTGCATTTTTCGCACCAAGGCCAACTGTTTGCGAGTGTGCCAGCGGGGGCCAATCCTAGTCATCTACCCCGATGGAGTTTGGTACCACAGCGTTACCCCCGACGTGATTGAGCGCATCATACAAGAGCACCTGATCGGCAATCAGGTGGTAGAAGACTACGTCCTGCTCCGCCATCCCCTACCCGATCCCATGGCAAGCGCTCAGTAACTCCGATTGATGCGGCCTATTGCGGTCTGACTGGGCAAAAATCAGTTCAGGCGTACTCTAGCCAGGGGCGAGCTATCAGGCCATGCTAACCCTAGGTTGTCCTGACTGAATCCTCCTGCGCCAGCAAGCCTTACGGTTACGCAGGGCAGCATCGGCTCTAAATCTCTCCAGGCTTTATACCCATGTCGGAACCCAGCGAAAACCGCCTGAATCTAGAGATCGAAATGCTGAGTGTCAATCAGCTCAATGCCCTCGGTAATCAAGCGGTAAAAATGGGCCTGATCGCAGGCCATGGCTACCACAAAGGCCAGTACGAAATTTTACGCCAGGGCAAGGCTATCACCCTGCCTCCCCCGGAGGCATTGGACTATTTGCAACATCTGCTTGAGTCGGCATCGGAGGGAATGTGATGGGATTAGTGCCGTCATCCGTCTGGGGTGAGGCTAACCATACCTATCTAATTCAGTCGATCGACCAAGTGCGTCATCGCCTACTATCCCTGTTGGGGGAAACCAGCCCGCCGCCGCCGCCGCCGCCTGTACCCCATCCCCCACCAGCCTTGGAGCAACTGGTCCGGATTTTTGGGCTTTCGGACTTTGAGCGTACCCTGCTACTCCTGTGTGCTGGCGTGGAAATCAGTGATGGCATTGCCAGTCTCTGCGGCCAGATCCATCACAATCCTGGCCAGAACTACGCCACCTTTAGTTTGGCCCTGATGCTCAGCCCCACTCCCCACTGGTCAGCCCTGACTCCAGAGGCTCCCCTACGCCGCTGGCGACTACTAGAAGTGGGGGGAGGACCGGCCCTAACCACGAGTCTGGTGCGCTTAGATGAGCGCATTCTCCATTACCTGATGGGGATTCAGCATTTGGATGATCGCCTCGTAGGGCTCGTGGCGGTAAATCCCCTCGGCCCCAGCGGCCCCTTACCGCCTTCCTATGAGCGCATCTGCGATCGCGTCCGCGCCCTAGGCTGGCCCCAGGGGGGTCGCCATGCTCCGGTGCTGCTACTTTTAGGCAGTGACCCCAGTAGCAAACGGGCGATCGCCACCGCTCTGTGTCAGCGGACCGGGCTCGATCTCCTCACCTTAAAATCCACAACCTTGGCGGTAGATTCAGCCCAGGCCCGTCAAATCCAGCGCCTCTGCGAACGGGAAACCCGCCTTTCCCCCAGCGCCCTACTGCTGGACTGCGATGCCATGGCTACGATGGGGGAAGGGGGCGAAGGCAGCCGGACCTCAGCCCATCCCAGCCTCGACACCTTCATCGAAAATGTTGACGCCCCCCTGATCATCACCAGTCAGGAACGGCGTTCTACTCTAGGGCGCGAGATTATTCCCCTCGATATCCAGCCACCGCCCCCTGTAGAACAGCGGCACCTCTGGGCCATGCACCTCGGTCCCCTCGCCACTGATCTGAATGGTCAACTTGATCAACTAGTGGGGTATTTCAACCTGGGTCCCATCGCGATTCAAACCGCTAGTGCCCACACCAAACGACTCTTGGCTCACCACGCGGCTGAAAGCAACGCTAATGACGGCAAGATCGCAGCAACCAGCTCCAGGGCCGTGGGTGTAGACCCCCCTAGAACCTCAGATCCTCAGGATATTGCCCCCATTCTCTGGGAAGCTTGCCTGAGCCAAGCCCGCCCCCGCATGAGCGACCTAGCCCAGCCCATCGACGTCACCGCCCAGTGGGATGATTTGATTTTGCCGGAGAAAGAAAAATCCGTTCTCGCCACCATTGCTGCCCATGTGCGCCAGCGCATTAAAGTCTATGAAGAATGGGGCTTTGGTCGCAAGAGTCGGCGGGGACTGGGTATCAGCGCCCTGTTTTCCGGCGTTAGTGGCACCGGAAAAACCATGGCCGCTGAAGTTATCGCCCAGGAGCTAAACCTCGATCTCTATCGCATCGACATCAGTTCTGTCGTCAGCAAATACATTGGCGAAACGGAGAAAAACCTGCGACGCATCTTCGATGCCGCCGAAGCCGGGGGCGCAATTCTTCTCTTTGATGAAGCCGACTCTCTCTTTGGCAAGCGCTCCGAAGTCAAAGATTCCCACGACCGCTACGCCAATATGGAGGTTAGCTATCTGCTCCAGCGCATCGAGTCCTACGGCGGCCTCGCCATCCTCACCACCAACCTCAAGAGCGCCCTAGACCAAGCGTTTCTACGCCGGATTCGCTTCATCGTCCAGTTCCCCTTTCCCGATGTAGAACAGCGGGCAGAAATCTGGCGACGCATTTTTCCCCCTGATACCCCCACCCAGGATCTGGCCTACACCAAGCTGGCTCGCCTCAGTGTCGCAGGGGGCAACATTCGCAATATCGCCCTCAACGCCGCCTTCCTCGCCGCCGATGCCAATGAACCTGTGCAAATGCACCACATTCTCCAATCGGCCCAGAGTGAATACATCAAACTAGAGCGTCCCCTCACCGATGCTGAGATCAAGGGCTGGCTACCTAAGGAATCTGCGGGTTAATAGTGTACCCACTGGCCCGGTTTTCTCCCTCTGGGCTTACAGGGTGACACCCCCCCTAGAGAGCTTGCTGGATAAGGGATAGGGCGTGAAAACCTCGCTGAAAATAGCGGCGTTTATGGGGGAAGATATTTCGCCCTTTCCATTCCGTGCGGTCCATAGCCAGAACCCAATAGCCGTGTTTATGGTGTTTGAGCGTTCTCAGACGACGGCGTTGGGCACGGTTCAACCCCCGTCCCGTTTCCACTTGGCGGATCCAATATTTGAGCAGCGGAAACCACAGCACCTTGAGGGTAAGTTTGGGTAAGGCTAAAAAGCGTTCCATACCAAGTCCAGCTCGAAATCTAGAGTTTCCCCACCGGGAAAACTCCACTTCTGGACTTGGGCAAGGTTTAAGTTCCGTTTGCGACTTTGATACTGAATGGGTTGAGGAAAGAGGCTGGTTATAGCGGTTCCCTAATGGATGAGGGACAGCTCAACTTGATGGCAATTCGGGGAACAAGGGGCTTAAGCCCCTTGCCTGTACTTAACCCGAGTGAGAACCGCTATAAGACGGAGAGTTTGACCTGGCGATGCGCTCGTATTAATAACAACAGTAACTGGAAGGTCAAGTGCTGTTTCTCACTGAGATAGGTGAGAAGGGTAGTTTGGTAGAATGTAGGGAACATATTTGATTGGGGGAGCTGCACTGAGGCTCCCTTTTTTGTCCCCTCCGTTATCTCAAAACCCTGTACCGTATGACGTTGAGTGCCCTTGTCACCCGTTAAGGGTGGAAGAGGTTCAGGCAAAGCTGGAACCTCTTGTTTTGTAAGCATTCAAGGGAAGGAACCATGCCCATCATCAAAATCCTGAAGCATTATTTAATTGAGCAAAATGAGGAATTTATTACGGTGGATGTGCCATTTGCAGTAGTGTTGCCGTGGCAGCGAGATTATGCCAAGGTCGCCAGAGCTAAGGGGCTGCTGAAAGAAAAACGAGCCTCAATGCTGACCCATCTCAACACGATCCGTCAGGAGTGGGATCGATGAAGTATCTCTACGACTTTGGATTGGCGATTTCGGATTGTGGATTTTCGGAATCTATCAGCACCCTAAAACTAGCCCACCTCAGCTTTTGGAGGGCACCTTCATGATTGCCCAACCTCAGGTATCCCACCACTGCACCCCTGCAGAATATCTTGAGCAAGAACTGGCCGCCGACCTGCGCCATGAATACATCAACGGAGACATCGTGCCCATGACCGGCGGCACCCCCGACCACAATCAAATTTTGCTCAACTTGGCTGGGGCGCTGAACTTGAGATTGGCTGACCAGCCCTATCGCGTTTTTGCCGCTGACCAGCGACTCTGGATTCCCAGCGCCAAGATTTATACCTATCCCGACATCATGGTGGTGCAGGGAAAACTGGCCTATCAGACCGGGCGACGGGACACGATTACCAACCCAATGCTGATCGTGGAAGTGTTGTCTAATTCCACCAGCAACTATGACCGGGGTGGTAAATTCGCCGCCTATCGCAGCATTCCCAGCTTTGTGGAATACATCCTCGTAGATCAGTACAGCGCCCATGGGGAGCACCACGTTAAAACCGGCCCCAAGCAATGGCTCCTGCAAGAATACGACGGGCTAGACACCAGTCTCACCCTATCCAATCTGGAGTTTACGATTCTCCTGCGCGACCTTTATAACAAAGTGCAGTTGGAATCCGATGCCCCAGGGCTAGAGGCCGAGGATAAACCTTGAGGCACTGGTTTCTTAAAGGGTGACAAATCGCTGAAACACCTGTGTGACAAGTCCTCCAAACAAGTTTCGACAAAATCATGAAAATACTTGCTGCTCAAGGTTTTAGAGCTTTCATCACCCGTTAGAAGACCAGTGCCCAATTTCACCCTTTCTCTTTGTCATCTTCAGAGTCCCCAAGGGATGCCCAATACTCTGAAGCGATTAGCCCCGTCCAGTCAATTGGCAATAGACATTGCCAACCAATAGCTTGAAGAAGAGTAACGATGCCAATCCCAAAGGCTTTTCCTTTGACCTGTTCCGTCTGAAGCTTTGCAAAATGCCTCGGGTCATGGAAGAGAGATCCTTTAATTCCATCTGGACCTAGTCGAGCGTACTGAGTCATTACGCTGTCTGCACCTAGAATAACCAGATCTGGAGTATGGTCGTCGCTCACAACCTCCGATAGTTCACATCCATTCCATTCACGCGATAAAATCACGCCAAATGGCTGATTCCTGAGCCGAGGCCACACCCTTGGCCAATCCTGCACTTGTCCATTATAGATTGGCCCTTCCTTGGCATAATTAGGATTCCGCAGCGGTGTACGAGCTAGTACGAGAGATTTAACAGTCCTTACCTGTTCTACAGCCTTCTGGAAAGTGTCATCGCTTCGGATTGAATGTTTACACTCAATATATGCGTAGACAGCCTCCACTGGAATTTGGTCTTTACTCGCATAGCTAATCCCTTCATTCGACCGAAGGGTAGGGCATAGCAATCTATCGAATATTACTATGTCATCGCCAGCGATTGAGCCATCCTCAGAGACCACAAATCCTCGGCAGACACCAAATTTTGCTGGTAGTATTTCTGACAATACATGGCACATGGCCACTTCGAATTCGTCACCGAGATCGAAATTGTAGAGAGCCTCAATGCCGGTCAGACGGGCTAATACTCTCCTAGACAGCTTGTGGACGTAGCCGTTATAACCACTCATCAGCGTTTATATATGGGGGTTGCCGTATAACGCCTAAGTTCACTGGCGCGTCCCGCTTTAAGTGTGGGTTCGCTACGCGGTTTTCGTATGAAAACAGTACATTTTTCGCCAAGTTCACAAGGATCCGGCACAACGCTTTGGCCATCGGAAATGCGAAAATGGGCAGATAAGAAACAACAATTGCCATTTCCTTAAGAAAAATAGTTTTCCATGAATACTCGGACTTGCCTTAACATGTCATCGACATCGCTACTTGAAAATTCATTCCACTGACCATGAGCGGCTTTGTTCCTTAAGTCAGCTAATGCAGTTATTCGCTTCTGCACCAGTTTATTATAAACACCCGCCTTGGCAAGCTCAGAATTCATTACATCAAGTTTGGGCTTATCAGAAAGCAGAACTTTTGCCTGTGTACAAAGCTTCCGTAAACCGTCTTCAAGTACACTGCCAGCAATGACTGCTGATGCCTGGAAGTATCCAGATTCAAATAAGTGTTGAGCCTGTCCCAAAAAATCATCGAAAACTTCAGCCTCAATCAAGACTCTTGTATCAAACAACAAGTCATTTTGATATTCTTCTTTCGCTGATTTGAGAATGCCTAATGCTTTTTTTGTTGGCTGGAAGTCGTGAAACTTCACGAATAATTGGTCAAATTTGACATAATGATCACTGTTGGAACCAAGGACTCGCTTTAGGATATTGAGACAACTAACTCCCCATTGATGCGAAAGCTGTGAATCGACTGCAAAATCTCCCATATAGGAAACCGTTGCAGTAGACCGACTACGCCGTGTGGTTAAGACCTGCTCCCCCATTCTGATTAGCTCATCAAATCGGCTTAGAATCTTTTCGTCGATTTGCACGCAACAACCTCCGTAATAATGGCTGTAACGCTGTACGTTTTATCGTGGATCATTCTACCATTAGTCAATATCTCGAACCCGACTCCAACGACAAACAACCCAGAGGCCGGTTCCCTGTCGCTGCCGCCCAAATCTGGGGCCAACGATAGAAGCCCCCGGCCCCTAGCGCCCGAGAAAGTTCGGCACATGCTCTACGACAGCTTAGCCGGGATAGATCGCACCATCAGGCACTGGTCTCTTAAAGGGTGACAAATCGCTGGAAAGCCTGTGCAACAAGTGCTTCAAGCAATTCTGGCAAAATCATGGAAAGCCTTGAGAAGCAAGGCTTTGGAGCTTTCATCACCCGTTAAAAACCAGTACCCACCTTGAAACCCATCCTGATCCCAAACCCTTCTCCCCAGGGAGAAGGGCTTAAAGGCAGAAAACCTATGGATATTGAAACCCTCTATCACCGCCTAGGCATTACCCCCGCCCAACTCGCCGAGTTTTGCCAAATCGCTCAAATCACCGAACTCGCCCTCTTTGGCTCCATCCTACGCGACGACTTTTGCCCCGATAGCGACATCGATATCCTCGTCACCTTCACCCCCGACTGCAAAATCGACCTGATGGGTTTTGTCCGATTGGAGTACGACCTGGAAGACTGGCTGCACCGCGACGTTGATCTTGTTGAAAAGGAAACCGTAGAAAGCGACTTCAACTGGATTCGTCGCAAAGAAATCTTAGACAACTCCCAGGTGATTTATGAATTGCAATCAGTCCTATCTCATTGACATCCATAAATTTGGACAAGAAGCCATGGCGTTTGTTCAAGACATTGACTACAGGTTAGTTTGGAAGATGCCCTTGAGAAGATCCTGCACATTGCCGGGGGTGCCAGTTTTCACTGTGGATTCCCGCAACTGGGCAATTTCTGCTAGCTCCGCCTCATTCACATCTCCGTAGGCAATGGGATAGATGCGAATATCGCTGTAGGTCATCAGATTCTTCACATCCCGGAAGCCGTAGCCCCGGTTGGCGATCCCATCCGTCAGCAGCAATAGGTAAAAGCGACCCTCTGGATCACTCTGACGACGTTTCATTAGCTCCGCTAGACCCACCACAGTGGCGTCGTACATAGCAGTAGCTCCGTCGGCTCTGAGGGTATCGATAGCGGCTAGAAAGCGCTGATGTTGGAGCTGATCAAAGGGGGCTAGGGGGACACGATAAACCGTGTTGTCGGCAAAGGTAATGAGCCCTACCTGGTTACCGGCATTGATGGTGGAACTGGCGATCTTAAGTCCTTCTTTAACCGCCGCCATGGGTTCCCCGTCCATAGAACCGCTGGTGTCTACAACGGCCATGAGATAGACGGTGCGGTCGCCATCCTTGCGGGCTTTCCAGTAGGACTGGGCCGCCGTTAGTACTTCCCCCGTGGGAATTGGGGGCAGATCGGTACGCTGAAGATAGTCCGTGGGCTCAAAGCCCTGCTGGCGGGCTAAATCCTGGATTTCGGAGGTGCTGGCAAAGGCTCCAAACTGGGCCAGGGCATCCGCCGCCTCTGGGCTATTCCAGTCGAAGCCCACGAGGGGATTGTTGTGGGGGATGCCGAAGGGGACAAACTGCACCTCTTCGAAGCCGGGAAGCTGAATCAGGCTCTGGTAGTTCTGGTATTCCAGGGGAAATGCTTGAAGTTTGTCGGGGTCGCGAATGAAAATCTCTTGCAAGTCCAGGGTGGTGGTGGTGGTGATCAACACCTGCTCTTGGAAGGCGGCAAAGACCGAGTTCACCTCGGGGGATTCTAAATCTCCCTGAGTCAAAGGTTGTCCATCGGCCTGATGGCCTGCGGCCCGCCAGAACAGGTGATAGAGCAGATTCAGCGAGGTGGAACTGGTGTAGGGGTTGGGGTAGCCCGCCGTGAGCTGCCCAGAGATCATGGCATCTACCACTTGATCAAAGGTGACGGTGCTGCCCAATTGGTCATAGGCGGCTTTTTGCAGCACAAACCCGGCCACATTGGGCACTAGGCGCTCTACCACTGGGGTTGGATTCACCCCCTCACTTCGCAGCATTTCCACCCAGAGATCATTAGAGGGGGAGTAGCCAGTGGGTTGGATGGTTCCCGCCGCTAGCAGTCGTGCCGCCGTGCCAGAGGGGATCTGACGGATGCCTACCTGGATGGTTTGCCCGGAGGCGACGGTTTTGCCCTGGCGGTTGAAGGCGTCCGCTACTTCGATTAGCCAGCGTTCGTTTTGTTTGTCAATGTTGGCCTTTTCGGAGGAGCTGAGGATCTCGATATAGACCTGATTGGTATTGCCGCTGGGGGTGGCTCCATAGAGGGGAAAGTCTTCTAGGTTGGGCAGGGGTTCGCTGATACTGTCGGTGGCGTAACGGCTGGCGGCACCGTCATCAATGAAGTTCTCTTGCAGGGAAACTTTGGGTAGGAGGGTGTCAAACAAGACCTGTTCAGCGGTTTCTGGGGAGTCGATGGTGGGGACGCTGCTTCCTACACAGCCCCATAGGAGAGCAAGGCTTAGGCCCGCCGCTAGCCAGAGGCAAAAGCGGGTGGTGAGGCGGTGGATCCAGCGGTTTAGGGTTGGCATCAGACTAGACATGAGGCTAGGAACGATCATCGTTGGCGGCGTTGAGGGTGGTCTTGTTGGCATCAATCAGGAGTTGGAGGCGGGCGGGTAGGCTGGTGTCGGCAGCGGCTTCGGTGGTGAGTTGGGACAACAGGATTTGATCGCGCAATTTCTGAAGCTGATCGTGGGTTTCTTGCAGGCGATCGCTACTGGCCTGGAGATGTTGTTGGGTCAGGTCTTGGTATTGGGCGGTCTGTACCTGTTGGCGGGCGGCGGCACTGCCCGCAATCTGACGGGCAAGGGCTTCGACGGTGTAGAGGGTTTCCAGCAGATCGGAACTGAGGGGGGGGTCGGCTTGGGCGATCTGGGCGGCAGCGGCTTGGCTGGCCATGGCCCAGTTTTGGGCTTGGTGCCATTCAGGACAGGGGGAGGGTAGGGGAACGCGATCGCGGATTTCCGCCAAATGGGCAGCCATCGTGTCTGCATCCAACAGCGTTCCTGCCTCTGCGAGTTGCGCCTTGCGAAACTGGAGAAACCAGGCTATGAGCATGACCCCTGCGATCGCGCTACCCAGTAACAAGGCTAGGGGATTGAACCCGGCAATGACTAGAAATGCCCCATATCCTAGACCCGTTCCCACCAGTAAGAAGAGGGTTTGGGGATAGCGCCACGCCGTGCGCCAGCGGATGTCCATAGCTGAGCCTACCGATGATACCTACACGATCATACTGGGCTCGATCATACTGGCAAGCTGCCCGGTCTCATTATTCTCACCTCACCCTGCTGCTTGCGAGTCTGTTTTTGGGCATACATGGCAGCATCCGCCGCCTGCCAAGTTTCCTTCAAGCTTCCATAGGGCTGACATATAGCTAACCCTATGGAGGCAGGGACTGCCGCCCTATCTAGGGCCGTCTGGAGGCGATGCAGGAGGGCTTGGGCAGCCTGATGGTCAATTTCGATGCCCAACACTGCAAACTCATCCCCCCCCAACCGGGCCACCACATCCTGGCTGCGGGTTTCCCCCTGCAAAGTTTTAGCGGCCCGTTGCAGTAGGGCATCCCCGGCGGTATGGCCGAGGGTATCGTTAGTGTGCTTCAGATTATCGAGATCCACCACCATGACGCAGGCGGGGTGACCATATTGACGACAACACTCCTCCTCCGTGGCGAGGAGATAATCCCAACCCCGGCGATTGTAAGTCTGGGTCAGGCTATCGATTAAGGACTCTGCCTCCGCCCGCTCTGCTCGTCGGCGCTGATAGATGTTGCCCATTTCCGCCTCTAGGAGGCTGCACAGGAGCCGCGCCAGCATTTCAATCAGAGACTGCTGTTCTGCGATCGCGCTGTCCATCGGCTCAGGGTGAATGGCGCAGAGGGTACCGAAGAGTTTGCCATCGTCATGGCGCAACGGTACCCCAATATAGGCCCCAATGGGCAATTGCTGGGCAATGGGGGCCTTGGCATAGACCGGCACTTCGCTGACATCGGCAGCGACGCAAGGGCCTTGGCCCTGCACCATCCGCGCACAAAAGGAATCGCTCCAGCGAAACACATCCCCCGCCTGCACCCCATAACCATCCTCCCCATTCTCTGCCTGCAACACGATCCAGTCTTCGCCGATGGTACGGGTCATCATCCACAGGTCAAATCCAAGACGATCCCGCAAAAGGCTAAGCACCGCAGAGGATGCCACACTGAAGCTTTCGTAACTCTGGATAGTGTTGTCCATGGGGTAACCACCACAGCCTGAAAGGATGGGAGAAGCCTAGGAGCCTAACACCTTATGATATGGGGACCGATCAAGTCTTGACAGGCGTACTAATCCGGAGAAGACGCAGGCCAGAGCTGGAAATGCCTGTTCCACAACGGTTTCAGGATGGACAACAAGGGGCTGATAAATTAACACGATGAAATGAAAGGTCTGTTAAATTAACAGGATGTTGCATTGGAGTAATCCCCATCTCCGAACAGACCGTTATGCTTTCTGTGGAGACTCCAGAATCAGAACGCCTCGACCGCTGGCTCTCGGCCCACCTCCCCGATCTATCGCGAAATCGCCTCCAAAAGCTAATTGATGGGGAATACGTCACCCTCAACGGCCAGCTCTGTACTGATAAAAAGCGGCTGGTGCAGGCGGGGGATATCATCTGCCTCACCCTGCCAGAGGCCCAGCCCCTAGAGCTGACCCCCGAGTCGATTCCCCTCGACATTCTCTACGAAGACGACCACCTGATCATTGTCAATAAGCCAGCGGGGCTAGTGGTCCACCCCGCCCCCGGCAACAGGAGCGGCACCCTAGTCAATGCGCTGTTGGCCCATTGTGGCGAGGGGCTCTTGGGCATTGGCGGGGTGCAGCGACCGGGGATTGTCCATCGCCTGGATAAGGACACGACCGGGGCCATTGTGGTCGCAAAAACCGATTTGGCCCATCAAGATCTCCAGGCCCAGATGAAGGCCAAAACCGCCCGTCGGGAGTACCTGGGGGTGGTCTACGGGGCTCCCCGTGAACAGGGAGGCACTGTGGATGCCCCCCTGGGCCGTGACCCCAGCGATCGCAAAAGGCAAGCCATCGTTACCGTCGAAAAAGGCGGTCGTAATGCCGTCACCCACTGGCAGGTGCAAGAACGCATAGGCAACTTCACCGTCATGGCCTTTCGCCTAGAAACGGGGCGCACCCACCAGATTCGGGTCCATTGTGCCCATCTGGGCCACCCCATCGTCGGCGACCCGGTCTATGGGGCAGGGCGCTCGGTGGGGGTGAATCTGCCCGGTCAAGCCCTCCATGCCGCCCGCCTTACCCTGCGCCACCCCGCTACGGGAGAAACGGTTTGCGCGATCGCGCCCCTGCCGCCCCCCTTTGAAACCCTGCTCTCGGTGCTCCGCAACCGACAAAACTAATGTTCCAGACCTTCGTGTCCGTGTAGTAGTTGACAGTACGAATCCCCGACTCCTCTTAAGGTTGGGGGCACATATGGAGAAATTCCATCAGTAGAAAGTCATTTCGACTTATTATTTTGAGAACAAACCCATGACACAGTTTCAGACTGAAGTTGCTCCTATGGATACAGTTGGTGGCGAGTCCGTCATTGTCGCAAAGGACGTTGAAAAGTGGTACGACAATGGCTTCAACGTACTCAAGGGAGTTAGCCTAACGGTGTATCGAGGTGAGGTTCTTGTGGTCATGGGGCCGTCCGGTTCCGGCAAATCCACCTTCATCCGGACCTTCAATGCCCTAGAACCCTACCAAAAGGGATCCATTGAGGTGGATGGCATTCTCCTTTCCCACGATCTCAAAAATATTGAGGCCATTCGTCGGGAAGTGGGAATGGTATTCCAGCAGTTCAATCTGTTTCCCCACCTAACAGTGCTGCAAAACGTCACCCTTGCGCCGATTTGGGTCCGCCGCTGGCCCAAGGCTCGGGCAGAAGAGGTGGCGATGCAACTCCTAGATCGAGTCGGTATTTTGGAACAGGCTCACAAATTCCCTGGACAGCTTTCAGGGGGACAACAACAACGAGTTGCGATCGCACGGTCCCTCGCCATGCAACCCAAGGTCATGCTCTTTGACGAACCCACTTCCGCCCTCGACCCAGAGATGGTACGGGAAGTGCTAGATGCCATGCGCACCCTTGCCAAAGAAGGCATGACCATGGTCTGCGTCACCCACGAAGTCGGCTTTGCGCGGGAAGTAGCGGATCGGGTCGTACTGATGGACGGCGGTGTTCTCGTAGAAGAAAATACCCCCGACGCCTTCTTCAACAACCCCCAAGAAGAACGCACCCAGAAATTCCTATCTCAGATTTTGTAAAACCGTCCCTGGGCATATCTAGATGGATGGGGTTTCCAACCAGCGAGCCCCTTGACGGACAGGTTCTTGGCGGCAGTATCCCTGCCATCGTCGCGCAAGCGTCCTGCTTGCCGCAGCCTAAGCTTCGACAAGCTTAGGGACTCGCAGGTTCTCGTAGGGTGCATTAGCGAAGCAATGCACCGCAGGATAGCCGTGCTACCAATCAGGGGTAACCCTACGTTTGAGTCTTGACTAGGCTTCGACAAGCTCCGTCGAACGAACTCCGTCGAAGGAAGCCCGCGCTACGCTCACTCCAGCGTGGTAGCGAGAAAGTGCCGCAGTCGCCACAGATTAGTGGTTTGGGCCAAATTCAGAGGTAGGGGAGAAATACCCTCCAAGCGAGACTGCACCCAGCCCTCGCCCCAAGACCATTCATGGAAGCCATCAATACTCCCCGCCATCACCAGTCGTAGTCGCTGGGGGGTGCAGTCCGTCACCTGATGCTGGATCTGCACCGGACCCAACTGGCTCGAAAAAGCCAGCCCCGGTTGCAGCACATCCGGTAGCCCGTCGGAAAACTGCTGAGGCCAAAGCCACCGACGAAACTGGCGGGGCTCCAATAGACAGGCTCGAATATCCAACGCTGTTGCCGCTAGCTCAATACGGAGGGCGCTCTGCTGAAAAGTGCCAAGCATAGGGTTCTGGGGGATTCTAGAAAACTGCCGTGACGGAGAGACTATCCACCCCGCGCCTACCAGTATGCCAGGGGAAACGCTGAGGGTTAGACCATTTGGACCTAGGGCGGGCACAAGTAAACAAACCCCCTACAATAACAGTGACAAATAACGTTACGAAACTTTAGGCGGGGCTATGGCAGATCAACTCATTCGAGCAACCGCAGCCGCAGGGGGCATTCGTGTTGTTGGGGTGGTGACGACACGCTTAGTGCAAGAAGCCCGCCAACGCCACGGCCTTTCCTATGTGGCGACGGCAGCCCTGGGCCGAACCTTAAGCGCTGGCCTGCTGCTGGCTTCTAGTATGAAGCGGCCTGAATCTCGGGTGAATCTGCGCATCCGGGGAGATGGTCCCCTCGGGGGCGTACTGGTGGATGCGGGCTTGGATGGTACTGTTCGGGGCTATGTGGATCGCGGCTCCGTCGAAGTTCCCCTGACCCCTGAGGGGCAGTTGGATGTAGGCACGGCGATCGGGCGCAATGGATACTTGTACGTGGTGCGGGATGTCGGCTATGGCTACCCCTACTCCAGCACAGTGGAGTTGGTGTCGGGGGAAATCGGAGAAGACCTGACCTACTATCTAGCCATGTCAGAACAGACGCCATCGGCCTTGGTTCTGGGGGTCTTGGAGGGGCCAGATGGAGTCGCAGCGGCGGGAGGAATGTTGCTCCAGGTGATGCCTAAGGCGGCCCAGGACGAGTCGCTAATCACACTGTTGGAAACCCGAATGTCCTGCCTCTCAGGCTTTACCCCTCAGTTGCGGGAGAATAAAACCCTGCCCCAGATTTTTGAATCCCTGGTGGGAGATCTGGGCTTGGAAATTCTCCCCGGTAGTCAGATGCTGCGGTTCCACTGTCCCTGTTCCTCTAGTCGAATGCTAGGGGCGCTGAAGATGTTGGGGGTGGATGAACTCCAAGACATGATTGAGCAGGATGACGGAGCTGAGGCGACCTGTCATTTTTGTGGCGAGGTCTACAGGGCAACGGCGGAGGATCTATCTCAACTAATCTCGGCGCTCCGAATGGAGCGCTCTGGCGCGTCTTCTTGAGGCTGGCAGTCTAGAACTCTAGAACTCGCACCCAGGCTATACCTGGGCGACTCCCTAGCTGCTTTACCGCAAATTCGACAAATTCGACGGTCAGAGGCAGAGCCTCTGGAGAGGTTCCCACCCAGAGGCGGGAACGAAGCGGGGAACGAAGCGGAATGGCCGACCCTACTGTTCCAGTGGAATGAGGCGATCGCAATTGGTAGGGTCTACCGCGTAGGCAGCCCCAAAGCCGACCACAAAGCGGCCCGATTTCGGGGTCAACTGAAAGATCTGAAAGTCCGGGAGTTGTCGCAGCATAGTGACGAGGTTGCCAAAACGGGTTTGAAAATAGTCTGCCAAGCCGCCCCAGTTAGGATCGTGGCGCTCGATCAGCAAGGCTTCGCAGTCGTACATGAGGCGCTGACGGGCAAAGATTTGCTGAGTCTCAGCTTCGTCCTGAATCAGCAGGATGCCCGCGCGGGGGGTGTGCTTGAGGTTGGCGGTATGGTTTGAGAGGCCACTGACAAAAATGTAAAAACAGCGATGGCCAGAGGCTGGTCCGAAACCATCGCGCCCATTTTGCTTCAGCACAAAGGGGGCATAGCTGGCCTGGGGCCAGCCCTCGGGGGTGACGGTACTGAGCATCAAACTCTGGACCCGTTCTGGAAATTGGCGATAAGCCGCTTCTATCTCCGCAAACTCAGCCATGGCGCAATCATCCGTTACAGTACTGGTTAGCAGTGTAAGTCAATACTTCTATGACTCCCGCCTCCACTCTGGATCCCTACATCACAACCCTATCCGAGGCAAATCAGTTGCTCCTGCGGCAGGGGGAGGTCGTGCTCGTGAAGGAGCAGGAGGGTCAGTATCAAGTCTGGACTTTGGTGACAGCACCACCTCGTCAGGTGTGGTCGGTGCTGACAGACTATGAGCGATTCCCGGAGTTTTTGCCGGGGGTTTTGTCCTGTCGCGTACTGGAGCGGCAAGGGGGCCGTACTGTGGTAGAACGCCGCGATCGCCGTTGGATTGGCGTGATGCCCATTAAGGTCCGCATTGTCACGGAGAACTTTGCGACCCTAGAGGACTGTCGCGATGCTCCGGGACCAGATCAAGGAGGTCGTCGCATTGACTATCGCCTAGTCAAGGGGAGCTTGGACAGGATGGAGGGGGCTTGGCGGCTGGTTCCCTTGGAGCCAATTATGAATTCCCCAACCACTTTGCTGGTGCAATCTATTTACGCCAAAGCTAGTATGGGGCCGTTCCAGGGCTATTTTTTCAGCATCTTTGAGCAGGGATTACGGGATACCATGGCCGCCCTCCGCCAGGAAATGGAACGCTAGTGCTGTGCGGCGTAAATACTCTGACTGTTTCATCGTGGCACACCTCGGCCCCTCACCCCAGCCCTCTCCCCCTGGGCTACTGTGTATACATAACTCCTGAAACTCTTGCGGCCAGGGCTTTCCCTCATCCCCCAGCCCCTTCTCCCAGGAGGCTATTTTGCATACACAATCGATCTCTGGCTCGTTTTCTCAAAATCTTGATGCTCTAGAACCTTGATTTCTCGTTGCCAGTTCTCAATAGACTGGGTTTATTGAGAACTGACTGATGCCTGAAATAGGCACTAGGCAACGGTTTCAAGACTTGTGTGTACACAGTAGCCCCCTGGGAGAGGGGACCGGAACATGTTGAGCTGGCGCGGCAATAGTGGACTGATTCACGCCCTGCGAGTCCCCTAGGACATGTGGACAATTAACGAGAAAACCCTTGCAGGGAAAGAAACTTGCGCTGCAATGATCATGGGCACGATTTCCTCTAAGGGACCATTGCACTCATCCTCTCGGTTAAGGCAATAAACCGAACAGTCATCATCACCGACCTGTCGGTGCTCAACAAACTGGAATCCCAGCCGTTCATAAAAACGATGGTGAACTTAAGCCGAGCAGGGCTAGCCCTGCTCGGCTTAAGTTCACCTATCCCCGTTATTCCCGTTGTCATGGGAATCTATGTCGGGTGTGTCACGGCACAAATGACCCTGGCTTCCGGGTCTCCCCCTTCGGGACTCACCCGGAATGACGACGACGAAATGGGGGTAAAATTACGCCGCAGGGTCCTAGCTGTCAAACTGCTTGGTAGCCTTCTCTAGGGACTTAGCTAGTTCATTCCAAGCTGACTCAAAGCCCCCTTGAATTTCCTGCCAAGCGGTTTCCCCAGAACTTTGCAATTCCTCTAGCTTTGCCTGAACCGCATCGCGCTTAACCGTCAATTCCTCTAGGGTGCTGTGATAGGAAACCGCAGCATCCGACTTCATCTGATCGGCCTTGGCCCGATATTCATCAAGCTGGGCATTAATTTTATCAAGTTGGGCTTTGACTTTCTCTTGGTAAGCCTGTCGCGTATCGGTACTAGGAGTTTGAAGAGCCATAATTTCCTCTTGCTACATTTCAAAACACTTTTAACGGTAGCAACTGAACTTGGAGAATGCCTAGCCCCAGAATTCGATCTCGCCCTCAAGATAGAAATAAATCATGGATTTCCCTATCTTTTTGCCCATATCTTAAAGTGCTGTCTCTATCCATAGATAGACGATTATCTCTTCACCCATAAAATCTTTTACCCCTATCCATCGAGTCTATCGAATAGATTCGTGTGTGATATAGCGATCCTGCATGAGCTTTGAGCAAGTGTCTTCCTGGGTTACGCTTCGCTTTACCCACGCTACGAAGATCTTCAACAATTAAATGGGATTGCTATATTACTCTTCTTGGCGCGATCGCGCTCTCTGTTTAAAATGCTCAAAGTCAATCACCTGGGAGTGGCGGGCTGTTTCCCAGAGGTCGGCCACAATCTCAGCCATTTTGGGTAGGGTCAGCAGTTGTAGTTGCCCCACGTGGCGATTAGTCCGCCCCGCCACCCGTACTATTTCTTGACCTTGGGTGTTAGGCCCCTCATGCCGTACCCAGGTCACTTCCCCCTCAGTAATGATCAAGTGCTTGTTATGGAGCCAGGGATCATCCCCATGGGCGGCTAAAAATGCCAGGATTTTGCGAATGGTTTGGAGAGAAGTCTGCCGCCGCAAATGATTGATGGTACGCAGTTCTAAAATCTGGCCCCAGGAATAAAACACCTGGCTTCTACTGCCTTGCTCCAATCGATAGGGGATAACAATGCCCGTCTTGGCTAGGTAGGCCAAGCGACTGGCACTGGTGCGGGTCAAAATCATCGCTTCGCGCCGGGTAAATCGTTCCATCCACAGCCTCGCCAGCGGAAAGATTGGGCTAGGGAGCCAGCTCTAATCTAAGCGACCTTCCCCGGTAATTCATAGGTATGGATGTTCGCCCTGGTTGGGTCAAAAGACCGATCATCAGCGGCTGTCTAAAAGCTAGTACTGGGCGGCGAAAATACCCTGGCTGTTCTATAGTGGCACACTCGGCCCCTCACCCTAGCCCTCTCCCAGGGGGCTACAGTGTACACATATAGCGCTTCTCACTCGGGTTAAGTACAGGCAAGGGACTTAAGCCCCTTGTTCCCCGAATTGCCATCAAGTTGAGCTGTACCTCATCCATTAGGGAACCGCTATAAGTCACTATTTGATGTGCACCCTGGCCTGACCCACTCTAACTCCCCCTTGTAAAGAGGGAGGACTAGAGTTTCCCCCCTTTAGGGACTCGCAGGAAAATAAGGTACCCATTGCCACCTTGCCTATTGGTGCATTGCTGCGCGTGGGCGAAGCCGCGCCTTAGCGCTATGCACCCTACAGTGATCAACGCTTCCGGTACTTTATTTAGACGCAAGTCCCTTACAAGGGGGGATTAAGGGGGGAGTGCCAGGGGCATCAGCACCCTTCAGAAATATGTGTATACAAGCAGCCCAGGGGGCGAGGGGACTGGAAAAGGTTGGGCTGGTGCGACAATAGTGGACTGATTTACGCCCTGCGGTACTAGGGGCTGTGGACAAGCAAATACTGGCATGGACATTCCCGACTCAGTGCAGCCACGCCTCTCTGATCCTTGCTTCACAACTAAACCTGTAGGGGGCGGCACGGGCATAGGGCTGTCCCCTACTGTGCATGTCCCCTTAGTCTCCCCTTTCCAAGGGCTACCGTGTCTGTAGCGATTTTGCATGAGCTTTGAGTACGCCTCTTCGTGGGTGAAGCGAAGCGTAACCCACGCCACGTAGGTCTTCAGAAATCAAATGGGGAATTGCTATACCCATCTCGGTTGCTGCCTCAAAATGCTGCATTGGCCCCCTTGCTTCCCCCAATTTTGGGGAGGGATAACTCCTCTTATACTGGGTACTTAAGAGGACAGATTCTCTCTCAATTTTTTCCTGGATTCTACGGAAAAGAGTATTTCAGATATCCGAAAAAACAACGATTAATCCCAAGGGCGTCTTCCGTATATTTCCTTATGGAGTCATGGAGAAAGTTATTGACTCCTTCACCTAACCCAATCAAAACCTATTTTTCGGTAAGGGCAATCCCCAAAATCATGGGTTGCTGACCCTCCTTCAGAGTAAGCTTATTTCACCCTAAACCGTTGCAGAACAAGGGATTTATCCCATGGGAGCAAGTATTTTCTCATTACTTCCGATCCCTTACTGATGAAAGCCCTGTCCCTAGATACTAGGGAATTACCCTGAAGGAGTAGTGTTTTTATCAGGGCCTCATAAAAATCCTGAATAATTCAAACTTTAGATGAATTCCTCTTCTTTTCTCGACTAACCTCTATCTCTAGCACTAGATTGGATTCAGCGGGGAAGGTGGTACATCCATTAATATTTAAGCTTTTTCTATCTGTAAAGCTACATCTATTATTCCTACCCCTCTATTCTGTTCATCCAACTTTTGCAAGGTAAATTAGTGGCCATGAAATTCTCGACTATCTCCTGCCTGAAAGGATTAGCAGCTACCACTGCATTGCTGGCGGCGACCCTTTCTGCGTCAGCAGCCCAGGCCATTTCCCTGACTACGGAGCAGTGGAGTTTCTTCAATTCCTTTGTCCAAACGGAGCGCCAAGCCTTCACCGCACTTGACCTGCAATCCGCCCGGCCAGACCAAATGATGTGGTCTGGGGCGGCGGATGCTCTGGAGGTGTACTTCATTAACGAAGGGGCAGGGTATCGCAACCAATTACTCTTCAGTGCCAATGGTGGCCCCTTGGAGATGGTGTTCAACGATGTGTCTTCCCCCAACAGCATTCTGCGCAATGCCGATGGGCCTCTAGCTCTTGGGGAAGGCCGCAACCTGGGGGGATTCTCCCGAGGGACGAACATTCAGTTCTTTGTTAACTCCAATGGCTACAGCCGAGGAGAAAACGAAACCAATGCCACACGGCTGCTGGGGCCAGATCCCTTTGCCGCTAACACTCGCAACAATGGTCTGCAACATATCGTGGCCTATGATCTGGAAGCCTTTGGATCCAACTGGCTGTTGTTTGGCTTCGAAGATATTATCGGCGGGGGCGATCTCGACTATAACGATGTGGTCTTCGTGGTGCGCGGTCTCACTGCCAACGGGGCAACGGTGCCGGAACCTGGGGCGGTGTTGGGTTTTGCGGTCCTAGGGGCTGTGGGTCTAGTATCTCGGCGCGGCAAGGATCAGTCTGAAGAAGCTTAACCAAAAGGGGGGTGGGGAGCTTGGTCTGCCTAATCCTTCGGTAACGCCTAGGGCTGGGCTATGGATGATCAATCCACTTCGGGTGGGGAGCTTGGTCTGCCTAATCCTTCGGTAACGTTCCCTTGGGGGGCCGATCTCGATCGGCCCCCTTATTTGCAAATGAGGGTAGGGATAGCCATTGAGATGTCCCTGATCTACTCTCCATCAGGACTCCGGAGTAGTTGGCCCAGCGATTGCGGGAGCTGGGCTAACTGCTCCGCCCGTGTCAATAGGTAATGTAATGGGGCAACTTGAGATAGCGCTCATACACCATGAACTTATCCGGGGGCTGAGCGGTCACACTCCCTGGAGACTCCGATATTGGCCCTGGGTAAAACGACCTAAATCCGCTGCTTCAGTACTGAGGGATAACAGCTCGATGCCTGTCTGAAAGACTTACAACTTCGCTCAGCCCTCGATCACTGAAGGTTGAGCGAAGTCGTTCGTTTACGTCTCCCGGAGGGAGAAAACCTGGCCACTGGTTACACTAGTAACCCGCAGATCCCTAGCTGGGGCTGCAAATCATGAAATAGGTCTCGCGACGGGCTAGCGCCAACATCGGGCAACCCAGGCTCCTCCGGGAACTTGCTGGGCAAATCATACATGGTGGGCAACGTTTCCCGAGGGGAGCGGGGCGGGTCACTCTATCAATCCGCCTTACCCAGGGCTCCGGGGGCACCGATCAGGGTGCGCTGGGGGGAGCAGGTGATGACCATGATCAGCAGGGTCAGGATGTAGGGGGCGGCGTTGAACAGGTAATAGTAGGAGTTGATGCCGACGGACTGAAAGGCGGGGCCAATGGCCTGGGCTCCACCGAACAGTAGCGAGGCCCAGAGGCACTGCACAGGCCGCCAGCGGGCAAAGATCACCAAGGCGACCGCCATCAAACCTTGGCCGCTGGAAATCCGCTCCGTCCAAACACCGGGGTAGTAAAGGGACAGGCAAGCGCCACCGATGCCTGCCAGAAAACTGCCCGCCATGATGCTGAGGAATCGAACCTTGAAGATGGAAATGCCCATGGCCCGCGCAGCATCGGGGCTATCCCCAACGGCGCGGATGTAGAGCCCCCAGCGGGTAGCCCGGAAAAACCACTGCATCAAAGGCGCGATCGCAACGCCGATCAAAAACAGTGGGCTCACCTTCAACGCCGACTGCATCGCTGGGTTCGTACTCCACGCGCCCCAGTCAAAGGTAAAAAGTTGGGGAGCCTGGGGCTGAATAAAGGGCTTGCCCAGGAAAAAGGCCAGACCACTGCCAAAAATGATCATGGCGATGCCCACCGCCACATCATTGACACGGGGCTGCTGGGCCAACCAGCCATGGAGCGCCCCCAAGGTCATCCCCGCTACCCCCGCCGCCAATACCCCCAGCCAGGGAGCCCAAAAGCTTCCCACCACCCCTTGAGTTAGGTAAGCAATGCCGTAGGCGCTCATGGCCCCCATCAGCAGCGTCCCCTCTAGGCCCAGGTTGATTTTGCCGCTTTTCTCCGTCAGGCATTCCCCGAGGCTAACAAACAGAAACGGGGCGCTACCCCGTAGCGTACCAGCGAGAATGCCCAACGGCACCCCCCACCAGCCCAATGCTTCACTTGCCATGGTGGTGATCTCCTATGAGGATGCTTTTTCTTGAAACCAGGGGAAACGACCGTAGAGGGAGTCGCTGAACAGAACGCACAGAAAGACGATGCCCTGGAATACCAGCACCGTGGCATCTGGGAGGTTATGGGAGCGTTGTAAGATGCCCCCGCTAGCCAAAATGCCCCCAAGCAAAATCGCCACCAGTACCGTTGCCAGCGGATTATGGCGGGAGACAAAGGCTACGAGAATCCCGGCGTAGCCGTAGTTCGACACCAGGGACTCATTGATGCGTTTTTGCACCGCCGCCACCTCTACCATGCCCGCCAATCCGGCACAGGAGCCCCCTAGAAAGCACACCGCCAGGGTGAGCTTACCTACCGGCAGGCCCGCAATTCGCGCCGCCCGGACATTGCCCCCGGCGGTCCGCGCTGCAAAGCCAAAGGTGGTGCGCTGGATCAGCACATAGGCAATGACACAGACGATCAAACCGTAGAGAAGACCGTAATGGATGCGGCTTCCCGGTAGGTTGCCGATCCACAGGGAGGGGTCTAGCTCCGCTGAGGAGGGTTTGGTGACAAACCCGGAGTCCCGCATCGGGCCTTCAACCATGTGGTTCAAAAGTGCGATCGCAATATAGTTCAGCAGCAAACTGCTAATGGTCTCATTCACACCCCGGTAGTGGCGCAACGCCCCCGCCAGCATGATCCATAGCCCCCCAGCCCCCAAAGCTGCGATCGCCATCATTCCCTGAGCCATCGGGGAGGGTAGACCCGTGCCAATACTGAGCCCGGTAATCGTTGCCGCCAAGCCCCCAATCACCAAAGCCCCTTCATTACCAATGATCACCAGCCCCAAACGGGCGGGGAGAGCCGTACACAGAGCCGTCAACATGAGCGGAGAGGCTCGGATCAGCGTATTTTGCCAAGCACTCCAGTTGCCAAAGGCCGCCCTGTAGATAGAGCCATACACGGCAAAGGGATTTGCACCCTGGAGGGCGCAGAATACCCCAAAAATAACCAGTGCCCCCAAGAGCGCCCCGATGGGTAACGCCACCGCCTCCAAGGGTTTTCGCCAACGATCAAACCAAGGGGCTGATCCGCCTGCCTGTGCGATCGCCATAGTTTTATATTCAGCGTTAGGTTTCCGCGTTAGGTTCAGCCTTCAACTTTGCCTTGGACACCTTCAATCAGGTAATCCATTTGTTCTAGCTCAACATTGGTCTGCTCATAGGCTGACCCCTCAGGCAGCAAGACTTTACCCGTGTTGTCCTTCAGCTCACCCTGGTAGATGATCAATTCCTCCTTCAAGAGCTGATCCTGGGCCGACGCCACCGCTGCCTTGGCCTCCTCAGAAACCGCCGGACCAAAGGGCGATAGCTTACAGAACTTGCCCGCAAGCCCCCCCCGGAGAATGTGCTCAATATCCCCATTCATCAAGGTTTTACCCTCGACAAACTGCTCGCCCAAACTGGTGTAAATGCTAGACCAATCCCACTCGGCCCCGGTTAGGTAGCCGTTGGGGGCTAGGGGTGACTGATCGGCATGGTAACCCGTACAGTAAATACCCCGCTTTTCAGCAGTTTCAATCACCACCTTAGGGCTGTCCACGTGGCAGGTGACCACATCAATCCCCTGGTCCGCCATGCTGTTAGTAGCCTCCGCCTCCTTCACCGGCAATGCCCAATCCCCAGTGAAAATGACCTGAGTTGTGATGTCGGGGTTGACCGTCTTGGCCCCCAGGGTATAGCTGTTGATGTTACGGAGCACCTGGGGAATCGGCTTGGCGGCGATAAAGCCCAGTCGGCCCGACTTAGAGGCATGGGCCGCCACAATTCCCGCCAAATATTGGGCCTCGTCAATATAGCCAAAGTAGCTGCCCACGTTATCCGGGTGTACCCCCTCTTGGTACATGCCCCCAGCGTGAAAGAACTGCACCTCTGGAAATTCCGATGCCAGATCCAGAATGTAGGGGTCAAAGTAGCCGAAAGAGGTGGGAAAAAGCACCTTAGCCCCATCAATTTCGATCATGCTGCGCATGGCCTCAGCTACCGAACTGGTCTCCGGCACGCTGGCTTCCTCCACCAGGGTAATTCCCGGCACATTGGCAGCCATTGCTGCCGCCCCCAAGGCATGGGCCTGGTTATAGCCGAAGTCATCCTTAGGGCCAACGTAGATAAAGCCCACCACTAGGTTGTCTCCCCCACCGTCGCCGCCAGCACTGGCTCCATCCCCTGGAGCGGGGCTACAGGCGGTGCCGAACTTGGTCACCATACCAAAGGCGGTGGTGGCCATAAGACCCCGCACCACTTGTCGCCGAGAAAACCGAGGCCGCCTGGGATATGTCATAACTGGAATCCTTTACCCACAAGAACACAATTGAATTAAACTGGCCGGACTGCTAGTACCCCAACCCTACCGAATGGTCCTAGGGGACTTGAGGAGAGAGGAGATCCCCTGATGGGGGGAAGCTAGATGCAATGCCTAAACCATAGGATTCAGTAAATATAAGCTTTGTTTTTGTATCAAAAGCTGCTTTCTGATACCAACCACGGCAAATTGGTCAGTTCTGGATGGGTTCAGGTAATACACCGGGGCTTTTCCGAATCTCCACCCCAAACTCCGCAAGATTTATTAATATTTCATGGGGCTCTCCCTTGATTTCTCCAGCCATACTGGCTTCAGCGGCACGGGCTGAGGACTCCAACACCGAATTGCACCGGGGTTGCAGCAACAGAGCAAGGCGGGGGTTGGACCCAATCCCAAATTCCCACCACCGCGCAGGACGGGTTTGGAGGAGCCACAGTCCATTCTGGATTCCCCACGACAGAGCAGGGCGGGTTTGGAGCCTTTCCCAATCAATACGAGCCAAACCTGTCCCTACGGGGTTTACCCCAACACCCCCATACGGGTCACTCGGCAACAAGGGCAACCATCCTATGCCCTCTGGGCATAGCTAACGCTGGGGCGGAGCCTGCCCGGAGGGCATAGGACAGGCAAGGATTGCCCCTACGGATTCAGATCAATATCGGTCACCCGGAAACTGGGCAGGGCGGGTTTTGAGCCTCCCATTTGGGATTTCCCAGTGGACACGAGCTAAACCCGCCCCTACGGCGACATCCTGCATTGGGCGCGGAAACCGTGCCCCTACCTCCACCCCCGATCACGGGTCACGTCAATCCTGGATTACCCGGCACTGGGTAGGGTGGGTTTTGAGCCTCCCATTTGGGATTTCCCAATGGACACGAGCTAAACCCGCCCCTACGGAATTTACCCCATCACCCCATCACCCCATCACCCCATCACCCCATCACCCCATCACCCCCCATGCTCCCCCTCCTCATTGCCGAACTCAAACGCACCTGGATTCAATTCATCCGCTACCCAGCGGAGGTGATCGCGGGACTGGTGATCATTACCTCCGTGTTCTATGGCTTGTTCCTGAGTGCCCAGTACATGACCGGGCCAGGGTTTAACTTTGGCGATCGATTGGATGCGGTGGTTGTGGGCTATGTGCTATGGACCCTGGTGCTCTACATCATCAATGACATCGCCATTGGTCTCCAGTCAGAAGCTCAGACCGGGACCCTGGAGCAGGTATTTTTGTCCCCATTTGGAGCCCCTCGGGTATTTCTAGCGCGGGCGGTGGCCAGTCTGGCTTTGCGACTGACGCTGATTGTGGGCATTGTCCTGATCCTGATGGGGATTACGGGCAGCCGTTTGTCCTTTCCCCTCACTTTGATCTTTCCCCTCTTCAGCCTGGTGATGGCGGGCTATGGACTGGCCTTCATCATGGGTGCCTGTGCTCTGGTGTTTAAGCGGGTACAGCAGGTGCTGGGGGTGTTTCAATTCGTACTGCTGTTTCTCCTAGCGGCTCCGGTGGAGGAATGGGAGGGCACAATGGCGTGGTTGCGCTACCTGCTACCGATGCTGCCCAGTACGGGGCTCTTGCGGGATCTGATGGCGCGGAATGTAGGTCTGGATTGGGCTACCCTGGGGCTGGCGATGGTGAATGGCTTTGGCTATCTGGGGCTGGGGCTCTTGCTGTTTCGCTGGGCGGAGAATACGGCTAAGCGGCGCGGTACCCTGGGGGGCTACTGAGGGCGCGATCGCACTTTAGGGACTCGCAGGAAAATAGCGCCCCATCCGTAGGGGTGTGTGTGAGGGTGTGAGGAATTTTGAGTTTTGAGTTTTGAATTGATCCCGTAGGGGCAATCCCTTGTGGTTGCCCTTGTTGCTGGGTGATCGGTGTTGGGGTAAATTCCGTAGGGGCGGGTTTAGCTCGTGTCCACTGGGAAATCCCAAATGGGAGGCTCAAAACCCGCCCTGCCCAGTGCCGGGTAATCCTACCCAGATCCAGGGCAGGGAGCTGGAACCCTCTAGAAGGGATAGACCAGGGGCGCGATCGCAATCGTAATCGCCCAGAACAGGAGATTCAGGGGAATGCCGACCCGCATGAAATCCGTGAAGCGGTAGCCGCCAGGACCATAGACCATCAGGTTCGTCTGGTAGCCGATGGGGGTTGAAAAGCTGGCGGAGGCCCCCACCATGATGGAAATGACAAAGGGCATAAAACTGACCCCTAGGGTTTGGGCCAGGGCCAAGGCAATGGGAAACATCAGGGCAGCGGCGGCATTGTTGGTTACCACTTCCGTAAGCAGGGTGGTGATGCCGTAGACCATCGCTAGGGCCAGCCACGGGTTTTCTCCAGCAAAGCCCAGTAGGGTGGTTGCGATCGCACCTGCTGCCCCCGTCACCTCCAGAGCCTTGCCGATGCCCAGGGCAGCCCCAATCACCAATAGAACCGACCATTCCACATTGCGGAGGGCACGACTGGGGGAACAGCAGCCCGTCGCCAGTAGCACTATGGCGGCGATGATGGCCGCCTGCAACATGCTCAACCAGCCCAAGGTTGCCACCACCACCATAGCCGTGAGGACCACGAGGGCCATAGGAGCCTTTTCATGGCGCAGGGGTTCCGAGTCGGGGATGCCACTGACCAGATAAAAATCGCGGGAGGATCGCTGCCGCTCTAAAAAGGCAGGGTTGGTTTCCAGTAGCAACGTGTCACCAGGACGTAGACGGATATCGCCAATTTTGCCCTGGAGCCGTGCCCCATTGCGGGCCACTGCCAGCACCACAGCACTGTAACGACTGCGAAACTGCCCTTCGCGAATCGTGCGGCCCACCAGGGGACAACTGTCGGAGACGACGGCCTCGATCAGGCAGCGATCGCTGCGGCGTCCGTCTAGTTTGAATACTTGGTCGGTAGCGGGGGCCAACCCCGGCAGACGATGGAGATCCACAATCGAATCCACCAGCCCCACAAAAACCAGTTGATCATCGGCCCGCAGCAGTTCCTTTGGACTAACGGCGGGAAGGACCACAGGCCCCCGAACAATTTCGGCCAAGTATAGGCTAGGCAGTTGGCGGAGGCCCGCCTGTTCTACTGTTTTACCTACTAAAGGCCCCTCGGGGGCGATCACCATCTCTACGGTGTACTGGCGGACATCCTCCGCATCTCCCATGACGGGCTTGCGTTCGGGTAGCAACCATCTCTGGGTCAAGAACAAAAAGGTTGTACCTGCGATCGCACAGGGCACTCCCACCCAAGTGATGTCCAGAAATTGCAGGCTGGAGTAGTCCGTTTCTGCAATGAGCAAGCCATTCACCACGAGGTTGGTACTGGTGCCGATTAGGGTGCAGGTGCCGCCAAAGATCGCAGCATAGCTGAGGGGAATCATCAGCTTAGAGGGACTGATGCGGAGCTTGCGGCACCAGGTATTCACCACCGGGATAAACAGGGCCACCACTGGGGTATTGTTCAAAACCGCACTCAGGCCCATGATCGGCAGCATCAGCCGCAATAACGCCCGAGATGGGGTCCGGGGCAGCCCCAGTACCTTCTGAGAGATCCAGCCCAACGCTCCGGTTTGCTGAATTCCGGTGACGACGATATACAACACCCCCACGGTGACCATGCCGCTATTACTAAACCCTGCCAGAGCCGAGGCTTCATCCAGAATGCCACTGACAAACAGAACCCCCAATCCCCCGAGGAAAATAATTTCGGCGGGCAAGCTGGTGGCGGCATTGAGGCCAAAGGTGAGCAGGACCACCGCCAAGGTCGCCCATCCAGTCCAGTCCAGATGGGTGAGGGGTGAGTCGGTTCCTAGGGCATAGCCCAACGCGATCGCGCCCCCCACCCCCAGCAGGGCCGCAAATCTCCAGCGTCGGGATAGCCCAGTCCAACGCCGGGTTTTCGCCAATCCTGCTTTTAGGTGCATCGCCCAGGCTCCACAGAATACTGCTCTAGTTAATCCCGGTTTTATGTGAAATGCAACTGAAATTTATCTAGACTTCATAGAGATTGCACTTGAAATTCAAAATCCCCTGGTAACTGGCTCCTGCCTCCTACCGTCTGAGCGTTGCCCCGGTAAGGATTCCAGCAGTTGCAGAAGGGCAGATCTACAGCCGCTCGGCGACCTGCTTCAGCCGCTTCAGTTGGGCCGTCATGTCCCGTTGGGTCCACTGGGCGGCAAAGGTATTGAAGCCGTAGGCTACGAGGGGATTGGGGATCTTGAACTCAAAGCGGTTCAGGAGATGGGTGCCTGCTGCTGTGGGGATGCATTCCCAGCGATCGCAGCCCTGGAAAAACCCCTCAAACCCCCATACCACCAGTCCGGGCTGGCGCTCTATCACCGTGCTGAGCAAGCTGGGTCGCAGCAGGGGCACCTGGATCACAAAGCGAGTCTGTCCCCCCAGATTCGTATTCCAGCGATCGCCGATGGGTTCACAGCGCAGGGCGGGATTTAGCCATTGATGCATGAGGTCTCGGTCGGTGACACAGCGTTCCACGGTGCTGGCACTAGCCAGAATATCGATGGCCTGTTCAAAGACTTGGGGCATGGGTTAGGGCAGACTAATGCTCAAAGATATTGCCGTACTGCATCAGGTCTAAGGAGACAAAGGTGGGGATGCAGGCGAAGCAGTCCTGGGCTAGTTCCCAGCGGCCCTCCCGCTTCAGCATGGTGGTGAGGATGTCGCGTACCTGGTGCAGGTAGCGCACATCGTTAGCGGCATAGCCCAGTTGCTCTGCCGATAGGTTCATAGCATCGCCCCAGTCAGAACTTTGGGCAGTCTTGTCCAGTTCCACCCCCGTCAGCTCCCGCACCAGTTCCTTCAAACCGTGTTTGGGGCTGTAGGTGCGAATCAGTTTGCTGGCGATCTTGGTGCAAAAAATGGGGGTGACGGTGATGTCCAGGTGGTAGCTGAGGGTGGCGAGGTCAAACCGGGCAAAGTGGAAAATCTTTTGTACTGAGGTCGCCTCTAGCAGGGCCTTAAGATTAGGAGCTTCCTGTTGGCCGCGCTCAATCCGCACGACGCTGCCGTAGCCATCGGCCCCGGCCAATTGCACTAGGCAAAGGCGATCGCGCTGGGGCAGCAAACCCATGGTTTCGGTATCAATGGCGATGGCATCCTCATTGAGGTAGCGGCTGAGGAGTTCGTTGGACAGATCGCGATCGCAGATCTCAAAGTCGTTCCCGGCGGAATTCCCAGCAGCATTCGTGGAATCTTCTGGGGGAGACGCCTCCGTAGACGCCTCTGTAGCGGTAGTCCTATCCTGGCTCACAGCAAATTCCCCAACACCTTGGCTACCGTCTGCACATCCTTATCCCCCCGCCCCGAACAGTTAATCACAAGCCGGGGACTGCCGGGTTGGGCATTGAGCTGAGGACAGAGAATTTCCAAATAGGCAAAGGCATGGGCCGTCTCCAGGGCGGGGATGATCCCCTCCTGTTCCGACACCAGACGAAAGGCTGCCAGAGCCTGAGCATCGGTGATGCTGTAGTACTCTGCCCGTCCCGTTTCCTTCAAAAAGCTGTGCTCTGGCCCCACACCGGGATAGTCCAGACCAGCGCTGATAGAGTGGGCCTCAATCACCTGACCCTGGGCATCCTGAAGCAGGTAGCTCATAGCCCCGTGGAGCACCCCCACCCGTCCCTGGGTCAAGGTAGCAGCGTGCTTACCCGAGAGTACCCCTTCCCCCTCCGCCTCAACACCGATGAGGCGCACAGAAGGAATGTCAATGAATTCATGGAATAGGCCCATAGCATTAGAGCCGCCCCCCACACAGGCCATCAAGATATCCGGGAGTCCGCCCCATTTCTCCTGACACTGACTGCGGGTTTCTTGGCCAATGACGGCGTGGAAATCCCGCACCATCATGGGATAAGGATGGGGACCGGCCACGGAGCCCAGAATATAGTGGGTGGTCTCCACGTTGGTGACCCAGTCGCGAATCGCCTCCGAAGTGGCGTCCTTGAGGGTACCCGTACCCGCCGTTACTGGCCGCACCTCCGCCCCCATTAGGCGCATCCGAAATACGTTGAGTGCCTGCCGTTCCATATCGTGCTCACCCATGTAGATGACGCACTGGATGCCGAAGCGGGCGCAGACCGTGGCGGTGGCCACCCCATGTTGCCCCGCCCCCGTCTCGGCAATCACCCGCTGCTTGCCCATGCGCTTGGCTAAGAGCACCTGCCCCAAGGCGTTGTTGATCTTGTGGGCTCCCGTATGATTCAGGTCTTCTCGCTTGAGGTAGATCTGGGGACCGCTACCGTCGGGGCGGCGGTAGTGGGTTGTGAGGCGTTCCGCAAAATAGAGCGGGGTGGCCCGCCCGACATAGTCCTTGAGTAATCCCTCTAGCTCCGCTTTGAAATCCGCTTCATCCCGATATTGGTAATAGGCGTGCTCTAGCTCCGCCAAGGCGGGCATCAGAGTTTCCGGGACATACTTGCCGCCGAACTGGCCAAAGCGGCCCAGGGCATCGGGGCGGGGAGCCATCCCTAGGGACTGGGGGGCGACGGGGGCGCGGGGGGTAAGGGGCGTCTGAGTCACAGAGCTGGGCCGAATGAAGGACGTTGCGTGAGTCTCATTATACGGAATCCATAGCAGCGCTATAACATGAAGGCATTGTGACAAGGGTATTCGGACTGACGGCGATGGCAGATACATGGCTCAATCCCCCTTCCGATGGCTGGCATACCCTAGATCCACATCAAGCCCTAGAGCTGCTCCAGAGCGATCGCCAAACAGGTCTCTCTACTCAGGCTGCCAACGATCGGCGGGCTGTGGTGGGGGCTAATGTTTTAGAGGAAGTCAAAGGTCGCCCATCCTGGCGCATTTTTCTAGACCAGTTCACCAACATTATGTTGCTGATGCTGGTGGCGGTGGCCTTAGTGTCGGGAACCCTGTCCCTGCGAAACCAGGAGACGCCTCGGGATGCGATCGCAATTTTTGCCATCGTGATTTTGAATGGGGTCCTAGGCTACCTTCAGGAAAGCCGTGCTGAGAAGGCCCTAGCCGCCCTGAGAAAAATGTCCTCCCCTCTGGTCCGAGTGACACGAGAAGGACACCTGCTGGAGGTCCCCGCTCCAAACCTCGTCCCTGGAGACGTGATGCACCTAGAAGCGGGGAGCCAAGTGTCGGCGGACGGTCGCCTGCTAGAAGCCTCCAATTTCCAGGTGCGGGAGTCGGCTCTAACCGGGGAAGCCCATCCCGTGATGAAGCAGGCTCAGGATGGGTTGACAGCGGATACGGGCCTCGCCGATCGCACCAATCTCGTCTTCCAGGGTACAGAGGTGACTAATGGACGGGCCGTCGTTCTCGTTACCGGCACAGGGATGCAGACGGAACTGGGGCGCATCGCCACGCTGTTGCAAGGGGTTAAGAACGAACCCACCCCCCTCCAGATCCGGATGGATCAGTTGGGCAATACCCTAGTGACGGGTTCCCTAATCCTCGTGGCTATTGTCGTTGTCGGCGGCGTGATCCAAGCGGGGTGGGAAGCCTTTGAATCCCTACTGGAAGTCTCCCTCAGCATGGCGGTAGCCGTGGTACCCGAAGGGCTGCCCGCCGTCATGACCGTCACCCTGGCCATCGGCACCCAGCGTATGGTGCGCCGCAATGCCCTAATTCGCCGTCTGCCGGCGGTGGAAACCCTAGGCTCCGTCACCACCATCTGCTCCGATAAAACCGGCACCCTCACCCAAAACAAAATGGTGGCCCAGCAGGTCCGCACTGCCTCCTGCCAATACCAAGTGAGCGGCAGTGACTACGCCCCCCTCGGCACCTTTGACGCCATCGGTGACGCCGTCGGTGGAGCGACCCCCCATGATCTCGCCCAAAATCAGCCCGCCCAAAACCAACCAGAGCTATACCGATTACTCCTCTGTGGCCTGATGTGCAATGACGCAGTGCTGCAAAAAGAACGGGGAGAATGGGCCATCCTCGGCGACCCTACGGAAGGCTGTTTAGTCGTGTTAGCGGGGAAAGCAAAGCTGAACCAAGGGGCCTTGATGGAGGCGCTGCCTCGGGTGGCGGAATATCCCTTTTCCTCAGAACGGAAGCGCATGAGTGTGGTGGTGGCCCCCAAAGGCAATGTTTCCCCCTGGCTGGCGGAGGCAGACTACTGGTTGCTGGCGAAGGGTTCCCCAGAGCTCCTGTTGGAGTGTTGCCAGCGGGTCCAAGTCCAGACGGGGCAGGAGCCCCTGGCAACCGCCAATCGCCAGACCATTCTGGCGATGAATGAATCCCTGGCCAGTCAGGGGTTACGGGTCTTAGGGTTGGCCTATCGCCCCCTAGATCAGAAACCCGCTGAGAACGCCACTGAGGAGACGTTGGAACAGGATCTAATCTGGCTCGGACTGGTGGGCATGATGGATGCCCCCCGCCCTGAGGCGCGGGAGGCGGTGCGGCGCTGCCGTCAGGCGGGTATCGTGCCCATGATGATCACTGGGGATCATCAGCTCACAGCCCAGGCCATCGCTCAAGATATGGGCATTGCCGCCAAGGGTGATCGCGTCCTCAATGGCCGTGAGTTGGAAAAGATGAGCCAGTCGGAGCTAGAGACAGCGGTGGCGGATGTACGGGTTTTTGCCCGTGTCTCTCCGGAACATAAGCTCCGCATTGTGCAGGCTCTCCAGACCCTGCACCACGTTGTCGCCATGACCGGGGATGGGGTGAATGACGCCCCCGCCCTAAAACAGGCGGATATCGGCATCGCCATGGGGATCACGGGTACCGATGTCAGCAAGGAGGCGAGTGACATGGTGCTGCTGGACGATAACTTTGCCACCATTGTCGCTGCCACCGAGGAGGGGCGGGTGGTCTATACCAACATCCGCCGCTTTGTGAAATACGTCCTGGGCTCCAATATCGGTGAGGTGCTTACCATTGCCGCCTCTCCCCTGCTGCTGCCTATTTTGGATGTACCCCTCACGCCCCTGCAAATTCTGTGGATGAATTTGGTCACCGATGGCTTTCCAGCGCTAGCCCTAGCGGTGGAGCCCGCTGAGCCCGATGTCATGAACCGTCCCCCCCATGACCCTCAGGAGAGTATCTTTGACCGAGGGCTAGGGGCCTACATGATCCGCATTGGGGTCGTCTTTGCGGTGATCTCTGTGACGCTGATGTATTGGGCCTATCACCATGCCCAAAATCCGGCCTACCCTGGTGATCCCGAACGGTGGAAGACAATGGTCTTTACCACCCTCTGTCTGGCTCAAATGGGCCACGCGATCGCAGTACGGTCCAGCACCCAATTCACGTACAAGATGTCTCCCGCCACCAACCCCTTTGTATTGTTTGCGGTGGTGATTACCACGGTGTTGCAGTGGATGCTAATCTACGTCGAGCCCTTCCGAAATTTCTTTGGCACCCAACTGCTAAGTCCAATGGAACTGGCGATATGCTTTGGCTTCAGCACGTTGCTGTTTGTCTGGGTAGAACTGGAAAAACTGGTGAAGCGCTGGATTAAGCGAACGGATTTAGAGTAGAGCGCGACAGCTATAGGCACAGTTAGGTTAGGTATGGACAACGACTCAGAACAACTTATGCAGGTAGCGATTGATCTGTCCTTTGAGGCCATGCGATCGCAGCGCGGCGGCCCCTATGGCGCGATCGTAGTCCGGGATGGGGAAATCATTGGCCGGGGGATGAATGAAGTCACCTCTCGCCATGACCCCACTGCCCATGCCGAAATGACCGCCATTCGCCAAGCCTGCGCCCATCTCCAGAGTTGGCACCTAGAGGGTTGTGAACTGTACACCAGTTGCGAACCCTGCCCCATGTGCATGGCCGCTACCTACTGGGCACGCATTGACCGGGTCTACTATGGCAACAGCAAAGAAGTCGCCGCCCGCTATGGATTCAACAGCCAGATCTTCTACGACGAGCTAGCGCTCCCCCTCTCCCAACGCCAGATCACCATGATTCCCTACATGGAAACCGAGGCCGAAGCAGCCTTTGAGGAATGGGACGCCAAGGCGGACAAAGCGGATTACTAGGGATTGGCAGGGGTGATGGGGTGGGGGTATTGGGGTATTGGGGTATTGGGGTATTGGGGTATTGGGGTAGGGGCGGGTTTGGCTCGTGTTGGCCGGGAAATCCAGAATGGGAACCTCCAAACCCGCCCTCCGACTCACAAACCCCCGATTCGAAACAGATACCTGGTAGGGGCATTGCACTGCAATGCCCCTACGAATCGGGGTTGTACAGACAGGATTTGATATTAAGCCCCTTGTCTGCTTGATGGAATCAGAATTCAATCAGAGAGCCAGGTGGGTTGGCTGGTGAGCAACTCTGCGGCTTCTCGGGCACTGAGGGCACAGGAGAAGAAAAAGCCCTGGGCACTTTCACAGCCCAGATCCTTCAGGATTTGCAACTGCTGGGCCGTTTCTACCCCCTCTGCGATCGCTTCCATTTCCAGGCTGTGGGCCAGGGCCAGGATCGTTTTCACCATGGCCACACCGCGATGGTCTTCCTCCAGTCGATTGACAAAGGAGCGATCGATCTTGAGCACCTGTACCGGGTATTGATGCACCATGCTCAGAGAGGAATAGCCCGTGCCAAAGTCATCGATGCACAGCTCAATCCCCTGCCCCCGCAGATTACTGAGAATCACTGCGGCCATGGCCGGGTTATCAATGAGGGCACTTTCGGTAATTTCCAACCGTAGGTGATGGCCCGCTAATCCCGTTTCTCGCAGGGTTTCTTGAATGCGATCCAGCAGGCGCAGACTGGAAAACTGCTTTACCGATAGGTTCACACTCATGGTCAAGTGCTGGGCTTGGGGCAGGGCTTGCTGCCACTGCCGTAGTTGGGCGCAGGCTCGGTGACGAATCCAGCGGCCAATCAACAAAATTGCCCCGGTTTCCTCCGCTAGGGGAATGAACTGGCTGGGCTGAATCGGACCAAAGTGGGGATGGTTCCACCGGGCTAGGGCTTCAAAACCAGAGATGCGCCCCGTATCGAGTCGCACAATGGGCTGATACACCACCTGAAGCTCATCTCGCTCAATTGCCCGCTGGAGGTCCGTTTCCAAAATGAGCCGGGTGGTATTTTCCACATGCATGGCGGGGTTAAACACTACACAGCGGTTACGGCCCCGTTCCTTAGCTTGGAACATGGCAATGTCTGCATCCCGCAAGCAGTCCACCGGGTCGATAGAGCCATTCAAGCTAGAGGCAATGCCGATGCTGGCGCTGACAAACAGTTCCCGGCCATCGATCAAAAAGGGATCTCGCAGGGCTGTTTGTAGATGTTCTGCTATGGTGATGGCCCAGTTGAGGTCAGGGACATTGTCGAGGAGCAGAGCAAACTCGTCCCCGCTCAGTCGGGCAAACACATCGCAGTCACGGGCAACGGTGGCAAGGCGTTGAGTGCAGGCCATGAGTAGGCGATCCCCTGTCAGGTGACCGAGACTATCGTTAATCACCTTGAAGCGATCGAGATCGATGAATAGCACCGCAAAGGCGTAGCTATCGGGGGCCATCTGGGCCTGTTTGCTGGATGCCTGGAGGTATTCCATAAAGAAGGCGCGGTTAGGAGCCCCGGTGAGGGGATCGTGGTACGCCTCGTAGGCGAGTTGATCCTCAAATTGACGCCGCTCGGTAATGTCCATCAGGGTGCCAAAGATTCGCACCACTTGCCCTTCGGGGTTACATTCCGCATCCCCCAGTAGAGACACATAGCGAGGGGGCTCTCCCATCGGACAAAGGCGACAGTCGAGTTGAAAGGATTGCCCTGTGAACTGGGCAAGAGTCAGGATCTCTTGCCACAGAGCCCGATCGTCGGGGTGGATGTAGGTGATCTGTTCTGCCAAGGAGGGGGGCGTGGCCGCGATGGGGAGCCCAAAGAGGCGAAAGACCTGATCGGACCAGAGCCATTTTTGGGTGGAGACCATCAGTTCCCAGTTACCAAGGCGCGCCAGTTTCTGAGCTTCCCGTAACCGCTCCTCTGCCCGCTGGCGCTCTGCCAGTTCTTGCTGGGCCTGTTCGTAGACTTGGGCCTGCTGAATTGCGATCGCGATTTGACTGGCGATGGTACGGGCTAGGGTAATTTCCTCCGGCTGCCACACCGAGCGATCGCCATTACAGGGGCGACTGAGGGTGAGGTTTCCCCAAATCTCCGGGTGTCCGGCCAACTGAAAGGGGACCAGCAGCCAAGACTCTGCCCGATCCGCCGCCAAGGGCGTGTTAATTGCATCGATCATCTGGCGCGTGTCGGTAATGGCAATGACCTCCCCCGCTCGCAATTTCTCCCCAATCCCATTGTCTTGATCGGAAATATCACTGCCCACGGGCAAGGGCGGCTCTGCCTCCCCACTATAGGAAGCCATGATCCGCCAGCAGTTGGGTTCGGGTAAATACTGCAAGATGGAGACCCAACTGTTGCCCAGTAAGGGAGCCACCGCCTCCACAACGGTGGAAAACACCGTATCTAGATCCAGGGATTGATGGATGACCTGGATCACCTGATTGAGGGCCTGTTCTCGCTGCACCTGATAGGCCAGTTGGTCGTAGGCTGTCTTGCGGATGGTGATGTCTTTGAAATACACCGCAAGTCCTGTGGGAATGGGATAGGCATGGACCTCATACCAGACTTGAAACGGGGGATAAAATGCCTCGAAGGTCTGGGTTATGTTTTCCCGCAGCACTATTTCGTAGGCCGTCTGAAAAACGGTGCTTATGGCTGAGGGAAATATCTCCCAAATCTGGTGTTCGAGCAGTTGGTCCCGGTGATGGTGCAGCAATTCCTCAGCGCGCTGGTTGACATAGGTGAAGCAGAGCTGTTCATCCAGGGCAAAAAAGCCATCGGTCATGCTCTCTAAAATATCGACGATGTGCCGTTGCGAGTCCTGCAACGCAATTTCCGCTTCCTTGCGATCGCGGATATCCTCCACGACTCCCAAGGTGGCATAGACCTCCCCCAAGGCATCCTCTAAACGGCAGACTGTAATACTGACCCAGCAAGGCTCTCCCCCCTTGCTAAGGTAGCGTTTCTCTAGGGTGAAAATATCTCGCTCCCGTTGTAAGAGGGCGTGATACAGCTTCAGATCCCGCTCTAAATCATCTCCATAGGTGAGGGCTTGAAATGTGCGCCCCACTAGATCCGGTATCGTGTACCCCAAGAGATTCGCAAAGCAGGGGTTGACCCATTGAATCACCCCATCGGCATCCGCTTGGCAGATGCCGATGGGAGCCTGGTTAAAAATGCTGCGGAAACTCTGTTCTTCAGGCTGAACTGGGCGCGGCACCAGGGCCAGTAGGGTGCCCTCAGCATCAACTTGGGGCAGGCAGGGCAGATCACAGTGCTGAAACTTGAGCCACACCTGGGCTGGGGATAGATTCTCTGTCAAGAACGGCACCGACTGTACCACGTCCGCGACGGTCAAGGAATGAAGCATCGGTGCGATGATCTTCGATCGGTCTGCTGCCATGGCGCAATTGGGTCCAATGGCATCAGGGGCGAGCGGGTCAGACAGGGGGGCAACGGCAGAGGTCGTGTTCAGGGACTGAACCATGGCTCCTAACACCGCCTGGGCTGTTACCATGCCCACCACCCGCCCCCGTCGATCGACTACCGCTGCACAGCCCTGGGGCCTTAACGCCAGAAACTGACCTGCGGTCAAGAGGCTAGAGTCGGAATCTAGTGCAGGGCTGGCAGGGGCAGAAATAGGGGGCAAACCGGACCAATTGGGCTGCACTGGGAAAAATACCATCACCGATCAATCGTAGATAGTTTTCGGAGGCTCTCGGTTTCCAGGCGGGATGCCGCCTGAGCATGGCAAGCGCAAACCAATTCGCTCCGATATTCAAACCATCAACGAAATTTTGTCAACTTGCCTACCAAAAGAGTGCCCTCAGGGGGTTTCGCCCCTCAGATCCACCTCAGAAAAGTTACACAAACTGTAGTTTTGGGCTTCCCAAATCAGGGAAATCCCTTAGAGGAGACAATCAACGATCAAAAGTGTTATGGCTCAAAAAGTGCGATCGCACTTTTCTGGGGGATGTCTCTAAGTTTATCGATCATTATCCAACTTTCCCAAACGCAGTCTAGAAACTGGGACTCGCCAAGGCTCCCGACAGAGACGGCTTCGAAAGAGCCTGATAATACATATAGTCCCAGGTCGCTGCCTGACTAGGCTGAACAAAAATATCCGGCACCGGGCCAAACTCCACCAGCCGACCCACCTGTTCGCCATCGTAGGGAGCCATGTCAAAAAAAGCGACTTGATCTGACACCACCGCCGCTTGTTTCAGGTCATGGGTAACCATAACAATGGTGTAATGGCGCTTCAGGTCGTTCAGGAGATCGTTAATGATCCCCGTGGAAATCGGATCCAGGGAGGCGCAGGGCTCATCCATCAGCAACACCTCAGACCCCAGGGCCAGGGCCCGAGCCAGACATAGCCGCTGCTGCTGTCCTCCCGATAGGGTCAGGGCACTTTGGCGCAGTCGATCCTTCACATCCTCCCATAGCCCCACCTGGTGCAGAGCCACCTCTACCCGCTCATCTAGATCCCCTTGGTAGCCATTAATCCGCAGCCCCAGGGCAATGTTGTTATAGATCGATTTGGGAAACGGATTGGGCCGCTGAAAGACCATGCCAATCTGCCGCCGCAGCATCACCTGGGGAATTTGCCCCAGGGGCACTCCCTTGAAGGTAATGCGCCCCTTGATCCGAGCTGTAGGAACGAGATCATTCATGCGGTTAAAACAGCCTAGGAGGCTACTCTTACCGCAGCCAGAGGGACCGATGAAGGTCGTCAATTGCCGGGGCAAAATTTCCAGCGACACCTCCAACACAGCCGGACGATCCTTGTAATAGATAGACAGCCCTTCCATCTGCAAGATGGCATCTGGGACAGTGGACGTGGGGAGAGGGGAGGGTTGCATGGGTGGTGGGGTATTGGGGTGATGGGGTGGGGTGATGGGGTATTGGGGTGATGGGGTGGGGG
>NZ_KI913949.1:4452626-4499227 GCF_000332095.2 Leptolyngbya sp. PCC 6406 | reverse complement strand
GCGGGTTTAGCTCGTGTCTACTGGGGAATCCCAAATGGGAGGCTCAAAACCCGCCCTACCCAGTCGCTTGCTGTCTTCTGCCTTTCTGTCCTAAAGCGATGCCCTTAGGCGATCGCGCAGGATTCCAGCTAGTCCATTCATGGCTAGGCCAATCAACCCAAGCAACAGCACCGCTGCGGCTGCCTTGGCTTGAAAGGCGGGTTGGGGGCGGGACAGCCAGAAAAAGATCTGGGTTGTCAGGGTGGTAAAGGGGGAGCGTAGACCATCGAGATTGGGGGTAGGGATAAAGGTGATGAAATCGACGGTGCCTAGGGCAATCAAGGGGGAAGTTTCCCCCAGCACCCGCGATAGGGCGAGCCCCATCCCTGTAATCAGATCGGGGAGCGCGGTGGGTAGAGTGATGTGCCAGGTCACCTGCCACCGGCTCATGCCCATGGCATAGCCGCCTTTCTTCAGGGTGGGGGGCACCGATTGCAGGGCCGATCGGGAGGCAGTGATCAATAGGGGTAGTACTAGCAGTGTCATGATCAGAGCGGCGGAAATCAGGGTACGGCCTCCGGTAAACCACCCCAGTGCCCGCGCAAAGACGGCTAAGCCCAACAGCCCGTAGAGAATGCCGGGAATCGCCGTGGCATTGGCCAGATTAATCTCCACAAACCGATTCCAAAGTCCGTCCCGGCCATATTCCTCTAGATAAATGGCGGCGGCTAAGCCTAGGGGAATGGCCAGCAGGGCCGTCAACCCCAGCAGCCACAATGTCCCGGCTAGGGCCGCCAGAACCCCGGCTTGTTCGGGGTTGCGGGAGGTAAAACTGGTCAGAAATTGCCAGTTCAGTTCCGCCAGACCACTGCGAAAGGTAACCAGCACCAGCAGGGCGAAGAATATTGGCCCTACTAAGGACGCCCCCAATCCCAATAGGGCAAAAATGCGATCGCACAGTTGTCGCCAGGGCCATCGCACCACAAAGTCCCCCGATGGTTGGATATCCAGCACCTGTGGGGGCAGGGCAGTGGGGTCCGCAGACACCGCTGCCGTAGGTAAACTCTGCCCCTCGGTAAAGCGCCGGTAGCGGTGAACCAGCGTATTACCCACTGTATTCAGGGCCAGGGTCAGCAGAAAAAGGGTCATACCCACGGCAAAAATTGTGCGGAAAATCAGGCTCTCCGTTGGCACATCCCCCAAACTCACCTGGACAATGAAGGCCGTCATCGTACTGGCGGGAATGAGGGGATTCAGGGTGAGTTGGGGGGTTTGACCTGCTGCCACCGCTGCAATCATGGTTTCTCCTAGGGCGCGGGAGGCCGCCAGGGTAAAGGAGGCAATAATCCCCGGTAGGGCCGCTGGAACCAGCAGCCGGGTAATGGTTTCATATCGGGTCAGGCCGCAGGCAAAGGCTGCTTGCCGCTGGGCTGTGGGCACCGCCCGCAAAGCATCTTCGCTCAGGCTGGCCACAATGGGAATGATCAATAACCCCGTGACCAAGCCTGCACTGAGGCTATTGAAAACCGCCATACCGAGGAAGATCCGCTGCAATTGGGGGGTTACAAACAGCAGGGCAAAGTAGCCATAGACAATGGTAGGTACCCCCGACAGGGTTTCTAGCACGGGCTTAATCAGCCGTCGCACCAGCGGCGGGGCGTACTCGCTCAGATAGATGGCAGATAACAATCCCAAAGGCAGGGCAACTAAAAGTGCGATCGCACTCACCATCACCGTGCCACTCAGCAGTACCACAATGCCAAACTGCTGAGTTGAAAACAGCGGCGTCCAGCGAGTCTCCGTCAGAAACTGCCAGAGGGAAATTTCTTGAAAAAACAGCCAACTCTGGTAGATGAAAACCGCCAGAATTCCCCCAATTACCAGCAGGGGCAACGTCCCAGCCACCGCCAGAATCGCCACCGTGGCCCGCTCTGACCAACGCTGGCTCCAGGGGGCAATGGGTTCAAACACTTGAGACTCGAATTGCAATGATCGCAATGACTTAGGGGAAACAGGCATCACCAAGGGCGCTAGAGGATTCAGCTATAGAATTCATCCGATGCATCAAAAAACGGGCAGATTTTCCCCTCCTCCTCCGACCTTATCCCCCCAAAGTAAAGAAAAGGTAAATGCCCAGACCCTTAAAGGTGCTGGATCAACTCAGCAGCAGTCATGGGCAGCCCCACCCAATAGCCCTGAATGGCATCGCAGCCGTAGGTTTTGAGCAGTTCCATTTCCTCCACCTGCTCCACCCCCTCGGCAACCACCGCCAGATCTAGATCATGGGCCAGGGCAATAATGCGCCGCAAAATAATCTGATTTTTCCAATCCTCCGTCACCCCCCGCACAAAGCAGGTGTCAATCTTGAGGGTATCGATGGGAAGCTGGCGCAGATAGCCCAAGGAGGCGTAACCCGTACCAAAGTCGTCCAGCGCCACCTGTACCCCCAAATCCTTAAACTGGTGCAGCAACACTAGGGCCGACTCCACATCCTGCATCAGGGCCGTCTCCGTTACCTCCAGTTGTAGATGGTGGGCAGGCAGACCGATGTCCTTGAGGATGCGATCCAGGGTTTTACAGAGGTGGGGCTGATTCAGTTGGACACTGGAAAGATTGACCGACACCTGCACCGGAGGTAGACCTTGCTGCTGCCAGCGGGCCGCCTGTTCGCAGACTGTACGCAGTACCCATTCCCCAATCGGGACAATCAGCCCCGTCTCCTCCGCTAGAGGCACAAACCGGGCCGGGGAAATGTAGCCATGGTCAGGATGCCGCCAGCGAATCAGCGCCTCTGCCCCTTCGATGCGCCCAGTCATGAGGGTTTGCTTGGGCTGGTAATAGACCTGAAACTCTTGGCGCTTGAGGGCGTAGCGCAGCCAGGTCTCCAGTTGCAGTTCATCCCCCGACACCACGGGCATGTCAGAACGGTAGAACTGACAATAGTTACTCTTCTGCTGTTTGGCCCAATCCAGAGCGGCGTCGGCCTGACGCAGTAGAGTGCTGATGTCTTGGGTATTTTCGGGAAACAGAGCAATACCGATGCTGGTGGTGACAAAAACCTCCTGCTCCGGTAGGGAAAAGGAACGAGAGAGGCAGTCGATAATGTCTTCGGCAATGAGTTGAACAGCAGCGGCATCGGGGGGAGCGGGCAAAATGATGGCGAACTGGTTTCCTGTCAGGCGAGCTAGGGCGCTGGATCGGGGCAGAATACCCTGCAATCGGCGGGCGGCAGCCCGCAGGAGAGTGTCTCCAGCGGGGTAGCCCAGGGTGTTATTAATTTGCCGCAGGCGATCCAGGCTAATGGACAGGAGAGCGACGTGCTGTTTCCCGAGGGCGGCCCGCTGAACCGCCTGCATTAGACGCTGGCGCAGGAGGTGATGGTTAGGTAAATCCGTCAGGCTGTCATAGTGGGATAGCCGATTTAGCCGCTCCGCTGTGTGGCGCATGAGGGTGTTGTAACGCTGGGTGAGAGCGTCCTGTTTTCGCAGGCGGGCAGCGATGGCCTCTAGCAAGTCTCCATCGCTGAAGGGGGTCACTAGACAATCATCGGCTCCGAGGGTGGCGCATTGCCTCCCATAATCGCGATCGCTACGGTTGGTCAGCACAATAATGGGCAGTGCCACCAAGTCACTTTTATTCGTGATCAGATGCAGGAGGTGGGTATTGTCCCCGCCGCTGAGGTCTAGGCTGCACAGAATCAAATCGGGGGAATACTGGCGGGCGGTTTGAATACCTGCTTCTGCGGTTGCTGCCGTCATCACCTCAAAGCTCTGCTCTTCCAACATTTGGACCCGAGCTTGGCGGGAGATGCCCTGATCTTCAACAACCAACAGTTTGCGCATGGGAGGGGGGTGAAGCCGAGCGGCAGCGGTAAAATGATCAAAGGGGACGGGGTTTTGAGGGGGAAGGAGGGGTGGCCCCAGAGACTTGGGCTAGGGTGTGCATAAATTCGGGATAGGAAATGGCGGCAGCTTCGGCCCGGTGAAGGTGGGTGGTGCCTTCTGCCCGTAGGGCTGCGATCGCAAGGCTCATCGCTACCCGATGATCGGTAAAACTATCCACTTCAGCACCTTTCAGCATCGCACCTCCCATGATTTCCAAGCCATCGGGCCGCTCGACGACGGTGGCTCCTAGTTGGGTCAACTGAGTGGCCATCGCAGTAATGCGATCGCTTTCCTTCACCCGTAGTTCCGCCGCGTCTTGAATGATGGTTTTGCCCTCTGCAAACAGGGCTGCCACTGCCAGGATTGGCACTTCATCGATCAGACGAGGGATTAGATCGCCCCCCAAGGTGGTGCCCTTGAGGACACTGTGGCGCACCCGAATATCCGCCACCGGTTCCCCCGTCACCAAGCGCTCATTTTCCAAGGTAATGTCCGCCGCCATCTGGTGCAGGGCGTCCAAGATACCCGTTCGGGTGGGATTGACACCGACATTTTCAATCACCAATTCAGAACCGGGGGTGATCGCCGCTGCCACCAGCCAAAAGGCGGCGGAGCTGATATCCCCTGGCACGATTACCGTTTGTCCCGTGAGTTGGGCGGGACCATTGAGGGTGACAGTGAGGCTGTCAGGCTCCACCACCAAGTTTGCACCGAAGGCTTGCAGCATCCGCTCACTGTGATCACGGGAGCGGCTGGGCTCTGTCACCCTAGTCTGGCCCTCTGTCAGCCAGCAGCCCCGCTAGCAGCACACAGGATTTGACCTGGGCGGAGGCTATGGGGGAGTGGTAATGGATGGGGCGCAACCGCTGTCCCTGAACCGCCAGGGGGGCGAGGGTATGGCCCCGCCGTCCCCAAATCGTGGCCCCCATCTTTTGCAGGGGGGTGATCACCCGGCCCATGGGCCGCGATCGCAGAGAGGCATCCCCAGTGACGGTAAACACTCGATCGGAGTGGGAGGCCAGTAGCCCCAGCATCAAGCGTAGGGTGGTGCCGGAGTTGCCTGCATCCAGGACCGTATCGGGCTCCTGGAGATGGCCCAAGCCCACCCCCTGCACCGTGATCCAGTCCTGCTCTAGGTCAGAGATCTCCACCCCCATGGCCCGGAAGCAGGCGGCGGTGCTACGGGGATCTTCTCCCAGCAATAGTCCCTGGATGCGGGTCTTCCCCGTCGCGATTGCCCCCAGCATCAGCGCCCGATGGGAAATGGACTTGTCCCCCGGCACCCTCAGTCGTCCCGTTAGTACGACCCCCTGCAGCGGCGGTGTCACCGTTAAGGTCTGATGGTCAGCAGGGGTTTCGGTAATCTGTAAGCAGAGATCTGTCATAGAAATCAGGGCAAGGGAAGCAGGGTAGGGGAACCTAAGCGTCGGAGCCAGGAAAACGGTAATACTGAGCCGCAAGCGATTCTAGGAGGAGGTTGACCGCAAGGCAAGGGATGCAGACTCCTAGACGGTCCCCAGGCGCACAATTTTCCCTGTAGCAGAGCACAACTCGCTCTGCTACAGGGAGCCAATCTAAAGGCTAGGGAGGCAGGGCGGGGAATTCAGGGCGGGAGGTTGGCACCTCCACGGGCAGCATTTGCACCGCTGAGAAGATCTTCTAGGATAACTCGTCTAGCTTGGCTCGCACGGCCTGGATATCTTGCCACATCAGCCATTTGGGCGAACCGCGATCGCGGGATGGATTGCGAAGTAGGTAGGCGGGGTGAAAAATAGCCATACACCAGTGGCCCTGCCACTGCATCCACTGTCCCCGGATTTTGCTAATGGCTTTCTTCTCCCCCGTTAGCCCCTTGAGGGCGGTGGCCCCAGTCAGCAAGATGATTTTAGGATTCACTAGGCGGATCTGTTCCATCAAATAGCCTTTGCAAGCGGTGGATTCCTGGATGGTGGGAGCCCGGTTACCGGGAGGACGACATTTCACCACGTTGCAGATGTACACATCCCGCTCCGTATCCAGACGCACCGCCGCCAGGATTTTCTCTAGCAACTGCCCCGATTTACCCACAAAGGGCAACCCCTGCTCATCCTCCTGCTGCCCCGGCCCCTCCCCCACCACCAGAATTGGAGCCTGGGCACTGCCCCGACTCACTACCACATGGGTTCGTCCTGCTGCCAGATCGCAGCGCTGACAGCGCTGACAGTGGACCGTAAGATCCGCCAGGGAGCCATAGGTGCCGGGGGGAATGGGAACGCTACCGTCGGTGGGAATGGCGTCGTATTCAATGGTTTCGGTTAGGGGAGAGGCATCCTCTGGGGCAAACAGGTCAATTTGATCGTCAGCCATGGTGGGCAACAGGTTAGGCAACGGTAGGGCTATAACGTTCGGAAGTGCGAGCCGACGGACAGAAACGCCATAAGCAGTCCCAGTTTCTGGGGCGAGTTAGCACCACGCAACGTAGGCGCAGCCTTCTCGAAGGGTAGCCCAATGGCTCAGGAGATACAGTAAATGACGCAGTTGCGCATTGACAGTTCACGTTCTTATTTGGGGAGATCTGTCCTTAAGGCTCATAGTTTAGCTTACACGTCTGCTGTAAGAACTTGTGAGACCAGATATCAGCTTGTTCATTTATTCTACAGGAGCTTTTCCATTGCATAGTTGATTAACGTTTTGCCCCGACAAGTCACCTCCTGCTCTTTGATAACCAAAAACCCCATGCGCTGGAAAAAGGGCTTTGCGGTAATGCTTGCCTCAGTAAACAACCGACTCACTGATAACTCAACTGCCTTTGCCTCAATTGCCTGATAGATTTGTCTGCCTAAGCCGCAACGTTGATAGTTTTTGTGGCAGTAAAAGCAGCCGATATGACCATTCGCCTCCAACTCTCCAAACCCAGCAATTGTCCCATCATCAGCAGCAGCAACATAGGTGAATCGGTTCGAACACACTTCTAACCAGTTTCTAAAGTGGATATCATCGGGTGCCCAAGCCCTAACCTGATTGCTTGAGTAATCGCGGACATTGACTTCACGAACTGTGTCATGAAACAACTGTGCTATTTGTTCAACATCCTGTGTCTTAAACAACCGTATATTGATCATGCGCATATTGATCGTGATCGCACTCCATCAATTATAGCTATACCAAGTCCAGCTCGAAATCTGGAGTTTCCCCATCGGGGAAACTCTACTTCTTAGACTTGGGCCAGGTTTAAGTCAACTAGCCTAGTACCGCAGGGCGTAAATCAGCTCACTATTGTCGCGTCAGCCCAACATTTTCTGGTCCTTTCTCCCCTTGGGCTAGGGCTTCGGCGTGAGCTCACCGTCGCCACACTGTACCGCGACGTTCATGCTCCATTTCTTTCTCTACCTCATAGACAATTTGAGGACCAAAATACCGTTCTATGAGCCACAGCGTTAAATCCAAACCAGACGTGACACCTCCTGCGGTAACAATATCGCCATCGTCTACAACACGAGCATTGATAATTTCTGCCCCACTAGCTCTCAACTCTTCTATAGCAACATGATGTGTAATTGCTGGGCGACCTTTTAGAAGCCCTGTCTCTGCAACTAACATGGCACCTGTACAAACTGACGCTATTGTTGTGCCACTTTGATGCAACCGAGAAATTGCTTTTGGTATCTCACCTCGTTGCGCTTCAGCCCATGCTCCTTGTGTAGCCCGATTCCCCCAACCTCCCCCTGGTACTATCAAAATATCTGATTTCTGATCGATCCCAAGTTTGGCATCAGGTTGAACTCGCAATCCGTGAGCGGCAACAATTTCCGTAGAGCTATCTAGAGTCACGAGTTCTGCTTGTATGTCAGCACCAATTTCCGCCGCACTTCGCAAAACCTCAAGCGGAGCGATCGCGTCAAGCTCATCAAACCCATCAAAAATGATTATTTGTACTTTCATAATTTCTAGTATTCTTGATTTTTGCTTGCAATCCTAACCACTCTACCAATAAAATCCGGCCATAAAATCCAGTTAGTGCCCCCACTGAATATTTCGGGGCATACCGCACTAGGGCGTATGGACGATTAACGAGGAAACCTTTGCAGGGTAGGCATGACCACGTCAACCCTACTCAATCAAGCCATCACTATTGCTTGCCAGCCAAGACCTGAATGAAACGGCTGATTACCTTGCTGGAAATAGCCTGGAAGTGGGTGATCACTCATGACAGTGGAATCTGAGGGTATCGTAAGGCAAGCCTTTGGCGCTTCGCTCCTGCGGGGGGGACCCCAGACGAGACTGTTATGCCCCGTTACGCTCTGATTGTTGGCATTGGTCACTATCACGTTCTCCAGAATCTTTCCAAGCCGGAGGGGGACGCCCAGACGGTCCACGACCTGCTGAAGCAGCAGGGAGACTTTGATCATATTCACCTGCTGAATCACAGCACGGTGCCGGACGGGGTGACGTTTGAAGTTTTAAACGATGCCCTGGTGACCCTGTTAGAAAAGCGGGCCGATCGCAGTGAGGTGCTGATTTATTTCACCGGCCATGGCTTCATGGCGGGGGAGACGGCGGATGACCGGGAGGGGTATTTGGCCACCGGGGATTGCCAGGTGGAGATGGATGGCGACGCCATACTCAGCCAGCGGCGGGGATTGTCCTTTAAACGCTTAAACAAACTGGTGGGGCGGAGTAAGGCCAGCAGCTTGGTGATGTTGCTGGATTGTTGCCACGGGGGCTATTTCATCGAGGACGGGCTGGTGAAAGCGGGGTTGGACGCATTTCGGGACCGCAACTATTGCCTGATTGCCGCCTGTCGCGGATTTGAGCAAGCCTATGCAGAGCACCAAGATTCCCACAGTCTGTTTACCACCGCCCTAGTGCAGGGATTGCAGGCAGAACCGGACAGGGGCGAGATTACGGCATTAAGACTGTTTCAGGGCATTAAGACCGGGTTGAAGGGGGTAGGTCAAGAGCCGATTTTGCTCCATTCTGGGCAGGATGTGATGGTGCTGCGGCTGGCTCAGCAGCGGCTTGCCCCCACCGTGAGCGAACGGTGCCCCTATCAGGGATTGAATGCTTTTACCCCGGAGACGCGGGCATTTTTCTTTGGTCGTGAGGCAGAGGTGGGGCGAGTGGTGCGGCGGCTAGAGCAGGCCAACTTTGTGCCGGTGATTGGGCCATCGGGCAGTGGCAAGTCGTCGGTCGTGCGGGCCGGGGTGGTGCTCTGGGTGCAGGCGGTGGGGGGGCTGGTATTGGGGCCAATGAAGCCAGGGCCGGAACCCCTGGCGGAGTTGAAGCGTTGTTTTCTGCCCGTGTTTGACAAGTTCACCATTGGCTCAGTGTACAGAGCACTAGAGCGGAGGGCAGTGGCGGATGTGGTAGCGCTCTTACCCCCAGGAGAGCGCTATGTGCTGGTGGTGGATCAGTTTGAGGAGGTGTTTACGGTCTGCACCAACCAGGAGCAACGCCAGGAGTTTATTCACCTGTTGACCCAGTTGGGACAGCAGCCGGGGATGGCGTTTCAGGTAGTGACGACGATGCGATCGGATTTTGTCACGGCATGGTTGGGGAGCAACCCCTTGATCCGGGTGATTCAGGACAATGCGGTATGGTTGGGGCCGCTGGAGCCAGAGGGACTGCGGGATGCCATTGTATGCCCTGCTCAGAAGCAGGGTTATGACCTAGAGCCGGGGCTGCTAGAAGTGATGCAGCGTGATGTGGCTCAGGAGACCCATTGTTTACCTTTGCTGGAGTTTGCCCTGACGGAGCTGTGGCAGCAGCGAGATCAGGGCAGGCGGCAGTTGACCCTGGCGGCCTACACCGCTATGGGAGGCTTGCGGGGGGCGCTGCGGCAGCGGGCAGATGCGCTCTATGACCAGGCATTAAACACCGAGCTGGAGCAAGCGTGGTGTCGGCAGCTCTGTTTAGAGCTGGTCTATATCAGTTTGGATGGCAACGATACTCGCTGTCGCTGTGACCGAGGAGCCTTGCTGGGGAAGGGGGCAACGGTAAAGGAGCGGGAGGTGATTGAGCGGGTGTTGGAGGTGTTGATTGAGGGGCGGCTGTTGGTGGCCCATGGGGAAACGGTGGACTTGGCCCATGAGGCGTTGATGGGGGCATGGCCGCTGTTTGAGCAGTGGCGACAGCAGGATCGCGATCGCCTGCGGTTGATCCAGCGGTTAAAGGATGCCTACCAGGAGTGGCAGCAACGGCAGCGCAGTGAAGCGTATTTGGTGCAGGGGGGGCTGTTGGCGGAGCTACGGGAGCGCTGGGCCATCCTAAAACAAGACAAACTGGCGGCGGAACTGATGGATTTTTTTCGCCTCAGCGATGACCAAGAGCGGGAAAACGTTGCCGTTCTTGAGCGCGCCCTTGCAGAAACCCAACTGCGAGACGAATGTACCCGAATCAATTCCTTACCCGGAAACAACCCCCTGGAGCGTACCCTGCGTGCCATTCAAGCTGTGGGTCTCAGTCTCAAGGGTTTCCAAAACCAAGTCCTGGCTCCAGCCCAAGACGCCCTGCACCGAGCCTGGACTCACCCTTGTGAGTGCTTGCGGCTCCAGGGCCATAATGGTTGGGTTAATGCGGTGGCCTTTAGCCCCCACGGAGATCGAATGGTTTCTGGGGGCGCTGATGGCACTCTACGGCTGTGGGATCTGACGGGACGGCAGATCGGTGACTCCTTCCAGGGCCATGGGGATTGGGTCTTGGCGGTGACCTTTAGCCCCCAGGGGGATGCCATTGTCTCTGGTGGGGCTGACGGTACCCTGCGGTTGTGGGACCTGGCAGGGCGGCAGCTCAGTGACCCCTTCCAGGGCCATGGGGCTGGGATCAGGGCGGTGGCCTTTAGTCCCCAAGGGGATGCCATTGTCTCTGGTGGGGCTGATGGCACTCTGCGGCTGTGGGATCTGACGGGACGGCAGATCGGCAAACCATTCCGCCATGGGGATTGGGTCAGGGCGGTGGCCTTTAGCCCCCAGGGGGATCGCATTGTCTCTGGCGGCAAAGATGGCACCCTGCGCCTGTGGGATCTTGGGGGGTGGCAGATCGGCGACCCCTTCCAGGGCCATGGAGATTGGGTTTTAGCAGTGGCCTTTAGCCCCCAGGGGGATCGCATTGCCTCTGGCGGTGGTGACAACACCCTACGCCTGTGGGATTTGGGGGGGCGGCAGCTCGGTGACCCCTTCCAGGGCCATGGGGCCGGGGTCAGGGCAGTGGCCTTTAGCCCCCAAGGGGATCGCATTTTATCTGGGGGCAGAGACGGCACCCTGCGGCTGTGGGACCTGAGGGGGCGGCAGATTGGTTCTGCCTTCCAGGGCCATGGAGATTTGGTCAATGCGGTGGCCTTTAACCCCCAGGGGGATCGCATTGTCTCTGGGGGCGATGACGGCACGTTGCGGCTGTGGGATTTGGCGGGGCGGCAGCTCAGCGACCCCTTTCAGGGCCATGGGGATTTGGTCAATGCGGTGGCCTTTAGCCCCCAAGGGGATCGCATTGTCTCTGGGGGCGATGACGGCACGCTGCGGCTATGGGATTTGGCAGGGCGGCAGCTCGGCGACCCCTTCCAGGGTCACGGGGATTGGGTCTTGGCGGTGGCTTTTAGCCCCCAAGGGGATCGCATTGTCTCTGGGGGTGATGACGGTACCCTGCGGCTGTGGGATTTGGCAGGGCGGCAGCTCGGCGACCCTTTCCAGGGCCATGGGGATTGGGTTTTGGCGGTGGCCTTTAGCCCCCAAGGGGATCGCATTGTCTCTGGGGGCAAAGGCGGTACCCTGCGGCTATGGGATTTGGGGGGGCGGCAGCTCGGCGACCCCTTCCAAAGCCATGGGGATTTTGTCTTTGCGGTGGCTTTTAGTCCCCAGGGAGATCGCATTGTCTCTGGGGGCGATGACGGCACGCTGCGGCTGTGGGATTTGGGAGGGCGGCAGATTGGTGACTCTTTCCAGGGCCATGGGGATTGGGTCTTGGCGGTGGCTTTTAGTCCCCAGGGGGATCGCATTGTTTCTGGCGGCAATGATGACACCCTGCGGCTATGGGACTTGACAGGACGACAGATCGGCGACCCTTTTCAGGGCCATGGGAATTGGGTCGGTGCAGTGGCCTTTAACCCCCAGGGAGATGCCATTATCTCTGGTGGCCATGATGGCACCCTGCGCTTATGGGATCTAGGGGGGCGGCAGATCGGCGACCCCTTCCAGGGCCATGGGGCTGGGGTCAATGCGGTGGCCTTTAGCCCTCAGGGGGATGCCATTGTCTCTGGGGGCAAAGACGGTACCCTGCGGCTGTGGCCGGGGGGGACGTGGCGCGATTGGTTGTATTGCTGTGGGCAGCGGTTGTTGCGCCATCCTGCCCTGACCCAGCCCAGCAGTGACTTGGAGCGAGGGGTACTGGCGTTTTTGCAGGAGCAGGTGTGGACGGAAGGGGATTTGGCCCAGTATTACCAGGCCCAGAGCAATGGACTGGGCAAGCGGGGGAATGGCACTGGAACAGAAGCCTAGTACTGGGCGGCGTAAATACTCTGACCGTTCTATCGTGGCACACCTCGGCCCCTCACCCTAGCCCTCTCCCAAGGGGCGAGGGGACCAGAAAATGTTGGGCTAGTGCGACAGAATAGTTTCGTAGGGTGCATTCGCGAAGCAATGCACCGCAGAAAGGCAACGCCTAGGGGAAATGGTCACAGAATTTCCGCCCCAGAGTACTAGTGGGTCATTCGGAATGAATATAGCCATTCTTGAACGCTCCTAAAGCTTGTGGTAGCAGTGGCTTGGGTCAGCAAGTTAATGGCCACGTTCAAAGCAAATGACCCACTAGTCCATTTTTAATGGACTTAAGCCTGTTAGCCGGGAATTTTGAATTCCCGGCGGGGTGACGGCGCTAATCCCGAACTGACGTTACCTATTACCAAGTCCGAGTCTGCCTAGCTGGCTAGATCTGGCTGGCCATGGACCAACATCGACACATCGGGCAGCAACTCTAGCTCTGGGGAGGCTGGGGTTGCATCTGGGGGAGCCCCCAACGCCGTGGGCTCCCCTAGGGGGGCTGGGGCCAGCATGTCACTGGGTAAAAAGCTGCGGGCGCTTACAGCCACCATGGCAAAGAGAAAGGTGAGCACAATCAGCAAGGGGGCAATGTAGGCGCGAAAAAAGCTCATAGGGACGGGGGTAAACGGGGTCAAGCTGGGGGGGGTGGTCATCTCAGCGATGCACGGGCACAGCCTGCCGATGCCAGGGATAGCGCCAGAGATCACTTCGGGACTCGCAAGAAAATAAGGTACCAATTGCCACCTTGCCTATTGGTGCATTGCTTCGCGTTTCGCAAGCGACATAAAAGGCGAAGCCGCGCCTTAGCGCTATGCACCCTACCAGTGCTCAACGGTTCCGGTACTTTATTTAGACGCACGTCCCTTACCTGTATTCTACAGGGCCGTATTCTACAGGGCAGCCCTATTCCTCATTCTGGGATGTCCCCGGATCCGCCAAGCCGGGACGGGGCATAGGGACCACCGTCCAGCGGTGTAGGCGTCGTAGCGCTACCCCACCTACGACCGCCACAATCAATCCCAGCCAGCCCGTCACAGATTGCAACAGCAAAAATCCGCCTAGGGCAAACATACTGCCAAACAGAAGTGCCATGGCGGCAACGACCTGCTGGAACTGAAGCAGGAGGGGCACCGCATCCCAGGCGGCATCGGGAGCCCGTAACTGCTGAGCCTTCCAGCCCGGTCCACTGGGGCGGACCTTGGCGTAGAAGCGATCTAGGGTGGCATTGCTTTCGGGGGGGGTGGCGTACATGACGGTTACCCATACGACGGTGGTCAACCCAGCGGTGACCAGCAGCCGGAGGCCAAAGTCCTCAATGATTAGCAAGGGCACCACACTGGTAAAGAGGCCGATGATGAACCCCGTCACCATGGCGGCTAATTCCGCAGCGGCGTTGATACGCCACCAAAACCAGCGCAGGATCAACACCAGTCCCGGCCCGGTACCAATGGCAATCACGAGACGAAAAACTGTCGTTACATCCTGGGAGAAGAAAGCTGCGATCGCACCCAATATTGTCACCAGCACCGAGGCAATCCGCCCCGCTAAGACCAACTCCGCCTGGGTGGCCTGGGGTCGCATGAAGCGCCCATAGAGATCATTGGTCAGATAAGAAGCCCCCCAGTTGATCAAAGTAGACACCGTGCTCATAAAGGCAGCGATCAGGGATGCCACTACCAGACCCAGGAAGAACGGCGGCAAAAACTCCAACATGAGTAGGGGATAGCCCAGTTCTCGATCCTCCAACTCCGGGAAGGTGATGAGGGCTACGAGGGCCACCACAATCCAGGGCCAGGTACGAATGACGTAGTGGAGAATATTGAAAAACCAAGCCGCCTTTTCCGCCTCCCCCTCATCCTTAGATGCCGCCAGCCGCTGGATAAACTCGCCCCCGCCATCACTGCGGCGAAAGGCCCACCATTGCAGAAATACGTAGGCCGAGAAGGTACTGGCGGTGATGCCAGCGGTTTCGCTCCAACTGATCCAACTGCCGTTGCCGAACTGGATCGGCACCATGGACAGGGTTTCCGCCCCAAATTCCGTCTGAATCTGGCTTACCAAGCTGCCCATGCCCCCCACATGGGCCACGGCAATGACCGCCACCACGATCGCCCCAAATAGGCCCAAAAAGAACTGGAAAAAGTCCGTGGCCACTACCCCCCATAGTCCCGAAAAGCCTGCGTATACCAGCACCAGGACACTAATGCCCACCACACTCCACAACTTGCCATAGGGGCCGGGATCTAGCCCTAGGCTTTCCCACAGTTGCAGTGCGGTCACCACCTTGACCATGGCCAGCATGGCGTAGCCAATGCCAATGCAGTTAATCGGCACGGCAAACAGAAACGCTTTCACCCCCCGCAGCACCGCTCCCATGCTGCCGCCATAGCGCAGCTCCGTTAGCTCGGCGTCGGTGACAATTTCCGATCGCCGCCAGAGTCGCGCAAATACATAGATCATCACGACATGGGCGATGCCAAAGCTCCACCATTCCCAGTTGCCTGCGATGCCGCGACTGCCCACCACCCCGGCAATGTAGAGGGGGGTGTCAATGGAAAAGGTGGTAGCGGCCATGCTGGTACCCGCCAGCCACCAGGGCAGCGATCGCCCCGACACAAAGAAATCCACCAGGGATCCCGATGCCTTGCGTCCCAGGTATAGCCCCAAGCCTAAGGTCAATATCAGGTACGCTAGCACCACCAACCAGTCAATCAAAATCATGGGCAGAGGGAGAACTCACCATTGCACAATCACCGCAGCCATCATCTCACAGCGTCTTCGTCTCACTGGGCGTCTCTCATGACAGACTGGAGAGGTTTCATGCGAACTAAGGTATGGCAAAACGAGCTAAGGAAGTAGTGCCTAGCCCCCTTCAGCTCCTCAGTGAGGGTAATTTTCTGTTCCGGGGTATAGCGACGGACTTGCTAGAGGTCCATGTTCCCCCTGGCAGCCTGATCCAGGAAAAACTGTATTCCAGCCGTCCTATCTACACGGCCTTTCGTCCAGATACCTCCCTGGACTATCTCTATGCCATCGTTTCCGGTGGTCCGGTGATTACCCGCAGCACACCGTTAGACCGGGTCATTGCCCTCACCTACCCCGGCGGCTGTTTTGGGATGCGAAATCTAGACTTTAGCTATGGTGTGGTCAGCCGCTCTTTTCCTAGTTTGGTGGAGGCATATAAAACCACCGACGTGATTAAAATCCCTTTGGCGGCGGTGCAAAATCTGTACCAGGCAGATCAGGGATTCCGCGATCGCTATGGGCAATTGTTTGAATTGCGGGAAAAGTTCCAATATCACCTACTGAATTGCAGCACCTATCCGCCCCAGGCCGTTGCCTCTCTGTTACGGGCCTTAGTCTATCAAGAGCGGACCCTGGGCCATCAACCCCAGACGAAGGGACTGTTTGCTTTTGACTTGCCCGTGGATCTAATTGCCCGCGCTAGCCAGCTCAACCATCGCACCGTGGAGCAGGTTTTGAAGGGAATGGTACAGGTGGGGCTTTTGGCTCCGGTGGATACTGGGGATAATAGTGGGGACTGGGTGCGGGTGGCAGATCCAGAGGGACTCAAGGCGGTCTATGGGGCCACCCGCGACAAGGTGTCTTGGTGGCCCCTACGCTAGGGCCGCATCCCAGGCTAGGGGCCAAGGCTAGTGGTCTGTCAATCTTTATTTTGTGGATAGCTTGTTTCCAGGCTCCCCTTAGGGACGTGTGTCTAAATAAAGTACCGGAACCGTTGAGCACTGATAGGGTGCATAGCGCTAAGGCGCGGCTTCGCCTTTTATGTCGCTTGCGAAACGCGAAGCAATGCACCAATAGGCAAGGTGGCAATTGGTACCTTATTTTCTTGCGAGTCCCTTATGGCAGGTAGTCCAGGATCAGAACGCTCACGATTTTAGTCTTGACGCTCCACTAGTGGTCTGTCAACCTTCAATTTGTGATTGATGTAGGCTGGGTCAAACGAAGTGAGACCCAGCACAGGCAAGGGTTTTGCTGGGTCACGCTAGCGCTAACCCAGCCTACAAATCGCAGCTTGACGCTGCCCTAGTACTGGTCGGCGTCAAGACTCTAACCGTTCCATCGGGGCACATCTGGCCTCCTCACCGTTCGGCTGGGTTTACGCCGAAGCCCTGCCCTCTGCCAGGGGTAGAGGGAACCAGAAAATGTTGGGCTGGTGTGACAGAATAGTAAGCCCATTTCAGCCTAGGTGTCCTAGGGCGATGAAGCCTGCAAGAGATAGAAGGTATAGCCATAACAATGGCTGAACTGTTGGAATAGAGTCATTTCTGCCTCGGTATCACGGAGGACAGTTTGCTCCACGGGGCTTAATCCAGTTTTGGGGTAGGTGGCTAGGCGCGATCGCAGTGGGTCATAGTAATTTTTCCACCAAGCCTCACTGGGTAGTCTGGGCGTATCTAGGACTCGAAAGCCTGCCCTGATAGCGCGATCGCAGTTTTCTGCCTCGGTCTCCATTTCTGGATAGGCCGCTTGCCAATAGGTGCGGGCGGGTGCGGGGATCTCCGTAGTGAACCAACTGAGTTCAGAGACAACAGCCACACCACCCGCCGCCAGCAAAGGTCGCCATAGGCCCAGAGCCCGTTCAAAGCCTAGATTATAGGCAGCCCCCTCAGACCACAGCAGGTCAATCCCAGCCTGCGGCCAGTCTAGCTGGCCCATATCGCCTTCAATGGACGTGATCAGGGCATCTAGGCCAGCAGCATGGGCGCGGGTTCTGAGTTCTTGAATAAAGACCGCAGATGAATCCACCGCTAATACAGGGCTTTGGTAATGTTCCGCCAGCAACAAGGCCCCCGCACCGCTACCACATCCGAGATCAGCAATTCGGGGTCGGGATGGCAATGGAGGCAGATGCCGCAGCAGGTTGTGGGTAAATTCTCCATCCCCTGGACCTTGCCGGTCGAGGCCCGTATGGAGCGCGATCAGAGCAGTAATGTATTCCTCTTCCATCGTTCTTTGAGATGTGATTCCCTAAGTAGCACTCTATCCCTAGGGACTCATGGATCTGGTTAGTTTGGGAGAATCGGGGGCGCGATCGCGTCCCCGATCAAACCAGGGGAAGCCCTTGGGGTACATTGGAAGGGGGAGCAAACCCTGAGGGTCTGCATCCCAGTGCAGGCTTGCCAGTCATTGCATCGAGACTTGAATCCACGTGAGTGTAACGACCCTTTTTAAGACCTCGGTCCCCGCCCTTGGCGTTGTCCATCTACTGCCCTTGCCCACGTCTCCTCGCTGGCAAGGCAACCTCCAGATCGTAATTGATCGCGCCGAACAAGAAGCCACCGCCCTGGTATCCGGGGGCATCAGTGGCCTGATCGTGGAAAACTTCTTTGACGCTCCCTTCCCCAAGGATCGGGTCGATCCCGCTGTCGTCAGCGCCATGAGCCTGATCGTCCATCGCCTCCAGCAGTTGGTGACGGTGCCCATTGGCATCAACGTCCTGCGGAATGATGCCCGGAGTGCCCTTGCGATCGCAACCTGTGTTGGAGCCCAATTCATCCGCGTCAATGTCCTCACAGGAGTCATGGCCACAGATCAAGGATTGATCGAAGGCTGTGCCTACGATCTGCTCCGCTACCGCCGAGAACTGGGCAGTGACGTGCAAATTCTGGCAGATGTCCTCGTCAAACATGCCCGTCCCCTAGGCTCCCCCAACCTCACCACCGCCGTCCAAGAAACCATCGAGCGGGGTCTCGCCGACGGCATCATCCTCTCCGGTTGGGCCACCGGTAGCCCCCCTAGCTTGGAAGATTTAGAACTGGCGAAAGCCGCCGCCAAACAAACCCCCGTCTTCATTGGCAGTGGAGCCGACTGGGAAAATATCGGCAAGCTGATTCAAGCAGCAGATGGAGTCATTGTCGCCAGTTCCCTCAAGCGCAAGGGCGACGTGAATCAGCCCATTGATCCCACCCGAGTCGGACACTTTATGGAAGCCCTAGAAGCAGGAATTGAAGCCCGCAATACCGTCATCGCCTCCACCCCCGAACGCTCCGTCCTCAGCCTGGGCCATTAAGGGATCGGTGGGTCAAGAATACTGCCGACTGGATAGGTCTGTGGTGGTTCCTGAGCCCTTGGGATGGGAGACGGGGGATGCTGACCTAGATGCGGCCTTCTTTTGCAATATCACCCTGCCGGATGATAAAGTCTCGAATCGGGATTGCCCTAATTAAGACCCGTTAAGGGTGAGAGTGACAGCCTACCCCCACCCTTGATCAAGGCATCCCAGGGTGATTCTGGTGCATCACCTAGGCTAGTTGGTGTAACCCAAGGGAGAACGAGCAATGCAGCACCTGATTCGTCGGCTGCTCCAGATGGGAGCAGTCCTAGTGTTGCTGCTAGGGGTGAGCTGTCCTGTCCTGTCCCAAGGGTTGTCAGAGTCGATCTATACCTATCAGGTGGGGGACACCTTTACCGTCCAAGCGACGACTCGCTTTCGGGGACGCACGGGAGACTACCAAGGTTACACCGAGCGGGAAAGCGATCGCCGCACCTACACCATCACCCAAATCGACAACGATGTGGTCACCTGGCAGGTGTCCTCCCGTTTTCGCTACTCCGACAGTGACGGCGGCTCCATGAACGAGACCTTTGCCTTCACCGTCAAAACCGATGCCAACACCCGCGCCTACCTAGAGGGCACCTACGACAGCCCGGACATCGGCCTCGACTATTACACCTTTGACTACATTTGGTTCCACATCCAGCCCGCCCTGGCTAATTTGGAAACCCGGCTGACCATCCTGGGGCAGACTTTTGTCGTTGAGCCGCCCAAAACCGTGCGCCTCGGCCCCCTACGCTTTGTGGATGCCCTCCATCTGGCCCTGCTTAGCCCCACTTCCCGCACGATTAACAACGCTGAGTACGATTCCACTGGCCAGTGGACGCTGAACGTTCTGGATGAGCACAATTATTACGACCCGGCCACGGGCTACATCCTGCGATCGGACTGGCAGGCGGAGGGCATCACCAGCTCAGGGCAGTTTTCATGGTCAGAGGAAATTGTCCTCCAGGACAGTTCCTTTCCGGTGCAGCGCAATTGGGGGGCGACCCTGCCCGGTGTATTCTCTTCCCTGGGATGGCTGGGCCTTCCCCTTGCTGCCCTGGTGGGTTATTTGCCCTGTCAGGGCTGGTTATGGCGGCGGCATGTGGACAAGGTGTTGCGCTTTGCCCAAGCCAGTCCCCCAGCGGCCACAGCCTTGGCCAAGCGGGCGCTGTCGGCCTGGAGTCCGGAGGCACTCGCCTACCGCGATCTGTTGACGACTGATTTCTTCCAGGAACCCAGGGTGGGCAGCTATCTGGAGCTGCGCCAGGGCCTCTACATCATCAACGACATCAACAACCGTCTGGGGGTGGTGGATACCCACGCGGATAAGTACCTACCCAATCAAATTCTGTCTACCCAACTGGATAATCTCCGGCTACTCTATCGATTGGCCCTGGGGGTGATGCCGGGGCAGGTTGCCTCCCCAGACAGCTTTAGCCCTGGGGGAGAGCCCAGGGATAGCAGTGGCCTCTCCCCCTCAGCAGCGGGGAATTCGGGCCTGAACCTATCCACCTATGGGGTGCCATCGCGGGGGTTTGCGGTCCCTGATCCCTATGGTGTGGAGGTGTATTCGGCCCATAGTGGGCCGGGAAGCCCTGGCTCTCAGGAGAACCAAGAGACGATTCAACTGCTGGCCCGACGGCGGGTGCTGGACTACACCCTGGGGCAGGCTCCCCTATCCCCCCGTTCCCACCTAAAAAAGGTGGAAAGAATCCTGCGGGAAAATCCCCAGGACGTGCTGATGGTGGGGGATGATGACTTGGTTTCCATTTCCCTGGCGCGGCGGGGAGTCCAGGTCACGGTGCTGGAGGTGGATCCCTATACCTGTGCTTTAATCCAGGGGATTGCTGATCAGGAAAATCTGCCCCTGGCCCTATGGCAGCATGATTTACGGCGATCGCTGCCTCGGGAAATTGATGATGTCGCCAGTCGGTTTGATCTCTTTGTCACGGATTCGGACTTCACCATTGAGTCTTTTTTCCTATTCCTGACCCGAGGCTTGTCCCTATTGCGGGTGGGGGGCGTGGGGCTGATTAATTTTGAAAACCGGCGATCGCAGCGATTCAAAGCCCGCTATTTATTGGAAAAGCTCCGGGTGGCAATCCTAGAGGCAGATCAAGAGCGCTGGAGCTATGTGATTTTGCGCAACTCCAAGGTGGAAACCAGCCGGGTGCGGCGGGGTAAGTATGTCCATGTCAACTATAGGGACGATATTCGCCTCGCCGAGGCCAATTACTCCTCTGTTCTTTTCCGGATCCAGCGCACGGTAGAGACCCAGGTGTTACTGCGTCCCCACGAGGATTTCCTGGGAGCAGATAGTTCCATTTATGACTACTAAGCCCTTCGTCATTGAGCCCACTCAAGATGCTGAGGTGATTATCCATGCAGCCCTACCCGGTCTCGCGGATGTGGAGCAATGGATCAGCCGCGAGAAGTTGACATTTTTGCTGGATCGGGGGTTGGTGATTGCCTTCTTGGCCTATGGCCAACCCAAGCTGGATCTGCCGACAGGGGTGATTATGGGGGGGCTGGAGGAGGAGGGACGGGTGTGGATTGAGGTGTTGTCTGTCCATCCCAGCTACCGCCGTCTAGGGGTGGCTACGGCATTGATGGAGGAGTTGCGATCGCAGGCCCAAGCGATCCAGGCCCGAGGGCTGATGGTGGATCTGGATGATGACAATTACCAAGCCCTGAAGTTCTACAAAAGTGTAGGCTTCAAAAAAGTAGGGTTTGTCAACCACTATTACTACGATGGTTCCAAAGCCATTATTCTGTTCTGTCCCCTGGCAGCAAACTCCCCAGGGTTCCCCCACCGCCTCTGATGCCCTAGTGTTCCGTCAGGAAAATTGTGACGGGCCGAAGACCCTCAAAATTCAACCCCAACTCAACTTCAGGATTTCAGTCACCCGTCAATCATTAATTAACCGAGCACTAGGCTGGTCTGTCTCTGCGGTGACCTCACCGCAGAGGCCAATCCCTGACACGACTTGACAGCTTAAGCCTTGAAACGAGATGAAAAGACAGTCCCTCTGCCGACTCGGGACTGAATAGGGCAAAATAGGAAAGAATTTTGCTGCATTGCATGGAGTTCGTTGGCCTATGCCCCGTCGCCGTCAAGAAACCCGCTGGATTCATCGCTGGGCACGCTGGATAATTGGCGCGATCGCGATTATGGGAGCCCTGGGCACTGCCTACCTGACGGTAGTGAAGCTCAGCCAGGGAGAAGCTGCCTGCCCCACGGGAGGATGTGATGTCGTCCTTTCCAGCCCCTATGCCATGGTGTTTGGCATTCCCCTCACCATCTTTGGCTTCCTTGGCTACGCGGGCATGGCAACGATGGCCCTAGCTCCGCTAGCCATTGATGCCGATCGCAATAAAGATCTTCGCAAGACCCTAGAAAGCTGGACCTGGCTGGGTCTCTTTCTGGGGTCTGTCGCCATGATGGTCTTCAGCGGCTATTTAATGTACCTGCTGGCCTTTGTCCTGAAGACCCCCTGCATCTATTGCATCACCTCCGCCTGCTTTGCCTGCGGTATGTTTGGACTTGCGATCGCGGGTCGCTATTGGGAAGACAGCGGCCAACTCATCTTCACCGGGCTCATCGTCGCGGTGGTCACCCTCACGGGCACCCTGGCCATCTATGCCCCTATCAACAGCCCCCGTAGCGCCGATAGCAACATTCCGGGACAGGCCGGTCCCCCCATCACCACCGTCTCCAGTGAGGCTCAAGTACAGCTTGCCCAGTACCTCACCGATGTCGGTGCCGTCATGTACGGAGCCTGGTGGTGTCCCCACTGCCACGATCAAAAGCAACTCTTTGGTCAAGAAGCGGCCAAGACCATCACCTATGTGGAATGCGCCGATGACGGTCAAAATCCCCAGGTCGAGCGCTGCCAGTCCACCCCAGGAATCCAAGGCTTTCCCACCTGGCAGGTGAATGGAGAATTCTACAGCGGCACCCAAAGCCTAGAAGCCCTCGCCGATATCTCCGGCTATACCGGCCCTCGGGAGTTCTAACCCTATTTCCTACTAGTCCCGCAGGGCTTAAATCAGCCCACTATTGTCGCACCAGCCCAACATTTTCTGGTCCCCTCTCCCCGTGGGAGAGGGCTAGGGTGAGGGGCCGAGGTGCGCCACGATAGAAAGGTCAGAGTATTTACGCCGCAGAGCACTAATCCGGTGCTCCCCCGGCGGTAGATGGGGTAGGCGGCACCACCCAGACTCCACCCAGGGCTTGGGTCGAAGAGGGGGGAATGCCCTCTAAAACCACCAGGGATTCCATCACCTTTTTAACTAGGGGGGCGGCTACGGTTGAACCGTAGGCGTTCTCCCCCTGGGGCTCATCGATTACCGCTAACACTACAAAGCGGGGGGCTTCTACGGGCAAAATACCGACAAAGCTGGTAATGCGTCCATCGCCGTAGTAGCCTCCTGCCGTTACCTTTTGGGCCGTCCCGGTTTTGCCCGCAATGCGATAGCCACGAATTTGAGCGGCTTTTCCGGTGCCATCCCGCACCACCGCTTCCATCATTGCCAGCACCGCTGCACTGGTCTCCGGAGAAAAAACTTGGGTGGGGGCAGGGCGGAGGGGCTGCCAGCGCAGGTCACCGACTTCATTCACCAAGCCCCGCAGTACGTGGGGCGTCACCATTCGGCCCCCATTGGCGACTGTCGCTTGGAGTTGCAGAAGCTTCATGGGCGTCATCACCACCCCTTGACCAAAGGCCACAGTGGCCGCATCAACCCGACTGTTGAGGAACTGTTCCCGAGTCTTGATCGGTGCCGGCACTTCACCGGGAAGATCGATCCCCGTGGACTGGCCAAACTCTAAATCTACTAACCATTGGTAAAAGTCAGCAGTGGGCATTTTTTCCATGATGTGGACCATGCCCACGTTGCTGGAATATTGCATGACCTGAGTAATGGAGAGGCTACCCGATCTTCCTGACGACTCATAGTCAGCATTCTGGATGGTCCAGTCATCCACCTGGATGCGACCCTCATCGTAGATAACATCATTGGGCTGGATGGCTCCACTTTCCAGCGCGATCGCAACATTGACCGGCTTCAAGGTGGATCCAGGCTCATAGAAATCTGTCACGACCCAGTTTCTGAGGCGATCTAGGGGAGCCTCATAGTAGCGATTGGGATCAAAGGACGGAGCCACCGCCAGGGCATGGAGCGCCCCAGTGTTCACATCCATCACCATCACGGTGCCCCGTTTGGCCCCAAAGGTGGCCAGGGTATCCTGGAGAGCGTCTTGAGCCACCTGTTGCAAGCGGGTATCTAGGGTCAACTGGAGTTGGGCGGGGCTGTCTAGGCGCAGATTCCCAACGGGGAGGGCGGGGCCTGCGACGACAGTTGGTTTGCCGGGGGCAATGGCTAGACGTTCCTGTTGAGTCAGCTCTAGGCCAGTCTGAGCTTCGCCATCTAGGTTGACAAAACCCACAATGGGGCCAAAGGAATCCTGCTGGGGATAAAAGCGCTGCTGCTGAGGAATCAGTTCTAGCCCGTCTAATCGCAGTTGCCGAATGCGACGGGCCACCTCTGCGGAAATATTGTCTGCGAGTCGGACCCCAGTGTTTTGCGATCGCAGTTTTGCCGTCAGGTCGGAGGCAGGCCGCTCTAGAAAGGGGCTGAGGGTAGCTGCTACTACTCCTGGGGGCTGATGGAATAAAGCTGGGTGACCATAGAGGGTATACATCACCCGATCCACCGCCAATAGGTTGCCCTGGCGATCCACAATGGGACTTCGGGCTAGGGGGGGAGCCCCTATTTGCCGCTGCTGTTGGGTGGCGCGATCGCGTAACTCTGGCCCCTGAATCAATTGGAGATGGGCAAGACGAATCCCGAGAACTAGGGCGATGAGGATGAGTAGCCCCCAAATCAGGGCCGCCCGCAAACCCAGGGCTGGAGGTCGCCGCTTAGTTTTCCGGCCAGGAACACGGGATGGGGGCGTACCCCGCCGCGATCGCGGCGGGCCGCCTGCACGGTCACCCCGAGTCCAGCGGGTTGCAGAGGATTTCAAGAAGGAGGCCATAGGGGATCATCCTAGTAGCCTAGAGGCCGAAGGGGGATGGGGGATGTTGCGCGGGATGGAGGTGTGCGAGAAGTCGCCGGTTCCTCCGGTACCGCATCCGGCTCCAGAAAAATTACCCCTCCGGTTTGAGCCGTTAAACTCCCCGAGGTCACCTGCTGGGCAAGGTGATGCTTAAGCACCGCCTTGCCCGTCGTGAGCTGTTGTTCCTGGCGCTGGAGTTGCTGGAGGTAGCGGGTCGTAGCCCCCAGTTGGCGATCGGCGCGCACCGTCATGCCATAGGCTACAAAGGTTGCCCCCACTAGCCCTGCCGCCATCACCACCGATAACGCCTGTCCCCCCATCAGCGCCTTCAGCCACAGGGGAGACCGGGGTCGAGGTAGCGCCTCAATGGTCGTGAGAATCGGGGCTCCTTGGCGACGGAGGTACCCGCGCTGTGGTCGGCGCTGTGGTCCCAAGGGCATGACGGTTGCCGCAGAACGCGGCTCTCGACGAGACCGACGCCGTTGGTCTGGTACCGTTCCCTTGGACTTGATTGCAGCGGGCATACAATACTCCAGAAAATTCCAGAAATTATGAGCATCCCAGAAGCTATAGCGACATCCGTAGTGCGCCCTCAGGGATGACGTACATCCCTGAGGGCGCACAGCCGTGCGCCCCTACCGTGGGCGGACTGGATTGAGCGGACTGGCGACTGCTATGGGGGTACTCCAGAAATTATGGGCAATGCTAGCGCGCCGCCTTAATCTCAGCAACCATTACCGTGCGTTTGCCCTCTCACTGTCTACAGGTTTGGCCTACAGTTTTGTCCCACAAACGGGGCAAAAAGCATGGCTGACAGCATTTTCGGTACCGCAGTTACTACAAGAGATCACCTGAGCACCTTGAGCACTCTGGACCTTCTCGGGCAGCCCCAACATCTGGGCATTGCTCTTGCCGGGGGCCACCATGGGATAGCAATTTTCATCCCGGCGCACCTGCACATCCATCAGTACCGGGCCATCGTGGGCCAGCATAGTAGACACCGCTAGACTCAGGTCAGCGCGATCGCGCACTACCATTCCCTTGACACCATAGGCTTGGGCCAGCAGTTCAAAGTCCGGCATCCCAATCTCCATGTTGGAGGAGGAATAGCGCTCCCCATAGAACGCCTGTTGCCACTGGCGTACCATTCCCTGCCAGCCGTTATTAATGATCACCGTTTTAACGTTGATGCCATATTGGGCCAGAGTCCCCAACTCCTGGAGATTCATCTGGAAGCTGGCGTCGCCGCTAATGCAAATCACCGTTTCCCCCGGCAATGCCACCTGCACTCCCATGGCGGCAGGCATGCCGTAGCCCATGGTGCCGAGCCCTGCGCTGGAAATCCAACGGCGGGGGCCGGTCTTCAAGAACTGGGCAGACCACATCTGGTGCTGGCCCACATCCGTGGTGTAGTACGCCTGGGGAGCCTGACGCCCCAGTTCCACAATCACCTCCTGGGGAGCCAAGATGTTGTCATAGTGGGGCACCGTCAGCGGATAGTCCTGTTTCCAGTGGCGAATGCGATCGCGCCAAGCCTGGGTATGGGTCAAGTCCACCGAGCGACCATCCGCTTCTAGGCGACGCAGCAACTCCTGCACCACCAACCGCACATCTCCGACAATGGGCACCTCGGGAGCCCGATTCTTACCCACCTCCGCCGGGTCAATATCAATGTGAATCACCCGTGCTCGGGAGGCAAATTCATCCAACTTGCCCGTCACCCGATCATCAAAGCGGGCTCCCACCGCGATCAACAAATCGCATTCACTGACCGCAAAGTTGGCATAGGCCGTACCATGCATCCCTAGCATCCCCAGCGCCAGGTCATGGTGTTCATCAAAGGCCCCCTTCCCCATCAGGGTAGTGGTGACCGGAATCTGGAAATGCTCCGCCAGTTGCTGAATTTCCCCATGGGCACCCGCCGTAATTGCCCCACCCCCCACATAGAGCAGGGGCTGGCTGGCCGCCCGGATCAGCCGAATGGCATGACTAATCTGGCGAGGGTTGCCCTTGACCGTAGGCTTATAACCGGGCAAATGGACCTGCCCCGGCTCTACGGGTTCGTAATCAAATTCCGCTAACCCCACATCCTTGGGTACATCGATCAGTACTGGGCCAGGGCGTCCCGTCTGGGCAATGTAAAAAGCTTCTGCCACAATGCGGGCCATTTGGCGCGGATCGCGCACCACGTAGGAATGCTTGACGATGGGCAGGGTAATACCAAAGATATCGGTTTCCTGAAAAGCATCACTGCCAATGGACGCTAAGGCTACCTGTCCCGTAATCACCACCATGGGAATCGAGTCCATAGAAGCGGTGGCAATCCCTGTAACCAGGTTCGTGGCCCCCGGCCCTGAGGTGCCAAAGCACACCCCTACCTTCCCTGTCGCCCGAGCATAACCATCCGCCGCGTGGGATGCGCCCTGCTCATGGCGCACCAAAACATGGTGGAGGCCACCCTCAGCTTCAGCCCGATAGAGCTCATCATAGATGGGCAGAATTGCCCCGCCAGGATAGCCAAAAATTTGATCAACGCCATGGCGTCTGAGGCTATCAATCAGGGCATGGGCTCCGGTGGCCCGCCGAACCACGGGTTTAACGGGGCTGTGATCTGGTGTGGGAGCAGTCTTACGGACGGCGTTTTGGGCTGGAATAGTAGAGGTCATGGGACTGGGGGAAGCACAGGTAAATGAATGAAAAGTGGCGGTCACCCGCTAGGGCAATTTATATTCCTCAATCATGCCCGAAATACTTGTCCTCGCGTAGGGACAACCAGGACTCTTTATATTACAGACCATTTTCAGTTTCTCTCCTCCGAAAAGTTGCCTAACGAACCGGGGTCGTGACCTTGGCCCTGATCTGCCATAGACAATCCACTAAAAACTGCAAAGCAGTCGTAGCAGATCCATCCTTCAAATCAAGACCATTTGGGGATTGGAGCGTTTGCCAGCCCGTTACCGTAGCAGGGGTGCGCCAGAGATCCCGGTGGGGAACAGGGGGATCGGCATAGAAATGGCCCTGGCCAGATCTGGGCCAATGGGTTGTTTGATGGGTAATGAAATCATGACTGAGGCGGTAGACCGCAAAGGGTCCAACGATGGGCACCCCCCAACCGTCCAGAGCAATCACGGCCCCAACGGTATGACCCTGGACAGATCCATAGTGGGCCACTCCCGCCGCCGCAACACACCCGGCACTGAAGGCCACAAATATCAGGGGCGATAGCCGCAGGCCAGTTGGAGACTCTTCCGTCCAGTCTTGGGTCTGGAGCCAACGCCGGAGCGCATAGGGGGACCAGGCATCTCCAGGGCTGGTGGGGGCAACCCGAATGGTGGACATTAATTCAGGGGCAGCCTCCTTGAGTTGGGCCAGGAACTCGTGGGTCCAGCCCCTGGGATGGCTCCCCGGACAAAGAATAATCGCCATATCTAGCAAGCCTATGTGATTTTTGAAGACCTTTATGGCGTGGGAGAAGCGAAGCGCAACCCACGAAGAGGCTTACTCAAAGCTGAGGCAGGATCGCCATATTTTGATCCGGGTATTTGACTGGAATTGTTGCAGGAATGATACCAATTTTTCTGTCCTACCACCCCTCTTCTTAACTTAGATTTCCCTATATTTATTTTCGTAACTCTTATTGTAAGATTTTGGCAGAAGACGGTGATTTTTTCTAAAACGTAAATAGATGCTTTTGTCGAACTCTAAAGATAAAGTGATTTGCCCTTTCTGAGAGATTGTCTGCACCAGAGCTAATGGAGAATCAATAAATTCAAGATGGATATTTGATTGAATTGCTTACGATCTAGACCATTTAACTCTGATCCCTATCTTCCCAGCTCTTCATACAGCCCCATGTATTAGTCTTGGCTTTTGAGGCAGTTCTAGGGACCAAAAATTGCCACGAAAGTAATTCAATTTTCTTTTTTTGCTAAATTTGGCCTCTGGGAAGAGCTGGGCACGTTTGGGTTAGATATCGGTTGGATGAAACAACCGCATGACCTCGGCGCTACTCCCTTCAGGGAGCCCGACGGGAGTGAACCTATAAAACTGGAGTGGAACCATGTCTCAAACAATTGTGAATCTTGCCTTGCCGGTCGTCGATGAAAAAATTGAGGAGGTTTTGGGCCAGTATCCGATGCAGCCCCACCAAGCTATCTTCGGTAGCAACGATTGGCGGCAGAAGCTAGTCGCCTATGTTCTCAGCCGGATGCCGTCTCTGTATGCTGCCATGGATGAGAAGCAAGGGTGCTCCCTTCAGGCCACAACCCACTGCTATTCGCTGGAGCAACATCACCACATTGGGCAGTTGGTTCACCAGGGAATTCAGCATTTGTTGCACCAGCACCAATGTCAACACCAGGGGATCCCGACCCTCTCCTCTGAGACGCCCTCTAGTTGGTTTGGCTAGGGGCTGGGGACAATCAAAGCCAGATTCCGTATTGTGGAGCGGTTACAGCCCCTAGGTTGATTCAGTAAGGTAGGCGTGGTCATGCCTACCCGGCAAGGGTTTTCCCATGACTTGTCCACAGGCCCTAGTCCTGTGCGGCGTAAATACTGTGACCGTTTCATCGTGGCACACCTCGGCCCCTCACCCTAGCCCTCTCCCACGGGGAGAGGGGACCGGAAAAGGTTGGGCTGGTGCGACAATAGGGGACTGATTTACGCCCTGCGGTACTAGGACAATTCGGTCACAAGCTGAGAATAACCTGGGAAAAAGTTGGGAATCCGGTCTGAGTCGTTCGGTTCTGCCCCTAACCTTCCCGCAGTCTGGTCCAGTACTGTGGGGAGGAATAGAGGGTCGGTACTCCCCTGGAGGGGTGCTGCACTGCCTGCAACACCGGGGGGAGGCGACCGTGGAGGATATCCGCAATATATCCCTTAGTGATCAAGTGCTAGCCGCTAGTGGCGACGGTGCGATGGCCCCTTTGGGCCAGTCTCTGACCATCGCAATGGGAACTTCTTCTCAACGTCGAGGCAACCGTCAGGCTGCTGAGGTGGAATGGCAGGCCGCGATCGCGGCTCTGACCCAGATGTTGAGTCTGCTACCCCGACCGACCAACGCCCCCATTTCAACCCCAGTGGGTACGGTGGTCTCAGGGCCATTGCCTGTGATTACGGACCCGGTGTTGACCCAACGGCTATCCCTGTGGTTAATAACGCCCCAGCCCCTAGTTGATGCCCTGAATGGACGGCGAGCCCTCCTCCCTGCTGCCAACACCGGCCATACCGCCCCCGCCCCCGCCATTCCAGCCCTCCCAATAGCCTCTACGGATCCGCTGCTATCAGAGCGGTTCTGTCTCGTAGTCACCCCTACCTTCCGCTTGGCCCTAGTCCTGGGACAGCCCACCGGCAGACCCTGGGCTTTTCAGTACAGCTTTGATCCGGTGGTGTTCCAGTTGGTTTGGAGCCAGATCCACACCGCCGTAGCCGCCCTAAACAATACTGACCTCCCCAAACTAGAACAGCACCTCAGCACCTACCCCGAGGTAAGCCCCGACTATCGTTTAGTGGCCCAGTTTAGTCAGGGGCTAGTGGCCCATTTACCCCACCGCAACAGGGCTCCTGCTCAGCAAGAGTCTGGATTGCAGTTGGCCCATTGGCATCCGATCTCCGGTGGTAGTGGCACCTTTGGTCGAAGTCGCGACACCCTAGCCTGGACGACGGAGGCTTCATCCTCGCGTTCTAGTCCATCTCCCCTCAGCCCTGATGTAGAACTACTTCAGGCCATGGCCCACGAAATTCGCACTCCTCTGACGACGATTCGGACCCTGACGCGATCGCTGTTGCGTCGTCAAGATGTGGGGGCTGACGTAGCTAAGCGCCTGCGCCGCATTGACGAAGAATGTACCCAGCAGATTGATCGCTTCAGCCTTATTTTTCGGGCGGCGGAATTGACCACAACCCCCCACGATGGTCTTCGCCCAACCCCTGGCCATCGCGCCCAGTCCCCTCTAGCCCCCATTGCCCTAGCCCAGGTGTTTCAAGCCGCCGTACCCCAGTGGCAACAGCAGGCCCACCGCCGCAACCTCAGCCTCATCGTTAGCCTGCCCCCCCACCTACCCCGCGTGACTAGCGACCCCACCCTGCTGCACCAAGTTCTCACGGGGGTGGTGGAATGGTTTACCCAGGGGCTCCCGGCCCAAAGCCAGATTCAGATGCGGGTTACCCTGGCAGGGCCGCAATTGAAGCTCCAGTTTGAATCCCAGCCCACGGAGGGCAGCCCCCCCCTGGATGGAAATTCCCAGAGCCAGCGTCCACCCCTCCGTTCCCTAGGGCAGCTCTTAAGCGTGGCTCCCGACACAGGCGGTGTCAGCCTCAACCTAGATGTGACCAAAACTTTGTTTCAAGCCCTAGGGGGCAAGCTGATCGTGCGTCAGCGTCCCCCACAAGGGGAGGTGCTAACGGTGTTTTTGCCGCTGGAAACCCGCGAGATTTAGGGCGCTTCCTCCACCATGGCGGTAGGGAGAAGAATGCGGAACAGGGTTCCCGTACCGGGCTGACTCTCTACCCGAATCTGGCCTCCGCAGTAAAGGAGCAGTTGCTGCACAATCGTTAGCCCCAGCCCAGCCCCTTCTTCTGCTTGGGGATGGCGGCCTCGATAAAAATGCTTGAAGACTAGGGGTATTTCCTGGAGTGCGATGCCTGCCCCCGTGTCCCGTACCGTCAGGGTGACCCAGTCTGTCCCCTCCTTGCCCGCAGTCACCCAGACTTCGCCACCCGAGTTGGTGTATTTAATGCTGTTGTGCAGCAGATGAATCATGATTTGCCGCAGCCAGCTTTCGGGACAGGCTACGGACGGCAGCGTATCAGAGATGGTATAGGCCAAACGTACCCCCTTTTCCTCTGCTAGGGGTTGGTAGGTGCTGACCACTCCCGGCACCACATCAAATAGTTGGACGGGGCCGGGGGTAATGGTGGCCACACTCATTTCGATTTGGAGGAGATCCAGGACGCCATTAATCAAGGTGCTCTGGCGATCGCACTCGCGGCTAATCATGTCTAGATAGCGTTGGCGCGACGAGGGCTTAAGCGTCGTGTTCCCCAAGAGCGGCAGGGCAGTTTTGATCGTGGTCAGGGGAGCTCGCAGTTCTTGGCCAACGGAGTTAAGGAAGTCATCCTTAATCCGTAGGGTATTCATCAGGGCTTCATTTTGGGTGGAGAGGTTGGTGGCCGTCATGGCCTTGTGGCGTAGGGCTTTAATCTGTCGCCGATTTTGGTCTTGTTGCTGCCAAATATGGCCCATTAGGGCATCCACGACCCCAGCATCAAGGGTGAGGGGTAAGGCAAAGCGCTGATCCCAGTCCGTGAGTAACTCAGCTAAATCACTACGGTCGGGATGCTCAGCCCCACTCTGGCGAACCCACTGGCGAAGCTCATCCAAGGCCCCCTGGAGGGCAGCGGGCTGAACTGTGGTGGACAAACTTACCTGCGATCGCGAGGAGCTAACTTCATCAGGACTGTCAGGGTTCAGGGGTACTGGGGTACTTCGATCCTCCCGATAGTGGCGTTTGGCCAGCACCATGGCTCCCAGGGTTGGCCCCACCATCAACATGCCGTACTCCCCCCGGAGGGGGCGATTCCTGGGTAAGGGTACCGACATCCCCCAGTCTCCTAGGGACAACGATTGTCGAGTCAGCAGATAGACCCTCGACCTTGGCGTGATCGCCTCACAGAATTGCTGGAATTCCTCTAGCCAAGCTCCGCTGCTGGGAAGTTTAACCCAGATTTGAGCAGGTAGGTGTTGGTCTCGTACCACTGTCAGCCACGCCCGCAAACAGTCTTTGAAACTGTTGGGAGATACCTCAATGGTGGGGAGACTAGAACCCAATTGATGCCCCATGAGCTGGACCATGATGACCGTTGCCCTAAAGTAACCCGAGAAAATCTAGAGGATGGGGACCGAAGCACTGGATGCCTCCATTTTTGTCGATCCATCTCAGTCCTTTCATAGATTTTCTTCAAGGCTATCTCCCTTACTCCGAGAGATCTCACTTTGACAGCAGGAATTTCGGGAATTTTGGATTTTGGAAATTTTATGGATGGGCTGACCTTCCGGTCCGTAACCGGCCCTGGGCCTAGCCTGGGACACCGCCACCCGAGGGGACTGGGTAGGGGACTGGGCAAAAATATCTGGGCCTGCCTTTCGTCTCCCTTGCACATCTGGGAAATCTATGGATCATTGGGGACAGTGGCATCTAGGGTTAAGGTACTGCGATCGCGGTCCGTTTCGTTTACCCGGTCTCCCCGATCCGAGTCTGGCCCCAGTTCCCTGTCTCTACCTGTCGGCATCCCATGATGTCAGGGTGGGTCAGAGGGGGTTAGAAATTGCCCTGACCCACAGCGATTTGCGCGTCATTTCTCTTCTCTATCTCCTTGTTATTTAGTACGGGAAGCATCCTTATGTCTGCCGAGTCCTCCCAACGTCCTCCCGCTCCGCCCCGTATGCCCCCACCCCCGCCACCGGGACGGCCTCCGGCTGCTGCGGGTACTCGTCCCGCTGCGCCCCCCCCCAGCGCTGCGCCCCCGCCCCCGCCACCGGGACACCGCTCTGCCCCGCCGCCCCCCATGCCCGGTGCCACCCCGGCCAAGGGCAGCATTAGCCTGGAGAAAATCGTCCGGGAAGCCTTCGACAAGGGATTTTCCGACGTTCACCTCGGTGTAGGGGAAGTGCCTCGATTCCGCGATCGCGGTGAGATCGCCATGACCGACTACCCCAAAATCACTGAAGCCATGTTCTATGGCTGGTTGGAGGAAGTCCTCAAGCCGGAGGAGATTCAGCAGTTCAAGCAAACCTTCGACTTTGACGGAGCGGCCCAGTTCGACTTCTCCCGGATTCGGATCAATATTTTCGACACCCTGCTGGGGCCTGCCATGGTGCTCCGCCTGATCCCCACCAAGATCTTGACCATGGAGCAACTCAGTCTGCCGCCTGTGTTTAAGGATCTTTGCCACTACCACAAGGGTCTGATCCTAGTCACGGGGCCAACGGGCTCGGGTAAATCCACGACCATGGCCGCCATGATCGACTACATGAACAAGGAGATGGCCAAGCACATCGTCACCATTGAGGATCCGATTGAATTTGTCCACACTAGCCAAAAATCCCTGATCAAGCAGCGGGAAGTGGGCCGTCATACCCTCAAGTTTGAAAGTGCCCTCAAAGCCTCCCTGCGGGAAGACCCCGATGTCATCCTAGTGGGGGAAATGCGGGATAAGGAAACCGTCAACACAGCGCTCAAAGCAGCCCAAACGGGGCACTTGGTCATGGGAACCCTGCACACCAATAGCGCCGTGAAAACCGTAGAACGGATTCTGAACCTGTACGAGCCGGAGCAGCAAGCTCCCGTGCGAGTGTCCTTGGCGGAAGCCCTCGTCGCCGTCATTGCCCAGGGGCTCTGTCGCACGACTGACGGCAAACGCGCCGCCTACCACGACATCCTGATCAACACCGATGCCATCAAGGACTATATCCTCAAGGGTGAGCTAGATGAGGTGGAAGCCCTCATGCCCAAATGCGGCTTTGATGGCATGGTCACGATGAACCAGTCCCTCTATACCCTGTATGAGTCGGGACGGATCACCGAGGAAGTTGCCCTCGAAGAATCTCCCCGACAAAACGAAATGGCCCAGATGCTGCGGGGTCGAGTCTAAGCCTGTGACAAGTTCCGAAACTGAAATCTCAAATCGCTCCTCGGAGTTTAAGGGCATTGCCCTATTTACCCCAGGGGGCGATTTGGTCTATTGCCGCGATGAGCAGAAGCGATCTCAGTGGCACGTCAACCTCTGCGCGGCACTTCAAGAATATTTGACCCTGTCGGCACCGCCCCACTTCTTGGTACCGACCTATGCTGCTACGGTGGATTGCTGGCGTTCTCCCACCACCCAAGGGCTACATGTCGTCGCGGAAGCCGCTCCCCAGGTTTGGCGCTATCAGGGTTTACTCAATCGCATCTTTGGCTTGGGGGATGTGGAGTGGCAGCCGGTATATCCCAACCCCGAGATTAGCAGTCCGGCAGTCCTTGCCACCTATCGGAACCAGTTCTCCGAGTTATGGGTGGATCATGATTTGGTGCTCGATATTTCCCAGGAGCGAGCCCCCGAAGCCTTTGCCTCCGTGTTATCGGAAACACCCCAAATTCATAGCTCTGGTCCGGTGCTCCGGCTCTTTGTCTCTAGCCAATCTGCCCTGACCGAACCTATCCTCAAAACCCTTCAAGAGGTTTTAGAAACCTCCCGATACCGTCCCTACAGTTTGAAGGTCATCGATGTCTCGAAACATCCCGAACAGGCGGAGGCGGATCAGATTTCTGCGACGCCTACCCTAGTGCGGGTGTGGCCGCTACCTCTACGGCGGTTGGTGGGGGAGTTGGACAACCCCCGCGCCATTCTGGGTCTGCTCAGCGATCGCTAGTACCGCTACGCGGAATTCAAAATTCAAAATTCAAAGTCGCTCCCGTAGGATGCGTTAGGCGCTAGCCGTAACGCATTAAGCAACAAACCAGAAACGAACCAGAAACCATGCGTTACGCTTCGCTAACGCATCCTACAACTACAACGTCGCTTCAGTAGGATGCGTTAGGCGCTAGCCATAACGCATCAAGCAACAAGCCAGAAACGAACCAGAAACCATGCGTTACGCTTCGCTAACGCATCCTACAACTACAACGTCGCTTCAGTAGGATGCGTTAGGCGCTAGCCGTAACGCATCAAGCAACAAACCAGAAACCATGCGTTACGCTTCGCTAACGCATCCTACAACTTAGAATGGAGCAGAACAATGGAGCCGACTGCCGCACAGGGGTAACCGCCATGGCTAGCAGAGCCACCGACTACCGCGCCAAGACCCTAAAGCAGGCATTTCGGCTGTGCAATTTGGGCGCACTCACCGGAGTAGCGCTAAACCGCTATCGGGTAGATCTGTCAGCGGTGCGCAATGAAGCCGCCATTGACAGCGTGAGTCGGGAACTGGACTTTTTGGACCCAGGAGAACCCGCCGCCATTCTCTTCACCGGGCATCGGGGCTGCGGCAAAAGTACCGAACTGCGGCGACTGGAGCAGCAGTGGCAATTGAACTACGAAGTAATCTACGTCCGCGCCACCGATGAACTGGACATCAACGATGCCGACTACAAAGACATCTATCTGGTCATCATCAAATACATCACCCAAGCCCTCCACAGTTGGGGGCTCAGCCCCAACGCCAAGCTGCTGAAGGCATTTGAAGATTGGTTTAAGGAAATCACCGGGGAAAGCGAGGAGTCGGTCACCAAGTCCGTCAGTCTAGGGGCCGAAGCGGAGGCGGGGCAGCAGTTTCCGTTCATCTTTAAGCTGGCGGTGAAGCTGCTGAGCGAAATCAAGGGCTCAGACAGCTACAAGCGCACGGTGCGGGAGAACTTGCAACAGGGCTTTTCCCGGCTGCGGGACAACACCAATGCCCTGCTCAAGGATGCCTACAGCCAACTCACCACCAAAAAGCCTAACTGCAAGGGGTTTCTGCTGATTTTTGACAACTTGGATCGAGTGCCGCCCCAGGTGGGGGAGCATTTGTTTCTGAAATATGCCAACCAACTGCGGGAACTCCAGACCGTGCTGGTCTACACGGTGCCAATTTCAGTCATTTACTCCGGCGGCAACTACAGCAACGCCTTTGGCAATCTGAATGTGATGCCCATGGTCAATATCTACCAGTACGATCCAGACGCGATGGAGTTGGTCTACCGTGATACCGGGTTGACTGCGCTGGTGGAACTGCTGGCTAAGCGGGTGGATGTGGAGACACTGTTTGCCAGTCGGGAAGCGTTGATGGCATTGGTGAAGCTCAGCGGCGGCCATGTGCGCCAACTGATGCAACTGATGCGCCAAACCTGTCTGCTGGCGCGGGGGCCACAGATCACCGTTGAGGATGTCACCCGCGCAGCGGCAAAGGAAAAGAACAATTTTGAGCGGTTTATCCCCCGCGAGCATTACCCGGTGCTGGCCCAGGTGTGCCGCACCAAGGCCATGCCCGCTGAGCCGGAAGCAGAGGCGATGATGCAGTCGATGCTCTTCAACATTACGGTGTTGGAATATGAGGAAGGAGACGACACCACCCGCCGCTGGCTCTATGTGAATCCCCTCGTGAGGCAGATCGATGCACTTCAGCAACTTCTTTAAGCAAGGTGCGCCGAAAACCCCAGCGCCGCCCCTGCCAGAGCCGGTGGCGGTGAGCCCATGGCTGGCCCAAAACCAGGAGACGCTGGACGAGCTAGCCCGCTTTATTGACTTTGCGGAAGGGTTCACCCTGGGGTTTCTGGAAATCAATTTTACAAAAGACCTAGATGACGTAATCAAGGCGCTGCGGAAACGGTCAGAATGCGCCATGGTGCAGTTCCACGTCTTCAATTTTGACGACCCTAATTTGCGCTTTTTGAAGGATGCCCTAGAGGAAAAGATTCAGCAGTTGCCGCCCCCAGTGTCGCTGTTGCTGGTAGAAAAGCGGGTGATTATGGTCAAGGGGCTAGAAAACGCGATCGGCCTGTTTGGCGACTACCCGCCCCTGTTGCAAGACCTCAACTTTGTGCGGGATGCCTGGATTGAGTCGGTACCCTACCCGGTGCTGTTGTGCCTGCCCAGCTACGCCATTCAGCGGGTGAATAAGTTTGCGCCGGATTTTTGGAGTTGGCAGTCGGGGGTATTTCGCATCGCCGCTAGCCAGGAACGCAGCGATGAAGCCTCGATCTACGCTCTCCATGCCCAGAAGATGCTTGGCAGCGCCAGCCAACTGGAGCGGCAGGAGCGCATCAAGCTACTGGAAAAACTGGCCCAGGAATTTGACCCGCTGCAAGCCCACCGCTGCAAAGCCGACCTCCGCATCGCCGCCCAAGCCCTGACGAAACTGGGCATTGTCCAGTGCTTTGCGGGGGAACTGCTTAAAGCAGAAGAGGCGCTGGCCCTGGCGGCTCAGGTTTTCTCCAAACCTGAATGGCAGCCGGAAACGAAACGGGACTTGACCCTGCGGATTAAATACCTCACCTGGCACGGATATCTAGCGACTGGATTGGGGCAAATCACCGTTGCAGAAGAACGGCTTCAGAATTCGCTGCTGCTGAACAAGGGTTTTGATGCAGGGTTAAAAGCAACTGCTTACCTATATCTCGCCAACCTGAAAGCGAACCAGGGGGAGTTAGAGGACGCGATCGCCCTCTACCAGCAATCCTTAGCGATCAAAGAGCGCATCGGAGATGCCCAGGGCAAAGCCGCCACCCTGCACCAAATGGGCAGACTGAAAGCGGACCAGGGGGATGTAGAAGGTGCGATCGCACTCTACCAGCAATCCTTAGAGATCTTCGAGCGCATCGGGGATGCCCAGGGCAAAGCCAGCACCCTGCACGGAATGGGCAGACTGAAAGCGAACCAGGGGGAGGTGGAGGACGCGATCGCACTCTACCAGCAATCCTTAGAGATCTTCGAGCGCATCGGGGATGCCCAGGGCAAAGCCAGCACCCTGCACAGAATGGGCATACTGAAAGCGAACCAGGGGCAGGTCGAGGACGCGATCGCACTCTACCAGCAATCCTTAGCGATCAAGGAGCGCATCGGTAATGCCCAGGGCAAAGCCGCCACCCTGCACTGTATTGCAATTCTGAAAGCGAACCAGGGGGATGTAGAAGGTGCGATCGCACTCTACCAGCAATCCTTAGCGATCAAGGAGCGCATCGGGGATGCCCAGGGCAAAGCCAGCACCCTGTCTTTCCTGGGAGAACTGATTGCCCAACGGGGTGAGGTGGATCGAGGGATTGCCCAGTTGCAAGAGTCGGTAACAATTTACGAAAAAATTGGGTCACCGGACGCTGCGGGTGTTCGCAAGGTGCTGGAGCGGGTGCAGCGTATGAAACAGGTGTAGACCAGCCAGGGGACAGGTTCCTAAACGGTCACGTTGCCGTACCATCCAATTGCTTTCCAGGAACCTGTCCCCTTTCCCAGCCCTCCCCTATCTGCAAAAGTCCCTCGCCATCTTCCAGCGCATCGGCTCCCCCCATGCCGCTACCGTCCAAGCCATCCTCACCCGCATCCAAGCCGATGCCGCCAGCGCTTAGCCTTTGACCCTGGTTCCTAGCCTCCGGCTGGGAACCCCCATTGGCGGCTCCGCCTCCAGAGCCCCAGAGGCAGAGCCTCCCGGTCTAGTGCCCAGGCAGAGCCCAGGGCACCAGAGGGAATCCAGCCTTCCGTAGGATGCGTTAGGCGCTAGCCGTAACGCATCAACCCGCAGCCCAGCCCAGCAAACCAGCAACCATGCGTTACGCTTCGCTAACGCATCCTACAAATCCACCCTGGCTCCTAGCCGATCGCTCCATCACACCCCTGTTTTATGGAGAGATAAAAATCAATGCAGGAAACCGATACCACGTCATCCCAAGATCTCGCCCCAGCTAAACCCGACTGGGACTTCCTCGAAGTCTGGATCGACCCCTTCCTCTCGCCCCCCTACATCTTGCTCCTTCTCGGCGAAAAGACCGGCACCTGCCGCATCCACAACCCAGCAGAAAACCACAAACTCATCTTCAGCAGCGCCACCTACCAAGAAGCCGAAACCTGGCTCCTCGAAGACGAATACGAACCCCTCCAAGGACGACTCAACGCCCTCCCCCCTCCCCCGTAGGCTTGGGTCAACCGTAGGGCGACCCAGCTTAACCAACCCTTTCCTGCTGCGCCCAGCCAGTCCCCTGTGTCCCCTGTACAGGATCGCTTGTCCTTGCCAGCTTAACCAACCCTTTCCTGCTGCGCCCAGCCAGGGGACGGGTTCCTCATCCCCAATCTTCCCCACCCAACCAGGCTGTTCCTAGGAACCCGTCCCCTTTGCACCCCCGCCTCCCATTTCCTGGTTCCTAGCCTCCGGCTGGGAACTCCTCAGGTGACTCTGCCGGGGCACCAGGGCACACACCTCTACCGCGATCGCGATCGCGTCACCCAGAACGCCCACCAGGGGTAAAATCCACTAACCTGATAGGCACCGCCCATCAGCACCTCCTATGCAACTCATTCTTGATGACGAAAAGACCAAACAACTTCTAACTGAAGTACTCGTCGAACTACTGCAACAAAAGCGTGAAATCTTTTATGACATTGTTCTCGATGCCCTAGAAGAAGTGGGTCTAGCTCAAGCCATGATAGAAGGCGAAGAAACAGAATTTGTCGAATAGTCTCGTTCCCAGTGTTCCGTAGGATGCGTTAGGCGCTAGCCGTAACGCATCAACCAGAAAACCAGCCGGGAAAACCAGCCGGGAAAACCAGCAATGATGCGTTACGCTTCGCTAACGCATCCTACAAACTGCAAACCCTTTCCGGGTCTAGACCTCCGAGGTTTTCAAAACCTCGGAGGTCTTTGTTGCGATGTGTTGTCGCCATTGCCGGACCCTTTGGCCTAGGGCCGGGTTTAGCCAACCATCATAGGCAGGGTAGACCGGTAGCCGGGGCTGGATCTGCCAGCCAGCGGCGTCAAGATCTTGGGCCAAGGCCGCAATGGTGGGGTGGGGATGGTCAGGATTGACCTCATCAATGGGGCCAATACCGCCTAGGTCGCGGGCTCCCGCTGCGAGGGCAGCAATCAGAAACTGGGAGGAAGACAACAGATTGGGGGGCACTTGCAGCGTGATGTCATCGGGTAATAGGGCACGGGCGCGGGCAATCGCCGCTACCAGAGCCGCCGCCCCATAGCCCATCGGCTCATGGGTATCTTGGTGACCGGGCTGGTAGGGCTGCAAAATCACCTCTTGAATATGGCCCCAGCGGTGATGACAGCAGGCGATCGCCGTTAAGGTATCGTCCTGATTCGCCACTGTTTCCCCAATCCCCAACAGCAACCCCGTAGTGAAGGGAATCCCCAATCGCCCTGCCTGCTCCAACTGTTCTAGTCGTAGGTCTGGATCCTTGCTGGGGGCATGGCGATGAACCCCCTGTAAAAGGCGGGGGGTCACCTGCTCCACCATCAGCCCCATAGAGACATTGACCTGCTGGAGTTGGGCCATTTCTTCTCGGCTCAAAGGCCCGACATTGGTGTGGGGCAGCAGCCCTATCGCCAACGCCAGTTCGCACAGGCGGTAGATGTGCTGAAGCCAAGGGGCACGACGGGTACTGGCGGGGTGGACCTCTCCACTCAGGATGAGAGCTTCAATTGCGCCCTGCGATCGCGCTTTTTGCAATTGTGCCCGAGCATCATTTTCAGAAAGCCAGACATCCTGCCCTGGGTCCACCCGGAAGTTGCAGTATTGGCAGCGATTGAAACATTCATAGGTGGGCACCAGGGTAATGGCGGGGCTGTAGGTGACCAAGCGACGGGGGGTCGAGGGCATGGCGATGTTGTCTCAGCCGGAAATCTAGGGCAGGGCAAATATGTAGGACTGGGGAACGATGCTCTCAGGTTAACGCCCCAAAACCTGTGGAGAACTGTAAATCTTATAGCCGTCAAAGAAATATTCGCGATCGCATCTACCCATTTCCTCCGTAGCCTCGATCATCTGAAACCCCTTCCTTCAGGGAGATTTGACAGGCCAATAGAGCGAGACCCCATGTGAGACTCACCTGAGGATTCCTTTACAAAACTCAGCATCTTCGTTAATATTGTCAACACAGGGGCGGAATTCCGACCTTGTAAATACATTCACAACTTTCCGTAAGGAATCATTCATCATGACAACGACACTACAGCAGCGCGAAAGCGCTTCCCTGTGGGAGCAGTTCTGTCAGTGGGTGACCAGCACCGAAAACCGCCTATACATTGGCTGGTTCGGCGTGTTGATGATCCCCACCCTGCTCGCTGCCACCACCTGCTTCGTCATCGCCTTCATCGCGGCTCCCCCCGTAGACATCGATGGCATCCGTGAGCCCGTCGCCGGGTCCCTGATGTATGGCAACAACATCATCTCCGGAGCTGTTGTTCCCTCCTCCAACGCCATTGGCCTGCACTTCTACCCCATCTGGGAAGCTGCCTCCCTAGATGAGTGGCTGTACAACGGTGGCCCCTACCAGTTCGTCATCTTCCACTTCCTCATCGGCGTCTTCTGCTACATGGGTCGTGAATGGGAACTGAGCTACCGCCTAGGAATGCGCCCCTGGATCTGCGTCGCCTACTCTGCTCCCGTAGCAGCGGCTTCCGCAGTGTTCCTGATCTATCCCTTGGGTCAAGGCTCCTTCTCCGACGGTATGCCCCTGGGTATCTCCGGCACCTTCAACTTCATGTTGGTGTTCCAAGCAGAGCACAACATTCTGATGCACCCCTTCCACATGTTGGGTGTAGCGGGTGTATTCGGTGGTTCCCTATTCTCCGCCATGCACGGTTCCTTGGTGACCTCCAGCCTAGTGCGTGAGACCACCGAAACCGAATCTCAGAACTACGGCTACAAGTTTGGCCAAGAAGAAGAGACCTACAACATCGTTGCCGCCCATGGCTACTTCGGTCGTTTGATCTTCCAATACGCCAGCTTCAACAACAGCCGTTCCTTGCACTTCTTCTTAGGTGCATGGCCCGTCATCGGCATCTGGTTCACCTCCTTGGGTATCAGCACCATGGCGTTCAACCTGAACGGGTTCAACTTCAACCAGTCTGTCCTCGACTCTCAGGGTCGTGTGATTGGCACCTGGGCTGACGTAATCAACCGCGCCAACCTGGGTATGGAAGTGATGCACGAGCGCAATGCTCACAACTTCCCTCTGGACTTGGCTGCGGCTCAGGCTCCTGAAATCATCGGCTAGTCTCTGACTCAGTCCATGACTTAAAAAGCGCCCCCGAGGGGGCGCTTTTTTGCGTTATGAATTTGAACCTGGGGATATATAGCGGTTCTCACTCGGGTTAAGTACAGGCAAGGGGCTTAAGCCCCTTGTTCCCCGAATTGCCATCAAGTTGAGCTGTACCTCATCCATTAGGGAACCGCTATAAGAGCATTTGGATCGGTGGATTCATGGATCTGGGCTGTGAACAAGGCTGACGGAAGGTGAAGATTTAGCGGGAAGGCAACAAAGCAGACTGCGATCGCGGCGGATGCTCCCCAGACTCATACAATAAAGCTTGCACCGAAGGATTTATTCAGGACTTAGGAGAGATCGGCAATGGCACAGGCAGTGGGCTCCCTAGAGACAAGAGGGTTTCCCCCCGTACTTGCGGCGGCGGATGCCATGGTCAAGGCGGGGCGCGTGACCTTGGTGGGCTACATTCGGGCCGGGAGTGCTCGGTTTGTCGTGAATATTCGCGGCGACGTTTCAGAGGTGAAGGCGGCGATGGAAGCCGGGGTAGCAGCGGCAGAGAATGCCCCTGGCGGTATTCTAGAAACCTGGGTGATCATTCCCCGCCCCCACGAGAATGTGGTCGCGATTCTCCCTATTGGCTACGACGAAAATGATGTGGAGAGTTTCCGTCAATCGGTGGAGCAGCCCATTCTGCCGGGAGCCACCGGGCGTTAGCGTCTTTCACGATCCAAAGAGCAGCCTATTCTGCTGAAAGCTATAGGCCATTAGCCTATTCCACTATTGAACAATCTTCTGGGTCAGGGCATGGGGACGCGCTTCCTATGCCTTGGCTATTTTTGACGCTGCAACTGTGGACCTTAGCATTGTGGGCCTTGCAACTGTGGGCCTTAGCACTGTGGGCCTTGGAACTTTTCGCCACGCCTTTCATCTGGGGGGACTGTGGCACCATGCAGATATAGACACCAGTCGATGTCTCTTTGCCATTGTCGTGTCGGAGGACAATTTTGTGATGATGGGACAAAGCTATAGTCGCGATACCGCTATGATGGCCTGCCGTTGGGGGGGCCGAGGGCTGGGGCTGCTGGCCGCGATCGCAGCCCTAACAGGAACTGCGATCGCAAACGAGTCTCAATCATTGTCCTTGGGATCGGGCTTCTCACCCAACCCCACCATTCTGCGAGGGCAGGGGGGCGGTCCCCATTCAGCGGTCTCCATTGTCGGTGTTAGCACCACCCCCACAGGCCCCTGTCTGGGTTACATCAGCCGTGAACCCCATCAACGCATCACCCTGGAAGATCGGTTCCCCAACCTAGAAATCCGCGTGGCAAGCGCCCAAGACACCACCCTAGTCATTTCAGGTCCAGGGGGAACTTGGTGCAACGACGACACCTACGGCTATGACCCAGCCATTGGCGGGGAATGGCTCCCCGGCAATTACCGCATCTGGGTAGGGGCCTATCGTGCTCAAGACACCCCTAGCTATCGCCTTTACATTGAAGAGAAGTAATGAAGAGCAGCAGCACCCCTGTCCCTAAGAAGAGGCACTACAAAGGATTTGCATAAAAGCAAAGTTCCATCCGTAGGGGCAATCTCTTGTGGTAGGCGAGATGTTGGGGTGTATAGCCTAACGGCATTCAAGAAAGGGGTAGGGGCGCGGTCCGAGGAATTCAGGAGTTAGGAGTCAGAATCCAGGAGGGTACTGAATTCTAGCTCCTAACTCCTCCCCAGGAGATTTGTCCCGCTTTGAGTTGACACCCCCTAATAGTTCAGCTTGATACCCTGGAACAGCATAAGGGTGATACAGAAATCCACGACAAATAGGGAGACCCAGGTGGTGACCACAGCAGAAGTGGCAGCGCGGCCTAGGGTTTTACTACAGGTAGTGGTTAATCCCCAGCAGCAACCCGACAACGCCGTCATGGCCCCAAAAATGACCGACTTCATCAGCACCGCCAATAGATCAGCCGGTTCCAAGAGGGTCTGGACAGATTCCATAAACACCGATGGCTCCAGGTGGTAAAGCTGATGGGCAATAAAGGCACCGCCTCCTACCGCGAGGACCAATCCCATCATGGTGAGTATGGGCAGCATAATGCAGCAGGCCAACACCCGAGGCACCACTAGGTAGTCGATAGGGTCGGTTCGCAACACCTTGAGGGCGTCAATTTGCTCCGTGATTTTCATACTGCCGATTTCGGCGGCAAAGGCTGAGCCCACTTGCCCCGCCAAGATGGCTGCACTGAGGATGGGGGCTAGCTCTCGACAAAATCCCAGGGCAAAAGCACCGCCCAACCCTTGCAATACCCCAAAGCGCTCCATTTCCCGAGCGGTTTGGATGGCAAAAATCATACCGGCAAACAAATTGGTGAGGAGTACGGGCACCAGGGCTCCAGGGCCTGCTGCCACCATGTGCTCCATCACCCGATGGCGCTGAACTCGCCCCCGCAGTACCCGGACCAATACCTGTCCTCCCAAGACCAAGGCCATCAGGATGTGGTAGCTACAGGAGCGCACACTGAGAAAGGGAACCCGAGCTAGCCCGCGATCGCGGTTAGCCCAGAGAGTGGCCTTTTCCTCTCGATGGGGATCAGGCGAAGTTTCCCGAAAAGGGTAAATCATAAATTTATTCAGAGAAATTTCAACAGAAATTTCAACGGATACGAGATCGGTGAATACAAGAGTTTAGTATCCCCCAGCGAGAAGTTGCCGATCGTTCATCCATCCTGGCGGTGTACTAGCCCCTAGCCGGAATGAGTCAGCGGCCCATCCTCTGAATACTAGGTGTTTCTAGACTGCATTACGAACAAAAGGGTTGCATTTTGGTTTTTTTGTAGTACATTTGTATTTAATTAGCCTTTAGTCCCCCTGTCCTGATGGGTAAATGCCATGGCTTCATCTGATACGCCCCTTGCTGCTGCTTTCCATGAGCGTATGCAAGCCCTACAGCAGAAGGCCCCCCCTAGTGAAACGGGACTGCTGTGGGCCAATCCTCGACAAGGATTCCCTAAGGGGGCAGCCTCTCAGGTCGATCTGGGAGCAACGGTCGCCGCTCTCCGGCAGCGAACGACCCATCTGACCGGCCATTATCCGGGAGATACCTCCGCCCCTATTTCCCCCGAAGAAGCACCCCCCACAGCCGCGCCGACTCCCGAGCCTGCCGCCGAACCTGTGGTTGCTGCTGTTCCCCCGGCCCTATCTCCAGAGGCATTGGCCTGTCTACAACGGCTGGAGGAGCAAGCCCACCGGATTAATGAGTTGGCCCAAGCCCAGGAGGTAGAAATTCAGTCCTTTAAACGCGGTATCGATAGTCTGGGCTGGACATTGCGCCACCAGGGACTCGCGACCCACTGGCCCGTGGAGCAGTTTTGCCATATTCAACAGGCAGGGGTGGCCCGAGTGTTTAGAACCCCCCAGGGCACGATGCTGCTGACCCAATCCGCTGTGGATCTCTACCAACAAGAGCGGGATGCTTCCCAAACGGCAGCCCTCCTGCGGCGGGGACAAGGATCTCCAAGTCCTAGCCGTGGGGCGGCATGGCAGATCCTCTGGGCAGAGCCCATCGCCGCTGTAACGGGATTCTGGCAAGCCCTCACCACGATATTGGAGGGACGATGGTCAGGGACCGGCCCAAAGGGGCCATCGCAGTTGATGCCCCTGGATTTGATGATTTGGTTGGGGGGAGGTGCGATCTTCCGCCAAGCCCTGGAGCTACTGCTGGCAGCCTCCCCTGGTCTCTGGCCGCTGTTGGTGGGAGCCGTCGTAGGCGCGGTGGTCTGGGCGCTCTACCGTCTGATGACCCGACCCAGTGTGGATATTGCGATCATGGTGCGGTTACTCCTAGCCCTCGTAGGACTTGTTCTCGGTGGCTATATCTAGGGGATAAATTTCGCGGATTTCCCCGGCGCTAGGCAGGGCGGGTTTTGAGGTTCCCATTCTGGATTTCCCAGTCAATACCGCATTGGGCGCGGAAACCGCGCCCCTACCCCCCACGGGCCAATATCGGTCACCCCTGACCCACCCCGCCCTTCGGTCACCCCTGACCCACCCCGCCCTTCGGTCACCCCTGACCCACCCCGCCCTTCGGGCACCCCTCCCAAGAGGGGATGTTAGGAAGAGGTTCCTTGAGCACAGCCAAGGGATTGCCCCTACGGAATTAACCTCAATCTTGGATTTCCCGGCACTGGGTAGGGCGGGTTTTGAGCCTCCCATTTGGGATTCCCCAGTAGACACGAGCTAAACCCGCCCCTACGGGATCTACCCCCCACCCTCACACCCCATCACCCCATCACCCCTAAGCCCTTCGGGCAGGCTTCGCCAACACCCCATCACCCCATCACCCCATCACCCTCACACCCCATCACCCCATCACCCCTAAGCCCTTCGGG
>NZ_KI913949.1:4450087-4452526 GCF_000332095.2 Leptolyngbya sp. PCC 6406 | reverse complement strand
TGTTTTTGATTAACCCCAGTGGATTTGTCTTCGGAGCCGGAGCCAGCCTGAATGTCCCCGGCTCCTTTGTCGCTAGCACCGCAGAGAATGTTCTGTTTGCCAATGGCGTCAGCTTTGGGACAGATGGCACCACTCCAACTCCGCTGCTGGTGATTAGTGCACCTCTAGGCTTACAGATGGGGGCAAATCCGGGGCAAATTACCGTCAACAATACGGGAAGAGATAATCCCGTACCGACCACGACTTTAGGGCTAGCCCCAGCGGCGGGGCAAACGTTGGCTCTATTGGGGGGAGATGTGATCTTTAATGGCGGAGTGGTTACGGCTCCCTCGGGGCGGATTGAGCTTGGTAGTGCGGCCAATGGCCAAGTTTCCTTGAGCCCCACCTCATCCGGGTGGCAATTGGGCTATAGCAACATCCAAGATTTTCGTAATATTCAGCTTCTGAATCGCTCCTCATTGTGGAATGCCAATCTGACGGCAAATCCGCAAGGGGGAATTCAGGTGCAAGGGGGCACGGTCACCGTGGATGCCTCCCAAATTGGGGCTTCGACCCTCAACGCTGTATCAGGGGCGGATATTACGCTAAACGCCAGTCAAGCCCTGACCCTAACGGGTGAAGATCTAACAATGGCACCCTATGGAGCATGGGTGTTTAATTCTGTTGGCGCAGGCATGAGTGGCGCAGGGGGGGCAATCAACATGACTACCCCGCAATTAACCTTGCAATCGGGAGCGCTGATTCAAACCCTGAACCAAGGGTCGGGCACGGCAGGAGCAATCACGGTGAGAGCTGACACAGTGGATATCAGTGGAGCCTCATCTCTAAGTAGTAATCCAGCTTTTGCGACCCAGGATCTGACTAGCCGAATTACTAGCAATGTTTTGAGTACGGGCGCTGGAGGCGCGATCAACCTCTCAACGCAAAATCTGCGCTTGCAGGATGGCGGGCAAATCACAACTGGGGTCAATGTTGGAGCGACGGGACAAGGGGGTAACGTGACGGTCACCGCTACTGACACGACGGTGATTTCAGGGTACAACCCAGCTAATCCCATCTTTGCAACTAGTATAGGTAGCTCGACGCAGGGAACGAGCACAGGGGGAGCCATTCAACTCACCACTGGGCAACTGCAATTTGAGCAGGGGGGGCGGATCTACTCGTCCACAGATATTAGTACAGGCACAGGGGGCAATATAGCCCTGAATGTCACGGGGACGCTCTCTGCCAGCGAACGACATCCGCTAATTTCATCATTACCCAGTGGAATTCTCTCGGTCACGTCCGGCGCAGGCACCTCAGGCACCATTACAGTGGATGCCTCGCGGTTAGATTTAAGCGCGGGTGCAAATATTGGTTCCTTCGTGACGGGTGAATTTTTGGGTCTAATTCTTCCGGGTGCAGGGACAGGACAAGCCGGAGATATTAGGGTTACAGCTCGCGATCAGGTCAATTTAACCGGGGTCAGCGCTAGCGGTGAAGGCGCGTCGATCTCGTCACTAACGTTAGGGGCAGGTAATGCCGGAAATGTCCGCGTTAGCAGTCCTCGGGTCACCATTCAAGCGGGGGCAGGCATTACGTCAGGGGTAGCGCTGGGCACCTCGACTGCTGGGGTTCCCTTACCGGGAAGCGGACAGGGGAATGGCGGCAACGTGGTGGTTCGAGCCTCAGAATCTGTTGAGGTGACTGGGGTTTCGTCTGTGGCTGTGCTATCGAGTAGCATTTCAACCTATACCTTTGGCCAAGGCAATGCAGGTATTACCCAAGTGGTTGCACCTGTGGTGAATGTGCTGAATGGGGCAGCGATCAATAGTGCAACTGTAGCAACGGGAAATGCAGGTCAAATTCTATTGAATACAGAGGCGCTAACCGTGAGTGGGGTTGCCGGGAACGGTCTAAGGGCTCGGGTGAGTGCCAATGCAGAAATACTTGACCCATTTTTGCAAGCTCTTTTTGGCCTGCCAACGCAGCCAACTGGTAACACTGGAGAACTCGTAATCAATGCCCAACGACTTGCCGTGACAGAGGGCGGTACCATCACCGTACAACATGATGGCATTGGCAATGCTGGTCAGTTGAAGATCAATGCCGATTCCATTTTTCTCGCAAATCAAGGGAGTTTAATAGCTAGCACACTCTCCGGCGGGGGTGGCAATATTAACCTGTTAGCACGCCAAGGGTTGGTAATGCGCTATGGCGGTCTGATTTCGGCCACCGCTGGTGGTGCAGGCAATGGCGGCAACATCACCATTAACGCCCCAGTGATTGCCGGATTTGAGAACAGCGACATTATTGCCAATGCATTTCAGGGCAATGGAGGCAATATTCAAATCACCACTCAAGGGATTTTTGGACTTGTCTTTCGCCCGCAACTAACCCCTGAGAACGACATCACCGCCAGTTCTCAATTTGGCCTGAGTGGCACCGTCACGATTGAAA
>NZ_KI913949.1:4441892-4449987 GCF_000332095.2 Leptolyngbya sp. PCC 6406 | reverse complement strand
CCCCCCCACCCCATCACCCCATCACCCCTAAGCCCTTCGGGCAGGCTTCGCCAACACCCCATCACCCCATCACCCCCAGGAGTCCCCCGCCATGCACCCTGTTCACCTGTCGCAAAGTTCCACGGCCCAATCTGCGCCCCTACTGACGGGGAGAGCCCTTTTGGCAGGAAGTTTAGTCACTGCCCTCATACTCCTATTGCTGGATTTTCAGAACCTGCGATCGTGGCTGTTGCGATCGCGGCAAGTCCAAGCCAGTCAGGATGCCTGCACCAAGGTCGTGCAAACAGACGCTACCCTCTCACGCGAACAACTGGCCCAACTTCTGACCATCCCTGAGCGAGACTCCAAGGAACGAGTGCGACAGGTGGTGGCCGAGCCCTACTGCGAGCTGCCTACCCTCCAGGTGCGTTCTGGCGTAGAGGCCCGACGGGAAGCCTACCCTCTGGAGTTCGATCCCAAGACCTATCTGGTCCTTCTCTACGAAAACGATGAGTATGCCGGTTACCGTTTCAACTTTGAGTAGGGCTATGGAAAGGCGGGGGTTTATGACCGACCGTCAACCCTTTCCCTCTGTTATTTCCGGGCAAATCCGAGGACTTGGGGGAGGTTTGGGTCTCCTTCTGACCCTCGCCCTGGGATTTGGCGGCTGTCAGGGAACTACGCTCCCCACCCCTCGGCAGGTAAAGGTGCAGCAGTCCTGGGAGTTGCAACCCGGTACCATGGTCGCCGGGTTTCGGATCGCTGCCAGCCTCGGGGATATTTCCATTGATATGGCGGGCTCTCCAGTACGGGCTCCCTTTGGGGGAGAGGTAGAACTGGCGGCAATTTCTCCAGATTGCGTGTTTTTCTCCTCTGCTGAAGTACCCGCCTACCTCTTTCGTTACTGTGGTCTGCGCCGTCCTCGGTTGGGATCTGTGAAACCTGGGCAACCCATTGGGTCAGCAGAGGTGCTCCACTTTGCAACCCTGCGTCGTCAACCCGATGGCACCTGGGCCATCGTTGAACCCTCCAGCACTGTCCTGGAACGATCGCTGCTTCCCGTTCGTTAAGGCCAAATCCTTCCTTCTGCCTTATCTCTCCCCCCTCACTTGCCGCCATGAAAGCAACCCGTGCCCTGCTTACTGTCAGTACCCTAGCCTTTGCCCTGGGCCTTGCTCATCCCGCCCGAGGTGAGGATATTGCCCTGAGTTTTGATCTGGAGGCCCCAGGCTCTAGGGGCACGCCTGGGGAGAAAGCTGCTGCCAATGGCGATGATGATAGTTCCGTAAATACTTCTGTTGACACCCCTGCAACCGATTCGGTGGTGGCAGGGGTCACTCCCCTGGCCATTCCCGCCACCGCCACCGCCCCGCCCTTAGCGGATCCCAGCAATGTTGCTCCCCCCGCTGGGGTCTATGGTGATGGCTCCGCCTTGGCGTTGGGAGAGGGCACTTTTCCCGAAGACATGGCGCAGCACTTACCGGCACCACCACCGACCCTCACCCGTGCCGCCCTACTCCCCCCACTACCGGAGCCAAGAGTGCTTCTCCCCGGCCCATCAGAGCCGGTAGATGTGGGGCTCACCTTTGATTTGATGGAGCCCATCGATCCCTCCCCTGTAGTGGCGGAGTCGGCCACGGAGGATGGGAGAACGGCAGACTCTGGACCTATTGCCCCCACCGAATCAAGCCGCCCTGGTCCGCTTGTGCAGGCTAGCGGTGCCGAGACCATCCTGAGCCGCCTGTTTGACGGGGGGTCCGATTCGCTGGTGGCACTGGCCGTGGGCAGTGCGGAAGGTACCCGGACTCCAGAGGGGCACCGCACTCCCGCTTACTTCGGCCATGTGGATCCCGGTAATGGGGTTTGGAACTTAGGGACTTTTTCTTATCAGCACGGGGCGCAATCGCCGGAAGACGCCGATGAGAAGCAATTGCGCCGCCTCCAAAGCCAGAGCCAGACCCTGCGGCAAAAGGCCCGCGCCCAGGGGATCGAGTTGTCGGAGGCGGAGTTGATCAATGGCATAGACCTTGCTAACCAAGCCCCCCTAGCAGTCCTGGATCGCGAGGGCTATGTGGAATGGCTAGCCCGTGCCCGTGCCCTCAATATGTCAGAGGAGGAGGCCATTGTCTGGGCCAGAACACGGTCTTTCCTGGATCCGGATACGCAACGGTGGAATGCTCCTGGCCTGGGTAACAATATTGACAGCATTAGCCGAGATCAGGCCCGTCGCGCTACTGCGATCGCACGAGCATTGGCCCTGGCCCCCGTGGTTAATCCCGCTCTCCCAGGGCGAGTGGCGACCCAGCAGCCCCCAGTGCCCCAGTCTAATCGAGGGCGAGCGGAAGCCATTGATGTTGCCCTCAACCTCGATCTTCCTATTGTCAGCTTCGGGGCTAACCCGGTTGAGTCTCCTGTTATCGCCGAGGAAAACCCCGATTCCGTCGCCCAGAACAATACCAATACCAGCACCGAGGAAAACCCCGATTCCGTAGCCCAGAACAATACCAGTGTCCAAGAGGATCCCAATTCCATCGTTGCGCCATTAGGACAGCAGTCCACAACCGATACGTCTGCTGAATCTGCTGAATCGGCTGAATCGGATGCCCCGACTTCCGTCTCTCAGCCCACCGTATCGGTACCCCCACCCCATGAATCACCAGACAACCGGATTCTTGTTGGGTCAGAGCCAGATTCCGGGACCTATGCCGCTGATCCCGGTGCCTTTTCCCCACCCCGTATCGACTTCCCGGTCATTCCTGGCCCTGAAGCGAAAATCGAAGCTATGCCCTTGCCAATCCAAGCCCTGCCCAAGGCTCGTGTTTTGCCCGCTAAACGACCGGAGGGGGCGGGGCTTGCCACTCAACCCTGAAGCCTGCGTAGACGGTTTTTAAACCAGCAAGCTAAAGTGGTACTGATTATGATTTAGGTTCCGTTCACACCCATGGATGGCGATGCCCTGACGACTCAACCCCTTCGATGCCTGGAAGATGCCCTCGAACGCTGTCAAACATTGGGAATGCGGCTCAGCCGTCAACGGCGATACATCTTGGAACTATTGTGGGATGCCCAGGAACATCTCTCGGCACGGGAAATTTACGATCGCCTCAATCGCCAAGGTCGAGATATTGGCCACACCTCTGTCTATCAAAATCTAGAAGCTCTCTCTGAACAGGGCATCATTGAGTGCCTAGAGCGCGCCGATGGTCGCCTCTATGGCCATATCAGCGACTCCCACAGTCACGTAAACTGCGTGGACACTGACCAAATTATTGATGTCCATGTGGAATTGCCCGAGGCTCTGATTAGAGAGATTGAGGCAAAAACAGGAACCCGCATCACTGATTATCGAATAGATTTTTTTGCGAGAAAGACGTTAGAAGCCCAAGGGGTTGCGCTGGACTAAGAGTGTATCCAAACATCCTGTTTTGTCTACACAGCCTCAAAACTTAACGGGGCGGCGGATCAGTTGGATTTCAGTCGGTTACCGAAGGTGTTGGCTGCTTCTAGGCGGGAGGTTTGCCCCATCAGTACACAATGGGTCAGTAGTTCAATACCCAGCCTACTCAGTTCCGGGATTTCGCTTTGGGTAATGGCCTCATACTCGGATCCGCCCTAGCCTTCAAACACGTCTCGGGTAAACAACACAAAGATTGCACCGAATACAATTGCTGCGATCGCTAAATCCATAATCTTGTCCTAACGTTTTGCACAAGTACCTTGCCCCTGGGGAATACAACTTTGGCCGCTGTTCTTCAGACAGCGAGCACCTCTTTGATATTTCGAGCATTTTCAGGAATACAATATCCCGCTACTGCTCTCCCAGAGATTGACCTACAGTAACCGAAACCTTTCTGGGCTAACACAGGGGTTTCACTGCTCTTGACAAACGTCAGGACACCTCTGTCAGATCAGCCAGGTCGCACCCGGTTCAGCTTCTGTTCACGGGGAACGACGAGCCATTAACTGGAGACGGAGTCTGGACGGATGGCATCTTGCCGTTCGACAAAGATCACATTCTCCGTCACAGTTTCAAAGGTGTCGTCGTGGCTGATGACGAACAGTTGCTTGAAGCTCTTAATGCGACCAATGGCCTCCGCGAGACGGGCGCGTCGGGGCCGATCCATGTTGGTGGTAGGTTCGTCAAAAAAGGCGATGTCGATATCGGCTAAAACCTTGAGCAGGGCCAGTCGTACCGCTAGGGCCGCACACATCTGCTCCCCTCCGGAAAGATTCATAAACCGGCGGGTATTAGGGCCTTCTTGCACTTGGATGTCGTAGTCTCGGGTCCAGGTGAGGGCAATATTTTGACGGTTGAGTAATTCTCGAAAGAGGCGATCCGCTTCCCGAGACACCTGCTGCACATAGCGCTCGGTGATGCGGGGACCGGCTTCTTTGTAGGCTTTGCGGGCAAAGGAGATGAAGCGCTTGACGCGATCGCGCTGCTGCTTATCTGCGATCGCATCGGCCCGTTTAGCCGCTAGATCCTTCAAGCCCGCTAGCTGTTGTTGAACCTCCTGCAATAGGCGCTGCTGCTGGGGCAAGCTCCCCACCAGCCGATCCCGCTGGGAGCGGAGGTCCTGGTAGGTGGTCTCCATCTGCTGCGCTGCTAGGGGATCGTAGTCGGCCTGGGCTGCGTACAATTGCTGTTGGGCCAGGGCTAATTCTGCTTGCAACTGCTCCATCTCCTGCTGGGCAGTGGCGACCTCCTGAACCAAACGAGGCTGATCTTGGGCCGCTGGCTCAGACTGAAGATAGTGGCGGTAGTCGGCCTGATGGGCTTGTTTTGCCTGCTGCTGCTGGGCAATCGTCGCCTCCAGATCGGCAAAGGATTCCAATTGGGTTGCCACCGCCGCCAGTTGAGCCTGGATGCCCCCTTGGGCAGCTTGGATTTCCCGATAGCGCTGTTCGAGGGTGGGGAGTTGCTGGCGCGATCGCGCCAGTAGGCTACAGCGCCCTCGGGGATCTTGCAGTGCCGCCAACGTCCCCTGGACCTGGACAATTTCCGCCTCCAAGGCCGGAATGCGGGTCAATTGCTGATGCAGAGCTTTGAGATGCTCTGCCAGATTGGTCCGTTGCTGCTGGACTTCGACCTGATGCTGCTGCCACTGGGGTAGGGTAGCCACCTCTCCTTGATGCCGCCCCAGTTCCGTGAGCCGCTGACGAACTTGATCCAGTTGGGCCTGGAGGGTCGGGGTGTTAGTCTGGGTCGCCAGGTCCGTCAGGATGCTGTGGAGGGTTTGCACGAGGTCTTGATTAACCGCTATCCCCGACTCCAGGGCCGTTTGTAGCACAGTGATATCTTCTGGGGCGATCTGGGGAAAGCGCTGCTGCCAGGTCGCTAGGGTGTCTAAGGCGGTGGCAGTCTTGGCGCGGTGGCGATCGCAGGACGCCTCCCCACGGGTGACCAACTGGCGCAGTTCCGCCTCAAACTGTCGGGCCGCCTCTAGGCGACTGAGTTGCTGCTGAAGACGATCTCGCTGCTGCTCCAGCTCGGGAATACTAGTCAGGTTAGCGGCGAGAGCGTCCAACCGGGCAATGATCTGGGTGGCTTGGGTGGCCTGGGTCTCTAGTTGACTCCGCTGTTGCTCTAGGGCCTGCACCTGTCCCCGCACCTGGGCTAGAGCCTGTTGTTCCTGCTGGCAGCGGACCAAATTAGCCTCCCAGCGGGCTTGCTCCTGTACCAGGGGTTGGATCTGTTCAATTTCTGCGATCGCAGCGGCACAGGTATCTAACTGCACCTGAAGGCGAGTCAGATCAGCGGCGCGGGTTTCCAAGGTGTGTTGCAACTGCTGTTGGCGTTTTTGGAGCACCTGACGCTCGGCCTGAGCTGAGGCCAACGCCTGGAGTTCAGCCTCCGCCGCCTGGTAGGCCCCATAGGCCGACCGAGTCCGGTTGCAAACCTCCACTGCCCGCTGGGCCTGATCCAGGGAGTGTTGCAGAAGTGTCTGGGTCTGGCGCTTGCCCTCCAGAGCCACGCCTCGGTTTTGGACCTCCCCTTGGATCTGTTGCACTCGCTGGACCTGGGCCAGAGCCCGCTCCCGCGCCTGTTGCAATCCGGTGATTTCCTCCTCTAGGGCTTTGAGGTGGGCCTGGTCTTGGGCTTGGGCCGCTACCAGAGTATCGAGGCGCTGTTGCAGAGGTTCCCAGGCTTGGAGGCGATCGTCATAGTGGGCGATGTCCCGCTCCACCGACTCCACTTGGACTTCCGCATAGCGACGTAGGCTGTTGAGGTCACGATGGACAGTTTTGTAGGCTTCCACCTTGAGGATTTTGTCAAAGACCGTCTTCCGGTTTTCTGGAGATTGGAGAAAATCAGCCGTGAAAGTGCCCTGGGGAACCCCAACCATACGGGCAAACAATTCCCCCAAATCCGTAGCGGGGGAAACCCCCAAATGCTCCCGCAACCAGGGCAGCACCTCATCCTTAATGCGGGTATAGGGAAGGCGCTGATTCAATTGGGGATCGAAGAGGGCGTAGCCCTTGGCGGTATGACGCTGAACAGCATAGGTGCGGCTATCGACACTGGAGATGAACTCGACAATGACCTCGGCACTACCGCTACCATTGCGAACCAAATCTTCTTTTGCATAACTGCCCTGGTAATTAAACAGCACCCAGGCAATGGCCTCCAGAATGCTGGTTTTGCCCGCCCCATTTTCCCCACAGATGGCATTGGTCCCCAGGGCAAAGGTGAAATGCTGATCCTGATGGGTTTTGAAGTTTTTGAGGCTGACGGAAAGAATCTGCACGGTGAGGTTACTGTAACTCGGTGGGCAGGGGCATAGGTTTCACCTCAATGCGCTCCGTCTTGCCATTGCGCAGCACCTCCACGGTTAGGGGTTGACCAATCTCACTGGCATCCACCTGTCCTTGCACCTCCGTCGGAGTCGCCACCGCCACATCGTTAATGGACTTAATGATGTCTCCCTTAAGCAGCCCCCCGACAGCGGCAGGGGTATTTTCGAGAACTCGGATGATGATCACCCCTGAGTCTTCGGTAATGGTCAGATTCAGGTTGGGATCTCGGTTCAACCCCGCCTTATTTTCGGGGGTAAGCAATAGCATCTGGATACCCAGATAGGGATGCTGAACCTCTCCGGTTTCAAAGAGTTGTTTGGCAATGCGCTGAAGGGTTTCCACAGGAATAGCGAAGCCTAGACCCTGAGCGTCTTTGCGGATGGCAGTGTTCATACCAATCACTTGACCCTCGTCGTTAAGGAGAGGACCGCCGGAATTGCCCGGATTAATAGCAGCATCGGTTTGGATGAACTGGACGCGCTTATCGGGGATGCCGACTTCGGAACTGGATCGGCCTAGGGCGCTGATGATGCCAGCGGTGACGGTATTGTCTAAACCCAGAGGATTGCCGATGGCAATGGCCCACTGCCCCGGTGCCAGGTTCTCTGTGGTACCCAGGGTGACCATGGGCAGTTCCTGGGTGTCGATTTTTACTGCGGCGACATCGGTCACGGGGTCTGTCCCCACTACCCGACCAGAGAAGGTCCGGCCATCGGTGAGGGTGACGGTGACGGTATCTGCCCCCTCTACAACGTGGGCATTGGTGATGATTTGACCATCGGTGCTGATAATAAAGCCGGAACCCGTTCCCTGCTGCAAGGGTCCAGGGGAGGAGGGCATTTCATCCCCAAAGAAGCGACGGAAGAAGGGATTCTGAAACGCTTCAGGCATATCCCATTCGACATTGCTTTCCGAGTCGATACGAACCACTGCTGCCCCCACCCGATCCACCGCTGCCGCGATGAAGTTGCCATTATTGGCTGGGACGGGAAGAGCAGATTCTCCCAAGCTGGGGGCTTCGGTGGTGGTCAGGGCCGTTTGTACTACGGGAATTGGCCCCTCTGGGTTCTCTGTTTCTGCGGCCAAGGGAGCCCAGGTGCGATGACCCACCCACCCAGTGCCACACCCTAGAATAAAGGCAGTCGTCGTTAACCCGAATTGCTTTAGGGATATGCCCATTACGGTGCCTCGGCGGGATGGTGGGACATCAAGAGTCACTCTACTTTAGCGAAGATCCCTGCGGGAATCGCAGGAGATGGGTGTGTGTGAGGGTGGGGGGGTGTGAGGGTAGGGGGTGAAGGGTGGGGGGTGAAGGGTG
>NZ_KI913949.1:4239047-4441792 GCF_000332095.2 Leptolyngbya sp. PCC 6406 | reverse complement strand
CTAGGGCGTTGGCGATGATGCCGGGGGTGGGGAGGGTGTGGGTGTTGGGGTGTTGGGGTAAATCCCGTAGGGGCAATCCCTTGCCTGTCCTGAGCGGAGCCGAAGGATGGTTGCCCTTGTCGCCGGGTGATCGGTATTGGGGTATTGGGGGGTGATCACCGTAGGGGCGCGGTTTCCGCGCCCAATTCCGTGACCAATGCAGGGGGTGACAGGTTGGGGAACGGGTATGGAACATCTTTAGGGCATGACCTTTGGCTATGACTAGGGCGCGATCGCATATTTTAACCCTCCTCTTTTGGGGGGGAATAGCCTTGGGACCGATGGCGGCGATGGCTCAGGAGGCGGTGACGGATCTGTGTCCAGTGCCTGCGCTGGAGCGGGTGCAGACCCATCGGGTGGCGACGGGGGAAACCCTAGACGCGATCGCGGCCCGGTATAACCTGCTGGCGGCGACATTGATTGGCATGAATCTACCCCTAGAAAGCGGCACCGTTAGGCCGGGGCAGGTGCTGCGGGTGCCCCCCTTTAACGGCATTGAGGTGATTGTTCCCGCTGGCAGCAGTTGGGCTGATCTGGCTGCGACCTATCAGGTGCGGGCGGATGTTCTGTTTGAAATCAATGGCTGTCCCTTAACGCCCCCCCGGCGTATCTTTGTTCCTGGAGTGAACTGGTTTCCGGGGGTGGAGCACACCCCGCGTCCAGAATCGGGGGGTAATGCCTTAGGAGGCAATCCCTTAGGGGGCTATCCCTTAGGTGCGATCGCACCCATCGTCACCAGTTTCGGCTGGCAGCCCCACCCCACCGAAGATCGCCTCGTGTTTAACAGCGGTATTACCCTAGCTACAGATCCGGAAGCCCCCGTCCTCGTCGTAGGGCCAGGAACCGTAGCCTTTGCCGGGGATCATGACACCCTGGGCACCCTGGTCGTGGTGAACCATGCCCAAGGCATCCAGACTCGCTACGGTGGGGTGACCGCGATTCAAGTCCAGGTGGGAGACACCGTGACCAAGGGGCAAACCATCGCCCAAGTGCTCCCCAATCCTGATATCCCCGACACCGCCTATCTCTACCTTGAGGTCCGCACCAATTCAGAGCTAGGTTGGGTGGCCCGTAATCCCGGCGACTATATTGAGGATCTAGCGGTACGCTAGGAGCAGAACCATGCTGACTGGCGCAGCAGCGGGTGAAATCCTAAAATGTGCCATAACGCTCGCCGGATTTTCCCATGACAGGCCAGCCTCCAGAGTCTTCCTCCGCCAGCCGCACCAGTGCTGTTCCCCACCCAGCCTTGGATCCGGTTTCCCCTGCCCTCTTTCAACATCGGCAATTTTGGCTGCGCCTCGCGGCCTACCGTCCCCTGCTGGTGCTGGGGGGCATGTGGATACTCTTGATGGCGATCGCCCTGGTGGCCTACAACCGTCTGGTCTACACCGGATCCCAACCTGCTCCCTCTTCAGCCCCCGCCCCTGCCCAAGGGCGCACCGCTACTTCAGGGGCGGAAACCAGCCCCAATCTGGCCGACAGTCCTGAGCTAGGGACGGAAAATTCCACGATAAACACCTCCGTGGCGGAAGACCCTGGGCTATCGGGCTGGTCCATTGCCGCCCTCGTGGTGCTCTGTGCTGGAGGCTGCTTTGTAATCTCTCAGCAGGTACAAGCACCACCCCGAGCTCGCTCCAAACCCCGCCGCCGCCCAGTTGAGCCGCCCCCTGCTAGACCAGCTCCTGTAGCCGCTACCAAGGCCCCTCCCAAACGGCTAGAGCCCTATAACGCCTTCACCGCTCTCCGTTCCCCAAACCCACCCCTGAGGAATCCGATTACGGCCTCCAGCGCTTCTCGGGCTAATCCTACCCCGGCCTCTACCGCAGCGACGACAGCGATGACAGCGACGACAACAGAGGCGACGGTAGTACCACCCCATGCCACAACCCCGGTGGATTGGCCTGAGGGTAGCTTGGTGAATACAGTAGATGTGCGCCAACGGCGATCCCTGTCTTCGTTCCTCTAGCCTTCTGCGCTCTGGCCCTGAATTGCCCTCTTTCTGCGTTGTCTACCATCCTGACTATGTGGCTCCTCTGCCCCAAGGGCATCGGTTTCCCATGCCTAAATTTGGGCTGTTGCGGGATCTGTTGCTGCGGGATGGTGTCGTGGGGGTAGACCAGATCTACCAACCTGGTGCGCCTCTGGCAGATTGGCTCCAACGGGTCCATACCCCCGCCTATGTGACAGCCTATTGTCAGGGCACCCTGGATTCCCAGGCCCAGCGACGCATTGGTCTGCCCTGGAGCCCCAACTTGGTGCGCCGCACCTGTACGGCGGTGGGGGGGACGATCTTAACGGCAAAGCTGGCTCTGAACTACGGTCTGGCCTGCAATACGGCGGGAGGTACCCATCATGCCTTCCCCGACCATGGGGCAGGATTTTGTATTTTCAACGATCTTGCGATCGCAGCCCGCATTCTCTTAGATCAAAACTTGGTGCAGCGCATCTTGATCGTGGACCTAGATGTGCACCAAGGGGATGGGACTGCTTGGATTTTTCGGGATGATCCCCGTGTCGTGACCTTTTCGATGCACTGCGCGGTGAACTTTCCTCGGCTCAAGCAAATCAGCGATCGCGATGTGCCCCTACCGGAGGGCTTAGGGGACGAGGACTATCTACGCCAGCTCCAGACCCATCTACCGGATCTGCTCAGTCAGGTGCGCCCCGATCTCGTTCTCTATGACGCTGGCGTCGATACCCACCAGGGCGATCGCCTCGGCAAGCTGGCCATGACCAATACGGGCCTCTATGAGCGCGATCGCTGGGTGCTCAAAACCTGTATCCAGGCTGGGTATCCCGTGGCCTGCGTCATTGGCGGCGGCTATGACGACAATCTGTCAGCCCTGGTGTACCGCCACTCCCTCCTATTTCGGGCCGCAGCCACCGTGGGCTAAACCCTATCTAGAAATCGGGCATCAACTTAAGCCGAGCCAGGTTGGGCAACCCAAAGAAGGTTTCATCGGCCCCCAGACTCCCCGGCCCTCCGTCGGTTGGCAGTCTTCAGCTTGAGCGCTATGGTAGCCCCATCGGTGGCCCTGGCAAACAGGTGGCCTTGACCATACTCACAGCCCAAATCTTGCAGAATATCTCGCTGCTGAGGGGTTTCGATGCCCTCGGCGGTCACCGCCATGCCCAGGGTATGGCAGAGTCCTACCATAGCCCGCACAATGGCGAGTTTTCCAGCATCAGTGCCGATGCCTTGGACAAAGGAGCGATCGATTTTGACAATATCAATGGGGAATTGATGTAGATAGCTGAACGACGAATAGCCGGTGCCAAAATCATCCAAGCAAATTTGCACGTTGAGCTCCTTGAGCTGCTTGAGCATAGCTGCCGCTTCTTTAGCATTTTCAATAAATACGCTCTCGGTAATTTCTAGCTTCAAATGGTGACCGCTGAGGCCGGTGTCTTGCAGAATGCTGGCGAAGGTCTCTACTAGATTCTTTTGGGTAAAGTGGTTGCTAGATAGGTTGACATTGATCGACAGGGTTGGGATCGACAAGGTTGGGGTTGGGTCGGTGCTGTTGGCTCGTCTGACCAAGGGGTCATCGGCTAAGACCCAGGCCCCGACTCCCAACTGCTGCCAGACTTGTAGCTGCTGGCAGGCTTCCCTAATCACCCACTGATCAAGGGTGGTGATAAGGCCCATATCTTCCGCTAGAGCAATGAACTGGTCTGGATACATCAGCGCCTCGTCGGGCTTTTGCCAGCGCACCAGGGCTTCTAGGCTGGTGACCTCGTGGGTGACCAAAGAAACGATGGGCTGGTAATGCACCACAAGTTCGTCATGGGCGATCGCACTACTCAGGGCATACTCTCGCTGCATGAGTTCAATGGTCAGACCATGCATGAGCGTGTCGAAGAGCTCGTAGTTACCGCGCCCCCGCGCCTTGGCCCGATACATGGCAATATCGGCATCGCGCAGGAGATCGGTGATCTGCTCGTAGGGAATTGAACTCAGCACGATGCCAATGCTGGCGGTGATCAACAGTTCGTGGTGGCCGATTAAGAAGGGGGGTCTGAGTTCGCTTAAGATGCGCTTGGCGGTGCGACAGACGAAGGCCACATCGGTAATGTCTTCTAGCAGTACGGCAAATTCATCGCCGCCAAAGCGGGCTACGGTATCGATGCTGCGCAGCTGGGTCTGCAATCTAGGAGCAATCGCCATCAATAACTGATCGCCAACTAGGTGTCCCAGGGTGTCGTTAATACTTTTGAAGCGATCGAGATCAAGCAGCATCAGGGCAAAGCCAAACTCAGGCGATCGCTGCGCTCGATCGACGGCCTGCTGTAGGCGATTTAGAAACAGGGCGCGATTGGGCAGTTGGGTTAGGGGATCGTGCAGGGCGTTGTGTTCTAACTGAGCCTCCATGCGCCGCTGTTCGGTGCTGTCGCGCACCACCATTACAGCCCCCTCTAGTCGGCCTCGGTCGTTGTAGATGGGGGCGGCGCTGTCGGCGACCGGAATTTCATCCCCATGCTTGGTAAGCAGCAGCGCGTTCTCAGGTAGATATACCGTATGGTTTTCGTGTAGCGACTTCAGCAGGGGATTGTCGATTAGATTGCGCGTCACCTCATCTAGAAAGTGAAAGACTTCTACGGGGGATCGCCCAATGGCCTCAGCTTGAGACCAGCCGGTCAGGGTTTCGGCTACCGGATTCATAAACTTAATCAGGCCCCTGGGATCGCTGGCGGCAACCCCTTCGCTAATGCTGTTCAAGACAGCCAGTAGCCACTGGCGATGTTCTTTAATGGTTTTTTCGAGACTGTGTTTGTAGAAGGTAATCTCGATATTGGCACGCAGTTCTCTGGCCTCAAAGGGTTTGAGAATGTAGCCAAAGGGTGTGGTCAGGCTAGCCCGCCGGAGGGTTTCTTCATCGGCGTAGGCGGTTAAATAAATCACCGGAATATCTAGGGCTTCAGTGATGGTGGCGGCGGCGGTAATGCCATCTACGGTGTCATTGAGGTGAATATCCATCAAGACAAGGTCGGGGTACAGCTCTAGGGCGGTTTGAATTGCCGCCTCGCCGGAGGTGATGATCTCAGGCACCTCATAACCCATATCAACCAGCGTCGCCTGTATATCCATGGCGATCACGACTTCGTCTTCGACGACCAAAATGGTCTTCTTCTCCATAGGTTCCTACGCCGGAAACACGATTTGAAAGGCAGAGCCGACGGCCTGGGGCACAATCGCAACCTCTCCCCTAATCTGTTTGGTCAGATTTCGCACTAGGCTTAGGCCCAAGGAGGACACACGCGCCAGATTAAGGTCATCGGGCAGACCAATACCATTGTCTCCCACCCGCAGCAAAACTTGGTGGTCGGGTCTGAGGGAAGCCATGATAGTAATTTCGCCTGCCCTGCCTTTTGGGAAGGCGTACTTGAGAGAATTTGACATCAGCTCAGTGAGAATCAGGCCGCAGGGCAGGGCTGTTTCGATGTCTAAACTATAGGGCTCAATCTCTAGCCGCAGGGCAATGTGATTGCCGCTAGCGTGGTAGGTCTCAAGCAGACTGTAGGCCAAACCGTGGATATAGTCGGCCAGATCGATGCGGGTGAGATCTGGCGATTTGTAGAGCTTTTCGTGTATCAAGGCCATGGCTCTGATCCGGCTTTGGCTATCGCGCAGTACCGAGAGAGCCACCGGGTCAGACACTTTGCGAGCCTGGAGGTTGAGCAGGCTACAGACCACTTGCATGTTGTTTTTGACTCGGTGATAAATTTCCTTGAGCAACAGTTCTTTTTCTTTCAGAGATGTCTGGAGCTTTTCTTGGAATTCTTTGCGATCGCTAATGTCCTGCTGCACCGCCACCAGTACACTGCCATATTCAGGATGTTCAAATATTGAAGTAGTCGCGCTACACCAAAAGGGCGTGCCGTCTTTTTTGACATTGTGCACTTCGTAGGTGGCTTCTAGGTTTTCTAGAACCGCCTGACGAATGGCCTGATTCACCGCTTCGGCTCCGGCCTCATCGTTGGCATAGTTGACGATCGACACATGCCGCCCTTCTAGCTCACCGGGGTCGTAGCCAAACATCTGTTCAAACTTGCGGTTGGCGTAGGCAATCATGGCGTTGTCGGCTCTGACCACACAGATGCCCTCGGCCATGTTGCGGGTGATCACCGCCTGAAATTCTTGAATTTGCTCAGCCCGTTTGCGATCGCTAATGTCGAGCACCACCCCCAGCATACGAATCGGCTGCTGGTCAGCGTCATACATACCCCGCCCCCGCCCTACCAGCCACCGCAGGGTGCCATCAGGATAAAACACCCGGTACTCGGTTTCGTAATCGGTGTGCTGGTGCAGGGCGTCTTGCAGAGCCTGCTCAACCCGGTCTAAATCGTCGGGGTGAATCGCGCTGCGCCAGCTCTGGTAGGGGTCATCGGTGCTGTTGGGGTCTAGACCCAGCAGCGTAAAGTGATTGTCATTCCAGACCACAGTATTCTGCCGCACGTCCCAGTCCCAGGTGCCGATGTGGGTAAATTCGAGGGTGAGTCGCAGTTGTTCTTCGCGGCGCGCCAGGGTCTCTTCGGCCTGCTTGCGCTCGGTAATGTCTTCCAGAATGTACGAAAACCGAGGATGCCCGCTGGGGCTGCCCACAATGGGGCATACGCTGCCCGCTAGCCAGCATCCCTGGGCGGGAGAATTGTCTTGGTAATATTCAAACCGCACAGGAGCTTGGGTGCGTTCTGCTTCGCGGTAGTAGGTGATCCAGCGCTCAATGGTGTCTCTAGAGACTCCCAAATCACTGGCAAACCGATTTTGCATTGCCTGGGGGGAGATGCCCAAAAATGAGGCGGCAGCCCCGTTGTCAGAAATATGCAGAATATCGCCGTCACAGAGTTCGACAACACCCATGGGCATGGCGGCACTGTCGAACAGGCTGCGCAGAATCGATTTGCGCTGACGCAGATCGGCGTTGATCTCAGAAAGTTCGGCGGTGCGCTCAGCCACCCGCTGCTCCAGCTCGACTTTAGCTTGTTGCAGGTCGTTTAGGGCCTGCTGGCGCTCGGCCTCAATGCGTTTGCGATCGGTCACCTCTTCGCACACAATGCTGATGCCGATGATGCGATCGCCGTCCTTCAGGGGCCAAAAACTCTCGACCCAGGCCCGCTGCACACCGGGCTGGGCTGGGGTCTCGCCCCTAACCTCAACCTTGAGCAGCGGTTCGCCCGTTTCGAGAATGGGGCGCAGCATGGCTTCGGCTTGGTCGGCCAAATTGGGCAATAGCTCGAAGACAGTATGGCCCAGGTGGGCTTCGACCGATAACCCATTCATTTCCGCCAGCCGCTGGTTGACCCGCACAAAGCGCAGCTCACAATCCAGCACCCCCAGACCAATGGGGGCCGACTGGTAGATGGTTTCAATTTCGGCCAGTTGCCGCTGCTGTACTTGCTTCTGGCTGGAAGAATTGGACAAACTATCGATCTGGGCCATGGCTATCTCCCTAGCGATCGCAAAGATCGCCTTCATGAAGCGGGATTGGGATTGCACCGTAGTTGGCCCAGATGGCTAGGCTGTTGCTCTGAGCTACCTTAATTATCCCCTAGTTGAGTGTTGAGTGCTCTCCAAACCCAGCTAACCTTTACCTAGGCGTTGTTGCATAAGCGATATAAATTTAGATGCGATATAAATGACTTGATGCACGACCTCTCGCTCTTCGTCACTTGGAATCAGCACCTCTAGCCCATGTTTCTCCACTAGTCGCCCGCGATAAAAATCCTCCTCCATTGTAAAACGAGTGCCCAACAAGCCTACCTTTAAAATGCCGCTGGGCTGCACCTTCTGAGCCGTGGCATCCGCAATATGGAGAAACGGAATTTGAATATTCGCCTCTATCTCGTCTGCGAGCTTATGCATAGTATTTGTGCAGAGAACTACAAAATCTGCTCCTGCTTTTTCAATGCTTTGCGCGGCTAAAACCATCAAATCTGCGGCTTCTTGCCAACGATTTTGATGTTGCAAAGTCTCGATTTCTGCAAAGTCCACTGAAAACATTACGCTCTTAGCCGAGTGTAATCCCCCAAGTTTGCTCTTGGTGACTTCATTAATGATGCGGTAATACTCAATCGAAGACTCCCAACTCATTCCTCCGATTAATCCAATCGTTTTCACAGTGCCTCCTAAATGATTAACAAAGGATTAACTAGATGCTACCTACAAGCTCATGGCTGAAGATCAAGAGCGCGAAACAGAGGCTTTAGCGTGGGCTGAGGCTCTGATTGGGGACGATGTTACCAACAATCTGAATCGTTCCGGTGCAGCGGTTTTTTGGGGCGGATGACAGAATCCTAGACCGATTAAATTTTGAATTCACGGCTCCTCTTTAGCTACAATTAACTCGTAGAACTCATTCAGTTTTCTTCGTAGAACTTCCTTGGGAATCAGCTTGATTTCGTACTCGGCAACGACAGTAGGGCTTACGGAGCGACTGAGAGCGTATTCAACAACTTCATCATCTTTGTCGCGGCAAAGCAGAACACCGATGCTGGGATTTTCATGAGGTTTCTTGAGGTCGCGATCAAGGGCTTCAAGGTAGAATTCTAGCTGCCCGAGGTATTCGGGTCTAAATTTATCGACTTTGAGTTCAAAAGCAACAAGGCATTGAAGTTCGCGGTGGAAAAAGAGTAGGTCAACGAAGAAGTCGCTGTTGCCAACCTGGAGACGATATTCTTGTCCGAGAAAAGTGAAGTCCCGTCCAAGTTCGAGGATGAAGTCTTTGAGGCAGTAGACGAGGGCAGTTTTCAGGTCGTTTTCGGAGTGGCTAGGAGGCAGGTTAAGGAAATCCAGGACGTAACTATCGCGAAAAACTCCAGTTAGTGGTTTAGGGTGAACGACTTGTGCGAGTTTGGTATCGGCAAGGCAAGTACGCTCAAAAATACCACTATTGATTTGACGATCAAGTTCACGAGTACTGTATCGCTCCGCGACCGCAAGCTCAAGGTAAAAAAGGCGCTCAGCTTCAGTCTTGCAACGTGAAATAAGGATCGAATGGTGAGTCCAGCTTAATTGTGTCAGCAGTGATGACACAATTTCAGAATTGGGATAGGTTTCATAAAATTGGCGCATTCTATACAGATTACGCTTTTCAAACCCCTTGATGCCAGGTTCTTGAGATTGTATAAAGACTGCAAGTTGTTCGATTGTTTTTTGACCCCATTCACTGCTTACTAGGCGCTCACTGATGTATTTACGGCTCTTCCGGATCTATGGTGAGAATTGTGCAAAAAGATACAAAATGCTGCTCGATCAACGGCTGAAACTTAGTTGCGGCACGGCATAAGATTATCTTATCAGCGCAAAGCCGGAAGACCCCAATCGTCAAAGTAGTCATGCCAAGCCTCCAACAGTGCTTGAAAGAGGTGATATGCTTTACGTATGCGTGTACGTGTACGTACAAAGGGGAAGGTGATGCATAAGAAGTTGACAATCAGTATTGACGAAGAGGTATACGACGGCTTGTATGCAGTGGTCGGGAAGGGGGCTATTAGTCAGTTTATTGAAGATTTGTTACGCCCTTATGTTGTCAAGGATGAACTAGATGCTGCCTACAAGCTCATGGCTGAAGATCAAGAGCGCGAAACAGAGGCTTTAGCGTGGGCTGAGGCTCTGATTGGGGACAGTGAAAAATGAACAGAGGTGAAGTGTGGTGGATTAATTTTGATCCGTCAGTCGGGGGCGAAATCAAGAAAGAGCGACCCGCAGTTATTGTCAGCAACAATGCTGCAAACCGTAATCTTAACCGAGTTCAGGTTGTGCCGATAACTAGCAATGTGTCTCGAATGTACCCAAGTGAAGCAATGGTAACTCTGCAAGGTCGTCGAGGGAAGGCAATGGCTGATCAACTGACAACTGTTTCTAAGCAAAGAATGAGTAAGAAGGCAGGGGAAATAACTTCTGAAGAAATGACTGCTGTAGAATTGGCAATCCGAGTACAGCTTGGGCTGAGATAACGGTAAAGTACAGCGGCAGTAGACGGCCACTACAATTAGCGGTTAGGTTTTTAGGCGGACTCCACATATAGGGTATGACCGGGTAATATGTACCCTACAAGGCTGGCTTCCAGGAAGCTCTGTACTGTCATGGCTTCCCTTAGATGATTGAATTCGGTGGCGTTACTCGATAATTTAGTACGTAAGTGCTAGGGTCTGTGGATGCTTAACGCGGAAACCCTTGCGGGGTAGGCATGACCACGCCCGCCCTACTGAATCAAGCTAGGGGCTGTAACCGCTCCATAGCCAGGAATCTAACTTTGACTTTCCACAGCCCCTAGTTGCCCCCGCTATGTCTAAACAAACCCAGCCAGATTTAGAGGAGCAGAGATCGCCTCATGTGTCGGTCTTTGCTCGCCATGAAACGTTTCATCCTCGATTTGGCTGGCTGAAGAAGGGATTTGAGGGGGCTTGCCGCAATACCGCCATCTTTTTGGCGGAGGATGCCACTGTGCAGCTTGGGGTGGGCAAAAATATGGTGCGCTCCATACGCTACTGGTGCAATGCTTTTAAGGTGCTCCAAGATGATGAACCGACTGAGTTTGGCAAAGCACTGCTAGGGAGGTCTGGATGGGATCCTTATCTGGAGGATCCTGCCTCTTTGTGGCTACTGCACTGGCAGTTGCTCCAGCCCCCCTGCTATGCAACTGCCTGGGACTTTGCCTTTAACCGCTTCAACCAGGTGGAGTTTACCTACGATGACCTGTTCCATGACCTGGGGGAGTATCGAGACCGCACCATCACCCGCATTGCCGATTCATCCCTAAGAAAAGATGTGAGCTGCATTCTGCGGATGTATACTGAGCAGCCCACTAAGGCATCTGCTGGGGAAGAGTCGCTAGATTGCCCCTTTACCGAGCTGCGGCTGATTCAACCGGCTGCCGATACCCGTCACTATGCCTTTCGTATGGGGCCAAAGCAAAACCTGCCAGCGGAGGTGATTGTCTATGCAGCTTTGGTTTTTGCCCATCAGACCTATCCGACCGCCCGCACGATCCCCGTTAGTAACCTGCTCTACGAGCCTGGGAGTCCTGGGGCGATCTTCAAGCTTAACGAGGCGGCTATCTGCGATGGGATTGATCGAGTGAGATATCTATTTAATGAGCTGAGCCTAGCGGACGCGGCAGGCAAGCTGCAATTTAACTTTCCTACGGTAGAGTCGGTCGGTGTTGGGCAGCTAGGGCTAGATATCCTAGAAAGCTACTACGACGAGCAGCAGGGCAAAGCGGCATGACCCCCAAACCTCTTTCCTCCTACTTCGGCCTGAACCGTCGCTACTACCGCTCGGTTAACCTGGTGCGGGATCTTGATAAGCCCGATGCGGTGCAGGGGTATGTGCCCACGGAGATCGCTGCTGGGGCATTACGGCGGATTTTGCCTGCTTTCAGCAATCCTCGTGCCCACCGTGCCTGGACGATTACTGGGGTCTATGGCACAGGGAAGTCGGCCTTTGCTCACTACCTCACAGCTTTGGGGGCGGGCGATCGCACTGCCGTTAAACAAGAAGCACTAGCGATCGCCCATCAGGCATTTGCCTCAGATAGCCTAGAATTCCAAGCCATTACCACGCATATTCCCCCTGGGGGCCTGCTGCGGGTGGTGGCTACGGGCCAGCGAGAACCCCTGAGTTGGACGGTGGCGAGGGCTTTAGTCTTAACGGCTCAACGGTTCTGGCGTGACCAGCCTCAACCAGATTTTTGGCCTCACATCACCGACTGGGAGGTGGAACTCAGTAGCCGAGAGCCCAACATCCATAATCAGCAGGTGCTCTCTTTACTCAAAGAAGTCGTGCAAGCAGCAGCGACACCGATGCTCTTGGTGGTAGATGAATTGGGGAAGACACTGGAATATGCCTCCCATAACCAAGGGGTGAATGATCTCTACCTGCTTCAGCAAGTCGCTGAACTAGAGCTGTCGGGCGATCATCAGGTGTATTTTATCGGACTGCTGCATCAATCGTTTGCGGGCTACAGTGAGCGCCTAGCGGCGGTAGAACAGAGCGAATGGGCCAAGATACAGGGGCGTTTTGAGGATATCGCCTTTACCGAGTCCCCCAGTCAGATGACCCGGCTGATTGGCCAAGCTATGGATAGGTCCCAGGCTGATCCTATTCTTTGTGCGATTCACAATCAGGCCGGTGCTTGGTTTGAGGCGTTGGCTCCGGTACTGAATGAGAACGATGTTTCCAGGGAGGTGCTAGCGGCAGCCTACCCCCTGCACCCGATCGCGGCTCTAGTGCTGCCCTTGCTCTGCACCCGCTACGCCCAGAACGATCGCTCCCTCTTTACGTTTTTAACTAGCGATGAGCCCTACGGTCTACAGGAGTTTCTGGCCAAAACCATTGTTGAGGATGACCCTGTCCCAACGTTGAAGCTGCATCAGCTCTATGATTACTTTGTGGAGTCGGTGACGGGGCTGTCTTCTCGCGTCAACCTCCAGCGGTGGGTTGAGGTGCAGGGCTTGATTGAAGATGCCCGCGATCGCGATACTCAAACCCTCCAAATTCTCAAGACCATTGGCATCCTAAACTTAATCACCACCACGGGGGATCTGCGAGCAACTCCAGAGCTGGTTGCCTTAGCCCTCTGTGATGACCCACACGATCAAGCGCGGAAGCGCTGGCATAGGGTGATTAAAGATCTCCAGAAGCGCAGCTTGGTCACCTACCGCAAGCAACGGTCGGAGCTGCGGCTGTGGCAGGGGTCAGACTTCAATGTGGAAGCTGCCATCTATAACTATCTTGAGCAGGAGCGATCGCCCTTAGCTGACCTGATGGCTCAGGCGTATCCCCTCAAGCCCTTGGTCGCCCAACGTCACTACTCGGCCACGGGCACCCTGCGCTACTTTGAACAGCGCTATGGCGACAGCCGCCTGACTCTAGGGGAACTAGAGTGCGGCTCTGCCGACTATGACGGCACTATCCTCTACTGGCTAGACCGGGTGCCCTTTGCAGGTGGCCAAACCACTACTCGCGATGGTAAGCCGCTCATTGTGGTTGAAATTACCCAGCTAGATTTACTAGTCATCCGTGCCCGTGAGCTGCAAGCGCTTCAGGTGATTTGGAAGACGGCCCCAGAGCTAACCCAAGACGGTGTGGCGCGAAGGGAAGTTAAGCAGCGCCTAGTTGAGGCGGAACGGCTGTTGGATGAGACTGTACGGCAGACCTTTGACTGGGCAAATGGCGAAAATCGCGGCTGGGTTGAGGGGCAACAGACCTCAATCCTCAGTGCTAGGGCGTTTCAGTCGGTGCTATCTGGGGTATGCGATCGCGTCTATCTAAAAACCCCAGTTCTCGACAATGAGTTGATTAACCGCCGGGTGCTCACCTCTCAGGGGGCTAAGGCTCGCCGGGTACTGCTGGAAGCCATGCTGGAATGGGATGACAAACCTCGTTTGGGGCTAGAGGGCTATGGGCCAGAGGTGTCCATGTACTATTCTGCCCTTGGGGCTACGGGCATTCACCGTCAGGAAGAGGGGGTGTGGGGCTTTTATCCACCCCAGGAGAAGTCAGGGATTTGGTCACTTTGGGAGGCGATTGAACGCTTTTGCCTGAGCGCTAAGCAGCAGCAGCGATCCTTAGATGACCTCTACCGCCAGCTAGAGCAGCCCCCCTATGGGGTGAAGCCGGGTATGGTGCCGGTGGTCTTTGCCGCCGTGCTGCTGTATCACGTTGATGATGTGGGCTTCTATAAAGACGGCATTTTTGTGCCGGTAATGGGGCCAGAGTATTTTGAGCTATTGGTTAAGGATCCCACTCGCTTCTCGGTAAAATACTTTGAGATGGTGGGCCTACGCTCTCAGGTATTCCAGGAGCTAGAGAGCATTCTGAGGTCGCCCAATGCTAAAACCCCTACCGGGGTTCGCAATGCATCGCTGTTGGTGGTGGCGAAGCCCCTGTTTAGCTTTGTACGTAAGTTGCCGAAGTATACGCTCAATACTCAGCGAATCAGCGATCAGGCCCGACAGGTGATAGTAGTATTACAACAAGCTCAAGAGCCAGATGAATTACTGTTTGTGGCGCTCCCGCAGGCTTGTGGTTTTGAGCCAATGACGACCTCGGAGGGAGATGGAACAGTTGCTAAGGCATTTCGCAAGCAGTTGGTTCAGGCTCTGCATGAGATCCAAACGGCCTATGAGGCGCTGTTGAGTTTCTGCAAGACCAGGCTCTATGAGGCGTTTGGGGTCAGGCAGGAGGTGAATTTAAGAGAAGATCTCCAGGTGCAGGCAATGCTTTTGCTGGGTAAATGTATTGAGCCTGTGCTGAAGCGGTTTATCTTGGCGGCAGTGGATGGAAGTTCTGGCGACCAAGAGTGGTTAGAAGCCTTGATGATGATCGTGGCTGATAAGCCGCCAAAATCTTGGACAGATGAGGACATAACCCGTTTTGAGATAGCTCTTAGTGATTTGATTCGACGTTTTAAGAGCTTAGAGGCTCTACAAAAGGAAGTTGAAGCAAAAGGGAAAGGTTTTACGGCTAAAAGGTTAACCATAACTGAGCAAGATGGCCATGAGGTGAACCAGGTCATTTGGGTTGATGACGACAAGGAAAGTTTGCTTAATCAAGCCGTGGATAAAGCGCTAGCTCTTCCTGAACTTCAAGGGGATATCAAGCTATATCAGGCATTTATCGCTAAACTAAGCGAACGGATTTTTTCTGCTCCCAGCTCAGAGTTAGTCAGCCCCCCTAAAGCTAGGAAACGTGCGATATGAGTAAGCCTGTTAGACATATTTTGGGTCTCTCTGGCGGTAAAGACAGTACGGCTTTAGCTGTCTTAATGCGTCAAAAATATCCTGAGCTTAATATCGAGTATTTTTTCTGCGATACCCATAAGGAATTGCCAGAAACAGAGGAATATCTAGATAGAATTGAGGTTAGACTAGGCATAAAAATCTTGCGCCTAGAAGCTGAAAGAGGCTTTGATCACTGGTTAGATGTGTACGGCGGGGCGCTGCCGTCGCCTAATATGCGCTGGTGTACGAAACAAATGAAGATTCTTCCGTTAGAAAAGTTCATTGGTGATGATGAGGCAATTAGCTATATCGGCATTCGGGCTGATGAAAATAGAGACGGCTATATTTCTAAGAAGTCTAATATTACTCCTATATTTCCATTCAAAGAATATGGGTTGGTTAAAGCTGATATCTATCGTTTATTAGAAGAAAGTGGTATTGGACTGCCTGATTATTATCGTTGGCGGAGCCGATCTGGATGCTTTTTTTGCTTCTTCCAGCGTAAATATGAGTGGGTGATGCTGGCCCAAGAGCATCCTGACCTATTTGCTGAGGCGATAGAGTATGAACAAAATCATGCGGATGGACGCACCTACACCTGGACGGAGGGAGAAACCTTGTTGGAGTTACTCCAGCGTAAAGATGTGATCATTGCCGAGCATGAGCGGTCAATGGCACGGCAGCAGCAACAGAACCCCTCACGAAAACTAGCCGATGTGTTAGCCCAAGTTTTGGAGGATGAGGATGATCGACTCCCATGCCTCGCCTGCCATCTGTAACCTTTTGGGAAATGGACTCTGCTTTCTTTGACCGATCATACAATAGGAGTAACTAGCAGGAAGGATGAACGAGCTATGGTCATGACTGCTCAACAATTGGCAGACCTGATGCCAGATGCGACCCAGCTAGAGAGCAATGAGCCAGAAATGGAAAGTTCGCTTTAGAATTCCAGAGTATTTCTGGTTCTCTCCAGAGACGCTGGAGTTTGAGGGCTATTGCTTGGCTGGTCAGCACTATGAGGCGATCTCCTCTAATGAAGCCGGATGGCGATGGAGTGAGATGTTGAGTCTATGTATAGATCTAAAAGATGAGACTCTGCGGTACTTTCATTCTTCAGGGGAGCAAGTACCAACTCCGGAGGAAGCGGCTGAGACTGCCCAAGCACGAGCAGAACCGCTGGTGGAGCAGTTGAAAGCGTTAGGAGTACAACCTGAGGAGTCGGAATTGGATAATGCACAGCTTTCCTGTTAAAGACATCAATTTTTCATGTTTTTCTTGAGATTGTGGGAGAAGAATTTTACCACTGTTAAATTCAAAGCACTTATGGGAATTATGAATAAAACAAACTGTGTACAAGTAGATGTTTTTGCAGAATTAGATAGTCGAAACAAATATTGATATATGTCTTATCCCTCGAAAACTTAAACCTTTGAGAATTCATTTCAATAGAAGTAGCCTACTTGTCTCAGCCTAATCTGACATCATCCATGTAAAATTACAGAATATTTATGAGTCAAGAGCCATATGATTTTGCGAAGCAAAAGGAAGCAATACAAGGATATTTTCCAAAAGATTTTGAATTTAACCTTCGATGGCTTCCTGAGTATATCGATGAGTTTCCTAAGGTGGTAGGTGATGTAGAACTGAAATGGGACAAGTGCAAATTCCTGAAAGCATCTAGACAGCTGATCCCAGATAAGCATGGAGTTTACTGCTTTTCAATTCAACTAGGAAACCCTTTCCCAGAAGAATTGCATCTACCTATGTATATTGGAAAGGCCGCGCCTGGTTATCTATCTGAAAGATTTGAAAATTACTTCAAAGAGCAACAAGATGCAAAAGGTCGTAAAAGTGTTGTGAAGATGCTTAATAAGTATAAGACGTGTCTATACTTTTGGTGGGCGCAGCTACCAAGAGTGTATGTCGATACTGTAGAAGAGCATCTTTTAATGTGTTGTAGACCACCTTGTAATGAGGCTATTCCTAGCCATCAAAGATTATGGGGAAAAGCTTTTGAATAGCTTTTCTCTCTTACATTGTTCATCAGTTTTATCATGGGAGTTTTTTGATCATGGCTGATTATGTGCCCGCATTAAAGGCTAGAATGGGAGACTGGCAGTACTATGTTACTGTTATGAAGCTTGGAAAGATTGCCAAAGAATGTCAACTAGCAGAAGAGATCCATGCGCACAAAGATTTAGACGAAGTGATTCAGCGCGAAATTTCTAATCGTGTCTCAAAAGAGATGGTTCCCTATCTTCTAAATGAGCCTCAAAGATTTTATGGCGCATTGGTTGTTGCAGTGTATGGTGGTGAACCTGAGTTTTCTCCTGTCAAAGTCGCTGAACATGATCTTCTCAATGACCTTGATGATGATAAGCACAGCTATGGGTTTGGCCTACTACGCTTTGATGGAAGTCAGGTTTATTACGCCCTAGATGGACAACATCGCTTGCGATCGATTCAAGAAGCTATTGCAATGGATCCTGATCTAAGGCAAGAAGAAATTACTGTAATTATCCTCAATCATGAAAATACTAAAGAGGGCTTGCAACGAACTCGTAGATTATTCTCAACATTAAATCGTCGAGCAAAGCCAACATCTTCCGGAGTTAATATTGCTATTGACGAGGATGATGCTATTGCAATCGTCACAAGGCGCTTGGTTAAAGAAAGTAGCGTTTTAAAGAATTTAGTTCTATGCAAACTAGGGTCGAAACAAATTACTCCTAGTAAAGGTAACGATCCCTACATCACAACTCTAAGTGCATTTTATGAGACCAACGAAATTTTGATAGCTATTCCTGCTTACAAAATGGGGCGTGATATTGATGGTAGTTTCAAGCAATTTAGACCTTCTAATGAAGATCTAGATGAGTACTATGGCTTTCTTGAGCAGGTGTGGATGCAACTCTTAGGTAAAGCTCCAGGATTTGATCAAGTATTAAAGGGGAAGAAAACTCCGGGTGATCTTAGAAAAAAAACAGATTCAGATGGGAAAATGATAATTGATGATGCTGGCAATCCCTTGCCAGGTGGTAGTATTTTCGCCCGTCCTATGGGGCAATATATACTTGCCGAGGTGCTTATGCTTGCGGGCATTCAAGATAAGTCAATTCCGGAAACTATTGGCGCAATTATGGAAAACATATCGATGGATATCGATGATTCTCCTTGGGCTAATTTGATCTGGAATCCAGGCACACGCAGAATTGTAGGTGGGAAAACAGAACGGAAGCTTATTTCCAGTATTATTAGCCATTCATTAGGGCTAAAGATAAAAGATAAGGTTCGTGATTTGAAGCAAAAATATAGAGACCAAATTGGCAATCCTAAAGCTGCTTTGTTGAAGCCAATCGAGTGGGCAGGAAATACTCGTAGCATGGCAGATATGGAAGGGGAATATGGTGATGAGTAACTGTATTCAATCTATCTACTGCATCCGGCGGCAGCTTGGCGAAGGCAATCGAATTACCCTGAAACAGACAGATGGTCTAAGAGGATATTTGGAAAGTATCAATTAGCACATAGAAACCCGGATCGTAGAAAAGGCTTCCTCGGTATTAGGCTCAGATTAATGAAAACTGTAGCCCCTTGGAAGCCATGACATCAGAATATTCCAGCAGTCTGACCCGTGACCAGTGGGATCTCCTATTCCCCTTGCTCCCTGGCCCGAAAGCGACAGGGAGACCTCGCACCGTTGACCTCTATGATGTCATCAACGCCATTCTGTATGTTTTAGCGACGAGCTGTGCCTGGTCACTGTTGCCCAAGACCTTTCCGCCCTATTCCACGGTGTATTACTACTTCCGACAGTGGAAAAACGACGGCACTTGGAAGCGAGTGCATGACCATTTGGTGGCCTGGGTGAGGGTGGCCGAAGACCGAGCTCCGACCCCAAGTGCGGGAACTCTCGATTCTCAGAGCGTGCCCAGTGCAGTCATGGTGAGCCAATCGGTGGGCTATGACGGGGGTAAGAAAATCAAGGGTCGCAAGCGGTTTACCCTGGTTGATACCTTGGGGTTATTAGTGGCGGTGAAGGTGGTAGCCGCCAGCGTCCCGGAGCGGGAAGGAGCCAAACAACTGCTATCGGTTGTTCGCTCCGGAACGAGAACGTCTGCCTCGCCTGGGGCTCATCTGGGTGGATGGGGGCTTTTCGGGCGTGGACTTCTTCAAGACGGTAATTGACTGGTTTGCGATAGTGGTGGAAGTGGTATTGCGTCCTCAAGGGGCCAAGGGGTTCGTCCTTTTACCCAGGCGCTGGGTGGTGGAGCGCACCTATGGCTGGCTCCATTGGTGCCGTCGGCTGAATGTAGATTATGAGCGCTTGCCTGAATCCTCCGAGACACTGATCCACATCGCCATGATTCGCATCATGCTACGGAGACTCGCGTGAGGCTTTTCATACCCCTTCCCCGTGTTTTCAAATATCCTCTTAGGGCCATGCATCGCTGAGTAAAGCACCCAGGTCCTACTCCGGGTCAATCCCCAACTCCCGCAGGCGGGCGGCTAGAGTCTCAGCCCGTTGCTGGGCGGCATCGCGCTCCTGCTGAGCAGCATCGCGTTCCTGCTGGGCGGCATCGCGATCCTGCTGAATCAACCCATTCTCCTCCTGGAGCGCCTCCCGCAACTGCTCCAGCTCATCTCGGCTCAGGAGCTTAGTCCCCGTTTGAGGATCGTAGAACCGCAGCGCCTGAGCCGCAGGGGCTAGTCCCAGTTCTGGATAGGGGGGATGCAGTTGCAAATCTAGCCCCAGCACCGCGCTATGGATATAGGGCAAGCCAGCGGCGGTTGAGGCCAGGGGCAATGGCTGGTAAGTGCCATCCACCAGTTGCGCCCCCCGCAATTGGGGGTTGAGATAATCAGCCGTGGGATCGTACTGAAAGTATTCTTGTACCCCCAGACTGGCATAGAGGCGAGGTTTTTCCACTTCGTCTTGTCGTTTCGTACTGCGGGAGGTAACTTCCAGGACGAAATTGGGCAACTTGCCCCCTTCCTGCCAGGTTTTATAGCTGCGGCGCTTGCGGTTGCTCACCCCAAAAATGACAAATACGTCAGGGGAAATCGCAGCCTTGGGATTGCCTTCTTCGTAGTAAACAAACAAGTTACCCGAAACGTAAACATTAGAGCGGCCCTTGAAATAAAGCCGCAACACCTCAACGCAGTACAGCAGATAATCGCGGGTGGCATCGCTTTCGGTCATCGGTTGCCCATCGGAGTCGGGGTAAAGGATGGGATCAGAAATCAGTCCGGTGGTCTCAGCCATGGGACAGCACCTTGCGGGTCAGCGTGGACTCTATTATGTCACTAGCACCCAATCTGATTTCAACCCCGCGCCATGGCGACATTCACCCACTGACTGCGAGGGGCCATGACCGATGGCTTTGGCAACGCCACCAGCACCGCTCATGCCTTGGGCGATGCTGCTGAAGCCGCCGTCAAAACCGCCACCAGGCTCTAACCGAGGTATAACGGGGCCAACGGAACCTAGTCAAAAATTGCCTCAGCAGGCTCCGCCGCATAGATATACTCATAGTCAAACTGAAAGGAATTCTGGGTACGAATGATCCCAAAGCCAAAACTACTAACGGTTTCAGCGGTGAAGGTGGCCATCACTAACTCCACCAAGCGCTTCCCCTGAAGAGCGGGCTTCTTCACAAAGTAGTCCCGACGGGCAAAAAACTGATCCTCATCCTTGGGGACCACGATGCCATTGATGCGGTGGGTGTGCTGGATGGGGCGAATGTAGTTGCGGATAAACTCTTCCTGGCTGATCTGAATCCGGTACAGCCGCTCCTGTTGGGACCAACTCATCTGGAACATGAGCTTGATCAACTCAAACCCCAGCATGTAGCTAAAGACGCTGTTGCGCTCCTGGGTGCTAATCATCAAGCGGAGAGCCGACTCTAGGTACAGATCAGGTTGCTGGCGAGCATCCTGGGCCGAGTGAATGTAGAACTGGCGAATGTAGCTGCGTAGGACCGGTTCCGTGAGTTCGGTCTGGATGTGAAACTGCTGAAGATAGCTGCTGACCTTTTGCTTGGTGTCCTGGTCTTGAATCACGCGGAAGACGAGGCCATCCGCTGTGTAATCATCCAAAAATTCCGCCTGCATCTCCGGGGGAGAGGCCGACATCAGGTGGCACAGGGAAAGCACATAGCGTCGCTGTTCCCAGGGCAGTCCCTCTAACCAACCCTTAGCCTGGAGGGGCAAAGAGCCGAAAATTGGGTCATTGTCCGGTTGCACAAAGACCATAGGAATTGCGAATCCGTAGTTTCCTTAGAAGCTAGGCTTCCCTGAAGAGGGGAAACAGTATCGTATCTGTAGTCAGAGATAACAAAAAGTGCTATGGGGTTCCCTACATCATGAGGTCGATGGTGGGGAAGAGGCGTGAAGATTAGAATCCGCGATGGTCTTTGACCGGCCTCTAGCGATCGCTATAGCGCTGTTTAGCCCAGGGGTCTCCTCGACGGTGGTAGCCATTGCACTCCCAGAAGCCCAACGCCTCCTCCGACAAAAACTCCAGCCCATTGATCCACTTGGCACTTTTCCAGGCATAGAGATGGGGCACCACAACTCGCAGGGGACCACCATGGGCCGCAGGCAAAGGTTCGCCAAATAGGGTAAGGGCCAGGAAGTTCTCGGGCCGGACAAAATCCGCCAGACTCAGGTTGGTTGTGTAGCCACCGTAGCAGTGGATTAAGACATAGGCGGCTTCAGACAACAGACTCACTTGGGCCATAAAGTCTGAGATTGCCACCCCCGTCCACTTCACATCTAACTTAGACCAGGTGGTGACACAGTGAAAATCAGCGGTGAAGGCTTGCTGGGGCAGCGCCAGAATGTCAGTCCAGTGAAAGGTCTTGGGGGCCACCAGCCCAAACACCTGCAAAGCCCAGTCACCTTGACTCACCTGGGGCGTTTCGCCATAGGTGAGCACCGGGAATCCTTTGGCCAAATGTTGTCCTGGGGGAACGCGGTCGGCTTGGTGGGGTCCGGGCTGCTCAAAAAATTTCATCGCCCTTCCTGGTGCTGGGTCACGACAGTACAGCCTCGATCATAGCGCTGCCAATGATTGCCATGATCGGGGATACTGCCCCAATGGCAGCCCCTAGGGGTGGCTAGGTTGGCCCAAATCTGGCGGGGAGCCCTAGGCAGAAAGAACCTTGCGCCACCAAGACTCTTTACGAATATCGACAAAATTCTGGCAGGAGGCACATTTGCGAATACCGCGCACCCGGATGCGCTTGAGGTGGGTATGGCCGCAGTGGGGACACCGGACGGAGTTAGCCATGGGAAAAATTCTGGAAACGGTCGTAGATATCTCTACTGTCCTATCCTGCAAGTTTCCCGATAAAATTCACGTCCATGACAGTACGGAATATGGCACAGTCCCCAGGGAACTGAGCCTATTTTCACCGTATTTTTACGCACTCTGTTTTGACGCACTCCCTGCGGAGTTTGGGCCGCTGAGGCACGACAAAAACAGGGGGAAGTTTATACCTTCCCCCTGTTCGTTGTGTTCTATCTAGTCACCGCTATTCTTCGTCGTCCTCGTCGTCATCAGGGGTAGGATAAACGAAGCCGGTAGACCGACCGGTGAGAACGGACTTACCTTGGGACAAAGCTTTTTGAGCCTGTAGCGCCGCCGTGCGCTTCCAGTATGCTTTGCGCATATTTCGCTTGGATTTAGAAGTTTTCTTCTTAGGAACCGCCATGGCTAACCTAGGGGTGGCTGCTTACAACCTTTCAATAGTAGCACCTTGTTTCTCCCCACGACGAAGATTTTTCTTCATTCCTACTCCCAGCGGCCAGAGAGAAGCGTGCTTTTCTGAGACTATTCCATCTAAAAAGTGATCCCGTGGATCGATTAAGCCTACTGTCCTAAGGATGGCATCCGCTGGATCGTTGATGAAAATGCGGGACAAGGATTTAGCGGGAATACTCTGAATCTGGCAAGGCGCTTAAAAGAAGCCCAGCAGCAGGGAGGCGCTCTCGTAGTAGGTGGCCCAGTATTGGGGATCGGGGCGATCGCGCCATTGGTTTCGGGTTACCTGCACATCCATGATGGGGACAGAGATACCTTGGTTTTCTCCTACCACGGTCACAATCACTTCAGTGGTCAGGAGGTCGGCATCGAGGCTGCGTTGAACCCCAGCGCGGGAGATCGCCTCCGCCCGCCGCAGGAAGTTCTCGTAGGGTTCACCGGAGTCGCGGTAGACAAAGAGGCTGACCCGAGCAGTGTACGCCTGGGCAGCGGGAGGGGTGGCCAAAAGTACTGTGGTGGCGATCGCACCACTACTCAGCAGGAGGGCAGAGAGTCCCCAACTGATCAGGGGTTGGCGGCAAGGAAGCCGGGACTGATCTGGGGAGGCTAAAGGTGATTGGAACATGGTGCTGCTATCCCTAGAGGTCTTGAAAAGCTGTGGGCCTTGTTCAGAACCGAGGCAGTCAGGGCATGGCCTGAGAAGACGGTCCTAAGATTAAAGCCCGATGGCCCTAGTGTAGGGGCTGAATCCAATGAAGTGAGAACCTTTTGGCCGCTTTAACTGTAGCCATCCCTGGCGCAATCGTCAATTTTGAGTCCTATACCAAGTCCAGCTCGAAATCTGGAGTTTCCCCACTGGGAAAACTCTGCTTCTGGACTTGGGCAAGGTTTAGTTTTGAGGACTGTTGCATCTCAATGGTCCATTGGCTCCGTTTCTAATCGGGTATGGTATCGTCTGGTATCAAATCCGCTACTGTATAGGCGTCCTATCGCTGGAGTCATGCTCTTAGTGGTTGTGACAGTCTAGGTGTTTAGGTTCATCTATTAATCATCCATGGCAAATCAGTGGGCTCTCCTCATTGGGATTAACCAGTACCCTGCCTTGCAGCCGTTGATGTATGCCCAAGCAGATGCAGTGGGACTACGCAACTTTTTTGTGGATGAGGTGGGGTTGCCCGTCAATCACTGCATCCTCTTGACGGATCTGTCTGCTGCGATTGAGCCCTACGCCCACTATCCCCTGAGGGAAACGCTGCGATCGCAACTTTTGGAGATGTGCCAGGAGCGGGTCCAACCGGAGGACATGCTGTGGGTGTTTTTTAGCGGCTATGGCCTCAGCGAAGGGGGGCAAGACTACCTGCTGGCCATCGATAGCACCCCAGACCATCTGGCGGAAAGCGCCATTTCCCTAGCTTGGGTCTTAGATACGCTCAAGGCTGCGCCCACTCCCCATGTGTTGCTGGCTTTGGATATGAGCCACAGCCAGGGAGCCACCGGCCACCACAACCTGGGCCAACAAACCCTAGCTCTTGCCAAAGACTTTGAAATTCCCATTCTGTTGGCCTGTCAACCCCAGCAGTACTCCCACGAAACCATGGCGGTGCGCCACGGCCTTTTTGCCCAGGCAATTCTGGAGGGATTGCGCTATCACGGCTGTGTGACAGCTTCGCAACTGGCAGCCTATGTCAGCGATCGTGTTCCCGAATTGAGCCAGCACCACTGGCGACCCCAGCAAAATCCAGTGGCGGTGATTCCTGCCGCCGAAAAATTCATGATGGTGGTGCCCGCTGAGGCGATAGCGACCCTCCCAATGACGGAAAAGGCGGAAGCCGATCAGGCCCAAGCCTTTGGGTTTACTTCCCCTGCCATGGTCGCTGCCATGTCTCCAGAGACCATACCCCCCGACGTAGATACTCCGGAGATCTCTGCGGCCCCCTTGCCGCCTCTGCCTGCGGATCCAGCGCGTTCATTGGAAAAAATGCAGCCTGTGGGAACTCCCTCACGGGAGGACGCGCCTAATGCCGCTCGCGCCGCTCTCTGGAACTGGGGTATTTTAGGGGCGGCATTGGTACTGCTTTTGGGCGTCTTGGCCCGCTACCAACCTTTCCTGAGGGGGACGGGGCAGACGGAATCAGCGGACACAACGGAGGTTGTCCCGGCGGACCCGGAGTCTATGGAGGTACTGGAAGCAGAAGACCCCGCCGCTGTTGAAGACCCTGCCGCTGAGGTGGATCCAGATCCCACTACCCTCCAGCCCACCCCAGAAAATCTTCAGGGCATCACTCCAGAGCCAGAACCCCCCGCCCCTTTGCCAGCGGCATCAGCGGTGCAATGGGCTGAGGCTGCGATCTCAGCTGAACGCTATGGGGAAGCCCGTGCCTGGTTGGACTTGGTCGCGCCAGAACAGCAGGACGAAGCCTATCAACAGTTGCGTCAGCAGGCCGAAGGGGGGACAGCCCAGGCCGCAGAGCGCAATCAGACCATTCTGAATGAGGCACGGCGACAGATTCAGCCCATTTCGGCTTCCCTGTTTAATAACGCCATCGAAACCGCCCGCCAAATTCCCCCGGCGGATCCCTACTACGAACAGGCCCAGGCGGATATTGACCGCTGGAGTCGCATCATCCTAGATTTGGCGGAGGGGCGCGCTGCCACAGGGGATCTCGCTGGTGCGATCGCAGCGGCCCAACTGGTGCCGCCGGATCGCCCAGCGGTTTATCGTCAGGCCCAGGAAAACATTGCCCGCTGGCAGCAGCAATCGACCAACCGTCAACTCATCCAGCAGGCCCAAGCCTCTCTCCAACCCGGACAAGCCAGCAGTTTTCAAAAGGCCATTGAGCAGGTGCGACAAATTACCCCCGATCAGCCGGAGTACGCAACCGCCCAGGAACGGGTTGCCCAGTGGAGTGAGGACATTTTGGTGATCGCTCGGGCTCGGGCGGCTCAGAGTCGGTTTTCAGAAGCGATCTCAGCGGCTCAACTGGTTCCCAGTAGCACCCCTGTCCACGACCAAGCTCAGCAAGAAATCCAGCGCTGGCAAGGCCAAATCTAATCCCCAATCCCGGTCACGGGTCTAATACCAAATCCTAGTCATGGGCCTTGGATGCGTTGGGCGTCATCAACGGACATCACCATTCGGGCAAGACTACGGGCCAATCTGCTCCAGCACCTTAACCCCAGAGGGTTGGGGGTAACGGTGCCGTCAGGGTCACAAGAGCTTGGGTGCGGGGATGGCGGAAGGTGAGGCGGTGGGCGTGGAGATGGTAGCCACAGTCTCCCGGCACCGCCTCCATTTTCCCCATGACATCTAGAGAACGGGGAATTCCCCCAACCTGGTAGAGGGGGTCTCCCAGCAGAGGATAGCCCGCCGCCGCTAGGTGAATCCGAATCTGGTGGGGCCGTCCAGTGCGGATGATGACCTCAATCAGGGTTTGGGTGGTGGTGCGTTGCACCACCCGGACCTGACTGTGGGCTGTTTTTCCCATAGCACTGGCTCCGTAGACATACCCCAGGGTGGGATGGGGTAGCTTGCCGATGGGAGTGGTGAGGGTCAAGGTATCAGGGAGGGTACTGGGACCAATCAGGGCTCGATAGCATTTCTCCAGACCCGTTGTGCTGTGGCCCTCGGTGCTGGCCCGCATCTGCTGGCTGAGGACGGATTTTGCCAGGGATGATCGCCCCAAGAGCAGCAGCCCCGATGTCCCCCGCCCCAGGCGATGGATAGGCACCGGAGTCTCCTGGGGATAGTGCTGGCGCAGTTGATGCAGCAGAGTGTGATTCAGGAATCCGCCCCCTGGCAGCACGGGCAACCCCGCAGGCTTATCCACCACCAGCAGATCTCCATCCTCGTACAGAACCCCGAAGTTCAGGGGTGCCGGGGGCTCTTCCCAGGGGGGGCGATGGTAGGCCAAGCGCTGTCTCGGCTTTAGTATTGCCTCCTCGCTGCCCTGCCTGCCATCTACCTCTACTTGGCCGGATTGAATGCGATCGCACCATTCCCCCCGAGAGGAGTGGGGGTAGCGCTGACTGTAGTAGTCCAGCAGCGTTAGACCGGCATCACTAGCCTGGACTTGGTTGTAGTAGGTCCAGCCTTGGTTCATGGGAAATGGTTATAGTTCAATCTGAAAATTCAAAGTCCCGCCTTGGTCGTTGCCTCTAGATAGATATGCTCCAGCCGCACCGGATGACGAGCGATGGAGTCCAAAGCGATGCCATCAAAGCGGTCTAGGAGATCCTTCAGTTCAAGGCGGTCGGGAACCCAAAAGGCCAAGTCAGAGCCGTAGCGGCGGGGCGTAAAGCCGTGGACCTGGGCGCGGGCAATCGCCGCCTCAGGGGTCGGGGTTTCTAGGGTGACAATCTCTTGGGCGGGGATGGCTTGGCGCAGATCCTCCAGGGTTCCTTCGGTGAGAAGCTGCCCCTGCTTAATAATGCCGATGCGTTGGCAGAGACGTTCTACCTCGTCCAGCAAATGGGTGGTGAGCAGCACCGTCATGCCCTCCTGGCGGGTGAGGTGACGGATCAACTCCCAGACATCGTGGCGGGCTTCGATATCCAGCCCGGTGGTGGGTTCATCCAAAATCAGCAGTTTGGGGCGATGGACGATGGCGATGGCTAGACTCAGTCGCCGCTGCATCCCCCCGCTGAGATCCTCCGCCGGTGTCTTGGCCCGGTCAAGCAAATTCACCGCCGCTAAACACTCTAGAATGCGCCGCGATCGCACTCGTCGGGGCATCCCGTAGATTTTGGCAAAAAAGGCAAGATTTTCTTCGCAGGAGAGACTGCGGTAGAGCAGGTTTTCCTGGGGCATGACCCCAATCCAAGACTTTGTGGCAGCACTGGCAGCTCGGCTGTTGATGAAGATCTGTCCGCTGTCGGCCCGCAGCAGGCCGCAGATCAGGTTGATCACGGTCGTTTTGCCTGCGCCATTGGGGCCGAGGAGACCGTACACCTCCCCCGGTGGAATATGCAGGGTTAGATCGGAGAGGGCAGCTCGTTGACCATAGGTTTTGTGGAGGTTTTGGAGCCTGAGCATAGACACGCTGGGGTCGAAGGGGGCTAACAGAACCAAGATACTAGGGGCTGTGGGCAATCAAAGCCAGATTCCTGGTTACGGGGCGGTTACAGCCCCTAGCTTGATGCAGTGGGGTGGGCGTGGTTATGCCTACCCCGCAAAGGCTTCCCCGTTAATTGTCCACACGCCCTAGGAAAGCCAAGCCCGAGTCCCCAGTTGCCGGGACTGTAAAGCTAGACTAGCCCATGATGGGGTCCAAACCCCTAGATTCTCGGACCCGGAGGTGGAGTCCATGGCAGATGATCGCGACTCAGTATTGGCAGCCCATAGTGCCTTTTACCGCGCCTTTGAGAAAAAGAATCTGGAGGCCATGGAAAAGGTCTGGTCCCAGGGCACCGAGAGCGTTTGTATTCACCCCGGTCGAGATGCCCTCAAGGGCTGGGGCGCTATTCGGGAGTCTTGGGCGCAAATTTTCAAAAATACCCGCTACCTAGAGGTGGATGTAGAGGTGGTATCGGTGACGGTGCAGGCTGATTTGGCCGCTGTGGTGGCGGTGGAAAATGTCCTGCAAATTAGCGACGGACAGCGGCTAGAGGCCCAGTCTATGGCCACCAATATCCTAGAGCGCCTGGGGGATCGCTGGTACCTGATCCATCATCATGGCAGCCCGGTTATGAAGTAGGGGGGTGAGGGGGGGTGATGGGGTGATGGGGTGATGGGGTGATGGGGTGATGGGGTGATGGGGTGATGGGGTGATGGGGTGGGGTGGACAGAAAGTTTTGAATTTTGAATTTTGAATTGAATTACCCGTAGGGGCGCGGTTTCCGCGCCCAATGCAGGATGTTGCCGTAGGGGCGTGGTGCCTGTGCCCAATGCGGAATTCCCGGTAGGGGCGCGGTTTCCGCGCCCAATGCAGAGGGTGACAGGTAGGGGGGGGTAATTCCACCGGGTATTAACGTAAGCCGAGACAATATTGGTTCCGAGGAATTCAGGAGTCAGAATCCAGTACTCTCCTAGATTCTGGCTCCTAACTCCTAACTCCTCCCCCAGAGATTTGTCCCGCTTTGAGTTGATACCCATTCCACGTCCCTAATGCCTTGGCAGGTCAAGGCGGAGCGCCTCCGGGGGCAGGGTAAACAGTTCCAGGGACTGATCTCGGCCCCGTAGCGGCCAATAGCCCACCGAGATCATCGGCAGGTGAATTTGCCCATAGGTGGTAGCGCTGATCAGCAGCCCCGGCCCGACCTCCTTGGTTAGGGCTTCGATGCGGGAGGCCACATTGACGGTGTCGCCAATGACAGTGAACTCAACGTGATGACCATCTCCGAGGTAGCCCGCCACCACTGGACCAGAATGGAGGCCAATGCCCATGGCCAAGGGAGAAATTTGGGGCAACTTTTGCAGCATGACTTGGGCTGCTGCCAGGGCAATTTCAGCATGGTTATCCAACGGGGTCGGGGCACCAAAGACCGCTAACATGCCATCCCCCATAAACTTGTTGACCCAGCCGCCGTGGGCCTCGACAATTTCTGAAAGTAGTCCTTGCACCTGGCTTAAAAAGGCAAGCACCGCTGCGGGTTCCAGCTTTTCTGAATAGTGGGTAAAGCCCCGCAAGTCTGTAATCATCACCGTCACATCACAGATCAGAGGTTCTCGAAACAGATCCTGAGGTTGATTAAAGGCGGTGTTTACGACTTCGGGGGGCAAAAACCGTTCCATTAAAAACCGTCCCGCCTCTCCCCGGATCTGGTGGCGGACGATATCACCAATCATCAGGCTCAGAAAGCCAATGCCCAAGATAGTGAAAAAAGTGAACAGGGCAATGGTGAAGGTGACCTGAAATAGATAAGCTCCGTAGAGGAAAGCTAGAGCCGCGATCGCAGTGGTGACCAGTGACGCCAGCGCCCGAAACCGCATTCCCCCCGATACCGCCAGCAGGGCGCAGAGGGCCACCACATTGGTCAGAATGAGGGGCTGATCTTCACCAAAGACCCGCCAGATATTGCCAATAAATACCAGCAACAGTAGCCCATCGAAGAGAGGCAATAGCAGTTGCAGCTTAGAGAGCCAAACCAGGGCCACCGGACGACGCAGCAGCGCTACAATCCCCACCGAACATCCCGTTGCGGTGAGGCCAATCATCGCCACGGTAGGAGACACCGAAGGTTGGCCAATTAGGGTTTGGGGAAAGCAAAAGACCAGTACGTCTAGGATGGTGGAGGCCAACAGTACCAAGGCCCGCACCGTAGCAAATTTTTTCTCATTTTTCAGGGCTTCCTGGTCCAATACCCCCTGAACAGTAGCGGGCAATTGAGCGAAGGAATGGGCTTTTAAGATCGGGGACTTTCCCCTGGAAGAAGGCTGGGCCATGGTCAATATGCCAACAGGGTATCCCGCCGAGATCAGGCACCCATGTTACTCACCGTTCCAGGCGTTGAGGGCAACCCTAATACTCAATGCCCGCTTGGGCTCTTACCCCTTGTTCCCGGAACGGGTGCTTGATCAGGGTCATTTCGGTAACCAGATCAGCCTGTTCGATCAGGGCCTCGGGAGCCCCCCGCCCAGTCAAAATCACATGGGTGGCGGTGGGCTTTTCGTTCAACCCTGCCAAGACCTGTTCTGGGTTCAGATAGCCCAGTTTGAGGGCGATGTTGACCTCATCCAGCAGAATGGTGCGATAGGTGGGGTTGCGGAGGTAGGTCAGGGCTAGTTCCCAGGCGGCTTGGGCCTTGGTGATATCGCGATCGCGATCTTGAGTTTCCCAGGTAAAGCCTTCCCCCATCGCGTGGAAAGCCAGTTGCTGCTCCCACTGACCGAGCACCGCCTTTTCCGCCGGTTCCCAGGCCCCCTTGATGAACTGGATAATGGCCACTTGGTAGCCATGGCCCAGGGAGCGCATCACCATACCCAGCGCTGCCGTCGTCTTACCCTTGCCATTGCCCGTATGGACAATAATTAAGCCCTTTTCTTGGTTGCGCTCCGCCAGTCGCTGATCTTGTACCGTCTTGCGGCGAGCCATCTTGGCCTTGTACTGCTCAGGGGTCAAGCCCCTCTGGGTTGCCGCCTCATCCAAGGCCGTGGCAGCCTGATCAAGGTCGCTCTGGAGTTCGGAAACAGTCTCAGCAGCCATAGGACGGGCACTTTGTGGAAATCGTCCCCATCGTAGCGCGCTTACAGGCTGTGGATGCTACAATGCCAGAGCATCAAGGGCATGTAGCTCAGTGGATAGAGCATCAGATTCCGGTTCTGAGGGTCGGGGGTTCGAATCCCTTCATGCTCGTTAAGGTTATATACCAAGTCCAGACCAAGTTCAGCTCGAAATCTGGAGTTTCCTCACCGGGAAAACTCCACTTCTGGACTTGGGCAAGGTTTAAAATCGGGTGATTTTGGCTGAATCACGAAGTAAATTCTTTTACCGTGGGCGACAGCTTTTGTCAGTCAATTAGCTGTTCAGGTTGCTTTTGAGGGGGCTTGGGCACCCTGGGGTAAAGCTGTACTGCCAAAGTAAGATGCCCGTGGAGTGCTTCGGTGGGCACTGCCTGGGGAATGGCTTTGACCAAGGGAGCCCATCTGCCTTATGTCTGCGAAGAACCGTCTTCTGGGGGGACGCTATCAGTTTATCCAAATGTTGGGGGTGGGGAGTGGTAGCCAGACGCTGTTGGTAGCGGATCTGCATCATCCTGGCCACCCCAAATGCGTGGTGAAGCAGATCCAGTTGCCCACCCGTAACCCCACCACCCTGCGGTTTATCCTCAGCCTTTTGAAAAAGAAAATAGAGGTGCTGGAGGTCTTGGGACACCATAGGCAGGTGCCCAATACCTTTGCTTTTTTTGAGGACCATCAACATTTTTATCTGGTTCAGGAGTTTGTTCCTGGCCGATCTCTGAACCATGAGCTAGATCCCGGCCATCCTTGGCAGGAACAGGATGTGCTGGCGTTTTTGCGGGGAGTGTTGGAGGTGCTGGTATTTTTGCAGGAGCATGGGGTAATCCATGGCAACCTTAAGCCCAGCAATATCATTCGTCATCAAGGGGACCGCCGCCTTGTGTTGCTGGACTTTAGCCTGTTGAAGGAACTGGGGCGCGAGGTTTCTGGCCGGGAAATCGTTGAGAATGGCAAACTACCCAAAGACTGGGTCTATGTTCCCCTAGAACAGCGGCGGGGCCAGCCCCGGTTTTGTACCGACCACTATGCTTTGGGAATGATCGCGCTTCAGGCCCTAACGGGGCTGCCCGTGGAAGACCTGCCGGATGCGGAGCATCCCGATCTGCAACAGGCTTTGACGGCACGACTTCAGGATGTTTCTGGGCTCGACCCTAAGGTGGCGGGGGTGCTGGCGGGGATGTTGCACCCTGACCCTGACCGCCGCTACCAGAAAGCGATCGCAGTTCTGGCGGATCTAAATCGTAGGGCCACTTCGGCGGATGCCCCCCAGGTGACTTTGGACAGTTCAGAGGTAGCGATGACGGCCCCAGAGACGGACATCCCTATTACTTCCCCGCCCCCGCGACACTGGCGCTGGGCGCTGGGGGGAATTGCCCTTTTGACTTTAGTGGGGGGACTACTGGCCCTAGGACTGCCCCAGCGGTGGTCAGTGGCGCGATCGCTGCGGGCGGCTCAAACCGCTGAGCAGGCAGGGGAAACGGAGACCGCGATCGCGCATTATGATGCCGCCTTGGCCCGAATGCCCCAGAATGCCCAAGCCCTAACGGAACGGGGGATGCTGAATGCTCAGCGGGGCCAGTCCAATGCCGCCTTGGCAGACCTGACCCAGGCTTTGGAGATTAACCCTAAGCAGGCCACCCTGTTTTATCAGCGGGGCAATGTTCGCTTTGGCGTGGGGGATATCCAGGGGGCACTGGAGGACTACACCCAAGCCCTGCGGTTGGATTCGACCCTGGTCAAGGCGTATCTGAATCGAGGCAGTGCTCGGGCAGATTGGGGGGATGAGCAGGGGGCAATCCAGGACTATACTCAGGCCCTTGCCCTGAGCACAGACCAAGAAGTTCAGGCGGCGGCCTATCTGAATCGCTGTTTGTCCTATTCCAATATTGATCAGCAGGGACAGGCATTGAAGGACTGCACGGAGGCCATTAATTTACGACCCAGTCACAGTCTGGCCTACGAAAACCGGGGGCTGGTGCGGCGACGCTTGGGAGATTTTCAGGGATCAATCCAGGACTACAACATTGCCATCCAGATTGAACCGGATAGTCCCGATCCTTACTACAATCGCGGACTGACCCGACAATCCCTGAGGGATTTTCCAGGGGCGTTGGCGGATTTTTCTAAGGCTCTGGACCTGAACCCGGAGTACGTGTTTGCCCGCTACGATCGCGGTTTGTTGCAGGCAGAGTTGGGCAATACTGAGGCTGCGATCGCGGATTTGGAAACAGCGGCCCAACAGTGCCTATCCCTAGGACGAGTGCAGTGCTACCAAGACGCCCAGTATCAGGTAGGACAATTGCGCGCTTCCCAGGAGAGCAGCGAACCCTGAAATTCCCGCCAGCAAAAATTACACTGGGAAGAAACGTTTTTGTTGATGCCATAAAAAAGTATTTCATGAAAAAGCGTAATGGTCAGTTTAATCCTAAACGCAGAATGCTTAAGCCGGAAAAGTGCGACTTTCATGAACTTTTGGCCCTTTCGCTGCAAGCTCAATATGGTGGAAATTCCGAGCACAAAAGAAATCCAGGAGATTTCAACTTAACACCTCCTAGTGGGCCTAGAGCAGGCAAGTCTCTCTGTGACTCTGTCAATATATTTGCCAAGAAGGAAGCGCTAAATCTACTCAGAAAGGGGATAAGAAATGGCTTGGTTAGTGAGCGTTTTATAGGGAAGTGGCCTAAGAATGTTTGGTCTGTTATGGATGATGGGACTCCGCTAGAGGCACAACTTGAGTCAGCCGAGCAGGGATCCTATCATGGCTATCCGATGCAAACTAAGGATCCATTCTGTGAAGAAGTAATTAAGCAATGGAGGATTCGGAGTGAACTCGCTAAGTCTTAATTTTGACTGGCTTACAAGCGGAAATGATTCGCCCGAGATCCAGCAGACTATGGGTATGTTTGGATTAAGCGTAGGAGATATCAGTCTTACTAGAAATGAAGATACCTGGTCTCAAACAATTCGTGACACTGTTCTAGTCTCTGCCTATCCTCTAGCTGCATGGATGGTTTCCGCATGGTGGAGGTTACTCTACGAGCCTCTTCCTCCTAAAGGCACTAAGCCTTCAGCCAATTGGAGGATGGCCCATGAGCTGACGGCAGCGAATCAAGGATTCATTTGGCCCAGAGTAGTACTCGCTTCAGATACCGAATTAATGCAGATATGGTCTACAACATCTAACACTGCTGATCAACAATCAGTTAGGTACATCAATAGCCTTAATCAGTCATTCCCAATAAGCCTTCTTGATTTTGAGCAAAAGGCAAGAGATTTCATTGAGTCTGTCCTATCTCGTCTTAACGCAACAGGCGTTGCGGAAACACCACTCGCTAATCTTTGGGAAGAAGTTCAAGAAGAGCTTTCTGACTCATATTCAAGTCAGTATCGTCGTTGTGAAGCTGAATTGGGTTTTGATCCTGACGAGGCTTCTGAAAACCTTGTCACAGATGCTCTAGATCTTGCCGAAAAAATTGGGAAAGAGACTTTTTCGGAAATAGCTCCTGCCTATAGCAAATATATATCAGAGGCGCAACCACTTAGCGAAACAATCGCAGAATTAACTCAAGAATTAGGACTGTATGGAAAACCCGAAATTTCCATTGAAAACTCTGTTCTGCAAGAACTTCCAAAGGTGCCTTGGCAGCAGGCGAACAAGTTGGCATCCTCTCTACGCGATGCCATAGATATTGGAGATGATCCAGTTGTGAACGATAAACTGTATGACTTACTGGGTCTACAAAAGTCTGAATATGAAGCATGGAATCCTCCAAGTCGGCAGGCCATTTCAATCGCAGTTCCATCGAAACAAACCGGGTTTAAGTTTCACCCTAGAAAAAGACATCCAATTGCAAGAAGATTTGAATTGGCTAGATTTATTGGTGATTACTTGTTCTACAGTAGCCATGGAAAATCATGGCTTGCCAGCACAGACCTTAGAACCTCACGACAAAAGTATCAACGTGCTTTTGCTGCGGAGTTTCTTTGTCCTCTCAGTAGCTTGCAGTCTTACTTGGCTGATGACTATTCGGAATCCGCCATAGAGGATGCGGCTGAATATTTCAGCGTCAGCCAACAGACGATTGAGTCAATCCTTGAAAACAATGGCTTAATCAACTCGTCTCAGTCAACCAGCAATTTAGAGACCTGCCTTCCCTATTAGCTTCTACACGATTGATGCCACCTGAAAATGCAGGCTAACAACTGACGATGCCAGACCACTGCACCTTCTTTTCCTTGGTGCGGCGATAGGAGAAAAAGCGCTCCGGCTCTTGATAGGTACAGTGGGGCGCGATCGCAACTTGTTCTGCCTCTAAACCCAGTTGGGTCAGTTGCCTTGCCAAAATACGGCGGACATCTAGCCGCACGCGACCGGGCTGGGGATCGGGCAGAATCGGTGGGGCTTCTCCTTGGCTCAGGTGTTTCAGAATCGCCGCCTCCTCAGTCTCAGCATCCTCCCCCAGCAGGGATCGGCCCACCTCCACCGCAACCTGGGTGCTGACTTGGTAAACCTGACCTGCGATCGCAGGCCCCAGAGCCACCCGCAAATCGGCCAAATCACTTCCCTGGGCTTGCATACGGGCAATGGCCAGGGGCACAATTTTCTGGGCGGTGCCGCGCCACCCGGCATGGACCGCCACCGCCTGTCCAGTCTCACCATCGGCAATTAGGGCCGGGGTGCAGTCGGCGGAACACACCCACAGCGCCTGACCCGCCGCCGTAGACATGACCCCATCCGCTTCTGGGCGGGGCGGTGTTAGAGTTTCCATCCCGTTGACTGCAAGCGGATCGACGGACACCCCAGGGGGAAAGTCCTCGGGCTGCACAATGCGATTGCCGTGAACCTGCTGGGCTCGATAGACCATAGCAGGAGAGGCCAGTCCCGGCGTCAGGGTTTCTGGGGTTTGGGGCCATGACTGGGCCGTAAAGAAGCCATGGGGCCAGGGACTCAGTAAATCCGTAGTTAAGTAGGGCTGTCCCTCCCAAGTAGACCAAGACCAGACATGATTCATGGGTTTCGGTAGGATTTTGGTAAAGATGATACAAGAGGCCGGTTAACCGGAAGACCCATAGCGGTTCCTTAATGTATAAGGGACACCTCAACTTAATGACACTTCGGCGAACAAGGGGTCGAACAAGGGGGTTAAGCCCCTTGCCTGTACTTAACCCAAGTGAGAACCGCTAGTAAGGAGTAGAGACCAAATAACGTGGGATAGCCGTCCCGGCTGTCCACAGTCAGGCAAGATGCCTGACCCACAAGAATTGCACATTATTCAGGATCCGGGTTCCTAAGAGACCGAGACATCAGGATGGCTAAGGTTGTTGCAATGACAGAGGCATTCAAGACCTTGGCGGAGCTGGAAGCCCGCCTGGGGTTGCGCCACAGTGAAGATTACCTTTTTCCCAGAATGGCGGGAACCCCAACCCAGCCTCACGCCCACGGAGCAAGACCGCTTGACCGTGATATGACAACGGTTGTTGTACCACCGCGCCGATGGGGAACTGCTGGAGGGATCGGTGATGTTGCTCGTTGCTTCCCCATTGTTGGAACTGACGGGGTTTTACGATCCCCCTTTCAAGCTCAGGGCAGAGGCGGCAGTAGAGATTTCGGTAGATGACGGGGAGGAAGTGTTGCGAGGCCACATTGATGCCCTGGTTCTGAATCAAAGTTTTTGGGTGTTGGTCTTGGAGGCCAAAAAAACGATGATTTCGACACGATCGGCCTTGCCTCAAACCCTGGCCTATATGATGACAAACACCGATGCGGACCGTCCAACCTTTGGCCTGATGACCAATGGCGATGATGTTTTATTTGTGAAATTGGCTCCTCAGTCCCTAGGTCAGTACGACCTATCGCGGGTATTTTCGCTCTACACCCTAGGGGAGGAATGGCAATCGGTTTTGCAGATTCTGAAGAGAATTGGATCTGCGATGGCCATAGGCCGGTCGAAGACCATCGCGCCATCAACACCCGTCCAGTAATACCGAAGAATTTGCGACTTGTACCTTACTTGTACTCAAAAGAATAGTTCTCGCCCCATGGATCGCAATCGTCTTGATGCTGCCCTCAAGCGTCCTGCCCCAGATCTGGGGATAGACCCGACTTGGGGATGTCTACGCCCTCGCTTTGACCTGCATCTGTATTCACAACTGCCCTCTACCAATAGCGAAGCGTGGCGTTTGGTGGCAGCGGGGGCGGGGAGTGGCACCGTGGTCATCGCCCAGGAGCAAACGGCGGGGCGGGGGCAGTGGGGGCGTCCGTGGACCTCTGCGGTCGGGGGACTGTATCTATCCCTCGTGCTGGAGTTAGAAGTGGTCTTGGGGGATCGGGCTCTTCTCACCCTTGCCACTGCCTGGGGCATTACGGCGGCCTTGAACCGTTTAGGACTGCCGATTCAGATTAAATGGCCCAATGACTTGATCTCCCAGGGGCGCAAGGTGGGGGGAATTCTCACGGAGACGCGCAGGGTCAACCAGCGGATGCCCATGGCTGTGGTGGGGGTGGGGCTGAATTGGACTAACCCCGTCCCTGAAACAGGTCAGCGATTGGTGGAACTACTGCCGGATTCCCCCCCGATAGCCCTGCAAAGTTTGGAAGATTTAGCCGCGATCGCACTGCGCGGGATGCTCCAGGGCTACTATTGCTGGCAGCAGCAGGGGATCCCGACGTTGCTAGACCAGTATCATCAATATCTGGTCAATAGGGGCCAAAGTGTCACGGTCGCAGGGCACCCCGCAACGATTATCGGCGTCTCTGAAACGGGTCACCTGCAAGTGCAGGTTTTCTCTCCCACGGGGATCTCTATCCAAGCGCTGAAACCGGGCGAGATTCAGCTAGGCTACAATGCGTAAGGTTTGGCAATGGTGTTTGACTAAGGTTTGGCAATGGTGTTTGACGGAGTAGTCAAAATGGGTTCCGAGCAGGTCACCAGCAAAGCAATATTGAAGGCTTTACCCACCATGGCAATGTGGCAAAAATTTGCGATCGCGGGCAGCGTGGGCATCGTCAGCGGCTGGACTTTAATCGGTACTCCGGCACGGGCAGAGGAATCCACCCCCACAGCGGCTCCTGTAGAGACCTCTGCCGAATCCCTGCTGCGGCCCCAAGCCCCAGCCCCGGAACCTGCGGCTCCCGCTGTCCAGCCAGTGACGCCCCCAGCCCCAGCACCCCAGGTAGCCCCAGCCCAACCCAATGTGCCCGAGAGCTACAACGGCTCCTTTATCGATCCGACCGAGTATGGGGTGGGGGCGACACGCTCCCCCAATAGCCCCACCGTAGTCTTTTCAGAACGATCAACAGGCTGTCGCATCACCGTTGCCCAAGGACAAACCGCTCCCGCCCGGAGTTGTGGCGGTGCGGCCCCAGCCGTGGGTGGCGTCGCAGGCTATGGCGCGAATGGCGATGCCGGTGCAACTGGGGGCAGTGGCACCCAAGCAGGATCCGGCAATGTCCGCGTCGGTCCCGTCACCGTCGGCATTGATGGCGTCACCGTGGGCAATACCACCCTCATCAGTCGGGAAGCCCTGAATGCGAGCCTGCGCCCTTTGAATGTGATCCGACGCGGCGTCGAGGAATTTATCTTTCCGCTGGCAACCCCCGCTCCCATTACTTCCCTGTTTGGATGGCGCACCCACCCTATTTTTGGCGATAGTCGCTTCCATGCTGGTACCGATTTGGGTGCCCCCACGGGAACCCCAATCCTAGCTGCCAAGGCCGGCACGGTAATCACCGCCGATTATTTAGGTGGCTATGGATTAACAGTGATTCTGCGCCACGAGGATGGCAACCAGGAAACCCGCTACGCCCACATGTCTCAATTGATGGTGCGTCCTGGAGAAACAGTAGAGCAGGGTGAGGTCATTGGCTTGGTGGGCAGCACGGGCAACTCCACCGGACCCCACCTCCATTTTGAGCTGCGACAACTCACTGCCCAAGGCTGGGTGTTGGTGGATCCCAATGACCTCTTGGCCTACGCCAAGGTCAATCTCATGCATACTCTGAATCAGCCTCTACAAGCCTTAAGTGCCCTAACGGGAGCCCAAGCGGAAGCCGCGACCGAGTTAGAGCCGGTAGAAATTCCCTACCGTCCAGCCCAGCCCAATGCCAGCTAACGGCCACCATGGCCTTTATCTATCCCTACGTCGTGCGGTTTCGGGACACTGATGCTGCTGGGGTGATGTACTTCGCGAATGTCTTGGCGATTTGCCATGATGCCTATGAGGCCGCCTTAGGGGACGCGGGCATCGTTCTCGTCACCTTTTTTGGACCGGGTCCACTGGCGATACCCATCGTCCACAGTTCAGTGGACTTTCGCCGACCGCTGCGGTGCGGTGATGCCCTCATTATTCACGGCCATCCCCAGCGCCAAGGGGATCATGGGTTTGAAATTCATTACGACGTGCAAGGGCCAGAAGCTAAGACCGCAGCTACCGTCACCACCCGTCATCTCTGTATTGACACCGCCACTCGCCGCCGCCACCCCCTACCGGAAATTCTGGACCAGTGGTTGCAAGCCATGGGTTAAGGGGTCGATAGGATCTCCATAGCCTGCTGTTGTAAAACCCTACGGTTGAGTTTGCCCTGGGCATTGCGGGGTAGTTCGGGGCAGGTCAGCCAGTGCTTGGGGATTTTGTAGGGGCTGAGTTGGCCCTTGAGAGCAGCTTTCAAGAGGGTGGGATCGGCAGCAGCAGCAGCATTGCGGGGAACCCAGAGGACCGCGATCGCAGATCCCCAATCGCCATCCGGCACCCCCACCACCCCCACATCCACCACCTGCCCCGTCGCCAGCAACGCCGCCTCCACCTCCTCAGGTTGGACCTTTTCCCCACCGGAAATGATCAGATTACCCTGACGCCCCAAAACATATAGATAGCCTGCGGCATCCAAATACCCCCGATCGCCGGGTTGAAAGGGCACCGCGATGGTCAGGGACCGGCCCAAAGGGGCCATCGCGCTGTGCCGATAGCGACCAGCGAGAGACTCCGCCGAGATCGTGATCAGCCCCGAGGTATTGGGTGGCAGGGGTTCCCCCTCCGGACTCTGGATAGTGATGTGACTGTGGGGGAGAGCTTGTCCACTACTACTGTTGCCCGCCAAAAATGCCGAGGGCAATAGGGTTGCCACTTGGGAAGCGGTTTCCGTCATGCCGTAGGTGGGGGCCAAGGGTAGACGGGCAACCCGCGATCGCGCCAGCAATTCCGGCCACGGAGGGCCACCCCCCAGCAGGATAGCGGTGAATCCCCGCAGCCAAGCCAGCCGTTCTGGGTCGATCCCCATTGGCTCCATCCCAGAACCCTGATCAGAAGACAGAACGGCGCGCCCTGCCGCCGTTCCGCCTGTCCCCATTGACCTGGATTGGGGAACCACTCGCTCCGACCCTGGAGTAAGGAGCCGCTGCAATTGCGTGGGCACCAGAGAGAGGAAATCCGCCCGCCCCGGCAAAGGCTCCCCCTGCTGGAGTTCCTTAAAGGACTGCACCCACAATTGTCCCCCCGTCACCAAACAGCGCAGCGCCTGCATCAGCCCGCTGACATGGTACAGCGGCAGCACACAGTAGGCCGTCACCGCCGTCCTAGGACAAATAGCTTGGAAATGCTGGCAAAATCCCGCCACCGAAGCGGTCAAAGTTGTCCAGTCATGGCAGGCAAAACGCAGATCCCCCGAAGACCCCCCAGTGGGAATCCAGATTTGGGTGGTGGCTGGCGACGGTAACAGGGCATCTCCCGACCCCAGGGCATTGGTCCCGGACGATAGCGACGGCAACCGGATCCCCGCTGGCACCGTACCCCAAAACTCAGCCGGACCAATTTGCCCGAGCACCTGCCGCCATTCCCGCTGCCCCCAAGTGGGATTACCCAACCAGAGATGGACCGGATAGCAACATGCCGCAAAAAAGCCCGCCAAAGCTTCCAGCGGATCAGCAGTCACCAGCAGGATAGAGACTTCCCCCTCACTGGTCAGCAGAGTCTCTAAATTCCGACATCGCCGCCGCCACCGCCGCCAGAATTGAGCGCTGTCCAACCCCACCAGCCAATTGCGATCGCATTGAGCCCCAAGAATATCCCGCGCCGCCAAACCCAACCCCCCCTTCACCCATCCACCCCACCCTACATTGGGCGCGGAAACCGCGCCCCTACCATTGTCAGCGTCCTCCATTGGACACAGAAACCGCGTCCCCACCATTGGGGCATCCTCCATTGGACACAGAAACCATACCCCTACGGCGACATCCTGCATTGGGCGCGGAAACCGCGCCCCTACAAGAAATTCAAAATTCAAAACTCTCTCTCACCTGTCACCTCCACACCCCTAAGCCCTTCGGGCAGGCTTCGCCAACACCCCATCACCCCATCACCCCATCACCCCATCACCCCCCATGCCGCTCCCGATGCCACCGCCAAGCATGGGCAATGATGGAGTCCAAATCGGGATAGGCAGGCTCCCAGCCCAGGAGATCACGGGCGCGATCGCTGCTGCCCACCAGACTAGGGGGATCACCGGGACGGCGATCGCACTCGACAGCGGGAATCTCTCGCCCCGTCATGCGGCGGGCCGTGTCAATCACCTCCCGCACCGAGAAGCCATTGCCGTTGCCCAGATTAATAAAGGTACTGTCACCGCCGGCCAACAAATAATCCACCCCCTTGACGTGGGCTGAGGCTAGGTCAGAGACATGAACATAGTCACGGATACAGGTCCCGTCGGGGGTGTCGTAGTCGGTGCCAAAGATGGCAATAGACTGCCGTTTACCCAGGGCCGTGAGCAGCACCAGGGGAATCAGATGGGTTTCCGGATGGTGATCTTCCCCGAGGCGGCCCTGGGGATCGGCCCCGGCGGCATTGAAGTAGCGAAAGGCCACCGCCTTCAGCCCATAGGCGGCGTCAAAGTCCCGGAGCATGTGCTCCACCATCAGTTTGCTGGTGGCGTAGGGGCTGATGGGGTTTTGGGGATGGTCTTCGGGAATGGGGACGGTTTTGGGTGGACCGTAGATGGCGCAGGTAGAGGAAAACACGAGTCGCTTCACATCGGCGGCCAGCATAGCCTCCAGCAGGGTCAAGGTGCCCACCACATTGTTGTGGTAGTACTCGGCGGGTTTCTGTACCGATTCCCCTACGGCGATGTAGGCGGCGAAGTGCATCACTGCCCCAATGTTGTGGGCCTGGAAAATCTCATCCAGTAGGGCGCGATCGGTGGTGCTCCCCACAATCAGTTGGGCCTGGAGGTGCTGTTCCACCAGTTCCCGATGGCCGTACTCCAGGGTATCAAGGATAACAACGGGATACCCCGCTGCCTCTAGGGCCAAGACCCCATGGGAGCCGATGTAGCCTGCGCCGCCAGTAACGAGGATGGTGGGTTGGGGGGAGGACATGTCAGGGGGAGGGGGGGAGTGATGGGGAGTGGGGGAGTGGGGGAGTGGGGGGCGATGCTATTCGCTGTTGGTGCTGATAACCAGGTTGTCGCGGTGGATGACGGTGTCTGCGCCGCGATAGCCCAGCAGGTCAGGGATCTCGTCGGAGTGGTGACCGCGAATTTTCTCTAGGTCACTGTGGCCGTAGTTGACGATGCCTCGGGCGACCTCTCGCCCAGTGCGATCGCACAATTGCACCGCGTCCTGCCGTTCAAACTCCCCTTCCACTTCAGTAATACCCGCCGCCAGCAAAGATTTACCAGCCTGACAAATCGCCTGTACCGCCCCCTCATCCACATACAACTTGCCCGCCGCCATCAGACTATGGGCGATCCAGCGCTTGCGGGCACTGGCGGGGCGGGCTTGGGGGGTAAATTGAGTGCCCAGAGCCTCACCGGAAAGGATCTTGAGCAAATTCTCGGGATGGCGACCTTCGGTGATGACGGTGCGGACTCCAGCGGTAGTGGCGATGCGGGCAGCTTCAATCTTGGTCATCATGCCCCCGGTACCCCACTGACTACCGCGATCCCCCACCTGCACCTGAAGGTCCGCCAATTGCTCTACCCTTTCCACCACGTAAATGGGTTGGGCATCGGGGTTTGACCGAGGATCGGCGGAGTAAAGCTGGTCCACGTCCGTAAGCAGAAACAACCAGTCTGCCCCGACAAGGCTGGCGACCTGGGCCGAGAGGGTGTCGTTGTCACCAAACTTCAGCTCCTCCACGGCGACGGTGTCATTTTCATTCACCACGGGAATGACGCCAAGCTGAAGCAGTTGGCGAAAGGTTCGGTAGCTATTCACATAGCGCGATCGCTGCACCAGATCAGTTCGGGTCAGCAAGACTTGGGCGATGGGTTGGCCCAGGGTGGTAAACAGATCGTCATAGATCCGCATCAGCCGACCCTGCCCCACCGCCGCCACCGCCTGTTTCATGGCAATGGTGCGGGGCCGCTCCGCCAACCCCAACCGGGCGCAGCCCACCCCCACCGCCCCCGAGGACACCAGGATTACCTGATGCCCTTGGTGGCGCAGGGCGCTAAGGGTTTCCACCAAACTGGCAATGGTGGAGAGGGCCAACTGCCCGGTGGCTCCCTGGGTCAGGCTAGAGGTACCAATTTTGATTACCAGGGTTAAGGGATCGGCTACGGCGTTCACCAATTCTCACGACATCAACGCATCCAGCCGATCATAAACTCAGGCCGCAATGCTTTGACAATAGAGAGCCGTGAGAGATTATTAACCCTCAATGTCTTCGAGATCGTCGAAGTCGTCCAGGAGATCATCATCGACAATCTCCACCTCATCCTCCGCCACCGTGCCCCCGGTGAAGTCAGAGGGGATGCTCTCCACGCTCCCCAAGCTGGCCAGAGCCTGATAGATCAGAACCGCCACCTCAGCCCGAGTAATTGGCTGATCCAGATTGAGTTGGTTGCCGTTGGGGTAGCTGACAAAGATACCCTCCTGAATCAGGGATGCCAGCAATTGCTGCACTTCGCCAGAGGTAGCAAGACCACTGTAGTTAGACAGCAGGGACTGGGCTGCACCGCCAGTCATGTTGGGAATCTCCAAGCCGTTGGCAATCGCCAAGAGAGCGGCGGCGCGGGTGAGGCTAGCCTGGGGCTGGAAGGCATTGCCCGTCAGGGTTTCCAGGAAACCCAGTTGGTAGGCTGCCTGGGCGGCATTGTAGCCCCAGTAGTTGGTGGAGATGTCGGTGAAGGACACCGACTCCCGAATCTGGGAATATTCAAAGGCGCGACTGACAATCGCCGCCAGCTCACCCCGGTTGACCTGTTGGTCGGGGCGATAGTCGCCATCGGGATAGCCCGCCAGAATATTTAGGCTAGATAACTCCTGAATATATTCCCAAGCCCAGTGACTACGGGAAACATCGGTGTAGCGCACCACTTGGCGACTGCTACGGTTTTGCTTTTGCCGACGCCGCAGTTGGGTCGCCTGTTCGTCCACGACCACGTAGGTGCCCCTGCGATCGCTACGGCAGACCCAGGAATCCTGGCCGCTGGTGACTACAATCATGTAACCCTTGACCTTGCCACGTCCGCAGGCTCTGCCCCGACCGGGACCAGCGGGCAGCCCAAGACAGTCATTGCGCCAGTGCTTTCGCTTGACCTTGCTTACTCGCAAGCTAGAGACATCCACTTGATAGGTTTCGGCGATTTTTTGCAGGACCGATTGATGAACGCGCCGAGAGAGCTTCACCTTGCGGCGGCGGGGACGCTTACTGCGGTACTCCTGGGTGCGGACTTGGTCAATCACCACCAAGGAGCCCACACTATTAGTGCGGTAGACAAAGACATCCTGACGGCTGGCGACGGTGACCCAATAGCCCTCTACCAGCGCCTGGGTGCAGGCAGTGCCGGGTTGCCCCAGCCCGAGACAGCCATCGGACCAAGTTTGGCGGCTGACCTCTAGAATGCGTAGCTCCGAGATGGAAATGTTGGACTGTTGGGAAACCTGCTGCAAGATCGTCTGGGCGACCGTCTCGCTAAATTCCGTGGTCGTCGTGGTCGTAGTTTGACTGACCACGGTTTCGCTAGTGACAGTCTCAGTGGTCTGGGTCTGGCTGACACTCGTGGTTTCGACGCTCTCCTCACTGCTGGAGGATTCGGTAATCAGCGTTGTACTGGAGGCGGCACCAAAGCTACCCGCTAGCTCGTAGCTCCCGGCTTCGGTCTGGAACTTGATGGGGAAGGAGGCCAGGGTGACGCTGCTGGCAAAGCTGCCGGACAGGGTGACTCGGAAGCTATCGCCATTCCCCCCGGACTGAAGCCCGTTGAAGATCGCGCCCCCGCTACAGGTGTTGGCGGCAAAGATACAGGCATTGATGTTCTTGAAACCGCCGGGAAAGTTTTGGGTGGGGTTGGGGGTAATGCTGCTAAAGGTGCCGCCTGCGCTAGCCAAGGTGACATTGGACAAGGTGGTGTTGACCGCTAAGCCCAGGCTCATAATGGCGGCCTGGAAACTGCTGCTGGTTTGGTTGGTTAGGGTCACATCGAGGACCAGGCTATTGCTGGTCAATTCGACGATGGTGAACTCGGCGCTGGCGGTGAGATCGGCGCGGCTGCCGCTACCGGGTAAAGCCCAGTTGACCACAAAGCTTTGGCCGATATCGTTGGCGGTAATCTCAACTTCTTCCAGGGCTTGACCAGCGGGATTACCAGCGGTTTCTCCCGTTTGGGTGTTGATATTAAAGGCTAGGGCGGGAACGGGCATTAGGGCTAGGGCTGCAATCCCCGCGAGGGTTAAAAATCGGCCCTTGAGGGTCATGGCAACGGCAATCTGCCGCGCCCTAGGTGTGGGTGCGCTATGAGTAAATGTTTGCATTCTTCTTGATCCCTATCTGTTGACTGTGTGAGCTCCTGAGGTAGGCACCGAAACGGGTAGGCACCAAAACGGGCGAAAATCGCCAAAATCTGAGCACACTAGCAGAAAAGGACTGGCTTAATACAATTCGGTTCCAGGCTTTTTCGGAAACCTTAACCTTCCTTTATGATGATCCTCCGCTGTCGTCGTCCTCTTTACCCATTCGCAACTTCACAGATCTCTTGCCTCGACTCCACTGGGATGGCCTTTTGGGGCCGGTCTCTGACCATCGCGCTGCTCCCCAGTTTTTTCCCTTTGGTATCGCAGCCTGGGCTTCTGAGAACAGTGCTTAAAATGGAGCTAGGCAATCGTGTGCAGAAGTCCCATGGCCACCACCGCAGATGATGTTTGGCGAATATTAGGCGAAATTGCTGCTTCCCAAAAGGAACTTAGTACCTCTCAGCAGGAACTCAGGGTTGCTCAGGAGGCACTCTGGGCTGCCCAGCAGGAAACCGATCTCCAACTGAAGGAGTCTGCCCGCCAATTGGAAGTGCAAATTCGGGAGGGGGATCGTCGCATGAAGCAATTGCAACAAGAGTTGGGCAAGCTGGGAAACCGCCTGGGGGAGTTTGTTGAGTGGCAAGTGCGACCGGCGGTGGTGAAGCTGTTTCAAGAGCGGGGTATTGAAGTCCACGAGATGATGCCGGAGGTGTCTATTCAGCGGGGCGGGGAAGCTTTTGAAGTAGACCTGTTGGTGGTCAACACCACCGAGGCCATCTTGGTGGAGGTGAAGAGCAAGCTCTCCCAGGGGGATGTGGATGAGCATCTGGAGCGATTGGCTAAGTTTAAGCGCTTGATGCCCCGCTATAGCGATGTGGAGGCCATGGGAGCTGTGGCGGGGATGGTGGTGCCCACGGAAGTGGCCCGCTATGCCTATCGTCGAGGACTCTTTGTGCTGGCCCAGTCGGGGGAAACGGTGATGGTTTTGAACGATGAGCACTTCCAGCCTAGAAAGTGGTAGCCCATGGGCGGAGCGGATTTGATGGTCTGGTCTCCAGGCTCTGCCTGGGGATGCGCTCCCTGGGGATGCTCTGTCTGGGGATGCTCTGCCTCCAAAAATAGACCCACTCAAAATCGTCATGATTTTGAGTAACGGGTATCAACGTAAGCCGAGATAATATTGGTTCCGAAGAATTCAGGAGTCAGAATCCAGTACTCTCCTAGATTCTGGCTCCTAACTCCTAACTCCTCCCCAAGAGATTTGTCCCGCTTTGAGTTGATACCCTGAGTAACCAGAGTCCAGTAGGGTGTTGGCGGTGGCAAGGGTGAAGATGGGAGGGTCAAAGACTGGCTCAGAGGGGCCATGGCCTATTCCCGGACCCTGCAAAATCTCCCAGGGCTGATCCGGTTCCCCGAGATGACTCAGCACCAGGGATGCGGGTCCAAAATCGTGGTGGCGGGTGTAGGCGTTGACGGTGATGACGGTGCAGAGTCCGGCGGTGGTGGCGGCGGTGAGTCCTTGGTGACTGTCTTCAATCACGAGGCAATGCTGTGGGGGGAGGGCTAGTTTTTCCAGGACGTAGTAGTAGATGTCGGGGGCGGGTTTTTTGTGGGGGACGATGTCTCCGGCGGCGATGACCTCAAACCAGGTGAGGGTGTCGGGGCCGAGGGTGGCCTCTAGAAGTGCGATCGCATTATCGAGGTGGCTAGTGGTGGCGATGGCGAGGGACACGCCTGCTGATCGGGCAGCGGTAATCAACCGCCGCACACCGGGACGCAGGGCAATCCCGTTGGTTTGGAGTAGGGTACGGTAGCGGTGGGTTTTGGCCTGGTGCAGCTCTGCAATCAGGATATCCAGATCGGTGTCGGGGGGAATCGGGGGCTGAACGGTGTTGATGTAGTGGCGAATGCGTTCCTTGCCTCCAGCCACATTGATGAGTGAGCCGTAGGTCTCTACGGACCAGTGCCAGTCCAATCCGGCAGCGCGAAAGGTGTCGTTAAAGGCGACGCGATGGCCGTCCCGTTCTGTCTCCGCTAGGGTGCCATCCACATCGAAAATTAGCGCCTTGAGCATCCCAGAATTTTCCACCCCTACCCTCTGCTCCGCAAAACGACCTGCCACAGAATGACCAGGGTAAAGGCTAGATAGCCCCCCACGGTGATCCAGTCTTGCCAACTGCCTCCCGGATCCATCCTGCCCCCTTGCTTGGTCTGATCCTGCTGATCCTATCGGGAAATGGGTGGGTACTGGATGGGGTGGGCTAGGATGCAATTCCCGAAGGGCGAGAATGATTAGGTTAGCGCGATAGCAGTCGCCAGTCCGGTTAGGACAAGACTGCAAGCCAGTTTGCTTTGACACTCAGCATCAGAGCGGTTCCCCGTGTTTGCAGCAAATTGGCCAAAGCTATCGTTTTGGAAGATCAGCCATGGCTATTCGCATCTTGCTCCAGACCACCCTGTTGGCGACGGAAACCGACGACTGGACGATTCGTCACTTTTCCCTCCTGCGAGACTATCTGACGGGGTTGGTGGGAGCGGATGGATCCCCCCTGTGTGAGGTGATGGCCCGCGATCGCGAACCGGATGCCCAGGGCAATGACCCGGTACTGAGTCGTCTGAATCGAGGGGAGTTTGACGAGTTGTGGCTGTTTGCCCTAGATGTGGGGGATGGCCTGAGTGAGGCTGATAGCGCTGGGATTACTCGCTTTCATCGGCAGGGGGGTGGGATTTTGACCACCCGTGACCACCAGGATATGGGGCTATCTATGGCGGCGCTGCCCACCTTGGGCAAGTTTCACTTTTTCCATAGCCAGCAGCCGGATCCGGACCCCGATCGCTGCTGTCGGGATGACCCCTACACGCTGACTATTGACTGGCCTAACTACCATTCCGGCGCTAATGGTGACTACCAGACCATTACCCCGGTGGATCCCCTCTATCCCCTACTGAAAAGGGCAGATGGCGTGATCGATCGCTTCCCGGCCCATCCCCACGAGGGGAGTGTGGGGGTGCCGGAGGATTTGCCGGGGGCGCGGGTGGTGGCCCTGGGAACCAGTAAGGTCACCGGACGGAGCTTTACTCTGGTGGTGGCCTGCGATTATGGTCCTGCCACCGAGGCGGAATTCCTGGGGCGCGTGGTGGCCCAGTCGACATTCCATCACTTTGTGGATTACAACCTGGAGGTTAGTCGGGGCTGCCCCAGCTTTGTGGATGAGCCGCCGGGGAATGGGGTCAAGGCCGATCCCACGGGACTGGTGGGGGTTTACGCCTATTTCCAGAATTTGGCCCTCTGGTTGGCTCCTGCGGCCTGAGAGTTCTATGCGACGGCACTGGATTTCTGCGATTCAATATTTCTGAGATCCAACCGGAGGCTACAGATAGTTCCTGAGGCTTCGAATCTTCCCCTGCCCTATCCATAGCGACATACAGTTGGATTGCGTACATCCCTTAGGGCGAACAGCCGTGCGCCTCTACCCTGGGCGTACTGGATTGAGATGAATACCGCTATATGTTCAAACTATTAACGCTACTGCTGGCGAGCAGTATGACGGTGATGGCGGGGGCGGCTTTGTCTCCGGCCCTGCCCCAGATCCAGAGTTTCTTTGCGGCGGAGCCCCGGTCGGTGTTTTGGGTCAAGCTGATGCTGACGCTGCCGGGACTGTTCACCGCGATCGCGGCTCCCTTTGCGGGTGCGATCGCGGATCGGATGGGACGCAAACCGCTATTGGTGGTCAGTGCCCTGATCTACGGCATTGGCGGTACCTCGGGCCTTTATCTGAGTTCCATTACTGGCCTGTTGCTGGGGCGGGCACTGCTGGGGCTAGCGGTAGGGGGCGTCATGACCGCCTCCACCGCCCTCATTGCCGATTACTACCAAGGCTCCGAGCGCAACCGGGTGATGGGAATTCAAGCCGCCTTTATGAGCTTTGGTGGGGTGGTCTTTCTCGTCGTCAGTGGAGCCATAGCGGACAGTGGTTGGCGGCTACCCTTCTTGATCTATTTAGCCGCTTTTGGGGTGGCGGCCATGGCCCTATTTTGTCTGGATGAAGCCCCTCGTAAGGGGGCGGGGGCCATCCTGGAAGCGGATCTTCTGCCCGCTGATCCCGTCCCCCTCTGGGCTTTAGTCGGCATCTACGGCCTGGTGTTTTGGTCCATGGCGACCTTCTATCTCATCCCTGTACAGCTTCCGTTTTACCTGGATCAGTTAGCAGCAGGACAGGGTAGCAGCGGGGCTACGGGTATCGCCATTGCCGCCCCTAATCTCGTCAGCGCCATTGTCTCCATGGGCTATCGCGCTCTCAAAGAACGCCTCTCCTTTGGGGCGATTAGCGCCCTGGGTTTTCTGATGATGGGGGTAGGCTACGGCATCATTGCCCTAGCCACGAGCTACGGGGTGGTGCTGGCGGGACTGCTAGTGGCAGGGATATCCCTGGGACTGAACATTCCAAATTTGAATGTTTGGATCAACGCGGTGGCTCCAGTACGAGTTCGCGGACGGGCGGTGGGGGCGTTAACGACCTGCCTATTTCTGGGACAGTTTATGTCCCCGATCCTGAGTCAGCCCGTTACCGAGGTGGTAGGAATGGCCACTACCTTCGGTTGGTGTAGCGTTACGGTGGTGCTGTTGGCGGGGGGAATTCTACTGTTGAACGTGATCTCAGCTCACCGTCCCATCTCTTCGGGCAGATGGCCCTAAACTTTTGTCCGTAAACACCGAAGGGTTGGGCTACAGTGGGGCAAAGTGTGCGTCAAGTCTCCAAATCAGGGGCCATTCCCCAATTTCCCAAAATTCCGGCAGTGTTGGGAAATGCATTTAAGTAGATTTAGGTCATCATAGGCCGTCGACCAGAACGAGAATTGGGCATGTTTCATCATGTGATGTTGATAGCACTGATTTCTGGGGCTACCCTGACCGTGGCCCCAGAGACTCTGGCCCAGGGCAGTCTGCCCGCAGAACCCCGGCCCGATACCCCCCAAGGGTTGGGCCTCGACCCTAGTCCTGAAAGGTCACCTATAGACTATCGTGCGGCTCCCCTAGCCCAACTCCCCGCTGACACAGGGGAAACCGCTCCGGTGGCAACCCCTTCCCCCGCGATCTCAGCGGTTCAACAGCGACTGACGGAACTGGGCCATTACACAGGCCCGGTGGATGGTCTCTATGGGGACGAAACCCGCGCGGCCATTTCGGACTTTCAGCAGAGCATGGGCTTGGCCCGAACAGGCATTCTCGACCCCCTGACCCAATCTCGCTTGGATGGGTCCCCTCCGCCATCCTTGACAACTCCCAGTGCCGCCCCCTCTGCCCCGACCGAACCTGCCGAACCCCCGGAAGCCCCCCCCGCAGCCACCACACTCTTTCCGGAAGCCGGGGTCGATGGACCGCCCGACAGTGACCTCACCCCCTCGGTGACTACAGAGGGGGCAGCCCCTGAGACGGAAGTCCCTGAAGCGGGGGCGGAGGCAACCCCAGAAGACGCTCCCAGCGAGACTACTTCCCCACGGTTGCCTATTACCCTCGCCCTGCTGGGATTAGGGGTGGCTCTGTTAGGTACCATTGGCGGTGGGATGCTATTACTACTGTCCCGTCGCAGCGAATCGACGAACCTAGAGACACAAACGCCAAACGATGAAGCATTACCGGGGGAGGCATTCCCTGGACCGATGCCTTTTGAGTATCGCTCTAGCCCTCCCCAAGCAGCTACGTCAACAACTGCGCCCCAAAATGGCGGTCCTCCAACTGCCGCCATATCGCCTATGGTCGCACCCTTGGCCGCGGAACCCACCCCCCGCATGAGCCGGATTAATATTGTTGATGAGCTGATTCAGGATCTGAGCAATCCAGACCCCACCACCCGCCGCAAGGCTATTTGGGAACTAGGGCAACGGGGCAACTCCTTGGCGGTGCAGCCCTTGGTGAATGTCATGATGGATGCTGACTCTAAGGAGCGCAGTTTGATCTTGGCAGCCCTGGGAGAAATTAGCAGCCGCACCCTCAAACCCCTGAACCGTGCTCTAGCTATCTCCCTCCAGGACGAAAATCCAGAGGTTCGCAAAAATGCCATCCGCGATCTCACCCGTGTCTATGATCTGATGGGGCAAGTGAGCCATCTCCTGGGTCAAGCGGCTAGTGATGAAGATGCCGATGTGCGCCAAACCGCTGCCTGGGCCATGGAGCAGTTCAATCGAATGCGCCTCAAGACGGTAGGCACCGATTCCCCCAGCTTACCCAGCAGCACCCCGCGCGATACCCTCTCTCCCGATCCCTCTACTCCCTACCGCGATGGTTAAGGGCCAACCCCAAGGGGCCATCGCGCTTGCTTGCGAATTTGGCACCTCCAGGATTGATATGATGTCCGGCTAATTGCGCACAATGCTGCAAAGGGCGAAAAGCTTTTCACCGAAGGATCGTCGTCCTACGGCTTCAAGGGAACGATCGCACAATGCTGCAAAGGGCGAAAAGCCTTAAAGCCTTCGGCATGGCTACGCTAACGCCCCTACCCAGGACATAGATTTGTGTGGTCATTGTGTGGTCATTAATTATGAATCCCGAAGCATTAGCCTAGTCCGACCCCAAATCACGATGCCCTACGCTCTAGCCAGCCCCGCATCTTGCCGGGATTGAGCAACCCGTGGGGGTCTACCTGGGCCTTGAAATTGACCTGGGCGGTGTCAATGGTCTTGCGGCCTCCGTCCTCCAGGATGTAGGTGTGGGGGTTGGCAATGAAGGCTCCTTGGGCTTCGTGATAGCGGATGATTTCCTGGAGTCGTTCTGGGGTGGTGTAGCGCACCAGTTGCAACGCGGCGGGGACAACGGTGCTATTCATCCGCAGGTATTCCAAGTGCATCAGCACCTCGTCGCCGAAGTGCTCAACCATGTGCTGCACTAGCTTTAAGTCGGGATCGTAGGGAAAGAGGGTTTGCAGATAGGTGAAGCGGGTGTCTACGCTGCGGGCGTGGAGGGTGGTGTGGTTCCAAGTAAATTCCGCTAGGGCCACGCCCTTGTTGGCATCCTGAGCTTCCTTGCGATAGGTGATGGTGCCGCCCCAGTCCGCCACCAGTTCGGCAAAGGACTCCATGGAGGGTTCCGCCACCATGACCAAGGCAGCGGCCTGCCCCTCTGGCAGGTAGGGCTTCAGGGCGGCAAAGTAGCTGGGGATGGGCCATGCATGGATACTGATCAGCTTTTTGATCAGGCCATCGGCATCCCCGAGGGCTTGGCCAAAGCGGGCCGCTGTCATGAAGTCCCCAAAGGTGACGATGACTTCGGTCCAGGGATAGGCGGGGCCGAGGGGAATTTCCAGTTCGGTGATGATGCCGTTGGTGCCGTAGGCGTGGTTGACCTGTTGCACCGCGTCTCCTCGCAGTTCAATCACACGGGGCTCGTCCTCTAGGGTGACTACCCGTACCGCGTTCAGGTTGCCGCGATCGCGCAATTGCCCATAGGTAATGGAGCCAATGCCGCCGCTACCACCGCCAATGAAGCCGCCGATGGTGGCGGTGCGGTAGGTGGAGGGGTACATACGAATTTCCCAGCCCTGGGGTCGAGTCACCTTGTCGATGGCCGCCAGCTTGACTCCCGGCTCCACACAGGCGATTCCCGGCTTTACCCACTTCACTTCGTTCATGCCGCTGAGGTCAAGGATCACCCCCCCCGCCAGGGGAATGCACTGACCATAGTTGCCCGTGCCTGCCCCCCGCACTGTGAGGGGTACCTTCGCCGCCGCACAAATACGGGCCACCCGGAGGACCGCCGCTTCTGATCGGGGCCGCACCACCAGATCCGCCACCTTGTCCACCAGTTGGGGCTGCAAAATGGGACTGAAGTAGTAGTAGTCCTTGGAAAGCTTCTCAAGCTGGGTGCGATCGCGGATGACCTCCATCTCTCCCAGGTCAGCGATAAAAGCATCCCAGTTAATCGCGGTAGCAGAGGCAGGCATGGTGGGGAAATAGGTGGGGTGAGGACAAATGAACAGAACTGCTGACCTTCAACACAACGGTTTCAGCACAACAGATTCAACATGACGGGCAGTTCAGCTTTAAGCAGGCATTGCTGAGGGCAGGAATGATTCCCATCCTAGGGGAGAGAGACACAGGATTGTAGCCCTCGCTGCCGATGGCATCGGGTATCCCAGAGAACTTTTCAGAGAGATTTTCAAATTGAAGTAAAAGCTAAAGTTGCAACACTTTGCAACAAACTTTGATAGGATATAAAGTGGTCACTGCATTCCGGTCTGTGGGTGACGCTGACGGGATAACGCCACTCGGCCACCCTTCTGAACACAATAACTTTTTGCTCTTAGACTGGGCCCAGCCATTGGATTGGGGTTAGGAGCACAGTAGGAGCAACATCAACTCAATGTCTTTTGAAACTCTCGGCCTTGCTGCCGGTATTCTTCGTGCTGTTGAAGATCAAGGGTACAGCACCCCTACCCCAATTCAAGCCAAGGCCATTCCCTTGGTACTAGAAGGAAAGGATTTAATGGCCAGTGCCCAAACTGGGACTGGTAAAACCGCAGGCTTTACCCTACCCATTTTGCACAAACTGGCCAGTGCTGGCCGGGGGCAGGGACGCCGTCCCCCCCGTGCCCTCGTGCTGACCCCCACCCGTGAACTTGCAGCCCAAGTTGCTGAAAGCATCGCCACCTATGGCAAGTACGTGCCGCTGCGTACAGCGGTGGTCTTTGGCGGGGTCAAAATTCAGCCCCAAATCCATAAACTTCAGCGCGGCGTGGATGTCCTCGTAGCTACCCCAGGGCGACTGTTGGACCACGTGGGTCAACGCACCGTGGATCTGAGCCAAGTAGAAGTGTTGGTCTTGGACGAAGCCGATCGCATGTTGGATATGGGCTTTATCCACGACATTCGACGTTTGCTGAATGAGCTACCGGCAGAGCGCCAAACCCTGATGTTCTCCGCGACTTTCTCTAATGAGATCAAGAAACTAGCGGACGATATTCTTCGCGACCCCGTGTTGGTGGAGGTTGCCGCCCGCAACAGCACCGCCGATAAAATCAGCCAGGTGGTGCATCCTGTGGATCGCCAACGCAAGCGGGAACTCCTGTCCTACATGATTGGCCAGCACAACTGGCAGCAGGTGCTGGTGTTTACCCGCACCAAGCATGGGGCCAACCGTCTGGCGGAACAGCTAGAACGGGACGGCCTCAAGACCGCCGCCATCCACGGCAACAAGAGCCAGGGAGCCCGGACCCGCGCCCTCCAGGATTTCAAAAAAGGGGCGGTGCGTGTGCTGGTAGCTACGGATATTGCCGCTCGGGGTCTGGACATTGACCATCTGCCCCATGTGGTCAACTTTGAACTCCCCAATGTCTCTGAGGACTATGTTCACCGCATTGGTCGCACCGGACGGGCGGGGAATACGGGACAGGCGGTGTCCCTGGTGTCTTCTGAGGAATATCCCCTGCTCCGCAGCATTGAGCGGTTGCTAAAGCAGGATCTGCCTAAGGATGTGATCCCCGGTTATGAGCCCGCAGGGCCGCTGCCCCACGAGGTGAAGGTCGGTCGGCGTCAGCCTCCCCAGCGCCGCACGGCTTCCAGCAGTGCACCGCCTTCTCGGCGACGGGCCATCGGCGATCGCGGTCCTGCGGCTCCTACGGGGACGAGATCCCGGCGGGCTGCCCCCAGTAGCAGCTATTCCCAGCGCAAGTCTAGCTAGGAAAGTCTGGGGATTGAAATGAGATTACAACTGAGCGCCAGGTCTGGCGCTCAGTTGTTTTGTGTCTATCTCCGAGATCATCCAGAAACTCGCCCTCACCCCCCCCGCCAACTAACCCCCAAAATCCCCCAACAAAAAAGGCCGGGAGCCCACAGCCCCCGGCCTTTTCACGTCCTACCCCCGCATTGCAAGGTTAGTCGCGCAGTGTCACCCCTCGACTGTCATAGATACCAACAATGTCCTCGCCTTGAATCACCCAAAGAATGGCCTTGCCAGGATCTCCGGGGCTGCGCTGTTCCTGCCAAATCCGGCCAAACTCCCCGATGAAAAATTCTTTGTTGCTGTCCTCTAGCAACGCCCATGCAGGGCCAACCACTATCCCTAGCTCGTAGTCGCTATCGGGCAAAGTATCTGCCCCCAGAAATAGCTCCTTGTTGGGATCCTGGGCTGCCAGGTAGGCGTCTATCGCGGCTACGGAGGCCTCAACGTCACTGGAGGCATTGCCCGCCACCGCCGCATCCCGCTCCGCCATCTCAGCCTGCCGCGCCTCCAGTCGCGCGATCGCCGCCGCCTGATTCGCCTCATACTCAGCAATCTTCGCCTGTGCTGCCGGGTAGTTTGGGTCATCCGCCGCGACCAGCTCCAGCGTCGCGATCGCCGCCAGCCACTTGTCACTCACCATCACCCACTGGCGCTCGGTGGTAGCAGACTGAGCCGCCACAGCCGCCTCCATTCCCAGCTCCAGCGCATCATCCCACGCCGCCGCAATCTCTTCTTGGCGCTTCACCTCCGCCTGATGCGCGTCCTGGCGCTCTTCTATATATCTCCAGCCAAATACCCCGCCCCAAAACACAACCCCAGCAGCCACAATAGCCGCGATCATCCATCGGTTCTTAGACATCAAAGCCCCTCCAAAGCAGCTTCCCCTAAACTGCCCCAAAGTCCCCGCAATCCCCCACGATTCCCACCCCACAACAAAGGTCGAGAGCACCCCGCCCCCGGCCCCACAACTTTTCAAAGCTGATCGGCAAGATCCAGTTTTGCCCGATCAGTCCCCCCACCGCAATCCACCCCGAGCCGCCGCCCCAAACCCCCAGCCCCAGGGCATCCCAGCTCATCCCACCCACTCCCGCCCCATCCCACCCCAGATCCAGCTTTGGGTGATCCGTCACAGTCTACTGACTTAGCCATGCGATCGCATCTCGAATCCAGGCTTCCGTATCGCCCGTTTTTGCGATCGCGCTATTGCGCCCTACCGCCTCTAGGGCCGTCATAATTTCGTTACTGGTATAGCCCAGAGCCAAGAGAGTCATTTCCACCTCCTCCTGCACCGCCGCGATGGGACCACCCATGGGAGCCGTCGTCAGGCCCGACTGCTGCCGCCACTCCGCCAGCTTACCCTTGAGTTCCAGCACCAGACGCTCCGCCGTCTTGCTGCCCACCCCCGGCGTGCGGGAGAGGAGCCGAATATTCGCTGCCACCACCGCCTGCACCAAATCCTGGAGCCCGAGGGTATCCAGGAGCGCCATGGCCACCTGGGGACCAATGCCGCTGACGGTGACCAACTGGCGAAACAGGTCGCGCTCAGGGCGACTGCTAAAGCCAAACAGAACGGGCTGGTCATCCTTGACCTGAAGATGACAGAACAGTTGCAGCGACTCCCCCAGCGGGGGCAATGTCGCCAAGACCCGAGGCGTAACCTGGAGGTCATAACCCATCTGATTCACCTCTAGAGTGACCCAGACCCGATTGCCCCCCGGTTTTTGGATATCCGCCAGGGTGCCCTTGAGATAGCTCAGCATAGAAGGGGAGCCCTATCCAGTGATGCGACGGGGGCGGGATTCAGGTCGGGGACGCGGGCGAGCTTGAGGCAACACCTTGCTCCCTTCCTCGCGGCGGCGGGGAGTATCTTTCCCATTCTGGCCACTAGTGGCAGGGCCGTTTTGCAGCCCCTTTGGGGGAGTCCCTGAAGTCTGCTTATCCCCAGGTGACTCCGTCTGAAGTGCCTGTCGTCCGTTGTGGACCACCCGCAGCATGTCGGTTAACTGGTGCTCGATGTTATGCAAAACCTGAGCTGCGTAGATATCCGCCTCCTCCTGAAGGGTGGCGCAGTTGGCTTCTGCCTGCTGCCGCATCTGTTCCCAGTTTTGACGGGCAGCCTCTTGCCATTGTTCAATTTCTGCCATAACCTGCGATCGCGCCGCGTCGCAATCCTGTTGAGCCTGTTGCCGCAGGAGTTGAGCTTCAGCCTCAGCTTGGCGAATGATGCCTAGATCATCCAGTCGCTGGGCCGCTTGCTGGTCCGCTGCTGCCCGCAACTCTCGGGCATAGAGATCGGCCTCGCTGAGAATCGTGTGGCGCTGCTGCACGATCTGTACCGCCTCTTGAAAGACGCTGGGCAGATTCAGGCGAATGCGATCGAGCTGCTCCAGCAATTGATCCTCATCTACCAGGGTCCGGCGAGAGAAAGGAACTCGGGGGCTACCTAGGATCAACTCTTCCAGCACGTTTAGAGACTGCTGAATATCAAGTCGCCGCACCGCCTCATCCGTCGGTGGCTGCCAATTAGCACTGCTCTCCCGAGAAGATTCAGGGGCGTCAGGGGGGGTTAAGTCTGGACGTAGCATTGGTAAATATCCCGCGCAACATGGGGGGGAACCAAGTGATCCACCGCGCCCTCAAACTGGGCAATTTCCTTCACAAGGCTACTGCTTAAAAAGCCATACTCCGTGGAGGTGGCTAGAAATACGGTTTCCAAGTCCTCAGCGAGGGTCTTATTAGTGTGGGCCATCTGGAGTTCTTTTTCAAAATCCGATAGCACCCGCAGGCCCCGCAGCAGTACCTTAGCCTTACGCATTCTGGCATAGGTTACCGTCAGGCCGTTAAAACAATCTACTTCTACATTAGGCAGATCCTGCACCGATTCCCGAATTTGGGCCATCCGTTTCTCAGCATTGAAGAGGGGCTGCTTGTTGGGGTTGAGGGACACCACGACGATGATGGTGTCAAACAGCCGACTGGCCCGCTGAATAATATCCAAGTGTCCACAGGTAATGGGATCGAAGCTGCCAGGGTAAATCGCAATCACAGGGGGTGGACTGGAAAGAATGCAGCGATTATACCGGAGCCCCAGAATCTCACCTAACATTCATTGGGCGCGGAAACCGCGCCCCTACCGCGACACTCTGCATTGGGCGCGGAAACCGCGCCCCTACCCCTAAGCCCTTCGGGCAGGCTTCGCCAACACCGGGTCACCCGGCAACAAGGCAACCATCCTATGCCCTCTGGGCAGGCTCCGCCCTAGCGTTAGCCATGCCCGAAGGGCTATACGACCCGATCAGGACAGGCAAGGGATTGCCCCTACGGGAATAACCCCATCACCCCTCCCCTAACTATGAATTCGAGGTTGGGGGTATACCGTGGCCAAGAGTTCCCCTTCAAGAGTGGCCAGGGTTGCCAGACGGATGTCTACAATCTCGCGCTCAAAATAGGTGGTGGCCAGTACCCAATAGATGCCGTAATGGCGGGCTTCGGAGGCCATCAAGCTGCGGTAGAACTGGGCTAATTCCGGTTCGGGGCAATGGTCCGCCAGGAGGCCCAAACGTTCATGGCTGCGGGCTTCGATCAAGGCTGCCACCAGCAGCGAGTCCAGCATTCGCTCTGGCTCTTCCCGACGGATGTGGCGGCTGAGGGCCGCTCCATAGGGGGGCGCAGGCAGCGATCGCAGGGGGATCTGCCGTCGCTCTAGCCATTGGTTAACCAGCTCAAAGTGGCTGAGTTCTTCTTGCGCGATCGCGGTTAGGGTCCGCACCAGTTTCTCACTGGAGGGATAGCGAAACATTAGGTTCAGAGCCACCCCCGCCGCCTTCCGTTCACAGTGGGAATGGTCCAGCAGAATCAGATCCAGGTTTGCCAATGCCTGGGTCAGCCACGCCTCGGAGGTGGCGGTCTGCAAAAGCTGAATTTTTGGAGTCGTACTTCGATTTTGTTGAGATAGGCCGTCAAAACCGGATCTTGACCTCGTGATCTCAGCCATGCCAGATCTGCTCCTGCTTGCTTAGCATTCCGGATCCTTATCGTGTGCAATTCTTGTGGTTCAGGCATCTTGCCTGAACGTGGACAGCCGGGACGGCTATCCCACGTTAGTTTGATTTCTACTTCTTAGCATTCCCGCTTGTAAAAGGGTCTTTTAACGACTTGGGCGGGGTAAGGCTTGCCCCGAATTTCCACCTGTAGCCCTTGGCCCACCTTGGCTAAGGCGCTGGGCACATAGGCTAGGGCAATGGGGTAACCCAAGGTGGGGGAAAGGGTGCCACTGGTGACGGTGCCAATGGTGCTGCCCTGGTGCAGCACCGGATAGTCGTGGCGGGCGATGTTGCGGTCCGCCATTTGCAACCCCACCAAGCGCCGCTCCACGCCCTGGGTTTGCTGCTGCACCAGCACCTCCCGTCCAATACAGTCTTGAACGCGGTCTACCTGGACCAGCCACCGTAGCCCCGCTTCCAGGGGGGTGGTAGCGTCGGTGATGTCCTGGCCATAGAGGGCCATGGCCGCTTCTAGGCGCAGCGTGTCCCGTGCCCCTAGGCCGCAGGGGGTGACGCCATTTTGGTACAGCGTTTGCCAGAGTGCCTGTCCCGCCTCTGGCTGCATCATGACCTCGAAGCCATCTTCCCCGGTGTAGCCGGTGCGCGCTAGGAAGGCAGGTTGCCCCAAGACGGTTCCCTCTAGGTGGCCAAACCGGGAGACGTGATCCAGATTCTCTGCGGTGACGGCTTGCAACTGGGCCACCGCCTCCGGTCCCTGGACGGCGATGAGAACGCGATCGCGGGAGACATCCTGAAAGTCCACCGTCGCCGCCAGATGATCCCCAATCCAAGCGCGATCCTTTTCCGTCGTGGCGGCATTGACGATGATGGCCACCCGTTCCGTCCCGTCAGTCTCTTGGCCCTGGCAATAGATGATCAAGTCGTCAATGATGCCCCCTTGGGGATTGAGCAGCACCGTATATTGCGCCTGCCCCGCCCTCAGAGGGCTCAGGTCCGAGGGCACCAGCCGCTGCAACTGGGCCAGTACCCCCGGCCCCCGGAGAAAAAACTTGCCCATGTGGGAAATGTCGAACATCCCCGCTTTTTCCCGCACGGCCTGGTGTTCTTGTTTGATGCCGCCGTACTGTACCGGCATATCCCAGCCGGAAAACTCGGTAAAGCGGGCCTTGAGATCGGCGGAGAGATCGAAGAGGGGTGTACGGGAAAGGGACATGAAAAGCCTAGTAAAACTCATGCTTCCCATCTTCCCCCCTGGTTAGGGTGGGGGCAAGATTGGCACAGCTCCATTGCTCCTCCAGAGCAATGGAGCTTAAGGGCAGGCAGGGGAAATCCCCTGCCGATGAGACTTCATGGCTAAGTACAGGCAAGGGGCTTAAGCCCCTTGTTCACCAAAGTGTCATTAAGTTGAGGTGTACCTCATAACATTAAGGGAACCTCTATATTTTTGGGCAAATCCCTGAGGGCAACGGGTTTGATCGATCCATGGGATGATTTTAGAGGCAATACACTTGTCACCCCATCCACCCCAATATCGGTCAACCGCCCACCGGGCAACCATCCTACGACTCAGCTCAGGACAGGCAAGGGATTGCCCCTACGGAGGCATCCACCCATCCACCCTCTCACCCATCCACCCTCCCACCCATCCACCCCATCCACCATGACCAACGTTGTAGACGACAAGACCATCGTTCGCGAATACTTCAACGCCACCGGCTTTGACCGCTGGCGGCGGATCTACGGCGATGGCGAAGTCAACAAGGTCCAGCTCGACATTCGCAAAGGCCACCAGAAAACCGTGGATACGGTCATGACTTGGTTGCAGGAGGATGAAACCCTGCCGGGGCTGTCAGTGTGCGATGCGGGCTGTGGTGTGGGTAGCCTCAGCCTGCCCTTGGCAGCGACGGGGGCCAAAGTTTTCGCCAGCGACATCTCCGCCAAAATGGTGGAGGAAGCTGAGACACGGGCTCAGGCGACCCTATCGCCTGAGCAGGTGCCGAATTTCCAGGTCTCAGATTTACAGGATCTCTCTGGGCGCTACCACACGGTTATCTGCCTGGATGTGCTGATTCACTATCCCCAGGCCGACGCGGCGGAGATGATTGCCCACCTCAGTAGTCTGGCGGAATCTCGCCTGCTCCTGAGCTTTGCTCCCAAAACTCTGTGCTATAGCCTGTTGAAGCAGGTGGGTAGCCTCTTTCCTGGGCCGAGCAAAGCGACGCGCGCCTATCTCCATGCCGAGAAGGATGTGGTGACGATTCTAGAGTCCTTGGGATGGACGATTCAACGGCGGGCCATGCACAAAACTCAGTTTTACTTCTCCCGCTTGCTAGAGGCTACGCGCTGAGGCTACCCATGCGGTGGATTCAACAGGTTCAGCAGATTGCTGCCGGATTATTACTACTGGTGGGGTTTCTTTGTCTAGGGCGAGTCCTGGAAACGACCCTGGACTCGAATCCTAATCGCGTGGATCGCCGGGAAACGATCACCGCTGGGATAGTGGTGGGAGTACCCGCGATCGCGGGAGGAGTGGGACTGATTCTCGCAGCCCAGCACCAGCGACGGAGACAGGAATCAGAGCGCTTGCAGGGGGTATTTTTTGCCCTAGTCAAGGCGGGACGAGGCAAGGTGACCCCGCTCCGTTTTGCCATGGAAGCGAAGCTGACAGGGGTGCAGGCGACGGCCTATTTGGGGGATCGTGCCCGCGAGTACGACGCCACCTTTCAAGTGGATAGCGAAGGTGGCATCACCTACTGCTTTAACTTGGGGGAGGTGGATAGTCGGCTGTTGCGGTCCACCCCTGAGCCCACCTTTACCGTGGTTCTGGAAACCGTGCCCCCCGCCCAGCGGCGAGACATTATCCGGACCCTACAAAGGTTGACTGGAAAGGACTGGAAGACGGTCAAGGCCATGGTGCGAAACCCACCTCAGCCGATTCAGGTGGGGCTCTCCCGTGCTATCGCTGAGGACTACAAGCAGGATCTAGAACGCTTAGGGGCAGAGGTGGTGTTGGTTCTGGACACGGACTAGGGGCTGTGGACAATCAAGCCAGATTCCTTGTTATGGGGCGGTTACAGCCCCTAGCTTGATTCAGTAGGGCGGGCGTGGTCATGCCTATTCCGCAAGGGTTTCCTCGTTAATTGTCCACACGCCCTAGGGGCTCTCTAAGCCATGACTTTTGCCAATGACCCAGTGGCGGCGGAAATAGCGGGCCAGACTGGACTCGTTCAGGGTGAGGCAAATGGGTCTGCCGTGGGGGCAGGTCTGGGGGTGGCGGGTCCGTTGCCAAGCCGCCAAGAGTTCCGCGATCGCAGTAGACGTGAGAGGGGTGCCGTTGCGGACAGCAGTGCGACAGGCGGTGGCCACAAGGGCACTGTCGAGATCGCTGCCCTGGCTCAATTCCCGCAGGGCATCAGCGCAGTCGAGCCGGTCCGCCAAGGGGGCCGGAGCGGTCCGCACTGCCCACCAATCCGGGCCAAAGGGCTCCACCGTAAGACCAATGCGCTGGAGTTGGGCCACCTGATCGGGGTCTAATCCCGACAGCACTACGGGGGCCGCCAGGGGCACAATCTGCCAGTGATCGCATAGGGCCTCGTACAACACCCGCTCATGGGCAATGTGCTGCTCCACCAGGCACAACCCTGCTGGATGCTCCGCCAAAATGTAGCGATTGTGGACTTGGGCGATGGCCCGAAGTTCTAGGGGATTGTGGCCTCCGGTGTCTCCCGTGGCTATGGCGGGACTGCCGTTATAGCCCTGCTCTGCCTCCGCTAGGGTGATCAATTGGTGAAGTCGCTGCTGCCCTTCAGTGGGGGTTGCGATCGCACCGGTGAGAGTAGCCGTAATAGCCTCCTTGAGGGCATCACCCCAGAGATCCAAATGGCGCAGGTACACCCGCGACTTATCCGGCGAGCGGTGCCAGTCGATATGGGCCGGGGGAGCATGGAGATGGACAAAGGCCACAGGATTGCGATCGCGGGGCAGCGATCGCCGTAGCACCTGAGCCAGCCCCTCCGCAATCTCCGCAATCTGCACCGGGCGACCATTCAAGGCCAGTAAAATGCCATCCGGGCGGGGACGGTGGCAGCGATCCGGCAACCCCAACACCAGTTCCAAACGCCCCTCCCCATCAGGCAAAGCCACCGCCCGAACCTGCACCCGCAGATCCGTCACCTGTACCCGCCCCAGCACCTGGGGGAGAAGGTGCAGCGCCGAATCCCCTGGCCACAGCGTAAACCAAGGGCGATTTTCCTGGATGGCCTGCCACGTCACCTGGGGATGACACAGAGCCAAAGTATGCAGAACTTTTTGCACCGCACGGGTTTGCTGTTGGCGACTGGGCGCAGCCTGCTGACGAGCAGGGAGGGGATAGAACAGGTCTGTCACAGTAACCTGAGTTCCCGGAGCCATAGCAATGGGCTCAATATTGGTAGGCTGACCATCGCGATCGTAGGTGACCCGATAGCCGTTACTGTCCCCGGATTGGGGACGACTACACAGGGTCAGCCGCGCCAGCCGACTCAAGCTATGGAGCGCCTCCCCTCGAAAACCTAGGGTCTGGATGCGCCAGAGGTCCTGGCAATCCCCCAATTTGCTAGTGCTGTGGGCGCTGGCGGCTTGCCGCAGATCCACCACCGACAATCCTGTCCCATTGTCCGTTACCTGAATCTGCCAGGGTTGGGTCTGCACCGCCACGGTGATACGGGTTGCCCTCGCATCCAGGGCATTTTCCGCCAGTTCTCGCACCACCGCCGCCGGAGAGTCGATCACCTCCCCTGCCGCCATCAACTGCACCACATCTTGGGGCAGGCACTGGATTAGCCCCCTATCCACTGGTTCTGGCCCAGCCCCCTGCCGATCAGATACCCTCACAACTCTGGTCCTATCTCCAGGGCTGGCAACTGGGTCGCAAAATCAACCCGCCAATCTGGGGCGGGCAAGGTGCCGTCGGCTTCCAGGAACTGAGGACCATCCGGCAGAATGGGGATGCTGAATTCGAGGGCAAAGGCCATAGGATGCCTATAGGATGAGCGCTTGACCGCCAATCTTGCCCCATTCTAACGAGGGGTGACAGATGGGAAGTGTGAGCTTTCCAGGGTAAAAACGAGGAAACTCAACAACTACTGGCCAGCCGTTAAAACGTGACAGATAGGAAGCGTGAGTTTCCCAGGGTAAAATCTTGGGTTTAGGGCACCTGCCAGATACGCTCATGGTACTGAGCAGGCTCCCTATAGGGATCCTCAGCAGGATGATCATGTCCGTGACCGTGGCCATGTCCGTGGCCATGTCCGTGACTGTGGCCATGATCATGACCGTGGTCGCTGGTTCCCGCTACCGCCGCTAGGCGAAATTTGCACATCTCACAATTCATGGCAACCGTGCCCTGCTGGGTTTCGATTTCCCGCCGTCGCATCACCGCCATGAGCTGGGGATGCAGCCCCATTTCCGGCAAACACACAACCTCAGTTTCGGGATACTGACTCTGCTCTTGGGCCGCGATCGCTTGAATTTTTTTCATCAGCACCCCGGTAAAGAGGAAATAGGGCAGAACCACAATCCGCTTGGGATGGTACAGCCGCGCCCGCCGGAACCCCTCCTCTAAACGAGGGTGGGTAATGCCAATAAAGCAGGTTTCCACTGTGCTGTAGCCGCTGCCCTCCCACATGATGCGGGCCAACTTGGCCACGTCTCCGTTGGCATCGGGATCACTTGCCCCTCGCCCCACAAACAGCAGCACTGTATGTTGGCGCTCAATGGCGTGGGGATTGTGCTGGGGTTGATCGAGGTGGGCCAAGCGATCACGCCATAGGTCCAAAATTTCCGGGGTAATGCCAAAATGCCGCCCGTAGTGAAAGCGCACCTGAGGATTGCGATCGCGGGCAGAATCCAAGGCATTGGTGACATCAAACTTGTTGTGACGAGCCGCAAACAGCAACACAGGTAGGGCAGAGATATCCTCATAGCCCTCTGCCACACAGCGATCAACACCATCCTGAATCGTGGGCTCCGTCAACTCCAAAAAGCAGGGAATCACAGGTCGAGAATTGTCCAAAGCCTGGTAAGCCGTAGCAAAATCCAGCAAATTTTGACGGCCTTGGTCATCCCGGCTGCCATGGCCGATGAGCAAGAGAGGCCGTCGCTGGGGCAAGGGAGCGAGAATCGGGGGCTCACTGGGATCAAAGAGCCGGGGATCGCTAAGAATATGGGCAATCGTCATGGGGAAAATCCTGACCTGTGCAACGCAGGTGATGAAAGGACAAGACGCCACCTGCGGGCATTCTGACTGACTCAGGTTCTGAGACAGAACACTGGATTACAGTTGCGGCACAGTGCCGGACTAGTCGGAAAGGCCCAGAAGCCGCCCCAACGCACCGGACTTTCCCCCCAGGGGGCGGCGTAAAAATTGCTCTGCCATCTTAGCCCACCCCCCTTGCCCAAAACCATCCGGGGGAGGGGGAAAGGGGGAAACAGTATTTTCTCGGTGAGGAAAGCCCTACCCCTAGGGCCAGGAGAATTTCGCACCCCCCCTCTGTAGCTATCAACACGTCCAACCTCGCAAACTGGGATAGCTAGAATCGTGTGTGACTTATCCTCCCCTGCCCCATTCAATCTGTCTTCACAGCAACTCCTGAACCATATTGAGCAGGTGATCACTTGGAATTTCTCGGAAGAGCATGGCCCCTGGATTGTAGTTCAACTGCTCATTCACGAATTTCAGCACCACTATGGCGTCAATCTTGAAACCCTTGTTCAGCAGCAAGGTTACAGCGATAGTCTTAGGAACTTCTTGGTCAGGAGTGGACAATTTTCAATCTACAGTACTGCCACCCCTGAGACCTTTTACATCAAACCTTTGCGGACCATCCCTTCCCCAAAATCCGTCGCTCTAGGGGCAAAGAATCAACCGGTTTGCTACAGCATTAAACGTTCTTGGAAGGTAGATGGGCGGTTAATCAAAATGCTGAGAGAGGAAGGCGCAGTAGAAATTAAACGAACGCTCACATGATTCTCAGACTAAAGCGTTATTTCTGTAGGCATAAAGCTGTTCACCCGTTATCCCTCAGACCTATGCGCTCTACTCTCTTCCTTGCCCTGGCATCGACCACTCTCGTGGCGATGGGTTGTGCCACCACCACCACTGCCCCGACGGAACCGACCGAGATGGTCGGGGACCAGCCCGGAGAGGCCATCGTCCCTACTCCCACCGAAGCATCAGAAACAGCGGATCCCAACACGACGACCACTGCCACTTCGGCAGAGGCGGAGGCTGAAACCGTGAGTTTCTATGCTGACAATGGGGTTGCCATTGGTGGGGCCGATCCCGTGGCCTACTTTACCGAGGGAGCCTACGTTCCAGGGACAGAGGACTACACCCACGATTGGGGTGGGGCTACCTGGCAATTCGCCAGTGCCGCTAATCGTGATACTTTTGCCAGTGAACCCGATCGCTATGCCCCCCAATATGGCGGCTTCTGCGCCTGGGCTGTCAGCCAGGGCTACACTGCCCCCATTGACCCCACAGCCTGGAAGGTGGTGGAGGGTAAGCTTTACTTAAACTACGACGCTAAGATTCAGGCCCGTTGGTCTCAGGACATTTCCGGCAATATTGCCAAGGCCAATGCCAACTGGCCCGAGGTGTTGGCCCAATAGAAATCCCAATGGGGTCAAAGCACTCCGGCGGACCGATTTATAATGGCCTCCTGTGCAAGTAGATTGCGATCGCGGGGGCGATTACCATGGCGCTGATTGTTCAAAAATATGGCGGTACATCCGTCGGGTCCGTAGAGCGGATTCAAACCGTAGCCCAGCGGGTGCAACGCACCGTGGCCCAGGGACATCAGGTAGTGGTGGTGGTGTCCGCCATGGGCAAGACCACCGATGGCCTAGTGAAACTGGCCCAGGAGATTTCCCCCCACCCCAACCGCCGAGAAATGGACATGCTGCTCTCCACCGGGGAGCAGGTTTCCATTGCCCTGCTGGCCATGGCCTTGCAGGAGCTGGGCCAGCAAGCCATTTCCCTGACCGGAGCCCAGGTAGGCATTGTGACCGAATCATCCCATACCCGTGCCCGCATCCTCAATATTCGCACCGAACGATTGACCCGCCACCTCCAGGACGGAAAGGTTGTCGTCGTTGCAGGCTTTCAGGGCATGAGCCCCAGCCCCGATCTGGAAATTACCACCCTGGGACGGGGAGGCTCCGATACCTCAGCGGTGGCCTTGGCGGCGGCACTCCAAGCTAGTCAGTGCGAGATTTATACCGATGTTCCTGGCATCCTCACCACCGACCCACGCCTTGTACCCGATGCCCAGCTCATGCGGGAAATTACCTGCGACGAAATGCTGGAATTGGCCAGCCTCGGGGCCAAGGTACTCCATCCCCGTGCGGTGGAGATTGCCCGTAACTACGGGGTGCCCTTGGTCGTTCGCTCTAGCTGGAGTGAGGATCCCGGCACTCGTGTTTCTGCACCCCAACCCCAACCACGATCGCTGGAGGGCTTAGAGCTTGCCCATCCCGTCGATGCTGTCGAATTTGACACCAACCAAGCCAAGGTAGCCCTGCTGCGGATCCCCGACTGTCCCGGTATTGCCGCCCGTCTATTTGGAGAATTAGCCAGCCAAAATCTGAATGTTGACTTGGTGATTCAGTCCATCCACGAGGGCAATACCAACGACATTGCCTTCACTGTCACCCAGGCCAGTCTCAGTCGGGCAGAGGCAGTGGCCACCGCCATTGCCCCCGCTCTACGGGATCACATCACCAACACCAGTCAAGCGGAGGTGTTAGTAGACAACCGGGTGGCCAAGGTCAGCATTGCTGGAGCTGGGATGATTGGCCGTCCCGGCGTGGCCGCTAAGATGTTCTCCACCCTGGCAGCAGCAGGGGTGAATATCCAGATGATCTCCACCTCTGAGGTCAAGGTGAGTTGTACCGTGGATGTGGAGGATTGCGATCGCGCCATTGCCGCCCTGTGTGAGGCATTTCAGGTTACCTGCTCTCCCCGCCTCAAAGCCGTCAGCACCATCGAAACCCAAGCCCCGGAAGTGCGGGGAGCTGCCCTCGACCCCCACCAAGCCCAAATAGCCATTCGTCACGTCCCCGACCGCCCCGGCATGGCGGCCCAATTGTTTCAACTGCTAGCGGACGAAGGCATCAGCGTAGACATGATCATTCAGTCCCAACGCTGTCGCCTCATCCACGGTCTCTCCACCCGCGATATTGCTTTCACCGTCACCCAGACCGAAGCCGACCAGGCTCGTCTAGTCGTTACCCAAGCCGCCACCGAACTGGGCTGGGGTGAAGTTCTAGTCAATAAAGCCATCGCCAAGGTCAGCATCGTTGGTATGGGTATGGTCGCCGCCCCCGGTGTCGCCGCCCGTATGTTCAGAGCCCTAGCCACCGCAGGCATCAATATCCAAATGATCGCCACCTCAGAGATCAAAATTAGCTGCTTGGTAGCCGAGACCGATGGAGTAAAAGCCCTCCAGTCCGTCCACAACGCCTTCGGGCTAGCCGGCACTGAAGCCGTCGTCGTCCCCGCCTAGTACACCTAGGCTGAAATAGGCTTGCTATTCTGTCGCACTAGCCCAACATTTTCCGGTCCCCTCGCCCCCTGGGAGAGGGCTAGGGTAGGGGCCGAGGTGTGCCACGATGAAACGGTTGGTGTATTTGCGCCCCACGGTGCTAGTGCTGCTGGGCGGAAGTAGTCCTACCATCGCGAAATACCAGTAAGCGATATAGCTTAGGCTCATTAGGACTTAATAGTAGGGTCATTTCCGCCGCCAAGCACTAGTACTGCTTGGCGGAAGTGGCCAAGGCATTTATGCGACCAAGGGCTTACCCGTGTAGTTCCACTTGAAGGGCTTAGCCATGGTGCGATTGAAGTAATCGACAAACGCTAAAATCTTCGCCTTGAGTTGGGCTTGACTGGTAAAACTCGAACGTCGGAGTAGCTTACGTACCAGGATGGAGAACCAAAGCTCAATTTGATTGAGCCAGGAGCAATGCTTGGGGGTGAAGTGAACGACCAGTCGATGGCTGGGGTCGCTCAAGAACGCCGCTCGGGTCGCCATAGACAGGAGAATGCCCGTCTTCCCTTTCTGGCCCAGATGAATCGGTTTTTCCTCGCGTTCCGCCACCAGTCGGACGAGAGATTCCGATTGATGAGTGTTGAGGCAATCCATGACCAGATGAATCTTGGAGGCATCTGGAACTTGGGCCAGTAAGGCTCTGAGGTGACTCTCGAGGTCTTGCTCGGTGCGGGTGTCTCCCACGGTGGCCTGATCCACCTGTCCGGTAGCGACATTGAATGAGGCAATCAGGGTTTGAGTGCCATGGCGAATATACTCAAACTCAATGCGGGTACAGCGTCCCGGCTTCATGGCGATGTCAGGCATCGTCCGTTCCAGAGCCTGGATTCCCGTCATCTCATCCAGGCTGAAGGTCAGCTCGCCGTGTTCGGCACGAGTGGCAGCCTGTTCGTAGACCTGGCAAATGTCTTTGACTTTGTCCTCGAAGTTAGGGTCGGGGGGGGGGAGAGCCAGTAACGGCTCTGGTGGGGTTTGAGGTCAGCCTCGGCCAACAGTCGGCCCACATGACGGGGACTGATACTCTCGACAATTCCCTGCTTGCTCAGTTCATCGGCCAGTTCTCCAGGGGTCCAATGACTGATGGGGCGGCCATACTGCTCGGGCGGTGCACAAGCTAGGGCATAGAGTTGCGTGATTTGTTCGAGGCTAAAGGTAGCCGGAGCCCCGGGACGAGGGACATCCTGTAGGCGCTCTTCCACAGCGACCTGTTGTTGACTCAACTCCAGCCAACGCCCCCGCCAGCGGCGACTCATCTCTTTGCTGACCCCCAAGTCTCGGGCGATTTCGCCATGGCCTTTGCCCTCATCAGCTGTGAGGATAATCTTGGCGCGCAAAGCGAGCTGCTGTGACGTCCGCTGACGTCGAATCAATTGCTCTAAGTCGCTCCGCTCCGTTTCGCTCAAAGTGAGCCTGGCGGCAGTCAGTCTAGCCATTGTAGAAAAGTCCTCTTTACCCTACCTCTCAATGGTAAGGTCATTTCAGCCACCCAGTACTAGTACTGGGCGGCGGAAATATCCTTGCCGTTTTCTAACGACGAGGCAGAGCCTCGGTGAGGATTCCCAGGCAGAGCCTGGGAACCAGGAAAGAAGTTTCGTAGGGTGCGTAACGCTAAGGCGTGGCTTCGCCCACGCGAAGCAATGCACCGCAGCAATGCCACACCTAGGGGAAATGGGCACAGGACTTCTGCCAGCCAGTACTAGATGATTTCCCGCCAAGGTAATCCACAGGAAACCACCCTAACGCTTCCGGGCCAGGGTAAGACCATCGGCAATGGGCACCAGACTCATATCCACGCGATCATCCCGGTGAACTTTGGCATTCAAAGCTCGAATTTTGGCAGTGCGGCTATCTTGAACCGTGGCATCCGCCACCCGTCCCGACCACAACACATTGTCGATTGCCATCAGTCCCCCCGGACGCAGCAGTTCCAACGTCTGCTCATAGTAGGTGTCATAGTTGCTTTTATCCGCGTCGATAAAGGCGAAATCAAAGCTATTGGCTTGTCCACCGTGAAGAAATTCCTGCAACGTCTCTACCGCAGGCCCCAGGTAGAGATCAATCTTCTCCCCCACCTCCGCCAATGCCCAGTAGCGCTGCGCGATCGCAGTATATTCCTCACTCACATCACAGGCCACCACCCGTCCCCCAGAAGGTAAAGCCAACGCGATCGCCAGCGTGCTATAGCCCGTAAACACCCCCACCTCAAGCGTTTTCTTTGCCCCTATAAGCTGCACTAGCAGAGCCATAAACTGCCCCTGCTCCGGAGCAATCTGCATCTGTGCCATAGGGTGACTCGCAGTTTCCTGCCGCAATTGGCTCAGAATGGACGGTTCTCGCAGAGAACAATCCAGAAGATAGGAATATAGCTCCGGAGCCAAGCCGAGGGTTTGATTAGCCATGAGAAATGGAGTGTAATACTCTTGCAGGCGATTACAGGTTCCGTGGGCTAAGGTTATGACAAGCTTATGCCAAGGAAAAATCCTGGAGAAATTGGGCTATGGAAGAGAGCCAAGTCATCCAACTATCCGCCATATCCGGCTGGATCATCGGTGTTAGCCACATCAAGGATCAAGGCTACCAATGCTGGGTCATCAACGCCGACCTCCACGTCCTCAGCAACGGCACCCTGTACCGTACCAGCAGTGCCGCCCTTACTGCAGGTCGTAGCTTTGTAGAACGGTATACTTAACACCGACAACTTTCGATCAAGCCTAGGAACTCACCCACAAATGACGTAACTGCTGATTGGACTTTTCCCTTCTAGAGCAACCGACCCAACCCAAAATGTTGGGTAATGCACGGAAAAACCAGAGGAATGACAGACTTGTCCACAGAGGGAAGTTTCTTAAAAGGCACTTCGTACGGGGTACTTCGCTCAGTCCTCAAAAGTTCCCTGGTGCATGATGAACCTGAATGCACCCTACTTCTTACGGAGACGGTAAGTGATACGCCCTTTGCTCAGATCATAGGGCGTCAATTCTACCTTGACCCGGTCCCCCGGCAAGATTTTGATGTAGTTGCGCCGAATTTTTCCAGAAATATGAGCCAATACATTAAACCCATTGTCCAAATCAACGCGAAACATCGCATTGGGCAGGGACTCTGTAACGGTTCCCTCCATCTCAATCAAATCTTGCTTAGACAAACTGATATCCTCCCAAAGGACTATCCATGAACAATTTTCTTTAGCTCTTCCGTCACCAAATCAACCGGCTGATTGCCATCAACTGACACCAATTGTTGGCGATTACGATAAAACGCAATCAAAGGCTCCGTCTGCTGTCGGTAAACCTCTAAACGATTCCGAATTGTCGCCTGATTATCATCGGCACGCCCTTCCTGCTCTCCCCGAAGGAGCATCCGTGACACAACCACCTCATCTGGGACATCCAGATTCACGACACAGTCACAGGGCTGATCCATCTCCTGAAGCAGAACGTCCAAAAAATTAGCTTGCTCTACATTGCGGGGAAAGCCATCCAGGATCCACCCAGACTGGGTATCATCAGCCCCCAATCGCTCTCGAATCAATCCCAGTATCAGCTCATCAGGCACCAGTTCCCCGGCATCCATATAGAACTGAGCCTTCTTGCCCAATTCAGTACCCTGAGCTACAGATGAGCGTAGAATTGCCCCCGTAGAAATATGGGGAACCCCACAAAATTCAGATATTTGCGTCGCTTGGGTTCCCTTTCCAGAACCCGGTGGACCAAGAAAGACGAGTCGAGCTGCTGCCACTACTGTTTCACCATCCCTTCATAACGCTGGGAGATAACATAGGTCTGCACCTGCTTAGCCGTTTCAATGGCCACCCCCACCAGAATCAGCAGTGATGTAGCCCCCAAACCCTGGAAGGTTTGGACCCGAGTTGCCCCCTCCACCGCACTAGGAATCACTGCCACCAAACCCAAAAAGATTGCCCCCAAAAAGGTCAAGCGGTTTAAAACTCTACCAATATATTCAGTAGTAGCCTTACCGGGGCGAATACCAGGGATACTAGCCCCCATCTTTTTCAGGTTCCGCGACATATCCTCAGGATTCACCACCAACGAAGCATAGAAATAGCTGAAGAACAGAATCATCACGAGGTACAGCAGCACATACACCCATGAAGTCGGATTTAGATAGGTATTCACCGCTCCAACAAAAGCAGGGTTACTCACGTACTGCGTCAAGGACAAGGGCAGTACCAACACCGCCGACGCAAAAATAATCGGCATAACCCCGCCCTGGTTTAAACGCAGTGGCAGATAATTGCTTTGCTCCAGATAGAGCTTACGCCCCACCTGGCGACGAGCAGAAATGATTGGAATTCGCCGAGTTCCTTCCTGGACAAAGACGATACCCACAATCATGGCCAAGAAGACTAACAGCAAAATAATCACGCCACCGACCCTGCTGTCTTCACCCTTAGCCAATTCCAGCGTGAGACTTAGCGATCGCGGCAGCGTCGAAACAATATTGATAAAAATCAACAGAGAAGCTCCATTACCAATGCCTCGCTCGGTAATGACTTCCCCCACCCACATCACAAACATTGACCCCGCAGTGAGGGCAATGACCGTCTGCACGACAAAAAATATCCCCGGCTGCTCAGCAAAGGGGCTCAGCAGGAAAATAGATAGGAGAGCACTTTGAAGAATGGCCCAGCCAAAAGCAACATAACGAGTGATCTGAGATACCCGTCGCCGTCCAGCTTCCCCTTCATTCTTTTGCAGGTCTTCCAACGCCGGTAGGGCTGCCGTCAGCAACTGCATGATGATAGAGGCATTGATAAAGGGCAAAATCCCTAAGGCAAAAATTCCCAGGGCAGATAGACCGCCTCCAACAAAAATGTCGATAAACCCAATAAAGCCGCCTAAACTACCACTCTCGATAGCTTGACCAAAGGCGACCCGGTCTATCCCAGGAACAGGGATAAATACCCCCAAACGCACCAAGACAAGGAGTCCCAGCGTTACCAGCACTCGGCTTCGCAGACCCGCCGCTTGGGCCATCTGCATAAATGTCTCCTGAGCACTAGGGTTCTTGCCACGGCTAACAACCATGCTCGAGTACCTCCATATCTGCTGATACGCTGCTGACTAATAGATAAACGATGTGAACCTTAGGGTCGATCACTCACAACTAAGTTTGTCTCCCCCCTCTCTCGCCAGAGGCTCTAGCCCACTACCTCACAACTGCCCCCAGCCGCCTCTATCTTCTCACGGGCAGAGCGAGTAAAAGCTGCCGCTTTCACAGATAGTGGGGTCAAAACCTCACCATCTCCCAGCACCTTTAGGGGACCATCATTCGTTGTAATAATGCCCACCGCCATCAAAGACGCCAAAGTTACTTCACTCTGGGCCTCTAGATCGGCTAAAGCACTCACATTCACAATGGTAAAGGTTTTCTGATTAACCAAGGGGAAGTGCTTTAGCTTAGGCACCCGACGGTACAGAGGCATTTGCCCCCCTTCAAAACCGGGGCGAGTGCTCCGACCAGAGCGGGACTTTTGCCCTCGCATACCAAAGCCGCAGCTCGCCCCTTGTCCGGCAGCAATACCGCGACCGACCCGGCGGCGACGATGCTTGGAGCCCGCCTTGGGCTGCACATCAGTTAGTCTCATGGGGATAGTTCCGTGAATACAAGTCCGTGAATACCAAAAATTAGCAGCTTCGACCTAGCTCCGCACTCAAAAACTAGGCGTATAGCTTCTCAATGGGAATGCCGCGCTCTTCCGCCACATCAGACAAAGTCCGCAGAGACGCAAGGGCTGCCGCTGCCGCCCGAGCATTATTGAGGGGATTATTAGACCCCAACTGCTTCGCCAGGATGTTGCGAACCCCTGCCAACTCCAGAACAGTACGTACCGCACCCCCAGCAATTACCCCAGTTCCCGGTGCTGCCGGTCGCATAAAGACTTTTGCGCCACCGCCCCGTCCGGTGCTGGGCTGGGGGATGGAGTAGGACTTGGTGAGGGGAACATCAATGAGGTGCTTTTTCCCATCAGCCACGCCCTTCTTCACCGCCCCAATAACATCTCCAGCTTTACCGACACCCACACCCACCTGGCCTCGCTCGTTACCAATGACCACAATGGCTCGAAAGCTGAGCTTTTTACCGCCCTTGACAACCTTGGTCACCCGTCGAATTTGGACGACCCGTTCTTGCCATTCCGTTTCTTTTTCGCGATTGCGGGTATTTTTTCGACGGTTGTTCGCCATGGTTTTTCCTTCGGTCTCCCTTAAGAACAAAGTGACTGGTATAGAATCTGTCCCTAAAAGGACAGCCCTGCGGCACGGGCAGCGTCCGCCAATGCGGCAACCCGACCATGATAGAGCTTGCCACCCCGATCAAAGACCACTTGGGTAATGCCCTTTTCGAGGGCACGCTCGGCAATCAGCTTACCCACTAGCTCGGAGCCAGCGGCAGTACTCGTGATCCCTCCCTGACTGCGAATATCACTTTCCAGGGTGGAGGCAGCAGCCAAGGTTTGATGCTGACTATCGTCAATGACTTGGGCGTAAATATGCTGATTAGATCGGAAAACAGCCAACCGGGGGCGTTCAGCAGTACCTAGGACACGCCGCCGAATGCGTTGATGGCGGCGACGGGTGAGTTCTTTGCGCGCGACCTTCATGGTTTACTTCTTCCCTGCCTTACCAGCCTTACGTCGAACCTGCTCACCGGCATAGCGAACCCCTTTGCCCTTATAGGGTTCTGGGGGGCGGGCCGCACGAATGCTGGCGGCCACGTTGCCGACAATTTCCTTGTCAATACCGCTGACCACAACATTTGTGTTGTTTTCAACGATGAACTGAATACCCTCCGGTGGATTAAATACCACGGGATGGCTGTACCCCAAACTCATGTTGAGGGATTGACCTTGAATCTGGGCGCGGTAGCCTACCCCTTGAATCTCCAAACGCTTTTGGAAACCATTGGATACCCCTTCCACCATATTGGCAACCAGGGTACGGCAGAGGCCATGGCGCGCCCGCGCCATACGAGACTCGTTAATTCGCGTCACCAAAAGGGTATCTCCCTCTTGGATAATTTCTACCCCCGTAGGCAAAGTCCGGGAAAGCTCTCCCTTCGGCCCTTTGACGCTCACAAATTGGCCGTCAATGGACACGGTGACCTTGCTAGGGATTGGGATTGGGCGTTTACCAATTCGAGACATTGCTCACAACTCCTTACAAGACTATCAATGACCGGGAGGCGTAACCCCGTTACCAGACGTAGCAGAGCACCTCACCGCCAATCCCCTGACGACGGGCATCGCGATCGGTCATGATTCCGCTGGAGGTGGAAATGATGGCAATGCCAATTCCCCCTAGTACCCGAGGTAGCTCCTTGCGATTGGAGTACACCCGTAATCCAGGACGGCTGACGCGCTTCAGGTTTTTGATGATAGGGTCCCGAGCCTTGCCGCGATACTTGAGGGTCAGTACCAAGTGGCACGCAATACCCTCGTCAGCCTCGGTAAAGTCGGCAATGAATCCCTCTTCTTTCAATACCTGAGCAATGCTCCGGGTCATCTTGGTGGAGGGAATATCTACAGTTTGATGACGCGCCAGATTCGCGTTGCGAATCCGCGTCAACATATCTGCGATAGTGTCGTTAGCCGCCATAGTCCTCTCCAGTGGTTAAAACTAATTGTCCCGGAATGGCATACCCAGTTCCTTGAGCAGGGCCCGCCCTTCTTCGTCTGTGGCGGCGGAGGTCACGATAGTGACATCCATACCGCGCATCTGGTCAATGCTGTCGTACTCGATCTCGGGGAAGATTAATTGCTCCCGTAGTCCCAGGGTGTAATTGCCTCGGCCATCAAAGCTTTTGGGACTAATACCGCGAAAGTCACGGATACGGGGCAGGGAAAGATTAATCAAGCGATTGAGAAACGCATACATGCGCTCTGATCGCAGGGTCACCATTACCCCCACGGGCATCCCCTGCCGAATCTTGAAACCTGCGATCGCTTTTTTGGCGCGAGTCACAACGGGGCGCTGCCCAGTGATCAGAGCGATTTCCCCAAGGGAAGACTCCAGTGCCTTCGCATTTTGAGATGCTTCCCCTAGGCCCCGATTTACGGTCACCTTGACCAGCTTGGGAACCTGATGGTTATTGGCATAGCCAAATTGCTCCATCAGTTTCGGGACAACCTTGTCGATATAAAACGTTTTGAGTTGTTCAGCCATAGCAGATGTCCTCGCGATGTTCCTGGGCTTGGTCAGGAACGCTATCAAAAATCAACCTCTCTACACCCAAGCTGTTGATAGAAATGGGGCTCAATCGATGATCTCGCCAGTTTTCTTCAACATGCGTACCTTTCGCCCGTCCTCCGTAAAGGTATGACAGACCCGGCTGGCTACCTTCTGTTTTTCGGAGTAGAGCATAACGTTGGAGCTGTGGATAGGAAACTCCTCCGTCACAATTTGTCCAGACTCCTCTTCTTGCTTAGGTTTGACATGGCGGGTCCGAATGTTGACGCCCTTCACTATTACCTTGCTAGTTTTAGTGATGACACTCATCACCTCGCCAACCTTACCCTTGTCCCGGCCCGTAATGACCTGGACCGTATCCCCCTTTTTGACGTGGATTGTATGGCGCACAGGCGCACTTCCGCGTTTGGGCATCACAGCACCTCCGGCGCTAACGAAACGATCTTGGTAAAGCTTTTATCGCGCAGTTCCCGAGCGACGGGGCCGAAGACCCGAGTTCCCCGAGGGTTACCATCATTGTTGATGAGGACGGCGGCATTATCGTCAAAGCGAATACTCATACCGCTACTGCGCCGTAGCCCTTTTTTAGTCCGGACAATGACTGCCCGCACCACGTCGGACTTTTTTACTGCCATGTTGGGAATCGCGTCTTTGACTACTGCGATTACCACATCACCGACACCGGCATAGCGGCGGTTGCCACCCAGCACCCGAATGCATAGAAGCTTACGGGCACCACTGTTGTCGGCCACATTGAGATAGGTTTCTTGCTGAATCACCGCTTTTACCTTCCTAACTTAGACCTGGGATGCCCGATCGAGTACATCGGCAATCACCCACCGCTTAGTGCGACTGAGGGGGCGAGTTTCTCGAATGCGGACCCGATCGCCGACCTGACAGGAATTTTCCTCATCATGGGCCTTATATCGCTTCGTCTGCACCACAATCTTGCCGTACTTAGGATGGGGAACTCGGTTTTCCACAGCGACAACCACCGTTTTTTGCATCTTATCGCTGACGACCAACCCGATCCGTTCTTTTACCGCCATATCTCACCTTATTCCTATGCCTGTTGGACTTCAGCAGTATCCGCTGCCACTGTCGAAACATTATTTGTCTCTGCCGTTGTCGCTAGTTGTCGTTGCCGCTGGAGGGTCATCAACTGGGCAAGTCGATGGCGCTCTTGCTTGAATTGGTGGAAACCCGTTTTGAGCTGACGAATGCCCTTTTGAAAACGCAAATCAAACAGCCGCCGTCTCGTTGCCGCAATCTCATCAACCACTTCTTGGTCACTGAGTTGACGAATGTCATCCATTTTGGATAAAGCCATGGCTTAGGATTCCTCCGATTGACGGGCAATAACTTTGGTTTTGAAGGGGAGTTTAAAGGCTGCAAGTCGCATGGCTTCTCGCGCCGTTTCTTCAGGAACCCCAGCAATTTCAAAAATAATTCGACCAGGCTTCACCACCGCCACCCAAAACTCAGGATTTCCCTTACCAGAACCCATTCGGGTTTCTGCTGGCCGCATGGTTACGGGCTTGTCTGGAAAAACACGAATCCAGATTTTGCCGCCCCGACGAACATAGCGAGTCATCGCTCGTCGTGCCGCCTCAATTTGTCGAGAGGTCAGCCATGAGGGCTCCGTAGCCTGAAGCGCAAAATCCCCAAAATTGAGGGTGCTGCCTCGCTGCGCCATTCCGCGCATTCGGCCCCGGTGCTGCTTCCGAAATTTTGTTCTTCTAGGACTTAGCATGGCTTTTACTCTTGTTGCCCGTAACGCTGCTGTAGAAACGAAAGAACGACTCCCAAAACGGTCCTCAAAGGGTCTTACGACTCATTCGAGCGATCTTCAAACTGCTGTCGCCGCTTGGGCTGTCGCCGCCTGGGCTGATCTGCACCAGCCGGAGCCTGACTTTCTTGGCCTGGGATGATCTCGCCCCGGAAGATCCATACCTTCACCCCTAAAACGCCATAGGTCGTTTGGGCTGTGCGATAGGAATAATCCACATCTGCCCGGAGGGTATGAAGCGGAACTCGCCCTTCGCGAGTCCACTCGGTTCGGGCAATTTCAGCCCCATTCAAGCGCCCGCTGACCTGAATTTTGATGCCTTCTACCCCGGCTCTCTGAGAGCGCTGTAGAGTTTGACGCACTACTCGACGGAAGGCCACCCGTCGTTCTAGCTGCTGCACGATATATTCGGCAACCAAGGGGGCGTCGGCATCAACCCGAGTCACCTCAACCACATTGATGCGGATTTGCCGACTGGAATCCTGCAGAACCTGCTGAAGCCCTACCCGTAGAGCTTCAATGCCGCTGCCGCCTCGGCCCACAACCACCCCAGGGCGAGCTGTGCGAACTTCTAGGTCGATTTGCTCAGCTTTGCGCTCAATACGAACGTCGGAGATCCCAGCGTTGCTCAGATTCTTCTCGACGTACTGACGGATTCGATAGTCCTCTTGCAGTAGCTCAGGGTACCGTTGTCCATCGGCATACCAACGGGAACGGTGTTCCTGAATAACCCCGAGGCGAAAGCCAGTTGGATGAATCTTCTGTCCCACGCGTAGTTCCTCTGACGATGACAGTTTGAATGGATAAAGTTGGACGGTGACGGGAGGGTAGTCCTAGCCGTTTTCAGATTCGCTGGGCGCTACCGCGATCGTGATATGGCAAGTAGGCTTGCGGATCTGGAAGGCCCGTCCTTGGGCTCGGGGACGGAAACGGCGCAAGACCGGTCCGGCATCGGCGTAGGCTTCGCTAACAACTAGGTCAGCGGGCTCCAATCCATTGTTGTTCTCGGCGTTTGCCACAGCGGAGCGTAAGACCTTGAGCACAGGATCACAGGCCCGGTAGGGCATGAATTCCAGCATGATGAGGGCTTCTCGATAGGAAACCCCTCGGATTTGGTCAAGTACCCGACGCACCTTGTGGGGCGACATGCGGATGTAGCGAGCGATCGCTTTGACCTGAACAGGCGTAGTACCAACAGCCATTGGACTTTGACTCACTAACTATCGACGTGCTTTTTTGTCACTTTTAGAGTGACCCCGGAAGGTGCGAGTCGGTGCAAACTCGCCTAGCTTATGGCCCACCATTTGCTCTGTGACATAGACCGGCACATGTTGACGACCGTTGTGGACGGCAATGGTGTGACCAATCATTTGGGGCAACACGGTGGAGGCCCGTGACCAAGTCTTGATGACTTGCTTTTCACCTTTGGCGTTCAGGGTTTCTACCTTACGCATTAGATGATCGGCAACGAATGGTCCTTTTTTCAGCGAACGAGACATAGCCCTTTTCTTACCCTTGCAGTTTTAATGGTGATTGACCTAAGCGTTACGACCGCCCCGACCCCGCTTAGAAACCCGCCGCCGTCGCCGCACGATGAGGGCGCTACTGGCTTTTTTCTTCTTGCGGGTCTTGTAGCCTAGGGCAGGTTTACCCCAGGGGGTAACCGGACCACTTCGGCCAATGGGTGCTCGACCTTCACCACCCCCATGGGGGTGGTCTACAGGGTTCATGACACTGCCTCGAACTTCGGGACGACGGCCCTGCCAGCGCTTACGCCCCGCCTTACCTAGCGTGATATTGCGGGCGTCGATGTTGCCCACTTGCCCGAGGGTGGCGTAACACTCCCGCCGGACCATTCGTACTTCTGTGGAGGGCAGTTTGAGGGTGACATAGTCTCCCTCTTTAGCCACCACTTGGGCGGAGGTGCCAGCGGCTCGGACGATTTGTCCCCCTTTACCGGGCTGTAGCTCCACATTGTGAACCAGAGTTCCTAAGGGAATCTTGTAGAGGGGGAGGGCATTGCCCACCTCAAGGGGAGAATCAGGCCCAGCAATAATTGTGGTGCCTACCGCTAGGTTGTGGGGGTGAAGAATGTAACGCTTTTCTCCGTCCTGGTAGTGCAGGAGGGCAATACGAGCATTACGGTTGGGGTCGTACTCAATGGCAGCGACTTTGGCCGGAACGTTGTACTTGTTGCGGCGAAAATCGATGATGCGATAGAGCCGTTTATGGCCACCGCCCCGGTGACGGCAGGTAATTACCCCTCGGTTATTCCGTCCTTTGGGACGGCTCACCGAAATCGTTAGTGATTTTTCAGGTTCGCTGCGGGTAATCTCACTAAATGTTGAGACTGTCCGTTCGCGGGTACTGGGGGTATATGGCCGATAGGATCGGATGCCCATGGGTCAACTCACTCAATAAACTGCGCCGGTTGCTGGAATCGAAGTCGCTGTAGACGGCACTACAGGTCAGGGAAGAGAGGAATGGAATCGCCTTGTGCTAGGGTGACTACCGCCCGCTTGTAGGTGGATCGATAGCCCTCGGAGCGACCAATGCGCCGCCGCTTGCGAGGCTGGTTCATGGTGCTGATGCCAGTGACTTTGACTTCAAACAGCCCTTCAATCGCGGCCTTGATCTCTGGTTTCCGGGCCTTGGCGGTGACTTCAAAAACGTACTGGTTGTTCTCCAGCATTAGGGTGGCTTTTTCGGTCACGATGGGGCGACGGATGATATCGGCCAATTTGGCAATATCAGTTGTATTAGTCACCATAAACCTCCTGAATTTTCTCCAGTGCCGTTGCCGTTACCACGAGGCGATCCGTTGCCAGCAAGTCGTACACGTTTAGGTTGGTAGCGGAGATGAGCTTGACGTTGCAGAGGTTACGAGCAGACAACTGCACCATTTCATCCCGCTCTGTCACGATTAGCAGTACCTTCTGATCGCTGGACACCCCCCAGCGGCCTAGGGCGCTAACGAGTTCTCTAGTTTTCGGGCGAGGAAGCTGCTCAGAAAATTCCTGAACGACAACCATGTCTTCAGCCCGTCCCAGAAGAGCGGTCCGTAATGCCAGCCGACGTTCCTTGCGGTTCATCTTGACGCTGAAATCACGGGGCTTAGGACCAAAGGTGACACCGCCACCTTTCCAAAGAGGTGAGCGATTGGAACCTGCTCGGGCACGCCCGGTCCCTTTTTGTCGCCAAGGCTTGCGTCCACCTCCTCGAACCTCGGCCCGAGTTTTGCTGGACAGGGTGCCCTGACGGGCGTTGTTCATCTGACGCACCAAGGCTCGGTGGACGATGTGGGCTGCATTTTCAGGTTTGGCTGTCTTCAGCTCCAAGGAGGTGGTGCCAACCTCGCCGCCCTGCCAATCTCGAATAACACACTCAACCATGACTCTGTCTCTCTAAATGCGTTGGCCCGTCTTGCGTCTGCAACAGCGGCGGTTGCTATTTCTTGCCCACTAGGTTGGCGGGGGCAATGCTTAGGAGGGTTCCGGCTTTACCGGGAACCGTACCTTTGACCACCAGCAGGTTGCGATCGCTATCCACACGCACCACGGTGATCTTGCGGGTGGTAACTTTTTCGCCGCCCAAACGCCCTGCCATATGCTTGCCGGGATATACCCGACCAGGGGTAGTACCGGCTCCAATAGAACCGGGTTGGCGATGGTTTTTAGAACCGTGGGCCATGGGGCCTCGGCTGAAATTATGACGTTTCTGATACCCGGCAAACCCCTTACCAATACTGGTGCCGCTGACGTCTACCAGTTGTCCTGCCTCGAACTGTTCCGCCGTAATGGCTTGCCCCAGTTCAAAGGCATCAGGACTATCTACGTGATACTCCTTAAGATGGCGCATCGGTGTGGAGCCAGCCTTCGCTAAATGGCCCAGTTCAGGCTTATTTAACGCTTTTTCAGCCACGTTGCCGTAGGCGACTTGGATGGCGGTGTAGCCATCGGTTTGCACTGTTTTAATCTGAGTGACTACACAGGGACCTGCCTGGATCACCGTGACAGGAATTGCATTCCCTTCCTCATCAAAAATCTGGGTCATACCCAGCTTTGTACCGAGAATCCCAACTGACACGGCTACCCTTCCCCGTTGTTGCGCACGACAAGATTGAGCTGCATAGGACAGCAAACCAAACTAAATGATTGATCCTTAAATACAATCATTCAGCCCATGAAAACAGTTGGCTGGCAATTGCCAAGCCTCATGTTTCTAACCCTGACTCCGCCTCAGCAAAACTCCATCCCGTTGGAACTTGGGAACCACCCGTTAGAGTTAAGTCCCTGTCGTTTCTTTGGCATTGAAAGCCATAAGAGGCATTATCTGTCGCCCAGACTTGGTGAGATGAATCACCAGTTTCTGTTTTCGGCGACAATTAAACATCTTACACAGTCTGCCGGAGAATGTCTAGCTTTTTGTGGAGATGATTGAGGACGCCTCCCCACTTCCAACTTCCCCCCGTTCCCAATGTAGAATCTTTATGGGAAAGTTTTGGGGATTTGTCTAGATGGAGCAGCCATGGCTCTAGTAATCATTGGGAAGAAATTTGTTCGGGATCTAGAGGCTGCTGGTGCTCTAGCGGTGCTTGCTCCTCTGGAGGGCGGGTTTGAGGGGCGATACCAGCGGCGACTACGGGCAGCGGGGTATGAAACCCTGAACCTGACTGCCCGAGGTTTGGGGGATCTATCGGCCTATTTAACGGATGTTCATGGTGTGCGACCTGCCCACTTGGGTAAGAAAACCGTGGGGCAATCGGCAGCGGTTGGCCATACCTACTTTGTGCCTCCTCTGGTGACCTACCGCATGGAGTCCCTGGGGGCTAACGCTAAGGGCTTAGTGCTGTGGCTGCTGGAGGGCCATATCCTCTCTCAGCAAGAGTTAGGTTACCTGGCTATGCTGCCTCAGCAAATTCCTCAACTTAAGGTGGTGCTGGAGGTTGGGGGCGATCGCGTCTTTAGCTGGCAGCCTTTACCCCATGCGATCGCGAGTTAGGCTGCCTAAACCTCGTCAAATTTTGTGGAAGATACTAGCATAAAGGGGTGAGTGAGCATCATCATCCCTTGAACTCCTTAAAGGAAGGCCGCTGGTTCAAGCTCATTTGCGGGGCCAGCTATCAGGATCTTCCTGCCATCCGCAGTCTGGCATTGGCCTACGCCCTTGCGGGGGCAGACTGTATTGATGTCGCGCCGGATCCCTCAGTGCTGGCGGTAGTACGGGAGGCACTTCAGGTTGCCCGTACGCTCTCCCCGCTTGATTCAGCCTTTCCCCTATTAGAAAATCCTCAAACCCCTTTCACCGACCCTCTCACCGTCAGTTGGCCCGGTTCGCTGGCGGGGCAGTCGGAATCACCAAACCAGGACCAAGATCATAGCCCCTGGCTGATGGTGAGCTTAAGCGATGGGGATGATCCCCATTTCCGTAAGGCAACCTTTGATGCCACCCACTGTCCGCCCACCTGCCCGCGTCCCTGCGAGGCCATTTGTCCAACGGCGGCTATACACGTAACGCCCTGGGTCGGAGTAGGTGGGGTCAGGGAGAGTAGCTGCTACGGTTGCGGACGTTGTCTCCCCGTCTGCCCTCCCCAGAACATTACCACCCGAGCCTTTCGAGTATCCTTGGGCGACATGGCCGCTCAACTGTTGTCGGCAGTAGATGCGGTTGAGATTCACACCCAGGTCGGCCACGCCGAACAGTTTCGAAAGCTGTGGCAGATTATTCGTCCCCATACGGGCTCTCTCAAACTGCTGTCCATTAGTTGCCCCTATGGTCCTGGGGTTGTTGATTATCTCTGGACGCTGTATCGCTGGCTAGAACCCTTATCTATCCCGCTGCTATGGCAAGCGGACGGACGTCCCATGAGTGGTGATATTGGGGTGGGTACAACCCACGCGGCCTTACGCTATGGTCAGCAGATGTTGGATCAGGGGCCACCGGGCTATGTGCAGTTGGCGGGGGGGACCAATGCTCAGACAGTCGCTAAACTACGGATGCTGGGTTGGCGCACCGCATCCCAGCAGCTAGGATCTTTACCCTGCCCCAGCTTTGGTGGTGTTGCCTACGGCGGCTATGCTCGCCAGTTGTTGACGCCCTTATTAAATCAGCTAGAGGCTGGAACTCGTAGCCTTAGCTCTAGCGGTGCCGGGGATATAGACCTAACAGGCTTAGGCCAAAATATTCTAGGAATTTCGCCATGCTCTGTAGAGTACTCTGTAGAGCCGCAGATGTTAGAGCAGATGCCGGACTTGCTCACGCAATCAGTGCGCCAAGCTAGATGTCTAGTGGCACCCTTAAAGACGCTAGCATCAGCTCCTTTGCAACCCCAGGAATGGGAAGAGATGCCCCCAGATTCCTCCGGATCTCGCCCCCGCCGCCGTTCAGAGCAATACCCCCGAGCCCCAACCTTGCCCCCCTGAAATCTTCCTGGGAGTCTTCCATCTAACCAATCATTCCCTGGGTTGGCCTACAGGCGTCACTCTGACGAATTCACGCTGGGGTCTCTGCTCAAATCTGGGAGTAAGTATTTAGCTGAAAAACTCTCAAGGTGAACTGGTCCGAGCGTTTCCTGGCCCCGTGAGTCTGTTCTACCCCTGAGGTTATGGTCAATCCCGATTCCATTCCCGTTTCCCCCTCCTCAGACGATGCCGCTGCTACCCCGGCTCCAGGAGAGGACATGGTACAGTTGCTGGCAATTTTGCCTAACCTATTGCGATCGCAACTAGAGGTCCATCCCCACCGAGATCAGCTCATTGAAGTCGTGCTGGATTTAGGACGGCGACCCGAAGCCCGTTTTCCCAACGGAGCTGAGTACCTGGGGGAATCTGTGGTCTCCCAGGAGACATTACAGCACTGTATTGAACGGGTCGGCTACTTCGGTGGCGACAATCGGGCAGGCATTGAGCAAACCCTGCACCGCATCAGTGCCATCCGTAACCGCTCTGGTGACATCATCGGCCTCACCTGCCGGGTAGGGCGAGCGGTATTTGGCACCATTGGCATGATCCGCGATCTAATTGAAACCGGCGGCTCGATCCTCATGTTGGGACGCCCCGGCGTGGGCAAAACCACCGCCCTGCGAGAAATTGCGCGGGTTTTAGCAGATGACCTGCAAAAGCGAGTGGTGATCATCGACACCTCCAACGAAATTGCCGGAGATGGAGACATTCCCCATCCCGCCATTGGACGTGCCCGTCGGATGCAGGTTGCTCAGCCAGAATTGCAGCACCAAGTCATGATCGAAGCCGTGGAAAACCACATGCCCGAAGTGATTGTGATCGATGAGATTGGCACCGAGTTAGAGGCCACAGCGGCCCGCACCATTGCTGAGCGGGGGGTACAACTGGTGGGGACCGCCCATGGTAACCGTTTGGAGAACCTGATTAAAAACCCCACCCTCTCAGATCTAGTTGGGGGCATCCAGTCTGTCACCCTGGGGGACGACGAGGCCCGTCGTCGTGGTAGCCAAAAGAGTGTTCTAGAACGCAAAGCGCCCCCCACCTTTGATATCGCCGTAGAAATGCTAGAGCGGCAACGTTGGGTGATCCACGAAGAGGTCGCGAACACCGTGGACAACCTCCTCCGGGGGCGTCCCCCCGCTGCCCAGGTCAGGGAAACTGCCGAAAATGGGCGGGTCACCATTACCCATGAACTGCCCGATGGCTCCCAGCCTACGTTAGTTCCTCGGGCCGAACGCCTGAGTCCGAGCGGCTGGCGGGCAGCGGGACGAATGACACCCCTTCCGCCTCCAGCCTCCTTGGCTGCTCCGGCCTTATCCCCCGAACAGCAGACCTTTGCTTCCCTATTGGAAGACACCATCGGAGCCCCACCCCTAGCCTCATCCCCTGCCCAGATCGCCACGCTACTGCCGGAGGATGCCCCCGTCGGCCCCAATGGTGAGGACATTCTCCGAATCTATCCCTACGGGCTGAGTCGCCATCAACTGGATCAGGTGATTCGTACCTTGCAATTGCCTGTGCTCTTGACCAAAGATTTAGAAATGGCAGATGCGGTGTTAGCCCTACGATCCCATGTCAAAAACCATGTCAAATTACGTCACGTCGCCAAGGCCCGCCACATTCCCATTCACACGGTGAAGTCTAATAGCATGCCCCAGCTTGTGCGATCGCTCCAACGCCTCTTGGATCTGGAAGAGGGAACAATCCAGCCAGGGGTCAACCTAGAGCTATTCAGCCCCAAGGGAGATGCCGATGAGCTGGAAGCGCTAGAGGAAGCACGGCTAGCAGTGGAACAAATTGTCATCCCCAAGGGGCAACCGGTGGAACTCTTGCCCCGGTCTGCCCGAATTCGAAAGATGCAGCACGAACTGGCGGAACACTATCGCCTCAAATCCCTCAGCTTTGGAGACGAGCCCAACCGCCGCCTTCGGATTTATCCTGCCTAGCGCTGGCCCGCCTAGCTGAGGGGACCGGATCCCCTGGCACGGTAATATTACTAAGAGACTCGGAAAGCGTTTTGGCTTTGCTCTATCGCACCTTGCTCTAATCCGCATTTAACCTATCTATCAACGTCGTTATGAATATGAAACAAGTTTTTGCTCGTATCGTTGCCCTAGCCTTGGTCGCTGTGCTCGGCCTCTCTGGGTGCAGCAGTTCCGGGGTTAGCGGCCAAATTACCGGAAACTATTCTCAAGACACCTTGACGCTGATTGAGGGTCTGCGGACAGCTATTAATCTCCCCGATGATGCTCCCAACAAAACCGAGGTCCAAGCCGAGACCCGAGCCATCATCAATGACTTTGCTTCCCGCTATCGTCGTGATGCGGCGGTGTCGGGCCTCAGTTCCTTCACCACTGTCACTACGGCTCTGAATGCGATCGCAGGTCACTACAGTTCCTATCCCAACCGTCCCTTTCCCGAAAAACTCAAGCAGCGTCTAGCTCAGGAGTTCAAACAAGTCGAATCTGCCTTGAGACGAGGAGCCTAGGAGATGGGGGCCGGAGTCAGCCGTCCCACCCATCTGCCTCAGCCCTGACTCCGGCCCCCATACCAACCCCAATAGCGAAAAATAAATATTATTTGACTCGGACCACCCAACTTTGCTAGGATTGCAATTCTGTAGTGGAGTGCAACCTTCTGGGGACATGAAAGTCCGAGCATCTGTTAAAAGAATGTGCGACAAATGTCGCGTTATCCGTCGCAAAGGACGGGTCATGGTGATCTGCGCTAATCCTAAGCATAAGCAGCGCCAAGGCTAACATCTGTTAGCCGTGAACGCTTTGAGGTCTACAAAGAAGTCGCCTTGAAGCAATCACCATCTTTGTAGAAATGATTCGGTATTCAGTTTCACTAGGCGTGCTGGAGCTCAGCACGAATTGAGATTTAGGGGAGAAATAGAGCTGTGGCACGGATTGCTGGCGTTGACCTGCCCAGAGATAAGCGGGTTGAAATTGGGCTGACCTATATCTATGGAATTGGTCTGTCTCGATCTAAGGAAATCTTGCGTAAGACGGGTGTCAATCCTGATATCCGGGTTCGTGAGTTAAGTGACTCAGATGTAGCCAGCCTACGGGGAGCCGTCGAAAACGATTATCAAGTCGAAGGCGACCTCCGGCGTTGGGAAGGTCTGAATATCAAGCGGCTGATGGACATCGGCAGCTACCGGGGTCGGCGACACCGGGCTGGGTTGCCCGTCCGAGGACAGCGTACCCGCACCAATGCCCGGACTCGCAAGGGAGGCAAGCGTACAGTGGCAGGGAAGAAGAAAGCACCCAAGAAGTAAGTTGTGGGCTGGCACTGGCATTTTATGTCAGCGTCCTGTGCAATTACAGGGTGATACCGATAGCGTTCACCTGGATAAGCTCCAGGTATTGACAATTTTCAGCACAGCAATCCGGCAGTCATGGCGAAACCAACTCGGAAATCCAGCAGTCGCAAGTCGAAAAAGAACGTGCCCAGCGGTGTGGCACACATTCAGTCCACCTTTAACAACACCATCGTGACCATTACGGACACGAATGGAGAGACCATTTCTTGGTCGTCGGCAGGAGCCAGCGGATTCAAAGGGGCCAAGAAAGGTACTCCCTTTGCAGCCCAAACTGCTGCCGATAGCGCTGCCCGTCGGGCTATGGATCAGGGGATGCGCCAAATTGAAGTCATGGTAAGCGGACCTGGTGCGGGTCGAGAAACCGCCATTCGGGCACTTCAAGGATCGGGCTTGGAGATCACACTCATTCGTGACGTGACCCCCATTCCCCATAACGGTTGTCGTCCCCCCAAGCGGCGACGGGTATAGAGTATTTTTTCTGATGATGATGAGGCTAGGGAGGTTCCGTTGTGGCTCAGTTTCAGGTTGAATGCGTCGAGTCATCCATTGCTGATGACCAGAGCTATTACAGTCGATTTGTCATCGAGCCCCTAGAGCGGAGCCAAGGTATAACCGTAGGCAACGCCCTCCGGCGGGTCTTGTTGTCTAATCTCTACGGGTCTGCCATTACGGCGGTTCGCATTGCGGGTGCAACCCACGAATTTTCAACGGTTCCAGGAGTTCGAGAGGACGTCCTAGACATTCTGTTGAACATGAAGGAAGTTGTTCTCAAAAGTTACTCTAGTCAACCCCAAATTGGTCGCATGATCATTCAGGGACCAACTAAGGTTACCGCCGGTCATTTTGAGCTTCCTTCGGAAGTGGAAGTGATTGACCCCGAGCAGTATATTGCCTCCGTAGCAGAAGGCTATACGCTGGAAATAGAGTTTCGAGTTGAACAGGGTCAAGGCTATCGGGCAGTAACCCGAGGTCGAGATGAAACGGCAGCTTTGGATTTTATGCAAATTGATGCCATCTTCATGCCTGTACGCAAGGTGAACTACACCGTCGAAGAGGTGATGATGGATGGGTCTCTCCAGAGAGATCGGCTTCTGTTAGATGTCTGGACCAACGGCAGCATCACCCCCCAGCAAGCCATGAGCGAGGCTGCTTCCATCCTAGTTGGATTGTTCAATCCCCTCAAGGATGTCACCCTGGAACCCAAGCAGGACGATGCCTCCCGCGATGAGGATCCCGCCAACCAGATTCCGATTGAGGAATTACAGCTCTCAGTGAGAGCCTATAACTGCCTGAAGCGGGCTCAGATCAACTCGGTTTCCGATCTGCTGGACTACACCCAGGAGGATCTCTTGGAGATCAAGAACTTTGGCCAAAAATCGGCTGAAGAGGTGATCGAAGCGCTCCAGGACCGTTTAGGCATCACCCTGGCCAGCGAGAATTCGGCCAAGCCGTCCTAGGGGTATGCCGACTCCCCAGGATATCCTGGGGAGCCCTATCCGAAGCTAATGGCTTCGGATTTTTGTTGTCTATTGCACTTTTGGGGGAGTTATCATGCGTCACGGTCGCCGCGTACCCAAGCTGGGTAAGCCTGCGGATCAGCGTCGGGCTTTATTGCGGGCGCTGACTACGGAATTGATTCGCCACGGGCGGATTACTACGACAAAGGTACGGGCTAAGGCAGTCCGTTCTGAAGCAGAACGGATTATCACCTTAGCCAAGGATGGTTCTTTGGCCGCTCGCCGTCAGGCTTTGGGCTATGTCTATGACAAAAAACTAGTCCATGCCTTGTTTGAAAATGTGTCTGATCGCTACGGCGATCGCGAGGGGGGTTACACCCGTATTTTTCGCACCGTCAACCGCCGGGGAGACAATGCGGAAATGGCCATCATTGAGTTGACCTAGGATTCTAAATCGCGATGGCCGCTCCTTCCCTACCGGATCAGCTCCAGTCAAAAACAGGGTCAGATAGCCTGAATTACCAGCGCATTGCCTTGGTAATTCAGTATGTGGGCACCCAGTTTCATGGCTGGCAACGCCAAGCCCAGGGCCGTACCGTCCAGGGGGAAATCGAGCAAGCTATTGGATCTGTTCTAGGTCATCCTGTAACACTCCACGGTGCTGGGCGCACGGATGCGGGAGTTCATGCTGCGGCGCAGATGGCTCATTTTGATGCCCCTGCCTGTATCCCGGCCCATCGCTGGCGCGCCATTCTCAATCCTCGCCTACCGCAGGACATTGTTGTAAGGGCAGCAACCCAAGTACCGGAAGACTGGCATGCCCAGTTTTCGGCCCAGTGGCGACGCTATCGCTACACCCTCTACACCGATGCCCTGCCCAATTTGTTTGTCCGTCCCTTTGCTTGGCACTATTACTATCAAGGGCTGGATGACAGCGCTATTGGTTCTGCTCTGGGAGCCCTCGTGGGACACCACGATTTAGCGGCATTTCAGCGGGCCGGATCGAAGCGACCCCATTCTTGGGTAGATCTTCAGGAGGCCACCTGCTACCGTCGGGATCCTTTTTTGCTAGTGGAAATGCAAGCGGCAGGGTTTCTCTACGGTATGGTGCGACTGGTAGTGGGACTAGTGGTTCAGGTGGGTCGGGGAATTCTGAGCGTAGAGGAGTTTACCCATCTTTGGCGAACGGGCCAGCGCGATCGCGTCAAGTATGCCGCCCCCGCCAATGGCCTGTGTCTGCTGCGGGTCGGCTATGACCCACCCCCCTTTCCGCCATCAGTGTGGTTTGATACCCAACCTCAACCCCACCTAGCGACTCCCCCCGCTTTCATGGCGGTTTGAAACGGGTTCAGACCGCTTCCGGCGGATTCCGACCCACCCCCTAAACGCTAAAAGTTTGACCGCTGAGCCCTAATCAACCGATAGGAAACACCATGACCAAGACCTATGTACCCCCAGTAGACGCCATTGAGCGCAAGTGGCACGTCGTTGATGCGGCGGATCAGCGCCTCGGTCGGCTGGCCAGTGAAGTGGCTAAGGTGCTCCGGGGCAAAAACAAGCCGATCTTCACGCCTAATATGGATACGGGAGATTTCGTGATTGTAATCAACGCCGACAAGGTGACTGTCACGGGTCGCAAACCGGCACAAAAGCTGTATCGCCGTCACTCCGGTCGCCCAGGCGGAATGAAGACAGAAACCTTCGCCCAACTCCAGAGCCGCATTCCTGAGCGCATCATTGAGCAGGCGGTGAAGGGCATGTTGCCCAAGAATTCCCTAGGGCGCAAGCTCTTTACCAAGCTGAAGGTCTATCCCGGCGCTGACCATCCCCACCAGGCCCAAAATCCTGAAACCCTTGTTATCAATACGACTCCCGGAGGTAATTAATCATGCAAGCAACGGATAACAACGATCGCGTCGTTTACTGGGGAACGGGTCGCCGTAAGTCAGCCGTAGCCCAGGTACGTCTTGTTCCTGGTGACGGTCAATTGGTGATCAATGGGGGGCCTGGGGATTTGCACTTGCAATACAACCCCTTCTATCTGTCCTCCGCCAAAGCGCCCCTGGAAACCCTGGGTCTGGAGAATGACTACGACATCCTGGTGAATGTGCGGGGCGGTGGCCTGACGGGTCATGCTGATGCCATTCGGATGGGTGTGGCTCGGGCGCTGTGTCAGTTGGATCCTGACAATCGCAAGCCCCTTAAGATTGAGGGTTACCTTACCCGTGATCCCCGCTGTAAGGAACGGAAGAAGTACGGCTTGAAGAAAGCTCGGAAAGCTCCCCAGTTCTCGAAACGGTAACGGGTTTATCCCTTCACTATGGGCTGAGCCTTGGAACGATGGTTCTGGGATCAGGATTCCCGTAGGATTTATTAATTTGTGAATTTGTGAAGTGAGATAACTCCCCTAGTTTGGGGTTATCTGACGTTATCTGGAGAAAGTTCATGCCTAAAGCCGATATTCATCCCGAGTGGTATCCCGAAGCCAAGGTTTACTGCGACGGCAAACTAATCATGACTGTGGGCTCTACCAAGCCCGAACTGAGTGTGGATGTGTGGTCTGGCAATCATCCTTTCTACACTGGCACTCAGAAGATTATCGACACGGAAGGTCGGGTTGAACGCTTCCTGCGGAAGTACGGTATGGCCGATCCAAATCAGTCCTCTGGTGAAGAGGCGAAGGGTTAGCTTTAGAGCCATCCATCTAAAACAATCATCCCCCTGGGTGGGACAAAAAGTGTTGGGCTAGCTGCTTCACGCTTGGTCTTCTACTCAGATCTGGGATAGGCGTTTAGCTGGCAAGTTCTCGCCGGAATTCCGGTATCGCTAATTTTTTTGCTCCTTTCCACCGTTAGGTCCATGGCTGAATCCTATCTTCTGGACAAACTGAATTCCGTCAACCAAACGTTTCATGAGTTGACGCGACGTTTGGCCGATCCCGATGTGGCTCAGGATCCTAATGAGTTTCAGCACATTGCCAAACTCCGATCTTCCCTGGAAGAAACTGTCACCACCTATGACGAGTGGAAGCAGGTTCAAGAGGAGCTAGTGGGAGCCCGTGAGATCTATCGGGAATCGGCTTCGGATCCAGATCTGCGAGAAATGGCAGCCCAGGAAGTAGCGGATTTGGAGCAGCAGGAGGCGGAGCTGGAGCGGAAACTCAAGGTGCTACTGCTACCCCGTGATCCTAATGATGACAAGAACATCATGCTGGAGATCCGGGCGGGGGCTGGCGGCGATGAGGCTAGCATCTGGGCAGGGGATCTGATGCGGATGTATTCCCGCTATGCCGAAGGCCAGGGGTGGCGAGTCAAGCTGGTGAGTGAATCCCTAGCGGATGCTGGGGGCTTCAAGGAAACCATCCTAGAGATTCAAGGGGATCGGGTCTACAGCAAGCTCAAATACGAGGCGGGTGTTCATCGGGTCCAGCGAGTTCCGGTGACTGAGGCGGGGGGACGAGTCCATACCTCTACGGCGACGGTGGCCATCATGCCGGAGGTGGATGATGTAGAGATTCACATTGACGCCAAGGATATTGAAATGACGACGGCCCGATCCGGCGGGGCGGGCGGACAAAACGTCAATAAGGTGGAAACGGCGGTGGACCTTTTCCATAAACCGACGGGGATTCGGGTTTTTTGCACCGAGGAGCGATCGCAACTCAAAAACCGGGAACGGGCCATGCAGATTCTGCGGGCTAAGCTCTATGACCTGAAACTGAGGGAGCAACAGGAGGCCATCACCTCCGATCGCCGTTCTCAGGTGGGTACCGGAGCCCGTTCAGAAAAAATCCGCACCTATAACTACAAGGACAATCGCGTCACGGATCACCGTCTGGGCCAGAACTTCACCCTGTCTCCAGTGCTGGAAGGGGGGATTGAGGAGATGGTGCAGTCCTGCATTTCCCAGGACCAGCAGGACCGTTTAGAATCTCTCGCTACCTCCACCACGGCAGTCTAAGGCGGTAGCCCATAAGGATTGCGTGATGGCTCGTTTTCTCCATATTGCTGACATTCACCTCGGGTTCGATCGCTACGGTAGTCCCGCCCGCACCAAAGACTTTTTTTTCGCGCTGGAGGATGTGTTCCAGCGATACGCAGTTCAGGAGCAGGTGGACTTTGTCCTGATCTGTGGGGATTTGTTCGAGCATCGCACCATTCAGCCCGCCATTCTCAATCAGGCCCAACTGTGTCTGCAACGCTTGAAAACTGCGGGGATCCCCGTCCTAGCCATTGAGGGTAACCATGACAACCGACCCTACGGGACGACCACGAGTTGGCTCAAGTATCTGGCTCAGTGGGGGCTCCTGATCTTACTGGAGCCGGGAAATGAGGGGGCGGGGGAACCGTTCTATAGTCCTTGGGATGAAGCAGCCCATCGGGGAGGCTATATCGATTTGCCCTGTGGGATTCGGGTGCTGGGCTCCCAGTGGTATGGGGCGACGGCTCCCCAGGCGATTCAAAAAATTGCTGCTGAACTGGAGATGCTGCCACCCCAGGATGGTCCCACGGTGCTGATGTTTCACCATGGCCTGGAGGGGCAAATTGCCCGCTACAGTGGAGCCCTGCGCTACAAGGATCTATTGCCGCTGCGGCAGGTGGGGGTGGATTATCTGGCGCTGGGGCACATTCACAAAAACTACAGTGTGGACGATTGGGTCTTTAATCCAGGATCTCTGGAGGCCAATAATGTGGAGGAAAGTGGCTATGCTCGGGGGGCCTATTTGGTGTCCCTGACCCCGACGGGGGTAACGGCTGAATTGAAGCGGGACTATCGCCAGCGGGAGATTGTCCGTCTGACTCTGGAAACCCGAGGTCAGGAGAGCTTGGAGGATTTGCAGGCTGCCGCGATCGCAACTGTAGAGACTGCGATCGCACAGGGCACCCTCAACCCTGACCAGGAACCGATGGTGGAACTCCGACTTGAAGGATCGGTGGGCTTTGAGCCCCTAGATCTGGATACGCGCCAACTCCAAACCCAGCTCCAGACCTTGAGCAATGCCCTAATTTTTTTGCTGAAGTCCAACCTAGAATCTGTGGCCTTTCAGTCCCCCATGGCAGATGATGCCAGCCGCGACGCGATTGAACTCAATGCCTTTCTGGATTTACTAACTGGGCATCGGGACTACAAAAAACGGGCAGAGTCTCTAGCCCAGGGGTTAATTGACCTCAAGGATCGCTGTCTGACGGGGCGCAACGATGAAGAACTCTATGCACTGGTGGAAACGCTGCTCCAGGCAGAAACAGAGCATAGCAGTCGCCAGTCTGATTAAGACAAGACTGCCAGTCAATTTGCAGTACTGGTCTTCTAACGGGTGATGAAAGCTCCGGTCCTGGGTGACTTCTGCGGCGTAGCGGTGATGGTTGAGGGTGAGGACACGACTTGGAAGGTTACGGAGAAATCGAGCCCGTTGACCGCTGGCTGAGCGGAGTCGTTCGCGCAGCGTCTCCCGAAGGGAGAAAGCCAGCCACACCACCGGGTTCTGGCCGTTCCCTTCGACTCCGCTCAGGGAACTGGATGTTTGTATGGAGACAACGACGTAGCAAGCTTTTCAGCTTGTTTCAAGACATAACCTTCCAAGTCGTGTGAGGAGACGATCTCGGACTGGCAACGGGGGCAATCTAAGGATTCCCTTCGTAATCAACACAGATCAACAACCCGGCAAGAATTTCCTGAATCAGGTCTGGCTCCAGTTTTCCCAGTCGTTGGGTAAAACGCTGGGTGGAGAGGCTGCGGACCTGTAAGACGTTGGCGGCAGAGTCCTTGGCTAGCCCATTGTTTTCCGTGGCGGGTAATTTGACCATGAAGGGACGGCGATCGAATTTATCTTGCCAGGTGGTGATGGGAATGACAATGCGAAGGGGAATGGGAGCAAAAATATCTGTGCTGATCACCACGACGGGCCGCGTCTTCCGAATTTCTTGGCCACGGGTGGGGTCGAGGTCTACCAGCCAGATATCGCCACGCCTAGGGTTCGTCATCGGGAAACTTCCAGTCTTCGGTATCGAGCACTGAGAACTCGGTCAGTTCAGGATCGGTCTTGAAGTCTGTGGCGGTGTCGGTGATGAAGGGTTCTAATAGCTGATGTCGTTTGGACAAGGGCAAGCTAGCAAGGTGCTGTAGGGATGGCATTGTTGGTAAGGCCGCATTTTTTTGCCTTAAAAATTCGGCGAAATCTAAAACTTGTTGCTGTTTCTCAGGTGGCAACTGACGTAGATTGTCGAGGACAGCTTGTTCAAGACTAATGGCACTTTGCATCCGGCAATTCTCAACTGGACTTGACTCTAGTTTAAGGGAGGCAATTGCTGCTGAGGATACAGCAAGGGAACAGTTGATCCAGATTGGGGGGCACGGGCAGTTCCAGAGGGTCTGCTGGGAGGTCAACCTCACCAGAATCTGGGTCACGTTTAGCCCCCCAGCCTACAATTTAGGCAAATCCTCAGTATTTTTGACCATGACCAATGATCCCTTTGTCAATACTGCCACACCTTCTAGTGCCCAGACTCCGCCTGGACACTCTGTGGGAGACTCTGCCTCCTAGAATCAAGACAGAACCTCAAATCGATTACTCGTCATCGTCTATGAACAAACTCGTCAGGTCGCGGTAACCACTAACCACTCGCAAGATGTCTACTCTAGATTCGGTTGCGATATAGAGAATCAGGTAGCTCTCTAAGGCAAGGCTGCGAAGCTCTGGCAGAATTTCGTCGCGTGGTCGCCCCAGATTAGGGAATTGGGTGATTCTGGCGAATTTGGCATCGAGCTTTGAGAGGAAGCGCTCGGCTTGCTGGAGGCCAGTCTGGCCAGAGATATAGTCTGCAATGGCCTCGATGTCTTGAATGGCGGGCTGAGTGAGGTAAAACTGAGGGGGCATTATTCGGCGGAGGCGTAGCGAGATCGCAGATTTTCTCGAATCCGGGCCATAGCAACAGAGCCTTCGACAAGGTCGCCGCACTGGGCTGCTTCCCAGCCGATCTGGGCATCTTGCTGGAGTTCGGAGAGTCGTCCTTGATAAATGTCGTCTTGCTGCTCAAGCAGGTGTATGCCCGCTGTGATCACCTCTAGGGCGGATTGGTATTTGCCAGCAGCAAGTTGCTGTTGGATGAGTTGCTCTAGTTCAGGCGGGAGGACGATTTGCATAGAGGCATCGGGAAAGCAACTACTCTAGGAATCAAGTCTAGCGCTGGGAGAGACCAAAATCTTCTGCCAACTGACTCATTAAACTCATTAAATTGAACAAGCCCCCACCGTAATCACCCGAACCCTGACTAACGAGCGTGGTGGCACTAGGAAATAGGATGGTCCAAAAACCACCCCGGTAGTCAGGGTGTGCTATCAAAGGGTGAAGCCTGAGGGGAAAGGGCATTGGGGCTATGGTTGACCAGGTGGATCGCGGCATCCAAATTCAAGAGAGTGCGGTGGGGAGTGCCATTGTCTCCGGCGATGGCAACACCATCTATGTGATTCACCAAACCACCCCGCAGCGCCCGGAACCCGCCGCCAATCCCCCGTCACTCAAGAATGGTTTATTGGGCAAACTGATAACCACCAAGACCCCGTCGCCGTTACCCAGGCTCTCGCTACCCCAGTACCCTAGGGATGGACAGAGCCGAACAATGCCATGAAAATTACCCTGGATATCCCCGATCGCATTGCCATCCATCTCGCCAGTAGTTCCAGAAACCCTGACCCGCCGGTTTCTGGAACTACTGGCGATCGAAGCCTATCGTAAAGGCAACATTGGCGCTGGGGAAGTGGGGCAACTTCTGGGCTTTGACTCCCGCTGGCAGACCTATCACTTTCTAGAGCAAGAACAGGCTGAACCACCTTCCAGCAAGGCTGACCTCAAGCAGGATCAAAAGACCCTAGATACCCTGCTGTCCTAAAATGCGCGTTGTTTCCAATAGCGCTGTTCAAAAATTGGAAGCGGTTTATGGATTGGCTGAGCGATCGCCGGGATGATATTCGCTTACAGCAGCGCCAAACATGTGAGCGATATGCTTGGCGGTAGGGGAAGAGAGTACGGTTTGGCCGCAAGGACAAAAATAGGATGAAACTGCAAGGCACCATCATCATTCCCGATGCCAAGCTGACTCAATACCTGTTAGTTCTACGTCCAGAAGACGATAAATCTAAATTTCTTGCCCGAGCTGGCTTCACCCAGAATAATCCTGATCAGCTTAAACAAGCCATTTTCAGCTTAATTCAGGCCCATGATGCGGTTTCAGATCGCCAAGATAAATATGGAACCTACTACTTGGTTGAAGGCCCAATCCTTGGCCCCAAAGGCACTCTGCTTGTTGTTACAGTGTGGATAAAACGTGCCAAGGACGGCGTTATCCAGTTCGTCACGCTCAAGCCAAAACGATGAAAGATCCTGAAGTGCCATTGTATAGTCGCGTTTCACTCAACCGAGACTTCCTTGAGTACAACCTGAGACAGGGGGATATTGCCACCTTTGTCGATACCGTTCCCGCCCCAGACGATAGCGAAGAGGGTTGCATCCTTGAAGTGTTTAATGCCCTAGGGGAGTCTATTGATGTCGTGACGGTGCCTAAATCTGCCGTCGCCCCCCTGAAATCCCACGAAATTCTGACGGTGCGATCGCGCCTAGAGGCGATCGGGTAGGACGTTACGTGCTGTGGAGTGAGAATCGCATTGCTATCCATCTCGCCGAGAACCGAGAAACCCTGACCCGTCGATTTCTGGAACTACTGGCGATCGAAGCCTACTGCAAAGGCAACATTGGCGCTGGGAAGGTGGGCCAACTGCTGGGGTTTGACTCCCGCTGGCAGACCTACCCCTTTCTAGCGCAAGAGCAGGCTGAGCCACCCTGCTATGATTAAACGCCCCAGGCTGGGATCCAGGTGCGCTGCTGCCACAGCATCAATACCCCACTGACGGCGATGAAGGTAAAGACCGCTTGACGGAACTGGTCATTGCTCATGCGGGCCAGCACCTGTTTGCCAAGCCAGTTGGCTGGGATGGCGGCTAGGCCGATTACCAGCCCATACCCGAGGTGGGAGGTATCTAGTACCCCAAGGGTCAGGTAACTCAAGAGTTTAACCAGATGGAGAAAGGCTTTGTTGGCGGACTTGGTGGCGATCATAGCCTCCTTTTCCAGGCCGTAGCCCAGGTAGAGGGGATTCATGATCGGTCCGGTGCTGCCTACGAGGGCAGATGCGATCGCATTCAAAAAGGCGTAGGGCAGAAAATGCCAAGCCTGGATAGACACCTGCCAGAGTTGACGACTAAGCCAACGGTTGAGCCAAAAATTCGCCACCATCAACAGCAACGCCAAGGCCAGAAACCCCTGAAGCCACTCCAAATGAATATGGGTAAAGGCATAGGCTCCCAACAGGGCTCCTGCGATCGCGCCGGGAGCGTACCAAGCCGTGACCTGCCAGTCAATATCTCGCCAGAAGAACAGACTGCGCTGGGTATTGCCCACCAGCAGCCCGGTGGTAATCACCGGGGCGACGGCCTGGGATCCCAGCAACAGCGTGATGACGGGAATTAAGACAATGGGGCTACCGCCCCCCGCTAACATACTGAGGAACCAGGCCAGAAAACTAACCCCTGCCAAGATGAGGACCGTCATGGTGGTGTGCTCAGACTGGAACTGGAATGCCGTTACATTGCTTTATTTAGTGTAGGCGGTGCCCCGGTCCCTGCGTGCCGGGATAACTCGCAGATGCAGTTCGTCCTCCGTCAACTTTCTCACCCGCCGATCCCTACGTGCTTGGATCAATTCCCTCCCCTGAGATGGATCCCATCACAAGGGGTTTTAAGGTCCAGAGCCAGGAATTTCACCAAGTACCATGGGGATGATCGCAAGAGGAATGAATTTGCGTACCCTGTAGGTTCAGCGTTGCCGATAAAGGTTCATGGCCTCCCCCCCTCCTTCCTCCTCTCCTGAAGTCCTCCTCCAGTCAGGGTTAACAGCCCTGAAGCGGCAAGACTACGCCGCCGCGATCGCAATTCTTTCCCCCCTGCCTCACCACGGCAACGCCTCCACTCCCCAACGCCTCAAGGCGGAAATGGCTCTAGTGCGTGCCCATTTGGGACTGGGGGACATAACTACTGCGATCGCACGTTGCCAAGAACTCCGTCAGAATAAACAACCCCAGGTGCGTCAATGGGCAGAGAAACTATTAGCGGAACTGGCATCGCTGCCCACACCGAAATCCGCCGGTGTCCCCACCACCGAGGCCAGTGGATTCCGACCCCTGACAGAGACTCCTCCGGCCCCGGCAACTAACGATGGGAAGACCGCCGATGCCACAGGCTTTCGCCCCCTGACACCGACCCCCATCCCGTCCCAGACCCCTGGATTCACACCCCTTACATCCGAGATAGTCGCCCCAGAGACGCCTGATGTGGCTAGCTCAGGCCCCGTTTCCCTACCTCCACAACAGCCGCCATCCACCGTAGATCCTGCACCATCAGCCCTAGGCACGGACGGGGACTCAGAGACCCATCTCCCACCCCCCGAAACTGCCCCGATAGGGGCTTCCCTGTTCCATTACCAAACCTTGAATCAAGGGGATGAACGGCTCCCAGCCCCTACCGCCGATCGGGCTCTGGGTAGCCCTGGCTCTAGGGACACTGAAGCCAGGGAAGATAGGGGAAACACCCGCTCTGCCCCTGCCCCTAGGGCATCGGTGCCGGAGAGTCTAGCCCCAACGGCAGTAGTAACAGTCAAGACAGACAGCCTACCCTGGCAACTGGGCAACGCCGAACGCCTAGAAACATTGCGGTCCCTGAACCAGCCCACCCAACCCTGGGTATTATGGCTGGCCCAAGCGGCGACATTGCTCCTGACCTTTGTGCTAGTGCGCTGGCTACTGTACCGGGGTTTAGAGCTGACCAACAGCCTGCTGCGCCTTCTAGACTGGCTATTTCCCATGCCCCGTATGGAGTTCTGGATCTATCGGAATCATACGCCCAGTCTCGCAGTGGTTCTAGGAGCCCTACTCCTGGCTGCTCCCTGGATTCTGGACTGGATCCTGGCACGGGTCTATGGCCAAACCCATCTGTCCACCCAATCCCTCAAGGAGAGCCACCCAGAGGCGGTTCGCCTCATGCGGCGGATTTGTCAACAGCGGGGATGGGTTTTGCCCAATCTGCGATCGCTGCCCCTAGAGACGCCCCTGATCTTTAGCTATGGTTGGTTACCGAGAAACACTCGTATTGTGGTCAGCCAAGGACTACTCAACCGTCTAGAGGACGCAGAACTCGCCACCCTCTACGGCCAAGAACTCGCCCATATGGTTCAGTGGACCCTACCCCTGATGTCCCTCTTGGGGCTGATCTTGCAGGGGGTATACCAAGCCTATTGGCAACTCAGTATCTGGGGTGATCGCCAATCCTTTCAACCCTTGCGAGTCGCAGCGGCGGGACTCTCTGCCCTAGCCTACGGCCTCTACTGGCTACTGCGAAAACCGTCCTTGGCGCTGGTCCGCCTTCGGGTTACCAGCAGCGATCGACTGGCCGTGGAATGGACTGGCAATCCCAACGCGCTAGTACGCGCCTTAGTCAAAATGGCCGTAGGTACGGCTGAAGCAATGGCCACGGTGGGACACACCTCTCCCCTCGTAGAAAGCGTAGATATCCTTACTCCCCTGGGGTACCGCCATGGCCTTACCCCAGGTAGCCTGTATCCCCATACCAATCTCCCCCAGGTGTTGGGGTGGGATTGGCAAAATTCCTACCGCCACTGGCTCGCCCTCAACAGCGCCCATCCTCCCCTAGGCGATCGCATCGTCACCCTCAGCCGCTATGCCCGTCAATGGGGGCTAGAACCGGAGATGCCCTTGGTCAATAGCCCTATTAAACGACAACTGCGATCGCGGTCAGACTTCATGACCTATTGGCTCCCCTTTCTGCTGCAAATCAGCCCCTACCTGGGACCACTGATCGGAGCCACGATGGCCTTGGTTCTATGGTTTGTGGGGGGATTAGTGAATCCCCTTGGAGTCTGGCAGATTAGCTGGTTTTACGGCGATCGCAGCATTCTGGTGGGCAGCCTGTACTTGGGGCTGGGCATCGGTATTTTTCTGCGCCTCAACCGATATTTTCCCGACATTACCCCCGCCAGCAGCCTCAAGAACGTCCCCCTTGACCAACCGCTCAAAAACCCCATGGCCCTACCCACAGACAGTATTCCCATCCAGCTCCAGGGCAAGCTCCTAGGCCGTCTTGGCATGGCCAACTGGCTCTGCCAAGATTTTTGGCTCCAGACCCCTCAAGGCATGATCAAGGTACACTTTTTGTCCAGCCTCGGGGCCTTCGGCAACCTCCTTATCCACCCCGGCCACCCCAGCGGCCTCGTGGGGCAGGTCGTCACTGCATCGGGCTGGCTGCGTCGAGGGGCAGATCCCTGGCTAGATGTAGATCGTTTCATTCGTCCTGGAAAGCCTGCGGTACGGTCCAACCATCCCATCTGGTCCGTAGTCATCGGCCTCACCAGTTGCACCTGGGGACTTCTCATTCTGCTCCGAGGAGGCTAGGGCCTAGGGAATTAAGGCGGAGGGTATCAACTCAAAGCGAGACAAATCTCGTGGGTAGGAGTTAGGAGCCAGGAGAGTACTGAATTCTGGCCCCTAACTCCTGAATTCCTCGGAGCCAATATTGTCTCGGCTGACGTTGATGTCCAACGAGGAAACTTGCGGGGCCGGCATGACCACGCCCGCTCTACGGAATCAAGCTAGTACCGCAGGGCGTAAATCAGTCTACTATTGTCACGCCAGCTCAACAGCTCAACATTTTCCGGTCCCCTCTCCCCGTGGGAGAGGGTTAGGGTGAGGGGCCGAGGTGTACCACGATGAAACGGTCAGAGTATTTGCGCCGCCCAGTACTAGGGCCAGTACTAGGGACTGTAACCGTCCCACAACCAGGAATCTGGCTTTGATTGTCCCCAGTCCCTAGGTACAGGCATCAGGTAAAGAAACATTGCAGTTTCTGGGCGGCTGCGTTACAATCCTTTACAAGAAGTTCCAGTGCGCCTAAACGTGGCTGACAACAGCAGGTTCAGTTCAGTCACTCGGCCCTCAAGGGTATTAGGTATCCGGTTCTCCTACTCTCAACACAGCAAGTTGTGCCAGTCAACCCCAGGGTTGGCTGGTTTTTTATGGTCATTCCAATCTCCCATTAATACTGTCAACGATCCCTACTCAGGGGAAAGGGGGTATTGTCAAGGGTTAGGGGCACGAGCGGTAGTCATGATGGAGAATTTCCCCCGAATCCCGATTGGGTTGGAGCGTACGTGTTAATTTAATGAATGGTTCCAATTTTAGATTGAACCTAAGCGCAGCAGACTAAGGGGCGTATTCTTGGCACCAGCCCATAACCCTATAAAAAGCATGTCTATTTATAGGGTCTACATTTCGGAGCTGAGTCTATGGGCGCGGTTGTCCCCCAGTAACCCCCATCACGCAGATTGACTAGATTGTTGTGAATATGCCCTTTTCGGTAGGACATGAATCTTCAACCCATGGGCCAGGGCTTGTTAACTCCAATCTGGTTTTTGAAAGATTAAACCGACGTTTAATACACCACTAGTTAGTTAGAGGTATCTAGTTATGTCTGTACGGATTTATGTTGGCAATCTCCCAAAGGAAATTGAACGGGAATCTTTGGAATCCGTTTTCTCGGAGCATACAGAGGAAATTATTTCCGTCAAGCTAATTTCCGATCGCAAAACGGGCAAATGTCGCGGTTTTGGGTTCGTTACCGTTAAAACGGATGAGCAGGCTGATGTCATCGTTGAAAAATTCAACGGCTTTAGCCTAGAAGAAAGTGAACTCAAGGTAGAAAAGGCATTGCCCCGCAGCAAGACAAAGGAAGAGGCTGGCGAAAGCGCTCCGACAGCAACGGTCACCCCAGCCCGACGCAAAGGGAAGGGAGGCAGTGGCAGTGGAGCTAGCAAGGGTAGTGGTGGTAAGGGATCCTTGGGGGATGCAGAGGTTGCCCAACCCGATCCCCGTTGGGCTCAGGATCTGGCCAAACTGAAGGAATTACTAGCGGCTCAAACTACCTCGTCCTAGGTCATCAGACGAGATCTCATCCTGTTGCTTGCGGTACTAGGTTATGGCCATGGCTCAAACCTTCCTCCTGAAGGATTTTGCTCTGCAATGTGGCCTAGTGCTGCCAGAAGCACGGGTAGTGTATCAGACCTATGGGGAACTGGCCCCAGACGGTGCTAACGTCATTCTCTACCCCACCTCCTACGGAGCCCAGCACAGCGACATTGACTGGCTGATTGGTCCTGGGCGAATTTTGGATCCCAGCCAGTGGTTTATCGTCATTCCCAACATGTTCGGCAACGGGCTATCCAGTTCTCCCAGTAATGACGAGGACTGTGGGCTGGTGGAGGATGGCTTCTGGTTTACCCACTGGGATAATGTGCGGGCTCAGGATGCCTTACTGCGGGAGGTGTTTGGGATTGAACGTCTTGCCCTAGTGTATGGCTGGTCTATGGGAGCCCAGCAGGCATACCACTGGGGAGCCCTGCACCCCGATCGGGTAGATCGCATCGTGGCCCTCTGCGGCACCGCCCGCACCACCGAACACAACAGCATTTTTCTCCAAAGCCTACGCACGGCCCTGACCGCCGACCCAGCCTGGAATGGGCGGCGCTTTGAATCGGTGCCCGATCGCGGCTTTCGTGCCTTTGCCCGCATCTACGCTAGTTGGGCCGCCTCCCAGCCCTACTACCGGGAGCGACTATATCTGTCCCTGGGCTACAAGGATTTAGAGGACTACCTGCTGCGGGCCTGGGAAGCTAGCTACCGGAGGCGGGATCCCCATAACCTGTTGGCTATGATTGATACTTGGCTGTACTGCGATTTGGGCCAGAACCCCTGCTACCAGGGGGACTATGATCGGGCACTGCACTCTATTCAGGCCCAGACTTGGGTCATGCCCGCCGCAACGGATTTATATTTTACCCCCGCCGACTGCGCTGCCGAAGCCGCCCAGATTCCCCATGCCACCTACCGCCCCATTCCCTCCATTTGGGGTCACCGAGCGGGAAATCCCTACCAAAACCCCACCGATGAAGCCTTCATTCGCACCGCTGTGCAGGAATGTTTGGCCTCTGGTTAGGTAATCTCTTCGTAGCGTGGGTGTAGCGCAGCGGAACCCACGGGGGAGTTTAGGACTTTGACTTTGTAGGACTTTAGGAGAAACGGCCTCAGGTTCCCGTCAGCCGCTTCAGATAGCGCTCGATCAGTAAGATGGCCACAATGTCGTCAACGGGGCGGGGTGGGGTCCGTAGTCCCTGGGGTAGCAAGCGACGCCAGCCCTGAGGGGGGTACATCTGCCAATAGCGATCGCGGGCCTCCAGACTGGTGTAGCGCTCATCCACCAATATCACTCTCAGGGGCTCCTCCAGGGTACCCAGGCGCGTTTTCCACTCCACCGCCGTCGTCTGATCCCCCATCACAATCAGGGAAATGGGATAGTCTCGCCGCAGGACCGCAATGGTCTCTAGGGCTTCTGGCGAAGGCACCACCGCCTGATGGCGCACAATCCGGTCTAGGCCCATAACCGCCATGCCGCATTTTTGCCGTCCTGGATCAAAGCCCAGAATAATGGGTTGGGAGAGATTGGCGGCGGGAGATATCACAACATTAATCATCCTCTAGATTAGGCAAAAGGCATTGTTTTCGCTGACGTACACTTGGTTGCGTCTCGGATCTAATACCGATTTAATACCGAAATTTAACTGAAACACCTTCATCCAGTAGCATTTCACCCCACCTGTGAGTACACTGAGGCGATGCTTTTGGGCCAAGGGTGTGAGATTTAAATCTCTTCTCCAGTGTATTTCCTTGGAGGAATCGAAAAATTAGTGATACCCTTTGTAGTACATGCGTTTTGTGTCCTGGGGCACCCCTAATCTGTGCATATCAAGTGCGTTGAGCTGTCCCACTTCAAATCCTTTGGCGGTACGGCAGAAGTGCCTCTACTGCATGGGTTTACTGTGATTTCCGGGCCGAATGGCTCGGGGAAGTCCAACATTCTGGATGCCCTACTGTTTGCCCTAGGACTGGCTAGTTCTAAGGGAATGCGGGCCGATCGCCTGCCGGACCTCGTCAACCAGAGCCACATCGGTCGTCGCTCCACCGCCGAAGCTCTGGTCACCGTCACCTTTGACATCAGCGATGTCCCCCCGGAATTGCTGATCAATGAGGATGAAGCAGAGCCATCAGCGGAGTCTTTGGGGTCTGTTGATGCTGATGGCAATGGAGGTGATGGGAATGGGGCTGCATCCGAAAAGCATGATGGTCAGGGATCTGCCCAAGGGGGCCATCGCAGTTCTGCTCCGTCTTTCCCGAGTAATACCCAGGACAGTGGTGATCCCAAGGTGGTCGCTTTGCCCACCACCCCTCGGGAGTGGCGCGTCACCCGGCGACTGCGAGTCACCAGTCAGGGCACCTATACCTCCAACTATTACATCAATAGTGAACCCTGCACTCTAACGGAACTGCACGAACAGCTCCAGCGCTTTCGCATTTACCCCGAAGGCTACAACGTCGTACTCCAGGGAGACGTAACCAGCATCATCTCCATGAACTCGCGAGAGCGGCGAGAAATTATTGATGAAATGGCTGGGGTGGCCTCCTTTGACCGCAAAATCAACCAGGCTCGGGAAAAGTTAGAGGTCGTTCGAGAACGGGAAGAACGCTTTCGCATTGTGGAAAAGGAGCTGATTGTCCAACGCGATCGCCTCGCTCAGGATCGTCTCAAGGCAGAAAAATACCAACGCCTCAAGGAAGAATTTCACCTTCGGACCCAATGGGAAGCGGTGCGAATCTGGCAGGCCCAGCAGCGCCAAGTGGAGGCGGTAGGTCAGCAGATCCAACGGGAAACCCAAACTGCTGCCACCCTAGAGCAGGAGATTCAAACCCTCACCGCCACCCTGGAAGCCAGCCGCCAAAGCCTTGATAGCCTCAATGCTCGGGTCAAGGCCCTGGGGGAAGATGAGCATCTAGCCCTACAATCCCAGGTCGCCACCCAAGAGGCAGAACTGCGCCAACTGGATCGCCAGGTGCAAACTCTTACGGGGGAACAACAGGCCACAGCAGCCCAGTTGCGACAGGCCCAGATCACATTGCAAGAGCAACGTCAAACCCTGGCCCTTCTGACGGAAGAACTGACCGTGTTGACCCAGGGAGAACTGGTGGCCCTGCGGCAAGCCCAGACAGCGGCCCAGATGGCTCTGACGGAAAAGCGTAATGCCACCAGCGAAATTGCTAGTGCCTCCCAAGCTTGGGTCGAGGAACAAACCCGCCGCCGTCGCCAGATCGAAGCTCTCCTCACTACCTTGGAACCCCAGCGAACGGAGCAGGTTCGTCTTCAGGAGCGGGTCAGCCAACTCACCCAGCAAATTCAAGAACTACAGACATCCCTCCAGACTCTAACTGCCGAAATGGCTCCCCTCAACCCAGAAAATACCGCTGAGGCAGATCCCGCTGCTACCGAGGTCCGGATCCAGGAACTAGCCCAAGTCGTGGCCCAGGCGGAAGCGGAATTGCAGCTCCAACGGGAGACCCATCAGCGCCTAACCCAGGAGCAGCGGGACAAGCAGCGGCAACTGGATCGCTTAGAAGCCCAGACCCAAGCCCTGCGGGAAAGCCAAGGCACCCAGGCCACCCAAGTTCTCTTGGACAGTGGCCTATCAGGCATTTGTGGCCTTGTAGCTCAATTAGGACGGGTAGATCCCCGTTTTCAACGGGCTTTGGAAATTGCGGCGGGGGGGCGGCTGGGCTATTTGGTGGTTGAGGACGATCGAGTAGCTTCCCAGGGCATTGATTTATTGAAGCGGCGGCAGGCGGGGCGGGCTACCTTCCTACCCTTGAACAAGGTGCGGGTGCCTCAGTTCACCCCCATTCCGGAGTGGAAGCGTCCTGATGGTCTGGTGGGCTATGCGGTGGACCTGATCGACTGTGAGGATCGCTATCGGCGGGTCTTTGCCTTTGTCTTTGGCGGCACGGCGGTCTTTGAAACCCTGGCGGCGGCGCGATCGCATCTAGGCCAAATGCGGATGGTCACCCTAGAGGGAGAGCTACTGGAAACCAGTGGGGCCATGACTGGGGGCAGCATGAGCAAGCACCGGGGTAGCCTTCACTTCGGCACTATGGAGGCGGGGGAATCGGAGGAGGCCATCGCCCTGCGGCAGCGGTTGGGGGAACTGGATCAAATTCTGACCCGCTGTGAACAGCGTATCGCTACTGCCACTGCCACGGTGAAGGAGACGGGACAAGCCCTGATCGAAGCTCGTCAGCAGCACCGGGAACGCCAACTCCAGGGGGAGCAACAACAGCGCCAACAGCGCCAACTCCAGGTCCAGCGCGCCCAGGGAGAAACCCGATTGGCTCAATACCAGCAGGAACTCACCACGGCCCAAACCCGCCTTGCGGAATTGGCTGCTGCCCTCCCGACCCAAGAAGCGGATCTCCAGACCCAGCGGGCGGCCCTGGCGGAATTAGAGCAGTCCCAGACTCATAGTGAATGGCAGCAGGCTCAGCAGGCGGTGCAGTCTCTGGAAACGGACCTCAACGATCGCCAAGCTACTCTCCAAGCGGCGGAGCGTCGCCTCCAAGAGGTGCAGTCCCGCCGAGAACGACTGGAAACCGATATTCAGCGGGGTCAGAGCGACATTGCTACCCACCAGCAACGCCAGGGGCAGCAGGAAGCCCAGCGCCACGCCCTACACCAGCAGCGAACTGGGCTGGCTACCCATATTGCCCAAACCCGCAGCGCCCTAACGGCCCTGGATCAAACCCTCGCGGCGGAGAAAACGGAGCGAGATCGCGTCGAGCATCACCTGCGAGAGCAGCAAACCCAGCACCAGCAACTTACCTGGCAACGGCAAAAAGCCCTGGAAACTGTCACAGAGCAGCGGCAGCATCTGCTCACCCTGGAGGCGGATCTGTCCACCCAGTCCGCAGACCTGCCGGATCCCCGACCGGACATCCCCGACGATGTAGACCTAGAGGGGGTACGACAGCAACTGCGATCGCTCCAGCGCCGCCTAGAGGCCCTGGAGCCGGTCAACATGCTGGCCCTAGAGGAATACAACCGCACTCAGGAACGGCTCGAAGAACTTTCCCAGAAACTTTCCACCCTTGAGGAGGAACGCACCGAATTGCTACTGCGGATTGAAAACTTCACCACCCTGCGTCGCACCGCCTTCCAGGAATCCTTCGAGGCAGTCAATGAAAACTTTAAGGCCATCTTTGCCCAACTTTCCGATGGCGACGGCTATCTCCAGCTCGACGATCCTCAGGATCCCTTCAACGGCGGCTTAAACCTCGTCGCTCACCCCAAGGGCAAACCTGTACGCCGCCTTGCCTCCATGTCCGGAGGCGAAAAATCCCTCACCGCCCTCAGCTTCATCTTTGCCCTTCAGCGCTATCGCCCTTCCCCCTTCTATGCCTTTGACGAGGTAGACATGTTCCTAGACGGGGCCAACGTAGAGCGCCTGTCGAAAATGATTAAGCACCAAGCCCAGCAGGCACAGTTCATTGTGGTCAGTTTGCGGCGACCGATGATCGAGGCCGCCCAGCGCACCATCGGCGTTACCCAAGCCCGAGGAGCCTACACCCAGGTCTTGGGCATTACCTTAGAACCCCAAAGCGCCTCCATGTAAGGCTGTCATGTCGGGCTATATTGATCTGTTAGGATCGGAGTTCTTCGGTAGAATCATTCCTTGGATTCGCGGCGTTCTCAAACAATTCCCAATCCCCACAGCTCCATTGCTGATTTTTTTGGACCGGGCCATGACCTCCTCCTACGATCAATTTCGTCAACGCTCCGATTTTTTGGGCACCCAGGTAATCACCCGCAGCACTGGAAAGCGCCTCGGGGTCGTTAGCCAAGTTTGGGTGGATGTCGATCGGGGGGAAATTGTGGCCTTGGGGCTGCGGGACACGATCCTACCGGGGGTGATGACGGGGACCGAGCAGACCATGCTCTTGAGCAGCATTCGCCAGATCGGCGACGTGATCTTGGTGGATGATGACACCGCTCTGGAGGACAACGTTAGTCTTGCCCCCTACAGTAAGCTCACGAACTCTGAGGTCATCACGGAATCTGGGGAGATGCTAGGGCGGGTCCGGGATTTTAAATTTGACGTGATCACGGGCAAACTGGAGTCCATTGTGATCGCCTCCTTTGGTCTGGCCCAGATCCCCGATCAGGTAATCAGTACCTATGAGCTACCGGTGGATGAAATCGTCAGCAGCGGCCCCGATCGACTGATCGTCTTTGAGGGGGCGGAAGAGAAGTTAGTGCAGTTGAGCGTCGGCATTCTAGAACGCCTTGGTATTGGCCGTGCTCCCTGGGAGCGTGACGATGGCAGCGAGTACATCATGCCCGTATCTACCGCTAATCAGCTCCCCTCTGGGGTCCAGGTGCCGGTGGAGCCCATCCGCGAGGTCCAAAGACCCGCCCAAATGGGTCAACGCGCCCCTGTGGTGGAGGAACGCTGGAGCGAAGACGATTGGGGTAAACCTGAACCCGTCCCCGTAGAGCCCCTCCAGCGCCAACGGGCCGAAATGGCCTATCTAGAGGAGCCCACTCCCCCGGAAGAAAATTGGACTGAGCCCCCTGCACCTCCCTATGACGCTCAGTATCAAGACGTGACTGAAGATGTGTGGACTGAGGGGGCTGAACCCTATCAGGCCCCCCCGGTGAATATTCCCCAAAAGAAAAAAGTTACTGAGTACGAAGAAGAATTGGATTATTGAGGTCAATCTGGCGGTCAATCTGCTCCCTAACTTAGCGGTCCCGCCAAGATTATCTGTGCGATCGCATCTGTCACATCCGTCGGCGATTCCGTCGCCAATTGCCGATACCACTTTTCTGTGACCGCTGGATCCTTGCCGTGGATCATCTCGGCCCGTTTTCGGGCTTTAGTTACGACCGCACTGGTGCGCTCCTTGCGCTCTCCCTCATAGCGGCCCAAGGCGTAGGCCAACCCCATATTGGTGGTCATGAGATACTGGGCCAGCACCAAGCCATCTTCCATGGCCTGACAGCCCCCCTGCCCCAGATCAGGACAGGTGGCATGGGCGGCATCCCCCAATAGCACGACGCGCCCACGCACCAAGCGATCAATAGGGCCAACATCATGGATCTCGGGACGGGCTACAGTGGTCGGATCCATGCGCTCGATCAGCCGCTGTACGGGTTCTGCCCATCCTTGAAAATGCTCTGACAGCACGGCCCGATACTGTTCCGGCTCCGCTGGGGTGCCCTTGGGTAGGGGGATATCAAAAAAGAAGTAAAAGCGATCCCCCCCCACCGGCATTAAAGAGGCTCGTTGATGATCCCCCACATAGATCACCCAGCAGTCCCTTGGGGCCAGATCTTCGCTGGTGGCCACTAAGCCATTCCAGTTGACGTAGCCCCCATACTGGGGCTCAACCTGGTATCCCAGCACTTGTTCTCGGATCTGCGATCGCACCCCATCTGCGGCCACCAGCAGATCCCCCGTAGCCCGATGACCATTCTCAAACACCGCTGTCACGCCGTCCCCAGTTTGCTCAACCTCAATACAGCGGTGATTCAGGTGCACTTCCCCAGGGAAAGCGTCCAGCAGCATGGCTTGGAGATCGGCCCGAGCCACGGGATAGGGGCGCTGTTCCACCTTTTCCATCAAGGGCAGCAGATCAATGTCGTTCAATAGCGTACCCGTTTTGTCTCGGTAGGCCATGCGATTCATCTGCCCCCCAATGGCCGCCATCCGTTGCCCCAGCCCCAACCGATTTAAAACCTTGACGCCGTTCGACCACAGAGAAATTCCAGCCCCTACGGGCCGTAACTCCCGGACGCGATCGTAGATCTCTACCTCAAACCCCGCCTGAGTCAAAGCAATGCCTGCTGTCAATCCGCCGATGCCCGCACCAATCACAACGATTTTCAAATCCTGCACGGGTCAACCCTCTGCATACATCACTGGCTACCGTACCCTAGGCGGCTCAGCAGATGTGATGGCAAACGATACCATCCCGGCCAAAATCCACCGCGCCTTAAACCAGAAGCTGCCCAATTCCAGGGCTCTTCCCAAGTGAATTGAAACGTATACTGTGAATACCAGAAGGGCATCTCAGCTCCGCCGTAGCACAGTAGGTACAGTAGGCATCCGATGGAATGGCACGTAAGCGATGCTCAAAGTCTCAGGATTATCGATCGAGAAATCGGTGATCATCCCTTCACACCCTCCGAATATGAGCTGGTACGGCGGGTGATATACGCAACCGCAGACTTTGAATATGCCTCCCTGATTCGCTTTTCCAAGCAGGCGCTGCAATCTGGTGCAGCCGCCCTTGCCGCCCGCACCACCATTATCGTAGACATGCCCATGGTGCAGGTTGGTGTTGCTCCCCAGATCCAAAGAACCTTTGCCAACCCTGTTTATTGCAGTATGGACGCCCTCACCCGGCCCCAAAAGGGTAAAACTAAAACCGCCTGGGGCATTGAAACCTTAGCCCAACGCTATCCCGAAGGCATTTTCGTCATTGGGGAATCTCAAACCGCTCTGGAGACCCTGGTAGACCTAATCGAAGCGGGGCAGGTTCGTCCCGCCCTTGTGATCGCCACCCCCGCCGGATTTCTCGATGCCGATATTCTCAAGATTCGTCTACGGGACTGCATCATTCCCCATATCCGCATCGATGGCCGCAAGGGTAATTCCGTATTAGCTGTAGCTGTCATGAATGGTTTGATTGACTTGGCTTGGCAAGCCTATGGCAAAGAACCCCAAGCCATTGGTTAAGGAGTAGAGAGCAAACTAACGTGGGATACCGTCCCGTCTGTCCACGGTCAGTCAAGATGCCTAAGAGAGGGCAGTGGCTACCGCTTCCAGACAACGGCGATCGCGCAGCATTAGGGGATGGGCCAAGGCGGGAATTTGCCCCATGGTGCCCACAGGTAGTCGGGAACTGTGGGCGGGCAGAATCATCAGATCGTAGGGAGTCCAGAGGGAGGTGAACTGTACCTGCTCCAGATCCTCCAGGGTGCTGTTGAGATCTCGAAGGAACGCACTACCGGGACGCATTTGTACTACCCCTGGTCGGCCCCGAAAATATCCCATCACGGTACCGTTGTGGGGAGCCGATAGGGTAATGAATCGCTGCACCTTGAGCAGCCCCCCTAGGCGCTGCACATAATAGCGGCTGACGATGCCCCCCATGCTAAACCCCAGTAGATCAAAGGGACGATCCGCTAGGTGGGCATTAACGTAGTCACAAAGTTGGAGCGCTAATTGATCCAGCCCCAGTTCGCCCTTGTTGGGGACGAGATCTAGACGGTGGACCGACCAACCGCGATCGCGCAAATAGGTCGTCATGGGGTCGAACACGCGCTGGGTATCCCCAATGCCGTGGATTAGCAGTACTGGATTCCGAACTGGGTTTTGAGCTGTGGTCATTGGGGCAGTCCTGGGGAGCGGTTCATCAATAAATCCTAGGTGATGGGTATTGGGGTGTTGGGGTGTTGGGGTATTGGGGTGTTGGGGTAAATCCCGTAGGGGCGGTTTTGGCTCGTATTTGTCGGGGCATCTGGGATGGGAGGCTCAAAACCCGCCCTGCTGTCGCCGGGTGACCCGTGATGGGGTGTTGGGATGTCGTCTTAATTTCACGCCCTTAAGAACGGGAGTTATGGGATAGGGCCGCCCGTACCGCCTGCTGCTGATCGCGACGAGTAATCCAGCGGTGGTAGGTGCGATTGTGGATAGCGACGGAGTGGCCCATCATTCGCGCCGCCACCGTGTCCGGCAGGCCCATCAAAATTGTGCGCACTGCCCAAGCGTGGCGCAGATCGTAGGGGGAAAAGGGAATGCCATAGCGGCGAAATTGCAGCGTCACTTGTTGACCAATGCGCTGGAGCGTCGTTTTCCCCAAATCCGTCTGGATCTGGGGCAGGTTAACCTGGCGCAATGCCAACCGATCGACCCAAGCGGGGGGAAAGGGCCATACATCATGGGCTCCCGTCTTGGTCGTGGCCAGAACTTCTATCGGGGCTTCCGGATCTCCCTGGCGCAGGGCACTATAGTCACAGAAAAAAACCTCGTGGTTCCGCAGACCATAGGCGGCCATGATGCCGTATACAAACTGCCAAGCGGGGTTGGGAATGGTGTCAAAGCATTCCAGGATCAGATCATCCCCAGGTAATTTCCGCTGTTGGGTGCGATGACTGCCATAGCTTCCCGCCAGCGTTTTGAAGTCAGGGGGCAAGTCAATCTGCAAAAACTGAGCCAATCCATCCAGGGCGGTGCAGCAAACTTGGCGGCTGCGGGAATGGGGGGGAATATCCCTGACGGTGGTGAGAATAGCCTCCGCTAGGCTGAGGCTGGCACTGCGATCGCAGGTAGCCTGGAGCTTCCGCAGGTAGGGGGCATAGGCTTTGTCCCAGGTGGTTTTGATCGAGGCTGAAGACTGGCCGGGGATCGCCTGTCGTTGGGCGATGTAATGGCGCTCAAAGGCCCTAATTTGGGTCGCTATATCATCGGAGGCCAAGACCTGACCCGGTAACAGCAGGTACTTGCGCCAGTCAAAGGTTTTTTCAATCAGGCGGGCCGCGATGACCTTAGCCTCCTGCTCCCCCTGCTTTAGACCTGCCTTGGTGGCGGGTAAGCCCAGAGGTAGGCGCTGTTGGTGGGGCCGCAGGCGACTGCTTCCAGGGCGCGGAGGCAGTGTTCCCCGCAGGACTAAGGTTTCTCCCCGGCGCTCTAGGGCTAACCCCAGGCGCGCTGCCTTCAAACGTCCATTGACCTTTTGAATCTGCTCATCAAGGGGGTGGGATGCGGCCATAGATACTCAAAGGTGTGGGGAGAACCCGTAGAACTGTAAAATAACCTGTGCGTAGAGTACGCAATTTTTCATTAGCCATTCAAATGGCTATTCAAACGGCTGAACAAGCGCGTAGGAGTTTTACAGACCATGGGCGGCGAAATTTTGAATATCTCGATTCTGATCTTCTCCTTAACCCTAGTGGGTCTAGGCGTTGGCTTTTTGATGCTGCGCCTGCAAGGGGGCGAAGAGTAGATCGCCCTCGGGGATATAGCGGTTCCCTAATGTATGAGGCACACCTCAACTTAATGACACTTTGGCAAACAAGGGGCTTAAGCCCCTTGTCTGTACTTAACCCGAGTGAGAACCGCTAGGGTTGCGATGGCCAGTCGCTGGTCAAAGACCATCGCCTATGGGCAGCACAGATGCGCATTGGCAGTCCTGAATCAGAGGGCGGAGTCCTGAATCAGAGGGCGGAGCCCCTAATCAAATGGGGTGGCTTGATCCAGAGCTGCCACAACGCGCTGGTAGATTTCCTCCGCCTGTTCAGGGGTATTGCCAATACTGGTGAGGCCCAGCTTGCCATATTCCGACAGACAGCCCATGAGATGAAAAGCCGCCCCCGTCCCCTCGACGCTGTTGAAATGCAGACGTTTGCTGACAATAATATCCATCAGATCGCTGGGTAGAAGCCCCCGGTACTGGGCCTTCTGTAAATTATCGGAGGCGCGGTAAAACTTTGCCTGCCCCTTGCGGGTGTAGAACAGACCGTCTTGGGGGCTATATTTCCCCTCCGTCAAGAGTTGTAACGCCATGAAGGGATGAGTCGTCCCCCCCTTGCGCAGGTTGATTTCAATGGCATGGATCGTCCAGCTAGGGGTGCTATGGGGACGATGCACGGTGATAAAGTCCACGCCGTAGCGCTCCAAAGCCCCTTTGGCGGCTAGGTTCTCCCCCACGGCCTGCCCCATAGCCTGAATTTGTAGCCGATAGTCTTCCTGGGCAGGAAAGGAACAGCCTAGAAAAATCTGCCCATCGGGACCGCCCAAAATTTGGTCGTGGGTGGACAAAACTTCCACCTCCCTTAAGGGAGTAATGCGTCCCTGCACACTAGGGGATTCTTTGTGTTCCCCTTCGATAAACACCTCTGCAATTGCCCCCAGTTGGTGAATCTTGTGCTCAAAGTGGGACCAAGTTTCGGTTTCACATTGGAAGCGTAGATCCCTAAAGGCAGCTTGGAGACGGTTGCTGCGTTGGCGATGGGTCGTGTTGCCCGGTGCCATAGGGGATAGCGATCGCAGATCCAGCAAGGCATTCCCCTCTCCCGAAAACCCCTGATCGAGCTTGATTACCATCCGCTGTAAATCTGGGTGCCGTTCCCAGAGATCGGCGGCGACGGCGGCCAATTCCGGTGCCGTCTTCACCAGTTCGGTGCCATCTGGGTGGGGCACACCACATTCCGCGAAGATCTGGCGGCTGCCGCTTTTGGTCCCCCAGTGCAACAGAGCTGGATCTAGGGCCAAGAGAGGAATCCCCAGATTCAGGGCCAGATCCCGCTCTAGGGGGGTGGAGTTGAAGCACACTATGTAGGCCGACTGAAGATCCAAGCTGGCCCGAATTTTGTTCAACAGGCGGGGCCGTTCCAGTAGCTTCTGGGTCAGGGGTTTTTGGGAGCCATCATAGGCCGCAAAAAAGGTAAGACGCTCACGGGCATGGGAACTGGGAATCCCCGGCAGCAGTTCCAGGTAATAGTCCACAATGCTGGGGTGTAGGGGCTGGGAAGTGACATACACCAAGCGCGTGCGCGGATTTCGCAGACGAATCAGGGAATACAGCAGCCGTTCTTCGTAGTAGTGGACCCCGGCAATTTTTTGCAGCTCGGCCTGGTCCAAGCTCAGGGAAGGGACCACCAAGACATGGCGGTGGCGCTCGTCGAACTCATTCGAGGGACGCCACAGGGCGCAGAGATGCTCCTGGAGTCGCTGAAATTCTGCCGCCTGCTGATCCGCTGTCGAAAGCGAGATATCCGTGGCCATAGCGCCCAATACCTTAGAAGTTCGCTGTCGGAATTTTACGGTAGGGCTGGGCAGACTGGCGATGATGCCGTAGATTTCCCGTCCCCAATTTTCCAATGTCTCTAGCAACCCTCTCTAATTAACGCAAAAAAAACCACGGGATGACTTCCCGTGGTTTCGCTTACTCTCAAAAATAACTTTGGAACGATGCACCCTGATGAAGCAGAAAAGGCGTGTTTAAGCGAGTTCTAGCGGCAGTGGGCTGGATGGGCGAGCCCGCTTGGTTAGCCAAAACTCGGCTGGCTACGGCTCGGTTTGAAAGGCTTGGGGGTGGAGAAAGGTGACCATTTCGTCAATCCCACGCTGAATGCGGCGGGTCACTGTCATGGGGCTGACGCCAATGCGCTCAGCAACTTCCTTGCGGGATAGCCCTTTGAAAAAGACAAATTCGATGGCGGAGCGAGTTTTCTCCTCAAGCTGCCCCATGGCCCGCTGGAGTTGTTGGCGATCCTCTTCTAGACCCTGCATCCATTGGTAATAGGTGTCGGGGAGGGTGTCGCCGAGGGTGATGCTGGAGTCTACTTGGTGGCAGACGGTGGCATCTAGGCTCAGGGGCATCCGGTTTTTGTTGGCTAGCTTTACCTCGCGCCATTCTTCGACAGATACCGCTAGGGCATCGGCCATCTCGTGGTCGTTAGGCTGGCGACCCAGTTCACGAATCAGTTCGCCTTGTCGCTTTTGCGCTTCTTTTTGCAGATCCTGCCAACGGCGAGGAATCTTGACGGAGGTACCGCGATCGCGCAAAAAGTGCAGCATCTCCCCCCGAATGTAGGGCACAGCAAAGGAGCTAAAGGCGCAGCCTTGTCCGGGGTTAAAGCGTTCAATGGCCCGAATGAGGCCCAAATAACCGATTTGCTCTAGATCCTCGTAGGGCTCCGAACATTGGTGGCTGATGCGGTGAGCAATCTTACGGACTAATCCTGCATTGAGACGCACCAGACGGTTGCGTAGGGAAATGGTGGGCTCTTGCTTGTAAGCCATGAGCAGTTCCATTCCTTGGGAGCGGATCATAGAGGAGGTCTGGGTAGCCATAGGGGGGGTACCTTGCGTTAGAGCAGCATGTTCCAAGAAGTTGGTTCCATTGTCGAGCCCTAACCCGGTGGTCACCATCGTTGTTTTACGGGAGTCCGGGAGGGTAGCCCCCCAAGCCTCCGTAGATACACCGAGGCTTGGGGGATGAACTGTCCTTTAAGCCCGCCCAGCAAGGATTTCAGCGATCGCAATACCTCCAGACGCTCTGCGTATTCTTGCTTATTCCGCTTCCACTCCCTCTATCCGGATCTCTCCAGGCCGGAATCTGCCCCTAGGGCGATCTGGTGATCTTCAGGTGCTTTACAGTTTGTTCTACAGTGAAAGAGACCTTGACACCTCAGTTGTGTTCACGTCATTTGAGCAAATGGCTGTTCCGAGGAGGACCATGACCATAATGGAAACGACCGATCTCAAGCGCGATATTGTTGCCCTGTCCCAACGCCTGGGTTCTGCCCAGGACTATCTTTGACGTTCCTGCCATTGAGGCCCAGATCCACGACCTAGAGCAGCAAGCGGCCCAGCCGGAGTTGTGGGATGACCCCACCCAGGCCCAGGGGATTATGCAGTCTTTGAATGACTACAAGGCCCAACTCAGTCAGATACAACAGTGGTGGGGGCAGCTTGAAGATGCTGAGGCCGTCCTAGAACTGCTGGATGAGGATGCTGATGAGGCGCTCTTGGCCGAAGCCCAAACCTCCCTCAGCGATCTGGACCGTGCCCTCGACCAGTGGGAATTGCAACAGCTCCTCTCTGGCCCCTACGACAAAAATGGCGCAGTCCTCTCCATCAATGCTGGGGCGGGTGGCACCGATGCCCAAGACTGGGCGGAAATGCTACTACGCATGTACACCCGCTGGGGGGAACGCCAGGGCTACCAGGTGTACTTAGTCGAACTCTCTGAGGGGGAAGAGGCGGGACTTAAATCCGTCACTCTGGAAATCCAAGGCCGCTATGCCTTTGGCTACCTGAAGGCAGAGAAGGGCACCCATCGCTTGGTGCGGATTTCTCCCTTTAATTCCAATGGCAAGCGCCAGACTAGCTTTGCTGGGGTCGAGGTCATGCCAATTCTGGATCGGACGGTGACTCTGGATATCCCTGATAAGGATCTGGAGATCAAAACCTCCCGCTCTGGCGGGGCGGGGGGGCAGAATGTCAATAAGGTGGAAACGGCGGTCCGTATTACCCACCTACCTACGGGTATCTCTGTGCGCTGTACCCAGGAGCGATCGCAACTCCAAAACCGGGAAAAGGCCATGGCCCTGCTGACGGCTCGGCTGATGGTAATCGCCCAGGAACAAAAGGCTCAAGCGATCGCGGAAATCCGAGGCGACATGGTAGAAGCGGCCTGGGGCAACCAGATTCGCAACTATGTGTTTCACCCGTACCAGATGGTGAAGGATCTCCGCACCAATGAGGAGACCACCGCCATTGATACGGTGATGGATGGTGAGTTAGAGCCCTTCATCCAGGCGTACCTGCGCCAGGGCACCCAAATGGCCACCGTTGAAACCGTCTAGGGATTTCTGTGGCCTGTTTCTCTCTGCATGGGGCGCAGTGTCCGCGCCCCTAGGGGATCAATTCAAAGCTACTGTTCTCTGTCTCCTACATCCCCATCCCGATTGTTACTGTGATGACCATGACTGATCCTGCTGCCAATTCCAATCCTGAACCCCCCGTAGCGGTCGCTGAGGCTGCCCCCACGGCCCCCAGCGAACCACCCCCCAGTTACGTCAAGCTGGCTATGAGAAATATGGTGCGGAAAGGGGGCAAATCCCTATTTCACTTTGGCCTCACCAGTGTGGGGCTCCTCGGGCTCTTGGTGGGGTTAGCTTACCTGACCCATTAGAGTCGCGATCGCAATGTCGATACCCACAGTCCGTCGGCCCCAGATCGAGGTCATGCTTCAGGGCGATGCCCTGGGGGAACTAGATGCAATCGCCCCCGTCTGGGACTGGGAACCCTGGTTAACCCAGTGGCTAGAGATCCTGGACGTGAGCCTGTCTCCCATTGGGTGCTACGAGCTGACCCTCCAGATCACTACGGACGAGGCAATCCAGACGCTGAATCGCGACTATCGCCAACAGGATCGGCCTACGGATGTGCTGGCTTTCGCCGCCTTAGAAACGGGCATGGCCCTCCCCGCCGAACTTTTGGCCCAGGATGCGCTCTACCTAGGGGATATTGTGCTCTCCCTAGAGACGGCCCAGCGCCAGCAAGTACTTCATGGCCACACCCTCCAGGAGGAAATTGTGTGGTTGGTGGCCCATGGATTTTTGCATCTACTGGGGTGGGATCATCCCGATGAACCCCAACTCCATCACATGTGGCAGCAGCAGCAGTTACTCCTCAGTCCCCTGGGTTTTGGCTTAACTGCCTCAGCCTATGTTCAGGAGGCAGGGTAAAGTAGCGAAAGCATCTGTGGTAGATCTTCAGAGTCCCTCTCCCACAGGTCTCCTGCTATTACCCCAGGGACATCCCTAACTCCCTGTCTCTGGGGTTCCTGGAATAAAAGTGTCTTAGGTCTATGCCTCCCTCTCCCCATGTCCCCCAGTCTCCCGCCCCATCCACTACCGGGAGCCCCACCGCTGACCGCCGCTACGCATGGCAAGTCGCGACCAATCTCTGGGTGAGCTTCCGCTATGCGGGTCAAGGCATCGCCTATGCCCTACGGACCCAGCGCAACTTTCGTATTCATACTGCTATGGGGGTGATTGTCCTTGCCCTAGGTTTGGGGCTGGCTCTGCCTGCTGTACAAATCGCTGTATTGGGTCTCACCTGTGGCGGGGTGCTCACGCTAGAGTTGATCAACACGGCCCTAGAGGCGGTGGTGGACCTGACGGTGCAGCAGACCTATCATGAACTCGCCAAAATTGCGAAGGACTGTGCCGCTGCGGCGGTATTAATTTCGGCACTGGTGGCGGTGTGGGTGGCGGTCTGTCTGTTGGTGCCACCCCTGTATCAATTGATTTACTCGGCTTAGTGTTCCGCCAGGAAAATTTTGACGGGTCGAAGACCCTCAAAATTTACCCCCAACTAAACGCCAGGATTTCGGTCACTCGTCAATCATTAATTGACAGAGCACTAGTGCTCTGTCAATGGTGAAATTTAGGGTATGGCTATTCTGGGTGGGGCATCTCTGCGGTGCATTGCTTCGCTAATGCACCCTACGCAACTGGGCGTTAATCATCGTTTCGGCCACCCTGACTGAGCAAGCCTTCTCCTCAGTAATCTGTAACCCTTGTTGGACAAGCTCTTTGTAGGGTGGGCATGGCCCACCATCCCTGGGTCGGAGAATGTACGATGTTGACGCTATGCGAGGGCTACCACCAAAGCCAATATGCCTTTTGGGGATGTGAGTAATGTTGAGTGTTCGGGGAGGGGGTTGGAGGTGGGGGAGCGAGTTTGAGCGGTGGGCATTGCCCACCCTACGACTTTATTTAGACGCACGTCCCTTATCCCCCTATTCTTTGACTTAACTTGGTTTGAAAGCGTGAGATCGCCGTTGCCGTCTCGCAGAGAATCGCCCCATCAACCCATTAAAACCCTCAAAACCTAAGCCCCATCCGCTTCATCCGTTCTCCTCCACTGCCTCATTCGCGGCCCCATCGTTTCCAAGTCCCGCTTTTTTCCTCAACGCCTCCAATACCTCTGGCGTGAATGGATTCTGTCCCAGTTGCAACGCTTTCAACCATTCCTGCCGTTGCTGCTTATCTTTCTCACCTCGATAGTACTTTTTGGCTTCAATCGCTGCCACGACTACCTGAAAATCTTCTAAAGCCCCGGCTAAATCATCGGTTAAGGCTCTGGCAATCCCACGGGTTTCTCGATAGCGTGCCCAGTCACTCAACGCCACAGCGTTGTCACCTGCAAATAACACGGCTGCTGACTGGTTATGCAAACTCCCCAATCGGCAGAGTAAAGCCCAAATCCAGGCATCAATTTCTAAGCCCGTGTCGATGGTTTGAGCCTCCTGGTAAGCCTGAATTGCCGCCAACACGTTGCCCTGCTTGACCCCATCTATCCCCTGGCTCAAAACCACCGCCGCCTTGAACCGGGGAGTTTGAGCCAACGATTCGGGCACGTTGAGCGCTGCATGTAGCCCCTGGGCACCTGCCCAATGGGTGGCTCCATCCCACCGAATTTCATTCAAGTTGGCGCTGCTGAGGTTGGCGTTGCTGAGGTTGGCGCTGCTGAGGTCGGCGCTGCTGAGGTCGGCGCTGCTGAGGTTGGCGCTGCTGAGGTAGGCGCTGCTGAGGTAGGCGCTGCTGAGGTCGGTGCTGCTGAGGTTGGCGCGGCTGAGGTTGGCGCGGCTGAGGTTGGCGCTGCTGAGGTTGGCGCTGCTGAGGTTGGCGCTGTTGAGGTCGGCGCTGATGAGGAAGGCGTTGCTGAGGTCGGCGCGGCTGAGGTCGGCGCTGTTGAGGTCGGCGCTGATGAGGAAGGCGTTGCTGAGGTCGGCGCGGCTGAGGACGGCGCGGCTGAGGTCGGCGCTGATGAGGAAGGCGTTGCTGAGGTTGGCGCGGCTGAGGACGGCGCTGCTGAGGTTGGCGTTGCGGAGGTCGGCGCTGCTGAGGACGGCGCTGCTGAGGACGGCGCTGCTGAGGTTGGCGCTGTTGAGGTAGGCGCTGCTGAGGTAGGCGCGGCTGAGAAATTTGCCTACGCTTTGGTTAAAGGTGCCCAGTTGCAAACAATCGCTGTAATGAATCATGCGGAGCCAGCGCATACGGTCATGACCCTCCGTATCCGGTTGACCGCAGGGATAGAAATGGATAGCCGCTTTTAGCGCTTGCACCGACTGAGCATACCGATGAATTTCCAGCAGCAAAATCAGCACATTCAACCCCGTAGAAATGTCTACCTGGCGCTGGCCAATGTCAGCCTGATACTTTTGCAGTTGGCGAGCTTTGCGTTGGGGCAGGGTTTCTTCCGTCGCATCGATAAACCTGCCATCGCCCCAGTCCAGATAAAAACCCTCCAGCCGTTTGAACAGTTCCCCCCAATCTGGCTTGGCTTTTTTCAGCAAGCCGATCAGGTATTCCACAATTTCCTGGGTCAAAGCGCCAAAGCCAAACAGATCGTAGATTTCCCGGCACAGCATCTCTTCACGAACGAGATAGGGTTTACCCCGACTGTCCTCTCTTTTCGTCCAGCGTACTAGCGATTCAACCATCCGCTCGGCACACAAAAACTCACCAAAACTCTTGTGAAAAAACTCGATCTGGTTCTCGCTGCCCTCCGTCGATTTCAGATAAAACGCCGCCAGGGCATTCTTGAGGGGGTTTTGCTCAGCGTTTTGCTTGGCCTGGGCCAATAGTTGTTTTGCGCCCTCATCTTCCTTCAGCCGTTCTTCAATCAGGGCAATGGCGGCAGATTCGCCCCCCGACTGCACCACACACAACCCCGCCTCCGCCAAAATGCTGCGCAGGTCTTCCGGGTCAAGTCCGGTAATTTTAGGGTTGAGATCAGCCCCATTTTCACTGCGCTGCTTGGTCAACACCCATTCCAGCGCCGCCTCGTAAATCTGAATCCGCACGGCGACCGGGTCATCGCCAGTGAGCTGAGATTCCTGGAGTTTGTCATCGCGGTGCAGCGCCGCCAGCAGGTAAAGCAGCAGGGGTTCCCTTGCCAGGGTTTTGACCTGCTCCGGGCACTGTTGATTCTGCAAAAATGCCTGAAATTGCTGCGTTTTCTCGCTGCCCGCCAGCGTTGCCCACTTCAGCAACCACTGCTGCTGAATCTCCGCCGCCATCGGCGCAATCTCGACCCGCTCCAGATTCAGGGGCATCAGCCGTTCCACGCCATACAGCGCTAGGGGTCTGCCAGTAATCAGCACCCGGTGTCCCCGTTCGCTAATGTCGGCACAGCGTTTTTGAAACAAGCCCACCTGTTCTAAAAATTGCTTGAGTCCATCCGTGGTGCCCCGTTCCAGCAACAGTTCATCAAAGCCATCCAAAAAGAACAGAAAGCGCGTATTGCGATCGGTCAACCAGCCCGCATCTTTGGTGAAATCGGTGGCAATGGCATCCTCCAGGGTTTTGTCAAAATCCTGAGCAAAATTTTGGACATCGCGCAGCCGAATCAACAGGGGAATCCAGATCGGCGACCACTCGCGCCGCACCTTGTCAGCAAACATCCGACAAAACACGCTCTTGCCCCGTCCAGGACCACCCTGAATAAACAACACCTGCCCCTGTTTCTGGGCATCCTGCAACAGCGTTTCCGCCCAGGTTTCAATGTTTTGGGGTGTAGCCCTGTAATCCACCTGACCTTCCCTATCAACGGGTCGCACTTGCAGCGGCACATACAAATCGGCAAAGGTGAACGGCTCGTCAAACACCGTCTCCTGGGGTTTGCGGGCAATCACCTCATCTAGGTAGCGATCGACACTGGCATAGCGTTCCTGGTCTTGAAACCAACCCTCCCCATAGACCGCTGCCAGCCGCTTCACTTGGTCGCGCACCTCCGCCACAATCTCCTTTAGGTAGCGGTGGGTGCTGCGGGCAATTCGTTCCGTGGTGCGATCGCCCTCTTCCGGCGACAATCCTGCCTCCTGCAACCGCTGGCTCAGCAGCCCATTAAAAATCTGCGCCAGTTGCGACTCATGGAAACAAATCAGCGTCTTTCGGGCTTCCTGCTCGGTTAGCTCCACTGCTTTGCCGTCTAGCTCCAGCGTTTCGCCCAACTGGTGAATCTGGTTTGTCAACGCTGCCGACGCAGGCTGGTCAGACAACCGCTGCACCAGCTCTGGATGCTGCTCTAGAAAAACCTGGACACTTTTCAGGTAGGCAGTCTGGGCGGCGATCGCCACCCCCACCTCCAACGACGGCTCCTGCCGCGTTGTCTCCACAACGTATTTCAGCAACCCCGTCGCCAACGGCACAAACGGCAAAGCCGCCGTCGCTACCTGCCCCAAGGGTGAACTCAACACATCCAGCAACGATGAAAAATGGTTGACCAGGGGTGCCAGTTCTTGGGCGGTTTTATTGTCCTGAATCGCTTTTGCCAAGTCGGCGATCGCCTTCAGGCTATCCACACTTCCCTTAACCGTATGCTCCCAGGAAATTGGCGTATTCAAACCTCGCCAGACATCGCGCCAGAGTTGTTTCACCATTGATTTATTTTGGAGCAGCAATTTAGGGGTAGTGTAGCCGATCTGGATTCGATGAACTTTTAGACAGTCAGGATGGCGTTCATGCAATGTCTCCGCAGGAGAATCGCACCAGCAGTCAATGATGCAGGGTCAGTCATTGGGTAAACGCCAAGGCTAGGGCTGCATCTTTTCTATCAAAGAAATTCCGAATTCTGCCGGAAACTTCACACTTAATTCGGTAAAAACCTCTTCTGAAGCTAAAATAGCTCTTTGTAGGGTGGGCATGGCCCACCATCCCTGGGTCGGAGAATGTACGACGTTGACGCTATGCCAGGGCTACCACCAAAGCCAATATGCCTTTTGGGGATGTGAGTAATGTTGGCTCTTCCGGTCTGGCTATGGACAAAGGGCTACTGAGCAGGGGAAATGGAGGGAGAAATAAACGCTAGAAAGGCGTGAAGTGTTTGATATACAAGGGATTGGCTAGAATTAAAGGGTGAGAGAAAGTCGCCATATATGGGTGAGCGCCATGATCACAGAATCTGACGCGAGGCAATTGACAGAGCTACTGGGTCTTCCTGAGACAAAAGTAGAGGATATGACAATGATAGATGGGGTGGGGCTATTTTTTGTAATTAGCCCCACCCGCCGAGATGCAGAGTGTCCCCGGTGTGGGAAGCGAAGTCGTCATTTGCATGAGAATCATCGGTATAACATTGAGGATTTGCCGTGGAATCAACAGCCCGTAGTGTTGCGAGTCAATCGCCGCCAGTTTTGGTGCCAGGAATGTGGACAAGTGTTTAGCGAAGAACTGGCCTTTGTTAAGAAAAGGCGGTTGTATACGCAGCGGCTAGCGAAGCAGATTGTCGGCCAAGTGTTAGGGAGTAGCATTCACAGTGTGGCGGCTCGGACAGGGCTGAGTGACGAGCAGATTGAGACGATGATAAAGGATGCCGGAAAGGCGTATTTACCCGAGAGCCCAGAACCGATTAGATATCTCGGGATAGACGAGATAGCGGTCGTCAAAGGTCAGGGTAACTATTATGGGGTGCTAGTGAACCTAGAGACGCACCAGCCGATCACCCTTCTACCCTCACGAACACAAGAGGGATTGCGCCAAGTCCTTAGCCAATGGGGACCAGAGGTGCTTGAGGGGATTGAAGGGGTGAGCATAGACCTGTGGAAGCCCTACCAAAGTTTGGTAAAAGAGATGATGCCGAATGCGACCATTGTCGCGGATAGATTCCATGTCACCAAACTCGTCAATGAGGAGTTAGATAACGAACGGAAAGCGGAGAAGAGAGCGGCCAAGAAGATCGCAAAAAAGGCTGAGAGGGAGCGCGTCATAGAGGGTCTTAATGGCAGTAAGTATGCGTTACTAAAGAACGAAGGGAATTTGAATGAGAAACAGAAGAAGAAGCTCATAGAAGTGAGCGAAGTATCCCCTAAATTAGCAACGATGCATCGATTGAAAGAAGAGTTCAGAGAAATCTTTGAATCCTTCGAGAATTGGGCAGAAGGGACGTTAAAGTTACTGGACTGGATGGCGGATTCATCGACATTTTTCAATCAGAGTTGTGGCACGATTAAACGATGGTTTGATGAGGTGACATCATACTTTGAACTGAGAATAACTAATGGGGTTGTGGAGGGAATAAATAACAAGCTTAAGTTGATCAAGAGATTAGGTTATGGCTTTGGCAATTTTGACAATTTCAAGTTAAGAGCTTTGTTGCCGTGGGTATTTCCTTTTGAAACACCATAGCCAGACCGGAAGAGCCGTAATGTTGAGTGTTCGGGGAGGGGGTTGGAGGTGGGGGAGCGAGTTTGAGCGGTGGGCAATGCCCACCCTACGACTTGAAAGAAAATAAAAAGTACCTGGAAGCTTGGCAGGCAGAAGGTGAAGTGATTCCCGAAGCGAGAACACTCCAAGTTGCTTGACACTTTTGGTGATTCCGACGGCATAACAATTCAAATGCAGCGGACGGTTAAAGCCACTTGTCTGGTAATGCTTAATTGTGCCGATCTTGCTTTCGAGTTGCATCCAAGCGCAACATAGCAGCCTCTATTCCTGTCACTATTGTCACTATTACTATTTGGTGCGATCGCGATGATTGTTGTTATTGACAACTACGACAGCTTTACCTACAACCTGGTGCAATACTTGGGGGAGTTGGGGCAAACCTACCCTGTAGCCCAGGAAATCCAGGTGTACCGCAATGATCAAATCACGGTAGATCAGGTGGCGGCACTGGTTCCAGAGGGTATCGTTATTTCCCCAGGGCCGGGTCGTCCTGAGGATGCCGGTATTTCTCTAGACCTGATTCGTCGCCTGGGGCCGACGATCCCCATCCTAGGCGTGTGTCTAGGGCACCAGAGTATTGGCCAAGTTTTTGGCGGGCAGATCATCTCGGCCCCCACGCTTATGCATGGCAAAACGTCCCTCATTCACCACCACCAAGTCGGGGTTTTTCGAGGGCTGGATGTGCCTTTTCAGGCCACTCGCTACCATAGTCTGGTGATTGACCCCGCAACCTGCCCTGAGGTCTTAGAGATAACGGCTTGGGTGGAGGATGGCCCGATCATGGGGGTCCGTCATCGCGACTATCCCCACATTCAAGGGGTGCAATTTCACCCGGAGAGTGTCTTGACCACCGCTGGCAAGCTGCTGCTAGGCAATTTCTTAGCGGACCTGAAGGCTCGGGTTTTGGTGGGTTAGCCGGGGGCGTAGGGATAGGGAATTGACATTCCTGTGGGGATGTTTTCAAGTCCTGGGGTTTTCGGGAATCGTACAGGATCGCGGTATCAATTCTCTGGAAACTCAGCGTCTAGCTCTGCCTCCAAGCAGTAATTGAAAATATCATCGTCGATTTTTTCGAGGGCTTGGTTGTGAGCCTTTAGACGTTCTGCTAGGGCCATCGTTTGGGTTGGCCCGGAGTCTAGAACGGTGGTCTGTTCCCCGGTGGGATTGGCCGCATCGGTTGCGGCTTTTAGCTGGGCGTAAAAGGTCTGAGCAGACTCCATCTCGGCCAGCATCTCCTGTAACTCTTGCCGGTAGGCATCCCGATAGCTCAGCAGTTGAACATCGCTGAGATCTACGGCGGTCAAACTGGTGACGGTGGCCTGAGCCTTGGTCAGGGCAGTGGCCATACCCCCTACGGCAGCATCGGCGGTGAGCCCCACGCTTAGCGCAGAGTCGTCCCCTTTGACCTGGCTCGCAGTGGCGGTGAGGTGAGCCCCAAAGCCATGGTTAAACTCCCCATTGAGGATGCTCTGTACGGCGGCACATTCTGCCAGCAGTCCGGTCAGGGGCGGTCCATTCGGGTCTCGGGCAATCTGGGCAGGCGTTTCGGGAATTGCCGGGGTGGTAGCACTGGGGGTCGGTCCCTGACCATCGCAACTCGAAAGTGCGATCGCACTCAGCACTACTGCGGTGGTCAGGGATTGATATTGAAGTCTAGAAACCATAGCATCCCGCTCCTCGGTAGACGGATTGTTCTGGGCAAACCCATCTTGCTCTAAATGCGGATTCGTATATAAACCTTGCCCAAGTCCAGAAGTGGAGTGTTCCCGGTGGGAAAATTCCAGATTTCGAGCTGGACTTGGTGCTGGACTTGGTATAAAACCCTCCGAGTATAGCTGCGCTAGGAGCTGTGTAGGCGCGGTTTTAACCGCTAATCCCCCAATTCCGAGCGGAAATGTATCCTGCGTAGAATCAACCATTTTTCCTGATTCGTCAATACCCGTAGAGGGTGTTGATTTATCTCTGGGAATTCTAATTCAGATAGCTACTTTACAAAGCGTTATGGATCCTCTTGCATCTTCCGTCGCTGTCGGCCCCGGCAGTCATGGGCACTATCTCCAGATGCTCCTGGAACACACGCCCGCCGCGATCGCACTTTTTGATCGGGCGATGCGCTATGTCATGGCCAGTCGCCGCTGGCTGGAGGATTATGGATTGGAGGACTGCGATATTATCGGCCAGTCCCACTACGAGGTTTTCCCAGAGATTGGGGACGATTGGAAAGCGATTCACCAGCGCTGCCTGCAAGGATCCGTGGAGAGTTGTGACGAAGATTCCTTTCCTCGCTCTGATGGCACCGTAGATTGGCTGCGCTGGGAAGTTCGTCCCTGGCATGAACCCTCTGGCGACATTGGCGGCATTGTCATCTTCACTGAGGTGATTACGGCCCGCAAGCAGGCTGAACTGGCTCTAGTGACAGCCAATGCTGCCCTAGAAACTGAGGTAACTCAACGCACCGCCACCGTCGATGGGTTCTTTAACCTAGCAGTGGATATGCTCTGCATTGCCGGATTGGATGGTTATTTCAAACGGGTTAACCCTACCTTTGAACAAGTGCTGGGCTACACCCAGGCAGAACTGTTAGCAGTTCCTTTTCTCAGCTTTGTTCACCCCGAAGATTACCCTGCCACCCTTGTGGAATCTCGCAAGCTATCAGAAGGTCACAAAGTGATCTCCTTTGAAAATCGCTACCGCTGCAAAGATGGTTCCTATCGCTGCTTCTCTTGGAAATGTGCCCCTGATCTAGAAACGGGGTTCATCTATTGCACTGTTCAAGACGCAACTGACCATATCGCCACAGAAACGGCGCTACGGAAGCAAGCTCAGTTGCTAGATCAAGTTCAAGGCGCGATTGTGTCTACCAGTCTTGAGGGAGTGATCACCAGTTGGAGCAAAGGAGCTACGGCTCTCTATGGCTACACCGCTGAAGAGGTCATTGGTCAGAATGGTCGTTTCCTATACCCGGAAGGCTGGGATGACTATCTCTTAAATGACATTTTTCTGCCTCTACAACAACACGGTCAATTAGAAATTGAGACCACCAATCTACACAAGGCTGGTTATAGATTGGATGTGTTACTGTCTCTTTCTCTAGAAAAGGATGATAACGGTAATGTGATCGGCATAATTGCCTACACTACAGATATTAGCGATCGCAAACAGGCTGAGCAAAGAAATCTAGATCTGAAAAATCTCTATGAACAGATTTTAGATACTATTCCCGACATGGTGCTGTGCAAAGGACCAGAATCTCGATTGCTATACGGAAACAAAGCCTTTCGTGACTACTATGGCATGACTAATGATCAGCTTTTAGGGCTGATTGATGCACCCCATAGCAAACCAGATTATACTCAGCAATATATAAAGGATGATGCCTATGTGTTCCGCACCGGCAATACATTACAGATGGAAGAATCCATTGTTCGCCACGATGGGGAAGAACGCCTGTTTCTGACGAACAAAGCTGCTGTCTTTGACTCTCATGGTGAGGTGATTCAAACTGTAGGCATCTCCCGTGATATTTCTAGTCAAAAGGCATCAGAAATAAAATTGCGCGATCAAGAACAGTTCTTGAGGAGTGTTTTTGATGGTTCCGAGCATAGTATTTTTGTCGTCGATGTGGTGGGTCAATCGGAGTTTCGCTTTAGCGGCTGGAATAGAGGGGCAGAAAAGGAAATTGGCTTGACCAGAGATCAGGTGCTGGGCAAAACCCCAGTAGAAATTTTTGGAGACGGGCAAGGGCTGCAATTTCAAGTCTCCTACCAGCGCTGTGTGGAGGGCAGAAATCCTGTTAACTACGAAGAATGGGTTGTCCTAGATGATCAGAAAACCTGGTGGTTCACAACTCTGAATCCCCTAGCGGATGATGCGGGCAATATTTATCGGCTGGTGGGGACAACGACAAATATCACGTCACGGAAGCGAGCTGAGGAGGAGTTACGTTCCTCCCAGAAGTTTCTAAAACTTCTCCTCGATACCATTCCCCTAGACGTGTTCTGGAAGGACAAAGACTCGGTTTACTTGGGCTGTAATGCCCAAGCAGCGACGTTGTCGGACCTAGCTTCCCCTGAAGAAATTGTCGGCAAGACTGACTATGATCTGCCTTGGGCGCTGACAGAGGCGGAGATCTATCGCCAGCGCGATCGCGAAATTTTAGACTCTGGACAGTCAATCTTGGGTCTTTCGGAGAGCATTACCTATCCCGATGGTCGAAAGGTTTGGCTCAACTCCAACAAAGTACCCCTGCGAGACGCAGAGGATAATGTGATTGGGGTGCTTTGTACCACTGAGGATATTAGCGATCGCAAACAGGCTGAGATCCAACTTCAGGAATACGCTGAGCGCCAAGCTCTGTTCAATCAGCTTACTAGCCAGATTCGCAATTCTCTGGATCTAGATACCGTCATCGAGAGCACAATTCAGGCCATTCATCGTCGCCTAGAGATCGATCACTGTGCCTTTGCCTGGTACTGCCCGGAGGCCGACCCCCCGGTTTGGGACATGATCAAGGAGGCGCGATCATCGGAAATCCCCAGCAGCCTGGGCACCTTTCCCGCTGCTTGGATTGGCCCCATCAATACCCTGCTGCTGAATCAAGAAGTTCTCTGTGTTGATGACGCCGAAACCTACGGGGAGCCGATTCATAGAGCCTTTCTCCAGCAGGTCAAGACCAAATCGGAAATCTTGCTGCCGATTCGGAATCAGTCGGGTCGGGTCGGTGTCATTATTTGTGTTCACAAAGCCCAGGTGCGGCCTTGGTCCGCTAGTGAGGTGGAATTGCTCACGGCAGTAGGGGATCAACTGGCGATCGCGATTGATCAGGCCGAGCTCTATGCCCAGAGTCGCCAGAAGAGTACGGAGTTGGAGCACACACTGAAGGAACTGCAACGGACCCAGGTGCAGATGATTCAAGCAGAGAAGATGTCGGGGCTGGGGCAACTGGTGGCGGGGGTAGCCCATGAAATTAACAACCCCGTCAACTTTATCTATGGCAACCTCAACCACGCCCAGGAATACACTGAAAATCTGCTGGAAGTTATCCAGCTCTACCAGGCGCAGTTCCCCGAGCCAGGGGAGGATATCGAAGTCGCTATCGAAGACCTGGAGTTAGAGTTTCTCGCAGAAGACTTGCCCAAAATGTTGACCTCCATGAAGGTGGGAGCGGAGCGCATTCGCACTATTGTCTCTTCGCTGCGGGTCTTCTCCCGCATGGACGAAGCGGATATGAAGGCGGTTGATATCCATGAGGGCATCGACAGTACCCTGATGATTTTGCACAATCGTCTCAAGCCCCAGCACAATCGACCTGAAATTCAGGTGATCAAGCACTATGGCGATCTGTCCTTGGTGGAATGCTATGCAGGGCAACTCAATCAAGTCTTTATGAACATCCTCAGCAATGCCATTGATGCCTTAGAGGATGCCATGGGGCGGCATTCCCTTGCCAAACCTCAGATCACGGTGCGCACCCGTGTGGAGGCTGATGGCCAAGTCAGTATTGCGATCGCAGATAATGGGTTGGGGATCCCCGACAAAATTCGCAGCCGCATTTTTGATCCCTTCTTCACCACTAAACCCGTGGGTAAGGGCACTGGGATGGGCCTCTCCATCAGCTACCAGATCATTACCGAGAAGCATGGAGGCCAATTGATCTGCCAATCGAACACCGTAGAGGGCGGGACTGAATTCCGCATTGCCATCCCCCAACGCCAAAAGCCCTGAGATGAAATTCACGCAAGTTCTGGAATTACTTTTGCTGGCGGCACTCTGGGGGGGATCCTTTCTCTTTATGCGGGTGGCGGTGCCAGAGTTCGGGCCGATTTGGTTGATTGAGTGCCGGGTACTGGTGGCAGGAGCAGCATTACTGCCGATTCTTATCCATCAGGGTCTGTTGGGGGAACTGCGATCGCACCTGCGGCCCTTGATGGTGGTAGGACTGTTTAACTCCGCCCTACCCTTTTCCCTGCTAGCCTTTACCACCCTGTCGCTGCCAGCGGGGGCAACCGCCATCCTCAACGGTACAGTGCCCTTCTTTGGGGTGCTGGTGGCGTTTCTCTGGTTGGGGGAGCGCTTGACCCTGGGACGAATCCTAGGACTTGTCCTCGGGTTCACCGGGGTAGCAGTGTTGGTGGGCTTGGGAGATACCGCCGGGGTGCCGGGACTACCCTGGGCGATCGGAGCGGGGCTACTGGCGGCGATACTCTATGCCATCGTGGCTCCCTATGTCCACCTCTATCTTCAGGGGGTGCCCTCCCTGGTGATTGCCACGGGAAGTCAGCTCAGTGCGGCGGTGTTTCTGCTGCCGCTGCTGCCCTTCACCCGCCCGGTCCAAATCCCTACGGATGGAGCCTTTTTGGCGGTGTTGGGGTTGGCCCTCCTGTCCACCTCCCTGGCCTATATTTTGTATTTTCGGCTAATTCATCAGGTGGGCTCGACGCGCACCTTGACGGTGGCCTATCTGATTCCCCTCTTTGCCATGGGCTGGGGAGCGTTGATTCTGGGAGAAGCCATCACCCTCTCCATGGTGTTGGGGTGTGGATTGGTGCTGCTGGGAACTGCGATCGCAAACGGTTTGGTAAGGCTACCCAAAAAGCTGAGTATCTCCTAGGGGTCAATGCCCCCCTCTTCTCAGAAAGTTAACCAACCCATGACCTGATCCACGGTTAGCGCTAAATCAATGCCATTGATGGTCGGCAAGGTGGATTTTCCCTTCAGCAGTTGCACCCGTTGATCTGGCCAGATAATTAAGACGGTTTCTTCATCTGGGTCGATGAACCACCCCAATTCAGTGCCGTATTAATCGCTGCCCCCAGTTTTGCCTGTAGTCGGCTGTGCTCTCTCTGGGGCATGGGTTTTTGAAAAATCTTGCCGTTGATAAATTCTGAAGTCGGTGTAGTTTCAGGGAGTTTCAGAAACTCGTCCAGGGTCAAGGATTGGGTAGCGATAGACATGGGCAGCACCTGAGACAATGCTCAGTATGGAAGAAATTCGCTAGCAGTCTCCCTCCAGCTTACACAGCTACACCCAACCCAAGCAGCCTAGAATAAGCCATCAGTATATTTACCGTATTTTGTGCTTTCGCCTGTCCTCAGATCTGGGCTAGTAATTTAGCTGCAACACTTCTATGCTGGTGCCAGAGAATTTTCATTCAGGGGTTGCAGTAGAGGATTAAATCCGAGGTTTGGGGCTCAGGGTTTCTAAAACTGAGCTGAGACTGCGGTGATATAGCGGTTACCTAATGTATGAGGGACGCCTCAACTTAATGACACGTCGGCGAACAAGGGTCTTAAGCCCCTTGCCTGTCCTTCACCCGAGGGAGAACCGCTATATCTATTTGAGTTTTGGAAGTTTTGGGATTTAGAGGTCTGTATTACCGATGTTCAAGCGCAAATCGGCCCCCCTGCTGACCTACATCAGCCAAAAGACAGAATTTGAAGGCATCCTCCATGCTGAGGGTATGCTGCGGGTGGATGGCATTATCCACGGCACCGTCGAGATCCAGGGTGACCTGGAAATTTCCGCCACAGGCTTGGTGGAAGGCCCCGAGGTGCGGGCTACCAACATCATTGTCCAGGGCGTACTCAAAGCCCGAGTCCATGTCGAAGGCAAGCTCACCCTCAGCCGCACCGCCCGATTGGAGGGAGACGTGGTGGCCGGGTCTCTAGAAATCGAGTCGGGAGCCTACTACACCGGCTACATCGAAACCCGCGACGCCAAAACGCTGCCCCCATCTCCCCAAATGCCAGAACTCTACGGCACGACTGAGTCCCTACCCTAGGGTGTGTGGACAACTTGAATCAAGCTAGTACACCTAGGCTGAAATAGGCTTACCATTCTGTCGCCCCAGCCCCTCACCCTAAATCCCTCTCCCAGGGAGGGCTAGGGTGAGGGGCCGAGGTGTACCACGATAGAACGGTCAGAGTATTTGCGCCGCCCGGTACTAGGCTGGGCCAGAACGAAGAAAATTCGCTGCCGTCATACTGGATAATGAAAAGGTTTTGATCAGGGCTTAGGGACTCGCAGGAAAATAACGTACTTGCTGATCTCCAAGTCTGTTTCGGAACAATCTACGTCTCTGACCTCCAGCACCAGCGAGCTATGCGAACCCATTACTGCGGCCACCTCCGGGCAGACCACATCGGCGCAACCGTCACCCTGTTCGGCTGGGTAGATCGCCGCCGCGACCATGGGGGGGTGATTTTTGTGGATTTGCGCGATCGCAGTGGCATTGTGCAGATCGTCAGTGACCCGGAGCGCACCCCGGAGTCCTATGGTCTCGCGGAACAACTGCGGAACGAGTATGTGGTCAAGATTACCGGGCGGGTCAGTCAACGGCCCACGGACTCCTTGAATCCCAAGCTGCCCACCGGGGAAGTTGAGATCTACGCGGACCAAATTGAATTATTGAATGCGGTGCGGAAGCAACTTCCCTTCCAGGTCTCCACCGCTGAAGCAGAGTCCGTCAAGGAAGAACTGCGGCTGCGGTACCGTTACCTAGACCTGCGGCGCGATCGCATGGCCCGCAATCTTCAGGTGCGCCATGGCGTCATGAAGGCCATCCGCCGCTTTCTGGAAGATGAGGAGCAGTTCATGGAGGTGGAAACCCCCATTCTCACTCGCTCTACCCCTGAGGGGGCACGGGACTATCTGGTACCCTCCCGCGTCAACCCCTCGGAATGGTTTGCTCTGCCCCAGTCGCCCCAGTTGTTTAAGCAACTGCTGATGGTGTCCGGGGTCGATCGCTACTACCAGATCGCCCGCTGCTTCCGGGATGAAGACCTGCGGGCCGATCGCCAGCCCGAGTTTACCCAGCTCGACATGGAGATGAGCTTCCTCTCTCAGGAGGAAATTCTAGAGCTGAATGAGCGGCTCGTGGCCCATATTTTCCAAAAAGTCCAGGGCATCGATCTGCCTCGACCCTTCCCCCGTCTAACCTATGCCGAGGCCATGGATCGCTATGGCAGCGACAAGCCCGACACCCGTTATGGGTTGGAACTGGTGGAGGTGTCGGACTTGGTGGCGGACTCTGGCTTCAAGGTGTTTTCCGGCGCGGTGCAGGCGGGGGGGATGGTGAAGGTGCTGCCCATCCCTGGCGGCAATGAGGTCGTTTCCAATGTGCGGATTAAGCCCGGTGGCGACCTGTTCAAGATCGCGACGGAGGCGGGGGCCAAGGGCTTGGCCTATATTCGCGTTCGCGAGGGGGGGACCATTGACACCATCGGCGCGATTAAGGACAACCTCAGTGAGGAGCGCACCCAAGCGCTGCTAGAGCGCACCGGGGCGGCACCGGGGCACCTGCTCCTATTCGGCGCGGGACCAACGGATATCGTCAACGCGACCCTGGATCGGGTGCGGCAGGCGATCGCCAAGGAAATGGAGCTGATTCCCGCCAATGCCATCAATCTACTGTGGGTGACGGATTTCCCCATGTTTGAGTGGAATGCTGATGAGAAGCGGCTGGAGGCACTGCACCACCCCTTCACGGCTCCCCACCCCGAGGACCGAGGGGATCTGAAAACCGCCCGTGCCCAAGCCTATGATCTGGTGTTCAACGGCTACGAGATTGGGGGCGGTAGCCTGCGGATCTACCAGCCAGAGTTGCAGCGCCAGGTGTTTGAGGCCATTGGGCTCTCGGAGGCAGAGGCCCAGGACAAGTTTGGCTTTTTGCTAGAAGCCTTTGAATACGGCACGCCACCCCATGGGGGGATTGCCTACGGGTTGGATCGTCTGGTGATGCTTTTGGCGGGGGAAGAGTCGATTCGAGATGCGATCGCATTTCCCAAGACCCAGCAGGCCCGTTGTCTCCTCACCAGTGCCCCCGCTGGTGTGGACAAGAAGCAGCTCAAGGAGCTTCACGTTGCCTCTACCTATCAGCCCAAACCGAAGGGGGAGTGAGGGTCAGGTATTTTTCCCTGACTATTTTTCCCTGACAAAGGGTTGCGAAATATCACGGAAATCTCGGTCGGTTTACTACAAATACCTACAAATACTGAGATCTGCGATCGCGCCCTCTCCCTTGGCCCCTAAGATAGCTACCTGACCTTAATGTGGGCCATGGCCCTGACATGGGGTCTGGTTGATGATTTGAGTGGACCCGCGATGTGGATTGTTGTACTAATTTTTGGCCTCAGCCTGCTGCCTGCCCTGGTCGCGGCCTGGATTAGTATGCGGGCTCAAAAGCAACTTTCGGAGGATTTCAGTCGGGCTAGGGCCGTGGCCTCCGAACGCGGTCTGCGGGCATTGCTAAAGCGCGATCGCGACCTCAACTATGTAGAGGGCATCGGCTACATCATCGGCGACTTCACCTGCCAGATGAATGCGCGATCGCCCCATCTCCGCTGTGCCTTCAATCCCTGCGGCCCCTGCGAAGGCTGCCAGTTCTACGAGGCTCCCGTCTTTCGGGAGGTGGTCAAGCGCGTCCCCGAGACGACTACCGCTTGCCCCCTGCCCCCCCTACCCAAATCCTGTCCCCTACCCCCATTCCCCATTCCCGCCGCCGCCCTAACGGAACAGTTGGTCTAAGGCGTGTGGAAAATTAACCCGAAAACCCTTACGGGGTAGGCATGACCACAGCCCCTAGCACTGGGCGGCAGGAATCTCCTTACCGTTTTATAACGACCAGGCAGAGCCTCGGTGAGAATTCCCAGGCAGAGCCTGGGAACCAGGAAAGCCATCGATATTGAACGTAGGGTGCATTCGCGGCACCAAAATCCTTTGTAAATGCGGAATCCACCTGCTTAGCCGCAATGCACCGCAGAAATGCCACGCCTAGGGGAAATGGGCACAGAATTTCTGCCAGCCAGCACTAGTAGTTCACCAAAGGAACTTTGCCGGGTTATCTCAAGCCAGAAGAGTCAATTCTTGGGGTTTTGAAGAGTTGGGAACCCTTCAAAGTTTGCTTAGCAGACTACTAGGATGGAAACTCTCCCATCTGTGAGGCCCATGAGTTATGTATACACAGTAGCCCCTTGGGAGAGGGCTAGGGTGAGGGGCTGAGATGTACCCCGATAGAACGGTTAAGGTATTTACGCCGCAAAGTGCTACCGCGCTGCCATACCCCACCAGGCGAGGGCATAGGGCTGGGCAATGGCGTCGTTGACCTGTTGCCGATAGACCACCCGCAGTTTGTAGCGGCCCGTTTCTGGAATTTGGAAAAACAGGTGCTCCACACTGTCTTCCTCACTAACGGAGGACCAGACACTGTCAGACAGTTCCGTATCCTCGGCCCGCATCAGGTACAAATCCAGATTATTGAGGCCGCGATCGCTAAAGGTTTCCCCAAGGTCATAGCGATCATTTTGATTGCTGTCATTCAGCACCACCACCCGCTCCCAGGCTAGGGTCGCGGCCAGGTAGCTGCCACCCTGAAGAGCCTGTTCAAACACATAGTCCTGGAAGAGGATGGCCGCCTCTTGGCGGGGCAAATCTGGGGGCAAAGGCGACTCCAGGAAGCTATAGTTCCAACCCCGCACCGGCACCGGGGCTGTGGGCGACCACTGACCTCCATCCAGTTGCAGGACGGCCCGGTAGGCATTCAAATGGCCCGTACCCAATTCAGCATGGAGCGGAATTGCTGGATCGCGATAGGCGTCAGAGTCTATCCAGGTTTGGTTGGCCTTGTCGTAGAGGGTGCGGCTCATCCCCAGCCGCAGGCCATCCCCTGCATCCTCTAGCTTGTCGGCGGCATTGAGCAAGACCGCCTTGGTCACCATCGCCGATCGAGAATCCAAACTCCAATCCTGGCGACCGCTACGAAACTGGCGGTCCCCCCACTCTTGGAGCAGCGCCACCGTTGCGGTCACATGGGGCGCGGCAAAACTAGTGCCACTCACCGCCCGTAGGGAGCCATCGGGGCCAATGCTGTCCACATCGTGACCAGGGGCGACGAGACTGATGGATCGTCGTGCCCCCACATTACTTTCCGGGGCGGGAGATCGGGGGGATATCGCCTCCGGTTCACTGCCCAGGTTGGAAAAGTCCACCTTGGTGTAGCGTCCATCCACCTGGCGGGAATAGGCCACATTGATGCCGTTGAAGTTGTCGGTGGGGATGGGAATGCCCCCCCGGCCCTGGTTGCCCGCTACCACGTACAGTACGTTGTGGATCCGACTTGACCAGTCCACGCATTGGGTGAGCAGGGCATTGCCATCCAACACTGCATTGGGCCGGGGATCGCGACTCAGAGGCTCCCCAAAGCTGAAATTAATCGCCCGCACGTCGCCGCCATTGCTGAGGGCCACCTGCTGGGAGGCTAAACATTCATCCGGTTGACCGCTGCGTCCCCGGATTGGTCCCACCGCTGCCCCGTAGAGGAGGGCATTGGGGGCCACGCCGGGGCGAGCCTTGTCTTGACTGATCATGACGCTGGCGACAGCGGCGGCGTGGAACTCCACATGGCGATTGGAGTCGGCAGGGTCTTCCAAAAAGTAGACCCGCTGTACGGTTACAGGGGGATTAGAGCGCGCGACTTTGTCGAGGCCAAACTGGCTGGGACGGCCAATTTCCACCTGGCCAATGGCAATTTTGGCCCCAGTCACACCATAGGGGGGGGCATGGAGGCGATGGGCATCAATCCCAGCGGGGCCAACGGATTCCGCTAGCGCTAGGGCCATGGCGGGGGTGAGAAGGGTAGTTGTAGTTGCGATCGCAACTACCCCTGAAAGGCCCCAACCCCGGTTGCCTCTGTGCTGTACCCTGACTGTCCAATCCACCATCCATGCTCCTCAATCGGTTCAGGTGTCGAGTTATGGAATACTTTGAATGTGCTAAAGGTGTGCTAAAGGTGATGAATGTGCTAAAGCTGCATTTTTCAAATGTGCTGAAGCTCCATTCTGAACCATTGTCCCTAGCTCCAGATGCTCATCAGCAGTTCCTGACAGAGCCAGTGAACCTTGTACCAACCTGGGCTGACAGGGATCTGCGATCGCCAGAGGCCGGTCAGAGACCATCGCGGTCATAAAATCCCCACCCTAGAGGCCCCCCAGCCCACCCCGTCTCGTCCCCATTAAACCCCAAAGCTCCAGAAAATCCCTGTCTAAACTCCAGGAACCCCTGTAAAATCGGAAGCCTAGAACACTCTAGAATCTATAGTTTTTGTTACGATAGTTACTAAACTTTCTCAGGAGAAACCGTCTGTGGTACTTCAGACCCCGTCAAAAAAATCCGTCGTCGTATCTCCTTCCATTTTGTCCGCCGACTTTAGCCGCTTAGGCGACGAAGTCCGGGCTGTGGATAAAGCCGGGGCTGATTGGATTCATGTAGACGTGATGGATGGCCGCTTTGTCCCCAACATCACCATTGGCCCCCTGATTGTGGAAGCCCTGCGTCCCGTCACCCGCAAGCCACTGGATGTTCACCTGATGATCGTAGAGCCCGAAAAATACGTTGAGGACTTTGCCAAGGCCGGGGCTGACATTATCTCCGTCCACGCTGAACACAACGCCTCCCCCCACCTGCACCGTACCCTAGGCCAAATTCGGGAACTGGGCAAACAAGCCGGAGTCGTTCTCAACCCCTCCACCCCCCTTGCTCTGATTGAATACGTCTTGGAACTGTGCGATCTCGTCCTGCTCATGAGCGTCAACCCCGGTTTCGGCGGTCAGAAGTTCATCCCCTCAGCAGTAACCAAAGTCCGTCAGTTGCGCCAAATGTGCGACGAGCGGGGTCTCGATCCCTGGATTGAAGTGGATGGTGGCCTCAAACCCGACAACACCTGGCAGGTGCTAGAAGCCGGGGCCAATGCCATCGTCGCTGGCTCCGCCGTATTCAAGGCTCCTGACTACGCCCAAGCCATTGAGGGAGTGCGTAACAGCAAGCGCCCCACCCCCGAACTAGCAGCGGTCTAGAGCGATTCCGTACTTGAATAGAAAAAGGAGGCGCGATGGTCATTGACCATCGCGCCTTCGTTTATATAGCAGCGGTTTTAACCGCCGTGAGTCTTTAATCGTCGTAGGCAATTTCTAGAATGCCTGGAGCAAAATAAATTTTGGGACGCAAGGAAATATCTGACTCCACCAGAATTTTGGCCTCCACCAATCGCCCAACATCAGAGCGGGCAGTATTGTACTGTATGTCACAGATATTTGAAACTTGAGAAACCGTAACCGCTGGAGATTCAAATAAATGATCAATAAGTCGGTTAAGCCTCACATTCCCACCGACTTGATTCAGTAAATCCATATACTGGCTACGCAGCTTCAGAAGCTGATCAAAGCGAGTCAGTGCATCTTTAGCCTGCTCAATAACTCCCCGCAAACAAAAAGCTAACCAGTCGTTCCACGTAAGCCTTCAGGGGGTCACGGCGTGATTAGGGTTTGAGGCTGATGAGTGGCCAAAGGCAGCAATGAAGGAGGCGGTTGGCCAAAGCGAGCCGACCAATAGGCTTGAGTGAGAAAGTCCAGCACATCTCGCTGCTGCATCGTCAGAGAAGAAACCGTCGTCAGCATCCGGGCGACAAACTCACTGCCGGCCTGAGACTCCGCCCCAAAGCTGATGCGCTTCCAAATCACCCCAGCTCGCAAAGAACGCTCAGCCGTATTATTGGTGGGCTCCACCCCCAGCACCGTGACAAACGTCCACAGAGCCGGTTCCACCAACAGCAGTTGTCGGCAAGTGCGTACCGTCTTGGCCAAAGGCGTCTTCTCCTTTGGGCCAATGTCATAGTTCGCTCCCTCCTCAAGCACCGCTTTTACAGCAGCCCGAATCGGCTGGACTAACTCAGCAAAGCCAGTCCGGGAAAGGGTGCCATCCCGCACTTGGTACCACAACTCAAACAACGCTTTTTGTTGAGCCAGTAAGCCTTTTCCAATCTCTTGGCAGACCCCCTGACGCTCGGCAATCCGAGTAAAGTCTCGTTTGAGATGAGCCCAACACACCTGGCGTTGGCTAATATCAATCCACCCATAGCCGCTGTAGCGGTCTGAGACCACAATGCCGTCATAGGCTGGGCCAATCAGTGCTTGGGCGGCGGCTTGAGACCGGCTCAACAGAATGCTGAACACACTCACCATCGGCGTCACCAGCACCCACAGCCAACCCTGTCGCTGGGCCTGATTCTGGCCATCGCTGTTCCCCTGGCGAAAGCTAGTCTCATCACTGTGAATCACCGCTTCCCCCTGCACGTAGCCTTGCGCCTCAGCTACTGGCTGCCCCAGTGCCGCACTGGCTTCTCGGCGTAGCCGGTTGATGCTGCCGCCAGAAATCTCGATCTCAAACAGCGCTGCTAGACAGGTCTTCACCTGCTGATGGCTTTGGCGATAAGCGCCACTCAGTAAGGCCACTACTGCACTCAACCGCTCACCATAACCGCCTTGATGCACCTCTGCTGGTAATTTGCTACGGGTGGTTTTACCGCAGTGCTCACAATCTAAGGCGTGCAGGCGATGCTCGATGACGATGGGCTCAATTGGCGGTAGTTCGACAATCTGGTGCCGATAGGGCGCTGGGTCGTTTCCTGATAGCGGCTCTCCACAATGCCCACAGGTCTTGGGGCGATGCTCGAACACCTGTTTGCAGGCTTCTAGGGGATACAGCTTGCGGGAATATCCTTTGTGTCCCGGTTGGCCTCCGCGCTTCCGCTTCCCTTTGCCTTTGCCCTCCGGGTCTGGCTTAGGGGGGCCGAATCCATCCTTTGAAGGCGGCAACGATGAGTTTTGCGAATTCTGGTTGAGTTGCTCTTCGAGGTGGCTCACCCGCTCTTCTAAGCGACTGATGGTCTCAATGAGAGCGCACACCAGAGCTTTTTTTACGCTAGCCGGGGTGGCATCCCAATCTGACACAGAAATGGAGATGCCGCCGATGTCTATGGTGGGCTCGTTGCCTTCACTCATGAGCCTACCTTAACCCCTATCGAGACCCTGGAACCCTTAATTCTTCGTGAACCCCTGAAGGCTTACCGTTCCACAGTCCTCGTGTACTCACTTGAAACATCAGATTGATGTACTCATCCTTGTACTTGTCGAAGAAGGCACTCAAATAGAGCCATGGCTTACTGAGGTTGCATTGTTCGTAGGAAATTTCCCAGAGCCGCCCAGGGGCACTGACGGTAAAGACGGAGCGATTCACAATGGCAAGTAGTTGCTAAAGATTGAAACTCAGTGACGTGAATTTCAATTTAGGGGGCATTTTTGAAATTCGCAAGCAGAAATTGCAAGGGAATAGGGACGCGATGGTCATAAAAGGGCTGGTCAGAGCCCCTTCGGGGCGGCTACGCCAATGACCATCGCACCCCATAGCTTATGCTCCTACCCCCTCTGGCAAGGGAACGTAGGCTTTTAACACCCAGACAATGACGTCTGATCCCGACTACGCCTCATCTAGAGCCGCAATACCGGGTAGCTCTTTGCCCTCCAGCAGTTCCAGACTGGCCCCGCCCCCGGTGGAAATGTGGCTCATTTTCTCCGCCACCCCTACCTTTTCCACTGCCGCCACAGAGTCACCACCACCAATAATAGTAGTGACGCCAGCACCCGTCAGGTCCGCCAGAGTATGGGCGATCGCCTCCGTCCCCACCGCGAACTTGTCGAACTCAAACACCCCCATGGGGCCGTTCCAGATCACAGACTGACACTGCTTCAGTGCCGCCTGAAAAACCTTAACGGAATCGGGACCAATATCGAGACCCATCCAGCCATCGGGAATTGACTCCACACTGACAGTTTGAGCATTGGCATCGGCAGCAAAATTATCCGCCACCACCACATCCGTCGGTAGCAACAGATCCACACCCTTTTCCTTGGCCTTGGCTTCCAGAACCTTCGCCAGTTCCAGTTTGTCCTCCTCCACCAGGGACTTACCCACACTCAGTCCCCGAGCCTTGTAAAAGGTGAAAATCATGCCGCCGCCAATCAGCAGCTTATCCACCTTGTCCAGAAGGGTTTCAATCACACCGATTTTGCTCGATACCTTGGAGCCACCGATGATGGCCGCCAGAGGCTTCTTGGGGTTCTCAATCGCCGCCTGGAGATACTGCAACTCTTTTTCAATCAGGTAGCCCGCCACGGAAGGGCTGAGATATTTCGTCACCCCAGCGGTAGAGGCATGGGCGCGGTGGGCAGTGCCAAAAGCATCGTTGACATAGAGGTCCGCATTGGCCGCCAATTTCTCGGAGAAGGCCGGATCATTGGCCTCTTCCTCCGCGTAGAAGCGGACATTTTCCAGCAACGCCACCTGACCATCGGCCAAGCCATTCACCGCCGCCGCCACAGCATCCCCAATACAGTCATCACACTTGACCACGGGCTGTCCCAGCAGTTCCCCAAGGCGCTGGGCTACAGGGGTGAGGCGCATACTCTCCACCACCTTCCCCTTGGGACGACCAAAGTGGCTGCACAGCACCACCTTAGCCCCCTTGCTGGTCAAATCTTGAATCGTCGGGAGGGCCGCCCGGATGCGCGTATCGTCGGTAATATTGCCCTGCTCATCAAGGGGAACGTTGAAATCTGCCCGCACCAGCACGCGCTTGCCGGACAGGTCCGCCGCTGTTAGGGTTGCAACCGTCTTCTTCGCCACAGGCTTGAACCTCCGAAAATTGTGTTTATTACGTTTCTCCACCGCCTCCACAGGGGAAGCGGCTGCGTTGATTTAACCTAGACTGGAGTTCGTAAGGCGATACCGCCAGATCAGGAAAGTCCCCCATTACTATTCAGAGGTCTCTTTCCCGCTCTAGGATCAGCATTACAACTTCTGTCCGAGAATCATTTTACCGGAGTCCGTGTTTCCGTTTGAGACGCCATGTTTAAGACGGTTTTATTTCCTGTTGATATGAGCCCAGAGGCTCAGCAAGCCGCCAGTCTAGCCGTAGATTTGGTGAAGCAGCACCAGAGTCGCTTGGTGTTGCTATCGGTGGTAGAAAATCACCCCGATGCGCCCTCGGAACAATCCTCCCCCGCTGCTGTGGCCCAACTGCTGGAGCAGGTTAAAACCTTGTTTTCCCAGCAGGGCGTGGAGAGTGAAGCCCTAGAGCGGGAGGGTCAGCCTGCCTTTGTCATCTGCGATGTGGCTGACGAACTGGAGGTAGACCTGATCGTCATGGGGTGTCGTGGCCTAGGGTTGATCGAGGATGGTCAATCGGAGAGCGTCACCAACCGGGTGATTAATCTAGCCCCCTGCCCTGTGTTGGTGGTGCCCTAGATGCCCCCTGATATCCAGTGGTACCCCGGCCACATTGCCAAGGCCGAAAAAGCCCTGCTGGATCAGCTCAAGCGGGTGGATGTGGTCCTAGAGGTCCGAGATGCCCGCATTCCCCTCGCCACCCGCCATCCTCGCATTCAGGACTGGATTGGGGAGAAGGGGCATGTTCTGGTGATGAACCGGGTGGACATGATTTCCACCGAGGGGCGCGCCGCCTGGGAAACCTGGCTGCGCCAGCAGGGACAAGTACCCTACTTTGCCAATGCTCAGCAAGGTAAGGGCGTGTCTGCGATCGCCCATGTAGCCCAGAAGGCTGGCATTGCGGTAAATGAACGTCGCCTCAGTCGGGGGATGCGGCCCCGTCCCGTTCGCGCCGTGGTGATTGGCTTTCCCAATGTGGGCAAGTCTGCCCTGATTAACCGCCTCCTTAAGCGCAAGGTGGTGGCCAGTGCCCGGAGGGCGGGGATCACCCGCCAACTGCGTTGGATCCGCATCTCGGATCAGCTAGAGCTTTTGGACGCGCCGGGAATTTTGCCCGCCCAGATCCACGATCAAGATGCTGCCCTAAAACTGGCTATCTGCGACGATATTGGTGAAGCCTCCTACGACAACCAGCGAGTGGCGGCGGCCTTGGTGGATTTGCTCAAGTCTTTGGGGACGACGGCGGAGTTGCGCGATCGCTATCGCTTAGACCCAGAATCCATTACGGGCGAGACTTTCATGGTGGAGTTAGCCCAACAGCGCCATCAAGGCGACCAAGCCCGAACTGCCCATGAACTGTTGAATGATTTTCGCAAAGGGCTCTTGGGCACCCTGATCTTGGAATTGCCACCATTGTAAAGTTTTGAAGAAGACCCAAAACTTACCCGACAATGGTGGGGATGAAAGATAGTCAAGCTGTAAAAATAAAAACGCTTCAGGTTAGAGTGTTCCCGTTAAATCCCTGTACCGGATCTGAGCAGAGGCCAAAACGTGGAGCAGCCAGAACGACCCCTTATGCCCAGCCCAGGGGATGACTTTTTAGAGGGAATACTCTTGGGAAGGATTTCTGTAACTGCCACCCTTGGCCCTGTTTCCCTATGATTGGCAGCTCTCAAGATATAGACCAGCCGTCGGTTGAGATGCCCCTATTGGCAGAACTGACTGGGCATGACTTCTCCTCCTGTAAGGTCTCGATTATCGTCGGTGATCTGTCGGCAAAGGGAGCCGGACGCTGGGGCGGAGCAGTTCGGCCCTTTTTACTCTCCCAAGCTCTGCAACGCCTAGGCTGTGGCGTGGAGATTTTGGGCTTTACCGATGACGATACCCTCCCGTTTATAAATTCTGGCCTGTCTATCAAGGGCTTTCCCCAGGCGACCTATCCTCGTTTTTTTCGGTCGGTGCGCCAGCTTATCCAGCAGATTGAGGGGGATGTGGTGTATGCCTACAAGACCAAGGCCAGCAGTTTTGGTGTGGGGTTATTGGCACGGCAACTACGGCGGCGGCCCCTGATTGTAGACATCGATGACTGGGAAATGAGCTGGCACGGCGGCGACCAATGGCAGTATCAGCCTTCGCTGCGCCAGCGCTACCGGGATTTGGTCAAGCCGGAGGGAGCCTTTCGCTATCCTGACCATCCGGTGTACCTTCAGTGGATGGAGCGGCTGGTAAAGCGAGCCGATGCGGTTACAGTTCATACCCATTTTTTGCAGCAGCGTTTTGGTGGTATCTATGTTCCGAATGGTAAGGATACTCAGCTTTTCGATCCCAGCCGTTACGATCGCGCTGCCAGTCGTCAGCGCTATGGCTTGGAAGGCTATCGGGTGTTGATGTTCCCCGGTGCACCCCGACCCTATAAGGGGCTCGAAGATATTCTGACGGCTCTTGATCTGCGAGATGAACCGGACCTCAAGCTGGTCATTGTGGGGGGGAGTCCCTATGACGACTATGACCAAACTCTGATGGCGCGCTGGCGCGATCGCATTATCAAGCTACCCAAACTGCCCCATGACGAAATGCCTCAGGTGTTGGCGGCGGCGGATATAGTGGTCGTACCTCAGCAAGACACCCCTGCTGCCCAGGCCCAATTTCCCCTGAAGTTGACCGATGGCATGGCCATGGCAAAACCGATTTTGGCCACCGAAGTGGGAGATATTCCTAGCATTTTAGGGAATACAGGTTATTTAGTGGCCCCAGGAGATAGTGTGGCTATGGCAGACCAGTTGGGAGCCATTTTCACAAATGGGGCCGAGGCAGAACAACGGGGCTACCAAGCCCGCCAACGTTGCATAGCCCACTACAGTATTGAGGGAATGGCCGTGGTTTTGGCCAAGGTCTTAGCGCCCTTTGTCTCCCGTAGACATCACCCTACCCATGCCGCTCAGGCTCCCTAAATGGGGCGGGACGATGCAGTTCCAGTGCCAAGGCGCTCCCATTCCGCAGTTGTCTTCCCGTAAATACGTTAATACATTTGCACTTATGCAATCGCCCTCAATGAAAACGGCCCCAAATATCGTCACCTCACCACGCCAAATGTTATTCAGCGTGGCCCATAAATATCCCTTTCAAATTCTCTTGAGTGTGGTGCTGGGATTTTCTGGAGCCCTATTTAATGGGATCAGTACTGCCCTCATTGTCCCTATTTTGATGAGTTTGCTGGGGCAAGAAGAAATACTAAAAGGGGGACCGCCTATCCTCCAAATACTTCTGTCTCCTTTTGACCAAGTTCCTGAGTCCTATCGCTTGGTGGTCATGGCCTTATCTACCATATTCGTCATTATTCTAAAAAATGCGAGTGGCTATTTTAGTAGCCTAGCTTCCACCGTCTTATCACGGTCTTTGACCTCCGATTTACAAGAGCAGGGCCTAAAACTAATTTTAGAAGTGGATTTGGCGTACTTTTCTAATGCTCGGGTCGGGGATTTAATGAACCGACTCGGTGGGGAAATGAGCCGAGCCTCTAATGCAATTACTGGAGTTATCCAGCTTGCCGTCACATCAGCCACAGTACTTGTCTTTCTGGGCTTGATGCTCTCTATCTCCTGGCAGTTGACGATTGCAACGACACTACTGCTTCCAAGTTCTGCTATCTTGAGTCAGTTTCTAATCCGTCGTGCAAAGGTTTTTAGCCGTATTTTAACAGATATCAACAGTGCCTATTCCGGTGGATTAGTGGAGTTGATCAGCGGTATTCGTCTGGTCAAAGCTACTGGCAATGAAAATCGAGAATATGGACGGTTTGTGGGCTTTATTCGCCGTCGAGAGCAAGTCCAATTACAGTCCAAGATGAATTCCAGCCTAATTGGACCTATGGCAGAGGTGATCAATATCACCATTCTGTTTATTTTGGTACTTTTGAGTCGGATGTTATTTCAGGACCAACTAAATGCATTATCCGCCATCATGGTGACTTATCTGGTTCTATTATCTCGACTCCTGCCCTATGTTAGTCAGCTAAATAGCCTCCGAAACCAACTAGCTCATGCATCTTCTCCAGTAGACGTAGTCTACGATTTACTAAGACGAGATAACAAAAATTTCATGGGGGATGGCGAGATCACCTATCCGGGTTTGAGGCAAGGGATTGAATTCAGAAATGTGAGTTTCACCTATCCCAACACCCAGGAACAGGTATTAAGAAATGTCACCTTGTCCCTACCCAAAGGCAAAACCTTGGCTTTGGTGGGATCCTCTGGCGCAGGAAAATCTACCTTAGCTGATCTCCTACCTCGTTTCTACGACCCCACCAGTGGCATCATTGTGATTGACGGTTGCGATCTCCGGGATTTTGATATCTCGACCCTGCGCATGTCCATGGGAATCGTCAGTCAAGATACTTTTTTGTTCAACAACACAATTCGCTACAACATTTCCTATGGCAGACCCCAGTCCTCAGATGAAGAGGTTATAGAAGCAGCACGACGGGCCAATGCCTACGAATTCATTGCCCGCTTGCCAGATGGCCTAGATACGTTGATCGGAGATCGCGGCGTGATGCTATCTGGAGGCCAGCGACAGCGCCTTGCCATTGCCCGAGCTCTCGTACAAAATCCCGAAATTTTGATTCTGGATGAGGCTACTAGTGCCCTAGACACTGTATCGGAACGATTGGTACAGCAAGCAATTGATGAACTCAGTCGAGATCGCACTACCCTAGTTATTGCTCACCGTTTATCGACAGTGCAGAAGGCAGATCAAATTGCAGTAATGGAAAAGGGGCAGGTTATTGAACTAGGTAGCCACAAAGAGCTACTGGCAAAGGACGGAATTTATACTAAGCTCTGTAGTCTTCAATTTGGAGATGGAGATACTAAGAGACATGAAACTAAAGACGAGGAACAACAGCGACTCATGTCCCAAGTATCCTACGAGTTTCGTGCCAATCTAAATTCTATGTTGGGCTTTCTAACTCTCCTCAGCGATGGGCTGGTGGATAGTGAAGAAGAACGTCAGGAATTAACAGATAAAGTATATCAGTCCACTGAAGACTTACTCAAGAGTCTAGAGCGGATGGAGAAATCTCAGCAGATCCAGGAGCGGAAACAGCCTGCGATCGCAAAGCGTTGATGTACTCTAAGGCCACTTGCCTCCAAGTCCAATGGTCAAAGCGGCTAGCCGCTTCCTTAGGCGCAAGTCGGGGTATGGGATTTTTCATAAAGTCAACTAAACATTGAGATAACGAATCAGCATTTCCCGGAGTGAAAAACTTTACTCGATCAGGACAACAATATAGATCTACCTGTTCTCGAAATACAGCAATATCTGCGGCAATGACAGGTAGACCACGTACAATAGCCTCCGCAATCGCTAGCCCAAACCCCTCATATACTGAAGGCATTACTACACAGTTACAAGACTGATAAGTTGTTTCTACTGTCGCCAAGCTACAATATCCTAATCCTACAAACACTTCTGCCCAAGCCACATTTGATTCAGCATATAACTGAGATAACTGAGCAACATAAAAAGCATATTCCTTAGTATTTTTTTGCTGGGACAGTTCGAAATCTCCATTGACAAGTTTGTCTGTCTCTCTTCCCGTTAGTACCACCTTAAATCGATATCCAGATTGGTGTAGGGAAATAGCTGCTCGCAGCAAAGTTAAATGGTCTTTATACAAACTAAAAGAAGAAGGAAAGAAAAAAGTAATTTCCCCATTGAATTTAGAGCTTGACTGAGAAATACCTAAAGTTGTGATATTCGGAGGTTCACTTGCCGATGGAATAGCCCTGACTTTATGCTTGAAATCCGGAAACACTTTCAGCAAGTCACTCCGTGTTTTTTGAGAAACAGCAATCACAAGATCAGCCACCCTTAGCCACTGATAAAGGCTGTCATCATATTCTCGTACCAGCTTTGGTGCATAAGTCAATGGTGCAAATCGCCAAAACAAATCATGTGAAATTAGAACCAGGGGAATTTCTAAGCCCCTCGGTGGCTGAATTCGATTGCCAATGAAGTAAAGACAGTGAGTACAGTGGTGACGCTGCGCAATTTCACGAATACATTCCGATACCTTGAAATCGGCAATCTTGGTTTCACTCCAGCGATGTAGCCCTTTAAGCCTGAGCCTTGATCCAAAGCGCCCAATGTAAGTCAGCAACTTTAATAAGTGTTTATCTCTACGGTATCCAGCCGAAGTAAAGGATTCATAGTAAATATTTTTGGCTTCAGGTAAGTTAGATTGAAACTCAACTATAGATTTATCGGGTAGGAGCAGTACAACGCCGTCTATTAAGTTATCGAATTCCCTGAGAAGCGAAAACATCACACGCTCTACGCCACCGCGAACATAGAACTTAACCGGAACAATTAGCTTCATGATTTTTCTAAATTTTCAATCCATTCTTTTGCCAATCGATCCCAGGTGTCTTTCCGGGCATGTTCTGCGCAGATTGTTCGCAGAATATGAAGCTGCTCAGGATTCTGTAGTAGCTCAACAATTCGATGAGCTAATGCCTCTTGTGTTTTGGGATCCTTAGGATCACCTGAAATTTTATGGCAGTAAGATTTTTCGGAAAAAACAGCATAGTCTGTTGTTACCGGAAGGCATCCTACAATTGCAGATTCACGCACAGAAATACAATCTATCTCCTCAAAAGTACAGCCGTAGTAATGAATGGAGGAACAGGCTTTATCTTCTATCAGTTTATCTTGGCTGATTCGACCGTGATTAATCACACCTGGTTGTTCCATCAGGATCAACATTTTCTCTCGCCATTCCGATCGACTAGCCCGGAGTTCAACTCTATTAAAACCATAATAGAGATGCAACTCTGCTTCTGGTATTGAATTTTTGATAATAGGCCAACCGTAAATTAACATGTCTTCTAGACCTCGATAATAACGAGAGGCATAGACTAGTCTATAAGGTTGTTTGTCTCGACCGTACAATAATGAAATCTTAGAATCAATACCATTACTTATAATGGCAAACTTATTATCCGAAAATTCTGGAAGAAGTTGACGCTGAAACTGGGATTTTGAGAAGATCAGATTGAAGCGAGCAATAACATCCTTAGGAAAGCACTTGGGTGGATCCAGGAGATCATGCCAGTCTAGACAGATTTTACGAGCCTTAACCTGCGACTTAAGCATATATGGATGTCTCCATATCAGCAGGATATCAAAAGTATCATACCAATTAAAATGGTAGTAATTAATGTAGTGAACACCATCATAAATCCCCTCTCGTTCACCACAATTGCTATAAACCGTAACTTGATATCCTAACTTTACCCATTCCTTTGCTAGATAGATAACAGCAGTATGAGAACCACTGGCTCCCTCCTTCAAGCTTAGGGGTGTCAGTCCCTCGCGAGGTTTTCCCACATAATAAACGATAGACCCTTTAGGCCAGCGCTTTGCCTTGATTCGACAGCGCAATTCATAAATATTAAATAAATTAAATAGGCTAACTTTCAAATTATTGATTAGCATATTCATGTGCGCGTAAATTTTTCAACATTCCGAAACCTTGGCGGCTCAGATTTACTTGTCAATTTTGGATCCAAGACTTAAAAATCAAGTTTCTACAAAGAATCTGTTTCCTTGATTACACTTCCAGCCAAGCTGATAGATCTCTATCAATGAGGTCTTGTAGTTTTAGGATATCCTCGCGGTACCCATCTATTAGTAATTTTCGGACGGACTTTTGTAGCTTTGGCTTACCAAGATTTTTTTGCTTTAAGGACATGGATGTTACTTTCAAAAGACTTTTTGGAAGCATTATTTTTGCCGCAGATTTTAATAGATTAGGGCTATTTAGCAATGAATTTAGTGCCTGATTCTTGGGGACTCGTGTAGGGTTATGCTGCTTCTTGGTATTGGGCGAAAAATTATCATCAACTCCCAAAAAATTGAATATATCACGACATAAAGTGTTGGGATCTTTGATCAGATCATCATAGAGATAGACACGAATTTGAGCTTTGTCAAAAAGACTATAATACCTCTGCAACTGAGCGTGATAAAATCCCCGATTCCTGTGATGCCACTGAAAACTCCATCCCTCAGCAATTCGTTTTTCCTCTTGTCGAAGAGTTTTTAGAAAGTCTGGAATAGGCTCTCGACCGTTACTCATTGAAAATAGAAAATGGGAAAAGGCTCTTTCAGATGGATCACGTAGTATGGCAATTATTTTTGATTTTGGTATATGTGCAAAAATGCGTTGAGGCGCTTTCTCACTGTAAATATAAGATGTTGAGGCTTCGCCTATAGCTGTTTCATTTGTAACATCCTCAAACAGAGTCATATAAGACTTCAAATCTGTTACGGCATTTTTCATGGTAAAGACACCATAAGGGCCTAAGCGCTGGTTACTTTCTTCTTCCAGCGTGAAAAAATCAGGCTCTTTAGCGTCCCGAGAAGCTGGCATATAAATTTCAGGGTGTTGTTTCAGGTAGTAGTAGAGTGAAGATGTTCCTGATTTAGCTGCACCGATAAGAAGAAAGTTTGGCATTATCATGATTTCGTTCCTCATAAATAGTTAAGCCACAGTGATGCTACCTCTTCCCAGGTTTCATGGGCAACTAAACTCATGAATTTACATCTTAAAGCATCGACTTCCTGAGGGGCTTGAAGCAATTTAACAACTTGTAATGCTAGTGCCTCTTGGGTTGCCTTAAGGTGAGGGTTTCCTGGAACTTTAACACAGTATTCCTTGTCTTTTAACCCAGAAAAATCTGTAGTCACTGGAATGCACCCTACGAGGGCTGACTCTCGTACGGTATTGCAGTCTAACTCCTCAAAAGTACAACCATAGTAATGAATTGACGCAGTGGATTTCTCTCTCATTAGGTGATCTCGGCCTACTTTGCCATGCTCTGTAATACCTGGTTGTTGCATAAGGGAAAGCATCATGTTTTTCCAGTCGACACTAACTTTGCTACTCCAACCATAAAAGATATGCAATTCAGCTTGGGGGACTTCCTCTAAAATCAAGGGCCACCCAAATCTCAACATGTATTCTAAGCCTCTAGAATAGTTTGAGGCATATATAATTTTCATGGGTTCCTTTTTCTCGGAACTCAATACGGAAAATCGAGAATCTACTCCATTCGGTATTATGGCAATTTTATCATCAGGTATTTCAGGTAATGTTGATCTGTGAAAATTATTTTTGCAAAATATTTTGTCGTAATGCTTCAGTTTTTCATAACTTGATTCTTCTGGAAGAAGAACTCCCTTGCCCAAGTCCAACCAAATTCGCTTTGACTTGACTGGAAATCGAAGACGCCAGGCAAAATGCCATACAATCAACGTATCAAATGAGTCATGGCGATTAAACTTATTCCAATTCAGGTAATGAACATTATCATGTGTTCCCTCCTGATCGCCACAGTTGTTGAAAACAGTAACTTTAAATCCTAGCTTTGCCCATTCTCTTGCCAAAAAAATGACTCTTGCTTGCGCTCCGCCAATTCCTGTATTCAAGCAACCTGGATGCCAAGTATCAGGAGTTTCGCCCACATAAAATACAATAGATGAATTGGGCCAAACTTTAGCCTGAAGTCTACGGGAAACATCTGAAAATTTATTGCGAATTTTTTTGATCGGCGTGCGCAAGATTTTGGTCATCGTTTTGGAATCAGGAACTAAGAGTGGGCTTTGTAGAATTCTTTGTACCAGTTCACAAAATGTTTAATCCCTATCGAGATTGGGGTGCCAGGATAAAAATCTACATCCGATCCCAAGCTATCAATATCTGCATAGGTTTCAAGAACATCACCAGGCTGCATGGGCAGAAATTGCTTCTGGGCTTTTTTGTCAAGACAATCTTCGAGAGTTGAAATTAAGGCCATGAGCGAAATAGGATTATTATTGCCAATATTGTATAGACGATAAGGGGCAAAACTACTACTTGGATCCGGATTTTTACTGCACCAGGCGGGATTCCCTTGAGGAATACGATCGCTGACCCGGACTACCCCTTCTACAATGTCATCAATATAGGTAAAATCTCGCTTCATCTGACCATGGTTAAAGACGGAAATAGGCTCATCATTGAGAATGGCTCGGGTAAAGAGAAACAGGGCCATATCTGGCCGGCCCCAGGGGCCATAGACAGTGAAGAAGCGCAGACCCGTGGTGGGGAGATTATAAAGATGACTATAGGTATGGGCTAAAAGTTCATTGGCTTTTTTTGTGGCAGCATACAGACTGAGGGGATGATCTACGGTCTGATGGACAGAGAAGGGCATTTGAGTGTTTGCGCCGTAGACTGAGCTAGAAGATGCGAATACAAGGTGCTCCACTCCATTATGACGGCAACCCTCCAGGATATTGACAAAACCTACTAAATTGCTGTCTACGTAGGCATTGGGATTCTTGAGGGAGTAACGCACTCCCGCTTGGGCCGCGAGATTGATAACCCGCTGGGGTTTCGATTGAGAAAAGAGGGTTGCTATTCCAGGGCGATCTTTCAGATCCAGAAGTATAAAACGAAAATTTTTATAGGTTTCTAGGTGAGAAAGTCGTGCCTTTTTCAAGGAAACATCATAGTAATCATTTAAATTATCTAGACCAATGACTGTGTCACCGCGTTCTAGTAGTCGTTTACAAGTATGAAAGCCGATAAATCCAGCCGCTCCAGTAACTAAAATGCTCATATGTTTTGTTGTTACTCTTGAGTGGGCATGTCTAAAAAGAGCGGAGTGGAGGTGAGAACTAGGTATCCTTCCAACACTTTATTTTGATCCCACCAGGGTTGAGAGTTTTTGGGTTTCCCCTATCCGGCTCAATAAAATTTCCCAATGACTCCTGGCGAAGAGCTTCGGTGATCTCCAACGTGAACCTAAGACTACTCCATAGGAGTAGTCTTAGGTTCACGAGCATAGACATGGGTAAGTATCATACTGCTTGAGAAGATACGACGATCCAGAATGCTCAAAGCCTTTTTGTTCTAGGGGTTTGAGAGAGCTGGACTTGGTCTTCCGAAGATTAACTCAGGCAACCTGCCTAAGTTTACCCATGTCGTGCTAGAAAATCACTAACCCACCTTAATCTAGACCAAGCCTTGATTTCCGTGTAGGTCATTTGTACTGTATGGGCGTCCAGCCCTCATTCATGGCCAAGCCGAACTGTTATGCTGACTTAAGCTCTAAGTAAGGGTAAGCTATCGTTATAAAAGTCGAGTATACATTCCTCTAAGTCTCCGTGCCCTGCGTGGTTTAAATTCCAAGAGCTGCGATAGCAGTAAGACCTTAAAGAAGTCATTCCGATTTTGTTGAAAACTTGAGTCTTGGTTAAGCATTGATTTCGAATTCTTGATTTTGCTGGGATATTCCAAAAACTTGTCTAGTCAAGGATTTCGCCTGAAATCTAGGCGGAGTAGTAGTCGTAAGCAGGAAAACTAAAATCCGATGACAAATGGTATTTACACTCTGGCTAATGATGTGGTTTATGATCAGTTAGTGGCACTACTCAACAGTATCGAGGTTAATGTCGGTACGAATATACCTGTCGCTGTTATTGCCTATGATGACCGGATAGAACGGGTGAAGCAGTTGGTGAGTCAGTACCCTAGCGTGACTTTGCTGGAAGATCCAGCATTGTATGCACCATGGGAAGAGTTCTCCTATAAGGTATGGGAGACTCACCCAACAGCATTGCAGCAGTGGGCAGCTAAGGGGATACAGGGGGTGAATCGCTTGGGAATGAATCGTCGCTATGCAGCCTTTGATCAGGCGAGCCCATTTGAGCGTTTTATCTATTTGGATGGGGATACTCTAGTGTTATCTTCCCTAGATCGAGTGTTTGATCAGCTACAGACTCATCCTCTGGTGGTCTATGACTTTCAATATAAAGATCCTTCCCATATTTACAACGTTGCCTCTTCTAAACTGGAAACGATATTTCCTCCGGAAAGGGTGGGTCAGGAGATTTTCTGTGCGGGTTTTTATGGTGGTCAAAGGGGCTTGTTTCCACCTTCTCAACGAGAGTTTTTGGTAGAGCAGTTGGCGACAGGGGATGCGGACGTGCTGTATACATCAGCTCCTAATCAGTCCGTCTTGAACTATATGGTCATGAAGTCTCAAATTCCAGTTCGCAATTTGGCCTTCGAGCTGCCAGAAAATGAACGGACAGGAAATGCTGTCAGTTCAACCCATTTTCAAAGACGGGGAGCATGTCTTTATGATAACGAGGCACCTCTTATGTATTTGCATTATATTGGGGTATCTTCAAAATGCTTTCAACGTCTTTGTTCTGGAGAGAATATTGATTTTCCCTATCGAGACATCTTTCTACATTACCGCTATTTGAAAACACCGGAGGAGAGGCCGGTTTATAAGGGCCGTCCCGAACCCTGCCAAAAGCCTCCGACTCGCTGGCAGCGGTTACGCCAGAAAATCAGCTTGAAGTAGTTCAGCCTTGAAGTAGTTCTTGTCAGAGGCTTGTTAGTATGACTCGTGGAGTCTATATCGTAGCTAACGATCGTGTGGCTGATAATGCGATCGCACTTATGAGCAGCATTCGGTTGCATGAGCCAGATCTGCCGGTTGTGATGATTCCCTTCAATGAAGATTGTCATCAGGTAGAACGAATTTTGACTGAGAAGTTCCAAGTACAACTCTTTCCCGATTTGCCCTTTTTGGAGGAATTTACCCAGTTAATTGGGGAAATATTTCCTCGTGACTTTCTCAAACTGCCCAACAAGATGAGGAAGTTGGCGGCTTGGTTTGGGCCGTTAGAAGAGTTTCTGTATGTCGATACGGATATTGTGGTGTTTCGACCCTTGTTGGAAACGCTAAATTTTCTTAAGGACGCTGACTTTATTACCTGTGATTTTCATCATAAGGGACGAGGACTAGCAGATGTATTTTCCGAAGCTGTTCCGAGTCAAAATATTTTTACTTCGGAAGCCCTAAAAGATGTGTTTAATAGTGGTTTTTGGGGGGCACGACGGGGTAGTTTATCTCTAGAGACTATGAAGGCTTTGCTTCGGGAATGTGCAGCCCATCGTGAGTATTTTGATTTTTCCTCAGGGACAACGGATCAGCCAATTCTGAACTATCTCGTACTGAAGGGGATCGAGCGAAGGTTGAATATCGTGCGGGTTAATCCCCAGGAACCTGGTAGTTGGGGCGGCTCGACTCATTTTGTTGAGCGAGATCACATCCTCTACGATGGTGATTGCCCGTTGCGTTATCTCCATTGGGCTGGAACTCCTATGCGTTCCGGCGCGCCTTATCGGGAACTATGGGAATATTACCGATATTTGGATTACGCTAACGCAATCGTACCTACGACCACTAGCACCGCTAGTAAATCCTCAGTTCAAAGTTTCTTGAAACAGTATCTACCCTTCTTGTTCAATCGTTGAAATTTTCGATCCTATTGAATTTTGCGCTGGAGTTGATGGGGCTATGCAGACAGGAAAAGGCAAGCACGGTTTTTGCACTCTGGCCCTAGGCCGTCGATATCATTTAATGGCTAAGGATTTAATTGGTGATCTAGAGCAATATTCACCGGGAACTCAAATCATCATCTATACGGATGATCCCAGCTTTTTTGATGGCATATCCAATGTTCTGGCGTTCAAGCATCGGCAAGTGGGAGTTCAGCATTGTTATCATGACAAACGTTTTGCGATCGCAAAGGGACTCAGCCTGTTTTCGGCAGTCACATTTATCGACGTGGATGCTCGGTTAACGGCTCCCTTACCAGTTCTCAACTGGGCTCCTGGCATCAGTGGTTATTACGAAGATCTTGTTACTCATGTGAGTCGTTTCACACCTGAAAGGTTGCCAACGATTGAGAAATTGGCTAGGAAAATCGATCTAGATCTGTCAGAAGCTGCTTGGATTGGGGAGTCCTTATTCACAGTTTGTACAGATCAAAATCAGGGCGAAGAATTTTGTGAACTGTGGGGACGGCTAGCTCGATATCTGGAGCTACACAAAATACAGGCAGGGGCCGGAAATGCAGTCGGTATGGCGGCAGCTAAGCTTGGTCTATCAGTGCAAACGGATGAAGTTTGGCGGTCACTGAAACAAATTTACAACCATACTGATGCCTCTCAACGACGACCTAAAAGTCCTTGGCAAAATTTTAGGCGACGACTCGCTTATCATCGTCGTCTTAACCTGACTCGCTTCTCAGCTTTAAAGGACTTTGAGTTCTACTATTTCTAAATGGAAGCTTTCACATTTCAAATTCACAATGCCAACACTGCAAAATTAAGCCATTGATGTGTTCAGCAAACCTATTTATCGATAGACATAGGCAGGAAATTTAGTCAGTCAATCAGATATCCAAGCATTGTTTTTTGTACTCGACTCGCCTTTAGTGCAAGCGTTCTAGTTAAGAAATAGAGGTGACGTTCTACTGAATTTTGGCTACACCATTTTTCGTAGGCAGGCACCGCAACATTTAGCAGAAAATGTTGCCATCTTGCCACCATTTGGGGAATCTCAATCTCTTGAGCTCGTTGCCGACCATTCTCCTGCATAGCTCTATACAATGTAGGATCATCTTTTAGTCTTTTCAAGGCGTTTTTTAGCTCCGAGCAGGAACGAACTTCAAGATAATCAAGATGACTTTTTCGTTCTCCCTGAAATGCCGACTCAACACCTAAAATAGCCGGGGTTTCTGCACGCCAACTATTAAACAATTTCGAAGCGGGTTTCCAAGGGTAATCAGTTTTGTCCGTAAAGCTTCGCACCGCGACTACAATATCAACCTGACGATAGTCATGCCATCGATCGCGTTGCTGCTCAACAATCCAATTCATCCCTAACGATTGCACAAATTCATTCCATTGCGGTTGTCGTAACTCTGGGGCCAGGTTATAAGGATTGCCGTAATAGGCAATGTTTTCTATACGCTCACCTCTGGCTAGATCACGAGGAATTAAACCGGGCTGAGGCCAGTGAGGAATATAATAGCGCGGTCCCCATAGGAGTTGATAGTCATGGGTAATTGATTGAACTTTGAGATTGGGAGATTGAGATTCCACGAGATTGTGGGTAATGTGGATTTGAGCATAAGGATTCGGATTTTTGTCTCCTTTAATGCAAACACAGAGTTGCCTAGGATTAGGTTTGAAATCATAGGGTAAAAAATCACGATAGGCAATAATAATGCCTTCATCAGGAATTTCATTTGCCTTTTGACAATCAAAACCTGCCTCTCTTAAACGCAGATAGGTTTGAGTAACCCAGCTATCAAATCCACGTCGTGTGATAAAGGTATCGGCTTTCTCAGGAAAGGGATGGGGCCAGATGTCTGCAGGTAGCCAAAAGTAAATTGAGGGGTGTTTGGGGTTCATGTCAAGGCGAAAAACGTTGTGATGTAGTGTAATCAATGAGCCGAATCTTTTTGAAGATGCAGCACCTCAAAGGCATGTTGAAAATGGGCAGGATGGATATGGATTTGACTGGGATCGGTGTTGCCGCTAGCGCGATAGTCGCGGATGGCTTCTAGGGCGGCTTGGTTACTCAGGAGGGCGAGGTCGGCTCCGTTCCAGCCTTCGGTTTCCTGTGCCCAGTGGTGGAGATTCACCTCTGCTAGGGGCCGATCCTGGTTGTGGACTTGGAGAATGGCGTGACGGCTGGGGGCATCTGGTAGACCTACCTCGATTTGGAGGTCGAGGCGACCGGAGCGGAGGAGGGCAGGATCTAGGGCTCCCCGGCGGTTGGTGGCTCCAACGAGGAGGACATCGGTGCAGGCTTGGAGGCCATCCAATTCTGTCAGTAGTTGGCCGACGACGCGATCGCTAACACCAGAGTCTCCCTGAAATTGCCCTCGGATTGGGGCTAGGGTGTCGATTTCATCTATAAACACGACGCAGGGGGAGGCTTGGCGGGCCTTGGCGAAGAGTTCCCGCACGGCCTGTTCTGCGGCTCCTACCCAGCGGGTGAGGAGTTCTGGCCCGTTGATGGCGATGAAGTTGGCACGGGCTTGGGCTGCGATCGCTTTTGCTAATAGGGTCTTGCCGGTGCCGGGTGGTCCCCATAGCAGTATTCCCCGAGGGGCGGTGGCTCCGGTTTGCCGGTACAACTCGGGATAGAGGAGGGCTCCTTCTACTGACTCCTGGAGGATGCGCTTGGCCTCTTCTAGACCGCCAATTTCTTCCCATCGGACTTGGGGGGATTCTACCTCCACGGCCCGGAGGACTGAGGGTTTGATTTCCTTTAGGGCCGCCAAGAAGTCTCCGTGACCCACGTGTAAGTTTTCGGGGATTGCCGTCCCTAGGGTTGGGACCTGCCGCCGCAGGGCGATGTAGGCCGCTTTCTGGCCTAGAGCCTTGAGATCGGCTCCCACCATGCCTACGGCGGCATCTGCGATCGCACCTAAATCTACCGAACCATCCAGGGGCATGGCGCGGGTTTGAATCTGTAAAATCTCCAATCGTCCGGCCCGGTCAGGAACACGGAAATGGACTTCGCGATCAAAGCGTCCGGGGCGGCGCAGGGCTGGGTCTAGATGATCCGGGCGGTTAGTGGCGGCTAGAACAATCACCCCGGTAGTTTTAGCAAAGCCGTCCAGCAGGCTTAGGAGTTGGGCTACGAGGCGTTTTTCTACTTCACCTTCTACCTTGTTGCGATCGGGAGCGAGGCTATCGATTTCGTCGATAAAAATCAGGCAGGGGGCTGCCTTGGCAGCTTTTTCAAAGACCTGACGCAGGCGACCCTCCGCTTCGCCGTAATACTTGCCCATAACTTCAGGGCCAACGATGGCAATGTAGTTAACCCCGAGTGTCTCCGCTAGCGATCGCGCCGTCAGGGTCTTCCCTGTTCCCGGTGGTCCCACCAGCAACACGCCCCGAGGCGGCTCCAACCCCAGCTTGGCCAGTACCTGGGGCCGTTTTAGGGGCAGCTCCACCAGTTCCCTTAGCTCCTGCACGACGCTGGCTAACCCGCCCACCTCCGCCAGGGAGGGGCTCGGAGTTTGGTCAGACCCTGTCGGGGAGGGGGTGGTCTCTGCCTGCCCCGAGTCCGGTGAGGGTGCGGCTTGGGCGTCAGCGGGAGGTGGGGTAATGATGACAGCTTCGTCGAAATCGTTGATTCCGATTCCAGCACCCGCCTCAGAGCCCACCTCGGAATTGGACCGGGGCGATCGCATTTTGCTAACACCGATGTCGGTGGGGATATTGCCCTGGCGGGGAATGGCGCTAAAACTACGGGCATTGACCCGAATATCCGTTTTCAGTTCCCCCCGTTCCGCCTTTTCCTCTAGGGTTTTGGCCAGTTCTAGCAGTTGCTCAAAGCCTTTGAAAAAGTCATTCATGACGGCCTCAGGGATAGGTGCGATTGCCTTTGGCTGGTGGGAGACCATCGCGGCAATCGGCGGATAAAGGGGGGTGGAAGGTGTCCTTAGTATAGTGCTCCCCTCCAGGGCTATCCTTGGGGGAAGCTGCTTCTGAGGGCTGTGTTAGTTTGGAGGTACTGATTTGGACCAGATCGGGCCATGGTCGCACAACCCCAGACACTATCGCCCGCAGCGGTGGTCTATCCCGAAAGTGATGGAAAACCGATGGCGGAAAATACCCAGCAATTTCGATGGATTGTCACCATCAAGGAAAATCTGGAAATTCTGTTTGCGGCCCAACCCGATATCTTTATCGCGGGAGATCTGCTGTGGTACCCGGTGGAGGGGAATAACCGCCTCTGTCAAGCCCCCGACGCCATGGTGGTATTTGGGCGACCCAAGGGCGATCGCGGATCTTACCGACAGTGGCAAGAGGGGGGAATCGCGCCCCAAGTGGTGTTTGAAGTTCTCTCCCCTTGTAACACCGGTACAGAGATGACCCGTAAGGTTCTCTTCTATCAAGAGTACGGGGTTGAAGAATATTACCAGTACGATCCAGATCGCAACGAGTTAATCGGCTCCCAGCGGATGGATGGATATTTGGCCGAAATCCCCGAGATGGCAGGCTGGGTCAGCCCCCGCTTGGGGATTCGCTTTGAACTTGGTGCTGACACGTTGAACATCTATACGCCAGCGGGAGAACGGTTTCTGACCCCAGTGGAGCTGGCCCAGCAACGAGACCAAGAACGACAACGGGCCGACCAAGAACAACAACGGGCCGACCAAGAACAACAACGGGCCGACCAAGAACAACAACGCGCTGACCAAGAACAACAACGCGCTGACCAAGAACAACAACGGGCAGAACGGCTAGCAGCTCGATTACAGGAACTGGGCATCGAACCGGACTCCCTTTAAGGCAGGGCGTTTTCCGCTGCTTTCCGGAGTGATTTCATGAAGATCTGGTGAAGTTTCCGTGGGTTTACCCAGGGTTAATCTGCTTGGCGCTGTCGCTTAAGGCTGGGTCAGTATTTTGCGGGGTGGCGCGTATTTTTAGCCACGTTCAATATCCCGTGAATTAAATCCCATGATGATCAATTTCTCGATGATGCCAGGGTCAGTGGTTCTGCCCACAGCCTTACTGGTGGGGATGATGGCAGCCCCTGTCCAGGCGTTTACCTTGACCCCTGTGGGCACCTATGACAGCGGACTAGGGATTGGAGCCTCGGAAATTGCCACCTATGCCCCCGATGCCTATCGGCTGTTTGTAACCAACGCCACTACCAACAGCATTGACATTCTGGACATTGCTGACCCAACCCTGCCCACCCTCTTTGGCACCATTGACATCAATGGCATCGCCGCTAACTACGGGTTGGATCTGGGTGCAGTCAACAGCGTTGCCTACAATAGCTATAACGGCTTTAGCTATATCGCAGCGGCGATAGAGGCCAGCAACAAGACAGACCTCGGCAGCGTCGTCTTTTTTGACCTCGATGGCCTTTACCAGAATGTCGTCAAGGTAGGAGCCCTGCCGGACATGCTCACCTTTACCCCCGATGGCACCAAGCTCTTGGTGGCGAATGAAGGGGAGCCTAACAGCTACAACCAGGCGGATTCCGTGGATCCTGAAGGGTCAGTCAGTATCATTGACGTATCCGGGGGCATCAGCGGCACCCTTACCAGCATCACCGCTGGATTCAACGCCTTTGATAGCCAAAAGGATGCATTGATTGCGAGTGGAGTACGGATCTTTGGCCCCAACGCCACCGTTTCCCAAGATCTGGAACCCGAGTACATCACCGTGTCGAAGGATTCCAAAACGGCCTACATCAGTCTCCAGGAAAACAACGCGATCGCGGTTCTGAACCTGGAGACCAATGAAATCGAAAAAATCCTACCCCTGGGCTACAAGGATCACAGGCTGCCAGGGAATGGGCTAGATGCTAGCGATCGCGACGACGCCATTAACATTGCCAACTGGCCCGTATTTGGCATGTACCAGCCCGACGCAATTTCTAGCTACGAAGTGGATGGCAAAACCTACATTGTTACCGCTAACGAAGGGGATGCGCGAGACTATACCGGTTTTTCCGAAGAGGAACGGGTGCGGGGCTTAGGGGCCAATGGTCTGGATCCCATCGCCTTCCCCGATCGCGCTACCCTACGGGACAACGCCAACCTCGGGCGACTCACCATTACGAAAACTCTCGGGCAAAATGCAGAGGGGAGATACGAGGAACTCTACGCCTTCGGGGCGCGCTCCTTCTCCATCTGGGACACCGACGGCAACCTAGTGTGGGACAGTGGGGATGCCTTTGAGCAGATCATTGCCGCTGAGATTGCAGCAGGTAACTTGCCCCTCAATGCCTTCAACGCTAACCACGAAAGCAACGACTCCTTCGATACCCGCAGCGATAACAAAGGCCCCGAACCCGAAGGGATCGATATCGGTGTTGTGAACGGGCGCATCTATGCCTTCATCGGCCTAGAGCGCGTCGGCGGTGTCATGGCCTATGACATCACCAACCCCGCAGCTCCCGTCTTCCAGAGCTATGTCAACAACCGCAACTTCGACTTGGAGCTGCCCCCAGAAGAGGCGGGAGATCTCGGTGCAGAAGGAGTGTTGTTTATCCCCGCCCAACTCAGTCCCAATGGCAAAAACCTAGTCGTCACCACCAACGAAGTTAGTGGCACCACAACTCTGTTTGCCGTGGAGGATGGCTCAGAGGAGGTAACCGTACCGGAACCTGGTGCGATCGCGGGTCTACTAATGCTGGCTGGGGTCAGCGGACTGGGCCTCAAGCGACGGTGGCAGTAAGCCTGAAATTCAAGCGGTGAACTGGCCGATTTGAGGCGAGTCTGAAGTCAAGGCGGCTCGGATTGTAAGCTGACAGACTTCTTAAAATAGGGCGCGGGGAATTCCCCGCGCCCTATTTTGTCTATATTTTTAGGGATTTAGGTGAAAACGCCGTAGATTCCCTGTGCCATCACCTTCCGGCAAATGTATCATTCGTGAGGCAGTAGGACCGTTACTGTCCGTTGTCCCCTGCACCTTTCCTTCCTGAAATCGTTTTGTTCTGTACCGCTGTTCCAGCTTCAGCCCCGCGCTGCGCTTCCGGATCTGAGCCACCATGCTGTTAGCCCTGCTCACCCGCATTCTTCTTTGGGTCGCCGTCGGATTACTGATCTGGTACGTGCTGCTCAAATTCATTCCCCGCAAGTTCTTAACTTGGTTTGGGGGGGCCATTATCCTGGCCCTGATTGTGCTGTCGTTCATTGACCCGAACGACCAAACCATTGGCACCATCTGGCGAATCATCTCCCTGCCCTTGACGCCTCTCGGGGCCTCAGTGCTACTGCTCATCTTTGCCCTTACCGAGGGTCTCAAAAAGGTGAAGGGGCAGCAGGTTGCGATCGCGCTAGCGATCTTACTGGTGTCAAGTGTGCCGTTGTTTGCCCGAGCCTTAGTGGGGCAAGCGGAGCAGTCGATCCAGCAGGCTTACAATGCTCAGCGGGGCATTTGTGAGGATATCTGTCCAGCGGTGCCCGAGACCGCCCCCCTCAGCCGCGTTGTTGCCGTAGTAATCATGGGGGAAAACATGGACGTGGCCAGCGGATCGGGCTATTTCCCCAGCCAGATCGACACAGGCAGCACTCTCAACCCTGACCTCACCGCCCGCTTACGAAGCGGGGCGAGTCTCTATCAGCAACTGCGCCAGAACGGGAGTAATCCCTTGGTCGTGGTGACGGCAGGACCTCTCCATGGCAGCGCCGAAGAAAAAGCTGGGAAGGAGCAAACTCTGCGCCAGGTTCTGGGTGCCGGGGGCATACCCGCTGAGGTCATCGCTCCGATTCAGACCACGGGGATGGATGTGAACAGTACGGTGCGGCGAACACGGGAAATTTTGGAGGAACGCCAGTATCTGAGTCCCACCCAAACCGGGCGGGATGCGGATCGAATCGCCATCGTCGCCCCGGCTCTAACGATGCGCCGGACAGCCCTCACCTTTGAAGAGCGCGGTTTGAATGCAGTGGCGTGGCCGACAGATCTCTACGGCAGTAGTAGTCTGCGCAGCGGCGATACCCTGGCTCAACTATCGGACATCATGCCCAATGTGGAGGCGCTGCGCCTGACCACTCGCTATTGGGACGAGTTAATGACCTCTATCTACTACTTCCTACGGGGATGGCTACCGGGCTTTGATGTGCGCTGGAACCAAGTCGTCGAGGTCGTACCGCCCAATTAGGGTCTGTCAATGAAAGTCGGCCTGCGCCGACTCACTGCTATAAACGCCTTGTGGCGCCAGGATTACCACTGCGCCGCAAGGCGTTTTGCATTTGGGGTTTAGGCTCCCCTGTACCTGACCTATGGTCGTCTTGGTGTTAGTGGATGGTGGGAACGCCAGCGGCGCGGCGGGCGCTACTGAGGGCTTCCACTAGGCTGCGAACTACGGCCACCATGGCCAGCTCGTTATCGAGCTTGTTCACCGCTGAGCCGACACCAATGCCCGCTGCTCCCGCCGCGATCGCAAGGGGGGCGGTGACATTCGACAGGCCCGAAGCGCACAGCACGGGAACAGAAACAACTTGGGAAATTTCCCGCGCCGCTGCCAAGGTCGGGGCTGCTTTTTCAATCAGTCCCAGAGTACCGGGACTGGTGGGCTGGCTGCTGGTGCCTCCCTCGGTTTGGATGATGTCGGCCCCAGCGGCGACGAGATCCTCTGCCAACTGAACCTGGGCATCCAGGGGGAGAATGTGGGGTACTGTCACCGAGAGGGTGATGTGGGGCAGCAGGGCGCGGGTCCGGCGAGTCAGATCCAGTACCTCCGCCGCTTCAAAACGCAGACCCTGGGCATAGAAGGCGTCAAAGTTACCAATCTCGATCAGATCGGCTCCGGCAGCGACAGGGGGCAGAAAGGCATCCGGATCTACCGCCGATACGCAGATGGGCAGATCCGTCAGCCCCTTGGCAAGATGTACCAGATCGCCATCAGCAGCGATATCCAGGAAGGTGGCTCCCCCCCGATGGGCGGCCCGCACAACGGCGGCAACGCGATCGCGATCGAAATTGGTCAGACCCGCGATGATTTTGAGGGCTTGGCCTTGGGCAAAGGCGGTTTGAAGCTGGGTATGCATCGTCATAGCAGTTCCGTAAAGTTCCGTAATGATATTCCTAGGCGGTCATTGCTGACCTATTGTGCCATTCTGCCTAGACCGTTATGGGTTCGCAGTCACGGTCCTAACCCCAGGGACAGGAATTGGGGCGATTTAATACCCGAGACCACTGCGAATGGTGGCCTCTACGACCTCGGGAGACTGGTGCCCGTCTACCTTCAACAGGCGATCTCGGTAGCCGTAATAGTCCAAAATCGGCACCGTACAGTCATAGAGCAGTTCGATCCGCCGTTCCAGGGCTTCGGGGTTGTCGTCAGATCGCGATCGCGCTTTCGCTAGAGACCGTGCCATCAGAACATCCTTAGGCACGTCCAGCCAAATGGCCCAGTCCACCTGCTGTTGAATGTCGTCCAGCAAGAAATCCAACTCCTCCGCCTGGAACGCAGTACGAGGATAACCGTCTAGCAGCCAGCCCCCTTGAGCATCGGGCTGTTGCAGGCGATCGCGCATCAGCTCGATCATCGTGGCATCATCCACCAACTCCCCCGCCTCCACCAGGGACTGGACCTTTTGTCCCAAGGTCGTTTGGGCATCAATGGCCTGATGCAGTAGATCCCCCGAGGAAATCCAGGGAATCCCTAACCCCTGGCTCAATCGCTGTGCCTGGGTGCCCTTCCCCGCTCCCGGTCCCCCCACCATAATCAATCTCACCGCGCCCCTCCCTTCGGATGCTTGATTTTAACCCTATCCTTGGCACGGGGATGCTACAGCAGATTTGCAAGGATTTTTGAGCCGATAGATAGGATCCAGGAAAAGATAGATAAAGACGACAAATATGCGGCAGGATGGAGGGATGCAGCGGGATGAAGGGGTTATCAAATATCAGTGCCATTGGCAGTCAGAGCCTCCCCTGGCCCTAGAAACCCTTGCCCCCTTGATTCAGGAACGCGATCGCCTCTTTGCGGCGGGGCTGATTGGGGTCTATCCCGATGGCATCGGCTACGGCAACGTCAGTCTGCGCCTGCCGGGACAGGGGTTTGTCATCTCCGGCACTCAGACTGGTCACCTGCCCACCACAGGTCCCGAGCACTACAGCCAGGTCACCACCTGGGACATTGCCCAAAATTACCTCCACTGCACTGGCCCCCTCAAAGCCTCTTCGGAATCCCTCACCCACGCCGCCCTCTACGACCACAGGTTCAGAACTGGCTTGTCGAGAATTGGCGCGATCGCCCACATCCATCACCGGGGGCTGTGGCAGCAGTACCAAGGCATTCTACCCACCACCTGCGCCAGCGTTGCCTACGGTACCCCAGCCATGGCCGCAGAGATGATCCGCCTCTTCCATGACACCGACTTGGCGGTGGGTAGGATTTTGGTCATGGCGGGCCATGAAGATGGCCTGATTGCCTTTGGTGAGACAGTGGCAGATGCAGCCCAGAAGCTGTTGGACTTAGCTACTCAGGGATCTGCGGGCACCTTATTTTTCTCCGAGTCCCTAACCTCTTGTGAATCCTTGGACCAGAGGTGTATGATTTAAGACTGTGTCGAAACTAGGAATCAGTCATGCCAAAGCTGAAAACACGCCGTGCGGCTGCAAAACGCTTCCGGCGCAGTGGTAGCGGCAAAATTATGCGCCGCAAAGCGTTTCATAACCACCTGCTACAGAAGAAAGGCACTGATCGCAAGTCCCGTCTTTCCCAGATTGGCTTAGTGAGTGAGCAGGATGCCCCGAATGTGGAAGCCATGCTGCCCTACCTCTAAGGGAGGCCGCACCTAGATTCCACACACCACGGTTGGAAATGAACAGTTGTAAACGAATAGGGTAACGGTCATGGCTCGGGTTAAGCGCGGCAATGTCGCCCGGAAGCGCCGCAAAAAAATTCTCAAACTAGCGAAGGGATTTCGGGGATCCCACTCCAAGCTGTTTCGCACAGCAAATCAGCAGGTGATGAAGGCATTGCGGTATGCCTATCGTGATCGCCGCAACCGGAAGCGCGATTTCCGTCGCCTGTGGATTACCCGCATCAACGCAGCGGCGCGCCAAGAAGGCATCAGCTACAGCCGTTTGATTGGCCAACTCAAAAAGGCCAATATTGAGATCAACCGCAAAATGTTAGCCCAAATGGCGGTCCTAGACCCCGCTGGGTTCACCAAGGTGGTTGAGGTCGCCACAAAGGCTTAAGCATAGGGTCTATCTGCGATGGTCCCCTTTCCCCTTGGACTGGGCTTTGGCCATTGCGGTTGCGCCAGTTTTCTCTGAGAGAGGGCTGCTTGAACTACAGACTTCTCGGTTTTGGCATGGTCGGCATGGTCCTGGGGGGGCAGCTAGCTGCACCTCCAGTTTCCCTATGTGCAAATTTAGAGGCGATTCGCGATCGCGGCTACCTCGTGGTAGGGGTCAAGGACAATTGGCGACCCCTAGGCTTTTTAGATGAAACCGGGGAACTGGTGGGCTATGAAATTGACATTGCCCGCCAACTCGCGGTAGATCTCTTCGGAGATGCCGAAGCCGTTCAGTTTCAGCCCTTGGCCAACGATGCCCGCCTAAACGCCGTCCTCGCCGATGAGGTAGATATGGCCATCGCCGGAGTAGGCGTTACCCCCATGCGCCAGCGGGTGGTCAGCTTTAGTATCCCCTACTACCTCGACGGCACCGGATTTGTCACCCGTCTCCCTACCATTCAGCGACTTGAGGATCTGCGGCAAGGCGCGATTGCCCTACTTCAGGGCTCTGAAGCGGTCACCCATGTAAACTTTTTCCTACCTGCTGCCCGCTTAATTGGCGTGCCCTCCTACCCCGATGCCTTAACCACCCTGGAAACACGACGGGCCGATGCCTTTGCCGGAGATGTCAGCGTCCTAACGGGATGGGTTCAGGAGTATCCTGAGTATCGGCTCTTGCCCGATGTCCTGACAGCGGTGCCCCTAGCTATCGCCATACCCAAGGGAGTCCAGTACGATACCCTCCGCCGTCAAGTCAACGCCTCCCTCAACCAATGGCATGAGACAGGCTGGCTCGAAGAACGCGCCGCAGTCTGGGGATTACCCTGAACGTGGCAAGATAATCAGCATGTGATGTTCTGCCCGGTTTCTGCCAAAGCGCCCCATGGAAAATAGCAATCTACTGCTCACCTATCTCTCAACACTGTTGGTCCTATTGGGGGTCGCAGCAGTGTTGGTGCTGCGTCAGGTGATCAAAACCCGCCGCATTGAAACCACCCTCAACCGACTCCAGACCAAACTGAGCAAAGAAAAGGGCACCGCCCAGGAACACTACGAACTAGGGAGTCTGCTGCTAGACAAGAAGCTCTATGCCAAGGCTGCGGCCCAACTCAAGCTTGCCCTCAAAACCCTGGCCAAGGATGAAAAGGAATATTCTCCGCTGATTCTGAATGCCCTGGGGTACACCCACTTTGCCCAAGAGCAATACGACGTAGCGATTCGCCACTACAAGGAAGCACTGGAAATTGAGCCCGGTTATGTGACCGCCCTCAATAACCTGGGCCACAGCTACGAGCGTAAACAGTTAACGAGTCAGGCTCTAGAAACCTATGAGCAGGCCCTCCAGCTAGAACCCCAAAACAAAACCGCCAAGCGTCGCTCTGAGTCCCTCCGCAAGCGCATCGCCCCTGCGAGTTAAGGATTGCGCGATAAAATAGGCACTTTGAATTCGGTTCCCCTTCCCCCCAATTCAACCTTGCCCCCCAATATCAATTCTCCGGTTGAATCGAGTCTAGGGTTTGACCAGGGGGCAGATCGACAAAAACCCGTTCCCCCACTGTCACCCCCTCCAGAATTTGAATATTTTCCCCCGCTTGCGACCCCAGCGTGACAGGGCGAAACCGGACGCGATCTCGCTCATCGGGTACCAAGACCCCCGTGCGGCCTGCCTGGGTAATCACCGCCACCGTCGGTACCACTAGAGCATCCTGGAGGCTGTCACCGATGAAACTCACATTCACATTCAAGTTAGACAGGAGCCTATCCGTCCCCGTCAGCAGGTTAATCCGCACCTGAAATAGGGTCACATTTTGGCGCACGATCGCCTCCGGGGCAATCAACCGCACCTGCCCCTGAAAGATGTCATCAGGGAAAGCATTAGCCTGAATCTCCACCGCCTGACCTGGACGAATCTGGCTAATATCCGCCTCGGGAACCTCCGCCAGTATCTCTAGGCCGCTGGCCAGGGCCACAATCGCCGTTGAGGTTGCCGAGGTCGCCTCCGATGCCGAGGTGGTTGGTGTCACAAAGGCTCCCGCTGTGGCAAATTTCTGGGTGATGACTCCTGCAAAAGGAGCCCGGATGCGGGTGTCCTCTAGACTCACCTCAGCGGCTTGGAGTTGGGCCAGGGACTGCTCTAGACGGGCAGCGGCTTGGGCTACCGCCTCCGGTTCCGGCGCATTGCCAAGTTCTAGAAGTCGCTGACGGGTCTCCTCTGTACGGGCTTGGGCTTGAACCAAGCCAGCTTCTGCACTCCGCACCTCGCGCACAAAGGTATCTAACTCGTTGGCCGAGATGGCCCCCTGGGCCTGAAGCTGGCGATTCCGTTCTAGCTGCCCTTGGGCGAGGTCAAGGCGGGCTTGGGCGTCCTGGGCCTGGGCGACGGCCCCCGCTACAGCGGCGCGGCCTTGGCCGATGGCGGCGGGGACATTGCCCCGCTGCACTTCCGCCAGTCGAGCTTCGGCCTCCGCCACTGCGGCACGGCTTTGCCGCAGTTGGGCCTCGATGTCACTGCTCCGCATCTGGGCAATAAGCTGTCCAGCAACGACCGTATCCCCCTGCTCCACATACAGCCGCTCTAGAATGCCAGCAGTCCGGGGACTCAGGTTCACGGTTTGGATCGGTTCCACCGTGCCACTGGCCTGAATGCGGACTGTCAGGGCGGTGGAATCTACTGGCACTGTCAGGGCGTTCACGTCGTAGGCAGGCCCTCGGTTGCCTCCCGTTGCGATCGCGATCGCCCCCAACCCCATCAACGCCACCACGCCTGCTGCCAACACCCAGCGCCAGGGATATCGAATTTTGCTAGTTTTCAGTGCTGCCATATCCCCCAACTGGGGCGGGAGAACTCCGGCCCACTGTCATTTGTACGCTCCTCAACCATATTGTCCACAGTTCTTTGTCCACAGCCCCTGGTACTGAGCAGCATAAACACTCTAACCGTTTCATCTAGGATACGAGGGCTGATTTCCACTGCGACTCAAGGCACTATCAATTGAGCAGCAGCGTTGAAAAATCGCCGCCGCAGTCCCAGGGTTATCAACAGCGCCGCCAGCAATGTGGCAAAGGCCAGCATAAACATAATCATCATTTGGTATAGGGCCGCGTTCAGCGGGTCGGCCCCCGCCAGCAGTTGCCCGGTGATGATCCCCGGTAGGGTAACGATGCCGACCACCATCATGGCATTGAGGGTGGGAATTAAGCCTGCTGTAATCGCCTCTCGCCGATAGGGGTGAATGGCTTGGGCCGGGGTGGCCCCTAGGCTCAGGTGGGTTTCGATGGCGGTACGGTTTTGCTGAAGGGCATTAACTAGGCGCTCTCCTGCGATCGCGGCGGCAGTCATCGTATTGCCCAAGACCATGCCCGTCAAGGGCACGAGATAGCGCGGCTCATACCAGGGCTCCGGGCGCATTACCACCAGGATAATGTAGGCCATGGTGAGGGCGGTACTGGCGAGTAGAGTCCCCAGCACCAGCACCAAAAGCCCCTTTACCTGTTTGCTAATGCGGTTGCGGGCCACCCATGCGGCTACGGTGAGCATCACGCCGAGGATCCCCAGTACCGCCCAGGGGCTGCGCCAAGCAAATACCACCGCCAACAGGTATCCCACACCTAGCAGTTGTAAGACGGTGCGACCCGTTGCGATCGCAAGGGATCCCGTCAGCCCCAGACGTTGCCATGCCGATAGTGCGATCGCGATCGCCATCAGCCCCAGCGCTAAAGTCAGTTGCAGCCCAGTGAGTTCTATCACAGCCATCTCCAGGGTTTGAGACGCAGTATATCGGAGAGGCGGAATGGCATGTCAGGCTACTGTGCAGGCTAGACTTTGGCAAGCTCAGCCGAGGGAAGCCCCCGCTACGGACAGGGGAGATAGGGGTGGATACAATAACTTGTGTGTAAATCCCTTCGCGCTTGATTCACCTTCCAACACGCTCTAATTCGTCGCTGCTGTGCCTTTCAAACCTGAATTTTTAAGTAGCCTGTCGATTGATGTGTTCTCTAACCTTCTCGACGGCATCAGCGATCCCCTAGTGATCAAAGATTGTCGCCATCGGTGGGTGTTTGTGAATGAAGCCTTTTGCCAACTGGTAGGCTACCCGGCAACGGCCCTATTAGGGCAGTCCAACACCAATATTTTGTCGTCGGACGAGGCGCGGGTGTTTTGGGAAGAGGATGATATCGTCCTGATCAGCCACCAACCCCAGCAGCGGGAGGCATCCCTTACCGATGCCCAGGGACAACAGCGTATTGTCGCCAGCCACAAGTCGGTTTTTCAGGATAGTCAGGGCAATACCTTTGTCATTGCCACTCTGCGAGAGGTGACCCAGCAAAAGCAGGTAGAACTCTCTCTGGCGGATAGTGAAACCCGCTTTCGAGAACTGTTGGCCAATGTGCCGGGGGCGATTTACCGCTGTCACTATGATGACAATTGGACCATGGTGGTCCTTAGCAATTGGGTGGAGGATATTTGCGGCTATCCTGCCACAGACTTTATTCAAAATCGGGTACGAACCTGGTCTACTCTGCTCCACGGAGATGATCAGGACTGGGTAACGGCAGCGGTGGCGTTAGCCCTAGAGGAACAGCGGGCCTATGAGTTGGAGTATCGTATTTGGCACCGGGATGGCAGTCTGCGGTGGATCTATGAAAAGGGGCGGGGCTCCTTTGATGAAACGGGGAATCTGCAACATCTGAATGGGGCCATGTTTGACATTACGGCCCGTAAGGCAGCGGAGCAGCAACTGCGCCAGAGTGAAGCGACAAATCGGGCCTTGATCCAGGCGATTCCCGATTTACTGATCTCTATGGATGGAGATGGCACCTACCGAGATGTGTCTAGCAATATTGACCTGAGTGTGGCCCCGGCGGAGTCTTTCCAAACGGGTACTGTGCGCACAGTTTATGACGTGTTGCCCCCGGCCTTGGCAAATCAGCGGATGTCTCATGCTGCTGCTGCGCTAGCGACGGGCAAAATCCAGATCTATGAGCAGGAGATTGAGATTCGGGGGGAACTCCGCCATGAAGAGGTGCGGATGACCGCTAGTGGTGCCAATCAGGTGTTGGTGATAATCCGGGACATCAGCGATCGCAAACGGGCAGAGACCCAGCTTCAGCAGTTCAATGCCGAGTTGGAACAGCGGGTTCTGGAGCGCACCCAAGATCTGGAGGCATCTCAACAAAAGCTGTCGTTGGTGATTCAGCAGACGCCGATGGCAGTGATTGAGTGGGATCCGGCGTGTCGGGTCCAGGCTTGGAACCGGGCGGCGGAGAAAATCTTTGGCTATCCAGCGGCGGAGGCGATTGGACAGAAGGCGAGCTTTATTGTGCAGCCGGAGGTGCAATCGCTGGTGGACCAAATTTTTGTCGATCTCCTGCACCAGCAGGGGGGCACCCGCAGTGTCAACACCAACCTCACCCGCGAGGGGCGGCTAATCACCTGCGAGTGGTACAACACCCCTATTGTGGACCTAGACGGTGAGGTGATGGGGATGGCGTCTCTGGTGTTAGACATCACTGAGCGGGAACGGGCCACGGCGGCCCTGCGCCAGAGCGAGGCCCAGATGCGCCATCATCGGGATGCCGTCGCCCAGCTTGTGCGCGATCGCGCCCTAGAGCAGTTGAGCTTTGAGCAATTTGTGGCCCAAGTGCTAGAGGCGGCGGCAGCGACCCTCGATGCCAGTGCGGGGCTGTGGATGGTCAGCCGCGATGGTCAGAAGCCGGCCCAAAGGGGCCATCATAGTACCCTGTGGTGTCACGACTACTACAGTGTGGCAGCGGGCCATAGTCGCCAGCCCAACCTCCCCCTAGAGAATTTGGGCACCTATATGCAGGCACTAGCGACGGAGCGCACCATTGCCATAGCGGATATCACCGCTGATCCCTGTACTCAGAATTTGGCCCAAGTCTATGATCCATTAGAGCTAGGGTCGGTGATGGCGCTGATGCATACTTCCCTGTGGCTGAAGGGGGAAATGGTAGCGGTTTTTTGCATTGAATCCTGTGGGGAAACGGCGCGGCCATGGAGTTTGGAGGAAATCAGTTTTGCCGGATCCCTGGCGGATTTGTTGACCTCAGAAATTGAAGCTTGGCAGCGGCGGCAAACGGAACTGGCGCTGCAAAAGTCGGAGATGAATCTGCGGGATCAGGCGGTGGAACTCCAGCACACCCTAACCGAACTCCAGCGCACCCAGGCCCAAGTCATCCAGAGTGAAAAAATGTCTAGCCTGGGACAATTGGTGGCGGGGGTAGCCCACGAGATCAACAATCCGGTGAACTTTATCTACGGCAACCTCACCCATGCCCGCGCCTACACCGATGACTTACTTCACCTGCTGGACCTTTATCAGCAGGAATACCCCCAACCTACAGCGGCGATCGCAACGGAAATCCAGATTATTGATCTGCCCTTTTTGCTGGAGGACTTGCCCAAGCTGCTCAACTCCATGAAGGTGGGGGCCGATCGGATTCAGGAAATTGTGGCTTCCCTCCGTACCTTTTCTCGCATGGACGAGGCAGAGATGAAGGCGGTGGATATCCATGCGGGCTTGGACAGTACCCTGATGATTTTACAGAACCGGATCAAGGTGAAATCCGATCGGGGCGAAATCCAAGTGGTGCGCCAGTACGGCGACCTGCCGCCGGTAGAGTGTTATGCGGGACAGCTCAATCAGGTGTTTATGAATATCCTCAGTAACGCTATTGATGCCCTAGAGGAGGCATTGGCCACGGGCCACATGGAGGGTGAATCCCCGCAGATTACCCTGACGACTGCCAGGGGGGAGGGGGAGGGGGTCAGAATTGCGATCGCGAATAATGGCCCCGCCCTACCGGAGTCGGCCAAGCCCCACATTTTCGATCCCTTCTTCACTACCAAACCCATTGGTAAGGGAACGGGCATGGGCCTCTCCATCAGCTATCAGATCGTGGCGGAAAAGCATGGTGGCACCCTGACCTGCCTCACCCCTGCCACAGGGGGCACCTGTTTTGAGATCACAATCCCCCTCCATCAAGAACAAGGGGCCTTAGCATGACCCAGACTCGGATGCCTCGACGGGCCTTGCGCGTTCGACCCATCGCCCATGCCCTCCAGATCACACGGGTGATGCTATCGGTGTACTACGCCTATATGGTGGAATACCGAGCCGAGCTATTATTTTGGGCACTTTCGGGCACTTTTCCGCTAATTTTCATGGGTATCTGGGCCTATGCCGCCGAAAGTGCCCCCACAGGATTGGATGCCTTGACCTTTATTCGGTACTTTTTGGCGGTGTTTGTAGTGCGCCAATTTACCGTGGCCTGGGTCGTGTGGGAGTTTGAGCGGGAGGTCGTAGAGGGGAAACTGTCCCCCTATCTGCTTCAACCTATTGACCCGGTGTGGCGACATTTCTTCAGCCATGTTTCGGAGCGACTGGCACGGCTGCCCTTTATTGTGGCGCTGGTGGGATTATTCCTACTGCTGTATCCCCAGGCAGCTTGGCTACCCTCTCCCTCGGCCCTAGTCTTGGGGGTAGGGGCAACGGCGCTGGCCTTTTGCCTCCGGTTTTTAATTCAGTACACCATTGCCATGCTGACCTTCTGGACAGAGCGGGCTACAGCGGTGGAGCAGTTTTGGTATTTGCTGTATCTGTTTTTGTCGGGGATGATTGCGCCGCTGGATCTATTCCCAGAAGGGGTACGGCAGGTGGTCCTGTGGACGCCCTTTCCCTATTTGATCTATTTCCCCGTCAGCCTACTGATTGGTAGCCCAGTGGATATGCTTCAGGGGGTGCTGGCGATTTTAGGTTGGGGACTGATCTTTCTGGCCCTCAATCGCTGGCTGTGGCGGCGGGGTCTGCGCCAATATTCCGGCATGGGGGCGTGATGGGACGCTATTGGGCGGTGTTGCGGCTATTTTGGGGCACTGCGATCGCGGCGGAGCTGGAGTATCGATTCAATTTTGCGATCGCAACCCTCACCAGCCTGGGGAACTTGGTCGGCAGTCTGTTTGGACTGTTTTTGTTCTATGGCAATGGCTACGGATTCGAGGGCTGGACCTGGGAACAAGCCCTAGTGGTGCTGGGAGTCTTCACCCTGTTGCAGGGCTACGCCGCCACCTTCCTCGCTCCCAACCTGAACAAAATTGTCACCCAGGTCCAGGAAGGCACCCTGGATTTTGTCCTGCTCAAACCCATCAGTTCCCAATTTTGGCTGTCTACCCGCGCCTTTTCCCCCTGGGGTCTGTCGGATCTGCTGTTTGGGTTGATCCTGATTATCTATGCCGGCATCCAACTGGGGTTGAACCCATGGATTTATGTGCTTGCCCTGCCCCCCTTAGCCTTTGGCTTCCTCAGCCTCTATAGCTTGTGGTTTATGTTGGGGGCCACCAGTATTTGGTTTGTGAAAATCTACAACGTCACCGAGGTCTTGCGAGGGCTACTGGAGGCAGGTCGTTTCCCCATGGCGGCCTACCCCGTGGCCTATCGCATCTTTTTTACCTTCATCATCCCCGTGGCCTTCCTCACCACCGTTCCTGCCCAGGCCATCCTCGGCCAAGGGCAACCTGGCTGGATCCTCGCCTCCGCAACCCTGTCGCTAGTGCTACTGCAATTCTCACGGTGGTTTTGGCGCTTTGCCCTGCGGTTCTACACCAGCGCCTCTAGTTGACAGGATGTTCGGTTAAGGGGGGCCAATCCCTGCCCTGCTTCACCATGACATTGATCACCATGGCATTGAGAATTGTCTGCTTGCCACCACTTGGTTGAAGTCGATACCATGAAGTTTCTGTAACACTCCCCTGCCAATGGTTGCGACACCAACCAAACCCCTAAGTCTGGATGAGTTTTTGGCCCTGCCAGAGACCAGACCCGCCAGTGAATACATCAACGGTTCTATCCTCCAGAAACCCATGCCCCAGGGCAAGCACAGTGCCATTCAGGGGGAATTGGTCGCCACCCTGAACCATCGACTCAAACCCCAGCGTCGGGCTCGGGCTTTCCCAGAACTGCGGTGTACCTTTGGGGGACGCTCCATCGTTCCCGATATTGCCGTTTTTCAATGGCACCGGATACCCAGAGATGAAGACGGAGCCATTGCCAATACGTTTACCCTAGCTCCAGATTGGGTCATCGAGATTCTATCCCCAGACCAAAGCCAAACTCGCGTGATTAAGAATATTCTCTATTGCCTGCACCATGGCACAGCCGTTGGCTGGCTGATCGACCCAGCAGAGCAAACGGTATTTGTTTATTGCGCCAAACAGGCATCTGAGGTTTTTGATGAACCTGATGCCCGACTCCCCATGCCGACCCTAGCCGATGACCTCCCCCTTACGGTGAAGGAACTCTTTGGATGGTTGATGGATTAGCCAGTCTCGAACACTGGCTAATCCATCAGCCGGGACTCTCGCCCTGGGGGTAAGCCCCGATCTATGCTGGGTGAGCCCCTTGTTACCCCCCCCAGGAGATGACGACCCAGACTGCCCCAGTAGCGTCCAAGAAACTTTGGCTAGCGGCGATTAAGCCCCCCATGTACAGCGTGGCGATTATGCCCATTGTGGTGGGCAGTGCTGTGGCCTACCAAGAAACCCAAGTCTTCCACCTGGGAGTCTTTGCCACCTTTTTGCTGTCGGCGGTGCTGATTTTGATCTGGGAAAATCTTAGTAACGATGTCTTTGACTCAGAGACGGGCATCGATCTGAACAAGGCCCATTCCCTGGTCAATCTGACCCGCAACAAGACGCTGATCTTTGCCCTGGGAAATGGAGCCCTAATGTTGGGGCTGGCGGGCATTATTGCGATCGCACTTTACCAGCGGGATGGCACCGTTCTGGGGCTGATTCTACTCTGTTGCGCCCTGGGCTATACCTACCAAGGTCCGCCCTTTCGCCTCGGCTATCAGGGGCTGGGGGAAATTCTCTGCTTCCTCAGCTTTGGCCCCCTAGCGGTGGGAGCTGCCTACTACAGTCAGGCACAGACCTGGTCCATTACGAGCCAGATAGCCGGGGCTATCGTCGGCATCACCACCACCTTGGTGCTGTTTTGCTCCCACTTCCATCAAGTAGAAGATGACCTAGCGGCGGGTAAACGCTCCCCCATCGTGCGATTAGGCACCCAGCGGGGAGCCCAGATCATTCCCTGGAGTTGTGGCCTCGTCGCGATATTGGTGATCGGGGGCGTGGGGCTAGATGCCTTTCCCGCCTGGAGTCTGCTGACCCTGGCCAGCACCCCCTCAGCGGTGCGCCTGAGCCAACATGTGCTGCGCTACCACGATCAGCCCGACCAAGTCAGTAACGCTAAATTCTTTGCCATTGGCTTTCACTTTTGGAGCGGGCTGCTGCTGGCCCTGAGTTTTGTCCTACCCACCGGGGTGTAATGCTGCACCTGGCCCTGCGGCCCTACCGTCGCCCCTTTCGTCAGCCCCTCCACACCCACCACGGTCCTTGGAGAGAACGCCAAGGCTGGCTGGTGCGACTGAGCGACGATACTGGGGCCGTGGGCTGGGGAGAAATCGCCCCTATTCCCTGGTTTGGAACGGAATCCTGGACAGCGGCGGTACGTTACCTCAAGTCCCTGGTCCTTCCCCCCTGGGAACGCAACCCCGGTCCATTGGTGATCACGGACAGGACTTCCCCCCTCACTGCCCCACCCCCCCACCCCCTCACCCCCCTAGGGGGAGAAGTGACGGCGGATCAACTCCTCACGATCCCCGATGCCCTACCTGCCTGCCAATTCGGCCTCGAAGCTGCCCTGGCGGATCTGCACCAGCCGATTCCCCCAGTGCTCCTAACGCCAGCTCAATGCTGCGCCCTACTGCCCTCCGGTCCAGCAGCCCTAGAGGCATGGCCCGCCCTGTGGGACCGGGGCCACCGAACCTTTAAGGCCAAAATTGCCGTGGCTCCCCTGGCAACGGAACTGGCCTGGGTTGCAAACCTCCTAACGGTTTTGCCCCCAACTGCGACCCTGCGCCTGGATGCCAATGGCGGTCTGACCAGAGAGACAGCGGAACAGTGGCTCCACCATTGTCAGCACTGGGGCGATCGCCTTGAGTTCCTAGAGCAACCCCTGCCCCCAGCGGATTGGCAGGGGTTGAGCACCCTGGGGGATCGCTTCCCCGCCCAAGTCGCTCTGGATGAGTCGGTGGCGACCCTAACCCAACTGCGGGCCGTGGCGGCGGCGGGTTGGCGGGGAACAGTGGTGATCAAACCCGCGATCGCAGGTTCCCCCCAGGGCTGGATCGAGATTTGCCAGCGCTACCCTCTCCAGCCTGTCCTCTCGTCGGCACTGGAAACAGCCGTGGGGCGACGGACAGCACTCCACGGCTGGGCAACTTGGCTTCAAGGGGGAGGAAGCCAGCGCGCCCTTGGGTTTGGCATTGACCACTGGTTTGCAGACGACTGGGGGAACCTCGGTCCTGGGGATCTCTGGTATCGGGCTGGGGTGTGAGGGTGTGAGGGTGGGTGGGGGTGAGGGTGGGGGGGGGGGAGGGTAACGTCACCGTCTGCCTTGGGCGCGGAAACCGCGCCCCTACGGGATATTGCATTCAAAATTCAAAACTCCTATCACCTATCACCCCCCCACCCCATCACCCCATCACCCCATCACCCCATCACCCATACAAGCCCATCACTGCCTCCAGCCCCAGGCGGGACTGGGCGCTGAGGGAAAAGGCCGAGATATGGCCGTGGTGAAGGTGATCGGCGGCAGCACAGCCAATCATGGCGGCATTGTCGGTGCAGTACTTCAGGGGGGGGAAGAGCACCTTCACCCCAGCAGCGGTGGCAGCGGTGGTGAGGTGGTGACGCAGGCCACTATTGGCCGCCACCCCTCCCCCGACCACCACGGTGGTTAAACCATAGTCCAGGGCGCATCTCAGGGTGCGCTTGGTCAGCGATCGCGCCACTGTGGCCTGGAAACTAGCGGCTAGATCCGCAACGGGTAACGGATCTATACCCTGGGCTTGGAGGGACTGGACCAGCCGCAGCACCGCCGTCTTTAGCCCGCTAAAGCTGGAGTCGTAGGGATGAAAGCCGCCCTCCGGCAGGGAAATATTGCCCTCTGGCAGGGGAAAGACGGTAGCATCTCCCGTTGCCGCCAGTTGGTCAATGATGGGGCCACCGGGATAGCCCAGCCCCATCAGCCGTGCCACCTTATCAAAGGCTTCCCCCGCCGCATCGTCGCGGGTTTTGCCCAAGACGGCATAGTCCCCACAGCCCTTCACATGAATCAAACTGGTGTGGCCCCCGGAGACCAACAGACACAGAAAGGGCGGGTTCAGGCCCGGATCTGTCAGGTAGGAGGCGTAGATGTGCCCCTCTAGGTGGTGTACCCCTAAAAAGGGCTTTCGGCGCACCATGGCCAGGGTCTTTGCCGCCGTCAACCCCACCATCAACGCCCCCACCAGCCCCGGCGCACAGGTCGCCGCCACGCCGTCAATGTCGTCCCAGGTTACCCCTGCTTGGGTTAAGGCTGTTGCCATCACTGTACCCATATTCTCCACATGGGCACGGGAGGCCATCTCGGGCACCACGCCGCCGTAGGGGCGATGCAGATCAATCTGGGAGGCGACGATGCTACTGAGGACAGTGCGATCGCGTACCACCGCCGCCGCCGTTTCGTCACAACTGGTCTCTAGGGCTAAAACCGTCGGCATATACTACAAGGACAAAATGAAGATAGAAGGAAGAAAAATCATGGTGACAAGATTTACAAAACGCTGCAAATAGCCGCAAACAACTTTGAGAGATGTAAACCCCGCGCCAGCTTTGCTTTACCGGGTTTCGGCGGCAAGGTATTATGCCTCCAATGTTGGGTGAAAAATCCCTACAAATAACTTAACTTTCTGTGTCCATAAACCTTGGCCTTTGCGTAATAAAGGGAAACACTGTATGCGACGGTTGTTTGCTCTAGCCTTAGCAATCTCACTCTGGGTAGGGATTGCCCTACCCGCCTCCGCAGATGTGGCTGGACTCACCCCCTGTGGCGAGTCCGCCGCCTTCCAACAACGGGCAGCTCAGGCGACCACTGACTCTGCCAAAGCCCGTTTTGCTCTCTATGGCAATTCCTCCCTCCTCTGCGGTCCCGAAGGACTGCCCCATTTGATTGTGGATGGGGACTTTGCCCACGTGGGTGAATTTATCATCCCGAGCCTTCTATTCCTGTACATTGCAGGCTGGATTGGCTGGGTCGGTCGGTCTTACCTGATCGCGGTCCGGGGTGGTAAAGATGCTGAAGAGAAAGAGATCATCATTGATGTCCCCCTAGCGGTCAAGTGCTCCCTCTCTGGGTTTGCATGGCCTCTGGTGGCAGGAAAAGATATCCTCAGCGGCGAAATGTTCGCGAAGGATAACGAAATTACCGTGTCGCCACGTTAGTGGTAAATCTCTGTTCATTGTTTTCAGGAGAGCACCCCATCCATGGATAACCTACTGAAGTATCTATCCACTGCCCCCGTGATAGCCACCGTCTGGTTTGTTATCACCGCAGGGATTTTGATCGAGTTCAATCGCTTCTTCCCTGACCTGTTGCTGCACCCCTAGGTGTCAGCCTTTCTTGGGCATAACTGCTGTGCTTCATTTGTGTGAGTAGGAGACCTACGATACATGTCAGACATGATTCAACCTGCGGGTGATCCCCAGATCGGCAATCTGGAAACACCCATTAATTCCTCCGGTTTTGTTAAAGCCTTCATCAGCAACCTACCCGCCTACCGTGAGGGGCTTGCTCCTCAGCGGCGGGGACTAGAGGTCGGTATGGCCCACGGCTATTTGCTGTATGGGCCTTTTGCGCTACTTGGCCCCCTGCGGGACTCTGATATCCCTGGCCTAGCGGGCCTTCTAGGTGCTGCTGCCCTAGTCATGATCTTGACCGCTTGCCTGTCCATTTACTCTGGAGCAGGCATCAGCAAGGCTGTGACCGAGGCAACAGCTCCCTATACGCCCCCTGCTGCCTTCAGCACCAATGAGGGCTGGAGCGAGTTTGCTGGTGGCTTCCTCATTGGCGGCATCGGCGGAGCTACCTTCGCCTATCTTTTGGCGGCGAATTTACCGCTGCTGCTCAGTGTGGTTTCTGGCGGTCACAGCTAGATTTACGCACCCAAGGGTTTTCCAATCTGGTTAGGCTGTCCCTAGGGCAGCCTTTTTTTGTTTTGGCTTTTGAGGGCTAGTGTTCTGTCAAAACAAGAAATTGGGCTATTTCGTAGGTTGGGTGAAACGAAGTGGAACCCAACAGCAATAACCTTTGTTGGGTTCTGTTAGCACTTCACCCAACCTACCAGTGGTCCATGAATCTAAGTTTGACAAACCACTAGTGTTGCAAATGCATCCATAACCTAAGGGCCGCTGTGCATCGCTCCTACGGCTGCGCCCGTAGGGCAGCGATGATGTGGGTGTTGGCCTTAGGAAAGGGATACTGGTCTAGATCCGCTAACTCGACCCAACGCACCTCGTCGCATTCGATGGGCTGGGGCTCACCGCTGAGATGGCGACAGTGGAATACGTTGAGAGTGACTTTGAAGTGGGTGTAGGCGTGGTCTAGGGTGATGAGGTGATCGCCGACTTCAACTGCGATCGCAAGTTCCTCCTGAATTTCCCGACGAATACAGTCCTCTACCGATTCCCCCGATTCAATTTTGCCCCCCGGAAATTCCCATAGCCCTCCCAGCAGACCAGATTGGCGGCGACGATCGATCAGTACCTGTCCAGCGTCATTCCACACCACCGCGACACCAATCTGTTTATGGGGTAGGGGAGTACGGGTTTCAGTCATAGGAATCTCCGACTGCAAATGGTGGGCATAAGCCCGACAGTGATCCTGCCAAGGACAGCGATCGCAGGCGGGCTGGCGACGGCTACAAAGGGTGGCCCCCAGGTCCATCAGAGCTTGATTAAAATCCCTAGCCCGAGAGGGCGGTAGAAGGGTGGCTGATAACCGCCAGAGATCATCTAAGGCTCGGCTGGGAGGCCGATCTAGGGCCACTAAGCGGGCTAAAATCCGCTTCACATTACCATCTAGAATCGGTACAGCCTGATCAAAGGCGGCGCTCAAAATACCGCCAGCGGTGGTACGACCAATCCCCGGTAGGGCCATTACCTGATCCAAGATATCGGGAAACTGTCCCCCATGGGTATCTACAATAATTCGAGCTGCCCGATGCAGGTTACGGGCACGGGCATAGTAGCCCAGCCCTTCCCAGGCTTTGAGCACCGTTTGCTGATCCACTACGGCTAGGTCCTGAACCGTAGGGAATCGCTCCAGCCAGCGGTGATAATAGGGCAACACAGTCCCTACCTGGGTCTGTTGCAACATAATTTCCGAGACCCAGATTGCGTAGGGATCTCGGGTCTGTCGCCAGGGTAGATCGCGACCGTGCTGTTGATACCAGGAAAGGAGATGCGATCGCATCTCCTCCCTCTCTAAACCCTGAAAATCAGGGCTCGACTTAGATATCTTTTGACCCATCGGAGGCCATAATCGACTCCTCAAAAGCAAGGCGCTGTTCCGCCCCCCGCAAAAAGTAACCACTCATCATCGCTGAGGCCAAGAGCCGCCCCAAATGCTCACGGCTGGTGGTAACGCTGATATCAAAGTGCTGGGATGGCAATCCCCCCAACAGGCCGATTATGTTGTGTTCCATGGCCTGCATCACATCCTGGGAAACAGGCCGCGAAAGTTGGGCAATGGTTTCTGGACCCATGGCCTGCACATATTGCAAGAGTGCATTGCGTTGATCCGCATTACCCTCAAAAAAGTCTGGAGTGTTGCCAGATGGGTGATTCACTTGACTTAATACCTCACTGGGCTAGCAACGGCGGCATAGCAAGCTGTGATCTGTTTACTACGCCTGTAACACTTGGACGTACTCTAACAGCGACTTGGTCCTGCCTGGGGTAGGTGGAACCGAACTTACCATGGAGGGGTTCTCACCCGCCCTAGGGCGCTCTCAAGAATTGCCAGAGGGTGTTTCACCCCGCTGACAAAAACCCTTAAAGCCAGCCCGTATCCATTAAGCTGCACTTGCCAGATAAATTGTGCTTGCTAGACTACTCAGGCTATTCAGTATGGGTTATGTATTTCAGGATACCCAGATTCCTCAATTCCTTTCCAAGGGAATAGGAGGATCTTCTATTGGAGATCTGCAATTAAATAACACCCCCTACCGCCATATCGGTCCCCCACCCACCGGGCGAGCACCCTCCGGCTATGCAGCTCCACCGGAGCCGCTACGGCGAACAGGGCATAGGACAGGCAAGGAATTGCCCCTACGGAATTAACTTCAATCCTGGATTACCCGGCACTGGGTAGGGCGGGTTTTGAGCCTCCCATTTGGGATTTCTAAGGAATTGCTCCTACGGAATTAACTTCAATCCTGGATTACCCGGCACTGGGTAGGGCGGGTTTTGAGCCTCCCATTTGGGATTTTCCAGTAGACACGAGCTAAACCCGCCCCTACGGGATTTATCCCCACACCCCCACACCCCCACACCCCCACACCCTCTCTTACCAAGTCGGATCCACATAGAGATTAATCGTCAACTCGCTCTGACCAGGGGGAACTGCACTAATGCAGGCACAGATAGGTTCCTCGTAGCCTGAAATCTCAACTTCGCAGGCGTGGCAGGAGCCCATGAGACAACCCGTGGGGATGGTAAGTCCAGCCCGGTCTGCCACCTGAAGCAGAGAGTCCCCCACCTCGGCAGTTACCGTGACATCATCGGGTAAAAATCGGATCGAAACGGTCATAGGGAATGGGGTTGCCCTTACGGGTTCACCTGCTTCAGCATCTCTACCAGGACGTGATGGACTTCCTTAGCATCCGCCAGGGGATGATCAAAGAGGACACGGACGGGCACTGCCACCCCCTCCACTTGGGCCGTCAGATTCATTCCTTCCGCATCAATAGTGTCCATAGTGGCGGCAGTGGCAGCTTGCTGCTGACCAAACACTTGAACATAGGTCAGAACCGCGTCGCTATGGTCCTTATTCATGTGCTTACAAATGCGATCGCTGACAGCAGCCGTAATAGCCTCAGACATGGTAAATCTCTTTAACGAACTGACACGAAGATATCTTCATTGCCTCAATGATACCGTCTCCGCCTCAGCGAGCTGAGCATCCCTGGCCCTCTGGCTATATCTTTCAAAGCCCAGGAGCCCACCTGACCTATCGGGTCATTGGCCCCTGTTGCCGCCTATTTGATCGAGAGCAACTGCCCTGGCCCTGCTGCCGCCTCCAATGGCGAGGCAAGGAGCCCAGTTGGCGGCGTATTGGCAAACGTCTAGTGCCAGATATGGCCACCCGCCGCTACCCCTCTTACTGTGTAGAAATTGTGGGCCAAGGCTATCGCAGCGAATCCTTCATCATCACCCTCTACACCGTAGATCTGTCCCCAGACCTCCAGGCTTGGTGGCATCGCAAGCAGCCCAACCGCTAGACACCCCTTTTAATCAACACATTGGTGGCGATAGTCTCCAAAGGACAGAAGGGCTCCACAGAGGTCTGCCCCCTGAAAATTAGCACTGGTGAAAACCACATCCCGCATGTCCGCCAACGACATCAGTGCCCCGACAAAAATCGTATTTTCCATATAGGCTTCTCCAAAGACAGTGGAGTAGAGGGAAGCCCCGGTAAAGTCTGCCCGCGTCAAGTTAGCCCGATGGAGATTGGCCACGTTGAGGATTGCTCCTTGCAGGTTGGCATTCCCCAGATAGGCATAGCTGAGGTTGGTGCCACTCAGATCTGCCCCCGTCAAATTCGTCTGGTAGAAGTTCACATCTCTCAGGTTCGCCTTGGCCAAGTTGGCACCGGCCAGGTTGTATCGCCGCAGGTCCGCTCCAGAAAGATCGCAGCCCACACAGGCATTTGTCTCTCGCAGTTGGGTCACCGCATCGTTAGCGGTAGCAGGGCCATGAATCGCCAGGGCCAGCCCATTGCCTACCATTATCCCTACTAACCCGCGCATCAGGGTAGATCGTGCGCGATCGCCCATCGCCATAGCTGGACCTCACTTAGCGGCAAAACTGCTTCAATACTAACCCCTAGGCCACAAACAGTTCATAGAGGGACAGCAGCACCTCAATCACGATCAAAATAACCACATACCATTCCAGTCGCAGCCCCGTATTTTGATGCTGGATATTTAGGGCGGTTTCAGCGGTGCGGGACACCAGATCTAACTTACGTTCCAGGGCCAGATGACGTTCCCGAATTTCGTACTCATCCTCCAAGCGGGCATAGAGCCGATCTAGCTCGGGATATTCCCAGAGCAGTTCTGGCTTCTCTACAATTTCCACCCGGCCCACAATCTTGTGTTGAATGGTGAGGGAGTTACCAATTTGTCGCAGTAACTCTGCCGCTTGCCCCCGCCGGAAGTTACCGCTTTGCAAACTAGCGGCAAAGGGTTCCACTTGGTCAAAGACTTGGGCCGCCCCCGACTCATATTCCGCCAGCACCACACTCTTGGCGAGAACCTCCGCCACCAGTTGCAGACTGGGCAGTCTAAATTCCGCCAACAAAATCACGCCCTCCTCCACCTTGCCCTCATTTACAGGAGCCAGACGGATCACCGCATCTTCGGTCTCCGGAGTGGGAAAGGCATTTACCACTAATCCCTGAATATCCGACAGAAACTTAGCCTCCTCCACTGCTGCGATCCCAAACAGAATGGCCGCACCATAGTCAAACAAAACCGCACAGCCACTCTGACCATTGCTGATAACGAGGGGATCGATCGCCAAGGGATCGGCGCGACTAAAGGGCTTTAGGTCAATTTGCTGGCCCAAAAAGTAGGCCCGGACTTTGATACTGTCTTTGTTAGAAAACAGATTAAGCATACTGTGTGTTATCGCTGAAGGGGACGGCTTGGATCCCTGGGGGGCGTATCCAGGATTTGGGGAAGCGGGGAGCCGCCAGATCTATCCCTTTTAACCGGCTCAGGGGATGATTTTGCAGAGGGAATACTTCTGAGAGAAATTACAAGTTAACGTTAGTAGATCATTAGGCCGAAAGATTGGGCCGGAAGTAGACCATTAGGCCGGAGGCTTGCCAGGGGGGTTGAGCAATGAAGCGCATTCTATTTATTTTGGGTGTCCTGGAGGATGAGGATGTGGATTGGTTAGTATCTGCTGGACAGCGGCAGGCCCTAGCTACGAATGAGGTGTTGATCCGTGAAGGAGACATCCCTCAGGCTCTGCATCTAATTCTGTCAGGACAACTCATGGTTTCTGTGGATCGGGGCCAGCCTACCGTAATCGCCCATCTGGCGGGGGGGGAGGTGGTGGGGGAAATGTCCTTTGTGGACTATCTGCCCGCCTCTGCTACGGTCACAGCGGCAGAACCCTCGGTGGTGTTGACGGTACACCAATCAGCGCTAACGGCTAAACTGGGCCAGGATGTGGGGTTTGCCAGTCGGTTCTACCGTGCCTTGGCGATGCTACTGTCTACTCGCCTGCGGGGTACAGTGCGTCATTTGGAGGCAGAATATTGGCAGCCCATTACCCTCTATGACGAACGCTATGCCCCAGAGATGGCGGATAATATAGCCCTAGGGGGAATCCGGTTTGACTGGCTGATACGGCGTCTCCGAGATGCGGATAGGACGCCTTGGCAGGCTCCCAGCTAGCTATCCATACCAGGCTAAAAGCGTTCCAGCTCCCTCCCTGCCCCAAATCTGAGCAGTAGTCGCAACGTGAATTCGCAGTTTTTCGAATATTCCATGGCGATGGCGGCTGGGTAGTGTTAGAGTTACGTCTGATTAATTCTGTTGAGTCCTACAATCTGGGATATACGATTCATCGGTATCGTTTTTACAGTGGCCGTAATTTTTTGAAAGAATGTCTTCAGAATCTCAGCTCAGCAACATCCTGATTGTTGAGGACAGCAAGGGACGCCGGGAAATCATGCTGGATGGATCCGTATATTCCATCGGGCGAGATCCAAAGTGTGATATCCGGCTATCTTCCCAGTTTGTCTCTCGTCACCATGCCACCCTAGTGCAACTTCCTCGGGATGATCATTCTTTCTACTACCGGATTGTGGATGGCAATCTCAAGGGTAAGCCTAGTGCCAATGGCATGTTGATCAATGGCCGTAAGCTCCAGGCCCATGATCTTAAAAACGAGGATGAGATTGTTTTTGGTCCCCAAGCTCGGGCGATCTATTATCAGCTTCGCCGAGATGCTTCTTCTCCCCTGCCCCCGGATGAGTTCGACATCACGCTGATCAGCCCCAATATGGTGGATGAGCTGGATGACGAAGAGGATGAGGATCTGGAATAGGACTGAAAAGCTGTGGAAAGGGGCCTTTCCTTATGGGGAGCTTCTCTTTTTTGTCAGGCATAGGGTGTCAGAAATGATGCTTGACTGGGAATAGAGATTTCCGAGTACAGCTACAGCCCTGTTCTAGAAATGGCTTGGTTGACCAGCTCAAACAAGCGCTGGCAGTGGTTGTCCCGCTTGAGGGGCAGTTCCTCATTCTTGACCACTAGACTGACCCGCGCTGAGGGTTCCGATAGCGTGGGCGGGTTGATTAGCACTTCCACTGTGGCTAGACGGGCTAGGGCGATATCGCCGGGGCGCTCTTTGGCCACGAGGTAATCACCATTTTCGTAGATGAGGTCTAGGTCACAGGAGGCCAGGGTACTGGCCAACGCCTGACGCAAACTGGAGATGGGGCTAGCGGCTTTGATCAATGTGCTATAGCGTGCCATGACTACCCGGAGATTGAACGTCTTTGGGGGTGGGGATTAGGAAACTTACGGAGGTTAAATCCCAGCCGGAAGGCGGGGGTTTCCCGTGAATTTCCTGAATTAAGTGTCTATTGTGGCATTAACGCCCGCAGTCAGACTGCAAGGATTAATACCTTTATGCGCCCATAATATTGAGGCATAACACTGAGGACACCCGATGTCGGGTAATGGTAAACACAGGTCCTCTAGGGTTGTGGAGGCAGAATTGTCTGCACCCATACCTTTCATCTGTGCGATCGCATCTCAGGATAGTAGGGCCTACTGTAGGAAAAGTGCGATCGTCAACATGTTACTAGATATTAATGGAAAGGCAAGGTGGCCCCCCAGAATGGAGCTAGGGCACAGCCATATTCCAAGTGGGGACAAGTGGGGGCATGGACGGCAAACTGATTGTATTTGAAGGGGTTGAGGGCGCAGGCAAGAGTACCCAACTGGCCCAGATCCACACTTGGCTCTCGACGGAGCCCCAGTTCCAGACTCTCCAGCAGCGAGGGATCATCCCGGACATGATTGTCACTCGTGAGCCCGGTGGCACGGCTCTGGGAGCAACATTGCGATCGCTGTTGTTAGATGGGACGGCGACCCATACCGTGAACGAGCGGGCGGAGTTGCTGATGTATGCGGCGGATCGGGCTCAACATGTAGATGAGGTAATTCGTCCTGCCCTGGCGAAGGGCTGCTGGGTACTGTGCGATCGCTTTGTAGATTCCACGGTGGCCTACCAGGGCCATGGCCGGGGGTTAGACCTAGCCCTGATTAATTGCCTCAATGACATCGCTACAGGGGGGCTCACCAGCGACTTGACCCTGTGGCTAAGCCTAGCGGTCACCACGGGGCTCGCCCGCAGCCAGCGACGGGGAATTCTGGACCGGATGGAGGCCGCTGACCTATCCTTCCACCAGCGGGTGCAGCGGGGCTTTGAGGCACTGGCGTCCCGTCATCCCCAACGGATTGTGGCGGTGGCGGCGGACCAGGATGCGGAGCAGGTGACTCAGCAGATTCAGGCCATCATCAAGGAGCGACTGGGGACGTGGTACGGTCACCATTTCTAGGCATTGTGGGTCAGGGCACCGCGATTGCCCTTCTGGAGCGGGCAATCCTTCAGGATCGCATCGCTCCGGGCTACCTATTTGTGGGACCGGCGGGGGTGGGGCGACGGCTGGTGGCTTTGGCCTTTGCCACCGAGCTCTTGGGTGGTGGTAATCTCCCCGCCCTGCATCGGCGGATTCAGCAGCGCAACCATCCTGATTTCCTCTGGGTGGAGCCCACCTATCTCCACCAGGGTCGCCCCGTCACGGTGACGGAGGCGGAGACGCTGGGGGTGCGGCGCAAGAGTCCGCCCCAGGTGCGTCTGGAGCAAATTCGGGATGTGGCCCGGTTCCTCAGTCGCCCGCCCCTAGAGGCGACCCGAGCGGTGGTGGTGATTGAGGGGGCTGAAACCATGGCGGAGTCTGCCGCCAATGGGCTGCTTAAAACCCTGGAGGAGCCCGGAGCGGCTACTTTGATTTTGCTGGCTCCGGATCTGGCTTCCCTGTTGCCCACTCTGATCTCGCGCTGTCAGGCCATTCCCTTTCGACGACTGGGGGTGGCGGATTTGACCACAGTGCTGCAAAGGCAGGGTCATGAGGCTCTGTTGAACCAAGGGGAAATTCTGGCTCTAGCTCAGGGCAGTCCGGGACAGGCGATCGCAGCTTGGGAGCAACTGCAAGGTCTACCGGAAGATCTGCTAAGTGCGATCGCAGTTCTGCCCACCTCCCTGCGGCAGGCCCTAGAGTTGGCCCGCCACATTGCTAAGGCGCTAGATCTAGAGGCCCAACTCTGGCTGGTGGATTACCTCCAGTACCGCCACTGGCACCAGCAGCACAATCTTCAGGTGATTCAGGCCCTAGAGCAGGCCCGCCAACACCTGCGCCACTTTGTTCAACCCCGCTTGGTCTGGGAAGTAACATTGATGACCTTGGTGGATGACCTAGGTCGGGCTAGGTCTAGCGGTTGAGGGCAGTGATCTCATCGAGGATGGCTTGGGCACCCTCTGCCCGTAGTTGTTGGGCCAATTGGGTGCCCAGAGACTCTGCTTCTGAGACTAGCCCTTGGACCTGATTGGTGATCAGGGTTTGACCGTCTAGGCTAGCCACGATGCCCTTCAGGGTCAGGGTGTCACCGTCGATGGTGGTATTAACGCCGATGGGCACCTGACAGCCCCCTTCCAGTTCCCGTAAAAAGGCTCGCTCCGCCAAACAGCGGTAGGTGGTGGGCAGGTGCTCCAGGGTTTTCAACAGGGCTAAAATCTCGCCATCCCCTTCCCGGCATTCAATACCCAGCGCCCCTTGTCCCACGGCATGGAGGGAGACCTCGGGGGGCAGAATTTGGTGAACCCGATCCCCCATACCCAACCGTTCGAGGCCCGCCACCGCCAGAATAATGGCGTCGTATTCACCATCATCCAGTTTCCGCAGGCGAGTGTTGAGGTTGCCGCGAATATCCTTAAAGGTGAAGTGGGGATAATGGTGGCGCAGTTGGGCCAATCGCCGCAGGGAGGAGGTGCCGATGACGGCTCCCTGGGGCAGGGTGTGGATTTGTTTATCTTGGTGTTGGGCATGGACCACTAGGGCATCCGCTGGATCTTCCCGTTCGGTAACACAGCCCAGGATCAGCCCTTCGGGGAGACGGGTGGGCAAATCCTTCAGGGAATGGACGGCAAAGTCAATGTCCCCCTGTACCATGCCGTCCTCTAGCTCCTGGGTAAACAGCCCCTTGTCGCCAATTTTAGACAGGGACACATCCAGCACTTTGTCGCCCTGGGTGTCCATGGTCTGCACTTCGAAGGTGAGGTCGGGAAACTGTTTCTGCAATTCATCCCGAACCCAGTGGGTCTGTACCAGGGCGAGCTGGCTCTTGCGGGAACCGATGCGAATAGTGCGGGTTGGAGCTGCCGTGGAGGTAGGGGCCATGGAGGGTGAAAACGTGAAATCGCTTAGGGGTGGACGTTGAAAAGGTGCAGGAAACCTGCAAGATCTTAAGGTTACCGCAATTGGTTCTCCTCACCGGACCCAAGCTGCTGGGAAGGCAGTCGGACTGGAACGGAAGAGAGGCATTGGGGTCAACGGGCCTGGTACCTAGAGCAGCATTGATATGGCATGGAATGGGGCTTGGATTGAGGCGTGGACCGGTGTTTTTGCCGCTGGAGGTCACCGTAGTTACGACCGCACTGCTAGGGCCAGGGGGCGGGGTAGGGGGCCATGGTCTGGGTGGATTGGTCTACGCCCATCGCGTTTGGGCACGCTGGCCCTGGCGCTGACGGGGCTAGTCTTGATGCCGGGATTGGCTTGGGCGCAGTCCCTGTCCTCGGAGGAGCAGGAGATTTTTCTGGCGGATCCAGAGTTTGCTGAGCCTCGTGATCCCCTGTTGCCGACCTTCGTGGTTCCCCGTCCCCTGAGTCCCCTAGAGCGGCGGGATCTGGGTATCGCGTTGGATCGCTTGGCGGTGGAGGCAGGACAGCTCTACGACGCGGGCGAGATGGATGAAGCCTTTGAGCTATGGATGCGGGAGGTGCGGCTGCGGCGCATTTTGGGGCTGGAGCCGGAGCTGGTAGCAATTCGGCGGGTGGGGCTGCGGGCTTGGGAGGCATCCCGTACTCCAGAGGCCCAACTCTTGACCCTGCGACTGGATGAAATTCAGGCGGAGGTACTGGAGCAGCCCACGCCACCGCTAAATTTAGTGGTGGCCCTGGCGGCGAGCTACGAAACGCTGCGGGCGGTGGATGCCGCGATCGCAGTGTATGAAACCTTACGGGTCCGGGCGGCCCAGACCGGAGATCTGCTGCTCCAGCTTCGGCTTTTGGATCGGATCGGGCGGTTACAGGCGGATTGGTTTCGCTTTGGGGCGGCGGCGGAAACCTATCGCCGCATCCTGGTGCTGACGGAGAGCCAACGACTGGCCCCAGCCCAGCGGATTGATTATCTGAAACGGGCCATTGAAAATTTTGAACAAGCGGAGCAGCGGGAAACCGCGATCGCGTTCCAACGACAACTCCTGCGCCAGTACGAAGAGATGGGGCAGCAAACGGAGATCGCACCGCTGCAACTGGCCATTGCCCGCAACTATCGTGCCATTGGCCGTGCCGATCTAGCACTGGACTTTTACCAATCGGCCTATCGTCTGGCCCTGGAACTGGAGCAAAGTCTCTATGCTCGGGATGTAGTGGCGGATCTGGCCACCATTTACCGCGACCTGGACCGTCCCGAGGATGTGCTCTATCTCTATGATCAGCAGTTGGCGGTGGAGAGACTGTCCTACAGCGGCTACGGCATCATGACTGTTTTTGATCAACTGGGTCAGTTCTATGAATCCCAGGGGGAACCGGAATCTGCGATCGCGGCCTATCGAGAAGGGCTGATCATGGCCCATCACTTGGGCCACCGCCGCACCTACTTTGAAACCCAAATCCGCCGCATCCAGATTGCCCAGGGCATAATCACCATTTACTCAATTGAGGATCACATGAGCGATCCCGCCACGGGGCCATTGTCGGCCCCCTTTACCTGGCAGGGAAATAGTCGGCCTTAGGCATCCAGATGGTCAAAGGCATAGCGGGCAATCGCCAGCCCCAAACGGGCCTTTTCCAGGTCCGACAGGTCAGCCCAATCCGCCGTCCCCGTAGACTGAATCGTCGCCTCTACCACATCCCCATGGCCATCGCGCATTGCTAGGGCTAGGGGACGAGCAATTACCCGTAGATCATCCACATCCCACTGGGTCAATACATCCTCTACCGCCATCACCAGTTGGTCCAACAAAGATCCACTTTGGTTCGCTGCCGCCTTTACCTGGGTCGCCAACTGGGCCAGAATACCTGCGGGCATTCGGTTGCCAAACTGTCCTGCCAGCAACGTTGCCAGGGAATCTGCTCCGGTATTCCAGAGCTGGCTGGCTTGTTGGGACAAGGTCCGCCAGTGGCGCTGGAGATCCGTAGAGGATAGATCCTCTCCATCTACGGTGGCCTCTAGGGCATCAAAGTAGGCTCTATTCTGGGGGGCGTGGGGCTGCCAAGGATAAAGTCCCTCGGCCTCTAGGACAGCGTGGAGGAGTTCTAACTGGGTACGATGCTGGGATGGTCGGGAAGACACAGGTTGGGAGGCGTTAGACATAGCGGTTAACCGGTGGTGAGGATGCACTGATGGATCACGGAGGGTATGGGGAGAGACCCAAAGGATCATTCGGTGTTGATGGTGGCTACACCCTTGAGAGTCGGCATTCCGTAGGGGAGCCCCAGATTTCTATCCAGATCCGAATTCATCCCCCCACTGTAAAACAGAAATCCCGATTGCAGCCCTGTAGAGGTGCACGGTTGTCGCAGAATTCCGACCGCTATCCCTGCCTGAGGTGCCATGCACGGGGGTGGAGAAAGGTGTAGAGACCCGCGAGGGAAAGGGTGGCTCCGAGGCCGGAGTGGCCACGACCGCTCCAGGGTAGATAGGGGCTAACGCGATCGCAACAGTTCCAGTAGGCGCTGCCGCTCTGGAGCTGGCGCAGGAGGCCAATGGCGCGATCTCGATCGCGGCTATAGACTGCCGCCGTCAGCCCATAGGGGGTATCCCCCATGAGGGCTAAGGCAGTGGCATCATTGGGTACCCGTTGAATCCCTAGAACGGGACCAAAGGTTTCCGCTTGCATCACCATCATTTTGTGGGTGACCTCCGTCAGCACCGTGGGGGCAAAGTACCAGCCTGGTCGGTCTAGGCGCTGGCCACCGCAGCAAAGCTGTGCGCCCAGGGCGAGGGCATCAGCCACCTGATCCGTCAACACCTGAAGCTGGGGCTGGCGACTGACGGGGCCGAGATAGGTGTTGGGGTCGGTGGGGTCACCCAGTGGGAATCCCTGCACCATGGCGACAAACCGATCCACAAACTCGTCGTATACCTCTCCATGAACATAGATGCGCTCTACGGCACAGCAACTCTGCCCGTTGTTATAAAAGGCTCCATCGGCAAGGCTGGTCGCCGCCAAGGCCACATCGGCATCGGCGCAGACATAGGCGGGGTCTTTGCCCCCCAATTCGAGTTGGACTCGGATGAGTTTGGGAGCCGCCGCGATCGCGATTTTTTGACCAGTGGCATAGGATCCGGTGAAAAACACACCGTCAATGGGCTGCTCTAGTAGTGCTGCCCCCGTTGACCCCGCACCAATGACGGGGATAAAGACATCCTGAGGGACACCCGCCTCGTGGAGCAGATCTGCGATCGCTAACCCCGTTAGGGAAGCCACCTCTGAGGGTTTGTACAGCACAGCATTGCCCATCAGCAATGCTGGTACAAAAACATTCGTGCCCACAAAGTAGGGATAATTCCAGGCGGAGATATTCGCCACCACTCCCAGGGGATCGTAGGCGATGACCTCCTCTAGGGTGGCGCAACCGGGCAAGGCTGGGGCGGGCTCGGCATAAACCCGCTCGGGGGCCAGCACCTTCAGAGCGTTATCTATAAAGAAATCCAGACGCCGGGGGGTGGCTAGGATTTCATTTTTGGCCTGGGTGATGGGCTTCCCGGTTTCCGAGGTCAGCAGGGCCGCTAGGGAGTCCGATCGCTGGATCAACAATTCTCGAAAATGTGCGATCGCGGCGATTCGCGCTGCTGGATCCTGGGCCGCCCATCCCGGTTGGGCGTGGCGCGCCTGGGCTACCTTCCGGGCAACCGTAGCATCATCATCAACGGGAATTTCCTGAAGGATCTGGGCAGTGGCAGGGTTAATGACGGCAATGACATCAGCCATGGCAAGGCAGGTTAAATTCTAGCTAGAGCATTATAGGGGTTTAGGGAATGGTGAGGCGGGGGCCGATGAACCAGTTTTCGGTGGGGCTGCCGGGGGTGTCATCCACAACGAGTTGACTTTCAGCCCCGTCTACGTGAATGCGTACCAGGTATTCGCCCGGTTGAATATGGTGAATGGGGACAGTGATGGTTTGGGTGGGTTCGGTGCGGGGGTCGGCCTTGTCAAAGAGATAGGACTGGGGTGTGGTGACGGACCATTCATTCAAAAACAGCACCACCCGTTGTTCGGGATATACAGGAAGGTTGATTTGGAGGGAAACCTGGCCGGCGCGGGGTTCATCTTCGTCAGTGGCGTTGAGTTCCACCGCGATCGCATCTAGGGTCGGTCGCAGCACAAAGGGGGCAGCATTGGACTCTACCCCTAGGCCATAGCCTGGGGCACCAGGGGGCAACGACCCGGCAGTAGGGGGATGGAGCACTTGGAGGCTCTGGACGCCTGCTCGCAGGGCGCTGGCGGGCAGGCTGGTGAGGGATAGGGTAATTTCTGTATCGGTGACGGTGGAGGGGATGATTTCTCGATCGCCGATGCGGACTAGGGTTTGATGGCCCCTTTGGGCCGGCCCCTGACCATCGCGGCCCTTGAGGAACTGGCCTTGGATTTTGATATCGCTGGTGGTGTGGATGGGAGCTAGCCGCCCCTCCGCCGCAATCACCCGCTCCACAGTGGGCTGCTTGAAGTAGGGTGTCGTTCCCCCGGTTTGGCGCTCTCGAATTGGCAAAGCCCTCTGGAAGGGCACTTCCCCCTCTAGCATCAGCACCATCACCTTGTAGGCAATGGACAGGACGTAGGGAGTTTGGAAAAAGACGGTCCAGGTTTTGGATAAGTCTTCTAGGCTCAGATCCATGGGGATGACATTGAGCTGCTGCACCTGATCCCCTAGGTTTGAGTCCCGCAGAAAGCTCAAGGTGCTGTCGTCGCAGGTGTCTTGAATCAGGGTGGCGGGAATGCTGCGGAGGTCGGTGAGGGTGCTGACAACGCTGCCCAATAGGCGCTGGGGGGCCAACTCGCTTTCATTACCGTAGAAACTCAGCATATAGAAGAGATCGAGGGCGGCTTGTCGCTTGCCGGGATTGCCCTTGGCCCGGATGGGGGCCGCATCCATGTTAGTCAGGGCGGGGTTGGTAATAATTTGGTATAGAAAGACATTTACCCCCGTCTCTGGGGTGCCGTTGCCGATGTCACTGGGGCGTACGGTGGTGACTCGGGCACCCTCGACATCTCCCTGGACCGCCGTCTGGAGGGTGCGTTGCAGGGTAGCGGTGACGGTGGCAATCGCCAGATGGTTACTCATGCAGTCGGTTTGAATTAATTTGAATTAACTTGAATTAATGGATTAGGGTTGTGGTCGGTTGCACCTTCTAGATCGCATAGAAGATCGCATAGATCGCAAGCTTTAGGGACCAGCTTAAGCTGCCACTAGCCCCAGCTTCAGGGCTTTGACAATGGCCTGGGTGCGACTGCTGACCTCTAGCTTTTCAAAGATGGCGGTGAGGTGGGCCTTGACCGTGGCCACGGTGATGTGGAGGCGTTGCGCGATCGCATTATTAGACGCCCCCTGCACCAACCAGTGCAGCACCTCCTGCTCCCGCTCCGTTAGGGGGATGGTCGCCGTTGTCAGCGCCCCACCGTTATAGAACTGAAACAGACGAAAAAAGCCTGTGGCCACCTCCGGTGATAGGTATATCTGATCCTTCAGCACTGTTGTAATGGCGGGCCAGAGCCGCTCCGCCAAGTGGGTTTTGAACAGATAACCACTGGCCCCTGCCTGCATCGCCCGGAAGACCCATTCGTCCTCCCGGTGGGCACTCAATACCAGCACCCGCTCATTTCCCTTAGGGCGGGTTTGCAAAAACGTCAAGCCACTGCTCTGGCCCAGCTCCATATCTAGCAAGACCAGGGTAGGGGACTGCTCTATGGTTAGTTTCACCGCCTGCTCTACAGAGGTTGCCTGTCCCACGACCTGATAGCGGCTAGGACCGTTACCGCTGTAGAAGTCTAGCAGGGCTTGCAGACCATGGCGAAAGCTGGGGTTGTCATCCACCAGCAGCACGGAAATGGTTTGGGAAGGGGTGCTAGAGATGGGCACAGGGTGAAGGGTCACGGTAGTCTTCCTGTACGAGATGGCAATCTGATAGTAGATGCAACTGAGGGGTAATCCCCTAAAAGCCCCAATTGGATTCAAGATTGGGGCAGAAGAACACTGATTTGAGTGCCACCGATGGGCAGGGCTTCGGCCCAGATATGTCCCCGGTGGGCCAAGACAAAACGACGGGCAATGGCCAAGCCCAAGCCATTGCCCCCCTCTCGTCGAGAATAGGCGGGCTGAAAGATATGCTGGGGCTCTCCCTCGCCCAGCCCCGGCCCTTGATCTTGCACCTGGATCAGCACACCCTCGGCCACGGTCTGCCAACGACAGGCAATCGTGCCCTGGGGGGGGCTGAACTGCACTGCATTGTTGAGGATATTCAGGAAGACCTGCTCCAATTGCCAGCGATCGCACCACAGGGTCAACGCTTCTTCGGGGATTTGTACCTGGACTCCCTGGGTCTCTACCCAGGGATTTAGGCTCTGCACCACCGTCAGTACTATTGGACGCAGATCGTGCCAGTCTCGCTGGTCGGGGGCGGACCTTGTGCAAAATCGGGTCAGGGCGTCTTGAATCTGGTGAATGGCTTGTCCGAGGGTCTGCACCACATTGGCGGAGCACGTTTCTGGGGCTTGGTCCAGCAGGGTGATGTATAGCTCCAGCAGGGATAGGGGGGTTTGAATCTGGTGGGCTAGGGCGCGGCAGGTAACGGTCGGGTCCAGCTCTTTTCTGGGACATTCTTCTTCCTGCATCAGGGCAAGCTGTTGTCGCAGACAGTGCTGGGCTAAAGGAGCCAAGGGGGTGGTGCCCAGCACCACCAGCCCCAGGCCGCCGCCCTGGGGCCGCACCCACCCGCCGCCATAGAGATAGGCCGCCGCCCGCCAGGGCAAGGCGACCAAAGGGGGTAGCGGTCTGGCCGGCTCTGTCCCATTCTTCTCCTGCTGGGCCAGAGGTTCTGGCGGGGCCAGGATTGTGGCCGCCTGGGCTGTCAAAAGGTCGGTAATGCTTAGGGTGACCTCATCTGTCAGGTCAGCATTGAGGGTCAGGTCAAACTGTGGCAGGGCCGATGGCAGAGGCGATGACCCCAGGTCGGTCGCAGACTCTTGCGGCCACCACACCACCATGGGCGCGTTCTCCTGGCTTTGCCAAAAGGCTCCGAGGCTATAGTTGGGCAAGACTGTCCCTAGCTCGGCGATGGCATCCTCTAGTTGTTTTTGCTCTAGCGGGTCCGGTTGTTGCTGCGCTGCAATTCTGGGGGCTGCTACCACCTTGTCAGCTAGGTTGTCAGCCCCATGGTCCATGGGGCTGTTGTGGGGATCTGGGTCCATAACTGGAGTTGCCCAGTCTCTGCCTGATAGTGCTTCCCTCTGGTCAGGGGTCATGGTTTGGCCTTGGGGGAGTGCAACGCCAAGGTGGGGCAAGGTTCCATGAACGGTTTCTGGACTGGCGACTGAAACGGTGATCCGTCTGGAAGAGGGCATGTAATGTCACTCTACTGGCAGCCAATGGGCGCGGGCGGACAAGGGAAGCACGGCTCTATTTTGGCCCCATTTCCTAAGGACATGCCCCTAAAGTGGCGAATCTCTCAATCTTCCTTAACTGTTGAAACCGTAGTAACACGGAAGCAGCGATCGCAGAGAACGGACTCTGCCGCAAGGGGAGATTGCAAGGCATAGAGGCTGATGCCCTGGCGGATAAAGCCCTCTTCTTCTAATGGAGATAGGGATGCTGCTAGAAGGAGGGCGTGATCGCTTTGGAGGCTGTGCTGTGCCTCCCGCAGTAGCTTGAGATTATCGCCAAAGCTTTGGCCGGGAACTGCGATCGCGATGGGAACCCGCTGCGATAGGCCCCGAAAGTAGGGCGGAGCATCCTGAAAATAGTGATCACGGTATTGCAGGGTGTAGGTGCCATCGCCATAGGCACGGGCGCGAAACCACCGCTGAAAGGGGAGTTCCCTCTGACCCTGGGGTGAGAGGGGATACCACCAAGACCGATGCCAACCGTCCCAGGGCAATTGCAGAATCCGCTGAATTTCCACTTCCTGAAAGCCGCCATGGCTGAGGAGGGCGATGGTCTCCGCTAGACTCAGTCGAAACCCTAGGGTTTGCAGCTTGCCTTGGCAGCGGGTTAGGGCTTGGTAATCGCGCGCTGTCATGCGCTGGCTATCGGGGGGCGACTCCGCTAATCCACACCAGATTTGCTCGTAATCCAGGACACCGTCGATCAGGGTTGGCGTGCCCTCCAGAGGCACGCCCAGGGTAATCCGCACTGTCCCCAGTTGCTGGGGACGCACGATGGCCGGGGTACAGTCTGTCAATAGCGATCGCACCATCCCGTCATCTGCGATCGCGAGTGCCAACTGCACCTGGTTGCGATCCACCGCCATTAAGGGGGGAGCATGATGCCGCAAGTCAGTGTGAACCATGGAGCCCCTTTGCTAGGCTAGGGTGTGCAGAACCATCCACCTTGGATTCCTGTGCCTTCAACTTACCGAAGGTATGGTGCCATAGACAGAAATTGTTGCGCTTTTTAAGTCTTGAAGAAGATCTTTAAGTCTTGAAGAAGATCTTTAGGTCTTGAAAGAACTCTTACAAATTTCCTGTGTTCCGTTACCCCTGTCCTCAACCCCTTGCTCCCAATCCCTATGGTTACCCCTGCGATCTCACCTTCCCTGGTTTCTCGGACGATGAATGGTTTGGTGAATGGGGTCTTAGCCATTAAACCCCTGGCAGATCTGGCCAAGAGTCGCGCCCGCACGATGATGATGGACCGGGCCGAATCCATTGGGGTCTACTGGCGCGATGAAGTGAAGCAGTTGCGATCGCGCCAGACCGATGCCGAATTTGACCCCGCTTGGGCCGACACCTTGGCGGCGGTGCAAAATCCAGAACTGGCTTACCCCAACTACTACGTCACCAGCTTCCATGCTTACCCTGAGGGGAACCTAGGCTGGCTCCCCGCCCTGGAGGTAGAAGTTGCCGCCAAAGCCGTCCATGCCCGCATCTGGCCGGAGGCGGGAGCAGCGGGGGATAGTCGCCTCCGCCAGAGTTACCATGATGTTCTCCAGACCCACCTGCGGGATGCTCCCCAGCCCGTCAGAGCTATTGCAGATCTGGGCTGCGGCGTGGGCATGAGCACAGAAACCCTCCAGGCCACTTTTCCTGCCGCTCACCTTACGGGGATTGATCTGTCCCCCTATTTCCTGGCCGTGGCCCAATACCGCGCCCAAGAGCAGGCCCAAAACCACGCTCAAAACCACGTCTCAAACCCCCTTGAATTCAACCCCCCAACCGCAAAACTTGCCCCCCTTGACTCCTCCCCCATCACCTGGCACCATGCCGCTGCCGAAGCCACAGGATTGCCAGCGGGCAGTTTTGACCTAGTCTCCGCCTGCCTGATGTTCCACGAATTGCCCAAGACTGCCGCGATCTCAATCATTCGCGAAGCCCGTCGCCTGCTGCGCCCTGGTGGCCACTTCGCCATCATGGACATGGATCCCCAGTCCGACACCTTCGCCAAGATGCCCCCCTTTGTCCTGACGCTGCTGAAAAGTACTGAGCCCTATTTAGATGAGTATTTTTCGGTGGACTTTGCTGCCGCTCTGGTGGCGGCGGGCTTCTCGACACCCCAGGTGATCCGCAATAGTCCTCGCCATCGCACGATTTTGGCTCAGGCCGGGGAAAATGACGTTTCTCTCTAGTACTGGACGGCGGAAATACCCTGACCGTTCTATCGTGGCCCACTCGGCCCCTCACCCTAGCCCTCTCCCACGGGGAGAGGGGACCGGAAAATGTTGGGCTGGTGCGACAATAGTGGGCTGATTTACGCCCTGCGAGACTAGTGGTCTGTCAACTCCGCCTTTGTGAGTGCCTTACGGTGCATTGCTTCGCGTGGGCGAAGCAATGCACCGTAAGGATGTCATGCCAAGAACCTTAACGGGTGACAAGGGCACTCAACGTCATACGGTACAGGGTTTTGAGATAATGGAGGGGACAAAAAAAAGGGAGCCTCAGTACAGCTCCCCCAACCAAATATGTTCCCTACATTCTACCAAACTACCCTTCTCACCCATCTCAGTGAAAAGCAGTACTTGACCTTCCAGTTACTGTTGTTAT
>NZ_KI913949.1:4091881-4238947 GCF_000332095.2 Leptolyngbya sp. PCC 6406 | reverse complement strand
AGGGCGATGGTATGGGCCCGTTTAATTTAGCGGTGTATTGGAAGCGCTCCTATCGCCAGAAGGGGCCGAAGGAGCCGTGGTATATCCTGACTAATTTGCCCACCTTGAAGCAAGCGTTAGCGGTCTATCGATGTCGCTGGGGCATTGAACAGCTCTTCAAAGATTTTAAGACTGGGGGCTATAACTTGGAGGACACCAAGGTCAATGACACCCGATTCTTAGCCTTAGTTTTACTGATCGCTCTGGCTTACAGTTTGGCTACTCTCCACGGCCAGTGGATGCAGGAGGCCAAGCTAGCTCAGTATGCCGGACGTCTCCAAGAGCACCAAGATAAGGCTCCACGGCACAGTGACTTTAGCTTCAGTCTCTATGGTCAACGATGGCTCTATGCCATGGACTTATGGGCCGATTGGGCGCTCAAGCTGGTGGCCCTCAAACCCCATAAACACCGCTATTTTCAGCGAGGTTTTCACGCTCTATCCCTTATCCAGCAAGCTCTCTAGGGGGGTTGTCACCCTGTAAGGCCAAGAACAGTCATACCCACAAAATCAGGGCTGACAGAGCACTAGTCCCGCTCTCTAGTCCTCTGTGATCCTAATCCTCTGTGATCAGGGATTGGGAACCGGGGCGCTTGATCTGGCTGATTAACTCAGCACGGCGGGTATTGAGGTCTCGCTCCACCAAGAGCAGCGATCGCTGAAGTTCTCGAAACCGTGCCCCGTCTGGCTGTGTATCCAAAATGCCCTGAAGCGCGATTCGGTGGGCACTGAGGAGCGCTATTTCCTTCGGTACCTTCACCTCCGGGACCAGCCCCGTTTCGCCCCAGTGGGTGCCGGTGATGGGATTGATGGATCGACCGACCGGGACAAACATCCAAAAATGATCGCTGAGGCGATAACCCTGGCCGGGGTGGGCTCCCCCAGCGGTATGTTCCCCCACTAGGGTCACCCGCTTGAGCACTTGCAGATTGTAGGCAAACTCCTCAGCCGCCGAAAAGGTCTCACCACTGGTCAGTAAGTACACCGGGCGATCCAGATAGCGGGGAGCGCTGAGGTGGGGCACAGTCCACCACTGGTGGGTGGAGTCGTTGGGTCGCCAGTAGAGGTCATTCAGGTGGGTGGCGGGGTAGGGGGGCAGCAGGTAGCTGCACAGTAGGGCAACGGTGCCGGGGGAGCCGCCCCGGTTGTGGCGCAGGTCGATGATCAGGGCTTGGGTATGGGCCAGAAAGGTGAAGGCCGCTGCCAACACATCCCCCACAAATTCCGGGGGCTCAAAGCCATAGAGTTCCAGGTAACCCACATTGCCCTGGAGCCGTTCTACCCGGTTGACATCAAAGTTGCGTTGCGAACTGCGATCTCGTTCCGCCGCCAGTTCCGCTGGGCTGGGAATCCGATCTGGAGCCAGGTCCGGCAGCGGTTGGGGGCTGAAGTGGACCCGAAGCTGACGATCGCCGCTGGATTTCTGTAGCTCTAGGGTGAGGCGCTCCGCTAGTTGTTCACTGTGGGTGACATCGTCATAGCCCTGGGACTGAATGCGATCGCGCAGTTCCTGCTGCAAACGGGTTGCCACCTCTGGAAACACATAGCTAGCCAGGGTCTCGATAACAGCGGCGAGCACATCCCGGCACTGCTCTGCCGCTAACGTGGGATTCTCGGGGTCAAAGGTGGCAGCAACCATTAAATCCTGTCTCTGTGAACGTAGACATGGCAGAGAGAATCTGTTAGCTCCGCTAGGCATTATGGAGCAGAGTACAACGCAGATTTTAGAAACGATAACAGAGTGTGAGTGTATTCCGAGCGAGGGGAGGAATCTCGGTCTTGGCCACCGGAATTAACCTCAATCTTGGATTTCCCGACGCTGGGTAGGGCGGGTTTTGAGGTTCCCATCCTGGATTTCCCGCCCAACATGAGCTAAACCCGCCCCTACGGGAAATTCAATTCAAACTCAAAATTCAAAACTTTCTGTCACCCGCTACATTGGGCGCGGAAACCGCGCCCCTACTCCAAAGCCCTCCGGGCAGGCTAACTCCCTGAGAGTGGCTTCGCCAACGCCTTTCTTGAATGCCTTTAGGCTATACACCCCATCACTCTTCCCCCACCCCGTAAGTCGCCTCTAAGCGATAGGCCCCCTGAGGGGGAACAGTGACGACATCATCGGCGGCATTCGTCGTTTCCACACAGATCATCCGAGTGTAGTCGTGGTCTTCCAGATCAGCCATGGTGGCGGAAATCTCTGACCAGGGATTCCACACCACGGCGGACTTACTGCCAGAGGCGGTGATGTGAATGCGGCGGTTGAGCCCCCCATCATCGATCACCAATTCCTGGGGCACCCCCTGATAGATGCGATCCACCTCTGAGGTGATCGCCACTGCCCCACTCTGGGACTTGACCTGACCGCCATCCACCTTGTCGATATAGGACGTGCCCTCTAGCCCCAATACCGTCGTCTGGGTAATGTCGCCAATGCTGAAGTAGGTATGGAGTGCCTGGGTAATGTCAAAGGGGCGATCGCCCGTATTGCGGCTCACTAGGGCCAGTTTGAGCACCGCCCCCACCGTAATTTCCAGGACTAGTTCAAAGGCATGAGGCCACAGGGCGCGGGTGTCTTCCGTATCGCCAAAGCCTAGGATCACCTGGGTTTCTCCGCCAGAAAGCGCTGCCGTCGCCTTGACCTGCCACAGGCGATTGCGGGCAAAACCATGGCTAGGACGACCCTGCCCCTCTGGATCGGGACCAAACCAGGGCCAGCACAATGGAACCCCGCCCTTAATGGCTTTTCCGGGCTTGTAGTAGGCGTTCTCGCTCAAAAACAATAGATCTTGGCCAGCCCCCATCGGCTTAAAAGACAGCACTTGCCCCCCATAGACGGAGATTCCCGCTGTGCCATGCCTGTTGGTCACTTGAATGTAGGGAAAGTCTCCTTTCCCGGCAACAAATTCCACCTGTCCGGTTATGCCGTATTCAGCGTTTAACGGGGCAATATCCATGGTGATTCTCCTAACTGTGTTTGCTGGGGGTACAAGTGCTGTAGAGCAGTCTTGCAGCTACAGGTTAAGGGAAGCGGCTCTCTAGGCGAAAGAGAAACACCATCAGGGCGACAAGACCCACCTGGAGCAGCAGGTTGGGTAAGGCATTAGCGACATCGCGTCCTGCGGCCATCTGGCTGAGGAATACAAATGCCCCTATTGCCCCGGAAATGCCAAAGGCTCCGTAGATGAACTTGCGGAACCCCCTATAGGGGGCTTTGGCCTCGGCAACGAGGCGGGCGTAGCGTTCGGGACTCATGCCGGGGGGCGGGGTGCCTGCTGCTGCGGTGCGGCGAGACTTGGGCGAGGAGGGGTCGGTCATGGGGGAGAAAATCGTTTTTTGTAGGCTAGGATTTGAAGGACGGGCGGTCAAGGCAAAGCAAAATGAGTTTACTCGGCAATATTATCTGGCTAGTCTTTGGTGGCCTGCTGGGGGCTATCGGCTACATAGCCGGGGGCATTAGCACTTGCTTGACCATTATTGGCATTCCCTTTGGCATTGCCACGATCAATATGGGCATTGCCACGCTGACACCTTTTGGTAAGGAGATCGTAGAGGGGCCGGAGGTGGGAACGCCGCTGATCACTATTTTGAATGTGGTGTGGTTCTTTGTGTTTGGCTGGGCGATCGCGCTTAATAATCTGCTTTGGGGGATCTTGCTGGCGGTTACGATTATTGGCCTCCCCTTTGCCAAGCAGCATTTCAAGCTGATGCTGCTGGCGATCATGCCCTTTGGGCGCAGTCTCAAATAGCGGTTCTTTCGGTTTCGCTTCTTCTGGGGCGTCAGGGGCGAAATACCCTGATAAGATGATGGATGCAATTTGCCGATGTAGCTCAGTGGTAGAGCACTCGATTCGTAATCGAGCGGTCAGGGGTTCAAATCCCCTCATCGGCTTTTCCAAGAAATTAGTTCGTTGGCGATCGCTGTCTATGTCGAACGTCACCCCGGATCAGATTCTCCTATCTCACGCTACGACTACCTTTAGAAATCAAATGGGCTTGCTGTAGGTGATCCTAAGCAAGGATGATTAAGAGTCAAGCACAGCAGCTTTTTTCGACGAGATAGTGCTTGAACTGAACGCCAGATCGATTAACTGCCTCAGTTGGGCCTATCGATGATCTGGGGCTACAAGAGTATAAAGGCTCCCCAAAAATACCTTCTAGGCCGCGATCGCGATTTCAGACTATCCCAGGTGTGGTGGTGCGCGGCTCCAGGTAGAAAGGGGCTATCCCTAGGAATCGGAGCCCGTCCGGCGGGCTTCTCTGGCCTCTCGCCAAGACCCGGTTAAGCGACCAAAGTTAGCTCGAAACTCTCCTAGGCCCAAAAGATTACCAGGGCGTGTTTCCTCCCAGGATGCCGACAGGGCTCCATAGCTGAGCCCTATAACTCCCAAGCCAAAACAACCCAAGGTCACCAGCAAAACGGCAACATTGGGCAAATCGACGATATGGCGCACCACCAGGACATAACTGATAAAGAATGTGGCTATCCCTAACCCTGTGGGAATGCCGGAGAAGGCCAGCATTCGACGCAGCATCCGCTGGCTGACCACTTCGGGAATTCCAGCGTCGGCGCGATCGCGGTTAGATTTGTGATCGTGCGGCTGTGATTTGTCAGCTTTAGGGCTTGCCTTAGTCGAGGCTAAAGGGGCTTTGTTCTCAGTTTTTTTGCGCTTGCGGCTGGGCTCAAAGGGTAGCGGATCTCGCTCGGACTCGGCAGCCATGGTGATCGCTCTAGTGATGACAGTGGGCGGGTTCTAACCCCGAATGCCGAGGCGGGTAATGAGTGCCCGATAGCGGCCAGCATCCTGCTTTTGGATATAGGACAAAAGACGCTTGCGGCGACCAATCATTCTGAGCAAACCCCGGCGGGAAGAATAATCTTTTTTATTAGTTTGGAGGTGGGTGCTGAGTTGGGTGATGCGGTCCGTCAGCATCGCCACCTGTAGGTCAGCGGATCCCGTATCTGTCTCGTGGACTTGGTATTCCGAGATCAGTTCCTGTTTGCGTTTTTGCAGCAAAGCCATAGTGTTGAGCGTGGGGGTAATTTCAGACAGGTCTTTGATCATACCATAGGGTTTCCAGAGTTCGGGGAAAATGCTGGAATGCCTGACACGGAAGGATTTGAAAGGATTTACCATAGGACACGACAGAATCGCGATCTCAGGCTAACTTCCCTGACTCCTGGCCTATCGTGGATTTATCATAATCTTTAGCGCCCGCGCAGATGACTGTCGCGGTACCCCACTGGTCACCGCCATGCCATCCCCGCATCTAGCCCGATGGTTCAGGGTTTATGCCAAAATTCTGCTGTGGATAGTGCTGGCCAGTGTAGTGCCACCAGCCCTACTCCTGACCCTGTCCTATTACCAAACCCTGCGTCAGGCCGAAGCCGATTTAAATGATGCGGTGACCCAAGGAGTGCGGCGGGTAGACAGCCTCCTCAAAACCGCCGACCTCACCCTGACCAATCTTGCCGCTGACATCCAGCACCTAGAGCAACTCAACGATGAGAAAGCGCTGCGGTTAGTGCAGCGGGTTGCCTACAAAGAACCCCGATTTCGGGAAGTGGGAATTATTGACGCCCAAGGCTCCTTGGTGCTGACCAGTTTAGGCATCGTGGAGCCGCCAATTTCCTTCGCCCCTGAAACCCGCGCAGATCTGGACCGTAAGGTGTTGCAAATTGTGGGGCCAGTGAGTACCCGAGTCATGCAGGAACGCTCCATCGTCCTAGTCTTGCCCACCGAAGGCCAGGGAGAGGTGAATATCCTGGTGGACCCGATTATTTTGACCGCCTACTGGGGCCAAGTGGATCAGCTCGACCTTGGTCAAGATGGCTTTTTAGCCTATGTGAATACCCGCGACGGCCAAGTGCTAGCCGGGGATGGCATCATTCCCCCCAAAGTAGACTTTCAATCCCAGCACCCGCCACCGGGCTATCTCCATGTCCAAAAAGCGTCTTACACCGGGGATGTGGTGGTGGTGGGGCAGGTTTCCAAAGGCTGGGCTCTACGGAACTGGAGAGGATCACTGTGGATTGGGGCTCCCCTGACGGGGTTAGGGAGTGCTCTAATGATGCTGGCCTGTCTACCTTTGATCTATTCTTCCCGCACTTTAAAGCATGAGATTGAAAACGCACTGAAATGGGGAGAATTCCAAATCCATTACCAGCCCATTCTGGATATTCAAACTGGCTATTGTGTGGGGGCCGAAGCCCTAATTCGTTGGTGCCATCCTCAGGAGGGTCTGCTCTTGCCCTCAACATTTATTGGCATCGCCGAGGCCACGGGATTAATTAACGCCATGAGCACCTGGGTATGTCAACAGGTGATGCAGGATCAGGCCCTTTTGGAGGCCCAATATCCTGATGTATACATCTCCATCAATATTTCCCCTGTGCAGCTTAATAGCGGGGACATTGAAGAGGTGATTTTGACCCTCATGACCCGCCCCCAGTCCTATCCGGGACGTATTGTGGTTGAGGTCACCGAAGCCGCCCTCGTGGAAGATACGAAAACCAATGCCCTAAGCGCGATCGCACGGCTCCACAGCCTGGGCATTGCCATTGCCCTAGATGACTTTGGCACCGGCTATTCCAACTTGGGTTACCTGCACAAGTTCCATCTCGATTACCTCAAGATTGACCGGATTTTTGTGACCGCCATTAAGCAATCTTCTCGCATTAGTGCGGTGGTGGATGCCGTTATTGATCTGGGCCGCAATCTAGGGGTTGAACTGATTGCAGAGGGAGTAGAAACCCAGGAACAGCTCCAGTTTCTGAAACGACGGGGGGTGCGCTATGCCCAGGGATATCTCTTGGCCCATCCTATGCCCATCAAGGCATTTCAAATATTTCTGGCTCAAAATCGTCAAGCCCCCTTTGCCCTCAAAACCTAATTCTTCCGTAGAACTGACAGGTTTAGCGAGTTGAGACTGAGGGGACGGCGGTTGAAAACCGCCGTCCCCTCAACAAACAATATAAATGCGCCCGATGGTAAGGAAAGCTACTGGACTCTATTAAGAGTGTTCCATCTAAACTAAATAATCATCCTCTGTCTCAATTCAGCCTACGGCCCTAGGGACGGCATCCCTTGAAACTTTGAAGCCCATGTTGGGCAAGTATCTGGACAAGTATTCAGCTGGAATATTTAGCTGGAAAACTCTAAGCACTGAAACCAGTCTCTTCACTTGCCCTTAAACTAGCCTAGATGTGGATGTCTGCGGGAGGGGGTTGATGCCCCTCAGATAGGCAGAGAGTACAGAATTCGGAGTTGAAAGTGCTGAATATTTCTGATGATGACGGTGTAGGATACTGGATTCTATGCTAAACCATAGGGATTGAATGCCTAGGGTGGCTTTGGATCCGTCCTAATCTCTGGGTAGCTTGCGTCGGCTCCAGCAGCGGAACAACTTTTCTATAGCCATGAGTGAAGCGAACGTGCCTCCCCGCCATGAGTCCCCCGATAATCGCCCTTCGGGACCAGCCTTCGAGCCCCGCCGCCCTCAATCCCCGGCTGAGTTTCCCAAGGTAGTTGGCTCACCTGAGCATATCTGGCCCCCTGCGCCCCTAGCGGGAACCGCCGGACCCGATGCCGATGCCTTCCCGGATTCACCACCTTCTCCCGCCCCTGTGCCCCGTGAGGCAGAACTGCTGTACCTGATCCGTGACCTCAACCGCTGTAATGAGGCCCTCATGGCCCGCGTCAATCAGCTAGAGGAAGCCTTAGAAACCTCTCAACAGTCTCTCCAGGCGGAGGTAGAACGATCGCACCATCTCGCCAATCGTCCTGAGGAGAAGGTGGCGGCGGCGCAGCAGCGCTCCACCGCCCAGTTACTGAGTGAACTGGAAACCGCCAGTGATGGCCTCAAGCGCCAGCGAATTTTGACCGAGACCCTCCAAGCCCAACTCGATACCAGCCAGGATCGGGTCACCCAGCTCGAGCGAGAATGCACCTTGTTGCAACAGCGGCAGACAGAGCGTCTGCAAGCCCTGGAAAAATCAGAGGATCTCTGTCGTGATCTGCGATCGCGACTTCAGCGCCAGCAACGCTACACCCTCCAGTTCAAAGCCGCTCTCGAAAAGTGTCTGGATATGAATGCCCAGACCCCATTGGCAATACCCACCAATGCGGTCATGGATATTCCCTACAGCAATCTAGAAGGGGCAGGCAGTAACCCCATCTCCATGCCCCGCGCCGATCGCATTCAGCCCTGGTCCTCTCAGGAAGGGGATAGCACAGGGCCAGCCCTCGACCCTCAATTGATGGCGCTCCTGCGGCAACCTGCCTCCCATTTCTCAGAGGCTCAGGCTCCTGTACGGCCCGCTCCTGCCCCTGCTCCAGCAGCTACCACAGGCGAAGCAGACACCCGCCTTTGGCAGGATCTAGAGCGAGTGATTGATCATTCTGTCTCCCCCAGGACCGCCCCGACCCCAGCCCCCCCCCCATCGGTTCCCGAGCAGGCTGCTCCCGAGCAGGCCACCTTTACCGAGCCCTCCCCCTGGGGACCGCCCCAACCCCGTCCCACCCCCACATGGAACGCTGACCTCGACAGTGTAGAGGATGCAGAAACTGCCTTTGAGGTTGCCCCCAACGCCGTCGCCCCCCCCTGGCAGGCTATGGAGATGCCCAGCCCCCGACCTGCCAATCCTGCCCCCCAGACCGATGCCATTGACGTTCAAGCGCGACTACATTTCAGTCCGGGGGAACTGCCCCTCATGGGTCAGACCCACGCCCAAGGCGGCGCTCCCTCACCCCTAGTCCATCCCCTGCGCCCCGCCAAAAAGAAGCGCACCTCCCTCTCAGCGGTGGAACTTCCCAGTTTCCCGCCCTTACCTCGTAATTCCGGTACCCCATAGGACGGGTGCCCCGCAGGGGCATCAACGTAAGCCGAGACAATATGGGCTCCGAGGAATTCAGGAGTCAGGAGCTAGGAGTCAGGAGCTAGGAGTCAGGAGTCTCCTGGATTCTCAACGTCTGAAGCCTGACTCCTCCCCAGGAGATTTGTCCCGCTTTGAGTTGATACCCTGTGTGTCCTCGAATCCCCTTTCATCCTTCTGCCCTCATCCTTTTGCCTTGCGGTATTAGTACACCTAGGCTGAAATAGGTGTACTATTCTGCCGCACCAGCCCAACATTTTCCGGTCCCCTCTCCCCCTGGGAGAGGGCTAGGGAGAGGGACCGAGGTGTGCCGCGATAGAACGGTTAGAGTATTTACGCTGCTTAGTGCTAGCCCCTTCAGCAAAGCTGCCAAATTTACGTCGGAGATTACTCAGGGCAGATTACTCGGGATCGACCCAGCGCCCATCCGCTTGGATCAGATTTATTAATTCCGCCACGCCCTGATCCTCTGGCACTTTTTTGATCTCCTCTCGACCTCGGTACAGAGAAATATAGCCTGGGGTTTTGCCCACATAGCCATAATCGGCATCTGCCATTTCTCCGGGACCATTAACGATGCAACCCATCACCGCAATGTCTAGTCCTGTCAGATGCTTGGTGGCTTCCCGAACCTCATGGAGCACATCCTCCAAATTGAATAGGGTGCGGCCACAGGAGGGGCAGGCTACGTACTCCACCATGGTTTTACGCAGCCCGAGGGCTTGAAGAATGCTGTAACAGACCGGAATTTCCTTCTCCGGCGCTTCCGTTAGGGAAACCCGGATCGTGTCACCGATGCCGTCCGCTAATAGTGTGGCAATGCCCGCAGTGGACTTAATGCGCCCATATTCCCCATCTCCGGCCTCGGTAACCCCGAGATGCAGGGGATAGTCCATACCCAATTCATCCATGCGACGCACCATCAGGCGGTAGGCTGCGACCATGACCGGCACTCGGGATGCTTTGAGGGAAATGACCAAGTTACGAAAGTCGAGGGACTCACAAATGCGAATGAACTCTAGGGCCGACTCCACCATGCCCTCGGGGGTGTCGCCATAGGTAAAGAGCATGCGTTCGGCGAGGGAACCGTGGTTGACGCCGATGCGCATGGATTTGCCCTGATCTCGCAGGGATACCACTAGGGGTTCGAGGGTATCGCGGATTTTTTGGCCGATTTCATCAAATTCTGTGGGGGTGTATTCTGTGCGGCCTGCCTGGGGTTTTTCAAAGACGTAGAGACCGGGGTTGATGCGGACCTTATCGACATGCTTGGCGACTTCTAGGGCGATTTTCATGCCGTTGTGGTGGACATCGGCTACTAGGGGGACTGGGCGGTAGGTGGCCTCTAGGGTCTGGCGAATTGTGGCCAGGGCCTTGGCATGGGCCATACTGGGCACTGTTACCCGCACGATCTCGCAACCTAATTCGTGTAGTCGCTGAATGGCGGCAACGGAGCCTGCAATATCGAGAGTATCTTCGTTGATCATGGACTGCACCACCACGGGGTTTCCGCCGCCAATGGTGATGTTCCCGACGGGGACCGGGCGGGTTTGGCGACGACGAATGGTGGTGTCAAAGGCCGCTGCGGGGGCAGTGGGCATGGAGGGGGGAGTAAGGGTTGGCATGGCCCTGGGGGGGGAGTGAATCCGCTAAACACGTCACTATCAGGGTGCCATAGAAGCTGTCTCCTCAACCCAGCTTGGTGGTGGATTCCCAAATCAAGCGTTGGTTGATGGTGGCGTAGGGCTAGATTTCTAGGGCGTGGCGAAAGGCGCAGATTCTTTTTTGAAGGTTAAGCTGAAAATCTGGGGGTGTTATCCGTCACTTTTGACGGATAAGATCCGTTTATCGAAGTGTTGTCCGTCAACGTGTTATCCGTTGAGGTGTCAGGGATGAAGGTGGGCAGTAAATACTACCCTCTATATCAGTATTTTAAGGATCGCGATCGCGGTGAGGTGCGACTGACCTTAGAGGAGATTGAAGCGCTGCTCCAGAGTCCTCTACCCCCATCAGCGCGACGACAAAAAGCGTGGTGGAGTAACCGCAGTAGTGGAGCCCTCCAGGCCGCTGCTTGGCTCCAGGCGGGCTACCACACCCGTAATGTCAATCTCGAAACGGGCGAAATCACGTTCTTACCCTATGTCACCTCCTATCAAGTCGATCGCTTTGATCAGGAGACTGTCTGGAATGAGGTCACAATTCGGTCCCTGCGCCAACATCTGCACCTGACCCAGGCGGAATTTGCGGATACCCTCGGTGTCCGTCGCCAAACTGTGAGCGAATGGGAAAATGGGGTCTATACCCCTGAACGCTCTACGATCAAGCATCTTCAGCTTATTGCCCGAACTATTGTGCCCCCTGAGGACAAGGCATCAGCGGAATCCACGGAATCTGCTGATGCCCTTGATGGCACCCGAGAGGAAGCACAGGACAAACAAGGGGGTTGACACTCTGTCCGTCCAGCGTGCATAATGTCAAAGCGATCACACCTATCTCTTTGACCTTTTACCCTGGCTTTTTCCATGACTTCATCCGATCAACCCCGCTATCTTGTCCCTGCTGCTCCCAACCCTGAGAGCATTCGTGTGCTGGTGGTGGGCACACCCCAGGCGGTGTCCAACTTTATTGCCACTCAAGCGGTGCTGGGCTACGCCGAAATCTTGGCTTGGTCGCCACCCCTGCCCACCCCTCACGAGAATCAAATTCTGCGGATCTTGACCAAGCGCTTGACTCTGGAGGACTGACGAACGAACTGCCCTGGCTTAGGGCACTGTACTCAGTACCCTAAGCCGAGGACAAGTCATGATATTCAACGAAGCCCTTGTCCATAACAGCCTCGTGATCGCTTGGCCCGAAATCACCCGCCTCGCCAGCGAATACAGCCCCTCCGAAGTGCAGGGAAGCTTACTGTAATGCTCTCTAACATAGTGACTATCAGTGACTATCAAGCCCTGTGTCCCTTTGCTGCCTAAGCATTGCCACCCATGCTAGACACCCTACGCTTCCAAAATTTCAAATCCTGGCGCGACACTGGTGAAATTCGTCTGGCCCCCATCACCGGCTTCTTTGGCACCAATAGCTCTGGCAAAAGCAGCATCCTGCAATTTTTGCTGATGCTGAAGCAAACGGTGGAGTCAAACGATCAGCAACAAGTTTTGAATTTGGGCAGCGATCGGACCTACGTTGACCTAGGCACCTCCTACGACATCCTGCACCAGCAGATTACCTATCAGCCCACAACTCTTGAGTTCGAGATCGGTTGGCACCTGTCCAAGACTGATCCAAATCCAACGCTGCCGACTCGTGCTGTCCTTATGGGGCCTGATGGCAGAGTCAAGATAATTCCTGTTTCTGCTTCATTTGAACACTCGTACCCTATGCCGATGATGGGCGACCCGATTACGGGCTTCAGATTTGAAGCGGAGATCGCCTTTGAAGCCGACGAAATCAAGTCTCGGCAGTTCTCCTACCACTACCAAGCGATGGAGCATTGGAACCAAGTCGGCATGTCATTTATGCCAGACACTCCGGTCAACCCCTATCGTCTCCTCCATTCGGGGGTTCCCACTCAAATTGCCATTCATCCACACGAGTTGAGATTGGCCAGCCCGACCAAGTTTTATGGCTTCCCTGGCGAAGCTAGACTGCAATTTAAATCTGGAGAGTTTCTGCAAACCCTATCTCTAGCTTTAGAGCAGGTCTTCGGAAAAATCTATTACCTTGGCCCCCTGCGTGACTTCCCCAAACGCAGCTATACCTGGTCGGGCGAAAAACCCCAAGATGTAGGAAGGCGCGGTGAATTAGCCGTTGCCGCTCTCCTAGCCGCCAAGAAACAAGACCCTGAAGTCGAAGTCAAAGTCGCAAACTGGCTCAAAAGACTTGGACTGGTAGACGATTTCAAAGTGCTGCCCATTGCCCCTCCCCGTCGCGATTATGAGGTCCGCCTTTGTAGTCGGCCTAACTCCGCCAAGGCGGTGCTAATTACAGACGTTGGGTTTGGCGTGTCCCAAATCTTGCCCGTACTGGTGCTTTGCTACTATGCCCCCGAAGGCTCCACCGTGATTCTGGAACAACCCGAAATTCACCTCCATCCATTTGTCCAAGCGGGACTAGCTGACCTCTTCGTTACAGTAGCCCGCGAGAGAAATCTACAAATCATTATCGAAAGCCACAGCGAGCACCTGCTGCGTCGGCTCCAGCGCCGCATTGCCGAAGCCCAGATTTCCCACGATCAAACCGCTCTCTACTTCTGCGACATGGATGATACCGGGTGCTCCCACCTGCTTCCCCTTGTCCTAGACGAATTCGGCAACATCAACAACTGGCCCACCGACTTTTTCGGGGATGAAATGGGCGATCTCGTCGCCATGACCGAAGCTGCCATGCAGCGACAGATGGCCAACGAATAAGCCCCATGACCCGAGATGCACCCCCCGTCGTCATCGACACCAACGTCCTGATTGCCGCCAATGGCCGCGACTGCCCCCAGGTCACCCCGCCTGCCGCCTTGCCTGTGTCCAACAACTCCAACACACCAAAACCCAGGCCATCTTGGTGATTGACGATCGCTTCCACATCCTCAAGGAATATCAAAACAAAGTCTCCCCCAGTGGCCAGCCCGGTGTGGGTGATGCCTTCCTCAAGTGGATACTGACCCACCGAGGTAACCCAAACCACTGCCACCAAGTCAGCATTACCCCCACCCCAAACGGCAGCTTCAAAGAATTCCCCTCCAGCCCCGATCTACAGGGATTCGATCTCTCCGATCACAAATTTGTCGCCACCGCCCTCAGCCACCCCGATCGCCCCGCCATCTTCAACGCCGTTGATTCCGACTGGAAACAGTTTGGGCCAGCCCTAGCCGCTGCCGGGGTTAAGGTAAAACAACTCTGTCCTCAGATCCTCAAGTGATCCATGGCGACAATTTGGAAAGTTATGTCTTAAAACGGGCTTGGTTCTTTGTAACCTTCCAAGTTAAGACCAGAACCGATTTCGGGGTGTTGTCGGCAAATGGAGGAACGGTGATGGGCACTTCCGAGCAATGACCTTAACGAGCCGCCAGAATTTGGTCATCTAGGTCGAAATCTATGGTTTGCTGGTGGCGACCGGAGACGAGATAATCCTTCTCGAAGGCATCCTTGAGACCATTGACGAGGTTAAATTGGGGCTGCCAGCCCAAGTCAGCCTTAGCTCGGTCGATGGCGGTGAAAAAGTGCTGCACCCGCATGGGAAAGGCTTTGCGTTTGCCAAAGTCAAACTGCTTAGGGTCGTAGTGAACTAGGTCCAGAGCCTGGGGATCTTTTCCTGCTGCGATCGCACAGGCCCGAGCCAGTCCGTCAAAGGTAACGGCGCGATCGCCGGAAATATTGTAAGTCTGCCCCACTGCCCTAGGATTACTCAACACTGCCGCCATGGCAGCGGCTAAATCCTGGACATGCCCCAACTGGGTCAGCGCCATCCCGTCACCAGGGATGGGAATGGGGCGATCTCGCACTAACCGATCAAAGAACCAGGCTTCTAGATCGTTGTAGTTCTGGGGGCCGTAGATATACACCGGACGAATGGCGGTAAAGGGTACGCCCTGCGCCGCCAAGTAGGCTTCTGTCTCGAATTTGCCCTTGTGGCGGCTGTTGGGGTCCACCGCATCCCCCTCTACATGGGGCATCTGGTCGGACTTGAGGTAAACCCCTGCCGAACTGACGTAGATAAGGTGCTGAACTTGGTCGCCAAACAGCTCCACTAGCGGTTGGGTATCGCTTTGTTCGCGGCCATTGTTATCGAAAATGGCATCAAAGTTTTGACCGACAAGGGCTGTTTTTAGGGCGGTGGTGTCTTTGCGATCGCAGTGGATCTGTGCCACTCCAGATACGGGGGCGGGTTTGTTCCCCCGGTTGAGCAAAACAACTTCATGGCCCTGCTCTACCAACAACCGAGTTAGGTAGACCCCAATAAACCGCGTGCCACCCATCACCAAAATTCGCATGTTTTTCCCTCAAATGGTGGTTTTTCCCGGAGATGATCGCCAAGGCTGTAGGTACAGGATTCCTGAGATCCAGGTCAGGGCTACGGCGACCCAAAAAGTTGCGATCGCGATCTCCTGCCCCGCCGCCGCCAACGGCAAAATCAACAGCGTCACCGCCACAATTTGGACCACAGTTTTCGCCTTGCCCCACAGGTTAGCCCCCGGCACCTGCTGGGCCTGAAACGTGGGATTCACCCGCCAACCGGCAATGGTCAGTTCCCGCGCCAATAGGAGAAACACCCCCCAGCCCGGAACCCGACCCAATTCCACCAGGGCTAACAAAGGAGCCAGCACCAGCAACTTATCCACTAACGGATCTAGAAACTTGCCCAGCTCCGTCACCTGATCCAATCGTCGAGCCAGGTATCCATCCACCCAATCCGTGGCAGCGGCCAGCAAAAACACCCCCGCCGCCGCCCAACAGCGGCCAGGGGTCGGCATTGCCAGCAATACCAAAACAATGGGCACCCCCAGCAAGCGCGACAGAGTCACCCAAGTCGGCAGGTTCACGGTCTAAATCACCATGCCATCTGGAATCAACGCATTCTTCAGCACCACGACGATGCCGCTGCGAATGTAGAAACCTAGATCCTCCCGCTCTGCCTCTTCCACATTCTCCTTATTCACAATCTGCACATTGCGGCCAATGCGAGCATTCTTGTCAATAATGGCCTTGCGGACGATGCTGCCTTCCCCGATGCCAATGGGGATCTTGCCTCGGGTCAGATGACGGCTGCTTTCCGACAGGGGCTCGTAGTAGTCGGCTCCCATCAGCAAGGAATGCTCAATCACACAATCTTCATGGATGCGTTGTCGCAGTCCCACCACAGAATGGCTCACTCGACAGTTTTTGAGAATGCACCCTTCCCCAATAATGGACTGGGTCACGTGACAATCCATTAGCTTGCTCGGGGGCAGATAGCGCGATCTCGTATAGATCGGCGCGTCCTCATGGTAGAAACTGAAGGAGGGCTGGGGCTGGAGAGTCAGGGCCAAATTCGCGTTATAGAACGCTTCAATCGTCCCAATGTCCTCCCAATAGCCATCAAATAAATAGGCTTGGACGTTGTAGTCCTTCGCAGAGGCCGGAATAATCTCCTTGCCAAAATCCGTCTGATCTAGGTGTCGCCGCAGCAGGTCAATCAAAACCTGCTTTTTGAACACATAGATCCCCATAGAAGCAATGTAGGGCTTAGCCTGCGCCTGCTCTGGGGTCAATCCTAGAGTGGTGGTATCTACCTGCATTTGCTTCAGGGCATCCCCCTTCGGCTTTTCGTAAAAGTCCACCACCCGACCGCCGTTGTCGATCTTCATCAGACCAAAACTAGAGGCGGTTTTCTCCTCCATCGGCACCACCGAGAGGGTAATGTCGGCGTTAGTGCTGCGGTGGCGCTCTACAAACAGACTGTAATCCATGCGATAGAGATGATCCCCTGACAAGATCAGGAACTCATCGACATCCCATGACTCAAAAATCCATAGATACTTACGCACCGCATCGGCGGTCCCCTGAAACCAGCTAGGACTCTCAGGAGTCTGCTGGGCCGCCAAGACTTCAGCAAACCCTTCACTGAACTGGGAAAACATGTAGGCACGGGAAATGTGCCGATTAAGGGAAGCAGAATTGAATTGGGTTAGAACGTAAATCTTATAAATTTCTGAGTTGATGCAATTGCTAACAGGAATATCAATGAGGCGATACTTTCCTGCTAAGGAGACCGCAGGCTTGGCCCGAAACTTGGTCAACGGGTACAGACGTGTGCCTGCGCCTCCCCCCAAAATAATGGCTAAAACTCGTTTCACCAGGAACCTCTCAAACTGCCTGTAAATTCCCTCGATTGTCCATCTTCAGTGTGGGACTGTGGGTTCCCCTTGGCAAGGGGGGATCAGGAATTCATGAAAAAGATGTGTTCCACACTACGGCCCCAATCATCGGAACGTCAGCGGAGGCGATCCCCTAAGCGGCTGATCCCCGGCAATCGGGGCGTATTTCCCTGGAGCAACCGCACCATCAACCACAGGCTGGCGACAAAATATCCAGTAGTGGTCAACAGCCCCGTAATCAATAGGCGGGTGGCAGCCACATCTGACAGTGTCGCCCCCGCCCCCGTTAAGACATAGGTACTCAGCCAAGCCAGGGCTAACACCACAGCAGTACGGCTAACCTGCCGCTCGCGACGGCTCCCTTGGCGAAAGTACAGGCTCCACAGCGACGGGAAGAACCCGAAGATCGGCACCAAGTAAATGACAAGCTTTAGGGTTTCCAGGGTGGACTCGGGATCGGACTTAGGGGAGGGCATGGGGTGGGGGGGTGATGGGGTGATGGGGTATTGGGGTGATGGGGTAAATCCCGTAGGGGCGGGTTTAGCTCGTGTCTACTGGGAAATCCCAAATGGGAGGCTCAAAACCCGCCCTGCCCAGTGCCGGGTAATCCAGGATTGAAGTAAATTCCGTTGGGCAATCCTTGGGAAATCCAGAATGGGAACCTCAAAACCCGCCCTACCCAGTTTGCGGGTGACCGATATTGATCTAGATCCGTAGGAGCAATCCCTTGTGGTTGCCCTTGTTGACGGGTGACCGGTAGTGGGGTGTGAGGGTATTGGGGTAGGGGCATGGTTTCCGTGCCCAATGCAGGATACCCGCCGCAGGGGTGCGGTTTCCGAGCCTAGTGCAGGATGTCACCATTTGTAGGGGCGTGGGGCTTTGCGCCCAATGCAGGAGGAGACCTAAGGCATTTCTCGGACAGCTCCCACCTACCCATTAAATTCAACATCTAAATGCAGCAAGACGCAGTACTAGGAACACAGGACTGTAACGTAGACAGGGCAAGGCGAGCAACGCTCGATAACGCTGTTCTGCGCGTAAAAAAATGTAATAGAAACCCTCATCAAAAGGGTCTACTCTGACAAAAGTGGCATCAAGTCCTTAGTTGAACGTTGGCAATCGCTTGTCGGCAGCTTTTGAAATGGATTTTTTTTAGTATGAGCAGCAATTTAGCAACAAAACTTCGGGAAGGGACGAAAAAAGCCCATACCATGGCGGAGAACGTCGGGTTTGTGCGGTGCTTTCTGCGGGGGGTTGTCGAGAAAAACTCCTACCGGAAGCTGGTAGCTAATTTCTACTTCGTTTACTCTGCGATGGAAGAAGAGCTAGAGCGCCACAAGGATCATCCCGTGGTGTCGAAGGTTTACTTCCCTGAGCTTCACCGCAAGCACACACTAGAGCAGGACTTGGCTTACTACTACGGTTCCGGTTGGCGAGACCAAGTGACTCCCTCGGTGGCGGGAAAACAATACGTGGATCGCATCCATGAGATTGCCAACACCCAGCCAGAACTGCTCGTTGGCCATTCCTACACCCGCTACCTTGGAGATTTATCCGGTGGTCAGATCCTCAAGGGCATTGCCCAGCGAGCCATGAACTTGCTAGAGGGTGAAGGTACGGCCTTCTATGAATTTGACACCATCTCTGATGAAAAGGCGTTCAAGGCGACCTATCGTCAGTCTTTAGATGAAATTGACCTGGATGAAGCCCAAGCTGATGCCATCGTCACTGAAGCCAACGATGCCTTTGGCCTCAATATGAAGTTGTTCCAGGAGCTAGAGGGCAACCTGATCAAGGCGATTGGGCAAATGCTCTTCAACAGCTTGACCAGCCGTCGCCGTCGCGGTAGTACGGAACTAGCGACAGCGGATTAATCCTGAGCTCAACTTTATCCAGTTGAGCCCAGCAGAAAGTCAGAAGGCTACTCGGATGAGAATCTGAGTAGCCTTTTGTTAGATCACCGCAGCCTCTAGGCCCGTAATCTGCCCCGTGGTGGCGTCGATTTCCACCTCCGTACCCAGAGGAAGGGTCAAGATGGGCTCCAAATGACCGAGGGCGGCATTGGACCAGGCCGGAATTCCTAGAGGGCGAATGTGATCCGCCAGTACCTCCTCCAGGGTGAGTCCTCCGTAGCCCCCAGAAGGACCACAGTTGACACATTGGCCAAAGATGAATCCAGCTAGCCCCTCTAATGCCCCCGCCAACTTCATCTGGGTCAACATGCGATCCACCCGATAGACCGCCTCGCCGATATCCTCCAAAAATAGAATGGCTCCCGTCAGGTCCGGGAGGTAGGGGGAGCCCACAATGCCTGAAATCACTGATAGATTGCCGCCGTAGAACCGCCCCCGCGCCCGTCCCGGTGTGATGGTGTTGATACGAAAGCGGGTCTGCATCAGGCGGTCGGCATCCTCTGCTGCGACGGGATTCGCAAAACTAAATCGCTGCCCTTCAAAGAGAATCTGGCGAAAGGGATCGGTCTGGTTAGGCCGCCAAGCCGTGAAGCCATTGGGACCATGGAAGGTGACGAGTCCCGTCTGGGCTGTAATGCCCAATAGCAGCGCTGTGAGGTCGCTGAATCCGGTGACAATTTTGGGATGATTGCGAATTAGGTCGTAGTCCAGGTAGGGCAGAATCCGAGCACTGCCCCAGTCTCCCCGCAACGGCAACAGGGCGGCAATGCGTTCATCTGCAAAGAGAGCATTCACATCGTCGGCGCGGGTTTCGTCCTGCCCTGCGAGATAGCCGTAGCGCTCCAACACATGGGGGGATGGATAGGGCATCAAACCCAGCCCCCGCACGGCATCCATGACAATATCTAGATCTTCGGGCCGATAGGTGGCCCCTGCTGGACTGAAAATACCAATCCCATCCCCCGGTTTTAGCCGTGGTGGCTTGATGATAGTGGTGGCGGCGGTGGCACGGCTGGGGAGAGAGAGGGCGGTTAGGGCCGACAGGGCTCCAAGACTCTGCAAGAGTTGGCGGCGGCTGGGGAAGGTCATGGTGACAGCGTCATGGTAGGAGATTATTCCGCAGGGATATCGGGGGAAAGGCCAGGGAGTCCCTCGGGGTCACCGACCCCGAGTTCCCGCAGGACTGGGGGAGCGACTGGGCGATCGCGGAGGAAAATTGCGTCTAAGGCTCCTTGTAGATTTTGGGCCATGGCGATGCGGTTGCGGTAAACCAGCACGACTCGGGCCAAACTAGGCAAACTGGTTTGCTCCGCTTCTAGGTAGATGGGCTCTACATAGAGTAGCGATCGCTCGATGGGGATTACCAGCAGATTCCCTTGGATAGAGCGAGACCCCTGGGTGTCCCAGAGGGAGATGCGCTGGGAAATTTCTGGATCCTGGTTGATGCGGGCCTCGATTTGCTCTGGGCCAAAGACCAACTCTTCCTTGGGAAAGCGGTAGAGCAACATGCTGCCGTAGCGATCGCCGTCGGAGCGGGCGGCTAGCCAAGCCACTAGGTTATTCCGCTGGGCTGGGGTGAAGGGACGTAGCAGAATGAACTCTTCTTCTTCCTCCTCGGGCAATTTCATGATCAGGTAGTAGGGCTCGACCCGGCGGGCTTCACTGGCGTAGATCTCATTGGGTTCCCGCCACTGATCTTCCCGGTTGTAAAACACTTGGGGATCGGTCATGTGGTAGGTCATGAGTTGGTGCGACTGCACCTCGTAGAGATCTTGGGGATAGCGGATGTGCTCCCTCAGGGCGGGGGGCATGGTGTTGAGGGGATAAAACATTCCCGGTAGCAGACGGCTCCAGGTTTGAATCACCGGATCGTCGGGGTCAGCAATGTAGAACCGGACTGTGCCGTGGTAGGCGTCGATGACGACCTTGACGGAGTTGCGAATGTAGTTAAAGTCGTTGCCTAGGGAGTCGGAATAGGGATAGCGATCGCTAGTGGTGTAGGCGTCCAGCATCCAGTACAGATGGTTGGGGTCGCTGTCGGCGTCGGTGTCGGCATTGGCCTGGTTGATGGGGCGATCTCGATTCCAGGTGGCGGTATCTTCCTGGATGTCTGTGACCACCAGATAGGGGTTTTGGTCAAAGCGGAGAAAAGGTGCGATCGCGCGCACTCGGTCCATAATGGGACGACGAAATAAGAGCCGGGTTTGGGGGGTAAAGTCATCGGTGACCACCATGCGCCAGTCCTGGAGATGCCATGCAAACAGCAGCCGTCGCCAGAGGGTATTGAGGGCAATGCCGCTGCGCCCCGTGTAGGTGGTGTAGACGTTTTCGCTGCCACTGGGGTAGTCCAGTTCCCGCACTCGGGTCTGGATCATGATGTGATTTTTGGTCAATTCTCCAAAGTAGAGGCGAGGGCTACCGAGGGGAATGCTGCGGCGCACCGCGTCAGCCTCTGGGCCGGTGGGGGTGTGGGCAATGTCTTTAATGAAATAGGTCGGCAGGCCGTCGTCATCGGCAATATTGACCGGGCTCATGGTGAAGCCGTAGCCGTGGGTGTAGACCAGGTGCTCATTCACCCAGGTTTGGGCCTCCACCGGTACCCGCTCATAGTTCAGTTCCCGCGCTGCAATGAGAACCTGCCGCCGGGTCACCGTTCCGTCTTCCTCCAGCAGACTGTAGCGATCCACATCCGCATCGGCAAACTCGTAGTAGAGGCGGATTTGCTGGAGTTGGCGATTACTTTCCAACAGAGGGCGAGTGTCCCATAGGCGAATGTTATCGATGGTGAGGCGATTGCGCTGCAAGTCGTCCACCGTTAATTCCCCCTCTGGAACAAAGGGTTGGACATCAATGGTGTTGAGTTCAAAGGCTTCTCGGGTTTGGGCGATGGCCCGTTCTAGGTAGGGGGTTTCTCGCTGGAGTTCGTTGGGCTGGACCCCAAGCCCCTGGACAAGGGGCGGCACCACGAGCGTTCCAACTAGGGCCAGGAGACCATAGAGGGCAATGCCCCAGATGAGGGGGCGGGCGGAGAGGGGGCGATAGGGGAGGGGCGGCGGTTGTGCATAGCGGCGGCTACCGATGGCCTGGAGCCAGTCCAGCAGACTACGGGGGTTCACGGCCCAAAACAACGTGCGCCACAGCAACCCCAGCCCTAGCAGCAGTGCCATGAGACTGAGCAGGGCATAGACGGGCAGGCTGACATGGACATCGGTGTAGCTGGCTCCGTACACCACGCCGCGTTGGGAATAGAGGGTTTGATAACGGCCTAGCCAATGGTTAAAACTGGTGCCCAGGAGTAATAGACCGCCCAAGCCGTAAAGGTGGCGTTGTTGGGTGGGGGTAAATCCGAGGAAGCGGCCTTGGCTGAGGCTATTGCCGGACAGCAAGTACACCAGAGTGACGCTGACCAGGGCGAAAAAGATGAGGCTAATGCCCCAAAACTGGAGTACCTCTAGGCAGGGTAGCTGGAAGACATAGAAGCCAATGTCTCGACCAAATAGGGGATCGAGTCGCTGGAAGGATACCGGGTTGAGGGCGGGCAGTACTTTGGTCCATTGCTCTGCCATGATGCCCCCGAGGCCAGCACTGGTGAAGAGGGCTGCCACGATCAGGCTGAAGCGGGGGAGCAATAATAGTGCGATCGCACCTACAGCCAGAGCGAATAGTTGCCACGGCTGGGCCAGGAGTTGCTGGGCTAGGGCTTGAATGGCGGCGGGTTTGGCCCACAGGGGCAGGGGGGGAGTCGGGTTGTAGACCGAGGCAGTTAAAGACCAGTAGCTGACAAAGACCTGCCCTAGGTACAGCAGTTGCAAGCTGATCAACAGGGACAGAGTTAAGGCCAGCCCGAGTAAGGATCCCAATCCCAAGCCGACTCGTTTCAAGGGACGCGGGGCGGAGCCAGAGGGGGTGGAAAAGTGCGATCGCGATGATGGGGAGGCCGACAGGTCTGACGCGATCACCGGAGGTAGACGATAGGCCAGGGCTAGATTTCCCCCCAGCAGTACCAGACTCAGCCCCGATCCCAGCAGGGCCAGAATGATCTGGGAGCCCATGCGGAGACGAAAGGCATCAGAATGGCCCACATCCAGAAACCAGAGCCATTCCGCCCCAAAGTAAGCCCCCACCGGGAGCCCAAGGCCCAGGGCCAACAGTCCAATTACCCAGGGCCAGCCGCCCCAATGTCGCAGTTGCTTCTCCAGCATGACTGCATTCTAGGGGCTGTAGACAATCAAAGCCAGATTCCTTGTTCCGGGGCGGTTACAGCCCCTAGCTTGATTCAGTAGGGCGGGCGTGTTCATGCCTACCCCGCAAGGGTTTCCTCTTAATTGTCCACACGCCCTAGGGGCTGTTGACAATCAAAGCCAGATTCCTTGTTATGGGGCGGTTACAGCCCCTAGCTTGATTCAGTAAGGCGGGCGTGGTCATGCCTACCCCGCAAGGGTTTCCTCGTAAATTGGCCACATGCCCTAGTTGACCCAATTCGGCTAGCAAGTCTTATTGGCAAAATCACACTGGTAGATGAAGGGTTCCTGCCAAGATAGGGGAATTTCTAGAAGATCCCGCGTGCCAGTCATGCCCTGACCGACAAAGATCAACAGTGCCAGGATATTCAGCCCGATATGGATCCGTCGCCAGGTCAGGGATCGATAGATCTCCGGCAAAATCGCCACCGACACCACCATCAGCAGCGCCGCCACAACACCATAGTAGTAGTGGGACACGAACCACTCATTTCCCCGGCGAAACACGCCGTCCTGACAGCCCAGAATGATCACCCCCATGCTGGTCAGCGTGGCAAAAATAGCTCGCCAATGGGGTGCCCGCGCCCGATACAGCAACACCAGCGCCGCAATGGTGAGGCTAAACATCAGCCCGATGAACACGACCTGAAAGGGAGCCGTCCCCCAAACGTCGTTCCGCACTAGGTGTTTGACAATGGGATGGGCCAACCCCAACAGGGCTACCCCGATTACCGAAGTGGCCAACCAGCGGCCAATTTTGACGTGCTCTTGACCCGCCACAGGGGGAATTTTAGACTTTTCCTTGGCAGCGACTGCCAGCCGTCGTTGCCGCGTTTGCCATGCGTAGTAGGTGGTAATGCCTACTAAGGGAAATACCCACACCACCGCGATCGCGGGGTGAACCAGTCTCAGTACATCAATAGTGTCCATGGTGCCTTAGGTCCATAGTGGATATTCAAGCGGGTGGTTTCCACAATCCCCTACCCCTTAACTTTTCACTGTCTTAATTTAGGGGCTTGCTGCCACGATCGTCTGAAATATCCCTGAGAATTAGCATGAATTTCCCTCCAGCGGTCTAAGGGGCTGTTTGAGACGTATCCAATGTCATGCTTGTCGCGAAGCGACTTCTAAGAAACTTCCCTCCGTGCCCTGAGTTCGACAAGGAGTAGGGGGCTAAAAAACGTCAATGCGGTATCAGCGCTGTCACCCCGCCGGGAATTCAAAATTCCCGGCTAACAGGCTTAAGTCCATTAAAAATGGACTGGGAGCTGGGCTGGGGATAGGGGGGCGAGTCCGTTTTAACGGACTTCTGCTATGAGCCAGGGCAATTTATTCCCTGGCGGATGGGCAGCGAAGCATAAGTCGAACTCAGATCTCCGTGAGCCAGACCAGGATCCCTCCCTGCGCTCGGAATGACAGCCCTTGGTCCCTCCTTAAAAATTAGGAGGAGGTGTGAATGGTTACGAAACCGGGATTCTGAGTGACCGTTAGAAGGTCGTTTGAATCAACTTCATCAGGTCATCGGTGGAGATCTTGCCGCTTACGTCAGTGCCCTCTAGGAGACTATCGGCCAGATCGCGCTTTTGTTGGTGCAGAGAGACGATTTGCTCCTCAATGGTGCCCTGGGCCACCAGTCGGTAGATGGTGACGGGGCGCTGCTGGCCGATGCGGTGAGCGCGATCGGAGGCTTGGTCTTCCACCGCTGGGTTCCACCAGGGATCCATGTGGATGACATAATCCGCCGCCGTCAGGTTTAACCCTGTGCCCCCCGCCTTGAGGCTGATCAAAAACACATCCCCCTGCCCCGCCTGAAACGCATCCACCCGTTCTTTCCGGTGTTTGACCGGGGTGCTGCCATCCAGATATTGGTAGGTGATATTTTGCCGATCCAAATACTCCCGAATCAGGCTGAGGTGATCCACAAACTGGCTAAAGATCAACGCCTTGTGGCGATTGTCTAGGAGATCGGTTAGAACCTCCCCCAACACCTCTAGCTTGGCGCTAGGCATGGCCACATCCGCCATGACCAACCGAGGATTACAGCAAGCCCGCCGCAGGCGCATGATTTCTGCCAGCACTTGGAGATGCTTGGCCCCAGCCTCTAGATTACTCTCCGTCAGCTTGGTCAGGGCTTCCCGCCGTAGGGCTTCGTAGAGGGCTTTTTCTTCGCTGCTGAGTTCTACTTGTAGGGTCACTTCTGTGCGGGAGGGTAGTTCTGCCAGCACCTGGCTCTTGTTGCGCCGCAGGATAAAGGGCTGAATCAGCTTTTTCAGCTTTTGGCGGGCGACTTTGTCTTGGTGTCGTTCGATAGGGGTGGCGAACTGCTCATTAAAGCGGTCGGCGGAACCCAGGAGGCCGGGGTTGATGAACCGAAACAGATTCCACAGTTCCCCTAGGTGATTTTCAATCGGGGTGCCGGTGGTGAGCAATTTGAAGCCCCCCTGGAGCTTCATTGCCCCTTGGGAGCGTTTGGTGGCACTGTTTTTGATGGCCTGGGCTTCATCCAGAACGATGGTTTGCCAGTCCACCTCTGCCAGTAGGTCGGCGACATCCTCCTGTTGTAGGAGGCCATAGCTACACACCAACAGGTCAAAGGGCTGGAGCTGATCTACTTGGGCGGCGCGATCGCTGCTGCCCAGGGTAAGGCAGTTGAGGGTGGGGGCAAACTTGGTGGCTTCGCTGAGCCAGTTAGTGGCGACGGAGGTGGGGGCTACCACTAGAGTGGGGCCTTGGGGGGCGCGGGTCAAAATCAAGGCTAGGGCTTGTAGGGTTTTGCCTAGGCCCATATCGTCGGCTAAGCAAGCCCCGACCCCCCAGTGGGCCAAGCGGGCTAACCAGTTGAACCCTTCAATTTGGTAATCCCGCAGTTCTGCTTGCAGGGTGGAGGGCACCTCTGGTTGTAGGGTGGCCATGGATTTCATCCGCTTCAGGTGGGCTTTCCAGGCTTTGTCGGCCTTGAGGTCTCCCACATCGTCCATCAGATCTTCTAAGGCTGGAGCCACCAAGGGATGGAAGCGGACGCCATCTCCGTGGTGTTCAGAAAAAGCCCGCAGTTCATCTAGCCGTTTGCGGAAGGTTTCCGTCAGCTCTAGGAACTGACCATCCCCGAGGGGAATAAAGCGACTGGGGGTTTCCGACAGCAGCCGCATTAATTGCTGCATGTCCATGATTTGGTCTTCACTCAGTTGCAGGCTGCCACTGGCGGCAAACCAATCCCGTTGCCGCTCGATGCGGAGGCTGAACTGCTTGGTGTCGGCGGAGTGGCGTAGACGTAGGGTTTCCCCTTCGGGCCAAGCAATAATCACCTGATCTCCCAGGGCTTGCAGGCTAGCCAACAGTTCCAGGCAGTCTTCTAAATCATCGATGACCCATTCGCCATGGCTCTCAGGGTAGCGCTGGAGTGAGGGTAGGGCATTGACCACTGCTGCCATGTACTCTTTTTCTGCGGTCAAGTCTCGCTGGGTTTGTTGCCGGGTGCCGTTGATTTCTGCTAAGACCGTTGCGCCACCACTGCCCGGTGGGTAGTATGGCCCCGAGTCGCCAAAGGGGCGCACTAGGGTTGCCACCTTGAGGCCAGCGCCAGCGGGAAACAGATGGAGGTGGGTTTGGGCATGGGCAGGAACGGTTTCGGCATCGGCGGCTTCACCACCAATGTCGGAGTGGACGGTGACAATGCCAGACACGGCGCTGATGGCGGTAAGAACCCGTTCCTTGGCATTCATGGGAACTTCTAGGCAGTTGTCTGGCCCGAGGATGCTGGCAATGTGGTGGTGGCGATCGCTGAGTTCTATCACCTTGAGGCGGGTGGGGGTTTCTTGGATTACCATGACCTCGTTGTCGGTGCTTAGGGGTGGGGAGAGTTGTAAACGCAGGCGATCGCCTGGTTGCTCTTGCACCAGCAATTCTGGCTCGCCACTGACTATCTCAATACGGGTCAGGGTGTCGTCATTCCAAAATACGAGGGGGTGCCCCACAAGGGCGGTGATGGCTGAGGCTGAAAGTTCGTAGTAGTAACTGCGATAGCCCCGGCGGCCATAGGAATATTCGGTCTCGTTGTAGATGTGGCTACAAACTTGGTGGTCTTGGGGGGTCAGGTAGCTGAGGGAATCGTCTCGCTCGGCGAGGCGCTTGAGGGCAATGCTCCGACCTTTACTCCAGTTGCCCTTGACCGACAATTTCTGTTCTTTGGGTTCAATGCTCCAAGATTGGGAGTTACGGTAGGTGACTAGCCACACGAGGCGATATTCGGCAATGGCGCTGCTGGTGTTGGTGCGGGCAATGTCCTTGAGATTGGCTAGGGCTTGGAGAGATAGCTCCCAGGGTTCATATTCTGCGATCGCATCCACCAAGGGGGTACCGCCATGCTCTTGCCACCACCCCTGGGAGTCAAAGTTCTGGGGGGCTCTATTACACCGGTGCAATAGAGCCTCTGCTTCGGCAGCCATCCAGTGCAGTCCTGCGGCTCGACTCTCGGCCACCAACTCTTGGAGTTTTGTAGTCAGGCTCGCTCGTTTCTTTTTGGGCAAGGTCCAATACTGGCAGAGTCCGGCTATAAGCCGATTCATACTGGGCAGATAGGGCGACCCACCCCTAGAACTCGGAATCAAAATCGGGTTTACGTCTAGGGACGCTGTGGGGGAAATTAATCCCTGCTGCCGTTGCACCATGTGAGATAGGTAGATATAGCTGGTGCTGAAGGGATTTAAAGGGAGCTTATTGACCGTCTCCATTAAGGTGGCAGCCAAAGCCAAATCCTGGCTGGTGTTTGCCTTCAGCAAAGCCACCAAATACAAAATAGCCGCAGGACTGGATAACCAAGCCTGCTTACTAGCCGTGGTTTTTTTGGCGATTTTATAGCCAGCAGCATACTGCTCCAAAGCTTGGGAAAGATTACCTTGAAGTAAGGCCAGCATCCCCTGAACTGCTAGACCAAAAGCAGACTCCTCTTTACTTAGAGCGGGCACAACTTTGGCTAGTATTTGCGATGCCTTGTTCCAGTTTCCTTGCCAAATTAACCCTTCAGCATAGAGCACTCCAGCACCCTGGTTGCAAAAAACAGGGGAGTCTTTTTCCCAGAGGGTATTGGCCTCTTGGATAATGTCATCAATAGGCTGGATTGCCATGAGGTTGAGGCGAATCACCAAGCGAATGCTTTCAACGATGATGGAGGTTGGTAGGGCTTGAAACCAAGCGCTATCAAAGGGGTTGCTAATGACTTGAGCCCAAAGCTCGGGGAAAGTGACCCCATAGACCCCAGAGGAAGCCGATGCGGTTGCCTGAATAATATTTTTTAAATTTTGAGCTTGATTATCATACAGAAAAATTCGGGCTATCCGCATTGCTTGATCACGACTGCGAAAAAAGTAGTGATCAAAATTCTTCTTGGGAAGATTAATGAAGTGATCGGTTGCCTTCAATAGATGATTAAAGATCTCTAATTGCACCGTGTCACGAGTGGCGATCTCGGCGATTAAAGGACTACATTGAATATGGTGCCTGCCAATTTTTTTGATCAGCTTTTTGCCAATGAGTTGGTCAACTAGCGATCGCAGTTTAGCCAAGATGATGGGGTTGCCTTCATCGTCATCCAGAATCGGGCTGGTGACAAACTCGAGGACAAATCCCTTGGCTGGGGCAGGCTCATAGAGCACCGACAATATCTGCAACACCCCTTGGGCCTGCCGGGGTAAATTTCGGTAAACCCGAATTGCCTGTTTTTGCTGTTGGGAGATACCGGTACTGGCAGCAGTCATAGCTTGGAGGAGGATCAGAGATGGTCAAGAAAGGAGGTAGGTCAGCCTTGAGACAGAGGGTTGTACGGGCCTGGGTGCCCACACCAGTTCCTATCTATGCCATCAACCAGGAAAATATCAAGGCCACGTTCTCTTCATGCCTTTCACCTGATGATTGCATACCTGAGTCATTGGGGCATTATCTCCCCATCCAGGCTAAATGAGGAAATATTCTCATGCTGGCTCATGACTCAGAGCGAAGAACTGCGAAAAGGCTTGTTGTCTAGCCCAGGGGATGATGCTCCAGTCAATACTTTTTAGACGGAATGGGCTGAAATCCGTCCATCTCCGTCATTTGCTAGAGTGACAAGGCAATTCCCGTTCCCGGCCTATCGCCATGACTCGCATCAAAAAACGTCCGTTTTTCCTGGCCCTGGGTACGGTTCTCCTGTTTATGGCGGGGGGTGCGATCGCATATTGGGTCGTCCATCGTCGCACCGGAGGCGGGCCAGGGGTGCCAGCGGGAGCGCGGGCCATCCCCGATAGCGCCCTCATCACCCTCAGCCTCTCGACCGATCCCGAACAGTGGCAGCGACTGCGGGAGTTTGGCACCCCAGAGACCCAGGCCAATTTTGATCAGCAACTGGCCCGCTGGTCCGATCGCTGGTTACATCAATATGATCTTTCCTTTGCCACCCACCTCCAGCCGTGGGTGGGTTCAGAAGTGTCCTTGGCTTGGTTGCCCCCCGCCGTCGAGGGGGAGACGAACTCCGGGGGAGAAGCCGAAGCGGAGGCCGGGGTTAACGAGAATGCCGAGGAAAACAATTCTGCCCCAATTCCCAGGGATCCGTTTTCTGATGATCCCTTTTCTGGAGACCAGGCTCGCCTCATGGTGCTGCCCATTGCCGATGCTGAGGCAGCCCAGGATCTCGCCGCCACCTTACCCCTCACCGCTGACCCTGAGGCTACCGTGGAGTACCGGGGTGTCACCCTCAACCGCTATGCTCCCCCGGAGGACAGCACCGCTCCCCTCCTGTGGATGGGGGTGCTGGGGACGGAGTTGGTCATCATTGCCGATGGGATCACCACCGCCGAGGCCGCCGTGGATGCTTACCGGGGGGGGGATTCCATTGTGGATTTACCGGGCTACCGGCCGGCCTTTGAGGCGGCGGCCCAGGCGCGACCCTTTGGCAAACTCTATGTGAATGTCCCCGCTGCGATTCAATCCCTGGCCGAGTCGTCCCAGCCACCCCTCTCGCCAGCGGTGCTAAATACCTTCCAGTCCAGCCAGGGGCTCGTAGCCACGGTCACCCTCGCCACACAAGGGCTCCAGATCCAGAGTAGCAGTTGGCTACCGGCCAACAGCGATCGCACTTATCCGACCCAGGTCCCCATTGCCGCCCAGGTAGCCCAATATTTGCCCCAGGATACATTGCTCATGGCCTCTGGCAGCAATTTCCAGCAATTCTGGCAGGATTTGAGCCAAGGCCAAACCTGGGGAGCCCTCACGGCTCTCAATCCCGATGCCTTGGCCCTAGCCCTCCAGGCAGGGACGGGCCTGACCATGGAGGAGGATTTGCTGCCCTGGATGGGGGGTGAATTTGCCTTGGCCCTGCTGCCCTCGGTGCCACCTATGGTGCCAGAGGCGAATGCCAGCACCGATCCTGGTGCTGATCCTGGCGCTAATCCTGAAGTAGCCCCAGAAACTGAGCCGGGGGTAACGCCCAATCCCAGGGGGGCAACCGTGCCCAACCCCAACTTAGTCCTGTTGGCCCAAGTCAGCGATCGCCCCCTGGCGGAAAAAACCTTTGCCCAGCTCAATGAGGTGGTGGAAAGCCGCTACCGTTTTCAGGTCCAGCGTCGCCAAGTCGAGGATGTAGCCCTGACGGATTGGGTTTCCCCCTTCCAGTCCGTTACCCTCACCCATGGCTGGCTCAATAACACCGTAGTTTTTCTGGCTATCGGTGAGGGAACTGCCAGTGCGATCGCGCCCCCGCCGACCCGACCTCTAAACACCCAGTCCCTATTCCAACTGGCAACGGCAGCAGCGCCCCAGCCCAATAATGGCCACTTCTACCTCAACCTAAAGGCCCTGGCCCAGAGAGATGGCAACCTATTTTTGCCCGCATTACCCCCTGAAACCCAGGGGATGCTCCAAGCTCTGGAGGGCTTAGGCGTCACCACCACCATCCTGGATGATCGCCGCCTCCGCTACGATCTCTTCGTTGCTCTCAAGCGGGGCGATCGCCCCGGCCCCCTCCCCCCCATTACCCCACCCGAAGGTGAGGCCAGTCCTGCGGAGTGAACGAACACAGGCGCAGTAATCCTGCAAGGTCTTTCTAGGGCTCGCTACCCAGCCTACGACAGCAGTGGACTCAGTGAAGGTCTCCCTAGCAAAGCCAAAGCTTGCCGTCTGGACCAGGTTCATCACCAGTGTGTTGACCCAGACGTCGAATTACCGGCAGGCAACTCGAAGCTACTCCCCTTCATAATCAACTTTGAGAATATTCCAATCTGGATTCTGTTAAAAGAAAGTTGGGGATACTGAGTTGCGATCGCCCCAACACGTCACCCCAATGCCACCCCCTGATCCACCCAACACACATATCCCCGCTCCGCCAACATCAACCACAGTGCCAGCCGCAGCCGCACCAACCGCCCCCGCCGCTTTTGGCAACAACCATCTTCCCACTCGCGACCTAACTTGCGATGGCACTCAGTCTCATCCACCGCCACCAACCAATCCACCCAGGCAATTGCATCCATAGGAACCACCTTGTAGCTGTTCATACAGGGCTATCCTAGTCAAAGACCCCGAAATTATGCGAATCAAACAGAAAAAATGTCAACTTTAGTAAAAAAGTGCTAACACCACCACCAACAAGCTGATCCGCAGGTTGCTATGAACAGCGACATCCAAGCAAAGATAACCGTAATACCACTGAATCAACTTGTCTAGTAATACCCTGACGACAAGGCTGCCATCTCGTCCTCGTAATCATACGCAAACAGGGGATGGGAACTATACTCCCCATCCCCCGCGTCTTTGAAGGTTGAATTCAAGTGTTCAAACGTTACCAAACGTCCTAAAGGTCACACTGCAAGACCTCGCCTCGATTGGCCAACCTACTGAGCCGGTGGCAAGAACAGACTCTCCACAATCTCCCGGCGGAACTCGGCGGAACATTGGCTATCCCCCAGCACCACATCGGTAATCAGGCTAGCTAAGTAGATGTAGTCATCCAACGCCTGTTCGTCCTCTGGTTTCATGGCGTGGTCATAGCCAACCTGGAGATGCGCTTGCATTGCGTCCTGTAACTGCTGTTCCCAATTAGCCCAATCATCAGTGGCCGCATTATCTTCGGGGAACTCCTGTAGCAGATCCTCCATCAGCTTAGCGAGGGGTTCCAGTTCTGCCTCCTGAGCCATGGGAATCAGCTCTGTGAACACTGCCTTGAGTCGGTTGGGTAAGTCCTTGTAGACTGCAACAAACTCTCCCAACTTTTCAAATTCAACTTTTTTCCCTTGAGCCCGATCTGATGCAATGTTATGGATGGCGGCAAGGCGAGAAACAAGTCGAATACGTGGTGTTGTTTCTCTAAAATACTGACGATTTCTTCTGTTAAACGCTCGCAACCTTTCAGCCAATCTTTGAGCTACGGTTAGATCTACTTTAGGATCAGACTTAAAGTATAAGGATGTTTCAAAGTCGAAACAGCCAGTATTGACACGCCAAGCAGCGGAGGAAACATTGGCATCTTGAGTTACTTTATCCAACCATATTAGCCACTGTTTTAAGATCGGATGCCTTGAAATTAGTTGATCCATTTTTGTCCGTATGGTCGTCAAGAAAGGCTCAGCATCTTTTTGCCGACTCAGAAGGTTGTAAAAAACTTCCCTGAATTGACGGTCAGTCAAGCGCTGCTCAATGAATTCAGCGATCGCTTCGGTATCATGCCCCAGATCCATCATTACTTGCATGGCAGTAAAATACTCTTGGAAAGAACGGTGAGAAAATACATAGGTATCCTTAGAAGCCCGTACCAGAAGGCCGTGGTGGGTTTCTAGGAGATAGAGTACATTAGAGACATCTGTCTCTAATGTTTCAGGGGTTACCCCTTGAATTTTTTCTAGAGAAGCTTCGATTAATTCTTCTAGATCTTGTCTGCGCCAAACTCGTTTGCCTTCCATCATACCAATGTAGGCAATGGTTGCAAACAGTTCTTTGCGGCGTTGACGGGACAACTTATCTTCAAGTTCAGTGTTTCGTCGAATCCGTCGCGAAGAGTCCCACTTTCTCAAGTAGAGATCTACGGCATCCTCCATGAGTTCAACTTCGTCCCTGGGCAGCTCATAACCATCTTCATATAACTGACAGAGCATGGTCAACAACAGAGGAGTCCTGACAATATCTGAGGCAATTAAGCTGCCCTTAATTTCCTTGAGAAAGTCATCGACATTATGGGATTTTTCCGCATGTTCAAACCATTTACGCACAAACTCTTCAATTCTTTGCGGTGTCCAACGAGATACTTCTACGGCTCTTCCGGTCTGGCTATGGACAAAGGGCTACTGAGCAGGGGAAATGGAGAGAGAAATAAACGCTAGAAAGGCGTGAAGTGTTTGATATACAAGGGATTGGCTAGAATTAAAGGGTGAGAGAAAGTCGCCATATATGGGTGAGCGCCATGATCACAGAATCTGACGCGAGGCAATTGACAGAGCTACTGGGTCTTCCTGAGACAAAAGTAGAGGATATGACAATGATAGATGGGGTGGGGCTATTTTTTGTAATTAGCCCCACCCGCCGAGATGCAGAGTGTCCCCGGTGTGGGAAGCGAAGTCGTCATTTGCATGAGAATCATCGGTATAACATTGAGGATTTGCCGTGGAATCAACAGCCCGTAGTGTTGCGAGTCAATCGCCGCCAGTTTTGGTGCCAGGAATGTGGACAAGTGTTTAGCGAAGAACTGGCCTTTGTTAAGAAAAGGCGGTTGTATACGCAGCGGCTAGCGAAGCAGATTGTCGGCCAAGTGTTAGGGAGTAGCATTCACAGTGTGGCGGCTCGGACAGGGCTGAGTGACGAGCAGATTGAGACGATGATAAAGGATGCCGGAAAGGCGTATTTACCCGAGAGCCCAGAACCGATTAGATATCTCGGGATAGACGAGATAGCGGTCGTCAAAGGTCAGGGTAACTATTATGGGGTGCTAGTGAACCTAGAGACGCACCAGCCGATCACCCTTCTACCCTCACGAACACAAGAGGGATTGCGCCAAGTCCTTAGCCAATGGGGACCAGAGGTGCTTGAGGGGATTGAAGGGGTGAGCATAGACCTGTGGAAGCCCTACCAAAGTTTGGTAAAAGAGATGATGCCGAATGCGACCATTGTCGCGGATAGATTCCATGTCACCAAACTCGTCAATGAGGAGTTAGATAACGAACGGAAAGCGGAGAAGAGAGCGGCCAAGAAGATCGCAAAAAAGGCTGAGAGGGAGCGCGTCATAGAGGGTCTTAATGGCAGTAAGTATGCGTTACTAAAGAACGAAGGGAATTTGAATGAGAAACAGAAGAAGAAGCTCATAGAAGTGAGCGAAGTATCCCCTAAATTAGCAACGATGCATCGATTGAAAGAAGAGTTCAGAGAAATCTTTGAATCCTTCGAGAATTGGGCAGAAGGGACGTTAAAGTTACTGGACTGGATGGCGGATTCATCGACATTTTTCAATCAGAGTTGTGGCACGATTAAACGATGGTTTGATGAGGTGACATCATACTTTGAACTGAGAATAACTAATGGGGTTGTGGAGGGAATAAATAACAAGCTTAAGTTGATCAAGAGATTAGGTTATGGCTTTGGCAATTTTGACAATTTCAAGTTAAGAGCTTTGTTGCCGTGGGTATTTCCTTTTGAAACACCATAGCCAGACCGGAAGAGCCACTTCTACTTCAATAAAATCCTGGGGCACATAGTCCGTCGTACCGAACCGACAAGCTAATACATAGTGATTGCCTGGATGTTGCTTGACTAGGTTTGCCACTTGATCTTGTACTTTGGACAAAGCTTTGGTTGGTACTTCATCTAATCCATCTAACACAACAAAGAAATCACCCCGTTTCAGATAAGTGTCAATACCTTGATCCGTAAGTCTAGGACAATTACCAGAAATTCGCGAAAAGCTTTGCCGGAATTCCTTGTGAACTGCTGCGACTAAGCTCAGGCCATTTGTCTCTAACGCCCTGGCATAATCAGCCAGAACAATAAAAACGGGAATGATTTCTCCAATAACGTGGGGATGGCAAACGATATTTTTCAGCAGGGTGGTTTTGCCAGCCCCAGCCGCTCCCCAGATCATCGTGCGTCGATGGGCTCGCAAGATTTCTGGAACAGTTAATACTTTAGAAACTTCTTGTTTATTACCTTCTAGCTCCTGCAACAGTTGTAGAAAATCCTTTTTCTTACGGATCTTGAGATCCTTAGACAAGCCTGCATCCACATAGACACTCTCCAGGGATCTAGCTTGACGCATCGCAGGAATACGTACAGAGCTATGGTACTGCCTCACCTGTTCTTGATAAGCATCCAGCCAAGTTTCTAGAGGCGGGGTTTCCATCTGGCCACCGACTTCTTGCAGTTGAATAGCAGCATCAAGACTTAAGCCCTTTTGAGAGGAGTACCCATTGTGCACAGTCGCATCAGCAACAGTCTTATGGGTAGGGGTTTCAGTGTTGCCCTCTAGGACATCGCGATAACTTCCCCCCAGCATCACTTGGCAGAGGTAGTTCAAGTTCACTAGGCTCAGCTTTCTGCCATCAGCATCCTTAAAGAAGTTCTGGATCGTCCGCTCCGAGACCAGGTCCTTCTTGGCGTGGGGATTTTTGGCTGAAGCAGCCTTGCGCTCATCGGCAAACCGTTGATTTAATGTCTGCACCAAGTTCTTGGGTGATTCCCCAAATTTTCTATTGTAGACATCACATAGTTGTTGATAGATTCGCAATTCTACCTCAATAGAGGATCTGGCCATGGTTTCACCTATTCACGTTTTGAGTGGTTACGAATCGCTCTTAGGACAAAAGTCAAAATTGTATATCAGATCACAAAAACGCCCGATTTTTGGCCCTACACCATTATAACTTTGGCTCTTGCTGGCCTCAGGGCTAATTGTGCAGGGTTCCAAATGTTTCTATGAAGTTCCGATAAATTCTCATTGTTTCACTTTCTTACGAAAGCCTTTGAACCAATCCCTTTAAGTCCATTGGTGATGCATTGGATTTTTGACTGCTGCCTTAAGCTAGCTTTATCTTTTCAGTGATGTCAATGGCTACTTGCGCTTCCAGCAAGTGGATAGATCTAGTGTTTGTAGGATGCGTATAGCCTGCGGCATGGCTGCGCTAAAGCGCTAGCGTAACGCATCAAAGCCTTGAGCCATGAGGGTCTACGATGATGAGCAAAACTCAAGTTGCGCTAACGCCCAGCCATATTCCAAGGCTCACCTTAATTGCATTTGCCTACTTAATGAACTTTTTCCTGCAATGGAAGTCTTATATGTGGAGTTACTTGCACTAGCTCCATACTTCAATGGCTCTAGGACGATGTCGTGATTTTTTATGTCAAAAAACTCGTGATTATTTTGAATGAGATGGTCAGTCATTGAGCACTCATCACAAGAATTTTTCCGCTGATAATGAGATCTTACAGCTTCTTTGAATGGAAATAAAAAGAATCATCTGGAAATATAATAAATTTATGTGCAACTAGTATTCTTTGCTTGTTTTCAAAGGTCACAGTTGATTTCACTCGCTATGCTGGGGGTGATGTGAGGTGTAGTACAGGGTGTAAGAATGAAGCTAAGTTCTTGATTTACAGGAGCGATGGTGATGCCAATTGAACACTTGCTCGGCAAGGAAAAGCCAAAAAGCGTGGAATCGAACCTTCTGACTATGCGACTATCCTGGAGCCAATTAGCGACACCCTGTGGTGGAGCCAATGGGATGGCGTTCTATGGAAGTGCGAGAGTCTATTACCAGGAACGGTCTTTGACAGCGGAGAACAGGTAATTGTTGTGGATCGATCAGGTAATCGCTTGAAGGTAGCCAAAGGGAGCAGCGTTTTTGTTTGTGAGCCCTGATCCGTCGGGTGCATCTAAACTTTTTGTCTTGGCTCTTTTGCCTTGGCTCCTTGATGTTGGCGGAATATTTCAACTACGAGGGCACGATCATGCCTACACCGCCTCACCACAATCAGCCAAGCCCTGTTCCACTGGAACAGGGCTTGGATATTGTCGTTGCTTGGTTAATGGCTCAAGCTGAAGCTAATCCGTGCCGCGATCGTCCGTCTCCTCCCCTGTCTGCGATCGCCCTCCACGCACTCCCCACTGACGAGAATGGGACTGCACCCGATAGCGATGCAACTCTAGCCCTGCTTTAGACTGCGATCCTGAACCCTGGGGAAACCCGCTACTAGGGTTCAGGATCGCGATTGCCGACTCCACTTCATAGTAGCGATCGCGACATTTGCCCCTTCCTCCCCTACAACCCACTGTTCTCAAGGGCTGGCAAGGGTGCTACTCTTTTCCTAGTAAGCTAGAATCGTGCAACATCAAACGGAAAAGCACGGAATTTATTGCCCAAGGGCAGAAAAAGAGAGTAGTCTTTCCAGCTTGCTACAGCACCGCATAAGCGCCCATACCCTTGACAGACAATTGGGTATCCTATGCTTACGGAGAGGCAATTGTAACAATGGTCACCCCAATGTCCAACCCATCCCAGTCCGATCAGCCTTCCGACCCGGCTCCATCCGTTTCACAAGAGCCTGTAGATCAGAAGGAAGAAATGACCGTGGCTGTGCCCAAGGATATTTTGCTGAAGCTGGGGCAGCTAGCAAAAATTCTTAATGTTGAGCCTACGACTGCCCTACGTTACGCAGTCTTTGTGACATCAGATATCTATAGCGAGAAAAATGAAGGTGCAACGGTACTGCTGGAGAAGGGAAAGAAGCGCTATCAAGTCACATTGAAAGATCCTAGAATTTTCGCCCGACCAACTTTTCGATCCTGAGGTCAATGGCAACAGATCCTAATCAAACCCCCAATCCAGGGGATCAAGATCCCAATCCGGAGGAGCAGCAGCCTTCTCAAGAGCCTAATAAACAAGGCGTGGCAAGTGGAAATGATGACTTAGATGATGTAGTAGATAATTTAAGTGCGGATAATGTAAGTGGAGATCGGCAGACGCTGAGCGGAGGTGGCGAAGCTGACAAAAAGGGTGTAACCAAATCTGAAGCGGAAGAATCCGAATCAAAAGATTCCCTCACTTTCACTGAGCGTCAAGAGAATACGCGCTCCATGTTAGCCATGGGCATTGCTGCGGGATTAGGTGGAATTCTATTCTTCCTGCTAACCTTAAATGCAGCCAATCAAGTGGGAACCTACCTCCTTCTGCGCCAAGCAGGTGATCTCAAGATTGAGAAGTTGGCCGAGATCAAGAAAGAACAAGATCAAGCTTCTATGGCGTTAATGAATCTAATTATAACGGCGGGTTTTAGTACCCTAGGTACAGCTCTGGGTTTTTATTTCAGCAATAGCCGCTCTGAGAATTAGGCCATCGGCACAACGGCATCTGCCGCATTCGCCTCAGACCCGTACGGGATGGCATTACCCGGTTGACCCTGGGCATGGGGTAGTTGCCCATCAACACGGTGCCAGTGCGATCGCCCATCGCCGTAGGTTGGCGATCTAGGTTTTGTTGAGTTGATTCCGATATTTCCAAGCCTGACTGAGAATCTGGCCCCAGGTGCGCTGCACCCGCTTGGGGGTACAACCCAGCAGTTCCGACAGGTCGCCGGGGTCGAGGGTACTGTTTCCCGATGACAGGCGATCGCGCTTGAGTTGCAATAGATTCTGCTGAAGCGGTGACAGCGTGGTGAGGAAGTCCTCCCACTGCTGGGAGGAGAGTCCTAGATTGCGTTCCAGATCAATACCCAACCACTGGTGTACTAGCTCCCAGTTGTGAACCTGGGCAAACTTTTCCACATGGTACTTAAAGCGTTGCTGCAAATAGTCCCGCTGTCGCGCCGTCAGCCCCAAAATCTCGTCAATTTCCGAGGCAGGTAAGTCCTGAAGACGCAGTACAAAATAGTCAATACAGTCCTGCTGCTCCTGCCCCTCTAGGTAGGTCATTAGTTCCTGAATGACGCGATCTCGCAGCACTTGATCCGCCGGGTCCACCGCCTCCGTCACCATTTGCTCCCGCACCTGCTGAAGCGCCGCCGAACGACCATGGGCATCGCCATCGTCCCCCTTCGGGGCCTCCATAGCCATGTCCATATCCACACAGGTTTCAGCGGGCTGGCGGCGGGCAAAGGTCTGCGCCCGTAGGACGATTATTTGCTGGTTTACCGCTCCTGGAATCGTGATCCGCCGCTTGGCGTACTGCTCCGAGAAGGTCATATACTCCGCCAGTTCCAGACGGGTACGGGGGGTGTAGTCTGGCGGCACTGCATTCTCTCGCCGAAATGCCTTTAGGACTTCGATATAGAAACCCTGGAGAAAGTCCTCTAATAGCGTGGTCCGCCCCTCAAAACCCAGTTGGGCCTGACGAGGAGCAATATAGCGATAGGCAATGGCACTAAGGGTGCTGTGGAGGTCCACACGACCCCGCCGCGATCCCAAATTGAAATAGTGTAAGCATTTGTTAAGGCGATGGTGGGCCAGGGACTGTTGCCACTTTCCCACATCTCCTGTGGCTTGGATCCGATTGCTCATGCGGCAGATGCGATCTACCTCTCGGGCAAAGCGGAGGGCCACTGCTTCCGCACTAGTAGCCTGCGGCGGTAATCCTTCACGCAGTTCCGCTGTCATCCATTTCACTAACGCCTCCGGGGGCTCTGGTGGTTCTGGTACCTCTCCCTCCGTGGCTCCGTTGGTCTCGGCTCCCTGGGGAGCAACGGTTAAATGGGGATCCTTGGGGCCACGGGTGCCTGCCCCCCCAGTGGCCGCAGATAGGGGTGTGGTGGGCTCCCAGGCAGGGGATGGGTTCGTTGCTGTAGCAGGCAGGAATCGGAGCTTCATGGGCTTGGGTGATGCACAGAACTTGGGAGCCATCAAGGCTATCTACAGGAACAAGACCCACCGGGGCCTAGACCTCACCTCGAACGTATCTCAACTCTAACGGTAGGCACCGAATCCAGGAACAGGGCTTGTGGCAGTCTGAGCACATCGGCTAGCCACGGTATTGCCATGGGAATTGCGGAGGCTGTTCCCCAGATGCCAATTATGGAGCAGGCTAGGGTAAATAGCCTCTGCAATTCAAGGGTTTTGCCTAGAATGCCCACTTTGCGATCGCGAAGTTCTATGACACCCCCAGTCCGCTGCCCGAGTCCTTTATCCAGACGGTTCAAACAGTGGCGGAGTTTCTACGGAATTACCGCATCTTGCCCTGAATTCTCTCTGAATCTTCTCCTGAATCCTCTTAGGTTGTTACTCCCAGGTTAATGGGCGAGGTTTGACCACGTAATAACTGGCGACGATAGCCAGCATCAGCCACCATAGGGTACTGACCTGGGGCCGATACCAAATCGTGTCTACTAAGCCTTGAATCAACATGCCCGCCTGGGTTGCGATCGCGGCCATTAGCCAGTAGGCTTCGCGGGCCTGGGTTTCCCGCAGCCGTAGCCAAGCTCGCCAGCCCTGACCCAGGGTGACCGTCATGAGCCAGAGGAAGGCCGCTAGTCCCAGGATTCCCGCCTCTACCGCAATTTCCAGGAAAATGGAATAGGCACTGAGGGCAGTGTAACGGGGCCGCTGATAGAAAGGATAGATGGCATTAAAGGCATCATTGCCGGGGCCGATGCCTAGCAGCGGGCGATCGCGGATCATGTCCATCACTGCCGCCCAGACATTAAGGCGGAAGTTATTGCTGCTGTCTTCCCGTCCGACAAAAATGCTCATAACGCGATCGCGCAGGGGAGCCACCGCCATCACCGCCATCACCAACACCACCATCGAGGCCCCCACCAGAGTTGGGAGTGCCCAGCGTCGCCAAAAGGCATTGAAGCGAATCGCCCAAAACTGCACCAGCAACATCGTCATCACGCCGCCGCCCGCCACAAAGGCCAGCCAACCGCCCCGGCTAAAGGTCAGCACCAGGCAGACACTATTAGCCACCAGCGCCACCCCCGCCAGTAGCTTGGGGGTCCACCTCGGCCATGCAAACAGGGCCGCCGCGCTCAGCATGACGGCGGGCACCAAATAGCCCGCCAGCAAATTGGGATTGCCCAAATAGCTATACACCCGCGTCGTCCCCGCCAGGTTAGAGGTGGGGTCTACCCAAGTGGCCAGCGCCTCCGCCCCAAAGAACCACTGGCGCAGTCCATACCCTGACACGATAAGGGAAGTCAACAGGTACACCGCGATCAACGCCGTCCGCAGGGAAGATCGCCGCATCACCCGCGCCATCAGCAAAAACAGCACCACGTTTAAGGTCAGCTTGATCAACCCCTGGAGGGCGGCTGCTTTTACGGGGGAAACCGCTGTCGCCAAGGCTATTACCCCCCAGTACAGCACCACCACCAGATGGATAGGGGTGAGCCCCTCCCCCGCCTCATCAGACAGGGTCAGCAGTACCCAAAAGCCGCCACAGGCCAGCATCAACACCCCCAGCAGGGTGGTAGACACATAGGGCGCAAGGGCAAAGATAATCGCGGCTAAAACCAGGCCAATACCATCGGCCCATTGCAGCAGCCAACTGCCCTGTCGCCACTGGCGCAAAAACCCCAGCAGTTGATGAATAACGCTCACCTGCCGCCACTGGTGCAGGGCAAAGCGATTTAGGATCACATGCTGCCAAACGGCGCTCAACATAGAGGGTTATTGGGAGTATGGGGAATGTAGGGTGTGGACGCGGGGCGGCTTCTTTGCCAGTGGGGCTGCAAAAGTGAGATTCACCCTCGACAATACCCCTTGCGCTCAGCCCAGAAGTCTTCCCCACGCCCTGCATCGGGTCTAGAGGTCAAACTGGTTGCCACGACGGTATTGCAGATAAGCCGCCACGAATAGCCCCGCCAGGGTTACCGGAATAAAACCCAACACAATTCCACTCAAAAGAGGCTCAACCACGCCGCATCGCTCCTTACATTAATTACAGGTAGGGAATATTCCCTAATCTAAACCTTGCCCAAGTCCAGAATTGGAGTTTCGGTGGGGAAACTCCAGATTTCGAGCTGGACTTGGTATGGATGTAGCCTATTCTACTTTGCGTTCACCCTCCAGAGAAATCCCCCAGTTCAAAAGGGAGCCCTAAAGTGAAAGGATCTTGCAGCAGTTGCTGAGAATCTTTAAGCTATGTGAATGACAAATCGTAACCCAGCGGTCTACCTTGACTGAACGTACCGTGAGTGAGCCCCTGCAACCTTCCGCCCTGATCTGGCGGGTAGTCCTTCTAATTACGCTAATGGGGCTTCTGGTGGGCATGGTGATCTTTGGTTTTCGTCAGGCCCAAGCAGCGGATCCCTACATTCAACAGGTGCTCACCCTGCGGGGAGACGAGGTGCGGGGGCAAGCTATCTTTCAAATGAACTGTGCCGTGTGCCACGGCATCGCCGCCGATGGCGAAGTTGGGCCAAGTTTGCAACAGGTGTCTAGCCACCTCTCAAAAATTGGCCTGATCAATCAGGTGGTCAGTGGCAAAACGCCCCCGATGCCGCAGTTTCAGCCCGATCCCCAGGATATGGCCGATCTTTTGGAGTATCTGGAAGCTCTCTAGTACTGGGCGGCGTAAATATCCTTGCCGTTTTCTAACGACGAGGCAGAGCTTCGGTGAGGATTCCCAGGTTCTGCCTGGGAACCAGGAATAACGTGGGATAGCTGTCCCGGCTGTCAACGGTCAGGCACCTTGCCTGACCAACAAAAATTGCACATTGTTAAGGATCTGGGTTTCTAAAGAACTGGAATATCACTGGCAAATCAGTATTTAATGCGATCGCGGCCCATCTCCGTGCCCACATTCTTCTCCACGTACTCGATAATCTTGCCGGCCACATCCAGACTGGTGGCCTTCTCAATCCCCTCCAGCCCCGGTGAAGAATTCACCTCCATCACCACCGGACCATGGTTCGATCGCAATAGATCTACCCCCGCCACCCGCAGCCCCATGGCCTTTGCTGCCCGCACCGCCGTACTCCGCTCCTCCGGTGTCAAACGCACCTTTGTAGCCGATCCCCCCCGATGCAGGTTAGAGCGAAACTCCCCCGGAGCCCCCTGACGTTGCATCGCGGCAATCACCTTCTCGCCGATGACAAAACAGCGGAGATCTGCTCCCCCCGCCTCCTTGATATATTCCTGCACGAGAATATTGGCATCCAGCCCCCGAAAGGCTTCGATCACCGACTTGGCGGCCTGATAGGTTTCCGCCAGCACTACGCCAATACCCTGGGTGCCCTCCAGCAGCTTAATCACTAGGGGAGCCCCTCCCACCAGTTCGATCAGGCCGTCAATATCCTGAGTGGAATGGGCAAATCCGGTCACGGGTAGGCCAATTCCCCGACGGGCCAAGATTTGCAGACTGCGGAGTTTATCCCGCGATCGCGAAATCGCCTGGGACTCATTCGCCGTAAACACATTCATCACCTCAAACTGACGCACCACCGCCGTGCCATAGAACGTATTAGACGCACCAATACGGGGAATCACTGCATCCACCGCCTCCAGAGGCTTGCCCTGAAATAGCACCTTCGGGCGATGGGAAGTGATATCCATATAGCAGCGCATATGGTCAATCACATGCACCTCATGGCCCCGAGCCTCTCCCGCCTGCTGTAATCGCTGCGTGGAATACAAATTGCTATCGCGGGACAGAATAATAATCTTCATGAAACGTTACCGAATCTTTTTTGGCCGAGTTAGTTTTGGTGACTGGGTAAATACGCTAATGGGTACACCCGCCACCCAGTAAATAGGATCGCCCCGGATCCACCAGAAATCGGTGGCGCACAGCCTCTCGCCCCAGCAACATCCGAAATCCCATCGCATCCCGATTGGTTAGGGTAAGTTCAATGGGCCAACTCTGTTCCCCAACCTTCACCAAGGTTTGAATTACAGGACGGGATTGGGATTGGCCACTGGAACTCCGCACCCATCGCTCATCCAAGACTGGCGTTTCCGCTGTAATCGTGTGGCTTGTATTGCGCTGAAGGGGGTGAACCTTGAACCGCACCATGGCAACGCCACTGCGATCAAAGCGATGAATATCAAAGGCATGAAGGGCAGAGGATCTGGCCCCGGTATCCACCTTCACCTTCACTTCTGAAATGCCTAGGGCGGGCAAGGCCAGCCATTCTCGCCAGCCCATCACCGCTGGGGTGGAGGCAGCAGCAGTCGAGTTCAGTTGCGTCGTCATGCCAGGAGGGCTAATGCTCTCCTATGGTAAACGGGCTGTGTCCCTGTCCAATGCCTCAAAGATTTTTCCAGATAGACGGTTGTGTACGTTACAATTGTTAAGATTGCGCCTAGGCGCTACCCGTTATCTGGGCAGGCTAAACTATTCCCCCACATAACGCCCGCCCGTAACTAAGCCTTCATTTAAAGAGTCGCCAACGATATGACGCTTCCTATCCGCAACGTTGCCATCATCGCCCACGTTGACCACGGCAAAACCACCCTAGTCGATGCCCTGCTGCGGCAGTCCGGCATTTTTCGGGAGGGGGAAGAGGTTCCAGATTGCGTCATGGACTCCAATGATTTGGAGCGGGAGCGGGGCATTACAATTTTGTCGAAAAATACCGCTGTTACCTACGGCGAAACCCTGATCAACATCGTAGACACCCCCGGCCACGCCGACTTTGGCGGTGAGGTAGAGCGTGTCCTCGGCATGGTCGATGGCTGCATCCTGATTGTGGACGCCAACGAAGGCCCTATGCCCCAGACCCGATTTGTGCTGAAGAAAGCACTGGAAAAGGGTCTGCGCCCCATTGTCGTGCTCAACAAAATCGACCGTGCCCAGGCCGATCCCCATGATGCCATCAATAAGGTACTGGATCTGTTCATAGAACTGGGAGCCGACGATGACCAGTGTGAGTTTCCCTACCTCTATGCTTCTGGATTAGGCGGTTTTGCCAAAAAGCACCTAGAGGACGAGAGCAGCGATATGAAGCCTCTCTTTGAGGCGATTCTCGACCACGTTCCGCCCCCCATTGGCGACCCCCAAAAGCCCCTGCAAATCCAGGTGACCACCCTTGACTATTCCGAGTACCTGGGCCGCATTGTCATCGGTAAGCTGCACAACGGCACCATCCGCGCTGGCCAACCTGCAACCCTGGTGCAGCGGGATGGCACCATCGTTAAGTCGAAAATTAGCAAGCTGCTGGGGTTCCAAGGGCTGCAACGAATTGAAATTGAGCAGGCCACCGCAGGGCAGATCGTGGCTCTAGCAGGCTTCGCCGATGCCAATATTGGTGAAACCATCGCTTGCCCTAACGATCCTCAGCCTCTCCCCTTAATCAGTGTGGATGAACCCACCCTGGCCATGACCTTTGCGGTAAACGACTCCCCCTTTGCGGGCCAAGAGGGCAAGTTTGTCACCTCCCGCCAACTCCGCGATCGCCTCATGCGCGAACTCCAAACTAATGTGGCGCTGCGGGTAGAGGACACCGACTCCCCCGATCGCCTCTCTGTATCAGGGCGGGGAGAACTGCACCTAGGCATCCTGATTGAAACCATGCGCCGGGAGGGGTACGAGTTCCAAGTCTCCCAGCCCCAGGTGATCTTCCGGGAGATCGGTGGTCATCCCTGCGAACCCTATGAATTGCTGGTCTTGGATGTGCCCGAAGAGGGTGTCGGTGGCTGTATGGAGCGGCTGGGTCAGCGTCGGGGTGAAATGCAGGATATGCGGATGACCGGAGACGGTCGCTCCACCATTGAGTTTGTGGTACCTGCTCGGGGTCTGATCGGGTTCCGGGGTGAGTTTATGCGGTTGACTCGGGGCGAGGGGCTAATGAACCACAGCTTCTTGGAATATCGCCCCATGAGTGGCGATTTGGAAACCCGTCGCAATGGGGTACTCACTGCCTTTGAAGAGGGTACGGCAACCTTCTATGCCCTCAAGGGCGCAGAGGATCGGGGTACCTTTTTCATCACCCCCGGTACGAAGGTCTACAAGGGTATGATTATCGGTGAGAGCAACCGCCCTCAGGATGTAGAGCTGAATGTCTGTAAGGCCAAGCAGCTTACCAACCACCGCTCCGCTACAGGGGATGAACTGGTGCAGTTGCAGACCCCGATCGAGATGAGTCTGGAACGGGCGCTGGAATACATCAGCTCCGATGAGATGGTGGAGGTTACGCCTGAGTCTATCCGTCTTCGCAAGGTGGGCAAGAAGTTGGCGCGACGGTAATTCTCGACTAGGCCGTTATCTCGAAAAGAAAGTCCCTGCCTTAAGGGCACGGTGGCGCGGTGCCCCTGGGCGATGATCCTGCGGTGATTCCCTGTATTGGGGGTACGGCGGTGTAGTGGGATTTTCTTTGATGGAAATCACTTCATCGTTGGCTGTGAGCTAACTGGACCCATGCAGATTGCTGATCGTTTGAAACCGTTGCAAACCAATGTCTTTGCCGATATGGACCAGGCCAAGGCCAAGGCGCTAGCGGCGGGGCAGGAGATTGTGGATCTGTCCTTGGGGTCTTCGGATTTACCCACTGCGCCCCATGTGTTGGCTGCGATCGCGGCGGCGCTGCCTGACCCCAGTACCCACGGGTACTCCTTGTTCCACAGCACTCGACCCTTTCGGGAAACGGCTGCGGCCTGGTACACCGCCAAGTTTGGGGTACCTGTGGACCCTGAGACGGAGGTGTTGCTGCTGATTGGCTCTCAGGAGGGTACGGCCCATTTGCCTTTAGCGGTGTTGAATCCTGGTGACTTTGCCCTACTGACGGATCCGGGCTACCCCTCCCATGCTGGGGGGGTACATCTGGCCAGTGGCCAAATCTATACAATGCCCTTGCTGGCGGAGAATGGCTTTTTGCCCAGTTTTGACGCCATTCCTTCAACGGTGCTAGACCAAACTCGAATGATGGTGCTGAGCTATCCCCACAATCCCACTACGGCTTCTGCGCCCTTGGGATTTTGGCAAGAAGCGGTAGCCTTTTGCCAAGCGCACGACTTAGTACTGGTCCATGACTTTCCCTATGGGGATGTCACCTACACGGGACGACCTGCCCCCTCGGTGCTCCAAGCGGACCCGGATAAAACGGTGTCGATCGAATTCTTTTCTATGTCGAAGTCCTACAACATGGGGGGCTTCCGGGTGGGCTATGCCATCGGCAACCGGAGGTTGATTACGGCCCTACGGCAGATCAAAGCTAATGTGGACTTTAACCAGTACCGGGGCATTGTGCAGGGTGCGATCGCGGCTCTCTCTGGTCCCCAGGATTGCGTGGCTGAAACCGTCAATACCTTTCGGCAGCGACGCGATGCCTTCGTGGATGCCCTCCACGCCATCGGCTGGCAAGTCCCGAAACCGGATGCTACCCAGTACATCTGGGCCAAACTGCCGGACCCTTGGGCAGCGGACTCTATTGACTTCTGCGTGAAACTGGTGGCGGCAACGGGGGTCGCCCTAGCGCCAGGGCGAGGCTTTGGAAAATATGGTGAGGGCTATGTGCGGGTGGCCTTAGTGCAGTCTCCAGCAGTACTAGAGGCGGCAGTGGCTAAAATTGCCCAGTTCTTGGCCCATTCAACCCCCCAACCCTAGGGCGTGGGGTTCTGGACCTAATCCCGCAGGACATAACCCACGCCGCGCACGGTTTGGATCAGACGCTTTTCTCCCTCCACCTCCAGCTTCAGGCGCAGATAGCGGATGTACACCTCGATGATGTTGGAATCCCCCATGAAGTCGTAGCCCCAGACTTCTTCTAGAATGCGATCGCGGGTCAACACCTGACGAGGATGGACAATCAGGTACTCCAGGAGATCAAATTCCTTCGCCGTGAGTTCAATACTGCGCTCTCCCCGCCGTACTTCCCGCGTCTGGCGATTCAGGGAGAGATCTTGAAACTGGAAAGCATCCACCTCCTGAGGTTGGTTGCGACGCAGATGGGCGCGGACCCGAGCCAAGAGTTCCTCGATACTAAAGGGTTTGACCACGTAGTCATCGGCTCCAGCATCCAGCCCCGCCACCCGATCCGCCACCTCATCCTTAGCGGTGAGTAGGACTACGGGCACCAGGGATCCCGTTGCTCGGAGACGACGGCATACCTCCAGACCCGTGAGTCCCGGCAACATCCAATCCAGCAGGATCAAATCCGGCTCTTGTTCCCGTGCCGTCATGAGACCCGACAGGCCATCATTGGCCACAGCGACCTCGTAGCCTTCGTAGCTCAGCTCCATCTGAATGAACTGGGCCAGTTTGATTTCGTCTTCGACAAGTAGGATTTTTGCGGTCATGGGTGTGAGGGTGTGAGGGTAGGGGGGTGATGGGGTGATGGGGCGATGGGGTGATGGGGTGATGGGGTGATGGGGTAGGGGCGCGGTTTCCGCGCCCAATGTAGCGGGTGACAGTTCGTAGGGTGCATTCGCGAAGCAATGCACCGCAGGATAGCCGCGCTACAAATCAGGGGTAACCTTAAGTTTGAGTCTTGACAGAGCACTAGGTAAGTGTTTTGAATTGCCTCCTGTTCAGTTTTGAGTTCAGTAGGATGCATAACGCTAAGGCGTGGCTTCGCCCACGCGCAGCAATGCACCGCAGCAATGCTCCTCCTGTTCAAGGATCTAAAGGGCCAGATGGAGAGTAAAGGTGCTGCCTTGACCCAGGGTGGATTGCACTGTGACCCTTCCCCCCATGGCCTCCATCAGCGTTTTGACGATCGCCAGCCCTAAACCCGTCCCGCCAGTTGTGCGGGCGCGATCGCTATCGACTCGATAGAAGGGATGGAAGATTTCGGATTGGTCCGCTAGGGGAATGCCTCGTCCGCGATCGCAAACCTGAATCAGGCCCCAGTCTCCCTCTCGAATTAGGCGCAGGACTACGGTTTGATCGGCATTGGAATACTGGAGGGCATTGGCCAACAGATGCATAAGAGCCTGTCGTAGGGCGCTGGGGTCTGCGCGGGCAACTAGAGGTGCGATCGCAATTTGGGTGTCAATGCGGTTGGGGGCAGTTGGGGAGATCGCCGGATTGAGACTGGCGTCAGCGTCCACCTCAGTAGCCAAGGCGGCGGCCTCTAGGACAATCGTTTTCAGATCGGTGCGCTCTAGCGTCAGGGGCAATCGGCCCAAGCCAGCGCGGGCTAGCACCAAGAGATCTTGCAAGATGTGAATCGTGCGGCCTGTTTCGGCGGCGGCGATTTCGAGACCATCTCGCTGAATCTCGGTAAGCGTGTGACAACGGCGCAGGGTGCTTTGTAGATAGCCCTGCACCAGAGTCAGGGGGGTGCGTAACTCGTGGGAGACATTCTCCACCAGTTGCCGCTGCTGCTCCCCTAGGTCCGCAAGGCGGGCCAGGGTGTTGTCAAAGGCATCCGCTAGCGCCTGCACCTCCGTCGGGGCTTGATCGAGGTGCAGGCGGGCTTCATTCAATCCATCAGCAGTGACCGTGGTGACCCGCTGCTCCATATCGTGAAATGGCTGGAGAGAGCGGCGCACGTACAGCGCGATCGCGATCGCCAACACCCCCACCATGGTAAAGCTCACCAGGGTCAGGTTTCGCAGCAATATCCTCAAGCTCCGCTGGTCAGCGGTGATGTCCGTAGCAATGAATAGGGTGCCTAGGAACTCCTCCCCCACCCGCAGGGGGCTAATACAGAGCAGTACCGTGCGGTCGCCCAGGGTTAATAGGTCAGACTCCTTATCCGGCGGTAGAGCCTGTAACTGCTGGGCCACCCCCCCTTCTTGCCAAAAGGTCAGACTCATGGTTTTTGACTGGGCCAACGCCCCCCCCTCCGGCGACATGACCCAGATAGCCATATCCCCCAAAACCCGATATTCAATTACCTGGTTCACCGCTTCCTGTGTAGACATCATGGCCTGATACAGCGCAACATCTTCGCCAAAGCGGTTCGACAGGGCAATAACATTCTGGCGGTGACTTTCCAGCAGACGATGCTGCATCCGCCAACCCATCCAGCCAGAAACACCCCCAATACCCAAGGCCGACGCCAGCACTAACCCCGCCGTCAGACGAAACTGAATCGAACGGGGATCTGGGAGCCAGCGAGACAACGATAGGGGAATCATTAGGGACAATCGTCCGGAGGGGAACTGGAAATCAGGAAGCTGGGCTCATGCTAACAAGGCTTCCTGAGAAATCGATGATTGCTACACTCACGGAACTAGGGATGGATTCTCAGGGAAAATTCAGCCCTGTCGCCTTCAATAGCGTCAATGCTATGGGTGAGGTTTTCATCGCAGTTGTCCTACCCATGCTCCCCACAAGAATTCACCAACGACGGAGCGGGGTATTTGGACGGTACTGCGATGGCCCTTTGGGGCTCCCGACCATCGCGGAATTCATGCCATCTGATTCAAGTCCTCTGATTTATCTAGTACGATCCCTATGGTGTTATCCCCCTTTGAGCCCAACGTTGTCCTGCAATCTGCATCTGAAGCCCCGCCATCGAGTGAAGCTGGCGTACCGCCCTTTGCCAAAACCCTAGGGATACCCCTGACCAAACAGCCCATTCAAACCCTGCAAATTAACCTTGGGCGGCGGTGCAACCTCGCCTGTAGCCACTGCCATGTCGAGGCAGGGCCACATCGGACCGAGGAACTGTCTCCGGCAGTTCTGGAACAGCTTTTGAGCATTTTGGATCAATTTCCTCAAATTCAGTCCGTGGACCTGACCGGGGGGGCTCCGGAGATGAACTATGGCTTTCGACCCTTGGTGGAAAAGGCTCGCGCTCTCGGGAAAACCGTGATTGTGCGCTCGAACTTGACGATTTTTTTTGAACCGGGCTTTGAAGACCTGCCGGATTATCTGACCCAGCACCAAGTTCGCATCGTCGCCTCCTTGCCCTGCTACCTGCAAGACAATGTGGACAAAATGCGGGGGCAGGGCGTATACAACGACTCGGTGCAAGCTCTGCAACTGCTCAATGCTCGCGGCTATGGCCAAGATCCGGCCCTAACCCTAGACCTGGTGTACAATCCCCCAGTGCCAACCTGCGATTGCTTTAGCCTCACCCCCCGTCAGCAGGGGCTAGAGCAGGATTACAAGCAGTATCTAGCAGAGCATTTTCAAATCACCTTCAACAAGCTGCTCACCATTACCAATCTGCCCATTGGCCGCACCCGATTCCATCTGGAGCATCGGGGGCTGTTAGTGCCCTATACCCAGTTTCTCGCCACCCACCACAACCCGGCTACGGTACCCGCCTTAATGTGCCGCAGTGAGCTGTCGGTGGACTATCGCGGCCATGTCTATGATTGCGACTTTAACCAAATGGCGGAGGTGCCTGCCCAGGATGCAGCGGGTATGCCCCTAACCCTGGAAAGCTTACTGGCAGCAGGGTCGCTAGACATTATCGAGACGGTACAAACCCGCCCCCATTGCTATGGCTGCACGGCGGGCAGCGGCTCTAGCTGTGGGGGAGCCTTGGCCTAGCAGCTCGATGGTACGGGCCACAGGAAATGGGTACAGCACAGCCGTACCCATTCTGATTGTTGCGGTTCCCTGGCGAACAAGGGGCTTAAGCCCCTTGCCTGTACTTCCCCCGAGGGAGAACCGCTATATAACATTTGATGAAAATCCAACCCCTAAAGGGGACAAATAGGGAGCAAATGGTAATAATAGATACAGAAAGACGTTCACCCTCCCATTGTGAATTCTCACGCCGCGAACTCTAACGCGGTGAATTAACGCATTGATCATCCTGGGCTGCTACCCAGCGAGGGCGGAAGTAGGGAATACCTGAAGGAACGCGCCTCAATACCCCGTTACTGTATTTTGGAGGCGAATTATGCTGAGCACTTCTTTGACTCAAGGACTGGAAATTGTTCTCGTCGTATCCGTGATGGCGATTTTGGTATCCCCTATTCTGTGCTGGGTACTCCCCGACCGCATTAACCTGCCTAAGGAAGGCGTAGCCTAGGATCCATTAGGGACTGTCATGGTCAAAGCATAGATCTTGGCAAGGGATCTTGCTAAAGCAAAGCTCATTGATCGATGTCCATCCTGTGGCAATCCTAAAGAATGGTTTATCCCTTACCGTTTCCTGGACCATTGGCTCAATAGTGAAGTCAAATACGGATTTGACTGTTTGACTTCACTATTGAGCCACGGCATTGAGGTGACGGCTATGGGCGAGATTCGGCGTATCGGCATTTTGACAAGCGGTGGGGACTGTGCGGGGCTGAATGCAGCCATCCGTGCCGTGGTACACCGGGCGGAGGGCACTTACGGCTGGGAAGTGTATGGCATTCAGAAATCCACCCAGGGTCTCTTGCAACGACCTCCAGCAGTGCGGCAGTTGACCTCTGAGGAAACCTACCCGTTGCGCGTGACGGGGGGTACGATTTTAGGGACCACTAACAAGGGCAATCCCTTCGCCTTTCCTCGGGCCGATGGCACCGTGGGGGATTGCTCTGAAGAAATTATTGAAGGTTATCGTCAACTGGGCTTGGATGCCCTGATTGGCATTGGTGGCGACGGTAGCTTGGCGATTCTCCGACGAATTGCGGTCCAGGGGGGCATTAACTTCGTCGCCATTCCCAAGACTATTGATAATGATCTGGGCAGTACTGAACGTTCGATCGGCTTTGATACCGCTGTCAACATTGCGACGGAGGCCCTGGATCGCCTCCACTTCACCGCCGCTAGCCATTCCCGTGTGATGATCCTAGAGGTGATGGGGCGAGATGCGGGACACATTGCCATCAGTTCGGGCATTGCTGGGGGGGCCGACATTATCCTGATTCCGGAAATACCCTATACCCTATCGGCGATTTGCAACTACATTCAACGGCTGCAAGAGGGGGGACGCAATTTTGCCCTGATGGTGGTGGCGGAGGCGGTGCGTGATGAGAATGGGGAGAAAATCACCCACACCCATGCCCTGGGTCAATGTCGTTTGGGGGGCATTGGCCAATATTTGGCCGACCATATTTCTGAAGCGGCGGGGGCAGAAACTCGGGTGACGGTGCTGGGGCATGTCCAGCGGGGGGGGGTTCCTTCGGCTCTGGATCGGCTGCTGGCTACGGCTTTTGGTGTGGCGGCAGTGGATTTGATCGCCGAGGGGAAATTTGATCACATGGTGAGCTGGCAGCATCGTCAGGTGGTGAGTGTGCCTATTGAAAGTGCGATCGCACATTACCAAGCCGTAGAGCTTGACGGCACTCTGATCAAGACTGCACGGGCCATGGGTATCTGTCTAGGGGATGGTTAAGCAGGATGAGTGAAACACAGATAACGGACCATCGCCAATCGGTGCGGCGGGTGCTCGTGATCACCCTGGTCCTAAATCTGCTGGTGGTGGGCTTGAAGTCATTGGTGGGGCTCTGGACGGGCTCCCTGAGCCTATGGGCTGATGCCCTCCACAGTGTCACCGACAGCGCCAACAATGTCCTGGGACTGGTCACCAATCAACTGGCTTCCCCCCATCCCGATCGAGATCATCCCTACGGTCATCAGAAGTTTGAGGCGGTGGGAGCCTTAGGCATCGCCGCATTTCTGGGCATTGCCTGTTTCGAGATTCTCAAAACTGCGCTGGACCGGCTGATGGGGGGAGGTGAGCCGGTCCAGATGTCTGCGATCGCATTGTGGATCATGCTCATTATCTTGGGCATCAGCATCTTTGTGGCCTTCTATGAGCGCCGCGTTGGAGAACGACTCCACAGCAAGATTCTGATTGCCGATGCCCACCACACGATGAGTGATGTGTGGACCAGCATTATGGTTCTGGGGGGGTTGATCGGCGTCTGGTTGGGAGTGCAGTGGCTGGACTTACTTTTGGCTTTTCCCGTGGCGATCCTCGTGTTCAAAAGCGGCTGGCAGGTTCTGCGGGAAAATCTGCCCTGGCTGGTGGATGAAATGGCGATCGCACCGGAGGCTATTCACTCCGTTGTGATGACGGTACCCGGCGTAGTGAACTGCCACAACATCGCCTCCCGTGGTCTGCTGGGGCGACAGGTCTTCATCGACATGCACCTGATTGTGGAACCCCAGGAGGTAGACGCCGCCCATGACATCACGGAGCAGGTCGAGGTGAAACTGGTGCAGAAGTTCGGCCCTACACGGGCAACAATCCATATTGAGCCACCGGGTTACCAGTCTCCCCAAATCAGCTATTGAGGGGATTTACATGGCAACAGTACAGAGAGAAGCGCGTTACTCCCCAAGCGCAGGGAGGAATCCTGATCTGGCTGTTAGACCGAGATGCTACTCCCAGAGAAGCCGCTTCGCGTCTACGATTCCGCTCCGCTCCGTTACTCCTTTCGGAGTCGCTTCGCGAACAACATGACAAGTGCACTTAACATGACAATGAGCCTGTCATTCCGAGCAGCGGGAGGAATCTTGGTCTTGGCCACTGGAATTAACCTCAATCTTGGATTTCCCGACGCTGGGTAGGGCGGGTTTTGAGGTTCCCATCCTGGATTTCCCACCCAACACGAGCTAAACCCGTCCCTACGGGAAATTCAATTCAAAACTCAAAACTCCTACCACCTGTCACCCCCTGCATTGGGCGCGGAAACCGCGCCCCTACCAGACCTTCAATTCAAAATTCCCTGTCACCTATCCCCTGTCACCCCCTGCCTTGGGCGCGGAAACCGCGCCCCTACCCCGGACCATCCCAAACTGGCGGATCGGCGATGAGGTCAACCACAGTCGGGCCTGCGGGATCATTGCTGAGAATCTGAAGCTGAGCCGGATAGTGGTCAGGACGTGCCGTAGCGGGCTTGAATTCCACGGTGACACGACAGGTTTTTCCGGGTTCAACCGCGATGGACCCGCAATCTCCCCGCACCTGGTAGGCGGTGGCTCCTGCTCCCACCACCTCCCACCCCGTCACCCGCAGCGGAGCAGTGCCTTCATTCTCTAGGATCAATTCCCCTGGTTGCCCTAAGACTAGGTGCAACTTGCTGGGGTTAACCCCTAGCTTGGGTTGATCGACTGCGGCTCCCGCCCCCTGAATTGTGAGGACATCTCCCTGAGGTAGGGAAATCTGGGCAGTGCGAGGGCCTTCGCCCTGGGGCGTGAATTGCACTGTCAGAGTGCAACTTTTCCCCGGTTCTAGCTGCGACTGCCCGCAGCCTCTGGCGGTGAAGTCTTGGGGATGGGCTCCTGCTAGGGTCAACGTGGGTATGGGCACTGTTGCGGTACCGACATTGCTCAGGGTGACGGTTTGCGGTGCAGTGGCGACACCAATGGTCTGCTCTGAAAACCGGAGAGACTGGGGACCAAACTGGAGCCGCCCCACAGCAGGGGGAGCCTCATCCCGGACATCTGGGATGACTGAACTCACGGGCTCGGGGTCGGGCGATTCTGACGTGGAGGTCTCTTGTGTTTGGGTCTCTGCTTTTGGGATTTCATCAGGTTCCATGGCCACCGGGAAACTGTCCATCGGCTCCACCAGCATAGGCAGGCGAGACACCAGGGGTAATGGCGTTGCTACTCGCCCCAGCCAGCCCAGCCCCATGCCCACGCCACCCAGGAGCAGAATGGCTCCCAGCCCTAGCCCTAGGGGTCTGCGGTAAGAACGTGGGGGATCTGGATGGGCTAGGGGCGGTTGGGGAATGATCAGGGCTGTGTCGGCCTGGGGCCTGGGGAATGCTCCAGATCCCTGAAGAATCTGAAGATTATGGAGGGAATGGGTCGTCCCAGGGCCATCACCCAACTGCTGCCGCTGTTCCCAAGCCGTACTCAGCGCCGCCCAGGCGGTGAACGCATCTCCCTGACACAGGGCCTGAGTGCCCAACTGGTGCCAGATCCAGGCAGCTTCGGTGGCGTTCTCTGTCGCTTGGGCTATGTCTGCTAAGTGCCAGAGCAACCGTTGCCAACGGCCCCACTGTTTCCCCAGGCTCAGGGCTAGATCTAGGCTGTGACCCAGGGTCCAGACATCGACCCATTGTTGGGTCTGGTGGGCAATGTCTAGGGTCCGTTCCAATAGGTCTATCTGGGCTAAGGGTAGGGTCGCTTCTAGTCCGGGTTGGGCCACCCAGGTGGTGACATAGGTGAGCAGGGGCTGATGCCAAGCGGTTAGATCCAACTGCTGGGCTAGGGGAGCTTGCAGGTTGCTAGCCAAGCGATAGCCCCCCGCCTCTGGGGTAACCCAGTGGAGCTGCTGGAGGGTGGCTAGGGCGGTGGTAATGCTGGGAACGTCTGCGATGGCCCCTTTGGGCTGGTTCCTGACTATCGCAGCTAGGGCTTCTTTCCCTATCGCCACCCCCGCCAGCAGGGTCAATACTCCCAGGATCTGTTGCACTGGCTGGGGCAGGCTGGTAGCGGTTTGGGCAATTGCGGTATCCTTGGCCTCCCCTGTCTCGGCTCCCGCAAACTGGAGCAGGACCGCCTGAAGGGAGTGGTCATGGGAGGTCGGGGACTGGTGCTGCATTTGGGCAATCGCCTGCAAAATTTGACGAGGATGGCCTCCTAAGTGCCGCCAAAGTGCGATCGCGGCGGGGTGCTCCTCAGGGGTGAGGGGGCGCTGGAGTTGCTGCTCCATTAGCACCAATGCCTCCGCCTGCGGCAGTCCCTCCAGAGATAGGGCGGTGATGTCCACCGCCCAGAGTTGCTGGGTTGGCGTGTTGAACCAAAACCCGCAGCCCGGTACCGCATTCATCAGCCATTCCAGGTCTTCTCGCCCTAGGGTGACATCGTCTAGCAAAATTAGCGATCGCGTCCCTTGCAGTGCCCGCCGCAGTTGAGATTCCGTCGGCTTCCAGTCTCCTTCGGTGTCGTGGTAGGCATCAAAGATAGCCTGCAAAATATCCAGGGGCGAACGCTGGCGCACCGAGAGATACACCACCCCATCGGGAAATGGCTCCGCCACTTGGGGCTGGTGGGCGATGTAACGTAGCAGGGCCGTTTTGCCCATGCCAGGGGCGCTATGGCACTCCACAGACTGGGCTGCCAGCAAGGTTTGGAGGCTATCCCGGCGTTCTACGACCCGATCCAGCAGGTTAGGAAAGGGGAGGGGCCGCAACAAGATCGGCGTCGGCAGCGGTCGCATCATCGCTTCCCCCTCTCGGGAGGGAGTCAGGTTGACAATACCCCCACTGATGGAGCCAATTTGCAGAATATGGTTGCCGATCGCGACCTGACCGCTGAGGGAATCTGCCTGAATATGGGCCTGGATGGGTGACTCTGCTGGGGATGGCATGGGGGTCGATGGGTCTGCGCCTAAGGCAATATCTTCCCGCCAGTCAGAGGCATGGGCCTGCTGACCATAGAGGACGACGGCCTCTATGTCCGCCATCCCTAGCTTGAGCAACCCCTGCCGCAGAAAGGGCACCAAAACCTGGGCACTGGGCAGGCGAATAGCCCGCAGGGTGAGGTGCAAGGTTCTTCCCTGGGAGGTCGCAGCCTCATCGGCGGTCCATCGCGCTTCGACGGCAATGTGCTGGGGTCCTAGGGCACGACGAATGAGCGCCGCAATGGCTGGGGCATCTCCAGCTTTAGCCCGCCCTAACAGGTCAGGTTGAGGCGGCGGGGCTGGAGTGGAGCGGGGATGGGGGGCAGTGGTAACCATGGGATGATTCCCTCCAGGTAAGGGGGCAGGATTGGGAATGGCTTTAGAAGCCTGCCCTTACTCCTCAGTCAAACAAGTCTTGCCCCGATCCGGACATTGACCTTTCCGCCTTTTGAATTGGCACACTCTATTGGCACAGTGCCAGCCGCCAGATCAGGAACGCTGGAAAATTTGGGTCAAGTCCATCTGTTTTGTCTCTACGTTAGAATCCTGCAAGGATTTTGCCGGGTTAGTTAAGTACGCTAGCGACAACAGCTATGGAACTGATGTCATGTCCCGTCAGCTAGAGCGCTTGTTGGCAATTGATGAGCTAATCCGTCAGCCTTTACGGCAAACGGCGTTGAGCCTTGCAGAAGCTGTGGAGTTGTCCCCACACCCGTGGGGGTGAACCGGATGCCTCTGCCATGGCGGCGTCTAACGCTGCGGTTGTCCCCACACCCGTGGGGGTGAACCGTCTAAAGGGTTAGTTGAATCCTTGAACGAACTCGTTGTCCCCACACCCGTGGGGGTGAACCGGTGATGGCACAAGTGGCCGAGCTGTAGCTGGGTACGTTGTCCCCACACCCGTGGGGGTGAACCGCAATTCAAGGCATCCCTGGAAGAGAAGTTTGCACGTTGTCCCCACACCCGTGGGGTTGAACCGTCTCCGTCGTGAATGGCTATTCTGCGACATTGGCGTTGTCCCCACACCCGTGGGGGTGAACCGGGACCGTCAATAATCTGCCCCACGATTAGCAAGTTGTCCCCACACCCGTGGGGGTGAACCGTGAATAATCGGGATGCAAGGGCCACAATCTCTTGCGTTGTCCCCACACCCGTGGGGGTGAACCGGACCGACTCAACACCCATAGAGGGATAGGCCGCAGTTGTCCCCACACCTGTGGGGGTGAACCGCTAATGGGAGCCGTTGCTCAACACGATTTTTTTTGTTTTCCCCACACCCCTAGGGGATGAACCGTTGTAATATACGACTTGGAAGATTGATCGACAGAATTAGGGTTCCAGCCACTGGAATAGGCATTGAACCACTGGATTTCTCGTTCTCAAAACGGCCAACCTTCCAAGTTGTGTTGATAGTAAAGCAATACCACTGCGGGTATGAATAAGCATCTCCGAATCGGCGTTCAGGCTGGTGTATCGTTTGGAATAATTATGACTGTGTTTGGATACTTCCAAACAGGTAGCCTTGCTACAGTTCCCATCTATGCAGCCACCGGCGTATTCTTTGGTGCCATGGTGACATGGTTCAGTTCAAGTGGAGAACGCAGGCTCAAGACCAAAGGAATCACAGCCACTGATCTCAGTCCGATCCAGGTCAGAACAATCGACTATCCCGGCACTCCGCGGGAGGCCGTTGCGTTAACAAAGCAGGCCCTCAGGAAACTCCGAAAGCTGAAGGATGTGACGGAAACATCTAGCCCTCTTTCACTTCAGGCCAAGACTGGCCTCACGTTCGAAAGCTTCGGAGAGAAGATAGTTGTCCATTTCTCATTGAGCTCGATAGGAACCAGAATCCAAGTTTCGTCTAAGCCTCGCATATCTACCACACGAATGGACATGGGACGGGGGGTTGAGAACGTTGAGACTATAGTGCGGCACCTGTTGAAAAGGGGTGCCACCCGCCGTGTCCCCTAACTAAAAAAATTTAGCGACTATCCTTGGAACCATGAAACTCCAAGACTACTTCAGCATCCTCGCCCCCGATGACATCCGCATCAGCAGCACCCGCATCGGCATTGAACATTTTTTAATTGCAAAATTTCTCGAACAGCGTCCTGATTTGCTAAGACGGTAGCACCCTAGCCCAACTCTGAGCCAAGGGAATTCCCTCGAAACCCTTCCCCTTTGCATAAATTGCTGGTGGCCTTTAGCCTTGGCGCTGCGCGCCCTTGTAGCGTAGATACTCCGCCAAAGCTGCGATCAAACCCGAGCCCATGATCAGCAGCACACTGAGGGCATTCATCTCCGGCTTTACCCCGGTGCGGATACGGCTAAAAATCTCAATGGGCAGGGGATTGGCTCCACTCCCGGCAGTGAAGCTAGAAATCAGCAGATCGTCCACGCTGAGCACAAAGGCCAACAAACAGCCTGAGACAATAGCGGGCATGAGTTCCGGCAAGAGCACCTTAATGAGCGCTTGAACCGGATTTGCCCCCAGATCCAGGGCAGCTTCCTCCAAATTGGGATCGAGGCCGCTCAGACGACTAGACACCACCACCGCAATGTAAGCCAGACAAAAGACCATGTGGGCGGCAATCACGGTCCAAATACTCAGGGGCACCGCCATAGAAGCGAGAAAGACCAGGGTAGCAACCGCGATCGCAATATCAGGAATAATCAACGGCAGATAGGACACCCCCCGATAGAGAGACTTGCCCCAAAAGCTATATTTAGCCAGCCCCAAAGCCATCAACGTCCCCAGCACAGCGGAAATGCCCACCGCCACACAGGCGATGAAGAGGGTGTCCTGGAGAGCATTAAAAATACGGCTGTCCTGTAGCAGAACTTGATACCAACGCAGGCTAAAACCCCTCCAGACAGAGGTATAGCGCTGGGAATCGTTGAAACTGTAAATCGCCAGCACCAAAATGGGAATGTACATGAACCCGTACAGCCCCCCACTGAGAACCCCCTGCCAGGTGAACGGGAATCGAAACTGGAAAGTACTCCCTTTCACACCCTTAATCCCCTAAGTTTCCGACACAGAACTACGATCGCCATACTTCAGGAGCAGAGCAATCCCCAAACTCACCGCAAAGATCAGCACCATACTCAGGGCCGAACCCAGACCCCAATTGCGAGTAATACCCAAAAACTGGTTATAGATCAACTGAACAGACCTCCGAGGTTTTCAAAACCTCGGAGGTCTTGGTTGTCATCAATTCACGGGATGATTGTTTAGACGGAATAGGATTAGTCCCCATGTCTCCGGTGTCTCCCTGGCTACCCCCTGAAGCAGCAGCCCTGACGGAATCCTTCTCCCAAACCCTGGACACCCAGGTTCAGCGGGTAGCGGTGCCCACCCCCCTAGCGGCGGCTCCCATCCCCACCACCTATGTGCGCCAGGGAACCGGAACCCCGCCCATCTTGCTAATCCATGGCTTTGACAGCTCCCTAGTGGAGTTTCGTCGTCTACTGCCTGCCCTCACCGCCCATCGAGAAACCTGGGCCGTGGACTTACTGGGGTTTGGCTTCACCGATCGCACCGTCACCCCGACAGTAAGCCCAGCCACGATCAAACAGCACCTCCATCGCTTTTGGCGGCAGCAGATCCAGCAGCCGATGGTGCTAGTGGGAGCCTCCATGGGGGGAGCCGCTGCCCTCGACTTTGCCCTCACCTATCCGCAGGCCGTCGCCCAGCTTGTGCTCCTGGATAGCGCTGGATTTGCCGCCGCACCCGCCATGGGCCGACTGATGGTGCCACCGCTGGATCGCTGGGCCACAGCGTTTCTGAGAAACCCTGGGGTACGGCGACGAATTAGCCAGAATGCCTACTGCGATCGCACTTTAGTCACCGCCGATGCCGATCTCTGTGCCGCTCTACACCTCACCTGTCCCCGCTGGTCCGAAGCCCTGATCACCTTCACCAAGAGCGGGGGCTACAACTTCCTCCGGGACAAAATTCCGTTGCTGAACCTGCCGACTCTGATTGTCTGGGGACGGCAAGATCGGATTCTCGGCATCAAGGATGCCATCCGCTTTGCCACCGCCATCCCCCAGAGCAAACTAGCGTGGATCGACGCCTGCGGCCATGTCCCCCACCTAGAAAAACCCGCCGAAACCGCCGCTGCCATCCTCACCTTTATAGCCTGACCTTGAGAGCAGAGCCTATCATGCCTGGATAGATGACCATCCCTGGAGATATAGCGGTATTCATCTCAATCCAGAACGCCCACGGTAGGGGCGCACGGCTGTGCGCCCTCAGGGATGTACACCATCCAACGGCATATCGCCACAGGTCTGGTACAAATGACATGGCCAGAGCCTTGACGATCGGCCCAAGTATCGATACCCCGGTCAAGGCATTCACCCACCCACAGCGGAGTTAGCGATGGCGCAGTGGTTCAAACAGATTCTCCTCCATAGATCTCCCCTTCATCTGGCCCCGACAACAGCGCCAGCACAGGCGCAGTGGTTCAAAACCGCCGTCAGAAATCTAGCCCTAGTCCTGCTGCTCCTGGGGCTGGGGGGAGAATGGGTGCGGGCCGAGACTGAAACCACCCTAGAGGAGAACTCGGGTCCAGAGTCCCCCACCTATCTCCGGCCTCGGCAAGCCTGCCCTGCGGACCTAGAAACCCTGATGACAGGGCTGCTGCGGGATTTGCCCAGCTACGCCAACCGGGTCGCCAGCCGTCAACTGGCGGGAATTAATGACCTAGCCCCCTTTGGCACCATCCTGCTGGCGGGGCGGGCAGAATTTGAACCTCTAGATATTCGCGATCGCAGTTTTAGCAATAGCGTCGAGGTCGCCAGTACCGATCCCGTCGCAGTTCAGCAAGTCTTCTTCACCACCCTAGAGCGACAATACACCGCCACCCAACAGGTCGAATTTCAGCAGTACCACTGGCTGTTTCTCACACCGACGGAGGAGGGGTGGTACCGCGTAGTAATGTTCTCCCGTCTGGGGCAAAGCCCCAGCCAGGGGGCCAGCCGACCACCCACCCCACCCCAAGAAAGCAGCGATGGCATCATTGGACAGGCGGTAGACCTCTGGTTACGAGATTGTCGCGCCCGAGCTATCGATCCCATTGATGCGGGTTAGGAGTTAGGAGCCAGGAGTTAGGGGTACCCCTGTTAAGGTGACCGTCTGTACTATTCACCTGTAATCCGTCGGTAAATCCAAATCAGGTATCGAGGTCTCAATGCCTGTCATCAGAAGGTTGTAGGCCAATGATTAGCGCTATCTTTGAGCAATTTGTCGAAGCGAGTCCGGTAAGCGTAATGTTCCGCGTCTTATCCACCGTCAAAGCTGCCCTAAAAGCCGTTCACGGAGTGGGCAAAATTGAAGCAGGGTGTCCAACTTCCATCTCGTTGAAGAAGTTCAGGGGACCTTTCGAGACATGATGATTGCCCTCCCACCGCCCGAGTGGAGACCGTTCGGGAAGATGGCCATTGAACCCTTCGTCGAAATCTTGAAAGAATGGGCGGCGCAAATCAACCTGAAACGGTTTAAGTCGTCGCCCAGAGGCCCCAAAAAAGCTGTCAAAAAGAACGAATATGACCCCAAACATCCTCATGTTTCGACGGCTCGCCTCCTAAACCAAAAGGAGAACAAACGTTCACCTTAACAGGGGTATTATGCCCACCTACTTATCATCGCATTAACCTAGGCTTAGGAAAATTACCGTAACCTGTTAACGACTGTCCTGAAGCGGCTGCGGTAAACCTGAGTATATTTTCCATGGTGCCAAGTTTTGCCAAGTTGCATAGTGCAGAATTGGATGGCGCAGAGTGCCATGGCGCAGCGTTTAGTTTTTTGTGAGGGGAACTCGTAGTGGCTCATTCGGATGAACAGGCTGAACCCATCTCGCCAGCCCAACGGCGGCGACTCGCCCGCACTCTGGGTCGCTTAGCCCTGATGGCCTTCGGGTTAGGAGCCGTCACGGCCACCGCCTGGGCCTTCCATGCCCGCGCCACCCTGTGGACACCGGGGACAGGGAATGTCAGTGCCCAAGGAGATTTGGGGCTGCTGGCCAATACCACCCAAACCGGAAGTCTAGAATCCACAGGAAACCCAGAAACTGCGGTTGCAACGGAAACACCAACGGGGCCATCTGCCCTCTGTGTCGAGCCGCCAGTAACGGAGAGGGCTGACCCCACCCCCTCTGTGTTAGAAGGTCTCCTCACGGTATCCCTAGCGGACAACCTCAGCGCCACCCTCAGCCCCGATCTCGTGGGGCAGTTGGGCAGCGTTCCCTGGCCCAATATCCACGAATTGGCCAAACTTGCCCGCGTTCCCATCCTCATGTACCACGACATCATGGCGGAGAAGGAAGTCTTCTTTGATGTCACCCCCGAGGAATTAGAGGCCCAATTTGAGCGCATCAAAGAAGAGGGACTAACCCCCATTACCTTGCCCCAATTGGTGCACCACCTCCGCACCGGATCGGCCCTGCCCCCCAAACCTGTGCTCCTCAGCTTTGACGACGGTTACGAAGGCCACTACACCCACGCCTTTCCCCTCCTGCAAGCCTATGGCTACCCCGCAGTGTTTTCCGTCTTTCCCGGCAAAATGGACGGGGAAGTGGTGGGACGCTCCACCATCACCTGGGATCACCTCAAGGAAATGGCCGCTGACCCCCTCGTCACCATAGCTTCCCACACGGTTACCCATCCCCCAGACCTCCGCGTCCTGGATGATGCGGCCCTAGAACGGGAGGTGGTAGAGTCCAAAACCCGCCTCGAAACAGAGCTAGGAATGCCCATTCGGTACTTCACCTACCCCACAGGCTACTATGACGAGCGGGTCGCTGCGGCGGTAGCCGCAGCGGGCTACGAAGCCGCCCTCACCATGAGTAATGACCGGGAATGGTTTGCGGGGGAATCCGATGACCTCCTCAGCCTGGGTCGCTTTGGCCAGTCCAGTCTAGAAACCGTGTTGCCCAAGGCGTGGGAGGGTTTGGGGGTGCCGCTACGGCCCGTGGGAACCGTTGACTTTGCCTCGGCCATTCGCATGGCCGAGGGGGTAGAGGTAGAGGACATTCCCCTAGTCCTGATTTCCGGTGGTCGCCCTGTCACCATCCATGCCGATAGCCGCTACCAAGTGCCGGAAATTGTGATGAAGAGCAATGCGACCGCAGCGGTAGATGGGGGCTTCTTTTCTCTCAAATATCTGGATTCCAATGTCATGATTGGACCAGTGCTTAGCCAAGCCACCCGCACCTTTGTTCCCGGCAATGCCAGCGAAAATCCCAAGTTGAATGGACGACCGTTGGTGCTGATTAGCCCCACCGCAGCGGAGTTCATCCCCTTCCGGGCCGATGCCCACAATACCCTAGAGGGCATTCAGGCGGAGATGCCGCAAGTGACCGACGCCTTTGTCGCGTCTGCGTGGCTGGTGCGGGACGGCCAACCTCAGCCCGCTTCTAGCTTTACCAATGTCTTTGACTATGATGCCTACCGCCATCGGGCTTTTTGGGGCATTAATCGGGCCGGACAGCCTGTGATTGGCATCACCAGATCTCGGGTTGATTCCGTTCACCTGGGGAAAGCGCTGCACCAAGCCGGACTGCGGGATGCGGTCATGCTAGATTCGGGGGCCAGTACCTCCATGGCCTACCGCGATCGCTCTTTGGTGGAGTATGAGCCCCGCCCTGTACCCCATTTGGTGGCGCTGTTGGCCCCTGAGCAGGCGGAAGGGGTGTGTCCCTTGGTGGTGGGAGACGGGGTCGCCCTATCGGATCCCTAGGCGAGTCCGTTTTAACGGATTTCTGCGATGAGCCAGGGCAATTTATAGCGGTTCCCTAATGTATGAGGTACACCTCAACTTAATGACACTTTGGCGAACAAGGGGCTTAAGCCCCTTGACTGTACTTAACCTGAGTGAGAACCGTTATATTCCCTGGCGGATGGGCAGCGAAGCTTAAGTCGAACTCAGGTTTGTTCCGGATCTGAGCAGTAGTCGCCGCCTAGATCAGCCAGGGCAACCCCTTTGGCCCCAGTCAGAGGGTGGTGTCTGTGATGGAATGCTCTAGGGGCAGTACCAGTTGGCAACTGCGAAAAGACCGGCGGTGCTGGGGGGTGGTTCCGAGGCGGGCCAAGGCATCCCGGTGCCGCTGGCTGCCATAGCCCTTGTTAGCGGCCAAATCATAGCCGGGATACCGGGTAGCGAGTCGCACAATTAGGGTGTCACGCCACACCTTAGCCACAATGCTGGCGGCGGCGATCGCAATTTCTGTCTGGTCCCCTTTAATTACCGTCCGCTGGGGAAGCTCCAGATGGGGAATGACCTGATTACCATCCACCAGACACAGGTCTGGGGGCGGTGACAGCCGACCAATGGCCCGCCGCATGGCCAGGAGAGAGGCTTGCAAAATATTTAAACGATCGATTTCCTGCACGCTGGCATAGCCAATCGCCACTCCCTGGGCTTGGGTGCGGATGTCTTGGGCCAATTTTTCCCGGATCCGCGATCGCAGTTGCTTGCTATCCCGGACCCCAGCGGCTTGGAGATGCTGGGCAGCTAGCGGTGACAGAATCACCGCCGCCGCCACCACCGGGCCAAACAGGCACCCCCGCCCAACCTCATCCACCCCAGCGACCCGAAGCTGAGCCTCCTGGGTCTGATTCCTTCCGGCATTCTGAAGGCCAGCATTCTGGAGATTCTTGGCCCCTGCCACCGGTTGCCCCCTCCCCTAGTGATTGACTCTGATGGCGTCGATGCTGATGCCGTCAGCGGACAGTGGACGATATTCTGGGGTCGCGTTAGTCCTCTCCCCCTTCGTTACCACTGGCGGAGGAGCGACGACGACGGCGACGACGACCGGAGCCATTCTCCTCCCCATCTTCCACCGCGATGGTCAGAGATCCGCCCCCAGGGGCCATCGTGGCGGCATCTACAGGACTGTCTACAGAACTCTCTACGGTAACGACTGGGGTCGCTGGGACAGAAGCCCGGTTGACGAGGGTTGGGGTAGCACGGGTTGCCGACATCCTAGCCTCAGATGCCTCACTATCCGTATCCCAATCGATCCCATCAAGGGTTGCCTCTTCTGGAGCAGGACCGTCAGCATCAAGGGCAGCCCCCTCCAGAGCTGGGGAATCTTCCCCAGCTTGGCCCGGTAACACCACCGTAATCACCGCATTTTTAGGATCATTCACCACTTGAGTGCTCAGCATCAGCGGCGAAACCCCCATCATGGCGTAGATGCGCTGCTCCTCCGGCGTCATTTCCACCATGACCACCTCGGAAGCCGCAGCAGGTTTGCGATCGCGGCTACTGCTACGCCCCCTACTTGCTCGGGAGGACAATGCTGGCGTCGCCTCTGCCACCGACTCCCGGCTCTCCCGAGCTTCTCGGCCCTCGGCCTCCTCATAAGGTTCCCGAGACTCCCTGGTTTCCCGAATATCCCGAGGCTCTCGGATCTCCCTGGATTCCCGACTTTCCCTAGCCGGAAGTTCCGGCAAGGGCGTATTGCGAGTCGTATCCCGACGACCATTGCTGCGGCTGCTGGGGGGCGCATCTCGTCGTCGCCGCCGCCGACTGGTCTTACCCCCCTGTTCCTGATAGCTGGGATGGTTGATCAGCTCCAGATCCTGAAGATCGGCATGGGGCTCTAGCACCTCTCCCCGCCCTTCCCGGAGTGACGGGTGAGACGACATCGGTCGTCCGCCCCCTTCACGACCACTGGACTCAGGGATAACAGGTTCTAGGCTGGCGGTCTCTCCCGGCAGTTGGACTAAATGTCCCAGCCCACCACAGGTAGGGCAGGGTCGACCAAAGAGTTCGTATAGGTTCTGGCCCTGGCGTTTCCGGGTTAGTTCCACCAGTCCCAATTCCGACAGTTGGGAAATCTGAGGCCGGGACTTATCCGCCCGCAGGGCTTTGTTGAAGTTTTCCAACACCTGAAGCTGATCCCGACGGGATTCCATATCAATGAAATCCACAATGATTACCCCCGCCAAGTTACGCAGTCGCAACTGGCGGGCAATCTCATCGGCAGCTTCACAGTTGGTCCAGAGCACCGTTTCTCGCGCCGTAGCTGACCGCGTAAAGGAACCCGAGTTCACATCAATAACCGTTAACGCTTCGGTCGGCTCAATGATGATGTAACCCCCAGAAGGAAGATCCACCCGAGGCTTGAGGGCTTCACGAATGGCGGCATGTACCCGAAAGTATTCCAGCAACGGCACCCGTTCCCGGTGGTGATCCACCACCACCCCCTGGGGCATCCGACCACCACTCCAAGTGGTGAGGTGCTGCTTGACCCGCTTTAGTCCGGTGCTAGAATCCGTGGCAATGCGATTCACATCGGCACTGTAGACATCCCGCAGTACCCGCTGAATGAAGTCATCATCCCGGTTCAACAGGGCAGGCGGGCGAGTAGACTGGGCCTCCTGCTGCACGGTTTCCCATTGCTTTTGCAGAGATTCCAGATCCTCAATGATGGCCTCTTCATCCATGCCCTCGGCTTCGGTGCGCACCAGCAGACCCATGCCAGCAGGCTTCACGAGAATTGCCAGCGCCCGGAGGCGATTGCGCTCCTGTTCACTGCCAATGCGGCGGGATAGGTTTACCCCTCGGCCATAGGGCATCAAGACCAAGTATCGTCCCGGCAGGCTAACGTTACCCGTTAGTCGCGGCCCCTTATTTCCCGTCGGCTCCTTCATGATCTGCACAAGCACCTTTTGTTGGGGTGCTAGCAGTTCCGTGATGGACCCAGCGCTGCGCTTAAGGCGCAGGGGACCGAGGTCGGTGACGTGCATAAATCCATTGCGATCGCTGTCTCCCAAGTTCACAAAGGCAGCATCAATACCGGGCAACACGTTTTCTACGCTGCCCAGGTAAATATCTCCGACCTGGTGGGTTCCGGTAGCGACAATCAGCTCTTGGATCTGGTCTTCGGCAAAAACGGCGGCGATTCGATGCTGCTCAGCAATAACAATTTGCTTCGGCATTCAATGTCCTCAAAACTCGTAGAGCCCTAACACCCCTCCCGTCGCTGTGAGGGTGGGCCAGGGATAACAATGCTGTGGTAAGAAGCCAGAAGTTCTGAATCTAAGTCAGACAAAACTAGATTGAGAGCTTCGCCGCCCACAAGGCGACCCCAGCCTGCCACGTGAGACTGTGCACATTGGGTACGGTTCAGTTGCCACTCAAATCACCAGTACAAACCAGTGCTTCCCTAACCAACCAAGCTATCGTCGAATTAATCCAAAATTCTGACAGAAGCGCTTGGCTCTCAAATCTTTGCAGCGGACTGAATCACCCGTTATCGCGCAGGCTCAACGGCTCGATTGCTTCTGTAGCCAGCATTATAACGCTAGGCGGGTCCATGCACCACTTAGCTGGCTACTTTTGTAGCATACCTGGGTTCGACGATCACTATCACGATATAAAGTTTTGTATCCTAAGCCCATGGTCCGACCCCTCCCATGCGGGTGTTCGGTCGCAGGGGTCGGGTCGGAGGGGATAGGAGGCGGAAACAGCCTAAGGAGTAGAGATCAAATCACGTGGACAGCCGTCCCGGCTGTCCACGGTCAGGCAAGATGCCTGACCCACAAGACTTGCCCATTAAAGGATCCGGGTTCCTAAGAAGCTGACAGCACAGGAACGGGCCTACTTCTAACCGCAGGCTTATCATCCGGCTCATCCCCTGCTGCCACCTGTTGCAGCAAAAGCATCACCATGGGATAACGCTTGGGAATTTCCCGTCGCATGAGTTTCCGGAGTTCCGTCTCTAGCTTGGGTTGCAGCGCCTCACTGTCGATAGGTCCATTGCCCTGACGATGATCTCGGGCACGGTTGGAAATCAGATCTGCCACCTGTTTTTGCAGACGCTCCTTTTTGATGGTTTGGGCAATGCCCCGCAGGTGAATTGCGGGGGGCACCACTACCCGACCGTAGGTGTCCAGGGTGACGGCCACGGTAACAATGCCGTCCTCCGCCATTTGCTGCCGATCGCGCAGGGTATTGCGGTCCACCACCCCACTGCGCGAAGCATCCACCAGTTCAATCCCAGAAGACACTTTGCCCGCGATGGAAATGCTGTCAGGCGTGAGGCTCACGACATCCCCATTGTTGATGATCACCATGTTTTCTTCAGGAATACCCATACTCTGGGCCGTCTTGGAATGGCGCACCAACATGCGGTGCTCCCCGTGGACGGGGAGGAAGAACTTAGGCCGAACGAGCCCAATCATCAGTTTTTGGTCTTCCTGAGCCCCGTGGCCCGAAACGTGGATGCCCTCATGGCGACCATAAATCACTTTGGCCCCCTGCATCATCAGTTTGTCAATGGTGTTGACCACGGCAATGGTGTTACCGGGGATGGGGTTAGCGGAGAACACCACTGTATCTCCTTGACGCACCTTGAGCTGACGGTGAGAGCCATTGGCGATGCGGGTCAACGCGGCCATGGGTTCCCCTTGGGAGCCTGTGGTCAGAATCAAGATATCGCGATCCGCGTACTGGCTCAGGTTGTGGAGGGGCTGGAAACGATCGTCCTCACAGTCCATGTAGCCCAGGTTGCGGGCATGGGCAATCACGTTCAGCATTGAGCGGCCTACCACAAACACCATGCGGTGATGCTTCTTCGCCAGTTCCAGGATCATGTTCACCCGGTGGACCGAAGAGGAGAAGGTGGTCACAATCAACCGTCCCTCTGCTTGGGAGAAGGTGCGATCCAGATTGGGAAATACGGACCGCTCCGAGGGAGTGGATCCGGGCACTTCCGAATTGGTGGAGTCGCTGATCAGGCACAGGACACCTTTTTCACCGTATTCCGCCAGTTTCTGGAAGTCGAAAAACTCTCCATCGACGGGGGTGTGGTCTACCTTGAAGTCGCCGGTGTGGATGACGACACCTACAGGGGTATGGATGGCCACACTACAACTATCGGCAATGGAGTGGGTGTTGCGAATATATTCCACGATGAAGGAATTGCCGATTCGCACCACATCTCGGGGGCGAACGGGGCGCAACTCGGTGCGATCGCTAACTCCGGCTTCCTCTAGCTTGCCCTCCAACAGGGCCATGGCCAGCCGAGGGCCGTAGATGACGGGAATATCGAATTGCTTGAGGTGAAAGGCGATGCCCCCAATGTGGTCTTCGTGACCGTGGGTGACGATCATGCCCTTAATTTTGTGGCGATTGTCCCGCAGGTAGGTTACATCCGGCAGCACGATATTGACGCCATGCATCCCGTCGGTGGGGAAGGCCAGACCTGCATCTAGCAACAGAATTTCGTCATTGATTTCAAAGACGCAGGTGTTCTTTCCAATTTCATGGAGTCCACCAAGGGGAATGACTTTCAGGGCGGATTCAGACAATTTTGAACTCATAGACAAGAGAGATCCAACAAATAAAAAACGACAGAAAACAAAACGACGAAAAACAGAGAGACAGAGAACCAGATTCGGAGCATCTAGCCCAATACATCTGACAGACACAAACCTGCAAACACAAACCTCGGGAACCAGAGTTGGCATACACAATCAAATTGCCAAGGGTTTCCCTCCCCGCTGCCTCAGATGGACCCTAGGCCGAGACAAGACCAGGGAACTCGGGGGGGCCAATATCAGGGGCAGGGAAGGCGGTTGGAGTTGCAAGGATGGCGTCGCAAAAAGTGCGATCGCAGATCGCATCAGAGAACATTTGGGTCATACCAATACCATTCAGAACTGAGGCAGACAATAGAGACTATTCAGATGGGTACAGATGGGACAGATAGGGAGCAAACACAAACTATTCAGTTGTCTAGAGAGCTGTTGTCTAGAGGACTATGGGGGCTAGAGGTTGAAAAATCCAGCGGTTACCCAATTCCTTCTAGTGCCTAGGGGGCAAAGCTAGGGCGGCCAAAATCCCTTGCAGGGATTGCTTGACCTCATCGGTGATAGGGCAGAGGGGAAGACGCACCGTGCCCACATCCCAACCCTGGAGTGCCAAAGCCGACTTCACCGGAATCGGGTTTGCCATCAAAAAGAGCGCCTTGAACAGAGGGAAAAGCTCAATGTGAACCTGGGTTGCCTCGGCAACTCGTCCCGCCTCGAACCCTTGAATCATAGCTTGAAGACGATCGCCCACCAAGTGACTGGCTACACTGACGACGCCACACCCTCCTACCGCCAGTGTTGGCAGAGTCAAGGAATCGTCACCTGAATAAATATCGAAGGTTGGGGGTGTTGCTGCTCGGATTTGGCTCACATGATCTAGGCTACCACTTGCTTCCTTAATTGCCACAATGTTGGGAATTTCTGCCAGTCGAGCCACGGTTCCTGCCAAGAGATTGCAACCCGTGCGCCCCGGCACGTTGTACAGCATAACCGGGAGATCGGGGCTAGCCTGCGCGATCGCGGCAAAGTGCTGATAAAGACCCTCTTGAGGGGGCTTGTTGTAGTAAGGCACCACTTGCAAGGTTCCGTCAAGTCCCAGTTTGGCCGCCTTTTGGGTGGCGCTAATGGCCTCACGAGTCGAATTAGATCCCGTACCTGCAATCACCTTAGCCCGACCCGCCACTGCCCGCTGTACCGCCTGAAACAGTTGAAACTCTTCATCCCAGGTCAGAGTTGGAGATTCTCCCGTGGTGCCACATACCACGATACTGTCACTACCGTGATCGGCTAGGTGAGCCGCTAATGCCTCCGCCGTTGCGTAACTCACGCTACCATCCGCCGCAAAGGGCGTTACCATCGCCGTTGCGACCCGTCCAAAATATCCCACGCCTGTCCAACCCTTTGGTCGTCTTACCCGTTATACCCGTACTGTTCTCTATTAACGTTTCTCTTTAACGTTATATCTCTGGCTGATGTGAGTTTAGCAGGGGAGGCCATCCCCTTGACCGCCTGCGGCCTTGGCCTGCCCCAGACAAGACTGCGCTTCAGCCCACGCTACAGCGCCACAGGAGCCCGTAACCACCGACGAGCCACCAGCAGCTCCGCAATCTGTACTGCGTTAAGAGCCGCACCCTTGCGAATCTGATCGCCACTTAGCCACAGTTCTAACCCATGGGGATGGGAAATATCTTGGCGAATGCGCCCCACCAGAACCTCGTCTTGGCCGCTGGCCTCCACAGGCATGGGGAAATGATTAGCCTCCCAGTCTTCGACTAGACGGACCCCCGGAGCCTGGGTCAAAATTGCTCGGGCTTGGGCAGGGGGGAAGGGGGCAGCGAACTCCAGATTAATGGCTTCCGAGTGGGCGCGCAGTACAGGCACCCGAATGCAGGTAGCGGTGAGGCGCAGATCGGGGGCGGCAAAAATTTTGCGGGTCTCGTTGACCATTTTCATCTCTTCCTGACAATAACCCTGCTCGTTGAGGGGAGTATTGTGGGGAAACAGGTTGAAGGCTAGGGGATAGGGGAAGATCTCAGTAGGGGGCGTTTCTCCCCGCAGAATAGCAGTGGCTTGCTGCTTCATCTCCTCCATAGCCCGTGCCCCAGCACCACTCGCAGACTGGTAGGTAGACACGACCAAGCGCTGAATAGGCTGCACCTGATGCAGAGGCCAAACCGCCACCGCCATCAGGATTGTGGTGCAATTAGGGTTGGCAATGATGCCCTGGTGTTGGGCAGCGGCGGCGGCGTTAACCTCCGGGACCACTAGGGGCGTCTTGGGGTCCATACGAAAGGCGCTGGAATTGTCCACAACTACGGCACCCGCCGCCACGGCTTGGGGAGCCCAATCGCGGGAAACCCCACCCCCGGCAGAGGCCAACACTATATCCATGCCCTCAAAGGCGCGAGCGCTGAGGGGTTCCACCGTCAGGGCTTGTCCCCGAAAGGCCAAAGTTTTGCCAGCAGAGCGAGGCGAGGCGAGTAGTTTTAATTCCGCTAGGGGAAATTGCCGTTCTGCCAACAGGGTCATCAGCTCAGTTCCGACTGCCCCCGTAGCCCCCAGAATCGCCACTCGATAACCGCTTGGCACCGTTTATGCCCTCCCCTAATAGTTGCAAACCATTGCTTGTCACAACTCTACTACAGAGACTATGTTCCCACCGGAGAAACTTTATGGGGGGATAATTGCAGTAGTATTGTTAATTGCGTGAATTTTAAGCGAACGACCACAGGAACGCTTTATGAAAGTTATCCAGGAAACACTTCCCGACAGTCAAGTGGGGCTCGAAATTGAAATCCCAGGGGATCTCTCCCAGCAAACCTATGAGCAGGTTTTGCGGAAATTGATGAAGTCGGTCAATGTTCCTGGGTTTCGCCGGGGCAAAGTTCCCCGCCAAGTTTTCTTGCAGCGCGTAGGCTCTACCCAAGTCAAGGTAGCTGCTCTAGAGGAACTGGTGCAGAAGGCGGTAGATGGGGCGATTGCACAGGAAGAGATTGAGGCCATTGGCAACTACCAACTCACCTCCAGCTTTGAGGATCTATTGACCCAGTTTCAGCCGGGAGAGCCCTTAATGGTCAAAGCTTCCGTGGATGTTCCTCCCCGGATTACTCTCAGCGCTTATCAGGGGCTCACGGTGCAGGCCGAGGAGGTGCTTTACGATCCAGAGCAGGTGGATACAGTGCTGGAGCAGTACCGCACCAATCGAGCCACTCTGGTGCCGGTGGACGATCGCCCTGCCCACATGGATGACGTAGCCATTATTGACTTTGAGGGGCAAATCCAAACGGAATCTGGAGAATTCAAGCCCTTCGAGGGCGGTACCGCCTCTGATTTTCAGCTTGATCTTAAATTAGGGGGCTTCATTGAGGGATTTGTGGAGGGCATTGTCGGTATGACCTTGGAAGAAACCAAGGAAATTCAGGTCACCTTCCCCGATGCCTATGCCGATCCATCCCTGGCCGGAAAACCCGCCAAATTTACCATCACCCTGAAGGATCTCAAGGAAAAGGAACTGCCAGACCTAGATGATGAATTCGCCCAGGATGTGAGCGAGTTTGACTCGATGGCAGAGTTGCGCCAATCCCTAGAGGAGCGTTATCAGGAGGAGGCACAGGATCAAACGGAGAATAACCAGCGGGAAGCTTTGCTGAAGGTGTTGGTAGAACAGCTTCAGGCAGAAATTCCCGAAACCATTATTCGCCGGGAGGTCAATTACCTGGTGTCCCAAGCAGCGGTCCAGCTCAGCCGACAGGGGATTGATGTTAACAAGTTGCTGACGCCAGAAATTATTGAGAATATGCGCGATCGCAGTCGTCCCGAGGCAGTCCTTCGGCTCCAGCGCACCTTGGCCTTAGGGGAAGTGGCCAAGCAGGAAGCGATCGCCATTGACGAGACCGCCCTAGAGGCTCGGATGGCGGAAATGTTAGCACAAGTGGAGGATCCCCATGCCGTTGATCAGGATCGGCTGCGGGAGGTAGTCAACGAGGAATTACTCCAGGAAACCATTCTGGACTGGCTCCTAGAGCACAACACAGTAGAACTTGTGCCCGCAGGCACCCTCACCGCAGCGGCAGGCAATGCTCTAGAGGCAGAGGAAACGCTGGAGGAAAAACCACTGGAAGCAGCTACAGCCACCGTAGAAGTCATCTCCGAGGAGGTTGTTGCGACAGCAGAAGAGAGTGACCCCAGTGACGAGGAAGAGGCTGCCTCCGATCTCGCCTAGCTCAACACCAGATAGTCCGATGTCGGCCCCCCATGGCAATGCCGCCAAATTCATGGGGCATAATGGGGGGAGTTCCGAAGGAAAGACTTTTAGGCTGTCTATGGTGCCCATGCAATCTTCAACGCCCCAATCTGTAACCAGCATTTACTCTGCCGCCCACCAAACCCGCAACATGTTGCCCATGGTGGTGGAACAGTCAGGACGCGGAGAGCGGGCCTTTGACATCTACTCGCGCCTGTTGCGGGAACGCATCGTATTTCTGGGCACCCCCGTCACCGATGCCGTCGCCGACGCCATCGTGGCCCAGCTTCTTTTTCTGGACGCCGAGGAGCCGGAAAAAGATGTGCAAATCTACATCAACTCCCCAGGAGGATCCGTCACCGCAGGGATGGCCATCTACGACACCATGCAGCAGATTCGGCCCGATGTGGTAACGATTTGTTTCGGGTTGGCCGCTAGCATGGGAGCTTTCTTACTGTGTGGAGGGGCGAAGGGTAAGCGATTATCCTTGCCTAGTTCCCGCATCATGGTCCACCAACCTTTGGGGGGAGCCCAAGGACAAGCTGTGGATATTGAGATCCAAGCCAGGGAAATCCTCTACCATAAGCAGCGTTTGAATGAGTTAATTGCCCATCACAGTGGGCAAACCCTAGAGCGCATTGAAGCGGACACGGAGCGGGATTTCTATATGTCTGCTGAAGAAGCCAAAAGATACGGGTTAATCGATCAGGTGGTTGAACGGCAGAACCTTTCTGCTGCTTCTCCGCTCGCTGCGTTGTAGTAAGGGGACAATAATGTCTAAGTACGACTCCCATCTCAAATGCTCCTTCTGCGGGAAGTCCCAGGAACAGGTCCGTAAGCTAATTGCTGGACCGGGGGTCTACATCTGTGACGAGTGCGTCGATCTCTGCAATGAGATTCTGGATGAGGAACTCTTTGACTCCAGCGCGGCGGTCTCCCAACCCGTACCCCGGCGAGAAACACCCCCCGAGCGGCGACGAGCCCCATCCCCTATTTCTCTGACCCAAATTCCCAAGCCTCGGGAAATTAAAAAGCACCTAGATGAGCATGTGATTGGCCAAGATGATGCCAAAAAGGTACTCTCAGTTGCTGTCTACAACCATTACAAACGCCTGAGTCATCTCCAAAATCGGGGCAATGAAGGGGGAGACGAGCCCATTGAATTACAAAAGGCCAATATTCTCCTGATTGGTCCCACGGGTTGTGGTAAAACCCTGCTGGCCCAGACCTTAGCCAAAATTCTAGAGGTGCCCTTTGCCGTAGCGGATGCCACCACCCTGACGGAGGCGGGTTATGTGGGAGAGGATGTCGAAAATATTCTGCTGCGGCTTTTGCAGGTGGCGGACCTAGATGTGGAGGAGGCCCAGCGAGGCATCATTTACATCGATGAAATCGACAAGATTGCCCGCAAAAGTGAAAATCCCTCCATCACGCGGGATGTCTCTGGAGAAGGGGTGCAGCAGGCGTTGCTGAAGATGCTGGAGGGCACCGTAGCGAACGTGCCGCCCCAGGGGGGACGCAAACATCCCTATCAGGACTGCATCCAGATTGATACCAGCAATATTCTGTTTATTTGTGGTGGTGCCTTTGTCGGCCTAGAGAAGATGGTCGAACAGCGTACAGGCAAAAAATCTATTGGTTTTGTCCAGCCTGGAGATAGCCAGGTCTCTCGGGATAAACGGGCTGCCGATATCCTCAAGGATTTAGAGCCCGAGGACTTGGTGAAGTACGGCATGATTCCTGAGTTTATTGGGCGAATTCCTGCCCTTTCGGTGGTGGATCCCCTAGATGAAGAGGCCCTGGTGGCCATCCTGACTGAACCTAAGAATGCCCTGATCAAGCAGTTTCAAAAGCTCATGCGCATGGATAATGTGCAGCTAGAGTTTAAGCAAGAAGCGGTGCGAGCCATCGCCCGAGAAGCCTACCGACGCAAGACCGGAGCCCGAGCGCTGCGGGGCATTGTGGAAGAACTCATGCTGGATGTGATGTATGAGTTGCCTTCCCGCAAGGATGTGAAGCGCTGTATGGTGACGCGGGAAATGGTGGAGCAGCGATCCACTGCTGAGCTGTTGGTTCACCCCTTGTCTTTACCGAAACCGGAGTCTGCCTAGGGATGCCCTATCTCCCAGTAAATGGGGTTGAGCATTATTACGAGTGGGTCACCCAGGGCGGGTTGCCGCCCACTCCTGGTAAGCCTGTTTTGGTGTTTATTCATGGTTGGGCGGGGTCAGCCCGCTACTGGGAAACAACGGCTCAAGCCCTGTGCGATCGCTATGACTGCTTGCTCTACGATATGCGGGGCTTTGGGCGATCGCCAGTTCCGCCTCAGCAGCGCCCCGAAATTTTGGCCAAGGGGTATGAGTTAGAGACCTTTGCCGATGACTTGGATGCCCTGTTAACGGGGCTAGGGCTCGCTCAGGTAGACTTGAATGCCCATTCTATGGGGGCGTCTGTAGCGGTGTTTTTCTTGAACCGTTACTGCGATCGCGTTCGGCGGGCCATTCTGACCTGCAACGGGGTCTTTGAATATGACCGGGTGGCCTTTGATGCCTTTCACCGCTTTGGCCAGTACGTAGTGCAGTTTCGCCCCCCTTGGATGGCCAAAATTCCACTGGCATCCCGTTTTTTCATGGCTCGTTTTTTGAGTCGCCCAATTCCAGCGGCGGAGAAACAGGCGTTTCTCCAAGACTTTCTAGACGCCGACTACGATATTGCCCTGGGCACCATTTTTACCTCCGTGAGCCAGCGGGCGACAGAGGTCATGCCTCAGGAATTCGCCCAAATCTCGGTACCCACGTTGCTAGTGGCGGGGGAGTATGACCAGATCACGCCAGCGGAACTGGGGCGACGGGCGGCCCTATTGAATTTCAACCTGCGCTATGCCCTCATTCCTAACACAGGGCACTTTCCCATGTTGGAAGCACCCCAGCTTTACCTAGAAGCGGTGAATAGGTTTTTAGCCCATTCTTGGACTGCCCCCCTATCGGTCAGTCCTCCAAGCCCAGTTCCCGCTTCAGCAGATTGATGGATTTTGCCCCGATGTAGTTGTCGCAGACAATGAGTTGGGGTGGACGGATTAAATCCTCCCGTACGGTGGCGATCGCCTGCTTAACCGCAGGCAGACTCGCCTGATCAAACACCACAATTTGCTGAGATCCCCGCACCACGGCATTTAGCTTGTAGGCGTCCTCCGCTTGAGCTGTCATCAGGACAATGCCATCGCCCCGCAGGCTGTAGGCAATTACTTCCGCTGCTCGCAGAATGCCAGAGCTGAGACTAACCATGCCTAGACAGGTACCATTGGGCAGTTCCTTCAGTAGTTCCAGTTCTCGACCATAGTCGTAGATATCTACGGGGATGACGCGCACTGATTTGGGGCCGGCCACTGCTTCTGCCTCCGCTAGGAAGTAGCGGCTGGTGACCACTGTGCCGGAGCGGGCCTGGGACAGAACGACATCCAAGTCCTCTAAGGGCACAAGCTGGACAGGAATGTGTAGAGCTGCCTCTAGTTCTCGGACCATGAGTTCCCCGGCTCCTAGATCTTGCTTGGGAACTGTTACCAAAACCCGAGCGCTACAGCGTAGCCGCCAGTCAATTTCTGCAAAGAAAAGCTCTCGCGCCTGGTTTAGGGAGGCTCCTTGGCGCAACAGTTCATCCAGACTGTTTTCAACTAACTCTCTCGCCTTGGGAAACTGATCCCACAACCCGAGCCAAGGTCGTGAGCTTTCAACCGTAGACTGGGCGCGCACGTAGATTCCAGAACCGGGTTGGGCTTCGACCACTCCGGCGTCTTCTAGTTGACGATATACCTTGCTCACCGTGTTGCGGTGGAGCCCTGTCTGCATGGCCAGTTGGCGGGTGCTGGGCAGGCGATAGCCCGGTGGGAACTGCCGGGACGCGATCGCAAACCAGAGTTGGTCATAGAGTTGCGTAGAGGCAGGAATTTCGCTGTCGGGCTGGATATGGAACTTGAGCACAGCACACTCTCCAGATAGTTTTCGGCCCAGAATCGCCGATATTAGGGCTAATCCGGTCATGAAGACGGTAACGGTCTTTCAAGGGTACCTCTCCTTTTGCTGAAGGGACTGCTTAAAAGGGAGATGGGGGGTGGGGGAGTGATGGGGTGATGGGGTGATGGGGTATTGGGGTGATGGTGACAGGAATTTTAAGTTTTGAGTTTTAAGTTTTGAGTTACAGGTCTCGTAGGGGCGCGGTTTCCGCGCCCAATGCAGAAGGTAACAGAACCGTAGGGGCAATCCCTTGTGGTTGCCCTTGTTGCCGGGTGAGCGGTGTTGGGGTGGGCGGTAGGGGGCGCTGTTTCCGCGCCCAATGCAGGATGTCGCCGTAGGGGCGCTGTTTCCGCGCCCAATGCAGGATGTCGCCGTAGGGGCGCTGTTTCCGCGCCCAATGCAGGATATCGCCGTAGGGGTGCGGTTTCCGCGCCCAATGCAGGATATCGCCGTAGGGGCGCGGTTTCCGCGCCCAATGCAGGGGGTAACAGAACCGTAGGAGCAATCCCTTGTGGTTGCCCTTGTTGCCGGGTGAGCGGTGTTGGGGTGGGCGGTAGGGGGCGCGGTTTCCGCGCCCAATGCAGGATGTGACAGGTGGTAGGAGTTTTGAATTGAATTTCCCGTAGGGGCGGGTTTAGTTCTTGTTGGGCGGGAAATCCAGGATGGGAACCTCAAAACCCGCCCTACCCAGCGTCGGGAAATCTAAGATTGAGGTTAATTCCAGTGGCCAAGACCAAGATTTCTCCCGCTGTTCGGAATGACGGGCTCATTGTCATGTTGTTCGCGAAGCGACTCCGAAAGGAGTAACGGAGCGGAGTCGTAGACGCGAAGCGCCTTCTCTGGACGTCGCATCTCGGTCTAACAGCCAGATCAGGATCCCTCCCTGCGCTCGGAATGACAGGCTTTCCTCTGTTTCACGTTGCTAGACACCTTGTCCGGCTACTCTGGTTTCGTGTCCCTTTCTGCCACTCATACAAAATGTCCACGTCTTCCCCAGGTTCCATGGCCATTCAAACCGCCACTATTGAGTTCCAGAGTGGGGCTTTGAATGGAGTCTCGGCGCAGATCCCTGCCTACCTAGCCCAACCTGTGGCGGCGGGCTCCTATCCAGCAGTGGTGGTTATTCAGGAAATCTTTGGGGTTAATGCCCACATTCGGGAGGTGGCGAACCGGATTGCTCAGGAAGGATATATCGCGATCGCGCCCCATATCTACCATCGCCAAGTCCCGAACTTCGAGGTGGGCTATAGCGATGAAGAGATGGCCTTGGGGCGGCAGTATAAAGCGGGCACCACTGCTGAAGAACTTTTGAGCGATATCCAAGGAGCAATCGCCTACCTGCGTCAGGGGATATTGTCCCTGGATGGCAAGGTGGGCTGTATCGGGTTTTGCTTTGGGGGCCATGTAGCCTACTTGGCCGCGACCCTGCCGGAGATCCACGCCACCGCTAGTTTCTACGGTGCGGGTATTGCCCAGTTCACGCCCGGTGGTGGTGCTCCAACCCTGAGTCACACCGCCGAGATTACGGGCACCCTTTATGGCTTCTTTGGTACCGAGGATGCCCTCATTCCCTTAGCAGAGGTGGATGCTATTGAGGCGGCGCTGAAGGTAAACCAGGTGCCCCATCAAATTATTCGCTATCCGGGAGCCCGCCACGGCTTTTTCTGTGATCATCGCGCCAGCTATGATCCTGCCGCCGCTACCGATGCCTGGGCAAAGGTTTCAGCCCTTTTTGCCAAGGAACTCCGCATCTCCGGTTAAAATGGTTGCGTGGAATCGCAGGGGGTCACACCCCTCACAAGCTGTCCGGAATCCGTGAATCCGCCCTTGAAGCGGTAGATCTGTGTCCCTACTCTTAGGGGTGGGTGCAGGGTAAAGTCCTCAGCAAGGTTTTTGCATTGGTGTCGAGTTGTTGCCATGGGGCAGGTTGTATCTACCTACCGCAGTCAGTCTCGTTGGTAACAGGATAATGCTCAGGCTCTTTCGTTCTACAGGTATAAATCCGTTTTTCCAGGAACTTTTAAGATGCCCCTTCAGACTTCCGCATCCCTCAAGGGCGACACGGCTGAGCTGCTACAGCAATACCACCAGAGCCCTAGGCCAGGGTTACGAAATACCCTAGTGCAGATGAATATTGGCCTCGTTCGCCGGGAGGCTCACCGTTGGGTCTACCAGTCGGGGGAAACTTACGAGGATTTGTTGCAGGTCGGCAGCCTGGGGTTGATTCGGGCCATTGAACGCTTTGATCTCAGTAAAGGTTATGCCTTTAGCTCCTTCGCGATTCCCTACATTCGCGGCGAAATTCAACATTATTTGCGCGATCGCGGCACCGCCATGCGAATTCCCCGTCGCTGGCAATCCTTGGCCCATCAGGCCCACAAAGCAATTCGCACGCTACAACTTGAATTGCACCGTCAGCCCACCGATCTAGAAGTGGCTGCTGCCCTTGAAATTTCTGTCGCCGAGTGGCAAGAGGTGAAGCTGGCGAGTCGCAATCGCTCTCTCCTGAGCCTAGATGCGCCAGTGCTAGACGAAGATAACAGCTCTGCTTCTCTAGGGGAACTATTGCCCGATCCGAAATACCGCAGCTTTCAATTGGCGGAAGAAGACCGCATTCGTCTCCAGCAGGCCCTCTATCAACTTGAGCAGCGGACGCGGGAGGTTCTGGAGTTTGTCTTTATCCAAGATCTGACCCAAAAGGAAACTGCTGAGCGCCTAGGCATCAGTTCTGTGACTGTCTCTCGTCGGGTTAAGCAGGGTTTGAAGCGACTGCGGTTGCTGATGACATCTGTTGAAGATGCTTAGGGCGTGTGGACAATTAACGGCAAAGCCCTTGCGGGGCGAGCATGACCACGCCTGCTCTACGGAATCAAGCTAGGGGCTGTACCCCCCCCATAATCAGAAATCTGGCTTTGGTTGTCCACAGCCCCTAGCATTCTGGAAACCCAGGTCTATCAATCACAGATCTATCCGGTGGCAGTCTGATCTATACCAAGTCCAGCTCGAAATCTGGAGTTTCCCCACCGGGAAAATTCTACTTCTGGACTTGGACAAGGTTGAAATGCGATCGCAACTCTCAGGAATGCGCTATTGTTGAGGCGAAATTAAGGACAATTCCTGGATCGGGGCACTACCTGGGGTCCAGGCTCGTCATAGCACTATAGAACCTTTGGCTCGGGGGATCCTGATCATGCGCCGTTGGACCGTACTGACTCTAATAACCTGCGTGGGGCTAGCCTCCAGCGGGTGTGGCGTTGTAGACAATCTACTGAGTCGCTTCCAAGGCGAAGATGAGGTTGAAGATGCGCCAGTGGTGCTTTTAGATGAATCAGAGGCGGGAGAAACCTTTGAAGAGCCCATGCTGCCTGGACTACCCAGTGCCGCAGTTATTGCCAGCGCCGAACTGATTTCCTCTACTAACCCTGATGAGCGCCGTCGAGATATTAGCCGGACCCGCTCTGATCCCTTCGCTATTGTGGCTGTACCCCCACCCCCGCGAGTGGTACCACCCCCAGAAGGTGCTGGTACGGGCACTGGTGCAGGCGCGGGCGCGGGCACAGGAGCAGGGGCGGGAGCGGGAGCGGGTACCACTACAGCTTCTCCTGGCGGCACAGCGGGCGGTGGAGCTATTCCCATTTCCCCCCTCCCTGCCTTACCCCAGCCCAATACAGCTCTGGGGGTGGCAGTCACTGGGATTGTTCAGATCAATGGCGATCGCTACGCCATCGTCAGTGCTCCTGGAGAACCCACTAGCCGCTACGTGCGCGTAGGCGATCGCCTGTCGGGGGGACGCATTCTGGTGAAACGCATTGATACCCGCCCCGGCAGTGAGCCGGTGGTGATTTTAGAAGAGAACGGCATTGAAGTGGCTCGTCCTGTGGGCGGAGCCCCTGGTGGTAGCCCTACATCTGAGCCCCCCACCGCTGACCTCCCCAACTTGCCCCCGGCCATTAGCACGGCAGGGTAGACCCTGGGCGGAATATTGCATTTTGTTTCTGTTTTTCCTTGGGGACTGTCTTTAGCAATAAAACTTAAATCCCAGTGGCCCCAGAAGCCCAGGTATCCGTAGTACGCTGTTGGACAAGTTCTTTAACCTTAAAACTTGTCTTTCAAGAGGGCATTATTCATGGTTCAACGTGGTTCTAAGGTCCGCATCCTCCGGAAAGAATCCTACTGGTTTCAGGATGTTGGCAATGTTGCCTCAGTGGATCAAAGCGGTATTCGCTATCCCGTGGTAGTACGTTTTGATAAGGTCAATTACTCCGGTGTGAACACCAACAACTTTGCTTTGGATGAGCTGGTTGAAGTGGAAGCACCTAAGCAGAAGGCTGCTAAGAAGTAGAGGCCCAAGGTCTAGTCCTTCCCATAGGGTTTGCAGAAGGGAGTCTAGCTCAGCTAGGCTCCTTTCTTTTGGTGTGAGTGAACCATTAGGTATAGCGGTTCCCTAATGTATGAGGTGCACCTCAACTTGATGAAACTTCAGCGAACAAGGGGCTTAAGCCCCTTGTCTGTACTTAACCCGAGTGGGAACCGCTATATATCCCTGGCTGATGGCCTGACAAAACAGGCTCCACGATTGAACTTCGCACGATAGGCGATTGCAGGTGTGCCAGAACTTCCAGAAGTTGAAACGGTTTGTCGAGGTCTGAATCAAGCAACGCTACACCAACCGATAGCGGGGGGAGCGGTGTTGCTACCGCGCACTATTGCCCACCCTGAATCAGTTGATGGCTTTTTGGCGGGGATGACGGGCGTGCAGGTTATCCATTGGGGACGGCGTGGCAAGTATCTTCTAGCAGAATTAGAGACGGTAGCGGGGATAGCAGCGGGATGGCTGGGGGTACATCTGCGGATGACGGGTCAACTCCTCTGGGAGAAGGCGACGGAACCCGTGACTAGCCACTGTCGGGTGCGGCTGTTTTTCCCGGAAAATTGCGAATTGCGCTTTGTCGATCAGCGCACCTTTGGCCGGATGTGGTGGATTTCCCCGGAACAAAGGCCGGAGCAGGTGATGATGGGCATGGCGGCTTTGGGACCGGAGCCCTTCAGCGAGTCCTTTTCTGTGGACTATCTCTACCAGGCGACGCGCCATCGGCTGCGCCCCATCAAAAATGCCTTGCTGGATCAATCCTTGGTGGCGGGGATTGGCAATATTTATGCTGATGAGGCTCTGTTTATCAGCGGCATTCGCCCCCAGGTCCCCTGTAAGCATTTAGGGCGTCCTCGTATAGCCAAACTCCATGCAGCCATTGGTAGGGTGCTTCATGACAGTATTGAGGCGGGGGGGACTACCTTTAGCGACTTTCGTAATGTTCAGGGTATCAACGGCAATTATGGTGGTGTGGCCTGGGTCTATGGGCGTGATGGCGAACCCTGTCGTATCTGTGGGACAACGATTCAGCGCCTCAAATTAGGGGGACGATCGGCCCATTACTGCCCCAGTTGCCAGCGCTAAAGGTTCTACAATGCAGTAATTAATGACGGTTTACTTGGGCTGAAGGAATACTATGGCGGGCACATTTAAGCGGGGCGATTTGGTCCGGGCGATTCAGGAAAAGTTGGCCAATAGCGTAGAGGCGAAGGCCAGTGACAATCGTTTTCCCCCCTATTTGTTTGAAACTAGGGGTGAGATTGTTGAAACCCGCGCAGACTACGCGCTGGTGAACTTTGGCCACGTTCCGACCCCCAATATTTGGCTACGGCTTGATCAGCTTGAAAAGTTTGATGTGGGCTCCTGAGTCTGGACGACTGATAGCTTTTCTATGACGGAAGGTCTCCAAAAGCTACAAAGTTTTGCCCAAAAGCCCGACGGACTGACCTTGTCTCACGAGAATGGAGACACTAGAGGTGTGCCTTAGCGCACACTTTAACGTGCAATTTATAGGGAGAGGTCGGGTTATGGGTAGGGCGATCGCACATCCAGCAACAAAGACAGTTTCAGGGACGGTCGCTAAGGCCGAGGCCACGGTCGTTGATGTTATGACAACGACGGTGCAGATGATTAACCGCGATGCCAGTGTGGCGATGGCTATCGCTCAGATGCAGGACTATGGCGTGCGATCGCTAATTGTCGAGCGCCCCAGTGACCAGACTCCCTACGGCATCATCACTGAGCGCGACATTGTCTACCGAGTTTTTGCTCGGGGTCTAGATCCTCAGCGGGTGAGGGTCCATGACATCATGCGCCAGCCCTGCATCGCGATGGAGCCTTCTCTCAGCCTGCAAGCTGCCGCCCAGATCTTTGCAGACACGGGGATTCAACGGGCTCCGGTAATCCAAAGTAATACCCTGTTGGGTATTGTTTCTGTGACCGATTTGGTGATGAAGAGCGGTTCCCCCTTTGCCTCTCTAGAACTACCCCCAGAACTCCTTCTAGCCCCATAATCCCCCGTAGCCTTAGGTGGCGGCGGAGTCTCTGTCACTAGGTCAACTGCTGCTGGGCTGATACAGTCCTGTGCACAGCCCAGTGCCGCCCGCCCCTTTATACCAATTCTCCGAAATATAGTGCTTCTCACTCGGGTTAAGTACAGGCAAGGGGCTTAAGCCCCTTGTTCCCCGAATTGCCATCAAGTTGAGCTGTACCTCATCTATTAGGGAACCGCTATAAGACTACAGATTTCGACTTCTGCAATCAGGCGCGGGGGTGGCATGTCTAGGGTAATGGTCAGTCGTCGTTGGGTCAGTTCTAAATGCTCTTGGCGTAATACGACGAGATCAGGAAGCTGTAGGTGAGATACGTCTCAAAGGAGGCAAGCTTCACCTTAGTCTGGGTCATCGTCTTTTCCCCGCAGACATTGGTCTCATCCTCGCGGGCTAGCCAAAAGGATGGACTATGCCACAGGGACGGGGGCGGCCTTGAGCTCAAAGATGCGTGCGATCGCAACTTCTACAGCACGATCGGGGGTAGAGGCTCCGGAGGTGACGCCAACGGTGATTGGTCCAGGGGGGAGCCAATTTTCCGTCACGGTGAGATCACCGTGGAGGGGTTTGTGCTCGATGCGGTTGCCGGGACCAATCCGCTCTGGCCCATCGATGTGGTAGGAGGGAATGGTGCGGTCGATGGCGATTTCCTGTAAATGGGTGGTGTTGGAGGAGTTGTAGCCGCCGATCACTAGCATCAAGTCCACCGTTTTATCCGCTTCATCCACCAACTCAAACATGGCGTCTTGGCGTTCTTGGGTGGCGTCGCAGATGGTGTTGAAGGCAAGAAAATGGTCGTTCAGGGCTTGGGGGCCATATTTTTGCAGCATGGTGCGCTCAAACAATTTACCGATGGCCTCGGTTTCCCCCTTCAGCATCGTGGTTTGGTTGGCGATGCCGATGCGCTCCAAGTCCCGATCGGGGTCAAAGCCCTCCGAGTGGGCATGGCGGAACTTAGTCAGGAATTCCTCTCGGTCGCCCCCCTGCATGATGTAATCCGCCACATACTGGGCTTCCTCTAGGTTCAACACCACCAGATAGGTCTGGGCAAAGGAACTGGTGGCGACGGTTTCCTCGTGGGCGTACTTGCCATGGATGATGGAGGTGTGGGCCTTCTTTTTATGCTTTTCCACTGTATTCCACACCTTGGAGACCCAAGGACAGGTGGTATCGACGATGGTGCAGCCGCGATCGTTGAGGAACTGCATTTCTTGGACGCTGGCCCCAAAGGCGGGCAGAATCACCACATCCCCTGGCCCGACGCCGGAGAAATCCTTTTGACCATCTACCAGTTCAATGAAGTGGACATCCATCTCCCGCAGACGCTGGTTGACGCCGGGATTGTGAATGATTTCGTTGGTGATCCAAATCCGTTCGCTGGGAAAATGCTGGCGGGTTTCGTAGGCCATGGCTACTGCCCGCTCGACGCCCCAACAAAAGCCAAAGGCTTTGGCTAGTCGAATGGTCACCTGTCCCTGGGTGAAGACGTAATTGTGATCACGGATTTTCTGAATCAGGCTGCTGTTGTATTCTGTCTGCATTTGGTCGGCCACGTCTTCATCATGACCGAAGCCTTTGCGGAAGTATTTGTCGGATTGATGCAGCGATCGCTTAAATGCTTTGGTATCCATGACGCTCCTGGGCGGCAGCTATTCCCTACCTAGGATATCTGGGTACGCATCACACTGGGGGGCCTAATTTCTGTCTAGGGTACTTGTGTTCTAATCCTCACCCAGCCTCCAGGCTGGGTGAGGATTAGAACTGGGCGATCGCCTGATATCCAAATCGCTGCTCAAATCCTCACCTAGCCCGTAGGCTGGGCACTGATTGGAACACTCTCCCCTAGGGGGAATCATCAGGCTTTAGTGAGGTGAGTATGGGGGGTGAGGGGATATTAATCGAGGAAACTGAGGGGCTCAAAGACTTATCCCGTAAAGAACATGGCCTTCTACTGGTAGCAATCCCACTTGTATGGGTGCTCATAGTTCATGAAGAAGATTCCGTGAAATCGGCAATGACACTCTTTACGTACTGATATGGAGAATATTTACTACTAACACACTAGTATTACTTCGCATAAATTCCCACCCGGTTGGACCTCACCGTTCGGCTTCCCTTCTCCCTTTCTGGGAAAAGGAGTATAGCCTGACGGCATTCAAGAAAGGGGATGTAGAGGTAGCCGCTTCGCGTCTATGCTCTTCCCGCAGGGTGGACATATCGGTGACAAGGCTTATGCCGAAAAGTACTAGGTCTCTAGAACCGTAGCCTCACCCAGAAGATAACTCGCGTAATGAGAAGGACACTTCTATGAAAACAATTGCTGCTTTGCTTGGCACTTCCGTTCTGACCGCCAGCATCGTTTCCCTTTCGGCCATGTCTGCTTCCGCTGCTACCCTTTTGGGTACCTTTAGCGGCAATGATACTGGTGCCACAGGAACCGCCATTACCAACCTTAATACCCTGGCAGCTCCTGGCCCTTGGAGTTTGGTAGGTAAGTCTGATGAAGGATTCGGCACCTTTTTGTCGGGGGGTACCACCACTAAGGATGGAATCTGGTCTACGGGGTTGACCGGGGCTGGGGCCTTTTCTGTCAAGGCTGCCAATAGCTACACCCTGTATTTAACGGATGACATCTCTGTCATCAACTGGTCTACCGTCGGTATTACGAATCAAGGCGGACAGCAACCTACCCTATCCCACCTGTCCCTCTACACCCGCGACTATACGCCTGAGGTTAGCGTGCCTGAGCCCATGATGATCCTAGGTTCGGTGGTGGCAGCGGGTACAGGTCTTGCCCTGAAGCGCCGCAACGGATAGGGTTCGATTAAGGGGCTGGGGAATGTCCCCGCTTCTTTGAGCATGGGTGTACTGTTCCAACCCTCACCCAGCCTCCAGGCTGGGTGCTGGCAACTAGCGACCTGACAGAGGCTTATCTGATGCTAGTTCCAATCCTCACCCAGCCTGGAGGCTGGACGCTGGAACTGTGGCGCGGGCAGCATTCCCCCAGAGACCGTTCCAATCCTCACCCAGCCTGGAGGCTGGGCGCTGGTATCCGCGTTGCGATCGTTGCCGGGTTGTTGTGCGGTTCCAATCCTCACCCAGCCTGGAGGCTGGGCGCTGGGACGATGTAGATGAGCACGTAGAGGAGCATCCCTAGGTTCCAATCCTCACCCAGCCTGGAGGCTGGGCGCTGGCAAATGCCAGCGCCAGCGGTGTCCATAGCGTCAAAGTTCCAATCCTCACCCAGCCTGGAGGCTGGGCGCTGGGCAATGGTCGCCGCAACCAAATCCTCATCATCCGGTTCCAATCCTCACCCAGCCTGGAGGCTGGGCGCTGGCCCCACCCCCTGGCGTGACCTATGCGGTGTTGGATGAGTTCCAATCCTCACCCAGCCTGGAGGCTGGGCGCTGGTTATAATCGCGGGATTTTACACGGCAAATGGATAGTTCCAATCCTCACCCAGCCTGGAGGCTGGGCGCTGGTGGGTCTTTTCAGATCAGAGACGGCAATGACGTTGTGTTCCAATCCTCACCCAGCCTGGAGGCTGGGCGCTGGCTAGACCCCCTCTGGAGTGCCACGGGCAACCATCGGTGGTTCCAATCCTCACCCAGCCTGGAGGCTGGGCGCTGGTTGGCGCGTACACCACCGCAGGGTGCCATTGTTCGGGGTTCCAATCCTCACCCAGCCTGGAGGCTGGGCGCTGGTAGCTGGGCATCGGCAGAGATTTCTGCAATTGCAGGTTCCAATCCTCACCCAGCCTGGAGGCTGGGCGCTGGATCCCGATAGGGCGTAGAGGCTAGCCAGTCTTTGTTCCAATCCTCACCCAGCCTGGAGGCTGGGCGCTGGAATCCACTCCTCATGGGGCGATGTGCGCCGCTTGTTCCAATCCTCACCCAGCCTGGAGGCTGGGCGCTGGCTGGGGTGCCACCTCCGAAGCAGCAGAGATCTTGAGCGTTCCAATCCTCACCCAGCCTGGAGGCTGGGCGCTGGCGTGCGGAGGGTATCCACCATCCTGGGATTGGCGTTCCAATCCTCACCCAGCCTGGAGGCTGGGCGCTGGCAGAGAAAACGGCCTGATGGGTCACTTCGCTATGCAGTTCCAATCCTCACCCAGCCTGGAGGCTGGGCGCTGGCTAGGCGTCCCAGAGGCATGGTCTAGGGGTTGCATGTTCTGTTCCAATCCTCACCCAGCCTGGAGGCTGGGCGCTGGATCTGATGTCAATAAATATCCCCTCTCGATTACCAGTTCCAATCCTCACCCAGCCTGGAGGCTGGGCGCTGGTGTTCTTTAGGTAGCCATTAACTAGCTTCAAAAGCTGTTCCAATCCTCACCCAGCCTGGAGGCTGGGCGCTGGGATCGAGCAGGGGGCATCGATTACAGCAGTTCAGTTCCAATCCTCACCCAGCCTGGAGGCTGGGCGCTGGGATATTCCTATGGAGCGCATGGGATATCAGGGGGGTTCCAATCCTCACCCAGCCTGGAGGCTGGGCGCTGGATGCTGACCGTTGCCTATCAATACCAACAAATCTGGTTCCAATCCTCACCCAGCCTGGAGGCTGGGCGCTGGGTAGTCAGGGTCATCGCCTTTCATTTGCCGCTCTGTTGTTCCAATCCTCACCCAGCCTGGAGGCTGGGCGCTGGGGTTGCAAGGAGCGGTAGTGATCTCGGGATATGAGTTCCAATCCTCACCCAGCCTGGAGGCTGGGCGCTGGCTTTTCAGCACTTTGGGCTTGAGCTAGATGCATTGGGTTCCAATCCTCACCCAGCCTGGAGGCTGGGCGCTGGCTTTTACCCTGGAACCCAAGCCAAATGGGGACTGTAGTTCCAATCCTCACCCAGCCTGGAGGCTGGGCGCTGGATGTCGGATCCGGTAGGGGTCGTGGGATTTAACTTCTGTTCCAATCCTCACCCAGCCTGGAGGCTGGGCGCTGGTTGACAACGCTGGTGATCAAGGCGATACCTTTCGATTAAGTTCCAATCCTCACCCAGCCTGGAGGCTGGGCGCTGGGGCGGGTTGTGCGCCAGGACTGCACGGGAGATCGGGTTCCAATCCTCACCCAGCCTGGAGGCTGGGCGCTGGGGCGGGGTTAAGCCCGCGCAAACTGACGGTTTTAGCTCGTTCCAATCCTCACCCAGCCTGGAGGCTGGGCGCTGGTGCGAGTATACCAAACCCTTGCTGGGAGCGCATCCTAGCCATTACTGGCGCGAACCCCCAACTTTTAGAACCCAGACAACCCATCATCATCGTCAAAAACTGCTGAAACGCTTGATAGATAAGGAACGCGAACCCCCTAGGGATCGAAGCAGTGCTAAGGGTTCGCGGATGGTCTAGAGGATCAGCGGTTCATCAAAATCCCTGTAGTGATCAATGCCAAACTGCTCAAAATATTTCTCGCGGGGACCAGGGAGCTTGTAGAACCGGAGATTGTCTAACTTGGGATCAATAATGCTGACCAAAGTCGCCCTTAGAGTCTCATACTGGGCCTGATTGACCCGACATTCAAATACTGACCACTGAACCCGCTGGCCATAGTTTTTGCAGGTTGTGGCAACCTTACGCAGGCGGCGCTGCCCAGCCTTCGTTTCAGTATTGACATCATAGGTGACCAGGATATCCATAGCTGTTTTGCTCCAATGGATTAGCGCAAAATGAATGGCTGATACGTTGGCACATCACCGCGCAGATGACGGGCCAAGAGACGGGCCTGGGTATGGGACATCAAACCCAGGGGCACCTTGGCATCAATCACCGTATGAAAAACCTCCTCCTGCTTGCGCTTTTGATAGGCCGCCAGCAAAGTCGCTCGACCTTCTTTGGTGAGATGAATCGCTCCCCCAGGGCGTTCGATGAAATCTTCGGGGGTCAGTTGGCCGCGATTGATCAGGGTGAGCACTAGGCGATCGCCTAGGGGTGCCCTTAACTCCTCCATCAGATCCAGGGCTAGGGCAGGGCGACCAGGGCGCAAAGCGTGGAGATAGCCCATTTGGGGATCTAGCCCTACCCCTTCGCAGGCGGCGACACATTCGCTCACCAACAGGGTGTAGACAAAGGAGAGGAGGGCGTTGATCGGGTCTTTGGGGGGGCGGCGCGATCGCGCCGTGAAGGCAAATACATCCCGGTTTTGTCGCACCATGGCGGTGAAGGCCCCAAAGTAAGCCTTGGCGGCATAGCCTTCAATGCCCCGCAGCTTGTCTAGATCGGCGACTTTTTCTGTGTTGCGAATGGCTTCAGCGTGGGTGGCGGCGGCTTGGGCAAGTTGACTGCGATCGCACTCTGCCTTCGCTTCCCTAGCTGCGCGCATCAACACATTGCGCGTATTTTGCAGTTTCCCGGCGACTACGTAGCGGGCAATGTCCAGGGTTGCCGCCGCCTGGTTCAACGCTTCATGCTGCGATCGCCGCAGCAATACATTGCCCGTTGTGTTGCCCGCCAAACGCCCCTTGAAGCGACCATATTCCGTCAGCCAAACCAGCGATCGCCCATCTTCGGCACAGCGATGAATCAAAAATGGGCTGAGCAACACATTGCCAAACACGGTGATGCCACCGAGATGGTGCAAGGGCATTTGGAGCGCCTTCTGCTTCTCAATTTCCACCTGGAGGGTGTCATGGTCAAGACGGAGGTAGGCTCCCTGGGTTTGCACATACAGGGTATTGAGAATTTGCTTCATGGGGCAGAATCTGCGATCGCGAAGGGATTGTTGCGGCGGGCGGTGTTCGCAAACCCCTGAAGCGCATGGGGTAGACAGGCTTCAAGGAGGGAACAATCGCGACAGCGATTGTCGGCAACGGGCGGGGGCAGGGCGGTTTGAGACAGGAGGGCGCGCAGGTCGTCAATGGTGGCTCGGAGGTGCGATCGCAACCCGTCGTCAAACACTACCTCCCGCCGCCGCCGCGAAGCATGGTGAAAGATCGCCCCACGGGGCACGGCACAGCCCAGCATTTCCTCTAGACACAGGGCTTGGGCACAGAGCTGAATATCATCGGCCTCGCGGGCTTTTTTAGAGCCGGATTTATACTCCACGGGGTAGGGGGTACCATCGGCCAGGAACTCGACCACGTCGGCGATGCCCGTTAACCCCAGGCGGTGCGACCACAGGGGCATGGCCCGCTCGACCCGTATGCCCTCGATTAGCTCATGCTCTGGCACATCAACTTTCTCGTGAACCCGCTGCCCTCGCAGGGTGTAGAGATTTTCTTCCCATACCTGCTCTAGGTGGATGAGGGCACACTGACGGGGACAAAAGACCATGTGCTGGAGGGCACTGATCATCAGGTAGTCGTCGGGGGATTTAGTCGCATCGCTCATGGTTAATTGTCGCCAAGTTCATCCGTAAGCATTAAGCGCCGTGGGGGTGAGCAACATCCTGCATCACCCCCCTTAGTCCCCCCTTGAAAAGGGGGGAGAAGTAAAATGCACCCTTGTTCTTCGCGTCCTAAGTAAAGGTGCTATCTTGCATCCTCCTGCTTGCCTCTGACGTAGTTACGAAAATCGTCGAGAGATAACGGGTCAAGCCACTGGTGGCGTTCTTGCGTATAGTCGCCGTAGCCCACCCCTAGTTGCTGTAAAAATCTCAGGGTATTGGCCACTCCGAGGGAGTCGATCAGAGCTTTATTGACTTGCATAAATTGCATGTTTAGTTTTGAGCAGGGGGTTCTGAGGGGGCGGCTTCAAATTGCACTTTGTCGTAGATGTCGGTGAGTGCGATCTCAACCTCTAGCGTTGTGAGTTGTAGCGTCGTCTCCGGCTGATCGTAGACTTGCAGCAGCCATTGCTTTGCACCTGTTTTGGCATAGTGTTCAATTTGGTAGCTGGATTGATCGACCCGTAGATATTCCGCCAGGGTGGGGATGGTGCGGTAAGCGGCAAATTTGTCGCCCCGGTCATAACTGCGGGTAGAGGGGGACAACACTTCAACAATCAACAGCGGGTTAGTCAGGGTATCCCGTCGCCCCGGCTGATAGGTCAACTCTCCGGCTACGACCATGACATCGGGGTAGGTGTAAATTTGAGCATCTGGAATCCAGAGGCGCTGATCGGCGATAAAGACTTCATAGGCTTGCCCCCGCACTGCTAATGTCAGCGCCGTACAGAGATTACGAATAATGCGATTGTGATTGGGGGTGCCGCCTGTCATGGGCACGATTTCTCCGTTGATATATTCGTGACGCATCTCTGACGCGACTTCTAGGTCGAGATAATCACTGGGGGAATAGTGTTGCGAGGTCTGGGGTTGAGCAATCATTGGGAGTCTTCCTCCAGGCTGAGGGGACAGGCGGCGGTAGGGGTACCATTAGCCTTCGCAAAGGCGGGTGAGGGTTACTCCTGATGGTAGGTCGGTGGTGTTGACGGTGACGGTGTAGTCGGCAAACTTGCGGGGGACTCCGATTTCAGGCTTCTTCTCAATTTCAACCTTCTCAAAGAGCTTATATGCCGAAGCATTACCGTACTTATTTTCATGGGTAAAAATGGCTAGTTCACGGCAATTCATAAAGCCACGAACACTACTGCGATCGAAATCCCAGCACTTGCAGAAGCCATTCCATAAAAGCTTGAGGTCATTGCTGGTAAGACTACTAGGAGCGCGGTGAGGACTATAGGTAATATAGGCACGATAAAGCCCATAGGGAATGAGTTCCTTTTTCCCCATTGTCTTTTGGTCTTTGCCTTCTTGGAGATTAGAACTGGCACAGCGTGTGATCGTCATTGTCATGGGTAGGACTGGATCGATACTGCGCGCAATACCAACTTGTACAGGCCCCCATACTTGGCCTGCTCGCAACTCTGATTCAAGCACCCCGCCAAACATACGTAAGTCCCAATAACGTTCCTGCAACCAAGAAGAGAGTTTCTCCTGCTGTTCAGCAGACGTTTTTTTGCCTTTGCCACCTTTATATTCAACTTCATTTGCTTCAAAGGCGGGTTGAAAACGATCGCGCAAAATAGCACCGTCTTCAATTAGGATTGATAATCCTTCTTGTCCTTCCCCTACAACTTGAACGTAGTTACGGAGTTTGCGTTTAATACAAGCATCCGTCATAAGTCCCTGTCGCGTTTCCGGATCGATGCGTGGTTGATTTCCTGCATCAGGGTCACCATTGGGATTCCCATCTGTGATATCTACTAACAGCACAGCATCGTGACGCTTAGCTGGATCAAGATAAACTTCCATTAGTTTTCGTCCTCAGTTTCCATGGTTTCTTGGTCATCGGCTACAGCGTTTGAGTTGCTTTTATTACTCTCAACGCCATCCCAAAATGTGGCTTCACGCATTCCCCAACCCAGATAAAACCAAGCACTTTCGTCAAGGCTAAAAGTAGTCGGCAAGTCGGTTTCAGGAGATAAATTCATTTCCACCAACTTGCCAAATTCTTCACGTATCAACTTTCCTGTTCGCTTGAGATTACGGCGACGTGATTCCTGTTTTTGAGGTTCTCCATCTTTGCAAGGCGCTGGCAAGTGATAGAGAATCGCATTCTGATACAGTCTGCCGAATACCTGCTTGGGTGTAGTTGCCAGTGCTCTTAAAGAGGTTGCCACACCCGTTTTCCCAGGATCATCTAGGTTTCGTGCTTTCATCTCAGCATGGTGCATAAGATAGGCAATGGCCCCAAGCCGACGAGAAATTTCCAAAGGTCGTTTGTCAGTCATAAGTCCTAAGTACAGAGCAAGAATTTGGAAACGGGCATAGTAACGTCCGTGATACTTTTTTAAATCACGCTTATCCGAAAACAAGTCAAGATAGATGCGTTCAATCGTTTGTCTTACAATAGATTCAGGAATTGCAGCTCCCCACAAGGCATTATTCACCAGTGCTCGGACAACGCCATCAACTTGCTCTTTAGCCGGATCACGAAAGCACGCACCAGCCAATTGCCAAATCGGACGAGCTCTGTAACCTGAAATTCCCTTTTGAGTTTGAATATAGCGAGTAACGTTATCGGCAATTGTTTGAGGAGTCAATTCATCCCAACGACTGATAGCAATTCGCCCGTCACATCCTGTTAAGATTGCCAAGTAAAAGCGTTCAGACTTACAAGCCTCGGTACTAAATCCTTGGGGCTGCTCAGGGCTGATAAATATCATTTGCGCTACTGTGGCAGAATCGTCATCCCAGAGATCGTCTGGGTTATCCCAAATATCTGGATTTAACCCAGTGTCATACTCTCCCCAGTAGACAAACTTTGTCTTTCCCTGCTGATAGGAATGTCTTTTCTCTCGTAGTAAGCGATTCAGCATTTGATGCGATCGCTCTGCCACCTCAAACCCTAATGGTGCGTGTTCTGAATCCTTCCACTGACGCGATTCAAAAGACTCGCAGTTGAAACTCATCAATGCCGCACCCTTGCCCTGAGTGTTGGGAACGCCCTTGATCATTACGGGTAAGGTGGGGCCAACAAACTGTCTAAGATCGCCTGTAATGCTACAGATACCTTCTCTAAAACTTTGTGGTTCAGCATTAGGAAGTAAATTCTTATTTGCCTTCTTTTTCTTTGAGTCATTTACCTCCCAAGAAGTCAAAAGTTCTGTGAACTTGCGCCCCCAAAACTTTTGGACAGAGGAGCGATCCGTCACTAGTTCTCCTTTGTAGATAAAGATGATTCTTACTTTGTCTAGAGGTTCACCTTTGTCGAACCAAGGGCTACAGCTTTTACGTATCGCTTCGACATCAAGTTCTTGAACTGCTTGCCATACCGCCTCAACGGCTTCATCTTGGGTCTCATTGAGGCATTCTTTCAACAGATCTAAATACATGGGACGACGAATTAGACCATGTTTCCCAATTCCCAAAATATAATCAGCAGTATCTGCTACTGCTAAAGGCCGATGATTACTTGATCTCACAAAGTCTGGCAAGTAAAGCTTCTCACCCAGCCGTTCTTTCCCTTTTGAATCTTCTGTAACTTTGGGAAGGAATATGACTGGAGGATCAACACTAATCGCAATATGCGCTTCAACTAAGCCGTATCCAATCGGTGGCAATACTTCTTCGACATGCTGACTAAGGCTATATAACTCCCTTAACATCAGATACCTCCACTTGTAACCAGATGCCTTGGTAAAGGCAGGGTGTCTCTAGCTTTTTCAACTAACCGACCCGCTTTTATTTCCGCATCGAACCATTCGGTTTCAGCTCGTCCTCGAACATATTCACGGGTTATGCGATCGCGCCATTGAATACGTCCATCTGGATCAGGCACGTAATGAATCTTCAATGGCATTCGCCCACAATCGCGGTAATCCAAACAAAGGCTGTCCTCATCGGTAGCCCAAGAAAAATCTGCCATAAATTCCCGAATGCCTAGAAAGGGCTGCTGAAAACACCCTCCAGAGTCCATACGACGCTCAAACTGTTCACAATACTTGCCAATATTGCCTGTCAGTTCAGACCGCAATTGAATGTCACACTCAATAACATAGGCAACATCCTTCAGAACTGCCTGATGAGTTTGAACCCGCATATCCTTAGCAATGACGCTTTTACCAGGCCGTTGTCTATCTTTAATATGATTGCGAGTGAAATTGGCATACTGAACTGGCTCAAGCATATCAATCGCTAAAATATGCCAGTCGAATTCCGGCTTCCAGAAGATGGCTTCGAGTAGACCTTCCGCCGCTGTAGGCGGCATGATGGGATAGGAGATCGGCTCTGCCTGCGTTTCAGGGCGACTAAACAGAGCATATTTCCCTTCTACTTTGATGCGATAAGGTCGCTTATGGCTCATAGAGCCCACCTCCTTGGCAACCATGTATACAGCCCATCAGTTCTTCTGTTCTGGCGAAAGTAATATCGCCTATATTAGTTCATGCGTACGTCTAGGGCATAAAGTTTTATGAAATATGCGCGGCCAGGGCAGTTACTTAAAGATCATCTGCTTGGTGTAGCTGACAAAACAGCCTTACGACTCCCACCCCAGTGGAAGGAGGTTGGTTACTACGCGGGACTGTGGCATGACCTCGGCAAAATTTTGCAACAGTGGCAGAACTATCTTCTAGACGGTGGGCGAAGAGTGCCGCACAGCCCACATGGGGCTATGCTGGCTCGATCACTAACCAAGCGACCATTGGCTGTTCCCTCTCTAACGTTTGTGATCGCTGGGCATCATGGAGGGTTGAGAGACAAACAACACCTTGAGGGAGATGACTTTACTGAACGTGCAAAAGATTGGGAAGCTGCCAAAGATGAGGCAGTGGCAGAAATTGCTGGTTTCTTGCCAGTTGAGCTGCCTGAGTTCAATTTTCAGGGAAGACGGAGAAAGGAGCGTCAAGAACTAGCAATTCGGATGCTCTTTGGTTGTTTAGTCGATGCAGACCGGATTGACGCTGCGGGTATCGCTCCATCTGACTCGAACGGAGCGTCTTTGATATCTACACTTTCCACGTGTTTCAATCCTCGTCATTCTGACGGCACACTTGCTGAGTTACGGCGTGAGTTTGCTGCTGATTGTATGGCGAAAGCAGCATTACCTCGTGGGCTATTCCGGCTAACAGGCCCTACTGGAGTAGGTAAAACGATGGCATCTCTCCAGTTTGCGATCGCTCATTGTCAAGCAAATACTGATTTGGAAGGCATTTTGTATGTTGGCCCCCTCAAGAGTGTTATTGACCAGACATGGAAGGTTTATTGCAAAGCACTTAATGTTCCTGTTCTAGCCCACTACAGTGATTTTCAGCCCTCGGAAGAGGAAGCAGCAGATTACAAACTTACCACTGAGCGATGGGACAAGCCAGTAATTTGTACATCTGGAGTTCAGTTTTATGAATCCTTATTTGCCCGCTCGCCAGCAAAGTGCCGTAAACTTTCCCACTTAATGAGGCGTTGCATTCTAATCGACGAAGCACAAACGATTCCATTGGAATATGCTCGACCAATTCTAGATGTTTTAAGAAGCTTGGTGGATGATTGGGGTTGCTCAGTTCTTTTGATGTCAGCTACCCAACCTAGTTTCAGAAATATCGACAAAGAATTCGATCGGCAATGCATCGACATTATTTCTGATGCTAAATGCGAGTATTTTTTTGAGCAAACTCGTCGTGTGAACTACAAAGTTAGTTTTGACAACTGGCAATGGCCTAATTTAATAGACTGTATTGCTTCTAACAAGCAATCACTCACAATTGTCAACACTACTAAACTTTCAAAAGAAGGATTTTTGTCGCTGTCTGATAATATCGACGGCAATTGGTTTCATTTATCGGCACGGATGGTTCCTGCCCATCGTCAGCAAGTACTAGAAGAAATTCTTCGCCGTCTTGATCCTAGCAACCCTCAATCATGTCACGTGATTAGCACTCAGGTCGTTGAGGCAGGAATTGATCTGGATTTCCCCTTGGTATTACGTCAAATGGCACCCCTAGACAGCATAATTCAAGCATCTGGACGCTGTAATCGAGAGAATAAACTGCCTTGGCAAAATGCTGTCGTTCAGATTTTCAATTTAGATGGTGCAAATTATCCATCTAGTGACTACAGGGCTCGGAGCAACATAACTCAAGAAGTTCTAAAAACACACGATTTAAATAGCGATCTCCTGGATATGATTGCCCTGTATTATTCCAAGTGCTATGATGCCCTCTCTGGTGACAAGTATGAAATTCAGAGTTTGCGTCGTAACTTAAAGTTTGAACAGGTCGAGGAAAAATTTAAAATCATTGAAGATACTCATCAATTTTCAGCTTTTGTTCCTTGGGGAAAAGGCATGGAATTAATGGACCAATTACTACTTTCTGAAAGTTTATCTGAGTCACAATGGAGAAGTCTACAACCCTATACAATAAATTTGCCAATAAAATGGGAGCCTCTGGCAGAAAAACATGCTTGTGGTCTTACGATTTGGCCTTTATCCTTCTACAGCAAAGACTTCGGTGCTTCCGAGATGTTACAAGCAAGTGTCATATAGATCTTCTGGAAAAACTCGAATAATCCATTCAGTACGTATTGAAGAAGCTGAGTAACCCTTTTGATTATGTTGAGCTACAAAGGCTATACCGGGCAGCTTGAAATTGATGAAGAGGCAGGCATCATCTTTGGGCGCGTGCTTGATATTCGTGATGTGGTCACGTTCCAAGGGGATACCGTTGCAGAAGCCAAACAAGCCTTTCAGGATTCCGTAGATGACTACCTCGAATTTTGTCGATAAATGGGACAAGAAGCCGATAGGCCATTCTCTGCAAATTGCCTTTTATGCCACTGCTCTGGTCGGTCTTGCGGCGGCGTATGGGCCGCGAAATCTGGCTTATTTTCCATCCGACACCAAACTCAAGGCCACTGCCTCCGCTACTCGAATGCCATCAATGCCCGCCGACAGAATGCCCCCAGCATAGCCCGCGCCTTCTCCGGCGGGATAGAGCCCCGCCGTATTCACACTTTCGTAGTGTTCATTGCGCTTGATGCGGATGGGTGAAGACGTGCGGGTTTCAACCCCCGTCAACACCGCATCGGCCATGGCAAACCCGTGGATTTTTTTGTCAAAGGCAGGCAGGGCTTCGCGGATGGCCGCGATCGCATATTCCGGCAAACTCCCCCCCAAATCCCCCAGCTTCACCCCTGGTTTGTAGGAGGGATGCACCGACCCAAAGGCCGTGGACGGACGCTGGGCGAGAAAATCCCCCACCAGTTGACCGGGAGCCTCATAGGTGCCACCGCCTAGGGCAAAGGCCCGTTCCTCCAACTGCCGCTGCAAGGCTATGCCCGCCAGCGGCCCCTCGGGATAGTCCACCTCTGGGATGATGCCCACCACGATCGCGCTGTTGGCGTTGGACTCATTCCGGGCATATTCGCTCATGCCGTTGGTCACCAACCGCCCCGGCTCCGAGGCCGCCGCGACGACCTTGCCCCCCGGACACATGCAAAAGCTGTAGACCGATCGCCCATTCTGGCAGTGGTGTACCAGCTTGTAATCCGCCGCCCCCAAGCGGGGATGCCCCGCCTGATCGCCAAAGCGGCAGCGATCGATCAGCGATTGCGGATGCTCGATGCGAAAGCCAATGGAAAAGGGTTTGGGCTCGATGTAAACACCGCGATCCAGCAACATTTCAAAGGTATCGCGGGCACTGTGACCAATGGCCAACACCACGCGATCGCAGGCCAGGTATTCCCCATTTTCCAGGGTGACGCCGCGCACCCGACCCTGATCAATGTCGATATCCTGGACCCGACTTTGAAAGCGGATTTCGCCCCCCAGCGCTTCGATGGTGGCCCGCAAATTTTGCACAATTTTGACCAGGCGATAGGTGCCGATGTGGGGTTTGTTAATGTAGAGAATTTCTGGGGAGGCCCCCGCATTCACCAGCTCGGTCAACACCTTACGCCCGTAGTGTTTCGGGTCGCTGACCTGGCTGTAGAGTTTGCCATCGGAAAAGGTGCCTGCGCCCCCCTCACCAAACTGGGCGTTTGACTCGGGGTTGAGGCGTTTTTTGAGCCAGAAGCCAAAGGTATCCACACTGCGATCGCGCACGGATTTCCCCCGCTCTAGCAAGAGAGGTCGCAGGCCCATCTGCGCCAGCAGCAACCCTGCGAACATGCCACAGGGTCCGGTGCCAATCACGATCGGGCGCAAGGGCAGATCCCCAGGAGTCTGGAGGACAGGACGGTAGGTGAGGTCTGGGGTGATGGCCACCTGGGGGTCTTTTTTGAACCGTTTCAGGAGGGCCTTTTCCTTCGGCGTCTCGATGTCAACGATGTAGACCAGGGTGATCTGCCCCTTTTTGCGGGCATCATAGCTGCGCTTGAAGATGGTGTAGCGGGTCAAGTCAGCGGCGGCAAGGTGTAGCTTTTTGAGGATCACCTCCTGAAGGGCAGCTTCGGGATGATCTAGCGGTAGTTTGATTTCCTTGAGGCGGAGCATAGTCGGTAGGGGATCTCGGGTCCGGAATGGGATGGCCTTTGGCCGATCGGAGACCATCGCGGCCTCTCAGCATTATGGTGCCATTAGGTTCGACTGAATTTTGGGATAATTGCGATCGCGTCACCATCCAGGCAAATAGGCTGTCATTGACAATCCATATTGTCGTGATTACCATAGGGCCATGAGCACATTGCAGCAGATTGCCCAGGCCAACCCCGAGTGGGATTTGGAGACCTTTGTAGAGGTATCGAACCACCTTCTGCCCCAGTTTCTTCCCAATGCCACTGACCCCCAAGCGCACCCACCGGAAACGGTGAACCCGCGACTGGTGCGGTATTACACCACCCAGGGGGTCGTCGATCGCCCCCAACGGCAGGGGCGAGAAGCCCGGTATACCTATCGCCATCTGCTGCAATTGCTGATCGTGCGCCGTTTACTTCCGGAGGGTTACAGCACCACCGCCATCCAGCCCATCACGATTAAAGCCAATCCCGATTTGGAAGCGTTGCTCCAGGGGGGCATGCAGCTCACCGTGGCAGCGGCGAATCCCGCCTTGGCCTTTTTGCAATCGGTACAAGCACGCACGGCCCCACCAGCGGCCCCACCAGCAGCCAGATCTGCTCGGTCTATGCCGCCGCCCGCCGCCCCGGCACCCCAACGGTCTACCGCTGAATCCCTGGTTGCCCCAGAGTGGGGCTCCCCCGTTTCCCGCTGGCGACGGGTAACGGTGCTACCGGGGTTAGAAGTACAGGTGCGGGAGGACTTTGTCCCCCCCAGCACCCCTCAAGAGCTTGAGAATCTGCTGCAACTGATCGCTCAAATGCTCAAACCCCTATTTCAAGCCAAGAGGTCTGCTCCATGAGTCAACCCATCCTCTCCATCATCCCCATGCATGGGGCGATCGCCGCCCAGCGCTCCATCACGCTGGATGTGCTGGTGAAAATCACCCCGCCGGCGGTTACCGCCCTGCCCGACCGTCCTCCCCTCAATCTGGGCTTTGTCCTAGACCGTTCTGGGTCCATGCAGGGGGCCAAAATCGACTACGCCCGTCGGGCCATTGCCTATGGCATTGAGCAACTGCTACCCAGCGATCGCCTCAGCCTTACCCTGTTTGACACCCACGTTCAGACAGAAATTCCCAGTACCCTTGCCACCGATAAACAACGACTCATCGACCAAGTGCACCGCATTCGCCCCGGTAGTTCCACCGCCCTCCATGGCGGCTGGGTGAATGGGGGCATGCAGGTGAGTCAATACCTCAACCCGGCCCATTTGAACCGAGTCATTCTCCTGTCGGATGGATTAGCGAATGTAGGGGAAACGAATCCTGATGCGATCGCTCAGGATGTGCACGGGTTAATGCAGCGGGGGATTACCACCACCGCTCTGGGGGTCGGGACTGACTATGACGAAAATCTGCTGGAAGCGATGGCCCGTAGCGGCGACGGTAATTTCTTCCATATCGAGTCCCCGGATCAATTGCCCGCCATCTTTGAAGCTGAGTTACAGGGGCTGGCGACCACTCTCGGCCATAGTGTCACCCTGAGCCTGAACCCCCAGGCTCAGGGGGTGATCAGCGATATCTTGAATGATCTGGAGCGCACGCCCGAAGGGGCCTTGAAGTTGCCCAATCTGACCCTTGGTACCCCCCTGTATGTAGCCTTGCGCCTACAGATTCCGGCCCTGTCCATGGGCACCCAGGTCTTACAGGTGCAACTGCGGTGGCAGACCCCGGACCAAGCGGAACCCCAACAACTGGAGGCAGGACTATATCTGCCGGTGGTTAGCCCTGAGCAAATGAGCGACTTCCCGGCCCATGGGGAGGTGCAAGAACAGGTGGCGCTGCTGATGGCTGCCCGTGCTCGCCAGGAGGCCGTGGCCTTTGCCGATGTTGGTGACTTTGGGAGCGCGGCGGCATCCCTACGCCAAACTGGTGAGTTGCTCAGAGCGGCCCCTGCTTCCGCCGCGATCGCGGCGGAAGGTGAAGCGCTGGAGGACCTGTCCACAGCCTTTGGTACGAAGGGCCAAGGTATGGTGGCCCGCAAGCGGGCTAAGTCAGAGGCTTACCACCTCAATCGCAGCCGTAGTTCTCGCCACGGCCAGCAGCCCCAAGACCCGATTTCCTAGTTACCTAGTGGGCGGCGGAAATACCCTGGCCGTTCCATCGTGGCACACTCGGCCCCTCACCCTAGCCCTCTCCCACGGGGAGAGGGGACCGGAAAATGTTGGGCTGGTGCGACAATAGTAGACTGATTTATGCCCTGCGGTAGTAATACTGGGCGGCGGAAATACCCTGGCCGTTCCATCGTGGCACACTCGGCCCCTCACCCTAGCCCTCTCCCACGGGGAGAGGGGACCGGAAAATGTTGGGCTGGTGCGACAATAGTGGACTGATTTACGCCCTGCGGTAGTAATACTGGGCGGCGGAAGTAATCTACCTATTTGCCAAGGGGAAACCCTTGTGTTTGCTGGAATCCCCAATTCAGGAGTCCTCTTTTAGAGGACGGTAGCTATGAGCGGCGGAATTCCATTCCGGCGCGGGGTAGCAGCAGGGCGATCGCTATGAGCAACGCAATTCCATATTCTGGCTCCTAACTCCTAACTCCTAACTTCTCCCCAGGACATTTGTCCCGCTTTGAGTTGATAACCCTATCGAGGGCAGTCTGCAATCCTGAGCCCCCCATCTCCTAGCGCAGGTCGTAGCCAAACAGGTTGGGATTGACATCATCCAGGACTATATCCCCTAAGCCATATTCGGCCCAGCGGCGATCGACCGTGGCGGCGGTTTCCGGATCCGACGTGAGTTCATCACTCCAAACCCGATCGGTTTCCGGGTAAACCTTAGTGGTGGCATCGATGCCCATACGACTGCCCAAACCGGGCTTACTCGTGGCAAAGTCCAGGCTATCAAAGGGATTTTCCGGCAGGATAAACACATCCCGCGCTGGGTCCACTTTGGAAGTCACCGCCCACATCACCTGGCGGGGATCGCGGATATTGATGGCCTTGTCCACCACGATGACGAACTTGGTGTAGGTGAACTGGGGTAGGGCCGTCCAAAAGGCCAGTGCCGCCCGCCGCGCCTGTCCGGGATAGGCTTTGTCGATGGAGATAATCGCGGCTTTGTAGCTTAGGCCCTCCATGGGCAGAAAGAAATCTTGGATTTCCGGCACCTGCATCCGCAGGATCGGCGTATAGATGCGATTCAGCGCTAGGGCCATCATGGCGTCTTCCTTCGGCGGTCGCCCGCTGAAGGAGGTCATGTAGATGGGGTTCTTGCGATGGGTAAGGGCATGGAAGCGGATTAGGGGGGCATTTTCCCGGATGGGGCCGTAGTAGCCAATGTGATCCCCAGCGGGGCCATCTTCGGCGGTTTCCCCCGGTGTGATGGTGCCCTCTAGCACCAGTTCGGACTGGGCTGGGACTTCGAGATCTACGGTTTTACCCTTGGCTAGGTGGACGCCCTGACCGCTGTAGAGTCCCGCAAAGAGCCATTCCGACAGGTCAATGGGCAGGGGGGTGGCCGCCGCCAGTATCAGCAGGGGATCGACGCCAATCGCGATCGCAACCTCCAGTTTCTCCCCCCGCTCCGCCGCCTTCCGCAGGTGACGAGTAGGGCCACGCACCGACAACCACTGCACCGTCATCGTGTTCTTAGACTGGAGTTGCAGACGATAGACCCCCACATTGGGAATTTTCGTTTCCGGATCCTTCGTCACCATCAGCCCCAGCGTGATCACCCTATTGGCATCACCGCCGTAAACCCGCAACAGGGGTAGCCGATTCAGGTCCACCGCATCCCCCTTCAACACCACCTGTTGACACGGGGGAAACAAATCCCGATCGGGCTTCGCCTTGACCACGTCAAACAGCGCTTTGCCCAAATCAATGGCCTGGGCAAAGCTCTTAGGGGGCCGAGGCTGGTAGAGCAGAGCCAGTTTTTGACCAATGGCCTCCAATTCCGCCGGATCCTCCATGCCAAAGGCCCAGCACACCCGCTCCAGCGTACCCAGGGTATTGATAGCGAGGGGCATATTGGACCCTTTGACATTCTCAAAGAGCAGGGCCGGTCCCCCCGACAGCAGCAGCCGATTGGCAATTTCCGCAATCTCCAGGTCTGGATCGACGGGCACCGTAATTCGCCGGAGTTGCCCTCGGTTCTCTAGCTGAGTCAGAAACGCCCGCAGGTCTTTTGCCATCGTCAAGAAGTCTGAAGAATCATCCCCTTTATTATGGGGTTGGGTATGGGGTTGGGATGATTGCCCCACCCCTTAACATCCGCTTTACCCAGAGATCTGGCACAAAATCTATAGTGATAGCCATACCTTGATCCGTCGTGATCAAGACGACAGAGAGATACTGCATACAGATTAAAGCCGCAAGTCAAGGCAGCAAGGGGCGCAATTCCCCCGATGCCATGACAGTTGCACGTGGATTCTGTATCTGATACAAAACCCCTAGGGAGTCCGTAGGGCTTATTTCAGGATTGGGTATGAGGGTCTAATGCGATATGTTTTCCCCAGTTCCATAGGTCACCTCCGTTGCATCGGTCTGGTGCTCGGACTATTGGCCCTCACGGCCTGTTCCAGGGGTCTAGATGTGGCCACGCTGGAAACTGAGATCCAGGCCAGTATTGAGCGCCAAGGGCGGCGGCTAAACCTGCACCAGGTGCAATGTCCCCGCAATATTCCCCGTCAAGCCGGGGGCTATTTTCGCTGTGTGGGGCAATTGAAGCCCGAGGGCCAATTCACCATCAATGTCACCCAGCAGGACAATGAGGGCACGGTGGAGTGGGATATTCCCAACTCAGCGGTGATCCTAAACCTGGGCAAAGTGGAAGCTAAAATCCAATCCACCCTGTCCCAAACCCTGGGTAAGCGTGCAGTGGTAGATTGCGGCGACCTGTACCGCATCAATCAGCCGGGAGAGATTTTTGAATGTCGCGTGGTGGGAGGCGTTGACCTGGGACAGGAGCGCGTGGAAATGGTCTTGATCAAGATCAGTCCAGAAGGCGATCTGACCTGGCAAGAAGTGCGTCGTGGCATCGCCTCTGCCCCTGTTGCCTCCCCCACTGCTGCCACTGGCACCGGGACCACTGCGAGCAATGGCAGCGAGGCTCAAGCTGCGGCTGCACCCACCTCAGCGAATACCAGTACCAATCCCTTTCCAGATGTCCCCAAGGGCACAGCGGGCAGTCGCAAGATTGACGTGCCTGAGTTCAGTGGAGAGGATGACTAGTAGTCTGCGGCGGAAATACCCTGGCCGTTCTATCGTGGCACACTTGGCCCCTCACCCTAGCCCTCTCCCACGGGGAGAGGGGACCGGAAAATGTTGAGCTGGCGCGGCAATAGTGGACTGATTTATGGGTAAAGCCGCTTGAGGCGAAGGCGCGCATCGGCGGTGGTGAACTGCCAGTCAACAGACTTTAACGCAGCGCAATCAGCTTGGCTTCTGCCTCTCCGTCACAGACCTGTTGGCCGGGGTGTGACGGGCGCGTTTTGCGTTCCAAGGCCATCTCTAGGCCCTGCTCGACCCAGCGTTGACGGAGGTTATCCACGGTGTTGACATGGCAGCTAAAGGCTTCCGTCCACTGGGGCTCTGCCACCCTCTGGAAATAGGCAAAAATAAAAAACCGACAGGACTCCCGTGTGCCTGTCGGTCGGTGTGTGTTCCCTGTAGATGACTCGGCTAGAGTTGAGTCATGATTAGTATGTCGAAGTCACGGACTAGAGCCCAGGATCTTCATCACCCCCCAGGGTGATAGTGATCACAGGTAACGGTGACCTCTTCATCAGAATTGGACGGCTTACCATGACAACAACTGATGACACTTGGCGCACCGTTGCCGAGGATATTTGGCGCACCTTGAATGAAGTGGCGATTTCCCAACAGGAAACCGCTCTTCAAATGAAAGAGACCGATCGCCGCATGAAGCAACTGCAACAGGAACTCGGTAAACTGGGTAACCGCCTGGGAGAGTTTGTGGAATGGCAGGTGCGACCGGCAGTGGTGCGGCTGTTCCAAGAGCGCGGCATTGAAGTCCATGAAATGCTGCCAGAGATTTCGATCCATCGCGACGGTGAAGGGTTCGAGGTGGACTTACTGGTGGTCAACACCACAGAAGCCATATTGGTGGAAGTCAAAAGCAAGCTTTCCCAAGGGGATGTGGATGACCATCTAGAGCGACTGGCCAAGTTCAAGCGCTTGATGCCCCGCTACAGCGATGTGGAGGCCATGGGGGCCGTAGCGGGCATGGTGGTCCCTGATGCGGTGGCCCGCTACGCCTACCGGCGGGGACTGTTTGTGCTGGCCCAGTCCGGGGAAACGGTGGTGGTGGTGAATGATGAAACTTTTCAACCCCGGCGCTGGTAGGGCTGGGATGGTCCTAGCCGCCCCCTAGACACCAAGTAAACAGGGTAAGATCCAGAGGTTTTCTGGAGAGATTTTGCATGGCCGTGCCCTTTTCCCCCGCAGAGATTGCTGCCGAGGGGATTACCCCCGACGAGTACGCAGAGATTGTGCAACGGCTAGGCCGTCATCCCAACCGGGCCGAGCTGGGCATGTTTGGGGTGATGTGGTCTGAGCACTGCTGCTACAAAAACTCCCGCCCCCTGCTGAAGCAATTCCCCACGACCGGCGATCGCATTCTGGTAGGTCCAGGGGAAAACGCCGGGGTGGTGGATCTAGGGGATGGACTGCGCCTTGCCTTCAAGATTGAATCCCACAACCATCCCTCCGCTGTGGAGCCCTTCCAGGGGGCGGCGACGGGGGTAGGGGGCATTCTGCGGGATATCTTCACCATGGGAGCCCGTCCCATCGCCGTGCTGAATGCCCTGCGGTTTGGGGATCTGGCCGACCCCCGTACCCGCCGCATTTTCACCGGAGTCGTATCTGGTATTGCCCACTACGGCAACTGTTTTGGGGTGCCCACCGTGGGGGGAGAAGTGGCCTTCGATCGCGCTTATTCCGGTAATCCCCTCGTCAACGCCATGGCCCTGGGCCTGATGGAAACCCCCGACATTGTCAAATCCGGGGCAGCGGGCATCGGTAATCCTGTGCTGTACGTGGGTTCCACCACCGGGCGAGATGGCATGGGGGGAGCCAGCTTTGCCAGCGCGGAATTGAGTGACGAGTCTATGGACGATCGCCCAGCGGTCCAAGTGGGGGATCCCTTTTTAGAAAAAGCCCTAGTGGAAGCCTGTCTCGAAGCCTTTAATACCGGAGCCGTAGTTGCCGCCCAGGACATGGGGGCAGCGGGCATCACCTGTTCTACCTCGGAGATGGCGGCGAAGGGGGGGGTCGGCGTCGATGTAGATTTGGACTTGATCCCGGTGCGGGAAACGGGGATGGTGCCCTACGAATACCTCCTGTCGGAATCCCAGGAACGAATGCTGTTTGTGGCCCAGAAGGGGCGAGAACAGGAGCTGATCGATATTTTCACAAAATGGGGACTCCAGGCGGTGGTGGCAGGGGAGGTCATTGCGGAGCCCATTGTACGGATTCGCTTCCAGGGAGAGATTGCTGCGGAGATTCCCGCGACGGCCCTGGCGGACGACACTCCCCTCTACCACCGTGAACTAATGGCCGAGCTGCCTGCCTACGTGCAGCAGGCCCGCCAGTGGTCTGAGGCAAAGCTGCCTAACTGTGGTGTGGCGGGTATCCAGCTCTCGACCGGAAAACAGTCTTGGGATCAGGTCTTATTGACGCTGCTGGATAGCCCCACCATCGCCTCGAAGCAGTGGGTCTATCGTCAGTATGACCATCAAGTGCAGAACAATACGGTGCTGATGCCGGGAGGAGCCGATGCTGCCGTAGTACGCCTGCGCCCCCAGGCGGGAGCCCAGGCTGCTGAATTGGCCCAAACCCGGCGGGGGGTGGCGGCGACGGTGGACTGTAATGGCCGCTATGTGTATCTGGATCCCTATGAGGGGGCCAAGGCGGCGGTGGCAGAGGCGGCGCGGAACCTGAGTTGTGTGGGGGCTGAACCTCTGGCGGTGACGGATAATTTGAACTTTGGTAGTCCCGAAAAGCCTATTGGCTACTGGCAACTGGCGGAAGCCTGTCGCGGATTATCGGCGGGCTGTGAAGCCTTTAGTACGCCAGTCACTGGGGGGAACGTCTCCCTCTATAACGAAACCTTGGACAACGAGGGCAACCCGACCCCCATTTACCCCACGCCGGTGGTGGGCATGGTGGGTCTGGTGGAGGATGTGACTCAGGTTTGTGGCCAGGGCTGGCAACGGTCGGGGGATGCTATTTATCTGCTGGGACTGGGGCTGGAATCGGCTTCAGAGCAGGAGGACCGCCTAACCCTGGGGGCCTCTGAATATCTGGCGGTGGTTCACGATACCGTGGCAGGGCGTCCCCCTCGGGTGGATACGGCGTTGGAATTGGTGGTCCAGGCGGCTTGTCGCTACGGTATTCACCAGGGCTGGATTCGTTCGGCTCACGATAGCGCTGAAGGCGGGCTGGCGGTGGCTTTGGCGGAAAGCTGTATCAGTGGCAATTTGGGGGCTGAAATTGTCCTTGCTCTCTCCGCTGATTCGGGTATGCGCTGGGATCGGCTGTTGTTTGGGGAGGGGGGAGCCCGGATTGTGGTGTCTGTGGCTCCAGATGCGATCGCACTTTGGGAAACCTGGTTACAGGAGCACCTAGGGTTACCGTGGCAGCGGTTAGGCACCGTCGTCTCGGCGGCGGCGGGTCTGACCCTGACCACCACCACGGGAGAAATTGTACTGAAGGTGGATGTTCCCACCCTAGCCGTCCAATGGCAGAACGCCATTCCGCGCCGTCTTCAGGACTAACTCCATCCCTGGGGCCGTAACTGGGACCGTAACTGGGGCTGCAACTGGGAATGTTAGGATCGAAGGAGTTAATCTTTCCTTAAACGCTTCGATGCTGAAGCTTCAATACTCATTCAATACTCAGCGTTAAGGCTGAGGGTTATGGGACTGCGTTGGCAGGGTCTGAACCCGTTGAGGCAATCTTTGTTAGCCCCCAGCTCCCACCCTCTGGGTGGATGGGAACATCCTGGGTGTTTCTCCCGTGGATATTTTTATACCGTGGCTTTGAACTGCATTTTCTGGAGCTTGCGCCCAAGATGACTTCGCGACCGCCCGTTTTGCTACCTGTTTCCCCTGAGCCCCCCGCCCGCCCTGATAAGCCGGAGGAAGCCTGTGGGGTCTTTGGCATTTATGCCCCTGGGCAGGATGTAGCTACCCTGACCTACTTTGGTCTTTATGCCCTTCAGCATCGAGGCCAAGAGTCGGCGGGCATTGCCACCTTTGACCAAGGTGCGGTGCATCTCCACAAACATATGGGGTTGGTATCCCAGGTCTTCGACGAAGCTCTTCTCAAGGGACTGGTGGGTCAGTTTGCAGTGGGCCATACCCGGTATTCCACCACTGGTTCCAGCCATTTGGAAAATGCTCAACCCTCGGTGGCGAATACGCGCCTGGGTCAATTGGCCTTGGCCCACAATGGCAACATCGTTAATGCTGGGGATTTGCGGGGGGAATTGCTGGAGGCGGGGCATCAGCTCCTTTCCACAGCGGATACGGAACTGATTGCCCTGGCAATGGCGGAGGCCGTGGATGGGGGCCGGGGCTGGATTGATGGTGCGATCGCGGCCTTCAAGCGCTGTGAGGGAGCCTTTAGCCTGGTGATTGGCACTCCTACAGGGCTCATTGGAGCCCGCGACCCCCACGGCATTCGTCCCCTTGTGCTGGGGGTACTCGGTCCCGAACCAGACACCTGCGATGGCCCTGCCCACTATGTCCTCGCCTCGGAAACCTGCGCCCTAGATATTATTGGAGCCCACTATTTGCGGGATGTGCAGCCGGGAGAACTGGTGTGGATTACGGAGGCGGGCTTGACCTCTGTCCAGTGGGACAACCGGGCGGAACGCAAGCTATGCGTCTTTGAGATGATCTACTTCTCCCGCCCCGACAGCGTGGTGAATGAGGAAACCCTTTACAGCTACCGTCTGCGCCTGGGACAACAATTGGCGCGGGAAGCTCCTGCTGATGTGGAACTGGTGATGGCGGTGCCTGACTCCGGCGTCCCCGCTGCCATTGGCTTTGCCCAAGAGGCGCGGCTTCCCTACGCCGAAGGGCTGATCAAGAATCGATACGTAGGCCGCACCTTTATCCAGCCTACTCAATCCATGCGGGAGGCGGGCATTCGCATGAAGCTCAACCCCCTCAAGGATGTGCTCCACGGTAAGAGTATCGTGATTGTGGATGACTCCATTGTCCGGGGCACCACCAGCCGCAAAATTGTGCGGGCGTTGCGGGATGCCGGTGCGATCGCGGTTCACATGCGGATCTCCTCCCCCCCGGTCACTCACCCCTGCTTTTTTGGCATCGACACCGACAATCAGGATCAACTGATCGCCGCCAACCTGTCCGTTGCAGAAATTGAAGCCCAGCTCGGCGTAGACTCCCTCGCCTATCTGAGTTGGGAAGGCATGTTGGCATCCACCCACCAAGACCCGGAAAGCTTCTGCTCTGCCTGCTTCACAGGCAACTATCCGGTCGAGATACCCGAACCCTTCAAGCGAGCCAAGCTCAAATTTGAGATCACCCCCGCCGCTGTTTGAGGCCCATAGCTGTGGAATAGATGGGTGGGGTGGCTGGCTTTTTCTCTTCGGGAGAAAACCTGGCCACTGGGTACATTATTAACCCGCAGATCCCTCAGTACAGACAAGGGGCTTAAGCCGAATGGCACTGACATAAGTTGGATCAAGCTACCAATCTAGCTTTCAGGACCGAGCGCGGTTCCTGCATTTTGGGAAACGGTTTTGGGCGGCGCTTCACGACTCGCGGTTCTGAACGGTTCGGTCGCAAGGGAATAATCAACCTTTGCACAGCGCTTAATAAGGCTTGGTAGCCTCGCCGTCGTTGAGTCGGTGCGAGATGCCGGAACTCGGGTCGAAAATGGTTGAATTGTTGCCGCGTACCCTGTAGGGAGAGCCGTAATGGCTCGACTGGGGAGTTGGCCGCAGCGTCCCCCATCAAAGTCCGCAGCAGATTGTAGGCCAACAGATGCACCCAAATACTCTTAGTCACCATCGCCGGGGTTTTGGCGGCAATCATCTCCATGCCTAAGGTGGTTTTGAGATGTCTGAGATTGACTTCGGCGGCCTGCCAGCGGAGCTGATACAGTTCGGCTAACTGGGCTATGGGATACCGTTTGGAGTCCATCAGCGTGGTCACCACCACAAAGTTGGTCGGGCGAAACCCAGGCACCTGAATCGAGAGAGCAACTTCCCGCACCTCCAGCGCCTCGGGCAAAGCCTCAAACTCATCCGGAGAAAGGGACTTGGGGCATCGTTTCGGACGCTGCCAACGGACAATGTGGTCTCCCCGGCCCAACTTTTTGCCGCGCCGGAAATCACAACGGCGTTGATGATGCTTGCGAAAGACGGCATCGGCTCCCTTCAATGCGACCCCAGCGAGATCCACATAGGTGCCATAGGCCGAATCGGCCACGACGACATCCTCCCGGCGCAGCTTCTGATAGAGTTGGCGGGCTAAGCGCCATTCACTCACCTGAAAGGGGGCTATCGCCACCTCCAGGACCGCGCCGGTGGTCACACAAAACCACACTTGCAGCCGGAGAATGGGAAAGCCACACTCGCCGGTTTGATTGCGGTGCTGCGGATAAGTCTGTTGATTCGCCTCGGTATCACTCATCAAGACCGTCGTCGCGTCAAACGCTTTCACGACGCGACCACACCACCGCTGCGCGGGAGACACTTGCTGTTGTAAAGCCCTCGCGACCCGCTGCAAGAGAGGCGGAAAAATGCACTCGGGCAGCCGTTGACGCGCTTTACTATAGCCCCCGGTATCCGCCGACGGGGGCACCGCTCCCGCTAGGTGCATCCAGGTCACCACTCGCTTGACCGCATGGCTGAGACTGCTATCCGGGTCCAGCACTTGGGAGAGCCAACTCCACAGCACGACCATCGGCGTATAGAGGACGCGGCGATAAGTGACGCCTTGCTCCTCCAGCACCGCCTCAATCGCTGCTTCCGAGAGCACTTCGGCAAAGGGCAGACCGATACTGTTCTGATAGTTCTCTTTGAGGATTTCCGCACGATTTGACATCATAGGGGCATCGTTATAGGCTTCGACGCTTTGATTCTTACAGATCAAGCGCTTGAAGCCTTTTTTGCTCTCTTATGTCAGTGCCATTCGGCTTAAGCCCCTTGTTCGCCGAAGTGTATCAGGACTCCTCTGGAGCCAAGCTGGCGTAGTAGGCTGCTAAGCTCTCATAGGCGTCCTTGCGGGGATGGAGGCGGGGGTGGAGCAACCGCTCCACCGGCTTGCCCCCCTGCAAATGCTCTTCCACAATCGTGCTGACATCCGCCGGCTTGACCTGGCAATACCAGGTGTTGTCAGACATCACCCGCACCGTTGGCCCACAGCCACATTGGCCCTGGCACTCACTCCCACTCACCATCAGGTTGGGGGCTCCGTGTTTTTGAAATTCTGCTAGCACTGCCTCCGACCCATTGCGCTGACAGGAACGATGCTGGCAAACGGTGACAAGGTGGCGCTGAGACGGGGAGGGCATGGGGATGAAAGACTTCCTGAAAAATTCCTGAGGGGGCCTGAGTTTTTCTGAGCTTTCTCCCCTAGTGTCATCGGATGGCTTTGGCCAAAGTAGGGATAGAACCAGCGACTCGGCTGGACTGCCATCTACCCCTAGTCTGCCATGCAAACTCCCCTACTGCCTTCCACCCCGTTTATGGAATGCCCGAACTGCGGCAAACATGCCGTGGTCAGTGTCCAGGATGGGCTCTACCAGTGCCTCCACTGCGACTTTAGCCGCGACCTCCAACCTCAAGGCGCTAGAACCGCCCAGGATCAAACCGCAACCGGAGGTGCAGCCTTCATCGGGGGGCTGGGATTTCTCCTGACCCTGGCGTTGTTTCTCTAGGGAACCGCGCCAGAGGCAACTGAAGCCGCTTCACCCGCGTCTATCCCCTATAGGTTGCCCCCCATCAGGGTTACTAGACGCATAATTCTTTACCCATTTCCCCTGAGGATCCATTAGGGAGCATCACGTTCGGCAGGGGTGGGCTACGGGCTCACCGCGATCGCGCAAGTTGCAATTTGAGGGAGGATACGCCCCATGAATCTACTCAAAGTCCTATTCCCCAGGGATCCCGTAAATCAAGATACCGGCCATCTTCTGGAAAACACCTTGGCCTTTGTCCCTAGTCATTGGCCCGATACTTCTCTGCAAGACAGAGTCCTGGTCGCCATTGTGGATGATCCGATTCCCCTGGGAAAACTCGGTCATGTGAAATTCCAGGGATCTCGCTGGCGCGCCTGTTATGACGCGACCAAGCTGACTCAGATGGGGTTACCGGCGGTCCCCCTACCTATTGGCACTTCGGTGCGGGTGGTAGGGCGGCGCTACAGCACCGTTCTGGTGGTGGAGCCTATGGACAGCCTGCAACCGGCTTAAGCGTGTTCCAGCTAAATACTTGTCCTGGATTTTCCTCGACCATCCAGGGGCGCAACCCCTAGGGCAGCAGAGGTTATCGACCCAAGGTATCGACCCAAGGTAATGATTGTTTAGCTGGAATACTCCAAGCTTTAGCCTAGACAGGGGTCAAGGCTAAAGCTTGGAGGCTCAGGCGAATCTGGGCAATGGTGGTTTCGGGCTGCTCTAACTGAGGCGTGAGCCCCACCCCCGGCAGGATCTGAAAGCGCTTGATGGCCGTGGTATTCAGGGCCATCAAGCGCTCTCCGAGGGCGACGGGGGTAAATTGGGCCGCCTCTCCCCAGAGTACTGCCGTGGGTACGGTTAACTGGGGCAGAATCTCTGCTAGATCAAAACTGAGATCGCCCCGCACGAAGGATAGGGCTGCATATTCGGCATTGGGTTGCTGGGCGGAGGCTAGGTAGGCTGACACCATCTCTGGGGTTAGGCGCTGGGGATTGGCAAATTGGCGGGCTTGCAAAAATTGAGCCACTCCCTCGCGGGTGGCGATCGCACTCCAGTACAGCAGTCGATCCACTAGGGGGAGTCGCAGAATTGGGGCTAACCAAGTGGGGCCAAGGACTTCGCCAAAGTCCGCTAGACCTGAAGGGGTAACGAGCACTAACCCACGCACTAATTCGGGATGGGCAATGGCAACTCGCACCATCAGGGCGGCGGTTAGGGAGGAGGCCACCACTAGGGCTGGTTCGGGGCAGACTTTTTCTAGAAATTCCGCGATCGCATCTTCGTAGTCCGCCGCTTGGTAATCCCTCACGGGGTGATCCGATTGTCCCCAGCCCGGTAAATCTGGAGCAATCACTCGGTAGTCTGCGGCAAAGGCGGGGTACACCAAGGACCACTCATAGGCAGAGGACCCCGCCCCAAACCCGTGGAGAAACACCAGTGTTGTTGCTTCCCCTTCCCTTAGGGGCCAAAGTTCTGGCTGGGGAGCCCCATAGGCGATAGTCCCTAGGGCGGTTACCTGCGATCGCATTTCAAACCCAGGAGCAATATACATAGAGATTTCGGCGATCCGTCTAACCTATCGGCCTATCTAGTATGCAGCTTAGGCCAGGGCTCCGCCCAATTCACCGCATATAGCTGGAACCCTTGCCTTGAGAAGTCATTGTTCCAGCACTTCCAGCACTTAGGCTTTAGGATAACTTTCTACCCAGACTGCGAACAGATGCGCTTCCGGCTTTGTCGTTCCCGAGGACTAAGGGACTGGCGTGAAACTAAAGTCCCCGTAGATCGAGCTGTCCCTCGGGAAAAAAAACGGGTTGAGCGGTACGTTATTTGACCGCAGATTCCTAAGCTGCATAACGTTAAACCCTATGGCACTTCCTTACTCAACTCCCTCAACAAACGCATTGCACGCTCAACTTCTAGCGGTCGAACAAATATATGATCGTGATAGACCGGCGAGAAGGCGTTGAGGCTGATCCCAGCCTTCGCAAGCTTGCTCGTAATCCGCGCCAGAAACCCGACAGCATCTAAGCTGGAATGAACATTTAAGGTAATCAGCGTGCCAACGTAGGTGTACGGAAGGCTGAGCTGGTCAGCAATTTCCTGCTCCAAAATAACCGTTAAACCTTCCTGCTCCTGAAATGTGCAAAGAGGTCTCATAGGCAGTGCCTTGTAGGTATCCTCGTCAAGAACGCAAAAGGCGTACTCACCATGTCGCACTGGCTGCATGTGTTTTAGAAGTGTCGGAAGATTTAGTTCACCGCTCATACTTTTTCAACGTTGGATAAAGGTCGAACATTCCCATGTGGACATCTGCCTGAACACTGACAGGGAAAGGAACAGGGAAAGGAATTTGGAGCCCTTTCCAACTTCTCTGAATGACTTCGAGTCGCCCGTCTAACATTCGCGCTCACTGGAGGTAGATAACCTTTACCACTCAGCCGACCATAAGTTGCTCGTTCCAGGGCAGCGCGGTTGTTATCCGATATGTTCGTCACCACCTGCTCCCAAGCTGTCAGCCTCTTCACTTCCTAGCAACTATTCGTGTCCATGTGACACGAATTTTATTTTTCATGATGCTTGGTTGATTCTCCAGAAGCAACACAACTTCCAGTCCGCATTGTTTGGCCAGTGCCGCCGTCTTCCTACCATCTGTGGGGAACACGTGCGTTCCTGCGCCTGCCGGTCCGTGGCGTAGCGATATTGCGCAAGTTCCCCCATCGTCCAAAAGTAGTGTTGCAAATCGCGCCATAGCCTGAACCCGTTCATCCTTTTCAAGGTGGTGCCACACTCCATCAACTAGGATGAAACTGAATTGCTTAGGTCTATCACCAAGTTTCTTTAACAACGGTAAGCTATCCTCGACCCAAGTCACCCCAATGCCTCGGTAAGTTGAGCGGGCTGCATCTAGGAATACTGACATCGGTTCGATAGCAACAACCGAATGGCCGAGCCTCGCCAGCGCTGCCGCATTCTGACCAACCCCCGCTCCGGCATCCAGTATGAAACTCGCGACGGACAGTATGAACTTGAGGAAGTTCCTGTTTACTTCGCTGAAGTTCAGCGCTTGGCTAGCTTCAATAAATTTGTCTGCAACCTTTTCATAACCTTTAGTCCCTGGCACGTTGCCCATACTTCATCAGCCCAAATCTTGTATCTGTTCTAGGTGCGATTAGGGTCGAATGTCGCTAACAGTCAGCCGTGTACTCAACAATCTTCTTATATAGCGATCCCATTTAATTTCTGAAGACCTTCGTGGTGGGGGTTGAGCCGCGCTCGCGCCAAATTTCCGCTAGGAGAAAGTCCACGGAACAATCTGCAATCATTTACTCCGGGTCTGGGCGCTGTTGAGATAGCGGTTCTCCCTCGGGTTAAGGACAGGCAAGGGGCTTAAGCCCCTTGTTCGCCGAAGTGTCATTAAATTGGCATTCACGAAGGCGCAAACAATCAGGTTGGTTTATGGGCGACCCAGTACTTGCTCACGAAATGGACTGCTGTAGTAATGTCTTCAAAGCCCACTGACGCTAGACGCTGCGTCAGATCATCCTGGGTATAGTCCCGGTAGTAGGGCTCATGGAAAATTGCAGGGAAGCTAGCCATCACCGCTTCAAGTTCCGGGGTATCGATCTGCTGGATCGAGTCGCAGATCACCAGGAGTCCCCCCGGCTTTGTCACCCGGAAGCATTCCTCAATCACTTGTTGGCGGATTGGCCCCGGCAACTCATGGAATAGGAAAACACAGGTGAGGCCATCAAAATAGTTGTCCCGGTAGGGCAAGGACTCCCCTTGACCCTGCATCAGTTGTGGCAGGGTTTGTCTCCCTTGGCTCAGGAGTTGGTTTGCCTTACGGAGGTAGGCCGGAGACAGGTCTACCCCGTACAGAGAGGCTGCTGGGAAGGTGTCTCGCAGCAGCTTCAGGGTGCGCCCGGTGCCGCAGGCCACATCCAGCACCTTGATCTGGTGGGCGTTGGTCACCTCCATCACATCGCTCTGACTGCCCGCCTTAGCGGTTTTCACCGCTTGCAGCCCGGACTTGAGGGGGGCCAGCACCCGTCGCCGCATGGCATCCGCTGTGCCGTTAAAGAGCAGTTCTACCTGGAGGTCGTACAGGTTGGCGGAGTCGTCACTCAGGTAGCCATCGGTTTGGTAGTGGAAATTCTGGAGGTAGTACTGGGGAAAGTGACGGGTATCGATGTCGTCATCAAAGGACTGGTACTGCTTGTGCTCCACCCGCTCCCAAATCTTGGGCATGTCTAGCCATAGGGCCGGGTAATAGCGCAGAAAATCTTCCCAGGGGTTATCGAAAAGTAGGGATTCGGGATAGATGCCATCCTCTGCATCCTGCCAGTCGCGTTGGAGGAGTTCGTCCCGCCGTCGGGTCATCTCCGCCAGAAGTTCGGGGGTGATGCCCTCAATCTTGACCTTTAACTCTGGCTTGAACCACAGACGGAGCTGGGTTGCCAGAGCCTTGTGCCCTAACCCAAAGTAGTTTTTGCCGTCCTGAAAGGTTTGATAGGCCAGTTTGGTTAACGTATCCGCCATGATCAAGGGTGCTGTGAATTAATGAGGTGGGGTCGTTGTGATGAATTGTAACGAAAATTAGGGGGTCATGCAGCAGGGGCGCGATCGCAAATCCGCGATCGCAGCCCAGAAAAGACTAGTACTGGGCGGCGGAAATACCCTGGCCGTTCCATCGTGGCACACTCGGCCCCTCCCCCTAGCCCTTTCCCAGGGGGAGAGGGGACCGGAGAAAGTTGGGCTGGTGCGACAATAGTGGACTGATTTACGCCCTGCGGTACTAGCGGCAAAAAACGGCAAAAAAAGCCGCCCGAAGGCGGCTGATCCACAGGTTCACAGAGGGAGGATGGCTATCTTGCTTAACCCAAGCGGTTGCCCTAGCAGTCGTAATACAGGGCTAGCTCGTAGGGGTGGGGCCGTAGGCGCATGGGGTTAACCTCGTTGTCCAGCTTGTACTCAATCCAGTTTTGGATGAAATCTTCGGTAAACACGCCACCTGTGACCAAGAATTCGTGATCCTCCTCCAGCGCCTTCAGGGCATCCAACAGAGAGCCAGGGGTAGAAGGAATCTTCGCCAGTTCCTCAGGGCTGAGGTCGTAGATGTCCACATCCAGGGGATCACCCGGATCGATCTGGTTCTTGATGCCATCGATACCCGCGCAAAGCATCGCCGCAAAAGCCAAGTAGGGGTTAGAGGTTGCATCGGGGCAGCGGAACTCCAGACGCTTCGCTTTGGGATTGTCGCCAGAGAGGGGAATCCGCACCGAGGCAGAGCGGTTGCCCTGGGAGTAGGCCAAGTTCACCGGCGCTTCAAAACCGGGTACCAAGCGCTTGTAGGAGTTGGTGGTGGGATTGGTGAAGGCCAGTAGGGCAGGGGCGTGCTTGAGAATGCCGCCGATGTACCACAGGGCGGTCTGGCTCAGACCCGCGTACTTGTCCCCTGCCATCAGAGGTTGTCCATCTTTCCAGATGGACTGGTGGGTGTGCATCCCCGAACCATTGTCATTAAACAGAGGCTTGGGCATGAAGGTGACGGTCTTACCCCACTTCTTAGCCACATTCTTGATGCAGTACTTGTAGATCATCAGCCAGTCAGCGGCTTGGATCAGCTCCCCAAAACGGATGCCGAGTTCGCACTGGCCCCCCGTGGCCACCTCATGGTGGTGCTTTTCAATGGGAACTCCGAGGGAGGCCATTGTCAGCAGCATTTCGCTGCGCATGTCCTGAGAAGTGTCGGTGGGGGCAACGGGGAAATAGCCCTCTTTGTAGCGGGGTTTGTAAGCTAGGTTGCCACCTTCTTCAACACGCCCAGTGTTCCAGCGCCCTTCAACGCTGTCCACGTAGTAGTAAGCGGAGTGCTCGTTTTGGTCAAAGCGAACATCGTCGAAGATAAAGAATTCTGCCTCTGGACCAAAGAAGGCGGTGTCGCCAATGCCGCTGGCCTGCAAGTAGTCAATGGCCTTGGTGGCTACGGCCCGAGGACAACGCTCGTAGAGCTGGCCGGTGCGGGGCTCTTTGATGGTGCAAATCATGCTTAGGGTCGGTTCCTTCATGAAAGGATCGATCCAGGCGGTGTTAGGGTCCGGCACCATCATCATGTCGGATTCGTTAATGGCCTTCCACCCTCGGATGCTGGAGCCGTCAAAGGCAACCCCATCGGTAAAGCTACTGGCATCAATCTGGCTGATGTGGAGAGTCAAATGCTGCCAGATACCAGGCAGATCAATAAACTTCAGATCGACGAGTTGAATTCCTTCATCCTGAATTCTCTTTAAGATGTCTTCAGCAGTCGCCATGAAATACTCCTTATACAGTCTCCCAAGTCCAGAGGGGAAAACCTAGAACGGCTTCTCGCTCCGAAGCCCTGTATCGCTGCTTCACGGGTCGTGAGTTAGCTGCTACAAATGGCCATCGGGAACCCTCTAGATTGCACGCCTTCCAATGACTCAGAACTCCTGAGGCAATTTATTGTCTGAATTATCCTATGAATAGGGGTTCGCTGCTTTTGTATCAGGAAATACCAAAAACCTGGTGGGATATCCTGAATTCAGACGGTGCGGATGGAGCTTGAAAGAGGAGCCCAGGGACCGAAGTGTGATGGTCTCCAACCAGCCTAGTGCGATCGCATCGCTCTCCTTAATCTGGGGAATCGCTCCAGGGAAGCACCGCTGGGGGGCAATTCCTGCTCTCCTAGAACCCATCCCTTGGCCTCGATGTTCGGGGGAAGTATTGCGGAAGATTTCGGACTGTAACGATTACAGCCCAGTATGCTTCACGTTTCTCAGAAAGACGAGTAGGGCTAGGAAGCGCCGTGATAAACTGCTTTCGACTGATTGGGAGAAGCGGAGAAGCGGAACACATGCGGGACGCAGTCACGACTTTAATTCGCAATTACGATTCCACTGGACGATATCTAGACCAGACGGCAATCGAGCGGCTCAAGTCCTATTTTGATACGGGGGCGGCCCGCGTACAGGCAGCAGCCCTCATCAGCGCCAATGCGGCGGAATTGGTGAAGGCAGCGGGATCGAAGCTTTTTGAACAGTTGCCGGAGTTGATTCGACCGGGCGGTAATGCCTATACGACTCGACGCTACGCGGCCTGTCTCCGAGATATGGACTATTACCTACGCTACGGCAGCTATGCCCTAGTGGCGGGAGATGCCACGGTTCTTGACGAACGAGTGTTGCTGGGTCTGAGAGAAACCTACAACTCCTTGGGCGTGCCCATTGCCCCCACGGTGGTCGGCATTCAAATTATGAAAGAGCTGATCAAGGAGAAGGTGGCAGCGGCTGGAATCCTGGACGCTAGCTTTGTAGGCGAGCCCTTTGACTACATCCTGCGGGAACTGAGTGAAGTCAGCGTTTAGGGGTAGTTCTAGTTGTTAGAGCTGATGTAAAGCCAATCCCGGAGATCGCTTTACTGGTCATCATTGGTGTAGATGTTATCGGGGTGCTGAATTCAGTACCCCGATTTTTTGTGGCTAGGGTCTTGGGCATGATCTACACACTGGGGTTGGATTTTGGTACCTCGGGGGCGAGGGCGATCGCACTGGATGCCCAGGGCCAGATCGCGGCCCAAGTGCGGGTGCCCTTTGGCCAGAATTCAGCCCGGACTTCTGACCGAACTCAGGCACCAGACTGGGTTGGTCAGTGGCGACAGGCTCTGAACCAGCTTTTAGCGGAAATTCCAGAGACCATTCGCCAAGGGACAGTGGCAATCGCCTGTAATGGCACCTCAGGGACAGTACTGCTGTGTGATGCCACGGGTGAGGTCATCGCCGATCCCCTGCTCTACAACGACGATCGTGGTCAGAGCGTTGGGGCGATCCTGGCTACCATTGCCCCCCCGGAGAGTCTGGTACTCAGTGCTACCTCTAGTCTGGCCAAGTTGATGTGGTGGCGAGAGTATCTTCCGGCGCAGGACTGGCAGCGGGGGCGGTATCTGTTGCATCAGGCGGACTGGCTGGCCTACCAGTTTCATGGACGGCTGGGGCTGAGTGACTACCACAATGCCTTGAAGCTGGGCTATGACGTGGTGGCCTTGGCCTATCCCGATTGGATGCAGCGCTTACCCGAGGCGCGGCTGTTTCCCCAGGTGGTCGCGCCGGGAACGGACTGGGGTCCGATCAGTGCGATGGCCCCTTTGGGCCGGTCTCTGACCATCGCAGCAGCTCAGTATGGATTGCCTACCCACTGTCGGGTACGGGCGGGGACAACGGACAGCATTGCCGCCTTTCTGGCCAGTGGAGCCCAGCAACCGGGGGAGGCGGTTACCTCTTTGGGCTCTACCCTGGTGCTCAAGCTCCTGAGCCGGACGCCGGTGACAGATCGTCGCCGGGGTATCTACAGCCATCGCTTGGGGAATCTGTGGCTGGTGGGGGGAGCCTCAAATACCGGGGGCGCAGTGTTGCAGCACTTCTTTACCTCGGACGAGATTGAGCGGTTGAGTCGCACTCTGCCTCGCCAAAGCGCTTTGAACTTGGACTACTATCCCCTGCTACAACCGGGGGAACGCTTTCCCATTAACGACCCGTCCTATCCTCCCCGGCTGGAGCCTAGACCGACGGACCCGGCCTTATTTCTTCAGGGAATGTTGGAGGGTATTGCCCGGATTGAAGCCCAGGGTTACCGCCAATTGCAGGAACTCGGGGCGACGCCCTTAACACGGGTCTGGACAGCGGGGGGCGGAGCACAAAATGCGATTTGGGCGAAGATTCGTCAGGATTATCTGGGGGTGCCTGTAGCCTGTGCCCCGGAAACGGAAGCGGCGGTGGGCACCGCTCGACTGGCGGGAGGACCGCTGCAATCTGCCTATAGTGGTTAGCAGTGCACATTGAGGGCGGCGGTTGCAGGATTGGAGTGGTGGGGATAGCGCAATAGCCCAAGGCTGGTCGGCAACTATCGCGGCCATGGATGGGGTTCTGAATGGGGCGGTGATAGTGCTGGAGCGGACCCTGTTCTTTACTATTGGTGGCTTGCCGCTGATTGTGGTTTGGCTGTTGGTGGGGGCGACCTTCTTCACGCTGCGGATGGGGTTTATCAATCTGCGAGGATTTCGCCATGGGATTGACGTTGCTCTGGGTCGCTACGATACCCCTGATGAACCGGGGGAGGTAACCCATTTTCAGGCGGTGGCCACCGCCCTCTCTGCCACCGTGGGTCTGGGGAATATTGCTGGGGTTGCGATCGCATTGCAACTGGGCGGTCCTGGAGCGATAGTGTGGATGACCCTGGTGGGGCTGCTGGGCATGTCCAGCAAATTTGTGGAATGCACCCTGGCTCAGAAATACCGCATCCTACGGGCCGATGGTACCGTTGCGGGTGGGCCGATGTACTACCTGTCCCATGGCCTGGAAACCCTGGGGCTAAAGCCCCTTGGTCAGGGCTTGGCGGTGACCTTCGCCGGACTCTGTGCCCTGGGGGGCATCGGCGGGGGCAACATGTTCCAAGCCAGCCAAGCCTATATTGCGATCGCACACCTTCTCCCTGGTTTGGCAGACTACCGTTGGCTCTACGGCCTGGGCTTGGCGACATTGGTGGGACTGGTCACCCTGGGTGGCATTCAGCGCATTGGCAGCGTAGCAGGGGCGATTGTCCCCAGTATGGCGGGGCTCTACACAGCAGCGGCACTGTGGGTCATCCTCGTCCACAGTACCGAAGTCCCCAATGCTCTGCACACTATTTGGACCACCGCATGGCATCCCCAAGCAGTGGGGGGCGGCGTTCTGGGAGTCATGGTGCAGGGCATTCGGCGCGGTTTATTTTCCAATGGGGCCGGAGTGGGTACAGCAGCGATTGCCCATGCCGCCACCCGCACCCAGGAACCCGTGCGGGAGGGGTTGGTGGCCGCCCTAGAACCCTTCATCGATACGGTGATTCTCTGCAATCTCACCGCCCTCGTTTGCATTGTCACCGGAGCCTATCAAGTCGCCCCAGACACCGCTCTGGGCTTTGAGATCGTAGCCCTAGCCTTTGGCAGTGCCCTGCCGGGGTTTGCCCTAGTGCTGACCGCAGCGGTCTGTCTATTTGCCTTTTCCACCATTGTTTCCTGGGCCTACTATGGCGAGCAGTGCTGGCGCTATCTGACGGGGGACCGCTCACCCCTACCCTATCGGCTGCTCTACATCGGGGCCACCTTTGTCGGTTCTATCACCCAGCCCAGTGCCGTCCTAGCCTTTAGCGACATGATGCTATTTGCGATCGCGCTACCGAACCTGTTCGGTTGCCTGCTACTGTCCAACCAAGTAGGCCGCGATTTGAAAGACTACTGGCAACGACTCCAGAGCGGCAAAATGCCCGTCCACGGCATCCAATTTCACCCCAAATAGCCTCCATCCTCCCCCTGTACCGCTATCCTTGCAGAGATCCCGCCTGGATTTTGAATTGCCATGGGCGCTGACATTCTCATTCTCACCATTTACTTCATTTGCGTCGTCTACGTTCTCTATCAGATGGCCCTTTCCGTCGAGGCCAAACTGGAAGATCAGGTCCAGATCATCCTAGAAGGGGATATCCTCCAACAGGCAGTCACCTCCCAACTAGAGCAATCAGGACGTCCCGACATCCAGGCCCAAATTATCTCCGGCAAAGCCCCACCCTACCTAGAGCTGATCCTCTTTAAGAACACAGATAAAAAAGAAGCTATCGGCGCAGTCCAGATTCAGGTTTCCCCCCAAGGCAAACAACCCCTGCGCCCTCCTGTGCAGAATCTGGGCATTACCGTCATCAATGGGTTGCCAGACCAGCAAGTTTTTCTAGACTGGGACAGCAGTTCCCTATCAGTCCACGGCGGACTGGCCTATCGAGTCATTCGCAATGTGCCGGGAATGCACCTAGACCTGCTCCAGCCCCAGGTCTATACCGTGGCCAACCCCAGCCAAGGCGTGAACGCTCGGGTTACCAGCGAAGTCCTTTTCCGTCGCCCCGACAATAGTACGGCCCTAGAGCCGCTGCCCATGCTGGTGAACCTAGAGAAAATTCCCGAGATGAAAGAGCCCCTACGCACCTATTCCCTCCGGATGTTGCTCTGGATCAAGCCCATGACCGCGAATGCTCCCGATTCCCAAGCGGTGCGGTTACTGCTGCCCTTCACCTTCCGCATCGAAGTCCTACCCGACCACGTGGCCCTCCCCATCCTCAGTTGGCTCCTGGATGTCCTCTCCCCCGCCAGACTGCCCCGGATCTGGTGAGATGGTGTCTGGCTAATTGCGCGCAATTCTGGCAAGGGCGAAAAGCAAGGGCGAAAAGCCTTTCGCCCCTACTCGTCATGAATATAGTGTGTGGTTATTTAAGCGGACTTGATATGAGATGGACTTAACCGCGAAGCAAATGGTTTTGGCAGCGCTGGTGGTAAATTGCGGCAACCTTGTCTTCGGGGCATTGGTCTAAACAACGCTGGAACCGTTCAGCGGCGTTACTATAGGCTCCTTGGAAATAGAGCAGCAGGGCGGATTCAAAAAGGGTTTTCGTGGCGGACTTAAGGACTCGGAGAGTGGGAGGATCGGCCTCATACACCTCGTAAACACTAACAAAGAGGGTTTTGCCCTTCATTTGGACCCGGTCAATCACCCGTAGGGCATAGCCATTAGGGTTTTCCAGCTCCATAAAGGTGTGGTGAGAAATGAGGAGATTGACACTGTAGGCCCGCGTCATCCGCTCAATGCGGGCAGCAACATTCACCGTGTCACTAATGACGGTGCCATCCATACGGTTGCGTCCGCCGACGGTGCCCAGCATGAGATGCCCGGTATTAATGCCCACACCAATGGCAATGGGAGCCCGTTGCCGTGTGGCGCGTTCCATATTGTAGTCGTGGAGACGCTGGAGCATGGCAATACTAGCCCGCAGAGCATCGTCCGCCCCCCGACTAAAGAGGGCCATAATGGCATCGCCAATGTACTTATCGATAAAGCCATAGTGCTCTGCAATGGTAGGCTCCATCCGAGAGAGAAAGGCATTGATAAAGCGGAAGTTTTCCTCAGGACTCATTTGTTCCGAGAGGCTGGTGAAGTCGCGAATGTCGGCAAATAGCACCGACATATGCTGTTCCACTTGGTCCCCCAACTCCACATCCACAATGCTTTCTTTGTTGAGGAACTGCAAAAACTCCCGAGGCACAAAACGGCTATAGGCCAGGTTGATCTTCGAAAGCCGCAGGTGGGTGTTCAGACGGGCTAGGAGTTCCCCCTTAGAAACGGGTTTGGTCAGATAGTCATTGGCTCCGGCAGAGAGCCCCTCTACCAGATCCGCCACTTGATTTTTGGCGGTGAGCATAACGATGGGGAGGGCATAGGCGGGGTGCTGTTCCCGCACCTGGCGACAGACCTCATAACCCGTCATCCGGGGCATCATCACATCCAGCAAGATCAGGTCTGGCAGCAATCCATTCGATAGCATCGCTAGAGCCTCAGGACCATTGCTGGCCTGGGTGACTCGATAGCTGTGTACCGAGAGATGATTAACAATGACCTGGCGATTAACGGGTTCATCATCAACCACCAGGATTAAAAACTGACGGGCATCAATAGCGTCACTATCGCCGTTATTACTATCACCGTCATCACTACCGAAGGGTTCCACCAGAGTCAGCGCTTCTCGATTCAGGGCGGCAACCTGCTCCGCCATCTTGACAGTGGGCAGGGTGGCGGTGGAGGGGAGGTCATCCTGAAGAGCGGGGGCGCTCTCCAGGTGAGCTAGGGGCAGAGTAAAGGTGAACTGGGAACCCGCCCCGATAGCAGAGATCACCTGGATGGTGCCGCCATGGAGTTCCACCAGTTGCTTAGTGACGGCGAGGCCAATGCCCAAGCCGCCATAGATGCGACTAGTGGACCCGTCTGCCTGCTCAAAGGGCTCAAAGATACGCTCTAGTTGATCAGCAGGAATCCCAATACCCGTATCGGAAACGGTAATAGCCAGTTGGTCTCCGGCTTGGGGGACAAAGGAGATGCGCGGTTTCCGGGCGATCGCCCGCTCTAAGCGATCCTTAACCACTGTGGTTTCCGTCTTTCCGGGCTCCATGGCTGCTGGTGGCGCTTCAGCATCCCGCTCTCGGGTCTGGGCCATAGCGGGGGATAGGGGCTGCACCGTGCCGTGTTGGGACCGCATGATCTGGGCCGATACCCCAATCATGCCGTAGTCGGTGAACTTGAGGGCATTGCCTAGGAGATTGTAGAGGATCTGCTGAAGGCGGTTTTCATCCGCCAGCACCGGGGGTAACTGGGGAGAGACGGCGTTAATGAGTTGCAGGTTTTTTTGGTGGGCAAGGGATTGGGTCAAACCCAGCACCAGTTCTGTCGCCTCCCGCACCCCCACGGTCTGAACCTTGAGCTGGATGCGGTTATGCCGCAGTTGAGAAAAGTCGAGGATGTCATTGACCAGATTTGACAGGCGGCGACCGCTGGCGACAATCATAGCGAGGTTGCCCTTGGTGCGGCGGGGCAGGGGGCCGCTGGCTCCGTCAATGAGGGATTCGGCCAGACCAATGATGCCGTTGAGGGGCGTTTTTAGCTCATGGGAGGTGTTGGCTAGGAATTCATCCTTGAGTTTGTCGAGGCGCTGCAATTCTTGGTTACTGGCCTGGAGGTCATAGAAGGACTTTTTGAGCTGTTGGGCCATCGTCTGGAACGCGATCGCAAGTTCCGACAATTCCTCAAAGCGTCCCGACGGAATGGGCTGATCCCAATGTCCTAAGGCCAGCTCCTTAGCCGCAGAATTGAGCCGTAGGATCGGCTGCACTACCCAGCGGGCAGTGAGGGCGGCAATCAGACTGGCAACGATGAGAGAAATGCCACAAAGGATCAGGGTGGTGCGGGTATAAGCCGTAATCTGGCCCATGAAGTCTGCTTCGGGAATGATGGTGATGATCAGCCAATCGAGGCCACGCCCGTCGCGAAAAGGAACAATGTGCACCAATTGGCGCTCCCCGTCACGGCGGAAGGCGATCTGCTGGACAGATTGGATTTGCTCCAGCGTGCCAAACTGCCCCAATAGGTGTTGGGCGGTAGCCCGAATGCTGGGATTTTCACTGGCGGTGGCCTGGAGGCGACCCAGTTTTCCACTAGGTAGAGTCACAAAAGGGGCCTCTTGGACCGATGTGGCCACAATCTCTCCGCTGCGTTCCAGAATGAAGGCTTCCCCATGGGCGCTGATGTTCAGCAGCCTCAAGTAGCTGCTGATCTGCTCTAGAGTCAAGTCTAGGGCAATCACCCCGGCCAACTCCCCACCATCGCCGGTGATGGGGGAGGCGAGGGTAATGCCCAAGACCGAATAATCCTGGGAGGCAAATTCGTAGATCGGACTCCAACTGGCATGGCCATTGCGGACAACGGCCTGATACCAAGGGCGGGTGCGGGGATCGTAGGGCTGGGTGGCAATGGTTGCTCCCCGTAACCCCTGATCATTGAGTTGATAGGTGATTCTCTCTGGCAGGGAGTCAAGGGTCACTTCCCACAACACTGTGCGGCCATCGACCCGTTCCTGTACACCGATAAATTCCCCCGTTTCACGCCCCAGATAAATGCTGGTAATGCCATCGGAGGCGCGAAGCTGATGCCAAAAATGACGGTGTAGCGCCTCAAAGTCGCTGACGGTTAAATCGCCATTGAACAGAATGCTGCGGCTGTTGCGCTGGAGCAAGTTGGGTTGAATTAGATAGCTGTTGAGATGTTCTTGAATGCGGGCAGTGGAATTATTGCTGAGCTGTTCAGCAAGATCGTTCACCGCCTTCTGCCCATTACGCAGGGATAGTACTGCTGTCAATCCCACTGCCGCCGCCACCTGCACCACAAAGGACACCACCAGCACAATACGCAGGGGCAGTTTATCGAATAGGGTAGTTAGCGATCTCGGGGGCGAGGAGGCCATGGGACAGGGCCTGAGCAAATAGGATTGAGATAAAGATGAGGTATTCAGCGGGGTAGGAGTGATGCTTGGATATCAGGCCCAGACCCATTCCCCCATACAGGTCATTATCATCCCCATCAGGTTACCCCCAATATCCGGAGAGTAAACGATGGAGTGGAGACCAATCGATCGAGGGTGTACCCAGCACCGGGTATGGTAGGTTTTGAGCAATTATCCTGACGTCATCCGCCCAATGCGGGAGTAAGCGGTCCCAGGGAGATCGGGCTTTGAGCCCACCACGCCAAATTGCCCAGTCAATACAAGCCAAACCCGCCCCTACAGCTAACGGCTTCACGCTTCACGCTTCACATTGCCTCTTGCTATATCTATGAGTCCTCTCGCCTCAATTTGATCTGCGGTCATCTTGCCCTCAGGCATTTGAGCCAGTGCTGCGGTCAATTGGGTGCCACCGGGGTCATCGCCAAGTTGATATAGGCTGACGGCAATGCGCAATAGAAAGGAACGCGCATCTTTAGCCTGGGCAATTTCCTCGGCAGTGTGGAACAGCATCCGGGCCTGCTCTTCAGCTTGGTTACCTCCCTGGGCCAACAGTACCGCCCCCTTAAGGCGGTACAGTTCAGTAACATAGGCTCCTTCACCGTAGGCATGGATATCATCCAACCCTTGATCCACCGTTTCAAAAGCCTCCTCCAGATGCCCCGCATCCAGCAGGCTCTTGGTCAGGATCATGGTGAAGAAGCCAATGCCCAGACGGCTACCGCTAGCCCGTAGGCTGGCGATCCCTTCCTGCATCATCGGTAGACCCGCCTCAAAGTCCCCCAGGCCAGCTAGGGCACGGCCCCAGAGGATATTTCCCAGCACAATCCATAGGCCCAACTCCTTTTCCTTCGCCAGGGTGAGCATGGCCCGAGCGGTTTCGCGGGCCTGGGGAAAATCATGGCGGCATGTGTAAACCCAAGACAGGGTTTGTAGCGCCTGTGCGACGGAAAAAGGGTGATCGAGGCTGCGGGCGATCGCCAGTGCTTTTTTAGCTCGCTCCAAGGCAGTATCCGGGTAACCGAGAATCCAATCACCCCAGGCAATCCAGGTAGAGAAGGCAACATAGGGATCTGTTCCCAAGCGGTGCACTCGCTCCTTGCGAGCATCATCCTGCTGATAAAGCTCGTCGAGGGTGACCTGCTGGGTGCGGGCCTGCTGAAACTGACCCAGCCAGAACAGAGTATTGCCCAGAGCCCCAGTAGCCTCCATTTTTATGCCATTGTCAGCGGAGGTGTTAGCAATGGCATTGCACTGCTCAACAATGTCGAGACAGGTCTTCAGCGGCCCCACGAACAGGTAATAGCTCCACAGCCCCCACAGGATGGTGTGCATGTCGGGCATATTGCCCACATCCTGACAGAGGAACCTGGCCCGTTCATACACAACCCGCACCTGCTCCGCCTGATACCCCTGGGTCATCACCAAGACATTGGCCTGCTTCATTCGCAACTGCAACTCCAGGCGGTTGCGTTCTGCCCCCTTCTCCATAATGTCCAGCATTTCGATCGCCTGGACATAGCGCTGCTCGGCCTCCGTGTAAGCGGCAGTACGGATGGCTTGATCCCCTGCCAGGATGGCGTACTGAAGTGCTTTAGTACTCTCTTCAGCGCGCTGATAATGGTGAGCAAGCACCGAGTAATAGGGAGCCAGTTCCTCGGCGTGGTGCTCTTCGTACCACCTAGCGGTAGCACGGTGCAGATCTCGCCGCTGCTTATAAAGCAGCAGATTATAGGCCACATCTTGAGTGATCAGGTGTTTGAAAATGTACTCCGGTTCTGGATCACTGCCATACAGGGGGGTCATGTCCAGCTTTTCCAGATCATCCAAAATTTCCGCCAAATTCATCTGGGTGGGTAACAGCGGGTGAATTTGCCTCAGGGCTGCAACGGCAAACACCCGCCCAATGACGCTGGCTACCTTGAGGGCAATCTGGTGCTCAGGGGCAAGGCCATCAATGCGCTCAAGCACAACCCCCTGCACCGTGTCAGGAAAACCCAGATCCTCCAGCTTGGTCACATCCTGCTGGAGGCGACAGGTGGTGTTGTGGATCTCCAGCAGTCCCGCCTCACGGATGGCGGCGGTCAGTTCCTCTACAAAGAAAGGGTTCCCTCTGCTCTTGGTGTGGATAAAGCTCACCACCTCTGTAGGCACTTGGGTAACGCCAAGGCGCTGGGCCACCAGGGCTCCGGTGTCACTCTGATCAAAGCCCTGAAGTTGAATGTGGCTGTTTTCCGGGCGATCGATCAGCATCCGGAAGGTGATCGCCTGTGGCCCCACCACGGCTCGGGTTGCTATCACTACCAGCAGTGGGCTCACGGTCTCAATCCCTTCTGCCAGCAGTTGCCAGGAGGCGGAGTCCAGCCAGTGGGCGTCCTCAAGGAGAATAACGGTGGGGGTGCGCTCAGCCGAGGCCCGGAGCAAACTCAACACTAAAGACTTGATAGCAGCGGCTCGGGCTGGCCCCTCCAGCCCAGTTACTACTTCTGGAAACCCCAGGGGGAGGATATCGTTGAGCAGGGCAACATCACTGGCTAGGGCAGACCCAACAGCGTTTAAGACCTGCTCCCGGTGGACTGCCGGAGTGGCCCCCTGTTCTAGGGCAAACAGATGGGTTAAGATGCCGCGCCAGCCATGGTAGGGTACCGTCTTTTCGATTACGTCCCCAGCACCGCGCAGGGTAATCACCCCCTCTTGCCCCGCCATCCGACAAAGCTCTTGGGAGAGACACGACTTGCCCACCCCAGCCTCTCCCTCTAGAACAATGGTCTGGTTACCCTCCCCTCTGGCCAACTGCTGGAGGGCTGTTTTGAGCAGGACTTGCTCCTGGATACGACCCACAATCCGGACGGTCTGGGGGCGTTGGATTTGCTCCCGCAGCGGCACGTACACGGCAACGGATTTGTCCTTGCCCTTGACGCGGATGGGCTGCTTCTCTTCATAGAGAAACCCATCGCGGGTGGCGCGATGGGTGTCGGGGCAGCAAAAGATCGGCACCTGACTGCTGGGGACAGCCAGGACAGCTTGCATCAGTCTCGCCGCCAGGTTAATAGATGGGCCGATCACCGTATATTCACACCGCTGATCATCCCCTCCCACGACCCCACAAAATGCCTTGCCGGTGGTCACTCCGATGGCGTGACGTACCCCCAACTGATTGAGCTGAGCGTGGATATCGAGGGCGACCTGGACACCCCTGACGGGATCGTCCTTGTGGGCCAAGGGAGGAAGCCCCAATGCCGCAATCAGATAGGCTCCCTTGTCATCGACACTGATCTTGTTCAGGGTACCTTCTCTGCGGTTGAGTGCCGTTTGGGTATCGCGCACAACGGCGTGAACCAAAGCTAGATCGGCATCGTTGTGAAAGTCTGCAAGGCTGATAAATAGGGTGGTCACCCGCCTCAATTCCGACATGTAGGCGGCCTGCCCTGCTGCCGCTCGGGCCAAAAGAACACTGGGAATATAGGCCCGCAGGGCTTCGATATTCTGTACTGGCGATCGCTGCGGAGATGGAGAAACCGCCTCAGATTCCCGAGTAGGCTTGACCACCCGAGCATAGCCTCCGGCCTTGGGCTCTAACAGGAACAGTTCCTGGGCCAGGGTCTTGGCGGCGGGGGATAAAATTACCTCCCCCCGTTGCGCCCGAGTCTGGGCTAGGCAGACTTGCTCAACTGCGTCTCCCCGCACCATGTAGTGCCACTTGCGGTAAACACCACCGACGTGAAGTCCGCTCAGGGCACCAACACCAACACCAATGCGCATGGAGATGGCGCGGCCCTCTGCCGCAACGAAATCTCCTAGGGCTTGTTGTGCATCCAGGGCGCATTGGGTGGCGATGGCGACAGCGGTAGCGCTATTATCCCCATCGCTGATGGACCAGAAGGCATAGAGGGCATCTCCGGCAAAGTGGAGGACATCGCCGCCGCTCTTGGCGATTAACCGCTCTAGGCGCTCAAAAACGCCATTGAGAATATGGGTCAGCACCTCGGCCCCGTCTGGCCCCTGCTCAGTTAGTCCCTCAGACAGAGCCGTGAACCCTGAGATGTCTGCCATCAGCATTGCCCCCATACGGGTATAACTGAATGCCTCCTCTAGAGGCGGCGGATCATCCTGAAAGCAATCGATAATCAGCTTCGGAATATAACGAGTGATGTCATCAACAGGGTGTACCATGGCTTGTATTCACCAGGAATGACGTTGGGGATAGCATTGTCATCGGAGCACCCATTCGTAGGCTATTGTGCTGTAGGTCGTTACTTTTTTACTGTGATATCTCAGTGATATCTTCACCTCAAGCCCGAAACTTGACATAGCGACCTGCATAGCCAAGGTCTGCCATGATGGCTTGCATCACCTTCAGAATGTTAGGGTCATCGCGAAACGCGATTCGCTGGGGCTGGCTGGGTGCACCAATCGGCTGGGTGGCCTCTATGCCAAGGGCATACAGTTCCCCTACCTCTCCAGCTTGGATTTTGGCGGTCAATTCAGAATTATCCCAGGTAGAGCCGTCTAGTCCTAGCCAAGCCAACATATCAGGCGACATAATGATTGGCTGCGGCAGCAGACTAGAATAGGCCAGGATGTTTTCATTAACCATGAAAACGGTTACAGTTTCCTCGCCACCATTCACTTGCAAAGTCAGCTTAGCGTGATCATGCCCCTGCTGGGTAGCAATTTCTACCTTGAGTGGTTTCAGGGGTACCCCAGCCAACACCCGGCTCTTGAGTCCCATAGCGGCCAATGCATTCTGCACATCCTCTAGATAGTTGCCTCGGCTTTGCCGGAGGGTCGCTCCGAGGGCAATGGCCTTAGTGAGACCTCCAGGCACCGCAAATTGCTTCAGCTCTGCCCCTGTCATCAACCAGGTTGCAAGGGCACCCAACAATCCGTAGGCGGAACTGCCAATCATGGCGATGGCACTGGCCTGAATCTGGCTGGCAGTGTGGGCTTTGAATATGGCGGATTGATATTGGGCGGGGTCGTTGGCATCGTTAGCAATGACTGCACCGTAGCGCTCGATCAACTCGTTTTGCTGGCCAAAGGTGGTGGCAGTAATGAGGGGCACCGCTCGTCCACAACCATCAGCATTGATGACTGGTACACCCATGTCGTTTGCCGCCAGCAGGGGGGCGATGCTGTTAACTGCTCCCATTTCTCCTGGCACCACAAACGATATCTGCACACCTGTTGATTCTTCGAGCGCCTTGACGCAGCGTTGCAAGGAGTTGAAGTTGGGGGTCTGTAACTGGGCTGCCGCGATCGGCGATCCCAAATAGGCAACCATGACTACCCATTGGTCATCCCGCACCTGATCTACATCAACCATGGGAATTTGCTGGTGGGGATCGAGGGTTGCTAGCATAGCCTTCCCCATGCTTTTGGGGCCACCGCCCCCAACGGCCAGCAAGGTAGCCCCCGTTAATAAGTCTTGTCGGGATTCTTGATCCAGCTTTAGTGCGGCTTCGCTATCACAGGGAATCGTCTTTAGCGGCCTGCTCAACCCTGTGTAGGACTCTTGCAACTGAACTGGCAATTTCTCATAACGAGTCAGGCTGGGGGTGTGATGTACGCTAAGGAACATGGTGGCTCTCCATTGCGGTTACGCGGTTACGTAGTATGACGGAACTCATCCTCCTTTAGAATCTCCCCAGCCCGGATTTAGGCCAGATCTAGGACAGTATCCCTACTGACCTCTACTAAGATATATGCTACCCAGCAGCACGTTGTTGTATCGTCGCTGCTACTGGCCAGGGGCGTAGGCGATCGCCTCATCCTTAAACTGAGAGGGCACCAAAGAACGTTGGATATTCGCTTCTTGCCCATAAGGTGTTAGCCCCTGCTCATTGCTAAACAAGTTGGTTGGATCATATTTAGCCTTGACAAACAGAAGGGAGTTAAAAGCATCCCCCCAGTAATTCCAGCGATAGTTGATATTATTGCGGTTGGGATAATTCTGGTATTTGTGTCCGTTAGCGTATTTTTCCAGCAGTTGGTTAAAGCCCGCCAGCCATTCTTCTGCTGCTTTTCGGCCACTCTCCGGCCATTTTTCGCTGAAGAATGAGTCGATAAAGAAATCAAAGTCAACATCTCGATGAATGAACGCATTGGGCCGTTGGGGTGACGATGCCGCCCCTCCATAGACCTCCAATGCACACAAGTTATAGATATTGGGGGTCGTCTTGTAATAGTTAATGATCTCGGTCCATTCCTCTGGACTCAAGGTCCGGGCGATATAATTGCTTTGCTTGATCTCAAAGACAGTTTCCAAATCAGGGGGTATCTCCCACCAGTTGAGCAGGAAATCGCTGAGATTTTTGTATCGTGCCACCTGCTCCTGTAACAAGGTTGGCGTGCCGAGGGTCATCAATGGGGCTATCAATGTCTCACCTGTGGCCTTGGGGCCGTTATACATCCCCATCAACAAAAACGAACAGTCATCCGCACCCTGAACCCTAGAAAAGGCACATTGATACCCGAGTTTGGGTGTTAACCCGGTGCGTATGTAGTTGTTCTGCAACTCGGGCAACACTTGTGCCGCCTGATCAATGGGCCATTGCAGCACAAAAGCCCACAGATCACCGAGCTGAACAGTGCGGTATTCCACGTCGAGAAGAATCCCTAGGGTGCCGCCTGTCCCCCCCCGCATCGCCCAGTACAAGTCGGCATTCTGAGTTTCATCGGCGATGACTATTTTGCCGTTGGCGAGCATGACGCGGATGCGTTCAACCCTGTCGCAGTTCAACCCAAAGGTGCGGGAGGTAAAGCCATAGCCCCCACCTTGCATGTGACCGGCGACCCCGACGGTGGCGCATTCACCACCGGGAACATGCAACCTGTAGAGATCTAACTCGGCATTGACCAAGCCCAAATTAGCGCCTGCCTGGACTACGGCAGTGGTCTGATCCGGGGACACAAACACCCCATTGAGGTTGCTGATATCGATTACCATGCCATCAACTACAGAATATCCGGTGTTGCTGTGTCCCCCTGAGCGCACTGCAAACGTGAGTTGATCGCGGTATTGCCTCACTGTTGCTAAACAGGTAGCAACATCTGCTTCAGCCGCACAGTAAACAATGATGCAGGGATAGGGGAGATCGGGTGCTAGAGAATGTCCTTTACGATCTTGGGGGTAAGCAGGATCGCCAGGGAGTACGATCCTGCCCTGTAGGGATTGCTGGAATGCCTTCAGTTCTTCGTCACTGAATGGAAGCCTGCAACGTTCATCATCCGGCAGTCTGGAGAGTGATTGGCGTAACTGCTGTTGACGCAGGGCTAGATTTGCATTGGTAAGCATTGCCATGATTCCCTTTCCCATTGTGGTTTGCGTTATTTTACGGAGACTCAACTGGAAATAAAGTCGCCACTACAACTACAAACGTTGTAAAGCTTGCTGTTGGGTTTACTAGGAGCCAGGGCTATCGACGCCAAGGGGAGTAGGGGGAGCAGAGCATTGGTGTGCCAGTGATCGCTTAGGTTTAACTCTGCGCCGCTGGAGTGGGGGTTATCGGGGGATTGACACTACCTGGATCCGTTGGGCGATACCTGAAGGAGTGGTGCTGCTGACAGCTCAGGAATTAGCGATCGTGGCCTAACAGGGAGCCCATGCGGCCCAACAGGGAGCCGATAAACTAGCCCGTAAAAGGATCGTGACCTGAACCAGCCTATTTATTTGATCGGGGTTGAGTTCAGCAAGCTTACCTGTCCTGTGGTGGGTTTTGACTGGACGACCTAGCCGCTTATGCAATCAAAGGCAGTTTTTTCTGGGTTGGGGTAGGTATTCTCCTGGGGGGATGTCATAGAGTAGGCTTGGTTAGCTACGTTACCAATTCTGCCTATGTTGCCCAGTGCTCAGGTTCTACGGCCTTTTTTGCGGCCCCTGTCGCTGTCGCTGCGATCGCTGCCTACGGTAGCGGTCCTTCTGGCAGTAGATGGAATCACCCTCATCTTGGCGGCAAGTGCGAGTGTGGGGATCCGGCTGGCATTCAAGGGGCAATTCGATCCCCAGCTTTACTGGCAGTTATGGCCGGTCATTGTGGGGTTATTGCTGATTTATACCGTAGCGGGCCTATACAGCGTTGGTATTAGTCCGGTCGATGAGTTACGGCGACTGTGTGTGGCGACCACGGCCCTCTATTTGGGACTGAGTACGCTTATTTTTTTGCTGCGAGAGGGAACGACCTACTCGCGCAGCATTTTTCTAATGGCCTGGTTGCTATCTATGGCCCTGGCTTGGCTGGGACGTATGGGAATTCGCTATATCTGCGCCCCCCGCTCGTGGTGGGGGCATCCAGTTCTCATATTGGGGGCAGGTAAAACCGGTGCGTTAGTGGTTCGGACCCTCAAGCGACAACCAGGGCTAGGGCTAAAGCCCGTGGCAGTGCTGGATGATGATCCCCAAAAGCAGGGCTTTCTAGAGGGGGTGCCCGTCTTGGGACAACTCTCCCTGGCTCCCTATGCAGCGCGGGAACTGGGGGTGGGCCATGCCATTGTGGCTATGCCGGGGGTACCTCGGGAAAAGCTACTGTCGATTTTAGAGCAGTATGGACACACTTTTCCACACTTGCTGATGATACCAGATTTATTTGGATTTGCCAGCCTGTGGATCAGTACAAGGGATTTAGGGGGGATGCTGGGGTTGGAAATTCGCCAGCGGCTGTTTTTGCCGGGACCACGATTAACCAAGGCGCTCATTGAGTTAATCTTGACGGTGTTGTTGGGGGTACTGGTTTTGCCGCTGATGGGCTGTATTATGCTGGCGGTAAAACTGGATTCTCCTGGCCCTATTTTTTACGGGCAAAAGCGTTTAGGTAAAGGGGGTATGCCCTTTACGGCTTGGAAGTTTCGGTCCATGGTCAGGGATGGGGACCAGGTATTGGTCACTTACTTGCGGCAGCATCCCCATCTAGAGGCTGAATGGAATCGCGATCGCAAACTCAAGAATGACCCCCGAGTAACGCGAGTAGGGCGATTTCTACGACGCACGAGTTTAGATGAACTCCCCCAGTTGTGGAATGTGTTGCGGGGAGAAATGAGCCTTGTGGGACCGCGTCCGATAGTGGGGGATGAAATTCGCCACTATGCCGATAAATTTGAGCTTTACAAGCGAGTCTTGCCCGGAATTACGGGGCTGTGGCAAGTCTCAGGACGGAGTGATATCACCTATGCAGAACGGGTGAATCTGGATGCCTATTACGTGCGGAATTGGTCAGTATGGTTGGATTTCTATATTTTATTGCAGACAGTTGGAGTAGTTTTGTTGGGGGATGGAGCCTACTAATGTGCGCCTAAATCCGAATCAGCCTGTGGCACCCCCACGTCAGTCTTCCCGGTTTACCTGGTCTGAATTCCTGGATTTTTGCCTGGGACTATTACCCTATCTCATGTATGTCAGCCTGCTAGGCATGGTCAGTTTTCTCGGGGCCATTTTCTATCGCTATCCTAAGCGCATTGCCCAGCAGCTTTATCGCCACGGCTTTTGGGCGATTACCCTCCTTTTGGGCATCAGTACCCTCCAAGCCCATGACCGAGGAGAAGCCAGCCTTCAGTTAGCCCATTTCTTACCCTACTTTTTGCTGTGGGCGGCCCTGATGGTTTATCTGCCAAGCCTAGAGCGAGTCTGGACGCCCCTGACCCGTTGGGCTTGGATCTTGGTGATAGGTACGTTCCCTTTGAGTCTCATTGCATTGGCGGAATACGGCCTCAAACGAGTTCCGAGTCAGCCCTTGCCGTGGCTTTTGGCCCAGTTCCCTCCCCTAGACTGGCTTTATACCGGAGATGCCCTCGATCCCAGAGCCTACTCCCTGTTTAATTCCCCCAATACCTTTGCCAATTACGGAGTCATGGTGATGGGGTTAATCGTGGGTCTTTTGGTCTCCGCTGAGGGTAACTTCGATGGGGCAATCGGACCTAATCACGCTCAAAGACTGCGTTTTAAACAGCGCGGTTGGCTGAGTCTGACCCTGGGGCTGTTGTTGATTGGCCTCTATTGTTCAGGATCCCGGAATGGGTATTTGGTGGCGTTCATCCTGCTGGCGGTGGGACTCTATACCTTGAGGCGGAACCCCTGGATGCGTTGGCTGGGGCTGGGGGGGGTGGGCGCGATCGTCGTTAGTGTGCTGTCTCTAGGTATTGGTGGACGATCGCTCTCTTGGGCTTGGGTTACGGAGGATCCCCGAGTGTACGTGTGGCAGTTAGCGCTGCGGCTAATTGTCCAGAGACCTTGGTGGGGTCATGGCTTAGGCCATTATAAGTTTCTCTATGACGGGAGCGTTCCGGGCTATGACGGCATTCCCCATGCTCATAACCTCTGGCTCTCCCTAGCCGCAGAGGCCGGTTTATTTTTGACGATTGTGCTCACTCTGGTGATTGGGATGATCTGTTATCGCGGGGCGCGTGAGATCGCGGCCTTACCTAGCACGTCCCAGCTTAAGGGGGTTGCCCTGGGGTATGGGTATTGCTTCTTAGCGATGGCTTTGTTTTCCTTTTTTGATGTCACCCTCTACGATGCCCGCCTAAACTTACTGAGTTGGCTATCTCTAGCGGTCTTAGGGAGTTTGCCTGAATTGGCTCACAGGGGCGATCCTTGAGGGCGATGGGCAACTATGGGTCTATGTATGCACAGAGGCGTATTTGACTACTGTGTCTGAGGGGTTGCGCCAGTATGAGGTTTCCGGAAACTGGTTATCCACAGCAGAAGAACGGGTGGAAAAAGCTTGATAGCTGGCAACAGCCTGGATAACGGGTGATGTCGATGGCTCAGCTTAGAGCCATAAACTTGTCGCAGGTTTTCAAAAGCCATGGGCTGGATAACGGGTGATGTCGATGGCTCAGCTTAGAGACTTGGGGATAGAACTAAGCTCGCAGGTGGCATACTGAGCCCAATCAAAATATTTGCGGTTGGGGATCAACAGGATGAAGGATCGGGCTTTAGTCGCAATTGTGGCCATCAGTATATTGCTGCTCCCGACTTTGAGCTATGTCAGTTTTGTTGGATTCCTTGTCGTGATAGGGGTGATGGCCTTTAGGGCTCCCCGAGCGATGGCCAGCTTTTGGTGGCGAGAAGGGTTTGTGCTGGTGGCTTTGGGGTTAATCTTGAGTACCCTGTTGGCCTACGATCGCAGTGTTGCCTATGTGCAACTGGCCAATTTTCTTCCCTTTATGGGGGTCACCGCTGCCCTAGCGGTGTGGCTGGGCAACAGTTCCCAGCCTTTCCGATATTTGGAAGACTGGGCGGCTTGGTTCTTGGTGATCAGCGTTCCCGTGAATCTGTTTGCGGTGCTGGAATATATCCTGATGGCTCCAGCGGTAAGGACAACACTGGGAACGACACCGGGTTTTCGCCTGTTCTATGAGCATAACTACGACTTCGGTCATCGGGCCGATCTGCTCTTTGGCAGTCCCAATGCCTTAGCCTGCTATTTGGGATTTGTATTTGCTTTGGGGCTGGGATTGTTACTGAGCCATTGTCTAGTCAAGCGCTGCCCCTTGGGGACGGACTTGGGGGCAAAGTCCAAGGTTGTGGGCTGGCTCTACAAACCGGGAGGACGGCTGGGGACTGTTACCTTCCTGAATTTAGTGGGTTTGTTTTGCACCGGATCTCGCAATGGCATTCTGGTCACTGGAGCCATTTTTGTCATTTCCCTCTGGAGCATTCCTCAGGGCAAGGGACTAAAGCGGGCCTGTGCTTGGGGGTTGGGAGCATTACTGCTCTGCACCATTGGCTTCGGGATGGGCGGACGCAAGCTCTCTGGGGCAATTTTCACCCAAGACCCTCGCTTGGGGGTGTGGCGTATCGCTTGGGACTATGCTCTCCAACATCCCTGGTTTGGAATTGGTCTGGGCAACTATCGGCTCCTGTACCCCCCAGAAGCGGTGCCGGGGTATGTAGAAATGCCCCATGCTCATAATCTATGGTTGATGCTGGTTTCTGAGGCGGGGTTTCCTGTTGCGATCGCACTGACCTTAATCGTAGGTTGGACCCTCTATCGGGGGGTTCGGATTCTACCCACCTTGCCACCCCAGCATCGAGCCATTGCTCTAGGGTACTACTGGGCCTTTATCAGCTTGACCCTGTTTTCTGTCTTTGACCTCACTATTGCTTACCCCAGGACCACACTGTTGGGATGGTTTACCCTGGGGTGCATCTACGGCATCCTGCGCTATCGGTCCCAACTTGGGCAACTAAATCAATTTGGCGGCTCGTAGACCAAAATAAAGTGCTAAAGCTAGGCCAACAGTGGATCCGAGAAAAAGAATATAGGCTACTGCACCGCCCATTTTGACTGTATCCCTACGCAACATTATTTTTATTCAACCACGTTTCTATGCCGCAAGGCGGACAACCCTCAAGGCAGATAACTTAGCTCCTAGGCAGGGTGGGTTTTGAGCTTCCCATTCTGGATTTCCCAAATACGAGCCAAATTTGCCCCTACGCCACCACCCTGCATTGGGCGTGGTTTCCGCGCCCCTACCAGACATTCAATTCAAAATTCAAAACTCCCTGTCACCTACCACCCACCCCTAAGCCCCATCACGGGTCACCCAGAAACAAGGACAACCATCCTATGCCCTCCGGGCAGGCTCCGCCCTAGCGTTAGCCTTAGCGTAGCCATGCCGGAGGCTATTGCCCGAAGGGCTATACGACTCAGTTGCTCCTCCGGAGCCGCTACGCGCACAGGGCAAGCAAGGAATTGCCCCTACGGGACATTCAATTCAAAATTCAAAACTTTCTGCCACCCGCTACATTGGGCGCGGAAACCGCGCCCCCACCCCCCGAGGCATCATCCCCCATCACCCTCCGAGGCATCACCGTGACCGTCTTCAGTACCTTCAGCCCATCTCTCCGTTGGAATCTCGTCATCCTCTTTGGGGCAGGGCTGTGCTTTTGGGCAGGTTTGGCAGGGCTGTTGCCCACCCTGCCGTTGTTTATTGAAACCCTCGGGGCTACTGGCCAGCAGATTGGCGTAGTGATGGCCTCCTTTGCCATTGGGTTGTTGATCACGCGGCCCTGGTTGGCACGATTGGCAGATGAACGGGGACGCAAGCTGGTGCTGTTGATTGGCATGGCCGCGATCGCAGTTGCCCCCTTCTTGTATCTGCTGGCTAGCCTCTTGCCCCCCCTGGCCTGGGTGATTCCCTGGGGCGATCGCTCGGTCACGATTAATGGCTTGCTGGCACTAATGATGGTATTTCGCGCCTGCCACGGCATCAGCATTGCCGCCTTTGTCGTCGCCTACAGCGCCTTGGTGGTGGATATTTCCCCCCCAGCCCATCGGGGAGAACTGCTGGGCTACATGAGTCTCGTCAACCCCGTGGGCATGGCCCTGGGGCCTGCTCTGGGGGGCTATTTGCTCACCTGGAGCAACTTTCTGGTGGCCTTTTTGGCCATGGGGCTGCTGGGGCTACTGGGACTCCTGTGTATTCTTCAGGTCAAGAATCTGCCGCTTCCGGGCAGCCAGCAGAGTGGGGTACCCAGTTCGAGACCGATCACCGCGTCAACTACCGCATCAATCACTGCGTCAACTACCGCGTCAATCCCCCCGTCAACCGCCGCGTCAACAAGATCGGGTAAAAAACCGTCTAACCCGCTGTTTTGGCGACTCCTATGGGCTCCTCGAATCCGTACTCCGGCCCTGATCCTGCTGATGGTGGGCTTGGCCTTTGGCACCTTGAGTACCTTTATGCCCCTATTTGTTCGGGAGGCTGGGGTGGACTTGAATGTGGGGCTAATCTATACCGCCTCAGCCTTGGCCAGCTTTGCCATTCGGTTGCTCGTAGGGCGGGCCTCCGATCGCCACGGGCGGGGACGGTTCATCACCATCAGCCTGCTGCTCTACACCCTGTCGATGCTGATGTTTTGGCAAGCGGAAACCCCAGCTATGTTTTTGCTGGCGGGCCTGATCCAGGGGGGGGCAGCGGGTACGTTGATCCCCATGATTGCAGCCTTGATGGGGGATCGATCCCATCCCGACGAGCGGGGCAAGGTCTTTGGCCTAGTCATGGTGGGTTTTGATCTGGGTATTGCCATGGCTGGTCCCATCTTCGGCAGCTTTGCGGATGTCCTCAGCTATCGAGGTACCTTCGGTCTATCGGGCTTGATGACCCTAATTGCTTTGGGCATCTTTGTCACGGCCTCCAGCAAGGATCTGGGCCATTCCTTCCGATTTGCTCTCAGTCATGGACGGGATGTTTACGCGGTGGAGGAGTAGGGGTGTGGGGGTGTGGGGGTAGAAGGCCAAAAACTCAAGGTCCAGGAATCTGAAGGCCAAAAACTCGTAAAGGGACGCTGGGGTTTGCCCAGCGTCCCTTTACAGAAATGATTCATCATGGTTCAACGGGCGAGGAGGGATTCGAACCCCCGACACCGTGGTCCGTAGCCACGTGCTCTAGTCCACTGAGCTACACGCCCTTAACAAGATTTAGATATTAACACAGCACCTAGGCCCAATGACAGAGCCCACAATAGAAAAATCTGACGCCAATGCCACCCCTGCTGCCCTGACCCATCTGGATGGCCGGGGCGAAGCCCAAATGGTAGATGTTTCCAGCAAAGTGGCGACCGTGCGGGAGGCCATCGCCATCGGCCACATCACGATGACCGCAGCCACCCTGACGGCGATTGAGGCGGGCAATGCCCCTAAGGGCGACGTACTGGGGACGGCCCGTCTGGCGGGCATTATGGCGGCGAAGCAAACCGCTCACTTGATTCCCCTTTGCCATCCCCTGCCGTTGCAGAAAATTGCGGTGGTGCTAACCTCCGACGTGGCCCTACCGGGCTATCGGATCCAGGCCACAGTCCGCACCCAGGCGGAAACGGGCGTGGAAATGGAGGCGCTGACGGCGGTGGCGGTGGCGGCCCTGACCCTCTATGACATGGCCAAGGCTCTGGATAAGGGGATGGAAATCGGGGGAATTCAGCTCTTGAGTAAGGTTGGCGGCAAATCTGGGGATTACCATCGCGATGGCCCTTCCGGGCCGGTCTTTGACTATCGCACCCCATGAAAACCCGAGTGCAGGTAAACCCACGGGTCCAGATCGTAGCGTGGGTAGAACGAAGTGAAACCCACGGGTGGACAAAGAGGTTACGAAAGATCGTCGGAGGACTCCGAGGAATCTGGAGTAGGGTCAAGCTTGTGGAGGATATTAGACAACTCCAGGGGAAAAAGAATCACCGTATTGGAGGGGCTACTGCCCAGACTGTCGAGGGTCTGCAAGGTGCGGAGTTTCAATGCAATAGGATTAGCGGCCAAGAGGTTGCCCGCTTCTGCCAGATTCACCGCCGCCAAACGATCCCCCTCCGCCTTAGTAATCGTGGCTCGCTTTTCCCGTTCCGCCGCTGCCTGCCGGGACATTACCTGTTTCAGATCCTCCGGTAGTTCAAAGTCCTGGAGTTGTAGAGAATCGACGTTTAACCCCCAACTTTGGACCCGCTCGTCAATAAGGCTGGCAATGCGCTGTTGAATCTGCTCCCGTTCCGATAGCAGTTCATCCAGGGTGGAAACACCAACCACATCTCGCAGGGCTGCCTGGGTGTATTGAGAAATGGCGAAACGAAAGTCTTGAATGGCGGTAATCGCCAGTTCTGGATCCCGGACTGTAAAAAATAGGGCGCTGTCAATCACCGCTGGTACGTTGTCGCGGGTAATGGCTTTTTGCTCGGGAATGTTGAGTACCAGGGTGCGGGTATCGATAAAGCGGACGTACTCTAGCCCCGGAATTACGTAAAAGAGGCCCCCATCCTGAAGCCTATGAACCTTCCCTAAGCGTAGGACGACGCCCTTTTCCCATTCCGCCCCCACCCGCACGCCACTGACAACACGGTTCCACAACAGACTTGCGATCGCGGCAACAGTCAGGTGAGGCACCCGTTGGTTCACGGTTTCTGGCTGAACGCCCCGCAGCGCCAAAGCCAAGACTAGGACGGCGGGAAGCCAAAACAATACCCCTCGGATCGGCCCTCCGAGGGAGACATGATCGCTGGTGGGGGTGGCGTAAACCTTTTGCTCCATTGGTTCCATAGTGCCCTCCTGGGGCGAATTGGGGGATGCCATCGCCGCCTATTTCCCTGCGTAGGCAGCTATGGGCTCCTTGATGAAGCGAATGTAAAGGTGCTTGAAGGTGGAGCGGAGGACGCGGGGCAGACCAAAGTCGATGGGGACAAGTTGGGCGGGCAACTGCCAATCTGCGATCGCAAGTTCCTCCGGCCTTTGCAGGGGAAACCCGATCGCCTCCAGGGCCGGACACAGGCCCAACCGCTGGGACTGGGCCACCGTGGGAATGGTTGCAGGATCAGCGCCCAGAATGGCCACCAGGGCTCGATCTAGGGCAAACACATCCGTCGAAGCCCCCAGAACCCTCAGCATCCGAGGTTCACCCCCGCTAGGACCGTTGCCCTCATGGCCCAGAATGCCGTCCACAATCGTGAGCTGCGGTGCGATCGCCCGCGCCGTCTCCACCAACATGGTGCCAAAGCGATCGCGATCTTTCCCCGCCTCCATGTGCCACCACGCTTTCATTTTTCCCGGCACACAGCCAAACAAGTTCTTCACCCCTAGGGTCAGGGTGAGTTGCACATGGGACTTGACCTTGGGCAAGTTGATCACCACATCGGCGTCCATCACCTCCTGGGACAACAGCAGGTGGGCCAACTCGCCGCTGGCCTCCGTGGCGTAGCGCTGGCCGTGGAGTTCCTTCACGGGGATCCCAGCCTTTTCTAACCAGGGCAAATAGCCATTCGCCTTCGCCACCCCATGGGCACTGCCAAAGGCCGGACTATCCCCCAGAAAGGGCTGGCCCCCCGCCGCCTTCACCATCATTGCCACGCAGTAGACCACCTCGGGGCGGGTAACGCATTCCTTGGTGGGACGGGCTCCGGTGAGCAGGTTGGGTTTGAGCAACACGCGATCGCCCGGTTTCACAATCGCCCCCATGCCCCCCAAGGGCGCTAACAGCGCTGCCAATTTGGCTTGGAGATCCTCTACGGCATAGCTCTGGGCACGGAGAAGGGAAACATCGCTGACCATGGCGGAGCTGACTCCTTCATTTCGGTTAATTCGCCATGCAAATAGTAACGTGGATACTTCTTGGGCTCTGCTCAGATCCGGGATAGGAATTGGCTAGAACACGCTGAGCAGCCTCAACCCTGGAGGGTCGGATTTTGAGGCGATGGGACTGAATGTCCCCGATGGATTTAATCCTTTAGCGAGAACGCTTGACCATGCTGAGTTTTTGGGCGCGCACCAGCGGCACCTGGATCAATGTTGCCACGATTTTAATGGGGACAGGGCTGGGGTTGCTGTTGCGCCACCATCTGCCCCGTAACTTGCAACAGATCATCACCCAATCCGTCGGGATCTTGACCCTAGTGCTGGGGATGCGTTTGGCCATGGGGCTGTTTACCCTAGAGGCTGGCCCCATAGATGGGGTGATCTTGGGACTCTTGGCCTTGGTCATAGGGGGACTGCTGGGGGAATGGGGGCAGCTTGAAACCCGTCTGAGGGCCGTAGGAGATGTCTTGAAAAAACAGGTCAAGGGCGGAGGGCGCTTTACCGAGGGCTGGGTTGCTGCCAGTCTGCTGTTTTGCATTGGTCCTATGGCGATTCTGGGTAGCCTGGAAAATGGCCTCACCGGGGCCAACGCTATCCTCACCCTCAAATCCACCATGGATGGCCTCGCCGCGATCGCACTTACGGGCACCTATGGTTTGGGGGTAGGTTTCTCCACCCTCAGCATTCTTCTGTACCAGGGCGGCCTCTCCCTGCTGGCGGGCCTGCTGGCCACTGCCCTCCCCGACCCCGCTAGCGATCCCCACGTTTTGCTCACCACTGGGGTCGGCGGCATGATGATTATCGGCCTGGGGTTGGGTCTGCTGGAAGTCGCCCAAGTGCGCATCGCCTCCTTTCTACCCGCCCTCCTATTGAGTCCATTGCTGGTTGCGATCTCATTGGGGTTGGGCTAATAGAGCCAAAGGAAGTATGGCGGTAGGTAGGAGAAGTCCAGAGGTAGAAGTACAGGGGTATATGATCAAGGCGGCTCCGTCGTCTCTTAGTTTCCAGTCATGCGTACCTCCCGACTGGTGGTTACCTTGCTGCTCGTCGCGGTATTGGTCACCTTCGCCCTGCAAAATACGACCCCAGTGCTCCCCCTAGTCTTTCTAGGGGGACGAACGGTGGCATTGCCCCTAGCGATCTGGATTATGGGTGCGATCGCGCTGGGGTCCATCACCGCCCTAATCCTGATCGGGTTGGTCAGTGGCATCGGTGGGAGTCCCCAAAAATCTCGACGACGCTGGCGGGTGCAGCCGGAACCCGAACCGCGATCGCCCCAGTCTAGCCCCCAAGATTCATCCCCCCGCGCCAAC
>NZ_KI913949.1:4087900-4091781 GCF_000332095.2 Leptolyngbya sp. PCC 6406 | reverse complement strand
CCCATCACCCCCCTACCCCCTATGCCCCCCACCCATCCCGATCTACTCCGCAATGTCAGCCTGTACCTCGTCGGCATGATGGGCGCGGGTAAATCCACCCTGGGGAAGCGTCTAGCAGCGGTGCTGAAGTATCGATTCTTCGACACCGATACCCTGATTGAGCAAACGGCCCAGCGGTCCATTGGCGACATCTTTGCCGAGGCCGGGGAGTCTACCTTTCGGGATCTGGAAACAGCGGTGATTCGGGAACTGGCCCCCTACACCCGCATCGTGGTGTCCACCGGGGGCGGTATGGTACTGCGGCGAGAAAACTGGGGGCATCTGCGCCAAGGGGTTGTGGTGTGGGTTGATGTGCCCCTAAGGGAACTGGAAAATCGGCTGGCATTGGATAGGGGGCGGCCCCTGCTCCAGCGGCCCGACTGGCGCGATCATTTGGCCACCTTGCTGAGTCAGCGGCAAGCCCTATATCGGGAGGCCGATCTGCACCTCCAGATCAATCCGGGTGAGTCTGTCGAGGAAAGTTGCGATCGCATGATCACCCTTCTGCAATCCCAGGTCCGCTCCGAGCCTACCCGAGTTCGCCCTGCCAATGGAAAACCCGATACCTAAAACCCGATACCTAAAACCCGATACCTAAAACCTATGCATTGATACACTACGGAGATTGTCTCCTGACTAATCGCCATGACGACTCCGATCGCCCCCGATGGCGTCCGGGAAACTGACGCCACTCGGGTCCAAATCCTCAGCGAGGCCCTGCCCTACATCCAGAAGTTTCGGGGGCGCACGGTGGTGGTGAAATATGGTGGGGCCGCTATGAAGGACAATTCCCTCAAGGAAAAGGTGGTTCGGGACATTGTCTTCATGGCCTGCGTCGGCATTCGCCCCGTGGTTGTCCACGGCGGCGGGCCTGAGATCAACACTTGGCTAGAGAAACTGGGCATCGAGCCCCAGTTTAAAGATGGTCTGCGGGTCACCGATGCCCCCACCATGGACGTGGTGGAAATGGTCCTCGTAGGTCGGGTGAACAAGGAACTGGTGTCCCTGATCAACCAGGCAGGGGGATCCGCTGTGGGCCTCTGCGGCAAAGATGGCAATCTGGTGACGGCGCGACCCCAGAATGCCGAACTGGCGATGGGGTTTGTGGGGGAGGTCACCAGCGTCAAACCGGGGATTATCAAATCCCTGGTGGAGGCGGGCTATATTCCCATCATCTCCAGTGTGGCGGCGGATGAGACCGGACAAGCCTACAACATCAACGCCGATACGGTGGCGGGGGAACTGGCGGCGTCCCTGAATGCAGAAAAACTGATTCTGCTGACGGATACTCCCGGCATTTTGCAAGACTACACCGACCCCAATAGTCTGATCCCCAAACTGGATATTCCCACTGCCCGCCAACTGATGGCGTCGGGGGTGGTGGGCGGTGGCATGATTCCTAAGGTGACCTGCTGTGTGCGATCCCTGGCCCAGGGGGTGGGGGCTGCTCACATCCTCGATGGTCGGGTGCCCCATGCCCTACTACTGGAGATCTTCACCGATTTGGGCATCGGCACCATGCTCGTGGCCTCAAAATTCCATAGCTAAAGTTCCATAGCCAAAATTCCAGAACCCAAAATTCCAGAACCCAAAATTCCAGAACTTAATGTCATCCCTGTGGCATTAGCGAGTCCAAATACCTGGCACCGTTAAGGCAGACCGATTAAGTTGTCTGAGTGGTCTTGAGTAAAGGAGAACGTCCTCATGCAGATTGGGGTGCCCAAGGAAATTAAGGATCTGGAATTTCGGGTCGGCCTCACGCCAGGGACGGTCAAGGTACTGTGCGATCGCGGCCACAGTGTCACGGTGGAAACGGGGGCGGGCCTAGGGGCCGGATTCACCGATGGGGAATATGTCACCGCCGGAGCCCGCCTAGTTTCCAGCGCCGAAGAAGCCTGGAATCAGGAGATGGTAGTGAAGGTGAAAGAACCCCTTGCCGCCGAATTCCCCTTGATCCAGAAAGGCCAAATCCTCTTCACCTATCTGCACCTGGCGGCGGCCCGCCCCCTGACAGAGCACCTGATTCAGAGCGGCGTCCACGCCATCGCCTACGAAACCGTAGAGCGGGGGAACCAACGGCCCCTGCTCACCCCCATGAGCATCATCGCCGGACGGCTCTCGGTGCAGTTTGGTGCCCGCTATCTGGAACGGCAGCAGGGGGGACGAGGGGTGCTCCTGGGTGGTGTTCCCGGTGTGCGCCCCGGCAATGTGGTCATCCTCGGCGGCGGCATCGTCGGCACCGAAGCTGCAAAAATGGCCATCGGCTTGGGGGCACGGGTGCAAATCTTTGACATCAATGTAGAGCGTCTGGGCTATCTGGAGGATCTGTTTGGTTCTCGCGTGGAGCTGCTCTACAGCAGCGGACCGGAACTGGCGCGGGTGGTTCCCAATGCCGATCTGCTCATCGGTGCCGTGCTGGTGCCCGGTCGCCGTGCGCCTATCTTGGTTCCGCGATCCCTCGTCGCCCAAATGCGCCCCGGTTCCGTCATCGTTGATGTAGCAGTGGATCAGGGGGGTTGTATCGAAACCCTGAACCCCACCTCCCACAGCGATCCCACCTATGTAGAGGAGGGGGTACTCCACTACGGTGTCCCCAACATGCCCGGTGCCGTTCCCTGGACCGCCACCCAAGCCCTCAATAACACTACCCTGCCCTACACACTAAAGCTGGCGGATCACGGCCTCAAAGCCCTGGAGAACGACCCGTCCCTAGCGGCGGGGCTGAATGTGACAGACCATAAGCTCGTCCATCCCGCCGTCCAAGCCTCCTTCCCTGATTTGACCTAGTCATCAGTCAATTCATGATTGACGGGTGAAGGAACACTAGGGGCGGAACATCAGCTCCTGCGCCATATTCAGTGCCCTGTGTCTGTCTGGTACTGGCGGGCAGAAATACTTTTGTTCCATCTAGGTGTACTAAGGCAATTGTGTTAGTGTTTTATTGACACTAACAAGGCTAGGAAATGTACTCTGGATCGGAAGCTGGATGCTGAAGCTGTGCGGTGGCGGGCTAGGGCCGAGAGAATAGGAGAACGGCAGCGGAACTGAGGAGGTATTGATGCTAGGCGCGATCGCAGGTGACATGATTGGCTCGGTGTACGAGTTCAATAACCAACGCACAAAGGACTTTCCCCTCTTTGGGCCAGACACCACCTACACCGACGACACCATTCTGACGGTGGCGGTGGCGGATGTCCTGTGCCACGGGGGAGACTACGCCCAGACCTTCAAGCACTACTACCGCCAATATCCCAACCCCACCGGCAGCTACGGAGCGCGGTATCAGCAGTGGGCTGCCTCTGACAGTTTGGAGCCCTACAACAGTTGGGGCAATGGATCCGCCATGCGGGTCAGTCCCGTAGGCTTCGCCAGTGAGACCCTAGAGGAGGTGCTAGCCCTGGCCCTACGCACAGCAGCGGTAACCCACAACCATCCCGAGGGGATCAAGGGAGCCCAGGTTACTGCCGCCGCCATCTGGCTGGGGCGACAGGGAAAATCAAAAGGCGCGATCGCAGATTACATCACCGCCACCTGGGACTACGACCTCAGCCCCACCCTGACGGATCTGCGCCCCACCTACAGCTTTGATGAATCCTGCCAGGGCACCGTCCCCCCCGCCATCATTGCCTTTCTAGAGTCCACCGACTTCGAGGACGCCATCCGCAATGCCGTCTCCCTCGGCGGCGATTCCGACACCCTCACCTGCATCACCGGAGCCATCGCCCAAGGCTTCTACGGCCCCATCCCCAACGCGATCGCAGAGCAAGTCTGGTCCCGCCTAGACCCACCCTTAGCCACAGTCACCCGAACATTTTGCGATCGCTACGATTGTTGAAACTCAC
>NZ_KI913949.1:3938868-4087800 GCF_000332095.2 Leptolyngbya sp. PCC 6406 | reverse complement strand
CCAACACCCCATCACCCCATCACCCCCCATGCCCCTCCCCAACTTCTTCACCCCCGACCAAGTAGAAACGGTCTACCGAGTTCCCTACCAAGACCGCGCCACCGCCGCCCGAACCTGGGCGACAGAGCATCACATCACCGCTGCCAGCGAGGATACGGTGCGGATCTGTCTGCTGTTAATCGATGTGCAAAATACCTTCTGCCTACCGGATTTCGAGCTGTTCGTCGGCGGGCGTTCTGGGCGGGGCGCAGTGGAGGACAATCGGCGGCTGTGCGAGTTTATCTATAGCAACCTGGGGCGGATCACCGCGATCGCGCCTACCCTCGACACCCACAACGCCGCTCAAATCTTCCATCCCCTATTCTGGGTGGATGACCAGGGCCAACACCCCGCCCCCATGACCTCCATCACCTACGGGGATGTGGTGCAGGGACAATGGCGGGTAAATCCCCAGATGGCTCCCTACCTCAGCGCCCCAGATCTACAAGCCTTTGCCCTCCACTACACCCAGCGCCTCGAAAAGGACGGCAAATATCCCCTCACCATCTGGCCTTACCACTCCATGCTGGGGGGCATCGGCCACGCCCTAGTGTCGGCGGTAGAGGAGGCTTGTTTCTTCCATGCGATCGCGCGCAATAGTCCCACCCGCTACGAAATCAAGGGGGACAATCCCCTGACGGAAAACTACTCGGTGTTGCGACCCGAGGTGCTGGAGGATGGTCAGGGAGTAGCGATCGCCCATAAAAACACCACATTCACTAACACCCTGCTCAGCTTTGACGCCATCATCGTGGCGGGACAGGCCAAAAGCCACTGTGTCGCCTGGACCGTGGATGATCTGCTGACGGAAATCCAAGCCCGTGATGCCAAGCTAGCGCAAAAGGTGTATCTGCTGGAGGACTGCACCTCTCCGGTGGTTGTCCCTGGGGTGGTGGACTTCACCGAGGCAGCGGAGTCTGCCTACGAGCGCTTCGCCGCCGCCGGAATGCACCGAGTCACCACCGCCACCCCCCTAGCTGACTGGCCCGGTCTATAGCGCCATAGATTTTTGGTATTAGACTGAGTTGCCCAATTTTCGCCAAGTTTGAAATTGGTGAGGTGTTACTTACGATAATCATCGCTATTCAGTTTCTTGTAAAACCTTGAGATCATCCTGAAACTCAGCAACATCATAATGGACGCAGATACCTCGATCAGAAAGCAGTTTTTGAAGCTGCATCCGATGTAATCCCATCAGTTCACTAGCTTTTCCCAAGCTAATTTTGTCCTGACAAAATAGCATAATTACAATTTCTACAAACAATTCTTTTTCTGATAAGCCACTAGCTTTTACTAGGCCATCTGAAATCACTAAACTCATGGTTGCTTCCCGAACTCGTCAGACTTCTGTTTAGATCGTAACAGCCAAAGTAAGGACAGGTCAGGCTGTTGGCAAGTGTAAAAATGGTGCATCTGTGCCAGTGATACACCTTGCGATTGTCATCTTTGGGGATGTTGCCGTGGCGGTATTGAGGATTGATATTAGGCAGAATTTTCGATCGCGCTTAACCCTGGACAAGGGGGAAGCTCCGAAAGATTGTCTGGCTTGCTCCAGGTGAAGGGAGCCTGATGGGCAGCGGCAATCCAGAGCAAGCGCTTGGCGCGGGTCATGGCCACATAGAGGAGGCGAAACTCCTCCGCCACCTTTAGATCCTGGGCCTGCTTCCAGGCGGTGAGGATATCGGGAATCGGGGCGGGCTTGTGTTCCGCATGGGTTTCGGCCCGGATTTGAGCCCGCACCACCTCCGACAGGCTGAAATCCCCCAGAAAGGTCTGCTGGGGGGGAACCCACAGATTCCCTGGAATCGTGCGGCTGTGGAGAAAGGGTAGAAACACCGCGTCCCAGTCCAGCCCCTTGGCCTTGTGCATAGTCAGCAACGTCAGTTGGCCGGGGCGGGTGTAGCGCTCGTCGCGATCCTCCGTATCCACTGCCTCAAAACGTTCTGTCCCCACGATCTCCTGGAGCGTGGCGATCATGGCCCGCAGGGTATTGTCTTCACGGGTTTGCTGGGCAAGGCGGACGGCAAGCTTATCCGCCGTCGCCAGTTCGCTCTGGTTATAGCCCAGGGTCAAGCCGATGAAGGGAACCAGGTGGTAGGGGGGCAGTTCTAACCGCGATCGCAGTAGCCCGGTACAGAGGTGCTGGGCTTGGCGGGCGGCCTCGGGGGCAGGGGCGGGATCTAGGGGACCGGGGTAGAGAAACTGCTCCGGCTGCTGGGCAAGGCGGTTCAAATCTTGGGTGGGGAGGCGTTGGCGGTTGACGAGTACCTGCAACGCCGCCTTGAGACGATCGGGGGAATGGGGCCGCTCAATGAATTGCAACAGCGCCAGCACCTCTGAGGGGACGTGGGTCTGACGATCCTGCGCCCCCACATCCAGAATCCGCAGCCCCGTGGCGAGCAAATCCACCCCCAGGCTTTTGGGATCGTTGAGCAGGCTGCTGATGAAGCGTCCCTGCTTGTGCTCCCGCACCAAAATGGCCAGGCGAATCTCGGGATCGGCTGCGTAGAGGGCCAGAACCCGCTGGGCAATGGACCGCACCGTATCCGTCACCGTATCCGGTCGGTGTATCTCCACCCCTTGCCCTAGGGGAGCCGGGTTGGCGTCGGGCTGGGGATCCCCCGGTGGCACCGGGCGAATCTGCTGCCAGCGAAAGGGTTGTTCATTCCCCGCCTGTCCCGATTGGTTGACCCAGCGCAGCAGCCCATTGGCTGCCGCCATGATTACCCCCGTACTGCGCCCCGCCTCGTCCATGGTCACTAACCGCCCCTGGGCTTGGGCGCGATCGCAAAATTGATTGAAAAATACCGGATCAGCAGGGGTAAAGGTAGAGTTAATCGCCTGGTTGGGATCCCCTACCCGCACCAGATTCAGCGGCACTTGGGGATCTACCGGATCCGCCGCCAGGGTTTCCAGTAGCCGAGTTTGCAGCGGTGACGAGTCTTGGGCCTCGTCCTCAAAGACGGCAAAAATCCGCGATCGCCAAAACTGCTGGGCCTCGGGGGAGTCCAACACCCGCAGCGCCGCCAAAATCATGTCGTCGTAGTCGATAAACCCCCGCTGGGCCAACAGAGCTTGATACCGCTCGTATAGGCCAGCGGCAATGCCCAGCCCGTCGTAGTCCTTCACCCCCTCCGGTAGGGCACGGGTGGTATTGCGGGCCAAGGTGGCTAAATCCTCCGGCATCAGCCCCGAACTTTTGGCCTCATGGATCACCGTCGTCGCTAGGGCAGGCAAAATCTCGGTCCGCAGTGTAGACTGCCGCCGCATCCGCTCCGTCTCTTCCCCGTCGAACTGCCGCCCCTCAATCATCTGCTGGTAGGCGTCAGGGTGGGTCACAATCCACTGCTCCACACAGGTCCGCACCAAGCGATGCCCCTGGCTCGGTGTCAGCAGGGTCAAGCTCTCCAGACTGATGCCCGACAGATCGGGATGGCGGGTGGCGATGGTCAGGGCTAGCCCGTGTAGGGTGTGGACCACAAAGCTATTCAGTGGCAGGTGCAGATCGAGTAAATGCCGCCGCACCTTTCCCTTCAGGTTCGCCGCCGCTGACCGGGTAAAGGTGACCAATACCAGTTGGTGACGGGCATTTAATCCATAGCGAGAAATTGCGATCGCGGCAGCCGCCGCCATGCCTGTAGACTTGCCCGCCCCCGGCACCGCCGACACCGCCAGCGGCCCCCCTCGCCAATCTGCCAACGCCTGCTGACCCACCCGCAGTTGGCCACGGAGATTCGCTAGAGCATCGGTAGAGGTTAATTTCATCCCCTTAGCGTAGCGAAGGGGAAGGTCCATCGCTAGACCCGGCTTAGGGCAACGTCCAGCTTAATTTTTAGGGTTCCGTAGGGTGCATAGCGCTATGGCGCGGCTTCGCCTTTTATGTCGCTTGCGAAACGCGAAGCAATGCACCGCAGATATACCACTGTGCCCATTTCCATGATCCATTCCCGCTGGGCTACGGAACTCAAAGACAACTACGGTACCCCCCAAGTACTGCCCTCAGTCATGGTGCGCCAGGAAAATGGCGACCCCTATGGGCCGGTGGGCTGGTTTGTCCCAGCATGGCGAGCCCTAAGAAACCGGGTTGCTGGCAGCGGGTTAGTCCGAAAGAGAAAGGGGTAACGAGTGCGGAGGCGATCGCGCTTTACCGCCGTTAGTAGCCGAGTCCGCCTGGGCAAATGCACCGTTCTCTTGTCCACTGCCACTACCCAAGATTTGATACACTGGTAGGCCATTACGCTGGTGTAGCTCAGTTGGTAGAGCAGCTGATTTGTAATCAGCCGGTCGCAAGTTCGAGTCTTGTCACCAGCTTCCAAGCCAGAACCCTTGTAACACAAAGGTTTCAGAGATTTTCTTTATGCTTCAGCCCAGAAGCGCGATCAGCGAGACTTAAAGCCAAGGGATCTATGGGTTCGTTTGGTTAAGGGACTCGCAAGAAAATAAGGTACCAATTGCCACCTTGCCTATTGGTGCATTGCTTCGCCTGGGCGAAGCCGCGCCTTAGCGCTATGCACCCTACCAGTGCTCAACGGTTCCGGTACTTTATTTAGACGCACGTCCCTAAGCTTTGGGCAAAGAGGCTATAACCCTCCCCCCAATCTCGCCCTAGAATAAAACCACTCCGACCCTTCACCCTTAGATCATGAAGGATTTAGTTAATGCGGCCCTAGAGCAAGGGGATTACCATACCGCTGCGGATCTCCTACAAACCTGGAAGCAGCAGCAGCCGGGGGATCCCTGGCTGCTGCTGACCATTGGGCGTTACCAGGAAGCGACGGAACGGTGGGAATCAGCGGAGAAGACCTATCTGCGCCTGCTGCGCCAGGTCACCTTACCGAAACTGATGACCCTGGCCCGTCAGGGCATCCAGCGGGTCCAGACCCATTTGCTCCAGGCGCGGGAAGAAGCCCTGGAAACGGTGCGGGCGATACCGGGTAGCGAGGATCCCGGCATTCTATGCCTGAAGCCGGTGCAGGGGGAGGCCCGCACCGCAGCGGCCCAGGGGCTTGCCAAGGTGATGCAGATGGATCCCTACATGGCGCGGCTGCAATTGCCCAGCAAGGCATGGCGACTGTATCGGGTGGGGCCAATTGGGGAGTTGCAATATTTGGGCCAGTCTTTGATTCAGGCCCAAACCCCGGCTTTTTGGGTCAAGTATGCCGATCTCAAGGCTGTGCAGGTTTTTCGGGTGCAGTACTTCCGCTCCGTCAGTCCCCAGGGGTCGGTGGTGTGCCAAAACGATCAGGGGCAACTGGGGGAAATTGGTTTCCAGTGGGACGAAGTGACCCAGGGGGTGCGGGGTCTGCTGCCTCTGTTTGAGTCTGTGGTGGATCGTGGCCCCTGGGGAGAAATTCTCCGCAAGGACAAGACGCAGGACTACGCGGAGGTCTTAGACCTCCATTTCCATGGCCGTCGCTGTGTGCTGCGGATATGCGATCGCACCTACCAATTTCGCCAGGGCAATCCCCTGCCCAATGGCGATCGTATTCCCGATCAGCAGACCTCCACCCGTCCCCAATGGAATGCACTGGTGAGCTACATCCAGGGCAAGATTCAGGGCCACCGCCATGACCAATTTGCCTCCTTTGGGGAGGGGGCGGTGGAATTTGTGGATCTGATGCCCTCTATGGCCCACCGCATTCCCCTAGTGCGCTTTAAGGAAACCAATTGGGATCCCGCTTTTCACCTCTACAGCAGCCTACATTTTCTGCAATATTCTGAGGGAAGGGAAGGGCTATCCCAGCCCGGTTAGCAGGGTTGCTCCTGCGACTAAGCCCGCTGCCACCATCAACCCCGCTGGCATCACCTTGCGGGTTTTAATCAAACGCACCACAAAGACGATTAACAGTAGGATCGTTACTGCGATCGCAAGTCCCAATCCCCAGGGTTGTCCCTTAACGATGCCCAGCCCGCTAATGGCCAGTAAAATACCGCTGACTAGGCCCGAAATCAGTGAGACCTTACTGCGGACTTGGAGAAAGCCAATAATGCCCCCCACCAAGGCCAAGGCTCCGTACCCAAATGCTGCGATCGCTGGAATCACCATACCCCCTACTCCAATGCCTTTACACCAGCTTCGAGTTTCCCAAAAAGAGGGTCAGCCCTCAGGATTTTGTATCAACTCTAAATCTGAATTCTAAATCCGGGCATCAACGTAAGCCGAGACAATATTGGCTCCGAGGAATTCAGGAGTTAGGAGCCAGAATTCAGTACTCTCCTGGCTCCTAACTCCTACCCACGAGATTTGTCCCGCTTTGAGTTGATACCCCTAAATCCGAATCTCAATCCGATCGGATGCCAAGACTATGCCCCAAGTTGCTTTAGAGGAATTTGTAACCCAGGTCGCCTCAGGTGCGGCCCTGGGCAGTTTCCCCACGGATACCGTCCCGGCCCTAGCGGCCCGACCCGACCAGAGCGATCGCATTTATGCCCTAAAGGACCGTCCCACGGGCAAGCCCTTGATCCTGATGGGGGCCGATCTCGCCGATTTGTTGCCCTATGTGGTGGGGACGGCGGCGGAGATCCAAACCTGGCAAGCCGTCGCCGCCCAGTATTGGCCGGGAGCCCTGACCCTGGTGCTTCCTGCCAGCGATCGCGTCCCCGCCGCCATGAACCCCCAGGGGACCGGCACCCTGGGCATCCGTGTCCCCAACCATCCCCTGGCCCGCCACCTACTGGCCCGCACCGGACCTTTGGCCACCACCAGCGTCAACCGTTCTGGGCAGCCTCCCTTGACCCAAATGACGGATATCGCCGCCCAATTTCCCCAATTGTTAATCCTGGCTGAATCTGCGATGGTCTTTGACCGGCCTTTGGCCATCGCAACCCTGACCGACGAGATTGGCCCCATTTCCATAGTCGCCTCCGGCTCTCCCTCTACCGTTGTGCGCTGGACGGGAAAGGGGTGGGAGGTTCTGCGGCAGGGGGCGGTGAGGGTGATGGGGAGTGTGAGGGTGGATGGGTTTGAGGGTAAGGGGTAGGGGGAGTGTGAGGGGCGGCGTAGATCCCGTAGGGGCAATCCCTTGTGGTTGCCCTTGTTGCCGGGTGATCGGTATTGGGGTGGGTAGGGGCGAGCGGCGCTCGCCCTTGCAGGGGAATTAGGGTGATTTCCGTTAACATCCCCTCTTGGGAGGGGTGCCCGAAGGGCGGGGTGGGTCAGGGGTGTGGGGGTATTGGGGTTATTCCCGTAGGGGCGGGTTTGGCTCGTATTGACGGGGAAATCCCGAATGGGAGGCTCAAAACCCACCCTGGCGCGTACTAAGGGATCTGCGGGTTAATAGTTTACCCAGTGGCCAGGTTTTCTCCCGAAGGGAGAAAGCCCGATCGGCGGGTAGTTTATTTTCCTGCAATTTCCCTAACCTTGGAAATTGGCGGTGATGCGGGTCATGGCTTGTTCCACGTTCTCCCGGCTGTTGAAAGCGGAGATTCGCAGATAGCCCTCCCCAGCCGCGCCAAAGCCGGAGCCGGGAGTGCCGACGACGTTGCAGGTGTGCAGCAACTTGTCGAAGAAATCCCAGCTAGAGAGGCCATGGGGGGTCTTGACCCAGACATAGGGGGCGTTGACGCCGCCGTAGGTGGTGATGCCAGCGGCGGAAAGCTGCTCCCGGATGATGCGGGCATTTTCGAGATAGAAGCGGATCAGGGCTTGGATTTGACTCTGTCCGGCCTCGGAGTACACCGCCTCCGCCCCCCGCTGAATGATGTAGGAGACGCCATTGAACTTGGTGGCCTGACGACGATTCCAGAGCCGATGGAGATCCACGGCGGAACCATCGGAGGCTTTGACCTTCAGGGTTTTGGGCATCACGGTAAAGGCGCAGCGGGTGCCGGTGAAGCCTGCATTTTTAGAGAAGGATCGAAACTCAATGGCACAGTCCCGTGCCCCCGGCACTTCGTAAATCGAGTGGGGCATGGTGGGGTCGGTGATGAAGGCTTCGTAGGCCGCATCAAAGAGAATCAGTGAGCCGTGTTCCTGGGCGTAGGCGACCCAGGATTCGAGGTGGGCTCGGGTGGCGGTGGCTCCGGTGGGATTGTTGGGAAAGCAGAGGTAGATCAGGTCTACTTTCTGCTTGGGAATCTCAGCGGTGAAGTTATTTTCAGCGGAAATGGGCAGGTACACCAGCCCCTCGTATTTGCCATCTTCGCTGGCATCTCCCGTATGGCCCGCCATGACATTGGTATCGACATAGACGGGGTAAACCGGATCGGTGACGGCAATGGTGTTGTCGTGGCCGAAGATATCCAAAATGTTGCCGCAGTCGCACTTGGATCCGTCGGAGATGAAGATTTCATCGGCGGTGATATCGCAGCCTCGCGCCTGGAAGTCCTGTTGGGCAATCTTTTCCCGCAGCCAAGCGTAGCCCTGCTCGGGACCGTAGCCGTGGAAGGTGGCGCGATCGCCCATATCATCCACGGCCTTGATCATGGCGGTGCGGCAGGCTTCTGGCAGGGGCTCGGTCACGTCCCCAATGCCCAGTTTGATGAGGTCGGCGTCGGGGTGGGCGGCGGCAAAGGTGCTGACACGACGGGCAATTTCGGGAAAGAGGTACCCGGCCTTCAGCTTCAAATAGTTTTCGTTGATGGTGACCATAGCTGTCGTTGACTGTCGGTAATAATTTGTTACGGCGTTATCGATCCAGCTTACTGCGATCGCGGGGACTCCCGACCTGCCTGAGCGGGTGTGCCGATTCCCCTCGTTTGGTCCCCAGAACTCAGCAAACGGTAACCCAGGCTACCCCGTCATCGGGCAGTCAATTGTATACAGTATTCAGGCTAATTTTTAGGGCTGGGGTGATGCGTCGCTTCTCCCCCCCCTACTCCCCCAGAGGATTCTGCCCCATGCGCACCGGTACATCATCCACCCCAGCGACAGCCTCTGCCTTGCCGACCCATACCCCTGAGGAGACCTACCAGGTCATTGCCCAGGCAGCGGCGGGGGTGTCCCTGCGATCGCTGACCAAGCGCTACGGATCCTTTGTTGCAGTAGAAGACCTGACGCTTGATATTCCCGCCGGGGCCTACTGCTGCCTGCTGGGGCCGAGCGGCTGTGGCAAAACCACCACCCTGCGGATGGTGGCCGGCCATGAAATTGCCTCCAGTGGGGATGTGTATATCGGCGATCGCCGCGTCACCAGCCTTCCCGCTGCCAAGCGCAACACCGCCATGATGTTCCAGAACTACGCCCTCTTTCCCCACAAAACCATTTGGCAAAATGTCGAGTTTGGTCTCAAGATGCGCGGCGTGGCCCCCGCCGAACGCAAAACCCGAGTCGGGGACATTTTGGAACTGGTGGGGTTGAGCCATACCTGCGATCGCAAACCCACCCAACTCAGCGGCGGTCAACAACAGCGCATCGCCCTCGCCCGTGCCCTCGTCACCCGGCCCCGCGTACTGATGCTCGACGAACCCCTCAGTGCCCTTGACGAAAACCTGCGGGTGCGAATGCGGAGCGAGTTACGCAAGATCCAAAAGCAATTTGGCCTCACCTTCATCCAAGTCACCCACCACGTCGAAGAAGCCTTTGCCCTCTCCGACCAAGTGGTGGTCATGGACCACGGCCACATCGACCAAGTCGCCACCCCCACAGATCTGTTCAGCACCCCTGCCTCCCGCTTTGTCGCCAAATTCATCGGCGACAACAATATTTTCGAGGGCAAGGTCGTGGGGGCCGTCCCCGACAGTGATGGGCTAGACATCATTGAACTCGCCATTCCCGGCATTGGCTCCCTCTTTTGCCGGGGCCAAGCCCTACCCCCCGGCACCGAGGCCGCCTGTTCTGTGCGACCCGACCTGCTCACCGTCCTGCCCCACAGTTCCACCCCAGACACCTCCCCGTCTCCCCAAGCCAACCACATCACCGCCCGCATCGTGGATGTAGAACTCACGGGGTACGTCACACGGGTGGGCCTATTGGTGGAGGCCACCGGCCAAGAAATGCTGTACAAAGCCCGCACCCAGGACTGGCAGCAGGCCGGAGGGCAGGAGGGGCAACTAGTGACCCTGCGCTGGTCCGCCCATGACGGCGTATTTTTGCCCAGCTAGCGCCTCTAGCTAGCGCCTCTAGTGGGGGACGAGTCGCGCCCATCCCCCTGGGTTCAGGCTCGATCTCCAACCCTTTTCCCCTCTCTGTAGACCACAACATAAGGACTTTCACGACACCATGGCCAAACTTTCTCGCCGCCAACTCATCCGCACAGGTCTCGCCACCGGAGCCGCCGTCGCCGCTGCCCGCTGCGGTGCACCCTCAGGCACCCCCAATAACCCCGCCTCTGGCCCCCAGGTCAACACCAACCAGATTAAAGATGTCACCTTGCGGTTGATTGGGACGGGGGTTTCGCAAATCAACGAAATCCGCGACAAAGCCCAGGAAGACCTAGGGTTCAAATTTGAAATGCGGGCGCTGAGTACCGAAGAAAACAACCAGATCGCCATTACCCAGCCCGGTCAGTACGACATTTTTGACGGGGAATATTTCAGCCTGCCCCTGGTCGTGCCCTCCGGCAACTTGAAACCCATTGAAATCAGCCGCATTACCGACTACGACAAGATCGTCTCCTTCTTCCGTACCGGGGAATTTGAGGGACTGCCCGTTGAGGCGTCCCAAGGCACCGCCCCCTACCGAGTCATGTACTTGGATGGGCCAGATTCTACGGAATTTTCCGCCACCCCCACCGACTACGCCACCCTCATTCCCTTCCAGTACAACGCCGACACCCTGGGCTATCGACCCGACTTGGTGGGGCGCACCATCGAGAGTTGGGGCGAACTCTTCAACGCAGAATTCCGAGGTAAAACCTCCATCCTCGACATTCCCCAAATCGGCATCATGGACGCCGCCATGGTGGCAGAAGCCCTAGGGCTGATGACCTTTGGCGACAAGGGCAACATGACTCGGGAAGAAATTGATCAGATCATTGAAATCCTGAAGGAGCAAAAGGCAGCGGGGCAGTTCCGCGCCTTCTGGAAAACCTTTGACGAGTCGGTGAACCTGATGTCCTCCGGTGAGGTGGTGCTGCAATCCATGTGGTCCCCCGCTGTCACCGCCGTCCAATCCCAGGGCGTCGAGTGCATCTACGCCCCGCTGAAGGAAGGCTACCGAGGCTGGGGCGGCGGCATTGGTCTGTCTAAAAACCTGGATGGTATCGCCCTAGATGCCGCCTATGAGTACATCAACTGGATGCTAGAGGGCTGGGTCGGAGCCTTCCTCGGTCGCCAGGGCTACTACAGTGCGGCCCCGGAAAATGCCAAGAAGTACATGTCCGAGGCGGAGTGGGCCTTCTGGTACGAAGGGCAATCTGCCCCTGAAGACATTGTGGATCCCTTTGGTAAGACCCTAGCGAAGACGGGGGCTACCCGCGATGGCGGCTCTTTTGAGGAACGCTTTGGCAATATCGTCTGCTGGAATTCCACGATGTCGGAGAACACCTACCTGGTGCAGAAGTGGAATGAGTTCATCGCTAGTTAGGGGTGTGAGGGTGTTGGGTGGATGAGTGAAGGGTGAAGGGTGGATGGGTGAAGGGTGACCATCCTATTCCCTCCGGGAAGGCTCCGCCAACGACTCCGCCGCTCAGGACAGGCAAGGGATTGCCCCTACGGGATCTATCTGTCACCTGCTGCATTGGGCGCGGTTTCCGCGCCCCTAAACCCAACACAGTTAAGGCACTGTCCACCGTTCCCTACAGCACATACCTGGATTGGTGGGCAATGCCCACCCTACGGTTTTGTTACCTGCTGCACTGGGCGCGGAAACTGCGCCCCTACCCGACCAACTCAAAACTCAAAACTCAAAACTCCTGTCACCCCTCAACACCCCAATACCCCATCCACACACACTCCCCCATGGACCAGAGTTGGAAAACCCTCAAGCCCTATCTGCTAGCAACGCCCCAGGCGCTGCTGTTGCTTCTGTTTTTGGTCGTGCCCATTCTGTTTATTGGTATTGTCAGCTTTTGGGAGTTCACGGGGTACTCCATGACCCCGGCCTTTACTCTGGATAATTACGTCAATATTTTCACGTCGGAAGTCACTCTGAAGACCTACTTGAATACCTTCAAGTTTGTGGGCATGGTGTGGCTGGCGACGTTGTTGATTGGCTATCCTGTGGCCTATTTCCTGTCTTTCCATGTCCACAAGTTGCAGTGGCAGATTTTGTTGTTTTTGCTCTGCACGATTCCCTTTTGGACCTCGAATATCATTCGGATGATTTCCTGGGTGCCGCTGTTGGGGAAGGAGGGGTTGGTGAATCAAATGCTGATGGGGATGGGCATGATTCAACAACCTCTGGAGTTTTTGCTCTACTCGGATTTTGCGGTGGTGTTGGGGATGGTGCATCTCTACATCATTTTTATGATTGCACCGATTTTCAACAGCCTGATGCGGATCGATCGCAATCTCGTTACGGCGGCGGAGGATATGGGGGCGTCGGGATTTGGGGTTTTTCGGGAGGTGATTTTACCGTTGTCGGCTCCTGGAATTGCCATTGGGTCGATCTTTATCGTCACGCTGGTGATGGGGGAGTTTATCACTGTGCGGCTGATGGGGGGCGGGCAGGCGGCTTCCATTGGCAAGCTGATTCAAACTCAGATTGGGAGTGTGCAGTATCCCCTCGCGGCGGCGAATGCCATGGTGCTATTGGCGGTGACGCTGGTGCTGGTGGTGGGGATTCTCCGGGTCGTCAATATTCGCAAGGAGTTGTAGGGTGAAACCGCGATCGCTATCTTTCTACCTCTTGGCTGGATTCTTTGGGCTGTTCGTGCTGTTTCTCTACGGTCCCATGCTCACCATTTTTATCCTGTCTCTCCAGGGACCGGATGGAGCCCTGACCTTCCCGGTGCGAAGCTTTGGCTTCTACTGGCTGGGGCAGGTGTTTCAAGAACAGCGGGTGGGCAATTTTGTGGAGCCGTTTCAACGATCGCTGGTGCTGGGGGCCATCGTGACGGTTTTGGCGGCGACGGTGTCGGTGCTTTCCAGCATGGCCTTCCGCGATCGCTTTCGGGGGGCAAACGGGCTGTTTTACTTGACCATCTCTAGCCTGATTGTCCCCAGTGTGTTGATCTCTCTGGGGATTGGGGTGATGTTTCAGGTGTTTGGCTGGCCGACGAACTGGCTGACTTCGGGCCTGGGAGCCCACCTGTCTTGGACGCTGCCCATTGCCTTTTTGATCATGCTGGGGATTTTCAACCGCTTTAACCCGTCCTATGAGGAGGCGGCGCGGGATCTGGGGGCCTCGGATGTGAAGACCTTCTGGGAAATTGTCATGCCCTTGATCGCCCCCAGTTTGATCGGGGTGGGGATGCTGACCTTTACCCTGTCCTATGACGAATTTACTCGGACTTCCCTGGTGTCGGGCCAGTACAACACGCTACCCCTGGAAATCTTTGGCATGACCACCAATGTCACGTCTCCGGCTCTCTATGCCCTAGGAACCCTGACGACCCTGTTTTCGTTCTCTATGATTGCGATCGCATTTTTTGCCTACCGTTTCCTCGCCCGCAAACAAGGAACCTAGGGATCTGCTCATAAGGGTCATAAGGGTAGCCAGTCCGGCAGCATAGAGGTGAGGGTGGGGCTCAACTCCTCACCCAGAAAGTCGGGGGTGTCGAGGATATGAAATTGCAGCAGCGCCACAATTACGACGGTGTAAAGGGTAGAGGTGATTAGGCCATTCCGCAGGCTATGGTTAGGGGTATCAGAGGTATCCCGGTGTAAAGCGGTGACAGCCCCCTGCTGCATCAACATAAATCCGGCCACATTAGAAAGCCAGTAGCCCACTACCGTCAGCGGAATCAGGGCATCGGGGTAGACGCGGCTGAGCAGGTAGCCAAAACCCAGGGCCAGGGGCAGATTGAACACGACATCGTTCCACCAGCAGAGAGGAGAGAGTAGGTAACCCAGAAGTACCAAACCCCCACCCCAAATCCGCCGAGGCCAGAAAAGGGACGCGGAGGAGTCGGCATCTGGTTGTTTTACCGCTAATTTTTCCTCTGGCATGGCCACGATGGGTTGGGGGAATACGTTCCATCTTGTCTCAGCTTCACCAGCGCCACAAGAGCCCAGGGACGGGTGGCAAGGAAAGCCGCGTTATGGGGAGGGTCGATTCGGCCCTCCCCCTGGCCTGAGCTATCGCACTAATCGCGGATAAAGCTGGCCACACCCGGCAATGAGAACCGTGGTGACGCTGAGCAACACGGCGAAATCAAGCAGGAGGCTGTAGTTGCCTGCGGGCTCCGTTAGCATCAGATGCCGCAGGGCATCTACCAAATAGGTCAGCGGGTTCAACCGGGATAGGATTTGCAGCCACGGCGGCATAATCGAAATCGGATAAATGGCATTGCTGGCAAAAAAGAGGGGCATCATCAGCAGTTGGCCCACCCCCATCACCCGCTCATGGGTTTTGGCCCAGCAGGCAACCATCAGGGACAGGGCTGAGAAGAGGGCGGCTCCTACCATGACTGCGATCGCAACTCCCAGGATTGCCAGGGGATGCCAGTCGAGATTAACCCGCAACGCCGCCGCTACCCCGTAGACAATCACCAGTTGAGACAGACACCGCACCCCTGCCCCCATGGTTTTTCCCAGTACCAGGGCCGAGTGGGGCGCTGGGCTTACCATTAGCTTGTGCAAAATGCCCAAGTCTTTTTCCCAAATCACGAGCAGCCCCGTGAAAATCGACATAAACAGGACGCTTTGGGCCAAAATCCCCGGTGTCATGAAGTCCATATAGCTGAGGTTCCCGGTGGGAATGCCCCGCACCTGGGTAAACACCTGGCCAAAAATGGTCAGCCATAGCACGGGCTGCACCGCGCGGGTCAGGAGTTGAATTGGGTCGTGGCGCAGCTTGCGGATTTCCAGCTCCGCCGCCACCAAGGCTTTGGTGCCAAATTCATAGATGGCAAAGCCGATGGGGTTGGGTCTAGCCCAGCCGTTGCGCGCTGCGTCGTGTGGTTGAAGTGTCACTGTAGTTTCCCTTTTCCTGAATAGCGTTAGTGGCGAGATCGTCCCCGGTGTAATGGATGAAGACATCATCCAGGGTGGCATCCCGGTGATGCAGGGATGCCTTGAGGCTGTCGGGGGTACCGATGGCCACCTGCTGCCCCTGGTACAGAATGGCAATGCGATCGCACAGGGCATCCGCCTCGTCCATAAAGTGGGTAGTCAAAAAAACCGTCGTATTGTGATCCCGTCGCAGTTGTAGGATCAGTTCCCACATCGCCTTGCGGGCCACCGGATCTAGCCCCACCGTGGGCTCATCCAGAAATAGGATCAGGGGATGGTGCAGGGTGGCCTGGGCAATTTCCAACCGCCGAATCATGCCCCCGGAATAGGTATTCACCAACCGCTGGGCCACCGACTCTAACCCCACATAATGCAGGGCAGCCTTGATCCGCTGCCGCCGCTGCCGGGAGGGCACGCCGTAGAGCTTGGCCAAAATCAACAGATTTTCATGGCCCGTCAGGGTGCCATCCACCGACAGGGCTTGGGGCACATAGCCAATACACCGTCGCACCGCCATGGGCTGGCGGGCAATATCGTACCCTGCCACCAGCGCCTGACCGGCACTAGCGGGCAACAGGGTAATCAGCATCTTGATCAGGGTACTTTTTCCGGCACCATTCGGCCCCAGTAGACCAAACACCTCCCCCGCCTCCACCGACAGACTGAAGGCATCAACAGCGGCTCTAGAACCGAAGGATTTGGTGAGGTCGTGGAGGGTGAGGATGGGCATGGGAGTGGGGGAGTGATGGGGTGGGGGAGTGTTGGGGTGGGGGAGTGTTGGCGAAGCCTGCCCGGAGGGCTTAGGGGTGAGGGGGGACAGGTTCTAGGAGTTTTGAGTTTTGAGTTTTGAATTGATGCCGTAGGGGCGCGGTTTCCGCGCCCAATGCAGGGGGTGACAGAACCGTAGGGTGGGCATCGCCCACCAATCCAGGTATGTGCTTTAGGGAACGGTGGACAGTGACTTATACTAAATCCTGCTTAGTTACCCCCGATTCAAAAGGGTGAATGCCATTCGCCTCTACAGTTTGACCGTTTGGGAATCGGGGTTATGTGACTCGGATTTGGTATTAACTGTGTTGGGGTTTGGGTAGGGGCGCGGTTTCCCCGCCCAATGCAGCAGGTGACAGATAGATTGCGTAGGGGCAATCCCTTGTGGTCACCCCTTCACCCTTCACCCTTCACCCCCTACCCATCCACCCTCACACCCCTCCACTCCCCTCAACGGGTCTCCTCAAACAGGTCGCCGAGAATGGCCAACCCCACCCTGACCTGATGCAGTTTCTCTTCAGAAAGCACCTCGATTCGCTGCGCCACGGTGGCCACGGTGGATCCGTACACCTGCTCCATCTCAGCGAGTCCCGCCGCAGTTAAGGTCAGGGCAACTCGCCGCCGCTCCTGGGGATTGTCGATGCGCTGCACCAAGCCGCGCTGCACGAGGCGCTCGACCATGGCGGACATGGTGGGACGGGTAACATCCAGATAATCCGCCACTTCAGATAGGGAGGAGTGGGGCTGGCGACGGAGGAAATACAACACCCGCAGTTGGGAGAGGGAAAAGTGCGGCTGGCCGTGGCTGCGAAGCTCTGCCCGCAAAAATCGGGTCATGGCGGGAATCACCGCCATGATGTCAGTGGCGCATTGGGCGGGTGTGACAACGTCCTGGGGAATGACTGGGCTCATCAGGCAGCGCTAATGGTTAGCTAAACTAATCATTAGCCTAACGCAAGTTTAGCTGGACTTGCCTACTCATAAAGACGTGTAAAGGTGCGGCAGGTCATTGGTCAGCCCTGCCCCTTACACTGGGGCCATCGGCTGAGACAGGCATCCCATGGCTATGCCCCCTAGCGATCGCACCATTTCGATTTTGATCTCATTCAGGCCAAACGCTACGAATTTGCCAGTGAATGCATTACCTCTGGTGCCTAGTGCAGCGTCAAGCTTAATTTTTAGGGTTCCGTAGGGTGCATTGCTTCGCCCACGCGAAGCAATGCACCGCAGGATGGCCGCGCTACAAATCAGGGGTAACCCTAAGTCTGAGTCTAGGCAGAGCCTATACGGCTACCTCTAAGTTTAAAAAATCCAAAGTCTGTCAACTTGCAGAGGATAGGCTTTGGCTTTGGATTTGGAAAGGCGAGAAACTTTGGCTAAGCGCAGCATTGTTTACATGGATGGCTTCAATAGCGGGATTGTTAGCTGGCTGGCATAGACACATCCTTAACTTTGCTACCAATGCTCCAATATCAATCCATCCACATAATCGAAATCAGTGTCATCACTCACTAAAACCCAACCATGTTCTAGGCATTGAGCAGCAATCCACACATCATTCATTGGAATTGGTCGCCCTTTGCGCTTCAACGCTAACCGCGTTTGGGCATATATTGTTGCTGTTTCTCTGCCCAATGGCACTGCTCTACAGGCACTGTCATCTTAGGGAGTGAGAGCTAGACTGTAGATACAGCAAGCCTTTAAGTCCAATGAACTGTATCCATTGTCAGAGTGAGGCCATCGTCAAGAATGGCACCAAACCCCTCAAGACGGGTCAAGTCCTTCAACAATACCTCTGTAAAACCTGTGGTCGTCGCTTCAATGAACGCAGCGGCACCCCCATGGCCCGCCTGCGCACCCCAGTCACCACCGTAGAGATGGCCCTCAATGCCCGCCACGAAGGACTCGGCATCAGAGCTGCTGCCAGGGTGGTGGGGACATCTCCCAGCAGTATTACCCCCTGGGAAGAACGGTTATCGTCTCATCTGCCCGCCTGGTCACCCCCTGCCCCAGAGGGCGGAGAGGTCACGATAGAAGGCGATGAACTCTACACCCGCGTCGGTGAGAACCTTCCCCCCCGAAGCCTCCGAGGGATGGACTATTAGCTTCATTGAGCGAGAGAGTCGCTACTGGCTAGAAGCCAGCGCTGGACTCAAGCAGGCTCAGTTGTTTGAGGAAGGGGTGCAACGGGCGTGGCAATGGGCAGAACCCAGCCTTTGGATTCGCTGGTTTACCGACGGTGAACGTCGCTATGGCAAGGAATTGTGGAAACTGGCCAGCGTCTATCTACCGAGCCACCTCAGCAGCGATGCCTATCCCTATCGCAAGGTGTGGCGGGAGGGGTTAGAGGTGGCCATCAAGATCAAAGGCTCTCAAGGTGAACCCAGGGTAGAGTGGCTCAAAGTTGAGCATCCTTGGACGGCCCTCAGTGCCCTCAGCGAGGTCCACGCCAATCACCTGGAAGCCTTCAACAGTGCCTTGAGGCGACGGGCAACAGCCTATCGCAGGCGGCAGAATCACTATGCCAAGCAGGTGGAGGGCTTGCAGCGAGCTTTGAATGTCCAGCGTCTGATGCACAACTGGGTGCGGCCCCATTGGAGTTTGGAGAAACGGACGACGCCTGCCATGGCCATGGGATTCATTCAGCGCCCCTTGAAACTCTCTGAAATCCTATTATCCAGGGGATTTGAGGCTCTCACTCTTTAATAGGATAGTGCCCAAGTCAGAAGCATTAATCACCTCAAAGGGGCGGGTTCCGGCCCGAAAGTTTACTAGGGTTTGCACCCCTTGAATCCCCAATTCTCGGGTATAGCCACCAGAACTGGGGATCAATCTAGGAATTTCTACACCTACGGGCCTCTGGCGCATTTGTCGCCCTTTCAGGGGTCTTTCAAAGCGCATTGCATCCTGATCAATATGGCCATTCACCAGCTCATAGCCCTGGGTAGATAGGTAGACTTCACAAATAGTCAGGGAAAAGGACTTTTTGAACTGCCTATTGGAATCCTCAAGACCCAGGAACATCCGCCGTAACCTACCATCCCTATCGATGGATTGATCATTGAAGCCGATTTGAGCCTTGGCAGTCTTCTCCGGCAACCCTTCCAAAGGAAATGTAGGGTTCGGTGGTAAAATCTTCTCCACACTAATGAGGGTGGAATGATCTGCAAATAGTGTCAATAGGGTCTGGCGATCTTTACTGGGCAGTGCTTCCCGCGTTAGGTTTAATCCCACCACCGCTGGTTGATGGGTATAGAGGGTTTGAATGAGTTCAATTAGTTGGGTGTCAGATACGGTTTCCTGCCCCTGCAAATAATCTGTATCTAGGCCAATGATCGTAATGTAGGGATCTGGACGTTCCTCGGCTCTATAGACAAAAAAGGTATCAATAGCCAACAGTTCTAGATTAGAAAATAAGCCCACGGCACGAGTGAACATGACCAAGGAAATGATGCCAAACCCCACCCGCCACTTCAGAGAACGTCTCAGGAGTGTTTTGAGCTGTCGGAGGTGACTCTGGTTTGAAATCATAGCTATTATCCTAGGCAATCAGACCCTTTTCTCGGGCCTTGATGCAGGTAATTACGCGCAGATTTTTGCCTACTTCTCGCTCGTCCTCTGGATAGACGCTGAGAACATCGTAAATTTTGCTCCAGTAGTTCCGCACCATCCCTTCAGAGACATGGAGTTTTTGTGCGATCGCACGGTCTTGAAACCCCGAGCAACAGGCTAAATCCAACGTCGTCAACCACTCTGGCTTCAGTTCTAGTCCTGCCTGCATCCCGCGAATATCGCGAGTGTGGGTGTAACCCTTGAGGGCACAGTCAAACCGTTCAAAGGTTTCCTGGGTGGAGCGGCCCTTGTCTGTGACGGTGAAGCCACCGAGATGGTTGTCAATGTCGGGGCGAATCCTGACCAGGGCATCCAGATAGGAACTATGGACGGCAATATTGAGGTGGGGATAGGTCTGCATCAGGGTTTTGAGCACCTCAATGCCCTTTTCCGTCGTGGGCAGATCCCCATCTTGGCGGGGGATTTGCAGATCTAAAATCACTAAATCTGGCTGAAGCGCTTGAATTGAAGCGAGCGCTTGATCGAAGGTATTGGCATGGGTGACCTGGGCACTGGCATAGAATCGGTTGAGGATGCTGCGAATGCCAGCCAAGGTAGTGGGATGGTCCTCAACGACCAAGATGGTGCAGTGTTCGCCACTGGATTTTGCCGTCGAACTCATGGGTTCCGTAGATTACAACAATGGATAAATGCCCACTGACTGACCATAGGTGCGGCGGGGACAACGCGATGGTTAGGGACCGGCCCGGAGGGGCCATCGCAGCATGTAGCCGTGTTCTAAAGTCACAGTGTTCTATTCTGCTGAAGCCCCCAAGCCAGATCAATAGGGAAAACTATAGTCCTGGTACTAAAAACTGTGCCTTGGTCCTCGGCACCCACTCGGACACGGAACCGAGATCACGCCACCTGTAGCGATTGTGATCAAACCCGGCCCACTTCATAACCCGAAAAGAGTCTGAAACAGCTCTCGGCAGAGGGCCGGAAATCCCGTATGCTCTCAGCAGCACCTTAGAGGACAAGGAGTATGGTTCGTCAGCGCAGGCGTCCCTTCCAGTGGGTAGTCCACAACTGGCAGGATGATCAATTTTTGAAGCGGCTACGCCAAGTGGAGGGAGTTGTTTCCAAGGTGCTCTCCCTAGCGATGGTGGGGGTGATTCTGGTAACGGTGGCGGATTTAGGAATTGTACTCTACAGCTCGTTGTTGACCATTGATAATGGCGGTTTCCTCCAGAACACCCTGATCGAGATCTTCGGCATGTTCCTAAGTGTGCTCATCGCCTTAGAAATTTTAGAAAATATCACCGCCTACATTCGGCAACATGTGGTGCAGGTAGAGCTGGTGATGGCCACTGCCCTCACGGCGGTAGGGCGAAAACTAATTATTTTGGATTTAGAAAAAGTCTCAGGGGTTAGCCTACTTGGGCTTGCAGGTGCCTTATTTGCCCTAGCGCTGAGTTACTTGATTGTGCATAAGGTGCATCAACAGTAGCATCATGGTCAAAGGACACCACTTGATTCGGAGTCGGGGATGTCAGGTTCGTGGAATTGGAAGCTGCCTGGGCGGTAGTAGGGGCCGATGGCAAGGGAAAGGAAAGGTTAAAGGTATCGCGGCAGCGAATATCGACCCAGACCCGATACACCGAGGAACTCGGCGTAATGAGGGTGAAGAATTCTTGACAAAGGGTATAGGCAAAATTAAAGGCTTCGCTTTTTTTGTTGCTATGGAAAATACCCGCCAGCCTTAGAATTCGGCCTTGAAAAAGGATTGCTTCATGGACCGCATGGTTATCGTAGAACTTAAAGACGTTAACTTTGGACTCTGGGATAACGTTAGGTACTGCCATGGGGATTCGTCCTTAGGATAAAAAGGGGGTGATTAAAAAAGGAAATAGATACGGCACTCACTTAGCAAATCCCTGTTTCTATAAAAGGGTTAAAATTGTTAAGCCTTAAGTTAACCATTCACGCTCAACTCCTATATTGTAACAAAAGTTAATTAACTTGTGTGTCGTAGCCATGAAGCTAGCCAGTGCTTTCGCAAAGTTTTTGAGGAGATAAAAATGCTTCGGCGGTGGGGGCTGACATGGGGCGAGCAAAGAGATATCCCTGACCAAAATCACATCCCATACTCTGAAGTTGTTCCAGTTGACTTGGGGTTTCAATGCCCTCAGCGACCACCTCTAATCGCAGCGCTTTAGCAATACCTAAAATTGCCGTTACCACACTGGCGTCACGGGTATTTTTACTGATGTCTTGGACAAAGGCTCGATCAATTTTCAGTGTGCTGACGGGGAGTCGATGGAGATAGCTAAGGGAGGAATATCCGGTGCCAAAATCATCGACGCTGAGACGAATTTTCTGGAATTCCAACTGTTTCATAACCTTGCTGGCAATTTCGTTGTCTAGAACACCACTCTCGGTAATTTCGAGGCGGAGATGGTGGGATTTAAGGTGGTGGCGGGCAAGACACTGTCCCAACTGAGTAGGCAAGTTGATCTGGGAAAGATGGCGGGTAGAGATATTGAGGCTGAGGTAAAAGCTGTCATTCACCACCCCAAGCTGTTGCCATTGACTCAGTTGGGTGCAGGCGGCATCTAGCAGATAGTTGCCCAAATCCACAATCAATTGGGTTTCTTCGGCAACGGGAATAAAGGTGTGGGGTAGGAGCAAGCCTCGTTCTGGGTGACACCAGCGGCACAGCACCTCCATCCCCACGGTCTGCTGGTTCTCTAGATAGACAATGGGCTGATAGTAGGGCAACAATTCTTGGCGATTGAGGGCTTGATGCAGCTCGGTTTCAATTTGCAGAATTTCGGCACTGGCCCGCTGCATGGCAGGATTAAAGAGGCAGAAACGGGCCTTGCCGTTGGCTTTGGCGCAGTACATAGCGGTATCAGCATCCCGCAGCATGTGCTCGGGGCGGTAGTGTTGGGCGGCGTTGCTGAGGACAACACCAACACTGGCGCTGATGAAAATTTCTCCCTGGGCTAGGTGAAAACTGGGGGTGAGGACATCCAACAGGGATTGGGCAATAGCATTAGCTGCCCGCTGCCCTGAGACTTGGTTGAGCAACACGACAAATTCATCGCCCCCAAAACGGGCTAGGGTGTCATTGGGTCCTAGGCAACTGGAGAGGCGCTGGGCAATTTCCATCAGGAGTTCATCCCCAGCGGCATGGCCAAAGGAATCGTTCACAAGCTTGAAGCGATCGCAGTCTAAAAACAGCAGCGCAAACTGGTAATCAGGGTCCGTCTGCATGGATTCCAGCGATCGCGCTAGACATTCCATCAACAGTGCCCGATTGGGCAACTTGGTGAGGTCATCGTGGTAGGCCAACTCCATAAGCTGGGCATTGGCCAGTTCTAGCTGCTGGGTGCGCTGTCGCACCTTGGCCTCTAGCTGGTGATTGAGATCCTGCACCACTTGTAGGGCCGACCGCAGCAGCAGGTGGTTGCGGGTGCGGGCCAGCACCTCCGCTGCCTGAAAGGGCTTGGTAATATAGTCCACCCCCCCCACGTCAAAGGCTTGGACTTTGTCCCCAGCCTCGCTGAGGGCGCTGAGGAAAATGACCGGCACCTGGGCCGCCTGAACCTGAGCCTTGATGCGTCGGCAAACCTCGTAGCCGTCGAGATCTGGCATACAGATGTCCAACAAAATCAAGTCGGGGATGGCGGTGTCCACCGCCCGTAGAGCCATTTCGCCACTCAGGGCCTTGCGCACCAGATAGCCTTGGGATTCCAGCACGTCGGCAAGAAACACCACGTTTTCTAGGGTGTCATCCACGATCAAAATGTCGGCTGGATGCGGAGCCTCTAAATAATTGCTGGCATAAGGATCCATCTGGTGTTAACCCCCTACAGGAACTTCAGGACTCGATAACAGCGGTGTGGTCACTGCCAAAATACGCTCGAATTGAAAGACAGAGGCCAAATGCAGGAGGGCCTGGGCTTGGGGTGCTTGGTCGGTGGGCATAGCCTGGGCAAGAACTTTAACCTTGGTATCGCTGCATTGACTGGCGGCGTGGTGCAAATCCCAGAGCCAATCGGAAGGCATGGTTTGCAGGGCAGAACTATTGAGGGTGAGGGGGGCGGTCGCTGTGGATCGTGCGAGGATTCCTTCTGCACCGGGGGAATTAGGGCTGCCGAGATAGCGGGCCATGGTGGCTAACAGGTCATCCCCGAGAAAGGGTTTTCGCACCATGTCGTCGCAGCCAGCGGCCAAAATAGCTTCGCGACTTTCTTCAAAGGCGGTGGCGGTGAGGGCCAGAATGACTGTTGGTTCCAGGTCCTGTTCGCACTCTAGGGCGCGGATGCGGCGGGTGGCTTCGTAGCCATCCATTTTCGGCATTCGCATATCCATCCAGATCAGGTGGGGCCGCCAGCAGCGCCAGCGCGCGATCGCATCTGCGCCATTTTCCACTTCCTGGAGTTCAAACCCCAGGGGAGTCAGATATTCCCGCAACAGAATACGGTTGGTATGGTTATCTTCCGCCACTAGCACCCGGTAGGGTTCTTGGCCCGAGGTCAATTGCAGCAGGGGGCTAGAGCGGTTGTAGCTGCGACAGCGCTGGGGCTGCGATCGCGCCGTCACCGCTAGCGCCAGAGTAAAGGTGGTTCCCTGACCCACCGTACTCTCCACCGCCAGATCTGCCCCCATCAACTGCACATAGCGCTGGCTAATGAACAACCCCAGACCGCTGCCCTGGCCCGACTTTACCCCCGTCTTAGTCTGCTGAAAGGGTTCAAACAGAACCTGAAGTTCCGCCTTACTCAGCCCCGGCCCCGTATCCTCCACCTCGAAATAGAGCCTGTAGTGGAGATCATCCCCCGCCTCTATCGAAGGCTGGGGGGAATCGGCCTGTACCCGCAACCGGACATGGCCGCTGCTGGTGAACTTGATGGCATTCCCCAGAAGGTTTAACAGAATCTGACGTAACTTACCCTGATCGGCACAAATCCATTCCGGCAGGGGCACCGCCTGCTCTAAATAAAAGGACAGGCCCTTTTGCCGTGCCCTCAACCCCAGCATGGCCTGCAAGTTTTCGAGAAACGGCCCCAACTCAAAGTCCGTGTCGCACCGTTGCAGACGACCCGCCTCAATCTTGGACATCTCCAAAATGTTGTTGATCAGCCCCAGTAGATGCTCGCCGCTGGTGTTGACAATATCCACATAGCGCTGGTGTCGAGGGGAAAGGGTGTCATCCCGCCCCATTAACTGGGTGAAGCCCAGAATGGCATTCAGGGGGGTCCGCAGCTCGTGGCTCATACTGGTGATGAAATCCCCCTTGGCACGGTTGGCCTGATCAGCAGATTCCTTGGCCTGTTGTAGTTCCGCTGTCTGTTGCCGGGTGCGGTGCAGGAGTTCCCCCTGCTGAATTGCCACCCCCAATTGGCTGCCCACCTGCACGACCATCTGAATTTCTTCCGGCTCCCAGGTGCGGGGGGCATCGTTTTGGTAGCTGGCCAAGAGCCCCCAGAGGGTTTGACCGGAATAAATAGGCACCGTCAGATAGGCCCGTGCTTGCAGGGCCGCTATCAACTGGACATAGCGAGGGTGGAAGTCCGATTGGCAGATGTCGGGGACACTGAGGTAGTCCACATTCTCCTGATAGAACACCCCTTGGGTAGCCTGGAAATGGGTGCTGAGGTGGTTATCGCCATTTTCCTGGAGACAGACAGCACAGCGGTCCTTTTTGAAGGTGGTTTGGGTCCAGGGCGTAGCGGTTAGATTGCCCTGGGGATCAAGGCAAGGCTCCCAACCCTCAGCGACGGTTTCTGCCACAATCGCGCCGCTCCAATCTGGATTAAAGCGATACACGAGCACCCGGTCACAGAGCAGTGCCCGCCGCAGTTCGGCAGTGGCAGCGGTGAAAATTTCGTTCAGGTCCAGACTGCGTCGCACCTGCTGAATGATGGAGGCGGTGGTGCGGGCTTGGAGGGCAAGCCGTTCTAGATGGGCATTGGCGGCGGCTAGGGCAGCGGTGCGTTCCTGCACCCGCTGTTCCAATACATCCTGCTCTGTGACCAATCGACGATTGAGGGTTTCGAGTTCTTGGGGCGATTTCAGGGCCAGAAACTGGGGTAGCCACGCCCGCAGCTTGAGGGCGGTAATGGCAAAGATCAGGGCGCTGAGACCCTTGACGATGCCCACCATCCAGTCTTGGGGAAACCACATGGTCCAGAGATTCAGTCCATGACCCAGGCCACAGATGCCAATGAAGGCTCCAAACAGCAGGAACAGATTGCGAAAGGGCGTGTCTTGACGCCGTCTAACAAAGTGCACCAGCATCACGGGGATCGAAAAAGCTGCGATCGCAGCTAGCAGATCACTGCCCCCATGGAGAATCACCAGGAATATACCCTCCAGGCTATTAGCAGCCTGAGGAATCAAATGAGATGCGCCAAAAATCCCGTTGCCCATTGTCAAACTCAACCATTCTGTCGGTGGACAGCATCCGTAGCAATTGTTCTTGTTGCACCCATCGACCTGGCAGAATCCCCTAGCAAAGATGTTGCCATGGTCAGGGACCGGCCCAAAGGGCCATCGCAGCATCTTTAATTTCCCTGTCCCCATCGACCGACAGGGCAAACCGCCCTCAAATCTTAAAACTTTATAAATTTTCTTGCCAGCACATAGAGACCCCAGAAAGTCACACAAACCCTTCCCTTTCTAGGGTTCAGCCTCTGTTTTGAAACAGATCTGTCCTAAAACAGATCTGTTTTAGGACAGATCTGTATGTATGATTAGCCCGCCTTCGGGCTGAATACGATCCGATCTGCGATTCCAGCAGTCGTGATGTCATTTCTATCCTTGGTGCCTGGGTCAACGCCGCTAGCCCCACTGACGGGAGTTAACAAACTGGGGCCTAGGGAAAACTACTGAGAGATGAAACAACTTAGACCGACTTAGATCTACCGTCAGCAAAGACGGGACGGGACACAGAGGGATGGGGACACAGGAGATGGTGACATCAGTGGCCTCACTTCTATCGTCATTGGGGAACCCTAGGGACCGTAGTCTCTAGAGCAGGCGTTACACCTTTCACAAAGAGGAGACCTACAAGAGGATCTCTACACCTGCCACCATCTATTGTAACGTTAAGTTAACAAACTGGATTTGTCCACTCAACTTCAAAAGTTAATCGCTGAATTTTAGGGTTTTCAGCCTCAACTTCCAAAAAGCAGGGAAAGTGAGAAGTTTATCGAATTTACATTGCTTTATGCTGCTCTAAGAACCAAGTTTCGGAGGCTAGAGCAGGATGCCAGCAGATAAAGGGAACCAAAGCCCCATATCTTTACGATCCAGGCAGCGAGTCAGATGGAGCCCGCCCCTGGATATTCTCATAAAACAGAATTGTCTCTCAGAAACAATAAATCCATCCCCCGATACATGCATTACCCCTGTGGATATCCTTCATATATGAGTTGTCCGTCTACCCTAGGATGAGGCATGGAATATCCAAAATATGGTTTTATCGTGGGAATACTTCTGACCCAGGGGGATACCAGCTAGAGCCTAAAAACTGGATCCGCCAAGCTTAGGGTTAAGGCGATAGGGGCACAATCAAACGCTCGTTGGCATGGGCTGATCAGAGCCCGACCCCGCCAAGGTTCAGCTCAATCAGTAGATATAGCCTGAGTAAGATTGGTAACATTGATTCGTCAGACCTAAGGGAACAGAGATAGTTTCCTGGGGACTAAGTAATGGCGCTGATTGTACTGAGGCGGAACGCAACATCCCCTTGCTGGACCTAACTTAACGGTTAGGGAGTACGGATGCACTCTCAGAAACCTATGCAGACACCTAAACGCAAACGAGGCGTAATCCTCAGCGTCCAAGGATGGCAGCGTCTCCAGTCAGCGGAGTACTTGTCCTATATGCGAGACAATAGTGGCAAGCCCTATACCCTCGATCAACTGGCAGAAATGACGGGCCTCAGTCCCAATACCTTGACCAAGGTCCGTCGTCGTCAAAAGTCAGTGGATACCCCCACCGTAGAAGACTATTTTCAAGCCTTTGGCCTGGTTTTAGAACCAGAAGACTGCCTGGGGCAAGAGGTGGAGTGCTGCCCCACCAGTCTGGCCAGTTTGCAACTCGGTCCCCTCAAAGGCCAATTAACCATAGACTCTCCCTTCTATATCTATCGTCCTCCCATCGAGCGACTCTGTAGCGATGAGGTGATGAAACCCGGAGCCCTAGTGCGGATCAAAGGGCCTTACCAATACGGCAAAACTTCCCTCATGGCCCAAGTGCTCAACCGGGTACAGAATCAGGGCTTGCGGACGGTGGTGGTCAGCTTGCGGGGGGCAGACCAGCAGGTTTTTCAAAGTACGGATCGCTTTTTGCGCTGGTTTTGTGCCATGGTGGCGCGGGGGCTGGGACTACCCGCCGCTATGGACAGCCGCTGGGACGGTATGTTTGGGGGCAACTATAGCTGTTCTGAATATTTTGAAACCTATCTGCTTCCCGCTGCCGAGGCTCCCTTACTGTTAGCGATCGATGATCTTGATGAAATCTTTCGCTATCCTGCCGTTGCCATGGATTTCCTCGGTTTGCTGCGGACCTGGTACGAGCGGGGTCACTACGGCGTACATTCACAACAATTTGCCCACCTGCGGTTGATGGTGGTTCATGCCACCTTGATACTGTCGCCCTTTAACTTGGGCCAGTCGCCCTTTGATGTGGGGTTGATGGTGGATTTAGACGCCTTTACCCTGACCCAGGTGCAAGAATTAGTCCAGCGCTATGGACTGGTCCCCCCAGTTACGGTGGCCCAACAACTCTATGATCTATTGGGGGGGCATCCCTATTTGACCCAACTGGCCCTGTATCACCTCAGCCAGAAACACATCTCTCTGGCGGAATTGCCCTTGTGCGCGATCGCGCATAAGGGTATTTTTAGCAGCCATCTGCGGCAGCAGCTCAGCTATCTTCAACGAGATCCGACCCTGTTGGAGGCGATTGCCCAGGTAGTGGAGCAGGACTGCGGCGTTACGCTTGATCCCCACATTGCCTTCAAGCTAGAGGAGGTAGGGTTGATTACCTTTGAGGGCCAGCGGGCTTTACCGGGCTGCAACCTCTATCGCCAGTATTTTGCAGCCCTGTGCGGCGACAGGTAGTTTGCCCTAGAGGGAATAGGGGGTGCACTCCGCTATGCTACCTCTAGTCCCGTACTGAAACTCGGATGACCTTTGCCATCGACTTTGGCACCAGCAACACCGTCGTTACCCGCTGGAATGCCGCTACCCAGCAGCCGGAGATCCTTTTTCTGCCCGCCCTAGTGCAGCAAATTGCCGATAACCCACCGCTGATTCCGTCGCTGATCTATATAGAAGATGCGGCAGCGGATACCGTCCAGGCGGGGCAAACCGTGCGCGATCGCGGCTTAGATCAAACCCGCGATCGCCGCTTCTTTCGCAACTTCAAACGGGGGATCGGTACGCCAATTCAAGGATTTCTGCCGGAGTTGGATGGGCGGAGCCTGAATTTCGAGCAGATCGGCCAGTGGTTTGTAACGGAGGTAGTGCGGGGACTCCAGACCCAGACCGAGGTCACGGATCTGGTGTTTACGGTGCCTGTAGATAGTTTTGAAGCCTATCGTCACTGGCTAGGAGGGGTATGCCAGAGTCTGGGGGTAGAGCAGGTGCGAATGCTAGATGAGCCCACGGCGGCGGCTTTGGGCTACGGCCTGCGGGATGGAGAAACCCTGCTGGTGTTGGATTTTGGCGGTGGCACCCTAGATCTGTCCTTGGTACAACTGGCGGCGGCTCCCCAGGGGCAACCCCTGGGCTTCATTTTGAAATGGGGCCAAAAGTCCCTGGCGGAAACCTCAGCCCAAAAGCCTCAAACCGCCCGCGTCTTGGCCAAAACTGGCGACAATCTGGGGGGCGCTGACATTGATAACTGGTTGGCAGATCACTTTCGTCAGACCCAGGGGCTCGATACGACCCCGCTGACGCTGCAATTGGTGGAGCGTTTGAAAATCCAGCTTTCTCGCCAAGAGCAGGCCACCGTTACCTATTTTGATGATGAAACCCTCGACAGTGTGGAACTGGCCCTGACGCGATCGCACTTCGAGATCCTTTTGAAGGACCAGGGATTCTTCCAGCGCCTAGACAGCCGCATGGAGCAACTGCTCCAGCAGGCCCGTCGCCAGGGTATCACCGCTGCCGATGTGGACGCGGTGCTGGTGGTGGGAGGCACCGCCCAAATTCCAGCGGTGCAAACCTGGCTCCAGGGCTATTTCCCCCAGAACAAAATCCGCAGCGATCGCCCCTTCACCGCCGTCGCCGAGGGAGCCCTGCAATTACAACGGGGTCTGGACCTCAAGGATTTTCTCTACCACAGCTACGGCGTCCGCTATTGGAATCGCCGGGAAAACCGCCACGGCTGGCACCCCATCATTCCCTCGGGGCAACCCTATCCCATGGCGGAGCCAATAGAATTGGTGTTGGGGGCTTCCACCGAGGGCCAACCCAGCATTGAGCTGATCATCGGTGAGCTAGAGGAGGGGGAGGGCATTGCGACAGAGGTATTTTTTGAGGGCGATCGCCTCATTACCCGCCAGCGAAAAACCGCCGCCGCCGCCGTCCAGCCTCTAAATGATCGCGACGGCAGCCGCACCATTGCCCGCCTAGCTCCCCTCGGGGCTCCCGGTAGCGATCGCATTCGCGTCCTATTCCAGGTCGATCGCGATCGCACCCTGCGCATCACTGTCGAAGACATCCTCACCGGCGAAACTCTCCTCCAGGATCGCCCTGTCGTCCAACTCAGCTAGCCTACCCACCATAGGTCAGAGGGATATAGTGTTAGACCGCAATGAGGAATTTTGGATCTATGCTCTTGAAATTGATTGGTTCATTCCTGTTGCGTGACGAAACTTTACTATCAAGGCATGGCGGAAGTAAACGGTAAACCTAAAGTGGGGCGCAGTGCTCGGCTTTTGGGAGTCAGGCTCGGCATTGGCATTAGCATTATGCCAAGAGTCACGATGCTCCTGGAAAAGTACGAGACCGCATTGACAAATACCCAAACTAGCTGAGAGAGGGTTAGTTAAAATGACGTGGGCATTTAGTTTGTCGGCTGAATGTGGGGCAAAACAGGTTGCTGCTGAGCAGTTTGCCCAGTATTTCGACGGTCTTTCCTATCTTTTTTCAAACGGTAATGCATCCCAATGCCATACAGCAATTTTTCAGGATATCGAGGGGAACTGGTGGTGTCAGGTTTGTCCCAGTGGCATCAGTGAAGCGGGAATTGAGGGTTCTGACATTGCTTACCAGATGACGGAGTTAGGTATTGAACTCTATCAGCAGTTGCAGTCTGCTCCCCCCTTTCGGTATGCCTTGGTTGGCGTGGAAGTTGATGAATTTAGAACCTATAGTGAGTTGATCTCGGAAGGAACCGTTCCCAGGTTTCCAGGTTTAGTCTTGGCTGAGGCAGTTTGGCAATCGCTCGGAGCCTCGACTTTATTTCAACCTTTCAGTACCGGCTACGTTTGGTGTCCCTATGAAGGCGAAGTTTATAAGCCACTGATGGTATCGCCAGACTTAAAGAATAAGTTAAGCGAACTACTGGCTCTTAAATGCGTTTCATAGATGAGGCGATCGCGATCGTTACGAAGCACTTCTTCACAGCTAAAACGGTCTCCCCATAATTCCAATGCAGCGGACGGTTGAGGGCCATTGATGTTGAGTTCGAGGTTATCTACCACCGCTGGCTTTTTCCGATAGGCTGACAAGGAAAATTCAGGCGGTGACAAGCATTGGATAATGGGTACCTGGGTCAGGGGGAAACCGCAGCCCTGACGGCGGCGGCACTGTGGGCGATCGCGACGGTGCTATTCGGGCGCTTGGGCAAAACTCTATCGCCCCTGGTTCTGAACTTGGTCAAGGGCGGCATTGCGATCGCATTTATTAGCCTGACCCTGGTGCTGCGATCGGGAACAGCGCCCCAATTGCCGGGAGCCTCGGTCCTGTGGTTAGTGCTGAGTGGAGCCATCGGCATTGGTCTGGGGGATACCGCCTACTTCAGCGCCGTCAATCACCTCGGCCCCCGTCGTGCCCTCCTGATGGAATGCTTGGCTCCCCCCCTCTCAGCGGTACTGGCCCTAGTTTTTCTAAAGGAAACCTTAAGTGCGATCGCATGGGTCGGCATTTTTCTCACCCTGCTGGGGGTGAGTTGGGTCATTTCCGAGGGTGTTCCCGCAGCGGGAGCCGGAGTAGGCTTGTCTCCAAGGCGCGGCATTGTCTGGGGGGCTTTAGCCGCCCTGGGGCAGGCCAGCGGTGCCGTCATGTCCCGCGCCGCCCTGGCAAACACAGCAGTAGATCCCCTCTGGAGTAGTCTGCTGCGATTGGGGGCTGGGGTCGGAGTCCTGCTCTTCCTGCTCCTAGGGCGGGGACAAGGCCGTGCCCCATTTCAAGGATTGCGATCGCCCCAGATTTGGCCCGTTCTGATACTGACCGCCTTTCTCGGCACCTATCTCGCCATCTGGCTTCAGCAGGTGGCATTCAAGTATGCCTCCACAGGCATTGCTCAATCCCTGACCGCCACCAGCCCCCTGTTTGTCCTCCCCATCGCCGCTCTCCTGGGAGAACGGGTGACGGGACGGGCCGTACTGGGCGTGCTCGTAGCCTTGGCAGGCATCTGGCTACTGGTGAGCAACTAGCTGAGCAGCCGTTTTGCCATTTTCCCTAGGAACGGCTCCGAGCGCCGTGGATCACCATTAGGGACTCGCAGGAAAATGCTGCCGCTTGGGGTAGCGACCTTGGACTTTGGCCACAGGATGGGGCCATAAGTTTGCAAAAATGAGATTGACCCGGCCCTCTGTTGTAATTCATTCTGTTGCCATGGCTGACGATAGCGCCACTCCCCACTTGATTATTCCCCGATTGGTGGTGGGCCTGGGGAATCCCGGCGAAAAATATGCCAAGACTCGCCACAACATTGGCTTTGAGGTGGTAGATACCTTGGCCCACCGCTGGCAGGTTGCCCTAGCCAGTCAAGCTAAGTTCCAAGGCATCTACGGCGAGGGCTGGGCCGCAGGGCACAAGGTTGGTCTTCTCAAGCCCCAAACCTACATGAACCGCTCCGGTCAATCGGTGCGGGCGGTCTTGGATTGGTACAAAGTGGAGCCCGAGGCCGTGCTCGTGATCTATGACGACATGGATCTGGCCACGGGGCGACTGCGGCTACGACTGTCGGGCTCCGCTGGCGGCCATAACGGCATGAAATCCCTAATTGCCCACCTGGGGGGGCAAGACTTCCCCCGTCTGCGCCTAGGCATCGGCAGAACAGCGACAGGGGAACCCGGTGATCGCGCCGTCGTGGCCCATGTCCTAGGCCGCCCCTCTGCCGCCGAGCGCGCCCACATGGAAGAGGTGGTTACCCTAGCGGCAGATGTCGTGGAAATGGCCCTGCGGGAGGGCGTCGAGAAGGCTATGAGTCGTTTTAATGGCCGCACCATTGAAGCCCCTAGCGCCCTGGGTTAGGCATTGGGTCGTCTAAGGGGGTCTAAAACTACTTATCGATTTCCGCCTTCATCCGTTCCAGAGTTTGATGCATCTGGTCAAACATCTGCTGGGGTGTGACCCCAAACTGATTGAGCTGGGTTTTGAGCTGCTCCACCGTCATCTGGGCGGCAAAGTCCTCAGACAGCTCGAAGCGCTTCATGAAGATGCGGTAGCGCTCCATCATGGTTTCCATCTTCTCGATGTAGAGGATCTTGCCCTCGCGGTCAAACTTACCGTAGCTACTGCCCAACTGCATCAGGTTTTGATAGTCCTGAAACAGTTGCATCGCTTCTTGTTGAACAATCTCGGAATCAAAAAAGCCCATATCCCTATCTTCCTCGCTGACCTTTCGTAAGTTGCCTTACCAGCTAGATTCCAGGGAACCGCTAGAAGGGTGTCTTAGATCTTGAATATCCCTAGCCTACGAAGGATCCCCGCCGCTGGCCAAGGTGAAATATCCCCACCCTTAGCGCTTCTTAGCAAACATGCCAAATAACCCGCCCCCCTTCTGTTGGGAACCATTGTTGTTGTATTCGCCGGTATCGATGGCAAGCTGGTGCGCGTACTTGAGGGCTACAGCATGGCGAGGATTGAGTTTTAAGGCTTGGCGAATATGGACCTTGGCCATCCCCTCCATCTTGTTGAGTAGGTAGGCTTGGCCCAGCATGGTGTGGTAGCCCGCGTTAGTGGCTTCAATGCGGACGGCATCCCGTAACTCTTGGATTGCTTGGGGGTAGCGCTTGTTCGCAATGTAGGTTTTGGCCCGCTCAATATGGCGTTGAGCGTAGTTGACGGGTTCGGGCTCCGGTTCGAAGGGGGCGGGGGGGGGAGCCGTTACTGGAGTCTGGATTGTGGCGGAGGAGACTAGACCGGCGCGTTTTTCCCGAATTACCGGATCCCCCATCTTGCGGCGCAGATAGATCATGTTCAATTCTGCGATCGCAGCGGTCTGCTGGATAAATGTCTCAGCAGACTCGTATTGAATCTCCGACAGTTGGGTGAGGGTCTGCTCGTAGAAGGTATCCACCTCTGATTCGGGCACGACCATCAACTTTTGCGCCAGATCCCGTCGCGCCTGGAGTTTCTCTTCGCGACTCAGACGGCGCACCTTAAACCGTAGAGTAGCCAGGGTTTCAGCACGCCCCTTCTCCTGTTTGAGGCGCTGATAGGCCGGATTCACAAACCGGGTCAGGACTTGATTTGCAAACGCTTCGCCGGCGTCATCGTTGCCAGATTGGACATCGGGGTGAAGTTGTTTTGCGACCTGGTGATAACGCTTCAAAATACGGCGCTCGTCAGCCGTCACCGCTAACCCCAGGACAGCATAGGGATCGGTCGCAAAGCGTTTAATCCAATCGGGCGAGAAATCGGCATTCGACATGCAAGACGGCCTGATGTGGCGACGGTAGGGGATAGAACGGGGTAGCGAAAGGGTCTGGGACAGGCGCTCCAGGAAAGCAGTGTACTCAAGTACGCTTCATAGACCTCTTTCGCTAGAGAAGGGTGGCTTCTCCGTCGTCTGGCCTAGGATCCGCTAGGACACGCCTCAAGAGAGCACCATTCCTTCCTAGGATAATGAATATACGAATATATACGGAGTCGGATTTGAGGCAAAGGGCAGCTCATTTTGGCTCATGAAGCAATACAGACCCATCGTTCTGGATTAGGGTTGCTTCTCACCGTAACCTAGGAAGACCGGAATCGGTGGACAGAAGTGATGAATCGTCAATCCTGGATCACGGCAGAGGGGGCTAGCCCAGGGTAGCTCAACCGCAATAGGGACGGGGGCGGTCCAATATGGAATGCGATACCAAGTCCAGCTCGAAATCTGGAGCTTCCCCACCGGGAAAACTCCACTTCTGGACTTGGGCAAGGTTTATTTTTAGGCGGCTGGTTTAAACTGACTTTTCTAGGCTCCAGGCCCCTCAACCGGACATAAACCAGATACCTGCGACCATTAATTTGGGATCTGGGGCATCTCCCGTCCAGAAAGTCCCTGTATTGCCCCCATGAGGACTCATCCCAGTTCTCCAAATAACCGCCACCCAAGCCCTATGCCAAAGGCAGGCTCATCGCCAATGGGCAGGCTAACTCCCTGGGAGTGGCTTCGCCAACGCCTTTCTTGAATGCCTTCAGGCTATACACACCCATCCACCCTCACACCCTATGGCCCCCCTTCTAGATACCCCTCCCCAAAATCCCCCGCGCAAGGTGGTGGCGGCCACCTTAGCCCTGGCGGGAGCCCTGAATCCCTCGCCTGTTCCCTTGGCGGGCCTCCACAAGTTTTATCTGGGCCAGCCCCTTTGGGGAGTGCTCTATTTGTCTTTAGGATGGACCCAAATTCCCCGTATGGCCTGTGCTCTGGAGGCGATTTGGTATCTGATGGCGATACCGATGGGGAGTGGTCTGCCCCAATTTTGGCGATCGCAGTCCCCAGCTACAGGAACCGCGATCGCACAACAGACCCAGGCCATCGCCGCCGCCATTCGCGATCTAGAACAGCTTCGTCAGGAGGGGCTAATTACAGAGCAGGAGTTTGAACAACAGCGACGACACCTACTGGAGTTGGCGGAATCGGGAACGTCCTAGGTGTCTGTCAACTTTACCTTTGGAGTCTGCGTAGGTTGGGTGAAACGGAGTGGAACCCAACAGCGGTGGGTCATGTTGGGTTTCGCTAGCGCTGCACCCAACCTACAAATTGAGGCTTGACAGAGCACTAGGCTAACGGCCAATACCCAGGTAGCGGAACCCTGCGGCTTCCATAGCCTTTTGATTCAGGAAGTTGCGGCCATCGATCAGCACTGGCGTGTGCATAAGCTTCGCCATCTTGCCGTAGTCGAGAGACTCAAATTGCTTCCAGTCTGTGACCAGTACGAGGGCATCACAGCCGTCCGCCAGTCGTTCGGGATCCGTTTCCACAATCACCCCCGATAGACCATCCCGCAGACCACTTTGGGAGACGATGGGATCGTAGGCTTTGACCCTGGCCCCCAGACGATTAAGCTGCTCGATCAGGGTCAGAGAGGGGGCATCTCGCATGTCGTCGGTGTCGGGCTTGAAGGTGAGCCCCAGAAGGCCAATGGTTTTGCCCTTCAGGATTTTGAGTTCCTGCTGGAGTTTTTCCAGGGCCACCAGTCGTTGGTGCTGGTTGACGCTGACGGTGGCCTTCAGCAATTCTGCCTCGTAGCCATAGTCATCGGCAGTGTGTAGTAGGGCCAGCACATCCTTCGGGAAGCAGGAGCCACCCCAGCCAATGCCCGCCTGGAGGAACTTCTTACCAATACGGGAATCGAGGCCAATGCCCAGAGCCACCTGGGTGACATCGGCTCCAACGCGATCGCAAATATTGGCCACTTCATTAATGAAGCTAATCTTGGTGGCCAGGAAGGCATTGGAAGCGTACTTCACCATCTCGGCGGAACTCAGGTCCGTCACCACCACGGGCACCTGAGGCAGATCCGCCTCCTCAGCAAACTTACGCTCCACCAAGGGGGCATAGAGTTCCTGCATCATCGAGATCGCGCGTTCATTGTTGCTCCCCAGGACAATACGATCAGGGTTGAAGGTATCGTAGACCGCCGAGCCCTCCCGCAGAAACTCAGGATTACTGACCACATCAAAGTCGGCCTGAATGGCCTCCTCCGTAGACGGTCCTCCAGCCCCCACCAGCGCCTTTCTGCGTTCGGCAATACCATCCAAGACGATCATCCGGACCCAGTCCCCCGAACCAATGGGCACCGTAGACTTATTGACGATGACCTTATAGCCCCCATTCAGGTGAGCGCCAATTCCACGGGCTACCGCCTCCACATAGCGGGTATCACTCTCCCCCGTAGGCAAAGGCGGCGTACCCACAGCAATGAACAGAATCTCACCGTGGGCCACCCCCGCCGCCAGATCCGTCGTAAAGGTGAGTCGCCCCACCTCCATAGAAGACTTCATCAACTCCGACAGACCGGGCTCATAGATCGGCGACTGACCCGACCGCATCAGGGTCACTTTTTGCTCGTTGTTATCAACGCAAATGACATCATGACCAATGTGGGATAGGCAGACACCGGTCACTAGGCCCACATATCCAGTTCCAATTACACAAACACGCATAGGGTTACAGTCCTCATTGCACTAAGGTGAGCTTTCCAAAATAGATGCCACTTGGCGGGGGGTGCCCATCAATATTGATATCTAGGGCTAGGGTTCCCAAGGGCAGCAACCGACACGATAGTTTCCAGTGGTAGTTTCCAGCGGTTAAACCCTGGGGTGTAGCGCTGGAAATCATCACCCACCAGCTCGTGGCCCAGTCGGCACTGAGCCACGAACGGTTAGGGAGATCTAGATCAAGGTAGATTCCGCCATGGAGGGGATCCCCATAGCAATGCGAGCCCGAAAATCTTCAATGGTCTTTTGCAGACCTAGAGTCAGGGGGATAGTGGGCTCCCAGCCAAGAGCCGTCTTGGCCAGAGTGATATCAGGCTTGCGACGGCGGGGGTCATCCTGGGGCAGGGGTTCAAACTTAAGTCGGGCTTCGGGGTTGACCATGGCCTGAATGGTTTCCGCCAATTGCAAGATGGTGTACTCATCCGGGTTACCCAGGTTGACGGGGCCAACGGTGTCGCTATTCATCAGCCGAATGAATCCCTCCACCAAGTCCGAGACGTAGCAGAAGCTCCGGGTTTGGGATCCATCGCCGTACACCGTCAGGGGAATGCCCTTGAGAGACTGGACAATCAGGTTGCTCACAACCCGGCCATCGTTCTCTAACATCCGGGGACCATAGGTATTAAAGATCCGCACCACCCGAATATCCACACTATTTTGGCGGTAGTAGTCAAAAGCTAGGGTTTCCGCCACCCGCTTGCCCTCGTCGTAGCAACTGCGGATACCAATGGGGTTAACATTGCCCCGATAACTTTCTGGCTGGGGGTGAATTTCAGGATCCCCATAGACTTCGGAGGTGGAGGCGAGAAAGAAACGGGCTTTAACCCGCTTAGCCAAGCCCAACATATTGAGGGTGCCGAGGAAGTTGGTCTTGCTCGTTTTGACGGGATTGTACTGATAGTGAACCGGGGAAGCGGGGCAAGCCAAGTGGTAAATCTGATCCACCTCTAGGCGGATGGGCTCTGTAATGTCGTGGCGAATCAGTTCAAAGCGGGGATTGCCAAACCAATGCTGAATGTTGCGCTTGTGCCCGGTGAAAAAGTTATCTAGGCAGAGAACCTCATGGTTAGTCTCCATTAGGCGGTCAATGAGGTGCGAGCCAATAAAACCGGCTCCGCCAGTGACTAAAATTCGCATAGGAATTAGGTGTCGAGAAGGACCAGGAACAAGGGGCTCCTGCGGCTACACTCAGGAGGATACCCCTCCTAGCCCTTGGAGTAACCCCTTCTACCAGGATTTACGGAGAACTGCGACTTCCCAAACACCTTATAGGGGAATGAATGCCCCAATTCCCATTCCGTTTGGCTTCGTTCACGGCAATCTGCTTTCTGGTTGCCGCCTTCCGCTTGCCGCCTAGATGTCCTAGAGGACGTGCAATTAAATAACACCCCACCACCAGCCCAATATCGGCCACCCGCCCACCGGGCAGCCACCCTACGACTCGGTTACTCCTCCCGAAGACACAGAGGGAAGCCTGTCATTCCGAGCGACATTCTGCATTGGGCGCGGAAACCGCGCCCCTACCCCAAAGCCCAATATCGGCCACCCGCCCACCGGGCAACCACCCTACGACTCGGTTACTCCTCCCGAAGACACAGAGGGAAGCCTGTCATTCCGAGCGACATTCTGCATTGGGCGCGGAAACCGCGCCCCTACCCCAAAGCCCTGCGGGCAGGCGGCGAAATCTTCGGTTCTGGATCGTTAATCCAGAACCGAAATCCAAAACCGAGCTGGGATCTTGTTAGCGGGGGCGACGAGCCCCGCGATCGCGGTGTTGTGCCATCAGGGCTTCCCGGAGTTGCTGGCGCTGCTCTGCCGTGAGCACCTCCGTAATTTCCTCCCGAGCAGTCATCATGACCGTCCGCACACCAGCCTTCTGTTCATCGCTGAGGGTGATGCTGGTAAACGCTTGCCAGTAACTTTGGGTTTCTGCGAAGGTTTCTGCAAAGGTCGCCTGCTGCTCTGCCGTGAGCAGTGCCGCCGCATCAGTGCGACTCCGGGCTACCACCTCCTGAATCTGAGACTTTTGATCCGTCGTCAGATCCAAGGTGGCTAGAGCCTGGACCACTGCCTCTGGGTTGGGGCCACCTCGCCCCCGTGCCCCATGCCCGTTACCCCGGCGTGCCCCCATGGCCTCCTGGAGTTCCTGACGTTGTTCATCCGTCAACACCTCACCGATCTCGCCATGGGCAGTGGCCATGATTTCGCGCACGGCAGCTTTTTGGTCATCGCTGAGGTTGGCCGCCTGAAATGCCTGCCAGTAGTTGGGGCTATCGTTGGGGCTGTCGCTCAAGGCTGCGGTAAAAGCTGCTTTTTGTTCGTCGGTGAGTAGGGTCTCTACCTCGGCTCGAATTCGGGCAAAGATGTCTCCAATGGCGGTACGTTGTTCCGAACTCAGCTCTAGGGTCTCTAGACCGGGATGACCATTGGCGCGAGCGCTATGGGGTTGGCTAACTAGGGTGGCTGCCCCCAGGGTTACAGCCCCCAATAGTCCAACCAAGCTCGCTGTTAACAGGCGTTTCATAGGGGTTCCTCTGGTGTTCTGTTAGGGATGAAATCTTGACGTAATCTCATCCTAGGCAGTGCCTTGAGGACTGCCCTGGGGCAAAGGTCATAGTTCAACCATGACTTTGGCCATGATCACGGGGGAGCCTCTTTGCGCTTTGATGGAGGTCGATGCAGGTAGGGTGATGCCCCCAATAATTCGTCCAAGTAACCATCCCTTTCCCTTTTTGCTGCATCTGGAGTGGGTGCTGCTGGGGGTGGCGGTAGTAAGTGAGTTGACTCCGGTGCCCTTACCCCGCCATACGGTAGGGCCGGGGGTTGCGATCGCGGCTCTACTCCTCTTTGGAGCCCTAGGGCTGCGGCTACCCACTCAGTCACCGTGGCTCCGAACCGTCCACATTGCCGTCCAGGGCTGTCTGATTCTGCTCGCCTCCCAAGCCGGGTTAGCGGGGTTACGACTATTTCCCTTTCTCTACTTAATTTTGCTGATTCGCAGTTGCCTGATGCTGGCCATGGCGGGACGCATTGTGGTGCTCTGCGGATCTTTTCTGATGTTTGCTGGGGTGTTGCAGGTGCGGCTGCGGCTCTTGGCAGAACGGCTACCCTTCCGGGTGGGACGGCCCCTCTTGCCGCTGTTGACCGGAATCCAGGTGAATTTAATCTTCCTGTTCGGGGTGCTGATGGTGTTTGTATTGTTCATGGTCAACGCCTTACTGGCGGAGCGACAACGGCGGGAGGAACTACGGCGGGCTAATGAAAAGCTGCGGGAATCCGCTGCCCAGATCGAAGCCCTGGCGATGGCCCAGGAACGCAGCCGCATTGCCCGCGACATCCACGACTCCCTGGGCCATTCCCTTACCGCTCTCAATATCCAGCTCGAAAGTGCCGTCAAGCTCTGGCCGGGGGATGCGGCCAAGGCCCATGACTTTCTACTCCAGGCCAAGCAAATGGGTTCCACCGCCCTAGAGGATGTGCGGCGGGCGGTGGCCACGATGCGCTCCAATCCACTCCAGGCCCGATCGCTGTCGGATGCGATCGCGCAATTAGCCCAGCAATTGACCGAGGCCACCGGAGTAACGCCCCAGATCAAGATCAATGCCCCCTCCCTCCCCAGCTACCTTCAGGTAAGCATCTACCGCATGATGCAAGAAGCACTGACCAATATTGCCCGCCATGCCGAAGCCACTGCCGTGGATATTTCGGTGCAGACTATCCCCGCTGACCATGGCGGCGGTATCTCCGTCACCATTCGCGACGATGGTCGGGGCTTTTTTCTAGATGACAACCGCACCGGGTTTGGCCTCAAGGGAATACGGGAGCGGGCGGAGGGAGATGGGGGTCGATTTCAACTGATCAGCGCCCCCGGTGAGGGCTGCACCATTCAGGTGTGGTTGCCGCAACCACCCTCGGCAGAAGATGAACTCCTGGGGAGATAGACCATGATTCGGGTACTGCTGGTGGATGACCAGGTGATTATTCGTCAAGGCTTACGGGTTCTGCTGGGGCTAGAGGCAGATGTGCAAGTCGTGGCGGAAGCGGAAAATGGTCGCCAAGCGCTCCAAGTTCTGCACACCTGTAGCAATGGTCCGGAGGCGGTAGAGGTGGTGCTGATGGACATGCGAATGCCTGTCATGGACGGGGTTGCCGCCAGTCGCGAAATCCGTCAGCGCTTTCCCACGGTGAAGGTTTTGGTCCTCACCACCTTTGATGAGGATGAGTTGGTACAGCAGGCGATCGCGGCGGGGGCGATGGGCTATTTGCTCAAGGACACGCCCTCGGAGGAGTTGGCGGCGGCAATTCGGGCGGTGCATCGGGGCTATACCCAGTTTGGCCCTGGCATTTTTCAAAAGATGATGCCGACGATGACCACTACGCCTGACGCGCCCCCCCTACCCCCTGGGTTCCAAGACCTCACCCCTCGGGAACGACAGGTGCTGGCGCTGATTGGGTCGGGGGCCAGTAACCGGGAAATTGCCGCCCAGCTCTACATCTCTGAGGGTACGGTCAAAAACCATGTAACCAATGTGCTGAATCGACTGGAATTGCGCGATCGCACCCAAGCCGCCCTCGTTGCGGCCACGATCCGTGACCACCTGCCCAGCGGCAGCTAAGCGGTTCAGTTCCTGGGTGGGTCTTTACCTGGGACTACCTCCTACCCTGGGGCGATCCTGTCCCATCAGGGGTTTAGAGCCTATGGCTATGCGATCGCCCCAGGGTAGGGGGGAGATCGCGACATCCTTGGGGATCTGAGTCGGGGAAATGTGGTCTAGTCTGAAGAAGTCTCGATGTCGGTGCCTAGGGCGATTACAGACCCGTGCAGATCCAGATCCATGCAGATCTAGATCCATGCAGATGCCCTAGACCCATGATGTCGGAACAGTGCGCTCTGGGCAGGCGGGGTTCTCTAGCCCCCCATCGCCACCCTGGACTGAAGGATACTGGACTGAAGGATAGTTGAGGATATCGCCATGTACCCCCAAGGAAATAACGCTCAACTCAACTTTTCGGGCCTAGGCTGCTGGCTGACGGTGATTGGGTTTGCATGGCTTTTGGGAGCCTTGGGTCTAGGCTGGCTGGTGAAGTCTATCGCCGTGTTATTGGTTCTACTGTTGGTGGCCCCCGTGATTGGCTTCCTGGGGTTTCGCTGGTGGCTGAACCGCAACCTGATTGAGGGAGCTTGCCCGGTGTGTCAAACCTCCTTGACAGGGTTAAACAAGATGCGGACGGTCTGCCCCAATTGCCAAACGCCGCTCCAGGTGACGCTAGAAGGGTTTCAGCGGGATGTCCCCGAGGGTACGGTAGAGGTGGATGCGGTGGACATAACGGACGATACCCGCGATGCCACGGTGGTCTCCGTGGAAGTGTTGCCCCCAGTGGAGGAGGATCGCTAGCCGCCGGATGTTCTTCCCCTACGTCGTTATGCTGAAAATAGTCTTCAACGGAATGTGAATGCCATGGTGAGCCCTCGTCCCGATATCCTCTTCATCGTGCTGGACACCCAGCGCGTGGATCGGCTTTCTTGCTATGGCTACGGACTTCCGACAACGCCAAATTTAGACCAATTTGCCGCCACCTCTACCCGGTTTGAAACTGCGATCGCACCGGCCCAATGGACGGTTCCCTCCCATGCCTCCATGTTTACAGGGCTCTATCCCTCGGAGCACACCATGGTCCAGACCTACTCGACGATGCCGGCGGAGATTCCCACCCTGGCGGAGCGGCTGCGGGACGGCGGCTACTTTACTGCGGGCTTTTGCAACAACCCCCTAGTGGGAGTGATCAACAATGGTCTACGGCGGGGCTACCTCAGCTTTTTGAATTACAGCGGCCTCCTCACCTCCCGGCCTAACCAGGCAGGCAGTTCCTCCGGCTGGTTGGATCGCTATCGCCAATGGTTCAAGCGGCGGCTCTCTGACATCATGATCAGGCTTCAGGATGCCTTTGCCCGCTCCGACTGGCTGCTGTCCCTATCCTTTACGCCCCTGATGGTTCCCCTGTGGCAGACGGCCCTCAGCTTTAAGGGCAACACGGCTAAATCCTTGGAGGATACGGCACGCCTATTGTGCGATCGCAATGGTGTCGATGCAGACCAACCCATCTTTGCCTTTGTGAATCTGATGGGAACCCACATGCCCTACCACCCCCCTCGCGCCTACGTAGAGCAATTTGCCCCCCATGTCCTGCGCGATCGCGATGCCCGTAGTTTTCTCCACCGCTTCAACAGCGACGTATACGGCTGGCTAGCCCCTCTTACAGGAGCCCTAAATGAGGAGCAAAAGAAAACCCTAGATGGCATGTATGACGCCGAGGTGGCAGCCCAAGATGAACACCTAGGGCGCTTCTTTGCCAAGCTGTCCCAATCCGGTTGCCTGGATAACACCCTCGTCATTATCTGTGCCGACCATGGCGAGCACCTAGGGGAAAAGCAGTTCATGGGCCACAGCCTATCCATCTATAACGAACTGGTGCGGGTGCCCCTGATTATTCGCGACCCCGCCCAGCGCCTGCCCCAGGGAGCCGTGGTCGAGGAGGTGGTCTCTACCCGGCGGCTGTTCCATACAGTGCTGGACGCAGCCCATCTGGCCAGCGAACCAGAGCAAACCCTAAGTCTGGTGACAGATCCAACCCTGGTCAGTACCGTGGCAGAACTGGACTATGTCTTTGCAGAAGCTATTCCCCCCCAGAACTTGGTCAACCTAATGCAGCGCCGCCAGCCACAACTGGTGCGAGATCGCGCCTGCGACCAACCCCGACGGGCAGTATGGATGGGACACCATAAACTGATTGAAACTGGGACCAACCAAGTAGAACTCTACGATGTCCAGCAAGATCCCCAGGAAAACCTCAACCTCAGCGCCATCCTGCCGGAAAATGTGGAAGTTCTTCAAGGTTGTCTCCAAGCCTTCGCCGGAGAAATTGACGGCTACGGCACCGCCACCACGGCCCCCCGTGCTCAAGGGTACGACGATCCCGAAGTGCAGCGCCGCCTTCAAGAACTGGGCTACCTAGAAGACTAAAGAATCTGCGATAAGGGTATCAACGTAAGCCGAGACAATATTGGTTCCGAGGAATTCAGGAGTCAGGAGTCAGAATCCAGTACTCTCCTAGATTCTGGCTCCTAATTCCTAACTCCTCCCCAAGAGATTTGTCCCGCTTTGAGTTGATACCCTGCGATCATATACAGCGATCCTGCATGAACTTTGAGTAAGCGTCTTCAGAGGGTTCGGGCAGAGAGGTCATCAGCTAAAATCGCGCAGCATTTTCTTGATTTCCAAGTTGTGCAGCTCCTCTTGGCCAATCTTGGTGCGGGCATATTCTTCTAGATAAATGCTGGCGTTCTCAACCACCCCCAGAAGCAGCTTGTACATCTGCAATGCTTTTTGCTCGTGGTTTAGACTCTCTTGCAGCAGGTCTCGCACCCCATGTCGATTCGTCTCCTCAATAGGCGCGATGCGCTGGCTGGGGTGTTCCTCCAGGCCAGTAATAATCTCCCCGGCCTCCTGAGCGTGGAGCAGCGACTCAGCAGCTTGGGCCTTAAAAAAATCCACAATGGGAATCCGGTTAGGCCCCGTCACCATCAAGGAATAGTGCGTGTAACGCACTACTCCCGCCAGCTCAAATTCCATAATCTGGTTCAGCAGTTCCGTCGTGGCTCTAGTATCAAGATCTTGCATTGGCTACAAATAATTAATTGACAACTCAAATCCCTTTCTCCTGCGGAAAAATTACGCTAACGACAAGCGCAGGACAAGGCCACCCATCTGCCCATTCACCTAGCCAGCCAGCCGCCCCTACTCCGACTGCTGCGTTGCAATCCCTAGCGTCGCCCCCTCAATCTCCCGCAATTCATCCATCACCGCAATCACTCGGCCATGGTTCACCGCCTCATCGGCATTAATGACAATAACCGATTCCTGAGTTGCGTCCATCAGGGCACGCACGCCCGCTTGTAAATTTTCGAGGTTAATCGCCTCCCGATTCAGGGCAATATCCCCCGAATCTTCCACCGTTACCGTAATCCGCGTTTGCTCTTGTACTTCAGCACTGGCTGCCTTAGGCAGATTCACCGGCAATGATTCTGATCGAGTCAAATACAGGCTAGAGATAATAAAGAACGTCAAAATCGCAAAGATGACATCGATCATCGGCACGATATTGAGTTCAAACTCGTCTTCGGCTTCTTCGGGAAGGTAGGACATGGGGTGTTGGGGTGTTGAGTGCTGAATTCAGCTCTACAGAGAGGCATCAAAACTTAGAACTCAACCCGCCTACCTCACAAAAGACTCTTCCCTAAGTTGGCTTCTGCGTTCGTAGTGGGTTTCGTAGAGAATTTCGAGCTGCCCGCCATATTCTTGAATTAGGGCGATTTGGCGCTTGTAGAGGCCACGAAACAGGTTGGCAAACATCAGTGTGCCGATAGCCACGACCAGCCCAGCAGCGGTAGAAATCAGCGCCTCGCTAATACCGCCTGTAACTGCCCCAGCATTAGCCCCCACATCCCCTAGCTGAAGAGCATCGAAGGAAGCGATTAAGCCCAAAATGGTACCGAGTAAGCCTAACAACGGGGCCACGCTGATGATAGTGGCAAACACGGTGCTAAAACGGCGTAGATGGGGAAGTTCGGACTGCATAGCGCTAGCTAGGGCTAAGTGAAATTGCTTGGGGCTGGCCCCTTCAATTTCCAGCGCTTCGAGAAAAATGCGGGCGATGGGCAGGCTAATGTTTTGCCGCAGCTTGGGGTAGACATCCATCGGAGCCTGTCGATAGGTGCGCAGAATGTCTTGCATCACTCGGCGCTGGCGCTGATTGAGCCGGACCCAGAAGATTAGCCGCTCGATGATGAGTGCGATCGCAACCAATGAAAACACCAGCAGCGGCCCCATGACAATGCCGCCTGCGGCCAAGATACTGCCCATAGTTAGTCCTTATCGTGCATTCCCAACTTCATCGCGCATTCCCGACTTCAGACGCCTACCCTGCCGTCGGGCTGGGTAGGCAACATCAAACTGTTGCAAATTACTGTCAAATGCATTGAGCCTGATTCTGGTGCCATTGTCAAGATCTTATAGGGAATAGATCCTGATAGTATATTGAGGAGGCAGGTTGTCTTAAGGCAGGTCAATTCTTTTTTCTGGCCTGTATTCCTTGTACACCAGGAGATTTCATCCTTGTTTATCAATCTAAACCTGTTCTCCACTTAAGCCTTTAGCCCAGCCCGTATAGCTACCTTGTTGAATTAATTGTCAACAACCTGCAACATAGTCAAGACTCCTTCTCAATATTGAGGAGGGTTATGACTCACCATTCCTTTGGACAGAGCCCATGAGTCTTTCTACCCTCTGCTTCGAACAACACGAGCAAGACCAAGCTAGGCTGCAAAAGCTCCTAGTCTGGGGGCTTTTAGGGTCGGTGGGGGTGCATGCGATCGCCTTTGGCCTCAGCCACCTCAACCTGCGGCCCAACACTGAAGAGGCCGAACTTGCCCTCATCGAGTTGATTGTCACCGAGCCTCTGGCCCCAGCCCCCACCCAGCCTGCCGACCTTAGCACTGAGACGCATGACCCAGCCCCGGCTCCAGCGACTCGGGCTCCAGCGACTCAGGCCCCAGCCCCAAAAGCAGCGGTGGTTACCGCTCCCCAGCCCGTCGAGGTTGCCAAGTCTGAGGTCGCTGAAGCTGTAGAACCTGAACTCGCTGAAACCGAAGCGGAATCAGACCTGGAAGTGCCTGAAGAAGTGCCTGAGGAGCAGGAAGAAGAAACCGCTGAGTCAGCCCTGCCACCCGAAGCAGTTGAGACGGAAGCGGAAATTGCCGAAGCAGAAGAAGAGCCGACAGCGCCAGACTTAGCCGCTGTGCCAGAAGACGCTTCCCAATTTGATCGACTCCGTGACTTTTTTCGGCGGCGGCGAGATGCCGATCGCGGTGCAGTCGCGACAGAGACTCCATCCGCTGGTAGCCCTGAATCATCTGGACCGCCGTCCCTTGACGCAACGGGTACCACCGAAACAACGGCTGCCCGCCCAGGCACGGGCACGTCAGAAACTGCCAATCCCTCAGAAGGCGGTAATGGTCAAGGTCAAGGTTCTCGTACTGTGGCTTGCCAAAACTGTGTGCGCCCCAACTATCCCCAAAGTGCTCTGGATGCCGGTGTTGAAGGCCAACCCATGGTCAGCGTCGATATCAACCCCGATGGCAGCGTCCGTAGTGTGACCCTAACCCGCTCTAGCGGTAACCCTGACATTGACCAAGCCGCTCTCCAGGCTGCCAGAAACTCACGGTTCCAGCCCGTCAGCGGGGGAGCCAGGGTGCCCATTGAGTATGACTTAACTATTGAAGGCTCGCGCCGTAACCGCGATGCTCGCCGTCGGGGCGAACGTCAAACAGTAGAGCTGCCACCAGAACCAACGCCTACCCCTGAGTCAGCCGCAACTGCGCCAAGTCAAGCCCCTACCGCTCCGCCAGTACCCTCTAGGGAAAATGTCGAAGCCAACCCACCAACGCCAGCACAACCGGCGGCTTCAGATTTAGATTCGGAATCCGAGCCCGCAGCCGAGCAAGCCGCCCCTGTGACTGAGCCCGAGGCTGCAACCCAGCAACCACCCCCTGCGGCTCAGCCCGAGCCTGCAACCCAACCACCACCCCCTGCGGCTCAGCCCGAGCCTGAATCTGACGACAATTCTGAGAGTTAACCCTCTCCGATACTCAGCACCACTTTGAGGTTGCACCTAGATGAGGATGGTGCGGCAGGGGGCAAGTCTGCACATGTAATGACTCCCCCCAGGGAACCAGTCCGATCAGCGAGACTTTATCGATCCAGGTACAGGCCAGGGACGGATCAACCCAGGAAGACACCCTGGAGCTGAGGATCAAGCCCGATCAGCGGGGACTTTATCGATCCGAGGGATGTTTTCGCTGAAAGCCTCGAAAGGCTGCCGCCCTGGAGGGAAATCTGAGAGAGTCCTTGTCAGTACGTTAAGGATTTGTTACATTAACGTTACAGATGTTAAAGAGCTTTTAGATATGCACCCTTCTACCCGTGACGCTCTGGCACGCTACTACGCCGCCCAACCCAAGGCGGCAGTATATACGGCCCAGATGACTGAAGATGCAACCCAGATCGACTGGCAAGAGGGACTTCTGGCAATTGCGATCGCAGCTTCCCTAACCGCTACGATAATTGCGATCGCAGCTTAGGTCCATCCTTATTACCTCCAGACCTTCAGAATTACCCTGAATAAAAAAAGGAGGTAGATGCGATCGCATCTACCTCCTTTTTTTATTGATGTAGTGCTCATAGTGAGATGATTTCTACCCGAGAGCCCCCCTGTCTCAGTCAGCACCAACAATATCGTCGGGGTGAACGGCTGTGCACCTAATGCGGAGACTTGCTTTCATAACGCCCGCAATCTAGTGCTCAGTCAATTAATAATTGACGGGTGACCGAAACCCTGGAGTTTAGTTGGGGTTAAATCTTGAGGGTCTTCGGCCCGTCAAAATTTTCCTGACAGAACACTAGGGCGTGTGGACAATTAACGGGGAAACCCTTGCGGGGTAGGCATGCCCCCATCCGCCCTACGGCATCAAGTTAGGGGCTGTAACCGCCCTATAACCAGGAAGCTGACTTTGATTTTCCACAGCCCCTAGCCGTCTCCAAGGAGTGATTCCAAATAGCTGAGGTGACGAGGGGCACGGGATTCTGCTGGCGGCTGATGTGGAACGGGACAAAACGCCGCTGCCCGGAGAACACCGTAGGGGACACGCCCTGTAAGCAGCGGTTGCGGCTGAGCGGTGCGAGTTTGAACCACCATGGCGATCCCTCGGTAACAATGCCCCCATTCTATCCAGGTGAAATTTTCTCTAGGGGATCTTGATACGTATATTGAGGTGATCTCAGAGAGGTGTCGTAGGTGATGGGTTTTTCAGGACGTGAAATCCCCTAGTCTCAACGCCGACGGAGGCTAGGCTATCTCATCACAAATGTGTTGAAAGGCTAAGGCTGGATCCGCCGCCTGGGTAATGGGCCGACCGATGACTAGATAGCTGGCTCCCGCTGCGATCGCATCCCCCGGCGTCATCACCCGACCCTGATCCCCCTGCGCTGCCCAACTTGGGCGCACCCCTGGACACACCAGCAGAAAATCCGCCCCGCAGATCAACCGCAACTGCGCCGCCTCCTGGGGAGAACACACCACCCCCGCCAGTCCTGCCTCCTGAGCCAACAGAGCCATTTGCAAGGCGTAATCCGTCAGCTCCAAAGGTACCTTCAGCTCCAAGGCCAACGTCCGAGACTGGATGCTGGTCAGCAGGGTTACCGCAACGATTTGGGGAGGGGGTACCTGTGCCAGCGCAGCCCCCTCCAGCACCGCCGCTTGGGCCACCACCAGCGCCGCCTTACCCGCCGGGGCATGGACCGTCAGCAGATCCACCCCATACCGCCCCGCCGCCCGACAGGCTCCCGCCATCGTATTGGGAATGTCGTGGAACTTAAGGTCCAGAAAAATGCGCTTCCCCCGCGCCTTCAACGCCGTCAAAATTGCAGGACCATCACTGACAAACAGTTCCAGCCCCACTTTCCAAAAAGACACCAGAGGCAGGGCATCCACCAACGCTAGCGCCTCGGTCACCGTGGGTAGATCCAACGGCACAATAATGCGCTCAGCAGGAAGGACAGGGGATTTCAGAGCAGACAGAAGAATACCCATTAGGGCACCAACCGCAAGAATTTCTTCTTGCCCACCTGCAAAACCTTCCCCAGCAACACCTCCGGACTGTCAAACCCCTGATTAGGATCGGTAATGCGATCGCCCCCCAACTTCACCCCACCATTCTGAATCTGACGACGGGCATCACTGCTACTGGCGCACAGAGGCGTTGCCCCCACCAAGTAAAAGGCTTTAGCCGGAAAATTCACCGCCGCCAGAGAAAACTCCGGCACTGCCTCCGCACCGCCACCGGTTTGCACCAGACTCAGGGCATCCTGCTGGGCCTGGTGAGCAGCCGCGTCGCCATGACACTGGCGCGTGATTTCCAAGGCCAAGAGCTTTTGGCGATCACGGGGATTCTCCGGCAAACTCTCCAGAGGCATCCGGGTCAACAGCTCAAAATACTGGGGAATCAGAGAATCGGGCACCTTTTCCAGCTTGGAATACTGGGTCAGGGGATCCTCCTGGAGGCCCACATAATTGCCCAGGGACTTCGACATTTTCTGCTCCCCATCAGTCCCCAGCAGTAACGGCAGCAACATCCCAAACTGGGGCTCTAGGCCAAAGTGTCGTTGCAGATCCCGCCCCACCGCAATGTTGAACTTCTGATCTGTGCCCCCCAACTCCACATCCGCCCGCACCGCCACCGAGTCATAGCCCTGCATCAGAGGATAGAAAAACTCGTGAAGAAAGACCGGACTCCCCTTCTCATAGCGCTCCGCGAAACCCTCCTTCGCCAGCATTTGCCCCACGGTCATGGTGGCAAAAAGATCCAAAATTTGGCTCAGATCCAGGATCGAGAGCCACTCAGAGTTGTACCGGATCTCCAACCGGCCAGGGGTATCAAAATCCAAAATGGCTCGTACCTGATCTAGATAGGTAGCCGCATTCGCCTTCACCTCCGCCTCAGTGAGTTGCTTCCGCACCTCCGACTTGCCCGTGGGGTCGCCGATGCGGGCGGTGAAATCGCCGATGATCAGCACAGCGGTATGGCCCGCATCCTGAAATGCCCGCAGTTTCCGCACCGGAATACTGTGGCCTAGGTGAATCTCAGACCCCGTGGGATCAATCCCCAGCTTGACCCGCAGGGGTCGAGCGTCTTGCCGCACCGACCCTGACCCACCGCAGGTTTGTAACCGGGCCAATAGGCTCTGATGCGGATCTGAGGTACCCGGCTGATCCGGGAAAACCTCGCTCACCCCCCGATAAATCCATTGAAACTCGTCTGGAATCAACGCCATCGGCTGAATTTGAAAGATATATAGAATCGCAATCAATCATATTACTTCCCGTCTTTGCCCAGGGCATAGGGCGCACCCGTGTGGTGCCCCTACGGAAAAATTCGTGACCTATTCCTAAAGGCATGGCACTGCTATGGACCCATGCTATGCCCTGATGTCAAGGAGGCGTGTTTTTGTCCTTTACCCGCCTAGACCTCCACCCGCCTGGAAGAGTGGCAGTCTTTCAGGGAGTACTCTATTCTGTTGCCATTGGTACAGACGAGATTTTCCTGGTCAATCCCCAACCCCTGCCGTTTCAGGTCTCTAGTTCCTATAATTGCAACACCTCAGGTTTCATAACCGCCTTTAGCATCCTTACATAACTTCTAAATCCGGTGTCTTCTAATACAGTTCCCCAACGGCGATCGCGCTCCATCCGCCAGACCTCAGACCTGATCAAATACATTCAGGATGTGGGACAAGTCACCGTGGCCACCCTCCTGGGCTCCACCATGCTGCTCAGTTCCGTAGCAGCAGGTGGGTTGGTGGGGCTGGCCATTAGTTTCCGCAACCTCCCCGACGTGCGGGTTCTGCGAAACTACTTACCCAGCGAAACCAGCTACATCTACGACATCAAAGGCACCCTCCTCTACAGCCTCCACGACGAGGCCAACCGAGATGTGGTGGATCTAGACGAAGTTTCGCCCAACCTGAAGCGGGCGATTCTAGCCATTGAAGACAGCCACTTTTACGCCCACCGTGGCATTAACCCCAGTAGCGTGGGTCGTGCCTTTCTGGCCAACTTTCAGGCAGGCTCTACCGTAGAAGGCGGTTCCACCATCACCATGCAGTTGGTGAAGAACCTATTTCTGTCACCTGATCAAACCATTAGCCGAAAGGTCGCGGAGGCGGTCCTATCCCTGCGCCTAGAGCAGATCTTTGAGAAGGATCAGGTTCTGGAAATGTACCTGAATCAGGTCTACTGGGGCCATAACACCTACGGCGCAGAGACCGCTGCCCAGAGCTATTTCAACAAATCCGCAGCGGATCTGACCCTAGCAGAAGCGGCCATGATGGCGGGATTAGTGCAGGCTCCCGAAGAATATAGTCCCTTTGTTGACTACCAGCTAGCCAAGCAACGGCAAGCCACGGTGCTGGGGCGGATGCGACAACTGGGCTGGATTACCGCCGAAGAGGAAGCCACCGCCAAGGCCCAACCCCTGATGCTGGGGGAAATTACCTCCTTTCGCAGCAGTGTCTCGCCCTATGTGACGGAGGCGGTGGTGCAGGAGCTGAAGGAGGTCTTTGGCAATGAAGCAGTGCTCAAGGGGGGAATGCGGGTCCAAACCACGGTGGATCTGGCGATGCAACAGACCGCCGAAGCCACGGTTCAGCGGAACCATGCCCTACTGCGACAACGGGGACTGAATGCGGACCAGATGGCCCTAGTAGCCATCGACCCCCGTACCCATTTCGTCAAGGCCATGGTGGGCGGTGTGGACTACACCACCAGCCAATTCAACCGGGCTGTTCAGGCCCAGCGTCAGCCCGGTTCTGCCTTCAAGCCCTTTGTCTACTACGCCGCCTTTGCCTCTGGGCGTTACACCCCCGACAGCATCATCCAAGACACCGCCGTTAGCTACCCCGACGGCTACGAATACTATTCTCCCCGCAATTACGATGGCGGATTCATGGGCAATATCCCCATCCGTCAGGCGCTGGAGGTTTCCCGTAATGTGCCTGCGGTGAAGTTAGGACAGGAAATCGGGGTGGCCCGTATTATCGAAATCTGTCGGCTCTTGGGGATTGAAAGTCCGATGGAACCCGTTATTTCCCTCCCTCTGGGAGCGGTAGATCTAACGCCAATGGAAATGGCCGGAGCCTATGCCACCTTCGCAAGCAATGGTTGGCATTCTCCGCCCACCTTCATCGTTCAGGTGACGGATAGCAGCGGTAATGTGCTGCTGGACAACACACCTAAGCCCCAGTTGATCCTTGATCCCTGGGCGGCAGCTTCTCTGACGGATGTGTTGCAGGGAGTGATTGCCCGAGGTACGGGTACTGGAGCCCAACTGGGTCGTCCTGCAGCGGGCAAAACTGGGACAACCGACTCTCAGCGGGATATTTGGTTTGCGGGCTATGTACCCCAGTTGGCGACAGCCATCTGGGTGGGTAACGACGATTACAGTCCCCTAGGCGTTGGGGCCACGGGGGGTGGCTTTGTGGCTCCTGTCTGGCGTGACTTTATGAATCAGGCGCTGGTAGATGTTCCGGTGGAAAATTTCCGCAACGCCTCCGAATTTGCTAAGCCCTAGTGCTCTGTCAAGCCTCAATTTGTAGGTTAGGTGCAGCACTTTGTAGAATTCTTGTGGGATAGCCATCTTGGCTGTCCTACTCAAGTTGGGCAGGCCGGAGGCCCACCCCACAAGAATTCCATACAAGGTTGGGTTGGGTGCAGCGCTAGCGGAACCCAACATAGCCCACCGCTGTTGGGTTTCACTTCGTTTCACCCAACCTACGCAAACTGTTGGCCTAGGACTTCTAAATACGCTCCACGGGCGGTTGCCCTAAGACGTGCAGGATGTGACCCAGCAAGACCTGCGTAGCCCGAATGACCCAGAGCACTCGCAGACGATCTCCCTCTGAGTCATCACCCTCTGGCCCCTGACCATAGGGCCGCCACTGACTCAGCAGGTCATAGAGAGATGCCCCCAAGCAGTAGCCTTGTCGCCAATAGGTTGGGGGGGTGCTATGGCGAGCCAGGGTATCTAGCGCCTGGACTAGGGCAATCAGGTGGGTCGCTCCCAGCCCAACAGACGGGTTTTCGATGGACTGCTTCCAGACGGGGGGTGCACTCACAATCGGTCGCGAGCTATGTGTCCCCGGTTCTAGGGCCAGCCACTTGGCCCCATCGGCCTGCACCAGCCAACTGCCGCAACGGCCATAGCTGTATTGAACAAAGGCGGGTAGGGAAAGCCCTACGCGATCGCAGAGGGGCAGATTCCAATTCCTAGGCGTCAGGAACGGGGACTGAGTTGGGGGTATCGCCCCTTCTCCCCGATACACCGCCGTCGCTTGCCATTGATTAAGCTGCTGGAGCCAAGCCATCACCCCGGCAAGACTGAGGGTAAACCACAAGTTCCCCTGGGGATCCGCCTCCACCCGCCACGTCACCAGCGCCTCACTGAGTTGTTGCGCCAGCCCTATCCCCCCCCGGAGGATTACGGGCTGTCCCCAGGTCACTTTATACACCAGGGGTAAACGACTAGGTACGAGGGTGATCCCAGGGGGGCGCTCCGTCGCCGTCGTGACCCCGATCGTCTTGAATGTATCCTGCAATACGGTTTTGGGGGACAGGGCAAAGAGCGCATCAGCCATGATTGGGCGATGCAGAAAAGAATATTTAGCGGTATTCATCAAAATCCAGTACGCCCACGGTAGGGGCGTATGGCTGTGCGCCTTGAGGGATATACACAATCCAACTGCATTTCGCTATTTATCCTAGAAGAATCCTAGAAGAAGGGGGACTCAAAAGTGCGATGGTTAGGGACCGGCCCACAGGGATCTTCGCGCCAGGGCATCCCCCGCTTCCCGCTCCATCCAACCCTTATCTCCCGTGACTACATCCCAGGAGAGACAACAATTCAAAACGGTATACCTTAGGATGGATGAAATCGATAACCCGCCTTCAGTAAATTCAACAGGGTCGTCTAGGCATAGAGAAAGGTATTTTAGGGGTAATTCAGGTTGGGCTGCTGCCCCAGCCCATCAGTTCCCAGATAGATTTTCGATGCAGCTAGCTTGTCTACGGAGAAAGTTTGGGTAGCCTTGTTCTTGGCTAGGAGCTGTAGACAATCAAAGCCAGATTACTGATCCAGATCACTGATTATGAGGCGTTTACAGCCCCTAGCTTAATTCAGTAGGGCAGGCGTGGTCATACTTACCCCGCAAGGGTGTCCTTGTTAATTGCCCACACGCCCTAGGTCCAGTTCAAACCTGCCCGTAGTTCCCTCCCACCTACACACTCACCATGTATTCACCCTCTTCCGCCGGCAATAGCGTTCGCCCCTTTCTAACCTGGCAGCGCATTTCAGACTGGGCTCAAGAGCACTACCGCTGCCGCACCTTTGCCAAGGATGAGCGTATTCCCGCCCGCCCCGGTCTCCTCTACCTTGTCCAGCGGGGATCCGTCCGCCTCACGGGCAATGCCCAGGTGAATGGTCCCCTTGACCCCGATGAACCCACCCCCACCACCGCCCTCATGGCCCAAGACGAGGAAGCCTTTCTCGGGTTTGTGGGAGCGGGTCAGCCCTTCGAGATTGTGGCTCAGGCTCCCTTTACCCTCCACAGCTTTGCCCACGTGGACCAGACTACGGTGATCTGGATGTATTGGCATGATCTAGACAACTGGCCCCATTTTCGGCGAGAGATTTCCGATGCCTTTCGCCACCAGCATCAACGTAAGCTGCTGTGGCTCAGCACCCTAGGTCAGCGCCGCACCATTGACCGCCTCATCGGCTTCCTGACTCTTTTAATCGAAGAGTTTGGTGAATCCTGCGACGAGGGCTATTATCTCCCCTGGTCCCTGACCCATGCTCAAATTGGCAGCGCCATTGGCTCCACTCGGGTCACCATTACTCGCCTAATGGGCAAATTGCGCCAGCGGGGCATGATTCAAGTCTATGGAGATGGCTTGCTGTGTCTACCCACCGCCGATCCCTCTACCCCGCTTCAGAAGCAAGCCTAAAAACAGGTCGATATCACACAAATCGTTGACTTGATCATGGATATACCCATTGACACTGAAAAGGCTGTGTATATTAGATAAAGACAAGTTATCGGTAGCTAGGGCAAGTCATGGTCACCAGCACCAGCCAGCTGGGTGTTACCACCACCGGAGCATTGGCGCGAGATGCTCAGAAGCTGAAAAGTATTTTTGAAACTGTAGATGCTGCCAGTTGTCCTAGGGAGTACAACTTTCACATGCACACCGTCTGTTCAGACGGTCAATTGACACCTACAGCCCTGATAGAACAGGCGATTGACTTGGGACTGAAGGAATTTGCTATCACCGATCACCATACGGTGGCGGGCTATTATCAGGCCAGACAAGAACTGGAGGACTGGCGGTGGCGTCACCCCGCTCGGGTGCGTCGGGGGCCGTCAGGGGTAGTCAGCGGTGCTCTCCCCCGCCTCTGGACTGGGGTGGAGATCACTACCAAGCTGGCGAATACGGATGTGCACATTTTGGGTTATGCCTTTGATCCGGTCCACGATGTCATCCAACCCTATCTGCAAGGGGGCTCTCCCCAAGGAGCCGATCAACAGGCGGCAGCGGTAATTGCAGCTATTCAGGGAGCGGGAGGCTTGGCGGTGCTGGCCCATCCGGCCCGCTATCGTCGCCCTGCGGAGGAATTGGTGCCCGCTGCTGTGGCCCATGGGATTGATGGGATCGAAACCTACTACGCCTACGAAAATCCTAGTGAGTGGCGACCCTGTCCCAAGAAAACTCCCCTTGTCCGTCAGTTGGCGGAACAATTTCAGATCTTTAGCACCTGTGGGACCGATACCCATGGCAAGGTGTTGACTCGTCGGATCTAAGACATCTTGGCGGTGAGAGCCTTGTTTTCCTGGACTTACCCCCTGGGAAGACTTTTTTGGCTCATTTTTAGTGAAAAAGGGTTCCAAATCGGGATATAGCGTTTATCCTTCAAGGCAAAATCAAACAAACTCAATCCGTGCTCCTCTCTTACCTGGATTTTCAGGAAAGCTGGAGGATGCCATTGAGTAATCTTGCTAAGACGAAACCCTCCTAAAACGCCATGCTAGTTGCTCCGATCTTTGTGATTGCTGTTGTGGTGCTGTACTTCTGGACCCAGGACAATTTCCCCAAGTTCTTTCTATTTCCCCAAAAACCCCCAAAATCCGATAAGCATGACAAGGTTGGGGAGGCCGTAGCCAAGTATCTCAGGGAGGTTATCAAGGAATAAAGGCTGTTCCCCAAAAAACCACCCCCCCTGCCAGCCCCCGTATCCCACCTTACCCAGGAGGATGCGGGGGCTTAATATTGCGAGGATATATTATTAGATAGTTATATCGTCATAAGTGTATAATTAATGGGATATGGTCCTAGACTCGGCGCGATAGTTCGAGATCGCGAAAGGCTGGCTCGTTGGGCCATCGTGCTAGCTAGGCCAAGTGTTTTTAAGGAGAGGGATGATGCTATTTCGCCAACTGTTTGACTACGACACCTGGACCTATACCTACCTGATTGCCGATGAGGCCACGGGCGAGGCCGTGCTGGTAGATCCAGTTTTGGAGCAGGTTGATCGCGATCGCACCTTGCTGACGGAGCTAAACCTGACATTGAAATACTGTCTGGAAACCCATGTTCATGCAGATCACGTTACGGGCACGGCACGGCTGCGGGAGATCACCGGCTGCCAGGGGATCGTGCCGGAACATGCCCAGGTGGCCTGTGCGGACCGTCACATTCAAGACAAAGCGGTGCTGAAGGTGGGGTCAGTCACTATCGAGGCCATCGCCACTCCCGGCCATACCGATAGTCACATGGCATTTTTGGTAAACGGAACTCACCTGTTAACGGGGGATAGCCTATTTATTCGGGGATGTGGTCGCACAGACTTCCAAAATGGGGATGCGGGACTGATGTACGATTCCCTGCACCGACTCTTGGCCCTCTCTCCCGAAACCCTGGTTTACCCCGGCCACGACTACAAGGGCCAGACCCTATCCACGATTGGGGAGGAGCAGCGCCTGAATCCTCGGGTGGTGGGTCGTAATCGGGAAGACTTTATTGACTTCATGGGGGGGCTCAATCTGCCCAACCCTAAGAAAATTATGGAGGCGGTGCCCGCCAACGAACGGTGTGGGGGCGTTCTGGCCTCAGTCTAGGCTAACTGCGCTGAACTGGCGTGCTGAACTGACGTTTGGATGCGATCTCGATGCCATCTCCCCTTTCCTCCACCTCTTCTGTCCCCAAACGGGGGCCAAGCTTTGCCCGCCTGAGTCGCTATGTTCCCCTCTTGACCTGGTTGCCCCAATACCGACGGGAAGACCTCGTGGGGGATACCATGGCGGGGATTATTGTCGCCATTATGCTGGTGCCCCAGGCCATGGCCTATGCACTGCTGGCGGGGCTGCCGCCCCAGGTGGGGCTCTATGCCAGCATCTTGCCCCTGATGCTCTACGCCGCCCTGGGGACAAGCCGCACTCTGGCGGTTGGACCAGTGGCGATGATCTCCCTGATGGTGGCCAGTGGAATTGCTCCCCTGGCGGAGTCGGGGGCTAACGCCATTGCGATCGCGCTGACCCTGGCCCTGATGGTGGGGCTGATTCAAACCCTGATGGGGGTCATCCGCCTAGGCTTTGTGGTCAATTTTCTCAGCCATGCGGTGATTGTAGGCTTCACCAATGCCGCCGCCCTGGTCATTGGGGTCAGCCAGGTAAAACATGTCTTGGGGGTACAGATTCCCCGATCTGAGAACTTCTTTGCCACCCTCCATGCCCTGCGACAGGGTCTGCCCGACACCAATGGCCCCACTCTGACCCTGGGTTTGGGGAGTTTGGTCGTCCTGCTGGGATTTTCCCACCTATTGCCCGGTTGGTTAGAGCGCTGGGGCGTGCCTCCAGGGTTGCGGATTCCCCTCAGCCGCAGTGGTCCCCTGCTTGTGGTGATTGTCACCACAGGGATGGCATATCTGTGGGGCCTGGATCGCACCGCTGGGGTAGCGGTGGTGGGCAGCATTCCCCAGGGACTCTCTCCCCTGACGGTGCCGTCTTTGAATGGGGAGTGGGTAACGCAATTGCTGCCGACGGCCCTGACCATTAGCTTTGTTGGCTTTATGGAGAGTGTGGCGGTGGCGAAGTCTCTTGCTAGTAAGCGGCGGCAACGCATTGATCCCAATCAGGAATTAATTGGTTTGGGGGTTGCCAATATTGGGGCTGCCTTTACCGGAGGATATCCGGTTACTGGGGGCTTTAGCCGCTCTGTCGTTAACTTTACCGCTGGGGCAAATACAGGGCTGGCCTCTCTGATTACAGCGGTGTTGGTAGCGTTCGTGGTGTTATTTTTCACGCCGCTGTTTGCTTTTTTACCCCAGGCCACCTTGGCGGCGGTGATTTTAGTGGCGGTGGTGAATCTGTTGGACTTTAGAACCCTAGGGCGACTGTGGCGTATTGATCGCGGCGAGGCTCTAGCCCTGGGCATCACCTTCTTGGCAGTGTTGTTTTTAGGGATTGAGCCCGGTATTCTGGCCGGGTTTGGGGTCTCGGTGTTATTTTTTCTGGGGCGCACCAGTCGGCCCCACTTTGCCGAGGTGGGGCGGTTGGGGGACAGTGAGCATTTTCGCAATGTGGTGCGTCATCCGGTAACCACCTCCAGTCGGGTGATTGCGATCCGTATTGACGAGAGCTTGTATTTTGCCAATACCCGGCAGTTGGAAGACTACCTGATGGGGGCGATCGCCCGCCATCCCGAAGCAGAGTTCCTATTGCTGATCTGGAGTGCGGTAAATCATGTGGACGCTAGTGCCCTGGAAACTTTGGAAACGCTGATTTCTGGTCTGCGCGAGGCGGGTATCCAGGTGTACCTCAGTGATGTGAAGGGACCAGTTATGGACCAACTGGAGCTGGCTCATTTTGTAGACTTCCTGGGGCGCGATCGCATTTTTCTGAGTGCCCACGAGGCGATGGCAACCCTGGGATAGGGAGGTGAATCCTAGACGCTGAAGGGTCAGGTCTTGGGTGCGATCGCGGCCTGGAGTACCTGCATCAACCAAGCCGAGACCTGAGTTTGTCCCTCCGGCACACGCCAGGGACAGGTGCCCACCAAACAGGGAAAAATCAGCAGATTGGGCAGGGTATGGGCAAACTGGGTCGCTTCAGCAGTCAGGGTAATCAGGGCAAGCTGGGCCAGATTGGGGATCTGGCTAATACCTTGTAAATAGACCTCTGGGTGTTGCAGAGCAGGATCCAGCACGATCACATGAGGTCGCCAGACCCGACTGATCAGGTCTGCTTGATCGAGATCATCCACCTCTAGAACCCGACAGCCACAATCATGAAAGAGGCTCGACAGATCATCCTCTATTGCTTCTTCCACCAGAATATCCGGCGACTTTAGGTACAGCACAGTTATGCGACTAGGAAGCGGAGGCACCGGAGTCGGAGGAGTTTGAAGCAGATCTGTGAGGCGATCTGAGGGCCAAGGGATCCCCAAATCAGCAGAGGCCACCGGGGCAGACAGCGTCTCCACATCTAGCACGAGGGCAATCACTGGGCAGTTTTGGGTTTGGGCATTCTCCTTGAGCTGGCCCAACAGTTGGGTGGGCGCAGCTAGGATCACAGGCACTAGCACCGCTGCGGGGGCCAGACGAGCGACCACATCCAGGGTTTCAGATCCGGGTTGAGTGACCAACAGGTGATAGCCTATGGGCTCAACCTGGGCATTTACTGCGATCGCAAGCTCACTATCCGCCGTTGCCAGCACCACCAAACGATCCCCCTCAGGGGCCACTGGATCGATGCTTCCGGGTAACAACAACACCGGCTCCAGAGGATCCAAATCCCCCGTAGTTCGGACCAAATCCCCCCCATGGAGATGGGCCAAGCGCCGCGTCAGCAGCAATTCTAGCCAGCCCCCAATTTCCACCCCATCCCCTTGAGACAGGGTAGCTCCATGCTCCCAAGCGCTTCCAGGCTGGGGCAACTGGGTAATACTCTGACCTAAACCCAGAGGGCGAAATACAACCCAGCGGCCCCAGTGCTGCACCTGGAGAGGCACCCCCTCAACCCGCCCTGCCCTAAGGGCCAACTGGATCAGGTAAGTCAGCATTTGGCCCAGCCGCAGGGCATCGGCCACCACCACCATTTCAGGCATGTTGAGGGGCAAATCCGTCACCGGGGCCGAGGCGTCGAGGGTCAGCAAATGAGCCTGACGGTAGGCTTCTTGACACAGGGGGGCAACCTCCACAATTTGGGGCATCAGTTGCAGACTGTTACCCTCAATACGCCCCAGATCCAACACAGCGTTCACCAATGCCGTCAGGCGACGGGTATGGTGCTGAATGAGGGAAACGTATCGACTTTGGCGATCACTCAAGGCCCCTAGATGCTCCCGATGCAGCAGGCTAGAGAGGCCCAAAAGAGAGGTCAAGGGGGTTTTAAGCTCATGACCTAAATAGGTGAGCATCGCCGTTGAGCCCTGGCCAGACTGATCCCTGAGATCGGCCTGGGACGCATCGTTCCCCCGATCTCCCTGGGAATGGCCTCGCAGGCTATCAAGCAATCGGGCTCCATTCAGCACACCGACATACCGCTGCTGGGCATCAATGACCAGCCAGGGATGTCCCGCTGCTCCAGCAATGATTTGGGCGGCCATCGACGGCGTGGTCTCCAGGGCAATGACCGGCGCAGATTCCAACAGAGAGGTCATTTCCGGCGAGATGACCTGATCCCCCCGCTTACTATCTCCCCAATGGGGCGCTGCCCGCGTCCGTTGGGGGCGATCGCGATCTAATATCGTCAGCATCCGGACTAGAGCTACGATACCCAGGGGTCGTCCCTGGGTATCCAAGAGCACCACCTGATTGCTCCCCGCCGCCAGACACGCCTGCCGCCACACCACCGCCGGAGCTGAGGCCGGACTGCTGGGCACAGAATCCACAAACGCTAGCAGTGACGCCATAGCCCCGCCTCAAACGCTGAGGGTCTCTGACCGGTGTTCATACACAGCCACTGGGTCCATCGCCGCTGAGTCTTGCCGTCCTGACCCTCCTGTTCCTTTCCGAGTCCCAGTACCCCCCACATCATCGCACTCAGCCTCTTCTAGGATTATCTGGGACCATAGCGCCAAAATGGCATCCAGGGGAGAGTCCAGCGCGGGAGTCTACTGAGGGACTCCAACTCGAAGCACTCCAACCCAGATACCACCACAGCCGGCCAGAATCAGTCCTACTTCCCTGGTTTTATTATGGCCCCCAAGCAAGGGGACAACAGCCCTTAGAATGGTTGGGTAATAATTACAGGAAATTTTCATTATCCAGCTCTAGGGCGTGTGGGCAATTAATGAGGAAACCCCTGCGGGTAGGCAGACCATGGCCACCCTACTACATCAAGCTAGTACCGCAGGGCGTAAATCAGTCCACTATTGTCGCGCGTCAGCCCAACATTTTCCGGTCCCCTCTCCCAAGGGGAGAGGGCTAGGGTGAGGGGCCGAGTGTGCCACGATAGAACGGCCAGGGTATTTCCGCCGCAGAGTACTAGGGGCTGTAACCGCCCCAGAACAAGGAATCTAGCTTTGATTGTCCACAGCCCCTCGCCTAACCCTACAAACTTTCCCACTGCATGAGTTCAAGGTCTTGCATTCACAACTGTTAATTGGCAGCCTGATTTTCTCCCCTGAGCTCGCTCAGCAACTCGGGACCCTTCTCTGTGAGCCCGAGTACGCCATTCATCACGACAACACCATCGACAACTTCCTCCAATGGATCGGAGAAAATCGGCATCGGGTTGATTGTCTACTTCTAGAGAGCTATGACGAGCTTCAGTCCCTGGTGATCCAGCTTCTGGGACGCGAGATCCTATTACCTACCGTAATCTTGGCCCCTACAGGATCACCAATCCCAGCAGGTCAGTTGGCCCCCGACAGTACGAACCCGCCCATTCCACCGGGGTGCCAAGTAGGCATTAGCTACCACCGTGCGATCGCGTGTTTACCCCAGGGGGAACTCTCCCTACTAGATCAGTACATTCACCAATCTATCGATGAGTTTCTGCGACTTTCCCATCACCAAGACATTAGCAACCTCCCCCCTCCCCCCATCGCAGATACCCGCCACTTTCTCCTCAGCCTGCAACAGCAGCGCCTTTCAGAAAAGCTCCGAGAACGCTTGGGCTATCTGGGGGTTTACTACAAGCGCAATCCCCAGAACTTTCTGCGGAACCTCAACCCAACAGACCGAGCTGAACTGGTCACCACACTCAAGAATGAGTACCGGGCCATTATCCTCACCTACTTTTCCGATCAGGAGGGCTTGAACCAGAAGATCGATGACCTTGTCAACATCGCCTTCTTTGCCGACATATCCGTCTCCCAAATTGTCGAGGTCCACATGGACTTGATGGATCAGTTTTCCAAGCAACTGAAGCTAGAAGGGCGTAGCGAAGAGATTCTGCTGGACTATCGTCTGACCCTCATCGATATCATCGCCCACCTGTGTGAGATGTATCGCCGCTCAATTCCTCGCGAGAAGTGAACCCATAACCCTGTTCACCCCTGGTAAACTGCTACGCTATTCTCGCTCCCGTTCCCATGATTGACTGCCATGAGTGCTTTGAAAAAGACCTACATCCTCAAGCTCTACGTCGCGGGCAATACCCCCAACTCGGTACGGGCCTTGAAAACCCTGAACCAAATCCTAGAGCAGGAATTTCAAGGAGTATACGCATTGAAGGTCATCGACGTTCTGAAAAACCCTCAGCTTGCGGAGGAGGATAAAATTTTGGCGACTCCGACCTTAGCGAAGATTTTGCCGCCGCCAGTCCGTAAAATCATTGGGGATTTGTCCGATCGCGAACGAGTCCTGATTGGCCTGGATTTACTCTATGAAGAACTGCGGGAAGATGAGTCATAATTCTCCTCCCACCTTCCACTCAGACGGAGCCCCCACAGACAGCCCCTAGCTTGATGTAGTAGGGCGGGCATGGTCAGACCTAACCGCAGGGGTTTCCCCGTCAATTGTCCATACGCCCTAGGGTGACCCAGTCCAAGTTTCAAGACGATTAATAATCCCTGTTTTTAGTTTCCATGACTCAAGTAGCTTTAAATGACTCCTCTAGCCCCCTAGCCCCCACGGGCGTGACTAAAATCCGCACCCTGATCGAGGGGTTCGACGATATTAGTCATGGGGGGCTCCCCATTGGCCGCACCACCCTGGTGAGCGGCACCTCAGGAACGGGTAAAACGCTGCTGGGGGTTCAGTTTCTGTATCACGGCATTGTTCACTTTGATGAACCAGGAATCTTAGTCACCTTTGAGGAATCCCCCGAAGACATTATCAAAAACGCCTTCAGCTTTGGCTGGGACTTACAAAAGCTAATGGACGAGGGCAAACTTTTTATCCTTGACGCCTCCCCAGACCCAGAGGGGCAGGATGTAGTGGGAAACTTCGATCTATCCGCCCTGATCGAACGGATCCAATACGCTATTCGCAAATATAAAGCCCAGCGGGTGTCTATTGACTCTGTGACGGCGGTATTTCAGCAGTATGATGCGGCGACCGTGGTGCGGCGAGAGATCTTTCGTCTAGCAGCTCGCCTGAAGCTAATGAAGGTCACGACCCTAATGACTACGGAGCGTGTAGACGAATACGGTCCAGTAGCTCGCTACGGGGTAGAGGAATTTGTTTCGGACAATGTAGTCATCCTACGCAATGCCCTAGAGGGGGAGCGTCGCCGCCGCACGGTGGAAATCCTCAAACTGCGGGGCACCACCCACATGAAGGGAGAATATCCCTTCACCATCACTAACGAAGGTATCAATATCTTCCCCCTTGGTGCCATGCGCCTCACCCAGAGATCCTCCAATGTACGAGTGTCTTCGGGGGTAAAGACCCTCGACGAGATGTGCGGGGGCGGTTTCTTTCGCGACTCTATTATCTTGGCCACCGGGGCAACAGGAACGGGCAAAACCCTGCTGGTGAGCAAGTTTCTGGAAAATGGCTGCGCCAATGGGGAACGGGTGATGCTGTTTGCCTATGAGGAGTCTCGGGCACAACTGCTGCGAAATGCTACGTCTTGGGGGATTGACTTTGAGGATTTAGAGGAGAGGGGACTCTTGAAGATTCTCTGTGCCTATCCAGAGTCGGCGGGTTTGGAGGATCATCTGCAAATTATTAAGTCAGAAATTTCCCAGTTCAAGCCTGCTCGGATTGCCATTGATTCCCTCTCTGCTCTAGATCGGGGGGTGAGCAATACCTCTTTCCGCCAGTTTGTGATTGGGGTGACGGGCTATGCGAAACAGGAGGAAATCACGGGGTTTTTCACCAACACAACGGAGCAGTTCATGGGGCTCCATTCCATCACGGAATCCCATATTTCCACCATTACGGACACTATTTTGATGCTCCAGTATGTGGAGGTGCGGGGGGAGATGTCCCGTGCTATCAATGTCTTTAAGATGCGGGGCTCTTGGCACGACAAGGGCATTCGCGAATACACCATCACAGGTGATGGGCCTGATATTCGCAGTTCCTTCCGCAACTTGGAACGCATCATTAGCGGCTCCCCCACCCGGACCTCGGTGGATGAGAAGAGTGAGCTATCGCGGATTGTCCAGGGTGTTCAGAGCAATGAGGATTCCCGCCTCTAGGGCGTGTGGACAATTAACAAGGAACTCTGGCGGGGTAAGCATGACCACGCCCGCACTACGGCATCAAGATAGGGGGTGTAACCGTCCCATAACAAGTAATCTGGCTTTGATTGTCCACAGCACCTAGTACTTCGTGGCGTAAATACCCTGACCGTTCCATAGTGGCACACCTCGGCCCCTCACCCTAGCCCTCTCCCAAGGGGAGAGGGGACCGGAAAGTGTTGGGCTGGCGCAACAGAATAGTGAGCCTGGGTGTACTAGTATTCGACGGCATAAATCTGTCCCGTAACCTAGCGCGGACTTCGTTTAACCCATCAATATCACCGTATCCAGGACATGGATGATGCCGTTTTCTGCTTCGATGTCAGCGGCGAGGACGGTGGCATTTTTGACCTCAAAGGTATCTCCCTGGCGGATGGGAATCGTTGCCCCCTCCAAGGACTCCACTTGGCCTAGGGCTACCAAGTCCGCTTGGGTATATTTGCCGCTGGCGACGTGAAATTTGAGGATCCGGGCTAGCTGGGGCGGATTCTGCACCAGGGTTTGCACCGTCCCCGGCGGCAATTTGGCGAAGGCGGCATCATTGGGGGCAAAGACCGTAAAGGGACCGGGACTTTGCAGAGCTTCTACGAGACCAGCGGCCTGGACAGCAGCAACCAGAGTGGAAAAGCCTTCGGTGTTGACAGCGATATCGACAATAGTAGGCATGGGAGATTTGGAGTTATGAAACTTGGCGAATAAAAAACTGTGAGAAATAAATTCTTATTAACTAATGGTGAAGAGCTTGAGAAATAGCCGACTTCCAGTAAGCCAACTTATTAACTCTTGTTGGAGAATCGCCAAGCAACTTGGCCCATGCTCCACCTGCTGCCCCGCCTGGATGAGGAAAGGCCAAATGCTTAATATCATATTTAACTTTATGCATTGCGAAACTGGCATCTCTACCCCAAGTAATAACTACAGATGGATTGATTATGGGAAGCTCCGCCTCTAAAGCCTTAAAGAACCGATTCTGATCTGTCAGAGGCAGCTTAATCCGATTGTAGGGTCGACCTGGATCGCAAACCCAGACTTTGAATATGTCAGTGAGGTAAACTCTGTAGTCCATTTGCATCAAGACAGCAATCATCTCATAATAAAATTTTGTTGTGCCCAGGACTTCCCTAGAACCTTTATGATGTAGCCCAAAGGGAGTTCCAATGGGTATTTCTTGTGAGTTTCTATCACTTTTGGAATCTTGAGCAATGATAACTATTGTTTGCTTCTCTTGACTACCATTGTCTAACTCGAAAGAGCTGGGTAAGTCAACCGCTATAACTGGTGATTTTGCATAAGTTTCCTGAAAAGATTCATCTCCACTTTTGAATATACTTCGTCTGATATGATGAGGCGGCCAGCCAGGTTCATCGAATGTAGAACGAATGTTATCATAAACTTCGGTTATTTCTGTTCGGGACATCTCAAAGACTGTGCATAGCAAGTCACATAACTCATTAAATTCATGAGATTTGAATTTAGAAAATAGCAAAGGAGAGTCTAAGAAAGTCATTATTTTGCTGGATAATGAACTGTAACAGAGAGAGCAAAGCTTAACTCTACAAATGTAGCAGTGCCCTCTCTGTATGTCCCTGTTTGACGACTTTTCTACCGATACTCCTGGCGCTGGATGTCGCGAAGGCGGGCTTCAGGGCGGAGGAAGCGATCCATTTGAGCCTCGAAGAATTGGCGGTTAGCTTGGCGATGATCTGGGTTGGGATCATCCAGGGGGTAGAGGAGGGCGGTGCGTAGGGCTTGGATCACCGCTGAGGTGACGTTGTACATGGAGCGCTGGAAGGTGATCCCCAATTGGATCAGCATGTCGTCTTCGCCGCGACAGTGTTGCTGGTAGTAGTCCTGCAAGTAGGGGGGCAAAAAGTGGAGCATATCCTGCATCAGCAGGGTGGGGGGAATCCCGGCGCTACCGACGGGGAAAACATCGGCATAGAGGATGCCGTAGTGGAAATCCTTTTGATCTTGGGGGACTTGACCCGCTTGGGCGTTGTAGGATTTTGTCCCCCGGAAGGGAGCGGTGCGATAAAACACTGCTTCCACGTAGGGTAGGGCGGCTTCGTAGAGCCAGGTGAAGCCACAGGATTTGGGAATCAGTTCAAAGCATTCGTCGCCGATGTAGACATGGTGGTAAATGGGTCTTCCGGCCACGGCGAAGATGCCATTTACCAGGAAATTCATGGCATCGGGGACTCCTTGGAAGCCGCCTTCGTCGTAGATGTCGGACATTTCAAAAAAGACCGGGGCCATGACTTCCCAGAACAGTCCTAGGTTGGCGTAGTAGGACAGTTCCCGACATTTTTCGTAGAACATGTCGGGGAACAGTTTGTGCAGCCCTAGCATCAAGGGGTTGCGCTTAAAGTAGGCGTTGATGGCGCGATCGCAGTTTGCCTTGTACTCATCCGTATAGAGGAAGTCATTGAACCGTCCGCCCATGTCCTGGTGCCACAGCATGGCCCGCATACAGGCTTCGGCGAACTCCATATTGACGCGATCGTGCCAGAGGTGGTGGAGCAACTTAGGGAGCTTGCGCTTGACCTCACCCTGCTCCATAAATTCCAGTAACTCAGGATGGGCCGTGGCTTCACCGCGCCAGATCCGCAGGTCCGCCGTCTCCCCCGCATAGTGGTTGTGCAGATCCAGATATTCCTGGGGCAGAAAGTATTTGAAAGCGGGCAGGGGATTCAGAAACACTCGCTCGGCGATGTACAGCAAATCTCGCCAGTAGAAGTCCATCGGTACCGCGTAAGCCTTGTAGATCCCGATGATCTGCATCAGATTTTCCGGCGTATCGGGCAGCATGGAACCGCCCGCCTCTAGGCGATGGATGACATCGGCGTGGGGATGGGTTGAGGGTGGGGTTTGGGTGAGGGGCATGGGAGTAGGGGGGTGATGGGGTAGGGGGGTGGGGGTATTAGGGGATTGGGGTATTAGGGGATTGGGGTATTAGGGGATTGGGGTATTAGGGGATTGGCCGTAGGGTGGGCAATGCCCACCAATCCAGGTGCGGGCAGTAGGGAACGGTGGGCAATGCCTTAGAGGTGATGGGGTAGGGGCGCGGTTTCCGCGCCCAATGCAGGGTGGTGGCGTAGGGGCGGGTTTGGCTCGGATCTACTGGGGAATCCGGAATGGGAGGCTCAAAACCCGCCCTGCCTGTCGCCGGGTGGCTGCAATGCCATCTGAACGGGGGGCTCGGATGGAGTCATTAGGGCTACCAGGGCGCTGGCGGTGGGTTCTCCCCAGCGCACTAGCCAGTTGGGTTGAATCCCTAGGAACAGAATCAGCGCTGCCAGCACTAGGGCTGGGAAGCGTTCCCCGAAAGTGACCTTAGGAAAGTATGCGATCGCATTATCCAGCTTGCCAAAACAAGTACGGTTGAGCAAAATCACGAAGTACACTGCCGTCAACCCTGTGCCCACCACCGCCAGCAGGGTGGGGATGGGGTAGGTGGCGTAACTGCCTTGGAACACTAGGAATTCCGTGACAAAGCCTACCAGGCCAGGGATACCGGCACTGGCCATGCCTCCCAGCACCAGCAGGGCACTGGTTAGGGGTAAGCCCCGCACTGGGTTCATCAAGCCATTCAGCACCTCCAGATCGCGGGTGCCCACCTTGGCTTCGACCAGTCCTACTAGGTGGAATAGGATGGCCAAAATCAACCCGTGGGAGACCATCTGGGACACCGCTCCGGTTAGGGACAAATCCGTCAGAGCCGCGCCCCCTAGCAACACATAGCCCATGTGACCGATGGAACTGTAGGCCACCATGCGCTTGATGTCTTTTTGGGCGATCGCCGTCACCGCTCCATAGAGCACACTGAGGGCGGCCCAAGTCGCCAGGTAGGGCGCGAGCAAACTCCAGCCGTCCGGGAACAGCCCCAAGCCAAAGCGGAACAGACCATAGGTACCCAACTTTGCTAGCACTCCCCCCAGCAAGATCGCCACTGGCGTAGAGGCGGCGCTGTAGGTGTCCGGTAACCAGGTATGGAAGGGCACCAGGGGAATCTTGATGCCAAAGGCTACCCCCAAAATCAGCAATAAAATTGCCTGGGTGACTAGGGGGAGAGACTGCCCTAAGCCACTGACATAGCTAAAATCTAGCCCTTGGGTCAAGAGCACCGTGGCCAGGAAGCCCGCCAACATCAACGCCCCCGACAGGGCGGTGTAGAGCAAAAACTTGGTCGCTGCGTAGCTGCGTTTTTCCCCGCCCCAAATCGCCACTAATAAGTAGAGGGGCACCAACTCAATTTCATAGAGCAGGAAAAACAAGAGCAAGTTCTGGGCTAGAAACGCTCCGGCTACGCCGCCGCTCACTAGCAACATCAGGCTATAGAACAGCCGGGGCCGCTCTATATCCGCAGGGCTAGTCCACAGGGCGATCCAGGTGAGAAAACTATTCAAGGCCACCATCAACAGGGACAGGCCATCTAGCCCTAGGTCATAGTGCAATCCCAACTGGGGTACCCAAAGCAGAAACTCCCGCATCTGTACTCCCGCTACTCCCAGGTCAAACTGGGTGAACAGCCACAGGGTCCATAGCAGGGCTATACCAGATACCGCCAAGGCGACGGATTTTGCTTGCTGTGCTGAGCATCCCGGCCAACAGGCCAGTGCGATCGCGCCGAGGATGGGGAGGGTGATGAGGAGGGTGAGCATGGTAGGGAGTGGGGGTGTGTGGGTGATGGGGTGATGGGGTATTGGGGTGTGGGCGAAGCCTGCCCGAAGGGCTTAGGGGTATTGGGGTGAGGGGGTGATCACCGTAGGGGCGGGTTTAGCTCGTGTCTACTGGGAAATCCCAAATGGGAGGCTCAAAACCCGCCCTACCCAGTGCCGGGTGATCGATATTGATCTGGAGCGGTTTCTGTGCCCGATGCAGGACGTGGCAGGGGACAACGACTATCACAGTCCTGGCAAGTATTGCCAGGTCATGAACAACGCGATCGCAACTACACAGAGGGAAATCGTCAACATATAGAACTGGAAGCGACCGCTGTTGTTATATTTCAGGGCTTCACCACTGACCAACGAGGCCACCCCCACCAGATTGACTAGGCCATCTACCAGATAGCGATCCAGCCAATCGGCAATCCGGGAGAGGCTATCAACCCCTAGCACTACGCTGAGGCGATAGAGGCGGGGGGTGTAGAAATCGAATGCCAGCAGATTGCGGAGCCTTAAGGGCACAATTGCGTCAGGGCGATCGCCCCAGCGGCCAATGTAAAGCAGCGCGCCTATGCCAAAGCCAGAAAGACTGACCCAGGTCAAGGCCAAGGCAAGATCTCCATTCAGCTCGGCCCAGGCGGGTAATAACCCCAGGGTTTGCAACAACAAGGGCAGGTGCAGGGTCAAGCCCACCATCACCATCATCGGCATCACCATCAACCAAATCGGCTCTGGGGCGCGGGTGGTCATCTGGTTGGGGGTTCCTGCGAACATAAGGCCAAACAACCGCGCCAAGCTAAAGGCGGTTAAGCCGTTCACAGCCAAGACGATGACCACCAAGCCCCCATAGTGGTCAGTCCAAAGTCCCGTCATCAGTTGCAACAGCGCCCAAAATCCCCCCAGGGGCGGCAGGGCCACCAGACCAAATGTCCCCACAAGTATCGTTAACCCGGTAATGGGGCGACGACTCCCCAGGCCCCCCATCTGGGTCAAGTCCTGGGTAATCACCGACAGGATGATGGAACCAGTTCCCATAACCAATGCCGCCATGGCCAGGGCATAGGTGAGCACCAGCAACAGGGCTGCTTCCGGTTGATGTGCCCCGACCGCGATGAAGACCAAACCCATGTAGGCACTGGAAAGATAGGACAGCACCCGCTTGGCATCAATCTGCGCGATCGCAATTAAGGTCGCCCCTAGAGCCGTGACCGCTCCAATAACGATCGCCCCCGTTGTTGCCACTGGAGACAGGGCCAGCACCGGCTCCAACTTCACCAGTATCCAGGCCCCCGTCGCCACCACGACCCCATTGCGCAGGATCGTACTGGGCAGCGGCCCTTCCATGGCTTCATCCAGCCACAGGTGTAGGGGAAACTGAGCACACTTACTCATCGGCCCCGCCACCAGTCCCAGGGCAATCAAGGCCATGGCCGTGGGCTCCACCTCAGCAGTTTGCGCCCAGGCTGCCAACTCACGAAAATCCCAGGTATGGGCCAGGGGGTAAATAGCCAGCACCGCCATCAGCAGGATCAAATCCCCCACCCGCTTGGTCAAAAAAGCATCCCGCGCCCCCGTCACCACCAAGGATTGATTAAACCAAAAGCCCACCAGCAGATAGGTGCCCAGGGTGAGAATTTCCAGCAGCACATAGGCAAAGAACAAAGAGTTGCACAACACTAGGGCACACATCCCCGCCTCGAATAGGGCCATGAAGGCAAAGAACCGCCCCCAACCCCAGTCCATTTCCAGGTACCCGATGGCATAAACCTGGGCCAGCAAATTCAGCCCCGTAATCAAAATCACCGCCCCCAGGGTGATGGCAGACACCTCCAAGGGAATGGTCAGGTTCAGATCCGCCACCTGGAGCCAAGGAGCGAAGAAAAACTGGGGGGAGGAATGGCGGTTCCAGAGAGCATGGAAAGCCAGTAAGCTATGGATAAAGGCCATCAGCGTAGTGGCGATATTGATGTACCCAGCGGGACGCGGCCCGGTGCGTCGGATCAGACCAGGGGACCAGGGAATGGTCAACAGGGCTCCGATCAGGGGATAGAGGGGAATCAGCCAACTGGTTTCGGTAATCATGACGGACCGGGAAAAGGAGGACTAAATCCAAGGCACAAGACTGTAGAACCCAGATCCCAAATGGACTTCGGGCATGAGTCTATGACAAAGCTTTTTCGATTGACTTAAATCTATACAAGCTTAACTTTAGCGCCCCAATCCCCCCAGAAGCAAGATGCAAATAGAGTTTAGGCAATCAATATTCCATTTTGAATTGATAAAAATCTTTGATAAGTCGGCCCCTAAATAGGGCGTGTGGATAATTTGCGACTTCGCTCAAGCTTCAGTGATCAAGGGCTGAGCGAAATCGTTCATGTCCATTCGGGGGTCTGGACCTGGCGCACGTAGCTGACTAAATAGTCATGGACAAGCTGATAGCGATCTTCCGGTTCCTCCGGAACCTCAAACACCAGCCCCGACCCCACTAAGATCGACAGCACCATGTCGAGTTGGGCGGCCTCAAAGGGGATTTTCAATAGCGCTAGCTCATACTCTAGGTCTTCCCTGGTGCGCAGAGGGCGATAGAGGCGTTGATCTCGGTCTTCATCGGTGAGTAGGTAGAGCACCGCCCAGGCTAGTCGCTCATGGGGGGGACCACAGTCATGAACAACATAGGAGAGGAATCTTTGTACCAGGGTTTCCTTGGGCAATTCTCCCAGATGCTCATACTGGGCCAGGGTTTCAATTTCCTGGCGCTGAAGTTGGGATCCGACTACCTGGAGCTCAATGGGGCGCACTTCTCCGAGAGGCGCGGCCAGATCCTCTACCAAGCGATGGATTAGCGCCTCCTCTAGAGGATATTGGGCTGCTTCCGTTAGGCGACGAATTACGGCTTCCGCCGCCGCCAAGGAGAAATTACCCAAGGCATAGCGCACCGAGCGGCTGAGCAAGTCCACATCCCCCATGGGGCTGACCTGATTGATCACCCGCTCCGCCTCCAGCAGATGGTGGAGGTAATCCTCTCGTAGGGCCAGCACGACTTTGATCCAGGGTTGATCGATGCAGTATTGGAGAAATTCGTAAAACTTGCGCCGTTCCTCCGGTCCTTTTTCCTCAAAGAAAAACTCCTCAAACTGATCGAAAATCAGCACAAAAAAGCAGTTTTTATCTAGTCCTGCCTGGAGCCGTGCTCGCAGTGCGGTCCCCTGGAGTGGTGGCGGTGGTGGTCCTCCAGTCAATAACGCAGTCACGGTGGCTGGGGGTTCCGGTTCCCAAGGCACTAAGGCTTTCTCTAGTTCCCGAGCGATGGCTTGCTGCCAACTACTATAGGTTTGCACCAGAATCGGGACAGTGGTACGCCCTTGGGGATAGAGGGTCCGTAGGGCTGGCAGAAGCCCTGCGTTGAGGACTGAGCTTTTGCCCACCCCCGATGGGCCGTGGAGGACGATCAACTGGCGTTGTTGATCCTCTAGGCGGTTGACTAGGGCTTGTACATCCTCTAGTCGCCCCGATGCCCGAATTTCCGCCGCGACAATCTCTGGGGTTCCTTCTAGGGCGGGGGGGATGGCTCTTGGGGACCGATCCTTGGGCGTCGCTGGGCGAGAGTGGGGTTGCACTGCCCCCGCCCCAATGAAGGCTCGCAGATTATAGCGATACTCCACTTGGCGGAGTTCCTGCTTAACATCAAAGGCTTCCCAGTAGTCCCCCTGATCAAAATGGTGGTGAATCAGGGCTTCTAATACCTGACGGTGGAGGGTCAGGTCTACCTCGGGGTCTGTTTCCCAGCGAGCTGCTTCTAAATATGCGATCGCAGCTTTGGGATCCTTCAAATAGATCTGGGCCTGACCTAGCAAAAAGCGATACCATCCCCGCTGAAAGCGATCGGCAATCTGTACGGCTCGGGAGAGGGTGCGGTCTTCTGGGGCCTGCCCTGCTGCCTGGGTGGCCTGCTCCAGTAGCGTAAGGGCTTGGGCTGCTTCATTTTGGGCCGTCAGCCAGTCCTCCTTAATCAGCGCCACCTCCGCTAGGAAGCCGTGATCTCTGGCCAGTCGGATGAGATCGCGGGTTTCCTGATGCAGCGTTGTGCCCTCCACCGCCAGACTCTCCAGAGCCTCCCAGTCTCGCTGCTTTTGTAGAACCTCTGCCAGGACGTGAATGAACCGCGCCAGTCGCTCTGTTTGATCCTCCTCACGAAAAATGGCAAGACAGGCGGTGAAATATTGGCGGGCCTGCCGTAACGCTTGGGAATAGGCTGCCCGCTGCACCACCCCATAACTGCGCCACCACAACCCCAGGTGCAGCAGCAGCACTGCTTCCCGATCTAGAGCCGTGGGGGCTGGCTGGGGCCAACGGGTCTGCACTGCCGGAGCTTGCCAATAGCTCAAACTGGCTTGGTAATGGGTGCGGGCGGTCTCCATCTCTAGGCGACTATGGGCTTCTCGCCCCCGTAGAAAGTCCAGACTGGCGGCTAAATCGGGGTCTGGTTGCCAACCCGTCACCTTCAGATCTTGCAGAGCAAACTCCAGTTCACTGCGGAGCAGGGGGCTGCCCCGCAGACGAATGGTGGTGGTGCCTGCTAGGTCGCGATCGCCCTCGTATTCCAAAATGTTGAGAAACAACTGGCTGGTGCCCTGCTCTAGGGAATGGATCAGGGCTGCTGGCGGGAGGGTAAATGCGATCGCAGAGGGACTAAAGCTCCGTAAATCCGGCGCATGGCGGACAAAATGCTGGCGAACGATCTCATTCATCCAGAGCACCACCGGACAGGACAGTCGCTTGCGCAGTTCATCCCGTGACAGATTGGCCCCCTTCAGCAGAGCCAGTAAGTCCTCCACCGCCTCCAACCCCGTCACCATGAGTGCCGGGGGAACGCTATTGCCGATCTGGGTCTGAATCGCCGCTAACAACCCCGGTACTCGCGCCGGAAGCCGTACAACTGTAATCCGCGATCGCAGTTGAAAGTCCTCAATCACCACCTGCCGCAGACGATGGTAATTGCAGGCCGCCAGAGTTAAGGAAAACTCCCCCGCCTCCCGCCGCAACACCGTCCGCAGTTCCTCCAGGCTGTTCTGGTTATGGCGCAGTAGGTCCGTGTCGTTGGGGTAGGAGGGCATGGGGGGTGGGGAGATGGGGTGATGGAGTAGGGGGGTGTTGGCGGAGCCTGCCCGGAGGGCTTTGGGGTAGGGGGTGACAGGAATTTGAAGTTTTGAGTTTTGAATTAAATTTCCCGTAGTGGTTGCCCTTGTTGCCGCGTGACCCATGATGGGATAGGGGCGCGGTTTCCGCGCCCAATGCAGAGGGGAAGAGGAAGGCGGGGTGATACCTAACGGTATTCAAGAAAGGTGTAGCCTGCCCGTTCGTGTGGCGATGCCGAAGGCATCAGGGCTTAGGGGCAGATGGCCTAACGGCATTCAAGCAAGAAAGGCATAACCTGCCCCGAGGGCTTTGGGGTGGGAGAGTCCCGAGTTTTCCGTAAGGGCGCAGGCACCGCGCCCCCACGGCGGCATCCTGCATCAGGTGCGGGCACCACGCCCCTACGGCGGCATCCTACATTGGGCGCGGAAACCGCGCCCCTACGGGAAATTCAATTCAAAACTCAAAACTCTCTCACCTCCACCCCATCACCCCTAAGCCCTCCGGGCAGGCTAACTCCCAGGGAGTGGCTTCGCCAACGCCAACGCCAACGCCAACACCCCATCACCCCATCACCCCATCACCCCATCACTCCCTCCCCCTCCCCCGCCCGCCATTCCCGAAAAGTATCCGTCTCCGCCAAAACGGGATTGATATCGACCCAGCGCCCCCGGTTGTCGCGGTATTCGTAGAGAAACAGGCTGCGGAGCAAGCTGTTGTAGTCGCTGTCTCCTTGCAGGGTGCGGGCCTTGACGGCGCGGAAAAGTTGTTGCCATTCCTCGGCGTTCACCAGTCCGAGTAAATCATTGCGTTCATCGCGGATGACGCGCTCTAGGGTATCGCGCCCCAGGGGGGGATCGTGCTTGCGGAGGCAGCTATAGAGGTAGCGCACGAGGTTTCGCATGTGGCCACCGCTAATGGTGCAGAGGCGGTCCAGGGTATCGCTATGGTCAAAGACTTCCTCTAAATGGGAAATGCGATCGCGCTCTCCCAAATCAGGAAAGGCCCGCGCTAGCACCATCTGCCGTAGCTTGGCTAAGCTCTCCGGTTGACAGTTGCCCTCTAGATCGATGACGGGCACCATCGTCAACACCGAGGGGCTGACGCCAAAGCGATTGGTCAACAGGGGCAAATCATCGGAAAAGGCCAGGGATAGGGGAATGGTATACAGCAGGTGACAGCCCAAGCGCTTAAGCTGATCCCCCCGATCCACAAACAGATATTCCGGCTGGGGCCGGTCCCCCAGTTTGCGGCTGCTGGAAACCCGGTCTAGGTTATCCACAATCACCACTAACCCGGCTTTTCCCAGTTGTTTGAGATGGGCGATCGCGGGTTCCAGCAGTTCCCCATTGATGGCATCCAGAATGTTGCGGGTACGGGGCTCCAAATATTGGTGCAGTTGACTCCGCAGGTCCGCACTGTCCTTGGACTGGGTCGTAATTGTGGCGATCCCCACCGACAAACTGACATTAGAGATTTCCACCGGCATTCGCAGGGTATCGGCAATGCTCTGAAACAGCCGCTGAAAATAGGGGGGGCGCATCGTCACCCCCGTCATTTCCAGGCTAACGGCCACCTGACGGGCAATCACCAGCAAAATGTCCGTCACCTCCACATCCGACATTTCCAAGTCCCGGTCAGACTCGAAATAGACCACGTGGTACCCCGCCGCCTCCAGTACCTTCTTCAGACGCAACAGCTCCGTAGACTTGCCGGAACCAATGTGCCCTGTCAATAGTTGGGTCGTGGGCTCATCCGGCGACAGGCGCGTAATGGTACGGGCCAGCTCCTCCACAATGTCGCCCCCCCGCACCGAGGAAAAATTGATGTAATAGCGATCGTCTTGGAGGGGACGACTGGGGTTGGTGGCTTTGTAGAACTGGCTAACATCTAAGGCCATGACGGGAGTTGGGGGGAATGATTTTTATGGTATAGGAGATGGGGTGTTGGAGTAGGGGCGCGGTTTCCGCGCCCAATGCAGAATGTCGCCGTAGGGGCGGGTTTGGCTCGTATTGACTGGGAAATCCAGAATGGGAGGCTCAAAATCTGTCCTACCCAGTCGCGGAAAATCCTAGAGCCCGCAAGCCCTAGCGCGGGAAAAGAGAAAACTGCCCAGGGTTCCCGCTGCAATTCCCTGATCTTGGGATGCTCCTGACCAAAGGTGACCAGGAAGATGGCCCCAGGGAGCCGCCAGACTAAATTCAAAATCGGCATACTGCCGGACGGTGCCATTCAGCCGCCAGCCCGTCGCCTCACAAAACTGATGCCACTTTCGCAGATCACACTGATTCTCCATAAGGGCGTTGCCCATTTCCACATAGATCTGCCGCTGTACACTAAAGCCGAAATGACCACCACTAAACTGCACCCAGAGTTGATCCAGTATCCGCAGGTCTTCGCAGGGAAACCCCCGAATGTCCTCCACCCGTAGGGGACCTAGCTTCTGCCGTTCCGTCATAGTCAAAGACTGCCCCCTAGGGGCCATTGCTATCATCAATGCCTCGGTTTCCCGATCCGCCTGTGCCCAGCGGCAATTAGCCAGGTAGTTCACCAGGGGTTCATAGTGACGCGGTAGTTCCTCCCGCACCACCAAGATGGCATTGCCAGGGGGGGTGGGGCGCTCCGTCCAGGGCCGGGGGAGATCGTAGAAGTTCGTACTAAGGGCGACGATCGCGCTTTCATCGTCACTGTCCCTCAGCATTGAGGAATAGAAATCAATGTCGCGAAGTTCTGCCCCCGTCGGCAGCCGATAGCTAAAGACTCGACCTTCCTTTTGCAGGCTAGCCTGGGTGCTGAGCCAAGCACAAAACCAGCGGGCATCCTCCCAGGAACTGCCTTGGACGGGCTGACTTTCCTCGCCCTCAGGGCAGCGCAGCCGCTTTGCCTCGGAGTGGAACTGGCCTGTATCCTGGGCCTGGAGAAACAGCTCATACTCGCCCCAGGTGATAAAGGTGGGCGAGATGGCCTTTAGTCGGTCGGAGACCATCGCGCTACTCTCCGTCAGGGGCGTCAGAGTACTGAAACGTTGTTGCAGCCGCAGATCAGCTCGCAGCTTGGTCAATACCGGATTATTAGCGCCTTGAATAGGATCCAGGGCTTGAATGGTAAAGGTTTCCACCAACTTCTGGAGACGGGCTAGGGCGGCCTGATCGATTTCACGCCCCTCCTCCATACAGCGACGGGCCAGCAGCAGACTGTATTCCGTCACCTCAGCGGTCAACAAGGCGTTGATAATGGCGGTGGCATCCCCTAGGGCAGCATAGAAACGCACGATCTCCTGCCAGCGATCGCGGTCTAGCTTCTCCAGTAAAAATGCCTCCCCCTCCGGACCGCATTCCCGCAGATACTTCGCCGCCAGATATTCCTGAAAGGTCTGATGGGCAAACTCGTAGCGACCCAGTTCCTTTTCCACCAGCAGCCCCGCTACCTCCGTCATCTCTCGCCAAAACTGGGCAGGGCTCAACTCCCGTTCCTTCAGACATCGTTTTAGGGGTTCGGCAATCCAGATCTCCCCCTGGGCCGGGGAAAACTGAGTAATCTCTTCCATGGCCAAGTGCCAAGCTAGAGCCTGGAGCACCGCCCGACATTCCGACGCCGTCAGAGTCAGGGTGGTGCGTTTGGCATAGGGGCGAGTGCCCAGCAACAGGTCAAAAATCTTGTCGTAAAGTTCCACCCGGCGTTTGGGCAATACGGTCTTAGCCCGGTGGGTGGAGGCGATCATGGTGATCAGGAGCGGATTACGGGCCAGATCATTCAGAGAGGGGCTGTTGACGACTTGCCGCACCAGATCCGCTGCACTATCCTGGGCCTCTTGAGTACTCTTGAGGCGCGCCTGGGCCTCGGTCAATTGTTCCGGCTCCGGTCGGCGCAGACTGTCCTGCCACAATCGCTCCCACTTCATCCGCCAAAAGACCGTGTGGTACCACTTCTCCACAAAGGCTTGCTTTTGGTTGGGCGTAAAGTCCAGAACCCGCAGTTTGAGATCCACTGCGATCGCAGGGCTGGGATCATCGGGCTGGAGCTCAAAGCCATGGGGGCGTGAGGTGAGAATGAACTGGGTGCGGGGATAGCGTTTCATCTGTTGATCCACCCATAGCCGCACCTCAGGCCGCAGTAGGCTGGGCACCTCATCCAACCCATCCAGCATCACTAAACAGTGCCCTCCCTGAAGCTGATCCGTAAACCAGGCATCCGCCTCTGCCAAGGAGGCGTAGGGGCTAAACTCTGCCTGGGTGCGCAGATGGCGCACCACCAGTTCCGGCAGGTGCATGGGGCGATCGCTACCAGGATCATCCTGGGGTCGTCGCATCAGTGGGTAGGTTTCCCGCAACCGCAACAAGATGGGCATCAGCGCCCGCACCGACTCCGGAGGCTGGGTGACAAAGGTGAGGGTCAAATGGCGCAGCAGGGTCGTCTTGCCATAGCCGGGAGCCGCCAAGATCACAATGCGGCGGTAGGGATAGGTCTCGATAGCTTGATCGCGACGGGGCAAAAATCGCCAGATTTCCTGGGGACCATCCACCGCCCTCCAGAGGTTTTGGTCCGATTCCACCCGTAGCGGCACAAAGACATCCTCTAGGGCCAGCCCTGGCAGGTCTTGGAACCCCTCCACCTCTAGGGCGTAGCAATGGGACTGGAGGGCACGATGATATTGCTTATGCACCCCCGAAAGCTTGGCCCAGGTGCGGGCCATTGCCCCCTCTACCGCCTGATCCGTCGCTGCCCCTAGGGCCGCCCCTCGCCGTTGCATCCCCCCCTTAAGTTGCCCCATCAGCCCCTCGCCAAAGGCGGTGAGTAGGGAAGCGCCCGCAGCGATTAGGGCCGCGATCGCGGCCTTGGGCAATTCATTGACGTATAGAAAATAGATCGCCGATCCCCCGCTACCCGTAATCAGAACCTTGATCAGGACATCAGTGAGCTGGGCGGAGAAACCAGAAGGCGGCGTTGGAGACATAACCTCGGAGCTAAAACCTCTCCCTTGGTATTCCCATCCCTCCTAGGCAATTACACAGAACACCGAGTGATAGATGGATTTTGCAGTCACCCGGCAACTAGGCAGGGCGGGTTTTGAGCCTCCCATCCCGGATTCCCCAGTCAATACGAGCCAAACCTGCCCCTACAGACACATTCTGCACTGGGCGCGGAAACCGCGCCCCTACCCTACACCCCAATACCGGTCACCCAGCAACAAGGGCAACCATCCTTCGACTTCGCTCAGGACAGGCAAGGGATTGCCCCTACGAAATCTCCTCACACCCCCACACACCCTTCACCCTTCACCCTTTACCCTCACACCCCTCTAACCCCCCACCCTCACACCCTCATACCCCCACACCCTCTACATCCCCATAATTTCATAGCCAGAGTCTACATAGAGAATCTGCCCGGTGATGCCACTGGCTAAGTCGCTGCTGAGAAAAGCCGCCGCATTGCCCACTTCCTGTTGGGTCACTGTCCGCCGCAGGGGAGCCACCGCCTCAACGTGGTGAATCATGTCTAAAATACCCCCCACCGCTGAGGACGCTAGGGTCCGAATCGGACCCGCTGAAATGCCATTCACCCGCACTTGTTGCGGCCCCATTTCAGCGGCCAAGTAGCGCACATTCATTTCCAGGGCAGCCTTGGCAATACCCATGACGTTGTAATTAGGCACCACCCGCACGCCGCCCAGGTAGGTGAGGGTAACAATGCTGCCACCACTGGTCATAAGGGGTTTTGCCCCCCGCGCCAAACTGACCAGAGAATAGGCACTAATATCCAGGGCGGTCTGAAATCCTTGACGGGAAACGGCGCTAAAGTCCCCCATGAGATCATCTCGATTGGCAAAGGCCAGACAGTGAATCAAGATATCCAGCTTGCCCCACGCTGCATTTACCGCATCAAAGGTAGCGGTGACCTGGCCATCATCCTGCACATTACAGGGCAGAAATAGGGAGGGGGCAAGGGGCTCTACTAGGCTACGCACCTTATTTTCCATCTTGCCCTTGTCGTCGGGTAGATAGGTCACCCCCAGATTGGCTCCTGCGGCATGGAGCTGTTGGGCAATGCCCCAGGCAATGGAGCGGTTGTTGGCAATTCCGGTGACGAGGGCGTTTTTTCCAGTGAGATCTAGCATAAGAGTCCCGCTAAAGGCCACCTAGGAGAATACTCAAAAATCGGATCCCTTCGATACCCCTTGGGTTGATCCACAAGGGAAAGAAAGGGGCATCAACGTAAGCCGAGACAATATTGGCTCCAAAGAATTCAGGAGTCAGAATCCAGGAGAGTACTGACTCCTGACTCCTGACTCCTCCCCAAGAGATGTGTCCCGCTTTGAGTTGATACCCGAAATTCTCTCAGGACTGGACCCGGCGACGTTTGGGCCGTTGGAACCACATCACCATCCCCGTTACCACCATCACCAAGAGTCCCAGTCCATTCAGATAGGGATAGATAGATTGCAGATTCAAGGGGCCAAAATGCCCCCGATGAAACTCCAGGAGCCAGAGAAAATCCCCGCTACGCCCCGCCGCGATCGCGGTTTGGAACAAGATCCCCGTCAATAAGGTGATCAGCAGCGGCACCACCATCATGGGAGCCAAGGCCCGATGGAGTTGCCGCAATCGTAATTTCCAAGACCCCATGATTTCTCCTCCCAGCACTATCTCCCAAGGCCACCCAAAATGTAGCTCTACCCTAATCCACAAGTAATGGGGATAGGGGATATCTAGAACCCTCCAGTTTGCAGGAGAGTTTTGCTACAGTGGATGGGAGAAAATTGTAGAAATCTGTACCATGCCCGTCATCTCAGCCGACCTCCTGCGCATTGGTGAAGTCAGTGCCCGAGTAGATCTGCCCGTGAAAACCATCCGCTACTACGAAGATCGGGGGCTGATTCAGGCCAGCCGCCGATCTTCAGGGGGATTTCGCCTCTTTGACGACACTGTGCTGACCCGGTTGCGGTTTATCCGGCGCGCCCAGGCCCTCGGCCTCAGTCTCCAAGATATCCAAGAGATTCTTGCGATCGCAGATCACGGCGATCGGCCCTGTCAAGACGTGCGCCACAAGTTCCAAGCCAAAGTATCAGCCATCGACGAGCGCATCATCCAGCTTCAGCAGCTTCGAGGGCAAATTGTGGACTTGATGGCCGCAGCAGATCAGACAGAAACCCTAGAGGCCGAAATATGCCCGATCATCGAACATGCCGCTACTGCCCCCAATGGGATGGCCTAGAACCGCAATCCTATTGACCCTGGCGAAGATATTGCACCGTAGCCGAATCGGGCACAAAGCGCACCAGTTCTAGCAACTGATCAAGCTCAGGATTGTTGCTTTCCATCCCCTGGATTAGTCCCTCCAGGGTCAGCACCTCGACCCCAATCACATCCCGCAGTTCAGGGTTCGATTCAAACAAGGGGGTAATGCTTGCCTGAAGGTCCGCTAGAGAGAAATACACCGGCAACACACCATCGGCGGTCAGTAGATACTGGCCATTCTCAAGGCTGACCGCCGTGAACAGAGGTACCCCATTAAATTCCTGCCCTTCCGCGATCGCACTAGCCGCCGCTAGAGACTCAGACGTCGGCACATAAAAGAGTGCCTGCCCGTTAGACAGTTGGGTACTGGCTTCTTGATACAGCGCCCCTAGGGACAGAATTGCCACTTGGCCTGTTTCAGCAATAGCTGCATTTTCAGCCTCAGCCTGCGCCAGAAACGCTTCCGCAGAAGGACCACTAATAAAAACGATAGGAACACTCACCTCCTGGCTGTTCCCAGAGTCCACACTAGCCGTCAGCGATCGCCCCTCAGCGTCCACGATCATAAACACCGGCACTGTGGAGAGCTTCTCAACAATCTCCTCATCACTCAGCGCCAAAACTGCTTGAGGGTTGACAGTTGCGGCCCCCAAAAATGTCCCACCTATCAAACCCAATGCGGTCAGTTGTTTCAAAAAGCCCTTCATACGTCTCCCTAGCCCCATAGAGGGGATAACTTGCTTCAATGGGTACCTTTGACGGTCGGGGGGGATCAGAGTTCCACCAAGCCGCGCCCCACCTTACGGCAAAGAAGCTAGCCTGCCACCGGACTCCCGTCCAAAACCATCCACTTCCTAGCCTAAGGTCAGCACGCACAAGTATCGGGATGACAGGATTTGAACCTGCGACATCCTGCTCCCAAAGCAGGCGCGCTACCAAGCTGCGCTACATCCCGTAAAGGCACTGTTACCTTTGTCAGTTAATAATATAGCTTGGTTTTGGGCCACCGCCTACCATAACCACCCCCCCTAAAATCCTGCACCTATCCATGAACATCAAAATCTGGCCCCTTGCCAGCCTCCCCGGCCTATCTGCCGAACATCAACGTCAACTCCAGTCCGCAGGGCTGCACACAACAGCAGACCTCCTACAGCAAGCGCGATCGCCCCAAACCACCCAGACCCTCGCCACCACCCTCGGCCTTCCCCTGCGCTATCCCCGCAAGTGGGCGGCCCTAGCCAACCTGGCCCGCCTCCCCAGCGTCGGTTGCCAACATTGTGGGCTGCTGCTTCATAGCGGCGTCCAATCCATTGAGCAACTAGCAGTGAGCACCCCTGGCCGACTCCACAGTCAGATCAAGCGACTGCATACCGCTCAACTTCAGCGGTCCGATCTATGCCCACCCCCAGCCCAAGTAGTGCAGTGGGTGCAGGAAGCCCAGCAGTTCCTTCGCAGCGCTTCTCCACATCCACATCCGCACCGCTAGTCAGGGTACCAAAACATCCCCTTAATACCCTCGGGATCGGGCATGAACCCGAGAGTGCGGTAGAAATCCACCACATGGGGATCGGCAAAGAGGGTGACATTGCTAATGTCCTCACTCCGCAACTTTTTGATCAGTTGCTTCATCAATGTCTTGCCCAAACCCTTACCCTGATAGTCCGGATGTACCACCACGTCCCAAATGGTGGCATTGAAGGCATGGTCAGAAGTGGCCCGAGAAAAGCCAATCAAACGCTTGCGGCTGCCCCGTTGCTCCCACATGGACACCACCAGAAAACTATGTTGAATCGCCTTGCGGACCTTGCGAATGGGGCGTCTGGCCCAGCCCACCGCGTCACAGAGCTCTTCCAACTCGTAGAGATCAATCTCGCGATCGGTGCTAAAAAAGATACGCCCGCCGCGATCGTCTCCCGTGGGAACTTCTGCCAGGACGCCCCCCGACTGAGGCAATTGGGTCGAGGGCACCGTATCGGCCCCTGTGAATAGACTTTTCCAGAAACCCATACAGGCTTGGATGATGATGATAGATGATGAATGAACGGGAACTAGTCTACTAGACTAATATATCTGCTCAAAGCCCCTAGAGCGTGTGGACAATGAACAAGAAAATCCTTGCGGGGTAGGCATAACTACGCCCGCCCTACTGAACAAGCTAGGGGCTGTAACCGCCCCATCACCAGGGGCCTGGCTTTGATTGTTCACAGCCCCTAGTATCCCGACCTCATATCCCCAACCAAACCCATCCTCAGCAACTAACCCTAAAACAATCAGTCCCCGCTGGCCTTCTTCGTCCTCGCTTAGGGCAGACTACGTCCAGGGTCAACAATAACAGCAGCAACAAGATTCCTCCATAGAGGAATCCTTGCCGGAAATCCCCTGAAATCTATGGTTAATGTCCTGAGGTGGCTGCCCCACTTCCATAGAGCTCCCCAAATCAGTTCCTCCTGACGTCACCCCTCCTCTTTCTATGGCTGCTGGCTTAAAGTCATCCACGATAGAGTTGCTTAAGCGGTTCAACCGAGGCTTCCCCCAATTTTACGAGCAATTTGTTAGCAGTGAAATTCAGCTTCAGAACCTGCGGCTTGCCTATCAACTCTACAAATCTCGTAAGGCAGTCATTGAACTGAAGCCGGAAGGCAATCGCAGTGCGCTGCATTTCGCCTATCGAAATCAATCTTTTTTGCTGAGTGATATTTTCGGAGTGCTGGCAGCCTATGGCCTCACCATCCACAACCTCAGCCTCTACGGCCAGATCTACCCCCCCATGTTGGTGTTTATCAAACTAGTGGTGTCACGGGGAGGAAAGGCATTGCCCCCGAAAACAGCGGACAATGTTCGCCGCGCTATCCGAGAAGCCCTAGCGGGGCGCTTTGAAGTGGAGGAGATGCTCACAGTTGAGTTCAATCTGGACGCAGGGTTGGAGCAGGTGGAAACGGAGTTCTATGTAGATCCAGTCTTCCATCTGCCCGCCCTACTGATTGAGGCCGATAACCAGCCGGGACTCTTCTACAAAGTCATGTACGCGATCTGGCAGGAGGATCTACTTGTGGTCAATGCCAATCTGCTGGTTTGGCGGGGCCGCACGCGGCTAATCCTCTATCTTCTAGGGCCAAATGAAAGCTTAATTCCTGAATATCTGGGGCAAAAAATTGCCGAGGGAGTCCGCTATCGCCTCCTTGGCAGCGGGTTTTAAGAACATCCCTGAGCGTTAGGATTAGAGGATGCCGTACCTTCAGATTCAGACTACTCCCCATTTCTACGACCTGACTCCGGCTATCCCTGGTGCCGCCACACTGGTCTTTATCCACGGTTGGGTGTTGAGTCACCGATATTGGACTCCAATCACCAATACGTTAGCTTCCCACTACCGTTGTCTGACCTACGATCTGCGGGGGTTTGGCGCTTCCAACCACATTCCGCCGTCAGTCGACTCTGGCAATGGAGTTACACCGGACTATGGTCTATCGGCCTATGCCCGCGATCTGGAAACCCTCTTGCAAAAGCTAAACCTGGGGCCTGTCTGGTTAGTAGGCCATTCCCTAGGGGGGAGCATCGCCCTCTGGGCTGCCCATCTATGGCCCGATCGTGTTCAAGGCGTCATCTGTGTCAATGCGGGTGGGGGAATTTACCTGCCGGAGGAATTTCAGCGGTTTCGTAGGGCTGGAACCCAAATTGTACGTTGGCGCTCCTCTTGGCTGTCCCGGATACCGCTGCTTGATCTAGGGTTTGCCCGCATGATGGTGGCCCAGCCCCTCTCTCGTCAGTGGGGGCGTCAGCGGCTACTGGATTTGCTCGCAGCTCACCCGGAGGCGGCCCTGGGGGCTCTCTTGGCCTCCACGACAGAAGCAGAGGTTCACCGCTTGCCCCAAGTGGTGGCCAGCCTCCGACAGCCCACCTATTTTGTGGCGGGGGGAGCCGATCCGGTCATGGAGGAGCGCTATGTTCGCCACTTAGCCAGTTTCCATACCCTCTTTCATCAAGAAGCGGGAAATGTCTCCGTATTGCCCCACTGCGGCCACATGGCGATGCTCGAACAGCCCTCAGCTCTAGCCCAGCAGATTCGGCAGTATGTTGAAGCGGTGGCGAGAATGGATACCGCCGCAAAACCTATTGACAGTCATCGGGCAACAACTGCTATATTACAAAAGCCCATGAATGGGGTGTAGCCAAGTGGTAAGGCAGCGGGTTTTGGTCCCGCCATTCCTAGGTTCGAATCCTAGCACCCCAGTATTTTCTCGGACAATTAAAGACTTCCCTGAGCCTTTTCCTTAGGATCATAGGCTTGGTGCTTGCTATCAGGGAAGCATTAGGATCCAGGCAGTTAACATAACGATAGCGCCAACAAAACAAAGCAAAACTGTAAAATCATTGACACTTTACGAAAAGGCTCGGTACCATAAGAGCTTGTGACAACACAGATTTATTCACCCCAATAGACCCTTGACGACCCAATGCCCACTATCCAACAGCTAGTCCGGACTGAGCGCCAAAAAATTGTAGACAAGACCAAATCCCCCGCTCTCAAGAGCTGTCCGCAGCGGCGTGGGGTCTGCATCCGTGTCTACACGACTACCCCCAAAAAGCCGAACTCCGCTCTCCGTAAAGTGGCGCGGGTCCGTCTCACATCTGGCTTTGAGGTGACGGCGTACATCCCCGGTATTGGGCATAACCTGCAAGAGCACTCCGTTGTCATGATTCGTGGCGGTCGGGTTAAGGATCTTCCCGGTGTGCGCTACCACATTATTCGCGGTACTCTCGATACCGCTGGGGTCAAGGACCGCAAACAGGGCCGCTCTAAATACGGTGCTAAGCGCCCGAAGGCATAGGAGCCTGCCTCGGATCAAGGGCTTGCCCATTGATCTGTTATCAGTCTTTCTGGGGTTTGGATTCCGTCGGAATCGTTTGATCCCAATTTGCATACCAGTTCATCTGGCCAGTTCATCTGGCTTCTATCCATACACTATCCATCGATATCGCTAGAGGGTTTCCATGTCTCGCCGCAATACCGCACAAAAGCGTCCGGTCCCCCCTGACTCTGTCTACAACAGCCGCCTCGTCAGTATGATGGTGCGCCGCCTGATGTTAGATGGCAAAAAGTCTGTGGCCACGCGCATCGTCTACGACGCCTTCAAGGTGATCGAAGAGCGTACCAGCGGCGATCCCCTAGATCTGTTTGAACAAGCCGTTCGTAATGTCACCCCTTTGGTAGAGGTCAAAGCTCGTCGAGTAGGTGGCGCAACTTACCAAGTGCCGATGGAAGTGCGTCAAGAACGGGGCACAGCCCTAGCCCTACGCTGGCTGACCCAATATTCCCGCAGTCGGGGTGGCAAAACCATGGCTATGAAGTTAGCTAATGAACTCATGGACGCCGCCAACGACACCGGCAGTGCTGTGCGAAAACGGGAAGAAACCCATCGGATGGCGGAAGCCAACAAAGCCTTTGCCCACTACCGTTACTAATCGGTAGCAATTGGCTAAAAAGGGGTTGCCCTCACCATCTATCCCTCGGGGGTGCTATTCCTAACATGGCTTGTATTTGGAGCATTTAGGAACTGGAATTGTTTCCTGGGGGAATTCCCCCCAGGAACTTAAGAGTCATTCCCTGTAATGACGGCAAATAAACCAGACTGAACCGGGAAATTTGTCGCCTCCCGGTACAACTGTTTAGAATTTATGGGTGCCTAAGCTAGAGTCTCTGGCTGTACGAAGGAGGTCATTGTGCCCCGCACTACCCCGCTGGAAAGCGTTAGAAATATTGGTATCGCTGCCCACATTGATGCGGGCAAAACCACCACTACTGAACGGATTTTATTCTATTCCGGCGTGGTCCATAAAATTGGTGAGGTGCACGAAGGTACCGCTGTTACTGATTGGATGGATCAGGAGCGTGAGCGTGGTATCACCATCACCGCAGCGGCGATTACGACCCACTGGCGCAATCATCAAGTCAATATTATTGATACTCCTGGCCACGTGGATTTCACCATTGAAGTAGAGCGCTCCATGCGGGTGCTGGATGGGGTAATCGCGGTGTTTTGTTCTGTGGGTGGCGTGCAGCCCCAATCGGAAACTGTTTGGCGACAAGCGGACCGTTACCACGTCCCCCGTATCGCTTTCGTCAACAAGATGGATCGCACCGGAGCTAACTTCTTCAAAGTGTATGAGCAGGTGCGTGATCGTCTCCGCGCTAACGCCGTACCTATTCAAATTCCCATCGGTGCAGAAGATCAGTTTCGGGGTGTTGTAGATCTGGTCCGCATGCGGGCTCGTATCTACAACGACGATCTCGGCCAAGACTTTTCCGATACGGAAATTCCTGAAGATGTCAGAGCCGCCGCCGATGAATATCACATCAAACTGGTTGAAGCAGCGGCGGAAACCGATGATGTTTTGATGGGGAAATATCTGGAAGGAGAAGACCTGAGTGAAGCCGAAATCGTCGGTGCTCTTCGCAAAGGCGTGGTAACCGGGACAATCGTCCCCATGCTCTGTGGTTCTGCCTTCAAGAACAAAGGCGTCCAGCTTTTGCTAGATGCGGTTGTTGATTACCTCCCTTCACCCCTAGAGGTTCCTGCCATCAAAGGAATTCTCCCTGGTGGCAGCGAAGCTGAGCGTCATGCCAATGATGATGCTCCCTTGGCTGCCTTAGCCTTCAAAATTATGGCGGATCCCTATGGTCGCCTTACCTTTGTCCGGGTGTACTCCGGCGTGTTGCAAAAGGGCAGCTACGTCTACAACGCGACAAAGGACAAAAAGGAGCGAATTTCTCGCCTGATTGTGCTCAAAGCAGATGATCGCATTGAGGTGGATGAGTTACGAGCAGGAGATTTGGGAGCGGCCTTGGGTCTCAAGGAGACCTTTACCGGAGACACTATCTGCGATCCCGATCACGCTATTGTGCTGGAATCTCTCTTTGTTCCAGAACCTGTGATCTCGGTGGCCGTAGAGCCCAAGACGAAGCAGGATATGGAGAAGCTGTCCAAGGCTCTCCAGTCCCTCTCCGAAGAAGACCCCACCTTCCGCGTTAGCATCGATCCTGAAACTAACCAGACCGTGATTGCTGGAATGGGGGAACTCCACCTCGATATCCTGATTGATCGGATGCTGCGAGAGTTTCGGGTCGAGGCCAATATTGGTGCACCCCAGGTTGCTTACCGGGAAACCATCCGCAAACCTAGTCAGGTGGAGGGGCGGTTTGTGCGCCAAAGTGGAGGTAAGGGCCAATATGGCCACGTGGTGATCCAAGTCGAACCGGGTAAACCGGGTAGCGGTTTTGAATTCATCTCTAAGATCGTGGGCGGAGTCATCCCTCGGGAGTACATCCAGCCAGCGGGGCAGGGCATGAAAGAGGCTTGCGAATCTGGTATCCTAGCTGGGTATCCCTTGATCGACGTTAAGGTCACCTTGGTAGACGGCTCCTACCATGATGTGGATTCTTCTGAAATGGCTTTCAAGATCGCCGGATCTATGGCCATGAAAGAAGGGGTAATGAAAGCTTCCCCAGTCCTACTCGAACCGATGATGAAGGTCGAGGTCGAAGTTCCCGAAGATTTCTTGGGGGACGTTATGGGTGACCTTAACTCACGTCGCGGGCATATTGAGGGCATGGGGTCAGACGATGGCATCGCCAAGGTGACAGCTAAAGTCCCCTTGGCTGAGATGTTTGGCTATGCCACCGATATCCGCTCTAAGACGCAAGGTCGGGGCATTTTCTCGATGGAGTTTAGTCAATATTCTGAGGTACCTCGGAATGTGGCTGAAGCCATCATCGCTAGAAACAGTGGGAACGCATAGGTTTAGTTAGGGACACGTAACGTAAATGGCACGAGAGAAGTTCGAACGGAAAAAACCTCACGTCAACATCGGTACCATCGGTCACGTTGACCATGGGAAGACGACGTTGACGGCTGCAATTACCATGACCCTGGCGGTGACCGGGGGAGCTAAGGCGCGTAAGTATGAGGATATCGACGCTGCGCCGGAAGAAAAGGCTCGTGGTATTACGATCAATACAGCCCACGTGGAGTACGAGACTGAACATCGTCACTACGCCCACGTAGACTGTCCTGGACACGCAGATTATGTGAAAAACATGATCACTGGGGCGGCCCAGATGGATGGGGCCATTCTAGTGGTGTCTGCGGCGGATGGTCCCATGCCCCAAACACGGGAGCACATTCTGCTAGCAAAGCAGGTGGGGGTTCCCAGCATTGTGGTCTTCCTCAACAAGCAAGACCAAGTTGATGATGAAGAGCTCCTGGAACTGGTGGAACTGGAAGTCCGTGAACTGCTGGATTCCTATGAATTTCCTGGAGATGATATTCCCATCGTGACCGGTTCTGCCCTGAAGGCAGTGGAAGCCCTGACGGCTAACACTAAGCTGGCCAAGGGAGACGATGAGTGGGTAGACAAGATTCTGTCGTTGATGGATGAGGTGGATGCTTACATCCCCACCCCTGAACGGGATGTGGATAAGCCTTTCTTGATGGCGGTGGAAGACGTGTTCTCTATTACGGGTCGGGGCACGGTGGCCACGGGCCGAATTGAGCGGGGCACGGTCAAGGTGGGTGAAACTGTCGAGATCGTCGGTATTCGTGACACCCGTAGCGTCACGGTCACGGGCGTTGAGATGTTCCAAAAGACCTTGGATCAAGGTCAGGCGGGAGATAACGTTGGTGTGCTGATGCGGGGTATCCAAAAGGATGACATTGAGCGTGGCATGGTGCTAGCTAAGCCCAAGTCCATTACGCCCCACACTAAGTTCCAGGCTGAGGTGTATATCCTCAAGAAGGAAGAAGGCGGTCGTCATACGCCGTTCTTCAGTGGTTACAAGCCCCAGTTCTATGTGCGAACCACCGATGTGACCGGCACCATTGCCAGCTTCACCGCTGATGATGGCACCGATGCGGAAATGGTGATGCCTGGAGACCGTATCAAGATGAATGTGGAACTCATCAACCCCGTGGCTATTGAGCAGGGAATGCGTTTTGCTATCCGTGAAGGCGGACGTACCGTCGGCGCGGGTGTGGTTGCCAAGATTACTGAGTAACCTCACGGCAATATTGGCAAGGGGAAGGGGCATCTCAATGGGAGCGCCTTCCCCTTTCTGATCTCAGCCTCGACTTTTTGAGTCCAGGATCTCGACCCAGAACCTCGAAAATTCAATCCCACAGGACATCCTAATGGCTACTATTCAGCAACAGAAGATTCGTATTCGCCTAAAAGCCTTTGACCGGGGCCTACTTGACACTTCTTGCGAAAAGATCGTAGATACGGCTAATCGGACGAACGCCACGGCCATTGGTCCGATTCCCTTACCCACGAAGCGTAGGATTTATTGTGTACTGCGGTCTCCCCACGTCAATAAGGATTCTCGGGAGCACTTTGAGACCCGGACCCATCGCCGCATTATCGATATTTACCAACCCTCTTCTAAGACTATTGACGCCCTCATGAAGCTGGATTTACCTGCTGGGGTAGATATTGAGGTGAAGCTGTAGGGGAGAGAAGAACGGGAAACGGTAGAGCCACTACCAGGGATAGCACCCATGCTATCCCTGGTAGTGGCTCTGAGGTCTGCGGGGAATCCCCATTGGTACGGTATCGGCGGTATCCCTAGGGCCAATGGGATAGAATGTTAAGAGAAATGTAGGAACGCTAGATGCCTGGGATCTCACTAATGTTGGGAAAATCAGGGTTCTGAGCGTGTTCGCAACCACCGGAGATAATGGCGTCCTCATCCTCATTGGCCGTTCGAGAGCTGCCTCTCTTTCCCTTGCCTGAGTTGGTTTTGTTTCCGGGAGCCCATCTGCCGCTCCATATTTTTGAGTTTCGCTATCGCATCATGATGAATACGGTGCTTCAGGGTGATCGTCGCTTTGGAGTTCTGATGACGGATCCGGAGACGGGTCAGCCTGCTCGGATTGGCTGCTGTGCGGAAATTCTCCACTGTCAGCGACTCCCAGATGATCGCATGAAGATGTTGACTTTGGGCCAGCAACGGTTCCGGGTCTTGGACTATGTTCGGGAGAAGCCCTACCGGGTGGGCCTGGTGGAGTGGATTGAGGATCAGCCTACGGAACAGGATTTGGAAAATCTTGTTGTTGAGGTGGATCAGCTGCTGCGGGATGTAGTTCGCCTTTCTGCTAAGCTCACGAGCCGTAAGGTGGAGTTACCTAGCAATATTCCTGACTTGCCTTTGGAACTCTCGTACTGGATTGCTAGCAATCTCTACGATGCCGCTGATGAGCAGCAGGCTCTATTGGAGATTCAAGATACGGGTAGCCGCCTAGAACGAGAGGCGGAAATCCTCACAACGACCCGGAATCATTTGGCCGCTCGTACTGCTCTCAAGGATGTGCTGGAGTAGACCCGATGGCGTTTACTTCTCCACCACTCCTCTCCTCTGAATTCTGGGAGTCCCGCTACCAGGAGGGGGCCACTCGCTGGGATTTAGGTCAGCCGTCTCCGGCTTTTGTCGAGTGGCTAGATCAGCAAAACCACAGGATGGGGCGGGTGTTGGTGTTGGGCTGTGGCCGGGGGCATGATGCTCTATTGTTTGCCCAGGCAGGGTTTGATGTGCTGGGAGTAGATTATGCTCCATCTGCGATCGCGGCTGCCACCGCAGTGGCCCAAGCCCGAAACCTAAATGCGGAATTTCGTCAGCGGGATATCTTTACGTTGCTGCCGGAGTACACAGCCCAGTTTGACTATGTGGTGGAGCATACTTGCTTTTGCGCCATCGATCCGACTCTGCGAGATCGCTATGTCACCTTGGTCCAGGGCTTGCTGAAACCGGGGGGCTATTTGCTGGGGGTCTTTTTCACCCATGATCGTCCTGGTGGACCGCCCTACGGGACAACTCCAGTGGAACTACGCCAGCGGTTTACAGGCCCTTTTGCCATCGTGACCCTTAACCCCGTCACCAGTTCTGTCCCCACCCGCCAAGGGGAGGAGTATCTGGGGTTGTTTCAGAACCAGGGGATATCCTCTAGGAGCTGATGCCACAGCAGAATAACGCCATCCTGAAAGGGGCGTAACTCTGAAGGAAATCCAAGGGATTGGGTGCGATCGCGATTTCACCCCTTAGATAGAGAGGAACTGGATTGGCAGAAGCTCCAGTCGTTGTGCTGGCAGCCCTTGTGTAGTCCAGATTGCCCATCTCAGACAGGACGATTTTCAACCATGGCAACCCTCAAGGTCGGTATTAACGGATTTGGTCGCATTGGTCGCCTGGTATTTCGGGCCGCGATCGCAAACCCCAACATCGAATTTGTCGGTATCAATGACCTCGTACCCCCCACCAACCTAGCCTACCTGCTCAAGTACGACTCCACCCATGGCCGCTATCGGGGTACCGTAGAAGCCACCGATGAGGGCATTGTGGTAGACGGTAAATTCATTCCCTGTATGGCGGTACGCAACCCGGCTGAACTGCCCTGGGGAGACTTGGGAGCTGACTACGTGGTGGAGGCCACTGGGCTGTTTACCGGCCATGACGGAGCCAAGCAGCATATAGACGCCGGGGCCAAACGGGTGGTGATTTCTGCCCCCACCAAGGATCCCGATCGGGTGGCCACGTTGTTAGTGGGGGTTAACCATGAAACCTTTGCACCAGACAAAGATGTCATCGTTTCCAATGCCAGTTGTACCACCAACTGCCTTGCCCCTATTGCCAAGGTAATCCACGACAACTTTGGGCTATTGGAGGGGCTGATGACCACTGTCCACGCCAGTACCGCCACCCAACCCACCGTGGATGGCCCCAGCAAAAAGGACATGCGCGGGGGCCGGGGGGCGGGACAAAATATTATCCCGGCTTCCACCGGAGCCGCCAAGGCGGTAACCCTAGTGTTACCAGAACTTAAGGGTCGTCTCACGGGCATGGCCCTCCGGGTGCCAACACCGGATGTCTCCGTAGTAGATCTCACCTTCCGCACCGAGCGCCCCACCAGCTACGCCGCCATCTGTGAAGCGATGAAAACCGCTGCTCAAGGCCCAATGGCAGGCATTCTGGGCTACACCGACGAGGCTGTCGTTTCTACTGACTTCACCACCGACCCTAGTTCCAGTACCTTTGACGCTGGGGCAGGTATGGAACTGAACGATCGTTTCTTTAAGGTGGTCGCCTGGTACGACAACGAATGGGCCTATTCCTGTCGGGTGATGGATCTGATGCTGTACATGGCCCAAATCGACGGCATTCTCAGTGGGGTAGAGATTCCTTCCCTACCTACGGTGTAATACCAAATCTGGATAGACTATAGCGGTTCTCACTCGGGTTAAGTACAGGCAAGGGGCTTAAGCCCCTTGTTCGCCGAAGTGTACAGGCAAGGGGCTTAAGCCCCTTGTTCTAGGACCACAAAAAAGGCTCGCCCCTAGAGGCGAGCCCGACAACTATCCCGGTTTTTAAAGGCCGTTAGCGCTTCGCTGGGAAGCGCGATTAGGGCGCTAGATTTGGGATACCAGCTCTTCTTTTTCCGGCACTGTTGTGTATTCAGAAACAATCTGGCGAAACTCGTCGCCGTCGATGGTTTCCTTTTCGATCAGCAGATCTACTAGGCGATCAATTACTACCCGGTTGTCGATCATAATTTGGCGGGCCTCGCTGTAACAGCGGTCCACAATCAAGCGCACTTGGCCATCAATGCGGGAGGCAATTTGCTCGGAATATTCCGAGCGGTTGAGCCAGTCGCGCCCCAGGAAAACTTCGCCCTGAGAGTCCTCTAGGGACAGGGGTCCGAGATCGGACATGCCGAAGCGCGTCACCATCTGACGGGCCATAGCAGTCACCTGCTGGAGGTCATTACCAGCTCCCGTTGTCACCTCCGAGTCACCAAAAATGACATCCTCGGCGGCGCGACCGCCAAGTGCCCCTTTGATACGGGCCAGAATTTGGGCGCGGGAGATCAGGCTCTGCTCTTCGCTGGGGGTGAACCAAGTCAGCCCTTGGGCTTGGCCTCGGGGAATGAGCGTCACTTTCTGAACAGGATCGTGAGCTTTGACTAGGGTACCAATGATGGCGTGGCCAACCTCATGGTAGGCAATCAGACGCTTACTCTTGCTGTCCACCAGGGGCGTGCCTTCCATACCAGCTACGACCCGATCAACGGCGGCGTCTACCTCCGCCATGGTGATAGCGTCCTTGCGGCGACGGGCGGTGAGAATGGCGGCTTCGTTCAACAGGTTGGCGAGGTCCGCCCCGGTAAAACCAGGGGTCCGCCGTGCAATCGCTTCCAAGGAAATCTCGTCCGCTAGCTTTTTGTTGCGGGCGTGGACATTGAGAATTTCTAGGCGACCCTTAACGTCGGGGGGATCTACCATGATCTGCCGGTCAAAGCGGCCTGGACGCAGCAGGGCGGAATCCAAGACATCTGCTCGGTTGGTAGCGGCGATAATGATGATGCCGGTGTTGCCCTCGAAACCGTCCATCTCGGTGAGGAGCTGGTTCAGGGTTTGTTCCCGCTCGTCATTGCCACCACCGATGCCTGCGCCCCGCTGGCGACCCACAGCATCAATCTCATCGATAAAGATGATGCAGGGAGCGTTTTCCTTGGCTTTCTTGAACAGATCACGGACGCGGGAGGCCCCGACCCCGACGAACATTTCCACAAATTCAGACCCTGAGATGCTGAAGAAAGGTACTCCAGCTTCCCCAGAGATGGCCTTGGCCAGTAGGGTTTTTCCCGTTCCTGGAGGCCCCACCAATAGCACCCCCTTGGGGATCCGGGCACCGACAGCGGTAAAGCGCTCTGGCTTTTTCAGGAAGGTTACGACCTCTTGCAGTTCTTCCTTAGCTTCTTCAATGCCAGCAACGTCATCAAACATGACCCCGGTTTTAGCTTCCATCATGAAACGGGCTTTGGACTTGCCAAAGTTCATGGCTTGACCGGGACCACCGGGGACGTTGCTAGAACGGCGAAAGAGAAAGAACAAGCCACCAATCAAAAGAAAGGGAAATAACAGGTTGCCTAGGATTCCCCAGAGCGCTCCATCATTACGAATAGGGTGCGAGTCGAGACTGACATCCGCCGCCTTGAGTCGGGTAATCAACTCTGGAGTGTTGCCGGGGAGGTCTACCCGCCAGCGCTGAAGCCGATTGTCGATCTGGGGATCCGCTGCCTCTACGATCGCAGTCCGGCCTCCATCGTAGAGATCTACTGCGGTGACACGCCCCGCATCCAGATAGTCAAGGAAGCGACCGTAGGTCATGCGGGTGCTGGCGGTGTTGCGCCCCGTATCGGCGGCGTTGCTGGAAAAGGCTCCTTGCCAAAAGAAGAAGCCAATGAGCAAGATTGGTAGTGCCCACAGGAGGACAACTCTCCAGGAAAGTTTCATAACCGGGTGACCTCTAACGTGTCATTAAACATTAAGTCTGACATCCCTCCAGCCTGTTGGCGGGGCCGCAGCGGACTAAGCCGGGGACGGTTTCTTAAAACGCACAGGGGTGGGAAATGGCCTAGGGCTGGGAAAGCCTTGTGCCTAGGCAGTTCCTCTCTATGAGGATGTCTCTTAACTAAATTTAACGTAATTCCCAGGGTCTGATCAAATCAAACTGGGGAAGCAACGCTAGAAACCGGGACAATTTTTCCATACTCAAAATTTCTGTCACCTGTCACCTGTCACCTGGCACCGCTCATCTTTATCCTCCGCCTGCAACACCGCCAGCACTTCATCACACCAGTTGACCCAGTCCTGCTCGTAGTGAATGCCACGCCGTAGGGTGAGGTAGCGATATTGTTCCTGCACAGGAGGGTGGGGTATCGCCTGATAGGCTGTTGCCTTGGCCTGGTACTGCTGCAATTGGGCTAGATGACATTGGCGACGACGTTTCAGTTCGGCCAGCAGCAGATCAGGGGGCATAAAGGCACCCGCTAGCACCTTAACCAGTAAATCCTCGCGAATTGGGGTCGGCTCCGTGGGCTCTAGATACCAGCGGTGGAGTTCTTGCTGGCCGATTTCAGTGACGCAGTAAACCTTTTTGTCAGGTTTACCCTCTTGGGGAATGAGCTCAAACTCCACCCAGCCCTGCTGCTCCATCTTGCCTAGCTCGCGATAGATTTGCTGCTGGCTGGCTTTCCAGTAGCAGCCTACTCCCTCATCAAAGCGTTTGCTGATGTCATAGCCGCTGCATGGACTGGCGGAAAGAACGGTCAAAATTGTATGCGCTAGAGCCATAGGGAACGAACGTTAATTGCAAGTGTGGTGAAGCTTAGACGGATCTGGGCGTAGATATAGCGGTTCCCTAATGTATGAGGTACCCCTCAACTTGATGACACTTCGATTAACAAGGGGCTTAAGCCCCTTGCTTGTAATTACACTTCTTCGATTAACAAGGGGCTTAAGCCCCTTGCTTGTACTTAACCTGCGTGAGAACCGCTATAGGGTCGGTTGGACTATCTACGATTTATACGATCTAAATGTTGACATACTCCAAGTTGACATACCCAATAAGTTGAGTATAAGCTGTGGAGCAATACCCAACACTTTTGTTATCAAATTGTTGGACAGTAAGTTTTTGGACAGGTGCCATGGTTGCTGACCCCAAGCCGTTGCTGGTGAGTGCTCCCGAGCAGGAAATCGCTGAAACAGAGCGGGGCTTGGTACTGCCCCACCGTCCTCGGTTGCCCAAACGGCTGGGATGGTTGCTGCCCCTGGCAATCTCGCCGCTGATTGGGGTTTATCTGCTGTCGGATCGCACTCTCCCCCCACCGGCAGTGACTGCCCTATCGGTGGAAACCGTCACCCTGGAGTTGAGTCGTGAGTACGTGGCGGAGCGCGAATATAGTGGCGAGCTGGTGGCCAGCCGCAGCAGTGTTCTGGGGTTTGAAGCGGGGGGTACGGTAGTCAGCATTCTGGTCCAGGAAGGGGATCGAGTCAGCGCTGGTCAGCCCCTAGCGCGGCTGGATACCCGCAGCCTAGAGGCCCAGCGCCAGCAGCTCAGCGCCCAACAGGATCAAGTTCAGGCCCAATTGCGAGAACTCCAGGCGGGGCCACGGCGGGAAAATTTAGCCGCAGCCACGGCGGCAGTGGGGGATCTGCAACAGCAGTTAGCCTTGGCTCAGCTTCAGCGCGATCGCCGCGCTGACCTTTATACCCAGGGCGCAATCTCGCGGGAAGAGTTGGATCAGCAGACCTACAACACTGGAGCCCTGGAAAATCGTCTGGCCCAGGCTCAGAGCCAGCTCGATGAACTCCAAGCTGGGACGCGATCGGAGCAACTGGATGCCCAAGGGGCGCGAGTGCGGCAATTGGCGGCCAGTTTGGGGCAAGTGGATGTGGACTTATCTAAAAGCGTCCTCTACGCCCCCTTTGATGGGGTGATTCAAACCCGTGCCCTGGATGAGGGGGCGGTGGTGGGCGGCGGGCAGCCAGTGCTGACCCTGGTGGAGGCGGGGGCACGGGAGGTGCGGATTGGACTCCCGACCTCAGTGGCGGAAACCCTGAGTTTGGGGAGTCCCCAAACGGTGCGGGTGGGCGATGGCACGTTTACGGCTACCCTCACTGCTCTGTTGCCAGAAGTGGATGCCGTTAGTCGCACAGTAACAGCGGTGCTCAGCCTGAATGCTCCAGAGTTGACCCTGGGGCAGACAGTGCGGTTGGTGCTATCGGAATCCCAAGACACCGACGGATTTTGGCTCCCGGCGACGGCGCTGGTGCCGGGGGAGCGGGGGCTGTGGGGGGTGTATGTGGTGGCTGAGTCGGCAGAATCCGCAGAATCTGCTGAGGCTTTTACCGTGGCGCGACGGGAGGTGGAGGTGTTGCACACAGAGCGCGATCGCGTTTTGGTGCGGGGCACGGTGCAGGCAGGGGAGCGGGCGATCGCCTCCGGCACCCACCGCATTGTCCCCGGTGATGCGGTGCGCGTGCTCCCCTAGCAACAAGACGGTGCATTGCTAAAGCGAATGCACCCTACCCCCTCCGCAGGCCATGCAGATGTTCGATACAGTCGTAAAAAAGCGCCATGGGGAATTCAGGATGGCTTTCAGCACTTACAAAACCATGCGATCTGTCGTTCAAGACTATGAAATTGTCTACCAGGAAACGGATTTTATTTATGAACGCACCCTCCTGGTAAGTGACTATTTTCGAGAGGATCTACTGGGATTGATTCGAGATGGCGTTGTGGACAATTCTGAATACGCCATTTGCGAGAATTTGATCGCGCCGATTTTGAAGGAAGTCTGGAAAAGCTATCGCGACTATTTTCTGCTGTGGAGTCATGAAACCCTACGGTATGACAATGTCCTCAATGGAGTGCCTGACTATATTTTGGCAACGCGATCGCCCTTAGGGAAAATCGTCATGGGTCTGCCCTATTTGCTGGTGGTAGAGGCGAAGCAGGACAAGTTTGATGAAGGCTGGAGTCAGTGCTTGGCGGCGATGATTGCGGCTCAAAAGCTGAATCAAGATGATATAAAAACAGTTTTTGGTGTTGTCACCAATGGGGAGATCTGGGAATTTGGCAAGCTGACTTCAAATGGTTTTACGAAAAACAGAAGGGTTTATTTGCTACAGGATTTAGAGGGTCTTTTGGCGGCGGTTAATGATGTGTTCTTCCATTGCAAGGCGCAACTTGCTGGATGACGGGACGGTACAACAAGACGGTGCATTGCTAAAGCGAATGCACCCTACCCCCTAAAGCTGGATGACGGGACGGTGCATTGCTTCGCGTGGGCGGAGCCTCGCTTTAGCGTTATGCACCCTACCCCCCAATACCCCAACACGGGTCACCCGGCAACAAGGGCAACCACAAGGGATTGCCCCTACGGGAAATTCAAAACTCAAAATTCAAAACTCAAAATTCCTGTCACCCCAATACCCCCTCACCCCATCACCCCATCACCCCAAAGCCCTTCGGGCAGGCTAACTCCCAGGGAGTGGCTTCGCCAACGCCAACACCCCTCCACCCTCACACTCCCCTCCCATGCCCAACCTCTTCTACCGCAATCGACAACTCCTCATCCTCACCCTGACGCTGGTGGTGGTGTGGGGGCTGTCGGCGCTGTTCACCCTGCCCCGGATGGAGGATCCAGAGATTACCCAGCGCTTTGGTCGGGTGGTCACATTCCTGCCAGGGGCGACCCCGGAGCGGGTGGAGTCTCTGGTGACGGATCCCCTAGAGCGGCGGCTGTTTGAGCTGGAGGAGGTGGACTTCTTACGATCCACCTCGGGGAATGGGGTGTCGGTGATCTCCATGGAGCTGAAGGAAGGCATCCGGGATGTGGATTCGGTGTGGTCTAAGGTGCGGGGCAAGATCGCTGATGCAAGGCCCGATTTGCCCCTGGAGGCGACGGATCCCCAATACCAGGACGAGGCTGCCAGCGCCAGCGCTCTGATTGTGGGGCTGACTTGGGAACTGCCGGAGCCCCCGAATTACGTCATCCTTGGACGATTGGCTCAGGGGTTGGAGGAGCAGTTGCGATCGCGCCCCGGTACAGACAAGGTGGAGCTATTCGGCAACCCCGAGGAAGAAATTCAGGTAGAAATCAGTGCCAGCGAGTTAGCGCGGCTGGGGCTGACGGCGCAATCCCTTTCCCAGCAGATTGCTGCCAGCGATGCCAAGGTCTCGGCGGGGCAGGTGCGGGGCGATGGCACCGAATTTCTCCTAGAGGTGAACAGTGCGTTGGATTCCCTGGAGCGGATTCGCGCCATCCCCATCCAAGTCGGGGAAGCGGGCACCACCGCCCGCCTGGGGGATGTCGCCCAGGTCAGCAAAGGGATTAAAGCGCCCGCCAGCAGCTTGGCCTATATCAATGGCTTCCCCGCCGTGGTGGTGTCCGCCACGGTGGAGTCAGACTATCGGGTGGATCTATGGGCGGATCAAGCCCACCGGGTTCTGGAGGAATTTGGGGCGCACCTGTCGGACGGGTTGGGGGTGCATACCGTGCTGGATCAGAGCCTGTACGTGCAGCAGCGGCTGAATGGGGTGATTGGCAACCTGATCACCAGTTCACTTCTGGTGATTGGGGTTTCCCTAGTGATGCTGGGGGGTAAGGCGGCGCTGTTGGTGGGGACGGCGCTGCCCCTGACCACCCTGTCGGTGTTTGGCTCCATGGCGGTGCTGGGCATTCCCCTGCACCAGATGTCCGTCACGGGAATCATCATTGCCCTGGGGCTGCTGATTGACAATGCCATCGTGGCGGTGGATGAGGTGCAGGGGCGGCTGCGATCGGGTATGGCTCCGGCGGCAGCGGTGGGGGAAACCGTGCGTCATTTGTTCGTTCCCCTGCTGGCCAGCACCCTGACGACGGTGCTGGCCTTTGTACCCATCGCCTTTTCCCCCGGCAGCGTGGGGGAATTCATTGGCACCATTGGCCTAACGGTGATTTTGGCGCTGGTGAGTTCCCTATGCCTCTCCCTGACGGTGATTACGGCGCTGGCGGGACTGACCCACCGCTGGGAACCCTGGGGAATTCAAGGGACTTGGTGGCGGCAGGGGGTCGCGAGTCAGGTTTTGGCAGGGCTGTATCAGCGATCGCTGCGGGGAGTGTTTCACCATCCCTGGCGGGGTATTGGGCTGGCGCTGGTGCTGCCGGTGATGGGCTTCGCGGTGTTTGGCAGCCTAGAGCAGCAGTTCTTTCCCCCGACGAATCGGGATCAGTTTCAGGTAGAACTCCAGTTCCAAACCCAGGGGGCGATCGCCCAAACCCAGACCGGGGCACTGGCGGCGCGGGATCTGATGCGGCAACATCCCCAAGTGGCAGATGTCCACTGGTTTATCGGTAAAAGCGCCCCCAGCTTTTTCTATAACTTGGTGGGCGGACGGGAAAATGCGCCTAACTATGCCCAGGGCATTGTCCAGCTTCGCGATACCACCGACCTCCGGGGTACGATTCAAACCCTCCAGCAAGAACTGGATCAGGCGTTTCCGGGGGCTCAGATTTTGGTGAAACAACTGGAACAAGGTCCCCCCTTTGATGCGCCCATTGAGCTACGGCTCTATGGCTCGGACATGACCCAACTGCGGGAGATCGGCGATCGCCTGCGGTATGAACTGGCTCAAGTGAAGGACGTGACCCACACCCGTGCCACGCTGACGGAGGCCCTGCCCAAGCTGGCCTTGCAGGTGGATGAGGTGCAGGCACGGCGGGCGGGGTTGGATAATCGCGCCATTGCCCAGCAGCTTGATGCCACCCTAGACGGCAGCGTGGGCGGTTCCATCCTGGAGGGCACGGAGACGATTCCCGTGCGGGTGCGGGTGCCCGCCGCCCAGCGGGGGGATCTGGCCCAGGTGGCTTCCTTGGATTTGGTAACTCCCAGGGGAGACACGGTACCCCTGTCGGCGGTGGCTACGGCGTCCCTGAAGCCAGACTTTGCCAGCATTGCCCGCTACAACGGTCAGCGTATCAACACCATCATGGGCTTTGTTACGGCGGGGGAGCTGCCTGCAACGGTGCTCCAGGGGTTTGAACGGCGGCTGGCGGCGGTGAATTTTCAACTCCCGGCGGGCTACCGAATTGAATATGGCGGAGAGGCCGATGCGCGGGGGAATGCGATCGCAAATCTCCTCTCCACTGTGGGCATCCTCACCATTTTGATGACAGCAACCCTGGTGCTGTCCTTCAATTCCTTTGGCTTAGCGGCGCTGATCGGCTCCGTTGCCCTCCTCTCCGTCGGCCTCGCCGCCCTAGCGTTGAAGGTGTTCGGCTCCCTCTTTGGCTTCACCGCCATTCTGGGGACGCTGGGGCTGATTGGCCTCGCCATCAACGACTCCATTGTGGTGCTGGCGGCGCTGCGGGAACATCCCACCGCCCAGCAGGGTGACCCCGTCGCTACAGAGCAGGTGGTGATGAAGGCGACCCGCCACGTCCTGGCCACCACCTTCACCACCATCATTGGTTTCACGCCGTTGATTTTGGACCAAACCGGCTTTTGGCCGCCCCTGGCAATTGCGATCGCGGGGGGATTGGGGGGCGCAACGATCCTCGCCCTCTATTACATCCCCGCCGCCCATATCCTGATCTTTCGGCGCGGGGAGGCGCGATCGCCGAAGATAACCCCATAGTCTAGTACTGGGCGGCGTCAATATCCTTGCCATTTTCTAACGACGAGGCAGAGCCTCGGTGAGGATTCCCAGGCAGAGCCTGGGAACCAGGAAATTCAGGAAAACTTCCGACTACTGTCGCGAAAGCCAGAGGCTTTCGCGACGACGATCGCCCAACTTCACCCTTCACCCTTCACCCTCCACCTTCACCCTCCACCCTTCACCCTCCACCCTTCACCCTCTAACCTCCACCCTCCACCTTCACCCTCCACCCTTCTAAAAATGGGGATAGACGTAATCCCTGAATAACCGCTGGACCAGTTCCGGCTGATCCTGAATCAAGTCATCGAAGTCGGATTGCACCGAGACATGGTACTTGGCGGTGCGGGGGGCGATTTCTGGAATCCAGGTGGTGTGGATGGTGAGCCCAAACTGAATCGTGCCGGTGGGATCCCCCAGTTTGCAGATCGGCCCCTGGGACAGGTTTTGGGCATCGAAGATCCAAATCTGGCTGGTGGGTTGGCCATCCTCTTGATCCGTGAGCACGAGGCAAGTGAGGTAGCCGTCGGTTTGATCGCTACCGTCACCTCGGGGAATGAACTGGGGCGAGTTGCCGAAATGGTCAGGGGGAAACAGGTACTTATCCACAATTTTCATGGTGGTGGTGTCGAGGTGGCACAGGGCGGGGGGAGCCCCGTCGCTGGCGGCTTTTAGCACCTCGGCAATGGGCATCTGACGGTACTTGTAGCGCTTGTAGAGATTGAGGATGAACTGGGTCAAGAGTTCATCCCAGCAGCCCCAGGCAATCCAGTAAATATGGTCGTAGCGCTCGGGTACCCCCAGGTTGCCCACGTCGGCGTAGATGGAGGGTGCCCAGGTGCAAGTGCGATCGCTAACTAACTGGGCATCCTTGACCTTCCCTGCTTCGCCATCGATGACGTAACGGGCCAGATAGTTCAAATCCGTGGTGGACACGGTCATCCCCACCAGGCGTTCGATGCTATCCTCCACGGGGCGGGGGAGCGGGGGGCTCTGGACAAAGAAATCGTAGGCTTGGGGCCACTCGGCGGGATCCCAGGCATTATTGTGGGCGGCATGGAGCACCACCCCCTGGGTGTCGTCATAGTCCACCCGAAAGTGGGCCATCTCGCGGGGAATGGTGATCTGACGGGCAAAGACGGTGGTGCGCTTAGGGGTCAAGTCCGCTCGCCGCACGATGTAGACCCTGGTATTTGGAGACTGGGGAAAGTTCAGCAACTCCCGCAGCACCCGCTCGGTGTCGGTATTGCCCGGTAGGGGATTGGGGATCAACTGCTCTGGCCCGAGTTTGAAGCTGGTGTCCATCAACACCACGTAATTGCGCGTGATGCCGACCTGGTGCATACTCTGCTCGATTTGCACCGGACGTTGGATGGGCAGTCCCCAGGTGCGGGGCAGCATCACCTGCCAGCGGTTGAGATCGCCCTGGCCATCCCATTGGATGAGATACACAAAGTCAGAACTGCGCCCCACAATATGCAGCAGCAAGTTCAGAAATTGCAGCACCTTCATCACCACCCACCGAAACAGCCACCGGATCAAGCGGGATATGGGGCCTAGACGAGTCAGAAATCCCGCGCCGCTCACCAGCACGGGCGCAATCATGGTCAGCAGCGACTTGCCAAAGTTGATGGTAAACAGTTCCTGGGTGTGGTCGTCGTAGGCGTGGTGGGTGGCGGTGGTGACCAGTTTGAACGGCCCCACCTTCAAGGGCAAAAACTGCTCCCGCCATTCGTCATTGCGGCCTACGGGGGTAATCACCTTGAGGCTGACGGGGTCAATTTCGTAGGGGCGTCCGGCATCCCAGGTCACCAGCAGTCGCCAGTGATCGTCTCCAGCAAATTTGACGGGAATGCAGGCGGTGTTGACCTCGTTGCGAAACCCCAAAATGAAGGAAAAGCGCCCCAGGCCACTGCTGAAGAATTTGAAGTCGCTGAAGCGGGTTCCCAGGGTGCTGGCGCGATCGGCGTAGAAGCAGGGGGTCTTGATCAAACGGCTGGTGAGGCGCATCTCCCCAGCGCGATCGCAGTCGAACCGATGCAGCATCGCGTCGCCATTGAACAGCGAAGTCCCATCACTGCCGGGATAGTTGGGTTCACCGGGGAGTGGCGTCATGGCCACACTGCCCACGGGTCCCATGGCAATCCAGTGACCCTTCAGGTCTGGCGGCAGGGTGCCCTCCAAGACCGTGAGGACCACCTCGTCGAATTCCTGTCGCGTAGACACCATCGCCGCTTCGGGGAAGCGGGAACCAGTTTGGGGAGAAGCAGTTTGGGGAGAAGCAGTTTGGGGGACCATGGGGAGGCACGTCCTGATAGCGAACCAATTTCCCAAAACAATATGCGATCGCGCCTAAGATCCCCCAATTCTCGATAATTCCTTCATGAAGGGGCAATCGGCGGCATAAAACCTACCCATGCGCCATATCCTTGTCGGCATTGATTTCACGGTTGATCTCGTCGCCATGGCGGGCATAGTAGGCCCGTGCCATAGTCAAATCGAAGGGCGTCAAGCCGGGGAAATTGTGGAGAAGTTCGGCATCATCAGCACCCTGATTTTGTAGAGAAATAAGGGTCCAAACCGGAATACGGGTATTGCGGATGCGGGCATGTCCACCACAGACTCCCTTGGTTTTCGGAATGCTACGAGTGGTGAGCTGTTCTTGAAACAGGGCGTAGTCCTCTGGAGGTAAGGACTCAATGGCTTGAACAAGGGATTCCACAAGTTTGAAGTTCATCCTGTCCCCCCAGATATACACAGCATCGTTTTGATAGAGGGGATTTTACCTCCCCCATTGAGGCTACCGCTCATACACATCTCTTGTTACTTACGGCTTTTCCAGTAACCAGGCTCACGACTGCAATGCATGACCGCCAAAATCAAAATGTAGTCTTGCTCAGAGGTGAATCGCATCCCCGATCACCCCCCAGCTTGCTCCACCTCAAACTCGGTAAACACCTTCGCCTGATCCAGTACCAGATCAACCGCTAGAGCCTGCATATCTGGGGGATAGCCGTACTGCCGCAATAGACGCTTCACCATCACCTTCATTCGAGCCCGAACACTTTCCTTCAGGTTCCAGTCGATGGTGGCGTTTTTGCGAATGCGGACAACCAGCGCGATCGCGAGTTCCCGCAGTTGGTCTTGGCCCATCACATCGCGGGCACTCTCATTCTGGGCCAGGGCATCATAGAAAGCGAGTTCGTAGGGTTCAAGGCCCAGTTCTTCGCCGCGCTGTTTCGCCGCCTGGACATCCTTACCCAGCTCGATCAGCTCTTGCAGAATGTCGGTGACGCTGATGACCTGGTTTTTGTAGCGATTGAGGACATTTTCCAGCATCTCCGCCAATTTGCGGCTCTGGACAATGTTGGTGCGGCGTTGGGCCTTGATTTCGTCGCGGAGCAGTTTTTTGAGCAGTTCCACCGCCAGGTTCTTATGCTCCATACCCTCGACTTCTTCGAGGAATTCGTCGGAGATGACGGAGACATTGGGGTTTTTGATACCCGCCTCGTCGAAGATGTTGACGACGGTATCGGACACCAGCGCCTGATCTACCACCTGGCGAATGGCGGTTTCGATCTCGGTATTGCTGAGGTTGCCATCGCTAGGCTCAAGTTTCCGCAAGCTGGACTGGATCGCCTGGAAGAAGGAGATTTTCTCCCCCTGGGCGATCGCGTCGGGATGGTGAGCGGTCAGGGCATAAATCTTGGCCAGCGCGGCTACGGCATCGAGGAAGCGGTCTTTGCGCTGGGGGTCAGCGATGTGGTTGGTGGCGGCTTTGAGCAGGTTGAGTTTTTCACCAGTACTGGCGGTGAAATAGGGGGTGTAGTCAAAGCCTGCCATGATGCCCTCGACCACCTCTAGCTTGGTGGCCAGCAGCCCCAGGGCCACATCTTGATCGAGGGTGAGATCGCCTTTGCCACCGCTGTTGGAGTAGAAGTTGAGGGCTTCTTTGAGTTCTTGGGCCACACCGAGATAGTCCACAATTAGGCCGCCCATCTTCTCGAAGTAGACCCGGTTGATGCGGGCGATCGCCTGCATCAGGTTGTGGCCCTTCATGGGCTTGTCGATGTACATGGTGTGGAGGCAGGGGGCATCGAACCCGGTGAGCCACATATCGCAGACGATCACCAGCTCCAGTTCGTTGTCGGGGTCTTTCAGCCGCTGGGCCAGAATCTGGCGTTGCTTTTTGGTGGTGTGGTGCCGCACCAGATTGCCTTCGTCAGCGGCGCTGGCGGTCATCACGACCTTGATTTTGCCGGTGTTTAGATCATCGCTGTGCCAGTGGGGACGGCGTTGGATGATTTCGGCGTAGAGGTTGGCCGCTACCCGCCGACTGAGGGTGACAATCATGCCTTTGCCCCGGTTGACGGTCTGGCGCTGCTCGAAGTGGGTGACGATGTCGCTGGCGATGGTCTGGAGGCGCTGGGTAGAGCCCACGATCGCTTCGATTTTGGTCTGTTTGGCTTTGGCTTGCTGGGTGGTGCTGAGGTCTTCAAAACTGAGGTCGTCATCCAATTCATTCAGCAGTTGGCGGCCTTGCTCGTCTAGGTCTACTTGCACCAGACGGCTTTCGTAGTAGATGGGCACGGTGGCCCCATCTTTCACGGCCTGGGCGATGTCGTAGATGTCGATGTAGTCGCCGAAAATGTCGGGGGTGTTTTTGTCGGTTTGCTCAACGGGGGTGCCAGTGAAGCCGACAAAGGTGGCGTTGGGGATGGCGTCGCGGATGTATTTGGCGAAGCCGTAGCGGGTTTCGATGCCGATTTCGTTGCCGTCTTTGTCTTTGAGGATGACTTGTTTGGCCTTGAAGCCGTACTGACTGCGGTGGGCCTCGTCGGCTAGGACGACAATGTTGGTGCGATCGCTAATCTGCGGATACAGGGTTTCGCCATCGGCAGGGGCGAATTTTTGGACGGTGGTGAAGACGATGCCGCCAGAGGCCACGTTCAACAGCGATCGCACGGCGGCGCGATCGTTGGCCTGCTGGGGTTCTTGGCGCAGTAGTTGGCGGCACCCGGCAAAGGTATCAAAGAGCTGGTCGTCGAGGTCGTTGCGATCGGTGAGGACAATCAGGGTGGGGTTATTCAGGGCCAGCACCAGTTTGCCGCTGAGGAACACCATGGAGAGGGATTTACCGCTGCCCTGGGTGTGCCAGACTACGCCGCCCCGATGGTTGGCCCTCTCTCCAAACCTCTCTCCCACGGGGAGAGAGGCTTCCGGATTCCGATCCCCCTCCCCCTGGGCTACTGTGTATACATAAGTTTTCGGTTGAGTCTTGTTTAGGGTTTGATCCCCCCAACCCCCCTTTTCAAGGGGGGCAGTCCCATCCAGGATTGGGGTAGCCCCCCTTGAAAAGGGGGCGGCGATAGCGGGGGATTCGCCAGAATGTGACTGCTCAGAGAGATGTGTATACACGGCAGCCCCCTGGGAGGGGTTAGGGGAGGGCATTCCGCAAGCCCGCAACACACTTTCAACCGCCTTATTCACCGCGTAATACTGGTGATAAGCGGCCAGCTTTTTGGTGGTCTTGAGGGTGACAATTTCGGTGGCGGGGTCTACGGTTTTGACCTGCTCGAACACGGTAAAATGGCGGATTAGGTCGAGCAGGGTGGCTTTGTTGAGCATTCCCTGCACCAGGATTTCCAGCTCGGCCCTCTCTCCAAACCTCTCTCCCACGGGGAGAGAGGCTTCCGAACTCCAGCTTGCCACTTGTGCCCTCTCCCTAAATCCCTCTCCCAAAGGGCGAGGGACTTCCGGACTCCGATCCCCCTCCCCCTGGGAGGGGTTAGGGGCGGGATTCCGATCCCCCTCCCCCTGGGAGGGGTTAGGGGCGGGACTCTGGGCGGGAAACTTCCACTGGCTGAAACGGGTGTAGTCGGCAGACAGAGAGCCAGCGCGGGCGGAAAGGCCATCAGAGATTACCAGCAGAGCGTTGTAGGTAAACAGGCTGGGAATCTCGCGTTTGTAGGTTTGGAGTTGGTTATAGGCCGCGTGTAGGTCGGCTTTGGCATCGGCGGCGTTCTTCAGCTCGATCACCACCAGGGGCAACCCGTTGATGAACAGAATTACGTCGGGGCGGCGGCGGTGGTTGTCTTCGATGATGGTGAACTGATTCACCGCCAGAAATTCATTGTTGTCGGGGTTGTCCCAGTCAACCAGCCAGAGCTGTTCCCCTTTGGTTTCGCCGTCCCGCTGGTATTCAACGGTGATGCCTTCGGTCAGGTAGCGGTGAAAGGTTTCGTTGTTGCTGATCAGGTCAGGGCTGGCGATGTTTTGTAGTTCTCGCTGGGCCTGGGCGCGAACGGTAGCGGGGATGTGGGGGTTGATGCAGCTGATGGCGGCGGTGAGGCGGTCTTTGAGCAGGACTTCGCTGAAGTTTTGGCGTTTTTCGAGGCTGAGATAGGTGCCGCCGCGATCGCTGGCACGGAAGTCCTCCCCAGCTCCTCGCCCGCTGGGAGAGGGGTTTGGGGTGAGGGCATCTGCTGGTGCCAAGGCGGCACCGTGGGTGTAGCCATAGCCCAGGGCATCGAGCAGTTCGAGGTTATAGGTTTCGATCTGGTCTTCGGTGATGAATTTCATCTGGGGCTGCTGGAGGCGATGATGGGAACCAACCTACAATTAGGCTAAGTCTAGCTAAGGCTTTTTGAAATGCACAATGCCAATATCCATGAGGCCAAAACCCACCTATCGAAGCTGATTGAGTCGGTTTTGGCGGGGGAAGATGTAATTATTAGTCGGGCTGGAAAGCCCCTAGTGCGACTGATTCCCTATGAGGGGGCATCAAAACCTCGAACGCCGGGGGCTTGGAAAGGACGTGTTGTGATGGCAGAAGACTTTAATGCAGAATTGGCGGAGGTCAATGCCCTGTTTTATGGGCCAACAGATGGGTTAGCAGAATGAGATATCTGCTGGATACCCATGTGTTGCTGTGGTGGTTGGGGGATGACCCAAAGCTATCGCCTCAAGCGCGGCAAGTCATCAGCGACCCGACGCATTTGATTTTTGTCAGTGCAGCGACGGTCTGGGAGATGTCGATTAAGCAATCTTTGGGCAAGTTATCTATGCCCGATAATCTGTTAGACATGCTGGCCGTGAATGAGTTTGAGGTGTTAAAGGTTTCGGCGGAGCATGGGCTACAGGTGGGGGCGTTACCGATGTTGCACAAGGATCCCTTTGATCGCATGTTGATTACCCAGGCATTAGCAGATGGGCTAACGGTGATTTCTGGGGATGCCAAGTTTGAGCTATATGAGGTGCCGTTGCTGGCGGCTTAGATCTGAACCAGGGGACACACGGTGGGAATCATCGGAGTGGAAGGGGGCAACGGCAGACTGGGGCACAGTGACAACATCAATAGACTCGCCCAAAGCATTAAAGACTTCGAGGATGTAACCTTCTTCGCCGCCTTCGGGATGGGGAACGGTGTCAACCAAGGTGGCGATGTCGCCCCGTTTGAGATTGTATGCGGGGAAGTCCCTGGTGAGTGAGACGTGGGTGTATAGCTCAATCATGGCGTGGTGCGACCTGTTCAAACCTTAAAATGCCAGACGATGTCTGGCATTTTGCAAAAAATAAGTGATTGGAGTTGAGATTTGGCAGACAGTGTCTGCCATTTTCGAGGTAAGGTCACTCATCTCACCCCTCCTGAATGCGGAGCTGGCCGCTCATCAGTTTAGGCAGAAGCGCGTCACGGGTTTGGGTCAGGGTTTGGATTTGGCGCTGATTCGATTCAATTTTTAAGAATAATGGCTGGCAAACATTGTGAAATAACTGAAACGTTGTCAGTTCTGAGATGGCAAGCTCGTAATCTTCCACTTGATCATTAGGCACACGTTGACGACCTGATGAACCAGTCATGTTTTTGATCGCATAATCGCGAAAATTTTCACTTCGACTAAGGCAATAAACATATTCTGGACAACAGGAAGACTTAGCTCTCATCACGATAAACTCAGTCGAGCCATAAGCGACTTCATCACTATCAAGAAGATTGACAAAGGCTGTTTTTCCATTCTCAAGGCAAGGAGTAATTCTTGCTAAAAGAGTATCGCCATTTCGGAACTTACTGCCAGAATTAAATTTTCGGATGATGTAGCCAGTAATTTCCATACTAGATGTAGACAGTGATTTCATGTCTACGTATTTCACATCATTTCCCTTTTTGATTGCTTCTCTTGGATTAACCTCAATTAATTCTCTTAGCTTCCCAACTCGCCAGCCTGCGGGGATTGCGCCTAGTTCTGACGGCACCATCTCCCCGCCAGACGACTTGTAGGGCCTGCCCTGAGCAAAGCGCTGCCCTGAGCTTGCCGATGGGTCGTAGGGAAACTCGAAATCGACAAACCAATGTTTGAAGAGGGTTTGCGCGATTTGCTCCAGTGTTTCGTTCTGTTTGCGGAGGTTTTCGATCTTGCGATCGAGACAGGCTAAAGTTTTAGCAGTTTCTTTCTGTTGTGAATAATTAGGAACTTTTATTGTAAATTGAGTAATATCTGTCTTCAACAATCTGGGCACGGTACTTCCTCTATTAGCAGAGAGCATCCGCTGTTTAACAGGCGGTGATTGAAGCAAATAAAACAAGTAGAGATTGTGCAGCACTTTTTCATCTGTCCGTAGCGCAATCACTCGCCTCGATATTTGATAAATTCCTTCTTCAGGATAAAAGGCAACTTCTGCGGTAGGAGCTTCCGTCGTGAAAAGAACATCACCAGGCTTTGTGAAACCTCTTGTTGTCCAGTTCGCATAGTCTTCTTTACTAATAAACTCTCTGCGACTAAAATCTAAAGTTCCTGATTTAATATTGGCAGCACTAATTAACGTGATTCCATCTGCTGATTTAGGTGGTGTTTTTCCTCGATAATCAATTATTTTCTGTAAACCATCGTTGATTTTAATTGTTTTCACAGCTCAACCCCCACCTTCATCAACTGCATCTTAATCTCTTTACCCAGCACCTCTGCCTCCTTCATCTGCGGCTTCATTCTTCAGACTCCATCAGCTTCCGCACCGCCGCCGCCAGTGCTGGCAAGTAGCTTTCGAGGTACAAACGGCTATCTTTCATAGGAGCTTTGCCTCCGCCAACACCCGCGCCTTGATGTAGTCGTGCAGCGACTTGGCAGACACCACATCCACATCTCGCTTCAAAAAATTCTGCAAGTCGTGAATGAGCCCCACTGGAAACCAAGGCGTGATTTTTTCAAGGTCATAGTCAATCAAAAAATCAATATCGCTTTCTGGGGTATCTTCCCCCCGCACCACCGAGCCAAACACGCGCACGTTGTCAGCTCCATGCTTAGCAGCAATGGCCAAGATTTGCGATCGCTGTTCTTGTAACGTTTCCAACGTTGCCATCAACTCCGACCCTCCCAATCAAAAAGTGCGATCGTCAACTGCACCTTAATCTCTTTATCCAGCGCCTCTGCCTCTTTCATCTGCGCTGCCATATTCCCTCTATCCCTATACCACCGCATCCGCCAGTTCCTCTGCTACTCCAGCTTTATCGATCTGCCCCTGCACAACCCGAATCACCAAGTCAAAAGCCGCATCATCCGCCAGCATTAGCCGATAGCCATTCACCCGCAAAAACGTATCCATCACCGCAAAAGCCGTGCGCTTGTTGCCATCCACAATCAGCACCTCCTCACGAGTCAGAAAGTTAGACATCAGCAAGGCGGCGATACACCTCCCGTCGTTCCTGCTTAGAAGCCTGGTAAGCCTGCCACACCGACTGGGTCGCAGCGCGGCGTTTAAGCTGCTCCGTGGTGTAGCTGATGACCTCTAACTGCTCCTCAGCACTCAACTGCTCAATGTCGCTCAGAATTGTTCGTAATTGCGGACTCATACCTCAAACCTCACCTTTGCCAACTGCACCTGAATCTCCTTGTCCAGCGCCTCTGCCTCCGACCTCCCATGTTTGGCGACAACTTCCAAAAACTGTTCCCGCTTGTTTTGCAAGGTTTATAACAACGTCATCAGCTCACTCCCTCCAGGTCAAAACCCACCTTGGCTAATTGAATCTTAATCTCCTGATCTAGCTCCAAGGCTTCCGACCTCTGCGCTGCCCACTCCGCCATCATGCCCCCTGGGCCTCCAAAGCATCCAAAATCTGCTGCAACGCTGTCTTGAGCATCGGCAAATCTAACTGGGTCGTTTGCCATACCGTCTCTACATCCACCCGAAAATACTCATGAATCACCGCATTCCGCATCCCGCGAATCTGGTGCCACGGGGTCGCTGGATCTGCCGCATCTAACTCATCAATGGCACTCGCTACCGCTTCACCAATCACCGCCAGGCTGTACAGCACTGCCCGCACTGCCTGCCGATTTTGAACAAATAACTCAACGCCCAAGCCAGCGACTGTTTCCTCCACCACAGCAATCTCGGTCAACATATCCCGCACCCGCAGTTCAAACTCTCTAGACGGCACGAATTGCCTCCTCTAGCACCGTTTCCCGCAGGTGGGGGCGCAGCGAACTCGGCGTGCCCACATCCACCGAACAGCCCAGCAGGTCCTCTAAATATAGCGGATTTCACAAAGATGTGGTACGAATAGCGGGTAGAAAAAGCGCGAGGAGCCGATGAAGGCCTACAGCACCGATTTGCGACAGAAGATTATTGAGACCTATGAGAACGAGCGCATTTCGCAGCGCCAGTTAGCCCAGCGATTTCGAGTGACTCTAAGTTTTATCGTGAAACTGCTGAAGCAGTATCGGGAAACGGGTGAGCTTGCCCCCAAGACCAGTCCTGGGCGACCGAGGGAACTGGATGAGGCGCAGATGCAGGGGGTTCAAGCCTTCGTTGAAGCGAACCCTGATCTGACCTTAGATGAGCTTCGCGCCGAAGTGGCTCAACAGTATGGGGTGACGGTGAGTCGATCCACGATGTGTCGGGTGATGAAGCGGCTTCAGTTCACCCGTAAAAAAAAAGCCCTTCACCCCAGTGACAAGGTGAGTGATCGGGTACAGCGGTTGCGAGGGGAGTACTGGGATGAGATTCGAGACATCCGAGTTGAAGACTTGGTGTTTATCGATGAGTCGGGGATTAATCTGGGGTTGATTCGGTTGTTTGCCTGGGCGCTGCAAGGCCGACGAGCCTATGGAGAACAGCCCAAGCGGGGGAAGAATGTGTCCCTGGTGGCAGGGTTAAGCTTGGCTGGGGTAGTGGCTTCGGCGGTGATTTTAGGAGCCTTTGACGGCTTGAGTTTTGAGGCATTTGTGGCCACTCGCCTGGTGCCCAACCTTTGGCCAGGGGCCTGTGTCGTGATGGACAACTGTTCCATTCATAAGGACGACATGATTCGGGAGTTGATTGAGGCCGCAGGGGCACGTCTGGTATATCTGCCGCCCTATTCGCCGGACTTCTCGCCGATTGAGAACTTTTGGTCAAAGCTAAAGTCAATTCTCAGGGCACTGGGGGCACGGACTTATCAAGCGCTATCAGAAGCCCTTGAAATAGCCTTTGAGGACATCTCTGAAGCGGACATTAAAAGCTGGTTCACCCATTGCTGCTATTGTGCCGCATAATTATGAAATCCGCTATAAGCCTTTAGCCCCAGTAAGGTGAATAATCCCACCGGGCGGGTGAACTCCACCCAAAAATCCACATCACTGTCCGAGGTAGCCTCATCCCGTGCGACAGAGCCAAACAGGAACAGGGCTTTGACTGCGAATTCATCAAGGCGATCCTTGTGAGCGCTCAGTTTATCGAGAACCTGTTGCTTCTCTATCAGGTCACCCCCTCTAGGTCAAAGCCTACCTTCGCTAACTGCACCTTAATCTCCTGCTGGGGGCGTTGCTCGTTGACAAATTCGGCTAGCAACTTGAAAAACAGCTCAAACCCCGCTCGTTCATCTGCCGAATGTAGCAAAATGATTTTCGCCCAAGACACCGAAGTCGTGATCTTAAACCGTTGCTGCACCCAAGTTTGAAACTGCTCAAACTCTTGTTCCTCTGCCGTCAGTTCCAGCCCTTGCTCCTGCCGCGAGAACCCATAGCCACACAAAAACAGATAGAGGCTGCTGACTGATGGCGAGCCAATATAAACCCCCGGTTTTTGATGGATTTTTTGAAGTAAATTATACAAATTAGCCATTTTTAAGCTCCGTTATAGGGACTGAAACTTTAGAAGACTTCCAGTTCGACAACCTCAAATTCCCCGCTGGCACAATCAAAATCAGCAATCCAGTCAGTTCTCTCTAAGCCGCCCAACGAAAGATTGTCGAAAACCTGATCATAGGTTTCAACTCCTTGATGAATTCCGGCCTGAGCAATAGATTCCTGCCCATTTTGCCAGCGACGACTCACAATGACCTTCAGACGACCCACCGCTACAATTTGCAAATGAACACCACTGATGCCGTTTGCCTTCAGCCAAGCCTTGATCGTCTCAGCACACTCAACACACTGGAAAACGGTATAGCTTGAGATGATCTTACCAATTTTCTCAAACACCTCATCCTGAGTCATCCCTCAAACTCCACCTTCACCAACTGCACCTTAATCTCCTTATCCAGCACCTCCGCCTCCGACCTCTGCGCCGCTAACTTTGCCATGATCAACTCTCCTCTTCAAACCAGTTTGCAATGGTCAGGCCCTCAAAGTCCTGAAAATCTGACCTATTACGAGTCACTAGCCTCAACCCGTTGCAAATAGCAATGCTGGCAATTTGACCATCCACAAACGCAGGTGTTTTGCCAATTTTAGAAAGTCTTGCCCGTTCTTCCGCGTGCCAGCGGGCAGCGTTGAGGTCATAGTCAAAAACAGGCAAAATCAATACTGACTCTTGAATATAGTTCCAGAGATAGTCCCGCCGTTTAGAGGACGGCAAACGCCAACAGCCGTAAAGGATTTCATGAACCACTACGCTTGCTACCCCTACCTCAGCCTTATGTTGCGTTAGCTTGCTCAAAACGTTCTCGTTCGGCACGGGACGGCTCGGCTCAGAAAGAATGTTAGAGTCCAGCAAAAATTGAATCGTCACAGCTCGATTTCCCTACCTGGACTGCGATCTCTGAGATTAGAAAAGTCCTCGTCAGTAAACTCAATGCCTTCTCTCTCAATAGCTGCCCTGAAATGTAGAATCCCTTGCCAGAAATCTTCACCCCGATTTTCGTCAATCTGGTCTTGCTGAGTGGTTTCTGACAATTTAAGCTGGAGCGCACTCAACAGGAACGTTTGCTCATCTACCGACAACTCATCCACCGCATGAAGAATTTCTTGTAACGTCATGGTTCCACCCTCCTATCAAATCGACAGCAAATACGTATATGACCCACTTAGCCACGCAGCCGATCCTCACGCAATAGTTCTGTACTGTTGCTAAATATCTGGTCTTGATGCTGCTCCAGCATGGCCTGAAATCGCCGTTTAGAGTCTTGATGGCTTCTTTTCTGAATAGGCTGGTAAATCACCATTGCTTCGATGTCCTGGTTCTGGACAGGTAGCTGCAAAGACAACACTCCATCCTGGCCTATATGGGCTTTGACTGTGATACTTTCCATTGTCTAACCCTGTCTTTGAGCTAAGCGTTGCCGAAACTGTAATATCGCTGTCTCTCCATCAATTCCTTCAACCTGCTCTAATTGCTGGATCGCCACATCAATTTTCTCGCCAACTTCCCGAACCCATTGATCGTACTGGTCGCGTTTTGCCAGCAAACTCAGCGCCACCTCAAAAAGTTCATCAATACTGTCGTATTGACCTGAAGCGATTTGCTGCTCAACCAATTTGCTGATCTGAGGACTTAACGTGACTTCCATCTCTTTTACCTCACTGATAATATAAATTGCTCAAACTGATGGATGTGCGATCGCTCATACCGTAATGCCTTCTTCTAGTACCTTTGTGAGTAGAGGGCTGGCTCCCACCGCACCTTCTCGAAGCTGATCTTCGGTCACCACAAAAGTTGAAATCACACGATCGTACTCAAAGCCAATTTCCCAGGCAAGGTTGTGAATTTGTTCGCGGAGGGTGCGATCGAGCGTTTCGACCTGAATGAACACATCAAGGTCAGAGTCTTCTCTAGCATCTCCACGGGCTCTAGAGCCAAACACCCGTAAATCCAAAATGGGGATAATGGTCTCTAGCCGCGATCGAAATTCTGACATCGCCTGTTGATCAATTGGTTCTATTTCTCGAATCTTTTCAATTGGATTCATAAGACCCTCGCCTCCTTGAGAACGCGATCGCGCATTCCATCCTTCAAGCCGCCCTCTGTTACTACATCCACTTTTCGTTCCAACAGTTTCGCTAAATCTTGAATGAGGCCAACGGGAAACCAGGGGCTGGTTTTACCCGCCTCATAGTCAATCAAAAAATCAATATCACTGTATTGGTCTGCCTCGCCCCTTGCCACAGAACCAAAAACCCGAACATTGTAGGCTCCATGTTGGGCCGCGATCGCTAAAATATCAGCTCGTTTGTCCGCCAATAGCGCTTCGATGCCTAATCCAGGTTGCGTTTTTCTAGGCAGTTCCCGCCTACAGCAGTCCATCACGAGATGGAGAATTTCCCGCTGACTATCCGGCGACAACCTCGGCAAATTATCTGCAACAAACTGCTCGATATTCATAGGGTCACAGTTCTCTTATCCACGTTCTAACGAATAAACTCAATCGGGCAAATATTGAAATGAGCGATCGGTTCAAACTCCTTGCGATCAGAAGTCACTAAAATCCCACTTTCTCGATGTGCTAGCGTCAAGGCAAAGCAATCTGCCAGGGAAATTCGGGCGACGGCTGCGCCCTCTTCATCTCTGAAAAACGCAATCACCGCGCAAGCATCGAGAATCACTTTTTCCAATTGCGATCCTCCCAATCAATTTCTTCCTGCTTTCTGCGGGCAAACTCATCACTGCTGATAGCAAGATGAGCATACTTACCCCTGAGACTTCTTATGAACGCTTGCTGTTGTATTTCATTGGCAGAGCTTTCAGACATCGTTGTCTGTTGTGATTGTCGGTAGATAGTCAAACTGTCAATAAAGCGGTCTAAAAAGGCCAGGGTGTCTTGCCCCATGCTCTCCAACTTTTGAATAATGCGCTGTTTTAGCTGCGTCTCACTCATGGCCTTTCCTCTCCAAATCAAAGCCCACCTTGGCTAACTGGATCTTAATCTCCTTGTCCAGCACTGTCGCTTCCTGCATCTGCGTCGCCAACTCTGCCGTCAGCGCTGCCATCTTGTCCTCAAAGGGCACCCCGTCATCCTCTTCATCGGGGATGCCCACATAGCGCCCTGGGGTCAGCACGAAGTTGTGCTTCTGGATCTCCGCTAGGGTGGCCGACTTGCAGAACCCCTTGATGTCCTGATAGGCCCTCTCTCCAAACCTCTCTCCCAGAGGGCGAGAGGCTTCCGGACTCCGATCCCCCTCCCCTTGGGAGGGGTTAGGGGAGGGACCCTGGGCGGGGTTAGGGGCGGGGGAGGGCTTCCGCTTCCAGGCGTGGTACGTGCCTGCAATCTGCTGAATGTCTTCCTCCGAAAAAGCCCGGTTGCGGCGATTCACCATGTAGCCCAGCTCAGAGGCATCAATGAATAGCACCTCGCCCTTGCGATCGCGGTTCTTGTTGCCGTTCTTATACCGACTGAGAAACCACAGACAGGCGGGAATCCCGGTGTTGTAGAACAACTGGGTCGGCAGCATCACGATGCAGTCCACCAAGTCCGCCTCCACTAGGGCCTTGCGAATCTCCCCCTCGCCGCTAGAGTTCGACGACAGCGATCCATTGGACAACACAAACCCCGCCGCCCCGGTTGGGGCTAGGTGGAAAAGGAAGTGCTGCACCCAGGCAAAGTTGGCATTACCCACGGGCGGCGTTCCATACTGCCAGCGCCCATCCTGCCGCAACAAATCACCGCCCCAGTCGCTGTCATTAAAGGGCGGATTGGCGATCACAAAGTCCGCTTTCAAGTCCTTGTGGGCATCGTTGAGGAACGACCCCTCCGGGTTCCACTTGATATTTGAGCCATCAATGCCCCGAATCGCCAGGTTCATCCGGCACAGCTTATAGGTCGTCTCGTTGCTCTCCTGGCCATAGATAGAGATGTCATCGATCCGCCCCTGGTGGTAGCTGACAAACTTCTCACTCTGGACGAACATGCCCCCCGACCCACAGCAGGGGTCAAACACCCGCCCTTTATAGGGCTCTAGCATTTCCACCAGCACCCGCACGACTGCTTCTGGCGTGTAGAACTGGCCCCCTTTCTTCCCTTCTGCTAGGGCAAACTCTCCTAGGAAGTATTCATACACCTGCCCCAATAGGTCGGCCTGACGGGGGTCTGCCCTGGGCTCGATGGGCGTTGTCTCCAGCTCTAGTTGCTCGTTAGGCACTGCGGCGGTCTTGGCCAGATTGACACTGCCGATCATGTCGATCAGTCCCCCCAGAGAAGTGGGGTCGAGCTTCTGCTGACCGTAGACCTTCGGCAAAATCCCCTTCAGCGCCTTAGGGTTGGCCTGCTCGATCGCCTCCATCGCCTCATCAACCTTCTGCCCAATGGTGGGCTGTTTGGCCTGGGCCTGAAGCGTAGACCACCGGGCCACCTCGGGCACAAAGAAGACGTTCTCAGCTTTGTACTCATCGGGATCTTCCGGGTCGGCCCCTTCGTAGTCCCCTGCCCCGGTCATCAGCTTTTCGTACAACTGCCCAAAGGCATCGGAGATGTACTTGAGGAAAATCAACCCCAGAACGATGTGCTTGTACTCAGCGGCATCAATGTTCTTCCGCAGCTTATCCGCCGCTTTCCAGAGCTTTTGTTCTAGCGAGTCGTTGTCTTGGGCTTTAGCTTTCTCCGTTTTGGGCATATCAACTCGTGATCAAAAGAGCAGGTGTCCTCAGGGTACGTCCGATGGGCTCTGGGGAGCATCTACAACTGTGCGATCGCGCCTAAGATCCCACAATTCTGGATAATTCCTTAAAGACTTACGACTCCGCTCAGCCAGCGGTCAACGGGCTCGGTTCTCCGTAACCTTCCAAGTTGTGAAGGTGACCCTGGGCCTGATGACATTGCAGGAGGTAATACTGCACCACCGGATCCTCGGGCAGGATGGCGGCACATTGTTTGAAGTCGGTAGCGGCAGCCTCAAGTTGCCCCAGGTCGTAGTGATCTACCCCCCGGTGGAAATCTGCCAAGGTCTGAAGCTTGCCTTGGCGGAGCGGTTCCGGATCGCCGTCGAAGACCTCATACACCGTGACCGCTTGGGTTTTGCCCTGGACGGTAACGAGGCCAATTTTGCGGATGCAGTATTTCTGGGGATAGCGGATCTGATCGTAGGTGTGGTAGCTAATCAACAACGACACGCCATAGGTTTTGGTCAGGGTTTCCAGGCGTGCCGCCAGATTTACCGCGTCACTAATCACCGTACTGTCCATCCGGTTGGGGCCGCCCACGGTGCCTAACATCAAGGAGCCCGTATTGATGCCAATGCCAATCCTAAGGGGAGCATGACCCAGTTCTTGGCGCTGAAGATTATAGGCGGTGAGGGTGCGTTGCATGGCAATGCCTCCCTGGACGGCATCGGCGGCGGAGCCACTAAACAGGGCCATGATGGCATCGCCAATGTATTTATCAATAAAGCCGCCATGCTCGACGATCACGGGTTCCATTCGGGCCAGGTAATCGTTGATAAAGCGAAAGTTTTCTTCGGGAGTGAGGGTTTCTGACAAGGTGGTGAAAGCGCGAATATCGGAGAACATCACCGACATTTCGAGCTGGACTTGATCCCCTAGGTTGACTTCGGTGATGCTGCGCTTGTTCAGGTGTTGGAGGAACTGGCGCGGCACAAAGCGGGCATAGGCGGCGTTGAGATCCGCCAGATTGGTGTATAACCGGGCGTTGTCCAGTGCGATCGCGGCCTGGGATGACAAGAGATTCAGCACCTCCAGACGATCGGGGGTAAAGGCGTTGGGGGCTAAATTGTTCTCTAGGTAGACGAGGCCGCTCAGTCGTCCCTGGTTTTTCAACGGCGTACAGAGCACCGACTGGGGCTGGCGCGCCTGAATATAGGCATCCTGCAAAAACCGCTCGTCCTGAGTGGCATTGTCTAGAACCAGACTTTCCTGGGTTCGCATGACATAGTTGACGATGGCCACAGGCCAATCCAGGGTCGCCGCATCTCCACCCTCACCCTCATGCCCATCCCTGTCAGCATCTCGCTGAACTACCTGGGTTGTTCCTGTCTCGGTGGTGCCATAGACATCTGCCCGCAGTTGGCCGTCATGGTTCAGCAACAACACCCCCGACTGGGCTCCGGCACTCTCGATCAAAATCTCCATCAGACGGGTCAGCAACTGATCCAGCACAATTTCGCTGGAAATGGCCACCGATGCCTTCATCACACTGCTGAAATCTAGGGCTTCTAGGAGGCGACCGCTGCTGGTACTGGTGGCGGTTTGGTGGGTGGTGATGCGCGATCGCACCGTCGTCGCTCCGATTTCTTCCCCCACCGTAATCAAGTGGGGATACTGCCGTCGCAGCAGGGTGGCTTTGGCCACGGCTCCCCAAAGCTGATAGCAAAAGTGGGCACGGCTGAGGTGGGCCGCTGCGGCCACGGTTTGATCTAACTGTAAATACAGTTCGCCGATGCGCTCATGGGCGATAGCCTCCTCACTCAGGCGGCGGTGGGTTTGGGCCGCCTGAATGGCCTGTTGAAAGTGTTTCAGAGCAGCGGCAACCTTACCCTGACTCCGGCGATATTCCGCCTCTAATAGCCAGCGGGCGGCTTCGTAATTGGCAGGGGCATGGGTGGCCCAGCGCTGAAACTGCTGCCGCGCTTTGCGGATATCACGCTTAACTCTGCGCTGCTGCGCCACCTTGGCCTGGGGAAGCCATGCCAACTGGCTCAGACTCACGAATAGGGTATGCACCGGAATAGCGGGCGCGCTGGTGGCAGCATCCAGCACAGGTTTGGCTCCCTCTGCCTCCACCAGTGCCTGGTCGGGCTGGCCGAATAAATAGTGCAGTATCAACCGATAGGAATGGGCGAGAAAAATCCCGGTGCGATCGCCCTCCTCGGTTTCAGGTACCGCCAGGGCCGCAACTGGGCTTTGTCCCTCGGTGGGTAGGGCCATGAGGCATTGGAGGAAGGCTTGCATGATCCGGACCCATTTGCGGGCGGTTTGCTGTTGTAATCGCTCAATCGTGATGGCAATATCCGTCAAGCGGGCGGTGAGGGTAGGCAACTCTTCCCCAGCGAACAGCCGCAGGTGCATCGAGGCATAGAGGGCAAAGGCGGCATATTCTAGATCCCCCGCTTCCAATCCCAGTTGGTAAACGGATTCCATGCGGGGAACAATGTCCCGTAGGGGCTGCTTCCAGTGGCAGATGAGGTAGTTAAACAAAAATTGCGATCGACAGCGAATCATCGGTGATTGAAACCGATCGGCCACCGCCAACCCAATTTGGCCGTAGCGGTAGCCCGCTTCGATATCCCCCATGATTCCCGCCATCACTAGGCCATAGGAGGCAAAGCCTATCGCCGTCGGTACGGTGTAGCCATAGCGCAGGGATAATTTCAGAATTTTGAAGGTGATTAGGGGTGACAGATCGGGGGTGGCAACGTAGGCGGGGGTGCCAATTTTTCCCAGTAGCGCCATCACCGCCTGTTGGTGGGGATCGGTGATCACAGGCTGCGATCGCAGATCGTCCTCTGACCATCGGGACAGCCGCAGTCGGGTCCGCATGAGCCCCAGAATGGTATAGAGCAGCCGCAGCCGCCGAGGAAATTTCACCCCCAAGGGGCGCAGCAGTCCCAGAGCCTGTTCCACCGCCAAGCGGGGCTGATTTTGCAAGATCGTCGCCTGAAGCTGAATGACATGGAGTTGGGTACGACGTTCGAGGGTGTGGACCTGGGCCAGGGCTGTCGCGGTGAGGCGGGTCATAAAGTCGTATTCCCCACAGAGACAGGCCACCTCCGCCGTTTCCTGATAGAGATCCGCCATCAAGTTGGGCTGCTCCTGCCAACCTTCTTCCCCAACTAGATCTAGCCCCAGACGCAAATAGTTCAGCGCCGTATCGTAGGCGGCGGCAGCCTTGGCCTGTTGCCCCGCCCGCAGATTCAGTCCCGCTAAAATCAGGCGGTCCTCCTCAGTTCTCACCTGGGACAGACCCAAATTGAGCTGGTTGACGATGGGGAACAGCCGGGTGGTGTGCTGTTCTTGACTGGCCATGGTCAGCAAGTGATGCCCAACCCAGTGGTGTACAGCGGCGCGATCGCCCTCGGGCAAGAGGGAATAGGCGGCTTGCTGAATGCGATCGTGGGCAAACCGATATTCCAGAGGGCGATCGCTCAGGGCTGCGACGGAGGTCAGGCGATAGGTGTCCCCCAGGGGGAGGACCAATTCGGCCTCCAGGGTCGGCCACAACTGGGCCGCCGTTTCCTCCAGGGTTTGCGCCAGCACCCCTGCCAAGCTTTGCAGGTCAAAGGGATTGCCCATGCAGGCGGCATATTGCAGCACCCGCTGACTGGCGGGGGGCAACTGTTGCAAACGAGCCGCCATCAACTCCACTAGATTGTCGGTAACATTACGCTGCTGAATGGCGGTGAGTTCCCATTGCCAGCGCCCCTGCTGGGGGTCAAAGGTGATCAGGCCATCGCGATACAGGGTTTTCAAAAACTCCGCCATGAAAAAGGGGTTGCCCCCGGTCTTGGCCTGCAACAGTTCCGCCAAGGGGGCGGCTTCCCCAGGGGAACAGAGGAGGGTATCCGCCACCAATTGAGTGATGCTGCCCAGATCCAAGGGCTGGAGGTGGACCGTTGAACATAGGCCCCCCTCGGCGTGGATGCGATCAAGGGTGAGTTGGAGCGGATGGGTCGGGTCAACTTCGTTATCGCGATAGGCTCCAATCAGCAGTAGACTCTCTGCCTCGGGCTCGGTCAACAACCGCTGCATCAGGGCTAGGGAAGCCGCATCGGCCCATTGCAGATCATCGAGGAACATCACCAGGGGATGCTGGGGCTGGGCAAAGACCCGAATAAAGGTTTGAATCGCTAGGTTGAAACGGTTTTGGGCTTCGGTACCGCTGACGGCGGTGGGGGCGGGCTGGTCGCCCACAATCAGCGTCAACTGGGGCACTAAGACCGCCATCACCTGGAGATTTGCGCCCAGGGCTTGGTGCAATTGAGAGCGCCAATGCTCCAGTTGGGCATCCGATTCCGTCAACAGTTGACCGACCAAGTCAGCAAAGGCATTAATCAGGGCGAGATAGGGAATGTTGCGCTGGAGGGGATCAAATTTACCCCCAATTAAGTAGCCCCGCCGTCCCGTAATCGGTTGATATACCTCCCGCACCAGAGTCGATTTGCCGATGCCGGAATAGCCCGACACCAGCACCAATTCTCGTTTGCCCACCGGGAAATGCGCCTCGGTGGGGGGCGGACTCACCCGCGCAAAGGCGGCCAAGATTTGGGCGACTTCCGCCTCGCGTCCGTAGAGGCGCTGGGGGATTTGGAAGCGATCGGATACGTCCTGGGTGCCCAGGATAAAGGACTCTCCCTCAAGGGCCTCTCCCCCAACGGCCTCTCTGTCAAGGGACGGCGCTCCCTTCTGCCGACAGCGCTGGAGATCGGCCACCAACCCCCGCGCACTTTGATACCGCTCTTCGGCGGTTTTGGCCAACAGCTTGTGGACGATGGCGGCAAGGGGTGCAGGGATCTCAGGCCGTAGGGATTGGAGGTTGGGGGGCGTGCGGGCAATATGGGCGTGAATCAGCTCTAGGGGATCCTCGAACTGAAAGGGCAGTTGCCCCGTCAGCATTTGAAAAAATGTTGCCCCCAGCGAATAAAAGTCACTGCGATAATCCAGGGCTCGGTTCATTCGCCCCGTTTGCTCTGGCGACAGGTAGGCAAGGGTGCCCTCAAATGACCCGGTGCCACTGATGGTGGGTGTTTCCCGAGACAGTTGGGAGGCGATGCCAAAGTCAATCAGCTTTACGACCCCCGTCAGGGGATGCACCAAAATATTGGAGGGATTGATGTCTTTATGGATGATGCGGGCGCTATGGACCTCGCCTAAGATTTGGGTAATCGCGATCGCAATCTCTAAAAACGGCTCTAGTTCCAGCGGCCCCTTCGCCAGATATTCCCCCAAGGTCTGCGCGCCATAATCCTCTAGAACAATGACGGGACGGTGGGTAACCCGCTTGAGTGCGTAGACATCAATGACGCCAGCAATGGCACTCAGCGATTGGGTAATGGCATACTCCTGCTGATATCGGGCTAGGTAGGCAGGGTCAGGAATAGCGCCGCGCAGCGTTTTGAACACCACCGCCTGACCATCGGAGGTACGCCTACCTCGATAGATCTGGGAGACCTTGCCCTCATGCAGTAGGGTAAAAACCTCATACCCTGAGATTGTCAACATAGGTAGCGCTCAAGCCCATAGGCCAATGGGCCATATAGAGATAATGATGCGATAGTCAAGCAGATTAGCAAAGCAGCTAACGGACATAACGAACAGAAACAGTCCTCAACCTTCACGACTAGTACTCTGCGGCGTATACCCTAACCGTTCTATCGTGGTACACCTCGGCCCCTCACCCTAGCCCTCTCCCACGGGGAGAGGGGACCAGAATATAGTGGGCTGATTTACGCCCTGCGATACTAGGGCGAAGAGCTTCTCTGTATTTACCGTCCCTATCCCACCCAATCCGCATACTCGACGCCGAACTTGGTATCTTCCCAGATGGCCCTTGAGACTCTCGAAAATATAGCGGTTCCCTGAACAAGGGGCTTAAGCCCCTTGCCTGTACTTAACCCAAGTAAGGACCGCTATAATTCTCCAAAATAATCTCCAAAATAATGAGGGCCGCCCATGGGCGGCCCTCATTATTTTTCAAAGTATGTAAATTCCGCAGGGGCAGTCTACAGCGCGTTACCGCGAGGTAGAACCTCTTCGGGGAATACAAACTTCTCATGGGGCTGGTCGGTGGGAGCCATCCAAGCCCGGATGCCCTCGTTCAGCAGAATGTTCTTGGTGTAGAACGTCTCGAACTCAGGGTCTTCAGCAGCGCGAATCTCTTGGGAGACAAAGTCATAGGCCCGCAGGTTCAACCCTAGACCCACAATCCCTACTGCACTCATCCACAACCCAGTGACGGGCACAAACAACATGAAGAAGTGCAGCCAACGCTTGTTGGAAAAGGCAATCCCAAAAATCTGGGACCAAAAGCGGTTGGCGGTCACCATGGAGTAGGTCTCTTCGGCCTGGGTGGGCTCGAAGGCGCGGAAGGTGTTGGCGTTCTCACCATCTTTGAACAGGGTGTTCTCAACGGTGGCACCATGGATGGCGCACAACAGGGCTCCCCCCAATACTCCGGCTACTCCCATCATGTGGAAGGGGTTCAGGGTCCAGTTATGGAAACCTTGCAGGAACAGAATGAAACGGAAGATGGCCGCTACCCCAAAGCTGGGGGCAAAGAACCAACTGGACTGGCCCAACGGGTACATCAGGAATACGCTGACGAACACGGCAATCGGCGCGGAAAACGCGATCGCATTGTAGGGGCGTAGTCCCACCAGTCGGGCTACTTCAAACTGGCGCAGCATGAAGCCGATGAGGGCAAAGGCTCCGTGGAGGGCAGTGAAACTCCACAGACCACCAATCTGACACCAGCGCACAAAGTCGCCTTGGGCTTCGGGTCCCCACAGCAGCAGTAGGGAGTGACCCATGCTGTCAGCGGGGGAAGAAACGGCAACGGTCAGAAAGTTGCAGCCCTCTAGGTAGCTAGAGGCAAGTCCGTGGGTGTACCAGGAGGTTACGAAGGTGGTGCCGGTGAGCCAGCCCCCCAAGGCCATGAAGGCGCAGGGGAATAGCAGGAGTCCGGACCACCCGATAAAGACGAATCGGTCGCGTTTTAGCCAGTCATCGAGGACGTCGAACCATCCTCTCTGAGCGGGTGCGCGTCCCATTGCTATGGTCATAGCGCAATTCTCCAAATGGATTCAGTAAAAGCAGGGAAGACTCGCATCGACTATCTAGCCATCTAGGATAAATAAGAGCCAGGGATGCCGAATATGAGTTGCCCTTAACTATTCTTTACTATAAACGATCTCATTAATCACCGCAGAAGCTGGAATATTTTGGCGGTGAACGTAAGTCATGCCAGGTGAACCTTTGTCCACCTGGCAGCCCTCCTCTAGGACACAGGATTCTCTGAGATACTGCATAGTGGATCTATCTCCTTATGACCTACTGACCTACTGTATGTACACTCTCGAAATCAACCTAAAACAGTCACCCCTCCCCCTCAATGTCCAAAAAAAGACCATGGAAGAGGCTAAGACTGAATACGACCGCATCGTGGCAGCACTCAAATCCGGAGGGTCCACGCTCCTAGAGTTGACCTGTGAGCAAGTCCCTGACAAGCACCTCAGTGTTCTCAGTAGTGAGGTGGCTGCTGTCCAGCTTTACGAAAAGTCAGGCACCACCTCCGCTTCCGGCAAGCCCCCCGGATTCTTCTCCATGGTTGGGGAACAGTAGGTCTCGGAAGCCCTGCCCTAAATTTTCTTTCATGACCGATTTGATGACCGATACCCCTGCCATCCGCGTTGATCAGGTTTCCTTTCAATGGCCCTCGGGAACAGTTGTCCTCGACAACTGTTCCCTTCAGGTCAACCCCGGTGAGTTTTGTATGCTACTGGGGGACAACGGCAGTGGTAAATCCACCCTGCTCAAGATTCTGGCGGGCCTATTACAGGCCCAGTCGGGCACTATTACCCTCACCCCACCCCTGGGGTATGTGTTTCAAAATCCTGACCACCAATTGGTTATGCCGACAGTAGGCTCCGATGTGGCCTTCGGGTTAGTGGATGAAAAACTGCCCCTAGCCACCATTCGTCAGCGCGTCGGCGAAGCCCTCCATGCAGTGAACCTGGGACACCTGATGCGGCGGCCCATCTATGCCCTGAGTGGGGGGCAAAAACAACGGGTGGCCATTGCCGGTGCGATCGCCCGCCATAGCAATGTGTTGCTCTTGGATGAGCCCACAGCCCTTCTAGACCCCGATAGCCAGTTAGAGCTCGTAAAGCAGGTGAGGCAATTGGTCAAAGATCGCCACCTGACTGCGCTCTGGGTCACCCATCGCTTGATGGAGTTAGACTACTGCGATCGCGCCTTCCTTCTCCGTCAAGGCCGGGTGGTTGAGCAGGGCGATCCCACCACCATCCGTCACCGCCTAGAAAGCACCTTGACCCCATCCATCCATCCCCAGTCCTAGGGCCTAGGGCCTACTGTGTACCCCCATCTTGGCCCTCACCCCAAGCCCTATCGGGCAGTTTAAGCCTTGCTCGAATGCCGTTAGGTTATACAGTCCCCGTCTCCCCAAAATTGACTTATAGCGGTTCCCTAATGGATGAGGTACAGCTCAACTTGATGGCAATTCGGGGAACAAGGGGCTTAAGCCCCTTGCCTGTACTTAACCCGAGTGAGAACCGCTATAGCTTGCTTCCCGCAGAGTGGAGGAAGCCGGACAAGACTTTCCGGCCCCCCTTCTCCCGTTGGCTGAGCGGAGTCGAAGCCAACGGGAGAAGGAGTACAGGTCCGGCAGGATTGACTATATTAAAAAAATAAACAGATTGCTCATTAGGCATATGCCCTCCTTATCCCATGGCTAACGTAGGGCCAGTAGCGCTGCTTTTTGTCGATGGCTACAACATCATCGGGGCTTGTCCACAGTTGACGCAGGTGCGGGATCAGTCAGGTCTAGAGTCTGCTCGTCACCAACTTGCAGAATCCTTGGTCAACTACGCCGCCTACAAAGACTTCGAGGTGAGGCTGATTTTTGATGCCTACGCCCAACCCAACCCTCGCGCTATTGAACCCATTACCCACCACCTGTCAATCCACTACACCGCCTTCGGGGAAACCGCAGATACCTACATCGAGTGCTGGTGTGCCCGCCTCCGCCATCATGACCAACGCCGTATTGTCGCCACCTCTGACCGGGCTCAGCGACTCACCGTCATCGGCTACGGAGCAGAATGGATGTCTGCCCACCAACTGGCGATCGACATGACCACCCTCCTTCAACAGCAGCGGCAACACCATCAACGCCAGCGCCACCGAGGCCCATCTCCCCAGCGGTTTTTAGCCAACTCCCTGTCACCGGAAGCCCAGGAACGCCTCCGACAGATGCGAAATGGTAGGGCCTAAGCCCCTCGGTCCATATCGACACACCCGCTGCCACGAGTCATCCATCCCAAGAACTCATTAGAATTTCTTGTCAAAGCTCCCATTCTGCGGCTAGGATAGATCCTGCGTTCCTCAGTAGCTCAGTGGTAGAGCGGTCGGCTGTTAACCGATTGGTCGTAGGTTCGAATCCTACCTGGGGAGTTTTATTAAAATCCATTGCTTACCCAGCGGCTGGCAGTAAAATAACGGGCCTGGTTATTGGGGTTCCGACGTGTAGGCGTAGGCGTCTGGCTAGCAGCCAGCAAATTACTGGCGCGCCAGTATTCGCATCAGGAGTAGAGACATTCCTGCCAAGCGGTACCCGACGAATTGTGGAAGTAATGGCAGGGAAATGTAAAGCAAATCTTAAATCCCATCGGAGGAACTCGCTCCATGGGGATAATTTGTGTGCATCTTTATAATTTAGGCAAATAATCTTCGAGTTTGTACACGATTCGTATCATACTCATCGTTAAGGTCGCCTATGTTTAGGCGTAGTTTATAAAAAGCGTGATTGGATGATGCCTCGCATATTGGTCATTGACGACGATCCTTCCATTTCGGAATTGGTAGCTATCAACCTAGAGATGGCTGGCTACGACGTGAGCCAAGCTAGCGATGGCATTAAAGGTCAAGCTCTGGCTGTGCAACTGCTGCCGGACCTGATCATGCTGGACCTGATGCTGCCTAAGGTGGATGGCCTCACGGTTTGCCAGCGATTGCGGCGCGATAGCCGGACCTCCGATGTGCCAGTGCTGATGCTGACAGCCTTGGGACAAACTCAAGACAAAGTGGATGGGTTCAATGCTGGAGCCGATGATTACCTCACCAAGCCCTTTGAGTTAGAGGAGATGCTGGCGCGGGTACGGGCCTTATTGCGCCGCACCGACCGCATTCCCCAGGCGGCAAAGCACAGCGAAATCCTAAACTATGGGCCTTTAACCCTGATTCCAGAGCGCTTTGAGGCCATCTGGTTTGATGGCACCGTCAAACTTACCCACCTAGAGTTTGAGTTGCTCCACTGCCTCCTCCAGCGCCATGGTCAGACGGTGTCCCCCAGCGAAATTTTGAAGGAAGTCTGGGGCTACGACCCGAATGATGACATTGAGACCATCCGGGTCCATGTCCGCCATCTACGGACGAAGTTGGAGCCCGATCCCCGCCATCCTAAGTACATCAAAACGGTCTATGGCGCGGGCTACTGCTTAGAACTGCCCCTCGGGGAAGGTGACTAGCTAGACTTACGGCGGTTAAAACCGCTGCTATACAAACAAAGTCGGCCTTCGCCGACTAAATAACCTGCGCAGGCACTAACCCGCGTAGGCGGCTTATAACCCTTCGGGTATGCTGCGCTAGTGACTGTATAGGCGCGGTTTTAACCAACCGCCCCTTAACGGTTGTCAGTCAACCAGGGATTTACGCCGCCCAGTACCAGTACTCGGCGGCGTCAATATCCTGGCCGTTCCATCGTGGTACACCTCGGTCCCTCACCGTTCGGCTGAGCTCACGCCGAAGCCCTAGCCCTCTCCCAGGGGGCGAGGGGACCGGAATCAGGTCTACGACGACATCACCCTTGTTCTTCTCAAGCGTCATGCTTTGGGCTAAGGGCATTCCCGATCAAGATGTCATTACTGATTCCTTGGGGCGGGCAAAAATCATGCGACCGGCGGAGGTTTGTAGCGACCCGGTCACCACCACATCAATCTCATCGCCAATGTAGTCGCGACCTTCTTCGACCACCACCATGGTGCCGTCGTTGAGATAGCCCACCCCTTGCTGGGGCTCCTTGCCTTCCTTAAGGATTTTAAGTTCAATGTCATCCCCCGGCAGATAACTGGGACGAATGGCCTGGGAGAGATCGTTGATATTCAGCACCTCTACCTCTTGGAAACTAGCGACCTTATTGAGGTTGTAGTCATTGGTGAGAAGCATGGCATTGAGTTCCTGGGCCAATTTCACCAGCTTGGCATCTACCGTGGGGATGTCTTCATAGTCAGCGGCGCTGATCACCACCCGGTTGGGATAGGATTCCCGGATCCGGTTCAAGACATCCAGCCCTCGACGGCCCCGAGTCCGCTTTTGGTCATTGGAGGCATCTGCCACCTGCTGAAGTTCCTGGAGCACAAACTGGGGCACTAGCACTTGGCCTTCTAGAAACCCCGTTTCCATCAGACCTTGAATCCGCCCATCGATGATACAACTGGTGTCCACAACCTTGGTTTTAGAGGGCTTCAGCGTCCCTTCCGCCAACAGCATGGATTCCATGCTGTTGGGGCTGATCAACCGCAGCAGCGATCGCCCGTGGGTATCCGCCAGGTTCATGCCCGAGACCGCAAAAAGAACGCTTCCCATCACCGCTGTCAGGGGTTTAATGAAGCCAAACTCAGCGGGAATCGGCAGCAAAAATAGAGGGGCCAGCATCAGGTTGGCAATGAGCAACCCCAGCACTAATCCTGCGGCTCGACTGAGAAGACGGTCGGGGGGCAGTTCGCGAATTTGTTTTTCTAAGCGGCGATAGCTGGTCTGTACCACTAGCCCCAGGGCAGTGCCGATCAATGCCCCAAAACCGCCAGTGACGGAGCTGAGTCCCTCTAGGCTGCTGACCTGTCGGAGGGTATCAGCGGGGAGAAGATCCGGCGCATAGAAGCCAATGCCTGTACCAGCCAGGATGAATGAAAATACGATGAGTGCATCTAGCATGGTGTTCAGCCCACAGGCTACACAGGATATACAGGGACTGGAGCCAGGACTGGGATTTGGACTCTAGACATCCGCGTCCAATTTTGAACGAGATCGCCGCCAATGAGGGAATTTTCCCCTTTGTGGACTTTGCCGAGAGTTGTTACCCGTCCATTCCAGTTCTGCCGTAATTCCGCCATAATTCTGCCCTAGTCTGGCGTCATTACCTGGCTTCATTACAAATACCACCATACTCCTCTGCTTGAGGGGCTGTCCGAGGGATTTTATCGTGTCAACCGTTCTCCAAGCGGGGGGATCACTGTTTACCCAGTCTGCTGCTCCGCCCACCGCTGCCTATGTCCACATTCCGTTCTGCCGCCGCCGCTGTTTTTACTGTGACTTTCCTATTGCTGTCGCGGGGGACCAGGCCCGAGGGGAAACCTCCCCCACCATGGCAACCTATGTGGAAACTTTGTGTCGGGAAATTCGGGCGACTCCGGTGCTGGGATCTGCTGCTGCCCCACTGACTACGGTGTTTTTTGGCGGTGGCACCCCCTCTTTGCTGGCGGTGGACCAGGTGGGGCAGATTCTCCACTGTTTAGATCAACGCTTTGGTATTGCCACTGGGGCGGAAATTTCGATGGAGATGGATCCGGGTACCTTTGGGCGATCGCAGATCCAGCGTCTCAAAACCCTGGGGATCAGCCGGGTCAGTCTCGGGGTGCAGGCATTTCAAGACGAACTCCTGACGGCCTGTGGTCGCACCCATCGGTGTGCTGATATTGACCGGGCGGTGGCGGATCTCCAGGGGGCGGCAATCCCTACCTGGAGTCTGGATCTAATTTCGGGACTGCCCCACCAAACCCTGGAGATCTGGCAGGACTCTCTGGAATCTGCGATCGCACTTCATCCCCAGCACATTTCCGTTTATGACCTGACGGTGGAACCGGGCACGGTTTTCCATCGCCGCTACCGGGCAGGGGATGATCCCCTCCCCCCGGACGACGCCACCACGACGATGTACCGCCGCACCCAGGCCACCCTCACCGCTGCTGGCTATGACCATTACGAGATCTCTAACTATGCCCGCCCCGGTCACCAGTGCCGCCATAACCGCGTCTATTGGGAAAATCGTCCCTATTACGGGTTTGGTATGGGGGCGACCAGCTACACCCAGTACCAGCGTTTTGGTCGGCCCCGCACCACCCACACTTACCAGCAATGGGTACAGGACTATGAAGCCGCCGGGGGACAGCTAGACTGCGATGTTACCCCGCTCCAAGAACAATGGCTAGACCGACTGATGGTGGGACTGCGGTTAGCCGAAGGGGTGGTGTTGTCGGATTTGCCGCTGGATTTAGGGCCAGAAGCCTTCGTGGATTTACAGCGATGCCTAGCCCCCCATCAGGAGCAGGGCTGGGTTCAATGGAGCACCGATCCCCATCCCCATCTGCGCCTTACCGATCCCGAAGGCTTCCTCTTTTCCAATCAGGTTCTCGTCACGCTGTTTGCCGACTGGTGCAGCGAATCCTAGAGCGTGGACAGCCGGGAGGCTATCCCACATTATTTGATCGCTACTCCTAAGTTTTGCATCATATTCAATCAATTCATTCAGAGCCTCATCAAATCATCCATCAAATCAAAAGCTTATCGATCACGATAAGCCCATAGGCCGAATTCTTAAACGCAACTTCGATCGGATTTGCTCAATTTTAATGTGCTCAATTTAGGGTGATTAGCATGAGTTTGCCAGATAAAGCCAAGGCCGCAGCCAAGAATTCTGAAGGACTAAGAATTCTGAAGGCAAAGTTCAGAAAGCAGTAGTGATCTGGCAGTAGTGATCTGACTGACAGTACCACTATGTGGTAGTTAAGGCGATCGCACCCAACCCGGAATTTTAGAACTGGCTAAATAAATATGACGACAAATTCATCGAGAAAACCGGTCTCCTTTTGGATCGACTCAACCCCCACTACAGCCTATCCAGCTTTTAGCAACGGCATTGCAGTGGATGTAGCTATCATCGGCGCTGGGATAGTGGGATTAACGGCTGCTACCCGGCTTAAGAAAGCGGGGAAAACCGTTGCAGTGATTGAGTCTGGTCATGTTGCCGCAGGGGTCAGCGGTCATACGACGGCTAAGGTCACCTCATTACATCAATTGATCTATGCCGATTTGATCGAGCAAATTGGTGAACCCAAAGCGCGACTTTATGGAGCATCCAATCAAGCGGCGATTGAATATGTTGCGGCATTGGTCGCAACAGAGCAAATTGATTGTGATTTTAGCCGTCAAAGTGCCTATACCTTTGCCGAACCAGACAGTGAGCTTAATCAAATTAAGGATGAAGTGGAAGCCGCGCTCAAACTAGGGCTGCCAGCCTCCTTTGTGAAAGAAACATCGCTGCCCTTTGCGATCGCGGGTGCCGTCAAATTTGACAATCAGGCTCAGTTTCACGTCCGCAAATATCTGCTCCATCTCGCCCAAACCATTCCAGGGGATGGTAGTCATTTACTTGAGCACACGCGAGTGCTCAAGGTTGAAGAAGAAAAACCCTGTCAGGTGATCACTGAACAAGGGGTGATTAACGCCCACGATGTGATTGTGGCCACCAATCTGCCGATTTTAGATCAGGGTCTTTTCTTCGCCAAAACCCATCCCAAACGGTCTTATCTGGTAGGCGCAAAAATTGATCCCGAAACAGCACCGGAGGGCATGTTTATCGGCAGTGGTAAGGAGTCCCATTCCATTCGCACCACGCCCCATGATGGTGGATTACTGCTGATAGTGGGCGGGGAAGGGCATAAAGTGGGTACGGTCACGGATACAGCAGCCTGCTACCAAAAACTGGAAACCTACGTCCGCGATCGCTTCAACATTGATGCCATATCCTACCGCTGGTCAACTCAGGATATGGTGTCGTTTGATCGACTGCCCTACGTGGGTAAACTGACACCCTTTAGCCACCATACCTATGTCGCTACTGGATTTAGTCTCTGGGGCATGTCGAAGGGAACGATGTCGGGAATGCTGCTCTCGGATCTAATTTTAGGGCAGGAGAATCCCTACGCTGAGCTATACGATGCCACTCGGGCCACGCCATTTTTGAAGCCAGACCTGATTAAGAATGGCGTGGATGTTGCCGCTCGTTGGGTGGGCGATCGCCTCAAAAATCTTGAGTCTTCTGCCTTGACCGAGGTGCCTCAGGGTGAAGGCAAACTGCTCACAATTAATGGGAATAAGATCGCCGCTTACCGGGATGATCAGGGCACAGTTCATGCGGTTTCTGCCGTGTGCCCTCACTTGGCTTGCATTGTCAGTTGGAACAACGCCGAGACGAGTTGGGATTGTGCCTGTCACGGCTCTCGATTTAGTTGCGATGGCAAGGTAATTCACGGGCCATCCGTCAAGGATTTAGAACAGCAAACCGTCCAAACCGTCAGTTAACGCTTTCGTCTAATCGTCTCAGTAGGCAACCCCAATCCTAATCATTTTCCCGAATTATTTGTTGGCTGCTGTTACGCATCCACCCTTGCCGGACGATACGTTACAACTTTGCCAAAGTCAAAGCCTATGTCGAAGGTTTTACGCCATATAGCAATCCCATTTAATTTCTGAAGACCTTCGTAGCATGGGTGAAACGAAGGGTAACCCACGGAGCAAGAAGCTTACTCAAGGCTCATGCAGAATCGGTATAGCATCGTCAAACCCTAATTAGTGAGAGCACTTATGTTGCTACAAGAAAAGAAAACAGGCAATCTGGTAAAAGTCATGGATTTTGAATCCTTGATTAATCCCATGAAAAACGAAATTACAATTCGGGTGCAAGCTGGGGAGGAGGAGCAAGATCCTGAGCCCAAACAGAAAAACAACTTACTTTTCCCCTCTGGTGAGGATCTGCCCCAGTGTTGGCTAGATGTCAATTACAAGAATGATTGATTTCGTCTATTACTGACATGAATAGGACTGGATTTTGAACTTTATTTCGGAGTTAACAAAAATGCTTTCAAGACGTAGAATAAGACGTTTTTTCATTGTCATGGGTGTAGCTGTAATGATGGTGATGACTGTGGCTTTTGATTTTGGCAACTCCAGTGGCTGGGCTGCGGCATTAACGCCCAATCAGCTTTTAGGACAATTACCCATGAGTGAACCTGTGGTTTTATTTTCAAGTCCCAATTTCCTACTGGCGGTGGTAGTAGGCGTGGTGATGGCCTTCGCCTTTCAACTGCTCTTTACTAATCTTGCGATCGCAGTTATTGCTGGCCCCGATCGCCCGTCGAAAGACGGTGACTCAGAAAGCCTGGGGGACACCGTTCGCGGCATTGAGACCAAAGTGGGTCTGGGGCTGTTGATCAGCGTCAGCATTGCCCTATTTATCGCCTCCTTTCTAGCGGTCAAGCTGAGTCTTGTGGGCACCCCTGGGTTGGGAGCCATTACAGGGATAAGTATCTGGGCAGTTTTCTTTACTGCCCTGACCTGGTTTAGCTCTAGCGCCCTAGGGTCACTGCTGGGGTCAATCATCGGTACTGCCACCGCCGGAGTACAAAGCTTGCTGGGGGCTGGCGGTAGCCTGCTGGGGGCTAACCTGGCCAAAAGCCAAATCGTTTCTACCGCAGAAGAAGTCACGGCAGCGGTACGGCGGGAGTTAACCGCAGGCTTTGATCCCGATACGATTCGGACAACGCTGCAAAGTTCCTTGGACAAAGTCCAGTTGCCTAACTTGCATCTGGATCAACTGGGGGGACAGTTTGAAAAGCTGTTGCAGGATGCTGACTTGGGGTCGGTCGCCGACAGTGATCTGCTCAAGAACGTCAACCGCGACACCTTTGTGAAGCTGGTGAGCAGCCGCACCGATCTCTCGAAACGTGATATCAATCGCATTACCGATCAGTTGGAAGCCGCTTGGCAGAAGGTTGTCGGGTCAAAGGATCAGGTCGATACCGAAGCCTTACTGAAACAGTTGAAATCTGCGGATCCGGAAGATCTGCAATCGGGTGAACTCAGCGATCGTCTCAATCAACTCATCAAAACCACTTCGGCCCAACGTCAGCCCAGGGGTAGCTTGACCAGTCAGGCGGTTCAGTTTGGCGCGACGGCATTACTGAGCCGGGTGCTACAGGATGTTGATCTTTCCGATGTGGATGTCGAAAAAATTGGCGGGCAATTGTGGACTTTGGGCAGCAATATGTTGCAGTCCAATGGATCATCCAATGGTCACACCAACGGTCATCTTAAGGGTTCCTTAAAGGGCAAGTCCGCCAGCACCTCTAAACCCTTTAGCATCATTCAGGCTGACCTGGAAAACTACCTGCTATTTTCACCCCTGTGGAAATTCAATCAGGAGGCTGTGCAGCAGGAATTTCGTGATGTAATTTATGACGCGGAAGCGAATCCCAGCATCATTCGCCAAGAACTGGACTTAATTGATCGCAACTATTTTGTCCAAGTTTTGAGCATGAGGGATGACTTATCCTCAGAAAAGAATCAGGACTTAGCCAACCATTTAGAAGCCATTCGGGTTGACGTGTTTAGCATCGTCCACAAGGCGGAAATCGAGGAAAAGTCCCAAGGTTTACGGCGTCGGGTGGAAAATTACCTGCGCTCTACGAACAAAGCAGAACTGAATCCCGATGCCATCGGCAGAGATTTTCAGACTCTGTTGTCAGACCCACAAGCGGGGTTCGAGGACTTGAGTCATCGTTTCCAGCAGTTTGATCGGGACACCTTGGAGCAACTGCTGAGTCAGCGCCAGGACATGACCGCTGAAGAGGCCAGCCAATTGGTAGAACAACTGGTGGGGATCCGCGATCGCGTATTGTCCCAAGCCCAAGAATGGCAAGATCAGGCTCAACATGCAGCCCAAACACTGCGTCAGAAGGTAGCCGACTATCTGCGCGATACGCACCGGGAAGAACTGAACCCCGAGGGGATTCAGCGGGACTTCAAAACCCTGTTTGATGATCCAGAAGCGGGGGCGAGTGCCCTCCGGGCTCGACTTTCCCAGTTCGACCGCGAAACCTTGGTGCAGTTCTTGAGCCAGCGCCAGGATCTCAGCGAAGAACAGGTGAATCAGGTACTCGATCAAGTGGAGTCGGTGCGAGATAGCATCTTGCAGGCTCCCCAAAGGCTGGCCCATGCAGCTAAGGACCAGTATGACGAGACCACCCAAGCCCTAGCGGACTATCTCCGTAACACCAATCTGGAGGAACTCAACCCGGAAGGAATTCAGCACGACCTGTCCACGCTGTTTAATCACCCAAAGGCGGGTGCTACCGCATGGCAGGCGCGGCTGTCTCATGTCGATCGCGATACCCTGGTGCAACTCTTGAGCCAGCGGGACGACTTGACCGAGGAGCAGGTGAATCGGGTCATTGACCAGGTTCAAACAGCGATTCGCAACGTGATCAAAGCCCCCCGGCGTTTAGCCAATCGGGTGCAGCAACAGGCGGTGGACTTTGAAGCCAACCTGGAAAGCTATCTGCGCCACACCGAGAAAGAGGAGCTAAATCCTGAAGGGATTAAGCGCGATTTACAGCTCTTGTTACAAGATCCTCGGGCTGGGCTGAGTAGCCTGGGGGATCGCGCCTCCCATTTTGATCGGGCCACCTTTGTGGCGTTGCTGGCTCAACGGGACGACATGACTGAGGAAGAGGCCAATCATATTGCCGATCAACTGGAATCCAGCTTCAGGACAGTCGTTGAACAACTCCAGAAGGTGCAGCGGGCGGTGCAGGCCACCATCGATAAGGGGTTCGACAATGTCCGTAACTACCTGAATGGTTTGGAACGCCCCGAACTCAACTATGAGGGGATCAAGCGGGACTTTAGCCAACTGTTTGATGATCCGCAGATGGGCTTAGATGCCCTGCGCGATCGCCTGACGCAGTTCGACCGGGAAACCCTGGTGGCGGTGATGAGTTCCCGTGACGACATCTCTGAAGCCGATGCCAACGGCATCATTGACCAGGTTGAAGCGGCGCGCGATCGCGTTTTGCATCAGGTGGAACGGGTGCAGCAGGAAACCCAGCGGCGACTCCAGGCCGTGGGAGACGAAGCCCAAAGACAAGTGCGGGAAACGCGCAAAATGGCGGCGGGCGCAGCCTGGTGGGTCTTTAGCTCGGCTCTATTCTCGTTAGCGGCCTCAGCGAGCGCCGGGTTCTTGGCCGTGACCCGATTTGTGGTTCCATAAACCGGGCGGCGTTACTCCTGCGGAGCCACCGACCCAACCCAAAATGTTGGGTAATGCCCGGAAGAAACCCAGGGAAGCCTGTCATTCCGAACGCAGGGAGGGATCTCGGTCTGGCTCACGGAGATCTGAGCTCGACTTATGCTTCGCTGCCCATCCGCCAGGGAATAAATTGCCCTGGCTCATCGCAGAAGTCCGTTAAAACGGACTCGCCCCCCTATCCCCAGCCCAGCTCCCAGTCCATTTTTAATGGCCCTTAAAAATGGACTAGAGCCTGTTAGCCGGGAATTTTGAATTCCCGGCGGGGTAGTCCAAGATCCTTCACGACGCTCCGTTACTCCCCGAGTGTAGGGAGGAATCTCGGTCTTGCTCACAGAGGCAAGTTTCTTACTGCTACGCACGGGACAGCCCTACATCCTTATGCCCTTATCCTTCTGTCTGCTAAACAAGGGCAAAGCCCTACTTACGTCTGCCTTCTGTACTAGCCAGAATGAGGCGGGCGATCGCGGTTGATCCCCCCGGTGGCCCCACCCGTTCTTGCCCGATGGTTTGGCAGCGCTGACGATATTCCGTGTCCTGCAAAATTTCGTGGAGGACTCTCGCTGCGGCCTCCAGGGTTTCCGAGGTGGCGGCGGTGGTGCCGATGGTCTGCACCGCTGGCCCCAAAAGCCGCATCTGGGCCTCAGCAAAGAGATAGGTAAACTGCGGTCCCGCCCCTGGAATCTGCACTACGGGCTTGCCCAAACCCACCGCCTGCTCCACCGCCGTACCCGCCATTCCCACCACCACATCGCACTGATGTAGCAGGTCGGCAAAGGCGTCGTAGACATACTGGACGGTAATATCGTCCTGCACCAGCAGTCCGGGCTGGGGAGCCTCCCAGCCCTGGGCCGTTGCTAGGGCGATTACCTGATCTGGGGTTAGACCGGGGACGAGGGCCGCGATCGCGTGAAACGAGCCCAGGGGATTTAGAGCCCGACAGAGCCCCAGCATTAAGCCAAGATTTTCCGCCGCCTCCGGCAGGCGGCTACCGGGAAGGAGGGCCACGAGGGGACGATCATCCCGGCGCAGGGTCTGGCCGCTGGGGGTGAGCACATCCATAATCGGATAGCCCGCAAAGACGGCCTGCTGAAAGCCCCGTCGTTGCAAGTCCTCGGCGGTGTAGGCATCGCGGGTGAAGATGTGGCGACAGCGGCGCGATCGCAGGGCGATCTGCACTAGGAGCGGTAGCCGCACCGTGCCCTCGTAGTAGCTGGAGGTGGAGACCAAAAACACCCCAAAGGGCCGTCCAGTGATGGAGGCAAAGAGAATGGGGACGATATCTCCCGTGGCAAAGAGCAGATCGCACTGGCGGCTGTAGCGCTGCACTGCCCGAATTTGCCCCCATGTGAGCCCAATCAGTCCTGCCCCCAAATCCCGCAACAAACTGAGGGGATTGGTATCCCGCCCCCAGTTGGCAGGGTTGAGAAAGCGACCGAAATTGATGTAGTTAAACCCGCCGGAGGGCAGGCTTTGGGTTGGCCCGATGATGGGCACCCCCAAGTTTGCGTAGGCTTGGCCAACCCCCACAATGGGCATCGCCGCCACCGAGATCTGGGGCGCTAGGGTCCGTAGGGCGCTGAGAATCAACGTGGCGTTGAGGTCTTCGCCATGGCCATTGCTGAGAAACAATATCTGCTGGCCCATGCCATCCTCTACATTTACGGAACATCTACATTTACAGAACATCTTTCGACCCCAAGCGTGTGGTCGAAGCCAACCCTCATCCCAGCAGCTCTGCAAGCGTCGGCAGGGGTCGCCCATCCAGGGTAGCCGCGATCGCGGCGGCACTCTGCCAGCCCGAAGCCAAGGCACTATCTACCGACTGGGAACCGCACCAGTCCCCACAGGCCACCAAGGGTAGGGGCTGGCTCACCTGCCACGGGACATTAGACCCTGATGCCGCCAGCGGTTCCCGCACTAGGGCGTAACGCCAGCGATGGACCTGCCAATGCTGGGGCCGCCCTAACCACGGCGCTAGATGGGTTTGGGCACTGTGGAGCAGCGCTTCTCCTGCTGCCTGGAGGACAGGAGCCTCTAGCCAGTCCGTGGCAAAGGTGGCGCTACTTTGCAGCACCACGTTGACGGTTGTCGCCATAGCGGTGGGGGCCATGACCCTGTTTCCCCCCACGTTTTCCCCAAGCATCCCCCCAGTGTTTGCACGCTTACTGCTGTCGAGACCCACCCAGGCGAAATCCGTATCGGCCTCGCCCCAGACCATCCAGGGGCGGGCGTCTAGGGGGCTGTCTTCGGCAGGTGAAAGGGGGACCAGGGCAGCGGAGTAGGTGGCCATGACCGTAATGCAGGGGTCATAGTGCACCGCTGCTAAGGTTTCGTAGGCGGCGGTGGGTAGTCCCTGCTGGACTAAGGGTGCGACCAGTTCCAGGACTTGGGGGGCAGGAATGGCAAGGACGAGGGCGCGGGATTGGAGGGAGACGGAGGTATTCCGATCTGTCTCCAGGGCCGTAATCCGCCAGGTACCCTCAGTCTCGGGTGCGATCGCAGTTACCCGCCACTGCCGCTGAATCTTCAATCCGGCCCCCAGCGCTTTGCCCACGGCAGACATCCCCGCTGGAGCAACCCAGTAGGGGGGCCGAGATTCCTGGGATTCCTGGGATTCCTGAAGATCCTGCCGCTGCAATCCCCCCGTTTTCCCCAGGCGAAACACCTGAGGGTGCCAGGGCTGGAGCACTTGGGCCGCTGCCAAATAATCCACCCAGGCTTGCAGCGCTGGGGTCTGGGGTTGCAGAAAGCGGGCTCCGTGGTCCAACACCCTGGATTCAATCCGCCGGGTGGCCAAACGCCCCCCCAACCCCCGAGATTTTTCCACTACCGCTACGCTATAGCCCGCCCCCTGGAGTCTGCGGGCACAGGTGAGTCCGGCCATGCCCGCTCCGATCACCGCCACATCTACCCTCACTGGCTCCGACCCCATCTCTGACGAAATCCCTTTGCACCGTTAACTTTACCGCGCTTAGAATGGGACACAGGTTTCCCCTTAAAATGCTTCCCATTAGGCGGGTAAAGAGTCGTGGATGAACTCCGTTCTGCGCTAGAACTAGCCAACGAAGAAGAACTGCAAGCCCTAGCGGAGTTGCTGTTTCGCCCTAAGTTGAACCCCCTCGACTATTTGAATGCCACGGATGTGTCGGGGCTCCAGCGCCTCAGCCACCGGGAACGGCTGAACCGGATTGACGGGCGATTGCGCTACTTAGCCGCCGATGGGTTTACGGTCCTACAGGGCAACAGCGATCGCATTTCCTATCGCCAAATTTTGCTTCAGATCTGTCGCTATCTGAAGATGACCTGCCCGGAATCGATCTCCACCCCAGATCTGGAAGCGGAGGTCTTTCTCCATGTGCTGGAAACCGCCTGGAAACGGCTGCCCGCTCGGGACCAGCGGGCCTTGCAGCAACAAGTGCGCCAGACGATTATGGATACCCCCCAGTACCGAGCCCTGCCCCTAGCCCTCCAAGAAAATCCTCTGGGGTTACTGGCAAAGGGGAGTGGAGCCCTGGCGGTGAATGCGGTGGTGCGACCCTGGCTGCTGCAACAGATTGCCCGTCAGTTTGCGGTGCAGATGGCCCGTCGGCAGGTAGCGCAGCAAGCCCTTGCCCGTGGAGGCTTGGGGGTGGCAGGGCAGATCCAAAACCGGGTGACGGTGGCCATGGCCTCTCGGGGTATGGCTTTGAATACGGCTCGCTATGGGGCGGTGCGAAGTATGTTTGCAGTGCTGGGGCCAGCCCTGTGGGTCTGGTTCTTTGCGGATTTGGGCTGGCGGGCGATCGCCACCAACCATGGACGGGTGATTCCGGCGGTGTTTGCCCTAGCCCAGATTCGTCTGACGCGGGGAGAAACCCCGGACTACGAATTGGCTCAGTGTTAGGGGACGATGGCGATGGCAAATTCCAAGGGCCAAACCACGACCCACTACACTCTGCTGGGGCTGAAACCGACCGCATCGGTGCAACAGATTCGGCAGGCTTACCGCGATCGCAGTAAGCTCTACCACCCCGACACGACGGAATTACCAGATGCGATCGCAACTGCTAAATTCCAGTCCCTCAATGAAGCCTACGCCACCCTCAGTAGCCCAGAACGCCGCTTGGCCTACGACCACAGCATTGGCTATTCCCGCATAGCCGTCGTCCAGGCTCCCGCCTATCTAAATCGCCCCGCCTCAGAGCGATCGCGCTACGAAGGCACCAACGCCTACCTAGACCCCACCGATCGCCCCCTGTCCGCCGGGGAACTCTTTGCCCTCTTCATTCTGGGGGTGACCTTTGTCTGCTGTCTGATGCTGGTGGTCGCGGTAAGCTTTACCCGAGGCAACTTGATCCAAGCCACCGCCCCCACCCCACCCCCCGAAACCTCCACGATGCCCGCCCCTGCCCCCGACGCTCCCGATCCTGCCCCCAGCCTCCCCACTCCAAAGGATTCTGTCCCTCCAGATCCCCTCCCCACGCTCACGCTTTAGAGGCATTGGGACGTACCGCAAAACACCAGAGGATAGTGCTAATAATGAATCGATGCTGCCGGTACTCCTTTAGGACTACCCAGGAGTTTCTGCATCACCAAGATTTATACTCATTCAAATATACTTGGTCAAGATTCGAGATGCACCCATTGGAAAAATCAATCTCTTGAAGCGATCAAAACTAGACGATTTTCCAAGGTAATTCCTTGGGACGACATCTCAAGTTCTCCTTAAAGTAGACAGAGGTATTAGATACTCTAGCTTGTCTCATTAAATCCTCCACCCAACTCCATTCAGGCTGAAATTCAGGCTCTTGAGTAGTACGACTTTGCCCCCCAATTGCAATCAAGTCAAACATGTCTAAACTCTCGAAAACTAATGGCTCCAACATGGGTTCTATAGACAACCATTTGACCTTGGCTCTGATTTTTCTAAAAGACTTTTCTGCCAGGGATACTCTTGATTGAGTGTCAACAGTTGTTCCAACCCAAACATTGTCCGGAAAGCCATCTAACTTATCATTTATTTCCTGCAATCTTTGTGGAAACTTTGTCAAGAAAAGAAAGTTCCACTGAGGAGATAATTTCACTGATTCAAAGACCTGAAGAATCCAATCTTCAGGAACCCATTTCCCAAATAGATCAGCCATTGAACAGGTAAATACGTTTCTGGCAAATATGTGAGCATCTTCCAGATTGATGCGTCTCTTTTGAGCTTCATTTCTTATTCTCTCAAAGGACATGGGTCTCATATTCTGTGGAGCATAAAGTCTGTTGGGATGAAAGGTTGGCTCGAATTTTGTGTCATAAAAGCGATTTGCAATATCTCTCGCATAGCAATATGGACATCCATGCCAGCATCCAGTTACAGGATTCCATGTCCACCAAGCCCAATCAACCATTTCATTGGTACTATTAAATTGCGATCTAGTATCACTTTGGACAATGTACAGCTTTCGTCCATCTTCTAAGTAGATAACTTGAACATTCTCTTTTTCTTCTGCAAGAGATAAATGCAAAGTCTTACTCATGACTGTTTTCTTCTCCTGGATTTGAGCTTGGGATATGCAGATTCAAATCACCTTGAATTGCAACCGAGCCATCATCGTAGATACCTGGCAATGGATTAGATCTAGGATTGAATAAATGATCTAAAATTCTTTTCCCCAAATCAGTATCAATGCTGTAAAGCTTGATTGCGGTTAAATCCTTCTGCTTACACCAGTTTGTGGCATAAATAAAAGTCCATTTCAAGGAGGGATTCTCAGGATTTCGCACAAATATTTTTTCCTTTCCATGGCCATTAATTATTTCTTCAAGAGAGTAGACTTCCCAATTTACTTTCGGATTAGACTCCCAACGTTTCACGTATGTAGTTGCAACATTCATTAAAAGATCTACTTTTCTCATTTGAGGGAATTCAAAAACTTTTTTAATCTCTTTGATCGGAAAATCCTGCTTGCCATTAGGATCTGAGTATACCAAACCATTGAATTGAGAGTTGGCAAGATCTCGAGAAACTCTGAGCAGCGAATCTTTATTTTCACCCGGCCAATAATGAGGATCGCACTTCAGATTTAATTCTTTTATTGCTTTCTTTAAGATATCCAATGATTTGTGACTGGCATCACAAAAATGACATATTGGTTCAATGCCTTCCTTATTGAGTTCTTGTAAGGCGATTATAGGGGAACCAAGATCTTCGTCACCAAATTTCCTGTAATCAGGCTGATAACCAGCTCCACAATTCAAGTCTATGTAAATATAAGGTTGTTTTGTTTTTTCAAGAATTAGCTTGCACACACGAGAATGGTAGCTCATAAGATAGCGGAATCCTTTGAGCTTATAAGGAGTAGACTTAGAGTATTGCTGGCCAGTTGACGTGGTGTCTTGTGCCATGATTTCTGATGAACGATGATTTAAACAAGTGTGCAGCCAGACAGTTCGTATATACTAGATCAATTCACTAAAACTTGCTCATCAATTTATGTGCTTCCCTGAACTCTTGTTAGCCCATTACCTTGGGCTAACCTCAAGGTAATGGGCTATGCCTTAAGAGCTAAAATCGTGTCCCGGACAGCGGCGGCGACGGTGTCAATGTCCGCTTCAGTGGTGAAGCGGCCTAGACCAAAGCGGAGAGAGGCGTAGGCTAGGGCATCGCTATGGCCCAGAGCCTTGAGCACAGGGGAGGGGGCTGGGTTGGCGGTGCTACAGGCGGAGCCGGAGGAGACGGCGACGACGGATCGCAACCCCAGTAGCAGGGCTTGACCGTCTACCCCCGCCACACTGATGTTGAGGTTACCAGCTAGGCGCTGGATGGGGTGGCCGTTGAGGGATACCCCCGGCAACGGGGCGAGGGCCTGCCAGAGGCGATCGCGCAATTTTCCAATTCTGTCCTGTTCTGCCGCCCCGGACTCCATTGCCAGTTCCACCGCCCTTTGGAAGCCCACAATCTGCGGGGTGGCCAGGGTGCCGGAGCGTCGCCCCCGTTCGTGGCCCCCGCCGTGGAGTTGGGGAGCCAGGGAGACTCTGGGATTGCGTCGCCGTACATAGAGCGCCCCGATGCCCTTAGGGCCGTAGACCTTGTGGGCGGTCATGGAAAGGAGGTCAATGGGCATTTGCTGGACATCTAGGGGAATTTTGCCGATGGCTTGGGCCGCATCAGTGTGAAAGAGGATGCCGCGATCGCGGCACAACTCCCCGATCTCCGCCAAGGGTTGCAGCACCCCAATCTCGTTATTCGCCGCCATCACCGACACCAAAATCGTGTCCTGCCGCAGCGCCGCCGCCAGGGTGGCCAGATCCACCAACCCATCCGACTGCACCGGCAGGTAGGTGATCTCAAAGCCCAGTTTTTCCAGATAGCGACAGGGATCCAGCACCGCACTGTGCTCCGTCTGCACCGTGACGATGTGGCGACCCTGGGTACAGTACGCCTCCGCCACCCCCTTGATGGCCAAATTATTGGCCTCCGTTGCGCCACTGGTGAAGATAATTTCCTCAGGGGTAGCCGCGATCGCAGTAGCCAAGCTTTCCCGTGCCTGTTTCACCGCTGCTTCTGCCGCCCAGCCATAGGCATGGGTGATGCTGGCGGGGTTACCAAAATGCTCGGTAAAAAAAGGCATCATAGCCTCAAGCACCCTGGGATCCATCGGCGTTGTGGCATGGCAATCCAGGTAGATCGGTCGTGTTATCCCCAGAGCCCCAGCATTTTCCATGAATACCCCCAGCCATATCATCCTCAATCTAGCGATTCTAGGTCGCCGTCAGGGTACTCCCACCGCCCCCGCCCCTGGCCGCACTTGGGCAGCGGGCCTAGGGGGATTCCTACCCGATGCCCCCCTATTTTTGTTCTATGGCTGGGCCAAGCTGTGGGTTCAGGCTCCAGAGCGCCAAATCTGGCGGGAGCTGTACAACACCCCCATCTGGCAGGACTTCTTTGCCCTCAGCCATTCCATTCCCTTGGCCTTGGTGGGATGGGGTCTAGCCCGCTGGCGAAAATCCCCCATCGCCATGGCCCTGTTTGCCAGTATGTTGCTCCACGATGCCGCCGATCTGCCCCTGCACAATGCCGATGCCCATCGCCACTTTTTCCCCCTGAGCAATTTTCGCTTCATTAGCCCCGTGTCCTACTGGGATGTGAACCACTTTGGAGCCTATGCCGCCCTGGGGGAATGGATTCTGGTGGTAGTGGCCAGCGTCGCTCTATGGCGGCGGGGGGCACCGCCCCTAGCGAAAGTCGGACTCATTGCCGTCAATAGCCTTTATCTGGTGATGTATGGGCGCTTCTACCTGGGATAACCTGAGTTCGGCTTAAGCTTCGCTGCCCATCCGCCAGGGAATAAATTGCCCTGGCTCATAGCAGAAGTCCGTTAAAACGGACTCGTCCCCTTACCTCCAACGTAAGCCTTCAGGGGTTCACGAAGAATTAAGGGTTCCAGGGTCTCGATAGGGGTTAAGGTAGGCTCATGAGTGAAGGCAACGAGCCCACCATAGACATCGGCGGCATCTCCATTTCTGTGTCAGATTGGGATGCCACCCCGGCTAGCGTAAAAAAAGCTCTGGTGTGCGCTCTCATTGAGACCATCAGTCGCTTAGAAGAGCGGGTGAGCCACCTCGAAGAGCAACTCAACCAGAATTCGCAAAACTCATCGTTGCCGCCTTCAAAGGATGGATTCGGCCCCCCTAAGCCAGACCCGGAGGGCAAAGGCAAAGGGAAGCGGAAGCGCGGAGGCCAACCGGGACACAAAGGATATTCCCGCAAGCTGTATCCCCTAGAAGCCTGCAAACAGGTGTTCGAGCATCGCCCCAAGACCTGTGGGCATTGTGGAGAGCCGCTATCAGGAAACGACCCAGCGCCCTATCGGCACCAGATTGTCGAACTACCGCCAATTGAGCCCATCGTCATCGAGCATCGCCTGCACGCCTTAGATTGTGAGCACTGCGGTAAAACCACCCGTAGCAAATTACCAGCAGAGGTGCATCAAGGCGGTTATGGTGAGCGGTTGAGTGCAGTAGTGGCCTTACTGAGTGGCGCTTATCGCCAAAGCCATCAGCAGGTGAAGACCTGTCTAGCAGCGCTGTTTGAGATCGAGATTTCTGGCGGCAGCATCAACCGGCTACGCCGAGAAGCCAGTGCGGCACTGGGGCAGCCAGTAGCTGAGGCGCAAGGCTACGTGCAGGGGGAAGCGGTGATTCACAGTGATGAGACTAGCTTTCGCCAGGGGAACAGCGATGGCCAGAATCAGGCCCAGCGACAGGGTTGGCTGTGGGTGCTGGTGACGCCGATGGTGAGTGTGTTCAGCATTCTGTTGAGCCGGTCTCAAGCCGCCGCCCAAGCACTGATTGGCCCAGCCTATGACGGCATTGTGGTCTCAGACCGCTACAGCGGCTATGGGTGGATTGATATTAGCCAACGCCAGGT
>NZ_KI913949.1:3919856-3938768 GCF_000332095.2 Leptolyngbya sp. PCC 6406 | reverse complement strand
ACGGTACGCACTTGCCGACAACTGCTGTTGGTGGAACCGGCTCTGTGGACGTTTGTCACGGTGCTGGGGGTGGAGCCCACCAATAATACGGCTGAGCGTTCTTTGCGAGCTGGGGTGATTTGGAAGCGCATCAGCTTTGGGGCGGAGTCTCAGGCCGGCAGTGAGTTTGTCGCCCGGATGCTGACGACGGTTTCTTCTCTGACGATGCAGCAGCGAGATGTGCTGGACTTTCTCACTCAAGCCTATTGGTCGGCTCGCTTTGGCCAACCGCCTCCTTCATTGCTGCCTTTGGCCACTCATCAGCCTCAAACCCTAATCACGCCGTGACCCCCTGAAGGCTTACCCTCCAACCCAGCTCCTAGTCCATTTTTAATGGACTTAAGCCTGTTAGCCGGGAATTTTGAATTCCCGGCGGGGTGACGGCGCTAATCCCGAACTGACGTTGGGATAGGCAATTTTTTCCCAGTGGCGACAGGTGAGCACTGCCCACTCTACTGGCGATAAGCATTTTTAGAGATCAGCTTTTGCATCGGAACTGTCCTGTGGCTTTACCCACAACACACGATGCTCAACATTTTCGAGCTTGTAGGGCAATGCCATGATTTCAAACGGGAGTTCTTGTTCCCCAATGTCCGAAAGGGGCAAATCAAGCAACTGGTTTTGCTCACAGTATCTTGAGATGAGCTTGAGATAGCGCCGAAGCAGAATCGTAGGGTGGGCATCGCCCACCAATCCCCTAAGCTTTGTTGAATGCCCTACCGCCAAGCGTGCCGCTCACAGGTTCGCCGCGCCAGCCGCACCGTCTCATCCACGCCACTGCGGGCTAGTAGGTAGGGTCGAATTCTGTCGCACGTGTACCCCACCCACCCCACCTCCGCCAACAACAACGGCCACAGCCGCACCGTGCCATCGCTGCTCCCACTGACAATGGTCTCCCCATCGGGGCTGATGGCCACTGAAGTGACCCAAACCGAGCCATCGCTATTAACGGTGTCCTCATCAGGGCTGAAGGCCACTGAAGTGACCCAACCCTCATGGCGGTCTGCCAGGGGCTGTCCCTGGTGATCCCACAGTCGCACCGTGCCATCAGTACTCCCACTGACAATGGTGTCCCCGTCGGGGCTGATGGCCACTGACCAGACCCCACCCTGATGTCCCTGGAAGGGGTCTGTCAGGGGCTGTCCCTGATGATCCCACAGTCGTACCGTCCCATCTTCGCCTCCACTAATGATGTTTTGTCCATCAGGGCTAAATACTACTGATGAAACTGGACCCAGATGGCCGACAAAGGGATCACCAATAGATTGGCCAATGCGATTCCACAGCCGCACCGTGCCATCTTCGCTTCCACTGACGATGTTTTCTCCATCAGGGCTAAACGCAACTGACGAGACCACGTCTTGATGACCTATTAAGGGCTGCCCTATGAGTTCACCACTAATACTCCACAGTTGCATAATGCCAGCATAATCACCGTTAACAATAGTTTCTCCATCTGAACTGAATGCTAATGACCTAATCAGAGCACTAGAATCATCAGAGAGTTCTCCCAGATCTTGGCCAAGCAGATTCCACAAGCGTGGAGGACTACCAAGACCTGCACTAGCCAAAATGAAATTATCTGTATTATTTTCTGGTGGTCTGCCAATATTGCCAAATGCTACTGACCAGACTCTCCCCTCATGACTGATTAGGGGTTCTCCGAGAAGATGTCCTTGACGATTCCATAATCGTACAGTGCCATCTTCACCTCCACTTGCAATACTCTCTCCATTGGGGCTGAAGGCCACTGACCAGACTGCATTCTGATGGCCAGTCAACGGTTTCTCAACGGGTTGACCGACGCGATTCCACTGGCGTACTGTACCATACTGACTTCCACTGATAATAGTCTCCCCATCGTTACTAAAGGCTACTGAGCCAACAAAATTCTGATGGCCAGCTAACGGTTCTCCAATAGATTGGCCAGCACGATTCCACAATCGTACTGTGCCATCCGCTCCTCCACTGGCAATAGTTTCTCCATCAGGACTAAAAGTCACTGAAGCAATCACACCTTGATTACCAGTCCATGAATCACCGATGGGTTGACCTGATCGATCCCACAGTCGGAGTGTGCCATCTTCACTTCCGCTGACGATGTTTTCTCCATCAGGACTAAAAGCAACTGAGTAGACCCAGCCCTGATGAGTTTCCCAGGATTCCCCAATGAGTTGACCATTAGAATCCGATAGTCGTACCCTCCCGCTCCTGCCTACGCTAGCTATGATTTCCCCGTCGGGACTAAATACCACAGAAACAACTGTATTCATAGCATCGGGAATGATCTCCCCACCAATAAGTTGGCCTGATCGATTCCACAACCGCACAGTGCCATCCTTTCCTCCACTAACAATGGTCTCCCCATCGGGACTAAAGGCGACGGAACTGACCTCAAACTGATGTCCCAAGAATGGCTCCCCAATGGGTTGACCTGATCGATTCCAAAGCCGTACTTTACCATCCGCCTCCCCACTAGCAATAGTCTCTCCATCGGGACTGAAGGCAACTGACCAAATTGGATACTGGTGTCCTACCCAAGGCTCTCCGATAAGTTGACCACTTTGATCCCACAGTTGAATGCCATCCATGCCTCCGCCAACTACTAGTTCTCCGTTAGGGCTCACAGCTACGGAAATGGGGCCAACCTCATGAGAGCCAATCACTCGATTAAAGCGAGCATGACGATTACCGAAATCCAAAATGGAATTAGAGACAAGACCCTCTCCCATAAAGCGGGGAAGTTTAACCAAAGGACTGTGCCCTAGGCCAATGGCAGCTAAACCACTGACCATGCTGCCCAGGGGATCGGACTCGGCTAGATTTCTGGCCTCAGCTTCATAGACATCAATTTGTCGTAATGTAGCCCGCCGCACTTGGTATCCAGCAATAATACTAAGTCCTGTGGTCAGTACTAAGCCTATTGATAAAGCCGCTAGTCTTAGACGTTTTAAGCGCTGCTCTCGCTGCGCTGCTTGCTCAGATGCTTGGAAAAAATCAATACAGTGTGGATGTAGAGGTAAGTCGGTAGTTGGGACGAAAGCACGGAGGCGATCTAGATCTGGAGAGCGCCACAATAATCCAGGTGGTCTTTCCTCAGCATCCCAATAGATTGCTGCGGCCTCTAGGCGTTGCTGCAAGCGAATGTCATCCCGACGATCGCCCAGCCAACCCATGAAGCGATCCCAGTGTTTGAACAGCGCTTCATGGGCCACCTCAGCAACCATTTCACCATTCCCATCCGTAGCCAGCGTAATAAACCGCGCCCCCCTCCCCGAATACTTATCAATCACCGCCCGAATCTTGGCAAACCCATATCGCCGAGTGACTAAAGACTTGATCGAGACTTGTCGGCGGGTATCGCGATCGCCCTCCCCAACCTGCACCAAACCAATAAAGACACGCTCCGCGATCTCCTGCTCCGAAGCAGACAACGCAGTATAAATTTCCTCCGCCTTACTGGCCAGCGCCCCACCCACACCACCCATCCCCAGATAAGTCTCCAGAGGTTCCCGGCCAGCCTCCAACCCCTCCCAAATCCGAAATAGAGCATACTGCAACAGCGGCAGCGCCCCCTCCCGTCCCTCCACATGCTGCACCAGCCGATCCACTACAGCCGTCTCCAACGGACGACCCGCCCGCTTCGCCGGTTCAGCGATCGCCCGCCCCAACTCCGCTGCCGTCATCGCCGGCAAAATTGCACTCTGGTCAGAGCCAACCACCTGATTTAACCCCTGATGGCGCTGGGCTTCCCCTAAAAAATCACTACGAAGTGTCATCACCACCGACACATTGCCCGTAGGGTCAGCCGCCGCACATAGCAAATTGTCAATAAATGAGCGGCGAACCTTGGGGTCTTTACAGAGAGAATAGGTTTCCTCAAATTGGTCTACCAACAACACCAACGGCGATGCCGTAATCTGTGGCATCAAGGCCACAATCCGCCGCAACCCATCATCACCCCGCCGTGACAACACATCTTCAAACTCCTCCGTCTTCGCCACCGGCATCGAGTCACCAAAGGCAACCTTGGCCAAAACCCCAGCCAAAGCTTCCAGCGGTTGAGCCCCAGGCCGCATCACAGCTACCCGCAAACGGTTAATACTGGGCAACGGTCGCCGCGTCAATGCTGGCAGCAGCCCCGCCAAAGCCAAGGAAGACTTGCCACAACCCGATGGCCCCAGGATTGGTAACAGGCGGGGGACAGCATCAGCGTAGGTGGATTGCTCATACAAAGTACGCAAGCGTTGCCATAGACGCTCCACCTGTACCTCGCGACCAAAGTAGCGATCAGCATCCTGTTCACCAAAAGCTGCCAGTCCCATGTAGGGGTTTGGGCCAATGTCCCTCTGCTCCACCATCCCTTGGTGAATGACATAGACAGTGTTGCCGTCCCCAGAAATTAGGGTGCTGCTGTTAACAGTACCTTCAACGCGAATACCGCGATCTGACTGATCCGCCATAGCCCCCGATGCCTCTCCCCCTCAGGCTTCACCTTTTGATAGCACAAACCAACATCTTGGGTGGCTAGGCCACCTTGCTTTCTGGCTCCGTCTGGCATCTTCAGACCTTAACCAGGGCTTTGGCCTTAGCGATCCGAACTAGATGCTCGACATACTCGTAGTGTTGCCACCAGCGTTCTTCGGTCTCCGTCAGCCCAACCGTTTGAGTTTTAGTCAACAACTCCTCAACCCGCTGTTGAAGCACCGCTGTGGGTTTGAGCGCTAAGATTTCCTCAGCAGAAGGCAGCGCCGCAAAAAATTCCAGCACATCCGCCAACCCAGAAAATCCAGGTTGCTCTAGCGCTGACCATTCCCGCAGACCCAACTCCAAGATTTCCGGCAATTGCTGGGATACGGAAGTGAGCCGCAAGGCTAAGTCGTCTGGGATATTGATACTAATTTCCACGGATAGCCACCTCCATCATTCAACCCTCGAAGCCCTACAGGATCAGCCCCACCAGGGGCAGCAGCTTGTGGCCATGCTTGCCAAGCCAGCCCGCCGTTGCCTCCACATGGGGCCGCAGCTTATCGATCGCGTCACCAAATCCAGCGAGATCCTTGGCATAGGCTAGCCCCGTTTCCAGGGTCTTAGCGATCGCCCCCTTATCCGGCTCCGGCTTAGCCGCCTCTTGCTCCAGCTTTTGGGCTACCCCCGCCACGATGGGGTCATCCAGTTCCGCCAGAATCGCCCGCAGCGCCTGAATCTCCGCCTGAATATCCACCGTTTCCGGTTCCGGCAGCGCCGCCTGCTGGAAATTCACGGTCACCGTATTACTGTCGCCCGTCACGACGGCGCTGCCGGTGACGCTGCCGCCAATCTACACCGAACGATTCGCGCCGGGGGTGTTTGGAGTAGTCATGGTCAAAAATACTGAGAAATTGCCTGAATTGTACGCTAGGGGGCTAGGGATCTGTCAGTTGTCAATTGGTGCATGGCAAGCCCCCTTCCACCAGCCCCCTTCCACCAGCTCAGCCTGATACGCCATGTCCAGCTTATGTCTGGAGAGCGGTTTACACCCTGCCCCCTTGATCAAACATCCTCTGCCCGTCTGGTCGGGTGGCCATTTTGCGGGGCGGCCAAGCCAAGAGGGTGGGTGCTGGAAGAGTTCCCGCCGCAGATGTTACACAAGCTACATCAATCCCTGGGCAGGGCGTCTAGGATAGTCGGCAATAAAAAGTGAATTTTTATTTACAATTCACTCCTATGGCGCATTATATGCATCAATCCGCTGTTGATTTGTTTCAATTGCTGTTGCAGGCAGGGGCCGTGCCGGGGGAAGACTTTTCCTGTGACGGAGAGCGGCAGGCATTTCACCTCAACGATCGGTGTCACCACCTTTTGCAACACGCCTATCCAGAAGTGGATTGGGAGGATGTGTTGGGAATTTCCCAGGGTTGGTCGGAGACTGCGATTTCAGATCTCCATGCTGCCCTGGGCTGTCCCTTTGTAGACATCCTAGTCGCCACCATGGCCACCAGATTGCCCACCTTGGCGGATAATGCCGCCGCCAGTTACCTCTGTACCCTGCTGATGGGGGTGGATGCCGCCACGGGCATTGTCCTCTATCCTCTGCTGATGGAGCGGCTAGACATGGCCGGACAGGCGCGACTGGAATGGCTACTACGCCAAGTGCCCGAGGAACCCACTGGCCCAGAATGGATTCAGGACTTGGTGCTGGCGGCGGGAGGCACCGCCACCGATTGCCCCATGCAGGGGGATGAGGTGCTACTCACGGAACGGGGATGGACCCTCATGACCAAAGTTTGGCAAGGGGACTGGGCACTCACCCCGGTACCGGATGCGGCCTCTAGCGATGTCGCCTCTAGCGATGCGGCCTCTACCAGATTCTAGCCAGGTCTAGGGTAAACGGATCGCCCTGCACCACGTCAGGTTGCTCCAGAATTTCCACGTCCTGCTGGGGACGGTAGACATAGACACGGCGATGCTTGCGATCAATCAGCCACCCCAGCCGTGCTCCATTTTCCAAGTATTCCACCATCTTGTCCTTTAATGCGGTGAGTCGATCACTGGCGGAGCGTAGTTCAAGGACAAAATCGGGGCAGAGGGGAGCGAAAGAAGCTTGTTGTGTGGGAGTGAGGGCATCCCAGCGGTCGCGGCGCACCCAAGCCGCATCGGGAGAACGTGTGGCCCCGTTCACCAGGGTAAATCCGGTGCTGGAATCAAAGGGTTCTCCACTGCCGTCTTGATCGGCCCAGTTAGCAAGCTGTTGGGCAATCTTGACGTTGCGGTTGCCTGTATCTGAAAAGGCGGGCGGCATGATGATCACTTCCCCAGTGGCGGTACGCTCAATGCGGAGCTCGCGGTTTGCTTGGCAAAACTCGTAAAATTGGGGGGCGGTCATGGGTGCAATCGAGGGGAAATGAACCGCTAGGAGAGCCCGGTCAGTTTGAATATGGACTGTGGCCATGGATTTTTTGATTTTTATCTTTTAGAGTTTTGAGATCCACTTTCAGATCTTTTAAGTAGGTGGACATAATTAAATGCTGTCATTCCGACCAAAGGAGGAATCTCGGACTCCGACAACGACCGAGATGTCTCGACTTCGCTTCGCTCCGTTACTCCGTTGGAGTCGGCACTGTCCTATTAAAGAGTGAGAGCCTCAAATCCCCTGGATAATAGGATTTCAGAGAGTTTCAAGGGGCGCTGAATGAATCCCATGGCCATGGCAGGCGTCGTCCGTTTCTCCAAACTCCAATGGGGCCGCACCCAGTTGTGCATCAGACGCTGGACATTCAAAGCTCGCTGCAAGCCCTCCACCTGCTTGGCATAGTGATTCTGCCGCCTGCGATAGGCTGTTGCCCGTCGCCTCAAGGCACTGTTGAAGGCTTCCAGGTGATTGGCGTGGACCTCGCTGAGGGCACTGAGGGCCGTCCAAGGATGCTCAACTTTGAGCCACTCTACCCTGGGTTCACCTTGAGAGCCTTTGATCTTGATGGCCACCTCTAACCCCTCCCGCCACACCTTGCGATAGGGATAGGCATCGCTGCTGAGGTGGCTCGGCAGATAAACGCTAGCCAGTTTCCACAATTCCTTGCCATAGCGACGTTCACCGTCGGTAAACCAGCGAATCCAAAGGCTGGGTTCTGCCCATTGCCACGCCCGTTGCACCCCTTCCTCAAACAACTGAGCCTGCTTGAGTCCAGCGCTGGCTTCTAGCCAGTAGCGACTCTCTCGCTCAATGAAGCTAATAGTCCATCCCTCGGAGGCTTCGGGGGGGAAGGTTCTCACCGACGCGGGTGTAGAGTTCATCGCCTTCTATCGTGACCTCTCCGCCCTCTGGGGCAGGGGGTGACCAGGCGGGCAGATGAGACGATAACCGTTCTTCCCAGGTGGTAATACTGCTGGGAGATGTCCCCACCACCCTGGCAGCAGCTCTGATGCCGAGTCCTTCGTGGCGGGCATTGAGGGCCATCTCTACGGTGGTGACTGGGGTGCGCAGGCGGGCCATGGGGGTGCCGCTGCGTTCATTGAAGCGACGACCACAGGTTTTACAGAGGTATTGTTGAAGGACTTGACCCGTCTTGAGGGGTTTGGTGCCATTCTTGACGATGGCCTCACTCTGACAATGGATACAGTTCATTGGACTTAAAGGCTTGCTGTATCTACAGTCTAGCTCTCACTCCCTAAGATGACAGTGCCTTGGAGTCGCTCCGCAGCATGACAGAACTACGTTTATTAATGTCCACCTACTTATTTTGCTAGGGTATATCGGATTTGATTAGGGAAATCTTCCATGCCGAAACTGGCCTATAGCAAACTGGCGGAGTGGAGCCATAAACCCCAGGGTGTCCATCTGCTGTTTTGGTATGCCCTGGCGGAGTCCTGCATTATCCCGGTGCCGGTGGATCCGCTGTTGATTACCCTTTGTGCGGGAGCACCGACAAAATCCCTCCGCTTTGGCCTGATCTGTGGTGCAGGCTCGGTGGTCGGCGGGGTTTTAGGCTATGCCCTGGGGCACTATGCCTTTGACAGCCTAGGGCAAACCCTGCTCCAGTTCTATGACCCGGACTTGGCCACGTTTCAGCGGGTGGAAGACATCTATGCACAATGGGGCTTTTGGGGGGTATTGATGGCAGCGGTGACCCCCATTCCCTACAAAATCTTCACCATCGCTTCGGGGGTCTTTGACCTACCCTTTTGGCAGTTCTTGCTGGCATCGATGATTGGGCGCAATGTCCGGTTTGTGGGGGTCGCGATGCTAATGGCGGTGGGGGGCGATCGCCTGCACCATTGGCAAAAGACCGGGGGTGTTCCCCTGGCGGGGGCGATTGTGGGGGGTATGGCGGTGCTGACCCTGGTGGGAGTCTACAGCCTGACCTATCTATAGAAATCTCAGGGATAGAAATTTCAGGGAATGCCCTGATAATAGGTGGATTGTCTTTTCTAGGAGAGGTCCCGCCATGGCGCGACTGTCGGCGGAACTGGAACAGTTTTTTTTCGCGGAGGAGCGCAACGCTAAGGTCACCCTAGGGGATATTTTGACCCTAGCGGGGGAGCGTACCTTTGGCTTTCTGTTTGTGCTGCTGGCACTGCCCTCAGCACTGCCGATCCCGGCCCCAGGATATTCCATTCCCTTCGGTGTGGTGCTGTTTGTTCTGGCGGGCCAATTGGTGCTGGGGCGGCAGCGGCCCTGGCTGCCCAAAGGCTGGCAAGCGAAGGGGTTTGATCTGATTAGATTGCGCCAAGTGGTTAAGGCAGGACTACCCTGGCTGCGCCGTATTGAGGTCCTATCCCGGCCTCGGCTCTCCTATGTTTGCACTACGCCGACGGGACGAATCGTGATTGGAACTGCGATCGCACTCATGGCCATTTCCATGATGATCCCCATTCCCGGCACCAACACCCTCCCCGCCATGGGCATCTTTATTACCGGATTCGGCCTACTGGATGACGACGGATTTATCAGCCTTACGGGCTTAGTCGTGTGCGTCATGGGGGCGACCCTGTCAGGGCTGATCATCTTCGGCGGTTACGAAGGGGCCAAGTTTCTCTTGGAAAAAGCCCTGCCCTTTTTCAGTGCCCCCCGTTAAGGAGTAGAGAATAACGTGGGATAGCCGTCCCGCTGTCCACTGTCAGGCAAGATGCCTGTCCCACAAGACCTGTCAGGCAAGATGCCTGTCCCACAAGAAAAGATGCCTGTCCCACAGGAATTGCACATTAAAGGATCCGGATTCCTAGGCGGATTTCATCTGAAAAATCATCCTGTAACTCAATTCAGCCTGCGGTGCAACCCCTGCCGGGTCGTTGGGCCTGGATCACCTGGAGGCTACCTCCGGCGTGGAGACGTGGCCCTGAAACCTGAAATCCGATCGCTTCCAGCTCTGCCACCAAGTCCACCCCTAGAAGATGCCAAGCGGTTTCAGTTTCAAACAGCCATAGAAAAAGGGCCAGCCCCGGCCAGATGAGGGGATTGTGGGGTCGATGGAAATCTACTAGGGCCAAGGTGCCTCCGGGTTTCAACACTCGCCAAGCATTCTGGAAAATGGCGCGACGCTGATCGCCCACCATCTCGTGCATGGCGGCGCTGGTATGCACGACATCGAATTGATGATCTGCAAAGGGTAAGTCCTCGGCCCAGCCCTCTATAAAGGTGGCCTGGGGGACATTCTTGCGGGCTTGGGTCAGCGATCGTGGAGAGGCATCCAGTCCCGTCACCTGGGCTCCGAAGGCCACTAGGAACCGGGTGGTTTGGCCACAACCGCAGCAGAGATCCAGAATTTGACTGGGGGCTGACAGATTCAACCCCTGGAGTGCCAGATGGCGAAACCGCCACTCTCCCCCCACGCTGAGGGCAGCGGTGCGGGAAATGCTGTCGTAGAGCCACGGGTAGCGGTAACTGAGGGATCGCAGAATGGTTGCCATGGTTCCACGCTGGCCAATACGGGTTGCCCCAGGGGAAGTGTTATTCGACTTGAGCTTCGGAGGGGCTGGTTTCAGTCCCGCCCTCAATGACCAAACTGACCACCTCGGTTAGGGAGGTCACTTCATGCACGGGATGATCCGGCGCACTATGATCTGGCGCATTGGGTACCGGAAGATCTGCGATCGCGCTTGCCTCATCCTCTAATCCTGCCCAATCTTCAAGATCGTCGTGGGCATCCTCAACAACCGTTTCGGAGGCAAGCGGTGACTCAGATATCGTCCCAGTTTCAGTTTGCAGATCCTCACTCGTTGCCATTTCTAGAGAGAAACTGTCCTCTAGGGGAGGTGGGACATCCGCTGCAATAGACTGCGACCCGTCTGTATCGATCGCAGTCTCTGGAGTCACGCTTTCAGCCATAAGGCTCTGGGGCAGGATGCGATTGACGGGGATGCCGATACAGGTAAAGTGCTGAGGAATGCTCTCCAGAGGATAGGGAGCCAGGGCCGCAGTCGCACTCGGGCGCAGGAGCAAAAGCCGCAGGGCACTGAGGGAGACTTGCAGGAAAAGGTTAGCCAGCAAAAAAGCCCCAGCGGCCACACTCCATCCCACTAGGCGACTACGGCCCATGAGGGGGGTGGCATCACTGGCAATGGGGGCAAGGTGATAGATCCATACCAGCACCCAGAGCGATGCCGCCGCCGCCAACAGTGCTGCTAAGCGGCTCAGCCAACCGCGCTGGGCCTGGAGCATCTGTCGCTGGGTCAAGGTCAAGGCCGCAGGCCGCAAGGATAACCCTAGGGCACTGAACAGGTAGACAGGCCGCAACCACTGCATCACCAATACGGGCAGGGAACCCGCGATCGCGATTAGCCCCATCTCTAGCCAGCCTGGAGCCCAGGGATCCCCCACCGCCAACCCCGCTAGACAGGCGTCTAAACAGAGGGGGACGGCGGCTAGGCTACAGAACTGTAGCCATAGATAGGGATCTGTGCGGGAATTTACCATCGCCCTAGGCAGGAGCTAGCGTACGACGTTGGGTCACGAGTTTGAAGGCTTCGATAATGTCACCCTCGATCCAGGCGTTGAAGTTATCGACGCCAATCCCACATTCAAAACCGGATGCGACCTCTTTCACGTCTTCCTTCATGCGCTTGAGGGAATCGAGGTTGCCCTCGTAAACCACCTCACTCTTGCGCCGCACCCGTACCCGACAGTTGCGGGTGACCTTGCCCGACTGGACATAACAGCCTGCAACACTGCCGCGACGGACCCCAAAGACCGCCCGCACTTCCACTTGACCCAGGGGTTCTTCCACAAGTTCAGGCTCCAGCAGACCTTCCATGGCCGCCTGGATATCATCCAGCAGGTTATAGATGATGTCGTAGTCGCGCACATCCACCCCTTGGCGGTCAGCGGCTTGGCGTGCCCCAGAGGCCAGGGTGGTATTGAAGCCCACTAGGGCCGCGCCACTAGCAGCAGCAAGGTCCACATCCGTTTCACTAATCTCACCGGGGGCCGCGAGCAGCACCCGAATCTGCACCTCACCCTGAGGGAGTTGTTGCAGGGCGGCGAGAATGGCCTCGACGGAGCCCTGTACATCGGACTTCAGGATCAAGTTCAGTTCCTTCAGTTCCCCTTCCTGGGCCTGGGCCGAGAGACTGCTCAGGGTCACCCGGCGGGAGGCCATGGCCTGTTGCAGGCGAGACTGGCGCTGGGTTGTGGCCCTAGAATCTGCGATCGCGCGGGCTTCCTTCTCATCGGTGTAGACATCAAACTCATCCCCAGCGGCGGGAACATCCCCAAGCCCCAGCACCTCCACAGCGAAGGAAGGTCCAGCGGTTTTCACTCGATGGCCCAGGTCGTCGATCATGGCCCGTACTTTACCAAAGACAGGCCCCACGACGAGGGAATCTCCGATCTTAAGGGTGCCATTTTGAACCAGCAGTGTCGCCACCGGACCTCGGGCCTTGTCGAGATTGGCTTCAATCACTGTGCCCTTAGCCAAGCGATCTGGGTTGGCCTGGAGATCTTCGACCTCAGAAACCAGCAACAGCATTTCCAGCAAGGTATCAACATTCTCCCCACTAAGGGCACTGAGGGGCACCATGATGGTGTCGCCGCCCCACTCCTCAGGGACAAGACCGTGTTCCATCAATTCCTGCTTAACGCGGTCGGGCTGAGCCGCCTCCTTATCAATTTTATTGACCGCAACCACGATGGGCACCTTAGCGGCCTTAGCGTGGCTAATGGCCTCAATGGTCTGGGGTCGGACCCCATCATCAGCAGCCACCACCAAAATGGCAATGTCCGTGACACGGGCTCCTCGGGCTCGCATCGCCGTAAAGGCTTCGTGGCCGGGAGTGTCTAGGAAAACAATCTGCTGGGATTGTCCCCCATGCTCTATATCGACGTGGTAAGCGCCAATGTGCTGGGTAATGCCCCCTGCCTCTCCCTGGGCTACCTTGGCCTTGCGGATGAAGTCTAGGAGAGTGGTTTTACCGTGGTCTACGTGGCCCATGATCGTGACCACAGGGGGGCGACGCACGAGACTTTCCATATCCGTCGCATCCAGCATCTCCGTGACCTTTATAGCCTCGGATTCAGCTTCAGCAGTCTCCACCAGAATTTCAAATTCCTCCGCCACCATTTGGGCGGTTTCGACATCCAGGGTTTGGTTGATGTTGGTGGCAATGCCCTTGAAAAACAGGGACTTGATGATGTCAGTCTCTGGGACGCAGATCAGATCCGCTAACTCATGGACCGAAAGGCCCCCAGTCAGGGTAATCATCTCAGGACGTTCCTCTTGGGTGCCCTGGTTGCGGCGATCGCGTCGCTGCTGGCGACTGTTGCCGCCCCCTTCTTCCCGCTTAGTGGGTTTGTGCGCCCGTGGGATCGAAGCGGCCTTAGGGGATGGCCCTCCTCTAGCTTTAGGCTGCTTGGCCGGACGGGCCAGAGAGACGCTGAGGTGGGAGGGGGATGTCTCATCCGCATCGCCGTCAGCATCGGTCAGGTCCGCTAGAACCTCATCCTCGTCCTCAATAACACCATGGCCCCGCCGCTTAGTTTTGGCGGTTTTACTGGGCTTGCGCTCCTGCTCCTCGTCCTCCCGCTCCCGAGCGGCGGTAGGCTTGCGGCTCTTGCGCGGCAGGGTGGGTCGCCGTAGGAGGGTTTCGGGATCGTCCCGCTCGGTGCCTAAGCCTGGAGTCGCGTCGTCATCCGTTGCAGTGGTGGCCTGGTCGTCCGCATCCTCGTCTCCTCGCCGACTGGGGCGAGATGCCGGACGCCGCAGTTCTGGCTTGGGCTTGAGTTGGGTGGATTCGTCGTCGTCCACTTCCCGGATGGGAATCGTTCCCGAACCAGAAGCGTCGGGCCGCACAGTGCGATCGCGCTTAATAATCGAAGGCTTAGTGGGCCGCGCTGGTTTTTCAGGGCGGCTCGGAGGCCGCACCAACTCCACAGTAGGTCTGTCGTGAACAATAGGTTCGGGAGCAACAACCAGTTCTTCGTCCTCCCTATCCACCACGGGGGACTCAGCCTCAGCCTCAACAGAGGACCGAGGAGCCACTATCGGCTTAGTGGGACGAGTGGGTGGGGGCGTCGAGGGTCGAGGGGCCGAGGGCTCCCCAACTTCGGGCTGTCGATTGCTGGGTCGTACTGGACGGCTAGGCCGACTCGGTGGGGGCGTGACAGTGGCGGTATCGCCACCACCCTGAGGTGGCGACGGCTGAGACGCTTCTACCGATTGAGGCGATGGCGCTTCCGGTGGCTTAGCCGTCGTCTTCGGCTTGTGACGACGAATTTCTAGGATTTCTTGCTTCCGCACGGGGCGTTTTTCGGTTTTAGGGAGGTCTTCAGGGGCCTGACGGTTACGGGGAGGCGATGGCTTATTGGGCTTCAAGGCAGTTTTTCCACCGACCTGCTGCAATTCCGCACGAATCCGAGCAGCATCCTCATCTGGGATCGTACTACTATGGCTCTTCACTGCAATATCGAGCCGCTCACAAACCGCCAGAATATCTTTATTTTCCAAATTGAGTTCCCGTGACAACTCATATATTCTGACTTTGCCGTTAATCATCCAAAACTCCCTCGTTCAGTACCGCTATGCCATAAAAACAGACCCGCTTTGCTAGACGAAACCTACATCAACCCAACTAGACGAAAGTATTTCATCAGGACTCAAGCTGTCAAAACCAGACCATGACCCCGGACACGGGGCTGGCCTGAGCCATGCCGTCAATCCTCGGGGGACGACCGTCCCTTGTGGATTCACCGTACCCCCTGTTATCAGGGTAATCAGTTCACGCCCCATCACTACATTCTAGTGATCAGCTTACCTAGCCTAGCAGGGGGACAGGGGTGAGTCACCACTCTTTATGCTAATTCGCAGATTTACTCTGTGACGAATCAAGTCGAGCCCACAGTTGATCGTAAATATAATCCGGCACCGATGCCCGTAACGCTTTGCCCAAGCGATTCTTCTTTTGGGCGATGCGCAGACAGTCGGCGGTGGGGCACAGGTAGGCTGAGCGGCCCATACCCGTGTCTAGCTGAGCGATTCGGGTTGGGTAGAGTCGCACAACTCGCCAGAACTGGGCCTTAGGCGCAATTCTCCGGCAGCTAATACAGCATCGATAGTTGGGCTCCATCGCTGAAATTCCAAAGCTCCGGCCATTTCTCGAAAAGAAAGTTCCTGCATTAGGGGTACGACGGCGCGGTGTCCTCCAGATCGGAATCCATCTCCACCGATGCCTCAATCGGTGCGTCAGGGTCTTCATCCTCGGCTCCCTCACTGGCTGCGATGGACTCTCCGGGATCCTCTTCAGGGGACTCCGTGGCTTCCGCCGCTTCCGCCTCAGCCGCTTCCGCTGCTTCTGCTGCTTCCAGGGCTTCCGCCTCAGCCGCTGCTTCTGCTGCTTCCAGGGCTTCCGCCTCAGCCGCTTCTGCCGCTGCTTCTGCTGCTTCCAGGGCCGCCGCCTCAGCCGCTTCCGCCGCTGCTTGGTGCGCCGCTAGGAGATCGGAAAATTTCTGATCTTCCCCAGCGTAGTCATACTTGGCCGTATCTTTGATGTCGATTTTCCAGCCCGTCAGTCGCGCCGCTAGCCGTACATTCTGCCCCTCTTTACCAATCGCCAAACTGAGTTGATCCTCCGGCACCAGTACATGGGCTTGACGATCTTCAGGATCCATCAAGCGCACCTCATCCACTCGGGCAGGACTAAGGGCATTGGCGATGTAGGTAGCGGGATCCAGGGAATAGCGAATGACATCGATTTTCTCCCCCCGCAGCTCATTCACCACCACCTGAATCCGCGATCCGCGCGCACCGATGCAAGCCCCTACCGGATCCACGTCGCGCTCCACCGTATCCACAGCAATCTTGGTGCGCGGCCCCACGGAACGGGAGGGGGGATTGGCTTCGCGGGCAACGGCTCGTACCACTACGATCTCGTCCTCAATTTCCGGCACTTCGGTGGAAAACAGTTCTACCACCAGAGCCGCATCGGCACGGGACACTAAGAGTTGAGGCCCCCGATGGGAGCCTTCTGACACCCGCTTCAACACCACCCGAAATTTCATGCTGGGGCGGTAGTTATCGTTGGGGAGCTGGTCACGCTTAAGAAGTTCCGCCTCAACTTCAGGCTGTCCCTGGCCGCTGCTAACGGTCATAATCACCGACTGGCGCTCGAACCGCTGCACCGTGGCCAGCAGCACTTCCCCTTCTAGGTCTTGGAATTCTTCCTGGATGAGGCGGCGCTGCTGATCCCGCAGTTTTTGGGCTAGCACCTGCTTGGTCTGAATTGCCGCCATGCGGCCAAAATCTTTTTGTTCGGGGGTGACATCTAGGACGACCGTATCCCCCACTTGGGCCTCGGGAGCCACCTCTAGGACCTCAGAGAGGGCAATTTCGTGGTCTGGATTGCTAACTTCTTCGACAATGGTTTTGGTGGCTAGAACCCGAAACCCTTGGTCGTCTTCGTATTCCGTATCTAGCTCGACATCGAAGTTGTCGAAGTAGTCTTCTTCAAATTGCACGCCATCGGCGAGGCGCTGGGTACGACGAAACCGCTCGTAGCCCTTCAGCAAGGCTTCCCGCAGAGCATTCTCTACGGCATGTTTGGGCAGGTTGCGCTCTTGGCTAATGTTGTCGATTAAGTCCTGTAGGTTGGGGAGGCTAACCAGGGACATGCCATTTCTCCTTCAAACGAAACTGTGGCGCTAGGGCTGTAAAGACGGAAAGGGCAGCGGCATCAGTGCAGGGGTAGTGTATTACCGCTGACGCTTATGCGCTAACCGTAAAGAGATTGGAACAGGGTGGAGGGGAGCGCAGCGGATTCCAAGCGACTGCACCGCTCACGCATCGGGAGACTGATCACTGAGTTGGACAGTTGCCACCAGGGCACGGGGCAGTTTTAGCGATCGCCCCTTGAGATTGAGATAAATCTGCTCTGGGTCGCGGCGAATGAGTTGCCCCAACCAAGTCCGCCGATCTTTATAGGGTTCGCTGAGTTCTACCTCCACCATGAATCCTTTGAAGACCACAAAATCCCGATCCGTTTCCAGAATGGGAGAGACACCAGGGCTCGAAATTTCCAGGACGTAGGCGTCTGGAATCAGAGCATGGGTTTCTAGGACATCCGCTAGGGCCTGACTCATGCGTTCGCAGTCATCCAACCCGGTGTCTTCTTGGTGACAGTTGCGCACATCTAATCTCAAAACCGGCGGAGACTGGTTGGTTTGAAACACCGCTCCGACTACCTCTAGCCCTAATTCTTGGGCAACAGGACTAGCCAAATCTAGGACTTGGGGGATGAGGGGATGGGCCATAGCAACTCCAATATCCAATAAAAAAAGTGGGGGTTGCCCACTTCCCTTGAATCTTAGAATCAGGGGGGAGCCGCACCGTAGTACTGCTCCGGAGCTGCACCGTAGTACTGCCCCGCTGAGCTAGCACTCTATGGTGCTACTCCGCTGAGCTAGTGTAACCCATGTTCTTGCATAACGTCTCTTGCGAAGTGCCTTTAGGACTTCTGCTGGGTGATGTTGTAGATGCGGTAGCTTTCCTCCATCAGTCGCTCTACATCTTCGTCTTCGAGCTGCTTGACGTAGTTGATTTTGACTTCATCCAGCAGGGTGATGAGCAGGGTCTGGATTTCCTCTAAGGTTTTGCCCTCTTGGACCTGGGTTTGCACGGCTTCCCCAAAGCGGGCCACGAGTTTTTGGGTCAGTTCCGCTCCTTTTTCATCCTGTAGGGCTCCGGTCATCGCTTTGTATAAATTTTGGGATACCTGACCCACCACCTGTTGGGAGATCTGTTCGGGGAGGGAGCCTAGGCCGGGAATTTGGCGAAAACTTTGGTAGCCCGGAGCCTGGTTAAAGGCGTTGGTGACGTTGTGGTTGAGTAGGGCATCCAGCTCTGGCTTGATCTCAGGGAGCACTTTGTACAAGACTAGGCTGCTGATCTGTTGAGAAATGACCTCTAACTCGTTAACGCCATTCAGGTCGATGTAGCGACGTCCAGACCCGGCATTGAGTACCCAGCGACTAATGCTGCCATTGCGGAGCAGGTTTTGGACTTGGTCAATGATGCGGAGGATGACGACCTCGGTTAATTCAACGGCAAAGTTGGTGACGAAAACGTGGCTAATGCGGCTACGAAGGGGAACGAGGTTAACGAGGCGGGACTGGTTGAGACGAATCATGACGGGGATGACCCGCAGCCAGCGCCAGAAGGGAATGAAGAAAAAGAGGTCATACCAGCGCAGCAACACGGCATCCAGCAGGTTGGTGTTTTGGTAGCGGCGGCTGATGTAGACGCTGCGGGCAAAGAGTTCTAGGGCAAATAGACTGACGAACCAGCTATCTAGCAATAGCCAAAACAGGTTGATGGGACCACCATCTTCCCCTAACCCTCGAAAGAAGTTGGTGTTCATGAGGGGTTGGATTTCGCTGTTGAAGTATTGAATCTCTCGACTCCAGCCTGCTTCGGAAAGGTAGTTCACGCTCCAGAAGGTGTCGAAGGAGCCTTTGGCGGACTCGATGCCGACGCGATCGCGCATCATATTTTTAATCTGTTCCAGGGTGCCGGACTTTTCTGCAATCTGGAAGGGATTTTCGTCGATCATGGTGCCGCTGAGCTGGCGAAGTTCACTCAGCAGGGTTTGGGCCTGAATGGACTGGAGACCCGTTTGGGCGACCTGTTCCTCTAGGCGTTCGACGGTGTTGAGGTATGCCTCGGTGGCTCGCTCGGGTTCAATGCCCTTGAAGGTTTCTCCATACCAGGTGGTGAGTTCTGGAAAAAATCGCAGGTGCAGATCCCGAAAGCGAATGTAGCTGGTGTCGTAGAGGACCACAATCAGGTTCACGAGGGCGATTAGGGCCATGATGCGCTCGAACCAGAGGGCCGTGCGCTTGGTGGGACGCAGCTTGCGGGGGCGGGAGAGGGTCATGGGGGAGTGGGGGAGTGGGGGAGTGGGGGAGTGGGG
>NZ_KI913949.1:3880604-3919756 GCF_000332095.2 Leptolyngbya sp. PCC 6406 | reverse complement strand
AGCTCGGATCTAATGGGGAATCCGGGATGGGAGGCTCAAAACCCGCCCTGCTGTCGCTGGGTGACCCGGATTGGGGAGTGGGAGGGGTTATGAGCACCATGCCGTTTTTGGGCAGCATTGTCATCTGTTGCAAGACCCTTTTATCGGGCTGAATTTCGTTATGCTCAAGGTTGATATTTCTTTACGTTTTCCCCTCCATGGCCATTGCGATGCTTAAGAACCAGCCCAAAGGGGCCATCGCGCCTCATGCCCCTACTGTTCCAACTATGCCCGGTGACTATTGGCAGTGGCAGGGCCATTCTATTTACTATGTCAAAGCTGGGGAATCTCGGCGAGATTCCCCGCCCCTGCTGTTGATCCACGGGTTCGGAGCTTCGACGGATCACTGGCGCAAGAATATTCATGAGTTGCAGCGGGACTTTGAGGTGTGGGCTATTGACCTGCTGGGTTTTGGGCGATCGGCGAAGCCCGATCTCACCTACAGCGGTCAGCTTTGGCGGGACCAACTGCATGCTTTTATCCAAGAGAAAATTGGAAAACCTGTGGTGATAGCGGGTAATTCCCTGGGGGGATACGCCAGTTTGTGCGTAGCGGCGGATTATCCCGAGGCTGTAGCCGGGGTGATCTTGCTCAACAGCGCTGGCCCCTTTACTCCAGTGGCGGATGCGCCCAAACCCTCTCCCTTTCAACAGGCGATCGCGGAAACCATTCGCACGGTGATGCTACAACCTGTGCCCAGTTGGCTGCTGTTTCAATACCTGCGCCAGCCCCGCACTATTCGCAAAACTTTGGAAAAGGTGTATGTGGATCGCTCTGCCATCACCGACCAGTTAGTCGCCGATATCCGCCGTCCTGCCAGTGATCCGGGGGCGGTGCAAGTGTTTGCCGCTGTGTTCAAATCTCCCCAGGGCGATACTGTGGACAGCTTGCTCCAGCGTTTGACGGTTCCTCTCTATCTGATTTGGGGGGAGGGCGATCCCTGGATGAAGGCGCGACAGCGCAGTGCCCTGTTTCGCCAGTATTATCCCCAGGCCCAGGAGGTCTTTGTCCAGGCGGGCCACTGTCCCCACGATGAGGTACCGCAGCAGGTGAATGCGTTGATGCGGGAGTGGGTGAGGGGAGTGATGGGGTGATGGGGTGATGGGGTGATGGGGTGATGGGGTGATGGGGTGTTGGCGTTGGCGAAGCCACTCCCTGAGAGTTAGCCTGCCCGGAGGGCTTAGGGGTGATGGGGTGATGGGGGGAGGTGAGAGAGAGTTTTGAGTTTTGAGTTTTGAATTTTGAATTTCCCGTAGGGTGCATTCGCGAAGCAATGCACCGCAGAGATGCCGCGCCCTGATAGCGCGACTCTCTTAATAACCGATAAAGTCTAATGATTGGGGGAAGGGGAGATATTTTGCATAGAATGATCACTTGTCGTTAGTGCAGAGTCCTCCATGACCGTTCGTGTCCGCATTGCCCCTAGCCCTACCGGAAATCTGCACATTGGCACGGCCCGGACCGCTGTCTTTAACTGGTTGTTTGCCCGCCACCATGGGGGAACCTTCATCCTGCGGGTGGAGGATACGGACACGGAGCGATCGCGGCCTGAATTTACCCAAAATATTACTGAGGGGCTGACTTGGCTGGGGCTGACTTGGGATGAGGGACCGTTCTTTCAATCCCAGCGGCTGGACCTGTATCGGCAGGCGATTCAAACCCTTCTAGACCAGGGTTTGGCCTACCGTGCCTATGACACTTCAGAGGAACTGGAGGAAATGCGATCGCGGCAAAAGGCCCAAAACCAGGCTCCCCGCTATGACAATCGCCACCGGAACTTGACGGAGGAGCAGCAGCGGGATTTTGAAGCCGAAGGGCGGCAGGCGGTAATTCGCTTCAAAATCGACGATGGCCGCACGATCCAGTGGACGGATATGGTGCGGGGTCCGATGACTTGGCGGGGCAGCGACTTGGGGGGCGATATGGTGATTGCCCGCGCTTCCTCTGTGGATACCATTGGTCAGCCCCTCTATAACCTGGCGGTGGTGGTGGATGACCTGGATATGGCCATTACCCACGTCATTCGCGGAGAAGACCACATTGCCAATACGGCGAAGCAAATCCTGCTGTATGAAGCCCTGGGGGGCACGGTGCCCGAATTTGCCCATACGCCGCTGATTCTGAACACGTCGGGCCAGAAGCTCTCGAAGCGGGATGGGGTGACCTCAATTTCGGACTTTCAAAAAATGGGGTTCACGGCGGCGGCGCTGGCTAACTACATGACGCTGCTGGGGTGGTCTTCCCCTGATGGGGAAGAGTTGTTCACCCTGGAGACGGCAGCGGCACAGTTCAGCTTTGACCGGGTGAACAAAGCAGGGGCTAAGTTTGATTGGGACAAACTGGACTGGATTAGCAGCCAGTATCTCCATCACCTGCCTACTGAAGCGCTGCTGGATCAGCTCGTGCCCTATTGGCAGGGGGCGGGCTATGGGTTTGATCCCGTGGGCGATCGCCCCTGGCTGACGCTCTTGGCTACCCTGGTGGGTCCCAGTCTGACGCGCTTGGGAGATGCGGTGGATCTGAGCCGCTTTTTCTTCACGGCAACGGTGGACTATGCGGAGGCGGCTAAGGCTCACCTTACTCAGCCCGGTGTAGCTGAGGTGCTGAAGGCCACTCTGGAGGCATTGCCAGAGGCTAACTTAGATTCCCTGGAGGCCGGGAAGACGCTGGTGAATCAGGTGGTCAAGGCCCAGGGCATCAAGAAGGGCTTGATGATGAAGTCTTTACGGGCGGCGCTGATGGGGGATATGCAGGGACCAGACTTGATGGAGTCTTGGCTGATTCTGCACCAGCGGGGCTTTGACCAGGGCCGATTGGAAGCGGCACTTGCGATCGCGCAGAGTTGAGGCCAGTCTCTCGCACTCCAAACCACGCAATCAGCACGCTACGAGCAACAAACTGGAGATGCAGTTTTCTGAGACACCCCAAAGGTTGCCGAATCCTCTAAAACTGCATAAACCTCCCAGTCGGCACCGTTTGGTTCTTTCACCCAAAATTTGTCTTGCAAAGCGTAGCAGCAAGTGGACTGGGTACTAGGCGTCACGGCTAAGTCAGCTTGCTGAAGGCGATCGCTGACTTGTGCAACCTGTTCAGACGACTCCATCTCAATTCCCAGGTGATTTAACTGGCCTGCTGCTTCAGGGTTTTCAATCAGCACCAGCTTCAAGGATGGTTCGGCGATGGCGAAGTTAGCATAGCCGGGACGACGTTTTGCGGGCTCAGTCGCAAACAGCTTGCTGTAGAAATCAACAGCAGAGTCGATATCACTCACGTTGAGAGCCAATTGAACACGGGACATAGTTAGATCCTCTTTATATCGATGAGCGTCAATATTTCAGCTCATCGATATTCTGGCAAACTATATTGACGTGTGTCAATATAAAGGGCATGAAGTTATCTAAACCTGCTGTATCTTGCTGCTCCTCTTTGCTGGCGGGTCGCCTGACGCCCGATGAGGCGACTCATCTCGCTGCGGCTTTTCGCGTCTTAGGCGAACCCGCACGGTTGCAAATGCTAAGTCTGATTGCAGCGCAGCCAAGTGGTGAGGTTTGTGCCTGTGAGTTGGCAGAGCCATTAGGACTGTCGCAACCAACCGTGAGTCATCATCTCAAGGTGATGTATGAGGCAGGTTTACTGGAGCGTGAGCGACGAGGGACATGGATCTACTACCGGATTCTGCCAGAGAAGTTAGCAATGTTACGAGAATCACTCTCGTAAGCCGAAAGCCCGCCTCAGTTTGTAATCTTCTAAGTATCGGCAGGGATGATGTTCGACAGAGGGTATGCAGATGGTCTGAAGCCGGTGCTTGCGATGCCTGAGAAAGAAGTGCCGAATGGAACGAGAGCGGGATAGGCAGTGGAAGAGAAGAAAAGGTGCAATGTTGAGCCAAGGCTGTCTAACCAGCGCTGTCGCACCTTCAGGGTGAAAGTCAATGACTTTATTGGTGAGTACATGTACTTAGCAATTAAAGCCAGTGACTTAGAAGCTAGCAAAAGGGGGAATGGTGCCGAACTCAATTCAAGTTCTTCTGCTAGTTGCTACAACACTTTATCAAGCGATCGCTAGCTGGCTAGAAGATCGACAATCGCCGCCTGGTCAATTGATTGATGTGGGTCAATGTCGGCTACATCTTTACATTGCAGGGGAAGGCAGTCCAACTATTGTCTTAGACCATAGTTTAGGGGGATTAGAAGGCTATTTTCTAATTGAAGAATTGTCAAAATTAGCACGAGTATGTATCTATGATCGAGCTGGATATGGATGGAGCGATCACAGTCCACATCCTCGAAGTAGCCATCAAATTGTGAAGGAGTTAGATACTCTACTGGTTCAAGCGGAGATCGAACCACCCTACATTTTGGTGGGCAATTCGTTTGGCAGCTACAATGTACGGCTGTATGCTTACCTGTTTCCTGAAAAAGTTGTGGGTATTGTACTCACCGATGGGCTACATGAGACGGGAATGCTCAAGATGCCTATGCCGCTACAAGCTTTAAAGCTCTTTTTTATCTCAGGTTTTTTGATGTCTATTCTAGGCTCAATACTTGGGATTATCCGATTACTCAGAGTCGTCGGAGTATTTGAGTTGCTAAAGCCTGAACTACGCCACTTTTCTCAAGATTCTCTCAATTGGGTAAAACGGTCTTTCTGTCGCTCCAAACACTGGATCACCATGAGCCGAGAGATGATGAATTTAGGCAAAAGTGCGCGCCAGGTTAGTATAGCCAAGCAGTTGGGTACGGTGCCTATCGTTAGCATTAAATCTGGTTCATTCTTCAAACCTTCTCTTTGGACTACCGTTATCCCTCTGAACGGCGTTAATCGGTTGCGGGAGAAGATGCACGTAGAGTTATGTAAGTTATCGACGAATTGTCTTCAAGTTGAGGCGAGTGAAAGTGGTCATTTCGTCTGGATAGATCAACCCGATATTATTGTGGATGCTGTGAGCACTGTACTCAATAAAATCAATTCTTCTCGCTAGTCAAGCCTAAATTTGCAGGTTGGGTGCAGCGCTAGCGGAACCCAACATAGCCCACCGCTGTTGGGTGACCCTTCGTTTCACCCAACCTACACAAACTGAGGCAGTCGCCGTCGGGGCTAAAGCCGTAAGCTCATCTCATCAAAAGTTATCGACGTAAATTTGGCTAAGGTGCTTTCTTGAAAAACAATGACAGGACGAGTTCCAGCTTGCTCAGAGCCTTGCGTGGGATTCAAGTTAGCTAGCCAAACCTCTCCACGGTTAAAGCTCATGCCTGATCCTCTTGCTCTAGCTGATTAACGTAGTCAGGCAATCCAGCTTCGGCAAGCTGATGATCTGCTTCGGCAAACTCTTGATAGAGATGAGCAAACTGAGCCAGGTCTGGGCTTGCTTGTTGAAACCGACTACGAAATTTGAGAAAGGCGATGTACTCAGCCAGTTGAGATAGCTGAGCATTATCAAGATGGTCAATTTCCTGCTTGATGGTTTCTCTAGTAACTTGCATAAACCATTCTCCTGATCATGCTCGTGTATTTGATTGGGTCGGATCCCACGGCCCCACGACAGCTTCGCCGTTTTTCTCTTTGGCGGCCAGTGCTCTGTCAACCCTAAATTTGTAGGTTGGGTGGCGCGATAGCAGAACCCAACATAGCCCAGTGCTGTTGGGTTCCACTCCGTTTCACCCAACCCACACAAACTTTAGAGTGAGTCATTCAAAATTTACTTTGCCAAATTTCTATTCAATAATCTCATCGTAGTCGCTTAATTCTTGCCCTGAAGGTGCTTTTCTAGCCTGTTTAACTTGCGCGAAAATCTCGTCTGGCGTGAGTTGATCAAGCCATTGATGACGTTCTTCTGTGTAATCTCCCGATCCGGGTTCAAATTGTCGAATAAATCGGATCATGCCATCAAAGCCTAATGCCTCTATCAAGGCTTGTTTTCCAGCACGATTGAGTTCTAGAGGGGATAGGATGGGCATCATTCTTCTTCTCCACTTTGATTGACATCAATAAACCAGTTGGCTGGGTTTCTAACCATCACGTTGAGCAGATTACTTAGCCTGAAGGCGCGTTTAAGCAGGCGATCATCTGTGGTGAGAAAGATATCCGCTTCAGCGGCTTCAGCACAGGCTAGATGAGTGGCATCAAACGGCTTGAAGCCAAGCGTTATCAGTTCTCTGACCCTGTTTTCGATCACCTCATCTAGCATCACCTTGGTCTCACAAATTTCGAGTGCAGATTGAAGCTGAAGGCGGCGCTCCGCATCTTTATCTTGAGCAATTTCAGCTTCGATCGCCTCGCTGTTGATCAGAGACCATTCCCTTAACCGACACTTTCGGTAAATCAAGAGTACCGCTTCGGCTTCTAAACGAATGCGCTCTTGTAGTGAATTGTCCAACGGACGATTCAGGCAGCAAACGTCAAGGTAGATTCGGTAAACGGTATTCATACATTAACCTGGACAGTCTGGTAGATAGCGATTAGGAAGGACGCTTGAAGGGCGTTCGGGGTGGGGCGGTCTGACCCATGAGGTTGAGTTCTTCGGGGGTGAGGCCGTAGGCTTGGTTGACGAGGTCGTAGATGTCGAGGGGGTGCATCCCACTTTTGCAAATGTCATTCTGAATGTAGCGATAGCGAAGTGAAGAATCCCGATCTTGCGCGAGGACTGAGATCCTTCGCTACACTCCGTTCCGTTACTCCTTCGGAGTCGCTCCGCGAACAGGATGACAAAAGTGGGATGCACTCCAGTTAAGTGATCACAGTTAAGCAATTTGAGCAATGGGTTTGCCAAGATCGTAAAGAAATTCAGGGGCAAAGTCGGCACCGTTAGGCCACTCAATCGTGTTCGTTTCAGAGTTAAGGAAGACCTGCTTAAATATCTGCACGTCTTTTAATGGTTCAAAGATTTCTCCATGGAGTTCTTCGGATAGGTCAACATCTTCAGTCACTTGATTGCTGAAGGTCAGCCTCAGTTTGTAATCTTTTAAGTATTGGCCAGCTTCGACATGCAGAAACATTTTTGACTCCTTTTACTGTAAAGGCTGAATTGGATTAAGAGGCTGGCGCTGTCTGGCACGTTCCCAATCTTCCATGAGTGCTGATTGATGCAAATCTAACCACTCCAGCACCATTCTGAGAGCACGTTTTGACATTCTCCCTTCAACTGTGCCGCTTTCAATTTCCACGATAATTTCTTGGTCTTGATAACGGGCATGAAAGTGGGGTGGTTGATGGTCGTTGTAGTTCATGAAAATTACGATTCCATAAAATCGGCTGATGGTAGGCATCTTGCTAGTCCTCTGATACCGTGGTCGGATCCCAGGGGCCGATGACGAGTTCGCCGCGTTGTTCTTTGGCGGCTAGCTCTAGGTTGAGGGTGAGGAGTTTTTCGAGGAGGTCGTCGTTGGGGCTGAAGCTGTAGGCTTGCAGGACGAGGGCATCGAGCTGTTTGTGGAGTTTGTGGAGTTGGCTGGCGGGCTCGTGGAAGTAGGCGTTGTAGAGTTTGGTGATGCCCCACTGTTTTTGCTGCATTTGGTCGCTGCGGTACTGGTGCAGCTCTAGGGCTTTGGCGCGGATGGCTTGGACAATGCCCTCATCCCCAGCCCTTCTCCCACGGGGAGAAGGGGGCCGGAACTGATTCTCCTCTTCTGCGAGAGAGGGGCTAGCGGTGAGGGGCTGCGGAAAGGGAAAGGTTTCAAAGCAGGTGTTGTGGGTGTAGGCTATTCTGTCTTCCAGGGTTGATTTCTGCGCGTGCATCCATGTGCGATGAACATCAGAAGTCAATATGCCGAACACGTAAAAGTCATCGGTTCCAACAACAACAGATTTATCGCCAGGTAGCCATTCTGTAGGAAAGGGGATAAAAATTGCCCACTTTGACACACGGGGAATAGCAAAGCATTGCTGGAGTGGAGCAAGTATAGCTCTCATGGCGGGACGTTTCTCTCCATATTTCCACCATTTAATGCGTGTTGTTTCTCTTCTATTTTTATCTCGCTCAGGCTTTACAGTATTCTTGACATGAGCAAATGACAATTCATAATTACTAGCTTCTTCAATGCTCATATCATTGAAATCAATAATCCATCTGTCAGGCAGTCCATTGGGTTCTTTGGCTAAATTCGCACCCATTGAAAAGCGTTTGAGGACTTCTTGATTTCTCGGATCTGCTTGGATCCATGCGTTTACTTGGTCTTCAGTAATTAGAAAGCCTTTGCCTACCGGAATAATGCCTTGAAAGCACCAGTTACGGTTGGTCGTTAGACGAACCGCTTGGGAAACGTCAGTTTCGGAGGTGAGGGCGGAGGTGATGAAGGGGACGGGTTGGTTGTTGAGGTAGCACTGGCCCTCATCCCCAGCCCTTCTCCCACGGGGAGAAGGGGGCCGGATCTGATTCCCCTCTCCTGGGGGAGAGGGGCTAGGGGTGAGGGCTCCTCCTGGGGGAGAGGGGCTAGGGGTGGGGGCTCCTCCTGGGGGAAAGGGGCTAGGGGTGAGGGCATCGGGTTTTACAGTTACCAGAATTGTGGCTAAAACCGTTTCCAGATCATCGAGGATTGCTTCGTTTTTGAACCTTAATATCCTAAAGCCATTGGCGATCATCCACTCGTCTCGATCTTGATCGCGTTCGACTTGAGTGTTGTGAACTTCCCCGTCCACCTCAACAACTAAACATGCTTCATGGCAGTAAAAGTCAGCGATAAATTGACCGATGTTATGTTGACGACGGAACTTTAAGCCTCCCAATCGACGACTGCGAAGACACTGCCACAAAATCTCCTCCGCAGGTGTCTGAATCTTCCTCAGTTCTCTTGCCTTAAGCAGTAATGTTTCGGGAACTTGTCGCCGAATCCCTGCCAACCTCGAAATATCCGATGCTTCCTCCACGCTCTTATTCCCATTCTCCCCATTCTCCTCGTTCTTGTCCCCCTTCTCCCCGTGGGAGAAGGGGCTAGGGGATGAGGGCCTATCGTAACCGGAAGAACGATGGGAAATAGAGCTTTTATCATCCCCTGCATTCTTGTTCCCCTTCTCCCCATTCTTGTCCCCCTTCTCCCCGTGGGAGAAGGGGCTAGGGGATGAGGGCTTTTGCCAGTTCACAATGCTCACATGAACATTCGCCTCCCCCGACCAAGGCTGAGACGAAATCGCCTCATGAATGACTCCATCGTTTTGAGTAACGTAATCGAGGGCAGCCGCTCTAGATTTTCCTTGGCTTACTGAATTAGTGCCAACTAACCCAGCTCTACCATTGTCGCCAAGATGATCATGGGCAAGGCGAAACCAGTATGAGCAGAAGTCAACAGAATCTTTGACATCGGGAAATTGCTTGAAAACCCGATCAATGTATTCATCGCCGATCGCGATTCGCATGTGCTTCCCACCCAAAAATGGTGGATTCCCAATAATCGCATCCGCCTGCGGCCATTCCGTAAACAGCGCATCAGCACAGACAATATTTTGATCCAACGTATCCAGCGGCAACGCAGGCTCAAACAACCCCAAACGGTCGATCGCGACCTTGCGGGCAATCATCAGCGTTACCCGCGCCAACTCCACCGCAAACGGATTGTTATCCAACCCAAAAAACTGTAGCGGTGTGACATAGCCCATCTGCATTTGCAGATTTTCACCCCGCCGCCGCTCCGCCATCTTGTCCAGCAGATCTTGCTCAATCTGCTTAATTTCCTGATAGGCAATGTAAAGGAAATTTCCCGATCCGCAGGCTGGGTCTAGCACTCGATAGGTTCGCAACTCCGCCTGTAGCGCCTCAAGCTGCTTAATCGTGTTGGCCTCGTCAATGCGCTCCTCCCAATAGCGAGAAATGGTGGGGCGCACGATTTTCATGATGTCCGCCTCCGCCGTGTAGTGAATGCCGTGGGCGTGGCGTTGATTTTGATCAATCGCTGACTCAAAAATGTTGCCAAAGATGGCGGGGCGCACCTTGCTCCAGTCCTCCAGGGCAGAGACCTCCAGAAACTTGAGTTCCGGCGGTGTCAACTCCAGCGGATAAATTTCTGAAAACAGTCCCCCGTTGAAATAGTCCACCCCCCGGTAACGCCCCGCTGGGGTGATGCCCGGTGCATTCATCTCCCGGAATAGGCCGCCCAGCACATCGTAGGCACTCTCGCCCCCGAGGCAGTCCTGCACTGACTGCACAAATAAACTGTCAGGCAGCAGGTTGCGATCTTCTGCAAACATGGCGAGGACGCATTGCAGCACAAAGCGCTGGGCTACAAGTTCGGCGGTTTGCCCCTCACCCCTAGAGCCCTCACCCCTAGCCCCTCTCCCGCTGGGAGAGGGGGATCGGAAAGTTCCTTCTCCTTGGGGAGAAGGGGTTGGGGATGAGGGTAAACCCTGACGGCGCAGCCGTTCCGACAGCATTTGAAACAGTTCTCCCATGCGGCCAGCGGCCTTTTCGGTCACCTCCACCTGGTTGTTGCCAAACACCGACTTGCGTTCCGTCACCTCCATAAAGCCAAAGGTGCTGACGCGATCGGGCAGAGCCGCTAGGGATACCTGGTCGATGGGGGTGTCGATTTGGGTGTCAAAGTCGTAGATCCAAAACTGATCAAAATTGCACAGCATCACATAGCGGGGCCGATTGGGCACCGCCCGCTGCCAATAGTCAAACGCTTGGGAATAGTGCTTGCTGAGGTCTGCCCCTCGCTTTTTCATCTCAATCAAGACGCGGGGCTTCCACACCAGGTCAGCGAAGCCCGTGCGGCCCTTCTTGCTGCCCTTCTCGATGCGCTTTTCGTAAACCGCCCCCGCCTCGATCGCCCCCTCGTGGCCAAAGGCCCGAAAGAACTTGTCGAGAAAAACTTGGGCTTCGCCTTTTTCGTCGCCGGTCAAATGCTCAGCCACAAAGTTGACGAAGGTGTGCAGCCGCTCCGCAGTGGTCGCCATGGGTTACACCATCGAGATATGTCCCAGCCTACCTGCTCGCCCCCAACCTAGTGCTCTGCGGCGGAAATACTTTGACCGTTCCATCGTGGTACACCTCGGTCCCTCACCCTAGCCCTCTCCCACGGGGAGAGGGGACCAGAAAATGTTGGGCTGGTGCAGCAGAATCGTAAGCCCATTTCCACCAAGTAGTACTTGTGCTCTACGGCGGAAATACTCTGACCGTTCCATCGTGGCACACCTCGGCCCCTCACCCTAGCCCTCTCCCACGGGGAGAGGGGACCGGAAAATGTTGGGCTGGTGCAGCAGAATCGTAAGCCTATTTCCACCAAGAATTACTAGTCTGGCGATCTAGGCTGGAAAAGGCTTCACAATGTCCAGCTTTTGAAACAAAACTTTGCGGGAATCTGAAATTTTTGTTAACTTGCAAGAACATGGCAGGGGCCATGGTACTTGCTCTCCTCACCACCACCACCATGCTTTTTGGACTCCTGTCTTCCCCGAAATCCATGCGGCCTGAGTCGCGTATCTATGACCTAAAGGCCCGCCTAGACTGGGGCCAACCAGCATTGACCATCATCGATCTGCGTAGCCGTGAACGCTTTAATGAGAGCCATGTGACCGGGGCGATTTCCCTGCCCATGGCGGAGGCGGTGAACCGCATTCTCACTAGCCTAGAATTTGAGCGCGATCTCTATGTCTATGCTGACACCGATGAGGAGGCGACGGTGATGGCGGACCAACTGCGGCAGGCGGGCTATCAGCGGGTTTCGGTGCTGCGGGGTGGTACGCCGGCTTGGAAGGCGGCGGGGTTTCCTATTGAAAGCGCGATCGCACTTTCACAGTAATTTCCCATCTATCGTGGTACACTCCGGCCCCTCACCCTAGCCCTCTCCCACGGGGAGAGGGGATCAGAAAAGGGTGGGCTGGTGCGACAGAATAGTAAGCCTATTGCAGGCTAGGGTTCTAGGGCCAGAAGCGGAGAGTTGCGATCGCAGTCGTGAGCACCGGATCTGTGGCGGGGCCAGATAGGGTCAGGAGAGACTGGCCATCCGGGGTGAGGAACGACACATTGAGAAACTGGACCCGATGGATTTCGTGGCGGTACTCATAGCGCAGGGCGGGCTGACCCGCTAGCTCCACCGCCTCAAATTGGGGATTGTAGTAATCCACCCAGGGTCGCCGCCGTCGCACCAAATCCACCAAACTCAAGGTCGAGTTTGGTGGCACCGTATAGGTTTCTAAAACCGGGTGCAGGGGCACGCGACCGTAACGGCCACTGCGAACCAAGCACTGAATAAACTCAAAGCTGACCGGATCGTGAAAGGTGATGCTACCGCCCGTTCGTAGCATGGCCCGGTAGTTAGCGGGGATATCTAGGGTCAGCCCATAGCGATCGCTACTAAATTCCCGAGAATCAGGGCTAGGGGCGGCGGGGGTTCCCGCACGGCAGGCCCAGGCGGGGGCAGTCCCCAAAAGGATAGCGCTGCCCAGGATTCCGGCGGCACCGCTCCACCATCGATGGCTCCAGAACTGTCCCATAGCAATGCTCCAAAGGGGTCTCTACGCGAATTGGAAGGTTACGGAGAATCGAGCCCGTTGACTGCTGGCTGAGCGGAGTCGTTCGCAAAGCGTCTCCCGAAGGGAGAAAGCTAGCCACGCCACCGGGGTCCTGCCGTTCCCTAGCCCCTCTGGGGCGGCAAAGCCAACGACTCCGCTCAGGGAACTGGGTGTCTGTATGGAAACAACTACGTGGCAGGTTTTTCAACTCGTTTCAAGACATAACCTTCCAAGTCGTGTCTCTAACAGAATAACGAGGGCGACCCTACAATGAAACCTCATCTGAGCAACCTCATCTGGATAACCACAGATTGGGGAAATTGAGGGGCTGAGTCATGTTTGAAGCGGTGGAACTGGGGCATCGGGTTAAAAAGAAGGACTATAACGCCGCCATCGATCCCCTGCGGGTGGAGCTTGTAAATGCCCAGTACGAGCTACGGGAGGCCCCCTTGTCTCTCTTGATTGTGCTGATGGGGGACGATCGCCAGTCCTGCAATGAGGTGATCAACCATCTGGGGGAATGGATGGATGGCCGCTATATCCACAACCATTTTTTTGGGGAGCCCAGGGATGAAGAACTGGAACGGCCCCGCTTCTGGCGATACTGGAATCGTCTCCCCCGCACTGGCATGACTGGGGTATTTGTGGGGGCTTGGGCCTTAAGTGCGATCGCAGATCGCCTGCGGGGAGATATCACCGACGACGCCTTTCGCCGTCGCTGTCACCACATCTATCGCTTTGAAAACATGCTGGCCAATGATGGGGTGATTCTGCTGAAATTTTGGTTTCACCAGTCCAAATCGGACTTTAAGCAGAGACTCAAGGCAGCCAAACAGCACCCCGAAACCGCATGGCGCATTGATGAGGCAGACTGGCAGGTCTACGAGCAATATGACGACTTTGTTCAATTGTCAGAGCAATACATCCGCCTCACCAGCAGCGGCGCAACCCCCTGGACCCTAGTGGAAACCGCCGATGCCCGCTACCGCAATCTAATGGTGGCCGAAACCATACTCAAGGCCCTAAAGACTCGCCTTGCCCCTCCGCCCCCCGCCTGTGATCCCGAGCCCATCGTCGCCCCCTACATCACCCCCAGCGATCGCAGCATCCTCGACACCCTCGACATGGATGGCGACTCTGACTGGGGCAGCTACCGGGAAAAACTAGAAAAATATCAGGCTCGCCTCAACCACCTCACCCGCCAAGCCCGCCGGGCGGGGGTCAGCAGCGTTCTCGTCTTTGAGGGCTGGGATGCAGCGGGCAAGGGAGGCGTCATCCGTCGCCTGACCCAGGCCATGGATGCCCAGGATTACCGGGTGCTACCCATTGGCGTCCCCACCGACGAAGAAAACGCCCACCACTATCTCTGGCGCTTTTGGCAACAGTTACCCCGCCAAGGGCGGGTGGTAGTCTTCGATCGCAGTTGGTATGGACGGGTCTTAGTGGAGCGGGTAGAGGGCTTTGCCCAGCCCCAGGAATGGACCTGGGCCTACAGCGAAATCAATGACTTTGAGGCCCAACTGCGGGAACATGGCACTGTGATTCTCAAGTTTTGGCTCCATATTGACCCCGACGAGCAGCTTCGCCGCTTCGAGGCGCGGGAGCAAACCCCCTACAAAAAGTACAAAATCACCACGGACGATTATCGCAACCGCGATCGCTGGGATGACTACGCCCTGGCGGTCACAGATATGGTCAGCCGCACCAGTACCGACTACGCCCCCTGGCACCTAGTCCCCGCCAATGACAAACGCCGCGCCCGCATCCAGGTGATCAAAACCTTCTGCAAAGCCCTCCAAGCCAAGCTTTAGCCCTCGTTATCGCCCACCAATGGCCTACCACTTATGCATCCGTTAGATGCGCGACTCGAAGTTGTTCGGGGAAGTTGGAAAGGGCTCCGAAATCCCTTCCCTGTTCGTGTTCAGGCAGAGTCCGCCTTGGAATGTCCAAATAGTCGTAGCGTGGGTTGAGCCCTGCGAAACCCACAAAGACGGGCCTCTGTCATAGTTTCGGGCACCTTCATCCACTTGCTGGATAGTTCAAACAAACTATACACTCTAAAGCCTTGTCCCACAAAGGTTACGGATTACTGAGGAGAAGGCTTGCTCAGTCGGAGTGGCTGAAACGATGATTAACGCCCGAAGACGCTTGCTCAAAGTTCATGCAGGATCGCTATAGTTGCCAAGGGTGCAGCAGCTAAAGGTTCTGATTTGCTAGTATTGACAAAAATCTACCAATGGTAGATTTGCTCTCTTAAACAACGACGTATGACCTCAGAAATCCAACTACAAGCCTCTTCAGTAGAACTTGCTAAAACGCTGGATTCACTATCTACAAGTCTGTCTACATACCTTGGATATCTTGGTTTGCCAACAGATTCGGTTTTGGTTGAGCTTGATGAGCGCCGAAAGGTCATTAATAATATGCCCTACATTATGCCTGCCCTTACAGAAGGACAGCGTAATAGTGCAATGTACATCTCCAAGTTCTCGGCAGCCTGCGTTGTAGGACTTTTTGATGCAGCTCTAAATTATCTTTGGGACGAGACAATTCGAAATCTCCGACTAAAAGTCGTTCAGTTTGATCTAGATTATTTTTATGACACTGCAATAACAGACGCGAATCAGCGCTCTAGATTTAGAGATGAAAGTGACCTGGAAAAGCTAGACGACTGGGTACTCGTCAGAGGTTGTCGGGAAACAGGAATTATTAGTGATATTGGATATCGGCATTTAGATTACATTCGCGATATGCGGAACCATGCTAGTGCTGCTCATCCCAATCACAACGAGTTGACGGGCTTGCAATTGGCATCGTGGCTAGAAACTTGCATAAAAGAGGTTCTTGGAAAGGAGCCTGAAGGTGCAGCTATAGAAGTAAAGCGGCTTCTACGAAGTGTACGAGAGGAAATTCTTTCTGGAACTGACGTACCTCCTATTGCAGAAGCGATTGTACGGTTACCTGAAGATCTAGCCCATTCTCTCTTGAGAACAGCGTTTGGAATGTATACCGATCCTAGATTAGACGCAAATATCCGAAATAATATTCGATTCCTTGCATATGAAGTGTGGGAAGTTTGCTCAGAGGATGCAAAATACGATATTGGCTTAAGGCATGGCTCATTTTCAGCTAATGGAGAGGTTTCCAGAGCAAATTTAGCTCGTGATTTCCTCACAATTGTAAATGGATTAGCTTATTTACCAGGCAACACTATTGCCATTGAGATAATTTCTGCCTTGGATGCTTTATTAGCTGCCCATAATGGTTGGAATAACTTCTACAATGAACCACCTCTCGCAAGATTACTTCAATCTTTTGTTCCGGCAAGCGGCAATATTCCAGGTAACGTCTCAGGGAAATATGTCAAGATCTTAACCATGTGTCATATTGGCAATTGTTATGGAGTTTCATCTGGTGCAGAGCCAATTTATAGTATGCTGATCAATCGTTGGCAAGACAGTCAGATATCTCAGTTTATTAACCTAACTCGTGATTCGGAGATTGCCTCACGCCTTCAATTTCCATCCTGTCAAACACGTTGCCAGAGACTTGCAAGCCGATTAGTTGACCAAGCTACCCATCCCAATGTGAAACTAGCCTTAGAATTTATTGGAAATTTTCCGACTGAAAAGCTAGATAGAATCGGCAATAGCTCTCGTTTTCAAACTATTTTGAAAACTGTGAAGCGGTAAATAGGTTTGTTGATCTTCAAACAAACTTTTGAGCGTCAGCAATCTAGCATTTCACGATAATGGGCTGGGCGCTTAAGATGGAAAAATAAACCTGGCTGGACCGGAGTGCTTGAAATGGTTTCCTTAGAATTAATCTCGACATTGAGAGAACTGAGCCGTTCAGACAAGTTCTATATCATGCAGATTCTGATCTCGGAACTGGCCCAGCAGGAAACGGATCTAATTAAACCTAACCAGTCGTACCCAGTATGGTCGCCTTATGATGCAGTTGAGGCAGCAGATACGATGTTGAAATTTCTACAGGCTGCCAAGACTCGAGACCATGCGTAACGCTGAACGATATCCATTTGTCTCTAGTGATACAGCATTAGGCGAAGCCAGTTTTCGCCCGTACTTGCCATTTGCCCTGGTTCACCAGCAAGTATCCATCATATCATCAGCTTTGTTGGATACTGGAGCAAGTGTGAATGTACTGCCATATTCGATAGGAGTTGAACTTGGGTACGAATGGGATCGGCAAACAACAGCACTGAGTTTGACAGGGAATTTGGCTCAGTACGAGGCGCGTGTCGTGCTTGCTCAAGCTGTCGTTGGGCAGTTTGAGGCTGTACAACTAGTATTTGCTTGGACACAAGCTACCAATGTGCCGCTCATATTAGGGCAGGTGAACTTTTTCATGGAGTTTGATGTGTGTTTTTACCGTTCACAACTAGAGTTTGCAGTTAGCCCAAAACCTGCTGCCTCAGAGTAATCTAGTTGTCCTTCCCGTCTCCCCATAACTGCGTTGGTGCGGACGGCATAGAGATATCGGTGAGAGTTTAAGGTTATTTGTTGCTGCACAACTTCACCGTTATCTGGATAGAGGACTTGCTGTAAAGACCTCAGCCCCACCAATAGCAGGTCTACCGCAGGTCTACAATAGGGGCGCTTGTGCATCCCCTAAAAGTCCATGGCTGATCCCGATAGCACCTCCCCCGACCCCGGCTTACCGGAACGTCTGGCCAAACACACCATCCGCTACGCCACCTGCCAGGACGTGAACTGGGATGACCTAGCCCCGATGATGCTGCACTACGTCACGGTGAAGCGGGACTATCCCCATGCCCTGTTGCTGTACCGGGTGGGGGACTTTTTTGAAACCTTCTTTGAAGACGGCATCACCATCGCCCGTGAGTTAGAGCTGGTGCTGACCAGTAAGGACGCGGGCAAAAACGTGGGCCGGGTACCGATGGCGGGCATTCCCCACCATGCCCTCGATCGCTACTGCGCCCAACTGGTGACAAAGGGCTACGCCGTCGCCATCTGCGATCAGGTGGAGGATCCAGCCCAAGCCCAGGGATTGGTGAAGCGGGAGGTGACGCGGGTGATCACCCCCGGCACCGTGATTGAGGAGGGGATGCTAAGCGCCCGTCGCAATAATTTCCTAGCGGCGGTGGTGTTCTCGGGACAGCACTGGGGGCTGGCCTACGCCGACGTGTCTACGGGGGAATTTTTCACCACCCAAGCCAGCGATTTGGAGCAACTGGGCCAAGAACTGATGCGGTTGCAACCCTCGGAAACCCTGGTGCCCACCGACGCGCCGGACCTGCGGGCCATGCTGCGACCGGGGGAAAGCTCTACCCATCTGCCGGATTGTCTGCCGCGCCAGTTTTGCTACACCCTGCGATCGCAAGGTGCCTTTGCCCAAACCGAGGCCCGCCAGCGATTGCTGCAAACCTTTCGCCTGCGCTCCCTAGAGGGGGTGGGCTGCGAACACCTCCCCCTGGCGGTGCGGGCGGCGGGCGGCCTGCTGGAGTATCTAGAGGACACCCAAAAGGCGACGCGGGTGCCACTGCAATTGCTCAGCACCTATGTGCTCAGCGACTTCTTGGTGCTAGATCACCAAACCCGCCGTAATTTGGAAATCACCCAAACCAGCCGGGATGGCACCTATAACGGCTCCCTACTGTGGGCACTGGATCGCACCGTCACCGCAATGGGAGGCCGTGCCCTGCGCCGCTGGTTACTGCAACCCCTGCTAGAGGTGGAGAGCATCCAGGCCCGCCAAGCCACAATTCAAGAACTGCTCAGTAACGGCAATCTGCGCCAAGCCCTGCAACAGCAGCTCAAGCAAATCTACGATTTAGAGCGGCTGGCGGGACGGGCGGGCTCCGGCACCGCCAATGGGCGGGATCTGGTGGCCCTGGCGGATTCCTTTGCCCGGTTGCCCATCCTCTCTGCCCTGCTGGAGTCGGCGGCGTCTCCCTACCTCAAGGCGCTCCAGCCCGTCCCCCCGGAGTTAGAAAAGCTGGGGGATACCCTGCGCGCCCATCTGGTGGAAAGTCCACCCCTATACCTGACGGAGGGCAACTTGATTCGCCCTGGGGTGAATGGGGAACTGGATGAGCTGCGATCGCAGATGCAAGCCGACCAGGATTGGATTGCCAGTCTGGAGCCCACGGAACGCCAACGCAGCGGCATCAGCACCCTGAAGGTGGGCTTCAACAAAGCCTTTGGCTACTACATCAGCATTTCCCGCAACAAGTCTGACCAAGCCCCAGATAACTACATCCGCAAACAAACCCTCACCAACGAAGAACGCTACATCACCCCGGAACTCAAGGAACGGGAAGCCCGCATCTTCACCGCCCAAGAGCAGGTCCACGCCCTGGAATACGAGATCTTCCAGCGCCTCCGGGAGCAAGTGGGCCACCACGCCGACCTCATTCGTCGCGTCGCCCGCACCGTCGCCGCCGCCGATGTCCTCGCCGGACTCGCCGAGGTCGCTATCTACCAGGGCTACTGCTGCCCCGAGATGGTCAACAGCCGCCAGCTTCAGATGGAAGCCGGACGCCATCCCGTAGTAGAGCAGTTGTTACCCGCTGGTTTTTTCGTCCCCAATTCCACCGCGTTGGGGAGTGAGGGGGGGAGTGATGGAGTAGGGCCTGCCCTGAGCGGAGTCGAAGGGGAGGGGGGGAGTGATGGAGTCAGCCCCAACACCCCAACACCCCTAAGCCCTCCGGGCAGGCTTCGCCAACACCCCAACACCCCATCACCCCATCACCCTCTCACTCCAAATCCCGACCTCATCATCCTCACCGGCCCTAACGCCAGTGGCAAAAGCTGCTATCTACGGCAGGTGGGGCTGATTCAGCTCATGGCCCAGGTGGGCAGTTTTGTGCCCGCTACATCGGCGCGGTTGGGGATCTGCGATCGCATTTTTACCCGTGTGGGGGCAGTGGATGATCTGGCCACGGGGCAGTCCACCTTTATGGTGGAGATGAATGAAACGGCAAATATTTTGAACCATGCCAGCGATCGTTCCCTGGTGCTGCTGGATGAAATTGGTCGGGGAACGGCGACCTTTGATGGTCTTTCCATCGCTTGGTCCGTGGCGGAATATCTGGCCAGTGAAGTGCGATCGCGCACAATTTTCGCCACCCATTACCACGAGCTGAATGAGTTGGCGGCAATTCTAGACAATGTTGCCAACTATCAGGTGACGGTCAAAGAAATGCCAGACCAAATCGTGTTTCTGCACCAAGTCCGTCCCGGTGGAGCCGATCGCTCCTACGGCATTGAGGCGGGGCGGCTAGCGGGGCTACCCCCAGCGGTGATCCAGCGGGCGCGAGAAGTGATGGGCCAGATCGAAAAGCACAGCAAGATCGCCGTAGGTCTCCGCAAGGGTGCTCAGTTCAGCCCCCCAGGTCGCCAGCGCCGCCTCCGAGAAGCCAACTCTCCCGTGGAGCAACTCGACATTTTCAAACACCCCCGTAGGTAGGTTACGTTTAACTAGAGAACCCGCAGTCAGAGAGCCCATCATGGTAGAAAAAATCAAAAAAACCGAGCAAGAGTGGCGGCAGCAGCTTACCCCCGAGCAGTACCACGTCACCCGAGAAAAGGGCACAGAGCGAGCCTTTTCTGGTCCCTACCACGATCTTAAGGACAAAGGCACCTACTACTGCGTCTGCTGTGGCACCGAACTCTTCAGTGCTGAGACCAAATTTGACTCCGGCACCGGCTGGCCTAGCTTTTGGGATCCCTCCCAAAACCAGAATGTTGCCACCAAGACCGACTTCAGCCACTTCATGATCCGCACTGAGGTGGTCTGTGCCAACTGTGATGCCCACCTCGGCCATGTCTTCAACGATGGTCCGGCCCCCACAGGCAAGCGCTACTGCATGAACTCCGCTGCCCTGGACTTCAAGCCAGCGTCCTAGGTCTTGAAACTCCAGGTTCAGATCCAGGGCGCGGGATATCCCATCCTTTGTCTCCACGGCCATCCCGGCAGTGGAGACACGATGGCGGTATTTACCGATTTCCTCGCCCAAAAGTTTCGCACCCTGGCCCCCGACCTGCGCGGCTATGGCCGCAGCCGCACCCGTCAGCCCTTCGAGATGGGGGACCACCTCGGGGATCTGGAAGCGCTGTTGGATGACCAGGGAATTGAGCGCTGCCTAGTCCTGGGCTGGTCCCTCGGGGGCATCTTGGCGCTGGAACTGGCTCTGAAGCAGCCCCAGCGCGTTTCAGGACTGATCCTAGTGGCCACAGCGGCCCGTCCTCAGGGGAGTCATCCCCCCATTACCTGGCAAGACAATGCCTATACTGCGATCGCATCCCTGATCAACCGGGTGGCCCCAGGGTGGCGCTGGAATATCGACACCCTGGGGCGACGATCCCTCTACCGTCACCTGATCCAGCGCCACACCGCCGACACCTATCGTCGCCTAGCCTGGGAAGCATTCCCTGCCTATCTCCAGACCTCCCGCGTCGCCCAGGGTGCCCTGAGCCGCGCCCTCCAGACCGGCTACAACCGACTAGCGTCTTTGGCCACCCTAGACATTCCCTGCTTGGTCCTATGCGGCGATTGCGATCGCCACATCACCGCCGCCGCCAGCCAAGAGACGGCCCAAAACTTATCCCACAGCACCCTGCGGTGCTATCCCCACACCGCCCACCTATTTCCCTGGGAAATCCCCCATCAGGTCCAGCAAGATATTGACCACTGGCTAGCCCAACACCCCGAGGTCTCCAGAGCCAAGGAGGTGCATCAGCACTGATGCTAGTGCAGCGTCCAGACTAAAGATCAGGGCACTCCTAGATTGGGTGAAACACACAACTTGGAAGGTTACAGAGAACCGAGCCCATTGACTGCTGGCTGAGCGGAGTCGTTCGCCCTGCGTCTCCCGAAGGGAGAAAGCCAGCCACACCATCGGGTTCTGACCGTTCCCTAGCCCCTCTGGGGCGGCAAAGCCAACGACTCCGTTGCTCCCTAGGGGAGCCGCTAACGCGAACAGGGAACTGGATGTTTGTATGAAGACAACGACGTGGCAGTCTTTTCAGCTCGTTTCAAGACATAACCTTCCAAGTCGTGTGAAACAAGGTGGAACCCAACAACGCTGGGCCATGTTGGGTTCCGCTAGCGCTGCATCTAACCTACAAATTGAGGCTTGACAGAGCACTAGTACACCTAGCCTGAAATAGGCTTACGATTCTGTCACTCCAGCCCAACATTTTCTGGTCCCCTCTCCCCGTGGGAGAGGGCTAGGGTGAGGGGCCGAGGTGTGCCACGATGAACGGCCAGAGTATTTACGCCGCACAGCACTAGAGACCAGCAGGAGGCTGCCTAAGAACGACCGCTAAAAGCGGGCATCCCGATGGAGGGCGACGATTCACCAGAGTAATCGAATACCGTCAGCGGACTGGGCTCCGTACAGTGCAAGAGCGTCGCCTTGATATTTCGAGCGCTCTCCCGTTCTAAATCCTCAATGTAGCCTCGCTTTGCTAGCTCAGCTTCCTGCTCAATGTCAAAGGGGCCAAAGTAGTAGGTGCAGGTAGGGGCTTCAGTCTTGATCTCGATCCACCAAGACTTACTGGAACCGAAAACAGACCCAAAAAGGCGACTAAAAACATTCTTCATAGGTGATGCCTGTCTATCTATGCTGCGTCAGACTGGATATAAATGGCGCGACGTCAACAAACTCCTCGTTTGTTTTATACTCTGTTACTTTCTATTTTGCAAAGTATTAAGCTGGATGCGATTGGCCCACTGCTGTCGGTATATCTCGTAGAGCGCCATGCCTGTGGCCACAGAAGCATTTAGGCTGGGGGTCTTGCCTGCCAGCGGAACTGCTACCAGACTATCGCAACTTTGTTGAACTGACAGGCTGAGGCCATCTCCCTCTGACCCCACCACCAGAACCGTTGCCGTCGTGAACTGCACCGTGTGGATGGCTTGGCTGGCTTCTGACGCCAAACCATAGATCCAGAATTCCGCCGCCTTGAGGGTCTCTAGGGCTCGATTGAGATTCACCACTCGGGCAATGGGGAAATTCTCTACCGCCCCCGCCGCCACCTTACTGACGGTAGAGGTCACCCCCACTGCCCGTCGCTGGGGAATAATCAACCCCTGGGCTCCAATGGCTTCAGCACTGCGAATAATCGCCCCCAGATTGTGGGGATCGGTGATGCTATCGGCAACCAGCAGCACTGGACGGGGGCTCTTGGTCTTAGCGTGGGTAATCAAGTCCTCCAATTCCCAATAGCTGTAGGCAGCCACTTGAGCGATGATCCCCTGGTGGTTTTGCCCCTCAGCCATCTGTTCTAAGCGGCGGATGTCTACTTCGTCTACCACGACCCCATTGGCCTTGGCCTCGGTAATGAGGGCGGTAAAGCGACCGTCATAGCGCAGGCGGGCATTAATCCACAGACGGTTAACAGAGCGCTCCCCCGCTAGGGCCGCCTCGATAGCATGGCGTCCGTAGATCAAATCCGAGGTATTTTCCTCGGAACTGGCCTCCGAGAAAGACTCCGAGTCTGAGGATTGCGATCGCCAATGACGTTCTCGATCGTCGTCCCGAACGGGCCGCTGTCCATCCCGTCGAAATCCGCCTTCTCGGCGGGCAGGACGAAACCCTTCTTTGCGGGCAGGGCGAAACCCTTCCTTGCGGGCAGGGCGAAAGGCATCTCCCTGGCGAGGCTGGGGGGCTTCGCTGCCACCAGCGCGGGGCGCATCCTCCCGATCTCGAAAGCGCGGCGCATCCTCTCGACTCTCTCGACTCTTGAAGCGTGGCCCATCCTCTCGGCCTCGAAAGCGGGGCGCATCCTCCCGACCCCTGGCACGGGGAATATCCTCTCGGCCCCTGGCGCGGGGCGCATCGTCCCCTCGGACTGGACGGGGAGTGTCCCCTGGACGGGCAGGGCGAGACTTAGCGCGCTGGGGGGGGCGTCCGCCCACTACCCCATCGGGGGATCTGCGTCCACCGCTACTGCGACGGGGGGACGGTACTGCACCGCTGCGACGACGGGGCTTGTCATTAGAGGAGCGGGAGGGGCGGTTGTTAGTCATGGACAGACTCGTTAGGTGGCTGGATCGACGGATGCCGGGGGCGCAATGGCGAGGGCGCAATGACGGGGGATAGAAGTAAGACGATGATGAAACGGTCAGCGGGGCTATATAGCGGTTCTCTAATGATGAGGTACACCTCAACTTAATGACATCGGCGAACAAGGGGCTTAAGCCCCTTGCCTATCCTTAACCCAGCGAACAAGGGGCTTAAGCCCCTTGCCTGTCCTTAACCCGAGTAAGAACCGCTATAGGGGCCAAGCGCTGAGCCGCTAGCCCTGCCGATGGGGAATTAGCGTCAGAAGAACGGGGAAGTCTAGGGGTGACATTGCCTTGGTGAGCATTCCAGCGATGAACCCAACGAACCCCTAGGGATCGGATCCCCCCTGCTTACCCGCCCTTAAACCGATGATCCTCTAGGGGTTGGCCCCTGTTGATGGCTCGGGAACCGCTGATAGTCCATAGCTCAGTAAGGCTTTCAATCGTTGGGGATCGGCGAGATAGAGGTAGCCCAGCAGGGTTTCCAATCCCGTGGCTTGGCCATACACCGCTGCTGTGGCCCGATGGCCTCGGGTCGGTGCGGCATTTCGACCCCGCTTCAGGATGGATTCTTCCAGGGGGGTCAGGTGGGGACGGAGAGCTGAGAGGGTGAGGGCCTGTTGTTCTGCCCGCACCTGACTGACCACCTGCTGATGGTAGGTCTGGATACGGCGAGGGGGAAGCAGATAGCAGCCCCGAACAAAGAGTTCGTAAACTGCATCGCCGATGTAGGCCAAGGCTTGGGGAGAGATCTCCCGCAGTTGGGACTCTGGAAAGGGCTCTAGTACGGAGCCTGATTCAGGTCCGGCAAAAGCCGAAGCTGTCCCTAAACGCTCTAGGAGCCAAATGCTGAAGGTGGGATCAGGGTCTAGGGTCATGACCCTAGAAGCCCATCAAGCTGGTTTCGCAATGGCCAGCAGGTTCCCAGGCTATCCCAAATTGGTAACCGCCTCATCTACTGATGACCTCAGAGATAGAAAGTTCTCTAGCCTAACCAGTTTTACGGTCTGAAGAACACGGGGGTTGGCTACGACTTGCACCGTACCCCCCACATCTTTGGCCTTTTTGACAAGCTGGACCAGTGCGCCTAAGCCAGAGCTATCGACAAAATCAATGCCTGTTAAATCCAGGATGATATTGTTCGGGCCTTGCTCTACAAAGCGGGTCAGCACCTTGCGGAAGGTGGGCTCCGAAAATGCATCCAGGAGACCAGTGAGGCGAAATATTTGGCAGTTCGCCCTAACTTCGCGGGTGCCTCTCAAGCTTACAGTTAGGGCCAATAGTTCAGCGATGGGAGACCTCCCGATGAGCCAACTCGGAATTCGAGCCCTAAGTATAGGCCACGTCCCTGGGAACCGCAAGCAACTGTGTAATCGCGTGAATGATAGGTGGGAGGACTATTCTACCCCTGAGGGGAGGGGGGGGATAGGACTTTTTTCTGTCGCCGCATTAAGTCTACAAACTGGCGGAACAGGTAGTCGGCGTCATGGGGGCCGGGGCTGGCTTCGGGGTGATACTGGACGGAAAATAACGGTAGGGTACGGTGGCGGAGGCCCGCTATGGTGAGATCGTTCAGGTTGAGGTGGGTGACCTCGACGAGGGTCTCGGGGATGGAGTCTGCCGCGATCGCAAATCCATGGTTTTGACTGGTGATTTCGACCTGCGATGGCCCCTTTGGGCCAGTCCCTGACCCTCGCAGACCACAGGGTTGGTTAAGGCCCCGGTGGCCAAACTTGAGCTTAAAGGTCTTGGCCCCTAGGGACAGACCCAAAATCTGGTGCCCCATGCAAATACCGAAGGTGGGTAATTGCTGCTCTAGGAGCGCCTGGACAGTGCGGCGGGCCGTCGCCACCGCCGCCGGATCCCCCGGTCCATTGGAGAGAAAGAGGCCATCGGGCTGGTAGGCCAGGATGGCCTCGGGCTCAGTGGTTGCAGGCACGACAATGACGCGACAGCCGTAGCGGGTCAATCGCCGCAGAATATTGCGCTTGATGCCAAAGTCCATGGCGACAACGGTGAGGCGCTCACCGTTATCTTCGGAATCGGGAAAAAATTCCCAGGCCGTCTCGGTGGGCTCCTCCCATTCATAGGCGCTCTCAGTGGTGACAGCATCCACCAAGTTCAGCCCCTCCATGGTGGGGGCATCCTGCAATTGCCGCAGGAGTTCCTCCGGATCCAGAACCTCAGTGGAAATTGCCCCATTCATGGCCCCGCTGCTGCGGAGTTTGCGGGTTAGGGCGCGGGTGTCGATACCGTAGATGCCGGGGATGTGGTGCTGTTTCAGATACTCCGGTAGGGTTTGGGTGGTCCGCCAGTTGCTAGGCTGGGGGCAAATATTGCGGGCGATGGCCCCTAGCACCTGGGGACGTGAAGATTCTTCATCCTGGGGGTTGACCCCGGTGTTGCCGAGTTCAGGATAGGTAAAGGTGAGGATTTGGCCACAATAGCTGGGGTCCGTCAGCACTTCTTGATAACCTGTCATGCCGGTGTTGAACACCACCTCTCCCATGGTGGTGCCCGCTGCACCAAAGGACCAGCCCCGAAAACTCGAACCATCGGCTAGGACTAATAGGGCGGGGAGATCGTCAGAATGGGGAAACATGGGCAACTATCCAGACCAAATCAACGGCAAATCAACAGCAAATCAACGGCAAAGTCTAAGCGTGTAGACAATCAACGGCAAACCCCTTACCGAGCAGGCATGACCACACCCGCTTTCACGCCCGCTTGATTGAATCGAGCTAGGGGCTGTAACCGTCTTGCCATCAGGAGTCTAGCTTTAATTGTCCACAGCCCCTAGAATTTCTTCCCTAAAACCTGCCCCTAGAATTCCGCCTGTACCCCTCTGACCTCAGAACCATGTGGACTCGTCTAACTTTCACCGCCGCATCTCTGCTCGCCACCGCCCTAGCAGGCTGTAGCCTGATTGCCCCCAATGGGCCTAGCGCCGAGTTAGCCCCCGAAACCACAATCCTGGGGGCTGATACCACCCCCTCGACCCCTGTCGTCACCGCCGCCGCAACTCCAGAGCCCGCCGCCGCCCCCCAGCAAGACTTCTTTCGAGAAGGGGTGAACCGGGCTCAAAGTGCCGTTTCCATTGGCCAATCCGCCCAATCTCCCGAAGATTGGCAGTTGGCCGCGAGTCGCTGGCAGCAAGCGATCACCTATATGCAGCAGGTACCTAGCTCAGATGAAAACCATGGTACTGCTCAGCAAAAGGTGCAGGAATATCAGCAAAACCTCACCCTAGCCCAGCGCCGTGCCCAGGGTGAGGTTCCTGCTTCTGGAGGGGGTACGACGACTGCCGACACCGCCCCTAATGGTCGGGTGGCTCGCATCCTGATCACAGAGCGACGGGGCGGCACCCCTGTGGTGTCTGTTAAGCTCACCGCCGCTGGTGGTAGCCAGTCCTTTCCCCTACTGTTTGACACCGGAGCCACGGGAACGCTGATTACCCCCGCCATGGCCCAGGCTATTGGGGTGGAATATGTGGGAGAAGTGGTCGCCACCGTGGCCGACGGTCGCCAAGTCCGCCTGCCAATTGGCTTTGTAGACATTGAGGTGGGCGGTCTGGTGAAGCGCAATGTCCCCGTTGCTGTCGGCGGCAACATGGGCCTACTGGGCCAGGATGTCTATGGTGAGTACGGCATCTCCGCCGGGGGAGGTGTGATTGACCTATACGAGTAGGCCAGTTTTAAGGAGGGTAGACGGTCGTATTGATCTATGATGAGCAGCAAGCTAGGGGTGTCCGAGTAATCGGGCTGAGATCATACCCTCAGAACCTGACCTGGTTAATACCAGCGGAGGAAAGCGTTGATTCTGGTCTTGGGTACCAAAACGACGTGCGATCTGGCTTTCTGGACAATTTCCCCATCGGGGCCAGTCCAGGAAGTTTCCGGTGCTGTTTATCTGAACGATCAACGCCCAACCTGATCGGCTAAAACCCCATGCCGGTGGGCACGGGGCAAAGCGATGGGTAGGACTGAATCGGTGTATGACTCGTCAGCAATCCTGCTCTGTCGCCAGAGAAGGACCAGGTAGCGGGACTCCCCTGCATGACCCTATTCCTTCATCGAGGTTTACCATGCGGACTGAATGGATCGCCAAGCGTCAAGGCCACAACACCGTCACCCAAATGCACTACGCCCGCCAAGGCATGATCACCGAGGAAATGCACCATGTCGCCCAGCGGGAAAATCTCCCCGCTGATCTGATCCGGGCCGAGGTGGCGCGGGGGCGCATGATCATCCCCGCCAACATCAACCACCCCAACCTAGAGCCCATGGCCATTGGCATTGCCGCCCGCTGCAAAGTCAACGCCAACATTGGCGCTTCCCCCAACTCCTCCGACATCAACGAAGAGCTGGAGAAGCTGCACCTGGCGGTGAAATACGGGGCTGATACCCTGATGGATCTCTCTACTGGGGGCGGTGATCTGGATGCCATCCGCACCGCCATTATTCAAGCCTCCCCCATCCCCATCGGCACCGTGCCCGTGTACCAGGCTCTAGAGAGCGTCCACGGCACTATCGAAACCCTCACCGCCGATGACTTTCTCCACATCATCGAAAAGCACGCCCAGCAGGGGGTGGACTATCAAACCATCCACGCTGGAATTTTGATTGAACACCTGCCCTTGGTGCGCGATCGCCTCACGGGCATCGTCTCTCGTGGCGGGGGCATCCTGGCCCGCTGGATGCTACACCACCATCGCCAAAATCCCCTCTATACCCACTTTGACGACATCATCGAGATTTTCAAAAAGTACGATGTTTCCTTCAGCCTGGGGGATTCCCTGCGCCCCGGTTGCCTCCACGATGCTACCGATGCAGCGCAACTGGCGGAACTGAAAACCCTGGGCCAACTGACCCGCCGCGCCTGGGAGCACGATGTCCAGGTGATGGTGGAAGGTCCGGGTCACGTCCCCATGGATCAGATCGACTACAACGTGAAGAAGCAAATGGAGGAGTGCTCCGAAGCCCCCTTCTATGTGCTGGGGCCACTGGTGACGGACATTGCAGCGGGCTATGACCACATTAGTTCCGCCATTGGGGCTGCGATCGCGGGTTGGAGTGGCACTGCCATGCTCTGCTATGTCACCCCCAAGGAACACCTAGGTCTGCCTAATGCCGAGGATGTGCGTCAAGGACTGATCGCCTACAAAATCGCCGCCCACGCCGCCGATATTGCCCGCCACCGTCCGGGAGCCCGCGATCGCGACGATGCCATGTCCCACGCCCGCTACACCTTCGACTGGAACCGTCAGTTTGAGCTATCTCTGGATCCGGAAAGAGCCAAAGAGTACCACGACGAAACTCTGCCAGCGGATATTTACAAAACGGCGGAGTTTTGTTCCATGTGCGGCCCCAAGTTCTGCCCCATGCAAACCAAGGTGGATGCGGAAGCCCTGACGGAATTGGAGAAATTCCTGGCCCAGACGCCTGTCTAGACTGGGGTGGAAGCCGAAATCCTAGCCATGTCACACGACTTGGAAGGTTATGTCTTGAAACGAGCTCAAAAGCCTGACAAGTCGTTGTCTCCATACAGACATCCAGTTCCCTGTTCGCGTTAGCGGCTCCCCTAGGGAGCAACGGAGTCGTTGGCTTTGCCGCCCCAGAGGGGCTAGGGAACGGCAAGAACCCGGTGGTGTGGCTGGCTTTCTCCCTTCGGGAGACGCTGCGCGTATAGCCCAAGGGGCATGGCTAGCGCTAGGGCGTAGCCTGTCTGAAAGACTTACGACTCCGCTCAGCCAGCAGTCAACAGGCTCGATCTCTGTAACCTTCCAAGTTGTGTATATCAAGCAATCCTGATTTTTTCGGGGTTGCTTGGCATCGATTATCCCCTGTGGCGCTGATCTCGCGTGATCCTCCGTGAATTGTGAAAATTCGTAGTGCAGACGTCTCGTCTGCATGGGCAAGATGCCTATCTTACTTTCAGGAATCACTTCGGATTACTATATTAGTCACGCTATTTTGAAATCAGTTCTGGGGTCAGTAGCCCTCTCAAATCCAAATTCCTTAGATCCACTTTGGTAGAGGCAAAATCAATTTCAATGCCGACAACGCTCCCAGCTTCATCGAAGTCAATCACGACATCCGGAGCGATTTCTGTAGACTCTGTACTGGGCTGATTATTCAGCCGAATTGAGAGCGTATCCGTATCTGAAAAATACTGAATTTTCATGGTTCTAAACCCTGTAGAGGTGCAAATAGTGCACCTCTACAGGGGATATACAACTCGGCTACAGACTGCGAACCGTTGCCTTTCCATCCTTGACCTCACCCACCAGGATTTCAGTGGCCAGCCCTATAAACAGGCCATTTTCCAACACGCCGGGGATGTTGTTGATGGTGGCCTCTAGGCCAGCGGGGTCATCAATAGCGGCAAACTTCACATCCAGCACCATATTGCCTTGGTCAGTGATGACGGGACCATCCTTCTTCACCCCCATACGCAGATCCACGGTACCCCCCAGGGCGGTAAGGGCGCGGGTGACGGGGGCAACCGCCAGGGGTAGGACCTCCACCGGCAGCGCAAAGGTGGTGCCCAGCTTATCCACCAGCTTGGAACTGTCTACCACCACAATGAACTTTTCTGCGAGGCCATCCACAATCTTTTCCCGTGTATGGGCAGCACCGCCCCCCTTGATCAGGTTGAACTGGGGATCGACCTCATCGGCTCCATCGATGGCCAGGTGGATCGTGTCTACTTCATCCAGCGTGGTGAGGGGAATGCCATGCTGCTTAGCCAGCACCGATGCCTGGAATGAGGTGGGTACGCCTTTGATGTCCTTTAGATCCCCTGATTGCAGACGCTCACCGATGAACTGAATGGCGAAGGCGGTGGTGGACCCGGTACCGAGGCCCAAAATGGTGCCTGACTGGACTTGCGCGGCGGCGGCTCGTCCCACTTCCTGCTTCATGAGCTTGACCGGATCCATGGCTGATCTCCTTAAACATGCCTACAACTCCGGTTTTAGCATGACCGAAAGTGGTTCCCCTGCCTAGAGGCATCCGTATCCCCCCATCCAGCCTGATTTTGGTTTGGCCTTGCAGGAACTGGCGCAGCCGTGGGTTGGCGGATCGCCATCAGAGTCAGGGCTAGGTCACGGCTAGGTCACGACTGGGGGCAGCAGGATCCACCAGAAGGCCGCCATTAGGGTGACGGTGCTGAGGTGTTGGGGCAGGAGGAGTCGCAGGGGTTGGCGGGCAATCTTTTGGCTCAGAATGACTGAAAGTAATGCCCCCGCTAGGAGGGCAGTCCCTTGCAAAAAGGTGACGACGGCGGGATGGGCGACCAGAACCGGCAGATGGGGCAGGGAGAGGCCCACGGTGACGGCGCTGACGGGGAGGATTTGGCCCGCCTCCGTCAGACCCAGGGGTAGGTAATGGGCTAGGGTGCCCAGGAGTAGCAGGGGCAGGTAGCCATAGGCCAGCTCCACAAAGGGGCGGGGTTTGCGGGTCAGGCCCAGGGTGTGGATCAGGCGAATGATGCCCTGGGCCAGGAGGGGAATCAGGGCGGGCAGGCTCAGGGCCGCGATCGCAACCCCAGCATGGACGCTGAAGTTCTCTAAATCCCACCCCAGCCCCAGACCCGTCACCAAGCGAGGCAGGTGATGGAGGACCACCGCATCCAACAGCAGCAATAACAGCGCCACCTCATAGAGCCGGGGCTGGTGGGTCGTCCACAGTTCAATGCCGGGGGGACGCAGATTCACCGCCACCGAGCGGTGGGGACAGGCTTTGAGACAGGTCATACAGAGGACACAGTCTCGGTTGTCCGCCAATTGGGCCGGGTGGGAATAGAGGGGACAGCCATTGGTCTCCTGGCCTTCCCCCTTTTCTGGCCCCCCCTTGTAGCACTGGTAGGTGGTACATTCCGCCGAACAGGTGCCCTGCTGCGCCCGCAATTCCGTCATCGCCAGCTTGGCATAGAGGCCATTCATGCCGCCAATGGGACACAGATAGCGACACCAAAATCGGCGCTCAAAGATCTGGGAAAAAATCACCGCCCCCGCCGTGATCAGCAGCAGTAAACAGGCGGACAGGTAGGCGGTATTTTCCAAATCCCACAGCTCCTCCCACAGCAGAATCAGGGCAAACAGTCCCCAGAGAAACCAGCCCCCCCAGCGCTCCGCCGCCTGCCGAGGCCAGGGCTTGAGCTGTCGGGGAAACACCTTGAGGGAGAGGGTCTGCATCACCTCGCCGTAGATCATGAAGGGGCACACGGCGCACCAGCTTCGCCCCACAAAGGGAAAGCTGATCAGGATCAGGGGCCACCACCAGGCCCAAAACAGGTTCAGGGCTCCATTTTGATCCCGTGTTTGGGGACCGAACCAGAGGATGGCCACCACCAAGGCAAAGGCGGTGAGGGTGAAGCCGTAGTTAATGCGATCGGGCCACCAGGGGCTGCGGAGAAAGTGGCGCAGGGCGGGGTAGGTATTGAGCAGGTTGAGGCGAAACTGCTTCTTTTTGCTCTGGGAGGGCCAGAGGATCTCCTCCGTGAGCACGCTACCGGGGGCCATTTGGGCCAGGGCGCGGGACACCAGACTTTCCAACTCCCGTAGATTATTGGGAAAGTCGTAGCCTTGCAGGCGACGGATGGCTTCGGGGGTGACGGGAACTTTGGGCAGTCCCCGTGCCCGCGTAATCAGGCTGATGTAGTAGGTGACGTAGTCGTCGATGTCGGCTTTGCGCACCCGCAGGGGGGGCACCCGAATTTGGGCCTCAACGCCGCTCTCTAGATCGGCAATGGATTTCTCTGCAATCAGGATGAATCGGGCGGTGGCGCGCTGCTCTGGGGCGGGGGTGTCCCCCCGGCGGACGGGGCGGTAGGTGCGGTGGGTGAGCAGAGTTGCGATCGCGGCCACTAGCCCCTCCGGTAACTCCTGCACATTATTCAATATCAAGGTGCCTGAACCCAGGGCTGCTAGCAGTCCCGGCTTGCCCCCTTCCCGGCCAAACAGGTCTGCCCCACTGGCCTGAAGGCTGGCGCAGTCCATCTGAATAATGGGCTCCCGGCGCTGGCGGGAGCCGTAGTGGATCAGGGCGGCGATGTTGTCTTTTTCCAACCCCGGTTCCCCAAACACCAGCACCGACTGATTGTTTTCAGAGGCATCCCGAATCTGCTGCCGCAGCCGTCCTGCATAGCGACTTTTGCCAATCACCCCACGACGGGCCTTGGTGACTAGGTAGGGACGCAGGATGGCCTGCCGCTCTTGCTCGTAGTTGAGTTGGCTGGTGAGCTGTTGCAGTTCCGTTGCCATCTGCTGGGAGATGGCTTGTCCTAGGGTGGGATAGGCAGTCACCAGGGTTTGAAAGGCATCCCGATCCAAGTACCAGAGGACGGATTCGCTCAGGGTGAGGACGGTTTTTTCGACGGGCTGCTGGAGCAAGAGGGGGCGCAGATTCAGCACCGTTCCCGGCAAAAAGCTACTGGCCTGGGGGGTCTCTGGGGCATGTTCTAGCCGCCCGGACTCTAGGATATAAAGGCCGTTGGGATCTGTCCCTGCCTCCACCACGGGCTGGTCAGCAGGGATCACCCGCCGCTCTAGACGCTGGCCCAGGGCCGCTAGGACGGCTTCCTCTAGGCCGCTGAGGGCCGTGCGCTCCTGGAGCCAAATGGTGCGATCGCTAGGGGTCATAGCCATGGGATGTCTGTCTCAGCCGATGGCCCCAGTGTAAGGGGCAGGGCTGAGTTTTATAAATCCAACCATTCTGGGCTGGGTCGGGAGTTTCTGGATGAAATCGACACCACGATTCAGCGCATTTTGACCAACCCACAAGCTTGGCAGGTGCTGGAAGGGAGTATTCGCCGCTGCCACTTCAAGCAATTTCCCTATGGCTTGCCTGACCTGTTCAAGCAACCGAAGCATCTGTGGTTGAGTCATCATCGTTTAACGGATAACACCCCGATACAGGATCTTATCCGTCAAAGTTGACGTATAACGTTCGCAATCTCGGACTTATCTGTCAAAAGTGACGGATAACACCACCGACACCGGACTTATCCGTCAAAGTTGACGTATAATGCCCGCAATCTCGGACTTATCTGTCAAAAGTGACGGATAACACCACCGACACCGGACTTATCCGTCACTTTTGATACTTAATACATAGTTGAGCGTCAATGCACAATGCCAACATGAAAAACCCACCAGATTGGCTAATGAAGATGGATGCAGAGCTTTTTACAAGAATTGAAGAAATCGTACACTTCAAGTGGGATCCAATCGGGATATCTGGGATACCAGAAGCCCGAGATGAATATAGTGGATATGTAAACGGTATATATTCAAAGTTATTAAGCGACGATGATTCTGGGTTGATAAAGTAGATGCGATGGGTCATGGAAGATAGAATGGGAATGTCTTTTGATGTAACGAAGGCCATGTGTGCCGTTGATATGATGAAAGCATGGAAGAGGGTGATTGGAGTTCGCTCCCAACAAGCCGATGCAGCGGAGGCCTTCGGCCCCGCTGATCGGTGACGTTAGACCGCAAGGAAAAGTACATGCCACTTCAACCTCATCTGCGCGAGTCGATTCACGCCTACTGTGTGCGGGACTTGCCAGGGGACCTCCATTGGCACGTAGCTCAGTTCGCATTTATTGAGAACGAAGAGCTTAGGAAACGCTTGGGGCGAGCGTTCTATTCAGCTCGATATATGGCAAAGCTGATGGAAGCAATGCAAGCCACAAGCGACGAAGTTCACGCTTTCGTAAAGTTTCAGATCGCGCAGTACGCCGCCATCTACGAGGCGGTGATCTCATTCCTGCTCTGGAGCACGTTTGCTGAGCACCCAGAGGTTAAAGCTCTTCAAACACATAAGGCTTACAAGCCGGTCTCAGCGTTCGGAAACCTTACAAAGATGCAATTCGGTGACGAGGAGGTATTCACTTGCGTCTACCGCGATTCGAAAACACCCCGAAACAGCATTCCATTCAAGGACAAAGTCGACTGTGCCGTGCGAATTGGACTAGTGGATGAGGCGTACGCCGAGGACATAAAGCACGTATACGCGCTCAGAAACCTTGCTCACATCGAGTCCGAGGCGGAGAAGCAGATTGATGTCGAGATTGCCCAATCGAAGGTCGGGTATTGGCGGATCAAGCCGTTTCTCGAAAAGATCGCTTCCGAGCTTTCCGGTGCTGCGGTCTAACTATGCGTTCAAGCGGACTGCGGGGAGAATCCATCGTGTTTCCTGCTGTTCTGTCGACCCGCAGCCGCTTAACACGTCGTTAGACATCTAATTGATGGAGCATGTACTGAACTCAGAGCCAATTGATTCCATAAGCCAATTTTCGATTTTATTTTTATGAGCGATAAGAAACAAGAACCTCCAGATATATTTGTTTCGAGCAAGATCTATCCTGATGCAAAGGGTATTTTCTATGAAGGATACAAAGCTCTAGAAGAAATCCGGGAAGAATGCACTGTGGTTCTAGATACCAATGCTCTTCTCGTTCCTTATGGAATTAGTAAAAATAGCTTATCTCAAATTGCTGCTACTTATAAATATTTAGTAAATTCCAATAGATTGGTAGTTCCAGGTCAGGTGGCAAGAGAGTTTGCAAAAAATAGACCTGTAAAAATAGCAGAAATTTTTCGGGCATTGAGCAGGAAGCGAAGTATAGCCAGTCCTAACAAAGGTCGTTATCCTCTTTTAGAAGATGCTAAAGGTTATCCTGAAGTTCAGGAGCTAGAAGAAAAGATTGGTACCTTGATAAAAGAATATCAAGCAGCGATTGGAGATCTTTTAAGTCATATTAAATCCTGGAATTGGAATGATCCTGTAAGTCAACTGTATAGCGAAATATTTCCAGCAGCTATTTTGGATCTGGATTTAGATGAAGAAGTTATTGTCAGTAGATTGAAATATCAGAAAGAAAACAAGTTGCCTCCGGGCTATAAAGATGCTGCTAAAGATGATCAGGGAATTGGTGATCATTTAGTTTGGCAAGTTGTAGTGCATGTTGCTAAAGAACGTAAGCAGCCAGTTGTTTTAGTTTCAGATGATTCAAAAGCTGACTGGTTTTACCGAGTAGAAAACCAGCCATTATTCCCTAGATTTGAATTGGTGGATGAAATTAGGAGGGTTTCTGACGGAAAGAGCTTGCATATAATCTCCTTTTCAAGTTTTTTAGAACTATTCGGCGTTACGGACAAAGCAATTGGAGAGGTTCGTAGAGAAGAGATAAAAGCAAATTATGCTTACCCTGATTCCTACAAACGAAAAGTTAGGAAGCACCATATAGAAAAAGTGGTTGGTGACTGGTTACGTAGTCAAGCTTCTTATTGTGAGGTCAATCGTGAAGGTAAGTTTGGAGATTTTGTTTGGTCAGAATGGGGTGGGGCATCTACACTCATATCTATTGAATATTTTGATGATGTCGTTGATGATGTGAAAATTGTTGCTTACCTCAAGAGTAGCATTGATCAATTTGAAATAAATTATGAGCGAAAAGACTTTGAATTTGACAATATTCTGATATTTTTGGTTTTTGATTCAGAAATATCTGCAAGTTTGGCAGCTAAATCTCTCGCTTCATGGCTCACAGGAATTAGCCGACAAGGAATAGAGGTGGTTGTAGCAGAGTTACTAGAAGGTGAATCTATAAATGTGCATGACCCGCTAAAATTTTTATCCTCTCTAGATGATCCTGGTGCAGTATAAATATTTATGCTAGCTAATGATGTACAAAGAATCTTTTCAATTGATTAAGGATGTCTAACATATCACGGCAGCGGACGGGCGAGAGCCACTGGTGCTGAGTTCAAGTTTGTTTGCCGCCGCTGCTGACCTTTGCCGTTATGCCGCAAGCCCTCGGTTGGGGCGTAACCAAAAGCTTATCTGTTGGCATTTGAAGTTAGGTAGCGCAAGATCCTTGGCTAAAGCTGCTTTCCAGGTTGATAGAGACAACAGCCCTCTAAAATAGACACAAAAGTTGCTGGAGAAGTCTGATGACGTTACAAGAGATACAAAATCAGGCATTGGAGTTGTCGATTCGCGATTGGCGATCGCTAGCGTTTAATACAGTCATTGTTGAGTTCAATCCAACAGAAAACGCTGGTATTTAGTCCTCAAAAACAAACGTGAATTCTTTATGAAATTCGAGTTGTTAGTTGTCTCCCACACTGACCGAGGAAACCGCACTCGTATTATCAGTGCTCGAAGAGCTACTCCCCAAGAAAGGAGATTCTATGAAGAAGGAAATTGACGAACTGGAAGATGAACTACGCCCTGAATATGACTTCTCCAAAATGGCAGGAGGCATAAGGGGTAAGTATGTTGAGCGATACCGAGCCGGAACAAACTTAGTGCTCCTAGATCCTGATGTCGCCCAAGCCTTTCCAACAGATGCATCTGTGAATGAGGCACTGCGATTATTAATTCAAATTGCTCAGCGACAGCAGCATAACCCGGTTGGAGCGGACTGAAGATAGATCTTGGTAGCGTGCAAAGGTTGCTGACAGACGCTCAACCGAACCGTTATGCCGCAAGTCCTCGGTTGGGACGTAACCGAAAGCTTATCTGTTGGCATTTGAAGTTAGGTGGCGCAAGATCCTTGGCTAAAGCTGCTTTCCAGGTTGATAGAGACAACAGCCATCTAAAATAGACACAAGAGTTGCTGGAGAGGTCTGATGACGTTACAAGAGATACAAAATCAGGCATTGGAGTTGCCGATTCGCGATCGCTGGCGTTTAGTACAGTCATTGTTGAGTTCAATCCAACAGGAAACGCTGGTATTGAGTCCCCAAAAAACAAACGTGAATTCTTTAGCTGATCTTAATCCCTGGACTCAAAGCCTAATTGGAGTAGTTCAGTTAGAAACAGAAGAACCTACAGATTTCACCCTGTCAAGAAAAGATAATGCTATCCTTTTCACAGAAAGTTTTGAGGACAACATACGATGAGGAGTCGCAGTTTCACAGTCATTCTTCATAAAGAAGATGATATGTACATCGCTGAATGTCCAGAGGTTGGTACAGTCGATCAAGGGGAAACAATTGAAGAAGCGATCGCGGGATTGAAAGAAGCAACGCGGCTCTATTTAGAGGAATTTCCCCTACCCGAAACTTCTCCTAGACTTGTAACCAGCATCGAGGTCAGCTATGCCTAAGATGCCACGACTCTCAAGCAGAGAAGCGATTCGGGCACTTGAGCAGTTAGGATTCGAGCAAGTTCGTCAAACAGGCAGTCATGTTGTGATGAAGAAAGAAACCGAAGAGGGCAAAATTGGCTGCGTTGTCCCTATACATCGGGAATTGAAGATTGGTACGTTGAGCGGCATTCTTAAGCAAGCGCAAATCACAGTTGAAGAGTTCATTGAGAGTCTATGAGGTCTAATGGGAATAAGGGAAACCCTCACGATTTACCCCTCCCAAATTACCCGGCGTGCGGGTCCGTACCGGGCGGTTCCTCAGAAAGTTTTAGAAATCAAGACTCTTTTAACTCCGACTCCCAAAGCTGGCTACACCCTTAAGCGCCGTTCCTATAGCTCCCCCGATCGGGTTCAACGCTCAGAACGAGCCCCGGCAGCTCCTCTCTACTTTCCATAGTTCGGCCCTTTGCCTTGTCTGACCCATTGCAAGACCAGCGTTTGACTACTATAGCCTCCGCTGGCTTCTGCTCCTTTGACGCTTGTTGCCCAACTTTGGGCCGTCCCCAGCGCCTTAGGGTTCTGTGCCATTTACCGTATCCCCTGAACCAACAGGCTACCCTTCGGCAAGGCTGCACCTACGTTGTGTTGTGCCAACTCGCCCCAGAGACTCGGCCTTCTATTATGAAGTTTAGTGTTTAGGTATACTAGGGTTAGGAATCTTAGTTTGCCAGGGAACCTTGAACACATGACAACCCGTGAGCAATTGATTCAGGAACTCGCACAATCTCCCGATGATCTAGTACAGATAGTATTGGATTTTTTACATCGGGTTAAAGCGATACGTAAGCACCATCCTCTTGCAAAGTTCGCAGGAATTTTAAGTGATTCAGAGGCGGGAGAGCTACAGCGAACAATTACAGCAGAATGTCGGCAGGTGGATTTGAATGAATGGTGAGATTGCGCTTGATACCTCTGGTGCAGTTCGTTTTTTGAATGGAGACGCGACAATCACTGAAAAGATACTAGCTTTACCGGAAGTAACTCTGCCAATGGTTGTTGTCGGGGAGCTGTTATTTGGTGCAGAAAACTCAACACGTCCATTACAAAACTTGCCACGCTATCTAGAATTTATATCGGCTTGTAGAGCGGCACTGTCCTATTAAAGAGTGAGAGCCTCAAATCCCCTGGATAATAGGATTTCAGAGAGTTTCAAGGGGCGCTGAATGAATCCCATGGCCATGGCAGGCGTTGTCCGTTTCTCCAAACTCCAATGGGGCCGCACCCAGTTGTGCATCAGACGCTGGACATTCAAAGCTCGCTGCAAGCCCTCCACCTGCTTGGCATAGTGATTCTGCCGCCTGCGATAGGCTGTTGCCCGTCGCCTCAAGGCACTGTTGAAGGCTTCCAGGTGATTGGCGTGGACCTCGCTGAGGGCACTGAGGGCCGTCCAAGGATGCTCAACTTTGAGCCACTCTACCCTGGGTTCACCTTGAGAGCCTTTGATCTTGATGGCC
>NZ_KI913949.1:3865949-3880504 GCF_000332095.2 Leptolyngbya sp. PCC 6406 | reverse complement strand
ACGTTCATCCATGACTACAATCGCCGAGTCAGAGAGAAGCTGGCAGCAAGGGAAGAGCCCATGGTTTCCTCTGTCCTTTACTAAAATGCACTACCGCTGTATCTACAGTCTAGCTCTCACTCCCTAAGATGACAGTGCCCTGACTTGGTGCAAGGCACCTTTAATCCCAATCAGATTGAGGGGCGTATTATCCTCATCGGCGTCACGGATTTTCTGGCTGCTCGACAACTGCCCACTCCCATAACCTCTAGCCTATTTTCCAATGGAGAAGAGTCCTTTCTCTCTGGAATGCTGGGGATTGAACTAGAGGCCCACGCCATTAGCCAAATTATTAATGCGGTACTTGGACGGCGATCCCTGATTCGTCCCGTACCCATTTTTCTGGAATACGGCGTTATTCTTACCTGTGGTCTGTGCGGTATCCTCATCGGCAAGATCACCTCCTCAACGGTTCAAAATATTTTTTGGCTAGCCTTTTTTGCTGGCTTGGTAATGGGCAGCAGCTATTTTTCCCTGCTGCTTCTAGGGTTGTGGCTACCGGTGTTTCCGGCTACCACAGGGTTGGTGGTGGTTGGCAGTACTTACATTGCCTTCTACCAAGGAGATCGGGAGAGTGAGCGCATTGCCCACCAACAATCCCAGGCGTTAGCCCAAACGTTACAACAGGAGCGCCATCGCACGATTGAGCGTACTTTTGGAGAAATCCATGCTGGTCCCCTCCAAACCCTGGCTAATATTCTCCGACGGGTGCGGGATGGGGATATGCCCCAAGCCCTGTTGCTGCGAGAGCTGAAAAGCCTCAACGCTGAAATTCGCCGAATTGGGGAGCAGCTACGGCAAGAAGGGATTGACAATGTCTATTTGACGGGAAATGGTAAAACTCGCATTGACCTCATGCATCCAATGCATGAGGTTTTTTATGAGGTCTATAACATTACTTTGTCCCGAGATCTACCTGGATTCAGAAGTCTTAAAATTCGGTTGACTCGTTTTGATCCCTTCAACGCAGAGCATCTCAATCTAGAACTCAAACGGAGTCTCTGTTGGTTCCTAGAGGAAGCCCTAGCGAATGTTGGTAAGCACGCAGAGGGCACAACCCAATTACAGGTGATGGGGCTTTTAGAGGGGAATGTCTACACGCTATTGATTGAGGATAATGGGCCGGGAATCCGTTCCAGTCGTGTGGGGGAAGGCACTCGGTTTAATTATCGTCTCCAAAGTCTATTGGGAGGTGATTTTCTTCGGAAACAAAAAGCTTCTGGGGGAACTATTTGCCGATTTACTTGGTCATTATTGACAACTTCCCATCGCAAGATCCTGTAAAATTGTTTTCTATTGGGAGTAGGGTGTCCATGGATTCTTGGGAATTCCCTCTTGATCGATTAGGCAACACTCCAACCTTCGTAGGGGACGAGCAGATACCCCTTTATCTCAATATATTTTTAAGGCCACTGGCATTTACTGTGGCAAGGTAGTGAACTGTAATGATGCTTTCCTGGTCAGACATGCTCTCTAAACTGGTGCTGTTGGCTCTCTTGATTTTGGGTCTAGGTATGCTTGCACCAGCGGCATGGGCCAAGTACAATCCCCCTGAGCAGGATCCCCCTCGAGGCGGAACGACTACCTCTGGGATGGGGCTGGCAGGCCATAATTCATTCCCCTCTCGACTAAACCGCTACAACCCTTGATCCCTCGTTCGATGTCTAGGGAGGGATGTGAACGGTTACGCTCGAAGTTGGAAGAGTCTCATGGCAAGCAGTTTTGTAAAGAAAGCTCCCCTACCTTGGATGTCCAGTGAATTTACTCAGTAAATTCACTGTGATGGGGTTGAGTTATCACAAATCAGAGGTGGTGTTTCCTGAAGTTGGTCAGGAATAAATCCGTACCTTTCCTGAATAAAGATGAATTGAGGCCCAGAAAGGCTTCCTTTATGGTTTAGGTGGTTCTCGTTAAGGAGAAACACCATGAACTTGCTAAGCGCACTATTCAAAAGCTACGGGGAAGACGAGGATGCCAGGGACGATACCCTGTTGGTCCTGGACTTCGGAGGGCCTGTGGCGAAAGGACAAGTTCCCCTAGAGCTGCTGGCAACGGTAACTGACTCCATTGCCCCTGGGCGTTTGGGCCATGTCATTTTTCAAGGTGTTCAGTGGCGGGCCTATGCTGAGGGCAATGTTCCCATTTCCACTGGCACTACGGTTCGGGTTGTGGGGCGGCAGTCCAATGTGCTACGGGTTGAGCCCTATTAGTGAAGCCCACACCCTTTTTCCGGAGGCAATTCAGGGATTTGCATAAATCCCTGAGGATTGGGGAGAGAAGACAGTACCGACTGTCACTTCAATATTCACGAATACTCGCGACGGTTGAGGAGTTGAGGGTCTCTATCGCTCAGATACTTGACCTTATAGGAACCTGAGTTCGACTTAAGCTTCGCTGCCCATCCGCCAGGGAATAAATTGCCCTAGCTCACAGCAGAAGTCCGTTAAAACGGACTCGCCCCCCTATCCCCAGCCCAGCTCCCAGTCCATTTTTAATGGCCATTAAAAATGCACTAGAGCCTGTTAGCCGGGAATTCAAAATTCCCGGTGGGGTGACAGCGCTGATACCGAATTGACGTTTTTTAGTCCTCTACTCCTTGTCGAACTCAGGTTTATAGGAACAGGATTGGGGCTGTTGAACCAGCCCCGACCTGACCCCAATCGAACTGCAACTGATTTCTGTACTGCTATCAGAGGCTCCAGATCATGAGACCCCCAAGACGACACAGTGTTCTGTTTCGCATGGCCTGTGATGGGTTGCGATTGGCGGTGCTGCTGTTTGCCGGTTTTGTCACTGCCTGTCTATTTCTTGCGCCTTTTGGGGGCGTGGATCAGGCGGAGCAACTGCTTCTCACTGCGTTGCCCTTTTTCTCGCGCCTCGCAACCACATTGCTGAGCCTGTTTATGATCGCGATCATTTATGAATCCCTGAATTAGGAGGCAGGGCGGCTGTCAGTTCTTGTGGACACCTTGAATAAAAGGTTTTCTTACACAACTTGGAAGGTTACAGGGAAACGAGCCCGTTGACTGCTGGCTGAGCGGAGTCGTAAGTCTTTCAGACAGGCTACGCCAACGCAAAGCGTCTCCCGAAGGGAGAAAGCCAGCCGCACCACCAGGTTCTTGCCGTTCCCTAGCCCCTCCGGGGCGGCAAAGCCAACGACTCCGTTGCTCCCTAGGGGAGCCACTAACGCGAACAGGGAACTGGATGCGTGCATGGAGACAACGACGTGGTACGATGCTTAGGGAGCTGCTGAAAAATAAGTCCCCCACTTAAGCCGGCTTGATTGTGATGGCCCACTTCGGCAGATCCTCAGAAGGGTGCCAGTCCACTCGAAACGTGGCTAAGGTCTCAGGGTCTACCTTAATCCCTTTCTCATAGACATTAGTCACATGATGTACGACTGGTTTCATGCCTTGCCACATCATGTTGCTAGCCCACCGCAGGGTCGTTTCAACCGAATCGAGAATGGCCCCATTCCAAAACTGTTCGAGTGCGGCCCAGCACCGCTCATACGCCTTCGGCGGGGCATAGCCCTACGGATTGTATTTACTGTGATAAGGCGGATAGTAAATCAGCTCGAGGGTTAGGCCACTCTGTTGAGCAAATGTCACCATTCGTTTGATGAACTGCGTGCGGTCAGAGCGGGTCGCACTACCCCCATCGAGATTGATCGCCAGGGTGGTGATGTCAGGATACTGAGGTTGATTATCCGCCCACCAATGAACCAGGCAATCGACAATAAAATCAGGGGTTTCAGTCGACTCCCCCAGGTAGATGGCCAAGTCATCGGTTTGTAGGTTGAGAATGCCAAACGGAATCAACACCTGTTGCCATTCCATATCGTGGTCATCGGCTTTTGGGGGCTGTTGTCGTCGGTCTTTGCCCCCTCTGGAGAGATTCCCCACTTTCACTTTTGCCTTGGAGTCAATGGAGACTCGTAACACGCTGGGGGCCGCGTCTGCGGTTGCATTGGCCTCAGCCACATGCTCGAAGATGGCGTCAGTCTCTGGAATTTTCTTCAAGGGCTTGACCTTGAGGGTTTACGAAGACGATAACCCAGGCGATTCAGGATATCGCCAAGGGTCTGACGGCACGGTAATGCCTCATCCTCATAGCCCTTCTCGACGATTAACTTATCGCGGACAGCCTGGGCACTCACTTTGAGGTACCGGAACGAGGTTTGGAATTTGGGGTCTGTCTGCGCCTCCCCGTCCACCAACTCACGAATATCCTGCTCTAGATGCGGCAGCAGTGCCTCTGTCTTTTTTCGGCCACGCGCTTGGTAGTTGTCTGGATACGGAACCCCCGTCATCAAGCTATCCAGCCCTCGCTGGATACTCACTCTATCCCAGCCCAGGGCTCTTTCTGTCTTCCGGGCTGAGCCGTCAAAATAATCCAATGCGACTTGAGCGGTGAAGGCTCGCTTTTTTTCCCCAGTCAGCTTGTGGGCCGCATCCTTCAAGGTGGCTTTGACTTGCTCTGTTAACATCGTCATCACATATGACAGTTGATTGAAGCTAGTCTAACCATTCTTTGGGGGAGATATTTAGACGCATGTCCCTTAGCTCGTTTCAAGATATAGCGGTATTCATCTCAATCCAGTACGCCCACGGTAGGGGCGCACGGCTGTGCGCCCTCAGGGATGTACGCAATTCAACTGCATGTCGCTATAGGTCTCGGCCAGATGGTACTCCAGTTCGTTAAGGGTCCAGATGTCTTTGCTTTGCAGCCAATGCAATACGGCCTCTCGCTCTTCTGAGCTCTAGTAGCTCTTGCAGCCTTTATGATTCGGCTTAAACCCAGCGAGTCCCTCTGCTTCGTAAGCCCGACGCCAATGACTCAGTGACCCTAAGGAGGCATCTAGGATCTTGACGATTGTCTCGTAGCCATAGTCTTGGTAGATGAGCTTAACAACCAAGACTTTTTTGACTTGACGGCTATCTCGCTCGCTGCGGATAAACGCTTGCAATTCCTCAATCGTAGCTTGATGGAGCGATGAGACTGATGCGCCTATCCGTACCATGAAATTGTCCCAGTATAAAGTTTCTTGCTATCTACGTAATTATACGCCTCTATTTTAAGAACCAAGCCGGATTGCTATACTTGCTCTTTAGTCAGAAAATGGCATGGAATATGAACAGATTAAACACGCCCTAAATACCTCTGTCGCTATAAAACTGTTAAAAAGCCAAAATGCAGCTTTAATTTTGAGCTTTTTATACAGACATTTCAAAGTGATTCAACGAGTTTCAGTTACCCAGGTTGAGCTAGAAACAAAGTTAGGTGATTATCTTGAATTTTTACAAGAAATTTACCCAGATGTCTACCCTCGTGCGTCTAAAGAGCCTAAAGAGTATCTTGGCGAGTGGTGTGATAATCAGCTTTTAAGGAAGACGTTTGACAGTGGTGATGATCCAGTATTTACCCTAACTCCAGCAGCAGAGAAAGCAATTGCCTGGTTAGAGGAACTACAGAAACGAGAAGAGTTTATCGGTACGGAATCTCGCTTTCTACAAATTTTTGATTTATTGAAAGAGATCCAGGATCGCAGTACAACTGATGTAGAAACACGAATCGCTCAATTAGAAAGAGATCGCGATCTCATCCAACAAGAGATTGATCAAATTCGTCAGTCTGGGGTGGTCGATCAGTATAGCTCAACTCAGCTACAGGAACGCTTTCTATTAGCTAATCAAGTCACTCGTCAATTAGTTGGTGATTTTAGAGAAATTGAACAGAATTTTCGGGACTTAACTCGTAAAGTTCAGGAAGCACAGTTTGAAAAAGATAGCCGAAAGGGCATGGTAATTGGCCGCGTGTTGGATGCCGATCAAGAATTAAAAGAATCTGATCAAGGGCGAAGTTTCTACGCATTCTGGAATTTTCTCATGTCAGACCGTAAGCGACAAGACTTAAAGTCCATGATTCAAATGGTTTACCAGCTAGAAGAATTGCAGCCCTTAGCCCAGGAATATCCTTTACTACGCCGAATTGAGCGTAATCTACTGGATGCTGGGGAATATATCGTCCAGTCTAATCATCGACTAACAGAGAAATTGCGTCAGATGCTAGATGAACGGAATCTTCAAGAAAATCGACGAGTTGCCGAACTGATTACCGACGTGCAGCGCCTTGCTTTACAGATAGCCAATAATGCTCCAACAGAAATTGATTTCTGCACACTGGAAGGAGAACCTGCTGTACATCTCGTAATGGCGCGTCCTCTGCATCCATTAGAAGAGTCGAATACACCGACCTTCTCGTTCGATTTCACGAACTTGCCAGAGATTGCTCTAAATGAGGAAATTGCTGAACTGTATCAACAGTTTTATGTGGATGAGGATTTGTTGGCTCAGCGGATCGCTCAAACGTTGGAACATTGCTCAACTATTGCTCTGATAGACCTGGTGCAACTCTATCCGATTACCCAGGGTTTGCCGGAAATTGTTGCCTATTTGGCGATCGCTACACAGTCTGATCGTCATAGCGTCGATTCTAGTACAATTGATTCTATTACCATTTCTGGCTTGGAGCCAGAGACGCAGCTCCAACTGACCCTGCCCCACATCATCTTTCATCGTTGACTGTTTGCAGGATGCAACCACAGCCACCTCAGCCCTACGCACCCGTCATTCTCAAGCTCTTGCAAGGAGTGCTATATAGCGATGACCCTCATTGGGAACGGTTACAAAGCTATCTGACTCCCATTAAGGAATATTTTGGCAAAATAGGGTTACAGGTTCAGAATTACGAAACGGAAGGATTTGCCTACCTAGAACAACCCGATCCTGATCCAGAAGAACGGACTGAACCACTTCCTCGCCTGACAGCTCGCCGTCAACTGAGCTTCAAAGTCACTGTTCTCTGTGTTCTACTGCGGGAGCAGTTACGACAATTCGATTCCAGTGATGCAACTGGACGGCTTGTGTTAGGCATTGAAAAATTGCGGGATTTGTTACAACCCCACCTGCCTGAAGGGAATAATGAAGAAAAGTTCCGGCGAGAGGTGGATAGCCTGGCAAACCAGGTGGTAGGACTTGGATTTCTGAGACGCCTATCTGGAGAGGATGAAAATTACGAAATACGTCCGATCCTCAAAGCCAAGATTGATGCTGAAATGCTAGAACTCTTGAAGAAAAAGTTAGACGCTTATGCAAACTCTCCTACCCCTTGATTTTATTGATCCGTCTCATGATGCCTTGTCTGGCTTTCGCCTGCAACGCTTTGAAGTATTGAACTGGGGTACATTTGATCAGCGCCCCTGGATACTGGATCTGCAAGGAGGAATTGCTTTACTAACTGGAGCAAATGGTTCAGGGAAATCTACTCTAGTAGATGGATTGCTAACACTCCTCGTTCCCAACAGACGCCGTAACTATAACCAGGCTTCCAGTGGTTCTGGGAAAAAAGAACGGGACGAAAAAAGTTATGTGCAGGGGGCGTATGGTCGGACTCGATCAGAGGAATCCCATGGTTCTAAACTGAGATTACTGCGAGAGAAGGCAACGCTATCAGTCCTGTTAGCCTACTTTCGCGACCAAACCAGCAAACAAGATGTAACCTTGGCGCAAGTGCTATGGATGGAGGATGGCTCTGTCCGAAAGTTTTTTGTAATTTCGGATGCAGAATTAGCGATCGCCGCTCATTTTGCTCAATGCACACGGATTGCTGACCTAAAGAAGCAGTTAAAGCAGATCGGTGCTGAAACCTTTGAAGAATTTGTCAAATACAGCCATAAGTTTCGGAAACGCTTGGGTCTGCAATCTGAAAAAGCACTAGATTTATTCAATCAAACTGTCAGCATCAAAGAGATTGGCGGATTGAATGATTTTGTCCGCAATCACATGTTGGAAAAGACGGACGTGCAAACAAAAATCCGCGAATTGCAAGGAAGCTATGACGATCTCACTTTTTCCCACACAGCGATTCAAAAAGCAAGAAAACAGTTAGAGGTACTATTACCCTTAACAGAAGAAGTCGAAAAATATGCAAAGCTCAAGAGTAATGTATCAGTATTGCAGACATTTCAACGCCTTGCGCCCGCATTTTTTGCCCACAAGAAGCTTAATTTATTAGAGCAAGAACTACAAACTATTGATCAGCAACTGACTCAAATCAAACACCAGCGGCATGAGACAGAGCGCTTGCTAACAACCCTGCGTCAAAAGGAAAAGGATCTCGATTTTGCAATTAAACAGGATAGTGTAGGGCAGCGGCTACAGGAGCTTGCACGAGAAATTGAGCAAGCTCAGAAAGAAGTCAACCGCAAGAAAAAACAGACAGATGAGTATAATCGGTTAGCTCATCTTTTAGGTTTAACTGAATACAGAGATCGCGATACTTTCTATGCAGCAGCCACAAAAGGAAAAGACTTAAAACAAGAAATCAATACTGCTTTAGAGACATTGGAAGCACAGCGAGATGAACAGAAATTGCGATACGCTGATTTACAGAAACAACAAACTCAACTGGATGAAGAATTAACCTCTCTGCGTAGCCGCAAAAATCAAATTCCTAAGACGAATCTGGATATGCGCAATCGCATTATCCATGATCTAGACCTAGTAGATACGTAAGCCTTCAGGGGGTCACGGCGTGATTAGGGTTTGAGGCTGATGAGTGGCCAAAGGCAGCAATGAAGGAGGCGGTTGGCCAAAGCGAGCCGACCAATAGGCTTGAGTGAGAAAGTCCAGCACATCTCGCTGCTGCATCGTCAGAGAAGAAACCGTCGTCAGCATCCGGGCGACAAACTCACTGCCGGCCTGAGACTCCGCCCCAAAGCTGATGCGCTTCCAAATCACCCCAGCTCGCAAAGAACGCTCAGCCGTATTATTGGTGGGCTCCACCCCCAGCACCGTGACAAACGTCCACAGAGCCGGTTCCACCAACAGCAGTTGTCGGCAAGTGCGTACCGTCTTGGCCAAAGGCGTCTTCTCCTTTGGGCCAATGTCATAGTTCGCTCCCTCCTCAAGCACCGCTTTTACAGCAGCCCGAATCGGCTGGACTAACTCAGCAAAGCCAGTCCGGGAAAGGGTGCCATCCCGCACTTGGTACCACAACTCAAACAACGCTTTTTGTTGAGCCAGTAAGCCTTTTCCAATCTCTTGGCAGACCCCCTGACGCTCGGCAATCCGAGTAAAGTCTCGTTTGAGATGAGCCCAACACACCTGGCGTTGGCTAATATCAATCCACCCATAGCCGCTGTAGCGGTCTGAGACCACAATGCCGTCATAGGCTGGGCCAATCAGTGCTTGGGCGGCGGCTTGAGACCGGCTCAACAGAATGCTGAACACACTCACCATCGGCGTCACCAGCACCCACAGCCAACCCTGTCGCTGGGCCTGATTCTGGCCATCGCTGTTCCCCTGGCGAAAGCTAGTCTCATCACTGTGAATCACCGCTTCCCCCTGCACGTAGCCTTGCGCCTCAGCTACTGGCTGCCCCAGTGCCGCACTGGCTTCTCGGCGTAGCCGGTTGATGCTGCCGCCAGAAATCTCGATCTCAAACAGCGCTGCTAGACAGGTCTTCACCTGCTGATGGCTTTGGCGATAAGCGCCACTCAGTAAGGCCACTACTGCACTCAACCGCTCACCATAACCGCCTTGATGCACCTCTGCTGGTAATTTGCTACGGGTGGTTTTACCGCAGTGCTCACAATCTAAGGCGTGCAGGCGATGCTCGATGACGATGGGCTCAATTGGCGGTAGTTCGACAATCTGGTGCCGATAGGGCGCTGGGTCGTTTCCTGATAGCGGCTCTCCACAATGCCCACAGGTCTTGGGGCGATGCTCGAACACCTGTTTGCAGGCTTCTAGGGGATACAGCTTGCGGGAATATCCTTTGTGTCCCGGTTGGCCTCCGCGCTTCCGCTTCCCTTTGCCTTTGCCCTCCGGGTCTGGCTTAGGGGGGCCGAATCCATCCTTTGAAGGCGGCAACGATGAGTTTTGCGAATTCTGGTTGAGTTGCTCTTCGAGGTGGCTCACCCGCTCTTCTAAGCGACTGATGGTCTCAATGAGAGCGCACACCAGAGCTTTTTTTACGCTAGCCGGGGTGGCATCCCAATCTGACACAGAAATGGAGATGCCGCCGATGTCTATGGTGGGCTCGTTGCCTTCACTCATGAGCCTACCTTAACCCCTATCGAGACCCTGGAACCCTTAATTCTTCGTGAACCCCTGAAGGCTTACGTAGATACCGACCTTCCTTTTGTTGGAGAACTGCTGCAAGTTCGTCCAGAGGCTCAGGAGTGGGAAGGCGCAATTGAACGATTACTTCGGGGATTTGGTTTATGTATTTTAGTTCCTGATGCTCACTATCGGGCAGTCAATGCCTATGTAAACCAAACTCATTTGCGGGGGCGGCTAGTGTATTACCGCATAACGACCCTTGCACCTAATCCAATTCAACGTGCCCTTGATCCAACGCAAATTCCTTACAAATTAGAAATCAAGCAAGAGGACGAAACTTTTTCCCAATGGTTGCGAGATCAATTAGTTCGACAATTCAGCTATGTTTGCTGCGACACGATTGAACAATTTCACCATGAATCTCGTGCCATTACTCGCACAGGTTTGATCAAGCATGGGAGTGAACGGCACGAGAAGGACGACCGTAACAAGATTGGCGATCGCAGTCAATACATTTTAGGTTGGAATAATGCCAGCAAGATCAAAGCTTTAGAAGCCGAATTAAAGCAAGTGAATCAGCAGCTTGCACAAATTAATCAACAAATTAAGGTATCAGAACAACAGCGTAATCAGCGGCTACAGAAAGACTCCTGGTTGCAAGAGTTCATGAAATTTGCTGATTTTGCTGAAATTGATTGGCGATCGACAGAGGCTGAACGCCTTGAACTTCAAAACCAACGACAGAAGCTAAAAGCGAGTTCCGATCGCTTAAAGCAACTGGAAATTCAGCTAAAGGAAGCCCAGTTAGAAATCACTCAAGCAGAACAACAGCGAGAAAACCTCATTCGAGAGCTTCAGACCCTTGAAGATCGGCATCAGCGCGCCAAGAAGGAGCAAGGTCACTGTGAAACGACGATGCAAGCAGTCTCTACTCCAGAAATTGAAGCCTTTGAGAAGCGGATGACAGCTAAACTCAGGCAATACTCAATGACGTTGGAATCTATTAATCAGGATGAAGCAAACCTACGGGACTATCTACAGGAGCAACTCCGTCAGAAAGAAGGGCAACAAAATAGTTCTCAAAACGCCCTTGGTATGCGGATGCTGAATTTTAAGACCGCTTTTCCTGAAACTGTATCTGAGCTAGGAACATCACTTGAGTATTTAGATGAATACTTGAAGCTAAAGGTGCAAATTGAGCAGGATGATTTACCTCGCCATGAACAACGTTTTAAGCAATTGATGAATGAAAAAGTCATTATTGCAATTTCAATGTTTAAGAGTGCTTTAGATAAGCAAGAAGAAGATATTGAACAAGCGATTGAAGAACTTAACGAATCCTTGCAGAAAATCAGTTATACGGAATCTACTTATATCCGGCTGTGTTGTGACAAAACTCGTACTCGTGAGATTCGAGATTTTAAGGAAGACTTGAAAATTTGTTTGGGTGACGTGGTGCGACAAAGTGCTGAAGACAATGAAGAACGCTTTCAAAATATTCAAACTCGCCTGATCGAACGATTTAAATCTGAAGACAGATGGACAAATTTAGTTACAGATGTTCGGAACTGGTTAGACTTTTCAGTGAGTGAACGTTATCGCTCCGATAACAGTGAAAAAGAGCACCATACAGACTCTTCTGGCAAGTCTGGCGGGCAAAAGGTGAAATTAGCTTATACGATTCTAGCTTCCGCGATTGCTTACCAATTTGGATTAAACCAAGAGAATATAAAGCATAAATCTTTCAGATTTGTTGTCATCGACGAAGCATTTAGTAAATCAGATGATGGTAATGCTCGCTATGCAATGGAACTGTTTAAGAACTTGAACCTGCAACTTTTAGTCGTCACTCCAAAAGATAAAATTAATGTGATAGAGCCATATATCTCTAGCCTTCACTTTGTCTCCAACATTCCCGAAGGCAACTACTCTAGTATTGCGTCTATTTCAATAGAAGAATACCGCCATAATCGTCAAGTGGCCCTCAGTTCCAGTCGTGATTGATCCCTCTCAAATTCAACAAAAAGCTAAGCAACGATATCCCACCTTCCTGAGTTCAATCATGACAGGGGAGAGCTTTTTCCCTGTCGAGTTCTCCGTCGGTACTATCCCCAAAGATGATTATCTTGCTTTACGAGAGGCGGTCACTCAACTTATCAACAAGTCTAAAGAGAAGTTGGGTTATGGCTACGTTGTAGAGTTAGAACCTCGAAGAACTCAAAAATACGGCTTACAATCTCTACCCAGACGAATTCATTTTGATACAGAGGAAGATTATCTGAAGTTTATTAAAAAAGAAAAAGAGGTTGCGAAGTTTAAAGTAAATATAGATCTGATTCAGACAACTATTCCTCAATTGAATGGTTGGTTGAGTTGTAATTCTTTAAAGATTATTGAACATGACGATCGCTGGCGTGATCTTCTGAAGGTTTGCCAGTATTTTCAGCAGAACCCAAAACCTAATCTCTATATTCGAGAATTACCAATTCAGGTCCATACAAAGTTTGTTGAGCAAAACCAAAGAATTATTCGCAGTCTTTTAGAAGCAATTCTTCCCATCGATCAACTCGCATCGATAGAAGGAGAGAAAGAATGCACCTTTGAAAAACGGTTTTCCCTTAACAACACTTCGGACGGCACTGTCAGCTTAGGGGGTGAGAGCTAGACTGTAGATGCAGCAAGCCTTAAGCCCAATGCACTGTATTTATTGCCAGAGTGAAGAGGTCGTCAAGAACGGTAGCAAAACCTTGAAGAGCGATCAAGTCGTGCAACGCTACCTCTGTAAGACGTGTGGCCGTCGCTTCAATGAACGTAGCGGTACCCCGATGGCCCGCCTACGAACGCCAGCAGCCACGGTAGAGATGGCCCTGAATGCCAGAGGCGAAGGTCTTGGCATCAGAGCCGCCGCTAGGGTCGTGGGGACATCCCCGAGCAGTATTAGCGCTTGGGAAGAGCGCTTATCATCTCATCTGCCCGCCTGGTCTCCCCCTGCACCTGAGGGCGGAGAAGTCACCATAGAGGGCGATGAACTCTATACCCGGGTGGGAGAGAACCTTCCCCCCGAAGCCTCAGAAGGCTGGACGATCAGCTTCATTGAGCGAGAGAGTCGTTACTGGCTAGAAGCCAGTGCGGGACTCAAGGCGGCTCAGTTGTTTGAGCAGGGGGTGGAGCGGGCCTGGCAGTGGGCTGTGTCCAGTGCTTGGATTCGATGGTTTACCGATGGCGAGCGGCGCTATGGCAAGGAATTGTGGAAACTGGCCAGCGTCTATCTACCGAGCCACCTGACCTCAGAGGCATATCCCTATCAGAAGGTCTGGCGTGAAGGTTTAGAAGTGGCCATCAAGATCAAAGGCTCTCAAGGCAAGGCCCGGGTGGAGTGGCTCCAAGTGGAGCATCCCTGGACAGCGATGAGTTCCATAGCAGAGGTTCATGCCAATCACCTTGAAGCCTTTAACAGTGCCTTGAGGCGTCGAGCAACGGCCTATCGAAGACGTCAGAACCACTACGCTAAGCAGTTAGAAGGATTGCAGCGGGCTTTAAATGTACAGCGCCTGATTCACAACTGGGTGCGGCCCCATTGGAGTTTAGGCAAAGCCAGAACACCAGCAATGGCAATGGGATTCATTCAGCGCCCACTGAAAATCTCTGAGATCCTCTTATCCAGAGGATTTGAATGGATCACCCCTTAACAGGACAGTGCCCTTCGGACAGATTTAGGCGGCTATAGCTCCAGCTTAGGCGGCTATAGCCCCGTAATTTAGGAGGCTCTGGTAGTTGGGGTGGGATTTAATCAAAGTTGGCTCCAGGTCGAACATGGCCGTAAATAGGTCGAGAAGATGTTGATTGAGGGCTTGCCGTTTGAAAGAGGCCATGGAGAAGCTGACAGGTTCAGCGGATTCAGCTCCCGATTGAGTAGATTGCAGTGCTGCTTTGGCCAAATTGAGGGCCATCAAGCTGGCATTGACATGGGAGTCGAGCGCCTCGGGAGACCGGGCCTGGCAGTCCGCTAGTCCTGTGAATTGACGGGCATCGCGGAAGATGAATTCAATTTGAAACCGAGCAGCGTAGCAGCGATAGAGATGGATGGGGTCAATGTCAATGTCGGTGGAGAAGAGGACGACATAACTCTGCCGTCCGTCCTGCTCTTTCAGCAGATAGGCTAAGCGGATGCGGCGCTTGAGAGAGACCGACCAGACGACAGCCGTGTAGAGAGAGACCCCATTTTCTAGGGTCTCGACGAACGTGAAGCGACTGGGGTCGGCCAGATTCACCTTGTCGCCATAGCGACGGCGGTTACCCCGCCGCTTCTGGGGGCCATCATAGAGAAATTTGAGGTTGGCATCGCTGCGTAGCCGCCCAATGGACTGGAAACCCAACTGCACCACTCCC
>NZ_KI913949.1:3861202-3865849 GCF_000332095.2 Leptolyngbya sp. PCC 6406 | reverse complement strand
TCAACTCGGCTCTTGGGGGGTGTTGTCTCGTCAGCCGTGGCAGGTTCTTGTGCCCCTAGCCCCGCTGCGGTTTGTTGCGCCGATAGGGCATAGCCGGTCTTCTGCCCCAGATCAACCACCGCCACCACTGACCATTCCAACCCCCGTTCGGCCCGCTGCGTTTTGCCGTTGTAGAACCAGTCCAGTCCGTAGGTGTGACGACCACTTTTCTCAGTAAAGGTGCAGTCCACCACTGCAATCTGAGTGCTGGTGTCTGCAATCACCTGCTCAATTAAGGCTTGGTTCAAGCTTTCTAGGCCCAGTCCAGCCTCAAAATGTCGCCGGTAGGTTCGTTCACAGCGGTCGCTGTATCGACTCAGGTTGGTGTAGTTGACTTTGCCACAAACCACAAAAATCGTGGTCATCAGCGTCATCAGAAACTGGCGCTGCGGTTTGCTAAATGGCCTGCTGTCGTCAGCAGACCGGCTAAGATGCGGTTGAGGCTATCCATCGGTGCACCGTGTTTTTCGTACACCTGCACTCTATGCGGTGGATAGCTTTTCTCCAACCTACCCCGAAAAACTGTCCGGAGTGTTGCCTTAAATATCGTGAACCCCTGATTCGATTTAGGCTTTTAGACCATTCACTCAAGAATCAATATGGATTTCCTGCAACGGACATTAGCATGCCTGTCTCTGAGTTCAGGCAACTAAACTTAGAGGTTCATCGCTGCTTTATTACTGAGAATGTGATGAATTTTTTAACGTTGCCGTCTCTAAAAAATAGCTTTGCTATCTTTGGTAGTGGATATGCTGTTCAAACCTTGAAAACCATCATATGGCTATCAAGCCATCCTATCTTTTACTGGGGAGATTTGGATGTTGATGGGTTTAAGATTTTATCTCAAGTACGGTCTTATTTTCCTCAAACAACGTCCATTATGATGGACATGGAAACATTTAGGGCATTTGATGAATTTGCTGTTTCTGTAGATGGAAGGATCCCTGAGACGTTGCCTTATCTCACTCCTGAAGAATCAACTTTATATATCTATCTCGCTTCTCATCAGAAACGTTTGGAACAAGAGCGTATCAGTCAGAATTATGTCAATCGATTTCTGCAAAATCTACTTGGTTAAAGAAAACTTCTCAACTCCTCTACCAAGGCTCCTTTATGCTTTGCTATTTCTCGCGCCTTTCGGGGGTGTGGATCAGGCGGAGCAACTGCTTCTAACGGCGTTGCCCTTTTTCTTGCGCCTCGCAACCACATTGCTGAGCCTGTTTATGATCGCGATCATTTATGAATCCCTGAATTAGGAGGGCGGCGGCGGTCAGGTCTTGTGGGCGATCGCAATGGCTGACGCTGGGGCTACAGCACTATCGGCAATCATCTCATCGGTGGCCCCATTAGCGGTCCCATGAGTGGTTCCATGGGTGGATCTATCCGTAGCACTGTCTTCTGCCACTGTGCTAACGGGGATCACCTGCACCGCACAGGCTTTGAGTTCCGGTTGGAGGGATTCGGGGCAGACATTGGGGACGGTGAGGGCATTGCATTCTGCTTCCTCGGCCCAGAGGGCTCCCCAGTGCATGGGCATAAACACTGTCCCTTGGCGGATGTATTGGGTGACGAGGACTTGAAGGCGGGCGCGGCCTCGGCGCGATCTCACCTCTACCCAGTTGCCGGACTGCAAGTGCAACCGCTGGGCGTCGAGGGGGCTCATTTCTAGTTGGGGAATGGGATGTAGGGTGCGGATTTTCTCAATGCGCCCGGTGCGGGTTTGGGTGTGCCAGTGGCCGTAGAGGCGTCCGGTGGTGAGTACAAAGGGATAGGCGGGGTCTGGGGGTTCTGCCAAACCTTTTTCATGGCAGGCGGCAAAGTGTGCCCGACCGTTGGCGGTGGCAAAGATGCGGTCTTCGTAGAGCCGTTTGTCCTGTTGGGTAGCGGGCACCGTTTCCCCCTGGGGACAAGGCCACTGGATTGCCCCTTCGGTGGCGAGGCGATCGTGGCTGAGGCCCGACATGTCGCACAGTCGCCCCTGGGTGAGGTGCACAAATTCTCCATGCACCGCTGCTGAAGAGGGGAAATCAAACTGATCGGTAAACCCCAGCCGTCGTCCCACCTCTGCAAAGATTTCCCAGTCGGGGCGAGCCTGACCGGGGGGCAGGCGAAACTGCTGGCAGAGCGTGACCATGCGCTCGGAGTTGGTCATGGTGCCGGTTTTTTCGCCCCACTGGGCGGCGGGGAGCAGGATATGGGCGTAGGCGGCAGTCTCCGTCGGATAGTAGGCGTCTTGGTACACCGTGAAGGGGGAGGCGCGGAGGGCAGCTTTGGTCCGTACTAGATCCGGCAGGCTCACGGCTGGGTTGGTGGCCACAATCCACAGCAGCCCAAGGTGGCCCCGTTCCAGAGCCAGCACCATGTCCCGTGCCGCCAGTCCTGGCTGGGGAGAAATACTATTCGGGGGGAGTCCCCACGCTTGTTCCAGCTCCTGACGATGCTGGGGGTTGGTGACGGAGCGGTATCCCGGCAAAATGTGGGCCAGTCCCCCGGTTTCACGCCCTCCCATGGCGTTGGGCTGTCCGGTGAGGGAAAAGGGACCCGCCCCCGGTTTGCCCACTTGGCCCGTCATGAGGTGCAGGTTAATCAAACTGCGGACCTTGGCGGTACCTTCGCTGGACTGGTTCATGCCCATGGACCAGAGGGAGAGCACTCGCTGAGATTCGCCCCACCACTGGGCGGCGGTTTCCAAATCCTGTTGGCGAATGCCGCAGAGAATGGCCACCCGCTCGGGGGGATAGTGGGCCAGAATTTCTGTATAGGCGGTGAAGCCTTCGGTGCAATTGGTGATGAATTCGGGATCAATCCAGCCCTGGCGCAGCAGCAGGTGAGCAATGCCGTGGAGCAGGGGAATGTCACTACCGGGTGCGATCGCAAGGTGCAGATCCGCATCCCGTGCGGTTTGGGTCCGGCGGGGATCCACCACGATGAGCTTGACCTTACCCCTTTGCTTTTTGTGGTACTTCCGCAGGCGGTTGTAGGCAATGGGATGGCATTCCGCCGCATTGGTGCCGATCAGAAAGGCGCAGTCCGTTAGCTCTAGGTCGGCGTAGCAGCAGGGGGGGCCATCGGAGCCGAAGCTCTGGGTGTAACCCGCCACTGCTGAGGACATACAAAGGCGGGAGTTGGAGTCAAAATTGTTGGTGCCCAGGCAACCCTTCAGCAATTTTTGGGCCACATAGTAGTCCTCGGTCTGGAGTTGGCCGGAGCCATACATGCAAATGCTCTGGGAGCCTAAGGTGCGGCGTAGGGTCTGAATGCGATCGCAGATCCGATCCAGAGCATCATCCCAGGTCACCCGCTGGAAAGGGGCATCTAGGGAATCCCGTATCATCGGATACTTGAGGCGATCCTGGTCTAGCGCCTCCGCCACTGTTGCCCCCTTGACACAGACCATACCCTGGCTAGAGGGATGGGCGCGATCGCCCCGCACCTGCCACAGGGGATTGCCCGCCTTGTCCCGATTCACAGGGCGACCGGGTAGCGCCGGAGGCTGTACCGCCAGACCACACCCCACCCCGCAATAGGGGCAAAGGGTAGAGACGGGATCAAAGGAAGACGAGGGAAATTTAGAGGGGGTCATGAAGCGTCATCCTGAATAGGAACCCAAAATTAGAGCCCCATAGAGACCCAGAATTTTGCGTTTCCAATGGGGAAATCTTGCCTCTCTACTCGTCTTCGTGGGCATAGCGACGGTAGAGGAAATCTAGCGCGTGGTTCCGCAGGTCATAGTATTCCGGCTGCTCCATCAACCGCGATCGCTGCCGGGGTCGGGGAAAGGGTAGATCCAGCACTTCGCCAATACGGGCCGCAGGGCCATTGGTCATCATCACTAGGCGATCGCCCAAAAACAGGGCCTCATCAATGTCATGGGTAATCATCAACACCGTCACCTGATGATCTGCCCAGATCCGCAGCAGTTCCTCCTGCAACTCCTCGCGGGTAATGGGATCCAAGGCTCCAAAGGGCTCGTCTAGAATCAGCATCTTGGGCTGGAGTGCCAGGGCGCGGGCAATGGACACCCGCTGCTTCATCCCCCCGGAGAGCTCCTTCGGCTTTTTGTTCGCCGCCTCCGTCAACCCCACTAGGGCCAAGTGCTCATTCACCAGCGCCACCTTGTCCTTGCGTTTCAGATGGGGAAACACCGACTCCACCGCTAAGTAGATGTTTTCATAGGCGGTCAGCCACGGCAGCAGGGAATAGTTCTGAAAGACCACCATGCGATCGGGACCGGGCTCCCGAATGGTCTGGGACTCTAGGCGAACTTCCCCCTGAGTCGGCTCACGAAAGCCAGAGACCATATCCAGCAGCGTGGACTTGCCACAGCCCGAGTGGCCAATTAAACAGATAAATTCCCCCTCGTTCACTGTGAGATGGATATTATCCAGCACCGGGTAGGGACCATTTGGGGTGGGGTAGACCTTGGAAACGCCATCAATGACGAGGAAGGGTTCCGTAGGTCGGGGAGAGGGGTGGGTGGTGGTGGTGGTGAGGGTTTGCATGGGGGGTGGGGTGTTGGGGTGATGGGGTAGGGGGGTGATGGGGTGATGGGGTGTTGGGGTGATGGGGTGTTGGGGTGATGGGGTGTTGGGGTGATGGGGTGATGGG
>NZ_KI913949.1:3854104-3861102 GCF_000332095.2 Leptolyngbya sp. PCC 6406 | reverse complement strand
GTCGCCGTAGGGGCGTGGTTTCCGCGCCCAATGCAGGGGGGTGACAGGTGACAAGGGATAGGAGTTTTGAGTTCAAGGTCTCGTGAGGGGCGGGTCCATCGCGGTTTTCCAGATGACAGCTACTCATCCACCCTCCTACCCTCACACCCTCCTACCCTCACACCCAATACGGGGAAATCTACGCCGCTGCACTGGGGGCAACCGCTTCCAAGGGCACCTCTTGGACTCGAATCTCTCCCTTGTAGGTCAAGCCTTCCAGGTAGTGGATGGGGTCGTCGGGGTTGAAGGTGCCGCCATCAAATAGGGTGATGGGACCGCGATCTCGGCCAATATCCGGCATCCCGACAGCCTGGGCAGCGGTGGTAAAGGTTTCCATGCGCCGGACCCGGTCCAGCACCTCGATCCAGTTGCGGGGGAAAGGCGTGATGCCCCAGCGGGCCATTTGGGCCATCATCCACAGTGCCTCCGTGCGATCGGGGCAGTTGGCCTTGTCCACAAAGAACTGGTTGAACCGGGGAATCATCTGGGGCGCATCGGTGCCGCGATCGTAGGGATCGATGAGGCCGGGGCGGGTGTACACCGGGTCAGAGCCCACGTACTCGGGGCGGCAGATGAGGGACAGCACATCCTCTCGGTTGCGGGGATCATCGCAGTATTGGCACGCCTCCAGCAGTGCCTTGATCAGCGCCAGGTGGGTTTGAGGATGGGCCTCGGCCCAGTCCTCCCGCACCCCCAGCACCTTTTCACAATGGCCCGACCAGATATCGGCATCGGTAGCTATGACAAAGCCCAGCCCCTCATGAACCGCTCGGGAATTCCAGGGCTCACCAACGCAGTAGCCATCGATGCTGCCCGCCTTCAGGTTAGCCGCCATCTGGGCCGGGGGAATCACGATCAGATTTACGTCCCGCTCAGGGTCAATCCCTGCGGAGGCCAGCCAGTAGCGCAACATCAGGTTTTGCATAGAGGCTGGGTGGACCATAGCCAGGGTGGGCTTTTGGTCGGGGTGGGCGGTGAGGAAGGCTTTGAAATCCGCCAAGGTTCGCACGCCATCGGCGTAGAAGCGGCGATGGAAGGTGATGGCATTGCCGTTGCGGGAGAGGGTCAGGCCCGTGGTCACGGTCACCGAAGGCTTGCCCTTGATCCCCAGGGTCATGCCCAGGGGCATTCCCGCCACCATTTGGGCCGCGTCCAACCGACCCTGACGGATACCCATTTCAATGGCCTGCCAGTTGGGCTCCCGCCGCAGGGTGACCTGGGTGAGGCCCTGTTTGGCAAAAAAGCCCCGCTCCTGGGCCACGACGAGGGGGGCGCAGTCGGTGAGGGGAATGAAGCCCAATTCCAGATTGATCTTTTCTAACCCGTTCAGGGCCACGGGCGTTACCTGCTTCAGTCGCTGGCGCTGCGCCCGCCGCTGCTGGTTCAGGAAGTACACAATTTCGCCCCGCAGACTGTAGTAACTGGGATGCTCCACCGCCGACATGTGAGTGCGGGGGCGGGGAATGGTGACATCTAGAATCTGCCCGACGTAGGCCGCTGGGCCATTGGTCATCAGGACCACCCGGTCCGACAACAGCAGCGCCTCATCCACATCGTGGGTGACCATGATGCAGGTGACTTCGTTCTCTTGGCAAATGCGCATCAACTGTTCCTGCAACCCGCCTCGGGTCAGGGCATCCAAGGCTCCAAAGGGTTCATCTAGCAACAGCAGCTTGGGACGAATGGCGAGGGCACGCGCGATCGCAACCCGTTGCTTCATGCCCCCCGATAGATGGGCGGGGCGTTTATCCGCCGCTGCCCGTAGCCCCACCATGTCGATGTGGTGATTCACAATGTCCTTTCGCTCCCCTGGGGAGAACTGCTTCATGGCAGCATCCACCGCTAGGGCAATGTTTTCTCGCACCGTCAGCCAGGGCAAGAGGGAATAGTTTTGAAACACCACCATGCGATCGGGGCCAGGTTCCGTCACCTGTCGTCCCTCCAGTACAATCCCCCCGCGTGTGGGCTGATCCAGCCCCGCAATCAGGTTCAACAGCGTGGATTTACCACAACCCGAGTGACCCACCAGGGACACAAACTCCCCCTTGCGAATTTTGAGATCAATATTAGTCAGGGCCACATAGGTGCCCCCATCGGGTAGAGAGAATACGCGATCAACGTGATCAACTTCAGCAAAAATAGCCATGATGCCTAAGCAATGAAGGTCAAATAATGGGATGGTGAAACAAGAATTATTTTTCCTCAGAAACCACCAGATTACCGAGGAAGGTAATGAACTTGTCCAGCAATAGACCGACAATGCCTACATAGATAACGGCGATGATGATATCGCTGACCCGAGAACTGTTCCAGGCATCCCAGATAAAGAAGCCAATGCCCACACCGCCGATTAGCATCTCAGCGGCAATAATCGCCAACCAGGATAGACCAATGCCAATCTTGAGCCCGGTGAAAATATAGGGCACCGTGGCGGGGAAGAGAATTTTGAAGAAGTAGGTTTGGCGGTTTAGCCGCAGCACCCGCGAGACATTGTTGTAGTCCTGGGGAATTTGGCGAACCCCCTCCGTAGTGTTGATGATAATGGGCCAAATCGCCGTAATGAAAATAACAAAAATTGCGGAGGGATTAGCCTGCTGAAATCCGGCTAGGGAAATAGGAAGCCAAGCCAAGGGGGGTACCGTTCTCAAGACCTGAAAGATGGGGTCTAGAGCCTGGTACATGATGCGATTAGTGCCGACCAAAATACCCAAGCCAATGCCCACAATGGCGGCCAGGGAAAAGCCCAAGGCAACCCGCTGGAGACTCGTGAAAAGCTGCCAAAACAGCCCCTTATCAATGCCGCCATTATCGAAGAAGGGATCGATAATCAGCTCCCAGGTATCTTTAATGGTGCGGATGGGACTGGGGAGATTGGCATCAGGGCTGTTGGTTAGCAATTGCCAAATTACGAGGAAAATGACTATGGCAATGACCGGAGGAATTAGGGCTTTGATCTGCTCGTAGGCAAACTTGATTAGGGGTTGGGGTTCAAATCGCGATCGTCGCCGACGAATCTTCAAGGGTGCAGTCATGGAGATACCTCTAAGTGCTGGAGAGCTAGGGGGAGGGATGCAGGGGAACCATGGGAAGGAGTTGGGGCGTAGGATTTCCTGCCCTTACTCCTTCCCAGCAATCCCTATACGCGCTTAATGGCAAGGCTGTTCAGGTAGTCCTGGGGATCCTCGGGGTCAAAGGTGATGCCGTCAAAGAAGGTCTCAACCCCACGGGAGGTACTGTCGGGAATGGCGGATTCCTGACCTAGTGCGATCGCGGCTTCCTTCCAGAGATCTTCCCGGTTCACCGCATCTACCATGGCTTGAATATCCGTTTCCGGGGGCAGGTAGCCCCAGCGAATGTTCTCCGTCAGGAACCAGAGATCATGGCTCTTGAAGGGATAGGAGGCAAAGTCATTCCAGTACTTTTGCATCAGATCGGGCTGCTCTAGAACCTTGCCCGTGCCATAGTCAAACTTGCCGATGGAACGGTCAATGATGTCGTCGTAAGGGACGTTAAACCAGGCCCGCTTGGAGAGAATTTGACACATCTCCTCCTTATTTTCCGGCTGACTACACCAGATTTGAGCCTCCAGGGTAGCGGTCAGCAATGCTTTAGTGGCCTTGGGATTTGCATCCACCCAGTCGGCCCGCATTCCCAACGCTTTCTCAGGGTGATCCTTCCAAAACTCACCCGTGGTAATGGCGTTATAGCCAATCTTTTGGTTCACCGTTTGCAGGGGCCAAGGCTCTCCCACACAGAAGGCGTCCATGTTCCCTACTTTGATGTTGGCCACCATTTGGGGCGGTGGTACCACAATGGTGGAGATATCCTGGTCGGGGTCAATACCCCCCGCCGCCAGCCAGTAGCGAATCCAGCAGTCGTGGGTTCCTCCAGGGAAAGTCATAGCAGCCTTGAGTTCATTCCCCGCCGCTTTGCGCTGGGCAAAGACTTCCTTCAGGGGAGCGCTATCCACACCAATTTCCAAATCCAAATAATCATTGGAGAGGGATATGCCCTGACCATTGGTATTGAGGCGGGCCAGGATATACATCGGTACCTTGCGCCCATCGGTGACGATACCCTCGGAAATTAGGTAGGGCATGGGGGTGAGGATGTGGGCTCCATCAATGCCGCCGCCGCCGGAGCCCAGCACCAAGTTATCGCGGGTGGTACCCCAGGAGGCTTGTTTTTCCACCAACACCTCGGTCATGCCGTACTTGGCAAAGAAACCTTTTTCCGAGGCGATGATCAGGGGAGCGGAATCGGTCAGGGCAATGAAACCTAGTTTTGCCGCAGGGGTTTCCGGGGCATCAGCGGGATCAATCTCCACCTCGACAGCGGTGGTGCCCGAGTTAGAGCCACCACTACAGCTATGGAGCAGGATGGTGCCAGCGGCGGCGGTACCAGCGGTCATCAAAAATCTGCGACGGTTCAAACGGGTCATGGGTATCTGTCTCCGATTAGGTGTAGGTGTAGGTGTAGGTGTAGGTGTAGGTGTAGGTGTAGGTGTACAGCGCAGAAAGGGACAGGGGACAGACGCTATCCTGAGGTCTCGATCTGGACACTGCCGTTGAGGGTGGGTTCGACTTTGGGGGTGGCCCCAAAGTGGGTGCTCAGTAAGTCCTGAAGTACGGCGAAGAGGTCGTCGCAGGGTACGGACTTTTGGACACAGGTGCCCAGTTGAGCTTCCTTGCCCACCTTGCCCCCCATGTAGATATCGACTCCCTCTACGACCTTGCCGTCCTTGCGGGCTTTGGTGCCCATGAGGCCAATGTCGGCCACCTGGGGCTGACCGCAGGAATTAGGACATCCGGTCCAGTGGATCCGCACTGGGCGGGGCAGGGTCAGGGTTTGATCTAGCGATCGCGCCAAGGCCAAGGCCCGCTGCTTCGTTTCCACCAGGGCAAAGTTGCAAAACTGGGCTCCCGTACAGGACACCAGCGATCGCACCAGAGGGCTGGGCTCAATCGAGAAGGTTTCCAGCAGGGGTTCCTTCAACAGAGCCGCCATCCGGGACTCTGGAATATGGGGGATGATGACGTTCTGCTCCACGGTCAGGCGCAGTTCACCATCTCCGTAGACCTCCGCCAAGCGGGCTAAGTCCAGCATGGTTGAGGCACTGAGCCGCCCCACCGGCACATGCAGCCCCACAAAATAGAGCCCCGGCTGCTTTTGGGAATGGATACCAATGTGGTCCCGCTTGTCCCAGTCCACTTCATCCTTGGGGGCAGCACTGGGCAGGGGCCGGCCATAGACCTGCTCCACTTCGGACCGGAACCGCTCCATGCCCCATTCCTCAATGAGCCACATAAGCCGGGACTTCTGGCGATTAGCCCGCAACCCATGGTCGCGGTAGACCTCTAGAATGGCGCGACACAGGTCGATGACCTCTTCGTTGGGGGCGACCCAGGCATGGAGGGGAATCGCCGCCTCACAACGACGGGCGGAGAAAAAGCCCCCCACCAGCACATTGAATCCCAGCCGTCCTTCGCGGTAGGCGGGCACAAAGGCGATGTCATTGATTTCGGCGTGGACGGAGTTATCCCGCCCCCCTTCGATGGCGATGTTGAACTTGCGGGGCAGGTTGGTGAAGTCGGCATTGCCCTCACCATTGCCCGTAATCATGTCCTGCACCAACCGCACTAGCCCTCGGGTGTCGATCAACTCGTTGGCATCAATGCCCGCCACCGGAGAGCCGGTGATGTTGCGGACATTGTCCATACCAGACTGAATTGAGGTGAGTCCTACTGCTTCAAAGCGCTGAAAAATATCGGGAATATCCTCCAGACGAATGCCGCGAAGCTGAATATTTTGGCGGGTGGTAATGTCGGCACTGCCATCATCGCCATAGCGTTGGACGACCTCCGCCAAAACTCGCATTTTTTGGCTCGAAAGCACCCCACTGGGCACCCGTAGCCTCAGCATAAATTTCCCAGGGGTGATAGGTCGGAAGAAGATACCCAGCCATTTCAGGCGGTGGGTCAGATCCGTTTCGTCTACTGCTTCCCAGCCTATTTCAGCAAATTTAAGCAGTTCTGCCTTGACAGCTAGACCATCTTTTTCGGCCTTTAATTTCTCAAATTTATTGATTTTACTATCTGCTTTAGAGACTGTATTCACCACAATGCTGACCTGTCGATAAAAGCACATTTTGCCCGATCACAACCTATCTGGATTGATGTGGCTGATAATGACGGTTTCCTCAATCCATAAAAACAATCACTTTCTAATTTCGGCAATTCAGGACGATTCATTGGTCAACAAACTAGCCCGGAGTATTTATAGATTTTGTGTCTTTAGGCACAAAAAAACGTTTGGCTCGCATTTATTGCATGGTCTTAATGCAATAAATACATGGAATATGGCTTCTGGGTAACCGCACTGCAATTCGACGGTGACTGGGAACCTCTCCGCTGCAAGGGTTCCATGAAATGTGGAGGGCAGATTCTCTAGCCCAATGCAGGGTGTAGGTGATGGGTGGTGTTGAGTCCAGAAAGCTTTCTCTACAAGGGTTTTATGGGACTTCGGGGGCAGTTTTTCGGCCTCATGCAGAGTCTTGATTGTCGGCAGCTTTGTCATTCGACTCGCTCTAGAGCAATTGTTGAATGAGGCACTGGACCTTACTTGTCTGCAACTTGTAGGCATTGAGATTGGGCCATCCATGGCCGATTGCGCATGACTTCAATGTGATATCTGCATGACTGCCCGCCATTTGTTCATGGCAAACTTTGTGGGAATCGGCGGTCGCGGTATTTCTGAATACCTGAATGTGATGCGAACTGTTGGCCGCGATCGCGGGGATCGCGGGGATCAAAAATTTTCGCGGTATCTCTCGATAATTGGGCACAGGCATCATGTCCAATGGCGACATCCTGCATTGGGAGCGGAAACCGCGCCCCTACCCCATCACCCCCCTACCCCATCACCCCATCACCCACCCACCCCCTCACCCCCATGCCCCA
>NZ_KI913949.1:3797278-3854004 GCF_000332095.2 Leptolyngbya sp. PCC 6406 | reverse complement strand
CCCCACCCCACCCCCCACCCCACCCTCAATACCCTCCTAGAGGAATTAGAAACGGGGGATTTTCAACGGCGCTGGGAGGTCGCAAAGGATTTGTCTCAACTGGGGGAGGTGGCGCTACCGTCATTGCTGGAGCGCTTGCAAGATGACACCTCAGATTGGGAACTACAGTGGTTTGTGGCTCAGATTTTGGGTCAAATCAGTGGTCCGGGTGTGGTGCAGGGACTTCTGGAGGTGCTGTTACATAGCCACGAACCGGAACTGACGGCGGCGGCGGCAGCGGCGCTGGGGAACTGTGGGGCGGCGGGAGTCGCGGCGCTGGAACCTCTCCTCGCGATGGCCCCTTTGGGCCGGTCCCGGACCATCGCAGATCAGCGATCTCTGGCGGTGCAGATTCTGGCGCGGATGGGTCACCCGGCTACGGTGGAGCCGTTGTTGTGGGTAGCCCAGGATCCGGATGCAGAAGTGCGAACTATGGTTATAGAAGCCTTGGCCCAGTTTCGGGATGAGCGGATTTTGCCCGTACTGCTAGCGGCCCTAGGGGATAGGGTGGATTCTGTCCGGCGGGAGGCGGTGACGGCCCTGGGACTTCGCACAGACTTGCTGGGACAGGTGGATCTCGTTGCCCATGTCCAACCCGCGCTCTGGGATCGGGCTCTTTCTGTTCGCCAAGCCGCCGTTGTGGCCCTGGGGCGCTTCGGGACCGAAACCGCGATGGCCCCTTTGGGCCAGTCCCTGATCATCGAAACTCTCGCCCGAGCCCTTTCCTCTCCCCAGACCCCGGAGCCACTGCAAATTAGCATTGTGCGATCCCTGGGCTGGCTGACTTCAGAATCCGCCTTAACGGCCTTGACAGCGGCTTGGGAAAAAGTCGCCTCCCCTGTGCAGCTCGAAATCATTTCTGCTCTGGGCCATCTTGGCGACGGTCCTCTGGGCCAACAAACCCAGACGGTGCTGCAAACCTGGCTCACGGCGCTCATTGACCAGCCCACCGCCGCTGCCCAAAAACAAGCCATTGCCCTAGCCCTCGGTCGGCTCCAGGCCCAATCCGCCATTCCCCTACTTCAAACCCTGCTCGCGGATCCCCAAGAGGCGGTGCAGATTCACAGTGCTGCGGCCCTACGGATGCTGGGATAACTCCGAATCCGGCTCCCTTCCTAGGGCTACGTGTACACGCATCTCGGCCCTCACCCCCAAGCCCTATCGGGCAGGCTAAGCCTTGAAAAAATTGGGTTTTGCTGTCAGTTGATAGACCTGGGGATAGGTTCCGGCCACGAAAGCTCCCGCACAGAGCAATAGATAAAATTCCCAGTGGCGCTTCCATTCATCCAGGGTTTGAAACGGGGTCAAGTCAAGGATGGGTTGAATATAGGGCTGAATCTCTTCCCAGTTTTGTTGAAAAAAGTGATTCCAGGCCCGCAACGTTGCTGGATAGTGATGGGCAATATTATGTTCCTTGCATTTGACGAATTGGCGATCGCTCTCAATGGCTCGCCCCAGTTCTGAGGGAGAACCTAGAGAAGCATGGGGGAAAATATAGCGATTGATATAGGGATCGCAGACCAAGTTGGGATGATCAGCGCCAATTGTTTGGATTCCCAAGAGACCGTCGGGACTGATCACCTCCCGGACATTTTTGAGAATATTCGGCCAATTTCTGGTGCCGCCATGCTCAATCGTTTCCAAGAAAAGGCATTTTGTGATGTGATCTACACCGGATGCGGCCAGAATGTCCTGATATCGATTGTGGTAGCTATGGTTGTAGAAATAGGCGTTCTCAAAGTCTTCAAAAGTGCTGCGACAATAGTTGAGCTGTTCTTCGGAAATGGTGATGCCAATGTAGGTAACATCGACACGAGGGCTTAAATAGTCGAGTAGGGTTCCCCAGCCACAACCACAGTCCAGAAGAATATCGCCATTGCTAATGCTTAGCTCGTTACACCAGTAATCCAGATTCTGGTGCTGGGCAGCGGTGAGGTTTTCCGGCACCTGATCCAGTCCAGTCCAATCTCCCGTGGTGTATTTCATCGACTCTCCGAGAAAGCCTTGATACAGTTCCGTAGGTAGAGCGTAATGGACCTTTGCTACATCATTCTGTCGGATTAGAGACAGGTTAAATGTTTTGTACAAAACCTGTTCTAGAACTAAGGATGGGGAGTTGGGCAACTCAAAGATAAGGGAGTTGGTTTTAGTGCCTGGATTCAGGGCGAAAAGGCGTTCGGAGAGCAGATCAATCCGTTCACAATGCCATAGACCTTGAATGTAGGTGTTGCCCAGTCCTAGGGTTTTGAAGATTTTGAACTGCTTGAGGACGGTTTCTCGCTGATCATCTTGGCAAATAATATCCCAAGGTCTTGACCCCCGTAGGGCTTCCTGTTCGGTGAGGACTTGAATGCCTTGGCTGAGGAGTTGTTGCCTCAGTTTGTCATCTCTAGCGGGTGCGAAGGCGAGGGGTTTGAGGTCAAGGTGTAAGGAAGAGGACATAGTCTTTCTCCTAAACAAAAATCCCTGTAGAGGTCCACGGTTGTGCACCTAACGGATCGAAGTTCTATGGATCAGGATTGGGTATCCGTTGGCAGCAGATACCCATCATATTGACAAGGAAACAGTAGGATGTCTTGCGACCATGGGGCTGAGTTGGGAATTTACAGCATTGACAACGGTGATATCCCCTAAATATGAAGGGTTGCCGGGGAATATTACGTTTTGCTACGGATGATTTTGGGGATCAACTCGTCTACTAACAAATCCGGATGGACTATCTCGCTTTCGCGGGGGGCTTGTTGGGCTAGTACGGATTGCCGTTTACGACCTCGGGTCACGCTGAGTGCAAGGCACTCGCAAAGCGAACTTGGAATACGGGAATGAGGGGACTAATGGCGGCTTCATTTCTGCTAAGCAGTGCTAGCTAAGGTATAGCGATTGAACACGTACTTGAGCACCTGAAACAGTCTGTGTGCAAGGATCTAAGAGGATTTACTGTTCGTAACACACCTCGAACTTTATACGCCGACCTACTTACTCTGCGGCGTAAACACCCTCCTAACCGTTTCATCGGGGTACACCTCGGCCCCTCACCGTTGGGCTGAGCTCACGCCGAAGCCCTAGCCCTCTCCCAAGGGGCTGCTGTGTACACATATTTCTGGAAGGGTGCTGATGCCCCTTGCAACCCCCCTTAATCCCCCCTTTACAAGGGGGGAAACTCTAGTCCTTCCCCCTTGTAAATGTAAAGGGGGAGTTAGAGGGGGTCAGGCCGGGATGCACATCAAACAGTGACTTATGTGTACACCGTAGCCCACGGGGAGAGGGGACCGGAAAATATTGGGCTGGTGCGATAGAATGGCAAGCCTATTTCCGCCAACTAGGGGTATCAACGTAAGCTGAGACAATCTTGCTTCCGAGGAATTGAGGAGTCAGGAGCTAGGAGTCAGGAATCTCCTGGGTTCTCAACGTCTGATGCCTGACTCCTCCCCAGGAGATTTGTCCCGCTTTGAGTTGTTGATACACCCAACTAGTACTAATTTTCTGCGCTCACTGCCGAAGATAGGGTGACGGTGGGGGCGCTGAGGTTGGATTGCAGCATGGGCGTGCGAGTGATGGAGTCGTTCGCCAGGGTAAAGAGGGGATTCGACAATACTCCGGCGATGGAGGTGGCAATCACCGCCACAATCAGACTTACCTGGAGAGGACGCATCCCCGGCAGATTCCACTGCATGGCGGGATAGTTTTTCACGGACTCCGACATATCCTGGGGTTCCTTTACCACCATCATCTTGACCACACGGATGTAGTAGTAGATGGAGATGACGCTGGTGACGAGACCCACCAGTACGAGTCCGTAGGCTCCCGCCTGCCAACCCGCCCAGAAGATATAGAGCTTGCCAAAGAAGCCTGCCAGTGGTGGAATCCCCCCTAGGGAAAGGAGGCAAATGGTCAGCCCCAGGGTGAGCAGAGGATCCTTTTGGTAGAGGCCGCTATATTCGCTGATCTGGTCCGTCCCGGTGCGGAGGGTGAAGAGAATTACACAGGTAAAGCCCCCCAGGTTCATGAACAGGTAGATCAGTAGGTAGAACACCATGCTGGCATAGCCCGCATCGGTGCCAATGATCAGGCCAATCATCACAAAACCCGCCTGGGCAATGGAGGAATAGGCCAGCATCCGCTTCATACTGGTTTGGGCTAGAGCCACCACGTTCCCCAGCACCATGCTGAGGATGGCTAAGGCGGTGAAGACAAAGTGCCACTGCTCTGACACCAGGGGAAAGACCGATACCAGTAGGCGAATGGCCAGGGCAAAACCCGCCGCTTTCGAGCCCACGGACAGGAAGGCTACCACTGGAGTAGGGGAGCCTTCGTACACGTCGGGAGTCCACTGGTGGAAGGGGACGGCGGCAATTTTGAAGGCAATCCCGGCAATTACAAAGACCAGCGCTACCACGAGGCCAATGGGGGCATTGGTGCCATCTGCGGCCAGACTAGATGCGATCGCATCCAACCGCGTTTCGCCCCCTGATAAGCCATAGAGCAGCGAAACACCGTAGAGGAAAATGGCGGAACTGGCCGCCCCAATCAGCAAATACTTCAGCGCTGCCTCATTAGAACGGGGATCGCGCTTCATGTACCCCGTCAGCAGATAGGAGGAAATACTCAGGGTTTCCAGGGAGACGAAGATCATTACCAACTCGTTGGCCCCGGACAAAAACATGCCCCCCAACGTAGCGGTCATCAAAATCACCATGAACTCCGCTAAGGAGGTGCCCGACTGTTCCACGTAGCGCACAGACATGGGAATGGTGATGATGGCCGACAGCACCACAATCGCCCGAAACACAATACTCAGGGCATCGCCGTTGAAGGAGCCGAGAAACGAGATCGGATCAATGTCGCTCCACTGCCAGACGAGGGCCGCGATCGCGCTCACCAAACCTGCGATCGCGGCATAGGGTGTCCACCGAGACGAGGTGCGACCACCAATCAGATCCCCCACCAACACCACCAACAGCGTGATGATCACCAGTCCTTCCGGCAAAATCACCCCCGCATTGAGCTGGGCCGCCAGATTTGAAAAATCCATGGATTCTGCGTTCCTCAACAACCGTTAACCCTGACCTGTCGCTTACCACCATTCCCCACAGGGAACAGCCCGCCTGAACCGACTACAGCACAGGACTCCCTCAGGCATATTACCGTTTCTTTCCCAGGATTGGCGGTCCTAGCCCACATCTTGCCCCCGCCTGTGGCCATTCCTATGTTCATCGGCACAAATTTCCTATAGAGACCCGCATGTATAGGATGACGGTAGGATTGCTTGCCACATCACCCCCTCCCGCTATATTTCCCGGAAAGGGATGAGATGTGATATTCCAGAAAGCAGGCCCTCATCGGTTAAATGTTGATTAGATTTAGAGTGTTGACACCAGATTTCCACCTCGGATCTCCTTGGATCCCATGGGGATCTCAGTGGAAACCCCAGCAGAAATCCCCCAGGGCACTCCCCTTGCCCCACCCCAAAGATGATTCTTGAGATGGAATACGCTGGAGAAGAATCCCTCGCAGGGCCACCGCCCTTACCCCTCAAACCGAAAACTTTCATTAACGATTGGCTTCCCCTAGCCCTTCTCTGATTTAAGGTCACCCAAGCCAGGAACCCTGCACGAGTCCTATGTCCACCCTTGTCATCGTTGAGTCGCCGACCAAAGCCAAAACCATTCGCAACTACCTCCCTAGGGGCTATCGGGTAGAGGCATCCATGGGCCATGTGCGGGATTTGCCCCGCTCGGCCAGCGAAATTCCCGCTGCCGTCAAAGGAGAAAAGTGGGCTCAGCTAGGAGTCAATCCAGAAACGGATTTCTCGCCTCTGTACGTGGTGCCCAGCGACAAAAAAAAGGTGGTCAAGGCCCTCAAGGATGCCCTCAAAGATGCCGATGAGTTAGTCCTAGCCACTGACGAAGATAGGGAAGGGGAAAGCATTAGCTGGCACTTGCTCCAGGTGCTCAAGCCCAAAGTGCCGATCAAACGCATGGTCTTCCATGAAATCACCGAAGAAGCCATCCAGCAGGCCCTCCACAACTGCCGAGATATTGATGAGCAACTAGTTCACGCCCAGGAAACCCGCCGCATTCTGGATCGCTTGGTGGGCTACACCCTGTCGCCCCTCCTGTGGAAAAAAATTGCCTGGGGCCTCTCCGCTGGACGGGTTCAGTCCGTAGCGGTGAAACTTCTCGTGAGCCGCGAGAAGGAACGGCGGGCCTTCCACCAAGGTTCCTACTGGGACTTGAAGGCGACTCTCCTGAAAGCAGCAGAGGCATTTGAGGCCAAGTTGATCTCCCTGGGGGGAACTCGCCTTGCCACCGGTAGCGACTTTGACGAAAATACCGGGCAAATTACAGCGGGGCGCAATGTACTCCTCCTGGATGAGGACGCCGCCCGCGCCCTCCAAACCCGCCTCCAGGACAGCGTCTGGACCGTGGCCAACCTAGAGGAACGCCCCTCTACCCGCAAACCCTCCGCCCCCTTCACGACCTCTACCCTGCAACAGGAGGCTAACCGCAAGCTGCGGCTCTCGGCCCGCGACACGATGCGGGTGGCCCAAAGTTTGTATGAACAGGGCTACATCACCTACATGCGGACGGATTCCGTCCATTTATCCCAACAAGCGATCGCGGCAGCTCGCGCCTGCGTGGAGACTAAATACGGCAAGGAATACCTCAGCCCTAAACCCCGCCAGTACGCCACCAAAACCAAGGGAGCCCAGGAGGCCCACGAGGCCATTCGTCCTTCTGGACAAACCTTCCGTACCCCCCGCGAAACCGGACTCAGTGGACGGGAACTGTCCCTCTATGACCTGATCTGGAAGCGCACCGTAGCCACCCAAATGGCCGAAGTGCGCCAGACCCACATCACGGTGCAAATCGAGGTAGAGGATGCCCTGTTCCGGGCCTCCGGCAAGCGCATTGACTTTCCCGGCTTTTTCCGCGCCTATGTGGAAGGGTCGGATGATCCCGAAGCGGCGATCGAGGATCAAGAAGTGCTGCTACCCCGTCTTACCGTTGGTGATGGAGTCAACTGCCGAGAACTGGAGGCCATCGGCCACGAAACCCAGCCCCCCGCCCGCTACACCGAAGCCACCTTAGTCAAAACCCTAGAAAGTGAAGGCATTGGTCGCCCCAGTACCTACGCCAGTGTCATCGGCACCATCATCGATCGCGGCTATGTTCAGGCCAACGGCAACAGCCTTGTTCCTACCTTCACCGCCTTTGCCGTCACCTCTTTACTGGAAAACCATTTCCCTGACTTGGTGGATGTAGGTTTCACCGCCCGCATGGAACGCACCCTAGACGACATCTCCACCGGGGAGGCCGAGTGGCTACCCTACCTGCGGACCTTCTACAGCGGAGAGCAGGGACTAGAGCATCAGGTGCAGGAGCGAGAAATCCACATTGATCCGACGGAAGCCCGCACTGTCAGCCTGGAAGGCTTGGTGGCCAAGGTCCGCATTGGTCGCTATGGTCCCTATGTGGAAATGGAAAACGGCAGTGGTCCGGTGAAGGCATCCATTCCCCAAGACATTAACCCAGCGGATCTGAATGCAGATCAGGTGGAACTGCTACTAAAACAAAAGACCGAAGGCCCCGACAAGTTGGGGTTCCATCCTGAGACTGGGGAGCCCATTTACGTCCTAGTGGGTACCTATGGCCCCTATGTGCAATTGGGGGATGCCACGGAGGAAATCCCCAAACCCAAGCGAGCCTCCCTTCCCAAGGGGGTGACGCCGGACACGGTGACTCTGGAGCAGGCGGTAGGGCTGTTAGCACTGCCCCGGTTGCTGGGGAGTCACCCGGAGACGGGCAAGCCTGTGAAGGCTAGCCTGGGACGGTTTGGACCCTACGTGGTCCATGACCAGGGCAAAGATGGCAAGGATTACCGTTCCATAAAAGGGGATGACGATGTGTTGTCGATCACTCTGGAACGAGCCTTGGCCCTGCTGGCGGAACCCAAAGCTCAGCGAGGACGAAGCAAGGCCGCTCCCCTGAAGGAACTAGGTCCCCATCCAGAAGATGGGGAATTGGTGGCCATCTATAACGGTCCCTACGGCCACTATGTGAAACACGGCAAGGTGAATGCGTCGCTGCCGGAGGGCAAGACCCTGGAGGATATGACGATGGAGCTGGCCCTAGAGGTGATCGCGGCTAAGGCGGGGGCGAAGAAAACCACCCGCCGTAAGTCTACGGGAACCGCCAAGTCTACGGGGACCACAACTAAGCGAGCAGCGGCCAATAAGGCTAGCGGCACGAAGAAAACTACGACGAAGAGTTCAACGACGAAAAAAACGACCACGGCAAAGAAAAGTCCAACGGCGAAGAAAACCTCCAGCCGTACTAAGAAAACCGAAGAATAGCCCGGTGGCTTCGACTCCGCTCAGCCACCGAGTCACAAAAACGAGCTGAAAAACCTGCCATCTCGTTGTTTCTATACAGACATTTAGTTCCCTGAGCGGAGTCGTTGGCTTTGCCGCCCCGGAGGGGCTAGGGAACGGCAAGAACCTGGTGGTGTGGCTGGCTTTCTCCCTTCGGGAGACGCTTTGCGAACGACTCCGCTCAGCCAGCAGTCAACGGGCTTGATTCTCTGTAACCTTCCAAATCGTGTCACAAATTGGACTTTGCTCAGCCACCGAGTTACCAATGGAGGAAATGTTGAGGATTTCCTATGATTTCTGCAACTTTGGCGCTGGTGCTGGCGGAGGGACTACTCATTGGGATGGTCCCAGATCTGCCCTTGAGGGCTACCACGGTTTCCACATCGCCCTGGATTATGACCCAAGCTCAACCCCTGACGGCTGAACAAGCTTTGGAGCGAATTTTTCAGGCCGAAGCCGTGGAGGCGGACTGGTTCGCCCAGTCCTTCCTAGAACAGGTGCCCTTTCAGCAGATTCAACCATTGCTGACGGATCTGAAGCAATCCCTGGGGGCATTCCAAGGGATTCAAGCACGGGATGGGGGCTACGCAGTGATGTTTGAGCGGGGGACCGTTCCGGCTCAGATTGCTCTAGATGACCAGGGTCGCATTGCCCAACTGCTGATTGGCAGACCCGAAGCGCCTCTGTCGCTGGCGGAGGCCACTGCCTTGATCCAAGCCTTTCCCAGAGAGGCCAGCCTACTGGTACTGGAGGGGGATCGAGTGCTGGCGGCGGTGAATGCCGATCAACCGCTGGCGGTAGGATCGGCCTTTAAGCTGGCGGTGCTGGCGGCTCTTCAGGATGCAATCACCACTGGTAGCCACCAGTGGACCGATGTGGTGGTACTAGAGGCGGCATGGCGGAGCCTTCCCAGTGGCCTCCTACAGGATTGGCCCCCCGGCACGGCCCTAACCTTGGAAACCCTCGCCACCCTGATGATTTCCCTCAGCGATAATACGGCGACGGATGCCCTGATTCACCTCCTGGGTCGAGAAGCGGTGGAGACCTGGAGCCCCCGCAATCAGCCGTTCCTTACGACCCGCGACTTTTTTGTGCTGAAAAATCCGGCCAACGCCGACTATCTAGCCCAGTTTCGTGAGGGCAATGAGGCTGAACGGAGATCGCTACTCTCCACCCTGACCGCCGTCCCCCTGCCCCCCGTCACTATCTTTGGCGATACGCCCCTGGCCCTGGATGTGGAATGGTTCTTCTCCGCCCGTGAGCTGTGCGAGTTGATGGCCACAGTGCAGGATTTACCCCTAATGCAGGTAAATCCCGGCCTAGCCCGCCCCCAGGACTGGCAATCCGTGGCCTTCAAGGGCGGATCGGAACCGGGCGTTCTGAACCTGACTACCGGCCTAGAGACGGCGGATGGCCGCCGCTACTGCGTTGTTGCCACCTGGAATGACGCCACCCAAGCCCTAGATGAAAACCAGCTCACTCGCTTCTATGGTGACCTGCTGTTGGGCCTGACAGAGGATGCGGGGTGATGGGGTGGGGGTATTGGGGTATTGGGGTATTGGGGTATTGGGGTAAATCCCGTAGGGGCGGGTTTAGCTCGTGTCTACTGGGGAATCCGGGATGGGAGGCTCAAAACCCGCCCTGCTGTCGCCGGGTGACCCGGATTGGGGATTGGGGGTATGGGGGTGTGGGAGCGCGGTAGGGGCGAGTGCTCGCCCTGCCAGGGTGGGTGGGTCTGATTGGGTGATCACCGTAGGGGCGGGTTTAGCTCGTGTCTACTGGGGAATTCGGGATGGGAGGCCAAAACCCGCCCTGCTGTCGCCGGGTGACCCGGATTGGGGTGTGAGGGTGGGGGGTGAAAGATGGAAAGATGAAAGCGTTAAGGAAAAGCGGTAAGCTCATACCCACATTCTTGTCGGGTAGGGGTTATGGTTGCGATCGCAGAGCAGCGGCTTCAGGTGGGCGATCTGGAGTGGTTTTACCGGGAAGGGAATCCTTTGCAAAATCTGGGAGATCGTCGTCCCGTGGTGCTGCTCCATGGCCTGGTTTCCCAGGGTTATAGCTGGCGAGGCGTGATGCCCGCCCTGACGGCCCAGGGATTTCGTGCGATCGCACCTGATTGGATTGGCCATGGCTTTTCTAGTCGGCCCGAACCCCGTGACTTTGGCTACAGCCAAGCTGCCTTTGCCACTGCCCTGGGGGACTTTCTAGATGCCCTTGACGTTGGCCCCATTCACCTCGTCGTTCAGGGTTACTTGGGGATGGCGGGTTTACTGTATGGATTGCAAAATCCCGAGCGGATTGAGCGGCTGGTGATTGTCAACACCCCCCTAGGGCCGACCGCCAAGCTGCCCTGGAAGATTCGCCAGATGGGGCTGCCCCTAGCGGGGGACATGATCACCCAGGATCCTCTCCTGGTGGACCGCACCCTAGAGGGGGGTGGTCCCTACCGTGTCGATGATGGGGATCTGGATGTGTATCGCAAGCCCTTTTTGACCACCTCTGCCGCTGGGCGGGCGTTACTGGCCACGGTGCGGCGACTGCAACTGGCGACAGTGACCGCCCAACTTGAAACGGGGCTGGCGAGCTGGCAGCATCCCACCCTGATGGTGTGGGGTGTCGAAGATCCCTGGTTGCCGGTGGACCTAGCGGAAACCTGGGCGACGGCCCTGCCCCAGGGGGAACTGGCTAAGCTAGAGCAGGTGGGCCACTACGCTCAAGAAGACTGGGCCGAAAAGGTCAGCGAGGTCTTGGTCCCCTTCCTTCGGCGCACCGTTGATCCCCGTTCCTGATACAAGTGCTATGGCAGTTCCGACGATCGCCACCCTGATTGACCAGTTTGAAGCTTGGGCTCCCCCCACCTGGCAGGAAGCCTGGGATAACTGTGGTTGGCAGGTGGAGCCGGGAATTTTGATGGAGCCAGCGCGGGTATTGGTCTGTCTCACCCCGACCCTGGCGGTGATGGAGGAAGCGATCGCTCTGCGCCAGACGGGGGATGCTGTAAACCTGATCTTTGCCCACCATCCCCTCATCTTCAGTCCTCTCAAGTCGGTGGCCCAGGGACATCCGGTGGGGGACATGGTGCGTCTGAGCATTAGCCACGGTATTGGTATCTATAGCGCCCACACCAATTTCGATCAGGTGAATGACGGCACTGCTGATGTCTTGGCCCAATTGCTCGATTTGCAGGATCCGGCCCCAATTACCGCCACCCAGGCAGGGGTAGGCTATGGCCGGGTGGGGAATCTGGCCGTAGCCTGCACCCTAGAGGTTCTGCTGGACCGCATTCAAACCCTCCTATCCTCCCCCCGGCTCATCTACTCGCCAGCGGTGAATCTCCAGCAGCGGGTGCAGCGGGTAGCGGTATTGGGGGGATCAGGGGCAAGCTTTCTCGGTGATGTGGAGAAGACGGCAGCTCAGGTTTACCTGACTTCAGACTGCAAGTTTCACCAGTTTCAGGAAGCCCGCGATCGCGGTGTGATCCTAGTGGATGCTGGCCACTATGCCACTGAGCGCCCCGCCTGCGATCGCCTCGTCACCCGCTTTCAGTCTCAAGGCGTGTCTTCGGTAAAACTGAGTTATCAAGACGAAGATTTTCGTCAATTCTTCCAGTGAGGGAGCCGGGTATCAACTCAAAGCGGGACAAATCTCTTGGGGAGGAGTTAGGAGTTAGGAGCCAGAATCTAGGAGAGTACTGACTCCTGACTCCTAAATTCCTCAGAGCCCATATTGTCTCGGCTTACGTTGATGCCCGTCTTGGCTGAAGAGTTCAACTCCAGAAGGAGTTGCTCCGCCTGGGCCACCACCAACTCATTGGGATCCTGGCGCATGGTGGGCAGGAGCTGGGCCAGCACAGCGGGAGAGGCCACCTCTAGGTAGGACAGCACCGCCTCCCGCACAAAACCGGTGGGATGGCGCAGACAGCCGAGGGTATGGTCGGCGGTAAAGCTCCACCGCTCCTGACGGGCCAGGTGAAAACAGCAGGCCAAGGCCCAGTCCGACAGAAAATACCGTAGATCCAGCAGGTATCGGAGTCGTTGGCTGGGGGCCATGGGTTCGTAAACGATACGATTTTCGAGACTCTTGAGCTTTTCGTGATCGCTGCGGGCATCTAACACCGTTAGAATTGCCCGCTTGCTGGGGATATCTAAGCTATTGTCTAGAATTTCCAGCCCCCGAGCGCGGCTAGAGGACGATCCCTGGAGGCTGACTTGGGCCGCCTGAATGGCGCTGGGGGGTGAGATAAACCGCAGCAGCATAAACAGGCGCTCTACCGCATCCAGTTCCAAATCCTGGAGAGATCGTCGCAGCAGATCCGCTGCCCGTCCCTGCACCTGATCTGGATCCAAATCCAACCGAGCTGCATAGAGCTGCCCCATAAAGGTCAACTCCTGATTCAGGAGTTGCTCCACCCCATCGCGGCCCAAACGGTCCAGCGCCGCATCAATATCCTGGGATCGTTTTAGTCCTGTCTCCTGCAACAACTTCAGCAGGATCCGCAAAATTGTGCGGCGGGTTTGGCCCCAAGTGGTGATTAAGTTATCGATGAGGCAGTCTAGGGCCTCCGTGGTGCCAATGTTGCCCATGGCCTGCCAAGCCTGGGTGCGTAAAATCTCTGGCTTGTAAATGTCCGTGGCCAGATCACTCAGCATAGGTAGGGCATCATTCCCAAGGCGCACGAGGGCCTGCATTGCCGACTCCCGCGTGGATTTGTATTGCAGTGCCTTGAGCAGAGAGGGAAAGTACTCTGTGATGTGGGTGGCTCCGATGGCCTCCAGCAGGGCACGCCGGACCCGCAGAGATTCGTCCTGAAGGAGGTTGGGAATATACAGTCGCAGGGCTTGGAAGTAGTCCGCCTCCCCTAGGGCACGGCAACCCATGACCCGCTCTCGCTCCCGCTCATGGGTCAACATCTGTCTTAGGGCACTGGTGGCTTCTGCCTTTTCGCGGGGTTTGCCTTTCCGCAGCATCAGGGATGCTGCCGTTCCCCGCACCACCGGGTCTACCTCCGGTTTCAGGTAGGCCCGCAGATCCTCAATGTTGGGAGCCTCCTCCGTCAGCCACACGTAGCGTAGGGCTAGGGCCAAAATTTCCGGGGGTTGTTCCCGTTGAATCAGTGTCCGCACCGTTTCTAAATAGACGGGACTCGGGTACTCCAGCATGGCCTCTAGGCTTTGCCGCCGCAGTCGAGGGGAGAGGGCGGTCAGCATGGGAGCCAGAATGTCTCCGACGCCCTGGGGATCGATGTGGCATAGTAGCTCAATACAGGAGCGCTTGTCGTCCTCTGAGCCCTGTTGCTCTAGCTGATCCACAAAGGCCCGTTTCAAGGCCCGCAGGTCCGCATTGGATACGCTCAGCAATCCCCGTTCGGCACTGAGTACCAACAAATTCAGGTAGCGCGATCGCAGTAGCAGAATCACCCCCAGCCAGATGACGGAGCCCGCCACCGTCAACCCGAGAAAAAACCGCCCCTGCACGTTGACCTGATCCAGACCTAGCCGGTTGCATAGGGCAATGATCACCAGAATGGAGGCTCCGGTAAACCCCATAGACAGGGGTTCTGCCATGCCTCCCACCAAGGACTGAACGGCGGTACGATGGCTGTCGGGAATGGGCTGAAACAGGACCGGACGGGTACTGGCCAGTAGGGTAAATCGCAGCCATTCGTCAAAAAACTTGAGGATTACTAGCCCCATAAATAGAGCTGCTGACCCGAGGATAACCCCATGGCTACCGACCAGAATCAAGAGACCAATTCCCCCAATAAACAGGGGTAAAATAGCCGTCACTGCAAACACCCCCTGGCGTTCTATCAGGCGACTGGAGGTAAACCACTGGGTCAGCAGTTCAATCAGACCCAAAAGCCCATTGAAAATACCCAGGAAGCCAGCAATCTGCTCCACTTCCATGTTGATTTCAAGCTGACTCAGGTAGACGAACTCAATCAAGTACATCAGGATCTGGGCCAGAATGAAGAAGCTCATCAACAGCACCACGTACTGTCCCATGGATCCCCGCATGCGCTGGGCTGAGTGGGGGGCGACATCTGCTTCTGACTGACGCTTGAGGGAATCGGGGAAGGCGTGTTCGTAGGTGCGGCTGACGTAGAGTAAGATGCCCGACCCCACCACCATGATTAAGAAGGACAGCAGCAGGACATTCTTCAGCTCCACTAAGTTGAGCAGGATGTACACCGAGAAGCCGCTCAGCACATCGGCCACGAGGTTGCCACTGCTGATGAGGGGATAGGTGCGCTTAATTTCCCGAATGTTGAAAAGCTGGTTGGCGGTGACCGAGACATTCAGATCGTTCAGGCCGTAGATTGCCTCCATCCACAGCCGCATGATGAAGACGGTGGTGGCGGCCAAGGCCGGGACCGCCATCCCCCAGCGAAACATCAGCACCGGGATCGCCATCATTAGGGAGATGATCACAATCACCCAGCGCAGGGGCAGCCAGCGCTGCATCCAGGAGTAGACGAAGCTGAGACTCAGGCCAACGCCTGCACTAAAGATGTAAATCAAGGGCAGCGATCGCGCCCCATATTCTCCCAAAAATAGGGCCGCAGAACTGACCTCCAGCCACAGAATGCCCATGGAGGTGGCGGTATAGCAGGCAAACATCAGCAGTGTCCGCTTAGCCTCGCTAGAGCGGAGGTTAATGAGCTGCAAGGCCCACTGCTGCCAATTGTTAGGGGAGGGAAGGCGACCGGAGGTCATAGGGGTAAGGAAAGGACAGGACAGCACCACCACAATCAGCGACCTTAAAGCCGCTTGGGGGCGCTGTTGGAGCGGCGCTAAGGGTTCACCGCTACTTTTTCGGTGAGAGCATCATCATCATATTGCGCCCTTCCCGTTTTGGAGCCTGCTGCATCTCCGCTACGGCATCCAAGTCCTTGGCCATACGGCGTAGCAGTTGCTCCGCCAGGTCCGAGTGTTGAATTTCCCGTCCTCGAAACATGATGGTGGCCTTGACCTTATCCCCGGACTGGAGAAAGCGCTGGGCGTTCTTGACGCGCACATTGTAGTCGTGGTCGTCAATTTTGTAGCGCATCTTGACTTCTTTGACCTCAGCATTGTGCTGACGCTTACGGGCCTCCCGCGCCCGTTTCTCCTGCTCAAACTTATATTTGCCATAGTCCATGATGCGGCAAACCGGGGGATCGGCTTTGTCGCTGACCAGCACTAAATCCAAATTCCGTTCATCCGCCAGTTGCATGGCCTCTCGATGGGACAAGATCCCAAGTTGAGTCCCGTCGATATCGATCAGCCGCACATCCGGAAAGCGAATGTTGTCGTTAATGGGAGGAACGTTACGAGGGTTTCGATTTCTCATGCGCTAAGGGTGAAAACGCAGTAGTGGGGAATAACCCCGATGAGGAAAGGACAAACCCAGCCAAGCTGTGAACGTAGCCGTTCTAGTTCGACAGGTTTCTGTTCTACGTATAGCAGTCGCTAGTCCGATTAGGACGAGACTGCGAGCTAATTGGTTTGGGCACTCAGAATCCGAGAGGTGCTCGGTGGCTTAAGCAAATTGGCCAAAGCGATATATTCCGAGAGCGTTCCTCAGGGTAAAGGATCAGCCCTAATTTCGTCCATATTAGCCGCACTTCACTGTCCCATTCCCTGGTTGGCGGGGAATGGGGCAGATACTTCTCTAAAGATATATTGCAGGATCGTCTGTCCCCCGCCTGTCCCCAGAGAGCCTGCTCCCGATCCGGCGCGGCGGTGGCATTTCCCGCCCCAACTTGTGAGAATCGCTTTAATAAGGGCCGATCGGCAGGCTACTATGAACCATTGTGCGATCGCGTTAGATGCGATCGCGTTAGATGCGATCGCGCTCAACGGAGTCTCCCCTTGGAAAGATAGGGCGTCTTTCTAGCCGGGACTATTCCCATCGACTCATCAACGGGGCAAGGTTCCCTGGTAATTCGGCAATGAAGCATACCTTATCTGTACTGGTAGAAGATGAAGCGGGGGTTTTGACCCGCATTGCGGGCCTGTTTGCCCGACGAGGATTCAATATCGAAAGCTTGGCCGTTGGTCCGGCGGAGCAGAGCGGTGTTTCCCGCATCACCATGGTGGTCCCCGGTGACGATCAGGCCATTGAGCAGCTCACCAAACAACTCTACAAGCTGATCAATGTGCTGAAGGTCCAGGATGTGACCGAGGTACCCTGTGTCGAGCGGGAACTGATGCTGCTTAAGGTCAACGCCAACAGCACGACCCGAGCCGAAATCGTCGGCCTCGCCCAGATTTTCCGCGCCCGCGTCGTAGACGTAGCAGAGGATTCTCTCACCCTAGAGGTCGTCGGCGATCCGGGCAAAATGGTCGCGATCGTTCAGGTGTTAAACCGCTTTGGTCTGCGCGAGATCGCCCGCACCGGCAAGGTTGCCCTCACCCGCGAATCTGGCGTCAACACGGAGTACCTCAAGTCCCTGCATAGCAAAACTCCCAGCAACCCGTAGATGCTGTGTTACCCCCTCAGCAGGCTTGACCCTGAGGCGCTAACACAGTATCTACACAATTAGGTTTGACAGACCACTAGGCCATCCAGCGTAACTCCTGGGTTTTGACCGGGGAAATAAAGTCACGATTTTCCGCCTGCGATCGCACGTACTCGGTTTTGAGTTGGTAATACCAGCGGGCAAGGGTATCCGAGTCCTTAATCAGCCTCAGTACAGATTCATGCTGAAGTCCGATTTGTTGCTTAATCACCACATCTCGATCCTGGCCTAAAAAGGTGCGAATCAGTAGGGGCAGAATGGGCTTAAGCAGTCCCATCCAGGGAATATCCCAATAGAGCTGAAAGGTCACCTCACTGGTGGTGGAGGTGAGGGGGGTAACCGTAGTCAAGTTCACCGCCCGATGACGGCTGGTGGTGGTTTCCTCGGTCCGGATGCCCGGTAGATAGAAGCAAATTTCGTTATCAGGAACGCCCCCGAGCAACCAGTAGCCCCGGCCCATATTTTCCATGCGATGCTTACGCATGGTGAAGCCATAGGGAGAGGGATCAAACCACTTGATCTCGGGGTTGAGGTTTCCCCCCCGCCACCACCAAGCCCGATGAACAAAAGGAGAATGAGCCGGATCCATCAGCCCCACCACCGCATGATCCACAAAGCAGGAAAAGGGCATGGTGTAGCTGATCTGAGGTTGAGCATCTTCAGGGAAGCCAGGGATGCGGGGAACCTCGAAGCGTGGCGGATGAACCTGTTGGGGATTGGGATCGGCCATGTAGATCCATACATTTCCCTGTACCTCTTGTACGTCGTAGCGCCGCACATCAAACTTGCTCAGGTCTAGGGTTTGGTCCGCCATCAGGGAGGGAATCTGGAGACAGCTACCATTGGGGCCAAAGCGCCAGCCATGGTAACAGCACTCTACCGATTCGCCATCGAAGCGGCCACAGCTTAGGGGCACAGCGCGATGGGGGCAAATGTCTCGTAGAGCAAAGGCTTGGCCCCTTTGGGTGCGCCCCAGCAGAATGGGTTCATTGAGCAGGGTTTTGGAACGCATCTGCCCCGGCTTCAGATCACGGCTGGGAAGAGCGTGGTACCAAATGTTGCGGAGCAACAGGTCAGAGTTAGCGGCAAACACAGGTTTACATTGGTCCTTTTTGGTAGAGTATGGAGTGCTTTGAGAAGCATCCCATACTCTACCAAATCCCTCTGAGTTCAGGAGTTTTGGCGGTTTCTAATTTCGCTCTCGGAAGGCATTTCCGACGGAATTGCTGGCAATCATGCCCTTTCAATCATTGCAGTGGAGGTCCGCCCCCTTGATCCCACCCACCTCGTCCACCACTGGCTCTGTCCTTCCAGCGGCGGGTTCTATCCTTTTAGTCACGGGACCGAGTCGTTCGGGCAAGAGTGAATGGGCAGAATCCCTGGCCAGGGCCAGTGAGCAAGCGGTGACCTACGTGGCCACGGCCCAGTGTGATGCTGATGATGTTGAATGGCATACCCGTATTCTGGCCCACCGCCAGCGTCGTCCTGAACACTGGCGCACATTGGAAATTCCCTTCCGTATTTCATCAGTGCTGGCCCAGGGCGGTTCTGGGGAATGCTGGCTGCTGGATTCCCTCGGGACTTGGCTGGCCAACTGTCTGGAGCAGTCCGATGCGGATTGGGCCGCGACTCAGGCTGAGTTTCTCTCGGCCCTGCGATCGCACCCCGGCACTCTCATTCTGGTGGCGGAGGAAACGGGTTGGGGGTTGGTACCCGCCTATCCCTTAGGGCGGACTTTTCGCGATCGCCTGGGCAACCTGACTCGACAGGTCGGTGCGATCGCAGATGCAGTCTATTTAGTCGTCGCAGGTTATGCGATTGATTTGAAACGCTATGGGCAATTAGTTCAGGAATATAGGGTAGAAGAGAAGACCCTGCCATAGGTGGCAGCACAGGCAGCACAGGGGCGTGATTAAGAAGTGATTGAGAAAAGTAACACTCGTCTGTAACTGTTCTTTAGGACCGTGAACTTCCCCATGCTGGGCGTTAGGATTGGGGCACTGTTTACATATATCCGGCATTGCCTAAATAGGCTAAGTAGTTGTCGTCAGCCCGATTCAGACAAGACTACGAGTCAGTTTGTTGTAGCACTAAGCCTTAATAAGGTATCTGGTGTTTGAAGCACATTGGCCAAAGCCATATAGGCTGAGCTGGGAAACACCTATGGCCACCACCACCCACGTCCGCGCCTATTTGGCTTACTGGTTCCAACTGGGCCAGCCCCTTGTCTTTGAGCGTAGTAATAGGCACTGTTTACCAATTCCGATCTTTGATGGCGGGCAGTATAGTGCTGACTTTGAAACTTGCTGGCAGCAGGTTGAAGCCTGTGGCGGTGAAGATTGTCACCTGTTGGGAACAGATCAGAGTATTGCCGAACTGCTATCTGGCGAGTGGGATATTGAACCCTGTGCCCGCTGTACCCTACCAGTACCGCTGCCGGTTCGGACCGCAACCCTGCCTCTTTGTCCGTGCAGTGACTTACCCCAGTGGCCGAATGACGAAATGCCTATCCCTCGGGCAGCAGTAGACAGCCAGCAACGCCTCACCAGCATTCGCGATCGCCTCTATGCTCCCAGTGCTCAGTCAATGCATGATTGACGGGTGACCGAAATTCTGGAGTTTAGTTGGGGTTGAATTTTGAGGGTCTTCGACCCGTCACAATTTTCCTGACGGAATACTAGTCCGCCTAGGCTGAAATGAGGCATGAGGATATTAGGACGTTGATGATGCTGAACGCAGATACGATCCCCGTAGCATAATGCCTGGATTGGTGAGCGATGCCTTGGTTGCTCCGCAGGAGCAACCGACCCAACCCAAAATGTTGGGTAATGCCCGGAAGAAACAGAAGAAAGCCTGTCATTCCGAACCCAGGGAGAGATCCTGGTCTGGCTCACGGAGAGCTGAGTTCGACTTATGCTTCGCTGCCCATCCGCCAGGGAATAAATTGCCCTGGCTCATCGCAGAAGTCCGTTAAAACGGGCTCGCCCCCCTATCCCCAGCCCAGCTCCCAGTCCATTAAAAAGGGACTTAAGCCTGTTAGCCGGGAATTTTGCATTCCCGGCGGGGTGACAGCGCTGATACCGAATTGACGTTTTTTAGCCCTCTACTCCTTGCCGAACTCAGGTCACGGAGAGAAGTTTCTTAGAAGTCGCTTCGCGAACAAGATGACCAGTGCGCTTCAACATGACTATGCCTCTTCAGTTGTCGGGTTCATGGGCAACCGAGATGGGGGGAATAGACTTTCGCCAGCGACACCCTCGGTAGGTGCCTTCTAGAACTATGGGCTCAGCCTCAGGGGCCACGGCATCCTCTCCAGCCTGGGAAACGTCTGCTGAATGGGGCTTGTAGGGCACCCCCCGATACACCAGTTGATTAGAGTCAGGGGAGGATGACTGGTCCTCAGAGACTGGGGGTGGGGCCAGGGTTACCCCATCAGGGGGCAGAGGGCGATGGTCTCCGACCGGGCTTTGTTCATCGGATAGGCGTTGAATGCCGTAGAAGGCGCTTAGCAATAGCAGTAACAGGACGGGCCAGGGGGCTTCGACCAATCCGACAAAGCCCATACATATCAGCAAAACTGCACCCACCGTGAGGGCCAGAAGGGCTAGGAATGCCATGGACATCACCTCCAAGGGAATAAGCGGCGATAGCAAAAAGCCCCGCTACAGACGTAAGCGCAGAGGCTCACCGCGCTGCTGGCGGGACTTTAGGTTCTAGGGGCAAACCCATCAGAATTTAGGGCTCATGGCCTACTCAGGAGCCGATGCACCGCCACCTACAGAGTCAGCACCACAATAGGCATTGACTTCGCTAATGATGGAAGACTCTTCCACCGAGAGTTCTTGAATTGAGCCCACAGCGTTCATGGTTTGCTGCTGGGACTCTTCGATTTTGGCGGGTAACTCGGCTTCGGTGCCGACACCTTCGACAATGCCCATGGCTTCACTGGCCTGCCCTAGGGCAGCGCTAAAGCCTCTCACGACTTCAATGTAACCATCGCGGTAGGTGACCAGTTGCTCATCGTTTAACTCAGTGCCTTCTAGGTCGGTGATGAGCCCATCCAGATTGACGACCACCTTGTCTACAGCGGTGATGTATTGGGTGGCCGCAGTTTTGATGTCCTCCAAGCTTTCTACCTGAGACGCATTGCTGCTGAATTCAGCAATTTCACTCTCAAATTCCTGCATGAAGGTTTGAGTTTGGTTCACCACTTCAGCCAGACGGTTGCACTGAGAAACCTTGGACTCGCCGCAGCCAGCCACCATCAGTGCGATCGCAGCCGTTGCAGAAACCGCCCAGGAACGGGGGCGACGCATGAGCATGAATACTCTCCTTGCCTCAAGGGTCATTGAACGAGGGTTAACCTATGGCTTGAGCCATAATACCCCCCTACCGTTCGATCAGGTTATTTTCTGGAAAAAACGCCGCCTCACCACAAATCCCCCGCCAAGATGCCATCCGTCCCCGCCCCACACACTAACGCACAGAGGACATGGTCGGGGTTGGGGCGATAGCGACCCGAGAGTAGCGCGGCCACCGTCGCGGCCCCGCTGAGTTCTGCCGCCACCCCCATCTCAAACCAGAGCCAACGGGCCGCCGCCGCCATCTCCCCGTCGGATACCAGCACAATGTCGTCTACATAGCGCTGAATCAGGTCGAAATTAATGGCCTCGGTTTTGCGCGGCGCGAGGGTGTTGGCGCGGGTGGTGACGGTGGGCAGTTCCACTACCCGGCCAGCAGCAAGACTGCTGTGGAGGGTGGGGGCTCCGGTGGCCTCCACGCCAATGATGGTCAGGTCTGGGCGCAGGGTTTTGGCCGCTAGGGCAACCCCGCTGATCAACCCACCGCCACCGATGGCCACTAGCAGGGTATCTACTTCTGGCAAATCTTCCAGAATTTCTAGGGCCAAGGTGCCTTGGCCTGCAATTACCTGGGGATCGGCAAAGGGATGTAAATAGGGCAGATGGGTCGCCGCTGCCTGGGCCAAAGCTGCCCGGTTGGCATCGTCCCACACGGCCCCCTCCATGACCACCTGGGCTCCCCATTGCCGCAGTTTGTCCGCTTTCACTGGGGGTGTATTGTGGCCGAGATAGATGGTGGCGGGCACTTGGGCTTGCCATGCGGCGTAGGCTACCGCCAATCCGTGGTTGCCACCGGAGGCGGTGATCACCCCTGCTTGGATGGTTTCCAGAGGTAGGGACAGGAGCTTGTTCATGGCTCCCCGTGCCTTAAAGGAGCCGCTGACCTGGAGGCAGTCTAGTTTCAACCAGAGGTGCTCACTCCCAGGGATGGGCTCCTTGAGGGGGTGGGTGGAGACTAGGGGCGTATGGCGAATGTGGGGGGCAAGGCGCGATCGCGCCTTGCGTACCGCCGCCAGATCGAGAGTGGGCTTGAGATCCATATCTAGACGACCCCTTCCACGACTTCAGGAGAGGGGATGGCCCCTAGAGACTGGTCTTTGACCCTCGCGGACAATGGCTCTAGGGTTTCGCCCGCCGCTGCCATAAACCCGATAAAGAGGGGATGGGGCGAACTGGGGCGGGACTGGAATTCAGGATGGAACTGGGTGGCAATAAAGAAGGGATGATCCGGCAGTTCGATCATCTCCACTAAACGACCGTCGGGGGAGGTGCCGCTCACCCGGTAACCCGACTCTAGAAATAGGGTGCGGTAGGCGTTGTTGAACTCGTAGCGATGGCGATGGCGCTCGTAGATCACCTCCTGACCATAGAGGCGGCGGGCCAGGGTAGCCTCCTTCAATCGGCAGGGATAGAGCCCCAGGCGCATCGTCCCCCCCAAGTCCACCACATCTTCCTGTTCCGGCAGCAGACTGATGACGGGGTTGGGGGTGTCGGGGTCAAACTCGGAGCTATTGGGAGCCTCTAGGTGGACCACATTTCGCGCCCATTCCACTACCGAGCATTGCATCCCCAAACACAGCCCTAGGAAGGGAATCCCCTTTTCTCGCACGTATTGGATCGCCTGCACCTTGCCATTGATGCCTCGGATGCCAAAGCCCCCCGGCACCACGACGCCCTGGACTCCCCCTAGAAAGATTTCGGGGTTCTGGGCTTCTAGATCTTCGGAATTGATCCACCGCAGCTTGAGACTGGCCTTGGTTGCGATCGCGGCGTGCTGCAACGCCTCCGCCACTGATTTGTAGGCATCATTCAAACTGACGTACTTGCCCACAATGGCAATCTCCACCGTCCGCTCCGTCACCTGGAGCCCATTGACAATGGCCTGCCACTGGGTCAGGTCCGGCTGACGCTGCTCCATGGCAAAAATATCCAACACCTGGTGGGCCAAGCCTTCCTGCTCCACGATCAGGGGCACCTCATAGATGCTGCTGGCATCCTGAGTCGTGATTACTCGCTCCACAGGCACATCACAGAACTCAGAAATCTTCTCCTTAATATGGAAGGGGATGGACTCCTCCGAGCGACACACGAGAATATCCGGCTGGATGCCAATGGACCGCAGTTCCTTAACCGAGTGCTGGGTGGGTTTGGTTTTCACCTCCCCGGCAGCAGCGATGCGGGGCACCAAAGTAACGTGCATATAGATGACATCCCGCCGCCCCACATCCTTGCGAAACTGGCGAATCGCCTCCAAAAAGGGTAGGGACTCAATATCCCCCACCGTGCCCCCAATTTCCGTAATCACCACGTCGGGATTTGTGTTGCGGGCCACCCGATGGATGCGTTCCTTAATCTCGTTGGTAATGTGGGGGATCACCTGCACCGTTCCCCCCTCGTAGTCTCCCCGTCGCTCTTTATTAATCACCGCCTGGTAAATCGAGCCTGTGGTGACACTATTCAACCGAGACATGGAGGTGTCGGTGAAGCGCTCATAGTGACCTAGGTCCAAATCCGTTTCCGCCCCATCCTCGGTGACGAAGACCTCCCCATGCTGAAAGGGGCTCATGGTGCCTGGATCTACGTTGATGTAGGGGTCTAACTTCAGAATCGACACGGAATAGTCCCGAGACTTGAGCAGGCGACCCAGGCTAGCCGCCACAATGCCCTTGCCAATACTGGACACCACGCCCCCGGTCACAAATACAAACTTCGCCATGGCCCAGCCATCTCCGCCCCGTCGGTCTATTGAACCCATTCATTTTGCCACAGCCTTGGAAAGGGACTTGGGGACGGACTCACTACTGGGCCGCACCGAAAACGCTGGTGATTGATCACAATCGAGAGAGAAAGTCAGGGGATCACGGCCAGAAAGTCCAAGGATTCACAAGAGTTAACCTGATTCAGCCAATACCTGCCCAAATAGGGATGCAGAAAGGTTGTATTAATCGTATTTCTACGTAAGGATATGCCTGGATGAATTTGGCTGAGCCCAGCCTTGCTGGAGATGCTAGCCCGTTTGATCCGCCGGAAATCCTTAAAAATCAACCTTAGTTGCTAATCATGGTGAGTGTTACACATCCGCTTCTTGCGGGGAGAATCCCGATCTCCCTTGATATATTGCCGTCGTTTGCCCAAGTGAATATGGCTCCCATGGGGCGATTCACGGATGAATTGAGTGGTCAACTGGGCACCTTTTTGCCCAGCTTAATCTGGGCCATCATTCTGCTGTTGGGCGGCTGGATCATCGCCACAGTGGTTGCCTTTGGGGTTAAAAACCTGCTGAAGCGCACCCACATCGATAATCGCATTGCCAGTTGGGTTACGGGACAGCAGGATAACCTGAATCTCCCGACGGAGCAATGGATTGCCACCATCGTCTATTGGGTGATTTTGATCTTCACCCTGGTGGCCTTCCTCAATGCTTTGAACCTAGAGGTGGTGTCCCAACCCCTCAACGACTTTTTACAGCAGATTTTCCAATATCTGCCTCGGATTGGTGGGGCGGCAGTGCTGTTGGCGATCGCTTGGGCCACGGCCACGGTGGTCAAACTACTGGTGGTTCAGGGTTTAGCCCGCTTTAATCTAGACGACCGTCTAGCGGAGCAGACTGGACAGCCCATCGGTCAGCAGACCGGACCGACGACTGAACAGCCTATCGGTTATCAGACCGGACCAACGACTGAACAGCCTCTCGGTTATCAGACCGGACCGACGACTGGACAGCCTATCGGTCAGCAAACCGGAGCAGTGGCAGGGCCGTTTGTGGTCAATGAGACCATCGGCAACATTCTCTACTGGTTTATCTTTTTGCTGTTTGTGCCATTGGTACTCAGCGCCTTGGATTTACCAGGGCTCCTGGCCCCTGTGGAGGCGCTGATCAACCAGTTTCTCCAGGCCATTCCCCGTATTCTGACCGCTGCTATTATCTTGGCGGTGGGTTGGCTGGTGGCCCGCATTGTGCGGGGCATCGTCACCAATCTGCTCAAGGCCACCCAGACGGATCGGATCGGGGCCAAGGTGGGGCTGTCAACCACGGAGGTGGGGGATGGGGTGACCCTGTCGGGGCTGGTCGGTAGTGTTGTGTACGTGCTGATTTTGATCCCTTCGGCGGTGGCGGCGCTGAATGAGCTGAATATTGACGCCATTTCTGGCCCAGCGGTGCTGATGCTGGAGCGGATCTTGGCGGCGGTGCCCCAGGTTCTAATGGCGGGCCTAGTGCTGGTGGTGTTTTACGTCATTGGCCGCTTTGTGTCGGAGTTGTTGACCAGTGTTCTCCGCAGTGTTGGCTTTGACAATATTTTCGGCATCCTTGGTCTGCCGGAACTGACGGTGCCTGCGACCGCTGAGGTCCAGCCCGTTCTCAATGCCGAGGGGCAGCCCGAGGTGCGGATTGAAACGGCGACGAAAACCCCCTCTGAGATCGCCGGACTGGTGGCGCTGGTGGGTATCGTCCTGTTTGGGGCAATCACGGCGACGGAGATTCTGCAATTCGACAACTTAACTGCTGTTGTGCAGGCTATTCTCCGGGTATCAGCGCAGGTGCTGAGCGGGCTGCTGGTGTTTGCGGTGGGGCTCTACTTTGCGAATCTAGCTTTCCGACTAATCCGCAGCATGGGCAATAGTCAGGCCAACTTCTTGGCCCAAGCGGCGCGGGTGGCCATCATTATTCTGGTGGGGGCGATGGGTCTCCAGCAGATGGGGGTGGCGACGGATATCGTCAACCTGGCCTTTGGGTTGTTGCTGGGTGCGATCGCAGTTGCCCTAGCGATTGCCTTTGGCCTTGGGAGTCGAGATATTGCGGCTGAGCAGGTGCGGGAATGGTTGAACGCCTTTAAGCAGAGTTCCTAGACGATTTCTGCTGAAGAACAGCTCACCTGAGTAAACCGTAATCCCTTAGAGGCACAGGGCTGTGCGCCCCAACATAGGTACCGCAAAGCCCTGATGGCCGCTCAGAAAAATAGAACACCCGCCTTGATCTTCAGGGCGGGTGTTCTATTTTGAAAAAGAGCGATTCTGAAAAAGAGCGATACCGTGATTCCAGAAATACTATGAATAGTGATGAGCTAGCCCGGTACATCGAAGCCACTGACGGCATCGCTAAACCCTGGCTCTTGGTGCTACTGCGCCTGTCGCTGCTGCAAGAGCAGCGACAGACCATGAACGAGGAAACCTACATGGCCGATCTGGCGGAGCTACATCAAACCCTAATGGGGTTGGGAGAATGGTGGGTCGGCATTGAAGACGAGGTGTTCTGAGGGTGTTCCCCTAGTCATGGCTATCACCAGCGCAATCTTGGCATCAGGGCAGGGATATCTGAATCGGGAGTTGAGTTGGATTGCCCTCTATCGGCGACTCCTCTACGAAGCTGCCGATTTCCAGAGATCGCCCTTGGAACGTTTGGCGCAACTGGCTCAGGTCAGCCTTTATATCGATGACTATTTCATGGTGCGGGGAGCGGCGCTAAAGCAGGCGATCGCCCTCGGCCTGACAGAGCCCAGCCCCGATGGCATTCCCCCCAGGGAGCAACTCCAGCGGCTACGGGCTAGTCTGCTGCCCTTGCTCCAGCGGCAACAGGCCCACTTTGCCAGCAGTCTCCAGCCCGCTTTGGCGACTCAGGGGATTGTGCTGCAAGACTATATCGCCCTTAATCCCCAGCAGCGGGGGCAGCTTCAGCAGCGGTTTGAGGAGGAAATTTCACCTTTGCTGGGGGCTTTGGTGGTGCCGCCGGGACAGGGCTGGCCGGAATTTTCCAACCTGAGTCTCACCCTGGCGGTGGGGCTCCAAACTTCGGATGGGGAGGCGGTGGCTTGGGTGAAGGTGCCCCGCAGTCTGGCTCGGTTTGTGGCGGTGGAGCCCCGTGTTCACCCCTGGGTAGCGGTGCCTCTGGAACAAGCGATCGCGGCCCATTTGCCCAGCCTGTTCCCTAGGGCAACGGTGCGGTGGGCGGTGCCGCTGCGGGTCACCCGCAGCGCCAATCTAGACCTAGACGATGGCTCTGACACCGAAAACCTGATGGATTGGGTGGCGGAAAATCTGCAACAGCGCCAGCAGCAGGGGAATCCGGTGCGGCTGGAGGTGGGGGGATCGCTGCCCCCGCTGGTGGCCTCGAACCTGCTGGCAACCCTGGGGTTGGAGCCGATGGATCTGTACGTCCCTCCGGGCTGGCTGGCCTATGGCGACCTCATGGAAGTGGCGGAACTGTGGTCGCCGCCGCGTCCAGATTGCCCCCCGGTGCTGCCCCCTGGCTTGGCGGCAATTTCCCCGAAATCCTCAAGGTTAGGATTTCCGCCGCCGTCGTCGCCGATCTTTCAGGTCTTACAGCAGCGGGATATTTTGGTGCATCTGCCCTACCATTCTTTCGCGGCGACGGTGGAGCAGTTTGTGGCGGATGCGGCAACGGATCCCCAGGTTTTGGCGATCAAGATGACGCTCTACCGCACTGCTGGGGATGGGTCGGTGGTGCGGTCTCTTCTGGAGGCGGCGAAGGAAGGGAAACAGGTGGTGGTACTGGTGGAGTTGACGGCTCCCCTAGAGGAGGAGACCAATATCCACTGGGCCAGACGGCTAGAAAAGGCTGGAGCCCATGTGGTCTACGGTGTGGTGGGTCTTAAAACCCACACCAATTTGGTGCTGGTGGTGCGGCGAGAACGGTCTACCCTACGGCGCTATGCCTACATTGGCACGGGGGACTATCTACCCCATCGACCCCAGCCCTATGTCGATTTGGGGTTGCTCACCAGTCAGCCAGATCTGGGTCAGGATTTAAGCCATCTGTTCAATTTTCTCACGGGCTATTCTCGCCACCAGACCTATCAACATCTTTTGGTGGCTCCAGTGGCACTGCGATCGCAACTTATGGCCTTAATCCAAGCAGAAGTGGATCAGGTCCGGGCGGGGGGCAGCGGACGCCTGATCGCCAAAATGAATGTGCTGGCAGATCCGGCTATCATCACCGCCCTCTACCACGCTTCTCAGGCGGGGGTCGAGATTGACCTGATCGTGCGGGGGGTCTGCTGTCTGCGTCCAGGGGTTGCGGGAATTAGCGATCGCATTCGCGTCGTCAGTATTTTGGGCCGCTATGTAGAACACAGCCGCATTCTGTACTGCCAAAATGGCCATCAGCCCCTCGTCTACATTGGCAGTGCCGACTGGACCCCCCGAGGGCTGGACCAGCGCATTGAGGTGCTGGCTCCCATCTTGGCCCCTGAACAATTAGCCCTGGTGCAGCAACTCCTAGAGGATGGGCTAGCGGACAATCAAAATGCTTGGCTCTTGCAACCCGATGGCCGCTACCTGCGGCGACGGCCCCAGGCGGGGGAATCCCCCTTCAGCACCCAGGCACGTAGCCCCACCCCTTCGCCTGAACTCACACCGACTGATTGAGGGGTAACCAACACGACCAGCCAATAAACGTCGCCCCTATTATCAACACCACTCAAACGAATCTTACTCACCAACCGCAAGGTCAAGGCTCATGCAAGTACAGCGAATTTCTGAATTCAAAAAGCTATTTCGGGAGTTTAAAGAAACGTTTGTTGATACGTCTCAAGGGCAAGAGTATGCGGGTTTTTATGAGCGCGATCGGCAACAGGGAATAGCGAATTTTCAAGCTGTTCACACAGCCTTAAAACAGAATGACATTGCCAGTCATACAGGGATGACTGATGAGCTAACTCATCAGATTTTGCGAACGCTATTGCCCTACTCTGATACACCTGCTCATCGAGAGGGTGGTTACTGGATACACCGAGCCCCTGTAATTCAGGGTGATATCAAAGATTGGCATAGAGTCGATCGGGTTCAGCGTGACTGGAAAGCAATTTCTCATGCCATCTTTCATTTTATTGAATCTTGCCTTGAATACCCAGATCACAAGAAGCTTACAGAAATATGCAATAACTTTAGCAATATTTCCTATGTCAATAATTTTCAATCAGAGGCATTAACGCCTATTTTAAATTCTCTAAGTTCAAGCACATTTCTATTAATCAACGAGGAATCTCAAAAAACCATCAATTATTTCCTTTCCAAAACAAGGCTATCCACAGGAATTAAGGAATATTCATCCATCAATCATGCCGGCAAAAAATTGATTCAAAAGCTTACTCCAACAACGAGAGAAATTTGGGACTCATCGTTATTAGACACAGATAAATTTGACATGTTCTGTCATTGGTTGGTGTCCATAAGGAAGTTTGGCTTTATGGAGACTTCTACCCAGTACTGGAAGATCGCCCCTGGTGATAACGCTTGGCAATGGGAAGAGTGCCGAGAGCAAGGCTTTATTTCAATTGGATGGGATAGTTTAGGTGATATATCAGGGCTAGATGACTCGGAGTTCGAGGCTAGGCGAGATGAAGTAATGACTACCCATACAGATTGGAGCAAAGCTGGTGTCAATCAAGTTTGGAAGTTTTCACAAATCAAAATGGGGGCTCGCATAGTTGCTAATCGTGGCACCCGCGAAGTAGTTGGCATTGGCACTGTCACAGGAAAATATTACTATCAGTCAGACGCAGAGAGGCATAAACATCGTCTGCCTGTGGAATGGGATGACACAGTTCAACGATCTGTTTATAAACCGAGTTGGGTTAAAACACTTATTCCTCTAAATAGTGATGAATTTAGGAGTATTGTGAATCTGCATCCCTCAGGAGAGAAGTTTGATCCGAGCTGCCCCTTCAGCCCCACCACATTCGATCTGCTCTCAAAGCTTCACGATACCCCCCAAAAGACGGCCTACGACGATCATAAGCAAGACTTTAAAACTCATCTAGAATCCCCCTTTCAGCGCCTTTTTCTAGATGTGGCATCTCAGCTACCTATTTCCATTAGAGAGGCAATGGAAACTCGCCATCGCATTTTTGGCCGCATTCTGAAAAATGATTTTGGTCAAGGTGGTGCTTATGAACATTACTGGGGAGCCTTTTATCCCAAGGGGAGCACACGGACCGAGGGTGCGCAGCTCATTTTGATAGTGGGATATGATCGCCTCACTTTTGGCTTTGATATTGGTCAATACAGTAGCCAACAAAGAGAACGCTTCCTGACAAATTGCCACAAGTACCATGAAGATCTACTTGAAATCCTAGAGCCCTCGCTTAATCAACCTTATCTGCGTTTTGGAGATCGTGGAAAAATCTCATTTGATAGTGATGGAATAGCCTATGATCCTGACAAACTTTCCTTCAGGGAATGGCTCAAAAACATGGATTCTTCAGGGGTCCATGTCTTTACCACCCTCTCTAAGGCAAATGTGCTTAGTCATTCTAGAGGTGCCCTTCAAGATGAAATTTGTAGGGTTTTCTCACAGCTTTTTCCGTTGGTGTTGCTAGCAACTCTTGATGATCCTATGCCGTCACTTCAGGAGTATCTAGACCCTGTTTCTCCCGCTGAAAATACTAATGAGACTTTCACCTTAGCTCAGTGTGCTGCCGATACTTTCCTCAACGAAAAACACTTGCAAACCTGGGCTGATGCCATTAAACGCAAAGGTCAAGCTATTTTGTATGGTCCCCCAGGTACGGGCAAAACCTTTCTAGCTGAACACCTGACCCGCCATCTACTGAGTGATGGGGATGGCTTCTCGTCCCTAGTTCAGTTCCATCCGGCCTACACCTACGAAGACTTCATCCAGGGCATTCGCCCCCAGCAGAGTAAACATGGCGGTCTAGACTATCCTATTGTTCCAGGGCGGTTCCTCAAATTCTGTGAGCAAGCCCGGAACCGACAAGACACCTGTGTTCTCATCATTGATGAAATCAACCGCGCCAACCTGGCCCAGGTATTTGGTGAGTTGATGTATTTACTGGAGTATCGCGATCACGCGGTGGAACTCGCCACCAGTGGTCAAACCTTCAGCATTCCAGGCAACGTCCGCATCATTAGCACTATGAACACCGCCGATCGTTCCATTGCCCTGGTCGATCATGCGCTGCGCCGCCGCTTCGCCTTCTTGCCCCTCTACCCCGACATGAATATCCTTCGGAAATATCACGAAGGGACTGGCTTTGCTGTAGAGGGTTTGGTGCAGGTGCTTGAACAAGTCAATGGAGCCATTGGTGATCGCCAGTATCAACTGGGCACCTCCTTCTTCCTGCGAAAAGCCCTGGAGGTGGACCTGAAGGCGATCTGGCAAATGGAAATTGAGCCCTACCTGGAAGAATATTTTTTCGATCGCATTGGCCAGGTTGATAACTTCCGTTGGGCCAGAATTCAGAATCAGGTTTTGTAATGACGCCCCGCACAATTGAACTGACGGAGTATCAAGCGACCCGCATTCCGCACAGTGAACTCTCCCACGAGTTAGGCCAACAACTCTGGCAAACCTACGGTAGCAAAGGCATCAACGTTGAGTTTCCAGCACCCCCTACAGATCACAAGTGGGAACTAACCTCCCAGGGATATGTGGGGCATATTCCCCTTTCCCCAGACGTGAGCCTCAGGTTGCAGCCTAAAGTGCCTCTGGGCAATCTCTTTGCCATGCTGGAATATGCCTATAACCTCAAAAGCTTTCGCTTCCTAGAAGGCCAAAGTCAGTGTCATAACCTCGAAGACTTTTACGAGCGCCTAGCCAGCGTCTTAGCTGGCCGAATTCTCGACCGCACCCGCCAGGGCCTATACCGCACCTATATTCACAAAACCGAGCGTCTCACCTGCCTACGCGGTCGCCTCGACATCCCCCACCAAATCCGCCGCCCCTGGGACATCAAACCCAAATGTCACTACCAGGAGCAAACTGCGGACATCGAAGATAACCAAATCCTGCTATGGACCCTGCGCCAAATCACCCACCACGGCATCATTCGGGAAGAAGTCTCAACCATCGTCCGCCGCACCTATCGAGGCTTGCAGGGCACCATCAGTCTGATTCCCTGCCATCCCCGTATCTGCCAGGGGCGCACCTACCATCGCCTAAATCAGGACTATCAGACCCTTCATGCCCTCTGTCACTTTTTTCTCGACCAAACGGGTCCCAGCCTTCAGCAGGGTAATCAGGGCATGTTACCTTTCCTGGTCAACATGAACCAGCTTTTTGAAAGCTGTGTGGCGGCTTGGCTCCAGGCCCATCACAGCGAAGTTTTAGAACTCCACGGTCTGCAACTCAAAGTCCAAGAAAGGGTTCATCTATCCCACGAACATGCCATCTACTTCGACATTGACTTGGTGTTGATAGATATCGCCGCTGGTGCCGTTCGCTATGTCCTTGACACCAAGTACAAAGCCACGAAAACTCCTTCCACTAGCGATATTCAACAGGCGATCGCCTATGCAGAGACACAGGGCACCACAGAAGCAGTACTGGTCTACCCCCAGGCGTTGACTCAACCGCTCGATACCCGTCCCAATAAAATCCGTGTCCGCAGTTTGACTTTCGATATTTCCGGCAATATCGACGAAGGTGGACGGGCGTTTGTGCAAAGCCTATTGGCGTGACAAGGTTCCCCTAAAGCCCCCATCTTTGGCCTGGTGAACCCAGAGCAATCTCAAATCTTTTGTAGGTTGAGTTGACGAAGGAAACCCAAAAATCTGGACAGAATTCTACTCCCAACCTATTTTATTTGAAAACAGGATCTCTCCATCAACGTAACCGTTCACATTCCTACATTCCTTCATTTCATGCAGTCACACTCTCAAACGAAAACTGTACATTTTCAGCATCAGCAATACTGTAATTCAGCTTTTCAAAGCCAATTACCTTACCTGTCCGATTCTTCATCAAAATCACCTCATCCACCGTTTCCTCGCAGATAATTTCCTCACTAGGTTCACCAAACCAGACCGTCAGGGTATTGCCCACCTTGTCGTGATAAATCTTCACCGCCGCCATATTATCTCTCCTGCCTTAATCGCATCAGTTGGGTAAGTCGTAATCAAAAACCCCTCCCCATTGAGTCGTCGCGCTACCGCGCAGAACCACCGTTGAATAAACTGCTCCCGATAAAAGAGATACACATTCGCATCGCTGCGACTACGGCGAATCTCCTCTGGTTGCCGCAAGGTGGCTTGTACTTCGGTTTCCATACCTGCCATCGTGGGGTGCTTAACCGTCACAATAAACTGCCAGTAGGATGGACTCACTCGCACCGAAAAGCCTAGAGGTGTCTCTACTTCAAACCGCAATTCACTTGCCAATGCTCAACCACCTCTTATGCTTCCACCTCAGGCAAATCAGCCCAATTGCCCGATAAGTTATTAACCAGCGTTAACTGGGCCAATAAATCCACTGGTGCCATTAAGGTTAGTTCATCTTGCAACTGTGACGCTTGCTGGCGGACAAACTGCGTAAACATCAGTACCAGATTAGCTTGCTCCTCCGGCAAGGTTTTCACCAACTCATGTCGTGGCTTCTCCCTACTGTACCCAGGGAATCCCCCCAGGGGACGGGTTCCTAGGGGCAGTAGCTTGCAGCTCTGACCGGGCTGAATGGAGCGCCTGATCTGCCTTCTGAAGAAGGGCATGAATGACTTCACTGGCGGGGTTGTCTGGTGTCATACCAAGACAACCCCATGTTGGTCAATCTCACGATGGATGGGCAGAATGCTGTACTGGCTGTTCATCCAGTCGTTGTGGGCAACGACTAAGGTACTTAAAACCACGTCATAGGTCAGCTCTAGATCAAACAGGGCATCGGTGATGGCGTTCCGCTCTTGCCATGGGAGAGGATAGGCGGTGAGTACTAATAGGTCGATGTCGGATTCTGGGGTGTCTTGACCTGAGGCTTTGGAGCCATACAGCATCACCTGCTCCACAGGAAATGTGTCGAGGAGCAAATCGGTGGCGGCCTTGATGGCAAGGCGATCGTTGAGCTTGAGGGGAATGTCAGCGATCCTTCGCATTGATAGGGAAAAGTGTTACAAATGCTTTGGCTGTCATCTTAGCCGAAGTACGGACGAAAGGTAGAAGGCAGCCGAATATATCGACGGCCAGATTATTCAAGAGCCCATGCCCAAGGGAAAACACAGCTTGCTGCAAACGCGACTTTCTGCTGTGCTGAATGGGGTACTCCAACCGGAACAAATCGCTTGGGCCTTTGTAAAATTGCGCTGTACCGTTGGTGGACGCTCCATTGTTCCTGATGTGACAGTCTTGACCTGGCCGCGCATCCCCTGCGATGCCAATGGCGAGATTGCCAATGCCATTGACACCCATCCCGACTGGGTGATTGAGATTTTGTCCCCTGACCAGAGCCAAACCCGAGTCACCAAAAACATCCTGCATTGCCTGCACCAGGGCACCCAGATCGGTTGGCTGATAGACCCAGATGAACAAACGGTATTGGTTTATTCGCCTCCCGATCAGGTCAAGATTTTTGATCAGCCCACCGCCTTGTTACCCACCCCTGCTTTCGCCGCTGATTTTCACTTGACAGTCAGTGAATTGTTTGGCTGGCTCGTCATTCGGCCCCCTGCCCCGAAGGGAGGAAACCTGGACACTGGATACACTATTAACCCGTAGATCCTAACCCTGTTAAGGTGAACAAATGAACTACTCCTTGATATACGGGCGTTTCAGCGATCAGCCCTCAAAATCGGGAATTGCAACCTCGGCTTCGCGGAATTTCTTTCACAGAAGCAAAGTGAACCAAGGCTCGTAAACCTTGTCTTCTCGTTGGCCATCACGCCGATCTATTGGTACAAACGCTCACCTTAACGGGGGTACCCGTAGATCCCTAACACTGCGTTGTACTCCCGTTGAGTGCATGCGTTTGTTGGGTTTGCCCCTCAATCAACGAGTTCGTCACAGAAGTGTCGGGCCATTAAGAAAAGCCATGGGAGCTGGCTTCGCTGTAGTAACGAGACATTGTAATCCTCGCGAACACGGTATGTTGTAACTATGTTGCTCAAGTCGCTGATAGTGTAATTATAAGTGTTGGAATCTGCTGTACCCACGTTCACGCACGCTCTAATGAGTGCGGTGAGCACCTCAATGAAGCATAGCTCACCTCCCAGATGTCGCCACCAATCTAGACCAATTCGAACCGCCACATCGACAGTGACACCGTTTTGAACAAACTGGCAGGACCACTGACCTTCGGGGGAAATAGGTAAGCCTTCAGGGGGTCACGGCGTGATTAGGGTTTGAGGCTGATGAGTGGCCAAAGGCAGCAATGAAGGAGGCGGTTGGCCAAAGCGAGCCGACCAATAGGCTTGAGTGAGAAAGTCCAGCACATCTCGCTGCTGCATCGTCAGAGAAGAAACCGTCGTCAGCATCCGGGCGACAAACTCACTGCCGGCCTGAGACTCCGCCCCAAAGCTGATGCGCTTCCAAATCACCCCAGCTCGCAAAGAACGCTCAGCCGTATTATTGGTGGGCTCCACCCCCAGCACCGTGACAAACGTCCACAGAGCCGGTTCCACCAACAGCAGTTGTCGGCAAGTGCGTACCGTCTTGGCCAAAGGCGTCTTCTCCTTTGGGCCAATGTCATAGTTCGCTCCCTCCTCAAGCACCGCTTTTACAGCAGCCCGAATCGGCTGGACTAACTCAGCAAAGCCAGTCCGGGAAAGGGTGCCATCCCGCACTTGGTACCACAACTCAAACAACGCTTTTTGTTGAGCCAGTAAGCCTTTTCCAATCTCTTGGCAGACCCCCTGACGCTCGGCAATCCGAGTAAAGTCTCGTTTGAGATGAGCCCAACAAACCTGGCGTTGGCTAATATCAATCCACCCATAGCCGCTGTAGCGGTCTGAGACCACAATGCCGTCATAGGCTGGGCCAATCAGTGCTTGGGCGGCGGCTTGAGACCGGCTCAACAGAATGCTGAACACACTCACCATCGGCGTCACCAGCACCCACAGCCAACCCTGTCGCTGGGCCTGATTCTGGCCATCGCTGTTCCCCTGGCGAAAGCTAGTCTCATCACTGTGAATCACCGCTTCCCCCTGCACGTAGCCTTGCGCCTCAGCTACTGGCTGCCCCAGTGCCGCACTGGCTTCTCGGCGTAGCCGGTTGATGCTGCCGCCAGAAATCTCGATCTCAAACAGCGCTGCTAGACAGGTCTTCACCTGCTGATGGCTTTGGCGATAAGCGCCACTCAGTAAGGCCACTACTGCACTCAACCGCTCACCATAACCGCCTTGATGCACCTCTGCTGGTAATTTGCTACGGGTGGTTTTACCGCAGTGCTCACAATCTAAGGCGTGCAGGCGATGCTCGATGACGATGGGCTCAATTGGCGGTAGTTCGACAATCTGGTGCCGATAGGGCGCTGGGTCGTTTCCTGATAGCGGCTCTCCACAATGCCCACAGGTCTTGGGGCGATGCTCGAACACCTGTTTGCAGGCTTCTAGGGGATACAGCTTGCGGGAATATCCTTTGTGTCCCGGTTGGCCTCCGCGCTTCCGCTTCCCTTTGCCTTTGCCCTCCGGGTCTGGCTTAGGGGGGCCGAATCCATCCTTTGAAGGCGGCAACGATGAGTTTTGCGAATTCTGGTTGAGTTGCTCTTCGAGGTGGCTCACCCGCTCTTCTAAGCGACTGATGGTCTCAATGAGAGCGCACACCAGAGCTTTTTTTACGCTAGCCGGGGTGGCATCCCAATCTGACACAGAAATGGAGATGCCGCCGATGTCTATGGTGGGCTCGTTGCCTTCACTCATGAGCCTACCTTAACCCCTATCGAGACCCTGGAACCCTTAATTCTTCGTGAACCCCCTTACAGGGTGACAACCCCCCTAGAGAGCTTGCTGGATAAGGGATAGAGCGTGAAAACCTCGCTGAAAATAGCGGTGTTTATGGGGTTTAAGGGCCACCAGCTTGAGCGCCCAATCGGCCCATAAGTCCATGGCATAGAGCCATCGTTGCCCATAGAGACTGAAGCTAAAGTCACTGTGCCGTGGAGCCTTATCTTGGTGCTCTTGGAGACGTCCGGCATACTGAGCTAGCTTGGCCTCCTGCATCCACTGGCCGTGGAGAGTAGCCAAACTGTAAGCCAGAGCGATCAGTAAAACTAAGGCTAAGAACCGGGTGTCATTGACCTTGGTATCCTCCAAGTTATAGCCCCCAGTCTTAAAATCTTTGAAGAGCTGTTCAATGCCCCAGCGACACCGATAGACTGCTAAGGCTTGCTTCAAGGTGGGCAGATTAGTCAGGATATACCACGGCTCCTTCGGCCCCTTCTGGCGATAGGAGCGCTTCCAATACACCGCTAAATTAAACGGGCCCATACCATCGCCCTTGTTGCACAAAACTCCCTCATAAAATCGAGACTGGCCCGGTTTGAAGCCAACGTTTTTGAGGACTTGATAGTCGGTATCGGTATCGGTCTTGAAATGGAAGTCCTTTTTCTGTCGGAGTGCAAAGGACACCCCGCGCTGATCCAACCATTCCGCCAGTTTAGGGCTATGGAACTCCCGGTCACCCAGCAGTAGAACCGGGTAGGACTTAAACAAGGACAGGGCCGCTTTCAGCAGTCGCCGTTGCGTTTTCAGGTCACTCGTACCCGCCCGCCCTAAACGCTCCCAATAGACGGGTAAAGCATGAGTCCCCCACACCACGCTGACCATGAATATATTTCGCCCTTTCCATTCCGTGCGGTCCATTGCCAGAATCCAATAGCCGTGTTTATGGTGTTTGAGCGTTCTCAGACGACGGCGTTGGTCACGGTTCAAGCCCCGTCCCGTTTCCACTTGGCGGATCCAATATTTGAGCAGTGGAAACCACAGCACCTTGAGCGTGAGTTTGGGTAAGGCTAAAAAGCGTTGTAAGTTCCGTTTGCGACTTTGATACTGAATGGGCTGAGGAAAGACGCTGGCTAAGACGGAGAGTTTGACTTGGCGATGCGCTTGTAGCAATAACAACAGTAACTGGAAGGTCAAGTACTGTTTTTCATTGAGATGGGTGAGAAGGGTAGTTTGGTAGAATGTAGGGAACATATTTGGTTGGGGGAGCTGTACTGAGGCTCCCTTTTTTTTGTCCCCTCCATTATCTCAAAACCCTGTACCGTATGACGTTGAGTGCCCTTGTCACCCGTTAAGGTGAACCCCTGAAGGCTTACGGAAATAGTCAGTGCCCTACCGCACTTTTGCTTTATGTTTCGCAGGATATGCCAGTCCTTTTTATTGGAGAGTTTCTCTGTTCCATACAGCACTCCATATGTAAAGTCGATGCGATTACACCCTGATTCATTTGACCAAGAAGAATAATTACCGATGATGGCATCTGCAAAATTCTCGCTCATTTCGTCGTTGAGGCACCGAGGTCCGCTCTTTAGCGTTGCGAGATGATAAACGTCAGGGTCAAGTCGCTTCCCGTCCAAGGCCGAATTGGATGTGTGCATTTCACTTGCGACACACTCCCAGCCGTATTCAGGAAGAACTACCTCTTCAACCATCCGCCCTGCAGAAGTCTCCATTGAGGAGAATTGCTTTGCCGGAAGAATGTCGGCCTCAAGTTCACTGACTTTGGAATAACCTCGCTGACGCGCGTGAATCAATAAAACGTAGGGACTGGTGTTGAATTTCTGAAAGATTGCATCTTGAGTGGGAAGTGCGGAGATATGTGTCTCAATCTTGTCTCGAAACGAGTTCTCTAGTCGCAATACCCTTGTCCGGCGCGCCTGGTTATTGTCGATCTGCTGGAGCTGCCCTAGCAGGTATTGACGAGACAGTGTTTTTTTTCGAGTCTGAGGCAAGCCGGCATGACCTCGGGCCATCTCCTAAATACTCCTCAACTTTCGCAGAGTTTTCGGCTCGGTGTATCGCACCCTCTCGTTCCTGTCACCCTTTTCCCAGACTAGTGTCTCGCCGTCCTTAAACCATTGGCGAGTACGCACATGCGACTGTAAGTAGATGATTCGTGGTTCGAATGATCCGACCTCATCAACATGGGCACCTTCTTCAAGAATTTGGTCGAGTTCCTCCGCTATTACCTCGCCAGCAATCCGGCCCAGCCTAGTTGGTACAGCATTTCCAACCTGAGCATATTGTTGAGACAAAGTACCGCTGAACTGCCAATCGTCCGGGAATTCTTGGATACGAGCGTATTCCCGAATTGACAATGCACGTGTCTCCTTAGGATGGCAGAGAGATGTGCTCGCATGATTGGGCATCGTCACCAACGTCGGGCAAGGGAGGTCGAATGTCAATCTCCGCCACCAACCAGACCTTCCCCCTTTGGCGTGCCACGCCCGACCCATTGATTCCTTTTGTATGTCTTCCGGTAAGCTTCGCCAGTTGGAGCCCTCCGGCACCATTTCAAGAAATCCTTTCTTCCGTGGACTGAAGTCCATAATTTGCGGATTTGGATCCTTCAAACCTTCCAGTGCATCACCTAAAGTTCGCCAGGGCAAGATGCGTGGAGATTCAAACAGATTCCCCTGAGTTGCTCCTTCGTGGTTTGGTCCATGAGTAGGCACCGGAAACTCAACTAACTTCCCGAACTTGTTGCCAATAAATAAAGCACGTTCACGAAGCTGCGGTGCACCGTAATTGACAGCATTAACCTCGAAAATATCTAGGTGATAGCCACCATTGACACTAGAAAGATCTTTGGCAAATAGGCGCACAACTGAGCCGGGTTTTTCTTCTTCGGTAAGTGGTGCGCCACCTTTCTCAGGACGCTCCGCTATTGGACGATGTTTCAAGGCAGCGGATAGAAGGCCCCGAACGTTTTCCATAAGGAAAAACTTTGGTCCAATATATGATACGAAACGAAGAAAGTCCCAAAGGAGCGTTCCTCGGGGATCCTGTGTTGTCCCTCGTCTCCCAGCCGTACTAAACGATTGACATGGTGGCCCACCCACGACGATGTCAATCGAACTTGGATCAACCCCGAGTCCATCTAGGGCAACCGCCGGATCGAGCTGTGACAAATCCGCTTCCAAGATCCGCAGATCTTTCGGGAGCCGACCTGCATCTCTGTTCTGGCGGATAGTCTCGCAGAAGGCTGGCTCCTTCTCGATACAAGCCACTGTTCTGAAGTGACCTGTATATTCCAGCCCTAGGTCGAGACCCATGCCTCCAGAGAACAGCGATAGGACACGATATTGGTCGGGGGGTAAGTTAACCATGGAGTAAATTGTACCCTGGTCTCCTGGCGCATAGCGCCCAACAATTGCGCTGAGCCACGAACGCCCTCATGGCGGTCTTGATGGCAAGGCGATCGTTGAGTTTGAGAGGAATATCAGCGATCGTTATAACAACCCCAGGGTTTAAGGGGTTTCAGTTCTATGGGCGATACTGGATTCGAACCAGTGACCCCTTCCGTGTGAAGGAAGTGCGCTACCACTGTGCTAATCGCCCGCGCGGTTCATTAATTTAGCACGAGTTGGGGCTCCGTGGCTTCTCCCGAGCCGCTCGCCGCTCCGCGAATAGGACTTGCCCTGAGCGGAGCCGTATAGCCCTGCGGCAATAGCCTCTGGCATGGCTACGCTAAGGGACTCGCAGAAAATAACGTACCCGCTCCGCTGATCGGGTTTTCTCCCGAAAGAAAACCTGGCCACTGGGTACACGATTAACCCGCAGATCCCTAAGGCTGGCGCTAGGGCGGAGCCTGCCCAGAGGGCAGGCAAGGAATAACGGTCTCACTCGGGTTGACGACAAACAAGGGGCTTAAGCCCCTTGTTCAGGGATGAGACCTTATTTTTGTGCAAATTCCTGAGCGGGAACACAATCTACCCAGGCCAATTAGAGTCTTCCTCCGGTTCAGGAGGATCGGGGTCGGGGGCAATTGGGGTGGAGGAAGCAGGGGAGTCGTCGTCGTCCGGCAGGGGCGGCGGCGGGGCGGCGGCACGGGGGCTAGAGCTGGGAGGGGCTGGCTGTGGCTCAGCGTTAGCCCCAGGTGTCGTGAGAGCAGTTTTGTCCTCACTAGACCCAGACTCCGGTTGCGATCGCGAGACGCCGGTCGAAGACCCTCGCGGAATTGAAGGAGGCCGGGGGGGAATATCGATCATGGCCCGTTGGGGCTTGGGTTTGCGAAACCCTTGTAGTATCTCCAGGCTCCAATCCTTCAGAACCACCAGTTGGTGTAGACCAGGGAAACTACGATGGCCTTTAGCCGGTCGGAGACCATCGCGCCTTTGTCCAGATTTAGCCAGAACACGGTCAGTATCGGCGGCAGGGGCGGTGGCAGGGGCGATGGTAGCCGGATGAGCAGCGGGGGTGGGTGAGGTGGCCTGTGCTGGAGACCCTGGGGAAATCGGCGGACGATTCCCCGCCGCCAATCCCCGAGGGCCAGCAATGCGGTGCCGCAGTTGGGTCAAACCCAGCCTCAGATCCCCACCCATGGCGGCGATTCCTTGTCGCACCGAATGGCCTTGAAAGTAGCCTGTCACCTGACCTAGCGCTTGGGTCGTGCGCTGCTGTACCTGGGGCCATGTGATGGGGGTCCGTACCGAGGGGGGCGTCAAGGCCCAGCGCAGAGCCAGGGTCTGCCAACCCAGCCAGATCAGCAGTGCTCCGCTGGCTAACTGCCCTAGCAACACCGCCCCTGTCATCCGCCCCGCACAGAACCACAGCACCAGAGCATAGAACAACCCCACGCCGCTCCAGATAAAGTCCTGGCGGCGATGGACCTCCGGCAAAAAGAAGGCGATCAGATAGAAGGTGAGACTACCCACCGCGATCGCAATGGCAAGCAAATAGGCCAGCATGGGGTGTGACCTCCCTAGGGCAATACAGAACGCAGCACAATTCAACCGATCACGCGATCGCGATCTTTCCCCACCCACTCTAGGGGATGTTTGCAATCTAGGTGATCTCTCCAGCCGGGATCGGGACTGTGATCCAGATCACGACTTACTGCGATTGCTCCCACAACCAAGCGATCTCCACGTCACCAAAAGTTGAGGGATCACTCACGCTGTCCTCGGTCAAGCCGTCACACTAGAGAGGCGACTTCTGAGTCACACTGGATTTCCATAAGACAAGAATTCAAAATCCATTAAGCCCCCATGATTCCTTCTCAGGACTTGACCCAATCCATCGCTGAGCTGTACGCCCAGACTATCAATACCCGCCGCATTACCCCAGCCCACCGCCAACTGCTCCAAGAGGCTATCTGTTCCCCAGACCTTCAGGATGAAGAGCGCTCCGCCATCGATCGGCTGATCTGGTCTACGTTGCGGGGCCGATTACAGGTCGTCAACGAGTAACATAGCGGTATTCATCTCAATCCAGTACGACCCTCCTGGGGAGAAGTCAGAAGCGAGGAATTTAGGCGTTAGGAGAGTACTGACTCCTAACGCCTAAATTCCTTGGTACCAATATTGTCCCAGCTTACGTTGATACCCGGCTTCTGCCTTCTGCCTTTCAATACTAGATACTCAGACGTTGATACACCTCATCCAGATGACGCAGGTGGTGAGCCGGGTCAAAACAAGCCTCGATTTCCTCCCCCGAGAGTTGGGCTTGGACGCGATCATCGGCAGTAACCAAGGCCCGAAAATTTCCGCCCTCTGTATTCCAGGCCGTGTGAGCGAGGGATTGGACAATGGCATAGGCATCTTCCCGCACCATGCCCTTGCCCACTAGGGCCAGCAGCAGCCGCTGGCTAAACACCACCCCGCCATAGACGTTCATATTCCGCGCCATGTTTTCGGGATAGACCAGCAGATTTTTGATCAAATCCGTGGTCTCCACCAGCATGAAGTGGATCAAAATACAGGAATCCGGCAGCACCACCCGCTCCACAGAACTGTGGGAAATATCTCGCTCGTGCCAAAGAGCCACATTTTCCAGGGTGGCCATGGCATTAGCCCGGAGAATGCGGGCACAACCCGTCAGCCGCTCCGAGCGGATGGGATTGCGCTTGTGGGGCATAGCAGAAGATCCCTTCTGTCCCTTAGAGAAATACTCCTCTACCTCCAAGACATCGGTGCGCTGGAGGTTGCGAATTTCTACGGCAAAGCGCTCAATGGAGGCCGCCAGCAGGGCCAGGGCATTCATAAACTCCCCATGGATATCACGGGAGATGATCTGGGTAGAGGCGGTGTCGGGGCGTAGGCCCAGCTTTTGGCAAGCCAGAGCTTCTACCTTAGGGTCGATGTTGGCGTAGGTGCCTACGGCCCCAGAAATCTTGCCCACGGCGATCTGGTCCTGGAGGGTGGTCAAGCGATCGCGGTGGCGCAACATCTCCGCCAGCCACCCCGCCAGTTTGAAGCCAAAGGTCATGGGCTCAGCATGGATGCCATGGGAGCGGCCAATCATGACCGTACTGCGGTGCTCTTGGGCTTTGTAGCGAATGGCCTGGACCAGGTTTTCTACGTGGGTCATGATTACCTGGAGGCTAGCCACCAATTGCAGCGACAGAGCCGTGTCTAGCATGTCGGAGCTGGTCATGCCTAGGTGGATGTAGCGCCCTGCTTCTCCCACGTATTCGTTGACGCTGGTGAGAAAGGCGATCACATCGTGGCGGACTTCCGCCTCAATATCTTGGATGCGCTGGGGGTCGAAATCTGCCTTTGCCTTGATCTCCTCCACCGCGACCTGGGGAATATAACCTAGGTCTGCCTGGGCCTCACAGACAGCGATTTCTACCTGTAGCCAAGTCTTGTATTTGAAGAGGTCACTCCAGATTTCGCCCATTTCGGGCAGGGTATAGCGTTCAATCAAGGCGTGTAGCAGAATACAACCGCTCCATTGTACCCGCCTGATTCCTCAGTGTTTAGAAAAGTTTAAGCCCAGATGTAGCGCGGCCAAGACTCGGGGTCTATTGGCGCGCATTTCCGCGCAATCCCTCTCCCTTGGGAGAGGGATTGCTATCCCCACTGGAGGGGCAACAGGGTTCAACCCTAGACCGCGCGATCGCGCACCACTAGGGTAAAGGTCAGAACGGGATCCGCAGCCCCCTCCAAGCTCACCTCTAGGGCATAGAACTGATTGGGCTCAGGATCCATCAGCGTAAGACTCAGCGTCCCTGTCCCACCCTGTTGGATAGAAGCTTCCCCGCCGCTGAGGCTGAGAGTCCCTACAGCGGGTAGTTCTGCCTGTACCTGAAGCCGGGATTCAGAATTGGCTTCATAAACCACTGTCAAATTAACCGGACCATGGGTGGTTTCCCAGCGGCGCTGGACCCGAGGGGCTTGTGGAGTTACGGACAAGGTCAAGGCATCAAAAATATCCCGAGCCGCCAGCATCGCCAGGGTCACCTGCTGTTCAGGATTGGCTCCAGCGTAGCCCTCCGGAAAGGCAGCCCTGAGGGCGTCTACATCGGGGCTGCGGACATCCCGATTGGCTCCCGCCAACACCAGTCCAGCAATTTGATTCACCGCTTGGGGCTGTTCTGGAAACAGCTCCTCCACGGCCCGTACCAGTTGAATACCCGGTTGCAGGACTTCTTGGGCTAGGGTTTGGCAGCGACGGAGGAGAGCCGCCAGGATCTCTTCCGGGAGGGCAGTGGGAAGATTTAGCGATCGCAGTTGGGCTAACCAAGGGGAGGTAAGGGAGGCAGAGGCTCCCAGGGGATACTCTTGTAACTCGGTTTCCCAAGGGAATAACGGCGGACGCAGTTCGATCTCCGTTTGCAGACGACGTTTCAGTAACGATTGGAAATGGGTTTGCACGGTGGGCATCTCTCCCAGCTCAGATAACGGGGGCATGTTTAAGACAGCATGGGTGTTGGGAGAGGCCGATGCTCCAGCGTCATCGGCCCCCAGGCGGGAATCAGAAGATACCCCTGCCAGCCCGGACTGCGTTGTTTGCACATCGTTGCCGCCGCCAACACCCCCTGATGGTGAAGAGATTGTCGGGCCAAAGTATTCCAGGAGTCCGATCAGGAAGCTCCTTAGGGTATCTGCGTCACTGTTCATAGCTGCCAATCCCCGTTCCGGATAATTCTAAAGATTACGAATTTCCCAAGCCTGCTCTAGAAGCTTAGACCACTGCTTTTGTACTTGGATCACAGTTCCCCCCAACCGCTGCGAAATTTCCGACTCCCCCAATCCCTCTTGCTTCAAGGCCAATAACTTACGCTGACGCTCAGAAAGCGTCTCCTGCAAGCGTTCCCACTGGTGGGGGGTGAGGCCCAGATTGCGATGGAGATCCGCCTCTAGCCACTCATGGACCAACTCCCAATGGTGGGAGAGGGCAAAGCGAATCAGATGGTACTTAAACCTTTGCTGGAGATAATCCCGCTGGCGGGGGGTCAGACTCAGAATGGCCTCAATTTCCCCCGTAGGCAAATCCAACAGCCGCAGGGTAAAGTAATCGGCACAGTCTTCCTGGTTGCGCTCCTTCAGGTAGGCTAGCAACGCTTCCACCACCCGGTTCCGCAGCACCTCCTCCGGTAGGGCATCAGGGTCCGTCACCAAGGATTCCCGTAGCCGCTGGTAGGGCAACAACTCCCGCAGATCGTCGGCCTCTCCATTGCCCGACTCCATCGCCTGCTCTAGGTCCACCAGGGTTTCCGGCGGCTGTTGTTGAGAAAAGGTCTGGGCGCGCAAAATCACAATTTGTTGGCTGCGACCCCGAGGTAGGGAAATGCGACGCTTACCATAGCGTTCCGAAAAAGCCATGTACTCCGCCAACTCCATCAGCGTCCGGGGCTGAAAATCGGGGGAGAGAACATTTTCTCGTCGGAAAACCTTGAAGGTTTCTCCATAGAACCCCTGGAGAAAATCCTCAATCAATTGCAGCCGAGTTTGGTAGCTGACGGTGCCAGATTTGGGGGTGATATAGCGATACACAATCGCACTTAGGGTACTGTGCAGTTCCACCCGTCCCTGACTTGATCCCAGCCGATAATATTTGACGCACTGGGCAACTCGGTGCCGCCCCAGGGTCATGGCCCAGCCCTCCACATCCCCAGAGTCCTGGATGCGCTGGCTCTCGTTGCAAATGCGCTGCACCTCTTGGCTCAGCCGCTCCGCCGTAGCACGACAATCCCGCTCCGAGGCCGCTGTCGCTTGCCGCAGTTCTTGAAATAATTGTTCCGACAGTGCTGCCATGCTCAGATGCAGGAGCCCCAAGGACAATAAGAACCCCAAGACCTTAGCACAGGGTCTGAGGAAGTGGGGTGGGGTGTAAAACTCGCCCTATCTGATGTGAATGGTTGGGGCTTTGTGATCACCGTCGGGGCCGATTTCTGTGGGAGGTAAAACTCGCCCCACTCGGTGCGAACTGTCTGGGGGACGAGTAGCATAGATGGGAATTGCGATGGCCTGGAGATGGAGCGGCTAGACGCAGGCTCGGCTGGACCGTGGATGGAGGAGAGAAATGGATACGCTGGATCAACAAATTCAAACGCTGTTGGAGGAAGCCCCCAACGACGGGGTGACAGGGCAGGCGATGGAAGCGATCGCGCCTACCCTAAAGGCGATCGCAGAACGCCTGAAGCATTTGCAATACTATGTTCTCCAAACCCTAGGTCAGGGTTGGGTGATGACGACCCTCAGCAGTCGTCAGCAGCCCAACATCCGGCGCAACATTATCTATGCCTACCCAACGTTGCAGGATGCCGCCGCTGGTCCGCAGACAGTGACAGATCCCCAGTTGATGGCGCTCCCCACCCCCGTCACCCATATTCTGTTTCAGATGTTGGCTATCAAGAGCCTAGACAGCATTATATTTTTTGAAACCCCTGGCAATTTGCAAAAGGGCATCGAAGTCAACCGTCCTGAGTTCCAAGCCCTGCTTCAGACACAGCTCAAGGAGTCCCAGGGCTACGGCGATGGTGATGTCGCCATTGGTTAGGGAGACAGGTTACGGCAAATCGGCTGAAAACTTGGCGCTAACGGTTGGCGATGAAGCCTACGCGGTAGTCAAAGCCGCCGATGTAATGGTTGCTGTGGACTGGTACTGTGCGGCGTAAATACTCTAACCGTTCCATCGTGGCACACCTCGGCCCCTCACTCTAGCCCTCTTCCAGGGGGCGAGGGGACCGGAAAATAATGTTGGGCGGCGCGACAATAGTGGACTGATTTACGTCCTGCGGTACTAGGGTTGTCTATCGCTTGCGGGCAACGATATTGAAAATATGCCAGTACTTCTCTTCGCCTAGGGCGGTTTTGCCGGGATGTTTTTCTTCCTCTAGCCATTCCACGTCAAAGGGGGTCAGCAACTGATTGACTTGGTCGCGACTGTGGTGGTTCATGTCGCTATAGACAGCCCAGGAGTCTTGGTCGCCAAAAAGCTGGCCGCAGAAACGTCCTCCCGTGGCCAGGGTCGCGACGATCTCATCCCACAGGTCGGGGAACTGCTCGGGGGGGCAAAAGGGCAGGCAAAAACTGGCATTCACCAGGCTGATATCCGGGGGTAGGGTGAGGGTTTCAAACCGCTGCACGCGGGTTTCGAGGTAGGGGCGGTTGGTTTTAGGCCATGCTTTGCCAATACCGTCAGAGCGCTGCCGCAGGCGGGCGATCGCCTCCGGTTCCCCATCTATGGCCAGCACCCGCCAGCCCTGGTTGAGCAACTCGACGGTGTCGCGACCATCTCCACAACCCAGGTCTACCGCAAATTTGGGCAGAGCGTCAGGGGCTTGGTCATGGTATTCCAGCGCTTTGACTAGGGTAGGCCGGGGGGGCCGCCCTTCCACCGCCTGGTAATACTGCATCCATTTCGCATCAAATTTCATTCGCTCTTCCGCGTCTGTTGCCTTATCGAGGATAGGCCAGCGGTTTAAAAAATCACACATTGCACTTAGGCTAGGCTAGCCCCTCCTGTGGCAAACGATCGAACGGGGGCCTTTGGGCAAAGGGTTAAATCGGTGGGAGAGATCCCTGTTTTAGAGATCCTTGTTTTAGAGATCCCTGTCTTAACGAGGGCTGTAGTGCTGAGCCCAATCCACCGGGCGATGATGTCGGGATCAAAGCCAACTTGGCGCTGGTCGGCCACTTGCAGCAATGGCCGCCGAATTAACCCAGGGTCGATCACCATTAGGTCTAGGGCGATCTCGATGTTGAGCTGTGCGGGCAACACCAGACCCGTGGTGATAGCGCGGGCGGTGGGGTTAAACCACTGCGTCACTGGCAGTCCGGCAAAAAATAGATAGAGCTGCTCGGGCGTCCAGGGTTCGATCAGTAGGTCGCGGGCAATCACGTGGTGTCCAGAGGCTTGCAACAGCGCTTTTTGGCGGGTGTTGTTGATGCAGTCGGGTTTTCCGTAGAAGGTCACGATGGCCATGGGGCAGTCTCCTAAAAGGGTTTGACAGCAAATGGGGCGTGCTCAAACTGAAATCGCGATTTGGGTTGGGTATCACCATAGAGTTGAAAGGTAAAACTGGGTGTCGGCTCCAGGGCTTCAACTTGGTGAATGGCCTCGGGCTGAAAACTGATAATTTCGCCAGCTTGCAAGATGTACTGTCCCGTCGTTTCAATGCGATCGGGGTGGGTCATTCTGCGCCAGAGGGTGTGGCGCTCTTGGCCTTCGAGCAGAGCGACGACTCCCCAGGTGCCGTGGTTGTGAATCGGGGTGCTCATGCCGGCGCAGGTGGTGACGGTTTGCACGGTGAGGGGATAGCCAATTTCGTCATAGAGGGTGAGAATGGCGGTCCCGGTTTTGGGGTCGGGGTCGGGGCGTTGGGTGTTCAACCAGTAGGAGTTGAGGACGAGTTGCCGCACCCGGCGGCGAATTTGGGGCAGATAGTCCCACTGGTCAAACTCGTTGGGGGCATGGGCAATAATGTGCAGCACATCGCTTAAAAACTGGTGCAGGTAGTAGTGTTCTTGCAGCAAATCCCACGGTCGGAGGGTGGGTCGGGGCTGGCACTGGCCCTGGGCATCAACAAACCAGTCTTGGTGGAGCATATCGATCATGGTGGACAACCTAGAAGCAGTGATGCAGGGCGGAGGGCAATCGGGGCAGAGAAGATCTCTCTCAACTAAACTCCAGGATTTCGGCCACCCGTCAATCATGAATTGACTGAACACTAGGTTGGGAGCAGTAGTAGGGGACGCTGTCTGCCTCTCCCTCGGGGGACAAGGCGATAGTGTAAGAGCCGATCTAAACCTTGCCCAAGTCCAGAAGTGGAGTTTTCCCGGTGGGGAAAATCCACTTCTGGACTTGGGATAAAACCTGCGGAAATTTTGGAGTTTTGCTATGGCAATTCCTTTGATTTTTGAAGGCTTTCGTAGCGTGGGTTACCCACGGAACGAGATGCTTGCTCAAAGCTCATGCAGGATGGCTATATGCTTTTTGCCAAGTCTGTTTAAGATCCAAAATCGAATCAGGCAGCTATAGTCGGAAAGTCTGCCTTCAGCAGTTCTAGCCAATCGGCAATGCGCTGGTCTGTTTTCTCGCTTTCGTTTACCTCATCTAGGGGCAATCCCACAAATTTGCCATCGCGTAGGGCGGTGGATTTTTCAAAGGAATAGTCGTCCGCAGAAACGGCTCCGGTAAGGGTAGCTCCCAGTGCCTTAAATTGGTCGTACATGAGGCCCAGGGCACCAACAAAATGCTTGCTGTGACCTTCACAATCACCAGGGCCAAATAGGGCGATGGTTTTACCAGAAAAGTCAGGTTTGTCCATCTCCATGTCAAACATCGGTTCGCGCCAGTCGTTTTGCAACTCGCCCGCGCCCCAAGTAGAGCACCCTAAAATCAGGTAGTCGTACTTTAAAAGGTCGTCAACATCATCAAAGTCTGCTTCCATGCTGTACAAATCGCAGCGATCTTCGCCGATTGCTGCCTGTATTTTTTCGGCAATCTCTTCAGTCACGCCGGAGGTACTGCCGTAGAAAAGTCCAATGTCTGCCATGGGTTTAGTTCCTAAAAAAGGGGTGCGATCGCGAATCCTCAAAACTGCTGTGACTATCATCAAACCGAGATTTCTCCATGCATCAGGCGCACATAAATGGCCTGTACCAGCGATGGGGGTAAAGTCAGATGGCCATCCTTCGTATTGACTCTAAAGTTGGGATAGCGTTGGGTGACGGTGATTTCGGTGCCCCGATCTAGCCCCAGTTCCTGTAGATGAGACAGGGTGGACGGATCAGCTCGGGGGAAGTGAGCAATCGTGCCGCGATCGCCCACATTAAGCACCTCCAACGATGCTCCTGAAATCGTGAAACTGCTAAACATAGCGCAACTCCAAGGGGAAAATTAACTCAGACTAAATAGGCTTCCATGTGGGTCTTAATTGTGCAGTCTGAACGGGGATAGGCCACGCACAGTAGGACAAAGCCCTTGCCAATTTGCTCATCATCCAAAAAAGATTGATCCGACTGATCAATGTCTCCTTCAACTAGTTTGCCAACACAACTGGAGCACGCCCCAGAATGGCAAGAAAATGGCAAATCAATATCATTTTCCTCTGCTGCATCCAGGATGTAGGTGTCTTCATCTACCGGAATAGTGATGTCGATGTTACGTTTTTTGTTGATTAAGTGAACCTGATAGGTGGCCATAGTGGGGAACCTCTTTGGGTAAGTTTTGAATGTTGAATTTTGAGCGTTGAGTGGATGACTTAAATGCAAATCCAAAACTCAACCCTCAACTCTTTTAGTACTGTGCGGCGTAAATACTCTGACCGTTTCATCGTGGCGCACTTCGGCCCCTCACCCTAGCCTTCTCCCAAGGGGAGAGGGGACCGGAAAAGGTTAAGCTGGCGCGACAGTAGTGGACTGATTTACGCCCTACTGTACTAGTTGCACGACACTCCAGCGGGGCTACAATCGCCTGCCGTTTGGAACGATTTGCCGCAGCCGCAGGTGCCGGTGGCGTTGGGATTGGTGAACTTGAAGCCGCTCTCTAGCAGGCTGTCGATGTAGTCCACCACAATGCCTTCGAGCAAGGGGGCGCTTTTGGGGTCAATAAAAACCTTGAGGCTGCCCGACTCTACAACTTCATCGTCAGGCTTGGGGGTATTGGCAATTTTAATGTCGTACTCGTAGCCGTTGCAGCCGCCGTCTTTAACCGCCAAACGCACGCCCCGGCTGGGGGTGTAGTCGGGGGTTCCACGAATGAAGGTACGCAGGCGCAGTTCGGCAAGTTCGGTAATGGTGACAGTCATGGGGATGGGGGGATGGGTTTGGTGAACTCTGTTCGTGCAGCGGCTCCAACGGAGCAACGGAGTCGTAGGCTTTGCCGCCCCGTAGGGGCTAGGGTGGATGGGTGGAAACTGTCCACGAAGGGCTATGCAAACTTAAGGTGGGTCACGGGAAAATCGCATAATCACTTCCTTGTCAGAGCTAAGGGGAGGGTGCGATCGCGCCTGTTCTCCGCCTTTACCCCGCCACATACTGGGCAATCGGGGTCGTGGTAGGCGCGCCGTTTGGCAAACTCCGCGCGGGCCAAATCCATGGTCAAAAGCTGACCCAGCAGGGGTTCACCCAGGCCAGTGATCAGCTTGATCGCCTCTAGGGCGGCTAGGCAGGCCAGCGTGCCCGACACTGCCCCCAGTACCCCAAAACCCCAGCGATCCCACTCGGGCTTTTCGGGAAACAGGCAGGTGAGGCAGGGTGTTTCGCCCGGAATAATGGTGGTTAGATAGGCATCCATATCATTCATGGCGGCTTCGACCATGGGCTTGCCCCAGCGCACGCAGGCGGTGTTGAGCAAATCGCGCTCTTTAAAGTCAAAGGCACAGTCGAGGGCAATGTCGGCCCGCTGCACTAGAGCATCCACATTCTCGGCGGTAACGTAGTCGCACACCGCCTCAATGTCGATATCGGGGTTCAATGCAGCCAGGGTGGCTTGGGCTTTAAATACCCTGGGCTGACCCACCCAGTCGTCGGTCATCAGCACTTGGCGGTTGAGGTCGTCGCGTTGGAGGTCGCCGCCCCGCACCAAAATCAGTTTCCCAACCCCCGCCACCGCTAGATACAGGGCGGCGGTGCCCCCCAATCCCCCGACGCCGGTGACCAGAGCCGTGGTGGCTTTGAGCTGCTGCTGCCCAACTTCCCCTAGGCCCGGAAGCATCATTTGGCGGCGGTAGCGATCGCGATCGGTGGCAGTCAGAATAGGTAGCATGGGAGTCTAACTTGGGGGTTTACTGGGAGAAGTGCTGACGGGGCAAGTTATTCCAGTTCGATCTCAGAGAGCATGACAATATTTTTGGGGCGGTCTTGAAAGACCTTGAAAAGCTTTTGCTCTACGGAGTTGGATGTGGTGAAGACGCTGTAGGCGACTTGCAGCGCCTGCCGATAGGACTGAAGCAGGTGTTCTTCGCTCTGGGTCTGGTCTTCGTCGGCCATGAGCTGAGAGAACTTGCGCAGAATGTGCAGCCGATTGACGTTGACAATCTGGGGGTCGTAGTCGAGGCCAAAAAACTCAAAGTATGCCTCGGCATCGGTGATTTGGTTGAACTGTTCTAGGGTCAAGGTGCTCATGGGGCGGCCTCCAGGGTTTGCAACTGTTGTCTCAGATCCCGTAACTGGCAGTAGATCGCGTAGGTGCGAGCGGCCAGATCGGGAAGTAAATCGAGGTCGGCGGGCAGACCTTCGGCGATGTCGTGGAGATCCATCTTGAGCTGACCGGCTTTGCTGTTGAGCCGCTTGATCTGGGTTTTGAGGGCGTCGATGGTGATCGGATTGGTGGTTTGGGGCATGGAGAAACGGTTTGGGGCTTACGGTACAAGGTGTCAGGAGAGGATGTGGTTGTCTCCTTCTAGGAAGAGATATAGCGGTTCTCACTGGGGTTAAGTACAGACAAGGGGTTTAAGCCCCTTGTTTGCCGAAATGTCATTAAGTTGAGGTGTCCCTCATACATTAGAGAACTGCTATAGTTCGGCATTACAGGTCGCAGACAGTGGGGTATTGGCGGGCTAGGTCAATGCCTTTGGCGGCAAGTTTTTCGCCTTCGGCACTGAGCTTTTCGAGGGAGTCAAAGCCAAAGCGCTGAGCATCGCGCAGGGTTTTGCTGACCAAAATCAGCCGCCCCGAGAAGATCAGCACCCAGCCAAAGCCTTCGTGGCTGAGGTCAATCACCACTTGGGAGAGCTGACCGGTTTCGGCTTCGATGCAGTAGGCGATCGCCCGATAGAAGGCCATAATTCGGCTCTGGGTGATGGGGTCAACTTCGCCTTCTACAGAGATTTCGCGCTTTTGAGTTTTGCTGAGTACGTAGGGCTTGAGCAGTAGCTCATCGGCCCAGTGGCGAAAGGTGCCGTAGGGGTCGTTGGCGCGAATCTGTTGCACCATGGCCTTGAGAAAGAGCGAGCTATCGACCAGCAGAGCAGAGTTAAAGGCAACAGGAGATTCAACGGTGGTCATACGGTTAATTCCTCTTCGGTTTCAATGTAGGCATCTTCAAAACTAGGGGCTTGATCTTGACGCAGGGCTTTGCGCAGCCAGGGGGGCGGGTTGCCCTGGAGGGTGCGCATCAACTGGCCCAACATCACTTCGATTTCGTCATCTTCGGAGTTAGACTTCATCGGGGTAATGCGGTGATTAATCAGTCGGGCCGCTGCACTGCCGCCAATGTCGGCCACGTAGACGATGGTGCAGCCCGCCAGTGCCCTGAGTTTGGGTTCGAGCTTATCTTCGTTGCCGTCTTCCTTTAGCTCACCGCCAAAGGTGAGGGTTTCGAGAAAGGTGTAGCCATCCAAAGTCAGGTCGTACACGTCGATCTGGCTGGCCCAGCCGAAGTGGGCGTTGATGTGAATCGAGTCTTTGGTCGCGAAGGCTATTTTCATGGGAAGTCTCCTTTTTTGGGAAAGTGCAATAGAGGGACGAGGGGGAGGGGGAGTTTTGAGTTTTGAGTTTTGAATTTTGAGTTTTGAATTCAAAACTAAGAACTCAAAATTCAAAACTTTCTAACCCCTCCCGCCACCGATGCACCAGCTCGTGGGTGCGCTCTTCGTCGGCGACCAGCAGCATGTTGCCGATCGCAAATAGCAGATCCAACGTGCCGCGATAGCCGACGGTGCAGCGGTGGCCGTTGCCTAGGTGCTCTAGCAGGGGGAACCCGTGCAGGTAGAGGGGAATGCCGAGGCGGCGGGCGATGGGGCGGGCTTTGGAATTGGTGATCCACAGATCAGCGGTGGCGGCCCTATCTTCTAAATCCTCAAAGTCGCCGATGTAGACCTGCTCGATGGGCAAATCCTTCAGCAGGAGCGAGGGAGCAGCGGTGACGGCGGCCTGGATTTCGGCCCCGGTGCTGTGCAGCCACCAGGCGATGTTGTGCAGCAGGTCAGGTTCCAGTGCGATCGCAACCCGCTTGCGCCCAAAGAAAAAGTGGGTATCTAGCATGGCATCCTGTACCTGGCGGCGCTGGCGCAGGTATTTGGCAGGTACAGGTTGGCCGCTGATTTGGGAAAGGGTATGCAGGAAATGATCCACTGCCCCCAATCCCGTCAGTTGGGTGAAGGGAAGGGCGGGAGTGCCGAAGCGATCGGTGAGGATGGCTGCGGCTTTGGTCATGCTGCCGCCCAGGGTCAGCGTGAGGGCGGAGCGTCCCACAGCCTTGAGCTCTTCAATGGTGGTGCCCCCCGTAGCCGTGGTGGCGAAGTCGGCATCCTCTAGGTGGCCATCCAGCGAAGTGGAAATATCGGGGACTGCGATCGCACTCAAACCAAAGGCTTCGACGATTTCCTTCAGTTCCGCCACATCCCCAGGGCCAAAGGCGGCACTGGCCAGCAGGGTGACTTGTTTAGGGTTGATCTCTCCGAATTCAGGAATGGCCCGCACTAGGCTCTCCACCGCTGCGGCAAAGCCATCCTCCAAACTGCCCTTGTAGTCGGGGGTCGAGGCAAACACGATGGGCACGGTAACATCAGGATTTGCGGCATGGAAGTCCCGCAGAATGGCCTGCATATCGTCGCCCCGCGTTTCCGTCAGGCCGGTGGTAAACAGGCCCACCAGCTCCGGCTGGGAGTTCTTAATCACCGTCAGCAGGCCGCCGTGCACATTGTCGTCGCCCCCCAGTACGGTGCTGACTTCACTCATCGCCGTGGTCGCCAGGGGAATCGCCTCCTGAAAGTGATTCACCAGCATCACCTTGGCAAAAGCCGTACAGCCCTGGGAGCCGTGGAACAGTGGCATCGCCCCCTGAATGCCGAGGAAAGCTAGGGCAGCCCCAAGGGGCTGGCTTTGCTTGAGCGGATTGACAGTGAGGGCCTTGCGGCGGGCGATGATTTTGGTGGGAGGGTGATGGGGTGATGGGGTGATGGGGTGATGGGGTGATGGATCGGGAACACTACCACTCCCCAACTCCCCAACTCCATCACTCCCCTTTACCCATGGCACTTCCCGCCGCACTTCTGCCCACACCGGGCTGTGCAGGGTTTCATCCAGTTCCTTGGCCATCTCCAGCAAACCACCGTAGCCGGAGTAGGGATTGTGGCGCTCCTGATTGATGTGCAAAAAGGGGATGCGGGCCTTGAGAGCGGTGTACTGGTTGCGGCCTCCGGCGATCAGCATGTCGGCGTGGGTTTTCTCAATCACCCTCAGCAGCTCGGCAGCTCCGCCCTTTTCTAGCATGATGCCGTCTTGGCCGAGTAGGGTTTTGATTCGGGCCTTGTCTTCTTCGGTGCTCTTTTTGCTGCTGGTGGCGACTACTTTAATGCCCAGGTCTTGAGCAGCGGAGATGATTGACCAGGACTTCACCCCGCCGGTGTAGAGGACAACCCGCTTGCCCTGGAGGCGATCGCGGTAGGGCGCGAGCTGCTCATTGAGCTTGGCGGTTTCTTCCGCAATCACGGCTTCTACACGGGCTCGCATGGCCTCGTCACCGAGTTTGGCGGCGATCGTCCGCAGGCAGTGGTTCATATCCGCCACACCGTAAAACGATTCCTCTATGTAAGGAATGCCGTAGCGCTCCTCCATTTTGTGGGCCAGGTTGATCAGTGCCTTCGAGCAGATCATCACGTTGAGCTTGGCCCGATGGGCGTAGGCTACCTCCTGATAGCGGGCATCGCCAGTAATCTTAGACAGCACCCGAATACCGACCTTCTCAAATAGGGGCAGTACCCCCCACAGTTCCCCGGCGATGTTGTACTCGCCGATTAGGTTGATATCGTAGGGGGTAGTGCTTTCCGGCTCAGCGGTGCCGATCACGTGCTCTAGCAGGGCTTCTCCGGCTAGGCGATTGCCCAGATTCTTGCTGCCCACAAAACCGGGAGACTGGATGGGCACCACCGCCATGCCCAGCTTTTCCGTCGCCGCCTTGCACACGGCCTCTAGGTCATCGCCAATCAACGCTGTCACGCAGGTGGAATAGACAAACACGGCGGCAGGGTGGTAGCGCTCCTGCACATCTTGAATGGCCTTGTAGAGCTTTTTTTCGCCGCCAAAGATAATATCGTTTTCGCTCAGGTCGGTGGTGAAGCCCATTTTGTAGAGGGTGTCGCCCGACGATAGGCTACCTCGCCCGCCCCAAGAATTGCCCGCACAGGCGATCGGCCCATGCACTAGGTGGACCACATCCGTAATCGGCACCAGGGCAATGCTGGCTCCATCAAAGGCACAGCCCCCCTGGGCCGCCCCTGGCTGCGCCTGCTGCTGGCACACCTTGTTGTGACCTTTGCCATTTTTTGTGTGGTTATGCTCGCAACCCGGCTGGGTCAGGAGGTCAGTCATGTTGGCTTTGGTGGAGGACATGGTGGGGGAGTGGGGGAGTGGGGGAGTGGGGGAGTGGGG
>NZ_KI913949.1:3702875-3797178 GCF_000332095.2 Leptolyngbya sp. PCC 6406 | reverse complement strand
ATGGGAGGCTCAAAACCCGCCCTGCTGTCGCCGGGTGCCCCGGATTGGGGAGTGGGGGAGCGCGGTAGGGGCGAGCGGTGCTCGCCCTGCCAGGGAGTGGGGGAGTGGGAAGGCTTACCAATCGTCGTCTAGAGCGATCAGGGGTGGGCAGGGTTCGGTGAGTTCTAACTCGCGGCTGAGGCAGCCGACGACGTAGTTGGGCTCTAAAAAATGCACCGAGTAAACATAGGAGCGTTGTAGATAGGTGCCAATGCCGATGACGTAGCCAATGTCGCCCTTCTTTGCCAGGTGAGCCCCAACCTCTTTGCCGGGGAAGGTGCCATCGTTGCGAATCAGCTTGCGGACACGGACGCGATCGCCCATGTCAAATACTGGTGGAGAGTCGAGTTCGATTTCTTCGGAAAGGCGCATGGGGGGTCTCCGTGCAAAGGGGGATGGGTCAGGGCGAACGACTGTTCGCCCTGACGAGGTTCCTAGCGAATCAGGTCAAAGGAGATGTCCGTCTTCGCCACCGTACTGGTCTTGCGATCGAGTTCTTCCAGGATGGTGTTAATAATCCAGTTGAACTGGTTGATCGCGCCCTGGTAGCCCAGGGTGGCGTAGCGGTGCATGTGGTGGCGATCGAAGATCGGATAGCCAATGCGCACTAGGGGGGTGCCGGTGTCGCGCCACAGGTACTTGCCGTAGCTGTTGCCAATCAGCAGATCCACGGGTTCAGTGAACATTAGCGATCGCAGATGCCACAGATCCTTGCCGCCCCACACCGTAGCGCCCTGGCCGTAGGGGCTGTTGGTCAACAGTTCGCGGGCTTCGGCCTCAAAGTCGTCGTTGCTGTTGGTGACCACAATGTGGGTCGGCTCCGCCCCCATCTCCAGCAAGAACTGAATTAGCCCCAGCACGTGGTCAGGGTCGCCGTAGAGGGCCACCTTCTTACCATGAATCCAGGCTTGGGAGTCGGTCAGGGCATCCACAGCTCGTCCCCGCTCCTGCTGCAACTCTAGAGGAATCGGCTTGCTGGTAATGGCTGACAGGGCCATCAAAAACTCATCGGTGCCCTTAATGCCAAAGGGCCGGAAGTTGTAGGTCTTTTGACCCCACTCCTTCGCGATGTACTCCTGGGTCTTGGGGGTGGTGTACTTCTGGAAGAAGACACTACCTTCGGCGTTGATGCTGTCGGCGGCATCGGCCAGGTTGGTGAGGCCGTTGTACATCTTAAATTCGCCCGTGTTGGGAGAGTCAAAGGTGTCTGAGTTGTCCGACAGAATAGTGTAGTCAACACCAAATAGGCCCAGAATCCGCTTCAGTTCGCGAATGTTGCCGATGTAGGGGTCAAACCCCAGGTTGAAGTTGAACTTGCCGTTGGTGCTGTCAGCCTTTTCGTCCTTGGTCAGGGTTTTGAGAATGCTCTTCAGCATGTTGTCGTAGCCGGTGATGTGGGAGCCCACAAAACTCGGGGTGTGGGCCGCCGGTACCGGCAGATCTTCAGGAATGTGCCCCTCATTCTTGGCGGTGGTAATGTAAGCGCCAATGTCATCCCCAATTACCTCAGCCATACAAGTGGTGCAGAGGGCAATCATCTTGGGCTTGTAGAGGGTGTAGGAGTTTTGTAGCCCCTGCTTTAGATTGTTGAGGCCGCCAAACACCGCTGCATCTTCCGTCATCGACGACGACACGGCCTGAAAGGGCTCTTTGTAGTTGCGGGTGAGGTGGCTACGGAAGTAGGCCACACAGCCCTGAGATCCGTGGCTGTAGGGCAGGGTGCCTTCAAAACCGGCGGACACAAACAGCGCACCTAGGGGTTGACAGGCTTTGGCAGGGTTGATGGTCAAAGCTTCTCGGGCAAAGTTCTTTTCCCGGTAGTCCCAGCCCTTGGTCCATTCACTCGTTTCAGCGATTTTCTCTTCGCTGTAGGCCCCTTCAAACTGGCGCTTGTAGGCGAACAGATCTTGGTAAGGCTCAGTTTGAAAAAGGTCGAAGTGATCCTTAATTTGGCCTGGATCTTCGCCGCCGCAGGAGGGTGTCGGAATAGTGTTGTCAAGATTGTCAGTCATGGTGTTCTCCTTGGGGGAGGGGGAAAGGGTGGATGGGTGGTCGGGGGATGAGTAGGGGAGAAAGCTTTGAGTGTTTAGTTTTGAATTTTTAGTTCTTGTTAACTAGCTGAAATTCAAAACTCAAAATTCAAAACTCAAAACTTTCTCTTCACTTCGTCACTGCGCCCAGGGCGGGTTGATCAACCCCCAGGTGGGGTTGTTGATGGCCAGATCCATATCGCGGGCAAAGACTTCAAAGCCGTCGTAGCCGTGGTAGGGGCCAGAGTAATCCCAGGAGTGCATCTGGCGGAAGGGAAGGGCCATCTTCTGGAAGACGTACTTTTCTTTAATGCCAGCGGCAATCAGGTCGGGCTTGAGTTCCTTAGCAAATTCCTCAAACTCGTAGCCGCTGATGTCGTCGTAGATAACGGTGCCTTCTTCGACGTAGTCGGCGGTACGTTTGTAGTCATCGCCGTGGCCAAACTCATAGCCAGTGCCAATCACCTTCATGCCCAGGTCAGTAAAGGCGGGAACCACGTGGCGGGGGCGCAGACCGCCCACCATCAGCATCACGGTTTTGCCTTCTAGACGGGGGCGATACTTGGCGATGATGGCGTCCATGCGGGCCTGGTAGCTGGCGATCACCTGCTCAGTTTTAGCTTGGATAGTGTCATCAAACTGCTCGGCAATTTTGCGCAGCGATTTGGCGATCTGGGTGGGGCCAAAGAAGTTGTACTCCATCCAGCCGATGCCGTACTTCTCTTCCATGAACCGGCAGATGTAATTCATCGACCGATAGCAGTGGATTAGGTTCATCTTGGCTAGCGGTGTCATCACCACTTCGTTGAAGGTGCCATCCCCAGAAAACTGGCAGAGTACCCGCAGGCCGATTTCCTCTAGCAACAGGCGACTGGGCCAAGCGTCGCCACCGATGTTGTAATCACCAATGATGTTGACATCGTAGGGGCTGGGCTCGAAGCCCTCGGGCAGTTTGCGGTATTCGTCGGCCTTGGGCATGACCCAGTCGCGCACGGTGTCGTTGGCGATGTGGTGACCGAGGGATTGAGACACGCCCCGGAATCCTTCGCAGCGGACGGGAATAACGGGCTTGCCGGTTTCCTTGGCTTTGGCGCGGGCGACGGCTTCAATATCGTCGCCGATTAGGCCCACTGGGCATTCTGACTCAATGGTGGTGCCCTGACTGAGGGGGAAGAGTTCGCCGAGTTCATCGATCAGTTTGGCCAGTTTTTTGTCGCCGCCAAAGACAATGTCGCGCTCCTGAAAGTCGGAGGTGAACTGCATGGTGCCGAAGCTATCGACGCCGGTTGTACCGATGTAGTAGTTGCGGCGGCCCGACCAGGAGTAGTAGCCGCAGCCCACTGGGCCGTGGCTGATGTGAATCATGTCTTTAACCGGCCCCCAAACCACCCCTTTGGCCCCTGCATAGGCACAGCCACGGGTGGTCATTACACCGGGTACAGACTTTTTGTTGGACTTAACGCCGCAGTCGGCTTTTTCGGCGTCTTGAACGCTGATGTGCTTAGCCCGCAGTTTTTTGGCTTTGTCGGGGTATGCCTCTAGCACCTCTTGAATCAGCTCTTTTCTGTCTTCTACGGTAGTCATGGTGCCCTCTCGGGTAGGGGTGGATGGGTAGCGGGTGGATGGGTGGATAGGGACGGAGAGAAACCGGGTTGATTCTCAGGTGAACAAGTAAACGTGGGCTATTGGTCAAGAAACCCGGTTTCTAGCTCCGAGGAACCCTAAACAGCGACGACGGCTTGATCGGCGGCGAGGGCCTCTTGGTATTTCTCATCGCTGTCGAGAATGCCGAATTGAATCAGCAGCTCTTCCAACTCATCCATGGAGATCGGGGTGGGGATGGTGAGTTTTTTGTTGTTGATGATCTTGTCGGCCAGTTGGGCGTATTCCCCTGCTTGCTTGCTGTCGGGGGCGTACTCGTTCACGGTCATGCGGCGCAGTTCGGCGTGCTGCACAATGTTGTCACGGGGGACAAAGTGAATCATCTGGGTGTTGAGTCGTCTGGCCAGTTCTTCGATCAGCTCAACTTCTTTGTCGGTGTTGCGGCTGTTGCAGATCAGACCGCCCAGGCGCACACCGCCGGATTGGGCATACTTGAGTACGCCTCGGGCGATGTTATTGGCTGCATACATGGCCATCATTTCGCCGGAAACTACGATGTAAATCTCTTGGGCTTTGCCTTCCCGAATGGGCATAGCGAAACCGCCGCAGACTACGTCGCCCAGTACGTCGTAGGAAACGAAGTCGAGATCTTCGTAAGCGCCTTCTTCTTCGAGGAAGTTGATGGCGGTAATGATGCCTCGACCGGCACAGCCGACGCCGGGTTCTGGGCCGCCCGACTCAACGCACTTGACGCCGCGATAGCCGATTTGCAGCACTTGCTCAAGTTCGACATCTTCAACGGCACCGAGTTCGGCAGCCAGTTGCAGCACGGAGGTTTGGGCTTTGCTGTGGAGCATCAGGCGGGTGGAGTCGGCCTTGGGGTCACAGCCAACGATCATGATGCGTTGGCCTTGTTCGGCCATGGCGGCCAGGGTGTTCTGGGAGGTGGTGGATTTGCCGATGCCGCCTTTTCCGTAAAATGCAATCTGTCGCATGGTGGGATTTCTCCTAGGGTAGGAATGATGTTCTGGTTGCAGGGCAACCCGTTTTTGAATGCAATCTATCGAGGGAATCTGTTGCTCAAATCAGTCGTGGTCTGGGGGTGAGCAGCCTGGGAACGATGAAGCTGAGAAGGCTGCTGCTAGCCGGTAAAGTCCGGGTGGGGCTCTGCCGGAATGGTTGGAAGGAGGGGAGGAGGTCATGGGAAAAGACCTGAGGTTTGAGTCAGGCAAGGGGAGCCTAAATGGCTTGGACGGTGAGGGTGGGAAGGACCAGGTTTTGGAGTTTGTCCTCAATGGCGTATTTCAGGGTTTCGGTGCTGCTGGAGCAGGAATCACAGGCTCCCTGGAGTTTGACCAGGACGCGATCGCCCTCCACATCGTGGAGTTGCACATCGCCGCCATCGGCGATTAACACCGGGCGCACCTCTTCGTCCAACACCTTTTGAATCATCATGATTTTTTGCAGGGTGGTGAGGGTGGGACGGTCGGGGTCGGGTGCGATCGCACTTGCTTTTTGCTGGGCCAAGTCGGTGGCCACCTTGAGCGACTCGGTGGCGAGTTCCTGCTGCACTTCGAGAACAAGGTCTTCAATATTGGTCAGGCAGGTGCCGCAACCGCCCCCCGCTTTGACATAGTTAGTCACTTGCTCGGCGGCGACTAGGCCGTTTTCGCGAATGACCCGACGAATTTTGGGTTCGCTAATGCCAAAGCAGCTACAAATGAGGATGCCGTCGTCATCGGGGTGGTGTTCAACTTCAATGCCGCGATACTTGTAGATGGCGGCTTCTAGGGCCTCTTGCCCCATTACCGAGCAGTGCATTTTGGCTTCGGGCAAGCCCCCTAGGTAGTCGGCAATGTCCTGGTTGGTAATGTTGAGCGCCTCATCCAGGGTGCGGCCTTTGATGATTTCAGTCAGGGCCGAGGAGGATGCGATCGCACTTGTACAACCAAAAGTCTGAAACCGCGCATCCAGAATGCTATCCGTGGAGGGCTGTACCTTCAGGTGCAATCGCAAAGCATCGCCACAGGCAATGCTGCCGACTTCACCATAGACCACCGCTACATCGGGCTGATTGGGGTCATCAATGGTGCCCTGGTTCAGCGGGTTGTAGAAGAGTTCGAGTACTTTTTCGGAGTAGTTCCACATGGCGGTTTCGGGGGGTGAGGGGCAGGGGGAAGTTTTTAGTGTTCAGTTTTTAGTTTTGAGTTAGGAATTCAAAATTCAAAACTAAAAATTTAGAACCTAAGTTGCGACAGCTAAATCTCGCTTCTGCAACCATTCCGCCTGATCGTTGTTAAAGGGCGACATAGCGCGGAGGCGTTCGACGAGGTCGGGCATAACAGTGAGCACCTGGCGAATTTCGGCTTCGGTGGTGTAGCGAGACAGGCTAAAGCGAATCGAGCCGTGGAGAATGGTGTAGGGCAGGCCCATAGCGGTGAGTACGTGGGAGGGGTCGAGACTGCCCGAAGTGCAGGCGGAGCCGGAGGAGGCACAGATACCCTCGCGGTTGAGCATGAACAGAATGGCTTCGCCCTCGATGTACTTAAAACCGATGTTGGTTGTGTTCGGTAGCCGGGGGGCACCGCCGCCATTCACCACGGTGTCGGGGATGGTGGCGAGAATGCCGTACTCCAGCAGGTCTCGCAGTTCGGCCTCGCGTTTGGTGTGAGCAAGATTGATCTGGGCCAGTTCCGCCGCTTTGCCCAGGGCGACAATGCCAGCGACATTGTGGGTACCGGCCCGACGACCCCGCTCCTGGTGGCCACCGAGGAGGAAGGGCCGGAAGCGGAAGCCTTTGCGCACATAGAGCACCCCGATGCCCTTGGGGGCGTGGAGCTTGTGGCCAGAGAGGGTGAGCAGGTCGATGGTGCTGGTGGCCAAGTTAATAGGCACCTTGCCCACCGCCTGGACGGCATCAACGTGGAAGGCAGCACCGTAGGCTTTGGCAATTTCCCCAATCTGCTCCACCGGAAAAATCACCCCGGTTTCGTTGTTGGCATACATGGTGGTGACCAAGGCAGTTCCGCCGGTCATCGCCGCCTCCAACTCCATCAGATCCAGCTCGCCCCGCCCATCGACGGAAAGATAGGTGACGGTGTAGCCCCTCTTCTCCAGGTGCTTACACACCGCAAGAATGGCCGGATGCTCCACCACCGTGGTGACGATATGGCGCTTTTCTGGCTGCGCCGCTAGGGCGGCGTGGATGGCGGTGTTATTCCCCTCGCTGCCGCAGCTATTGAAGACAATCTCCGTCGGTTCAGCCCCCAGGAGCTGAGCCACCTGGGCACGGGCTTCTTCAATCACCGCCCCCACCTGGCCGCCAAAGCTGTGCATCGACGACGGGTTGCCGTAGAGCTCGCTCAGGTAAGGCAGCATCGCCGTCAAAACATCAGGGTCAGTGCGGGTGGTAGCGTTGTTATCGAGGTAAGTGAGCATGGTGAGAGGAGGGGTGGAGGGGTGGGAGGGGTGGAAAGTTTTGAGTTTTGAGTGTTTAGCTTTGAGTTCTTGCTGAATAACGCGAATTCAAAATTCAAAAATTCAAACTCAAAACTTAATTACGTTGTCTGCAATCGCTTCACGACCTGGGAATAGCTATCGAACCATGAGTGCCAATAGCCTGACTGCGGCACACCCTGGATCCGTCCCACCATACGGGTGTAGGTGGCAAACCACGACTCCCAATAGTCCCCCGATGCCTCGGAAATAGAAGAGAGACGAACCGCCGCCGCCCCGGTGCTTAGGGGAATGCACCCTTCATTGGTGGGGCAGGTGGCCCAGCACTGGGCCACCCCGTGGGAGCCCTGGCACTGGTTGCAGCGATCAATATCAATCCAAAACGCCACACCGTTGGTTTGAATTGCCTGGGTCGGGCAAGCTGAGAGGCATCGCTGGCAACCAATACAGCTTTGGGTAATGGAGTAGGGCATGGGAGGAGCCTCTAGGGAGTGGGGGAGAAAGTTTTGAGTTTTGAGCTTTGAGTTTTGAGCTTTGAGTTTTGAATTGTGAGTTTTAAGTAATTGATCGAGAACTCAAAACTCAAAATTTAAGAACTAAACGCTTTAGCGTTTAAGAACATGCTCGTCGTAGAACTGCCGGGCCACGGTTTCAATTACGTCGTAGGCTTCGACTACCACTAGGCCCGCTGCCTGCAATTGCTGGCTAGGACAGGGGCCAACCTTAACGGCGAGAACGGCTTTGCAGTCAGAGATGGTGTCGATGATGCCAGTCAGCATCGCCTCTTCGCCGTAGCCGCCCTGGCAGTAGTCGGCCACCTTGCGATGGCTGACGAACTTAGCCTCGGCGGCATCCACTTCGTAAATCATGAATTCTTTGGCGTGGCCGAAGTGTTGGTTGACGATGCCGCCCCCCTTGGTGGCCACGGCGATCAGCACCTTAGGCGAATTCTCTGACAGGGCACCGGGGATGCGGGCAGCGGCTTGCTTTTTGGCGACGACGGCAGCCTTGGCCTGCTCAATGCTGATGTGGACAGCCTGACGAGTTTCCAGGCTGTAGGACACAGGCATTTCCATGAACTTGTCTTTGGTGAATTCCTGGCTGCGGTCTTCGCCCAGCAGGCCCACGGCATCGGCACGGCACTGGCGGCAGTGGCGCATCAGCTTCAGGTTGCCAGCGCAGTTGTCCTGCACCTGCTTCAGTTCCTTGGGGTTGGGGCCGCGCTGACCGTTGAGACCAAAGTAGGTGCCATGCTCGGGGGCCGAAATCAGCGGCATGATGTTGTGCAGAAATGCGCCCCGCTCCCGAATGGCGGCGTTCACCTCGGGCAGGTGCTCGTCGTTAATGCCGGGGATGAGTACCGAGTTAACCTTGCAGAGAATGTCGGCTTCCTTAAGGGCTTGCAGCCCTTCCATCTGCCGCTCGTGGAGGATGCGGACACCTTCAATGCCGCGATAGCGTTTGCGACGATAGTGCACCCAGGGGTAAATTTTCTCGCCGATCGCCGGATCGACCATATTGATGGTGATGGTGACGTGATCGACATTGAGAGCCTTGATGCGATCGACATAGTCGGGCAGCATCAGACCATTGGTAGACAGGCACAGCTTGATATCAGGAGCCTGCTCGGCGATCAGCTCAAAGGTGCGAAAGGTTTTTTCGGGGTTGGCTAGGGGGTCGCCGGGGCCAGCGATGCCCAGCACCGTCATTTGAGGAATTTTGCCTGCGACGACCAAGACCTTGTGGGCGGCTTCTTCCGGCGTCAGCAGCTCACTGACTACGCCGGGGCGGCTTTCGTTGGCGCAGTCGTACTTGCGGTTGCAGTAGTTGCATTGAATATTGCAGGCGGGAGCCACGGCCACGTGCATGCGGGCGTAGTGGTGATGGGCCTCTTCGCTGTAGCAGGGGTGTTTCTCGATGCGGGCTCTCATGCTGTCGCTGAGGACCGTATCGGTTTTGGTGGTGCAGCCCGTGGTGTTGGCGCAACCCGAGCCACCGACTGCCGGTTTGACCAGGGTTTTGGTTTTGGTCAGGGTAATGTCCAGATTGGGCGTCGCGGTGGGCGCGGAGGTCAGGGCAGTGAAGGGCGGTGGCGTCATGGGTTTGGGGAGGTAGGGGGAGGATTGAGTAACGCTGGGGTACTCGGCGTTGACAGAGTTATAGCAACGCCCATCGGCCACTCTGGAGGCACTGCCCCGATAGGATTTATTGAATGATTAACGCTGTACTCAAAGGCTGAATCCATTGAAACGGCGGGGGACAATCTTTTTTTCGAGCTAGGGGACGAGTATTTTATTCCCCCTGCCCTGGCATTTTTTAAGTTCATGCCGGTATTTCTGCACTCAGCTCAAAGGCTTTGTAGGCAGAGGTTAGAGCCTAAATCGACCTTGAGGATAAATAGCTTTTTTGAGTACTCAAAAAAGCTATTTTTGCAAAATTTGATACGGAATACAGGGAGACTTGAAAAGCGAAGATCTCCTATCTGTATCCATTCTTTCTCTATTTAATAGAAAACGGTATCAGGCTTAACCGTTCCAAGATTAAGGAATGTAAACGTCCTTGGTCTGGAGTGAGCAGTATCTGTCATAGGCCGGGACTGGGGCAAGCGTTAAAGCATCCCTCGCTATTGGACTGGAGTCGCATGACCTATGAGGTCAGTGATATATCGTGGGATATCTTGGTGTTGCTGGACGATGTAGAGTTTTCCCGGTAGGGAAACTCCACTTCTGGACTTGAGATGGCTCTCTAATTCAGCCCAACCATGCCCTAAATAGCAGGTTGTTAAGGATTACTGAATTAAATAGAGAAGGTTTTGCTAAATCCGCTACAGTTTATGACATGAAGCCATGAACTAAACCCTGGTAAACCCGTACTTTGAGTACAAACTCCTAAGCTATAGCCCAGACTTGAAAACCGGGCAAATGCCTGATGTGGCAAGGCATTTGCCTTGAGTGCACAATACTCAGCCCTAGCTGTAAAAATACCCATTCCCAAGGTCGAAAATACTTGTCCCCCAACCTCTAAAAAACTTTAGAGGTTGTTTTTCCTAAGGGTTTAGCGGTTGAGTACAGAGCTAATAGGTTTAGTAAGTTTGGATGGCGCAGATTACGGCGAGACGCATTTCGGCCATTGCTATAAGCAGAGAAACAAACGCCTCCCTGAGCCATGTTTCTGCCCCTGTCGCGCTTTTATCCCCGGTTTGCTGTGCATGTTGCTGCTCTGCGGCAGCGTCTACCTCTGCTAGAGGCTCTAATCGATGATGTCGCCATCATCTTTGAGCGCGACCCGGCGGCCAAGCACTGGCCCGAGGTGTTGTGCTGCTATCCCGGTCTACACGCGCTGGTGGCCCATCGTCTGGCCCACGGGTTACGCGATCGCGGTATTCCCTTTCTGCCTCGGTTCATCGCCCACCTCAGCCGTTTTTTCACTGGCATTGACATTCACCCCGGTGCAAACCTTGGCCGGGGTGTCTTTATAGACCACGGCATGGGTGTGGTCATTGGTGAAACCGCGATTGTCGGCGACTACTGCCTAATCTACCAGGGGGTCACCCTGGGCGGCACTGGCAAAGAAATCGGCCAGCGCCACCCCACCGTCGGCCACCACGTGGTGATTGGTGCCGGGGCCAAGGTCTTAGGCCACATTGCCATCGGCGACTACGCCCGCATTGGGGCCGGTTCTGTGGTACTGCGCCCGGTGCCCGCCCACTGTACCGCCGTGGGTATTCCTAGCCGCAATGTGTGCCGCTGCAACACCAAAACAGCGCCCCTAGAGCACAGCCAACTGCCCGATACCGAAGCCGCCTCCCTGCGATCGCTGCTCGATCGCATCGAAGCCCTTGAGGCCCATTTGAGCTATCTCAAGCGGTCCCCCACCCATCCCTACCTACTGGAGCTAGCGCCATGAATCAGTCCCCTACCCTGCCCAGTTGGGGGCAGACGGTGTCCGTCCGGCGGTGCGATCGCTGGTCCATCCACCGCCGTCTGCAAGAGCTCAATATCCCCTGCGCCTGTCCCGCCGACGGCACCCTGCGCGTTGACGTCAACCATGCCCTGGCGCTGCTGCTAGTCCGTAGCGCCGTGCGCCAGTTTTCCACCTCTCGTCAGGAAGGCATCGACTGGCTAGAACGCTGCTGGCAAACCCAGGAGGTGTGCGCAGCAAATTCGTAATTCAGGTTTTAGGTTTCAGGTTGAAACTCCTTCACCGTTTGCTCGACACCCAATACCCATCCACCTATCCACTCGTTCACCCCTACCGGAGCTATCCCATGTCTATCACCACTACGTCCGAAACCCTCGTCCGTGCCTTTGGCGAGGTTGGTCCCAACCCTGTTGGCTTTGAGCTTGATGTCACTACGCCGATTTGCGAAGGGCTGAACCTGGCCTACGCCAGCTTTCAGGCCCTCTACTTTCAATATCAAAAGCAGCACTTTGTGGTAGAAGGCGCTGAATTTTACTCGGTGCACGAGTTCTTCCAGGACAGCTATGGCACCGCCCAAAGCAGTGCCCACGACCTAGCAGAACGGCTCAACGGTCTTGGCGGTATTCCCGCTGGCACCTTTGCCACCCTGGCCGACCTGTGCTGCTTTACCCCCGAGCCCGATGGTGCCTATACCTGCCGCCAAATGCTCGAAAACGATCTGGTTGCCGAGCAGGCCGTGATTACGCTACTGCGCCGCCTATCTGCCCAGGCCGAGAGTTTGGGCGATCGCGCTACCCGCTACCTCTACGACGAAATTCTGCTCAAAACCGAGGATCGCGCCTTCCACGTCGATCACTTCCTCAGCCACGACAGCCTAACCCTGGCCTTCGTGGAGTCCTAGGGCCATTGATGAGCGGCGTAGATTGGGTGAAGCGATGGCGGAACCCCACAAGCCCCGGTGTTAGGGTCCAAAATCCCTACAACATTCCTAATGTAAGTTCCACCTTCACCCAACTTGCCAACCGATCCGTCACCTGTTTCCGTTTCATTGTTCCTCACCCTTCAGAGGTTTTTATTGTGATAGTCGCTCTTTCCACCACGGCATTCCTGTTGAGTGTTGCCTTGATATTCAAGGTTTTTTTGCAGTTGCTAGTGGTTATACCCCCTCGGGAAATCACTCAGCCCCAGCCCCACGTTCACATACCTAAGCCTTGAGGTCTGCCTAGATTTGTTCTCCCGTCCTCCCACCCTAGAGCCACTATGCCCACCCCGATCTCCATCAACGACACGACTCTCCGCGACGGTGAACAGGCCGCTGGTATTGCCTTTGACCTAGAGGATAAGGTTGCCATTGCCAAGTTTCTCGATGCCATCGGCGTCCAGGAGCTAGAGGTGGGTATTCCCGCCATGGGGCAAGACGAGGCTAGGGCGATTCGCGCCATTGTCGATCTGGGCCTCCGTGCCCACCTGCTGGGCTGGAACCGGGCCGTATTGTCAGACATTCATGCCTCGATCCACTGCGGCCTGAAGCGGGTGCATATTTCCATCCCGGTGTCTGAAGTCCAGATTCAGGTGAAGTTTCAGGGGCGCTGGCTGGCCATGCTAGAGCACCTGCGCGACGCCATTTCCTTTGCCCGCGACCACGGGTTGGAGGTGAGTGTGGGGGGCGAAGACAGTTCCCGAGCTGACGAGGCTTTTCTGATCGATGCTGCCCAGTACGCACAGGAGTGGGGGGCTTTTCGGTTTCGCTTTTGCGACACCGTGGGCCTGCTCGACCCTTTTACCACCTACGACAAAGTGCAAAAGCTGGTGAATGCCCTGAAGATTCCGGTCGAAATGCACACCCACAATGACTTGGGTCTGGCCACCGCCAATGCCCTAGCCGGGGTACGGGCCGGAGCTACCTCCGTCAACACCACCGTCAACGGTCTGGGCGAACGCGCTGGCAACGCCGCCCTCGAAGAGGTGGTAATGGCGCTGAAGCACCTCTACGGTCTCAAAACCGGCCTCAAAACCCAGCATCTGCTAGAGCTTTCTCGCTTTGTGGCCAAAACCGTCAACTGCGCTGTCCCCCCCTGGAAGGCAATTGTGGGGGACAACACCTTTGCCCACGAGTCGGGCATTCATGCCCATGGCGTGCTGCAAAACCCCAGCACCTACGAACCCTTCGACCCCAGCGAAGTTGGTCATCAGCGCAGTTTGGTGGTGGGCAAACACTCCGGTCGCCACCTAATCAATCAGGTGCTGGCAGATCAGGGCATCCACCTCGACGCCGATCGCGGCCAGGATGTACTGAATGAAGTCCGCGATCGCGCCGTCTCTCTCAAGCGCAGCCTCACCGTCAATGAGCTACTTAGCGTGGTTGCTTCGCGAGAGTAGGTAACGCGAGAGTAGCTAAATAGGGCATCAACGTAAGCCGAGACAATATGGGCTCCGAGGAATTCAGGAGTTAGGAGCCAGAAGGGTACTGAATTCTAGCTCCTAACTCCTAACTCCTCCCCACGAGATTTGTCCCGCTTTGAGTTGATACTCTGCCCCCCTCCCACACCCCTACACATCAACGAACCCTAATGAAAGTCATGCTCCGCACCAATGCCGCTGGTAAGCTCCTGGTTTACGTGGCCAAAAAAGACCTCGAAGAAGAAGTGGTGTCTCAAACAGCAGGAGACAACGCCCAGATATTCACCCTGTCGAACGGCTGGGAACTCTCTATTGCTGGCCTCAGTGACCCAATCAAAACGCCCCAGACCGTTGACGCCAGACGGTTGAGCTAATACTTAAGGATATCCCCTCCGGATAGGGGTGGGTCAGCCTTCTGCAACTCACCCATCCAAAATCGAAAATCGCTAATCCAAAATTCTCTCAGACCCACCCCGCCCTCCGGGCACCCCTCCGAGGAGGGGACAGCATCTGCCAAAATCGCCAACCCAAAATCCCACCATCCCCCATTCAAAGGAGATTCGCCATGGCTGATACCCCCTCGCTGCCCCCCTGGATGTTTAACCTGGATGGCACCTTTTTAGGCTTTGTTGAAGATAACCCCGCCAAAGCCAAAACTATTCGCCTAGAAGTCGATGGTGAGGTGCTGACGATTAAGCTGCGCAAAGAAGTGCGGCGGGTGCTGCGATCGCGCCTGCAACCTGGTGACTACCTGTGCTGCATTGGCCGCAGTAAGTTCGACGGCGACACCATCAAACTCAAGGCATACCAGGTTTTTACCCTGCTCACTTCCCTACCCAACTCCTGTCCACTGCCCGCCACCTTACCCACCCCGCCCCCCACGCTTAAAATTCAGGTGTGCCGCAAATCGGGCTGCCAAAAGCGGGGCGGGCAGCAGTTGGTGGTGGCCCTAGAGCAGGCGCTGCGCGATCTCAACTTGCAAACCCAGGTCGAAATTCAGTACACCGGCTGCCAAAAACACTGCTCTGACGCGCCCACCTTTACCGTGTTACCGGGCCATCACCGCTACAGTCGGGTGCAGCCCTCCCAGTTGCCGGCCATTTTAGATCGCCACCTGGCCCCCGCTAAACCTCACCCAGGGTCAGTCTAATGGTAATGTCCCTGGCTGATCGCACCCCTCCGGGGAGGACGGCAGAGCCTCCACGGGAGCCGTCGTTTTACTACTTTGCCTACGGTTCTTGCATGTGTCCGGTAGACCTCAAGCGCTCCCTGGGTGAAAACACTCACCCCTACGTCATTGGTGCCGCTACTCTGAAGGGCTATCGCCCAGGCTTTCACTACTACTCTCCCCAGCGCCAGTGCAGCGCCCTCGACATTGTGCCCGCGCCGGGGCAGGTGGTTCAGGGGGTGCTCTATCGGCTACCCTGGCGGCTCAGCCCCCGCCTCGACCAGCGCGAAGAGGTACACCAAGGCAGCTATCGCCATGAGATGGTCACCGTCAACAGCCCCGGACGGGTCTACCATCGGGTTCGCACCTACGTTGTGGTGCAAAAAACACCCCAAGAAATCGCCCCCAGCGACTGGTATTCCAGCGTCGTGCTGAGGGGGGCGGTCACCTGCCACCTACCCGAGCACTATTGCTGGCAACTGTTCCACCACATGCGGCAGCTACAACGGGCTTAATCGGTCAACTCCCAGGCGATGGAGCACAATCCCAAAGATGAACTTTTGCTACTTAATCATCAACTTTGTAATATAGTCACCAAACCATCAAAATAACGGCGAAAGAAAACGTCATGCTGACAACATAATTTTTTTCTGGACAGTCCACTCTGAACTTATTTTGGATAATAAACGAAGAAATAATTAAACTGTATCCAAGAACATAAAATCTGAGTATTTGGGTTGCTATCCCTAGTAGGGTAACTGACTCAAAAGGGGGGGTTCTCAATGGTATACACCGTCAAAGAAGGTTGCATTACCTGCGGTGATTGCCGCGACCTTTGCCCCAATGGTGCGATCAAAGCTAACGAAAACGAATCGGCTTTCTGGATTGATCCCACCCTTTGCGATCGCTGCGAAGACATTGAGACGCCCCGCTGCGTCAGTGCCTGCCCGGTCGATTCCCTGGCCCCCCTTCAGCCCAAAAAAGGTCGCAACAAAAGCACCCTGCTGCCCGCCGCTATTCCCACCATTTTCCTCAACGGCAAAACCACTCCCTTCGCATCGTCTATGGTGGTGTGGGAAGCCTGCAATATTTTGGCCCAGCGCCAGTCGCTCCCCTGGCAGGCTGACTCGGCTGACCGGCTGTGCTACCAGCGCTCCATCCATCGGGGGCGGGGCACGATGCGATTTCGGCTGGACACCAACCCAGAAACGGTCAACTTTACCGCGATGCCCTACGAACTGGGGATTGCCGCCCTGGCCCAGTTTGATCTGCGGGCCAGTTGTCTGCATCTAATTTTTGCTGCCTGTGCCACCAATCACGATCGCCCCTGGGAAGAATCCTTTGTGCTCAACGATCAGCACATTGAACAATACCTGGGGCTTAAGCGACGTAAAGATCTGACCAAACTCGAAAAGCTCACCCTGATTAAAGAGCTGGTTTACCAGGCTTGCCAAATCCTGGTTTCCCTCGACTGGCCTCGCCAAGGTAAGGTGCAGGGGTTTTCCCTGACCGAGCATCCGGTTTGGCACCTGCTAGACACCCAGCACTACTTTGAGGAAGATGCTGAGGGGGGCCGCCATCTGATTGGCATTAGCTTTACCTTTAGGGCAGGCTTGTGGGCGCAGCATTTTCTCAACCGGCAAGACTGCCGCCAGCAGACCGCCTTTTACCAGTACGGCACCCTGCCCCAGTCCCTATTAATAGAGGTGATGGGCAGTTGGCAGCAACACGAAGGGGCTATGCGGTTGCTACTGTGGCTCGTGTTTAAGCTGCGACTGGGCAGCGACCATCGCATGACGGTGCGTACCCTGCTGCGCCTAGCCTACGGCGACGCTCGCCTCACTGAAGCCACCACTGTACGCGGTGCCCATAAGCGTCTGCTCAAACTGTTTGAAAATAATTTAGAGGCCATTCATCGCTATGGCCTGCGGCCCCAGTTTGATCCAGAGACCTACGGCCCCGATATTCAACCGCTGTGGGCCAGGGTGGCCGAAATCCCTGACGATGCCGATGCTGCTCTCGATTTTTGGACTAACGATGCCAACCGCGATCGCAGTCTCACTGATCGTGCCCCCCGCGACAAGTGGCAGCGCCTGCTCAATGCTCGTCTGCTAGGCTTTGATCTGCCCGAAGACTGGCAGCAAAGCCTACGGAAACCTCGCCCCCAGCGCCGCCGCTCACCCAAATCGATGATTCAGTCCACTGCCAAGAACCTCTCTAGCGATGCCATTAAAGCGGCTCGCCAAGAGCTCAACCTCAGCCAGCGGGCGCTGGCCGAGCGCCTCGGCAAAAGCCAAAGCTGGATTCGCGACGTCGAGAACGGGCGGTTTAATGTCAGCGCCAGCGATCGTACTCTGCTCCAGAACGTTCTGGGCTTAACCTAGGGAATGGGGCGGTGCTCACACTGTTTCATAGCAATCTCCTTATGGACTCGCAGGAAAATAAGGTACCCATTGCCACCTTGCCTATTGGTGCATTGCTGCGCGAATGCACCCTACAGTGATCAACGCTTCCGGTGCTTTATTTAGACGCAAGTCCCTTATTCCATGCAAGGGACTTAATTCCACCGAGAGGCTTGTGTCGTATGGAATGCGCTGAGATCTCCAGATGTTATGGAAGATCGTCAAAACTATGAATGAGACGAAACCCCTGGGAATCGGCACTGGCGTTTCCAGGGCGATAGGAGAAAGCCGTTTGCAACCCCGCTGCTTGGGCAGCCTCTAGCTCCGCCACAACATCGGAAATGAACAAGATTTCCGACGGGGGCTGGGCGATCGCCCTGGTAATCGTTCGGTAGCTCGCTGCCTCCCGCTTGGGGCCGCTGGTGGTGTCAAAATAGCCGCTGAGGTATACCGTCAGATCCCCCTCGGGGGTATGGGCAAACAGCAGCTTCTGGGCCTGGATACTGCCGGAAGAAAAAATGTACAAACGTTTCCCCGCCGCCGTCCAGCGCTGAAACGCAGGCTTCACATCCGGGAATACCTGGGACTGGAGGCGACCCTCTCCATAGCCCTGATCCCAGAGCTTTCCCTGGAGGGACTTGAGCCCGGTAGACTTGCGATCGCACTTAATCAAGTAATGAATGTAGGGCACCGCAGCAGTGGGCGCATCCCCCTCCCAACCGGGTAACGAAGCAGGGGCAAAAGTACGATGGTCAGAGACCGGCCCAGAGGGGCCATCGCCATCATACTCCTGCCGCAGGAGAGCCAGATCCGCTTGGACCTCCGGCTCCTGCCCCTGTGCCGCCAAAAACCCAGCCACTGCCTCCCGTGCAAAGGGAAACAGCACCTCAAACACAAAAGACACCGGGGTCGTCGTGCCCTCAATATCCAGCAAAATTGCCTTCAAAACCTCTACCCCCGCCGAGAACGAACCGACGGCTTGCCGCTGTTATTCAACCGCTCGAAACTGAGAGCCAGCACCCCAACGGTAACCAGCACCACCCCAATCCACTGAATAAACTGGAGCGTGGACTTTTCACCCGGTGTTAATAGATAAGCTAGCAGCGCCGTAAGAACAGGGCCACTAGAGGCCACGATGGAGGCTTGAGCGGCCCCCATCAAGCGCACACCAAAATTGTTAAAGAGGTAGCCCATTAAGGTGAGCCCCCCCAGCAAAATTCCGCCGCCGTAGAGGCCACTGAAACTGCTAGGTTGCCCCACCTCCAGACCCACAAAGGATCCACCAATCAAAATCAGGCTGGCCAAAATAAAGATCGTGGCAAACTGGAAAAGACTAACCGGGACAGGGTGCAATCGCTTAAAGCTCAACTGCATGGCAATCAAGTACAGGGCAAAGGCACCACTGGAGAGGAGGGCCGATACCACACCCCAGGGCGATACCGTACTCACCGCCAAATCAGCACTAATACGCGGCAGGGCCGTAAAGACAATCCCCACCGTGATAGCAAACATCACCACCGCCCGCAGAGAACTGGGGCGATCGCCAAATAAAAACCAAGCTAAGGGAACCGTAATCAGGGGATACATAAACAGCAGCGTCACCGCCACCCCTGGCCCAATCTCAGAAATGGCCTTGTAAATCAACACCTGAGACATGAAAAGAAAACCGCCACTGGCCATGACCTGATATAGCGGTCGCTTGTCCTGTGCCCCCAAAAATTCCCGAATATCCCGCCAAACATTAGGGTAAATCCGCCCTGCGATGATGGCCATCAACGGCAACACCACCAACATCCGCAGCCACAGCAGCATCAAGGAATTGGGAATATTGAGGGCAAAAATCCCATCAATGGGAATCTGCCCCAAGAGATTCCCCCCATAGCCGATAATGCCCACGATGACGTTGTGGAACGAAAGCGCCAGGGTAGACAAAATAATGAGAATCAATCCCTGCTGAAAGGCGGAAGCCTTTTTAGGGGCAGAGGCAGCCGGGGTAGATCGACCGTCAGGGGTAAGTAGGGAGCGGGAGGTGCCATTGCTGGCACCCCCTAGGTCTCCTCGGCCAGGGCTGGGATAGGGCAGGCTCTGGGGCCGGTCGTAGCCATTGGTGGACCTATCCGTTGGTGCAACCCTAGCTGGGGGACGCACCATCTGGGTTTGCAACTGCTGACTGAGACGATTTACCAAGGCTTCTAAAATCGCCTCCCCCTGCTGCTCCATACTGTGCATCCGACTGACTTGCTGGGAGAGGGAGCTTTGGTAACTGTTCAGATCTTGCTGGAGAGAATGGAGGGTATCGTTGAGGGTCGAATCGAGGGAAGCTAGAAGCTGATAGGCATTCCCCACTGAAGCTGTCTGGCCGTTGCCACTGGCAGCTAGCGCCCCATACATGGATTCCGTGAGGCGACTCTTAAGGTGGGTGGCGAGGGCCTGGGCTAGGCGCTTTGCCCAGAGCTGCTGCTGGGCCACCTGCTGCTGGGAAAGAGAAACGTCGTAGTCCGTCTGGAGGGCGTCGTAGCGAGCCTGGAGACTTTGATACTCGGCCTCTAGAGATTCCAGGTCTCTGAGGAGTCGCGCCTTGGCACCCTGAAGGTAATCCACATCCCGAGTCAGTTGATCAGACAAGCGGGCCTGAAGGGTCTGGAGATCCTGGGTGACGCTATGAAGGATAGCCCGAGCGTCTTGGTTGGAATTTTCTGGTCCGTTGTCCATTTGGCCCATGGGTAACTGCCCCCGACGGTGGCGCATTATGCCTACCCCGTTCTAACAGTAAATGTGAGATTTGATGCAAAAGGTTGATGATATTGTGCGCAAAAAACACGAAAAGATCTCATCAAGTGAGGAAAACCTTTGCATCGGCCTGTGAAGTGGGGTGTCCATGGGCAGGTCTCAAGCCCCGCTCATCGCCGGTAGAGTATATGCTCTAGGGCAGCAGACCCCTTGTTTGAGCGATCGCGGCTGTGAGCAACCCCAACCTCAACGATCCCCAAATGGAACCCCTAGGCCGAATTCAAATTCTGGCGGCAATGGGGGTGACAGCACTAGTGCTGCTGCTGATTTCGCGGTTTTGGTTGCTGTTTGAGTCGGTGTTCCTGCTCCCGGTACGGTTTGGTCTCCCCAGCGTTCTCCAGGGATTGGCCATCGGGGTGGGCATTACTCTGGCTAGCATGGTCACCTATCAGCTCTGGCCCCACTATCGCCGCAGTGCCGATCTGTATCTCAAGCTGGTGCTGGCTCCCTTGGTGTGGACAGACCTGATTTGGATGGGTCTGTTACCGGGTCTGAGTGAAGAATTCCTGTTTCGGGGCGTGATGCTGCCCGCCATTGGGCTCAATGCCACCGGGGTAATTTTTTCCAGCTTGTGCTTTGGCATTCTGCACCTCAGCGGCTTGCAGCAGTGGTCTTATGTGGTGTGGGCCACAATCATTGGTCTGGTCCTGGGGGGCAGCGCCCTGGTGACGGGAAATTTGTTGGTGCCCATCGTGGCCCATATTGTGACCAACTTGGTTTCCAGTGTGATGTGGAAATGGCGCTTTCGGGGAGAGTAGGGACAGGATGGTCAAAGACCAGCTCCTGGACATCATTAGAGGATGTTTTAAAAGTCACCTTATCCTGGTCATGTAACTCCGAAGGGGTGCAGGGCTGTACGTCCTTAGGGACTCGCAAGAAAATAAGGTACCCATTGCCACCTTGCCTATTGGTGCATTGCTGCGCGTGGGCGAAGCCGCGCCTTTGCGCTATGCACCCTACCAGTGCTCAACGGTTCCGGTACTTTATTTAGACGCAATTTAGACGCACGTCCCTTATCTACTTCTTCCTCCTCTGCTGGCGATTCTGATAGCGCTGCTGGATTTGGGTGATCACGGGCAGGCCAATGGTGTAGCTGAGGGCGCTGCACACTCCCCCCACAACAAAGCAGCCTAGAAACAGGGCGAGGGCTACATCGGTGCCCATGGCTAGCCAGTTTTGGTAGGATTCCACCGTGTTGCTGAAGGGGTCAGTATCACGGATGCCCATGAACCAACGGCCAACGTTGTAGTTAAAGGCGTAAATAGGCACGTAGGTTAGGGGATTGCTGACCCAGGTACCGGCGGCGGCCATTAGAGGGTTGCCCCCAATCCGTAGAGCGATCGCGATACCAATAATGGTCTGAAGGCCAAATAGGGGAAAGAGGCCAGCAAAGATCCCTGCTGCCAGACCTCGGGCCAGTTGTTCGGGCTGCTCCCGAAGCCGCATGAATCGAAGATAGAAGTAACGAAACCGCCGCTGCCAGCGTTCCATAACAGATCGAGATCGCTGAATAGGGGGCGGAACAGAAGGAGGCGGCACCAAAGTCTCAGAAGGGATCTGGGGAAAGGTCACAATGGGGTGAAGACGCTAGGCAACGCAAAAACGTGATCCTATTCTATCGGGGCACTGGAGTACCCTGCCTGGGCAGAATAAAGGAATCCCGAAGGAATCCTGACCAGGGGTCAGGCGTTGATCCCACTTTTCTAGGTGACATTGCCCATGTCCAGACCGATTTTTCAGGGAGAAACCATTGCCGCGATCGCAACTGCTATTGTGCCTGCTCAGGGCAGTGTTGGGATCGTGCGTCTATCGGGGGCAGAGGCGGTGACGGTAGCCCGTCGCCTGTTCCAGGCCCCAGGAGAACAGAGGTGGGAAACCCATCGCGTCCTTTACGGTTATGTGGTCGATCCCCAGCAGGGGATAACAGTGGATGAAGCCCTGCTGATTCTGATGCTATCCCCCCGCTCCTACACCCGTGAAGACGTGGTGGAGTTTCACTGCCATGGCGGGATCATGGCAGTACAGCAGGTCTTGCAGCTCTGCGTGGCCCAGGGGGCAAGACTGGCTCAACCAGGGGAGTTTACCCTGCGGGCATTTTTGAATGGACGATTGGATCTGACCCAGGCAGAAGGGGTGGCCGATTTGGTGGCGGCCCAGTCGCCCCAGGCGGCCCAGGCGGCCTTAGCGGAGGTGCGGGGGAAGCTGACCCAACCCATTCGTCAATTGCGGAGTGCCTGCCTAGATCTGCTGGCGGAGGTGGAGGCTCGTATCGATTTTGAAGAAGATCTGCCACCCTTAGATGAACCGGAAGTAAAACGCCAATTGGCCCAGATTTTAGAGTCGGTGCGGGCACTGTTGGACACCGCCCATCAGGGGGAACTGCTGCGCACAGGATTGAAGGTGGCGATTGTGGGGCGGCCCAATGTGGGCAAATCGAGTTTGTTGAATGCTTGGAGTCGCAGCGATCGCGCCATTGTCACCGAGCTACCGGGTACCACCCGCGATGTGGTGGAATCCCAACTGGTGGTGGGGGGCATCCCGGTGCAGGTGCTGGACACCGCTGGCATTCGTGACGCAAAGGATCCGGTAGAGCAGATGGGCATTGCGCGATCTCGATCGGTGGCCCAAGCTGCGGACTTGGTGCTGCTCACCATTGATGCCCATGCGGGGTGGACCCCAGAAGATCAACGCCTCTACGACACGGTCAAACAGCGGCCTCTAATTCTCGTAATCAACAAAACTGACCTAGGGGCGGCCCAGGACAGTCCCCCCCTCCCCGATCTCAAGGTGCCCAAGGTCCACACTGCCGCCGCCCACAATGAAGGGCTAGATATCCTGGAAAAAACAATTCTCCAGCGGGTTCAAGCAGACCACTTCACCGCCGCCAATCTAGAGGCAACGGTGAACCAGCGGCAGGCTGCTGCCCTAACTCGTGCCCGCACCGCCCTAGAGGAAGTACAAGCCACCATTGCCCAGCAGTTACCCCTGGACTTTTGGACCATCGATCTGCGGATGGCCATCAGCGCCCTAGGGGAAATCACCGGAGATGACATCACAGAATCCATGCTGGATGAAATCTTTAGCCGCTTTTGCATCGGCAAATAAGGAAATTTCTGGCAAAGAAAATTCCCTCGAACCGAACAGACATCTTGTAGGGACGCGCGGCGGCGCGCTCAATGCAGGAAATTTCTTTTCGGGACATGGCCTTGATACGATATCCGGCTGATTGCGCACAACTCTGCAAAGGGCGAAAAGCCTTTCGCCCCTACTTGATCAATAGACTTGTGTGGTCACTTCAGCGGACTGGATATTAAACCATGATCCCTAGTACCGCAGGGCGTAAATCAGCTCACTATTGTCGCACCAGCCCAACCTTTTCCGGTCCCCTAGCCCCCTGGCAGAGGGCTAGGGCTGCGGCGTGAGATCAGCCGAACGGTGAGGGCCGAGTGTGCCACGATAGAACGGTCAGAGTATTTGCGTCGCCCAGTACTAGCCATTAGGGTCACCACTGCGCTCAAAAGTATGTCGTTGGGCAATACCGTCAATAGTGCCGCCCTGGTCACGATGGCGAGTGCGCTCCATCATCAACACATGGGTATTGCGTTCAGCCTCGTCGGGGCCGGGGCGGCGCTGGGTGTAGGTGCCATCGGCCCTCAGATCCCAGGCTTGGCGATTATCCGACAGCATGATGTCGAGAAGGGTCTTGAGTTCCTGGACCAAGGCCGGATCTTCCACTGGGGTGACCGCCTCCACCCGGCGATCTAGGTTGCGAGGCATCCAGTCGGCACTACCGATGTAGTATTCTTCATCGCCATCATTGTGGAAGGCAAAAATACGGGCGTGCTCCAAGTAACGACCAATAATGCTGATCACCTGGATGCGATCGCTGACCCCCGGCAGACCCGGTCGCAAACAGCAGATCCCTCGAATGATCAGCTTAACCTCCACGCCGACCTGGGAGGCTTCGTAGAGTAGGCGAATCATTTCCCCATCCACCAGGGAGTTCATCTTGGCGAGAATGCGAGCAGGGCGTCCAGCCTGGGCCTGGGCAATTTCCCGATGAATCAGAGCCACCATGCCCTTCCGCAGAGTGAGGGGAGCCACCAGCAGCTTGCGGTAGGCAATTTGGCGAGAATAGCCCGTCAGGAAATTAAACAGGTCCGTCAGGTCTGCTCCCAAATCTTCTCGGCAGCTCAGTAGTCCCAAGTCTGTATAGAGGTTCGAGGTCTTGGGATTGTAATTGCCGGTGCCGATGTGGACATAGCGGCAAATGCGATCGCGCTCTTGGCGCACCACCAAGGCAGTCTTGGTATGGGTCTTTAGCCCCACAACCCCATAGACCACATGGACCCCAGCATCCTCCAGCTTGCGTGCCCAAATAATATTATTACGCTCATCAAAGCGGGCCTTTAACTCCACCAGAGCCACCACCTGCTTGCCATTTTCCGCCGCTGCAATCAGAGCATCCACAATGGGAGAATCCCCAGAAGTGCGATACAGCGTCATCTTGATCGTCAGCACATGCTTATCCTGGGCCGCCTGCTCAATGAAGGTCTGCACCGAGGCCCCAAAAGACTCATAGGGGTGGTGCATCATCACATCTCCCTGGCGAATGATCTTAAAGATGCTGTCGCTCTCCTCTTGATCAAAAAAGGGTTTCAGGCGGGGAGGTACGACGGGCTTCCAAGGCTCATCCTTGAGATCCGGCAGGGGTAAGGATAGGAAAAAAAACAGATCCTTGAGATTTAGCAACCCCTCCAATTCGTAGATGTCCTCCTCGGCAACCCCCAGCTCCTGGGTCAAGCCCTGGCGCAGATCCTCCGGCATCGCAGTCTGGATTTCCAGGCGACAGACCGATCCCTCCAGTCGCCGCTTGCTAATCTCCTCCTGGATGGCCAGCAACAGATCATCCGCCTCATCCTCCCGCACCGGAAAATCCGCATCCCGAGTAATGCGAAATAGGTAGTGGCCCTGGAGCGTCATACCCGGAAACAAGTAGTGAAGATTGTGAGCGATCACCTCCTCCAGAGTCACCCCCACCCAAACCCAGGAATGTTCCCCCTCGGGATGAAGGTGCTCGGGTAGGCCCAGAAAACGGGGCAGACTACCAGGAACCTTGACACGGGCAAACTTTTGGATGCCCGTTTCCGGATCCGTCACCGCCACCGCTAGGTTCAGACTCAGGTTTGACAACCGGGGAAAAGGGTGAGCCGGGTCCACACTCAGGGGGGTCAGCACCGGAAAAATTTGGGCCTCGAAGTACCGTTGCAGATAGCTCTGCTGCTCCGGTCCCAGATCCCCATAGGATTTAAGGATGACCCCGTGCTCCGCCAGTTTGGGCCGTAGACACTTTTCAAAGAGCTCCTGCTGTTGCCGGAGTTTGGGCCGTAGGTGGCTACGGATAGCCTCCATTTGCTTGGCGGGGCTGAGGCCATCGGGGGTTTTAGTCGCCACCTGCACCCGCACCTGCTCCAGCAGCCCCGATACCCGCACCATAAAGAACTCGTCCAGGTTGGCACTGAAGATAGCAGAAAACTTGAGCCGCTCCAGCAGGGGCGTCCGATCATCCAGAGCTTCGTGGAGAACACGGTCGTTGAATTGGAGCCAGCTTAGCTCTCGGTTGAAATAGTATTGCGGTTCCTTCAAGTCCACCACATCACTCTGAGGCAGACGGTCTGTCCCTAATGTCATCGCTCACTTACCCCGGAATAATGCCCCCCAGTCCGATTCCAGCTTTTAAGCTCTGCTCAGATTCGGGACAGGGATTTAGCTGGAACACTCTAAACCTAAGTTTCAAAGGTAATCTTCAGGTTAAGGAAATACCACCCGAGGGACTCATAGGAAAATAACTTACCCGCTGAAGACACCCTAAGACACCCTAGATTCCCCTCACCCTAGCGTGAACCCGCCCGAGTCTCGCCCCCAGCAGCACCATGGTCATGGGCCTACTGGCGGTGAGGCAGAAATTATTCGCCGCCTACAAGAACAAGTCTTGTCCCCAGCAGCGCTGGGCAATCCCCCAGGGAACCCTGGAGGACGAGAGCCTAGTACCGCAGGGCGTAAATCAGCTCACTATTGCCGCACCAGCCCAACATTTTCCGGTCCCCTCGCCCCGTGGGAGAGGGCTAGGGTGAGGGGCCGAGTATGCCGCGATGGAACGGCCAGGGTATTCCGCTGCCCAGTACTAGGGCGTGTAGACCATTAACGGAGAAACCCTTGCAGGGTAGGCATAAGCACGCCCGCTCGACGGCATCAAGCTAGGGGCTGTAACCACCCCATAACCAGGAATCTGGCTTTGATTGTCCACAGTCCCTAGCTCGTACATTCAGTGATAATGTGTTAAATGGCGCTGCGAACCTAAGATTCTTTTTAGAAAGGTGCCGTAAAGCTGATCACAGAGATAGGCGCGAGCATGGTCACCACCGCAGAAAAAACCAACGTTGGTCATATTACTCAGATCATTGGTCCCGTTGTTGACATCAAATTCACCACCGGACAACTTCCTCAGATTTACAACGCCCTCACCATCAAGGGTACGAATCCAGCAGGTCAAGAGGTTTCTGTGACCTGTGAAGTGCAACAGCTCTTGGGAGATGCCCAAGTGCGGGCTGTATCCATGAGTTCCACAGATGGCTTAGTCCGTGGCATGGAAGTGGCTAACACGGGCGCACCCATCAGCGTTCCCGTCGGCAGCGCCACCCTAGGCCGCATCTTCAATGTCCTAGGTGAACCCATTGACGAGAAAGGCCCCGTCAATGCTACAGAAACTTCTCCGATCCACCGCTCTGCCCCCAAATTTACGGATTTGGAAACCAAGCCCGCCGTATTTGAAACGGGCATCAAGGTGATTGATCTGTTGGCTCCCTACCGTCGAGGCGGCAAAGTGGGTCTGTTTGGCGGTGCGGGTGTGGGCAAAACCGTGCTGATTCAGGAGTTGATTAACAATATTGCCAAGGAACACGGTGGTGTTTCCGTGTTTGGCGGTGTGGGGGAACGGACCCGCGAAGGGAATGACCTCTACAACGAGTTTATTGAGTCCGGTGTAATCAACAGCGAAGACCTGAGCAAATCTAAGGTGGCGCTCGTCTACGGTCAGATGAACGAGCCCCCCGGAGCCCGGATGCGGGTGGGGCTGTCAGCCCTGACCATGGCAGAATACTTCCGCGACATCAACAAGCAGGATGTGTTGCTCTTCATCGACAACATCTTCCGCTTTGTCCAGGCTGGATCTGAGGTTTCTGCCCTGCTAGGCCGGATGCCCTCTGCGGTGGGCTACCAGCCGACCCTGGGTACCGACATGGGTGACCTGCAAGAGCGTATTACCTCCACATTGGAGGGTTCCATCACCTCTATCCAAGCGGTGTATGTGCCTGCGGATGACTTGACGGACCCGGCTCCTGCCACCACCTTTGCTCACTTGGACGCCACCACGGTGCTTTCTCGGGGCTTGGCCTCTAAGGGCATTTATCCGGCAGTGGATCCCCTAGATTCCACCTCCACGATGCTCCAGCCTGACATTGTTGGGGATGAGCACTACAGCACTGCTCGGGCGGTCCAGTCTACCCTCCAGCGGTATAAGGAACTCCAGGACATCATTGCCATTTTGGGTCTGGATGAATTGTCTGAGGATGACCGTCAGACGGTGGCCCGCGCCCGCAAAATTGAGAAGTTCCTCTCCCAACCCTTCTTCGTAGCTGAGGTGTTTACAGGGATGGCGGGGCAGTATGTGTCTCTCAAGGATGGCATCAAAGGATTCCAGCTCATTCTGAGTGGCGAGTTGGATGATGTGCCTGAGCAGGCGTTTTACCTGAAGGGCAACATCGACATGGTGATGGAAGCGGCTGAGAAAATGAAGTCTGCCAGTTAGGACTGCGGTTGCGATGGTTTTTGACCATCGCAACCTTGCCAATGTTGGTGTATCCCTTGAGAACCCCTGAATTTGCTATGTCTTTAACCGTGCGTGTAGTGGCCCCTGACAAAACTGTCTGGGACGCTGAAGCTGAAGAAATCATTTTGCCTAGTACGACTGGGCAAGTCGGCATTTTGGGCGGTCACGCCCCCCTGCTCACCGCCCTTGACATTGGGGTGATGCGGGTCCGTCCTGAGAAGGAATGGCTGTCCATCGCGCTGATGGGGGGCTTTGCCGAGGTCGAGAATGACGAAGTGACAATCTTGGTCAATGGAGCCGAGCGGGGTGATGCCATTGATCAGGAAACGGCCCGCACTGCCTTTGATGCTGCGAAGGCGGCTATGGATGGGACTTCGGCAGATGATCGCCAGGGTACAATCCAAGCTCGTCAAGCCTTCCGTCGCGCTCGTGCCCGTTTGCAGGCCGCAGGCGGCATGGTTTAGCGGATCCCAGGCATCTTGGTGAATAGAACCGAATTAAAAAGGGGGACGGCGTCAGCCGTCCCCCTTTTTAATCAGGCCCCTTTGTCTAGAGGCAGCAGATACGGGTCAAAAACCTGGGGGAGGCCGATGATCACGAGCTACCGGTGAAGGCCACTTCTGGGAAACGGGCCTGGGCTTCGTTCATGGATTTCCCTTTGCCGTCCTCTTGCCAGTAATTAATAATCTCCGTGGCCTTGTTCAGCAGGTCCACGCGCTCTTCATCGGAGATCCAGCTCTTTTGCTCCAATTCGGTCTTCATCTGTTCCCAGGCATCGTTGCGGGGCCAGAAGAAGTAGGAGGTGAGGGGGCTGCTGCCCTTCCCGACGACCTGATCTACGGCTAGAGCTACGTCCTTATCTAGCCAAAGCACCTTTAAAATAAACCGTGCGGTTGTTGTAACCTCCACTACTGCCCCTTACTTCTAGACTACAGTCCTCCATGATACCGCAAGTCAAAGACAGCCAGAAGTGGGGGGTAGGAACTTTGGTTGGGGTATTGGGTGTTGGTGGTGTTATGGACCAAGACCCTATTACTAGGAGGTTCTGAAGTTAATGACTTGGCGTGCGATCGCAGTTTTTGACATTGACGGTGTGATTCGTGATGTGGGCGGATCCTATCGGCGGGCGCTGGCGGATACGGTGGAGCAGTTCACCCAAGGGGCATACCGCCCCACCCCCCAGGATATTGACACCCTCAAGGCGGAGGGCTGCTGGAACAATGACTGGGAGGGCAGCCAGGAGTTGATCTATCGGCACTTTGAGGCCCAGGGAAAAGTGCGAGGGTCAGGGACCGGCCCCTTGGGGCCATTGCAGGTTCTCCTCGACTATGACCAGGTTGTGGACTACTTTCAGCGCCGCTACCGGGGGCCAGTACTGGAGGATCCCAGCCAGTGGACGGGCTACATCTCCCAGGAGCCCGTCTTGGTGGATAAGGGCTACTTTGACGACCTCAGCGCCGCCCACATCGCCTGGGCGTTCTTTAGCGGAGCCACCCGAGGCTCTGCCCGTTATGTCCTAGAGCGCCGCATCGGTCTCAATGCACCTCCCTTGGTGGCTATGGAAGACGCTCCTGGCAAGCCCGATCCCATCGGATTGTTCCAAGTGGTGGATCAATTGGACCTGCCAGCCCCCTGGCCCCCCGTGATCTACGCTGGAGACACGGTGGCGGATATGCAAACCCTGGTCAAGGCCCGCCACCAGCGCCCAGAAACCTGCTGGATCGGCGTGGGCATCTTGCCGCCCCACGTCAACGCCAGCGACCCAGCTTACATCGCCGACTATCGCCAAAGGTTATTCCAGGCGGGAGCCGATATTGTCCTCACCAGTCTCCAGGAACTCACCCCCGATCAGATTCTCGGCTTGGCAACCTCTTAGTACACCTAGTGTTCGGTCACCCGTCAATCATGAGTTGACTGAGCACTAGAAGGTCTCTGCTGGGCGACACTTCGTTGGATTCAGCCTGCGGGACTGGGAGCTTCCGGGGCGGGTGCCCTGGCGGAGCCAGGGCACCAGAAATCCAAGCGTGGTGTATTGCGGCTAAGCAGGTTGATCCCGAATTCACAAAGAATGTTGGTGCCGCGAATGCACCCTACGTTCGAGAATTTCGTAGGTTGGGTTCCGCTAGCGCTGCACCCAACATGGCCCACCGCTGTTGGGTGACCCTTCGTTTCACCCAATCTACGCAGACTCACAAAGGTAAAGTTGACAGACCAATAGTACAGAAAGGCAGAAGTTAAGGAGGGCTTTGCCCGTGCGTAGCAGGCGGAAGGATGAAAAGGAATTTTTCACCTCACAAAGGCTCCTGCTCTATCAAAATTTTCCGGTTCCCTCACCCCCTGGGAGAGGGCTAGGGCTTCGGCGTGAGACTTCGGCGTGAGATCAGTCGAACGCTCAGCCGAACGGTGAGGGGCCGAGGTGTACCACGATAGAACGGTTAGAATATTTACGCCGTCCAGTACTAGTCATCCAAGATTCTGGCGAAGCAACCCTAGTGAATAGACAGTAGGCATGGGATATAGATTGGGGAGGATTCTCAGATTTATGGCCTAGGGGGAGTGAAGGTGTGTGTAAGGTGTTCTTTTTGTCAGATTCATTGCTATCATCACAGGCACTCAAAACCGATGAGCTTCCCTGGGTCGTGCCGATATTCTGCCTGCCCGCTAGCAAGACATTCCCCTGGTCCCACCCTTGTAAAGCTGGAATGCACCCGTTAAATACAGCTTCATATTGACCTATGACGAGCCTTGCCTGCCCCACTCCCCCCATGACGGCAATTCCCTACGCCGTGCCCAATTCAGTATCCTCAACCGTACCGACAACCAAGGAACTGGCAGCACTGGGGCATTTTCGGGCCATTGCCCTGTGGCTTAACCAATCCCTAGTGGAGCGTGGACTCTATGCCCAGGTGCAGGCTGCTAGCAACACAGGTTGCCTACAAATTCGGGTGGAATACGAGCACCCACCGGAGGCCGATGACCTAACCCGGTTCATCTGTCACCGCATCTGGCACCTTAACTCGGCTCTAATCGAGGGAATTCACCTTTCTGTGCGCCCCGTTGGCAGCCCCCAAGTGGCCTGGGAACGGCGAGTCCGCATCATGACTCCAGCCCTACGCCAAAGGCGTACTGGCCCTAAAGGGCCGGCCTTTGACTATCGCAGTTCCAAACCATCCCCAACCTCCGGCCTACCGCCCCGATTGCAGCGCCCCCGCCGTAAACCTGTATCCACAGTCTTACCCCAAACCGCCAAAACCCTTCGGGCTATGATGCTCACCGGCTCAGCGGTCGCAGCCTTTATCTTCGGCTGCTTAGTGGAAATTGCCCTCTCCACCGCCCCCGGTCCCTCCCTCCCTCTCCAGAAACAAGCATCAGTTACCCCCCCTCGTGGCCCAGAGGTGATCCAAGTGGTCTCCACCACCGCCCCCCTCGCCCCCCGGTCCCCAGAGCGCTCCCATGTGGTCAATGCTGCCCTAGAACCCGTAGCCGTCATTGCCCACGATCAAATCCCCTTCCCCACCGATCCCACCGTTACCCTGGTCTTTGGTGGCCAGGTAGACCTCGACGCCCTGCCCCATAGCGCCCTACAACCCAACGGCCAACTCTTGGCGGGGGTCAGCGCCTACCAGCAAGCCGATGTGGCCATGGTCAGCCTCAATAACTCCCTAGCCACCGCCGCCACCACCTTGCAGGAAAACTTCATTGATCGCCAACGTCCTGATGTTGTCAATCTCCTCAAGGCTGGGGGCGTAGACATCATTGACTTGGCTGGGGAAAATACCATGGCCTTTGGGGAAAGTGGATTGGTGGAAACCCTAGAAACCCTCGACCGCAACGGCGTCTATCGAGTGGGGGCCGGACGTAATGAACAGGAAGCCCGTCGCCCTGAGATTCTGGATGTCAAGGGTCAACGCATTGCCTACCTCAGCTATAACCAGGGCGATCTCGTACGGGCTTACGGCAATACGGGGGGCATCAATGCCCTAGCCCGCCAAGCCCTAGTGGAGGACATCCGCGCTCTGCGTAAAGAGGTGGACTGGCTGATTGTTAACTATCGTTGGAGTGCAGACCTACCAGAACGCCCCGCCGACTGGCAAACCAACTTAGCCCGCCTCGCCATTGATCAGGGGGCCGATGTGGTGGTGGGCCACCATCCCACCCAACTCCAAGGCACAGAAATCTACAAGGGCAGACCCATCGCCTATTCCCTGGGGGATTTTATCTTTAGCCCCCCGGCCTCCACCCCTTCAGAGGGGGCCGCTATCCTTCAGGTCTCTCTGCGCGATCGCAAAATGAAGGTAGATCTAATTCCCATCGCCCTTCAAAATGGCCAACCCCAAGAGGTCAGTGGTCCTGAGGCAGAAGCCATCCTCCAGCGGGTTAAAGCCGCCTCCCAGGAATTCCCCGAGCCCATGCCCGCCTCCATTGTCCTAGATCTCCAACCCACCGCCCCACCCCCCGAATCCAGTCCCGCCGGCGACTCCTTTATTGATGAGGGAGTCGATCCCACCAATCCTGCCCGATTCCCCGAGACAGAGGCTCCCTGGAAAACACCGGAAACGCTAGAGGCAGACCCCTCCCTCCCGGCTCCGACCTCCCCTGGGGAAGCCAGTGACCCATTCCAGGAACCGGCTAAAACGGATGGGCAGACCCCCATGGTTCCCGTCATCCCCGAAGACACCCTACAGGAGTGGGGACCGAAACATGCACCAGGAGAAGAGCGGTTTATCCCCATTCCTGAAGCCGGGGAAGCCCTCTTACCCGAAATGACACCCCCAGCGAACGGCCCAGTAGATGACCTACCCGCAGAGGTCGCCCCCAGTTCCCCCCTCCCAGGAACCATTGCCCCCTACGGCGAGCCCTTGGTCGGCCCGATGGCAGTGGCCTCTAGCCCAGAGATTGCGATCCCAGGGATTGCGGTTAACCCAGAAGCCGCCATTGCTGAAGCCCGCTCCCGATTGGGACTACCCCAAACTCGGGTTTTCCCACCGCTGACTTCCTTGACGCCCACGCCCCACCGATCTCCCGCCCCCAGTGCCACCACCCTGGAGCCCCCTGGGAATGACCCGAATTTAGGCAGAGCCAGGGTACCCTGACTCTGCTGCCCTGCTAGCTGCGTACCATCGAGGCACGGTATACTCCCAAACGCAGGTTTGATCAGGAGCCATAGAGGACTGGCTAAAACCCTGATTATGGGCATCAACGTAAGCCGAGACAATATGGGCTCCGAGGAATTCAGGCGTTAGGAGCCAGAAGCCAGGAGGGTACTGAATTCTAGCTCCTGACTCTTCCCCAGAAGATTTGTCCCGCTTTGAGTTGATACCCCTGATTATTTAAGGACCAAATATTGTCAATTAGCGGGGAAATGGGCATGGGATCGAAGCTAGCGGTAGCAGTCTTGGCAGCTGGTAAAGGGACCCGTATGAAGTCCAGCTTGCCGAAGGTGCTGCACCCCCTCGGAGGACGATCCCTGGTGGACTGTGCCCTCGACAGTCTCGGCACCCTCACCCCCAGCCACCAACTGGTGATTGTCGGCTACGGGGCCGATCAGGTAAAGGCCGCCCTAGCCCACCGTCCCCAGATTACCTTTGTAGAACAGACCCAGCAGTTGGGCACGGGCCATGCGGTGCAGCAGGTGTTGCCCCATCTGGCAGGCTTTGACGGCGATCTACTGGTGTTGAATGGCGATGTGCCCCTGTTACGCCCCAGCACCCTAGAAGAATTGTGGACTGTCCACCGCCGCCAGGGTAACGCCGCCACCCTGCTAACAGCCCAGTTTGACGACCCCACTGGCTATGGGCGGGTCTTCTGCACCGATGACCATGTGGTAACGGAAATCATTGAACATCGCGACTGCACCGACAGCCAGCGTCAGAATCGTCGCATCAATGCCGGAGTCTATTGCTTTAGCTGGCCCGCCCTAGAGGCGGTACTGCCCCATCTCAAGGCGGAAAATGACCAGAATGAGTACTACCTGACCGATGTGGTGCAGGATCTGGCTCCAGTGATGGCGGTAGATGTGGCGGACCCGGAGGAAATTCAGGGCATCAACAATCGCAAACAGTTGGCTGCTGCCTACGATATTCTACAAGATCGCATTAAGGATGCTTGGATGGCCGCAGGGGTGACCCTGATCAACCCCGCCAGCATCACCATTGATCCCACGGTGGAATTAGCTCCAGATGTCGTGATCGAGCCCCAAACCCACCTGCGGGGACAGACTCAGGTGGGGTGTGGCAGTCGCATTGGTCCCGGTAGCTTGATTGAAAATAGCCAGTTGGGGGAAAATGTAACGGTGCTCTATTCCGTCATTAGCGATAGCACGGTGGCGAAGGATAGTCGCATTGGTCCCTATGCTCACCTGCGAGGACAGGTCACTATTGGCCAGGGCTGTCGGGTGGGAAATTTTGTCGAAATCAAGAAATCCACCCTGGGCGATCGCGTGAATGCTGCCCACCTGTCCTACCTTGGCGACGCCACCCTGGGAGACCGCGTCAATATCGGCGCAGGCACCATTACCGCTAACTACGACGGCTATCAGAAACACCCTACGGTCATCGGCGATCGCACTAAAACCGGATCCAACAGCGTCCTAGTGGCCCCCGTCACCCTGGGCAGCGATGTGACAGTGGGGGCAGGCTCTGTGGTCACCAAGGATGTAGAGGATGACTGTCTGGTGGTCGCCCGTGCCAAGCAAATTACCCTCCCCGGCTGGCGTCCCGCCCCTCGTCGCGCTACGCCTGATAGCCCCCAATAGCCTGAAAAACCGTCTAGAACCAGCCGTCCTGTTCGAGTTCTTCAATCACCTGTAATCCACGGGTGTCACCGACGCGGAGGATGGCGGTGCGGGCGTCTTCGCGGACTCCTAGATCCTTCTCTTCGGCAAAGGCTTCAATCAGGGCATCGATGGCGGTGGCGTAAACCACATTTGAGGGCAGTTCCTTGCAGAGTTGCCCCAAGCTCCAAGCGCAGTTACTGCGCACTGCGGGGATGGCATCCCGGCGCATCACCTCGATCAGGGGGGGGATGGCGACCACAATCGCTTCATAGTCCACGGACACCATCTGGGCTAGGGCGCTGGCGGCCCACAGGCGCACGGCGGGAATATCTGTTTTTAATGCCTCAATTAACGGGGGAATTGCCGCTGTGGACTTGGTGTTACCCAAGGCCCAGATCACCCCCTTACGCACATAGCCATTCCAGTCCTGAAGCTGCTGAATCAGGGGGGCAAGAATGGTGGATTGTTCCTCTGGTGTCAGGATGCTGGGATCCCCATTGCGTCCTAGGGCATAGGCGGCACTCACGCGCACAAGGGGACAGTCATCCTGCAAGAGGGTGACCAGCAGCGGCACGGCTCGCTGATCTTGAATTTCGCAAAAGGCCCGAGCTGCTAGCATTCGTTGCTGGGTCACCGATGACGACAACAGCGCCAACATTGCCGCCGGGTCCGGTAGGGGAGACTCGGGGGCATCGCTGGCGACTTCAAAGCGATCGAGGGGATCGGCTAGTTCCGCCTCAAGGTCTAGGGGGATTAGGTCGTCGTCATCATACATATTTTTCACTTTACAGCACTGCACTGCCCCGATTAAAGGCTGTTTGGCGGAACGGAGGCAGAGGGTAATCCTTTCCCTCCTTTGTAAAGATCCGTCATGATAGAGCGAGTGAATTGTGGTGGTGGGACAACATGGGCGACTTCCATATTCAGGCCCCTTTTGAACCCAAGGGCGATCAGCCCAAGGCGATCGCAGCGTTGCTGAAAAATCTGCGGGATAACCACCGCTACCAGACGTTGTTGGGGGCTACGGGGACGGGCAAGACCCACACCATGGCGCGGGTGATTGATCAGATCGGTAAGCCGACGTTGGTGCTGGCCCACAACAAGACCTTGGCGGCCCAGTTGTGCAATGAGTTGCGGGAGTTTTTCCCCGACAACGCGGTGGAATATTTCATCAGCTATTACGACTATTACCAGCCGGAAGCCTATATCCCCGTCACAGATACCTATATTGCCAAGACGGCCTCGATTAATGAAGAGATTGATATGCTGCGTCACTCAGCCACGCGATCGCTGTTTGAACGGCGAGATGTGATTGTGGTGGCCTCCATTAGCTGCATCTATGGTCTAGGCATTCCCTCGGAATATTTGAAAGCCTCGATTCCGCTCCAGGTGGGGCGAGAGGTAAACCAGCGGCAGGTATTGCGGGAGCTGGCTACGATTCAATACACCCGCAATGATCTGGACTTGGGGCGGGGGCGGTTTCGGGTTAAGGGGGATGTTCTGGAAATCGGCCCCGCCTACGAAGACCGCATTATCCGGGTGGAATTTTTCGGGGACGAGATTGACGCTATCCGCTATGTGGATCCGGTAACGGGAGCCACGTTGCAAAGTCTGGAGGCGGTGAATATCTACCCTGCTAAGCACTTTGTTACCCCGGACGACAAACTTGAGGCGGCCTGTCAAGCCATTGAGCAGGAGCTACGGGATCGCCTAGAGGTTTTGGAAAAAGAGGGCAAGTTACTAGAGGCCCAGCGTCTAGAGCAGCGCACTCGCTATGACCTGGAGATGCTGAAGGAGGTGGGGTATTGCAATGGGGTGGAAAACTATGCCCGCCACTTGGCAGCCCGTGAAGCGGGGTCGCCGCCGGAATGTTTGATTGACTATTTTCCTAAGGACTGGCTGTTGGTGATTGATGAGTCCCATGTCACCATTCCCCAGATCCACGCGATGTATAACGGCGATCGCGCCCGCAAGACGGTGCTGATTGACCATGGTTTCCGCCTTCCCAGCGCCGCTGATAACCGCCCCCTGAAGGCGGAGGAGTTTTGGGACAAGGTACACCAGTGCGTCTTTGTCTCTGCTACCCCCGGTAACTGGGAGGTGGAGATTTCTGAGGACCGGGTGGTGGAGCAGATTATTCGCCCCACTGGGATTCTAGATCCAGAAATTTTCGTCCGCCCCACCGAGGGCCAGGTGGACGATCTGCTGGGGGAAATCCGCGATCGCGCTGCCCGCAATGAGCGGGTGTTGGTCACGACGTTGACTAAGCGCATGGCGGAGGATTTGACCGAATACTTTCAAGAACACGGAGTCCGGGTGCGCTATCTGCACTCGGAGATCCACTCCATTGAACGGATTGAGATCCTGCAAGACCTGCGGGACGGCAGCTTTGATGTTTTGATCGGCGTCAACCTGCTACGGGAGGGGTTGGATCTGCCAGAGGTGTCCCTGGTGGCAATTCTGGATGCGGACAAGGAGGGCTTCCTGCGGGCGGAGCGATCGCTGATTCAGACCATTGGTCGCGCTGCCCGCCACGTCCAGGGCAAGGCCATCCTCTACGGCGACAAGCTCACCGATAGCATGGCTAGGGCCATTAGTGAAACCGAACGTCGCCGCACCCTCCAGCAAGCCCATAACGAGCAGCACGGCATTACGCCCCAATTCACGATTCGCCCCCGCAGCAATGCCATTCTGTCTTTCCTAGAGGTGTCTCGCCGTCTGAATGTGCAGGAGTTGGAGACGGTTTATGACCACAAGGCGGATCTGTCCCTAGAGGATATTCCTGAGCTGATTGGGCAATTGGAAAAACAGATGAAGGCAGCGGCCAAAAACCTGGAGTTTGAAGAGGCGGGCAAATACCGCGATCGCATTAAAGTCCTCCGGGACCAACTCCTAGGCAAGCGATCGCCAGTGACGGACTAATGCCCGTTGAACTAATGCCCATTGATAGGGATAACGGTGGAGGGTGGGCATTGACGGAAGTCAGCCCCTATCCTATAGACAATGGCATCCTAGGAGATCGATCCATGGCTGGTTTTGGTGATTTGGTGCAAAAGGCATTTTATTTGGGCGTCGGTATCGCCTCCTATGCGGGAGAGAAGGCAGGGGACACCGTCAAAGATGCCCGCGTCCAGGCCCAAAAGATTTTGGACGAACTGGTGGCCCGTGGGGAAATGACGGCGGAAGAGGCCCAGAAGGTCATTAACGATATGATGCAGCGGGCTCAGGAGCAGGTTTCTCCCGCAGCGTCTACCACAACGGCCTCCGAGCCCCGGCGCATTGAGATTCTAGAAGACGAAGAGCCAACAGAGATGACGGCAGAAGAGCAACAGGCGGAAGCCCTACGCCAGCAAGTCGCGGCCCTGCGAGAACAATTAGAAGCCCTAAAGCAACAGCAATCATGAGCACCCCAGAGGATTGGGTTCGAGAGGTCAGTGAATTTCTCCAGGTGAGCACCCGCATTACGGAATCATGGCTGACCCAAACCCTGGATACCACCCTAAAGGCGGCGGATGCGATCGCAGATGAAATCGAACAGCGCGTTGGTCCGACCCTAGAGGACTGGGCGACGGACTTACACAAAGCCATAGAGCCCTTAGAGACTCAGTTGGATGCCGAGGCGGAGCGGATGGCGGCGGAGATCACCGAGGTGATGACCCCCATTGTCACCCCCCTAGTTGCCAGTCTAGAAGTCTGGTTCGAGGCGCTCTCGACCCCCATTAACAACACCGTCGATCCCTGGGTGAATGAGCATCCTGCCTGCATCGGTTGCCGCCATTACTACGGCCAAGCCCACGGGGGGCACCTGCTGATCTGCGCCATGCATCCCTATGGTCCCGAGGATGAAAAGTGCTCAGACTGGGAGTCGGTCTGGCCTCCCCAACCGTAACGTCCGACCTTCTAACTGACCCCGAGGGGAAAGAAAAGGCGGAGATAGAGATGGATCAGGGTTTCTCCCCAGAACAGGGCTACTAGGGCTGCCACTGACAGAAAGGGGCCAAAGGGAATCGGATCTCGACGACTGAGGAGACCTAGCGCGATCGCACCCCCCCCAAAAAATGCCCCCAGGGCACAGGCCAAAAATCCGCTAAGGACCATGCCTTGCCATCCCAACCACGCCCCCAGCAGTGCCGCCAGCTTGCCATCGCCGCCCCCCATAGCGGGTTGCCCCAGGAGGATGGCCCCGAAAAAAACCAAACCGTCAAAGATCCAGATCCCCAGAACGGCCCCCACAATGCCCCCCATCAGCGCCTCAGCAGTGGTTCCCCAGCCCTCGTTGAGGGGATGCAGCAGGATGACTTGCGCGATTAAACCCACCCCTAGGCCCGACTGGGTAAGACTGTTGGGCAGTGTGAAGGTGTCTAAGTCGATAAAGGCTAGGGCCAGCAGCCAACTGATCAGCAGCCATGCCGCTAGGGTCTCTAGACTGAGGCCAAACTGAAGAAAGGCAGTGAGGAATAGTCCGCCCGTGAGGGCTTCGACAAGGGGATAACGAACTGAGATCGCAGTTCGACAATACCGACAACGGCCCCGCAGCCACAACCAGCCTAGGATAGGCACATTGTCATGGGCCTGAAGGCGGTGGTGACATTTGGGACAGTGAGAGGGGGGATGGAGTAGGGATAGGCCCGCTGGAATTCGGTACACCACCACATTCAGGAAGCTGCCGACCGCCGCCCCCACCCAAAACATCAAAAATGGAAACACCCAAGCTGCCACAGCCTACTCAGTCATAGGGGATTTGCATAGAAATAAAGTCCCATCCGTAGGGGCAATCCCTTGTGGTTGCCCGGTGGATGATATTGGTCTGGTGGTGAAGTGTTATGTCATGGTACGAATTGCCCGTCCCTGAGGGAATGCCGGAAGGATTAGTGAATATCAGGCTCGATCTGGTGCAGAGGGATAAAGCACTCACTGGGAAGCAGTACCGGGCGACCACCAAAGATCAGTTTGCCGCGCCGGGTTTTACGCCCAATCGCGACCCCAATCGGGCGGTGAATGTCGTCAGGATGGACTTCGTAATAGGCTCGATAAATATGCCGCGCTGCCTTAAGCAGAGCCGGATCAAAGATGTGGGCCATGCCAATGGGGTCAGGCCGGGGGGGCAGCGGGGCAGGGGGAAGTGGCTGATGATAGCTGTGCACGACTTAAGAACCCCTATTTCAATAAATATGGCAAAACTGTAATCGATTTTTCCCATCCTAGGGGTCCATGCCCCTAACCTAATGCCTTGAGTAGCGCCTCCCCCATGGCTTTGCACCCCACTGGGGTCATGCCTTCCGCCATAATATCCCCAGTTCGGTATCCCTGATCTAATACCAATAGTACTGCTGTTTCAATGCGATCGGCAGCCTCTGGCTGATTCAAACCATAGCGCAACATCATGGCAGCGCTGAGCACCTGGGCCAGAGGATTCGCCTTATCTTGTCCCGCAATATCCGGGGCAGAGCCGTGGACGGGTTCAAAGACCCCTGGCCCATCGGCCCCCAAACTAGCGGAGGGCAACATGCCGATGCTGCCTGTGAGCATGGCGGCGGCATCGGAGAGGATATCGCCAAACAGATTTCCCGTAACGATGGTGTCAAACTGTTTGGGCCACCGCACCAACTGCATGGCGGCATTGTCTACATAGAGATGGGATAGTTCCACGTCAGGATAATCCGGGGCCAAGGCAGTAATGCGATCGCGCCATAATTGCGACACCTCCAGTACATTTGCCTTGTCCACAGAGCAGAGCCGCCCACCCCGCTTTTGGGCGGTTTCAAAGGCGACCCGGCCAATGCGATCAATTTCGCTAGTCGTGTAGGCCATGGTATTCACCCCCCGCTGCTCCCCAGTTTCAGCGGTAAAAATCCCCTTGGGCTCACCAAAGTAGATACCCCCCGTCAGTTCCCGCACCACCATAATGTCAACGCCTTCCACTACCTCCCGCTTCAGAGAAGAGGCATCAATGAGCTGAGGCAAAATCGTAGCCGGACGCAGGTTAGCAAACAGCCCCAGCCCAGCCCGCAGACCCAGTAGACCCGTCTCAGGGCGCAGATGGCGAGGTAGGGTATCCCACTTGTAGCCACCGATGGCCGCCAGCAGCACCGCATCGCTCTGGCGGCAGGCGGCTAGGGTGGCCTCCGGTAGGGGACTGCCGGTTTCATCAATAGCCACCCCCCCCATCGGGGCCGACTGAAACTCGAACTGAAGGTCCAGTTGGCTGCCCACCAGCTTCAGCACCTCTACGGCCACCGCCATGATTTCAGGGCCAATGCCGTCACCAGGCAACAGGGTAATACGAAAGGATTGGGTCATGGGTATACAGAGATCACCACCGCTAGGCGGCGCACAAGAGACAAAAGACACATCGTATTATCCTACCCAGCGACCCCACCGCCAATATAGCCGTCCCGGCTGTCCAGGGTCAGGCATCTTGCCTGACCCACAAGAATTGCACATTATAAGGATCCGGATTCCTGAGATAAGTCGGTAAGCATCAGTGGATGATGGGATGATGCGGTTTCCAATGCAAGACGCTTCCTCGGGGTTATGAAAATTGGCATTGTGGGTTTGGGGTTGATTGGCGGCTCCCTAGGGCTGGATCTGCGTCGCCAAGGACATCAGGTGTATGGTGTGGCGCGGCGGGCGGATACCTGTGCGGCGGCGGTGATGGGGGGCATGGTGGATGGAGCGACGACGGATCTAGCCAGTCTGGCGGCGGTGGAGATAGTTCTAATCTGTACTCCCATTGCCGCGATCGCACCTACGGTCCAGGCGCTTGCCCCCCACCTCGCTGCCGACACTATCATCACCGACGTGGGCTCTGTCAAAGGGGCGGTGGTGCAGGCGGTGAGTCCCCTGTGGCCCCGATTTGTCGGGGGGCATCCCATGGCGGGTAAGGCGGAGGCGGGGCTGGCGGCGGCAGAAGCCGACCTCTTTCGCCAACGACCCTACGGCATCACCCCCCTAGAGACAACGGATCCAGATGCGATCGCAACCGTTCACGCCCTAGCAGAATCCCTCGGAGCCCAGGTCTTTATCTGTACCCCAGAGGCCCACGATCGTGCTGTGGCTTGGATTTCCCACCTGCCCGTCATGGTCAGCAGTAGCCTGATCCAAGCCTGTCTCCAGGAATCCGACACCCCCGTGCGGGAGTTGGCCCAGCACCTGGCCAGCTCTGGCTTTCGCGATACTAGTCGCGTGGGGGGCGGCAACCCCGAACTGGGGCTGATGATGGCCCGCTATAACCGAGCAGAAATTCTGAGATCGCTCCGCTTCTATCAGAAGCAATTAGCCACTCTGACGGATCTCATCGAACAAGAGCAGTGGGAGACATTAACCACCCTATTGCGGGCCAGCCATGAGGCCCGACCAGGGTTTGTCGAAACAGACCCTAAAGCGTGACGGGGGACTCCACATAGACCGTGGGGTCTTGGGTGGTGAACTGGATGCCGTAGCTGTCCAGACGTTGGGCGATACTTTCGTTCGCTAGCACTAAGAGCCGCTTCCGCAAATCCATGGAATTGTCGCTGGACCCGAGAATGAAAAAGGTCACCCGCGCCCGCCGCATTCCCTGACCCCGAGCCCCATTTTCGTCCCCCGCTGGGGTGAAGACAATACTGGTGCTACCGGGATCAACGCCAAACACAGAATCGGTGCATTGGTTCACCACCTGCCGCACTAGGGCGGCATCTTCGTCTGCTAGGGCGCGGGTAAAGTCTAGATAGAGCATCACCATCACCTTCTTGGCGCGGCTGACATTCTCGATCTCCATGGTCACCAAGTTGGAGTTGGGCAGAATAATCAGAGTGCTTTTAGCGGCGGTGCGAACTTTGGTGGAGCGCAAACCGATGGATTCCACCCGGCCCAATTGGCCGTTGCTCAAGCGAATGTACTCGCCGGGAATAAAGGGTCGATCCAGATACAGCACGATGGTGCTGAGCAATTGCTCCAAAATCTTTTGGGCAGCAAATGCGATCGCAAGTCCCCCCACCCCCAGGCTAGCGAAGAGGCCAAATAGGTTGAACTGCTGACTCTGGGCGTAGATCAACACCGCAATTAAACCAATAACACTATTGGCAATAGTTTCAAACACTAGCAGCAGTTCATCCACCTCCAGACCCATCCGTTTGATCAGGTCTACCCCATAAATGCGGACCCCTTGGCGAAACAGGCGGGAGACTAACCAGGCGATGCCCACAATAACTGCCAAGTCTATCAGGGGAGTCAGGAGGTCATAGATATTAGGATGATCTTCCTCTAGCCAGCCCAGGGCGAGGGCCATCAGGAGCAAGGTGCCGACGGTGCGTAACGTACCTCGGATCGGCTCCATCATTTGGTCGTAGACCACCACCACCGGAGTGGGAAAAAACCGCCGTACCGTAAACCTGACCACATTGGGGGTCCAGCGCCCTACGATTAAGGCCAAGAGCAGCAGCACCAAAAAAATGACCAGGGTAGGAGTCTGCGCGATCGCGCCTAACCCCTCCACCTCCCACAGCCTTTTCAGTCTATCCAGCATGCCCTATCTACTCCGTTTTCCCTGACGTGCCCATACCCCGGTCCTCATCCAAAGCCAGATCTAGGGGCTGTGAACAATCAAAGCCAGATTTCTTGTTATGGGTCGGCTACAGCCCCTAGCTTGATTCCGTCGGTCGGGCGTGGTCATGCTTACCCTACAAGGGTTTCCCCGTTAATGGTCCACACGCCCTGGTTTGAATCCAAGCGGGATCAGCGCTACACCGTATCCAAAGCCTGAGCCAAACTGAATCCAAGCGGGATCAGTGTTACACCGTGATCGGCGAGTCTATATATATCGTGGGCTCCTCAATATCAAAGGAGATACCGTAGCTCTTAAGGCGTTTGGTCATCTTTTGATTCGCCACATCCAGCAACTGCCGCCGAATTTCCATGGAGCCACCACTGGCCCCCAGAATAAAGAGGGTGGTCTGCACCTGGGTTAGTCTGCCCCCGTCCAGTGCCCGAAAGGCAATAGCCGTACTGCGATCGTCGATGCCAAAAATATCGCGGGTGCTGTCTTGAATGACCTGGCGAATCAGGGCGCGCTCCTCTTCTCCCACGGTGCGGTACAGGTTGAGATGGACAATTGCCATCACCTTACTGGCCCCAGAGAAATTTTCCACCGTGGATTGAATAATCAAGCTATTGGGCACGACCGCTAGGGTTCCTTTCCCCGAAGTTCGGATCTTGGTGGATCGCAAACCAATAGCCTCCACCCGGCCAAAGGTACCATCCGGTAGCCCCACATAGTCATCCACCTTAAAGGGCTGATCTACATAGATCACTACGCCCCCCAAAAGTTGCTCCAAGACCTTTTGGGCCGAGAATGCGATCGCAATTCCCCCCACCCCCAGACTGGCCACAATGCCAAAAATATTGATGGCGTGGGTCTGACCAAACAGCACAATTAGGATTACGACAATGCCAAAGTTGGCCAAAAAACGCCCAATGAGCAACAGTTCACTATTGGTCTTGCGCCCCCCTTGGAGTGCCGCATCGATTAGATAGGTGTCGAAATAAGTATGGAAGCAGCGGACCAGAAACAGCCCCAGCACCCCCGTCAGCGTCAAGGTAACTAGAAATTCAAAGCGATTAAACCAGGGCACATACCAAATACCCTGGAGCAAAATCAGTCCGCCCAGATCCACCAGCAGCAGCGCCCCCAGCATCACCAGCAGCGATCGCTGGGGTTGAATCACCCGACCGTAGAAGCCAGAGGCATCCTCTGGACGCAGCCATTGCAACCCCCAGCGAATTAGCAAAGGGACGCCCTGACCAAAGATGAGGGCCATGCCCCCCGCTACCCCCGCCAAAATCAGCCAAAACAGGGTCGGACTTTCAACCGCCAGCCCCAAATAGGAATCCCACATACCGCCACAAGATTCTAAAAAGTGCCCACAGTGTATCGAACCCACCCAAAGCCCGCCTCCCTCAAAGGGCAAGAGTTTGAGGCCGCCATCCTATTCAAATTTGAACAAATTTGTTCAAAACCGTATGGGCGATGGTCTTTGATCGGCCTTGGGTGATCTCACCCCCATTGACAGAACAGCCCCAGTTCTAATCTGCCCCTTGCACCTGGTTGAGAGAGGCGCGAGGTTGGGCACCCTGGATTCGAGTGATCCGAATCTTTAACCTGATGTTCCCTGCCGCCTAATCCCTATGTAACAGCCTATTGCTATTGCCATGAAACGCCTACTTCGCTTGATCTATGCTCCCTTGAAGCATTCTCGCTCCCCCCTGAAGGCACTCATCCTTTTTGGCATGGCACTGGTAGCCACCATCGCTATCGCCAGTTGCACCGCTAATAATCAGCCCAAACTATTGAAGGTTGGCCTCAATACCTGGCCGGGATTTGATATCGCCCTCTACGGACAGACCTCCGAGATCTTTGCCAACCGGGGACTAGACGTGGAGTTCGTTCGCTTTGATGTAGCCCAAGACACCGTGCGGGCGCTGCTACGGGGCTCTCTCGACCTAGCCTTTGTCTCCCTGTGGGATGCGATGCAGGCCGATCCCGGCGAGGAAAACCCCGCCTACATCATGGTCACCAATGTGTCCTACGGGTCCGATGGTGTGGTGGCCCAGCCCAATATTGATACCGTGGCCGATCTCAAGGGCAAAACCGTGGCCGCCAAGTTGGGCAGCGTTAACCATCTGATTTTTCTAGAAGCCCTAGCGGCCCATCAGGTAGACCCCTTGGAGGTGAACATTGCCGACATCACTAATGAGGAGGCAGAGGCCGAAATGTTAGCGGGCAGCCTGGATGCCGCCGTCCTTTGGGAGCCCATGCTGGGGCAGACTGCCACCGCCATTGACGGCAAAGTCCTCTTCACCACGGCAGATGTGGATAGCCATGTGGTAGATGGGTTGATTGCCCGCTCCAGCTACCTAGAGACCAATGCGGCAGAAGTCGAGGCATTCATCCTGTCCTGGTTTGACATTATGCAGGCGGTAGATGAGACACCGGAAGAGGTCTTCCAGGCGGTAGGAGAGCAGTTGGGACAAGCTCCAGAGGATTTCGCCGCCGACTATGGGGGGCTAAAAAAAGGCGACATCGCTATGCATGAACGGATGTTTCTGGGCCAAGATCGGCTGGCAGCCGTCCAAGCAGAAATTGTTCGCTTCCTGGAGCAGGATCCCCGCCATGGCCGAGTGATTCGTGAAGACCTAGAGATCAACCCCAAACCCGTGGAAAACGCGATTCAAGCCTGGAAACAATGACGGATGCAAACCCGAAAAAACGTCACTGGAGCCTCTCCCAACAGCTTCTCCTAGGATTTGGCAGCTCAATCATCACTGTGGGGTTGGTCACCCTGGGAGTGAACTACCGATTGATCCGCCAAAACCTCGATACCCAGGTGCGGGTGCGGGCGATGGCCATTACTGAAACCCTGGAATTTTCAGCGGAAAGTCTGATCCAAGGCGAAAATATTACCGCCTTGAATCGGATGGTGCAGAACTATTCCACCCTGCCAGCGGTGGTTGAAATTTTCCTGCTCAACCCCCAGGGACAGACCCTGGCCCAAGGCCCCAACACCACCGCCCAGGATAGCTTTCTAGATCGCTATCCCCACCTTATCCCTCAGGTGGAAGCAGCTATGGCCAGCGGCACGACGTTGCAAGTGCCGATCACCATCAATGGCCGCCCCGCTCTTGTCACCCTGCTGCCCTTCAGCAGCACCATGTTTGGCAGCACGGGCGGTCGAGGAGCTGCGATCGCAGTCCTCGATCTGAACCAATTGCAGCAAGATGCCCAACGCACCTTCACCCATTCCACCCTCACCCTGCTGCTGGGAGCCACAGCCATCCTCATGCTGATGGGGATGCTGGTGCGACGATTAGTACTGCAACCCATTGAAGACCTGAAGAAAGCAGTGGAAGCCAGTAAGGAAACCGGCACCTTTACCATGCCCGCCGCCCTGAGCAGCCACGAAATTCACTTTTTAGGACGGTCCTTCGACAAGGTTTTTCGCCAGCTTGAAGCCTACAACCAGCTCCAAATAGAAATCGCCCACCGCCAAAAAGTTGAGGCCGGACTACGGGAAAGTGAAACTCGCGAACGCAGTAAATCTAAGGCCCTAGAGCAGGCGCTGCAAGAGATGCAGCACATGCAAATGCATATGGTGCAGAGCGAGAAAATGTCGAGCCTAGGCCAACTGGTGGCGGGGGTAGCCCACGAAATCAATAACCCGGTGAATTTCATCTACGGCAACCTCAGCCACGCCGATGAATACATCCAGGATCTCCTCACCCTGATCCGCCTGTACCAAACTCACTACCCCGACCCCGACCCCGTCATTCAAGACGAGATCGATAACATAGACCTAGAGTTTCTCCAGACAGACTTGCCCAAATTGCTGCAATCTATGCAGGTGGGAGCCAGCCGCATTCGCGACATCGTCAAGTCCCTGCGGGTGTTTTCCCGCATGGATGAGTCCGAGGTGAAAGAGGTAGATCTCCACGAGGGTATCGACAGCACCCTGATGATCTTGCAAAATCGCCTCAAGGCCCGCCCCGAACATCCCGCCATCCAAGTCGTGCGCGACTATGGCCAAATTCCCCCAGTAGAATGTTCCGCTGGACAATTAAATCAGGTGTTTATGAATCTCCTCTGCAATGCCATTGATGCCCTAGAGGAAACCATGGCCACCGCTCCCGTAGCAGCCCAAAATGGTCAGCCTTCCGCCCCACCCACCATCACTATTCGGACCGAACCCGTAGATGGCCAACGGGTCCGTATTCAAGTCCAGGATAATGGCTCTGGCATCCCGAAAAATATTCGCAATCGCTTGTTTGACCCCTTCTTTACCACCAAACCCGTCGGACGGGGTACAGGTATGGGGCTCTCCATCAGCCAAGAAATCGTTGTTGGCAAACACGGCGGCCAACTAACCTGTGACTCCATCCAGGGCCAAGGTGCCACGTTCGGAATTACAATTCCACTGCGGTTTAAGGGAAAACAGACTGGAGACTAATATTCTTTAGCGAGGAAACCTTTACAGGGTCAGCATAACTACGCCTGCCCTACGAAAGAAAGCTAGGCGCTGTAATCGGCCCATAACCAAGAATCTGGCTTTGATGGTCCACAGCCCCTAAATCTTGGCGCGAATAGTGAAAGAATAATCGCCGCCCGGTTCCAGTTGATAATCAAAGCGTTCTAAAAACCGTCCCAGAGGTTCACGAATCAGGGCGCGACCCAGAGAAGGTTCGATGCTGAGTTGGCCCTTGGGAAACTGCCATTGAAACTGCCACGCATATTCACTAGCCCGCACCTCCCCCACCAAACGCCCTTGGTGCCAGGACTGGTAAGTGATACGGACATAGGCAGTAGTCTCGGGTAGCGATCGCTTGGGTGTCACGGGGCTGGGTAGCTTATGGGCTGGCAGTCGTCCCCGCTCTAGGGCAGCGTCGCGAGAGAAGACTTCCTGTTAGCTACCATAACGGCCCAGGTTCCTGGGGTCTACCCATAGTTCAGAACTTCTAGACATCCAGCACCCACCCAGAAGTGGAGCAACCCCCAAAAACCAAGACAGCCTACCCACGCTGAAAGCAATAGAAACAGGGGTATGACTAGTACTGCTTGGCAGAAATAGGCTTACGATTCTGCCGCACCAGCCCAACATTTTCTGGTCCCTTCTCCCCGCGGGAGAGGGCTAGGGTGAGGGGCCGAGGTGTGCCACGATGGAACGGCCAGGGTATTTCCGTTGCCCAGTACTAGGCAGAAATTTCCGCCATCTCAATGACCTGACCGTCATAGTCCTTTACCAGAAAATTAAGGGGTTGCTCCCGGCGGATTTTATGGCGAATCCCCCGTGTTTGCACCCGCATTAGCAATTGTTCTAGACAATCATGATCAAAACAAACATGGCGATCGCGATTGCCGTGGCCCCGACTGGCCCCACCCACAATGTGGAGTTGGGTGTTCTTTTTAAGCTGATACCAGAGACCATCCGGACTGTTGTAGGGAGTCCCCTGCCCACCAAAATTACTTGCAGCTAGCATTGGATCTAACCCAGCAGTCCCCAGCGTTTGCTCATAGTTGTAGTAATAGTGCAGAGGCACATCCGCCGCCGGAAGCCGCAACATCCCCTCATAAAAGCGGCGGGCCAGTTCCAGATCAGACACCATCACCGTATGGACCTTAGGTGCGCTGCTCAGGAACATCCACATAGCCCCGGCATAGGCCACCAGCAGCATCACCATGATGCCCTGGGTGGAAAAGACATCCACTGGCAACCCTAGCCAGCTTAATATCGGGGACGGACTCCCCTGCCATAGGTCCACAATGGTGCTCATAGACAGATCACTTGACTCAGTCGGTTGAGAAAAATAGATTGCAAGAAGTATATAGTCAGTATCCCCGCTTCCTTAACTAGTGTATCAAGGGGAACGAGGTGCCATGAGCCTGGATCGTCTTTGCCCTCAGGGATAGCCCCAAATTGGGACAACTCCACTGGATTTTGTAAAAAAATCGGTTTTCTTCAAAAATCTGTGGTTATAGTATGAGCAACTTTGATGGCTGTTGCGTCCCATTGTCCTAGATTCCAGTGCAAATCCCCAGCTTCCCTGAATGTAGTCACGAGCTTGTGCAGCAGTTAGCGCCCCTGAGCGATCGCGAACTGCTCCAGCGCTTCAAGGCCGAGCCCACCTCTGGCCGATATTTTACGGCTATCTTCTGCCGCTACAGTCCCATTGTCTATAGTCTGATTCGCCATTCTGCCCGGTCTCCAGTGCAGGCAGACTATCTCTTTGCCCTCACTTGGCGACACATCTTGAATGAACTGGGGGGCCTTGATCTCCCCGCCGAAGATGCCACGCCCCAACGGTCTCTCTCCCTCCAGAGTTGGCTGATCAACGTCACCGCCCTCTGTATTAATCAGGCCATACTGCCAGAGGTGGAGGAAATCCACTACGCCCTAGAGGAAGCTTCTCCCCCCCTCTGGTGCTATGTAGAGCGGGCACTGGACAGCATGGAACCCGTGGAGCGCTTGATTTTGGTAATGGCCCGCACCTTCCACTGGAGCGATACCCGCATCGCGGCCTACCTGCAAGCAGAGGGAGAACGCATTTCCCCCTCTGAAGTCGCTAACCGCCTGCGGGTGGCCTGTCGTCACTTGGAACAAGCCCTCCCCGAGGACATCTACCAGATTTACATCCAAGCCTTGACCACCTTGGCCCCTCGCAATGGTCAGGGACCGGCCTCTAGGGGCCATCGCAGTCCCCTACCGGAATTGGCTTCGTCTCCCCTTGAGTAACCCCAGCCTCCCTACCCCCCGCAACCCCATGACTCCTCGTCCGACTCCAACGGCTGCACTCTTGGCCCTGTGCTTGGTGGGGGGCTTGCTATCACCCTCGGTGGCCCATGGCCTTGAGCAACTCGAACGCCAGCTTGATATTCGTCCCAACAACGCTACCCAGGGACAACCTCGGGATGTGGCAGACCAACTCCTGCGTCTCGGCAGTCAAGAGCGGCAGGCAGGCAACTATGACCGTGCGATCGCGGCTTGGTACCGGGCCATCGACATCTACCACGCCCTGGGAGACCTCACCACTGCCGGCATAGCCTACGACTACATCGGCCTCACCTATGCCCAATTGACCCAATACCGGGAAGCAGAAGACACCCTGCGGCGACGGCTGGCGGTCGCTCAGGACAACCACGACTTTTTGGGGCAGGTGCGGGGCTGGAATAATCTAGGCACAATTTTCGTGCAGCGGGGGCAGTTGATTCCCGCCCAAGAGGCGTTTCAAACCGCCCTAGCCATTGGTCTAGATGTGGGGGATAACGCCGGAATCGGCCTCTCCCTCAGCAATCTGGGGCTAGTGGCCCGCAGCCAAAGCAACCTCCATGATGCCCGCAAATACTACGAAGCGGCAGCGGAATACCGCTTCCGGGCCGGAGATCTGGCCGGAGAGGCAAACTCCAATAACACCCTAGGAGCCATCTACTACGGCCTAGGGGAATCGGGTCAGGCGCTGGGAGCTTACTTGGTGGCACGGGATGCCGCCCGACAAAGCGGAGATATTTCCAATTTACTCCGGGCATTAGACGGATTGGTGGAGGTCTACCAATCGCGCAACGACCTCACCCAGGTCCGGCGATTTATCGAAGAGCGGCTGGCCCTGACCAGTAGTAGCAGCACCTCTCCCTACCAGCAGATGCTAACCTTCACCCGCTTGGGAGAATACTACGCCCAGACCAACGAGACCATCGCCGCCATGGAAGCCTACGAACAAGCTCTCAGCTTGGCCCGACAACTGGAAATCAAGCCCCAGGAAGCGGTATTGATGAATCGGTTACAGGCGCTGCGATTCCAGGGTCGCGAGTAAACGTGTAATGGCTTCCTCCGATTCCTTGTGCTCTGAACCCTTACGCTTTGAACCCTTACGCTTTGATATCGTCACCCTATTTCCAGATTTTTTTACTTCTCCCCTGCAATCGGGGTTACTAGGCAAAGCCCTAGATCGAGGCATTGCTACAGTTCACCTCACCAATCCTCGGGACTTCGCCACCGACAAACACCATAAGGTCGATGACGAGCCCTATGGCGGTGGCGTAGGAATGCTGATGAAACCAGAACCCCTCTTTGCCGCCGTGGAATCCCTGCCCCAGAAGGCACGTCGAGAGGTAATTTTACTCACTCCCCAGGGGGAACCCATGGCCCAACCCCTGCTACACACCCTAGCCCGTGACTACGATCAACTGGTACTGGTGTGCGGCCACTATGAGGGGGTAGATGATCGAGTGCTGCACTTGATCACCCGAGAAGTATCCCTGGGGGATTTTGTCCTGACCTGTGGGGAAATTCCTGCCCTAGCCCTGCTGAATGGGGTGATCCGCCTGCGCCCCGGCACGGTGGCCAAGGCGGACTCCCTCAAGTACGAGAGCTTCGAGACCCCCCTCCTGGACTATCCCCAATACACCCGTCCGGCAATATTTCGGGGCTGGGAGGTGCCAGAGGTGCTGCGGTCGGGCAACCATGGGGCCATCGCCCAATGGCGACATGAGCAGCAACTCCATCGCACGGCCACCCGCCGCCCCGATCTCTACCAGCGCTGGCTTCAGCAGCAGGGCGAAGCAAATCCTGAGTCTATCCCTAATACGCCATCAGAATTAGACCCCCCCGCGTCAAACCAGAAATCTCCTTAGGAGCGTAGGGCTGTGTATTGACCACAATCGTCCTGCCCCGCCAAAAATCGACACTAATCCAGTGATTTTGCGGATACCGTATAAACTTATGTTGAATCTTTGCGCAAAATCACGGAAATTTGCAAGATAATACTGGTTGTTATAGCTATGACTATTCGCATCGGCAACGGTTACGATATTCATCGCCTTGGACCCGATCGTCCCCTGATTTTGGGCGGGGTGCGGCTAGAACATCCCCTTGGTTTAGTGGGCCACAGCGATGCTGATGTTTTGACCCATGCCATTATGGACGCCCTTTTGGGAGCCCTGAGTCTGGGGGATATTGGCCTGTACTTTCCCCCTGATGATCCCCAGTGGGCAGGAGCCAACAGCGTGGAATTGCTGAAGCAGGTGGATCGGTTAATTCGCGATCGCGGTTGGTTAGTAGTCAACATTGACAGCGTCGTTGTGGCAGAGCGGCCCAAACTTAAGCCTCACATTGCCACGATGCGGGCCACCCTAGCCCAGGCCCTCCAGATTGAACCAGAACAGGTGGGGGTCAAGGCCACTACCAATGAACAGCTCGGCCCCACAGGTCGAGAAGAAGGGATTGCCGCCTATGCAGTGGCATTACTGACTCAAGCCTAGAGCCTTAGGAACCCGGATCCTTTAACATGCAATTCTTGTGGGTGAGGCATCTTGCCTGACCATGGACAGCCGGGACGGCTATCCCACGTTATTTGATCTCTATATCCTTAGGTAATTTCCGAACAGCATGTTCCCAAAGGGTGGGCAGTGCCCTACAAGGCTTATTTGTCTCTCCGGGGAACTGACGATGTCTGAGGGGGTCTACTCCCTAGGTACCCCGGAAATTAAACCCTGAGCTTTCAGCCCTTTCCCTGGCTCACATTTCCGCAAAACTGGCTCATCTTACGGAAGTAAGCTCTATCCTGAAGTATCTTTCTTCTAAGTATGTCGTTGAAAATACGCAATGTTCCATCCGTAAACGCATAAAATTCATCTAGTACGCATAAATTCCATCCGGTACGTGTGAAGATTCCTTGAAGCCAATTCTGTGTTGAGGTTGCCCCTGGGTTTGCCCCCCTTGGGGTTGGGCGTAGCCCCCACGCCACTGCCTCTCCCAGGGCTCACAGCTACACCAGCAATGTTCAAGGTGCAGAATCAATGGGTGCTCTAAATCAGATCTCGTTCTTTACTCATCGTCTGAGTTCTCCCAACCCGCCGCCGGCCCCTCAAGGCCAAGCCCGGTGGTTCAAATCCATTCCCCCAGAGCGGGTAGGTCTCGGGGGGGAGTACGACCACTATGGCCTCAAAAAGCGGGTGGAATGTCATCTGCGCAATTGCCTAGGGGCGAATGCGATCGCGGACTTGACGATTCTTCAACGGGGGCGCGTAATTATTCTCCATGGCCGGGTTACCAGCCCTACCCAACTCCAGCAGATCGTCCAGATAGCCCTGATGGTGGAAGGGATTGCCCAAGTGGAGTTGTGTGGCATTGAGTATGTCCCTACGGGGCTGGTATCGATGGGGATCAACCCTGCCTTTGCCTAATCGGAGCATCTCAGCACTACAGAAGATTCCCTGCCATACCCCTAGTCATACAGAAAGAGGGCGCGATTTCGCGCCCTCTTTCTGCGTTACCCACAAATTTGAGATTGACAGACCACTAGTACCGCAGGGCGTAAATCAGCCCACTATTGTCGCGTCAGCCCCACATTTTCTGGTCCCCTCTCCCCGTGGGAGAGGGCTAGGGTGAGGGGCCGAGGTGTACCACGATAAGTTAGGGTATGTACACCGCAGACCACTAGGGGGCAGTGGTGTTGTCATCAATCAGCAGATCATCATCATCTAGAGATTCACCATTGGGAAGCCCGAGGGAGCCATTGCCCTCAATCTGAAGACCAATAATGTCCTCATCATCAGGCAGAATGCCCAGGCCCGCCTCTAGCTCATAGGTACGGGCAGTCTTGTCATCCAAAACCACATCCCGAGCCACATTGTCATCAATGAGGTCACCGTCATAGGCTGCACTGTCCACTTCAGGATGAGAGGCTTCTTCATAGGCATTGAACCCAGTCCCCGCTGGGATCAGACGTCCAATGATGACATTCTCCTTCAGTCCTCGCAGCCAGTCCGACTTGCCCTCGATCGCAGCTTCCGTAAGAACCCGCGTGGTTTCCTGGAAACTGGCGGCGGAGATAAAGCTATCGGTATTCAGGGACGCCTTGGTAATCCCCAATAGCATGGGGGTGTACTGAGCCGGGGCTCCCCCCGTGATAGACATGGCCTCATTGACCTGCTCAATTTGGTAGATCTCCATCAGCTCACCGGGGAGCATGGTGGTGTCTCCGCCATCATCAATGCGAGCCTTTGAGGTCATCTGGCGCACAATCACCTCAATGTGCTTGTCGGAAATATCCACCCCCTGGGATTGGTATACCGACTGCACCTCATTCACCAAAAAGGTTTGCACCGCCTGGAGTCCCTTCATCGCCGCCTCATGGGTACCAAGCCCTTGAGCCAAGTGATAGTTGAAAAAGATCTCCAGAATTTGGTGGGGATTCGGAGGACCATCCGTCAGCGGCTCAGCAGTATCCACTACTTGACCATCGCTGATCAGCATATTTTGCCCCGCAGTGATGATGTAGTCGGTGACCACGCCATCATTTTCCACCACCTTCACCTCGATGTTTTCATCGTCCAGGAAGTGAACCTGAGCCGTACCAGGACGCTCCGCCAAGACACAGGCTTCCTTCGGTTTACGGGCCTCTAGCAATTCCTCAATTCGGGGTAGACCCTGGATGATATCCCCAGTTTTGGCCCGCTCAAACACCAACAGCACCAGGTTATCCCCCCGCTGCACTAGGTCGCCGTCGTCAATATGCAGCACAGCTCCAGTCGAGACCCGATAGGGGCGGGCAAGGCGCAACACCAAATGGGTATCGGTGATTTGAATCACCTGCCCTGATTCGTCCAGCAAAACGCCAGGAGCAACTTCGCTGCCGGCCACCACCAGATCCCCTTCCGCTACGTGGGCCTGTTGACCTTGCAGATCGACAAGAATGCGGTCAGCGTCCCGCGTGACCAGAATCCGGCGAATCGCCTCGTCACCCTCACGGATGCCGCGCACTTCCCCGGTTTCCTTACATTGAATTTCAGTCCGAGCCACAATAGCACCGGGCTCAATTTGCTGACCATCCTCCACCAGTAGGCGGGTGCTAGTGCTGCCCTGGGTCTGGTCCGCCACCACATCGCGGCGCACCACAATGGATTCCAGAATCACCAACTGGAGGCGCATGATTTCGGGATTATCCTCATCCGGAACCTGCTCAATATCCGCCTCTAAGTGGGAGGCTTCCTCCTCAATTTCCAGCACCAATTGGGTCCGAACCAGTTCCTTCCCTTCGACAGCTTTAACCCGTTCTCCATCCTTGAAGGAGATCCGCTGGACGGCTCGGAGGCGAATGTTACTACCGTTGTCGCTGATGGAATCTTGACTGGGTACCGGGGGAGCATCGGGAACGGTGTATTCCTCCACCGGGCGGAGCAAAATGGCAGGGCCTTCCGGCGTCTCTACATATTCCATGTAGCAGAGGCGGTCGGTGCTTAGCCCCGGCATCAGCTCTTCACCAGGCGGGATAATGCTGCGATCGCGCTCCATCAACGCCTCCGGTGCATCCGCCATGTGCAGATCTCCCGGCTTGATCACAATTTCCCGCAGAATATCGTTCTTCTGGGTGACTTCCACCACCCCGCTATTCTGGCTGTAGATATCCTTCACCACCTCGGTGCCCGCTTCCACATACTGGCCATCTTCCACCAGCAACAGGGAAATATCCTTGTTAACCTCATGGGATTCCTCCGGAATCCATAGCAGCGTGCCCCCCTTCGTCACCTCATAGCCCTGCTTACCCTTGCCCTTTTTAGTGGCTTCCACGCCGGAATACTGGATGATACCCCCAGTTTGGGTGTGGTACTGGGTATCCTCCAGTTCCGCCACCACCGCATGGTTAGCCACCTTAGTACCGGGAGTCGCAATCAGGGAAAAGCGCTGGCCATTAGAGGTCTCAATGACATAATGTTCTCCCCCTTGAGCACTCTCCATTTTCACTGCTGCCTGGTTAAGCAGTACGGAAGAGGTAATCACCTCTACCTCACGCCCCCCCTTGTTATCAGTGCTGTCCGGGAGACGCACCAAGCCACCACGCTCCGTAATCTGGCGAGTTTCTGCCAAAACCCCCTGAGCATCAATATGGTCACCATTCTTCACCACGGGCTCAGCATTGGGGGGCAGGTTATACACCTCCCCAGATAGCACCCACAGCAGTCCCCCCCGTTGGGCAAGACGAGTGGTGTTACCCTGGCGATCCTTTTTCTCTTCCTGGACAAGACCAGAAAATTTCACTTCGCCCGAAAGATCGCTGGTTACGTCCTTGGTGGCTTTTTCCGTCACCTTCTGGATCCGGCTCGTCGTGGGCAATTCCGCAACAAGTTGCCCCTTGACAACGTGATCGCCATTCTGGACAAACAAAATCGTTCCCTGGGGCAGAGCCTCCTTCTGGGGCTTGCCCTCCCCAGCAATCACCAGATCCGTATTAGTCTCCAGGATCAGCGCATCCTCCCCATGGCGGGTGCGGAAACTCCGACCCCGAAACTGCTTAGCCAGTTGAATCGTCCCATCGTGTTTAGATTGAATCTGGGGTGCCATCTCCCCAGTAACGGTGCCCCCAGTGTGGAACGTCCGCATCGTGAGCTGGGTACCCGGTTCTCCAATCGACTGGGCAGCAATAATGCCCACCGCTTCCCCTAAATCCACCATCTTCGAGTGGGCCAAGCTCCAACCATAGCAATGGCGACACACAGAACGAGTAGCCTCACAAGTGAGCGCCGAACGGGCATAGACCTCCTCGACCCCTGCGGCATAGATCGCCTCTGCTACGGCTTCCGAGATCGCTTGATTGCGCTCCACCAGAACTTCCCCAGTCTCGGGATGCACGACATTCCGGGCCGCCACACGCCCCAAAAGGCGGTCAGAGATCGGGATCAAAACGCGATCGCCCGCCATCATGCTCCGCACCGGAATACCCAGCTCCGTACCGCAGTCATTTTCCCGAATGATCACATCCTGAGAGACATCCACGAGACGCCGGGTCAGATAGCCCGAGTCCGCCGTCCGTAGCGCCGTATCCACCAGACCCTTTCGCGCCCCGTAGGAAGAAATTACATACTCCGTAACCGACAAACCCTCCCGAAAATTGGTCCGGATCGGCTGATCAATAATGGTTCCCTGGGGGTTGGCCATTAGGCCCCGCATCCCGACTAACTGACGCACTTGGGAGACGTTTCCTCGGGCTCCCGAGAAGGCCATCATGTACACCGAGTTCAAAGGATCATTGCGGCGAAAGTTTTTTACCACCTCGTCCTTCAACAACTCGCTGGTACTGTTCCAGGTATCAATTACCTTTTGAAATCGCTCCACCTCCGTGATTTCGCCTCGGGTGTAGCGCTCCTCCGTAACGCGAATCTCCTCATCCGCATCCTGCAACATCGCCCGCTTACACTCGGGAACCTGCAAGTCCTCCACACTAATGGAGACCCCCGCTCGGGTTGCATAGTGAAAACCCAGATCCTTGACCTCATCCGCCATCTGGGCCGTGCGGGCCGTCCCGAAGTTTTCAAAGGACCAAGACATCAGCTTCTTAAGCTGCTTCTTGTCGATAATTCGGTTTCTAAAGATCATCGGGGATTGATTAGACCCTTGCTCTGCCATTGCGTCTCTCCGCCCTTCGTCAGGTGTTGTCTAGTGGTTTACGTACTACTAACTGCTAACTCAGCAGTTCAGTCCTTTAACATCCATTCGGTGGATTAGCTCGCCAAGGCATCCAGTACGGTTTTGTTGTAGATAATGCGACCAGCGGTGGTCTTGATGTATTGGGAAACTAGATTGCCCTCCGCGTCTTCCCGCACACGGCGATCCTCATAAACGCGGGTTGTGATGCCATCCTCACTGCGGCTTTCCTCCAGTAGTTTTGGCTCCTTCACATCCGAGTCCACCAGACCGTCATAGCGCAGCCAGACCTGCGCATGAATGCCAACCAAACCCTGTTCAAAGGCCATAATGGCGTCCTCCATACTGCGGAAATAGCGTCCAGCCCCCTTTTGTTGGGCAGGATTATCCGCTGTGAGGTAGTAACACCCCAGCACCATATCCTGGCTCGGGGTGATAATAGGCCGTCCCGTCGCTGGAGAAAGAATATTGTTCGAGGCCAGCATCAACAGTCGTGCCTCTGCCTGGGCTTCCAAAGAAAGAGGTACATGGACCGCCATCTGGTCACCATCAAAGTCAGCGTTAAAGGCAGGGCACACCAAGGGATGGAGCTGAATTGCCCGCCCCTCTACCAGAATTGGCTCAAAAGCTTGAATGCCAAGACGGTGCAGAGTAGGGGCTCGGTTGAGCATCACTGGGTGACTCTCAATCACCTCCTCCAGCACCTCCCATACCTGGGGATCATTGCGCTGAATTAGCTTCTTAGCCGCCTTAATGTTGTTCACCAAACCCTGACGAATCAGACGATGAATCACAAAGGGTTGGAACAGCTCAATGGCCATTTCCCGAGGCAGGCCACACTGGTGGATTTTCAGGTTGGGGCCGACCACAATCACAGAACGGCCTGAGTAATCGACCCGTTTGCCCAAGAGGTTTTGCCGGAAGCGTCCCTGCTTACCCTCAATAATGTCCGAAAGGGACTTGAGGGGACGGTTGTTAGCCCCCACCACGGTGCGGCCTCGACGACCATTGTCAATCAGCGCATCCACCGCCTCTTGGAGCATCCGCTTTTCGTTACGGACAATGATCTCTGGAGCCAGGATTTCCTGAAGCCTTGCCAGACGGTTGTTGCGATTGATCACCCGGCGATAAAGATCGTTCAGGTCAGAGGTGGCAAACCGACCCCCATCCAATTGCACCATGGGACGCAGATCGGGGGGGATAACGGGAATGATGTTAATCACCATCCAATCAGGCTTGGAGCCAGTGGCGATGAAGTTATCGATGACCCGGAGCCGTTTGATCAACTTGGCCCGTTTCTGGCCCTTAGAAACGGCGATATCCTCCCGAAGTTTTTCGGCAGATTCCTCCAGGTTTAGATCCTCTAGGAGCCGCTGGAGCGCCTCCGCTCCAATGCCCACCTCGACCCCCGCAAGCTGTGACTCTTCGTCATAGAGCTGATCTTCAATCTCAATCCACTGATCTTCCGTCAACAACTGCTTGTAGCTGAGGTTGTCAGCATTGCCGGGATCCAACACCACATAGGCGTTGAAGTAGACGATCTGCTCCACATCCCGTAGGGGCATGTCTAGGAGAATGGCAATGTAGCTGGGGATGCCCTTCAGATACCAAACGTGGGCCACGGGGGCGGCTAGCTTGATATAACCCATGCGATGGCGACGGACTCGGGATTCTGTCACCTCAACGCCGCAACGCTCACAGACAATACCCCGGTGCCGCACCCGCTTGTACTTGCCACAGTGGCATTCCCAGTCCTTGGCGGGACCAAAGATGCGTTCACAGAAAAGGCCATCCATCTCCGGCTTTAGGGTCCGGTAGTTGATGGTTTCGGGCTTGGTGACTTCCCCGACGATTTGGCCATTGGGCAAGGTCCGCTCTCCCCACTGGCGAATACGCTCGGGGGAGGCGATACCAATCTTGACGTAATCAAAACGCTGTTCCAGCTTAGGCATGCTCAGCTACTTCCTTCAGACGGGGGAATAAGGGTTAGGTAAAAAGGGCTCTGGGGTGATAAGGGAGCCTAGGTAGCTCCTAGGCTCTAGGGAGGAACTATTCCTCGACCTCCTCCATTTCAACGGCGTTGATGGACTCGTAGGTGGGGCGAGATGGGGTGCGTCGATTACTGACATCAGCCATCAGATCCACCTCAATATCTCGGCTGGTGCCATCCTCTCGGGTTTCCACCTTGTGTACAGCAATATCCAGCCCCAAGGATTGCAGCTCGCGCATCAGTACCTTGAAGGACTCGGGAGTGCCAGGGCGGGGAATGGCTTTACCCTTGACGATGGCGTTGAGGGCTTCGTTGCGCCCCTGCATGTCATCGGACTTCACCGTGAGCAATTCCTGGAGGGTATAGGCTGCGCCAAAGGCTTCCAAGGCCCACACTTCCATTTCTCCAAAGCGCTGCCCCCCCTGCTGGGCCTTACCGCCGAGGGGCTGCTGGGTAACGAGGGAATAGGGTCCCGTGGAGCGGGCATGGATTTTGTCATCCACGAGGTGGACTAGCTTCAGCATGTAAGCTCGACCTACGGTAACCGCCTTGTCAAAGGGCTGACCGGTACGACCATCCCGAAGCAGGATTTTGCCGGGATCTTCAGGGTTGTAGACCCAATCCTGTCCGGTGTAGTCCCGAGCCTCTTGGAGTTTGCCGTGGGTGGAGTTACGGGAGGCTTCTTCCCCGTACATCTCATCAAAGGGGGTGATTTTGAAGCGGGCATCGAGGTTGTCTGCCGCCCAGCCTAGGAGGCACTCAAACACTTGACCCACATTCATCCGGGAGGGCACCCCTAGGGGATTAAGGGCAATGTCGATGGGGGTGCCATCTGGCAGGTAGGGCATGTCTTCAATCGGCAGGATCCGGGAAATAATGCCCTTATTGCCATGGCGGCCCGCCATCTTGTCGCCCACCTGGATTTTGCGCTTGAGGGCCACGTAGACCCGTACCACCATGTTGGCTCCGGGGGGCAGCTCATCTCCCTGTTCTCGCGTAAAGACGCGCACGTCTACAACGCGACCCTTTTCGCCATTGGGAACCCGCAGGGAATTGTCCCGTACATCTCGGGCTTTTTCTCCAAAGATAGCCCGCAGTAGTTTTTCTTCTGGGGGCTGGTCTGACTCTCCTTTGGGGGTAACTTTACCGACCAGAATTTCTCCGGCTTCGACCCAAGCGCCAATGCGGATAATGCCGGTTTCATCGAGCTGACGCAGAGCATCTTCGCCGACGTTGGGGATTTCTCGGGTGATTTCTTCTGGTCCCAGCTTGGTTTGGCGGGCTTCGATCTCGAATTTTTCGATGTGAATGGAGGTGTACACATCGTCAAAGACGAGCCGCTCACTCAGGAGGATGGCATCCTCGTAGTTGTAGCCTTCCCAGGGCATATAGGCAATGAGAACGTTTTGGCCGAGGGCAATTTCGCCTCCTTCAGCGGCGGACCCATCGGCAATGACTTGCCCCTGCTGAATGCGATCGCCTTGGAAGACGATGGGACGTTGGTTGAGACAGGTGTCTTGGTTAGACCGCTGGTACTTTTGTAGAACATAGCGATGAACCGTGCCCGCATCATCGCGGATCTGCACTTGGTCGGCGTCTACATAGATCACCTCTCCAGCTTCGCGGCTGACCACGACCATGCCCGAGTCCCGAGCCGCTTGGGCCTCTAGCCCCGTACCCACCAAGGCCCGCTCAGGGCGCAGTAGGGGGACTGCCTGCCGTTGCATGTTAGAGCCCATCAGGGCGCGGTTGGCGTCGTCATGCTCCAGGAAGGGAATCAAGGAGGTGGCTACGGAGATGATTTGTACCGGGGATACCGCCACATAGTCCACCTCTGTGGGGGGAATGGAGTCAAAATCCTGGCGGTAGCGCACAGGGATGAGTTCCCCCAGGATGTAGCCCTCTTCGTTAGTGGGCAGGTCACCCGCTGCCACCCGCAGGTCGTCCTCTTCATCGGCAGTCATGTATACGGAGGGTAGATCACGCCGCACTTTGCCGTTTTCCACCCGGAAGAAGGGGGTTTCGATGAATCCAAAGGCGTTGACGCGGGCGTGGGTGGCTAGGGAACCAATCAGCCCCGCATTTGGACCTTCTGGAGTTTCAATGGGACAGATGCGTCCGTAGTGGGAGGGGTGAATATCCCGCACGGCAAAGCCGGCCCGCTCCCGAGTGAGCCCCCCAGGACCGAGGGCACTGATGCGGCGCTTGTGGGTTAACTCCGCCAAGGGGTTGGTTTGGTCCATGAACTGGGAGAGCTGGCTGGAGCCAAAGAACTCCTTGATGGCGGCGACCAAGGGTTTTGGGTTGACCAAGGAAGCGGGGGTGAGGGAGTCGGCATCGGAGACGGTCATCCGTTCCCGGATGATCCGTTCCAGGCGATTCAAGCCGACGCGCACCTGGTTTTGCAGCAGTTCACCAACGGAGCGGACGCGGCGGTTGCCGAGGTGGTCGATGTCATCGACCGTGCCCACATCAAATTCCAGGTTAATGAGGTAGTCGATGGCGGTGAGGATGTCTTGGGGGGTGAGGACGCGCACTGTATCGGGAATGCTAAGACGCAGTTTCCGGTTGAGTTTGTAGCGTCCCACCCGACCCAAGTCATAGCGCTTGGGTTCAAAGAAACGGGATTCTAGAAGTTGTTGTCCTCCAGAGACTGTCGGTGGTTCACCGGGCCGTAGTTTCCGGTATAGTTCCAACAGGGCTTCTTCTTCGCTAAATTGCCCTTCTTTTTCAATGGTCTTCTGGAAATATTCGGGGTGGCGTAGGGAGTCGAAGATCTCGCCATCCGTCAGTCCTAGGGCTTTGAGTAAGACTTGGGCGGAGAGTTTCCGGGTTTTGTCGATGCGGACCCAGGTGAGGTCGTTTTTGTCGGTCTCAAATTTGAGCCAAGCCCCCCGGTTAGGAATGAGGTTGGCGTTGTAGGTGCGTCGCCCGTTCTTGTCGGTTTCGGACTTGTAGTAGACACCAGGACTACGGACAATCTGGTTGACGATGACCCGCTCTGCACCGTTGATGATGAAGGTGCCCCGGTCAGTCATCAGGGGTAAATCCCCGATGAAGACTTCTTGCTCTTTGATTTCCCCGGTTTCCTTGTTAATCAGGCGGGTGGGGACGTACATTTGTACTGCATAGGTGGCGTCCCGCCGCTTGGCCTCGTCTACATCATATTTGGGGCTTTTGAGCTTGTAGTCTTTGCCTAGGAAATGGAGTTCGAGCTTGCCGGTGTAGTCCGTGATGGGAGAAAAACTATCCAGTTCTTCAATCAGCCCTTCTTCTAAAAACCAGCGGAAGCTGGAACGCTGAATCTCCACCAAATCAGGCAGAACAAAGTTGGATGTAGTGATAATTTGTCCGCTCATGCGTCTCCTTAGGTGGATTAGCCCCACGTGTCTACAGTTGTGAGCCGTGTCTGGGAATAAACACGGCGAAGGCTGAAGAGCGATTCCCAGCTCTTCAGCTAAAAGCAGTCTGCGTCATAGCCCTTCAGATCGATGCTGATACCGAGAGCACGACCGCCAGTTACCCTAGGGGGCGGGCTCCCTAAATACAGCTCTAAATCAGGTGGATATGCATGCATGTCTATGGTTTGACATTTGCCAGTGCCTAGGCTGACGACAGCCATTGGCGTGATCCCTTTGTCCGTCACCCGTTAGCGCCTTCTCAAATCGGCCTGTCTCGCATATGTGAATAGCTTAATAAAAAGAACTTAAAACGGAACGCTTGTCAAGCTCCTAATTCTTGAGTTGTCTTTACCCTATTGCCTCCGCGACGGGGACTAATGGCGTGGCGGTGGGTGCCACGGGTTCTTCCCTTGGTCTGACCGCCTCGGGGTCAAGGGGCAGTCGAAATAGCCCGATGGCGTTGCGCGTGGTTTGATCCGCGATCGCAGTTGGGGTGGTCTGGCGAAGTTGGGCCAGATAATCGGCTACATGACGCACATGGGCGGGCTGATTGCGCCGCTCTTGCCGTCGAGGTTCAGGGGTCAGAAAGGGGCAGTCGGTTTCAATCAACAGCCGATGGTTGGGAACCATGCGGGCGGCATCCTTCACCTGATGGGCGTTTTTAAAGGTGACAATACCGCTGAAGCTAATGAAAAATCCCAGGTCTAGAAACCATTGGGTTTCTTCGGGACTTCCCGCCCAACAATGCATCACCCCCCGTACTGGACCTTGGGTGTCGATGAATCGAGAGATTAAGGCTGCTGCATCCGCTGCCGCATCACGGCAGTGGACAATGACAGGGAGCTCCAGACGGTGTGCGATCGCAAGTTGTGCCCAGAAGGCAGCTTGCTGCACCGCTTGGTTCGACGCCTTAAAGAAGTCCAGCCCGGTTTCTCCGATGGCCACCACCCGCTGATCACATCGGGCTAGTGCCTCAATTCGATCGGCCATGGTGTCATCCCACTGATCCATATCCAAGGGGTGGAGTCCCACTGCAAAGGACACCTCGGGGTATCGATCTGCGATCGCCTGGGTTTTGGGAAATTCCCCCGGCTCCACGCAGGAATGCACTAAATGCACCACTCCCGCTGCCCGCCAAGCCGCCGCCACTTGGTCCAAATCGGACTGGTAACTGTCAAAGTTGATATGGACGTGGGTGTCAATTAATCGCATAGACCGATCGAAAATTCCTAAGCAATGGCGTGACTCCGAGCAAACCCCGAAGGTTGAGTTAAACCCAACCTAGGAGCTAGGACACGCTTTGCTCAGCTTGCTCAGCGGGAGAGACCTCCCCTAGAGCACCCTTGAGAACTCGACTGAGTCGAGCCTTACGACGGGAACCTGTGTTGCGGTGATAGACTCCCCGTTGGGTGGCCTTGTCAATTTTGCTAAAGGCTGCCGACATCCGTTGCTGAACAACGGCCAGTGCTTCCGGACTAGGATTAGCCTTATACGCTTCTAGTTCCGTCAGGTATCGCTTCGTCAGGGTTTTAACCGCTGACTTATAGGACTTGTTGCGGAGACGGTTCCGCTCCGCAATATCAATACGCTTGATTGCAGACTTAATGTTTGCCACAGTTCGCCCTAGCTTAATCGGAAAATTTACCAGAATAGCTATGATAACACTAAGTTGTCCAAAGGCTAGGGGTTGCGTCAGGACAGAAGACAAAAAAGCACGTTAAGCTATTCACACAGAGTACGCAGCGCCCCTGTCCAGCCTATCTTGTGGGCATCCTTAGAGATATTCGCGGGGCTCAGCTACCGGGACTACCGGGGCTGGACTGCGTTGGTTATTCATTCAGGTCAATGCCGAATGCTGCGCATCATTAACCAGTTGAATGAGGCTCAGGCAGAGCTGCAACGCATTTGTGCTCGCACCCACGATGACCAAGTTTTCCACAAGGAAGCCACGGTCCGGGAAGTTTTGCAGGCGGTGAAGCGCAAGGGAGATGCGGCGGTTCTCCAGTACACCGCTGACTTCGACAAGTTGGTGCTCACGGCCCCAGACCTCAAGGTGCGGGGTTCGGAGTTGGACGCTGCTTACCAGCAGGTTTCTAAGGAGCTAATCGATGCGGTGCGTCTAGCGCAGAAAAATATTGAAGCCTTTCACCGTCAGCGCGTTCCTCGCAGTTGGGTAACCTTTGAGGGGGAAGGGGTGCTGGGTAAGCGCTACACTCCTGTAGATCGGGCGGGCATCTATGTGCCAGGTGGTAGGGCAGCCTACCCCAGTACGGTGTTGATGAATGCGATTCCGGCCAAGGTTGCAGGGGTACCTCGGATCGCCATGGTGACGCCTCCGGGACCGGGGGGGACAATCAATCCGGCGGTGTTGGTGGCAGCCCAAGAGGCAGGGATTACAGAAATTTATCGGGTAGGGGGAGCCCAGGCTATTGCAGCCCTAGCCTACGGGACAGAAACTATCCCTGCTGTAGATGTGATTACGGGACCGGGCAATATCTACGTCACCCTGGCCAAAAAGCAGGTTTTTGGCACTGTGGGCATTGATTCTTTGGCGGGGCCGTCGGAAGTCTTGGTGATTGCTGACAGTACAGCTAACCCGGTGTACGTCGCGGCGGATCTGTTGGCCCAGGCGGAGCACGATCCTCTAGCTGCCGCCATTCTCATCACTCCTGATGCTGCCCTAGCTCAGCGGGTCACGGAGGAGGTGGATCGCCAGTTGCAGGACCACCCCCGACAAACCCTGACGGAAAAGGCGATCGCCCATTACGGGGTTGCCATTGTAGTGGATAGCCTTGCGACTGCCGTAGCACTATCCAATGAGTTCGCCCCGGAGCACTTGGAGTTGGAAGTGGCAGAACCCTGGGAATTGTTGGACCAAATTCGCCATGCCGGGGCTATCTTCTTGGGCCATTCCACTCCGGAAGCGGTGGGGGATTATCTGGCGGGACCCAACCACACTCTGCCTACTTCGGGGGCGGCTCGCTATGCCTCCGCCCTGAGTACGGAAACCTTTATGAAGCACTCCAGCCTGATTCAATATTCCCCAGCTCTATTGGGACAGGTAGCAGATGCGATCGCAGTTCTGACCAAGGCAGAGGGACTGGCCTCCCACGGGGCCTCTGTCGAATTACGGACCCAGTTCTCTTCTCGCCCCCTCTCCCCTCCGGCTCTGGAAAACCCCTAGTGCAGTCCCCCTACAATGGCCCTATAGGATTTGGCTAAAGATGCGGCGTGTTTGAAAAGATTTTAGTAGCCTTGGACGATTCCACCCCCGCTGATGCGATAGTGGCGGTTTTTCAGCAAATTCAATTGTCTGCGGCCCATCAGGTGGTGCTAACCCACGTGATTGCTCCGCCCCCCCAGGATGCCGATGCCACCCACTCCCGTTCTGGAATGGATATTGATTCCCAACAGGCGGAGGAGCGTCTTCAACACTACCAAGCCCTATTGCCCTGCCCCAGCCAAACGGAGGTCGTCCAGGGAGAACCCGTCACCGAAATCATTCGCCTTGCCCAGATTTATCAAGTGGATTTGATCATCCTGGGGAGTCGGGGACTGACGGGGCTGAAGCGGATTCTTCAAGGATCCGTCAGTAGCCAGGTGCTAGAGGCAGCTCCTTGCTCGGTGTTGGTGATCAAGGTGCCGTAGGGGGAGTGATGGGGTGATGGGGTGGGTGACAGGTGACAGAATCGTAGGGTGGGCATTGCCCACCAATTCAGAATCGTAGGGTGGGCATTGCCCACCAATCCAGTGAGGGTACCTCTGCCGGAGGCTCTGCCTCCCCTGTTTTCTGTAGGGGCAATCCCTTGCCTGTCCTGTTCGCGTAGCGGCTCCGGAGGAGCAACGAAGCCGAAGGGCTTGCCCTATGCCCTCCGGGCAGGCTCTGCCCTAGCGTTAGCCTTAGCGTAGCCATGCCGGAGGCTATTGCCCGAAGGGCTATACGACCCGCTCAGGACAGGCAAGGAATTGCCCCTACGGTATTAACCTCAATCTTGGATTTCCCGGCACTGGGTAGGGCGGGTTTTGAGCCTACCATCCTGGATCTCCCAGTCAATACGAGCTAAACCCGCCCCTACGGGATTTACCCCATCACCCATCCACCTTCATACCCCCACACCCTCCTACCCTCATCGAGCTAGGGGCACTGAGGCGGCATGAGATGATTGCTGAGAATTGCTGTGCTGTAGGGATGCCGTGCTGGCTACTGTCATTGCTGTTATTGTTGCTGTTGCTCAGGTGGGTGGGGGGCTCTTGGTGTGGGTGGGGCTGTGGTTGCCCTTTGCCATTCCCCTGGGTATCAAGCTGGGGTGGCAGCCTTTTCGGCCCGCCTCTCCGGGGCAAAAGCTACCCCTGTTGATCATTCTGTATGGGCTGGCTCCGGTGATGCTGTGGGGCTGGAGTCGCTGGCGGGGGACGGGATGGGCAGAACTGGGGTTGGGGAATGGGGGCGATCTGGGCCGAGGGATCGGGCTAGGCTGGGGAATCGCGATCGCAGGGCTCCTGCTGATAACAGCCCTACGCCTAGGGCAGGGCTGGCTTGCCCCCATTCCAGAGGAAACGTCGAGGTTGGGACTGCTTCATCGGCTGGGGATTGCCCTGGCCTTGATACCGCTGGCGGGCTTCCTCGGCGGCATTGAGGAACTGGTGTTTCGGGGATGGATGCAAACCCAATTGCAAACCGCCCTAGCCCCCTGGATCGCCGCCGCGATCGCAAGTTCCCTATTCGCCCTGGCCCATTTGCTCTGGGATGGACGGGCGGGGCTGGTGCAGCAGCCCGGACTGTGGCTATTGGGGCTGGTGCTAGTGCTGGCCCGTTGGCTGGATCAGGGCCAGATTGGGCTGGCCTGGGGACTGACGGGGGTTGGGTGTGGGGATTGGCCTGCTTGGATGCGGTGGTGCCCCTTGGCGTTACAGGGAAGGGGCCGTCTTGGTTAATGGGGCGACCGCAGCAGCCCTTAACGGGGGTGTTGGATGGCCTGTTGCTGCTGGGCACAGCCCTCACCATCTGGGGGTTATCCCGATTGTCAACTTAGGCGCGGGTGAGGGTGGTGAGGGTGACGGGGTTGAGGGGGCTCCAGCGGGTGAGGGGGCCAACGGTGGCGGAGCGGGAAATCTGCACTTGCAGGGCTTGGGCACGCCATTGGGGATGGTGGGCAATCCATTGAGTCAGGGTGGCGCTATGCTCCAAAGTTGCGATCGCGGTGACGATCCGGCCCTGGGGCCGCAGTCGGGCGGCACAGGCATCCAGAATTGCCGCTAAATTGCCCCCGCTGCCACCAATAAAGACCCGATCGGGCTCCGGTAGGGGGGATAGGGCTATCGGAGCTGTGCCCGTAATCACCTGGACCTGAGGGGTGTGGAAGCGCTCGGCATTTTGCCGCACGAGCTCTCCTCCGACAGCGGTCTGCTCAATGGCAAATATCTGGCTCTGGGGTGTCAGCCGTGCCACCTCAATGCTGACACTGCCCGTTCCCGCCCCAATATCCCAAATCACCTGCTGGTGCTGGAGGGCCAGTTCTGCCAGGACCAGCAACCGTACCTCCCGCTTGGTGATCAATCCAGGCCGATCGGCAAAGCTCAGAAAGGCACCGTCGGCCAGACCCACAAGGGGCAGTTCTGGCCTCACCGGAGACGGAATGCCCTGCAAAATCACCACATTCAGAGGGGCAAAGAGTTCCCCTTGGGCCGCATCTAGATCCCAGGACTGCACCCGTTCCTCAGAGCCCCCCAGATTTTCACACACCCACAGGCGATAGGTCAGGGGTAGGGCCAAATCCTGCACTAGGTGGGCGATGGCCCCCGGCGTATAGAGGCCATCCGTCAGCACTGCAATGGGGTCAGCCCCCTGCTTCAATGCCTGGATCAGGCGCTCCGGGCTGCGCCCGTGGAGACTGACCACCGTGGCCTCCTGCCAGGGTAGCTTGACTCGGCTAAAGGCCAACTGCACTGAACTGGGGTGGGGATGAAAGGTAATCGCCTCCGGCGGACAAACCGCTAATAACCACCGCCCTAGGCCAAACCAAAGGGGATCCCCCGACACCAGTACCACCAGGTAGTTCCCTGGTTTCGCCCTGCCCAACCAGGATTGGAGGTTTGTCGCCAACTGATCCAGGGCCACCCAGGGCCAGCGATCGCAGTTTAGATCAGGGAAATAACTCAGGTGGCGATCGCTGCCCACTAGGACCGTCGCCCCCTGCACTTTCTGCACCACAGCCGGGGTTAGTCCCGCTGCACCGTCTAAGCCGATGCCGACGACTTGAATGGGAGTGGGGGTGGGTGCGGCAGCAGCTATACCCTTGCTGGGGGTCTCTCTGGGGGTCTCTCTGGGGGCTATCATGGCTGCCCCTCCCAGGCCAACACCAGCAATGCGTTTACAATCGCTGCCGCCACCGGGGAGCCCCCCTTGCGCCCCTCCACACGAATCTGGGCCACCGGAGTCGCTGCTAGGGTGGCCTTGGCTGCCTCCACGCCCACAAACCCCACCGGAGCACCAATAATTAGGGCTGGAATTAGGGCTGGGGCAGGAATTGAAGTTGGCGTTGGCGTTGGAACAGTTGGCGTTGGCGTTGGAACAGAAACAGTCGGCTTTGCCTGAATGAGATCGCAGAGGGCCTGAAGAGCCGTGGGGGCATTGCCAATCACAAAGATTCCGCCGGGAAACTGTTCCCAGGCCCGCAGTATTCCCGTCTCCGTGCGGGTGCGCCCCAGCTCGGCGGTCTCCGCTAAATCCACCGCCGCCACCAGCCGATTGCCAAAGGTGCGACGGACCATACTCTGACAGCCCTGTCGCACCATGCCTACATCAGTGATGATGGGCACCCCCCGTTGCAACGCCGCGATCGCAACAGGAATCGCCCCCGGCCCTATCCGCAACCAGTGACGGAACTCAAAATCCGCTGTGCTGTGGATAATCCGCCGTAGAATGGCGTACTCCTCCAGCGGCAGATCATGTGCTCCCATTTCTCGATCAATAATGGCAAAGCTCTTCTGGAGGATGGGATGCTGGGGAAGGGGGGGCATGGGAGGGTGTGGGAGTATGAGGGTTGGGGTATTGGGGTAGGGGCGCGGAAACCGCGCCCAATGCAGGGTGTGACAGGTGTGAACGGTAGGGGCGGGTTGCCTGGGGCATCCAGGACAAAAGGCTCAAAACCCGCCCTACCCAGCGCCGGGTGACCGATATTGTTCAGAATCCGTAGGGGCAATCCCTTGCCTTGGCTGTGCTCAAGGAACCTCCTCCTAACATCCCCTCTTGGAAGGGGTGCCCGAAGGGCAGGGTGGGTTACGGGTGTGGCTGTGGGGGCGTGGAGGGGGGGCGTGGAGGGGGGGGAATGTTTGAGTTTTGATTTTTTTGCATCTCACCATGCCGCTTTATTTCTACTGGGGTGAAGACGACTTTCGATTAAGCCAAGCGGTGGTGGCCCTGCGCGATCGCGCCTTGGATGCGGCGTGGGTTAGTTTCAACTACGACAAAATTCCACCGGAGATAGCAGAGGCACCACTGGTGGCGTTGAACCAAGCCATGACGCCCCCCTTTGGGTCGGGGCAACGGGTAGTGTGGCTGGTGAACACTACCCTGGGGCAAAAATGTCCCGAACCCATTCTGAAGGAATTTGAGCGCACCTTACCCCAACTCCCTGACAGTACTCTGCTACTGCTCACCAGTGGCCAAAAACCGGACGGGCGGGCCAAGTTTACCAAATTAGTGCAGCGCCATGGGCAGATCAAAGCCTTTGACACCATACCCCCTTGGCAGACGGATCAACTGGCGGCTCAAGTGAAGCAAGCTGCCCGCGATCGCGCTTTGACCCTCACAGAAGAAGCCGCAGACCTGTTGGTAATCGCGGTGGGTAACCAGATGCGGCAGCTCAATCTGGAACTGGAGAAACTGGCCCTATATTGGGGCGATCGTCCCGGCCCCATCGATGCCGTAGCGGTGGAAGCCTTAGTAACCATCAGCGCCCAGAGCAGCCTGCAACTGGCCATCGCCCTGCGGGAGGGCAAGGTGGAAACAGCCTTGGGACTCGTGGCGGATCTGCTCCAACGCAATGAGCCTGCCCTACGGATTGTGGCAACCCTAGTAGGGCAATTTCGCACTTGGCTCTGGGTCAAAATGATGATGACCTCAGGAGAACGGGATGCCTCAGCCATTGCCAAGGCGGCGGAAATTGGCAATCCTAAACGGGTATATATCCTCCAGAAGGAGGTGTCTGCCCTTTCTCTGACCGGCTTACAGCAGGCTCTGGGCCATCTGTTAACCCTAGAAGCAGCCCTCAAACGGGGCCGGGATGAAACCGCCACCCTCCAGACCAAAATGATCGAAATTTGCCAACTCTTTACAACAGGAATGTCTCGTCGAGGACGGTAAAGCAGTTCATCTGGCTAGAATAAAAAATCACCCTCGTCACAGATTGGGATGATCTACAGGTTTTGAGCGCAAGATTTTTGAGAGAAAGGTTTTAAAACGATGACTGCTCCTGAGTTAACGGCATCAACTTTTCGTTTATACCTGACCCCCCGATTGCGGTCTTGGACACGGACCTTGGCCACCGTGGGGCTGATGGCGGGGATCATGGGCTGGGGGTCGGAAATCGCGCCCCAGATCGGGGGACAGCAGCTACCGGAACTGGGCATCACTATCGCCCAGGCCCAAACCACCGTCACCAATCAAGAGGTGACTCAGTATGCCCAAGCGGTCTTGCAAATGGACGGGTACCGCAACGAAGCCTATACCGAGATCAAGAATCTCCTGCTAGAGGTAAATGTTGAACTGAGTGCCGTCACCCTGGGCTGCTCCGAGAGCAATCTACCGGGGGTCACCCGTCGCGTCCGGCGACAGGTGGAAAATATCATGATTACCTACTGCAATCGGGCTCGGGACATCGTGGATCAAAATGGCCTCACTGCCCAGCGCTTCAACGAGATTACCGCTGCCCACCGGGAAAATGAGGCCCTAGCGGAGCGCATTCGTCAAGAACTCAGCCGTCTTCAGGCACAATAGATAGTCCAGAGATATTCCAGATATTTCCCCCCAGGCATTCTCCCCCCCCAGGCTCCCCCCACCATGAAATTTATTGACCTTGCGGAAGTAGACGTGATTGCTGGGGACGGCGGTGATGGTCTAGTCGCCTTTCGCCGTGAAAAATATGTCCCCGCTGGCGGGCCTTCTGGGGGCAATGGCGGACCGGGGGGCTCAGTCTATCTGGTGGCGGAAACTAATCTGCAAACCCTGTTGGATTTTCGCTACGCCCACCAATTCAAGGCGGGCCACGGTCAACGGGGCGGTCCCAACAACTGCACCGGAGCATCGGGGGAGGATCGCTATGTGGCGGTCCCCTGCGGCACGATGATCTATGAGGCGGAAACGGAGGTTCCCCTAGGGGATTTGGTCACCGCAGGTCAAACCCTCTGCGTGGCCAAGGGGGGCAATGGAGGGCTAGGAAACCGCCATTTTCTCAGCAATCGTAATCGTGCCCCGGAGCGGGCCTTGCCCGGTTTGCCGGGGGAAGCTCGCCGCATTCGCCTAGAACTGAAGCTGCTGGCGGAGGTGGGCATCATTGGCCTCCCCAATGCTGGTAAATCGACGCTGATCTCGGCCCTCTCCGCTGCCCGTCCGAAGGTGGCCGACTATCCCTTCACTACCCTGGTGCCCAATTTGGGGGTGGTGCGGAAGCCCACGGGGGACGGTACGGTGTTTGCCGATATTCCGGGGCTGATTGAGGGGGCGCACCAAGGACAGGGGTTGGGACATGAATTTCTGCGCCACATTGAACGCACCCGGTTGCTGCTCCATGTGGTGGATGGGACTGCCCCAGACCCGGTTGCCGACTATGGGACGATCCAGCAGGAGTTGATGGCCTACGGTCGGGGCCTTCGCGATCGCCCCCAAATCTTGGTGCTGAATAAGGTGGATGCGATGCCGGAGGATGCGATCGCAGATCTGGTCCAGAATCTAGCGGCAATAGCCCTGGTTCCAGTGCTCCCCATTTCCGCCGCCACCCACCACAATTTGGAGCAGCTCAAGCGGCAGGTGTGGACCGCCCTGGATGCTCTGACACCGCCTGAGGTGCCCTCGGCTCCTACGCTGAATATGGTGTCCGGTTGATTAGACACAGCTCTGCAAAAGGCACAAAAGAACGGTTAGGGTATTTACACCGCAAAGTGCTAGGGGCTGTAACCGCCCCATAACCAGAAATCTGGCGCTTGTCTGCAGCCTCTAGAGGATCGCTTCTAGGGCTTCTAGGGCGGCGTAGGCAGAGCTCCAACGGTATTCCAAACCGGGAGACAGGAGCTGCTTGAGCCAGTCAGCAAAAGCGGCACTAACTTCCGCGTGGCTTTCAAAGTCAATGCGAAGCCCCCGAGTTTGCAGTTGAGTGGGGGATATACCCGTCATCACTTCTACTAGGGTCGCCCCCAAGGCATAGAGATCGGACACTGCTAGAACGCGACCACTGGCCTGCTCTGGGGGAATATAGCCGTCGGTGCCCACCATCGTAAAGGAGGTGGTGCCCGGATTTAAAGATTTAACGGAACCGAAGTCCACTAGGGCGATATCAGCGGTGTTGCTGATGGGCTCAGATCGCAGCAGAATGTTGCTGGGGCGAATATCTCGATGAATTAAGGGGGGCTGGTAGGCATGGAGTTCCACTAACACCGCCAAGACTCGATGTGCGATCGCAGTTGCCTCTGCCTGGGTCAAAGTTCGCCCTTCTGTCAGATAGGTGGCCAGGGACTTACCCGTCATAAAAGTTTGCGCCAAGGCCAAGGCACGGCCATCTTGGGGCAGGCCGATTTCAAAATAATCCAAATACCGAGGCGTATCGGGGTGTTGAAGCAGCTTTAGGGCTTCAATCTCCCGCTTAAACAGCTTTAGATCCGTCGCATCCAGGGTGTCATCCAGAAACAACACCTTCAGAACGACAGCAGTCTGGGTTTGCAAGTCCCGCGCCTTCAAGGTCCATCGCCCGGATTTTTTGCCCAGTTGACGCTCTACCTCGTAGCGATCGCCCAAAATTTGACCGCCCATAGCCTACCCTCACTCAACCGATGCTGCTGATGGTGCCTATCCTAGCCCTGGTTTGCCTTGGTTTTAACACAGACCGCTCCCCTAAGAGCCGTTAGCTCGAAAAGGTTATGCCAGAAACTGTAATGGCAAAGTCTGATCACAGACCATCACACCTACGCCAGTGAAGTTTCTAGCCCTCCTGGGATTTGGACTACAGTTTCGATTACAGACTGTTGCAGCACAGGTGATATAGCGGATGGTTCTCCCCAGTTTTCTTCAACAGGCCCAGCAATGGCTGCTGAAAACCCCCGAACGAGCCCTGGATCAAGCCTATGAAGCCGCCCGCATGATTGCGGCCATTGAAAATGAGCACTTTGGGGGTAACCCCATCTCCCCCACCTCCAGCAACTTTGGTCAGAGCGCCCAGCGATACTTTCAAGGAGAACTAAAAAAGTATCTCAACCTGATCGATATACGAATGACGGAATTTCGCGCCAGTAGTTCCATTCTACGGGCCTCAGATCCCCGGATTCTCGAAATTCAGGTAGACACCCCCACCGACGACCGCTACACCCTGAACCTAATCGACAAACCTGCCCTGTTTTTCCGCAAGCTGCGATTTGTCGATGAAGTCCTTGCTCGCTATCGCTCCCCCGCCCCCACCCCCGCCACCGTGGTTATGGTCAAGGAGCCCACCACGGCCCTCCAGAACACTAACAGCACCCTAGCGGCAAATCTTACCAACGGTACCCCGAACCCGAGGGAGCGCCGAGGCGCTCTAGTTAACGGTGATAATGGTGCTCAGTCCGGCATCCGGGCCGATGCCCTATCAGATCGCGCTAACGTCCTCCCCCGATCCATCCTCCGCACCGTAGATCGCATCCGTCAGGATCTAGATCCCCAGGCAGAAGAACAGGTGATGCGAAACTTTCGGGCCTCACGGGGCAAAACCACCACCGCTGTCAAGTTCATTCTGCTACTCCTGATCATCCCCTTGTTAACCCAGCAGTTCACTAAAAACTTCATCATCGGCCCCATGGTGGACTACGTGCGTGGGGAAACTGAGGCCGCAGTTTTCTTGAACCTGGAAATGGAGGAGGAAGCCCTCCATGAGTTGCAGCAGTTTGAGGAGCGGCTGCGGTTTGAGGTACTGATCGGTAAGGTCGAACCCATGCCAGAGCTAGCCATCGAGCAGACCGTGCGAGAGAAGGCAACGGATATTGAGGAGGAATATCGCTCTCGCAGCGCCGACGCTGTCAAAAACGTCTTTTCAGATATTCTGGCCGCCATTGCCTTTGCGGGACTGCTGGTTGCGCGAAAACGGGAGGTGGCGGCTCTAAAGGGTTTCATGGATGAAGTTGTCTATGGTCTCAGTGACAGCGCCAAAGCATTCATCATTATTCTGTTTACCGATGTCTTTGTGGGATTCCACTCTCCCCATGGCTGGGAGATTCTGCTGGAAGGATTGTCCCGCCACCTCGGTTTTGCCGCCAATCGAGATTTTATCTTCCTCTTTATCGCTACGTTTCCAGTGATCCTGGATACGGTCTTCAAATACTGGATTTTCCGGTACTTAAACCGTATTTCCCCCTCGGCAGTCGCGACCTACAAGAACATGAATGAGTAGGGCGGACTTAGGACGTGTGGACAATTAACGGGGAGCCCTTGCGGGGTAGGTACGACACACCCGTCCTACTGAATCACGCTCGTTAAGGGCTAGTCCATTTTCTCTGGTGGATAGAGGGTGGTGCCGGAGCCTAGATCAAATAGGAATAGGTGATTGGGATCGATACGAATCCGCAGGGACTCGCCGGGGATAGGGCGGCTGTGGGGCAACATTAGCACCGCTAGGGACTGGGGAGACTGGCTATCGTTCTGGGCTGGAATGATCCCCCGTATCAAGGTTTCCCGCCCCAGGGGCTCCACCACTTGCACGGTCACCGTCAGGGCCATCTCATCACCAAAGGCCAGGGACACCTGCTCGGGGCGGATGCCAAGGGAAACCACTTGATTGGAACTGAGGGAGACCGCCTGGGGGAGATGGGCTGGCATCGCCAAAGGTTGACCATTGATCCAAAAGCCGGTGCCGTCAAAGATGGCGGTGAGTACATTCATGGGCGGGCTACCCAGAAAGGCGGCGACCCGGCGATTGGCAGGGCGGCTGTAGAGATCCTGGGGGGTGCCGATCTGCTGCACCTGTCCCTGATCTAGCATGACAACGCGATCGCTCAAGGTCATGGCCTCTACTTGGTCATGGGTGACATAGAGGGTGGTGATGCCAAATTTCTGATGGAGTTGTTTGAGTTCTGCCCGCGTTCCATCCCGTAGTTGGGCATCCAAATTCGACAGCGGTTCATCTAACAAAAAGACCTGGGGCCGACGGGCAATTGCGCGACCGAGGGCCACCCGTTGCTGCTGTCCGCCGGACAGTTGTCCTGGCTTGCGGTTGAGTAAGTGGTCAATATCTAGGGACCGAGCTACCTGAAGGACTTGGGATTCCCGCTCAGTCGCGGGTACCTGGCGCATCCGCAGACCAAAGGCAAGATTCTGGGCCACCGTCATGTGGGGATAGAGGGCATAGTTCTGAAAGACCATGGCTACATCCCGCTGGCGGGCAGGCAGGTCATTGACGCGGCGATCGCCAATATATAGGTCGCCCTCGGTTACGGACTCTAAACCTGCGATCGCACGGAGTAGGGTTGATTTTCCACAGCCCGAAGGCCCCACCAGAACCCAAAACTCACCATCTGGCACCGCAAAGGTCACCCCCTGCACCGCCACGGTTGTGCCAAATCGCTGGGTAATCTGCTCCAGTCGTACGCCAGCCACCGCGTTCCTACTCCCCTAGTCGGCTTCCCTATGCTACTGGGAATAGCCCCCATGAACTGGATATGGGCAATTCAACGGGGATGGGTGCTTATGCCTCATCGGCCAAAATATCCCGTACCGCCTTAGCAATGCGATCCAGATCCTCATCTAGCAGAGGAGGCCACTCGATCCCTGATTTTTGCCCCTGGAGGTAGAGCTGGCGACTTTCGTAGGTGAGGACAAAGAAGGCATGGGTGAGGGTGCGATCCAGGCTGGGTTCTTGTCGGAGCCCTTCCCCCAAAACTCGCAGAGCCAGCAACAGCGAAGTGACTTGGCCGGGAATGGGCGGAACTCCCTGCCGTAGGCAGTGGATAAAGGGGCGCTGCGCTGGGTTGAGGGCCACAGTCTGGGTCAGAATCGACTGGCGGGCGGTGTGAAAGTCCATAGAGTCGTCTCGGTGATGAGGAGATCGCAGCAATTCCGCTCAGAAACCTCTCAGAAACCTCGGGTTTCTTTTAGGGCTTTCCTAGGGTAAAGCACCTGGTTAGTCTTGGGGCAGCATAGGGCACCATGCACATTAGGGTCACCCTTCGTCCAAATCCAGAAAATAACTGGGAGGAACGATTTGGGGGGCTTGCTTGTAGGGGACATCACGGAAGCTTCATGGAGATTTCATCAAAATGTGCCCCGATTCATTCTAGAAATCGAGACACTGGTGAAAGAGTGGGGATCACCCCAAGTCCGTACCCCCAAGTCTGTATTTGTTGCTCCAGAATGTGCCATGTCCTATCCTGTTTCCTCCAGTGTTCCCTTTGTTGATCTCTCTTCGCAGCATGGGCCGCTCCAGGCTGACATCCTAGCGGCAGTGGCAGCGGTCTTGGAAAAAGGGGATTTTATTCTGGGGCAAGCGCTCCAAGAGTTTGAAGTTGCTTTTGCAGCCGCCTCTGGTGCGGCCCATGGTGTTGGCATGGCCTCTGGCACCGACGCGATCGCGCTGGGCCTCCAAGCCTGTGGCATCGGAGCGGGGGATGAAGTTATTTTGCCTGCCAATACCTTTGTAGCGACCTTGATCGGTGTAGTGCGGGCGGGGGCGACCCCAGTATTTGTGGACTGCGACCCGGACACTGCGCTAATGGATTTAGGGGCAGTGGCGGCGGCAATTACGCCACGCACCCGCGCCATTTTGCCCGTTCACCTCTATGGACAGATGGTGTCCCCCTCAGCCCTTTTGAGCCTTGCGGCCCAACACAAGCTGCTGATTTTTGAAGATGCGGCCCAGGCCCATTTGGCGGAGCGGGAGGGCTATCGGGCCGGATCCGTAGGTATTGCTGCGGCCTTTAGCTTCTACCCCGCCAAAAACCTGGGCTGCATCGGGGATGGGGGTATGTTGCTGACCCAGCAGGAGTTGATTGCCCAGACAGGGCGATCACTGCGAAATTACGGCGCGGTGCGGAAGTATTTCCATACCGAGGCTGGGGGCACCAATAGTCGCCTAGACACCCTACAAGCGGCGATTTTGAACCTCAAGCTGCCCCACTTGCCAGAGTGGAATCAAGCGCGCAATCAGATTGCCCGTCACTATGATCAGCGCCTCGCCTCTCTGGAAGAGATGGGAATTCTGCCCATCCGAAATCTCAGCGGCTCCGGCCATATCTATCACCTCTATGTAATTCGTATTACGCCCACGAGTCCCCTGGATCGCACCAGTTTTCAATTGGCCTTGGAGGCACAGGGCATCCAGACGGGGATTCATTACCCGGTACCCTGCCACCTTCAGCCCGCTTTCCAATCCCTGGGCTATCAAGCAGGCAGCTTTCCCCAATCGGAAGCTCTGAGCCAAGAAATCCTATCCTTACCGATGTATTCCGGTATGACCCTAGCCCAGGCCGATCAGGTGGTGGATGCGATCGCGCAGATTCTCCACCAGGCTGTGCGTCAACCCGTGGATGCGGTGCAATAACGGTGTACAGCGGTTCCCTAATGTATGAGGTACATCTCAACTTAATGACACTTTGGCGAACAAGGGGCTTAAGCCCCTTGCCTGTACTTAACCCGAGTGAGAACCGCTATATGCGTTGAGATGTATGCGTTGAGATGTATGGGTTGAGATGTATGCGTTGAAAATACAGCCGTGGCCTGAAACCCCGTGCATCTTCCGGAAAATGTCTTGATAAATCCCTAATGCCTAGTACCTAATGTCTAGTAACAGTCTTTCTCTGCGATCGCGGATTCCTACCCCCCTCTCCCTGGCCCTGCTGGGGCTGTTGATTCTGCTCTATGGCCCTCTCCTGTGGCACTGGGTCGATGGCTGGCTAAACAAATCTATCAGCATCCAGCACGAGTACTTTAGCCATGGCATTTTGGGTCTGCCCTTTGCCGCCTATCTGGCCTGGGAACAGCGATCGCGCTGGCAAGAGCTAAGGGACCAGACCCATCCGGCGGGGTTAACGCTGATTGCGATCGCGGCGGTGCTCTACCTCAGCGGCCTTACGGATTGGATGAACTTCTCTCTACCGTTGATGCTGGCGGGCCTCTGTATCAGCTTGAAAGGACTGCCCGGTCTGAGACAAATGGCCTTCCCGTTAGCCCTAGTGGTGCTAGCCACCCCTAGCCAGTTGCCCTACCTGATCGAACCTTACATCCTGCCGTTACAGCATTTCATCGCTACGGTGGCAGGTTTCTTACTGCTTCAGGGTGGCATTGATGTCACCGTGGATCAGATCTACCTCAGGGTCAATGACCAAATGGTGGAGGTCGCGCCCCACTGTGCGGGGCTCAAGATGTTGTTCACCAGCCTCTATGTGGCCCTAATGCTGAGTTATTGGACGGGGCTATGGCGATCTCGACTACGGATAGGGGTTTTGGGCATCAGTACTGTCATTCTGAGTGTGGCGGGGAATATTATTCGGAATACCCTCCTGAGCTATTTCCATGGCACGGGCAATGATGCCGCCTTTGAATGGCTCCATGAAAGCTGGGGCGGTGATGTGTACTCCGCGATAACACTCCTCCTACTGGTGGGGTTAGTCCGGCTCATTCAGCAATACATCCCTGCTCGCCTCGCCCTCAGCGTCAATCCCGACTCGACCGTATAGCAGTCCCTAGTTTAGTTAGGACAAGACAAGGGATCCGGTGTCCCCAGCACATTGGCCCCAGCGATATAAAACGAGCGATGTTTTTGGACCCATTCTCAAAAAGAAAGCCCATGACCGATTCCGTCCCCGTAGCCCTGACCACCCCTCGACCTCGCCGCCGTCTTTGGCAAGGGATTCTAGTCGGTTGTCTTGCGGTGCTAGTTGCGATCGCGGCCCTGCCCAACTACGTCAGCGGCACTTGGCCCTGGAGTGCCCCTTTAGAGGTGCCTCGCATCAATCAGATCCAGCGGCTCATGGACAATCCCCTGTCTTTGCCGGGGTGGACCCTGATGAATGATGAGAAGGTCAACATTGGCCGTAGTCGCTGGCACCTAGCCGAGTACCAGCCCGCCCAGCCTACAACTCCTGAAATTCCTGGCATTGTGTTGCTGATGCGCCCCCAGCCCTGGCATACCAACCAACCCGAGGTGGAATGGGTGGATCTTCGCGGCTCCCAAAAATGGCGGGTAGACAACTCGCGAACCTTCAGTTTTCAAGTGCCTAAACCCGGCCATGGAGGCTCCACCGAAAATCGTGCCACCGTCACCGTCAATTATTTTCGGGGTATCAGCGACCAAAGAACCTTCGCCGTCATGCAGTGGTATAGCTGGCCCCAGGGCGGTCACCCAGCTCCGGGGCGATGGTTTTGGCTCGATCAAATACGCCAGTGGCAGCACAATCAACGCCAACCCTGGATCGCCGTCAGCCTACTGCTGCCCATTGAGCCCGTAGGGGATGCGCGTCTCTATGAAGACCTTGCCCGCGAAATTGGGACTACAGTACAGACAGCGCTGATGGCAGGGCCATTTGAGGGCATGGAGGAGTCGTGAAGAGACCTATCCCTCTTCTAGCCCAATGCGGGATATTGCTTTTTCCCGCTGTAACTTTATCCCTCCCATAAAATATTGAACTAGATATTGAACTAGACTGCTACGGTCTACGTCGGGGTATGTATGTATGACTGATTCCCTTGTGCTGAATTCCCTACTGCTTGCGCCATGGCTTTGCTGAGTTCACAATCTAGCTCCAGACCCAGATTCAATCTCCTAACCTGGCGTCAATCAGGAGCCGCGCTCGCCTGTGCTACTGGACTATGGCTGGGGGGGGGAGGGATCCCCGCCCTGGGACAAAGCCCGACCACGACTTCTACAAACGCGGAACCTCCGGTTACCGAGCCCCTGGTTGAAGCCACCCCAACCCCAGAGTCCAGCCCCGAGTCTCCGGCTTCAGCCCCCTTACCGGAGGTGGCCCCCAGCAGTCCGCCGCCCCCAGAGACAGCACCTCTCCCAGCGGCTACCCCCCAACCCAGCCCTCGATTGCCCGGTGCAACCACCACCCCAACTCCGACACCTTCCCCCTTCAGTCCCCTTCCCGGTACTGCCCAAACGCGGGACTTTGACACCTATCGCCTAGGACCGGGGGATAGCTTCTTCGTCAGCGTACCGCGCTTCCCTGAACTGAGTTTCCAAGCCACCCTCGATATCCAGGGCAATATAATTGTCCCCCTTGAGGGAGCCGTGACCTTCAATGGCCTCACCCTAGCCCAAGCCGAAGCCCGCATCGCCCAGATCTATGACCAATACGTCGTCAACCCTAGGGTGAACATCACCCTAGTGGCCCAACGGGGGGTGCAGGTAACGATCCTCGGAGAAGTGGTGCGTCCTGGGTTCTATCCCCTCGGTGCTCCCCAAATCTCCACTGCCCTGCTGACGGCAGGGGGCACGACGGGACGGGCAGATTTGCGGGCAGTGAGGATCCAGCGGCAGCTCTTCAATGGTGAATATATCGAGAACACCATTGATCTCTTTACCCCCCTCAAAGAAGGCTTTAGTTTACCGGATGTAGCCCTTCAGGACGGGGATGTCATTGTTGTGGAGCGCCTTGATCCGGGGCAGCTAGATGAATATGATCAGGCACTCGTGTCACGTTCGACCCTAGCCCAGGCCCAGATTGTGATTCGGGTGCTGAACTATGGCGCAGGGGGTGGGCGGGGCTCGGCTCTCACCACCGTGGCGTTGCCCAATGGCAGTCGGTTTATTGATGCGATCGCAAATGGCGGTGTCAGCCCCGACTCCACCAACATCGGGCAAATTGCCCTGATCCGCTTTGATGAAGAGGCTGGACAAGCGGTGACGACAATCCTGGATGGAGGAGCTGCCTTTCGGGGCGATCCGGTGCAGAATCCTCCCTTACAGCACAATGACGTGATCATCATGAACCGCACCTTCCTGGCCCGTCTCACCTATGGGCTAAATACCTTTACCCAGCCCTTCCGAGATGTTTTAGGATTCCTGCTGTTCTTCGATTCCCTCAGCAACTCCGCCGAAAACCTATTCCGACCCTAAAAAAGGATAATTCGTGAAGAAGCCCGCCCAAGAACCGCAGAATTACCAGGAATCTTAAGCCGAGATGTTAGCCTAAAAACATTTCAGGCTGATGTAGGAGACCCCCGTTCACGACGGAGTCCAATCAGAGGTTAGACAAGATGGCAGCAGCATTCATAAAGCGTTACTCAATGGCCCTGAACCGCTATAAGTGGGTTGGGCTCGTCGGGTTTCTAGGGGTTTTCGGAGCCTCTGGCTTTGTTGCAGTGCAGCCTACCCCCCCAGACACCTTTCGATCTGAGGGGATTTTGGTGCAAAACACGCCGGTTGTGTCCTTTACCGCCACCGGGGTCCAACTCCAACAGGAAGGCCAAGGCATTATTACCGAGGATTTCTTGTTAGCCGATGTGCTGCTAGGGGAAGTCGTCAATCAGCTTAGTACTCAGGGCGTCACCGTTTCCCCCGATGACATTCGCAAAAATACCACGATCAAAATCGATGCCCGTGATGGAGGTCGGAATCGCGGCAACCAGCTTGATCGGGTCACGATTGGTTTCAATTGGGACAATCGCGAAGAGGCGGAGGCAATTCTCTCGGTGCTGTTTCAGGGCATGGTGGAGTTTAGTCGCATCACCAACCGCTCGCGCCTGAGCAATATTGTCAATGCTCTAGATGAACGTCTGCCCGACGCGGAGGGAGAGTTGCGGGCAGCGGAGCAGGCGCTGGAAGCCTACGATCGCATTGAAGGGCCTGCGATTCAAGCTGCCCTAGATGGTAGTTTGCTGGGGTCGATTTCCGGGAGCCAAAATCAACGCCGTCAAAACCAAGTTACTTTGGCGGGCATGGATTCCGAGATGGAGAGCCTCCAGGCCCAGCTTGGACTGACCCCAGAGCAAGCCTATGCCTCTTCGGCCTTGAGCGCCGACCCCATTATTGCCCAACTGCGGAGCCAGATTTACCAGGCAGAGAGCCAGCTTCAGGTTCTGACCCAAAACCTGCGAGAAGCTCACCCCACCATTATTGATCTACGGCAAAGCCTAGCCGCCTACGATCGCTTACTGCGAGAGCGGGCACGGGAGGTGATTGGCGGTGGTGAGCTAGCGCCCCTGCCTAGTGGCGACGTTGTTCGGCAAGACAGCAGTTTGGACCCCGCCCGCGCCGAGTTGGCAAATTATCTGGTTGCTCTGAAAACGCAGCGAGATGCCCTGATCCGCCAGCAGGCTTTGCTGGCGCAGTCGGAGGCGCAACTGCGGGAGGAATATTCCAGCCTGCCCAACAAGCAGCTAGAGCGCGATCGCTTAGCCCAGCAGGTAGGGCTGAAGCGGGCCTTGTATGACCAGATTCAGGCGAAGCGGATTGACGCCCAGGCGGCGGAGGCGGAAACTGTCAGCAGTATTACCATCGCCAGCCCCCCTGCCACCCGAAGAATTGTAGCGGAGAGCCAAAATCCCGTCGTGGTGCTGTTGCTGGGAGGCATGGTGGGCCTAGTGGTGGGGGGTGGCCTTGTGCTGCTGCTGGATATGCTCGACGGCACTATGCGGACCCATGAGGATCTGGAGAAGCTTCTGGGGGATGCGGAGGCTCCCCTGCTGGGTATAATTCCCCTCATTCAAACCCATTCCAGCCATATCCCGCCTCTAATTTTGGCTCCCGACTCGGCCTATGGGGATCTCTACGAGCGTCTACGGAGCAACCTATATCTGGCGGGAGCACAGCTTCAGGCGGGTAAGCCCCCTCAGATGATAATGGTGACGAGTACACGGGATCAGGAAGGGAAGACCATCACCGCCTTCAATCTGGCTATTGCGGCTGCTCGGGCGGGTCGGCGCACACTGATTTTAGAGGCCGATCTGCGATCTCACTCCCAAGCTCGACTCCTGGGCATTACCCCCGATGAACAAGCCATTCTGGAACCCCTGCGATATTACGGAGGATACCTGTCCGACCCGGTGCAGATGGTTCCTGGTGTTGAGAACCTGTACATCGCCCCTAGTGCTGGCCCCCAACGTAACGCCCCCATGGTGATCGACTCCAGTGAAATGATCCGGTTCTTGGCCGATGCCCAGGCCCGTTTTGACCTCGTGATTCTAGATGCGCCCCACCTCACTGGCAGTAACGACACGATGCTGCTCCAGGGCCGCACTGACGGTATCGTGCTAGTTACCCGCCCGCAGCTCACCGAGAAGCCAGTACTGCAAACCGTCCTAGAGCAGTTTGAAGAGTCAGAGGATATCCGGGTCTTGGGTACGGTAATCAATGGCGCGGATATTCCCATCCAGACGGTAGATCCCACGGATCCCCCCGTTGGTTATCCCCCCTCTAGCGGTCATCCTGAGGTTGAAGAGAGCTATCCTCCCGAGCAGCAGCGAGTCCCGGTGATGGGACCAGTGGACTTTTAGGAGGCTGACGTCGCAGGTTAGACTAGGGAATGCACGTTTGAGGCTGTGGAGGCCGTGAACCCTTGCCTACCCTAGGGGTCAATATTGATCACATTGCCACGATTCGCCAAGCTCGTCGTACCGTTGAGCCCGACCCTGTAGCGGCGGCGGTGCTGGCGGAACTAGGGGGGGCCGATGGCATTACCGTCCACCTGCGGGAAGATCGCCGACACATTCAAGATCGCGATGTGCGGATCCTGCGGCAAACGGTACGCACCCATCTGAATCTAGAGATGGCTGCCACGGATGAGATGGTTGCGATCGCACTGGATACTCACCCTGACTACGTCACCCTAGTTCCAGAAAAGCGGCAAGAGGTTACCACAGAGGGGGGCTTAGATGTGGCGGGACAGTGCGATCGCCTCACTGAAGTAGTCAAAACCTTACAAGGGGCAGACATTCCCGTAAGTTTGTTCATTGACGCTGAGGCCGCCCAAATTGAGGCTGCTGCCCACACGACAGCTCAGTTCATTGAGCTGCACACCGGGCGCTATGCGGAGGCAGCAGCAGAAACCCAGCAGACTCAGGAACTCGCTACCTTGAGGGCGAGAACCCAGCAGGCGCGGCGGTTGGGGCTACGGGTGAATGCGGGCCACGGCCTCACCTACTGGAATACCGCCCCAATTGCCCGGATTGACGGCATGGAGGAGTTAAATATCGGCCATACCATCATCAGTCGGGCGGCCCTCGTGGGTCTAGAGCGGGCAGTGCGGGAAATGAAACAGTTGATTTGTGGTCAATCCTAGAGTCATGCTGATTTTGAATAAGCTATTCGGAATACGCTGTTGTTGAATATCTGAATTTTGAGAACGTCCTATGTCTACCCAAACCTACTACTACCTCGCCGCTAGCCAGAAGTTTCTTCTAGAGGAAGAACCTCTGGATGAAGTGCTGCGGGAGCGCACTCGTTACTACCAAGAGCAGGAAAAAGCCTTGGATTTTTGGCTGGTGAAATCCCCCGCTTTTCTAGATGCGCCTGAACTGGCGGCGGTCAAAGCCCGCTGTCCCCAACCGGCGGCAGCGGTCATCTCCACCGAAAAGACTCTGATCACCTGGCTGAAACTGCGGATAGAATTCGTGATCACAGGGGAATTTACGGCTCCGTCGGACTCCATTCCTGAGCCTTTGGCTTCCCTGGAGACTGTAGCATCCTAATGTGATGGGGTGGTGGGGTGTATAGCCTAACGGCATTCAAGAAAGGCGAAGCCTGCCCGTTGGCGATGAGCCTGCCTTTGGCATAGGGCTTAGAGGTGATGGGGTAGGGGCGCGGTTTCCGCGCCCAATGCACGGGTTGGCAGGTGACAGGTGACAGAAATGTAGGGTGGGCATTGCCCACCAATCCAGGGATTGTGCTATTCCGGATAACAGCTACTCATCCCTCACACCCTCATTGGGGTAGGGGCGCGGTTTCTGCAATTAATTATGTTCTGTAGTGGTCTTGCGTGTGATGGCTGGGATCAATGAACTCTATGGGGACCGACGCTGGCAATGGGGGATACTGATGGCGGTCGTGGGCGCAATCGCACCCACGGCGGCGGTGGCCCAAACCTTTCCCCCTTGCCCTCCTCCGGCCCCAACGGAATATTTACTTCTGATCCAGGGCAACACGGAGGTGGAGCGCAATCGAATCCAGTCCCTACTGCCCACCAGCACAAACGTCATGGTGTGCCAGTATCTGTCCGAGCCTGTGGTGCGGGCGGGGGGCTTCAGCAGCCTCGAAAACGCTAATGCCTGGGCACAGTACCTGACGGAGGTGGAGGGGGCTCAAGCCTTTGTTGCTCGTCCTGCCAGTGATGGGACCGCCGCCCCTCTGCCCTCTGACCTGGATGCGGACTCCGGATCCTCCTCCCCCAGTACTGCCGGTGGGGGCTATGCGCCCCAGCTTTTGGGGGAGGGATACGCGGTGCTGGTGGACTATGGCACTGATCCCGCGATCGCATCCGCCATCCAATCCACCCTAGGTAAACCCGTGGGATTAGCCGTCTATCGCCAGCGGCCCTATCTGCTGGCGATCTATAGTGGTGATGTCCAGACCGCCGCAGCGACCCTGCAACAGCTCAGCGGCAGGGTTACGGCCTTTATGGTAGATAGCAGCGAAGTGGTGCTCCTGGCTCCGACGGTAGCCGTTAGCAATGAATAGGGTCCAGAGCTGCCGATCTGCCCCTTTTACCCCACTCAGGGGATGATTTTTTAGAAGGAATACTGGGTATCAACTCAAAGCGGGACAAATCTCGTGGGGAGGAGTTAGGAGCTAGGAGCCAGAATCTAGGAGGGTACTGGATTCTGGCTCCTGACTACTGAATTCCTCGGAACCAATATTGTCTCGGCTTACGTTGATACCCGTCATTGCGACAGATCTTGCCCTGGGCGTGCAGCCGCACGCCCCTACGGGATGCCTATTTGTAGCCAATACCCAGAGAGCTGGTATAACCGCCCCCCAACACCCCATCACCTCTAAGCCCTATGCCAAAGGCAGGCTCATCGCCAACGGGCAGGCTTCGCCAACACCCCATCACCCCATCACCCCATTCTGGGGATTAGCGGGATGGGTGAGTCATCTGATCGGGACGGACCTGCTGGTCAAAGTCGGTTCCGGTGAGGAAGCCAAGGGCAATGCAGGCATCCCGCAGCGTGGTGTTTTCGGTATAGGCTTTCTTCGCCACTTGGGCCGCTTTGTCGTAGCCGATGATAGGGTTCAAAGCTGTCACCAGCATCAGGGAGTTTTCCACAAAGGTTTGAATCTGAGCCCGGTTGGGTTCGATGCCTAGGACAAGGTGATCGGTGAAGCTGCGGCAGGCGTCGGTGAGCAGGCGGATGGAATGGAGCAGGTTATGGATGATCACGGGTTTGAACACGTTCAGTTCAAGATTGCCCTGACTGCCCGCGATCGCGATCGCGGCATCATTGCCCATCACCTGCACACACACCATCGTCATCGCCTCACACTGGGTCGGGTTCACCTTTCCCGGCATGATCGATGATCCCGGTTCATTGGCGGGCAGATGCAGTTCCCCCAGGCCGCAGCGGGGGCCAGACCCTAGCCAACGGAGGTCATTGGCAATTTTCATCAGGGCCACCGCCAGGGTTTTGAGGGTGCCGCTGGTGGCCACTAGGGCGTCGTGGGCAGCCAGGGCGGCGAAGGGATTGGGAGCGGCGCGGAAGGGAAGTTGGGTATAGGCTGCGATCTCGGCGGCTACCCGCTTGGCAAACTCAGGATGGGTGTTGAGCCCCGTACCCACCGCCGTCCCGCCAATGGCCAGATCCCCCAGTTCCGGCAGCATCGCCTCAATGCGCCGCAACCCCTGGCTCACCTGGGCCACGTACCCAGAGAATTCCTGCCCTAGGGTGAGGGGCACCGCATCCATGAGGTGAGTGCGGCCAATTTTGACAATCGCCTCGAAATCCTCCGCCTTCTTCGCTAGGGCATCCCGCAGATGGGTCACCGCAGGGATCAGGGCATGGTGTATCTGCTCTACCGTGGCAATATGCATCGCCGTGGGAAAGGTGTCATTCGAGGACTGGCCATGATTCACATGGTCATTGGGATGAATCGGGGTCTTGCTGCCCACCTCGCCCCCCAGGATCTCAATGGCCCGGTTGGCTATGACTTCATTGGCATTCATATTCGTCTGGGTACCGCTGCCGGTCTGCCACACCCGCAGCGGAAAATGATCATCCAGTTCCCCTTCAATCACTTCGTCCGCCGCTTGCACCATGGCTTGGACCTGGTATTCCGTCAGCGTGCCCAGATCCCCATTTACCACCGCCGCTGACCGCTTCAAGATGCCAAAGGCTCGAATCATTTCCCGAGGCATGGTGTCTTCACCAATGGCGAAGTAATGGAGCGATCGCTGGGTCTGGGCACCCCAATAGCGATCGCAGGCCACCGGAATCGGCCCCATACTGTCGGTTTCAGTACGAGTCTTGACCACAGCAATTACTCCCTGGGAATTAAAGGTAAAGGGCAAAAGGTAAAGGGTAGAGGGTAAAAGGTGAAGGGTAGAGGGTAAAAGGTGAAGGGTAGAGGGTAAAAGGTGAAGGGTAGAGGGTAAAAGGTGAAGGGTAAAAGGTGAAGGGTACAAGGGTAAAAGGTGAAGGGTACAAGGGTAAAAGTCAATCCCTGTAATACCGTCCTAGCCAGTCCAAGTCCAACTCGTTCAAATAATCCACCGCTACATCCGCCCGCCGCTGCATCATCCGATAGGGGTACTGATGGGCCACCCCCACGACGGGTACCCCTGCGGCTTGGGCCGCTGCAATCCCGGCGAAGGAAGATTCTACCGCTAGACAGGTCTCTGGGGAAATGAACCGATCGGGGTACTGGTCCTGAAGGCGAGCAATAGCAACTTCATACCCCTCCCCAGCGGGCTTGTCCCCCCCTGGGGATAGGTCTTCTGCCGTCACAAGGATACTGAAGGCTGTTGCTAACTTGGCCCGCTGCAATACCCAGTCCACATCTCCCCGCTGCGCCCCGCTGACAATGCCTAACGGTGTCTGGGCCACCTTGAGCTGGTACAAGAAGTCCTCTAGCCCTGGATACAGCGGCAACCGATCCAAGCTGGCTAGCCCTTCCTGGTAGCGCTGCGATCGCAGCTCCAGAAGTTTTTTCAGACCTTCAGCACCCATTACCCGCCCCCGCCGCGACAATAGCATTTGCAGACAGGTGCGATCCCCTCGCCCTCGACAGACTTGGTCAAATTCTCCCGGATCCGGGCGCAAATTTTCTCCGATCAGCAACTCATCCAGAAGGCGCTGACGCAGGGCTCCATCATTGATAATGACACCGCTCAGTTCAAAAAAAACCGCGTTAAGAGCCATGGCATCGGACACAGAGGACAGATAGGACCAGCTCCAGGCCAAAAGCTGAGCAAAATGGGAGCCTCTAAACACTTACCACGACAACCCCACCCAACGGTCAACCCGGTCAACTCATCCAATCCATTCAGCAAAAAACGGTAGGCTGCTAAAGCACTCACGAATGCCCAGTCCGAAGCCACGCCTACATTGGGCGCACAAACTGCATCCACCCCACCCACCCCCTGCATTGGGCGCGGAAACCGCGCCCCTACGGGAAATTAAATTCAAAATTCAAAACTCAAAACTCCCCCCATCCCCGATCCCCTACCCCGATCGCCCCAGCCCTGGCGCTTAGGCATCCTCGCCAGCGGCAATGGCACCAATATGGCCGCGATCGCGGCGGCTATTGCCACCGGCCAACTCCACGCTGAGATTGCCGTCGTAATTTACAACAACCCAGGGGCGGGGATCGTGGCACAGGCGGAGAAATATGGTCTCCCTACGGTGCTGCACAACCATCGCGACCACCCCACACGGGAAGATCTAGATGGGGCACTCGTCGCCACCCTGAAACAGCATTGGGTGGACTGGGTGGTGATGGCGGGCTGGATGCGGCGGGTTACGGCGGTGTTACTCGACGCCTTCCCCCGCCGCATGGTGAATATCCACCCCAGTTTATTGCCCAGTTTCCCTGGGGTGCGGGCGGTGGAGCAGGCGCTCCAGGCGGGGGTGACGGTGACGGGTTGCACGGTGCATTTTGTGGAATTGGTGGTGGATAGCGGCCCGATTATTATGCAGGCGGCGGTTCCCATATTCCCCACCGATACCCCTGCCACCCTTCAGGCTCGGATCCAGGTTCAGGAGCACCGCATTTATCCCGCCGCGATCGCGCTGGCCGCGAGTGGGTTCTCAGCAATAGATTGAGGCAATACGTTGCGAGGGTTAATCCACCCCCGCATTTACCTCCAGCACCGCCTCATCCGCAGGCAGAGGAATGAACTCAGTTTCCGTCGGGACGGGGTCAAACCGTCCCGAGCGCCAATCGACTTTAGCCTGGGAAATGCGATCGCGGCGACTAGAGACAAAATTCCACCACTTGATGCGGGGACCGACGGGATCTCCCCCAATCACAATGCAGCGACTTCCCGACTCTGCCATCACCGTCACCGGCTGCTCTGCCGCCAAAACCGCTAGCCGATGTTGCGACAGAGGGTTATCCCCCAGCGTTAGCCCCGGCGTAACACTGTAGACCCCCCGCTCCGCCACCTCAGGGGGAATCGTGAACTGTCCTCCTTCGGGAAACTGCACATCCAAGTAGAGCGTGGGAGAGAAGGTCTGCACGGGGGAGTGATGGCCATAGACGCTCCCCGCGATCACCTTCACCTGAGCACCCTGATCCTCCCACGTAGGCAAACTGGCACTGGGATGGTGGCAAAACCCAGGAGCCGTTTCCTCATGCTCTGGGGGCAGTGCCAACCAAGTTTGAATGCCGTGGAGGCGGGCGGCGCTCTGTCGCTCGGCCTCTGGCGATCGCTCTGAGTGGACGATGCCTCGCCCCGCCGTCATCCAGTTCACCGCCCCAGGCCGGATCTCCTGCACCGTACCCAGACTGTCGCGATGGAGGATTGCCCCCTCAAACAGGTAGGTCACTGTGGCCAGATTGATGTGGGGATGGGGTCGCACATCAATGCCTTGACCGGGGGGAAAGACCGCAGGCCCTAGGTGGTCAAAGAAAATGAAGGGTCCCACCATGGGCAATGCGTCACTGGGCAACAACCGCCGCGCTGTGAAGCCCCCTAGATCTTTGGTCTCTGGAACCAACAGGTGTTGAACAATGGCAGAGTCAAAGGATTTCATTCCCGTTACCGTAGCAAATTGGCCAAAGCCACACATCCTAGCCGCAATAATTCACATCCCCCCGGCTAAACCGCTACAACCCTTGATCCCTGGTTCGAAGGTAGGGGGGATGTGAACGGTTATTCCTAGCCAGCTTTGATGGTTCTGGTATTTTTACGGTTTTCATAAATCCAATTGGGGCAGCTCCTCGTACTTGCACTGAGCACCTATTGCTCACAGTTGAATGTTGTTTAGAATCCAAAGTTACCCCATGTCAATGCTTAAAACACTCTCTATGGCAGGATTTGCGAGTGCGATCGCAGTTCTCGCACCTGTCGCTGTTGAAGCAGCTTCCTTTAGCTACTTCTCTGAACTCAACGGCATGAATGAAGTCCCCGCTAACGATAGTACCGCCACCGGATTGGTTACAGGCTCCCTAGTTGGCGATCCAGATAGCTGGGAATTTACCTACGATGTTAGCTTTTCAGGATTAGCCGCAGAGCTGATTTTGGCCCACATCCACTTGTCTGCAATGCCCGATGGCGTGCCCTTCACCCAGCAAACAGGGCCTGTGGTGCATGACCTGAACAATGCACCAGTCAATACAGGCGTTACCAGCGGTAGTTTCGCCGGTAGCTGGACGGCTGCGGATGTGACTGCCGCTGGGGTCAATCCCAGCGTCGTATACAATCGCTTTTTGGCAGGGCAGTACTATTTCAATTTGCACTCAAATACCCCTGAGTTTGCCGCTCCTGGAGAAATTCGCGGGCAAATTGAGTTTGACGAAGATGCTGCAACTGTGCCCGAACCAGCTACAGGTCTAGCTCTAATGAGTGCTGCTGCTCTGGGTTTGACGGTATCTCGTCGACGCAAAGAGAGCTTAGTTGCAGGCTAAAGGCTACAACTGTTGACGCCAACATTGGCTAACCGAAAAATATTCGCCTTCGGAGAATCTCCGAAGGCTTTTTTAATGGAAGATCCGGGTTCCTTAGCCGGAATATTGCCAGGGGTGTTGCCAGTCGTGGCCACCGACTTCCAGCCCTGCCAGGGTGCTTTCCGCTTGGAGGATCAGGCTCTCCTGAAAAGGGCAGTCCCGCCCCGCAGGAGATCTCGCCCAGAGGCTGACCGTCAGATGGCCGTGGGTGGTGTCCCAGCAGCGAAATTGGAGTCCTTCGCGAGTGGGGACGCGCACTTGGGCCGGGGTCGCGTCACAAGTCCCCCGCAGTTCCAAGCGATAGCGATGGGTAAGGGCGCTGACCCACCAGTCGCCCCAGGGGGTGACCTGCCACTGTATTTGCCCCCTGAGAGAACTCAACTCAAAAAACTGCCCCCGGTAGTGCAGTCCCACAAGTCCTACCGTTTCTTGATGGGTGAGCACCTGTCGCCGCGCCCCCGCCATCGTCAGACTCAGATCCGGCTCGTCAGCAAAAGCATTGCACTGGATCCAAAACCACTTTTCTGGAAATGCGTGGCCCCAGTTCTTTTCGCAGTAAACCGGGGCTTGGTGAAAGTCATAGCGATCGCGCCCCCACTCGATCCAGCCCGTCCCCCAGCCATGGGCCATGAGCACCTGCCAACCGGGCTCAAAAATGGGCAAATAGGACAGCCACCCCGCTGTGGGTCGGGGCGGTTCGTGATCCCCGCCCCAACCATATCGGGGAACTACGGTGTAGTCCCAGCGGGCCTGGAGCCCCGTCTGCGGATCCTGCACCTGTCCCTGGTGGTGGGTAGCAGTCAATTGGTAGCCCTGACTTACTCCCGCCCGAAAGCGGTCGGCCTCTAAGTACCGGGGAGGATATACCACTGTTCCAGAACCTGCCACCTGACCCCAGTGTCCTAGTCCCAAATGGCCACGCCACGCCCAAAATCCCGCCACGTTGGGAAAGGGGCAGTACAGATAGGTCTCATCGGGGCCGAGAATTTGAGCCGCGCCGCCGCTGAGATCGGGGGTGCTGGAAGAATCAAGAATGCTAGCCCCCGCCGGATCGTCAATGGAATACATGAAGGCAAAACTCTGGGCCACCGCTGGCAGCGTGAGGCGGCAGTACCAGCCCTCAAAAAAACGCCCTGGGGCACCATCCCAGTGGTAGCCGCTGTGGGGCGTCCAGAATAACTGGTCCATGGGGGTCGAGGAGGAACTAGGCATCAACCCAGTGAGGCACGTACTGCCATGCTTTTTTCAGGTCAGCCCTGATGCGATCGCACTCAGGGCAATAGCGCCGTACCAGATTCCAAAAGGCGGGGGAATGATTCATATGGACCGTATGGCACAGTTCATGGATGAGCACATAGTCCACCATCGGTGGTGGTAAAAACAGGAGTTTGTAATTCAAGCTAATCGCCTGTCGAGAAGAGCAACTACCCCAGCGGCTAGTCTGCCCCCGTACTGAACAGCGGCTATAGGCCAGATCACAGCGCTGACTCAGGGTTTGCAACCACGGTCCCAACTCCGCCCGTGCCTGTCGCTGAAGCCAGTTACGCAGCAGATCGCGACACGCGATCGCATCCTGCACCGGGCCAGCCAGAATGAGGTCGAAATCCCCACTCTGGGTCAGGGTCAAGGCACTATCAGAACGAACCTCGTAGGTAACCTGCCAAGTTTGCTGGCGCGATCGCAGTTCCAGACTGTCAGGCTTTTCCGCCTGATGGTCAGCGGGGAGTGACTGCCGCTGGTGTTCAATGCGCTGGATAGTACGGGCAATCCAATCCCGCCGCCGATCCAAAATCTTGGGAATCTCCCCCCGATCAAATCCCGGTGGCACCACCACCTCCAGCGTCCCCTGGAACGAAACCCGGAGAGAGACATGGCGGGCACGGGAACTCTCCCGCACATCGTAGTCAGGTAGTGGCATCTGGTAATCACTCACAGAAAACAGCAGCAGTTGGTGGGTGTCCTCAGGCATAGCAGGCCATGAAGGGAAGTGAGTTCAGAGTTAGTTCAAATGAATTATATAGCCTGGGTCAATTTGCCTACGACACTGTTATTCGGAATAGCACAATCCCTGGATAGGTGGGCATTGCCCACCCTACGTTTCTGTCACCTGTCACCTGTCACCTGCCAACCCCTGCATTGGGCGCGGAAACCGCGCCCCTACGGGTAATTCAATTCAAAATTCAAAACTTAAAACTTAAAACTTAAAATTCCTAACACCTGTCACC
>NZ_KI913949.1:3556595-3702775 GCF_000332095.2 Leptolyngbya sp. PCC 6406 | reverse complement strand
AGTCAAATCGGCCCCGCTAAAGCTGGTGCCACCCAGGGTTGTGAGCCTGAGACCCCAGTCTCGGAGTTGGCTGGGCCGTTGAGTGCTTGTGCCCAGCCAACGATAGGTATAGATGCAAAGAAATAGGATGACGCCCAACATGATCCCAGTCACCGTCATCACGATCTCAAGGGGAACGACTCTATCTTTGGAGAGCTGAAACGAATCTTCTGCTCCCAGAATTACGCCGCCTAGGCCAGTCAAGATCACCAAGAGGCTACCAAGCCAATCGCCAAACTCGGCGACGTTGTCGTTTGGATCAGCCACGCCCATGGCCGCAGCGCCAACCAGCCAAACCATAAAAAATATGACCAGCGCCCGGTCTATGCTCCCAATGGCATCCATCACCGAGATTGCCGTTGAACGATTCTCTAGCAGCATCAACGCCATCAATACGGCGATGGGGAACGAGATAGCCGCTGCCATCAGCAGGTTGCCAGCATTATCGCCCGCAACCCACAGAGCCAAACGCACCAAAAGATTCGCTGCTAAAATCAGCACCACAGGAATGATGACAACTAGGCCCAGGACGATTACCCCAAGCACCGTTTGGGGATCATACTGGCCCAGGGTGACCCCAGCTATGGAAATCGTGATCTCGGTGGTGATGAACCCAATCGCTGCTGTCAGCACCAGGGCCAAGATCAGCTTTAGCCCTCCCCAGATCTGTGGCAAACCGCCCTTAGTGTGGCTGAAATCTGCTTTGTGCAGTATCGCCCGCTCAAAGTTAGCGCCGCGAATATCGGTCCCGCTAAAATCAGCCCGCGATAGCGTTTGCCCTTGCAGGTTGGCCCCCCGCAAAATCGCCCCACCAAAATTGCGCTGGCCCTCGGCATAGAGCTGGGCCACGGTTCTACCCCTCAGGCGTTTGCCGTGGTAAGGGCCATAGACAATTGCACTCATCTCACGTTTTACCCTCCGCTGCCGCCCCCAACGATGGTGCTATAGGGGCTCTCTGGGCACAGTGTACCCAGAGAAGCGACGACTACCTGCTCAAAGTCCGCTGCCAAGGCACCCGAGGATTAGAAGCCCTAATTACCCACGGCCTTAAACAAATCCCTGGCGTCCACCGCACCCGCACCACTATCGTCCTCTCCAGCATTAAAGAAACCATCGCCCTTCCGGTGTAAATCCAAGGCAAAAACTCCCCCACTCCCCCACTCCCCATCACGGGTCACCCGGCAACAAGGGCAACCACCCTTCGGCTCCGCCAACGGCTCTGTTGCTCCTCCAGGGTCACGAGTCCGACGGTACCGCCATACTCATCAACGACGATCGCGATATGAAGTCGGCGTTGCAGCATTTCCTTCAGCAGAGCGCCCACAGTCTGAATCTCGGGGACATAGAAGGGGTGAGTCATGGCAATGGTGACAGGACCATCGCCCTGATCCGTGGCTTTACGATGGGCTAGTTCCTGTAGGGCACGTTTCAGGTGAACAATGCCCACAATCTGATCCTTCGAGTCTTCCTGCACCGGAATGCGGGAATGGCCCGTCCTGAGACAGAGTTGTACCAAATCCTCCAAACTGGCTTGGTGGCTAATGGTTTGCATGTCAATGCGCGATTTCACCACGTCACGAGCTTGGCGCTGGTCGAGGCGCAGAGCCCGGTTGAGCAACTGACGCTTTTCAAGATCAAGTTTGCCGTGGCCCCCCAGAACATCGATGAGCAACTGCAAATCTCGCACCGACTCCGTTTGTGGTCTGGAATTGCCCTGGAAAAGGCGCACCAATCGAGTCGTGACACTTTCTAACACTTGGATAATGCCCAGGGCTGAAAGTAGTCGTGATAGCCAGTAGATTGGCCCCACCGCAAGGCGAAAGAAGGCCAATACATTGTTAATGGCGAGGGACTTGGGGGTGATCTCGCCAAAGATCAGCAACAGCAGCGTCACCACCCCCGCCGCGATTCCCAACCCTGCACTGCCAAACCAGATCGCAAACAGGTTACTGGTGAGAATGGCGGACAGGTTGTTCACCAGGTTGTTGCCCACCAGCAGCGTGGTGATAAAGCGGGTGCGCTGGTTCAGTACCAGGGTGAATAAACGGTCAGGATCCCCTGTTTCCTGAATCAAGGCTCGCAGTTTCAGATTATCGAAGGCGGTGATGGCAGTTTCTGAGCCGGAAAAGAAGGCAGATAGGACCACCAGAAGCACCAGGGCGGTCAAGTCCATCCACACGGTACCGAGGAGCGGCGTCACCGCCAAGATTGACAAGATTGGAAGGGAGATAAAGGTCACAGGGGGTAAGGCTGGGGGGAGGACAGCCAAAAGGAGGAGAATCACTATCCTGCGATGATACCGCTAGAGTCTCTCAGAGCGAGGTGCAATGGTCAGGGACTGGCCCCAAGGAACTGGCCCCCAAGAGCTAGTCCATCTCCCTGGCCACTCGGCAAAACCTTTTGTAAAAACATCGGCTCCGAAGCGCCCCGTATCCTTTGATAGAATTATGGGCTTGTGGCGGCTGCAACCCATCCCCCCTCATCCACAGTTATCTAGGCACCGATCTAGGCAAGGAGTTAACGATATGGCCCGCATGTACTACGACAGTGACGCAAACCTGGACCTCCTCAACGGTAAAACCGTAGCCATTATCGGCTACGGTTCCCAGGGTCACGCCCACGCCCTCAACCTCAAGGACAGTGGCGTCAATGTCATTGTGGGCCTCTACGACGGCAGCCGCTCTGTGGCCAAAGCAGAAGCGGAGGGATTGACGGTGAAGTCCGTCGCCGATGCTGCCAAAGCAGCGGACTGGATCATGATTCTGCTGCCAGACGAAGTCCAGAAGCAGATCTACAAAGCCGAGATTGCCCCCAATCTAGAGGCAGGCAACGTCCTGTTATTTGCCCACGGCTTCAATATTAACTTTGGCCAGATCGTCCCCCCCTCCGATGTGGATGTGGTCATGGTTGCCCCCAAAGGCCCCGGCCACCTCGTCCGCCGCACCTACACTGAGGGCCAAGGGGTGCCCTGTTTGTTTGCGGTGTACCAAGACGCCACCGGACAAGCCCGCGATCGCGCCATGGCCTACGCCAAGGGCATCGGCGGCACCCGCGCCGGAATTCTGGAAACCACCTTCCGGGAAGAGACCGAAACCGACCTTTTCGGCGAACAGGTGGTCCTCTGCGGCGGTCTCAGTGAGTTAATTAAATCCGGGTTCCAAACCCTGGTGGAAGCGGGTTATCAGCCGGAACTAGCCTATTTTGAATGTCTCCATGAGGTAAAACTCATTGTGGACTTGGTGGTAGAAGGTGGCCTTGCCACCATGCGCGATAGCATCTCCAACACTGCTGAGTACGGTGACTACACCCGAGGACCGCGCATCATCACCGATGAGACTCGGGCGGAGATGAAAAAAATTCTTAAGGAGATTCAAACCGGGCAGTTTGCGCGGGAGTTTGTCCTTGAAAGCCAATCTGGCAATGCGGGCTTTACCGCCATGCGCCGCCGGGAAGCCGAGCACCCTATTGAGGAAGTCGGCAAAGACCTCCGCGCCATGTTTAGCTGGCTGAAAAAGGTCTAAGGTTATTTTCCAAAAAGAAACTCCCTGACTTGGGCGCACAGCCGTGCGCCCCTGGAACATTCCCGTTAACCGTAGAGTGGGAACTGCCCCCCAGATATGGTCCACTAGAAAGCAGCAAGCCAGTCCAGATGCTGGCTCTATCCCCATTTTGGATCCGGCTCAAAATAGTTTAAACATCAGGATTGTAGATACAGTAAGACGCACTACCCAGGACGGAACCCATGAGTATTCGACGCGGACGACGGGCAAGTAGTGGATTTCTTGCTGATTTCCAGAGCTTTATCATGCGGGGCAATGTCATTGACCTAGCCGTTGCGGTGATTATCGGCGGGGCCTTTGGCAAAATTATCGAGTCCCTGGTGGCCAATATCATTACTCCTGCCATCCTCACTCCGGCCATGCAGGCGGCGGGAGTGGATAAGCTAGAAAATCTTGCTGTCGGCACGGTGCAGTACGGCCTCTTTCTCGCCGCTATCATTAATTTTGTTGTTATCGCCTTCTGCCTATTTCTCGTGGTACGCGCCTTTGAGCAAGCGAAAAAGCGTCTGGAGCGGGAGGAAGTTGTCGCCGCTGAAATGCCGGACCCGACCCCCGACCCCGCCATTACAGCTCAAGAAAACCTCACCCAGGCCATCCAACGCCTCACTACTGTCATGGAGCAAAAGGGCTAGGGGCTATGGACAATCAAAGCCAGATTCCTGGTTATGGGGCGGTTATAGCCCCTAGCTTGCTTCAGTAGGGCTTGCGTGGTCATGCCTACCCCGCAAGCGTTTCCTCCTTGGCAAACTCAGGAAAGATCTCAACCGACCACCGATACGTCCAGGCAGCAAAGGTACGAGCACTGTCTCCAGGCAGGGCTGCTGCTGCTGCCCTAAATTAGGCATGAAACCTGCGCCTAATTCAGGGGTTTCTATGAAGTCCGGTTAAACACCCCCATTTCCAATCCAGGAATCTTTAGGGGCGCAGGGCTCTGCGCCCGATGCAGCCCGATGCAGCCCGATGCAGCCCGATGCAGCCCGATGCAGTATGTAAGGCGATTAGCCGGACTTGATATTATGGGGTGATCAGCTGACTCAGAAATGGCGTCTAGAGGTGGTAGCTAGACCGCGATCGCAGTAGGACTGAGATAGCCTAGTTCCTCTAGCTTGGCGATGACCTTAGCAACGCTTTCCTCCAGAGTTTCCTGGTGGGTTTCGCAGTTCACTTCAGGCTGGGTAGGGGGCTCGTAGGGGTCATCAATGCCTGTGAACTGCTTGATCTCCCCAGCCCGAGCCCGCTTGTAGAGCCCCTTGACATCCCGCGACTCACAGACTTCTAAGGGCGCACTCACATACACCTCTACAAAGTTACCGATGGTGGCGCGCACCTCTTCCCGCACCGCCCGATAGGGAGAAATGGCAGACACCAGCACAATGACTCCATTGCGCGTCAGCAGATGGGAGACAAAGCCAATGCGGCGGATATTAATGTCGCGATCTTCCTTGCTGAAGCCCAGTCCCTTGGTGAGGTTAGTGCGGACAATATCGCCGTCGAGGACTTCAAGTTTGCACCTGCGATCGCGCAATGCCTCAGCCAGGGCATCAGTGATCGTACTTTTCCCTGCGCCGCTCAGACCCGTTAGCCAAACTGTGACGCCACGATGTTCCATAATACCGATTCTGTCTCCTAAGGTTGCGTGAATAGCGGATTTACTGTTTCCGTTGGTTGATGACGTTCCGCCATCAACTTGGGGCGCAGGTATAAATTTTCTAACAGCACCGCCCCTCCCGCAATCCAAGGCGGCACGATCAGCGCCCCAATGATGCCCAAAACCTGTGTTCCCCCTAACACGGCCAGCAGTTGATAGAGGGGATGGACCCCGACGGAAGAAGCCACCAACAGCGGATCCAGCACATAGGTCTCTAGGTTTTGGATGACGATATACAGCAGCAAAACCCATAGAATTATCCATCCCCCTTGGGAAATTGCCACCACTAGGGCCGGAATCGCCCCCAAAAATGGCCCCAAGAACGGAATTAGATTTGTCACTCCCGCGATCGCACCCAACCCCAAAGCAAATTCCGACAGTCCTAACATACTGAGGCTAACGGTGGTGGCAATGGACAAAATAGCAGAAACCAGCAGCCGTCCCCGAATATAGCTCCCAATTCGATTGCTAATGGGGGCCACCTGAGCCTCGATGCGATCATCCCAAGGGGCAGGCAAGAGGCGCACAAAATTTTTCACCAAGGTACGGCTATCCGCCAGCATATATCCCGACACGAAGAGGGCCAAAATCAGGCTAAAGACCCCCCCCACAATCCCCGTCGTTACACTATAGGATCGAACCAACAACCGCTGGCTAGACCGAATCGCCCAGCTCGTCAACCCCTGTACATCTAGCACCTGATTCAGCAGCTCACTGGCCAATTCAGGGCGCTGATCATTAAAGGCAATCACCCAGCCTTCCACTGATTCCAGGACCTTGCGCAGGGACACAGGAATTTGCCGCACCAAGAGTTGAATCTGCTCCACCACCGTCGGTCCAACCAGGAGTACAATCCCCACAATTACGGCTAGGATTGACAGATAGGTCAACACAACCCCCAGCCAGCGGGGAACTCGAAAACGCTCCGCCCAATTCACAACGGGGGCAATCGAGGCCGCCAATACTACGGAAATCATTAACATTATCAGTAAACTGCGGAGTTGCCAGCCAATCAATAACAGTGGCACCGCCGCTAACAACCAAGCTAAGTTGCTTACCGACAGCGTGATGCGTTGTTCATCGGATTGCATCCTGGTCTACCCTCAGGTGTTAAAGAATCTGTCAATTCATCTTCTGTCAATTTATCTATAGCAGATTTAAGAGGCCGATAAACTTAGAAATCGATCTCAGAGTGTTTCTGCTCAAGCCCTGTCACGCATCTGAGCAGAGTAGAGCCCAGAGCCTGAATCAGTCAGCACGACATCGCTTTGCTCTATCGCATTGACCCAATCCAAGGAATGATTTTTGGGATGGCATAGTCTCAAGTCCTTTGCCCTAGGGCGGTTATGAGGCTCAAAGACCAGTCCTCAAAGGCCATCATAATTATTCAGCCGATGCCGGACCTGGGTGCTGCTGCCAGACAAAAACGTCGGAATTCAAGGTAGCAAGCCTTCCCCTGTCCCCTCCTTCCTCACTCAGTGGAAAGCGGTGACACCCCCATGAAATCGCCTAGGATAGGGGGTGTCAAACCTGGGCCGGATTCCCAAAACCCTATTTCTGCAACACTTGGATCCCGGCAAGCAAGTCGCCCAGATATCTTTAATTGAAGTGCTCTCTCTGAAGCCATAGAGCTGTTGATGATTGGGACCCGTACCGATGGAACCCTTACCTCTATGGCGCTGCCAGGATGGACCGGGTAGAACCTGTTGAAGCCAGTTGGGACTAGCAAGAAAGGCCGATCGGAAAGAACTCTAGAGATTTTTTCACTTAGAATTGGATAAGGGAAAAGAAAATCGGATATTATTAGTCCCTAATCGACGACTTTTGTGTATGCTTAAGCAGCTTCGGATTTGTACAGGTCCGGATGTATTGTTTAATAAGTGATTGCAGCGATGAGGTTCCTTAGATGATCGATACCCAAACTGCTCCTCTGGCCGGCAAGGAATTGCTTCAGAAGGTCAAGGAGCTGACGCACCTAAACAAACGCGACACCGCCAAGGAATGCGGCTACTATTCCACCACTAAGACGGGTAAAACCCGTATTGATCTGACCGGCTTCTATGACGCTCTGCTGGCAGCTCGTGGAATTTCTCTGGAACCTGAAAAGAAAAAGGATGGCCGGGGTCGGGAAGCAACCTACCGAGTTAGCGTCCACAAAAATGGTCAGATTGTGATTGGTGCGGCCTACACCCAAGAGATGGGCTTGAATCCTGGAGATGAGTTTGAAATCAAGGTGGGCTACAAACACATTCACCTCAAGCAGTTGGGTGAAGGCAGTTCTACTGAAGATGAAGACGAGTAACCGCTAGCGAGTCCCGGTCGTTTCTAAAGCAACCGAGGATCAATTGACCTAGAATTTTCTCCTTAAATGGACGGCGTAAGCCTATGTCAGGAGAGAATGACAAGGACATAGACACATCTCAAAAGCAGGAGTCCTACGTCAGGTTAGGGGCTCCTGCTTTTCGCTTCCCAAAAAGGCAAGTCAGGATTGTAGGATGGGAGCAGATCTGTGCCCAGGAGAATTCACTATGGCTCGCATTGCTGTCATTGATTACGATATGGGCAATCTCCACTCTGCCTGCAAAGGACTAGAGCAGGCCGGTGCCGAACCCTACGTAACTGATCGAGCAGCGGATCTATTGCAGGCGGATGCCGTCGTATTGCCGGGGGTCGGAGCCTTTGACCCCGCGATTCAGCATTTGCGATCGCGTGATTTGATTCAGCCCATTCGCGATGTCATTGCCAGTGGCAAGCCTTTTTTGGGCATTTGTCTAGGATTGCAAGTTCTTTTTGAGGGCAGTGAAGAGGGGCTGGAATCGGGTTTGGGATTGGTGCCGGGATGGATTCGCCATTTTCAAAAGGAACCTGGCATCACGATTCCCCACATGGGTTGGAATCAGTTGGAATTCCCCCAAGCCCAATCGCAGCTTTGGCAGGGGGTAGAAGGGGGGGAATGGGTCTATTTTGTCCATTCCTACTATGCAGAGCCCGAGGACAGCGCAGTGATTGCGGCAACGGTTACCCATGGGTCTCAACAGGTGACAGCCGCGATCGCGCAGGATAATCTGATGGCGGTCCAGTTTCACCCGGAAAAATCCTCTCAGACAGGACTGAAGCTCCTCAGCAACTTCGTCGCAGTGGTGGCTAAGCGCCCCGCCACTGTGGGGCGCTAATGGCCCTGCGCATCTACGGCAACCGGGTGCTCAAGACCCTCTCGGGGCAAGAAACCCGGCCCACAGCAGCACGGGTGCGGGAGGCGGTATTCAATATTTGGCAGGGCTCGATTGCCGGGTGCCAATGGTTAGACCTCTGTGCCGGCAATGGCGTCATGGGGGCAGAAGCCCTTTGTCGAGGAGCCCAGTACGTGGTAGGTATTGAGCAATCGGCCCTAGCCTGTCGAACCATTCGCGCCAATTGGCAATTGGTCAGCCAGCCCGATCAACGCCATGTGGTTTGGCAGCGAGAAGTTTTGACCTGTCTCCCCCGACTCCGGGGGCAGCAGTTTGACCACATCTATCTGGATCCTCCCTACCACAGCGATCTCTACGATCCCCTACTGGCTGCCATTATTCGCTATGATCTTCTGGCTCCGGAAGGGGAACTGGTGGCGGAGCACGATCACCATTGGCGACCGGAGGAGATACCGGGGCTGTGGCTCTGTCGCCAAAAAACCTATGGCCGGACAAACCTGTCTTTTTTTCAGAGATCGCAACTTCTGCCCCCGCAGTATCCTAACGGCCAGATTGAGTCCCTGAAGTCCGATTGTCCAAATCCGATTGTCCATGAGCCTGTCTCTCCCTACCCCCTTAGTTGATGCCGCCTGGGTTGCAGACCATCTTGATCACCCTGACCTCGTGATTCTGGACTGCCGATTCTCCCTGGCGGATCCGGAGCTAGGGCGGCGGCAATATCAGGAGAGACATCTGCCAGGGGCGCACTATTTGCATCTAAACCAGGATCTTTCTAGTCCGGTGCAGACCCATGGGGGACGCCATCCCTTACCCGATCTCGCGGATTTAGTCCCCAAGCTAGAACGGTGTGGGGTGAGATCGCCAAAGAACGGCCCATTAGGGCCATTACACCCACCTACCGCCGTCATTGTCTACGATGATTTTCGAGGAGCCTTTGCATCGCGGCTCTGGTGGCTATTGCACTATCTGGGCCACGATACCGTAGCCGTGTTGCAGGGGGGCTATTCCGGCTGGCAGCGGGCAGGGTTACCTACCACCACACAACTACCGCCTCCCAGTTCAGAACTATTTCAGCCCCGGCCCCAGAAGAACTGGGTAGTGGACCATGCCACCGCTGAGGCCCTAAACCAGCAATCCGGTGTGACCCTGGTAGATGCGCGATCGCCGGAACGCTTTCGGGGAGAGCAGGAACCCATTGACCCCATCGCCGGGTCAATTCCCGGTGCCATTAATTCTTTTTGGCAGCAGGTGGTGGATGAGGAGGGCGTATTTTTGCCCCCAGCCAATCTTCAAGCCCACTGGGCACCCCTAGACAGTACCGAAGTAGTGATGTACTGCGGTTCAGGGGTGACAGCCTGCGTCAATCTGCTGTCGCGGGTGGCAGCAGGCTACCCCATGGACAGACTCTACGTGGGGGGATGGAGCGACTGGTGTTCCTATTTGTAAGGGCGCGAATACAGTGGACTATAGGCACTGGACGGTAGGCCAGATAGAACGCGCTCCATTAAAAGCAGTGGTCATACTGACAGCAGCGTTATCGTAAACGCATCCGTCGAACGCAAGAGGACAGCATCTTTCTTGCCATCGGCGACCCAAGACATGGGAAACAACATCGTCACGTGGTACTCACCAGCAGCAAGCGGTATGGGCATATTGCTCTGAGTATTCCGCAACATATACCCTATCCTCAACCCCAAGATCAGCGTCGATCCGCTATGTAGGTCAAACTTACTCGCAGTCAACGCCTCCTCCACCGTGATGCTCTCTTCATCAAGGTCGACATTCGTCACCGCAAGATATTTGGCCTTTGTCGCTGGTGTACGCCGGGGTCCATTGATCTTCGCGGCACGAGGCGGTGCACCTATCGTCACCGGCCAGCCTTCCCCATCGGTCATCTGGTAACTCACTGACTCATAGGGGTTGCTGAGTTGGATAGAGGTGTCTGATTCGTTCGTGACCTTGAGCCGAAAGTCAAGGCATTGGGTTGAGGAAGACTGCTGATCAATGCACTCGACCTTGACAGTCAGAGGAATATCAGATGTGTGCGGGGGATCGGACTCCACTGGCACGAACCCAACTTTTATCTCGCTCATTTAATACGGAGTCCAAGTGTATTTAACAGGAATCGCCTTCTTCCCATTCTTCACACGGAAGGCGTTAATCTTATCGATCATGGGGCGGCTTGCCTTCTCCTCACCCTTCTGTGCAGCCCCTTGATGATCATCGCCAATAAGCTCAACATACTTGGCATCCCAAAGATCCCGCAAACCAGCAAGCGTAGCTGCATAGGCAGGGAGCGCTTTAATGGCAGCAAGGGCAGCATCCTTGTCGCCTACTGTATCCGGCACGGTGAGCAGGGAAAACCGCCGCTGAATCTCTGGGGCAACGAACCTGAGTGCTGGCAGAACTCGGGTTTCGTGCACGCTTTCATGCCCATCAACAGCACTGGCCATATAGTATGGCGGACCAAAGGTGGCAAGGAGACACTTAATTTGCCTGCGGGAGTTCGCCAGAGTTGTCTCACCAGGTCCACCGCCCCCCGGTCCAGTCACCTCGTGAACCCCTGCGGGCAACTGAATGATTTTGCTGTAGGGGCCGATAACCTGGGTCACCTCAGCATGCCAAGCTGAATCTTGCTGAACGGCGGTGACCTTGAGCTCTGCTTCGCCAATATCCTCAGTGTCGCACACGCCATAGTCAGTGGGATCGATAAGAGCATTCGCGTTTGGTCCGGCTGGTACGATTCGCTTCACCGCAACATCCGGCAAGTTTTTTACAATAGCCTTGACCCCATAAACAGCTCGGGCAAGCAGACTACCCATGCCTCCGCGCAGACTGCCTCGATAGTTCTCGTTATCGTCACCCTTGTGCTTCGTATCTTCACGGCTTGCCTTCGCCTGTTTACCCTGGGCGGTGGCAAGCTCGCGTTCTTCCTCTTGTTCCTCTCGCAATGCATCCTGGTGGAGCTGTTCAATTACTTGAGGGTCATTTCTGTCAATCTTGGGGTTGGCGGCTGGACACATGTACTTGTTGTCCTGCTCTCGGCGTTGGATCGTCGGCTGAGCAAAATCTCCATTCTGCTGAACCCCATGAATTGACTCATGAGGAGCCATGAAACCCTGCTTCCCTGGATTTCTCCAGTCATACGCCCCTTGGCGAAAGAATACATCCTGCCCTGGGGCAATTTCCGGCTGGGTCTGTAGTGTCTCGTTGTCTTGGTCCTCTTGCCGCTGTGCAGTAATGGCCTGAGTTGCCGTTGGCGTCGGCCTCTGGATCTGCTCCACCACTTGGGTCGCTACTTGATCAGCCTCTTGCTCATACCGATCATGGGGTTGGCCAATCGCTAGCTTGGCCTGAATGGGTGCAACAGATTTAGAGGGCTGGGGGTGTGGCGCGTTGCGAGCGAGGATTTCCAACACGTTTGGTTTCCCCTTTGTCTGTTCCGTGCGCTGCGCCCAAAAATCATCCATTTTGGCTTGCAGCCCCCCTAGTCTTTCCTGCTCTAGAGGCGTAATCGTGCCATTCCCTTCCTTAAGTTGGAGGCCAAACGCCTCAAATTTATTTTGATTGAAAGCTTTATTCTCTACATCTTCTTGGGGGGGAGATGTTTGAGTATTCTGTTGCGATTGGTCAGAAAAGGGACGGGACGGGAAATCAGAGCTTTTCCCCTGGCTTAGAGGATTCCACACGGGGGATCTCCGGATGCTCTCATGCGTCATCTTGCACCTCGCCTAAACCAATGACTTATTAAAACTATATAGCGCGCTTGCGGGAATTGTGAAAATCAGCAGGGTGTATAGCGATCCTGCATGAGCTTTGAGTAAGCCTCTGAAACCCTTGAAACCAGGTTGTTACTTTCGGTTAATGCTGGATTTTTGAGACACCCCTAATGTTAACAGCCTGTGTTCTAGGCGGAATAGAACTTCATGATGGAGGTGTCGAAGCTTTCGTGACACTTGCGCTCGACCCAAATCTTGTAGAGATTGGCGTTGGCGGTCAGGAGGGTGTAATGGTTGTGGCTAAGGCGGCCCGCTAGGGCGATGGCCTCTTGGCGCTGATCTGACAGAAAGACCCCTGCCAATTTCAGAACCTGATCTTCATAGAACGCTGCTTCGTGAATTTCGTGGTTGTAGCAAAACCGAAATACCTGAACCGAAGACAAGGGAGCGATATGGAGGTTAAGCATTTTCAGGGGTGGTAGATGGTGATGTATCTGGAGAGGGGCCTATCTGACCCCAGTATTAGTCGCAGCTAGGAATCTGACACCCTCGCCGCTAGAAGTTCATGGAATCTATATGCTTCGATGAACCTGACTTTAAGGATAGGGGGTTTGGAGCTAGAGGACGCCCTTGGAGCTGGGGATTTGGCTGGCGCGACGGGGGTCTATCTCTGTTGCCATGCGGATCGCCCGAGCAAAGGCTTTGAAGGTAGCCTCGATGATGTGGTGGGAGTTGAGGCCGTCGAGCTGACGAATGTGGAGGGTGATCTGGGCGTGGTTGACTATGGCCACAAAAAATTCCCGCACCAGTTGGGTATCGTAGGTGCCCACCCGCTCTGTTGGAATATCCAAGCCGTAGCTGAGGTGGGGTCGCCCGGAAAAGTCCAGCGAAACCTGGACCAGGGCTTCGTCAAGGGGGGCAATGAAGTGGCCAAAGCGCACAATACCTTTGCGATCACCTAGGGCTTCCTTCAGCGCCATCCCTAGGGTGATGCCCACATCTTCATTGGTGTGGTGGTCGTCAATCTCGTAGTCTCCCTGGGCTTGCACCTGGAGGTCCACTAGTCCATGGGAGGCAAGTTGGTGCAGCATGTGGTCTAGGAAGGGTACCCCCGTCGCCACAATGCACTGTCCGGTCCCATCCAGGTTGAGACTCACCTGGACGTCGGTTTCTCCGGTGGTACGGCTGACGCTGGCACGGCGGGCAGTTAGGGCAAATTCAGGTTCAAGGGACAGGGATTGGCGATCGCGGATTTGCATGGTGGTGGCTCAGAAAAGGGAAAAGGATCGGAAAAAGGTTGGCAGATATTGCGAGCTGAGCACTGCTCGCCCCTATCTTAGCCCCCTAACCCTGGGCTCCTAGGGCCGTCAGCACGGGGTAAAGATCGTCGTGGCTGACCTGATCGGTAATGGTGACTCGGCCCAATGCCTCCGGCAGAATGAAGCGGACTCGGCCATCCTGCACTTTTTTATCCCCCTGGAGTAGGGAAATTAGGTTTTCGGCCTCTAGTCCGGCGGGGATGCGGGTAGGCAGGCGGGTTTTGGTCAATAGCGCCTGCTGGCGAGCAGCTTCGGACGGATGCCAAAGGGAACGGGCAAGGGTTTCTGAATGGCCTTGGGCCATCGCTATTGCCGCCGCCGCTGCCATGCCAATGGACACCGCCTCCCCATGGTTGACGCCGCGATAGTGGGTGGCGCTCTCTACGGCATGGCCGATGGTGTGACCGTAGTTGAGAATGGCCCGTAGTCCCCCTTCCTTTTCGTCCTGGGCCACTACCTCCGCTTTGGCTTGGGCGGATCGGGTGAGGATGATGTGCAGCAATTCTTCTGGAATGTAGCGGTAGTGATCCAGTCGGGTTGCTGCCTCCAGCGCCTCAAATAGCTCCGGATCCCAAATCACCCCGTACTTGATCACCTCCGCCATCCCGGCGCGAAACTCCCGCGCTGGTAGGGTTTTGAGTACATTGGGATCGATCACCACTAATTGGGGCTGATGGAAGGCCCCGATCAGGTTTTTGCCCTGAGGATGGTTGACCCCGGTTTTACCGCCAATCGCCGCATCCACCATGGCCAGTAGGGAGGTGGGTACTTGGACCACGGCGATACCCCGCAACCATGTAGCGGCGGCGAAGCCTGTCATGTCTCCAATCACTCCGCCTCCCAAGGCTACCAAGGCGGAGCCGCGCTCCAGTTGATGGGCTTGGGCGGCATCGTAGATTTTCTCTAGCGATCGCAGATTTTTGTACCGCTCTCCAGCGGGCAGAATGCAGGTACTGACCCGATAGCCCCCCTGGGTTAGGGCGGCCACGGCGCGATCGCCATAGTGTTTGAAGATGACTGGATTGGACACCAGCAAAAGTTTCTGCCCCGGCTTAATCAGGGGTCGCTCCCGATTTGCCAACCAGGAGCCTAGGTGGTCCAGCCCACTAGGGGCAATCACAATATCATAGGCGCGGTCGGACAGCGGAACGGAGATGACCGATTTCATGGACTCTCAGGGAAGCAAATAGGAATACCAACTACCTCCAGCCTACTTTCTAGAGGCCCATAGTCCAGACATGAATCCCAGCAATGGGTAACCTTGAGTTGTACGGCAACAGGATATCAACGTAATTCGGGACAATATTGGTACCAAGGAATTTAGGAGTCAGGAGTCAGTACTCAGTACTCTCCTAGCTCCTGAACTCCTGGTTGCTGACTCCTCCCCAGGAGAGTGGTCCCGCTTTGAGTTGAGACCCCGGCAACACTAGGGGGCAATGCCCGTCGGGAAATACAGTTGAGAACGCCTAAGTTATGAGGTCTATTTCTTCTATGCAAATTTTGAGACAAAGTTTTTTTACTGTGCTAACGCCCGGAGCCTTGGCCCTGGCAATCTCGGCCTGTGGGTCTACCGCAGTGTCTTCTCATACCACTCCGGCGGCCTCCTCTCCCGAGAACACCTCGACGGCCCAACAATTCTCTGAGGATCTTGAAACAAAAGCCATTGCCTGTACCCCTTGGTCGTCCTACCAAGCCTACGCGACCAATAGCGACGAATACGGTACCTATGACACAGATGTTCTACACCTGCTGCAAATGCCCTCCGGCTTTCAGAACGGCTGCCTTTTCAAGGCTGGGTTTAGCCTCAGCACCCCCATCTACATCCTCCGAGATGGTCTCAGCCTAGAGCAGGTGATCTCTGCTGGTGCCGCCGACGTCAGCGACTATGATGGCCCCATTCCCTGGCCTGAAGGTCAAGATGTGGACCACGAAACCCTGGATAATCTGATCGCCCAAGGGGATCTCCTGGTGTATTACCAAGCCTGCACGACGACGGGCGGCTACCAGGAGAATTGTGAAGGGTTCCCGGAAGACAGTCCCTACCTGCTCAAGGATGACACCGTTTGCCTGCGGGGAAACTGCCTCCAGGGGATCAACATTCCCAGCCAGCAACTCCTAGCGCTGTGGGATGGGGCTCCGGAATCGGCCCTAGCCTCGGAACAAGTCGCTGCCCGCAGCCAGTACGAGCAGATTCCCCTCAATACTCTGGACGTCCCATTGCCCCTGATCGGTCGCAATCCCGAGGCCATTGCCCTGGAACTTTTTGGGCGCACGACCCTGGGGGAGGGGCAACAGCCCACAACGGTCACAAGCGACGGCTACGATGACAACTATCCCGTGGTGATCCTGACCAATCGAGGGGAGGCTGATGACTCCGTTGGTGGCCATCGCTATCGCCTGGAATTCGAGTCTTTCGACAACGATCAGGTGAAGCTGATCTGGGTGGGTCAGCAGCGATTCTGCATTCGCCGCAATCCCCCGGTATGGACCACGGAATTGTGTCCCTAGATATCCCTCACCTAGGGACATCCCTAGAAGATTATGCTGCCGATGACTTCAGATCGTCATAGTTCGCTGTTTAATGCGATCGCAGATCTCGTCATGTGCCATTCCCCCAGCGGCGTGGAACAGGAGGTAAATCGCTACCTTCTGGATCGTCTCCAAACCCTGGGGGTCGAGCATTGGCAAGATGAAGCCGACAACATTATTGCCCGCATCCCAGGGGATCAAGCAGAGGGTGCAACGGTCCCCAACCGGCCTGGGGCCATCGCCATCACCGCCCACAAGGACGAAATCGGCGGCATTGTCAAAGGTCTTAGTCCCCAGGGCCGAGTGGAGGTGCGTAAATTGGGAGGCTCCTTTCCCTGGGTCTATGGGGAAGGGGTTGTGGACCTACTGGGGGATCACCACACCCTCAGCGGTATTCTTTCCTTTGGGTCACGCCACGTTTCCCACGAGTCGCCTCAGAAGGCCCAGCAGGAAGGCAAAGCGGTGCAGTGGGAAACCGCCTGGGTGGAAACCAAAAGCACCCCAGAAACCCTTGCCGCCGCTGGCATTCGTCCCGGCACCCGGATGGTGGTGGGCAAACACCGTAAACGTCCCTTTGCCCTGGGGGACTACATCGCCAGCTACACGCTGGATAACAAAGCTTCCATCGCCATTCTCTTAGCCCTAGCAGAGCGGGTACAGCGGGCAGCAGTCCCGGTTTACCTTGTCTTTTCTGCCAAGGAGGAAGTGGGAGCGGTGGGAGCTCTCTACTTCAGCCAGCGCCACAAACTTTCAGAGTTGATTGCCCTAGAGATTTGTCCCCTCTCGCGAGAATACCCCATCCAGTCGGGGCCGATCCCGGTGCTGTTGGCCGAGGATGGCTATGGCCTGTACGACGAAACCCTAACCCAGAAACTGGCCCAAGCCGCTAACCAGCGCCAGATTCCAGTCCAAATCGCCACCATTACGAGCTTCGGCAGTGATGGCTCCATTGCCATGAAATTTGGCCATGTGCCTCGGGCCGCCTGCCTCAGTTTCCCCACAGACAATACCCACGGCTACGAAATTGCCCACCTCAGCGCCATCGACCGCTGCATCGACATTCTGGAACAGTACATATCAACGTAATGACACTGCGGCGAACAAGGGCATTGCCCACTGTATACCAAGTCCAGAAGTGGAGTTTCCCCACCGGAAAACTCCACTTCTGGACTTGGGCAAGGTTTAGATCAGCATCCCGCACAAAAATTCGTCCCCCTCACTGTTGCTACCCCGCGCCGGAATGGAATTCCGCCGCTCATAGCTACTGTCCTCTTACAGACCTGAGTTCGACTTAAGCTTCGCTGCCCATCCGCCAGGGAATAAATTGCCCTGGCTCACAGCAGAAGTCCGTTAAAACGGACTAGCCCCCCTATCTCCAGCCCAGCTCCCAGTCCATTTTTAATGGCCATTAAAAATGAACTAGAGCCTGTTAGCCGGGAATTTTGAATTCTCGGCGGGGTGACAGCGCTGATACCGAATTGACGTTTTTAGCCCTCTACTCCTTGTCGAACTCAGGTCTGAAAGAGGACTTCTGAGGGGTATCAACTCAAAGCGGGACAAATCTCGTGGGGAGGAGTTAGGAGCCAGAATCTAGGAGAGTACTGACTTCTGACTCCTGAATTCCTCGGAGCCCATATTGTCTCGGCTTACGTTGATGCCCCTTCTGAGCATGGAATTCTCTTTAGAGAACGGCAGCGATTAGCCCGGTCATTTTCATGCCGGGGGATTGGGGACTGTAACGACCTGTGAAACCCTCTCAGCAGGCCCTCCTCAGTTTCCTAAAATGAAGAGAGATGCGGGATCAGCGCTTCAGCCTGGGATCTAGACCTAGGGCCAGTGATCTTTTAAGGACTCCACCCCGGCTCCCTAGCCTCGACTCAGTTCTGCCCCGCCCATACCTAAGGGAGAAATCAGATGCCTAGAACGGTCGCCGATGTGATGACCCGTGACCCGATCACTGTCGGCTCCAATGCCCTACTCCAGGAGGCCATCCAGATTATGGCGGATCAGCGGATCAGCGGGCTTCCCGTGATCTCAGCGGAGGGTAGCCTAGTGGGAATCCTGTCAGAAACGGACCTGATGTGGCAGGCGACAGGCGCACCGCTGCCGGCCTATGTCATGCTCCTAGACAGCGTGATTTACCTTAAGAATCCCACCCGCTTCAACCAAGAACTGCACAAGGCTCTGGGGCAAACCGTAGCCGAGGTGATGTCCGATCACCCTGTAGTCACCACCCAACCCGAGGCTTCCCTCCGCGCTGCTGCCCAACTCATGCACGATAAGCAGGTGCGCCGCCTGCCGGTGTTGGACGACAGCGGTAGCCTAGTGGGCATCCTCACCCGAGGAGACATTGTGCGGGAGATGGCGCGGAGCTATAGCGACTCGGTGGCAGAGACCAGTCCGTAGTCGGATCAATCCGGTTCGGTTGGCACCGCTTGGGCTTGGTTCCCATGGGTTCTGATGCCCCCTTTGATCTCGTCCCCGCCATAGCCGATAGTGATACATACCGCGTTGTAATGAAGGACACGGAATGACCCCCACGCCTGAGAGCGTCAAGCAACTGCTGGAATCATCGGATTTTGGCGATCGTCTACGGGCGATTAACCAAATTCGGGATCTCGATCCCGCGATCGCATTTGAATTGCTCCAGATCGCCGCTGCGGACAGCAATGTCCGAGTGCGCTATGCAGCCCTGAGCCAGTTCACCAGCCTGGGCCGCCAAGATCTCCCAACAGCCCTTGCCATCCTGCGGACCGCTCTGTTGAGCGATCCAGAACCCGATGCTCAAGCAGCGGCAGCAGATGCCATTGGAGCCTTGCAGCTTACCGAAGCCTTTGACGATCTCCAGAAGGTTTACGAAGAAAGCCAGGAATGGCTGGTGCAGTTCAGCATTATTGCCGCCCTAGGAGAATTGGGGGAAATGCGAGCCTTTGATCTCCTGCAAACTGCCCTCCAGTCCCAGAACGAACTCATCGCCACCGCCGCCATCGGCTCCCTAGGAGAACTGGGAGATCCCCGCGCCCTGCCCCTACTGCTGCCCTACCTGGATGCCGATAACTGGCAGGTGCGCCATCGCCTAGTCCAAGCCCTAGCCCACTTTGATGAACCCGAGGCAGAAGCTGCCTTGCAAAAGCTGAGCCAAGATACCGCCGCCATCGTGGCCGATAACGCTAAACATTATCTTGCCCTCTAGCGCGATTTCTCCCCAGATTGGGTGCGGTGCCCCGCCAGAAAAATTCAAGCTTGATTTGGCGGTGTCAGCAGGTTTGGTATACTGGGTATAGTCGGAAAGCTTAAGCACCCTCTGATTGCTCCTCTGGGGTTTTGAGGGCTTAACGACAATAATCAGGGGCTATCCAGAGCTACCTTGGGCATATCCGAGAGCCAAAACTGTCTTAAAAACAAAGCCTTAGCTCTTTAAGGCTTGTCTCGTCCCTCATTAACAAACCCGTTCTACCCATACTTTCTTACATTAATTCTTTGACTGCGGATTACCCAGGTGTTGTCTAACGGCACAGGCTTCTACGCCTAGGCTCTGGATGTTTAGAAGACCAATTCCTTCGGGGGATATCTGGTGGTAGCTATCTCTATGCCCTCCACATCACAGAAGTGGGGCAGCCTAAGCTTTGTCTCTACATTGTACTTGTGCCCGATCTTAGATCGATTGCTGAGCAATGTTCCGCGCCGCTGGCGAGCAGAACTGCGCCTAGGGCTCCAAGAAGCCCTTGTCAATGCGGTCAAGCATGGCAATCAACTAGATACCCAAAAGGTAATCTGCGTTCACTATACAGTCACCGCTGGTCAGTATTGGTGGATTATCGTTGATCAAGGCAAAGGATTTGACGCTCCCTGTGGTTGCCCTGAGCCCAACCCTGAAATTACAAGCCCTTCTGAAGTCGGGGAATGTGGGCGAGGACTATATATCTTGCACCAAATCTTTGACGAGGTTCGGTGGGACCGCAATGGTCGTGAACTGCACCTCTGCAAGCAAGCCCGTCGCTGGTTTGGCATTCCCCTAGTCAGCTAGCCCCTTGTAGACGGTTACACCATGCTACTGATTTTAGTGTAGCGACAGCGGTGGGCGATGGCCCTCTGGGCCGGTCTGTAGACTATCGCTCCCACTGCTACAGACCATTGCCGATGAGAATAAATGGTGCCCAGTGGTAGGGATGGCCATACCCCCCCGGAATAGGACTCACAGCCCGTCCCGATGTCGAAATAACTTCAATACTCCCCCGGCTCAGGTTCAGGCGATCGCCCAAGGCTACCAAATCTTCCCCCCGCAGCAGACTCAACTGAGCCTGCCGCAACGCCTCCGCCTTGGTCAGTTCCCCCGTCGCCAGCAAGGTATAGAACCGCTGCATCAACACACTGGTGCTGGTATCGTTGACCGACCACAGGGAGGCAATCACCGTATCCGCCCGCCCCGGCTGCAAAAAGTAGGAGCTGATCCCAGCGATTTCAGCCCCATCCCCGGCGACTCCCCCCAGGGCGGTCTGGCAGGCAGACAGTACCACCAAATGCAGGTCTGCCAACAGATGCTCCCGCACCTCAATATCCGCTACCGCTAGACGACTACCATCCCCCAGCAAAATGTAGGAGTCCCGCGATCTCCCCGGCACAAAGGCGGCGTGGGTGGCAATGTGCAACACTCGATGGCCCAACAGGTTGCGCTCCAGTGCCTCTAGGGTAAAGTCCCCATCCAGAAACACGCTGCCGGGGAAAATTCCCTGCTCAGCCCCGACCCGCACAATACCGCTCAACTCTTCCCGCACCGCTGGCAAGGGGTTAAAGCCGGGGAAGGCTTGGGTCAAGCCTAGCCCTAGGACGGGCGCGTCCTCCACCGCCCCGATGCGGTTGGTGGTGTTGGTCACCGCTGGGGAGAGGACGGTGGAGAGGGTGTAGCGCTCTAGTAGGTAGCGTTCCCCATCGAAGAGGACGGCCATGGGGATGTAGCGGGTGACGCGATCGTTGACGAAGATCAGCTTTTCAATACCATTCGCTGCCAGTGGCGCTTCCAGGGGCCGCACTAGCCAGTCATAGAGTCGCTGGCTAGCGGCTTGCAGTTCCTCCAGATCGCCCCCCCGCGTCAGCCGTTCTCCCAATTGCTGCACGGCACGGGACAGTTCTGCCTGGGACACGGCCACTTCTACGGTGCCCACTGCGCCGGGGGTGGCCCATAGCAGCCAGAGTTTGTCTTCGGTGACGAAGGGGTAGATCAGCACGGAGTTGGGGTTGGCGGCGAGGAGGGCGCGAGCATCGCTGCTGAGGCGGCGGGGGTCTTGAAAGACTTCATCATCTCGCCGCTGACTTCCTACCTGCGCTTGGAAGGTGGCGATTTGGTCTCGATATTGGGTGTTGAGGGCGGTGAGTTGTTGCTCTAGCTCATTACGCCGGGGGCAGTTGGTGCGCCGACAGGTCGAGACCTGTTGACCAAAGGCGATCAGGTCGCCGTGGGCATCGGCGATGGGTTGTTCGGCTTCGGTGTAGGCCAGGGCGCTGCCTGTCCACACGGCGCGGGTATTGGTGAACTCCCGCAGTTCTTCCAGTTGCAGCAGGTCAAGCACCTGCTGCGCTTCGGGAATGCGACCTTGGGCAAGGAGCAGATCGGCAAGGCGGCGATAGTCGTCTGCGACGGTATCGGTGAAAGACGTTCTCAGGCCAGAATCTAAGTTGCGAATATCTTCTCGGATAGATTCCCGCACTGCCACCGAAGCTTTGAGGAAAGTGATAGCCAGTGCTGGCTGCTGCTGCGACTCGAATATTTGCGCGATAGAACTTAGGGTTCTTCCTTCACCCCAACGGTTATTCAATCCCCGTTGAATCGATAAACATTCGGTCAAGTAATTGAGAGCAGCTTGATAGTCACCAAGGGCGGTATAGGCATTGCCTATATCGCCAAGTGCATAAGCCTCTCCCCTAGTATCGTTAATATCTCGGTGAATCTCTAATGCCTGCCTAGAGTAATTAATTGCGGTTTGGTATTCACCTAGCTCAGCATAGGCAAAACCCAATCCATTCAAAGCATTGGCCTCTTGCCTGGGATTAGATGATGATTGAGAGATATCTAACTGCCTCCGAAAAAAATCAATAGAAAGATTTATTTGATCCAAATCAATATAAACCCAACCCAATCCGATCAGTATGTTTGACAGTCCATTTTTATTATTATTTTCCTCAAATATTATCAATGCATTCTGATAGAGTTCCAACGCCTTCTGAAAATCTCCAAGGCTATGATACGTCCAACCCAGAGCATATAAAATACTGGCGGATCTGTTTTCATCTCCTATTTCATGACTGATATTAAGTGAATTATTAAAGTAATCTAGTGCTAATTCGTACTGAGCTTGAAAAGCATAGGCCCAGCCCAGTGAGAACAGTGTGCTGCCTTCCCCAGCACGATTCCCAATCTCTCTGTGAATTGCTATTTCCTGCTCGTAAAATCTAATGGCTTCTGAGTATTCCTGTAGCTCAAGATGAGCATTACCCAAATTCCCCAGGGCATGCCCTTCACCCCGGCGATTTCCCTGGGCACGATACAGGTCTAACGCCTGCTGCCAGGATGCCAGGGCTTCTCGAAACTGGCTGCGGTTGAAATGCTGGATGCCTTGTTGTAAAAGGCGATCGGCTTCCGATAATCGGGCAGTTTCAGCCAGAGTTTGAGGCTGGGTAGGGGCGAGGGGCAGTTGGGTAGGGAAAGGCTCTATGCCTGGGGGTGTCGCTGTTGGGATGGGACTCAAGTCAGAGAGCGGCCACAGTTTTCCTGGGGCGCTCTGGGTAGGGATGACTGGCTGTCGTCTCGCCGCTACGGCTCCCTCCACCGCCGATAGCCCCAGCGCTGTCGCCACCATCAGCCCTACCCATGGGCTACCCTTTGCCATGGCTCCTTGCCTCCAGAATTATCCAGTCAGTTTAAGCGCTATCCCCAATCCCCCGCCCTTGGCTCCCAGCCGGAAGCAGAGCCTCGGTGGTGGTGCCCAGGCGGAGCTGGGGGTACCGGGGATAGGGGATTTACCTAGGAGTCTATAGCGCTGGGTGGGGAGAGCTTATGCAGTGTCAGGAAAAAATCTGATTTCTGGGGTGAGTGGGTGGACAGGTGTCAGAGGCAAGGTTTTTGGACAACTCAATAGGACCATTCTCTGAGGCTCCCTGGTATCCTCTCCATACCATCGTGCCGATAGGGCTCATCAATGGTTGGGCACGGCTTACGGGCGTTGCTTAGCCCGGTTATGATTTGCCTCTCAGCACCCAATTCTGGGGGAGCCAGAGTCTTCAAAGTCCCCCGGAGTTGGGGAATTTAGGGGGCCACGCGGGGGGGGCTTTTGAAGGTTCATTCCTCAATTCAGCAACGTCCAGGACTTACGCAGAACAGCAAGCTGCCTTCTACCTTGGTGTGCCAGAGATGTCTTGTAAGTCCCCGAATATCATTTGCCGACGCAGGTGTATGAGCTTACTTCGAGAAAGCCGCCTTGGCTTTTCTGGACGCACTCGAACAGCAGCCAATTCATAATCACAGCAGTGAATCGCCTCCTCTGAAAATGCTGCGTAGGGATGCACAGGACATTTGAGATAGAGACTACCTGTGTAGTATTGGCAGCGATGACAGGGAATCTGATGCAGTCGTTTAAGCCGCTGTAACCCGTCCCGAACAGCCAGTAAAAGGGCCAGAAAGAAAAATAGCAGCACAGCCCAAATTAGGCAGGGAAACAACAACGGCAGGAGACTATTGAATTCTTGCGTTAAAAACTTTAAAAACATGGGCAATGATCCATAGGAATGGAAAAACCATAGGAATGGAAAAAGGGGCTGAGGGGCAAAGACCTCTAGCCCCAATTCGAGGAGAGTACGACAACAACAGATTTAGGATTCAGCCACGCTTAAGGCTTGCTCCACCCGGCGAAAATCAAATCCCATGGCGCGCAGGGCGTGCCATAAATGACCCTGGAGAAAGAAGAAGGCTAAGAAGAAGTGGGCATTGGCCAGCCAACAACGGGAGGTGTGGGCTCCGAGGGGCAAGGTCACCGTATCGGCAAAGTAAGGGGCAACGCCCAACTTCACCTCTAGCGGCGGGCCATAGAATTCCACTGGGTAGGCCAGGGTATTGACTGCGCAGAAGTAGGCAGCAACAAAGCCCGCGAGGGCAATGCCCCCCAGGGAATAGGACAAAATGGCTTCGCCGGAAAAGCTAAGAACCTTTTTGGCCCAGGGTAGCGGCGGCACCAGAATGTGCCAAACACCCCCACCAATCAGCAGTAGGCCCACAAAAACATGACCCCCAACCAGATCTTCCAAACTGTTGATGCTGGCAAAGTGGGTTTGGTAGCCATAGATCACCAGGGGATCGAGGGTCGGCTGCACCGTGCGGACGGTTTGGCTCACTGAGTCATAGAGCCCTCCCCAGAGGGTGGCCTTTGCCACCAACAGCAGGGCTCCTGCCCCCAAGAACAGCAGGTGATGGCCCAAAATCATCCCCAATTGGGCTGGATTTTCCCATTCAAAGTGGAACATCCGGGCTCGCCCTGAAGCGGCCTTGAGATCCGGCGGAGCCTTGAAGGCATGGAACAGGGCACCCGCCCCCAGCACTGCTGAGGAAATCAGATGTATTACACCAACGACGAAATAGGGATAGGTATCCACCACTTGGCCACCGTCCCCCAGGCCCCAGCCCAGGGTGGCTAGGTGGGGTAACAAAATCAGGCCCTGTTCTCCCATGGGGATACTGGGGTCGTACCAGGACAGCTCAAATAGGGTGAATGAACCGGCCCATAGGGTGATTAGGGCAGCTTGGGCCACGTGGGCGGCAATGAATAACCCAGACATCTCCGCAAAACGGGCATTGCCCGCCCACCAGTCATAGGTTACGTCTGCACTGTCATAGGTCTGCATAAGGCTTTAGTTCTCCATTGAGGATAGGGACTAGCCCCTGAGGTCTTATTGAGTTTATTTCTCAATAGTATGAGTTCACCATAGGTTGGAATTATTCTCAATAGAAGGGGGATTAACTTTTGTTTACCTTGGGGTGCACTTTGGTATTCACCTTGGGGTGCACTTTGGCTTTGTCGCTGTGACCGTTATGATCTGGTGAGTGGACGCAATGAGCCTTGGACATTGGGTTGACTTGAGTAAGCCTTTGTTTTCAGGAGGTCTGGAGGCAATCTAGGGTGATTTCATCCCAGCTTAGGAGAAGCTCTGGGCTTGGCAACGATGATGGCAACTGGGTCTAGGGCTTAGGGCACGATGGTCTCCGACCGGCCTTTGGTTGTCGCGATTTCCCTTAATTTCCTATCTATTTTTTGGCTATGCTATTGAGATAAGTTCCTGTCTTTCTGATGCTTGGCTCGCCCTGTGGAACTCGGTTTGTGTAGGGATTAGCCAGGGATTGTCCGGCAGGGCGGGCCAAGTGCTCTAGGATGTGCTCATATATCAGCGCTTCCATATCAGTGCTTTGGGTATCAGAACCTCGGGACTGCCAGGATGGGGCGTAATCCGTGATCACCGCTGGGAAACTCTAGGGCTAAAACCTTCTGTTTCTTCTTGGCAGGTGACTCAGGGCGTATGCGATCGCAGTTATCAGTTCACCCGCTGATCGCGGGGCTCACGCTACGGCATTTCCATGAAACCTCCAGTGCGGTGGCCCTCAAGGGCAAGGCTTAGACCATGGTTGATTTTCGGGCTGATCACCCTAGTGTCGGCGCTGCTGGGGCTGGTTAGTTGTCAGTCCACCCTCGACCGGCCCCCGGACCCTGTCACCCACCTGACCCTGTGGCAGGGCATTGGCCCGCCCCCCAATCGGGATGTTTTTGATGCCCTCGTTCAGCGTTTCAACGACAGCCACCCTGATATCCAGGTGGAGTCTCTCTACGTCGGCCACCCCGATCAGCAAATCCCCAAAATCCTCACCGCCATCGTCGGCAACGCTGCCCCCGATATTCTCTGGTACTCCCCCACCCTGACTGGGCAACTGGTGGAGTTAGAAGCGCTGGAACCCCTAGAGGACTGGCTGAACCAGTCGCCGATCCAAGCGCAACTGGACCCAGCCCTCCTTGAAACCATGGCCTTTGAGGATCACCTGTGGTCTATTCCCTTTGGGGCCAACAATACCGCCGTGTTTTACCGTCCCAGCTTGTTTCAGCAGGCGGGCATTGCGACGCCCCCCCGCACCTGGGAGGAACTGCGTCAGGTGGCCCGTGCCCTGACCCAAGACACCAATGGTGATGGTCGGGTTGACCAGCACGGTATGTTTCTTTCTCTGGGTAAAGGGGAGTGGAATGTCTTTGTGTGGCTGCCCTTCGTCTACAGTGCTGGGGGTTGGCTCCAGCGAGAGGGGCGGGCAGATCTGGTTAATCCCGGCGCGATCGCAGCCCTTGAATTTGCCCAAACCTTGGTTCAGGACGGTTCCGTTCTCCTGTCGCCCCCCGAGCGAGGCTTTGAAGTAGATAACTTCCTCACGGGCAAGGTGGCCATGCAGATCACCGGACCCTGGACCCTGGCTCAGATGCAGGGGGCGGGAATTGATTTCGATGTCTTTCCCCTACCCCAGGATCAGCAGCCTGCCACTGTTCTGGGGGGCGAAAACTTTTTTCTCTGCCGCACCAGTCCCAAGAAGCGCCAAGCCGCTCTGGAATTTCTGGCCTATATCCTCAGCCCCGAGTTTCAACTGGATTGGGCTACCCAAACCGGGTTTTTGCCCGTGAATCTAGCGGTGCGGGAAAGCCCTGCCTATCAAGCCTTTTTGGCGGAAAATCCCCTGCTACGGGTCTTTATAGACCAAATGGCGGCGGCGCGATCGCGGCCCTTGGTCCCCGGCTATGCCTACCTGTCGGAAAACTTTGGGCGAGCCATGGAGGCCACCCTCTTGGGGGAAGACCCTGAAACCGCCCTAGCTCAAGCCCAAACCCGACTGGACCTCATTTTTTCTCCCTAGAGGCCCTTAATATCTGCCCGTATCTGCATTTGGGGAAATATCTCTTTCAGGAGGATTTTCTTAAGATCCCCCTCAGGGGGATCTTGCTACCCTGAAGGTGAGGGCAATTGCTGAACCCATTTTCCAGTGCCATGACCGCAGACATCCCGGCACATATTGCAGCATCTCTCAGCAAGTATTACCGCCACTACCCAGCTAGGTTTATGACAGTCACCACCGACACCACCCGACCCTCCCCAACCACCGCCCCCCAAACCGCCCCCAGAGTCGCGGTGCTGCTCATGGGCTACGGCGAAGTCGAGAGCTACGACGACTTCGCCAACTACAACGAACAAGCCCTCAACCTCCTCACCGCAAAATTTGCCCCGGTGCCCCTGTGGCTCTATCCCCCTTTAGCAAAGCTGCTGGCCATCTTTGATCGCCACGAATGGGACCACCAGCACGGCCATTTTATTTCTCCCCACAACGCCATTTTTGAGGAGCAGCGAGCGGGGATTGAGGCGGAACTACAGAAACGCTGGGGTGATCGGGTCCAGGTGTTCAAAGCCTTTAACTTCTGCGCTCCCCATCTCCCGGATCAGGTTCTAGAGGAAATCCGAGCCCAGGGCTTCGATCGGATTTTGATCTATCCCCTGCTGGTGGTGGATTCCATCTTTACCAGCGGCATCGCCGTAGAGCAGGTCAACCAAGCCCTGTCCACCTACCCTGGAGCCAATGCCACGGAGCATTGGCTCCAGGGTAGCCGCTACATTCCCTCCTTCTTTGATCGGCCAGAGTATATTGATCTGCTGGCGAATTTGGTGACGGAAAAAATCCAGTCGGACCTCGCCGTCGCCCACCTTGCCCCCCAAACGGCTATCGTGCTCATGAACCACGGCTGTCCCCACAAGGCCAAGGGCTTTACCTCCGGCATTGACGAGAGCCAAGCCCTCTATGAACGGGTCCGCGAACGGTTGATCAACCGCTATCCCCTAATTTCTGTGGGCTGGCTCAACCACGACACGCCCCTGATCGACTGGACTCAGCCCAATGCCACCCTGGCGGCCCAGAATTTGATTGGCTTGGGGGCCACGGCGCTGGTGTTTATGCCCATCGGCTTTGCCACGGAAAACCACGAAACCCTGCTGGATGTGGAACACATCATCGGCTCTCTACGCCGCCAGCATCCCGAAGTGACCTATGTGCAGATGCCCTGTGTGAATGCCCATCCCCAATTTATGAAGATGGCGGCGGACTGGGCCGATCCCCAGATTGCGGATCTGCTGGAGGCAGATGCGATCGCAGTTAATCCAACCATGGCGGTGGCCCAGGCCCAGGGCTTCAAAAGCCACAGCCATGACCACGACCACCATCACCATCACGACCACCACCACCACTAAATAAGGGACTCGCAGGAAAATAACGTACCCGCTCCGCTGATCAGGTTTTCTCCCTCCGGGAGAAAACCTGGCCACTGGGTACACTATTAACCCGCACATCCCTTAGTGCTGTAGGCTCTGTTGAAAGGTGCGGATGGCGTCAACATGCTTGGCCATGTTGACGCAGGTGAGTAATTGGGGCGCGTCTAATTGGGGCAGGAGTTGGGTGGTTAAGGTGGGTGCATAGACGACATCAGCCCCTTCCGTTCTGAGCCAGTAAATTGCGAGTTGGCTGTCTTCCCAAAACCACACCTCTGGGATGCCTAGCCGTCGATAGGCTTCTAATTTATTGAGGCCACTTTATTGAGGCCACCGCTGGTAATCACCACCTCGATGCGTCTACCAGGATGGGGGTGTTGGGCTGGTTCAGCGTGACGGCCATGGTTGCAGGTCAACTAAAGCGATCGCTCACCTTTGATTCTAGAGGAAGGATTCCTCAGGGCGTTGCCGCTACACTAGTACTCTGCGGCGGAAATACCCTGACCGTTCTATCGTGCTACACTCGGCCCCTCACCCTAGCCCTCTCCCCTTGGGAGAGGGGACCGGACAATGTTGAGCTGGCGCGGCAATAGTGGACTGATTTACGCCCTGCGGTACTAGGTGGACATCGCCTATGTTGTTGCCCTGACGGGATAGAAGGACGCTGCTGCATAAACGGCCTCTCGTTACCCACAACGGCCAGGATTTTGACTGGATCTTGGACCTTGCCATCATCGATCCCATTGCGTCCCTTGAATAAGCTGGGCGGGATCAGAACTATAAAGGAGTAGCACTGCCTGTTACCCCTGGAGGTACCCCATGAGACGAGTTACTCAGTTACTGAGCCTGATGGTTGCGACCGCGATCGCAACACTGCCTTTGAGCCAAACCGTCAGCCTTGCTCAAAAGCCTATTGAACTGGAGTCTCTGGAGTCTGGGTCAGTCAAACAGGCCCAGACATCTCCCAACATCGTCTCAGACTTATCAGATTGGGATACCACATCTATCCAGCCATTGCCGCTACCGTCACCAAGTCTGGCTCAACAGGTTGACACCAGGCAACTAGAAGCGATTCAACTTCTTAGTCAAGCAGAGCAACTGTCTAGTCGTGGAGAACTGGAAGCCGCTATTGCCCTTTGGGAACAAGCATTGGCACTGTTCCGGGCAGCAGGAGATCGTCATACCGAAGCTCAAATTCTAGGGGTTATTGGTGGTGCCTATAAGGATCTTGGGCAGTATGAGCAAGCCATTGCCCTACATCAGCAGGCGCTGGCGATCGCCATCGAACTCAATGACCTGACCCAACAAGCAAGGGCTCTTAACAACTTGGGCGTGGCCTACCGCAGATCGGGTGAGCCTCAGATGGCAATTGACGCTTTACAGTCTTCTCTAACGCTTGCCCGCCGAACAGAAGACATTAGCAGACAGTTAAACGCTCTCAGCAACCTGGGTAATACCTACAGGGATGTTGAAGATTATCAACAAGCCATCAATGTCCATGAAGAGGCACTCTCCATTGCCCAGCAAAATAACAGAAGAGAATCTTATCGGATTACCGTAGACCTAGCATCTTCTTACAATCAAGCAGGAATAGCTGCCATTGAAAACGGCAACTATCAGCAAGCGATCAATCTTTTACAAAGAAGTCTAGATTTATCTCTAAACACCCCACATCAAAATCCAGAGGATTTTGATGTGTTTAATGCTCTAAACAGCCTGGGAATTGCCTATCGGAATTTAGGATACTATCAACAAGCCCTCAATTTGTTTCAACAAAGTATTGACATTGCCAGAAACAATGGCGATCAATTCAACGAAAGTATTGCTATTGGAGGTCTTAGCAGTACCTATGGAGACTTAGGCAATCTTCAACTCAGCCTTGAGCTACAAAAACAATCTTTAAGTCTTCTGCAAGAGGCTGTCGCTGAACTGTCAGCAAGCGGAGATCTCAGCGATGCGGAGCTGATATACCTTAGGCGCTCTGAAGGTCGAGCCTTAGGTAATTTGGGTGCTGTCTATCTGGGGCTGGGAGACTATCAACAGGCAACTGAACTCTATGAACAACGTTTGGCTATTGCTCGTGAACTCAATGATTCCCGGGGGGCAATCTTTGCATTAAATGCCTTGGGCGATATTGAACGAAGTCTAGGATACCTTGCAGTTAATCGCTTCGATGGTGGGCGTGCGGGTACTCGCCACGAAGAAGCCCTAGAGATCGCAAGAAGCCTCAACAATCCCTTATTGCTAGCACAGACCCTAGTTCAACACAGTGCAAGCCTATCTTTTTTCCAAACTTCAGGTGTTTCTTCAACAAGAATTGAATATCTTGAGGAAGCCTTAGAAATTTATAGAGCAAATGGAATTCGTAGCTCAGAGGCTAATGTACTGATGCTTCTAGGTAGAGCCCATCTATCAAACGATCAGCCTCAACGGGCAGAAAGCCGTCTCATGGAAGCTATCCAAATTTTGAATGATATTCTTGTCAATGTTTCAGGAGACGCTGACAAAATCTCACTTTTTGAAACTCAACTCAATACATTCGCTCTGTTACAGCAGGCTTTGGCTGATCAGAATGATTTCGAGCGTTCTTTAGTAGTGGCAGAGCAGGGGAGAGCACGGGCGCTCGTTACACTTCTATCCCAGAAAGCTAGCAATACAGCGGCAGAACTATCGAGCAGTCCTGCGGTTGATATAGAAGCTATCAAGCAGACGGCACAACAGACAAACTCAACCCTTGTGGCCTATTCCATCATTCGCGATGTGGATGCCTACTATGAACTGAACCGTCGCTTCGGTTGGCATCCTCAGTCTGGCTACAGCTTCAATTCCAGCCTTTACATCTGGGTCGTCTCCCCCGATGGCAACGTTACCTTTCGTCAACAACCCCTCACCGATATTGACCTCACCGCCCTCGTCACCGATACCCGTGACGCTATTGGTGTGCGGGGAGCCCCAGCAAGCGTGGAAGTAGTCATGACACAAAATCCAGTGACCCTAACTGAGCGACGGGCACAGGCTGGGGCTAAGTTGCAGCAACTCCATGAACTGCTGATTGAACCCATTGCCGATCTGCTTCCCGATGACCCAGAGCAGACAGTTGCTTTCATTCCCCAGGGACAACTCTTCCTGGTACCTTTCCCGGCACTGCGGGATGCGGATGGGCGCTATTTGATTGAGAATCACACGATCATTACCGCCCCGTCAATTCAAGTCTTGCAACTGACCCATACCCTAGCCAGTGAAAACAGGCTCCCTGCTCTGCGGGCAGAACGGCCCTTGATTGTGGGCGATCCCACCATGCCCCAGGTAACCTTCTTTTCGGAATCCGGCGTGTTTGAGTCGGTGCAGTTGGCTCCCCTTTATGGGGCGCGGCGGGAAGCGGAGGCAGTGGCAGGCTTCTTGGGTACCACAGCGCTGACGGACGATCAGGCAACGGAATCGCGGGTGAAACAACAGATGCCCCAGGCGGATGTGATTCATTTGGCGACCCATGGATTGTTGGAGTATGGCGATCCCAGAGAAACAGGAACGCGGGATGTGCCCGGTGCGATCGCCCTAGCTCCTGGCAATGGCGAAGATGGCTTGCTGACCTCTGCCGAAATTCTACAACTGAACCTGCGGGCCAGTTTGGTGGTGCTGAGTGCCTGTGATACGGGGCGGGGGCGGCTAACGGGCGATGGGGTGATTGGCTTATCCCGCGCCTTCATTGCGGCTGGGGTACCCAGTGTGGTGGTATCCCTGTGGGCAGTACCCGATGCACCAACGGCAGACTTGATGACCGTGTTTTACCGTCAGTTGAGCCAGGGCGAAAGTAAGGCCCAAGCCCTGCGGCAAGCCATGTTGGTCACGATGCAGAGCCATCCCGATCCGAGGAACTGGGCCGCATTTACATTGATTGGCGCTACGGAATAGGGAGGGCAGCAACGAGGCAGCCGTTGGTTGCAGGCGGCTCCTTGACTCACCCCTACTATTGGGCATCGTTTATTTTGATTGGTAATGGGCTGTAGAGAAAGGGCACAGAAACTGGGGTTCTGTGCCGGGTTAGCAAATTTCCCTCTCTGGGTTAGGCGACCTCAGCAGAGTTGTTGTCTCCGGTCTCCTCCGCCAGCTCCACGAGGAACTGGAGTGCCTTGGCAATATAGAGAGCGCAGTCCTCTGGCGATCGCTGATAAAAGGCAGACCACGCTGCCGCCTTTTGGGACTCGTAGCGACCAATGCGGTCGGGGTGATCCTCCACCCAGGCCAGACGCACAGCATGGCCCGTCAGCACATCTAGCACGATGTAGCTCTCAAACTGGAGGTCAGGATTGCCCTTGAAAATCGCCGCTAGCTCCCGCAGAGCCTCCACCGTCAGATGGCGATATTCAGGGGCGTGAATTTTATTCAACAAATGCTCCAGACGGCGGGCGAAATTGTCTTCCCCTGGAGTCATTTCTGCCAAAACGCGATCGCTGTCGATGCGATTACGGCGATCTAGCTTGTCCCCAATCACAATGCCCTGACAATGGCTCAGCAATAGCCAGACATCCTGGTAAAAGTCCTCCGGCAGGCGGGTAAGTTCACCATCGATCTGGCGCTTGCGCCACCAGTCCCCATCCTCGGGAGCCTTATCCAGGGGTTGGGCCACCACCCCCCAAGTGATGGGAGCCTTGGCCTTAGCCTGGAGCGATTCCTGCTTAAATAGGGTGCGATTCAGACCGCTGTAGCCCGCCAGCACTTGGCGCAGTCGGGTTTTCACCGCATGGGGACTGAGGGCCGTGAGGCGATCGTAGGCTTCGTCCCGAGGGATGCCCTGCTCCCGCGCTAGTTCCCCCGTCAGCAACAGAATTAAATAGCCTACCCGGAGGGTCAGCAACCCCTTGAACAGTTCCGGCTCTGACTTGATCAGCACACTCAGATAGACAAGGATCTCCTGGGTCAAAGGGCGATCGCGTTCATCGTCACTACAAAAGGCGTTGATCTTATGAATAATCTCCGAGTGGGGCATGGGATCCCGAATTAGGGAGTTTTCGGTGTAGGCTTTGCCCACAGTGACCTGCTTTTGGCGCACTACCAACTCCGTCACCGCATCCGACAAATTCACATCCATCTTGCCCAGCAGCCCCGCCGCCCGTCGCACCACGAGCCACAACTCCAGCCTACTGGCCTTGATGTACACCTCCTCCAGTAGATCCGCCACCGTCACGGTCCGCTCTGGCTGACCGTAGCCCGCATCAAAATCTAGGCCCTCTAAGGCATGGAGACGAGCGAGGATTTCGATTTGTTTGTAGAGGTTATCCGACGCCCGCAGGCTACTGACGAGGTCAGCGGTTTCCTCTCCCTCGATCTGAAATACCTGCCACACATTGAGGGGCTGGGCCTGTTCCGGCACCATCGCCAGAAAGGAGGAAATCCAGGGGATGTAACGGGGTTGGACCGCACTAAAGGCGTATTGACCGATATCGTCAATTCGCTCGGTGCCCGCCGTCAGTAGCAACTGGTACAGTGGCCCCAGCACCACGGGGACATTGCCACAGTAGCCCGCCTTCAGTTCCTGGATGAGTTTCAGCAGGGGGGACCCATGGATGGGGCGATGGCCCAGCTCAAAAAGTTCATGGGTCAGCAGTAGGGTCACGGTGGGGCGACCGGGGGCATTCCAGTGGTAGTGGATATAGGCCAGTTCGCTGCGGATCTGGGCTACTAGAAAGTGGTAGTCCAGGGTGATGTAGAACTTTTGGGCATCTAGGAAGGAGGGCAAAAACACTACGTTTTCCCCAGCGATGCGAAAGACGCGGGAGGTGGTGAGGCTGCGGAGACGGCGAATGGGGCGTCCACTCAGGTTGAGTTTGGCGTTGTAGCCAATGTGGGCATAGACGCCGGAGAGTTCTCCCGAGGGCTGGATCCGCACGGGCTCTAGCTGCTCTGGAATCTGGGTTTCAATGCCGTAGGTGGCGAGTTCCTGTTGCAAGCCAGCGTTTTCCGCCACAAGCGCAATCTGGACAATGGACTGGCGCACCTGGCCCACCCGGTGGTGACGACCAAGGGGATCAATGTCTTGGGGGGTGAGCAGCCCATCGGCGATCATTTGCCCCAGGAGATAGAGGCTCTGTGCCCAGACTAGGGGGGTATTTTCGTTGGGCAGGCGTTCTTGGCTATGGGGTTTGGCCCGCTCTGCCGCGATCGCAGTTTCCGGCACATAGTACAGCTCCGGTAGCAGGGCAAAGCCACCCTCGTGGACGGCGATGGCCTCTAGGCGCTCTTGGTAAAATGCGATCGCACTTTGGTCCCGACGAAACAGCGCATCCAGATAGAGGTAGGCAAAGAACAACGGCCACTCACACTCAATATGCTCAAAGCGCAGCAGTTCCTCCGGCTCATAGTGGAGCCGAGTCGTATCCTCCACCGCCACCTGGTGACCATCCCGCAAAAATCGCTTGCAGCCGTAACGCCCCTGGAGCTTGTCCACAATCTTTTCGCGGGTGCGCTGCACCAGATCCCCATTCTCAATGGCAAAAGCGGGATAGCCAATCACACTCAGCACCGCCGCATCCACCTCCTTCGACCCCGACTCACGGGGCAGCAAGGATTCCAACGTAATGCGGGCACGGGAAATCTCATCCGGCAGTACATGGATCACCGAAGACTGCCCCCCGCGAATGCCGAACAGGTTCAACCCATCCATCGCCTCTAGAGCCGCCTTAGCCATGCCCACGGAACTAGCATTCAGCTCCGGCTTCCCATGGTTGAGCTTATTGCCCCGCTCCCAGATGCCATAGTCCGGCGTGCGGTAGGCCCGACCAATGTAATAGACCAGATTTTGGATAAACTTCACCTCATCCTGGGTGAAGATAATTTGCAGCCCCGAAGCAATCATCTGGGCCAGCATCAGCAAAAAGACAGCGGTGGCATCAATCTGCAAATGGCCCCACTCATCATCCCCCACCACCGGGGCTCCGGTAGCGGTGTCGTACTTGGCGTGAAGGGACGCCAGAGGTTCCTGGTTTTCCTTGAACCGCTCCACCTTATGGGCCTGCTGCATCATGGCAAACAGGAGCCCCCGCATCAGCTTCACCACGCTTTGCTCTAGCTCGTAGGTGTGGCCGGTGGTTTCATCTCCCTTGCGGTAGGCCAGAGCCAATCCCCATACCGCTAGGATGCTATAGACGTTATCCCGCACCCAGGCATCGGTGTAGTCGCCGTGGACGGTGATAGCGGTACTGGCGGGCAGCAGACCACTGACGGGATGCTGCCGCGCCAAGATTACAGCCTTGACCTGCTGATAGTAGTGATTGAGGCGATCCGTGGAAATTAGCGCAGTACCCATAAACGGGGCGGTATATCCATTAAGGAATGTTTAAAAGCCTACCGGAAATTGGAGGGCTGGGATAGTCCCAGATTCAGATGTGGTTGAATCTGGCTGGAAGCCGTTTACCAAGGGCTACGTCTATTTCTATAGACCTGTTGTGAAATAGGGGATAATAGCCTCTAGAGCTAGTTAACCTGGTTGTGCCGTGCTGAACCTCCAACGTGCCCTCAAGAGTGACCGCCTGCTGCGGGCTTTGACCGGTTTGAACCGGAAAGCCTTTGAGGAACTGGAATCCACCTTCGCTCAGGTGTTGGCCCATGCAGAGGTTCCCCGTCGGAGTCCCTTACCCCGTCAACGGGCCACCGGAGCCGGACGAAAACCCAATTTAGCAACGGTCGAGACCAAACTGTTCTTCATCTTGTTCTACTTCAAGGTGTATCCGACCTTTGATTTGGCCGGTGTCCTGTTTGACCTGGATCGCGCTCAGGCGAATCGTTGGATGCATCGCCTCCAACCACTGCTGGAGGAAGCCCTGGGTGAAAAAATGGCGTTGCCGAAACGCAAATTGACCAGTCTTGAAGAATTTATCGAAGCCTTTCCCGAGGTGGAACGGGTGATTCTTGACGGGACTGAACGCCCCATTCAGCGGGCCAAAGACCGGGACCAACAGAAGGAAGATTACTCAGGCAAAAAGAAGCGCCATACCCGCACCCACCTGGCTGGTGTCGCCCCAGACCGCCAGATTCTCGTATTCAGCACCGCCTATCCCGGTAAGGCGCACGACAAAGGCATTCTCAATAGCGAGGGATGGGCCGAGTGGATTCCTGATGACGTCAAAATCCAGGGTGATTCAGGCTTTCAGGGGCTGCAAAACGAGTATGTCAACGTAGAGATTCCACACAAGAAACCTAAGGGCGGACAACTCACCGATGAGCAGAAAGCTGAGAATCAAGCCCTCGCCCGAGAACGGGTCGTCGGGGAGCATGCCTTTGCTGGCCTAAAACGCTATGGGATTGCCGCCCAGGTCTATCGCAATCGCAAAGCGAACTTTGATGACCGCTCCATCTTCACAGCGGCAGGACTCTGGAACTTTTATCTGATGGCCGCTTAACCGAGGGAGAGAGGAAGGAAGTCGCCCTTGAAGGTTCTGACTGAGCACTATTTCACAACAACTCTTATGTTTGTATAGCAGCGGTTGTAACCGCCGTGAGTCTAGCCTGCGCCCCTAGCAATGTCGTCTAGATCACCTGTGTAGGATCCTCCTCTGGTGGACAATGTGGCGGTTCCGTTCCCTGTGCAGCAGTACCGTAGCCCCCATGGCGATCGTCATTGTCCGACAGCTCCATGAAGATCATATTCAGGATCTATGTAGCCTCTATCGTCAAACGTGGTGGGCTGCCGATCGCACCCTCCGAGAAGTGCGACGAATGTTGGACCACAGCGACATTGTGGTGGGGTTAGTGGATGATCGGGATGAACGTTTGGTGGGCTTTGCCCGCGTACTCACAGACTCCATATACAAAGCGTTTTTGCTAGATGTGATGGTGGTGGAGTCCCGTCAGGGGCTAGGCTTGGGGCGCTACCTGATGGAGACAGTGCTGCACCTGCCGGAATTAGACTTGGTGCGGGATATTCAATTGCACTGTCCGCCTGATATGGTGGCCTTCTATGAAAAGTGGGGGTTCTCGACCGACCTAGCGGGAACCCTCGCCCTACGGCTACGCCGAACTTGATGATTCCAATCCATCTCCTCATCGCCGTCCTCGTGGCGGTGCTATGGGGCTTTAATTTTGTCGCCATCCAAGTGGGGTTAGGATCCTTTCCGCCGTTGCTGTTTGCGGCCCTACGCTTTGTAGTCATTGCCTTTCCGGCAATTTTCTTTGTTCCTCGCCGGGGCATTCCCTGGCGATGGATTGTGGCGGTGGGGTTGACGATGGGGGTATTTCAGTTTGGCTTGCTCTACATTGGCATGGCCAATGGAATGCCACCGGGATTGTCCTCTCTGTTGGTACAGTCCCAGGCCCTGTTCACCTTATTGCTCTCCACGGTGATCCTGCGGGATGTGCCCCGGCGGCAACAGTGGGTGGGGGTGGGCATCGCCTTAGTGGGTATGGTTGCGATCGCATTTGCCCGAGGAGGACAGGCCCAGATCCTAGGATTATTGCTGGTGCTGGGTTCCAGCCTGTCCTGGGCCTTGGGCAACATTTGTTTGAAACTAGCCAAGGTAGGCAGCAGCTTTCGCTTTTGGGTCTGGATGGCCCTAGTCCCGCCCCTCCCCCTGCTCACCCTGTCCGCCCTGTTTGAATCCGGCCAGGGGGATGCCCTCCGTCACCTCACCCTCCTGGGGGCAGGCACCATTCTCTACACCGGACTGATTTCCTCCCTTCTGTGCTTTGGCTTCTGGGCCTACCTCGTGCAGCACTATTCCCCCAATCGAGTCGCTCCCTTTTCCCTGCTGGTGCCCATCTTTGGCATGGGGTTTTCGGCCTGGTTACTGGGGGACAGTCTCAGCCTGATGGAAGGGGCTGGCGCTGTTCTGGTCTTTTTGGGGCTGGTCTTAGCCGTCTTGGGCTCTTCTGCCCGCAAGGTTCCATGAGATCCTAATAATCAGGCTGGCCAGAGAATCCCTATCTACTGCTTTGGCTACCCCCAATTTCTTCTTTACAACAACTGCTATGACCGCAGGACTTGTCACCGCTATTGTCTCCGCCATCACCTCCCTCATCGTGGCTCTCGGCAGTCAGTATTTTGCGACTCGGGCCACCCATAGTCTGGAGAAGACGAAGGAACGCGATCGGATCACAGGCGAATACCTAAATCCCCTACGACTCTACCTAGAGGAAGCCTACGCCCGCCTCTCCCGCATTGAGGATCGCCTACAGCGGGGGGACGGTATCTGTGATGCCCTCCTCTCGGTGGAGAGCCCAGAGGCCATTAACAACCTACCGGATGACTGGTTCACCACCGACGGCTACTACCTGATGTCCTCTTGTTACCTCACCGCCTGTCTATTTTTTCACATGGATCAGGTGCGGAGTAAGGCTCCCTACCTGCCCCTAGAACAGGGCAGCGATACGGAGCTAGTGAATCGTCTATTTCAGATCAGCTTGGCCCTGGGAAAAACAGGGGGCATCTACTACATTCTGCAAAGCACCCTGGCAGAGGCCATGGCGGGGAAGAAAGGGCGACAGGTGATCAGCTATCGCACCTTCTGCGAAAAGTTTCGTAATCCCCAGGATCTGGTCTGGTTTAAGCAATTGGTGACCTTCTACTTGGCGGTAGGCCATGGCAAAAAAGGGGATCGGATTGACCAAGCCAAGGTCGCCATTATCGATCTGCTGCGGTTTCTAGAGGAACACCTTGGCGGCGGCACCGCCATTGAAAACCGAATTCAAAATCAGGGAAAAATCTAGAGTAAGCTTCAGCATGGTCCATCTATCCTCTGCCATGGCCTACGGTCCCTCCCCCCAGACCCGATACCCCATCGTCGGACAAACACGACTGGTCTACCTCAAAACCATCATCACCAACCCCAACATCATCGTCGGGGACTACACCTACTACGACGATTTTGAAAACCCCGAAAACTTTGAGCGCAATGTGCTCTACCACTTCGACTTTGTGGGCGACAAGCTGATCATTGGCAAATTTTGCGCCATCGCCTCCGATGTGAAATTCATCATGAACGGAGGCAACCATCGCACCGACTGGTTTACCAACTACCCCTTTCCCGTCTTTGGCCAGGGCTGGGAAACGGTCATGCCCGACGCATGGCCCGACAAAGGCAATACCGTCATCGGCAATGACGTGTGGATTGGCTATGGCGCGACCCTAATGCCGGGTGTGCAGGTGGGGGATGGGGCCATCATCGCCGCCCAATCAGTCGTGACCAAATCCGTCCCACCCTACACCGTAGTTGGGGGCAATCCAGCCCAAGAAATCCGCCCCCGCTTTGACCCCGAAACCATTCAGACCCTCCTGCAACTCCAGTGGTGGCACTGGGACATCGCAACCATCACCCACAACCTAGCCGCCATTTGCGGGGCCGACTTGGCGGCCCTCCAACAAGCCCAGCGATCCTAGTACCGCAGGGCGTAAATCAGTCCACTGTAAATCAGTTCACTATTGTCGCGTCGCCCAACATTATTTTCTGGTCCCCTCTCCCCGTGGGAGAGGGCTAGGGTGAGGGGCCGAGGTGTGCCACGATAAGAACGGTTAGGGTATTTACGCCGCAGAATACTAGTGGTCTGTGAACTTTACCTTTGTGATGTGAGTCTGCGTAGCTACTGTGTTAGCCCCTCAGCAGGCTTGACCCTGAGGCGCTAACACAGTAGCTACAAATTTAGAATTGACAGAGCACTAGTGCTCTGTCAATTCATAGTTGACGGGTGACCGAAGTCCTGGAGTAAGGAAAGTTTGATATGGGTGGATTGGCGGCCAAGGCCATTGGACTTGTACAGCGTTATCGGCAACAGGCCATGGCCCTGTTACTCTACCAGTCGGTGCTCGAAACGCCCCTGAGTCAGGCGCTGTTGGCTCTACTGGATGCCCTTTGTACCGAAGACTTCAGCCGCTGTCAGATCGCCTATGGAACCTGGTTTCGGATCCAGGCAGAGTATCAGCAAACCTGGCAGGATCATCTGCTTCAGCAAATTCTGCGATCGGACAATCCCTTTTCCCAGCAGGCCCAGTATAGAGATTTCGCTGACCTGCCCCCAGCCCTCGTTACCGCCGCCCGCCACGATCTTCAGCGTCTTCAGGCCCTCTACACCTGTCAGGGCGATCAGTTAAGTCGCTGGGTCCAGACTGTCTGTCAGATTCCGGAAGCCCCTGTTGTCTGGACCTTAGACCCAGCCCCAGTGCCCGTTTCCTTGCCGATCTTGCCGGACTGGCCGGAGGGCTTAGCAGAACTGGCGGACTACTACCGCCAGCAGGGGGTAGGCATTTGGGGACAATATCGGGCCTTTCAGTGGTCCCCAGACGGACTCAGGGGAATTCCCCACCCGGATCCCGTGCGCTTGCACCAACTTGCGGCCTACGATCATCCCCGGCAGCAGGTGGCGCAAAACACGGAGTTTCTGTTGGCGGGCTACCCGGCCCTCCATGTCTTGCTCTATGGCAGTCGCGGCTCTGGCAAATCTTCCCTCGTCAAGGCCCTGGTGAATGAATACTGCGATCGCGGTCTGCGCCTGATCCAAGTGGACAAGGGAGACCTCACCCACTTGCCCACCATCGTGGACCTGGTCCGCACCTGTCCCCAGAAGTTCATCATCTTTGTGGATGACCTTTCCTTTGAAGAGGATGACGACGCCTTCAAAGCCCTAAAGGTAGTTCTAGAGGGAAACATCACCGCCCGCCCCCAAAACGTAGTGGTCTATGCCACCTCTAACCGCCGCCATCTAGTGCGGGAATATTTCAGTGATCGCCCCCGTCCCAGGGACCAAGACGAAATTCAGTCCTGGGATACTATGCAAGAGAAACTTTCCTTTAGCGATCGCTTTGGCCTCACCCTCACCTTTGAGTCCGCCGACCAGCCCACCTATCTAGAAATTGTCAAACATCTGGCAGGACTGGCGGAAATTCCCCTGCCTGTGGCAGAACTAGAGCGCCGCGCCCTACAATGGGCCACCCGCCACAATGGGCGCTCAGGCCGCACCGCCCGCCAGTTTGTAGACACCCTAGCCGCCGAGATCTCTCTGTCTAAAACCTAGTGCTCAGTCAACTTTGAGGTGTCAGGGCAGGGCCGACTCCTTGTCGTAATCGGCGTTGTAATCGGCATTAGAGCCTATGGGGGAGGACTGGTGACTATTCCCCTGAGTACCGCCGGGACTGTGGGGATAAGTTGGCAAGATCGACCCCAAGCGGCGGAGCGGTTTCAGCGGTGAATCCCAGCCTCGGAAGTCGTGCCCCAAGCGCTCGGGCGGGGGCATCACTACCTTGCGGGCCAAACCTAGGGCTTGGAGGGTGCGAATGGCCCACCAAGTTATGTCAATTTGCCACCAGTGCCAGCCCGCCGGGGCAACTTGGGGATAGGCATGGTGGTTATTGTGCCAGCCTTCGCCATAGGTGAGGATGGCTGCCCACCAGAGATTACGGGAGTTATCGTCACAGAGAAAAGGGCGATTGCCCCACAGGTGGGTTACGGAGTTGATCAGCCAGGTGCTATGCCACAGCAACACTGAGCGCACCAACATGCCATACACCACAAAGGGCCACCCCCCCAGTAGGTACAACAGGCCAGCTAGGGGGATTTGGAGCAGCGCCCCATAGCTATCGAACCAGCGGTAGACCGGATCTCGTGCCAGATCGGGGGCATAGCGGTAGTACTGCTGGGGATCAAAGAAGGTAGACCGCTGGTAGAACAACCACAGCATGTGGCTCCACCAAAATCCCCGCTGGGCGGAGTAGGGGTCGCGATCGCGATCTTCGGTATAGGCATGGTGGAGGCGATGGCCCGCCACCCAGAAAATAGGGCCACCCTGGAAGGCCAAAACACCGATGAGTGCGATCGCATATTCCAACCCTTGGGGAACGCGAAAACTACGGTGGCTCAGGAGGCGATGGTAGCCCAAGCAAATGCCAATGCTGCCAAACAGCCAGTGGAGACCTAGGGTCAGAGCTACGGCAGACCAGGAAAAAAAGAACGGCGCTAGCCCTAGGGCTAAACCATGAATCAGGGCAATGAACAGTACCGTGGGCCAGTGAAATACGAGGCCATCGCGGGTGTTTGGGGCTGAAGATGGAATTTGGGTCATGGGGTGATGAGGTGATGAGGTGATGGGGTATTGGGGTGATGGGGTATTGGGGTGATGGGGTGTTGGGGTGATGGGGTGTTGGGGTGATGGGGTGTTGGGGTTATTCCCGTAGGGGCAATCCCTTGTGGTTGCCCTTGTCGCCGGGTAATTAGGTGTGAGGGTATTGGGGTATTGGGGTGTTGGGGCAATCTCTTGTGGTTGCCCTTGTCGCCGGGTAATTAGGTATTGGGGTGTGGGGGTAGGGGCGCGGTTTCCGCGCCCAATGATCAGGTGACTAAAGGGACTGGGAGAATTGCCCCTGCTGACGATGGCGTAAATAGGGGTCAAACACCGCCGCGATGTTGCGAATCAGCAAACGACCGATGGGGGTGACGGTAATCTCTGTGGGGCTCACCTGGAGCAGCCCATCTCCCTGGAGCGGCCATAGATCCCGCAGTTCACGGGCAAAATAAGCGTCAAAGTCGAGCCCATAGCAGCGGGCAATCTTGGCCTTGGACAGGTAAAAATGGCACATTAGCTCCTGAATCAGGGTGCGCCGAATCTGGTCATCCTGGGACAGTCGCACCCCGCGCTCTAGGGGCATTACCCCTTGATCTACCGCCCGGTAAAAAGCCTGCAATCCCTTGGCATTCTGGGTATAGACATCCTGGAACATGCTGATGGCAGTCACCCCAAACCCCAGCAGTTCCGCGTCCCCTTGGGTGGTGTAGCCCTGAAAATTGCGGTGGAGTTTACCCTGGGATTGGGCGATCGCCAGTTCATCTGTCGGCTTGGCAAAGTGATCCATGCCAATGAACCGATATCCTCCCTGCTGCAACTGGTCAATGGTGGTGTGGAACATTTCCAACTTGGCTGCTGGAGAGGGCAGGGCATCGGCGTTGATGCGCCGCTGAATCGGTTTCATCCAGGGCACATAGGCAAAGTTAAAGACGGCAATGCGGTTGGGGTCTAGGTGCAGGGTTTTCTCAATGGTGCGCTGGAAGGTGGCCGGGGTTTGGTAGGGGAGTCCGTAGATCAAATCCACATTGACACTGTCAAATCCCGCCTCCCGAATCCAGTCCATGGCCTGGAATAGCATCGCCTCCGGCTGCACCCGATTCACCGCCGCTTGGACACGGGGATCAAAGTCCTGAATCCCAAAGCTGATGCGGTTAAAACCGAGCTGCCGCAGGTGCAGAATCATCTCCCGTGTGACTAGGCGGGGGTTCACCTCAATGGAGCATTCCGCCCCTGGGGCAAAGGAAAACCGGCGGGAGAGCATTGTCCATAATTGCTCCATTTCCCCTAGGTCCAGATAGTTGGGGGTGCCGCCGCCCCAATGGAGTTGGGTGACTGGACGTTGGCGATCGACCCCCTGGGCCATGACCTCGATATGGCGCTCTAGGGCCTTCAGGTAGGGGCGGGTGGCGCGATCGCGCTGCTGGGTGATGATGACGTTGCAGCCACAAAAGTAGCAGGGGCGATCGCAGAAGGGGACATGGACATAGAGGGACAGGGGCCGCTGATGGTGGTTCCCCTGGGCAATGGCCTGCTCAAACCCCTGGGGGTCAAATTCTGCCTTCAGCTCCGTGGCCGGGGGATAGCTGGTGTAACGGGGAATGGGGCGATCGTATTTCTGTAGCAGGTCGGGATGGAACCAATCTGCATCGAATTGAAAATCGGGCTGGCCATGGGTCTGCTGAGCAGGCCCTAGGTCCGGAAAGGGGGTAGGGAAAGCCGCGATCGCAGTAGTTTTTCCCCCGAAGTCAGTAAAGGTGGACATTATGGTAATTGGGTTGCAGAGTTTGCGAATATTCAAAGCGACTGCTCAAGGGACTATTGCAACCAGGACAGCCGGGACGGCTATCCCACAAGAGAGGGCTGTGACTTTACCCTTGTGGGATCGGCCTCTGGCCTGTCCCTTCTTTTGCTGTTACAGCCCCCTTACAGCCCCCAGATCTGTGTCCTAGGAGGCCATAGCAGGAGCCCCTTGGGTGCTGCCGGGGCGATGCGCATCCTGAAGCCGCTGTAGGGTTGCGGGCTCCAGCGCCAACACCATCTCCCCATCCAGGGATGCCATGACCGCACAGTTGAGATGGAAGGCCCGCTGGGCTTCCAGCACCATTTGCTCCGCCAGTACCTCATCCACCGGGAGTTGATTCAGGGCCGCTCGATAACGCTCCTTAAAGGTTTGCTTCGCCTCCGGTGTAGGCAGCAGGTCAAACTCATGGAGGCCCGTACCCTGATCCGGCGGTGGATTCAGCGCTTTACGGACAATGCCCTTTAACCCTTGCCCCCCAGAGAGATCTCCCAGATAGCGCACATAGCTGTGGGGCACCAGCAGCGCCGGGTTTTCCCGCGTCACCTGTTGCAGCCGAGTCACATAGACTTGGCCTGCTGGGGTAATTTCGGGGCCAATAGCATCCCGCCAAGCTTCCCCGTAGTAGAACTGCAAATCCTCTTGGAGCTTGGCCGTGCGTTGGATTTCTGGGAACACCATTGGCCCCACGATGGGATGGTCTCGATACTCCTCCATGGCGGTCTCTAGGGTGCGATAAACCCAGTAGAGATTACTCAGCAGCTTACGGAAAGTACTTTCCACCACGATGCCATCCAAAAAACATTTCATAAATAGGCTGTTCTCGGCGGTGGTATGGGCCTGTTGAGTACCCAGGCGTAATTGTTGGGCTAAATCAGTCATGGTGATACCTCTCTTGCTATCAATTATTCATCTAAAAAGCGGTCACTATTCAAAACAAAAGCTTTACTTACTCTAGAACGATTGCTTGGTTTGTCAACCCTTAAATCAGAAGTTTATGACTCCTTTTATTGGAATTTATAAGGCTATAAAAGTAAAATATTTCTCTTTACAATTTTCCCATTACTTAAGCCTGAGATTGCTGGGAACCTTGGCGTCACTAGGTGAATCAAAGTAAAATTTTGGGGTTTAGATTTCAAAAATGTGAATTCTTGTCCCTGGAAATACCGTCTTGATGTAAAAAAGATCTGTGGGCTATACCATGATCCAAAACCACCTCAAACTATTCCCAAACCATTTAAGTCATTACCCTATACGCCATGACCTCAACCCTGACGCCATCCCCCGTTGTCAAAGCTGCGATCACAGAGAACATCCTGACTCCCCGCTTCTACACCACTGACTTTGATAAAGCGGCTGGCCTCGACCTTTCCCGAGAGGAAGAAGCGCTCCAGGCCATGGTGGCAGAGATGCGGGCGGACTATAACCGCTATCACTTCACCCGTAATGAAGACTTCAAGGGCAATTGGGATCACATTCAGGGGGCCGAGAGACGGGCCTTCATTGATTACCTGGAACGATCCTGTGTGTCAGAGTTTTCTGGGTTTATCCTATTCAAGGAATTGTCCCGCAAGCTCAAGGGACGGAATCCCCTACTGGCGGAAATCTTTCACCTGATGGCACGGGATGAGGCGCGTCATGCGGGGTTTATCAACAAGGCCATGGGGGACTTTCATATCACCTTGGATCTACAAAAACTGACCCGAAAGCGCACCTATACCTTTTTCCCGGTGGAATGGATTATCTATGCGGTTTACCTGTCGGAAAAGATTGGCTACTGGCGCTATATCATCATCTTTCGCCACCTGGAGCAGCATCCTGAAAACAATTTCTATCCCCTGTTCAACTACTTCGAGAGTTGGTGTCAGGATGAAAACCGCCACGGCGATATCTTTAAGGCCCTACTGCGATCGCAACCCCAAATGTGGCAAACCTGGCAGGGGCGGCTCTGGAGTCGCTTCTTTTTGCTCACGGTTTTCGCCACCCATGCCCTGACCGTCCACGAACGGGCTGAGTTCTACCGCATGTTGGGGTTAGACCCCATAGACTTTGATCGGGCAGTGATTCGGGAAACCAACGCCACGGCAGGGCGAGCTTTCCCCACCTGCTTGAATGTGGATCATCCCGCCTTTTATGACCGCCTGCAACGCTGCGCCGACCACAACCTGGCCCTAAGCCACATCGATCAAACCAATCAACCCCAGTGGTTGAAGGGACTGCGGAAATTGCCCCGGCAACTTGCGATCGCAGGTCACCTGCTGCGCCTCTATCTACTCCCCGCTGTCGATACCGAAGCCCTGCGCGGCACTGTCCGCTAGGGAAGTCAGAGCCACGCGAGTGATGCCCTGATATTCAAGCAAGGGGGATGTAGAGCTTTGCTCTTCCCGCAGGGTGGGGGCAGGACTACGTTGCAGTCCTGCCAGAGCTTTGCGCTTAATGTTGATACTAGTGACGGTTGTGCGCCCTCAGGGATGTACGCAATCCAACCGCATGTCGCTATATCCAGAAACTAAGACCTGTTGCATTATCGAGAAACCAAGACCTGTTGTACCACTGCCGGAGAGACCTGATAGAAATAGCGACGGCGGAATTGCTCCTCGCGTACCGCTTGTAGAAAGCGGTACGCGATCTGGGAATAGTCTTCCGTCATCGCAGTGGGATCTGTTTCGGTAGCCCGACCAATATGTAATGAGCCACTAATTGCCCCAGCTTCTGCCCCCGCAAGATTTACCGTAAAACCCAATTGCTTCAGGCAGTCTAGCCCCACGGTGATGGTCTTAAGGCTGAGAGTTAATCGCTGGCTGAGGGCAGTCAGAGTGGTGGGGGTCTCGGTGCGGGCCAAGTATTTGGCGAGGCCCACCCAGTCTTGCCACAACGCTTCTGGGGCAGGGGCATCGGGCAAGGGATAGGCCAATGTCAGCGGGGGGACTAGATGGGGTGAGGGGGGAAACTCGGACCAGTCGGCAGGGCAGTGGGCCACGGCGGGCGGAAGGGGATGGGGAGGGGGATCTGAGCGCTGATCCAGAATCCAATTACCGGGAGTAGCGGCGGTGGCGGTCGTCTCGGGGACGGTGGATTGGAGATCGATCAATCGCACTTCATATTGGGCCGGTTTACGGTAAAAGTTTACATCCAGCTCCACTACAACATCGCAGGGGGTTTCCGGTACCTCGTCCCGGCGGTGGCCCCACCAGTGGCCGGGGAAGCTGTGGGTGTCACTCTCGTCCTGGAGACGGAATTCCACTTTATAGAAACGCTGTTTGCCTCCGTTGCGATGGCCAGCGGCTGGTCGAAGACTATCGCGGATAGCGTGCTCCTTCACCGCTGTAAATTGGACATTCCGTAGTAGTAGTCGCGGCGTGGGGTTGCCCATACCGTAGGGTTCCAGTCGCTTTAGAGCCCTGAATAAATCCTGCCCTAGGTCGGCAACGGTGACCGCTAGGTCAACCGTCAGGGATGGCATTTGGGTGAGGGATTCGCTGGCCTGGTGCGATCGCAGGGATCGATTAATGCCCTCAATGAATAGATCGAGGTTGGTCAAGGGCAGACTTAGGCCCGCTGCGAAGGGGTGGCCCCCAAATCGAGTCAGCAGATGGGCTTGGTCCTGCACCAGCCCATAGAGATCAATACCATTTACCGACCGCGCCGATCCCCGTGCCATGGGCAGGGCGGCAACCGGGCTATTCTCCGCTGGGGAAACGCTATCGCCAATGGGCAAATCAGTCTGAAACATAATGGCGGGGCGGCCATAGGTCTGGGCCAGTTGACTGGCTACCAGCCCCAGTATCCCTGGTGACCACTGGGGATCCGCTAGGACGATGACCTGGGTCGTAGCGAGATCCAGTTGGGCGGCCCGAGTGGTGGCATCCGCCAGGACTTGGGCCTGGAGATCTTTGCGGCGGGTATTAGCCAGCTCTGCCTCTAGGGCCAGGGCTTCAGCTTGGGGACGTTCTCGACTCGTCAGCAACTCCACACCAAAGCTGGCATCCCCATGGATGCGACTGACCGCATTGATACGAGGTCCCAGGCCAAAGGCAACATCGGAGGGGCGATCTCCGGTGCGTTTGCACAGCTCCAGCAATTTGCTAATACCGGGGCGCAGTCCTTCCTTTGCCTGCCGTTCTAGGGTCCGCAGCCCCACCTGAGCCAGGTAGCGACAGTCTCCCCGCAGGGCCACCAGATCTGCAATTAGGCCAATGGCCACCAGATCCAGCAGCGTTGCCAAGGGCTGCTGGGCGACCCCCGGCAGGCGCTCGTACAAAGCCTCTAAGAGTTTGTAGGCCACGGCAACCCCCGAGAGATCCGCTAGGGGATGTTCTGGGGGCAACTGACGGGGGTTGATGAGGGCCACCACCGGGGGGCGGGTCTCCGGCAAGGTGTGGTGATCTGTGACAATCACCTCTATGCCCAGCTCTTGGGCATAGTCCAATTCCCGATGAGCCGTGCTCCCTGTGTCGCAGGTGACGATCAGGTTGCAACCCCAGGCAGCGAGGTGATCGAGTCCCCGGTGGGAGAGGCCATGGGATTCCGTAAACCGATTGGGGATAAAATATTTCAACGCTTGGTGCTGGGGAAAAAACTGTCCCAGTCCCTCCCACAGCACCGCTGTCGCCGTCAGCCCATCGGCGTCGAAGTCCCCCCAGATGGCGACTTTTTCGGCGCGATCGCGGGCCTGAATCAACCGTGAGATCGCCAACTCCATCTCCCCACCAAAGGCCCAGGGCGGGGTAGAAACATAGCGATCGGGATTGAGAAATCCCCCTAATACCTGCGGATCCTGCCATCCCCGCTGCCATAGCAGTTGGGCTGTCGTCTCGGGGAGGGGCTCCGGTTCCCCCGCCGCTGTCGCCACCGCTTGCCGCCAAGCGAGATCTGGAGAGGGGGCAGACGTTTGGAGCCAGCGAAATTGTGCCTTTAGCATGGCCTGTTCAGCCTTGTTCCTCACAAACTCTTTATTGATCACCCCTAACCAGCCATAGCCTTTATCGCTAAGGTTAGTAAAGTAAGCTAAGTTAAACCAGTCGAACCTACATTATTTTCCGTCAATCCCTCAAATGCTCCTCAAGGGTTACCCGGAACCTAAGCGACGATCGCTGAATAGGGCTGTGTGTTTATGAATCGCGTCTCCATGCCTGTGGTCAGCCAAGCTCAACGTTATCTCACCGTGAATTACTCCGGTTCCGACCCTGCCAAAGTCTTGGTGGTGGATGATAATCCTCCCAGTCGGATGACAGCGGTGGCCCTGCTGTCGGTAGAGGGGTACGTTGTGCTGGAAGCTGGGGACGGGTACCAAGCCCTAGAGCGGGTCGCCAGCCAAACCCCCGACATTGTGCTCCTAGACGTGAGTATGCCAGGAATGGACGGCTTTGAGGTTTGCCGCCAACTCAAGCGCAATGAAAACACGCGCCTTATCCCCGTCATCTTTGTCACGGCCCTCGACGATCGCCGCGCCCGTCTCAAGGGCATTGAGGCGGGGGGGGATGATTTTCTCACCAAGCCCTTTGACCAACTTCAACTTTCCGCTCGAGTGCGATCGCTAATTCACCAAAAGCGCCTGAACGAAGACCTCGACCATGCCAGCGAAGCCCTATTTTCCATCGCCCGCACCGTCGAGAGTCGCGATCCCCACACGGGGGACCACTGCGAACGCCTCTCCCAACTGGCCCGCACCTTCGGCGAATACCTGGATCTGCCCGCCTCCCAGATCCGAGACCTGATGTGGGCCAGTTACCTCCATGACATCGGCAAGGTGGGCATTCCCGACGCAGTCTTGCTCAAGACGGGTCCCCTCACCGTCACCGAGCAGGCCATCATGCAGCAACATGTTTTCCTAGGGGAAAATATCTGCCGTCCCCTCCGCACCATGCACGGTGTCCTGCCCATTATTCGCCATCACCATGAACGCTGGGACGGCAGTGGCTACCCCGATAGCTTGGTCGGCAATAGCATTCCTCTCCTGGTCCAGGTGTTCCAAATCATCGACATCTACGACGCCCTCACCAACGAGCGTCCCTATAAACCCGCCTTTTCCATCGCCAAAGCATTGGAGATCATGTGGGGAGAGGTGCGCCAGGGCTGGCGCAATCCGGAACTCATGGCTCAGTTTGAAGCCTTCGTGAAAACGACAGATTTAACCAGCCTGTAAATCGATGCCACATCGTAATCATGCAGGGGTTTAACGAAAGAATAGGCGTGACAAGTTATCCCCGCCCTCAAGTGAAGGCTTCGGGAAAACAAATCCCCCACAGAAAGGGAAAGGTTAGGTTTACACTAAAACCATCCTTAACTCCCCTTGTTCTGTCCAGCCCCTTCGGACAAGCTCCCTGCTGATACCCTCCATGCCCAGTATCATTGCGCTTCACGCCTGCCGCCATGCCGCTGGATGCTCCCACCTAGCGGCCAATCTTGCTGTTTTATTGATGCAACAGGGGCAGCGGGTGGGGCTTCTAGATACCGATCCTCGGGGCGGGGGTATTCGTGTTCTTTTTGGTCTAGACGAAACAGCGGTACAGGTACCCGGCACCTACTCCTGGCTTCAGTTAGATCCGGCCCAGCCTCGGGTGATGCAGGCACAAACTCTGAACTATGGTACTGCCCCCCAGCGGCGTCAACCCGGAATTTATATGGTGCCGACGTTACCCCAGCCTGGTGGCATTAGTGCCCATCTCCTAGATCTTCAGCACCATTACAGTGTGAGCACCCCAAGTGAAGCACTCTCTCAACTACAACGGGATCTGCACCTCACTTGTTTGATTTTTGACACCCAGCCCACCCTAGACGATGACAGTCTTCTGAGCCTAGCCCTAGCGGATACGGTGGTGCTGATGCTCCAAATTGACACCTATGACTTTCAGCGTACTGCCGTCATTCTAGAGGTGCTTAAGAAGTTAGGTGATCGTGATATTTGGCTTGTGCCTAGCCAGGTCTTACCTGATTTGGTGGAGGATGAGGTGAAGCAAAAGGTTGAGAGTACCTACAATCTGCCCGTTGGGGTTATTCTCCCTCTGAGTGAGCAGATGGTGCAATTGGCCAGCGGCGGCATCTTTTGCCTCCATTACCCCGATCATCCCCTCACTCAGGCCATGGCAACCCTCGCCCAGGCGGTGACGCCGCCATCGTCGGCATCGGGTTTAGCCAGAATTCTGGCTAAACCCTTTGGGAAATCCCAGGGTAAACCGTTTTTTGGCATTCTGGATCTGTCTCCCCTGCAACGGCAGGTGCTGATGGCGGTCATTCGTCGGGGTGCTTTGCCTCCGGCTGAGGTGTTGGCCCAGGTGGAGGGAGATCCCCATGCGGTGTCGGTGGCTCTGCAGGAGCTCATTGATCGGGGATGGCTCTTCCAGGACAATGTTCAGGGTACGGTTTATTACCAAAGTCCTTTGCCCGATCGCGATTCTCTCTGAATTATGAAAGTGCCCAATCCATCCAAGACCCCCGAGGGAAGTTGAAGCATCGTGGTAAAACTAAGGCAGTTCCCCTCCCATTGCTTCCCACAGCGGCCAAGTTCCTTCCATTTAGTCATCGTCACGTCAGAGAGAACAGCAGGTGAGCCATGGTAAAAGTCGTGTCTGTTCACTCCTTTAGGGGCGGTACTGGCAAGTCGAATACGACTGCAAATTTGGCGGCTACGGTGGCGCGCCATGGCCATCGGGTTGGCATTGTGGATACGGATATTCAATCTCCGGGGATTCACGTGCTGTTTGGCTTTGATGAAAGCAAAATGGCGCTATCGCTAAATGACTATTTGTGGGGACGCTGCTCTGTTGAAGAAGCGGCCTATGATGTCACCTCTGTGCTCCATGGTGTGGGCAGCGATGGTCAGAGACCGGCCCAAATGGGCCATCGAAGTGCCATTTACCTAATTCCCTCTAGCCTGCGGGCCGGGGAAATTGCCCGAGTTCTGCGGGAAGGCTACGATGTGGGCCTCCTCAACGACGGCTTTCAGGAACTCATCCACCGCCTTGACCTGGACTATCTGTTTATTGATACCCATCCTGGTCTCAATGAAGAGACGCTGCTCTCTATAACTATCTCCGACGTGCTGTTGTTGATTATGCGGCCCGATCGCCAAGATTTTCAGGGCACTGCCGTCACGGTGGATATTGCTCGCCGATTGGAGGTGCCTAAGATGCTAATCATGGTGAATAAGGCCCTCTCCTCCTTTGATTTTGATGCTCTGAAAGCGGAAGTCGAAAGCACCTATGGAGCCCCGGTGGCGGCGATTCTGCCTTTGACGGAGGAAATGATCCAGCTCGGGAGCAGTGATATTTTTTGTCTTCGGTTTCCCGACCACCCCCTTAGCCATATCTTTGGCAAGGTGGCGGAAATACTCATGGCCTAGGGCGGTGCGGCGTAAATACTCTGACCGTTCCATCGTGGCACACCTCGGCCCCTCACCGTTCGGCTGATCTCACGCCGAAGCCCTAGCCCTCTCCCAGGGGGCGAGGGGACCAGAAAATATTGGGCTGGTGCGGCAGAATCGTAAGCCTATTTCCGCCAAGCATTACTAGGGCGGTGGCGGGGAGTCTGGCAACTGGAGCCAGGACAGAATTTGCTGGTTAATCGGGTTGGGGTATTCATCGTAGAGACAGTGGCCTGCCTTGGGAATTACCACCAGGGACAGGCGATCGCTCAACTTAACTAACTCCTGTCCCCAGGTGAGGGGAATCACCCGATCGGCCTCGCCCCATAGGAGTAGGGTGGGCTGGGTCAGTTGATGGACTAAGTCTTTGGTGGCGGGAGTAAATTGGGGCTCTGTGCGCGATCGCACTAAATAACAGAGCGTCCGGGCGGCACCGCGATCGCGGGTTGGCGCAACAAACTGCTCCACCAGATCGGCATCTACCCGCTGCGGCACTTGATAAATGCCCCGCAGGGCGGCCCTGATAATGCCGGGACGACGCACCCAATAGAATAGGGGGCGAATTAGCAGCGGCGTAGAGAACCAGCGCTCTAATGGTCGCGACAGGGTGTCGGCCCAACCTGGTAACAGTTCCTCTCGGGCCGCTGGCAGGGTTAGGAGCACCAACCGTTCCACCGCTTTGGGGTGGGCAACCGTCATCGACAATGCCACCAGGGCTCCTAGGGAATGGCCGACTACAATCATGGGTCGCTGTCCCAGCCACCGGGTCCAGAAGTCATGGACCTGGGCTACCCAGAGGTCAATGTTAAATCGGGTGGCTGCCTTAGCGGAGCCACCAAACCCCAGCAGATCAAGGGCATAGAGGGGCTGGTGCTGAGCTAAGGCGACAAAGTTGTCTCGCCATTGGTCCAGGCTAGCTCCAAAGCCGTGCAACATTAACACTGGAGGCCGTTGCCGTGCTGCTGGCTCCGTTGGCAGCAGTACCCGATAGCGCACAGGCCAGCCCCGCCAATAGCCCGTGCGCTCTTGGCCCAGGGCTGGGGTTGCAGAAAGGACGCTACCGGGAGAGATGATCATCGTCGGTACTGGGGGGGTGGGGGAGTGGGGGAGTGGGGGAGTGATGGGGTATTGGGGTAAATCCTGTAGGGGCAGGTTTGGCTTGGATCTAATGGGGAATCCGGGATGGGAGGCTCAAAACCCGCCCTGTTGTCGCCGGGTGACCCGGATTGGGGAGTGGGGAGTGGGGGAGTGGCGGTTGGAAACCGCCGCTATTGATCTCCATTGGGATGGCCTAGAGCCATCATTGGGAATGAATCGGAGATGGAGTTTCCATCATTCACCACAAAAATACGCTGTTGCGGCACCCCAATGGGAATCTGGGCCTGCTCAAAGGCTAGCTTGAGACGACGACGATATTCCCGAGCTACATCCCATTGTTTCAGGGGTTGAGTTTTAATCCAGAGGCGCAGGGTTGCTCCGGTGTGGTCTAGCTTCTCTACCCCCAGCAACAGCGGTGGTTCCAAAATCAAAGATCCCCAAACTCCATCCTGACTCATATCTAGGGCGACTTGGTTCACTAGGGCGAGGGCAACATCTAGGTCCGCCGTCAGTCCTACGGGAATCAGCAGGTCTACCCGTGACCATTCCTTAGACAGATTTTGCACCACATCAATTTGGCCATTGGGCACTGTGATCAGCCGTCCCTCCTCATTGCGAAGCTGGGTAATGCGGAGGTTCATGGTTTCTACAAAACCCGCTACCCCTGCCGCGATGATCACATCCCCTACTCCGTACTGGTCCTCTAACAGAATCAGAAAGCCATTAATTAAATCTTTGATCAGGTTTTGGGAAGCTAGGGATAGGGCAATGCCCAAGATCCCAGCCCCGGCAATTAGTGGCCCGATCTGTACCCCCAGTTGAGTTAGCATCACTAGCAATGCGCTCAGGCCGATGGTCACTGCCACTGTGCCCTTGATCACCCCGGAAAAGGTGGATAGTCGCAGGGCCAAACGCTGGGACGGCCTCAGCCCCGATCTGGAAGACCATCGCTCTTGGGGTTGATTTGCCTGCTCCTGCATGGCGAGAAAGAGGCGTTCTAACCAATCTTCACTCAGACGGATTAGGCCATAGGCAATGGCCAGGATCAACAAAAATCGTAAGGGTAACCGCATCGCGGTCATGATTAAGGGTTGTAGCCAGCGGCTATAGGGATAGAGACCGACCAGGAAAAAGCCTAGTCCCAACCACAACGCCACCTGCACGAGTTGTAAGCAGAGGTGCTGAAGCTGATATATGCGCTCTTCTCGATGACTAATGAGGGTCTGGCGTAGGGCCATGGTGGGCTCTAGGGTGGGGGTCTCGCGTCTCTCTCGACGGCGATGCTGACGGTGACGCAGACTCTCTCGACTACGTGCGATCGCAAAACTCCCCAAGATCACGCCCAACAGAGCGGCTATTCCCCAGCGGGTTTGTTCCCAGAGAAAGCTCCTTTGGCGTTCTAGGTAGTAGCGTACCAAGGCCCGCTCTACCGCCTGAGACAGTTCCAGCGCCCGGAATCTGAGGCTACCGGTTCCCCCCAGTTGGGCATCCAGAGAGGTGACTGTGAGCAGCACTTGCCCATTGACAAAGATGATTGGTTGGTTGCTCTCACCATCCAATTCTCGGGTCACCTCAATCGTCTCTGGAGCCCTGCGATCCTGGGCAATACGGTAGAGCCGCCGCTCAATTTCCCGAGCCCGTTCTGGGGCACTGAGGTGAGGGTCTGTGGCCGTGGTTTGGGCTGGGGCCGCCACCCGAAACACGACACGACCATCTAGGTAGACAGGGGCCTGAGCCACGGTTTTATCCGTCTCCATGAAGAGGGCCTGCACCTCTGGTGGAGCTAACGTTTCCAGATTGAGGATGGGCGGGAGAGCCTCCTCAACCTGGGCTAAGGCTACCCTCGGAGCTGCCACTGCCATTAGGATCAATGCGGTCAGACAACTGACCAAAAGCGTAATGGCCATGGATGTCGCCGTCCTTAAGGCGCTAGACCAGCGCCAAAGGGCCATCCTGCTCCAGCTCAATCGGGTCCGCCGCCGGAGACAAGTGCGGTGGTTAGCGACCATAGCAGTTTTCTCCCCCTGGATCTGACAGTCTTTTCAACACTCCCTAAAATAGGGCATAGGGTGGAAACCTGCTGGGAGTTGGGACGCTGGGGAAATTATCAATTAGCAATTGATAATTAAGGCTCTAAACCTATCCCAAGTCCAGACGTGGAGTGTTTCTGGTGGGGAAACTCCAGATTTCGAGCTGGACTTGGGATAGGAACAGGCTGAGGCTGTAGTTGCTGTAGTTGTTGTATTTGTTGGGTAATCCGGGGATGGAGGCTTCAACCCAGTCCGGCCCGGTCTCTGGAACCGCTGAGGCATGGTTGGGACGACTCTAGTTGGGCGCTATCGTCTTTTACGGTTATTGGGCATGGGGGGGTTTGGTAAAACCTACCTAGCAGCGGATGAACAGGAGGGCAATGGGCTTTGTGTTGTCAAGCACCTGACTCCTGGCAGTCAGTCCCCAGAATTTATGGTCACGGCCCGTCGTCTGTTTGACGCCGAAGCTAAGGCGTTGGGTCGTCTAGGCCAGCACGATCGTATTCCCCAATTGCTGGATGCTTTTGAAGCCGGGGGGGAGTTTTACCTGGTCCAAGACTACATAGAGGGCCAGCCCCTCAGTGATCTCTGGCGGTCGGGTCAACCCCTGCCGGAAGCAGAGGTGATTGAGCTGCTGCGGGATGTGCTCACGACCCTAGCCTTCATCCACGAGCAGCAGGTGATCCACCGCGATATCAAACCCAGCAACCTGATGCGGCGGCAGGATGGCAAGATTGCGCTGATTGACTTTGGGGCGGTGAAGGAAATCACTACCGAGATCCAGACCGCTAGTTTAGGCCAGCCCACCGTCAGTATCGGTACCCAGGGCTATGCCCCCGCTGAGCAATTGGCGGGGCGTCCTCGCTATAGCAGTGATCTCTATGCCTTGGGGATGACCGCTATTCAAGCCCTGACGGGGCGACCTCCCAATGATTTGCCCGAGCATCCCGACACGGGGGAAATTCTTTGGCAGGGTGCCGCTCCACCCCTCAGTCCTGGGCTAGGCATCTGGCTCAACCGCCTTACCCAACCCTCAATCTATCGTCGCTATCGGACGGCCCAGGACGCGCTGGCGGATCTGGATATTCTCCCAACCCTCACTGCTCCAGAGTCCTGGGACGGGATGGAAACCAGTTTGGGACCGTCCTCCCTGACCCAGCGCGTCCCGTGGGGTGGGGGAATAGCTGCCCTGGCTATGACGGCTATTGTCCTGGGAATTCATCAGGTGGGGGGCTGGGTTCCTCTGGAATTAATGGTGTACGACCGGCTTCACCAGCAACAGACTCCCACTGGCCCGGACCCCCGGTTGCTCGTGGTGGAGATTACAGAGACGGATCTCCAGCAACTTCAGCAACCGACGCCCTCGGATCAGACGGTGGCGTCGGCGATCGCCCAACTCCAAATCCACCAGCCTCGGGTCATTGGGCTGGACCTGCATCGAGATTTGCCCCAGGGAGAGGGACAAGCGGAACTGCTGACGGCCCTGAATGCCCCCAATGTGGTGGCGATTACAAAATTAGGGGATCGCGTTGAGGATACCATTCCCCCTCCGGCGTCGGTGCCTCCGGAACGGGTGGGCTTTAATGATTTGATCGTGGATAGTGATGGTGTCATTCGTCGTAACTTGCTGCTTGCCAGCACCGGGAATGATGCTGACAGCCCGGTGATGTATTCCTTTGCGCTACGGTTGGCGCTCCAATATCTGGCGGCGGTGGACATTACCCTGGACTCCAGCCCTGATAATTCCGCCTACTTTGCCCTGGCGGGCACCACGTTCTATCCCCTCTCTCGCACCTTTGGCGGGTATCAAGCCATTGATGATGCTGGATATCAGGTAGCCCTGCGCTATGGCACTGGCCCCACTGTGGCCCGTCGTCTCAGTCTGGGGGATCTGCTGGCGGGGGAGTTTGAGCCGGACTGGATTCGCGATCGCATTGTTCTCATTGGCACCACCGCTGCCTCCGCCAAGGATCTGTTCTATACCCCCTACAGCCGAGGGGCCACAACGGATCAGGATCACCTCATGGCAGGTGTCATGCTCCACGCCCACATGACCCATCAAATTTTGGCAGTCGCCCTCGATGGCCAGCGTCTCCCCTGGTCCTGGCCCGATGGGGCAGAAATAGCCTGGATACTCGCCCTGTCCACCGCAGGGGGACTGTGGGGCAGCCGCTGCCAACGGCTGCTGTGGTTAGGAATAGTAACGGGAGTCGGCTTGGGACTGGCCATCGGCATCCCAATCCTGATCTTTACCCAGGGGGGCTGGTTGCCCCTTCTTCCTGGCAGCGTTGCTCTTCTGGGCAGCATCCTCGGGGCTACACTCCACCGTAGTTTGGGAGCACAAGCCTTCTCTCCCACCCGGATTGCCCCGGTTTTACCCCCACCGCCAAATCCTCCCGAAGGCCAGATCATTCCCCGAAGATGATGGCTTTAAGTCCATTCCTGAGGGCACACAGCCATGCGTTCCTACCTTGGGTGTACTCGATTGGGACTGTATACCGCTATGGGAACCGCTATACACTCCCAATAGGCCCTGCTATTTTCTGAAGCCCGTGGACGAAACCTCCTCCTCCGATCAGCCCGAGCGCAAGCCCCGCGCCAAACGCCGTTCCCCCAAGGCCAAACCCCAACCCGCTCTGCCCCCCGCCTCTTCCCCCCCCAGTAGCAGCGGCCTGAAGGTGCAGGTGTTTTACCTCGCCGCCCGCAACACCAACCCCAAAGCCCCAGTCAAAGATGCCCTATGGTTTGCCGCCTATCCGATCATTCCCCGCGTCGGCGACTGCCTCTTCCACGATGGCGTCTACTACCAGGTTTCTCGGGTCTTTCTGTACGAAAATATGGCACCGGGCTGGTACGCCGATGTCGAGGTCACCTTCTACGGTCGCCGTTAGAGGCTGTTTGATAAAGGGGTTGGGGGGTAAAACAGCCCTCCAGGCATAAGCTGAACAGGCACGGGGGCCATCGCTGCGGGAAGATTAGATATATCGATTGGCGAGCCCTGTGAGGGTCATATTTTCCGCGATCGCATCATGGGGAATGAGCACATAACGCCACAGTTTGCCCCCATGCTGCTGCATATAGTCAGAGGCGTGCTGGCACCACGCTACCGCCACCTCTTTTTTGGCCAGTACTTGAGGGTCAGTACCACTTCAGCGCTTCCCGCTCTAATAGGGGATACAGCTTGCGGGAATATCCTTTGTGCCCCGGTTGGCCGCCGCGCTTCCGCTTCCCTTTGGTCTTAGGGTTGCCTTCACTCATGAGCCTACCTTAACCCCTATCGAGACCCTGAAACCCTTAATTCTTCGTGAACCCCTGAAGGCTTACAGCATCAAAACGGGCACTCCATATTTTTTCATACTCACTGAGATATGCTGCGGCTACTTTGAAGGTCTTCGGTTGAATCAGAATCACTTTTTCCTTGCCGCTTCGACGCTTGGTAATAAGTCCGGCTTTCTCCAACACACTGATGTGCTTTGCGATCGCGGCCAAGGACATCGCATAGGGTTCCGCTAATTCGCTGATAGTACACTCTGCTCTCGATACCCGTTCAAGGATGTCTCGTCGTGTCACGTCGGCGAGGGCACCAAAAATTTTATTAAGGGAAACACTTGAATCAACCATGTGGTTGAATGATAGGCCAAGGCCAAGGCATTGTCAAGCGCTCTGCTGCCTCCGTGAGTTATGCTTCCCAGCCACGCTGCGAGGGTCTTCAGGAATTAAATAGAATTGCTATATGAGTAATGGTTTTTGCTGAGCTGGATCGAGATGCAATAGTAGGGTGTGCAGTTCTTCGAGAGCCTGTTGCAGGACGTACTCAAGGGTTGCGGTTACTCAACTGAACTAACCCTCAAGGCTCTGGCCTGCTTGTTTCACACCATCTTGCATCTCGTGGATGCCTCCTACCAGCGCATCCGAACAAGTCGGGTTTCATAGAAGGGTTCCACCGGACCGCTGACCACCATGGCCCCCACGGGGGCAGCGGTTTGCTTAAAGCGGGGGTCGAGGTGGGAGTTTTCGTGATCCCATACCGACTCCCACACTCCATGCATGAGATAGGCCCGCAGATCGCCATCGGGGAAGGCGTTACGGAGAATTTCGGTGCTGACGGCTTTGCGGTAGTGGCGGTTGTCAACGGCACCGGGGAGTCCAGTATCTGTGGCGGCAGGCTGGTAGGTCTGCTGGGCGATCGCCAGCAGCTCTGCGGTTTTGGCCTCAAAGGGTTGCAGCACCCCATCCTGAATCATGACGTGGTTGCCAACGGTGATGTAGTGGCGATCAGGCAAATCCACTGGGCGGCGTAGAAAGGCTAGAATTTCCTCGGCTTGACGATAGATGGCGGTGCGATCGCCCGCCACCACTGTCTGATACAGACCCCTGTACGCCTCCAGCATCAGGGGCGTTTTCTGTGGCCCCTCTGGAGTCATGGCGTAGGCGTGGAGATGGGGCATCACCACCGTGTCAAACCAGCGATCAACTTGGGCGGCTTGCAGACTGGCGTAATCGGCAAAACGCACAAACAGCGAGTAGAAGTAGGGCAGGGAGTGGGCTGCTACGGCATCGGCATAGGCCGTTGCCAGCATCCCCTTATAGGCTTCGGGGTAGTTTTTCACCATCGTCGAGTCGCCAGTCATCTGCTTCACAGAGAGACTGAGAAATCCAGCCGCAGCTTGCAGCGATTCAGACTGGGCCTGGATGTTCTCCAGCAGAGCGGCATTTTCAGGTTCGGCCACGCGGATTTCGGCGTAGAAGGTGATGGCTCCGGCGGGTGCTGGGCGCTGGGCCTCAGCCGCTTGGGCCTGGGGGGTAGCGGCAAAGCCCACGGCGGTGAGGGCAGCACCGGCAGAGAGAAAATGACGACGGTTAACCATAAAACGATGTAGTTATGAAAACGATAGGATGATGGTTGCAACGGGCCTGAAGCTAGGAACGGCTTAAGCAGCAACTGTGCTGATGGTAAAGCCTGTACTTGGGTATAAGGTCAAGGGTTTTTGCAACTTTTGCGTCCTTTTTGCAACTTCGTCGTCTACCTGGGTGAACATCAACGCAGGAGGACTGTGATGAATCCGACAACGACCCTACCGCGCACCCTCACCATCGAACTGCTGGCCCTTGACTTGGCCACCTGCTCTCGGTGTACGGGCTCCTTGGCTAACCTGGAGCAGGCGGTTGCGACCCTTCAGCCCGTTCTCGCCAGCACCGATACAGCGGTTGAGTTCTACAAAATTGTGGTGGAGTCCGAGGCCCAGGCCCAGCAGCTTCGGTTTGTGAGTTCTCCCACCATTCGGGTAAATGGTCAGATTGACTAGAGGTGTGTGACCAATGATTTCAGTAGTATCGGCAGAGATTTTCATGACGCTTTGATACTAACGCCTTGGTAGATTATGGATAGTATATAACTCATTGTGACTATGCCCCACAAGCCTGATTTATATTTGATCTGGTTGCGTGAACTTGTAGTAGATTCTAATTTTGTTTTCATTGTGATGATGATCACAGACACAATAATCTTAAAGAAACTAAGCTCAGTTAAGATGCCGTCAAAATTTTAGATTTACGCAAAAAAGATTTATGAAAATACGCAAAATATCTATTCGAAACTTTCGAAATTTACGTAGAGTAGATATATTCCCAAGGGGTGTAACGGTCATTCTTGGGGAAAACAATGCTGGAAAATCTAATTTTCTTCATGCTCTCCGTTTACTCTTTGATCCACAGGCAGAGAGCTTAAGACTTGCTTTGTCACAAGAAGATATTAATGACAATGCAAGGGTGGCAGGAGAAAACTATTTTTCAATAAAAGTGGAACTTGGTGACCTTCAAAAGCACATTGAAGTGGAAACGTGCTTTAGAGAGCGTATAGAGCAAGATGGTGAAGAGACTTTTGTCACCATTGAGGGAAAATTTGAGCTGGACGATGATGGAATTTATACCTGGATAACTCAACTACTTCCACCAAATGGAAGATCTAACAACCCTATTTCGATGTCGCGTCGAATGGTTCGTGCCGTGCCACTTTATTTCCTAGATGCAGTTCGAGACGCAACACGTGACACACGCGCAACAGGACGTGGATTGCTTGCTCAATTGTTAAGTGAAATAGACTTTACAGACGTGCAAGACGATGTAAAAAGTCATCTTTGTAATGCCAATAATGCTCTGAGCAAGGGACAAGACATATCAAAGCTCGCTCAGGGCTTGACTAAGCAATTGACACCATATATGCCTGGAGGACAAAGTGAAATACTTGTTGCCATTGCAGGCGAAGATACATCCAGATTAGTGCAAGGTTTTCGACTAAACATACGAAAAACTGTCGGTTCTATTCAGTCAGACATATCCCGTCATGGAACGGGATTACAAAATCTGACTTTGATAGCAATGTTTCGCCATCGTGTAGCATCAGAAGATCGAGGTACTCCTATTTTAGCAGTTGAGGAACCAGAAGCCCATTTGCACCCTCATGCACAACGTTCCTTATTTAAGGATCTAGCTGAGATTAATGCACCAATATTCCTCACAACGCATTCTCCTTCAATTATTAAATATGCTGATCCCTTCAGTTTAATTCTTTTGCGTTCTATAGCCTCAGATGAAACCCAAGCATATCAGTTGGATCCCAGCAAGTTAGGGAGCACTGCCCGCAAAGAATTAAGCCATTTTATGCGAGAGGGAAAAGCTGAGGTTTTCTTCTCTAGAGCCATCCTAATTGTTGAGGGTGAAAGTGAATTAATTGCATTACCAGCTTTTGCTGAATTATTGGGCTGTGATTTGGATAGAGATGGGATCTCTATAGTATCAGCAGGTGGATATAAGCAGTATTCCTTTATCATTAGATCCTGCCAAAGTGATCAATTCAAAATTCCTGTAATAGTTACGTATGACACCGATATACTAGAGAATACAAATAAACTAGTTGATGCAGCATATCATTCTGGCTTAATAGATAAGGATACATGTCTTGCATGCAAACAAGATATACCTGAAATAAAAACAAAACGCGAAAAAACTTTAAGTGAAGTAGGTTGGATAGGAGCAAGCGAATGTTTTGAGGAAGAGATATGTAGAAGTGGATACTTAGGTGTTGTAATTCAAGCAATTAAAGATGCAGATCCAGAACATGACTCACAATCCAAAGCATTAGATTCACACTTGGAAAAAGAAAATCTCAGAAAAGATCCAGTAGGGATTTCATCTTTCATAGCAAAACGGGACAATCTTAAAATTCCAGTAGCACGTGCTGTTGCCGAGACGGCAGCAGAAGTGAAGCGTGTTCCTGATTGCTATGCTAACAGTATACGAAAAGCTGTTTTAGAAAGTATAGGTGGTATTCCTGTGGATAATTATTTTGAGCAGCGTGCTTGCACTGCGGGTTTCTATGATGTAATTCGAGAAACTCTACTATCCAATTATTCTGAAAGATTGACATGCTTTCTGGCAGAGATGCAATTAGAGGAAACTCCTAACAGCCTTATTCAATTTATAGGAAAGTCGGAGGATAGTTTACTGATTCAGCACGAAGTCAGGCTAGCTGTAGCTGATTCAATAGAAAGATGTGGCTGTCAAGAATATGCTGAGTTGATTAGACGAGAGGTTGAGAAAGCTGCTGATAATGAGTAACTCTTATGACTCTTACACCAGAACAAGATTATATTGTTCATAAAACAACTGGACATACTGTTGTCCTCGCTGGACCTGGGAGTGGCAAAACCCACACCATAATCGAGAAAATATCTTATATTTTTGAGAATAATATCATTCCGGAACCCTATGGTTTACTGGCAATAACTTTTACTAATGCTGCTGCCAATGAAATACGATCGCGACTACGCGCAAAAGGTTTTCAACAATTAAGTCGGGTTTGGATAGGGACGTTTCATGCATTTGGGTCTTATTTGTTAAGATGCTATGGAAGTGATGTCGGCATCCAAGAGAACTTTGAACTACTTGAAAAGGATGTACAAGAAGAGATTATTAGCAATGTAAAATCCAAGTGTTTAAAGGGGGTTTCATCTAGTAATTTCAAATCAACACTCGAAAGACTCAAAAGAAAAGGGATTTATCCAGGGCACAATGATGATAGTTTAGATCTGAAATTACGCATTGCTTACACAAATTACCAAGAAGAGCTTGTTCGAAGAAATGCCCTTGACTTTGGAGATTTAGTGGCATTAGCAGTTCGCTTATTGCAAGAATCAGTTTTAGCAGGTAGGCTCTTTAAAAACTTCTTCCGTTACATCATAGCTGATGAATTCCAAGATAGCGATCTTCAGCAACTTGAAATGATCTCTCTTCTAGCAAAAGATGCTGTTGGGAGTACCATAGTAGCAGACGATGATCAAGCAATTTATAGATTTAGAGGTGCAGTCAGGGAGAATGTCACTAGAATAGAAAAATCACTTAATGCCGAAAAAATCATTCTGGGAACCAATTTTCGATCTGATCAAATTATCGTTGATGCAGCTAAAGCTATAATCGGATTCGAAATCAATCGGGCACCTAAGGAAATCCAAGCTGCGTCAAAAAATCTTGGATCTTTGTATAAACGTGAGTTTCCCACTCACAATGCTGAATCTGTTCAGATAGCTCAGTGGATTGCGCAATTGGTAATCGAAAATAAAACTCAAACCTTGGGTGAGATTGCAGTTATTACCCGAAATAGAGCAAGGGTAAATGAAATATTGACGGAGCTAGATAAGGTTGCGATTCATTGGTTTGACAGGAGTCGATTAAACTTCCAAGATTCATGGGAGATATCCTTAGGCTTGGCAATTCTGTCTTTGTCTTGTGATCTGAATTCTAGTATTCAACTACGAAAAGTATTAGATGTTATTGAAGATGAAGGAATATCCAATCGTCTTGGAGATAAAGATGCTCTAGACCTTACAATAAGAATTCGCGACTGTCTGTTAGAAAAGCTGGATTTCCAACCTTCTCCTGAAAAAGTTGAGACTATTTGCGAGATAGTGTGCCTGGAGACTCTCATTCAAGATGTATGCTGGAGTTCCACTGAGGCGAATCGATTGCTAAGTAATTTACATAAAATGCTTGATGATTTAAAGCAAGAAGCGCAGTCTCTCGGGTTAAACCTATCTGACGCTATAAATCGTTTGGCAGGATATAGTGCTGTCCAGATTATGTCAGGACATGCATCTAAAGGAAGAGAATTTGACTATGTTTTCTTGGCTGGACTTGAAGATGATGTACTTCCTTTTTACAAAACTCACAGTAATGAAAAAGATCTTGCAGAAGAACGTCGAATTTTCTATGTTTCTGTTACACGAGCACGTAAAGCTGTTTATTTAACTAGCGCAGTAAAAACCACCAGAACATGGAAAGGAAAGCCATCTCGATTTATTAAGTATATTCCTGAAGACTTATTTACCCCCCTTCCAGAATAGAGATTTAACAGTCGATCCTATTTTACATTATTCGCTATTCGCTGCAAGATCCCCAAAATAAAGGCTCCCAATCATAGAAGCCAAGAAAACGCTTTTTCATTAAGCACACAATTGAAAGATCAACTCAGGGTGAATGTGTAGTGTCCCAAGGTCTACCCCGAGGGCGGCTGTACTGATGGTAGAGCTTGTATATGGGTATAAGGTCAAGGGGAGGGAGGGATAAGCGATCGCCAATTAGCAAACCTGTCAAACCAATACTCATCCCCAAATCGCGCCAAACACTATCCCCGAAATCGTCGCCATCACTACCACCAAAGCCACAAATACCACGGTCTTTTTTGTGCCCATAATGCTGCGAATGACCAGCATGTTTGGCAGCGATAGGGCCGGCCCCGCCAGCAGCAGCGCCAAGGCTGGCCCTTGTCCCATGCCATTGCCAATGAGTCCCTGTAAAATCGGCACCTCGGTCAAGGTGGCAAAATACATAAACGCCCCCGCCAGCGACGCAAAGAAATTAGAGAAAATCGAATTGCCCCCGACTGCCCAGATAATCCACTGGGAGGGAATCAGCGCCTCTTGGCCAGGGCGACCAAGCAAGGCTCCCGCCACCACCACCCCAAAAAACAGCAGTGGCAAAATCTGCTTGGCATAGTCCCAAGTGGTCTCAAACCATTCGCCAGCCTCGTCTTTGTTGGTGCTGGTCAGCCACGAAAGCCCGATCACCGCTGCCGCAAAGGCAATCATCGGCTGCGCGGCAAACTGAAAGGCCAGCACGGCGGTAACGCCGGTTACGAGCATGACTTTGCCCCCATTCAGCTCAAACCAACGCACTAGAATGGCCGCCAAGGCAACGCCTAGGGCTCCGGTAATCCACCACTTAGCCCCATAGATAGCGGCCCAAGTGCCCGCTGCCTCAGCGGGTTTAGCCCAGTTGGCGAATACCAGAATACCCACCATCACTCCAAAGAACAGGGTATTTTGCCATAGCGGGCGAGAGACCTCTGGCTCCGGCAATCCGGCTTGGGCTTCGATTTTCTCCAGCTCCTCCTTGCGAAAAATAAAGGCCATCACCAGCCCAATCACCACACTAAAGAGAATCGCCCCAACGGCCCTAGCGATACCCAACTGGAGGCCCAACACCCGTGCCGTGAGAATAATCGCCAGTACGTTGATGGCAGGGCCAGAGTAGAGAAAGGCTGTCGCTGGCCCCAGCCCTGCCCCCATACGGTAGATCCCGGCGAACAGCGGCAGTACGGTGCAAGAACACACCGCCAGAATGGTGCCCGACACCGAGGCCACACTGTAGGCGAGCACTTTGTTCGCGTTGGCCCCCAGGTATTTCATCACCGCGTCTTGGGAGATGAAAACCGCGATCGCACCGGCAATAAAAAATGCTGGAATCAGGCACAGCAGCACATGCTCCTGGGCATACCAGCGCACCAGATGTAGCGACTCAAACACCGCATTGCGCAACCGCTCCGAGTTTTGAATCGCCTCCACCGGCAGATAAAAGCACACCAGAAACCCCGCCACAATCCACAGCAGCGGTTTCCATTCCGACTTCCAAAAATGCATAAAACTACCCTCCTCTCCGATGCGATCGGGGAGATGTGATGTGAATAACGCTAAGCCTTAATCTCGTTCAGACCTCCGGGTTCTTTTTTGCTAACCCAGGAGGCTTTTGCATCCCCGAGCAGAACCCAGAGGTCTAGTTCCCTGCGGTCAAGAGAGCCTCAATATCAGTGGGGTCCAGTACCTTGCCCTGGCTCAATACTTTGCCATCGACCACCAGAGCCGGGGTTTTCATCACCCCACGTTTGACAATTTCCATGGTGTCGGTGATGTGGGCAATGTCAGCGTCTAGGTTGCGGGTGGCGATCGCCGCCTTGGCATTGGCCTCCAACTGCTGACATTTCTTACAGCCTGTACCCAAAATCTCAATGTGAAGGGTCGTCATCGGTCTATACCTCGTGATGGTGAAGGGATGGGAGAGGTTGCGTCACAATTAACCAGCAGGCGGGAACGAGTGCTGGTCAAACACCACACACTGTTGCCCTGGCTGGGATTGCTCTATGCCTCGCTGACACTGATCGAGGAGAGGGGCCAGTTGTGTTCTCAGGGTTTGCAGCTTAGCGATCGTCTCGTCAATATGTTGCACTTTTTTGAGCAGGCGATCGTATGCCTCCTGGCAAGACAACTGCTGCCCGTCTTGCAACGCCAGCAGTTCCTTAATGTTGTCCAGGCTCAGCCCTAGAGCTTTAGCTTGGGTAATAAAGGTCAGGCGATCCAGAGCAGGCTGATCGTAGAGGCGATAGCCCGCTGCCGTGCGCTGGGGACTGGGCATCAACCCAATCCGCTCGTAGAAATAAAGGGTCTGGGGATTGAGGCTCAACCGACGCGAGACTTCACCGACTTGGAACATGGCTCTCACTCTGCGACCTTTCCATGGTGAAATCCTACTCCTTATACCTAGGTATAGGGTCAAGGGTTAGGCGTTAAAGTTGATGAAAGTTGTCTAGTGCTTGTTACTATAGCGATCCTGCATGAGCCTTGGGCAAGCCTCTTGTTCCGTGGGTTACGCTTCGCTTCACCCACGCTACGAAGGTCTTCAGAAGTCAAATGGGATTGTTATACCTACATTATTAACAAGTACTAGAGATATTTCCCATCCGCTGCATTGCAATGATTATGCGGCTACCAGGAGCGGCAAACTAATATTATCAAGCAGCTTGATAACGTCTAAGGTTGCTAAGTTTTTAGACCCCGTAGGTAAGAACTCAAGCACACTACAACCCACTACATCAAAATTGTTTCTCAAGCCAACTAATAAATCCCTGAGTCTTTCTATGTATATCCCACCTGATGTGGGGCAAGCCACATGAGGAAATTCTTCAGGCTCGATTACATCCAAATCAAGATGGATATAAAGCTTGTCAGCATTAGTCTTGTCTAGCATTAAGAATAACCGATCAATATCCCCATCGTTTATTGATTCAGCAGAAAAAATAGATAATTTTTTCTGCTGAACAAAACTTTTTTCAGGAGCATCAAACTCCCTTGCCCCAATCAGAAATACTTGCTCTGCGCGTAATGTTGAAAAAGTTTGATTCACTATGTCTGCGTCGCCTTCACCCAGTAAAACGCGCAACGGCATTCCGTGGAAATGAGCACTAGGAGATGAACTAGGTGTATTCAAATCTCCATGAGCATCTAACCAAATGACATTTAAGGTTTGAGCATATTTTTTATTTAGAAAAGAAACTGGAGCAATTTCAACGCCACAATCTCCTCCAATAGTTAAAATACGTTCTGGGCTATGAGCCTGAATCACCTTACAAGCATCTAGAAGTTGAGAAAAGATTTGGCTGTATCCCAGAATATTTTCATCCCCAACTAGCGAATAAGTTAGAGAGCTAGGAATCTGAGCAAAGGGAATTCTATTGTGCAGAGACTTGTAAAGAAGTTTAGCACCTTCATGAATTTCCAGTCTTCCTGAACCCTGCCATTGTGGAAAAAAGAGATTCAGGGTTTCTTGTGAAAATTCTGGCATTGTTATCTCCTTTCAGGCGGTCTACCCACGCAAGCAGAACCTCGTCCTAAGAAACTCCTCGACCAGGTTTGAGACGCTGTTCGTCTAAAGCACTATTCCTACCGCACAGAGCAAACCTACGTGCGGTGGATTCGCTGCTACATCCTGTTTCATAACAAACGCTATCCTCTTACCCGCCTTGCTGAGTCAGATTGGGGTCCATTGTTTCAACTACATCAAGGACTCCGCCGAAATCAGTAACGCTGCCGCTGCGGGAATGCCGCTGCGGGCCTATCGACCCGGCCACAAAGCCAATCAGAACTTCGGTGCATCTCAATTTGGCAACTTTGCCCCTCATCCCCCAGCCCCTTCTCCCAGAAAGGGAGAAGGGGGGCCGGATTCAAAGTCCCTCGCCCTTTGGGAGAGGGATTTAGGGTGAGGGGCTGCAAAAGTGAGATGCACCCAACGTCAGGCGACCCAACAGCCCATTTTTCAAAAATTTCAGCAGGTGGGCGCGGCCCAGGCTGGACAGCTTCAGCAGCGGGATCAAGAGATTGCCCAGCTCCGGCAGCGGATCATGAGCCTGGACTCACAAGCTTGGGCTTGAACCCCCGCGAATGATAATGCCATCTTTTAAGGACATGAGAAATATCTATGGGATTTGCGGTTTACATAGATTTAAGTAACTACTAGACTAAAGCAAATAGATGAGCCGACATCGATAGTCTTAAGTCTATCAATGTGATCGGGCCGAATATCAAGTCCGTTTATGCAGCCACACTTTATGACCCTCATCCCTGTGACTGTGCTTAGGGCAAACCCTCGCCCTCTTCTAGTGTTCAGTCCATTAATGATTGACGGGAAGCCGAGTCAATGCAGATAACCAACCGTATTAACTTTCGCAATGTCCGGGGCGATCTGTTTGGCGGGGCCACAGCCGCCGTAGTAGCCCTCCCCATGGCCCTGGCCTTTGGGGTCGCCAGTGGCGCTGGTGCCCCTGCGGGTCTCTGGGGGGCCGTGATGGTGGGGTTCTTCGCTGCCCTATTTGGGGGCACCCCCACCCTGATTTCCGAGCCTACCGGTCCCATGACCGTTGTCATGACCGCCGTCATTGCCAACCTGACGGCAGTCGATCCCGAAAATGGTTTGCAAATGGCCTTCACGGTCGTGATGCTGGCCGGGGTTTTCCAGATTCTCTTTGGAGCCTTGCGCCTAGGCAAATACATCACGATGATGCCCTATACGGTGATTTCCGGTTTTATGTCCGGCATCGGCATCATTCTGGTGATTCTGCAATTAGCCCCCTTCCTGGGCCAAGCCAGCCCCTCCGGTGGGGTCGTGGGTACCCTGCGGGCCATTCCCGATCTGCTGGGGGGAATCCAACCAGTTGAGACCCTCCTGGCAGCCTTGGCGGTAGGCATCATCTGGTTTATGCCCCGCAAGTTCAAGCGCATCGTACCGCCCCAATTGGTGGCGCTGATTGTGGGTACCCTGCTCTCCCTGGCTCTCTTTCCGGAGATAGATATCCGCCGCATTGGGGCCATCCCCATGGGGGTACCGGAGTTGCAAATGCCCATCTTTAATGGTGAGCAGTGGCGCTTGATGCTGGTGAATGGCATCGTGCTGGGGATGTTGGGCTGTATTGATGCCCTGTTGACCTCCGTGATTGCCGACAGCCTCACCCGCACGGAACACAATTCCAATAAGGAGCTCATTGGTCAGGGCATTGGTAACCTCATGTCCGGTCTCTTTGGCGGTATTGCCGGGGCTGGGGCCACCATGGGCACCGTGGTCAATATTCAAAGTGGGGGTCGCACCGCCCTGTCTGGGTTAACGCGGGCCTTGATTCTGTTGGTGTTTGTCCTAGGAGCGGCCAGTGTCGCTTCGGTGATTCCCCTGGCGGTGTTGGCGGGAATTGCATTCAAAGTGGGGGTAGACATCATCGACTGGAGCTTCCTGAAGCGTGCCCATCAGGTGTCGATCAAAGGGGCGCTGATCATGTACGGGGTGATTGCCCTGACGGTATTGGTGGATTTGATTGCGGCTGTGGGCATTGGGGTGTTCATTGCCAATATTCTCACCATCGATCGCATGAGTGCCCTGCAATCCCAATCTGTTAAGGCCATTAGCGATGCCGACGATGCCATTCGTTTAGACCCTGATGAAAAGCACTGGTTGGATCAAGGCCAGGGACGAGTGCTGTTGTTTCAACTCAGTGGCCCAATGATTTTTGGTGTGGCCAAGGCCATCTCCCGCGAACACAACGCTATTGGGGACTGCCAAGCCATTGTCTTTGATCTAGGGGAAGTACCCCACTTGGGGGTCACCGCTTCCTTGGCCTTGGAAAATGCCATTAAGGAGGCGGTAGAAAAGCAGCGCTTGGTCTATTTGGTGGGGGCAACGGGGCAAACCCAGCGTCGCCTGGAAAAACTGAAGGTATTCGATTTTGTGCCGCCCCACCAATGCTATGCAGTGCGGGCTGAAGCGCTCAAGGATGCCGTAGCGGCAGTGACCCCATCCCCTCTATTAGGAGCGTAGACAATGATATTGAGCGGAGTACTGGGGGACTGGGCCAGTGGGATTGGGTTCCCCGACCTGTTGGCAACGGTTCCAGAGACAGAGCAGCAGAGCCCGTTGGTTTTGACTGGGGTGCTGATGACCCTGGTGGTGATCTATGTAACGAGTAAGCTCGGTGGGGAGCTTTCGAAGCGGGTAAACCTACCACCCGTGCTGGGGGAATTGGTGGGTGGAGTAATTGTGGGGGTATCAGCCTTGCATTTACTCATGTTTCCAGCAACGGGGGCGACAGCGGCAGATTCTCTGGTGATGGTGGCCTTAGGCCGGTTAGCCCAAGTGGATGGTGAAACCCTGACCCAGGTGTTTGCGGGCCAGAGTGAGGTGATCTCGGTTTTAGCAGAGCTAGGGGTAATCGTGCTCCTGTTTGAGATTGGCCTGGAGTCTGACCTGCGGGAACTGCGGCGGGTGGGCTCCCAGGCGGCGGCGGTGGCAGTGGTGGGGGTCGTCGTGCCCTTTGCCCTGGGGACAGTGGGTCTGGTTGCTCTATTCCATGCCCCTGTGATTCCGGCTATCTTTGCGGGGGCGGCGTTGACGGCCACCAGCATTGGTATTACCTCCAAGGTGCTTTCGGAACTGGGTCACCTGAAGTCCATAGAGGGACAAATTATTGTCGGGGCGGCAGTCATTGATGATGTGCTGGGGATTATTGTGCTGGCGGTAGTGGCTAGTTTGGCTAAGACCGGGCAGGTGGATCTGCTTAGCGTGGTTTATCTGATTATCAGTGCTACCACCTTTTTGTTGGGTTCCATTTTACTGGGGAAATTTTTTAACCAGAGTTTCATGGCGATCGCTGACAAGTTGCAAACTCGGGGTGCCCTTCTAATTCCCGCTTTTGCTTTTGCTCTGGTCATGGCTATCCTGGCTAGCGTGATTCACCTAGAGGCGATTTTGGGAGCCTTTGCCGCAGGGCTGGTGTTGGATGAAACCGATAAGCGGAAAGAGTTAGACCAGCAGGTGATGCCCATTGCCGATTTTCTAGTGCCCATCTTCTTTGTCTCGGTAGGAGCCAAAGCGAATCTAGGGGTGTTGAATCCCACTGTGGCGGAAAATCGGGCTGGTTTGATTATCGCCAGCTTTTTAATCCTGGTGGCTATTTTGGGCAAGGTGGTAACTGGGTGGGCGGTCTTTGGTAAGCCAGGGGTCAATCGGCTCGCCATTGGCGTTGGCATGGTACCCCGAGGAGAAGTGGGATTAGTTTTTGCCGGGATTGGTTCTGCCAGTGGGGTGCTGGATAAGCCCTTGGAAGCCGCCATTATTGTCATGGTGATCCTGACCACTTTCCTCGCCCCGCCCCTATTACAGGGGGTTTTGAAAGATCAACCTACAGAGGCTGCCGAGGAAGAAACCGCTGGAGTAGTTGAGGTTCTACAGGTGAGGGATTAAGCTCAGCCGTCATTGTTTATTTGTATCCAACTACTTACCACGACAACTCACTTTACTGGCATCCACTGACCCACATGATGTCTGACCAATTGTGCGTAGTTCTGGAAAGGGTGAAAATCCTTTTTTCCCTACCCATGAAATAGATTTGTGTGTGCATTTTGCGTCCACCCTACCGACTTGATGATTCAGCCTACCTACATGATGGAGAATAGTGATGATTAGTTTATCGCCCTTAGAAGCCTGTGTTTTAGCTGCGGTATTAGTGGGATTTTTCGGTATCATTCAAAAGAAAAATTTGATGATGAAAATTATTTCCATGGATGTGATGAGTACAGGGGTGGTGGCTTACTATGTTTTAGTCGCAACACAACCGGGACGATTTACCCCTATTCTCACTGATCCTGCTGATGTCAATTTTGCTGATCCAGTCCCCCAAGCGGTGATTTTGACAGCGATCGTTATTGGCTTTTCTATCCAAGCCTTAATGCTCGTTGGGGTGATGAAAATTGCTCGGGATATTCCTACCTTGGAGGTGTCGGAAATTGAACAAACCCTAGAGCACCATTAATCTTCTTGCTTGGCTATGATACCCCTAGTTCCTTGGACAATTATTCTCTGGATTGCCCTGCCATTTTGGATGGGATTTACGATCTACTTTTTGCCACCTTTAGCCCGCTTGGCTACCTTGAGTATCGCCCTATTGTCGAGTCTTTACGGTATCCAAGCGATCGCTCAAGCGGAACCTATTTCTCTGGTTTTGGTAGATAATTTTGGCGTCACTTTAGGGATTGATACGACTAGTGGCTTTTTCATTTTGACCAACGCCCTAGTCACTCTGGCCGTGGTGCTGTACTGCTGGCAAAAGCAGAAATCAGCTTTTTTTTACACCCAGATGATCATTCTCCATGGCAGTGTCAATTCTGTCTTTATCAGTGCGGACTTCATTAGTTTGTATGTGGCTTTAGAGGTGATTAGTATTGCCACCTTTTTGCTGATCACCTATCCCCGTAGTAATGGGGTGATTTGGGTGGGGTTGCGGTACCTCTTGGTGAGCAATACGGCCATGCTGTTTTATCTGATTGGGGCAGTGTTGGTATACAAGGCAAATCAATCCTTTGGGGTGGCGGGGTTGGGCAATGCGCCGCCGGAGGCGATCGCCCTGATTACCCTAGGGTTCCTAACCAAAGGGGGGGTGTTTGTCTCCGGACTGTGGTTACCCCTGACCCACAGCGAAGCCGATGCTCCGGTTTCTGCCCTCCTCTCCGGCAGTGTGATCACTATTGGCAGTTTTCCGTTAGTGCGCTGTGCCCAGGTTTTTCCAGGACTGGTCCCTTTCCTGATGGCATTTGGGGTGGCCACGGCGCTGTTGGGGGTGGGGTATGCCCTGTTTGAGCGGGACACCAAGCGGCTCTTGGCCTTCAGTACGGTTTCCCAAGTGGGGTTTATCCTGGCCACTCCGGGGGCAGCAGGGCTCTATGCCCTGGCCCATGGGCTGGCCAAGGCGGCTTTGTTTCTCCTGGCGGGGAGTTTACCCAGCCGGGACTTGGGGCAGCTAGCCCAGCAGCCTCTACCTTGGGCGCGGTGGGGTGCGATCGCACTGCCAGCGTTGTCCATTGCCGGTTGCCCCCTACTGGTGGGCTACAGCGCCAAGGCCCTGACCTTGCAGGGATTACCCCTCTGGGCAGAGCTGGGGCTGAGTCTGGCGGCGGTGGGTACTGCGATCGCACTAGGGAAATTAATATTCCTACCCTGGAAACTGACCGCCCCCGTCTCTGACCCTTTAAGGCCCACTGTATGGGCGGCCTTGGGGGTACTTCTGGGGAGTTTGCTGCTGTTGGGGATAGCCTATCCCGACAGCTACGACCCCATCCCCTTGGGGAAAGCGGGGCTGACCCTAGCCGTAGGGTGGGGCCTGTATGGCCTGGGGGTGGGGCGATGGCATGGGTCTTTGCCCCGTGCCTGGGAGCGGGTAGAGCATTTAATTGGGGTCATGAGTTTAGTCCTCACCGGGTTGTTTTGGATAGTGGTGGCATGATTGGCATTCTGGATTTAGTGCTGCGGTTAGTGATTTGGTTTCTGCTGACGGCGGATTTGAGTCTGGCCAATATTGCCATTGGGGTGGCGATCGCCCTGCTCATCCCCCGCTGCCGTATTGTTCCGGGGACTGCTAAGGACTGGCTCTACACCCTCCGAGATGCCCTAGTGGCTATCCCAAAAGCGTTTGTGGAGGCCATTGAAATCATCCTGTATCCCCACCGCCATGAGGAGCGTTTTTGTGAGAAAGCCAAGCCTTTGCGCACTCCTGGTCTCATTTTTTTGGATGTATTTCTGATTACTTTTACCCCCAAGACTATTGTGATCAAATACCACGAGAATGGCTGGTATGAAGTTCACCATATCCGGCGGCGACGGACTATATTCTCAAGGGAGTAATGATGGGTAATTTAGATCACTCCATGATGTTGAACGGCATTATCTGGGCCTTGATTGTCGCCCTAATGATTCCCATCTACGAGGCTTGGCAAGATGAAGACATCTGGCAGAAGATGTTGGCCTTTGCCAGTATCGCCACGAAAACATCAATTATGATTCTCGTGATTTCAGTTTTGGAAAATGACTGGATGATTGGGGTAGTGGGAGTCCTGATTTTGAGCATTGGCAATGCTGCCCTGATGCTTTTAGCCCATGTCTTGAAGCGCTTGAATCAACTTTAGAAATTTCTTTCTTTTTTACTGACTTGCTTACCTACGTCTATGCTGTCTAATTCGCCAACTTGGTTGAATGGTTTTAGCTATGCCCTGATGCTCCTAGGGGTAGTGTTTTGGTTCTGGGGCACGCTGCCCCTATTGGGCCATCGCTCTGTGTTGTACAAACTCCATAGTTTATCGGTGTCGGACACCCTAGGCTCGATGGCCATTGTATTGGGGCTGTTGCTCAAAATTCCCCAGGAATGGCCGCTGCTGGTACTGGCCCTGATTTCTTTAGGGATTTGGAATACGGTGCTGGGCTATGTGCTCGCCTACTGCTCTAGCGAAAACACAACCCATGACCCTGATCAACCGGCTCAGCGGTTGGGACAGGCTACCCCGGAGGATCACCCATGGCAATGGTAACGGCCATGATGGCAGCTTCCCCCTTGGGACTGGTGATCTCGGAGGCGAATATGGACGGTTACGGGATAGTCATTGCCCTGCTGTTGCCTTTGACAGCGGGGATGGTTGTGACTCAAGTCAATCCTTACCACGCTTTGGTGATTCGGGGCATTCTGGGAGCGGTGGCGGCCCTGGTGTATGCCCTGATGGGGGCGGCGGATGTGGCTCTGACGGAAGCCTTAGTGGGCACGATGCTGTCCATTACCCTCTATGCGATCGCAGTGCGGTCTTCCCTAAGTCTGCGGTTGGGTATTTTAGCCCCAGTAGCCGAGGTGCCCTCCCCCCAGTGGTCCCAGCTCTTAAACCGAATTAGGGATGTGATTCGGCCCTTCCACATGCGGTTAGAACTGGTGCCCTACCCCACCTCAGAAGCGCTGGCAGCGGCCCTTCAGGCCAAAGATATCCATGTGCTCTGCCGGGAAGTCGCCCTAGAAGCCAACAGCACCTATGTCTTGAAAGTCCGGGGTCGCCGCGTTTATCACCTCCTGGGGGCACTGCCGTCGGAATTGGCCCAACTTGATTGGATTGATCCGGCGGGGGCTACAGCAATAACACCCTCAATGGAGGTAACATCCCCATGAATCCGTCAATGAAATGGATTTATGTCGCAGCCGGAATTGCTTTCTATTTAAAGATGGTGATTTTGCCCGGTATCGTCTGGGAAGCCGCCGAGTTGTCCGTGGTAGAGCGGGTACTACAGGACACGGGGGTCCCCAATGCGGTTTCGGGGATTATCTTTCGCAATCGCCTCTACGACACTATTTTTGAGGTGGTGGTATTTACCCTGGCGATCATGGGGGTGCGGTTTCTGTTGGCGGATGAGCAACCCTCAACGGTGATCTACCAGTTCACGGATCACCCCTCGATTGTGCTGGCCCGGTTAGGGGCTACGATTGCAGCCCTGATCAGTATTGAGCTGGCGATTCGGGGGCATCTGAGTCCCGGCGGCGGCTTTGCGGCGGGGGTGGCCGGGGGGACAGCCATTGGTCTGGTGGCCATTACGTCCTCTTCAACCTTGATGGAGGCTCGGTATCAACGGTGGCGAGCGGCGGCGATTGAAAAGGTATCGGTATTGATCTTTCTGGCCGTGGCCGGGTTGAGCTTGTTGGGGGTGGCGTTGCCCTTGGGGACTCTCGGCACCTTAGTCAGTGGCGGTTGGATTCCCGTGCTCAATCTATTGGTGGCAGTGAAGGTAGCCCTAGGCTCCTGGGCCGCAATTTTGATTTTCATTCGCTACCGGGGCTTGTTGTAAAAGCGTCAGGTTGCGATCGCCTAGTCGAACCGTTTCTGGGCGTGCGAAACACCGCTTTTCGCAGCTCTTCAGCCCCCAGCACGAGCGGGGGGCAAGTGAGCAACAGCAACCCCTGCCAGCGAGTGAGGGGGGCGGTGGTAAACACATCCCTCAACAACGGGACGTAGATCAAAACCAGGAGCGTGATGCCTTCGACCCCGATGCCAATCCACAGCAGGCGGTTATTAAACCATTGGAGGCGAAAGGCCGAAACCCATTCAGATCGGCAGGCAAACAGGTTACCAATTTGGCAGGCGGCGATCGCCGCCAGGGCCATCGTCGTGGCCTGCCCATAGATCGCCGTTACCGCAGGGTCAGCAGTACGGGCCAAAATCATGGGTGTCACCGCTTGCAAGTCAGCTAGACCATAGCCATGGCTCCACCAAACCACGGCAAACCCCAGCATTGACAGCACGGCTTCTATGACCCCGAGGAACCCGTAGGCCCTCAACAGCAGGGATCGGTCCAGCAGAAAAGCATTTTTAGGGCGGGGGGGGCGGCTCATCAGGCCGGTTTCTGGTGGTTCTGCCCCTAGGGCCAGGGCGGGCACCATGTCGGTGCCCAAGTCCACCGCCAGAATTTGCAAAATGGTCAGCGCTGGCGGAATTTTGAACACCGCCATGGCCAAAAAGGGCGTGATCTCTGGGGTGTTAGAGGCCAGAATATAGGTCATGAACTTGCGGATATTTTGATAGATGGCGCGCCCCTGCTCAATGGCACTGACAATAGTGGCAAAGTTGTCGTCAGTGAGCACAATATCGGCGGCTTCTCGGGCCACATCGGTGCCGTTTTGGCCCATGGCAATGCCCACGTGGGCGGCACGCAGGGCCGGGGCATCGTTGACGCCATCCCCCGTCACGGCGACGATTTCGCCCATGGCTTTGTAGGTCTGCACTAGGCGCAACTTGTGCTCAGGTGACATGCGGGCAAACACCAGCGATGAGCGATAGGTCAACACCTGGCGCAGTTGGGCATCAGACAGGTGTCCCATGCCGTCGCCCGTCACCACCCGCACCCGATCGTGGGAGTTACTGGTGCCGTTGCCCACCAGTCCAATTTTGCGGGCGATCGCCTCGGCGGTGAGCCCATAGTCCCCGGTTACCATGGTGACTTTGATGCCAGCGCTATGGCACTGGGCGATCGCCTCAGCGATGCCATCTCGGGGCGGGTCAAACATGGCCACCAGCCCGATGAAAATCAGCTCTTGCTCTAGATCTTGGGTAGGCAGGGTCAAAAATGCCTGATCGCCCCGTCGGGCCGCCAGCCCCAGCACCCGAAAGCCTTGGCTGGCCAGCCCATCATTGGCGGCAATCACAGTATCTCCCTCGGTCTTGGTCAAAGCCTGCACCCTACCGTCGTGCAAAATCCACTGGCAGTGGCGCAGCACCTCCAGGGGGGCACCCTTGGTGATCGCCACCTGGGGCAGGGCATCGGTCCACAGGTCGGCAGATCGCCAGTCGAGCACCACGGTCATCATGCGGCGACGAGAGTCGAAGGGCACTTCTCGCAGGCGGGGAAACTGGTGTTGCAGCGCGGCCAAGTCGAGTTCGCCCTTGGCGGCGGCCACCAGCAAGGCCGCTTCGGTGGGGTCGCCAATCTCTTGCCAGCGGCTAGGGGAAGGGTGCACCAGTCGGGCATTGGAGCATAGGCAGGCACCAATAAGCAGCAGACGCACCTGCCATGCGGCGGTGAGATTGGCAGGCAGGCGCACGGTGCCAGCGGTGGGGTCGTAGCCCACCCCCGTCACCTCGATCAGGGGGGACGAAATCTCCGGGGTGCCGACCGGAGGATGGCCTTCGGCCCTGGCGGACTCGGGTTGCCAGGGCACCCAGAGGTAGCGCACCGTCATTTCGTTTTTGGTCAGGGTGCCGGTTTTGTCGGTGCAGATCACCGAGGTAGCGCTCAGGGTTTCGACCGCAGACAGCCGCCGTACCAGGGCGTTTTGCTTGGCCATGCGCTGCACCCCCAGGGCCAGGGCCAGGGTGACTGTGGGCAGCAGCCCCTCGGGCACGTTGGCGACAATAATGCCGATCGCAAAAATGAAACTCTCCGTCACCTCCATGCCGATCAGCAGGTAGCTGAGCAAAAACACGAGAATGCCCATGGTGATGGCGATCGCGGTGATGATCCGCACGATCCGCGCCACCTGAATTTCGAGGGTGCTGGGCTCTCGTTTGACCACGGCGGTGAGGTGGGCCACCTGGCCAAATTCGGTCTGGGCTCCGGTGGCATAGACCACGGCCACCGCCCGACCCGCCGCCACGGTACCCCCCGCCAGTACCAGGTTGGCAATTTCGGCTGGGTTAACCGCCTCTTGCAGGGGGTGCTCGCCAGGGCGAGGCAAGGGTTTGCCCGCCCGCATCGCCACCGCCTGCCGCAGCCGCACGGGATGCGCATTGCGGGCCACGGGCAGCGATTCGCCGGTGAGCACCGAGACATCGGCGGAAAAGTTTTCCGCCGATACGAGGCGGGCATCGGCAGAAATGCGATCGCCCTCCTCCAGCTCTATTACGTCGCCCCGCACCAGCTCCCGCGCTGGCAGTTGCTGGAGGGTGCGATCGCGGTAGCCCTTGACCTGCATGGGCAGTACTTGCTTCAGCGCCGCCAGTGCCCGCTCAGCCTGAAACTCTTGCCAAAAGCTAAAGATGGCGTTGATTAAAATCACCGCCCAGACGGCCCAGCCTAGGGCCGGAGTGCGGGCCACAAAGGCCAAGCTGCCCGCCACCCACAGCAGCAGCGCCATAAAGTGAGTGAGCTGATCGGTAAACTTTAGCCACAGGGGGCGGCGGATCGGCGTAGGCAGCTCATTGGCCCCAAATTGCGCTAGGCGCTGAGCCGCCTCTAGGCTAGAGAGACCTTGGGGCGTAGTGGTCAGCGATTCATAGACCGCCTCAACAGGTAACGTCCAAATCGGCTGGTGCTGTGCTGCCATCGTCTCTTATACCCTTTCCCTAGGGGATACTAGGGGCTGTGGACAATCCAAGCCAGATTCTGGGTTATGGGGCGGTTACAGCTTCGTTCACCTGCAACCCATTCTCCACCGCTTTTCCTCACTCGACTTCGCCCTATCCCATCGTAAGACTCTGAATGGCCGTTAAAAAAACTGCTCTCTATAGCTCCCTGTGGGCCAGTTGCGACGAACTGCGCGGCGGCATGGATGCCAGCCAGTACAAAGACTATGTGCTGACCCTGCTGTTCATGAAGTACGTCTCCGACAAATATGGCGGCGACCCCTACGCCGACATTGTGGTGCCCGAGGGCGGCTCGTTTCAGGACATGGTGGCGCTGAAGGGCAATAAAGAGATCGGCGATCGCATTAACAAAATCATCAGCGCCCTGGCGGAAGAGAACGACCTCAAGGGCGTGATCGACGTGGCCGACTTCAACAACGAAGACAAGCTGGGTCGGGGCAAAGAGATGGTGGATCGCCTCTCGAACCTGGTGGGCATTTTTGCGGGGCTAGATCTGAGCGCCAACCGGGCCGAGGGCGATGATTTGCTGGGCGATGCCTACGAGTACCTGATGCGCCACTTTGCCACCGAGTCGGGCAAGAGCAAGGGCCAGTTCTACACCCCCGCCGAGGTGTCGCGGATTTTGGCCCAGGTGGTGGGCATCACCGCCGAGACCCGCCAGGATGAAACCGTCTATGACCCCACCTGCGGCTCAGGGTCGCTGCTGCTGAAGGTGGCGGACGTGGCCCCGCGTGGCCTCACCATCTACGGCCAAGAGATGGATAACTCCACCTGGGCCTTGGCGCGGATGAATATGTTTATGCACAACTACCCCAGCCACGAGATCTGGCGGGGCAACACCCTCTCAGACCCCTACTGGAAAAACGACGACGGCAGCCTCAAGACCTTTGACTTTGCGGTGGCAAATCCGCCCTTTTCCTACAAGTCGTGGAGCAATGGGGTGAATGTGGCCGAAGACCCCTACGGGCGGTTTGAATACGGCGCACCACCGGACAAAAACGGCGACTATGCCTTTTTGCTGCACATCCTCAAGTCGCTGAACAGTACGGGCAAGGCGGCGGTGATTTTGCCCCATGGGGTGCTGTTTCGCGGTAATGCCGAGGCCACGATTCGGCGGGCGCTGGTGCGCCAGGGCTACATCAAGGGCATCATCGGTCTGCCCGCCAACCTGTTCTACGGCACCGGCATTCCGGCCTGCATTTTGGTGCTGGATAAGGCGGGGGCGGCAGCGCGATCGGCCCTGTTTATGGTCGATGCCAGCCGGGGCTTGATGAAAGACGGCAACAAGAACCGCCTGCGCAGCCAGGATATTCACAAAATTGTGGATGTGTTTAACCACCAGAGTGAGCTAGGGCGCTACAGCCGCCTGGTGCCCCTGGCGGAGATCGAGAAAAATGACTACAACCTCAACATCCCCCGCTACATCGACGCCAGCGAGCCAGAAGACCTCCACGACTTGGCGGCCCACCTCAGGGGCGGCATTCCCAATGGGGATCTGGATGCCCTGGGGGCCTACTGGCGGGTGTTTCCGAAGCTGAGGGCGGATCTGTTTGCGCCGGAGCGAGAGGGGTATTCGCAATTAATAATTGATAATTGTCAATTGATAATTAAGAGTCATCCAGAATTTACGGCCTTTGCGGAGCGGAGTTTGGCGCTCTACACGGCCTGGTATGAGGCCCACCGGGAGGCGCTGATGGGGATTGCGATTGGCGACAAGCCTAAGGCGCTGATCACGACGCTCTCGGAGGATTTGCTGCACCGCTTTACTGAGGCCGATCTGTTAGACCGCTACGACATCTACCAAATTTTGATGGACTACTGGGCGGAGACTCTGCAAGACGATGTCTATGTGCTGGTGCAGGATGGCTGGGCGGCGGGCAAGACCCTGCGGGAGCTGGTGGTAGTCAAGGGCGAAAAGCTGAAGGAAACGCCGGATCTGATCATCGGTAAGCAGAAGTACAGGGCCGACCTGATACCGCCGGGGCTGGTGGTGGCGCGGTACTTTGCCGACAAGCAGGCCCACATTGATGAACTCCAGGCTGACCTGGATGGCATGAGCCAGGAGCTGGAATCGCTGATGGAGGAGCACGGCGGCGAGGAGGGGGTATTAGCTGAGGCCCAGACCGACGCGGGCAAGGTGACCAAGGCCACCGCCACCGCCCGGCTAAGAGAGGTTAAGCGCGACCCCAACGCTGCCGAAGAACGGGAGGTGCTGACAGAGGTGCTAAAGCTGTTTGACCAGGAGGCGGCGATGAAGAAGGCGGTGAAGGCCGCTACCGAAGCGCTGGATAAAGCGGTGTTTGGTCAGTACTCGAAGCTGAGCGAGGCGGAGATTAAAGCCCTGGTGGTGGAGGACAAGTGGCAGGCCACGCTGAAGGGGGCCGTGGCGGCGGAGATTGAGCGGGTGACGCAGCAGTTGGCGAACCGGGTGAAGGATTTGGAGGAGCGCTACGCGGAGCCGCTGCCGGAACTGGTGCAGACGGTGGAGGGGCTATCGAGCCGGGTGGAGGAGCACCTGAAGAAGATGGGGTTGGTATGGGATTGACTTCCTATGTCTTCTCGAACCATGCCCTACAGGAGATGGATCGGCGTGATATCCATCGTGTGATTGTAGAAAGCATCTTGAACGGCCCAGAGCAAGTGGTAGCGGGTCAAGAGAATCGCACTATTTACCAGTCTCGCTCTATCCAGATGCCAGTTGAGGAGGGGGAAGTGGAAAGGGTCTATTTAATTCGGGTCGTGGTGGATGAGCAGATCGATCCGCCTGTGGTGATTACGGTATATCGCACGAGCAAGGTGCAGAAATATTGGAGAACAGAATGAAAATCGTGTACGACCCAGCGGTGGATGTGCTGCGCATCCTGTTTCAGGAGGTGCCTATTGCGGAAAGCGATGAGGATGAGTCGGGAATCATCTTCGACTATGACGCAGCGGGTAATGTGGTGGGGCTGGAGGTGCTATCGGCATCAAAGCGGGTGGATAATCCGCAGGCGATAAGTTATGTGATTGAGACGGCAAAGACGGCAAGCTAACGAGCCGGGTGGCGAAGCACCTGAAAAAGATGGGGTCGGAGTGGAATTAATAATTGATAATTGTCAATTATTAATTATTAAGGTGGCTAGGATCTGAATAGAACAATAAGGGGGCGGTGGGGTTGATGTGTGCGACACGTCGCACATTTTTGAGATAAGGGTGGGGTAGTGCTGTGGCCTCACGTTTCGATTGGTCAGAAGGCATCTGACCAATCGACGAAGCTATTGAGGGAAGGGAAACAGGGCAATTTATGGGAACCATTCAACCAGCTTCAGACAGAGCCTATCAGGACTTTTTGCAGGCGATCAAAAGCCAGGTGGTGCAAAGCCGGATTGGGGCTGCACGGGCGGTTAATCGGTCTTTGATTGGGCTGTATTGGTCGTTGGGACAACTGATTGTAGAGCGACAGGCGGCGTTGGGCTGGGGCAAGGCAGTGGTGGAACGGCTGTCGGCTGGCCTGAAAGCTGAGTTTCCTGAAATGAGGGGTTTTTCTCCCCAGAATCTGTGGCTGATTCGCCAGTTCTACACGGAGTATCAGCAAATGCCAAATCTCCAACAGCTTGTTGGAGAAATTCCTTGGGGGCACAACATTCTGATTATGCAGCGGATTAAGGATGAGACGGCCCGACGCTATTACCTGGAGGCCACGGCTCGTCTGGGCTGGACGCGCAATGTTCTGCTGAATCAAATCAAGGCAGGAGCCTACGAGGTGAGCCTGCAAGACAAGAGCCACAATTTTGCGGCGGTGCTGCCAGAATACCTGGCTGAGCAGGCGGAGGAAACGCTTAAGAGCCAATATAGCCTGGAGTTTTTGGGGTTAACCCAGGCTATCCACGAGCGGGATCTGGAGCGCAGCCTGATTGCCCGCCTGAAGGATTTTATGATTGAGCTGGGCTATGGGTTTTGCTTTATTGGCAGCCAGTATCGGCTGACTCTGGGGGAAAACGAGTATTTTCTCGATTTGCTGTTTTATCATCGCTTTTTGAAGTGTTTGGTGGCGATCGAGCTAAAAACTGGACGCTTTCGTCCGGAGTATGCGGGCAAGATGGATTTTTATCTGGAGGTGCTGAATGATCAGGAACGCGCCCCGGATGATAACCCTGCGATCGGCATTATTCTCTGTGCCGAGAAGGATCGGCTGGAGGTGGAGTTTAGCCTAAAGTCGAAGGCAAACCCGATTGGAGTGGCGACGTATCAGCTATACCCACAGGTGCCGGAGGAGTATGAGGGCATGTTGCCAACGGATGAGGATTGGCAACGACTTTTAGATGCAATTGATAGTTGACAATTGATAATTAACAATTAGGGGGAGATGTGGACGTGTCGAATTATCAATTATCAACTATTAATTATCAATTACCCAAGGGCTATAAGCAGACTGAGGTTGGGGTGATTCCTGAGGATTGGGATGTTGTAGAGTTAGCTCGCTTGATTACTTCTGGTCCAAAGAATGGTTATTCAGGTCAAGTAGGAGAAGACGCGAAAGGGACTCCAACCTTACGACTCACAGCCACTTCGTCTGGCTACTTAATTATCAATAATGAGACTGTAAAACATTTAGATGAAACCATACATCAAGGATCAGAACTATTCTTACAGCCAGGTGACGTTCTGATTCAGAGATCTAATACCTATGAGCTTGTTGGAACGACTGCTGTTTTCAATGGGCCACCTAGTATATACGTCTATCCAGACCTGATGATGCGGTTGCGATTCAGCAATAGATTGACTGCCCACTGGTTCTGGAAGTATGCAAATAGCGCAAATGGTAGACGCTTTTTCCTAAGCGCTGCCGCAGGTTCTACGGGGAGCATGCCGAAAATCAGCGGCGCTAAGTTGCGGCAAATGTTGGTTCCTATGCCATCTACTGAAGAACAACGCGCGATCGCAACTACCCTATCCGACGTAGATGCCCTGATTGCCGCGCTAGACAAGCTCATCGCCAAGCAACGCCACCTCAAAACCGCCACCATGCAGCAACTCCTCACCGGCAAGAAACGCCTGCCGGGGTTTGGTGAAAAATGGCTTCGTGTTGAGCTTAGTGAGCTGGGAAGCTTCTCAAAAGGAGCAGGAATCAGAAAAGATGAAGTCTTAGATTATGGATTACCCTGCATCAGGTACGGAGAAATTTATACTAGACATCATGATTTTATTCGAGAAATATATTCGTTCATATCGCCAGAAGTTGCTAGTCAATGTCAGTCTTTAAAGAAGGGCGATCTCTTATTCACTGGTTCAGGTGAAACGTCTGAAGAAATAGGTAAATGTGTGGCCTTTCTCGATGAAAAGATGACTTATGCAGGGGGTGATATAGTTATATTTTCCCCTCAAAATCAAGATTCATTGTTTTTGGGATATCTCATGAATCACGAGTCGATTGTTAGGCAGAAGGCAAGAATGGGCCAAGGAGATGCTGTTGTTCATATTCAGGCAAAGAATTTAGCAAGATTACAACTATGCTTGCCGCCGCTTGAAGAACAACGTGCGATCGCAACTGTCCTCTCCGACATGGATGCTGCGATCTCTGCCCTAGAAACCCGCCGCACCAAAACCCAAGCCATCAAACAAGGCATGATGCAACAGTTGTTAACGGGGAAAGTGAGATTGTTGGATGAGGGAATTGATAATTAATAATTGACAATTGATAATGGTGCGGAAAAATATTGCAAAGGAAAAATCATTTGCGTTTGCGTTGCGGATTGTGAAACTGTCACAGCATCTCAATCAAGAGAAACGTGAATACGTGCTAACCAAACAGCTTTTACGCAGCGGCACCGCGATTGGGGCTTTAGTTCGAGAGTCAGAACATGCTGAGAGTCGAGCTGACTTTGTTCACAAACTAGCGATCGCCCTCAAAGAAGCCAACGAAACCCAATACTGGCTAGAATTGCTGCATCAGGCCGATTATATTGATATTAAAGGCTTCGAGTCTATCAACCAGGACTGTATCGAACTCCTCAAGCTCCTCACAGCGATCGTCAAATCCACCAAAGCAAGCTAACAATTGATAATTATTAATTGTCAATTGTCAATTGTCAATTGTTAATTGAATCCCTACTCTAGAATCCTGCCAGTATGTTCATTGCTCCCCCCACCTGCTGGATTATCGCTGGCCCCAACGGCGCAGGCAAAACCACCTTTGCCCTGTCCTATTTGCCCACTGCCGCCAACTGCCGTAACTTCGTCAACGCTGACCTGATCGCCGCTGGCCTGTCGCCCCTAGCCCCAGAAGCCGAACTACTGGCCGCCAGCCGCATCTTTCTTCGAGAAATCGAAAACCGCATCCAGGCCCGACAAGACTTTGCCTTTGAAACCACCCTGGCGGGTCGCAGCTATCTCAGGCTCATCCGACGATTACGATCAGAAGGGTGGCGAGTAGAACTCATTTACCTGGCCCTGCCGAGTGTAGAACTGTCTAGACTGCGAGTTGCCGAGCGAGTTGCCCACGGTGGTCACAACATCCCCCTAGAAGACATCGAACGCCGCTTTCCCCGCAGCCTGCGAAACCTGCTCCATGAGTTCAGCCATGCCGTTGACCGTACCCAATGCTTTATGAACAACGGCGACACTCCCCAGCCCGTCTTCATCCAGCAAGGGGAAACCCGCGAAATCCTTAATCCTGAACTATTCCAGCAGCTAACCCAGGAGGCAGAACAATGACCCGCATTCCCCCCGACACTCAAAAAATCTTAGAGACCCTAAGACAAGTTGCCGCCGATACCCTAGAGCGCAAACGCCGCCTGGGCCACTATGCCGTTATCTGGCGCGATGGCAAACCTCTAATCATTGGCGACGATGCCCCAGCCGACTATACCCAAGAGCGTCGAGCATGGGTTGATGAAACTTCCTTAGAAGATATATTTGGGGCTATGGAACAGCAGCAAGATGACGACACCACCCAATACGATGAGGTGATTAAGTGATGTAGCAGCTCCTCACCGGGCGGGTGCGCCTTACCAAGCCCATGACTAACGACAAGGCACCGGTCATGTTAGACACAGACATCTTGAATCAACTGAACGGGGCCTCAATCGAAGAACGCATTGCCGTCATTGAGATGATTCTGAAGTCCCTCAAGCAGGATCTTCGTGCTAGCAACGCCCAATCTAGCGCTGAACAGCGTCCTCTTCGCGGCACAGTATGCTCCTACGAAGATCCCTACGAGCCCGTCGCTGCCGAAGACTGAGAAGCATCAGCATGATTGTCCTGGATACCCACTTGCTCTCTACTCTGGGTCGGGTTCAAGTTGACGCGAATCACCTCACCTCGGCGAAGCTGCATTCATGCTCTCCTTCGCTATAGCAATTCTTGTCCCTGTGGCCCGCTGTTCATAAAATGATCCACATCAGTGGAATAGCGAAAATCGGCAGGAATACTCGCCAACAGCTGATCGAGGGATGTTGCCACCGCTTTCTTACGGATCACCAACGCCCCATCCACCTCTAGCATTTCGACCGTAGAGTTTTCATCCCACCCAAAGCTCTCCACCAGCCGATGGGGAATTCGCAGACCAAGGCTATTGCCCCACTTTTTAAGCTGAATATCCATGTTGCCAAGAAATTATACTTTGTATAACATCCTAGCCAGTCTTAAGTATCAGAGCTTGGCCAGCACCAATGGACACCCCTTAAGATTGAGCTAGTACCGCAGGGCGTAAATCAGTCCACTATTGTCGCGTCAGCCCAACATTTTCCGGTCCCCTCTCCCCTTGGGAGAGGGCTAGGGTGAGGGGCCGAGTGTGCCACGATAGAACGGCCAGGGTATTTCCGCCGCAGAGTACTAGGTTCACCGAAATAGTGCGATCGCACCAATGCCTCCCACCGCCATGACCAGGGCATACGAAGAAATTATTGAATTCATTGCAGCAGGCACCACCCCCCAAAGCCTGATTAACTTCCAGCCCTCTGAGGTGGCAAAAGAGCAGGTCGCCGATTTGATCTTTCGTGAAAAAACAGCAGCCCTCACCGCCGAAGAAAAAGCCGAGCTAGATCAGTACCTGATGCTAGAACACCTGCTGCGGCTAGCCAAAGCCCGCGCCTATCAATACATTGCGGCATCCTAGGGATTGGGGATGGAACCGCTAGACTTTTGGGGTTTAACGACAGCGATCGCCTCACCGGACGAGTGCGCCTTACAATTGCCTCAGCCAGCCAATGACTAACGACGAGGCACAGGTCATGCTAGACGTAGATATCTTGAATCAACTGCATGGCGCTTCAATTGAAGAACGCATTGCTGTCATTGAGCTGCTGCTCCAGTCCTTAAAAGACGAACTCATCCAAAATCGTGAGTCTCACGCTGAACCTGCCAACCGCCCCCACCGCCCAGCCTTTGGTTTCATGAAGGGCACAGGTGTCATTCATGGCGACATCATTTCCCCGGCAGTGCCCGAAAGCGATTGGGAAGTTCTTCAGTGAAGCTACTCCTCGATACCCACATCTGGCTCTGGTATGCCTTAGAAGACCAACGGCTTTCCAGCAATCTTCAAACGCTCATCGCTCAAGCCGATACCGATAGCTGATGATGAATATGCCCGCCCCTGATCCCCAAAAGCTGCTAGAGCAGCTCGTCGTCAATAACGCCGACCTCGAACGCCTAGAAAGCCTGCTCAACCAGTTCAACATCTTTGAAGCCGTGGGCATGGTGCGGCAGGAGATCCGCCACTCCCGCTTCCTCTCCTTCCTGCTCAACCCCAACGCTCCCCATCACCTCCGCGATATCTTTCTCAAAGCCTTCCTCAAACAGCTCTTGCTAGGAGCCAACAACGCCACCGTCAGCCCCATCGACATTGACATTGCCGATCTCACCGATACCGAAGTCCGCCGCGAGTGGAAAAATATCGACATCCTGCTGGTTTCCCCCGGTAGCCAAATCGTCTGTGCCATTGAGAACAAGGTCGATTCTGGTGAGCACTCTAACCAGCTCCAGCGCTACCGCCAAATCGTTCAGCAGGAATTCCCCAACTACCGCCAAATCTTCGTCTTCCTCACGCCCCAAGGCATCTTTCCCGATGGCGAAGCAGACCAAGAGCACTGGTGCGTTTACAGCTATCGCAAAGTCGCAGACTTGATTGGGGAGGTGTGCGATCGTCACCGCGCCACCCTCCAGCCCGAAGTCTGCACCCTCATGCAGCACTACAGCACCCTCATCAACCGACACCTCATGGAAGACTCCGAAATCGCCAAGCTCTGCCGCGATATCTACCTAAAGCATCAGGCAGCGATCGACCTCATCTACGAGCATCGTCCGGCCCTAGATATCGAAGCCTATAAGCTGGTCAAAAAGTTGGTGAACGAGGCTTCACCGGATCAGATCGTTTTTGACGATAGCTGGACCGCGAGAAAGATCCTCAGCTTTTCCGTTCCCAGGTGGGATGACTTTCCTGCTTATACAAGCTGCCAAGGCTGGACGAAATCGCAACGAATTCTGCTACTTCAGTTCCATGTCGAGCCCCCCATTCTCAAGCTCATTCTCTGCCTCGGACCAGGCGATCCCAATATTCGCCAATCAATCTACCTATCCATCAAAGACCACAACATCCTCGGATTCACCACACAACAGCCGAGCCCAGAAGTGAAATGGCTGGCTCTCGTCGAAAGAATCATCTCCGAAGACCTTCGCCCGGAGATGTTTATCAGTGACATTGAAGACGACGTGCGGCAGTTCTGGCAGCAGTTCCTTACCAATGAGCTACCTAGAATTGATGAGGCGATCGTGCAAGCCTTTGGGACAGCCCAGGGATAGAAAAGGGGGGCGATCGCCCCCCTAGAGACCCACTGCGCCAAAAAACAGGCCATCAACCAGGGCATGATTCAGCAGATCCTTACCGGGTGAGTGCTGTTGGTATAAGTTATTCCGATTCCCCTATCTGGTTGATAATGAGAGCCATCCCTGAACTATCCAGGCCACCATGACCGATCTCTACCAGGGTCGCGACCCGAGAGACATCTCCACCTACACCCTCCCCGATGCCGCCCGCTACCTACGCATTCCCGTGGGCACCATTCGGTCGTGGACAGTTGGCCGCTCATACCCCGTCAGCCAGGGCAAACGCTTCTTCGAGCCCCTGATCGCCGTTCCCCCACAAACGCCCCGCCTGCTCTCCTTCACCAACCTGATCGAGATCCACGTTCTACGCGCCATCCGCAAACACCACAAAATTCAGCTCGACAACGTCCGCACCGCCCTCGACTACCTCGAAGCCCAGCTCCAGGTCTCCCACCCCCTAGCCCACGAAGAATTTCGCACCGACGGCATTAGCCTCTTCATCGAGCGCTATGGCACCCTGATCAACGCCTCTGCCCAGGGCCAAACCCAGCTCAAAGCCGTGCTCACCCAACACCTAGAGCGCATCGAACCCGACGACACCGGCCTCGCCATCAAGCTCTACCCTTTCACCCGCTCCGACGAAGCCCACAACCCCCGCATCGTCGTCATCGACCCCCGCATCGCCTTCGGTCGCTTGGTCATCGACGGCACCGGCATCCCCACCCACATCATCGCCGAGCGGTACAAAGCTGGAGACTCACTGCAAGACCTGGTCGAAGACTACGATTGTGACTTCAGCCAGATCGAAGAAGCCATCCGGTGCGAAATTCCCCTGGCAGCATGAGTTCGGGTAATGTCTGGTTTTCGTGAGGCATTTCCCAAACGAGTGATTGGCCCAAAAACGGCTTGCTATAACTGGGGAACACTGGTTAAGCAGCCCAACCTCGGGCACCCATCAAGGAGCACAGCCGTGAGCACCGTCGGCCAACGGGAACGAGCCACCCAAAATCGAGTCGTCCAGTTGTTTCAAACCCACCTAGGCTACCGCTACCTAGGCAACTGGGAGGCCCGCCCCAACAACCGCAACATCGAGGCCGACCTACTGCGATCGTGGCTCACCCGCCAGGGCGTTAGCGAAACCCTGATCGCCAAAGCCCTGCGGGAGCTAGACCAAGCCGCCGCCCTGGGCGATAGCCAAAACCTCTACGACGCCAACAAAGCCGTCTATGGCCTGCTGCGCTACGGCATCAAAGTCAAAGCCGGAGCCGGAGAGCAAACCCAGACCGTACCGCTCATCGACTGGCAGCAGCCCGAAAATAACGACTTTGCCCTGGCCGAAGAAGTCACCCTCAAAGGCCAAAACAACCGCCGACCCGACCTTGTGCTCTACGTCAACGGCATTGCCCTGGGCATTCTTGAACTGAAAAAGGGCAGCGTCGATGTCGCCAAAGGCATTCGCCAAAACCTCGACAACCAGCGCAAAGAGTTTAACCGCGCCTTCTTCACCACCCAGCAGCTCGTCATGGCCGGGAACGACACCCAGGGCCTGCGCTACGGCACCATCGAAACCGCCGAGAAGTATTACCTCACCTGGAAAGAAGAAAACCCCCGCTACACCCCCAAAACCGACCCCAAAAGCCACAAATACCTACCCACCATCGACCCCGCGATTAGCGACAATGCCCTCGACACCGCCCTGGTGCGCCTCTGTGCCAAAGGTCGCCTGCTCGAACTGATCCATGACTTCACCGTCTTTGATGCAGGCATCAAAAAGACCTGCCGCCACAACCAATACTTCGGTATCAAAGCCGCCCAGCAGCGGGTGCCGCAGCGCGAAGGGGGAATTATCTGGCACACCCAGGGCTCAGGCAAAAGCTTGACCATGGTGTGGCTGGCCAAGTGGCTGCGCGAAAACGCCACCGATGCCCGCGTGTTGATCATCACCGATCGCACCGAACTAGACGAACAAATTGAAGGCGTCTTCCACGGCGTAGACGAAGCCATCTACCGCACCACCAGCGGCACCGACCTGATCGCCAAACTCAACAGCCCTACTCCCTGGCTGCTGTGCTCCCTCGTCCACAAATTCGGCAACCGCGACGAGGCCGACTCCAGCCAGAGCACAGACGAATTCATTCAAGACCTACAGCGCAACCTGCCCAGCAACTTTAGCCCCAAGGGCAACCTGTTTGTCTTTGTAGACGAGTGCCACCGCACCCAGTCAGGCAAGCTCCACACCGCCATGACCACCCTGCTGCCGGGGGCCATGTTCATCGGCTTTACTGGTACGCCGTTGCTCAAAGCCGACCAACAGACCAGCCTAGAGGTGTTCGGCACCTACATCCACACCTACAAATTTGATGAAGCCGTCAGCGACGGGGTGGTGCTCGACCTGCGCTACGAGGCTCGCGACATTGACCAGCACCTCACCTCCCAGCAGAAAGTCGATCAGTGGTTTGAGGCCAAAACCCGCAGCCTTTCAGAACTGGCCAAGTCACAACTGAAAAAGCGCTGGGGCACAATGCGCAACGTGCTCTCTAGCCAGTCGCGCCTGGAGATGATCGCTAACGACATCTTGATGGATATGGAGACCAAGCCCCGGCTGATGGACGGGCGCGGTAACGCCATCCTGGTGTGCGCCAGCATTTACCAAGCCTGCAAAATCTACGAGATCTTCAGCCATACTGACCTGGCGGGGAAATGTGCGATCGTCACCAGCTACAAACCCGGCCCCGCCGACATCAAAGGCGAAGAAACCGGCGAAGGCGAAACCGAGAAGCTGAACCAGTACGCCATCTACCGCCGCATGTTAGCGGAGTACTTTAATGAACCCGAAGACCGGGCCATGCACCGGGTGGCAGAGTTTGAACAGCAGGTGAAGGATCGCTTCAAAAAAGAACCGGGCCAGATGCGCCTGCTGATTGTGGTGGATAAGCTGCTCACCGGCTTCGATGCCCCCAGCGCCACCTACCTCTACATCGACAAAAATATGCAGGATCACGGCCTGTTTCAGGCCATTTGCCGGGTCAATCGCCTCGACGGCGACGACAAAGAATACGGCTACATCGTGGACTACAAAGACCTGTTTAAGTCCCTAGAGGGGGCGATCACCGACTACACCAGCGGCGCGTTCGAGAACTATGACGCCGAGGATGTCGCTGGACTGCTGTGCGATCGCATTGAAAAAGGCCGCGATCGCCTCGAAGACCTGCGCGAACAGGTCAAAGCCCTCTGCGAGCCCGTGCGCCTGCCCCGCGAAAGGCTCGACTACCTGCACTACTTCTGCGCCGAAGACACCGCCGACAAAACCGCCCTAGCCGCCAACGAACCCAAGCGCGTCGCCCTCTACCAGGTAGTCGCGGCCCTGGTACGCGCCTATGCCAACCTGGCCAACGAAATGGCCGCAGCAGGCTACTCGCCCCAGGAAATCGCCACCATCCAGGCCGAGGTCAAGCATTATGAAACGATGGGCCACGAGGTCAAAATTGCCAGCGGCGACTACATCGACATGAAGCAGTACGAGCCCGCCATGCGCCGCCTGCTCGACAGCTACATTCGCGCCGACCCCAGCGAGACCATCTCCGACCTCGACGAGATGGGCTTGATCGATCTGATCGTCCAGCGAGGCACTACCGCTGCCTGTGAGCAACTGCCCAAGGGCATCCGCGACAACCAAGATGCCGTAGCCGAAACCATCGAGAACAACTTGCGGCGGGTGATCACCGAGGAAAGCCCGGTCAACCCCAAATACTACGATCGCATGTCCGAGCTGCTGGACGCTCTGATCCAGCAACGACGACAACAGGCCATCAGCTACCAGGAGTACCTAGAGCAGGTGAAACAGCTTGCAGGCCAAGTCAAGCCCGCTGCTGACGCTGACCTAGACAGCTATCCCACATCCCTGGATACCCCAGCCAAGCGATCGCTCTACGACAACTTGGGCCAAAATGAAGCCTTAGCTCTGCGCATCGACACAGCGGTACGCTACACCAAGAAAGCTGACTGGATTGGCAACAAATTCAAAGAACGAGAAGTGGCCCGCGCCGTGCGCGAAGAATCCGCAGGCTACAATGTCAACCTCGACCAGGTGATGGAATTGCTAAAGAACCAACGTGAGTACCAATAGTCTCACCTTAGATCCAGCCCCCAATTCAGCTCCTAATCCAGCCGCCGGGACGACCGCCATCGTGATTCGCGACATTCCCGTGCAGGTCATGCGCAAGCCGATCAAAAATCTGCACCTGGGCGTCTACCCCCCCGATGGCCAAGTGCGAGTCTCGGCTCCCGAACACCTCACCGACGACAACATTCGCCTCGCCGTAATTTCCCGTCTCAGTTGGATTCGCAAGCAGCAGGCGGCGTTTCAGGCTCAGCCCCGCCAGTCAGCGCGAGAAATGGTCAGCGGCGAGAGCCACTACCTGTTTGGCCAGCGCTATCGCCTGGAGGTGATCGAACGGCGCGGTCGCCACGAGGTGGTTGTGAAAAACAACAGTACCCTCCAACTGTTTGTGAATCCTGGCACCACCCCCGCAAACCGAACTAGGGTTTTAATCGAGTGGTATCGCCAGCAGCTCAAAGCTCGTATCCCCCCCTTGCTAGTGTTCTGGCAGCCGATCATTGGCCAACAGGTTAGCGCCTGGGGCGTCAAGAAAATGAAAACTAAGTGGGGCAGTTGTAACAGTCAGCAGCGCCGCATCTGGCTCAACCTAGAGCTAGCCAAAAAGCCCCCCGAGTGCCTGGAATACGTGATGGTTCACGAACTCGTGCACCTGCTCGAACGTCATCACAATGACCGCTTCAAAGCCCTGATGGATGAGTTTTTGCCCCCCTGGCGCATCCGGCGCGACCTACTCGCGTACGCTCCGTTAGGACATGAGACCTGGGAGCATTAATACCCCAGAGCCGCGATCGCTGCCTTCTTCTGCTCGGGGCTCACCTCCAGATACCGTTGCAAACTAGCCAAGCTCCGGTGGCCGCTAATCTCCTGAATCACCCGCAGGGGCACCCCAGCATTCCGAATACGCTTCCAGGATTTCAGCGATCTGGCAATGATGAATTGCCCCACGCCTAGGCCGATTGGAGGGAAAAGAAATCCTCAAAAATACAGCCCCCCACTCCGTTTAGGCGGCTCTGAAGACCATCTAGGAATTCATGGAGGCCGTCCTGGAAGATTTCCTCAATGGTGACGTACTCCAACTCCGATCGCAGGCGTCCGAGGGCGCGATCGCTGGGGGTGCTCCAGGTTCCCGCTGCTGTCCCGGAAATGCTATGGAGCGATCGCTCCGCCTCCAGTAAACAAAAGTGGATAGACCGGGGAAATTCCCGGTTTAAGAGTAAGAACTCCGTCACCCCCGTTGGGGTAATGCGGTACTGATTTTTGCGATACATCTCATAGGCGCTGGCGGACTTGAGCAGAGCAATCCACTGGAGATCATCCAGTGGTGTCCCCACCGCCTTGGCCGAGGGCAGCAGAATGTAGTATTTGACATCCAAGATTCGCGCTGTCTTGTCCGCCCGCTCCAACAGCCGCCCCAGTTGCCCAAAGTGCCAGCCTTCGTTGTGGGCCATCGTGGCATCCATTACCCCGGCAAATAGGTGACTGGCCATTTTCACCTGGGGATAAAATTCGTGGATATTAGACAGTGACCCCGCCTTGGCTGCCTCCATGACCTTGAGGTAAAAGTCGTTGACCTGCTCCCACATCTCTGAAGAAATAATCTCCCGCACCGAGCGAGCACTTTCCCGCGCCCGCTGAAGACAGGACAGGATGGAATTGGGATATTCGCGATCAAAGGTAAAGAATTGGAGCACGTTCTCCGCGCTCGCCTCGCCATAGCGCTCCCGAAATACCTCTAAATCCCCCGTTGTGACCACTAGGGGTTCCCACTGCTGGGTCACCCCTGGGGGACAATCCAGCAGCAAATTCAGATTCACATCCACAAAGCGGGCCACATTTTCTGCCCGCTCTACATAGCGGTTAATCCAGTAGATGGAATCGGCAACACGACTGAGCATGGTGATTAATTCAAATACGCGAACAGAACAGAACAGGGATTGCCCCTACGGAACACAGGGGAGGCAGAGCCTCCGGCAGAGGTACCCAGGCAGAGCCAGGGCACCAGAACACAAATTCCATGGGCGACATCCTGCATTGGGCGCGGTTTCCGCGCCCCTACCCCCATCACCCCTACCCCCATCACCCCAATACCCCATCACCCCAATACCCCATCACCCCAATACCCCATCACCCCAATACCCCATCACCCCAATACCCCATCACCCCCTAACCTTTAACAACCCAAGTGTCTTTACTCCCTCCCCCTTGGGAAGAGTTGACCACGAGAGACCCTTTGCGGAGGGCGACACGGGTGAGGCCACCGGGATTGACGTGGATTTTTTTGCCAAAGAGGATGTAGGGCCGCAGATCGACGTGGCAACCTTCAAAGGTGTCGCCGATGAGGGTGGGGACGCGGGAGAGGCAGAGGGTGGGTTGGGCGATGTAGCCTCGGGGATTGGCTTGGATCAGTTCTGCAAATTCGGCTTGCTCCGCTGGGGTGGATTGGGGGCCGACTAACATGCCGTAGCCTCCGGAGGCGTTGGTGGCTTTCACCACCAATTGGTCCAGGTTGGCCAGGACATGGGCTTGCTGTTGGGGATCTTCGCAGAAGTAGGTGGGGACGTTGGGGATGATCTGATCTTCGTCTAAGTAGTAGCGCACCATCTCGGGCACGTAGGCATAGATGAGCTTGTCATCGGCGACGCCAGTACCCATGGCATTTGCGATCGCAACTCGACCCTGACGGTAGACCTCCATCAGACCGGGCACCCCGAGGAGGGAATCGGGGCGAAAGGCGAGGGGATCGATGAAGTCATCATCGATGCGCCGATAGACCACATCCACCCGCTGGAGACCCTTGGTGGTCCGCATCTGCAAGTAACCGTTTGACACCACCAAGTCTCGTCCCTCCACCAGTTCCGCCCCCATCTGCTGGGCTAGGAAAGAATGCTCAAAATAGGCGGAGTTGTAAATGCCAGGGGTGAGGACCACCACGCGGGGATCGCTGAGGGCAGGGGGAGCCAGGTTGAGTAGGGTTTCCAGGAGCTGGCTGGCGTAGTCATCCACGGGCTGAATATCCAGCACCGAAAAAAGCTGGGGGAAGGTACTCTTCATCACCCGCCGATTTTCCAGCACATAGGAAACGCCAGAGGGGCAGCGCAGGTTGTCCTCCAAAACGTACCAACGGCCATCGCGATCGCGCACCAGATCGGTACCCGTGATGTGGCACCAGATTCCCTCCGGTGGCTGGAGCCCCATACAGGGTTTCAGAAACCCTGGAGCCGATTCCACCACATGACGGGGAATGACATTATCCTTGAGAATCTTTTGATCGTTGTAGACATCGTGGATAAAGCAGTTCAATGCCTGAATCCGCTGCTGAAGCCCCCGCGCTAGCCATTCCCATTCCTGGGCCGCCACCACCCGAGGCACCACATCAAAGGGAAAAATGCGCTCAGTCCCTTCATCGTCGCTATAGACATTGAAGGTCACGCCCAACTTGAAGAGGGCATGTTGGGCGGCCCGTTGCCGCTGCTGCAAATCCTCTAGGGACAGTTCGTTAATGCGGTCAATTAGCAGCCTAGCCTCAGGGCGAGGTTCCTGCTGACGAACAAAGAGTTCGTCATAGAAATCACCGGGATCATAGTCATTGAACAGCACCACCAACCTCCTGACAGACGGATCACTGACCGCCTGTATTTGTCTATGCTTTATTGGAATACGGGCTCACCGTCCCACGGTTTGTAGTGAGAGCTACGGATTACCCTGAATGGAGGCGAGACGGAGCAGTCTAATCGTAATCATAGATGTCTTGGGCCTGGACCCGACGGGGGCGGGGAGCTGTAGGCAAGAATTCCTGTTGATAGTAGGGATAGCTGGGGGGTGGGATATCCGGTGCGTAGACGATTTGGCTGGGGCGCTGAGACCGACTACGGGCTTGGAAGGCCACCAGTATTACTAAAATCAGCAGCACAACGGCCCCGCCCACGAGGACCACAATCACCAACCCTGCGCCCACCCAGAGGAGGGAAGTCTGGGTTTTGTCGGTATCTTGCTGCACGCCAGCCAACTGCTGTTGTTGGGAGGTCAGGTTATTAACCGATCGCTCATAGGCATCCAGGCGAGTCGCGATCGCACGGGTTTCCAAGCGCTCCTCCTGAAGTTGGGACTCCAGATCTCGGATTAGGCCCTGTTGCTCATTGAGTTGGGTCTCTAGGGTGGTGGTTAAAGCCTGTTGCTGTTTCAGCGCTTCCAGCAACTTTTCCTGGGCCTCGGTATTCATCTCTAGTCCGGGCGGCGGCGAGGGCACTGGAATCACCGCCTCATTTAACGCAGGCGGTGAGGCTAGATCCACATTCGGAGAGGATTCGCTCACCCCAATCCGAGCCAACAACAACATTAGCGCCGCAGCGCCAGTGGTGGCACAACCTGCAATAAATGCTGAGGTGTCGCTCATACCATTGGAGTTTAAAAAGCCCTCGGACGAGGCAGGTTTACCACCCAAGATGGTGGAATGGGTTTAAGGATAGCGCCTTAGAGGATAGCGCAGCCTGCGACAATCCTGGTACATCTTAGGAGCCAACTTTAAGGTTAGAGTCAAGTTTATATGACCGCTACAAAATTATGACCAGTTCCCAGATTATGGGGTGGGGTGACTCACCCCATAATCTCCCTCACAGCCTGGAAGGTATCTCTCCTAACCCCTCTCCCAAACTTGGGCTTTCGTTCATTTTCCGGTCCCCTCTCCCCGTGGGAGAGGGCTAGGGTGAGGGGCCGAGTGTGCCACGATGGAACGGCCAGGGTATTTACGCCGCCCAGTACTAGTGGTCTGTCAACCTTACCTTTGTGAGTCTGCGTAGATTGGGTGAAACGAAGGGTCACCCAACAGCGGTGGGCCATGTTGGGTTCCGCTAGCACTGCACCCAACCTACAAAATTAGGTTTGACAGACCACTAGACATGGGCTGGAGCCTTGGTCCATTCCGTATGGAATGCACCCTCCTTGTCTACTCGGTCATAGGTGTGGGCACCGAAATAATCCCGCTGGGCCTGGGTTAGGTTCTGGGGCAAGCGATCGCGGCGATAGCTATCGAAGTAGTCCAGGGATGCGCTAAAGGCCGGGACGGGAATACCCAGTTGGGCTGCCATGGCAATCACCTCGCGCCATGCCGATTGGCGATCGAGGATGGTCTGCTTGAATTCCGGAGCCAGCAGCAGGTTAGCAAGGCTACTGTTCTCATCGTAAGCCTGTTTGATCTTGTTCAAAAAGCGGGCACGAATGATGCAGCCCCCCTTCCAGATGCGGGCAGTTTCCCCCAGATCTACCCCGTAGTTATAGGTTTGGGACGCCTTGTCGATCAGCGCCATACCCTGGGCATAGGAACAGATTTTGGAGCAGTACAGGGCGTCGCGAATCTTGTTGATGGTGGCTTTCACATCCCCCTCAAAGCGATCAGGGGGGCCGTTGAGTTCCTTGGCGGCGGCGACCCGTTCGGCCTTAATGGAGGACATGATGCGGGCGTTTACCGCAGCGGTAATGGTGGGGATCGCCACCCCCATTTCCAGGGCGCTCATGACGGTCCAGCGCCCGGTGCCCTTTTGTCCCGCCGCGTCTAGGATTAATTCCACCAAGGGCGTCCCGGTCTCTTCATCCAGATTGGTGAAGATGTCCGTGGTGATTTCAATCAAAAAGGAGTTCAGCTCGTCCGTCAGGTTCCATTCGGCAAAGACATCATGGAGCTGTTCATGCCCCAGACCTAGGACGTTCTTCATCAGGTCATAGGCTTCGGCAATGAGCTGCATGTCGCCGTACTCGATGCCGTTGTGGACCATCTTGACGTAGTGACCAGAGCCACCGGGACCAATGTAGGTGACGCAGGGACCATCATCCACTTGGGCGGCAATCTTCTGCACAATGGGGGCGATGGAATCGTAGGCGGCGCGGGTACCACCGGGCATGAGGCTGGGACCATTCAAGGCTCCTTCCTCACCGCCGCTGACCCCCATGCCGATAAATCGGAGGCCCGTGGACTCTAGTTCCTCCACCCGGCGTTCCGTATCGTTGTATAGAGAGTTGCCGCCATCGATGATCATGTCTCCTTCATCGAGGAGGGGCTTGAGCTGGTTAATCACCGCATCTACGGGGCCACCGGCTTTGACCATCACCAGGATGCGCCGGGGCCGCTCCAGAGCGGTGACAAATTCTTCGAGGGAATAGGTGGCCTGGACATTTTTGCCCTGGGCGCGTTTCGCCATGAAGAGATCAGTTTTGTCGCGGGAGCGGTTGTACACGGCGACGGGGAAACCATTGCGCTCGACGTTGAGGGCGAGGTTCTCGCCCATCACGGCGAGGCCAATTACACCAAAACTCTGTGCCATAGGTCTGTTTAGGGGGTTGAGGACGGGGAAGGATCGCTCACGCCTGGATACGCTGCGGGGGAATCGGCTAGTCCAATGGGATTGCCCAATTGGATGTTAGCTCCATTGGGGTAATTACCTTGCCCAATTCCAGCGCCCTAGGGCCACAAGCTGTGTTTAGAGTAGTCAACTTTATTTGTCTCTCCTAGACACCCTCAGGTTTTCTTTGAGATTACGGGGAAATTGTGGTGGATGGCATGCTCCTATCGGGCTTGCCACAGGGCCGTTACGGTGGTGATTTGTTCGGGACTAAACCCGGCGCGGCTGAGGTGGTCTAGGTGGGCGCGATCTCGGTAGCGCCCATCTAGGGCCAGGGCTGTACCGTAGGCGGTTTGGGCCGCAGCCCTATCACCTGCACTCCAATGGGCCAGGGCTAGCGCTACCCAGGGATGGGGGTTATAGGGTTCTAGTTCCGTGGCTTGCTGAGCATGGGCAATGGCCTGGGGCAGGTCTGGCCAGCGCTGATAGGCCAGACTCAGGTTGTAATGGGCAATTTCATTGTCTGGCTTCAGGGTCTTCGCCTGGGTGTGGGTTGCGATCGCGGCAGCCAAATCCCCTTCCACCAAGTACACGATGCCCAGAGCATTGAGGGCGGGAATATCCTCTGGCTGTTGGGTCAGAGCCCGTTGCAGGGTGGCAATGGCCTGAGGTCGCTGACCCGCTAGGTGTTGGGTCCAGCCCAGAAGCACTTGCCCAGGGATGTGATTGGGATCCAGGGCCACGGCTGTTTTCAGAGTTGCGATCGCATCCGTCATCTCCCCTCCTTGCCGGAGTTGGAGTCCTCGCTGACGATAGGCGGCGGCAGCGGCAGGATTCTGCAAGAAAGCAGGCTGCCCCAGGGTTGCCAGTTGAGGGAATTCCATCCCCTGTAGGGAGGTAGCCCCCTGGTCACAGCCCCCCACCCCCAGTAGGGTGATCACCCCCAGCAAGACACAACTATACCCACCGACATACCTACCGACATACCCACCGACCGATGGTCCCTGCCGTTGTGGGCGTCCCCCCTGAACCCGATCGGTGCACAGGGAATTCCCTTGGCCCCTAATTGACCCTAGAGCGGGGTTGTTCAAGAGTTAAGTTCCCTTGTGAATAATCGCTTGGGCTAATTTGCTCCAGATACCGAGCACCTTTCTGATGCTCAGTGCCCCCCGGACTAGCGACTGCTATCGTGAACGACAACTGCCATCTTGCCCTCCATCCTAGCGACGATTTGGCAACGATTGGAACCCCCCAATCCCTTGTTCTAGGGGCAGGGAGAGCCCGAAAAACAGGCAGAATGGCTGTGGTGATATAGTCAAAAAGACCTGTAGCGGTGGTGGACCTAAGGGCATCCAGGACTACGACTCAAGCTCCGTCATGCAGGGTGTCTTCTGGTCAGTCCATTCGGTTGCGTTGCATCAATACGGTTTTAGGAGAATGTGTATTATGACCAGTCCGGCAGAAGGCTGTTTGCGAGTGGGCCAAGCCGCTCCCGACTTCACCGCGACGGCAGTGGTCGATCAACAGTTCAAAACCCTCAAGTTATCCGATTTTCGCAGTAAATACGTCGTCCTGTTTTTCTATCCTCTGGATTTCACCTTTGTCTGTCCCACAGAAATCGCCGCCTTCAGCGATCGCTACAGTGAGTTCAAAGACCTCAATGCCGAGGTCTTAGGTATCTCAGTAGACAGTGAATTTTCCCACCTGGCTTGGATTCAGACAGAACGGACACTCGGAGGAGTTGGTGATCTGAACTATCCCCTCGTGTCTGATATCAAGAAGGAAATCAGTACCGCCTATAACGTTTTGGATCCCGATGCAGGTGTTGCCCTGCGCGGCCTTTTCATCATCGATAAGGAAGGGGTGGTTCAACATGCCACCATCAACAATCTTTCCTTCGGACGCAGTGTGGATGAGACGCTGCGGGTGTTGCAGGCGATCCAACATGTCCAGGCTTACCCCGATGAGGTGTGCCCTGTGGGCTGGCAACCAGGGGAAAAGACCATGAACCCCGACCCGGTGAAGTCCAAGGAGTTTTTTGCCTCGGTTTAGAAGCTTCCACCTCAACAGTCATCTCCGTAGGCCCACCCTGCGGGAAGAGCCAAGATCCATCTAAATAACACCCCACTACCCGCCCAATATCGGTCACCCGCTCACCGGGCAACCACAAGGGATTGCCCCTACAGAACACAGGGGATGCAGAGCCAGGGCACCAGAAACAGTTCTGAACAGTCCGCCAAATGCGAACCAAACCCGCCCCTACCGTTCACACCTGTCACCCTCTGCATTGGGCGCGGAAACCGCGCCCCTACCCATCCACCCCAACACCCCATTACCCAAGCCCTTTGGGCAGGCTTCGCCAACACACCCCATCAGGGGTCACCCGGCAACGAAGACGGTGCATTGCTTCGCGTGGGCGAAGCCACGCCTTAGCGCTATGCACCCTACAACCCCCACCCCATCACTCCATCACTCCCCCACCCCATCACTCCCCCACCCCCTCCAGTGAGTATTAAATCTCCCCCACGGATAACTCATTGGTGTTCAATAGATTTCAGTGGATTAAAAGTAGTCAATAAGCAGTAGACACAGAGGACGATATCTTGAGTCATTCCATTGGTGACAATGCCCCCCACGGCGGCACCCTGATCAATCGCATCGTGTCCCCAGAGCAGCGTCAAGAGTTTCTTGCCAAGGCAGATCACTTGCCCGTAGTGCCCTTAGACGATCGTGCCTTTTCTGACTTGGTGATGATCGCCATCGGTGGCTTTAGCCCCCTGACCGGATTTATGGCCCAAGCGGACTACGAGACCGTCGTGACGGATATGCGTCTTGCCAACGGTTTGCCCTGGTCGGTGCCCGTCACCCTGTCTGTGGATGAGGCCATTGCCGCCCCCCTAGAGGAAGGCACCCTGGTGCGCCTAGATGATAGTAGTGGCCGCTTTGTGGGAGTCTTAGAGCTGACCCAAAAGTACACCTACGACAAGGTCAAGGAAGCCACCCACGTCTACCGCACGGATGAGGAGAAGCACCCTGGAGTCAAGGTGGTGTACGACCAGGGACCGATCAACTTAGCTGGCCCTGTGTGGCTACTCCAGCGAGATCCCCATCCCCTATTTCCTACCTACCAGATTGATCCGGCGGTTTCGCGGGCACAATTTGCGGCCAAAGGATGGACAACTGTGGTGGGTTTTCAAACCCGCAATCCCATTCACCGCGCCCACGAGTACATCCAAAAGTGCGCCTTGGAAATCGTGGATGGCCTCTTTCTCCATCCCCTTGTGGGGGCCACCAAATCCGATGACATTCCCGCTGATGTGCGGATGCGGTGTTACGAAATCATGGTGGATCGCTACTTCCCTCAAGATCGGGTAATTCTGGCCATTAATCCCTCAGCCATGCGGTACGCTGGTCCTAGAGAGGCCATTTTTCATGCTATCGTTCGCAAGAACTACGGCTGTACCCACTTTATTGTGGGCCGCGACCATGCCGGGGTAGGGGACTACTACGGAACCTACGACGCCCAATACATTTTTGACGAGTTTGAGCCCGGTGAGTTGGGCATTACTCCCCTCAAGTTTGAGCATGCTTTTTATTGCAAGCGCACGGGGACAATGGCAACAACCAAAACCAGCCCCAGTACCCCAGAGGAGCGGGTACACCTTTCTGGGACCAAGGTTCGGGAGATGCTGCGCCGGGGAGAATTGCCCCCACCAGAGTTTTCTCGACCTGAGGTGGCCACGGAACTGGCTCGGGCAATGCGGGCTCCCCAGGGCGTCTAGATTCCTCTTCATGGGGCTTGGTTTGGTACTACCCCCAATCTCCATGGCACGGTCGTCTGCTCTGGGCCTGATAGTTGAAACGACCGCTAGGAGTGAAACAGCAGCATTGTGGCGCTGGGACGACGAGCATTTGGGCAACGGCTAGGGCTGGTCCTAGCCGCACTGGGATTAGCCGATAGCAGTTTGACCGGCTGGGCGGGGGCCTATCAACGGGCCTTGGCTCAGTCGGCTGGGCGTCGTTTGGCGCTCTTAGTTGGCATTGATAACTACCCTGAGACGGTGTGGCAGGGGGATGGCGGAGCCGGACGGGGGGCTCCTCTGCGGGGGTGCACTACGGATGTGATGCTCCAGCGATCGCTGTTGATCCAGCGGTTTGGATTTTTGCCGGAGGATGTGGTGACTCTGGTGGACGGTCAGGCTACACGCCAGGGTATTTTGCAGGCGCTGGAGGACCATCTGGTGGCCCAGGCTCAGCCAGGGGATCTGGTGGTGTTCCACTTCAGTGGGTTGGGGGGCCAAGTCTACCTCAGCGATCGCCCCCAGCAGGCGATCCCCACGCTGGTGGCGGTGGACAGTCATTTGCCCCAGGCCAATCGTCCGGAGATTCAGGATTTGTTTGAAGCGGGGCTGGCGGCCCGCCTGCATCAAATTTCCAGTGCCCAAATTACAACGGTAATTGATGCCAGTCGAGCGGAGCCCCTGGGATGGCTCCAGGGTAATTTGCGGGTGCGATCGCGCCCTGTGGTCCCCACTGGAGAGTTGCCCCAGAGACAGCCAGAGGCGGACATGAAGCCAGAGGTCTTGGCCCATCCTTCTTGGCCCGGTTTGGTGTTACGGGCGAGTGGGCCAGACCGGGTGGCACTAGAGAGTGATTGGTCCGGCTTTAGCGCTGGGTTGTTGACCTACGCCCTGACCCAGCAACTGTGGGTGTCGCGATCGGGGCGTTTCCCCCAGGAGGTGTGGCAAGGTATCCGCCAAGCCATGACCCGCTGGCTTAAAACCGGGACCACAGCCCAGATAGAGGGAGGGGCAAGTCCTAATGTATCTCTGGGTTTCTATGGTGGGGGCAGCGATCGCATGACTCCAGTTGTGGGAGCCATTCAGTCCCTGGGGAAGGAGGGCAAGACGGCTACAGTTTGGCTGGGGGGGCTAGAGCCTGCAATTCTGGCCCACTGCGAAGCAGGCACCCGCTTACGCCCTGTTACCCCCCAATCCACCCTCCCTACTTCCCCTGAAACCGTGGTGGTACAGTCGCGTCAAGGGCTCACGGCGACCGTGCAGATCGTGACGCCCCCCGCCCCCGCCATGGGTATGGGGGTCGTGGAGGCGGTGCGGCTCTTGCCCCGTAATCTCTCTCTGACGGTGGCCCTGGATGGAGACTTGGCGCGAATTGAACGGGTAGATGCCACCAGCGCCTTGGCGAGCATTCCCTATGTGGCAACTGCGATCGCGGGAGAGCAAATGGCCGATTGTCTCTTTGGCCGAGTTCAGCTCCAGACCGCACCCACCCTGACCGCAGCAGTTCCCACAGACCAAAACGTTACCCCCATGAAATCGGCTCCAGCAGCCGGGGAGATCAGCCAAAACGGTTATGGGTTGTTTGCCCCCGATCGCACCCTGATTCCAGGCACCACCACAGACCAGGAAGAGGCGGTCAAAACTGCTGTAGGGCGTTTGAACCATCAGTTACAAAGTCTGTTGGCGGCAAAACTACTGCGTCTAACCCACAATCCGGTATCCTCCAACCTGCCCATCCAGTTCACCCTAGAAGCCGTCGGTAAACCTCGGCAAATTCTGGCCCAAGCGGCCACAGCCTGCCTGTCGGAACGGCGGCAGAGTAAACCCTCCGCTGCCCTAGCGGGTATTGCCAATATCCCAGAGCCAGAGACAGTCCAACGACTGCGGTTCCGGCTCCATAACTTTAGCCGTCGTCCCGTCTATGCCCTATTAGCCACCTTTGATCGCCATGGGCGTTTTTCTCTCTACTGCCCCACCTTGGTCGAGCCGCCCCTACCCGATGAACCCTTAGAAACCCTGGTCACAGCGGCCAAAATCGGTCCCGATGATCAACGTGTTTTTCCAGAGAGCGATGGGGGATGGCTTTTCAAGCATCCAGCGGGCACCCTGGAAGTCTTTGCAGTCCTGAGTATGACCCCCTTTCACCACACCTGGGATACCCTGCGGCAGCAGGGCATCGTATTGCAGGGAGACCGTCTGATCACCTTGTCCCAACCCCTTGCCGTCGCCCAAGCCCTTTTAGCAGATCTGGATAGCGCGGGGCGCGAGAATGCTCAAACTGAGAGCAAACCGACGATCGCTCCCGAAGACGATCGCTTCTTCCATCTCAAGATGGAAACCTGGGCCGCTTTAGCGATCGCGGCATAAACCTGCGATTAGGTGCCTGTCTCCGTCTCATCCTTTGGTGAATCGACCTTGGGAATAAAATCTGGGCGATCTTTGTCTTCCCAACCTGCGGGTCGTTTGGAGTTGTACCAAGCCAGAGAGCCAATGGCCACTGCTGCAACAAATCCCACCACATAGACAGCGGTGAAGTAGGGAAAGCTGGCCGCCTCAGCGGTAGCCAGCTCGGTCATCCAGATTAGGGACATCGTCATATTTTCCTTGCTAGTGCGTCTGGGTATTCTGTAGAGAAGAGATGGGGCTACTCCCCTGCCGAGTCCCCGCTGCCGCCACTGGGCGCAGGGGTGGGTGGGGGAGCCGGAGCTGGGGCCGGGGCTGGGGCAGGTTCTGGGGCCGGAGCGGGGGCCGGAGCCGGGGCAGGTTCTGGAGACGGAGCCGGGGCCGGAGCCGGGGCCGGAGCGGGGGCCGGAGCCGGAGGAGAGCTCCCCCCGCCACTGGATCCCCCACTCGGGGCCGGACGGCTACCGCTGCCCCCGCCGCTGCTGGGGGCAGCAGGTGTGGCGGATTCCTCAGAACTCGCAGGCGTCGGCTCCTGTTCGGCTACCCCAGAGGATTCACCCTCCGGGCGATCGTCCCTACTCTCGTCACTGTTGGGACTAGCTGTCACCCGACCAGGCTTCACGGGCTCCGCCTCAATGCTGCCCCGCCGTCCCGCCAGTTGGGGCAGGGGCGGGAATTCTTCAACGGGAATCTCGTCCAACAGTTGGGAAACAAACTGTCTCCAAGTGTAAGCAGCGGTGCTGCTGGCACCATAGGTGGGACTACTGTCATCATTGCCTAGCCAAACCCCCACCACCAATTGGGGGATGTAGCCGATGAACCACAGATCGCGGTTGCGTTCAGAGGTGCCCGTCTTACCCGCCACTGGGCGGCCAATGGCAGCTCTTGCACCGGTGCCCCCTTCCACCACCCCTCGGAGCATCCAGGTCATAATCGCGGCGGTGTCGGCATCCACCGCCTGTTGGGGCGTCGCATCGACGCTATAGAGGACATTCCCAGCACTGTCTACAATCCGCCGAATTCCATGGGCTTGGACATGCTTACCCGCCGTGGCCAAGGTGCCATAGGCGCTGGTAATTTCCAGCAGATTGACCTCGGAGGCTCCCAGGGCCATGGAGTAGGTGGCATTGAGGGGGGACTCAATACCCATCCGCTGAGCCATCTCGATTACGGGGTCGAAGCCCACGTCAATTAAGACCTTCACCGCCACGATGTTAATAGAGGAAGTTAGCGCCCGCTGAATGGAGACATTGCCGCTATAGCTACCGCCATAGTTTTTGGGCTCATAGCCATCCACCACAAACTTAGCGTCGGCATAGCTCTTGGAGGGGTCAAACCCTGCCGCGATCGCAGTGGTATAAACAAACGTTTTGAAGGTAGATCCGGGCTGCCGCTGGGCCTGGGTGGCTCGGTTGAACTGACTCTCATTAAAATCAGTGCCCCCCACCATGGCCTTAATCTCGCCATTGCGGGGATCCACCGCCACCAGAGAACCCTGGCCAAAGCGCTGCCGTTGCCCTTGGACCTCGACAGTTTCCTCAATGGTGCTCTGGGCCTTGCGTTGCCAGTCTATATTCAGCGTGGTTTCAACTTCCAGTCCCCCGGCTTCAATCACCTCCGGGGGCAGGAGTTCCGCCAGTTGTCTCTGAATGTAGATGGTGAAATAGGGAAACTCGCTGTAGAGATACCTCGGTTCCTTGGGGGTGGTCAGCAATTCAGCGGCACGGGCGGTATCCGCTTCCGCCTGGGTAATGACCCCCGTCTCTAGCATCCGACCAATGACCAAATTACGCTGGCGCAGGGCAGCAACCGGATCCACAAGGGGAGAGTAAACACTAGGAGCTGGGGCCATCCCCGCAATCATGGCGGACTCCGCTAAGGTCAACTCATCTACGGCTTTACCAAAGTAAATCCAGGCAGCATCAGCTACCCCGTAGGCCCCGGCCCCCAGATAGACCAAATTCAGATAGCGCTCTAGCACTACCGACTTGTCGTAGTCCTGCTGAATTTTCAACGCGATCAGGGCTTCCCGAACCTTGCGTTGAAAGTTGCGGTCTTGATCCAGAAAAACAATGCGGGCCACCTGCTGGGTGATGGTGCTGGCCCCTTCCACCACATCCTGCTGGCGCACATTAGCCAAACCAGCCCGGACAATAGCCTGAAAGTCTACACCACTATGCTCATAGAACCGCCGATCCTCAGCCGCAATGAAAGCTTCCAGAAGATCCGGAGGAATGTCATCGTAGGCGACCTTGTCGCGGGTAGCGGGACCAAGTTTCTGTAAAACCCTGCCATCCCCCGCTCTGATGGTGATGGTGCCACCCCGTTCATAGGTGAGGAGCTTAGCCGTATCTGGCAGTTGGGCATCCGTAGATCGCCAGACCCGATGGACCCGATGGGCTCCCCCCGTGCCCATGGCCCCCACCAAGAGTACCAGCCAAAACAAAGGTCGATAGTGCAGGGGTCGCCGATAGCGAGGCGATCGTACTTTTTGAGGTTTGGCCTCAGGGGATAGGGCTGCCCCCGCCACATCGGCTTGGGCAAAATTCTGATGCAGGGAATCTGAACCCCCAGTCTTCTGGTGTTGTACGGCCCAGAATCCTCGAAACCTAGAGAAGACGCTCGTCACCTTATGCCCCCATGCCTCTGTACTGCAATGGTTCCGGTATTGCAATGGTTATTAAAACGGCACCCCTACAATCGGACGCTGGGTTGCAGCTCCTGCCCATAACTGCGCAGATTCTACCAGCCTCCATCGTCCTAGACTACCGTGCTGTGACCCAGGGCCAATGCCGTCACCAACATACCCAAAACCAAGAAGGGTTGGGCACTAGCTTGATACTTCACATCGTTTTCCAGGGGATTCCGTAGAAAGTACATGTCTTGAAAGGTAATCTGGGGAATAATCAGCAGCACCAACAGCACGGCGTAGAGATTCTGGTGTACCGCCACCAGATAGGCTGCGATGCCCCCCTGGAAAATATCAATCATCAGCACACAGATCCAGGCGGCGGTGCCGACTCCGAACATTACCGGTAGGGAAGCGAGCCCCATCTGGCGATCACCCTCCACACTTTTGAAGTCATTGACTACCGCAATCCCCAACCCCGCCATGCTGTAGAACAGGGTTAGCAGCACAATGGTCAGGTTTAACTCCCCAAACAGAGCATGACCCGCCCACCAAGGTAGGGCAATATAGCTGGCTCCGAGGGCATAGTTGCCCAGCCAGCCATTTTGCTTCAGTTTCAGGGGCGGCGCGGAATAGATGTAGGACAAAAACGATCCCCCCAGGGACAGAGCGGTAATCGTGGGAAAAGTATGACCTGCCCAGCGATCCAAACCATAGGCAACGGCAATACCAGCCCCCAAGAGAAGCAAAATTTGCACCACCACTTGGGGAACGGAAATTGCCCCCGAGGGAATGGGGCGATAGGGTTCGTTGATGGCGTCAATGTCGCGATCGTAGAAGTCGTTGAGGGTTTGGGTATAGCCCGTCAGCAGGGGACCCGACAGTAACATACAGGCCGCCACCACCAAGACGGTTTCCACACTCCAGGTGAACTGTCCGGAGGAAGCGGAGCCGCAGAGGACACCCCAGATTAGGGGAATCCAGGTAATGGGCTTCATGAGTTGCAGGCGAATCTTCCAGATGGAGGTTTCCCCAGCGCCAGCACCCTTCATCCCTAGAAGTTGGCGGGCTTTGCTGCCGCGTGGGTCCGAGGGGGGGGGATCCTGACTCGGTGTAGTCGTGGTGGGGGCGGGCTCAGCCATAGTGGTTCTTGAAGTTATGAACTTAGATGTGGATTTAGCTTAACGATTACCACGATTCACCGTAACCCACCCATCGCTGTCTTTAGGCCATTTCCCGAAAAGAAAGTTTCCCCATGGAGCGCACAGCCCTGCAACCCCTAGGGAGGACCGTTTGGTCAGGTGCTAGTACCGCAGGCGTAAATCAGTCCACGATTGTCGTGTCAGCCCAACATTTTCCGGTTCCCTCTCCCCGTGGGAGAGGGCTAGGGTGAGGGGCTGAGTGTGCCACGATAGAACGGTCAGAGTATTTACGCCGCAGAGTGCTAGTTTCTATGGCGGAGATTGTCTGTGGGGGAACTCGCCGTGGAATCGCTGAGACATTTTTGCGGGAGGCCAACATTGGCTTGACGCTGGGCTTTAAGATTGAGGTTCTGTCAATTTTTGCCCCAGTCCGCTCAGCGGGAAACACCTGAATCTTCGGAAATACCACGTTGTCAGTCTTTACCTACCAATGCGAAGGCCGCTGTAGCCACACCGAGGCCCGAGCAGGCACCTTCACCACCCCCCATGGTCCTGTCCAGACCCCTCGGTTCATGCCCGTGGGAACCTTGGCCAATGTCAAAACCGTTACCCCGGCTCAGCTCCAGACCACCGGAGCCCAGATGGTGCTGGCTAACACCTACCATCTGCACCTGCAACCGGGGGAAGACATTGTGGCGGGGGCGGGGGGCGTGCATCGCTTTATGGGCTGGAATGGTCCCATGTTGACGGACTCGGGCGGGTTTCAGGTCTTTAGCCTGAGTGAGATGCGCAGCATCTCGGAGCAGGGGGTGACTTTTCGTTCCCCTAAGGATGGTCGTATTATTAACCTCACTCCAGAGGAGTCGATGCGGATTCAGATGGAGCTGGGGGCGGATGTGGTGATGGCCTTTGATGAATGTCCGCCCTATCCCGCCAGTTGGGAGGCGGTGAAGGTGGCGACGGATCGTACCTACCGCTGGCTGCAACGTTGTATGGCATCTCACCAAGCTCCCCACCAGGCACTTTTTGGCATTGTTCAGGGGGGGGTGTATCTGGATCTGCGTCGAGAGGCGGCGGTGGCTCTGACCGCGCTGGATCTGCCGGGGTATGCCATTGGCGGTGTGAGTGTCGGTGAGCCACCGGAGTTGATCGAAAAAATTGTCCAGGCGATTACGCCGCTACTGCCGCAGCACAAGCCCCGCTACCTGATGGGGGTGGGCACCTATCGGGAAATGGTGCGTGCGATCGCAGCGGGTATGGACCTATTCGATTGTGTCATTCCTACCCGGCTGGCGCGCCACGGCACCGCTTTGGTGGCGGGGGAGCGGTGGAACTTGAAAAATGCTCGCTTTCGCCGAGACTTTGCCCCCTTAGATGCCACCTGCCCCTGCTATACCTGTCAAACCTTTAGTCGTGCCTACCTCTGCCACCTGATCCATGCCCATGAGTTACTGGCCTTCACCCTGCTGTCAATCCATAACATTACAGAGCTGGTGAGGTTTACCCAGCGTATTCGCGATGCCATCCTCCGCGATCGCTTTGCTGAGGAATTCAGCCCCTGGCTGACTTCGGAACTTCCGGAAATCTAACTGTTGGCCGGGGCTACCGGGTGCGGTCGTGTTAAAATGTGTGGCAATTCTGAGAAACTGTGTTGAAGAGGTGGAAACGTCGATGGAAGCCGCACTCCTGCTCGCAAAACTGCCTGAGGCATACTCTATCTTTGATCCCCTAGTGGATGTCCTGCCCGTAATTCCGATCTTTTTCCTGCTGTTGGCCTTTGTGTGGCAAGCCGCAGTGGGCTTTAGATAAGCCTGCTGATCACCAGCCCTGGCTGTGGTAACAGACTTAATTCTGGCCTAGGGGATAATGCTGCAACATTATCCCCTAGGTCTTTTTAATTAACCTACAAAATCTTAAAACAGGGTGAGTTGACTGGGGTCGGGGGGAATCGCGTCCCAGGGAAGTGGGGGAAGGGTTGGCAGTGCAGTCTGTAGGTGGTGGTAGAAGTGCCGCGCGATCGCGGGGGATTGGACCTCGTCGGGGCAGTGGATAAACAGGTAGGTATCGATGCCCTGGGTAATCCAGTCCGTAAGGCGAGGGATCCACTCCTGGATATAGGGCTCGTTGGTGGGGCGGTGGGGATGACTGATGTAACGCACCAGGGTAAAGGGAGCCGTGATGATGGGCTGTAGTGGCACCTTGGGCTTGCGGCGCTGGGAGGTGAGCTGGGGATCCTCTAGTCCGTCCCCAAGTCCGTCGTACATGGGGCGACTATCCAGTAGCACCCTGCCTACCCCTAGACGGGTAAGCAAGTCCGTTAAGCGAGCGGTATGGGGCTCTTGGAACCAGGCTGCGTGACGGACTTCCACGGCTACGGGCACTGTGGCTCGGGGCCATTGGGTTAGAAAGTCTTGCAGATCCGAGAGGCGATCGGGGCCATAGCTGGGAGGGAGTTGGACAAAGATAGGGCCGAGGCGGGGACCCAGCCGTTGCAAGGTCTGGAGGAATTTTTGGGTGCCTTCTAGGTGGGGCAGCAGTGGCCCTTGGTGGGAGTAGAGCCGGGGGAGTTTGGGGCAAAACCGAAAGGTTTCTGGGGTGTGGGCGGCCCAGCGATCGACGGTGTCTGCGTCGGGAATGTTGTAAAAGGTGGTGTTGCCTTCGACGGCGGTGATGCGATCGCAATAGAGCTGAAGAAATTGTCTGGGGAGAGCAGTCGTGGGGTAAAAATTCCCTACCCAGTCTTTGAAGGCCCACACGGCACAGCCAAGGTAAAACATCCTGCCGTCTCCTGAACTCGCTCCCTAGAGAATAGGGTGTCACAATCAGGACGGTAGCCCTAGAATCGCGATCGCACTATGCCCTTTACCCATATCCCCCCATCCTGGCAACTGCCCGACAGCGCCGCCACCCCGGAAACGGCGTTCTGGAATCGCCGTAGGTTTATCAAAACCCTTGTGGGAGCGGGCATTGGGGCGTCTGCCCTGGGGCTCAACGCCTGCGGTCAGGCCCGTAATGGCGACATTGACCCGGCTCTACGTCAAACCCTGGGTCGCCCGCTGAACTCAGTGCGCCCCAACCCCGACTTTCGAGATGGCGGTCGCCCCATCACCGAGCAGGTCCATGCCAGCCGCTACAACAACTTTTACGAGTTCGGCGGCACAAAAAACATCTGGCAAAATGCCCAAAAACTGCCCACCGACCCCTGGACCCTAGAGGTCGGCGGGCTGGTGAACAATCCTCGTACCTATGACCTGGCGGATCTGACCCGGCGCTTTCCCCTAGAGGAGCGGGTTTACCGCTTTCGCTGTGTGGAGGCATGGGCCATGGTGGTGCCCTGGATTGGGTTCCCCATGCGGGCGTTGCTAGAGGATGTAGAGCCCACTAGCGACGCCAAGTTCGTCAGCTTCACCTCCTTCTACGACCCCAAAGTCACACCGGGACCCGCCTGGGAATTTGCTCTGAATCTGCCCTGGCCCTACGTGGAGGGGTTGAGAATTGAAGAAATGGCCAATGAACTGGCCTTCTTTGCCGTGGGACTCTATGGCCGCACCCTACCCAAGCAACACGGGGCTCCCATTCGCATGGTGTTGCCCTGGAAATATGGTTTCAAGGGGGGCAAGTCCATCGTGAAAATCGAATTTCTACGGGAGCAGCCCGCCACCTACTGGAACATGATCTCTCCCAATGAGTACAAGTTCGAGGCGAATGTGGAGCCGGAAGTGCCTCACCCCCGCTGGTCCCAATCCCGTGAGCGCATTGTCGGCTCCGGAACCAATCCCTTTAACTGGGAGGTCCAACCCACGGTGATCTACAACGGCTACGGCGAATACGTCGCCGATCTCTATGGGGTCTAGGGATATTGATCCCCAAGCAAGCCTCTACCCTCCCCACTCGTTCCTGTCCTAAACCGACTGGCGACTGATATGTAGCGACATGCAGTTGGATTGCGCCCCTACTGGAGTGAGATGAATACTGCCATACACTGCCGATAGTGGGGGTTTCCGTACCCGGTTGGGCTGTTGGATAGCCTCTAGAGAAGGAGCCTCCCTTTCTATACTGGATGGGTAGGGTTTTTTCCTGACCTTGGAAGTGCCCCTGCGGTTCTATCGAGCAATTGCCCATGACTCCTAACCCCGCTGTAATGGAAGCTGTCGAGTCCCTGGACTACCGGGTGACCGTGGGTGATTTGGCGGCCAGCGCTGGCCTTGATCTCAACACGGCCCAACGGGGGTTGATTACTCTGGCGGCAGATACCCAAGCCCACCTTCAGGTCTCAGAGGCTGGCGAAATTGCCTACGAGTTCCCCAAGAACTTCCGGGCTGTGTTGCGCAACAAGTATTGGCGAGTGCGCCTACAAGAAACCTGGGATCGAATCTGGGGCGTACTGTTCTACCTGATTCGCATTTCCTTCGGCATTTTGCTGCTGCTGTCGATTTTGATCATCGTGGCAGCGATTGTGGTGATTATCGTTGCACTCAACTCCTCGCAAAAGGATGATAACCGCTCCAGCAGCCGGAGTGGCGGCGGCGGCATGATGTTTATTCCTCGCTTTTGGGTGGGAGATCTGTTTTGGTTCTTTCACTACAGTCCCAATCGCCAGCGACAGCAGCCCCAGCGCCAGACCGGGCGCAGTGGCGACGATGATGACATGAATTTCCTGGAGGCGGTGTTTTCCTTTCTGTTTGGAGACGGGGATCCCAATGCTGATCTGGAGGAGAGGCGTTGGCAGACGATTGGCACTGTCATTCGCAACAACGGCGGGGCGGTAGCGGCGGAGCAGATTACCCCCTATCTGGATGGGTTTGGGGAAAGCTGGGCCAAGGATGATGACGACTACATGATGCCGGTGCTGCTCCGCTTCAATGGCGTTCCCCAGGTCAGTCCCCAGGGCAATATCATTTACCATTTTCCTGAGTTGCAGGTGACGGCAAACGAGGGTCAGGGAGTAGCCTCTAGGAGCTATCGCAAATCCAGTTCCGTCGCCGCCTATTTGAAGGAGGCATCTTGGCGCTTTAGCCAAGCCAGCAGCGGTAAGCTGACGATGGCGGCAGGGTTGGGTATCTTCAATTTTGTTGCCGCCATTGTGCTGGGGGCACTGATGCAGGATCCGGCTCTTGTGGCGGAACTGGGGGGTTTTATTGCCTTTGTCAACAGCATTTACTGGTTGCTGCTGGGTTATGGAACGGCCTTCCTAGCGGTGCCTGCGGTGCGCTATTTCTGGGTGAAGCGTCAAAACCGTCGCATTGAAACCCATAATGAATGGCGTCAGGAACGGGCGATCGCCCTCAACCAGATTTCGGAGGTAGTGCAGGACAAGATTGACTACGCCCAGAAGTTTGTGACCCAAACCGTAGTTACCAAAGACGATCTGGCCTATACCACTGATCAGGATCTGATTGAGCAGGAGGCGGATCAGAAGGAGAAGCTGGATGCGGAGTGGCTGAAGCGTCTCGATGGATCTGACTCTCCATAGAGACTCGCAGGAAAATAACGTACCGGTTGATCGGGCTTTCTCCCTTCAGAAGACGTTAGCTTTCTCCTTTGGGGAGAAAACCTGGCCACTGGTTACACTATTAACCCGCAGATCCCTAAGTCTGACTATCACTATCGTCTCCTGACTCCCGGTCCTGTGCTTCCCGTGCTGTTGCTTACGCCTATCCATGTTGATTGATTCACTGCCCTTTCAATTTTCCTTGGACAAAGTTGCGATCGCAGGGTCAGCCCTGTGGGCCTTGGGCCTGTATCTCACCTTTGCCACCCTGGGGCAGTGGGTCAGCAACGGCCTCAACCGTTGGTTCAACTTTGCCGAGCGATCGTTGTATATGTCTGAGGAAGAGTTCGAGCGCACCCGCAAAGGTCGAGAATCCCAAAACGCCTTTTGGGCCTCTGTCCTGAGCATTGTGCCGTTTCTGATAGTGGGGTTCCTGCTGCACTACGGGATTGAGGGGGGGCTGGGCACAAGCTGGTCCATCAGCCTCAGCCTAATTGTGCTGATGGGAAGTGGCATCTATGAACTGGGGCGGCGGAATAGTCAGGATGCAGATTCCTAGGTAAATTACTGCCGCCTTCAAGCGTCTCGCCTGCACGAGCAAGATGCCCATCCGACCTCCAAGCATCAATTCGGATTGCTATGGGACTGGAGTAAGGTCTGCACCTCGTCATCGGAGGTCTGGTCAAAATTGTCATACCATAGGCTGATGGACCGTAGGAACTCGGGCACTAAAGGACAGAGAATTTGGGCCACTTGGGGCTGCAAAATTCTCAGGGCCATTGGGGAGGCTACGGGTACCGCAATGACAATAGCGGCAGGATGCTGGGCGCTGAGGGTGGACACCGCCACCTGCATCGTCGCCCCGGTGGCGATGCCGTCGTCCACCAAGATCACGGTGCGCCCAGTCACCGAGGGCGCAGGGCGTCCCTGACGATAGAGCTGGTTGCGCCGGTGTAGTTCTTGATATTCCTGGTCAGTAACCAATTCCACCTGCCGAGGCGAAACGTCGCACTGGGCTAAGATGGCGGTGTTGAGGAGCCGTGACCGAGGCAGGGCAAGGGCTCCCATGGCCAGTTCTGGTTGTCCTGGTACCCCTAGTTTGCGCACTAACCACAGTTCTAGGGGCAAGTCTAGGGTTGTTGCGATGGCATGGGCTACGGGCACACCGCCCCGAGGCAGTGCCAGCACTAAACTCGTCGGGGGCAACAACGCTGCTGTTTGTGAAAGGAGTTGCTGGGCAAGCTGTTGCCCCGCGATCGCGCGATTAGGAAAGCGAGTCACCATGACACCGTTTTGTGGACCAAGGGATCGCTAAAAGCTACCACCGAAGCCCACTGAGGGATCCCCCATGGTGCTAAAAACCGTAAGTCCCAAAGGCAATTTAGCCTCACCATTTTCCCCAATGAATCCCCGTAGCCAGGGCATATTAGCAGGATCAAAAACCCCTTCCGAGGGCTCTTTTCTGCCAAAGGTGGCTTCATTTACCTGGGTGGAGATGGATTGGAGGCGTTCGGGATCGACATCTGGAGACAGGTCTCGGGTTTCCAGGGGCAGCAGACTGGTGGCGGTGCCAGGGGCGTTGTCTGCTAGGGCAGTTCCGCCATTAAAGCCCAGGGTCAAAATCGCGATCGCGAGCAGAGTAGACTTCTGCATTGCCTATACCTCAAATAATGACAGCCATTGGATCCCTCACACCCTTGTGTAAAGATAGGCGATACCCCTAGGGTCCAGCCTCTGGCGACAGGCTCAGTTTCTCTGGTTATAGCTAAGGCTTTTGGTAGATCTTTGAGGTTGTGTCAAATCTTTTCAGTATCCGCCCTAGCTGGGGCAGATACTCACCTGAGTCCAGAGGGGATAGCCGGTCCACCCCGAACCATCCTCGGCCAAGGCTCGGGGGCATGACCTGAGTGTTTTCACGGTTTTGGCCCTACTTTTTCACCCTATTTTTCTAATCGAATGGCATACCACTGCCAGGTTTGACCGGGTTGCTGTTCAAACTCACAGGCGGTATCCCGCAGGCAACGGGCCTGCTCGGCGATGGTGGCGAACTTAGCCAAGTCACGGGGGAGGTCATCTTGATGGTCTCCCAGCATCCCCTGTAGGCGCTCCAGTAGTTCCTCAGCGCTGAGGATTTCCTCCTCCTGACCGGGCACGAGGAGCACAAACATCTCTTCCTGATACATGAGCGGATGGGCCATGGAGGAATTCCTTGCGGTAATGTGCGGTAATGAATCTCTCTACAGTACTGGGGCTTTCAGCCATCCTTGAGCCGGAAGACGGCATAGGTGTTGACTGCTGCCAATAGGTGCTCAGCGGTATCAGTCCCCTCAGCAGGACGAAAATATAGCGCTCCACCGGAGCGGTGGAAGAAGGGCAGGCGGCCCCCAAAGTCAAAATGGGCAATGTCGATCAAAAGGTCATCCCTCCCCGGAGAGAAGGGATCCTGAGGTCTAGCCTGCTGGGGAGCCATGGCCAGGGAAAAAAGATGCTGTCTGGAGTGACGCCGCCGAGGCTCTGTAGCGGTCCGGATCCCCTGGACACAGCTCCAGGGAATCAACAACTCGATGCGGGCTTGAGGATCTACGGAGCGGTGGTGAATGGCTTTCACCTCATGCCACAGCCACAACAATCCTGCCGCCGCGATCGCGGTATAGATCAAAGACCCCACGCCCTCCACCAGTTTCGCCGCCTCTTGGTCGCTAAATTGGGACTGGGGAGAGGAAAACTCGTTCACGGCGGGCTGCATAAACCGCTCGGCGGTGGTCAGGTAGGTGATCGCTTGATCCATGCCGACAAAGGTCAGAATCAGCAGCAGCACCAACCCTACCCCCGCAGCCGTAAAGCGACGGGCCAACTGCATCCGCAGACGCCGGGGAATGCGATAGCCGAGCAGAGATAGTCCCTGGGCGCAAATCTCTATCTGCCCCGGCCCCACAATTGGGATCGGCACGGTGTCATGGCCCATCAGGGGCGGGACAAAGGTGCCACGAACGTCCATCTCGTCTAAAGGGTCGCCATAGCGGCAACGAGGGGAATACCTGTGAGGCTAAAGGGGCGGACTTCGGTAATGCGAACCGCGATGATTTGTCCCCGCAGGGCGTTGATGTCTCCCTCGAAGAAGGTGAGACGGTTGCCTCGGGTGCGGCCCATGACTTGGGCAGGGTTTTTGGGATTCCTGTCCTCCACAAGTACCTCCTCGACTCGGTTCTGGTAGCGCTGCGATCGCAGTGCGGCTTGCTGGTTGACGAGGTGGTTCAGCCGTTGCAGGCGATCACTTTTGATCTCCTCCGACAACTGATTGTCCCAGAGGGCCGCTGGGGTATTGGGGCGGGGGGAATAGGCCGCTGTGTTGAGCTGGTCGAAGCCAATATCCGCCACCAATTCCAGCGTGTTTTGGAACTGTTCCTCCGTTTCCCCTGGGAAGCCCACAATGGCATCGGCACTAATGGCCGCATCCGGCATGTACTGGCGAACCAAGTCGATAATGCGGCGATACTTTTCCTGGGTATAGCCCCGCGCCATCGCCTTGAGCACATCGTTATCCCCCGACTGGAAGGGGATGTGGAAATGCTCACAGACCTTAGGCAACTCCGCACAGGCTTGAATCAGCCGCTCAGTGAAGTAGCGGGGGTGGCTGGTGGCAAAGCGAAGGCGCTCAATTCCCGGTACATCGTGGACAGCATAGAGCAGATCCGTGAGGGTATTTTGCCGCCGCCCTTCAGGGGTAATCCCCGGCAGATCGCGTCCGTAGGCGTCGATATTCTGCCCCAGCAACGTGACTTCCCGAAAGCCCTGCTGTCCCAGTTGCACCATCTCTGCCCGAATCGCCTCCGGCGGGCGGGACTGCTCTACCCCCCGCACCCCCGGCACCACGCAGTAGGTGCAGCGCTCATTGCAGCCATAGATCACATTCACCCAAGCTGTCACCTGGCTATCGCGGCGGGGCTTAGTGATGTCCTCCATGATATGGATGGCCTCGGTGGCCACCACCTGATTGCCCGCAAAAACCTGCTCCAGCAAATCCTGAAGACGGTTGGCGTGTTGTGGTCCCATCACCAGATCTAACTCTGGCACCCGTCGCAATAGCGCCTCCCCTTCCTGCTGGGCTACACAACCCGCCACAATCAGCGTCAAGTTCGGCTGCTCATGCTTGCGCTTGGCCTGTCGCCCCAGGTAGGAATAGACCTTTTGCTCCGCGTTGTCGCGAATGGTGCAGGTGTTGTAAAGCACCACATTGGCGTCATTGGGATCCTCCGTCCAAGTCAGTCCCATGGTTTCCAAAATCCCCGCCATGCGTTCAGAGTCGGCCTTGTTCATCTGGCAGCCGAAGGTGGTGATGTGGTATTGCCGGGGGGAGGGGGACATGGTAGGTCTAGGCAAAGGAGGTCGCAATCTTAAATAGTAGCGTGGGATTTCAGCAGCGTGAGATTTCGCCTCACGCTAAGCGTGGGTAATGAATGATGATCATCGAGACCTCAGGGGAACGACGGGCGATGGCCTCGGGAGCCCGCCCCACCACCGGCTGGCCAATACGGCGACCACTGGCGGTGAGGAGCAGCAAGTCTCCGGTTTGAAGTTGCCGCGACACCCGCACTAGGGAACTGCCTGCCATTAATTGCAGGTTCAGGTCGGGGTCTAGATCCAGGTCATGGTAGCGGCTAGGACTGCGCCCCGGTTTCATTTGAATAATCTCCAAACTGGCCTTGAGTTCCGTCGCCAGCAGTTGGGCTAAATCAATGGCCTGCTCAAATTCCTCCTGAGTGGTTTCCACCTCCGCCACCGCAAGCACTAGGCGCTGAGTGTTTTTCAAGGGGGCGGGAAAGCGGGTGATCAGTACCGGCACCAGAGCCATACGGACCACATTGTCCAAGACACCGCCCAGGAAATTTTCCCGATAGGAGGAGTAGCCCTTCCAGCCACAGATAATCAGACTGGCGTGGCGCTCCGCCACTGCCCGAATGATGCCTTTGTCCACGGAATCATCCACCCGACCAATGGTCTCAACCTGAGCGACGGCAGCATGGGCCATCTGCTCCGCCGCCGCCAGCAGTTGGGTCTGCTGGGTCAGGGCATGGGCTGGGACCGCTTCCCCCGCGTCGGAGACGACATGGATGGGCAGGAGAGTTCCTTCCCCCCGCTTCACTAGGATCAGAGCCAATTGCAGCAGGTTGTTTTCTGTATTGGGGTTAGCTACAGGCACCAAGACGCGGCCTCCCCAAAGAGCATCGGATTTAGCCTCTGTCTCTGAGGACTCTTGGGGCTGAAAATCCCGCCCCCAGCGGGCTGTAATCCAGGGGGAGGCGATGCAACTGACGAGGATCATGGCAATGGTACCGTTCACCGTCAGCTCGTCTACAAGGTCGATGTTGAAGGCGACGGTAACCGCCGCCAGGGTGGAGGCGGCTTGGGCCACCGATAGGCCAAACATCACCATCACCCCATTGGCGGGGATGCGAAACAGCTTGCCAATACCCCAGGCGGCTCCGTATTTGCTCACCAGTTCCGCCCCGATCATCACCCCCGCCACCAGCAGAGACTGGGGTTCTCGCAGGAGGACTAGGGGATCCACCAACATGCCTACAGAAATCAGGAAAAAGGGCACAAATAGGGTGTTGCCGATGAACTGAATCCGGTTCATCAGGGGGCTGAGTTGGGGAATCAGTTGGGTCAGGGCAATTCCTGCCAGAAAAGCGCCCACAATGGGCTCTACCTGGATCTGGCCGGCAATGGAGGAGACCACAAACAGGGTGGCGAGGACGAAGATGAATTCGGCGTTCTCGTCATGGCCAAACTTGCGGAAAAACCACCGACCCAGAATTGGGACACCGATGAGAACCGCCAGGGTGTATATGGTCAGGGCTGGGATCAAAAAGAGCCAAAACCCTAGGGTCAGTTCTCCCTCTGTGGCCCGTACCACGACGGCCAGTACCAGCAGGGCTAGGATGTTGGTGATCAGGGTGCCCCCCAGGGTGATGGTGACGACCCGCGATCGCATAATGCCCAGTCGAGACAGAATCGGCAGCGCCACCAGGGTATGGGAGGCAAAGCAGGAGGCTACGAGAATCGCCGCTAGGGGCTCATAGCCAATGGCCAGCATGGCCCCGGTCCCTAGGATCATCGGCAACCCAAAGGTGGCAAGGCCAAAGCTGATCGCCTGTTTGGCATTGCCCTTGAGGTCATCCAGGCTGGTTTCCAACCCCCCCAGGAACATGAGGAACAGCAGCCCCACGGTGCCCAGCAGTTCAATGGTGGCGTCCCGCTCCAGAATATTGAGACCATGGGGACCGACAATGACCCCAGCAATGATTAGACCAATCAAACCGGGCATCTTCAGGCGCTCCACCAATAGGGGAGCCACCAACATGATGGCGATGATGATTAGGAAGACCTGCACCGGGTCTGTGATTGGCCCTGAGAGCTGGGCGAGGGGGAGGGGCATGAAAGTCATGGTGCAGGGGAGTGGGGGAGTCGGGGAGTGGGGGAGTGGGGGAGTCGGGGAACAGGGATCGTAACCCCGATGATTGTAGGCCATGGGTTAGGCTATGCCATGGGTCCGCAGACTGACAACCCAATCCCTTTTGGGATAGAGGCTCCAAAGTTTCTTCGCCGCAGTTCAATCCGTGCATCTACAACCTCACCGCGACCTCACCAGATCTCCCTAGGCGTAGGGGCTACACTCAAGGGAGATCAAGGGCTTATCCAGACTGAGATTATGGATAATGAAGATCCTCTCTTAGCCGGTCAAGTTTCCCCTGCCGAATGGGAACAGATCCCGGATCGGGTCAAGCGTTTGCTGACGGAACTGCTCACCAAGATGGATCTGGTGGAGCAGGGCAATCCACTCATCCCAGGGCCATTCATGCCGGGACCATTTTTGGACGCCGCTCCCATGGGAATTGCGGTCCATGATGCCACGGGGAACCTGATCTATCTGAATCAAATGGGGCAGGCGCTTTTGGGCCGCACCTGTGGGCTAGAGTCGAACCTGAATCATCTCCCTGAGTTGTTTCAGGTGTATCGGGAGGATAGTCAAACCCTCTATCCTCCCGAGGCATTGCCCAGTACCCGTGCCCTGGGGGGAGAATCCATTCAGGTGGATGATCTGGAAGTGCATCACCCGGATCGGGTCATTCCCCTAGAGGTTTGTGCCCGCCCTATTTTTGACTCCCACGGTCAAGTCATCTATGCGATCGCAACTTTTCAAGACATCAGCGATCGCAAACGGCGAGAGGTCCAGTACCAAGCCACACAAAATGCCTTGCGGGAAAGCGAGATCCGCTATCGCCAGGTGGTCCAAACCCAGACCGACTTGATATTGCGATCGCGACCAGACACTACCATCACCTTTGCCAACGAAGCCCTATGCTTTGCCCTAGGGCAACCGCTAGACAAAGTCATTGGGCTAAAGTGGGACGCTTTCGTTCCAGAAGATGAGGTAGAGGAGATTCATGGCAAGATTGCTGCCCTCACTCCCGATGCCCCTATCTTTGAAAACATCAACCGCGACCAGCGGGCTAATCAGCAAATCGGATGGACCCAGTGGATCAGTTTAGGCATTTTTGATTCCCAGGGAAGGTTGCTGGAAATCCAGTCGGTGGGTAGAGATGTCACCGCTCTGCAAGAACAGGTTCGTCGGGAAAAGGCCCTGAATCGAGTCTTCCAGGCCATTCGCAATTCCCTCGATCTAGAGACCATCTTTGCCACAGCCACGGCGGAAACTGCTCAACTGCTTGCCCCCCTCGACTGCTTTGTGGTGCAGTATGACTCCGATCAGGCGGTATGGCGGCACGTGGCCGAATTCCGTCACGATCCCCATTCTCCCACCACGATAGGCTTTACCATTGCTGATACTGATACCCCCTTTGCTGAGCACCTAAAGCGGTTTCAGGTGCTGCGGGTGGAGGACATCAGCGCCACTGAAGACGAGATCAATTGTTCGGTGGCCGAAGCGATGCCGGGAGCCTGGTTGCTGATTCCCCTGGCGGTCGAGGGGAAACTCTGGGGCAGTTTTAGCCTCAATGCCACTCAGCCCGCTTTTAGATGGCAAGAGGATCAGGTTGAACTGGCCCAATTTGTGGCAGAACAGCTCGAAATTGCGATTCAGCAGTCCAATCTCTACCACAAGGTTCATTTAGAACTAGTGGAACGTCGCCGGGTTGAAACGGCCCTGCGAGAAAGTGAAACTCGGTTTCGCCATTTATTTGAATCAACCCCCAAAATTGCAGTCCAGGGATACAACCGCCATCGTCAGGTCATTTATTGGAATCAGGCCAGTGAGCTGCTCTATGGCTACACTCGCGAAGAAGCCTGCGGTCAACAACTTGAAGACCTCATTATTCCGCCGCAGATGCGGCCCGCCGTCATCGAGGCTATCAACCGTTGGCTGGTGGAGGATGAGGCGATTCCCGCCGATGAACTGAACCTGATGCGAAAGGATGGATCCACCGTTGCGGTCTACTCTAGCCATCTCCTGCTCACCAATGCGGCGGCGGAAAAGGAACTGTACTGCGTGGATATTGATCTGCGCGATCGGAAACGGGCGGAAACGGCCCTGCGGGAGAGCGAGGAGCGCTATCGCCTGTTAGCAGAGAATATCCATGATCTAGTCTGTCTCCATGACTTGGATCGGCGATATCTCTATGTCAGTCCCTCCTGCGAGTCCCTTTTGGGCTATTGCTATGGGGATATGGTAGGCCAAGATCCCTATGATTTTGTCCACCCTGAGGATCGCGATCGCATGGTGGCAGACTGCTATGGCGCAGCGCTGTCTGGTCAGCCCAAACCCACCACCTATCGAATGCGGCAAAAATCGGGCCAGTATATCTGGTTTGAAACCTTGACAAAACCGATTCTGAATTTCCAAGGGCAAGTGGTGCAATTGCAAACCACATCGCGGGATGTAACCGAGCGCATTCAAGCCCAAGCCCAGATCCACCATGAGGCACTCCACGATAGCCTCACCGGATTGCCTAACCGTAACCTCCTGATGGAGCGCTTGGCGTTAGCCCTCAACCGTGCCCACCGCTCCCCCAACTATAGGTTTGCAGTTTTATTTTTGGACCTCGATCGGTTCAAGGTAATTAACGACAGCCTCGGGCATTTAACGGGGGATCTGCTGCTGATCGCCATAGCCCAAAGAATTAGGTCGATTTTGCGGAGCACCGATCTGGCCGCCCGCCTCGGGGGCGATGAATTTGTCATCTTGCTAGATGAAATTCAAGGGATTCAGGAAGCGGTTCGAGCCACGGAGCGAATTTTTGCTGCGCTGCGCAGTCCTCTGGAAATTGAAGGACGACAGGTATACAGTACCGCCAGCATTGGCATTGTGCTGGGGTCGGGGGACTATGATCAAGCCTCCCATTTGTTGCGGGATGCCGACACCGCTATGTATCGCGCCAAAAGCCAAGGCCGATCGCGCTACGAGGTCTTCAATGCGGCTATGCACGCCCAAGCCCTAGAGCGACTCCACCTAGAAAATGATCTGAGGCAGGCCATTACTCGCCAGGAACTCATCCTCCATTACCAGCCCATAGTGGCCCTAGATACGGGATACCTGGTGGGATTGGAGGCCCTGATTCGCTGGCACCATCCTACCCAGGGGTTAAAGCTGCCTGGAACATTTATTCCCGTTGCCGAAGAAACCGGACTCGTCAGCACCTTGGACTACTGGGCACTCGCCACCGCCTGTGGACAGTTGGCTCAGTGGCAAGCCCAGTTTCCGCACCTTGCCGACTTAAAAATGAGTGTGAATCTCTCTGTGCAGGATCTCCGTCGCCCTGATCTGTTGACCGAGGTAGATCGGGTTCTGGGTCAAACGGGTCTGGCAGGATACTGTCTCGTCCTAGAGATTACGGAAAGTATGCTGATTGATGATGTTGAAGCCACGATTGTGGCGCTAGAGCAACTCAAGGAACGGGGGGTCCACATCACCATTGATGACTTTGGCATTGGCTATTCCTCCCTCAGCTATTTGCATCGATTGCCCGTGGATAGCCTCAAGGTCGATCGCTCCTTTGTGCAGCACATCCATACGGATAAGCGCAATCATCAAATTTTGGCCACCATCATGGCCCTTGGCAATCAGTTAGAGTTAGATGTCATCGCTGAAGGCAGTGAAACCCAGGAGCAGCTTGAGCACTTGCAGGACTTGGGCTATAAATTCGCCCAGGGTCATTTCTTTTCACACCCCCTCAGTGGCCCTGCTACCGAAGTCCTCCTAGGCCATCCCGGTTTGAAGTTTCCCACCCCTGTTTCAGAAGAATGACATGATGGGGAAATCGGGACCAACACTGGCCCAAAGGCTGGGACAGGCAAATTGTTTACGATAAAGCTCCAATTATGATGAAGCTCCAAAAATGGTGGATTCTGGCCCTCTGTATGGCGCTGGGGGGCGGTAGCCTGAGTGCGATCGCGCAGCTCGATATCCCCACGCTGTTCAAGGGCTATGCCCTACTGGTGCCGCTTCAGGGGGCGGCACTACTGTACGTTTTTTACTGGTATCGTCGCCGCTCTCTCCCCGTTGACCGGGGAAATTAGGTTTCCCGCAGAGATTTTTGGGGTTCAGATCCCTTATTTCTCTCTCTAGAAATACGGCCTCTAAAAATACAGCCCTTGCTACTCCATGGTCAAAACGCCCCTTTCCCCCTCCGTTACTGCCCCTGAGTCCCTCACTATCACGCCAGTCCTGGTTTTAGATGTGGGGGGTATGAAATGTGCGGGTTGTGTACGGGCGGTGGAGAGGCAATTAACGACCTACGAGGGGGTGTTGAGTGCCACGGTGAACCTGGTCACCGAGGTGGCGGTGGTGGAAACCGGGCCGGAGACCTCCGTGGATGCCCAAGCCCTAGCGGCCAAACTGACGGCGGCGGGGTTTCCCAGCCAACCGCGATGGTCAGAGACCGACCCCAAGAGGCCATCGCACCCAGGGGGAAGCTCCCCAGCGGGGACAGAGGCGGATTGGGTTCACCGCAAGCGCGAGGAAACCCGCGCCCAAACCCAGCGACTGGCGATCGCCCTGATTCTCCTAGCCTTCTCTACCCTCGGCCACCTGAAACATTTTGGCAGCTTAGATATTCCCCTGATCAGTGATCTGGGCTTCCACTTTGCCCTGGCCACGATAGCCCTGGCTGGGCCGGGGCGACCCATCCTCGTGGATGGCTGGAAGGGACTGCGCCATGGGGCTCCCACCATGGATACTCTGGTGGGGCTGGGAACCCTCAGTGCCTACTTGGCCAGTGTGGTGGCCCTGGTGTGGCCGGGGCTGGGGTGGGAATGCTTTTTTGACGAGCCGGTGATGCTGCTCAGCTTTATTTTGCTGGGGCGCACTCTGGAGCAACGGGCTCGATTTCGGGCCAGCGATGCCCTGCGATCGCTCATGGCTCTCCAACCCGTCCAGGCTCGCCTGATTCCCCCAGCGAATGGCGATGCCGCGCCCCAGGTCGGGGTAGAGATTCCCGCTGGCTGTGTGCAGGTGGGGGAATGGCTACGGGTGCTGCCAGGGGAAACCATTCCCGCCGATGGGATTCTAGAGACGGGGCAAACCACCGTGGATGAGGCCATGGTGACGGGGGAATCCTTGCCTGTGGTGAAACAGCCTGGAGATGCGGTAGTGGCGGGCACGGTCAACCAAACGGGAGCCATTGCTCTGAAGGTGACCCATACCGGCGGCGATACGGTGCTGGCCCAGATGATTCGCCTGGTGGAAACGGCCCAAACCCGCAAGGCTCCAATTCAGCGTCTTGCCGATGGCATTGCGGGCTATTTCACCTACGGCGTTCTGGCTCTAGCTGTCCTCACTTGGGGATTCTGGTATGGCTGGGGGCTGACTCTGTGGCCTGAGGTGCTGCCCTTGGTCCTGGGGAGTGGTCATAGCGGGCACTTAATGACCACTCAATCTTCGGCCCTACTCGTGAGCCTGAAACTTGCGATCGCGGTTCTGGTCGTCGCCTGTCCCTGTGCCCTGGGGTTGGCGACCCCCACCGCCATCCTGGTCGGTTCCGGCCTGGGTGCAGAGCGGGGGCTGTTGATTCGGGGTGGAGACATCCTAGAGGCCCTCAGCACGATTGACACCGTTGTTTTCGACAAAACCGGCACCCTCACCCAGGGGCAACCCCAGGTGAGAGACTGTTATCCCCTGAGAGAGGGGGTGACGGGAGAGGATCTATTGCAAATGGCCGCTGCGGTGGAGCAGGGCACTCAGCATCCCCTTGCGATCGCGATTCAACGGGCAGCCCAGGCCCAGGATTTACCCCCCCTGACCGCCACCGAATTTCAAACCGAGGCAGGACTGGGAGCAGCGGCAACCGTTTCCTGGCAAGGGCAACATCAGCGGGTCTGGCTGGGCAATGCCCCTTGGCTGACCGTCCAAGGGATTGAGCTGAATTCTGCTGCCGAAGCAGCAATGTCAACCGTACCAGCGGGGGACACTGCCATCTATTTGGCCACTCACGTCGGCATTCTGGGGCTGATCACCGTCGCCGATGCCCTCCGGCCCGAAGCGGCAGCTACTGTGGCGGCACTTCAGGCCGTGGGGATAGGGGTCCATATCCTGACAGGGGATCGCGCCCCTGTGGCCGAGGCTGTGGCTGAAGCCATAGCCCTTCCCACCACTGCCATTACCGCTGAGGTTCTGCCCCAGGGCAAGGTCCAAGTGGTTCAGACCTTGCAGCAAGCAGGTCATCGGGTAGCCTTTGTCGGTGACGGGATTAATGATGCTCCGGTGCTGGCCCAAGCGGATGTGGGCATCAGCCTCCGGTCTGGTACAGACATCGCAGCGGCGGCGGCAGGGGTGGTATTGATGGGGAATCGCCTCTCCGATGTAGTCGCTGCCCTAAAGTTAGGTGCAGCTACGGTCAGCAAGATTCGGCAAAACCTTGGCTGGGCCTTGGTCTACAACGCAGTGGGTATTCCTCTCGCCGCAGGTGCATTGCTACCCACCACTGGCCTTAGTCTCAGTCCAGCGGTGGCGGCAGGATTAATGGCTGCTAGTTCCGTCACAGTAGTGGTCAATTCCCTGCTGCTGCGCTTCCATCGCCGTTAGAACGTTGCCAGAAATAAAACGTCTCCAGCCATACTTGGTCTGGCTGGGGAGGAATTGTTACCTGAGACGAGAATTGTTACGCTAAATACAATACAAATACAGTTAATATCCCCTTTTCCAGGAATATCACCAGCGATCGCAATGGATTGCCGTAAAATCGGGGAACCCAGAAACGGGAAATAGGAACAGGAATAGTGCGATGGCCAAAGGCCGGTCGGAGATCATCGCGATGTCGCCTAACCCCAGGCGTAGGCCACAAGCCCAAAATATGTTTACAATAGTTAACAAAACAATCGATCACACATCAAGCGTCAAGAAATCCAAGGGCTTATAAGCCACCAGCAAAATCGATGTCGATTGAGCGTCTAGGACTGGGGCCGCTGATAGGGGCTATGGCGGGGGTACCTGAGCGTAGCCCCCACGCCAAACCACCGCTGACCTTGTTCTATTTGTATTGAGTGGGATTCGGGTTGCCTGTGCTGCAAAAATTCAAGCAAGACCTGAAAAATGACCTGATCGCGGGTCTATTGGTGGTAATTCCGCTGGCGACAACCATCTGGCTTACCATCACCATCGCCAACTGGGTGATTAACTTTCTGACTCGGTTTCCTAAGCAGCTCAACCCCTTCACCGGGTTGCCGCCCCTGTTAGGAGACTTTCTGAACTTTAGCGTGGGCCTTGCCGTGCCCCTGTTCAGCATCCTGCTGATCGGCCTTATGGCGCGGAATATTGCGGGCCGATGGTTGCTAGATCTGGGGGAGCGCATTCTCCAATCCATTCCCCTAGCGGGCTCCCTCTACAAAACGATTCAGCAGTTGCTCCAAACGGTCTTCCAAGACTCTAAGACCCGTTTTCGGCGTGTAATTCTGGTCGAATATCCCCGCCGGGGTTTGTGGGCTGTGGCCTTTGTCACCGGATCCGTCGCCACTCAGGTGACGGGGGGGGTAGCCAACCAAATGTTGAGCGTGTTTATCCCCACCACCCCCAACCCCACTAGCGGTTGGTACGCGGTAGTGCCTGACAGTGACGTGGTCAATCTCTCTATTTCCATTGAGGATGCCTTCAAGGTGCTGCTCTCTGGTGGGATTGTCGGTCCTAACTTGGCGGAAGCTCTCGTCGCTGCCCAGGCAGGGCCAGAACCCGAAGAGCCGCCCTCGGCTCCGGTGCTTCAGCTCAATCAACCCTTGACGGACCTCAACCGCTCCCTGTCCATGATGCCTCTGGAAGAAGACTGCTAAGATGTCAAAGCTGTCTCTGTGGGGAAAACCATGCAGGCTCGTCGTATTGCCCGTGAGTTAGCCCTGCTGAGTATGGGGCAACTGCCCACCAAGCCTGAAAAACTGTCGGCCCAAGATCTAGAAGGTCTGCTGGCGGCAGCGGTACGGTCTTTGGTTGGGGAGGTACAGGATGCCTTAGAAAAGGCGTCTGGTGATTTGCAGCGCAGCCAAGAGCAACTCTTGGAAAGCGAAACCCGGACAACGCAACTGGCTGGAGCCCGCGCCATGGTGCAGGATGCGATCGCAGGCACCCAGCAGGCCATTAATAATTTGGGGGGCTCCCTCCAGATCCCTGAATTGGTTCAGGGATCGAACCAGAAGGCGGTTCGCAGCTATGCGGTGGAGGTGCTCAGTGTAGCCGCTCTCCATCGGCAAGCGGTGGACGCCGAGCTAGACCAAGTCATGGTGGCATGGCAGGTGAAGCGGCTGGCCCAAATTGATCGGGATCTGCTGCGACTGGCGGTGGTGGAGATGCAGTTTCTGGGAGTACCCGACCGGGTGGCCATCAACGAGGCGGTGGAACTAGCCAAGCGCTACAGCGATGAGGATGGCTATCGCTTTATCAATGGAGTGCTGCGACGTTGGCTAGAGCAGTTTCGGAACCAACTTCCCCAGGAAGATGGCCCGAAAACGGCTGCCCCCACCGATCCCCAATCCTCCCTGGTGTAGGCTGTTGGCTAAGAATTATGAGACTTATTAGCTGGGAATACGGGAGCTGAGAATACGGGTATGGCAGAGTTCAACTGGTTTAGCCGCAGCCATAGTGCGGCCCCAGCCGGGGAGTCTCCGGCGGAGCCCCAGTCTTCGGAACCCGCACCAGCAGAAACCCCTGTCCCCGCTGCTGAGGATTACTTGGCCTGGGCCAAGGCGGCCTACCAAAATATTCAGAAACAGCAGGCTGTTGCCGCCGCTTCCCCCGAAGCAAGTTCCCCCGAGGAAAGTTCTTCCCCGGAAGCCGACCCTGAGGCAGCGACTGCACCAGACGCTACTAAGGTGACTGAGCGGCCTGAACCGCCAGTGGCACCAGAAACACTAACGGCAGAGACTTCCCCTGAGACGCTCCCAGCAGCGATGGTCACAGACCGGCCCAAAGGGGCCATCGCGGACCCCGAACCCAAACCAGAACCTGAGGCGGACCCCCAGCCTGCCGTGCCCGCCTGGATGCAGGCCAATGCCGAGCGACAGGCCCGTCTGGAACGGCTCCGGGAAACTGCGATCGCGGAACCCGAACCCGAACCGAATCCCCAGCCCCGGTCCGGTTCCTCCACGCCGGTTGCCCCAACCCCGGTGCTACCGGATCTGAATTTTGACGAAGCCTTTCTCTGGTCAGCGGAGGTACTCGCGGCCCAGGGCCGACGGGCGGAGGATATCTCCGTTGAAGAAATCACCTGGCTGAACCGATTGCGCCAAGGGCTAGACAAAACCCGCCGTAGTTTGGTGAATCAGCTCAAGGCCATCGTAGGTCAGGGGCCACTCAACGACGACGCCGTATTAGAAATTGAAGCCCTTCTACTTCAGGCGGATGTAGGTGTGGAGGCCACCGACACCATTATCCAAGGACTACAACAGCGGCTACGGGAGGAAACCCTGCCCCCAGAGCAGGCCATTGCCTTCCTGAAACAGCTCCTGCGAGACATGCTGGATCGGCCCCTAGGGGAAGACCATAACCTCACCTTTGTTCCCGACAAGGAAACCCTGAATGTGTGGCTGATGACGGGGGTGAATGGGGCGGGCAAAACCACCACTATCGGCAAGCTGGCCCACATCGCCACCAAGTCCGGCTATACCTGTTTGATTGCCGCCGCCGACACCTTCCGCGCCGCCGCCGTAGAACAGGTCAAAGCGTGGGGAGCCCGGAGCAATGTTCAGGTGATCTCTAATCCCGGCCAAAATACGGATCCCGCCTCCGTGGTGTTTGACGCGATCGCGGCGGCCCAGTCCCGAGGGGTGGAACTGCTGCTGGTGGACACCGCTGGCCGCTTGCAAAACAAGAAGAACCTGATGGACGAATTGACCAAGGTGCGGCGCATTATTGACAAGAAAGCCCCCAATGCCCGGATTGAGTCCCTGCTGGTGCTGGATGCCACCCTGGGACAAAACGGACTGCGGCAGGCCCAGGTTTTTGCCGAAGCCGCCAGCCTTAGTGGTGTTGTCCTGACCAAGCTAGACGGTACCGCGAAAGGGGGGGTCGCCCTCGCTGTGGTCCAGCAACTGGGCCTGCCCATCCGCTTCATCGGCGCTGGGGAAGGCATCGAAGATCTGCGCCCCTTTTCCAGTTATGAATTTGTTGAAGCTTTACTCAGCAGTTAAGAGGATTACTGGGAATAGCCGCGATAATTTTGGGAGCAGGGTTGCCTGCCACTGTATCCCCCATTGCCCCTTTCTCGGTAACCGCCATGTCCGCCATGTTTAACCCCGAGTTGGCCCTTCATTGTGTCCGCCTTAGCGCCGAAATCTACCGAGATTTTGCTGATATTCGTTTTCCCTCTACCCCCAATGCTAAGGTCACCCTTCTGCCCAGCGAAACAAAGGGCATCGATACCCAGGCCGCTGTGCTCTATCAAGAGGAACACAGCCGGATCTTCCTTGCTTTTCGAGGCAGCGACAGCAAGGATGACTGGCGCAGCAACATTCAATTTCGCCAGCAGATCTATCCCTACGGGGATGAGAGCAAAACGGATGTCCGGCTCCACCGGGGTTTCATGGCGGCCTATTTTGCCGTCCGCGATCGCGTCCTCGACGTCATGAAGCAACACCCTAGTGCCACTGTGATCGTGACAGGCCACAGCTTGGGGGGAGCCCTGGCCACCGTTGCTGCCCTAGATGTGCAATACAACATTACCCAGCACACCCAACAGCCCCTTGCGGTTTACAGCTTTGGCGCTCCCCGTGTGGGTAATGCGGCCCTAGTTGAGTCCTTTGAGCAACGGGTTCCCCACAGCTACCGCTATGTCTATGGCCACGACCTTGTTACCCACATTCCCCGTGTCTGGCAGGGCTACCGCCATGTGCCTACTGCCATCAATTATGGGCCTAGCTTTTCTTGGAATGTCTTTAGCCGCAAATTTAAGGACCACGAAATTCAGAATTACATCACGGCGCTAGAGGTGGCCCTCCACCAGGGAAGCTGAAAGCAACGTGATCTCTAGGGCCTCTCTAGGGCACATTATTGACGGAGCGGCGGTCAGAGACCGCATCTATAGCGATTCTCACTCGGGTTAAGGGACTCGCAGAAAAATAAGGTGCCCCGCTGATCGGGCTTGCTCCCTCTGGGAGCCCTTACAGGAACGACTCCGCTCAGCCCTCAATCTCCGCTCAGCCCTCAATCTCCGCTCAGCCCTCAATCACTGAAGGTTGAGCGGAGTCGTTCGCGTAGCGTCTCCCGAAGGGAGAAAACCTGGCCACGGGGAAAAGTGGGTAAAATTTTGCGCGATACGTCCTCCAAGTTGATACACTTCCTAAGCCTTTACCGCACGATTTTCATGGTTCACCCGCGTCTCTATGAGTCTCTGCCCCTTAATCACACTCGACGCCAGCGCCGCATTACCCTCGTCTCTATTGCTGCCTTAGCGGGACTGATTAGCGGTACCTTCTTTCTCGAAGCCTTTCATGTGGCCAATAGCTATCTAGAAATACCTTTGGGGGTTACTGTTGAGCCCCTAGGGGCCAGCATGATGGGCGGTAGTACCGTGACGGGTCTAGCGGAGCTTCAGGCGGCCAATGGGCGACCTCAACTGTGGCCTCTGCCCCCAGCGGCGGAGGTGTGGCAATGCGAAGTGGTGGTAGTGGGGGGATCCCTGGGGGGGGTTGCCGCAGCCTTCCATGCTATGCAGACCGGAGCCCAGACCTGTCTGATTGAGCTGAGCCCTTGGCTGGGAGGCCAGATCAGCTCCCAGGGGGTGTCGGCGATTGATGAATCGCGGGTTATTCGGTCTTCCCCTAGTTTTTCCCCTAGTTGGGATGGATTCAAGCGTTTGATCCGTAGTCAGGTGGTGACTCTACCGGACTGGACTGGGCTGACCACGCCGGAGCCTGTCCATCGCCTAAACAATTGCTGGGTGGGGGATCTGTGCTTTCTCCCTGAGGCGGGCGCGATCTCATCTCAACAGTGGCTTGAAACTGCGTCTCGGAAAGCTCCCAACAGCCGCTGGGCCACCGCTACAGCCTTTAAGGGAGCCGCCTTTGATCCGTCGGGCCGGAATATCACGGCTATCTACGCCGTTCAACGGATTCCTCGTGCCGCTGACTATGCTCCCCAGGGTCGGTTTTCCCGAGAGCTGTTCCATTGGTATGCCTGGTCCAGTGATGACACCTTTGAGAAGGTGCCGATCCGCTTAGAGGCTCCTCCAGAAGGGCGTATGGTGGTGATTGATGCCACTGACACTGGGGAACTGGTGGCCTGGAGCCGGGTACCCCATCGCATTGGCTCCGATGCCCAGTCTCTCTTGGGGGAAGTGAATGCTCCAAAACAGAGTAACCCTGACTGTACCCAAGCTTTTACCTACCCCTTTGTCATCGCGATCGCAGATGACAAAGGAGCTAGCTACCAAGCCCTACAAAAGTTAGAAACGGGTATGTCCCGAGCCGAACACCGCCGTGCCTTTGGCATGGAGGGTTTTCCCATGTTCGACAACCGCAGTCTGTTTAACTATCGCCGTATTGTCAGCTTTGCCGCTGGTCCTGCCCATGCCAGCCCCTCTCTACCGGGGGAAATGACTTTGGTGAACTGGAACCAAGGCAATGACTGGAACATTATGGATGACCCCCTAATTCTGACCCAGGAGGCCATTGATGAAGCGGGCCAACGGCAAAACTGGATGGGGGGACTCTCGGTGGTGGCGCTGCAAAATGCCGAAAATCATGCCTTTCGCTTTGCCGAATGGCTGATGGATACCCAGGCCACCCCCGATCGTCCGCTGGCCCTACTGACAGGGGTGAAGGCTCCCCTAGGTACGGTGTCTGGTCTCAGTATGCTGCCCTATATTCGCGAAGGGCGGCGCATTATCGGGCGTCCTGCCTATGGCCAAGAGGAATTTATGATTCGGGAGGCGGATCTCCGCAGGGATATGGCGGGGGGCCGTGATTTCAGCCCCACCGCTGTGGGTCTAGGCCACTACGACATCGATATCCATGGTTGCCGCTACCGCAACTGGCAACCCTCCTTTGAGGCTACGGGGGCGGGGATGACGGAGGGGCGAGTGCGTCCCCTCCAGATCCCACTGGAGAGCATGATTCCCATTGGCTTAGACAATGTCCTCATCGGTGGGAAAACCATGGCGGTTTCCCACATTGCCAATGCCATGACCCGAGTCCATCAGCCGGAATGGAGTACCGGGGGGGCCGCAGGTGCGATCGCAGGTTGGCTGATTCATGACGGTCAGCCCGCAGATTTGACCCCAGCCCAAATTCTCGTAACCGATCAGATAGCCCTCGTCCAAGCCCACCTCATAGAACAAGGGTTGCGCTATCAGTGGTGAGTCATCCCTAGGCGTTGACGAATCAACTCAAAGAGGGCTCGCATCCCCATGGCTTCGCCCCCTTCCGGACGCCCTGGTAGGCTGCGTACATTCCAGGCCATTACATCAATGTGCACCCAGGGAATATCGGACTTGACAAACTCCTGCAAGAAGAGAGCAGCGGTAATCGCGCCGCCGTAGGGGCTGTTGGATATATTCGACAGGTCCGCCACCTTACTACTGAGCATGTCTCGGTAGGGGCTATGGAGGGGCAGTTGCCAGAGGGGATCTTCTGCGATCGCGGCGGCGCTCTGCAACGCTGTCGCCGTTTCCCCATGGTTGCAGAAAAAGGCAGGCAATTCCGATCCCAAGGCCACCCGCGCTGCCCCCGTCAAAGTGGCAAAATCCACCAGTAATCTGGGCTGATCCTGGCAGGCTTCCCAGAGGGCATCCGCCAGCACCAGACGCCCCTCTGCATCCGTGTTGCCCACCTCCACTGTCGTCCCCTTGCGCGAGGGCAAAACATCTAGGGGCCGCATGGCATTGCCCGCGATGCTATTCTCCACCGCCGAGATCAACACCCGCAACCGCACCGGCACCGCCAGCTTCATAATCATCTGGGCCAGCCCCAGAACATGGGCCGCACCCCCCATGTCCTTTTTCATCGTCAACATGCCCCGAGAGGGTTTGATGTCCAGCCCACCGGAGTCAAAGCACACGCCCTTACCTACCAGGGTCACCTTAGGGGCATCTAAATCTCCCCAGTGCAGGTCCAGCAGTCGGGGTTCGCGATCGCTGGCCTTGCCGACGGCATAGATCAGCGGATAGTTCTGGGTTTCTAGGCTTTCCCCCGTGATCACCTGCAAATCCGCCCCATAGGTCACGGCGAGGACCTGAGCCGCCTCTTCTAGTTGGGCTGGTCCCAGATCATTGGCAGGGGTAGTGATCAGATCCCGGACCAAATAGGTGGCCTCCACCGCCGCCTCAATATAGTCTCGATCCGCCTCGGGGGGAAGTTCCAGCTCCGCCAGGGGATCGGGAGATTTTTCCTTGTAGCGGGTGAAACGATATTCCCCCAGTCGCCATCCTAGACCCAGTTGGGTGGCCTCCTCCGGCGTGAACTTTCCCTGAAGACGGTAGCGATGGGGGGGGAGAGAGGAGGGCAGAGCGGCCAGGGTCCAGGTGTCGAGGCGGCGAGATCGGCCCACAAGAACCAGGGCCAATCCCCCGGATTCATTGGGCAGCAGGCAAAAGGAACCGGGTTGGGCTTGGAACCCGGTGGCCTGGAACCAATCCCGCGATCTCACTAATTGTTCTTGGAATTGGGGATCCTGAAATTGGGGATCCTGGAGTTGGGCCGCAGTGATGAGGTGGAGGGGAATGACGGAGGTGGAGGCGGAAGGGGCGGAAATGGCAGTCACGCTAGCAAATTTAGGGGCGACAGGTTCATTAGAGGTTGACGAAAAATGCGAAAACCCCCAGATTCCCCTGACCCTATCACAGCCTTAGCCCCGCTGCTGCCAATAGCGATAGGCCGAGTAGGCTAGGGTGACCACCCCCGTCACGATGGCATCTTCATTGGCCTGAAACTGGGGATGGTGCAGGGGAGGGTTAGTCCGGTCGGGGAAGCCCACCCCCAGTCGAAACATCGTCCCCGGCGCGTGGTCTAGGTAGAGGGAAAAATCCTCGGCCCCCAGGGAGGGTTCTAGGATCAACTGCACCCGATCATTGCCCCAGGCTGCTTCAGCGCAGGCGGCGGTAAGTTGGGTCAGGGCCGGATCATTTTGCACCGAGGGCACACCGGGACGGTACTTCACCTTGTATTTGGCCCCATAGGGCTGGCAGGTGGCGGCGACAATAGCTTCGATCCAACCGGGTAGGGCCGTGCGGGTGTCGGGATGGAGCGATCGCACCGTCCCTATCAACCGGACATGGTCGGCAATCACATTGGGAGCCCGTCCTCCCTGGATCTGGCCAATGGTCAACACTACGGGATGGAGGGGATTTTGGGTGCGACTGATGGACTGTTGCAGCGTCGTGATCACCTGGGCCGCAATCCAGATGGCATCCACGGCCTCATGGGGTCGCGCCCCGTGACCCGATTCCCCCACAATTTCAATTTCCAGGTCATCCGCCGCTGCCGTCAGCGCCCCGTAGCGAATGCCGATAGTTCCCCCTGGAATTGAGGGGTAAACATGCACCCCCAGAATCGCTGCGACCCCTGTCATCACGCCATCACCGATCATCCATCGCGCCCCCTGGGCGGTTTCCTCCGCTGGCTGAAAGAGAAACCGTACGGGTCCCGGTAGCGGTGTCTCTAGGGCGGCGAGGACCATGGCGGTTCCTAGTCCTACCGTGGTGTGGATGTCGTGGCCGCAGGCATGCATCACCCCCGGCTTTTGGGAAATAAATTCAACCTCCGCTCGCTCTAAAATTGGCAGGGCGTCCATATCTGTGCGAATGGCCAGATAGTCTGCCGCCGCGTCCACCCCCGGTAGTTCTGCCACCACCCCCGTTTTCCCCACCAGTTCCTGGGCCTTGAGGCCACAGGAGGACAATACCCCGGTAATGTAGGCAGCGGTTTGATATTCTTGGCCACTCAATTCCGGCTGGCTGTGGAGATGGTGACGAATTTCAATCAGGCGGGGAGCAAGCTTATCTGCGATCGCATGAATCCGGTCGAGCATGGGCGGTAGGCGTGAGGGGGTCTTTCTATGGTACGGAGTGTTGGGGGGTGTGGGGGTGTGGTGAAGGGTGGGGGGTGATGGGGTAAATCCCGTAGGGGCGGGTTTAGCCCGTATGTAGCGGGTAATTCAGGATGGGAGGCTCAAAACCCGCCCTGTTGTTGCCGGGTGATAGGGGTTGGGGGGTTGGGGTGGCAGGTGTTTTCTGGTGCCCTGCCTCTGCCTGGGTATCTCTGCCGGAGGCTCTGCCTCCCCTGTGTTCCGTAGGGGCGCGGAAACCGCGCCCAATGTAGGATGTCTCGTAGAGGTGAGGTTTTCGCGCCTAATGTAGGCGGGGCCTCAATTTCCACCCTGCTTAGGGCTAATCGTTGGCCATGTGGTCTGATTCCAAACTCCGGTGGGAATCCAAATGCCCTGGCAGCGTTCTACCTGCTCCGTTGCCATCACATACATCCAAGCTGTACCAAGATCAGCTCCCTCGGGGGTAAATACGGGACGCTGGAGGCGAATATAGAGATTTTCTAACTGCGATCGCGTGGGATCATACTCTTCAAACTCGTCCAACATCCCTAAGACCGCCCCATCCATAAGGGTTAGGAGTGTCCCAGTCACCCAGCCTGGTTCATCGGTGAGGGCGGGGTAACCCTGGGGCAGATGGTAGAGACGCCCCTGAACCTGGGCAGGGCAAGTTGCTTCCAGATAGGGCGCGCAGTAGCGATCGTGGAAAGCTTCCCCCGGCTTCAGGGTTCCGTAGACAAAAACCTGATGCACGGGCCTATCGCGAGAGGCGACGACGAGACAGACGGTACACCCGCCAGGTGGTGTAGGTCATTAGCAGGGTTGCACCAATGGCATAGGCGATGCCGCTGGGCAGGCCGGAAAAGGCTAGGGCCAGACTGCCGACCCAAAGGGTGAGGGCATAGATAAAGAGCACAGCCCAGCGATGGGAGAGGCCCGCGTTGAGGAGACGGTGGTGTAGATGGCGTTTATCGGCCACGAAGGGAGAATTACCGGAGCGCAGTCGGTCCAGAATCACCGCTGACATATCGAGGATCGGGACCGCCAAGATGAGGTAGGGCAACAGGACCGCTACCGTGGTCACACTTTTAACCAGGCCAATGATGCCCACCCCCGCCAGGGTAAAGCCCATAAAATAGGATCCACCATCCCCCATGAAGATCTTGGCGGGGTTGAAGTTATAGCGCAGAAAGCCCAGGGCTCCCCCTGCTAAGGCCGCTGCAATCAGAGCGGCGGCGGGCTGGTTCATAAACAGGCACATCACCAGCATGATGATGGCGGCAATGCCAGATACGCCTGCCGCCAATCCATCCAACCCGTCAATCCAGTTAATGGCGTTGGTCATCCCTACCAGCCATATCACTGTGATGGGTAAGCTAACCCAAATCGGGAGTTGAACCAGTCCCAAAAAGGGAATAGTCAAAAAGTCGATACTGACGCCGACGTGCCATGCAATTCCAGCAACCAGGGCCTGCATCAGCAGACGGCTCAGGGAAGAGAGGCCAAAAAGGTCATCCATCAGACCAATTAGGAAGGAGGCTAGTCCTCCTAAGGTCAAGCCCCAAATCGCATATTCTTGGGTTGGGCTCAGGTGCTCGCCGCTACCATCTATGAAACCGCCAGCGCCCCACACCAACAGTAGGGCGACTAGGGTTCCCAGAAAAATGGAAATGCCCCCTAGGCGTACCATGGGCTGGTCGTGGACCTTGCGGCCTCCCGGCAAATCAACACGGCCACTCTTGAGGCCAATCCGACGTACCAAGGGCGTCGTCGCTAGAACCACAAGGGCTGAAATAATGAAGGCGAACAAATGGAAAAGGTGGGAAGGCATTAGACCCTTCAGGCTGCGTTTCTAAACGGAAACAATGCAGTCTTTATGGCGATGCGATAACATTTCAGGTCTTCTATGGCAAAAACCATTGAAAATTCCGTAGGAAACTGCGCCGCCAAGCTCCATGCAGAATAGGACAGATCAGGAACGATGTCTACCGTTGGGCTCTAACTCTATCAAGTTCCTTGACAAGAACAAGCCAGGATGAATAGCTTAGACCATCATTCCTGGGGAGTATTCAATACCCATTAGGGACAATTACGGAATCCAAATACCAATTACGGACAATTCCGGAATCCAATTGGGACACCCCTGCTTCAAAACAGAAACCCCTGGGGGGCGGGCAGAATTACACTAGACCCATGCTAAAAGCGTTTACAAAAACAGACTATTTACTGCGGGAGACCCTCCTGGGGATCCAGCGGGGCGGTTGGATGAACTGGGCCGCCATTAGCACTATGACCGTGCTGCTATTTCTCTTTGGCATCAGCCTCCAGGCCACCTGGCAGCTAGAGGGATTACTGAATCAATTTGGCAGCCAACTTGAGGTGTCGGTATACCTGGATTCTGGCGTTCAGGCCGACTCCCTTCAGGGTACTGTCGCGGCAATGTCGGAGGTGACGGCGGTGCAACCCATCTCTAAGGAATCGGCATGGCAGGATTTGGTTAGTGAACTGGGCATCTCGGATATTGAGGGAGCGACGGAACAGCTCAACGGCAACCCCCTCGTGGATGCCCTCCGGGTCAAGGCCAACCGTTCTGAGGATGTCCCTATCCTGGCCAGTAAGCTCTCGGCCCTTCAGGGGGTCAATGAAGTGCTGTACGTGGATGAGGCAGTGAAACGGTTGGCCCAACTCAACGACGGTCTGCGGTGGGCGGGTCTAGTGGTGATTGGTGTCCTTAGCCTAACTGCGATCGCGGTGATCACTACCACGATTCGCCTAATTGTCATGGCCCGCCGTCGAGAAATTGAGGTGATGCAGTTGGTGGGAGCCACCACCGTTTGGATTTATCTGCCCTTCATCCTCCAAGGGGCGACCTTTGGCCTCGTAGGGGCTGGTATTTCCTGGGGACTGCTCAGCGCCATCCATCACTTTTTGGATGAAATTGCCTCCCAGCAGCCGGACTTCGTGAAATTCCTTGTCGATGGTCTGCAAATCAGCCCTCAGCAGACCTGGATGCTGCCGGTCTCCCTCGTGGGTTTGGGGACAACGATAGGGCTAATGGGGAGCTTGGTAGCTGTGAGGAAGTTTGCCCTGCGATAAAGGTAGGGGCTGGTCTGGCCATTCTGAACAGATAGCTTAGGAGTTACGGATTGACAGGACTGTCAATCCGTAACTCCTGTTTACGTGCACATCCCTGGCGGATGGGCAGCGAAGCTTAAGCCAAACTCAGGTTAATGACAATGGGCTTTGGGACTGGGGGGCACATCCAGGGCCGGGTTTTGATCAAAGAAGCCTAACGGCTTTAGGGTAAAGCCACTGTAGGCCACGGGCATCACCGGCCAATCCTCCGGGCGAGGGATGTGGTGGTGGCCAAAGACGTACCACAGCACCACATCAGTATTCTCCAGAGGCCGATCCGCCACCGTCCACTGCGGTAAGCCCTCACCGCCGGGATGTTGGTTGGGGTAGGGGCCAGCGGGGAAGTTTTCCGCTGCCTGGTAGGGGGTAACCCACAGGTGTTGGTTCAAGAACCCAGCCCGTTTCATGATTGGCGCTTCTGGGTGGGCAAAGGGGAGGATATTTTCCCCTGGAATCAGCTTGAACCCCACCGGTTGCCCCAGGCGATTGGTGACCTGGGGATTGACCACCTTCCAGTAGCGGCCCACCAGGGGATCGATACGGCGTTGGGCCGATTTTTCGGTATCCAGCAGGGTGGGTACGGCATACCAGCCGTTGCCCTGGGGGTTGTCTGGCCCTAGGGGTTCCGCCTGGGAATTCACTTCGTACACGCTGTTGGCACAGCCATCCACATCGAAATCCAAGCGCATGGCGAAGAAATGCTGGTGGTTGAGGGCGTTCACCTCTGGGGCTACCAGGGTGCCGTACTTGCCCTGATCCGCCAGAGCCCCCACCAGCAAAATCCCTGTTAATTTAATCTCGTATTGAATGGTGCCGTCCTGGTAGAAGTACCAGTAGAAGCCGTATTCATAGTTGTCCACGGTGGCAATGAAGGAGAGGACGAGACGACGCGATCGCCGCACATCCACATGGTCTCGCCGCCAGTCCGTATGCTTCCAGAGAAGGCCAAAATCCTCCTCATGGAGACAGACGGCATTTTCCGTCACCGCCACATTGCCCCGGCTATCGGTCAGCACCGCGTCAAAGTAGCGGATCTCCCCCAGGCAATCGCAGCCATTGGTAAGGGAATTGGCCAACATTCCCACCCCATGCTCCCCTAGGTCAAAGGCATTTTTGCGAAAATGCTGGGGCCGGGGATCGCCATAGGGCACGACCATTTCTGCCATGGAGGCTCGATAGAGAATGGGGCGTAGGCGACCCTGATCTTCATAGCCCACCTGGTACAGCACTAAGCCTTCGCGGGGGGTGAAGCCAATGCGGATTTGCCAGCGCTGCCATTGGATTAAATGGCCCTCAATGGCGAAGCTTGGCCCCTGAGTCTGGGTAATGGCCAGGGGTTGGATGTCCCGGCGGTACTGATCTTGGAAAAATTCTCTGGCATATTCCCCCGGTTCCGGCGGCACGGGCACGTCCCCGATATCCTCAATCCGCACCACCGCCATCCGGTTCAAGTCCACCACGGGCACGAGACCATCGATGGGGCGGGCGTAGAAGTTACTCTCTGGGGTGGTACGCACGTAGCAGAGGCAGCGAGACAGGCGCAGTCCATCTTCCTCTGGGAAGCCAAAGTTGCCGATCGCCCAGGGATCTACTACCACCTGCTCCAGGTCTAGCCCCCGCCGCGCCACCGCAGCTTGGAAGTCGGGGTGGGCGCGCACCACCGCCTCACAGTCCACCAGTTCATCCGCCATGATGTTGGGCTGAATCCCCGGTAAATGGGTCCAACTCACCACCTGACCTTGACTCAGGGAGACAACAGCTTCGTAGGTGTGGCCTGTCTCGTTATCCAACAGCACCAGAAAGGCTTGCCGATCCCACGGTTCCCCTGGTTGGTAAGTCAGCACCGCCGCCTTCGGGGGTTCCTTCAGGGTCACCGTGGGGAAGCGCCAGCGATCGCCTACCCCCTTCTGTTCACGGACCAAGGCTACTGCTATTTGGACTTCTTCAATGGATAGGGGTTCGAGGGGATGCAGGGGAGCAGAGAGGGCCATAGGGAGGTGGAATCGCCATCGACGAAATAAACAAATAGAGGGGCGATACCTGTGGGTATCGCCCCTCTACTATTGTCTATCTGATGCGGAGAATTGCTAGGACTCTCCGACGATTAAGAGTGGCTCCGTCGCCGCTTCAGGGTAAGCCCACCCCCCGCGATCGCGAGTAGCCCCAAAATCGAAGTCGGTTCCGGCACCGCCACACTGTCGTCAGGGTCAGGATCCGAGGGGTCAGGATCCGAGAGGTCAGGATCCGAGGGGTCAGGATCACCCCCCAGAGGTGTTGCAGTTTGAGCTAAGTTAAAAGCAATCTCGAAGGGCAGATTCAACGTATCTGAACTTAAACTGCCGCTGCCACTCCCTTTTATAAAACAAAGACCCACCAGGCAACTATTGAGTTCGCCCGCATTGAAGGCATCAATGTAGCCATCAATCAATAGTTCTGGGCCGCCGCTATAGCTGAATTGAAAGCTTGTCAGAGGATTGTTGGCAGCATCGAAGATGTTGCCAACACCATTGAGACTAGACAACATTACGGTGCTTACCAGATTTTCAAAGGGGAGTCCGGCTACTGCCTGGATGGCAAAATCTCGCAACAGGGTTTGGAGTGGGCCGATTTCGGGGGTAAGGCTAGCACCAGAAACCAGTCTATTTGCTAAATCATCAACCTCAACGGTTTCATCAAGGGTAAATGTGGCCGGTAGCACACCCGACAAAAGAAAAAGAGGGCTGTCACTACTGAGGATAATGTCCCCTTGATAACTCACCTGGGTCAGCGATGCTGCCTGGGCCGGTAGGGGGGCAATCAGGGCGCTGCCAGTCAGGCCAAACACTCCAGCTACTAGACCACAACGCCAGTAATTATTCAGTTCTATCAGCATTAGACTTTCTCTAACATTCAGCAAGTTGCTTAGCAAATGCAAACCCTAGGGATAGCGTCCTTTCCACTGGTCCGTAATTACCCCATGATATCGCCTCAACTATAAGCGCTCCTATGTGAAGTTCCAGAAAAGCACTATAAAGCTTTGATGAAGTTCTTGGTCTTGGGCTCGGAAAATACAGGCATTTTTCAAGGGATTTTCCTGGGGAATATAGCGGTTCTCACTCGGGTTAAGTACAGGCAAGGGGCTTAAGCCCCTTGCTCGCCAAAGTGTCATTAAGTTGAGGTGTACCTCATACATTAGGGAACTGCTATATCTCCTCTAGACAGCGAGGAACTTCTGAATCACATCGTTGCTGAGTTCTGTTGTCGAGCCTGAGGCAACAATGCCGCCCTTTTGCATGGCGTAGTAAAAGTCGGCTTGCCGGACAAAATGCAGGTGTTGCTCTACGAGTAGGACGGAAATGCCCGTGGTTTCGACAATGTGGCGCACGGCAGCCTCAATATCCAAAATAATCGAGGGTTGAATTCCTTCCGTTGGTTCATCCAGCACCAGTAATTTGGGCCGCCCCATGAGGGCACGGGCGATCGCAAGTTGCTGTTGTTGACCGCCGCTCAGGTCTCCCCCCATCCGGGACAGCATGGTTTTCAGCACTGGAAATAGGGCAAAAATCTCCTCGGGAATGGGCTGATTTAGCCCCCCCTTACGCTGGGCATCCGCCTCCATGCCAATCAGCAGGTTTTCCTGCACCGTCAGACGGGGAATGATCTCCCGGCCTTGGGGTACATAGCCAATTCCCAACTTTGCCCGCTGGTAGGGAGGCAGGGGCAGAAGAGATTTGCCCTCGTACTCAATGCTGCCGCTGCGGGGAATCAACAGCCCCATCAGGGTTTTCAGGAAGGTGGTTTTGCCGACGCCATTGCGCCCGATCAGGCACACCATCTTGCCCTGGGGAATGGTCAGATCCACATCTCGCAAAATGTGACTCTCACCGTAGTAGACATTCAGCCCCTGTACCCGCACCATGGGCGGCCCACTGGAGGCAAAGGGATCAGCGATCGCGGCGGCGGTTTGCATACTATTCTCCTAAGCTCTCCTAAGCGGCTTGGTGGTCAGATTCTGGTGCACCCAAGTAGACCTCGATCACTCGGGGATTGCTTTGGACCTCGTCCATGGTGCCTTCGCACAGAACAGAGCCTTCGTGGAGCACGGTCACCTGACGGGCAATCTGGCGAACAAATTCCATATCGTGCTCAATCACAATGATGGAGTGGCTCTCCGCTAGGGACATGAGCAGACTTCCCGTTTGCTCCGTTTCTTCGTCGGTGAGCCCTGCCACAGGTTCATCCACTAGGAGCAGATCCGGCGACTGGGCCACCAACATGCCAATTTCCAACCATTGCTTTTCCCCGTGGGACAGCAGGGCGGCGGGAATATCCGCCTTGGCCTGTAGGCCAATGGTCTCTAGTAGCCCCCCAACACTGCGCTTCTCAGCGGGGGGCGTTTTGCTAAACAGGGTGGAAAAGACGTTTTTGTTGCGGTTGCAGGACAACTCCAAATTTTCTCGGGGGGTGAGGTTCAGGTAAACCCGTGGGGTTTGGAACTTGCGCCCAATGCCGAGACGCGCAATTTCGTGCTCTCGCTGCTTTCGTAGATCCTTGCCCTTGAAACGGGCTTGGCCCTCTGTGGGCTGCACCTTCCCCGTGATCACGTCCAAGAAGGTGGTTTTGCCCGCCCCGTTGGGGCCAATAATCACCCGCAGTTCCCCTTCTGTCATAGAGAAGGTGAGATTCCTGAGGGCTTTGAATCCATCAAAGCTGACGGTGACATCTTCAATTTCAAGGATTGGGGTGGACATGGGAGGGGGTGGGGGTAGGGGGGTGATGGGGTAGGGGGGTGTGAGGGTTTGAGGGTAGGGGGGTGTGAGGGTAGGGGCGTGGTTTCCGCGCCCAATGCAGGGGGTGACAGGGGATAGGGAGTTTTGAATTTTGAATTTTGAATTGAATGTCTGGTAGGGGCGCG
>NZ_KI913949.1:3530382-3556495 GCF_000332095.2 Leptolyngbya sp. PCC 6406 | reverse complement strand
GTTCGAGATCGGTTCCAGGGCGTAGTTGAATGCAGACAGATAGACAGATTCCGTAGGAGCAATCCCTTGTGGTTGCCCGGTGGGCGGGTGACCGATATTGGGGTGTTGGAAGTTTTGAATTAACAATTGTCAATTGTCAATTGTTTCCGCGCCCAATGTAGGGCGTGATTCAGGGATGGGCTGTCAGAGCCTGCCCTGCTTGGTCATTACTTATCGACCAACTCTCGTTCTTCCTGCTGGACCTCGGGATCTAGATCCAGGCTGGGGTAGGTGGCTAAGGGTTCGGGCTTGCCTAAGAGCGATCGCACTTTAGAGGCAGCATTATTTTGTAGCCAGCCGACAATGCCTTCCGGTAGGGTCGTCACCACCAGCAAGAACAATGCCCCCTGGAAAAACAACCAGACCTCGGGAAAGCTTTCGCTCAAGACGGTCCGGGCGGAATTCACCAGCACGGCCCCCAGTATTGCTCCCGACAATGTGGCTCGTCCCCCTACAGCAACCCAGATCACCATTTCAATGGAAAAGGCGATGTCCATGTACTGGGGGGAGACGATGCCAGACTGCACGGTGTACAGGGCTCCGGCAACCCCTGCGATCGCACCAGACAGGGCAAACACCAGCACCTTAAATCCCGTGGGATTGTAACCGGAGAAGCGCACCCGGTTTTCATCATCCCGAATCGCCACCAAGAGCCGCCCAAAGCGGCCACTGGTGATCCAGCGACAGAGGCCATACATCAGGGCCAGGATAATGACCGTGGCCACGTACAGCGATGTTTGCATTGCGGCCCCGCCCATGGGCTGGCCGAGGAACAACTGGGTACTGGTGGGCAAGCCATTGGTGCCGTTGATCAACTCCTGCTGACCATTGAAGAAGTTGAAAAACACCACCAGAGCGGCTTGGGTGAGGATGGAGAAATAGACTCCCCGAATCCGGTTACGGAATACCAAGTAGCCCAGGAGCGCCGCCACAATGGTGGGCACGAGGAAAATGGCAATCATCGTAAAGGGAAGGGAGTAGAAGGGCTGCCAAAAGAAGGGCAACTCCCGCACGCCGTAGAGGCCGAAAAATTCCGGCAGTTGGCCCTCCGCCAACCCATTTAGGTTGACGTGCATGGCTAGGGCATAGCCCCCTAGGGCAAAGAAAATGCCGTGCCCCAGGCTGAGCAGGCCGGTATACCCCCAAATCAGATCAATCCCTAGGGCGACGATGGCTAGGGACAGGAATCGCCCCAACAACCGCAGCCGAAAGCTACTCAACACCAAGGGCAAGATCAGGATGCAAATGCCCACTAAAGCTAGGACGATGCCTAACTCGATCAAGCGCGATCGCGCTTTTTGAGCCTTTGCCGCCTTCCGAGGTTGTACAGAAATATCCGCAGTCATACCCCCCTCCTAAGCCTCCACCGTGCGGCCCTTTTGGGGAAAGATCCCCGCAGGCTTCACTTGCAAAAAGGCAATGATCAAGGCAAACACCATTACCTTAGCCATGCTCGTCGTTGAGAAAAAGGTAAAAAAGTCTACCACTGGGCTCAGCGCATCGATGGGAGATAACAACACCGCTAGGGTGCCAGAGCCGATTAGGTAACTGACGGTACCAATCACCATCGCCGCCACAATGCTCCCCACCAACTTGCCGACACCGCCGACCACCACCACCATGAAGGCATCCACAATGTAGTTGCCCCCTAGGTTTGGTCCCACCGAACCCAGGAGGGTGACCGCGCACCCTGCCACCCCGGCCAAGCCGGAGCCCAGGGCAAAGGTGAGGGCATCCACCCGCTCTGTGGGAATCCCTAGACAGGCGCTCATGGTGCGGTTTTGGGTCACGGATCGCATCCGCAGTCCCCAGGAAGACCCCTGGAGGAACCAGTAGACTCCGACCAAACACAAAATGGTCAAAGCAATAATGAACAGGCGGGCATAGGGAAACTGCAAGGCTCCCCCCAAGGACAAGCCTCCCCGCAGCCAGACCGGAGCCGTAACATCTACGTTGCGGGTGCTAAACCAGGCCCGACTCAGGGTGGTGCCGCCATTTTGGTTGATTAGGATCCCAGTCACAACTGCGATCGCGCTCGATAGCACTAGAGTCACCCCCGAAACCAGAGGACTCAACGCTCGCCGCTGCTCCAACAGCCACCGCCCCCCAAAGAACAGCAGAGAAAACAACACCAAGCCAATAACCATGGCCCAGTTCACACTGCGAACAAACTGACGCAGGATTAAGCTCACCCCCCAAGTTGCCAGCAAGGTTTCTAGCGGTCGCCCATAGAGGTAGCGAATCACCCCCTTTTCCAGGGCTAGCCCTACGAGAGCTGCCACCAGAAACGCCATTGGCAGTGCCGCAAAAATATATAGATTTTCAACTGGCCCACCGATGGCTTTAAATCCGTTCTGCACCACAAAAGTGGTGTAGGCCCCCAGCATCATCAGCTCCCCGTGGGCAAGATTAATCACCCCCATGAGACCAAAGACGATCGCCAACCCCAAGGCCACAATCAGCAGCACCGCTCCGATGCTAATGCCGTTAAAAATGCCACTAATCAACCCTTCGATCACGGCTATCTTTCAACCCCATGACAGCAAAACTTGGACTTCACCCAGACATAAGACTAAAAGAGGGGTGCAGAAGGCAAGATTTAGTCTCTCCCCCTGCACCCCCGCTAGCTAGCTAGGACAAGAAGCCTAGGCTCCTTCCATCTCAAACTGTCCACCCTTCTCAGGATCAGACCAGTCGCAGGCCAGCCCCTTGGTGTCGGGCACATACTGGTTCCAGGGCAGCGGATCAATGGGACCGTCGGTAGAGGATACGATATCAAACAGACCGTCATCCCGGACCTGACCAATCCGCACCGTCTTAGAGATGTGGTGGTTGGTATTCATGGTCACAGGGCCTTCAGGAGCCGCAAACTCTTGACCATAGGCCGCTGTTCGCACCGCATCCAGGTCAAAGGTACCCGCCGCTTCCACCGCCTGCTTCCACAGGTAAACCATGATATAGGCCGCTTCCATGGGGTCGTTGGTTACCCGGTCTTCCCCATATTCCGCTTTGAAGTCGGCGACCCATTTTTCGTTCTCAGGCGACTCTACTGTCTGGAAGTAGTTCCAAGCGGCATAGTGACCCACCAGGAAGTCCTTACCAATCTGGCGCACCTCTTCCTCAGCAACACTCACCGACATCACCGGGTATTCATCTGGCCCCATGCCAGCCCCTTGCAGTTGGGTAAAGAAGGCCACGTTGCTGTCACCGTTCAAACTGTTAAAGATGACGCCGCCATTGGGTAGAGCTGCCCGGATCTTAGTAATGATGGCAGTAACTTCGGTGTTACCTAGGGGCAGGTAGTCTTCCCCGACAGTGGTCCCACCTTTCACTGCCAACTGCTCTTTGATGATGGTGTTGGCAGTACGGGGGAACACATAGTCAGAGCCAACCAAGAAGAACTCAGTGCCCTTGTTCTCTAGCAGCCAGTCCACAGCGGGCTCAATCTGCTGATTCGGAGCCGCCCCAGTGTAGAAGATATTTTTAGAACATTCTTGACCCTCGTACTGCACCGGATACCACAGCATGTGGTCCTTGGATTCAAACACGGGCAGCACTGCTTTACGGCTGGCAGAGGTCCAGCAACCGAAAACGACAGCCACTTCGTCTTGATCGATCAGCTTCTCAGCTTTCTCTGCAAAGGTCGGCCAATCGGAAGCCCCATCTTCTTGAATAGGCTCAATCTGCCTACCCAATACTCCACCAGCGGCATTGATTTCCTTGATGGCCAACATTTCCGCATCCACCACAGTGGTTTCGCTGATGGCCATGGTGCCACTCAAGGAGTGGAGAATCCCCACCTTAATGGTTTCGCCGCTATCTGTCGCTGCCTCTTCACCCTCGGCTGGGGTCGTCGCGGTATCATCGCTGGGGGCTCCGCAGGCTTTCAGCAGCATCGCTGTGCCCATAGTGGCGGAACCGTAAAGCAAAAACTTCCGTCTGCCAAATCGAGATGTCATCGGTGCTGTTACTCCTGACTCAACATGCCCAACCACAGGGGTTATGGCTTTTGGATAAATGAACGGACTGCACGGGCAGCAGCCCGTCTAAGCCCAACTAAAGTGATTGAGGTTTTCCTAGTACCCCAGGCGAATTCAATCGCTTGGCGGATCTTGACACCCACACACCACAGTCGAATGCGATATTAGAGTCAGGGAAATTGCGGAAATGTAGCCTGGGATACAAAGATGGATTTTCCTGGAAATCTCGTGAGAGGGTTTCGGCTAAATCTCCGTCCCAAAATCTGAGCAAATTCGCCTGCGGGACATCTTTGGCTAACCCAAACGATGGGTTTGGCGAGGGAATACGCTGAGAATCAGGCAGGGGCAGGGGCTAGACAACGTCCCTTCAGTAGGTAGGCATGCATGTGTCCCTTGCCCTTAATCTCAATCTCGCCCCGGTCCTCAAAGCAGTACTTATCTCGCAGTAGGTCATAGGTGGGTTGGGCTACCTGAATGCCTCCTGAAATGCCCATGGCTTCCATGCGGCTGGCCACATTCACCGTGTCGCCCCAGAGATCGTAGATAAATTTTTTGGTGCCAATCACCCCCGCCACCACGGGGCCACTGTTGATGCCGATACGAATGGCTAGGGGCTGATCAATTTTGCGGCTGAGCTGGTCCATCGTAGCCTGCATGGATAAGGCCATTTCCGCAATGGCTTCGGCATGATCGGGGCGGGGATCTGGTAATCCCCCCACCACCATGTAGGCATCGCCAATGGTCTTGATTTTCTCTAGACCATGCTGTTCTGAAAGGCGGTCAAAGGCCGAAAAGACTAGGTTCAAAATCTCCACCAGTTCCGCCGGAGGGACCGTTTCCGACAGAGGAGTGAAATCGACAATATCGGCAAATAGGATACTGACGCCGGAAAATCCCTCGGAAATGTCCTTTTCGCCCCGTTTGAGCCGGTCAGCGATGGGTTCCGGCAGAATATTCAGCAGCAGTTGCTCCGACTTGGCCTGTTCCTCACTCAGCCGCTGATTGCTGTGGTGGAGGTCGGCGGTGCGCTCCAAGACCCGCATCTCCAGTTCCTGGGAGGTGCGCTTGAGGCGGTTGACGACCAAGACAATGCCAAAGCCCCCTAGGGCAAACAGCCCCCCTAGGGTAAAAAAGGTGTTTTGCAGCCCAGCTCGGGTTTGGTTGGCAAACTGATCAATGGGCACTGTAATTTCTAAAACGCCGCGCACATCCCCCACTTGCCAGTCGGTTTTGGGACTTTGGGGATGGCGGTTGTGGCAATCGACGCAGCTCTGACCCATGATGTCGGCCTGGGTATAGCGAAAGGACCGCCGATTTTGGAAGGGTTCTATTCGAGTAAAGCGATCGTTGGGATGGGTGCTGAGATAGGCGAGGGCTTCTTCCTCAAAGGGATCACGGGGGCCACCATCGGAACGGAAGGGAAAGGGCATGCCGCTAAACAGGCGCACTGATACATCGGCCTGTCCGGCTCGAATCCGTTCTCCCAGCTCGATCAAGAAGGTGGCGGGCAGGGGAATGGTGTTGGGCTGGTGCAGGTGGTCGTAGTCGATGGTGATGTCATCACGATTTTGAAGTTTGGCAACGACGGTTTCGCTGTAGAAGGTACGGGCCTGCTGGATGGCATCGGCATAGAGAGCGGAATTTTGCAGCGCTTGGGATTCAATTAATTGAGACGATAGGGTGGCGATATTCCACAGGGCAGCGGCGACTCCGGCACAGAACAACAGCACGAGCAACGGTACGGTGCGGTTGTGGAGCAGCGCGTCGGCTCGTCGCAGCAGGGCAGTTTTCATGGGTGCGGTTCGGCAGTGACGTTCGGCATTGGGCGTGTCAGGATATCCCAATCTTCGCCGATCATTCTGGAAATGCCGGAGATTTTGCCCTAACGACTTCGCGCAGGCTTGCTCCTTGCGGGAGCCATTTCATGTATGGCCCAAGGGGGATGGCTACCTAGTACACCATTCACCCGCAGATCCCTTAACGCTCAAAATCCGCCCTACCCAGGGGCGGGGACTCTGAGGCACCCCAACATGGTTAATGGAAATGGCTGTGGGCGTGGGAATGGGAATGATCGTGGGTAAATTCAACCACGGCGGCGGCGACGGCGGGGCTGGGGCCTTGCTGATATTGGTGGCGAATCTGGTCAATGATGGTGTTTAACCCTTCGCGGGTTTTGAGATTGGTAAAGACAAAGGGGCGATCGCCGCGCATGGTTTTGGCATCCCGTTCCATTACGCTCAGATCGGCTCCGACGTAGGGGGCGAGGTCCATTTTGTTGATCACTAGGACATCGGAGCGGGCAATGCCGGGACCACCTTTGCGGGGGATTTTGTCTCCGGCGGCGACATCAATGACGTAGAGGGTCATATCCACCAATTCTGGACTGAAGGTGGCGGCAAGATTGTCACCGCCGCTTTCAACAAATACGATGTCGGGGTCAAACTGGTGCACGAGTTGATCAATGGCTTCCAGATTGATGGAGGCGTCGTCGCGAATGGCGGAGTGGGGACAGCCGCCGGTTTCGACGCCAATAATGCGATCGCGCTCTAGGGCGGTACTCCGCACGAGGAACTGGGCGTCTTCTTGGGTATAGATATCGTTGGTGACCACCGCCAAACTGTAGTCGTGGCGCATAGCCTTGCAGAGGACATCAATCAGGGCGGTTTTACCGGAACCTACGGGGCCAGCGATGCCAATACGAAAGGGTTTTACCACGAGCACCTCATTGTGAATAGGACAGGATTTTGTACCGTTTTGCACCGTATTGTAGCCAGTTTCCCTGGATGAGGGGAGTGGGGGGTGAAGGGTATTGGGGGGTTGGGGTACATCCCGTAGGGGCGGGTTTAGCTCGTGTCTCCTGGGAAATCCCAAATGGGAGGCTCAAAACCCGCCCTGCCCAGTTTCCGGGTGACCTGTAACAGTGCCCTCTGGAATGCCATGTTGCTGAAACTGTAACGTCCCCCAGAGGTCCAGATTGCCCGTGGCAGAGTAGGGGCAGTCTGGACCTCTGCCAGATTTAGTAAGGACAATACAATTTAGTCATGACGCAATCCTATCTCGCTCGGGGTCGCTGGCAGCGATCGATCTCCGCCTCAGTTTTGGGGTGGACCCTCTTGACTACAGCGGCCATGGTGGCTCCCCTCGCTCCCCAATCGGCCCTTGCCCAGGATCCCATCTTGCGGACCCTGACGGTGACTGGGCGCGGCAACCAGTCGGTGCAAACCACCTTGTCCCAGGTGACGCTGGGGGTCGAGGTCCAGGGTCGCACCGCCCAAGAAGTACAGGCAGAAGTGGCCCGACGATCTGACAGTGTGGTCAACTATCTGCGATCGCGTAATGTAGATCGCCTAGAAACCGTAGGTATTCGTCTCAATCCCCAGTATGACTACCAGGGTGGGCGCACCATTTTAGTGGGCTATAGCGGCAGCAATGTCGTCAGTTTTCGATTCCCCACAGACCAAACCGGACCTGTGCTGGATGGTGCGATCGCAGCGGGAGCCAGCCAAATCCAAGGCATTAGCTTTATTGCCCCCGATAGTGCTCTGGCTACAGCCCGACAAGCCGCCCTACAAGCCGCTACCGCCGATGCCCAGGCCCAGGCCAATGCCGTACTCAGCTACCTCAACCTCGGAGCCCAGGAGGTGATTAGCATTCAGATCAACGGAGCCCAAGCGCCGATTCCCTTCCCGCTGCCCACTGGTGCCCGTCTCAGCAGCGCCGAAGCCGATGTCTCTACCCCCGTCATTGGCGGTGAGCAAACCGTAGAAGCCGTTGTTACCCTCGTCATTCGTTACTGATTCAGTGGGGCTGGGGTCAGGCTTTCCAGAAGGATGTCCAAAGGAACCCTGGCGTCAGGGGTGCACGCCGGGTGAAGTGAAAGTCTCAGCCCCCTTGCCCTTTAATTTTCCTTTAGAGACAGCAGCCGTTCGTTCAGGGTTTTGAGGTAGGTCTGCCCCACCTCCTCCGACAGGAGGCCCTTGCGAACGGCATCGTTGATCGCCCCCTGCTCTGCTAGATAAAGGCGACGGCGGAGGCCATCCAGATAGCCCCGCTCTTCCCGAGTTTCCTGCTCGTTCATGAGGCGCTGGTTGTAGAGATCCCGCAGGGCGGTTTCGGCAGTGGCGACGCGAGCTTGGTAGGTGGCAAAGAGTTCTTCATGGAGGGATTTGGGTAAACTGCCCGATTGCAACAGGTTGGCCAATTCCTGTTGGGCCGCCTTGGAGGCAATCAGATCCAGTTGCAGCGCTTCAATACGCTGCTTAGTTTTAGACGGTGTGGAAAGCCGTAGTCGCTTTACCAACCAGGGTAGGCTCAATCCCTGGCCCACCAAGGACACCAACACCGTGCTAAACACCAGGGTAATCACTTGGGCGCGGTCGGGTAGGGTCAGAGGCAGGCTCAGGGCCAAGGCCATAGAGAGAGAGCCCTTGATATTACCGAGGATCAACACGTGTTGCCAGCGCAGGGGCAGGGGACGATCGAAGCACCGTAGTAGAAATAGGAGGGGATAGATGGAAAAAATACGCCCGATCTGGTAAGCCACAATGGCCAGCAGAGCGGCGGGAATCGTGGCCAGGAGAATGCCGGGGTCTACCTCAATCCCCACCAGCAGAAAGATGAAGGTATTGACCCCAAAGCCTGCGTATTCCCAAAAATTGAGCAGTGTGACCTTGGCGGAAGCAGAGGTCTGGCGAAAGCCCTGATTACCAATGACCAAGCCCGCAATCACCACTGCGATCGCACTAGATACCCCCAACCCCTGACCGATTTGAAACGTCCCTAAGGATACCGCCACCGTCAATAAAATCGTGCTCAGAGCATCATCCAACTGCTGGAACAGACCTACGCAGAGATAGCCCAGCCCCCAGCCCAGAATGCCCCCACCGACAAAGGCAAACAGAACCTGCTCTACCCCCTGCCCGACCGTGAAGGATCCCTGGAGATGGATGGTGGCAATGATGCTGAGCAAGACTAGGGCAATCCCATCATTAAAAAGACTTTCGCCCTCCACAATGGTGGCCAAGCGCCCCGGCACCGGCACATGGCGAAAGGCCACAATCACCGAGACGGTATCAGTAATGGTCAGAATTACACCAATTGCCGCCGCCGTAATCCAGGCTAGGCCCAGCCCTACCTTGAGCAGAGTGGCGGTGATCGCCGCTGCCAGTAGCACCCCCGGCCCCGCCAGTAGCGCAATGGGTTTGATGGTGCTCCGCAGGCGACTGATGTCCGTATTGATGGCTGCCTCAAAGATCAAAATGGGCAGGAATAAATTCAAAATCACATCGGGATTCAGCCCAATGGAGGCAGGGAGTACCTGTTTAGGAATGGCTAACCCCGCCAGCACCAGACCCACTACGTAGGGAATTCGCAGCCGTCGTGTGACTAGAGCAACAGTGGTAGCTGCCAGCAGCAGAATGATGAGGCTGCTTACCAGCCCGGTGAATTCGCCAGAGGTCGTCCCTAGGGTCGATTCCAGCGATACGGATAAGGCGCTATCAGCAAAGGTGCTATCAGCAAGATCAAAGGGCATTGGGAAGTATGGCGGGGTGGGGGGGATGGCTGAGAGTTTTGAGTTTTGAGTTTTGAATTAAATTTCCCGTAGGGGCGCGGTTTCCGCGCCCCTACGGGACGTGACAGCAAGGTGGGGGTGGAGTGTGAGGGTAGGGGGGTGGTGGGGTGATGGGGTGATGGGGTATTGAGGTAAATCCCGTAAGGGCGGGTTTAGCCCGTATGTAGCGGGTAATTCAGGATGGGAGGCTCAAAACCCGCCCTGCCCAGTCGCCGGGTGATCGGTATTGGGGTGTTGGGGTTATTCCCGTAGGGGCAATCCCTTGTGGTTGCCCTTGTCGCCGGGTAATTAGGTGTGAGGGTATTGGGGTATTGAGGTAAATCCCGTAGGGGCGGGTTTAGCCCGTATGTAGCGGGTAATTCAGGATGGGAGGCTCAAAACCCGCCCTGCCCAGTTGCCGGGTGATCGATATTGGGGTGTTGGAGTGTGGCCGTAGGGGCGTGGTTTCTGCGTCCAATGCAGGGTGTGACAGATGGGTGGATGGTGGAGGAAGCCTTATTCTCTACATTACGGGAAAATTATGGTGGGGGGTGGTTTCTGTGCCTGTGGGGTTTCCATGGCTGTGCGGTCAGGGCTAAGGCTGCCCTAGCGACTGGGACCCTCAGCGTTAAAATGGAAAAATCGAGACTTGTTCTAAACCTTGCCCAAGTCCAGAAGTGGAGTTTTCCTGCTGGGGAAACTCTAGATTTCGAGCTGGACTTGGTATGGCTCATGTTCCACCTGCGGTATTTTCATGACCTCTGCTGCCCCTGTCAAGACCCAGTACGAAGCCATCATCGGCCTAGAAACCCATTGCCAACTGAGTACGGAAACGAAAATCTTTTCCCCTAGCTCAACGGTCTTTGGGGCGGATCCCAATACCCACATTGATCCAGTGGTGATGGGTCTACCGGGGGTCTTGCCGGTGCTGAACCAGAAGGTGCTGGAATATGCCGTTAAGGCGGGGCTGGCTCTGAACTGCCAGATCGCGCCCTACAGCAAATTTGACCGCAAGCAGTATTTCTACCCTGACCTGCCCAAAAACTATCAAATTTCCCAGTACGACCTGCCCATTGCAGAGCATGGCTGGTTGGAAATTGAGCTGGTGGACAAAAAGACCAAGGCGGTTACCCGCAAGCGCATCGGCATTACTCGTCTGCACATGGAGGAGGATGCGGGCAAGCTGGTCCACGCTGGCAGCGATCGCCTGTCTGGGTCCGCCTATTCCCTGGTGGATTTCAACCGGGCTGGGGTGCCGCTGATCGAGATTGTGTCGGAGCCCGATCTACGTTCCGGCCAAGAGGCGGCGGAATATGCCCAGGAACTGCGGCGGATCGTGCGCTACCTGGGGGTCAGTGACGGCAATATGCAGGAGGGATCTCTGCGCTGCGATGTGAATATCTCGGTGCGCCCCGTGGGCCAAGAGAAATTTGGCACCAAGGTGGAGATCAAAAATATGAACTCCTTTAGCGCCATTCAAAAGGCGATCGAGTACGAGATTGACCGCCAGATCGCTGCGGTGGAGGCGGGGGAGCCCATTTACCAGGAGACCCGCCTCTGGGAAGAAGGCCATCAATGCACCATCAGTATGCGGATGAAGGAAGGGTCTAGCGACTATCGCTATTTCCCAGAGCCCGATCTACCCCCCATTGAGGTGTCGGTGGAGCAGTTGGCGGCATGGCGGGCAGAACTGCCGGAACTACCGGCCCAAAAGCGGGCGCACTATGAGGAAATGGGGCTCTCTGCCTATGATGCGCGGGTGCTGGCGGATGATCGGACGGTGACGGAGTATTTTGAATCTGCGATCGCGGCAGGAGCCGATGCCAAACTGGCCACCAACTGGATCACCCAGGATATTGCGGCCTATCTGAACGCCGAGAAACTTGCCATCACCGACATTGCCTTGACGCCGGAGAGCTTGGCGGAAATGGTGAAACTGATCGATGCCGGGACCATCAGCAGCAAGATTGCCAAGGATCTGCTGCCGGAGTTGCTGACCCAGGGCGGTTCCCCCAATGCCATCATCGAGGAGCGGGGTCTCAGTCAAATCTCTGATCCGGCCCAGATCGAGGCCATCATTGACGAAGTAATGGCAGCCCACCCCGATGAGTTGGCGAAATATCGGGCGGGCAAGAAAAAACTCCAGGGTTTCTTCGTCGGTCAAGTAATGCAGCGCACCCAGGGCCGCGTCGATCCGAAGCTGACCAATCAGCTTCTGGTCAAAAAGCTCAACGGCTAGGGCTTCTCTGCGGTGTATTGCTTCGCGTTTCGCAAGCGACATAAAAGGCGAAGCTGCGCCTTAGCGTTATGCACCCTACGGAACCTGTTTTGAGGGAGTTATGACCATTGCAAATGTTACTCCTCAGGCTCATAATGTGCGCCCATTGCTACTAGATGTTAGCAATGCTGTGTTGAGTGTTACTCCTGAGCAGTTTGATCAACTGTGCATTGACAACCCGGATTTACGCCTGGAACTGACTAAAGAGGGGGAGCTGGTTGTCATGCCTCCAACGGGTGGGGAAAGTGGCAGACAAAATTTTGACTTGGCGGTGGAGGTGGGGATTTGGAATCGACAAGCTAATTTAGGGGAAGCCTTTGACTCATCTACGGGCTACGATTTCACCGCGATTGGAGGCGGGAAGCTATCGCCGGATGTGTCTTGGATTGAGAAGTCGCGGCTGGAGGGGGTCAACCTGGTTGGGTTTATTCCGGTTGTGCCGGATTTTGTTATTGAACTCCGTTCCGCAACGGACCCGTTAAGGGTGTTGCAGGAGAAGATGGCGGACTATCAGCGGCTGGGGGTGAAGCTGGGATTGCTGGTGAATCCGCAGCAGCAACAAGTGGAGATCTATCGCCCTGGGCAAGGGGTAGAGGTGTTATCGTCGCCGAGCGCGATCGATTGTGGTGAAGTGATGCCCGGTTTTGTGTTGAGTATGGGCCGGATTTGGTAATCCTTTATTCTGCTAGCAAATTTAAGAGATCGGCTTCAGAGAGGATGGTCACCCCTAGTTTTTCCGCCTTGGCCAGCTTGGAGCCCGCCTCTGCCCCCACCACGACATAGCTGGTCTTGGCACTGACGGATCCCGTGACCTTGCCCCCCGCCTGTTCGATTTTGGCCTTGGCCTCGTGACGACTGAGGGTGGGTAAGGTTCCCGTGAGCACAAGGGTCTTTCCCGCTAGGGGCTGGGGGGTGGCATCAGGGGCCGGGGTCAAATCCGCTGCAAACTGAACCCCTGCTATTTTGAGCTGGGCGACGAGCTGTTGATTGGCGGGCACCCGAAACCATTGGTAAACGGACTGGGCAATTTCAGGGCCGATGCCGTAGACCGATGCGATCGCATCGGGTTCCGCCGCTGCTAAAGCTTCCACTGTGGGAAAATGCTGCGCCAGCAGTTGGGCATTGACGCTGCCCACATGGCGGATTCCCAAGCCGTAGAGCACCCGCGCCCAGGGCTGCTGCTTAGAGGTTTGAATCGCCGTCACCAGTTTTTGGGCCAGTTGCTCCCCCATCCGCTCCAGGGGCAGGAGGGTCTCCGCCGTTAGCGTGTATAAATCCGCCACCGATCGCACCACCCCCTGATCTACCCACTGTTCCACCCACTTTTGGCCGATGCCGGTGATATCCAGAGCCTGACGACTGCCCCAGTGGATTAGCGCCCCCCGCACAATGGCGGGACAGGAGTTGTTGATGCAACGGGTGACGGCTTCCCCTTCCGGCTGTACTAGGGTTTCACCGCATTCTGGGCAGTGGGTGGGAAAAGGGTAGAGCAGGGCGTCAGCAGGACGCAGTTCCGGGAGGTTACGCACCACCTCGGGGATGATTTCCCCCGCCTTACGGACGATGACTGTATCGCCGATGTGGAGATCTAGTTCAGAAATGCGATCGCGATTATGCAGCGTCGCCCGTGCCACCGTCGTCCCCGCCAGTTGCACCGGACGCAGATTCGCCACGGGAGTCACCGCCCCCGTGCGCCCCACCTGCACCGTCACCGACTTCACCACCGTCGGCACCTCCTCAGCGGGATATTTGAGGGCAATGGCCCAGCGGGGAGCCTTTTGGGTAAAGCCCAGCCGCCGCTGGAGAGCAAAGTCATTCAGCTTCACCACCACCCCATCGGTCATGTAGGGTAACGCCAATCGTTGGGTGGACCAAGCCTCGTAAAAGTCCGCTACCGCCTCCGCTGTAGGGCAGATCTGGCAATTGGGATTGACCTTAAAGCCCAGGGTTTGCAAATAGGTCAACGCCTCCCATTGAGTGCTTGGACCATCTTCCCCCGCCTCCCCATCGCCTCCCGCTGCCTCGCCTCCCAGAAGCGACAACTGAGCCGCAGCCCCCGTCCCCTCCGGGAGCAGTAGCGTATAGGCAAAGAAATCCAGCCGCCGTTCCGCCACCACGCGGGAATCGAGCTGGCGTAGGGTGCCCGCCGCCGCATTGCGAGGATTGGCAAACAGCGCTTCCCCCGCTTGCTGCCGCTGCTGGTTGATGCGTTCAAAACTATCCAGAGGCAAAAATGCCTCTCCCCGCACCTCGACACGGGGGGGCGGATTCTTGATCTGCAATCGCAGGGGAATCGAGCGGATGGTTTTGACATTTTGGGTGATATCTTCCCCTGTCGTACCATCACCTCGGGTCACTCCCCGCACCAGTACGCCATGCTCGTAGGTCAGGGCTAGGGCTGAGCCATCAATTTTCAGTTCCGCGACGGCGGCAGCTTCCCCCACCTCGGGGGCTAGACGCTGCCAGCGACCCTGCCACGCCCGGTATTCCTCCAGATCAAAGGCATTCTCCAGGCTATAGAGGGGAATGTTGTGGCGGATAGAGGTGAACTGACTGGCGGGCTTTTCCCCCACCCGTTGGGTCGGGCTGTCGGGGGTAATCAGGTGGGGATGGGCGGCTTCCAGATCCTGAAGCTGACGGTAAAGGCGATCGTAGACTTCATCCGGCAGCGTCGGATCGTCCAGCACATAATAGGCATAACTGGCCTGTTGAAGCTGCTGGCGCAATTGCTGAATGTCCTGTTCTGGCCCTGTACCCATAGAAGTTTCCACACCTCTTACCTATCCACCCAATATCGGTCATCCGCCCACCGGGCAACCATCCTACGGTATAGGACAAATTCCTGTCACTGTCTGCATTGGGCGCGGAAACCGGCCCCTACGGCGACATTCTGCATTGGGCGCGGAAACCGCGCCCCTACGGTGACATCCTGCATTGGTCGCGGAAACCGCGCCCCTACCGCCTATCCACCCACGCTACCGCCCAATATCGGTCATCCCTGACCCACCCCGCCCTTCGGGCACCCCTCCCAAGAGGGGATGGTAGGAAGAGGTTCCTTGAGCACAGGATTGCCCCTACGGAACACAGGGGAGGCAGAGCCTCCAGCGGAGGTACCCAGGCAGAGCCAGGGCACCAGAAAAACACCCCATCACTCCATCACTCCCCCACTAAGCTGCACTGACAGACGCGGGAAGGGCAACGTCTGGAGACGAGGTGTGGAACACCAAGGCTCCCTCCTTCAGCTCTACCTGCACCTGACAGCCCTCGGTGAAGGATTCCTCCAGGATTTTGGTGGCGATGGGGTTTTCCAGTTCCTTTTGAATCGCCCGCTTCAGGGGACGTGCGCCATAGACCGGGTCATAGCCCACCTCGGCAATGTGATCGATGGCTGCCTCCGATAGCGACAGGGCAATCTTTTGCTCCTCCAGACGGCGCTCGATGCGGCGGAGCTGGATTGAGACAATTTGCCGCAGTTCCGCCTTTTCCAGGGGATGGAACAGAATCAGGTCGTCCACCCGGTTCAGAAATTCGGGGCGAAAATGGCCCTGGAGCGCCTTCAGCACCCGTTTGCGGATATCTGCGTAGCGGCTGTTGTCTCCGGCGATGTCCATAATATGTTCACTGCCGATGTTGCTGGTCATGACCACAATCGTGTTGCGGAAATCCACCGCATGGCCCTGGGCATCGGTGATGCGGCCATCGTCTAGGACTTGCAACAGAATGTTGAAGACATCGGCGTGGGCCTTTTCCACCTCATCCAGCAGTACGACGGAATAGGGGTGGCGGCGCACGGCCTCCGAGAGTTGGCCTCCTTCTTCATAGCCCACATAGCCAGGAGGAGCCCCGACTAGACGGGAGACGGCGTGCTTCTCCATGTACTCCGACATATCGATGCGGATCAGGGCGTCTTCTGTATCGAACAGGAAGGCGGCTAGGGTGCGGGCCAGTTCCGTTTTGCCCACCCCGGTCGGTCCCATGAACATGAAGGAGCCCAGGGGCCGACCGGGGTCATTCATCCCGGCGCGGGCGCGACGAATGGCGGCGGAGACGGCGGAGACGGCTTCTTCCTGGCCGATGACCCGCTCGTGGAGGTGGGATTCTAGGGCGAGCAGCTTTTGCCGTTCTGACTGCATCAGGCGGGTGACGGGGATGCCGGTCCATTTGGCCACAATTTCGGCGATGTCTGCTTCGAGCACCTGCTCCCGCAGCAGGGTCTTGCCCTGGGCTTGGATTTCCACCAACTGGGCCTCTAGGGTTTCCCGCTCCCGCTGCACCGCCTCTAGGCGACCGTACTTGAGCTGGGCGGCTTTGTTGAGGTCGTAGGCCCGTTCGGCTTGGTCAATTTGGACCCGTAGGTGATCTTCCTCTTCCTGGAGAGCGTTGATGGCGTCGAGGGTCTGCTTTTCGTTTTGCCACTGGTTGTTGAACTGTTGCTGGCGTTCGGAAAGTTCGCTGATCTCTTCTTGGATCCGCCCCAGCCGTTCCTGAGCCGTGCGGTAGGCGGCTCCGGAGGATTCGTCTTCACTTTCGAGGGAGAGTTTTTCCATCTCTAGCTGCATCAGGCGGCGATCGATGGTTTCTAGCTCGACGGGTTTGGAGGTGATCTCCATTTTGAGCTTGGCGGCGGCTTCGTCTACTAGGTCGATAGCCTTATCGGGCAGGAAGCGATCGCTGATGTAGCGATCTGAGAGTACTGCCGCCGCCACTAGGGCCGAGTCGGCAATTTTGACGCCGTGGTGGACTTCATAGCGTTGCTTGAGCCCCCGCAGAATGGAGATGGCGTCCTCTACGTTGGGCTGGCCCACGTAGACCTGCTGAAACCGTCGCTCTAGGGCGGCATCTTTTTCGATGTGCTTGCGGTATTCGTCTAGGGTGGTGGCCCCGATGCAGCGCAGTTCCCCCCGTGCCAGCATCGGTTTGAGCAAGTTACCCGCGTCCATCGTGCCTTGGCCTGCTCCGGCACCGACGACGGTGTGCAGTTCGTCGATGAAGAGGACAATGTGGCCGTCGGATTCTGTCACTTCCCGCAGCACCGACCGCAGCCGATCCTCAAATTCCCCCCGATATTTGGCTCCGGCGATCAGGGCTCCGATGTCCAGGGAAATGAGTTGGCGATTTTTCAGGGATTCGGGTACGTCGCCATTGATGATGCGCTGGGCTAGGGCTTCTGCGATCGCAGTTTTGCCCACACCGGGCTCCCCAATCAGAACGGGATTGTTCTTCGTGCGACGGGAGAGGACTTGGATCACCCGGCGAATTTCCTCATCCCGGCCAATCACCGGGTCCAGATAGCCCTCCCGCGCCTGCTCCGTCAGATCGCGGCCAAACTTTTCCAACGCCTGGTACTGGGACTCGGGATTTTGGTCCGTCACCGTCTGCCGCCCCCGCACCGCCTGGATAGCGGTGGTCAACTGGGCCGCATCAATCTCAAAGCCCAGGAGCAGCCGCCGACCGATGCGCTCATCCTCCGCAAACCCCAACAGCAGATGTTCTACGGAGATGAACTTGTCCCCCAAGCCCTGACGGCTGGCCTCCGCCTTGTCCAACATCCGGTCCAGGCTTTGGCCCAGGTACAGGTTGTTATCTGTCGCCACCCGCACCCGTGCCTGCCGCTGGGTAAAGGCTTCCAGGTCCTTGAGCAGGGTTTCTGGCGCTAGCTTCGTCTTTTGCAGAATGTTGTGACCCAACCCCTCCTCCTGCTCTAGCAGGGCAATCAGCACATGCTCCACCTCCATGTACTGATGCTTGTAGCGCCGAGCTACTGCCTGGGCCTCCACAATGGCATCCCAGGCTTTGGTGGTGAATTTATCTGGATCGGTCGGCTGCATGGGGAAGGGCTAGGGTCTGTAGTTTTGTAAATCCTTAGGACTTCAGTTTATAGCAGCCTTGCGGGATAGGGATTATCCAGGCACAGCGGTACGACGTAAACTATTGCCACAACTTGATATGGCCAGCCAGGGAAACGGGGCACAATTCGGACAATGTTCCGGCGGTGGGTGAGCCCTCAGCAGCATTACGGATTCGGTGGATTGTAGGCTTCAGCCCTAGGCGTATGTCAACCCAACCCCTCCAGCAAGAACTCCTGAATCTGCGTCAGCGTAATGCCGCCCTAGAGCAGCGACTGGCGGCCCTTGAAAGGTCGGAAGCCCAGGCTTCAAGCTGTTTGCAACTTCAGGATATTGCCGCAACGATTCCTGGTATTATCTTTCAATTTTCGGTTCGCAACGAGGTATGGACGCTGGATTACATCAGCGATCGCATTGGCGACCTGATGGCGGCCCCTGCTAGGGAGTTTCAGGATCTAGAGTCCGTCATTCGCTGTCAGCATCCCGAGGATCTGGATCGCTACTTGGCTTCGGTAACGGCGGCGGTTTCGACCCTGACCCCCTGGCATTACGAAGGGCGGCTAATTCGGCCCAGTGGAGAAATCCGCTGGTGGCAGGGGGATTCTGTGCCGACGCGCAATGCTTTGGGGGAGGTGGTCTTTTGCGGTCTAATTCTGGATATTACCCAGCAAAAGGAATTGGATCAGGCCCTGCAACAGTCCCATGAGCAGATCGCCACGATTCTTGCCAGCATCAACGATGCCTTTTTGACGCTGGATCGAGACTGGCGATTTACCTACCTGAATGTGCAAACAGAGCCCATCTTGCAGCGCCCAGCGGCGGATCTTTTGGGTAAAAATGTCTGGGAAGAATTTCCTGAGGCTGTGGGTAGTGATTTCTATATCTATTACCACCAGGCCGTCGAGACCCAGCAGGTGGTTACCTTTGAGACCTACTATCCTCCCCTAGATCGCTGGTTTGATGTGCGGGCTTACCCCTTTCAGGGGGGGGTGTCGGCCTACTTCCGAGATATCAGCGATCGCAAGGCCGCTGAGCAAGCTCTGCAACGGGCAAATGCCGAGTTGGAACAGCGGGTGGAGGAACGTACCCTTGCCCTTCAGCAGTCTGTGGATCAGCTTCAGCAGGAAATTCGAGATCGCGAATTTGCCGAAGAGCAACTGCAAGATCAGTCTCAATTACTCCGCAGCATTTGGGACGGGGTGGACTATGGCATCTTTGTCTTGGATGTGCTGGATCAAGGGGCAGGCTTTCGCTATACCGCCTACAACACGGCGATGGAACGCATCACCCCGATTTCCTTTGAGACCCTGATTAATCGCACTATTGAGGAGGCACTGCCACCGGAATTTGCAGCGGTATTCCAGGCCCGCTATCGAACCTGTATTCGCAGCGGACAGACCCTCACCTTTGAAGAAAACTACCAAAATGAGGCGGGGGAAGAAAGCTGGTGGTTGGTGAGTGTGACGCCACTGCGGAATCTTGTGGGTGAGATTGACCAACTGGTGGTGACAACCACAGATATTTGCGATCGCAAACAGGCCGAAGCTGCGCTTCAGCGATCCGAAGCCGAACTGCGCCAGAAGGCCAGTGATCTGGAAACCACCCTACGGGAGCTGCAACAGACCCAAAGTCAACTGGTCCAGAGTGAAAAAATGTCTTCCCTGGGACAACTCGTCGCCGGAGTTGCCCATGAAATCAACAACCCGGTGAACTTCATCTATGGCAATCTCACCCATGCCAATCAATACATCCGCGATCTGTTGAACCTGTTGCGCCTGTACCAGGCCCATTATCAGCAACCGATTCCCGCGATCGCCGCCGCCACCGCCACCATAGATCTGGACTTTCTCATGACGGATCTACCAAAACTGCTCTCTTCCATGCGGGTCGGAGCCGACCGGATTCAGAAAATCGTCGCCTCCCTACGCAACTTTTCCCGCCTCGACGAAGCAGATCTCAAGAGCGTTGATATCCATGAAGGCATCGATAGCACCCTGATGATTCTCCAGAGTCGGTTTAGGGCCACCGCCGAAAGACCTGCCATTGATCTCGTCCAGGACTACGCCAACCTACCCCCTATCCATTGCTATCCTGGTCAACTCAATCAGGTGTTTATGAACATCCTGAGCAATGCCTTAGATGCCCTAACCAGTCGAGATAAACTGCGATCGCCGGAGGAAATCCGCCAAACCCCCAGCCAAATTCGGATTCAGACCCGGCTCGTCCAGGGGCAAGTCTGCATTGTGATTGCTGACAATGGCCCAGGGATAGATGCAATCACCCGTAATCGCCTGTTTGATCCCTTCTTTACCACCAAGCCCGTTGGTGAAGGTACGGGTCTGGGGCTCTCCATCAGCTATCAGATTGTGACCGATCGCCACGGTGGTACCCTGATCTGCCATTCTGCCCCTGGCAAAGGGGCGAAATTTACCATCACCCTGCCCCTTGAGCGGCAATCTTAAAGGCTACCGGGCCTAGAGGCTACCGTCATCGTCTAAGCAGGCGTCCCAACTGGCGCAGAGGGCTTCGGCCACCATGGCCTCTAGGGCAGCGGCGTTGAGATTACGGGTAGCCTGTTCTTGAAGCGGAGTGGTGAGGGGAATCAACCGCAGTCGGCGACTGTCTTGGACCAAATTGAAGCAACTTTTCTGGTCTGAAAGGCGTTCCAGCTCTAAATAATCAAAACTATGGACATTAAGATAAAGACTTTGGTTCGCTACCAGGGTAGACTGACTTGGGTCTGCAAACACGTCCATCACATACCCTGTGCCCCAACTAGCCACAGTGCCTTCGCGAATATCCTGGTAGTCAACCTTGCCTAGATCATTGAGAAGTCGCAGCATATCTGCTTTGTTGACCACAATACCGGTGTCCACCAAGCAAGGCGCTGGCAAGCGACTAAAAGCGGCTGGATCGTAGCTCATAGGTTCGTCACAAACGTATGCACGGGTCCGCAAGTCCCTGATAGAACTGCTAGAACTTCCCAATAGAACTATCAGTAAAACTGGGGGACTATTCTCACGATAGTCGATCATCTTGGGATCGATCTCAGCAATGGGACGGTTTTATCGCGGCGGGCCTCAGTAGAATTTCCCTTTGCGAACGGGGAAGTCTTTGCCCTGAGGGCATTCCCCGATGTGGGTACGGGCTAGAATAACGGCTGCGATCGCGGGTCACCCCAGGGACAGTTTCTCTAGCGCCATGGCTTCTTTCCCAACACCGCCGCCCCAAGATGGTCACAACAGGGCTTCAGCCTACCGTCGTGGCTGGGCTGCGTTGCGGCATTGGGCCATGCAAATCATCGCCGCCATCACCTTTTACACCGCTCTGCCGGTTCCGGGCCATTGGCCCATGAACTTCCAGGGCATCGCCCGCTATGCCCCCTTGGTAGGAATTGGAATTGGCGGCCTGCTCAGCCTCGGGGATGGGGGGCTGGTGCTCTTGGGGATGCCCGCCGCCACCCGCAGCGCTCTGGTGGTGGCGGCGGGTATTGGGCTCACGGGGGGGCTCCATCTGGACGGCGCGATGGATACCGCCGATGGGCTGGCGGTGCCGGACCCAGCGCGGCGGTTGGCGGTGATGGCAGATAGTCGCACCGGAGCCTTTGGCGCTATGGCAGCGGTGGTGATTGTGGGCATCAAGGTCTTGGCCCTGGCAGATCTGACCCAGGGGCGCTGGTTTGCCCTGATGGCGGTGGCGGGCTGGGGCCGATGGGGACAGGTGGTTGCGATCGCACGCTACCCCTACCTCAAGACCGAGGGCAAGGGAGCCTTCCACAAAGCCACCGCCCACCCCGCCACAGACTGGCTATTGGGCCTAGGGCTGCTGCTGGGTTTTGGCCTTCTGGGGGGCTTTCTAGGCGGGGGCTTAATGGCGGGGGGAACAACCCTGGGGGGCTTTGCCCTAGCGGTGCTGGTGGGGGCCTGGTTTAACCGCCAACTCGGGGGCCACACCGGAGATACCTACGGGGCGGTGGTGGAATGGACTGAGGCTCTGCTCTTGGCCCTAATGACGGTGTTACAGGATTAGGGCGGCTGTCCATGATCAGGCAAGATGCCTGACCCACAAGAGATGCCTGACCCCAGCAGAGCGCAGGGGTATGATTGATACACCTTAACCATCAACAGGCTCAGGTGCTTCCCTGCTATGGATCCCGTATTACTGGCCCAGTATCAGCAAGCTTACAAAGACCTAGATCTATTCCCGCTGGTGAATCCTGAGAATATTCAACGGTTCCGGGTGGATTACGGCCTAGAGGTGCTGGTGCGCCTGCGCCAGGAAATCAAAGCCTCGGAGGCCAACGGTAAATTTGTGTTTGCGGGGCATCGGGGTTGTGGCAAATCCACCCTGCTGAAACGGTTGGCCCTGGAGATGGCCGCTAGCCACGATCAGGCGGTGGTGTTTTTCTCCATTGCCGACCTGATCGAACTCTCGGACATTACCCACACCAATATTTTGTATGCGATCGCCCTGATGCTGCTGGACTATGCCGATCAGGAGAAGGTCAAGGTTTCCCAGGATATTCGGGAGACCATTCTGGGCTGGAACGACACGGTCAAAACGCAAGTGACCACCCAAGGCCATGGCGGTAGCCTGGGGGTTGGGGGCAGTTGGCTCAAGATTTTTCAGGCTAGCCTCCAGAAGGAACGCAGCTTCCGCCAAGAGTTAGAAACAACCTTTAGCAAAAAAATCTCTGAGCTGGTGGCTCAGTGCGATCGCATTGTCGCCGCCATTCAAATTGCCACGCAGCAACCCGTCTTAGTGATTATTGACGACCTCGACAAGCTGGATCTACCCCTCGTCGAGCAGATTTATCGCCAAAATATTAAGTCCCTATTCTCGCCACAATTTCGGATTGTGTTCACCATTCCGGTGTCGGCGGTGCAAGAGCCTCAGATTATGGGTGCCCTCAACTCCGAGGGGATTGTTCGCCCCCATCTCTTTCCAGTGGCCAAATTTTTCCCCAAGGAGCAGCGCCGCAACCCCAACGCGGAGCCCATGGCCAAACCCTTGCAGCAGTTCTTAGAAATCCTCGAAAAGCGCCTCCCCGCCGACCTGCTGGAGCCAGACACCGCCCGCGCCCTGGTGCTCCACAGTGGCGGCGTGGTGCGAGAGCTGGTGCGGATTGCGCGGGAATGTTGCACAGAATGTATGGTGCAGTTGGAGCTGGAGCCGGAGGCTGCCACCCAAACCATTGATGCCGATATTTTGGCCATCGCCCTGCGCAACCTTCGCAATGACTTCTCCCGCCAGATTGGCAGTGATCTCTACGATCAACTGGTGGAAATCTACGAAACCGCTGATGCGGCGGACACGAGCGACCCTGGCTTTGTGAAGTTGCTCCATGGGCTGATGGTGCTGGAGTACATCAACGATGCCCTCTGGTATGATGTCCACCCGATTGTGGTGGGATTGCTGCAACAAAAGGGGCGACTATTGCACCATGAACCTGCCTGATTCAGCCCCCGCGATCGCCCTCACCCCGGAAGACCATCGCCAACTCCGGCGATTGTTATGGTCAATTCGGGCCAACCTCAGTCAATTCAATCTATTAATTGCCATCTGTGATCACCGCCCCTACCGGGATCGGCTGATTCGCACCTATACCCAAGAACTGACCCCCGAAGGGATTGTCTGTCCCACCGTCCATTTAGACCGGGAACAACCCAGCCTCAAAGCCTGTTTGCAAACCTTGATAGCGGCGGAACCCGCGCTGACTAAGGGAAACTCTCCGGTTTTGGTGACGGTGCTGGGGGCCGATGACCTGCTGGGGATCCGGCTCCAGGCCAGCAAGTCCGCCCAAGAGCAGTTCTTTTTCTCGGTGCAATGGACGCGGGAGGGGCTGCGCCAGTTTTCGTTTCCCGTGGTGCTATGGGTCACCCCCACGATCGCCACGGCCTTGGCCCAGCAGGCTCCCGATTTCTGGAGTTGGCGGGGCGGCGTGTTTGAGTTTTCCGACTCGGAAACTCCCCAGCCCTCTCCTGACCCGGCCCCAGAGCGATGGGTGACCCAAACCGAAACCACCCAAACCGCCAAAGCTGACCCCCAGGACATCGAAGCCCAAATCACCGCCCTCACCGCCCAAGATCCCCACTCCCCCCTATTGGTCAGCCTCTACAACAGCCTAGGCCAAGCCTACGAACAGGCCATCCGCTACCACGAGGCTGAAACTGCCTACCGCAAAGCCCTAGAACTCCGCCAAGGGTCATTGGGCGACGGCCATCCCGACACCGCCCAAAGTCTGAATAACTTGGCCGAACTGTACTATGCCATGGGCCGCTATGGAGAAGCGGAACCCCTCTACACCCAAGCGTTGGAAATCAGGAAAGGGTCACTGGGCGACGGCCATCCCGACACCGCCCAAAGTCTAAATAACTTGGCCAGATTGTACTATGCCATGGGTCGCTATGGAGAAGCGGAACCCCTCTACACCCAAGCCCTGGAAATCCATAAAGCGGAATTGGGCGACGGCCATCCCTCCACCGCCACCAGTCTGAATAACTTGGCAGAGCTATACCGTGTCATGGGCCGCTATGGAGAAGCCGAACCCCTCTACACCCAAGCCCTGGAAATTGATAAAGCGGAACTGGGCGATCTTCATCCCTCCACCGCCACCAGTCTGAATAACTTGGCATTGCTGTACGAGTCCATGGGCCGCTATGGAGAAGCCGAACCCCTCTTCACCCAAGCTCTGGAAATCCGGAAAGGGTCACTGGGCGATCTTCATCCCTCCACCGCCACCAGTCTGAATAACTTGGCAGATTTGTACCGCGCCATGGGCCGCTATGGGGAAGCGGAGTCCCTTCACACTCAAGCCCTGGAAGTCCGGAGGGCCGAACTGGGCGATCGCCATCCCGACACCGCCAGCAGTCTGAATAACTTGGCATTGCTGTACGATTCCATGGGCCGCTATGGCGAAGCGGCATCCCTCTACAAACAAGCCCTGGAAATCTGCAAAGCGGAACTGGGCGATCGCCATCCCGACACTGCCAGCAGTCTGAATAACTTGGCATTGCTGTACCATGCCACGGGCCGCTATGGCGAAGCCGAACCCCTTTACACCGAAGCCCTGGCAATCAGAAAAGCGGAACTGGGCGATCGCCATCCCGCCACCGCCACCAGTCTGAATAACTTGGCAATGTTGTGCTACGCCATGAATCGCTTTCCCGAAGCAGCGGCGATGATGGCGGGGGTGGTGGATATTCTTGAAGAAGTCCTTGGCCCCGACCATCCCAACACCGTCACAGTGCGGAAAAATTGGGCAAAAATTCAGCAAGCCATGGAGGGAAATGGCTAGACCCTGCAAAGGGGACGGGTTCCTGGATAGCCTTGGGCCGGGGCGGGGAAGGTCTCCCTTAAGGAACCCGTCCCCTGGCCCTGGCCCCCCAAGATCTCGCCGCCCCCTCCCACCGCCATTCCCCCGTCCCCCTTCCAGACTCCGGCTGGGAACGCCCCTCAGAGGCTCCGCCTCCAGAGCCGCGAGGCAACGCCTCAGGGAGAGCGCTTCCCGGCAGAGCCAGGGAAAAACCCACCCCCAGCCCCCTCCCAAGAGGGCGTCTGAGCATCCCCTCTTGGGAGGGGTGCCCGGAGGGCGGGGTGGGTTCCTCTCGGGAGGGGTGCCCGAAGGGCGGGGTGGTTTCCTCCCCAGCCCCCAGACACCCCCCGCTGGGTCGCCCTCCGGTTGACCCAGCCTACGCCAGCGATGACAAAAGGGGGATGCACCCAAGGCAAAATGCGTCGGCACATCAAACTGTCATCGGTGATAGACCACCGCATACCTCGGCACCTCCAGGTGAGTCATACACCGATCATCGGCCACCGGAGCCGCCGCTGTCAGTCGCAGTGGAATCTCCCCAGCCCACACCGGCAGGGCATAATCCTCCGGTGCATCAATCGGGGGGCCAGTACGCACCTTGGCCGAGGCTTCGGCGATGGGCAGGGCCAGCACCAGCGTCCCGGTGAGTTCCTGGGGGTTGGGGGGGCGTACCTCCGCCCAGCGCCCCGGCACAACATGATCGGTAAAGGCTTTCAACGCCGCTAGCTTTTCCGTTGGGTCGTCCACCCGCGTAGCGGTGCCGAACAGCACCACCGAGCGGTAATTCATCGAGTGGTGAAAGGCCGATCGCGCCAACACCAGCCCATCCAGCAGCGTCACCGTCAGGCACACCTCAACCCCCTGATCCAGGGTGCGCAGCATCCGGCTAGCGGGGGAACCGTGGATGTAGAGTTTGTCTTCCAAGCGACCATAGGCGGTGGGAATGACAAAGGGCTGTCCTTCGACGACAAAGCCCAGATGGCAGACCAGCCCTTCATCGAGGATGTCGTAGACCTGCTGGGGTTCGTAGTTGGCTCGTTGGGGGACGGGCGGGCGGGTCAGATCTGCCGTTTCCGCAGTTACAGACCAGCAATTGGGGGCTAG
>NZ_KI913949.1:3374334-3530282 GCF_000332095.2 Leptolyngbya sp. PCC 6406 | reverse complement strand
AAAGGTGAGGGCATCCACCCGCTCTGTGGGAATCCCTAGACAGGCGCTCATGGTGCGGTTTTGGGTCACGGATCGCATCCGCAGTCCCCAGGAAGACCCCTGGAGGAACCAGTAGACTCCGACCAAACACAAAATGGTCAAAGCAATAATGAACAGGCGGGCATAGGGAAACTGCAAGGCTCCCCCCAAGGACAAGCCTCCCCGCAGCCAGACCGGAGCCGTAACATCTACGTTGCGGGTGCTAAACCAGGCCCGACTCAGGGTGGTGCCGCCATTTTGGTTGATTAGGATCCCAGTCACAACTGCGATCGCGCTCGATAGCACTAGAGTCACCCCCGAAACCAGAGGACTCAACGCTCGCCGCTGCTCCAACAGCCACCGCCCCCCAAAGAACAGCAGAGAAAACAACACCAAGCCAATAACCATGGCCCAGTTCACACTGCGAACAAACTGACGCAGGATTAAGCTCACCCCCCAAGTTGCCAGCAAGGTTTCTAGCGGTCGCCCATAGAGGTAGCGAATCACCCCCTTTTCCAGGGCTAGCCCTACGAGAGCTGCCACCAGAAACGCCATTGGCAGTGCCGCAAAAATATATAGATTTTCAACTGGCCCACCGATGGCTTTAAATCCGTTCTGCACCACAAAAGTGGTGTAGGCCCCCAGCATCATCAGCTCCCCGTGGGCAAGATTAATCACCCCCATGAGACCAAAGACGATCGCCAACCCCAAGGCCACAATCAGCAGCACCGCTCCGATGCTAATGCCGTTAAAAATGCCACTAATCAACCCTTCGATCACGGCTATCTTTCAACCCCATGACAGCAAAACTTGGACTTCACCCAGACATAAGACTAAAAGAGGGGTGCAGAAGGCAAGATTTAGTCTCTCCCCCTGCACCCCCGCTAGCTAGCTAGGACAAGAAGCCTAGGCTCCTTCCATCTCAAACTGTCCACCCTTCTCAGGATCAGACCAGTCGCAGGCCAGCCCCTTGGTGTCGGGCACATACTGGTTCCAGGGCAGCGGATCAATGGGACCGTCGGTAGAGGATACGATATCAAACAGACCGTCATCCCGGACCTGACCAATCCGCACCGTCTTAGAGATGTGGTGGTTGGTATTCATGGTCACAGGGCCTTCAGGAGCCGCAAACTCTTGACCATAGGCCGCTGTTCGCACCGCATCCAGGTCAAAGGTACCCGCCGCTTCCACCGCCTGCTTCCACAGGTAAACCATGATATAGGCCGCTTCCATGGGGTCGTTGGTTACCCGGTCTTCCCCATATTCCGCTTTGAAGTCGGCGACCCATTTTTCGTTCTCAGGCGACTCTACTGTCTGGAAGTAGTTCCAAGCGGCATAGTGACCCACCAGGAAGTCCTTACCAATCTGGCGCACCTCTTCCTCAGCAACACTCACCGACATCACCGGGTATTCATCTGGCCCCATGCCAGCCCCTTGCAGTTGGGTAAAGAAGGCCACGTTGCTGTCACCGTTCAAACTGTTAAAGATGACGCCGCCATTGGGTAGAGCTGCCCGGATCTTAGTAATGATGGCAGTAACTTCGGTGTTACCTAGGGGCAGGTAGTCTTCCCCGACAGTGGTCCCACCTTTCACTGCCAACTGCTCTTTGATGATGGTGTTGGCAGTACGGGGGAACACATAGTCAGAGCCAACCAAGAAGAACTCAGTGCCCTTGTTCTCTAGCAGCCAGTCCACAGCGGGCTCAATCTGCTGATTCGGAGCCGCCCCAGTGTAGAAGATATTTTTAGAACATTCTTGACCCTCGTACTGCACCGGATACCACAGCATGTGGTCCTTGGATTCAAACACGGGCAGCACTGCTTTACGGCTGGCAGAGGTCCAGCAACCGAAAACGACAGCCACTTCGTCTTGATCGATCAGCTTCTCAGCTTTCTCTGCAAAGGTCGGCCAATCGGAAGCCCCATCTTCTTGAATAGGCTCAATCTGCCTACCCAATACTCCACCAGCGGCATTGATTTCCTTGATGGCCAACATTTCCGCATCCACCACAGTGGTTTCGCTGATGGCCATGGTGCCACTCAAGGAGTGGAGAATCCCCACCTTAATGGTTTCGCCGCTATCTGTCGCTGCCTCTTCACCCTCGGCTGGGGTCGTCGCGGTATCATCGCTGGGGGCTCCGCAGGCTTTCAGCAGCATCGCTGTGCCCATAGTGGCGGAACCGTAAAGCAAAAACTTCCGTCTGCCAAATCGAGATGTCATCGGTGCTGTTACTCCTGACTCAACATGCCCAACCACAGGGGTTATGGCTTTTGGATAAATGAACGGACTGCACGGGCAGCAGCCCGTCTAAGCCCAACTAAAGTGATTGAGGTTTTCCTAGTACCCCAGGCGAATTCAATCGCTTGGCGGATCTTGACACCCACACACCACAGTCGAATGCGATATTAGAGTCAGGGAAATTGCGGAAATGTAGCCTGGGATACAAAGATGGATTTTCCTGGAAATCTCGTGAGAGGGTTTCGGCTAAATCTCCGTCCCAAAATCTGAGCAAATTCGCCTGCGGGACATCTTTGGCTAACCCAAACGATGGGTTTGGCGAGGGAATACGCTGAGAATCAGGCAGGGGCAGGGGCTAGACAACGTCCCTTCAGTAGGTAGGCATGCATGTGTCCCTTGCCCTTAATCTCAATCTCGCCCCGGTCCTCAAAGCAGTACTTATCTCGCAGTAGGTCATAGGTGGGTTGGGCTACCTGAATGCCTCCTGAAATGCCCATGGCTTCCATGCGGCTGGCCACATTCACCGTGTCGCCCCAGAGATCGTAGATAAATTTTTTGGTGCCAATCACCCCCGCCACCACGGGGCCACTGTTGATGCCGATACGAATGGCTAGGGGCTGATCAATTTTGCGGCTGAGCTGGTCCATCGTAGCCTGCATGGATAAGGCCATTTCCGCAATGGCTTCGGCATGATCGGGGCGGGGATCTGGTAATCCCCCCACCACCATGTAGGCATCGCCAATGGTCTTGATTTTCTCTAGACCATGCTGTTCTGAAAGGCGGTCAAAGGCCGAAAAGACTAGGTTCAAAATCTCCACCAGTTCCGCCGGAGGGACCGTTTCCGACAGAGGAGTGAAATCGACAATATCGGCAAATAGGATACTGACGCCGGAAAATCCCTCGGAAATGTCCTTTTCGCCCCGTTTGAGCCGGTCAGCGATGGGTTCCGGCAGAATATTCAGCAGCAGTTGCTCCGACTTGGCCTGTTCCTCACTCAGCCGCTGATTGCTGTGGTGGAGGTCGGCGGTGCGCTCCAAGACCCGCATCTCCAGTTCCTGGGAGGTGCGCTTGAGGCGGTTGACGACCAAGACAATGCCAAAGCCCCCTAGGGCAAACAGCCCCCCTAGGGTAAAAAAGGTGTTTTGCAGCCCAGCTCGGGTTTGGTTGGCAAACTGATCAATGGGCACTGTAATTTCTAAAACGCCGCGCACATCCCCCACTTGCCAGTCGGTTTTGGGACTTTGGGGATGGCGGTTGTGGCAATCGACGCAGCTCTGACCCATGATGTCGGCCTGGGTATAGCGAAAGGACCGCCGATTTTGGAAGGGTTCTATTCGAGTAAAGCGATCGTTGGGATGGGTGCTGAGATAGGCGAGGGCTTCTTCCTCAAAGGGATCACGGGGGCCACCATCGGAACGGAAGGGAAAGGGCATGCCGCTAAACAGGCGCACTGATACATCGGCCTGTCCGGCTCGAATCCGTTCTCCCAGCTCGATCAAGAAGGTGGCGGGCAGGGGAATGGTGTTGGGCTGGTGCAGGTGGTCGTAGTCGATGGTGATGTCATCACGATTTTGAAGTTTGGCAACGACGGTTTCGCTGTAGAAGGTACGGGCCTGCTGGATGGCATCGGCATAGAGAGCGGAATTTTGCAGCGCTTGGGATTCAATTAATTGAGACGATAGGGTGGCGATATTCCACAGGGCAGCGGCGACTCCGGCACAGAACAACAGCACGAGCAACGGTACGGTGCGGTTGTGGAGCAGCGCGTCGGCTCGTCGCAGCAGGGCAGTTTTCATGGGTGCGGTTCGGCAGTGACGTTCGGCATTGGGCGTGTCAGGATATCCCAATCTTCGCCGATCATTCTGGAAATGCCGGAGATTTTGCCCTAACGACTTCGCGCAGGCTTGCTCCTTGCGGGAGCCATTTCATGTATGGCCCAAGGGGGATGGCTACCTAGTACACCATTCACCCGCAGATCCCTTAACGCTCAAAATCCGCCCTACCCAGGGGCGGGGACTCTGAGGCACCCCAACATGGTTAATGGAAATGGCTGTGGGCGTGGGAATGGGAATGATCGTGGGTAAATTCAACCACGGCGGCGGCGACGGCGGGGCTGGGGCCTTGCTGATATTGGTGGCGAATCTGGTCAATGATGGTGTTTAACCCTTCGCGGGTTTTGAGATTGGTAAAGACAAAGGGGCGATCGCCGCGCATGGTTTTGGCATCCCGTTCCATTACGCTCAGATCGGCTCCGACGTAGGGGGCGAGGTCCATTTTGTTGATCACTAGGACATCGGAGCGGGCAATGCCGGGACCACCTTTGCGGGGGATTTTGTCTCCGGCGGCGACATCAATGACGTAGAGGGTCATATCCACCAATTCTGGACTGAAGGTGGCGGCAAGATTGTCACCGCCGCTTTCAACAAATACGATGTCGGGGTCAAACTGGTGCACGAGTTGATCAATGGCTTCCAGATTGATGGAGGCGTCGTCGCGAATGGCGGAGTGGGGACAGCCGCCGGTTTCGACGCCAATAATGCGATCGCGCTCTAGGGCGGTACTCCGCACGAGGAACTGGGCGTCTTCTTGGGTATAGATATCGTTGGTGACCACCGCCAAACTGTAGTCGTGGCGCATAGCCTTGCAGAGGACATCAATCAGGGCGGTTTTACCGGAACCTACGGGGCCAGCGATGCCAATACGAAAGGGTTTTACCACGAGCACCTCATTGTGAATAGGACAGGATTTTGTACCGTTTTGCACCGTATTGTAGCCAGTTTCCCTGGATGAGGGGAGTGGGGGGTGAAGGGTATTGGGGGGTTGGGGTACATCCCGTAGGGGCGGGTTTAGCTCGTGTCTCCTGGGAAATCCCAAATGGGAGGCTCAAAACCCGCCCTGCCCAGTTTCCGGGTGACCTGTAACAGTGCCCTCTGGAATGCCATGTTGCTGAAACTGTAACGTCCCCCAGAGGTCCAGATTGCCCGTGGCAGAGTAGGGGCAGTCTGGACCTCTGCCAGATTTAGTAAGGACAATACAATTTAGTCATGACGCAATCCTATCTCGCTCGGGGTCGCTGGCAGCGATCGATCTCCGCCTCAGTTTTGGGGTGGACCCTCTTGACTACAGCGGCCATGGTGGCTCCCCTCGCTCCCCAATCGGCCCTTGCCCAGGATCCCATCTTGCGGACCCTGACGGTGACTGGGCGCGGCAACCAGTCGGTGCAAACCACCTTGTCCCAGGTGACGCTGGGGGTCGAGGTCCAGGGTCGCACCGCCCAAGAAGTACAGGCAGAAGTGGCCCGACGATCTGACAGTGTGGTCAACTATCTGCGATCGCGTAATGTAGATCGCCTAGAAACCGTAGGTATTCGTCTCAATCCCCAGTATGACTACCAGGGTGGGCGCACCATTTTAGTGGGCTATAGCGGCAGCAATGTCGTCAGTTTTCGATTCCCCACAGACCAAACCGGACCTGTGCTGGATGGTGCGATCGCAGCGGGAGCCAGCCAAATCCAAGGCATTAGCTTTATTGCCCCCGATAGTGCTCTGGCTACAGCCCGACAAGCCGCCCTACAAGCCGCTACCGCCGATGCCCAGGCCCAGGCCAATGCCGTACTCAGCTACCTCAACCTCGGAGCCCAGGAGGTGATTAGCATTCAGATCAACGGAGCCCAAGCGCCGATTCCCTTCCCGCTGCCCACTGGTGCCCGTCTCAGCAGCGCCGAAGCCGATGTCTCTACCCCCGTCATTGGCGGTGAGCAAACCGTAGAAGCCGTTGTTACCCTCGTCATTCGTTACTGATTCAGTGGGGCTGGGGTCAGGCTTTCCAGAAGGATGTCCAAAGGAACCCTGGCGTCAGGGGTGCACGCCGGGTGAAGTGAAAGTCTCAGCCCCCTTGCCCTTTAATTTTCCTTTAGAGACAGCAGCCGTTCGTTCAGGGTTTTGAGGTAGGTCTGCCCCACCTCCTCCGACAGGAGGCCCTTGCGAACGGCATCGTTGATCGCCCCCTGCTCTGCTAGATAAAGGCGACGGCGGAGGCCATCCAGATAGCCCCGCTCTTCCCGAGTTTCCTGCTCGTTCATGAGGCGCTGGTTGTAGAGATCCCGCAGGGCGGTTTCGGCAGTGGCGACGCGAGCTTGGTAGGTGGCAAAGAGTTCTTCATGGAGGGATTTGGGTAAACTGCCCGATTGCAACAGGTTGGCCAATTCCTGTTGGGCCGCCTTGGAGGCAATCAGATCCAGTTGCAGCGCTTCAATACGCTGCTTAGTTTTAGACGGTGTGGAAAGCCGTAGTCGCTTTACCAACCAGGGTAGGCTCAATCCCTGGCCCACCAAGGACACCAACACCGTGCTAAACACCAGGGTAATCACTTGGGCGCGGTCGGGTAGGGTCAGAGGCAGGCTCAGGGCCAAGGCCATAGAGAGAGAGCCCTTGATATTACCGAGGATCAACACGTGTTGCCAGCGCAGGGGCAGGGGACGATCGAAGCACCGTAGTAGAAATAGGAGGGGATAGATGGAAAAAATACGCCCGATCTGGTAAGCCACAATGGCCAGCAGAGCGGCGGGAATCGTGGCCAGGAGAATGCCGGGGTCTACCTCAATCCCCACCAGCAGAAAGATGAAGGTATTGACCCCAAAGCCTGCGTATTCCCAAAAATTGAGCAGTGTGACCTTGGCGGAAGCAGAGGTCTGGCGAAAGCCCTGATTACCAATGACCAAGCCCGCAATCACCACTGCGATCGCACTAGATACCCCCAACCCCTGACCGATTTGAAACGTCCCTAAGGATACCGCCACCGTCAATAAAATCGTGCTCAGAGCATCATCCAACTGCTGGAACAGACCTACGCAGAGATAGCCCAGCCCCCAGCCCAGAATGCCCCCACCGACAAAGGCAAACAGAACCTGCTCTACCCCCTGCCCGACCGTGAAGGATCCCTGGAGATGGATGGTGGCAATGATGCTGAGCAAGACTAGGGCAATCCCATCATTAAAAAGACTTTCGCCCTCCACAATGGTGGCCAAGCGCCCCGGCACCGGCACATGGCGAAAGGCCACAATCACCGAGACGGTATCAGTAATGGTCAGAATTACACCAATTGCCGCCGCCGTAATCCAGGCTAGGCCCAGCCCTACCTTGAGCAGAGTGGCGGTGATCGCCGCTGCCAGTAGCACCCCCGGCCCCGCCAGTAGCGCAATGGGTTTGATGGTGCTCCGCAGGCGACTGATGTCCGTATTGATGGCTGCCTCAAAGATCAAAATGGGCAGGAATAAATTCAAAATCACATCGGGATTCAGCCCAATGGAGGCAGGGAGTACCTGTTTAGGAATGGCTAACCCCGCCAGCACCAGACCCACTACGTAGGGAATTCGCAGCCGTCGTGTGACTAGAGCAACAGTGGTAGCTGCCAGCAGCAGAATGATGAGGCTGCTTACCAGCCCGGTGAATTCGCCAGAGGTCGTCCCTAGGGTCGATTCCAGCGATACGGATAAGGCGCTATCAGCAAAGGTGCTATCAGCAAGATCAAAGGGCATTGGGAAGTATGGCGGGGTGGGGGGGATGGCTGAGAGTTTTGAGTTTTGAGTTTTGAATTAAATTTCCCGTAGGGGCGCGGTTTCCGCGCCCCTACGGGACGTGACAGCAAGGTGGGGGTGGAGTGTGAGGGTAGGGGGGTGGTGGGGTGATGGGGTGATGGGGTATTGAGGTAAATCCCGTAAGGGCGGGTTTAGCCCGTATGTAGCGGGTAATTCAGGATGGGAGGCTCAAAACCCGCCCTGCCCAGTCGCCGGGTGATCGGTATTGGGGTGTTGGGGTTATTCCCGTAGGGGCAATCCCTTGTGGTTGCCCTTGTCGCCGGGTAATTAGGTGTGAGGGTATTGGGGTATTGAGGTAAATCCCGTAGGGGCGGGTTTAGCCAAAATGTACCGGGCAATTCGACATTGATCAGTCAAAACCCGCCCTCTACCGGGTGACTGTTTCTGTTCGGAATTGTGCGCAATCAGCCGGACATAATGATGAGAGATCATTAGAGGGTGGCGGGGAGGTGGGCGATCAGGGCTGGGGCGGTGGGGTAGGTTTGCAGGGCGGTGATGATTTTGGGGTGGGGTTGGGGATAAACGGTGGGGTAGTCCACTTCGCCGCAGTGGGGGCGAACGGGAAAGGCGAGCTGTTCGCGATGGTGAAAGGGTGGCCCTGTGGGGCCAACGCCGTAAAACTCCGCCTGCACGCTGGGTTTATTGCCCCGCGCATCTAGGCGCACCCAGCGGTTTAGCTTTTGCAGATAAACCGCATTGAGGCCGTGCAGGGTGAATCGGTCGGGCTGGGCCTCGTCGAACACTAATCGCTGGTAGCAAAAACCGGTGGGAATGCCGCAACTCCGCAGTAGCGCCGCCAGTAGATGGGCCTTGGCAAAGCAGAACCCATGACCCTGGTGCAGCACCTCGGAGGCGGTGCAGGTGACGCGAGGGTCGCCGATGTCGCAGGTGTGGGAGATGCAGTCTCTGACCCACTGGTACACGATTTGGATCTGCTCTGGGGTTGAGGAAATGCCGGCAATCAAAGACTTGGCTAAGTCATAAATACTGGGATGCTGACAATCAATTACGGATGATGAGGCTAGGTAGTCATTGATTCTGGCGCTTGCAGGAACTAGGTACATCACTTTCTATTGAGTTCCATCAAATTGCTGTCGCCAAAGCCTAGCCGTTGATAGAGCGGACGGGCTTTGGGGGCCGCGTTCAACACCACTTTGGTGCAGCCAATGCCCTGCAAATGCTCCACCACAAGCTGGGTCAGCCGGGTGGCGATGCCCCGATGGCGATAGTCCGGCTCCACGTAAACGCCCCAGAGGTAACCGTACTGGCGATCGCTGTAGGCAATAATCCAGGGATACAGCCCGTCGAACCGCTGACCGCCCGCAGAGCCGATAATGGCTCCCGCCACCTCCGCCACGAATGCCTGGTATTGGAGATGCCCACGGGCATGGTCAATAAAATCCAGACAGATGGCCTGCCAGTGGGGTTGAATCATCCCATCGGCCATCCCCAGGTCGCGCCACATGCGGTAAAAATGCTGGGCAATTACCGGATCATCCTGGGGGGCAGCAACTCGAAAAATCGGGGAGGGTGGCATCACCATGGGGCATTTATCCAGTCGATAGGTTTGCGACATCAGCGCGGGGGGACAATTAACGGGAACCCCTGGCGGGGTAGGCATGACCACGTCCGTCCTATGGAATCAAGCTAGTACTGGGCGGTGTAAATATCCTTGCCGTTCTATATCCTTGCCGTTCTATCGTGGTACACCTCGACCCCTCACCCTAGCCCTCTCCCACGGGGAGAGGGGACCGGAAAATAGTCTAACGATGAGGCAGAGCCTCGGTGAGGATTCCCAGGCAGAGCCTGGGAACCAGGAGGGAAATCTGGTCAACCAAAATAACCGTAATCGCAACTGTTCGCTTAGCATAGGCAGCAGATTGGCGATCCACAAGAGCCAATTTTGACGCAACTCACCAGTCCACTTTGGCCCCATGGAATTCACCCTGCTGCTTGACCCCCACAGCCCGGTGCCCTACTACCAGCAGATCTACGCCGCCCTGCGCCAGAACATTCTCGCGGGACAGCTTGTTCCCCGCCAGCGTCTACCCTCTACCCGCGCCTTGGCCCAGACCCTGGGGGTAGCGCGGGCCACCGTCACCCAAAGCTATGACCAGTTGCTCAGCGAGGGCTATTTGCAAACCGTGGTGGGGTCGGGTACCTACGTCTGCGACCAACTGCCCGAAACCCTGCTCCACGCCCCTGGACTAGAGGAACCCTGGGTGGAGCCGTCGCCAACCCTGGTGCTATCAGCCTACGGTCAACGCCTAGTGGACTTTGTCGCGGGGCCAAGCCCCGAACCCAACACCCCCATTAGCTTTCGCTATGGTCGCCCAGCCCTCGATCAAGTGCCCCTAGAGATTTGGCGGCAACTGCTGTCGCGCCACTGCCGTCGTGCTGACTGGCTGGACTATGCCACCGACCCCATGGGTTATGGGCGATTGCGGCAGGCGATTGCGGCATACCTGACCCAGGCCCGCGCCGTCCAGTGCCACCCCGATCAGATTTTGATCACCAATGGCACTCAGCAATCCCTCACTCTGGCGACCCAGCTTCTGATTTCCCCTGGCGATACCGTGGCCCTAGAAGAACCCAGCTACCTCAGCGCCCGTCGCATTTTTACGAGCCAGGGAGCCAATCTGCACCCCATCCCGGTGGATGGGGAGGGGTTCGATGGTGCAGTTCTGGCCCAGACCCCCGATGCTATTCGGCTGGTCTATGTCACCCCGTCCCATCAGTTCCCCACGGGGGCGGTGCTGTCGTTGCCGCGCCGGTTGGCGTTGCTGAGCTGGGCACAGCAGCGGGGCGCTCTGATTCTAGAAGATGACTACGACAGCGAATATCGCTATGCCGGTCGTCCCATTCCGGCGTTGCAGGGCTTGGGCAGCGGCCAGTCGGTGCTATACCTGGGCACCTTCTCGAAGGTGCTGTTTCCCTCCCTCCGCATTGGCTACATGGTGCTGCCCTCGGCCTTGGTGCCACTCTTCAGTCGGGCCAAGTGGCTGGCCGATCGCCAGGTGCCCACCCTGGAGCAGGCGGTGCTGGCGGATTTTATCGCTGAGGGGCATTTGGAGCGCCACATTCGGCGGATGAAATCCCACTATGACCAGCGACGGCAGGCCCTGGTGACGGCGTTGCAGACCCATTTTGGTACTCGCGCCACCATTCTGGGTGAGAATGCGGGGCTGCACATGATGGTGCGATTCCAGACCACCCTCCCCGATGCAGAGCTGATGGATCGGGCGGAGCGGGTGGGGGTGGGCCTGATTTCGGCGGCTCCTCAATACCTGGGCAATAGCCCCGGCCACGAGTTTATTTTCAGCTACACGGAACTGGATCAGGCTGCGATCGCAGTTGGTATTGCAAAGCTGGCATCTATTCTGAGGGCCTATTGAGGGCCTATTGAGGGCCTAACTTGCCAAGTCGTGTACTCCCCTTGTCCCGTGGCCCTACCCCGTGAACTTTTTAGACAGCCCTATGCTGACGTTTTAATCCAGGAGTACTGTTGGTCTATGGCAGGGATGTTAGCCCTGCGCTGGCTTCGGGCCAGCCTAGCCCTTGAGGGTCAGCTACTTCCATCACCATCGCACCCAGTCCTCATCGCTACAGGACGGGGGCGATTCCATTCGTTGCCTAGCAAAAGGGGCAAGTCATGACCCAGAACGTCCTAGCGGGACCCCGTAATGTTGCCATTATTGGTCCCTACTCCAGCGGCAAAACGACGCTTCTCGAAAGCCTGCTCTACGTCACCAACACGATTTCCCGCAAAGGTCGGGTAGAGGAGGGCACCACCATTGGGGACAGTTCCCCCGAAGCCCGAAATCGCACGATGACCGCCGAGATCAATGCCGCCAGTACTGAGTACGGCGGCATTCGTTTTACGTTTCTAGACTGTCCCGGCTCTGTGGAACTTCAGCAAGAGACCTACAACGCTCTGATTGGTGTGGATGCAGCGGTATTGGTGTGCGAAGCCGATCCCGACCGGGTGCTGACCCTGTCGCCCCTGTTCCGCTTTTTGGATCTGTGGGAAATTCCCCATCTGGTGTGGGTGAATAAACTGGACCGCGCCGCTGCCCCCTTTGGGGAGGTGTTGGCGGCGCTCAAGGGCGTGTCTAGCCGCCCCGTTGTCCCCCAGCAATACCCCATTCGCGAAGGGCCGGATCTAGTGGGTTTCATTGATCTGGTGACGGAGCAGGCATACCACTACCACGCCGGAGCCGCCGCTGACCCGGTGCCCCTGCCCGAGGCTCTGCGGGCGGCGGAGCAGGTGGCCCGCACGGAAATGTTAGAGACCCTGGCGGATTTTGATGACCACTTGCTGGAGGAACTGCTGGAGGAGATTGATCCGCCCCCGGCGGAGATCTTGCAAGACCTGCGCCAAGACCTCGGGGCAGATCTGATCGTGCCTGTGTTCATTGGCATTGCCGCCGCTGACTATGGGGTGCGGCCCCTGTTGGATGCTCTGGTGCGGGAGGCTCCCGATGCCGCCGTCACTGCCCAGCGGCGGGGGCTAGCGGGCAATGAGGCTGATTTGAACTCCAGGTCTAGCGGCGGTTCTAACGTCCATCCCGATGCCCATCCCAATCCCGATCCCAATCCTGACACTGGCCTGGTGCAGGTGCTCAAGACCTACTACAGCTCCCAGGGGGGCAAGCTGTCTTTGGTGCGGGTGTGGCAGGGGACGGTGGTGGATGGCAGTAGTTTCCAGGGGGATCGGATAGGGGGTCTCTATCGCCTCTTGGGATCTCAGCAGCAGAGCTTGACTAGGGCCACCGCTGGGGAGATTGTGGCCATCGCTCGGTTGGACTCTGCCCACACGGGGCAAACCCTGACTACTGGACCGGAATTGCCTAAGGATCTGCCCAGGGCGGAGACCTTTGACCCGGTCTATGCCCTGGCGATCGCACCAGAGAAACGCAGTGATGAGGTGAAACTCACCAGCGCCCTGAATAAACTCTTGGAGGAAGATCCCAGTCTCCATTGGGAACACCACGGCGACACCCATGAGGTGATCCTCTGGGGGCAGGGGGATGTGCATTTGCAGATCGCGTTGGATCGCCTGCGCCGCAAGTACAACCTGCCCATGGGGAGCCAAGTGCCCCAGGTGCCCTACAAGGAAACCATTGGCAAGGCTCGACAGGGTATCCAGGGGCGCTATAAGCACCAAACCGGCGGCCATGGCCAGTTTGGGGATGTGTATCTGGATATCGCGCCGCTGGATCGGGGGGCCGGATTCACCTTTGAGGAAAAGATTGTGGGCGGGGTGGTGCCCCGGCAGTACATCCCCAGTGTGGAAACGGGGGTACGGGAATACCTGGCCCAGGGACCGTTGGGGTTCCCGGTGGTGGATGTGGCGGTCACCCTCACTAACGGGTCGTACCATCCCGTAGACAGCTCGGATCAGGCATTTAAGCAGGCGGCCCGCATTGCCATGCAGGTGGGAATGCCCGCCTGTGAACCAACGTTGTTGGAGCCCATCCATGCCGTAGAGATTTCTGTGCCGAATACCTTCACTGCCAGTGTTTTGAAGATGATTAGTGGGCGGCGGGGGCAAATTCTAGGCTACGAGGCTAAGGCTGACTGGGGCGGCTGGGATGTGGTTTCTGCCTATATTCCCGAGGTGGAGTTGCAGACGATGATTCTGGAGTTGCGATCGCTAACTTTGGGGGTCGGTTTCTTTCGCTGGCGTTACGACCACCTCAACCCGGTGCCCGACAAGGTCCGGGAGCGGGTGTTATGACGCGGGGGTATGGAATTCGGATGCGGTGTCAGGCATCTGCTGATAGCGCCCTCAGCCTTTTCAGGGTATCAACGTAAGCCGAGACAATATTGGTTCCGAAGGGCCAAGATATGGGAAACCTTAATGGCCAAGAGCCGCAGCCCGTTCTCTAACTGTTGCTGTTGCACAATAGAAGCGAGTTGCCCCCTGAGGGTTAATTTACCCAGTTGAGACTTGATCTGAATCTCCCAGAGGCTCGCTAAGCTCAGAAATATTTGGCTATCAGGAGATTGAAGACGATTCCCCCCTTGCACTGGGATGAAGCCGGAGGGATCCGCATCAGCCAAAGTCGGGTCACCCTCGACAGCCTTCTTGCTGCTTACCACCAGGGCTCGACCCCCGAAGAAATTGCCTGCTAATACCCTGTCCTTGACCTGGCCGACATCTACGCCGCGATCGCCTACTATCTTGTCCATCGCCCAGCAGTTGAGGCTGATCTCACCCGTCGCCAAGAAGCTGCCCAACAACAGCGACAAGCCCTCACTCAACACCATCACCTCGCCGACCTCCGGCAGCGACTGCTAGCCCGTCGCCAACATCCCACGGGCTAAGTTCCATGCGGCTACTGACATAAGCAAGATTGGGGTGGGCTTCCCTCGCTCCCTGGCTCTGCCGGGAAGCGTTCCCCCCAGAACAATCTGCAACAATTAAGCTGAAACCCCACTGGGATGGCGAATGCGGAAGCAACTCATCGAATACACCTCCCCCCTCGATGCCCTCATTGCCCTAGCCAAGCAACTCACGGCTTACGAGTTGCAATACCAAATGGATTCCTCCGAATTCTTTAGCCAATACCGCCAAGGCACCACCAGCGACGACGACGACTTCGTAGAGTGGGCAGGCACCTACCAGCAATACCTAGGGCTCTATCAAGAGCTAGACCAAAGGCTGCAATATGTCGCGTGAGACATTGCTGGCCTACTTTGAGGCGATTGAGCAGCAGTTACTGGCCTTACCCAACCTCTATTTCCGTTATGACAGCACCGATAAAAAATAAGGCCGATAGCAATTACTATCGGCCTCACTGATAACTGAGCTGCTTCAAATATCTACGCAAACGAATTCAGTAGAGTAATGAGAGATTAAGCAGGCTCATTGACCTGCCAAAGCTCCCTCAGACCAGGAGTTGCAAAAAAACCAAAGTAGGCGGCAATTACGGCGACCACACCATGCAACCAGACATCTGCCCCAAAAACAGGAAACAGACCAAATACAGTGTTAGCCAACGGAATCAAGCCCAAGATGGTCAACAGACCGAACACGACAGCAGTAAAGCCAGCGTAAACAAGAGAGCTATCTAGCGCGATCGCAGAAGTAACACCTAGCCCACCAAACACGAGATAGAGGATAGCCTCAGGTGCGTTTACAGGGAACAGTCCCAGCAAATTGCCATAGCTTTCAATCAATCCAAAATCGGTACCTGAATTAGAGATTGCAGTTGCAGAGTCAACCAAGGCAGGAACAAAACTTGTAATCCCAAGCGCCAGAAAAAGGATTCCGGCAGTCAAAGCAAATAAGCGACCAACATTCATGTGGGTAAAAAGGAGTAAAAAACAACGGTCTTTCACAAATTTTAACGATTCTGAAAATAACTGCAACTTGGAGTCAGCAATAATTTTGGCTTATGCGAATCGCTTCCATGCCTAAAACAACGGAAGCTGCGATGGGGGCGGTGTGGACGATAGGGAGACACCTGGGATAGAAACCCTTCCCCTGGGGCATTTAGGATGGTGCTATGGATTTATTTGATCACCATCGCCAAGCCCAGATTGAGGCGGAAGCGCCCTTGGCGGCGCGGATGCGCCCCCGTACCCTGGATGAATTCATCGGTCAGGATGGGGTGGTGGGGCCGGGGCGGCTGTTGCGGCGGGCGATCCAGGCCGATCAATTATCCTCCCTCATTTTCCATGGGCCACCGGGGACGGGCAAAACCACCCTGGCTCGGATTATTGCTAACACCACCCGTGCCCAGTTCATTGCCCTGAATGCGGTATTGGCGGGGGTGAAGGATATTCGATCTGCGATCGCAACGGCCCAGGATCTGCGGGGTCAGTACGGTCGCCGCACGATTTTATTTATCGACGAAGTCCACCGTTTCAATAAGGCCCAGCAGGATGCCCTGTTGCCCTGGGTGGAAAACGGCACCGTAGTCCTGATTGGGGCGACGACGGAGAATCCCTTTTTTGAGGTGAATAAGGCGCTGGTGAGTCGGTCGCGGCTGTTCCAACTCCAGTCCCTGAATGCGGAAGATTTGTACCGCGTCGCCCGCCAAGCGCTGGCGGACCCGGTGCGGGGCTATGGCGATCGCGATCTCCAGGTGGAACCTGCTGCCCTCGATCACCTGGTCAAGGTGGCGGGGGGCGATGCCCGTGGATTGCTGAATGCCCTGGAACTGGCGGTGGAAACCACGCCTCCCAATGACGCGGGGCAGGTGGTGATCACCCTGACGGTGGCGGAGGAATCCATCCAGCAGCGGGCGGTGCTCTACGACAAGGAAGGGGACGCCCATTTCGATACCATCAGCGCCTTTATCAAAAGCGTGCGGGGGTCGGACCCCGATGCTGCCCTCTATTGGCTGGCCCGGATGATCTACGCCGGGGAAGAGCCCCGCTATATCTTTCGGCGGCTGGTGATCCTTGCCAGTGAAGATATTGGACTGGCGGACCCCCAAGCGGTGACGGTGGTAACCGGTTGCGCCGATGCCTTCGACCGGGTGGGGTTACCGGAGGGCCGCTATCCCTTGGCCCAGGCCACGCTGTACTTGGCCACCGCCCCTAAATCCAACAGCACCATGGCCTTTTTTGACGCCCTGGCAACGGTGGAGCGGGAGCAGGCGGAGACGGTGCCCAATCCCTTACGGGATGCCAACCGCGATAAACAGGGCTTTGGCCATGGTCAGGGCTACCTCTATCCCCATGCCTATCGCGATCATTGGGTTACCCAGCAGTATTTACCCCAGGGGCTCCAGGGTCGGGTGTTTTACCAACCCTCAGATCAGGGCTACGAGGCGGGGTTGAGAACCCAGGTGACCCAGCGGCGGGAGGCCCAACTGGCGGCGATGGTGGAGGATGGCGGGGTTCTGGGGGAGGTGTTGACCTACGGCCCCCCGAATCCGACAGAGGAACGCTGGCTTCAGCGCACTATCGGTCAAACGGGAGCACGGCTGGCGGCAATGCGCGATCGCATTTTCACTACCCTAATGCCCCAACGCCACCACACCTTGCTGGATCTCAACGCCCACAGCGGATTGCTCACCTGGGAAGCGGTGCGGCGAGTCCCGGAAGGGGGCGTCTATACCCGCGCCGCCACCCCCCAAGCAGCGGCAGCCCTGCAAGAACAGGCAGCGGCCCTACCAGACCTGACTCGGCCCCATATTTTCATCGCGGATTGGGCTGAACTGACGGCAACCCTGACCCAGGTCGCCCCGGCGGTGCGCTTCGACGGCATCCTGGGACGCAATGCCCTGGGAGCCATTGCCGAGAAAGCCCAGGTCATCACCACCCTGGCGGACCACCTGGCCCCAACGGGTCGGATTGTCCTGGTGGAAGCGGTGCCCCTTCACAGTCAGCGCCTTAGCGCCCTGATACCCCAGGGCAAGCTGACGGCTCAGGAACTCACCCACTGGCGGCGGGCGGAGGACGCCCTCTACCAGCAACCAGCGGATCCCCGCTTCAACTGGGATGGGGCAGACCTAGCGGACCTGTTCACGGCGGCGGGCCTGACGGTGACCTGGACCCAGGAAACAGAAACGACGGATCTCTGGGTGAGTAAGGCACTGTGCGATCGCTGGTTCGACACCACCAACCCTGAGAGCTACGGTTCACGGTTAGCCCAGGCTTTAGGACAAGGGACGATACCCCCCGAGGATCAGCCCAGTCCCCCAAAGACAGCGGCGATCGCAACCCTCCCAGCCCTCGAATCCGTTCTGCGCCGGACGCTCCAGAACCAGACGGTCCCCTGGCAAACCACCCTGGTCTTCCTAGAGGCGAGCCGTCTCTAAATCCATCCCAGGATAGAATTGTTGCGAATGTGTTGCTAATGTGTGAAGAAATATTTCCCTTTTGTTACAAAGCTGTGATAGGGTGTATTTGTGCTGAGGAGAAGGTTTGTGTTGAGGCGCAACATCCTCTAGTGTTTTGCCCTAAAGTAACCCTAACGTCCTCTAAGTTTTGGGAATGATGTCGTAGTAATCCCGAGCACTTTAGGGGAAATTTTAGTGCATTTGAACGCTGTCATAGACGCTTGCATCCAGGCTCCTAAAGATAGTTGAAATTTAGTTTAAGGTAACATTATCCCATGGCTTTTACCCTTGAGTCAGCCCGCAGTATTTTCCCCGCAACCCTTTCAGCGGATGCTGTCCCGGCGACAACTGCCCGATTTTCCCAACTAAATGCTGAAGATCAGTTGGCCCTGATTTGGTTTGCTTACCTGGATATGGGTAAGTCCATCACCATTGCGGCCCCCGGCGCTGCTAACATGCAGTTTGCCGAAAATACCTTGAATGAAATTCGGCAACTCTCTTTCCAAGAGCAATCCCAGGCCATGTGCGACCTGGCCAATCGGGCCGATACCCCCATTTGCCGCACCTATTCCACCTGGTCCGCCAATATCAAGCTGGGCTTCTGGTATCAACTGGGGCAGTGGATGGAGCAAGGGCTTGTAGCCCCGATTCCCGAAGGCTACAAACTCTCCGCCAATGCAGCAGCAGTGCTTCAGGCCATTCGCAATTTGGAATCGGGCCAGCAGATCACCGTACTGCGTAACTCCGTTGTAGACATGGGCTTTGACCCCAAGAAGCTGGGCAGCTATCAAACCGTAGCTGAGCCCGTAGTTCGTCCGGTGATAGCCTCCCAGCGTACCTATGTCACCATCGAGGGGACCGACAACTCCACGGTGTTGAACTACATGAACAACATGAACGCCAATGACTTTGATGCATTGATTGAGTTGTTCACCGAAGATGGAGCCCTCCAGCCCCCCTTCCAGCGGCCCATTGTGGGACGGTCAGCCGTGTTGAAATTCTTCCAGGAAGATTGCCAAAACCTCAAGCTGATGCCAGAGCGGGGCGTCGTGGAACCTGCCGATGAGGGTTATACCCAAATCAAGGTGACGGGCAAGGTGCAAACTCCCTGGTTCGGTGCTGCGGTAGGCATGAATATGGCTTGGCGCTTCCTTCTGAATCCCGAGAACAAGATTTACTTTGTGGCCATTGACTTACTGGCTTCTCCCAAGGAACTACTGAACCTAACCCGTTAGGGATCGTTAGCTCTGATGCTTCCCCGACCTCCATTCCCTGCCTGTATTGTCCAGGGGGTGGAGGTAATCTTGTGGGGAGAATCTGGAGATGATCTATAGCGGCTCCCTAATGTATGAGGGACGCCTCAACTTAATGACACGTCGGCGAACAAGGGGCTTAAGCCCCTTGCCTGCTTCGATGAACAAGGGGCTTAAGCCCCTTGCTTGTCCTTCACCCGAGGGAGAACCGCTATAAACAAATTCACTTTATTAATATCGATAAAATATGACATCATTCTCGGGGTCAATGGCCCATCGCAAAATCACTGCCTCAGGGAGTTGGGTCGGGGTAGGATTTGCGATCGCACTTTTATTCCTGTGGATAGGCAGTCTGTTGTGGTTGCTGCCCCTTGATAGCCTGAATTTGCCTTGGTGGGGCATTCCCATCGCCATTTTAGGTCGCACCTTTCTCCAGACCGGCCTGTTTATTGTGGCCCACGATGCCATGCACCTCAGCCTTGCCCCCTGGCATCCGCGCCTGAACCATCTTCTTGGCAGCTTGACCGTTGGTCTCTATGCCTTTTTGCCCTATCGTTACTGCTGCCAACAACATCACAACCACCATCGTCACCCCGGCCAACTGGGAGATCCAGACTTTCACGATGGCGTTCATACCCATCCCGTAGCCTGGTATCTCAAGTTTATGGGAGTCTATTTGTCCGGATATCGATTGGCCCAATTAGCCCTAACCTGGGGACTGATCTGGATTATTCTTCGCGCTATTTTCCACATCGCCCCCGTGAATATTGTGGCCTTTTGGGTCTTGCCCTTAGTGCTGAGTTCCCTGCAACTCTTCGTCTTCGGTACCTACCTACCCCACCGCCCCACACGACAAGGGGAACCCAATCGCCATCGAGCCACCAGTAGCAACTATCCGGTCCTATATTCCTTCCTGACCTGTTATCACTTTGGCTACCACTGGGAGCACCATGAATATTCCCAAATTCCCTGGTACCAACTCCCGCGAGTGCGTGAGTTGGCCAAAGGATCGGAGTAATAATGGATGGGCGGTACTGGACTCGAACCAGTGACATCCTGCTTGTAAGGCAGGCGCTCTACCAACTGAGCTAACCGCCCCAGTGGTCACGGCTTAAGATCATAACAGAGAAAGATGCCTATTATTCCCGCTGCTCCAGAGAATCTAGAGACCCATGGTTGTTTCATGAGACCGTGAGGGATATCTGGTTTCATCAGCTTTCATCCCTTATCTATGCCTTCAGGCCGTACCCACGATCGCATCACTTGGTTTTGCCTTCCCTGTGTAGGGGTGATTAGCTTTGCCCTGACCCAGCACCTGGGGCTAGCCACGATCAGCGCTGCCGGGTTTCTGTTTGGGGGGCTGATGTTTGGCCCAGATCTGGATGTGCGATCGCGGCAAACCAACCGCTGGGGTCACCTGGGTTGGATCTGGCGACCCTATCGGGGATGGTTACGCCATCGATCTTGGCTCTCCCACGGTCCCTTGGCGGGCACCCTAGGCCGATTGCTCTATCTGGGAGTGTGGATTCTAATCGTGACTCTGGTGGGCATCGAAATTGCCAACCAGAGTGGACAAGCCGCCATTACCTGGGGCGATCTGGGGGATGCCCTAGGCCATAACCTCTGGAAGCATCGTGGCGTTTGGCTAGCGCTGGTGCTGGGCATTGAAACCGGGGCCATGAGCCATAGCCTCAGCGATTGGACCGTATCTTGGTGGAAGCGCACCCATCGTCGGGCGAAGTCAGCCCCGCGAAGACCGAGATCGCGGCGTTAGGGTTGAAAATTGAGACTTAATTCACCCGCACGAGCCGAATTTCTGTACGCTGCTGCCGGAGATCCTCCGGGGCAATCCCGGACAACGGCAGATAAAAGCCCTTACCCTCCGCCACAATATTGTGCTGAATCCCCTGACTACGGAGAAAGTCCACCACCACCTGCGCCCGTTGCTGACTCAACCGCTGGTTAAACCCCGGATCCCCCGTCCTAGACGTATGGCCGATCACCCGCACCGCCACCGTTTGGGGATTAAACTCCTGAATTTCCTGGGCCAAAGCCGTCAGCGTCTGCTGGCCCGTCCCCGCAATCTGGGCTGACCCGGTGGCAAACTCCACTTGTCCCTGAAGGTCCAAATTACCGATATCCGGGGCCGCCGTCACTTCATCTGCCGTTACCTCAGGAACAGTAATAGCCCGCTGGTTTCCCCCCGCCAGCCGATCCGCCAGTTCTGGGTTATCGGCCCGCACCAGCTCAATTAGGGTCTCGGTATTACGGGCTGCATTGACCAAAAAGTCCTCAACAAACAGACTGGCAGGGTCACTGGGCACCCCATTCAGTCGCCCCGAAAGCACCAGCACCGCTGCGGTGGCCTCAATCCGGCGCTGAAGGGTGCCATCCGCCATCCAAGTCTGGGCCTCAGCGGCGGTGAAGAAATCAATGCCCTGGAGAACCGCCCCAGCATCGACAGCAGACAGATCCCCATCCTCTGCGATCTGGGCCTGCAACTGGGAGGCATCCCGCACATTGATGTCAATGCGGCGATAGTAGTTTTCCAACAGGGTTGCAATCACCTCGGGGCGAGACTGAATCAACCGTTCCGAAGCCACCATCACATCCACAATCGAGCCGGGGGCATCTTCGCTAGATAGCACTACGGTGTAGCCCTGTTGTCGCGCCTGGGTGACAAAGGGTTCCCACAGTACCGCCACTACCAAATTTTGGCTGGGATCCTGCATGAGTGCCCAAGCATCGGAGGCATCTTCGACCCGCAGCACCTCGAAGTCTGAGAGGTTCAGGGCCTCAAATTTGGTATCCAGCACTAGGGCGAGATACTCGCTGGGGGTGTCTCCGGCAAAAGCTAGCTTCAGCGGTGTGCCCTGGGTTTTGGCCTGTTGCGCTAGGGCGGTCAGTTGCACTAGGGACTTGAGATCGGGATATTGGGGGGTATTCAACACCACGGCATCGGCTCCCACGGTGCGATCGATCAACCCCACAATCTGGCCCTGGGGCTGCTGTTGCAAGAACTGATCCAGGGTGGTGACGATTAGATCCGCGTCACCTTGGGCCAGACTCGCGGCCCTAGTTCCCTGGTCAAATTCATCCCGGTACTGGAGCGTGAGGCCACTTTCCCCCAGGGCTTCCTGAAAGGCGCTATTGCGAAAGGTACTGTAGCCGCTGAAGGTGTCTCCCAGGAGGGTGATCTGGGTTTGCCCCCGAGGGGCGGTGGGGCTACCGGAGGAGGGGGTGTTACCTCCCCCAAGCAGGCCGGGGGAGGTGCGATTTAGATACCAGAGCCCGCCCCCCATCAGTGCGGCGGTAATTGCTAGGGTGCCGACTAAGGCGGGGTAATTCGTTTTGGCCATCGTGTCTTGCTGCCAATCCCAGGTGAACTCTCTTTACTTTTTTACCTGAATAAGTGGTGAGTCTAGGTGCGATCAACGAAGGCTACACTGAAACTCTATTCTGTCTGAGGATGGCGGCGGAACCCAACCCAAGGCAAAATTCCTTACGAATTTGACCTGACCGACCCCATTCCCACTTTTGCCGTACCCCTAGAACCCGGCGACCCAGAACCTAGAGTGACCCTACAGCAGCGCTTGAATGAGGGTTATACCTGCACCCGAACAGAAATTAATGTCACACTCCCAAGCAGCTTACCGCCGCCGGTTAGAGATCTCAATCTGTAAACCACTGGGGTAAAAAGATGTCTGCCACAGATCCCCGCTTCACCCCCAGACGTTCCGTCAGCAGCGTCAACGGGCAGGCTCTGAGGCTGGGCATCCTGACCCCAGGCGGCTCTGCCACCCCCGGAAGCTGCCAGCCGAAAATAGTTAAGCGACCTTTTGCATGCTGCTACGCTTTAGAAATCATCGGTTAAGCGTTGCCAATACTCCTGGGAGATACGAATTGTGTTTCTGCTAGTATCAATAGTGCTTTGGGCTCCATGCAGTTCGAGTAATCGATTCAGTATCCCTAGTATTTGCCAAACATCTCCATCGGGTTCAATATAGAAAACAGTATCAGCATTCAGGGTAAAGTTGCCTTTTGACCGATTAGTCGAACCAATAATGCACTGCTGATAGTGGGCGCAGAAGACACGTATATCCCAGATTCGTTTGCCTTTGGGCGATTGCTCAGCGTAAAGAAAAGTATCGAGTTGAGCCAGAGGGATAATCCTTTTACTTTCGTAGTCACTGTCACGACTTTTCAAGACAGTCTTTAAATTTCCATCTTTTAAGAGTTCCACCGTCCCTTGGTAACCCTTATGGCTTTGGCCCGTAATAATTTTTCCTAATTCCGCAACCGTTTCTTCTTTTGATAATAAGGCAAAACTAGGTACGTCAGCAGCAGCAGCCCGAATCACGTTACCAGGGTCAGGGCCAAACCACGTGTAGGCACCTATTAAAACAGCCACTAGAAAGACACCAATAATCAGCATGGTAAACTGCCGAGCTGGCCGGCTGATGGTGAGAAGCTTTCTCTGTCTTGAGTGTCGAACCATTTGTTACTCCGAAAGTTATTTGCAGCAAACGTTCTGGTGCATCAGGAGGTTTGCTCGTCACATTGGCATTGTCGCTAGGCGTTTTTAAGTGATGCGGATTATCCTAACGAAGGTGACCAACACTATAGTTCACAGATGATCAATTGGCCTATATAGAATACCCAGTAGAAGTGGTCATTTGTAGGGTGCAGCCCCATCTGTGACTTCTAATACCTTCACCAATAAATTTAAGAGAACACACCATGCTCATAAATTACTTGAAGCAAGTGATTTCAGCTTAAAATAGTTCCGAGGCGGCCACGGGCAAACCCCCTGATCTAGCCGCCTAACCCTACGCCGGAGCGGACGGAAGCTATAATCCAGGCATTGATGCAAAAATACTGACCGCCGCTAAGCTTCACGTTAGGGATCTGAAGACACCCCTATTCACGACTGAAGACACTCATGTTCACTTATGTTTGCCTTGGCACAAATGACATTATTCGCGCAAGTGTCTTCTATGACGCTGTGCTCAGCACACTGGGTTTGTCGCGTTGTGATGTCTTAGGCGAACCAGACTGGGAAGGGTGGGTCGGTTGGGGTACCTATGAAGACCAAGGCATTAAAGAAGTTGCGCTTTGGCTTGGCAAACCCTTCGACGGAAAGACTGCTACCGCTGGCAATGGTTCGATGGTTGCACTGCGGGCAAAATCTTGGGAAGCAGTTGAAGCGTTCTACTCCGCCGCTCTGGCCAATGGTGGTACATCCGAAGGGGCACCTGGACTTCGCCTGCAATACAACCCTGACTTCTACGCTGCTTATGTCCGCGATCTAGATGGAAACAAGCTGGCGGTTGTGTGTCGCGGGTTCACGGCGCGGACAGGGCAGTGATGAGTCCAAGATATCGTAAACCATGACATCAGAAATCAAGATAGCTTCGATAGAAGATCTGGAAATTCTGGCTCTTCCAACCTAGACATGGGAAAGAGCTCCTGAGGGCGAGAAGTGGAGAGAGAAGGAAACGCTAGGAAGGGGTGAAGTGTTTGATACACAAGGGATTGGCTAGAATTAAAGGGTGAGAGAAGGACAGCATTGATTATCTGCCGCGACAGGAGGGCTGCTGGAGCAGATTACAGGCTGCCCTGGACTCGCGCTTGGACGTAACATTCCCCATGTCTTGTCGGTAGAACTGCGACCCCCAAGTCGCTGGCCCTACTGGTGCTGGTGTTCACAGCCTCGTCTAAGAAGATCCAATTACTTTCATCGGTGGTGGGGAATAGTGGCCCGGTGGGATCTAGGGGAATGCCTCCTCTACCGCCGACGGTAAAGTAGCTGGTTTCAGAGGCACGGGCACAGGAGTTACCCACCAAGCTGGCGGCATCAATGAAACTAATGTCTAATTCTTGAGAGTTATTCAAGATACTAAAGTCTAGGAACGAAACTGTTCCAGAACTCACAATATCGTTAACCCCGTTCATTCGTAATTGGCCAAAGACAGCATCATCAATTGAGGTAAGTTGAGATGCAGTAAAGTTTTGAATCAACGCCAGTTCCAGATCAATAACTCCTCCCAATGGTCCTTCAGCGCTGGTAATGATGTCATTGCCAGGATTGGCTCCTCCAGGATTGGCCGGCAGTGCAATTACCTGGGAGAAACCACTAATACGAATGTTGCCACCAGGGGTAGCGAACCCACGTCCTCGCGCTGTAATCAGACTATTATTCTGCATCGTGAGAACGCCCGTTCCCGTACCAGCAATATTAATGTTTGCACCTTGGACTAAAAGCCCTGTCTGGCCCAAGGGTGTCACAAAGAACCCTCCAGTAGGGGCATTATTTTGAGTCTCAGCAGAGATTCGAGAGTTATTTAGGATGACATTGGGAGCCGTGATATTGATATTTCCGGCAAATCCAGTGCCCGTTCCTTCAGTGCTAATAACACTATCAAGCAAGTTTAGATTTTGAGCGGCAGAGAGAAAAACATTGCCCCCGGTTCCACTTCCTCCATTGGTGCTAAAAATATTGCTATTTGTCAGATTAATCGATCCTTGATCGCTGGTAAGACGAACCACCCCACCACCGCCAGCACCATAGTTATCTCCATAAAGTGTGACGTCAGTAAGGGCAATGTTTCCACCGGGACCAACGGCCTGAATGGTTGTGTCTCCAGTTCTACCAGGACCACCGCCGAAGCCTGTGAAGGGATCAATAACTGCTCCATTGGCTGATACCGCATCGCCCTGAATCAGGACATTGCCCCCGTTGCCCCCCCCAAAAGCCTGGGCGGCAATACCACCAAAGACAACATCCCCGCCTAAGGTTTGAAGGGTGACATTGCCTGCGTTTCCACCTCCATTGCCTGTGGTTTGAATAAACCCACCAGCGGTGTTGATATCGCCATCGGCTTGCAGCGTGACACTACCACCAATACTGACTCCGGCGGTATTAATGCCTGCATTAACGTTGATATCACCACTGCCTGGGGCGCGGGCAATTAGGACGAGATTGTTGCCGTTGGTCTGAATGTTGCCGTTACTAGTAACGGCACCACCTTGAATGGTTGTCGTTCCGTTAAAGGTGACGGCTTCTGTAATGGTGACGGCCCCGGTTCCATTATCTCGGCCCACGACGATAAACCGTCCGGATATGGCATTGGCGAGGGCTGCTCCAATTGTGATGGGTTGATTGGCTTGGAAGGGTTGCAGCCGGACAGTCCCAAAGAGGGGGTTCGCAGTGAGGGTATTGCCATTGAGATTAATCGTATCGGCGGTGAGAGTGAGGTTGAAGCCTGCCGCGATCGCACCTGCTAGACTAATCACCCCACCATTATTGTTATTGATAATGTCTACACTGCCATTTGAAGTGAACCCCGCGACCTGAGTGTTATTGCTGCTATCCACCAAAGTCACAGTGCCCACACCATTAGGTGCAAAAGTAATTAGCCCCCCAAAATCATTGGTGGCATTATCCAGAATAATCGATTGATTGACTGCACCCGTCAGGGTAGTTATGCCGCCGACCGTAAGAGCATCGGACTGGGTAATAGCTCCCCCGGCGGTGACTGCCAGATTATTGGCAATGGTAGACGCGCCAAAGTTTACTGCGGTGCTATCGGTCAAAGTAGCGTTGTTGGCATCCAAAACAAGCGTACCAAAGCCATTACTACCGTTGCCAAGGAGAATATCTCCCCCATTGGCCGTCAGGGTAGTGATTCCTGCGGTGCCGGTATTAATCGCCCCGGTTTGAGTAATATTGCCGTTGGCTTGCAGGTTAAGGTTGCCATTGGGAGCAAAGGGATTAAAGAGGTTGCCTAGAATACTCGCAACTTCAATATCTCCATTCTCGACAACCGTAATATTGACTCCTCGTAGGGTTAAGGCTCCGAGTTGATTGTTAGGGTTATCCAGGGTGATATCGCCTGCTCCGCCAATCGGGAAGCCAAAGAAGAAAAGGGGTGTAGCGGTTAAGCTAGTTGCTCCCGCGACAACAGGACCGGAGTCCGTAATATTTCCTCCAGCCGTCACTGTCAAGCTGCCTGTCAAATTGACATTATTGAGATCAATATCTGTATTGGCGGCAAGGTTGGTATTCACCCCAGCTAAACTGGCCCAGCCGGTGAAGCGATTGTTAGCATTATTGAGCGTAATGTTGCCGGTGTTGGCATTGAGGGTGGTGTTGCCCGTGACTGCGATCTCGGCTCCCTGTACAATTTCCGGGACTAAATTATCGAGCGTTGGGATCGGGGTATTAACACTCACTCGCCCCTCAAAATTATTTCCAGTTTCATTTAAGTTAATAACGTTAGTGTTAGGAATACTAAAGTTGCTGGAAAATCCTTGGTCTGTAGCCTGAACAGTCAGGTTACCATTCACCTGGCGGGCTCCCCCAACTTCAGGAATACCTAAAAGTTGCAAGGCATTAGAAACATTGACAGTGCCCCCCTGAGAAATTACAACGTTGCCTGCTCCATCAATGGCAGATAGGCCAAAAACTCCATTACTGAGTCCACTGAAATCGTCAATTCCTACAAGAGAAAGATTACCTGCCACCCGTAGCCCGGTACCACCACCGCCTTGGGTCAGGGTACTGTTGTTGCCAATGAGGGTTAGATTGCCGCCTACGTCCGAGGGACCAATCTCAAAAGCGGGGTTGTTATTGCGGAGAACCACATTGCCAGAATTCGGCAGAGTTGTTGTGAAGCTGGCATTACCAGTGGTGGTGAGGGTAGATCCTATGACTTGGGTAATGGTTCCGGCGGAGGTTACTGCTAGATTTCCCCTAATAGCAGATGTGCCGAGAAGAATGTTGTTGATGGGGCTAACGAGGGTAACGTGGCTGTTGTTACCTGTAGTGTTGGCGGAAACTGTTCCGGTAACAGCCAGTTGATTGGCGGTAATCGGGGCATTGTTATTCGTAGTAGAGAAGCTAGCATTTCCTCCTATGGTAAGGAGGTTGTTGCCCGCCGCGATTTGCCCTGCGGAATCTAAGATCAGATTGCCACTGGTGGTAATCGGAGCGTTAATGAGCTGGATGTTGCCTCCCGCTGTAGCATTCAAAATATTTAATGCTCCACCAAAAGCACCACCGACTGCTCCAGCAAGGACTACGTTATTACCTGCATCTAGGGTGAGCGATCGATTTGGACCAACCGAGCTGTCTAAGGTGTTGTCGAAACGAATGGTGCCGGTATTACTGGTGAGGGAAACATTCTGGCTCAGGCGCACTGCGTCGTTGTAGGTTTGGTTTCCAGTGGTGGTGACACTTCCGGTTTCAAAGACTGTGGTTCCGTCCGCATTGGTCTCCAAACTGGCCAAAGGGGCTACACCGCCGACAATGCCTGCAAAGGTCGTGGTGCCGCCGCCAGTGGTATTGACAACCAGCGATCGCGCTGTGCCATCACTATTTACGGCTTGGCTAAAGCGAATATTGTTGCCGGTAGTGGTGACGTTATTGGCTAGGGTGATGGCGCTGTTGTAAGTTTGGTTGCCGCCAGTGGTAATAGTAGGGGCGGTCAACGTGATGCCGTTGGGGGCGGCGGCGATCAGATTACCAGTGAGATTGATGCCCCCTAAATTCAAAGTATCGGTTCCGGTTAGGGTGGCATTGGCAGCAGCCCCAGTCGTCGTCGCTGCTACGGATCCCGTAACAGCCAATTGGCTCAAAGTAATATTGGCATTGTCGCCAGAGGTAGTGAAACTGGCATTTTCCCCCACAATGATTGCCCCACTGTTACTAATGAGGCCAGGGGTATTGACATTCAACGCTCCTCCCACGGTAGAAGCTGCTAAGTTAACCGCAGCGGTGCCCGCTAGGGTGGCGTTGCCATTGGTGCCAGTGTTCAGGCTGACTGCCCCGGTAATGGCGGCCTGACCCACATTAATGGCAGCGTTATTTGCAGTGGTAGTCAGGGTAGCATTGCCACCGATGGTGGTGGGGCCATTGAGGGTGAGATCACCTCCGGCAGTGATGTTGACATTATTGAGGACGTTCAGAGCGTTGTTGGCCTGCACCGTGCCTGCACCGCTAGTGGTCACTGCCAGTGCGCTGAGGGCATTGCCCACCCCCACCCCCACCGCTGCGTCAAAGGTGGTGGTGCCGCCAGGAGTGTTGTTGATGGTGAGCGATCGCGCCGTACCGTCGCTATTGACTGTGGCTGCAAAGGCTACATCATTGCCCGAAATCGTTACATTGTTGCCTAAGACCACCGTGCCATCAAAATCAACATCCCCGCCATTGGCCGTGATGTTGGCTCCAGTGAGATTGATATTCCCCGATACCGCTTGCAGAATGATTCGCCCTGCCAAGGCACCAGTACCGATGTTCAAGTCTTGGACGGTAATTCCCGGTGTGGCTCCTCCGGGGGTAAAGGTAGCTCCGCCTTGGGTTAAAGGATCAGGAGTAGTCCCACCAGCCGCGACGGTACCATTCGCGATCGCAGCATGTTCCAGCGCCGCTAATCCCGATCGCAAAATCAATGCCGGTTGAGTTCTGAGTAAATTACAGTCAGTACTGACACAGGAAGCATCTATGCCAGCATCAGGAGCATTGATGGTGATAGCTCCGGTAGCAACAATATTCCCTGTAGCCTCCACCTTGAGGGAGGTGCCCGTATAGGCTCCAAAAGTAACGTTGCCGGTGGCGCTGATAATTGGGTCGTAGAGGCTAAGGAAATCTCCAGGAGCCCCGGCCAGGTTCAGAATCGAGAAATTGCCGCCGCTAGCGTAGTGGGCATCCCCCGAAATGATGCCGTCGCTGATCAGGGTGAGGTCACCGCCACTGACAAAGGGGGTGACCGGGTGGTTCAGGGCCAGGATGTCGATGCCCTGTTCCCCGCGAATCGTCAGATCACCGCCAGCGGTGATGCGAACCGGGGTCTCTACCGTATCCCGCACCCGCACTGTGTCCTGGGCTTGTAGGGTCAGATCCTGGGCCACCTGAATTTGGCTTTGGGGTAAGTCCAAATTCCCCCGCGCTGACAACAGGGCAGAATCTGCCGTCACTCCCCGTACCTGGGCATCGCCGCTGACCGCCTCCACGGTCACCTGTCCCCCAGCGGTCAAGGTGCCGGTGCTGGTGACGGTACCCGCCGCTAGGTGTAGGTCTTGGCCTGCGACCAGATTGCCTTGGTTTACCAGCGCGGCAGGGGCATCGGGGCCAAATTGAACGCCGGGGGTGATGTTGACGGTGACTAGGGGGGCTGGGCCGGGGTTAGTGGCGCTGAACTCACTGCCATCAAGGAAGGTGAAGCGATCACCTGTGGTGGCACTGAAGGATCCGGCTACATCCAGTTGGGCATTGGGGCCAAAGAGCACCCCATTGGGGTTGAGGAGAAAGAGATTGGCGGAACCATCGACCCCCAGCGTGCCGAAGATATTGGAGGGGTTGCCGCCGGTGACGCGGGAGACGATATTGCCGATACCAGTGGGGTTGGCGAAGTAGACCCGCTGAAATTCGGCGACGTTGAAGTCTTGGAAGCTGTGGAAAAGGTTACTGCCCCGTGCAGCTCCCCCCTGGATTAGGTCCGCTGGCGACCCATTCACTAGGGCGTTGGGGGTGACGACGGAACTTTCGGCTCCCAGGGTGGCGTCGGGGGTGATTTGGGCATCCACGGCGAAGGGCCACAGGACCAAGCTGCTACACCCTACTATTCCCAATACTGTGGCTAGGTTAGGGTACGGTGCAGCCATGGGGTAACCATCCTTGGTATCGATCACTAAGGTTTCTAAGTGGCTTTACTTACGTCTATTTAGGCTAGACGCTAAATATACGGAGGCAAGGGAGTGATTCCATTTTAGGAGCGTCGTCGCAAAAATATGGATTCCGCAATATCCCTTAGCTTGGGTAACTACGGTGCGCCTGTTGAGAATTACGGAGAAGTCGTGGCACTAAAGATCTGCGACTTCCATGGGGCATCCAAAGTTCCTGGGCAGGGTTGAGGAGGCTAGTACTGCAAGGCAGAAGGATGTAGGGCTGTGCCCGTGCGTAGCAGGCAGAAGGATGAAAGGAATCCCACGATATACAAGGGTTTTTGCCTTAGCAGATAGGTGCTTCACTTAAGCCCTACGGTACTAGCGGCGGCGGGCCTGGAGTTTGCGGTAGACGGCTTTGATGTCTACATCGTGGTGGGCGAGGGCGACGAGGGTGTGGTAAAAGAGGTCGGCAACTTCTCCGGCGATTTCGTCGGGGCTGTCGTCTTTGCATGCCATCACCACTTCGGCGGACTCTTCGCCGATTTTTTTCAGAATTTTGTTGTCGCCCCCGGCCAGAAGCTTGCTGGTGTAGGAGGTTTCCTGGGGGTTGGCTTTGCGATCGCAGATCACCGCAAAGACCTGGGAGAGGGTATCGGCGGGGGGCGGTGTAATGGTGCCCTCAATTTGGTGAAAGCAACTGCGCTCCCCGGTGTGGCAGGCGATATCCCCTTGCTGCTCTACCGTAACTAGAAGGGCGTCACTGTCGCAGTCATAGCGGATAGATTGCACAATTTGCAGGTGCCCCGAGGTGGCCCCCTTATGCCAAAGCTGCTGGCGGGAGCGGCTCCAGAACCAAGTTTCCCCAGTCTCCAAGGTCTTGAACAGAGACTCCCGGTTCATCCAGGCCATCATCAGCACAGTGCCATCCAGATAATCCTGAACGATGGCGGGCACCAGCCCCTGCTCGTTGTAGCGGATTTGGTCTAGGGGCACGGCGGCGGCAGTCAGGGACATAGGGAAAGCGTCAACGCAATGGAATGGGATGGCAATACCCCTCTAGTCTATCGGTCAACTGCCCCAGCCTGGACCCTTAGAAAATTTTTGCGTGGCGTTCTCCCAAGGCATAGACGGGTTGGGGAATCGTTTTACCCTTGAAGGCGATATTCCCAAGGGGCTTGGTGTGGAAATGGCTGCCCAGATGACCATAGATCAGTTGATTGATCCAAATTTCGTTTTCCCCTGCCCGACTCATGAGGCGGGCGGCAGTATTCACCGTATCCCCCAGGATGTTGAACTCCCGCCGCCCACGGCGCTCACCGATCTCCGCCGCAAACACCGGTCCATAGGACAGACCAATGCGACAGGTGAGGCGAATAGGTTGCCCCTGCACCGTAGGGGTGGGTAGGGACTGGACGAGATTGCGAATCGCCAACATGGCATCGGCGGCCCGAAAGGGGTCGCTGGGGTCGGGGTTGAGAACCCCAAAGTGCATGAGCATTTCAGAGCCGATGGAGTGGTAGGTGACCTTTTGGAGAATGCCACCCTTGAGTTCGATGACACCATTGATCAGGGAGAAGGCATCGGAGAAACAGGTGACGAGGCCCGGTGTTTCTGCCGGATGGGTATCGTCTACCGCCTCCGGTAACCCCATCAGATTGACGAAGGCGACGGCTATCGTGGGGAAAGCGGGGGGAATGCGACGCTCTGAAGCGGTTTCCACCAACAGTTGCAGCACCGATCGGGGTAGGTAGCTGGCGAGGGGCTCCACCAGATCCACGGAAGCCTTAATTTCCTGCAAGAGGGCAGGCACGCTGCGATCAAACAGCATGGGGCTGGGAGTGCGGCGGCGAGCCAGGGTGATTTCGTATTCCCCCAGTTCCTCGGGGGTAAAGTCATCGAGCACGACCCAGTGCTCATGGTCTACGGGTTTGAGTTGGATGCGATCGCTTAACTGGGCCTTCACCGCCTCCGTCAAGGCCACATGACCCACAAGCCCTGCCCCTTCCGCCTGCTTGGCCACCGTTACCGCCTGACCCAGCAGTACATGGCCCATGCGCTGAGGGGTGCCAATGTCAGCCTTAACGAAGCGACCTAGGTGTAAGCCCACCCGCATCTGCAAGGACAGATCCCCCTGTTGGGTGGAGATGCGCTGAAAGGGACGCATGGCCCGCTGCATCCGCAGTCCAGTGTGGAGGGCCTGCTCGACATCGTGGCGACCTTCGTCAGCTAGGAACTGCACCAGCAAGGCATCACCCGTGAATTCCAGGAGATTGCCACCGGACTTACTGATGATTTCGATCATCTCGGAGAAATAGCGATTGAGCAGCTTTAAGAGCAACTCAGCCCCTTCGATACCCTCCGCTGCCCGTGCCTCTAGGAGGGGGGTAAATCCAGCCAGATCGGTAAAGAGGAGGGTGCCTTCCTGCCACTCGTAGCGGGGTACACCTAACTGGGGAGGATTATTAATCACATCCCGAGGGATGTAGTCGATCAAAATGTGTTGGAGGGTGCGCAGGTGCTCAAAGGTGCGCATCAAAGTGTCGCTAGAAGGATCGATCCATGCAGCGGCGTAGAGGTCAGCAGGCAATAAAGGCCGCAGTCGTTGTTCGATATCCGTCAGGACATTCGGCGTCACAGAAGCCGTCATACAAATCGATTGGGCGCACATCCCCGAAACCTCTCAAGGCTAACAGAGATTACAGCGCCTCAGGGGCTCTATCCGGTGAAGCTCGAACCAGTCTCCGTAATTTTTCGGAAAGGATTGCGATGGTTAGGAACTGGTCTAGAGGAGCCATCGCGATCTCAGGACATAGAAAACCCAAGACAAAGCCGTCCTCGATGCCATCGAGGACGGCTTAAAATAAATTCACACAGGTGCGCCTACATTAACCCAGAGAAAAACCCAAGACCAGACCAGTACCAGATGACCCTGCCCTAGGAGCCCGTCTGTTTGCTGGAGGTCTGGATGTAAAGGATGAGTAGGAACACCGTAGGAACCAACACAAACAGAATGCTGGCGACAAAGCCTAAGTTATTGACTTCCATGATCTAGGATTTTACCTCTCACACAGTTGGACACAATATATCCAACAGTTTACGACATCTGAGTTCTGTCGGCGTCGTGGTCATGCCCAGTTCTGACAATAAGACTCGGTAACCCTATGGTCTTGAGGGTCAAACGAAGTGGTAGTCTCTTATAAATGCTGTGCAATCTTCTGAGTAGACGAGAGGACTTGGGTAGATGAAACGACTGTTGGGCCTATTAGCGGCGCTGGGTGTATTGGCAAGTGGCCTGTTGGGCTGGAGCGGTCAAGCCGCCTTGGCCACCCCCACTGGACAGCCTGAAGTACGATCGCTGTATTTGGCTGAAGAACTTCGCAATGCTGTAGACGATAAGCTTGGAACGGAATATGGTTCTAAGCTTGATCTGAACAACACTAATGTCCAGGCATTCACTAAGTTTCCGGGTCTATACCCCACTATCGCGGGCAAGATTCTGAAAAATGCCCCCTATGACACGGTTGAAGATGTTCTGGATATTCCCAATCTCAGCGATCGCGAACAAGCCATCCTTGAGAAAAACTTGGATAATTTCACTGTGACGACAGTGGACCCAGCTCTTGTAGAAGGGGCAGACCGGTTCAACAATGGGGTTTATAAATAAAGGTGTCTACTCATAAATAACCCCCATCTGTAATGGTTTACCCCTAGAACAGATTGAAAGGCACACTATTTCAAGTTTTAGGACTATTGTGTCTCTCCGCATTTTTTCACATGACTGCCATTAGGCATCGGCAAAGGACATTGGGTTCTAACCGATGCCTTTGTCATAGTCATGGTCATGGCTTTACGGAACTTTAGATTTTAGTCCTCCCATTGCCCCTAAACACTGCCTCCCCGAATGCCTTTGACACCTTTGATGTGCTGCTGGTGGGTAGTGGAGCCGCTGGGCTCTACGCCGCCCTCTGTATCCCCACGACCTACCGCATCGGCCTAATTACGAAGGATGTGCTGACCCAATCTGCCAGTGATTGGGCACAGGGAGGCATTGCTGCCGCGATCGCACCGGAGGATTCTCCCAGACTGCACCGGGCAGATACCCTCCAAGCGGGGGCAGGACTCTGTGAGGGGGCCGCCGTAGATCAATTGGTGGAACAGGCTACCTACTGTATTCAGGCTCTAGTGGAACTGGGTGTCCCCTTTGATCGCCAGGGGGTAGACTTGGCGCTGACCCTAGAAGCGGCCCATTCCCACAAGCGAGTGCTCCATGCCGCAGACACCACTGGGCGGGCGGTGGTGGCAACCCTGGCGGCGGCGGTACGGCAACGGCCCCATATCACCATCCTAGAACATACGTTTGTCCTGGACCTATGGCGGGGAGATGGGGGCTGCCGGGGCGTAATTGCCCTACACCAGAATACTCTGTGCTGGATTGCCGCCGGGGCGGTGGTGCTGTCTACGGGGGGGGGCGGTCAGGTCTTTGCCGAAACGACGAACCCAGCAGCCAGCACTGGTGATGGAGTGGCAACGGCATGGCGCGCGGGAGCCCAACTGCGGGATTTGGAATTCTTTCAATTTCACCCCACCGCACTGAAGGTAGCCGGGGCTCCCCGATTTCTCATCAGTGAGGCGGTGCGGGGAGAGGGGGCGCACCTCATCGATGCCCAGGGCTACCGTTTCGCCTTTGACTACCATCCCCAGGGCGAACTGGCTCCTCGGGATGTGGTCAGTCGCGCTATCTACCGCCATCTCCAAGCCCAAGCAGACCCCGGCGGTTGGGTTGGGCTAGATCTGCGGGAGATTCCCCGCGATCGCATCCATCACCGCTTTCCCAACATCCTTCAAGTTTGCCAGCGTTGGGGCGTAGATCCCCTGAGTCAGCCCATTCCCGTTTCCCCTGCGGCCCATTACTGGATGGGGGGTGTGGTAACGGATTTGGATAGCCAGACGGGTCTCCCCGGCCTATACGCTGTCGGAGAAACCGCCAGCACTGGGGTCCATGGGGCCAATCGTCTGGCCAGCAATTCCCTGTTGGAATGCTTGGTGTATGGACGGCAGCTCGTCCACCTCACGGTTACCCTTCCCCAACCGCCCCCAGCCACCTTCCGAAAGACCCTAATTCAGCAGTTGCCCCATTGCTTGAGCGCTGATGGAGCCATTCTGAAAACGCTACGTGCCGAAATTCCCCAAATTATGTGGCAGGGGGCAGGGATCTGCCGCAACGCTACGGGTCTTGCCATTGCCTTAGAAGCCATTACTCAGGGGCGACAGACCTTTACCGCCCTGGCCACTAGTAAACTCCTAGCGAATTGCTTGGACTGCCCTGGGGCTTATCCCATTGAGGAAGGTGGCGATCATTTACGCCTTTGGGGAGAAACCCGTAACCTCTTAGATCTGGCTTGGCTGATCCTACGCAGTGCCCAGTTTCGGACCGAAAGCCGAGGGGGCCATTACCGGGAGGACTATCCCCACCCCAAGGAGACATGGCAGGTGCATACCTTGGTGGAATGCGATCGCTGGTTTACCTCTGCCCCGATTGTGTGAGGGTGAAGGGGTGTGAGGGTAAAGGGTGAAGGGGTGTTGGGGTGGTTAGGAGTTTTGAGTTTTGAGTTTTGAATTAATACCGTAGGGGCAATCCCTTGCCTGTCCTGTTCGCGTAGCGGCTCCGGAGGAGCAACGGAGCCGTTGGCGGAGCCTGCCCGGAGGGCATAGGATGGTTGCCCTTGTTGCTGGGTGACCGGTATTGGGGGTATTGGGGTGATCGCCGTAGGGGCGGGTTTGGCTCGTGTCTACTGGACAATCCAGAGGTTAACGCTCAAAACCCGCCCCTACCCGGTGGGCTAGGCCAAGACGGGTTCAGGAATGTGCAGATGGGGATAAAGAGGGAAGCGATCGCATAACTTCGCCACCCGTCGCCGACAGTCCTGCTTCACTGCCCCATCCTCAGGATTCATCAGGCAGTCGGCAATGATGTTGGCGATTTCGGTGAACTCGACGGTGCCCATGCCCCTGGTGGTCATAGCGGGTGAGCCTAGACGTAGGCCACTGGTGACAAAGGGGGATTCGGGGTCAAAGGGTACCGTGTTCTTGTTGGTGGTGATGTGAATTTCACTCATCAGGTGATCCGCCCGCTTGCCGGTCATGGCAATGGAGCGCAGGTCCACCAGGATCAGGTGGTTGTCGGTGCCGCCGGACACCAGCTTCAGCCCTCGGGCCTGGAGTTGGGTGGCAAGGGTCTGGGCATTGGCAATGACTTGGGCTGAGTAGGTCTTGAACTCGGGGGTGAGGGCTTCGCCAAAGGCTACAGCTTTAGCTGCGATGACGTGCTCTAGGGGACCGCCCTGGCTACCAGGAAAAACCCCCTTGTCGAATTTTTTGCCTAGGTCGGCATCGCGGGTGAGGATCAGACCGCCTCGGGGACCGCGTAGGGTTTTGTGGGTGGTGGTGGTTACCACATCACAGTAGGGCAGGGGATTGGGATGGTGGCCTGTGGCGACGAGGCCCGCAATGTGGGCAATGTCCGCCATCAGGTAAGCGCCGACTTCATCTGCGATCGCACGAAATTTCTCAAAGGGAATCACCCGAGGATAGGCAGAATAGCCACAAATGATCAGTTTGGGGCGATGCTCCAAGGCGAGGGTGCGGATCTGGTCAAAGTCCAGGGTTTCCGTTTCTGGGCTCACTCCGTATTGGACTACGTTGAACCACTTGCCCGAGACATTCACCGGGGAGCCGTGGGTAAGGTGACCACCATGGGACAAGTCCATACCTAGAATGGTGTCCCCCGGCTTCAACAGGGCTAGGAACACGGCAAAGTTGGCCTGGGCACCGGAGTGGGGCTGGACGTTGGCATGGGCGGCTCCAAACAATTGCTTGGCCCGATCAATGGCAAGGGTCTCCACCTCGTCCACATACTCGCAGCCGCCATAGTAGCGTTTGCCCGGTAGCCCTTCGGCGTACTTATTGGTCAGTACGGTGCCCTGGGCCGCCATGACGGCGGCGGAGGTGAAGTTTTCGCTAGCGATCAACTCTAGGTGTTGCTGCTGCCGTTGCAACTCCCGCTGTACCATCCCCGCCAGTTGGGGATCCTGCTGTTGGAGACGTTCCAAATCCGTTGGTGTTGTTTGCGCCACGACCTTAACCCCCTCGACAAGTCAATAAAGCTGATTGGCCTAGTAGGCCAGTTTTCTATCCTACAACCCCTGTCTAGGGGCTGCGGACAATCAAAGCCAGATTCCTAGATGGTGTGGTTACAGCCCCTAGCTTGGTTCCGTAGGGCGGGCGTGGTCATGCCTACCCGGCAAGGGTTTCCTCGTTAATTGTTCCCACGCCCTAGGGGCTGCGGACAATCAAAGCCAGATTCCTAGATGGTGTGGTTACAGCCCCTAGCTTGGTTCCGTAGGGCGGGCGTGGTCATGCCTACCCGGCAAGGGTTTCCTCGTTAATTGTTCCCACGCCCTAGGGGCTGCTACTGTCCTTTCAGAGCTTCAGAGCTGTCGATGGGGATAGATTCTGGAGATGGACGGTTTGTAACGGATTGCAACATATAATATTCAGATAATCTTCAAAAACCGACTTTACAGAGGACGAGCATTCATGCGGGTTGCGATCGCAGGTGCAGGACTGGCGGGGCTAGCCTGTGCAAAATACCTGGCCGATGCGGGGCATACCCCCATCGTGCTAGAAAGCCGGGATGTACTGGGAGGGCTAGTAGCCGCCTGGAAAGATGAGGACGGCGACTGGTACGAAACTGGGCTGCACGTCTTCTTTGGGGCCTACCCCAACATGCTGCAACTGTTCAAGGAACTGGACATTGAAGATCGGTTGCAGTGGAAAGAGCACACTCTGATCTTTAACCAGCCCGAAAAACCCGGTGTCCTCTCCCGGTTTGATGTGCCAGACATCCCCGCCCCGCTGAACGTGATCATGTCAATCCTGCGCAACAACGACATGCTCACCTGGGAGCAAAAAATTCGCTTTGCCATCGGCCTGCTACCCGCCATTGTCCGGGGTCAGGGCTACGTCGAAGCCATGGATAAATACAGCTTGTTGGAATGGTTGCGGATCCAGGGGGTAGATGAACGAGTCAACTCCGATATCTTTGTGGCTGCCTCCAAGGCCCTGACCTTTATCAACCCCGAGGATGTCTCCGCCACCGTACCTCTGACGGCCCTGAACCGCTTTCTTCAGGAGCGCTACGGTTCCAAAGTAGCCTTTCTAGACGGAGCCCCCCCCGAGCGACTGTGTCAGCCCATGGTGGACTACATCACCACCCAGGGGGGAGAGGTTCATCTCAAGAAACCCCTGAAGGCAATTCTCTTGAACCCCGATGGCACTGTCCAGGGCTTTGCCCTGCGCGGCCTGGATGGGGCACCGGATGAGGTGATTACCGCCGATGCCTACGTCTCTGCTTTGCCTGTGGATGTGATCAAGGTGCTGATGCCAGAACCCTGGAAAAGGATTGAGGTCTTCCAGCGAATGCAGGACTTGGAAGGGGTGCCGGTGATCAACATTCACCTCTGGTTTGACCGCAAAATGAGCGACGTAGACCAGCTCCTCTTTTCGCGATCGCCCCTACTCAGTGTCTACGCCGACATGAGCAACACCTGCCGAGAATACGCCAGTCCTGACCGCTCCATGTTGGAGTTGGTTTTGGCCCCCGCCAAGGACTGGATTGACAAGTCGGAGGCTGAAATTCTCACGGCTACCCTGGCGGAATTAGAGCGCCTATTTCCCCAGCATTTGACTGGGGAATCACCCGCCCGCCTGCTGAAGTCCAAAATTGTGAAAACCCCGCGATCGGTGTACACTGCCGCGCCGGGACGGCAGGCTTGCCGCCCAGAACAGGCAACCCCCATCGCCAATTTTTTCCTGGCGGGCAGCTACACCCTGCAACGGTATCTAGGAAGCATGGAGGGGGCCGTACTTTCTGGTAAGCTGGCGGCGCAGGCTATCAGTCGGCAATATCCCGACAATCCAGCGACTCCAGCCCACCAGGAGCCCGCCACCGTCTCCTAAAGGAAGCCCACGAGAACAGGCAGGATTAGGCAAGGTTTGCCGTATGCTTTTTGGAGGGCCAGTCTGTCTTCGGCGGGCTGTAGACATCGAGAAAACGACCTGAGTTTCCAGCGATTAGGGATTGATGCTGCAACTGTCTGACTCGCCGCAATTAGAAAAAACGGCCTCCGTCGAGGACGCCTATGAGCTTTGCCGACAGATTACAGCCAAGTACTCTAAGACCTTCTATCTGGGTACCTTGCTGATGACGCCGGAGAAGCGGCGGGCAATCTGGGCCATCTACGTTTGGTGTCGGCGCACCGATGAACTAGTGGACGGCCCCCAAGCTGCCTCTACGACAGAGGAAACCCTGGATCGCTGGGAACGGCACCTGGAACTGCTGTTTCGGGGCCAACCCATCGACGATGTGGACGTGGCCTTGGTGGATACCCTAGAACAGTTCAGCTTAGAGATTCAGCCCTTTCGGGACATGATTGCGGGGCAGCGGATGGACCTGAAGCGGTGCCGCTACGAAACCTTTGAGGCATTGGAACTCTATTGCTATCGGGTGGCGGGAACCGTAGGACTGATGTCCACGGTGATCATGGGGGTGGACACAGAGCAGAATGTAGCCCCCTGGAATCGTCATCTGCCGCCCCCTAATCCGGTCCAAGAGGCGGTGGCTCTGGGCATTGCCAACCAGTTAACCAATATTCTGCGGGATGTAGGGGAAGATGCCCGCCGGGGCCGTATTTATCTGCCCCTAGAGGATCTAGCCCTGTTTAACTACACCGAAGCGGACTTAATGAATGGGGTAATTGATGATCGCTGGCGGGCGCTGATGCAGTTTGAGATTCAGCGGGCGCGAAAGTTTTACCTGGATGCTGAGCGGGGGATTCGCCAGCTCAGCCCTGATGCTCGCTGGCCTGTGTGGTCGGCGCTGGTGCTCTACCGTATGATTCTGGATGTGATTGAGGAGAATGGCTACGACGTGTTTAACCGTCGAGCCTATGTACCCCGGCTGCGGAAGCTATGGTGTTTGCCCACCGCCTGCATCCAGTCCCGGCTAATGTAGCACTTTCCTGCCCAGATGAAGATCGCCCAGATGAAGCCCTATCAGTACCTGCCGATTCTGGACCAGGGGGAACCGTTAGTCCCCATTCCCCTAGATCACTTTGCGGTAGTGACGCCCCATCCCTATCATGCCTTGGGAGCTCCCTACGGTGATCGCTCTCCCTACTGGCTGCGGTCAGCCGTCCTATCTGCCCTGACCCAGGCCCAGAGCGGGTTGCAACAGGTCTACCCCGGCTGGCGCTTGCAGATTTTTGACGCCTATCGCCCCATCCCAGTGCAGCAGTTCATGGTGGAGTACGCTTTTGCTGCCCTGGCCCAGCAGCAGGGCCAGGATCTGGCCTCTCTGACGGCTCCTGAACGGGACAGGCTGAGGTTGGCGGTTTCCGAGTTTTGGGCGGTGCCTAGTCTGGACCCTGCCACCCCGCCCCCCCACAGTACCGGGGCTGCCATTGACCTGACGCTGTTGGATAGTGCGGGCAATCCGGTGGATATGGGCTCCCCCATTGATGAGCTATCAGTGCGATCGCATCCGGATCACTTTGCCACCGCGACCCATCCTTCGGCCCAACAGGCCCATCGCCACCGCCAGATTTTGAAGCATGCCATGGTGGCTGCTGGATTTCAGCAACACCCCAAGGAATGGTGGCACTTTTCCCTCGGGGACCAGCTTTGGGCGTGGCTGGTGCAGGCGCAGACGAACCAGCGTGTGACCGCTAGGTATGGGCGGGTGGAGGCTGCTATCCCGCCGGGGTGAAGACCATTTTAGGAATCAGGCGGCGGGGATGGTCTAGGTCGCTGGGGGCGATGGCGCTGACCCCGAGGAATTCCGCTGCTTCGTCTAGGATCACGGCTAAATCTCCCCTGTCATCTTGCCACTGTTCCGCAGTCAGGGGCAGCTTTTGGCCCTGACGCCAGCGTAGGGCTAGGGCCGGGGGCAAGGTGAGGCGAGGCAGATGGGCCAGGGCTACATCTGGGGGAATGGGGGCAAAGGTCTCAGCCGCGATGGCCTCCGACCGGCCTTTGGCCATTGCGGTTTCCAGATCCTCAAAGGACAGGCTCTCCCCGAGGGTAAAGCCGCTGCTGTGGGTCCGCACTAGGGCCGCCAGGGTGGCCCCCACCCCCAGAACTGCTCCCCAGTCCCGAGCGATGGCGCGGATGTAGGTACCGGAGCCGCAGGCCACCGCCACCGTCAATTCCGGAAACTCTCCGGGCTGCCAGTCCAGCACTTGGACTTGGTGAACCGTGACGGTGCGGTGGGGAACGTTTACGGTTTCCCCGCGACGGGCTAGGTCATAGAGCCGCTGCCCCTGGACCTGAATCGCGCTGTAGCGGGGGGGCACCTGATCCAAGGTGCCGACGAATTGGGGTAAGGGTGCGATCGCGGCTTCTCGGGTCAGGGTTGGAACCGGCATGGTGGCAATGGGATCCCCTTCCAGATCATCAGTGGTGGTGGTGAGACCAAAACGAATCACCGCTCGATAGGCTTTATCTTCCGGCAAAAAAGGTAGGAGCCGCGTGGCCCGTCCCAGGGCAATGGGCAAAACCCCAGAAGCCGCCGGGTCTAGGGTGCCGCCATGGCCTACCTTTTTGGTTCCTAACAGCCGTCGCACCCGCGCCACACAATCATGAGAGGTCACCCCTAGGGGTTTATGAAGATTCAAAAATCCCGAAATCACGAGGATGGCTATGCCTTCTGATTCTCAATTGCCCAGCGCGCCAGCTCCGTGCGGTTATGGAGCCCGGTTTTACCCAGCATATTGCTCACGTGGCTTTCAATCGTGCGCTGGCTGACCCGCAGTTCCTCAGCAATTTCCCGGTTTGCCATGCCCCGCGCCACAAACTGCACGACCTTTAACTCCGTCGGTGTCAGATCCACATCAAAGGGCACATTGATGGCGGGGGCAGAGCCCGTACCCTTATTTTGCTGACGAATCAGGCGAGAAGCTTGCTTTAGGGAAGACTCCACCTGGGCCACCAGTTCCTCTGGCTCAAAGGGTTTGACCATGTATACGTCGGCCCCCGTGCTCAGCCCCTTGACCCGATCCTGGCTCTGCCCCTTCGCTGAGAGGAACAGGACGGGAATCCATTCCGTTTCCGCGTTACTGCGGACATGCTCCACAAAGGTATAGCCGTCCATCTCCGGCATCATCACGTCGCAGATGATCATGTCGGGCGCGGTCTCCTGAAGCACCTCCAGAGCCTCGCGTCCATTTTCCGCTGTCACCACCTGATATCCCCGAAACTCCAGGTAGTCCTTGACCAGCAAAATTAAATTGGGATCATCATCAATCAGCAAAAGCGTTTTCTGATCGCCTGAATTTCCATCTTTCATGCTGACTGCTTACCTCAAAGCCACTCGCAATAGATCACACTCTTGCCAGGGTACCTGCTAATACCCCAGAGCATACGGAAAAATCGTCGAAATAGCTGTCTTCAAAGAACTTTTGTATCGATATGGTTACACCATGCCATAACAGAGCATAACGAAAAGCTATTACTAAATCTTGTCCAAGCCCAGAAGTGGGGTTTTCCCGGTGGGGAAACTCCAGATGTCGAGCTGGACTTGGTATAACCTTAAAATCTAATGAACTTGGGGGAAGAGCCTAGAAAGCTATAGCCTATAGACAGCAATGCCTGATGAAAAACAAAAATTTATGATGCAATGACAGCTTCCTATATCATGGCCCTGGATTTGGGCACAACCGGTAACCGAGCCATTCTGTTCGATCATAGCGGTTCAATTGTGGCTCAATTTTATAAAGAGCTCACCCAATATTATCCCCAACCTGGCTGGCTGGAACATGACCCCCGAGAAATCTGGGCTGATATCTACGACGCGATGCAGGCAGTCCTAGCCAAGGCTGGCATTACAGGGCGTGAGATCGCGGCTATTGGTCTGACGGTGCAGCGGGAAACCTGTCTACTGTGGGATCGAAACACCGGACGCCCTCACCACAACGCCATCGTCTGGCAAGATCGCCGCACCGCCCCCCTCTGCAACCAACTGCGGGCGGCGGGCAAGGCAGAAGAAATCTACGAACGTACGGGGCTGGTTCTAGATGCCTATTTCTCTGCCTCTAAGCTGTCCTGGCTGCTAGACCATGTCCAGAACTACACTGACCCAGCGGTGGATTTGGATTGCACTCTGGCCGGTACCGTCGATAGTTGGGTGCTGTGGAACCTAACGGGGCGGCGGGTCCACGCCACAGACCACAGCAACGCCAGCCGCACCATGCTGCTAAACATCCACAGCCTAGAGTGGGATCCGGTGCTCCTAGATCTGTTTACCATTCCCCCCCACATGATGCCAACGGTGCGGCCCAGCATCGGTGTCATTGGCCATACGGATCCGGCCATTTTGGGGGTTGAGGTGCCGATTACGGCGGTGCTGGGCGATCAGCAGGCAGCCCTGTTTGGCCACGGCTGCGATCGCCCTGGTTCCCTCAAATGTACCTACGGCACTGGCGCGTTCTTGGTGGCCCACACGGGCAACGAAATCGCCCATTCCAACCACCAACTGTTGTCCACCATTGCCTGGTCCCAAGCCCAGGGGGATGCGGTCCAAGTGGGTTATGCCCTAGAGGGTAGTATGTTTACCGCTGGAGCCTGTATCCAGTGGTTGCGGGATGGCCTCAAGGTGATCAACCACGCAGCGGATACGGAACCCTTGGCGGAAAAGGTCCCGGACAACGGTGGCGTCTATTTCGTCCCCGCCCTGAGTGGGCTAGGGGCTCCCCATTGGGATATGACGGCGCGGGGGGCCTTTCTAGGCATCACCGGGGGTGCACAACGAGAGCACCTGGTGCGGGCAGTGCTGGAGGCTATTGCCTATGAGGTCAAGGAGGTGGTGGAGGCGGTCAATGCCAATAGCGATACCCCCATTGGTCTGCTGAAGGTGGATGGTGGAGCCTGCCAGAATAATTTCTTGATGCAGTTCCAGGCGAATGTACTGGGAATTCCCGTCGAGCGTCCCGCAATTCTGGATGCTACGGCCCAGGGGGCAGCCTTTGCGGCGGGGTTGGGGATCGGTTTCTGGTCAGACTACTGGACCTTGGTAACGGGGCGGCAAATTGATCGGGTCTTCGAGCCCCAAGGTGGGGGCGAGATGGAGGCGGACTATAAGCTCTGGAAAAAAGCCGTCAGCCGTGCCAAACACTGGGCTGAGTGAAGGAAGGAAGACTTGCCACTAGAGCGATGATACGAGGGCGTTCATGCTGGACTTGATGAAGTTGGCCCGACAGATGCAGGGTATCAGCGCGCACCTGACCCAGGAAGCGGCGGCGGCGGGGCGGCGGGTGGCCATTGCCCAGGATCTGCTGGAGCAGGCGACAGCGGTGCAGGGGAACCTGGAGGTGCAGTTGGCAGCGGGGCGCGATCGCATTTCCTTTGCCGTCGCCACTCCAGTAGAGCCCTTGGATCAGCGGAGCACCCTAGAGCCCGCCCCAGAAGCCCATACGGTGATTGCCACCGACGGCTCCCAGATTTCCCCCAGCCACCACGAGATTGCCTATTGCTACCTGCTCAATGTGGGACGGGTGGTGCTGCACTACGGTCAGGGACGGTTTCCGCTGTTGGATAGCCTACCGGAGGTGGTGTATCGCCCCGAGGATCTGTACCTGTCGCGCCAGTGGGGCATTCGCACCGAGGAATGGATGGGCTATCGGCGCACGGTGGCGGAGGCGGAGGCTTTGGCGGATTTGGGGGAAGACCTGATCGTTTCGGCCCCGTCCCAGGCCATAGCCTCCCAGTCTGCATTCCCCAACAGGACAGGAGCCGCTCATCTCCCAAGGAGAGGAGGCTCTAGTGCTGATCCGGGATCTGCCAATTCGGGATCTCCCAATATGACGGCGGCAGGGACAGTGACCCCAGTGACCCCGCCCCAACTAGCCCTGACGGATGGGTCGCTGATCTACTGGTTTCTGGAGGATTTGCCGGGGGAGGCCCGCGATCGCATTTTGCCCCCCATCCTCGCCGCCTGGGATCGACTGCGCCATCTGCGCCTGCCCCTAGTGGGCTACATCAGTGCCTCCCGGAGTGGAGAGGCGCTCAACTTTTTGCGACTGCAAGCCTGCCCCTACAACACCCCAGATTGCCTCACCCACTGTCCCGATCGCAGCGATCGCGCCCCCTGCCAGCCCTTTGATCCCCTGCGGGATGTGGCCCTGTGGGCCACACGGCTGGAACCAGGTCAGCGCAGTCCCCTCTGGCGCAGTTCCGCCGATATTCTGAGCCAGTACGGAGAGCACACGGTTTATTTCTGCTATGTGCATGTGGGGGCAGAGGTGGCGCGGGTGGAAATGCCCCAGTGGGTGGCCCTGGATCATGGCCTACGGGACCAAGCCCTGGGCATGGTGCTGACCCAGGTGCAGAAGGGCTACGGCTATCCCGTGGCCCTAGCCGAGGCCCATAACCAGGCGGTAGTGCGGGGGGGCGATCGTAGCCGCTTTTTTGCTCTGCTGGAGCGGGAAATGATTCGGGCCGGACTGCAAAATGTAGGCACCAGCTACAAGGAAGCTCGCAAGCGGGGCAGCATTGCCTAGGGCGTGTGGACAATTAACGGGGAAATCCTTGCGGGGTAGGCATGGCCACGCCTGCCCTACGGAATCAAGCTAGGGGCTGTAGCCGCCCCATAATCAGGAATCTGACTTCGATTGCCCACAGCCCTTAGGGGCGCATTACGCCGGGGAATGGGAGAGCGCTCGCTGGATAGCGGCGATCAGGGCATCAATGCGATCGCGGGTAGTATTCCAAGCACACATCAGCCGCACCCCGCCCACACCGATGAAGGTGTAGAACCGCCAGCCCTGATCCCGCAGGGTTTGGATCACAACCGGCGGCAGCTCCACAAACACCGCATTGGCTTGGGGTGGAAACAGCAGCTTGGCCTCGGGAATTTCCCCTAGACGCTGAGCTAGGTAGGCAGCACTGGCGTTGGCATGGCGGGCATGGTGCAGCCATGCCCCCGTTTCCAGGACCCCCAGCAGGGGCGCAGCGATGAACCGCATTTTGGAGGCCAACTGCCCCGCCTGCTTGCAGCGGTAGTCGAAATCCTCCGCTAGAGCCTTGTTGAAAAAAATCACCGCCTCCCCCAGGGGTAGACCATTCTTCGTGCCGCCAAAGCACAGCACATCCACCCCCAGTTTCCAGGTCATTTCCGCAGGGGTACAGTCCAAAGCCGCGATCGCATTAGCAAAACGGGCTCCATCCATGTGAATTTTCAAGCCGTACTGTTTCGCCGTAGCGCACACTGCCCCCAGTTCCGTCAGGGAATAGAGGGTGCCCACCTCCGTCGGCTGGGTAAGGCTAACCACCTTGGGCTTGGGGTAGTGGATGTCGTTGCGCCTGTGGACAATAGCCGCGATCGCCTCCGGGGTCAGCTTCCCCTGATCTCCCGCCCCCAGCAACAACTTGGCCCCATTAGAGAAAAATTCCGGTGCCCCACATTCATCGGTCTCAATGTGGGCCAGTTCATGGGCAATCACACTGTGGTAGCTCTGGCACAAAGCCGCCAGCACCAGGGAATTCCCAGCGGTGCCGTTGAACACCAAGAACACCTCACAGTCCGTCTCGAACAACTGCCGAAACCGATCCGCCGCCCGCTGGGTCCAGTCGTCTTCCCCATAGGCGGGGGCGCTCCCCTGATTGGCTTGAATCAACGCTGCGATCGCCTCCGGGCAAATGCCGGAGTAGTTGTCACTGGCAAATTGCTCGTCCATAGGATTCCAAGTCTTGCTATAAGTCCAATTTTTTCGCTAAAGGAATTTTCCCATCCCCATAGTCCATTTCAGAACCCTAGTGCTCTGTCAAGCCTCGACTTGTAGGTTGGGTAGAGCGCTAGCGGAACCCAACATGACCCACCGCTGTTGGGTGACCCTTCGTTTCACCCAACCTACGCAGAATAGTACGCCCAGGCTTAAATAAACGTACTATTCCGTCGCCTCAATTCACCATCTTCTAGTTCCCTCTCCCTTTGGGAGAGGGCTAGGGTGAGGGGCCGAGGGTGTCACGACAGAATGGTCAGTGTATTTACGCCGTCGAGTACTAGGAATGGAGCAATCGGAGAAATTCCTCAACAGCGGGGGAGTGGGGCGTTTGGGCCAGAGTGGCAACACCGATGATCCGTTCTAGGGGGACCGGTAGCGATCGCACTTGAACGCCCTCAGGAATGGGGAGGGCCGCCAGCCGAGGCAGTATGGCAGCTCCCAACCCCTGGGCCACCATACTGACAATGGTGGAATCCTCCTTGACGACATAGGCGACCCGCAGAGACTGACCCCAGCGCGCCCAATGGTCTCGGACAGCAGTGGTGCATTCAGCGTAGTTATAGAGGACAAAATCATAGCTAGCCAGTTGTGCCCAAGTGAGGCGAATGGGCAGGTGATCGATGGACTTGGGCAGCAGGACCACATACTCATCCCGCGCCAACTCCCATTGCTTGAAGTCCTCCGATCGGGGCAGGGGGACGAGGCCCAAGTCCACCTCCCCGTCCCGGAGCGCCTGCTCGACTCCGGCAGGCTCCAACTCACTCAGGGACACCTCCACGCGGGGAAAGCGATCGCGAAACCGGGCAATCAACGGCGGCAGCAGGTGGGTGGAGGCGCTGCGAAAGGAGGCAATCCGCAAACAACCCGCATAGAGCCCCTTTTCCAGGTTCACCTCATATTCAATGTGCTCTCGCAGTTCCAGCATTTTATAGGCGTGCTGCAAGACCCGCTCCCCCACCTGGGTGAGCTTGGCTCCAAAGCGGCCCCGCTTCAGCAGGGGCAGCCCTAGTTCTGCCTCTAAAGTCGCGATCGCGCGGCTTACAGCGGCCTGAGAGGTTTCTAACTGGAGCGCAGCGGCAGAGAAACTGCCCTCCTGGGCAATCGCCGCCAGCACCGCAAGGTGACGAATGTTCATAGCGACAATCTATTCGGAAGTCGAATAGATAAAACTCGCCAGGGGTTTTGATTCCCTGGAAACAATGAGGTTACCGTATGCACCAAGCCCAGACATTGACGCATTTGACAGGTTGGCTATGTTTGAACTACTTCCTTTCCATCGCTTTAGAGATACCCCGAGCGTACAGTTTTTTGATATCACCGTAGACGAATCGAATGCGCGGGATTTGGTCTTCCACGATGGGCCAGCCGTTAGCCCCAACAATGATGTCACCAATTCTTGGCAGTTTTATCTCCATCCCAACCAGGAGGATAATTTGCTAGCGGTGTCCGGAGGGCGTACCTTTTACCTGGTGAATTTTTCCTGGGACTGTCCCCTCCATGTGGTGCGCCTAGAGGCCAATCGCTACATTTTGCGAATTCCCCCCGGTACCTTCCACCGTTCCGTCTCCGACACTAAGGGCTCCCTGGTTCTAAACCAGGCGGTAAGGGCTGAGCATGCCGTTGTAGAGCATGAGTTTCGGGTCTATAACAGCGCCGAGATCCCTCGCCTCCAGCGCCTCTTGGCCTCTGGGCTCCAGCCCCAACATCACGGGTTTGAGGAGCGGTGGCCGATGGCGGCTTAGGGGGTGATGGGGTGTTGGGGTGTTGGCGGAGCCTGCCCGGAGGGCTTAGGGGTGACAGGAATTTTGAGTTTTGAGTTTTGAATTGAATTACCCGTAGGGGCGCGGTTTCCGCGCCCAATGCAGGATGTCGCCGTAGGAGCGTGGTGCCCGCGCCCAATGCAGGATTGCCCGGTGGGTGGGTGATGGATATTGGGGAATACGAGGCTGCGGCCAATGCCGTTTAGCTATGGATGCCGATGGCATCGGTGATCTGGGTTAGACCCTGATCATCGAGCTTGTCCACCAATCCTGCCAATAGGCGAGGCACCATCCAGGGACCCTCATAGATCCATCCGGTGTAGATCTGTACCAGGGAGGCTCCGGCGGTGATTTTGTCCCAGGCATCATCGGCGGTGAAAATGCCCCCGACGCCGATGATGGGCAAAGCCCCCTGACTGTGGCGATAGATAAACCGAATGACCTCGGTGGAGCGCTGACGCAGGGGCGCGCCGCTGATGCCCCCCGCCTCTTCGGCGGGGGTGAGTCCGGTAGAGAGACGGGGAGTGCTGAGCCCGGTGCGGTCAATGGTGGTGTTGGTGGCGATGATGCCTGCCAAGCCCTGTTCTTGGGCTAGGTCTACGATATCGGCAATGTCCTCCCAGGCCAGGTCCGGAGCGATTTTGACCAAGAGGGGTTTAGCCTCAGTATTTTCTGCCTGGAGGGCCGCTAGGATCGGGGCGAGCTGGGCGCGTCCTTGCAGCGATCGCAGTCCTGGAGTATTGGGTGACGATACATTCACCACAAAATAGTCACCCCAGGTTTTTAGCCATCGAAAGCTTTCTCGGTAGTCTTCGGCGGCGGATTCCAGGGGGGTCACCTTGGATTTGCCGAGGTTAATGCCCAGGGGAATTTGCGATCGCCCGGAGGGCCAGTACTGGTGCAGCCGTGCCGCCAGTTGCTCAGATCCCTGGTTGTTAAACCCCATGCGGTTTAGCACCGCCTGATCCGAAGGCAGGCGAAAGAGTCGAGGGCGGGGGTTTCCCGGTTGGGGATGGAGGGTGACGGTTCCTAATTCTGCAAAACCAAAGCCCAGCAAGGGCCAAGCCCGCGCCCCGAGGCCGTCCTTATCAAAGCCTGCGGCTAAGCCGAGGGGATTGGCAAAGGTCTGTTCCCAGAGTCGCTGAGAGAGGCGATCACTGGAATAGCTAAAGGTTTGGGCCAACCAGCGCTGTAATCCAGGCAACAGGGCTAGGCTAGGCACCTTGGTCGCCGAGGGGGGCGCTGATAATCCCGCCAAGAGCCCTAGAGCGCGCTGATGGAGGTCTTCGGGATCGGCCCTGAGCCCCTGAAAGAGTAGGGGACGAATGAGGGTTTGGTATATGTCGGGCACAGCCCTCTCCTTGGGAAAGGTTGGGGACAACGGGGACAACTGTGCCGTCTCCAACCATAAATTCATAGATTTCCGTCCTAACTTTATCCCCACAACCTCTCCCTTGGATGGATACAGATATAGACTGAGACTACCTAAGCGTGCGCCCCAGGCTCTAGCTCAGTCGCGTTCAGAATTTCCCTCCCCTTTTCTGGACACTATCAGGGTCAGCGTATATCTACAGGAACACGGGCTACAGGAACACGAGCTACACGGACACGGGCTACACGGACAGAGGGAGGGACTGCTATCGTTTGGGTTGCCCCCACATCACAATTGCACCGAGATGGGTTCGCCGAAATCAGATCCCAATCCAGACCGGCGCTTGACTGCCCTGGCTCGCATTCTGAAAACCCTCCGGGAAACAGATGAGCCGGGGCAGATGGTCAGTGCTGTCTTGGACCACTTGCAGGGGGAGTTGCACTACGGTCTCCTGTGGTTGAGTACGTACGATCGCGTTAATCATCGCCTCTTGCCCCAGGGCAGCCGTTCCCCTAAGAAGGATCGACTCCTAGACATACCCATTGACCTATCCCCTGGGGACTTGATGGAGCAGGTGGTGATCCAGCAACGGCCCATGATAGTGAACGATTTGCGGCTGGAACCCCGAGTTAGTAACTGGAACCAACTGGCAGAGCGCTTGGGGATTCAGGGAGCATTGCTGTTTCCCCTACGGCGGCGGGATGCCTGCCATGGGTTGCTGTTGTTGGGGACAACCCAGTGGGGCCAGTCTCCCAGTTCTAGCGATCGCACCTACATCTCCACGCTCCTCAGTACCCTGGCGGATGCCCTGCACCACCATGAGCAGATCCAGCAGCAACGGGCAATCAAGACCCCAGAACTGCCCATTTTTAATCTGGTCAATCGGTTTAACGAGTTGACGGTCCTAGCGGATCAGTTGGAGGCGATTGTCCAAACCGCCCACCAGTTTATGGCTCCCGACCGGACCCGTCTGTTTTGGTTTGATGCCAAGGGTTTTATCTTCTGGGAGCGGATGACCCTCCAGGCGGCTAAGGGCAGCAGTTGCCGCCATTTTGAGGCCGATACTACCCCCCTCAGCCTCCCCGCCGACACCATTCGGGGGGTCTACCAGTCTCTGTGTGGTAATACCTTGGTGACCGTGGGGGAATCGGAGGGTCTCTTGGTCATGAACATACCGGAACAGTTCATGCGGGCACTCCAGGCGCGATCGCTGTTAGCAACCCCGATCCTGAGCCAGGGCGATTTACAGGGGTTCATCACCACCGAGGGACGGGAGCCCCGGCTCTGGACTACAGCGGAAAAGGACTTCATGGTGGCTGTGGGGCACTTGGCTGGTTTGATGGTGCCCGCTAGCACCCTCACGGATACTCTGAGCCAGGGTGAGGCGGATCAGAAATTCCTCACCAGGATAGTGCGCAGCATCCGCAATGACAGTGACTGGCGCAAAACCCTGGAAACTTGTGGGGAAAAACTTTGTGAGCGTCTCACAGCGCAACAGTTTATCGTGCTGCTCTATGACTCCGACCGGGGTGGGTATGAAGTGGCGTTTCAGGGAGGGGGCAGTGGGCGACGCGGTACGACCTTGGTCTGGACCTCTCTAGATGAGGTGGACTGGCAGATGATGGAACGCAGCACAACGGCCATTGCCATCAATGATCTAACCGATGATCTGAAATTAATGGCTTGGCGAGACAACTTTCAGACCTTAGGAATCCAGTCCCTCCTGGCCTGTAATGTGTCTCCCGGCCACGCGCCTGAAGCGGTCATTTTGGTGGCGGCGGCAACCGCCCGTCATTGGACTCTGGTAGAGGGGGATTTCCTGATGGCGGTGGGTCAGCAGTTGGCGCTGATTCTGCACCAATGGCAACTTCAGCGCCAGGTAAACCAGCAGGGGCGTTTGTATGACTCAATCCAATGGGGGTTACGGACCCTCCAGCGGACTTTCCATCCCGACCAACTGGAGGAGTCCGCCTGCCGTCACCTAGCGGATTTGCTCAAGGTTTCTCTGGCGGCTCTGGTGCATTGGGATATTGGGGATGAGGTGGCTCGGGTGGGTCAGTTCACGGCCCGTCATAAGTCCTTTCAGGTTCAAGTAGGGGTAGATATCCCTCTCGCCTCCGATGCCGTGATCCACTGGGCTTTACAAACCGATGGCTTGATCCCCGTCACGCTGGAGGACTTTCCTCCCACAACTCTGGACTGGATTACGGCCCCCCCCGGCAGCAAGTTTTTGCTGATGGCCCTGCGGACTGCACCGGATCATCTACCCAATGCGGTCTTGATTTTGGCAGATGGTAGCGATCGCAAATGGTCGGACTACCACATGGGTTTAGTCACCCTGTTGGGCAACCAACTGGCCTGGTCTCGCCGTCACCTGAGCCTCATGGAAATGCTTCTGGGTCAACGGGAGGAACTGTCAAAACTGAACTGGTATAAGCACAAACGGTTTGATGAAGTGCATCGCCGCCTAGAGATCAGCCTCAATCGGCTGAGCAACGATGTCGGATCTGAGGTAAATTCGGCCTTGGTCATCCAGCGACAACAGCAAACGGTGCGCCAATTGGTTAACCTCTCCCAGGGTATTGCCACCATGCTGGAACAGGAGCAGTGGCAACTCCAGAGCACCCCCCAAACCACGCCTCTGATTAGTTTGCTCAATCGTCTCATGGAGCGGGCAGGGCCTCTGATTCGGGAGCGGCACCTCTGGTCCAAGGTCCATAACGATAGCAATGTGATTGTTGGCGGCGATATCGTGAAAATTGAGTTTGTTCTCTATGATTTACTGCTAGCCGCCTGTGAGCGATCGCCGGAACAAGGGCGCATCGACATCTGGTGCCGTCCCCTGGATCGCAATTCCCTAGAACTCTCTATTACCGATGATGGGGAAGTGCCTGACCAACTCCTATCGGAATTAGAAAACGGTCGCCCGGTCGATAGTCTTGTCCCCTCTACTCTCGATCACCCGCCGGGGCTGCACTTTGCCATTTGTCAAGCCATTATGCAGCAGGTTGGTGGCGAATTTAGTCTGTATCGTCTCGAAGACAATCGGATGATGAGTCGAGTGGTGCTTGCGATCGCAAATAAGGCTACCACCCCTGGACTGGACTCCGATGGCCCCAATCAGCGGTCTTTTTCCCGAGATTTAGGCTAGCTCAGAAGGCAAAAGCTGCCATCTATACATCATCACGCCCCTGATCTGGAATCCGCTCACCGTCACCCCATAATGGGCCGCAAACTAGCCTGGGGGTAGGCAATACGCTTGTGGTTGTACTGCTCCCACACCTGCACAAAAACCTGGGCAATTAAGGCCATGTGTTCGCGGGTCAGGCCAGAGTCAATGAGTTGTTGATCGCGCCAGCGGGCCTTGAGGATGCGGTTTACCATCGCTAGGGCTTCTTCATGGGTGGCATCCTTGAGAGATCGCAGCGCTGCCTCACAGGAATCCGCCAGCATGACAATGCCTGTCTCCGGCGATTGGGGAATGGGACCGTCGTAGCGAAAGTCCATTTCCTGTACTGGGGACGGGGTGTTGAAATTGATAGGATCCAGAGTGGAGGATTCGACCTGTTTCTGGGCTTGGTGGTAAAAATAGCTGATCAGCATTGTTCCTTGGTGCTCTGGAATGAAGGCTTGGAGCGCCTTGGGCAAGCGACAGCGACGGGCCATAACTAGGCCCTCACTCACATGTTTTTTGATGATGCTGGCACTGTGCCAAGGATCATTCAAGGTGTCATGCTTGTTTGGTCCCCCCATCTGATTTTCAATAAAGCCTTGGGGATCGTGCATTTTACCAATGTCATGGTAGAGAGTGCCGGCTCGCACCAGTTCCACATTGCAGTTCAGGGCTTTGGCAGCGGCTTCTGCGAGGGAGGCGACAAAGACGGTGTGCTGAAAGGTGCCGGGGGCTTCGGCAGATAGGCGCTTGAGGAGGGGGCGATTGGGATTAGACAGCTCCGCCAACCGAATTGGGGTGACCAGATCAAAGACATGTTCGAGGTAGGGACTCAGTCCCAGGGCCAGGATGCTGGAGACTAAACCGTACCCCCCTTGTTTGGCGGCTTCGGTAATAGGGAAGTACCAGGTCACTTGGTTAAAGGGGTTGAGCACCCAGGTCAAAATCAGGTAGGTAGCTGCCTGGAATAGACCTGCCACAATGCCTAATAAGGCGAGTTCCTCGCGCGATCGCAGTCGGGGAGCGATCATGCTGCTCACCACGGCTCCCGTAGCGCTGGCGATTAGGGGAATGGTGCTGAGGTGGGTGCCAAGGGGAAAAGCAATGGCCACGAGACCCACAACGGTGGTGCCAAGGATACCTCCGTAGAAACTGCCCAAGAGGAGACCAATAGCGGGCAAACTATACACCGCCACCCCCAGAACATTCAACCCCGACATGCCCAACACCATACAGAGCACAAGGCCATAGTCACAACGGCGTAGGGCTGGACGCACGTGGCGTTCTGCCAACAGAAATAGGCCAATGCCTACGGTAATAAATAAGGCAAAGAGGAACAGCCCCCAGCGATTGAGTCGTCGCTGGCTGAGATTAAATTCATCCAATAGAACAAAGGCGGACCGGTCAATGATTTCTCCCTCCCGCACAATGATTTCCCCTGCCTTGATATTGACCATGGCAGGGGGCACCTGCTGGGCCGCATCCTCCGCCTTTTGGCGAGTGCGTTCAGGATGGGGTTCTAGGTTAACCTCTAGCACTGAGGCAAGGGTGACCATGGCAAAGCCTTCGGCGGCAGGGGGCACCGTGTGGCGAACCTGAAGTTTGCTAGCTTCCTGGAGAATATCTGAGGGGATGCCCTGGGCAATTCCCTGGAGTAGCATGCGGTGCAGGGCTCGTCGCAACCCCTGTTTTGTGGTTTCCCAGTCAGCATCAGATAAATCCAGGAAACTGCTATCTTCCGATAGGGTTTGGCCTTCGGCAGCGGCCAGCAGTTTCAGATCTTGTCGGGTTTGGCGATAGCGCGATCGCACATTTTCAATTTGAATGACCAAGGCATTGCGATCTGCCGGCGTCCGGCTCTGGCGATAGACTAACAGTTCGCGTACCGCCTGCTGTTGGCGGGGTAGCAACTGACGAAAGGGGCTCCCGGCCTGCCGTAGTTGTTCTAAAGCGGGTGGATTGTTGGGTGAATCCAAGGCTGATAGGGAGCGAATAGTTTCCCATTCCTCAGCAGTGGCTTGACGGAGATAGGTTTGGGCATTGGTGGAAAGCTGATCCGTAGGCAAAAAGGGGATCTCTCCAGCCTGCTGTCGGAGCAAGGTGGCTTGATCGATCAGCTTGTCCAAGGCGATTTGGATTCTGGCATTTTTGGCCGGGTTAGGCACGAGGACTGGCTTGGCCCCAGTGCGTGCAGCGGTGCGATCGGCTTCCGTTGTTTCTCTATCTTCTATGGAGGCATCCCTAGGAGCCGAGATCGTTGTAGGAGCAACAGTTTCAACCCGAAGTTCAGGCTGGCGATAGAAACGCTGTCCCAAGGCAGTCGCCAGGACAATGGCCGCTAGACAGATAGCAACCGCCGCCTTCAATCGATCTCGACGACCCCGTTGTTGTCGTCGCTGTCGTACGGGGGGCACCTGAGGGAGGGAGACAAATTCTGGATTTGGCAGTGGCCCCGGTAGGGGAGCCAAGGGATTGAGTCCTAGGCGTGGCAGTTGCTGATGGCCCAAGTGAGCCACTTGACTAATGCGATGCCAGGACCGTCTCAGTCGTCTGCGCCAATGTTCCAGCCCTTTAATTTGCCACCATCCTGCTTTCATACTTCACCAACGCTGCTGTGGCGATTGCCCCACAATAGTTCTGACCACTGCACCACCACCCTCTAGGCGGACCCACCTGTGCCGTAATCCTGGGCAGCTTCTACGGATGCTCTAGGGCGTGCAGACAATTAACGGGAAAACCCTTGCGGGGTAGGTATGACCACGCCCTAAGGCATCAAGCTAGGGGCTGTAACCGCTCTATAGCAAGGAATCTGGCTTTGATTGTCCACAGCCCCTAGTTGTGCCCATGAAATATCCGGGCAAGCTCCCGGCAGGAGGGGTTGGGGAAAGTTACTGAAGAACCTGCTAGCCATTATAATCACTCGGTTTTGCCCACTGATGATGACAATCCGCCCCCTCTGTGCCCCGGATATCTTCCTAGGGAGATTCCGGTTAAGATGACCGCTTTCCGTAAAAACTCTGGGCTAAGAGCGTCGAGAGGGAATTGGTAAACATACATCGGATCCCCCTGAAATGATGCCGGCCCAAGCCTGCCAAAGACCCGTGGCAAGATCCAAAATCTCTGCTTCCCCCTGGAGATGCCATCGTTGCTGGAGGCTAGAGGGGGGAGTCTGTCCGCCATCTGGTCCCCAATTGGATCGATAATTGAGCCCCCGATCGATGGCCTGTCGCCAGGGAATGGGAATAGTCCCTAAGCCCCGCTGTCCAGTGCTCAGGAGAGCAGCTAATAGGGGAACTACGGGATCACTAGCCTGCCGTAGACTCTGGGCCAAAGTCAGGGTAAAGTCACCGCCACTGGCCTGAAAAAGGGTGAATGCCTGGTCCCAAGGGGGCCAGGGAGACTGGGGTATTAGGGGAAACTGGTGAACATTGGGGGTTAAGTGCGATCTCAATCCCTGGTAGAGACCTTGCACCCCTGCCCGGAATTCCGCTGTAGCCTCCCCACTACAGCGCCCCGCCAGCACCTGTGCCCCCACCTGTGGCTCGTCTAAATGGCGTAGCATAGTGGGCACTAAGGCAATGACTTCTAGGGAATTCCCCTGCTGTAGGGGCGGGGTCGCCAGGGCAAGACCCTGGGCAATGGCAATGGTCCAATGGGCTTCCATCACCAGATTCTGTCTCCAAGACAGCGACTTGAGATTTTTTAGATCTTCTTTTAGACCTAAAAAATCTTCTTGATGGAAATTTGCCTGCCGGGAATCTTCCTGCTGAAGATCTTTCTGCTGGGCCTGTGGGCAAGGACGTAGCCTGGGATCCCGGAAGACGCCATGGCTAGCAGCGTCAGCTACCACCAGCCCCACCAGTAGGGCTTTGAACTGACTCAATCGACAGAAACCTATGGTCACGGCATCCCCATTTTCCAGATCCCCATTTTCCAGATCCAAGGTAGTCTATGTCATGAAAGACTCTCACTGCCATGATCTCAGCGCCATGACCCATCCCCAATCCAGTGTCAGGCGATTTTTAGGGCAGAACCAACGGCCCTCATCCCAACGGGCTGCCCTAAAGCCTGCGAAACTGACGTTCAACCTGAATTTAGTCCATGGGCTGAAGTGGGGATGGATAGCCCTCCTCCTAATGCTTCCCTGGGGGACTGCAACCCCGATTCTGGCCAGGGAGTTAGTCCTATCAGATCGGTCCTCCTCTACCCTGGCCCAAGTAGAAACAGAGGTCATTGTGGAGGGTCCAGTGGAGCGCCCCACCCTACGTCTGGGCAGTGAGGGGACTACTGTCCGAGAATTGCAGGGAATGTTGACCCTGTTGGGGTATTACTCAGGCCCCATTGATGGCCAGTTTCAGCCCACCACCCAAATAGCGGTGGAGCAATTTCAGCGGGCGGCGGCATTGACCCCCGACGGCATTGTGGGGCCTGCTACTTGGAACCGGCTGCTCCCAACCCCCTCCAGTGAATTGTCGCCGCCCACCGCCACTGTTCCGGCAGAGACTCAGCAGACAGCTGCTTCACCTTCAGAACCGCCAGACTCTACCCCCCCAGTGTCCGAGGCATCCCCCTCTACTACTCCGACCCCAGCATCCTTCACCCAACCCGTTGATTTGCCCGTTCTACGCCTGGGGATGCATGGCCCTGCCGTGACCCGCGTACAAGAACGTTTACAGGGCTTAGGCTTCTATCGGGGGGCCTTAGATGGTGTCTTTGGTCCCCAGACCGAAGCAGCAGTAAAGGCATTTCAGCGTCAGGGGCAACTCATCGCCGATGGCATCATCGGCCCTTCCACTTGGCAAGCCTTACTCCGCCCCTAGGGCTCTGCCAAGCCTCAATTTGTAGGTTGGGTGCAGCGCTAGCGGAACCCAACCTAGCCCACCGCTGTTGGGTGACCCTTCGTTTCACCCCATCTACGAGTACTAGGGATTGCTTAGATTCAGGATGTGTCGCGCCCAATCGGTGACCCTGTCCGGGGCTAGAGGTGTCCGGGGCAAGGACCGACCCTGGGGAGCCATCACAACTCGATAGGGCACCCCACTTTCTGCTAATTGGGCCTCATAGGCGGTGGCTTGGTCGGGGGTATGGGCAATCGCCACCAGAGTTGGGGTTGGGGCCAAACGATAAACCGCGATCGCGGCGATCTCCAGAGCAAAAGGCCCTACTCGAAACTGGGGATTCAGTGCCCCGTTATACTCAAACTTGCTCAGCATGAGTTGCAATGCCCTCACGCAACTCAGATCTAAAGGCGGTTCATTGGGCAGCGTTCGGGCACGAAAGGTAGCCTGCAAAGCAGCAAAGGGGACATCTACCTGAGTTTCCCCATTCGCCCCCGTATCAAAGGAAGCGCAATAGGCCAAGCTATCCCAGCCCTGACTGCCCCGCAGAATCAGCTTGTAGCGCTGACCATCTCCCCGCACCTGTAACCGAATCCCCTGCCAACCCGTCAGGTCAAAGGGAGGCTCAAAATTCCGAGTGCGAACAGAGGCAAAGCCGCCAGAGTTGGCGGTGGACACTATCCCGGCAAACCGCCCCCACCGCGACGCTCCTAGGGTCATTCCGCTCTGACTCACCCCCCCCATAACTCCATCATCCACCGCTCCCCACACTAGGGCCATCCGCTCTGAATCGGTTTGGGTAAAGTCCAACAGCGGCCTTGCCACACTGGCAGACTGGTCCTGTAATTGAGCCAGCAAAACCGACAGATTAGGGGTAGAAACACCTTCTTCTCGATCCACCAGCACCAATCGCGTATTCACCCAGCCCCTAGAGGGAATGTCCAGGATAGATCGTACCGGCACTCCCAACGCTGCCAACGCTTGAAGGAGTTGGCCGTGGTCGCCATTTCCGATTAGCACAACAGCGGGGTCAGGCGGGAGTAGATGACCCTCGGGGGCAGCGGGCAAGTCAAGACCAAACATAGATTGCAGCCAAGCTAAGTTGCCAAGAAACGGTACCTCTCCAAAAAAAGCCAGAGTTTCGACAAAACGATAGGGATTCCACATGGGCTAAGGATTTTTGATCAGCCTACGGTAGCTAGCTTGTGGATAGTGGTACACCTCGCCCCCTCACCGTTCGGCTGAGCGCTCCACTGAGCTTACGCCGAAGTCCCACGTCGAAGTCTCACGTCGAAGCCCGAGCCTCCCCCCCTGGGCTACTGTGTATCCACATCTTGGCCCTCGTCCCCAAGCCCTATCAGGCAGGCCAAGCCTTTCTTGAATGCCGTCAGGCTATGCAGTCCCCTCCCAAAAATGGGAGAGGGGAGGCCGGACAAGACTTTCCCACCCCCTGCTCCCTCCTTGGGAGCAGGGGGGTGGGGGATGTAGAGCTTGCTCTTCCCGCAGAGTGGGGCTATGGCCATAAGTTTGCAAAAGTGAGATCAACCCCAGTCAATGAACCTATTTTAGTTACATAGGGTGTAAAATGAACCGCAGCAATGATGGTGTATTGCGTAGGATCATTTTCCATGGGTCTGGTTTGGAGATTTTGTAAAACAAGTTTTCCATGGGGTAGACTCTTATCTCACCCTTAATTTCAACGACTCAGCTAGGCTGAAGAAGATGATTTTACTGTAGGCTGGTGTCAATTTGAAGCTAGTCCACTAGTCTCAGGTCAAGGATTTTAATGGTTAATTTAAGGATGGGAAATCCTCAATTACATTAGATGTATTCAATTTGGATCTCATCTAAACTAGATCTACATCTTAAAAAAGTGATTTTTGAGGTATGGTCTTAATACAATAATATGACATATTCAGGCAGAGGATGAAATCTACTAGAGATTCATACTTCTGCGGGAGTGGGCTTCGATGGTCTAAATGATCTCAGTCCCTCCACCGCAACCTTCTTCCCACAGATGGAGTCTTCATGGGCATCGACGGAGGGGCCGTATTGCAGAGAAGGTGTGACCGAAATCGGAAGCGATCCAAGCGCCGAGCCATTTTTTGTCCCGAACATGGCTGTCTAGTCCATAGTGTCAGCCAGAAGTATCCCCTCTATGCTGAGTTTGCCGAGCAACTCCAGGATCGGGGGATGGGCCGTAGAGCCTCCCTTTTGGTGGTGGCTACCCACGGTGCGGTGCTCCTAGAGGGGGAATGGCTGGAGGCATTTTGGTGCGATGACTGTAATGAAACCCGCTGGTACCATGTGCGGCGAGTAGGAGACCGCGCCTATGAGGCCGAGCTGGCTCCTGTCTATCTCTGGGAGCAGGCTACCAAGGTGATTCATCCTCGGGGTAATCCTTCCGTCAGTGACTTCACCCGCCGTCAGGCCCGCATGACTAACTTCAATGGGGTCAAGGATTTTCGGTTTATGTAGGCAGCTTAGGTAGGCGGTGCCCTGGAATCGGGCACCGCTACAATGGACGAATAAACTTAGATAAGGGATTCGCAGGAAAATAAGGTACCCGCAGATACCTAACGTAAGGGCTGTGGACGAAGCGCACCCCTGTAGAGTATTCGATCAAGGGTCGATATCATGACCGATGAGCAGTTCAAGGCGCTGCTGAAACAGAGCCTACCATCCCTACTTCAGCAGGATACTGAGGTGCGAGACCTTGTGCTGCGCTCAGTTTCTGGGTACTTTGCGGGGCGGACTGAAACGGAAAGTCGCTTTGACCGGGTTCTGGATGAGTTAAGGCGCGATCGCGAAGAGCAAGCTCTCAAGTGGCAAGAGCAAACTCGCAAGTGGGACGAACAGGCTCGGGAACGGGAGCGCGATCGCGAAGAGCAAGCCCGCAAGTGGCAAGAGCAAAACCGCAAGTGGGATGAAAATCAGGAACAACTGCGCCAGATGCTGGCGGAGATTCGTGATTTGAAGCAAAAGCACGACGGCACTGTGGGCGCTCTCGGTGCCCGCTGGGGCATCTCTGCCGAAAACGCCTTCCGTAACGCCCTCAAGGGTATTCTGGAGGACTCCTTTGGAGTCGAGGTGCTAAATGTGACGGAATACGATGATGCGGGGGAGGTCTTTGGTCGTCCCGATCAGGTGGAGCTGGACATCATCATCAAAAATGGTGACTTGCTCCTCTGTGAGATCAAATCCTCCTTCAGTAAGGCCGACCTCTACGCTTTTCTGCGGAAGACTGAATTTTACGAAAAGCATCACCAGCGTCGGGCTACTCGCAAGATTGTGATTTCTCCCATGGTGCATCCTCTGGCCCAGCCCATCGCCTCCCGATTGGGGATTGAGGTCTATAGCAATAGCGATATCGTCCCGGTAGAAACCCTCGCCCCCTTGAAGCCGATTGTGAGTGAGGAGTCTTAACGTAACGTAATGCAGAAGGTCATGAGGTTTAGGGAGTGACTGTAGCCCCAGATTCTCTTGCTGCTAGTCTGTGGCAACTGTATCAACTGCTGCCCCGCCGCCGTCAGCGGCAGTTGCTATTGATGGGGGTGTTGATGGCAATCTCGGCTCTGAGTGAGATGGTGGCCCTGGGGTCAGCCCTGCCCTTCTTGGCGGCCCTGAGTAATGCCCCTGCCCTTTTGGCTCAACCTCGGCTCCAGCCCATTTTTGCCCTATTGAGCATTACCGCCGTTCCCCAAATAGTTGTGGCGGTAGGGATTGGCTTTGCCTTGGCCATTGTTATCTCCAATGGTCTGCGCCTACTGACCTTGCGCACCCAACAGTTTTTTTCGGCGGCGGTGGCCACTGACCTGAGCCAGGAGGTCTACCATCGCACCCTGCTTCAGCCCTATAGCTTCCATGTGCGCCACAACAGCAGTGAGCTGATTGGGGCGATTACCAGTGATGTCGGTCAAGTGGGCTCGATAATACTGCCCTATACCCTGATGTTGCTGACCAATAGCTTGGTGGTGATCGCGATCGCATTTGCCCTCATCACCATAGATCCGGTCATTGCCCTCACCGCCGCCACATTTTTAGGTTCGGCCTACTTCTTCCTATTGCGGTTTAGTAAACGGAAGCTAGCCCAGAACAGCCGCCTGGTATCGGATCTCAGCCGTCTGTTAGTCAAGTCCCTCCAAGAGGGTCTGGGGGGCATTCGCGAAGTGCTCCTAGATGGCAGCCAGGAGGTCTTTGAGGCCCGCTATCGCACTGCCGATCGGCCCCTGCGCCGGGCATCGGCATCGACCACATTCATTGGTCAATCTCCCCGGTATTTGATCGAGACGGTGGCCATGGCCTTTATTGCTGCCTTGGCCACCGTCTTGGCCTATCAGAGTCAGGATTTGGATCGCATTGTCCCCGTCCTCGGCACCCTAGCCTTGGGGGCAAACCGATTATTACCCGCTTTACAGGGTTGCTTTGGCTCGATCACCGCAATTCGCGGCACTGAGGTGTCTTTGCAACGGGTAATCGCGGCCCTGCAATGGCCGATTGATCCGATTCTGCTGCAACCGGCCCCGCCCCCGTTGCCTTTGAAACAGTCCCTCGTCTTGAATGGGGTCTGGTTTGGCTATGGGGAAGGGGGCGATCGCAATTGGGTGCTTCAAGACTTTTGTCTAGAAATTCCCGCCAATCGCACGGTGGCCTTCGTGGGCAGCACCGGCAGTGGCAAAAGCACAACGGCGGATATCATTCTGGGGTTGTTAACCCCCCAACGGGGGGAGGTGCGGGCCGATGGGGTGCCCCTGACGGGGGAATCCCTGCGGGCTTGGCAGCGCACCGTAGCCCATGTGCCCCAGAGTATTTTCCTCAGTGATGGGTCAATTACGGAGAATATTGCCTTTGGGGTGGATCCGGCGGCGGTGGATTTCGAGCAGGTCCAAAAAGCGGCCCACCTAGCCCAAATTGCCGCCTTCGTAGAGGATTTACCCGCCGGTTACGACACCTATGTGGGGGAGCGAGGCATTCGTCTCAGTGGGGGGCAGCGCCAGCGGATTGGTATTGCCCGTGCCCTCTACAAGCGAGCTTCGGTCATTGTCTTTGATGAGGCCACCAGTGCTCTGGATAACCTGACGGAGCGGGAGGTGATGGCGGCGATCCACGGCCTCAGTCGCCAGATCACCATTATTCTAATTGCCCACCGCTTGACCACGGTGGAAAAGTGCGACTGTATTTTTGAGCTGAGCCAGGGCAAGGTCGTTCACCAAGGCACGTTTCAGGAATTGATCCACCAGTCAGAAACTTTCCGCAGCTACCTGCCCACCCCTTGACCGTAATGTCCCCTGAACATCTCCTTACCCTAGTAGAATCGGGGGAAAACTCCCGAGTTGAGTTCAAAACAACCCCCGTTCGTAACGAGAGTCTAGCTAAAGTAATTGTTGCCTTTGCCAACATGAAAGGCGGGCAAGTTCTCGTTGGTGTTGCCGACGACCGTACAATCACTGGGGTTGAAGACATCCCTGCCTGGATGGATAAAATTATCCAAATCTGCCGTAACACCATTACCCCCTCCCTGATTCCCGATCTCACTACGGTTGCTCACCAGGGCAAAAAAGTTTTAATCATCACTGTAGACTCGGGCCTCCACAAACCCTATAAGGTCAAGTCCAGCAATCGCTACTATATTCGGGCCGGTGCCGTCGCCATTGAACCAACCCAGGAAGAGCTGATCCGCCTCCTCCAGGAGGGTGCTCAGTTTCATTTTGAAATTTCTTCTCTACCCGGCACCGAGCTTGCCGATCTCGATCCGCTCAAATGGGGCTACTACTGCCGAGAGCTTCGCGATCTTGAGGATGAGCCCCATCCCACCCGTTTGCTCTATAACCTACAACTCATGGATGCCGAAGGTGCCCTGACGGTGGTAGGTAATCTCTTCTTTGGTCGCCAACCCAGCCGAACCCTGCCCCAGGCGGGCCTAGAACTGAATGCCTTTGACGGTAGCGATGTCACCGCCCCCCTGTTGGATAGCCTCACCCTAACTGAAACCATCCCAGAATCGATTCAAGCCGGTCTGGCCTTTGTCCGTCGGAACTCTCGCCACCGTCCCGTCTTTAACGCTGACCAAACCCACCGTCACGATGTGCCCGACTACGAACCTTTTGTCATTCGCGAACTTCTAGTCAATAGCTTTGCTCACCGGGATTGGTCTATCTTTGGTCAACGAATTCGCCTCCACCTGTTTCGCGATCGCCTGGAACTCTTCTCCCCTGGCAGTCTACCCAATACCCTCAACCTCGATCGCGCCCTAGCTGGGGTCTCTTACTACCGCAATCCCCTGATCGCCCAACTCCTGAAAGACTATGGCCTCATGGATCGACTGGGTCGCGGCCTGCCCAAAGTGCTGAAGCATTACCAGGAGCAAGGCTTACCCGCCCCCCATTTTGACAATGGTTCTGACTTCTTTGGCGTTGCCCTTACCAATCGCGATCAGCTTAGCCTAGATTATGATCGAGTCAGGCATTGATGCGGGCGGAGCACTTGCAGGATCTGGAGTCTTGACGGGGATCGCATCAATCTGGCGCTAGGAACAAGAAACCATGACTATTGTCCCAGGGGTTTCGATTCAATCTTTGCCCCAGGTCACTTGGGAGCCCTTACCGAAAGACTTTATTCTTCCTGATGATCCGGTGGAAAGTGATCTACAGCCCCTCTTGGCGGCAGCGCTGCGGGAGGCGCTGGAGCTGGCTGATTTAATCCCGTCCGACAGCTTAATTGCTTCTAATTTTGGCCTATGCAGTACGGTTGAGGGCAAGACCGTTGTTAAAGCCCCGGACTGGGTATACGTGCCGGTCGTCAAGCCTATTCCAGAGGGGGAGGTGCGGCGCAGCTATACCCCCCAATTAGAGGGGGAAGCCCCGGCCATTGTGATGGAGTTTATTTCGGAGGCTGAGGGGGGAGAATACTCGATCAACCCTTATTACCCCTACGGCAAGTGGTACTTTTATGAGCAAATTCTCAAGGTGCCTATCTATGTGATTTTCCATCCTAAGACGGCGCAGCTCGATGTGTATCGTCTTGGTCCCGGTCACTACGAGGAGATCGAGCCAGATCAGAACCATCGCTTTTGGCTGGAGGAAACTGGGTTGTTTCTAGGCACTTGGCAGGGCAAGAAGGCGGAGACGACGGCATCTTGGCTACGATGGTGGGATGCCTCAGGTGATCTGCTGCTGTGGGGAAGTGAGCGGTTGGTGCAGGAGCACCAACGGGTACAAGCAGCCCAGGCCGCTCTGGAGGTGGAGCGGCAGCGGGCGGAGCAATTAGCCGCTCAGTTGCGATCGCTGGGCGTTGATCCAGAGCGATCGCAACCCTCATGACCCAAAAGCTTGCCGATCTCCATACGAATCGACTGATTACACTGCCCTATTTAGTGTTGATGAAGCTCTTAGCGGGTCGAAGTCAGGATTTGGCTGGAAAGATAGTAAGTAGCCAAAACGGTTGATTAGTTACAGTTGTTGCCGGGATCGTGGTTGGCGGTGGGGTCGATCCAGAGGGGATCTAGAGAATTGAGGTGGGGGATGGCCAAAACCAATTACGAGCAAGACTTTTACACCTGGTCTCTGGAACAGGCGGAACTGCTTCGCCTGCGGCGGTTTGATCAGGTGGACTGGGGCAATGTGATTGAGGAACTAGCCGATTTGGGGCGCAGTGAGTATCGGGCGTTGGTGTCTGCTTTGGAGCAGTTGACGCTGCATTTACTCAAGTGGCAGTACCAGTCAACTCGTCGATCCCGCAGTTGGCGGCTCTCTATTGATAAGCAGCGACTACAGATTGAGCGGCTATTGGAAGAAAGTCCAGGGTTGCGCAGTCGCCTAGAGGCAGCGGTGGAGACGGGTTATAAGTATGGTCGAAAGGGGGCAGCGAAGGAGACGGGGTTGGTGGTGACTTGTTTTCCGGAGCGTTGTCCCTATCTGTGGGAGCAACTGATGGATGAAGAATTTTATCCCAGTTAGGAAATCAGACCAGATGGATCGGGAGCGGTTGACGCGGAAGCAGTTGATTGTGGAGATTGCGGCCAGCAGTGCTTCGTATGATCTCCATGATAAATTGCGGGCCTATCGGCGTAATGGAGTGCGGGAATATTTGGTCTGGTTGATGCAGGAGCAAGCCTTTCGCTGGTATCAGTTGCAGGAAGGAGACTATGGGCTGCAACAGCCGGATGAGCTAGGGGTAGTGCATTTTAGTAAAGGACAGAGGAAACCATGGGCTCTTCCCTTGCTGCCAGCTTCTCTCTGACTCGGCGATTGTAGTCATGGATGAACGTCCAGATCGCGCCGATGTGATTCTCTAGCTTCTTGGAAAAGGACAGTGTCTTCCTCACTAACCGAGAAATCCGCTGCCTCAGGGTGTTGTTTAGTCTTTCGATGTAGTTCGTCAAGCCGCTATCTTTGCCAACAGCAAAATGTCGTTTGCTCGGAATGACGCTGACGTAGGCTTCCCAGTAGTCGGTGTAGATCTGGCCACACTGTCGGTATACAGCCGGGATGGACTGCCATAGGGCAATGGCTGATTCTCTGGAGCGGTCGCCGATATGACAGCCGATGATTTCTCGGGTGTCTGCATCGATCGCCAGCCAGACCCACTGCTTGTTGCCTTTGTTATCGACAAATGACCACAGCTCATCCATCTGCACTTTCAGCTTGCCTTTGGCCTTGGGGACAACCTCTGCCGCTTTTGGCACTGCCTCATAGCAAGCGTTGACGTAGCTTTGTAGCCAACTATCAGAGACGTCGGTGGCTCTGGCGATGCCGGCTAGGGGGATCTTCTCTAACAGCAGCAGATCGACCAAACTCCGAGTGTCTTTGTCTTTCGGCTTCCACTGGGGATCTTCTACGAATTGACGATTGCAGTCTCGGCACTTGTAGTTTTGCTTTCCGCGCCTGGTAGTGCCGTTCTTTGAGATGTCGTGAGACCCACAGGTTGGACAGGTCATCTCGATGGTCATGGATCCTACTCCCTCAGAATCTAAAGAATGGGACGGTGACACCTTGTTTTTCTTTATCCTTTACACTAATCCACTACCGAGCTAGGAATTTTGCGGAGTTGCGTGTTTCCGGGGTTGTGGCTGGCGGTGGGGTCGCTGCTAGGGGGGGATATGCAGCGGGTGTTGGCGGTGTTGCAAGAAGGGATAAGGTCTGAAGCCCATCAAGCATTGGGCAATGGCTGAAATGAACAACCTACCCCAGCCGCATCCGGTGGATAAGTACCGGCGCTATTGGCAAGAGCACAATCGCCGTCAGCAGGTGCAGCGATCGGCGCTAGCGGCGGAAGCCCGATCCCAGGCGGCACAGATTGCAGATCTGTTAGTGGAGCAGTTCAATGCCACCCAAGTCGTTCTGTTTGGCTCCCTAGTACGGCAGCGGTTTACGGAGGTCTCGGATATTGACCTAGCGGTGGCGGGGATTGAGCCGGGACGATTTTTTGAGGCATTAGCAGCGGTCAATCAGGTGACGAACCGTTGGGTTGATCTCAAGCCCCTAGAGGATTTGGAGCCCCACTTTTATCAACGGGTGATGGCAACTGGGGAGATGATGTATGACCAATCTCACCCCTGAAGGGCTGCGGGCGCTGATGTCTGATATCCAGATGGAACGGCAGCGGTTGATGCGGTTGGCGAATGAGATTGGCCAAGTGCAGGCGGGGAAGCCCTTGGCTTAAAATTAAAATCACCCCACTGTCTCGATATGCGGTTGTTTTATGATTCAAAATTCTCCGCCGTTGCCGCCTAGGCAGGTGCTGCCGACGATGTACGATCTGCCCAGTGAAGTAGTGGGGGAGCCGGGCTTGCCTGACGAGTTTCATTTGCTTCAGCCGGAGCTACTGCGGTTAACGTTTCGCCCGCCTGCTTACCCTGACGACGAGGTGTTTGCTGCCAGTGATTTGAATCTCTATTACGACCCTAGGCACTCGCAATGGTATAAGCGCCCGGATTGGTTTGGGGTGTTGGGGGTGCCTAGGCTCTATGGGGGCACAGAGTTGCGGTTGAGCTATGTCACCTGGCAGGAGGGGATCCCCCCGTTTGTGGTGGTGGAGTTGTTGTCGCCGGGGACTGAAAAGGAGGATTTGGGCCGGACGTTACGGGAGGCAAGTCAGCCGCCGAATAAGTGGACGGTGTACGAGCAGGTGCTGCGGATTCCGTATTATTTCGTGTTTAACCGCTATACGGATGAGTTTCAGGCGTTTGGCTTGATGATGACGGAGTATCGGCCCCTGGAACTAGATGGCCAAGGGGTATGGCTGAAGGAAGCAGAACTGGGTTTGGGGCTGTGGCAGGGGCGCTATCAAGGGGTGGAGCGGCGGTGGCTGCGCTGGTATGACTCGGATGGCAATTGGCTGTTGACCCCTGCTGAGCAAGAAAAGCAGCGGGCTGATGCTGCGGAACAGGAGAATGGGCGGCTGAGGGAGCGTTTACGGCAGGCGGGGCTGGAGTTGTAGACTGGCGCTTAGTTGAGCAATGTCAATGGAATTAAGGCATCAGGCCCAAGCCCTCTATGCCCTCTGTAGGCCGACTACAATCTCTGGGTGCTGGCTGGCAACAGTGTTTAGCATAGGGCTTGCCAATGAAAGGAGGTGAGAGTTATGGCGGACACGCTTTACGAGCAAGATTTTTATAGTTGGGCCTTTCAGCAGGCGAGTTTACTGCGTCAGGGCCAATTTGGGCAGTTGGACTTACCTCATCTGCTAGAGGAGTTAGAGGATTTGGGAAATCGCCACTATGATCAGTTGGAGTCTCGTTTGGCTCAGTTGATCGCGCATTTGCTGAAGTGGCAAGTTCAGCATTGGAAACGAACGAACAGTTGGCGGGCGACGATTCGCGTGCAAAGAACGTCGATCGCTAAGTTGCTGCGACGAAATCCTGGCTTGAAGGCTCGCTTGGAGGAGGCAATGCTGGAGAGTTGGCCGGAGGGTCGGGATCTGGCGATCGCAGAAACGGATTTGCCGGATGGGCAGTTTCCTGAAGATTGTCCGTTTACCTTGAATCAGGTTTTGAGTGAAGATTTTTGGCCGGATTCTCGGCCTATTGATCATTAAGCATGAGTTCAGTCAGATCTGCTTCTTTCCTAGTTCCCAGGCTCTGCCTCGTCGTTAGAAAAAGACAAAATACCTTTAGATATTTTTCCGGAGGAGTCTGTCGCTACCCTTGAGCAAGTTTTGTATGAAGCTTGGCTGCCTTAACTCTTTTGCTATATATTTGCTAATTCTTGCCAACTTCATCCTCTGCCTTGACAAAGTTTTGGCTGCTTAGTGGCTGGGATCATCTCCGGTAAATGGGTCTAACGAACTGAAAATTGCTCATCTGATATGCTCAAGCTGTAAACCTATCGATAATGACTGTTGCAATTATTGGACTGGGATATGTAGGGTTGCCCCTAGCTTTGACTTTTGTGGAAGCCGGCGAATCTGTACTGGGGCTGGACATTGATACTTCTAAAGTTGACTTATTAAGTCAAGGGCGTACTTATTTTAAACATATTCCATCAGAAAGAATTCAAGCAGCGGTTAAGCTTGGACGATTCAAAGCGTCGGTAGAATTTTCCGAAATTGTCGCTTGTGAAGCGGTGATTATCTGTGTGCCGACACCTCTAAATCGCCATCGAGAACCAGATATTTCCTATGTACTCCAGACTGGGGAAAGCATAGCAAACTGGCTAAAGCCTGAAATGCTGGTGGTGCTAGAGTCTACTACCTATCCCGGCACGACAGAAGGAGAACTGCGGCGAGTGTTAGAGAAAGGCTCAGGGTTGTTGGCGGGCGAAGATTTTTATCTAGCCTATTCACCGGAACGAGAAGATCCTGGTAATCCTCAAAGTCAAGTGAAGGTGATTCCGAAGGTTGTGGGGGGCTATAGCCCTCGGTGCTTAGAACGTGTCAAAGCTCTCTATGGGCGGGTCGTAGAGACCGTAGTACCTGTCTCATCTTGCCGAGTGGCGGAGGCTACAAAGCTAACTGAGAATATCTTTCGATCGGTTAATATTGCCTTAGTAAATGAATTGAAAATGGTCTATGGGGCCATGGGAATTGATATCTGGGAAGTGATTGAAGCGGCTAAAACTAAGCCCTTTGGTTTTATGCCCTTTTATCCGGGGCCTGGATTGGGAGGGCATTGCATTCCCATTGATCCCTTTTATTTGACTTGGAAAGCACGGGAGTTTGGACAGCACACCCGCTTTATTGAGTTGGCTGGGGAAATTAACCAACAGATGCCTGCCTACGTGGTGGAGCAGGTGGTGAATGCCCTCAATATTGAAGGCAAGGCTGTTAAAAACGCTCGAATTTTATTGCTGGGTTTGGCCTACAAACCGGATGTTGAAGACGATCGTGAATCTCCTGCCTATCGTCTGATGGAGTTACTAGAGCAACGGGGAGCCCAGGCATTTTTCCACGACCCTTACATAGCAGTGATTCCCAAAACACGGGAACACGCCCAGTATGCGGGACGACAATCGGTGCCTTTTGAACCAGGGTATGACTTGTACTTGCTGGTCACTGCCCACAGTGAGTTCAGATCATATAATTTCTCCGACCTGGGGGCTCCCATCGTGGATACGCGCGGTCTGCTCAAGCAATACCCAGACAAGTACTATCGAGCCTAGGGATTGCGATCGCAATGTTGGCAATCATCCAGGCCCGCTTCTCTTCCCACCGTTTACCAGGCAAGGTCCTAAAGCCATTAGCCCATCTCCCCTTATTAGGATGGACGGTACAGCGCTTGCAGCAGTGTGAATTACTCTCTAATGTTGTGCTGGCGACTTCAGATGCCACTACGGATGATCCCGTGGCTGAGTATGGTCAGCAGTTAGGAGTTGAAGTGTATCGGGGTTCCCTGAATGATGTGGCTACCCGTTTCTGTCAGGTAGTTACGGCTCGGCGAGCGGATGCTTTTGTGAGAGTTTGTGGGGATAGCCCCTTGATCGATCCGGCCTTGGTGGATCAGGCGATCGCCCTTTACCACGATCATGACTGTGATTTGGTCACTAACGTCTTTCCCAGAAGTTTTCCTAAGGGGCAATCAGTAGAGGTGATTCGTAGCCGTCCTTTCCTCAGGGCTTGGCCTCAAGTACCCTTATCAGAGCGAGAGCATATCACTCAGGTTTACTACCAGAATCCTGATCAATTCCACATTGTTAACTTTTCCAGTGGCTTAGAGGCCGCAGCAGTTCAACTGTCTGTGGATACCTGGGATGACTATGAACACATGCAAAATCTGATTCAAACTTGTGTAGGGAAACCCGGAGGATGGCGAGAGTTAGTGACCCTGAGGGAGCAGCTACATGGCGCGATCGCACCTTAACGCCGCCATCATTGGTCTGGGGGTAGGGGAGCGCCATATTTCTGGCTATGAAGCGGATCCCCGGTGTCGGGTCGTTGCTCTCTGTGACCTTGACGCTCAAAAGTTACAGGAGGTGGGCGCACGTTCCCCTGGGCGGCACCTTGCTTCTGACCCTCAAGTCGTCCTGAAAGATCCCGATATTGATATTGTTTCTATTGCATCCTACGATAATGTCCACTGTGAACAGGTGGTCATGGCCCTTGACCAGGGTAAACATGTTTTTGTTGAGAAACCGCTTTGTCTCTTTCCAGAAGAGTTTCACGCCATTACCACCGCCCTAGCTAGAAACCCTCATCTAAAGCTCTCGTCAAATCTGATTCTCCGACGCACCCCTCGATTCATCCAATTACGAGAACGAATTCTCCGGGGTGATTTGGGTCAGGTTTATTATCTAGAAGGAGATTATGACTATGGTCGTTTGCACAAGATTGTCAACGGTTGGCGGGGAAAAATCCCGTTTTACTCTGTTGTCCACGGCGGAGCCATCCATCTAATTGATCTGCTCCTTTGGTTGACCCAGAAGCGGGTAGAACGAGTGTTTGCCTGGGGTAACAAACTAGCTACTGCAGAGACAAGCTTTCGATACTTTGACTTTGTGGTGGCGTTACTGAACTTTAGGGATGGTACCCAGGCAAAAGTCACTGCTAATTTTGCCTCCGTGACTCCCCATCACCATAAGCTCTGTGTCTATGGGACATCAGGCTCGTTTGTTCAGAGCCACTTGGGCGCGGCCTATCTGACTTCACGGGATCCGAGTCAACCTATGGAAGCTGTGACGGATGGGTATCCTGGTACAGCCAAAGGGGATATGCTCCCCTCCTTTGTCCGAGCTGTCCTAGATGGGACATCCCCTGATGTCACTGCTGAGGAGGTGTTAGAGGCCATGGCAGTAGCCTTAGCCATTGAAGCTTCCCTGGCATCGCACCAGCCAGAGCCCGTGAATTATGACTGGCAATTGACACCCTAAATATTGGCCCTGAAGATTTAATTTATGAGTGACGTGATTCCATTTGGCAAACCCTTGATTGGGGATGAAGAGCGTAACGCTGTCATGGAGGTACTGGCCGGGCCAATCCTCGTCCATGGTCCTCGTGCCACGGAGTTTGAACAGGCATTTGCCGCCTTTACTGCGGCCCCCCATGCCGTCAGCGTATCTTCTTGCACGGCGGGAATGCATTTGATTTATTTCACCCTGGGCCTAGGGGCGGGGGATGAAGTGATTGTTCCGGCCCAGACCCATGTGGCTACTGCCCATGCGGTAGAGCTCACCGGGGCCAAAGCGGTCTTTGTCGATGCGGAAGAGGCAACGGGCAATATTGATATTGCTGCGATTGAAGCTGCCATTACCCCCCAAACCCGAGCCATTGCCGTAGTGCATTACCTGGGGGTACCAGTGGATATGCCCCAAGTGGTGGCGATCGCTCGCCGTCATAATCTGTTTCTTCTAGAAGACTGTGCCCTTGCCCCTGGGGCCAAGGTGGATGGAGTGCATGTGGGCCTGTGGGGAGATGCCGGAGTATTCTCCTTTTACCCGGTCAAACACATGACCACCGCTGAGGGGGGCATAATCATTCTGCGAGATGGGGAACTGGCCCAACGCTTACGGCTGCTCAAAGCCTTTGGTGTGGATCGCACCCATGGAGAACGCAAGGTGCCTGGAGTCTATGACACGGTAGCCCTAGGCTTTAACTACCGCATGAGTGAGATTCATGCAGCCATCGGCATTGAGCAGGTCAAAAAGTTGCCTGGTTTCTTGCAGCAACGGGCTGAAAACTTTGCCGCCTTGGCCATAGCTTTGGCAGATGTGCCGGGCCTACGGGTACTGCCCCAACCGATGGACAGCCATCGCCACAGTTGCCACTACTGTTTAGGGGCTTTGCTGGATGAGGCAATTCAGGAAAAGCGTCCAGCTATCATCACCCAATTAAAGGCGCAAGGCATTGGATCGAGTGTGTATTACCCGCAGCCTGTCCCCCGGATGACCTATTATCGAGAAAAGTATGGCTACGACGAAAGCCGTTATCCCAATGCTGCCAGGATTAGTGATGGGTTAATTGCTCTGCCCGTTGGGCCTCATCTTCAGCCTGAGCAGATGGTGACCATTGCTGATGGGCTGCGTGCCATTCTAACTGGATTATTTTGACCGAATTATTAAGTGGGCTGGATTGTAAGGCATGAGTTTGATTGAGATTGCAGGTCGCCGGGTCATGTTGATCGGGGGCGCGGGATTTATTGGTCATAATTTAGCGCTGGAACTGAAGCGGCGGGGGGCCGAAGTTTCCATTGTGGACGGCCTTCAGGTGAATAACCTGCTCTCCCTGTACACTGCCACGAATACCCTGGCGGAACGGGAGCTTTACCTGAGTATTCTCAACGAACGTTTGGAACTCTTGCGATCGGCGGATATTCCAGTTCATGTTGAGGATGCGCGGGATTATTTCCGCCTAGGTTTGCTGTTTAGTCAGTTAAAACCTGATGTTGTTGTTCTGTTGGCGGCAGTTTCCCATGCCAGCCGTTCCAATAAAGATCCTTACCACACCTTTGACCATAGCTTTCGCACCCTAGAAAATGCTCTGGATAGTTCTCGCTCTAAGGTAGAGCATTTCATTTACTTCTCCTCCAGCATGGTCTATGGCAATTTTGAGGGCGATGCTGTGGATGAAGAAACGGTATGTAATCCCCTAGGAATTTATGGTGCCCTCAAATTTGGCGGGGAAAAGTTAGTCATTGCCTACAATCAGGTGTTTGGATTGCCTTATACCATTGTGCGCCCTTCTGCCCTCTATGGGGAGCGCTGCATTAGCCGTCGGGTGGGTCAGATTTTCATCGAAAATGCTATGCGGGGTCAGGGCTTAGTCATCAAAGGGGATGGGACTGACTGCTTGGACTTCACCTATATTGGGGATTTAGTGAATGGTATTTGCTGCTGCATTACCCACCCCGAGGCTAAGAATCAAATTTTCAACATGACCTTTGGCCAAGGGCGCTCCTTAAATGATATGGCTGGCATTATCAAGGATGAATTTCCAGGGATTGAAGTTCAGTATCAAGAGCGAGACTCCCTAATGCCGGAGCGGGGCACTCTAAATGTGAATAAAGCCCGTCAACTGATCGGTTACGAGCCCCAGTTTCCCCTTGAGGTGGGCTACCGCCACTATATTCAGTGGTACAGAGAATTATTTGAGCGGGTGAAAACAACTCCCCACGTCACAGCCTTTCCCCAGGTCAACGAATAATTGCCTAGTACCAGCTCAATGACGTTGGTTGCTTTGTTAGGGGATCCCTGGCTGGGTAGCTTGCTGGGATGTCCGGCCTATCATGTCCCCTCGTCCATGGAGCTCCTTTCCCCAGAAATGCTGCCCTCTGGGGCTGCTTTTGTGGATGCTAAGGTTGGTGTCAAGCATCTGAAAAAGCTGCATCACTTAGAGCAGCTTGGCTTTCGTCTAATTGATACGAATCTTCAGTTACGCTGTCAGCCCCGGTTTGTGTCTGATGGGGTTTCTGAGGGTTGTCGGTTGGCAAGGGCCGAGGATGAGGATCAAGTAACGGCCATAGCAGCTCAGTCTTTTGAGGTTAGCCGCTTTCATCTGGATACCAAAATTTCAAACGTATTGGCCAATCGGATTAAAGCGGCTTGGGCCAAAAACTTTTTTGCTGGCCAACGGGGAGACTGGATGGTGGTCGCAGAAGTCCAAGGCAAAGTGGTTGGCTTTTTGCAACTTTTGCAGGGCCAAGACCAGTCATTAATCATTGATTTATTGGCCGTTGCCCCTAGCCATCGGGGCAAGGGATTGGCACGAGCCATGATCACCCATGCGGCCAATACTTGTCTAGGAGTATCGGGAACCATGCAGGTGGGCACTCAGGTGGCCAATATTCCTGCGCTTAAACTATATCTGGATCTGGGATTTCGAGTTGAACGGGCAGCTTATGTGTTGCATCTCCATCTTTAAGGATTTTTCGCGGTAATTTTTCACTGTATAAGTCATCCCTAATTCAAAAAAGCGACAGAGGTATCGGAGTGAAAATCGGTCGTCATAGTCTTGAGCAAGATGTTTTTGTGATTGCTGAGATTGGCAATAACCATGAGGGCGACATCCAGCTTGCTCAGGAAATGATTCATGCTGCCGCCGCATCCGGAGTTCAGGCTGTTAAGTTTCAGACTATTATCCCTGAAAGGCTCGTTGCTAAAAGCCAATCGGCACGGATATCACAACTGAGCCGTTTTGCCTTTAGCCCGGATCAGTTTGCGAATTTAGCGGCAACTGCCGCCAAGGCTCAGGTTGAGTTCTTATCTACCCCTTTTGCACCGGAGGTTGTTCCCTGGCTGGATGACCTGGTACCAGCTTTTAAGGTCGCCTCTGGAGACAATAATTACTGGGCGCTATTGGAGGCGATCGCACTCACCGGAAAGCCTGTTTTACTTTCCACCGGCATGAGTTATCTTGCCGATGTTAAGCAGGCGATCGCAGTCATAGAAACGGTTTGGCAGAATCACGGTACTCAATCTACGCTGATCCCACTCCATTGTGTCTCGGCATACCCGACTCCCCTAGAACAAGCAAATCTAGGGGCAATTCAAACTTTGGCTCAAGAAACGGGACAGATAGTCGGGTATTCAGACCACACCCTGGGAATTGAAGCCGCTATTTTTTCAGTGCTACTGGGGGCACGGGTGATCGAAAAGCACTTCACTCTATCTAAAACCCAGTCTGATTTCCGAGATCATGCCCTGTCAGCAGATCCCAATGAGATGGCCGAATTAGTACAGCAGGTTCAGCGGGTTCAGGCGATCTTGGGGAATGGGGTAAAAACGATTCAAGACGCAGAATTACCTGTCGCGGCGGCGGCACGGCGATCGATTGTGGCTCGAACTTCCCTGACAGCGGGTCATGTGATTGGCCTTGAAGACTTAGAGTGGTTGCGTCCGGGGGGGGGGTTATCGCCGGGACAGGAAGCGGCTTTATTGGGGCGCTGTTTGCAGCAAGCGGTAGCTCAAGGTGAAATGTTGACTGCGGAGATGGTGGCCTAGGATGTGTGGCATTGCGGGCTATTACGGCACCCAATCCCTTTCACCATCGCGCCTAGAACAGTGTTTGTCACTGATGGGGCGGCGCGGGCCGGATGGACATAACTGGATTGAGCGTAGCTTGGGAGGGGATCGTCATGGCTATCTACTCCATTCGCGACTGCGGATTATTGACCTGGATTCCAGAGCAAATCAACCCTTTTTGCGGGGACAAGGGCACCTCTGTTTTAACGGAGAGATCTATAACTATCTAGAACTTCGCCAGGTATTGACCCGGCTTGGGGAGGGTTTTGCCACAGAGAGTGACACAGAGGTTTTGGCAACGCTGTTGTCCCGCTATGGCTCCGAGAAAATCGATGACTGTGAGGGGATGTGGGCGTTTGCATGGCTAGATGCCAGTGGTCTACTGCTCTGTCGCGATCGCTTTGGCGAGAAGCCCCTATATCTATTTGAAGATGAGACGGGCATTTACTTTGGTTCTGAGCCCAAGTTTATTTTTGCCTTGTTGGGTCGTAAGTTGCCGATTAACACTGACCATCTCTATCGGTATTTGGTCAATGGCTATAAGTCACTCTATAAACCCCGAGAAACCTTCTTTGTCGGGCTCCAGGAACTACAGCCTGGAACCTGGCTGAAAATTGATCCAGCGGGTCACCACCAGAGCCAATCCTACTGGCACCCCACCTTTGATCAGTACCAAGAGAGTCTATCCTTTGAGGATGCTGTATCGGCTACCCAGGCGGTGCTGGTGGATTCGGTCCGGTTGCGGCTGCGAGCCGATGTCCCGATTGCATTTTGCCTGAGTGGGGGAGTTGATTCCAATGCCCTGATTGCGATCGCAAGTCGCAAGCTCAACTACCAGGTCCATGGTTTCACGATTATGAATACCGATACTCGCTACGAAGAGCGAGATCTGGTAGAAACGACGGTTCAGGAGCTGGGGTTACGCCATACCGAAATTCCCATAGATCATCGGGAGTTCCTGTCTAATCTGCGACGTTTGATTCGCTACCACGACGCGCCCGTTTGTACGATTACCTACTATGCCCAGTGGCAATTGATGGCCGCGATCGCAGATGCTGGGTACCGGGTCTCCGTTAGTGGCACTGGGGCTGATGAGCTTTTTAGTGGTTATTTTGACCATCAGAATTTCTATCTTCAGGCGCTACAGGCTGATCCACTGGCCCAAGGTCAAGCCCGAGAAAATTGGCGGCGGGTGGTAGCTCCCATTGTTCGCAATCCCGTACTGCAAGATCCCGACTGTTTTATTAAGGATCCGACTCGGCGAGATCACATTTATCTGGATGCCGCCACTTTTGCTGGATTTCTGAAAACGCCCTGGCAAGACGCCTTTCAAGAAAAGCAGTACAGCGCGGTTGTCCTTCGCAATCGGATGAATAATGAACTCTTCCATGAATCAGTGCCACCGATATTGCACGAGGATGATCTCAATGCCATGTACTTTTCCGTGGAAAATCGATCGCCTTTCTTAGATCGGCGCTTATTTGAAGTGTGTCAGTCGATTCCTACCCGCCATTTAATTCGGGATGGCAAAGCTAAAGCAGTGCTACGGGAAGCTGTGCGAGGCATAGCTCCTGATGCTGTGGTGGATAATCCCCGTAAGGTGGGCTTCAACGTGCCGATCTTTGATTATCTCGATGTCAATGACTCCCAAGTGCGCGATCAAATTCTGGCCGATAGTCCCATTTTTGATCATGTTCATCGAGAGCCCATTGAACAGTTGATTCGCCAGCCCCATCTACCCAATAGCCAAAGTAAGTTCCTATTTTATTTTCTGAATGCCAAGATTTTCTTGGAGGAATTTGCTTGAGGGATAGCATGATGAAATGGTGTCAAAGCTGTGTATTACCCGATAGCCGCCCTAATTTATCCCTAGGGGATGATGGCATCTGTAATGCCTGTAAGACCCATCAAACCAAGCCAACTATTGATTGGGCTGCTCGTGAGCAAGCGTTTCATCAGGTAGTGGCCCATGCTAAGGCTAAGGCCACAGGGTATGACTGTCTTATTCCCGTCAGCGGCGGCAAAGATAGTACCTGGCAGGTCGTGAAATGCTTGGAATATGGCTTAACGCCCTTGGCCGTGACCTGGAAAACACCTGCCCGCACGGCCATTGGCCAGCAAAATCTCGATAATTTAATCGCGCTTGGGGTTGACCATATTGACTATCAGATTAGCCCCAAGGTAGAAAGTCGGTTTATGCTCCGAGCCTTTGAACGATTTGGCTCGACAGCGATTCCGATGCACATGGCATTGTTTAATATTCCCCTCACCCTAGCCGTGCGCTTTCAGATCCCCCTGGTGGTATGGGGTGAAAATTCTGCCTTTGAATATGGGAGTCAAGATCAGGCTCTGATGGGTTTTACCTTGGACCAGTCTTGGTTACGTCAGTATGGTGTTACCCACGGCACTACTGCCGAAGATTGGTTATCGGAGGGGTTCAGTCGCCGGGAACTTACGGCCTATTTTGGCCCTGACACCCATGTTTTGGCTGACCAAGATCTCAGAGCCGTATTCCTGGGATACTATTTTCCCTGGGATCCAGAAAGCAGCCTATCAGTGGCGACTGCCCATGGTTTTCAGTTTACCCAGGGGGCTGCACGTACAGGTTACTATGACTATGCGGATATTGATGATGACTTTATTTCTTTGCATCATTGGATGAAGTGGTATAAGTTTGGCTTTACCCGATTATTTGATAACCTCTCGTTAGAAATTCGTAATGGTCGGATGACTCGCGACGATGCGCTATTGGTGATTCAGCAAAAGGGCGATCAAACGCCTCATCGTGACATTGACAAGTTCTGTGAATTTGCTAATATTTCTCGCCAGCGCTTTTTTGAAATCGCCGAGACGTTTCGCAACCTTGAGATCTGGCACCAGCGATCGGATGGGGTTTGGACGATTCCTGATTTTTTGCTTGACACTTGGGAGTGGTCATGAGGTTTGAAGCGAAAGATCCACCCCGCGCTTTTACGGTGGGCAATTCAGTCCAGTTTGAGATTAAAGATTGTGGCAGTGTTTATCTCCAACCTGATGAACAGGTCACCTTTGTCACTGAGGCGGGGGCTGAGTATGATGTGGCGGCTAAGGACTGGGGATTTTACGCTACCCCGAGTTTGAATGGTCGCTTACAACAGTTTGGTCTGCGGGGGGTCTTGATTCGCAACCGGGGTACGGGACGCTATTTTGTCTTACTAGTTGCTCAGGGACAGGAGGTTGCTTTTGATGCCTATTGCCATCAGGAAAATTTAGCGGTGGTTACCTGGTTAGACAATACTGAAGCGTTAGATGGTCTAGCCGCTGCGTTGGGGAAATTGGATGGTTAAGCCGACGCTGCATTGTCCCTGCGAGGGACGTTATTTGGAGCGGGCGTTTCAGTATGACGCACCGCCAGCAGGGGAGACTGCCTTTGATTTAGGGGGGCAGGTGTATAACCGTGTCTATGATCGCTGTAGCCTCTGTGGTCATTGGTTTGCCAGTCATACCATGAATCTGGATGGGCTCTATGGGGGAGCTTATGTAGACAATACCTACGGAAATCGTCTAAGGGAAACCTTTGAGCGGATCATAGCCCTACCTCCCGATCAATCCGACAATACAGGACGAGTTAATCGAGTGACAGGATTCGCAACTCGGCATTTTGGGCACTCAAACCCGCTGCGCCTTTTGGATGTCGGTTCGGGTCTGGGAGTGTTTCCTTATGTCATGAAGCAACGGGGGTGGTATTGTACAGCGTTAGACCCCGATCCAAGATCGGCTCAACACGCCAGAGATGTGGTGGGAATAGATGCTGCGACTGGGGACTTCATGGCACTAGAAGCCAATAAGGTAGGGCGATTTGATGTTATTACCTTCAATAAGGTGTTGGAACATGTAGAGGATCCACTTGCCATGCTGAAGCGATCGCGGGAGTTTCTTGCACCTGGTGGTTTTGTATATGTGGAGTTGCCAGATGGAGAGGCGGCAGCTCAGGCTGGGGCACATCGGGAAGAATTTTTCATTGAGCATCACCATGTGTTTAGTGTTGCTTCATTATCGGCATTAGTCAGCCGATCCCAATTGTCAGTAGCTTTAATAGAAAGTCTTCAAGAAGCAAGTAAAAAATATACTCTTATTTCCTTCATTGTGTCTTAGATTAAAGCTTTTTCGAAAATCAAAAACAATCCAGAGATAATCTTTGATACAAAATCATGAATCTTCAATCTGAAACAACTACTCGTTGGGACGAAATCAATAAAGAAGTTGGCTACACAAGATTTCCAAATGAAATGATAGTTATCTGGGTAGCTCAAAATTATGGAAATCATGGAGGATATGGCCTCAAAGCTCTAGACATTGGTTTTGGATCCCTAGCCAACATTGATATGTTGTCCCAGTTTGGTTTTGAATGCTGTGGAGTAGAAGCTTCACCTGAAGCAATTAATTCAGCATTAGAGACTTCTGAGAGTAGAGGAGAAAAACTAGATTTAAGATTACTTAAAGAAAGTGGTGAAATCCCATTTCCCGATAGTTACTTTGACTTGGTGATTTCCAGTCATGCCATATATCACAACCTCGATGTATCGAAGCTAAAGGATGAGTTAAGAAGAGTATTAAAGGATGATGGAAAGTTCCTTGTTGATTTTTTTGAAATTGGAAGTGACGAACTTAAAACCACAGAAATTGTCAATTCTCAATCTCCAAAAACCCTTGGGGTAATCATGAGAAGCAATGATCCCAACTCCGAACTCTACGGCGTTTCTAGAGTTGTCTATCCTAGTAAAAAACTTTTAATTGATGAATTTTCAAGCCATTTTGAAGATATCAATGTTTTTCAAAATTCTTATAATCCAGGATCTTATTACGTTTCATGGCTTTACATTTCTGGAAAAAACAAAAAAGTCAAATATGTAGAAAGCGAATATCTTGAGTACCAGAAACGCTATTCAGATTCACCTCGACGCAGTGATGCATTTTTAATTGATTTAATTGAGAATTCAATACGATCAAAAACATCAGATCAATTCAACTCGAAATTAAGTGAATTTAGTTTGATTGACATCGGTTGTTCAACGGGAAACTTTTTGTTTCATCTACGTCATTGTCTTCCTGATATAAAATATTGTGGCGCTGACGTGTTTCCTTCAATTGTAGAGTCTTGCAAGTCCGATTCAAGGCTTAATGGTATAGAATTCTATCAATTAGATATACGCAATGTACCTCAAACTCAAACTCAACCTCTATATGACATGATCGTAGTAAATGCGGTCTTGCACAGATTCGAAAAATCAATATTGAGAAAGTGTATAAAAGGTTTGTATCGTCTCTTGAAGCCCAAAGGTACTCTATTCCTATTTGAATTTTTTCATGAGTTTGATCAGGAAGTTGAAATCGTTGAACAACAGTCTACTCATCCTGAAGGCGCTCGGCTACATTTCTGGTCATATCGAACAATTCAGGAGATGCTAGAGCAACATGGCTTTTCTGAAATTGAGTTTCATCCTTTCAAAATAGATATCGATTTACCAAAACCCAAAAATCCTAATGACACTTCAACTTATACTCTCAAGACGGATACTCAAGAAAGACTTCAGCTTCGGGGAAGCATTTTAATGCCTTGGTGTCATCTTGTTGCGCAAAAGCATTGAATCTTTGTTGAGGAAAACTTAATGGAAGACAACCAAGATTTATCCTTCAAGCTAATCAATCCTTTTCCTACATCTGCACAGGGAAATTTCGGTAAAGATAAAATAGACAGTTCAGTATTATTGTCTTTGGACGTTGAATATAAATATCAATTCTACGATTACTGTGGCAAAGTTGTTCAAGAATATAAGATTCCAGGTTCTCCAGAAATCCATAATTGTGGAGGATATATTGACAAGCTCTTTAAGTATAGATCTCCAAGTTTAAAGCAATACATCCAAAGTATTGGGGTTTCCCCTAAATTATTCAACAATTCAGAACAGTTTCCGATTTTATCCTCAAGATCACCAAAACTTGACTATTTAATATTTCAGTATATTGCTTACTTGAGAGATAATAAAATCTGCGATCGTGTCAAGATTCTAGATCACGGCTGTACAGTTGCAGAACACCTAGATCTTCTGGATATTCTTCTGGAAGTGGATAGAGGTGAACGCGCTAAAGATGTTCTATCGTACTATGGAATCGATATATCTGCTTTGGCTTTATTCGCAGCACAAGAAGTTCACCGAGATCTTGATCCATTACATTTTAACCTTATTCATAAAGAGGGTTCAAACCTTGAATTTGAGTCTTCTTTTTTTGATATCACTTTCTCTGTAGGTGTTGTTAATTATGTTAAGAAGCCATTGAATACCCTTAAATCTTTGTTCAGATCAGCCAAATATGCATCCGTTCTGGCCCTTTGGGTTACTTCTGGCTCCGAAGGTTTCTGGTCAATTAATCATACCGGCTCTAACTTCTATTTTTTCTCATTAGATGATCTTAAAGCATTAGAACATGAGTTGCCAGAAGGTCGATTACTCTATAGTGAATTTATACCAGAAGAGAAAACCTCTCAACCTTCAAGCTATATTGGTCTTGGGAGTGATCAAACAAGCACTTTAGGGTGTTATCACTTAATCTTTTCAAAAATAGATTTTTGTCCTTTGGGGTGTAAGCCTTTAATTTGAAAAATTGACAATATTTATCTTTGAATGGAGTAATAAGATGTCTGATTTACTAGAGATTTCCTGGGCTGCCGGAAAATTTGTATATCCCAAAAATGGCTCGTCGGCCCTTCATTTTATGCCACTTCCAGATTTTTTGCTGGATAGTGCTTTGGATATATCTTTACTCCTGTTGATGCGATTCTTGAGAAGAAGTCATGTTCCTAATTTCGAGAAAATCGCATCAACAGATCATGGCAACTCTCAAGAGAAGAATTTTTATGAAATTTTGAATGTCCCCAAAAATTCCAGTCGAGAAGTTATACAAAGATCTTACTGGGAACTTGCCCGAAAACTACACCCCGATACCACTGGAAAGTCATCCTCTTTACATGCCCAAGAATTGCTCACTATTCAAAATGCTTATAAAATTTTATCTGATGATAATAAGCGTCGCCATTATGATCTGACCTTGAGATTTGGTACTAATAATATTCTTGCGAATTCAAATAAGTCGTCTCGGAATAGACCTAAGGAACTAATTGAATATCAAGTTGAACTGAAAAGTGAAGATCACCCTTTTTCTAATTCTTATGATCAGCTTGTAGAATGGCAACGCTCAATTTATCTTGATCAAATAGTAGACTTTGTAAATAATTTAATCTTGGCGCTATACCATATCAAAAGTATTCAGGGTGTAATTGATATTTTTCCTGGGATAGGGCTTCTTTTCGAGGCCATCAAATTTGAGTTTATTTCTGAAACTCCCGAAAGGAATAAAACGATTGATTACAGTAACTTGAGATTTATCGCAATTGCCAGTATTAAGCAGTATGAAATTTTTCAGTCTCTTCATGCATTTGATGATATAGAATGTGAAATATCTGATTGCTTGAGCAGCTTTTCTGAGGATCGGAGCAAATCCCTTTTAATATTGAATTATTACCAGGCCATTAGAGATGGATTGGATTTTGATTACACAAGTTATTTGGTTCACCATGATGGATTAAATAGTCAGTCAATAGCACTGATTTTGGTGGTCTCTACCTCTAATGAAAATCTCAATCTGTATACTGTGAACAGAAACAAGGTGTTTATTCCAAGCAAGAAATCAGTAGAAAGTTTCCTGATATCTACTGGACGTAATTGGTTTAAGCATTATCTAAGCTTTGATAAAAGTTACTTTCTATGCGATGAAAGTTTCTCCTCCGAATTTTATCTAATGCTAGCTTATACTTCCTCTAAAATGCTGGAACTTAGTGGATTTTCAGTGATTAGTGATTAAATAAAGACTTGATTTCAGAAATCTATAATTAAAACTATTGATATTGATATGTGCCAATTAAAAACTTTGAATCTTGAGAACCTAGTAAAAACTTTGCATTTGTCTGGCTTAAGCTCTGGAGATATAGTATTGGTTCAGAGTGATGTTTCTAAGCTTGGTCGTCCTGAAGGTTTGAGATCCAAGCAAGAAATACTAGAATTTTATCTGAATGCATTCGAAATTGTTCTTGGTTCGGATGGAACGTTGGTAGTTTGTACCTCTTTTGAAGATTATGGCCGATATGGAACTCCTTTTCATCTAGAAACCTCGCCCTCGCGACTTGGTGCATTTAGTGAATACGTCCGGACTCAACCTGGCGCTATTCGTTCGTTACATCCTTTGATGTCATTGACAGCCCTAGGTAAACACGCTTCAGAGATATGCAGTGCTCCACACTTTGACGCTTTTGGATGGGATAGTCCATGGGGTAGACTTCATAGGGCAAATGCCAAATTATATACTTTAGGTCTTTCTAGGCATCTAGAATTTGGAATGACTTTTGTTCATTATGTAGAACAATGTTATGGGGTTCCGTATCAATATAATAAGGTCTACGCGGCTCCAGTTTTTGCTAGTGGAAAGCAAATTTTAGGTTGTTTCACTATGAATGTTCGATACTTGGATTTTGGGGTTTGTTACGATACCTTAAAGGTCAAAGAAGAGTTGCTTAAATCTGGTTTTGGAAAAGAGGATTTTATTGGTCGAGATGCTATTTTCTCAACTACTTCCAATCATGTTTTTGAGGTTATGCTGCAAAAGTTTAGGGAAGATAGATTTTTTATGTTGACTCAAAAACCAAGCTTTCGCGAAGGAGAAATTCCTCTTGATGGACCTACCGGTGAAATGAAGATTATCTACGATAAGGGTAATGAGATTTGATTCGATCAGTTGGCTATCTTTGATTCAAGATCTATGTGTAATTCCAACTGCTGTGGTTGCAGATGGAAATGGCTATTTATTTTCCCGACTTGAGCAAGAGATTCCTTTAGACATCATTCGTATTCCTAGCGAGGTTGAGTATAACGGCTGGGTTGTCCCTCAGAACTGGCGGGTACGGCGAGCAAAACTCTATTGTGATGGGGTAGAAGTTTTTGATGGTACAGAGCATACTTTAGGAGTTGGCTATTACTCCCGCTCTTTCACAGGTGATCTATCTTGGGAAGAGTTAAAGCCCTACCTTGTCACTAATCCTGAGTTACCTGATGCCTACATGTTTCACTGCATGTGGCAATATCGCCCTTGGTGTGCAGAGTGGCGACTGTCCATTCCCTACCGAATTTATCAGACCCTAGAACCAGGGCAGTACCGCGTAGAGTTAGAGACTGAATACGAAGATGGTGAGATGCTGATTGGGGTCAGCCATAAGGTTGGGCAAACCCCTAAAACCATTGTCTTTAACTCCAATAACTGCCACCCCCACATGGCCAATGACGGCTTTGCCGGTACCGCCGTCCTCGTTCGTTTATTTCAGTGGTTGGCAACTCAGGATACTTACTACTCCTATCGTCTGGTCATTGCCCCTGAGCACTTGGGCAGCGTTTTTTACCTGAAAGGGTTACCAGCCGACGAAATCGACAACATGATCTGTGGGGTATTTGAAGAAATGCCCGGTACCCAAGGAGCCATCAAAGCTACCTCCACCTTCCTGGGTGGTCACATGATTGACCAAGCCTTTGCGAATGTTCTGCGCCACTACAGCAAAGCCCATGAATTGGTGCCTTGGCGGCAAGGAGCTGGGAATGACGAAACTGTGTGGGAAGCTCCCGGTTATGAAGTTCCCTTTGTGGAAATGACCCGCTGTGAAGATCAGTTTGCACCCTTTCGGGAATACCACTCCAGTCTGGATACCCCTGAGTTAATGGATCAGCATCAACTGGATGAAATGCTGTTAGTGCTACAAAAAGTGCTTGAAGCTTTGGAGCAGAATGTTACGATTCATCGCCGCTTCGATGGTCTGATCTGTCTCTCTAACCCCCAGTATGACCTCTATATGGAGCGCCCCGATCCGTCAGTGACCAAAGACCTGGAAGCCGATGCCGAAAAGTGGGGGCACTTGCTAGACTGCCTATTTCGCTACATGGATGGCAATATGACTGTTTTAGACATTGCCCAGCGTCACGATTTACCCTTCGATCGCCTGCGACGTTACTTGGGTCGCTTTGAAGAAAAGGGACTTGTAACGCTAAAACGGGCTGAAATTCCCCGTACTCCACCCCAGCGGGTGACTCCATGATCACGATTATCGATAGCGGCATTGCTAATATTGGCTCCGTGGTGGCGGCCTATCGCCGTCTGGGGGTGGCCACCACCACCACCACCCAGCCCAAGACAGTGGCCACAGCTAAAGCCCTAATACTGCCTGGGGTGGGCGCTTTTGCCGATGGGATGGAGAGCTTACGACAGAAAGATTTGGTGCAACCAATTTTGGATGCAGCGGCAGCGGGTGTGCCCATTTTGGGCATTTGTTTAGGGATGCAGCTCTTAGCAGAGGTCAGCGAAGAATTTGGTGAGCACCAAGGGCTAGGGCTGATTCCTGGGCGCGTTATTCCCCTACAGCCCGCTCAAGTAAACGAGCAGGTACCTAATATTGGTTGGTGCGATGTGAGCCTTAACCCTCAATCCTCCCTATTTCAGGGTATGAATACCCCCCAGACCTTTTATTTTGTTCATAGCTATTATTTGAACTGCTCAGATCCCCGCCATGCCGTTGCGACAATTCCCTTTGGTAACGTCAATGTGACTGCTGCCGTTGCCCACCGCAATATTTTTGGCGTTCAGTTCCACCCTGAGAAAAGCCAAGATACTGGGTTACAGTTGCTCAATCATTTTGCCCGCAATATTGCTCCCCCGGCTGGGGTTCCAGATACCGCAGTTGTATAACCTGAGTCGTATTCTGCTATGACCGTTCGCCCCCGCCTGATTCCAGTGCTGTTGCTAAAACACGGCATGATTGTTCGCAGTCAGCTCTTTAAGGTGCATCAAGTCATTGGCAACCCCATGAGTACGGTGCAACGCTTTTCAGACTGGAATGTAGATGAGTTGATTATTCTTGATATTAGTCGTGGTGAAGCTGGACACGATCTACGGCGGGATGACTTGCAGCAGCAATACCTGGGAAATACCGCCCTAGATGTGCTGCGAGAAATTTCCAAGGTCTGCTTTATGCCGCTCACCTTTGGCGGCAGGATTCGGGCGATTTCAGATGTAGAGGAACGTCTGGCCGCAGGAGCTGACAAGGTTACCCTGAACACCGCAGCCCTAGAAAATCCAGCCTTTTTACAGCAGGCTGCGCGCCGATTTGGGAGCCAATGTATTGTTGCCTCCATTGATGCCCGCTGCACTGCAACCGGGTGGGAGGTGTTTGCTGAGGGTGGACGACGGTCCACTGGGCGAGAGGTTGTTCAATGGGCCAAAGAGGTCGAAACCTTAGGGGCAGGGGAAATTTTCCTCAATTCCATTGATCAGGATGGTTCTGGTCAGGGGTACGACCTAGCACTCGTGCGGGCCGTAACTGCCGCCGTGTCCATTCCAGTGATTGCCTGTGGTGGCGTAGGCCGCTACGATCATTTTCCCACGGCTATCCTGGCCGGAAATGCTGCTGCTGCTGCCGCCGCCAATATCTTTCACTTCTTTGAGCTGAGTTATTCCCACGGTAAGCAAGCTTGCTTGGCAGAGGAAATCCCCATGCGTCCTGTGGGATTGGGTTCTCAGTTTTTGCGCCGCGAGCCGGAGTACGATCGCCCCTATGAAGATGGCCGCATAGCAAAGCGATTGCACCAAGCAGAGACAGGGAATTATGGTGCTGCCCAACCCAGAGCCACGGATCATCCGTCAATTCGCTGGTGTACGGCCTGTGTATATCCGTCGATCTCCGCTGCCCCGATGGAATTTGATGATCAGGGGGTCTGCACCGGCTGTCAAATGGCTCAAGTGAAGGCTCAGATTCCTGCCAGCGAGTGGAGGCGGCGACGGGACTTATTAGGGGAGTTACTAGAGCAGTACCGCTGTCGAGAGGGTAGTCGCTACGATGTGGTGGTTGCCGTATCTGGCGGTAAGGATTCCTACTTTCAGGTCCATGTGTTGAAGGAGGAGTTTGGTCTCAATCCTCTGCTAGTGACTTACGACGGCAATAATTGGACTGAGGTAGGCTGGCGCAACATGGTGCGGATGCGGGAAGCCTTTGGGGTGGATCATGTTCTGATCCGTCCGTCAGTGATGACCCTCAAAAAGCTCAATCGTTTGGGCTTCACCGTTATGGGGGATATGAACTGGCACGCCCATGTGGGCATTATGACCGCCCCTATGAAGGTAGCAACTCAACATCAAATTCCCCTCGTATTTTATGGAGAGCATGGCTATCTGGATCTCTGTGGACAGTTTTCCATGGATGATTTTCCTGAGGTCACCTATCGCGATCGCCTAGAACATTTTGCCCGAGGCTATGAATGGACTTACTTTGTGGGGCGCGATGGTTTAACCGCTCAGGATATGGCCCCATGGAAATATCCAACTGATGCTGAAATGCTAGCTCTCGACTTGCGAGGGATTTTCCTAGGCAACTATGTCTACTGGGAAGCTAATGAGCATATTAAGCTGGTGACGGAGCGCTACGGTTTCGAGGTGTCCCATGAGCCCTTTGACCGTACCTACCGCACCATGTCCAATCTGGACGATATGCACGAAAATGGGGTTCATGACTATCTCAAATACATCAAATTCGGCTATGGTCGCGCCACTGACCATACCTGCAAAGACATTCGAGCCGGGTTGATGAGCCGTGAAAAAGCAATCAGCCTTGTGAATCACTATGACCCCATCAAACCCAGGGATCTTCAGCGATGGTTAAGCTATGTCGGTATGGATGAAGATGAATTTGACCGCATCGCGGACACCTTTCGGGATCCTCGTGTTTGGCGAATGGAAGCAGGGCAATGGATTAAAGATGGCTTGATTGGGTTTGATGCTTAGCCCAGCCACCCTAGATCTCCCCCATACACGTCCCGTCCCAATTGTTGACTTGACTACCTAATGACTGCCGAAAATACAACCCCCTTAGGCGAACAACTTAGCGAAAAAGAGTTGTGTCCTGATGATCTATTAGCTGGGCAAGAAGCGGCCTTTGCTCGGGATATTGAGCGGATCCAGAAGCGGGTGGCGGAATTTGTGGAGGTTACCTGCCCCGCCTGTGGCAGTCGTGTCTATCAAGCCGCCTTTGAGAAATTTGGCTTCTCTTTTCGGGCTTGCTCAGACTGTGCCACCCTCTACATGAGTCCTCGGCCCTCCCCAGCGGTGATGGCGGACTACTATAGCAATTCTGAGAACTATGCCTACTGGGCACAATATATCTTCCCGGCTTCTGAAGCCTCTCGGCGGGAAAAGATTCACAAGCCCTGGCTAGAGAGAGTGCTCGGATTTTGCGATCGCTACAGTATCCAGCGTGGCACCCTATTAGAAATCGGGCCAGGTTTTGGGACGTTTGCGGCTGTGGCCACAGAATCCAAGACTTTTTCCCGAGTTGTGGCGGTGGAAGCGAATCCAGATATGGCCGCTGCCTGCCGCACTCGGGGCGTAGAGGTCATCGAAAAGCGAGTCGAAGACATTAACGAACGCAAAGACCTAGAGACAGTAGATGTCATCGTCTCCTTTGAAGTGATTGAACACCTATTTGAGCCGCAGAAATTCATTGCCCAATGTGCAAATTTATTGCCTTCAGGGGGGCTCATCGTCCTGTCCTGTCCCAACGGCCTAGGATTTGACATTGCCATGCTGGGAGCTAAAGCCTTGGCTGTAGATGCAGAGCATGTCAACCTATTCAATCCCCAATCCCTATCTCAGTTACTAGAAAAATCTGGCTTTGAAGTCCTAGAGGCCACCACACCGGGACGCTTAGATGCTGAGTTTGTTCGCGAGGCGGCCCTAAAGGGAGATATTGATTTGTCAGGTGATCCTTTTCTGCAACGGGTGCTCATTGAGGATTGGGACTCATTGGGGTGGCCTTTTCAACAATTTCTGGCCACCCACAACTTATCGTCCCACCTATGGATTGCTGCCCGTCGTCGCTAATACTCAAGGCTAAGAATCCTATTCCGTTTGCTTCAACTTCCTTTAGCGATCCTGCATGAACAACGCCGATCTCGAACAGTCCATTCGCCATTGCTATAGCACCTGGGGCGATCGCTATTACGCCGACTACTATCAAAGCAAGACCGCCTATCCCCCGGTTCATACCGATATTATTCGAGATTTATTACGCCAGTCTGAAGCCAAAACCTTACTGGATGCCGGGTGTGGGCCTGCCTCTATGCTCCGGGATCTTGATCTGCCCAACTTAGAGCGATTTGGGTTTGATCTCACCCCTGAAATGACCGCAGAAGCCCGTCGAGTTCTGGCAACTCAAAACGTACCAGACAGTCATATCTGGGAAGGGAGCGTGCTAGAAGCAAGCAGCTTTCAACAGCCAGGAATGTCCCCACCCCCCACCTTTGATGCCGTCATCTGCTTCGGTGTTTTACCCCATATCCCTGCCCCCTCAGATCTGACGGTGCTAACCCATCTCACCGATGCCGTAAGTTCCGGTGGATGGGTTGCTTGCGAAGCCCGTAACCAACTATTTGCCCTATTCACCCTCAATCGCTATAGTGCTGACCTATTCAAAACCCAGTTGATTCAGGTGGAAGCCCTGCGACAACGGATGCAGAATCCTAGCGAAGAGCTAGCCCTAGACCAAGCTTTGGAAGAATTGGATCAGCGCTTTCGGATGGATTTACCGCCGCTCCGCAAGGGGTATGAGCAAGAACCGGGCTATGACGAAGTCCTCTCCCGCACCCACAACCCCTTTGAGTTAGCCGCAGTGGCTAGGCAGGCAGGGCTAGTAGAGGTTCAGTGCTTGTTTTATCACTACCATGCTTTACCCCCCATCCTGGAGCCCTTGCTGCCCCAAGCCTTTCGGCGGGAGAGTATAGCCATGGAAAACCCAACGGACTGGCGGGGCCATTTCATGGCCTCTGCCTTTATCGTGGTGGGAAAACGTCCGTGATCCACGGTAACGGCTGGCCGAGCTACAACATTTGGCAGCACAGTACCATCGTGCGAGATCTCTACACGCGCCGCTGCCGTTTAGAAGCCGAGGAAATGACCTGCCATGGTCAGGCTGTTGAGCTACTGCGGCCCCATATCTCACCAGGCGATACAGTCTTAGATGTCGGGTGTGGTAGTGGTTATTTTTTCCATGCTTTGCATCGACGCGCCATCCCAGTTCACTATCTAGGGATTGATGCCACTGCTTGTCTGGTGGATATCGGCAAGCGCTACCTACCTGCTTTTGGTCTACCGCCGGATCGTCTACAAACCCTCCGCATTGAAGACCTCGGCGGCACCGTTGATCACATTGTTTGTATTAATGTCCTCAGCAATATCGATAATTACCATCGCCCCCTAGAACGCCTTCTCAACACGGCACAGAAAACAGTGATTTTACGTGAGTCTCTGGGGGAAACTGGGACTTACGCCTATGTTCGCGATCAGTTTTTGGATGAAGAGGTTGCGTTGAAGGTTCATGTCAATACCTATCCTCTTCAGGAAGTAATGCAGTTTATCGCTTCCTATGGGTTTGAGGTGAGTTCAGTGCAAGACGAGCGAGCCGGAGATCAGCCGGAGATGGTGATCGGATATCCCCATTACTGGCGGTTTCTCGTTGCTGTTCGTCCATCATCAGAGGGTTAAATGTCACGTATTGCCGGAGTCTTAACTGCACCTGCCCATCAAGCCCAAGCAGAGTCATTGCTTGCCCAGGTTGCTCTGGCGGGCTGGAGAACCAAAGCGGACACCCTAGCGGTGGCTAGTATGGCCTGGACAGGGTTAGGGACTCCTAATCTAGCTATTACAGAGCGGGCGATCGCCGTTGTCGATGGCAACTTCTATAACGTTGATGAGTTTGGGCTTTCGGATCATCTCAATGCTGCCAATGCCGCAGCGCAAGTGATTGCCCTTTATCAGCGTCATGGTTTTGCCGGAGCCTTACAGCGGATTAATGGGGATTTTGCGATCGCCCTATTTGATATAGATACCGATACCCTCTGGCTGGGGCGCGATCGGGTAGGTCACCGCCCCCTTTACTATGTCAAGACTCAGCAGGGCTTAGGGTTTTGTTCTCGACCCCGTGCCCTTTTAAGCCTACCGGGCGTTTCGCCTGAATTGAATCGGCGATTTATTGCGGTCTTTGCTGGCTCCCATTACCGCTACATCGATAATCACCCTGAAGAATCCCCCTACGCTGCCGTTTACCAATTGCCTGCGGCCCATATCCTACGACTTCGAGGGGGAGAATCTCATATTGAGCCCTACTGGCAACTTGCCGATCTGCCAGATTGGCAACAAGGTGAACCAGAATTAGCTGCCGCCTATCGAGAGCTACTGTTAGATGCAGTGGCGCGTCGCACATCAGTCTTACCCCAAGCCGGGTTTACCCTATCTGGGGGACTGGATAGTTCGTCAGTGCTTTCCTGTGCCGTTGCCACCTCCGGTGAAAAGCAACAGGCATTTTCAACGGTCTACAGTGACAAGACCTATGACGAGAGCGATGACATTCAAGGCTTTCTGCCCCAAAAGGTTGCTCAATGGCACCCCATCTTAATCGAAAAATTTGACCTATTCGATACCGTCTCCCGCATGGTAGCGGCCCACGATGAGCCAGTGGCGACAGCTACCTGGTTATCCCACTTCCTTCTCTGTGAGACGGTTCAGGAAATGGGCTTTTCAAGTCTATTTGGAGGATTAGGGGGTGATGAGCTAAACGCTGGAGAGTACGAATACTTTATTTTTCACTTTGCTGATTTGCGTGCCCAAGGTCAGGAAGCCCAACTAGAGCATGAAATTGCTGCTTGGGCTACTCACCACGATCACCCCATCTATCGCAAGGATCGACAGGTCGCTGAGCAAGCCATCGCTCGTACCACTCATCCCAGCCAGCCAGGGGTTATCCTGCCTGATCGCGATCGGATGTCCCGATACTACAAAGCTATCTCCCCAGACTTCTACGATCTCAGTACCTTCGTTCCCCAACACGATCACCCCTTTCGATCCTGGTTACGTAACCGTACTTACCAAGATATCTTTCGGGAAACAGCCCCCTGCTGCTTGCGAGCAGAGGATCGTAACTGTATGGCCTTTGGCCTTAACCATGCCGATCCCTTCTTTGACCACCGTCTGATTGAATTCATGTTCCGAGTTCCGGGCAGCATGAAAATTCGAGACGGCGTGACCAAGCAACTGCTTCGTCACGCCATGCAGGGCATCCTCCCAGAAGAAACCCGTACCCGCATCAAGAAAACGGGTTGGAATGCACCAGCCCACCTCTGGTTCTCTAACCAAGCACTTGAGCAATTACTCGATATGGTTCATTCACAAGAATTTCGCGATCGGGGAATTTATAAAGTAGATCAAGTCCTAAATCTAGTTCGTGAACATCGCGAAATTGTCTCCTTAGCCCAACCCCGTGAAAATCATATGATGTTTCTATGGCAGCTTCTAAACACAGAGCTTTGGCTTCAATCTTATTAATCCTCCTGATTTTTTCTCTGCAATTATCTGAAAAAATCCGAATTTAAAGATTCAAAAAACAACTATTGCCTACGACCAACCAATTTGACTGATTTCATGCAATTTTTATGCAATCAATTTCGCCCCTTATAACCAGAACAGATGAGTAGCTCTCATATTTTGGATTTACCCAGAATAAAAACTTATGCTCCAGCTTCAATCACTGAATTTTATGGAGCCCCTGCGATTGCTTCAACATATTGTGAATTCAAAAATCCTCCCCGAATACTTTATAGGCATTGGCAACATGGGTGGGTTCAGAAAAGTAGACAGTTAGAGCCAAACTTAGTAGCTGCTGAATTTATTTCCAATAAAAAAGCTCTAATTTTGGTGGCCAGAAAAGATGAAGAAGAATATTTAATTAGAGAAGGGTATCACGCAAAAGCGATAGGATTACCCTTTTGTTATGTTTCATCTCGACAATATTCAAAAATCAAAAATAGCCTTTTAGTGATGCCTTGTCATACATCAAGATTTGTGCCCATTGAATTCAATGAAAAGTATAAACTGTTCATAAATTATGTTTTAGAACAAAAAAGTATATTCGACTTTGTCTGCATCTGTATGCATCAAGATGATATTGATTTAGGATACGCAAAAATATGGGAAGATTTTGGCTTTCAGGTCATTAGAGGTGCTGCAATAAATGACGAAAATGCTCTTGTTCGTATACATGCTTTGATGTCTCAATTTGAGACTATCTTGAGTGATGTCATGGGATCTCATCTTGTTTATGCTGCTTCCTCTGGAGCCAAGATTTCTCTTGTTCAACCTATTGGTAGAGAGTACCAAAACTCTAATGATCCATTTTTCCAAGGTGAACGAGCTGTTTTGCGAAAGCCACTAGCTGATATAGCAGCAATAGAAATGAATCCCAAGTCTTCTCCCTATTCGTTCTTATTTGATGAGCCCAAAAAGGCAAGACAACATATAGATTGGGGATTAGAGCAAATTGGATTTCGCAACCGAGTTTCTCCATGCGAACTGCGTCATTTTCTTGGATGGAACCTTCCCGAAAAACTTCTAAACGAGTTTAATTACTATGCCAAGAAATCTATCTATAAAGCAAAGAGTGTTGTCAAAAGCTGGATTAAAGTGGAGAATTAATTTAATTGATTTTCAAAAAGCGACTAAAAACCTCTCGTAAATAATTAAATTAACTCTCTTGGAATCAGGCTAAAAAGTGAATCTAAAAATGATTTCTCTTTTCTGAAAATTTTATGGTGCCTTGGGGTTCAAGATTTGTACACCTCGTCTACCAGCGCGATCCCAGGAAAGCAATTTAATCTCCAATAGCCATTTGAAATAGCCATTTGATCTGCAATATCAGTGACAGAGGTATCAATACAGATGCCTCTATTTTGGGCATGACTCTATTTTGGGCATGAGTGAATAATGCCATAAGACATGAGCCTTAAACATAAATATCATGGGCATGACAAACATAAATATAGCTTGCGGTAATACTTTTATTGCTTCAGATGCTTGGATTAATTTCGATTACAATTCTTCTTGTTCTTCCGTACAAAAGGTCGATCTCCTGAAAGGATTGCCCCTTGACAATGATTCGATCAGTGTTGTTTATTCATCGCATTTTCTGGAACATATTTCACGTTCCAAAACTCTATCTTTCCTTCAAGATTGTCATCGAGTGTTGATAGCTGGCGGGAAAATCAGGTTGGTTTTACCTGATTGGGAAAATTTATGCCGAGAGTATCTAAAATGTCGTGACCAAGGGGAAAACGACAAAGCTAATTTTACGATGATTGAAATGATCGACCAATGTGTTCGGCTATATCCTGGTGGGCTCCTTGGTGATTACCTTGATTATCTGAAAAAGCACTCCGATGAGCAGTCAAAAATGATTGAGTATGTCAAACTTCGTTGCGGAGAAGATTTAAGTCTAGTTGCTAGCAACCTTTATAGTGAATCTAGTTCTAGAGAAGGAACATTTTTTCAAAAGTTAGCTGCCTCTAAATTGATGAGAGCTGTTACAAGCCCAAATTATTTAACTGCTCGACTCAAGAGAAAGTTTAGCCACTATCGTATTAAGTTGGCCACAGCTCTTCTGCCAAAAGCATTCCGCGAGCAAAATGTAAGCTATGCCTCTGTCGGAGAAAGACATGCTTGGATGTGGGATTTTTACACCCTCAGTCAAGAACTTGAACGGGCTGGATTTCATAACATCAAACGGCTGTCCTTTGACAAAACTGAAATCGACAACTTTCCATTAGTTCCCCTTGATATGACAGTGGATGATCGTCCCCGGAAGGGAGAAGGCTCTATGTATATAGAAGCCGAAAAATGACATGCATGAAAGTAATTAGATGAAAGCAATTATTCTTGCTGGCGGGTTAGGAACTCGCTTGTCTGAAGAAACTCACCTTCGACCAAAGCCCATGGTGGAAATTGGCGGCAAGCCAATTCTATGGCACATCATGAAAATTTACTCCGCCTATGGCATAAACGAATTTATTATTTGTTGTGGCTATAAAGGTTATTTAATTAAAGAATATTTTGCCAACTATTCTTTGCATACCTCTGATGTCACCTTCGACATGGTAAATCACTCCGTCGAAATCCATCAACACAAAACCGAACCTTGGAAAGTCACATTAGTTGATACTGGTGAGCACACGCTCACCGGGGGAAGACTAAGACGAGTAGCCCCCTATATTCAAGCAGGGGAAACCTTTTGCTTTACCTACGGTGATGGTGTAGCAGATATTGATATTGGTGCGTTATTAGAATTCCATTACCAACACGGTCGCTGGGCTACGGTGACTGCTGTCCAACCGCCCGGTCGCTACGGGGCGTTGCAGCTCAGCGAATCTAGAGTTACAGGTTTCACAGAAAAGCCCCCAGGAGATGGGGGCCTAATTAACGGGGGTTTCTTTGTCCTGTCATCAAACTGCCTCAATCTAATTGAGGGTGACACATGCAGTTGGGAACAAGAACCCCTGACTCAGCTCGCCTTAAAAGGAGAATTGATGGCCTTTAAGCATTATGGCTTCTGGCAACCCATGGACACGCTCCGGGACAAAAATCACCTAGAAACTCTGTGGAGAGATAACCGTGCTCCTTGGAAACTATGGTGATTCAACCCTCCCATTGGCAAAATACATCAGTTTTGGTCACGGGCCATACAGGCTTTAAGGGCTCATGGCTTTCATTATGGTTATCGAGATTAGGCGCTAGAGTCCATGGGTATGCTCTAGATTCTCCAACAACCCCTAACCTGTTTGAGTCAGCCCGTGTTGCAGATGGATTAGCCTCAGATATTAGAGCCAATATTTTAGAGCTTGGCACACTCAAACAAGCCTTACATGTAGCTCAGCCCAGCGTTATCTTTCATTTGGCTGCACAGCCATTAGTACGAATAGGATATGCTGAGCCACTAGAGACATTTTCTACTAACGTCATCGGCACCGCAAACCTGCTAGAAGCTATTCGTGATGTGCCATCAGTGAAAGCAGTCGTAATTGTCACTACGGATAAAGTTTATGATAATCGGGAATGGATCTATCCCTATCGAGAGATCGATGCTTTAGGTGGCTATGATCCCTATTCCGCCAGTAAGGCAGCGGCAGAACTCGTTGTTGCTAGCTATAGAGCTAGTTTTTTTAGTTCTCCCCTCCAACATTTCCCTAATATTGCCACAGCTCGGGCAGGCAATGTGATTGGTGGCGGTGACTGGGCACAAGATCGGTTGATTCCAGACTGTTTACGTTCCTTTGAGCAAGGAAAACCTCTAAAAATTCGCTATCCCCAAGCTGTTCGTCCTTGGCAACATGTGCTTGAGTCCCTCTCAGGCTACCTGCTATTGGCTGAAAAACTGCTTGGGTCTGATGGGAACAACTATGCCCGTGCCTGGAATTTTGGTCCCACCATAGACGAACATGCAAGCGTAAGCAATGTAGTTGAACGAATCGCTACTTGTGGGGGATGGTTAGAGCAAATTGAATTTTTAGCCTCAGGCAATAACCCCCATGAAGCTGGTTTACTTCAACTCGACGCAAGTCGTGCTCGCCTAGAACTGGGCTGGCGAATGTGCTGGTCATTAGATCGGGCTCTTAAGGCAACTGTGGAGTGGCACCAAGCTTGGCTTGCCCATAAAGATATGTACGCATTTACTCTGAAGCAAATTGATACCTATCAGAACCAATGAAGTTGTTTGTGACTGGAGGGACTGGATTCATTGGCTCTCATTTTCTGATGCTTGCAGTACAGGCGGGACATGAGGTTCTAGCCTTGAAGCGAGCCCAAAGCCAACCCCGTCTACCATTAACTTTCCAACCAACTTGGCTAGAAGGTACCCTTACGGAGGATTGGTCTAAAGCGCTAGAGCACTGCGATGTCTTAGTCCATTTAGCCGCAGCGGGTGTAAATCCAAACTTCAATGATTGGCACAGCTTATTTTCTGTGAATGTCAGTCAGTCCTTAGATCTTTGGCTACAGGCTAAGCAAGCTGGCGTCAAACGGTTGGTTGTTTGTGGGTCTTGCTCTGAGTATGGCTATAGTGGCGAACAATATGAGTTTATTCCGACGACTGCTCCGTTACAGCCCACCAATGCCTATGGTGCGTCAAAAGCATCAGCTAGTTTAGCTGCAATGGGGCTCGCTGTTCAAATGGAATGGGAAGTCGTCTTACTCAGACCTTTTCACGTCTATGGACAGGGAGAAGCTGAGTTTAGGCTCTGGCCATCCCTGCGCAAAGCTGCCTTGGCAGGAGCAGATTTCCCCATGACTGCCGGAGAACAGATCAGAGACTTCATGCCCGTAGAGCAGGTGGCTCAGCAGTTTTTACACGCCTGTGAGATGTCTAATATTCAGGCAGGAAATCCGATGGTAAAGAATCTAGGTACGGGAAAACCTCAAACAGTACGTGAGTTTTCTGAGTTCTGGTGGCAACACTGGCAAGCAACGGGACAACTCCTCTTAGGAAAAATTCCATATCGCTCCCATGAAGTCATGCGGTATGTTCCAAAAATTCCAAGAGACTAATTGAAAAGATTATATTTCTGGCTGACTTCCAGTTGAAGTGCCAGTTGAAGTAGTTGACATGAAAAAATATCTAGTAAGTGGGGTTCCTATTTCTGATAGTGGAGTAGGGAGATTAATGAAAAATATGGTTCCAGAGGCGAAGGCAAGAGGCTATGTGATTATCACGCCACCTCTTCTGAAGCCAATCAAGAAAATGTTTCGGGAACGACATTACCCTGGTGCTTTTCGGGAAATTATAGACCGAAGTTTTGGGAAATTATTTTTTAATTTGAAATTACTATTGATCCGGAAATCTCTAGTCCTATTTCTCCATCCTCAAACTTTTGGATTTTCTAAATTATTTCTTCTTGCCAAAAGCAATAAATTGTATCTATACGTAATGGATAACAGCTTTTTCTGCATCCGATCCTATAATATTCATCCTGATAATGGAGCGGAGTGTTTGAGATGCCTAGGAAATCCAGAAAAAGTATTGCAGGGCTGTCAACCATATCCAGTGCTTTATGCTAAAAGCAAAAATATATCAGCCTTAAAGACTCTTATGAAACTTTCCAGTAAAATTACATTTTTGGCTCAAAATAAGAATCAAAAAGTACTGCTAGAGAAGCATTTTGATGAGAATATTGATTGTGTTGTCGCAGGTCTAGATACCGGTGAAATTTTGACAGAAAATACGAACTCTGTCGTTAATCTTTCCCACTCAGATTCAAATTCAGACTTAAATATAGGCTGCTATGATATTGTCTATCATGGAGCAGCCCATTTAGCTAAAGGGATTGCCTATGTTATTGATCTAGCGAAAAATCTAAAGGAGTTATCCTTTTTTATCCCGGAAAGTAAGGAAGCTTGTGAGCTTGCTATCGGCAGAACGATTGAATGTGAGAATATCACCTTTAGGGCTTGTAGATGGGAAAGTGGGTTGAGAGAGGCTGTCATCCAAGCTCGCTTAGTGATCAATCCGAGTTTGTGGTCAGCCCCTATTGAGGGGGCATTACTGAAATCAGTGTTTTATGCTTCTAGAGTTGCAACAGTGACCACCATGCATGGATTTGAGGGAGAGCTTGCAGAATCCATTAATTTAATTCGTCTGCCTAGGGAAACTTCCTATGCTGCTGACATTCTTAGAGACATTCTAAAAGATAAAAACCCCACGGAAAAGCCTCAATGTTCTCCTCCTAATTTATCGAAATTCTTAGGTGATCAGTCTATTTTTGACATTGTTGAGACTCGCATCTAAGGACTCCTCAACTAATTGCCTTATGGTTGATTTCGAGAACCCTAAACTGGCAGTTCTGATTTCAAGAACATTGTTACCCCCACCATGGATGCCACCGAGCTACTAGGAATTCTGGCCCGAGGCGAAGGTAAGCCTTCAGGGGTTCACGAAGAATTAAGGGTTCCAGGGTCTCGATAGGGGTTAAGGTAGGCTCATGAGTGAAGGCAACGAGCCCACCATAGACATCGGCGGCATCTCCATTTCTGTGTCAGATTGGGATGCCACCCCGGCTAGCGTAAAAAAAGCTCTGGTGTGCGCTCTCATTGAGACCATCAGTCGCTTAGAAGAGCGGGTGAGCCACCTCGAAGAGCAACTCAACCAGAATTCGCAAAACTCATCGTTGCCGCCTTCAAAGGATGGATTCGGCCCCCCTAAGCCAGACCCGGAGGGCAAAGGCAAAGGGAAGCGGAAGCGCGGAGGCCAACCGGGACACAAAGGATATTCCCGCAAGCTGTATCCCCTAGAAGCCTGCAAACAGGTGTTCGAGCATCGCCCCAAGACCTGTGGGCATTGTGGAGAGCCGCTATCAGGAAACGACCCAGCGCCCTATCGGCACCAGATTGTCGAACTACCGCCAATTGAGCCCATCGTCATCGAGCATCGCCTGCACGCCTTAGATTGTGAGCACTGCGGTAAAACCACCCGTAGCAAATTACCAGCAGAGGTGCATCAAGGCGGTTATGGTGAGCGGTTGAGTGCAGTAGTGGCCTTACTGAGTGGCGCTTATCGCCAAAGCCATCAGCAGGTGAAGACCTGTCTAGCAGCGCTGTTTGAGATCGAGATTTCTGGCGGCAGCATCAACCGGCTACGCCGAGAAGCCAGTGCGGCACTGGGGCAGCCAGTAGCTGAGGCGCAAGGCTACGTGCAGGGGGAAGCGGTGATTCACAGTGATGAGACTAGCTTTCGCCAGGGGAACAGCGATGGCCAGAATCAGGCCCAGCGACAGGGTTGGCTGTGGGTGCTGGTGACGCCGATGGTGAGTGTGTTCAGCATTCTGTTGAGCCGGTCTCAAGCCGCCGCCCAAGCACTGATTGGCCCAGCCTATGACGGCATTGTGGTCTCAGACCGCTACAGCGGCTATGGGTGGATTGATATTAGCCAACGCCAGGTGTGTTGGGCTCATCTCAAACGAGACTTTACTCGGATTGCCGAGCGTCAGGGGGTCTGCCAAGAGATTGGAAAAGGCTTACTGGCTCAACAAAAAGCGTTGTTTGAGTTGTGGTACCAAGTGCGGGATGGCACCCTTTCCCGGACTGGCTTTGCTGAGTTAGTCCAGCCGATTCGGGCTGCTGTAAAAGCGGTGCTTGAGGAGGGAGCGAACTATGACATTGGCCCAAAGGAGAAGACGCCTTTGGCCAAGACGGTACGCACTTGCCGACAACTGCTGTTGGTGGAACCGGCTCTGTGGACGTTTGTCACGGTGCTGGGGGTGGAGCCCACCAATAATACGGCTGAGCGTTCTTTGCGAGCTGGGGTGATTTGGAAGCGCATCAGCTTTGGGGCGGAGTCTCAGGCCGGCAGTGAGTTTGTCGCCCGGATGCTGACGACGGTTTCTTCTCTGACGATGCAGCAGCGAGATGTGCTGGACTTTCTCACTCAAGCCTATTGGTCGGCTCGCTTTGGTCAAGCGCCACCTTCATTGCTGCCTTTGGCCACTCATCAGCCTGAAACCCTAATCGCGCCGTGACCCCCTGAAGGCTTACAGGCGAAGACAGCCGTTATCAATTCGCCTACGGCCTCTCCAATATGCGCAACCCCATGCTCACCTACCATGCGGTGCGGCTGCTCCTCTATCGTGGCCTCGGTAGGGGCATTCCTAGAGTCCTGCACCGCTGCCCCCAGACCCAACTGATCAACGATGTTCCTGGCAACCAGTTCAAGGCTATTTTACCCCGGCCATTGACTTCAGCCAAAGCAGCATAGCCTGGGTCAGAGCCAACTCATTCCCTAAACTGGGGATATCTGTCTTTGCTCTGCTACTCTACTTACTATGTTCCAATCAAAAATTTAGAGAAATCGAATATGAAGTTGAGCTTTAGTGTTATTACTCCGTCGTATCAACAGGGGCATTTTATTGAAGAAACTATTCAAAGTGTACTTACGCAGAAAGATATTGAACCGACAGATATAGAATATATCGTTTGCGATGGTGGCAGTACAGACCAAACTATTGATATTCTTAAAGCATATGAAGGAAAGCTGAGATGGCTTTCTGAGCCTGATGGTGGACAGTCAGATGCTGTAAATAAGGGCATTGAGATGACTGATGGAGATATCATCGCCTGGATAAATTCCGATGATATTTATTATTCAGACTCATTTTCGATAGTGCGAAAAATATTTGAGGGCAATCCAGATATTGAGGTTGTTTATGGCGATGCAAATTGGATAGATGAGTTTGGGAGTTTTTTGGCAAAGTATCCTGTGGAAGAGTGGGACTATCAACGCCTAAAGAAAGCATGTTATATTTGCCAGCCAGCAGTTTTCTTTAGGCGCAGTATTGTCAGAAATTTGGGTGCTTTAAATGTTAACTTGAATTACTGCATGGACTATGAACTCTGGCTAAGATATGGGTGTAATAACAACTTTTTCTATGTTGACACCGTGCTTGCCGGTGCTCGTATGTATAGCAGCAATAAAAGTTTGGGGGGAAGGTTAGATGCCCATAAAGAAGTTAACGCCATGCTTTTTGAGAAAATACATTATGTGCCCACAACATGGATTGCTTCCTATGCACTGGTAAAATCAGAGCGTGAAAACAATCTGGATAAGTACAATGATAAAGATCTGCGAAAACTAATCATTTATCTGATTTTCAATTCCTTATCCATTGCGATTCACCGTAATATTATGGGAATACCAGAGATTCTGTTGAAATCAGTTTTTTGGTTGCTCCTCCCAAAGCAAACCTGGTTTAAAAGAGCAGAACCCATCTTAAAAGAGATCGGATGGTAAACGCTATGCTTGATGAAAGGGTATATTATTCGAATGAATAGCTTGATTAGTGTTAAGAAGCTTATCAAGAAAGGGCTTTATATAGGTAGACTTATTTCTCTTCGCTTAACGGTGGGAAATCCTAGAAATTTATCTGCTGTTGATCAATATATTAGTCGCCTCACAAAAAAATACTCCTTTGATCGCGTCAAAGACAGTGATGTTCTATCCTTCTCTTCTCCAATCAGCGTCTCAGAAGAACACCATATTGACTCAATGGTTTGTCGTCACGAACACTTTCAGACCCCTTGGTTTCAGCGGTGGTCTGAGGAAATGGGTCTTTATGGCTGTGATGAACTGACTCTAGGAGCTAAGTTTCACCGTAAAGCATGGGAGTGGTGCGCGATCGCTCAAGCGCTTGCTGAACGGGGAATGCTAGACCCTAATAAACGAGGGCTTGGATTTGCAGTGGGTACAGAACCTTTACCCGCTTTGTTTGCTAAGTATGGTGCTTCGGTATTGGCAACTGATTTAGATGTCCGAGACCGACGCTCAAAAGCCTGGGCTGCGACTAATCAACATGCGAATTCTCTGGAAAAGCTTTATTTTCAGCATATTGTCCCAAAAGCCACTTTTGAAGATAGGGTAGACTTCCAGTTTATGGATATGAGGTTCCCCCGTGATATTGACGGAAAATTTGATTTTATATGGAGTTCGTGCGCCTTAGAGCACTTGGGCAACCTAATGGAAGGATTCGGCTTTATATTTAAAGCCTGTAGTCTTCTCAAGCCTGGAGGAATTTGTGTTCATACGACTGAGTACAATATCACTTCTAATTCCAGCACAATAGAATGTGGCCCTAGTGTCATTTATCGTCGCCAGGATATCGAGAACTTAGATCTGCTCTTGAGAAAGTCTGGTCTATGTCTTGAAAAGCTTGATTTTTGGGCTGGAGGAGACTTGCACGACAGACTCTATGACACTGAGCCCTACTACCAGTCAGGGAAACAACATATTAAATTAAGTCTTGATGGTTATGTCACAACATCAATGGTACTTATTATCTATGCATAGAGTCCTTACCCATTGATGCCTGTAAATTCTCTTATGAAGCAAAATTCTCTACTGGTTAATCTCTCTGTATTATCAAGTAAGCCAACAGGACTATCGAATTATTCATTCAATCTTTCCAAGGTAATTTGTACAAGTAAAGCAACCACTTTTTTGAGTCATCAAAAACCAGATTTCATCAAGGTACCGTCTCAGTGGATACAAATTCCAAATGGTTTAAATACGGACTTCGGCAAGATCGGTCATCTAAAGCGACTGCTTTGGTTGCAATTTATATTGCCTAAAATATTCAAAAAACTTTCCTCGACTTTACTTTTTTCCCCTGTTCCAGAAGCACCTATTTATACCGATGTACGACATGTTATTACAGTGCACGACATTATTCCCCTACGATTTTCTGCAAAGCATTTTTCCCCATTAAAAACTTACTTCAAGCATTATGTGCCTACAGTATTGAATTATGCTGAACATATCTTGGCAGATTCAGAGGCGACCGCTCAAGATTTAAGATCGTTTTATGACATTTCCTTGTCGAAAGTGACTGTTATCCCCCTATCCTATGATGCTGACAACTTTAGATTCTTAGACCTGCCTACTCAAGATTATTTTGTTTATCTTGGCAGGTTTGATCTCCATAAGAACTTGAAAAGAATAATTGCCGCTTTTTTTGAGTCTAATTTATATAAAAATTACAAGCTTCACTTAGTGGGCTCGTTACAGTCTCCCTACCTACCCGAATTGAAGGCATATATTCAGGATTTGGGGCTCACCGATGCGGTTCTTTTCTTTGATTATATTTCTTACCAAGATTTACCTGTCGTCCTAAATCAATCGCTGGCTTTGGTGCTACCTAGTCTTTGGGAGGGGTTCGGATTACCCGTTTTAGAAGCAATGGCCTGTGGTACACCCGTTATAACATCCAATATATCTTCCTTGCCGGAAGTAGCTGGAGATGCAGCCATTTTGGTGGATCCCTACAATGTTGCTGAAATCGCAGATGCGATGAAGGCGATTGCTACCAATAGTCAACTCCGAAAAGAATTGCGTTACAAAGGGTTGAAACGGGCAGCGCAGTTTTCTTGGGAAAAGACGGCAAGGTTGACTATGGAGGTGCTATATCAACATATGTAAGACTAAATTGTGAATAGTGAAGCCTGCAATCTCCTAGTGATTCTCGCTATACTGCCGCCGTAGGATACCCGTCAGACGTCATAAATTTACTCCGACAACAATAGATTGATGAATAGCAACCTCGGCAAAACTGTCTTAGAACCCCCTCCACAGACCTTCTCTGCCCAAGATTTCTTCGCTGGCGTTCACTGGCACCAAAAATGGGAAGTATTCCAAGGGATATTTACCCCCGGTTTGAACCCTGTGAATAAGTTATGTACCTACGCGCAGCTTCCTGAGGATCTGTCTGGGATGAGGGTTCTGGATGTAGGGGCATGGAATGGGTGCTTTAGTTTTGAGTGCGAACGCCGGGGTGCCCGTGAAGTGGTAGCCTATAGCCTAGAAAATCCTCAGGAATCTGGCTTTGATCGATTGAAGGCGCTGCTGCATTCAAAAGTCACCTATGTCCAAGGTTCGGTGTATACCCTCTCCCCAGAAGACATCGGTCTTTTTGACGTGATTTTATTCTTCGGGGTGCTGTATCACCTACGGTATCCGCTACTTGCCATTGACCGCCTACGCACGGTGAGTAAAGGCTCGATTTTCATTGAGACCCATGTCCTGAGCGATCGCTTGTTACTCCGCAAACCCTTATCCATCCTGAGTCGATTGCTGCACCTGAATGCCCTTTTCAAATCAACCCCCCTATGGCGGCAGTATCGAGAATACGAACTGCATCCTAAAGATCAAAGCAACTGGTTTGCCCCTAATCTTCAGGCAGTGATCGAGTCCTTTCAATCCGCAGGCTTCGAGATTGAGTATTTAGTCTCTTGGGCAGAGGATCGCGCCACGTTCAAGGCAGAGGTTGGCAGTCAGCTTCCTGACCGACTGCGCTTTGGCACTTATGAGGGGGCCAGCTCCAATGCCCAACTAACGGGGCTACCCACCCGCAATAGCCAGCTTTTTAGGGAAGGCACGCCCCTGGATCAAAACGTGAGACCGTAAATCTTAATTTTGGCTAGAATTCCTCAGGCAATCGCGATCGCACATGAATGGTTCGCTAGCTATGCAGGCTCCGAGCGCGTGGTGGAGCAGATGCTGGCGGTGTATCCCCAGGCGGATCTCTATAGCTTGGTAGACTTCTTGGAACCGGAGCAGCGAGGGTTTATCCAGCACAAGGCGGTACAGACCTCCTTGATTCAACGGTTGCCCTTTGCTCGCAGCAAGTTTCGCCAATACCTGCCGCTGATGCCCTTGGCGATCGAGCAGTTCGATATGTCGGCCTATGACCTGGTGATTTCCAGTAACCATGCCGTCACCAAAGGGGTGATTACGGGGCCGAACCAGTTGCATATTTGTATGTGCTACTCCCCCATTCGCTATGCCTGGGACTTGCAGCACCAGTACCTGCGGGAGTCGGGGGCAGGGCGGGGGATGAAAGGCTGGCTGGTGCGGTGGATGCTGCATCAACTGCGCCAGTGGGACTACCGCACCGCCAACGGCGTGGATCACTTCATTGCCATCTCGGAGTTTATTGCCCGCCGGATTTGGAAGGTCTATCGGCGGCGGGCGACGGTGATTTATCCGCCGGTAGACGTGAATGCCTTCGAGGTGGTGACGGCAAAGCAGGACTTTTATTTAGCCGCTTCTCGGTTAGTGCCCTATAAGCGGATGGATCTGATTGTGGCGGCCTTTGCCCACCTACCGGACAAGCGCTTAGTGGTGATTGGGGATGGCCCAGAGATGAAGCGGCTTCAGGGCATCTGTCCGCCCAATGTCACGCTTCTGGGGTATCAACCCTTTCCGGTGCTCAAGGATCATCTACAACGGGCCAAGGCATTTATTTTTGCCGCTGAAGAAGACTTTGGCATCTTGCCCGTAGAGGCCCAGGCGGCGGGAACCCCAGTGATTGCCTATGGCCGAGGGGGATCCTTGGAGACGGTGGTAGCGGGGAAAACGGGGGTGTTTTTCCCGGAGCAAACGGTGGCGGCTTTGGGGACAGCCGTTCAGGATTTTGAGGTTAAACAAGAGGGATTCGACCCGATGCAAATCCGGCAAAATGCGGAGCGCTTTGCCATTGAGCGGTTTCGGGCTGAGTTTCAAACCTTTGTGGAGCAGGCTTGGGCTCGCTTTCACCGGGGAGAACGACTGGAGGATTGAGGGTTGGGCCTGAACCCTAGGGCTGGGGGGCAGAAATATGACGCAGGGGATTAGCCCGGTCATTTTTATGCCGGGCGGTTGGGGACAATTCTCCAGGGCTTTGATGCGTGGCGCTGCCGCTTTAGCGCAGCCATGCCGCAGGCTATACGCACCTTACAAATAATTAAGCCAAATAATTAAGCTCATCTCCTTAGGCCGGAATCAACGGGGTAGCAGTGGCCTTGAACTTCGCCTGCGCCAAGGCTGCCACTGCCGCATCGGGATCCTTTACCCGGAACTGGGCTCCCAGACGCACGATCTGCCGCTGATGCTTAGCCCCAATCACCACGACAACTGGTACCCGCGCCTGGGCCGGGTTGTCCCCTTGACTGGTGCGAATGACATTGCGGAGGCGGTGCTGCTGTTCAATATCCGAGGCCACACGGGGATCTAGTTCCACCATCACCATGCGCACTGCCTCAATCGGTTCCGCATCATCCACAATGAATTGCACTTGATCATCACGGCGATCGCATTTGCCCCACACCATCAGCCGCGCATCCGTCTGGATGTACTGCCCAATGCGCTCATAGGACCGGGGAAACACCACCCCCTCGACACTGCCGGTCAAATCCTCCAGCACCACAATGGCCATGCGATCGCCCTTTTTCGTGACCACCGGCTTCACCTGGGCCAGCATTGCGATCGCACTTAGGGTGACATTATCCGGCTGACTGCCCAAGTCTCCCAAGCTGATGGGGGCCAGAATGCGGGCGGACTTTTGCACCGACTTGAGCGGATGGTCGGAAATATAGAAGCCCAGCAATTCCTTCTCCTGCTTGAGCTTTTCCTGGGGGTCAAAATCCGCCACCGAGGGAGCCTTGGGGGCACTCTCAAAGCCACCACTGGGGGCTGAGTCATCGCTCCCGAACCCCCCCAGCATATCCAGCAGATTGCCCTGCCCCACCGCCCGATCCTTGGCCCGCCCCTGAGCCCAATCCAGAACCAGATCTAGATCCTGCATGAGCTGATTGCGGTTGGACTCTAGGGTATCCAGGGCTCCGCAGAGGATCAGCGCCTCCAGAGCGCGGCGATTGACAGCATGGAGATCAACGCGATCGCACAAATCCGCCAAAGACTTGAACGGCCCCCCCTCTGCCTCTCGTTCCGCAAGAATACACTCGATTGCCCCCTGGCCCACATTTCGCACCGCCGATAGGCCAAACAAAATGCACTTCCCCTCAGGCGTAAAGTCCACCTGAGACTTATTCACATTTGGCGGCAAGACATCAATGCCCATGGCGATACAGTTGGCAATGTAGCTCTGAACCTTGTCCTGGTCGCCGCTGTTGGCGGTCAGCAGCGCCGCCATGTACTCCACCGGGTAGTGGGCCTTCAGGTAGGCCGTCTGGAATGTGACAAACCCATAGGCAGTAGAGTGGGACTTGTTGAAGCAGTTGGAGGCCACCAACCCATCCGCTAGCAGGAAGTTGTGATCCGTCGCTACCCCAATGTCGTAGACGGGCTGAACCCCCAAAGATTGACGACTCACAACTTTAACCATGGTTCCATCCTTAAATTTCACGGGCTTATTTGCAGGGGGTTGGGGCTCTACGATGGTCAGGAACCGGCCCAAAGAGGCCACCGCAACTATCCGCCCGCTGTACCAGAGCCGACAGCGGCACCCCGCTCACATCCATACCCCAAGGATAAAACACCAAGGATAAAACCTCATCCCTGCTGGCTGAAACTCATCGCCATCCTGACCCAATGCAAAATTTTTGTCAGTCAACCAGCCCTGGCCCGCCGAGAGAATCTACCCTTGACAAATAGACACCATTGGTTCATCAAGGGAGAGGCAAGATTTTGCCGGTAGGACTCAAAACTCCGATTCCCAAAATGGTGGGGTTTAGACCAGATTTCAATTAATTTATGGAACCCATGGATATTTCGCAAACTGATTCGCAAACTGATGCCCAGTCCGAATTCCTTGAAAAAATGCGGCGGCAGTTTGACTTTGGCCCCTATCCCCGCACCCCTATTGAAGAATCTCCGACAGATAACTCTAACGAACTATTTATCCATAATCTATTAACGCCCTACTACCTCCATCACCACAAGTTCATTAACACCGAGGGCAAAGTGCTGCTAGATGCGGGTTGTGGCACGGGCTACAAAGCACTGATTCTAGCAACCGCAAATCCTGGCGCACGAGTTGTCGGCATTGACATTTCCCCCAAATCCATCGAGCTTGCGGAGCAGAGGCTGGAGTATCACGGCTTCAAAGACAAAGTAGAATTTCACGTATTGGCTATTGAGGAAGTAGCCAAACTAGAGATGAAATTCGACTATATCAACTGCGATGAAGTCCTCTACTTTTTTGACGACATTGCCAATGGGCTTGCAGCCTTGAAATCCGTCCTCAAGCCCCAGGGTATTATTCGTTCTAATCTCCACAGTCTGCTCCAACGACAAATCTTTTTTCGAGCCCAAGAACTCTTTGGTCTCATGGGATTGATGGAAGAGTTTTCGGAAGAGATGGCCATTCCCATTGTGGTAGAAACCATGAAAGCCTTAGGTTCGTGGGTTGACATCAAGAAATATGGATGGAATCCTGCCTATGAAGTAGAGGAGAAGAATATGGAAGCCCTCCTCGCCAATCACCTCCTGCAAGGAGATAAGGGCTATCGAGTAACTGAGTTATTTGAGGGCTTGAAACGGGCAGGGCTAGAGTTTGTGGCCATGACCAATTGGCGACAGTGGGATGTTGCTGATCTATTTAATGAACCCGACAATTTGCCCAGCTACCTAGCCATGGGGTTGGCAGATAGTTCGCAAGAGACGAGACTCACGCTATACGAGTTAATGAATCCCGTCCATCGCTTGCTGGATTTTTGGTGCGCGAACTCCTTAGATATTCCAGACTATTTGCCAATTCCAGACTGGAGTCTGCAAGATTGGCAAACATCACAAGTGGCTTTGCACCCCCAACTCAAGACAGACAAGTTCAAGCAGGCCGCTATTGAAGCCATTAATCAGAACAAACCCCTCATGATTAGTGAGTTTCTGAGCCTGCCCGCGCTAAAACCTGTGACAGTAGATGCCAGTGTGGTGAACTTGCTCTTAAAGCTTTGGGATGCTCCTCAGTCCTTTGAAGCTTTAGCGGATCTGTGGCAACACACCCATCCCGTTAACTGGGTAACCTTGGAACCTATATCCAGGGACGAGGCTCGTCAGAAAGTTGCAGATGCCTTGGGTAAGCTGGAGGTATTTCTATATGTTCTGGTGGAACGGGGTCATTAGACCGTCAAATTCCTCCGGTTTGCTTGCATAGGCCGGTTTGCTTGTATTCGCGTTTTCTCCATAGGGTCAGGGATCAAACTCAAGGAGGACGTTGGGATGGTGCGGGGATTAGGGAAATGGCGGTTTTGGGCTGGGGTGGTGGTGATCGCGATTGCACTGCCCCTCTGGACTGGCCTCTGGGGACCGATAGACTTCGGGGCGACCGCAACTGTCTCCCTGGCCCAGGTCAGCGATGATCTCTTTGATCTCACGCTGCAAAGTGAGCAGCAGTTTTATAACCGGGATTATGCCAGAGCCGAAGCGGGCTATCTCACCGCCCTAGAGCGCCTACGGATAGAGGCTACCGACGATGAGATCTTGCTACCCCAAGTTCTGCACAACCTGGGGCGGATCTACCTACTGACAGAGCGTTACGGCGCAGCAGTGCCCATCCTGGAATCCCTCGAAGCCAGTGGACAGGCCAGCTACAGTGCCCTGAGTAACCTGGCCCTAGCCTATTTCCACACGGGGAACTACAACGCCGCCGAGAGAGTCCTGACCAGGGTTTTAGCGGCCTGGGAGGCGATTCGGGCGCGAGAAGAGGTGGATGATTTCGATCGCGTCACCCTGTTTGACCAACAGGCCCATAGCTATGGCTTGATGCAGCGGGTTTTAGTGGCCCAGGGTCACATAGAGGCGGCCCTGGAAATGGCGGAGCGGGGACGGGCACGGGCCTTAGCAGAGGTGCTGACCTCCCAGCGGCGCGCGGGCAGTATCCCGACCCTCACCGTAGACCAAATCCGAGCAGTGGCCCGCCGCCAGAACACCACCCTAGTCATCTATTCCGCTCTGGGGGATGGGCGGCGGGTGCTGGGGAACGAGGTGGATGTGGAAACCCATCTATTCATTTGGGTGGTTTCCCCCAGTGGTGCGATTGCCTTCCGCAACCTACCCTTGAGTCCCTTTTGGCAAACCCTCCGTGCCAATCCCACCGCCACCGCCATCGACCCCTCTCCCCTAGAAAATCTGGTGGCCAATACCCGAACCGCTCTGGGCCTTGACAGTCGCGGGCTGGGTATTTTCCCCACAGATCGGCGGGTCACCGATGACCTACCCGCCTCCAATCCCCTGCCCCTCCGGTCACTCCACCGGATGCTGATTGCCCCGATCGCGGAGTTGTTGCCCGCCGATCCCGAAGCCCTGGTCACTTTTATTCCCCATGGACCCCTATTTTTAGTGCCCTTTGCCGCCCTTCAGGCGGAGAACGGCCCCACGCTGATGGAGGAGCACACCCTGGCCCTGGCTTCCTCGGTGCAAACCTTAGCCTTGATTAGTGAAAATGATGCCCTGCCTGGGGAGGGTAGTCTCGTTGTGGGTAACCCGGTGGAGATGCCCCGTTTACCCCCTGATCTCCAGAGTCCCTCCCCCAATCTGCCTCCCCTCCCCGGTGCGGAACAGGAAGCCACCGCGATCGCACGGCTGCTTAACACCCACCCCCTGATCCGCGATCAAGCCACAGAAACCGCTGTGGTTCAGCAGATGCCAACCCAGGGCATCATTCACCTAGCCACCCACGGCCTCCTCAACCTCGACTCCCGGTTGAATGAGTTTGGCCTACCTGTCGATGCCAACGCCCCCCGCGCCACCGATGGCGGGGTCTTTTTTGAACCGGGGGGGATCATCGTCGATGGTAATGTTCAAATCAACGGCGTGGATGCCGCTGTCGCCCTAGCGCGAGAACGGGTGGTGCGGGTGTCGGCTCCGGGGGTACTGGCTTTGGCCCCCACCGCAACCGACGACGGCTGGCTGACGGCGGCGGAAATTGCCACCCTGGACTTAAGGGCAGATTTGGTGGTGCTGAGCGCCTGTGATACGGGCCGGGGTCGCATCACAGGGGATGGGGTCGTCGGCCTGACGCGGGCTTTTCTGGTGGCCGGGGCTAATACCGTGGTGGTCTCTCTGTGGCAGGTACCGGACACCGCCACCGCCACTCTCATGGAGGCGTTCTATCAAGATTGGGTGGCAACGGGGCAGAAGGCCCAAGCCCTCCGACGGGCAATGCTAGCCACCCAGGCCCAGTTTCCCGATCCGCGCAACTGGTCTGCCTTTGTGCTGGTGGGGGATGCGAGCTAGGGGGTTTCAGTAAATTCCTTACCTCACCCGCGCCCCCCGGTAACGCATCTGTCGTCGCATAACAGCCTGTTGGGCAAAATTGGGCATGTCCCCTTGGTGGCCCATCAAAATCAAAATATCTCCTGGTGCTAAGGTCGTCTCCCGTGGAGGATGCACCAAGACCTCTTCGGTAAGACGCCGCAGGGCCACGATGATAAACGTGCCTTCTCCTCGGAGTTCCAAGTCGCCGATGGTGCCTTCCACTAGGGCACCATCCACCGCTACCTCCGTAAGCTGAATGTCCAACTCCGACAGCAGCTCATTTAGCCCCGACCGTCCATCGCTCTGGGCCAAAAAGTCCACTGCTGCTGGGTTGATAATTAAGTGGGCCATGCGGCTGGCGCTAATGCTAGCGGGTAGCACCACCTGATTGGCCCCCGCCAGCCGCAATTTCTTCTCTGTGGAAGGAACTTCTCCCCGCGCCACAATCATCAGCTTGGGGTTCATTTCCCGCGCCGTGAGGGTGATAAATACGTTGGTGGCATCATCTGGTAGTACCGTAGCTAGGGCACGGGCACGGTGAATGCCTGCCCCATGCAAAATCATCTCGTCGGTGGCGTTGCCTTCATAGAACAGATAACCGCGATCTCGGGCCAAGGTAATGCGGTCTGCCGCCGTGTCAATGATCACGAAGGGCTGATGGAGGTGCTTGAGTTGGCGGGCCACGAGCTGGCCAATGCGTCCAAACCCACAGATGATTACGTGGCTGTCTAGCCGTTCAATATCCTGGGTCATGCGTTTGAGGTTAAGAGCGCGACGAATTTCTCCCTCGGTGATCAACTGCACAAAGCCGGCGACCGTGTAGGCCACCGACAACGCTCCGGCAATGATGACGAGAATGGTGAATACTTTCAACGGGACAGACTGGAGGGGCTGCACCTCTCCATACCCCACGCCAAAGATGGTAATCACCACCATGTAGATGGCATCTAGCAACGTCCACCCCGCGATCACGTAGCCCGTCACCGCCGCTACCACCGTCAGCGTAAAAATGCTAACCCCGGTAATGATGCGTTGGAAGGAACTCTGCATAGCCATGCCTACAGGGAATAGGCTGATTCTAGAAGATGGCTTCTGGAGGGAACGCCATGGGGGATACCAATTTCTCGTTGCAACAGTTCCCAGAGACCCAGAGATACAGTTCCCAGAGATGGGGGATGAAGTGTTATCGTAGAAATGACTCGGACCCATGCGGTCTCAACGCCCAAATCATGTCAGGACCGGAAGGTAGCAGCATTACGGGATGCTTGGGGCAGGCGTGGACTCCGGGTCACTTTTGTATCTGGGGACGGGCATTAAATAACACGCCACGACCAGCCCAATATCGGTCACCCGCCCACCGCGCAATCATTCTATGCCCTCCGGGCAGGCGCCGCCCTAGCGTGAGCCATGCCCGAAGGGCTATACGACTCAGTTGCTCCTCCGGAGCAATGGACCCAACCCAAAATGTTGGGTAATGTCCGGAAGAAACAGAGGGAAGCCTGTCATTCTGAGCGCAGTGAAACGGAGAGAGGAATCTCCATCCCTCAGCGTAGTCCAAAATCTTTCACGACGCTCCGTTACGCCGCAGGAGCAGCGGAGCCAACCCAAAATTATAGTGGACCCCAAAAACTGGAGGGGTAGCTAAGGGACTTGCAGGAAAATAAACTACCCGCCGATCGGGTTTTCTCCCTTCGGGAGAAAACCTGGCCACTGGGTACACTATTAATCCGCAGATCCCCAAGCTCTGACCCTTGAGCTAGCGCCCTGCAATCTTGAGGGGGGCTAAAAAATTTTAAATGCAAAAAGGGTGCTGACGACTGGCCGTGTTTCGTCTCAGCACCCTTCTTGGTTCGCTCCTCACACAAGATAAATATAGCCTAATGACTCAGAGATGTCACGGGGTTTAGGGGTTTTAACTGGTCAGATTTTCTTATCACAGGAGGCGGGAGGCAGGAGGGCAGAAAGGAAATTGCATGTTACACAAGGGTTCCTGCACCTATTTCGTCCTGATTGTCGTAAGCGGGGCGCTTGCGCGCCGATAGTAGAGATACTTCCGCCAAGCAATACTAGTACACCTAGTACCGCAGGGCGTAAATCAGCCCACTATTATCGCACCAGCCCAACATTTTCCGGTCCCCTCTCCCCTTTGGATAGGGCTAGGGTGAGGGGCCGAGTGTGCCACGATGGAACGGTCAGGGTATTTCCGCCGCAGAGTACTAGACTGAAATAGACTTGCTATTCTGCCGCACCAGCTCAACATTTTCTTCCGGTCCCCTCTCCCAGGCGGCGAGGGCTAGGGAGAGGGGCTGAGGTGTGCCACGATAGAACGGTTAGAGTATTTATGCCGCCGAGTACTAGGGTATTGCGTCACAGTGCTTGACGTGTGGTGCAACGGGTCTGACCCCCTCTAACTCCCCCTTGCCAAGGAGAAGGACAAGAGCAATTCCGGTCTCCCCCCCTTGCCAAGGGGGGACGAAGGGGGGTGATGCAGGGTGTCATCGGCTCTAGTGTTCAGTCAAAGTAGGCTGTAGCGCTGAAGTTGGTTGAGGACAAGGGTATGGAGTTGAACCTTGAGGTCGGCGGCTCCGTCAAAAATCAAGCGCTGGGCGGCGGGTAGCTCAAAGGGAAACTGCCCCAGTAGGTCCGATCGGGTCTGCTGGGCCAGAATGATTTGCTCTGGACGCTTGCACTGGAGGGCATAACCCATCTCCACACAAACCTGGGGACTGGGAATCGCTAGGGGGGGCGGGCCAGGAATCTGGGTGATCGCGGTGCCATCGGCAATGAACAGGAGAGACTGGCGTAGCTTCCGCATCAGGGGGCTGTTACGCCGAATAGGCTCGGCTCCCGGACGATGGGATTCCTCTAGGGTGAGGGTAAGGCGCGATCGCGGATTCACCTCCGCCAGTAGCGCCTCCAGTGCCTCCCTGAGCAGCACCCCCGAGGCACTGTAGGCCGTCTGATAACAGAAGAAAATAGTCGGCTCTAACTGAGCCAGGGTATCTCGCTTGGTGAAATAGATCTCGTGACTAAGCAAATCAATATTGGAGATGGCATAGCTGCCACTGCCCTCGATATAAAACTCCACGGTTTCCCCCGCTAGGTAGCGCTGAAACCAAGGGGCTTGGCGCAGGCTGTCGCTGTCATCCAGGAAGTCAGCCCGCAATCCGGATTTGAGCAAGCTGTTGCGACTGAGGCGCAGGTCATGGGAGCGGGCCTCTAGCTCGCTGACGGGCTCATACTGTTCTAAATACCAAGCCTTGAGAGCAATAATCGCCATGGGGGTGAACCTGCCGGAGAATCTTCCGACCATTCAACCACAGGAACCCCTGAGGTTACCGTTACAGCTCCAGATCCCTTGCTGGGCCTTTTGCCCTGGGGTCGGAAACTCCATCTGAATCATCTTTCAACAAGTCAAGAACTCGATAGTCCAAACCCACACAAGCTGAATAAATGGGTTGGCGCTGGCTAACCCGCTTAAATTGAAGACTATGAAGACTATCTAGAACTACCCCAGCTTCGACACGGCTGGGTGCTCTGGCCAATACCAACGCCAGGGGAGATCAGCTCCTTGGGTGAGCCCGATGCGGGTGGTTTGCACCAGCAGTGAGGGTTGGTTGCGGCGAGATTCCAAACCCAGAGCTCCGGTGGCGGAGAGGATGGTGCCATCGTGACTGCGATCGATGTCGAGGGCGCGGCAGAGTTTACCTGGACCAGCGGCAACCCGGTGGGGTTTTTCCCTGGGGCGCAGTTCCATCCAGGGGGGCAAAGGATCGAGGGCTAGGGCACGGATCAATACGGCGCTGGGGACATCGGCAGCATCGGTGACGATATTGAGACAGTGATACATGCCGTAGATCAGGTATACGTAACAGCTCCCAGGGGGACCAAACATGGTGGCGTTGCGGGCGGTGCGGCGGCGATAACCATGGCAGGCGGGATCCCCTGGTTCGTAGGCTTCTGTTTCCACAATTATCCCCCGCAGACAGCGGCCATCCTCAAATCGCCGCACCAGGGTACAGCCCACCAGATCGGGGGCTACTGCGATCGCGGGACGATGGAGATCCGGTAGAGATAGGCCAGGTGGGGACACAGCCATGGCAACCACTGGGCACGGCGCTAGCCCAGGCTAAAATAGGTCATCGTCAAGGAGATCTACTTCGTCAAATCCTGCTAAAAACTTGAATTTATCTGGACCCACATTGGCTTCTAGCGTCTCCAAAACTTTGCTGGGGTCGTCGTAGGGGCCGCTGACAAAGAAAGGTTGACCATCCTTGCCAAACTCGATGGGAAGCAGGGTTTCTGGCCGTAGTCCTAAATGGACTTGGGCTTTGGCATTGAAATCTGGATGGGGTTCAAAGCCAAGGCTCCGGGCATAGTCTATCGCTCCATACACGATGGATTGGGCTTGTTCTGGCGTAATCGTGACGAAGCATTCGTCAAATTGCAGTTCACAGGTTGATTTGAAGAGTTCGTAGTCACCCTTGCCCTTTCTTCGAGGGGGGATGCAGTTTTTCAGCCCCAGACACCAGTAGTCCAATAAATAGCTGGCTAGGAGAAAGCGATTACCATCCTGGCGAGAAAGAATGATCTGGGCCAGACCGTTGGCTGTTGTCTTGGCCTTGTGGTCTAGAAGCCAATGGGCAGCCCCTTCGTTGATCAGACATTCGTGGAGGGGAGCTGCATCACTCACGTTCGCCCTTTGCAGGACCAACTCTTCAGCATGGTCTCGAATAAAGGCTTTAACTTCGGCGGGGCGGAGTCCCAATTGGCGGGCAATTTGCTTGGGGGTGACCTGCGCCCCCCGCAACCGCATAATGTCTGTCTCTTGCTCTGGCGTCATGGTTACTATTTGACAGCATCTGAACAGGGTTTTCAACCCTCGTGTGAGGTTATGTGAAGGGAAATCCGCGATCGCAGGATGGCCAATGCACAATGGCCCAGACAACCTTCTTCCCTCACCCAGATCTCTGCTATGGCGACTCGATACCGCAATCCGCCCCAGCCCAAGGAAAACGAGATAGAGATCAAGATTCTCAAGGCAGCAGAGCATCTGTTTGCCCAGCGGGGCTATGGTGGCACCACGACCCGAGACTTGGCGGAGGCTGCGGGGGTGGCGGAGGGCACCTTATTTCGTCACTTTGATACCAAGAAGACCATTTTAATTCAGGTGGCGACCAATGGATGGGTAGAGATCTTGACCGATCTCCTCACGGAGTTGAGTGAGATGAGCAGCTATCGGGCTATCGGTCAGGTGATGCGGCGACGCATGTTGAATCTTCCCCGCAATGCGGACATGCTGCGGGTGTGCTTTATGGAGGCCCAGTTCCATCCCGAACTGCGAGACCAGGTGCAAGGGGAAGTCATTGCCAAAATGACGGATGTAGCGGAGGCATTCTTCCAGACCGCCATGGACCGAGGGGTATATCGCGAGATGAATCCTCGGGTGGTAGCGCGGATTTTTTTGGGTATGTTTGCGATCTCGGGTTTTAGCCAAACTACCCTAGGGGATGAGGCTGACTCCCCTAAGGCAATGCAAGAGTTGGCCGAGGGGCTGACGGATATCTTTCTCAATGGGGTACTGGTCCACAAGGTTGCCGACTCGGCAGCGGAATCACCTTGCCCTTCGTGACGGGCTGCTGCGATCGCTGTACCCGTATTTGGGTCACCACAAAGGGGGCGCGGGACTCCAGGTAGATCCGGCTGATGCCACGGGTTTGAAGAAGGATCCCCTGCTCAACAAGGGGGGCATCCCCCTCCCGAGGGGGCTGCTCTTGGGTCTGCGCTAAGGCTAAACAGTGGCCCTCCCCATTCAGGGCGACGAGGGTCACGGGCTGACTGCCCAGCAGTTGAATTTCCATTTGCACTAGAGGCTGAGTGATCTGGAGGTTAAGCCCCCGGTTGCCCCTAGTGGGCATCAGCACCGGCTGGCGCTGACCGGGGATGAACTGGGGATTAGAGGGGCGTACTGCGATGCCACCCTGGACGGTTATCCCGAGGGGATAGTACTGCTGGGTGATGGCCTCGTAGGGCAAGGTATTGTCGAACGAGATCAGATGCCAAGGGGCAGAACGGCGACGATTTTCAGGAGGTGCGGGAATCTGCGGAAGAGATTCAACGCGAGTTTGGTTAGGTAGCATGAGGGTTACGGTAGACATCCCAGTGAGCTTTAATCCTTGCTCTCGTATACAGGGAAGACCGTCCCCATTTCGCAGTGAAACCCTCACCCTGTGGCAGTTTCACAACTGTCTCACCCTTACCAGTTCTGTCCGGATTGGGGCCATAGCCCGTGAAGCCCCAGCCCAATTGGGGATGACAAGATTGATCCCAACTTCATCCTTGGGGCCACCTACTTCAACTGTCCTAGATTAAATCCAGGAAAACCTTAAGTGGTTTCTCGGAACCATCAGAGGGAGTAAGTCCGTAATTTTGCGGGGCTGCTAGGGGGAGCGTCCCTAGATCACGCGATCACTTGCGATTCTGTCCTGCCCTGGGTAGTCCTGAAGGGAAGCGCAGTTAGGGTGAATGAGCTGCGGTAGGATTGACCGCAAGATGAGGTTGTTGTCGTGAGCGTTGCTATGAGCCAGTTTGCCCCCGCTGTTGTCAAAACCCTAGAGGCCCACGATCGCGCTGGTATTGCCAGCATTCGGGACTATAGCCAGATTCAATCCCTGCCGGAAATCTGGCCCTTGGCCATCCAATACTATGGTGATCGCCCCGCCCTTGAGGATCCCCACAACAGCCCCAAAGCCCGCCTCAGTTACCGGGAACTGGGGGCGGCGATCGCCACCTTCGCCACCGGACTGCAACAGCTTGGGGTCAAGCCGCGAAGTGCGATCGCACTCTTTGCCGACAATAGCCATCGCTGGTTGATTGCCGACCAAGGCATCATGATCGCAGGCTGCTACGACGCCGTTCGTAGCGCCGTCGCCGATGGCAAAGAACTGCGCTACATCGCCGAACACAGCGAAAGTACCACCCTAGTCTTACAAGACCTGAAACTCTGGCGACGGCTCCAGCCCCTCCTCGTGGGCTTGCCGCTGCACCTCGGGATTCTCCTCTCCGATGAGATCCCCCCCGAAGACGCCCCCTGTAAAATGGTCAACTTTTCCCAACTGATGGATCTAGGCCACCAGGGTACCCTCACCCCCGTGCCCCAAACCGCTCACGATCTCGCCACCTTGATCTACACCTCCGGCACCACCGGCCAGCCCAAGGGCGTGATGATTCGCCACCGCAACCTGCTCCACCAGATCCAGACCCTAGGGGCCGTTATCCAGCCCGCCATCGGCGATCGCGTCCTAGGGCTCTTGCCCACCTGGCATACCTTTGGCCGCACTGCCGAGTACTTCATCTATTCCCAGGGCTGCACCCAGACCTACAGCAACATCCGCACCATCAAAGCCGACTTCAAAACCGTTAAACCCCACTTCATGGTCGGCGTCCCTCGCCTGTGGGAATCCATCTACGAAGGCGTGCAAAAGCAATTTCGCGAACAACCCGAAAGCAAGCAACGCCTCGTCAATGCCCTCCTCTGGCATAGCCAAAAATACGTCGAGAATCGCCGCACCGCCAACAGCCTCGCCCTAGACCATCCCAACGCCAGTCCCCTGCGCCAGTTCGGCTCCCGGATCTTTTCCTTCGCCTTTCTCCCCGGTCACCTGTTAGGAGAAAAACTGGTTTACAGCAAAGTTCGCGAAGCTACCGGGGGCTGCGTCAAAGCCCTGATCAGTGGCGGCGGCTCCCTAGCCCGTCACCTAGATCTCTTCTTTGAAATTATCAACGTCCCCGTCCTCGTCGGCTACGGCCTCACAGAAACCTCCCCCGTTCTCTCCGCCCGCCGTCCCTGGCGAAACCTGCGAGGGGCCTCTGGCCAACCCATTCCCGGCACTGAAATCCGGGTGGTGGACCCCGAAACCCACCAGCCCCTACCCCTGGGGCAAAAGGGCTTAGTCATGGCCCGTGGTCCCCAGGTCATGGAGGGGTATTACAAAAATCCTGAAGCCACGGCCAAAGCGCTGGATGCCGACGGCTGGTTCGACACCGGAGACCTAGGCTGGATCACCCGCGATGCCAACATCGTCCTCACAGGACGGGCCAAGGACACAATTGTGCTGACCAATGGGGAAAATATCGAGCCCCAGCCCATCGAAGACGCCTGTATTCGCAGTCCCTACATTGACCAAATCATGTTAGTGGGTCAAGATCAGCGATCCTTGGGAGCCCTAGTCGTTCCCAATCTCGACGCCCTCCAGAAATGGGCCGAGCCCCAGGGACTGTATATCGAAGTGCCGGGGGACAGCACCTCCATTCCCCCAGAATTTCAAACGATTTCCCTAGAAGATGATCGGGTCCAGAAACTGTTCCGGGGAGAACTCAATGCCCAAGTCAAGGATCGCCCCGGCTATCGCCCCGACGATCGCGTTGGCCCCTTCCGGCTGGTTCCCGAACCCTTCTCCATCGAAAATGGAGCCCTGACCCAAACTCTCAAGGTACGGCGTCCCGTGGTCACGGAACGCTATCGCGATATGATCAACGGGATGTTTACCTGATTCCGACCTTTCTCCATAAAGGTTTTCGTGAACTTTTCGCGAATGCCCCGGTAGGATGCTTGTCGGTAGGCCCATTCAAGGCAAGTTTTTCAGTAGTGCACCGTTGTGCATCGAGCAGTACCCCACGCAAAGCGAGACCCATGGACGTTTCCCCATCTTCCCTGACCCTCAAGCGCCCCATCACGGTCAAGGCCGTTGTCACCCCCCTCTGGAAAGAAGAAGCCCAAAAGCAGCTCCAGGGACAGATTAACCAGATTGACGGCAACCTCCAGCAGCTTGAAATTCAAGGTCAGCGAATGATCAGCGAACTACAGAAGCAAGGCAATACGGAGGATCCCAACCTGGCCCAGCAGGTCAGCAATGTGCAGAACAAGCTGAACCAGGACAAAAGCCAACTGCTCCAGCAGAAAAACCAAATCCTCCAACAGCTCCAGCAGGTCCAGACCCTAGAGCTGAATAACGAGGTCAGCCAAGGTCAAATGGAAAGCTTTTTTCAAGTCAACGTTGGCGACAACCTAATTCGCAAAATGCAGGTAGAAATTCTCCTGCGCGATGGCATCATCGAAGAAATTCGCGGCGAGATGTAGGCGGCGGAGTGATCTAGCGTAGCGGGGGACCATGGAGCCCATTCACGTCATTGGCGGCGGACTGGCGGGCACAGAGGCGGCGTGGCAGATTGCCCAGGCTGGTGTGCCCGTGGTGCTCCATGAAATGCGTCCAGTGAAGCAATCCCCCGCTCACCATTCAGAGCATTTAGCCGAATTGGTGTGCAGCAACTCCTTTGGGGCTCAGGCTAGCGATCGCGCTTCTGGTCTACTCCATGGGGAACTGCGGCGGCTGGGATCCATCATCATTGCCCAGGCCGATCGCCATCAGGTGCCCGCTGGAGGGGCATTGGCGGTAGATCGGGGCGTCTTCAGCCAATCCCTGACGGAGGCGCTAGCCCAGCACCCCTGGGTGGAGTTGCGGCGGGATGAAGTCACCGCCATTCCCCCCGAGGGCATTGTGGTCCTGACCACGGGTCCCCTCACCAGCGAAGCCCTAGCGACGGATCTCCAGCGCTTCACCGGACAGGCTTACATGAGTTTTTTTGATGCCGCTAGCCCCATTGTTGTCGGGGAAAGTATCAACCGGGAGGTGGCCTTTCTTGCCTCTCGCTACGATCGCGGCGAAGCGGCCTATCTGAACTGTCCAATGAACCGGGAGCAGTATCTCCAGTTTTGGCAGGCGCTCTGTGCTGCCGAACAAGCGGAGTTGAAGGAATTTGAGCGGGAAACGGCCAAGTTCTTTGAAGCCTGTCTGCCCATTGAGGAAATGGCGCGGCGGGGAGAAGACACGATGCGCTATGGGCCGCTGAAGCCCGTGGGGCTATTTGACGCTCGCCTGGGGGATTTCAAAGATCCTGCTAACAAAAGTAAGAAGCCCTACGCTGTGGTGCAACTGCGTCAGGAGGATAAAGCGGGACAGTTATGGAATCTGGTGGGATTTCAAACTAACCTGCGCTGGGGGGAGCAGGCGCGGGTCTTTCGCCTGATTCCCGGCTTGGAACAGGCAGAGTTTGTGCGGATGGGGGTGATGCACCGCAACACCTTTATTAATTCGCCGGAATTGTTGGGGCCAACGTTGCAATTTCACCAGCGTCCAACGCTGTTGGCGGCGGGGCAATTGGTGGGGACGGAGGGGTACACCGCCGCCACCGCTGGGGGCTGGTTAGCGGGGACGAATGCGGCGCGGCTGGCCCAAGGGTTAGACCCGGTAACCCTGCCCGTCAACACCATGATGGGGGCGCTGTTTGATTTCATCAGTGGGGCGGAGCCAAAGCATTTCCAACCTATGCCACCCAACTTTGGCATTCTACCCGCCCTGCCCCAGCGGATTCGGGATAAGCGGGAGCGCTATGGCCAATATCGCGATCGCGCCTTTACTGATTTGACAGACTGGTGTCATCGCACCCTGCCGGGATTCACGCCAGAAAACCTCAACCAGACCAGCGCTTAGTTCTCCCCATCGCTGGCTAACAGGGCTTCCCCAAAGCGGCAGCGGCCCAGGGAGAGGTCAAAAAGGTGTAATCCATATTCCCGCGAGAGGTCTTCCAATACCCGTAGCCCCCGCACACTATTGCCGTTCTCATCCAGGGGTGGCGAAAACACCGCAATCCCCGCCTGGTTCGGGACTACCGCTAGGATGCCTCCCGACACACCACTCTTGGCAGGGATGCCCACTCGATAGGCCCATTCCCCGGCAAAGTTGTACATGCCACAGGTGTACATGACACTGAGAATTTCGCGAATGTAGTCGGGGCTGGCGGCTTGGATGCCGGTGAGGGGATGGGTGCCCCGATTTGCCAGGGCAGCGGCCATACCCGCCAGATCACGACCGGTAACCAGCAAGGCACATTGCTGAAAATAGAGGTCCAGAGCCTCCTCAATGTTGCCGTTGATCATGCCAAAGTTGAGCATCAGGTGAGCCATGGCCCGGTTGCGGTGACCCGTGGCCCGCTCCGAGAGAAAGGTGGGCACATCCACATACACATCCCGCCCTACGTAGCGCTCAAACATTGCCAGTAGCCGATTGAGGCGTTCCGTTGGCCCCTCCCCAGTGATGAGGCTGGTGGTGGCGATCGCCCCCGCATTCACCATGGGATTATCCGGACGCTTGGAGGCTTCATCTAGCCGAATCAAGGAGTTGAAGGGATCTCCCGTGGGTTCCACTCCCACTCGTTTCAAAACGCGATCTCGACCATGGTCCTCTAGGGCCATGCCATAGACAAACACCTTGGAAATGGACTGGATGGTGAACTGCTGATCCACATCCCCAACATGGAAGCTTTGCCCATCCACCGTCACCACGCTGATCCCAAACCAGTCAGGGTTGGCCTTGGTCAGTTCGGGAATATAGCTCGCCAATTTCCCCTCCGACAGGGAACTGTAGCGGTGATGGAGATCCTGAAGGAGGCTTTGAATAGGGGACATGGAGATATGAATGGGGAACGAAAAATGGATGGCGAGAAACGAAGCGAGAAACGAAGCGAGAAAACTATAGTTAAAAAGCACAAAGGCCGTCACTGAAACCTTTACAGTTCCAGTGACGACCCTTGTCTATGCCTTTGTGTATGGCTGAGATTTTATGGGTTGTGGGGGTTAGCTGCGTTTACCGAGAACCTGATCTCGCAGAGAAGCAACATTGGACATCAATTCTTGACGGTTACTATCCCGCAATAGAAAGCGGTAAACAAACCAGCCGCTGTAGGCCAACCCCACCAGTTCAAAAGTCGGGGCCAACAAAGGAATTTCGTTGACAGCCCCAAGAATTGCTAGCAGCAGCTTCACCGAGATGATGGCCCCGAAAATTAGGCCAACGGTAATTAAGGGGCGCTTGTACTCCTGGAAAAATTCGGTGACGTAATCAGGCAAATTGCCCAATACACCGGATATCTTTTCCCAAATTTCCTGGAGTTGTGGATTGGTCTCATCCCCCTGGGAAGTGCCACTTACGGGCTCAGTTGTCATGGTTACCTCCTCTGGTTCGGGCATTGTGGCTTCGGAGTGTAAGTCTGTGCTCATATCCACCAACGGGAACTCACAACCCGCAGTAACAGCATTTTTTTAAGTCAACGTTAAATCAACATCCTGTCGTCCAGACAATAGTTAAGAAGTGTTTAGACTTCCCTTCCGTTGCCCCCAGTCTACAGGGCTGGGCCAGAGCGGAATCAACCACCCCAAGCGATAGCAGAGTATAGTCTGAAACCGATGGTTTTTCAAACGGGCTGCCAGCGTCAAAATCTCTCCACTACAATACGGTCTAGACCTAGCGCGATCGCAGCGGAGACTGACGGCCTATCGACACCATTTACGGACATTTGCAGGGACTCAAACCCAACCAGCTTAAGCAACTCCAGCGCCTCTATCACCAGCGATTGCAGGGCGATCGCGTGACCACCGCCGAGTTTGCCCAACGCCTAGCGGCCATTAGCACCGATCTAGGAGAACCCCTCTGTGTTTACCTCAACCGCCGGGGGCAGGTGGTACGGGTGGGCGTAGGCAGTCCCCGCCAGACTCAGATTCCCCCCCTAGAACTACCCCGCTATGGAGCTGAGCGCCTCTGTGGCCTGCGCTGCATTGCCACCCAACTAAAACAGGAGCAGCCCAGCACCAGTGACCTCACCGCCATGGCCATGCAGCGATTGGATGCCCTCGTCACCCTCACCCTCTCCGGCAACGGCTTTGAACGGCGGGGCGGCGGGGCGACAGGCTACGTCCGAGAAGCCTATCTAGCCCATCTGGTGCTCCACCCCGAGGCCAACTGGACCGTTTCCCCCGCCCTAGATCTAGAAGACTTGGCTCAGCAGGACTTCCTAGCCTTGGTGGAAGCCCTAGAAACAGAATTTCAGCGGGCCTTTGTGGCCCAGCGGGTGGATAGCGGCCAGGATCGGGCACTGCTGGTGGGATTACTCACCTCCGCTATGAATCAAGCACAGTTTCGCTATGGATTGATGGAACTGCAACGGCTAGTCGAAAGTGCCGGGGGAGAGGTCCTACAGGCCATCCATCAGCGTCGTCATCGACCCCACCCCCAAACCGTCCTAGGGGCAGGCAAGGTGCAGGAAGTTGCCCTAGCTGCCCAAAACCTGGGGGCCAACCTGATTGTGTTTGACCGCGATCTGTCCCCAGCCCAGGTGCGGAACCTAGAAGCCCAGGTGGGACTACGGGTGGTGGATCGCACCGAAGTCATCCTCGATATCTTTGCCCAGCGAGCCAAAACTGGAGCAGGCAAGCTCCAGGTGGAATTGGCCCAGTTGGAATACCAACTGCCTCGCCTGACCGGACGGGGACAGTCCATGTCTCGATTGGGGGGCGGCATTGGCACCCGAGGACCGGGGGAAACCAAGTTGGAGACGGAGCGGCGAGCCATTCAGCGACGGATTTCTCGCCTGCAACGGGAAGTAAATCAGCTCCAGGCCCACCGGGCACGTCTGCGTCAGCACCGTCAGCGGACAGATGTCCCCGCGATCGCAGTAGTTGGCTACACCAATGCCGGTAAGTCCACGCTCCTCAGCACCCTAACCAATTCTGAGGTATACGCAGCGGACCAGCTCTTTGCCACCCTCGACCCCACCACTCGGCGGCTCACGGTCCCCGACCCCCGCACCCAGGAGCCCCGTAATCTGGTCTTGACGGACACCGTAGGGTTTATTCGCGATCTTCCCGCATCCCTTATGGACGCCTTCCGAGCCACCCTGGAGGAAGTGACGGAAGCCGATGCCTTAGTCCATGTCGTGGACCTATCCCACCCTGCTTGGCAGGCCCAGATTCGCTCAGTGATGACGATCCTGGCAGAGATGCCCACCACGCCGGGGCCAATCCTGCTGGTGTTTAACAAGCTCGATCAAGTGGACAGCGATACCCTAGCCCTAGCCCAGGATGAATTTCCCCACGGCATCTTTGTGTCGGCCCAGGCCCGCTTGGGTCTAGAAACCCTGCGAATGCGCCTACTCCAACTCGTGGACTACGCCGTCTGTCTCTAAGGGAGGAATCTCGGGCTTGGCCACCCACAAGTCTGTCATTCCGAGCGCAGGGAGGAATCTCGATCTTGCTCACAGAGGGAAGTGTTTTGGAAGCCGCTACGTGAACAGGGCAAGCAAGGGATTGCCCCTACGGTTCGGCAACACCCCCACCATACCCCCACGGCAACATCCTGCATTGGGCGCGGTTTCCGCGCCCCTACCCTCACACCCGATCACGGGTCACTTCAATCCTGGAGTCCCCGGTACTGGGTAGGGCAGGTTTTGAGCCTCCCATTTGGGATTTCCCAGTAGACACGAGCTAAACCCGCCCCTACGGGATTTACCCCCTCACCCCCTCACCCCCTCACCCTCACCCCTACTCCGCCGCGAGGAAAGCCAGGTAGTCGGTGCTCAACTCCTTAACCGCCGCCTCATAGAACCGTTGACCGTGTTCCGGAGTGGCTAGGGCTGGGTTAGAGCCCATACGGCCATCGGGGTAGTGCTGCCGGAAGTCAGCGGCCCCATAGATGGGATAGCCCGCTGGGGCGATGGGTGGGTCCAAGGGCGCATGCTTAATGTGGTCGGGGTAGGCGTATTGGGTCAGGGCCACCTCACTAGGAGTAGCGTGGGAGCCCTCTCCCTGGCCATAGAGTTCCTTCGCCAGGGTATAGGCCGAGCGGCACATAAACCAGTTCGCAATGCGACAGCGCACTTGATCACTCTGGGGAATTTGCAGATCCGCTAGCAAAGCATAGGTTTCAGCAAAAGCAGCCTTGAGGGTGGCGATATTGCCCCCATGGCCATTGATGAAAAAAAAGCGGGTAAACCCGGCCCGTGCCAGGGGCTTCACATAGTCCTGAACCAGCGCAATCAACGTGCTAGGCCGCAGGCTAATGCTGCCGGGAAAGCTGGTGTGGTGGAGGGCCATGCCAACATTGATGGTGGGGCCAACCAAGGCTCCGGTGGCGTCTCCCACCCCTTTGGCGACAGTTTCGGCACAGATGGCATCTGTACCAATCAGACCAGTGGGACCATGCTGCTCCGTAGAGCCAATGGGCAGGATAATGCCTTGAGAGTGGTGGAGGTAGGTCTCCACTTCTGGCCAAGTTGAGAGGTGTAGTTGCATAGGAGGAGGTGAGAAAGGGGGAAAAATAAAAATTACCAGGGTAATCGGAGTCAATTTACAAGGTTTTTATGTCATGGAGCGAGGTCCATGCGTAGACTGTAAGGAACCCTTTCTTTTCATTACTGTTGAGCTGGCTGGTTGGAACTATTGGTTGAGGAGAAACGTTCAATGCTTCACCGCAAGATTTATCAACTTCGTTGTGAAGGAAAAGAGGTGTGGATTTTCTTGCGGGATCAACAACGGTGGCTAGAACGGGCCACCATTCTAGAGATCGAAGGGGACTTGGTCACCCTGCGCTATGAAACCGACGAGGAAGACGAGGTCTGCTCCTGGGAAGAGATGGTGCGTCTAGAGAGTATTGGTTCCGTGATGCAGCGCCTTGCTGCGGTGCCTCGGGGCGATGTGGAGTTGATGATTGCCGATGATTGTCCTGAGACGGAGCAATTGAACGATCACTCAGAACAGGAATTCAATCGAGAGTCCAATTCCGACTCCTAGCAGGTTCCGTGGGTCGCACTCCGTTTGACCCACGCTACTGTCATGGATCGCACTTCTGACTTTCTGTACTGGGGCGGATGGGGTTAGGATTACCCGGCAGATCCCTTGGGTTTCGGCGCAAAGGCGGGGCAGTAGCCCTCTGCTGCCACCGGAAAGCCAAACAGCGAGGATTGAGGATTGTTGCAGCGGGGTTGTTGCCAATAGCGACAGCGGAAGCAACATTCCACCATAAGTCCGCTTCGGGTTGCCGGGGGGGCTGCCTGTCGTAGGATGGCTTGTTGGCTGATACCTCGCAGGACTAAATCATCCCCTTGCCACCGGATTTGAAGCAGTCCGGTGTCTGCCAAACGACTCCAGCGTGGGTCATTTTGGATGGCCTGGGGCAAGGAAAGTAAAATTCCCTCACCAGTCTGGGTTAATTCTCCCTCGAATAGGGTTTCAGGGGCCGCAGGCTGAAGAAAGCGATCGCCAATGGGCAGATCTACCTGCCGACCAGGGGAGGGTAAATGGAGCTGGTAGCGGCTCTGGAGGTCTTCTAAACTAGCCAAGTCCATGAGGTAGTTGGGGGAACCATGGACGAACATTACGTGCTGGGGACGGAGGTTGTGGATGAGTTGGGTGGTGCCGGGACCGTCACAGTGGGTGGTGAGCAGGTAGGTTTCTAAGTGGGCGTGCCCCGATTCTAAATGGGGATCTAGGGCTTGGAGCCAGTCGAGAACGCGATCTGGGGTCTCCTCAGGGGAGGGATCAAAGCCCGCTGCCATTAACCGGGCGGCAAGGGGGTCCGGGAGGAAAATACGCCAGGGCCGCTTGCCCCAGCCGCCATAGAGGCTGAGATCCGCTTCTTGGTACCCAATTACAATCGCTGGGCTCTCCGGATCTGTCAGGGGATGTTCAGCCCCTAGCCGCCGCACCCGAGGTAAAATCCGCTCGTCCCAGAATAGGGGCTGGTGGCGGGCAAAGTTTTGGACGTTTGTCGGCAGGTGGGGCAGCAGGTCTAGATAGGCGTCGCAACCCTGGGCCACCCAGGGGTCTACCCACACCGTCACATCTTGTCCCGTGAAGTGGTGGTGGCTGCGGAGCAGCATGACGAGTTCTTGCCCTAGGCCCAAAATGGGGACCGGCAGGAGGACGTTATAGCCTGCTGCAATCGCTTGATTGATCTGATCCGCCAGACTGTTCTCCTGCTGACGACGGTGGGGATGGCGGGCGGTGCCCTGACTCCCCTCTAGGATCAATACGTCGGGCTTGAGTCCGCGCAATTCATCTAGGGGGAGTCCCTCCACCAGTCGCCCGTTGGAGAGGAAAAAGTCTCCTGTGTAAAAGACGGTGTATCTGCGATCGCGGTGGGCATAGGTGAGTAGTATGGAGGCCGCCCCCGGTAGATGGCCAGAGGGCCAGAGGGTAAGGGTAAGATCCTCCCCGAGGGCCACCTCTTGACGCCAGGGTAGACGCTGACAAAAGTCTGCTCCTTGGGGCAGGGCCACCTCGGGCCAGTTGAGGGGGAGCAGGGCAGCGGTGGCCGCACTGCTAAAAATGGGAATATGGGGCCAAGTCTGGTGAAACTTGAGCAACCCTAAGCTGTGGTCTGGATGGGCATGGGTACAGACCACAAATTCTGCCGGGGGCTCCGCCGTCGGCAAGGACTCTAGGGAAGCCAAACCACAGTCTAATAAGATGCGGTGAGGCCCCATGTGTAGAGTTAGGCAGACGCCCTCTTGGCCATGGCCCACGGCATAGGGCAAGCAGGACAGTTCACTCACAGGATTGATTAACCAGGACAATCCTTAATGGGCAGATCCATTGCCATGGTAGTCATCGCTGTCGTAGAAGCCGTTACGGGTGCCAAAGAATAGGCAGGCCACCACAAACACAATGGTCAGAACGGGCAAAATGGCTTTGATATCCATGGCAATAAAAACCGAATAATGGGGGTAATGGCAGCGGAACGACCAGCCAGCCTCAAGAACCCCTATGACAACTGAATCATAGGGTGAGATTAGGGCTTTGGGCCGTCGCCACCATAGCAATACTAAAGGCGGAAGTATTAAGTATTTCGTTGCTTCCCGGCATATCTCGTCACATATCTCGTCTCATTGTTTATTGCCGGTTCTGTATCAAGGGAGGTTGGATAGATCCTAACAAGCTCTGCCGGAAAGGGGTGGTTGCCCAGAAAATCTTAAGGCTCTTTTCGCACTACCGGGACAGTGGACAATCCCCCGGAGGAGTGTGGCACCATGGGGCAAGCCTTTATACCAGTTTGCGGCTGTATCTGCTGGGCCAAGCTGTGCCCGCCATCTCTGTTCACCTCATTAGCGCCCTGCGTAATTAGTGTTATGACCACCTCCCGAGTGATTGGGTTGAGCCTACTCCCCGTCACCAGTGCGATCGCAGTTATCGCCCTGGCAGCCCCTCCCAGCCTCTGCAAGACTCTTGATGTACCCAACTCCACCGCCGCCTTTGTTGCCGGTGCGTTAGAGTCCTTGGAATCCCTGGAATCCCTGGGATCTATAGTCTCCCCAGATCATCAATCCCTAGCCCAGACCAGCGACCGCCCCGACGCCCCTCTAGAAACACCCCCCCTCCCGCCGCTGCCGGAAACCTTACCCGCTCCCAAGCCTCCGGCAGTGGCGGGAATCCTGGGGTTGGTGCCCAATGCGGATGACGATATTGGGGTGGGGCATTTGCGCCCTAAGCTTCTCCCGTCTTCCCCCCCCGAGACGGAAGTTGAGACCGACTATGGTCAAGCCAACTGGCTTCAGGAAGCCGCCCTGCCCATTTATGGAGAGCCGGGGGGGCAGCCCTGGGGCTGGTTGATTAATGGCTGGCTAGTACCCAACGGCAGCACCCCCTTGGCCGTCGGATCCGATGCTGCCTTTCGGATGTTGCAGACCGCCGAGGCTCTCTTTTCGTTTCCAGTAATGGAAATTCGCGAGGATGGTTGGTTTCGCTTCCAGTACACCCCGGTAGGGATGGCCTGGGCTCATCAGGAACACCTAGCGGCGGGCAATATTGAGTTGGAGGTGGAAACCTGGCAAGATCGCTTTCTGGCGGTGGATCGGGTCGCCTTTCGCCACCATGGCATTTCCCAATCCCTGCGCCCTAGTCCTAACGGCAACAGTAGCATTTTGGCCTTGGTCGGCCCCGACAGCTTTATTAAACCCCTGGCCTTTGAGGGAGATTGGATGCAGGTGAGCGTCACCCAGCCCAGCAATGGCTGTGTACTATTACCCGGTGCCCGCTCCCAGGAGGGCTGGATCCGCTGGCGCAATCAAGAAGATGCCTCGTCGCTGATCTGGTATGACCCGCAGGGGTGTTAACAGCAGGGGTGTTAACAAAGGGGCGGTCGCATCAGTAAGATTCAGTTTTTGCCAGAAATATTAGTTCAAGATTGGGAAGGAACCATGACACAGGCATCAGGGCTAGCGGGCAAGGTCGCGATCGTCACGGGGGCATCACGGGGGATTGGCCGTGCGGCGGCCCTGGCCCTAGCGGCGGAGGGAGCCCAGGTGGTGGTGAACTATGCCCGATCCGCTGGGGCGGCGGATGCGGTGGTGGCGGAAATTGTTGCGGCGGGGGGAAGTGCGATCGCACTTCAGGCCGACGTATCCGATGCCGAGCAAGTGGAGGCCCTCATTAAGGCCACCCTAGAGAAATGGGAGCACATTGACGTGCTGGTCAACAACGCCGGTATCACCCGCGATACCCTGCTGCTGCGGATGAAGCTGGAAGACTGGCAGGCGGTGATCGACCTGAACCTGACTGGCGTCTTTCTCTGCACCAAAGCCGTAAGTCGGCTGATGCTAAAGCAGCGCAGCGGTCGCATCATCAACATTGCCTCGGTCTCCGGGCTGATGGGCAACCCCGGACAGGCCAACTACAGCGCCGCCAAGGCGGGGGTCATCGGCTTCACCAAAACCATTGCCAAGGAAATGGCCCCCCGAGGCGTCACGGTGAACGCCGTCGCCCCTGGCTTTATCCAGACCGATATGACAGAAAACTTACCCAACACCGAGGAAATTCTGAAATTTATTCCCCTGGGCCGCTATGGCCAACCCGAAGAAGTGGCAGGGGTGATTCGGTTTTTGGCCGCAGATCCCGCCGCGAGCTACATCACCGGACAAGTCCTCACGGTAGATGGCGGTATGGTGATGTAGGGTTCAGCCCCTTTGCAGTGCCCCTTGAGCAAAAATCCTAGGTCCACATCCAGCCACCACAGGGATATGGAATCGGCAGCATGGGAAAGCGCAATAGTCGTCTGAAACTCACCCTAGCCCTGACGAGCGCTGGTCTAGCCCTATTTAGCGTAATTGGCCTGCTGCTGTGGAGCGAGGGTCAACTCTCCGGGCGGGCTTTCTGGGAAGGTCTGGAGGATGCCATCATCACCCTGATGGGGGAGTATCCCGACAAGCCCAGGACGGTCACCGGACGGGTACTGCAATTAGTGCTATTGGTCTTTGGCACCTTCATTTTTGGGGCCATCATTGGCAAAATCTCCTCTTTTTTTGTCACTCGGGCGATTTGGAAACAACGGGCCGTGAAACAGTTCAAAAACCACATCATTCTCTGCAACTGGAATAGCAAGGCCATGAATATTGTCCAGCAGCTCCTGGAGGCCAACCAGGATCAGCCTCGGGACATTGTCGTAGTCTCTGCGGCAGCGGTGGAGGACCAAGGGGAGCTGGCAGATCGGGATGATGTTCACTTTGTTCAGGCCGACCCCACCCACCACGCCACCTTGGAAAAGCTCCAGGCTCCCCAGGCGAAAGCCGTGATCTTGCTGGCGGATGAGGAGAGTGTGGGGCCGGACGAAAAAAATGCCCTGATCGCCCTAGCGATCAAGCATCTGGAGCAAATTCCAGGCCAGCAAAAGGATATCCACGTCATTGCCGAGCTGGTGAACTTAGATCGCCGTCGCCATTTACAGGAAGCGGGGGTGGATGAGGTGGTTTCAGCACGGGACTACAGTTCCGGCATCATTGCCCAAAGTGCCATGTTCAGGAATATGTCTGTGGTCTACCAGCAACTCTTGACCTATTCCGATGACACCAATGAGTTTTACTTTATTGAGCCCAGCAAATACCCCACTCAGTTTCGAGGCAAGTCTTTTCCAGAGCTGAGCCAATTGATCAGCGAACATAGCGCCGTCCATCCTGAAAATCCGCTGCTGCTGCTGGGCATCAAGCGGAGCAATGGTGAGATCCTGCTTAACCCCAAGCGCGACTGTTTTCAATGGCTGGAGGGAAATGACTCCCTGATCGTGATGGCCTTCCGCAATATCGATCGGATTCCGTAACACTCGGATGCCATAACGCTTGGATTTCATACGCCATGAACCATGGCCCGCTAGTTCTCCTCCCCGTCATCTCTAGGGTTCCATCGTTCCCACGCTCCAGCGTGGGAACGAGTTTATGCGGGTGGCGGGTGGGGGCGGGCTGGGTATACTGGCGGGCAAAGACTTGCCTAGGCGGGGGACTGTATGGATCCGATCGCGATCGCAGTAGCAGCATTGGTACTAATGAGTACGAAGGCCACGGAGAAGGTGGGGGAAAAACTGGGGGAGGGCACCCTGGCGGCGACCCGTGGGTTGTGGGCGGTGTTGCGACGCAAAGCGCCTGACACGGCCAAGCGGCTGGCGGCGGCGGAAAGCCCTGAGGTGATTGACGCCGAGATCATTGAGGAGGTGCGCCGGGTGGCGGCGGTGGACCCGTCGGTGGCGGCGTCGGTAGCGGCAACGGCTGAGCAGATGCAGCAGCAGTTTGGTGGCGTGATCAACCAGGGCAAACTGGCGGAAAAGATTGGCTTTGTGTTCCAGGGGGGCTACAACCCGGTCAACATCAACAAATTTGAACTCTGACCAGCGTAGGGTGGGCATGGCCCACCGCTGAGCATTGAGTTCTCTTCAGAGCCCCGCAGCGATCGCCCCGCTGCCACCCCGCGCCGGAATAGAATTCCGCCGCTCATAGCGACCGTCCTCTAAAAGAGGGGGTTGCTGATTAAAGGAATGAATTCTCGTAGGGGCGAACGGCTGTTCGCCTCTATAGGAAGCACCAGAACAGCCCAGCGTAGGGCGGGCATTGCCCACCGCCAAACGAACCGTATTTCCCGTACCCGATGGCAGAGGGTTAGTAGAGGGTTAACTGATGGAACCGATGGAATTGGCCCTAGTGGCGGTGGTGCTGCTACCGGAACCGGAGGTGACGGCGTTGGGGCCGGAGGTGGTTGCGGCAGTGGCCCGGTTGCGGCAGGTGTTGGCCCTGGTGGCTCCAGGGGTCGCGGCCCAGGTGGCGGCGGGGAATGGGGCGGCGTTGGCTGGCATCCAGCAGGCGGGGGATGGGTCGGTGCGGGGGGCGGTGCAGGCGGTGGCTGAGGCGGTGCGGCTGCGCTTGGGCAGGGGGGGGCAGGAAAAGATCGCCGAGAAGATCGGCTTCTCCCTTCCCTCGTTCCCAGACTCCGGCTGGGAACGCCCCTCAGAGGCTCCGCCTCCAGAGCCGCGAGACAGAGCCTCGGGGGGAGCGCTTCCCGGCAGAGCCAGGGAGCGAGGGGATAGACCTGTGAAGGGGACGGGTTCCTCAAGGGAGATCTTTGTCAGCTAGCAGCTCGTGGTCTGTCAACTTTACCTTTTTGCCTCGCAGGAGTTAGGGCTTGGAGCGTGTTTCCGGATACTTAGCGCCTACGGCTACTGCCCCCAGAACTAGAGGAACGGCTAGAGGAGCCCCCAGAACTAGAGGAACGGCTGGAGCTGCCAAAGCTAGAAGAACTCCCGGAACTATAGGAACTGCTAGAGCTAGAGGAGCGAGTATTCCGGGCGGCTTGGGTGCGCCGAATGGATTGACGGGCCAGTTTCTCCGCCGTATCCAGGGCTTGACGCGCCTGACCCATATTGGCGTATTGGGCAAACAGAGCGGTGCCAGTAGCCGTTCGGATGGCATTGTCGTTGGCAATCAACTGTTCCGCTTGGTCGTAGTCAGCTTGACCTGCGCCTTGGGCGTCGCGGTCCATGACCTGCGATCGCGCTTTTGCGGCAACCTCCCGCACCTTAGCGGCGTAGACAAACAACACCAAGCGCAGCGCCTGATCTCGGGCTTCGCAAGCCAGCAGAAATTCTCGGTCCCGACCAAGTTGACGGGCGCTGTCCACCTGGCTTTGGGCTTCCTTAAGCCGTTGATCGGGCTCACTGGTGGCAAAAATGCCCAGCAGTTTTTCCGTGACAAACTTCGTGGTCTGGTGGATATTTGCCTCCACCTCGCTCAACTCATGGCTGAGGCGAGCGGCGGCAGTTTCAATCAATTGCATCCGGTCCAGAACAGCCTGGAGGTAGGTCTCTACCGCTGCCAATTCTGGTTTAAGGGTAGTGATGCCACCACTGACGATATCCAGAGCTTGGACTGAGAAATCATTTTGTTGATAGAGATAGGGCAAGGTTTTGCCCTGCACCCGTTGCAGAATTTCATCGGCCTGGTCCAGGTTGGCAGTCAGGTCGCTCCAGTTGCTAGCGGGGTAGGCCCGGAGGCGATCCCACGCTGCTCCAGCCTCATTTTGGTATAGGGCTCGCAGGTGATCAGCCTCAGTTGTCAAGGCATGGAGATCCTGCTGATTCGTTTGGTGATGCTTTTGCCAGTCGGTCGCAGCGTCCAGGGCTTCCCGGCTTACCTTTTCCAGATCCGGCAACGTGTCTAGGGCTGGGGCATAGTCTCCTGACTGCAACTGGTGCCGTAGTTGGGCTAACACCTTCTCCACCGCCGCCTGCCGCTGGGGCAAGCGGGGAGGACGGTAGCCCGCCGTGGTGACAGCTTGAATATCCGCCTGCTGGCGCTCATGGGTTTGCAATACTTTTTTAAGCGGCGTAAATCCATCCATCGCCTGGGTGGCCGCCGAACAGTGGGTCAGCACTTGCAGATAAAGGCGATCCTGGTTCAAAGATGTCTCCGCCGCTGCAATCAGTTGATCAACACCCCAAAAAACGTCCGCCGCCGATAGCCCCAAACTGGTGGGGAAGTTGGTATCCAGAGCTTGCCGCCGTTGACGAATCTGGGCCAACTGCTCTGGAGCGGTTCTGACGGCCTGCCGCAGCCGACCAATGGTGGCGTCCACCTGTTCCACCAGCCCTAAAATCCCTTCATTGTCTACCCCCTCTGGGTTCACCTGCATCAACTCCACCTTCAGGGGGGTGTCTTTGATCCGTTGTTGGATGGTCTCTAATTGGGTCACAAGTCCTTGACTGAGACCAGGGTTTGACTCTAATACTTGCGCTGGATTCAGCAGAGTTTGCAGTTCTTCGTCGGACATAGCGCGAATGCGATCGCGCTTGCCCACAAAGGAGAGGTAGAGCATTTCCCAGGCTTCTACCTGTGCCGGCAGGGGGCGTTGCGACTGAGCGGCATCCTCTTGCAGGTGGGAATGGACCTGAAAAGCTTGATCCAAGGCTTGCCGTGCCTGAGTCAAGCCAGCTTTCACCTGCTGAGTCAGTTCGGGATAGCGTTCTCCATCCGCCTCCACAAACAACTGGTAAGACACCGTGTTTTCCGCGACTCCCCCCGCCAAAAGCTGCTCACACCCCATGAGCAGATTAGCAATGCGAGATTGCAGGGTTGCGAGCTGGGCTTGTAACCGTTGTTTTCGCCGTCGCCGCAGGGCCACAAATCCCACCGAGCCCCCTAACGCCACGACCAACCCTCCCCCCGCCAGGGCATTGCCAGAGTCACCCTGATCGGCAACCACGGTAGAGGTACCCACAGCCGACGACGGGGGTGTTGTGAGGGGAACGGGGGGATTCGGGGCTACCGGAGCAAGGGTAGAAATTCCGGCCAAGTCCGCTGCCGCTGCTAGGCCCGTAGTCAAAGCTCCAGTGGCATCCTGGGCTGCGAGGGACTCTCGGATGCCGCGTTTGACGCTTTCAAGGGCGGCGGCGTTGGTGTCTAAGGGGGTGTTGTAAAGGGCTTCACCATAGGTCAAGGTGATGCCGTAGGGCAGATCCGTCGCAGTAGTCGCCTCTAGTGCGATCGCAGCCTTTTCAAAATAGTCATCCTGGGTCAAGTCCCGCAGACGGGCCTCCGCCTCCACCCCATCCAGAAGCGCAAACCAGGCATCTTCATTGGCAGGGCGGGCATCGGTGAGAAAGACCAACACCTGATAGCCCGCATCGGCCCAGGGTTTCGCCGCCTCACACACCGCCGCCGCATCCACCGCCTGACGACTCTCAATCCGCAAAATGGCGTAGGGACAGACACCCTGGGCCTGGGCAGGAGGATTGAGGACTAAGGGCAAGAGTAGCCCAATAAAAAGCGAGATAGGCCGAAAACGCTTGAGAGCCATGGCATCTCGGAGGGTTACGTCAAAAAAGGAAGCAGCCAGATGGGAATCTTAATTAGAGGTGCTGCCGTCGCCATCATACGCCAGCCGATGGGAATCAGGAGGATCCGAAAAATAACTTAGAACCAGCATACAGGCTGTCTCCTGACCCATGGGGCGCTATGGGCAGGGTGGGTACAGTATAGATAGTACCCACCCTGCCCTAAACCCCTTCTACAACTTGGCGTGGCTGCCGTCGCAGAAGGGGGCATTGCCTGTGTGCTTGCACTGGCAGAGAGCCACTTGCTTTTGCTCCTCTAGGGTGAACTTAATGGGGGTGAAACCCGTATCTTGATGGGCTCCGTCGCAGAAGGGCTGGTTGGCAGAGTTGCCGCAGGTGCAGTACCAGTAGTTGCCTGGTTCTAGGGCCATAACGGCGGGCTTGTTGTCAGCAATAGTGGGGTCACTCATAGATCGTGTTCTCCAGATTGAGTATTGGTTCAGCGAATGGGTGGGTCTAAGCTGGCTAGACCCAGTAGTCACCCGGTCCCCAAGACAGGGACCGGGCATAGGGGCCAGAAACCAGGGATGAAACCCGATTACGGGGCCATATCAAACAGCAACACTTCGCTGTCATCACTGACGCCCGTGAGGGTCACCTCTGATTCCTGACTGATGGCGGCTCCGTCCCCAGCGGTGAGGGATTGGCCGTTGAGGGTCACTGCCCCCCGCGCCACCTGAATCCAGGCAATGCGATGGTCTAGAGACCGGCCTAGGGGGCCATCGCGCCCTAACTCATGGGTCACAGATTCCCCCGGAGTCAGTTGGGTGGCGTAGAGATTCACATCCTGGTGGATGGTAACGGATCCATCACGACCCTCGGGAGAGCCCACCAGCCGCAGTTGGCCCCGCTTTTGTTCTAGGGGAAAGTAGGTTTGCTCGTAGCCAGGGGCGATACCGTTTTCCGCTGGCAGGAGCCAGATTTGCAGTAGATGGACCGGGTCGCGGTCGGAGGCATTGAACTCGCTGTGGAGAATGCCGGTCCCCGCTGACATGCGCTGGACATCGCCGTAACGCATCGTAGCTCCATTACCAATGTTGTCTTGGTGGGCCAAGGCTCCATCCAGGACATAGGTGACAATTTCCATATCCCGGTGGCCATGGGTCGCGAAGCCTTTACCGGGAGCCACCTTGTCTTCGTTGATCACCCGCAAGGGGCCAAAGCCCATGTGGTTGGGGTCGTAGTAGTTGCCAAAGGAAAAGGTGTGGCGGGCATCCAGCCAACCAAAGTTGGCGGCACCGCGATCGCGGGCGGGGCGAAGGGTAATCATAGGACACCTCCTGGGTGTTGGGGTCGGCACATCCCTTGGGGTTTTAGGTTTTGGGTTTTGAGGTTTTGGACGGTCAAAACTCACGCTGCCCAGTATTTGGGGAATTTGCCTAGACCCGCTTTGATTGGATGTCCCTATTATGAATTGAACTAAAATAAAATACAATAGCCAATGTAATTGACAGACTGTTTCCAAAAAGACGACAATCCCAGGCCATGGACCCGGACGATGGCGATGATGGACCAGCTTGAAAGATGGACAAATTTGAAAGTATGCGGGCCTTTACCCAGGTGGTGGAAACTGGGGGATTTGCGGCGGCGGCACGGCAGATGGGCCTATCGCGATCGGCGGTGAATAAGCTGGTGATGAATTTGGAGGATGATCTCCAAGTGCAATTACTCCACCGCACGACCCGCAAGGTCACCCCTACCCCCACAGGGCAGGCGTTTTACGAACGCTGTGGGGCAATTTTGGCCGATGTGGAGGAGGCAGAGCGGTCGGTATCTCACCTGCAAACCGAGCCTCGGGGCCAGTTGCGGGTGAATGCCCCCATGACCTTTGGCACCCTGCACCTTGCCCCCGCGATCGCGGATTTTCTGCTTCAGTACCCCGACCTCCATGTGGAACTCAGTCTCAGCGATCGCTTCATCGACCCCATCGACGAAGGTTTCGACGTGACGGTACGGATTGCCCAGCCCCCCACCGCCCCCAGCCTGATCGTCCACGAACTCTGTCCCGCTCCGGTGATTCTCTGTGGGGCTCCCACCTACTTGGCTCGCCAGGGGGCTCCCGCCACCCCCGCCGATCTCACCCACCACGCCTGCCTGTCCTACGGCCACCTGACCAGCGACAATCAGTGGACTCTGATTGGTCCCGATGGCCCCCACAGAGTCACCATCAGCGGTCCCCTCTGTGCCAATAATGGCGAGCCCCTGCGAGAGGCGGCGGTGCGGGGACTGGGGATTACCCTGCTGCCCCAGTTCATTGTGGCATCCGATCTCCAGGCGGGGCGATTAGAGCGGGTATTGGCCCCCTATGCCGCTCCTGCGATCGCGGTCTGCGTGCTGTACCCCGTCAACCGCCACCTCTCGACAAAGGTGCGGCTATTGACGGAATTTTTGCAACAGCGCTTTGGCCCTCACCCCCAAGCCCTATCGGGCAGGCTCAGCCTTTCTTGAATGCCGTTAGGCTATACAATCCCCCTCCCCCCTATGTCCTAAACCCACCCTGGAAAAGAGATTTGGGGTGTAGAGGCAGAGTGGCTGCTCTGCGAGTGGAAGCGCCAACGTGAAATCCACCCTAATCTTGTGCATGATCTTGTGCATGAACAGTCTAAGTTAGGTCTAAGTTCGGTTTAAGTTAGGTCTGGCCAAAAACCTGGGCACCCTAGGCACAGCCCAACCCCCACAACATCCCCAGAGCATCAGCCATGCCTGAGACCGAAGGGATCCCATCCCCTCTAGACATCACAGTGGCGATTCCCACCTACAACGGAGCCCAGCGCCTGCCCCAGGTTTTGGAGCGTTTGCAAGCCCAAGTCAACACAGAAGGGCTGCGGTGGGAGGTTCTTGTCATTGACAACAATAGTCAAGACAATACCGCTGAAGTAGTTCGCCAATTGCAGACTCAGTGGCCCTCCGCCTTTCCTCTACGCTATATTTTTGAGCCTCGCCAAGGGGCCGCTTTTGCCCGCCAAGCTGCAATGCAGGCCATCACCAGCGAGTTAGTCGGTTTTCTGGATGACGACAATTTACCTGAAGTGAACTGGGTGGCGGAGGCAGTGGATTTTAGTCGCCGCCACCCCAAAGCAGGAGCCTTTAGTGGCCGTATTGAGGGGTGCTACGAAACCACTCCTCCTGAAGGCTTTGAGCAAGTGAAAGCCTTTCTAGCCATTCGCGATCATGGGTCCAAAGTTATTGCCTTTGAACCGGATAAATTACAGTTGCCGCCTGCTGCCTCCCTGCTGATTCGCAGGCAAGCCTGGGTTGATTGCGTTCCAGCCCAACCGGCCTTGACCGGCAAGCTACCCGGCTTATTTATTCAGGGAGATGATTATGAGCCCTTGCTCTATATCCATAAGGGCAACTGGCAAATTCTATATAATCCAGCCCTCAAAACCTATCATCAAATTTCTCGACAACGATTTGAAAAAGAGTATTTGATGACCCTAGCCCGAGGGTGTGGCTTAGCCACTTGTCAACTGGCCCTCATCACTGCTAATAGTTGGCATAAACCCCTAATTGTCTTGCGAATATTTTTGGGAAATCTACGGAGATTGTCAGTCCATATTCTCAAGCACAAAGGTCATATCAATATAGATCTCCCCACCGCATTTAAATTTGAGTTTTACTTGGGCAGCCTATTAAGCCCCCTATATATCCGCCGTTGGTAAGGATGATTGTATTTTTTTAAGCCAAGAAAACTAAACTGATAAATTGCTGTTTAATCAGGATATTTAAAGCATTAACATGAACACCCAGAAAGATAATATTGAAAATTTGAATAGCAAAAAAATCGCTTGTCTAGTGTCAGATTGTGAGGGAGGGGGAATACAAAAGAATAACTTAAGGCTAATGCATAGGATTGCCTCTGAAACCCTTGCCACTATGGAGCTTGTAGTTTTATCTAATTCAGGACCACTGTCTAGCCAGCTTCCCAAAAGAACCAAGCTTATTGATTTGGGTACAGGAGCATTAGAACACAGACTTAAGTATCTGATCAGGTTAACTCGTTATTTGACAGCCTACTTTAAAGAAAGCAAGCCTGATATTGTTATTTCTCGGTTGCCAGGTGTCAATGCCTGTTCGGTACTTGCGAAACTAATCTCCGGCCAGAAAATCTTAATGATCTTGGCAGAGCATACATTGCCTATCGATAGATTACTTCAGGTAGAACAAAGCACTTCTAAAAGTCGAGCCAATATTTCTGTCACCTCAAATTTGATGCCGCTGTTAGTCCGGTTTCTTTATCCTATGTCCCATTGTGTTGTTGCAGTGTCATCGGGTATTGCTAAAGAACTTGAGGAACAGAAAAAAGTTAACCCAGAGAAAATTCGAGTCATCTATAACCCTGTTGTTAATCAAGACCTAATTGAGCAGTCAGGTAAGCCAATTAATCATCCCTGGTTTGAAGTAGGAGAGCCACCTGTAATTCTAGCTGTGGGCAGACTAGAAATCCAAAAGGATTATCCAACTTTAATTCATGCTTTTCATGATTTTCGACGCAAGAAAAAAGCTCGGCTACTAATCCTGGGTGATGGTAAAATGCGCCCACAAATTGAGAAGCTAATTGATAGTTTGGATCTAACTGAAGACATCTCCTTGCCAGGTTTTCTTCCTAATCCTTATAGCTATATGAGTCGAGCATCGTTGCTGGTTTTGTCATCAATATGGGAAATTCTACCGACTGTTCTAATTGAGGCTCTAGCCTGCGGATGTCCCGTTGTATCAACTAACTGTGACTATGGACCAGCAGAAATTCTAGCGGACGGAAAATATGGATGGCTCACTCCTGTAGGAGATTCATTAGCCCTTTCACAAGTCATCGATATTGCCCTAGTCAGTAGCCCTGATAAAATTTCTCTAAAGCAGAGAGCATCTGAATTTGACGCGGAATCTTCCACAATTAAATATATGGAATTAATGAACTCATGAATTAAAATAATAACTCGTTGGGTGAGTTCATCTTTTGTACTCTGTAATCAAGATTAAAGTTTAGTTGGTATAATTTCAATGCTAAAAACTCCTGAAGCAATAAAAAGCTCTAGCAGCATCACGGTTTTGCCATCGAAATTAGTTGGTGAAGTGAGAGTAAGTGGAGCAAAAAATTCGGCTTTACGCCTACTAGCAGCTTCTTTACTTACTCCCGCAATTATTCGACTGAAAAATTATCCAAGCACATTGTTAGATGCACGTCTTCACATTGAGATGCTAGAAAAGCTGGGCAAAAAATGTCGTCTTTTAGGTGATGACGAAATAGAAATATCAGAGATAGAAATACCCAAATCAGAACTTGTTTGGGATAAGAGATCAATTCGCAATACACTTTTAATCTTAGGAGCTTTAACCGCAAGGACAGGTAAGGGCAAGGTTCCTCTCCCTGGAGGATGCAAGTTAGGCGACAGAAATTATGATATCCATATTATGTTACTTAAAGCATTGGGGGCCAATGTATGGGAAGAAGAAAACTATCTTTGTGCTGAAGTTCCGAATGGCAAGCGTCTACGAGGAACAGATGTATTTTTACCCATTCGGTCTACAGGTGCAACAGAAAATAGCATTATTGCTGCATGTTTAGCAGAAGGTACTACACGCATTTGGGGACCTCATATTCGTCCAGAAATCCTTGATCTCGTGAGGTTTCTTCGTTCCCTTGGAGCAAAAATTGAAGTTCGCGGACAAGAAAGTATTCTGGTAGACGGTGTGGCTGAGCTAGGAGGTACTACTCACGAAGTTATTCCTGACAATATTGAAGCACTGACGTGGCTTATAGGTGCAGCTATTACCTCAGGAGATGTTGAGATTCTTGATTTTCCATTCAACCACTTAGAAGTCCCTCTGATTCATCTTAGAGAAAGCGGTGTTCGTTTTTATAGATTGGAAAATCGTCTTATTGTGAGAGGGGGAGACTGCTACCCTGTAGATATCAGTACAGGACCATATCCAGGTATCAACTCCGATATGCAACCCCTATTAGCAGTTTTAGGAGCTGTAGCCCTTGGAGAAAGTCGCATTATTGATCTGAGGTTTCCTGGTCGTTATGCCTACGCTGAAGAACTAGCAAAAATGGGTATAGCTTTCAAGGTAAAAAATAACCTTCTCATAATTGAAGGAGGACACCCCATTCATGGAGCTCAGGTTACTGCTTTAGATCTTAGAGCCGGTGCAGCATTGATGGTTGCAGGTTTTGCTGCCAACAGCCCTACCAATATTAATGATGCATGGCAAATTTTAAGGGGTTATGATCATTTAGAAAAGAAGTTGTCTCAGCTTGGAGCAAAAGTCACTCTTGGATCTTATTCCTTGAACTGATACAGTCTTGAAACTCAAGATACAAAGAAATTTAGGCCATAAGATTCTCCTTAGAAAAGATCAAAGGAAATAAGTTATGTATTCAATTTTCATTGATTCCAATCTTCTTAGTGGCGCAGAAAAAAGAGCTCTAAAGCTATCCCATGAATTAAACAAAAGAGGGATAGAGTGCAAGTTCTTAATAACAAGACGCTTTTTCAGGGCTTTGTCAGCAACAAAGTACAGTAATTTTCTGGAGAATTATATAATCGTTGATAATAGCTGGCTATATCAATTAAGAGAGATCGAGAGAGTAGGGAAAATAGTAAAATACTTAGGGCTTAGAAAACTTTTAAGTTTATTTTACAAGAACAGAGTTCTTGAAATTATAAGAAACAATGGAATAGAGGTAGTCCATGTATTTCTTTATTCTGATTTGCGATTAATTCAAAGTATCAGCCAACACACATCGGCAAAAACAGTTTTCGAGATCACTAGCCCAGATTATGTGGAAAGTATGTCCAAACGGAAGAGCGCTTATTTAGAAGCTTATTCCTATTTTAATGCCGTCAGTGACTCGGTTTATATCAATGCTGCCAAATTCATCCCAACACCTAGATTGGGCAAAGCACCAATTCCATTCTTCGATCCTATTGAATATACAATAAATCAAGACGAACTTTTTAATAAAAAAGGAAATATTATTGTATTTGCTCATAGGCTCATTCCAAGAAAAAATGGACTATTGTTTGCCAAGGTTGTCAAAGCTTTTTTGGAAAATCATTCAGGTTGGCAGGTCAAAATCCTTGGAGAAGGTCCAGAGCACTCTGAAATCAATCGTCTTCTTTTAGAGGAAATATCTGCTGGTATTGTCGTAACTGGCTACCAGTCAAACATTCTTTCAGAACTAGAGAAGAGTCGAATTTTTGTATCTATTATTGAGCCAGATAACTACCCATCACAGAGTGTTCTTGAGGCTATGTATGCAGGTAATGCACTCCTCCTGTCAGACAAGGGATTCACAAAAAAACGCTTCTTTAATGATAACGGCTTACTCTGTGATATTGAATTTGATGATGTACTATCCAAGTTGGTTGAGTTGGTTCAGGATGTTCCTAGGCTGGAAACCTTTGGCCGTAATTCCCTTGGCCTTTTAAAGGCGAGATATGAAAAATCGCTATACATAAACTATTTACATGAAATGTATGTTTCCGTGAAAAGTGCTCATTGAAAACTTGTACACTTCACAGGAATTCAGCCACACTGGGTTCCCAGGATGTGATTCTTTTTGGCTCTTCCGGTCTGGCTATGGGAAGCCAAGACCCAAGATGCCTAAAACCCTCTCATACCAATGCTTGTAAGCCTTAGCCCCATAAAAAGAGCCTTGAAGACTTATTTTAAGCTAAAAGCCTTGTATAGCAATGCTTTCAGGTCATCGAGGACCGATTTTCCATACTTAAGCCGGAAGAGCCGGATGTTCTTTAGGAAACCCGCGCAGGCAGGTTTGGTTCGTGTAGGCGCGATGTCAACCGCCTACCGAAACGCCTACCGAAAACTTGCGTCAGTCAATCAGGGCTTTGGGAGATCCGCTGGGGAAACATTCTCTATCGATAGCACGTCTTCTTCTAGAGCCCATAGTCTGCTTAGAGACACTACCAGGGCCTAGAAGACCACTGCCCCGTGGGCAAGAATCTCTAGGAGGCTTATGGGGAAAGCTTTTCCGGCTTGCATGATCGTTTTACGAACAGAGGTGGGTACCATACTGCACATGGCTAATTTACAGAAGCTTCATATTCCAGTGCTATTATCGCTTGCTTCTGGATGCTTACCGAAGCGCTGAAAGGCAGTCTTATGTCTCTTGATGAGAATCAGTGCCCCTGCGGGGGCGAGTATGTAGGCTTCATGAGTACCATTACCTTGGGGTTCGTCCTAGCTCTCTTGTAAACCACAAGGCTTCTCTATCGTTTTCAGCTTCGTGTAGGTTAAACAGGCGCTCGCCGTCAACTCACTTAGGTCAGTTGCTATGTCTCGTTTTCGTCACTTTACAAAGTCCATCAGAAGTTTCCCCCGTGAAGCCCTCAAGGGATTCATGCAGAAGCTCCTTACTGTATTGTTCCGCTCTCACCATCAGGGTCGGCGGCTAGCACGATCAGGCTTTGTTTTCCCTACAACTGTGATGCTACTCCTCGTAGTGGCTTTGACAGCGAGCGCGTTGACCTACAGAGCCTATAGCCGTAGTGAGAGTGCGATTCTGGCTCGCCAGCAGCAGGTCATTACAAACGCAGCTACTCCAGCAATTGACCGGGCCAAGGCCAAGATTGAATATCTATTTTCCAACGATGTTCGCTCGCCCCGTCGCGTTCCTACGAGCGATCAGCTGAAAACGATGCTGTTGGCGACCGTTGAAGATACTTCTATTGAAATTATCAAGGAACCGTCTGACATATATACTCTGACGGATGAAACCCGAATTGATCTGAACGGTGATGGCACCCTAGATAATGCCTGGTATTTCAGTACTGGCGTAGGAAGCCAAGTGGTGGGCTACTCCATCTTGATTGACGATTCAAATGCTGGCCAGACAATTGATTCGCCAGTTACGCTTGACAAGGCCAAAGCACAGGTTACTCGTAACGGCCCTATTAGTACATCAGAGGCTCCCAACGCCTGTGTCGCAGCCAGCGGAGCGGGTGAGGGTCAACGGAGTGAAGAGGGCTGGCAAATTGTTAGCCCCACAAAGGTTGAAAAAAATATTCAAGTCAATGCCTTTGTCGCGGATCTAAATGATATCAGTGGCACCGCAACTACCCTAGAGTTTCAACAAGTTCGAGAAGGAGATCGTAGTAGTAAGTGGGGAGCTTGGTTTCGCTATGACCTAGAAGTCTATTCTGGTCCGGAGTTCAACTGGAATGGTGCAATGCACACCCAGGGTAGCTTGATCTTCGGGAATAACTTCAAGGGCTACATGATTAGCTCCAAAAATTCCTGTGTCTATGGACCAGGAGCCTCCGATATCACAGTAGGTCGAGACATTAGCCAAACAGGATTCCATGGCCAGCTCGTTCTACGGAACTTGGGTGGATCTTCTTCTTCTGTTGCTCCTATTATTCATCACGAGCAGGCGGCACTTGCGGCTGCACAAGTAACCCTAAGTGCTGCAAATCAGTCAGTCACGGGCACTACTATTGGCACAGGCTTGGATCCAGACAAAACCCGAGAGGGAGTCTATTTAGATCCTGTCAAAGTTTATTTACAAGATATCTCGTCTCATGTTACTCCCGGTGGGGCTACCGGTGGATGGGTTTCTACTGATCCAAACCCAACTGATGATGCAGATGGACGTGTTAAGCGATTCGAGGCTTTCAAGGGACGAATTCAAGAAATTGACGAGAAGCTACTGAAAAACCTGGCTCTCGACGATGTCTTCCGAGCCGACAATCGTTGGGGACCCAAGGCCAGCTACACCGCCGAAGGACAAACCAAGATCGATGTTCCTGGGAATATTGGTGCGTCAATTACAGGTGGTAATACAACTGTCCTTACCAGTTCAGAGGGGGGCTTGGACGGCTACTGGGAAAGGCAGGCCATTACCAAAGGGAGTCGCTTCATTGTGGGTGAGCGATTGGAGTTGGGTAATGTCAATGGCTGGAATGTTAACCCTAGAGACTTAAATACATTAGGCGTTGATCCGCTCTATCCACCCCTTAATATTCCTGTAGATACGGTTTCTAATGCGCGTCAGTTTGGCCGTGCTGAGCAAAAGCAACGCCGCACCCTGCGAGATAACTTGGCGGCAGTCCAAGGTATGGTTGTCTATCGCTGGGATCTTGGTAGTGGCACTACTCCTCAAGCTTGTATTGCTACTACAGCCCACCATGGAACTTTGCAGGCAGTCACTAATAGCCGGACCTTCCGCAAGCGCAGTGATGATGCTACCGAGGTCATGACTGATTTCTTGACCGGAAAGGGTACCAATGGTTGGGAGTTTAGTGTAATCGCTCCCACTGCCGGGAAAATGGATGATGCCCTAAACAATCTTGCTAAGTTTGCAGGAGATCCCGATGGTGGCGCTCCTTCCTTTGAGCCAGTCCAAAATACCTTTGTCCACCCTTACCCCTATATGTCCATGTGGGGTGACTTCTCGGTACTTCGTAGGACTTTGCCCATCACAGATAAGAGTCCGGCAGACAACAGTACTCTTGACACTGCTGCCTGTACCCTGAGTCTCTTGGCCTACAATCTAGAAGCCATCAAGGCAGAATACGACGATGTTCCGCTTACAGATTGGCCCGGATTAGCTGGTCAGTTGACCGCAGCTTATAACGCGGACAATTCCCTGTATAGCGATGCTACCAAGACCTACAAGGATTGGCAGGCTTCAACAAATGTGACAGCAGCAAACAAGCCTTTGGTTGAAGCTGGGTATCGATACTGGGAGATTGAAAGAGACCGCACCTTTGGGTTTAAAAATGGGCTGGGCTTGCCGAAGGTCAGTACTCAGACTTGGGGAGCAGGTGCATATAATCCGGCTACAGCAACCTATACCACCTCTGCTGGCACTGCTGGCTCTGTGACAAATGGCGTTGATGTATACCCTGTTACTTCATACGACGTAACTTGTGATCCAAACATATTTGCCAACACGACTTACTACAATGTTGCTGACGAAGATGATGCTTTGAGCTTAGCTCTGGCTCTTTGCCCCAAAAAGAATGCTAAGCCTCGCTTTCCATCGCTCTTCTACCTTTTCCCTGTTGTTAGTCACGGTTACGATGGTGCAGCATCTACCACCATCCCTGCTGGTACTTATGGTCGGGTATCCACCGCAGAAATGACAGGTGTGAATCTGAGCATTGCCACCGAGCCATATATTGACTACGTCGCTGGTGCTGCTGCCCCTAAGTACAATCAAACTCAGACTTTCGCTGCTATTACCTATGCTGAAATTGAAGCTATTGCAGCAGATCCTAAAGCAGCAACAGGTTCTGGATGGACTTTGCCAACTGACACCGGTAAAGCTGCATTGGTAGCAACTTGGGGTGATGCCAACTCCCCAGATCAAGCTCCGTTTCGTTTGACTGTCACGGATGATGATGGCAGTTCACCTACTGGGTTTGATGTCTCTGTTCTTGACAAAATCACCTACAGTGGCCGCGAAAATATGGCCATTCGCGTCCTTGATCTCCATGTAGGCCGGTTGATGGCAGATAACTGGTTTTATGGGCAGGAGGCATCAGGTGTTGAGCATTTTGGCCTAACCTACGCATTCCGAGAGGATGCTGTTCGTGAGGACGAGATTGTGCGTCCCACCAGTGGTACAGATGCTACCTGTAACCAATACAGTGTCTTTAGGGAGTATGCTGCTGCCAACTCCGCCTGTTATATGAGCATTCCTGCCAATGCGCTGGATGCCAAGGATCCGCCGCTATCGGTCCATAAGATCAGCACCAAACCGGTAGACTTTGCCCCCGATCCTGACCGTCGTCCCTATGGCTTCCGGTTACGTAACGGAGCAAGCTTTGGTCGCGCCACGACAGTTCAGTCTGGTCTGACCTTCATTACTGACAACAGTGTCATCATCCACGGTGACTTCAACCTCCATAGCAGTAGTCCGACCCTGGAAGAGTTTGGTCCTGCTACTACCCAGCTATTGAGGGAGGGTTTCACGTTTAACAAATTCTACAATCGTTCCAACTTACATCTCACGAACTTTGCTAACTCCACCAACGATCCATGGCGACCTGCTGAGATTCTGGCTGATGCTGTCTATATCCATTCAGACAACTTCAAGGATGGCTTTGTAGAGGCTGCCTACACCGATCTCTTGGGGGTTAGTGGCGGTCTAGGCGAGGGGAAAGTTTCCTTCGAGAATATGAATATCCTGGGTCGTTCCAGCAGTGGTGGTACTGAACTATCACGTCCCAATCCCGATCAAGTACTCCGTGAGAATGGTACTGGCACTGGCGCTCCAGTTTACTTTGACCGTGATGGCAATGTCTACAACTCGGGGGGTACGAAGACTAACTTAGTTGTTTCTCCTAGTCCCTATTACTACTGGGGTTTTAGAGATGTAGCCAATACTTTCCAAAAAGCCCGATTTAACAACCTGATAAAAGCCAAGGAAACAACTGTCAACGCCCTTCTGATTTCCGGAATTGTCCCGTCTCGTCCATCCCAATCCTACGGCGGCATTCACAATTTTCCTCGGATGCATGAGCAGTGGGCGGGCGTTAAGTTGTACATTGCTGGTGGATTCTATCAGCTCTTCTTTAGTCATAGTGCAACTGCCCCTTTCAACCTAAATACCTGGGAACCGACAGATGCCCTGAGAGCAAATACCATGCCTGACTATTACGGTGCACCCGATCGGGTTTGGGGTTATGACGTAGCCCTGCAATATTCTCCACCCCACCCAGTCTCGCTACGGTTCATTTCTGTGGGTAATGCCCGCAGTGAGTTTTACCGAGAGTTGTCAGTAGATGATCCCTATATCAAGCTATTGCGCTGTGCAAAAGACAGTGGCGGTAACCAGATTGATCCCAAAGCCACCTGCTCTTAGCCTATCGGAGGCCATAGCCCATGAGTACCCAACGATTTGATTCCAAAATGGGGCGGTGGTTCTGGATCCCCGCCCAAGATACCGAAGCGGGGCTTACCCTAATCGAGTGTTTGGTAGCTATCATCGTCGTCGGCATTAGTGTTGCAGCCATTGCCCCTGCCATGGTGCTCACTGTTGCTACCCGAGTCCAGAGCCAAAAAGCTGACCAAGCTCTTAATCTGGCTCAGGCCGAAATTGACCGTATTCGTCTAATCATGGAAAGAGGATCCGCCACGGCTGATAATCTGCCCTTATCAACCCCCACCGCCGACATTCGCGCTGTCACAGCTCCGATTAGCTTTGTCGCTTCCACCAGTTTCACTGATGCTGCAACTCAAGCAATACGGGTAGATGCCAACGGCGATGGCTCAGACGATTTTGCCATCCAAGTCTTTCGAGATCCGGGGGTATTCCGTGTTGGGCAATCAACCCCCCTAGCCTTTTCTATGGGAGTGCGTGTCTACGATATTCGCGCTGAGGAGGCTATCAGCAATGGTGATCCTCTCGGGATTGAGCAGGCCGCTATAGGTATGACCAGTGGAGAAGGTCAACGCCGAAACCGTCCCCTTGCCATCTTGTATACGAACGTTTTGCGGGGGGATGCTAGCGGTTCTCTTTGTACCTACGCCGATTCTCTGGCGGGTGGTGCCTCCACTGGCTTGTCTTGCAATTAACAATCCCCGAAACCCATGAAATTCTCCTTGTCCCACAACTGGCGTTATCAGTGGCTCTCGCGGGCAATTAAGTTTCGGCAGTCGGGTTTTACACTGCTAGAACTCTTGGTTGCCCTACTGATTGGCAGCATCATAATTACCGTTCTCTTGCAACTGGTACTAGAGCTACTGCAAGTAGAGCGCCGGGAGACGGCAGTAGACAATACCCAGCGGGATATGCGGCGTGCCCTGGAATATATCGCCTCTGATGTGAGAGAAGCGGTGTATGTCTACTCCACACCTAGTACATCAGCCGCCGTGGACTCGATTAAGGATGCTCTGCCTGGTGGTGCTAATAATACAGTATTAGCCTTTTGGCGGCTTGATCCAATTGATGACGTGAGCTTTCTAAATTGCCCTGGAATGCCCGCAGCTCAAAGAAATGAGTGTAATGTTCTTAAGGTAAGACAAGCTACCTATTCCCTTGTAGTTTATAAGCTTGTTGAGAACGACGGAAATCCTACCTGGCCTGGTCGGGCTCGCATTGTACGCTATCGGTTACCTAAATATCAGACCATGACGGCTACCAGTCTGAATTCAACGCCGGGATATGTAGAGCCTGTTTCTCGTACCAATCCTGAGTTGACATTTGAAAACTGGAGAGCTACTGCTACTCCTACAGGTGTTAATCCTGTAGTCTTAGTGGATTACGTTGATGAACCTGATAGCTCTATCAACGATGTTTCAATTCTCACCTGTCCAGTGGGTATGATGCGAAATCCTGTCGATGCATCTCAGTCAACAAGCTTTTTTACCTGTGTTCAGGATCCTGCTGGTGCTGAGGAGGGCAATCTAAATCAAGATGTTGAAATTTTTCTAAGAGGCAACTTTGAACCCGCTAGTGGTGGTGGACTTATTCGTGCCTTGAGCGAGTCTAGTGGTTTGCCGACTCTCCGTACCGCAGTTTTGGTGCGAGGAGTTCTGGATAAAAATCAGTAAGTTGTCCCCATTCTAGCTTCCCGTATAGAGATAGATAATCGCTACTCCCAATCCCCTGCTAGAGAACTTCCTGGAGTCATTATGCCTCTTCCCTTCAATATTCCTAAATCTGTCACAAAATCAACTACAGTAGGTTTTACTTTGATTGAGGTGCTAGTAGTAGTGATTATTGTGAGTATCTTAGCCTCCATTGCTGCCCCTGACTGGTTTTCCTACCTCATGAGTCGGCGGGTCGTCGCTACTCGCGATGAAGTTCGCCAAGTTCTAGAACAGGCCCAAAATAGAGCCATAACAGAGCGACGTAAGCATGTTGTAACCTTCTATCCCGGTGAACCAACACCTACTGTCAGCGTTGGTTCTACTGCTAACGATGGCACTAAAGAACCTCTGGGTGGGGAGAGCGTGAAGCCAGGAATGCTGACCTTATCAGCTACTTCTACGACAGTTGCCTTTGACTATAATGGAGTTGTGGAAAGTGCACCAATCACAGTCACGATTTCTCCAACCAATGTTGGTGGGCGTCAAAGTTGTGTCAAGGTATTGACCCTCTTAGGTGGTCTTGCCAATGAAAATGGAGATGGGTGCAACTGATTTTCTCCGCTACGATCCGACATGAAAATGTGCCTTCACTGATCAAAAAATAGATATTTTATGGGATGTCAAAATTCCCGAAAAACATTAGCCTGATGGAAAAGCCGTAATTGGTTTGCGTCCATCCCACTTCAAGGTCTAATGTTTTTTGTGCCCATTCCCATGACCACTACTTTTTATGGAATTGCTCCCTGACATAGATGCATGTGTTGGGAGATGATGAGATCGCGAAAGGATCACCGAAGAGTCTGGATGGCGGAGCGCCTGCAAAAACTACTATCCCAATGGGGCGTAGCGTCTCGGCGGCAGGCCGAGACGCTGATTCGTGCGGGCCGGGTCCAGGTGAACGGTACCGTGGCCCACCTGGGGCAGCAGGCAGATCCGGCATTGGATCGGGTGGAACTGGATGGTCGGATAATTAGTCCTGAAAATCGTCCTGAGTACCACTACCTACTGCTGAACAAACCCATAGATGTGGTCTCTACCTGTGAAGACCCCTGGGGTCGCCCCACCGTTTTGGGGCTGCTACCCCCAGAATTACAACAAGGTACCGGCATTCACCCCGTCGGGCGCTTAGATGCTAATTCCACTGGAGCCTTGATTTTGACCAACGACGGCGATCTCACCTTTCGCCTGACCCATCCCAGCTACCACGTGCCCAAAACCTATCGGGTTTGGGTCGCCGGGAAGCCTACCCCAGCTACCCTCCAACGGTGGCAGCGCGGTATAGTGCTGGCGGGGCAACGGACATTGCCCGCCCAAGTCCGAACCCTCGCTCAGGAAGCCTCCAGGACGGAATTGGAGGTGGTCTTGCGCGAAGGCCGCAATCGCCAAATTCGTCGTGTGGCTGAAGCCCTAGGGCATCCGGTGCTGCGCCTCCATCGAATTGCCATCGGATCGATCAAATTGGCTAGTTTATTACCGGGTTATGTGCGAAATTTAACGAAAGATGAAGTGGCTAGCCTACAATCCAATCAGACCCATCAACCGATCAAAGCCATCAATACCTCCCCAATACAGCCTCGCTAGCCCCAACCGTTGATAAATTCATTTATGTCGAGTTCCCTCCCGTTCCTAGATTCCTCGCATGAAGAGACAACCCCTCAACCTTATTGATTTGCACCGGGAGCAACTGGTGGATATCGGGCGTATCCTGCGGGAAAAGCGGGAATCCCGGAATCTGACCCATGACGCGATCGCGGAAAAAACCCTGATTCGCTCCAGCCTCCTGAAGGCCATTGAGGCTGCCGACGTACAGCAACTCCCTGAGCCCGTCTATACTCGCGGCCTTATTCGCCAGTATGCCAATCTCTTGGATTTGGATGGCGATACCCTTTCCAGCCAATACTTCACCCCTCCCCAGGTAAAACCCAAACGGTCCTTCTGGCGGGTCGCGATTACGCCCCAACTGCGCCCTGTCCACCTCTACATGATTTACATCCTGGTTATTGGGGCAGCGGTGAGCGGTTTGTCCTACACCCTGAAGCAAGCGGGCTACGGCACCAGTACCCTGCCACCCCTGACAGGAGAAGATTTGGAAGCTGCTATGGAGCCGCCTGCCTCCCCCCAGGCGACCCAGGAGACAAGCGTAAGTGACAACAGCCTTGCTGTTGCTACCGACTCCCCAGTGCGAGTGGCGGTGGAAATTCAGGACCAGTCTTGGCTACGCATTACGGTGGATGGAGAAGTCAGCTTTGAAGGCGTCCTCCGGCAGGGGGATTCCCGTACTTGGACGGCGGATGAGCGTTTGGTCATCCGGGCTGGAAATGCGGGCGGTGTGATGGTGTCTTTCAATGAAGGCACGTCCCAGTCCCTAGGCAAGCCGGGAGTGGTAACGGAGGTTGCCTTCCCCCCCACCGAAGCCACCGCACTGTTGCCCTGACCTGTAGGGGCGTGCGGCTGCACGCTCAAGGCGGCTGCACGCCCAAGGCAACATCTCTCGCGATGACACCGAGAACTGGTGTATCTCTTGCCTACCGGGCGATTGCCCCTACGGGATCTACCCCAACACCCCATCACCCCAACATCGGTCACCCGCGCACCGGGCAACCATCCTATGCCCTCTGGGCAGGCTCCGCCAACGACCCGCTCAGGACAGGCAAGGGATTGCCCCTACGGATCCAGATCAATATCGGTTACCCGGCACTGGGTAGGGCGGGTTTTGAGCCCCCCATTTGGGATCCCCCAAGGGATTGTCCCTACGGAATTAACTTCAACCCTGGATTACCCGGCACTGGGTAGGGCGGGTTTTGAGCCCCCCATTGGGGATTTCCCAGTAGACACGAGCTAAACCCGCCCCTCCGGGATTTACCCCACCACCCCACCACCCCAATACCCCACCACCCCAATACCCCATC
>NZ_KI913949.1:3284511-3374234 GCF_000332095.2 Leptolyngbya sp. PCC 6406 | reverse complement strand
ACCCCATCACCCCACCACCCCATCACCCCAACACCCCAACACCCCCCACCTCATTCCCCATCACCTCAAAGTCTGCGACAATGATTAGCTTGTGGAAGACGTAGATAGGTGAGTGCAATGGGTCGTGCAGAGCGAGTGGTCTTGGCGTATTCCGGTGGGGTAGATACCACTGTGTGTATCCCTTACCTAAAGCATGAGTTTGGCGTCAAAGAGGTGATTACCCTTGCCGCCGATCTGGGCCAGGGAGAAGACTTGGAAGCCATTCGCGCTAAAGCCCTCACCGCTGGAGCCGCCGAATCCCTGGTGGTGAACGCCACGGAAACCCTGGTGGAACGCTATGCCGTGCCCGCCATCCAGGCCAATGCCCTCTATGAGAACCGCTATCCCCTCTCTACGGCCCTAGCGCGGCCTCTGATTGCCAAGCTACTGGTGGATGCGGCGGAGCAATGCGGGGCAGATGCGGTGGCCCATGGCTGCACCGGCAAGGGTAATGACCAGGTGCGCTTTGATGTGTCCATTGGGGCACTGAATCCCGGTCTGAAGGTATTGGCTCCAGCACGGGAATGGGGCATGAGCCGGGGGGAGGCCATTGCCTACGGTGAGCGCTATGGTCTGACCTTTGCGGTCAAGAAATCTTCGCCCTACAGCATTGACTACAACCTGTTGGGGCGCAGCATCGAGGCCGGTCCCCTAGAGGATCCCTGGAACGAACCCCTAGAAGAGGTGTTCGCCATGACCGCCGCGATCGCAGATACCCCCGATACCCCCGAGTATGTGGAACTTGGCTTTATTGCCGGGGTGCCCACCAGCTTGAATGGTCAGGATCTGTCCGTTTTGGAGATTCTGAAGCAGCTAAATACGATTGCGGGCCGCCACGGGGTCGGACGCATCGACATGATCGAAAACCGTCTCGTGGGCATTAAGTCCCGAGAGATCTACGAAGCCCCGGCCCTGTTGGTCCTCATCGCCGCCCACCGAGATCTGGAAAGCCTCACCCTTACCGCTGATGTGACCCAATACAAGCGGGGTATTGAGGAAAGCTACAGCCGTCTGGTGTACAACGGTCTCTGGTACAGTCCCTTAAAGGCGGCTCTAGACGCCTTTATTCACCAAACCCAGGCCCAGGTCAGTGGTACGGTACGGGTGAAACTGCACAAGGGCAGCGCTCAGATCGTAGGGCGGCGCTCAGAACAGGCCCTCTACAGTGAAGCCCTGGCCACCTACGGCAGCAGTGACCAGTTTGATCACCGCGCCGCCGAGGGCTTTATCTATGTTTGGGGTCTGCCGACCCGAGTCTGGTCAGAGCAATTGCGTCAGGATCAGTAGGGGATCTGCCCATTGCACCCCTGGGTTGGGAATCCGCCTATCCTATGAGGGCGGCGCGTCAGCAGAGGAGCGGGGAGCTGTGCAGAGGTTTTTGTCACCGTTAGATCGGATCCGGCGACAGATTGGGCAGCGTTTTTCCGTCAGCGAAGCCCAGATTGCGGCCCACGTGGCGGAAATTCGCCAACAGTTGCCCACCACTGAGGTGATTTTGATCGGCAAGCCCCAGTCGGGCAAAAGCTCGATCGTGCGGGGGATGACGGGGCAGTCGGCGGATATGGTGGGGCAGGGCTTTCGCCCCCATACCCGCCACACCCAGCGCTATCCCTACCCAGCGGCGGATCTGCCCCTGCTGGTGTTTACAGACACGGTGGGTCTGGGGGATGTGGATCGCAACCTGGATGTCATTGTGGCGGAATTGCAGGAAACCCTGGCGCAAGACCCCCAGCGATCGCGCATCTTCATCCTCACGATTAAAGTCACCGACTTTGCCACCGACAGCCTGCATCAGGTGATCACCCAGCTCAAGCAAGCCTATCCCTCGATTCCCTGTCTGTTGGCGGTGACCTGCCTCCACGAACTGTATGGATCCCCCACAGACAACCACCCCCCCTATCCCCCCGCTCTGGAAGACATTACCCGTGCCGTCCAGGCCATGGAGGATACCTTTGGGGCGTTGTGCGATGGCCCTTCAGGGCCGGTCTTAGACCATCGCACCTTGCTGCTGGACTTCACCTTAGAAGAAGACGGCTATGATCCCGTTTTCTATGGCTTAGAGGCCCTCAGAGACGCCCTGGATGCCCTGCTGCCCCAGGCCGAAGCCCAGGCCATTCATCAGTTTCTGCAAAGCGATACCCGAGGACAGGCGATCGGTGATCTCTATCGCCAAGTGGCGCGCCACTACATCAGCGCCTTTGCCGTCATGGCGGGTATCGTTGCCGCCGTGCCCCTGCCCTTTGCCACTATGCCCGTGCTCACGAGCCTGCAAGTTTCCATGGTGGTGGCCTTGGGGCAGGTGTATAACCAGCGCCTGAGCGCCTCCCAGGCGCTAGGGGTAGTGACCAGCTTGGCGGGGGGCTTTTTTGCCCAGGCGGTGGGGCGGGAGGTGATTAAATTCATTCCCGGCCTGGGCAGCGTCCTCGCCACCTCTTGGTCCGTGGGCTATACCTGGGCCTTGGGGGAGGGAGCCTGTGTCTATTTTGGTGACCTGATGGCGGGCAAGGTGCCCGATCCCAAAGCGATTCAAACCCTGATGCGTCAAACTTTTCGACAGGCTAAGGAATAGAGATTAAATAACGTGGGATAGCCGTCCCGGCTGTCCATGGTCCGGCAAGATGCCTGACCCACAAGAATTACATGTTAAAGGATCCAGATTCCTAAGCAAGATCCCCCTACGCAGCCGTAGGGGAATTGTGTCACCCATTGAATGTTGAATGCACCCCAATCCGTCAGTGGATTCCGGGTCGCGCTCTGCGAGACTTGCCCGGAATGACAGTTTGGCAATTTTTTCGCGACAATCAAGCAGCCCTAGTGCAGCGTCAAGCTCAATTTTTAGGGTTCTCGTAGGGTGCATAGCGCTAAGGCGCGGCTTCGCCCACGCGAAGCAATGCACCGCAGAATGGCCGCGCTACAAATAGGGATAACCCTAAGTCTGAGTATTGACAGACCACTAGTACCCAACAGGAGTGACGGCAAATGGTGAAGCTCAAACCTTGGCAGTGGGGGATTTTGCTAGTACCGCCAGGGGTGCTGGGGTTGGGGTTGGCAGTGCTGGCGGGCATTCAACTCCAGGCTTGGGGGCTGAGCTGGGTGTGGGGCGTGATCGCCGTCGGGGTGGTGGGCTGGCGCTGGTTGCTCAGTCGGTGGACGCGCCCCGGCCTAGAGAGTCTAGAATCGCGTTTGGCAGAGGTAAGGTCGCAGCTTTCCGACGATCTCCCCGACACCGCCCAGAGGGTGACCCCCGATCAGGTGGAGGCGGTGCTGCGCCAAACCCTGGAAGCCGCCCAAGGGGATGCGCCCCTGTGGGAAGACCTGCCCACCTTTAGTCAGCGCTGTCAGCTCCTGATCCAGGCCATTGCCCACCTGTATCACCCTGAGGTGAAATATCCCCTGCTCAATATCCATGTGCCCCAAGCCTATGGGCTGATGCGCGGCACCGTGGATGATTTGGATCGGTGGATGCAGGTGACTGCCCCGGCGCTGAATCAGGTGACGGTGGCTCAGGTGTACCAAGCCTACGAAACCTATCGCACCCTGGAAGCCCCTCTGCGGCGGGTGTTTACGGCGCTGGAGTGGGGGCAATGGCTGTGGAATCCGATCGCGGCGGCGGCGAAACAGGGGAGTCGCCCCCTAGAGGCCCAGGCCAATCAACAGCTTTTGAGTAACTTCAGCCAAACCCTCCGGGAAACGGCGCTGACGATGCTCTGTCGGCGGGCGATCGCCCTCTATGGTGGGCAAACTGCTTTGAACCTCACCGCTGCTGCCCCCACCTCCGCCCAAGCCCAGACCCTGCGGCAACTGCTGGAGCAGGCCACCCCGACCACCGCCGCCACCGCTGAGCCCATTAACCTCCTCCTGGTGGGGCGTACCGGGGCGGGCAAAACCAGCCTGATCAACACGCTATTCACCACGGCGCAGGCGGAGACGGACGTGCTGCCCAACACCGATCAGGTGTCTGGGTACCGCTGGGAAACCCCGACCCAAGAGGCGCTGGTGCTCTGGGATAGTCCCGGCTATGAGCAGGTGGATCGCGCTGATTTTCGAGAACAGGTGCTGGCTCAGGCCGCGATCGCGGATCTGATCCTCTTGGTCGCGCCCGCCTTAGATCCAGCTCTAGCGGCGGATGTGGCCTTTTTGCAGGATGTGGCGCGGCAGGGGCGCACCCTGCCCATCTTTGGGGTGCTGACCCAGGTGGATCGCCTGCGTCCCCTGCGGGAATGGCAGCCCCCCTACGACTGGCAGCGGGGCGATCAACCCAAGGAACGCAATATTCGTGAGGCCGTGGCCTATCGGCAGGAAAACCTCGGTGCCTGGGCGCAGCAGATCCTGCCCGTGGTCACCGCTGACCCCTCGGAAAATCGCGTCGCCTGGGGCAGTGATGCCCTAGCGGTGGAATTGGTCGCCGCGATCACCCCCGCCAAGGCCCAGCGTCTTGCCCAGTTTTTGCAGAGCCGCGACGCCCGCATCGCCGCCGCCACCCAACTGATTGAGCGCTATGCCCTGCAAATGACCAGCGGCAAAGGCATTGTCGCCTTTGCTAAAACGCCGCTGTTTGCCTTCATTGCCACCCGCTTTACGGGGATGCCGGAACTAGGCACCCTCCTGGCCCAGTCGATTCCCGCTGAGCAGGTACCCGTGGTCGCCAGCAAGTTGATGCTGACCTATGAGCTGGCGACCCTGCTGGCGGAGCAAAATCCCCTGTTTCGCCCCAGCCAAATGGTGACCCTCTGGCCGTTGCTGCTGCATGATGGTCTAAAAACCGGCCCAGAGGGCCAGCGCGATCGCCCCCCGGCACAAACCGCTTGGGCCTGGGGGCAGGCTTTGGTGGAATACTGGACCCAGGGGCTCTCTGCCGAGGCGTTGAAATCCCGCTTTGACTATTATCTGGAGCACCCCAACGCGCCGCCGGATCTGAGCTAGTGTTCCGTCAACTTTACCTTTGTGAGTCTGCGTAGATTGGGTGAAACGAAGGGTCACCCAATAGCGGTGGGTCATGTTGGGTTCCGCTAGCGCTGCACCCAACCTACAAAATTAGGTTTGACAGGCCACTAGTGTTCCGTCAGGATTTTGGTCACCCGTCAATCATTCAATTGACTGAACCTGAGTTAGACAAGGAGTAGAGGGCTAAAAAACGTCAATGCGGTATCAGCGCTGTCACCCCGCCGGGAATTCAAAATTCCCGGCTAACAGGCTCTAGTCCATTTTTAAGGGCCATTAAAAATGGACTGGGAGCTAGGCTGGGGATAGGGGGGCGAGTCCGTTTTAACGGACTCCTGCTATGAGCCAGGGCAATTTATTCCCTGGCGGATGGGCAGCGAAGCTTAAGTCGAACTCAGGTTGACTAGGCACTAGGAAACGAGCAATATTGCGAGGGCGCTGACAGATGAGCCTGATGCTAGGTATCCTGTTTGAATTAAAGGCAACGTGCGCCTGCTCCTCAAAGACTGTGGCGGTGCTTGGGGACCTTAGGATTTTCTAGCAACGATCCCATCGGTAGACCATCCAGAACATCAGGCAATGCTCAAATGGGATGGCAAACAGTTCCCCTCATGGGTATGGCGCATGGATCTTGTTGCAGTTGTGCATTCTAGGAGGCTTGGGTTATGGCTAAGCGTAAAGCCAGTCAGAAATATTCTCAAATGACAACAGCCAACCAAGCTCTACAAAGGAAGTTGGAAGACCTAATCGTCCATAACCGATATCCCCAGGCCCTTCGCAAGCTCCAACAGTCTAAAAAACGAGATCCCGACCTCGTTCTCAATATTACCGAGGCCAGTATTTGGCTGGCACAAGGTCAGCATGAGTATGAGCGCACCCAGTATGCCAAGGCCGAGCAGTCCTTTGAGCAAGCATTGGCCCTAGAGCCCCAGGATGATGCCTACTACTGGTTGGCCAAGTGCTACCTGGCCCAAGATAAAGCGGCAGCAGCGCTGGCGCTATTTCAGTCTGCCTTTGACAGTAAAACCTTGTCTAAGGATTTAGGAGGCAGCTACCTAAAGTTGCTGTTCCTCAACCACCAGGTTGAGCAGGTGCAGACTCTCATTAAGACCCAGGCCAAGCGGTTTTATGCTCCCCATCTCCACTGGGCTAGAGGGGCGTTGGCCTTGCAAGCGGGTAACCCAGAAGCGGCCCTCCCTCACTTCAAAAAGATGGGCCGAGGGGCTAGCCCTGGCGATTACACATCGGCCTGGGAAGCCTACGCTCACCAGATGCAGGAAGACTGGTCCGCTGCCGAGCGCCTGCTGCCCATCCCCTCATCCCCCTTTAGGAGTCTATCCTTTGGCTTGCCGACCCCTAAACATCCTGTTGTACAACAGCTACAGATGGCCCTAGCGGCCCACAGCGATCGCAGCTTGAGTGACCTGTGTAATCTTGACCAACCGGATCTGCCCCACCGCAGCGCGGCCTGGGTCTTGGAACTGCTGTACTTCCTGCGGCAAGACAATTTCCACGATGCGGCCCATGTCTTCCTCGATTTCCCTGAGGAGGTGATGGTGGACTACCCAGAGCTGCAAACGCTTTACCGACCCGTGATGCTCTTGGCGGGGGAGCAAGCCCTGAAACAGAAGGAAATCGGCTGCACGGCCTCCTTTTGGGGTCGGGTTGTCAACCAGCCCGAGTTTGACCCCCAGTTGGCGGTACAACTCTATCCTGTGTTGACGGCTACCCGTGAAACCCGCGAGGCTCAGCAATTGGTCAACCAACTCCTGAGTTGGGTGCAAAAAGCCGCTAAGCGTGATCCCGAAGCTTGGCCTAAGGCCCGATTGAATGCGACCCAGGCGAAGTTGTACTGCTGGCTAGCCGATCAGCAGATGGGGGTAAACCGCTATCGCGATGCGGAACGGAATGTCCGCAAGGCTGAACAGTTAGCGCCTGATCATCCCGATGTGATTGGCCGCAAGGGGCTGGAGTTGTTTGCCGATGGAAAATATCAGCAAGCTATTCCGCTCCTCACCCAGGCTCTGGAGAGAGGGTGCCGGTTCGAGGAGGTCTACATAGCGCTGACCCAATCTCTGGAGGAGGACAAAGAGGCGCTGAAATCGGTGCGGCGCAGATTTGGCAAGCACTTCGGCGATCTTAGTGTCGATACTGAGGTGGAGATCCCCGCCTGGGTAGAAGCGCTGACCCTGCAACACTACGAGGGGATGGAGTCCTTCGTGGGCACGCACAAACCCTCCACGCCACCGCTCCAAGCGTTGAAAATTTTCCTGGACTCAGCCAAGAATGAACCCAGCAGCAGTCAGAAAATCAGCCTCTCTCTGGAGGCTGCCGTGCCCCAGTGGGATGAATTACTGCGATCGCACTCTCCCAGTGAGCAAGTCGAAATCCTTAAGGCGATCTATTTGGTGATTCAGCAGCACGCCCGACGTAACGAAAAGGGCATAACGGCCCAACAAAGCCGCTATGCTCAACGGATTTATGAGCTGACGTCCACAGTCCCGGAGGCCAACTTAGCTCACCTGCTGCTGTTGCCCCTAAAGCATCCATCTGGTGAACGGTTAGACTTTGCTGTCAACGCTGCGCTGCGGCGATCAACCCAGCCAGGGAACCTCTTGGCCCAGGCTCAGCTTCAGCTCAGTTGGTTTAGCTCCAACCGGAGCTTTGCCCCCTTCATTGAAGAGCAGCTCCAACTGGAACCCCAAAATCCACTATTACTGCTGGCCAAAGCCACCCTCTATCCCCGCAATTCCCAAGATTACCAAAAGCTCTATAACCAGGGCTTTGAGATTGCTCGCCGTCTGCAAGACGCGATCGCCCTGCAAGCCTGTCGTGAAGAAGAGTGGTTTAAGTCCCAGGAAATGGCCCGTCGAGCGGTGGGTAATCAAATGGGCTCTATTGGCGATCTGAATCCAATCGATATGATCGATATCGTCCAGCGGATGGCCCGGAAAGCCTTTGGGGCGGATGTGCCTCCCGACATGATCGATCAAATCCTGCCGGAACTGATAGCCAAAATGAGCATGGACGTTGAGCCAGGTGACGATGATTTCGACGACGTTCCATTCTTCATCCCGCCTTCGTCAGGGAAAAATAAATCATCAACTAAGAAGCGCAAACCCTGGTATCAACTCTAGGGCACGTCTCTACTTAATCCCTTCCGATATGGCCATCCTCTAACCATGCAAGACCATTACGATCGCCTGGGCCTTTCTCCTGGGGCTACCCCCGCTGAGACCAAAGCCGCCTACCATGCCAAGCTCAAAGAATTCCCTGCCCACAGTCACCCTGAAGAGTTCAAAGCGGTGCGAACCGCCTACGAAATTCTCCGCAAAGCTCCTCAGGCGGGGGAAGATTTTTTTGCGGAAGTGCCCATTACAGCCGAACTGGATCCGGTCCTGGTAGACCAAATACGGCAACGAGCGATCGCCGCCGTAGATGTTACCTTAGAGGACCTAATCCGGCTAACGTTTTAACTAGTGCCGCTTGACCTTGCCTCCCAACCCATGACCCGATCGCCCAGAGATCTTGCCAATCAAAAAATCCAGCTTCGCAAGCAGCAGGAAACCCTGCTACGGGATCTGTTAACGGTGGTGGATGCCCTAGATCGAGCCGTCGAGCATTGGTACCAAGCTGAAGCAACGCACCAGTCTGCTCAGCCTGGGTCGTCCCCAGCCATGACTTGGTGGCAACGCTGGCGGCATTGGCTGAGCCTATGCCCGCTGATCGCCTCCAGCCCCCAGTCCGATCAGTCGGCAACCCTTGCCGAGGTCGTCACCAGTGCCCGACAGGGTATTGATATGATCCAAACATCCATGCTGACGGTGCTCAGTCAACATCAAATCGTGCCCATACCGTCTCAAGGGCAACCCTTTGACCCCACCCAAATGCATGCCCTCGGACAGCGGGTAGATGCCAATTGTGATCCCAACATTGTGGTGCAGGAGGTGGTACGCGGCTATCGCTGGCAAGACCGAGTGCTGAGGGAGGCGCAGGTTATTGTGGCCGTGCCTCCGGTGGGGGAGTAGGGGAGTGGGGGGTATTGGGGTTATTCCCGTAGGGGCGGGTTTGGCTCGGATCTACTGGGGAATTCAGAATGGGAGGCTCAAAACCCGCCCCTACGACCTGCCCACCCTTTGGGAAAAGAAATTCTGGGAAAAGAAATTCTCCAGAAACCTTCCTATAGAATTTACTACTGTATTCAACCGTAAGGGTCAATACCCATGGGAAACGTAGTCGGCATCGATTTAGGCACCACAAATTCAATTATTGCTGCCCTAGAGGATGGCCAGCCCTGGGTGATTCCTGATGATGACGGGGTACTGTTGCTGCCCTCCTGCGTGGGTATGGACGATAGTGGCCAACTGCTGGTTGGACAGTCGGCTTGGCGACAGTATGCGGCAGCGCCCGAACGTACTGTCAAATCCATTAAGCGGCAAATGGGGACTGACCACACTGTCACCCTAGGCGATCGCACTTATCGGCCCCAAGAAATTTCCGCCATTATTCTGCGATCGCTCAAGCAGCGGGCCGAGGCCATACTCGAAGACGAGGTTACCCAGGCTGTAATTACGGTACCGGCCTACTTTACCGATTCTCAACGGCAGGCCACCAAGGAAGCTGGCGAGATCGCCGGTTTTGAGGTGCTACAAATTCTCAATGAACCGACGGCGGCGGCTCTCGTTTTTGACCTAGACAGCGAAGATAGCGAGAATGTTCTGGTCTACGACTTGGGCGGCGGCACCTTCGATGTCTCCATTGTCGAAATTACCGGCAGTGTTACCGAGGTGCTAGCCAGCCATGGCAATAACCGCCTGGGCGGCGATGACTTTGATCGGCAGTTGCAGCGCAATCTGGCCGATCGCTTCTTGCAAATCCACGGGACTGAAGTCCCTAACGATGCAGCTACTCAAGCGCGACTGTTGCAAGCTGCTGAGCAAGCCAAAATTGCCCTCAGCGAGCATGGCTTTACCACGGTGCGTGAACCTTTCCTGGCCAGCAAAGGGGAAACTGCCCTGCACCTGGAAATCGACATTGCTCGGGAAGACTTTGAAAATCTGATCAAACCCCTCCTTAAGGAAACTCTAGAAGCCATCGACCGGGCTTTGAACGATGCTGATATGACGGCAGATGACATTAACCGGGCGATTTTGGTTGGGGGCTCAACTCGCATTCCCCTGGTGCAACACCTGGTCGAAAACCACTTGCCCGATACCCCCGTTAGTAGCTTTGAGCCGGACCTCTGTGTAGGCATGGGGGCCGCGTTGCAAGCGGGGGTGCTTTCCGGGGAGGCGGTGGATAGCATTTTGGTGGATGTTAGCCCCTATTCCCTTGGCATTGCGGCGGTGATGGACACCCCGATGGGACCCGTGTCTGGCATGTTTAGCACCATCATTCCGCGCAATAGCGTTATTCCCATTTCTCGGTCTCAGATCTACCACACGGCTTCTAATGACCAAGAGATTGTTGAGGTTGAGGTATTTCAAGGGGAAAATCCTATTGCTAAGGAGAATGTTCCCCTGGGGTCATTCCGGATCGAGGGAATTCCACCCAAGCCTGCCGGAGCTGTACCGGTTGAAGTCCATTTTGACTTTGACATCAATGGCATTTTGACGGTTACCGCCACTGAAAAAGGGAAGGGACAACAACAGTCTTTGGTGGTCAACGACACCAAAACTGGGCGACTCTCTAGCCATGAACTTCACCAGTCTAGAGATGCGATCGCGTCTCTCTTTAATGCTTTGCCCCTGCTTGAAGCAGAGAATGAGGCGTGGAACGACGTTGACGTGACTCCGGGAGAAGAGGAGTAATTTTGCTCTCTCCCCTTTCCTACGCCGAAGGCGTAGGAAAGGGGAGGTCGGTGACAGCAGGGGATTCGCCAGAATGTGACTGCTCGGAAAAATCGGTATGAAGGCAAGTCCACGGGGCGAGGGGTTCTGAAGGGCTGGGCAAAATGCTACACAAATTTTAGTAAGGTGCCTTACTATATATGAATGTTTTCCTGATAGATGCGATGACATTGTCCTAGGGCGTGTGGACAATCAACGGCGAAACCCTTACCGAGCAGGCATGACCACGCCCGTCCTACTGCATCAAGCTAGGGGCTGTAGCCGTTCCATGGCAAGGCATCTGGCTTTGATTGTCCACAGCCCCTAGTCCGTTTGTCGGCAGGGTTTTACGGATTACTTTATTTATGACTTCTCAGGATATTTCCTCCCCACCACTCCAGACCGTTGTTTCTAAGGATCAGCCCTCGGGGCCATCTCGGTGGATATGGATTGGCGGTTTGGGTCTGATCTTGCTAGGTGGTGGATTCGTCGGCTGGCAGGTGCTAGCTCCACGCCTCGGCGGTCCCCCCATGCAAATGCAGATGCCCCCTGGTGTGCCCGTTACCCTAGCCACCGTGCAGGGCGGGCAGATCCAGGACAGTTCCACATTTATTGGCAGCCTAGAGGCCCAGTCTGGGGCCACCCTTCAACCCGAAGTGGCGGGTCGGGTCACCCAGGTCTATGTATCAGCGGGGGATCGGGTGGCGGCGGGCACCCCCATTGTGCTGATCAGTCCCGATCGCACCCAGGCCGAAGCCAATGCAGCCCAATCCAATGTGATTGCGTCCCAGGCAGCCCGAGAGAGTGCGGCGGCTCGACTGCGATCGCTCCAAGCTCGCCAGCTAGAGGTAGAAGCGGAACTCTCTCTCCAGGAGGAGGAATACCGCCGCACCGCCTATCTCGTAGAAGAAGGAGCCCTCTCACAACAAAGCCTGGATCTGGCCAACCGTAACCGAGATGTCGCCCGCGCCGCCATCGCCGCCGCTCGCCAGGAAATTGCCGCCTCCCAAGCCAGCCTGAACCAGGCCGATGCCTCCCTCGGTCAGGCGGAGGCCAGCCGAGCCGCCGCCCAGCAAACCCTCCAGGATCGCACCGTCGTCGCCCCCATTGACGGCATTGTGGGCAATGTGGGACCAAAGCTAGGGGATTACGTCGCCCCCGGCACCGTGATCACTACCATCACGGAAAATGCCACTCTAGAACTAGACCTGGAAATTCCCATTGAGCAGCGCGATCGCATTACCCTGGGGCTGCCCGTGGAACTCCTAGCCGCTGGGTCGGATCAGGTCATCGCCCAGGGCAGCGTCACCTTTATTTCCCCCCAGACCAATGCCAGTACCCAGACGGTGCTGACCAAGGCCCGGTTTACCAACGCCAATGGTCGCCTGCAAGATGCCCAGCGTCTGGATGCCCGCATCATCTGGTCGCGTCAGCCCGGAGTCCTGGTACCCACCAGCGCTATTACCCGCCTGGGAAACCAAACCTTTGTCTACATTGCTGATGAGGGCACCCCTGAGGAACTGCCGCCCCCAGAGGCGCTACCACCGGGAATGCCCCCCATCACCCAGGTGGCCCGATTGCGCCCGGTCACATTGGGGGATATCCAGGGCAACAACTATCAAGTCCTAGAGGGGTTGCAACCGGGGGAAACCATTGTAGTGGCAGGAATTCTAAACCTCCAAGACGGTACCCCCATCCTGCCCCAAGGTGGGGATGGGAATGGGGAGTCACCCGGCGACAGTCAGGGCGGGTTTTGAGCCTCCCATTCTGGATGCCCCAGTCAATCCGAGCCAAACCCGCCCCTGGGGATTTCTTAAAACCCCCTCTTGGGAGGGGGCAGGGCTCAGAACCCCCTCTTGGGAGGGGGCAGGGGGTGGGTTCTTCCGGGGCACCCGTGACCCACCCCGCCCTTCGGGCACCCCTCCCAAGAGGGGATGTTAGGCGGAGGTTCCTTGAGCACAGCCAAGGCAAGGAATTGCCCCTACGGGAATAACCCCAGGCAACACGTGTCCCCCGGCGACAAGGGCAACCACAAGGGATTGCCCCTAGGATTCCGACCAACATCGGTCACCCAGTAACCCCCTGCATTGGGCGCGGAAACCTGGCCCCTACGGGATCAATTCAAAACTCAAAACTCAAAATTCCTGTCACCCCCCACCCAAGCCCTTCGGGCAGGCTTCGCCAACACACCCCACTCCCCAAGGATCCCTACATGTTTGTCAACTTTTTCATCAAGCGCCCCGTTTTCGCGACGGTGACGGCATTGGTGATGTTGCTGATCGGCATTATCAGCATCCCCACCTTGCCTATTGCTCAGTTCCCCGATATCAGCCCCACCCAAGTCAGTGTGAGGGCGGCCTATCCGGGGGCCGATGCCGAAACCGTGGAACAAGCCGTCACCACTCTGCTAGAGCGGCAAATCAATGGGGTGGAGGGGATGCGCTACATAACCTCCAGCAGCACCAACAATGGGGCCAGCGGGATCACGGTCACGTTTAATTCCGACCGCGACAAGGACATTGCGGCGGTGGATGTGCAAAACCGGGTGTCCTTGGCGGAGCCCCAATTGCCGGAGGCGGTGCTGCAAACCGGGGTCACGGTGAGTAAGGAGTCCAGCAATATCCTGCTGGCCATGAGCCTGTTTACGGAGGATGGTAGCTACGACGATATTTTCCTGAGCAACTATGCCGACCTGTACATTGTGGATGCCCTGCGCCGGGTGAATGGGGTGGGCAATGTCATTATCTTTGGTGAGCGGAAATATGCGGTGCGGCTCTGGCTGGATCCCCAGCGCATGACCCGGCGAGGCATTACCGACCAGGATGTGGTTAGTGCCCTGCGGGAGCAGAACATTCAGGTGGGGGCGGGTCAATTGGGGCAGCCCCCGTCGGATGCGAGCCAGCAGTACCAGATTGACCTGCGGGCCATTAGCCGATTGGAAAGTGTGGATGCCTTTGAAGACTTAGTGGTGACGACGACCCCCGATGGGGGGCTGATCAAGCTGCGGGATATTGGCCGGGTGGAACTGGGGGCGGAATCCTACAACACATTCCTGCGGTTCCGGGGGCAGGATGCGGTGGGGCTGGGAATTTTCCAGTTGCCGGGAAGCAATGCTCTCCAGGTGGCCCAAGGGGTGAAGGTGGAGATGGCGAAACTGGCGGAGCAGTTTCCGCCGGGGATGGAGTATGGCATTGGCTTTGACACCACGGAATATGTGGAGCAGTCTATGCGGGAGGTGGTGCTGACCCTGATCCAAGCGGTGCTGCTGGTGGTGTTGGTGATCTATATCTTTTTGCAGGACTGGCGCACGACGGTGATTCCGGCGGTGACGATTCCGGTGTCGCTGATCGGCACCTTCGCCATTGTGAAACTCTTTGGGTTTTCCATTAATAGCCTCACCCTGTTTGGTCTCACCCTGGCCACGGGGATGGTGGTGGATGATGCCATTGTGGTGGTGGAGGATATTGCCCGCAAGATCCAGGATTTGGGAATGCCCCCGGTACGGGCGGCGATTGAGGCGATGCGGGAGTTGACGGGGGCGGTAATTGCCACTTCTCTGGTGTTGATGGCGGTGTTCATTCCGGTGGCCTTTTTCCCTGGCACGACGGGAGCCCTCTATCGCCAGTTTGCATTGACGATTGCCTTTGCCATTGTGCTTTCCACCTTTAATGCCCTGACGTTGACCCCGGCGCTGTCGGGGCTGTTGCTGCGGGCAAAGCCGGAGCCGAGGGGCTGGTTAGGACGCTTTTTTACAGGCTTTAACCATGTTTTGGATGGAACCCGCGATCGCTATCGCACCATCTTGGAGGGGTTGATCAGCTTGAAGCTAGTGGTGCTGGGGGGCTTTGTCACCCTATTGGTGGCCACAGCATGGCTATACCAAACGGTGCCCTCTGCCTTTTTGCCGGAGGAGGATCAGGGCTATTTCATTACCTTGGTGCAATCCCCGGAGGGCGTGTCTCTGAACTACACCCGTGAGGTGATGGATCGGGTGGAGCAGGAAATTTTGCAACTGCCGGGGGTGCGGGCTACGTTTTCCGTGGGGGGGTTTGGCTTTGGCAGTGACACGGTGAACAATGGCGTTATTTTTGTCACGCTCCTGCCCTGGGATGAGCGGGGTCCGGCGGAAAGTGTGCAGGCGCTGATTGGTCAGCTCTTTGGTCGGGTGGGGGGCATTACGGAGGCGCGGGTGTTTCCAGTGAATCCCCCGGCGATTCAAGGGTTGGGCCAGTTTGGGGGGTTCCAGTACCAGTTGCAGGATCGCCAGGGCAATTTGGGCCTGGATACCCTATTGGGCAAGATGGGGGAATTGCTGGGGGCGGCGAACCAAAATCCCAATCTTCAGGCGGTCTTTAGTACTTTTTCGGCGGCGACGCCCCAGTTGTTGATTGAGGTGAACCGCGATCGCGCCAAGTCCCTCGATGTGAATATTGATGATATTTTTGGCACGCTGCAAACCTATCTGGGCTCGCGTTACGTCACCGACTACACCCAGGGTCAGCGCACCTATCGGGTCTATGTGCAGGCGGATGAGGCGTTTCGGTCTAGCCCGGAGGATATCCCGAATTTGTATGTGCGATCGCAGCGGGATGACATGATTCCCCTGGGGAACCTGGTCTCTATTACACCCGCTACGGGAGCCCAGGTGATCAACCACTACAACCTCTATCGGTCCATTGAGATCACTGGTAGTCCAGCACCAGGCGTCAGTTCCGGTGCAGCCCTCCAGACCATGGCGGAAATCTCCGCCCAAGTGCTGCCCCCCGGCATGGGCTACGAGTGGTCCGGCAGTTCCCTAGAGGAAATCGAGTCTGGCAACCAAGCGCCGATCATCTTTGGCCTGGGGATTGTGTTTGTCTTTTTGGTGCTGGCGGCCCAGTACGAAAGCTTCATCGATCCGGCGATCATCCTCTTTGCCGTCCCCTTGGCGGTGCTGGGGGCACTGCTGGCCCAGACCTTCCGGGGTTTCCCCAATGATGTCTACTGCCAGATTGGTCTGGTGATGCTGATTGGTCTGGCCAGTAAGAACTCAATTTTGATTGTGGAGTTCGCCAACCAACTTCGAGCCGAGGGGATGTCCCTGGTTAATGCGGCATTGGAGGCCGCAGCCCAACGGATGCGCCCGATTCTGATGACGGCCATTTCCACCCTTATTGGCATTTTCCCCCTGGTGATTGCCAGTGGGGCCGGAGCGGGTAGCCGCCAGTCCCTGGGGACAGCAGTGTTTGGCGGCATGTTGATCTCCACTTTTCTCAGCCTGTTTGTGGTGCCGATTCTCTATATAGTGGTCAAACAAATTAGCGATCGCGGTTCGACGGACAATCGCCCTAGAGAGGCATCCCCCGATGCAGAAGCAGTTCGACGGGAAGTGGTTAAATCCCCTTAAATCCCAATTCTGATGACATTTCTACTTCCTCGGAAACAGTGGTGATGGTTTTGGGCTGAACTCGGTCATCAGACTGTTGCATAATGCCAATTTGATTCAGGGCAATGCCGATGAGGATGACGAAACCACCTAGGTACTGAGCCCCTGTCGGCGCTTCTCCTAAAATCAAAAATGCAGCGAAGACGCCAGCAAGGGGACTAAAGGAGTTGGCCAGGGAAACCTCCGAAGCAGTCGATCGTCTCAAGCCTGCAAACCAGCATAATTGTCCCCCCACCACAATGACAGCGCCGTAGAGTAACATCCATTGCCAGAGCAACGGAGACGCAACATCCATAAAATGTTCACTGCCATAGAGCTGGAGGGCCACCACAAAGAAAATTACCGTGCCCAGGGTGGTTCTCACCACATTGAAAAAACCCAGGGGGACATTCTGCAAAGCAACTTGACTCAGAATGCCACCCAAGGCAGCAGCAACGGCTCCCCCCGCTGTCATCAATTCACCTGTGCCAATTTGAAATCCCGACATCGTCACCATGTCACCTTGGGGTGTCTGGAGCACAACGGTGAGTACGACCCCGACAAAGGAAACCACCGCCCCCGCGACCACCCAGCTATTGACCCGTGCCCTGAGTAATCCCACGGATAGGGCCAACATCAGTGGCGGTTCAATCCGCCCCACTAAAATGACGTTATTGACTGCGGTCTGATCCAGGGCGGCGAAAAAGAGGGCGGGGGCTAGGGCTCCAGACAGGAGCGCCACCCCCAGCAATCCCCACCAGTCCCGTAATGAGAGGTGCTGAAAGACACGACCCTGAAGCTGGGATCGATACACCACCAGCAAGGCCATCAGTGCACATAAATTACCCACAAAGAGAACATTGCAAAAAGAAATCGGATTGCGACCATCAATCAGATTTTGGGCACCCAGATCAGTCAATTTGCGAGTTACAGAGTTGGCTGCGGCAAAGATAATAACGGATGTTAAGAGGTACGCTCTTACTGGAATCTGCTGAAGGCGATCAACAATTGAAGACATTGGAATTAGGAGTTAGGAACTAGGAAATATAGCGCTTCTCACTCGGGTTAAGTACAGGCAAGGGGCTTAAGCCCCTTGTTCCCCGAATTGCCATCAAGTGGAGCTGTACCTCATCCATTAGGGAACCGCTATAGATGCCAGGAAGAATAGATAGAGGACCGAGAGGGGGAACAGCCTCAGCCCAGATCGCCTCCCCAGGGAAGTTCCAATCCGTGCCCTGCTTCCCTGCCTTATGGATTCCGAGTCAAGCCCTATCCCGGCTGCCGAGCAGCATGGGCTAGGAGGTAGGAGTTGTACAGGTTCTGAAACAGAATATAAAACATCGGTCCTAACGCGATCGCAGGAGTCAGGAAGGTCAGACAGATCCAGATCGTAAAGAGGGTATTTTTTTGCCCCAAGGACTGCCCCATCTCCTGACCCCATTCGTAGCCCCCCAGCCACCGCCCTAGACTAAAGTTCACCGTACAAAGGGCAAGGGAGACCAGGGCAATGGGAATGAGGGTTGTCAGCGGAGCGTCCGATTCCACCTCAATGAAGAAGGTAGCGCGGGCGGTAGCCAAGTACAGCGCCAGCATCCACAAGTAGAAAGAAGCCCGCTTGAGAGGCAGGAGCCCTTCTGCCACCATAGGTAGAAGCCGACGCAGCAGTTGAGCCACCCCCAAGGGCACCAAGATCACCGTGAGTGTGGTGACGAGGGCACTCAAATCAAAGCCCATCTGGCTTTGGGGAGACAATAGGGGCAGAGCCAAGGGTAGAACAATGGCGGAAAAGATACTGGTGACCACCACCGAAGCCATCACATAATCTACCCGACCCTGGAGAAATTCCGTCATCACCGGAGCCGCCGCCGCCGTTGGAGCCATAGCCAAGAGAAAAGCCACCAGCGCTAGGTCTGGGCTAAACCAATGGCCCACCCAGGCCGCCAAACCCGAGAGAGCCATCATCATCGCCAGGATGGGACCCAGACGCGGACTGAGGGCGGTCTTGTGGTCAATCCTCAAATCCAACAGCGACAAAAATAAAATCACCATCAACAGGTGACGAATCAAGAAGGCATATCCATGTCCCTGGGGAAGTAGGATGCCCAAGGCCATCGAGCCAAATAAACACAGCGATCGCGTCAATGCCTCAACAACCTCAACGTGGGATGCTTGACGGAACCCGGATCCAATCCCCACCGGAATTTTTCCCCAACAGGATCAGGATGTTCCTCAAGGCATAGATACCATAAAGAGGGCGTAGCAGAACCACGCCCCCAAGAAAAAGAGTCTATTTCCAGCAATACCTTTATGCCAAATCTTATGCCAAATCTGAATATGGCAAATCCGAACTCAAGACCCCTGCTTCACAACAGAAGTCCTGGAACGCAACCCGTTTAGGCTTCCCGGTTGTTCAGAAAAGTCTGAATCTGGCCCAGGGCGGCCTTGCCGATGTTAAACACTGCCCAGCTTGCCGCCAAGATCACTGGAGCTAGAACGACCAATACTCGCCAGTCCATAGCTGAACCTCCTAAATGGCTAGATAACTTAATCCGTTGTCACAATCTTCTCATAATCCCCACAATTTTACCCCCATTGGTCCTACCCGAACCCGGTGGGATTGGGCAATTCCTTACCCAATCCCGCATGGGTAAGGGCAAGGCGGTGATATTTTTCGGCATGACGGAGGAGATCGGCAGCTTCCGCCTCAGATACCGGACGAGCAACTTTAGCCGGCATCCCCACCACCAGCGATCGCGGGGGTACATCCTTCGTCACCAAGGCTCCCGCCCCTACAATGCTGCCGCTGCCCACCCGTACCCCATTCAGCAGAATCGCCCCAATGCCAATCAGACAGCCCCGCTCTACATGGGCACTGTGGATTACGGCTCGATGCCCCACCGTCACGTAGTCCTCCAGTACTGTGGGTAACCCTGGATCACAATGGAGCACTGCCCCATCCTGGACATTGCTGTAGGCTCCTACCCGGATTGCCTCCACATCTCCCCGCAGTACCGCGCTGTACCAAATACTCGCCCCCAGCCCCAGGGTAATCTGCCCCATCACCGTGGCCCCTGGGGCAATAAATGCCGCCGAACTCACATCGGGAATCGGCCAAAAGTCACCGGGGGCCGACAAAATCGGAGCGGCAGGGGGAGCGATATTTTCGGAATAGAGGGCTGTATTTTCGGGCATGGGCCAAGCCTGGGGTCAGAATGGTCGGATAAGGCACCGGGGGAGGGGATCCCCCCCGCTATAATACGGCTACTGGACCCAACGGACTGCATCCATCGGCCCATGCTTCATGGTTAACCCAGCCCTCCAACATCCCATTTTTGGCCCGGAGATTCACTGTCCCCATTGTCGCCAAGTGATTCCCGCTCTGACCCTGACGGATACCTATCTCTGCCAGCGCCACGGAGCCTTTGAGGCAGATCCTAAAACCAAAGAGTTGGTGCATCTCCAATCAGGACGCCACTGGCGGCAATGGGAAGGGGAATGGTATCGCCAGCACACCCACCCCGATGGCATTCGCTTTGAAATCCATGAGGCGCTGGATCGACTCTATACCCAAGGCTATCGGGCTACACGGGTAATTATTGCCCAGCGCTATCGGGAACTGGTCAATGCCTACCTAGAGCGCAGTGCCCCTTGGCGAGGATCGGGGGATAGTCATTTGCCCCGCCTCTATGGCCTGCCCGTGGAGTTTAGTCCCGATTCCCAGACAGAGCCCCAGTGGGATGTGATCAACTTCAATCTAGAGAAGGAACCGGGCGTTCCCGTACGTTATCCCTATTTTCGTCTGTTTGAGTGATGGCGTTCTGGACTGTTCTAGGGACTGAGTGACCTGTGCCTATGCACCATGCCTCCATTCGTACCGCGAATATCCATCGAGCGATGGCCTTTTATGAAACCCTAGGCTTTACCCTAGAGGAACGGTTTACCGCAGGCATTACCTTGGCTTGCTGGATGACGGGGCTGGGGGGCCGCATTGAGCTGCTCCAGGTACCTGAGCCCCAACCCGCTGCCGATGCTTTCTACGATGAGCACTACACCGGGTACTATCACCTCTCCTTTGATCTGACAGATCAGGTGTCTTCGCTGCCAGACTGGCTGCATTCCTTAAAACAACGTTTTCGGGCAACTGCGCCGGATGCCCCCGAGACTAGATCTGCTCTCACCGTACTGTTGCCGCCCCAACAGCAGATGATTGGCCCTCGGATCTATGAAGTCATGTTTATTGCTGATATGGATGGCCTGCCATTGGAATTTTTGCGAATGATGCGTCATGGGTAATGAAGGGGCTCAGCCCTTTGCCAATAACTGGGCCTATTTGAAAACGGAGTTGCACTGGCTAGACCGTCTGTTGCTGCTGGCGGTTTCCCGCCAGCGGGGAGAGGATAAGGTTCTGAGTCGGGTCGTGCAGACGGAGCAGGACCGGGTCACAAGTCACTGGTGGAAGGGCATTGTCACCCTGCCGCGATCGCACCCTCACGAAGAAGGGCCACCCCCCAAACCCGTTGCCCCCGGAGCCAGCTATAGCCAGCAGCTCGAAACCCGCATTCAGGCCAGCCAGAGCCAGGGTATTATCCTGGCCTTGCCCACGCTGCGGGATCACTATACCCTCACTGGTTTTGAAAAAAACCTGATGTTGCTGGCGCTAGCCCCAGAAATTAACCGTCGCTATGGTCGCCTCTACGACTACCTGCAAGGGGAGTCGGGGGATCTGGAGGATCTACCTACGGTGGATCTGTGTCTGCGCCTACTGTGCCGCAATGATCAGGCTTGGCAAGCGGGGAGATCGCGATTGGTGGCCCCCAATTCCCTGGCGGAGCTGGGGCTGGTGGAATGGATTGGGGATGAGGGCACGCTTCTGAGTCAGCAGGTACGGCTGACGGAGCCTGTGGTGAACTACCTCTTGGCGGCGGATCCCCCTGCTGAAGTGCCCGATACGACCGCCTTTAGTCTGTCTGCGATGGAGACCGATGCCACGATGGCCAAATCCACCTCCCTACTGTCTTTGGAGTCCATGACAGCAGCGGGGACTACCGATGCTACGGTGTCAGCCCCTAGGGGAACTGATCTAGAGATAGAGGACTGGGAGGAGCAGGAGGACGCGGATCAAGATCCGGCCCCAGGGGAGGGTGCTTCTGCCCCAGCGGAACTGGAGTCAGGAGCGCCGACTTTGGTGGCGGTGCCCCATACCCTCAGCAGTGATTGGGATGCCTTGATTCTTCCTAAGGCATTGAAAACCACCCTGCAATCCCTGGGACGCCAGGGTCTCCAGCGACAACGAGCAGCGGCGGTGCCCGGTCTAATGGTGTTGTTGGTGGGACCGGCAGGGACGGGGAAAACCACAGCGGCCACTGCGATCGCAACTGATATGGATCAGGCCCTTGCCATTCTGGACTTGGCCACGGTAGCGGCCCAAGATGACGAAACCTTGTTAGAAAGCGCCTTGGTGGATGGACGCCCGCTGCTGGTGCAGGGGGGCGATCGCTGGTTAGGGCGGTTGGCCACGGCAGATCCGGCCCAGCTCTATCTCTGGTGGCAACAACGCCAGCGGGCCAGCGGGCTGACGTTGGTGGCGGTGACGCACCTCCAGTCAGTTCGGCCTCAATGGCGACAGCGGTTTGACAGTATTCTCACGTTTCCCCGTCCCGACAAGCGGGCACGTCAGCAAATCTGGTCCCAGGTGTGGTCCCCAGATCTGAATACTAGCGGCATTGACTGGAGTTGGGTGGCCCAGGAATTACCCTTAACGGGAGGGGAAATTCAGGCCATCGCTTGCACCGTTGGCTTAGAGCTTCAGGCCCGAGATCGCACCACCCTCACCCTCAAGGTTTTGAGGGAAGCCGTGGCCCTACATCACCCCGCCCTCACCCTTAACTGATAATTGGGACAAATCCGGATCCAATTCTGGATTCAGAAGGCCAGTGCCCAGACTAAATGTCAGGGGCAGCGTAGGCAGGCTGAGGCCCTGTTGCAACCCCTGGGCCACTAGGGTGAGGATGTCTACCAGTTTGGGATCCCAGCGGCTACCTTGATCCGCTTGGCAGGCCGCGATCGCAGTTGCGATGGCCGGAGGTCGGTCATTGGCCATGGCATCTTCTCCTGCCTTCTCCTGCATGGCCATCACCTGGGCTTGAAAGTAGCTGACCAAGCCCAGCAGCCTCGATTCTAGGGGAATTTGATCTCCAGCGAGACCGGCTGGCTGGCCTTGGCCATCCCATCGTTCCATCTGGTGGGTGATGATCTGGGCCACTGCCCGCAGTTGGGGCATCCGGCGTAGCACTTGGGCACCGGGCACCAAGGGACAAGCCGGGGCAGTGGTGGCGGGTAAAGCCTCCGGTTGAAAGGGGGCGATGCGGTGGAGCCAACCCGCCAATTGCAGACGCTTCAATCGCCAAGCGGGGAGATCAATGAGCTGGCCCATCATTTCCAGCAGGGCCGTCACCTCCACCGCCGCCTTGGGATTAACCGGATCCATCAGATCCACCAATTGAGCCATGCGGAAGAACGCTTGGAGTTCATTGGAGGCCAGGTTTTGGCTCAAGGCATCGGGCAGGGCAAAGGTGCGATCATCATGGACCTGAACTTCACAGTCCTGGAGATAGTCCAACACCCGGTTCACCGCGATGCCCACCACCTGGGAAGAGGCGACTTCGCTGAGATGGGGATTTTCCGCCAGGATGGCATCCCGCTGGCGTTCCAGCCGATGCTGAAGATCGGTGTCATAGCGACCAATATGGGCGATGGCGCAGTCCACGGTGTGCTGCACTAGGGCCGGATCAAAGGTCCACAATCCGTAGAATTTGCGCTCTAGGTCATGGGTGGGGCAGCCCTGGGGACCATAGTCCGTCGCCGAAAGCTCCTGGCAGAGCACCATGGCGGTGTAGCGAGGGGAGAGGATCACCAGATGCCATTCCTGGGCAACGGGATCGTCGGGATCCAGATCCACTAGGTCCACATTCTCCCGCTGACTGGTGGGGTGCTGGTGAAAGCCCGTATCAGCAGCGGCCATGATCACGACTTGGCGGGCCTGATCTGCGATCGCGCCGTACCGTTCCGCCTCTTGCAGATACCATTTGCCCTGTTGAAAAGCAGAGATTACCAGCGGCTCCGCCTTTTCGGGCAGATCCGTCGCCAGAATGCAATCCTCTAGGGCATGGCACAGGGCCACCAGGGTATTTTTGTAGTACACCCCAAAATTGAGGGGAGTCGGATCCTTATCCACGGCCCCATCCTGCCCCACCACCGTCACCAGTTGCTTTAGTATCGAACCGTCCTGCATTGGCTTCTACCCGCGCCTGCCCTGTGAACTGTCTGTCCTGTCTGGCCCCATTCTGTCCAGGGTTGTCCAAGATGGGAAACCTCGCCTTAGGAGGACACCCCCACCAATTCCCGCCGGGGTGGCCCCAGGGGAGCCGAGAGGGCTTCCTCTAGGGGCGATCGCCCAAACCGCGTTTCCAGAATGTCCATCACCTCACGACCAAAGTCACGGGGATTTTGTCGCCATGCCTGGAGACAGACCGCCCCAAACATGGACCCTAGAGGTTCTGGGTTCCACAACAACTTGCGGGCGGTCCAGGGCATAACACTCATAGGGTTATAGCCCGGTTTCAGAATGCCCTGATCAAAGGCGTAGTCCTCTAGATGGGTGTGGGGTTGTAAGCCGATGAAAAAGATTGCAGGCTCCACCTTGTCGCGGCCAAACACCGCCTCTAGGGCGCGATGGTAGGCAATGGTTTGGCGAATGGTTTCGGGGCGCTCGTCGATCACATTAAAGGAATAGTTGACCGAGACTAGGTCATTGAAGCCCGCCGCCTTCAGGTCTTTGCAGTTTTGCAGCACGGTGCGGAGGTTATAGCCCATCCGCATTTTTCGCACCAGTTCCTGGGAACCGCTGGTGATACCGATTTCAAAATAGTTCATCCCCGTGGCCACCATCAGGCGACAGAGTTCGGGGGTGAGGTTGTCGGCACGAATATAGGCGGCCCAGTGGATATCGGTCATGCCAGAGTCCAGGACTTTTTCCAGCAGTTCTATGGCATCAGCCATGTACTTGCGGGCGGGGATGAACTGGGCGTCGGTGAACCAAAAGTTGCGAATGCCGCGATCGTAGAGCTGGCGCATTTCCGCGACCACTTCATCGGCGGGATTGATGCGAACCTGCTTGCCCTCAATCACGGTGTAAACGCAGTAACAGCAGTTGTGGGGACAGCCTCGTTTGGTCTGTACCCCCACGTAAAAGTCATTGTCTTGCAGGTAATACTGAAACTCTGGCCAGATCTGTTCAATATAGGGATAGTCGCAGGCGGTCTTTTCGATGGGGGTAGGGGCTTCGTGGATCATGCGATCGCGGGGCTTGGCCTCCCCCACCACGTAGCAGCGCTCCTCGGTAATGGGCTGATCTCGCAGCAGCTTCTCTAGTAGGGTTTCCCCCTCGCCAACGGAGACGATGGTACCTAGGGGCAGAGTCTTACCGAGTTGTTCGTAAAAGACGCTGACCGCCCCCCCGCCCACTACGGCACGGGCATCGGATCGATAGCGCCGAGCCCGCTTCCAGCCCTGCTTGATCAGCCCTAGATTGCGCCACAGCTCCGTATAGTAGGCCGTCGTTACCCGTAGTCCCCCCAGGGCTCCCCGCAGTTTCAGGAATGGATTGCGGGCATAGAACACCTCAAAGGCGTGCTGGAGAGGATTACCCCCCCGCCCCCCCACGGGGGCATAGATCTGAATATCACGCCAGGAAAAGACCAGGAGAGAGGGTTTGAACTCATCCACGCAGGCATTCAAAGCCGCCTTGTAATCCAGGGGCGGCACAGCCCCCAAGTCAAAAATGCGCTGCTCCACCGAGGGGAAACACTTGTGGACATGATCTGCCAGGTACACCACCCCAATCGGGAAGATGGGGTTGCAGGGAAGGCGGACGTAGAGAATGCGATCGCGCATAGCAAACAGGGGTGAGAGGGCCTGAGTTGGAAATGCCTGAGTGTTTATGTATCTTTACGTTTATCCTAACACTTCTCATTTTTCTGGCGGTGGCAGCTCATGTCACCAGCAGAGCGCTCATATTACTGCTGACAGCTCGCCAGAATGGCCCCCCAGAAGGCTTTTTACCCTAGAAAGGCGGATTTTATGGGCTGGATCCCTAGGCGTATGGTATATTCTGCAACGAGTTAGTTTTTCCTTCATATTGTTGCATTCCTAACAAGGCATGGCTTAAGCAATCCGGCCTTGGGAAATAGCCCATCACATCTAAATCACACGGCCATGCACCCCGCCATTACATTGCGAACTGTTGCGCGATGTAAAGAAATGTGAAGTGTTTAGCGGGGTTGGTAGTCGTGTTTACAGCCAGTCGGGATCGCCTAGTGTTACCTTGCAGGCGGTAGTTGATTGTGGCTCGCCCTTGGAACTTTATGTCTCAAATTTTAGATTCAATTCCCTCAGATAAACCAGAGCGGCTCCTCTGCTGCTATGTGAACGCTACCGGCAAGATTCAGATTGCTCGCATCACCAATATTCCCAATTGGTATTTCGAGCGGGTTGTATTTCCTGGTCAAAAGCTGCTGTTTGAAGCCCTTCAGGAGGCGCAGCTAGAGATTCACACGGGCATGATGGCCAGTTCAATTCTCTCTGACACCATTCCCTGTGAGCGGTTGGCTTTAGAGGAGGAAGAAGAAGCATCCTCCCCTTTTCACTCCCTGATGAACAGTGGGCCGGACACTAGCAATGCCCGTCAGGCCGTTGCGATCGCATCCGGCAACTAGAGGCGATGGACAATTAAAGCTGGACTCCTGATGGCAAGAGGGCTACAGCCCCTAGCTCGATTCAATAAAGCGGGCGTGTTCATACCTGCCCAGCAAGGGTTTCGCCGAGGATTGTCCACACGCCCTAGGGGTCTGTCAAACCTAATTTTGTAGATTGGGTGCAGCGCTAGCGGAACCCAACATGGCCCACCGCTGTTGGGTGACCCTTCGTTTCACCCAACCTACGAGTCCTTCGCTTAGCCCTCAATGCCTGAATATGCGGGGTGAGCGGAGTCGAACCCCAACGCGAGTGTGAGTTTAATTTCACCTACCTACTTATCTAAAACTCTGGAAGCGTATTTGGATGGTAAGCACGTCGGTTAAACCCCTGACTTTGGCCGCGTTTCTGGAACTGCCGGAAACAAGACCTGCTAGTGAATATATTCAGGGACAAATTATTCAGAAGCCGATGCCCCAGGGGAAGCACAGCTCCATTCAGACAGAACTGTCTACGGCGGTGAATGCTGGACTTAAGACCCAGCGGGTGGCCCGAGCATTTTCAGAGTTGCGCTGCACCTTTGGCGGCAGATCAACGGTTCCTGATGTGGCGGTATTCACTTGGGAACATATCTCTCGGGATGACAATGGCGAAGTCGCGAATGTGTTCCTGCGCCCTCCCGACTGGACTATTGAGATTCTATCCCCGGAGCAAAGCCAGACGAAGGTTACGAAAAATATTTTGCATTGCCTCGATCATGGCACTGAGATGGGGTGGCTCATTGATCCTGAGGAGAGGACGGTGTTTGTTTATCAGCCTCGTCAACAGACGTTGGTTTTTGATCTACCCAATCAACAATTGCCGGTGCCGACGTTTGCTCTGGATATCGGGCACTGTCCTGTTAAGGGGTGATCCATTCAAATCCTCTGGATAAGAGGATCTCAGAGATTTTCAGTGGGCGCTGAATGAATCCCATTGCCATTGCTGGTGTTCTGGCTTTGCCTAAACTCCAATGGGGCCGCACCCAGTTGTGAATCAGGCGCTGTACATTTAAAGCCCGCTGCAATCCTTCTAACTGCTTAGCGTAGTGGTTCTGACGTCTTCGATAGGCCGTTGCTCGACGCCTCAAGGCACTGTTAAAGGCTTCAAGGTGATTGGCATGAACCTCTGCTATGGAACTCATCGCTGTCCAGGGATGCTCCACTTGGAGCCACTCCACCCGGGCCTTGCCTTGAGAGCCTTTGATCTTGATGGCCACTTCTAAACCTTCACGCCAGACCTTCTGATAGGGATATGCCTCTGAGGTCAGGTGGCTCGGTAGATAGACGCTGGCCAGTTTCCACAATTCCTTGCCATAGCGCCGCTCGCCATCGGTAAACCATCGAATCCAAGCACTGGACACAGCCCACTGCCAGGCCCGCTCCACCCCCTGCTCAAACAACTGAGCCGCCTTGAGTCCCGCACTGGCTTCTAGCCAGTAACGACTCTCTCGCTCAATGAAGCTGATCGTCCAGCCTTCTGAGGCTTCGGGGGGAAGGTTCTCTCCCACCCGGGTATAGAGTTCATCGCCCTCTATGGTGACTTCTCCGCCCTCAGGTGCAGGGGGAGACCAGGCGGGCAGATGAGATGATAAGCGCTCTTCCCAAGCGCTAATACTGCTCGGGGATGTCCCCACGACCCTAGCGGCGGCTCTGATGCCAAGACCTTCGCCTCTGGCATTCAGGGCCATCTCTACCGTGGCTGCTGGCGTTCGTAGGCGGGCCATCGGGGTACCGCTACGTTCATTGAAGCGACGGCCACACGTCTTACAGAGGTAGCGTTGCACGACTTGATCGCTCTTCAAGGTTTTGCTACCGTTCTTGACGACCTCTTCACTCTGGCAATAAATACAGTGCATTGGGCTTAAGGCTTGCTGCATCTACAGTCTAGCTCTCACCCCCTAAGCTGACAGTGCCGGATATCGAGCTAGGGGTGGAGACTATTTTTACCTGGTTGCTGGATTAGCAGTGCAGCGCCATCCCAACAGGGCTAAGAGCAGGGCGGCGGCGATCGCAGTACTGCCCCAGATCAAGGGCTGATCGCTATGGCGAACCGCGATCGCACCATAGGCCCAGAGATACACCAGGGTAAAGGCCACATCTCGCCGTTGCCACACCACCACCGCCGCGATCGCTGCCGTCACCGCCACCATGATCACCGTCCAGGTCTCCGGCCCCAGCCCCCAACCCTGCCAACCAGCGGCATAGAGGGCCGAGGCCACATTAATCACCGTCGCCACCGAGATCCAGGCGAGATAGACACTGAAGGGATAGTTCACAAACCAGCGGCGGGCGCGACGACTGGGGACTTGACCGATCTCTAGCCGCAGATAGGCCACCATCAGCGGCAGCAAAATCCCCAGCATCGCCACAATCGACAGGGTGAAAAACTGCAATGTGAAGAGAAAAATCCAGAGAATCTGCGCCCCACAGGCCAGCAGCAGCAGACGACTGACAGCCCCCAGGATACGGCTTTCCTGAACCAGGGCAGAGTTGTGACCATTCAGATCAGTACTGCGGCTATGACGACGTTGGCAACGTAATTGATAGACCCCATAGGCGATCAATCCCCCATAGATCAGCCCCCAAATGGCAAAGGCATAGTTCGCTGGCGTAATCAGCACCCCCGCCAGGGTCGTGTTGGCAATCTCCCCGACAGCCTTGCCACCGGGCGGGAAAATATTGGACAGCGTATTCACCGCCAGGGTGGCCCCAATGCCCACCAAGGTCGCGATCGCCCAGCCCCACTCCGCCTTGCCCTGAGCTGTCGAGATGGCCATAGTCGAACCTCCTTCCATGAATGGCAGTTACCTCCAGTGTGACGGCAACCAGGGTGGAAAAACCTGGGGATCCGCCGGGATTCAGTCTACATTCGTAAAAAACATTACAAAAACCTATCTCTGCCCCTAGGCTGTCTAGGATGCAGAGATTCCCTTGCTAAGCAACCCTAGGAGGTATGCTGTGACCGGACGATCCCCCGCCGCTGGCGGTGCACTAATTTTGACTACCCTAGAGGGTGTTCCCGGCAGAACCATCGTGCAGCACCTCGGGCTGGTCCAAGGCAGCACAGTGCGGGCTAAGCATATCGGGCGCGACATTGCCGCCGGGTTCAAGAACCTAGTTGGGGGCGAACTCAAGGGCTATACGGAACTTTTACAGGAGGCCCGTCAAGAGGCGACCCAACGCATGATGCAGGAGGCGCTCCAAAAGGGGGCAAATGCGGTGGTCAATATCCGCTTTGGTACCTCCTCCCTAACCCAGGGGGCAGCGGAACTATTTGCCTACGGCACGGCAGTGCGGGTGGAGTAATAAAACCCCATGGGAGAGTTTATTGGGCTGATCATTTTTGCAATTCTGTTAGGGCTGGGCTACTTTGTCGGCAGCGCCACAGAACGACAGCATTTCAAGTCCCTGAAGCAACGGGAATATCAAACCCGCCAGATTCTCATCAATAACATTGGCGCTAAAACACCCCTGCCCCAGGCGGGCCATGCCCGCCTGTTTGTGGGCAGTGTGGTTATCTCTTCGGACTATTTCAAGACCGTTGTGGCGGGGTTTGTGAATATCTTTGGGGGCCGCATCCGGGGCTTTGAAACCCTGGTAGAACGGGGACGACGGGAGGCGATTTTGCGGATGAAGGCAGATGCGATCGCATGGGGAGCTACGGAAGTGGTCAATGTGCGACTTGAGACTTCAGAGTTGGGGGGCCAGGGGACAGACCAAGGTGTGGTGGCGGTGGAGGTCATCGCCTATGGCACCGGAATTCGCCCCTAGTACCGCAGGGCGTAAATCAGTCCACTATTGTCGCGTCAGCCCAACATTTTCCGGTCCCCTCTCCCAAGGGGAGAGGGCTAGGGTGAGGGGCCGAGTGTGCCACGATAGAACGGCCAGGGTATTTCCGCCGCAGAGTATTAGTGTTCCGTCAGGAAAATTTTGACGGATCGAAGACCCTCAAAATTGAACCCCAACCAAACTCCAGGATTTCGGTCACCCGTCAATCATTGATTGACAGACCACTAGGACAGAAAGGCAGAAGGCAGCTTCCTACTAACCCCTGCGGGGTAAGCACCGAGATGTGTGTACACAGTAGCCCAGGGTGAGGGAGGGACATGGACCCTGATTCCACGCCACTGCTATCCGCCCTAATGGCAGCAGCACAGCGGCAGACCACCGCCTTCCATACACCGGGGCACAAGCGGGGCCAAGGGGCTTCGGCGGCGTTGCGGGCCTTAGTGGGATCGGTGGCCTTAGGGGCCGACTTGCCGGAATTGCCGGATCTGGACAATTTATTCGCCCCGACGGGACCGATTCGGGCGGCGCAGGATCTCGCGGCCCAAACCTTTGGGGCGGAAGCGACCTATTTTTTGGCCAATGGCTCCACCTGCGGCATCGAAGCAGCGGTGCTGACCACCTGCGGCCCAGAGGATCGGATTCTAGTGCCGAGAAATGTCCATGGGTCCGTGCTGTCAGCCCTGGTATTGTCGGGGGCAACTCCCGTATTTGTGGAGCCGATGACGGACCCAGATTGGGATCTGGCCTGGGGGCTGACACCGTCCCAGGTGGCGGCAGCATTGGCCCAAGTGCCTGACATTCAGGTGGTGCTGGTGGTGTCCCCCAGTTACCAGGGCATGGCCAGCAATCTGGGGGCAATCGCCCGCCTCGTCCATGACCATGGGGCGGTGCTGATCGTGGATGCGGCCCACGGAGCCCATCTGGGGTTTCACCCTGACCTGCCGGAGTCGGCCCTGGAAGCAGGGGCGGATGTGGTGATTCAGTCCACCCATAAAACGCTGGCGGCCCTGACCCAGGCAGCGATGCTCCATGTCCAGGGGCAGCGGGTAGATCGGGATCGGCTCTGTCAAGCCCTGCAACTCACCCAGTCCACTAGCCCCAATTACCTGCTGCTGGCTTCCTTGGATGCGGCCCGTCAGCAAATGGCCGATCAGGGCCGAGAGTTGCTTCAGTACACGCTGGATCTGGCGGGGCGAGCCAGGAGCAATCTGGCTGAAATATCATCGCTGCGGGTGCTGTCGGCGAGGGGCTCAGATCAGGGCAGTCCCCATCCCTCTTTACCGGAGGAGACGTTTCAACTGGACCTGACCCGTCTGACGGTGGATGTGTCGGCCTTGGGACTGACGGGGTTTGCCGCCGATGAATGGCTCCACGGGCAACGGGGGGTGACGGCGGAGTTACCGACCCTCCGACAACTCACCTTTATCCTGACCTTTGGCAACAGGGCTGGGGATATTGATCACCTGGTCCAAGCTTTGGCCCAATTGGTGCAGGACTCTGGGGGGCGGAGGGGGGCAAGGGGGGGCGTTCCAGCGCGGTCTTTTTCTCCCAGCTCTGCCTCAAGTTCTGCCCCAAGTTTTGCCCCAAACTCTGCCTCAAACTTTGGGTCAAGATCCGCGATGGCCAGAGGCCGGTCAAAGCCCATCACCTGTCCCCCCCTCACGCCTCGGGAGGCATTCTTTGCCCCCCAGCGACGGGTGCCTGTAGCGGAGGCGGTGGGCCAGATCAGTGCCGATAGTCTCTGCCCCTACCCCCCCGGTATTCCCCTGGTGCTGCCGGGGGAGGTGATCACCGCTGAAGCCCTGGCCCAGCTTCAGGCGATCCAGGCGGCGGGCGGCATGATTACGGGGTTGCGAGATGCTCTGGAGACGTTGCGGATTGTCCCCACGCCCTAGAAACTTCCCCATAGCCCTGTTAGGCTAGCTCTGCCTCACCCGCCTATTTTGGAGCTTTATGGCACCCCTTTGGCCCTATGCCACCCCCGGCATTCCCGATGCCCTCTTTGAGCAGTTGCCCGGTATTCCCATCAGCAAGCGGGAGGTGCGGTTGCTGATCGTGGGGGCACTGCGCCTAGAGGCGGCGGCGGTGTTGTGGGATATTGGTGCGGGGACAGGATCCGTCGCTGTGGAGGCGGCGCTGCTGTGCCCGACGGGGCAGGTAGTGGCGGTGGAGCGGGATGAGGAGGTAGTCAGTCTGATTCGCCAAAACTGCGATCGCTTTGGTCTGGCAAATGTGACCGTCATTGAAGGTGTCGCCCCCGACTGTCTCGCCCAGCTCCAGCCCCGCCCGGACTGCATCATCATCGAGGGGGGCCGTCCCCTGAAGCCGATTCTGCAAGTGGCTTGGGAGCATCTGCCCTCTGGGGGCCGCATTGTGGTGACGACGGGAACACTGGAAAATCTGTACACCCTGTCGGAGACTTTTGCCGCTCTCCAGGTGCGTAATGTGGAAATTGTGCAGCCCGCGATTAATCGCCTGGAAACACGGGGTAGTCAGCAGGTCTTTCGCGCTATTGACCCCATTTTCATCCTCAGTGGAGAAAAGCTCTAGGGCACTTACTGCTCAAGTTTTAGGAAAGTACTGAGTTAGGAATGCGGCAACGGTGAGGATGGAAATGCCTGCAACGCTCTTGAGAACGAGAAGATCATCATCGCCTGAAATGATGGCCACAGCTTGAGCCGCGATCGCAGCTTGAAGCACAATCCTATCGTCAGCGTCTCGTAACCCTGATACATCAAGGGGGACAGCACTTTTGCACAAGGATACTAGTACTGTGCGGGGTAAATACTCTGACCGTTCTATCGTGGTACACCTCGACCCCTCACCCTAGCCCTCTCCCAAGGAGAGAGGGGACCGGAAAATGTTTGGGTGGTGCGACAGAATAGTAAGCCTATTTCAGCCTAGGTGTACTAGCCTTGAGGCATTAGACCTGTTGTGAAATAGGGGATAATAGCCTCTAGAGCTAGTTAACCTGGTTGTGCCGTGCTGAACCTCCAACGTGCCCTCAAGAGTGACCGCCTCTTGCGGGCTTTGACCGGTTTGAACCGGAAAGCCTTTGAGGAACTGGAATCCACCTTCGCTCAGGTGTTGGCCCATGCAGAGGTTCCCCGTCGGAGCCCCTTACCCCGTCAACGGGCCACCGGAGCAGGACGAAAACCCAATTTAGCAACGGTCGAGACCAAACTGTTCTTCATCTTGTTCTACTTCAAGGTGTATCCGACCTTTGATTTGGCCGGTGTCCTGTTTGACCTGGATCGCGCTCAGGCGAATCGTTGGATGCATCGCCTCCAACCACTGCTGGAGGAAGCCCTGGGTGAAAAAATGGTGTTAACGCTATGGGATTGCCGCCCAGGTCTATCGCAATCGCAAAGCGAACTTTGATGACCGCTCCATCTTCACAGCGGCAGGACTCTGGAACTTTTATCTAATGGCCGCTTAACCGAGGGAGGAAGGAAGTCGCCCTTGAAGGTTTTGACTGAGCATTATTTCACAACAAGTCTAATAAAGACAGCAGGAAGGAAGGAAGGCAAACTTTGTTTGTGTCGCAGCGGGTTTAACCGCCGTGAGTCCATGTCTTGTCGGTCAATCTGCCCTACTCCTGTTCACAAGCTCCAATGCTGACCCAACTGCTGGAGCCGTCATCCCAGTGTTCCTTTTTCCAGATGGGGGCGTTGTGCTTGAGGGTGTCGATGGCGTATTGGCATGCGGCGAAGGCTTCGGAGCGGTGGGGGCAGCCGATGGCGATGAGGACGCTGATTTCCCCCACCGTCAGACGTCCTGTGCGGTGATGAATGACGATGGTGGTCACATCTGCCCAGGTGCGACGAATCTCGGCGGCAATCTGCTGAAAAATGACTAGGGCCATGGGCTCATAGGCTTGATATTCCAAGGATTCTACGGCTCGTCCCTCGGTGTTGTTTCGCACCATGCCACTCATGACGACGATCGCGCCATTGCTCCCCTGTTCCGCGAGGCTGTATACCGCTGCCAAGGACAGGGGGGCAAAGGTGATGGCTAGGTGATCCTGGGGATGGGGGGGACTGGGGGGGGCGGATGGAGGGACAGATGAACTCAGCACCACGGTAAGGTTGACTCTTCTATTAGGGTGTTGGGGTATTGGGGTATTGGGGTGGTTTCGATCTCGGCCTGAGGGTAATTTCTACCTCAGTGGAGGTAGGGTGCATCCGCGAAGCGATGCACCTCAATCCAGTACCCTCACGGCTGTGCGCAATTCAACTGAATGTCGCTACAGCCGGATTTCACAGCAGATCTAGGGCATCGGAGCGGCGGGTACCCATTAGATATAGTAGGGCCATGCGGGTGGCGATGCCGTTGGTGACTTGACGACCAATCAGGCTGTACTGGGGATCGTCCATGAGGTCGGAGCTGAGTTCCACACCACGATTGGTGGGGCCGGGGTGTAGCACTTTGACCCCAGGGGCGCAGGGGCGAATGCGATCGCGGGTAATGCCAAACTGCTGGTGATATTCCCGCAGACTAGGGAGGAGATGCTGGGCCATGCGTTCCCGTTGCAGGCGTAGGGTCATGACAAAATCCGCATCGGCCAGGGCAGGGGCTAGGGTGGAATGCTGGACGATCGCCCGTTCCACCCCCGCTGCATCTAGGGGGAAGCTTTGGAAGGCGGCTCCGAAGCCGGGGGGGAGTAGGGTCGGGGGGCCAGCTAGGTGTACCTCCGCGCCGCAGGCGGTGAGACTCCATAGATTCGACCGGGCTACCCGAGAATGGAGAATATCTCCAACTAGGGCCACCTTTTTACCCCGCAGGGCGGTGACGGTGGGATTGTCCGGATTCAGGGCTTGGGCAAGGGTGAACAGATCTAGAAGGGCTTGGGAGGGATGTTCATGGGGGCCATCCCCCGCATTTAGCACTCCCACGCCTGATTGCAGCCGATCCAATTCTGCCGCGATCGCATGGGGTACCCCCGCCGACTGGTGCCGCACCACCATCAGGTCTGCCCCCATGGCCAGGTAGGTTTTGGCCGTGTCTAAAATCGTTTCCCCCTTGGTGAGGGAGGAGGAGCCGGGGGCGAAGTTGAGCACATCCGCTGAGAGGCGTTTCGCCGCTAATTCAAAACTGCTGCGGGTGCGGGTAGAGGGCTCAAAGAAGAGATTTGTCACCACCCGCCCCTGGAGTGTCGGCACCTTTTTGGTACGGCGGGAGAGGACATCCCGAAAACTCAGGGCAGTACGGATGACGGTGTCGTAGTCGGTGGGGGTGAAGGCCGACAGGGATAGGATGTGACGATGGTGCCAAGTCTCAGCCACGGATGCAGTCTCGTTCCATAGGGGTCAGGGCTGAAGGATGCTCACTTCTGTTCAATTTCGTTGACGACCCCGTTATCAAACCGGAAGGGACAGTGCCATCAGCCGCAATCAGTATTGCAGTCAGTAAGGATACAGGGCCATGACCAAGGTCAGCATACATCGCTTTTTTCCCGGACCTCGATCCGTTGCTGGGGCTATTGTCCTGGGACTGGGTTTATTGACCATCGGCGCGATATCACCGCCGCCCACCCCCAACTCTGCTATGGCGGAAACGCTGCCCCGCTCCCAAGGGGAGCGCCTCACCCTGGCCCTGGGCCAAGTGAACGAACTGTGGACTACCGTCCTCCGTCAGCCCCCCGGCAATCTGGTGGCTATTAGTCGCTACCTGCCCGATGCTGACTGTGATGGCTTTGAAACGGAACCCGCGATCGCAGATCCCCAGCAGTTGGAATCCGTGGTCCAGGGTATCCTGCGGGATTCCAGTCTGGACCTGGTAGCCCTGGAGTTAACGGGGTATCGAGTCCAGCGGGAGGGAGGCGGCACCGTCACCATCGATCTGCGCGTTGCCCCCAACTCCCAGCGCCAGTTGGTTTCCCTCTCTTCCTGTGAGCAGATGCTCCTCTTTGGTAGCCTTCGCCGCACCCTTCTGGACAACCCGGCCCTAGCAGTAGAGACTCTGCGCTTTACAGAGCGGGGCCAACCCGTAGAACTATAGCGTTTCTCCCTCGGGTTAAGTACAGACAAGGGGCTTAAGCCCCTTGTTCGCCGGAGTGTCATTAAGTTGAGGTGTACCTCATACATTAGGGAAACGCTATATAGGCATGACTATGACATCTCAGTGGGACCGGCTACTGGAAAACGCAGGGACGTGGGTCGGCTCCTTCACCCAACTGTCATCTTTGGGGGCGGTCATTGCCGATACCCCCAGCGTGGTCGCCCTGATTCCCCAAGACGACGGCAAGGCCATGCGGCAGGAGATCCACAAGCAGCCGCCAGGGCAACCCCCGACGGAGCGAGTGCTGGAATATGCGTCCTTGAACCGGAGCATCCTGTTCTTTGAGGGGGGAGCCTTTTCCCAGGGATCGATCCAGTGGGGACCGTTTTCGGAATTTGGGGCTGAACTGGGTCTGATTGCCGAGCCCCATCGCCTGCGGTTGGTCCAGCTTTTTAATCGGGATCGTCAGCTTCAGATCACCCTGATTCGAGAGCATCGCCAGGGCACGGACCCATCTCAACGCCCACCCCTGACGGTGGCGCAACTGGTGGGAACTTGGCGGGGGGAGGCGGTGACCCTCTATGCCGATCTCTCCCCCTGCGATCGCACTGCGACGGAACTCACGCTTGTGCAGGAGGGCCAGCACCTGCATCAAACCCTGCACTTTGGGGATGGGCCGCCCTTCACCTCTACAGGCACGATTGAGGGCGATCGCATTGTCTTTACTGGCGGTCCCCAGACCCTTCAGGTGTTACTCCTCCCCGATGGGGCCTCCGCCACCTGCCCCATTGCCATCGAGCCGCGCCAGCCCCTATTTCTAGAGGTGGGATGGTTGATTACCCCCCATCTCCGGCAGCGGATGATCCGCCGTTACAACGCCCAAGGAGCCTGGGTCAGTCTCACCCTGGTGACGGAGCAAAAAGTGGCTGTCGATGGTGGCTAGACACTGGCGTACCGCCGCCTCTTCGGTGGGCTGAATCGTGCCCAGGTAGGCACAGCGATCGCGGATGGATTGCTGGAGTTCTAGGATTTCCTGCTCTAAGGCCCGAATGCGGCTGTCACGATCGGGTTGATGCGGTTGGGCTCGGAGGGCCTGGATCTCAACTGCGATCGCGGCCCGCTCTGTTTCCTCTAGACGCTGGGCCACCTGTCGCTGCACCGCCACCCCCCCCGCCTTGACCACACAGTAGATTTCCAACAGCCGCTGATAGTCCGGCGGCAGCGTCCCAGCGGTAACGGTAGCCAGCAGCACCGGGATGCGATCGGGGGTGATTAGAGCTGGACCAGAGGGAAGTTGCATGGGGAAATAGCGTCTATAGACCTGTCTATCATCTAAGAATATTCCATAGAAATAGGTGGTCGATGATCGCTAGGTTGAGCAATGGTGAGGTGTTACTGACGACGAGCATAGTGGAGGTCTTCTGTGAGTTCGGTTTCGGAGTAATGCCGGAGAATGGTGCGATCGTCTAAAAGCTGACTGAATTGCCCGTGATCCAAATTGGTTGACTCGCGGGCTTGACCAAAGGACAGGCGTTCTTGGGCATAGAGGGCAAGGGCCAGTTCTTTGAGTAGCTTGGCTTCGATTCGGCTCTCAGGCAGTCGAATGGACTGCACGTTGCCCAACCTCTAATCCGCCAATCTGGGTACTTCGGCGGGTGGCGAGAGACCTGCGATCGCGAACCAATCCGGGGTCTGCCAGTGATGGTGCCAATCATGGCGGCTACCGTCGCGCCACACCTGGGGCAAGCCGTTCTGGAGATGCTGGTGTAGGGCGATTTCATGGCCCTGGGAGTCGCGATAGGTGAGCCGTGTCCCGATCAGGCTGAGGGCGGCGCGATCTACCACGGCGGTTTGAAAGGCGGCAAAACTGCCGTGGCTTTGCGGTTCCCCCACCTCCAGGGCAAACCCATCGGCCAAGGGATGAATTGCCAGCCAGGTGTTACCGACCGCGAGGAATGTGATCCCCTGCCGCTCAACCCGTTCCCCTGGGGGCAGATTTAGGGTGGGGGCGGCTTGCCCCTGCCAGAGCACAAGGTTGCGAAATTGTGCGATCGCGTGGGGGCCATCGGTAGTCACCGTCACCGTCGCCACACCTGCATCGGTGGCCATGGCCAGATGGAAGCCTTCCCAATCGCCCCCTGTGCCCCGTGCTAAGGTGCCCAACTGAAAGGTGTGGCCGAAGTACAGGGTTTCCCAAAAGGCGGGGCCATACTGGTCGGGGAGCCAGTTTTCGTAGTGGGGATGGGTGCGGCGAATTTCGGCGGGGCGGGGAAATCGGCGCTGGGCCAGGGCTACGATCGCCGCTGGCGGGCGGTAGTCACTAGTGAGGGCATGGATCCAGTCTTTTTCTACCTGGGCAGGGGGAGGACCGTCGCCAAAGTAGAGCCAAAAGAAGGCGGCGGCCCCTTCGCCCCCGGCCCGCTTGCTGGGACCTGTCCAGGTGCCGCGCCAATATTTCAGGGCGGCGTTGCGAAATAGCCAGTCCAGAGCGGTGTTGGCCAGGGCCTTGACCTCGGGATCTTGGGCAAAGTCGTACAGGTTGAGGTAGGCGGCGGTGGTGTGGCCGTGGTAGATGGGGCTGTCCCACTCCCCCATGCCGATGTCCAGCAGGGTGGTGACGTAGCGCTCTAGGTGGGCTTTGTAGATTAAACGGGTGGCTTCATTACCCGTTGTTTCGGCCATCAGATAGACGGAGGTTTCCCGCATGGCCCGCAGGTTGTCGGTGTTGCGACAATCGATGCGGGTGGTGCAGTCGTCGCGGGAGTTTTCCCAGAATTTGCGGGGTTCTTCAGCTTCGGTCGCTAGGGGATCGGTGCGGGTGAGTAGATCCATGGCAGCGTACATGCGATCGCGATAGGCCGGATCCAACGCCTCCCCAAAGGCAAAATATTTCCGCATTTGCCCCTTGAGGACAAAGCTGGAATACAGATCGATTTCCAGGGTGTCGGTGGCCTCGGGGTCGGGCTGCTGGAGAAAGGCGATCGCCTGTTCAGCGTCGGGGGTGTCGGCCCACACATCCGCCAGGGCCAGGGGGTAGGAATTTTTTTCGTACTCGTAGGCGATGCTGCCATAGTTGACGGGCTGGGTCAGCAGGTACAGCGCCCACAGCGATCGCAACGCCGAGGCGATGCCCACAAATGATTCCACCATCACCTTGTCACCTGCCCCAGTCGTTTTCCCCATCCTAGGAAAATCCTTAAGGGGTGACAAGGGAGGTCAAAGGCACACGGCTCAGGGCTTTGAGACAATAGAAGGGACAGAAAGTAGGGAACCTTTTTGCGCGATCTCATTCCTCAGCTTTGCAGGGGGGTGGGGACGATCGCCCCTGCTGGGTGCGGCGATACAATTAGGAGACAGTGCCATTGAAGGCAATATGAATCTTTCCGCCTCTCAGGAAGTTTGGTAGGTTGGGTGGAACGCAGTGGAACCCAACACCCACAGCCCCCTACTCAAAACCAATTTTGTCATCCAGCGCGATCGCTTCTGTTGCCCCCCAATCTACCGAATAAGCCCCATCTGCAACATAGCGGTGAAAACTCGAATAAGGCCAATCCCTTGGCTTGTCTACAAGACCATGCTTCACCGGATTGTAGTGAATGTAATCCACATGCTGGCTAAAGTCGGCCTCATTACGAATTTGGTGCTCCCAAAATCGGCGCTGCCAGATGGCTTGTTCGCCTTTACGTGAGCGCGAGCTGGATGGTTGTGGTTTGTAGATATCGGGGCACCGCAGGCTAAATCGGGCTTTGATGCGTTGCCACCGAGTCGAGAAATCGGCATCGTCTTGAGGCAGCGTCCAAATGCTATGGATGTGATCGCAACACTCCGGACAGTTTTTCGGGGTAGGTTGGAGAAAAGCTATCCACCGCATAGAGTGCAGGTGTACGAAAAACACGGTGCACCGATGGATAGCCTCAACCGCATCTTAGCCGGTCTGCTGACGACAGCAGGCCATTTAGCAAACCGCAGCGCCAGTTTCTGATGACGCTGATGACCACGATTTTTGTGGTTTGTGGCAAAGTCAACTACACCAACCTGAGTCGATACAGCGACCGCTGTGAACGAACCTACCGGCGACATTTTGAGGCTGGACTGGGCCTAGAAAGCTTGAACCAAGCCTTAATTGAGCAGGTGATTGCAGACACCAGCACTCAGATTGCAGTGGTGGACTGCACCTTTACTGAGAAAAGTGGTCGTCACACCTACGGACTGGACTGGTTCTACAACGGCAAAACGCAGCGGGCCGAACGGGGGTTGGAATGGTCAGTGGTGGCGGTGGTTGATCTGGGGCAGAAGACCGGCTATGCCCTATCGGCGCAACAAACCGCAGCGGGGCTAGGGGCACAAGAACCTGCCACGGCTGACGAGACAACACCCCCCAAGAGCCGAGTTGATTGTTACTTAGGACATCTGGCCTATTGCACCGCCTTCTTTCCAGCGGGGATTCGCTACGTGGTAGCGGATGGCTTCTACAGCAAGTACAAATGGGTCACGGGAGTGGTGCAGTTGGGTTTCCAGTCCATTGGGCGGCTACGCAGCGATGCCAACCTCAAATTTCTCTATGATGGCCCCCAGAAGCGGCGGGGTAACCGCCGTCGCTATGGCGACAAGGTGAATCTGGCCGACCCCAGTCGCTTCACGTTCGTCGAGACCCTAGAAAATGGGGTCTCTCTCTACACGGCTGTCGTCTGGTCGGTCTCTCTCAAGCGCCGCATCCGCTTAGCCTATCTGCTGAAAGAGCAGGACGGACGGCAGAGTTATGTCGTCCTCTTCTCCACCGACATTGACATTGACCCCATCCATCTCTATCGCTGCTACGCTGCTCGGTTTCAAATTGAATTCATCTTCCGCGATGCCCGTCAATTCACAGGACTAGCGGACTGCCAGGCCCGGTCTCCCGAGGCGCTCGACTCCCATGTCAATGCCAGCTTGATGGCCCTCAATTTGGCCAAAGCAGCACTGCAATCTACTCAATCGGGAGCTGAATCCGCTGAACCTGTCAGCTTCTCCATGGCCTCTTTCAAACGGCAAGCCCTCAATCAACATCTTCTCGACCTATTTACGGCCATGTTCGACCTGGAGCCAACTTTGATTAAATCCCACCCCAACTACCAGAGCCTCCTAAATTACGGGGCTATAGCCGCCTAAGCTGGAGCTATAGCCGCCTAAATCTGTCCGAAGTGTTGGATCGGGAAGGACAACGATGGCATCAATGGTGAAGGGGAATTCTGTCTTGATGGTGTGAAAGGCGTGGCGAAGTAGGGCCACGGTTTCATGGTTTTGGAATAGGGGTTGCCGCTGGTAGGTGACGACGGTGAAAAAGTAGGTGGCCCCTGGGGTTTTGGCGCGGCGATAGTGCATGGGGTGAGGGGGAGTTTGTGCACTTAGGATGGGTTGGTGGGTGGGTAAACTATCGGCGATGTTGGGTTCCGCTAGCGCTCTACCCAACCTACAGCATCAAGACTAAAAATTTAGGTTCTCGTAGGTTGGATGAAACGGAGTGAAACCCAACAGCAGCAAGCTTTTTTGGGTTTTACCATCACATCACTTAAACTACAAATTTAGGCTTGTCGGACTACTACGCCGATGCAATATTTTGAATTCAGCACAGTTTATCTATGTCGCATGATCAAGAGACCATCGCGCTTCTCAGATTTGCAGGGGTTTGGGGTGCTACAACCCGGTGAAGTATGTGTTGGTGAGGTGCCCTCATGGATGGGAGTTTTCGGCGGTTTGTGGGGGCGGGAATGTATGGGGAAGATTGGGCCTGTAGGGAGGCAGATTTTGTAGGGAAGGGGTTGGATGTGGTGGGCAGTGCTCACTCTACTTGCTGAACACATTCCAAAAAAAATCGACTATTTATTTTGGGTAATCCAACTTATATTTCCATGTATCAAGAGCTATTTCCAGGAAGAATTCCATATATTCTAACCTGCCTTTTGTCGGGTTTGAATATTGTTTTAGGCTGCAATACTTATCAATATATGGCTCTAGATTCCTGAAATTAACTTCTTCTTTCAACTCCTTTTTTAGGAAATGCCAAAGATATTCTTGCCCACTCCAGGAGTTTGAGACTTTGCGTGTTCTCCCTACCCCTTGTTGATGTAAACGATACGATAAATAGTCATGATTATCATAATTCTGATTCAGACAAATCCCTGGAAGCATTACTCTGGTTACTCTACTCCTAACATCAAATGAATACAGCGCGATCGGCAGCCACAATCCGAAATCGAGCATGTCTCTTGAGGTTTCAACTATCTTTTTCTTTCTGAATCTGATCTGGGCACAAGGTTTTGTTTTGCCTTTTCCATACAAGAAATCTCCAGAAGACAATTGAATTTCTTTTATTCTATTATCAAATTTTATGATTTTCTCTCTCGCTGCTAACAACAAATAAGAATCAATGTATTCGCAACGAGATAGTCCGGTATTAAAAGAGCGAGGTATGCTTGGTACTTCAATAATATTTTCTTTGCCTTGAGAGATGAGAAAAGGTACTTCTGCTCTACAAGAAACTCCTGAATCTACATCTTGAGCATCAAAGTAAAGCTCTAGTTCTCCACTCAGTTTGAACTCAATAAAACTTAAGTTGAGCTTGCTGTATTGTTTGTCTGTGAAATTGTCTTTGTGAAAGTTTGGAGAGATGACAATCAAATCAATCGGCTGTTGATAGTCAATCTTGTCGCTATAGGGTTTTTGGACTAGTAATTCGTTATAGTATCGAGTAATTTGTTGGACAACGTATCTGTCCTCAGAGTTTTTTAACTCTATAATTGCAATCGAACCCGTTTCTGAAACAGCAAGAATGTCACAATAGTTGCCGCTCACATGATGCTGTCTTCTAATAGGTGTAAGTCGAAATAGTCTTTTAATGTTATTCCAGATGAAATCTTCCAATGCAGATTCATCTGCAAACTCAAACTTATCTGATTTTATTCTATTAACCCGATAGTAAATTTCCTGCATTCTGTATCTCAATCAGCTTCTTAGCTGATAGGCCAATGATGTAGGTTGGGTAAAATGAAATTGCCGTGCAGACAATTTTGGAGGGCCAGATCAAAGCCCAGGCGAAAACCTTGGCAGATCTGGGGCAAGACCAGTTTCTGGAGCAGGCGTGGCAGTGGAAGTCGGTTTGAAACAGGTGTTGCGACCTTACGTAATCATACTTTCTACCCAGGCTGTTTCGTTAGGGAAAAGGTGAGTTTTGAGAGATTGGTGGTAATCAATCACCAGGTCAAATCGGGCGCGGGTATAAACCTCATTCAAGCGAGGCTGCCCCGCCTCATCGAATAACCTGAACCTCAACACCGAGATCGGCCTTAGCCCATACTTTATCTGTGGTTACCACCAAGCACTTGTAGTTCTGCTTACCACGCCTAGTAGTACCGTTCTTAGAGATGTCGTGAGACCCACATGTTGGGCAGGTCATCTCGATTTTCATGTGTCCTACTCCCTGAGAATCTAGGAATATGACGGCGATGCCTTATTTTTCTTTATCCTTTACTAAAATGAACTACCCCCCTTTTATCGCAGTCTAGCCCCCACAATTGCCACAGGGGGAGTCCTACCTGTTTACCCAACCAGTCGTGGAGGGCAACATCCACCGCCGCCCGTGCAGCGGAGTTGAGGGGGCGCAAGTGGGGCTCCAGCCGCTGGCGATCGAGGGGATGCAGGGATGCCAACTGCGGAATGAGGCGGGTGAGGTCGGCTGCGATCGCGGCAGTGGTTTGGGTCTGGGTGCCAATAGAAAAGGGCGTCGCCTCCCCCCAGCCCTCAATGCCATCCTGACGAATCCGCACCCAAAGATTTGTAGACTGCGAAGCTGTACCCCGGCTAATGGTTAGGGGCACGCGCTTATGGACCGTAATTGGGGTAACCGTAACCTCCATGGGCAATCTCATCCAGACAAAACGCTAGTTGACAAGGGCTAATTAGTGGATGTGGATTTTATGGATGTGGGCCGCGATCGCACCGGGTTGAGTCAACCACACCCGCTCGGGCTGTGCTGCCGCAATACTAGCAATGTGCGTCAGCGCCCGCCTCAGATGTCGCAACCGAAAAGGCTGCCCCACAATGTAAGGGTGTAGTGCAATTCCGTACACCAGAGGCTGCTGACGAGACTGCTCCAGCATTTCGTCGAAGGTATCCACAATCATCTCGGCGAACTCTGCGGCACTGGCCTTGCGGGCCAAAATCGCGGGGATGTCGTTAATCTCTTGGGGGTAAGGCACCGAGAGAATGCGCCCTTGGCGAGTCTTAAACCAGATGGGTTGATCGTCGTGACACCAGTCGAGCAGATAGGTATAGCCCGCCTCCTGTAGCAGGTCAGGGGTGACAGTGCTCTGGGCAATCCAGGGGCCAAGCCAGCCCTGGGGCGGTTGTCCCTCGTGGTGGGCCAGGATTTGAGTGGTTTCAGCAATCAGGGCGGCTTCCTCCGCTTCGGTCAGTATGCTCTGGCGCTCAGAGTTGGTGCGGCCATGGGCAACAATTTCATGGGTGCGATGGCCCGAGGCCCGTCGAGGACCATCGCGAAAAGCCGCCACTACCTCCGGGCAGTAATCGTAAATGGTCGAGTTCACCAGCAGCGCCACCGGCAGCTCTAACTGGTTGAACAACTCCAGCAGTCGCCAGACCCCGACTCGGTTGCCGTAGTCGCGCCAAGCGTAGTTGAGCACATCGGGCGGTGGACCCCCTGGAGCTAGCTCTGCCCCTAGCCCTGAGCCAAAGGTAAAATGTTCCAGATTGAGGGCGATATAGACGGCTAACCGTTGACCCTCGGGCCAACTGTAGTCGGGCCGCTGGGTAATGGCCGAATAGCTGTAGCGTCCGTGGTGGTTGAGCTGCAAGGCTTAGGTTCCCAAATCTACCTAGGGGCACGACTGGCAAGGGTAGCAGACTAAGGGGCGTTACTGAATCCAGATTTTGCTGTCTTTGATGTCAATGTGCAGCACTGATTCCAGCCTAAAACAACCCTTAAGTAGGTCGGCCAAGTAGGTCGGCGTATAAAGTTCAATGACAAATGTGACTTTCAAAACATCCTCTTACGGAGTTACGACAAGATTGCTGCATCAAGGTTACAGAATGTAACGATAGCTGGCCCGAAATATCGTACCGGAGGCTTGTATTCATTGCCCAATGGTCAAACCGTAGTTAAACAGAGCCAGAAGTGCTTGATATTACAAAATGGATAGGCCAGGATAGAAACGAAAATTGTGAAATTTACTCTATGTCTGTGTATCGTGATAGCTCATCTCCTGCGGGAGATTACGGAGGTATCAGCATCTATAGCGAGTATTTAGTCCGTTAGCTGGCTTGAGTGGATTGTTTCACCTGTAAACCCCTGACTTTTGGAGGAAAACCCATGCATCTGCGTCGAAATTCGATGATGTTAGCGATCGCCCTTACCCTCGGTCTATCCGCAGGGGGCGCAGATGCGGCGCTTTCCCCCGGCATCTCTCGGTTCCAGTTGGGCGGGACGGGGGCTACCCTAGAATTGGCTCTGCGTCTGAATTTAGGTTCACGACCCTCTCGCTACCGGGTTGGTGGGTTTCGCCGTAGCGGGTCTTGCCTTGCTGAAGGGCAGGAACTCGTGCCCTTGGTGCCTCCCCTGGCCAGGGAGCAGGCGGATGACATTGACCCCGTTGATTTGACTGTTTCCTCCAGTCCCACCCTATGGGTTCACGTACCCGATCTCAACGGTGCGAAGACCGCCCAATTCACCCTGCAAGACGAATTGGGGACTCATGAACTGGTGAGTGCGGAGTTTGAGCTGTCGGGACAGTCAGGTGTTGTGGGGATTAAGACTTCTAGCTTAGGCAGTGAAGAGCTACAAGTCGGGGAGATCTACTACTGGCAGATGGCGGTGGAGTGTAATGTGAATACCGCTGACGGTAATCCCGTCGTAAGTGGCTGGATTTCTCGTACCACTCTGGCTGGGGTGCCTGTGACAGGAACGCCCTCTCAGCAAGCTACCTTCTATGCGGAAAACGGAATCTGGCAGGATGCAGTCTCGACTCTGGCTACTGCCCGCTACCAGGATCCGGCGAATGGGACGGTGAGTGCCGATTGGCGATCGCTGATGGAGTCTGCTGGATTAGTGGAATTTTCGGGAGCCCCCGTGGTGCAAGTCGTCGAGTAGCTCGGCGCGGCTCTCTAGGCTGGATATTGCTGAATTCCACCAGGGCTCCTATGGGAGCCCTGTGCCGTTTTTAGCTCAACCGGATAAATTCAAGCGGGATGAATTCTGCGGATTGTGCCGCGATCGCAGTGAAACGATAGTTAACACTTTCCCAAAATTTTGGAACGTCTATCTCTCCAGATTCGTCCGAATTTCCAGTAAGTGCGTCCCCATTGCCCCCACTAAAACGCCCCCCAAGAGGAAAATATCATGGCTTTACTATCCCCAACCTCCCCCTGGAACTCTGGCCCATGGGTTACCGGGGCCAGCCTACTATTGGGTCTGGGTTTGCTTTCCCCCACCGGAGTCTGGGCAGCGAATGGTTTTACCCCAGCCCTAGAGAACACCCCCGCTACCCTTGAACTAGCCCAGGTTCGCCTGCGTGTTGGGGCACGACCTGTGCGCTATCGGTTGGGAGCCTTTCGCCGAGGAGCTGCTTGCCTGGGAGAGGGAGCCGAACTACTGCCCTTGACCCCAGCAGTGACCGATGGAGAAGCCGCAGAGGAAGGACTGTCCCTGGAAGCAAGCTTGCCAGTGGATGATACGACGCGCAGTCACCCCGCCTTCTTTATCTACGTGCCACCCCTAGAGGAGCCCACCACTGCCCAGTTCACCCTGCAAACAGACCCACTGGATCCGTCAGCGGTAGAGGAATTGGTCAGCGTCCGCTTCCCCATTACCCACGAGGGGGGAATCGTTGGCATTTACCTGCCGGACACCATTGCCGGACTAGAGGTAGACCACCACTACTACTGGCAAATGATGGTGGAATGCAATACGGAGCAGTTGACGGAAAATCCGGTGGTGAGTGGCTGGGTGCATCGCGTTGCCCCGACAGCAACGCCCACCGCTACTGCATCCATAGCCGCCCGAGTCACCTTCTATGCTGAGAATGGTCTCTGGGCCGATGCCCTCACCCTCTTGGCCACCGAGCGCTACGAGAACCCCAGCGATCGCGACCTGACTCGCCTCTGGCAAGATCTAATGATGGCGGCGGGCTTGGAAGCGATCGCCCCTGAGCCCTTGGCCCAGCGGGTCAACCTAACCCGCGCTGCGATCACCCAATCCACACCCTAGAAAAGTCTCGACTGAGCCCCTATCTAGAAATCTTTCCACTTCCTCACCAGACCCTATCCCAATTTCTGTTTTGGATAGGGTCTTACTGCTGTCGTTAGTGCTAACGAGGCGTGAAGATAATGGAAAAATGGATGCCTGAATCCTGCAAAGAATTACCATCCCGCTCCACCGGAGAGAGGGACATTCCCCAATCCAGGCAGGCGCGCAGATAGTCTCCCTGGGACCAGATAAAGCCCAAGCCCACACTGCCTAGGGTGTCTATTTCTAAGGGATCCGCATCCCCTAAAAGCTAGCCTCCCCCCACATCCGACGGTAATCCCGTCGTAAGCGACTGGATTTCCCGTGCAGATCTGTCTGGAGTGTCGCCCACAGGAAACCCCTCTCAGCAGGCCGCCTTCTACGCAGACAATGAGATTTGGCAGGATGCGGTCTCAACCCTAGCAATTGTCCGTTTCAGCTTTTAGGCCATACCTTTTTTCTGGCCTGTAGATATGCCACCCATAGAGGATCCGATTATGGCTTTCTCATCCCCTTCCTTTTCCTGGTCGTCTGGACGCTGGGTGGCTGGTGCCAGCAGCCTCGTCCTGGGGCTGGGGCTAGTCACCCCCCCTGAAGCCTGGGCCGCCCGTACCCTCACCCTGGCCCTGGAGACCGCCCCCGCCAAGCTACAGCTCACTCAGGTGCGCCTGCGGGTAGGCGTACGGCCTGTGCGTTACCGGGTGAGCCAGTTTCTTGTGGGGGGCACCTGTTTGAGAGAGGCGGAGTTGCTGCCGGTGACCCCAGAGGTAACTGATGATGAGGCGACGGAGGCTGGGCTGATCTTGGATGTGGATTATTTGGCGGGGGTGGATAGTACCGCCCAGAGCCATCCTGCCTTCTTTATCTATGTGCCGCCTCTCGCGGCACCCACCACCGCCCAGTTCTCCCTCCAAACCGATCCCTCCGATGTGTCGGCGGCGGCGGAGCTAGTCTGGGGCCGCTTCCCCATTACCCATCAAGGCGGGATCGTAGGAATTTACCTGCCGGAGACGATCGCGGGGTTAGAGGTGAACCACCACTACTACTGGCAGATGATGGTGGAGTGCGATAGGGGTCCTGGGGGGCCCAACCCTGTGGCTGGCGGCTGGGTCTATCGGGTGGAATCCACCCTGGCGGGGTCTAACTCTGAGACGGCTTCAGTCACGACTCGTGTGACTCGCTATGTGGAAGCTGGACTCTGGCAGGACGCTTTAACTCTCTTGGCCACCGAGCGCTACAAGAACCCCAGCGATCGCGACCTCACCCGTCTCTGGCAAGATCTAATGGTGGCGGCGGGATTGGAAGCGATCGCCCCTGAGCCCTTGGCCCAGCGCGTTAACCTAACCCACACTGCGATCACCCAACCCACACCCTAGAAAAGTCGCGACATAGCCCCTATCCGGAAATCTTCCCAATTCCTCACCAGGCCCTATCCAAATCCCCTGTTTTGGATAAAGCCTGGTGAGGAATTGGATAAAGCCTGACTGCTGTCGCCACTGCTAACGGGGCGTGAAGATAATGGAAAAATGGATGCCTGAATCCTGCAAAGAATTACCATCCCGCTCTACCGGAGAGAGGGACATTCCCCAGTCTAGGCGGGCGCGCAGATAATCCCCCTGGGACCAGATAAAGCCCAAGCCCACACTACCTAGGGTGTCTATTTCCAAGGGATCCTGATCTCCTAAAAGCCAGCCGCCCCCCACATCTACAAAGGGCACCACCTGAAACAGTCCCTCCAGCTCAGGCACCCGCAGCAGCGGAATCTGTAACTCCGCTGAAGCTGACCAACCGCTATCCGTCACCAAGGCATTTTGCCGAAAGCCCCGCACGGTAGACACGCCCCCTGTACTGACCCGTTCTGTGGGCGGCAGGGGACGATCCGCCAATTGCAGATTGCCCCGCACCAACAGTAACAAATCTGGCCCCAGCAACCTGGCCCATTGAGCTCGCCCCTGCCATTTCCAAAATCGACTGTCGGGGGGCTCCTCATTCACCGTTGCCCCTAGAGCATCTAACCCCAGGCTAAATTCCGATTGCAGCGCAATTACCTGGGCTTCCCCCCGTTGGAGCCACTCTTGGCCAAAGCGAAAGGCGGTAATGCGGGTAAATCCTTCTAGGTCAGCTCCCGATGTAGGGAAGGGAATACCGCCGAGAAACGTACTTTGGGTTGCGGTATGGGACAGGGTCAAACTCAGGGCAAATTCATCGGCAGGCGTTTGAAAGAGGGGTTGTCGCAACGTCACGTTGCTGTATTGGGATTCCGAAATCAAATCCAACAGGGAGAAAATTTCAGTGATGATGCGATTGCTGGTCTGCCCGACATTGACCCGGAGGGTCGTGTCGTAGGGACTCAGGGGCACTTCGTAAGCAATGTCCCAGTCTTCACTGCCCTGGGTGCGCCCATAGTTGAGTTGAAGGCGATCGCCCAGTCCCAGTAGATTACCCTGGGTAAACTGTGCCCCCTGACGGATCTCCCCCGAAGCCAGAGAGCGACTATTGTCATAGGAAAATTGGAATCGGTCGCTATCGGCCTGGGTGGCTGTGACCTGCAATCGGCTGGTGCCAGTGCGACTGCCAGTGCTGATGTCCGTGGCAATTTGATCAATTAGGGGATTGATCTGGAGCAACTGTACCCCCTCTACAAGCTGATTCAAGTTCAGGGGGACGCCTCCCGCCAGTTCCAGTCTTGAACCGATATAGCCTGGATCTAAGGGATTCAGACCCGTAATCTCTAACCAGCGGGTGCCGATGTTGGGGCCAAGCCACGTGCGCCACAGTTCCGTTTGGGGATCTAGTCTGCTACCGGATACTAGGGTTCTCTCAGGAATGGGGATGGATTGGGCATTACTGGGGGAGCCTTCTAGGTTCGCTAGGGCAGCGTAGGGAGTCGTATTCACATTCTGGGTCAGCCCCACGGTAAGACCCTGGGGGCTCCCGAGGCGTTCTGCCCGACTTTCTGCTGCCAAGATATCCAGATCTACTGCCGTTAGGTCCGTATCTGCGATCGCGTTAGCATCTGCGATCGCAGATGAATCCGGCTGTCCGATGGGCTGCCAAGGCAGGGGCTCAGGAGCGCGGAAACTATCAGGTAACCGCTGCACCGTCAGGCTTGGGGTCCGGGTCACCAGCGTTACCGTAGTGTCCTCTAAACGCCCTTCAATAATTTGAATCACCGGACGGCCTGACCTAGCCGTAGACTCCAGCACCACCGCCCCAGAGCTGATATAACCCGCATCTAAATAGAGCTGGGTGATGGCATCCCCCGCCTGAACCAACTCCGCTAGGGAGAGGGTCCGAGCCACGGGAACCCGGATGTCCGGATTAGCAGCATCCGTCCCTGGCGGTCCCAGGGCAATACTGCTGGGGTCGATACCCACAGCAGTCAGAGCGGCAGTCGCCAGTTCCCCCTGACTAAACACCGTATTGCCGATGATTTGGAACTGCTCCACAAAGACCCCCTCCGCCACCGGAGCAGCCGGAGGCGTTTCCTCAGGAACCGAGGGAGGTGGGACCGGAATCTCGGGCTGAGTAGGTAGAGGGCCAGGTTGAACCTCAAGAGGGGGAGAACTGGGGGGTAGGGTTGGTGGCGGCACCGTCGAAGGCGGCACCGGAGGGGGAGATACTGCCGGCCCTGGAGATACGGGGGAAGCCGGAGGAACTGAGCCATCCGGAGCATCCGGGGAACCTGGGACAGGTGGCGGTGTAGTCGGGGCGGGGGGCTGAGGGCGAGCTGGCTGGCGGGGTTGGGGGGCGGGGGCACCACTGGCTAAGGGCGGCAGCGGTCCCGTTACACTTCCTGGCAACGATGGTCCCGGCACTGATGCGATGGGGGGCTGGGCCAGTCCCCCATCGGGGAAGCGCGGCCCAGCGGGCAACCAAGTGCTGGGAGGCAGGGTGGCGAGGCGATCACCAATTCCCGGTGTCAAGGCATTAATGTCGGCCTCCGGCAGCGGGGAATAGCCCTGGGCAGGAGATTGAGGGGTAGTCAGAGTCCGTAAATCGGGCAGAGGAGACGCCGCTAGAGGTTGGGCTTGCTGTTGAGAGCGCGGCGTTGTTCCCAAGGATGGACTAGCCCCAGCCCCAGAGAAAGGGGTTGGGGCATCATGGGCTGGGGCTGCTGCCTCAGAGCCCGCTACTGTAGGATCGGATTCAGGGACGGGTCCGGTAGCAGATTCGATCCCAGACTCGGGACTGGATTCACCCTCCAGAAATGAGGTCTCTGGAAACCCTGAGACAGCACGAGGATGCCGGGATGCCTCTCGGTAGGGAATAATGGGGGCTCCCGTCCTGAGAGCACGATCCTCAGAGTCTGGGGGTAAATAGGCTGCATCCCAGCGAAAGACTGGATCCGCCGCCAGCATCCCATAGGCCAAGGCCGCCGCCGTTCCTGCCAGCCACGACCAACCTCGAGGAGCTAGAAGTTTGAGGGATCTTGCCGACATGGTTCTAATCCCGATCTTGGATGCTTGCTATCTAAATGCTTGACTTCTAATACCTTGAACCCCATCACCTAGTGCCCTTGGCCCAATCATACTCTAGGACTTAGCCCAAGGACTCAGAGAACCTCTGAGCATGCCCACCGTAAATTCATAAGCGGGTGGGGGGAATCGAACCCCCATCATTAGCTTGGAAGGCTAAGGTTTTACCACTAAACTACACCCGCGAAGCGTTCACTAATGTAGCACAGCTTAGCCCCCTTCGAGCCCCTCAGAACCCTGCAACCCTGCACCCACAATCCGACAAGGGACTCGCAGGCAAATACCGTACCCGCAGATCCCCAATCTTGGCCACGCGGCGCTGCTAACGCGAGATGTTATGGTGGATGGGATCATCTTCGATATTAGTGGGGTTGCGTTGGCCAGAGGCCGGTCAAAGACCATGGCCAGAAACCGGTCAAAGCCTATCGCACCTTTAGCCTCAGCCCCAGTTCCTATCCGTCCTCCATATTCTCCCTATCGTCAATGCCTTCCTTTCCCCTGGGCCATTGCCCTAGCAGGGCTCAGGGTATTGACCTGCCCTAGAGCCTATGGATGCACCCCTTGAAATTACGCTCCAGATTGTTCTAGCGGTTCTGGCAGGCATTACGGCCCAGGTCGTCGGTGAATTTCTTAAGGTGCCCAGCATCATATTTTTGCTGCTGTTTGGCATTGCCATCGGCCCTGACGGCCTAGCTTGGCTAGCTCCCCAATCCCTAGGCGTGGGGCTAGAGGTGCTAGTCTCCCTCAGCGTTGCCATTATTTTATTTGAGGGGGGTCTGAGCCTAGAACTCAAGGAACTAGGGCAAGTCTCCAATAGCCTTCGCAACCTGGTCACCACAGGCGTCTTTATCACCCTACTGGGGGGCGGCATGGCGGCCCACTGGCTAGGGGAATTTCCCTGGTCTCTGGCCTTTCTCTACGCCTCTCTGGTGGTGGTAACTGGGCCAACCGTTATCAACCCCCTGCTGCGACAGGTCAAGGTCGATCGCAAGGTGGCCACCATCTTAGAAGGAGAAGGGGTCTTAGTTGATCCGGTGGGGGCCATTCTGGCGGTGGTCGTGCTCGACATTACCCTCAGCGGCGACACTGACCCCCTATACATTCTCAGCGGACTAGCGGTGCGTCTGGGCATCGGAGCCCTGATTGGGGTTGTCGGTGGGGGACTGCTGGGGATCTTTCTCAAACGGACCCCTTTTCTGTCAGAAGACTTGCGAAACCTGGTCGTTTTGGCGGGTCTGTGGGGCTTGTGGGGACTGGCCCAAACCGTACGCAGTGAGTCGGGGTTGATGACCACCGTGATTGCAGGGCTGGTGGTGCGGGCCTTGTCCGTCCCCGATGAGCGACTATTGCGGCGGTTTAAGGGGCAGCTCACGATTTTGGCGGTGTCGGTACTGTTCATCTTACTGGCGGCGGATCTATCCATTGCCAGTGTGTTTGCCCTGGGGCCAGGGGCGGTGCTGACGGTGCTGGTACTGATGGTGGCGGTGCGCCCTCTGAATATCATGCTTTGCACCGCTGCTAGTGATCTCAATTGGCGACAAAAGCTCTTTCTAAGCTGGATCGCCCCTCGGGGGATTGTTTCAGCATCCGTGGCCTCCCTCTTTGCGATTTTGCTGACGGAACGGGGGATTAGCGGTGGCGAGGCTATTAAGGCTCTCGTTTTTTTGACCATCATCATGACAGTGATGCTTCAGGGATTAACGGCGGGGGGCGTGGCCAACTTGCTAAAGGTGACCAATCAGCGCGAGAGCAGTGGGGTCGTCATTGTGGGCTGCAATCCCCTAAGTCTGCTGATTGCCCGCATGTTTAACGAGGAAGGGGAGTCGGTAATGTTGATTGACACCAAACCCGAAGCTGCTCGATTGGCGGAGCCAGAAAATCTGCCGTTGCTGGTGGAAAGTGCTCTTGATAATGACGTGCTGGAGAAGGCGGGGCTGTCTTCAGCGGGGACGTTCCTGGCCATAACTAACAACGGGGAGGTGAATGCAGTCATGGCGCAACAGGCTCAGGAGGAGTTTCAACCCCCTCGCGTGGTGGCTGTCTTTCCTGAGGAAGATGTGGAGGAAGTGCCTGCGGGTAATAAAAAACCTAAATCTAATAACACCAAGAAGTCTACTCCGGTGCAAAAGGTCACCAGTCAGAAGGTGCCGGTGTCTACAGTGCCCCTGAAAACCTGGAATACTTATCTGAAAGAGGGAGCAGTCCGATTGGGGGAAACCCGATTACGGGAAAAGGGGGGGCTGCTTCAGCGCGCCCATCTGCGTGCTTTGATGCGCAGCGGCGAACTCATTCCCCTCGTGATCAAGCGGGAGGAGGGACTCCGGGTGGCTCTGGTGGAGGAGGATTGGCAGTCGGGCGATCGCGTGGTTTATCTGCTCCACGATCCGAAGCCGAAGCTGCTCCAGCGCCTCTCGGGGGGAAGTCGGCCTACTCGACTGATGGTGGAGACTCTGCCTACAGTGGAGGAGGTGCCTTTGCCGATGCGGGTGGTGGAACCGAAGCGGCCTGCTATGGAAGCCGATGGGAATTCTGCCGACGCCAGTGAGACGAGTTCTGCTGGGGCTGAGAACCCTGGGAATAATGTCAATAATGGCGCGATCGCACAGGATACCCAGGACCATCCGACTACCGCCATCGACGCTGTCCCTGGGGATAGCGTCGATGGAGAATAGGCGCGTAGACTTTTTGGCCAACGCCATGGTCGGGGAGTAAAGTCTAGCTGTTGAATCAGGCTCTACTCCCCCTGGGTAGATTACGCGACAAAAGCTACGGAGCGGTGGGTCATGATTTCCCGTCGTCCCGTGCCCCGAGAACCGCGATCGCGGTAGCTCCCCCGACTAATCAGGATTTCCGTTGGATCATCGATCTGGGACTCTGATACGGGATTGGTGACGGCCAGAGGGCGAGGGGTAAGACCGATCGCAGTGACGATCATCCCGGTCACGATTAAATAACTGAAGCTGGAAGGTGAGCGCATAGTGGTTTTCCCATTGCTGCTCCACCCTTCCAGGAAAAATTCGGCTATCCGGATTGACCTGCTGGATCAGCTCCAGTTACCGCTCTGAACCCAAGTTAGAATCAGGCACCAAAGATTAATCCGTTGATCGCACGCAAGATTCGGCGTTTGGCCACGAGATTCCACATATGAGGACTCTGAAAGACTCCCCGTGTAAATACCTGTAGCGTGATGAACCAATGCTGGCGCGTTGAAGCTTGTTGAAAGGCTCGATAAAATAGATAGCTGTAGAAATCCTCAAAACTAGATTGACGTAGGACTCCAACTCGGTCAGGTGTCTGTTTTAATGCTTTTTTCAACACTGATACTCCTGATCGCTCCATTCTCAACACACGATTAGATAGAGAATTTGCCACCATTCGATACAGCACATGGACCTTAGGCACACAGACAAAAGGATATTTTTCTGCTAGACGCAAATAAAAATCCCAGTCTTCGGCAGGTACAACAGTTGGATCAAATTCTCCCACTATCTCTACCGCATCTCTTCGCACCATAATATTAGAACCATTTTCTATAAAACAGCGTTGGAACAAGGCTTCATACACATCCCCTGTAAAATTGGGGTGCCAACCATGGTGTAGAAATTTCCCGGTTTCATCAATATAGTCATTCCAACTGTAGGCAACCGCCGCCTCTGGATGATTATTCAGGGTCGCCCATTGCTCTGTTAATTTCTCAGGAGTCCACAGATCATCGGAGTCCAGAAAAGTCAGAAATCTACCGCTAGATTTTTGAATACCACGATTTCTACTGACTGCCACACCTCCATTCGGAAAAGTGAACACTGCTAGCCGGGGATCTTGAATGTGGGAGAGCACTTCTAAGGTGCCATCCGTCGAGCCATCATTAATGACTAAAATTTCAAAGTCCGAAAACGTTTGAGAAAGAACAGAGTGAACCGTTTCTACGATCGTTTTTTCTGCATTAAATGTTGGAATAATGACTGATATTTCAGGCATAGCTATTTTTCTCAATAGGATGAATGAGCGGTTAATTTTCAATCGCCGGAGATGCCCTTACAACGACCAAAGATAGCATTCAGTCGATCGTAATCCTCAGCAGATAGGGAAGGCTTGAGGAGGGACTTTATATTACTTTCTAAATGTGAAAATTGACTTGTACCAAAGAGCACTGAGTGAATACCGGGCTCGTGACGGACATAGCGGTAGGCCGCATCCGTAAGACTGGTTGCCCCTCCATCGTGAAAGAGGAACTCTAGAGATACATCCTTGGGCAGAATACTCGGATCCCACTGCTCCGATCCATAAAAATTCTCCAGGGTTCGCTTCAGATTTTCAGAGTTGATTAAAGCACGGCGCACTGCAAACATAGCTAACACCCCGATGTTTTTCTCCTGGGCCGTTACCAATACTTGTGTCCGTGCAGACTGGTTTAAGAAGTTAAAGCCCAACATCATTACGTCCCAACAATCATCTTGAACAGCGCGAGTTAACATTTGATGATGGGTGTCTTTAGAAAAGGCTTCAGTAATGCCAATAAAACGAATCTTTCCCGCTTCTTGCGCAGATATCAGAACTGGAAGTAATACAGTCAGGACATAGTCATACTGGTGGCATTCCACACCATGAAAATGAAGGATATCAATATAGTCAGTCCCTAAGCGGTGCAAGCTCTTATCAATGCCATGAGCCAACTTTTCGGGACTCATGAGTCCTTCTTTTATTGTGACAGGATACTTCGTTGATAGAATTATTTTTTCTCGGAGATATCCTTTGATAGCTCTGCCAATAATTGCTTCTGTTCCATAAACTTTAGCGGTGTCCAGAAGATTAATGCCACAGTCTAGGGCATGGTGAATCAGACGGATGGCATGACGATCGCTCTGGCCTTTTTTCAATCCTAGTTGGCTAGATCCTCCGCTCCCCAACCCCATCACACTAACCTTTAAGCCTGTGCGCCCTAGGGTCACGTATTGCATGTCTACCATCGGAGGTTGACGATACAGGGTTGCATAAGCGATGTCATCTGCTAGGTTGCGACCCCGTTTAAGTGCTGATTTTGCATTTCGTTGAATTTTTTGAATGACCACAAAAAACTGACCTCTAAATTGAGTGCGAAGCTAAGAGACCATTGCCAGGGAATCGCTATTACCAGATTCACGATCGCCCTCAAGGATCGGATCCCTATCAGAGTCACTGTTTTCAGGAGGAACGCGGTTTTGATACTCGACCAAAACGGGACGTAGTTCGGTCAAAATTTGGCGCAGATGAGCCTTTTTTACGCGAAAGTTCCGCACGGCTTTCAGGGGATGGCGTTCTAAATACCAGTAGAGATTTTTCTCTAGCTCAAAGAAGGCCCGATCAATCTGTGCCCCTACAGTTTCTTCTGGCAGAAATAGGGCATGGTGTGTACAGGGGGCAGGCATCATCGTTTGAACGTGATAATGTCCCCTTCCTTTTCCATAGAAATCAAACTTGAGTACTTGTTCATGTTCAATAAAAAGCGCTAAGGCTGGCCCGCGCCCTAAGCCATATACTTTCCAGTACACCTCAAAGTAGGCGTTGTCTGCGACCTCAAAGTGTACTACGTCCTTGCGAGTTTTCCTGCCAGCAGAAGTACGCCGTTTCTTTTCAAAATAGTAGTGATATTGAAATGGAATGAGAGATTTTATGGCTGTTTTTAACTGATAAAACATGACCTTTATTTTTCCCTTACGAGAAGGTTTTGGCATCAGCTTTGTCAAGATAATCTACGACAATTTTGGCATTCATTTCCTTGAAAGTAGTAGCTAATTGATCCTTGTCTATTTCCGAAAACCACTTATCACTTAGAGCCCAGTCAGGAATTAATGATACAACCTTGACCATGCGAGCATTCAGAAGTCTAATCAAGTAAAGATTTCTACACTGTGCTACTGATATCCCAAGTCTCCCATGAAATAGCCAGTTCAGACATCTGAGAAGCTTAAGAAATTTAATTGGAGGACTAACGTTGAGTCGAGGGTTCCTTATTTTTAAATCAAGGTGGCTCATATCCATCCCAATTTTTTTAAAGAACCCATTAATCAGAGTTGTGTTAGATGTATCAGATTTATAAGTGTCAATCACTATGCTATTGTGACCGAAAACTTGGCTCCATGATTCTAACATTGAGAGGTAATCAACCCTACCACTTTGCTCCTCAAAGAACTTTATTGGAGACTTGAAATAGGCATTGCTTTTAATATTTTCTGAATATAGTGAGAGAAGAAAATCATCTGGTTTTCTTAAATAGATTATTGGCATCACTACAAACCCAGATAAATATTCCTTAAGAGTCAAAATATTTGCATGGTCAAAGAGAGAGAAATACTCCGAACTAATAATAATATTATGTGTAGAGGTAGGAATCGAACTCAGAAAGTCTTTCCATGTTGTCGTGAAATCTAAAGTCTCTCCAGTCTTCGCATATATCATTTGATCTCCATGCAGTATCGACCAAGCTAGAGGGTGATTTCCCAGCGTGTATTTAATCCTGCATTTTTGACAGTAGTAGTAACCCTTTTCAAGTATTATTTCTTGATTTTCTGATAGGACTTTTTGAATAGTTGTTGTACCTGTTTTGTGAGTTCCGATATGTAGATAGATCGTTTTCATGACTTAAATTCTTTATGCCCTAAAGATTCAGAACGCCCCAAAATAGTTCAAGAGCTTGGAAAGATCCTTTCCAAGCTCTTCCCCCCAAAAAACTAAGCCGAGTACTGGAATTGATGCGCCTGTTTATTCATATAGTGCCGCAGGATTTTCTTGACAGCATATTTGCCCTTGGCGGGCATAGATATTTTACTAGAGAGAAGAAGGGGCTTGAAAGAGATCTCATTACTGCCAAAAGCAAGGGCACGATGATCATGGACAAAGACACGGTAGTGCTTCAGCACTGGGGAATCTGGGCTGAGATCATATTTTTCTCGCATTTGCTGAACGCTGGTTTCGCACCAAGCGTCGCTCCAGCGCATGAAGAAATAGGGCAGATCTGACCAGACTAGGGTGAAAGGGGGTACATAGGTGACCACACTAGCGGGCTCCAAATAGACTGTACCTCCAGCATTCATAACCGATAGGCAAAAGTCGGTTTCTTCTGCCATGCTGAGGAGTTTTTCGTCTAGAGGGCCAATCTTATCGAAAATATCGCGGCGGGCAAATACACAGTGAAATTCTGTGAGCTGGGTGGGGCCTGCGGTCAAAGGTTCAGGGAGCTTTTTGAGAGGTAAGTGCATGTTGGGTCGGCGTTCGATCATCCAGCGCCGACCATCCTTAGTTTCGCGGAAGATAATTTCGCCTCCGGCTTGATGAATGGTGTCAAAAGCTTCTCCTTCTAGAGTAACTGGCGCGATCGCAGCAGCTCCAGTACGATCGCCACAGTTTACCAGTGCCTCTAGCCAACCCGATTTTACCAAAACATCGTTGTCAATAAAGACCAGATATTCCGTTTCCACATGGGGAATACCTATATTGCGTGCTTGGTTGGGAGACAAATATTGCTCTGTTCGAATCAGCTTAAAGCCATATTTCTGAGAAGCCGCCTGCAAATAATCCCGCACGGGGGCTGGAGAATTGCCGTCAATATAAATCAGCTCAAAGGGATATCTGGTATCGCGATAAATGCTTTCTAGAGAACGCTCAGTATAACTAAATCGTTCCCGAGGAACCACTACTAGAGTCACCTTTGCTTGAGACATAATCAACTTCTCCAAATAACTTGAAATGGAATTACAATGCTCGATCAACAAGTCGGAATCTTCTAAACTCAAAAAATAGAGCCTTTCAAACTGGCTTTCCCCGACCTTCTTTAGGCCACACCTCTCGTGGTATATCGAGTTTCTCGCCCCAACGTCTCCAGCAAGAACCATCGCAGCGCCGCCAAGGAGCCCAGAGGCGTGATGCGGATCGACCAGTAGAGAAATTCCCAAGCCTTTGCGGGTTCCGTCTTGAAACTGCGGCGAACCACGCCTAGGTGATAACGCGCTAGGACGAGATCGCGCACAGATCGAGAAACCGCCGTCAGATTACGGTGCTTCCGGAGGACGCGGGCGTGCCCTTCCAAAATACCTCTCTTGTCAGCAGTCGCGGCCTTAGGGTTACGCTGACGATAGCCATTGGTCACCTCCGACACATACTCAAAGCGCAGCCCAGCTTCGACGCACCGCAACCAATAGTCCAAGTCCTCTGCTTTCTGAAGTTTGGGATCAAAACCGCCGACTTGATTAGCTGCCGATCGCCTTATTACTACCCCAGATACTGGGATATAGCTGCGGTTAAACAGGCTATGGGGAAACTCGGTCCACTCTGAGGCTTGTGGACCATGAATACCAATCTCCCTATGGGTGTGATATTCAAAAAACACTGCTGGGGCGTAGGCAAAATCTGCCCCGGTCTGTTCTAACCGGGTTACCAGTTTCTCCAGGTGTTCCGGTTCCCAGGTGTCGTCGTGATCTAAAAGGGCAATGTATTGGCCCTGCGCAGCAGCTATAGCTGTATTGCGGGTCGCACTGACTCCTTGATTTTCAGGATGGCGGATATACCGTACTTTGCCCTCGCCCATGGCCTGCGCAAAGATTTGCACAATCGCCTCCGTACTGTCCTGGGTGCCGTCTTCTACCACAATCACCTGCCAGTGAGAATAGGTCTGCTCCTGTACTGATTGAAGAGCCTCACTAATCAGACCCGCAGCATTATGGGCCGGAATAATGATGTTTACCAGGGGAAGATTCATTGCCATCAAGAAGTAAGGGGAGCTAAGGCTAGGAAATGGCGATGGAGGATCCCATCATGTGAACCGTGGATGACGGAATCACGGGGCTGAGTCCTAGAACATCTATATATTTACGGATAGCAACTTCTGGGGTGAATTCTCGAATCCAGTCTTGGGGTACGGAGGGGCTATCTTCTTGAAGGGTGCTTGCGATCGCATCCCCCAAGGTCACCGCATCTCCGACAGGCACCAAGCGGCCATAGCGACCTTGTTTCAAAATCTCCGCAGGGCCACTGGGGCAGTCGGTGGATACAACTGGAACCCCAAGGGCAATTGCCTCGATCAACACCGTCGGTAATCCTTCCCAGGCAGAGGACAGGGCAAATACATCCGCCTTTTTCATGTAGGCATAGGGATTGCTGACAAATCCCGGCATCCACACATGATCTGCGATCGCGAACTCCTCCACAAGGCGCAGAATTTCGGCATGATCTCGCCCATCCCCTAGTAAAACCAGGCGGGCCGGTATCGTTTGCCGCAAGTGGGCAAAGGCCCGCACCAAGGTTGGAAAATCCTTCTGTCGCACAAAGCGCCCACTCCCAATCACAATCGGGAGATCCTTCTGCTGAAACCAAGGATGGGCAACTTCCGCCTCAGCTAGACGATAAATGTCTGGCGTCACCACCGAGTTGTAGACCACACGAGTTGGCTTACGTCGATGGGGGCTGAAGGTATCAAGGTCAGCGGCGACTCCCTGGGAAACCGCCACTACCTCATCCGCAAAGCGATATAGCGCCCTGACCGTCCAGGGGATCAACTTGGACGAGATCTGCTCCGTCAGACGGAACTCCTGAGACAGGTGGGTGTGCTCAGTCACGATGACCCGCGTTGGTACCTGTGCGAGTTGCTTTGCCAGCAAGGCAATTTCATTTAGGTAATGGGTGGCTGAGAGCAAGACCGGGGGACGATACTGCTTGAGATAGCGCACCAGCTTGAGTAAGCTGCCCGTTGACTGAAAACTGGTGGGTGGTCTCCAGCCTCTGCCCGCCGAAGCGGATTGGGTGTCTAAATTCACAACACGGACGTTGCTGTGCAGGGTTTCCAGGTATTCTCCCTCAGCCTGCATCAACACTAAATCAACTTTGAGGTTGCGCTCAGCCAAGCCATTCGCCAAGTTAGCGATGACGCGCTCGGCTCCACCACCGCGTAACCAACGAATAAAAAGTACTACGTCTGGGTTCCGATTCATTCTGGGAGCATTCCCGTGCGAATACTGATATCGACTCCGTCTCGATGCAGTCTGGCTTAACAGGAAGAGATGCTAAATCAGTGTAAGTACGCAAATTTCCGTGAGTCCACGGTCGATCTCATCAAACTTTGATGGAGTGACAGCAGGGAAATTGATAAAGTTCCTGAAAGAATGCTCTGGGGAAAGTATATTCTGTCGCAATCCGACCTGTTGCAACTGGGATTGTCTAGAGCCAGTTTCATGAGTCTCCTCAACAGGGCAAGATGGAGGAGCAGTTTGATTCAGCAGGGAACCCACCATGGGGGCAATCGAGAAACCTTCCCCGCAGCAGATGACCGTCACCCAGACCTTGCAGCCCCGAGGCGGGGGACTAGCGGGGCTGATCGTAGGGTTCACCTATCCCCTTCAGGCTGTGAGAATCTTGCAGCGCCATCCTTCCCTACGGCCCTATGTGATTGGCCCTGTGGTGGTGAATGTATTGCTGGGGATCACCCTGTACGCGGGCAGCGTGGGGTTGGGTCTTCGGTTAATTGCGAGTTGGATGACCCGACTTAGGGCCTGGGCGCAGCCCGCTTGGCTAGATGTGGGGTTACAAGTCCTAGCCCCGGTAATTCAGGGGGGGCTGGTGGTGCTGATGTTGGTGGTGACGGGGCTGCTGCTGTTGCAGTTTGGCGTGATTTTGGGCTCTCCCTTTTACGGTCAGCTTTCGGAAAAGCTAGAGTCTCTGAGGGCGGGGCAACCACCCCCTACGGAACCCTTTAGCTTGGCCTCGGTGCTGCGAGACGTGGGGCGGGCGATTCTGTTTGAACTCAAGAAGCTGTTGTTGCTGGTGGGTGTCGGGGTGCCCTTACTCGTGGCGAATCTGCTGCCCGGTGTGGGCACTGCGATCGCAACGGTAGGCGGCATTACCCTGGCGGTGACAATCCTGTGTCTGGATATGTTGGATGCACCCCTGGAACGGCGGCGGCTCCAGTTTCGCCACAAGCTGGGGATCATTTTCCGGAGCTTTCCCGCCAGTGCCGCCTTTGGGTTGGTGTGTCTGGGGTTGGTCAGCATTCCCCTGATGAACTTGCTGACAATTCCCCTCTGTGTGGCGGCGGGGACACTGTTTTTTTGCGATCGCATTCTTGTTGTCGGTCAGCCAGAGCCACCCTCCGGCACTCCTGAGCCCTTATCGCAAAAGTAAGGCAGGGCAGAAGGCAGAAGGCAGAAGGCAGAAGGCAGAAGGCAGAAGGCGCATCCCTGCATTGGGCGCGGCATCTCTGCGGTGCATTGCTTCGCGTTTCGCAAGCGACATAAAAGGTGAGCCACGCCTTAGCGTTATGCCCCTACGGGAAATTCAATTCAAAACTCAAAACTCAAAACTCAAAATTCCTGTCACCTGTCACCTGTCACCTCCCCATCACCACCCCACCCCATCACCCCATCACCCCATCACCCCCCCCCACCTAGTCCAGGCTAGACAAACTGACCTAAAATTTGCCCAGGTTAGCCATGTTCTGTGAGGATCTATGTTCAAACTGGTTGCGGTTCACTCCTTCCGGGGCGGCACGGGCAAATCCAACATCACCGCCAACTTGGCAACCCTGGTGGCCATGACTGGGCGGCGGGTGGGTATTGTGGACACCGACCTACAATCCCCCGGTATCCACATTCCCTTTGGCCTGGACCAGAGCACCATTGGCCATACGTTGAACAGTTATCTCTGGGGAGAATGCCTAATTGAAGAGGCCGTCTATGATCTCACCCCTGAGCCCGTGAAACAGCGACATGGGGCTATCTGCCTTGCCCCCGGCAGCTTCAAGACCGAAGAGATTACCCGCATCGTCAGTGAAGGCTATGACATCACCCAACTAAGCGACGGATTGAACAGCCTTGCAGACCGCCTGAACCTGGACTACGTTTTTATCGACACCCACCCCGGTGTCAACAGTGAAACCCTGCTGGCCATGGCCCTATCGGATATGTTGCTGATGATTCTGCGACCCGATGGCCAAGACTTTGAGGGTACTGCTGTGACGGTGGAAATTGCTCAGCAGCTCGGCATTCCTCGGCTGATGCTCGTCGTGAATAAGGTTTTGTCGGCTCTAGGGACTGATAATGTTCGGAGTTTGGTGGAAAAGACCTACTCGATCCCTGTGGCGGGGGTGCTGCCGATGTCGGAGGATATGATGCTGTTGGGTAGCCGAGAGCTGTTTTGTCTGCGCTATCCCAAACATCCCCTGACCCAGGAACTGGTAGCGATCGCACGTCAAGTGCTGGCATCATGACCCCCATCTCTGGCCTTACCTCTGGTTTGATCCAGGTCAGCTTTCCCTGTACGATGCGGTGATGCAAGTCTCGCATTTGTTCTATTCGTCCCTGGATCCCCGTGCGTAAGATAGTCATCGCTGGCAACTGGAAAATGTACAAAACCCAGAGTGAGGCTCTGGAGTTTTTGCAGGGCTTTACAAGTCAGCTTTCGGAAACTCCCGATGATCGGGAGATTGTGCTGTGTGTCCCCTTCACCGATCTCAGCGCCCTGTCTAAAAATCTCCACGGGGGCCGGGTAAAACTGGGAGCCCAAAATATCCACTGGGAAGACAGTGGGGCTTACACTGGGGAAATTTCCGGCAGCATGTTGACGGAGTTAGGCGTGCGCTATGTGGTCGTGGGTCACAGTGAACGGCGTCAGTATTTCGGCGAAACCGATGCGACGGTGAACCAACGCCTGTTGGCGGCCCAAGGCCACGGTTTGACCCCGATTCTCTGTGTGGGGGAAACCAAGCAGCAGCGAGATGCGGGGGAAACGGAGGCGGTGATCAAAGCCCAGCTCGACAAGGGCTTGGTAGCGGTGGATCAGGCCAATCTTGTGGTGGCCTATGAGCCGATCTGGGCTATTGGTACCGGGGACACCTGCGCCTCGGAGGAAGCCAACCGGGTTATTGGGGTGATTCGTCAGCAGTTGACCTACCCAGATGCCTCAATTCAGTACGGAGGCTCAGTTAAGCCCGGTAACATTGATGAGATTATGGCCCAGCCGGAAATTGACGGGGCTTTGGTCGGGGGTGCTAGTCTAGAGCCCGATAGTTTTGGCCGCATTGTCAACTACCTGGTATAGCCTGCGTCATGAATCCCAATGCCCTGAATCGGGCTCTGTTGAGAATAGTGGGGGTTGGGTGGGCGGTTTTTGCGATCGCAGCCGTAACCATCCGCTTGGTCTTGGCGGCCCCAGAGGTCACCCTCTTGGTAGATCGCAGCTACTGTCCCCCAGGAGATTGGCAAGCCGTCGCCCAAGAATACGAAGCCCTCTATCAACAGAACCGCCAGGGGCAGATCAGGATCCAAGCAGTGATTCTTTTCAGTGACCTGGGGGAAGACATCCTGGAAACACCGCCGCCACCGGAAACCTTCCAAGCCCTGACGACCTACGGACGCCCCAGTGCCGATCGCCAAGCTGCACTAGAAGCTGCCCACCCCAACGCGCGACTTCTCAACTGCGGCCCTTGATAGAGCTTGTTACACCCTGCATCACCCCCCTTAGTCCCCCCTTGCCAAGGGAGTCAGTTCCGTCGGGGGCATTGCTTCGCGTTGGCGAAGCAATGCCCCGCAGAGATGTTGCTATATCTTCTGTTCCCACGGTAGAGATGCCAAGATAGGAACGAAAATTAGCGCTGGTCCTTTTGGGAGACGCCTATGGCCCGTCTATCTCGTCGTCATCTCTTGCAGGGGGCTGGGGCGACCCTCGCGGCCCTGGGCTGGTCATCCCTAGATGTGATGCGCCAGGGCGACCGCTTCGGGCGCGTCTTGGCCCAACCCACCAACCGTAAGCTGGCATTGCTAGTGGGGATCAACGCCTACCCCCGAGACAGCCTGTTTGCCCCACTCCAGGGGTGTCTCAACGATGTGGAGCTGCAATATCACCTACTGGTGCATCGATTTGGCTTTCAGCCCAGCGACATCGTCAAGCTCACCAACGCTAAGGCCACCCGCCAGGATATTCTCACCGCCTTTGAGGAACACCTGATTAACCAGGCCCGCCCTGGGGACGTGGTGGTATTCCATTTTTCGGGCCACGGATCCCGTGTGGTAGACCCGGACCAGGACTTTCCCGATGGCCTCAATAGCACCCTGGTACCCATTGACAGTCGCCTGCCAGAGGGATTTCCCCGGCAGGGTGGCCCGGTGGAAGATATCACGGGCCACACCCTGTTTCTGCTGGGCTCCGCTCTCCAGACGGACAACGTTACCTTGGTGCTGGATAGCTGCCACTCCGGCGGTGGCACGCGGGGCAACCTAGTGGTGCGGGCGCGGCCAGGAGGGACCAATCTGGAAATGAGTCCTGTTGAGCGGGTCTATCAAGAGCGGTGGCTGTCGCAGCTCAACCTGTCTCCCAGCGAGTTTATCCGGCGGCGGCGGGCGGGCATTGCTCGGGGAGTTGCGATCGCGTCAGCAAAGCGAGACCAGTATGCCGCTGACACCCCCTTCCAAGATTTCTATGCCGGGGCCTTTTCCTATGTCATGACTCAGTATCTCTGGCAGCAAACCGGCAGCACACTTTTGGGCAATACCCTGGCTAATGTGGCCCGTAGCACCACCCAGCTTTCCTTCAATAACCAAGAGCCCCAGTTTGAGATTGCACCGGGTAGCAGCTACGAGGGTCGCCCCTTGTACTTCACTGATAAGGTGACGCCTCCTGCTGAGGCGGTGGTAACCAAAGTGCAGGGCAATGAGGCGGAAATCTGGCTGGGGGGCATTGATCCCCAGAGTTTAGAAGCCTTTCAAACCGATGCCATTTTGGCGGGGGTGGATGAAAGGGGTCAATCACGCGGGCTCCTACAAATCATTAGCCGTCAAGGGCTTCAAGGCCGGGGCCGTCTCTTGGATAGGGCTATGGGGGCCGGGGCTTTGCTCCAGGAACAGGTGCGGGGGGTGCCGACGGATATCACTTTACGGGTGGGGGTGGATACCGAGTCCTTGTCTGAGGCGGAGCAGACCCAGGTGGTCACTGCGATCGCAACCATTCCCCGGATCCAAGCGGTCCCCCTCCACCAAGGGGAAGCCCATTACATTCTCGGACGTTTGACGGTGGAGCGCCGCCAGGACTGGAGTGCCGCCACCGAAGCTCCTCCTGTAGGCAGCTTGGGACTCTTTTCTCAGGGGCTAGAGGGATTGCCCGGTGCCTTTGGCTTGGTCCAAGAAACCGTGACCGCCGCCGTAGATCGCCTGCGACCCAAACTGCGATCGCTCCTTGCCGCCCGCATCGTCAAACTCATCCTTAACCCCGGTTCCTCTCGCCTTAATCTCAGCGTCACCATGATTCCCGAGGGGGGCAGTTCCCTGGTGGCCAGTGCCTTTACGGTGCGGGGCAGAGGTGGGCCGCCCCCCTCGGCAGCCCGTCCTGGGGTGCCCGAGATTTCCCTAAATCAGTCCATCCAGTTCCAAATTCAAAACAACGAGCCTCAGGATCTGTATCTCAGTGTGCTGGTGATCGATGTCACGGGAGAAATGACGGTGATTTTTCCCAATCAGTGGACAGCTTCGGCGGATGTGACCCGTCTGGCAGCGGGCGCTACGCTGCTGCTGCCAGACCCCAACCGCGACAGTTTCCGGCTGGTGACCCAGGAACCTCGGGGGGCAACGGAGGTCCTGATCATCGCCAGCAGTCAGCCCCTTGACCATGGATTGCGGGCACTGCGAGAGGTGGCTACCCGCTCCGGCACGGCCTCTGGTCCTGTGGGGATGGATGACCCGGCCCAGATTGTGGGCGACCTATTGACAGATGTGGCCACAACGCGAGGCACCCCGACGCGGTCGGTACAATCGGTGGATGCCAGCCAGCTTGCTGCCCTGTCCCTGACCTTTGATGTGGTCTGAATGATGGTCTGCCAACGGAGATTGGGTATGCTGCGGATGAGAAAGATTGCTGCAGGGCGCTCCACCGTAGAATTCGTCACTCTGAAAATAATTCCGCAATAGTAAATTGCTGCGTGGATGCACCCTAGGGCTTGGGGGTGTCGCCAAGACGGCATGGACGATTGGCATGGAACTCCCAGAGGTAGCGTAGATGGTTGACCCACCCCAGGATCACCTTTCCCCCATAGACAGTGCAGGAGCCTCAGCGGCGGAATTGACCCAGGCTCTGGGGCGCTGTGAGGTGCTGGTGCAGGCGAAGCCTACAGACACCTTAGCTTGGTGTTACCACAGCTATCTCCTGGGACGATTGGGACGTTACCCGGAGGCGATCGCCAGCTACCAAAAGACGCTGGCCTTGGTGGCAGATGACCCCATGGTCTGGGCTAACTATGGTACGGCCCTAGCGGCAGCGGGTTGGAAAACTGAGGCGATGAATGCCTACGATCGGGCTCTGACCCTAGCCCCGAACCATCCCCGGCTACTGTATCGCTATGGGCAACTGCTCCATTGGCTCCAGCGCTATGACCGGGCTCTAGAGACCTACAGCCAAGCCTTGGCCCTGCTACCAGAGGATCCCTTGATTTGGTATGCCAAGGGTCTGAGCGCCTACAGACTCCATCAACTGGAAACTGCGATCGCATGTTTTCAGACCGCCCTGCAATTTTCCCCCAGTCACCGGGAGGCCCACCTCGCCCTGGCCTATGCCCTCACCCGCCTGCGGCGCTATGGCGAAGCTTTGGCCTACCTGGAGGAACCCCTACGGGAGGGTTGGGCTGATGCCCGCCTGTACAGTTGCCATGCCTACCTACTGCGCCGCCTAGGTCAAGCGACTGCGGCCCTCTCGCAAATTCAACAGGCCGTGCGTCTCGATCCTGACAATGCCTGCATCTGGTTTCAACAGGGAATAACGTTGGCCCGTCTGACCCGCTATGAGGAAGCCTACCAGGCGCTGACGGAATCTCTAAAGCGAGAAATTTACTCGGTGCGGGGCTGGCTGGTGCTAGGACTCACCCTACGGCAGCTCACCCGCTATGAAGATGCGATCGCAGCCTTCAATAAGGCCCTCGCCATTGAACCCGACCAAGCCGCTGCCTTTTTTCAGCAAGCTTGTTGCTATGCCGCCCTAGACCGCCAAGACTGGGCCATAGAACATCTGCGGCGGGCCATTGCCCTTGACCCCTCTAAATATCGCGATCGCGCCCAACGGGAAGCTCTGCTCAAGGCTCTTCCCCAGGGATCGGTAGGCTAAGCCTATCCCCAGGAATAAAATATGGGGAAGTCGCCCCTAGGGCCTAGGGTCCATGGGGCAATGGCAGGCATCTTGATGTAACCACTGCTCCCCCAAATGTTTGAGGCCCGCCAGGATGGGCTGGACCTCGCGCCCCTTAGCCGTGAGGGAATATTCCACCCGAGGCGGCACTTCAGGAAATACCTGTCGCTCCACGATGCCGTGGCGTTCCATCTCCCGCAGGCGGGCAGTTAGAGTTTTGGTACTAATGCCCGGTAACGCCTCTAAAAATTCATGGGTGCGGCGGCGGCCCATGAACAGCTCCCGCAGAATCAAGATCGCCCACTTGCTGCCAATAATTTCTAGGACGAACTGGATTGGACACCGAATTTCTTGGCATTCGTGGCGATCTAGCATGGCAGGATCAGGCGACGTCATGGCGCTAATTGTGAGAACGGACTACGGACATCCCCTGGGCAGTGAAGGGGGAGAATCGACTTCAAAGTCCCTTTCCCACCCTGGTACTTAAGATACAAGGGTGAGGGGCTGCAAAGGTGAGATGTACCCTAACCAGGGTAATAAGTAGATGGGTCAAATAGATGGGTCACATTACATGGACCTTCCTGTTGGAGTTTCTCCCTCCAGCAGACGCAAGCCTATAGCCCAAGGGGCAATAGCCTCCGGCATGGCTACGCTAAGGCTAGCCCTAGGGCGTAGCCTGTCTGAAAGACTGACGACTCTGCTCACCCCGCATACTCAGAGAGACAGGCATTTCTGCCTATAATGGTCACTTGCCTTTACTGACGCCGCCCCCTATGGCTAAAGCCGAGTCCCCCCAATCTCCCCCCAGCCCTTCTACCCTGGATGAACTCCGGTCGGCGCGTCTCCAAAAGGTGACTCAGCTTCAGGCGGCAGGGATCAATCCCTTTGCCTATCGTTGGGATACCACCCACCACGCGGCAGACCTCCAGAGCAAGTATGCCGACCTGCCCGCTGGAGAAGAAGTGGAGGAACAAGTTGCGATCGCGGGGCGCATCCTCGCCCGCCGGGTTTTCGGTAAGCTGGCCTTCTTCAACCTCCAGGACGAGACCGGCACCATCCAGCTTTATCTGGATAAGAAAGACATCCAAGCCGGGATGTCAGACCAACCCGATGCCTTCACCCATCTGAAGCAACTCACCGACGTAGGCGACATCATCGGTGTCAAGGGCACCCTGAAACGCACCGACAAAGGAGAACTCTCCGTCAAGGTGCAGGAATACGCCCTTCTCACCAAGGCGCTGCTGCCCCTGCCAGATAAGTGGCATGGCCTCACGGATGTAGCCAAGCGCTACCGCCAGCGCTACGTAGACCTGATCGTGAACCCCCCAGTGCGGGAAACCTTCCGCAAGCGGGCACTGATCACCTCCGCCATCCGCCGCTACTTTGAAGAGCGGGGCTTTTTGGAAATTGAGACTCCGGTGCTCCAGGGGGAAGCGGGGGGAGCCGAAGCGCGACCCTTCGTCACCTACCACAACACCCTGGACATGCCCCTGTACCTCCGCATCGCCACGGAGCTACACCTAAAGCGGTTACTGGTGGGCGGCTTTGAGAAGGTATTTGAAATCGGGCGCATCTTCCGCAACGAGGGCGTCTCTACCCGCCATAACCCTGAATTCACCAGCATTGAATTTTACCAAGCCTACGCCGACTACCACGACTTCATGGCCCTAACGGAGGATCTAATCGCCTCCATTACCCAGTCGGTTTTGGGCACCACTCGCATCACCTACCAGGGGACCGAAATCGACCTGACTCCCCCCTGGCGACGGGTCACCATGCACAATCTAGTGCAGGAACACACAGGGCTAGACTTCACCCAGTTCCCGGACCTGGATGCCGCCAAAGCAGCGGTAGCGGAGCTGGGCATAACCGTAGCAGACGGGTGCGACAGTATCGGGCGGTTGCTCAATGAAGTGTTTGAACACCGCATCGAGACGACCCTGATCCAGCCCACCTTCCTCATGGATCATCCCGTCGAGATCTCGCCCCTCTCCAAGCCCCACCGCAGTAAGCCCGGTGTGGTAGAGCGCTTTGAGCTGTTCATCGCCGGACGGGAGACCGCCAACGGCTTCTCGGAGTTGACGGACCCCCTCGATCAGCGCGATCGCTTTGAGGCCCAGGCAGCTCGCAAGGCGGCGGGGGATCTGGAGGCTACGGGGGTGGATGAAGACTTCCTCACCGCCCTGGAGTATGGGATGCCCCCCACCTGTGGCGAGGGCATCGGCATCGACCGCTTGATCATGCTTCTCACCGACAGCCCTAGCATCCGCGATGTGATCGCCTTTCCCCTGCTCAAGCCAGAGCGATCAGAACCGGAACCAGAGTCCTAAGCAATCTGCATAAAAATAAAGTTCCATGCGTAGGGGCAATCCCTGAGTTGATTCTCTCCTGACAAACAGTAGCATTGCTCTATTGGCGCTTCCCCATCGGAGCCTTGATCTATGACCGTCACCATCCAACCCGTCACTCTGGATGATTACCTGAGCTACTCTGACGGCACCGATAACCGCTACGAATTGGTCAATGGAGCCCTAGTCAGGATGGCTCAGCCCAAAGGCCGCCATGGTGCGATCGCAGAATACCTCAACGATATTTTTCGCGCCGAGATCAAGCGCCTAGGTTACAACTGGACCGCCAAGCAAATGGCCATTGCCCTGCAATCTCCCCGTGGGGGTCGCTGGGATACCGCCCGTATTCCCGATGTGATGGTACTGTCCCTGGCTCAGTGGCACGCCCTTCGGGACCAAGAAGCCATCATCCGCCTCAACGAACCGCCCCCTTTCCTGGTGGTTGAGGTTGTCAGCGCATCCACCACTACAGTGGACTACCGGGCCAAGCGGGTCGAATACAACGTCCTCAACATCCCTGAATACTGGATCGTTGACCCCCTAGAAAGCGTCATTACCCTGTTGCGACCCATTGATGATCTCTACGAAGCCCAAGCCTTCAGAGGCAATGATGAGATCGCCTCCGCCACCTTTCCAGAATTGCCCCTTACGGTGGAGCAAATCTTAGCGGCTGAGGAAGCGTGACAGGGCCTCGTCTGCCCCGGTCGTCGGCCAACTGATATCCGCGATCGCTACAGAATCCGACCTTGGTCTAATAACGTCCATAGAACCCAGCCCTTACCGTTGAGGGGGCGGAGCAGACCCCCTCAACCGTCATCCAGCCTTGGGGCGTCAAGCCTGTAGTGAACAGAAGAGGAACTCAAGCATGGCATTGGACTACTTTGCGCCTGGGGTATACGTCGAAGAGGTAGACCGAGGCAGTCGCCCCATTGAAGGGGTCAGCATGAGCGTAGCCGGATTTGTCGGCTTCACTGAAGACGTTCGGGGTGATGCCGAACTCTTCAAGCCCATGATGATCACCAACTGGAGCCAATACGTCGAATTTTTTGCCAAACCGGGTTCCGATGGCTTCACCGACTTCGACGCTTACCTCCCTTTTGCGGTTCAGGGCTGGTTTAACAACGGCGGCGGTCGCTGCTGGGTGGTCAGCATTGGCACCAAGCTCCCCGGCTCCCCCCCCCCGCCCCCAGAAGAGGTTGCTACTCGCCTCCCCACCGCTGGTGGCAAGCCTTCCATCAGTGTTAATCTCCGGTTACCTGAAGGCGATGAACAGGCCCTACTTCCCCCCGGTGAAGATGCCCGCATCATCATCGCCATCGAAGAAAGCACCCCCAAACCCCTCCCAGAGGATGCCCCAGAGGGCGCTGAGCCCCCCCTCGATACCGGGGAGTTCTTCAACTTGGTGGTCAAGAGCGGTGGCGAGGAGCTAGAGCGCTACGACCACCTGAGCATGAATCCCCAGGTAGAAACCGCCGTTGCCGACTATGCCGTTGCGGTACTGGAGGCTTCGGAATACGTCGTCGCCAATGACATTTCCGTTAGCGGTCAGGCGCTCTCTCGCCGTCCCGGCAACGGCTTTTATGAAGTCGCGCCCCCGCCCTATATCTCTCCCCCCGAGCGCATCACCCGTGATATCCAAGGGGTCCGAGACGACCGCCAAGGTATCCAGGGGCTCTTTGAGATTGACGAAGTTGCCATGATCGCCTGCCCCGACCTGATGCGGGCCTACCAAGTGGGTCTCCTGGACCTAGATCAAGTCCATGGCGTCATGGAAATGCTCGTGAGTCTGTGCGAAAACTCCTTCCCTGGCCCCGCCTACCGCATGGCAGTGCTCGATCCCCCGCCGGTCAAGGTGGGCAAAAACGAGAATGCCGCCGTTGCCCCCGAAACCCAGCGTCCCCAGCATGTCGCCGAGTGGCTTTCCGCTTTCAACCGCCGCTCCATGTTTGGAGCCCTGTATTACCCCTGGATTAAGGTGGCCAACCCCCGCAACGGGGGTCGCCCCATCTTTGTGCCCCCCTGCGGTCACATGATGGGTATCTGGTGCCGCACCGACGAATCTCGGGGTGTCTTTAAGGCTCCCGCCAACGAAACGCCTCGGGGCGTGCTGGGCCTAGCCTACGAAACCAATATGCGAGAGCAGGAACTGTTGAACCCCTTGGGCATCAACTGTATCCGCAACTTTGCCAACTACAACCGGGGCTACAAGGTGTGGGGAGCCCGCACCCTGGTCGAGCCCGACAACATCCAATGGCGCTACATCAGCGTCCGCCGTCTGCTCAGCTACATCGAAAAGTCCATCGAAATTGGCACCCAATGGGTGGTTTTCGAGCCTAACGATATGGATCTATGGGCTCGGGTCAGCCGTACCGTCAGCACCTTCCTGGCACGGCTATGGCGAGAAGGCGCTCTCTTTGGGGCTTCCCCCGCCGAAGCCTTCTATGTCAAGTGTGATGGCGAGTTGAACACTCCCGACACCATGATGATGGGTCGTCTCTATGTGGAAATTGGCGTCTGCCCGGTGCGTCCGGCGGAATTTGTCATCTTCCGCATTAGCCAGTGGGCTCCCAACCAGTAAACGTCAGGATCAAAGGGGGTTGATTTGACGATAGGTGAAAACCCGATCAAACCAACCCCGCCAATCCCCTTTTCTGGACTATATCCCCTAAGGGTGAGGCTATATTGCTTCAATTTTGGCCAATATATTTGGCAAACATTAGGGCGTAGGGGCAGATAGAGAATGTAGCCCTGATGAGATCCAAGGCCATGCTCCAGTAGGAGACGGGCTCTGCCAACAACCGTTCAATCTTTTATGGATACCTGCAAGTAGAGGGTTCTATGGCTCAGTTACAACCAATTCCCACAAGTCGGTTTTACCTAGAGATCGATGGGTTGACCGAGAAAATGGTCAAAAAGGTGGATGGTATTAAGTTTGAGGGGCAAAGTGCGGGCCACGAAAAGCCTCTGGCCTCTAGCAAAGATGGCAAAACCCTGTGGCAAACCACCTCCGCTGGCTTTGAGAAAAACCCTAATCTCACCTTGGAAACCTATCTCTGTGAAGGGGACCAGGATTGGTACAACTGGATGAAGGCTACTATGCCCCCCAGCCATGGTGGCGATGGCAAATGGGGCGATAATCGCAAAAGTGGGTCTTTGACTGCCTACGATAGCGAAGATAAGGAGGTTCTGCGGTGGGATTTCATCAATGCCTGGGTCAAGTCCTACAAGGTCAATGACTTTACCTCCGAGAGTAAGGATCTGGCGACAGAGACCTTTGAAATTGTGGTTGAACAGATCAACCGCGTGAAATAATCGCGTGACGAAAATGACGTGTTCAGCAAAAGGAGAAATCATCCATGGCTGCTGGTGAAGTCTTGCCCTGCTCCAAGTTCTATGCCTCCTTCGATGGCCTAGAGGATTTGGTGGTCAAAAAAGTGAGTGGTATTGCGATTACCTTAGAGTCAGCGGGGGATAGTACCCCCTTTGGTGTAACGAAAGACGGGAAAAGCCAAATTCAGGCTACCGTTACTGGGGTGAGCAACAGTAAGCTGAGTATTGAATACGTGGCGACGGTGGGGGACGATCGGCTGCTCAAGTGGTATTCCGATAGTCATTCAGAGCCCATTGCCGGTGGCGGTAGTGCCAATAAGGGCGAACGGAAGACGGGGTCTGTTGTGCTCTATAACCAGGGGGGCGAGGAAGCCGCCCGGTGGGACGTTACGGGCGCAATGTGTATCAGTTACGCGATGTCTGGGTTTGAGGCGGGTTCAACCAACTTGGCCACGGAAACTGTGGAAATCGCTTACGAGTCTCTGCATCGAGTGAAATAGGGATAGAGGGTCTTGCGCCATGGCTGAGAAATCTAAGGTTCCCGAAATTCTCACCGCCTGTCGGTTTTATATCGGTATTCATTTGGATGGCAGCGATGAGCGCATTGATGCCTATTTCATGGAATGTCAGGGTTTTAAGCGCAGTCAAGATGTGATTGAGCATGTGGAGGTAACGCCCCAGAAGTGGGGCAGTAGCGGAGCCTCACGGGGACGGGTTGTGCGGACCAAAATACCGGGTAACTCTAAGAGCAATAACATTACCCTGAAGCGTGGCATGTTTGTCACGTCGGTGTTGTGGGAATGGTTTGCGGCGGTGGAAGCGGGTAAGTGGACTGAGCAACGCCGGGATGGGGATATTGTGATTTACGATCAAGCGGATGAGGAATCTGCTCGTTTCCAGTTCTTTGGGGCTTGGCCGGTGACCTACAAGATTGGGGATCTGAAGGCCGGCAGCACCGAATTTCAAGTGGAGGAAATGGAGTTGGCGGTGGATGAGTTCCTGCGGGTTACGAAGCAGTAAGAGTATTCCATGCAAACGGAGTTTGAGTTTACGCTACCGAAGGGATACGTGGATGCTGAGGGGAATCTCCATCGCAAAGGGGTGATGCGCCTTGCTATGGCCATGGATGAGATTGTGCCGTTGCGGGATCCTCGGGTAAAGATGAATCCGGCCTATGCCACGGTCATTATTTTGGCGCGGGTGATTACGAAGTTAGGCGCTTTGGAGGAGGTGACACCCTTGGTCATAGAGCGACTCTTTGCTCGGGATCTGGACTATTTGCAAAAGTTTTATCGCCAGATCAATGAGTTAGAGGAACCGGAGGCGGGGGACATTATCCACCATGGAACTAATCAGTGAGTTTGATTTCACCTTGCCCCGTGGGCTGGTGGATGGATCGGGTCGGGTCCATCGACAGGGTACGATGCGGCTGGCCACGGCCCGAGATGAGTTGGCGGTGGAGCGCGATCGCACTGTGCAGCGATTACCAGGGTATGGCACCCTAGTCCTCTTGTCCCGTGTCATTACCCGTCTGGGGGAGTTAACAGCCCTAACACCGGATTTACTGGAAAACCTATTTACCCAAGATCTGGCTTACCTGCGGGAGGTTTACAACCGCATTAATCAGGGGGGAACGGCCCAGATCCCTACCCGCTGCCCTGCCTGTGATGCTGAGTTTGAGGTGGACTTAGCCTTGGCGGGGGAGTGATGGGCTACCCCTCAGCCCAACTGCACGAGGAGGTAGCCTGTATTGCCCTTGCATTTCATTGGCCGCTGTCGGATATTTTGGACCTAGAACACCGCGATCGCCGTCGCTGGGTCACTGAGATCACCCGCCTTCAATAACATCCCCTATGCTCCAACGCTTTCTCATCAACCCGGTTGTTCGCTTTTTGAGCAGCTCTGTGCTGCTGACCAGTTTGGTGGTGTCCGGTGGGCTGTTGACGGTGCGTGCCTTGGGGGTACTCCAGGAGAACGAACTCACCGCCTACGATCGCTTTGTGCGCTGGCAGCCCGATGAAGGCCCGGACGAGCGACTGCTGGTGGTGGGCATTAACGAAAAGGATATCCAGAGTCGCCAGGAAGACCCGATTCAGGACGGCACCATCGCCGATGTGCTAGCCGCGCTCCAGGAGCATGAACCTCGTGCCATTGGTATTGATATTGGGCGAGATATTCCCCAAGGACCAGTGGAGGGGCGGGAGCGGATGCTGGCAGCGATCCAAAGTGATCCCAACATCATCATGGTTTGCCTGTTGAGTAGTCCCAATTTTCCGGGGGTGCCTGTACCCCCGGAAGTCAGCGAAGCCCAAGTGGGATTTGCGGATTTGCCCATTGATCCCAATGGCATTGTCCGGCGAGGGTTGCTGTTTTCGGTGCCCGAAGCCCCACCGATGATGCCCGTGGGTCGGCACCTGTGCAACGACGCAAATTTGGATTTTGACTTGCCCTCCTTTAGTTTGCTACTGGCTGTGGCCTATCTGGAGGGGGAAGGGATTGAGGTGGGGGCCACGGAGGCGATGGAACTGGCCTTTGGCGATCGTGTTATTCCCTCTCTCTCTAATGGCTTTGGCGGCTACAGCACCGAGGAGTTACCGCCCTATCAAACAATGATCCGCTATCGGTCAGCCCGAAATGCGGTGGAGGTGGTGGGTCTGTCGGAGGTGCTGGAGGGACAGGTACCGCCGGAAAAAATCCGCGATCGCGTTGTGCTTGTCGGCTACACTTCCCTGGTGGCGAAGGATTTGTTCACCACCCCTTACCTTGCAGCCCAGGAATATGTGCGGGAGATGCCGGGGGTTGTGGTCCATGCCCAGATCGTGAGCCAACTGCTGGCGGCGACCCTGGAGGGGCGGGCTCTGGTGTGGAGCCTGCCCAGCCCCGTGGAGTGGCTATTGATCTGGCTCTGGGGCCTGGGGGGTGGGGTGATCGCCTATCGGCTGCGGCGAGCTAGTCTGTGTTGGCTGATACTGGGGCTGGCGGTGGCAGCCACCTGGGGCAGCACCTACGGTCTGTTTCTCACCGGGGCTTGGTTGCCTGTGGTGCCCATGAGCCTGAATCTGGTGCTTTGTGGTGTGGCGGCGGGGGGCGTGAAACAGGCTACCCGCCAGGGCTATACCCAAGCACTCTACGAAATGATCAAGGGGCAGCTCCAGGAAGATGTGGAGGCAGAAGAAAGCCAAAACGACTACTTTGGAGCCTTGGTGCAACGGGCACAGACCATCCGTAGCGGAGAAGCACCTAAGGCACGGAGCAAGAAAGCCATGGATTTGAACGATCCAGAAATGCAGGCGATCCTCGCGGATATCAGAGCCCAAGCGGTGGCGGACTTTGCCCGTGAGCAACAAACCCTGGGACCCCAGGCCACGACTCCCAGCAATCGCCGTCAGCGCCAACAACAACAGCGGGTAGAGGCACTGTTAGCGCGATCGCGCCAAGTCCGCACAACCTTAGAGCAAGCAGCCCCGTCCCTTCCTTCTGAAAAGGGTTTGGAGAGTATTCAGTAAGGGGAGCAGCGGAAATTCCCGGCGAGAAAATCCTGAGAAAGCTTTTCCTGGATTGCTCTACGGTCACAAACCTTTACAGTCCTGACTCGACCTTTAGAGACTACTCAAGGCCGAAAAAATTCCTTACCCTGAGGCAGGGGAGCTGGTATTGAAGCCTAAAGGGGTAGATGGGTGTGAGGGTAAGAGAGTGTGAGGGTGAGAGAGTGTGTATAGCTTAACGGCATTCAAGAAAGGCGGAGCCTGCCCGTTGGCGATGAGCCTGCCTTTGGCATAGGGCTTGGGTGATGGGGTTGTCGTACACAAACATACGGAAGGCGCGAAGCCCCGCGCCCCTAGGGACTCGCAGGAAAGCAACGTACCCGCTGATCGGGCTTTCTCCCAGAGGGAGACACTGGCTTTCTCCCTCTGGGAGAAAACCTGGTCACTCGGTACACTATTAACCCGCAGATCCCCTACGAGATATTTAATTCAAAACTCAAAACTCAAAACTCAAAACTTCCCACACCCTGTCCCCTAAAACCTGTCACCTATTATGGAAGACCTTCACTCCCTATTGAGACAGCGGGCCGCCCAGGCTCCAATCCGGCAAGCGGCCCCGGCGGGGTACACGGCCCCGGCCTCCTGCCAGGGTGATCCAGACTTGGAGGCCATGGCTGATTTAGCGGCGGCGGTGCTGGCGGATCCCCTCGCCCTGCAAACCTTTAGCGATCAGGTTTATGCCTGCTTGCGTCATGATATGCAGCAACAGCGATCGCGGCGTGGCGAGATTCGGAGGTATTTCTAATGTCCGAGCAAAGCAACAGTGAAAACTATGGCGTCAACCACGTCACCACCAACCGCTTCTATGTGGAGATGGATAGCAGCTTAGCCGCATCCTTTAGCGAATGCTCTGGTATTGATGTGCAGATCGAAAAGGACACCTACTTTGAAGGCGGCGCTAACGAACAGCAGCGTATTTTTCTCAAGCGGGCTAAGTTTGGGGATATTACCCTAAAGCGAGGGATTACCGATGATCTCACGTTCTGGAATTGGATTAACAAAACGCTGGAAGAAGGTAAGCCAGAGCGACGCAATATCAATATTTTGGTCTTTAACCAGGCCGGGGAAACTATGCAAGCATGGTCTCTCTTGGGGGCCATCCCCGTCGGCTGGAAAACCCCCGCCCTCAAGGCCGACTCTAACAGCGTTGCGGTAGAGGAGTTAGTGTTGGCCTACGAAGGTCTCAAGATCATCACTGAATCCAGTGGGGGTGGTGCAGCCACTGACCAGAAGCGTGATAAGACGGGATATATTGCCTCTTCTTCCTAGGCATCTGTCAACTTTGAATTGATGGATAGATGAAGGCTGTTTTGGGAAAAACATTCACAGAACCCTAGCCATTGCCCAGATCTTTAACCTGCTTTCCAGCCCATGGCTGATCCCACCCCACCCCCGGAGAATGTCTCTAACCTACCCAGTAAGCCGCTGGGTGTCTTGCAGCCCCTGAGCAATCTAGGGCTGAGGTTACAGCGGACAACCCTATTGGGAGAGCGATTCCTGGGGGTGTTGGATCCCGATCTGCGCTCGCCCCTAGGTACGCCTGCGCCTGATAGTGGGACTGATGGGGTCAATGATTCCGGGGATGAAGGGACAGAGGAGATCAGCCCAGAAGCTTGGGTAGCCGCCTCCACCGATCAGCCCGATTCTGACTTGGGAGCTAGCATTGCCGCCAATACCGCCGGAGAAACGGTACAGAGACAGCCGGAGCCGACAGTTCCGACCCGCCGCCGCCGTGATCATCCCGGCAGCCTCACCGACATCACTCCCTTCCTGCCCGAAACGCCGCCGCCGCCCCCCGCCCCCCCGCTACAGCGTCAGCCCCTGGTCTCGCCAGTTCCCCCACAATCTCCCACTCTCCAATCTTCCACCCTTCGTCCGTTGCGTCGCCCGGATAGCCCTGCCCGTCCGGGGCAGATGCCCCCCCGCGCTCAGCGCCAGCACCCCGGCACCCTGGCCTCTATCCCTGGTCTACCGCCGCCGCCAGCGCCCTCACCGCCGGATTTGCAAGCAGTTCCAGCGGAGCCCGCTGCGTTGCCTGGTGAGCAAAATGCCTCACAGGCATCTCCTGGGGTGGGCAGTGCCCATATCTTGCAAGCCTCTCCTAGTCCAGCGTCAGCATCAGCTCCGGAACCGTCTGTCTTATCTGGTTCGGCAACGCCATCTTCTCCAGAATCCCAATTGGAAGCCTCTCCTAGCCCAGCGGTGGAGTCAATCCCGGCATCTTCTGAGTTGCAAGTTTCTTCTGGTGAAGAAGATTTCGCGCCTACGGAATCTTTGCTACAAGCCTCGTCCAGTGTGGAGCCCGGTGGAGTAGAGGGTTCCCCGCCAGTCCCATCCTTGCCAGTTTCTCCCAGTCCGTCCCCTCAGGGAGTCTCTGAGAATGCTGAAGTATCCCCACCTGAGCCTCTGCAAGCCTCTCTCAGTTCAGCCCAATTGCCCCCCACGGATCAACCATCTCCAACTGCCGATCGTCCTCAGATCTCGTCCAAGGGTGCTGCTGAAAGCCTCAACCGTCAGGCAGTGCCAGAGGCTAGCCCATTGAGCACTGGGGAGGATTCATCTTTTGCGGTGGGCAGTGCCCACCCTACTGCCATTTCTATGGCAGAATCTGGTCCCTCTTCCGGGACAGGTGCAGAAGAATCTGGTCCTCCTGGGATCCAGGCTGCTTCTGCGGTGGGCAGTGCCCACCCTACGGAGAGTGATGTGATGTCGGCATCCCAAGACTCTTCCACCTCAGCAGCACCTTCATCTTCAGGATCTCTGCCACAGACTACTCCTGAATCCACCGCCGCTCCATCCTTACCGCAAGGTTCTGCCATCTCGGCGGCAGACTCGTCTATCTTGCAAGCCTCTCCTAGTCCAGCGGTGGAATCAGTTCCTCAACTGCAAGCCTCTCCTAGTCCAGCGTCAGCATCAGCTCCGGAACCGTCTGTCTCATCTGGTTCGGCAACGCAATCTTCTCCAGAATCCCAATTGCAAGCCTTTCCTAGTCCAACGGCGGAAGCAGCCCCGGCATCTTCTGAGTTGCAAGTTTCCCCTGGCGAAGAAGATTTCGTGCCTACGGAATCTTTGCTACAAGCCTCGTCCAGTGTGGAGTCCGGTGGAGTAGAGGCTTCCCCGCCAGTCCCATCCTTGCCAGTTTCTCCCAGTCCGTCCCCTCAGGGAGTCACTGAGAATGCTGAACTATCCCCACCTGAGCCCCTGGAAGCCTCTCTCAGTTCAGCCCAATTGCCCCCCACGGATCAACCATCCCCAACTGCCGATCGTCCTCAGATCTCGTCCCAGGGCGCTGCTGAAAGCCTCAACCGTCAGGCAGTGCCAGAGGCTAGCCCATTAAGCACTGGGACGGATTCATCTTTAAGTGATGTGGTGGGTAGTGCCCACCCTACTGCCATTTCTATGACAGAATCCGGTCCCTCTTCCGGAACAGGTGCAGAAGAATCTGATCCTCCTGGGATCCAGGCTGCTTCTGTGGTGGGCAGTGCCCACCCTACGGAGCGTGATGTGATGTCGGTATCCGGATCTTCTGGGACAGGTGCAGAAGAATCTGGCCCTCCTGGGATCCAGGCTGCTTCTGTGGTGGGCAGTGCCCACCCTACGGGAGGGGATGTTGTGGAATTCGGGTCGGCATCTCAGTTGCAAGCTGATTCGGACTCGGCAGCGACCCTAGCGGCGGCACCGCCTAATTTGCCAGAGGTTTCTCCTGGCGAAACAGCGGAATCATCCCCCGGATCCATGGGACAGACTGCTCCTAGTCCAGCGGTGGAATCGTCCCCTGGATCCCTGGGGCAGGCTGCTCCTAGTCCAGCGATGGAATCGGCTCCAGAATCCTTGCTACAAGCTGCTCCTGTTCCAGAGGTGACTCCATCTCCAGAATCCCTGGTACAGGCTGCTCCTAGTCCATCAGTGGAGTCGGCTCCAGAATCCCTGATACAGGCTGCTCCTGCCCCAGTGGTGGAGTCGTCCAGTTCGCAAGTATCTTCTAACTCGGTAGCCACCCCATTGCCGGGATCCCCATTGCAAGCTTCTCCAGATGCAGGGGCACAACTGCCTACTCTGCAATCTCCTTCTAGCCCAGCGGCTATACCAGTTCCAGAGCCTGCTGACCCGCAAGCAGACTCCGGCGCAGGGGGGGCTCTACTGCAAGCTTCCCCGAACTTGGATTTTGCCGGAACAGAGTTGTCTCCATCCGCCAAGTCCCCGGCAGTTTCCCCTAGCCCGTTTCCGCAGTCCGTTACAGGGGAAGCTGACGTGTCTGCTATACCGAGTCCAGATGGCACTCGGGCTCCCGAAATCCTGCCAGCTTCTCCCAGTTCGGGCCAATTGCCCCCGACGGATCAAACATTCCCGACTACCGATCGGCCTCAAATCTCGCCCGAAGGCGATGTTGGCATCCTCAACCGTCAGGTGGCTCCTGAGGCTAGCCCATCCAGCAGCATCGGGATGGATTCACTCGCCACAACTTCCAGTCCGTTCCCGGAGTCCCCTACTTCTTCCCCATCCTTTGACATCACCAATCCTAGTGCAGAGGTGCGGTGGGCCGCCTCACGCGCCCCAATCCCCAATCCTCCACCACCACTCCCTAGCGATATCCCGTCAAATATCCCGGAATCTGCCGCTATTGGAGATAGTGTTGCTCCCCTGTCGAATCGTTCCACTGGTTACCCTGCGGACATTGCGGAAATTTCTGAGGTATCTAGCCCTGAGACGGTGGCTCGCCAAGTAGCCCCAGATGGAGTGCCGGGTTTAACTCCAGAGGCGCAATCCCCAGCTCCAGCCCCTATTCCCGACACCCTTGCCGCCCCTATCCTGGATTCTGCCCCGGCGGCTCCGACGGAAACGACACCAGAGTCAGGATCAATTCCTACCCCAGAGGTGCCTTCAGAATCAGTTTTGTCAAATGAACCTGCGGAGGGAACTGCTACCGTTGCTCAGGGGGCTCGTCCGGATGACAATGCCGATACGGCTATCACTGCTGCGGATACCTCGTACCCCTTGCCCACGGTGTTGCAAGCTCTATCTGTGCTGCAACCCCTGTCTCCAACCCTGGGCAACTCCTTACAGCGCACCCTAGAGGAGGATCGCGATCTGCAATGGCCAGAGGCCGGTCAAAGGCCATCGCAACTCTCCCCCGAAACCGCCTACACTCCCGTAACTACAGCGCGATCAACCCAGCCCAGCCCCCCCGTACCCAGTCTGGTAGGAGCAGCGGGAAAAGTGGCCCAATCCCCTTCCCTCCTGCAAGCCCAAAGCGATCCGACAGCGCCAACTGACCCACCTCCCACTCGCGATCGCAAAACAACGACTCTGCCTCCCACCGTTTGGGGCAGTATTGAAGAACTTATCAGCGGCACAGGGGATTCTGGAGAAAGTCCCTCACCCCCGCCCTCTGTTTCCCCGGCAGACCCCTATCCCGATTTGCAGCCCCTTGCAGCCCTGCGCCAATCAACCGCGAGTTCCGGCGATACCCTCACCCTACAACGGAAACTTGAGAGCACACCCACAGCCACACCCACAGCATCTACCATCGAGCCTGAAAACTCCAATGAAGACCAAGCCACCAGTGGCGCATCGCCAGAAACCCTGGATAAGCTGGTACAGCAGGTCTATCACCTGATCTGTCAACGCCTTGCTGTTGAGCGAGAGCGCCATGGTTTTGGCCCTCGATATTAATCTCCGGAGGATGCCGTCGTGCCCCTAGAAAAAGCCAAACTCATTGCCGTCGATGGTGGCGAAAACATCGAGTTCATGTTCAACCCCACCGAACTCACCTTCAATCGTTCTGTCTCCATTGATCAAGCCCCTGGTGCCCAGACTCAAGCGGGGGAAAACAAAACCAGTTTCAAGCATCCCAATCCCTATAGCTTGAGCATTAGCAATATTATTCTAGACACCTACGAAGACGGCAGCAGCGTCCTCATTCCCCTGGGCAAATTTACTAAAGCTGTTGAATTTGCCTCCTCTGGGGAAGGAGCAGGGAAGCGTCCACCCATTTATCTTTTCACTTGGGGAAGCAATGATTATCTACGCTGCTTTGTCAAAACCCTTAACTTTAAGCTCACCCTATTCATGCCCGATGGCACCCCAGTCCGTGCCAGCATTGATTTGTCCTTAGAACAGGCAGATGCCCCGACTCCCGAGCCCAGTCAAGGGACTCCCCAGCCCAGTGCTGGCAGTCGTCAGTCCAGCAGCCGTCAAGCCTTTTTAAGCTAACTGAATCCCAAGAATATTTCCCATGCCTATCACCTATGCCGCTGATTTCACCCTGAAGATTGATGGAGAAGACGCACCCAAAGCAGTGCGAGAAAGCCTACAGCAGTTGGTTATCGAAGAGAGCTTGCACCTGCCGAGTGTCTTTACGCTGATGATTAGCAACCCCGATCAACCAGGAAGAGAGGGGCAAGAGATTTTCAAGTATGGTGGCTACGGCTATGCAGATCTACTAGCAATTGGTAAACGAGTTGAAATAGAACTGTCTCGTAGTACTACGGGCTCTACGGAGTTTGAAGATGCTAAAACCGCAAAAATCTTCGGTGGGGAAATTACTGGGACTGAGACTCACTTTGATGAAGGTTCCCAAGCCACTATTGTAGTGCGAGGTTATGACGTTTCTCACCGATTACATCGAGGTCGTCACAACCGTTCTTTTCAAAATATGACGGATGACGACATCGTCAAAGAAATTGCTGGAGCAGACGGAGTGGCAACCCATACCGTTGACTCAACCGGTGGTCCCTACGGGTACGGTGACATCAACGAAGCTAACGGCTATACCTTTCAGCACAACCAGACCAATATGGCCTTTCTACGCATGTTGGCTAATCGTAATGGCTTTGAATGCTTTGTTCAGGATGACAAGCTATATTTCCGTAGGCCCGCATCGAAAAAGACCCTGGAACTCAAGTGGAAAGAAACCTTAAGTAGCTTTAGTGTTAGGGTGTCCAGTGCAGAACAGGTTAAAGAAGTTGAGGTCCGAGGCTGGGACTATAAACAAAAGAGAGTAATCTCTGAGACGATCACCACGGGTCAAGTCTTAACAACCAATAGCTATGGCAAGGGCTCCAAAACAAGCCAGAGCTTCAAAGGCAAGCCATCCAATCCCAAAATGCTGATTGTTGATCAGCATTTTGCTGAATCCTCGCAAGCGAGGAAAATTGCCCAGAGCGTCTGTAATGAACTGTCGGGAGAATTTGTCCAAGCCGATGCCCGAGCGGAAGGTAATCCTGAGATTCGCCCTGGTCGCCTGGTTAAACTAGAAAACCTAGGTCCCCATAGTGGTGAATACTACGTCACTGAAACCCGTCATCTTTTTCAAGCAGGGCTTTACACCACTGAATTTAGTGTCCGGGGATTGAGAAATGGAGATCTATTTACATTGTTGGCGGCTTCAGGAGCAGAGCGAGAAACGGCCCATTTAATGGTGGGAATCGTTACTGACAATAAAGATCCCAAGGATTGGGGGCGAGTCCGAGTCAAGCTACCAGCCCTGACGGAAGAACATGCCAGCTATTGGGCACGGGTCGTTGGGGCAGGGGCTGGGCCTAATCGGGGATTTGATTGTCTGCCGGAAATTAATGATGAAGTCCTAGTGGGGTTTGAACAGGGAGACATCCACCGTCCCTATGTGATTGGTGGTGTTTGGAATGGCACGGATGCTCCCCCCGAAAAAACGGCTGAAAGTACTCAGAGTGGAAAAGTACGATTGCGAACCTTCAAAACTCGCTTAGGCCATAAACTTCAATTTGTAGAAGAGGATAAGGGTAGCAGTAAGCAGGGAGTATATGTTCTGACCAAAAAGGGGCACCAGCTAGACATTAATGACAGCGATCAGTTTGTCCATATCAAAACAGCGGGAAATCATGAGGTTAAGCTAGATGACCAGAACAAAAAGCTGCTGGTGAAAACGAACGGTGGCCAAAAGCTGGAAATGGTAGATACGGGCAATAAAATCACCCTCAGTGCCGGGGCGACAATCGAGATTTCTGCCCCCCAAGGTATTACCCTAAGCGCTGGTCCGAGTACAGTGGAAATTAAGCCCGGTGGAATTACCATCAAATCTCCGGCGACGGTGGTAGTCGATGGGTCTACCACAACGGTCAAAGGGACTGGCAAACTGACGCTCCAGGGTGGCCTCATAACGATCAATTAATATCGCCTTAGAATGAACTTAAACCAACCTGAGTTCGACCTTACAGGGTGACAACCCCCCTAGAGAGCTTGCTGGATAAGGGATAGGGCGTGAAAACCTCGCTGAAAATAGCGGTGTTTATGGGGTTTGAGGGCTACCAGCTTGAGCGCCCAATCGGCCCATAAATCCATGGCATAGAGCCATCGTTGCCCATAGAGACTGAAGCTAAAGTCACTGTGCCGTGGAGCCTTATCTTGGTGCTCTTGGAGACGTCCGGCATACTGAGCTAGCTTGGCCTCCTGCATCCACTGGCCGTGGAGAGTCGCCAAACTGTAAGCCAGAGTGATCAGTAAAACTAAGGCTAAGAATCGGGTGTCATTGACCTTGGTGTCCTCCAAGTTATAGCCCCCAGTCTTAAAGTCTTTGAAGAGCTGTTCAATGCCCCAGCGACATCGATAGACCGCTAACGCTTGCTTCAAGGTGGGCAGATTAGTCAGGATATACCACGGCTCCTTCGGCCCCTTCTGGCGATAGGAGCGCTTCCAATACACCGCTAAATTAAACGGGCCCATACCATCGCCCTTGTTGCACAAAACTCCCTCATAAAATCGAGACTGGCCCGGTTTGAAGCCAACGTTTTTGAGGACTTGATAGTCGGTATCGGTATCGGTCTTGAAATGGAAGTCCTTTTTCTGTCGGAGTGCAAAGGACACCCCGCGCTGATCCAACCATTCCGCCAGTTTAGGGCTATGGAACTCCCGGTCACCCAGCAGTAGAACCGGGTAGGACTTAAACAAGGACAGGGCCGCTTTCAGCAGTCGCCGTTGCGTTTTCAGGTCACTCGTACCCGCCCGCCCTAAACGCTCCCAATAGACGGGTAAAGCATGAGTCCCCCACACCACGCTGACCATGAATATATTTCGCCCTTTCCATTCCGTGCGGTCCATTGCCAGAATCCAATAGCCGTGTTTATGGTGTTTGAGCGTTCTCAGACGACGGCGTTGGTCACGGTTCAAGCCCCGTCCCGTTTCCACTTGGCGGATCCAATATTTGAGCAGTGGAAACCACAGCACCTTGAGCGTGAGTTTGGGTAAGGCTAAAAAGCGTTGTAAGTTCCGTTTGCGACTTTGATACTGAATGGGCTGAGGAAAGACGCTGGCTAAGACGGAGAGTTTGACTTGGCGATGCGCTTGTAGCAATAACAACAGTAACTGGAAGGTCAAGTACTGTTTTTCATTGAGATGGGTGAGAAGGGTAGTTTGGTAGAATGTAGGGAACATATTTGGTTGGGGGAGCTGTACTGAGGCTCCCTTTTTTTTGTCCCCTCCATTATCTCAAAACCCTGTACCGTATGACGTTGAGTGCCCTTGTCACCCGTTAAGGAGTTCGACAAGGAGTAGGGGGCTAAAAAACGTCAATTCGGTATTAGTGCTGTCACCCCGCCGGGAATTCAAAATTCCCGGCTAACAGGCTTAAGGTGGGCTTAAGTCCATTAAAAATGGACTATACCAAGTCCAGAAGTGGAGTTTTCCCACCGGGAAAACTCCACTTCTGGACTTGGACAAGGTTTAGTACTGGGCGGCGGAAATACTCTGACTGTTTCATCGTGGCACACCTCGGCCCCTCACCCTAGCCCTCTCCCACGGGGAGAGGGGATCGGAAAGGGTTGGGCTGGTGCGACAATAGTGGGCTGATTTACGCCCTGCGGTACTAGGAGCTGGGCTGGGGATAGGGGGCGAGTCCGTTTTAATGGACTTCTGCTATGAGCCAGGGCAGTTTATTCCCTGGCGGATGGGCAGTGAAGCTTAAGTCGAACTCAGGTTGATTTTCACCACCTTATTGCGAGCGGCCTCTACCTTGGGCAGGGTGAGAGTCAACAGACCTTGGTTGAACTCCGCCGTCACCGCTTCATTCTGTACCGCATTGGGCAAGTTGACTACCCGCTGGAATGCGCCGTAGTGGATGTTCTCGTAGAGAATGCGATCGCGCTCTGCGATTTCTGGAGCCTGCCGCTTCCCAGAGAGCAGAACCGATTCCCGAGTCACCTGAACATCAAGATCATCGGCATTTACGCCAGCCAACTGCACCGTCAGCCGGTAGGTATCACCCGATTCCACCAGACGAATGGCTGGGGTCCAAGTCGTCGTGGACGGATCCACAACATTTGTAATGTCTTCAAAAACTTGATCCAGTTGACGGCGAAGGGTTTCCACTTCTTGAAAGGGCTGCCAGTAGCGAACAATCATGGTTGTCTCTCCTTCGAGAATAATGTGTAGCTATGGCCAATTTGCTTCAGACACCGGGTATCTCTCGGATGCGCTTCGTGCCTAAGCAACTTGGCTTGCAGTCTTGCCCTAATGTGACTAGCGACTGCTCTAACTTCAACTGCTTGACAATTCCTATGATGCTGGGAATGGCCTAGAACGGACAGTCGAGACAACCAAACCTGGAGGGAGGGCTATCCCACCGAACCCAACCGTATCGGGTTTTCCCCATTTTCAAGGAACTGCTACTCACCTTGTTCTCATTTAAGACTTAAGGAGATCTCAAGAGCCGACCAGCGAATTCTCAGCCTTGGACCTCATTATCAGAACCATAGAAGGCGGTTAAAACAACGCCGTCACATCCACAGCGTTCACGAGGTTTACTATGAAACGTAATTTGTTTGCCCTACTTACTCTGTAAGCCTTCAGGGGTTCACGAAGAATTAAGGGTTCCAGGGTCTCGATAGGGGTTAAGGTAGGCTCATGAGTGAAGGCAACGAGCCCACCATAGACATCGGCGGCATCTCCATTTCTGTGTCAGATTGGGATGCCACCCCGGCTAGCGTAAAAAAAGCTCTGGTGTGCGCTCTCATTGAGACCATCAGTCGCTTAGAAGAGCGGGTGAGCCACCTCGAAGAGCAACTCAACCAGAATTCGCAAAACTCATCGTTGCCGCCTTCAAAGGATGGATTCGGCCCCCCTAAGCCAGACCCGGAGGGCAAAGGCAAAGGGAAGCGGAAGCGCGGAGGCCAACCGGGACACAAAGGATATTCCCGCAAGCTGTATCCCCTAGAAGCCTGCAAACAGGTGTTCGAGCATCGCCCCAAGACCTGTGGGCATTGTGGAGAGCCGCTATCAGGAAACGACCCAGCGCCCTATCGGCACCAGATTGTCGAACTACCGCCAATTGAGCCCATCGTCATCGAGCATCGCCTGCACGCCTTAGATTGTGAGCACTGCGGTAAAACCACCCGTAGCAAATTACCAGCAGAGGTGCATCAAGGCGGTTATGGTGAGCGGTTGAGTGCAGTAGTGGCCTTACTGAGTGGCGCTTATCGCCAAAGCCATCAGCAGGTGAAGACCTGTCTAGCAGCGCTGTTTGAGATCGAGATTTCTGGCGGCAGCATCAACCGGCTACGCCGAGAAGCCAGTGCGGCACTGGGGCAGCCAGTAGCTGAGGCGCAAGGCTACGTGCAGGGGGAAGCGGTGATTCACAGTGATGAGACTAGCTTTCGCCAGGGGAACAGCGATGGCCAGAATCAGGCCCAGCGACAGGGTTGGCTGTGGGTGCTGGTGACGCCGATGGTGAGTGTGTTCAGCATTCTGTTGAGCCGGTCTCAAGCCGCCGCCCAAGCACTGATTGGCCCAGCCTATGACGGCATTGTGGTCTCAGACCGCTACAGCGGCTATGGGTGGATTGATATTAGCCAACGCCAGGT
>NZ_KI913949.1:2979169-3284411 GCF_000332095.2 Leptolyngbya sp. PCC 6406 | reverse complement strand
ACGGTACGCACTTGCCGACAACTGCTGTTGGTGGAACCGGCTCTGTGGACGTTTGTCACGGTGCTGGGGGTGGAGCCCACCAATAATACGGCTGAGCGTTCTTTGCGAGCTGGGGTGATTTGGAAGCGCATCAGCTTTGGGGCGGAGTCTCAGGCCGGCAGTGAGTTTGTCGCCCGGATGCTGACGACGGTTTCTTCTCTGACGATGCAGCAGCGAGATGTGCTGGACTTTCTCACTCAAGCCTATTGGTCGGCTCGCTTTGGTCAAGCGCCTCCTTCATTGCTGCCTTTGGCCACTCATCAGCCTCAAACCCTAATCACGCCGTGACCCCCTGAAGGCTTACCTTACTCTTGTTGTCACAATGGGTGCAATCGCTATACCCGCCAGCGCTCGACAGGTGAGTTTCGGTGATTTAAGAGCCGACTTGAATGGCGATGGTGAAGTTTCCCTCATCGAATTGATTACTTACAATCAGGCGCAGCGTAATAACTAATGGCTCTTTTCTAGAGTTATCTTTCGCTCCCTGACTTGACATCCTATCAACAGCTCAATTGACTAAGCCTTGATCATAAGATCAAGGCTTTTTTGTTCATTGTCCAATCAGGCATAGCTTTATGATTGTGGCGTGGTGACGCGATGGTTTTTGACCGACCTCTGGCCATCGCGGATCAAGATCCCTGTGGCCCTAGCCCCAGCCCCGGCTCAAATGATTATGATGGAGGCAGATTTTACAAATCTCAACAAAGTAACGTCCTGTCCCCTAGGTTTGCATGACCGATTCTCCCGCCGATAGCAGTACCATCCAGCGCTTTTTCCAAAACCGGGTGCTGTTCGGTCAGCCCTTGACCCTAGAGCTGACCGCCATTCTGCTGGTGTATTTTGTCCAAGGCGTCCTAGGTTTGGCGCGGCTGGCGGTAAGCTTTTTCCTCAAGGATGATCTGGGACTTTCCCCGGCGGAGGTGGCGGCGCTGACGGGGATTGCCACCGCACCCTGGACTATTAAGCCCTTATTTGGCTTTATGTCCGATGGGTTCCCCATCTTCGGCTATCGGCGGCGGCCTTACCTGGTGCTGTCGGGGCTACTGGGGGCGGCTTCTTGGGTGGCGATGGCGACGGTGGTGCAGACGGGCTGGGCGGCTATTGTTGCCCTCACCCTGGGCTCCCTATCTGTAGCTGTCAGCGATGTCATTGTGGATTCTCTCGTTGTAGAACGGGCGCGGCGAGAATCTCAGAGTGATGCCGGATCGTTGCAATCCCTGGCCTGGGGGACGTCGGCGGTGGGGGGCATCATTACGGCCTATCTGGGGGGGCTGCTGCTAGAACAGGTGAGTACCCGCTTTGTTTTTGGCATCACCGCTAGCTTTCCTCTGATTGTGTCGCTAGTGGCGTGGCTGATTACAGAAGACCGCATCACGGAATCTTCCACTTGGCAGGTAATCAGCGGCCAAGTGCGGCAGTTGAAGGGGGCAATTACCCAGCGGGCAATTTGGATGCCCGCCCTGTTTATTTTTCTGTGGCAGGCGACCCCCTCCGCTGACTCTGCTTTCTTTTTCTTCACCACCAATGATCTGGGCTTCCAGCCGGAGTTTCTAGGCCGGGTGCGTCTCGTTACCAGTATCGCCGCTCTGATTGGTATCGCTGTATTCCAGCGCTTTTTGAAGGCGGTTCCCTTCCGCACGATCTTTGCCTGGTCTACGGTGCTGTCTACCCTCCTGGGTATGACGATTCTGTTGTTGGTCACCCACACCAACCGCGCTCTGGGTATCGATGACCATTGGTTTAGTTTGGGCGACAGCCTGATTTTGACGGTGATGGGGGAGATTTCATTTATGCCGGTACTGGTGCTCTCTGCCCGCATCTGTCCTTCCGGCGTGGAGGCCACTCTCTTTGCGCTGCTGATGTCGATTTTGAATTTGGCGGGCTTGCTGTCCCATGAGTTGGGAGCGGTACTTACCTCCTGGCTGGGTGTTACCGAGACCAATTTTGATCACCTTTGGTTGCTGGTGACCCTGACTAATCTCTCTAGCCTATTGCCGCTGCCTCTACTGTTCCTATTGCCCAATACCTCTTCTCAGGGGGATAGCTTCGTTGCTGAGACTCTAGATAGTGAGGATGCGATGGCTCTCGCAGTTGCTGCCGATAATCCTGCCTTAACTCCTGTGGCCGCCGGAGCGATTGAATCCGATGATTGATCCTGATCTCGAAAGGGCTTAGGTTTTCGCGGCCAAATAACGTCCCGATCAACCGGGTTTTCTCTCTCCGGGAGACGCAAAGCGTATAGCCCAAGGGGCAATTTCAAGCTAACCTTTTACCCTTCTGGGCTTGCGGACGGCACTGAGCAAATTGTCATGAGCAAATTATCAAAGGTGATAAGGTCTGAGCCCAGGGGAATGCCTGAGGAAATAGCTTATGGGGTAAGGCAGAGGAACTGGGCGATCGCTTGCCAGATAATCTCTTCCTGATCGCCCAAGCTGTGGTCGCTGTCTAGGGTGAGCAACGTCACCCAGGGGCGCTGAATCCCATAGGCACTGCTAGCCGCCACCGGGATCACCTCATCCTGGGTGCCATGGATAATCAATGTCGCGATCGCAGTAGTTAAATCGGCCTGATCATAGCCCTGGAGATCAGTCACAAAGCCATAGTCCAAGGCATAGTTCACCCCATCGCCATAGTGAAAAACCGAGAGCGATCGCGATTGCTGCCAAGCCGCCACCGCCTCGGAGCCCAACCGAGGGAGCCAGTGATCCAGGAATCCAAAAGCAGGGGCAAGGAGCACCAACCGGGCAATACGCCCCTGGGTAAGGGGATGTTGGGCTAACCAAGCGGCAGTGAGACCCCCGAAACTAGAACCAATAATCGTCACAGCAGAGCGATCTCCCAGCCATGCCACCCCCTGAGCTATCTGGCGGCTGAGGGTGAGGTGGCTAAAGTCTCCCTGGTTGAGGTCTGGGATAGCCAGATCTAAGCCTAACGCCTGGAAGCGTCGGCGCAGGGATTGCCCCTTGTAGGACTGGGGACCAGAGGCAAAACCGTGTAGATAGAGGTAGTCCATTGGCAAGGCAAGGAAACCCGGTTTCTGGCGGATCTTTAGGGCAGTATGACAACCTTTGGCAGGTATGAATTCAAGGCGGGACAAATCTCCTGGGAAGGAGCCAGGAGCTAGGAGTCAGGAGCTAGGAGTCAGGCTCCTGAATTCCTCGGAACCAATATTGTCTCGGCTGACGTTGATGCGCCTTTTGCTATGAGCCAGGGCAATTTATTCCCTGGCGGATGGGCAGCGAAGCTTAAGCCGAACTCAGGTTAGATAGGGTGTTAGCGCCTCGGGGTCAAGACGGCTGAGGAGCTAAGGGACTCGCAGGAAAATAACGTACCCGCTCCGCTGATCGGGCTTTCTCCCTTCGGGAGAAAACCTGGCCACTGGGTACACGATTAGCCCGCAGATCCCTAATGGCATCTGGGATCTTATAGCCCTCGAATACTCGAACGATAGGCGGTGGTATCACTACCTGCTGTCGCCGTGGGCACCGCTGACTCGTTGTACATCGACTCTAAATTGCTGACGCGGTTGCCAGGATTCGGGTGGGTACTGAGAAACTCAGGGGGCGATCCTTCGCGACCCAGTTTTTGCATAAACGTGATAAACCCCCGTTGGTCGTAGCCCGCCCGACCCATATTGTGGAACCCTAGGGTATCTGCCTCGTTTTCCGCTGCCCGACTGTTGGGGAGGAATAAGGCTAACTCCACACCGAGGCCCACCAAGGCATCTCGACTCACCCCAAGACCTCCGGCAATACCGCGAGCTAAAGCCAGTTCTCGCATCCGGTGAATCGAGTGCTTACCGACAATATGGCCAATTTCATGGGCCATAACCCCCGCCAGTTCCGCCTCGGTGTCCGCACTTTCCATCAGACCCCGGTTGATGTACACAAACCCACCAGAGGTGGCAAAGGCGTTGATACTGTCGTCATCCACGATCTGGAAGGTATAAGCAAAATCGCCGCTGGGGGGGCGATTGCTGGTACTCGCCAAGGTCTGACCAATACGGTTCACATAGGCCACAATATCTGGATTGCGGTTATAGATCCTCACCCCTTGCTGCTTCAGAGCCTGATCCGTGCGCCGACCCAGATCCACTTCCTGAGCATCATTGATATTCGACAACTGGACATATTGAATAGCGTTGAAAATCAGGTCAAAAATACTGGCTTCAGATTTGATGGGGGTACCAGCCACCAAACCCACAGAAATCATCAGGGCGATCACCCCATAGAGCCAGCGCTTACTGGTACGGCGCACTTTATCCAACAGTTGCATTTTTCAATATCCCTACGTCATTTAAATTAAATCGACTCAGTTCGGTTCAGATGGGGCGAGTTTCAACTACAATCCTGTTCCCAGCTCTGAGTCGAAACCTGGCCACTGGGTACACTCTTAACCCGCAGATCCCTTAGGGGATGATGTGTTAGATGGAATACTCTAAGGGCTGACCTAGAGTCCCCCAAAACAGCCCCCATCCTATGGCGATAACTGCTGTGACGCTGAAAATCGCTTTCAAGTTGCCGGGGGGAGTGATTAAATACTAACCACTGGGAGCCACGAACGACATCTGCTGGCATCGTCACCCCCCGAGGAGATCATAGGGACATGACAATTTTGGACGCAAAGGGCCGCCTGTTTGGCAAAGTTAGCCTGCTGGACATCGGAGCAGCCCTCGTAATTTTGATGGTAGTGGTGGGTATCTTTTTTGTCCCCGGTACCGGGGGCTCTGTGGCCCAGGTTGGGGGGCAGACTAGACCCGTTGAAGTGGATGTGATGGTGCGGGGTTTGACCGTCTCAGACCCCCAAGGCTTCTATGAAAGTCTGAGTACCGCTGGAACTACCCGCATCATTATTCGGAATCAGCCCTACGGGGAAGTAGCGATCAAATCGGTCCAGCTTTTGCCCCGCAGTACAGCAGTACCTCAGCCGGATGGATCGGTGATTTCTCTGCCGGATCCTCGCCCTGAGTTGCAATACACCACAGATATGCTGATCACCCTGACAGGGGATGCCCAGATCACGGCTAATGGCCCGGTTTTGGGCAATAGCGCCGTCAAGATCGGTACCCAGATTCAGCTAGAGGGGCAACTCTACGACTTCTATACCAGCACCGTTGGGGTCCGGATTCTAGATCAGGAATCTGCCTCTTAATGCCCTTAATATTTACGTCAGGTTTATTATGGCCCCGTTTGCTACTGCCCTAGATTGGAACCACTTGGCCGATGTGGCCCTCGGTGGGGAGGTGATCAGCCGTGAGGCCGCCCATGGGGTTTTGGCCGCCGCCGATGAAGAGATTTTGGCCCAACTCCACGCCGCCTATCGGGTGCGGCGGCACTACTGGGGTAATCGGGTACGGCTGCATTTTTTGCTCAATGCCCAGAGCGGTCTTTGTCCAGAGGACTGTCACTACTGTTCCCAATCCAAAATCTCTACGGCGGAGATTGAGAAATATCCTCTCATGGCCCAGGAAAAGGTGCTGGCGGCGGCGGAGCGGGCGCATACCCTGAAGGCGGGCACTTTTTGTATGGTGATTTCGGGGCGATCCCCCTCGGAGTCTACCTTTAGCCGGGTGCTGGAGACGGTGCGGGCGGTTAAGGCTCAGTACCCGATGAAAATCTGCGCTTGTTTGGGGCTCCTGGATGACGATCAAACTCGGCGGCTGGCGGCGGCGGGGGTGGATCGAGTCAACCACAATCTCAACACTGCTGAAAATTACCATGGGGATATTTGCACCACCCACAGGTTTCAAGATCGGGTGGATACGGTGGCGGCGGTGAAGGCGGCGGGGTTGACCACCTGTTCCGGAGGCATTCTGGGGCTGGGGGAATCCCCGGATGATGTAATTGATCTGGCTCTCTCTCTACGGGAACTTCAGGTCACCAGTGTACCGGTCAACTTTTTGATTCCTATTCCTGGTACTCCGTTTCGCGATCGCAATACCCTGAGCCCCCAGCAATGTCTGCGAATGCTGTGCCTATTTCGGTTTTTGCTGCCCTCCCAGGAGATTCGCATTGCCGGGGGGCGGGAAGTGCATTTGCGATCGCTGCAACCCCTGGGGCTGTATGCCGCCAACTCCATTTTCATCGGAGACTACCTCACCACCCCCGGCCAAGCCGCCCAGACGGACTTCGCCATGATTCAGGATGCGGGCTTTGTGCTGGAAGCGCCAGATGGTTCCCCAATGGCAGAGCAGTCTACCACCGGGCTTACCTCACATTTGCCGCCCCACTCGCAGAGAAGTCGCTCCGCGTCTACACCCTAAATCTTTTCCCAGGGTGGGTTGGGGTGGATACATTCAGCTCAAAACGGACCCATAAAAAAGAGCACATAAAAAAGGGCAGGATGGGTTAACCCCACCCTGCCCACTTCAGGCGATGAATGAATACGACTAGTTTTGGGCCGCAGCAACACTGCCTAGGGAGGTCACCGAGGCAGAAAGATTAGCCGTCATGGTCATCTCCACCTCCTCAGGATTAGCCCACAAAATCAACTTAGGATCCAGGGCACTGCTGAGGTAGCGATGCTGGGGTAGAACCCGCAACGAAAGTCCCTGGAGACCGCTATTGGTGTAGGTCATATCCACGCCATAAAGGCTCCGACCCTGATCGTCTTGGCCTCGATAGGCCATGGCAATCACTTCACCCCTTTGCAATTCTCCATCCACGCCAACAGTGCCCTGGTACAGTTCCACCTGAATATCCTGATGGGTAAGTGTTCCCAGGCGAATATGGGCAGTGACCTGGAAGGGTTGATTCACCTGCAACTCGGTCTCTGCCGCGATGTTAACCGCCTCAATCCGGATTTCGTACCAGGCTTTCGTCAGGTTAGTCTGCCAATGGGCCAATTCCTTGGCTGGGGCATAGGCACTCTCTGACAAGTGCCCTAGACGATCGCTGGCCATGAAGTAGGCGCGACGCGCATATTCCTTCACCATTCGGGCAGTATTAAACCGAGGGGTATTGAGGTGAATTGCGGACTTCATCTTACTAACCCAGCCTCGGGGAACCCCATTCTCATCACGGTTATAGAACAGAGGCACCACACCTTGTTCCATCAACTCGTAGAAGGCATCGGCTTCAATGCTGTCCTGGTAGTTGGGATCGTCATAGTCTTCACCGGAACCAATAGACCAGCCCGTGTGGCCATAGTCGGCTTCGTCCCACCAGCCATCCAGTACGCTCAGGTTTGGTAATCCATTCATAGCCGCCTTCATGCCGCTGGTACCCGAGGCTTCACGGGGACGCCGAGGATTGTTGAGCCAGACATCACAGCCTGCCACCATCGCCCGAGAGAGGTGGATATCGTAGTTGGGTACAAATACGATAGACCCGGTCAGCCCTTCTTCGTGGGTAAAGCGAACAATACGGCGGATCAGTTCCTTGCCGGGAATATCTTTCGGGTGAGCTTTCCCGGCAATTACAAATTGCACCCGTCGGCCTTGGCCCCCTCCGGTGATGATCTTGCGAATGCGCTCAACATCCCGCAAGAAGAGGGTAGCCCGTTTGTAGGTGGCAAAGCGACGGGCAAAACCAATGGTGAGCACAGAGGGATCTAAAACCTCTCGGGCCTCTTCAAATTCGTGGGGAGATGCACCGCGATCGCGCAGATTGCGTTTTAGCCGTTCCCGCACATACATCACTAACTGAGAGCGACACAGTTCATGATTGCGCCACAGTTCTTCATCGGGAATAGAGGCCACTCGATCCCAGAGAGGATCCTTTGCTCCGGCCTGAGACCATTTTGGCCCCAGGTAGCGATCGTAGAGTTCTTGATTCGACTTGGCCACGCAACTACGGGCATGGACCCCATTGGTAATAGACGTGATCGGCACTTCATCCAGAGGGAGATCCTGCCACAGCCCCCTAAACATGTCACGGGAAACAACCCCATGGAGTTGACTCACCCCATTCACAAAAGTCGCCGTTTTAATCGCCAAAACTGCCATGCTAAAGGGAGTAGACAGATCCCCCGTATTCTCCCGCCCCATGGATAGGAACTCATCCTCCGAGAGCCCAAATCGTTGGGCATAGTGGCCCAAGTAATAGAGAATCTTATCTGCGCCAAACAGATCAATCCCTGCGGGCACGGGCGTATGGGTCGTGAAAATCTGACTAGCCGTTGCCACCTGAAGGGCTTCAGGGTAGGTTAAACCAGCGTCATCCATCAGCATGCGGATCCGCTCCAAGGCCAAGAAAGCGGAGTGACCTTCGTTCATGTGGTAAGCGGTGGGCTTAAGTCCCAGGGCCTCTAACATCCGGACTCCGCCAATCCCCAGCATGATCTCCTGGTGGATTCGCATGTCAATGTCACCACCGTACAAGCGATCGCAAATATCCTGGTCGTACTCCCGATTCGGCTCAATGTTGGTATCCAATAGGTAGAGCGGCACGGTGCCCACCTGTACCCGCCACACCCGCGCATAGACCAACCGTCCGGGATATTCCACCGCAATGCGAATCTCATCGCCCTGCTCATCCCGCTCTAGGTGTAGGGGCATATTGTAGAAATCGTTGATGGGGTAGCGCTCCTGCTGCCAGCCATCAGCATTTAGGTACTGGGCAAAGTACCCCTCCTGGTACAACAGCCCCACCGCCACCAAAGGCAGCCCCAGATCACTAGCTGACTTGAGATGATCCCCCGCCAGCACCCCCAGCCCACCGGAATACACCGGCATACAAGACGTCAGGCCAAACTCCATAGAGAAGTAGGCATAGCGTTCTTGGGCATGAGGTCGAGATCGATTTTTGCGATACCAAGTACGATTACTGAGATAGTCCTCCATTCGTTGAAGAGCTCGCTCCAACTGGGCAAGGAACCCCTCATCTTCAGCCACCTCTTGGAGGCGCTGCTGGCTAATAGTGCCCAGCATCAGTACCGGGTTGTAGCGGCTCGACTCCCAGAGATCAGAGTCTAATCGCCGGAAAAGCTCAATGGTGTCTACATCCCAATCCCATTGCAAGTTGTAGGCTAGGGTTCGGAGTCCTTCCAGCCGAGCAGGCAGAGAAGGGACAACGTTAAACGTGCGAATTGGCCGCATAGGTACAGGTCCGGTGGTTGCAAATTAGCGCTCCACCTTAGACAATTTCGCAAAATACAAATCGCTACGATTCGCTACGATCGCCCAAAGCATGGAGTAAAGCCATTTTGAAGGCTGAATGGAATATTACCTCCACCCTTAACACTCTTTTGGGGATTGCGTCCTAAAACTACACCGATCGCAGCCTTGGCCTTGGCCTCAGAGGACGGCAAATCCGCTATCTTAATCAGCCGATTTGGAGTGCATTGATGGCCATTGTCATCGCTAATGTCTGGGCGATCATCTGGCTGGAGGTCTTGCCGTACTTGGGTTTTAAGGGTTTGTAAGATGCAGCTATCGCCAAGATTCCAGGAGAATCCTAAGGTCGGCTGATCGGTGTTGCGGCTCGTAGAGAATCCTGGTGACGCTGGGCAGTGGGTAGTAAGTGCTCGAATAGGCACTCATAGCGATTCAAGGCTTGCTCAAAGGCGTAATGCTCCAAGGCATACTGACGTCCCTGCCTTCCCAGAGCTTCCACTTTACTGGAATCGCGGTAAAGATCCAGAATTGCAGTGGCAAGGGCTGTGGGATTCTCCGGTTTCACCACAACGCCGCCACCACTGGCGAGTACAGCGTGGGCTGCTGTGCCGTGGGCCGGTACCGAGGCAATGATTGGGCGACCGCTGGCAAGAAGAACCTGGGTTTTGGAGGGCATATTGAAGCCCACGACATTGTGCTTTTGCATAATCAGCCCCACATCCGCCGCGGCCAACATTTCTGGCAAATCGGCGCGGGGTGCAAAGGGACGCAGAATTACATTGGTCACCCCCAGAGACTGGCGTAGATCCTCTAGATCTGCCAGTTGACTCTCTTCTCCAGCGATCATGAAGGCAATATCTGGAATAGCCTGGAGCTGGTGCGCGGCGCGAATTACCGTCCAGTTGACTCTCTTCTCCAGCGATCATGAAGGCAATATCTGGAATAGCCTGGAGCTGGTGCGCGGCGCGAATTACCGTGTTGATGCCCTGGGTGCGGGCAATATTACCGGAGTATAGGACGACAAATTTCCGGCCCAAATTGTGGGTCTGGCGAAAGGCATTGTCGTATTTGGGCAGAGGACGAATAAAGTCCACATCCACCCAGTTGGAGATAATAGACATTTTGGCATCGTCAACCCCTTTGCTCAGAAGGTTTTGACGAAATCCTTCGGCAATGACGCTGATGTGGGTGGCGCTACGGTAGGCAAACCGCTCTAGGTATTCAAAAACACGAATGGCGTGGTGATTGGTCAACAAGCCAGTTTGGACCGCCGCTTCCGGCAAAATATCTTGCAGGTTCAGAATCGTGGGGCAGCGATAGATTTGTCCCAGCAGGGCAACGGGAACGGAGGCGGGTAGGGAAGGACTAGTGGATAGAATCACATCCGGACGCCAACCCCGTAGCGCTTGCAAAAAGCTCAGTAGTACAAAACTACCATCCAATAACATCCGGGCTAGGAAACCGGGGTTGGGGCGAATCCAAACGTAACAGCGCTGAATGGTAACCCCATTTCGTTCTTCGGTGCGATACAAGTTGCCCCGATAGCCCTGATAAATCTGCCGTTCAGGATAGTTGGGCATAGCTGTAATTACTCGGACCTCGTGGCCCCGTTGCACTAAACCCTCCGCAAGTTCGGTCATCAGGGGGGCGATGCCAATGGGTTCTGGATGGTAGTTGTAGGAGTAGATCAGAATACGCATTTACTTATGAAGAAGCTGGATTCGCTAGCGTGAGGGCATCTTCACTAGGATGCCCTTAGTGAAAGAGCTGATAGAGACCTTCCTGACCTTTACTAGCTTTCCCAAACGCTTGAGGCAACCTTTAAAGGGTCTTCATAACTTAGTTAAGATTCCAGTAAGATTTCGGTGTCACAGGCCAAATTCACAGGGAGACAAGCTGGCAGTCTTGTCTGTAAACCCATCTTGGTCCTCACCCCCAGGCGGTGGAGCCGGTTAGAGAATGTTTTAAAAGTCCCATTTGTCAGTCCCATTTGTCGTTTCGAGGGTAGCGAAGCGGAATGTAGACGCTCTGCGGCTTCCCTTAGGGTGGAATCTAGTACTTTGCGGCGGAAATACCCTGGCCGTTCCATCGTGGCACACCTCGGCCCCTCACCCTAGCCCTCTTCCAAAGGGAGAGGGGACCGGAAAATGTTGGGCTGTTGCGACAATAATGGGCTGATTTACGCCCTGCGGTACTAGGTTTTGAGCCGCTACGTCGAGATGCGGCACTATGCTATCGCTCCCTTACTCCTTCGGATTCGCTTCGGGAACAGCATGACATTGGATACGTCTCAAACAGCCTCTTAACGGGAGGTGACGAGGATTACCCCACAGACAATCAGCCCCAGGCCGATGGCGCGGCCCACGGACAGGGATTCCTGGAAGAAGAAGATCCCCGCCAGTACGGAAAAGAAATAGATAATGGAGGCGCTGGGGGCGGCAATGCTGAGGTTGACTCGGGTCAAGACTAGGATATATGCGATCGCACCTGCCCCATAGGCGAATAGGCCCGCCAGCAGAGCCGGGGTGGTGGCAATCCGGAGAATATGCCCCAGGGCATTATCAGCCGTAACCTGGCCCAATTGCAGTGCCCCCACCTTAAGCAAGACCTGCCCCAGGGAGCTAGCCAGCACCGCCACTAACAGCAGCGCAAATTCTGAACCCGCCATTACCCCCCCCTCATCAGAGTATCCCTCCCCGCTCCGCCCCCGCCCCTCAGTCGTCTCAGTAGGAGCTACTCAGTAGGAGCTACTCGTAGAGCCAGCCATGAATCGCGGGCTCCCAAGCCGCTAATTCCCCTTCCTGGAACCAGAGGGCAATCTCCCGCTGGGCCGTCTCCACTGCATCGGAGCCATGGATTAGGTTACGACCAATGGTGACGCCGAAGTCGCCCCGAATCGTACCGGGTTCGGCACTGAGGGGATTAGTCGCGCCGATCAGCTTCCGGGCCGAAGCCACGACGCCATCCCCCTGCCACACCATCGCTACTACCGGGCTAGAGGTGATGAACTCCACCAAACCGCCAAAGAAGGGCTTATCCCGGTGGACATCGTAGTGCTGCTCCGCCAATTCCCGCGAGACCGCCAATAGCTTCAGCCCCACCAGGGTAAAGCCCTTAACCTCAAAGCGACGGATCACGTCCCCCACTAGCCCGCGCTGAACCCCATCGGGCTTGATCATGATAAAGGTGCGTTCCACAGATATCTGCTCCTAACGTGCGCATACCGTTCTCTATGCTCAGGAACAGAGTGCCCCTTTGTAAAGTATTTTCATGGGCAGGGGGTGATGGGGTATTGGGGTGATGGGGTATTGGGGTGATGGGGTGGGTTGGCGAAGCCACTCCCTGGGAGTTAGCCTGCCCGAAGGGCTTAGGGGTGATGGGAATTTTGAGTTTTGAATTTTGAGTTGAATTTCCCGTAGGGGCGCGGTTTCCGCGCCCAATGCAGGGGTGACGGGTATTGGGGTAGGGGCGCGGTTTCCGCGCCCAATGCAGGGGGTGACGGGTGTGAACGGTAGGGGCGGGTTTGGCTCGGATTTGGCGGGCTGTTCAGGACTGGACTATCAAAACCCGCCCTGCCCAGTTTCTGGGTGACCGATATTGGGGTGTTGGGGGCGGGTGACCTAAGATTGCATCCGTAGGGGCAATTCCTTGCCTGTCCTGAGCATGTCGTTAACGAAGCCTGCCCAGAGGGCATAGGTGATTGCAGTAGGGCACTTTCAACGAACTATGGCAACCCAGAGGCGCATGGTGGTAGGCACGGTCAAGGGGCCGGGGGAAACCGCTAACGACTATTTATTTATTACCGCCGACAACCGCCAGGTGAAGATTGGGGAGTTTGTCGCCTACGATGCCCAACAGGGGGAGCAAACCCTGATCATCCTGGGCAAAATTGCCGACCGTCGCCTCATTGACCACCTGCCCGATCGCCTCTTTGCCGATACTGCCATCAGTCCCGATGCGATCGCAGATCTCATCGGCTTTGCCTATCCCGATCCCGAAATTTATGAGGTGGCCGTCTCCGTCATTGGCCACTTCCACCCCGCTCTGGGGTTCATTAACCCCCGCATCACCCCCGACCCCGGAGCCAAGGTTTACCAGGTTGATGACGACACCCTGCGGCGGGTCATCAACAAAAAACAGCCCGGAGATATCGGCTCCGCCCAGGTGGGGTCGCTGCTGCTGCGTCCCGGCAACGCCGTCCCCATAGCCCTAGACGTGAAGGAACTGGTGAGTACCCACATGGCGATTTTGGCGGGAACGGGTTCCGGCAAATCCTACACAGCAGGGGTGCTGATTGAAGAGCTGATGCGCCCCTACAACCGGGCGGCGGTGCTGATCTTTGATCCCCACGGGGAATACGGCACCCTGGGGGAGTTGCGGGGCCACCCGGCCTTTACCGCCGAGGATGGCTACGCACCCCAGGTGAAGATTCTGGCCCCTGACGCCATTCGTATTCGCCTGTCCTCCCTGGAATATTACGACCTGGTCTCCCTGTTGCCGGAAATGAGCGATCGCCAACAGGCCATCTTGAACAAGGGCTTTGCCATTCTCAAGCGCCACCGCAAGGGGGACTACCGCTGGGATGTGAATGATCTGATTCGGGCGGTCTATGAGGCGGACACGAGCAGCGACGACGAGGGCAACGAGAAGGTGGGATCTTCTGCTCCAGCGATTGAATGGAAACTGGACAAATTGGCCCGCTCTGACTATTTCCATCCCATGGAGCACTTGGCCCCCAAGGATTTGTTTGAGCCGGGACGGGTGACGGTGTTGCAAATGAGCGAAATCAGCCAGGAAGAGCAACAGGTGATCTGTGCGGCGGTGTTGCGCCAGAGCTACCATGCCCGCCTCAATACGGTGAAGGAGAAGGTGGCGGCGGGGGATGAAACCTACTTGCCCTATCCGGTGTTCATCCTGATCGAAGAAGCCCACCGCTTTGCCCCCGGCCACGAACCCTCGCGCTGCAAGCAGATCCTGCGAACTATTCTCAGTGAGGGGCGCAAGTTTGGCATGGGGGTGGGGCTCATTACCCAGCGCCCCGGCAAGTTGGACTCCGATGTGCTGTCCCAATGCATGAGTCAGTTCTTGATGCGGATTGTGAATCCGGTGGATCAGGAAAGCCTCAAGTACGGCGTGGAGGCGGCGGGGCGAGATCTGCTCAAGGAACTCCCTGCCCTGACTAAGGGCCAAGTGATTATTTCTGGAGCCTGTGTGAATACCCCAGTGCTCTGTCAGGTGCGCCAGCGCCTCACCCAGCACGGTGGCGAAACCCTCAATGCCCCTGAGGATTGGCAACAGTATTTCCAAGCCCACCACCAGCGCAGCCGCCAGATCGACCAAGCCCCCCAAGCGCCGCCCCGCCCCGCCCAAACCATCGGTGGCATTAGTATTGAGTAGCCGTTAGGTGATTTCTGGAACACATCTTTCCCAATGGTGGGCGGTGCTCACCCGACACAACGACAACGCTATATAGGGGACTAGGGAAATGAAAATCCTACTGCGGGTTTTGGGTGGGGGGTGTCTACTGATTGCGGTACCATTCCTAATTCTGATGGTTGCTATTTTCTTCCAGAGCAACCCCAGTGAAGAGGAACAAAGCGCGGCCTGGGGCGGCGCTTTGTTGGGGGTGCCTCCCGCCCTCCTGGGTATTACATTGCTGGTGGTGGCCAATCGGATTCAATCCCAAGCTGCCAAGGCAGAGGAAGACCCGCTGCGGCGACAGTTCTTTGAGCTGCTCGAAGCCCAGAACTATCGGATTACGGTGCTGCAATGGTCTCGGGCCGCTGGGGTATCGGGGGAGGAGGCCAAGGAATTTTTGGATGCGCGATCGCGGGAATTTGGCGCTGACTTTGAGGTGGGGGATGCGGGGCAAATCATTTACATTTTCCCGGCTTGATGCTGAAGACCGCTTTTCCGCCAGTCACATCTCCACGCTGAAGCGGTTGACAGAGCGCTATCAGCCTCACCAAAGGTAAGTAGGTGAACATAATTAAATGCTCTAACCGCCTAACCCACCTGTCTGCCAGCGTTGTAATGTTTTGCGCACGGTCTCCACAGACCAGTCAAAAAAGGCCGCTATCGTCTCAACGTAATCGCCTCGCGCATTCATCCGCACCACCTGGGCGCGGTCTTTAGCTCTCTGAGCGACGGTCGTTGCTCATTGCAGTGTCTCGTAAAGTGCGATCTTCCTCTGCCGTCAGCAAGACTCGCAGCCGCATCCCCATAACACCCCCTACCTGTCAAGATACAAGTTGCAAGCCTAAATACACCTCGATATTTTTAACACGGGCTACTTAACTGGCTAGAGACAAGGAGGACACTGTTTTCTCAACCCTGGGCTCAGTGCGAGAAACCGTCGTGAGTTGTCTCAAGGAGCGCCCCAGATATCTGACAATAACCTCACAGATATAGTCAATGTCCTCATCTAACATGTCGAAGTAAGACGGCAGATTCACCCCCTGTGCGGCCACTTCATGGGCTATGGGCGTATGGGTTTGTCCATCGGCATACATCGGCATATCTGACATCGGGTAGAAGAATGGCCGATTATCGATGCCTTTATCCTTCAAGAATGCCATAAATTGCTCTCTTTTCTGCTCGGTATACCCAAGCAGCTCTATCGTGACCATCCAGTAGGAATTTTCTATATTCTCATCCGTAAAATTAAGTCGGATGCAAGAAAGTTGTGATAAGTGGTAACGATAGCGTTCAAAAATGGCCCGCTTTCTGGCCAGCAAATGATCAATCCGTTGCAATTGGGCTAACCCCAAAGCAGCCTGAAGATTAGTGATGCGATAGTTATAGCCCACCTGATCATGCCAATAACGCTTACTCGGGCTCATAGCATGATCCCTAAGATGCTGAGCTCGCTGATAAACTGCTTTGTCATTGATCGTCAGCATTCCGCCTTCACCACAGGTCATTAACTTATTGCCATAGAAACTGAACGCCCCGCAGTGTCCTAAAGATCCAGTACGGCGACCCTTGTACTTAGCGCCATGGGCTTCCGCAGCGTCCTCAATCAAGATAAGGTCATATTCGTCTGCGATTGCCATCAGGGCATCCATATCCGCAGGATGGCCATACATATGCACGGCAATAATCGCCCTAGTATTCGGTGTAATGGCCCGCTCCACATGATAGGGATCGATGCAGAGTGTGTCCCGATCAATATCCACACAAATCGCCTTGGCACCAACATAGGAAACAGCATTGGCCGTTGCGACAAAGGTTAGATCTGGAACAATAACTTCATCGCCTGCACCGATACCATAACTGAGCAATGCCAGATGTAAGGCGGTGGTGCCGCTAGAGGTAGAAAGGGCATACCTAACGCCACAATACTGGGCAAATGTCTCCTCAAATTCCTGAATATATTTACCCTGGGAGGACACCCAACCTGAGGTAACCGCATCGGTCACATAGTCCACTTCAAGTTTTGTAATTGAGGGTTGTGAAATAGGGATGCTTTTGTTCATAGGATCAAGGGAGATTCAAGTTAAGGTTGATCAAGCTAGAGAATTTTTGGCAATTGCCATTCAACTCAGAGTTGTTAAGTCGGTGGCGAAATTCGCTCCTAGACGGTTGTAGTACGAGGGTGCGAGTTCCTCGCTCGCAGGCAAGATGCCCGCACTACGCCTAAACCCGTAAAAGCAAGCCTAAGTGTTTTCCGACAAGTCGGTCAATGAATAGATACCAGCTTTACGGAAAAAGGTTAGGGTATTTACGCAATCAATATATTTGATGGAATGGATATTGAGAAAGATTTCGTTGCGCAAGCATCCCCGTCACAGTAGGCTGGATTTCGGCTATCTCAGCCGCCAGAAGCCCGCGCTACGGAGTAGTGGCAGCCTTACTGGCAAAGCAAAGTAATGGGGGGACGGCGCGCCCTCAGAAGAATGGCTATGACAAAGACATGATTCTACGCAGACTGAGGAGATTGGGGGCTGGGTTGTAGGGTGAATTGTTGTGCAAATACCTTGGCATTTTCTCGGAGGCTGTGGCTCTCGTACCAGGTGTGGGCTGTGGTAGCAATCCCTTGAAGTTGTTCTGGGCTCATCGATGCCCGTAGGGTTTCGGGGGTAAGGTAGTGTTGGTTGAGATGTAAGCCGTCGCCTTCCGAAGGATTGTAGACCGTAGAAATAGGCAAAACACCATGGGCTGTGAAGGCAGCAAAGACTGTGGATTTCCCGAGGTCGCCGGGAAAGCGAGTGTAGTCAATCATGCCTGCGATCGCGGTTAATAGCATCTGGCTCACCACTTCAGCAGGCTGAAACCCCATTTCTATTAAGCGAATATCCCCAAAATCTTGGGCATTTAAGGCGAGAGGTCTGCCGATATCTACAATTTCCTGAATAGCTAGGTGTTTACAGATGCTCAGGAGTTTCGGCAGATGATATTTGTAGACGCGACCACGATCATTACCGCCGAAAATAACAATACGGCGCTGGCGATCGCTCAGGGGTGGAATGATGCTGGGTTCTCCAACGGTAGAGAAATCTGGGATGCAGGGAATGGAGTTGCGAGTCCATCGCGAGAGATAGGCTTGGAACTGGGCACTATCGGTAATGACCCCGTGGGCAATTTTCGTTAACCACCGTGATATGTGAATTTGCAGGGGATTGATTATCTTGAAGGTTTTGATCTTGAGAGTGGGGAGTTCATGAAACATGACTACCAAGGGAATTTGTCGCTGGTGAATTCCTTGCTCTAGTGCTTTGGGTAGCCAGAAGGGTAGATCAAGGGGACTTTTCAAATAGGGGTAGTTGCTGTAGTGCAGGATGATACCCTGGGCGGAGACGGGGAGGGTGGAGAGCAAGGCGGTGATACTGTGCTCTGCCAGACTATGAATCGGGAAACCGCTCTCTAAGGGAGTAAATTCCAGTCCTGTGGTAAAGACCAGAAAATGGGAGTAAATGCGGTGATCGGCCCAAAGTTGTTCACTAAGCCGGAGGGCATAGTCCCCCACACCATCGGTATGGGGGGGGAGCCGGGGCACAATCTGTACAATTTCCAAGGATGCTGTCGAGGGTTGGACAGGGACGGGTAAATTGGCCGGTTGGAGTGCCATTTTCTAAGAAAAACAGGGTAGGTGCTAAGTAGGACGAAAACTCATGCGAGTTATACCAAGTCCGATGAAATGACTACACAAATGTATTTCAGGAGTAGGGGCGAAAGGCTTTTTAGCTGAGATAGCTTGACAAGGCTTTGACCAAGTGGGGCAGAGCGGCTTGATTAAATAAATTGCCGGTGAGGCCCGGAATGATCTTCAATGTCACCTGGCCAGTAAGTCCGGAGTCCCAACCCTGAAGTCTGCCATAGCGCCAATTTTCTAATATTGTACTGGGTCGCAGAATTACGACTGGATCAGGGTAAGGCTGGGGGACATAGGCTTGGCGTGCGCTCCGACAGGCTTCTTCCGCCAGAGCATAGCGAACTTCATAGGGAAGATCAGGTAGTTCGGCTTCCCTTTTGGAGGAGGAAGTTGGAGATTGGGTTTGGTATTGGCTGTAGGCTTGTTGTTTTTGGCGCGCAAACTGGGCCTTTTGCTGAGCACGCTTCCACAAGGTCAGCCATTGTTGAGTAAACTGCCCCCAGCCCTGGACTCTAAGGTAGTAGTGGTAGGTTTTTTTGAACCAGAAAATGGCTCGGTCACACTGGCAATAGAGCTGAAGTAGGGGCGCAGGTAGCTTGAGTTGGGGGACGATCGCCTCAGGGGCATAGGCATCCACTAAAGTCAGCAGGGCAACTGTTTCCCCCTCGGCGCGGAGGCGTTGGGCCACTTCCACCATTACCATGCCGCCGAAACAATGGCCCGCCAGATGATAGGGGCCGTGGGGTTGTATCTGGCGAATGTCTTCCAGGGCTAGGGCCGCGATCGCCTCTACGGAATCATCCTCTAAGGGTGGACCATTCAGGTCAGGCCGTTCTAGGGCGTAGAAGGGTTGGTCGTGCCCTAACTGGCGGGCAACGTTGGCCCAGGTCAGGGCATCGGCAGCACCGCCATGGAAAAACAGGGGGGGACGGGTGCCCTGGGGTTGAATTGGCACCAGGCTGGTCCAGGTGGGGGTCCAGTCCTTTTGGCGCAGGACCTGAGCTAGGGCCTCAACGGTGGGAGCTTGGAATAGCAGGTTGGGTGGGAGATCTTGGTCAAAGCGGCTTTGAATATCGGCAAACAAGCGGATGGCGAGTAGGGAATAGCCCCCCAACTCAAAAAAGTTGTCGCGGATGCCGATGGGATGAATTCCCAGGGTGGCTTCCCATAGTTCGACCAGTTGTTGTTCCAACCCATCGCGAGGGGCGACGGGAGCAGATCGCTGCGGTTGTTCAGCTACGCGGTCAGCATCGAGGATCAGGGTACCGTTGCCATGGCGGCGACCCGTTTGCCCGGTGGGGTAGAGGGCGATCGCGCTTTGATCGGGGCTGATTGGGTAGGTCAGGGTCGATGCTGCTGTGACGGGTAATATCCCCTGCGATCGCCCCTGTTCCGTTAAATACACCTGGCCTGGAATGCCCGTGGGTAGAAACTGGTGGTGGGTATCGAGCACCACCGCCTCCGGCCAGTCTGCCAGCATTTGCTGCTGGGTAGCGGTGGACATCAGGGGTAGGCGATCGATGGGGTGATCGGGATTCGCCACAATGCCTTCCAGCAGCGCCTGAAACTGATCAATTAAGTGCTGAATCGTGATCTGGTCGAATAGGTGGGTGTTGTAGACAAAGACCAGCCTTAGCCCTTGGTCGGTCTCCCGCATGGTGAGGGACAGATCGTAGCTGGTCGTGCCGATGTACACATAGCCAAAGAGAGAACCCAGGGTAACGCCAGGTAGCTCACATTGGGAGGTGATGCCCTGATTCCCCTTCCAAGGGGGGTTGAGGGCAAAGGCAGCTTGGAACAAAGGAGCCCCCCCCCGCACCCCATCCGGGCGCAGGTCTTCCACCAAACGCTCGAAGGGCAAATCCTGATGTTGGTAGGCGGCGAGGGAAACCTGGCGCACCCGCTCTAGGATGTCGCGGAAGCTGGGCACGACTTCAGGGTGGCTGCCCTCTAGGGACGTGCGCAGAATCAACGTATTGCGGAGATAGCCCAACATGGTGTCTACCCCCGACTGTTGGCGATTGGCGATCGCAGCATTCACCACCAAGTCCGTTTGACCGCTGTAGCGATAGAGCAACACTTTGAAGGCCGCTAGCAGGGTCATAAACAAGGTTGTACCTGCCCCCTGGCTGACTTTGTTGAGCCCGTCATTTAATGCCTTGGGCAACAGACGGGCACAGCGATCGCCTTGATTAGAGGGTTGCAGTGGGCGGGGGCGATCGGTGGGCAGGGGCAGCACAGGCAGCTTTTGGCTCTGGCTCTGCCAATAGTCCAGCAACCGTTCTAGGGTTTCCCCCTGTAGCTGCTGGCGCTGCCAATGGGCAAAGTCGGCATATTGAATGGTTAAGGGCGGCAACGGGTCTGGTTGCCCCTGGGCAAAGGCGGTGTAGAGGGCCACAAACTCCTGGAAAAAGCGATCCAGAGACGTACCGTCGCAGATGATGCTGTGGAAATTCCACAAAATAATGTGGTTGTCGGCCTCCAGCACTAGCAGGTGAAACTGCACCAACGGACCTTGGGCAAGGTCGAAGGGTAACTTGGCCAATTGGTTGGCGCGGTCCTGAGCAACGGCTTCCCGATCCTCCGGGGGGACATGGGTGAGGTCGATCCATTCCAAGGGCAGGGACAAGTGAGCGGCAATACGTTGGCACACCTGCTCACCGTCGGTAACAAACGTGGTGCGCAGAATCTCATGGCGTTGCAGGATTCTGGCCAAGCTCTGCTCCAATACCGCCCGATCTAACTGGCCTGTAAACCGATAGGCCATGGGCATGTTGAAGCCGGGGCTCTGGGGATGGAGCTGGGCCAGGGACCAAAACCGTTCTTGGGTAAAGGAGAGGGGCAGGGGCTGCTGCCGATCGACCTGGGTAATAGTGGGAACCGGATCGGTCTCGGCGGCTACGGTTTTGAGGAAGGTAATGATGTCTAATTTGCGATCGCGCAGTTCCTCCATCAGCACCGGGGTCAGGGCTCCCTTGGGGGCTTTGTAGCGGAGGCGATCGCCCTCCATCCACACCTGCACCCCAGCCTGCCGCAGATCCGTCAACAGATCAGCCAGGGGACGCGGGGGCGCTGCGGTCACGGCGGTTTCCAGGTTCAGGGTATTCACAGTTCGCCCTCCTCAAAATCAGCGTCATCATCAGCGGTCATGGCCGTGGCTGGGGTGGCCGCAGCCCAACAGATGGTTTCAATGTGGCTGGCTAGGGTCGCCACAGTGGGATGTTCAAACAGGGCGGGCATCCGCAGGTTAATGGCAAACACCTGCTGCAACTGCACCACAATCTGCACCGCCAGCAGGGAGTGACCGCCGAGATCAAAAAAGTTGTCGTGGCGGCCTACCGCGTTGACACCCAATACATCACACCAAATGGCGGCAACTTGCTGTTCTGTCTCGGTTTCCGGCACCGCGAAACGGGTCTGGGCATTGGCATCCTTTTCTGGGCGAGGCAGTTGTTTCCGATCTACCTTGCCGTTCGGCGTCAGGGGTAAAGCTTCTAAGGTCACCACTGCGGACGGCATCATGTATTCGGGCAGGCTTGCCTTCAAAAAGGCGCGGAGGTCACTGAGGGGCAACCCAGCATTATCGTCGGTCACAACGTAGGCGACTAAACGCTGATCACCTAGACTATCTTCCCGAGCAATGACAACGGACTGTTGAACCCCTGGATATTGATTGATAGCGGCTTCGACTTCCCCAGGTTCAATGCGAAACCCCCTGAGGTTGATTTGGTGATCACACCGCCCCAGAAATTCCAGGTTGCCATCCATTAACCATCGCACTCGATCACCGGTGCGATAGAGCTTTTCAGAGGATCCAGCGAGGGGATGATTGACAAATCTTTCTGCACTTAATTCAGGTCTTTGGTGATATCCAGCAGCAACACCAGGGCCGCCAATAAAGAGCTCTCCTGGCACCCCAATGGGACAACATGCTTGAACAGCATCTAAAACATAGAGCTGAACATTTTGAATGGGTCTGCCAATGGGTACCACCGGATGATTTTGAGGAATCTCCTCTAAGCTTGCAATGGCGTAGCTTGAGCAGGCAATAACGGTTTCTGTTGGCCCATATTGGTTAAAGAAGCTGGCCTGTGGCAACAGCGTTTGCTTCCAGATGAGGGCAAGATCGGTTCTAAGTTGCTCGCCTCCCATTACAACTAGGTGCGGAATCTGACTAATTTCACGTTGCCCGACTAACCCCAGAATGGTTTCTGCGTGAGCTGGGGTAATTTTGAAAACCCAGGGTTGCGTTTCGGTGCGAAGAGCTTGAATGAGGGTGTCTATCTCATGCTGTCCTGCCGGTAGCAGGGATGTCGTTTTTCCTGCGTACAGTGGCCCCAGCAATGTCGTCAGGGTTCCGTCAAAGGCCAACGATGAGCTGACAATTCCGCCTAGGGTTTGGGTGTAATAACGCTGGCTGGCATAGGCTAAATAGTTGGCTAGGCCGCGATGGGTGATGTTGGCGGCTTTAGGCTTTCCCGTGGAGCCGGAGGTGTACATGACATAGGCCAAAGAACTGGCTGTCATGGTCGTTTCTAAATTGTGGGGGGGATACGATGACAACTCAGTCCAGTCAGGGTCGAGTTCCAATCGACGTAGGGAGGAACTGAAGATATTGTCTTGCCCATGGGCGGGCACCAAGAGCAGATCAACCCCGGCATCCGTCAGCATGTATTGCTGACGTTCAGGGGGATAGTCTGGGTCGATGGGGACATAGGCTGCACCCGCTTTGAGAATGCCTAAAATGCCCATCACCATCTGGGGGGAGCGCGGTATGCAGATGCCCACGAGACTGCCGATACCAATGCCCAAAGATTGCAAATGGTGGGCAAGTTGATTAGACCGGGCATTCACCTCGCCATAGGTCCAGGTTTGGCCTTCCCCAACCATGGCTAGGGCTGTCGGCGTTTGACTAGCCCATTGCTCAAACTTTTGATGAATCGGCAGATCTATCGCCTTGGGGTCACCTTGCTGATGCCACTGATTGAGTAAGGTTTGCTCTGACTCAGGGAGTAACGGTAGCTGGGCGATCTCCCGTTGCGGGTTCTGAACCATGCCCCGCAATAGGGTTTCCAGTTCTGCCAGACGGCGCTGAATCGTGTCCCGCTGGAACAGGTTGCTGTTGTACTGGCACTCTAGGGTGACTTTGCCCTGGGCTTCTGTCGCGTTGATGAAAAACTCAAAGTTTTCAAAGGTACGGGGGTTGGAGGCAAGGGAAGCGTCGAGCCCCTCAAAACGCAATTGCTGGGGATCCAGCGCTTGATCCAGGTTGAAGGTAACGGAGACCAAGGGAATACGGCTGGCATCCCGAGGCAGCGCCAAGCGCCGCACCAAACTGCCAAAGGTAAACTGCTGGTGATCGTAGGCATCCAACAGGGCTGACCGCCGCCGTTGCAGGTAGGTTTGAACAGGCTGCTGGGGATCAATCTGGCTACGGATCGGCAGCAAGTTTACGCAGTGGCCCACCAGATGGTAAAGCCCTTGCGCCGCTTGCCCTGCGGCGGAAATTCCCACCGTTAGGTCCGCCTGCCCAGTCAGGCGATAGAGAAAAACCTCAAACCCCGCCAGCAGCGTGGTCATGAAACTACAGCCATTGGCTTTGCCCAACTGTTTCAGTTGGCTAACCAGTTCCCCATCCAGTTGCCAATCTTCGCGGGTGGAGTCAAAGGTGCGCAGGGGTGGGCGGGGGGCATCGGTGGGGAAGTCCACCACGGGTACCGAGTTCGCAAACTGATCCAGCCAATATTGCTCAATGGCAGCGGTTTCAGCGCTCTGGGCAGCGGCCTCTAGTTGTAGGGCGTACTGGCTAAAGGGCTCTGGCTCCGGCAGGTCAGCGGTTTGCCCTTGGCTGAGGGCGCTGTAGAGTTGTCCCAACTCCGGTACCATCACCCCCCAGGACCAGCCATCGCAAACGATGTGGTGGGCGGTCAAAATCACCTGGTGCAGGGCGGGCTCTAGGCACAAGATTTCCGCCCGAAACAGGGGGCCATGCTCTAAGTCAAAAGGGGTGGAAACCGCTGCGTGCAAGCAGTGATCGACCTTGGTTTGCTGCTCAGTAGGGGATAGGGTGGACCAGTCCCGCAGGGGCACCGTCAGGGCTTGCTGGACCTGGGTGCAAAGGGTGGTGCCGTCGGGACTGAGGGTGGTGCGGAGGGCTTCATGGCGATCCACTAGGGCCTGAAGGGCTGCTTGCAAAGCGTCCACATTCAACTGCCCCCGCAGGGTCAGGGTTTGGGATTCGTTGTAGGCGCAGTTAGCCTCATCCCCCATCTGCACCGAGGCCCAAATTTCCCGTTGGGACTCGGTGGCGGCGGCGGTATTAACCAGTTCCCCCTCGGCAAAGGGGTCAAAGTCAACGGCCACATAGTTGGCATTTAACGGGTTCGGAGACAGCACCATAACAACCTCAGGACGACAATCAGCGATCGCACACATCAATTCGTTGAAGCCAGACGCTGGCTACAGGTTTCAGCCACTACCGGAATGCCCATCAGGCATCCCCTCGACGAAAGTAAAAACTGTGGTAACCATTCACAAAGCGCTGGGGGTGAAAAGGAATCACACAGATTCGATCATTTTTCCAACTCTCGACCAGTTCATAACCCAGCGCCTCCAGATCACCGATGAACCGATCACGATTTTGAATCTTATAGGGGCAAATTGCGGCCAACTTATAGGGTCTTTTAGAGGCCAAAATACTTTGCAGAGTGAAATATTCTGGCCCGTCATAAAAAGGGACGCGGGCGATAAACAAATGCCTTGGTTTCTCCCCTAGAGGCGCAATTATTTCCGCTAAAGAGGGTTGGATGTATTGGAGTGCTCCGCAGGTAATGAACACATCTGCACCATCCGCCGCCTCTGGCTGGGTGGTAAATGAAAGGTTGGTCGCCCCTTTTTCCTGAGCGAATTGGGTGCCCGCCGCTACGGCGCTGGATACTTCACCCACCTGCCATTGCAGGTGGGGTGGATACTGCACATGGTTCTGATAGGTGTAGTATCCCTGGCCAATGCTGCCCCCTAGATCAAAGACCCGCTGACTCTCGGCTAAGGCACGGTTGAGGTGGGGCAACAGGGGGCGATCGCTGGGGTTAAGTTGATTGAACGTCTGCCTTCGGGATTTGTGGGCTAACGCTGTGTCATAACCTGTTTTGGCAGATTGAGGGATCGCCTTTTCGGCTGCCTCAAAGGTGGTAAAAATATCCCGAAATCCATTAGCGATGCGCGGGAAACAGAAATAGCCGTACGCATCTCGAATAGCGGGTAGGGCTAAGAATTGTCCTAACAGTTGCCGCACTTTGAGCTTGGTTGTGGAGCCGATGGCAGTGGCAGTCATGATACGGCCCCCACTTGCAGATATTTACCAGGGCGATCGAGGTCGGGAATGTACCAGGCGGGGTTGCCTTGGGGATCTTTGCCCAGGCGGGCACCCGGTTGAGGCGGGCGATTACGGTCTACCGTCCCATTGCCAACCAATCCCTGATCAGCGCTGGGGATGGACCCACTGAGGAACCCGGCGATTTGCAGTTCCGCCACGCTGTCCTTAAAGGCGCGGATGACAAACTCAATGTCGGCCTCCGTGTGGGCCAGGGTAAAGAAGCAGGGGCGGTGCTCCCACACATGCACCCCCTTCTCCCGCAGCAGATAGAACAGCAAGCCACCGTAGGGTTCGCCCTCGTCATACTTCACATAGAACATGGAGGTGAAATGGGCAATCTTGACGGGGGCCTGTACCCGCTGGAAGTGGTCGTTGAGGTGATTAGCGAACCGAGTGACCTTATCCGCCAGCGATCGCTGGGCTTCCGGTCCCAATGCCTTGAGCTTCGTTAGCACCGCTTCCGCTGCTGCGAGGGCCATGGGGTGACGCACAAAGGTGCCGGCAAAGAACGTGACCCCCACTTCCGGGATGGAATCATCGCCAAACTGCCAGAAGCCCCCATCCAGGGCATCCATATATTCAGCCTTGCCCGCCACCACGCCAATGGGCAGACCGCCGCCGATGATCTTGCCGTAGGTGGCCAAGTCCGCCCGAATGTCGAAGTAGGCTTGGGCACCACCGGGATGCACCCGGAACCCCGTCACCACTTCGTCGAAGATGAAAGCCGTGCCCGACTGTTCCGTCAGTCGCCGCAGGTCTTGCAGAAATTCCTGGGGCTGCAAATCGGGGCGGCGGCTCTGGACCGGCTCCACCAAAATGGCGGCTAGGTCATCGGCCTGACTCCGCAGCACCTCTAGGGATTCCGGGGTGCCGTAGTCCAGCATCAGCACGTTTTCCACCGCTGATGCCATAATCCCCGGTGCCGCTGGGAAGGATCGGTGGTTTGGCCCACCCCGCACAATCACCTCATCAAAGGTGCCGTGGTAGCCGCCATTAAAGATGGCCACTCGATTGCGCCCCGTCACCGTACGGGAAAGGCGCAGGGCCGCCATCACCGCCTCGGACCCGGTGTTGCAAAAGGCCACCCGCTCCATGCCCGTGAACTCGCTCACCATCTGGGCCACCCGGCCCGCCAGGGGCGTTTGGGGACCAATTTCAATGCCCCGCTCCATCTGGGCCATGACTGCCTGCTGGACAAAATCTGGGGACCAACCAAAGAAGTTGAGGCCAAAACCGTTGGTCAAATCCACATACTCGTTACCGTCCACATCCCACAGTTTGGACCCCGTCGAGCGATCGGTGGCAATGGGGTAGACCATCTCCTTCAGGAGGGGACTAAAGCCAGACACCGTGCGGGGATCCGCCAGGGCACGGCGGTGGGCTTGAGCCTGCTGCTTAGAGGTTTGGGTGCGGGTGGTGTAGCGGGCAATGAAGCGATCCAGGGCCGCCCGCTGCTCCGCCGAGAGATCGGTGGATTTGCTTTTCTCGATGCGGGCACCGGGGCCATGGATTTTCTTGGGTGCCACGGCCTCCGCCGGGGGGGCGGACGGAGGCACAACTGGAGACGCGCTAGGGGCAGGGGTGCCGTTTGCGGCTGGCACCACCGTCATTGGAGCCGCCGGAGCCGTAACGGAGCCAGCGGGGCCTGGGGCACCCTGACCCAGCAGGGCCAATTGCTGCTGCATGATCTGCAACTGCTGGGCCACCAGGGCCTGGACAGCATCTGAGGGGGGCGGGGTGGAGGTCATGGGGATGAAATTCCCATAGTGGTGGCCATTGCCATTGCCGTTGTGGCCGTTGCTGGGGGCGGTCGGCGGGGCCATGGGCTGGGGTGAGGTTGGGGCGGCGGCGACGGGCGCGACGGGGGCAAAGACCTCCGCTGGCAACACGCTATCCAGATGGGTCGCGAGGGTGTCCAGGGTGGGAAAATCCTCTAGCAACTGGCGGAAGGTGATTTTCACCCCAACTTTTTTCTTGAGGGCAATGCCCACCTGGGTCAGGGATAGGGAGTCGAGGCCCAGGTCCAGGAAGGTCAAGGTGGGATCGGCCCCGGCCAGGGCCAGACCAGAACTTTCCTCCAAGACCTCGTGGATGGCGGTGAAGATTTGGGGCTTACGGCTTTGGGTCATGGCAGAAGTGGGGTGGGAAAGTTTTGAATTTTGAATTTTGAATTTTGAATTCTCCGGCGGTGATCCATGCAGGGGATTTTCCCGGTCAACATCTACCGCTGGCAGCGGATCAATCCAGTAGCGCTGACGCTCGAAGGGATAGGTAGGTAGGGGCAGGCGATCGCGCCGTTCCTGGTGATATACCTGCCCCCAGTCGATGGCGACCCCGGCGGCCCAGAGGCGACCCACGGCTCCCCAGAGGGCCTGCCATTCCGCCCCATCCTCAGCGGTGGTACCCAGGGAAGACAGGGCCAGTTGCTGCTGGGGGTTCTGAATTTGGCGGCGGGCCAGGGTGGCGGCGGTGGTGCGAGGCCCCACCTCCAGCAGGATGCGATCGGGCTGCTGCCAGAGGGTGGCAATGCCATCGGCAAAGCGCACGGTGGCGAGGGAATGATCGGCCCAGTAGGCGGGGTCTGTGGCCTGGTCGGCGGTGAGCCAATCCCCAGTCACAGTGGAGACGATGGGGATTTGGGGCGCGGCCAGGGGCACCCCCTGCAACAACTCCAGTAGGGGCTGCCGCACCGGGGCCATCATCGGGGAATGGAAGGCGTGGGAGGTGTGGAGGGCACGGCAGGGAATGTCCGCCGCCTCTAACCGCTGCTGGCAGGCGGCGATCGCCCCGTAGGGACCCGAGATGACGCAGAGGCCGGGGGCGTTGATGGCGGCGATCGCCACCCCATCCTCTAAATAGGGCTCCACCGCCGTTGCCTCCGCCCGCACCGACAGCATCGCCCCCGTGGGGAGGGCATCCATCAACTGTCCCCGCAGGGCCACCAGCGTCAGGGCCGCCTCTAGGGGCAGGACTCCGGCCAAACAGGCGGCGACAAATTCCCCAATGCTGTGGCCAATTAGGGCGCTGGGCTGCACTCCCCAGCTTTGCCACAGGCGGGCCAGGGCATAGGTCACCGCAAACAGGGCGGGCTGGGTCCAGCGGGTCTGGGTCAACTGCTCGGTGGCGGCGGCTTCATCCTGTTGGGGGTAAACCAGGGTGCGGATGTCCCGCTCCACCACGGGCAGCAGTAGCGCTGCGCAGGTGTCGAGGGCCTCTTGGAACACGGGCTCATGGGCGTAAAGATTCGCCCCCATGTGGAGGTACTGGGAGCCCTGACCGGGGAACATGAACACCACCTGCCGGGAAGCGCGATCGCCCTGGCGACCCCCGCTGTGGTTGGGGTCCGGCTGGGCCAAGGCGGCTGCCGCCTCCCCTTGGCGACACACCCACCAGCGTCGATGGCCATAGACCCGCCGTCCCCGTTGCAGGGTATAGGCCACATCCGCCAGGGACAGATCGGGGTGGGCGGTCAAATGGGCTTGCAGGTTGCGACTGGCCTGATCCAACGCCGTCGGGGTTTTCGCTGACAGCAGCAGCAGGTGGTAGGGGCGGGCGGGGCTGGTGCAGACCGGGACCGGGGCTTCCTCTAGCACCACATGGGCATTGGTGCCCCCCACCCCAAAGGAACTCACCCCTGCCCGTCGGGGCCGATCGCCTTGGGGCCAGTCCGTTGCCTGGGCCTGCACATAAAAGGGGCTGTTGGCAAAGTCGATGTGGGGGTTGGGGCGGTGGAAATGGAGGCTGGCGGGGAGTCGGCGATGGTATAGGGCCAGGGCGGTTTTAATCAGCCCCGTCACCCCAGCAGCGGCCACCAGATGCCCCACATTGCTTTTCACCGACCCAATGGCGCAGAACTGCTTGGCCTCCGTCTGACGGCGGAAGGCTTGGGTCAGGGCTTCAACTTCAATCGGATCCCCCAGGGGGGTAGCGGTGCCGTGGGTTTCCACATAGCCAATAGTGTCTGGCACAAACCCTGCCTCGGCCTGGGCGGCGGCGATCGCCTTAGCCTGGCCGCTGACGCTGGGGGCGGTGAAGCTGACCTTATCAGCCCCGTCGTTATTAACGCCCGTGCCATGGATAACGGCGTAGATGCGATCGCCCTCGCGCTGGGCATCGGATAGCCGCTTCAGCACCACCACCGCCGCCCCATCATTAAACAGCGTGCCCTGGGCATCGGCGTCAAAGGGGCGACAGTGGCCGTTGCCGGAGAGCATACTGCCCTCCTGGTAGAGGTGGCCGCTGGCCTGGGGGGTGGTGATGGAAATTCCCCCCGCTAGGGCGATGTCACATTGGCGATCGCGCAGTCCCTGAAAGGCTTGAATCACCGCCACTAGGGAGGTGGAACAGGCGGTATTGACGCTCACCACCGGGCCTTGCAGGTTGAGTTTGTAGGCGGCGCGGGTGGTGACAAAGTCCTTCTCATTGGCCAACATCACCTGAAAGTCCCCCAGGCGACGGATCACCTCCGGGCGACCACAGAGGTGGCGGGCAAAGTAGGTGTTGTGACCCGACCCGGCATAGAGGCCGATAGTGGTGTCAGGCGTGTCGGGGCTATACCCGGCATTTTCCAGGGCTGCATAGACCACCTCCAGAAATACCCGCGCCTGGGGATCCATCACCTCTGCCTCCCGAGGGGAGATGCCGAAGAAGGCCGCGTCAAACTGGTCGGCGTTGTCCACAATGCCCCGCACAGGCACATAGTTGGGGTCCTGGCGCAGGTCGGCGGGGATGCTGGGGTCCAACTGATCCAGGCTAAAGACGGTGTGGGACTCGACGCCATCGCAGAGGTTCTGCCAAAAGCGATCGACGGAATCAGCGCCCGGAAAGCGGCCCGCCATGCCCACAATGGCGATGCCCTCTTGGCTGGGGACAGCAGCCACGGTGGGGGCAGCCAGCGCCGCCGGTTCCCCCGCCGCCAAATACCTAGCCAAAGCAGCAACGGTGGGATGCTCGTACAGTTTGACCACCCGAAAATCAGGGCTGATGTGCTGCTGAATCCGGAGGGCCACCTGCATCCCCAGCAGGGAGGTACCGCCGATGTCAAAAAAGTTGTCCTGGGTGCCGACGGTGGCCACCCCTAGCACCCCTGCCCAAATTGCCCCCAGGGTTTCCTCCAGTTCAGTTTGAGGGGGGTTACTAGGGACGCTGGCAGGGATCGGGGTTTCTGGGGGGATGGGCAGGGCGCGGCGATCGGCTTTGCCGTTGGGGGTGAGGGGCATCTGGTCCAACACAACGATCGCCTCCGGCACCATGTAGGCGGCGAGGCAATCGCGCAGTGCCGCCTTTAGCTTTGCCGGGTCCAGGGTTGCGGCATTATCCGCCGTCACATAGGCCACCAGGCGCTTGCGGCCAGGGGTGTCTTCCCGCAACACCACCAGGGCGGTGTGGACGCGCTGGTGCGCCATCAGGGCCGCCTCAATTTCCCCCAGTTCAATGCGGAAGCCCCGCAGTTTCACCTGGTTGTCTTGGCGACCGATAAACTCAATCGCCCCATCGGGTCGCTGCTGCACCACATCCCCGGTGCGATACAGCCGCGCCTGGGGATCGGCGGCGAATGGATTAGGAATAAAGCGATCGGCGGTCTTCTCCGGCAAGTTCAAATAGCCCTGGGCGAGGCCATCGCCGCCGATGTAGAGTTCCCCTGGCTGCCCAGGGGCGACGGGCTGCTGCTGCGCGTCTAGGATGTACACCTGGGTGCGGTTGATGGGGTAGCCGATGGGGATGTTGGTGCAGTCCGCAGGCAAGGGTCGAGGAATGCGGTAGCAGCAGGTGAAGGTGGTGCTTTCTGTGGGGCCGTAGCCGTTGATCAGTTGGGTATTGGGCAACCGTTCCTGGGCGCGGCGAATGTGGGGCACCGACAGGGCTTCCCCCCCCGTGAGTAATTCCTGCACCGGGGCCAGCACCTCCGGGGCCTCCATGATCAGGGTGTTGAACAGGCTGGCGGTGAGCCAGAGGGTGGTGACGCCATGGTCCCGCAGCACCCATTCCAGATCGCGGGGATCGGGTAGACCACTGCCGGGGAACAGGACGCAACGCCCGCCATTCAACAACGGCCCCCACAGTTCCAACGTGGCCGCATCAAAGGAGATAGGGGCCAGTTGCAGCAATACGCGATCGCAATCCAGCGGCGTGTAGTCTGCCCCCAACACCAGCCGTAGCACCCCTCGATGGGGCACCGCTACGCCTTTGGGCCGCCCAGTGGAGCCGGAGGTGTAATTGACGTAGGCCAGAGCATCCTCAGGTACGAAAACCGTTGTGAACTCGGTATCTGGGTGCCTATCGACCCCCCAACCCGCCTCTAGGTACATCACCGTAGCAGCACTGGCAGGTAGCCTAGCGGCAAGGGATGCCTGGGTGAGAATGACCGGAGCCTGCACATCTGCCAGCATGAAGGCCAGCCGATCCTGGGGATAGGCGGGGTCCAGAGGCACATATACTCCGCCAGCTTTCAGAATCCCTAGAACTGCGACGATCATCTCTAGGGAACGGTCTAAACAAAACGCAACAAAATCCCCAGGCTTAATACCCAGAGATTGCAGATCACAGGCTAATTTACTACTGCGAAGATTTAATTCTTGATACGTTAGGGTGTGGGGCGACGGCGAATTTTTAGCGGGTAGAATAACCGCGATCGCATCAGGTGTTTTCTGGGCTTGGATCTCGAAGGTTCTATGAATACAGCTACTTATGGAGCACTTGGGGTTGGTTTGCTCCCATTCTGGCGATGACCAGTGCTGCTCTGATTCTGATAGCTGTTGCGTTTGGCCAATCAGTTCAGCCATCTTATGTCCTCAAGCACCCTATTGCTCAAAGAACCTACAGACTATTTTGAGTATTTAGCCGCAGTTCTTATTCAGCTAAACTAGAGCCTAGGGATTGAGGTGAGCAAGAATTTGTCCGTACCTTCACTTAATCTTTATCGATAGTGCGGTGTAGCTTTATGCAACAGATAAACTCTGACACCGATAAATTCAGTAGTAATGCGGAATCATTATGAAATCGAAAACAAGAAGGTCTTCAGCAATCAAATAGGATTACTATTTGCTATCCGTCGATATTGCCTCGTCCCCTCTGCTGCAAGCTAGACTTCGCCACAGGCAGCAGAACCTCCATCACAGGGAAGCCTATTCCTGAAACAGCCGGAGCTGGAGTTCAGGCTTGACCCGCATCACCACCAGGGTGACATCATCTTCGGCAGTGCGATCGCTACCGAGGAACTTTTTCAGCAGATCAAATAAGTAATCCAGAATCTCTTGGGCAGAATGGCGGTTGCGGCAAGCCCACTGGAGGGCATTGATCAGGTTGTCCTCATCAAAGCGTTCTCCCTTGGCATTGGCGGCATCAGTAAAGCCATCGGTGTAGTAAATGACCGTATCCCCTGGCTGAAGCTGGACCCGCTCCTCGTAGTAGTGGGTTTCCATATCCAGCCCTAGCAACATCCCCACCGTATCCAGACGGGTGACAGTATTGGTGGCGGCCTGCCACAGAAAGGGGGGGTTGTGGGCGGCATTGCTGTAGGCCAACTGCCGGGATTGAGGGTCGTACTCGCCGTAAAACAGCGTGACAAACCGACTGGAGTTTTCCAAGTCGGTGTGCATTACGTGGTTGAGGTGCTGCAATATCTGGGCGGGGGCATGGCCGTGAAGCACCTCCGCCCGCAGCATTCCCCGCACCATGGTCATGATCAGCCCAGCGGGCACCCCCTTGCCCATCACGTCGCCAATGGCAAAACTCCAGGGGGCTAGGGCGGATTGTTGGGTCTTGGGTTGGCGCAACTGGCCGTAGGTGGTGGGGATGAAGTCGTAGTAGTCTCCCCCGACCTTATTCGCGGTGTGGCAACGCGCCGCCAGATCAATACCCTCAATGGCAGGAAACTGGCGCGGTAGGAGTTGGAGTTGAATTTCCGCCCCAATTTCCAATTCCCGTCCCAGGCGTTCCTTTTGGCGCAGGGCCACCGTTAGCTCTTCGTTTTCAATGGCGACGGAGGTTTGGTCTGCCACCAATCGCACCAGTTTTTGGCGGGTCTCGCTCCAGCTATAGTCGGCATCGCGGCTAAAGACGTAGAGCCGCCCCCGTTCTCCATTTCGCACGATGATGGGGGTGCCAAAGATCTGGAAGTCTGCCCCCAAATACCGATGCACATAGCGGTCGAGGGAAGTCATGGCACTGCGGGCCACGGTCACGGTGCTGTCGGCGGACGCAGAGGCAAAGGAAGCGGTCACTTGGCGGGTGGCAGCTTCTAGAGCCATTTTGACATCTTGGCAATGCTGGTTGCTCTGGCAGTGCATTCGCTCTAGCCGCACCTGACCATCGGGGCGAAACAATACGAGGGCTCCGCCAGTGGCATCGGTGACCCGGCTGGCAATCATGGGAATCAGTTCCAGGAACTGATTGAGATTATTTAGACTCCGGAGGGCAAAGCCTAGGGAACTCAGGAGGTCTTGAATTTTATATTGTTCGCGCTGAAGACGCGCCACCAGTTCCCGTAGGGCAAAGGCAGGGGTAGCCTCTGGTCGTGGGTCTTGACCAGTTGCATCAGAGGGACCAGATGGCATGGGCACAGTGGTCATGGAGGAGTCAGCAGCACAGGATAGGTCGTCAAGCACAGGCCACGATAGGCGATCTTAGGGGGCGGGGGGTCTCTCTAAGGATGGAATTAAATTAAAGATGGCGTTACTACGGTGAAATCTGGATGACGGTAGGCGGTCTCACCCTAGGGGCCAACTTTGGAGAATAAGCATAGCATTCTCGGAGAAAAGCGATCGCGGCGATCGCAAATCCTGAAAAATCCAGGGTTTACAGGACTTTGGCGGCAGAAATTTCTGCTTAGAAGCAGAGATATCCAATTCGGATTCGGTATTATTCTTTGCTCCGGCGTTATCTTAACGAACCATGGTGCCTTTGGTTGCATCCAGATGCCCCATGGTCAAGACAAATGTCCCTGCGGCCTCAAGGGTCTGGGTTTGGGCTGGATACTGCACTGGGGGGCGCGCCAACACTAGCAACCGCAGCCCCAGGCGGGCGGCTAGGTCTCGTTTTTGCGCCTCCCCCCCCGCTGTGCCGGAGGCTTTGGTCACCACCTGGGTAATTTGCCACTGCTGCCATAGGGCTGTTTCTAATTCAGGACTTACCGGAGGCCGCAGGGCCACCAATCGCTGAGGTAAAAAGCCGGCTGCCAGTGCTGCCTCTAATGCCTGGGGTTGGGGCAGAACCCGCGCAAAAAGGGTGGTTTGGTTGTGCCAGGGGGCAAAGGCGGCAAGCTGACGGGTGCCGACTGTTAATAGGGTGCGATCGCAGGGTGTCAAATACTGGGGCTGGAATAGATCGGCCCAGCGGTGGAGCAGAACTAAGCCCTCGCGATCGCAGCGATCGCGCCAAGGTTCCCCCATCGTCGTTGCCGGACGTTCGTAGCGCAAATAGGGTAGGTGGTGCTGCTGAGCCAAATCAATGGCCCGTTGGGAAATTTCCGTGGCAAAGGGATGGGAGGCATCCAGAATGGCCCCAATACTGTGGTCCTGGATAAAGGTGGTCGCCACCGCTGGAGTAACCTGCCCCACCCAGACCTGAATACCAGGATGGTCGGGATAAAGTGCGATCGCAGTTGGCGTCGTCACCGTCACCAAGAGCGGCGGGATGCCATCGGTCCCCCGCTGGAGCACCTCAGCGACAATCTGGCGACTCTCCTGGGTACCCCCAATCAGCCATAAACGAGACCAGGATTCAGGATTGCAGTAAGTATTGCAGCGAGTGTTGCAGTGAATGAAGTACCCCCTTCAATTTCCCCAGATCGGGAATACGTCCTGTCACATCTGCCCGCAAATTCCCAGTGCAATGGTACAACAGGGGCTACAGCACCCAAACTGTGCCATGCTGCGATTCTTCCGATCCGCTTCCGCGTCTACAAGTTCAGCGCCGAGTTCAGAGGCCAAAACCTCCCCCCGACCCTTTGCCCACCGCGTACCCACGGTGGGGCGACGGTGGCTTGCGTGGAGTTTAGAGGCAGCGATCCTAGCTGCCAGCATTGGCGTGCCCTTGGCCCTAGGGGGGTCTGTAAATCAGCGCAGTGCCGAGGAACCCCAGCCCCCCCTCAGCCCTGCCCTGCGGGTAGCGCAAACCCACACCGCCCGACTTTTGGGACTCCCCCAGCGATTGCTCCCCCAGTCCGCCCCCCCCCTGACCCAGGTGCTGTGGTCAGGGGCCGTAGGACTGCCCCTGATCTTGATTGGAGCCCACCTATACGGCATCAGCCGCCGGGGTAGCAGCGGCCCCAAGCGCTGGCTGGGACTCCAGATCGTGGCCCTAGATGGACAGGTGCCGGGGTGGCGGCGAATCCTCCTGCGGGAGGGTCTGGGTCGCTGGGGAGGGCCACTATTGGTGGCCTACGGTCTTTGGCGTGTGAGTGGCGGGTTTCCCAGTCTACTGATTTTCTCCGGGCTAGGGGCTTTGATACTGGTGGGCGAGAGTCTGACCGGGTTGGGAAATCGGCCCCGACGCTCCTGGCATGACTGGCTAGCAGGCACCTGCATTGTGGATTGTGAAACCGGAGCGATGGTGCGCCTTGCTGCCCGTTGGAGAGAGACAAAGGATTTGGGGGATTTGGGGTCTCCCGATCTGTCTGGAGCCTTGATCTGGACTGAGCACACGGGGGGGTTGACCTCCAGGGTCATGAGTCCTCGGCGAGAGAACTGGCAAGAGCGGCCCCGCCTACCCCTAGCTTGGATCTTGATCGGGGGCTGTCTAGTCGGCATCAGCGGTTATTCCCTGTGGCAAAACCACAGCGCTAGGTCTGCACACCAAACCCTATTTACCGATCTGGTCACCACGCTGACGAGTCCAGAGAGCAACGGGGAATCCCGACGGGCGGCGGTGTTGGCCTTAGGTACTGTGGCAGATCATCGAGTCACGCCCTTATTGGTGGATCTAATTGCCCAGGCGGAGGATCCGTTATGGCTCGACACGCTGCAACAAGCGGTGGTGCATCGAGGTCCAGCAGCTTTGCCTGCCCTCAAGCGCCTAAATCAAAGTCTCAGCCGCGATCTGACGGTGCAGTCCGATCCGGCGTTGCGGCGATCCTTGGCGATCCGGCTGCGGGCGGTAAACCGCATTCTGGCGCAGTTGATTGCCTTAGCGGGGGATCGCGCCCCTGAATTTGACCTCAGTGGGTTGAATCTGGGGTACCTCGTCGCCGATCAGGGCAACTTTGCCCTGACATTACCCCAACAAGCGCTGGCAGGAATGCGCTGGCGGGGCACAGTGATGAATCGGGCACAACTTCAGGGGGCCAAATTCTTTGCCCCCGGCCCCGACCACCACACCGATACCTATGACGACTGGATTGCGGATCTGAGTGGCGCAGACCTGACGGATGCCGACCTGAGTGGCGCAGATCTGACCCTGGTGCAGTTATCGGGGGCCAGTTTGCTCCGGGCCAAGCTGCCCCAGGCCCAGTTAACTCTGGCAAATCTAAAGGGGGTCAACCTGGAGCGGGCAAATCTGATTCAAGCCCATCTGGAGCGGGCTACCCTGACCCAGGCTCGCCTGATTGCGGCTGACTTGACGACGGCCCAACTGCCCCAGGCCAAGCTGCGGGAAGCCCGGATGCGTCAGGTCATTGCCGATGGGGCTAATTTTTCTGAGGCCGATCTCCAGGCTATTGAGGCTCAGGATGCAAGGCTTATCGCCGCTAATTTGAGTCACGCCAATTTGCAGGGAGCCGATCTGACAGGGGCTAGTTTGGTGGGGGCCAATCTTCAGGGGGCGAACTTACAGGCTGCGAGTCTTCAGGGGGCAGATTTGCGGGAAGTGCAACTGCGGGGAGCCAATCTAGCGGGGACCAATTTGGCGGGAGCCATTCTGTCTCACGAGAGCCCGATTGTGACCGATGGTTTTGTCACCCCTGTGCCGGACCTAAAGCAGGGCGATCGCTTTGCGGGGGTGGATTTCAATGTGGCCCGCAACATTGATGCGGCCCAGCTTGCCCATATTTGTGCCCAGGGAGGAATTCACAACGCCTGCGAGTCCCCTAGCCCTCTGGGAGGAGTGCCATAGTGGAAAGAGGCGTTTCGTCTTACCTGAACTGTCGCCATGATGGAATTGTGGGCTATCCCGGCGGGTATTGAGCTGGGCAAAGTGGTCTTAACCCAGGTGCTGGGCTTCACCACGGCGGCGCTAGAAAGCTATGTCGAGGATTTCTTCAAGGGCTGTCTCACCAGCGGCGTGGCCCGACTCAAGGCATCGACCCTGAAGCAGCCGATGGCGGAGGCGATCGGCTTTTTTCTCCAGCGGTTTATTCAAGAACTGAAGGACAACGAAGTTCCTGACACCAGCATCAATCACTTTTATCGGGATGCGGCAAAACAGTTTGTTAAAGATGTCAACGTCCGGCCTCTCCTGGGGCAGGCGTTTGTTGACGGCAACGCCACCGTAGACGCTGCCCGCCTCAAGCAGATTTGGGAAGAAACCTACCTCAATCCTCAGTGGGGGTTTCCCGTTGAGGATTTTCGGTGGCGGCGCATCACCCAGAAATACCAGGAGGCCGTTGTCGGCATCATTGAAGCGGATGCCGATCTGCGCGAGGTGCTGAATATTCAGCTCCAGAAGCGTCAAACCGAGAGTCTGAAGCAACTGGCTGGGCGAACGGTGGGCTTTGACCTCACCCGCTATCGCAACGCCATTCTGGAACAGTATGGGGCGCTGAAGCTGGAGAGCCTGGGCAGCAGCCAGTACGAGCGGGAGGGCACCAACTACCGCAGCCTATCCCTCTGGGATGTGTTTGTGGCCCAGGAGGCGCGGGAATGCCAAGAGTACCTGCCCCAAGCCTATGAAATTCCCAAGGAGCATTTGCGGCGCTACCAGCAGGCGGGAATGCTGGATGACCTAGCGGAAGCGGAAGTTGAACGCCGTCGGGACTTCTATCGCCAAGCGGTACCGGAGTCTGTTTTGGCGATTGTGGGGGCAACGGCAGACCTCGTCCCGGTGCAGCCCCGCCATCCCTACCTGGTGATCCTGGGGGATCCGGGGTCGGGGAAATCGACGCTGCTGCGGTATCTGGCGGTGCAGTGGGCGCGGCAGGGCACCGAGGCACAAATTCCTCTGTTGATTGAGCTGCGGGGCTACAGCCAGAGCCGGGAAAAGGGCGAATGCCAGGACTTTATTGACTTTGTTCACCGGGGCAGCAATTGGGTCAACCACCTGGATCAGCATCAGCTAGAGGACTGGCTGACCCAGGGCAAAGCGCTGGTGATGCTGGATGGGTTGGATGAAGTGGTGGATCGCCAGCAGCGGGGCACGGTGCTGACCCAGATCCACAACTTCACCCAGCGGTACCCCCAAGTGCCGGTGGTGGTCACCTCTCGCATCATTGGCTACCGGGCGGAAGCCCTGCGGGAGGCGGGATTCCACCACTTTATGCTGCAAGACCTGGAGGAGGCGCAGATCGCGGACTTTTTGCAGCGGTGGCACGACCTCACCTACCGCGACGAGGCCGAGCGGCAACGAAAACGGGAACGATTGAACGCCGCCATTACCCGCTCTAAAGCGATTCGAGAGCTGGCGGGAAACCCGCTGCTGTTGACCCTGATGGCAATTTTGAACCGGGGGGAGGAGCTACCCAGGGATCGTACCCGGCTCTATGAAAAAGCCTCGGAGGTGTTGCTGTACCAGTGGGATGTGGAGGAAAAGCTGCTGAAGGATGCCCGCCTGGAGAAATACCCCATTGAGCTAGACCACCGCGACAAGCAGCGGATGCTGCGACGGGTGGCAGCGCGGATGCAAACCAGCCCCAAGGGGCTAGCGGGAAACTTTATTCGCCACCAGGACTTGCTGGACTGCCTGACGGACTACCTGAAAACCATCAAGGAAGCCCCCAACGCCCCCAGCATTGCCACCCTGATCATTGACCAACTACGGGAGCGGAATTTTATCCTCTGCTACCTGGGGGATGATGCCTACGCCTTTGTCCACCGCACATTTTTGGAGTATTTCTGCGCCGCTGAAATCAAGGAGCGGTTTGATAAGCGGGGAGCCGAAGGAGGGTTGACCTTCGAGCAATTACGGGATCAGGTCTTTGCCCCCCACTGGCAGGATGCCACCTGGCATGAGGTGCTGCGGCTGGTGACGGGCATGGTAGACCCAGAGTTTGCAGAGGGCTTAATTCAGTGGGTGATGGCGCAGACAATCAACCGGGCCGAGCATTTGGATGAGGATTCCGATCTCCTGGAAAAGTCCGGGCTGCTGAATTTGCTCCTGGCGGCAGATTGTTTAGGGGAGGTGCGCGATCGTGCCACCCTTACCGCCCTGGATACTGACCTATTGCAGCAGTTACAAACTGAGGTCGAGCAGGAATATCCTTACAACTTCACCCTGGAGGCCGCAGAGGCCATGGTGGGGGCAATCGTGGCTCACTGGCCCGATCATCCCCCACTGCCCCCATGGCTAGAGCGATGCGTGGTTTTTTCGACTGCCTCTTATTCTTCTGTCCCAGTAGCAGCAGTGGGAGCGATCGCCACCCTCAAGGCTGGGCAACCCCAAACCCTCATCTGGCTCAAAACCTGCGCCCAAACCGATAAGAATTGGGCTGTCCGCGTTACGGCTGTGAGTGAGTTAGCGCAGGGCTGGAAAGACGACCCCGACACCTTGCCCATCCTCAAAACCCGCGCCCAAACCGATAAGGACTCGGATGTCCGCCGTGCGGCAGTGAGTGAGTTAGCGCAGGGCTGGAAAGACCACCCCGACACCTTGCCCTGGCTCAAAAGCCTTGCCCAAAATGATGAGAATTGGGCTGTCCGCAGTACGGCTGTGAGTGAGTTAGCGCAGGGCTGGAAAGACGACCCCGACACCTTACCTTGGCTCAAAAGCCTTGCCCAAAGCGATGAGAATGAATCTGTCCGCAGTGCAGCGGTGAGGGAGTTAGCACGGGGCTGGAAAGACGACTTCGACACCTTGCCTTGGCTCAAAAGTCGCGCCCAAACCGACAAGCATTGGAATGTCCGGCGTGCGGCTGTGAGGGAGTTAGCGCGGGGCTGGAAAGACGACCCCGACACCTTACCTTGGCTCAAAAGCTATGCCCAAAGCGATGAGCATTGGGCTGTCCGCAGTACGGCTATGAGTGAGTTAGCGCGAGGCTGGAAAGATGACCCCGACACCTTTCCCATGCTCAAAACCCGCGCCCAAAGCGACAAGCATTGGAATGCCCGCAGTACGGCTATGAGTGAGTTAGCGCGAGGCTGGAAAGACGACCCCGACACCTTACCTTGGCTCAAAAGCTATGCCCAAAGCGATGAGCATTGGGCTGTCCGCAGTACGGCTGTGAGTGAGTTAGCGCGAGGCTGGAAAGACGACCCTGATACCTTGCCCATCCTCAAAAACTGTGCCCAAACCGATGAGGACTTAAATGTACGCAGTACGGCAGTGAAGGAATTAGCACAGGGTTGGAAAGACGACCCCGACACCCTGCCTTGGCTCAAAAGCCGTGCCCAAAGAGATGAGAATGAATATGTTCGCCGTACGGCAGTGAAGGAGTTAGCGCAGGGCTGGGGTGCTGTCCCGGAGTTGTTTGAGTGTTTTCACAGCGTTACCCTGAACGATCCCTTTGAGCGTAAGGAAAGCTGGCAAGACAATCCTCGTCAGATTGCCCTCAAAGTACTGATCACCCACCATCGTCACCAACCCCAAACCCTTGATCTGCTGCGCGACAAAGCTACCCATGACCCCGACGAACAACTGCGGCAATGGGCACAGGATCAGTTAGAGCACTTAGAAATTCAAAATGCCCTATTGGCAGGCCGCAGCTCTACAGAATCAAAAAGCGAGGAGGATGCATAGATGGAGCAAGTTATCGAAGCAATTTATGAGAATGGTGTTTTTAGACCTTTGAAAACTCTGGAGTTTTCAGAAGGCCAAGCAGTTCAACTCATCATTCACACAAAAGCAGAAATTCCACCCGATAAGATGCTTCAGTTAGCGGCTGAAGTCTATGCAGGGCTTTCCGATGACGAAATTGATGAGATTGAGCAAATCGCACTTGATCGCAGGAATTTCTTTGAAGAAGAGACTGAATCATGACCGGAATACCTGTACTTCTAGATACGGATATTCTCTCTGCCATTCTCCGTAGAGATCCTGTCGTGATTCCCAAAGCTCAAACTTATTTGTCAACTCAAAGACAGTTCACCTTTTCCATCATTACTCGATACGAAATCCTGAGAGGGTTAAAGGCTAAGAACGCGACAAAACAATTGACGGCCTTTGAGCGCTTCTGTGACGCAAATATTGTTTTACCGCTGACAGATGAAATGATCATCAAAGCATCAGATATTTATGCATTCCTTAAACAACGTGGAAACTTAATTGGAGATGCCGATATCTTGATTGCATCCACTGCTTTGGTGAATGGTCTTCCAGTCGTGACAAATAATTTAAACCACTTTGAACGAATTTCAGAATTGTCCATCCAAAACTGGCTGCAAAATGAGTAAGGAGTTTGCGATCTTGCCATCAATGACTCCGACAAAAAATTGTGACAATGGATACAGAAGCAGCTAGAGAAATTAGAAATGCAAAATACCCTACGGGAAGGGCATAGCCCTACAGAATTCAAAGAGGAATCAAGTTTATGAAAGGCATTATTAAAGACAAAACAATCATTCTCATAGAGCCCTTGCCAGAAGGCTTTCAAGACGGGGACGAGATTGAAGTGGCGATCGTGCCCATTCGCAGAGAAGCTTATCCCTTTCCAGTCTTCGACCTCGGCATCAAAGATGACTATTTAGAGCGAGAGCATATTTATGACACAGACTCGTCTCTTTCTTGACACCAACGTGTTGGTGTATGCCCATGATGCTTCATCACAGCACCATGATACCTCTGCTGCATTATTGTCAGCGATATTTGCCAGAGAGTTTAGTGGCGTGATAGCTGAACAAAATTTATTCGAGCTTTACCGAATTCTGACCAACCCCATAGCCATGAAAAATAAGCCGCTAACCGCTGAAGAAGCTAAGGCATTGATCGAAACTGTCTATCTAGGTGGAGTGTTTCAGGTTGTATATTTAACACAACCAATTCTTCATCAAGCGTTTTCTTTGGCAGTCCAGAGAAATATCATCGTCGCGGGAGCTATCAATATTGGCAGCCGTCAAGTTGTTTGAATTAGGGAAACTGTCTTCAGGAAGAGCTGCTCAATTAGCTCAAGTGTCACGGGTTGAATTCCTCACATTACTAGGCCGATACCAGGTTTCCCCGTTTGCACTTACCCCTGAAGAACTTGAGCAAGATGTCCTTAACGCCTAACTGCTTTGAAGCTAGCAGGAGAAAATTAGTAATGATAAACGGAAATTAGCAGAGTTGGCTAGAGAGGCTTGCTCCGTCAAAGAAATTCAAAATACTTTACGGGAAGGGTACAGCCCTACAGAATTTAAAAGGGAGAACAATTCATGGGAGTGATGCCGAACTAGAAACGGTTATCCTGAGAAGTGAAGATAGCTTCGGCCAATGTGCCCACGATACCCGGCACCCCTCTGATGCTTAGGGGCAAAGTAAATTGGATCGCAGGATCGCAGTCTGGTCGTAACCAGACTGGCAACCGCTATACCGAGATTCTAGGACCATGCTGACCCAATCACCGCTTCGTCGCTGTGCTATGGCGCTCTGTTTTGGAGCGTCGGCAGTGTTGCTGTCGGGGCAGTGGAGCAATCTGCGATCGCAACCCTCACAAATCCTGTGGCAGCCCTCTTCGATACATCGCCTGGAATTCATCCTAGAGCGCTCCCCCGTAGCGGCCAGAGTGAGCCGGACCCGCGTAGTGATTCGCCTCGATCGCCGGGAACTGGAACTCTACGAAGGGGAGACCCGCATCCATACCTTCCCCGTCGCCATTGGTAAAGATGAGTGGGAAACCCCCATCGGTCACTTTACCGTGCTCGATCTACGGGAAGATCCGGTGTGGCAGCATCCTATCACCGGAGAAGCCGTCAGCCCCGGCCCAGACAATCCCCTAGGCTCCCGTTGGGTGGGCTTCGCCTTTGCCCCCAATAATTTTCGAGTCGGCATCCATGGCACCTATGCAGAGGAATTAGTCGGAGAGGCCGTGTCCCATGGCTGTGTGCGAATGCGCGATCGCGATATTCAGACCCTGTTTGCATACCTGAGCATCGGCACCCCCATCTCCGTGCGCCCGCAATAAAACCCCCAGCAGAAACCCAAAAAAAAGGTCGGCAGAGCCGACCTTAACCGAGGGAGTTGCTAGAGAGCGTTACGGACAAACTGAGAGTGGAGACAGGCAGAAACCGTTTCCTGGAAACGAGAAACCTGAACTACTTGGGCTCTAACTTGGGCTCAAACTTGAAAGCATGATCCTTCAGCAGGCTGCTGACCTGGCCCAAGACATCGTCACCCTTGCGAATAGTTTGACGCTCGGGATAAAACTCCGGCTGGTTCATATTGCAGGCAATAGCATCCTTCACTTGGTCAGAAATCAGGACCGCCAATTCAGCCCGCGCCTTATCCCGTTGATAATTGGCACCCTCCTCCGTGGTGGCATAGAGAGGCGGTAGCCGGTTGAGAGCGTAGGCCGCAATATCTCCCAAATCTAGAGTATTGTCGGTGCTAGCTTCGATTTCCGCTACCCGCGAGATGGCCTCCGTTAGCACCAGCTCCTCCATCACGTTGATGAACTGCTTGCGGGGAACCGCCACAACCTCTCCCGTGAGTAGGGCACCCATCAGGCGATCGAGGGCCATGTACTCTTCAATGGAGAGTTCAGAAGCGGTGTCACAGATTCGCCCCACCTCCGCTTCCATGGCGGGGGTCAAGTAACCGTCTTGGAGCGCCTGCTCCACAATTTTCTCAATAGTCATAATTTTGTGATGTCCCCATGCTCCGTTGTCATATCAGCGCAGATGTGGTCAGAAGCCGGGTAAGAATCAGGAACCCATCTTCGTTTTGCTGCGCCTATTGTGCCCCTGACCTACCCAAAGCTGACATGGTGATCCATAACTTTAGGGTGTTCTAGCTAAATTCCTGCCCCAGGTCTGGATAGGGCTCAACTGCCTAATCCATTCGACGGTTTAGCCACGGACCCGGATCAACCGCCACCCCATTTACATAGAGCCCCCAATGCAGGTGTGGCCCAGTGGAAGCCCCAGTGTTGCCAATGGTACCGATAGTCTGTCCGGGCTGGACAAAATCTCCCTCCTGTACCGCAATGCTGTTGAGATGGATGAAAATACTAGCAACCCCTTGGCCGTGGTCAACGCCAATGGTGTTGCCATGGAGTTCAAAGCCATCTGCTACACGCCCCACGAGGGCTACCCGACCGGCTGCAGGAGCAATAACGGGGGTACCCGTGGGGGCGGCATAGTCTATGCCCCGATGGTAATAGTTTTCAGCAAAGACGCCATTGTAGTAGCGGCGCACCCCATACTCGGAACTGACTCGCCCTTGGCTAGGCCGAAGAAAAGCCCCATTCCAATGCTGTTCAGGCGTGATCAGGGCTTTGAAGGCATCCACTCGGTTAAATTCATGATCGGTGCCCAGATTTCTGCTACTGGCGGGCAGGGTAATCCGCTGGATGCGAAAGTTCCGACGGCTGAGCCAGAAAGCGGGGTTGCGCGTGTCCTCAGGGCCAGTCACCCTGACCACATAGCGCCCCGAGGGTTGGAGCGGACTAGTGGGGACAAAGGCGCGATAGCGATCGCCGCCCAGGGCAAAGGTGGGGTAGGTCTCGCCGTTGACGGTAATGGTGGGGGGCTCAGCGGCTCCCGTGCGCCCCGTCACGAGAATCGAGACCGTGTCTCCCTGACTTGGCCCCGCCGGATCAATGGTCACTTCGTAGGCTAGGGCGGGGCCTTGACTCAGGAACACCAGCAGGGTGGTAATCCCCGCCAGTAGCAGCAACAGTCCTGATCGCCATCGGGAAGGTCGTCGTAAAAGCCGGAGTTTAGGCGTCAGGGTGCGATGGCCCATGGGGGCCGGTTGCTGACTATGGCAGTTCAGGAAATCGTTCATGGCCGGTGGCGGTGGGGGTCAGACTCCATCAGACAGCTTTAACGTAGGCGATCGCAGTGCGCCAGAGCACCACAGATTGCCCCTCTGCTTCGATACAGACACAATCTGGATCCTGCCAGCGAAGCGTCCCGTTAAAGGTATCTCCGGTGGTGAGCTTGATTTCGAGGGTCTGCTTATCCCGCAGAAACCCCTGCATCAGCTTTGTACTTGGTAGGCCCGTATCCAGTTCTAAGCTCATGGCAAGTGCTGCCCCGTCGAGCAGCCCGTAAAACACATTGGTTTTAACTTACCCGGTTTCCCCCAGGTTGAACCGGAAGCCCCAGGAAAGTTCTAGGATAGGGACGGTTTGGGGGCGATTAAAGCGCCCCATTTATGCGCATTATGCGCAGGATGAAGACCATGGCCATCGCCTTTAGCAAGTACCACGGCTTAGGAAATGACTTTGTGTTGGTGGATAATCGCCACCAGTCAGCACCCTGCCTGACCCCAGAACAGGCGGTGAAATGGTGCGATCGCAACTTTGGCATCGGTGCTGACGGCGTCATCTTTGTGTTGCCGGGGCAGCAGGGCACAGACTACACCATGCGGATTTTCAACTCCGATGGTTCCGAGCCAGAGATGTGCGGCAACGGCATTCGCTGTCTAGCTAAATTCATCGCCACCCTAGAAACGGCAGACGGCCAGCCCGCTGCACCCCCCAAAGCCTATACCATCCATACCCTAGCGGGTACCATCACCCCCACCCTGCAACCCGATGGCCAAGTCACGGTAGATATGGGCGAACCCCAGTTGCTAGCAGGGGAAATTCCCACCACCCTGGTAGCCCCAGACCAGCGGGTGATCAGCCAATCTTTGGGGGTGGATCAACAGCCCTGGGTGGTGACCGCCGTCAGCATGGGCAACCCCCACTGCATCACCTTTGTCGAGGATGTTGCCAGCCTGGATTTAGCGACCCTAGGGCCAAAATTTGAGCACCACATTGCCTTTCCCCAGCGCATCAATACCGAATTTATCGAAGTCATGGCGCGAGACTATCTCAAAATGCGGGTGTGGGAACGGGGGGCCGGAGCGACCCTGGCCTGCGGTACGGGGGCCTGTGCCGCAGTGGTGGCGGCGGTGTTGACAGAGCGGTGCGATCGCATTGCCACAGTGGAACTTCCCGGTGGTCCCCTGCGGATTGAATGGTCCGCCCCCGAGAACCGAGTGTATATGACCGGCCCCGCCGAGCAAGTCTTCACCGGAGTCATGGACTAAGGATGGGGAGATTTGTGTCTCCAGAGCCACTAGCATCAGCGAGATTCGCCTGGGGTAGGGGCTAGATTTTTCCTATACCGTCAGTTCATCGAAGTGATACACAACCACCCCAGTACTGGGATGATTGCTGACGGCAACGTAGCCCCTTTTGACCATATCCCTGAGGAGTGTTTCCGTTTCTTCAAAACCCAACTCCGTCTCCATCACCGCCTTGGTAACGGAAAGCTGACCCCCATGCTTGGCAGCGGCCCTGAGAAGTTTGGCCATTTTCTGTTCTGGGGTCTCGGGAACGGTGACGGTAGGTTGAGGCTGGGGATCTAAAGGGCCAAAGGGACTGTAGCCATATTTAGCCCGCAGTTTGAACTGCTGTTCCTCCGCCATCCCCGGTACGAAGAAAACATCTATAAACTGACCCACACCAAAAAGACCCCAGGTACATAACCACAGCAATCCACTACCAATCTTGCCGTTGTAAAGGCGGTGTAGCCCCGCAAAAGGACTCATAAATCCTGCAATCCAGAGGATGTAGGACACCGTTAACTGCCTCTGTCCTGAAGGTGCCGCCATGGATGTTCTCCCGCTGCCCGAGGTGTGGGTGGTTCACCCCCAATTATAGGCGGGAAATCTAGGAGCCTCTAGAGCCCAGGGGGCGGACTTCTCCCCCTGGTGCAGGCAGATTGCCGCCCTTCTAGCCCCGAATCCCTTGCCGACATCCTGAAAGGTTGTTACATTACTTAACGTTTGCTGTCTAACGTTATGCCGCCTGTATTCCTGGAGGGCCGCAACACTTGTCGGGGATGGGGCTGGAATTGTGGGGAACACCAAGATGGAAATGGTCCAACTCCTACGGGGTTACGCGGAGGGACGACGGGATTTTGGCCAGGTAGATCTTCGTGAAGCCTGGTTGCCGGGTATCCAGTTGCAGGGCGTGCAGCTAGTCCAAGCCGATTTAGCGGGGGCTAACCTCAGCTACGGTCTCTTCCAGGAAGCGGACTTGACCGGGGCCATGCTGTGGCGGGCCAACCTGACCCACGCCTGCCTAGAGGCCGCTTGTCTGGACCGAGCCATTTTAATTCGCAGTCAACTTGTGGCAGCGCAACTGTCGGGTAGTCGCTGCACCCAGGCCGATCTACGATTGGCTAACCTGCGGGGAGCCCAGTTGCAAAATGCGGTCTTGAGCCACAGTCGCCTGTGCTACGCCGACTTAACGGGCAGCAACCTACGGGGGGCTGACCTGCGACATGCGGATTTGACCGGGGCAATTCTTCATCGGGCGGATCTGACGGGATGCCGTTGGCAGGGGGCCTATGGACAGCGAACAGACCTGTCCCAGGCTGTTGGGGCGGATGTGGATGGTCAACTGACGCCGGTTTAATTCCGATTTAATAATGGGTGCCGGTTTTACGGGAATGGACGGCGGTTTTGCCCTCAGTCTGAAGTAATTCCCCGGTGGTTACCGTGGCGTAAACGACCCAATGATCGCCGCATTCCATGCGGTTGGCCACCTCACATTCCAGATAGGCGATGGCATCTTTGAGGATGGGGCTACCGTTTTCCCCTATCTTTGTATCCACTCCCACGAAGCGATCCTCCCCTGGGGCAAAGGGCTTGAGGAAGTGTTTCATCAACCCTAGGTGCTGACCTTCCTGGAGAATATTCAGCACAAAGGCGTGGCCGGGGTACATCAGGGACTCGATGGCCCGATCCTTGGCGACGGCAACGGTAAACCCAGGGGGGGTAAAGGTGGCTTGGGAGACCCAGGAGGCCAACATGGCGCTGCTGAGGTCTTGGTGGCGAGTGGTGACCACGCAGAGGGAACCGACGATGCGTCCCACGGCTTGCTCTACCGATGTGGCGGGGGTGCGGGGAGCTTTGGCCCGCTTTACCTTTTTCAGGGCTTGGGCAAAGTCGGTGCCCACCTCTTCACAATATTTCAGGGTGACTTCTGTGGGTTTGAATTTGACCCGAATGGGGTCAAAGGCTAGGGAATAGCCTGCGTCCTTGAGCTTGCCCTCTAGCAGGTCAATCGCTTCACCACTCCAGCCAAAGGATCCAAAGACTCCCGCCAACTGGGTTTTGGAGGCGGTAGACAGGACAATACCTAGGGCGGTTTGAATCTGGGTGGGGGCATGGCCGCCCAGGGTGGGGGAACCGATTAGGAAGCCCGCTGATTTTGCGATCGCGGATTTGATCTCGTCGGGGTCAGCCTGTTCGGCGTTGATGGCCTCCACCGTCACCCCGGCCTTCGTGATTCCCCGAGCCAGGGTTTGGGCCAGGGTAGCCGTGTTGCCGTAGGCAGAGGCGTAGATCAACGTCACAGAAAGCTCCTGCCCCGTTTGCTGTTGGCTCCAGGTACGGTAGGCTTGCACCGTTTCCCGGACACTGTGGGCGACCAGGGGACCATGGCCGGGAGCCAGTAGCCGAGGCGTCAACCCCTCCAAGCGGTCCAAAGCCACGCTGACTTGGCGCACGCTGGGGGCCATCAGGCAATCAAAGTAGTAGCGGCGATCCTCCTGGAGCGCAGCGGGATTCAGGTCATAGATGGCATCTTCGCAGCGATGTAGGCCAAAGAATTTATCGCTAAAGAGGGTCTGGGTGTAGTCGTCATAGCTCCAGAGACCACCGGGCCACCGGGCCGTGGGTACAGGCAGAAATCGGAGGCAATGGCCCTGGCCTAGATCTAGGCTGTCGTCGCTGCCTTTGATTACGAGGGAGGCATAGGGCCGATCCCCCAGCAGGTCTTCCAGGGCTTTTGCCGCCGGGTTAGAGCAGACGAGGGTAGCTTGGGGAGCTTTGTCTAGCAACACCTTAAGGGTTTCCACCCGGTTGGGGTTAACGTGGCCCAACACGATGTAATCCAAATTCTCCGGGGCAACCTGTGCCGCCAAGGCAGTCAAAAAGGCGTCGGTGAAGGAGGCTCCAGGGGGATCGAATAAGGCGATGCGATCGCCCCGAATCAGATAGCTGTTAGCGGTGGTGCCCCGCTCTAGGGCGTATTCAATCTCGAAGCGGAGGCGATCCCAACTGCGCGATCGCAGCACCTCAGTATCGGCGGCTATGGTCAGCACCTGAACATCGCGCACTGAAGCGGCAGTCATGGCAAGAATCCCTGGGGAACAATTTCCATCCCCATCCTATCGGGCCAGCTTCCCTCCCTGCTATCCACTCCCCCAATTGGATCGAAAATTAGGAGGTCTGCCAGATAAACTTGCCCTCTTTCCACAGAGCCGCGATCGCGCCAATAGCGTACTTAGTGATGGTTTCGCCAAAGAGCAGGGACACAATCTCCCAGGTAGGCAACACCCCCGCAAAGGCCACAAGGCTGAACAACAGCGTATCCAGAGGCACGGACACCGCATTGCTCCCCGCCACCCGCACGAGCCAGGGGTAGGGCAGTAGCTTTTGATAAATTTCCGTATCCGCCGTTTCCGCCAAGACGATGGCGAGAAAACTGGCCAGGATAATGCGAAAGGGCACGTCCAGGACAGCACTCATTGCCACATTAGCCAGAGCTGCTATGGCAATGGTGAGGTAAACTCCGCCCCGCCCCGCACTGTGGAGGCGATCCCGTTGGGTAAAGGTGATGCCAAAGATAAACGTCCCCACCGCCACCTGGCCAAAGAGGGGGAAGGGTAAAAACCAAGTCGCCGTATAGTTGGCCCCCAGGGTCGCCAGGATATAGATGGCTGCGTTAATCCCGTGGGCTCGGGAAAACCGTAGGGTCATGACTGAATGGCAGCCTTCAGTTCGGCACAAAAGGTTGAGAGCGCCTTCAATCCCTCCTCGGGGGAGCCCTCCGCCAGCCGTTGCACAAAGGCACTCCCCACCACCACTCCATCCGCACCCCAACTGCGAAGTTGGGCCGCCTGCTCCGGTTGGGAAACCCCGAAGCCCACAGCAACGGGTTTGTCAGTACTGGCCTGTAAATCCTGGAGTAAATCCTGAACCCGGCTCTGGATTTCCCGCCGCACCCCCGTCACCCCCGTCACACTGACGAGGTAGATAAATCCCTGGGCCTGGGCCGCGATCGCCTGAATTCGCTCCGGGGGACTGGTGGGGGCCACCAGCAAAATCACCTCTACCCCCGCCCCTTGGGCCGCCGTCAGCAGGGGATTGACCTCCTCCAGCGGCAAATCGGGGACCACCAACCCCCGCACCCCCGCAGCGGCCACCTCCTGAAGAAAGGATTCAATGCCGCGATTCAGAATCGGGTTGTAGTAGGTAAACAGAATGATGGGGGACTGGATATCCGGCGTCACTTGCCGCACCACCGTCAGCACATCATCCAGGGTGACGCCCCGGCCCAAGGCCCGCGTGGAGGCGGCCTGAATAACCGGGCCATCTGCCAAGGGGTCAGAGTAGGGCACCCCCAGCTCGATCAGGTCTGCCCCCTGCTGATCCAGCAGTTTGAGGGCAGCGATGGTAGTGTCTAAGTCGGGATCGCCAGCGGTGATAAAGGGAATCAGGGCACATTGACCGCGATCGCGCAGCGCCTGGAACTGTTCAGATACCGATTTCATTCTTGTCCCTTCCACAACCGTGGTTCTCCGCAGACAGCCCTTCTGAATCTAGGGCAAGATGCCGCCCCAGTCTATATGGAACACTCTCAGGTTGCGTCTCCCGAAGAGAGAAAACCTGGCCACTGAGTAAACCATTAATTCCCAGATCTCTAAGCGAGTTAAACTTAGAGCAGTTTGGGACTGATAAACCACCCTGGTTCAGGCTGTTTCCCAGGTCACGACATTTGATGAATTCATCGCCTGGTACCCAGAATAGGGGCGCTATGAACTGATCAATGGCAGGGTACAAGAGGTCAAGCCAACTGGAGTCTACAAGCAGGTGGGCGGCTATCTGAATGGTTGGCTAGCGGTGGAAATTGCCCGACTAGAACTGCCCTATTTCATTCCCAAGAGCTGTACGGTTAAACCCTTCAGTGAACAGTCGGAGTATTTCCCCGGTGGGGTAGTGGTGGATTCAACTCAGCTCAAACATGAACCCCGCTGGTAGCGAGAATCTACGCTGACCCGAGGGAAGTCGATGCCCTATCGCTATATCCTCAAAGCCCCCTATAGCGACTGGCATCAGCACCAGTCGCTATAGAGTCACCGCTACATTCGAGCCAGAGCAGCGACCTTTTTCTGCTTAGCAGGCTCTAGCCCCTCTAGATCTGCTAGACTGAGCCAGCCCTCACGCACCAACTGAGAAAAGACAAAGATCAGGACAGAATAACGGTAATCATACTTGCCGTCTATATCGTGGCGACGAGCACTCAGGTAGTCGTGTAAGCGCCAGAGATCCTCTAAATCTGAAATATGATTGATCTTGTCTTTTACGTCCTTCATTAAAGCACTAACTTCCTGCTCATAGGCTTTTTGAAATGCCACCTGAGCAATTTTCTTCTCCGTTTTAGTCCAGTCCTTATCAATCGCTTGCATCCGTAAACCTGAGTCTTATCAATAGTTACCATTGTGCCGCGATTTCTCGGCAAAAGCTACCCAGATCGGGAGATTTCAGCGGGTATCGCGGTCGCCAGCCTAGTACTCTGCGGCGTCAATACCCTAACCGTTCTATCGTGGTACACCTCGGCCCCTCACCGTTCGGCTGAGCTCACGCCGAAGCCCTAGCCGTCTCCCAAGGGGAGAGGGGACCGGAAAATGTTGGGCTGGTGCGACAGAATAGCAAGCCTATTTCAGCCTAGGTGTACTAGTTAGGATCCGCGCAAAACAACTCCCGTCCGTAGGGGCAACTCTTGTGGTTGTCCGCCCACCGGGCAACCACAGAGATGGGATGCTGTCTTGAATTGCACGTCCCTCAGTAGATTCTCCTGTCTCGACCCAGTGAATAGCATCCTCAGGGGTGGTGGTGCTCTCTAGCACGGCGAGGAGGCCGGGGCGATAGGTGTCCATCATCATGACGTTGGCGTAGACGAGGCGTTTGATCAGGGCAGGGGTGAGTCTGTCCCCCTCCACGTCGATGCTGGTCTTGTAGCGAATCTCGCCATCGCTCCATCGGCGATCACTATCTCCGAGCTGGTGCGTTCCCATGAAAGGGTTGGACATGAGCCCCGAAGCCTAATTGGAGTGGGAACCACTTCAGGAATGCCGCTACGAATACATCGACAAGGTTTAGTTAGGATTGCAGCATGATTAGGCGAATTTGTTTGAGGATTTTCAGGATGTCGTAGAGTTGGTTACGTTGAGGAATCAGTAACGAGAAAACGTTGGAAAGGTCATACTGGGGTAAGCCTTGGGTGACTATTTTGATAAACATAAATTCGTCCCCATTTGCGACCAACCCATAAACAGGGCGATCGGGATTGGGGTTTGCCATCATGTAGGCCATGGTTTGGGGTAAGGCGATCGAGAAGGCAATGGTGGACTTCGACTCGATGACCAAAACCCAAAACTGTTGCTGAATAATCAGCGTATCGATGCGTCCCCGCAAAATTTCATCGCGATCTTCTAGTTCAATTTCCAGACTGGGTTCTGTCGATACGAAGAATGGCGCATCATACAATCCAGCGATTGTTAGTAGCGGCGAAATCAAGAGTTGATTAATGGTGCCTTCAGCGAGAGAGCCTTGGTTTCTGTGGCGATCGAATCGGGCTTTAACTTGATCAAGGGTATCGGTTTCTACGGCAGTTAATTCTGGTAGATTGCTTGCCCATTCCAGGAAGAATTGTGGATCTTGGCTCGGCACTACACCGAATCGCTGCTGTAGTGCTGCCATGGTGAGGATGGTTTTGGAGATGGCAAGGCTTTGAGTCATGTTTGCAGCCAAGAGCCAAGGGTCGGAAGTCTTGCTATTATACGGGATTCGTCACGGGGGGTTCGACAAGGTCGATCGCGGCTTCTGGTTCGACACCTGTTTCAAGTATGGCTTGGATGCCGGGGAAATAGGTGTCCATCATCATGACGTTGGCGTAGACGAGGCGTTTGATCAGGGCAGGGGTGAGTCTGTCCCCCTCCACGTCAATGCTGGTCTTGTAGCGAATCTCGCCATCACTCCAGTCCATCTCAAAGTTGCCAATGATTAGGCCGTAGTTGGCGCGGGTAATGAATTCCGCTACGGCTAGGCGCTGTTCTGGGGCAGCCTGGAGGGAGCACACAGAATAGAACACCACCTGCTGAGCTGCTTCCCTGACTTTGGCATAGCAATTCCATTGACCCTTTTCCCCTTGGCAGGCTGTGCGCAGAGCCGATTCCCCTTGCAGCTTGGTAAAAGACCAATCATCCTCAGTGAAAAACTGAATCAGGGTGGTCAGCAACGGCTCTGGGGTCACAGCGTCGGCAATGTCCTCCAAGCCGCGATCCACCGCCTCGGTGAAAACGTTGCCCAACTCCTCCAGCAGTTGACTGGTTGTATCCTCCACCACGCTGCCCAAGTTCGCCTCTGTCCAGTCGGCAAAAAAGCGGGTCAAGGCTGGGGTGATATCAGCCTCACTCAGAGTGCCAGCGGCCAGAGCCGCAGGGTTAAGGGTGTGCCACAGTGTCGTAAAACCCACCTCTCCCGTTTCCTGCTGCTGGGTCACCGACAGCGCCAGCCAGTTTTCGGTCTGGAGCAGCGGATGCTCTGGGGTGGTTTGGCTCAGTGCCAATAAGTAGTTTGCCGCTGCCTCCGCCGTCTCCGCATGGGGAGCCAACTCCGCGAGAAAATCGGGCTTCAGCGTCACCACGATCTCCACATCTGCATCGGGCAAGAATGCTCCCCCACCCATCGCCCCCCGCAGTTCTGGCTTGAGGTTAAACAGCGCCTCGCGATCGATTTGCTGGTAGAGGTCTGGCGTCGCTTGAAAGTCCATGCGGCACTCGATCACCTGATCCTGCTTACGGACACAAGTAATACCGTTGACATCCGTTGCCCAAGAATCTTGAGCGTTCCGAAATAGAGTAATCGAACGCCCCACCTGAAAATGGGTACAGCCTTCAATCTCAGCTAGGGAATCCATCAATGTTCGCTTCTGAGTCATTGTCTTTCAATACCCGACCTACGGATATTCCTGCTTAAGAATTAGCCTGATTTCAGGTAAGTGTCCCCTGAGCGGCGTCGTTGGCTTTGCCGCCCCAGAGGGGCTAGGGGACATTTTGCGTGGGTTGTGGCTTTCTCCCTCGGGGAGACGCAAGGCGAATGACTTCGCTCAGTCAACGTAACCTTAATGATTCAATCCCCTCCTGACTAAACCGCTACAACCCTTGATCCCTCGTTTGAAGGTAGGGGGAGATGTGAACGGTCACCTCTCATCATGAATTAACAGATAAAGTAGTGACAAAATAGTGACAAAATAATTTAAGCGGGCAATTCAATCTGCTCTAGCTGATCAGTCAACACTAGACCATATACATCCACGGTTGACTGCTTATATAGTGCTAGTTTTCCTGAGGGAAAGATGACATTCCAAAGGTAAGGATCATGGTCTTGATAATGGCCAAGATCTTGTCCTTCAAAAGGCTCAACTACAACGCAGGTTTCATATCTAGCAGCAATATTTTTGGCTATATCCAAAAGATTTACATCCAATTTCAAGTGATCTGACCAATTAACCGTGATGCCAAGCGGCAAGCCGTTATCATAGTCCATAATCATTGCAAAGCCATTGGCCTCGTCGTTGGGATAGTTAATCGTTTCCACTGCAATTCCCAATAACTTTGACAAACAATCCAGGAATTCCTTTTCTGGAACTACTTTTTCAAGATAAATCTGTATACTCTGTGTCATGCCTCTAAACCTCACTAGATATAGGGTTCACTTGATAAAAAAGGCACTTAAATAAATCCGAATTGCTTAGCTAGCTGTTCAATTTCCTGAGCATCGTCTATCCTAATAATTCCTTTGCTTTGTTGAGCTGATAGTTGCTTACGTGCATTTTCAGGATCTCTCTTAAATACAAGCAAGAGATTATATTTGTATGACTCTAATTGGATTATTCCTGGACCATCTATTGGATACAAAATAGCGTCATGAAAGGAATATTTTCTTCTAGCTAGTCTTTTTAGCAAATACAGAAAAAGGCTTTAATATAGGTCGAAAAAGAATCCTGAACTCTCCTAAAAAGATTAAGTGAGCGCTCAATCTTGAAGTCAGTAAACCTTTAAGCTTAAATATAGCTGTTATCATAATCATGAATCTTGCTATATCTAGTTCATGAGTACATCAAGAATTCTTGTAAACCTTCTAGCTCCATATCCAAAAGTTCATCATGTAGAGCTAATAGCTCTGTCAGCTTACAATGTATTAAGGCAATTTGGTCGGCCTTAAAAGTTTCCAAAAGATTATTTTCATGCATTTTTGCAATAACAGCAATAGCACCACTTTGTACTGGTATGGATTGTTTTAGGCAATGCATTAAAAAAGGGTGTAGACATCGAGGAGGATTTTGAGTAGAATTCCACGAAATTTCATTAATAAGCTGTCGCTGAATAGCTGTTAAGCAGTTAATTAGGGATGATTCATCATTTTTACAGTGGATCTGCTCAACCAAAGAAAATAATAACGAAGAAATTTCTGGGTTTGGCGAAGAGCTTGCCACTGAAAGTAGAAAAGAGAGCGAACGTATCATTATTGGGTTTTGAGAGCTACCATAACGTACTACAAGCGTTCGCAAACCTGATATTGAAGAGCCAATTTCCTCCATTAAATTAAGCACCTCTGTATCGGTCTTTCGATCTCGTTCAAGAGCTTCTAGTTTGTCTAGGCGTTCTAAGATGGCTGACATAAAAATAATCCCTATTTTACAAATGCCTTACCTGTTTTTACCTCAACATCAACACGAGCATCTTTATTTTTTTTTGGCAGGTTATCATTCTGAAAAGTTAAGCTGACTGGTGCATCTACTCCGTTACCTTTGGATGATTTGTTTATGTATGCTTCAGCCTTCTCGAAAGCTTTGTCTCTCAATTTTAGCTCCGTCTTATTTAATTGGCTTTTTAAGCTATTAAGACCGACAATAGACTCTTGAGCATTTGGTGGCGTAGGTCTTGCCCAAGGCCAAGATAGTTCTAAACCTCCACCCTGAACCTGTAATCTTCCCCGATGAGCAGTTGGATCTTCTTCTTGTTTTTTCCCTCCCTTTTCTCTAGCAAGAGCAATATAGTCATAATCCCAAGTGTTTACTCCATCAACTACTGTGATTGATGTAAATACAGGATGAGTTGCTTTAACGTTGGCAGCAGCCTTCTCCGCATCCTCCTTAGAAATTTTTCCTTCTTTAGTATACTTTTTCTCTTCTTGATCTAAAGCAGTTAAACCACCACGAATCTTTTGTTTCTTTTCCGGATCAGTTACTTCGTTTACAGTATTTTTCTCTTTATCCTTGCCAAAACCAAGCTTCCTAGCAAAGGCGATCGCTTTGCTGATGACCCAGCCGATCGCCTTGTTGATCGGCTTTCGTACCTTCTCAATAATAGATTGAATTTTCTGGCTGATGCCACCGAGCCCCAGCAGGCTGGCCATAAAGCTGATTACCACAGGCACCGACTTGCCCAATGCCCCTTCAATGGCAGTCGCTGCAACCCCCATTGCCCCCTCTGCCATGGCTGAAATTGAGCCCGTCACCGCCGCCACGAGGTCAGCAATCTGCCTGCCCCGTTCGATTAAGAACTTGACGATATTGACGATCGCCATACATGCCTTGACAAAGGCCGAGGCTGGGTTCAGCAAGCTCAGAATCCAGGTAATACCCGCCTTGATGACGCTGTTGCTAACAAAATCCTTGATACCGCCGATCACCGTCTCCTGGAGATCGCCGACCTTGTCCTGAATGTACTGCCAGAGACCCGCGATGCCCTCATTCTTCAAGATGATGAACATCTCGAAATGCTTCTCTAGGAAGCCGACGACGGGTTCACCGACCAGCTTCGCCACCTTCTGGCGAATCATGTTGTAGACCAGCCCCAGCACCTGCATCACCAAAGTAAAGATGCCCTTGAGGTCTAGTTTGTCGGGGAGTTGGATGCCCGCCCCCGCGATCTCACCCGTCAGCCAGCCCAGCAGACCATTTTGCAGGTGTTCTCCAATCTTGGCCGAGAAATTCTGGAAGCCCTGCTTTACCCCAGCAATCAAGTTACCCAGGAAGCCGATGGGATCCTGGATGATTTTATTTACGGAGCCAGCGGCACCCGCTAATGCTCCCATGAGCATATTTTTGAGTTCAGCAATTGTATTGAGGGCTCCCCCGACCGCATCCTTGGCCTTATCCCATAGCCCACGGTTGGCCGCCTGCATTTCGGTGATGCGCGCATCCACCGCCTGGATGCCCTCGCTGTAGCTTTGGGCAAGGGAATCAATTAACTCCTCTTGCTTATCGTTGACACTCTCCTCTAGGTCATCGAACTGGGCTTGAATATTCTCCGCCGCTTCCCGGCCAAACTCTTGGAGTGATTCTGGCAGGCCGGTTACATAGTCGTGAATTTGCTGCCGTCCCTCGGCAATGCGGTCCTTGGCTTGATTCAGCGTATCGGCGACTAGGTTGGCAATGTCCGTAAGAGCCACATCCATCTGGTCGATGTAAAGCTGTTTGCCCTCAACAAAAAATTCGTTAACCTCTGGAGGAAGACTAGTCAAAGCATCCCAAGCGCGAGTGCCATATCCACTCACGTCATACCACTCGCCATAGCGCTCCTTCTTCCAAGCATCCATCTTGCGCTTGACATGGTTCTCAAAGGCTTGCTTGGCTTTTTCCGCCGCCACATCAAACTTGCTGGTGACGCCATCCTCTAGACCGTCTAGGGTTGCCTCAACATCGGTTTTGGTTTGCTCGTAGATTCCATTGATCTCATTGGCGACCTTTGCCCGCTCGGCCTCATCCTGGGTTTGGGTGTCGGTCTGTTGGTTCACGACCTGGCCAAGGATGGCTTCGCGATCGCCATGCATCGCCGTCAACTGCTGCTGGCTCTCCGCCTGGGCATCGGTTTGAGTTTGCTCAATAACGCCTTGTTCTTCCTGGCGGTAGGCAACTGGAGCCGTAGCGGCATGGGTTCGCACCTCATCCCGAGCCGTTAGGGCTGATTGAAACTCCGGCTCATTGGAATTGGCCAGTTGCTCCTCCGTGACATTGGCCTCCGCCATCTGTTGATCAACAGATTGGGCATTGGCCGCCAGCGGTGCGGAGACGACCGCCTCCGGTTGCGGCGTTGGGGCCGCCCGCTCTGCCCCAACCTCAGTCATCGCGGTTCCCGGTTCCGCCGGAACCAACGGGGTTTCTACCCGAGGTTCAATCCCGCTTGTATTGGGCTCCGCTTCGCTGGCTTCACGAATCGCGCCCGACGCCTGCTCCTGTTCTGTTGCCACCTGAGACGATACGCCGCTACGAACGGAGTCCAGTTCGTTATTGTTGCCAAAATTGTCCGCAGCCTCTTCTGTTTCAGGAATGACCGCTGCAATTCTTGCTAAAAGCGTCGCCTTAAAAGCTTCGGCGTTGAAGCTGCCGGGGGGCTGTTGATTCATGACATCAACCTGCTGCCCCTCGGCTTGGCTCTCCACCTCATTGTCAGGGGACTGGGCTGCGGCTTGGGCGGCTTCTGCCTCGGCCTCGGCAGGTTCGTGGGCCTGTTCTGCTTCTGCGACAGTGCCTACATCTGCCACCACCGCTTGAAAACCAGGATTTTCCTCAGCCGCTGGTGTTACTGCGCCACTCGCACTGGCCGCAGCACCGACAGCCGATCCGCTGACCGCTGCTGCTCCAGGAGCGGTAGCAGCGGAGTTTTGGGCAGCAGCGGCAACATTCCCTGGATTTTCCTCTGGTTGATTCTCCTCTGGCTGGGATGCTGCCGTGGCCCCTGGGGCTGCGGGTTCTGGCGGGGCTGCCTCCGGCTGCGGGGCTGTCTCTTCGGAGGCTTGCGAAGACGGAGACTTGTCCTCTTGGTTGGGAGAGGACTGAGGCTCCGCTTTCTGGGAGGAGGGTTTGTCCTTTTGGTTGGAAGAGGCTTGAGGCTCCGCTTTCTGGGAGGAGGGTTTGTCCTTTTGGTTGGGAGAAGACTGAGGCTCAGCTTTCTGGGAGGAGGATTTGTCCTTTTGGTTGGGAGAAGGCTGGGATTCGGCCTTTTCCGTGGCAGGGGCATCAGCAACCTTGAACTGGAGCTTGTGAGGCTTCCGTTGCAGTTGGCTCCCGGTTTGCTGGATCGTGTGGGTAAGTTCATGGGCCAGGAGCTGCTTACCACTATCGGCATCGGGGGCATATTTCCCAGCATTGAAATAGAGGCCAGTGCCATGGGTGAAGGCTTGCGCCCCCACCTCTTTGTTCATCTGCACCGCCTCTGTGCCCGTATGCACCCGCACCTGGCTGAAATCCGCGCCAAAACGGGGCTCCATGAAGCTGCGGACATCCTCCGACAGGGGGATGCCGCCGCCTTTGCTGCGTTGGAGGCGAGTTTCCAGATCATGGCTTGCTGTGAAACCCCCCTTGGCGGATCGCTGCACCGTAGCCTTGAACTGCACCGGCTCCTCTTCTGGGCCTGCGCTATCTCGCTGGAGCAGTTTGGCCTGGAGAAGTTCTTCGTCTTGGGGGAACGCCTCCCGCTGGAGTCGCTTCGCTTGGAGGGGTTCCTCATCCTCTAGAAAAGCATCCCGTTGCAGGAACTTGGTTTGGATCGGCTCCTCGGTTTCTAGTAAGGCGTCCCGTTGTAGAAGCTTGGCCTGTAGCGGCTCTTCCTCTTCGGGCTCTTCCGTATCGGGCAAAGCGTCCCGTTGCAGGAACTTGGCTTGGACCGGGGTGATAGTGACGGCGATCGCCTTGGCCTGAATCTGGTCTGGGTCCGGCTCCGGGGTCTCGGTATCTAGTCGCTGTATTGGAGCGGGGTCGGACATGGCCATGACTTGGGCTGCTACCCGATCCGCTTCCTGTTCATAGGGATCATTGGGGGCACCAATGGCAATCTTGGCCTGAATCGAGTCGTGGGTTTGCTCTTGCTCTTGCTCCGCCTCGCAGCCATCGCATTGCCGCTGCACTGGAGGTGCAGGGGTGGCTGCTTTCGGAAAAATACTGATGTGGGCAATGTCGAAACCCCGAGCGTGGGAGACCCGTGGGGCGGTGCTTCCACGGCGCTCAAAGCCAGAAGTCCAGGGGCGTTCTTCCCAGAGCTGCGATCCCCTGGAGGGCACCGTAGGCCCTAGGGGTCGGGATAGCATCTGCCCTGGACGGGGCTCAAAGACATCCCCCACTGGGTTGTAGGGGGATGGGGCGAGTGTAGCCTGGGCCGGTGCAGCAGGCGTAACTTGGGGAGAAGCCGTCTCTGGAGTGTGACCTGACATCGGCACTGGGAGCCCAACGGCCCTGCATGCTGCTTGTTACTCATGATGCCATGAGTGCCCGGTCTAGAGCCTTCGTAAGTCAAGAAATCTTGGATTAATGAGCCAATTTACGATCAGCGATTGGAGCGTCTTGACCTAATCCCACGCTGGAACGTGAAATTAGGTCGGTACTTTATTAGATTGCACCTCCCTTAGCGTGGCTACGGTGTACACACAAGTCACTGCTTGATGCAAATTCCCGGCCTGACCCCCTCTACCTCCCCCTTTCCAAGGGGGAGGACAAGAGCAATTCCGGTCTCCCCCCTTGCCAAGGGGGGACTAAGGGGGGTTTGCAAGAAAATAAGATACCTATTGCCATATTGCCTATTGGTGCATTGCTTCGCGTTTCGCAAGCGACATAAAAGGCGAAGCCGCGCCTTAGCGCTATGCACCCTACAGTGATCAATGCTTCCGGTACTTTATTTAGACGCACGGCTCTTAGCGTGGGGGCCGTAAAGGGTAAGGGGGATCGCAATGCTCTAACGCACCATGAGGAGATAGTTTCCTAGGTCATTGGGACGCAATCCATTGACAATAATCGTATAGGTGCCGTCTTGAGGGAGCGTGATCACCACCTCGGAATTGGTGGTATTGGGATGGGCGTCATTATTGCTGGCCAGAGAATTTCTATCTGGATCTAGCACCGCCAGATAGGTGTCAAACTCATCGCTTTCCAGGGTGATGATGACCTGTTGGCCCGCACGTCCTTGGAACTGATGCAGATCGTAGTAGGTATTGTCGGGAGCGAGTTGATCCCCCGTATCCAAACGCCCCTGACGACGGAGGACGAAACTACCGTTGGATCCGGTGGATCCGCTAGAGGAACCTGGTGTAGAACCACTGGGACTGCCGCCGATGGTACTTAGGCGTAGGCTATAGCTGCCTTCTTCTTCAGGGCCAAAGGAGTTGGCCAGGATGGTGTATCTACCGTTGGCGGGGAGGGTGGCTACAATCCGGGCGTTGAGGTTACCGCCGCTGTCGTCATCGTCGAGGCGAAAGTCGCTGTTGTCGGTTCCCACCAGAATTAGGTAGGCATCTACATCGCGGCTGGTCATGTCGATCTGGATCTGCTGCCCCGCTTGTCCCTCAAAAATGTAGGAATTGAAGAAGCTGCCATCGGGCAGTACATTGCTACGGTTATCTAATCGCCCCTGAACTTGACTATTCAGAGTGATGGCGGTGGGCTGGCGATCTTGGCGTGGGGGGGGGGTGTTGGTGGTGGTGGCGGCGGTGCCATTCCGCACAGCGGTAATGAAGGGAAGGACTTGGTCCGTGGGGATGGCGAAGCCGATGCCGATGCTGCCGCCCTGTTCTCCGGTGGTGAAGATGGAGGTGTTGACTCCAATCAATTGCCCAGAACTGTTGAGAAGGGGACCGCCGGAGTTACCGGGATTGATAGCGGCGTCGGTTTGAATCAGGTTGCGATCGCGATCGATACGGCTGACGATGCCAGTGGTGAAGGTGCCTTGGAGACCAAAGGGGCTCCCGATGGCAAAGGCGAGTTGTCCCACCTGCACCGATCCGGTGGGGGCAATGGAGACGGTGGGTAGGCCCGTGGGATTACCTCGCAGCCGAATCGCCGCCAGATCCAGACGGTTGTCACCGTAGCCTACAACATCGCCGGTAAACTCCCGCCCATCTAGGAGGCGCACTTGCACCACCTGGGATCGCCGTACTACGTGAGCATTGGTGAGTACCAAGCCGTCGGCGGTGATAATGCTGCCGCTCCCCCTGCCGCCGTTGGCCTCTACCGCTACTACGGCGGGGCTAGCTTGGCGATAGACCCGAATGGAGGTGGCTTCATCAACGCCCTGGGCTTGGGCCGTACGGGGACCAAGGCCCAAGTGGGGCGTAACTGGGGCGATCGCTGAGGTTAGGGTGAGCCCTAGGGTGGTGCCTAGCATAACCGCACCCCTACTCCAGCCTTGACACTGTGTTGTCCAAGTCATCGTTCTGCGATCGCGTCTCATGGGGTCTGATTTGGCTATTGTGCTTATTAAATACGGCGCTTTTGCGCGGAGTCCGGTCTGGCGGAATTTCTCAAGATTCTTTCCAGACCCATAGCCTATGACTACATCTTTTCCGGTTCAGTTTCCACTGAACACCGAGAATGTTTCTCGATACCTATAGCGACATGACCCATAGCGACATGCGGTTGGATTGCGTACATCCCTGAGGGCGCACAGCCGTGCGCCCCTACCGTGGGCCTACTGGATTGAGATGAATACCGCTGCTATATGTATCCCTAATCCCTGTGCTCTATTGGACATAGGGCCGCAGCCCCGCCACTTCCCCCACGACGATGACACAGGGCGAGAGGGATTCCCCCCGCGTGTGCTGGACAATGGTGAGTAGGGTACCCTCCCAAATCTGTTGTTGGGGTTGACTGGCTCGACGGATGATCACCACTGGAGTGTCGGGACGTTTGCGCCAGTGGATCAACCGTTGGCAAATGGCGGGCAGGGAACGCCCCCCCATGAGAATGACCAGGGTAGCCAGTTGGGCCAGGGCTTCCCAGTTGTGGAGGTCGAGGTCGTGGGCCGTCAGCACGGCAAAGTTACTGCCCAGGACCGGATCGGTCAGGGGAATGCCCGCCAGTAGGGGAGCCCCCAGGGCAGAGGAGATTCCCGGTACCACTTCAAAGGCACATCCCGCCGCCTTCAGAGCTTGAATTTCTGAGGTGGTGCGGCCAAAGATGAAGGGATCGCCACTTTTGAGCCGCACTACCTGCAACCCCTGCTGACAGAGGGTGACTAGGCGCTGATCTATCTCTGTCTGGGGGGGACTGGGTTGTCCCCCCCGTTTGCCGACATTAATGCGATCGCAGTGGGTGGGCAGCAGATCCAGCAGAGCCTCATCCACCAAAGCATCGTGGACGAGGGCCTGGGCCTGGGTCAGGAGCCGATGGGCACGGAGGGTCAAATGGTCTACCGCCCCCGGCCCCGCCCCTACCAAGTACACTTTTCCTGCCGGGGTCAAGGGTGTCCGTCCCCAGTCGTATCAGCGGCTGGGGCCTCAGCGAAACTAGCAGAACTGGCCTCGGTGGCTGGAGCTTCGGTAGTTTGGGCCAGATAGACCCGAATCGCATCCGCCGTCACCTGGGACATGGGGCGACCTTCCCGATCCGCCGCCAACTTGAGCAGGGCGTAGGCATCTTCGCTAATCCCGATGCGGTGGCGTCGATCCTTCTTGGCGGGTTTGTACTGGGTGGGGTCGTAGGTCTCAGAGAACTGGCGCAGGGCGTCAAAGCCGACGCGATCGCAGAAATCTCCAAAGCTTTCCCCAGACCACCGCTGATCTCGAAAATAGACCAATAGGGGCTCCAGAAAGGTTTCCAGATCCTTCTCCGGCAACCGTTCCACATAGGCCCGCGCCAGTCGGGTTTGGTTGGGGGATCCCCCTAGCCAGATCTGATAACTCTCCGGTCCACTGCCCACAAACCCCAGTTCCGCCATGTAGGGGCGGGCACAGCCGTTGGGACACCCCGTCATCCGGACCACAAAATGCTCGTCCTGGAGTCCGAGCTGGGTAAGTTGCGATCGCAGTCGGGCCAGAATGCTGGGAATCACCCGTTCCGACTCCGTGATGGCAAGGCCACAGGTGGGCAGGGCGGGGCAGGCCATGGCATAGCGCACCAAGGGATCCAGATCCTCTGGCTCGATCACGCCATAGCGGGTGAGGATAGCCTGGATTTCCGCCTTGTCTTGGGGCTGAATTTCGTAAAGTACAGTGCTTTGGCTACCCGTGACCCGCATCGGCACTCGGTAGCGCTGCACGATTTCCCGCAGGGCAGTGCGGAGTTTCAGGCTGCCATTATCGTAGATGCGACCATTGTCGATGTTAATGCCAACAAACCAGTTGCCATCTCCCTGTTCGTACCAGCCCAGGTAATCTCGCAGCTCCCACTGGGGCAGGGGGCGAAAGGGTTTCAGCGGCTTACCCAGGTATTCCTCCACCTTCTGCCGGAAGACCGCCACCCCCCAATCTTGAATCAAATACTTCATGCGGGCATGGCGACGGGTGACACGATCGCCATAATCCCGCTGGGTAGCAACAATAGCCTTCACCGCCTCATAGATATCCGCCTTATCCACATAGCCAATCTCATCGGCAATGCGGGCAAAGGTCTCCTCCTTATTATGGGTGCGGCCCATACCGCCCCCCGCCAGAATATTGAAACCCTGGAGATCTCCCTGACCATTGGTGATCACCACCAAGGTCACATCCTGGGTATAAACATCAACGGAGTTATCCCCCGGCACCGTTACCGCAATCTTGAACTTGCGGGGCATATAGTGGGTGCCGTAGATGGGCTCCACACTATCGGGGAAAGTGGTGCCTCGGACGTGATTGGCGCGGGCTGCTACCACATCGGGATGCTCCTCGACGGTGACCGCCTTTTCCCCATCTAGCCAAATCTCGTAATAGGCTTCAGTCTGGGGACGCAGCAGATCGGCAATATTGTCGGCATAGTCCCGCGCCAACACATACTCCGGCTTGTCCTTAAAGGGGGCAGGCGGGGCCATGACGTTGCGGTTTAGATCCCCACAGGCTCCCAGGGTAGAGCCCAAACTTTGAATAATGGCGGCAACGGTAGCCTTGAGATCCTGTTTCAAAATGCCGTGGAGTTGGATGCCCTGGCGGGTCGTGGCCCGCAGGTTGCCATAGCCGTAGCGATCGCTCAGATCATCCAGCGTCAAATAGAGATCGGGGGGAATAAAGCCACCGGGATTCCGGGTCCGCAACATCATGCGGTAGTCCTTTTCTTGGCCCTTCACCCGGTTATCCCGGTTGTCCTGCTGATAGGAGCCGTGGAACTTGAGGATTTGTACCGCTGTATCGGTGAAGTGGGTCGTGTCGGTCTGTAATTCTGTGGCGAGAGGTTCCCGGAGGAAGTTACTGCGCTCTTTGATGCCTTCTAATTTGGATGGGGTTTTCTCAGGGGTGCCTGAAACGTTCTGAAGGGGACGAATGGGAGTCTGAACCATGACAAACCTAGGGGATGCAGAGGAAATCTACGGCACAAGAGAGGCACCGCAATCGCTTAGGGAGAACGGCCTTCGAGGGCTGCTCTGGACGATTGTACGGTAATCCGGTCGGGATTAAGGTGAATACACCCAATCTTAACACTGGATCCGGTTTGCCCCTAGGCGGGATTGATCAAAAAGCGGACTAGCAAATACACCCCAGCGGTGGTAATCTGCACCGCCGTTACAGGCAGACCGTACTGCAAAAAGGTTTGAAAGGAGATGCGTTTGCCATGCTGCTCCGCAATACCCGCCGCCACAATATTAGAGGAAGCCCCCACCAGAGTTCCATTTCCCCCCAAGGTGGCTCCAAACATCATGGCGTAGAAGAGGGGCAATACCACCACTGGTAGGTCGCCAGAGAAGTCCGGGACCAGAATATCAGAGGAGGCTAGCCCCACATTTACCACATACTCCTTCAGCAGCGGCACCATAGCCACCACTAGGGGGATATTGGGCACCAGGCTAGAGAGCAGCCCCACCAGCAGCAACAGGAGAATCGATCCAAGGGCAATATTACGACCTAGTACTAGGGCTAAGACCCCAGAGGCGGCACTGAGGACGCCGGTTTTCTCTAGGGCTCCGATCAGCACGAATACGCTCATGAAAAAAATTAGCGTGCTCCAGTCCACATCCCGCAGGATGTTTTGAATGGAGTCGATGCGACTGTGGTGGGTGAGTAAGAGACAGAGGGCGGCTCCCAAGAGGGCAACGGCGGCGGGGGAAATCGGGAGGGGTAAGGACTCGCCGATGACAAAAAAGAGTAGGACTAGGGCAACGACAAGACCGCCTAGGGTTAACATCCGGGGATGGTTGATCTGGGGATGGGGTAGGTGCTCTAGGTCGCTTAGTTGCTTTTTCCAGATGCCAGGAAACAGCACGGGTAGCATCAGGGTCACCACGAGAACCGCGATCGCACCTCCCAAACTCAAATTTCGCAGGTAGTCCAAAAAGCTGATGTTGATCGCATCCCCCACGATGAAGGTGGCCGGATCCCCCACCAGGGTCAACAGTCCAGCACTGTTGGCCACCAGCACCATCAAAATCAACAGCGGCACAAAATTCACTCCCAACTCTGTGGCAATGGGAGGGATCAGCGGAGCCAGGAGCATTACCGTGGTGGCATTGGGCAATACCGCGCAGATGGGGGTGGTAATGGCCACAATGCCCAGTAACAGCCGTTTCCCTTGCCCCTTGGCCAAGAGCACGATCTGGGTAGCGAGATATTCAAAGATGCGGGTGGGTTCAAAGGATCTCACCATCACCATCACCCCAAAAAATAGAGCCAGGGTGGCATAGCTGCGAGCAATGTAATCCGCTGCCTCGGATAGGGTGATCACGTTGAGAAACATCAACAGCATTGCTCCTAACATGGCCGCAATGGTCAGTTGGATCCATTCGGTCGCAATGCAGACAAGGACACCGACAAATACCGCTGACGCCGCCACGGCTTGCCAACTCTCCATAGAGCCTCCTGGGATGGGGTAGTTTTTTCGCGATGGTCAGGGACCGGCCCCAAAGGGTCATCGCAACCCGGAGATAGGCTCAAAAGCAAAGCTTTTAGAGCTGGTCTCCTCTCAACGCCGACGAAGTTAGCTGACGGGCTAGGAGTCAGAGTTCTCCCTCCTGCCAAAGCAGGATGCGCCCCAAGGAATGGATCCTCCGCTCCGGTGCAGACACCGGATTAGGCTGACTAGCTGAAGTACATTTGCGAATGCACTTCCTGAGATTAGCACTATCTTATAGAGTTGGATCTGTTGGGAGGGGTGTGGGGATAGAGATCCCGTAGGGGCGGGTTTAGCTCTTGTCTACTGGGAAATCCCAAATGGGAGGCTCAAAACCCGCCCGACCCAGTGCCTTATTGCCGGATGACCCGTGATGGGGTGTTGGCGGAGATCGCCTAGGTCAAGCGCCGCTTGAGCCAAAAATCCAGCAAAGGCAGGGCAATGCGGTAGCCCAATTGGGGACCGTAGATCAGCCCCTTATGCTCCAGGCTGTTAAGCGCCCCCTGGAGTCCGCCCCCTCGGGAGAGTTGGTGTTTCTTGATATAGGCTTGGGCCTGAGGACTCTCGGTGGGGTCCAGGGCCAAACTCTCTAGCACCCTTGCTTGGGTGAGGGGCAACAACAGCAACAATGCCTCGAAGGTCGTGGCCATATCCTGTACTAGGGCCAACATACTGCCCTGAACTTGATGGGCCTGAATCACCCTCTGACCCTCCATATCTCCATTGGCTCGGACCTCCAGCCAGAGGCGGTGAGCCAGACTGGTGGCATCGTTAACATGGCCCTGGATATAGCTCAGAAACAAATCTAGAGCTGGACTATCGGCATCCAAAACCAGCCCCACTGCCCCTAGGGTTGAGATCAGCCAGGGCTGCAATTCCCGATCGCTGAGGGGAGAGAGGGAAATGACCGGGAGATGGCTGACATACATCCAGGGCTCTGCCACCGTCGAAATCAGGGTGTAGCTCACCCGACTCTGGCTCTGGATTTCCTGCCGCAGGTAGCTCTCCCACTTGCCCTGGCGATCCCAAGAACGGATATGGGGAAAGTTGTGAAAGACAATCACCACTTGGCAGTCCAACCATTCGGCAAGCTGCTGGGGCAACGTCAACAGACCCGTAAACAGTGGCCACTCTTTCCCCGATGGCGTGGGCCATAGAAGGCGGGCTGGAGAGGAGAGGACTTGATCTAGGGTCAGGGGTTGGGGCAGGCTCCACTGCTGGATGTACCCCAGTTCCACAGGGTCGGAAAATACCTGGGTAATGCTATCCGCTAAAAATCGCAGAAATTGTCCACTGTTGCGGCAGCGCAGACAGTCAATCTCCAGAATTCGGGAGCCCAACTGCTGGACCGCTGCGCGAATGAGGGTCCGCCGCCCAATACCCGGTGGCCCGGTCACGACAAAATCCCGATCTTGCTGCAACAGGTCACGTACCTGGGCCAGTTCTATTTCTCGACTAATTAGGGCTTGGGGAATAAAGGGTTGGGGAACCACCGAAAAGTTAACACTATTTTTTAGTGCTATAAAGGTCTATTAGGCACTTGTCGATAGTAGCATCCGTTTTCTAAGGTCATACATTCCCATGATTCCCCCACCCTTTTCCAACCCCAAATCGCTTCCTAAAACGACGGCAGCGGTTTTTCCTGTCTGGCATACGATGACCCCCCAGCAGGCAATGGGTGTCCTGGAAAGTCGGGTTCAGGGGCTAAGTGCGGCGGAGATCAGCCACCGTCAACAGCACTATGGCTTGAATGAACTGCGGGACAGTGTGCTTCGCAGTCCCTGGATCATTCTGTGGGACCAGTTTAAGAACATCATGCTGCTGATGTTGATTGCGGTGGCCCTGGTGTCTCTGGTGCTGGATGTGCGCCAGGGGAGCTTTCCTAAGGATGCGATCGCAATTTTTGCCATTGTGGTGCTGAACGGACTACTGGGCTATCTGCAAGAGAGCCGAGCCGAAAAAGCCCTCGCCGCCCTCAAGACCATGACCCCTTCCCGAGTCCGGGTGATCCGGGGAGATCAGACCCAGGAGGTCGAGGCCCAAACCCTGGTGCCGGGGGATATTTTACTCCTGGAAGCAGGGGCACAAGTCCCCGCCGATGGCCGCTTACTGGAGGCCATCCATCTCCAAATTCGAGAGGCCACCCTGACGGGGGAAGCAGAAGCAGTGGTCAAACAGGCGGAGGCACCGCTCCCCGCCGATCTGGCCCTCGGGGATCGCCTCAATCTCGTTTTTCAAGGCACTGAAGTGGTTCAGGGGCGGGGGACAGTCCTCGTCACCCAGACGGGAATGACCACCGAACTGGGTCAGATTGCCGCCCTACTCCAAGCTGTAGAAACAGAATCCACCCCCCTCCAGCAGCGCATGGCCCAGTTGGGGAACGTCCTCGTCTCGGGGTCTCTGGCCCTGGTGACCCTAGTCGTCATCGTGGGGCTGGTGCGCACCGGCGACCTCAGCCTATTTGACGATCTCCTAGAGGTTTCCCTCAGCATGGCAGTGGCAGTGGTGCCCGAGGGACTCCCCGCCGTGATCACCGTGACCCTGGCCCTGGGCACCCAACGCATGGTGCGCCGCCATGCCCTGATTCGCAAACTTCCCGCCGTTGAAACCCTGGGCTCCGTCACCACCATCTGCTCGGACAAGACGGGCACCCTAACCCAAAACAAAATGGTGGTGCAGACGGTCCAGACTCCCGAAACCCAGTTTCACATCGGCGGCGAAGGCTATGCCCCCTACGGTGAGATTCGACAGGGGGACGGCAAAATCCTCATGGGCGACGCTACTGCTGGGGAACTAGATCGATCCCAAGAGACCCTGTTGACCCAGGACTATCCGACCCTATCAGCACTGATGGCAACCTGCGTGCTCTGCAACGATGCCACCCTCCAACATGAAGGTAGCCTGTGGACGATCCTGGGCGACCCCACGGAAGGGGCATTGCTCTCCCTCGCCGGCAAAGGGGGCTATCAACAGGCTGACCTGACCCACCGCTACCCCCGGATTGGAGAAATTCCCTTCACCGCCGAGCGCAAGCGTATGAGCGTTGTGGTGCAGGTTCCCGCTGACTCGTCCGCCACTGATGCACCATTGCCCTCCCCCCCAGGTACCCCGATTCTCCTGACCAAGGGGTCTCCAGAATTAGTGCTGGAGCGATGCCGGAGCATATATGCCAGTCAGGAAAGCAGTGGGAATGGCACCCCCATGCCCCTAGACTCGGACCTGCGGCAGCAAATCCTGGCCCACAATGGAGCGCTGGCGGCTCAGGGTCTGCGGGTACTGGGGTTTGCCCTGCGCCCCTTGGCGACCGTCTCCCCAGACCTGGACTTGGAGACGGAGGAGCATGACCTGATCTGGCTGGGGCTGGTGGGGATGTTGGATGCACCTCGACCCGAGGTGCGGGTGGCAGTGGCCCAATGTCGGCAGGCAGGCATTCGCCCCATCATGATTACGGGGGATCATCCCCTAACTGCCCATGCGATCGCACTTGATCTAGGCATTGCCCAACCGGGGGACAAGAGCTTAACGGGACAAGAGCTTGCCCGCCTTACTGCCGAGGAACTAGAGGAAACGGTCTCCCACATCAACGTCTATGCCCGTGTGGCTCCAGAACACAAGCTGCGGATTGTGCAGGCACTCCAGCGACGAGGAGAATTTGTCGCCATGACCGGGGATGGTGTAAACGACGCCCCGGCGCTGAAGCAGGCGGATATCGGCATCGCCATGGGCATCACCGGCACCGATGTCAGCAAAGAAGCCAGCGATATGGTGCTGCTGGATGACAATTTTGCCACCATCGTCGCCGCCACAGAGGAAGGCCGGGTGGTATACGACAATATTCGCCGCTTTATCAAATACATTCTGGGCAGCAACATTGGGGAGGTGCTGACGATCGCCGCTGCACCTTTGATGGGGCTGGGGGGCGTACCCCTGTCGCCCCTGCAAATCCTCTGGATGAATCTGGTCACCGATGGCGTGCCCGCGCTGGCGTTGGCGATGGAGCCCGCCGAGCCGAATATCATGCAACGCCCACCCTACAACCCCAGGGAAAGCATTTTTTCTCGGGGGCTGGGAGCCTATATGGTGCGGGTGGGAATTGTGCTGGCAGTGCTCACCATTGGGCTGATGGGCTGGGCCTATGACCATACCCACAGCGCCGCCTATACTGGCGACCCCGACACCTGGAAGACGATGGTGTTTACCACCCTTTGTCTGGCTCAGATGGGCCACGCCTTAGCGGCCCGTTCTGAAACTCAATTGACAGTACAGCTTAGCCCCCTCTCGAACCCCTATGTGTGGGGTGCGGTGCTCCTGACCACGGGGCTGCAAGTGCTGGTGGTTTATGTGCCGCCGCTCCAGGAGTTTTTCGGGCTCCAGGTGATGTCGGGGCTGGAGTTGGCGGTGTGTTTTGGCTTTAGTGCCCTCGTTTTTGTGTGGTTGGAGGCTGAAAAGCTAGTGGTGAGACGCTCAGGCTGCGCCCACCTGTAATGGCGTCTTTAGGGAGCAAGTCCGATCCGGGGGTATGTTATTTTCCTGCAAGTTCCGTATCTAGGAAAGGTGCCCTGAAACTGGCCTAGTTTTGTCGGGTAATTCAGATGGAATATATATTACTATATAGTCAGATAGTCTAAATTTGCCCAGTTGGTCAAGCTTAGCGAAATTCCAGAGGAAGATACTATGGCGAACGTGCATTGGCTAGGCGGATTAGTTGGGGGGGGGCTGATTGGCCTCAGTGCCACCCTACTCCTAGCCCTAAATGGACGAATTGCGGGCATCAGCGGCATGATCAACGGAGCCCTAGGTTTTACTCGGGCTGAACAGTGGCGCTGGTGGTTTCTAGCAGGTCTCTTGGCTGGGGCGGGACTCTACGAATATCTCTTGGCCCCCCAGCCCACCCCTGTTTCCCAATTTGCGCCAGTGGCGATGGTGCTAGGCGGCTTTTTGGTGGGCTTTGGGACACGTATGGGCAATGGCTGTACCAGTGGCCATGGGGTCTGTGGCCTCGGACGGCTTTCGGGACGCTCCCTTGCAGCGGTCCTCACGTTTATGGCGAGTGGTATTGTCACGGTCTTTGTCACCCGTCATCTCTTGGCCTTTTAAAAAAAATTGCAACCCATGTATCAACTCACTGCCCTACTGTCGGGATTGATGTTTGGCCTCGGTTTAGGCATCTCTCAAATGATGGATCGCGATCGCGTCCTCGGGTTCCTGGATCTGGCAGGAGCCTGGGATCCGACCCTAGCCTTTGCCATGGGGGGTGCCGTTATCGTCACCCTCATCACGTTTCGGTTTATTCTCAAACGTTCCCATCCCTTGCTGGGAGGTCGTTTTTACCTGCCCAGTCGCAATACTATTGACCCCGTTCTATTAGGGGGGGCGGCTCTATTTGGCATTGGCTGGGGTATTGCGGGGTATTGCCCTGGTCCCGGCATTGCCGCTTTGACCCTGGGTATTTGGAACCCAGTTCTATTCCTGCTTTCTCTGATCGCCGGGTCACTGAGTTATCAAGCGCTGTCCAAGAGGATTCCAGCTAAATAAATCTTGCCCAAGTCCAGAAGTAGAGTTTTCCCGGTGGGGAATCTCCAGATTTCGAGCTGGACTTGGTATTGCTAGCCATTCTGCGCCCACCCTGGGGAAAGGGTGGGGCCGTATAGCGGTTCCCTAATGGATGAGGTACAGCTCAACTTGATGGCAATTCGGGGAACAAGGGGCTTAAGCCCCTTGCCTGTACTTAACCCGAGTGAGAACCGCTATAGGTTTGCAAAAGTTGAGATGCGCCCGACCTCATATCTCGACAGGACATTAGGAATACCAGTGGCGGGGGGCGCGGCCCGTTAGACGGGTGAGTTCCCGCAGGCGATCGCGCACCTGTTCATCCAACACTGATTGACGATAGCGCCAGCCCCAGTTGCCATCGGGTTTTCCGGGGGAATTCATGCGGGCAGAACTATCTAGACCCAAAAGATCCTGAAGGGGGACGATGGCCTGATTGGCGATGGAGGTGAGGGCTAGACGAATCATGGCCCAATGAATGCCATCCTCACCGAGATGCCCCAGGTAGCGATAAATGCGATCGCGCTCATAGTCCCCCACCTGATTGAACCAACCCACCGTCGTATCGTTATCGTGGGTGCCCGTATAGACCAGAAAATTCCGCCCATAGTTGAAGGGTAGATAGGGATTCATGTGGTCCCCACCAAAGGCAAATTGCAGGATCTTCATGCCAGGGAAATCAAACTGATCCCGCAGCGCTTCCACCTCTGGCGTAATCACCCCCAGATCTTCAGCCAAGATGGGTAGGCTGCCCAACTCCGCCTTCACCGTGTTGAAAAATGCTTCTCCAGGAGCCTCGACCCATTTCCCATTCATGGCGGTGGTTTCTCCCTCGGGTACGGCCCAATAGGCTTGGAACCCCCGGAAATGGTCAATGCGAATCAGATCCACATAGTCCAGCAATGCCTTGAGGCGCTGGAGCCACCAGCGAAATCCCTGTTTTTCCACAGCGTCCCAGTTATAGGTGGGATTGCCCCAGAGTTGCCCTGTCTCACTGAAATAATCCGGCGGCACCCCGGCCATCTCCGATGGTGCTAGGGTTTCCTCATCCACCATAAAGTTATGGGGAAAGGCCCACACATCCACACTGTCATGGGCGACATAGATAGGCTTGTCACCAATAATCTGGATATGGTTCTCATTAGCGTATTTCTTGAGGCTGCTCCACTGGCGATAGAACTCGAACTGCAAGTACCGATGCATATCGATCAGCGGGGCCAGTTTCTCGCGCCACTGGGCCATGGCCTCAGGTTTGCGACGGGCGATAGCCGGATCCCACTCCGTCCAACTCGCGCCATTATGAACCCGTTTCAAGGCCATAAAAAAGGCATAGTTATCTAGCCAAAAGGCCCGATCAGCACAAAATTCATCAAATTCAGCCCGATCCTCCGCCGAGGCTTGATGCTGAAATGCCGCCGCCGCCTTTTCCAACAGGTGCAGCTTAGCGGGCATGACGGCAGAGAAATCTACCCAATCTTCTGGAAAATCTGGCAGGCTGTCTAGATCCGCTTGGGTCAGCAAATCGCGATCGCGCAATTGCTCCAAACTGATCAAAAAGTGGTTTCCCGCCATCGCAGAGTAGGACATATAGGGCGAGTTACCATGCCCCGTTGGCCCCAAAGGCAACATTTGCCACAACTGCTGACCCGTCTGCGTTAAAAAATCAACAAATTCATAGGCACAAGGGCCAACATCCCCCATGCCAAAGCGTCCTGGAAGGGATGTGGGATGGAGGAGAATGCCGCTAGCACGTGGAAAAGGCATCGGCTCTTCAGTTACAACCCATTGACTGTAGCACGGGGTTTCTATCCAAATCCCCCTCATCTGTCAGAGTTTAGAGCGCCTTCAAAAAGATAGGCGGAGCAAGGCTTTGCACCCATACTTGTAGAACCTAGCAGGACGGCTTTTGGGTGGCCTAAAGCGGTTGTTCCAAAGCGATTGGGCAGTGGAATATAGAACGCCCCTGAGGGGCCAGAATCAGAGGGTACGCTGGAAGACGCGCCCATACCCTATGCTCCGGAGGGATCCCCAACCATGGCCTATCGCAACCCCGCCCCCACAGTGGACCTGATTATTGAACTGCGCGATCGCCCCCATCGTCCCATTGTGTTGATCGAGCGGCGGAATCAGCCCTGGGGGTGGGCGCTACCGGGGGGCTTCGTGGACTATGGAGAAGCGGTAGAAACCGCCGCTATTCGCGAAGCTCAGGAAGAAACGGCCCTAGCGGTCACCCTAGTAGAACAATTTCACGTCTACTCAGACCCCAGCCGAGACGCCCGTCAACACACCATCAGCATTGTTTTCCTCGCCACCGCCACCGGGGAACCCCAAGCGGGGGACGATGCTAAGGGTCTGACGGTATTCAACCCTTGGGAACTGCCCACCCCCCTGTGCTTTGACCACGATCGCATCCTGCGCGATTATTGGCAGTATCGCCATTACGGTCTCCGCCCCAGAATTTAGGCCCTTTGTTCATGACCCGCAAAATTATTCGCACGGACCAAGCCCCTGCCCCCGTTGGCCCCTACAATCAGGCCGTTGTGGCCTCAGGGTCACTGATCTTTGTTGCAGGACAAATTCCCCTTGATCCCGTTACCGGGGAGCTGGTAGGGGGTGATGATGTCGCCGCCCAAACAGACCAAGCGATCGCCAATCTCCAGGCCATCCTAGTGGCCGGAGGGGCTAGCCTTGGATCCGTGGTAAAAACCTCCGTTTTCCTCAAGGACATGAACGATTTCGCCGCCATGAATGCAGTCTATGCCCGCTACTTTGGCGATACCGATGCCCCAGCCCGTGCCTGTGTCGAAGTGGCTCGCCTGCCTAAGGACGTGCGGGTAGAAATTGAATGTGTCGCGGTGGTGTCCTAAAGATTCAGGCCCTGGAATCATCGCGAGTGCCGTCTTTTTGGGCTGCCTTGCGAGCCTTGACTTCACGGCGGCGCTCCAAAACCGTCTCGGTAATGCCAGCAGCCATAACGGTGGCTAGAACGCCATCATCTATCCAGCCGACAATGGGGATGACATCGGGCACGAGGTCTACAGGGCTGATCAGATAGACTAGGGCGGCTAAAATCACAACCCATCGGCCAACGGGGTGGCCGAGGAGGGTACGGTGTAGGCGGTGCCATATAGCATTCAGCATAGCTAAGAGTCCTGAGAGTATTTCAGCTTAAAGGTATCCCGTTGATCGATTAAGTCTACTGCCCTAGGGATTGGGTCTCTGGATCGTTGATGAACATTTTGAACCAGTCTTGCGCTGGAATACGCAGATAGGCATCTCTGATCTCCATCGTGATCCCCAGGTGGGGATGAACATTCTGAAGCAGTCTTGCGCTGGAATACGCAGATAGGCGTCTCTGATCTCCATCGTGATCCCCAGGTGGGATCGATTCGGGAGAATTGGTAACAATAATTGCAAAACCCCTGTTATTTCACGGAAAGAGATCGCTCACAGGGCACTCTAATATAGGAATCCCCTCTATCAGTGTTAGGTTGACCTGTGCACCACGTCGTCTCATCCCCCTATCCTGACGGTGCAGACGGATTGGGCTCTGTTGCCGACTTTGTTAATGGGAATATGGCCCCAACGACGGAGATGGCTGCAAGGCTAGAGTGGGTGCTGGCGGAGGCGACGGATGCCGTATGGGTAGTAGGGCGGGGTAATTACCTCCTCCATGTCAACCGAGTGGCGACGGAGATGGCGGGCAGGGATGCCATTGACGCCTATCTGCAATGGTCAGAGACCGCCCCCAAGGGAGCATGGTCAGAGACCGGCCCAAAGGGGCTGTCACAACAGCCCCTTTGGGCATCTGTGACGGTGCGGGATGAGGCAGGGCAAGCATTGCCCCCCTCCAACTGGCCTCTGTATCGGGTTCTAGCAGGGGAGGTCATCACCCAAGAGGTGATTCATTGCACCTGGCCTTCGGGCCAGACCGGCTGGTATCGGGTTGAGGGAGTTCCCCTGCGGAATGATGCGGGACAAGTAGACATAGCCCTAGTGTTATTGCAGGAGGTGACCCCAAACCACCAAACCATCCACAAATTGCGGACTCGCCTCCAAGAGATGCAACGGTTTACCGATGCCGTCCCCACTATGATCGCTTACCTGGATGGGGCGGAAATCCATCGCTATGTTAACCAAGCCTACGCCCTCGGCTTTGAACAGTGCCCCGAAGCCATTCTGCACCATTCCCTTCTAGAAGTGGTAGGCCCCCAGGTCTATCCCCAACTCCAGCCCCACCTTAAAACCGTCCTGGGGGGAAAGGCGGTCAGCTTTGACCTACCCTTGCGGGCTCCCAGTGGGACGTGGCAGTACAAACACGTCAGTTTTCTGCCCCATCGGGTAGATAACCAACTTCTGGGGTTCTACGCCCTGTTTAATGACATCACCGCCCATAAGCGGATGGCGGATTTGTTGCAGGACAACGCCGAGCATTTTCGCTACGCCCTAGAGGGAGCCTCGGTAGGTATTTGGGACTGGAACTTGGTTACGGGGGAGTTGACCTGGTCCCAGCAGCAAGAAATTCTGCTGGGGTTGCGTCCCGGTACCTTCGATGGCCAGTACAGTACCTTTCTCCAACAGGTGGAGGCGGCGGATCGCCAGCAGGTTGATGAGAATTGGCAGGCTGCTAGCAAGGGATCTCGGTGCATCCATACTGAATTTCGAGTCCGCGATCGCGATGGCGAGATCCATTGGCTGAGCAGCCGGGGGCAAGTCTTTGTGGATTCCCAGCATCAACCGATCCGCATGGCTGGGGTCACCGTTGACATTACCGCCCAACGGAGTACCCAGGATCTCCTGCACCACCAGGTTCGCCGGGAACGGTTGGTGGCCAAGATTTCCCAGGAAATTAGCCAGACTCAAGATCTCCAGGAAATTTTGCAGCGGACGTTGTCGGAGGTCAGGGCTTTTCTAAAACTGGATCGGCTCATGATTGTGGCTCTCCACGGTGAGATGAATGGACAAATCACGGTGGAATCTCGGGCAACTGGAGTAGAGTCTCTGCTGCAATGGCGGTTTCGCGACCCCCTGGTGGTGGAGGAAAAGTACCAACGCCTCTATCGTCAGGGACGAATAGTGGCGGTGAATAACGTCCATGACCAAAATCTCAGCCGCAGTAACCTAGATTTTCTAGCCTATTTTCACATTCAGGCCCAAGTGCTGGTGCCCCTGAAACAGGAAGCAGAGTTGTGGGGGCTGTTAGTGGCCCACCAATCAGCCCCCTGCCCTTGGCAACCAGATGATATTCGCCTGTTGACGACCCTGGCGAACCAGGTGAATCTGGCCATCCAACGAGATCGACTCCATCGTGACCTAACTCGCGCCAACCAGGAACTCAAGCGCCTTGCCTACCTGGATGGACTCACCCAGGTAGCTAATCGTCGTCGCTTTGAGCAGTATCTCCAGCAGGAATGGCGGCGTCTATTGCTAAATACCGCTCCTATAGCGGTGATTATGGCGGATATTGACCATTTCAAAGCCTATAACGACCTCTACGGTCATCAGGCTGGAGATGACTGTCTACAACAGGTAGCAGGGATTCTGCGGGGGGCGGTGCAGCGTCCGGGGGACCTAGTTGCCCGCTATGGGGGAGAGGAATTCGTTATCGTTCTGCCCCAAACCGACCTAGAGGGGGCGATGCAGGTGGCGGAAAAAGTTTGCACCCTGGTCCGGCTCCAACGCATTCTCCATCAGGGCTCCGATACCCATGGCATTGTCACCCTAAGTCTGGGGGTCGCGGCAACCTATCCCCAGGGCCTACAGTCCCCGGAAGACTTGGTGCAGGTAGCAGATACGGCGTTGTACGAGGCAAAACACGCAGGCCGCGATCGCGTGGTGGCAGGTAAGTGGACTTAGATTGCTTTCGGCACCCCAGCGGTCAAAATTTCATGTCCATCGGGGGTGACCAGTACGTCATCTTCAATGCGAATGCCAATGCCTAGCCACCGCTCCGCCACCGCTGGCTGCCCTTCTACCGGCTCGTAGTCAGGGGAGATATAAATTCCCGGCTCCACCGTCACCACATTCCCAGCTTCAAAGGGTTGCCAGGTCTTGTCAGGATTTCGCAGAATACCCGCATCGTGGACATCCAGACCCAGAAAATGCCCGGTGCCATGCATGAAAAATGCCTTATGCTTCTTCTCCTCAATCAGCGTGTCCACATCCCCCACCAACAGCCCCAGTTCCACAAAGCCCTCGGTGAGGGTGCGAGTGGCGGCATCGTGGAAGGCGTTGAAGGGCTGACCGGGGCGCACTTGATCGATCGCCCGAAGCTGCGCCTCTAGCACCAATTCGTACAAAATCCGCTGCTCGGGGGTAAAGCGACCCTCGACGGGAAAGGTGCGGGTAATGTCAGCGTTGTAATAGTCACAGCAACAACCCGCATCGATCAGTAGCAGATCCCCGGCCTGCATCTGGCGATTGTTTTCGATGTAGTGGAGGATGCAGGCATTGTCCCCCGAGGCGACGATGGAGGGATAGGCAGGGCCACCCCCAGCGAGGCGGAACAGGTGCTCCATTTCCGCCTGGATTTCATACTCGTAGCGACCGGGCTGGGCCAGTTCCCGAGCATGGTTGTGGGCCTTGACGGACACCGCCACGGCTTTCCGAATGAGGTCTATTTCTTCAGGTTGCTTAACCCGTCGCAGAGCTTGCAGCAGCAGGTGGGCGTCGGCGATGGCTCTGGGGCCGGTACCTCGCTTGGCATAGGTTGCCAGCAGTTTCTGCCAATGGTGCAGAATTCTGCCGTTTAGCTTGGTGTTGTGACCAAAGTGGTAGTACAGGGGGTCAGCCTGCTTCAGGTACTCCGGTAGCTTTTCGTCCAGTTCCGCAATAGGGAAAACCGCATCGGCTCCCAAGCGCTCCTGGGCTACCTCTACCCCCAGACGACGGCCCGACCAGGTTTCTTTTTCCTTATCCTTGGGCCGCACAAATAGCACGAAGTGATGTTCTTCGTGGTGGGGGGCGAGAACTGCGATCGCACCGGGCTCATCAAACCCGGTCAGGTAATAAAAGTCGCTGTCTTGGCGAAAGGGATGCTCGACATCGTTGTGCATTACCGCTGGGGGAGCACTGGCGAAAATCGCCGTGCCCTGGCCAATCTGGGCCATCACCCGCTGGCGGCGCTGCTGGTAGACCATCTGCATAGGCTTAGGGCGTGTCATCAATTAATTCTAGAAACCTTGTGGGATAAGCATTCCCACGCCCGTCCCAATTTCATAAGCTAGGGGGTGCAACCCTTGTTTTCTAAGCATTAGGCGGCTAAATGATGGCAGCCCCTAGCTAAAGGGGTAGGTCAGCAATTGAATGATCATGCCGTCTCCCCCTGGGAGGTTGGCTGTCGTCAAAGTGACAGAATCGCCTCCCGCTTGACGAGTGGGCACCGTCCGCATCAGGTCCAAAAAGGGTTGCAACCCTGCAATATCACAGGCTTCCGCTGGGGCCGCATCGGCAGCCCGAGTGCGGAAATGGGTGGGAATGACCATGCGGGGATTCAGGGTACGGATCGCCTCCAGGGCTTCTTCGGCATCATAGGCTTTGGGACCACCGCCCACGGGCACCAGCAGCACGTCGGGCCGCCCCAGCAAGATTTGCTCCTCAATGTCCATGGGGGCAGCAGCTCCGCCCATGTGGACGATATTGAGGCCACCCTGTTGCCAGCGCCAGATGAGGTTCTGGCCAAAGCGCCGTCCCCCTTGGCGATCGTGGGGGGTAGAGATAGCCTGGAGCCGAATTGGGGGCAGGTCGTAGGCTCCCGCCTCCGACAGCACATCGGGATTACCGGGAAGCCCTTGCAGCGTGCCCCCTTCATCAAAAAGACGGCTGCTGATCAACACCACATCCGACGACACATTGGGCACCCGATATCCAGCGGTACAGCCCAGGGCACGAAAGGGGTTGACCAGAATCCGGCGACCACTGCCAGAGAACAAAAAGCAGGTGTGGCCCAACCAGCGAATCTCGACCCCAGAGGTCTGGGCTTGGGCCGGCAGCAAGTTTGCAGCTAGTCCTAGGCCCAATGCCGACACAAAGCCCGCCCCAAACTGTTCTACAAACCGTCGTCGATCCATTATTCGTCTCTCTCCCTATAACGGGCTGTGAATGCCCTATGACTGCCTGTGAATGCCGATGTTAGACGGGTGGAATTGCCCTAGTGCTGGGCAGCAGAAATACTCTAATCGTTCTATCGTGGCACACCTCGGCCCCTCACCCTAGCCCTCTCCGAGGGGGAGAGGGGACCGGAAAATGTTGGGCTGGTGCGACAGAATAGCAAGCCTATTTCAGCCTAGGTGTACTAGTACTGGGCGGCGGAAATACCCTGGCCGTTCCATCGTGGCACACTCGGCCCCTCACCCTAGCCCTCTCCCACGGGGAGAGGGGACCGGAATAAGGTTGGGCTGGTGCGACAATAGTGGGCTGATTTACGCCCTGCGGTACTAGTACTCTACAGCACAAATAACTCACCTAATTGGATAGAGCAGGAGCCCTCGGAAGACAAGGAATTCCCTTTCATCCTTCTGACTTCTGCCTTTCTGTACCAGTCTAGGCCCTGGGTTTTTACCTATAGGCGACACTATCCTATCGCGTTGACGCGATTGCCCGTCACCAGGGTTCCATTTCAGGCGGAATCAGGCAATTCAAGGGACGACGGGGACAATACCTTAAACTTGTAGCGGATGTCATCACTTCTGTCACCTTCCCAGGGTTGTCATTAACCGTGGATCAGATTTTTAAGTGAACTCTATATCCCCTACAGGGTTCAGCACCCTGGCTCTCTGACTTTGAAATATGGATTACGCATCACCTCTCACAGATAGCCATGGTGGGTTAAAAAATCCATGGAGATGTCGGGGGCATCAGTGGCGGCGGCGGGGCCGAGGCGCAGAAATTTCTCGACGTACTTGCCCAGGATGTCGCCTTCTAGGTTGACTGCCTGACCGGGTTGGAGGTCTTGCAGGGTGGTTTCCCGATAGGTAACGGGGATGACGGCGACGGTGAACCAGGTGCCGCGATCGCAACAATCTGCCACCGTCAGGCTAATGCCATTCACGGCGATGCTGCCCTTAGGGACGATGTAACGGGCTAGGGTCGGGTCGGGCACCCGAAAACGGATCTCCCAGGAGGTGGCAGTTGCGATCGCACTTTCCAGATAGCCCAGGCCATCCACATGGCCCGTAACAAAATGGCCCCCAATCTTGCTACCCACCCGCAGAGAATCCTCCAAATTGACCCGCGCCCCTGACTCTAGGAGCCCCAGGGTAGAGCGCTGAAGGGTTTCGGGGGAGGCTGTGGCGATAAACCCGTGCCCCAGACAAGACTCCACCGTGAGACAAACTCCATCCACCGCCACGCTGTCGCCCTCGTCCAGATTTCCCAGAGCCTCAATTTGGGGCGACCATTCCACCCGCAGGTGGGTCGGGCCTAAGGGAGTAAGGGCACCAATGGTCTGAACTAGGCCAGTAAACACAATGCTTTAATCAAATCCTTAGGGTCGGGGCTGCCAATTCAGGTCAGGATCAGGTCATACTTGAGAGTAGTGACCTTTTCCCTGAGATACTCTGGTTCCTAGGGCTTACCCATGGAAAGTTCCTCATGAATTCATGGTACAGGTTGCCCAGGGCTGCTCTGGCATCTGGCTACCCTAACCCTGGATTTTGCGACTCAAAGTACTGCTACATATCAAAATTATTATTTAGATCTGTACTCCTCTGTAAAAATCTCCCGTACATTCTGGGGAATCTAAAGTACCGACTTGGTTCAGCAGAGTCTAGAGGCTAAGCTCATGATTGAGATGAAGGTCGCCGGAATTGCTTTGGATGCGATATCACGCAATCCGGTTGTGCTTCTACGAGATACAACCGATCGACGAGCGTTGCCTATTTATATCGGCCAAGAGCAAGCTAAGTCCATCATCAACGCCCTGGAAAATCAGCAGGCTCCCCGGCCCCTGACCCACGATCTGTTTATCAATCTGATTGATGATTGGGACATGTCCCTAGAGCGGGTGGTGATCTATGCCCTGCGAGACAATACCTTTTTTGCGCTCCTAACCTTGGCTAAGGGAGAGGTTCGCAAGGAACTGGATGCCCGCCCCAGTGATGCGATCGCAATTGCCCTCCGCACCGACGCGCCGATCTGGGTGATGGAAGAGGTGATTGCCGATGCCTCGATTCCCGTGGACCGCGACGCCGATGAGGCGGAGACTAAAGCCTTTCGCGAGTTTCTCTCCAATCTGAGCCCAGGGGACTTTACCCAGCGACGCGGCCCCATCAGCAACGATCCCTACGAGTCCTAGTGCCGCAAGAATGCAGTACCGCCGTTTTGGCAAAACTGGGCTCCGCCTGTCGGTCTTTTCCCTGGGGACAATGCGATCGCTGGCCGCAGAGGATAGTTTTCGCGCCACGGTCCAGGCCGCGATTCACCAGGGCATCAACCATTTAGAAACGGCGCGGGGCTATGGCCAGAGTGAAGTACTCCTAGGGCGACTATTAACAAGCTTGGAGCCAGAGGCGCGATCGCGCCTCGTCATCACCACCAAGATTCCCCCCACGCCGGACGCCGCCACCATGGCCCACCACCTCGGGGAGTCCCTAGCCCGACTTCAGGTGGAGCGCATCGACTGTCTAGCCCTCCATGGCATCAATACCCCAGAACATCTAGCCTGGGTGCAGGATCCCCAGGGCTGTATGGCGGTGCTACGGGCAGCCCAGGACGCAGGACAGATCGGCCATCTGGGCTTCTCGACCCATGGTTCTCGGGAGCTGATTGCAGCGACCATCGCCACGGGACAGTTTGCCTTTGTCAATCTCCACTACTACTACTTCTTCCAGCGCCACGACCCGGTGGTGACCCTGGCCCAGGAGCGAGATATGGGGGTGTTTATCATCTCCCCAGGAGACAAGGGGGGTCAGCTCTACACCCCCCCCGAGACCCTGCGGCACCTGTGTCAGCCCTACGATCCCCTGATCTTGACCTACCGCTGGCTCCTCAGTGATCCCCGTGTCACCACCCTCAGCGTCGGTCCTGCCTGCCCCGAGGAGTTGCAGTGGCCCCTGAGCATTTGCGATCGCACCGATCCCCTGACGGAGCAGGAACAATCGGCGTTTACCCGCCTCACTGAGCACGCGCAGCAAACCCTAGGGACAGACCACTGCCACCAGTGCTACGCCTGCCTGCCCTGCCCTGAAGGCATCGCCATTCCCGAAATATTGCGACTGCGAAACCTAGCGGTGGCCTATGACATGACCCCCTTTGGCCAGTACCGCTACCGTATGTTGGAAAATGCAGGCCACTGGTTTCCTGGACGCCGGGGAGATCGCTGCACCGACTGCGGCGACTGCCTGCCCCGCTGCCCCATGGATCTCCCTATTCCCGACCTATTGCGGGAGGCCCATAATCGCCTGCAAGGCCCCCGCCGCCGCCGCCTTTGGGAAGATTAAATATCCAGATCCTCTAAATTGAGGCGGGGGCCGTATTTCTCGATGAACTCCCGGCGGGGGGCCACCCGATCGCCCATGAGTACCGTAAAGATGCGGTCGGCTTCGGCGGCGTCCTCAATTTCCACCTTTTTCAGGGTGCGGCTTTCTGGGTTCATGGTGGTTTCCCAGAGCTGGGTCGGCATCATTTCCCCCAGACCTTTGAACCGCTGGGTGGTGTAGTTGGCGTTGGCGGGGAACTCGTTTTGGATCAGTTGGTCCCGTTCGCGATCACTGTAGCAGTACCAATGGTTGCGTCCCCGCTCAATTTTGTAGAGGGGGGGGCAGGCGATGTAGACATAGCCCTGGTCGATCAGTGCCCGCTGGTAGCGGTAGAAAAACGTTAGGAGCAGGGTGCGAATGTGGGCTCCATCCACGTCGGCATCGGTCATGAGACAGATGCGGTGGTACCGGAGTTGGGACACATCAAACTCTTCTCCCTTGATCCCCAGCCCTAGGGCGGTGATTAGAGCCTGGACCTCAGTGTTTTTGTAGATCTTGGCGTCATCGGTTTTCTCGATGTTCAGGATCTTGCCCCGCAGCGGCAGGATGGCTTGGAATTTGCGATCGCGCCCCTGTTTGGCACTGCCGCCAGCGGAGTCCCCCTCTACGATGAAGATTTCCGACTCGCTGGGATCGCGGCTGCTACAGTCCGCCAGCTTTCCGGGCAGAGTCGAGGACTCTAGCACCGACTTGCGGCGCACCAGTTCCCGTGCCCGCCGTGCAGCTTCCGCCGCGTTAAAGGCTTGGATAGCCTTGTCCAGGATGGCATCCCCAATATTGGGATGGAAATCCAGATACTCCGTCAGGGTTTCCCCAATCACGGATTCCACAATGCCCCGAACTTCGGTATTTCCCAGCTTGGTCTTGGTCTGGCCCTCAAACTCGGGATCCGGCACCTTGACGGAAATTACCCCGGTTAGCCCTTCGCGGATGTTTTCTCCACTCAGGTTAGACTCCCCATCCTTGCGCTTGCTGCGCTTGCGGGCCAGGGTGTTGAGGGTGCGGGTCAGGACCGCCTTCAGGCCCTCTAAGTGGGTGCCACCGTCGATGGTGCGAATGTTGTTGGCAAAGCCCAGTAGGTTGTCGGAGTAGGCGTCTACACACCATTGCAGGGCGGCTTCTACTTGGACGCCATCCTTCTCACTTTGGACATGGATGATGTCTTCGTGGAGGGGCTGCTTGTCGTTGTTGATATAGGCCACATATTCCCGGATGCCCCCTTCGTAGTAGAAGCGAGAGACCAGGGGTTGGTCGCTTTTCAGGACATCCAGGCGGAGATCAGTAAAGGTGACATCCACCCCGGCATTCAGGTAGGCCAGTTCCCGCAGGCGATTGGAAATGGTGCCGTACTCAAATTCCGTGCCGGTGGTGAAGATAGTGGCGTCGGGGCTGAAGGAGACCAGGGTGCCCCGGCGACCGCTGTTGTCGGGAACGGACTGGAGGTCGCCCATGGACACCCCCCGCTCGAAGCGCTGGGTATGTTTTCTCTGCTCCCGCCAAACGGTGACCTCAACCCATTCCGACAGGGCATTAACTACGGAAATGCCGACGCCATGGAGCCCCCCGGAAACCTTGTAACCGCCACCGCCAAACTTGCCCCCAGCGTGGAGCACCGTCAGGACCGTTTCTAGGGCAGACTTGCCGGTTCGGGGGTGAATATCGGTGGGAATGCCGCGTCCGTCGTCGGATACGCTAACGGAGCCGTTGGCGTTGAGGGTGACCTCAATGTGGCTACAATAGCCTGCGAGGGCTTCGTCAACGGCGTTATCCACGACCTCGTACACCAAGTGGTGTAGACCCCGAGGTCCGGTGCTGCCGATGTACATCCCTGGTCTTTTACGAACGGGTTCCAGCCCTTCAAGAACCTGGATTTGATCAGCACCGTAATTGGTTGCCATAAAGTCTTTACTCCTGAGGCGGCTTAGACGCCAATGTAGCGTTTTTCCAGAAAAACGCCCTAAAATTCTAACACAAACCCTCCAGAGGGGATTATGGGGCTGAATCTGAAGAGATCTGGGATGGGGGTACAGCCTGCATGATATTCACGGGAAGCTATGGTGGCGGCATGCGATCGCGAATCGAGTTCTAATGCGAGTTCTAATGTACCTATTCTACTGGTCTGTGGGGGAGCCACCGCTACGGGTAAGACGGGCCTCTCTCTGGCGATTGCCCCGCGCCTATCTGCCCGCATCCTCAGTGCTGATTCGCGGCTGGTGTACCGGGAGATGGATATTGGCACCGCTAAACCTACCCCAGCGGAACGGGCACAGGTTCCCCACTATTTAATAGATATTTGCCCGCCTACGGTGACGCTGACGCTGGCGGAGTATCAGGCCCTCGCCCAGGGGCTGATCGCCCAGGCCCATGGTGGAGATCCTGAAAATTCCTGGGTGCCCTGGTTGGTGGGGGGGACAGGGCTCTATATCGATGCGGTGGTGCAGGGATTGAAAATTCCCCCGGTGGCTCCCCAGCCGCAACTGCGATCGCAACTCCAATCCTTGGGTCAGGCCCACTGCTATGAGTTGCTGGCACGGGTGGATGCGATCGCGACCCAGCGCATTCACCCCAATGATTCCATCCGCACCATCCGCGCCCTAGAGGTGGCCTATGTAACGGGCAAGCCCCTCTCGGTCCAGCAGGGCCAGCAGCCCCCGCCCTACCCCATCTTCTATTTCGGGTTGGATTGTGATGGCATGGCCCTAGAGCGGCGAATTGAGGCCCGTACTGCCACCCTATTTGACCAGGGGCTAGTGGCGGAGGTGGAAACCCTGGCTCAGCGCTATGGCCCCGACCTACCGCTGCTGCAAACCCTAGGCTATGGCGAGGTACTGGGTTATTTGGCGGGAGACTATTCTCTGGCGGCAGCGCGGGAACAGGTGGTGCTCCACACGCGCCAGTTTGCTAAGCGCCAACGCACCTGGTTCCGCAAGCGACCCATTCACTGGTTCGATGCGGAGGCCCCGGATCTCGTAGATCAGGTGTGGAATGCGATCGCAGATCGAACTAACCCGATACTGCCCCCTATACTGGGTACATCTTGAGCGCGATGGCCCCTTTAGGCCGGTCCCTGACCATTGCAGCGGCGAGTGCAATATTCTTTTTTCCCTAGCATGTCATGGAGCATTTGTTATTGCGCTTACCCTTGCCTTCCCTCCTGCTGAGTCCCCGGTTTTGGCAGAATTTTTGGCCTCTGCCAGCGACATCACGGTTAGCCCTCGGCGATCGCGCCCCTGATTTTTGTCTCACGGAGGTCGTCAAGCAGACCCCCCTGCGGTTGTCCCATTACTGGGGCGATCGGCCCGTCGTACTGGCCTTTACCCGCATCTTTACCGAGCGTCATTATTGCCCCATTTGCTTTCCCCACCTGTTGGCCCTACGGGATGCCTATAGCCTGATTCAGCAGGCAGGGGCGGAGCTGCTCCTGATTACCAGCACCGACTTGGCCCAAAGTCAGGATGTTGTCAAAGATCTGGGGCTGACGATGCCAGTACTCAGCGATGCCCAGTGCCAGGTCTTTCATCAGTATGGAACGGGGCAGGCTCTAGGGGCTCCTCTACCAGCCCAGTTTGTCCTAGACCGCTACGGACGAATCCGCTTTTGGCACCATTTTTCCTTCTGGGTGCCCAATGCTAACCCCACCCGGTTGCTTTATGCCCTCTCTACCTTGCCGCCTAGGTGATGAAGGGTGAAGGGTGAAGGGTGAAGTGCTGCTAAGGGGACGGGTTCCTAGTCACCAGCTTGGGAAGAGTAGAAAGATCTTGCTCAGGAACCCGTCCCCTGATCCCCACCAGCAAAGAGGCAGAACCCCCAAATTTACGCCGCAGTCTACTAAGGCTGGCAGTCCACTAGGGTAATGGGGGCACCCGCTAGGTCAGGCCGCAGCGATCGCGCTTCTCGCAGATACACATGGCATACGTCCCCGTGCAGGATCGGCAACTGAGCGTGGATCAGAAGGCGTACACAGCGGCTTAGGCTACCGGGCACATACATTTGCTGAACATCCAGCAGGGGGACTGCATCCCATCCTAGGCGGTGGCGGGCGGCGGCGGCAGGAAACAGGGCATCGAGGTCGCGGGTGACGGAAAAGGTGACGCTAATTAAATATTCAGGGCTGAGGCGGTTTTGGTGTTCAACCACGTCTAGGAGTTCATGAACGGCTTCCGAAATGGCGTCTGCGGTGTTGTCTGGAACAGTAATTGCCCCGCGAATTGCCTGAATGCGCCACTCCACACTGCCATCCTCCTGTCCAAAATATTCCCTCAATCGTAGCAGGCTGCCCAAATAGACCTCACCCCTGGTTGATCCAGCAGTCTCTAGGGGCGGTAGAGCCACAGAGGCAGACCACTGGTACTGAGTTCAAAGTCGATCCAGTCCGCAGCCGCCAGGAGTTTAGCCCCGGTGTGGGGCGCGATCGCAAGGGCCAAACTGCTGCCACTGCGCCCCGGCAAGAAGCGTTGCCAAGAGGGTTTACGGGCCTTGAGGGTATGGCATTCCGTCTTATCGGGGTCTAGGTCTGCCAGTTCTGCCGCCCAGCGACGGGCATCTTCCTCCGTACCCAGCCGATCCACCATCCCCAGTTCTAGAGCCTGCTCTCCGGTGAAAATGCGCCCATCGGCAAAACTCCGCACGGTTTCTTCCGGCAAGTTGCGCCCCTGGGCCACGGTTTTCACAAACTGGCCATAGCTGACATCAATCAACTGTTGCAGAATGTCCTTTTCTGGATCCGTCAACTCCCGGTCAAAGGCCAAAATATCTTTGTAGGGGCCAGATTTGATCACCTTGAAGGAGACACCGACTTTTTCTAAGAGGCGCTCCAGATTGTTCCCCCGCAGAATTACCCCGATGCTGCCGGTGATAGTGCCGGGATTGGCCACAATATGCTGCGCCCCCACCCCGATGTAGACCCCCCCCGAAGCGGAAATATTGCCAAAGCTAGCCACCACAGGAATCTTTTCCCGCACGCGCTGGAGGGCGGCGTAGATTTCCTGGGAGTCCCCCACGGTGCCCCCAGGGCTATCGATACGTAGGAGTAGGGCGGGGAATTTTTTCTCCTCGACCTCCTTGAGCGCCTCTAGGACTTGCTTGCGCATGGAGGCAGCAATTGCCCCTACAACTTCAATGCGGGCAATAGACTTGCGAAAGCGGGATTTAAACGGCCAAATCATAGGGGACGGCACAATCACAATAATGACGGGTTTGGGTCCAGCGGCAGGCAGGGATAGGAACGATTTTCCCCTCTACCACGGGCGTAAAGCCCATTGTAGTCTCCTTCTTCCAGCCCCCGACCTGAGCCCTCGACCTGAGCCCTCGACCTGAGCCCTCGACCTGAGCCCTCGAACAATGGCCCCCGAAGGGCGGCCTACCCAACTTGGCCAGGGAGGTTAACATTCCTTAAGATAAGGAACATTGTCCTCAGGTTTTCCATGGCCGTTTCGTTGCCCCAATTCCGACCGCTCCCATCGGCCCTGCTGTTAATTTCCCCCTTCTTTCTCTGGGGGACAGCGATGGTGGCTATGAAGGGAGTGATTCCCGATACGGAACCATTTTTTTTGGCGGGGATGCGTTTGTTGCCTGCCGGTGTGCTGGTGCTGCTGGCAGCGCGGGTGATGGGGCGATCGCAGCCCAAAACCTGGCAAGGCTGGGCCTGGATTAGCCTGTTTGCCCTGGTGGATGGGGCCTTATTTCAAGGGTTTCTCGCCCAGGGACTTGTGCGTACTGGGGCGGGCTTGGGGTCCGTGATGATCGATTCCCAACCCCTGGCGGTGGCTCTGATGGCCCGTTGGCTCTTTGCGGAGCAGGTGGGGCCAGTGGGCTGGCTGGGACTCGCCTTTGGCCTAGCGGGCATTAGTCTGTTGGGGCTCCCCGATGCCTGGATTTTGGGCCTTTTTCAGGGGCAGTTGGTGTGGCAGGATCTGCCTGCCGATGCCCTGTCTCTGGTGCGCCTACTCTTTAACCAGGGGGAATGGTTAATGCTGTTGGCGGCCCTGTCAATGGCGGTGGGGACGGTCCTCATTCCCTATGTGGCCCGCCATGTGGACCCGGTGGTGGCGACGGGATGGCACATGATCTTGGGCGGGGTACCCCTGTTTGTCCTCTCGGCTTGCTATGAAACCACGCCTTGGGCAGGCATTCACCTATCGGGATGGGGTGCGATCGCATATTCCACAATCCTAGGTAGCGCCGTGGCCTATGGCGTGTTTTTCTACCTAGCGGCCCAGGGCAATCTCACCAGCCTCAGTGCCCTCACCTTTTTGACCCCAGTATTTGCCCTGCTGTTTGGCAGTTTGTTTTTGTCGGAAAGCCTGAGCCCCCTGCAATGGTTGGGGGTCAGCCTTACCCTGGTGAGCATTTACCTGATCAACCAACGGGCAGCGCTAGTTGATTTCCTCAAGCGCCGTTGGCGATCGCTATTTCCCCCTAGTCTAGAGTCCGAGGGCGATGGTTCGGCATGATTCGGGTAGGAGCAGAGACGTCTTTGAGGGGTCAAGGACGGTTGCTTGACCCTGCTGCTCCGAGGTTTCATTCCCCCAACCCCCCTTTTTCTACGCCGAAGGCGCATAGGGGGGCAGCCCCATCCAGAACTGGGGTAGCCCCCTTGAAAAGGGGGCGGCGATAGCGGGGGATTCGCCACTAGGAAGCGAGGGCGACCTCGACCTTCTCCTGAAGTTCGCCCTTCTGGTACAGCTCGATCAGAATGTCAGAGCCCCCCAGAAACTCGCCACTCACGTAGACCTGGGGAATCGTGGGCCAGTTGGAATATTCCTTGATGCCTTGGCGGATCTCAGGATCGCTCAGCACATCAAAGGTTTCAAAGGGAACCCCCAGTACATTGAGGATTTGCACCACATTATTGGAAAAGCCGCACTGGGGCATAAGCTTGTTGCCCTTCATAAACACCACAATCTTGTGGGCATTAATCAGGGTTTCGATCCGGTCTTTGACCTCTGGAGTCATGGCTTTAACACTGGGTAGGGGTGGTTAGAATTGGGTCCTAAAAACGTGGCTAATCGCCGCCGCCTCAGGATTTTCCTCGATCGAGGATGAACTGGGTAGCTAAGGATTAGGCATTTGCCGTTGCTCCCGTCGCCGCCCAGGTTTGGGGGGTGTAGGTCTTGAGGGCAAGGGCATGGATGGCCTCAGAAGACATGGCCTCTTGGACGGCCCGGTACACCATTTGATGTTGCTGCACTAGGCTGCGCCCTTCAAAATCCGCTGAGATTACCGTGACCTCAAAGTGATCGCCGCCGCCGGTGAGGTCATTCACGTGAACCTGGGCCTCCGACAAGCCGTTTTGGATCATGCTAACAACCTGCTCTGAACTGACCATACTGCCTTCCTATGCCTGCAAATCTTAACTGCAAATCCGAACTCAGTTCGAGTTTAGCGAAAAAGCGGAACCCGCTTAGGAGTAGAGAGCCAATAACGTGGGATAGCCGTCCTGGCTGTCTACCCAAAAATTTACCGTTATGCTCACCAAACAGTCGCGAGCCAATAACGTGGGATAGCCGTTCCGGCTGTCTACGGTCAGGCAAGATGCCTGACCCACAAGAGTTTCACATTAAAGGATCCGGATCCCTTAGAGCGTTCCAGCTAAACCCGGAGAGCCCTGATCCAGCTTGACCTGTATTTACAGGTAGGATGTCCATACTCCTTTGTGTGGTCTATTACAATTTTCTAGCGTGCTGATTGAATCTCCCACTGGTTCTCTGCGGATCCCTCCGCCGTCGGCCTTAGCTCCAGCGTCGGTCCTGTTTTCCTTGGTACTTCCGACCTACAACGAGTCTCGGAATGTGGCGGCGATCGTGGCCCAGATTAGCCAACTTCTGGACCAGCAAATTCCGGACCAGTACGAGCTGCTGCTGGTGGATGATGACAGCCCGGATTACACCTGGAAAGTGGCGCTGGAGTTGTCCGCGGCCTATCCGGCCCTGCGGGTGATCCGTCGCGTAGACGAGCGGGGTCTGTCTTCGGCGGTGGTGCGGGGGTGGCAGGCGGCGCGGGGAGAAATTTTGGGGGTGATTGATGCGGATTTGCAGCATCCCCCAGAGATGGTGCTGAAGCTATTGCACGCCGTGGAGACGGGGGCTGATTTGGCGGTGGCTAGTCGCCATGTGGCTGGGGGCGGCGTCAGTGAATGGAGCTTTACCCGGCGATTTCTGTCTCGGGGAGCCCAGACCTTAGGGTTGGCGATTTTGCCCCGTGTGGTGGGGCGAGTGTCGGATCCGATGAGTGGATATTTTTTGGTGCGGCGAAGTGCGATCGCAGATGTCACCCTATACCCCAAGGGCTACAAGATCCTGCTGGAGGTGATTGGCCGGGGCCAAGTGGGGGAGATTGCCGAGGTGGGCTATGTCTTCCAAGAGCGGGTGGCGGGGGAAAGCAAGGTCACTTGGCGGCAGTATGTGGACTATCTGCACCATCTGTTGCGACTGCGATCGCGGGGACGCATCGCCCAGTTTCGGGCTAAATTCCCGGTGGATCGCTTTCTGCGCTTTGGCGTGGTGGGGTTCAGCGGTCTGTTTGTGGACTATACGGTCTTCTTTTTGTTGTTCGGTCAAGCGGGTTTGGGGCTGACTACCAGCAACATCCTGTCGGCGGAAACCGCCATTATCAATAACTTCATCTGGAATGACGCCTGGACCTTTGCTGACTTTGCCCAGCAGCAGTTGGGCTGGGCTGCTCGCTTCAAGCGCTTTCTCAAGTTCAACCTAGTGTGCTTGGCGGGGTTGGTCCTGAATACCCTCTTGGTGAACCTATTTTTCAATGTTTTTGGGATCAACGCCTATCTGGCCAAGTTCTTGGCGATCGTTATCGTTACCTTTTGGAACTTTTGGATTAATCTCAAGTTGAGCTGGCGGGTCACCCAGCCCCCGAAATAACGGCTTGGTAGTGCTGATTATCGTCTGATATTGTCAGAGCCGTCTACGTTAGAACGTTCCACTGAGGATCTATGGGCAAGAAGCGACGGATTCGACCCATCGCGATTTGTGTGTTTCGCCACCGCGATCGCATTCTGGTGTACGAGGGATGTGACCCAACGACGGGGATGCGGTTTTGTCGGCCCTTGGGGGGCGGCATTGAACTAGGGGAACACAGCCGGGAAGCAGTGGCGCGGGAGATCCAGGAGGAACTGGGAGCAACGGTGACGGATCTAGAGCCTCTGGGGATTGTGGAATCCATCTTTATGTACCAAGGAGAGCAACGACACGAGATTGTGTTTGCCTACAACGGTCGCTTTGTGGATGGGTCTCTCTATGACCAAGAGACCCTGGCGGTTGTGGAGGGAAACCTGACATTTGAAGCCCGATGGCGATCTCTGGACGACCTGCGCCGGGGTGATCTCCACCTCGTTCCCCCCGGACTCTGGGACTACTTGTAATCCCCCCAAAGCTGATACCGTTGGCGAAATCTATAGCGGTTCCCGAATGTATGAGGCGTACCTCAACTTAAGGACACTTCGGTGAACAAGGGGCTTCAGCCCCTTGCCTGGACTTAACCCGCAAATCTCTTATGTAAGGACATTAACGCCGACGGGTTCCCCAGTCCGCACTGATTCCTGGGCCGCCGCCGCCACCCGCAGGGCATAGAGACTATCCTCTGGGGAGACGTAGAGGGGCTTACCCTCTACTAGGGCATCCAGCACCGCCGCCGTATCCTTGGCAAACAAACCGCGCCGTCCCGCCACCTCGATCGGACGAGACTCTCCCTCCAAAAGCAGTTCACCGCGATCACCTGTAAACACCATCGCGCCCTGACTGCCCTCGATCACCATATCTCGGGATGCAACCCAGGTTTGCTCCCCCTTGGCATAGAGCAACTCCGCCACCATGCCCTGCTGAAACTGGAGTTGGGCAACGCAGCGGCAGGTGGTGAAATAGTTTGCCGGTGGTCCCGAGCGACCATAATCGTATTGCAGGCGGCAGAAGACCGTCTCCACGGGGCCAAAGAGGTTTGTAAACCGATGCACCCGCGATACTGCCCCCATCAAGGGAAAGCCAAACAGGGCCGGGGCGTAGGTCCATTTTTGAGGCGCGGGGGTCTGGGGCATGACGGTGCTGTAGCGCCCATAGAGGGGGGTGCCAATGGCAGATAAATGGGTCTGCATGGCCTGGTGGAGGCCCCCCAGCAGTTCGATATGCTCCACATGGAGAAACTGGCCGGAGGTCTGGGCTAGGGCAATCAGCTCTGCCGCCTCGGTCACCGACAGGGCCAGGGGATATTCCACCACCACCGCCTTTTGGGCTTGGAGCGCAGCTCGCACCACGGCGGCATGGTCACGATTAACATGGCACACCACAATCAAGTCAATGTCGGGGGCGGCGACCATTTCGCGCCAGTCGCTCCAGGGCGTTGCACCATAGGTCTGGGCAAAGGTGGCGGTAGACTCGGGGCGGTGACCCGCGATCGCAACCAACTGCGATCGCGCCTCCGCCTGGAGCGCCTCTGCCCGTAGGCGAGCGGCATAGCCTGTGCCCACAATGGCGGTGCGAATAGGTAACTGAACCAAAGCAAGCCCTCCCTAGTGAAAATCTATGATCTGAAAATCTGTGATCAATTAAACATCTGTTTTTCATACCTGATCCTGTCTTTCCGGCTTCCCCAGCCGCAGCCCTGAAACCGCATTAACCCGGTGGCTGACCATGAAAAACATTGCTCGAAATAGGGGTATAAGTCAAAATTATCAAAGGAATAATTATTGATAACAATATTCGCCAAATAAATCGCCTTAGGTCCGGCCCTAGCCGTAGATACGAGTTGTGAACCCCTTGATTTTCAAGAAAAAGCTTTCTCCATCCCCTCCTATCCATAAGGCTAGAAGTGGGTAAATTGAGAATTCGATTATGAATCCCTTTGCCCCAAGTAGGGATCTCCCCCCCTGCTAGATTAGGTTTTCCCGTAGTATCAGGAAGGAGTTAACCCACAGCCCCGATCCTTCAGCGAATAGCGTGATAGGGTGTTTGTGGATTTTGAAGACCATTGTTTTCATTTGCTGAGAGGATTGCAGCATGGCAAGTTATAAAGTCACTCTGAAAAACGACGCCGAAGGTCTCAACAGCACGATTGAAGTAGCTGATGATGAGTACATCTTAGACGCGGCAGAAGAGCAGGGCATTGACCTGCCCTACTCCTGTCGGGCTGGAGCTTGTTCCACCTGTGCAGGCAAATTGGTGTCTGGCACCGTGGATCAGTCTGACCAGTCCTTCCTGGACGATGATCAGATCGAGCAGGGCTTCGTGCTGACCTGTGTGGCTTACCCCACCTCCGACTGCACCATCGAGACCCACAAAGAGGAAGACCTGTACTAGGTCTAGCCCGCTTCCGCTGTAGACGCCCAAGGCGCTGAAGCCATCGACCGATGCCTATCGGTAACGGCTAAGCAGCAGGATAATCAACTAAAAGAGCCGGGAAGGTTACTTCCCGGCTCTTTTACTTTGAATCTACGTCAATTCGGCATCAGTTGGGATCCCCATTGGGTTGAGTACGGGACTCCACAGCCGCAGGCGTCTCCAGATAGGGACTGCGCCAGAGCACCAAGCGATCACTGATGGGCTGTAGCTCGGTGCCGGGATAATAGAACTGCAAAATCCGGGGACTAGACCAGCCCAAATCCCCCAGGTGATAGGCTCCGGTTTGGCTCATCCCCACCCCATGACCCCAGCCCCCGCCAACAAAGCGATACCCCTGCAACACCGGCTCTCCGCCGCCACTGGGTCGTTCATAGAGTCCTTCGAGGTAAAATAAAAGCCCCAAGGGAGCAGCAATTCCCCGCAAGACCTCATCTTTTTCTAGGGTGACGGTACCCAGATTGGTGGCAATGGCCAGCTTTTGCACCCGCCCCGAGGCGGATCGTTCCATCACCACCAGCCGCTCTACTGTGGAAAAATTAGCCAGGGGGTGCTGGCGACCCTGGAGATAACTACGAAGATCCTGGCTGATTTTTGTCAGAGAGGCATCCTGTTGCCAACGAAAATGGTTCCAGGTTTCAGAATTGAAGCCTCGATCGAGGGCCAAGAAGGCGCGGATATTGGCCTCGGTATTCAGGGGGCGCAGGGCTAGATCCCAAGCATTTTGGACTGAATCCACCACTGGACGCAGGTAGGGGCGATCCGGGCCATGCCAGACATCGCTAAAGGCAGCGGTAATGCCCCCAGCATTGGAGGAGTAAAGGGCATCTACTAGCTCGTCCTCGTAGGTCAGCACCTGACCCTGGGTGGCGGTGATGGCGCGATCGCTGGCGGGTGCTGCTCCGCCTACGCCCCAATACACCTGGCATTGGGTATCGGCACAGAGCTGGTAATCATCAATGGCAAAGCGCCGTAGATTCCGCAGTACATAGGTGCGGGCCAAAATGGCTTGGGCCTCAATCGTAGTTGGGGGAGCCCCTAGCCCAATCTCGTGGGGCACCACCCCCCGCAGGTAGGTTTCTGTGGGGACAAAGTTCACCAGGGTATAGGTGCCGTAGGCATTGGGTTGGAGTCGCAGTCTACCCCCATAGAGACGGTTGGATTCCTGCCGATCCCCCACCTGTCGAGTCACCCGCACTCGCTGATTGGCAGTGGTGATGGTGACGTGGTCCCGGTTGTAGCGAAAGCCATTGGCAATAAAGGCCGCTTGGGGTACCGTCGCCGTAGGCCGACTGTCGAGAAACACCTCTCTATACCCGGTGGATTGCAGACTGTTGAGTAACAGCCGCCGTATCAGAGGCGTACTGTACACCTCCCGTTTGGCCCAGACCTGCCAGTTGCCGGGTTGGGCAATTTCTGTGGAAATTCCCAACTGCTGCCACTGTTGAGCACTATCCTCCGCCGACTCAAAACTGCGGTGGGTGCTCAGCACGACCCATTCCCGCAGTTCCGGTTCCGCCAAAGGGTGGGGGGCTGTCTCAAATACCATGCGCCCAGTGGTCAGGGTTTCGACCTGTCCCCCAGTGATAAACTGCACCGTTAGGCGATCGCCACTCAGGGGCTCTAGTACCAGGGTCTCGCGGGGCTCCGCACCAAACCGCTGCACCACGCCAATCTGTAAGATTGGATTTTGGGGGGTCTGGGCCAGGGTGGCGGGGGCTCCTATCCATAGGCCCAGGGCTATCCCAAGGCCCATAAGGGGGGCATTCCAGGGGGTTGCCCGTTGTCTAGTCTTGCGCGATCGCACCATGCTTTCAGGGCTCTTTAAGGGCTTAATAGATGGGAGAAAAGAAGTATAGGGGAAATGCAGGAGCAAAAAGCAATGGCCCCACCCCCAGCAGCTTAGAACTTTACGGAAATTGATGGGGAACCATGCGGGTAAACGCTTGAGATCGCCGTAGAAAGGGATGGATTCACCGACAGCCTTGGGGCATGATGAGGCAAGACGACGATCATCCCCCTCTGGTTTCCCCAAGACTTCCGGAAATTCCCCTCATAGTCCCCCATCCTTTGCCTTGGTTTGGCCCATGGTACTAGGTCGATTTTGGGAAGGGCTTTGCCTTCCCCCAATGCCGGAGATATTCCCTGTGTGTACGACTGGTCAATCCCCTCAGGTTGCAACAACGATTCTAGAAACCCGTTTGGTTGCTGTCACGGTGTACCCTCAGCAGGCGCGGGTCACCCGCCGGGGTCGAGTGGATCTGGAAACCGGAGATACTATCCTGATTATTGACGAATTACCCGCCACCCTTCACGCCGATAGCGTCCAAGCCCGTAGTGGAGGCACCGCCCAGATATTGCTGCAAGGGCTCCAGATCAGTCCCCGCCCCTTGCCCTTAGCCGGGTCAGCGGCGAGCCTGACCCTCATTGATCGCCTGCACAAACTGGAAGATAGCTTTCGGCAAACCAAGGATCATATTGCTGCCCTCACCCTCCAGCGGGACTTTCTCACCACCCTAGCCGAGCGTGCCGCCCGCACCTTTGCCCAGGGACTGGCCCAGGGACAGGCAGATCTGACTACCGTAACGGAACTGTTAGCCTATCTGGGTCAACAGCACACCAATTTGGGGGAAGAAATCGCCCAAAAAGAACGCCACAAGCAAAATCTTGACCACCAGCTAAAGGAGATGCGTCAGCAAGTCCAGGCGGCCCAATCCCAATCTCCAGCCTCGGACTACCAAGTCCAGATTCCTCTGCGGACAGTGACCCCAGGCACTCTAGAGCTGGAGATTATTTATGGCGTTGATGGGGCTACCTGGGATCCTGCCTATGATGTCCGGTTTGGATCTGAACCCGATGGGCTTCAGCTCGACCACATGGCCCTAGTGCAGCAGCACACCGGAGAAGACTGGACCCAAGTCAGCCTGACTCTTTCCACCGCTGCGCCCGATAAGAGCCCTACCCTGCCCCAAACCCAGGTGTGGTACATCAATGGCACTGCGCCCAATGAACAGGGGCGGGGGGGGCGCAACCGCAGTCCCATTCTGCAAGACACCTACCGTATGTTAGGGGCGCTCCCCGGCAGTGAGGTGCCGCCCCCAGAGTACTACGCCGAGCCCAATGGTCAGGGAATTCCCACTGCGATCGCAGTGGTGAGCATTCAGGCTCCCCAGCCGGTCACAATCCCTGGAGATGACCATCCCCATCGGATTCCTATCGGCCAAGGAAATTTTTCTGGCAAGTTTACCTACGTCTCCCTGCCCTATCGCTGTGATGCCCCCTATCTTCAAGCCCACCTGACTAATCCCCCAGAAGGCGTGCCCCTACTCCCCGGTGTTGCCCACCTCTTTCTAGATGGAGGCTACCTGGGTCAGGAGCGGTTCGATTACGTTGCACCGGGACAATCCTTTCAGCTCAGTCTGGGGCTAGATGAGCGCATTCAAGTCCAGCGAGAACTGGTTCAGCGCCAGACTGATGCTGTTGAACCCTGTGCCATCATCCTGTCCTATCGCCTCAGTTTCCATAATCCCCTCCCCCATCCGGTCAAGCTCACCGTGCTAGAGCGCATCCCTGTCAGTCGTAGCGACCAAGTTCAGGTCCGACTGGTCCAAGCCCAGCCCACTGCCACCTTGAAGGAGGACGGAATCTGCCAATGGATCCTAGACCTCCCAGCAGAAACAGTCCAGCAGGTGCAATATCAATACACCGTCGAGTATCCCTGCGAGGTGACCGTTCTGGGTCTAGATGTTTAGACGACACACCCCCATGCCCACCGCCACCCTCCTAATCTCCTGCCCTGACCAAAAGGGACTTGTCGCCAAGCTGGCTAATTTCGTCTACGCCAATGGCGGCAATATTGTCCATGCAGACCAGCATCGGGATGGGGAATCGGGGCTCTTTCTCTCGCGGCTGGAATGGGAACTGGCGGGGTTTAATTTACCTCGGGATCGGATTGGTCCCGCTTTGGGCGCGATCGCGCAATCCCTGGGAGCCACCTGGCAACTCCACTTTTCCGATACGGTGCCCCGCATTGCCATTTGGGTCAGCCGTCAGGACCACTGCCTGTTAGACCTACTCTGGCGACACCGGGCACGGGAGTTCACCGCCGAGATTCCCCTGATCATCAGCAACCATGGGGATTTAAGTAGGGTGGTCAGAGACCGGCCCAAAGGGGCCATCGCAGATCAATTCTCCATTGACTATCACCACCTACCCATCACCCCTGAAACCAAGGCAGCGCAAGAGGTTCAGCAATTAGATCTGCTACGGCAGTACCGCATTGATCTGGTCGTTCTAGCCAAGTACATGCAAATTCTCAGCCTCGATTTTGTGCGCCAGTTTCCCCAAATCATCAACATTCACCATTCCTTTCTACCCGCCTTTGTCGGAGCCCAGCCCTACCACCGCGCCCACGAACGGGGGGTGAAAATCATCGGAGCCACGGCCCATTACGTCACCGAAAACCTGGACGCAGGGCCAATTATCGAGCAGGATGTGGTCCGCATCAGCCACCGAGACGGCGTTCCAGACCTGATTCGCAAAGGCAAGGATCTGGAGCGCATGGTGCTGGCCCGAGCAGTGCGCCTCCACCTCCAAAACCGCGTCCTAGTCTACGGTAACCGTACCGTGGTCTTTGGCTAACGGGAAAAATCCCCCCGGTTAGGATATGGGGAACAGAACCAACAGAACATATTGTGTAGATTAGGTTGTAGATAGAGTATTGCTGATGACGACTTCTTTTGCCATGGGCGATCGCGTGCGGTTGAAGGCATCTCCCCCCTACTTCAAAACCGCCGAACCCATGCCCATGCTACGCCCCCCCGATCTCATCCAAGTCGGAGCAGTAGGTATTGTCCTAGACCAGCGCCCCAGCGGCTATTGGAGCATCAAATTTGACCGAGGAGCCTTCCTGGTAGAGGCTCAATATCTAGAGGCTGTCTCCCCAGCCTCTTCCCAATCCTGTGAGGAAGAATAATCTCCAACCGTCGGTCACCCTGCAATCGGCCACTATTCAAAACGATTCGTCGATTGTCGATGCCTACGCCCTATCCGTCCCAGCCCCCTAGTCCAGAGCCCTGCCTTGCCACTATGAGGGCTCTACCAAGGGCCTATCATACGCTATGCCAGGGCTACCATCAAAGCCAATATGCCTTTTGGGGATGTGAGAATGTTGAGTGTTCGGGGAGGTGGTTGGAGGTGGGGGAGCGAGTTTGAGCGGTGGGCAATGCCCGCCCTACGACTACTAGTAGATCGTTTGCTTTGAATGTGGCCATTAACTTGCTGACTCAAGCCCCTGCTACCACAAGCTTCAGGAGCGTTCAGGAATGGCTATATTCATTCCGAATGACCCACTAGCAGTCGAGGTCCAATCCGATCAAGTGCTGATTGATGAGTGCCGAGGTCGGCTAATGGCAAACAGTCTGAATCTACGACACACAGGAACTTTAGAAGTCTTGGTCGAAGCGAAAAGCCAAGGCTTGATTGCTGAAGTGAAGTCTTTACTGAGATGCGTTGATTAATGAGGCTGGATTTTGGGTGACAGAATCTTTATATAGCTGTAATTCATCATAGCAAGGCTTTTAATCTTACCTATTGACCCCGTCGGCCTCAGGGACTATGTTAGCCCGGTGCGATCTTTGCCGACTATCTCCATGCCTAGCCAGAATCAGTTTTACTCCTAGTCAGTGCCAAACTGCTCTTCATAAGCCTCAAACTCCGAAGGAGCGAGAATATCAATATCACCAAACTTTTTCAGGGTCAGCAGATCTTTATCACCAGTAACGATGCAAACTGCTTTGCCCGTAAGCGCTGTCGCCAGAACAGTGTCATCGTCAGGATCGCGACACACATTGCTTTCCAGGGGTGTTGGGTCAACTACCCTCATCCTAGAGCGCAACAGCACTTCAACTGCGATCGCATTTTCATCAGAGTATTTGAATTTTCCTGTTAACTTTTCTCTCAGTTCATTAAGAATAAATTCCGAAACTATGACAGAATGCACCCGTAAGCATTGTTCGACAAGGGTATGACAAAATCCTTTGGCAATAAAGGCAGCAATCAGAACGTTGGTGTCTAGCACTAAATTCATGACACCATTTCAAAAATATCGTCATCTGTGTAGGGAGTCTGCGCTTTCTGTATCAGTTGAGCGCGTAATACTCGAAATTGACGGATGAACAAATAGTCTTGAATAGCAGCTTGAACCAGGTTCTCCGGGGAAATGCCTTCAGCATGGGTGAGAGTATCAAGAGTTGCCTTGAGTTCTGGGGTCAGGGTAATTGTGATGGTATCTTCCATACAATCAGGCTCCATGCGTCGTATCAGTATACCTTATCAAAGTCAAGCCATCTTATCCAGCTAGTTTCTCTACCCAGAGCAATCAGGTTTAATGGAGCATACATTGGTTCAGGGGAGCACGTCTGAATATTTGGATCTTGGTTAACACCGAAATCAAACGCAGAGAGCGAAAATCATTATTTGCTGTTGCAGGTGCGACCGAAGTACAAACCTTTGAGTGGATTCAAACTCGTGTTGTTGACAATCGCACCCTAATCGAAGCCCTGAGCAGTGAACTTGATATCGGAGCAGCAGAAGCGATCGCTCGCACTAGCAGTTGAGAGCCAAGCCGATCAAGTGCTGATTGAGGAGTGCTGAGGTCGGCTAATAGCAAACAGTCTGAATCTCCGATACACAGGAACTTTAGGAGTCCTGGTCGAAGCGAGAAGCCAAGGCTTGATTGCTGAAGTAAAGCCTTTACTGAATGCGTTGATTAATGAGGCTGGATTTTGGGTGGCAGAATCTCTACGCAGTAGGGTTTTACAGCTTGTTAACGAAGTTGATGCACGTTGACCTTAGGGCTAACAGGTGAGCTTTTAGAATGCCTCACAGATAGGATAGATTCAGCTAACGGCACAATGCAGCGGCAGCAGATAACCCCGAACTCAGCACAAGCGGCTTTCGTCTGTCCGCTGCCATGACGTGTTAGCTTGCCCCTACACCGATCGCCCCCCAATACCCCCTCACCGATCGTCTCCTGAGTGTTTTCGCAATCACCGATTGCCCGTCCGTACGCTGCACCGATTGGTTATGCCGAGTATGGTGCGATCGCCCTTTCACCCATGACCGGCTGAGGTTTTTACGCGAGAGTTTGACAAATTCAAGTGCTTGCCATAGGATGTGACTGGATAGTCATGTGACCGGTCGGTCATATTCTTGTGGTGGAAATTATGCCATCCCAAACCTTTTTTAATCTGTCTGATGTGAGGCGGCAGATCATTATTGATGCAGCGATCGCAGAGTTCGCTAGCCATAGCTATGAAGCGGCGTCGATTTCAAGTATTGTTAGCCAAGCAAAAATCGCCAAAGGTAGTTTTTACCAATACTTTGAAGATAAACAAGACCTGTATCTCTACCTGGTTGATTTGGCGCTGGAGGTAAGGCGCGCCTTCATTGCCACGTCCAATCTTCCGAGTATTCAAGCTGGGTTTTTCGTGTATTTGCGAGCCTTATTTCAAGCAAATTTAGAGTTCCAATTGGCGAATCCAGCTTTTACTCAGATTCTGTTTCGGGGACCTCATTTTGGCGACGTGCCGTTTCGGGAGGAAGTCTTTAGGCGAACAAAGGCTGGCTTAATCGAATTTATGCGACGGTGCGTGCAAGAGGGCATTAACCAAGGGCAACTTTCAGATCAGATCAATCCTGATATTGCGGCAATCATGATTGTCACCTTGGGCACTGAAATAAGACGCTTTATTCCGATTGTTCTCGGAATAGACACAAATCAATTGATCAAGGATAGCCCTAATGTAGACAGGGACGCTATTAGCAAAATCATAGACGACTTCGTTCGTATCTTAGAGCGCGGTATCGGAGGAAGCGATGATTGAGAATCCATTGCCTAGTTCCATCCAAATAGTTACTTTCTTGTTTCTTTTTGCATTTCTCTTGTCCGTAGCACTAGAGAAACCGAAGCAGGAAATTCTGACGATCATGAAATCAAGCTTGATGGGGCGATCGCTGTTCGCAAATTTCATTCTGCTGCCGATATTGAGCCTGATTTTAGTTTGGTTATTCAGGCTGCCGCCCGAAATTTCTGTGGGCTTTCTGATGGTTGCACTTGCCCCTGGAGGACTGCTGGGCCTGCATTTTGCTCGTATTGCCAAAGGCAACCTCGCCTACGCAGTGGGGTTGATTGTTCTGTTGTCGCTACTATCCATCGTTATTACACCGACGCTAATTTATCTGATTTTTCCTGACATTGCCGCAACAGATGGATTTATTGTTTCACTCATCGGTCGTCTGTTGTTCTTGATTATTCCCCCGTTTCTGGCAGGACAGATCATTCAACATTGGCTAGCGCCGATCGTCACGAAATTGCAAAAGCTATCTTCCTTTTTATCGATTGTTCTCTTCATTACACTGACGATTCTCACATCTAGTCTCAAAGTTCTGGATACTCAAGCACTGGCATGGAATGGGGTGGCTGCGATCGTGGTGTTTATTGGCATGGCTTGGTTCGTCGGTTGGCAACTGGGCGGGCCGGAACTTGCAAATCGTAAAGTGTTGGCAATCAGTACCAGCATGAGAAATGTAGCAATTTGCTTGTTAATTGCTACGAACAATGTGGTCAATCAAAATACTGAGTTGACGATGCTTGCGTTTAGTGCGTTGCTGACTCCGATGAACCTAGTCTTTGCGATCGCCATGAATCGCATCAAGCCAAAGTCTTAAAAGGAGGTAAACCAAGCAGATGCTGATTAGTTCTCTTCTAGGGTTACTGCTGCCGCAATGCCGGGATCCCCCGACTTGTCCATATTGCTAACACCAAATCAATATTTCCTCAACATTCTGACCAACTACAAAATCTACAATCTAGGAGAAACCAATGCTGAAACGATTTGAAGAGCTGAGCCGTACCATTCGTAATCTACACTCTGTTACAGATTTGCTCAAATCAATGGGGGAGAATACCGACAGCGTATTTGACATTGAAGATAACTTTCGAGGCAGCAAACAGATGAACGTCTGTGTCGATCGTGTCAAGGCGATTCCTGAAGCCCGCGCGCTGATGGAAAGTCGTTATCTTGGTCCAGCGATCGATCTTGAAGCCCTATCTCAATTGTCTCGCGGCACCCTCGGCCATACTTATGCCACGGTGATGAAGGCACTGGGCTTTGACCCGAATTTCTTCCGCCAGCGCGAGATCGAAAGGGATGAAGACTGGTTGACCATGCGCCTTCGCAAAACCCACGATCTCGTCCACCTACTGACGGGATTTGGGCCTACAGGTGGAGAGTTGGGTGTGCTCTCTATTCAAGCAGTGCAAATTGGTTATCCGAGTGCTGTAGTGCTTCAGGTTGCCAGCATCGGTATGGCGCTGAAGCAACAACCGGAAAAACTTCCAAATATAACGCAGCAAGTGGCGAGGGGCATGGGGATGGCAATCCAAATGAAGCCGCTCATTGCTCAGCGATGGGAAGATGGTTGGGACAAAACAATTCGTCAATGGCGCGAGGACTTGAACATTACTGATCCAGTCATTGATGAACCCTACAGCCTCAAAAATCGTCTACCAGATCTGAATCTGGATTGGTAAAAACTAGCAACCCTCTTCCAACCCTCTTCAAAGGGGCAGACTTCCAACCTAATTTTTGGCCTAGTTCCCCCTTTTTTCTAGATCATCTCAATCATCATGTCTCCAACTCATCTCAATCATTATGCCTCCAACTCTTAAATCTCAACTCAGTCTCGGTTGTCAAATACTTGGACAGTCTCCAGGATTGCGAAAGCGGCTGGGATACTTTCTTCTAGCAATTGTTACCGCAATGAGCCTTTGGCTTGGTCAAGCTCAGGTATCCCAGGCATTCAGTTTGCGAGGTCGGATTCGAGGCGGCACTCAGACCACCGAAGCGGTTCAGCCCAACCGCCTGTCTCCGGAGCAGGAGATGCGAGTGGGTCAAAAAATGGATCAGGATTTGTTGAGGAGTGGTGAGTTCACGCTCTACCAAAATCCTGACATTCAGAATTATGTTGTAGGGATTGGTGAACGTTTATTACCCTACAGCGATCGGGCTGACGAGCTAATCTATACCTTTCAAGTCATAGAAGATGACCAGGTAAATGCCTTCGCCACCATGGGGGGATATGTGTATGTCACAACGGGCCTCATGGCATTTGCAGGCAATGAAGCTCAACTCGCCAGTGTTATAGGTCATGAAATCGGCCACATTGATGGCAAGCATCTGTTAGAACAAATTCGTGCGGATGCAGTTCGTCGAGGACTTATGACGGCTACGGGACTCGATGAGAGTACGATCGCTCAGATTGGTGTCGAACTGCTCCGAGAGCGTCCCAATAGTCGTGAGGCTGAGTATGATGCAGACCAACGGGGCCTAGACATGATCGGGGATGCTGGCTATGCCCAATCGGCGATGCCAGACTTCATGCAGAAGCTAGCAGACCAAGGCGGCTCACCACCAGAGTTTCTGAGTACTCACCCTGACCCAGAGAATCGGGTTGAAGCCCTGGAATCTAGCATTGATCCGAACCAACGGAATGGGGATGGGTTGGATTCAACCGCTTATTACAATCGCACTCAGGCCCTACGCTAAAGTTTTAAGGATAAGCCTTTTGAGCCCAGGGGGTTGAAGTTGTACTTTTTTACCCCTAGTTAAGTAAGTCTTGCCAACTATGTATTAAGTATCAAAAGTGACGAATAAGTTCGGTGTCGAGGGTGTTATCCGTCACTTTTGACAGATAAGTCCGAGATGCTGAGCATTTACCCGTTGTGTTTACTCGCCATGAGGTTAGGCAGATTGGCTTACCTAGATGGTGTACATCATATTTTGATGGGTGAGGGTGGGGAGGGGGCTGTTTGAGGACTGAAAAGAACCGCGATCGCCCCTTCGGGCCGTTCCCTGATCATCGCACCACCCCTCCCCAGCAGCACGATCGCGGCCATTTCCTGTTCTACTGCACCGGAGACAGCACCTTGTCCTGAGCGATCGCATCGGGGCTGGCTTCCGGGGACTCCGCCTCCGACGGGGGCACCACCTGCCAGAACTGGGGCAGGTACGTGGCCCAGTTGGCCAAGATGTGAGCCGCCTTCGCGCTACCCGTGCGGGCAGCATGGGCCTCGATCATGCCCTTCAGTTGAGCTTCCCCAGCCGGAGTGATCACCCGCTGCACCTTGACGATTTCCGGGTTTACCCGCGTCGGGAACGTGCCCTCCTGATCCAGGAAGTAGGCCAGCCCACCCGTCATCCCAGCCCCCACATTGCGACCCACCCGACCCAGCACCACCACAGTGCCCCCGGTCATGTACTCGCAACAGTGGTCCCCGGCCCCTTCGATCACCGCTTGGCCCTTAGAATTGCGCACCGCGAACCGTTCCCCGGCGATGCCCAGGGCATAGAGGGTGCCGCCAGTGGCTCCATAGAGACAGGTGTTGCCGATGATCACATTCTCCGAGGGATTGTAGGCAATGCCGGGGGCGGGTTTGACGATCAGTTCACCGCCATGGATGCCCTTGCCCACATAGTCATTGGCTTCCCCGATCAGGGTCAGGGTCATGCCGGGGAGGTTAAAGGCTCCGAAGCTCTGACCGGCACTGCCCTCGAAGGTGAAGTCAAGCTGACCTTCAAAACCGCCGTTGCCATACTGGCGGGCGATCGCCCCCGCCACCCGTGCGCCGAGGGTGCGGTCTGTATTCACCACCTTGTAGGTTTTCTGCACTGTGCCCTGGTTTGCGATCGCAGTTTTCACCTCAGGATCCGCCAGGATCTGATCATCCAGCACCGGGCCGTTGCTGTGGATGTCACCATGGTCGAGCCAAGTGCGATCACCAGAAACATCCGGCAAATCCAGCAATGTTGCCAGGTTGAGGCCATCGGTCTTGGTCAGGGTCACCTCTGAACGGGGCTGGAGCAGATCCGTGCGACCCACCAATTCCGGTAGGGAACGGTAGCCCAACTGGGCCAGGATCGAGCGCACCTCCTCAGCGATGAAGGCAAAGAAATTCACCACATGCTCCGGCAGACCCATGAACCGAGCCCGCAGATCCTCCCGCTGGGTGGCTACGCCCACAGGACAAGTATTGGTATGGCAGACCCGCGCCATAATGCAGCCCTCGGCGATCATGGCGATGGAGCCAAAGCCAAACTCCTCCGCCCCCATCAACGCCCCCATGACCACATCCCAGCCCGTCTTGAGGCCGCCATCTACCCGCAGCAGAACGCGATCGCGCAATTGATTTTGCAATAGCACCCGATGCACCTCCGTCAGCCCCAATTCCCAGGGCAATCCGGCGTGCTTAATGGAACTGAGGGGGGAAGCCCCAGTGCCGCCATCGTGGCCAGAGATTTGGATCACATCCGCATTGGCCTTGGCCACCCCAGCGGCGATGGTGCCGATGCCAATTTCCGCCACCAGCTTCACCGACACCCCCGCCTCAGGATTGATCTGGTGCAGGTCAAAGATGAGCTGGGCCAGATCCTCAATGGAGTAGATGTCGTGGTGGGGCGGGGGGGAAATCAAAGACACTCCCGGCTTCGAGCGCCGCAGCATGGCGATGTAGGGGCTCACCTTCTTCCCAGGCAACTGGCCCCCCTCTCCCGGCTTGGCCCCCTGGGCCACCTTGATCTCGATCTGCTTAGCATTCATCAGGTATTCCGGGGTGACCCCAAACCGCCCTGAAGCCACCTGCTTAATGGCGGAACTGGCCTTGTCCCCGGTGCGCAGTCCCTTCAGGTTGGGATAGAGGGAAGATCGCCCTTCTCCATCCACCTCCGTCAGGGCGATGAAACGACGGGGATCCTCGCCCCCCTCCCCGGAATTGGACTTGCCGCCAATGCGGTTCATGGCGATGGCTAGCACCTCATGGGCCTCCTGGGACAGGGCTCCCAGGGACATGCCCCCGGTACAGAACCGGGTCATAATCGTGGCCACCGACTCCACTTCCTCTAGGGGAATGGGGGTGCGATCGCTCTCAAATTCCAGCAGATCCCGCAGGGCCGTGGGGGTGCGCCCCGCCAGTTGGGCCTTGTAGACCTGGTAATGGTCGTACTGGTTCGAGGCTAGGGCCTTGTGCAGCACCTTGGTCATGGCCGGGTTGTTCATGTGGTATTCCCCCCGTGGCATGGCCTTGACAAAGCCCATGTTCTCCAAGCGCTTGCCGCTGAGTTCGGGGAAGGCCCGCTGGTGGAAGGTATTGGTCTCCTGGGCCAGGTCGCGGATCGTCAGCCCCCCCAAGCGGGAAGTGGTGCCCCGGAAAGCCAGATCCAAGAGGTCATCGCCGATGCCCACCGCCTCAAAGATTTGTGCCCCCTGGTAGCTGGTGATCAGGGAAATGCCCATTTTGGAAAGGATCTTCAGCAGGCCATTTTCCACCGCCATGCGGTAGTTGTCCTGGGCTCCGTTGAGGGTGACGGGGCTGAGTTTGCCCGTTTCCATCAGTTTTTGGGTGCGGCTGTCGTGCCACCAATGGCGCACCGATTCCAACGCCAAGTAGGGGCAAATGGCGCTGGCCCCGTAGCCCACCAGACAGGCGAAATGGTGGGTACTCCAGCACTGGGCCGTATCCACCACCAGAGAGGCTTTCATCCGCAGCCCCGCCCGAATCAGGTGATGGTGGACGGCCCCCACCGCCACCAGGGGGGGAATATAGGTGGTGTCTGTCGTCAGGGCCGCTGTGCCCTGACCCGCATCGCGATCGCTGAGGATGAGCACGGTTTTACCCGCCTCCACCGCTGCCACCGCGCGATCGCACAAAGCCTCGACCGCTAGCTTCAGCCCCTCCGGCCCCCCCTCCAGGGCATAGAGGGTAGACAGGGTCGCCGTGGGGAACCCCGACTGCTGCACCTGTTCCAGTTCCGACTCGTTCAACACCGGGGATTCCAGCCTCAGCAGCTTGGCATAGTCGGGATGCTCCTCCAGCAGGTTGCCCCGTGCCCCCAGTTGAGTGGTCAGGGACATCACCAACCGCTCCCGTAGGGGATCAATGGCGGGGTTAGTCACCTGGGCAAAGCGCTGCTTGAAATAGTCGTAGAGCAAGTGAGCCTTAGTGGACAGCACCGCCAGGGGAATATCATCCCCCATGCAGAAGGTGGGCTCCTTGCCCAGGGAAGCCATGTCCTGGATGATCATTTCCAAATCTTCAGCGCTGTAGCCAAAGGCGGTCTGCTGTTGCAGGAGGGTGGCGCTGTCCAGGGTCCGATCGTCCTGGAACATCTGGGGAGACAGGGTGTGTCGGTATTGCCCCAGCCACTTCCCATAGGGCTGCTGGGCGGCCACCCGCTGCTTGATATCCCAGTTCTTGAGAATCTCGTGGGTTTCAAAATCCACGGCAATCATCTGGCCGGGGCCAAGGCGACCCTTTTCAACGATGTCGGCCACCGCCACATCCACCACCCCCGCCTCCGAGGAGACGATGATCAGACCGTCCTTCGTGACGGCGTAGCGGGCGGGGCGCAGGCCATTGCGATCCAACGTCGCCCCCACCTGCTTACCATCGCTGAACACCACCAGGGCGGGGCCATCCCAGGGTTCTTGCAGGCCGCTGTAGTATTCGTAAAAGTCCGTGATTTCGGGATGCTGCTCCAGTTCCGGCTGATTCTGGTATGCCTCTGGCACCATGATCATCAGCGCTTCCAAAGGACTCCGCCCAGAGCGCACCAGCAGTTCCATCACCCCATCCAGGTTGGCGGAGTCGCTGTTGTCCATATTGACAATGGGCATCAACTCTTCGATCAGGTCGCCCCAGACGGGATGGGCCAAATCCGCTTCCCGTGCCCGCATCCAGTTGATATTCCCCACCAGGGTATTGATCTCGCCGTTGTGCCCCACCAACCGCATGGGGTGGGCCAGGGGCCACTTGGGCATGGTGTTGGTACTGAAGCGGCGGTGATACACCGTGAAGGGGCTGACGTAGGCGGGATTTTGCAAATCCTGATAAAACTGCCCCAGCACCTCGGAGCGCACCATGCCCTTGTAAACAATGGTGCGGCAGGAGAAGGAACAGATGTAGGTCTCTTTGAGAGGATCGGCAATGGCGGCCTCCCCAGCCCAGGCGATCAACCCCCGGTGGGCCAGCCGTCGCACCCGAAACAGTTCCCGCTCCATCTCGTCGCCGCTGAAATGGTCAGACTGGACAAAGAACTGTTCAATGTGGGGCTGATGCTGCTTGGCCTGGAGGCCCAAGACCTGGGGCTGCACGGGTACGGGTCGCCAGCCCAGCACCGTCAACCCTGCCTCCTTGGCGACCTGCTCAAAGGTCTGACGGGCGATCGCGGCGGCGGCCTCCAGCCGGGGTAAAAAGATCATCGCTACCCCGGTATTTTCCGGCGTTAGCTCAGCGGTCCAGCCCGCTGCCGTTGCCCAGTCTTGGAACAACCCCCAGGGCATGGCGGTCATGATTCCCGCCCCATCCCCAGAATCCTTGTCAGCGCAACAGCCCCCCCGATGCTCCATACAGGTCAACGCCCCTAGAGCCTGCTGTACCAGGGTATGGCTAGCGCGCCCCCGCTGGTCGGCCACAAAGCCCACCCCACAGGCATCCCGCTCCTCCACCAACCACCGAGGCCCCCATGACGTAGATGAAGATTCCTGATGGTTGGCGGATTGATTCCAATTCACACGTGTATTTCCCATGAGATGGCCTTGTACAGTGACTCTTTCAACAGTGACTTCTTCGATAGTGGCTTTTTTGACAGTGGCTGCAAGTGCAGGTTAAACGCCGTTTCTCGGTCTGCCCAGATCAACCCCCCGACAACTTTATGACGATTGTGTTAAAAAACGGATCGCCGAGTGGCACTCGTTATTAAACCGGGGCAGACTCAATCAGGGCAGGCAACCGTGAACATTCGGAGCTTCGATTGTCAGCATTCGACCAAATGCCAGGGAAAAAGACCTAAATACCGCTAATAAGTCTCCCACTCCCGAGGACGGTCCTCCAAGAGCAAGTGAGGGTATAAGGTCTATTCTCACTCTGCTTTTACTTTCCTCAGAACCCGCCCTGTCCATTGGAGTTGAAACGGAACGGGGAAGAAAGTCCGTTACGGCGTTGTTTCAAAATGCCAGGATCATAGATTATACCTGTGACCTAGGGTGGGTTGACTGTAGTTATTGCTGCACTTTCTTGCCCGCCGGGGATTTGTCCCATTGTGATTCGCGAATTTCAGGGCGAAATTCCCCCTAAGGGATCTGCGGGTTAATAGTGTACCTAGTGGCCAGGTTTTCTCCCAGAGGGAGCAAGCCCGATCGGCGGGTAGTTTATTTTCCTGCAAGTCCCTAAGCGGACTAGCGGCACCCACGGCTCCCACCGCGCGATCCCCAGATATCCCAAATTAGAGAGGGAATAGACCATTTCCAGATGGCTGGCCCCCACCTCCCGGATAAAACCGTGTGATTTTGCCGCAAACGTCCTAAACTTTGGGAAAGATTGCAGGCACTGTCTATAATTTCGCCCTATGGTAGGTCTGGCACCGGATCAGCGCAACTACTACTACCTGATTGAAGCTGCCCGTGGCGGCATCCACAAGCCGATTCTAGCGGCGCTTTACGTGGCTCATCAGGCTCCCCCCCTAGAGGATGGAGAAACGGGCCTTGGCATTGCCCCGGCCAACCGTATTCCCGCCTCCCAGGTCAGTACCTTTCCCCAGCAGGTGCAGTACGCCACAAACACCCTGCGCAGCCTGACGGATTCTCTAGCCGCCAGTGGTTGGCAAGGGCAGGATCTGTGGGACGGGACAGCAGGACGCTATAGCGATCGCTTTCTCCGCCGGATTGCCGAAGGCTTCAGTCCCCCTGTCACCGCCACCGCTGCGGCTCGCCTGGAACCCACCAGTGCAGACAAGCTTATTGCGGCCTATCTCGCCGATGTCAGCACCGACTACCGGGCGGATCAGCTGCCCCAAAATCTGGTCTACCTGGATCGGGCACTTCTGACCTTTGCCGGTCGAGTGGCTGCGAATTACAATCGACTCTCTTTTCAGCGCCAAGCCCTGTTGGAGTCTGCCCGCCTCTGGCGCAAACTGGATAGCCATGCCGCTGTGATTGAGGCATTCCAACTCGCCAGTGCCAATGGCACCGTGGATGAAGCCGCCCTAGATCGGGCCTTGATCACCTTTATTCAGCAGGCGGAACGCTATTTTTCCGGCTATCCCCACCAGCGGGAAGCCCTGCTGCGCTTGGTACAAATCTGGCGGCAGACCGATTCCCGAGAGGCCGCCATCAAGGGTCTTGCCCAGGAGAATCCCCACAGCCATGAGACCAATCTGGAAATTGTGGATCCGGCCCTGATGGCCTTTGTGCAACGGGTACCGGAGTTTTATCGGGGACTGGGAGATCAGCGCTTTGCCTTAACGGAAGCCTATCGCGCTTGGCAGGGTTTGGATTCTCGCACGACAGCCATCAAAGCCTTGGGCCTTGATCCCAATGCCCTGCTGAATGCCAGTGGCAATAACGCTGCCTTGGCTGCTGCTGCCACCCAGATTGATCAGGCACTGTTGGCGTTTTGGAGGCGGGTTCCTACGGAGTACCAGGGCAAGGAGCAGGAGCGGGAAGCCCTGATTCGTCTGGTCCAGATCTGGCGGCGGATGGAGGGCCGGATTCCCACAATTCAGTCCCTGTTTGACGATCTGCGCCGCATGGAGCGAGCCAATCGCGACTCCATTGAGGCCATGCCCCCCCCTGTTCCCCCGCCTCAGCCGGCCCGTCCGGCCCGCTGGACCCCCAGTAACCTGAAGCTGGAAATGTCAATTGTGGCCAATGGCAACTTCACCTGGGCGGAGGCGACGCGGGCGGGTACCCGTATGCCCAAGGACCAGGCAACGGTGGATGCCATCATTCGCATCGCCACTCTGGGTCAGGAAGCCCGCGATCGCATTGGTCGTCCCTTTTTGATCACCAGTTGGTATCGCCCGCCAGCGGTCAATGCCCGCGTCGGAGGCGCATCGGAAAGCCGCCATATTGTGGGAGATGCCATCGACTTTTACTGCAATGGCATCACCGGACAGCAACTCTACTGGTCGCTAGACCCTTGGTGGCCGGGGGGACTGGGTCGCTATAGCCAATATCCCTACCTGTGTCACCTGGATGCTCGGGGCTACCGCGCCCGCTGGCTCCATTAAGGCCGTTTTCCGAAAAAAAGTCCCTGAATTGGGGACGCAGCGGTTTTGTTGGATCTAGTACACCTAGGCTGAAATAGGCTTACTATTCTGTCGCACCAGCCCAACATTTCTGGTCCCCTCGCCCCCTGGGAGAGGGCTAGGGTGAGGGGTCGCACCAGCCCAACATTTCTGGTCCCCTCGCCCCTTGGGAGACGGCTAGGGCTTCGGCGTGAGCTCAGCCGAACGGTGAGGGGTCGAAGTGTGCCACGATGAAACGGTCAGAGTATTTACGCCTTTTTTCCTGTTTCCCAGGCTCTGCCTGGAAATCCTTACCGAGGCTCTGCCTCGTCGTTAGAAAACGACAAGGATATTTATTTATGCCGCCCAGTACTAGCTTTGTCGGACCTAATTTTGTCGCACCATAGATTTCATCACATCTATGGGAAACATAGGTTTATCTGAAATCATTCCGGGTAGTCTGTAGGTATAGGTAACCTACAGGTAGCATTTTCACCTGACCATGGCACCTTCCCCTACTTCTTCATATCCCCTAATCCTGGCCCAGACAGAGCCAACACCGCCTGTTGCCCCAGAAGAGTCCTTCAGCCTTCCCAATCTGTGGATGCTGTCCTCCGGGGTATTACTGGTGCTGCTGATCGCCCTTGGCGTCTACAGCCAGATGCAGCAAAAGAAACTCAATAAACAGATCAAATTTGAAACCTATAAGAATCGCGAACTCCAGAAAAAGATCAAAATGGCCCTCGGCACCATCACAAAGATGGAGCGCAACCCTGATCTGGTCCATTCTCGCGAATTCAACCTAGACTACCTCCGACTCCGGATGGACGAAGAACTCTTTCACTTTGCGATCGTGAACCAGCTCAAGGTGAAGGTGAATCAGGAACTCACCGTTGCCCTGCGGCCTCGGCAAGCTGAGTCGGGGATGGTGGGGATTGCGAGTAAGCCCCGGCCTATTAATCAAATTTTTGATGTGCAGTATAAGCCCCAAGATCGCCCTGATGCCAAAGAGCGGGTGCTGTTTCGGATTCAAATCCAGCTTTCGAAAATTCCCACCCAGGCCACCTCAACCACTGTTAGCCAAGTCATTGACTGTATTGAAAATTTCCTGAGTCCCGATGCAGAAAAGAATGCATGGCAGCCCACAATTCAGGGCCGTATTGCTCAAATGCACTGGGATCAAAAGGCAAAACCCACGCCGTTGCTAATCTTGGCCCAGTCTAATGACGGGGTTAACGTCACCCTTCGCAGCAAAAATCGCATTGCTTAGGTAATCTCCAGAAATTACCCTACGCCCCTTTGCCGAAAGCCAACACCGCATTCTGTCCGCCGAACCCAAAGCTGAAACAGAGGGCAGCGGCAAGGGGAGTAGCCTGGGGCTGTCGGAGAAAATTCAGGTCAAAGGCGGGGGTTTCGAGGCCCGCGCAGGGGGGAAGAAGTTGATGGTGTAGGGCCAGCAGACAGACCACGGCCCCCATGGCTCCCGAAGCCCCTAGGGTATGACCCGTAGCCCCTTTGGTCGCTGTGATGGGGACAGGGTGGGGGAAACTTTTCTGAATCAGGGCAGTTTCGTAGGCGTCGTTAAGCTGGGTACCCGTGCCATGGGCATGGATCAGACCGATTGCCTCCAGCGGCAAGCCACTGCGCTGCAAGCTGGTGTGAATTGCCCGCAAACCGCTCCCGGTAGTGAGGGTAGGGGCGCTGATGTGGCGGGCATCAGCAGTGAGTCCAGCCCCCAGGATTGTGCCATAGGCAGGGGCATTCCGGGCCTGGGCAACGCTGTCTCGCTCCAAAATCAATACGGCTGCCCCTTCCCCCAGAACAAGGCCCTCTCGTCGTTGATCAAAGGGGTAGCAGCCGGTCGAGGCCAGGGCACGCATTTGTTCAAATCCCGCCAGGGTCAGGGGAGTGATGGCGGCTTCCCCCGCACCGACAAGAACGCGATCGCACTGACCACGACGAATCAGCTCGGCTCCCTGGGCAATGGCCCACAGCCCCGTTGCACAGGCCGCCATCGGAGCCAGCACAGGCCCCTCGGTGTGGATTTGGCGGGCAACTGCGATCGCACCTGCCGCAGGCAAAGTTTCTAGCCAGTGGGTGATGGGCTGCCCTCGGGCAAAGGCTTCCCACTGGGCCTGGGGACCACGACTGCTACCGATCACCACCCCGGTTTCCGGCAAGGGAGCCGCCAGCTTAGCGTCCTGGAGCGCAGCCTGAGTTGCCCGTACCAGGAGATCCTGAAGCTTTTGAGGCTGATCCGCCACCAGCCCCAAGGGGCGTGGGGGCAACTCGGGAAAAGGCTGACCGACTGCGATCGCCGTCTCCCCCCGCAGCAGTCGCTGCCATTGGACCTCTACTCCGCTACCCAGCGCAGAAACCCAGCCCATGCCCGTTACCACCACTGCGGTCATCAGGACTCTAAGGAATTTGCACAAAAATAAAGTCCCATCCCACCCCCGCCCCTAGCCCTAAGCCCTATGCCCTATGCCAAAGGCAGGCTCCTCGCCAACGGGCAGGCTAACTCCCAGGGAGTGGCTTCGCCAACGCCAACACTGGGTCACTCGCCAACAAGGGCAACCACCCTATGCCCTCTGGGCAGGCTCCGCCCTAGCGTTAGCCATGCCCGAAGGGCTATACGACTCCGTTGCTCCTGCGGAGCCGCTACGCGAACAGGACAGGCAAGGGATTGCCCCTACGGATCCAGATCAATATCGGTCACCCGGCACTGGGTAGGGCGGGTTTTGAGCCTCCCATTTGGGATTTCCCAGTAGACACGAGCTAACCCCGCCCCTACGGGATTTACCCCAATACCCCATCACCCCATCACCCCATCACCCCATCACCCCAATACCCCATCACCCCAATACCCCAATACCCCATCACCCCATCACCCCATCACCCCATCACCCCAATACCCCATCACCCCCACACTCCCTACCTACCCCGCCTCCTTCAAATTCTCACCCCCAGCAGTCACCTCCGCCGATTCAATCACATCCCCCTGTTGAATCTGGTCTACCGCCTCCATGCCCTCAGTCACATAGCCGAATACGGCATAGCTGCCGTCCAGGAAGGGGAGTTCCGCCAGGGTGATGTAGAACTGGGACGAGGCGGAATTGGGAGCCTGCGATCGCGCCATCGCCACTGCCCCCCGCCGATGGGACAGGATCGGAGCCGCCGCCACCCTCGCCTCGGCTAAGGTCTGGCCATAGAGGGGTTGATCGGCCCCCTCCGGTTGAATTTCCAGGGGAATTAATCGAGATTCCTGGGTCTCTGGGTCGATAAAGCTACCCGTGCCCAGCATTTGGGGGGGTACAGAAGGGTCGGCACTCTGGGGATCTCCTCCTTGCACCACGAAGGGTTCCGGCTCCCGCACGACCCGGTGAAAGACGAGATTGTCATAGACGCCCCGCTGCACCAAGTCCACAAAATTGCCCGCTGTGACCGGGGCGTGGTCACCATCCACCTCAATAACAATGGAACTACCATTCACTTGCAGCACCACCGTCGCGGTTCCCTCTAGTCGGGGCAAACCCACAGCAATATCTAACCCAGTGTTAGCCGTCACCACCTCCGGCTCCGGCAAAACCTCTTCTGGGTTAGTGGGCTGCACAGCCTCGGGGGCAGTCGTTTCGTTACCCGTGCAAGCTCCTACCAGCAATAAAGCCACCAAGCAGATTGCCAATCCCCAGCGTCGTATGTAAGAAGTCATTACCTATCCTTGTAGTATCTTCTTGCCCTTGCCCCGGATGCTGCCCCCAGGTGGGAGAACCACTTAGTACCGCAGGGCGTAAATCAGCCCACTATTGCCGCGCCCGCCCAACCTTCTCCGGTCCCCTCTCCCCCTGGGCTACTGTATATACATAAGTCTTCGGTTGAGTCTTGTTTAGGGTTTGATCCCCCCAACCCCCCTTTTTAAGGGGGGCAGTCCTATCCAGAATTGGAGTAGCCCCCTTGAAAAGGGGGCGGCGATCGCGGGGGATTCGCCAAAATGTGACTGCTCAGAGAGATGTGTGTACACAGTAGCCCCGTGGGAGAGGGCTAGGGTGAGGGGCCGAGTGTGCCACGATGGAACGGCCAGGGTATTTCCGCCGCCCAGTACTAAAGATTAACCGGATCCGGCTCATCCCTAAAGCGCTCCCAGTGTAGCCACAAACAAGCCCTAGAAGAGGTGAGTCGCTATAGGCCCTCTAGGGGAACCTGTAGGAAGCGGGCCAGTTCCGCCCCCTGGTTTTCCAATTCCGAGAGAGCAAGGGGCTGCCCCACTCGGGTCAGAGGCACGTCAGGCCGTCCCTTCAGCCGCAGATAGATTACGCGCTTGGGATTCAACCCTTCGCGGATATCTACCCGCACCGCCAGCACTTCTGAAAGGGGATGGTCGATTTCCACCCGTCGGTTTTCTCCGGGAAAACCGGAGCGAAAAATCTTGAGTCGCCCTGTATCTTGGTTGAACTCGTTATAGCCACCTCCCACATCCCACAGAATAATTAGCCAGAGGTAACTGGCCAGCAGGAGTGCCGCAACGCCGTAAAAGCCCATGGCAATGCCCTGGGGAATAAAGATCAACTGGGTCGGATCAGAAAAGGGAAGCAGATTCACGTGAAGATAGCTGGAGAGGCCCGCCAAGAAAAATCCTGTGCCCCCTAGGGTCACGACCACCGCCCACCAATAGTTGCTGAGACGACGTGCCCCCAGAACCGGGCGCTTCAAAACCTTCGTAGACAATGGTTGTATTGATGTCGTCATAACCTGAGAATATAGATGTCGGATTGTAAAAATCGGGATCTCTCCCTATCATAATTAGAAACCTGTACCCCTTGATCCTGACATCTCTAAGATGTGGCTCAAGGATCCACCCCAAGGATCCAGCGCTTAAGTCCTAGATCAGCCCAAGCTGATAGATGGTCTTCATCCGCTGGGGTGACCGCTTCGCATTCATGTGTCACCTGCATGGGCGAGGCTTGCATGTTTTTGGACATGCTGGACTCCTTGCCATAGATAAGAGGATTTGACATGACCATAGCAATGGGACGCGCACCCGCTCAGAGAGGATGGTTCGACGTCCTCGATGACTGGCTAAAACGCGACCGATTCGTCTTCATCGGGTGGTCCGGACTCCTGCTATTCCCCTGCGCCTTCATGGCCTTGGGGGGCTGGCTCACCGGCACCACCTTCGTAACCTCCTGGTACACCCACGGACTTGCCTCTAGCTACCTAGAGGGCTGCAACTTTCTGACCGTTGCCGTTTCTTCCCCCGCTGACAGCATGGGTCACTCCCTACTGCTGCTGTGGGGACCCGAAGCCCAAGGCGACTTTGTGCGCTGGTGTCAGATTGGTGGTCTGTGGAGTTTCACTGCCCTCCACGGAGCCTTTGCCCTCATCGGCTTCATGCTGCGCCAGTTTGAAGTAGCCCGACTGGTGGGACTACGCCCCTACAATGCGATCGCGTTTTCCGCGCCGATTGCCGTGTTCGTCAGCGTATTCCTGATGTACCCGTTGGGCCAGTCCAGTTGGTTCTTTGCCCCCAGCTTTGGGGTAGCGGCCATCTTCCGTTTCATTCTGTTCCTGCAAGGTTTCCATAACTGGACCCTGAACCCCTTCCACATGATGGGAGTAGCCGGAGTATTGGGGGGAGCCCTGTTGTGCGCCATCCATGGTGCCACCGTTGAGAACACCCTGTTCAAAGATGGTGAGAACGCCAACACCTTCCGCGCCTTCGAGCCCACCCAGGCCGAAGAGACCTACTCCATGGTGACCGCCAACCGCTTTTGGTCCCAGATTTTTGGGATTGCCTTTTCCAACAAGCGTTGGCTGCACTTCTTCATGTTGTTTGTGCCCGTCACTGGGTTGTGGATGAGTGCAGTAGGGATTGTGGGTCTAGGGTTGAACCTGCGGGCCTATGACTTTGTCTCCCAAGAGATTCGCGCTGCTGAAGACCCTGAGTTCGAGACGTTCTACACCAAGAACATTCTGCTGAACGAGGGCATCCGGGCTTGGATGGCTCCCACCGACCAGCCCCATGAGAAGTTTGTATTCCCCGAAGAGGTACTGCCCCGTGGTAACGCTCTCTAGTAATTCCTACCTTGGTGGGCGCGATCAAGAATCTACCGGGTTCGCCTGGTGGTCTGGTAACGCTCGCTTAATCAATCTGTCTGGCAAACTGCTGGGTGCCCACGTCGCCCACGCTGGCCTGATTGTGTTCTGGACCGGTGCGATGACCCTATTTGAGGTCGCCCACTTTGTCCCTGAGAAGCCCTTGTATGAGCAAGGCTTCATTCTTCTGCCTCACTTGGCTACCCTGGGCTGGGGCGTTGGCCCTGGTGGTGAAGTCATTGACACCTTCCCCTACTTCGTTGTGGGTGTGTTGCACTTGGTTTCATCCGCCGTCTTGGGCCTAGGCGGTATTTACCATGCCGTTCGTGGCCCTGAAACGCTAGAGGAATACTCTGCGTTCTTTGGCTACGACTGGAAAGACAAGAACAAGATGACCACCATCATCGGCATCCACCTCATCCTGTTGGGATGTGGAGCTTTGTTGTTGGTGATTAAGGCTTGTTTCTTGGGTGGTGTCTATGACACCTGGGCTCCTGGTGGAGGCGATGTGCGGGTAATTACCAACCCCACCTTGAATCCCGCTATCATCTTTGGCTACTTGGTTGGTTCTCCCTTTGGCGGCAACGGCTGGATCGTTGGCGTCAACAACATGGAAGACATCATCGGTGGTCATATCTGGATCGGCCTCATCTGCATCGGTGGCGGTATCTGGCATATCCTGACCAAGCCCTTTGCCTGGGCACGCCGTTCTCTGGTGTGGTCTGGTGAAGCCTACCTGTCCTACAGCTTGGGCGCGTTGTCCCTGATGGGCTTCATTGCCTCTTGCTTTGTGTGGTTCAACAACACCGCTTACCCCAGTGAGTTCTACGGTCCCACCAACGCAGAAGCCTCTCAAGCTCAAGCCATGACCTTCCTGGTGCGCGACCTGCGCCTAGGGGCCAACATTGGTGCAGCCCAAGGCCCTACGGGTTTGGGTAAGTACCTGATGCGCTCTCCCACTGGTGAAATCATCTTTGGGGGTGAAACTATGCGCTTCTGGGACTTCCAAGGCCCCTGGCTGGAGCCCCTGCGGGGTCCCAATGGCCTGGATTTGGATAAGCTAAAGAACGACATTCAAGACTGGCAGGTGCGGCGGGCCGCTGAGTACATGACTCATGCGCCTAATGCCTCCATCAACTCCGTGGGCGGCATCATCACGGAAATTAACTCCGTGAACTTTGTCAACCCCCGTCAGTGGTTGTCTACCTCTCACTTCGTTCTGGGCTTCTTCTTCCTCGTGGGTCACCTGTGGCATGCAGGTCGTGCTCGGGCGGCTGAAGCTGGTTTTGAGAAGGGGATCGATCGTTCCTCTGAACCCGTCTTGTCCATGGGCGACCTAGACTAACGCTTTGGTCTAACGTCTGAGGATAGAGGATAATTAATCCCGCAAAAACCCTGGTGCTCAGCACCAGGGTTTTTGTTTGGGGACGAGACTGAGGGAGGCTCCATAGGGTGAATAAGTCTCTGGTAGTCAGAAACCTTACAGGGTGACAACCCCCCTAGAGAGCTTGCTGGATAAGGGATAGAGCGTGAAAACCTCGCTGAAAATAGCGGTGTTTATGGGGTTTAAGGGCCACCAGCTTGAGCGCCCAATCGGCCCATAAGTCCATGGCATAGAGCCATCGTTGGCCATAGAGACTGAAGCTAAAGTCACTGTGCCGTGGAGCCTTATCTTGGTGCTCTTGGAGACGTCCGGCATACTGAGCTAGCTTGGCCTCCTGCATCCACTGGCCGTGGAGAGTCGCCAAACTGTAAGCCAGAGCGATCAGTAAAACTAAGGCTAAGAATCGGGTGTCATTGACCTTGGTATCCTCCAAGTTATAGCCCCCAGTCTTAAAGTCTTTGAAGAGCTGTTCAATGCCCCAGCGACATCGATAGACCGCTAACGCTTGCTTCAAGGTGGGCAGATTAGTCAGGATATACCACGGCTCCTTCGGCCCCTTCTGGCGATAGGAGCGCTTCCAATACACCGCTAAATTAAACGGGCCCATACCATCGCCCTTGTTGCACAAAACTCCCTCATAAAATCGAGACTGGCCCGGTTTGAAGCCAACGTTTTTGAGGACTTGATAGTCGGTATCGGTATCGGTCTTGAAATGGAAGTCCTTTTTCTGTCGGAGTGCAAAGGACACCCCGCGCTGATCCAACCATTCCGCCAGTTTAGGGCTATGGAACTCCCGGTCACCCAGCAGTAGAACCGGGTAGGACTTAAACAAGGACAGGGCCGCTTTCAGCAGTCGCCGTTGCGTTTTCAGGTCACTCGTACCCGCCCGCCCTAAACGCTCCCAATAGACGGGTAAAGCATGAGTCCCCCACACCACGCTGACCATGAATATATTTCGCCCTTTCCATTCCGTGCGGTCCATTGCCAGAATCCAATAGCCGTGTTTATGGTGTTTGAGCGTTCTCAGACGACGGCGTTGGTCACGGTTCAAGCCCCGTCCCGTTTCCACTTGGCGGATCCAATATTTGAGCAGTGGAAACCACAGCACCTTGAGCGTGAGTTTGGGTAAGGCTAAAAAGCGTTGTAAGTTCCGTTTGCGACTTTGATACTGAATGGGCTGAGGAAAGACGCTGGCTAAGACGGAGAGTTTGACTTGGCGATGCGCTTGTAGCAATAACAACAGTAACTGGAAGGTCAAGTACTGTTTTTCATTGAGATGGGTGAGAAGGGTAGTTTGGTAGAATGTAGGGAACATATTTGGTTGGGGGAGCTGTACTGAGGCTCCCTTTTTTTTGTCCCCTCCATTATCTCAAAACCCTGTACCGTATGACGTTGAGTGCCCTTGTCACCCGTTAAGGTCAGAAACATTCTCTGGTAATTACACCGCGATGACCTTCATAGCATCGCGGCACCACTCACCAGAAACTTGTGCCATGCCATCTACCTTGCCCCCATCCTCTAAACTTGATCAACTCCTCAAGGGACTCTCCATTCCCGTCGCCCTCTCCCTTGCGGCTACTCTGTTTTCAGGCAATACGTTCAACCTGCTCAATGATTGGGACTGGTTCAATGGGTCTTTCAACTCCACCACTAACCCCCCACCGCAGCACGATGCCTCTGGTGGTGAAACTAACTCGACTGCCATAGACCCGTTGACTCCCGACATTTCCATCCAGGTCAACCCCAGCATTGTGGTGCATTCTGGTGCTTTGAATGCTTGGCAGCAGGTGGAGATAGGAGATGGCCCTGCCATCACCCTAAACAATGACAATGACGTGGATAACCGCAGCCAGTCCAATCCCGTTATCGAAAACAGCCCCCAGTTTGATTGGGTGTTTCCGATTGAGGTAAACCAATGGATGCAACCCCAGAACCATTACCCTGGTTTATCCCTAGTGGTTTCTGGTCCTTTTCAGCACCAGAATGCCAACCTTTTTCCAGGGGAGAATCGCCACTTTTGGGCAGATCAACCCAGCCGAGGTGGGTTCGGACTGGTCATAGGTTCCGGTAATGCAAGGGAAAGGCCCCAGCCTGGGGGGGAAATACTTTCCCCCTCCTCTGGAGCTGGCTTGGGGGCAGCGACCTGTCTCCCTACAGCCAAAGCAGAGTTTGTTGAGTCAGCTCCAACAGCGGTTCCAGAGGCGAAGATGATCTTGGGGCTGAGTCTGGTTGGGGTAACCCTGTTGAGCCGTGTGTACGTTCAGCATGGGCGTGAACTCGTTGGGTGAACGTCCGCTAGGGGAGCACCCGCCATCCAAAGAATCGAAAGTAACCCTTGTTGGACAAGCTCTTTGTAGGGTGGGCATTACAAAGGCCAACGGGGTCTGACCTATTCCATGGTCAGACCCCGTTAACGTAGTGATTTCAAAACTAATAAAGCGTCAATCGAATGCAGTCAGTATGTTGAGTTGACCAATGAGAGAACGCATTACAAAGGGTTTTCAGGTTGACTTTACAACGCTTGCCATCTGCTTAGATTGGGTGGACTCGAAGTCGTTTACCCCGATTTAGATGTCGTTTAAAGCCATGAAAGTTTGGTTTTTGGGCCGTTCACCAGCTCATCTCTAAAAGAGTTGTATTGAGCTTGTATGGATATTTAGTTGTCCTTTGTTATTTCCTAAGTTATCACAGCCTTTCCCTATTCAGGACTGTATTCACGCAAGTTAACGATGGGTTAAATAACTTGGTACTGTGAATAATATTTTCCCCAAAGAGTTTCAATGGTGCTACGGGATACCGATGGGTGGACCTGGGAAACGGGGCCACTGCACCTTGACTTCCCCAGGGATTTCTCGCATCGGATCTTTAGAACTCTATCGGTTGGTGGGTTCGGTGGGGGCCAATTGCAACTGGGTCTTGTAATCTATTCCCAGGATGTCTGAGTAGAGCTTGATATACTCCACCGCTGACTTATCCCAGCTAAAGTCCTGGTTCATCGCCCGCTGCTGTAGCGCTTGCCAAGCATCCTTGTAGCGATATCCTTCCCAAGCCCGCACCAGACAAGTGTAGAGATCTAGGGGTTCATAGCGATCAAAGCAATAGCCCGTCCCTAAGCCATTAGTGGGGTCGTGGTGGGTGACGGTATCTACCAGTCCGCCAGTCCGGCGGACAATGGGGATGCAGCCGTAGCGCATGGCAATCATTTGACTAATGCCGCAGGGCTCAAAGCGGGAGGGCATGAGGAAGGCGTCGGTGCCACCGTAGATGCGACGACCGATGCCGTCACTGTAGAGCAGGTACACTGCTACTCGCCCCCGATAGCGGGTGGCTAGCTCCCAGAGCTGGTTTTCGTAGTAGCGATCGCCGGTTCCCAGGAGTACAAACTGGGCATCGGTATAGGCCAGGAACCGATCAAGGGTTTGTAGGATCAGATCCAGCCCCTTTTGCTCCACTAGTCGCCCGACCATGCCCACCATGAAGGCTTCTGAGTTCACCTCTAGGCCCAGTTCCTCTTGGAGCGCAACTTTGTTGGCCCGTCGCCGCTCTAGAGTATCGGCGGTGAAGGTTTGGGTTAACTGGGTATCGGTTTCGGGGTTAAACAGCTCCATATCGATGCCGTTGAGAATGCCGCTGAGCTTGCCACTGATAAAGGACAGCAACCCCTCTAGTTCTTCGCCGTAGTCGGTGGTTTGGATCTGTTGGGCATAGGTGGGGGAAACGGTGTTGACGCGGTCGGCAAATTGGACTGCCGCTGCCATGGTGTTGTGGCCCTGCATATACCAGGGGCACCAGGTTATCTTTTCCAGTTTCCAGCGCCAGGGGCCTTGGTAGGCCAGGTTGTGAATGGTGAAAACCGTGCCGATATCGGAGGTTTGGTTCATCCACACGGGGATCATGCCGGTGTGCCAGTCGTGGCAGTGCATGATTTGGGGCTTCCAAAAATTCCAGGCAAACTCTGCCGCACCGTTGGCAAAGAAGGTAAACCGCCAGTCTTCGTCATCGCTGCCGTAGACGGTTCGGGCATCAAAGGCAGGGTGACCAAAGAGGTACAGGGGAATGTCGGTTCCCGGTAAGGTAGCCTCATACACGGCAAAATCGTTGAACATGGCGTATCCCCACCAGACGGGTTCTTTGGGGATATCAATTTTGTCGGGCAAAAAACCGTAGTAGGGCATGAAGATGCGGACATCATGGCCCATTTTTCGCAGTACTTTGGGCAATGCCCCGACTACATCCCCCATGCCCCCGACCTTGGCGAGCGGTGCTGCTTCTGCTGCCACAAACAAAATCCGCATGGTTCTGCCTTTAGAAATCTTTTCAATATCCCCATCAGTCTACGAGGGCACGGTTACCCTGCATAGGGGCTAGCCTAAGGTCGCTAACCAAGCCCCATCGACGGCACTGACAGGGGGCTCTGGCGGCTGGGAATAATCAATCGCGAGATCCAGGGCAGCTTCCTCATAGGCCCGCTCTAGCACAGCGGCTAAGTCGATGGCGGGCTCCTGATCTGCGATGGTCAGGGGCAGGGCAAAGATGGGGATCGGCTCCCGCAAGTCAAAGGGATACCGTTCCGCAGCGGGCCGTTCATCAGCTCGACTGACCAGGATTTGATAGCTGGCTTGGCGACCTCCTTGCACTGGCATGGAATCTCCCGTTCTAAGGAGATCGATCTCCACCAGATGGGTCTGGCTATTGAGGAGGGTTTGGCGTTTTTTCAAATACCGGGATCTCCCTTCCCCTAGACGCTTATTTTTGGGGGAGAGTATTTCAATGACGGTGATCACCTTGCGGGTCGCGATCGCGCGAATTTCCAGAAAATACTCAGTGACTTCCTCTAGCATCGGCACGCCTACGCGCTCTGGTTGGCTCAGAACGGGTTGCCTGACAACGGTGGTGGAAATAGTGGTAGCAGTGCGGGGGCTGTTACCGCCAAGTCGTTGCTGAAGAACTGCTGTATCGGGGATGCCGACTAGAAGGGCATCTAGATACACCCGTTTATCAACTGCGGCTCGATATTTGGGGGTCAGTATCGGGTTCAGGGTTCTCATCAGCCCGCTAATCAATCCATAGTGGACTTCTGGCCAGAGGTCTGGCCGTTCCAGGTACGGATTCATCCCAGGGAAAGCAGGCTTGCTAGTCATGGTTTCATTCTAGAAGTGCAAGTCGCTTATTTCCCTAAAGGCGGTGTGAGCAGGGCAGTGAGGGCCTGTTCTAGTTGCGCGATCGCACTATCGATCTTGTCCCGGCGGGGGCGTTTTTCTTGGGGAAACTGGAGAGGTGGCCCAAAGCGTAGGGTCAAGGTTTTGCGAAAGGACAGGTGGCTGGTGCCCCGGATCGCCACCGGGGTAATGGGCACCCCTGATCGCAGGGCATAGATCACCGTACCCCGCTTTAGGGGGAGATGGAGTTTGCCCTCTTGACTACCGAGGCGACCTTCGGGAAAGAGCAAGATGCTATCCCCCCGCCGCAAAATACCCTGCACCGCCTGATCGATCTGGCGCAGTTGTTGAATGGAGTTGCCGCTGGGGACGTGTTTTTCGATCGCTTCCGCCAAGGGTTTCAGATCGGGGCGATCACCCTGGGCCACAGCCATCACCGCCATCTCCTCCTTCCACCACCGCTCTAGGGGAATCACTCCGCCCGCCTTGCCAAATAGCCAACGCTTCCACCCCTGACCAAAGAGGGTACGGGCATCTCCCAAACTGTAGTAGTAGGGATGGGGCGGCACCGTGGCCAGGAGAAGGAAGGGATCGAGGTGGCTGAGGTGATTGGCCACCAGCACACCGCGCTGAGTGGGGATAAATTCCGGCTGCTCTACCCGCACCCGAAACGCGAGTCCGATGGCCATTCTCAAGGCCCAGCGCCGCAAGGTGCCACTAACCCGCCGCTCCTTGGTGCTGGAGTTCACATCCCCCAGTTGGGCCAAGCTCTCTTGAATATGGCGCTGCACTTGGGGCTTCTGGGCAATGGCTATCCCCGCCTCCACCTGACGAATCATGGCGGCGGTCAGGGGGACGGCGTCTAGGTCTGGGTTCGGGAGTACCGCCATGCCTGTGTATCCTCCTGATGTTGCTGAACTGAGCGGCATCGGCCCCCCTTAGTCCCCCCAATTCTGGGGGGAGACCGGAGTTGAAAGTCCCCCAGAATTAGGGGATCTAGGGGGCTAGATCGCTGACAAGGCACTATAGACAACTTATGTATACACAGTAGCCCAGGGGGAGAGGGGACCAGAAAATGTTGGGCTGGTGCGGCAGAATCGCAAGCTTATTTTCGCAAATCGGTACTAGCTTTGGCATGAATTTAGGCTGAAGACTCTTCCCCCAACACATTCTCATCCTCGTCTTTATCTTCATCTATGACATCTTCATCTATGACAGATCCCCATGGCAATTGAGGATATTGCTGTCTAATATTTTTTAGCTCGCTCAATGCCTCCAGAAAAAAATCCTCAATTGCAGACACATGATCTTCCATGGACAAGAATTCTCGCAGACTTCTTTGCAAAGTAATTCCTGACCAAGTACTAGAAGCATCTAGGTTATATGAATGCCAGCTAGAATCATTAGCTATTTGCCTTAATCCGTTAATAATCTCTTGGCGCTTAGGCGACTTTGGTTCTACTTGTAGTACAAGCTGAACACTCGGATATCCAGAAGAGTCAACAGATTCAACGGGTTGCATGAAAAAGCCCATAAAGCATGACCATCCGTCAGGCATCTGAGAAACTAATATGTAGCGTCCGTGCCACTGAATCCATTGGAGTGCATGACGCTTTGCGATTTCACGCTTTTTATTCCTTCCCAGGACTTTTTCAAATTGTGCTACAACCTTGCCCCACATTACTGCTTCCATCAGTTTTAGTGCTGGAAGGAAGTTTACTAGTGCTGATATGTCAACAGGGGAAAACTGATTACTCTGGGCCATCCGGTGCTCCTGCATGAAGATAGTGATTTCTTGACTAATTTCAGAATTAACTTGAGTAGTTAGGAACTGATAAAACTGATGCCAGCGCAACTGTTTGAATTTAACGTTGAAATTCCTAATGACATCAGGAATATTTTCAAAGATTTTCGATTCTTTTTTCGGATCAAAATCCCTGGTTACATATATTAAAAACTTGTGTCGATATTCAGGTAGCTGATTTAGGATTTCAGCGTAGTCAGATAGTTGATTGTATCCTTCAGATGATCCTACTTTGCTTTCGATAAAAATAAGATCACAGCTTTCTCCATTCGATAGTTCTATTACGATATCAGGTCGCTTGTCGCCGTTGATAGGATGCTTGTAGGTTTTCTGTGTGGTGATGTCAGCCGCTAAGTAATCTTCTGAATTCAGAATGTCATTGTGCTTAAGCCAAGAAAATAAGATTTCTTTGTTTTTACTCAAAAAATAGGCCACAACTTCAGTGAAGAAATCCTCTAATGGAATGTTGCCTTTATGAAGTCTTAGGAGCTGACTAAAAAGGGCCATGATTGGCTAACTCGGGTAGGATATAAGTTGGACTAGTACATGATGGCGGCAATGCTCTAACCGTTCTATCGTAGGACATCTCGGCCCCTCACCCTAACCCTCTCCCACGGGGAGAGGGGACTAGAAAATATTGGGCTGGTGCGGCAGAATCGTAAGCCGATTTCTGCCTCGCGGTACTAGCTTCGGACCAGCTTTTGCCAGCCCTTGGTCCAAAGGCGCTGGCCTTGGAGGCGCAATTGTCGCAGGGGGGAGAGTCCCGGTACATCTGCTGGGTGGGTGGTGGCGTGGTCAAAGAAGTGATTGATTTCCTTCAAAATGTGACGGCAGCGGGGGAGGAGTTGAGCCTGCCGATAGGGTGTAAAGAAGCTTTCTGGTAGGGAGAAGGGCTGGGGATTGGCCACCGCTGCAAGGATGCGCTCCACATCATAGGCGGTGGAGTAGACGCCAATCTTTTCACAGTTAAATCCCGGATCTAGATAGTCCGCTAGGGCATGGTTGACGCTGGAAAATACCTGGCACCCACAGGCTAGGGCTTCCATCGGAGGCAGGCCAAATCCTTCAGATACCCCTGCGATCGCCCAATGTTCTGCCGAGTCGTAGAGGTATACCTTGGCCCGGTTGAACAGTTCCCCTAAATCCTCGACGAAACTATCCAGGACTACCACTCGGCAGCGCTTTTCCAGGGCGGGGACCAATTGATTGAGCAAATACTGGGATGATTTTCGTCCCTGCACCAGCACGTCAATGTCTCGGGGTAAACCGCGATCGCAAAAAGCTTCAGAAATATGGTTCGGCAAATAGTAAATCGGCGCATTGGGGGCACGCTGCCCCCAGTAGCCCATCGTGTTGCGGCTGACGGTAAGAATGGGCACCGAGGCAGGAAGGCGAAACCCATAGCCCGCACTGTGGGCATGGTGCAGCAGGGATCGCCCCCGCAGCCGCGCCACCAATTTGGGCACATCAAAGCCCCAACTGACCACAAAAATGGCGTCCCGAGCAGCCTGACGCTTCAGCACATCAGATAAAAACAGGGTGTCAGGCTCCCGCTGCCGGTAGGTCACCACCGCCGCTTCAGTCACCTGCTGCACGAGGGCCAGGGTCTTGAGTTCCGCAAACAACCCCCCACAGAGATACCGACCGCTGGTACCGGGCAACAAAAAATAGAGGGGACGCATACTATCAATTTTCTGCATACAAGCCATTCACGAGATGCTTAGGTTCTTTGGGATCGCCCCGTTAGATTAGGGACATAGGCGCAGTACGCACCGCCAGAACCCGCCTCACCCATTGCAATAGGAGGTTGTTATGAACAGCTACACCCACTACACCACCACCCTACTGGACCAACAGCGGCAACATCTAGATACCCTCGTGTCTCGGCCCGATGAAACCGCATTTCAGCCCTCTCGCTTAGGGGAGGTTGTGGCCCAGATTGGCCATGCCCTAGTCAACTATTTTGCCACTGGTTCTCACCCTCGGATTAGCCAAGCAGTACGACAGGGTCATGCAGTGTGGAAGGTCTATGACCCCATCAGCGATCGCGTTCACTACTTCGATCATGAAGATGAGGTTCGGGTCTGGCTTGATCAGCGCTTTTACGAGTAGGACAGGCGAACCCGACAATTTTCATGCTCATTCGTCACCCCCACTCTGTCCTACATCAATACCAAATCTTGGTTATAGACCTCCGATTCGTTAAGTGCATCTCCATGAGCCCCTAAGGGTTTCTGTTGAAAAACGGGGGTGAATTCGGATTCTGGATAAAACCGATTAGGGGACTGCTACGGCAGTCCCTTTTTTGTGTTCCCTGACACCACCATCCGATCCAGGGTTTCCCCTACCTTGTCGGCAATGCCCTCAATCCAGGCTTCATCCTGCTGGGTATAGCTGCGGGGGGCATTGGCCCCTAGAATCAGCACCCCTTGTGAGCCCAAGGGCTGACAGATGACTCCCTGGGTGTTTTCCGGCAGGTAAGTAAACTCCACCCGCCCCGGATACAGCCGCAGATCTACGAGGTAAACGGCTTTCCCTGTTGCCAATACCCGCTTTAGGATCGTCCCTGGCGTCACCGTCGCCGTTGGTCCCAGAACTCCCCGCCGCAGCAAAACGCGATCGCAGTGGTAAACCAACAGCGATCGCGTCACCGTATTCGTCAACAATAAATGGGAAACCCAAGCCAGTTCCGTCTGCACTTCCTCCGGTAGATCTGGAACCAGATCAAATCCCGTTTCCCCCACCAGGGTTACCGCTTCTGGCGAACGGGGCTGTACCCGCTGCCACAGCAACCCCGTCAGCACCAAAACGGCACTCAGAACAATTCCCATCACATCGGATCGGGCCTGGGACTCCGTTAGCGCTGGAGTCAAGACCCGATTCAACACCAGGAGAGAACTGCCCAAGATGCCCACCACGAGGGGCAACCGCCGCAGAACCCGATTGGGATCCGATGAAGCCATAGCATTTGCCTGAGCTTGACAGAACCTAGTGGTCTGTCAATCCTAAATTTGTAGGTTTGGTGGCGCGACAGCAGAACCCAACAAGGCTTACTACTGTTGGGTTCCACTTCGTTTCACCCAACCTTGTATGGAATTCTTGTGGGGTGGGCCTCCGGCCTGCCCAACTTGAGTAGGACAGCCAAGATGGCTATCCCACTAATACCAGACAGCCAAGATGGCTATCCCACAAGAATTCTACAAAGTGCTGCACCCAACCTACGAGTACCCTAATCTTTAGTCTTGACGCTGCACTAGTACCCTGCGGCGTCAAGACACTAACCGTTCCATCGTGGGACACCTCGGCCCCTCACCCTAGCCCTCTCCCACGGGGAGAGGGGACCAGAAGTAGTACTAGGTGCCGGTGTTCCAGGAATTGATATAGATTTCCTGCTCAGCCGTGAGACTGTCGATATCAATACCCATGGCCTGGAGCTTCAGACGGGCGATCTCCTTATCCACCGCCTCCGGGATGGAATGAAGACCCGGTTCCAGAGAACCCTTGTTCTTCACCAGGTATTCGCAGGCCATGGCCTGGTTGGCGAAGCTCATGTCCATAACGGCGCTGGGGTGACCCTCCGCCGCCGCCAAGTTAACAAGGCGACCTTCCCCAAGCACGATCACGGACTTACCGCTGGGCAGGAGGTACTGCTCAGTGAAGTTGCGGACCTGCTTGACTTCCGTAGCCATCTCTCCAAGGGATTTGAGATCAATCTCGATGTCGAAGTGACCGGAGTTGCAAACGATCGCACCGTCTCGCATGGCTTCAAAGTGCTCCTTGCGGATGACGTGCTTATTCCCCGTCACGGTGATGAACAGATCGCCTTGGGCCGCAGCCTCTTCCATGGGCATGACCCGGAAACCATCCATGACGGCCTCAAGAGCGCGGGTGGGGTCAATTTCGGTGACGATGACATTCGCCCCTAGACCCCGCGATCGCAGTGCCGTCCCCTTACCACACCAGCCGTAGCCCGCAACTACGATGTTTTTCCCCGCCAGCAATACATTGGTCGCGCGGATGATGCCATCCAGAGTCGATTGCCCAGTGCCGTAGCGGTTGTCAAAGAAATGCTTGGTGTCGGCATCATTGACATTCATGGCGGGGAAGCTCAGCACCCCATCCTTGAACATGGCCCGCAGGCGAACGATGCCCGTGGTGGTTTCCTCCGTGGTGCCGATAATATCCGACAGTTGGGCCTGACGCTCCTGCACCAGAGTCGCCACCACATCACTGCCGTCGTCAATGATGATGTTGGGGCGATGATCGAGGGCAACTTCCACGTGGCGGTGGTAGGTGTCGTTGTCTTCCCCCTTGAGGGCAAAAACGGGAATGCCATAGTCGGCCACGAGACTGGCCGCCACGTCATCTTGGGTAGAGAGGGGGTTGCTGGCGATCAGCACCGCATCGGCTCCACCAGCCTTGAGAGCGATGGCCAGATGGGCGGTTTCCGTCGTGACATGGCAGCAGGCGGAAATGCGAATGCCCGCAAAGGGCTGTTCTTGGGCAAAACGCTCTTGGATCTGGCGCAGCACGGGCATTTCCCGGCCAGCCCACTCAATGCGCTGTTTGCCCTGGGGAGCAAGGGAAATATCTTTAATATCGTACTTCTGTTGCACTTGGGTAGCAGTCATAGATTCTCTGGCTTCGCCTTTGGCGTAATGGGCAGTTATCTTGTCGGAGCCTGGGACCATAAAGTCACACCGACTGTGGGACCAGTCCCGTCTCCGGTTCACGCGATAGACCCACAGCCTTCTTAGCATATCCAACTGGTCTACCCCTTGTCCCTAGGCGGTCGGAAACTGGCGCGATCGCACCTCCTCACAAAACTGCTTCGCCGCCGCAATGCCCACCTGGCGCAGGTCAGCATAGGACTTCGCAAACGGGGGATGCCAGTCCGACAGCCCCAGTACGTCAGCCGTGACCAACACCTGGCCATCACAGTCAGGGCCAGCACCAATGCCAATGGTGGGAATCGTCAGCTTAGCCGTGATGGTTTGGGCCAGAGTCGGGGGAATGTGCTCCAGCACAATGGCAAAGGCCCCCGCCCGCTCAATCGCGATCGCCTCCTGAAGTATGCGCTCCGCCGACTCGGGAGAAGTCCCCTGTCGGCGAAACCCCCCCACCACATTGACCGACTGCGGCGTCAGCCCCACATGGCCCATTACCGGAATCCCCGCCTGCACTAAAGCGTGAATCGTGTCCGCCATAACGGGATAGCCCCCCTCCACCTTTACCGCTTGCACCTCCGCCTCCTTCAGTGCCCGCCCCGCAGATCGCAGGGCATCTGCCACAGACGCCTGATAGCTCATAAAGGGCAAATCCATTACCAACAGGGCATTCCTGACCCCCCGCCGCACCGCCCGCCCATGGTGAATCATTTCCTCTAGGGTCAGGGGCAGCGTGGTGTCATAGCCCAACGCCACCATTGCCAAGGAATCCCCCACGAGAATCAAATCCGCCCCCGCCTGATCCGCCAAGTTGCCAGAGATGACATCCCACGCCGTCAGCACAGCGATAGGCCGCTGCTCTTGCTTCCAGCGCAAAACCTGCTGCATTTTTACCGCCATCCCACCCCACTCCACCTACTTGGTGTCCGTCAATATTCCCCAGCCCCTTCTCCCGTTGGCTTCGACTCCGCTCAGCCAACGGGAGAAGGGGATCCGGATTCAAAGTCCCTCTCCCAGGGAGGGAGAGGGATTTAGGGTGAGGGCCAGAAGCATTGCGCTGTGAGGGTTTCACCTTAGGCTTGCTCCATGACTCACGCCTTGGCCTAACGCTGAAAAAACTGAGGATTAACAAAAGCCCCATGAACCGATGCCTGCCCAGTGCTCAGACTCACCCAAGCCAGCCCTTCACTGGTGCCCACCCACACCTTATTGCCAACCCCCGGTGCCAGGGCTAACACCCGTGCAGCCGGTAAATTCCGCACCTGCCCCAGCATGGCCCCATTGTAGGGGTTGAGCTTGAACAACCCATCCTGGGTGCCAACCCAGAGGGCACGGGTGCTATCAAATCCGATGGATAGCACATTTTTGCCCTGCATCACACCGACAGATCGGGTCAAACTCCCCGTACTGGGATCCACCACCAGCAGTGCATTTGGGGTAGCCACCCAGAGATCGCCATGGGGGCCAAGAACCATATCCTGCACCACTTGCCCCGGCAAATCCCTGATCCGCCGCATGGGATAGGCACTGGCGGTATTAATCTGCACCAGCCCCTCTAAAGTGCCGACCCAAAGATGACCATTGTCATCCAAGGCCATGGCATTGGCGCTGACACCGGGCAAGTTTTCTAAGGTAGTCATCAGCAGGCCCTGATCGGGGCTGATCATGGCCAAACCGCGATCGGTGCCCACCCAAAGAAACCCTCGGGTATCGATTAGCAGATCCAGCACCCGGTTAGAAGGCAGGGAAAAGTTTTGGGCCGTGACGGCATTACTGCGGGGGTCAATGCGGATTAGGCCCGTGTAGCTACCCACCCAAATACGCCCCACCCGATCCTGGGCCATGGCCTCAATGGCACGGCTGGGAATATTCACGCGGGCCAGAATATTGCCTGTTTCTGGATTAATGCGGGCCACCTGTCCCTGCCAAGTCCCCACCCATAGGCTGCCCGTGAAGTCTTCCTGGAGGGTGGGAATCCGATAGTCTGCCTGGGGTTGCTCCTCTCCAGGTCGCTGGGAGGGGAGAGGATCCGCGTTGTTGGGGGGTAGCTCCGGGGTGTATACCCGTTCAGGGGCCGGATTTCCCGAGGGGGTTTGGGCCAAGACTGTCGCACGAGGTTCCTGAGGTAGGGCTCCTGTGGTGCCCGCTAGGGCTACTGCGGCCCACCCCTGCCCCAGGCTACCCACGCTGCCGAGAAGCAGCCCCACCAATCTCACCTGTAACGCTGTTTTACCCATGACCCTCTACCCTTGGCCTGCCATAACGTTCATTGCGCTGTTGTAATGCAAACTGTGTGATGCTTTGCTTAAAGTTTATGTAGAAAGCTCCGCGATCGCTATTAACCCGCCATTATTGCGGGCAAGAAAGGGAAAACCCGCTGGATAATCTCCCGTCAACCTATTGTCTCTAAGAAGTCATCCCCTGGATTTATAGCGGTTCCCTAATGGATGAGGTCCAGCTCAACTTGATGGCAATTCGGGGAACAAGGGGCTTAAGCCCCTTGCCTGGAATTAACCCGAGTGAGAACCGCTATAGGTGGCAAGCGTTGCTCTGGCAGGTTCACGCCTTGTCTCTGCTTGGATTTGGGACGGAACTTTAGCGAGAACAGGCTAAATCCTGTACCGGAGCATTATCGGAATACCGAGTTACATAACGAGACGCTGCTCAATGGTCCGTGATGGACAGCGATAAACTTAAGTTATGAATCTATACAGAACTTCCGAAACCAAACTTATCTAATCGCTGATAGTATTCTTAGGGCGTGGGTTAATGCAGGATGCCCACAGTCCAGGAAGAAAGCCGATTTCAGCCACCGCGCTAGGCCCAAAACTGGAATTTTGTCAAACATCACCTGTCTACGGAACGATTTTCAGGAGATTCCTGAATTTTCATGCTGTAGGCAACTTCGGAGAGACCCAGTGCCAGGTTTTGGCACCGGGTCTGGGTGGTGGCCGTTATGGATTTACAGGACAGGAAGGGAGATATGTCTTACTCTCAGACAACGACTCAGTCAAAATCGGGCTATAAAGCTGGGGTTCAGGATTACAAACTGACCTATTACACGCCGGATTACACCCCCAAGGATACGGACATCCTGGCGGCCTTCCGGATGACACCGCAGCCCGGAGTTCCCCCCGAGGAATGTGCGGCGGCAGTAGCGGCGGAATCCTCCACCGGAACGTGGACTACGGTGTGGACCGACCTGCTGACGGATTTGGATCGCTATAAGGGCCGTTGCTACGATATCGAGCCTGTCCCTGGCGAAGATAACCAATACATCTGTTATGTTGCCTACCCCCTCGATCTGTTCGAGGAGGGCTCGGTGACCAACCTTCTTACCTCCTTGGTGGGTAACGTGTTTGGCTTTAAGGCCCTGCGGGCGCTACGTCTAGAAGACCTGCGAATTCCCGTGGCCTACCTCAAGACCTTTCAGGGACCACCCCACGGGATTACCGTAGAGCGCGATCGCTTGAACAAGTACGGTCGTCCTTTGCTGGGTTGCACCATTAAGCCCAAGCTAGGTCTATCGGCGAAAAATTACGGTCGTGCGGTGTATGAGTGCCTGCGTGGCGGTCTGGACTTCACCAAGGATGACGAGAATATCAATTCCCAGCCCTTCCAGCGCTGGCGCGATCGCTTCCTGTTTGTAGCAGATGCAATCCACAAAGCCCAAGCAGAAACTGGCGAAATCAAGGGTCACTACCTGAACGTGACCGCCGCGACCTGCGAAGAGATGCTGAAGCGGGCCGAGTATGCCAAGGAACTCGACATGCCCATCGTCATGCACGACTTCCTCACCGCTGGTTTTACTGCCAACACCACCCTTTCCCATTGGTGCCGGGACAATGGCATGCTCCTGCACATTCACCGCGCTATGCACGCTGTGATTGACCGTCAGCGCAACCACGGGATGCACTTCCGGGTATTGGCTAAGTGTCTGCGGATGTCCGGGGGTGACCACATCCATACCGGTACGGTGGTGGGCAAGCTAGAGGGCGATCGCGAAAGCACCCTTGGCTTCATCGACCTACTGCGGGAAAACTACATTGAGCAGGACAAGTCTCGCGGGATCTACTTCACCCAAGACTGGGCTTCCATGGGTGGCGTCTTTGCTGTGGCTTCTGGTGGTATCCACGTATGGCACATGCCTGCTCTGGTGGAAATCTTTGGTGATGATTCTGTGCTTCAGTTCGGCGGCGGTACCCTGGGTCACCCCTGGGGGAACGCGCCCGGTGCAACCGCTAACCGCGTTGCCCTGGAAGCCTGTGTCCAAGCCCGTAACGAAGGTCGTGACTTGGTCCGTGAAGGTGGCGACGTGATTCGGGAAGCCTGCAAGTGGTCTCCTGAATTGGCCGCAGCCTGCGAACTATGGAAGGAAATCAAGTTCGAGTTTGAGACCATGGACAAGCTCTAGGGTTTGTCTTTCGTAGGCGCGATCGCGGCTATTGATCCCGAGATCGCGCCTACGACCGGCGACGATCCTAGGGGAAAACTGCTATCTAGAGCACCCATGCCCCTGGGAGCCTGAGGTTCAATAGGTGGACCTGAAGCGAACCCCTGGTGAGTTTTGGGGACTTCAACCCGCAGTGGCTTTTGGTCAATGGATCTCAAACAAACCGCTAAGGAAACAGCCCAGGTCTTGACGAGTTACTTGACCTATCAGGCTGTGCGGATCGTGATGACTCAGTTGCAGGAACTCAATCCGCCTCGGAGTTATTGGTTCAATGCCTTTGCCAAGCGGGAAAGTCTTCAGGATGGAGAAGCCTTTCTCACAGCCCTGCTGCAAGAGCAAGCCGATCTGGCCATGTGGGTCATGACCCTACGCCAGCAGCTTGCTGAGGAGGTCACCGAGTTTCTACCGGAAATGGTAGTGACGGGAATTCAGGCCGCAAATATGAACCATCGCCGCCACCATCTCGAACGGATTACCCAAATGCCGATTACTGGCCCGATGGGCAATGCCGATTCTGCTTCACAAGATTCTGAGCCACCGGGAGAACCTTCCCCCAACGCTCCTGACCACCGATAAGTATCACTATCGAGGACACCATGAAGACTCTGCCAAAAGAGCGTCGTTACGAAACTCTCTCCTACCTTCCCCCCCTGACGGATGCTCAAATTGAGCGCCAAATCGCCTATATCCTGAATATGGGCTACATTCCTGCGGTGGAATTCAACGAAACCTCCGACCCCGAGATTTACTACTGGACCATGTGGAAGTTGCCCCTGTTCAAGGCCACTAGCACCTCGGAAGTGCTGAGTGAAGTTCAGGCTTGCCGCTCCGAATACTCCAATTGTTTCGTTCGGGTTGTGGGCTTTGACAACGTGAAGCAGTGCCAAATTCTCAGCTTCATCGTTCACAAACCCGGTGCGACCTCTGGATCCTATCGCTACTAGGGAACTTGACCGCTAGGTCATCCCTCACAAAAACGCTAAGGCGGGCTAAGGCCCGCCTTTTTTTTGCTTCAGAACCCGGCAGGGGCTCCCCCCAACCATTGGACCGGCTCCAAGATGAAGTCTCCTGATCCTGTCTAATATATGGGGGCAGTGGTGTGGAGCCGATGATTGCGTGAGTTTTTCCCTGGTATTGATGGAAACTACGATGGATACTCCAGCCATTGAAGCAGGATTACGCCAGTTTTTGTTGGTGCTGTCTGTTGCCTTGGGAGTGGCCACCCTGTCACGGGCAATCTCATGGTTGCGCAGTATCCCCTATACCCTGTTGCTGTTGCTGGTGGGGTTAGGGCTGGCGGTTCTGGATGTGCGCTTTATCAACCTTTCCCCAGAGCTAATCCTGTTTATTTTTTTGCCGCCGCTGCTGTTTGAGGCTGCCTGGAATATTCAGTGGGCAAACCTGCGACGTGATCTCCTGCCCATTGGACTCTATGCCGTTGGGGGAGTAGTCATTTGTGTGGGCGGGCTGTTCTGGGGGCTCCGGGAGTTCGCTGGGGTGTCCTTGGCGACGGCTCTCTTGGTGGGGGCTAGTCTTGCCGCTACCGATCCAGTTTCAGTGGTGGCCCTGTTCCGAGATTTTGGGGTGGATAGACGGCTCACCACCCTGATGGAGGGGGAAAGCCTATTTAACGATGGTGTGGCGGTAGTGGCCTTCAACCTATTGTTGGGGTTGGCCTTGGGGAGTGATCAATTTGAGATTTCGGTGACGGTCATCCGGTTTGTAGTGTTTGTGGCCATTGGGGTCAGCGTGGGGGGGCTGATTGGCTTTGGTCTCTCCTTTCTGACCCAGCGCTTTGACCTGCCCTTGGTGGAACAATCCCTCACTTTAGTGGCGGCCTATGGCACCTATTTGATCGCGGAGCAGCTTCAAGGCTCTGGTGTGATTGCGGTGGTGACCACGGGGCTGATTTTAGGTAATTTTGGCTCCCGCATTGGTATGAATCCCCGAACGCGGCTGGTGGTGTCGGAGTTTTGGGATTTTGTGGCGTTTCTGGTCAATTCAATTGTCTTTTTGTTGATTGGCGATCAGGTGGTATTTGCGGGTCTAGGGGAAAATTTGCCGACAATTTTGATCGCGATCTCGGTCATCATCGGGGTTCGGGCCATCAGTATTTTTGGGCTGGGCTTGATCAGTAATCGGTTTGGGGCAGACATCAGTGGCCGGGGGCAGGTCGTGCTGTGGTGGGGGGGACTGCGAGGATCGGTGGCGGTGGCCCTAGCGCTGAGTGTGCCCGCTGCGATCCCAGAGCGGGAAGATATTATTGCCATCGTATTTGGGGTGATGCTGTTCACCCTGTTGGTGCAGGGGTTAACCACCAAGCCCCTGCTGACGGCCTTGGGCCTTTTGGGGGATCAGCCTCTACGTCAGCACTATGCTCAGCAGGTGGCGCGGCGCATTGCCCTCAATCGGGTATTGGTGCGGCTGCAACAGGTGTTGCGATCGCAGGAGCTTGACCTAGACTTTTGCCAGACCCAAATTGTCTTGGTAAAGGAAAAAATTGAGCAGATCCAGGCGGAAATTAACGTTCTCCAGCGCCAACATCCCGACCTACAATCCTTCGCCCTACAAGAGTTCAAAGCGGAACTGTTAGCCATCGAGGCCAACACCTATGCAGAACTGATGCGGGCGGGACAACTCAAGGATGATTTATCGCTGATCCTTCAATCCGTCCTGGTCGATCCCGAGGAATCGACTGCGGTTTGAGGGGGGGATAGGTGACAGGTTTTAGGTAACAGGTGATGGAGGGGAGTGATGGGGTGATGGGGTATTGGGGTGATGGGGTATTGGGGTAAATCCCGTAGGGGCGTGTTTAGCTCGTGTCTACTGGGAAATCCCAAATGGTAGGCTCAAAACCCGCCCTACCCAGTGCCGGGAAATCCAGGATTGAGGTTAATACCGTAGGGGCAATCCCTTGCCTGTCCTGAGCGGGTCGTATAGCCCTTCGGGCAATAGCCTCCGGCATGGCTACGCTAAGGCTAACGCTAGGGCGGAGCTTGCCCAGAGGGCATAGGGTGGTTGCCCTTGTCGCCGGGTGACCCGTAATGGGGAGACAGGGTAGGGGCGCGGTTTCCGCGCCCAAGGCAGCGGGTGACAGGAAGGGGATGGGTGACAGGACCGTTGTAGAGAGCTGGCCAATTAACGATGACGGTTTGGCCCTCCAGCCCAGGGGGGCCGGGGCTTACTACTGACCTCGGCTTTTTCTGATGTGATCCATGATTCTGCCTTTGCGGGCGTCATCCCCTTGGGCGCGGGGAGTGCTGGCGCTGAGCTTGATGGTAGAGGTCAGGGCTAGGTGCTTTTGAATTGTTTGCTTATCGGCCATGGGGTTATTCCTAAATAAGTCCCGTAAAGAAAAAGCCAGGAAGGTCTACCCATCAGGGCAGCAATCCTGGCAATCATCACTAAGAAGCACCGCTTTCCCGCGACAGGAGAACGATGGCCTTCATGGTTCTTAATATACGACAAACAGAGAAAAATTGGGGCTATTCGTGGCTGCCCCTGTCTCCCCAGAGCTGAGAGAGGCGCTGATCGCGGCCACAGCCAAACCGATAGACCTTGTAGCGCACAGGATGGGTCTGGTAATAGTTTTGGTGGTAGTCCTCAGCGGCATAGAAGGGCTGGGCTGGGCGCACCTCTGGGGCTAGGGGCTGATCAAATTGACCGGATTGCTCTAGCTCCACTTTGGACTGGGTAGCGAGACGGTGCTGAGTCTCGTCGTGGTAGAAGATGGCGGCGCGATACTGGCTACCCTGGTCGCAAAACTGGCCTCGACTATCCAGGGGATCGACATTGTGCCAAAACACCGCCAATAGTGCTTCATAGCTGACTTGGGCTGGGTCATACTGTACCTGCACCGCCTCTAGATGCCCTGTGCCCCCGGCAGAAACTTGGCCATAGCTGGGATTCTCTAATTCACCGCCGGTATAGCCAGCGGTGGTCGCGACAACGCCTGCCATGGCATCAAAGGGCTGCTCCATGCACCAAAAGCAGCCCCCGGCAAAGGTGGCGGTGGCTAGGTCTGGGTCGGCTAGAGCGGGGGCAATCCCCCCTAGGAGCCCTAGGAGCAGGGCGAGTAATGCGGCAATGCCTTGGTTGAGCATGGTGGGGAATCAAGATCCTCGGTTTAATCTTTCTGTTTAACAGCATGGCATGGGGGTGGAGGGGCCTGCCAAGCCTCCGTTCGGCTCTTTGCTAAAGGACCATTTGCTGAGAAAGTGAGGAATGGGCGTTGCAGTATGTTGCATCGACGGGCCGTCAGCAAATATTTCAGTATCAATCATGGCAAAAACAGCGTGGGTATTCCCCGGTCAGGGATCGCAGTCGGTGGGCATGGGGGCGGATTTAGTGACCTTGCCCCTAGCCGAGGCGCGGTTTGCGATCGCGGCGGATATTCTGAGCTGGTCGGTGCCACAGATATGCCAGAGCGAAGATGATAAGGTCTCGAATACGCTGTATACCCAGCCTTGTCTATACGTGATTGAGAGTCTGCTGGTGGATCTGCTGCGGGAGCGGGGCTTTAGCCCCGAGGTGGTAGCGGGGCATAGCTTGGGGGAATATGTGGCCCTCTATGCTGCCGGGGTGTTTGACTTTTCCGTGGGGCTGCGGTTAGTGCAGCGGCGGGCAGAATTGATGGCCCAGTCTTCCCAGGGCATCATGGCGGCGCTGATGGGCTTTGATCGGGAGGCGTTGGATGATGCGATCGCGGCCACTGAGGGAGTAGTGCTGGCCAATGACAACAATCCGGGACAGGTCGTGATCTCCGGCACTATCGAGGCGGTGGAGCAGATTATGGAGACGGTGAAGAGTAAGCGGGCGGTGAAGCTGAATGTCAGCGGAGCCTTTCACTCGCCCCTGATTGCTCCGGCGGCCCGAGAATTTCAGGACGTGTTGGAGGCGGTGGAATTTGCCTCGGCCCAAGTGCCCCTCCTTTCCAACGTGGACCCTACCCCGGCCACGGATAGCGCAGTGCTGAAGCAACGGCTGGCGGCGCAAATGACGGGGCCGGTGCGCTGGCGGGAGATTTCCCTGGCCCTGCCGGATCTGGCCATAGACAAGGTGGTGGAAGTGGGGCCGGGAGCGGTGCTGACGGGGTTGATTAAACGCACCTGCAAGGGACTGACCCTAGCCAATGTGGGAACCCTGGCCCAGGTTGAAGCCTTTGGAGGCTAATATGGCGGGCCGCGATCGCGAACCACCCATCAGTCTGATGCTGTATCACCTGTTCAAGTGGTCGGTGGTCAGTCCGGTTCTCCACGCCTACTTTCGCGGGCGCATCTATGGTGTGGAACGGGTACCTCGGCAGGGACCATTACTGGTAGTGGCCAATCATGCCAGTGACTTTGATCCGCCAATGTTATCTAACTGTGTGGGGCGGCCCGTGTCCTTCATGGCCAAGGAGGAGCTATTCCGAGTGCCCCTCCTCGGTCCCGCCATTCAGCTCTATGGAGCCTATCCCGTCAAGCGGGGTACGGCGGATCGGAGCGCCATCCGAGCCGCGTTGACCCAGCTAGAGCAGGGCTGGGCTGTGGGGGTATTTCTCCAGGGCACCCGCACGGGAGACGGGCACATCCCCGATCCGAAACTGGGGGCAGCGTTGCTCGCCGCCAAAGCCCAGGTACCGTTGCTCCCCGTGAGCCTCTGGGGCACCCACCGGATTTTGCCAAAGGGTAGTAAATTTCCCCGCCCAGTGCCCGTTACTGTGCGCATCGGTGAGCCCCTGCCGCCTCCCACCTCTAGCGATCGCGCAGCTCTGGAGGCCACCACCCAACGTTGTACCGAAGCGATCCATGATTTGCATGGGTTGGGACGGTAAGGACGGAGGGCGGAAAGGGAATGACGGAGGGCGGAGGACGGAGAACGGAAAACTTGACCATGACCCAAGACTTACGAACTGAATTAACTAATATGGTGGGTCCGGTAGAGTGGCACAATCTGCTACCCCATGCGGCGCGGGACAATTTGGTGATTGTGAATCCGGGGCTGGATCTGGTAGATGTGGGGCTGGCAATCGCAGGGGATAATGTCACTGCCGTCAACCGCTGGATTCGGGAAGCCCTAGTGACGAAGCCGACGGCAGAGCAGTTGACGGAGTGGGATCGAGATCGCAGTCGCCAGTTCCAGGCGCTAATCGTGCAGCCCTATGTACTGATCCAAGACCCGGCCCTTGGTAGCAGTGGCCCTCCAGTTTAGAACAAGGGGCTTAAGCCCCTTGTTCTAAACTGGCTTTGAATGTACTAAGGGACTCGCAAGAAAATAAGGTACCAATTGCCACCTTGCCTATTGGTGCATTGCTTCGCGTGGGCGAAGCCGCGCCTTAGCGCTATGCACCCTAACAGTGCTCAACGGTTCCGGTACTTTATTTAGACGCACGTCCCTAACGATAGTGACTCCTGCTATGGAAGCAGGCTTTTTAAGACCGGGCTACGAAAATCGGGTAACCCTGTAACACCGTGATTGTATTTACCCCCAACTGTACGCCAGCCAGATAAGCTGAAAGGCACGCCATGATAACGGTATCTGTGACTGCTCTATGGGCCAAAGTCTTTCCCCTAAACCTTCCCCCTCTCAACTCAGCCTGTTTAGCACCCCGTTACCCTGGCTGACGGCCTTTTGGAAGTTTTCTCGTCCCCATACGATTGTGGGCACGAGCCTAAGCGTGATTGGGGTATTTGCGATCGCGTGGACGGTGGTCTACAGTACCGTTCTCACCGCCCCCCCCGCAGTCAACCCCTTCTCGCTGATTTTGCCCCTGATCGCCTGTCTGGCGGGCAATGTCTATATCGTGGGTCTGAATCAGATCCACGATGTGGAGATCGACCGGATTAACAAGCCCCAGTTGCCCATCGCTTCGGGGGAATTTTCCCGGCAGGATGGCTGGTGGATCGTGGGGTTTGCGGGATTTTTGAGTACAGTTCTAGCGGCCCTAGGGGGCTGGTTTCTGCTGGGGACTATCCTGATCAGCCTTGCCATTGGCACCGCCTACTCTCTGCCCCCCATACGACTAAAACGGTTTCCCTTTTGGGCCTCTATTTGCATCTTGACGGTGCGGGGGGCGGTGGTGAATTTGGGGCTATTTCTCCACTACAGCGAACAATTGGGACTGCCCTTGGTGGTTCCGGCAAAAATCTGGGCACTGACGGCCTTTGTGCTAGTGTTCAGCATCGTGATTGCCATTTTCAAGGACATTCCTGACCTAGAGGGCGACCTCCGCTACAACATTGCCACCTTCACAGTGCGACTGGGTCAGCAGCGGGTGTTTAACCTGGCTCGCTGGATTCTTACGGCCTGTTATCTGGGGCTGGCCCTAGCCGCTCCCTGGATTCCGGGGCTGAATGGGGTATTTTTACTCGTGGCCCATGGCGTGATATTGGCGCTGTTTTGGTGGCGCAGTCGTCGGGTATCTTGGCCCGATCAGAGCGGAGGCTCGGACACCCTCAAATGTCCCCTATCCTTCACGGCCTTTTACCAATTCATTTGGCAACTCTTTTTTCTGGAATACCTCCTCTATCCCATTGCTTGTGGGCTAGGAAGCTAGGATTCAGTCAGGGAAATTTGAGTTTTAATGACACTTCGGCGAACAAGGGGCTTCAGCCCCTTGTCTATACTTAACCCGAGTGAGAACCGCTACATCATGCAATACCGTCGCTTTGGTCGCACTGAGCTTCAGATGCCCGTTTTTTCCTGTGGGGGAATGCGCTATCAGCATTCCTGGAAGGATGTACCGCCCCAGGAGATTCCCCAGAAGAACCAGGAGAATCTAGAGGCCACCATCCACCGTGCCCTAGAGGCGGGCATTAATCATATTGAAACGGCGCGGGGCTATGGCACCTCGGAGGTGCAGTTGGGACGCATTTTGCCCCAACTGCCTCGGGAGACTCTGATTGTGCAGACCAAGGTGTCTCCCACCGCTAACCCTCGGGAGTTTGAGCGGCATCTTCAGGAGTCCTTGGACAATTTGGGATTGGAGACGGTGGATCTCCTCGGTATCCATGGGGTAAATACATCGGAACTGCTGGACTACACGCTGCGACCGGGGGGCTGCTTGGAGGTCGCGCACCGTTTTCAGCACCAGGGCCGGGTACGCTTCATTGGCTTCTCTACCCATGCCCCTATTGGAGTCATTCGGCAAGCGATCGCATCGGACCAGTTCGACTATGTGAATCTGCACTGGTACTACATCAATCAGGACAACTGGAGTGCGATCGCAGATGCCACTCGCCATGACATGGGGGTTTTCATCATCAGCCCATCGGACAAGGGAGGCCATTTATACAACCCGCCCCAAAAGCTTGTGGACCTGTGTGCTCCTCTCAGTCCCATGGTGTTTAACGACCTGTTTTGCCTCAGCCATCCCCAGGTCCACACCCTCAGTATCGGTGCGGCGCGGCCCTCTGACTTTGAGGAACATTTGAAGACCCTGCCCCTACTGGCCCAGGCCCAGGAGATCCTGCCGCCAATTCTGGCCCGGTTGGAGCAAGCTGCGATCGCGGCCCTCGGCGAGGATTGGCTCCGCACCTGGAAACAGGGCCTTCCCACTCCAGAAGAAACCCCCGGTCAGATCAATATCCCCATCATCCTCTGGCTACACAACCTAATGACAGCCTTTGACATGGAGGACTATGCCCAGGCCCGCTACAACCTACTGGGTAACGGGGGCCACTGGTTCCCCGGTCAGCAGGCCCAGGCCGTTTCCCAACTGACCCAAGACCTAGCGGCAGTTCTGGCCAGTAGTCCCCATGCTGCTCGCATTCCAGCCCTCTTGGCGGCAACCCATGAGCGTCTCCAGGGCAAAGCAGTGCAGCGCCTCTCTGGGGCCTAGAAAATCCTACGGAAGACCGACGGAAGGTGTGGGGCAGAAGTGTCATAAGAGCAGCATTGCCTAAGTAATTCCCCGTAATTTTGCCCAACCTAACCGGAATCTAGGCAGAAAGCCAAGAAACAATGGGCATACTGCGGTAGGCGTCAGGCTCACCTCTATTGCTGAACTGATTCTTAATTCGGGCCGCACTACCGCAATTGCCGTCGCTGTCATCCCTAAGACTTGGTTTCTTAACCGTCTCGCCATCATCCACTTTGGGGCTGTAACCCTGCGGTCGGGTCTATGGTTTACCCTGAGGATTTCGGGATCTGGGGATTGAACATCGGCGCTGCTTTTGGACGATCACGGTAGCGCATCCCCCATGAAGCTTTCTAGTCTATTTCGCAAAACTCTGATGGGTCAGACCCTACTCTTTGGGCTAGTGGTCGGCACCCTCTCGATTACCTCCGCCTACAGCCTCCGCTGGTACCTGGCGGGGGAATACAGTAGCCGGGGCAGCGCCGTTGCTCGCAGCATTGCCGGGGCCAGCGCTAACCTGCTAGAAACAGATTCCCTGGAGATTTTGCCGGATCTCTTGGACGAGTTTCGGGACCTCCAGGGGGTGGCCTATGTCTTTGTCACTACCCCAGAGGGGGAAATTCTGGGCCATACCTTTGAACAGGGTATTCCTGAAGCCTTCCAACGGCCTCGATTTAAGCCTCAGGCCAACCGTAATGTTGAGGGCATTGATCCTAAGCTGCGGCGCTTTGTCCATTCTCCCAATTTTGAAAACACCGAAGGCGGCGTTGGTATCGATTACATGCTGCTTCCAGAAGTGGGCTATGTCATCAACCTATCTTTGCCTATCCAAGGTGGAGATCTGGGTTACGTCTATGTCGGGATGGATCAGGTGCGGATGATTCACCAGATTCGAGCTGCTGCTTCGATTCAATTTCGGGTTATGTTGGGGCTTTTTATCCTCAGTATTGTGGCCACCTATTTCATGGTGCGGCGTATTTCCCAACCTCTAAATCAGCTCACGGACTATGCTCAACGCCTTGCCAATCGAAATTTTTCCTCCACGGTTTCGATTACCAGCAAGGATGAAATTGGTCTACTAGCGACCACAATGCAAAGTATGGCCATGGATATTCAAATCTTTATTGGTCAGCTAGAGGATGCTTTGGCAGAATTGCAAAGCACCCAGACTCAACTGATCCAGCATGAAAAAATGTCGAGTTTGGGACAGTTGGTCGCAGGGGTGGCCCATGAAATTAATAATCCCGTCAGCTTTATTGCCTGCAATATCAACTACGCCGAAGACTATGCCAAAAGTTTGATGGCCCTAGTTGCCCATAACCAAACCCAACTCCAACTTCTCTCAAAGGATTTTCAGGCTGAGGCTACGGACCCAGATTCAGATCTGGATCTGAATTTCGTCATGACCGATTTTCCCAAGGTGCTTGATTCCATGCGTCTGGGGGCCGATCGTATTCGCACTATTGTTCAGTCCCTACGGAATTTCTCCCGCCTGGATGAGTCTGATGTGAAGGCGGTGGATATCCATGAGGGCATCGATAGTACTCTGATGATTCTCAACAGTCGGCTCAAAAATCCTGTCAACGGGGCCGCGATGGCCAGAGGTCGGTCGACGACCATCGCAGTTGAAAAGCACTACGGTGACTTGCCCAAGGTGGAATGCTATGCCGGACAGCTCAATCAGGTCTTTATGAATATCTTGGGCAATGCCATTGATGCTCTGGACACTGAACCCCAGATAGCTCCTCCCGTCATCACCATTTGCACCGAACGTCACGGTGACTACGCCCACATCACCATCCACGACAACGGCGGCGGCATCTCTCCAGAGGCCCAATCTCGCCTCTTTGATCCTTTCTTCACCACAAAACCCGTGGGCAAGGGAACCGGGCTGGGGCTCGCCATCAGCTACCAAATTGTTGTGGACCGCCACCATGGCCAGCTTCACTGCACCTCTGAACCAGGTACTGGTACCACCTTCACTATTGAGATTCCAGTGCGGCAGTCGGGGGGGGGGAAGTTGGCGTTGGTGGGGAGTGGGGGAGTGGGGGAGTGGGGGAGTGAGGGTGATGGGGTGATGGGGTGACAGAGAATTTTGAGTTTTGAGTTTTGAATTTTGAGTTGATGGGGTAGGGGCGCGGTTTCCGCGCCCAATGCAGGATGTCGCCGTGGGGGTGCGGTGCCTGCGCCCAAGGCAGGATGCCGCCGTGGGGGTTCTTCAAAACCTGCCCTATCCAGACAGATGGGAATTAGCGCATAATGCCCATGAAATCTTGGTAAGCCCAAACCCTATGGCGATGCAAGTTACCCGATGGCTGCGATTACTGGTGGTGCTGGGGACGCTGTTATTGACGGGTTGTATTCAGTACGACCTGGATCTGAAATTCGATAGCCAAACCCATGGCCAAGTGGTGCAGCGTCTCCATTGGGTCGGGGGGGCGGCGACTGCGCCGGAACTGCGTCAAGACTGGCAGCAGGCGTTGGCGGCGCGATCGCGTCAGGTTGGGGGGCGGCTGCGGTCTCCTAGCCCAGACACGTTGGAAATTATTGTGCCCTTTAACAATGGCGGGGATTTGGCCCATCGCTTCAATCAGTTCTTCGGCAGTGAGGGGACGGGAACCCCCTTGACGCTGCCCAGCGGCGAACCTGTCTCAGCCCACATTGATCTCACCCAGGGCAACTGGATTGTGGCGATCTACACTCACTTGACGTTGAGCTTGGATTTACGGGCGGTGCCTGATGGCGCGACATTACCTGCATCCCGACTGCAATCGGTGCGGTGGCTGACGGGACAGGTAAGTTTCACCACACCCTGGGGTCTGCGTTGGGCGCAGACATCCCAGGGGACGGAGGCGGAAACTGAGGGAACTGAAAAAATTGCAGAAACGAATGGGGGCAATCAGCCGCCAGAATCCAACCCCTGGCCCTTGATCCCTGGGCAGATCAACACCTATGAGGCTGGATTTTGGGTTCCCAGTCCCATTGGTATTGGCGCGATCGCGATCGCACTATTTGTCACCATGGGCTATGGCTTCAAGTATCGCGATCGCAGATAAAAAATCCCCCTCTGTTTCTGCATTGGGAAGAGAGAGAGAGGGGACTGGAGTGGAAGATATGCCGTGTTAGAGAGGAAAGCTAATAGAGATCTCTAGCCTAAGAGGATATTTGGAAACTCAGCTCAAACCCTTGGCACAGCTAGCTCCTAGCGATTTTAGCTGAAACCATTGTCATACAAGGAATCCAGAGGACTTTCCAAATATCCTCTAAGACACGTTGCTTAAAGCGAAGACCAATCCCCATCGCTGCCAAGGGGCCCAATAGCGTCATAGGTTGGGGATGTCACCCATCAGGATTCAGTATTTTCTGGCTCAGGGGCTTTCGGGGTGGAGCGTTGCCGATCTCGCCACCAGCGCGATCGGGTCAGGTTTTGCCATGCCATCATCGCCCCAGTCGTCATCATCCATAGCAGCCCTAAGCCGTTGAGAAGGACATAGATAGGCTCTAGGGTGGGGCCAAGGTATTCCCCCTCATGAATCGTCATGAGAATGTGGACTTGGTCGCGACTTAGGCCAAACCAGCTTTTGCCTAAGCGATAGGATACCCCCGTCATCACCGTGACCAGCAAGGGCAGCAGCACGATGGGGGCTAAAGCAGCATGGAACTTACGCACAGTCTTCAGCATGGACAGTGCCATTGGGTTAATGGTCTCTGCAAAATAGGGGAGCAGACTAAGATAAGAAGCACAACTGGCCGAAATAAAAGACCTGCTGTACGAGAAGCCCCAGTAACTGCCATGATGCAAACGGCTGAACGAATCTATACTACCGAAGAATATCTAGAGTTAGAACTCAACTCAGCAGAGCGCCATGAATTTGTGGATGGAGACATAAGGCTGATGACTGGGGGCACACCCGACCACAATGTTATTGCTGGCAATCTGCTGTTAGTGCTTAAGCTGGCCCTGCGCGGCAAGTCCTACAGCACCTTTGTAACTGACCAACGCCTGTGGATTCCGGCCTGTAATCTCTACACGTCATTGATGTAGCCTACGATATCCGCGCCAAATGGCCAACGCCTGTGGATTCCGGCCTGTAATCTCTACACGTATCCCGATGTGATGGTGATACCCCAAGCACTGAAGCTACAGACAGGGCGCACCGACTTAGAATTGCAGACTTATACGAGGATATTGATTTGCTCAACACCTAAATCAGTCCTTTGCAAACAATAGGAGCTTACCTATGATTGCTTTTGACCGTATTGCCGTTGATCCCAAGAAGATGGCAGGGCAAGCTTGCATTCGAGATATAGCGGTTCTCACTCGGGTCAAGTCCAGACAAGGGGCTTAAGCCCCTTGTTCGCCGAAGTGTCATTAAGTTAGAGGTGTACCTCATACATTAGGGAACCGCTATATACGAGTTCCAATTTCGCTAGTTTTGAATCTTATTGCTAATGGTAAGACCACAGAAGACATTATCAAAGACTATCCTTATCTAGAGCCTGAGGATATACAGCAATCCCTGAAATATGCGGCTTGGCTAGCTTCAGAGCGAGCTTACTGGGCTGTTGGTGCTTAATGAGGTTTCTTGCGGATATGGGTATCTCGCCTCACACAGTTGAGTGGTTAAGGAATCAAGGCTACGATTCCGTTCATCTTGCTGAAGAGGGACTCCAATGTCTCTTGGATGAAGAGATCATTCACAAAGTTAGAATTGAAAATCGAATTGTCCTTACAATTGAGATTGCCCATGGAGGTTACGGTTACCCCAATCACGGTCCATAAGCGCGTGCCCCTAACCATTAGTCGGGGTACAGCTTCGCAGTCTACAAATCTTTGGGTGCGGATTCGTCAGGATGGCATTGAGGGCTGGGGGGAGGCGACGCCCTTTTCTATTGGCACCCAGACCCAAACCACTGCCGCGATCGCAGCCGACCTCACCCGCCTCATTCCGCAGTTGGCATCCCTGCATCCCCTCGATCGCCAGCGGCTGGAGCCCCACTTGCGCCCCCTCAACTCCGCTGCACGGGCGGCGGTGGATGTTGCCCTCCACGACTGGTTGGGTAAACAGGTAGGACTCCCCCTGTGGCAATTGTGGGGGCTAGACTGCGATCTCATTGGCCCCACCGCCGTCACCGTCGGCATCAACACCCCAGAAGCAGCCTGCCATCGCCTGCGCCAATGGCAACAGCAGGTGCCCGAATTACAGTCCGTGAAACTCAAGCTGGGTAACCCCGTCGGGATTGAGGCCGATCAGGGCTTGGTGACGGCCCTACTGCCCCTGATCACGACAGGGTGCAAGATCAGCGTCGATGCTAACGGCGGCTGGTCCCTAGGGGATGCCCTGATCATGGCAGACTGGCTGGCAGCGCGGGGAGTGACCTACATTGAGCAGCCCCTCCCCGTCGAACAGGATGGGGATTTGGGTCAACTTTCAGCGCGATCGCCCCTGCCCATCTTTGTAGACGAAAGCTGCTTCACCAGTGGGGATATTCCCCCCTTGGCCGGACAGGTCCAGGGCATCAACATTAAGCTAATGAAGTCCGGAGGGCTGTCGGAGGCGCTACGGATGATCCACACCGCTCGCGCCTGCGGGTTGCAGGTCATGTTCGGCTGCTATGGCGACACCGCCCTGTCCAACACCGCCCTGTCCCACCTAGCTCCCCTAGCGGATCATTTAGATCTCGATAGCCACCTGAATTTGCGGGATGATCCCTTCCACGGGGTTACCCTTGCTGCCGGTTGTCCCCATCCCCCTACATTCCCCGGTCTGGGCTTGACTCACCATGAACTACCTCACCCCTAATCACCGTCTTGCCCTGTTGATGCACGACGGCACCGATAATAGTGGGGGCAAAACGGGCCTCGCCCTGTTGCGCTATAGTCCTTTGCCCATCGTGGCGGTAATTGACCGACGGCGAGCGGGGGGAAATCTGGCCCAGATCACCGGCATTCCCCGAGAAGTACCCATCGTGGCTTCTCTCCAGTCCGCCTTAGCCTATGACCCCACGGTACTGGCCATCGGCATTGCCCCCTCTGGCGGAGCCCTACCCGACCCCTGGTATCAGGAGGTGAAAGCGGCGGTGGCGGCGGGTTTGTCGGTGGTGAATGGCCTCCATAGGCCCCTTGGTCAAGATCCAGCCCTGCCCCTAACCCAGCCAGACCAGTGGATCTGGGATGTGCGCCAAGAACCGCCGGGGTTATCGGTGGGTATGGCCCGCGCTCGAACGCTGGCCTGTCGTCGAGTGCTGGCGGTGGGCACCGACATGGCGGTGGGAAAAATGTCCGCCAATCTAGAACTGCATCGGGCCGCTAGGGCTCGGGGTCTGAGATCTAAGGTAATCGCCACCGGACAAACTAATTTGATGCTGGGGGATGATGGGGTTGCCCTGGATGCGGTGCGGGTGGATTTTGCTGCCGGGGCCGTGGAGCAGGTGGTGATGCGCTATGGTCCGGATCACGACATCCTCTTTATCGAGGGTCAGGGATCTCTCTTCAATCCAGCCTCGACGGCGACGCTACCCCTGATGCGGGGTAGCCAGCCCACCCACCTGATCTTGGCCCATCGGGCCGGACAAACCCATATCAAGAATTGTCCTGAGATTCCCATTCCCCCGCTGCCGGAGGCGATTCGCGTCTGTGAAACCCTGGTGACAGCGGGGGGCGCGTTTCTAGCGGCGCAGGTGGTAGGGGTAGCGTTGAATACCCATCATCTGGGAGAACAAGATGCGATCGCGGCCATCCAATCCACCCAGACGCAGACGGGACTGCCCTGCACCGATGTTCTCCGCTTTGGCCCAGATCCCCTCCTAGCGGCCCTGTTAGCCACCCCCATGCCCAAGGGCTAAGGCCACAGGGATGTTTCTGAGGACACGCTTAGACCGATAGCATGGCGTTGGCTTGAACATAGGGCTTCATCTCCACCGCAACAGGCTGGACATTCCAGATCTCGTCGCAGTATTCCTGAATAGCGCGATCAGAAGAAAAGTACCCCATGCGGGCGGTATTGGTGATACTCATCCGGGTCCAAACATCGCGATCGCGATAGGTCTCACTGACCCGAGCCTGACAGTCCACATAGGATTGGTAATCCGCCAGCAACAGGTAGGGATCGTGGTAGACCAGAGAGTCCACCAGGGGTTTGAATAATTCGCGATCGCCTTGGGAAAAGACCCCGGCATTGATCAAGTCAATCACTTCCTTCAGTTCAGGATTTTGGCTGTAGTAATCCCAAGGGTTATACCCCTGGGCCTTAGTCTCTTCCACTTCGGGAGCCGTCAGCCCAAACAAGAAGAAGTTTTCTGGCCCCACCGCATCGCGGATCTCCACATTGGCCCCATCCAGAGTGCCGATAGTGAGGGCTCCGTTGAGGGAAAACTTCATATTTCCAGTACCCGAGGCTTCCTTGCCAGCGGTGGAAATCTGCTCCGACAGGTCAGCGGCGGGGTAGATGCGCTGGCTATTGGTGACGTTGTAGTCCGGCATAAACACGACCTTAATGCGATCGCGAACCGCCGGATCATTATTCACCACCGCTGCCACCGACGTAATCAACTTAATGATGCGCTTGGCCACAAAATAGCCCGGAGCCGCCTTGCCCCCAAAGATAAAGGTGCGGGGCACGATATCCAGGTTGGGATCGTGGCGAATGCGATCGTACAGAGTGATGATATGCAGAACATTCAAGTGCTGACGCTTGTACTCGTGAATGCGCTTCACCTGAATATCAAAGAGAGAATCAGGATCCACCTGAATGCCCTGGGTGCTGTAGATGTAGTTAGTGAGATCTACCTTGATGGCCCGCTTAATGTCGCGCCAGTGCTGACAAAAAGATGGATTTTGGACATGGCCTTCAAGCTGCTTTAACTTATCCAGATGCTTGATCCAATCCGACCCAATGGTGTCCTTCAGCAGCTTCGTCAGGCGGGGATTACTCAACACGATCCAGCGGCGCGGCGTCACCCCATTGGTTTTATTGCTGAACTTCTCGGGATACAGCTCATAAAAGTCCTTTAGCACCGTCTGCTTCAGCAACTTTGTATGCAGAGCGGCGACGCCGTTAATGGCATGACTACCCACACAGGCTAAATTGGCCATGCGGATGTACCGTTCTCCCCCTTCATCAATCAAGGACAGACGGGCCATTTTCTCTTCATTGCCCATGTACTGAATCCGCACCTGATCCATGAAACGGTGATTGATCTCAAAGATGATCTGAAGATGGCGGGGTAGGCTTTGGCCAAAGAGATCTAGGGGCCACTTTTCTAGGGCTTCGGGCAGCAGCGTGTGGTTGGTATAGGCAAAGGTACGGCGGGTGACCTCCCAGGCCACCTCCCAATCCAGATTATGCACATCCACCAACAACCGCATCAGTTCCGCCACGCTAACAGCAGGGTGGGTGTCATTGAGTTGGGCCGTAAACCGCTCATGGAAGGTCTCTAGGGTGCGACCAGACAAGAGGTGCAGGCGAATCATGTCCTGAAGGGCACAGGAGACAAAGAAGTACTGCTGCTCTAAACGCAGTTGTTTACCCTGAATTGGCTCATCGTTGGGATAGAGCACCTTGGTGAGGTTTTCAGACATCACCTTTTCCCCCACGGCCCCGTAGTAGTCGCCGACGTTGAAGGATTGGAAGTTAAAGGATTCTACTGCCTCTGCCTTCCAAAGACGGAGAGTGTTTACGGTATTGACCTCATAGCCCATGATCGGCGTGTCGTAGGGGATGCCCTGGACAACTTGGTGGGGCACCCACCGCACGCGGTACCGTCCTTCGGTGTCGGTGTAGGATTCGGTACGGCCCCCAAAACACACCTCTACCGAGTATTCAGGACGGGCCATCTCCCAGGGGTAGCCGAACTGGAGCCACTTATCCGTGACTTCCACCTGCCAGCCATCCTGGATTTGTTGATCAAAAATGCCAAATTCGTAACGAATACCGTAGCCGATGGCGGGAATTTCTAAGCTGGCGAGGGAGTCCATATAGCAGGCAGCCAAACGACCCAGCCCCCCATTACCTAGGCCCGGTTCTTCTTCTTGGGCCATGAGGGCATCGAAATCCAGTCCAGATTGCTTGACCGCTTCCCGCACCTCGTCTTCAATACCAAGGCTGATCAAGTTATTGCCCAGGTGTGGCCCCAGCAAAAACTCCGCTGATAGATAGCAAACGATGCGGGCCTGGGGGTGACGGTAGAGGCGACTGGTATTTAGCCACCGCTGCAACATGCGATCGCGCACTACATAGGCCAAGGCCATGTAGAGATCATTTTGGGTCGCAATTTCCGGCCACTTGCCCTGGAGATAGAACAGGTGGTCGGCCCAAGCCCGACGCAGGGTTTCAACACTGAGACCGGTACGGTCATCTTCCACGGCAACCGTGGGACAGTTCTCGGGAACCTCGGTCGAAGGGGGAATAAATTCTGGAAGGGTGGTCATGGGCCTACCTTACAAACAGTTGCGAGAGTTTCCCCCCCTGGTGGCAGCAGGACTGCCCTGGGAATCTCAACTCAGCACTCCGGAGCCGATGGCCAAGGGGAAAGGCGAAAACGCCCTGGTTATCTTCTATTTCAGTAATAGAGGCAACCTAGCCCAGAGCCCCGATTCTCAAGGAAGCCTTAGGAATCTTGGCCCTGGTCCTGCTGATGACTTGTATATACACAATAGCCCTGCGGGGGAGGGGCAGGAATAAGGACGCTAAAGGGATGCCGCCCAATTCCGGGTTCTGGAGGATAGCTGCCAGTTCTCCCCACCATTGGCAGAGCATTCCATAACCTGAGTTCGACTTAAGCTTCGCTGCTCATCCGCCAGGGAATAAATTGCCCTGGCTCATAGCAGAAGTCCGTTAAAACGGACTCGCCCCCCTATCCCCACCCCAGATCCCCGTCCATTCTGAATGGCCATTAAAAATGGACTAGAGCCTGTTAGCCGGGAATTTTGAATTCCCAGCGGGGTGACAGCGCTGATACCGAATTGATGTTCCATACGCTGCTGGTGGATGGAGAATAAATCGGGACACGAACTAGGCTCTAAACTAGAGGCAGGAAAGAGTCGGCGTGGGGGTTGCGGGTTGGCAATGCCAGCCTGAGGAAAGTCCGGGCTCCCAAAGGACCAAACTTGCTGGGTAACGCCCAGTGCGGGTGACCGTGAGGAGAGTGCCACAGAAACATACCGCCGATGGGGTTTTGGCCCACAGGTAAGGGTGCAAGGGTGCGGTAAGAGCGCACCAGCAGTATCGAGAGGTACTGGCTCGGTAAACCCCGGTTGGGAGCAAGGTCGCAGGGGCTATGGTTGGTCTTTTTCCAGCCCCGTTTTTGGTGTACCGCAAGAGGCGTCTGGTAACAGGCGTCCTAGATAGATAACTCCCGCCCTGGATGCAAGTCCAGGGAACAGAACCCGGCTTATGTCCGGCTCTTTCCCACCCTTTTGTGACGATCCCATACCTTGGCCTCGCATACCCAATCCAGATACACTATCCCGCCGACATGGATTCCCGTTTACGGCCTCTGGTCACGCTAAGTACAAAGCAATCGCAAAGCGAACGCGGAAAACGGGAATGACGGGACTACAGATTTCGATGTCGTCCCGGCTGTCCACGGTCAGGCCAGATGCTCAACCGGCAAGACTTTCACATTAATAAAGGATCCGGGCTCCTTAGCGATAGTTCGTGAACTGAAGTGCCACGGGCCAATCCTCAGACTTAATCACCTGCATTGCTGCTTGCAGATCGTCCTTAGACTTAGCTGAGACCCGTACCGTATCTCCCTGAATCGAGGACTGAACCTTCTTAAAGTTGTCCCGTAGAAGCTGGGTCATTTTCTTCGCCAGTTCCTTATCGATTCCCTTTTGCAAGGTCACCTGCTGGCGAACGCGATTACCACTAGCGGATTCCACCTCGCCAAAGTCGAAAATTTTGAGGGAAAGTTGTCGTTTCGCCGCCTTAGTCTGAATCACGACCTGCACCGCTTGCAGGCTTAGATCGCTATCAGTTTCCAGAGTAATCGCCGTCTCCCCTAGATCAATCTGGGTCTTCGTGTCCTTGAGGTCGTAACGGGTGATGATTTCTCGACGTGCCTGGTCTAGAGCATTCACCAATTCTTGACGGTCGAAGTCACTGACAATGTCAAAGGAGTAGGTGGAAGCCATGGGCAAGAAATTATTGAAGCAGCTAAACGAACAGAACCTTGAATTTGAGGGCACAGTGCTAAGTCAACCCTCCGCACCCCGGCACAAAACTCTGAATTAATTATCCAGGACAACAATGTTCCAGACCGAGAGTCCCAGACCGAGACCTTTGCGCTCTGCTGACAAAAAAGCAGCCCCTGATTACACCCTAATCAAAATAGAACAGGGTGACAATTTTGCGCTGGTCTTCCGCATCTTGGCAGGTTTGCAGCAGGGTGTGACTGTCATGAAAGGCAAAGCAGATCAATTGCTGACAGCGGGAAATGATTTCCTGGTTGCAGAGGGCACTGGCCTCCGCTAGGGAGAGGGCATCATTATCGGCATTTTCCACCAAGTGCATGACTTGGTCCAACTGTTCCTGGGATTCTCGCGGCTGGCGAGAAAGGCTTTGGGGCAAAATCACTGTCAGCAGATTAGAGTTCGCCTTGAGGGCACCTCGAATCACGGCAGAATTTGTTCCGGTCGCCCCCGAGGTCAAAACTGTATTGCCCGCCATCACCAGGGCGTAGGTCATCAGCTCGATCAGTTGCTGGTGGGTGATGGGGACGTGGCGAGACCCAAGGATGGCTACGCGCTTAGAGCCTGCTTGCTGAATGGCGGCAAGCTCTTGGAGGAATATGTCAACCTTGGAGGTTTCCAGTGGGGCTTCAGTGGGCTGACTCAACGGAGATACACGGATTACAAGGACGCGCCTATTGTATCAGCATCAGGTGTGTCCTCTACATTGCTGGTAATTCGACGGTATTTCCAGTCATCACGCGGATCGCAGTAGGCAACCCTGGGCCTGAGCCCTGTCTATGCGATCGCAGGGGGAGGCAGAGCTAACAGGGACATCAGCCGCACAATATCCACCTCCTCCGCCATCAATTCCCGTACCAGACGGACCTTGTCGGGGTTATTGAGGGGCACATGACCAAAGAGGGCATCAATACTCTCTACGGTAGAGAGAGTATCTGTTGCTACCGTCAACACCGGAACCTCCTTGTCCCGTGCCAGATCAATAACATCTTTCGCTGGCGCAATCTGACCCGTCAGAATGAGACAGTGGGTCGAGGTTTCTAGGGCAGCAATCTGTAAATCCCGCCGATCTCCCCCAGTTACCACCGCCTGATGGTGGCCCTGGCTAAAGAATCGTAGGGCGGCATTGACATTCATTGCCCCAATTTTCAAACTTTCCACTATGAGGTCAAGATGGTCTGCGCAGCACAATACCTCCGCATCTAGGTGCCGCACAATCTCACTGACCCGCATCCCTCGCAAAAAGGGCATGTGGGGTAGGGTCGCTACAACAGGAATGCCCCGCTGCTCCAGGTAGGGCACGACCTTTTCACTAACCCAGACCGCGTCATCCTCTGCTACGCCATTGATCACCACCCCAATCAGCGCTTCTCCCAAGCGTCCCTGGGCAGAGATGAGCTGGTCCACCATTTGCCGGGTGTAGCGCATCACTAACAACACCGAGGCATCTAAGGCTGCTGCCATGTCTGGCAGCGATAGCTTGACTAAGGCTCCCTCCTCTAGGGTAGAAGGGCCTTCCAGCAACACCACATCCCCGGTGCAATCATCCCAATATTTCTGAAGGTCACTGTTGAAATCTGGCTCTCCCCCGGCCCCAATCTGCTCCGCCAAGACCTTTTCACTCAAGGATATAAGGGTAGGACGGCAGGCTTCCGGGGTTAACCCCAGAATGGTCGGAATGAAATTGAGATCGGTATCGGCCAGCCCTATTTTTTCCCCAGACACCTGCACCGAAGCCAGAGGCTTGCCATAGTTCAATGCTAGTCCTTGGGCCTGAAGCTGAAATGCGATCGCTAGCACCACCGCTGACTTGCCGCTACTGGCTTCCGTCGAACCGATAAGCAAATGCTTAACTAATTTGGGCACTCCCTCTGCTCCTCACCGATGCTTGCATAACTCTGGACTGCCCTTCCCATTCTGCCACCCCCTTGGAATGTTCCCAATGTCGTTCGCCATAACTTCCCCTATGCTGGGCGTTGCTGCCAAGCTGCCAATCCCCATATCTTCTCCGCATGCGACCATCCAGTAGGGGTTAAGCCATAGTTAAGTATGGTCGGTTGGGGCTAATTGCAGCTAGCCCCAAATCCCATTGCCAGAACTCGGGAGATCACCGGCTAAAACAGTACTTTGCGGCATAAATCCAATATCATTCCATCGCGCAGGCTGGGCTCATTGGCTGACTGTGCCGCAGACCTTCGGCTGAGCCTGTCGAAGCCTAGACTGCGGCAAGTAGGACCTGGCGCGACATTGATAGGTCAGTTATTTCCGCCCACTAGTAGGATGCGTTAGGTGAAACCGTAACGCATCGTAGTGGATCGACACAGCTAAAGTAGTGCATTACTTAGGGTGGGCTTTGCCCACCAACAAGGAATTCGCTGGAATTTCTAAAGCACAGTTTTAGCTATGTCGTACCAGTAGGGCGTTCAACTCGGATTGATGCGTTACACTGCCGCTCTATTTACTAAGGCAGGAACCCTTGTGTGACATGGAATTCCCTTTCCGCCTTCTGACTTTCTGGACTAGTCATCCAGACGCAGGAGCTTGCGATAGAACCCTTTAGAAAAGTCCGCCTCGCGTTTTTGTCGTAGGGCTACCACCACATCAAAGAGAAAATCGACAAATTCAAAGGTCGCCATGGTGATTTCGTAGCTTAGATCGGCATCGTCATCAAACTGAAGCCGACAGCGCGTTAAGTCCGCCGGCAAGGAAGAGATATTCCAGGTCGCTAGGAAGGGAATGCTGGAGCCCCCTTCAATCACCCGTTCCCCCTCTAAGTTTCCGCGCTTGTAAAGGCCGATGGCGTAGGGCAGGGCATTGCGCTTTGTACCCTGGTAATAGGGCATGTATACGCCAATATCCTGCTTGCCAGCGGGTTTGATCTCGTCAAAGGTTATCGTCATCGCGTCCACCGGTCCTATCATTACCACCTGCGAGATGGGTCACCCAATCGGGACCGCCCCATCAGGCCGCTATCATCAACTCAACAATCTACACAGATCTCTAAATGAGATCCCCGGAATGGCTCGGGCAATGCCCTCAGTGATACCACAAGGTCGGATACTGTGAACCTCCAGATCCCTGGGAATAGGGATCTATACGTCTAGACAAACTGTCTTCAGCAGGATCCGGATGCCCTGGATCTCTATCGGCACCGTTCCTGAAGTCCATTTGTGGGGGGCCATAACCCGTTAGGATAAGGGTTGGCATCCCTAGGAGGGGCGCTATTTTGGGATTCGTCATCTGATGTCTGGAGTCGCCATGGGGATCACAAAACCAGAGAAAGACCCAGAACAACTAGATTGTCTTGAGCGTAACGGGGCTGTTCTGATGCTATGCCTCCCTTAAGAATCAGGGATAAGATTTCCTGTAGAGGGTACCCAGAGCATCCATTGTTCAGAACAATTCCCGTAGCAGATATTTGGACTTTTCCAGAATTGGAAAAATTGATCTTTCCCAGGTTTGGGGCAAGGACAAGGGGTGAGCGATGGTCCCAGATCAGAGACCATGATTGGCCTATTCCATTGGCACCTAAGGATAGGAGCCTTGGTCAGCGTTGTTGCAGAAACCTAGGATTGAGGGTCATTCAACAGGAGAGAGAGTGCAGCCATGATTAACGGGGCTCAATCCACTATTAGCCAGCCCATTCCCTTTCACCAAAATCCCTTTCCGGGGCTGTACGGGCGTCAGTTCAAAGCTGGAGTCGTCCTCGTAGGGCTATGGCTGGCTACCATTGGGCTGCATCTCCTGGCCTGGGGACACTGGCTGGTCTACGGATGTACGGTGTTTGCGGGGTTGCACCTTGCCCGACTGCTGTTTGCCCCCATGGAAATCCTGCCAGTAGGGCTGCCAGGAAGGGATGCGGCCTTCGCCAGCGGTGGGGAGACTCCAGACTTAACCCTCTGGCCCGCTGTATCCATATTAGTAGCGGCTAAGAATGAACGGACGGTGATTGGTCGTCTTGTGGAATCCCTCGTCAGTTTGGACTATCCCGTGGAACGGTTTGAAGTCTGGATGATCGATGATCACAGCACTGATGGTACGGCAGAACTACTGGATCGACTCGCTGCTCAGCAGGCGAACATTCGTGTGGTGCACCGCAGTGACCAAGCGACGGGAGGCAAGTCTGGAGCTTTGAATGAGGTCTGGCCCCAGGCTCGGGGGAGTGTGGTGGTGGTCTTTGACGCCGATGCCCAGGTGCCTCCAGATCTGCTGCTGCGGGTAGTGCCCCTGTTTCAGCGGAAATCGGTGGGGGCGGTGCAGGTACGAAAAGCGATCGCAAATGCTGCCACGAATTTTTGGACTCGGGGTCAGATGGCAGAGATGGCCTTCGATGCCTACTGTCAACGGCAGCGGGTTGCGGTAGCGGGAATTGGAGAGCTGCGGGGTAATGGTCAGTTTGTCCGGCGGGAGGCGCTGGAAACCTGTGGGGGCTGGAATGAGGCTACTATCACCGATGATCTCGATCTGACGTTTCGCCTCCATCTCACGGGCTGGGATATTCCGGTGGTTCTGTTCCCAGCGGTGGAGGAGGAGGGGGTGACCCAGTTCAAGTCCCTGTGGCACCAGCGCAATCGTTGGGCGGAGGGGGGCTATCAGCGCTATCTGGACTACTGGCGACTATTAACCCCTCGCCGTTTGGGTCTGAACAAGACTGTAGATTTATTTTTCTTCTGGCTGATTCAGTACGCGCTGCCCACGATGGCGCTACCGGATCTAATGATGGCGGTGGCCCGCACCCGCCCTCCGGTGTTGACACCTCTTTCTAGTCTGGTGGCCACCTTTTTGATGGTGGGTATGGTGAAGGGGTTGCGGATTAGCCGGAAGGAGCCTTGGCTGATATCCGGCGTAAATGCGGTGCGGGGCATGATCTACATGTTCCACTGGCTGGTGGTGATGCCGACGGTAACTCTCCGCATGGCGCTGCGCCCTAAGCGACTGCGCTGGGTGAAGACGGATCACCTGGGGTTGGAGGAACCGCCCTTCGTTGGAGCTTCTGTCTCGGAGTAAGGGACAGGTGATTGGTCCATTCTGATGTGATCAATCACCAATCACCAACCCCTAAAACAGCCGAAAGGGGCGATCGCGGCTGTAGATGTGCATTCGGGCGGTGCCGACTCGTTGCGATCGCACTAAGTCTCCTGCGGGACTGGCTTCTAGTTCAAATAGATAAACGCCTTCCCAGAGCGGATTCTGAACGGGTCGTAGGGCCACGGTGATGTCCTGTCCCGGTGCGGCGGGTTCCGCCAGTGTCAGGGTAAAGCGCTGTTCGTCCCGGTCATAGGTGGCGGTCGCCACGGGGATGGCTTCGCCGCGATCGCCGTAGGTTCCCTGAAACGCTGCTGTCTCCTCGAGCCGATACCGCAGACCCTGGGGGCTGCCTTCGATCAGGGTAATGTCAAGGGTTGCCAGCGCTTCCTCCGCCTCCTCTGGCAGGGTGATGGTGAAGTAGTAGGTGACGTTGCGGGCTCCAGTCAGATCTCGGCTGGCCCTAAACTCCGCCAGTCGGGGCGGGCTGGTAAAGGCAACGGTACCGTCGGGGAACTGCACGGCGGGGGCGGGGGGCGGTAAGAGACTCGGTGCGATCGCAAGCATCAGCCCCAACCCTGTCGCTATTGTCCAGTGTCGATTTCCCATGGGTTCTTCCCAGTGCATCTCTTCCATTGTGACAACAGCGCCGCCCAGTGTTGTGCTGCCGGGTATTGCGCCGCCGGGTATTGCGATGGTCTTTGACCGGCCTCTGGCCATCGCAGATCCCTTACGGAGTGATGTAAACCCCGAGGGCATTGTGGATGCGGCCTACCGTCTGGGGATGACGATTGATCAGGGTACCCCCCAGATAGAGACTGGCGGAACTGCCGCCGTCTAGGTTGAGAGCATCAACGCTGCCCAGTTGGGCCATGATCTGGGCCGTCTCGGTGAGGGTGGGGCCGCGCCCACCGGGACTGTGGTGGATGGCTACGAGCAAAATCTGTCCATCCCCGGCGATACCAATGGCACTACGGGGGGCTGCCTGGGTGGCAAAGGCGTCGCTAAAGCCCTCTGTCTGGGGATTGAGGACCATACGTTGATCCTTGAGTAATAGGGGACCGCCGCCCATGGCGTGGGGCAAGTCGATGAATTCGGGGGGGCGCAGGTCAGGGGTGAGGGTCACCGAGGTGCCAGGGACTAGCGATCGCGCTGCTTCACTAAAGGAGCGCACCGCTAACAGATAGCCATCGATAGGAATCGGCACCGATCCCTGCCCCGCCGCGCCCCCAGGGCTTTGTCGCGCCACTTGATTTTGGCCCACACTCACTAGGGTTTCGCCGTCCAGGATGGGGCTGTAGGCACTGCCCCAATCGGGGGTATAGAGACCAATGCCCGCCTGTACATAGCCACTGTTGATCTGCCCGACGGTGAAGCTTTGCCCCTGACGGGTGGTGAGGGTATGGGCTAGGAAAAGGCGATTCATCACCGCCCGCCCTTGGTCATTCCACGCGATCGCACCCCGGTTCAAAATCGGCCCGGAAATCCAGCGGCCATCGCGGCGCACCGCCCCCAGGGGAAGCTGATTATTGCGGTTAAAGAAGCCCGCATTGATGGCGGCGACGGCCTGATGCCGTTGGGCCAAGGTGATAAGGGGTGTAATGCCCGGTACTTGGGGCTCACTGGCCCACAGAGGCCGCAGCGCCACGCCAGATTGGCGCAGGTTCAACCGTACCTGATGGACGGAGAAGGCCCGGTTACCCACAGATACCATTCCCGCCTGCCAGCGCACACCGGGAGCCCAGAGAATATCGCGGGGCAGGGTGTCTTGACGCACATCAATGACAATGCGGGGGGGATTGGACAGGCTCCACACCCGCACCCGCGCCTGGGTATCTACCTGGCCCTGAAGCACGAGTTGGCCGCCCCCGGAGCGCACCTGCACCCCGCTGAGGGCATTACCTGGATCTTGCAAACTATTGGCAACAAAGCCTCCCCCCGTCTGCCCCGTGACAGTGAGGGTAAAGCGATCCTGCTGTTCTTCCAAGCCCCATAGGAGGGGGCGATCGACATCTAGAACAATGCGATCGCCCCAGCTCTGGCGACCCCGACGGGCAGCGAGCACCTGTCCGGTGGGGGCTTGTAGGGTAAGGGTTCCGTTATTGCTGGGGGTGAGCTGCCAATTATGCTGTCGTGCCCAGTCGGTGATATCCAGATAGCGGTAGCCACCGCTGTACCAGGGTGTTAGAGCTGTGGCGGTGTCGGAAAACCATTGGACGGGTTGCTGCTGGGGGTTTTGGGTATTTTGTAAATCCACCCCTAGGGTTTGCATCAGGGCGATATCAGCGATGCCAATGCGATCGCCCCGCTGTTGCCAAGGCACCGCCAGTCGCTGACTACCCACCACCACCGCCCCGCCGCTGAGGGCACCAGTGGGGTTGGGCGGAGTCATCTGGGCAATTTCAGGCGGCTCGGGAACTTGAGCGATGGCGCGATCACTCAAGCTCCCGAATCCGGCCTCACTGACGATCAGCAAGCCTAAGCCAACACGGAGTAGGGGATGGAGGATCATTAGGGATTTGTACACAAATAAAGTCCCATCAGTAGGGGGGGATGGGGTGGGGGGGTGATGGGAATTTTAAGTTTTGAGTTTTGAGTTTTGAATTAAATATCCCGTAGGGTGCATTCGCGAAGCAATGCACCGCAGAGATGCCGCGCCCAATGCAGGATGGGCTGTAGGGACGTGGGGTTGCGTGGCTAATGCAGGATGCGGCTGTAGGGGTAATCCCTGTCCTGTTCGCGAGGAGCAACGGAGCCGTATAGCCCTGTGGGCAATAGCCTCCGGCATGGCTACGCTAAGGCGGAGCCTTCCCGGAGGAAATAGAGGCAGGTGGCCGATATTGGGCAGATGGGGAGATATTCAATTGTACGCCCCTGATCTACCCCAGGGCTTCTAGGTAATCGCGCACCCGGTTGCGCCGCTTGGGTTGGCGCAGCTTTTGCAGCGCCTTGGATTCAATCTGCCGCACGCGCTCTCGGGACAGATCCAGCGCCCGCCCAATTTCCGCTAGGGAAAAGGGATTGCCGTCCCCGAGGCCAAACCGCAGCCGGATGACCTCCCGCTCTCGGTCGGTGAGATCCGCCATGAGCTGTTGCAGGTCTCGCCGTAGGGCTTCTCGCATCAGCAGTTCCTCTGGAGAAATGCTGTCGGTTTCCAACAAATCCCCCAGTTCCGTATCCCGCTCTTTGCCCACCTTGGTTTCTAGAGACACAGAGCGGGGCACCCGCAGCAACACCTCCCGCACTTGAGCGGCGGTCATATCCAGTTCCCGCGCCACATCATCTAGGGTGGGGGTACGGCCTTGATCTTGGGAAATCTTGCGCTGGGCCTTTTTAATCTTGTTGAGCTTTTCGGTGATGTGGACCGGGAGACGAATGGTGCGGCTCTGGGTTGCGATCGCGCGGGTGATGCCCTGACGGATCCACCAGTAGGCATAGGTACTGAAGCGATAACCCTTAGTGGGGTCAAATTTCTCCACCGCCCGCTCCAAACCGAGGGTGCCTTCCTGGATCAGATCCAGCAGTTCCAACCCTCGGTTTTGGTACTTTTTGGCCACGGACACCACCAGGCGGAGGTTGGCCTTGATCATGTGTTCCTTCGCCCGTAGCCCTTCCCGAATAGCCTCCTCCAGTTCCGCCACCGTCAGGCTGGCCAGTTCTGCCCAGTGACGTTTACCGCTAGAGAGAGTGGGCTTCAGGTCCACTACGGAAATACCCGCCGTTTCGGCCCAGCGTTCTAGGGAAGGGCGGTGGCCTAGGTGGGAGGTGAGGCGATCGCGGGTATCCATCAAGTGGACATAGCGTTCCAGGGGACCACTAGCCTGTGCCGCCGCACTATTGCGCATCTCTAGGAGTTGCATATAGCGCTGCACCATTTGGGCTTCGGACACTTCCTCATCCCGCCGCAGGAGGCTTACCCGGCCAATTTCCTGAAGGTAAAGCCGCACGAGGTCAGTGGTGCGGCGCGATCCCGTAATGCCGAGGGCGATGGGTTCATCCTCTAGATCCTCTTCGCCAGGAGCAGCAAAGGGGTCAAAATCCTCTGGCGGGGCTATGTCTTTTAGACCTGCGGTAGCAAGGGGCTTCATATCAGGAATGGGGTGGCGGGGTGAGTCCATCATGGTGACGTTTCGGTCGCTCCGGGGGCTGCTGGCTTTATTGTGCCCAGTTGTTTCAGACCAGGCATCAGGGTCATGGGTTCCGCCCCCCATCGGATTGGCCTCTAGGAGGCTAGGGCTGTAGCTAAGCCATACTCCGACGGGTGGGGCAAAAATTATGATGATTGGATCTACTCGCTGTTATCCCCAGTTTCCTGACAGTGTTGCTGCAATCTGGCCAAAATCTGACCGCCCTCCCTACTAACCTGTCCTTAAATTTGCCCGTCGATACATCCAATTCCCCCCTTGAGACGTACTTAAGGTTGAGTTCTCATAGCTACAGCCTTGGCCAATTTGCCGAGGAGGTCGGGTACCTCTCTGATACTGCTTGCCACAGACTTACCACAGCAAATAGGTTCGCAGTCTTGTCCTAACTGGATAACGGCTGTCCTAACGATTTTGGGGCCGACCCAGGGCAGGGCAAGCTGCTGTGAACTCGGGTCTGATTGTGATACTGAGTAAGGTTAAGAACCATGAATCAATTCAAACTTCGCCTCAAAGGGGTCGTATTGACCATCCTGAGCTTTCTGCTAGTCGTCGGTTTGGGAACCCCTGCCTTTGGCAGTGTCGTGACTCGTTTCACGGCACCCACCTCCCAGAATCCTGGGGATGCTCAGATGTTAAATGTGCAGGATGTGTTGGCCAGGGAAGCCGACCTGAATGTCAAAGCTGCGGAACTGGAATTCCTGGCCCAGGGGATTCCCAGCAGCGGGCTCAAGAAGTATGTGGCGGTTATGAGCGGTAGCGAGATTGTTCCCAAGGGGGTGAGAACCGATGCCCGTGGTGCAGTGGGGGCAGCCCTTGCAGGCAATCGTCTCATTGTGCGAGGGAGCTTCCGGGCGTTGTCTAGCGGCCTGCGGGACTATGCCACCGATCCGTTGGATCCTCCTAACCCCAACATTACCTCTGCCTTACATATTCACCGGGGTAGCCCCATGGAAAATGGGCCTTTCCAGTACGCGCTGGATGTCATGGTCAACAGTATGGGAACTGGCGGCAGCGCCACAGGGGAGTACACCCTCACTGATGAGCAGGTGGCGGCTCTGAATAACAACATGCTCTATGTAGATCTGCACACGACACGCTATCGGGCCGGAGAACTCCGGGCAATTTTGATGGAGTACTAGGGTCTGTGGACAATCAAATCTAGATTCCTTGCTATGGGGCGGTTACAGCCCCTAGCTTGCTTCAGTAGGGCGGGCGTGGTCATGTCTACCCCGCAAGGGTTTTCTCGTTAATTATCCACACGCCCTAGGGCTACTTAAAAACACAAAAGATACAACAAAGCCCCCAGCTATACTGCTGGGGGCTTTGTTGTGGGAAAGTCGCAGGTGGACCTAGTACTCTGCGGCGTAAATACCCTAACCGTTCTATCGTGATACACCTCGGCCCCTCACCCTAGCCCTCTCCCACAGGGAGAGGGAACCAGAAAATGTTGGGCTGAGGCGACAATAGTGGGCTGATTTACGCACTGCGGTACTAGACGACTATCGTGTCTGAATATCTTGATATAAGGTTATTTCTGATGCTGATTCGTGCGGGCATAGTCGTCTTGGAAGCGTACGATGTCGTCTTCGCCCAGGTATTCTCCATTTTGGACCTCGATCAGAATCAGGGGAATGACGCCGGAGTTCTCTAGACGGTGGGTCGTACAGGGGGGGACGTAGGTGGATTGGTTGGCAGTGAGCAAAATTTCCTGCTCACCACAGGTGACCTTAGCGGTACCCGCAACCACGATCCAATGTTCACTGCGGTGGTGGTGCATTTGCAGACTGAGGCGGTGACCGGGCTTCACCTCAATGCGCTTGATTTTGTAGCGGCTGCCTTCTTCCAGTACCGTAAAAGAACCCCAGGGCCGCAGCTCGGTGGCGGCGACGCTCTTAGGGGCAATGGCGGGCATGGGCAGGGTAGAGGGGGTTTGGATTCGTTCTTCTGTTCTAGGCACGGTGACAATGTCCTCCAGGGTCCGTAACACGGAACGTCTGTACAGTGTGATGGCTTGATCTCTAGGTTGCCCACTCGGAAGGTATCCCTATACCCATCAAGGGTGAGGAGTGGGGGGCTCAGGGCAGCTTCACCCTGTCTCAGGAACATTCCCGATGGGGGTGAATCTTGCCTGCGAAGAGGTCATTGGCGTAGTCGCCCCGAAGGGGCTAGAGCGGTCTTTAGGGCCATCCCGATTTGCTCGCAATCTGTGGGCTGGGGGTGAGCCCTGTTCGCCAATATAGCAATGGCCACTCAACAAAAAATATCCTAAATGGACTAAACCCGATCTCTGAACCAACTCTTTACGGAGACTGTGATCCCTTCAAGGGGACTTCATGAAAGTTGATTGAAGGAATCAATGCCATTCTGCGAAGGCTTAATAGTTCGGCTCGTTCCCCGGTGTCCATTTGATATTGCAGCCGATACTGGGTTTCTGGTCGGGGGAAACCGGTTGCCCTGCAATTACCTGATCTAGGGCGGCCCGCAGGTCTGCACCAGTGACGGGCAAGCCGTTGCTGGGACGGCTGCTATCCAGTTGACCACGATAGACCAAGTCGCGATCGCGATCAAAAAGAAAGAAATCCGGTGTACAGGCAGCAGTGTAGGCTTTGGCCGTAGCCTGGGACTCGTCGTAACAGAGGGGAAAGGTAAACCCCAGCTCTAGCGCCATCGCCTTCAGGTGCTCAGGACCATCCTGGGGATGGGTCTGGACGCTGTTGGCACTAATGGCGACAATGCCCACATTTTTGGGACCGTAGTCTTGCCCCAATCGGACCAATTCTCCCTGGACATGCTTGACGAAGGGGCAGTGCTTGCAGATGAACATAACCACAAGAGCGGCTTTGTCAGCGAAGGTGGCTAGGGTGATCGTCTCACCGGAGACCACATCCGGCAGGTGAAACTCGGGGGCCGGGGTACCTAGCGTCAGCATGGTGGAACTGACCATAGCCATGGCTTTACTCTTCCTCGTCTGCTACGGGTTCTGTGGGAATGCTAGTGCGGCCTATGGCAAGTTTTTCCCGCACAAGAGCTTCCAATTCCTTGGCCAGTTCCGGCTTCTCTTCTAACAGACGAATGGCATTGTCTCGCCCCTGGCTGATATTTTCGCCCTTATAGCTGTACCAAGCTCCCTTACGGACCACTACCGCGTGTTGCTCCGCCAGATCCATGATGCAGCCTAGGGTCGAGATACCCTGGCCGAAAATGACATCAAACTCAGCGATCCGAAAGGGTGGGGCCACCTTGTTTTTAGCCACCTTAACCTTGGCCCGGATGCCGTATTCCTCCGTCCCCTTCTTCAGGGTTTGAATCCGGCGAATGTCAAGACGTACCGAAGCATAGAATTTCAGGGCATTCCCCCCTGTGGTGGTTTCAGGATTACCATAGACAACGCCGATCTTCTGCCGGAGCTGGTTCAGAAAAATGACGGTGCAGCCAGACTTGCCAATGCTGCCGGTGATTTTTCGCAGTGCCTGACTCATGAGGCGGGCCTGCAAACCAACGTGGGAATCCCCCATTTCTCCCTCAATCTCGGCACGGGGAACCAGGGCGGCCACGGAGTCTACCACTACTAAATCAATGGCGGAGGAGCGTACCAATTGATCCACAATTTCTAGGGCAGCTTCCCCCGTATCGGGCTGGGAGACCAGCAGGTCTGCCACGTTTACCCCCAGAGCCTCGGAATATTCGGGGTCTAGGGCGTGCTCGGCATCCACAAAGGCGGCGGTGCCCCCCAGTTTTTGAACCTCCGCCAAGGCATGGAGGGCAAGGGTGGTTTTCCCGGAACTTTCTGGGCCGTAGATTTCAATAACGCGGCCCTTGGGTAAGCCGCCCCCTAGGGCCAGATCGAGGGTGAGGGCTCCGGTGGGGATGGTCTCTACCTTCATGCGACTGGCATCGCCCAATCGCATGATGGCCCCTTTGCCGAAGTTGCGCTCAATTTGGTTGAGCACCATGGTCAGGGCTTTTTCCTTCTCGGAGTTGCCAGTGGTGGTTTTAGCCATGGGAAGTTAGGTTCGGTGTCTCGTGGGTTAGGGGCCAAGGGAAACAGATCAGGGTTAGTTTAACCATAATCCCAGGGATTGAGTTCTTTAATTGTACATACGTTTGTACTAAAATCTCGGGGTATTCTGATAGGGATGGTCTAAGGGTGTTTTCCTAGGCATGATGTATTCCGATAATACTGTTACGCTTCCGGCGGAAACCCTGAGTGTAGGAGGGTTGACCGCCTACCTCCAGGATTTAATTGCCCAGGATGAACACCTGTTGCGCCTTTGGGTTATGGGGGAGGTGTCCAGTGCCAGTGACCGGGGCGGTCATCTCTTTTTTACGCTCCAGGAGCCAGATGGCACGGCGGCGGTTCAGTGTGTGGCGTGGCGATCGCTGCGATCGCGTTTAGCTGCCGATCCCACTCCTGGAGAGCAGGTATTGGTGTTGGGGCAGGTGCGACTCTACCCCCAGCGCAGTACGTATCAATTGATGGTGTTTCAACTGTTGCCAGCGGGGGCGGGTCTCCAAGCTCTGCGGCGACAACAACTCCAGGATCGCCTTCAGGCAGAAGGGCTCTTTGACCCTGAGCACAAACGACCTCTGCCCCGCTATCCCCAAACCATCGCCGTGGTCACCTCACCTCAGGCTGCTGCCTGGGGCGACATCCAGCGCACCCTGGGAGAACGGTATCCGGGGCTGCGGGTGCTCCTAGCCCCTGCCATCGTACAGGGCCACCAAGCGCCCGCTGCGATCGCGCGGGCAATGGACCTTGTCGCCCAAGATGGACGGGCCGAATTGGTCATCCTGGCGCGGGGGGGCGGGGCACGGGAGGATCTGGACTGTTTCGATGATGAACGGGTCGTGCGGGCCATCGTCACCTGTCCGGTGCCGGTGATTACGGGCATCGGACACCATCGGGACAAGTCCCTGGCGGATCTGGCCGCCGATTGCTGTGCCCATACCCCCACAGCGGCAGCGGAGCAGGCGGTGCCAGCCCTAGGGGATTTGTGGCAAGCCCATTGCCAGCGCCGTCAGCAGGCAATGACCACCTTCCAATCGGCGATGCAAATGCACTACGAGCGTGTAGCAGACGCCCGCCGCCGTCTGGGGCAACTGCGGCTAGATCAGCACCTCGAACAGGAGCAACAGCGACTAGGGTGGTTGAGACAGCGCTGGGTTCAGCGGGTGCGCTATGAACTCCAGTCAGCCCAGCGCCACTGTGATGCCCTTGGGCAGACCCTGCAAAGCTTGGATCCGGAGGCCGTGTTGCGCCGAGGCTATGCCCTCGTGCGTCAGCCTCAGACAAATACTGTGGTGGCCCACGTGGATCAGGTCCAGGTGGGGGACACCCTCCACATTCAGCTTGGGGTCGGGGCCGTCACGGCCCAAGTCAGCGCTGTGCATTCTGCTCACGAGGCTCAACCGCCCCCGACAGGGGATGATCGAGGATGATTTCAGTCCTTCCAAGGTCTACCGCCGCTGATTTCGCGTCAAGGGCTTCGTCAAGGATTTCCATATCCTCTGCAACGTTTCTATCTCCTAATATCACGCTTAATCAATCTCCATGGCTAAATCCCGCACTTCCGAATCCTGCGCCCCTGATCCCAATTGGACCTATGAGCAGGCGGTCGCCCACGTTGAGGAAACCGTTGCCCGTCTAGAGCAGGGTGATCTGCCCCTGGCGACGATCTTTGAGACCTTTGAGGCTGCCGTCACTGAATTGCGTCAGTGTGAGGCTTTTTTGCAGGAAAAACAGCAGCAGGTAGATCTCTTGATTGAAACCTTGATGGAGGAGTAAGGGATCAGCGGTTACCTTATTTTCCTGTGAGTCCCTTAGCAGGGGGCGCAGAAGGAAAGCCTTAGCGAGAAAAGGTCTGGTGCCGCCATTTGTTTAACTGCCGCTCTCCCACCGCCGCCAAGGACTGCTGGTGAGCCAGATCTTGCCGGAGTTGGGTTAATTCTTGCTGCTGGGCCTGGACTTCAGCTCTGAGGGCGGATTGGGTTGCGATCGCGGCCAGGAGTTGCTGTTGTAAAGCAGGCACCGGATCGGGCGCAGCGAATACCGCTACTACTGGCGGAGCAAGGGCAGATGGGGCCGCCAACCGTTGGGCTTGGAGGTCCGCCACCTGTTGCCGCAGGGCCAATAGTTCTGGATCTGGGGAAGCAGGGACCATAACAGGAGATTCCCCCATTAGCGCCTCGGGTGACTCTTCCGGATCTGGGGAAGCGGGGACCATAACAGGAGATTCCCCCGTGAGCGCCTCGGGTGTCTCTGATGCTGAATCAATGGCTATATCCTTGCCTGTATCTGCGACTAATCTTGGGGATTCAGGGGCATCCAAGATCTCCGGCGCGATGGTCAGAGCCCGGTCCAAAGGAAGCCTCTCGACCACGGTCATGCCTGCCGGGTCGGACACCAAACGTACTGCCCACTGGGGTTCTGTCGCCATCACTGTCCCCTGGCCCTGAACCAGACTCTCCACCAAAGCCGATCGGGATAACTCGGTATGAGTCGCTAACTCATCTAAAACCGCCACAGCGGCGGGCGTTAGGGATAAACTAACCTTTTTTTTACGCGCCATAAGTCTTTGAAGGATCACAAAATACCCCTGATGTCGGGATTGGTATGGCTTTGGGCCACTTGCTGAAGACACCAGGCACCTCTCTGATGCTTCGTGCCAAAGCAAATTCGCTCCCAGTCTTGACCTAATCAGACTGGCGGCTGCTTAGATCTGTTCAAGGGCTACTACCCCCTATCAGTGTAGAAAAGCCCTGACAATCCGCAGGGAATGCTTGACAAAATGGAACGCGCTGAGATGGACGGGTTCTGGCTTTTGGGGTTCAGAGTGAGCCTTTTTCCGCGAATGCCCTTGCTACAACAGCTTCAACTCAGAGGCCAGAAAGAATCTTTATCTTTTGACGAAAGTTTTGCACCTAAAAGTAACCAATTTGTCAAACGCTTGAAATATTTTGTAAGATTATTGCCATGGCTAAGCTTTCCGCAGGTAGCACGCTGCTGGAAGCCTCGCCCAATGGCAGTACAGCGATGGCGCTTGCTACTGCTGGTTGTCTCTCAAGGTGGAGTGAGTGTTATGGATGACCAACTGTCCCTCTCTCTAGAGCAGCAGTTTAACTTGCGGTCCTTTGAAACCCAGGTTCAGAAAATGAGCCGGGAGCAGGCCCAAGACTTTCTGGTCAAGCTCTATGGGCAGATGATGATGCGGGAAAGCATGTACAAGACCTTCCTGAAGCACGAGTGGGGGCTAGAGCCTCCCCAGGTTGCCTAGGGTTTGAGGTGCTGTTTTCTGCGTTCCAGTTAATTCTGGTTGAGTAGCCACCTCCCTCTCTTGCTTGGTTCCGCGAGAAACGAGCTGGGGATGATGGGGCGTCTACTTCTATCCAGGTTCTATCTAGACACTTAAAACCCGTGTAGATCTTTTTTCTTTGAGGCGTTCATCCAGAGACCATTGAGTGTAAGCCCCGAGCTGAAGCCATGGTTATTTGCTGGAACGTTGCTAGATGCATCATTATAATGACGCAACTGTCCATAGGACGCGCCGCCTACCATGTTTCAGCGTGCTTTGATCTGTACCGATTTTTCGGATGGTCTACATCGCCTCGCCCAAGTAATGCCTAGTCTGGTTGCGGGGGGACTGAGGCACATTACATTTTTCCATAATGTAGCCGTCCAGAGTGATCGCTCCATTCCTCGGGTAGATGAGGAGGCTATGGCTGAGGCCCACCAGCGTCTAGAGGCGCTCCTAGCGGATGTGCCAGCGGGGGCCGAGGTGGAGGTGCAAGTGATGTCGGGGCGACCTAGTGACAACATCCTACGCCAGGTAGAAAGTCAGAAGGCTGATGTGGTGGTGCTGGGAATGCCGACCCGGAGTCTGCTGACGGAGAAATTATTTGGTAGCACTACGATGGGGCTGGTGGACCGGACTCCGGTGCCCCTGCTGATCCTACGGCCCCAGTTACTTTCCACCTATACCCTGGGGGAGTTGGATCTGCGCTGTCGTAACTTATTTCGCTATCTGCTGATTCCCTACGACGGTAGCGAGAGCGCTGAGCGGTTGATTGACAATCTTCAGCACCATTTAGCAGACCCGGAAGAAAACCGGGTGCTGGATCGCTGTTTGGCAGTGTGGGTGGTGGATGATGCCATCCGAGAAGAGATGCGAGGAGACCATCCCCTGGAAGCGGCTAAGAAAAAGCTCGATCATTTGGGCACTGGCCTGCGCGATCATGGTGTCACTGTAGAGACGCTGGTCAAACAAGGGGATCCCCTGGAAGAGATTATGCGGGCGGCGGAGGAGTACGATATCTGCGCGATCGCGGCCTGCCACGGTAGCGCTGGCGGCTTCATGCGCTGGTCTGCCCCCAGCCTGACGCGGGAAATTCTACGCCGCAGTTGGCATCCCGTCCTCTACATCCCCGATCGCAAATCCCGTTAGGGCAACCAGGGATAGGGGCCAAAGTCTGGCGATCGCTTGTCTAGAAATGCCTGCTTGCCCTCTGCTCCCTCCTCCGTCATGTAGTAGAGCAGGGTGGCATTCCCCGCGAGTTCCTGAATACCTGCCTGCCCATCACAGTCCGCATTAAAGGCCGCCTTCAAACAGCGGATGGCCATTGGGCTCTTTTGCAAAATTTCCCGCGCCCACTGCACCCCCTCTAGTTCCAACTCGTCTACTGGCACCACCGTATTCACCAAGCCCATCTCTAGCGCATCCTGGGCGCTGTACTGGCGGCAGAGAAACCAAATTTCCCGTGCTTTTTTTTGTCCCACGCTCCGCGCTAAATAGCCTGCCCCAAAGCCACCATCAAAGCTGCCTACCTTCGGTCCCGTCTGGCCAAAGACGGCATTCTCCGCCGCGATGGTCAGGTCACAGATCACATGCAGGACATGCCCCCCCCCGATGGCATACCCGGCCACGAGGGCAATTACCACCTTGGGCATGGAGCGAATCAACCGCTGCAAGTCCAGTACATTCAGTCGAGGCATTCCCCCCTCGTCCACATAGCCCCCCTTGCCCCGGACACTCTGATCCCCTCCGGCGCAGAAGGCGTATTTCCCATCAGTGTGTGGACCGGCTCCCGTCAGCAGTACAACACCAATGGTGGTATCTTCGCGGGCATCGGCAAAGGCGTCGTAGAGTTCCACCACCGTCTTGGGACGAAAGGCGTTGCGTTTGTGGGGGCGGTTGATGGTGATTTTGGCGATGCCCTCGGCCTTGTGGTAGAGAATATCCTCATATTGCCGAGCCGCTTGCCACTGGATAGTCATAGGGTTCTGGGAAGTGGGGTTATGGATTAGCTTAGAGTGTTCCAGCTCAATACTGGGTGAACCCGCTAGAGCGTCCCTTTTTGTCCGCCCTAGGGAAAGCTGCTTGGGGCGGAATGCTCCTTCTCAAAACGTTAAGATCCAGTCCTGCCCCCTTCCCAAGAAGAATCCCCTGGCCGACAATACAGGATTGAAACAAGCTTACAAGCAAGCGATGATGGCCTATTCCTGGTTCAAAGCGTTTCACATTATCGGAGTGGTGGTCTGGTTCGCCGGATTGTTCTACCTAGTGCGGTTATTCATCTACCATGTCGAGGCTGAGGCCGAGCCAGAACCCGCCGCCACCATTCTGAAAAATCAGTACACCCTGATGGAAAAGCGGCTCTACCGTATCATCACCACCCCCGGCATGGTGGTGACGGTAGCAATGGCCATCGGCCTGCTGGTGTTGTCTCCCGACTGGCTGAAACAGGGATGGATGCACGCCAAGCTGGGTTTTGTTGCAGTGCTGCTGGGATATCACCACTACTGTGGCCGCCTGATGAAGCAGCTCTGGCGAGGGGAATGCAAGTGGAGTAGCCAGCAATTGCGGGCACTGAATGAAGCGCCGACCCTGTTGCTGGTGTTGATCGTGATGCTGGTGATCTTCAAGAACAACCTACCCATGGATACCACCACTTGGCTCATTGCCGGGTTGGTCCTGTTTATGGCCGTCACGATTCAGCTCTATGCCCGCAAGCGCCGTCTGGATAAGGAGCGGCAACAGAGCACCCCCCTATCAGATCCAACTCCCGAGCCGGTCCAAGGTTAAGCGCATTCAAGTTCTCCCGCCGTGCCAAGGCGGCTGTTGTCGAACAGGGCATCCCCTACCCGAGAATTCCCCCCATGGTGAACTGGGAGACATAACCTAATCTGCTTCTGGGGATTCCGCATTAAAGGGGATCCGCCTTCCATACCAACTTTACCCGCAGATTACCCTCTGCCCCACTGGCCGACACCAGCACCCCGGCCTGGGCATCCACTTTAATGCCAAACTCCAACTCAAATTCAGAGGGCTGTTTTGGCAACTTGGCTAGGGTCTCCGTGGTGCGATTAGCAAGCGCTTGAATAGTTCCCATGGCCTGTCCTAAGGCTTGGGCAGATTTGGTCGCCAACTCTTGGGGATGGGGTTTGGGCGATCGTAAGGCTCCGCCCCCACTGCTGAGTTCAAACAGAACAATCGCCTCGTCTGCGGTGGTGGTGATGATTTCGCTCTCCATAGCCCTCCTAGCCAATCTTTTGGTCATTATGCCAAGTCCTGGCCTCGCGATTTTCCTGCCCTGCTGAAAAATACCCTGACTACAGATGGGCTTGGGCCTGGATCCCCACAATCCCGTGGTAAATAGCCCAAGTATGAGAATTTTGAGCATATTGACAGTAGTGCTCCACATCTAGGGGACTGGCTTTGCCCGTGGCAGTGTAGAGGGTGGCCAACTGGCGGGCTGACCGGGCCATGATCTGAGCCATGGCGGAATTGCCCCGTACCAAGGGCGCATGATTGTCTACTGTCTGCACCCGTAACCCCAAGGTTTCTAGTCGTTGCGGCAATTGCAGGCTAACGGCAGGGTCGATACCTCGGTCTACAAAGGTCTGGAGAATAGCTTGGTTGACGCGGGTCATGGCAGTGGTCAGGGTCTCTGGAGTGATCGACCCGCCCAGATCAGCCGTCATCCCGGCAGGCCGTGCAGCTAAAAAGTCCGGCTCCTCTAGCACGAGCCAGCCCCCCGACTTCAGTAATCGCACCATCTGCTCCAAGGCCACCTCGACGGTAGGAATGTGGATGAGTACGAAGCGGGCATGGATCAGGTCAAAACTAGCCGCAGGTAGCTCCTCGGTACAAATATCGCCTTCGATCACCTGCACTGAGCCGGGTAATGCTCCCTTCAGAAAGCGGGTATCCCGATCCAGTGCCGTAACCTGACCTGAATCTCCCGCGATCGCGGCTAGCCAGCGGGTGATTGAGCCTGCTCCCGCCCCTACCTCCAGACAGCTCCAGCCCCCCGTCAGCCCAGTTTGCAGGAGTCGCCGCTGACTTTGGCCGTCAAACACCGCTTCGATCAGTTGGAGGCGTTCATATTCCGGCTTAGCCTGAGTGCTGGCAAACAGGTAGTCGGGTGTGGTCATGGGCTGTCCCCTGGGCTCGCTATGCTATTCAACAGCACACTGTACCGAGAAGAACGTCATGGATACAATGCCCTGGATGGATGGGCTGCTGGGTGGCCTCGCCCTCACTATTTTGGCGGGGGGGTTGTGGATGCTCTTCAGCGGCGTTAAGGACATGGGTGGAAAGGATTTCAAGCCTCCCCGCCGTTAAGCACGGCGATCGCGCTGAATGTCGTAGATGGCCTTTTCTACGCACCAGCGTTTGGATCGATTGGGATTGTCGAAGGCTAACCGCTCAATCAGTCGTTCTGAAACTCTGCGATCGCGGGTGAGGCGGTCCAATCTCCCCATCAATCGGGGAGAGACGGTGTCACTGGAGTGCGATCGCAAAGATTGCGGACTGGCCTGAACTCTAGGATTCTGTCTCCGACCCCGGAATCGTTGTCGATTCAACCACACAATCAGACACCCCAGGGCAATCAAAGCCAAAATGATTGCGTCCATCGCTTCAGCTATGTATCAAATATTCCCATCCTGACACAGGGCATCCCCGCTGAGGGAACCCAGAACCAATCTATCCTGCGTGCTCCATACCATGGCGCACACTGACACCTGATTAGGCTTGCTATACCAAGTCCAGAAGTGGCGTTTTCCCGCCGGGAAAACGCCACTTCTGGACTTGGACAAGATTTATTAGGTCCGTTCGATTAACCGAATCGTGGTTTTCCCATCCTGTTCTCGCACCTCGAACTGGGTGGGAAACCCTTTGAAATAGCTCACCCAGCGATTGACGTTGTACTGGGCCTTGAAGATTTTTCGCTGACTCAGGTAGGCACCAATGGATTTCACATCCGCCCAGCCGGTTTTGTTTTGGTGTTTTGTGACCGCATCAATGAAGATTTGCTCTGGGAGGGCATAGCTTCCGTTGCCGTTGCCCTGGGGTGTCCCCGCTGGCAGCAGACCATGGATATCTTCCCCTTTGTCTAGGGCGGGGTGACTGGCCACCGAGATCGCAGCTAGAGATGGCCCCGCAGATCCGATACCCTTGAGCTTACTGTCGTTGCCCCCGAGAGATACGAACTCCGTACAAGACTCCCGAAACACTAAAGAGGTGCTATTCAACCGACCGAAGCCAAAGACCTGAGATCCCGATGCCATTAACCGCACCACGAGGGGAGTGTAGTCGCTGTCCCCCGCCACAATACCGAAGATATCTGGCTGCATAGTTTGCAGTAGATCCATGGCGTCAATGGTGAGGGCGATGTCGGTGGCATTTTTCCCGGCCACATAGTCAAATTGCTGAACGGGGGTAATGGCGTATTTATGAAGAATTTTGGCCCATCCCTGGAGATGATCCTTTTTCCAGTTGCCGTAGGCCCGCCGCACTCTCACTGTGCCCAGATACTTGAGTCGATCTAAAATCACTTCGATTTTAGATGCAGGGGCATTGTCAGCATCAATCAAGAGGGCAATGCGGGTTGTCGAGCGCTCCATAGGGTAGTCCTTTCATAAGCAGGGCGACCACCTAGGCAATATCGAGGCCAATCGCTTGCCCATTCTCCAGGGTGGCTTAAGTCTTTCCTGAGAATTATCCTCAATCTTAAGTGGATCGAAAGTGGATTATATCTCTCTGCGAGTCATACCCTAGGGTACCCAAACTTGTCTCAAAGGAAGATGCCCAGCAGCGTGGCAGACTTGCGACAAACTTTGCTCCGAGAGTTCCAGTTCAATACTTGTTCAGCATGTTCATCAGCAATCCAGGGGATGCAATCCCTAGCCCAGCAAGCCTCATCGGCCTACACGGTTCCATGGGGCCACTGGGGGCGGCAATATTGATGCAATCCCTAGGCCAGCAAGCCTCATCGGCCTACGGGATGATTTGTAGATGGAATACGCTAACCCACCGCTGACCCTGCCTTCCTATTGACTTAAACGCAAAAAAAGAGGAGAACCGCAAGCAGTTCTCCTTACCATCAGGGTGCATCTACATAACACAGTATGCCATATATGTAAGGGGGGTGTCACCCCTTATTTGAAGTTTCAATAAAGTTTAGCGATGGAGGCTCAGGGACAAAACTGGGTAAAGCTCTTGGCCTTAGGGATCTGCGGGTACGTTATTTTCCTGCGAGTCCCTTAGGCAGGCATTACATCCTTTCCCACCCTGGGGTGTGCGCGCCTGAACCAATCAGCCTCTTGCTGGACAAGGCAAAAAAAAGGAGAACTGCAAGCAGTTCTCCTTACCATCAGGGTGCATCTACATAACACAGTATGCCATATACGTGAGGGGGGGTGTCACCCCCTATGGGCTTTTTGTGATGACTTTGTAACAATCTGGGGCTCGGAGCAGAGCAGCTTGGCGCTGCTTATCCTGCTTTTTTTCCAATAAGGCCCAGATGGGTAGCGCCAGATGGGTAGCGATAGTGTGACCAATGCCTGCTCCATACCTTAAAGGTTGACAAGGTGGCTCAGGCGCATCCAAGTCCCTTAGTAGAGGAGCTGTGCCATCCCGGAGCTAGCGTCCCGGAGCTACTGCCGCCATTATCGATACCGAGGCCCCTGTTGCCCATCGGGCAAACTGCTCCGCGAGTCCTGGTACCAAGATAAAGGGACCGCTGAAGCCCGAAAACACCGCCAACCCCTCCACCCCAGGAATCGGACCCGCTAAGGGCAAGCCATCGCGGCTAAAGGCTACGGTACAGCCCCGCCACTGCCCTGGTACTGAGACTAGATCAGGCACATATTGTTCAATTCCGTGGCGAATTTTAGCCTCACTCTCCATTGCATCCACCGTGGGATGGGGGTTGGTGTGGATGCGGCTGATTTGGCCAATGCGGCAGTGGCCATCCTGGAACTGCACCACCCCCACATCCAGAATGGGGGCCATCAGTTCTAGATCGCCCTTTTCCCAGTGGGGCTCAGTCTCCGGTAGGGTGGCCTCTTGCTCCAACGTCGATCGGGTCAGGTTAGCGGGCATGACTAGGGTGCGGAGGGTCAGGTCTAGGGGCAGTGTCTCGATCAGTTCGGCATAGGTAAAGTAGACGGGCACCTTGAGTCCGTGGGTCTGGAGGAGGGCGCGGGTATCTCCCCCTGCCGCGATCGCAACTTGCCCCGCTGCATAGGCTTGACTCGGAGTGAGGACACCCGTGACGCGATCGCCCACCCGCACGAGTCCCGTCACTGGCGCAATTACCCGCTGTCCTCCCAGCGCCTGCAAGCCTTCGTTGTAGGCCCGCACCAACGCAGTGGGGTTGACATGGCCATGGCGCACCGTCAGCGCCCCCCCAATAGCATCGGGATTCAACAGCGGTTCTAGAGCCACCGCCTCTGCCACCTCTAGGGGCACCGGAAGCGTCTCCACCCCAGCGTAGCCCTGGGCTACGGCGACAGGATCAGCCCCCACGGGCACCGTCAGCAGCAAATCCAACTCTCGTAGTTCCGTATCGACCCCGGTTTCCTCCAGCAGAGCGCGATGGCGGGCCATCCCCGCCTTGCAAAGTTGCCGAGTGAGGTCCGTCTTGCCCGTCCAGTGGGGAATGCCGCCGTAGCTGTAGAGGGTGGCACTGGGGGGCTGGGGACTGCGGTCTAGTAGGAGGACTGAAAATCCCTGACGGGCAAGTTCATAGCCGAGGGCGGCCCCCGTCAGACCGTTGCCCACTACAATCCAGTCGAAACTTGGCATGGGTTTAGAAGATGGTTATCCGGGAGCGATGTCTGGAGCCATATCTGGCGATAAATGGTGCTGAGTGCTGGTGGCAGTGCCCATCCTACGGGTCTAGGGATGAATCTGGGAGAGAATCACCCGTAGGCGATCGTAGTCATCCTTGAGCAGCACATTCAGGGTGCGGCCCGCCGCCACCAGCCAGTCCCGATCCAATTTCCGCAGTTGGTATACGGTCCGGATCACTGCCCCAAGCAGCCCATCCACCGGGGCTCCTCCCAGATCCATCAGAATCCGCAAAAAGTCGAGCTGTTCGGTGAAGGTAATGATATCCGCTGGGTCGCAGCGATACACCGCCTGGTGGACCTGGGGAGGACGGGGCGGTAGATGTTGGTAACAGAGATTGCCTGCGGCTCCGTCTCGATAGCCGACGATCGCGACCCGAAATTCCGTCTTTAGCATGGCAAAAATCTGGGGCTGCTGCTCCCGCAGTTCCACCAAGGAGAGCCCCAAGGCGGTGGCCCGATGGACGGAATCCAGGGGACTGGTGGTGGCATGGTAGACCACGCCATAGATGGGATTGCCCGATACCTCATCCATGGCCTGCACCCAACTGCCAAAGGGGGGCATCTGGGCAAAGTCTAGGGATTCGGGGTCTAGACATTGGGCCAAAAATTCCGTGGTCGTCGTTTCTACCACTTCGGCAATGTGGCGGGGCGACCGGGCGGGGGTTGGAAATTGGGGCAGGGGCAGTCGCATATTAGGAAGGATGGGGAAGGGACGCGCTGCGGAGAACTCCCGACTGAGGAATTCCGGCGCTATACCAAGTCCAGCTCGAAATCTAGAGTTTCCCCACCGGGAAAACTCCACTTCTGGACTTGGGCAAGGTTTATTTCTTGCCGCGCCGGGAGGTGTCAATGGCTTCTAGCTCGGTAGCGTTGAAGGTGACTAGCTTATCCCAGTTGCCCCCCTCAAACAGAACCGCAATTTTGCCATCGGCAATGCGTTGCACTTGACCTTGGAATCCGTAGTAGGTGTCGTCCCCATTCACCACGCGAACCGCTGCACCGGGAAGAAGCATGGCCAGAATTATTCCTTAAAAACTGCAATACATTAACTCTCCCATCTTCTAGCACAAAACCCGCTGCTGCAATCTTCGTGGGGTAAGGACCGGGATAAAAACCGGGATATAGCGGTTCCTTAATATATGAAGTACACCTCAACCCTCAACTGAATAACACTTCGGCGAACAAGGGGCCTAAGCTCCTTAATGACACTTCGGCGAACAAGGGGCTTAAGCCGAGTGAGAACCGCGATAAAGACTGGGACACGTTCTGAAATAGGGTGTGCAAGCTCCTTGTTCTGGTCAGATTCGGGTCAGATCTCCCCAGGCCATGCCTTAAAGCAGTTGCCTTAAATCAGGTATAAAGGAGGCTTGAACAGGGAGGCAAAACCTTGACAGAGACTCCGGTAAAACTTCTCATTGCCGCTAGTGGGACGGGGGGCCATTTGTTTCCCGCGATCGCAACGGCGGAGCAGTTATCCGACTATGCTATCGAGTGGCTGGGAGTCCCCGATCGCCTGGAAACTCAACTTGTACCCGCTGCCTATCAGCTCCATAGGGTACGCCTGGGGGGCTTCCAGGGGCGGCTGGGACTGGGATACCTGCGGCTACTGGCCCAGGTGATCGCCGCGACGGTGAAGGTGCGATCGCTATTGCAGCAGGGTCAGTTTAACGGGGTCTTCACCACCGGAGGTTACATTGCCGCCCCGGCCATTTTGGCGGCGCGATCCCTGGGGTTGCCCGCTATTTTGCACGAGTCCAATGCCCTACCGGGAAAGGTTACCCGCTGGCTGAGCCCCTGGTGTTCCCTCGTGGGGCTGGGTTTTGAGGCCGCAGCCACCTACCTACCCCGTGCCAAAAGTGTGGTAGTGGGTACTCCGGTGCGATCGCAATTCCTGACCCACTCCACCGACCTGGGAGATGTGGTGATTCCCGCCGATGTGCCCGTCGTTGTCGTCGTAGGTGGTAGCCAAGGGGCGGTGGCGGTGAATGACTTGGTGCGGGCTGCCGCTCCGGCTTGGTTTGAGGCGGGGGCTTGGGTGGTCCATCAAACCGGCACCAGCGATCCAGGAGCCGACAGTCTCGACCATCCCCAATACATTCATCGGCCCTTCTTTGACCAGATGGCAGCACTATTCCAGCGGGCCAGCCTGGTCATTAGCCGCGCTGGGGCCGGAACGTTGACGGAACTGGCCTTCACCGGAACGCCCGCTCTACTGATTCCCTATCCCTTTGCAGCAGAGGACCACCAGTCCTACAACGCGGCAGCCTTTGCGGCTGCGAATGCGGCCTTGGTCAGCCGCCAGCGGGATTTGACGGTGGATGAGCTGCGGGACAAGGTGTTGAAATTGATTCAGGATCCGGCCCGGTTGGAGGCAATGGCAACAGCGGCGGCGACTCTGGCAATCCGCGACAGTGCGGCTCAGTTGGCGGGGCTGGTGCGGCGGACGATGGGGTGAGGGTGTGTGGGGGTGGGGGTGTGAGGGTGTGAGGGTGTGAGCGTAGGGGGTGTGAGGGTGTGAGGGTGTGAGGGTGTGAGCGTAGGGGCGCAGTTTCCGCGCCCAATGCAGGGGGTGACAGAAAGTTTTGAATTTTGAATTACCCGTAGGGGCGCAGTTTCCGCGCCCAATGCAGAGAGTGACAGGGCGTAGGGCAGGGTAATGCGGTGCTTCTAGGAGACGGGCAAATATTTCTGGACGACCTGCCATCCGGTCAACGTCACGATCGCAAATCCGAGGCCCAGGGTACCATTCACCGACCAATGAAGGGGGCGCGCCCAGGGGCGAGTGGGGTGGATGCGGCTACCGCTCCAGGCGGAGAGCGCCACCAAGAGCACCACCGTGATCCCGGCGATTAAATGGGGGGAATGGCCCAGACTGCCGTATTCTCCCAGGGTGCCGACAATGCCGATACTGAGCAACAGGAGTACTAGGGTAACGAGGGTGATGCCCGTGACAATGTGGAGCGATCGTACCCAAGGCGGTTGCCGATCTTTGAGCAAACGCCGGGATAGCAGCCAGCCCCCGCTAATCCCTAATAAAAAATAGGCCGATAGGGCAAACCCCATCGACCATGCAGCCATGCGCCAAAGCCAGATAAAAGAAGGTAAATCCATGGGGTGAGGCAGTCCAGAGGCGTAGCATCCCTACGGAGCCGATCTCTAGCCTACCCCGAGAACTGACCCATGACCCTAGTGGTCTGTCAACTTTACCTTTGTGAGTCTGCGTAGGTTGGGTGAAACGAAGTGGAACCCAACAGCGGTAGGCCATGTTGGGTTCCGCTAGCGCTGCACCCAACCTTGTATGTAAGCGGCCTGCCATCGAGAGTTATTTTGGAAGCAGACCGTCAGGGGAGAACTCCGAACCCAACCCCAAGCCTTCAAGCTTGTTTCGTAGATTCATTGAGCCTCCCCCCTCCCCCAAGGGCATCGCCAATCAGCCTGGACAGTATCATGAGCGGCCCGACTGGGCACCTCGAATTTAGCAAGGATAGTGCGATTGTTGAGCCCCTGCCAACCTCTATTCTCTGGAGCCAGTCCAATGAGTACAGCCCCCATCATCTTCCTCGGTATTGATATCAGCAAAGCCACCTTTGACGTAGCTTTACTGAGTGGTGGTAAGCGTAATGGCAAATCCTCTAAACACGCCAAGTTTGACAACACCCCCAGCGGCTTTGAGCAGTTGAGCCATTGGCTCCAAGGGAATGCTCTCGGGGCAATTCATGCCTGTCTGGAGGCGACCAACATCTATGGCCATGACTTAGCTACCTATCTCCATGAGCAGGGCCACCAGGTCAGTATCGTCAACCCAGCCCGCATCAAGGGGTATGCCAAAAGTCAACTCAGCCGCACCAAGAACGATGCCGCTGATGCCGCCCTGATTGCCCGCTTTTGTCGAGATATCCAGCCCAGTCTGTGGCATCCCACGCCAGCGGCGATCGCCCAGCTCCAGAGCCTCACCCGCCGTCTGAAGGCGCTGGAGCAGATGCTCACCCAAGAGAAAAATCGCCTTGAGCTCTGTCGTGACTCGGAACTGAGAACGGATATTGAGGCCCATATCGAGTTTCTCGAAAAACAGGCTAAGGCTCTCAAGGAGCGCTGCCAGCAGCATATTCAAGGGGAGGAATCGTTGGCGGAGCCCTGCCGCTTGTTGACCTCCATTACTGGCATTGCTGAACATAGCGCTAGCATTATCCTGGCGGAAATTGGCTCGATTAAGGTCTTTGGCTCTGCCGCTCAACTGGCGGCTTTTGCTGGGTTGACTCCCCAGGAGCATCAGTCTGGCTCTTCTATCAATGGCAAGGCGCGGTTGTGCAAAATTGGCAATGCCCATCTGCGCGAAGCTCTTTTTTTCCCAGCGCTGAGTCTGATGCGTCATTGCCCTGAGGTCAGAGCTTTTCGCCAACGGCTCTTGGACAATGGCAAGCACAAGATGGCGGTGGTGGGGGCGGTGATGCACAAGCTCATTCGTGTGATCTATGCGGTCTTGTCCTCTGGACAGGAATTTGACCCCAAAAAGCTAGCGCCTCAGCAGTCTTGACCCTAAGGCGCTAACACAGTATCTACAAATTTAGGATTGACAGACCCCTAGTTTAGCTGGTTGAGTTGGGCGAAATTGTAGGGGGCAGTGAAGTTGTTGTAGCGAATGCGGAGACGGTCTTCAAAGGTGGCGTCCAGGGCTTCAATCTCAGCCGCCACCTGGGGTTCGCTGTCCCAGGGAATCAGGTAGGCAGCATTGTAAATCATCGTGTCCGTGAGGGGATCGTTCTCCACCACCTGGCTCGCCAGGGGATTCAGTCGCTCTTGAAAGGCGGCGATGATCGCTTCCTTCCGGGCCTGGACCCCCCGCTCAATGGCTTGGCCGATGGTGACGATTTCATCCATGCTCAGTTGCTTGCCCTCTAGGCGATCGCGCTGTTGCCGTAGCCCCGCATCCTCCGCCATCAGTTGATTTAGCTCCTGATCCGCCGCCCACATCACCTTCACCCCCACTTCCCGTTTGCCCTCTAGCTCGGTAAAGAGCCTCTTGAGACTGTCACCATGGGGAGTGAGCAAATCGGTGACAACCTGATCCCAGGCTTCAATAATCAGCCCGAACTGGAGGGGGAGTAAGGTGCGATCGCCCGCCGTCATGGCCGCTTCCAAGACTCGCTCGTGGCCCAGCAAATGCTTGCGACTGGCCAGATAGCGACTCTGGAGGGTAGGGGAATAGAGAAAGGCAAAATCCCCAATCACGTGGGTCTGGATGGCTTGCCCGTCCAGTCCCTGGACCTCCAGGGCACCGGGACCAGGGGCGGGAAACAGTCCATAGAGATAGAAGCAGGAATCGGTCACAGGTTGTTTATTCCTTAAAAGGCGGCACCCAGATTCGAACTGGGGGATGGAGGTTTTGCAGACCTCTGCCTTACCACTTGGCTATGCCGCCGGACTCAAGGAGATAGGCATCTCCCTCGGAGTTTCAATATATCAAATAGTTAACCCTTCTCGTGCTTTAGAACCGATCCTTGAGGGCTTCCCTTAGGGTGAAGGCATCGTCATCGCTGGGGCTGGAGACAAACAGCATGACTGTGGTGATGTCGATATCCTGCTCTAGGCAGACAAAAACCGCCGTGGCATTGGCGGATTGCCCAGACACACTATTGCCCTCGGTCTGAATGTTTTGCAGCGCCTGACTTTCCAACGCTTGGCGGGCTTGGGTCGCACAGGCTATCGGACTCACCGCCAGGGACCGCCAAGCATAGTAGACCCCAGGGGCCTCGGCCCGGACGGGCGATGCCAGCCCCAATAGGCTTAAGCCCAAAGTGACCAGGGGGGGTGCTAAGGCGGTGGTCCATTGGGGAAAAACCGTGATCCGTTGTGCCATGGGTATCCAGTGCCCTTTACCAGTCCTACGTCATCCTGACGGTAGCGTATTCGGGTCATTTTCAGGTGCAAACGGCGGCAATGTCGCGGGCTATCCTGAGGATGGGGACTAAAGCGACTTATATCCATGGCAAAACGACTTCTGAAACCATCATTTTCATTGGGGGGGATTGCCCTGGGGCTGCTGCTTGCGATCGCGGCAGGCTGCCGCTCGACCCCAGAGATGGGACTTGGGGATTCCGTTCCGGCGGATTTGGCCCCATCGGTCCCAGGGGATTCCGTCCCAGCGGACGCGGCTCAAGCGCCCACCGCCTCGGATACACCGGGGATTGAAGGGGGCACCCCAACCCCCAGCCCCACGGCGACGGCCCCTGCTGTTGCACCGCCGCCGCCGTTGCCGGAGGAGTGCAACAACCCCCAGACTCAGGTCGATATGAATCGCTGTGCAGCGGCGGAGTATGCCCAGGCGGACGCCAAGTTGAATCAGGTTTACCAGGCCGTCAAGTCTCCTCTCTCGGCGGCCAAGGCGGAGCAACTGGTTTCTGCGGAACTGGCTTGGATCACGTTTCGAGATACTAACTGTGATTTTGTCCAGGCCCAGTTCGCTGGGGGTAGCATTCAACCCCTGGTGTATTCTGGCTGCATGACCACGACAACCCGCGATCGCACCGACATTCTCCAGGGCTTCACCCCCACCGCCCCGGACTATGCCACCGCCGATGCGGATTTGAACGCCACCTATCAAGCCCTCAAATCCTCCCTATCAGTGGCGGACCAATCCCTGCTCACCACCGCCCAACTGGCCTGGATTACCTACCGCGATCGCCACTGCGCCTATGCCACAGGCGACACCAATACCTGCCTTGCCATCCTCACCTTCCTGCGGACTGAAGATCTGCAAAACCAGCTCGAATCCCGCAGTTTATAGCCTCCCCAGCCCCATTGAAATTATGGCCCAGCCCCATTGGGATCATGTCATAGTAGATCTGAACTGCCGTCCTTCCCCCGCCCTGCCTATGCTAGTTTCTCTGCGGATCGAGAACTTTGCGCTGATTGACTGGCTGCAACTGGACTTTCAGGCGGGCCTCAATGTTCTCACCGGAGAAACGGGGGCGGGAAAGTCGATTATTTTAGACGCGATTGATGCGGTGCTGGGGGGGCGTGTCAGCCAGCGCATGGTCCGCGCCGGAGAAAAGCGGGCCTTGGTGGAAGCCACCTTTCAAGTGCTGCCGACGGTGGTGGATTGGCTGGGGAGCGAGGGGGTGGCCGTAGAGGGCAATCGCCTCACCTGTACTCGGGAATTGACCGCTGGACGGGGCACCGTCCGCAGCCGATCGCGCCTCAACGGCATTGCGGTCAACAAGCCCTTGGTGGAAGCCCTGCGGCTGCGTTTGGTGGAAATCACCGCCCAGGGCCAGACCCTCCAAGTAGGGGATCCCTTCTTGCAGTTGGAATGGCTGGATAGTGTCGGCGGCGATGCCCTAGTCCGCCAGCGCCAGATCGCTGCCACTGCTTACGCCGCCGCCGCCGAAGCCTATACCGCCTTGGAGCGCCGCCGTCGGGCGGAGCAGCAGCGCCAGGAACAGCTTGATCTCTTTGACTACCAAAGTCGGGAACTGGATGCCGCCGCCCTGGAGGATCCCGAGGAAATCCTGCGTCTAGAGCAGGAACGGCAGCGCCTCTCCCATGCGGTGGAACTCCAGCAGCAGAGCTACCAGGTCTACCAAACCCTCTATGAAAATGATCAGGGGGCACCCGCTGGGGCGGATCTGCTGGGGCGCGCGGTGCAAACCTTGGAGGATATGCTGCGCTACGACAACACCGTGGAGCCAATTCTGGACTTGGTGAACGATGCCCTAGCCCAAATTGAGGAAGCGGGGCGGCAGATTAATGCCTACGGAGAAGGGCTGGAGACGGATCCGGAGCGGTTGCAGGCGGTGGAAATTCGCATCACCCAGCTCAAGCAACTCTGCCGCAAGTACGGACGGTCTCTACCGGACCTGATCGACTACTACAGCGAGATCCAGGATTCCCTGAATCTGCTGAATGGGGAGGGCCAGTCGGTGGAGGTGCTGGAGGCAACCTATCGCGATCGCCAAGCCGAGTTGGAAAAATCCTGCGCCGCCCTGACGAAACTGCGTCAAAAAGCAGCCCGCACTCTGGAAAAGCGTTTGGTAGAGGAACTCAAGCCCCTGGCTATGGCCCAGGTCCAGTTTCAAGTTGCTCTGGAAGCCACTGCCCCTGGTCCCACGGGGGCAGACCGGGTGGAGTTTTTGTTTAGCCCTAATCCTGGGGAACCGCTGCAACCTCTGGCGGAAACGGCTTCGGGGGGGGAAATGAGCCGCTTTCTCTTAGCGCTCAAGGCCAGCTTTTCGCGCCAAGACATTGTGGGCACCCTGGTTTTTGACGAAATTGATGTCGGGGTCTCGGGGCGGGTGGCCCAAGCGATCGCAGAAAAACTACACCACCTGGGTACCGGGCAACAGATCCTTTGTGTCACCCACCAGCCCATCATCGCCGCCATGGCAGACGCCCATTTCCGGGTGGGCAAGGAGGTGATCGAGTCCCCCAGCGCTGGCAATATTGGGGGCAATAGTGGGGGCAATAAGGGCCGTAAAACCCAGCAGAGCACGGTCGCCACCGCTGACCAAGTGCGGACCGTGGTGCGGGTCGTCGCCCTTGACCACGCCACCCGGCGGGAGGAACTGGCCCAATTGGCCGGGGGACAATCCCATCAGGATTCTCTCTCTTTTGCCGATGCCCTGTTGACTCAGGCGGATGCGTTGCGTGGGGGAGTGTGAGGGTGGGGGGTGAGAGGAGTTTTGAGTTTTGAGTTTTGAGTTGGTCGGGTAGGGGCGCGGTTTCCGCGCCCAGTGCAGGGGGTGACTGGGTGACCGATATTGGGGTAGATCCCGTAGGGGCAATCCCTTGTGGTTGCCCTTGTTGCCGGGTGATTCGTGTTGGGGTGATTACCGTAGGGGCGGGTTTGGCTCGTATTCACCGGGAAATCCAACATGGAAGGCTCAAAACCCGCCCCGCCCTGTGCCGGGTGACCGATATGGGCCTGAATCCGTAGGGGCAATCCCTTGCCTGTCCTGAGCGGAGCCGAAGGATGGTTGTCCTTGTTGCCGGATGACCGGTATTAGTGGGGTGTCGTAGGGGCGAGCGGCGCTCGCCCTGTCAGAGGGTGGACATTAGGGATATTGGGGTAGATCCCGTAGGGGCAATCCCTTGCCTGCCCTGTTCGCGTAGCGGCTTCTAAGAAACTTCCGGGAGCGGGGGTTTAGGGACAAGCTCGAACCCCATCTGCTGGGCTCGCTGTTTAAGGTGCTTAAGCACTCGTTGCTGATACTGCTGTTCATAAGCATCAGCTCCAATATCGACATAAGCCTCGCCAGTTGACCATAACCGATAGAAGAGGCATGCCAGTTTGTGCGCAGTTGCGGTAACGGCTTTCGGTGCCCCAAGGCGATTGCGAATCCGTCGATAGAACGCGCCCATAGCAGTCTGACTATGAGCCAACGATTGTGCCGCTATCCGAAACGCCTTTGCCGCTCGGTTGACAACTTTACGGGTTTTGGAGCTCAAGACTTTACCCCCACTGACTCGGCTACCGGGACAGAGCCCTAACCAAGAGGCGAAGTGTTTCACCGACGGAAAGCGCCTGGGATCAAGTCCGACTTCGGAGAGAATCGTTTGCACGGTTAGCACTTCGAGACCATCAATCTGGGTGAAGTCAATGCCACAGAGGCGATAGAGATGGGAGCGCAGGTCAAACTGGGGCGCATTGCGACTGGGCTTTCGACCTTTAGGTCTTGGCGGCAACGGCGCATCCGGAGCACTCTTATCCTCAAAGGTCTCCAGACAGGCTTGAATCTGGTCGTCGCACCGGGCAATTTGCTGAAGGTAGGTGTCATATAACAGCAATTCTTGCTCCAGCACAAACACGTGTTCCCCCCGGTAGTCCCCCTCTAAAGCTGCCGCAATCTCGTCCGTACTGCGTTTGGTGCGTGGGTCTCGCATCGCCGCTAACTGGAGCGGGTCTCGTTGACCCGCCACAATGGCGCGAATAATCTTCATGCCAGTTACCCCCGTAATGTCGCTGACCACCCGAGGTAGCTGCAGATTCATTTCCGTCAACGCCTTTTGCATCCGTTGAATATGAACGCTGGCACACTCGGTCAGCCGCTCGCGCTGCCGGATATAGCTTCGTAAGACGCAGATGGCATCGTCGGGACGAAACGACGCTGCCAGTAGGCCATAACTATGCAACTGCCGCAACCACTGGCAATCTAAGACATCACTCTTTCGTCCCGGTACCGTTTTCAGATGATGCGCGTTGACCAAGCAGACCTCAAACCCTCGGATTTCTAGGATTTGAAACACCGGTATCCAATAGACTCCGGTCGATTCCATCGCGACGCTGGTGATACCACATTGTTGCAGCCAGTCCGCTAACCCATGGAGATCATTGGTAAAGCACCCAAACGGGCGGACGGGCTGCCGATCTCGCTCAGGCGGCACACTGACCCAGTGGGTATCTGCACCAATGTCAATTCCGGCGGCGTTAGGACAGAGCTGATGCACCGAACTCTTGGTAGATGGCTGAGTCATGGCAATTCTAGGAGAAGATAAGGGGCTCTAACCTGGGACGGTTGTTAGAGAGTCTTCTAAACGGGATAGCTAGGGCTTCACCAGTGTCATCACCATATATCCCAGGACCATGCTCCGTAACGGGCACTGAGGCACCAGTGGCGCTGCGGCCTTAACTGTTAGAGCTTACGATTACGATAGACCCATCCCCCTGTTTCTTCCGTGCATTACCCAACATTTTGGGTTGGGTCTGGTGCTCCGGAGGAGCAACATAGTCGTAGGGTGGTTGCCCTTGTTGCCGGGTGACCCGTGGTGGGGTATTAGGGTGATGGGGAAATGGGAAAGATTTTGTGGAAGATACTGATCGCCATTGGTGCTGGGGTAGGCGGCTTGATCGTGGCGGTGGCGCTGTTCTTTGTCTGGGCGAGTTCGGGTCGCCTGGATCCTGAACAATATGCGGAGGTGTTGTCCTACGGGGAGGCTGAGGCCGGGGGGGCTCCTGAGACGCTGAGGGTGGTGACCTATAACTTGGGCTACCTGTCGGGGTTGGGAAATGCGGCGGGGGAGGATACGGGGGATATTGTGTTATCTCCGGCGTTTTTTGAGGAGAATCAGCGTACTGCGATCGCGGCTTTGGCGGCGCTGGATCCGGATATTGTGGCTTTGCAAGAAATTGATCTGGATGCCCGTCGCTCCTATGGGGTGAATCAGGTTGAGGCGCTGGCGGCGGGGTTGAATCTTCCTGTGGGTGCGATCGCGGTGAATTGGGACAAGCGCTATATCCCCTTTCCCTACTGGCCTCCGGCGGCGCAGTTTGGACCCACCCTAGCGGCTCAAGCCATTCTCAGCCGATTTCCTATCCCCTCTCACCGTCGCCATGTTTTGGAGCCCGTGGCGAGTCAGCCCTTTTTCTATCGGGCGTTTTATCTGGATCGGGTGGCCCATGTGGCCGAGATTGCGGTGGGGGCGAAATCCCTGGTGGTGATCAATGTTCATTTAGAAGCGTTTGATGCCCCCACCCGTCGCCGCCAAACTGAGTATGTGCGGGACTTGGCGGAGGGCTATGCCGAGTCTTTTCCCGTACTGTTGCTGGGGGACTTCAACAGTGCGGTGAATCGTCCCGAGGAAGGAACGCCGCCCACCTTGGAGGTTTTGCTCCAGTCCGATGTGCTGAGTCCGGCCTTGGCTCCAGAGCAATTCACCGCGCCAGAGCAGTTCACCTTTCCCTCGGACCAGCCCGCCTATCGGCTGGACTACGGGTTCTACACCCCCGCCACCCTGGAGCTGGTGAAAACGGAGGTGGTGACTGCGGCAGCCCAAGCCTCGGACCATCTGCCCGTCGTGCTGGAACTGCGCCTGCGATGAGTCATTGCGTCAATCCCGACTGTTCCCGGCCCCAGAACCCTGAGAGCCATCGGTTTTGTCACGGTTGTGGATCTCGGCTACGGTTGGGGGAGCGCTATGAGGCGGTGCAAGTCCTGGGGGTACACACCTGGCTGGGGCGCGATCGCAATACCCTGGTTAAGCCCCAATGCCTGATCCAGCGGTTTCCCCGGCAGGAACCCCAGCAGGACCGGGCGATCGCCGCCGACCGCCTGCGCCGGGACATTGCCCGTCTAGACGAGGCTAGCCAGCATCCCCAACTGCCGCAACTGCTGGGCTATTTCGAGCAGGGTGGCCATCAGTACCTGGTGCAGGACTACGTGGTGGGGGAAAAGCTGGACCAGCGGCTCCAAGCCTGGGGCACCTTTGAACCGGAGGCGATCCGCAGACTGCTGGTGGATCTGCTGCCGGTGCTGCACCACCTCCACCACCACGGCATCATCCACCGGGACATCAAACCCCAAAACCTGTTGCAGCCACCGGGCGACCCCCATTGGTGGCTGGTGGGCCTGGGGAGTGCCAAAGCCTTAACTAAAACCCGTTTGGCCCAACCCGGCACCCTGATCGGGAGTGCGGAATATGCGGCCCCGGAGCAACTGCGGGGGGAGGCGACCTACGCCAGTGATCTCTACAGTCTGGGGGTGAGCTGTCTCCATGTCCTGACGGGACTGCGGCCCTTTGAGCTGTTTGATGGGGTGAATGGCTGTTGGTACTGGCGCAGTTTGGTGCCGGAGATGCCCCCGGCTCTGGCCACGCTGATTGATCGGATGGTGCAGCCTAACTTGTGCGATCGCGTTTCCAGTACCGAGGATCTCATGGCGATGCTGGGCCTGCCCCTGCCGGAGACGGTGCTCCAAGCGCCCCTACCCCCCTTGCGTCCCTTGCCCTGGCAGCCCCAGTCCCAACACCAGGGAATCGGTCCCCTGCTGGCGGCGACGGTCCTGGCCCGCCCTGCCCTAGTCCTACTGCTCACCCCCACCGGGGACTTGCACCTCCAATCCCCCACGAATTTGACGACCCCGCCGCTGCCTTGGCCCGACAGTCCCCCCCAAGCCAGCGCCATTGCAGCCCATCCCCAGCTTCCGGTCTTGGCCCTGGGTACCCGCCGAGGAGAACTGTGGCTGGCCCGAGGAGAAGGCGCAGAAATCACGCCCCCCTGGCGCTGGCAAGGCCCGTTTTTGGGGCATCGGGGCGGCATTACCCAGATCTGTTTCACTGCTGCCAGGTCTACTCCTGCCAGATCCACTGCTGCCGCTTCTAGTGCAACCCCCACCGCCGCCCTGGACCTAATCACGGCGGGAGAAGACGGCACCCTGCGCCGCTGGGATGGACAAACCGGAGCCCTCCGCGCCACCTGGCACGACCACGGCCCCCATCCGGTCCAAGCCCTGGCCCTAGGCGGAGATGGCCAGACCCTCGCCAGTGGCGATCGCGCCGGACGGGTCAAGCTCTGGTCCCTGAACACCGGCCTCTGTCTGCGGACCCTGACGGGCCACACCGGGGCCATCAGCGCCCTGGCTTGGTCGTCGGAAAACACAGTGATCAGCGCCGGGTGGGATGTCTGTCTCTGGTGGCGACGGGCGGCGACGGGGGGATCTCAGCAGCGGGTGACGGCGGCGGGCTTTATGCTGCCAGTGCGATCGCTCCTCTCCCTCCCGGACCAACGGGTGGTGAGCGGTAGCCAAGATGGTCATCTGCAACTGTGGTCAGGAAACACCTCAGGGAATACCTCTACTGCGATCGCCCAAGCCCAACCCAGTGCCAGCCCCATCCTGGCCCTACTGCCCCTACCGGGGGCGGCGGGCACCCCGGCCCAGTGGGTCAGCGTCAGCCAGTCTGGCACCCTCGCCCAGTGGGTCGCCCCTGATTCCGCTGAGGGATCTGCGGGTTAATCGCATACGTTGACTGCTGGCTGAGCGGAGTCGTAAGTCTTTCAGACAGGCTACGCCAACGCGCAGCGTCTCCCGAAGGGAGAAAGCCAGCCACACCACCGGCTTCTTGCCGTTCCCTAGCCCCTCTGGGGCGGCAAAGCCAACGACTCCGTTGCTCCCTAGGGGAGCCGCTAACGCGAACAGGGAACTGGATATCTGTATGGAGACAATGACAACGACGACGTGGCAGGCTTTCCAGCTCATTTCAAGACATAACCTGGCATGTCTGGTGTCATGTAATGGCTCCCCTAGGGAGCAAGTCCGATCAGCGGGTACCTTATCACCTCCCTATTCGCTACCCCAGGATTGCGCCCCCTAAAGATGGGCGGGAAAATTGTGTCATGATGACTCCTGGTGTAGCGTGGTAAACGGGCTGGGTCGCGATGGTCTCTGGCCATCGCAACTCCAGACACCACAGCATCTTAGGAGACCGACAAGGGTGAGGGCGCACCATGGCAAACGAAGACCATCTCACACAACTGCGGGCGGGTAGTGCCACCTGGAATCAGTGGCGAACCGACCACCCCGACATCGCCATTGATTTAGCCCACGCCAACCTGGGCAATTTTGACCTGAAGGGCGCTAACCTCAGCGGTGCAGACCTCACCCGCGCCAATTGTATCGGCGTCATCCTTAGCGAGGCGGATCTCAGTGGGGCGACCCTGGTGCGAACTGACCTGAGCGGAGCCGATATCAATAAAGCCAACCTCAGTGGAGCCAACCTCACCAAAGCCAACCTCCTGGGGGCCGACCTGGGGGAGACGGATCTGAGTCAGGCGATTTTGGTGGAGGCGAACCTGAATCGTTCAGACCTGAGTGGGGTCAACCTGCACCAGGCTAATCTCACTAAAGCTAGCCTCATCGGCGTCGAGTTGAACCGGGCCAACCTAAGGGAAGCTAACTTCACCGAGGCCAACCTGCGGCGGGTGGAACTCCAGCGGGCGCAACTGGGGAAAGCCAATCTTACCCGTGCCAATCTGGCCGATGCCCGCATGTTGCACGCCGACTTTAGCGATGCCATTCTTCAGGAAACCAACCTCAGCGGCGCTCGCCTCAACCGCGCCAACTTAACTCGCACAGATCTCACTGCCGCCAATCTCAAGGAAACCAATCTGCTGGGGGCCGACCTCAGCTATGCCAACTTCACCGAGGCGCTGCTCGCGGAGGCGAATCTCAGTGGTGCAGATCTCAGCTATGCCAACCTGGCGGGTCTGGATCTCACGGGGTTGAACCTAGCGGGGACCAATCTGACCCAGGCTAATCTGGCGGGGGCCAACCTCACTGAAGCCAACCTGGAGGAGGCGGTTTTAACGGAGGCCAACCTCACCCAGGCCACCATGCCCGACGGCACGGTCCACGACTAGTGCTCAGTCAATTAATGATTGACGGGTGACCGAAATCCTGGAGTTTAGTTGGGGTTGAATTTTGAGGGTCTTCGACCCGTCAAAATTTTCCTGAGGGAACACCAGTGGCGATTTTGCGTATTGGGCGTATTAAGCGGATTGAGCGGATCCTATGCTGGGCCTTGCCATTCATACTAGTGGGCCTGGGTTGGGGCTGGCCCTGGGGGGAGCCACCCTGCCCCTGCGCCACCAAACTTGGCCTCTGGGACGGGAGTTGAGTGCCTACTTGCACGCTCATCTGGCGGCGTTTATCCAACCCCAGGACTGGGGGGATCTGGCTTTTATTGCCGTGGCCCAAGGTCCAGGGGGATTTACGGGTACTCGCATTGGCGTCGTTACCGCCCGCACTCTGGCCCAGCAGCTAGATCTGCCCCTCTTTGGCATTTCCAGTCTGGCGGCGATGGCACAGCGCCACCTCCAGCGTTTTGCACCGTTAGAAGACACGTTGGAAGACAAGTTAGAAGACAGCGGTTCTAGAGCCGCCCCCACGCCGCCCCGTGACTTGGCGGTGGAATTGTCGGCCCAACGGGGGGAGGTGTTTGGGGCCATCTATACCCCTACGCCTACGGATCTTCAGGTGGCCTATGAAGAACGGGTCCAGCCTCAAGCGGATTGGGAAGAGGTGCTAGGGAACTGGCCTGTGGACTGCGATCGCATTTCTGGCGACGGGGACAGCGCCCATGCGGTAACGGGGGTACTATCCTTGGCTCTGGCCCAATGGCAGCAGCAGCATCGCCCCCACTGGTCTACGGTGCTGCCCTTCTACGGCCAACATCCCCTGGGCTAAGAATCGGGCTGAACCGGACCCTTATAATGTGCAACTCTTGTGGGTCAGGCATCTGGCCTGACCGTGGACAGCCGGGACGGCTATCCCACATTATTTGATTTGATCTCTACTCCTGAGCAACCTTGGACACCTTAGAAATTAACGACATTCGCGCCTATGGCTACACCGGAGTCTTGCCAGAGGAAACCACCCTTGGCCAGTGGTTTCGGGTAGATCTGACCCTCTGGCTGGACCTATCCCTAGCGGGGCAATCGGATCGCTTGGAGGACACCCACGACTATTGCGGTGCGATCGCGATAGTCCATGACCTGATTCGCAACCATCCCTTCAAGCTGATCGAAGTCCTAGCCAGTGCCATTGCCCAGGCCGTCCTGAAAACAGATCCCCGTCTCCAGCGGATCCAGGTGAAGTTAACAAAACTCACGCCCCCTATCCCCGAATTCACAGGGCAGATTGTCATAACCCTGACCCGTGATGCTTAGCCAGCAACGAGATGATGGGCAAGGTGTGGGGGTGATGGGGTGATGGGGTGATGGGGTGGAGGGGTAAATCCCGTAGGGGCGGGTTTAGCTCGTGTCTACTGGGAAATCCCAAATGGGAGGTTCAAAACCCGCCCTACCCAGTGCCGGGTGACCGATATTGATCTGGATCCGTAGGGACAATCTTGTGGTTGCCCTTGTTGCCGGGTGACCGATATGGGACGGGTGGTGGGGTGTGATTAATTGCAACCAAAAAGCAGCCCTGTCAAGGCTTGACAGGGCTGGAGACGCAGTTAGGAGGTATCTTGTTCGTCAACCTTAAGCGGCTCCAATTCAGAACGTCTACTCCCTTAATAACTTCTTAATGCTTAGAAGATCTAATCGTTTCAATCGTTAACATATCGCCGCAGAGTCACTGTTTGGTGACAGAAAAAATACATCTAAAACGCCCGAAACCTCAACCCATGCAAGTTTTCGAGAATTTTACTGTTAAGGGTGAACAATCTATACGATTTCATCGTGGGGGAATCCTCCCCTTGCCACAGTAGAAACAGCCTTCTGAATATCCCGCCCCCGAGATCCCCAGGCACGGCCCTGTTACGGACTAGGAGAATACGCCATGGCCATTGCCACAATTAACCCCGCCACCGGAACTCTGATTCAACCCTACGAGGCTCTGACCGCTGCCGCCATTGATCAGCGTCTGACCCAGGCCCAGCAAGGGTTCCAGACCTATCGGACTACCTCCTTTGAACAGCGATCGCACTGGCTGCATCAAGTCGCCGAGATTTTGGAGACCCAGAAGCAAGCCTACGGGGAACTGATGACCCTGGAGGTGGGCAAGCCGATTAAAAGTGCGATCGCAGAGGTAGAAAAATGCGCCTGGGTTTGTCGCTTCTATGCTGACCAGGGGGCCGCATTCCTTCAGGATGATGTTACTGAGACCGATGCCAGCCGCAGTTTTGTCCGCTATCAACCCCTGGGGGCGGTGCTGGCGGTGATGCCCTGGAATTTTCCCTTTTGGCAGGTGCTGCGCTTCGCCGCCCCGACCCTGATGGCGGGGAATGTGGCGCTGCTGAAACACGCCTCCAATGTGCCCCAATGTGCCCTGGCCATTGAGGAAATCCTTGCCAAAGCCGGATTCCCCCCTGGCGTATTTCAAACCCTGCTGGTGGGGGCGGATGCGGTGGCGAATATTATCCAGGACGATCGCGTCCAAGCGGCGACCCTGACCGGGAGTGAACCGGCGGGGGCATCCCTGGCGGCGGCGGCGGGCAAGGCCATCAAACCGACCCTATTGGAACTGGGGGGGAGTGATCCCTTCATCGTGATGCCCAGTGCGGATATTGAGCAGGCGGCGGCGACGGCGGTGACGGCCCGGATGTTGAACAATGGCCAGTCCTGTATTGCGGCGAAGCGGTTTATTTTGCACGATGCGATCGCAGATCAGTTCCTTGTCCTCCTGGTGGAGAAATTCCGCGCCCTCACCGTCGGCGACCCCAGGGATGCCGCCATTGATGTCGGCCCCCTAGCCACCCCATCCATTCGGGACGAACTGGCCCAGCAGGTGCAGGCTTGTGTGGATGCCGGAGCCAAGGCGCTGGTGGGGGGCAATCTCCCCGCCCTCCAAGCCCAATTGCCGGAGTCCCTACGGGGGGGCAGCTTCTATCCCCCCACGGTGCTGGCGGATATTCCCCCCGGCACCCCCGCCGACCAGGAGGAGTTCTTTGGCCCCGTGGCCCTGACCTTCCGAGTGCCAGATTGGGACAGCGCCCTGGCCCTGGCCAACAGCACGTCCCTGGGGTTGGGGGCCAGTGTGTGGACGGCAGATTCCTCTGAGCAGGAACGGGCGATCGCTGAGCTAGAAGCCGGAGCCGTCTTCATCAACGGCCTAGTCAAATCCGACCCCCGCCTCCCCTTCGGCGGCATCAAGCGATCGGGCTATGGCCGGGAACTGGGGCAACCGGGCATCCGCGCCTTCGTCAACGCGAAGACAGTCTGGATTCGATGAAGAGATAGTATGCCTATTCCTGAGCAGCCGAAAATCTACCATATTGTTCATGTAGATCGGCTTTCGTCGATTGTCTCAGAGGGGTGTCTATGGTGCGATCGTGAAATTCTGTGCCGCGCTCCGTCAGGAACCACCATTGGCATGAACCGCATCAAACAACGGCGACTTGAGGAATTAACCCTGCCTAGCCATCCCGATTTACGAGTCGGCGACTGTGTACCCTTCTATTTCTGTCCCCGATCGGTCATGCTGTACCTCATCCATCAAGCCAATCATTCAGACTTGACCTACCGTGGTGGGCAAGCGCCCATTATTCACTTGGAGGCAGACTTACATGCTTCAGTGGCCTGGGCAAACACTCATCAACAAAAATGGGTTTTTACGCTCTCCAATGCCGGAGCCTATTACTTTGAAGATCGCAATGACTTAGCCCAGTTGAATGATCTGAACTGGCAGGCCATACAAGCCAATCGATGGGGTGGCAACGGTATTGATCCATCGATCAAGGAAGGCAAGCAGGCAGAATTTCTCATGGAATATTGCTTTCCATGGCATTTAATTGAGCGCATTGGCATCTATTCCCAGAACATCTACCAGCAAGTGGTCAATGCCTTTCCTGGGGGTGGACATCGACCACAGGTGGAGATCAAACCAGACTGGTATTACTGAGTACAAGGCGGCTGCAATGATTAAGTATAAGTGTGGCGATATTCTCAGAGAGGACGTTGAAGCTCTAGTCAACACCGTTAATTGTGTTGGAGTCATGGGGCGAGGCATCGCGCTTCAATTCAAGCGTGCCTATCCAGAGAATTTCAAAGCCTACGCCGCTGCTTGCAAGCAGAAAATAGTGCAGCCAGGAAAGCTATTTGTTTTCGAGACAGGGCAACTGACGAACCCCCGCTACATCATCAATTTTCCCACCAAGCGCCATTGGCGAGGCAAGAGTCGACTTGAAGATATTGAGATGGGCTTGGAGTCATTGATCTTGACTATCCAGCAGCATCAAATTCAGTCTATTGCGATTCCTCCATTGGGATGTGGTCTGGGTGGATTGGAATGGTCAGTTGTGAAGGAACGGATTATCGCTGCCCTAGAACCCTTGACGGAGGTAAGTGCTGTTGTCTATGAGCCTGCTGGAGCCCCCTCAGCCGAGACTATGCTCCCTTCCCGTGAGGTTCCGGCCATGACTCCGGGAAGGGCTGTGATGGTGGAGTTGATCAGGAACTATCTGTCGGGTTTGCTGGATCCATTTGTGACGCTGCTAGAAGTTCATAAGTTGATGTACTTCATGCAGGTAGCAGGCGAACCCTTGAGACTGAGGTACCAGCAAGCCCCCTATGGTCCCTATGCTGAAAATCTCCGCCATGTCCTAAATGCTGTGGAGGGCCATCTGATTTCTGGCTATGCCGATGGTGGTGATACTCCCCACAAACAGCTCCAGTTGGTGCCTGGAGCTACTGAACAAGCAACAAGCTTTTTACAACATCACCCAGAAACCCGCGATCGCTTTGATAAAGTTTCTGCCCTCGTGGAGGGCTTCGAGTCATCCTTTGGCCTAGAACTGCTGTCTACGGTGCACTGGGTTGCGACCCACGAGCCCATCACGTCCGTAGAGGAAATCGTAAGCCATGTCTATAACTGGAATCCCCGTAAGCGCCAGTTTACCCAGCGCCAGATTGCTCTGGCCCTGGATGTATTGTCGAGGCAGGGTTGGGTAGGCGGATTTTCTGACTCAGCCATCCCCATGGGAGGCTCCGCCTCCTGAATCAAGGCGGCAGAGCCGCTAGTCAGTGTTCCTGGGCGGAGCCTGGGAACGAGAAATACCAAGGATATTGCCATGGATACCGCCACATTACTCGTCCAGTGCCTAGAAAATGAAGGGGTAGAATATATTTTCGGAGTACCGGGGGAAGAAAATCTCCAAGTGCTCCAAGCGTTAAAAAAATCCTCCATTCAATTCATCACCACCCGCCACGAGCAGGGAGCCGCCTTCATGGCGGATGTCTACGGTCGCCTCACGGGAAAGGCGGGGGTGTGCCTTTCCACCCTGGGGCCGGGGGCCACTAACCTGATGACCGGGGTGGCGGATGCCAACCTAGATCGGGCTCCCCTAGTGGCGATCACCGGGCAGGTGGGCACGGACCGGATGCACATTGAATCCCACCAATACCTAGATCTGGTGGCCATGTTCGCCCCGGTGACCAAGTGGAACGCCCAGATTGTGCGCCCCAGCATTACCCCAGAGATTGTCCGCAAAGCCTTCAAACTGGCCCAAACCGAAAATCCCGGTGCGGTCCACATTGACCTGCCGGAAAATATCGCCGCTATGCCAGTGGAGGGTAAGCCCCTACACCGCAATGGCCAGGGCAAATCCTATTCTTCCCTCCAGAGTATCCAGCAGGCGGCGGTAGCCATTTCCCAGGCGACGAATCCCTTGATTCTGGTGGGCAATGGGGCCATTCGCGCCCAGGCAAGCGACGCCCTGATCCAGTTCGCCACGACCTTGAATGTGCCCGTGGCCAATACCTTCATGGGTAAGGGGGTGCTGCCCTACACCCATCCCCTGGCCCTGTGGACCTTTGGCCTCCAGCAGCGGGACTACATCACCTGCGGCCTAGAGCGGGCCGACCTGCTGATTGCCATTGGCTATGACCTAGTGGAATATTCCCCAAAAAAGTGGAACCCTGAGGGGGAGCTGCCCATTATCCACATCAACACCACCCCGGCGGAAATTGATAGCAGCTACATTCCCCGTGTAGAGGTGGTGGGGGATATTGCCGACTCCCTGACGGAAATCTTGAAGCGGGTAAATCGCAAGGGGATGCCCGACCCCATCAACCTGACGCTGCGAGAGGAGATCCGCGCTGACTATGAGCGCTATAGCGATGATTACGGCTTTCCGGTGAAGCCCCAAAAGCTGATCTATGACCTGCGCCAGGTGATGGGGCCGGAGGATATCGTCATTTCCGATGTGGGAGCCCACAAAATGTGGATCGCTCGCAATTACCACTGCGATCGCCCCAATACCTGTCTGATTTCCAATGGGTTTGCCGCTATGGGCATTGCGATTCCAGGTGCGATCGCGGCTAAATTAGTCCACCCCAACCGTCGGGTGGTGGCGGTGACCGGAGACGGCGGCTTCATGATGAACTGCCAGGAGCTAGAAACGGCCCTGCGGGTGGGTACCCCCTTTGTCACCCTGATCTTCAATGATGGAGCCTACGGTCTGATTGAGTGGAAGCAGCAGAACGCCTACGGTGAGTCTGCCTTTGTCCACTTCACCAATCCCGATTTCGTCAAGCTGGCGGAGAGTATGGGGCTAAAGGGCTATCGCATCGAGTCCACGGAGGACTTGGTTCCAACCCTGAAGGAAGCCCTGGAGCAGGATGTGCCGACGGTGATCGACTGCCCCGTGGACTATCGGGAAAATATCCTTTTCAGCAAGCAAACCCAAGCCCTGACCTGCTCAATCTAGCCTCCAGTATCCAGGGCAGAACATGGGCGATCGCCCTATTTTTGCAACAGCTAGGGCTGCTTCCTAACAACCCATGGTGTTGTGCCGCTTACACCACCAATTCTTGATACTTCTGCTAAATCTGACCATGACCCAGCGCACACTCTATATGCTGATCGGGCCAAAAGGAGCTGGCAAGACCTATGTCGGCACCCTGGTTGCCCAAAACACGGAGATCCAATTCATTCGGGTGGAATCCATTTGGCTCGCCCTCAAACCCGGTGAAAATGGCTGGAAAAAGGTGGAGCAGGCCATCGATCAAGCCTTTGAAAGTTACCCCAAAGTGATGATTGAAAGCCTAGGGGCTGGGGAAGCCTTTGGCCAGTTTCGAGCGGCACTGGCGGAAAAATATGCCCTTAAGCTTATTCGAATCTATGCCGCCCTAGATACCTGTTTATATCGGGTTAAACACCGGAATAATGCCGAGCATATCCCCATTTCAGACGATAAGGTGGAGCAATACAACCAAATTGCTGCTGCTGTAACCTATGACTGGGACTTGGAAATTGACAATAATACTCCAGCCCCTGATCAGGACATTCTGGCTGCAATTCAAACACTGATGTAGTGATTTCGAGCGATATTGGTATTTGAGTTCCGGGTAGTCTTGATGTTAGAGGGTGTCTGAAAAGCTGGAATGTAGGTATGAATTAGCACGTTAGTCGCCTTAACATGACTCGAATATTGGCCACATAAATCCATGCCTCAGCGGTCTCTGGTAGGCGCTCATAGTCTTTACTCAAGCGGCGGCAAAAAGTAAACCAGCCAAATGTGCGCTCCACCACCCACCGCTTGGGTAACAGCACAAATCCCTGCGCACAGTCGGGGCGCTTGATCACCTCAATCACCCATCGAAAGCGGTCCATGATCTCTTTCATGAAATCGTTACCGCTATATCCCCCATCAACCCAAATGACACACAGGCGAGTGAACCACTGACTAACCTGATGCATTTTTTCTAGCACCTTTCGTGCGCCATCCCGCTCAGGGAGACTCGCTGCGGTAACCACAACCATCAGCACTAAACCCATTGTGTCGACCACCACGTTTCGCTTCCGACCTTTGACCTTTTTGTTTGCATCGAAGCCGACCGACTCCGAAATGTAGACATCGCTGTTCACCGACTGACTATCCATCACCGCTGCACTGGGAGACGCTTCGCGCCCCTCCGTTAACCGCACCAACTCCCGCAATCGGTGATTGATGTGTTCCCACACCCCATCATTGCGCCATTGGCGAAAATAATGGTAGACCGTTTTGGCCTTCGGGAAATCATGGGGTAAGCACCGCCACTTGGTGCTATTGTCCAGAACGTACAGAATCGCATTGACCACTTCTCGCATATCCGTGCTCCGAGGTCGTCCACCAGGCTTCGCCGGAGGAATCAAGAGAGAGAGAATATCCCATTGTTCATCAGTCAAATCGGTGGGGTAGGATAATCGCATTGCCCTCAAAAACCCTATCAAGTGTACTTACTGACTGATAGAGTAGCGTTTTTGAGGGCCTTTCTACTTCTCAGACACCCTCTTACGGGGGAATCCCGCCATGGCCCAAGTTCCTGCCTGGTTGACTGACAAAACTTCTGAACTGCCCGCAAAGTAAGGGGTGTAGCGTTCTGGCTGACTAAACCCTGAAAGGCGTACAGCACAGTGCTTTCAGGGCGAAACTCTTTACCACGATTGAGCCCCCATAATGCCCATCAGACAAGGAGCTTGAGCTTGATTCCTGAAACCCTTGTGACGAGAGCCTTTGGGGCTTTGAGAGGCAACTTTTGTCAGTCAACCAGAGTTCCTGCTGCGATCGCGGCTCCAGCCATTTTCCACAGTCACCACATCACCAAGATCTACCGCATGGGGGAGGTGGAAGTTCACGCTCTGCGGGCGGTGGATCTGGATTTGTATGAAGGGGAATTTGTGGTGCTGCTGGGGCCGTCGGGCAGTGGCAAGTCTACCCTGCTGAATATTCTGGGGGGGGTTAGACGTGCCCACCAGCGGGGAAGTGTATTTTCGTCAGCAAAATCTGAGTCAGGGGGGCGATCGCCTGCTGACTCGGTTTCGGCAGGAGTCCATCGGCTTCATTTTCTAGTTCTACAACCTGACCCCCAGTTTGACGGCGCGGGAAAATGTGGCTTTGGTGATGGACATCGCCCCCCGCCCGGTGTTGCCGGAGATGGCGCTGGAGTTGGTGGGGTTGGGGGATCGGCTGGATCACTTTCTCTTTCAGTAATGCGGCACAGTACCGCATAAAACTTTTGTGAAGCTGTCTGCCCAACTCCTCTGCTCAGGGTGTTTAGACAGACTGTGATCTGCCTAAACACCCCATGTAGACGAGATAGACAGATCATGATCTACCTATCTCGCTCTAGCAGAGAGATAGACAGACTATAATCTGCCTAATCCACCAATTTGGGTGCTTATAAAGACTGTAATCTGCCTATATCCCCTCAGCAGGGAGATAGACGGCACCAACTCTGCCTATCTTCCCTACACAAGGTGGATAGGCAGAGCGGAGGTGCCCTGAGCTGTCTAAAAACGAGTTAGGGTGCTTGGTTCTTGGTGGGGCAGTGCCTTGAGGTTGCCTGCCAATCTTGCAGTTGAATGTTGACTCAACTGTACGTAGTAGCTAGGATCACAAAGATATATGTTTTTCTAAACACCCGTGAACAAGTCACAGGCGATTAAGTTGCTCCAGCACGAAGGATGGACGAAAGCTGATGCTAGCCGCGCTCTAGAGTCAGTTGACTTTAGTACCAATCCTGATGAGCTTACAATCCGTAGAGTTACCTCTCCATTTGCTGGTCCTGAATTAAGCAAGCGCCAAAACCTTCAGCGCGCTCAGAAGGGTTTGGTTAAGAAGAAAACTGATGAAATGGAGCGCAGAGATAAAGAACACGCATCCAAAATTGAGAAGTATGAAAAGGATCTTAGAGAAGAGCGTGGCTTTTGGCGTGGTCTTGTAGGTCGTGTTTATGACAAGGCTAGGGAACTTGGTTCTCCAAAAGATCCGATGGTTGAACACGTTCTCAAGGAAGACGACGATGATAGCAAAGTTGCATGAGTATTAACAGATGACTCAGATAGTAACCCGTAGACAATTGCAAGCCTATGGGATGTCTAAGTATCATGCACAGATTATAACGAAGGGTTTATCTCCCCTTGGTAGGCAAGGGCAAGCTTATATATATGATTTAAGCCAAGTTATTGCCAGCATTAATGACTATATAAAACGACCACGTATTCAGAAAGCTACTCGTAAGACTTTAGAAGAAATTCTAACTGTCCTACGAGAGCTTTTAGGTAATGTCGTAGAAATTCCTTTTTCAGAAGACGGTGATCCAGAAATTCGTAAGGTAGTTGCAAAACTTACTCAGGCAATGGCTAAGACAGATGCTTCTTTAGCTGCCTTAAAAGCCGATGCTGCTGAAATAAAACAGAGATATGACGCTACACAATGAGTACTCTCCATCAAATTATTGCTGATTTGCTATCAGCAATAAAAAAGACAGATGCTTCTCTAGAGGCTTTAAAGTTAGATCGTATTGAGATAAAAGATAAATATGATCCTATCAAGTTAGCTCGTGCTCAATTTAACTCTTGGCGCGACAGTGATGATGGAAAAATCTTCAAAAAAAAGCTCTACAAAAAGCAGGAGAAGAAGTGTGCAAGTCCTACCTGTAAGATGTTAGGACATGAGTTCCATATTGACTATTTTGAGATTGATCACAAATTGCCAGTTTCGTCCTACCCTCACCTAGCATTGGACAAAAGTAATATGCATTTGCTTTGCACACCTTGTAATAAAAGAAAGAGTAAGAAGTTCTAATGTATTTCAGCCTCTTGACTGTGTTAGGAAAGTTCGCACCCTAACAACGCCCATGCACACCGACCGCCGAGAGGTTGTCTGTAAGTATCAAAAGCTATCTGCGGCGGGTGATGGGCAACGTTATGCGACTCAGTCCTCGGTGAGGCGCAACCGAGATCATTCTTGTTAGTGTTTCAAGATTCAGATAGCGTCAGTTGCAGATGTCATTGAAGTGAACCCTTTGTTGAGTCTTTTGTGAATCCGAAGAACTTACAATTGGTATACAGCAAACTCATATATCTCTAGACAAATGACATTACAAGAACTACAGAAACAAGTACTACAACTGTCAACGAGCGATCGCTGGCAATTGGTGCAAACTCTTTTGGCGTCACTAAAACGGGAACCCCCTCCCCAGTTGAAGCACAGAAACTTATCGCGGCTTCGAGGGATTGCAAAAAGTTCGGCAGTAACAGAGAAGCATGATGCCAGAGAGGATTACGTGTCCTACCTTACTGAGAAATATCAGTAATGTGAGGTCTGATTGACACCAACGTGGTTCTTGACTTTCTGCAAGAGCGGGAGCCATTTGTAGAAAATGCAGCCAGACTGTTTGAGCGCATCAATACTGGAGAGATTGAGGGATTTATAGCGGATTTCACAAAGATGTGGTACGAATAGCGGGTAGAAAAAGCGCGAGGAGCCGATGAAGGCCTACAGCACCGATTTGCGACAGAAGATTATTGAGACCTATGAGAACGAGCGCATTTCGCAGCGCCAGTTAGCCCAGCGATTTCGAGTGACTCTAAGTTTTATCGTGAAACTGCTGAAGCAGTATCGGGAAACGGGTGAGCTTGCCCCCAAGACCAGTCCTGGGCGACCGAGGGAACTGGATGAGGCGCAGATGCAGNGGGTTCAAGCCTTCGTTGAAGCGAACCCTGATCTGACCTTAGATGAGCTTCGCGCCGAAGTGGCTCAACAGTATGGGGTGACGGTGAGTCGATCCACGATGTGTCGGGTGATGAAGCGGCTTCAGTTCACCCGTAAAAAAAAAGCCCTTCACCCCAGTGACAAGGTGAGTGATCGGGTACAGCGGTTGCGAGGGGAGTACTGGGATGAGATTCGAGACATCCGAGTTGAAGACTTGGTGTTTATCGATGAGTCGGGGATTAATCTGGGGTTGATTCGGTTGTTTGCCTGGGCGCTGCAAGGCCGACGAGCCTATGGAGAACAGCCCAAGCGGGGGAAGAATGTGTCCCTGGTGGCAGGGTTAAGCTTGGCTGGGGTAGTGGCTTCGGCGGTGATTTTAGGAGCCTTTGACGGCTTGAGTTTTGAGGCATTTGTGGCCACTCGCCTGGTGCCCAACCTTTGGCCAGGGGCCTGTGTCGTGATGGACAACTGTTCCATTCATAAGGACGACATGATTCGGGAGTTGATTGAGGCCGCAGGGGCACGTCTGGTATATCTGCCGCCCTATTCGCCGGACTTCTCGCCGATTGAGAACTTTTGGTCAAAGCTAAAGTCAATTCTCAGGGCACTGGGGGCACGGACTTATCAAGCGCTATCAGAAGCCCTTGAAATAGCCTTTGAGGACATCTCTGAAGCGGACATTAAAAGCTGGTTCACCCATTGCTGCTATTGTGCCGCATAATTATGAAATCCGCTATATCGCAGCTACAATAATCACTAACATCTACTACATCCTCCGTATAGCAGCAGGGGTGGTAGTAGCTCAAGACGCAATTACCCAGGTTTTGGCAGATCTAAACATTTGTGCTGTAGATCGAGATGTATTGGAACAGGCTCTTGCACTGAACTTTCAAGATTTTGAGGATGCAGTACAGTATGTCTGTGCGGTTGTACATAACGTAGATGCAATAGTGACTCGTGATGCATCTGGTTTTGTTAGTGCGGAGATTCCAGTAGTGTTGCCTGATGAGCTTGATACTATCGGTAGCAGTGAGTGAAGCATCCAGTGCTGCCTAACATAGTCCCTGAGACCGACCGCACGCGGCGGGTGAACGGCAAGACCGTTAGCCTGCTGGGTGTTGGTCAAAATGTACTTGAAGGCTATTAGGGCAGTTCAAGCAACATGAAGTTGAATCGCTCATAATGAGGAAAGTGGCTAGAACCAGCGGACGTTATTTAAGACGGATGAAGAATTATGATCCAAGTCAATGAAGCTCAACAACAGTTGCAAGATTTGATCGATTCGGTAAACCAGTCGCATCAACCCATTATTATTGCTGGACATAATAGCAATGCAGTGTTGCTATCCGAAACTGATTGGGTATCAGTGCAAGAAACCCTGTATCTTCTTTCAGTCCCAGGAATGCGAGAATCGATTAGGGAAGGATTGGCAACACCGATTGAGGAATGTGATCGGGAGTTAGAGTGGTGAGTTGGAATTTGGTTTACACCAAGCAAGCACAGAAGGATGCCAAGAAACTGGCTTCTAGTAATTTGCAAGATAAGGCGCAAGCTTTGCTCGATGTCATTCAAACCAATCCGTTTCAGAATCCACCACCTTGTGAGAAATTAGTCGGGGATTTAGAAGGTGCATACTCGCGGCGAATCAATATTCAACATCGTCTTGTGTACGAGGTCATTGAATCTGAGAATACGGTGAAGATTTTACGGATGTGGACGCATTATGAGTAGCGGTTCTAACAGGTTGCAGGGGTTTGTGGTTAAATTCAAGAACCATAATCAGCAGATTTGGGTCAAAGTGTTTGCTACAGGCTAAGCTGTTAGGCATTTGAACTGCACTAGTACAATTGCTCTAAAAGCCTTGCAGCAAGGGTCTTGCAGAATCCACCATGCAATTTAGATGCTCAACAGCTTAACAATTCAAATGCAGCGGGCAGCTGAAAACTGCTGGTGCTGAGTTCGGGGTTATCTGCCGCCACTGATTTGAGCCGTTAGCCCTCAGTTTTGGAAACCCTAAGCTTGTCTGAGAAATTTAATTCTGATAGGACTAGAGTTATGGATGAAGCTGCATAAGGCTGCGAGGACAGCAGGCAAGGCTTTGATGCGTTACGGCTCCGCCTAACAGCATCCTACAAATCTGACCATGACCCAGAGACTATTTTTCAGAAGTCGCCTAACCACTGGTTATGGATAAGGCAATGTTGAACCTGAGTCGGGCAGAGCGGCGATTTTGGCTGCGGTGGACCTTGGCCACGATGGGGTGTATTGCCCTTGCCACCCTAATTGGCCCCTTCGGTTTTCTGGGGGGATTTGTGCCCCTAGCTACCCTGCAATGGCTGGCACTACGGGGCTACTGGCCCCAAGCCCGCTATTGGTTCTGGGCCACCTTGGTGGGGGGTGGGTTGGGCACAGTAGCTATGGTTTTTGGCTTTCTGGTGACAGCTTCGGCAGTAGGCGGTGCTGCGATCGCGGCGGCGGTACAGGGCATGGCCCAAGCCATTGCCCTGCGGGGCTCCTCTCGCCACTGGCGATGGTGGCCCCTGATCAATATGGCGATCCTGGTCCCTACAACGACGTGGGCTGTATCCCAGGGCATCCAGGCCAGTTTTTCGGGGTCGGCGATCAACCCGTGGTGGTTCTGGTCGGCCCTCGGTTTGGGCACGGGGCTCGTAGGGGGAGCAATCAAGGGATTGGCCCTGATTCTAATGCTGAGGGCACCTGCCCCTAGGACTTAGCTCGACTTTATCCCTTCGGATCTGGGTATTGATGAAGGATGAACTGGAGCCTGGGCTCAGGTAAGCGGGACGCTTGCGCGACGATGACATGGAATTCCCCTTCACCCTTCACCCTTCTGTACTAGGGCCAAGCTTGGGAGTAGAGCGGCGGCGAGGTGAGAGGGGTTGGCCCCCAGCACCGATCGTTCATCTGCGATCGCACGACCCGTCTGGGCATGCCACCAGACGCCCCCTAGGGCAGCGGCCAGGAGAGCAGCATTGGGGGAATCAGCGAACTCTCCCTGAAGGTGTTGAGCTGCCAGCCCTCCCACCAGTCCCGTCAGCACATCGCCGCTGCCGCCTCGGGCCAAAGCAGGGGTACTGTCGGGATTGATCCAGACCCGCCCATCTCCAGGGGCGATCACGGTGCGGGCTCCCTTCAGCAGCACCAGACTCTGGGTGGCGCGGGCGGCGGCCTCGGCGGCGGCGGTAGGGTCAGTTGCCGCCTGCCATAGGTCGGGAAATAGGCGGCGAAATTCTCCTGGATGGGGGGTGAGCAGGGTAGGTGCAGCGCGATGGTCCCTTGGGGCCGGTCTCTGACCATCGCGGAGTCGTTTCACCGCAGACTCCTGGGCCAGCCAGTTAAGACCATCCGCATCTAGAATCAAAGCGCGATCGCAGGTCCACACCGCCTCAAAAACAGTGCTGTCCAAAGTCATGCCGGGACCACAGGCCACTGCATCGTACTGGCTCCAGTCCAGCGTCGGGGGTAAAGTTGCGATCGCACCCGTCGCCGTTTCCGCTGCCCCCACCACAAGGGCCTCCGGCAACTGGGCCAGGGCCGTGAGCCGCAAACTTTCCGGCACCACCAGCGTCAGCATTCCCACCCCACTGGCGATCGCCCCCCGGCCCGCCAGTAGCGCTGCACCGCCATAGCGGGTTGAGCCCACAACCAACAGCAGGTGGCCCACCTGGTACTTGTGCACTGTAGGGGCACGGTGCAGGGGTAACTGGGCGATGGCGGTAGCGGCAGTCAACCGTTGCAGCGCCGGAGTTGCCCCCACCACGGCGGCGATATCAGCAGCGGGGATATCAAAAGGCAATAGCGCTAGTTCCCCGACCCAGGGCAGGGCCGCATCCTGAAGCAGCCCCCGCTTCCAGAGTCCCAGGCAGAGCGTGTGGGTCGCCCGCAGAGTTGCGCCCAGGGGTAACCCCCTATCCGTATCCAGCCCCGAAGGCAGGTCAATGCTGACCACAGGGATAGACCAGCGGTTCACGGCCTCAATCATCGCCGCGATATCCCCCATCAGCGGACGGGTCAGCCCCAGGCCAAAACCCCCATCCACGATTAACTGGCAAGCTTCCAGATCCGTCACTGTCTGCACGCGGGGGATCCCCAGGTGCTGGGCATAGATGCTGTGGGCAGCAGTAAGATCCTTGAGGCGATCGCTGAGGTAGGCCAAGTGAACGCCGTACCCTCGGTGATGTAGCTCCCGCGCCACCACCAAGGCATCGCCGCCATTGTGCCCCGGCCCTACCAGCACCCCTACAGTGGGAAATTCTGCTAGGGAATAGTGGGTCTCAATCCACTGGGCAATGCGGTCCGCCACCTTTTCCATGAGTGCCGCCACAGGCATTCCAGCGGCAAATAACCGGGCCTCCAAAGCCTCCATTTGTGCCGCCGTCACCACCGCCCGCTGCACCAAGGGCGATGGAGTCATGGGCATTCGGCCATTCCCGAGATCATGATTGACACCATCACCGTCCCTATCACCGGCGATGGACCCGAGCATCCAGCCCCGCCCCCCTCAGGTAGCGACTCCAGTCCTCCGCCAGTCCTCGCTCCGTAAAGGGACCAACGGCCACATGGGGACCACGGGGAGCCATTTGTTGCTGAATCGAGTTGGGGGGAGCCCCCAACTGCCCAATCTGGTTGGCAAGGCTAGAGAGTTGCCCGCTGCCCCCCGGCACCACCACGTAGTAACCGGGGACCAAGGCTGAAGATGGGGGGGCAGCGGCGGTCGCACTGGGGGGGGGTGGCAGGGTTCCCGGCAGGGGTTGGCCAAACTCTCCACCACTAGGGGAGGCGGCTACGGGCAACGGCGGCAGATCGCCGGCGCTACTGGCAACCGAGGCTGGATAGACCGTCCCCCCTGATGGAGCCACCCCCAGGCTATAGGGTGATATCGCGGCCACGGTGCGAATCTCTGCACCAATCCCCATTTCCCTCAGTTCCTGCACTCGTCGCTGGGCATTTTCCCAAGCATTAAACCGTCCCGCCTGGATCACCGTGCGCCCATCTACCACATTCAAAAACGCGCCAGATTCCAGGGTTTGCACCTGTTCTAACAGCAGAGGACTATTGCCATTGATGTAGACCAAATACTGTTCCCCCGTTGCCGTTGTGGGGCCACTACTGCTGTAGGACACCGGGGGGGGAGAAATCACAGGCAACTGCTGGGCCGGGGTGGCGGGGACCACTCCCAGGAATACCGTGGTGGTGAGCCCCAGAGCCAAGGATCCCCATCCTAGAAAACGGGGAGAAAGGTGGCAGTTGAGGGGACAATCTACGATGGTCAGAAATCGGCCCAAAGGGGCCATTGCACCAGAGAATTCCCAAGGGAACAGACACCGGTCCAATAGGCAGGTCAATAGGCGGGGCTCCGCAGGAGTTTTCATGGGCGGTTAGGGCAAAGGGGGCAACGGTTTAGCTTGGGGCTACAGCAGGCCGCCGTCCACTTGTCAACGGACAGCCAGCGGGAATGCTAGCCTAGGATAGGCACTTTTCCCAAAAAATTCCAGAGAAAACTAGCGGAATGAGCAAAATTGTTGTAGGTCTCTCCGGAGGGGTGGATAGTTCCGTCGCCGCCGCCACGCTCCACCGCCAAGGCCACGAGATCATTGGCCTTACCCTCTGGCTGATGAAGGGTAAGGGGCAGTGCTGCTCTGAAGGCATGGTAGATGCGGTCCAGCTCTGTGATGAACTGGGTATTCCCCACCATCTTGTCGATAGTCGGGATACCTTTCAACAGCAGATTGTGGACTATCTGGTGGCGGGGTATGGCGATGGCATTACGCCCCTGCCCTGTTCTCAGTGCAATCGATCTGTGAAGTTTGGCCCCATGTTGGATTATGCCCAGCGAGAGTTGGGAGCGGAGGCCATTGCTACGGGGCACTATGCCCGCATCACCTACGATGCCGATTTAGACCGCTATCAACTGCGACGGGCGGTGGACCTGACCAAGGACCAGTCCTATTTTCTCTATGACCTGACTCAGGAGATGCTGGCGGGTACCCGCTTTCCCCTGGGGAATCAGACCAAGGTAGAAACTCGTAAAATGGCGGCGGAGCTGGGGCTCCACACCGCTGAAAAGCCGGAAAGTCAGGATCTCTGCTTGATTGAGGAGCATGGATCTATGCAGGCATTTTTAGATCGCTACTTGGCCCCCCAGCCGGGAAACATCGTCGATACCGAAGGTCGGGTCCTAGGCCAGCACACGGGCATTCACCACTACACAATCGGTCAACGCAAGGGCATCGGTATCGCCGCCCCCCATCCCCTCTATGTGGTGGCTCTGAATGGGGGTCGCAACGAGGTGGTGGTGGGGGATCGCGCTGAGGTTCATCACCCCGATTGCACAGTTCAGCGGGTCAACTGGGTGTCGATTCCGCCGATTCAGACGCCCCAACAGGTGGCGGTACAAATTCGGTACCGCTCCCCAGCGGTGCCCGCCACGGTGATTCCGCTCTCCGCGAGTGAGGATGGGACGAACTCCGATCGGGTCAAGCTGGTGTTTGATCAGCCTCAGTTTGGGGTCACCCCAGGGCAAGCGGCAGTGTGGTACGACGACGATGTTGTTCTCGGGGGAGGTATCATCGAGCCCTGGACAATGCAGGCCGTCTTGTCCTAAGCCGTTTTGTCCTAATTAGACGGGCAACTGCCGTACCATCGAATCTGTTCATAGGAACCATGCAAGATAGTTTTTGTATCTTTCGCTACTTTTTCCTAGGCTATAGATAGCACAGCACTTAGCCCTTAGGAGGATCCAACCCATGAGATCTCAAGCATATTGGCCCAGTAATCATCTCACCGCAGACCTGCCCTCCGGGCTTGCCCATCTAGGCCAAACCTGGAAAGCCACGATGGCGGAACTGGTGCATCGTGCGATCGCATATTTGGATGTCTCCCACCAACCTCACGTCTGGAAATCTCTAGATCCTCAGGGGTGGACCCTATGGAATGCCTACGACCCCCAAAGCGGGCAATGGATCAGCAAGCTGTCTGACACTGAAATGCGGATCTGGTTAGAGCAGCGACATTACCAAGGGTAATTCGACGTTTCTTCAGGCCGTTTTTCTGAAGGTAAGTCCCTGTATGGGGGGCACCGCAGTGCGGTGCCCCCCATCTTGTTATGTACTAATGCTCAGCCAATTAATGGTTGAGGGGTGGCCGAAACCCTGGAGTTTAGTTGAGGTTAAATTTTGAGGGTCTTCGACCCGTCAAAATTTTTCTGACGGAACACTAGTACCACAGGGCGTAAATCAGCCCACTACTGTCGCGCCAGCCCCACCTTTTCCGGTCCCCTCGCCCCCTGGGAGAGGGCTAGGGCTTCGGCGTGAGCTCAGCCGAACGGTGAGAAGCCGAGATGTACCACGATAGAACGATTAGGGTATTTACGCCGCAGAGTACTAGGCCCTTGGGCTGTGATAGTTCTGAGGGGTCAGTTCCTTGCGATGGCCTGTGGTCGGTCGGAGACCATCGCGAGCCAAATAATCATTCAGGCGGTCAATGGCAGCATCTAGATCAGCGGCAGCAGCCTTGACTTGTCCATCCTGAAGCCCCGCTGCGAGACAGTGCTCTAGATGGGCCAAGTCAATCACAAGCTGCTTAACGACAGCACGAAGGCGGCGCTGATGAGGGGCGAGCAAAACGGTGGCGGTGAGAGTCATAGCTGAACTCCTAGGTGCAGAGGCAGTACACCGCAGTGATAACATGGTATGCATTGTTGCAACAACATGCAATATTTGCAACGAGTTAGGGTTGCAAATAGTGTTGTGGGCAACAGCTCTGTTGCCACAATGAACCTGTCCAAGATTCTGCCAAAAACCTACCGAAAGGATGAAACCATGACCCCCAAACCAGTGGCAATTCGGGTTCAGATGCCCGACAGTCTACGGGCCAAATTCAAGGCCCAATGTGCATTACAGGGTAAAACCATGAACGAGGTGATCATTGAGCTCATGGGGAAATGGCTGGCGGAAGCCTCCCAACCTGAATGATGCTGTTCTACTCCAGGGAAAACCCTTCCTGCACCCTGACAGGGATAGGTGGTGCTGAATTGAGGAGGAATGAACCTTCAAAAACGACGGTCTCCGGTCGGTCACAGGCCATCGCAATCCAGCATCCATGCCGCCTCATCCAGAAAATGATAAAGCCTACGATCTTATCCCTAATAGAGTGACGTTTGCGTTAAAACAATGAGATGCTGAGGTCACTTTTACAAAAGTTCAAGTTCAAGCCCTGAACTGTCCAGGCTATACAAAGGAGTCACGATGAGTCTTTATGCTGAACTGCACCGCCATCTGGGGGGATCCGTCGTCCCCCGCATCCTGTGGCGCTACTTTCAACGCAACCGCCCCGATATTTCCGAGCGGTTTCCCGACTATCCCGAGTTTGAGCAGTTCTACACCCAGCCCCGCAACACCCTGGCCGAATATTTGGAACTGCACACCCTGGTGGAAAGCGTTCAAACCGAAGAAGCCCTCCCCTACTTTATTTATCGGCTAATTCGGGGAGCCTACATTTTTGAAAATTTAGCCTACCTAGAACTGCGCTACACCCCCTATTTGCGTACGCCGGAACATCTACCCCAATCCGACCGCATTGATCAAATGGCGGCAATCGTGGAAATTGTCGGTCGGGCTAGCCAGCAAACTGAGTATCCCGTCGTCACCCGCCAAATCCTCTGTATGCACTCGCGGCTACCCTATGAGGTCAACCGGGCCATTGTGGATCTGGCCGCCCAGTATCCCCAGTATGTCTGCGCCGTGGATTTAGCCGGGGGAGACGCCCAGTATGCCGACCGACTAGAGGAACTAGCGGGGCTCTATCGCCATGCTCGGGAACTGGGGCTTAATACAACCGGGCATCTTTACGAAACCCTAGATGGCTGCTATCCCGAGTTACTCCCCTACCTGATGCGGATTGGCCATGGGATTCAAATTCCCCTGCGCCACCCAGAACTGCTACGGCAGGTAGCGGCCCAGGGACAATGTCTGGAGGTTTGTCCCACCACCTATCTCAAAACGGGCACCCTGACGGAAATTCAGCAGCTTAAGACGGTCTTTAACCGCTGCTTTGATGCGGGGGTAGATATCGCCATTTGTACCGACAATGCGGGCCTACACGATGTGCGTTTGCCCTTTGAGTACGAAAGCTTGCTCACTCAGGATGTGATCGGCTTTGATGTCCTGCAAGCCTGTCAGGAATCGGCCTTTCGCCATGCCTTTGCTTGGCCCCATCAGGAACGTCCCGCGTCTCTACTGTCAGGATTGTTGCAGGGTCAGGAGAATGGACGCTGGGCTGGAGATCGGGAAACCAACCTAGTGCGGTAAGGGACGTGCGTCTAAATAAAGTACCCAAAGAGTACCCAAAGCGTTGATTACTGTAGGGTGCATAGTGCTAAGGCGCGGCTTCGCCTTTTATGTCGCTTGCGAAACGCGGAGCAATGCACCACGGAGAAGCTCATTCGTCCGTCCTATTAGCCCGTCCTATTGGACAGTAATGGTGATGGGCTCCGACAGAACCACAGGCTGGTGGGGAACATGGGTGTAGTTGGCTAGCAGGAGTTGCAGAGTATGTTCACCAGGGGGCAGGGTGACCTCGGTCTCAGTCTGGCCCCCACCAAAGTGCTTGATCTGGTCTGTAGCGGGCAGGGGCTGGCTCAGATCGGGCAATTCCGCCAGATCAATGAGCAGATGATGGTGCCCAGTATTGTCCTTATCAACCCCAGCAGGAGCGATGCCCATGCCCGAGAGGCCAAATTTGACGGCGAAGGGACTGGTGACGATCTCGCCGTTGTTGGGGGTAATGATGTAAACCTGGGCGTCGGTAGGGGCCTGCGAAATTAGGGCTTGGGCTTGGGCGGCGGGGGCACCAAAGAGCAGACCCATCAGGAGGATGCCCAAAAGGATGAAATGTGCGATGGCCCCTTTAGGCCGGTCCCTGACTATAGAACTTTGCATAACTCTGCCTTACTACCTTTTTCCTTAACTATTTTAATCAAAACCTACCTTGGGGTAGGCTCGGGAGTTGCAGTATTATTGCTTAGCGACCCTCCATACAGTATTGGGCAGTTATCGGGCAGTCGCGGCTATGGAGCCCCGTGAGCTGAACTCAGCTCCTTCATAGTGAGATACTACCAGGACTTCAAAATTCATCCATGGGACAGACGCCAAGTCCAATGGAAAAGGAATATCGGTCTCCAGAACGGTGATCAAGGAAATAATTTCTGACAGCCCTCAATTCCAGTCATTTCAAAAGCTCCAGGACTTGCAACGACAATGGCTAAAAATTTTATTTAGCATTCTTTTAATAGCCATCTTTACCATCTGGATGAGCGAAGCTTTTGTCAATAAAAATGTCAATCTGATTGACCAAATTGCTTATCCCATCATTTTATCCTCCGTCAGTATTTCCTTGCTCGTTTTGCAATGGAAACCCCAAGCGTACGGCTTGGCCTTGTTAGGCACCGTGGGCATTATTATTGTGTATACTGTAACGTTTTTGCAGGCCATTATTTGGGGCTATATTCCCCTGAAAGATCATTATAATCTTACGACTTTTGCTCAATGGTTTCCTTTAACCTATATCCTTATATTTCTCTTTATCAGGAAGCAACAGGCATTTTTATTGTCAGTCTGCATATATCTTTCCCTCGCTGTTCCCAGCATTCTTATTGGCTGGCAAGAGCAAGATTTGGCCATAGATGCGAGGAAATTTCCTTATCTGCTCCATATGATGATGTCTCACCCCATATATATCGCAGTCTTTGTGGCAGTTGCCACCTTGCAGACATCCTTTGTTCAGGCTCATATCCAGGCATCCGAGGCCGATATTGACCACCTCACAAATGTAGCCAATCGGCGGGCCGCAACCCGTTTTCTGGAGGCAATGTTTTCCCAAATCACCACCCCAACTTCACAAGTTGGGGTGGTGTTGATAGACATTGACTACTTCAAAAAAATTAATGATACCTATGGCCATGATGTCGGTGATCGGGTCCTAATTCGAGTGGCTCAAGTATTACAAAAGGAACTGCGGAAAACGGACTTAGTTTCCCGCTGGGGGGGAGAAGAATTTCTGGTGATTCTCACGGCTTACAGCATCGATGAAATCTCCGAAACAGCGGAACGATTACGGCAGATGTTAGCTGATTACGAGTATTCAGAGGTGAAACAAGTCACCGCCAGCTTTGGGGTGGCTTTAAAACAAGTTGATGAGGAATTTGAAGCGTTGATTAAAAGGGCCGATAAAGCTCTTTACCAAGCAAAGCAACAGGGTAGAAATCAGGTGGTTATAGCGGCAGATGCCCCATCTCTTGAGATCAGCCCAGACGCTATCGTAAGCCAGCAGTGCAGGCAGGCCGAGGAATCCCGCACCCAACCCATCTCTTGAGGTCAGCTCAGGCGCTACAGTAAGCCCCGGTAGCGGATAAAAAGTAAAATTACCGCCCAGGATCCTAGGGCTACCTTGATCGCCACCAGAATATTGAGTAGGGGAATGACCCCACCACTAACCAATTGTCCCAGTTCCCCATGGGGCAGTTCCACCCCTGCCAGGGTTAACACCGCTAGCCCGATGAACAACAACACCGAGACCTTCTCCCATAGAGCAGCATTCCAGCGCTGATAGATTCCCTGCATTCCCTGGGCAGAGGTCGTAATCGCAATTAGACCAATGGCGGTCCCCCCCGCCACCCCCGCCGCAAATCCGCCGCCAGGGCTGAGGTGACCCCGAATCGCCAGTTCAATACTCACCAAAGCTGCAATCGTCGCCCCCAGCCGCGCCAGTATAATCGAGGGTTGATCGGGAAACTGATAAATACGGGCATAGGGCCGCTCATTGGCCAAGAGAAAATGGACCCCCATAATGGCAATGGTAAACACCACCACCTCAAAAATGGTGTCGTAAAGACGATTGCGAAAAATGATTCCCGATACTGCATTGGGCACGCCACTATCTGCCACTACCGCCTCAACAATGGCCCAGTCCGAGGTATTCCCTGCCCCCTTAGGCAGGAACAGTAGGGCCAAGTAGAGTCCTAGTCCCGCTGCCAAATAGAGCCATTTCATAGGGGCTTCTCCTCAGGGGTAGCAACACCGATTAAGGCAGGTATCGCCTCCGGTGTATCCGGTGCAGGGGTGTAGGTCAAGCGGATCTCAGGGGTAGCCAAGCCCCCGTGCATGATGTCGTAAAGTCGCTGGAGCCGGGTGATGATGTGGTAGGTTCCGATCTGCTGAGGATGGATGGATACCAGAGAAGGGTTAGATGCCGGTTCCATCTCGGCCTCCGAAAGAACCCCCTCTAGCAGACAAATGGCATGGATTTCCTTCTCCATTAGGGCCTGCTGCAACGCCTGCTGTGTAGGATAGGGCACTTGCTCTAGCCGGAGGTGGTACTGGCTGCACAGGGCGCGGAGGTCCGTTACCAGTTGTAGCCCCAGTCCCGTTTCTCCCTCGGTTTCCGCCGCCTCCACCCAGATCCCCAGGCGCAACACCATGGAGGAGCGCACCGCCACCGCATAGAGGGTCACCGCCAGCATCGTGCCTACGAGGGCTTCGGTCAGAGCCACATCCGCTGCCCCCAGAACGGTATAGACCAGTGCTGCCACCGCCCCCAAAATGCCCCGAATTACCAGGGCATGGTAAGGATTCACCTCGAACACTAGCAAGAAGGCGGCTACAGGCAATAGAACGACGATGGCGGTGAGTGCGATATCGGTCATCGTGGATCTCCCGGTTGGGTGCGATCGCTAGAGCAATAGGCTAGTACATAGCCCAACATCGTGTTCCAAATTGCCAGGGAAAGGATGGCTAGGATAAGCAACGGCCATTCCCTAGGGATTTGCAGCAGCAGCCCGACGACAATGCTAATGGAGCCCAGAGTATCTGCCACCGAAAGGCTGTGGAGTTTGAACAATACTGACCGCTCACCGATGAGAGGCCAGGTTCCCCAGAACCAAAAGACCAGCCCAACGACAATGCAGCCATAGCTGAGGACATTGATTAAATTCTGCATAAATCCCTATTCAAAATTCCTAGAACCCTTCACCTGTCCCCTCCTGCATTGGGCGCGAGACCTCGCGCCCCTACGGAATCCACCCATCCCCTTCACCAATATCGGTCACCCACCCACCGGGAAATCCTGCATTGGGCGCGGTTTCCGCGCCCCTATCCCTAAGCCCTATGCCAAAGGCAGGCTCCTCGCCAACGGGCAGGCTAACTCCCAGGGAGTGGCTTCGCCAACGCCTTTTTTGAATGCCGTTAGGCTATACACCGTGTCACCCGGCATAAGGGCAACCATCCTATGCCCTCTGGGCAGGCTCCGCCCTAGCGTAGCCATGCCGGAGGCTATTGCCCGAAGGGCTATACGACTCCGTTGCTCCGGAGGAGCCGCTACGTGAACAGGACAGGCAAGGGATTGCCCCTACGGGATCTACCCCAATATCCCTATTGCCTACCCCCTGACAGGGCGAGCGCCGCTCGCCCCTACCCCACCACACCAACATCGGTCACCCGGCACTGGGTAGGGCGGGTTTTGAGCCTCCCATTTGGGATTTCCCAGTAGACACGAGCTAAACCCGCCCCTACGGGATTTACCCCATCACCCCATCACCCCAATACCCCAATACCCCATCACCCCAATACCCCATCACCCCAATACCCCATCACCCCAATACCCCATCACCCCAATACCCCAATACCCCAATACCCCAATACCCCAATACCCCAATACCCCATCACCCCACTCCCCTACACATCACTCAGCCGCTTCAAAATATGGGCCAATAGCATCAGCCCCGCATTGCCTACGCTTAGGATGATCACCCCGACCACACCGATCATCCAATCATCCCGCAGCACTGCCACCACCAAGATCATGATTGAGGTCTTGGTCGCGATGCTGGCAAAAGCCAACATTGTTTGCCAGATGTTCTCATCTTGCCAAGCCTCGTAGAGGGGAATCAACAGGGCCACCACCATCACCATTAGGACTATCGTCATAGCTCTTGCCCCCGCCGCACTCGATGGACCTCGTACCAGCCTGCCTCGTGGTACTTCAACACCACAGTTTTGGGGGTAAAGGTGATCAAAAAGATATCGAGAAAGATTAGTTGGGGCGATCGCCGGGGCTGGACCCGCTCCATGACCACATCTTCCCGGCGATGGGGGCAGAGGATGATCTGAAAGGCTTCAAAGTAGGCGGTGGGGATGGCCACAAAAATTTTTCCCAGTACCCTCAGCCATTCTCGACGGCGGTCGAGATGAGGGGAGTTGCGTGGTAATAGCAGGGCAATCGTGATGCCAATTAGAATATTTGCTGGGCTCAAGCTGGCTGTCAACAGAAACCAGAGGGTCAGCCGTAAAATTAAATGTCTAACCATTTCAAGGTCACCCCCAAGAGCACTAGCAACACCAGACTCATGCCTCCAATTAAATGCTCAAATTGTTCTGCTGTACGGGATAGCTTGATCGCTAATCCTTGGATAATCAAAAGATAGGCTATCCAGCCCAGTCCAATGGTGATGAGGGGTTTCAAGATATTCCATAAAGTATAGGCTTCGTAATAGACTACATTGGCCAGCACTAGCCCACCTAAAAGTAAGATGATTGCGGGCCAAAATCCAGGTTGAATGGAGCTATTTCCCGTCTGTTTTTGATGGGGTAGAAAGATGAATTTGGCAAAGGAAATAGCTGTGCCGAAGGCTGCCAAATTCATGCCTATAATCTGCCAAGGGGCGAGATTTTTCATGGTCAAGACCTTCGCCCCAAAACCCGATAAAAGGGGGAATCCAGAGATGGAAAAACTGGCAACCACTAGGGCAATCCAAAGAGGGGTGGCCATCGACATCTGACGCAGATCCTTGAGGTTACGACTGGGTAAAATGCCCACAATCAGAAACAGGGCCGATTTTACTAGGCCATGGGCGAGGGCATAGAAGCCCCCAACCTCGGGAGCCGCAAGAATAAAGCCCAATTGGGACACGGTATGGAAGGCGAGAATACGCTTGGTATCTTTTTCAAACACGGCATACCCTACTCCCAATAGGGCGGTGCTGACACCAAAGAGACGGACAATGGGGTCAATTTCTGGCAGCATCAGGGCACAGCGCACGAGGGGAAACACACCGGCCTTGACCACCGACCCCGATAGGAGTGCTGAGACAGGAGTTTCGGATTCAGAATGGGTCAGGGGTAGCCACAGTCCGGAGACAAAGATACCTCCCTTGGCCAGAAGACCTAGACAGATAAAGGCTAGTGCTTCCGGTGGGGCTCCCCGTAGGCCGCTGTAGGCAAAGGACTGGTGGGTTTGATAGACCAAGGCTGCGCCGATGAGGTAGAACAGCATGGCGGTGTTGCTGACAAAGAGGTAGCGCAGGGCTACCCAGATGGAGCGGTCGGTGCGGGGATAGGCAATCAGTAGAAAGGTGGCGATGCTGATTACTTCCAATGCCACGTAGAGGCTAATGAAATCGGCGCAGACAAAGGCGGCGTTAACACTGCCAAAAAGAATAATGACTTGAGTGTAGAAAAATGCAGTTTTGTTGCTATGCCAACAGTAGAGAATGATCGCGGCTGTCACTAGGGCATTGGTCAAAATGAAATAGCCACTCAAGGCGTCGAGCACTAGGGTGATGCCGAAGTTGTCGAGCAAATTCAGCGTCAGGGGAGTAGCGGTTGGGTTGTCTAGGGCAAAGCCTGATGGGAAAAGCTGGAGGGCGTAGGCGATGGATATCAGGGCCACCCCTAGGGCCAAATGGCGATCTAGCCGGGGGACTAAATAAATCACGAATCCCACGAACAAGGGCAAGGCAATCCAGGCGATCGTCAGGGTGTTCATGGGGTATTACGTTTTTCGATCTCGTGGGTTTCTAGGGTGGGATTATCGTGGGCGAGTTTCATCACCCCAACCAGCATCAGAGCTTGGATAGAAAAGCCAATTACAATGGCGGTCAGAATAACGGCTTGGGGAACAGGGTCTGCATAGGCTACTGGACGACCCTGGCTCAGAATGGGAGTAAACAATCCGCCCCGCGATGCAATCAGGACATAATAGGCGATCACTCCAGTGCTCATGACATCCATGGCGATGATTTTCATGAGCAGGTTTTGCTTGAAAATGATGCCGAAAAAGCCGCATAAGATGGTGGCAAATACGCAGGCTGCTAGCATGATCCCGTTTCCCCTCTCGGTTCTGGGGGCTGATGGTCTAAACTTGACGATACACTAGAGCGAGATGGCCTTTCGCACTTGCCCGTTATTTTCCCAATCGCTGCCCCGCCATAGTAATCCTATTTGATTTCTGAGGACCTTCGCGGCACCCACGAAGAGGCTCACTCAAAGCTCATGCAGAATCGCTATATGATCCATATGATCCCAATAGCTGATGGGGTAAAACCCTTGTGTTTTCAGGGGCTCAAGGGTAGCTGGAAAAGTATTTAGCTGGAATACGCTAATCCAGATTGGCTTCTGTTAGCGGTTCGGTGTAGGGAGCGGCTTGGCGGTCTGGCATTGTTGGCAGATCTGGCAGAGGGGTGCTCTGGACTTCCGGCAGGGCTAGGGCTTGGGCAGATTCCGTTGCTGTTTCTGTCTTTGTTGCAACGGCGACGGACACCAGTTCCTTGGGTTTTTCCTCTAGTTTCAAGGGAAGGAGCATGGGGGAGGGCTCGGCGTCCATCTCCACTAGGGGCAGAGACCGCTCCAAATCGTCCAATGGGCGAGGAATCACCATCACAGCATGGAGTTCACCAATACGCTCTGCCTCATGCATTCCCGCTTCCACTGCGATCGCAACATTGGACAGAGAGCCGCGAATAATGACCGTACAGAGGCCGGAGCCAATGGTCTGGTGGGCCACAACCTGAACTTCCGCCGCCTTGGTCATGGCGTCTGCGGCCCCTACCATGGCAGGGAAGCCTCGGGTTTCTACTAGACCTAGGGCTTGATTGCCCATGCGACCCTGACCCAAACGCTCTAACTCATCCAAATGAGTACAGATCGGCAGTACTGCCTCCAGGTTGGGTAAGGGGCGAGGGATCAAGGAGGAGGAAAGGAATTGGCCAAACTGCTTGGCGGTTTCGGAACCTGTTTCTACTGCCATCCGGACATCGGCCACCCCGCCGCGCACAATGGCAGTACATTGCCCGGAGCCGGTGCGCTCATAGCCAATCAGCATCACGTCCGCCGACTTCAGCATGGCGTCCGCTGTGCCCACCACCGCTGGAAAGCTCTTCACCGACACCAGCCCCAAAGCTGCTCCTTGGAGCTTGCTGGCCCAGCGTCGAGAAGCCGGGGGAGGCGCTGTCTGGGGAGCGGCCTGCCGGGTGGTCTGGGTGGGGGAAAGGTTCAGGTTCGCAGTCATGGCGTGCCTCTACTGAGAGGGCGGAATGCCTCTACATCTTAAGAGCTTTATCCGATACTCTCTATAATTCTATGCGCTTTATTCTATGGCCGTGATTTTATGGGTGCTCGCTCGACTCGGGGACGGCTAAGGATTGGCGATGGGGAAATAGGGTCTGGATCAATTGCATCACCTGTTCCCGCCCGTAGACTACGGTGTGGGTGGCTAAAGTGCCTACCTCAGGCGGGGGTAAATTTCCATTTTCAGCCCGGTTAGGGTCTAGGGTTTCAGTCCCCTCTTTCTGGGGTGGGCTATGGGGAGACTGGTCTGGGAGAGCGCCAGTCTCTGGGGGAGAGCCAGGAGCCGTTGCGGATACGGAACAGATCTGGGGAGGGCTGGGATCCCCCAGGAGAGATCGTGCCGGCACCATCTGCTCTGGAGCAATCTGGGGATTGATCAGGGTACTGTCTGCCCCAATGCAGGCATTTTTTCCCAAAAGACCCGTCCCTAGAATGAGTCCCCCCTGGCCCACAGTAACCCCAGCCTCTAGGGACAGGGCTCCACCTCGCGCCTGGATCACCACCGCTGCGCCTAAGCAGACCCCGGTGGCAATCACGACCTGACTACCGGGGGCGGCTTGCAATACCGCACCGGGTGCGATCGCAACATCCGCCGCAATCTGCACATCTCCAGCCACATAGACTGAAGCCGTTTCTGGGCCGAGCCTATTTGGATTCATAGAAAAGGGACAATGCAGCCCCTAGGGCCGTTGAATCGTCGTCTCTAGAACTCGACGTTTAGCCTGGGGATCGATGCCGATAAGGCGCACATATTCACCATGATGCGCCCCCAGACTACGCTCTAGGGCCGCCAGCACCTCTGCCGCGCCGCGCCCTTCAATCACCCCACCGTTCTGCCACGCCCCGCTGCGATAGCGGCGCACATCGGCATGTTCTAGGCTGATGCGATAGCCTTGCCCGACCAAGTGTTGCACCTGTTGCACGACCTCGCCCCCTAGGGGACCAGCAGCCCCATTCTGAGAAGGGTAGGAGCTGTTACGGGCATTCCCATTTTGGTAGCCGGCGTTAATGGGGACCGATGGGGCTGACGCCGCTGCGGGTTTACCGTCGGGTCGCTGCACCGTAATGGGGTTATGGCGCTGTTTGGCGACAGGGTCAATGCCATAGATCCGAACATATTCGCCGGGGTGGGAGCGGATACACTGTTCTACTGCCGCGATCGCAGCCCCCTCCTGAGTAGCTTCAATGGGGGCACAGGTCTGCCACACATTGCTACGGAATCGGCGAGCATCCGCATGTTCCGCGCCAATGCGATGACCTTGGCTCACGATGCTCCGAATCTGCTGCACCATCTCCTGAGAGAGACCACCGCTGCTGAAGCTGCCATAGCCACCACCAGCCGCCGCAGCGCTGCGACCCACTGCACCAGAACCAGCGGCCATGGGCTTGTCATTAGGCCGTTGAATAGTCATGGGAGCCAACCGCTTCTTAGCCGCAGGGTCAATGCCATAGAGGCGCACATATTCCCCCGCATGATCTCGCATACAGGCTTCCAAGGCGCTGATTACCTCCGCCTCTCGGGTAGCCGCGATGGGGGTACAGGTCTGCCAAACATTGCTGCGAAAACGACGGGTATCAGCATGTTCGGTGCCGACACCATAACCCTGCTGGAGAAAACTCCGCACCTGCTGAAGCGCCTCCGCAGAAAGATGGCTGCTGCCGGGACTGGCGCTGTAGTGGCTGTAGCTGCTGGTGGGGCTAGAGGCGGCTACAGTCGCAGTTTTAGAGACGGTCACGGGCTTACCATCAGGGCGCTGAATGGTAAGCGTCGCCACCCGGCGCTTCGCCACGGGATCAATGCCAAACATTCGTACATATTCCCCTGTGTGCTCCTCTAGACATCCCTCCAATGCCGCCAACACCTCCGGTTCTCGGGTTGACTGGAGAGGAGAACAGGTCTGCCAGACATTGCTGCGGAAACGACGGGTATCGGCATGTTCAGTACCAATACGATAGCCTTGGCTGAGCAATTGCCGTACCTGTTGCACGATGTCAGAGGTCAATCTTTGAGGTTGCATGGTCCTAGATCCGTTGTCTTGACTGCTGTGGCTGTGAACTGATGGAGAAGAACTAAAGTTGGGGGGCGGAACCGGAGCGGATCCCGTAGTCCCGATGTCCGCACTGCCTAGAAAGGTGTGGGTGATTTCCTGCACCAAGGCCCAATCCTCCGGCTGCACATCGGCGAGGGCATCAGCCTGGGACTGCTGGTTAATCACCGACCCCGAGGGCACAAACTTGCCTGCCGGAATCTCTACGTCCTGGATGAGGGCGTGCATCATCACCACGCAACCCGGACCAATGCGGGCACTAAAAATAGTCGAGTGGAAACCCACAAAGCAGTCATCCCCCACGTAGGCGGGGCCATGGACAACTGCTTTATGGGCTAACCAAACCTGAGAGCCAATCCAGATGGAGTAGGGCTGATCATCATCTCCCAACACCCGACCCGCTGCCAGTCCCTGGATCGTGACCCCAGCTTCAAGCTGGGTACCTGCACCGATAAGACAGGAGGATTCGGCTTCCGCCTGCACTGAAACCCCTGGTGCGACTGTGACCTGAGGGCCAATATTCACATCTCCTGTGAGCTGCGAAAAGGGATGCACCTTGGCACTGGCATCCACCTTAGGGGCCGCCACACCTTTTTGACCACGGGGTGGCGGAGCGACTGCACCGTGGAGCCCCATATAACCCAAACCCTCCCAATGTACGTTTTAGCCCTATCGCGATAGCCCCTTGGGGCTGGTCTCTGACCATCGCAGTCCGCGCTGATCTAGCAACCCCATAGTCCACAGGAGCGGCTTACCCAACCCCAGAGGAACAGAAGTTATTCTTTGGCCCTAAAGCCCTAGCTCTAGGGCCTAGCTCCAGTCCTCACGCTTGTTGTATAGGGCTCCAGAATCCAAGGAAACTGTGTCCACAATCGCAATCACCGTCGTATCCACTGGACGCGCTTGATACCCGTCGTGCTGACGGGCTCCACTCCCTCGGGTAATGAGCACCCATTCCCCGACGCCCGCGCCTACCACATCGGCAGCTACTTCATAGTCGGGGAGGAGTTCCCCCATATCATTTAGGAGTTGCACCAGCAAAAACTTGACGCCATTCAGGTTCGGTTCCTTGCAAGTGCTGACAACCGTGCCGCGAACTTTAGCCAATAGCATTACGCTCTACCTACCGACCGTAGGGGCGAATACCGCTGACACTTTCACGAAACTGCTCGACGGCTTCGGTGTAGCGAATGGGGAGCACAAACTCCAGGTTCTCGTGAGGACGGGCAATGATATGGGTGGAGAGGACTTGACCACCGTTGACCCGCTTCACATTCTCTACGCCCGCTGCGACAGAGGCTTGGACCTCAGACACGTCGCCGCGCACGATCACCGTGACGCGCCCGCTACCAATTTTTTCATAGCCGACCAGAGTAACCCGAGCCGCCTTCACCATTGCATCCGCTGCTTCTACCACGGCTGGGAAGCCTAGGGTTTCAATCATTCCAACTGCAATTGCCATGTCAAATATTTCCTAAATAACGCCTGCTACCTGTCACTGTCTCTACCCCAAGTATCGCGACGCCCCTGACGGGTCAGTCCTGGACTGCCGCGACCTCAGTCCAACCGCCGCTGTGATCAGCCGACAAAAACCTTGGAGAACAAACCATTAGAAAAGCCATCATTCTACCGCAGAAGTATGGATCACTTCTGCGGAGAATTGCTCTCCATGGGATCTTCAGAGGGCCATGTCCCTAGCTGTTCTAAGTCCGAAATTGCTCGACGGCCTCTGTATAGCGAATGGGAAGGACAAACTCCAGGTTTTCGTGGGGACGGGCAATGATATGGGTGGAGAGGATTTCACCACCGTTGACCCGCTTGGCACATTCAACGCCCGCTGCGACAGAGGCTTGCACCTCAGAGACATCACCACGCACAATCACCGTAACGCGCCCACTGCCAATTTTTTCATAACCCACTAGGGTGACGCGGGCTGCCTTTACCATGGCATCAGCCGCTTCCACCACCGCAGGAAAACCCTTCGTCTCAATCATTCCAACCGCAATTGGCATCGTCGTAATCTCCCTCTGCTAAAGCTGATGAAACATCCCCGTTGAAAATCCATTTTTGAGTCCTTAACCAAACTCAGAAATTGAGTTGAAAACTGGCCCAGAGCGGGTCTGAAATGGCCAATTTCTCTCTGTAACGGCAGGGATGAACCCAAATAAACTCCAATGTAAGTCAAGCATAGGAGGGTGGTGACACGTTGGCAATATAAGCCTCAATGATTGTCTCTAATGTTAAATATTATTAAAACTAATGAAAGAATGGTATGGATAATTTATCTCCTGACACAATCTCTGGGGTTCAAGCCGAGGGATCGACTTTGGGGGCGGTAATTGAAACCATAGGGAATTGTGGGGATCGATCCCCTGTCCACCACGGCGGGAGGGGTAAGCAATCGGGTAAAATGGCTACTATTCAACCTATTCTGGCCACCTGGGGTCTGGAATGGGTATTGCTCTGTTGCAATGAGCGTTTGAGGCATCCGAGCCATTCCTTAACCGCCACTGTTCTAGCCGCCATGGAGTCCATTCCGTAACCCATGGCTAGGACTGAGGCGATGGCAGTTCCCTAAGTGGTGTGGTCATCGCCTTGAAGTTTGCTCCCCACAATTAGCGCATAGGTGATGACGCAATTTTTCCTTGATACCTGTTGGTGGGTGCCCCTCTATGGAATTTTGGGGGCAATCGCAACCCTGCCCTGGGCTACGGGGTTGATCCGTCGCACGGGACCACGTCCGGCGGCCTATATCAACATTGCCATGACCTTGATGGCCTTTGTCCACGGGGCACTGCTGTTTCAGGGGATCTGGAACCAAGGAACACAGACGGTGTCTGTGGTGTGGTTTGAGACCCATGATTTAACCCTGAGTCTGTCCTTTGATCTGTCAGTGATGAACCTGGGGGCAGTGCAGTTGATTGCGGGTCTGAGCCTATTGGCCCAGGTCTTTGCCTTGGGGTATATGGAGAAAGAATGGGCCTTGGCTCGGTTTTTTGCCCTGATGGGGATGTTTGAGGCGGCGATGAGTGGTGTGGTGCTGAGCAGTTCCTTGTTCTTGGCCTATTCCCTGTTGGAGGTGCTGACCCTATCTACTTATTTATTGGTGGGGTTTTGGTATGCCCAGCCTCTGGTGGTGACGGCGGCGCGGGATGCCTTTTTGACTAAGCGGGTGGGGGATGTGCTGCTGCTGATGGGGGTGATTGCTTTATCCACCTGGGCTGGCAGCCTGGATTTTGATGATCTCTATGAATGGGTGAAGACGGCGGAGTTGACGCCCTATGCTGCAACGCTGCTGGGGCTGGCCCTGATTGCGGGACCGACCGGTAAATGTGCCCAGTTTCCGCTGCACCTGTGGTTGGATGAGTCGATGGAGGGACCAAACCCGGCGTCCATTCTGCGGAACTCGGTGGTGGTCACCTGTGGAGCCTATGTGCTGATTCGTCTGCAACCGGTCGTGGTGCTGTCGCCGGTGGCGCTGTCAACCCTGGTGGCAATCGGGACAATAACGGCGGTGGGGGCGTCCTTGGTGGCCATTGCTCAAATCGACATTAAGCGTACGCTGTCCTATTCCACCAGTGCCTATCTGGGATTGGTCTTTATTGCGGTGGGGACGGAGTGGCCGGGGGTGGCGCTAATGGTATTGCTGACCCACGCGATCGCAAAGGCCCTGTTATTTATGGCAGGAGGATCGGTGATCTTGACCACGACCTGTCAAGACATCACAGAGTTGGGGGGGTTGGGGGCCAAAATGCCAGCGACAACCCTAGCCTATGGGGTGGGGGCGCTGGGCATGGTGGGATTGCTGCCCCTAGGTTGCTTCTGGGGCTATCGTCTAGGAATTGATTTTCTCTGGCAGGAACATCCGGAATTGGTGGTGGTGTTTTTGCTGGTGAACCTCTTGACGGCCCTGAATCTAACTCGCGTGTTTCGCTTGGTGTTTCTGGGACCAGCCCAGGCCAAAACCCGGCGGGCTCCGGAGGTGCCTTGGCCAATGGCGGTGCCGATGGTGTTTTTGACGGTCTTTACCCTATTGGTGCCCTTGGTGATGCAACGGCTCTATCTTTTGCCGCCCTGGCAGTATGTCAACCAGCCCGCCTTGGCCTTGCTCATTCTCTCGGGCTTTGCTGGGGTAACCCTTGGGGCGACGGTGCCCCTGAGTAAAACCCTGACGCGATCGCGCCAGCGGTCCCTACGCATTGCCCAGGATTTGCTGGCCTATGACTTCTACACGGAGCGGCTGTACCGGATGACGGTGGTAGGGCTGGTGGCCCAATTGGCCCGTGCCAGCGACTGGTTTGATCGCTATGTGGTGGATGGCTTGGTGAATGCGGTGGGCTTCGTTTCCCTCTTGAGTGGAGAGGGGCTGAAGTACAGTATTTCTGGCCAGTCCCAGGGCTATCTTTTCACCATTGTGGTGGGGGTGAGTCTGTTGGGGCTGTTGATGACTTGGACGATGTGGTGATCCATGCTCAGTACCCTGATTTTGATACCGCTGATGGGAGCCTTGGCCATGAGCCTCTGGCCCCAACCCTGGTCGGGTCACCGTGCCCGTCAGGTGGCTCTGGCCATCCAGGGCATAACTCTGGTGTGGGCGCTGGTGGTGGTGAGCCAGTTTGATATCCAGCATGGGGGGATGCAGTTTACGGAAGCATTACCCTGGGTGGAGGCGCTGGGGCTGACCTATCGATTAGGGCTGGATGGCCTGAGTTTGCCCCTCGTGGTGATCAATAGCCTGCTGGGTGCGATCGCAGTTTATGCCACCCCAGCGTCCATTCTGCGACCCCGGCTTTACTTCCCGCTGATTCTAGTGATCAGCGCCGCCGTAGCCGGAGCCTTTGTGGCCCAAAACCTACTGCTGTTCTTTATCTTTTTTGAGCTAGAACTGATTCCCCTGTACCTGCTGATTGCCATTTGGGGCGGTGCGCGGCGGGGCTATGCCGCCACCAAGTTCTTGATTTACACCGCCATCTCTGGAGCGCTGATCCTGGGAAGTTTTCTGGGGCTAGTGTGGCTGGGGGGCAGCATTAGCTTTGACTACGACCCGGTTATTGCCCAGACTCTGACCTTGGGGCAGCAGTTGGTACTGCTGGGGGCGTTGCTGATAGGCTTTGGCATCAAAATTCCCCTGTTTCCCTTTCACACCTGGCTCCCCGATGCCCACGTGGAGGCATCCACCCCCATCTCCGTCTTGTTGGCGGGGGTGCTGTTAAAGCTGGGCACCTACGGCTTACTGCGGTTTGGGCTGCAACTATTCCCCGATGCCTGGGCGATTTTGGCCCCGTGGTTGGCGGGCTGGGCGGTAGTGAGTGTGCTCTACGGCTCCCTGGCAGCCATCGCCCAAACGGACATGAAAAAGATGGTGGCCTACAGCTCCATCGGCCATATGGGCTATGTACTGCTGGCGGCGGCGGCGGCCACTCCCCTCAGCATTTTGGGGACGGTGATGCAAATGGTCAGCCATGGCCTTATTTCCGGGCTACTGTTTTTGCTGGTGGGGGTGGTGTACACCAAGACGGGTACCCGCGACCTGACGGTGCTGCGGGGGCTGCTGAATCCAGAACGGGGCTTTCCCATCATTGGTAGCCTCATGATCCTGGGGGTGATGGCCAGCGCCGGCATCCCTGGCATGGTGGGCTTTATTTCCGAATTCGTGGTGTTTCGGGGCAGCTTTTTGGCCTTTCCCATCCAGACTCTGCTGTCCATGATTGGGTCGGGCCTAACGGCGGTGTATTTTTTGCTGCTGGTGAACCGGGTCTTCTTTGGTCGCCTAGCGGTGACCCTGCCCACGGATGCAGTGGTGTTGGATCCTCTGCTGCCACGTGTTACCTGGAGCGATCGCCTACCGGCGCTGGTCTTGGCTCTGGCCATTGTGGTTCTGGGGCTCCAACCCAACTGGCTCTCTCGCTGGAGCGAAAGCACCACCCTGGCCCTCTGGCCCGTCGCGGATACTGCGATTGCCCAGGTTGCTTTTCCCCAGTCCGCCCTTCCCGCTGACGCTAACGCCTCTCCCCAGCTATGACCTATACCCTCTCGAAATCCGATCCCCAGGCCCATCCCCTGCAAGCCTATATTGATCGCCTGTTGGCGGGAGAGGCGCTGCTGCCCGATACCCCCACTAATCTGATGGAGGTGGTGGGAATTCTCAAAAGTTATGGGGTGGTGCTGGATGCCTATGCCCGTAATCTGAACTATGTGGCCACGGATCAGTTTTTAGTGCTGTTTCCCTTTTTTAAGTACTTCAATGGGGAGATAACGCTGGGAAAACTACTGCGTCACTGGTGGCATGACCGCATCAACTACGAATATGCCGAATACTGTATGCGAGCCATGCTGTGGCATGGTGGCGGGGGGCTAGATGATTACCTGGGGAGTCCAGAATTTTTGCCGGTCTGCGAGGCAGCTATCCAAGCCAAAATTCGTGGCAATCCGATGATGCAGGGGCTCCATCGCCTGTTTCCAGAGTTTTTGCCGGAGCAGGTGCGGCTGGCGGCCTATTACACGGGGCTAGGGCAGTTTTGGACGGTGATGAGTGAGATGTTTCTCACCCTGTCGGACCGCTACGATGCTGGGGAGATTACCTCCATCCCCGCTGTCGTCGCCCACGTTAAGGGGGCGCTGGTGGCGGCGGCGGCTCAGCCCATTACCTTTGCGGTGACCATTCGCGGCGATCGCTATGAGCTAATTCCCGCATCGACGGGGCTGACCTTCCTGGCGGATACCGCTATCCCCTATGTGGAGGCGGTTTTTTTCCGAGGTACGCCTTTCTTGGGGACTGTTTCCTACAATGCCCAAGCTCTCCAGATTTCACCGGAGCAGAGCCGTTTTGAATACGGAGCCCTCTATGCGGATCCGGTGCCGATCGGTGGCTCAGGAATTCCCCCCACGCTGTTGATGCAGGATATGCGCCACTTTTTGCCGGACTACCTGCACGACTACTATCGTCAGGGGTTGCGGGGGGAGGACGATGTGCGGGTGCAGATCTGCCAGAGTTTCCAAAAGTCCATGTTTTGTGTCACCTCTGCGGCACTCCAAGGTCTGTTACCCCATGCTGCCACGACGACGGATCCGGCGGAGCAGGGGTCAAACCAAGCTTTTCTAGCCTATTGGATGGACCGTCTCGCCTCCTCTCGTCTGGCGGTAGTGCAACTGCCGGGGCGTTAGTAGGGCACGGTTCAATCATCCTCGACTTGAGTACTGCCGCAGGGGCAGGGCGCATCGTCGCTGGAGTTGATCCATTCGCGATGGTCAGGGACCGGCCCAAAGGGGCCGTCGCAGATGCGACAATGGCACAAAATCACAAAATATTGTTGTGATTGGTCTGGGCCAAGGTGGCCTGCGACCTGTAAGCCCTGCGCTAGTCTTTGCGGTAGTCTTAAAGTCCCACCTAGACCGGGAGAAACACAGCCGTTACGGAATCCACAGGTTATGTCACGATCGCCCTCTGGAGGTAAGGAAATTCTAGTGCTCACTGTGTCCCTGGTGGTCACGGCGGGGATTCTAGGGGCCGGAACCTATTTTATGCGAGACACCATCAGCGGCATTTTGGGGGGAAACAGGGCAGTTCCCGGAGCACCCAATGCCGCCGATCAGACAGGGCGTGCAGGTCAGGGAGGGGGGATTAGTCGAGGGGAGCGTAGTTTGGTACCCAACGCCTCTGCCGCTAAAACTGCTGGCGTGAATGCCTATGGTCAGGGAGACTACGCCGGGGCAGTAGCCTCCTTTGAGGCCGCTCTCCAGGAAAATCGCAATGATCCCGAGGCATTAATTTACCTGAATAACGCCCGCATTGAGACCCAAACCGCCTATACGCTAGCGGTAGTAGTACCCATCAGCAACGCCCTAGATCCAGCCCAGGAAATACTACGGGGGGTCGCCCAGGCCCAGGATGAGATCAATCAAACTGGGGGAATTGGCGGGATTCCTCTCCGGCTGGTGATTGCCGATGATGGCGACGACCCGGACACCGCCCAAGCGGTTGCTACCACCTTGGCCGCTGACCCAGAGGTGCTGGGGGTGGTGGGCCACTTTAGCAGCGGTGTTACCCTGGCAGCGGAGCCCAACTATCGTCAGGCCCAATTACCGTTGATTTCCCCCACCAGTACCTCCCTGGAGCTTTCGGGCCGCAGTCCCTATCTGTTTCGCACCACCCCCAGCGATCGCTTTACGGCGACGGCCCTCACCCGCTATATGTTGAATGATTTAGGCCAGACCCGAGTGGCGGTGTTTTACAGCGGGGCGAGTGACTATAGTGTCTCCCTCAAGGACGAATTCATGACCACTGCCTTCAGCGATGGGGGCGCTGTAGTAGGGGAATTCGACTTCGAGGCAGGGGACTTCAATGCATCCCAAGCAGTGACCCAGGCGCTGGATCAGGGGGCAGAGGTGCTGATGCTGGCGGCAAATACGGGAAGCTTGGCCCAAGCGATCGCAGTGATTCAGGCCAATCAGGGGCGGCTGACTCTCCTAGGGGGCGATGGTCTTTACAATCCCCGCATTCTGGAGCAGGGACAGGCCAATGCGGCGGGGATGGTGGTGGCGATGCCTTGGCATATTTTGGCCCATGGCCAATCCCCTTTTGCCCAGGCATCCCGTAGCCTGTGGGGCGGTGATGTGAACTGGCGCACTGCCACCACCTACGATGCGATCGCGGCCTTCATTGCCGCCCTCCAAACAGCGCCCAACCCCACCCGCGAGAGCCTTCACCAGGCATTGACCAGCGCCAATTTCCAAGCCGAGGGAGCCACGGATCCAGTACGGTTTTTGCCCTCCGGCGATCGCAACCAAGCGGCTCAACTGGTAGAAATTGTCCCTGGTAGTCGTTCTGGGTATGGCTATGACTATGCCCCCGTTCCATGAGCGGTACCCGGACCAGGAGACACCCCAAGGCCGAGAGCCATCATGGCCTTCTATCCCAGCATTCCTTTTCGTTATAGAGCAGGTGTGAGTATGGCGAGGTCACCCTCGGGCGGCAAAGAAGTCCTCGTTTTAGGCGTTTCCCTCCTTGTTACCGTGGGGCTCCTCGCCGGAGGGGCTTACTGGATGCGGGATTCCATTCGTGGGTATTTCGGGGGCGGTACCCCCACCGCTGGCAATGGCTCCAACCCAGCGGATGGACAAGGGTCTCGCTTGAGTCGAGGGGAGCGTAGTTTGGTGCCCAATCCCTCTGCCGCTAAAGTGGCGGGAATTACCGCCTATGGTCAGGGAGACTACGCCAGCGCCGTCACTGCCCTAGAAGCAGCCCTCGGGGAAAATCGCAATGATCCTGAAACGTTGATCTATCTGAATAACGCCCGCATTGGAAATCAACGGGCCTACACCCTAGCGGTGGCAGCTCCGATCAGCCCCGCGCTAGACCCGGCCCAAGAGATCCTGCGGGGGGCGGCCCAGGCCCAGGATGAGATCAACCAGGCCGGGGGCATTCAAGGCATCCCGCTGAAGCTAGTGATCGCCGACGATGGCGATGACCCGGACATTGCCCAAGCGGTTGCTGCCGCCTTGGGCGCTGACTCAGAGGTGCTAGGGGTCATAGGCCACTTTAGTAGCGGCGTCACCCTAGCGGCGGAGCCCAGCTATAGTCAGGCCCAACTGCCCTTAATTTCCCCCACCAGTACCTCCCTGGAGCTCTCGGGTCGCAGTCCCTACCTACTGCGGACGACCCCCAGTGATCGTTTTACAGCAGCAGCTTTGACCCGCTACATGCTTAATGATCTGGGGGAAAATCAGGCCGCAGTGTTTTACAACGGGGAGAGCAATTACAGCGTGTCCCTCAAGAATGAGTTCACCACGGCCACCTTTAGTGATGGTGGAGCGGTAGTGAGTGAGTTTGATGTGGCCAATAGCAGTTTCAACGCTACCGAGGCGGTGACTCAGGCCATTGACCGGGGGGCAGCGGTGCTGATGCTGGCGACGAATACGGGTACCTTGGACCAAGCAGTGGCTATTATTCAGGCCAATCAGGGGCGGTTGATACTCCTAGGCGGCGACAGTCTCTACAATCCCCGCATCTTGGAACAGGGGCAGGCTAATGCGGTGGGGATGGTGGTGGCGATTCCTTGGCATATTTTGGCCCACAGCCAGTCCCCCTTTGCCCAGGCATCCCGTAGCCTCTGGGGCGGTGATGTTAACTGGCGCACTGCCACCACCTACGATGCGATCGCGGCCTTCATTGCCGCCCTCCAAACAGCGCCCAACCCCACCCGCGAGAGCCTTCAGCAGGCATTGACCAGCGCCAATTTCCAAGCCGAGGGAGCCACGGATCCGGTACGGTTTTTGCCCTCAGGGGATCGCAATCAAGCGGCCCAAGTCGTGACCATTGTCCCCGGTAATCGCTCTGGCTTCGGCTACGACTACGAACCCGTTCCCGCAACGAGCCAGTGATGCCATCCCTATCTATTGGGTGGTTAGTAGGGGCGAACGGCTGTTCGCCCTTTTCCTGACAGAACACTAGGCTAGGGCATCTTTGAGGGCATATACCACCCGTTCCTGGGCGGCGGCGGTTAGTTCGGGATACATGGGCAGGGCTAAAACCTGCTGGGCTGCGAGTTCTGACTTAGGAAAACTGCCGGGGCCATAGCCCAGATTGGCATAGACGGGTTGGTGATGGAGGGGCAAGGGGTAGTAGATCATGGAACTCACGCCTTGATCGGCAAGGTGCTGGCGGACGCGATCGCGCCATTCTCCCCCTGCGGTTGCCGCCGCCTCTAGGCGCACAGTGTACTGGTTCCACACACTACGTCCTCCCACGGGGGCTGGGGGAACAACCACACCGGGGATGGGGGCCAAGAGATTCTGATAGCGCTCTGCCACCCTTTGACGGGCGGCATTCCAATCCTCCAAGTGGCGCAGCTTGATCTGCAAAATAGCTGCTTGTAGGGCATCTAAGCGGCTATTGACCCCAATGGCTTCGTGGTAGTAGCGTACCCGGCTGCCGTGCTCCCGCAGCATCCGCACCGTCTCCGCCACCTGGGGATCGTTGGTGGTCAGGGCTCCGCCGTCACCGCAGCCCCCCAAATTTTTGGTCGGGAAAAAGCTGAAGCAACCGATATGGCCGATGGCCCCCACCTTGCGATCGCCCCATTCGGCCCCGGCGGCCTGGGCACAGTCTTCAATCACCGCTAAATTATGGCGCTCGGCAATGGCCATCACCCGGTCCATATCTACTGGACGGCCAAAGAGATGGACGGGCATGATGGCCTTGGTGCGGGGCGTAATAGCGGCTTCTAGCTGATCTGGATCCAGATTGAAGCTGTCCAGCTCAATATCGATAAAGACCGGCACCGCTCCCAGGGCACTCACCACCTCCGTTGTGGCGATAAAGGTGAAGGGGGAGGTAATGACCTCATCGCCTGGGCCAATGTCTAAGGCCCGCAGGGCTAGGTACAGGGCATCAGTGCCGGAATTGCAAGCCACACATTCCGCCGTGCCAATGTAATCTCCGAAGGCACGGGAGAATTCCTCCACAACAGGACCGTTGATATAACGCCCAGAGGCCAGAACAGCAGTCACGGCAGCCTCCACCTCCGGTTGAATTGTGCGGTACTGTTCAGTGAGGTCCAGGGGGGGAATCGTATTCACGCGCTCAATACCCAAAATTGTTGTGGGGGGTAAAAGTATTCCATCTAAAAAATCATCCCGTGGGTTGATTAAACCTTTGGCCCTAGGGGGTGTATCCCTGGATCGTTGATGAAAATTCTGGATAATGATTTAGCTAGAAGACTCTAATCGTAGTTTATAGGGGAAATGGCTACTCCGTCAGAGTTGGGGCACCCCTAATTCAACGCCCCAAGGTGGAGTTGCACCAGCGGGGCTCTATATGGCTCGGGCATCAACGTAAGCCGAGACAATATGGGCTCCGAAGAATTCAGGAGTTAGGAGCCAGTAGTCAGGAGTCAGTACTCTCCTAGATTCTGGCTTCTAACTCCTAACTCCTCCCCAAGAGATTTGTCCCGCTTTCAGTTGATACCCAGGATCTGGATCCCTTAGGGGGTGATGGCGGTGAGGGAGCCAATGGTTTCTGGGGCTAGATGGGCATTCACCACTTGGCCATCACGAAACCAAATGACACGGCGGGTGAGGCGAGCCACCTCGGGCTCGTGGGTAACCATCACCACGGTGATGCCGTCATCATTCAGGGCTTGAAACAGCGCTAGCACTTCGCGGGTGGTCTGGGAATCTAGGGCTCCGGTAGGTTCGTCTGCGAGCACTAAGAGGGGCCGATTGACAATTGCCCGTGCGATCGCAACCCGCTGCTGTTGCCCCCCGGAGAGCTGATTGGGTTTGTTCACCATGCGGTTCCCCAGCCCCACGCGCTGGAGGGCTTCAATGGCGCGATCGCGCCGTTCTCCCCCAGCCACCCCGGCGTACACCATTGGCAGCATCACATTCTCCAGCGCCGTGAGCTGGGGCAGCAGGTGGAACTGCTGGAAGACAAAGCCGATTTTACGATTACGAATGTGGGCTAGGGTGTCATTATCCAAGTCCGCTACGTTTTCCCCATCCAGGCGATAAACGCCCGCCGTAGGTCGGTCTAAGCAGCCAATGAGGTTCATGGCGGTGGACTTGCCGGAGCCCGACGGCCCCATGATGGCGCAATATTCCCCATGGTCAATGGTCAGATCCACATCCCACAGGGCATGAACCTCCGTATTGTCGATGCCATAGACCTTGCGGATCCCCCGCAGTTCAATCAGATTGGCCATACTACCGCCGTTCACTACCCCAATTGTGAACGATATTGAACTTTCGCATCAGTCTTGTTATGAGTTTTGCCATTAGCTAAACCTTGGTAGCTATTCTAGGGAGCCATACTGTCAGCAGCCCAGACCTTCACTAGGCGCGGATCACAGCGATCGCCCTCCCACTAACCGTTGCTACCCAATCGGACGAAAGCCGCTCCTCGATCGGCACAACCGAAGAGCGTCGGTCAAAAATCACGAGCCATCCCAGCCGCTGCCCCAGCCGTGCCAGATAGCCATCCAGTTGCTCCTGGCCAGCACCCAAGGGATCAGGTCTGCGGTCTCGCCACACTTTAATCTCAATGCCCAGCACCACATCCCCATAGCGCAGACATAAATCCATCCGGTCTCGCCCAATAGCATACTCCCGTTCCAACGTTCCGCCCCCGTTGGCGACCCGATGCAAATACGCCATTAACACTAGGTGTGGTGCGATCTCATGGTAGGGCGCACTGCCTAATAGGGGCTCGCCATGTTGCAGCCAGAACGCCATAAACGACTCTCGCAGGGCATCCAAATCCAACCGCCCTTCTGGTGTCAGCCAGGAAGGCGTGATCTGGGGCAGTGACGCTGCTGGCGCGATCGCAAGGGCTCTGGGCAGGATTTCGCGGTAGATCGGATTGGCGATCGCCATGCCCCCTTCGGGAAGCATCCGGCATAGCCCAAGATCAATCACAAACTGAATGTCATCATTGGCCACATTTTGCAGCGGCAACCCCGCCATCATCGGCTCGATTATGGATTGGACACGGGGCTCCAACAGCTTCTCATCCAAGCTATCGAGGTGGGTATCCCGACGTTGAATCAAGATTTCCTTGGCCTCTTCCACCATGATCAGCGTAATCAGCGTGGCTGGATTGGGCGCAATCTCTCGAACCAATTGCCGCGCCAGCCCATTCACCAGCCAAGGTTGACCTTGGGTTAGCTCAAAAACTAACTGAATCGCCTCAGGCTCAAAGCCCTGCCCCGTCGCCTCCGTATGCTGATGGTATAGCTCTGCGACTTCCCCTTGATTAAAGTTGCGTAGGGTGAGCGATTCCGCCTTGATATTAAAGGGACTGGCGGTGTTCAGTCGCGTGCTGCCTCCAGACGCAACCTTGTAGTCGCGCACATCTCGCAGTCCGATCAGCGCTAGGGATTGGGGAAATGCGTGGGGGCGATTGGGGAAACCACTGCGCAGTTGCCGTAGCACTGATAGGAGGGCTTCATCCTGGAGCGAATCAATTTCATCAATGAACAGAACTAAAGGCAAGCGAATCCCCTGTGCCCACGCTGTTAAAGCTGCCTGAACCCGCTGACCGGGAGGCGCGGACGGTGGCGGTGGCATTTGTAGGTCGGCGGGGAGTTGTAATCGAGCGTTCAGTTGCCAACTGGCGAGCAGGGCGAGTTCAGCAGCCCCTGGATCATGGCGGAAGGGGTCGCCTACTTCTGCGGACACCAACACAGCCGCGTAGTTCCCCGAGGCGGTCAATTGCTCGGCCAAGGCTTGCATTGCCGTTGTTTTGCCCACTTGCCGGGGTGCATGGAGCACGAAATAATTCTCCTCTGCAATCAACTGCTGCACGGTAGCGATCGGCAGCCGACTGGTCGCGGGGAGCATGTAGTGCTTGTGGGGTTGGCAGGGACCCGTGGTGTTGAACCAACGCGGCATGGGCAGGAAGGGCTGAAAGGGCGCAGCAGGGGTGGATCTATTGTACTGTCCCTGTGGGGAAAGGCAGAAGGCAGGTTCCCACTAACCCCTGCGGAGTGAGGACAAAATGGAAGAAACAAAATTGTCTCCTAATTGGCGACAATTCCCCTCAATTGCCCGCAGCCCCTAAATCAGCGTCAGCAGGTAGATCAGACTAAAGAGGACAACCCAGATCACATCGACGAAGTGCCAGTAGATCTCCGCCATCTCGACACCTGTGTGCTTTTCAGCGCCATAGTGTCCCTCACGGCGCGATCGCCACAACACCCCCAAAATCAACAGCAATCCGATGAATACGTGCAACCCATGGAAGCCCGTCATCAAGTAAAAGCAATTGCTAAACAGGTTCGTCGTCAGGCCGTAGCCCAGGTTCATATACTCGTAAACCTGCCCTGCTAGGAACACCGCCCCCATTAGGGCGGTGATGAGGTACCACTTCCGTAGCCCTGCAACATCACCTTTCTTGACCGCTACATCGCCGTAGTGGATGACAAAGCTACTCGACACCAGAATCACGGTGTTAATGGCGGGTAATAACAGCTCCACTTCGGTTTCCTCCGGGGGCCAAGCCGCTGCCGAGGAGCGATAGACCAGGAACAGGGCAAAGAAACCGGCAAACATCAGGAATTCCGAGGCCAGGAAGGTGATGAGACCAATGACCCGCAAATCCTGATGCTCTGCATGGGCAGGTGCGATCGCGGGGGTTGCCGACTTGGCGTTTGAGTCAACGGTGCCTTGCATAGTGCGTTACCGATAAGACAGGTTTAAGACGGATTCGAGGTGTCGTGGAGAAAAAATTGTCCCCCACAACGTCAGTATTGAGCTAGTACCCTGCGGCGTAAATACCCTAACCGTTCTATCGTGGTACATTTCTGCCCCTCACCGTTCGGCTGAGCGTTTGACTGATCTCACGCCGAAGCCCTAGCCCTCTCCCCTTGGGAGAGGGGACCAGAAAATGTTGGGCTGATTTACGCCTGCGGTACTAGGAACTAGGCATTTTCGCAGGTTCGGGCTCCTCACCATAGGCATAGGGGCCTTGGGTGAGAACGGGAAGCACCTCCCAGTTTTCAATAGAGGGAGGAGAATCGGTTGTCCATTCCAGGGTCTTGGCATTCCAGGGATTCCCGCCTGCCTTCTCGCCCCGGCTCCAGCTCCAAATAGCATTGATGAAGAAGGGCAGTACCGAAACCCCCAAGAGAAATGCCCCAAAGGTGCAAATCTGATTAATGGTTTGGAACTGGGGATCGTACATCGCCACCCGACGCGGCATCCCCTTTAACCCCAATTCATGCATGGGTAGGAAGGTCAGGTTAGTGCCAATGAAGGTCAGGACAAAGTGCAGCTTGCCCAGCCCCTCATTCATATAGCGCCCCGTGATCTTGGGAAACCAATGGTAGATTCCGGCATAGATGCCAAAGACGGAGCCGCCAAACAGCACATAGTGGAAGTGGGCCACCACGTAATAGGTATCGTGGACGTGGATATCCACTGGGGCAGTGCCCAGAGTAACGCCACTCAGACCCCCCAGCACAAACATCGCCAGCAGGCCCACGGCAAAGAGCATGGAACTGTTGTAGCGGATCTTGCCCCCCCACAGCGTTGCCACCCAGCTAAAGATCTTGACTCCCGTTGGCACCGACACGATCAGTGTCGAGATGGTAAAGAACATCCGCATCCAGGGCGGGGTGCCGCTAGTGAACATGTGGTGGACCCACACAAACAGCCCAATTAGGCAGATGGTGAGGGAAGAATAGGCAATGGCCTTATAGCCAAAGATGGGCTTGCGGGCATGAACCGGGATTACCTCCGACATAATGCCGAAGATGGGCAAAATCATCAGATACACCGCCGGGTGGGAATAGAACCAGAATAGGTGCTGGTACATGACCACATCGCCCCCCGCCTCGGGCCGGAAAAAGGAGGTACCAAAGTTAATGTCAAACAGCAGTAGCACCAAACCCGCCGCTAGGACTGGCGTGGAACATAGGGCCAGAACAGAGGTGGCCATGATTGCCCAGCAAAAGAGCGGCATGTCGTACCAGCCCATGCTGGGAATCCGCATCTTCCAGATGGTGATGATGAAGTTTACCGCCCCCAGAATGGAAGAAGTTCCCGCGCAGACAATGGCCAAAATCCACATGGACTGGGCGGTATTGGCGGTGATCAGGCTCAGGGGTGGATAGGAGGTCCAGCCAGCCTGGGCACCCCCAAAGAAGAAACTGCCCATAATCAACATCCCCGCTGGAATCGTAATCCAGAAGGCGAGGGCGTTGAGTTTGGGGAAAGCCATGTCCCGCGCCCCAATCATCAAGGGCACGAGGTAATTGCCAAAACCACCAATGGCCCCCGGCACGATCCACAGGAAGATCATGATGGTGCCATGGTTGGTCAAAAAGGCGTTGTAGAGATTGGGATCCAATAGATCGGAGGCGGGAGTGGCCAATTCCGCCCGCATGGCGAGGGCCATCAAGCCCCCAATGAGATAAAAGATGAAGGACGTGACTAGATATTGAATGCCAATCACCTTGTGATCGACGTTGAAGGTGAAGTAGTCGTACCACTTCCACTTTTCAGGGTGATGGTGGGCGGCGACTGTGGCCGTCTCCGGATTGGTCAGATTTGCTTGAGCCATAGGAGAGGTGCTATCGGGATGAAGGGTGAAGGTGGGACTGCTGGGGAGGGAGGCTGGAGGCCAACTGGGTGACGAGGCCGGGCTCGACCCCTAGGGCTTCTCCGTAGGGGGCAAGGTATTCAGGTGCAGACAGATCGGCGGGATTTTGTGCGATCGCGCTAGCGGCGGTCGGTCCCTGGGCCAGTCTCTGGTCCAACCAGGCTTGGTAATCTTCCGGGGTATGGACAATCACCTGGGTCCGCATTGCGCCGTGGTAGCCGCCGCAGAGTTCGGCACAGATGACGGGGTAGGTACCGGGCTTGATAGCAACAAACCGTAGTTCCGTATCCTTACCGGGGATTGCGTCCTGCTTGAGGCGGAACTGGGGCACCCAGAAGGAATGGATCACATCGGTGGCGGAAAGATTCAACTGCACATCCGCGTTAACAGGGACATGGAGCTCCCCATCCACAATACCGGTGTCGGGGTAGGTGAAGATCCAGGCATACTGCATCCCGGCGACATTCACCGATAGATCGGCAGTCTGGCCCTCCCTATCCAAGGGAGCGCCAAAGCCATAGACGGATTTGGCGATGAGGGTGCCGTCGCCAACGGTGCCGTCGCCATGGCCTGAGGCAGGTAGGAGATCGTGCATAGGGGTGCCGGGAGCTTGGGCCACCATAGTGCCGTGGTCATGGCCACCCATGCCCCCACCGGGACTAAAGCCCCCCATCTCTTGAAAAACCTGCACGCTGTAAACGCCAAGACCAATGACGATGACAGCGGGAATAGCAGTCCAAAAGGCTTCGAGGGGTAGGTTGCCCTCAATAGGCAAGCCATCACTGTCGTCGCCCTTGGGACGGCGAAACTGGACCATACAGTACACGATCGCTCCTTCCACCACTAAAAAGAGGGCGGTGCCGATGACGACCATGACATCGAAAAATCTATCTACGAGGACGGACTGGGCAGATGCCTGCTCCGGTAGCCAACCGTGGTTTTGACCCACCCAAAGGCTGATCAGGGTGACGGCAACACCCACCGTAAGCGTCCATATGGGCGCGGGAATCTGTTTCATGGTGAGGTCTCCCCGAGGGGAGTAGGGGTGCAATGAGAGCGCAGCCACACCGTAACACAGGCTCAGGTTGTGGCTTATGGTGCCTATGCTACGCACCCAACCCCAGAATCTAAAGCAAACTTTTGATTTCCTTCAAATAGGAAAAAATTTAGGCGAAGTTTGTAACGGTTCGTAACTTTATTGAGGAAACTCTAGTCCTCCGGGCATCAACGTAAGCCGAGACAATATGGGCTCCGAGGAATTCAGGAGTCAGGAGTCAGGAGTCAGGAGTCAGAATCCAGTACTCTCCTAGATCCTGGCTCCTGACTCCTCCCCACAAGATTTGTCCCGCTTTGGCTTGATACCCAGTCCTCCCCCTTTACAAGGGGGAGTTAGAGGGGGTTAGGCCGGGATGCACATCAAACAGTGACTTATGTGTACACCGTAGGCTCTAGGGGGGGACGCTGTCTTTGGTGCTCCTGCGCCTCTGGCTCTCCAGACGCTCCAGCGTCTGGAGAGCTGTTCCCACGCTCCAGCGTGGGAACGATGAAATCAGAGCCGGAGAGGGGGAATCCCGATTCCGGCCCTGGCTCTAGAACGTGAAGGTCGCCCGCAGCGCCCCATAGAAGTTATTGCGGTCAAAGGTGGCGTTCCGATCCAAATCCCCGTAGATCAGGGCGGGGGTTAGGGTGAGGTTACGACTCACGGGAATGGAGTAGTAGCCCTCAACCATATAGGGACGGGCATTGTAGCTAGGGAGACTAGCGTAGTAAATCCCCAGTTGGGAGCCTTCAAGGAACAAGTCGGGGAAGGCTACCCCAATCTGCCAGCTATCGGTACTCCTCGGGGTACCAGCCTCATCATGGTGGGCAAAATAACCCGCTAGGATGAATCGGCCAAAGTCAAGGCTAGCTAAGGCACCGTAAGTGCTGGTGAAGATCTGATCAGGGCCACTGTTCCCCCGCGAGTAGACCAAGGCTCCCTTGAAGAAGCTATCGGGCAGAAAGCTCAACTGGGCGATGTAGCTCTGACTGTTGGCCCCAAAGATACCACCCGCATTGGGGTTATTAGATCCGCCAAGGGGTGCTCCCCCGCGACTGCTGGAATAGCCTGCGTCAAACACCAGACTATTCGTGAGGCGGAAACTCAAGCCACCAGCGAAGCCACCACCACCACCCATGTCAAAGGGATAGAGTTGGGGCTTACCCGCGTCAGACACTGAAGAGCCATGGAAGGGCACGATAGTACTGGTAACAAAGTCTTCACGGGCAATTCCTTCGGCAGCAAGGATAGCGGTAACGCGGCTACCAATGGGGAAGCGGTAAGACAATTGACTAACGCTGATACTGAAGTCCCCGGTCCCGCCATTGGCCAAGAGCCCCCCTGCCCCTAAAACCCGATTGTTACCGCCCAGTTCGTCGCGGGCCTGAAGACGGGTTCGCAAACGATCCCGTCCTGTAAAGCTGGTATCGAAGTTTAGCCGTGCGCGACTGGTGAAGGTGGTGAAGTTATCAATTTGGGGACCGCCCGCCGCCAACTGGCGGTCGCCAAAGGGCACGACCAAGTTGGCATCCACCTGACCCCGGAGTTTGGTGGTGGTGGAGAACTGCTGGGCACGGAGTTGAGCGGTTTCTGCTTCTAGGGCATCCACACGACCGCGCAGGGTGGCGAGTTCGGCTTGGAACTCTTGCTGGAGGCGCTGGATGGTGGCGAGGGTGCTGCCGTCTAGGCCGTCTCCGGTGATCAGGCCCGCGATCACGTCTAAGCAGGCGTTGAGGCCAGCGGCGAATTCGTAGCGGGTGAGGGCTTGGTTACCCCGGAAGGTGCGGTTGGGATAGCCTTCGATACAACCGTAGGTTTCTACGAGGTTTTGCAGCGCGGTGTAGGCCCAGTCAGAGGGCAGTACATCGCTGAGGTCGCTAACGCTGGCGACTTGGGCTAGTTGCGTTGGAGTGGCGATGGAAATGGGTTCTATGGCTTCAGGGGCAGGGAGATCCGCGATCTCGTTTTCTACGGCCTCATCCGCCAGCATCTGGGGAACATCTCCAGAGCCTTGTACCGTCAGGGAAGGGTCTGACGCTAGGGCAGTACTACCTACAACCATACCCATTAGAACCGGGCTGGCTAATGCTACTTTTTTCCAGAATTGTTGAGTCATTGAATGTACAACTTTTCCTCACACCAGGAGGCTAGGGTTTACTGCCAGAAGGAGGTTGACATTCCATCTTGGACCTGTGCCGGAGGTCGCAATAGCCTAAAGTTGGCCAGAATCCGGAATTTACCCGCTGTTAGGTACATTATTCCCAATCAGGACGAAGTTGGCCCACAACTTCATCCCCCTCTCAGCTCTTGCGCTGGGAGAGTTCTTGAAGATACCCACAAGAATTCTTGGCCAGCATGATGCTGTCCAGTGGAGGATGTCACCCCTTATTGCGAATTACTCTTATTAAGTAACTGCGAGAGCCATCCTACCACTATTGATAGCAGCTCTCAATAGGTTTCGGGCTGATATCCTGTAGGTGGGCTACTGTGCATAGCGATCCTGCATGAGCTTTGAGTAAGCCTCTTCATGGGTTACGCTTTGCTTCACCCACGCTACGAAGGTCTTCAGAAATCAAATGGGATTGCTATGTACACATCTTGCTCCTCCCCCCCAGCCCTATCGGGCAGGCTAAACAAGGGGGGATTAAGGGGGGTTGCAAGGAGCAGAAGTACCCATCAGAAATATGTGTACATGGCACCCCCAAAATGGGGAGGCCGGACAAGACTTTCCGGCTCCCCTTGTGTCTTATTGGAGGGTGTCTGAGAAGTCGAGTATGGGTGCTGAAACCCCTATTCTTTCCTCATGCGCCAGTACTCATAACCCTGATTCTTTCCTAGGCAACTACCCTTTTCAGACACTCGCTTAGACAGAGATCTCAGTATCCTGGGGAGTGGCCGTAGATTGGAAGGATCGCTCTAGTCGCATTACTTGCTTGGCCTTCAGGGACAACGTAGTCGTATCGAGAACGTTGGCGATCAGTGCATCGGTGGAGAATAGGCCACCGCCATTCACGGTGAAGTACAGGAAACAGGCAGCGTAGATGGCAGATAGTTCCAGGTAGGGCAAGCTCAACCCCGCTACGGAAACATGGTGGTACATGGCGACAAGCATGGTGCTAAAGAGGCCCAAGGCGGCAGGACGAGTGAAGAGCCCAATCGCCACCAGTGGGGCACCAATCAGCTCAGTGTAGGCCGCCACATAGCTGAGAAAAATAGGGAAAGGTAATCCCAGATATTCCACATAGGCGCGGGAAAAACTCTCAATGTTAGCGAGTTTGTCGAGACCGTTGTGCACCATCATGATGCCAATAACAGCACGGGCAAGGGCAAGGGTGGCCTGGGACCAAAAATTGGGATTGACGTTGGGCTGGAAAAGCTTAGCAGCGAAGGTAGTCAGTTGCATGGGTGAGGACGTGGAGGAACTCCAGGCGAAACTGTATTTATGAATGTGTCTTTATATAAGTTAACGAATCGTCGTAATTTTTGCAGGCAGCGAAAAAAGGGCGCACGATTCCGTGCGCCCTGAAGAATTAGCCCAGTAATAGGGAGCTACACCTGGGGAGTTGTACTAGCCTGAGCGCGATTGCCAAGGACTGGCCGGCCATCGCGTCGCCGTATCATCAGTGCGCCAACAGCCAACAAGCCTAACCCCAGAGCGGGTTCTGGCACTGACGCCGGAGGCTGGTCTGGGGGCTCGGAAACCCTCACCGGAGGCGTAGGCAGATTTCCCTTGAACTGGAAGTTGTGGAACTCCCCGCTGCCAGATACCGAGGCTGCAACCAGGTTGCCTTCCAAATTGCCATTGTTAAAGGTGTAGTGGGCCTTAGGAGCTAGGACACTACCCGTAAAGGAAAAGCCAGTGGTAGAAAGCTGGGTTGCATCCACAAAGTTGAACAGGACATTTTCCTTATTGATTCCGTTGAGATTGAGACCAAAGTTGGCAATGTTAACCGTGTCGCCAAAGACGTTAAAGAGAACGGTGGCATTATTAGCCACTTTGTTGATATTGAGGTAAGTGGAGTTTGAAAACCAGGAGCCGTCAATATTGAACACTGACTGGCTGGAGTTGTCCCCCTCTAGCCAGATCCCACCCCACTTATGTTCAGCAGTGCCAGTGGTAGCGAGGCTACCCCAGTAGGCGGAGGCATCTAGCAAGTTCTGTTGGGCGGCGACAAAATCGATGGGGCTACCCTGACTAACACCGCAATTGGGAGCACAGTTGAAATACACCGGGGTGTTGACGCTACCCCCTACGATCGCATTGCCGCCAAAGATCTGACCGCCGTTGTAGTTCAGGTCTCCGCCCACCACTAGGCGAGTATCACTGCCGTTGGAGTTGGGCAGGCGATCGCCGATACCAAAATTGGTGAAGGTGGCATTGCCACCCACTGCAACGCGACCTTCAGCATCCGAGCTTTGGTTCATATCACCAAAGACAAATACGTTGTAGTCAGAGGCGATGCCCAAGCCACCTGCTACGGCAGGAGCAGGTGCCAGAGAGACTAGGGCTATAGGAGTAATGGCGGCTAACAAGGCCGCAGACTTCAGGAGGTGCATAGAATAGCTAAATAATTAGAATGAGCCCAAATGAAACAGGCGAACTGGTAAATGTCCTCGATTAAGGCTAACGGACCTATTATGGGCTCCCCATAAAATTTCCTCTGGGGTGGGTAAATTTTCCATGAAGTTTCTAGTACTCGACGGCAGAAATCTTCCGATGCCGACACCCGAGAAATCACAGGATCCCTCCCTGCGCTCGGGGAGTAACGGAGCGTCGTGAGGGATCTCGGACTATCTGAGGGATCGAGATTCCTCGTTTAATGGCCATTAAAAATAGACTAGGAGCTGGGCTGGGGATAGGGGGGCGAGTCCGTTTTAACGGACTTCTGCGATGAGCCAGGGTAATTTATTCCCTGGCGGATGGGCAACGAAGCTTAAGTCGAGATCAGGTCTCCGTGAGCGAGCCCGAGATTGTTCCCTGCGCTCGGAATGACAGGCTTCCCTCTGTTTCTTCCGGGCATTACCCAACATTTTGCGTTGGGTCTGTTGTTCCGCAGGTGCAACGGAGTCGTGGGGTGCTTGCCCGGTGGGTGGTGCCGCCCTGTCGAACAGCTTGTCCAGTGGTATACCGGCGCAACGGAGTCGTGGGGTGCTTGCCCGGTGGGTGGGTGACAGAGATTGGGGTGGGTGGGGTCGGCGATCGGGGGAAGGGCTACGATTCTGGGTCTAGGGTGACTGCTTTCACATCTACGGTCTGCCCCTCTGGGGCGGTGGTGTTTGGTTGGGAGCCCTCGGCTTCGGGAGACGGGGCCATACGCTGGGTAGCCCACTGGGTAAAGGCGGACACCATCACAAAAATCAGGGCCACATCGTCGATCTGCCCCAAGATTGGCACCAGATCTGGGGATAAATCAATGGGGCTAATCAGATAGGCAAAGCTAGCCAGCAGAACCCACCCGCCAAAGCGAGGATGGGTGAGCAGGCGGCGATAGCCCTCTATGAATATTCTCCCTGGCCATCTCATCCCTCAATCCCTCTGTTGTCTGTAATTGGCGTCTGTAATTGGCGTCTGTAGTTCTTAGTCGCCAGTTCGTAATTGGTGCAGGAATATGCTGCCCCCTATTAACCCCTATTAATAGGATAAGGGCAGTGTTTCCCCTGAGATGCACGATGGCCCAAGGTCGGTCGGAGCCTAACGGAGTTGGCCCGACCGCAGGATGCTCACCACCAGCCAGAGACCCAGGAAGGTGGCGGCGGCGAAGAGGATATTGCTGAGGATTACCCCCTGGGAAGACTGCTGACTGGTGGAGACGATGGCGGCTCCGATGATTAGGGCGGCGACAACGGTGCTGAAGGACCGCCGGTTGGCCGCTGTGTCGATGCTGCGACGGAGGCCGTCTAGCTCTTGCAAGCTGAGATTCCAGCGTAAGGTTTCTGTACTCATGCGCTCTAGCAAAAAGCCAAACTGCCGGGGGGATTCTAGGGAGAGGTTGCGAAACTCTAGCCCGGTGCGAAGCAGGGTTTGCAGGGGATCTTCTCCCACCAGTTGTTGCCGGAACAGATCCACCATCAGGGGTTTCACCTCCTCTAGCAGGTTTACCTCGGGGTTGAACTGGCGGGCTGCCCCCTCTAGGTTGGCCATGGATTTGGTGAACAGGCCAATATTGGCGGGCCAGCGGAGATGGTTACGGGTTCCTGTTTCTAGGATTTGACCAAAGATTTCTGCTGTGTTGATGTTTTTTAGATTCAGGCCGTAGTAGCGCCCCATGAGCCGGGTAAATTCGCTCTCTAGTTTGGCGATATTGGTGGGTTCGAGGGGCTCTGTCAGTTTGAGGGTGAGTTGGGTACAGCGTTGGGCGTCGGAATTTGCGATCGCAAGTACCATCTCCGTCATTACGGCACGGGTGCGGGGATCGAGGCGGCCCATCATGCCGCAGTCCAACAGGGCCACACGCCCATCTTGGAGATAAAACATATTGCCGGGGTGGGGATCGGCATGGAAAAAGCCATTGCCAAAATACTGCTGGAAAAAAGCTCGGAACAGCAGCGTGGTGATGGCTTGTCGCTGGGCTTCGGCTTCAGGAGCGAGGGAATGGGCAATGTCGCTGGTAAGGATGGGAGCCCCCTCTAACCATTCCATCACCAGCAGCTTGGAACTGGTCAACTCCCACAAAATTTCAGGCACGACCAACTGGCTGGGGTCAAACCAATCACTCTGGTTCAGGTTATGCCGCAGCAGATCGGTATACTCCGCCTCGGTGGTGAAATCGAGCTCTGCCCGGATGGCTTCGCTGAATTCCTGGGCAAGGTCCACGACGTTATAGCGCTGGCCAAACTGGGTGGCGGACATAAGACGAGCCACATCGCGGATCAACGTCATATCCCGCTCCACCAAGCGGTCAATGCCGGGGCGCTGTACCTTGAGGGCCACGGAACGTCCATCTTTGAGGACGGCCTTGTGAATCTGACCAATGGAGCCCGCTGCGATCGCGGTGTAGTCCAAATGGTCAAACAGCTCCTCAGGGGATTGGGGTAGATGTTGCCGAATAAACGCCTCCATCTGCCCCGCTGGCACCGGAGGCACCGTAGATTGCAGGCTACTGAGGGCCTCAATGTACTTACTGGGCAGTAGGTCAGGGCGGGTGCTGAGCAGTTGCCCCAGTTTGACGTAAACCGGGCCTAGCTCCGTCAGGATATTGCGCAATACTTCCGGGGTGGGGATGTCAGGCTCATTCGCCTTGCCGCCCGTCAGCAGTTGCCGCATGTAATCCCAGCCGTTACGGAGTACGACCTCTACAATCTCTCCCTGGCGAGACATGCGAGAAGGGGCGAGCATAGAACCTCCGAAGTCACCTGGCTTGATGCTAACGAACTCCAGCCCCGATTCACGCTGCGGCCTCTGCCCAAATTCAGGAGAGGCCCAATTCCAGACAGGCCAATTCAGGACAGGGGTCTAGCTGAAACACGCTGAAACTGATCCATGGGAATTCCCATACTGTAGGGAAGATGTTTCATGCCCCAAGCTGTGGGGAGTTTGGATGCCATTCCCTACCCCCCTGACTCAGGATTTGGTCTTTGTCGGTGGCGGTCATACCCATGCCCTAGTGCTACGGAAATTTGCCATGCGCCCCTTGGCAGGGGTGCGTTTGACCCTGATTACCAATCTGGTAGATACCCCCTATTCGGGGATGTTGCCCTGCCACATCTCTGGCCTCTACGACTTTGACGAGTCCCACATTGACTTGCGGCCCCTGACCCGCTTTGCCCAATGCCGCCTGATTATGGACCGTGCCGTCGGTCTTGATTTGGACCGTCAGCAGGTGCTCTGTGCCACCCATCCTCCCGTTGCCTACGATGTGCTGTCCCTGGACACTGGCAGTACCCCCGCTACCGCCACCGTACCGGGGGCGGCGGAGTATGCGATTCCTGCTAAGCCTGTGCCCGATTTGTTGCGGGCTTGGGTCGATTGGCTGGCAGACATTGAGGCCCAGAATCCCGATGCCCTGTCCCTCGGGATTGTCGGTGGTGGTGTCGGCGGGGTTGAATTAGCGCTGAATATGCAGGTGCGGTTGTGGCAGCTCTTAGCGCGGCTGGGGCGATCGCAATCTGCGCTAACCCTGCACCTGTTCCATCGGGGGGAGGATATTGCCTCTGGGCGCAATGCCAGTACTCGGCGTAAGTTGCGGCGACACTTTCAGGAGCGAGGCATTCAGCTCCACTTGGGGGAGTCGGTCTCTGGGGTGGAAGCGGTGGGAACTGGGCGGCGGGTGCGTTGCGAGTCGGGCTTGACGGTAACGTGCGATCGCGTTTTTTGGGTTACCCAGGCTGCGGCCCCAGACTGGATTCAGGGCACGGGGCTCCGCACCAATGACCAGGGGTTTGTGCTAGTGCAGGACACCCTAGAAAGCTGTTCCCATCCCCAGGTTTTTGCCGCTGGGGATATGGCCACGATGGTCAACCATCCCCGACCCAAGGCGGGGGTGTTTGCGGTGCGCCAGGGACCGCCACTGTTCCACAACCTGCAAGCTCGATTATTGGGCACCCCATTGAAACCCTTTCGCCCCCAGCGCCAGTATTTGAACATCATTGACACTGGGGATGGCAGTGCGATCGCATCTCGCGGCCCCTTCACCTGGGAATCGCCCTGGATGCGGGCCTGGAAGGATCGCATTGATCGCCGCTTCATGGGCCTGTTCTCGGATTTTCCGCCTATGGTGGAGAGCCCCCAGCCTCGACCAGGGCGGGCCGATGGCCTCGGGGCTGCCCTGGGAATCCCTGGCGCTGGGCAGAATTTCCCTGGCCCTCGGGACCAGCCTCCGTCCATGTACTGTGCCGGGTGCGGTTCCAAGGTGGGGCAAACGGTTTTGAGTCGTGCCCTGGTGCGATCGCAGGCTACGGTGCCCAGTCTGGAGCGGGAGGACATTGTGGTGGGGTTGACTGCGCCGGATGATGCCGCGATCGTCCAGTTGCCGCCCCATACCCTAGCGGTCCAGACCGTGGACTTCTTTCGTGCCCTAGTGGACGATCCCTTTATCTTTGCCCAGATCTGTGTCAAGCACTGCCTCAGTGATCTCTATGCCATGGGGGCGACGCCGCAAACGGCCCTAGCGATGGCGACGATTCCCTACGGCAGCTTCACCCTCCAGGAAGAAACCCTATTTCACCTGCTGGCGGGGGCGAAAAAAGCCCTGGCCATAGCCGATACGGCCCTGGTGGGGGGCCACACGACGGCGGGGCCGGATCTGTCCCTGGGCTTTGCCTGCAATGGCTGGGTGGCCCCCGATGCCATCTGGTCCAAGGGGGGCATGGAGCCGGGACAGGTGTTGATCTTGACTCAACCCTTGGGCACGGGGACGCTGTTTGCCGCTGACATGCAGTACCGGGCCAAGGGGGAGTGGATTGAAAGTGCGATCGCGGCCATGATTCAGCCCAATGGCCCCGCCGCCCATATTCTGCGGCACCACGGAGCCACCGCCTGCACCGATATCACCGGGTTTGGGCTGCTGGGCCACTTGGCGGAAATGGTGGAGGCATCCCAGGTGGGGGCCGAGCTGGATCTGCGGGACTTGCCCCTCTTGGCGGGGGCACGGGAAACCCTAGCCCAGGGGCTAGTCAGCTCCCTCCAGCCCCAGAATCTCCAGGTGACGCGGGCCTTGAGCAATGGCAGCACCTACAGCGCCCATCCCCTCTACGGCATCCTCTTTGATCCCCAGACGGCAGGGGGACTGCTGGCCAGCGTCCCAGCGGCACAAGCCACCGCTTGTCTCGAATCGCTCCACGCCCAGGGCTACACCGCCGCTGCCATCGGCACTGTGGTTCCCCTCGTAGCCCCCACCCCGCCCTTAACGATCCGCGCTTGGTAACCAGACAAGATTCGGGTTGGGATACGCTCAGGGTGAGCTTATCCCTAGGAGCCGGAGGCAGATCCCCGGCGACGTTTGCCCAGCTTTGCCGGGGCACCAGAAAATTCCCAGCCTAATCTTCACCGTATTTTCACAGTATTTCTCCTACTTTAGAAGCCATTCTTAGGGAATAAGGTGAAGAATAGTTTTACCTCTAAAGCAATTCCGTATTTTCCAGTGGACGGGGTCAATTTAGACTGATTTTCGGGAAAATACTTGGGTGATCCCCCTGTGGGGTGATGGCAAGGAGCTATTTAGGATATCGACAGGTGCCGTACAGCACCCCACCCTGTCGCAATTGGCTACCTCCATGGACAGCTCTATCCGACCCGCTAGCGCCTTCGTAACCCGGTCTTTCCGTAAGGCATCTACCTCTTTCAACGCCTCAGGTAAGTCCTACTCAAGCACAGTGGATCTGCGGGAAAACATTACTTCTGACAATTTACAGGGAGTAGCTGCTCTGGATTTCACCGTTGCGATTTGCACCTACAACGGGGCCGAGCGACTGCCTGATGTTTTGGACTGTCTAGTTGAGCAGGGTCCCATAGAGGACTGCAATTGGGAGGTGATCGTCGTCGATAACAACAGTACTGACGCAACCCCTCAAGTCGTCCAAACCTACCAAAAAAAATATCCGCACCTAGGATTGCGCTACACCTCTGAATCCCGCCAGGGTGCAGGCTACGCCCGTCACACAGCGATCCGTGAGGCTCACAGTTCCCTAGTTGGGTTTCTAGACGATGACAATTTACCTGAGTCCAATTGGATTCAGGCATCCTACTACTTTGCTCAAGAGCATCCCCAAGCTGCGGTGATAGGAAGTCGTATTCATGGTGATCTTGAAACCGATCCCCCGGCACATTTTGAACGTATTGCTGCTTTTCTAGCCCTGACGGATCGGGGCAATGAGCCGATTCCCTATCGGCCTCAGCAAAAGATCCTGCCCCCAGGTGCAGGTATGGTGGTCCGGCGCGATCTCTGGCTTCGCCATGTACCGGATGAGCCCGTATTGGGGGGCAGAGATGGAAAAAGTATGCTCACGGGGGAGGATATAGAGGCTGTGCTCCAGATTCAGCAGGCGGGGGGAGAGGTTTGGTACAACCCTGCCATGCGAATTGCCCACAAGATTCCCGCTAAGCGCCTCCAGCGGCAATATTTGCTGAGTTTGATGCGGGGAATTGGCCTCAGTCGCCATCGTACTCGGATGCTGAGTCTCCCAGCCTGGAAGCGTCCCCTGATGTTTTGGGCCTATCACCTGAATGATCTTCGCAAGGTGTTGATTCACCTGAAGCGCTATGGCAGTGATGCCTGGACGGATACGGTTGCCGCTAGCGAACTCACGCTCTATCTCTTCAGCTTAGTGAGTCCTTATTATCTCTGGCAGCGGAGTCTGTGCCAGAAGCTGGCGGGTCGTTCCTAAGGCTGATACAATCAGCCTCAAGCTAGGGGTGTCCGAGCAATCGGGCTGAGATTATACCCTCAGAACCTGACCTGGTTCAGACCAGCGGAGGAAAGCGTTGCTTGCGGTCAAGGGTACCAAAACGACGTAGGGCCAGCTTCGGTAGTGGTGGTGACAGGGGAAACCTGTTTGCCCCTAGTTCTGTCTGAAGTTTGTTCGCTTTGACAGGTTGAGCACCCCGGCGCTATTTAAAGCAATCGGGGGGGATGGGCTATGGCGATTGGGGCGGTGGGGCTGTGGGTCACGTTGGTGACCGCTGCGGTGTTTACGGTGTTGGGGGTAATCCAGGCTAGCCGTCAGGCGGTTGACCTGGAGGACTTCATGGTCAGTCGCAATCGCTTCGGTACGGGTATGGCGCTGGCGACGGTGGTGGCTAGTGCGATGGGGGCCTGGATTTTGTTTAGTCCTCCGGAGGTGGGGGCCACAAGTGGGGTGGCGGGAATTTTGGGCTATTGCATTGGACAGGCGACGCCCGCTGTGGCTTTTGCTGTGTTGGGACCGCGAATTCGTCACCTGATGCCCCAGGGCCATTCTTTGAATGAGTATGTGCTCTATCGCTTTGGCAATGCCATGTACTGGGTGACCTTGGCCATTATCACCTTCTACATGTTTGTCTATCTGACGGCGGAGCTAACTGCGATCGCAAAAGCAGTGGAACTCATGGCAGGGGTGCCGCTGTGGGTGACGGCCTTGGTCGTAATGGGGGCGGTGTTTGTCTACACCACCGTAGGGGGATTGGGGGCGACGATTTTCACCGATGCGATTCAGTTTGCCTTGATTGTTCCCCTGTTGCTGTTGAGCTTTGGCGTGGTGGTGGTGGCTCTGGGGGGATGGGAAGCCGCGATCGCGCCGGTCCTACAATCCGCTCCAGAGTTGTTCAGCTTGGGCTATGGTCCGGGACAGAAGTTTGGGCTCACCCTGATCATCGCCATTATTGCAGCGGAAATGTTTAACCAGGCCAACTGGCAGCGCATCTATGCTTGCCGGAATGATGGGGTGGTGCGGCGGGCATTTTTGGGATCGTTTCTAGTAATTGTGCCCCTCCTATTCATCGCCGGGTTACTGGGCATCTTGGGAATGCACTTTGGCTTTAGCGACGATCGCACCTTCTTTGCCCTGATTCAAGAATTGGCCCTACCCCGTATCGTCACGATTGGGGTATTAGTTCTGGTGCTGGCCCTGGTCATGTCCAGCCTCGATACCCTGGTGAATGGCATCGCCAGCGTCTTTACCACGGACCTACTGCGGTTGTTTCCTGGCATGGCGACCCAGGGCATTCTGCGTCTCTGTCGGGGCATGGCGGTGGTGGTGGGGATTCCGGCAATCGCGATCGCGGCCCGAGGCTATAACGTCCTGTATTTGTTCTTACTGGCGGATTTAGTCTGTGCTGGGGCACTGTTTCCAGTCTTGTTTGGGCTCTATTCCCGACGGCTGACGGGGACGATCGCCCTCTGGAGCACTCTGATTGCCATCGGCACCGGGGCACTCTTTTTCCCTAGACCAGACTTTGCCCCTTGGAATGGCCTACCCGGATCTGGGGATTTGCTAGTGAGCTTTACTGCTCCAGTGGTCATTTCTATCCTGCTGTGTTTAGGGAGTATTACCTGGCAAGCTCAGCAGGGGCATACCCAAGTCTTTAACTTTCTCCACTTGAGTCAGAAGATTAGGGCCTACGGTTCTGCCGACAAGGAACCCGTCGGTTAAGCAAGAAAAGGGGGGTTTCTGGGCTGGAAACTGGCTAAAACTGGATCTGGTCGAGGGCGGCCCGGAGTGTGGCGGCGGAGGCATCCAGTTGCGATCGCTCGCGATCGTTGAGGGATACATTCAACACGCGGATTACGCCAAATCGCCCCACCACCGAGGGCAGGCTCAGACAGACATCCTGGAGCCCCTGGGGACCGTTCATCAACGAGCTGACCGTCAGCACTCGATTTTGATCTCGCAGGATGGACTGGACAATCTGGCTTACCGCCAAACCGATGGCATAGCTGGTGTAGCCCTTGCGGCGAATGATTTCATAGGCGGCCTGCTTGACTTGGATAAAGACATCATCCAAAGTAGCCCGATCTGAGGCTGAAAGCTTATCAGTATAGATGCGTGCCCCAGCTATGTTGGCCTCGCTCCAAAAGGGCACTTCGCTGTCACCGTGTTCGCCAATGATATAGGCGTGGAGGCTGCGAGGATCGACCCGCAGCTTTTGGGCCAGAAGATAGCGAAACCGTCCGGTATCCAGCACCGTGCCCGACCCCAGTACCCGCGCACTGGGTAGCCCCGAGAGTTTCCCAGCGACATAGGTCAGTACATCCACCGGATTGGCCACCAGGAGCAGAATAGCCTCAGGACAATGGCTGACCACTTCGGGAATCAGCTTTTTCAAAATATCCACATTGCGCTGTACCAGAGCTAGGCGGGTTTCTCCCGGCCTCTGGGCAGCGCCAGCAGTGATGATCACGATGTCGGCCCCGGCCCCATCCGCCAGGGTGCCTGCTGTGATTTGGGTGGGTTGGACAAAGGGCATCCCCTGCTGGAGGTCCATGACTTCCCCCTCCAGCTTGTCCTGGTTGATGTCCACCATCACCAGTTCATCAAAGGTGTTTTGAATCACCATGGCGTAGGCACAGGCCATGCCCACCTGCCCTGCACCAATGATCACCCCCTTCAGTGGTCGTAGGGGATCTACCTTCAAGTCGGGCAAGGTATTCGCGGTAAAGAGTTGCTCCAGCATAGGTTAGCCTTAGGCTTACCCTATGCAGGGTAAAGTATTCCTCCGCAAAAATCATGGCCAATGATCACTAGTATCGCAGGGCGTAAATCAGCCCACTATTGTCGCACCAGCCCAACATTTTCCGGTCCCCTCTCCTCTTGGGAGAGGGCTAGGGAGAGGGGCCGAGGTGTACCACGATAGTTTGATTGTCCACAGCCCCTAGCTCACGTAGTAGTCGCGGGTACCTCGGGCACTGTGGGCTTCCTCTAGGCGCTCTAGGGCATGGACATAGGCGGCGGTGCGCATGGGAATGTCCAGATTTTGGGACAGACGCCAGATACTCTCCGCCTCCTCCACGATTTTGGTCTGGAGGCGCTGGTTCACCTCGGATTCAGACCAGTAGAGGCCACTGCGGTTTTGCACCCACTCAAAGTAGCTGACGGTGACCCCTCCGGCATTGACCAGAATGTCAGGAAACACGTAGACGCCGTTGGCTTCTAGAATGCGATCGCCCCCGGAACTAATGGGACCGTTGGCCACCTCAAAGATGAACCGAGCCTGGACATTGGCAGCATTGGCCTCGGTGATCTGGTTTTCCAAGGCAGCGGGAATCAGAATGTCCACATCCAGCGTCAGGAGTTCTTCATTGGTAATGGCCTCCTGATTATCCACCAGGTTACAGACCGTGCCCTTGCAGTACACGGCCTTGACGCTGCGGGTCGAGGCTTTGAATTGTTGGAGGCTGGGAATATCCAAGCCCTGGGGACAGTAGACGCCTCCTTGGGAATCGCTGACGGCCACGACGCGATATCCAGCATCAAAGAGCAACCGGGCGATGATGCTGCCAGCATTGCCAAACCCCTGCACCGCTATGGTGGTGTCTTGGGGAACCCGGTTGAATTTGCGCATCATGGCCCCTAGCACGTAGAAGGCTCCGGTGCCTGTCGCTGTATCGCGGCCTTGACTGCCCCCCATACCCAGGGGTTTGCCAGTGATTACGGCGGGGGAAAGTTTGCGGCGGATGATGCTGTACTGGTCCATCATCCAGCCCATGATCATGGGGTTGGTGTAGACATCGGGGGCGGGAATGTCCACGTCGGGGCCAATGAAATCTGCGATCGCATCAATGTAGCCCCGGCTCAGGCGCTCCAGTTCAAACTTAGAGAGTTCCTTCGGATTTAGGGTAATGCCCCCCTTGGCTCCCCCAAACGGCAAACTCAAGGCGGCGCATTTGAAGGTCATCCAAAAGGCTAGGGACTGCACCTCATCCATCGTGACACCGGGATGGAAGCGAATGCCCCCCTTAGTTGGTCCTCGGGTGTCGTCGTAGCGGACCCGGTAGCCCTCAAAGACCCGTAGGTCACCGTTATCCATGCGGACAGGGATGGAGACCTTGAGACTGGCCTTGGGAAACTTGAGACGCTCGCTAGCATCGGCGGAAATGTGGACGTACTTTAACGCCCGCTCTAGGCGGATGTTGGCATCGGACAGGAGCGTAGTGGCCATGGAGACTCTCCTTATGGACCTCTTAGGGGTCAGTTGCGCCTATTTTGTATCAAAGGCTACTAATTTAAGTCTGGTGGCTGGGGCGATCTGCGCCTCGGAATTGATACGGATCTTTGAAAAGCGATATTGGGTGTAGGGGCAATAGGGGAATATTCCTGGGACAATGACCCTACTGGGGTGGTCCCCATCCGAAAGGCTGACAATAAGGACTGACAACTGGGGGCTATGGTGGCGCTGGATATTCCGCTTTCGATCACGGGCAAAACCCAGGTTTTGGGCATTATCGGCGATCCCATTGCCCATTCCCTGTCACCCCCCATGCAGAATGCAGCCCTGCGGGCATTGGGCTGGGATGGCATTTACGTCCCCTTTCCCGTCAGAGCGGCGGCGGTGGATACAGCCTTGGCGGGGCTCTGGGCTCTGGGCGTGGTGGGATTTAACGTCACGATTCCCCACAAGCAGGCGGTGATGGCGGCACTGGCGGAGGTGACCCCCTTGGCTCAAGCGGTGGGGGCGGTGAATACGGTGTGGCGTCAGGAGCAGGGTTGGGCAGGCACCAACACAGATGTCCTGGGATTTGTGGCTCCGCTCCAGGACTGGGGCCATGAAGCTTTAGTGCCCGAATCCAGCCTTGCGGGCCATCTTCCCTGGTCCCAGCGGCGGGCCGTGATTTTGGGCAATGGCGGTGCAGCGCGGGCGGCAGTGGCGGGCTGTAGCCAGCTCCACTGTGGGGAAATTTGGGTGGTGGGGCGCGATCGCAACAAGCTCCAGTCCTTTGCCGAAAGCTGGCAGGATTCTCCCCTGTGTCCCACACTCCAAGTTGCGTCCTGGGATCAGTTGCCAGCTCTGCTGCCAGAAACCACCCTGCTGGTAAACACCACCCCACTGGGGATGCATCCCCGTGAGGATCAATCTCCGGTTTCCCCTCAGGATCTAGCCCAGTTACCCTCAGACGCGATCGCCTACGACCTGATCTATACCCCTAGCCCGACCCAATTCCTCCGCTGGGCAACGGAGCGAGGGCTGCACACTATCGATGGGGTGGAAATGCTAGTGCAGCAAGGGGCCGCTGCCCTGGAGATTTGGATTCATCAACCACCCCCAATCGCGGTTATGCGCCACGCCCTCAAAACCCATCTGGGTCTGGCCTAGACATTTCTGCGGTGCATTGCTTCGCGTGGGCGAAGCCGCGCCTTAGCGCTATACACCCTACGAAACTCACCTATTTGATTGAGCAGGGGTCCCCGTGAGACCAGGAATCCCTTTTCACCCTTCACCCTTCACCCTTCATCCTTTCTGTACTAGGGACTGGATTCGGAGGGGGTCAGCATTTCGCGATAGGCTGGACTTGGCTAAAAGTCCCCTATCTCCAAGCAGTTATGAACATGGGTTTGCGTGGTTTTCTCATCAGTGCGATCGCGCTGGTACTGCTGGGGTTCAACGCCTGGGTCGCTCCCCCAGCCTTGGCCCTAACCCAGATTGAACTCAAGGATCTGAGCTACACCAGTTGCCCAGAAGAGTTTGCAGAAGGAATGGTCACAGCGGGATCTGTCCAAACCGCCCGCTGCTACATGGTGCAGGGCATCGCTGTCAATACCACCGGAAAATCCGTAATTGACGCCGATGTGTTTGGTCGGATCTACGACGCCAACGCTAACCCAGTTATGCAAAATCGCTCCCGCCTAGGGGGCATCCCGGAAATCCCCCCCGGTGAGAGTCCCTTTGAAATCCGCATCTCCGTTGCTGCTAACCAGCCAGAACCGCTACGGCTCGAAAAATTCAAGGCCGCAGGGTTTACCGGGCGGGTACGTCGTTAGTGATCTACCCGTTTCATAGCCTTGAATTCAGGCTGGTGGGCATTGACCACTCTGCGGAATCCTACATCTGAAACCGTCTAAAACGCTGACATAGCAACGGTTGCGGCGACTTGGCTCACACTCTGAGCCACCAGTTGCAGCACGATAAAGGCCAACAGCGGTGATAAATCCAATCCTCCCAGGGGCGGGATGATGGAGCGAAAGAGATTGAGGTAGGGGTCGGTAAGTTGGCTAATCACCGAGAAGGGCGGGTTTAACCAATCCACATTGGGAAACCAGCTTAGCAAAACACGAATGACCAGCAGAATGAAATAGATATTGAGGAACGTAGACAGGGTACTGGCAACAAGCCCAAGGGCAGGGGATCCCATTTAATATTCGCCTCCTTGTAGGAGTCAACGTAGATATCTCTAGAAGTTTAGTTTACCGGACGGACCTGGAAGGTGGGGTGACAAATCCTGGGGAATACCGAAGGGGGGGTGATGGGGTGGGGGGGTGATGGGGTGAAGGGGTGAAGGGTGAAGGGTATTGGGGTGATGGGGTGATGGGGTGATGGGGTAAATCCCGTAGGGGAGGCTCAAAACCCGCCCTGTTGTTGCCGGGTGATCGATATTGATCTGGATCCGTAGGGGCAATCCCTTGTGGTTGCCCTTGTTGTCGGGTGACCCGTGAGGGGGTGAGGGGGTAAATCCCGTAGGGGCGGGTTTGGCTCGTATTGACTGGGAAATCCAGAATGGGAGGCTCAAAACCCGCCCTACCCAGTGCCGGGTAATCCAGGATTGAAATTAATTCCGTAGGGGCAATCCCCTTGGGAAATCCAGAATGGGAGGCTCAAAACCCGTCCTGTTGTTGCCGGGTGATCGATATTGATCTGGATCCGTAGGGGCAATCCCTTGTGGTTGCCCCTACGGAGGGCAGATTAGCCGTCATAGGGTGTGGTTTGCTCCCCTGGGGCCGGTTGAGCGTGGCCATTGACACCGCCTAAGCGCTGGCGGACATCGTCAATGGCGCTATTGAGCTGGGCAATTTTATCCTCTAAACCCCGGCGGGCGAGTTCCATTTCCTCCTCGCTGGGGGAAAGGAGATCCGCCTCACTACGTCCTGGGGGCAATTCTCCCCGATCATCGTCGCTGGCCTCTCGGTTTAGGCGAGACGCCACGACAGCGCCGACAAGGCCGCCGACAATACCGCCAAACAAGGTTCCCAAGAGGAACCCGCTGCCAAAGTTATCTTGCTGACTCATGGTGAAGAGAACCGCCAGGGAATCGCTGATTGGCTTGATCCTATGGGCTAAAGGGGGGCTTCGTCTAGGTACCAAAGGTGCGATCGCCCGCATCCCCCAGCCCCGGCACAATATAACCGTTGTTATTTAACCCTTCATCAATCATAGCCGCGTAGATCTTGAGGGCAGGGTAAGCTACCGCCAGCTTTTGTAGCGCAGGTGGTGCAGTCACCACCGAGATAATCCGCACCATGGCCGGGTCTACCCCCCGCTGGGTCAACTCCGCCATCGCCGCCATCATCGTGCCCCCAGTAGCCAGCATGGGTTCAGTGATCAGCACCCGTGTTTCTGGGGTAAAGGTTTCCGGTAGCCGATTCAGATAGCAGGTCGCCTCTAGGGTTTCCTCATTCCGCACAAAGCCCACATGGTAGATGGAAGCCAGGGGCAGCAGGGACTGTGCGCCTTCTAACAGGGCTAGGCCCGCCCGCAAAATTGGCACAATGGCAATGGGTACCTCTGGGTCCACAAAGGTGGCCGGACAGTCCGCCAAGGGGGTTGTGACCGTGGTTTCCAGAATGGGCAGCCAGTCCCGCGCCGCTTCGTAGGTCAACCATCGCCCCAACTCCGTCATAGCGGTGCGAAATAATGGGGAAGGGGTATTAGCATCCCGAGACACCCCCAGCCAATGCTTGATTAGGGGATGGGGGGGCACAAAGATGCGGAGTTGAGAAACCATAGTCATCGCAGTCCGTAAACCTGAATCATCATATTCGCTCTTAGACCTCCGAGGTTTTCAAAACCTCGGAGGTCTAAGCAGTCCACCAGTTTACAGGGACGGCACCGTTACCGGCAGGGGCGAGGCTACGCCGTTCTGATCACTGCCATTGGTATTGGCGACGTTGATCAGACGATCCACGTTGAAGCGGTAGCCTACATTCCGCACGGTTTGAATGATGTTGGGCTGGCGCGGATCCACCTCAATTTTTTTGCGGAGGGAAAGAATGTGGGTATCTACGGTGCGGGGATTGTCGATGGCGTCGGGCCAAGCCCGCTGGAGCAGGTCGGTGCGGCTGAGGGGCGATCCCGCTGCCTGGGTCAGGACATACAGGAGACTAAATTCCTGGGGCGTTAGATCGATAAACATTTCGCCGTAGCGTACCCGTCGCTGCACCAGATCAATATTGAGATCGCCATAGGTTAGGGAAGCTGGAGCCCGCATCCGCCCCATGCGCCGGGTCAGGGCCTCAATTCGGGCCAGAAACTCTTGCATCCCAAAGGGTTTGGTTAAGTAATCGTCGGCTCCCGCCCGTAGTCCCGCAACTACATCAGCTTCCGTGGTGCGGGCAGAAAGAATCAGGATGCAGGTTTCGGTCTGCTGATAGACCCAGCGGCACAATTCCAACCCGTCGCCGTCGGGGAGTTGAGCATCTAGCACCATGAGGTTGGGCTTATGGGTTTGAAAGGTGTCCCGAGCCCGAGCCAAATCTGCGGATTGGAGGACACGATAGCCCGCTTGCTGGAGGTGCCATCCTAGTAGCGATCGCAGATGGGGATTTCCTTCAACAATTTGAATGCAAGCTGCGCCCACAGATTCTGTCCAGCGTGAGGTGCGTCAAGATGACCCATAGACTAACAAAGCCCTTAGGGTGGTTTTGTAGCTGCCGTTACGCCCCTCCCTCCCTTTCTACGGCAATGCAGCGCGATCTCCCTCCCTCCGCTAAGTTGCGTTATAAGAAAATAAGGGCTATTGCGGGCCACGTTACTTTTGTTACCCATGAAATTGGGGCATCCTAAACGCAAGACGCCTACTTACCCTTTCCCAAGGTCCGCTAAAAAATGTTGCAGGACGCCAGATCCATTCGCTACTACCAGCGCATCACCGATGCTCTCGTTGATCACTGGAACCAGGGCTATCGCACTGATGAACTCCGCCTCTATCTAGAGGGGTATATCACGGCCCTGCGCCACAGCGATGCCATTGAGCCCTATCTGATCAATCGCCTAGAACAGGAGGCTAGGCGCTACCTCTTAGACACCTCGAACTTTGCTGTTCCCCAGCCGCAACCGGATTTGGATTTCTTTTAATCTCTCCCTTCGACCAATAAGGGGCTGGCTTGCAAATGAATTACCAGTGACCCCTTAGGCTATGCGCTTTGCGTCTCCCGGAGGACGAAAACCGGATTGGTCGGCATGTTATTCGATCTCAAAACCCTAAGCTCTCGGGGCGGGCTTCACCGATGCGTCTATACAAGCGCGGTTACAGCCCCTAGCTTAATTCAGTCGAGCGGGAGTGGTCATGCCTACCCTGCAAGAGCTTTTTTGTTACTTTTTTGTTAATTGTCTACACGCCCTAGCATTCTAGGCTGTTGATGACTGAGTTGATGACTGATCTGAGGTCATCAACAGCCTAGGGATCTCTAGCCAGGGTTGCTGTCATTCCCATGATATAGGGCTGCGATAACGTGCTTGGTAGGCTGAGGGGAGGAAGCGCTACAGGGCTAGCACTCCCTAGCATTAGAGACAACCGATTTGACGGCGATGGTCCGCTGGGCGATTACTGATAAATCACTAATTTTAGGAGAAATCTATGCTATTCAAGAAGTCGCTTCAGGCTATGATTTTGGGAATAACGCTGTTTTGTATTTTTCTTCTATTTAGTGTTGAAGAACGTCCAATTATGGCAGCAACACTCACGGAAACTGAATCGATCGCTCCAGAAAGAATAAGTGCGCCTTCAGACGAGTCCCTCAAGTTGGAGTTAGAAGTCGATCACTTTCTTACATCGATTCCAGCAGGTTATTACACAATCCCTAGTATTGAAGGTTTGAAAAGTCTGTTGAAAGATCCTCAGGCTGTATTGGTGGATGTGCGAGAACTCTCTGAGTATCGATCAGGGCATATTCCTAATGCAATCAATATTCCACTCCGAACATTGGCGCATAATCTGGACAAAATCGATCGCGATCGTCCCATAGTGTTGTACTGTTCAACGGGTTATCGATCGGCAATGGGTGTCATGACACTGCACTTGCTAGGCTATGACAAAGCCCAGGGGTTTCCACCGAGTTTTGCTGGCTGGAAAATTGCTGGAGAAGCGATCGCCCAGTAATCACTTCTTTAGCCTGATTTTCTGGGGGGAAAGCTCACGAAAGTGGAGTGCTCCCGGTTGGCACTGGGCAACTGAACGGCATCATGTGTTGTATTGCTAACTCGTTTGAGTTTGAAACTGTTCAGCAGGGCCGAAGATTCTATCGGTTAATTTCACATACCAGGCTGCTGCTTGCACTTGAATGATGTAAGCCATGGCAATGATTAGGGCAATTTCTGAGCCCTGTTCACCACCAAAGGCTGTAATGGCGATCGCCAATGCGATAGACAAGTTTCGCATTACCGTGCCATAGACCAAGGCGATCGCATCTCCCCGATTGAACAACAGCTTGCCTACGAGGGTACTAAGGGCAAAGTTGCCGATGTACAAAATAGCCAAGGGTACCAAAAATGACCCCAAAATCATGGGTTGGCTGACAATGGCCTCTGCTTTAAGCGCCATAGCCACAAACACCACGCCCAAAACTCCTAGAGTCGAAAAAGCTGGGAACTTCTGCTTCAGGGTCTTGTTATATTTGTTTGCTCCCACGACGCGAATCAGCAGCAGGCGAGTAGCTACTCCTAAAAGCATGGGGAGAAACACAATCACAATGATCTGTCTAAAAATGTCGGCTAGAGGAATTTCAATCGCCGCACCCATCAGCCATTTGGCATAAAAGGGGGTGGCAATTGACCCCAAAATCAGGCCGATCACGGTCATTTTTACTGCTGCGTTCAGGTTGCCTTTGGCAAACCCTGTCCAGGAAATGGTCATGCCGCTGGTGGGTAAAAGCGAGGCTAGCAAAAGTCCCAGAGCTACCAGGGGCCGATCGGCAAAAAAGAGCTGCCCCATGCCAAAGGCAAAGAATGGGACGATGGCAAAGTTGATGAGCTGAGTAACTAATTGCAGTTTGTAATCCTGCCCAGAAAAGACTTTCTGAACTTGCAGGTTAATCATCATGGGGTACACCATGAGGAAGGTAAGGGGAATGATCAGCGCCTTTAGTGGGGCTGGCTCAATGATGTACCCGACCAGAATTCCTAAAATCATTGAGGCGGGAATTGCCCAGGTCAAGTTTTTCTGAATTAGCTCTAACAGCTTCCACATCGACCAAATCCTCAAAAATTATGTCAGTTGAAATCGTCGGTAACGTATTCCCTGGTGGCGGGGCAGCGAAGCTTAACCTGAATTCAGGTTACTTAGGGCTGTAGGGCGGCTTGAATGGACTGCTGCACTTCGGGAATAAACACGGCGTACATCCCGCGCAAGTCGCCCACATTAAAGTCGTAGGCTAAATCTTGGGGATAGCCCTCTTTGACAAACTGGGGGCGTCGATTTTGCTGCCCATGACAGGCCAGACAACTAGCTTCGACATTAATGCGGCGATAGTAGCGATCGCCTGCCTGTCCGTCTATCGTGGCTTTTTCCCAAAAGCCCATGAGTTCGGGCTTTTGTTCAAATTGGGCGAGGGCTATGCGGGAGTGAAGCGTATCGGGGGCATGGGCTGGGTTGCGATATTTGGTGGCAATTTGTTTTACCTGCCAGCCGTTTTCTTTGCTCAGCTCCATGGCTTTCATCCCTACGGGACGGCAGACTTCTTTCATCGTCTTCATGGTGGGTTCTGCGGTCTGGCCTTCTAAGGTTGAGGCTAGGCCGGAACGCAGCATGTCTAACTGTTCAATTTCTTGAACGGCCTTGGCCAGTTCGGCGGGGTTGACCGCTGCCCAGGTGGCGGTGGGCTGGAGCAGCATGACGATGATTGCCATGCCAATACAAAAAGCAATTCGGTAAATGGGCCTCATTGATGCTCTCCTGAATGTTTTCTAGGCTCGGACGCTGGCGGGGGCTGATGTGGGAGTGGCTGCAATTGGTTTGACCAAATCAACGCCAAACATCATCCGTAGCCCCAGCCGTTCGTACCAGGGCACGGCAGCGCCTAGGCGCATTTTGGTCATAAAGTATTGCTCAAATAGAGCTTTGCCCCACACCACCCATTTCCCTTGGATGGCGTAGGAGTAGCGCCGTTTTCCCGTAGCTGGGTCGGGTAGTACCGGAGCTGCCACGTAGAGAATGCCGGTTTCGCCAAATTCGGCGAAGCAAATGGCTTCTAGGGTCGGCGTTTGTAGCAGCTTATGGATAGCTCCAAGTTGCACGGCAATATTGTGGGCTACGGCCATGCCCATGGCTTCGGTCATTTGCCCGCTCTTGGGCAGGCCAATCGGCACGCGGAACTGCTCGGGCTGAGCCAGACTGACGCCGACTCCGAGGCTATAGACCGAGGGAAAATCGGGGTGCTGGTAGGTGGGCAGCACGGGAATGAAGCCCTTTTTGTTGCCTAAACCGGGGGTATTTTGGATGAATGATGCCCCCCGAAAGGCTGGGAGAATCATGGCGTATTGCTGGGGCAGGGTGCGGCCATCGTCTAGGGTGACAGCGTCTGGAGAAATGGCGGTAATCGCCGCATTGGCGATCGCTTCTATCCCCCGCTTCCGCAGTAGGGTGGCGGTGAGTTTCTGGGCATTTTTAACGCCGCTGACCCCCAGGTGTCCGACGTAGGGTTCGGGGGTAATCAGCGTTAAGGTGGCGCGATCGCGCAGTCCTTTTTGGCGCAAAATCTGCTCGGCCATCAGAATAAATTCGTAGGCTGGCCCAAAGCAGCCCGCGCCGGGAGCGGCCCCTACTACTAATGAGCCAGGGTTTTCTAAAAATTGGAGCCATGCCTCTCTAGCATGGAGGGCGTGGCTGGGGGAGCAGATGGAGTGGGTGTAGCCATCATGGGGTCCCAATCCTGGGATGGCGTCAAAGGCAAAGCTTGGCCCCGTGGCGATCGCCACATAGTCGTAGTCAATAACTTCGCCATTTTCCAGGGTAATGCGCTGGTCGTGGGGGTCAAGGGTGGTGACCTTGCTCTGCACTAGGGCGACTTTATGACGGTGAGCCAGGGGCTCTAGGTCTAGCTGGAAATGATCGAGCGGATCGACATCTAGCCCGACGCGCACCAGGCCCGGAATAAAGGTGAATTTAGGCTGGTCAGAGATGAGCGTTACCCGGTGCTGAGACGGCAATAATTGCCGCAGCTCGTAGGCGGTGGGAAGCCCGCCTAATCCGGCACCAATCACAACAACGTGAGCCATAGAAAAAACCTCAATGCTATTTCCGACGGATCCATGCGGTGCCGACAATGATGCATACAGGGGCGAAAAATATCCCAACCCCTTGTGTAGCCTGCGCTTAAGGTGGGGCGATGACTGAGGTGATGACAGACGCACAAAGCCCGTTATTCTTTATCAACTATATAGCTATATTTGTCATGGGTTGCTTTTGTGACAAATATTTTGATGTTAGTGGGGTGACTATTCTGTGCGATCGCACTGGAGAGACCTAAGGGACTCGCAGGAAAATAAGGTACCCATTGCCACCTTGCCTATTGGTGCATTGCTGCGCGTGGGCGAAGCCGCGCCTTAGCGCTATGCACCCTACAGTGATCAACGCTTCCGGTGCTTTATTTAGACGCAAGTCCCTAAGGACATTCACGGTAGCCAACCCCACTCGTCTTTCAATCGATGGTGGCTGTGTGACCCTAATTTCCCAGCAGACTCCTCAGCATCCAGGCGGTTTTTTCATGTATCTGCATGCGTTGCGTAAGCAGGTCTGAGGTGGGTTCATCATGGGCCTGCTCGACCGCTGCAAAGAGCGATCGCGCCGTGCGCACCACGGCTTCCTGACCCTCCACTAACTTACGAATCATGTCTTCGGCACTGGGCACGCCCTCTTCTTCGCCAATGGACGAAAGCGCCGCAAACTCCTTGTAGGTGCCGGGAGCTGGAAACCCCAGCGCTCGAATACGTTCAGCGATTAGATCTACCGCCAATGCCAGCTCGTTGTACTGCTCTTCAAACATCAAGTGCAGGGTACGAAACATGGGGCCAGTCACGTTCCAGTGAAAGTTGTGGGTCTTTAAATACAGGGTGTAGGTGTCGGCCAATAGTTTAGAAAGGCCCTGAGCAATCTCGTGGCGCTCTTTTTCTGCCATACCAATGTTGATGGGCATCGTCTGCATGTAACTGATCTCCTAAGGATTCAAGGGATTAAAGTTTCGTGGGCCAATAGTGCTGGATCGATTCATCCAGCACTATTGGCCGTCATCTGGCTGACAATCTTTTGCACAATTTGCACCCCGGTTATGGCCTGCCAGCCAAATAGCCCCAGCACGACTAAGTTCAACGAAACGTGGACGCTGCGAACCCAAGTGTGCTTTTGCATAAAGGGCACCAGTGCCGCCGAGGTGGCAACCGACCCGACTATGGCTAACCCGGCAAACAGGTGGGGACCAATAACAATCTTGCCGCTGTTGATATAGGTCACGGTGATGCCACCGATCGCTCCCATGACGACCAGCGCCAAAAATATAGAGCCAATTTGATGATGCCGAATCGCGAATCGACCCTTGATCAGCTCTTTTTTAGGCTCACCCTCTGCCAGTCTTGTCCGCCGAACCTGCACTCCGAGGTATAGGGTGTAGATCGCTAGGGCCAGCAAAATCCACATGGTAACGGGGTGAAAAAAGCTGAGATAGGGTTTAAGCGCCGCTAGACGTTCTAAAGTCATAATGATTCCAAAATTGTTGTCATGTATCTTTTTAATCTGTCACTGCATGGCGAATAGTTATGCAGTGATTATTTTTGATCCGTGAGTAATCGCCATTCTCTAAGCATCTCAGGGGAGACATTGAGGATAATCTCTGATTGATCGAGGGTTGGCAGGATAAGCTGCAACGGAACCGCCGATTCTAACTGCATCAAGATTGGCTGCAAGTTATACTGCCCGACATCAGGTTCCATTTGGGTTTTATCCGTAAATATATCCTGAGATATATCTGCGGCAGTCAATGTTTTGCCCATTGAGTCGGTGAGTATTAATGGCTGCGAATGATCAATGTCTGCGGTGCCTGGAAACCCAACCAGCCGCAAGTAGATCACGGCTGTATCGTCGGGACGAATGCGCTTGAAGGCGATCGCTTGCCAGCTATTACCCTGCTGGTCCTTGAGGGTTTGGCGTGACTGGTAGACGATCTGTCCTGGGGCTTCTTCTAGTTGGCGTAAGTCGGCCTGGGCGGGGGCGATCGCCACATTAATTGTGACTGTCCAAACGAGTATTCCGAGTAGGAGCGCTGAGCCAATGAAACGTAGAATGGTCTTCATGTTCAGTCTTTCTGGATCCAAGTTAAATTGTTATTTATTCTTCACTACTCAAGCCATCGGTTGTTCGTCCAGCAATTTCACTAGGATGAATCTGATAAAGCGCCATTTCTGATGCCCGACCCCAAGCATCAATCCAGGTGCGATTGATGGCCGGTGACAGTGCCGGATTTCGTGTTTTAACAAATTCGAGCACGCGATCGATATGGCCCTGTTCAGTGATATGCTCAGCCCGACCTGTCACCGTAACGCTGCGCCAGTGCTGGAGATTTTTGACATCTTCAACCTGTAAGCAGACCTCTGGATTGACATCCATATACTTAGTTTTCATCCCCACTGTGGTGAAGATGTAAATAGCTGAATTGTCAAAGTAATAGTGCATTGGCACAACGTAAGGATGCCCGTCAAGGGCACAGCCCAGATGTCCATGTCCTACTTCTCGAAGTAGTTTATTTATCTCTATTGCGCTCATCTCATCAATATCTAACATGATCTTTCTTCCTGAAAATTAGGATGCCCATAATGTAGTCAAGTAAAAGAAATTTAGCCCTGACGGTTGGGTGAATGATTAGAGTCTGTCACCATTTCAGAAAGTGTCAGCAAAAAGGTGAGATCAGTCATCGCTTTAAGTGAGTGGCGTGCGTTAGCCGGTATAAAGACAAAGATCCCTAGTTCTAAAACAATTTCTTTGTCTTCTAGGGTCAGTATGCCTTGCCCTTCAAGAACATTTACGGTGGCATTGCGAGGGTTAGTATGTTCTGCAATGGACGCTGATGTCCCCAGAGACATCAGTACATAGCGACAATTTTTATCTTCTAGCAGAAGCTTGCTCTTGACTCCAGATTGAGGATACTCAATGACATCAGGCCAATTAATTTGAGTTACTTTCAACGACAGGATAGCTGTGCTCATGTAATTGGCCTTTTATAGCAGGGAGATAGGTTTGAACGGTGAAGACGCTGATAGCTAATTTAGGTGTCATATTTGACCTGCTAATTCGGGCTAGATTCTGTCTTGAAAGGGACAGAATCAATGCCTTTAGTGAGAGCTTAATTTTGTCGATCTGTTGCCTTAAATTAGGCCAGGGCCTTTGTGACGCCAATCATGTTTTGTGGTCAGTTTGCCGTCCTCATCTTCAGATAACTCCTGCATTTCATGGGCATGTTCTGCCGTTTCCTGGGCAGCTTTCTCGCGCAGATCTCCGGGCACCTCGACGTACATTTCTGGCTCAATTGCGTAGTTATTGATCAATCCCTCCTGATCTACGGTGTAGCCATCTGTGGTGTGGCTCAATTCTTGATCAGGCTCGTCATGGGGGGTGTGGCCAAAATCCTTGCCTTCTCGATGCTGGCGGGCGGCAGATTCAGCCGGAATAAGGTGCGCGTCATACTGGGGAACGTGCTCTTGAGACTCATTTTGGGTGCTCATTGCTATACTCCTATGTAGTGTTGATGGCACTGGGCTGCTAACGAGAGATGAATTTTAGAAAGTTTCTATTTCAAGGCTTTCGATAATTCCACTCTGCCGATCGGTTATTTAGAGACCAGTGCCTATTTTCCCAATTGCTAAGGCAATCTATAGCGATCCTGCGTGGACTTTGAGTAAGCCTCTTATTTCGTGAGTTAGGCTTTGCTTCACCCACGCTACGAAGGTTTTCGGACATCAATGTGGGATCGCTATGTGATAGTTAGGCAAGCCTAGTCAGGGCCTTGTGTTTGATCAAAGCAATTACTAACATCATCTTCTAGGCATTTCACGGCTTCACGGTTTTGCTTTCTCAAGTTTTTCCCATTAGGTTGATAATTGGGATTGTCAATGCTTTCAATGATTGCCTCTTGAGTGTTAGCTTCAAATTGCTTGGCTTTTCCGGCAGCCTGGGTTTTAAGATCACCGGTCATATTACCAATTCTTTCTTGGGCTTTACCTTCCATCTTCTTGGCGGCTACTTTAGCTTGGTTTGTAGTCGCAACTAAAGCATGTGGTTGGCTAATGCTAGATGTCAATAAAGGATTAGCCCAACTTTTTCCAGAGGCAAAACCAAAGGTGATAACCGTTGAGAGGATTACAACTAATCCAACAGTCATCAAAATTTTGCGAATCTGATGAGAAAAGATCATATTAATCTCCAGAAAATTCTTTGGTTACTAAATCAGCAATGAAATTTCTGCTCTCTCATCTACTAATAGAGTGAGAGCAAGAAACGAGATGGGTTCTTTAAGCGGATTTCAGTCAATTGCCTCCTTGACTTTCTCCTTTATGTTTTCGACGGTGTGCTGAACCTTTGCCTCTGCTTGCTTTTCTGTGCCCGCCGTCTGGGTCTTAGGGTCTCCTGTTATATCCCCTACAGCTTTTTGAACTTTACCTTCAATATTTTTGGCCGTGGCCTTGGCTCTATCTTCTAAGCTCATGACCTATTCCTCAACTGGTGAAATGATTATTTGAGTTGGACCAAATTCATGGTGACAGGCTATTGCTTGATTCTTTGAGTGAATTGTATGAGTTGATTGAGTTTGATATTAAACGTAATTAGAGTCGCTTAGTGATGGCGCTCTAAGAGGGTGTCTGAGAAGTGTTCAATGTCATAGTGAAGGATCTTGGACTATGCTGAGGGATGGAGATTCCTCTCTCTGTTTCACTGCGCTCGGAATGACAAGCTCATTGTCATGTTGAGTGTACTTGTTATGTTGTTCGCGGAGCGACTCCGCAGGAGTAATGGAGCGGAGCGGAGTTGAAACATCTTGGTCTAACAGCCAGATCAGGCTTCCTCCCTGCGCTCGGAATCATAGGCTTCCCTCTGTTTCTTCAGGGCATTACCCAACATTTTGGGTTGGGTCGGTTGCTCCGAAGGTGTAATGGCACGATCGCGTCGTGAAGCATCTCGACGTAGAGGCTCAAAGCCTAGATTCCACCCTACGGGAAGTCGCAGAGCGTCTATGTTCTGCTTCGCTACTCTCGGAATGACAAATGTGACTTTCAAAACATCCTCTTAATGGATAAGAGGGGCTGTCTTTAGGGCTAACGCTCCAGCGACTTGCTGGGCGATCGCGAATCCTCTCCCCCGAGAACCCTTATAGAACAAGGGTTTGGCAGGATTGAGTAAACCCAATTTGCCTGACCTTGTTATTCTATAACTAAATAGCCATATAATGTGGGTAAAGTTAGATAACGATGCCGATTGCCTGGACAGTCAATGCTTCATGACTAGGCCAAGGGGCTTGAAATCTATTCAACACTGGAGATTTTCGCTATGAAAACAAATGTTGGTTTGCTAGATCGCCTGATCCGCTTACTGTTGGCGTCGGTGCTGGTGTATCTAGGACTATTCCTTTACAGCGGTTCTGCCTTGGGCATTGGCCTAGTGGTGGCAGGCGGTGTGTTGCTGGCCACTGGGCTGGTTGGTTTCTGTGGGCTCTATAGCCTGCTGGGCCTGCGCACCAGTCAGCCTCGCGAACAGATCTAGGGCATATGGATCTAGGGCATACAGATCTAGGGCATGTGGAAAATTAACGAGGAAACCCTTGTGGGGTAGGCATGACCACGCCCACCCCCTGCTAAATCAAGCTAGGGGTTGTAATCGCCCCATAACCAGGCATCTGGCTTTGATGGCCCACAGCCCCTAGACCCACTTACGCATAGTTTTTGGAAATTACTTGGAAATTACTTGGAAATTACGATGACTTACCACTTCAGCAAGGTTGTTGATGCCTCTTTTGAGGAGGCGATCGCCCAGGTTACCGAAACTCTCAAGCAAGAAGGTATGGGCATCTTGACCGAAATTGATGTGCAGGCAGCTTTTAAGAAAAAGCTGGATGTTGACTTTCGCCAGTACAAAATTCTGGGAGCGTGCCATCCTCAAATTGCCTATCAAATGCTCCAGACCGATGACAAAGCGGGTGTTCTGTACCCCTGCAACGTCGTGGTGCAAGAACACACCGATGGTCGGGTTGAGGTTTCAGCGGTTGACCCCTTGGCGATGTTTGCCCCGGTCGAGAGTCCAAAGGCTAGGGAAATTGCGATCGCGGCCAGCCAGACTGTCCAGCGAGTGATCGATCGCCTATCTCCAGCCCAGCCCAATGCCACCTCCTACGAGTACGCCATCTAATGCGCAAGGTTATTTTCTATGGATACGAACCTTCCGGTCGAGTCAGCGGTAGCGCCAGAGAATTCGACAGCTTAGTTCGAGATAGGCTCAGGTTCCCACTTAAGGGCAGTGGCGATCTGGTGACCTAGCAGCCCTGGGTCAAATGGTTTGAGCATCACTGCATGGGCACCGAGTTCCGCGTATTGCCGCTGGCTGACAATGCTGCCCGTTGCTGTCAGCATAATCACAGGGATCTGTTGAGTCGCGGCAGTCGTTTTAAGGATTTTGAGGGTGGCAAGGCCATCTATGCTAGGCATGACTACGTCCAAGAGAATGACATCAGGCTGTGTGTCTATGGCTATTGCCACGCCTTCTTGGCCCGAAGCTGCCGTTAACACTTGCCACTTCTTGGTGATTTGCAGGCTAACTTTAGCAATTTCGCAGATATCTGCTTCATCATCGATTACGAGAATATTTTTCATGATGTTGTCAGCATTGAAGAGGGACTAAAGGGTTGGTTTTTGCCAGCTCTGGAGCAGGCGATTACGTTTTAGACGGTTAAAAATACGTGTGATTATTTCGGGCTCCGTGAAAGGCTTGGCAATATAGTCATCGGCTCCAGCACTATACATTTTTACAATCATTTCTGCTTCACGATGGGCGGTCAAAAACAAAATAGGTATGCCATTCCAGATATCATTGTCGCGAATAAATCGACATAGCTCAATGCCGCTACCCTGGGGCATATCTACATCTAAAATCAGTAGATCTGGCATTTCACTGGCTAAGGTATCCCATAACTGTAGGGGATTATTTAGGGTAATTAGGTGAAGCCCCCAACGGGGCAAGAGATGCTGCAAAGATTTGAGAATGAGCGGATCATCATCTACGGCTAGTATTTTAATTTCGGGTGATGACGATTGAGACGTTTGGGGCAGAGGCAGGGTGGGGGTTGGCTGTGCTGAAGAGGTTTGCCTGATAACTCCATCTCTAGGCAGATTCGTCTCTGAAGGCTGGGGCGATCGCTGAAGCTCCTGGTTCAAGGCAGCTAGCAGAGTTTGTAATTGATCAATCTCCGCTGCTGTAGTCGCTTGCTGGAGGTGCGTTTCGATCTCCTGCCCCAGTCGAGATCCCTCAGGAAATCCAAACATCCCTAGGGAACCGGATAGCTTATGGGCATTGGCGACTGCTACTTGCCGTAGACTTACGGATAAATTACCGTTTTTGAGGGCGGCTACAGCCTGCTCTACATTAGCTATGCGTTCTAGGATGGGAGCCTTGAATTTGCTCCAAAGTGCGATCGCAGCAGCGCGTGCTTCATTCTCTGCCGATTGATCCTCTGCCGATTGATCCCCTGTTGATTGATTCTCTGTTGCAGTGGGAGTAGCTGTTAGGGGCTGGAGGCGATATCCCATGCCATAAACTGTATCGATCATATTCTCTAGCCCTACTGCTTTTAGTTTTTGGCGCAATCGTTTGATATGAGTTCGAATTGTTTCTTTGTCTGGAGCATCGTCAAATCCCCAGAGATGTTCGAGAATAATACTGCTGCTAAATACCCGTTTAGGGTTGCGTAAAAATAGATCTAACAAACCGTATTCCTTGGGAGATAGGGGTAATAATTTTCCTTGACAAGTTACTTCACAGGTTCCAGGATCCATCGTAATGCCACCCCATTTCAAGAGAGGGGAGACTGCGGTTTGGGGACGACGTAACAAAGCTCGAATCCGGGCAGATAGTTCTTCTAGGGTGCAGGGCTTGACCAAATAGTCATCGGCTCCTGCATCTAACCCCATGACCTTGTCTGAACTATCTCCTTTAGCAGTTAGCAGCAAAATGGGACTATTGTATTTGTTTCGGCGAAGTTTCTGACAGAGGCGGACACCATCTAGTTTGGGCAGATTAATATCTAGCACGATGAGGTCGTAGATAGCGGCTTGGGTATAATCCCAACCTGCTTCACCATCTAGGGCTATATCTACAGCATAGGAATGGGATGCCAAAAATTCCGCTAGACGCTGGGTTAACAGTTCATCATCATCGACCAATAAAATTCTCATGAGATATTAGACTGCCATAGCTTGGGTTGGTTTGATGAAGGCTAAATTGCCTAAAAGATTTCCGTTTCTTGGCAGGGGAGCTAATTGCTTTTGGTGTGGGGTCTGGCATGGGGATAGCGATGATGAATTCAGTCCCCTGGTCTGATTGAGAATTGCATTTGAGTTGACCACCATGATTTTCTACCACAATCTTGTAACTTACTGACAATCCTAATCCCGTACCTTTACCCACTACTTTAGTGCTAAAAAAGGGATCAAAAATCTTGTCATGGAGAGCGGCTGGGATCCCTAGGCCATTATCAGAAATACGTATAACTGCTGTGTTTTGCAGAACTTCTGTTTGAATTGTAATGGTTGCCGGGGTTGCAAAGGAGCCATGAGAAGAAGGAAAGTTTTCGGCTATCGATGTTGGATTGTTTTGTTCATACCTTTCTTTTAGGAATTTCTCCTCTAGAGCATCAATGGCATTGTTTAGAATATTTAGAAAGACTTGATTAAGCTGACCTGGATAGCAACAGAATTCTGGAATTTTTCCATATTCTTTAATGATTTTTATGGCGGGAACCCCTTGACTATCATTCAGTCGATTACCTAAAATCATCAAGGTACTTTCGATACCATCGTGTAGGTTAGATACTTTAAATTCTGCTTCATCTAGGCGAGAGAAGTTGCGAAGAGAGCTGACAATTTCACGAATTCGATTGGTTCCAACTTGCATGGAATTTAGAAGTTGTGGAAGATCTTTCTGGATGAAATCGATTTCGATGCCTGAAATTTTATCTTGCATTTTACTGGTTAGATCTGGATATTCTTCTTGGTAGGTTTTGACCAGATATAGCAAATCTTGGAAGTATTCTTCAGAGTGCCTTAAGTTTCCATAGATAAAATTGACGGGATTATTGATTTCATGGGCGACCCCAGCTACTAGTTGCCCTAGGCTAGACATCTTTTCGGATTGGATCATCTTGACTTGGGCCTGTTGGAGGGCCGCAGCGGTCTGTTGCTGTTTAGCCATTTCATGGCTGAGATTTTGATGGCTCAGTTTCAACTCTAGCTGGCTTACCACCTGACGACTGAGGGCAGCCAAAGCTTGGGTCTGTTCGGCAGATAGGGTTTGAGGTTCTGGGGAAATGACACAGAGGGTGCCTAGGGCTAAGCCTTCTCTGGTGATTAGTGGTGCACCAGCATAGAAGCGAATGTAGGGTGGCCCAGTAACCAAGGGATTGTCGGCAAAGCGGGTGTCGGCTTTGGCATCGGGCACCACAAAAATGGAGGTGCCCAAGATGGCATGGGCGCAAAAAGCCAAGTCCCGGTGTGTTTCACTGGCGTCAAGGCCAACGGTTGCCTTGAACCACTGGCGGTCAAGGTCTACCAGACTCACCAGGGCAATTGGGGTTTTGCAAATATAGGCTGCTAATTGAGCAATGTCATCGTAAGCGGCTTCGGATGGAGTGTCTAGGATATTGTAGCTGAGGAGCTTAGACAACCTTTGCTCTTCATTAATGGGTATAGGGGCTGGCATGGATGACCTCCAAGAGATAGCAGCTACGGAAAACACTATCTCAGAGGATAAGGATAAAATATGACAGACTTGTGGCACTCCCCCTGACCGATCAGGTTTGATACTCCCTTTATCCGATGCCACAGAGATGCCACATTCCATCCTTAGTCTGTAAGGGTGATTTTATTGCCCTATGTATCACAACCTGAAAGTCTCTAAGTGTATCTCCATGGCCCCACCTAGTCCCCTATTGGCCGTCTTGTCCAGGCAGCTCCGCCTCAGGCGGCGCAGGGTATTGTCGCTAACAGGGCTACTCCTGGGTCTTTCCTGGAGTAGCCCTAGAATTTTGGCTCTGCGTGCCCAATCTGCTCCAGGACGATGGCTAGAGGTGCGGCAGATAGCTCGCAGTGTGTCTATCCACGCTGGGGGAAATCGGAGTGCCCGTGTGGGAGATCGTTTGCATAACAGCGGGCATGGCGTTAGCACTGGTAGACGTGCCAGTGCCACCCTTGCTGTTGATCTGAATATTGGCACTGTTAGCCTAGCGGAAAATACCCACATCACGGTGCAACGATTGGAGGTGCTATCCGATGGGGCGCGGGTGACTCTCTTGCAGGTGCACCGTGGACAGGCCAGAATTCAAGCTCGCCCCATGAATAACCCCAACTCTCGGTTTGACTTGCAAATCCCTAATGGTATTGCAGCGGTGAGGGGAACGGATTTTGGCGTGGCTGTCGGTGAAGATCAGAAGACGGCTGTTGGCACTTTGGATGGGCATGTGGAGTTAACGGCCCAGGGCGTTACTGTCCCGGTGGTTACTGGTTTTGCCTCGGTGTTACGACCAGGGCAGCCTCCCACTCAACCTCTGGTGCTAGACCGAGAGCTGGATATTACTTGGCAATCTCAATCGCGCCAGGGGAATACGATCTATTTGGTAGGACGTATTGATGTGGCAAATACCCTGTGGCAGGAGATGGAAGCCGATAGTCGAGAAATTCCTATTAATCAAGGCGGGGTATTTGAAATCCGGTTGCCCCTAGAGCCTCGTAGCCGCACTCTCACGTTTTCGGTCCGTAATTCTCTCGGAGAATCTCGGACCCATCCCCTTACCTTGGACCGCATTCCCATACGCTAAAGGCCAAGGAGTGTGATCGAACGACACAGGGGGAAACCCATTTGCGAATCCTTATTCGCGTCTGCCACAACTGCCTAGCACAACTGCCTACCATAACGGTCTGCCACAAAAAGATTGACTAAGTTAGGTTGACTAAGTGCCATAGCGGCATTTATCTCAACCCAGTACGTCTACGGTAGGGGCGCACGGCTGTGCGACCTCAGGGATTTACGCAATCCAACTGCATGTCGCTATAGGTTGAACAACTGTTGTGGCTCATGAATAGGCATCTGTGGCAATGTATATGGCGGCTGGCACCGGGAGGTATTGCCGCGATCGCGATCGCGATCCTGTTGCAATGGAATGCCTTTCAGCCCCTAGAGCAACTGGTCTACCGTCATTTGTTTCAACTTCGCCAGCCCCCAGTTCTAGATCAACGCCTAGTGGTCATTGAGATTGATGATGCCAGCATTCAGGCATTGGGTCGATTTCCCTGGTCGCGCCAGTATTACACCCAACTGCTGGAGAAACTGACAGCCGCTGACCCTAGGGTCATTGCCATTAACCTCATCTGGTCAGAATCCAGCCCAGATGATGCGCCCTTAGCTCAAGCCATGGCACAGCATGGAGGGGTCGTACTAGCAGAAGCGTGGGATGCCGATGGGATTCATCTCTATCCGGTTCCCGATCTGGCTGCCGCTGCCGCCAGTACCGGGCATGTGATGAAGCAGGAAGATACGGATGGCATGGTTCGCCAAGTTGATTTAGAGGTATTGGGGCAAACCGCCTTAGCCGTAGCGGCGCTTCAGGTTGATGAATCGCTTTTCTCTGGACAGGGTAACACCCCTGTATCGGGACTCGATCTAGACTCCCCTTTCTGGATCAATTGGGTTAACCCCAAACTTCAGGGCAACACCTACTCCTTTGTAGAGGTGCTCCAAGGCAAAGTCCCGGCCCATCGTTTTCACGACAAGATTGTCTTACTGGGGGTAACGGCAACGGGCCTCGATCCTCTAGTCACCCCCTGGAACCGAAACCCCCCCAGCAGTGGGTTATATCTCCACGCGACGATGATCAATAATCTGCTGCAAGGCAATCCGCTGAAACCGATTCAAGGTGAGCGTTTTTGGCTCCTGCTCTTGCTGAGTGCGCCGGGTCTCAGTTGGCTGATGGCCCGCTGGAGTACCCGCCAGCAAGTGGTCGTAATCCTCGGACTCTGTGGTGGTTGGGGCCTGCTGAGTCTGGCCCTATTTAATGCCAACTATTGGCTCCCAAGTAGTGCACCCATTACCTTGTTTGCCACAACCGCAATAGTGGCTATTCTGAGCGATCGCATCCGGGAAGACTACCTGTTACGGCATCAGGTGAACCGCCTCTGGCACCACTATCGGCAAGATTTGCTGATGGATGCCCCAGCCCTTGATCCGGGCTTGCTGCCGTACCACACTCAAGATCTGCCCCAACCCCAAAATGCAGTATCACGGGTAACCCAACTGGCCGTTCTCGCCGAGCAGTTAGGGCGATCGCAGTCGATGCAAAGTGCCATCGCCCGTACCCTAGACATGGGGTTGCTGGCGGCAAATCTAGAGGGCCTGATCTGGTTTTGCAACCCTAGGGCAGAGCAATGGTTACAGGTTAAGGTCGGTACCTCCTTGCCCCAGCGATTAATTCCCCATTGGTTGAGCCCTGAACAATGGCAACAAAGCCTCAATGATTTCCAGCTAGGACAGTCTAGTAAACAGCAAGACATCCAACAAGGAGAGCGCTGGTTTGATATTACACTACAACCCATTTCCGACTATAAAATTCCCAGAAAGGTAGCCCATGGTAGATTTAATGACAACCACAACTCGCAACGGTATTCCTGTAGTCACTTTCTTCTATTTCTAGAAGACATTACACAACACAAGCAGATAGAAGCGGAGCTTATATCTGCGAAAGAAGACGCGATGCGAGAAGCTGCCGCCAGTGCTAAGGCCAACCAAGCTAAAAGTGAATTTCTTGCTAATATGAGCCATGAGTTGCGTACCCCCCTAAATGCAATTTTGGGCTTCACTCAAATTATTAGTCGCGACCTTTCTCTAGCTCAAGAGCACCAAACCAACCTCAAAATCATCAACCGTAGTGGGCAACATCTCCTGGGGTTAATCAATGATGTGTTGGAGATGTCGAAAATTGAGGCAGGTAGAGTTCAACTCAATTTAAATAGCTTTGATCTGAGCCGATTACTTTATGATTTAGAAGCTATGCTAGGGGTCCGCGCCCAAGAAAAAAAACTAAAGTTAATCTTTAAATATGGTTCTGAGTTACCCCGCTATGTTGAGGGGGACGAAGGGAAATTGCGACAGGTATTACTCAATTTACTGGGAAATGCGATCAAGTTTACAACGATGGGTCATGTGATCTTGCGGGTGAAGTCAGTCCCCCTTCAGTCCCCTACTGCCGATACCGATACCGATACCGATACCGATGCTGTGCCTCCCTCTGCCATAACCCTGGAATTTGAGATCGAAGATACAGGCCCTGGTATTGCTGCTGAAGATCTGACGGCTATATTTCAACCCTTCATCCAAGCTAAATCTGCCCAGAATGTTCGAGAAGGGACTGGCTTGGGGCTGGTCATCAGTCAGAAATTTATTCGCTTGATGGGTGGAGAAATCACCATTTGTAGTGCTTTGGGTCAAGGTAGTACCTTCAAGTTTTTCATTCAAGCCCACCGCGCTATCGCTCCAGTTAGTCTAATGCCCATCAAGCACAATCGGGTAATTGGCTTAGCGCCCAATCAGCCCGCCTATCGAATTTTAATTGTCGAAGATCAGTGGGAGAACAGTCAATTTTTAGTTAAGTTATTGGTTCCCCTAGGGTTTGCTATTAAAGAGGCCAGGAATGGCCAGGAAGGTATCCGAATTTGGGCACAGTGGCATCCCCATCTAATTCTGATGGATATGAAAATGTCTGTGATGAATGGTGTTGATGCTACCCAAGCAATTCGGACGATGGAACGAGGTCGTCAATTTCAGAACCGGCACAGAGACCCTTCCCAGGGGACTTTGCCCCCATACACCCTTGTACCGACGAAAATTTTGGCTCTGACTGCCAATGTGTTTGAGTCTATGCAGTTGAAGGCTGTCGAAATTGGCTGTGATGACTTTTTGCGCAAACCAATTCAGGGCACCATGCTACTCGCAAAGTTGGCTGAGCATTTAGGGGTGCAGTATCTCTACGAAGCAGATACGCCTGTTGTTCCCGCTAATCTGTTACCTTCTGCTGATCTTTTGACTGTTTCCGAGTTGACTGACCATCTTCAGCAAATGCCAGAAGACTGGATTCGACAGCTTCAGCACCTAGCCATTATTGGAGCAGATCATCTCATGCTAGCTATGATGGCAGATATTCCCCCAAAACAAAGACCCTTGGCCCAAGCGTTGACAAATTGGATTCAGAATTTTCAATTTGATGAAGTGCTCCAACTGATCCAGGACGTTCTGTAACGCAATTTTCCGGTCCCCTCGCCCCGTGGGCTACGGTGTACACATAAGTCACTGTTTGATGGGCATCCCGGCCTGACCCCCTCTAACTCCCCCTTGTAAAGGGGGAGGACTAGAGTTTCCCCCCTTTACAAGGGGGGATTAAGGGGGGTTTGCAAGGGGCATCAGCACCCTTCCAGAAATATGTGTACACAGCAGCCGGGTATCAACGTAAGCCGAGACAATATGGGCTCCGAGGAATTCAGTAGCTAGGAGTCAGTACTCTCCTAGATTCTGGCTCCTAACTCCTAACCCCTCCCCACGAGATTTGTCGCGCGACGCAAAGTATATAGCCCAAGGGGCAATACCCTGCGGTATGGGTACGCTAAGGCTAGCCCTAGGGCGGAGCCTGTCTGAAAGACTTAGGACTGCGCTCAACCTGCCAACCCCGAAAGTTGAGTTGAGCGGCAAAAGTGGGATGCCCCCGGAAATCGTCATTGCCCCTATATATTAGAAGGGTTATTGGAAGGGTCATTCTAGTAGAAGGGTTATTGGAAGGGTCATTCTAGAGCTACGTTTAGGAACGTTTAGAACCGTTGTGCGCCAATTTAGCGACTTGAACCGTCCCCTAGGCCCAATTTCTCTCCAGGTGCTGTTCCGGGTGTCTTTGGGGCTGCAAACGGTGGGGACTATGGCCTTAGTGGGGTATCTGCTCTATGGTCTGTTGGGCTATGGCGGTGGGGTAGGGGCAGGACTACCGCCGCTGCTGTCACCCCTAGGGGGGTCTGTACCGCTGGCGATCGCGCTGATCATCCTGATTTGCGGTACTTGGGGGGTGACAATTGTTCTGGGGTTCTTCACCAGCCGCCAGATTACCCAAGGCATTGATCAGGTAATCCAGGCTAGTCAGACTCTGGCCGCAGGTCAGATGCCTCCCCCTTTGCCTAGGGGGAGTATGATTGGCGATCTAGATCGGTTGGCTCAGTCTTTTCAACAAATGGCCACAGCGGTCGATCTATACCAAGTTCAGACCCAGGATAATTTAGCTGCTTTAGAAGAGAAATTTACGCTCCTATTTCACTACAGCCCCATCCCCACTTGGATTGCCACCCTAGAAGAGGGGCGCTGTTTGCTGGTCAATGACAGTTTTTGTCAATTGATGGGCTATGCCCAGGCAGAAATCATAGGCCAGACCTGTAGGCAATTGCAGTTCTGGGATAACCTGGTAGACTACCAGAATTTTCGCCACGGTCTGACGACCCAGGGCCAAGTTCGGGATTTTGAGTGTGTCTTTCGGACCCAATCAGGAGGCACTAAAACCCTATTATTAACGGCGCAGGTTTCTTGTCTGGAAGGGCAAGATTGTATTTTGGGTATCGCCCATGATATTAGCGATCGCAAACAGGCCGAACTGGCTTTGCGAGACAGTGAGATGCGATTGCAAGCCTTGCTGGCGAACACCCCAGGGATGATCTATCGCTACTTGCCCATTGACGATGGGGGTGGCACTTTTTTGGAGGTGAGTGCTGGGGCCTATGAGCTGCTAGGTCTAGAGCCAGAACAGGTACGCCAAGACGTGAGTACTGTTTGGGCCTTAATTCATCCTGAGGATGTGCTCACCCTACAAGATTCGGTTGAGATCGCGGTTCGAGATTGTACTGACTGGCACTGGGAAGGGCGATTGACGACACCATCGGGTGAACTGAAGTGGCTGCGAGGCTATTCTCGCCCCTATGTCACCCCGGCGGGGATAGTCTGGGATGGCTTGTTCACCGACATCACCGCCCTCAAGCAGACAGAAATTTCATTGCATCAAGAGGTTTCGCGGAGGCGATCTCTATTTGAGACCTCCATTGATGGGATCGTCATTGTGGATAGGGCGGGCAATGTCTTAGAGTCAAATGCCAGATTTGCCAATATGCTGGGGTATTCCTTAGAAGAAGTAAAGACTTTAAACCTGGTGGACTTTGATGTCAACTTGTCATCGGTAGAAATCGAGGGAAAAATTGACAAAGATGAGCTCTGTCTAGATCACTTTGAAAGTCGCCATCGGCGCAAAGATGGTTCTATCTATGCCGTTGAAATTAGTGCCAATACCATAAACTGGGGTGACCAATCGGTTAGTCTATGCATCTGTAGAGATATTACCGAACGAAAGCGAAATGAACTTGCGCTGCAAACGAGTCAACTGCGGCTAGAGCTAGCCCTAGACAGTAGTGGCACCGGCACCTGGGACTGGAACATGGAAACCAACGAGGTGTTCTTTTCGGAGAAGTCCTGGAGAGCCATGGTGGGTTATGGTGCCGATGATAGGTTTGGCAACACGATTACCGAGTGGGAAAGTCGGATTCACCCTGAGGATAAAGCTCAGCTAGAGGTGGACATCGCCAAACACCTACGGGGGGAGACAGAAACCTATGAAAGTGTTCACCGTATTCGTTGCCAAGATGGCACTTACAAATGGAATCTGGCTCAGGGGAAAGTGATTGAGTGGGATCAGGCGGGTAATCCAGTCCGGTTCATTGGCTTATATCGTGATATCAGCGATCGCAAGCAGACTGAAATTGCGTTGTCAAACCTTAGGAGTCAACTAGAAAGAGCCCAGGAAATAGCTCACTTAGGTCACTGGTCTTTTGATCTGGATACTCAAAAACTTACCTGGTCAGACGAAGTTTTTCGCATCTTTGACATGACCACAGACCAGGATGAACCCACCTTTAGGGAACATCTTGAGCAAATCCATCCCGATGATCAGTCTTCATGGTTGGAGCGGGTGGCAGAGGCCAATCAGGGAATTCCACAAAACTTTTGTTTCCGCATCCTGCGTCCTACTGGGGAAGTGCGCTATGTCAACAGTTACCTGGAACTGGAGTATGAAGGGGAACAGATTGTCCGCATGTTCGGTGTGGTTATGGATATCACCGAACAAAAGCAAAATGAGCTGGCCTTGCAAGCCAGTGAAGCCCGTTTTCGGGCCATCTTTGAACAAGCGGCAGTGGGCATTAACCAGGCCGATGTCTCAGGACAATTTATAGAGGCTAATCAGTATTTCTGCGACCTGTTGGGCTACACCCGCGATGAACTGCTGGCCCTCACCTTTCAAGCCATTACCCACCCTGATGATTTTCAGCAAGACTCGGTCTTCTCTCGACTTTTGGCAGGGGAACTGACATCCGTCACCGCACAAAAACGTTACCGCCATAAACAGGGAGACTGGATCTGGACTGAGGTAACGGTGTCGCTCATACACGATGCCGACGGGCGGGCAATCTCGGATCTGGCTATTGTCTTGGATATCAGCGATCTCAAACAGGCTAATGCTGCCCTGCAAGCCAGTGAAGCCCGTTTTCGGACCATCTTTGAACAAGCGGCGGCGGGCATCAATCAAATTGATGCCTCGGGGCGCTTTACCGAGGCTAACCAGTATTATTGCGATCTGCTGGGCTATTCCCGAGCAGAACTGCTGACGCTCACCTTCGTCGATGTGCTTCATCCAGAAGTTCTGGCTCAATATTGGTCTGAGAACAATTTTATTTTAAGTGGTGAAATTGAATTTCTGGAGTATGAAAAGCGCTTGCGTCACAAAAATGGCGACTGGATTTGGGTTAAAAGTAATATTTCCGTACTGCGAGATCAGGCGGGTGAATTGGCGGGCAACCTAGAGGTAGTAGTTGATATTCGCGATCGCAAACAGGCCGAACTAGCGCTTCACGCAAGTGAAGACCGCTTTCGGGCCATCTTCGAACAAGCGGCGGCGGGCATCAATCAAATCGATGTATCGGGGCGCTTTACCGAGGCTAACCAGTATTATTGCAATCTGCTGGGCTATTCCCGAGCAGAACTGCTGACGCTCACCTTTGTTGATGTGATTCATCCAGAGGATCTGGCTAAACATTGGTCTGAGGTCGATCGCATTGTACGCGGCGAAATTGACTTCCTGGATTATGAAAGGCGCGAACGCCACAAAAATGGGGACTGGATTTGGATCAAAAGTAATATTTCTGTACTGCGAGATGGGGCGGGCCAGGTCGTGGGCAACCTGGCGGTGGTGGTGGATATTCGCGATCGCAAGCAAGCCGAACTAGCGCTTCAAGAAAGTCAAGCCCGCTTTCAATTGTTGTCAGCAGCCTCTCCAGCGGTAATTTACACCGTGATAGAAACGGCCCAGGGCATCAATCGTTTTGACTACATCAGTCCAGCGGCTGAGGAGATCCACGAAATCCCGGTGGATACTCTCCTACAAAATGGGATGTTAATTTCCGAGCAAATGCATCCAGAGGATCGGGAGCACTATGCCGCCACCTATGCCGCCAGTCTGCAAGCGCTAGCCCCTTTTACCTGTGAGTGGCGTATCATTACCCCTTCGGGTCAGACTAAGTGGCTCAGAGCCAGTTCTTGCCCAGAACAGCGCCCCGATGGTGATATAGCTTGGCATGGGATTGCCCTAGATATTAGTACTCGCAAACAAGCTGAATTAGAAAGCCAAACACTACAAACTGCTCTCGTAGAGGCTCAGCGGATTGCCCACATTGGCAATTGGGCCTTTGACCTCGCCAGTCAGAAAATCACCTGGTCGCTGGAACTGTTTCGCATGTTTGGCCTTGACCCGGCCCAGGACGAACCCAGCTACCCTGACTACTTGCAACTGATTCATCCTGATGATCGCCTCCTCTTGCAGCAGGCCATTGACCGCGCTGTGACGGCGGGTACCCCCTACTCGATTGATTATCAGGCGCAGTTGCCCGATGGCAGTACCCGCTACCACGAAGGACGTGGCGAGGTCGAGCGCGATTGCAGTGGACAAATCACACGGCTGTTGGGTACCTGTTTAGATATCACCGATCGCAAGCGAGTCGAGCAAATCATTCTTCAGCAGGCAAGGCAAGAAGCCCTGCTGCGAGAAATCGGCCAACGCATTCGCCAGTCCCTTGACCTTCAAACTATTTTTGACACCGCCTGCCAAGAAATTCGTAGCTGCCTGAATGCTGACCGAGTCGGCATCTTTAAGTTTGACCCTGACTCAGGCTACGACGACGGTGAGTTTATCGCCGAAGCCTGCGTTGGCGGCCTGCCCTCAGTGCTGACTATCCCTGTCCAAGACCACTGCTTTGGGGACAACTATGCCACTCTCTATGCCCAGGGTCACTACTGCGTCATTGATGATATCTACAGCGCCAATATGGCGGACTGCTACATCGACCTTCTGGCCCAGTTTCAGGTGCGGGCTACCCTAGTCATGCCCCTGTTCTGTGGCGATGTGTTGTGGGGGCTGCTGTGCATTCACCAATGCAACGCTCCGCGTCAGTGGCAACAAGCAAACATCGATCTAGGGCAGCAACTGGCGAATCAACTCGCGATCGCGATTCAGCAGGCCATTCTCTACGAACAGCTCCAGTCAGAGTTGCAGGAACGCCAGCGAGCTGAGACCAAGATTTCCCAGCAATTGCAGCAACAAACAGCTCTAGGCATGATTTGGCAACAGATTCGCCAATCTCTAGACCTGCAAGATATCTTGGCCATTGTGACCCAACAGGTGCAGGTGGTTTTTCAATGCGATCGCGTCATTGTGTTTCAGCTCTTTGCCGATGGCCGCAGCCAAATTGTAGAGGAGGAGGTTCTAGGATCTTTGCCCGCACTCAGAACCATGCACTGGGAGGATGAAGTGTGGTCCCAGGACATTCTCGCCCTCTACTGGCAAGGGCAGCCTCGGATTGTGCCCGATGTAATGGATGATATCTGGACTGACTGCCTGGTGGAATATGCCCAAGCTGGACAGATTAAGTCCAAAATAGTTGCCCCCATCCTCCAACAGGGGCATACCGCCACAGGCAACCGCTGGCAAGATCCGAACCACCCTCACAAACTCTGGGGGGTGCTGGTGGTTCATGCCTGCCATGAGCGCCGGACTTGGAAAGCAGAAGACGCCCAACTCTTGCAGCAGATTGCCAACCAACTGGCGATCGCCATTCGACAGGCACACCTCTTTGAACAATTGCAGCAAGAGCTGATCCAACGACAGCAGGCCCAGCAGCAACTGGTCGAGCGTAATCAAGAGCTAGCCATTGCCAACCAAGACCTCAGCCGCGCCACCCGCCTCAAAGACGAGTTCTTGGCCAACATGAGCCACGAACTCCGCACCCCTCTGAATGTCATTTTGGGCTTTGCCCAAGTGCTCAATTCCGACCTATCGCTTCAGCCTCAGCACCAAGACTATATCCGCATCATGCACCGCAGCGGCGATCATCTACTGCATTTGATTAACGACATTCTTGACCTCTCCAAAATTGAAGCCAACCGCATTACCCTAGAGCCAGAAAGCATCGACCTCTTCAGTCTGCTCCACGACCTCCAGGCCATGTTTCAGGAGCGGGCCACAGACAAAGAACTTCAATTCACCCTCGCCTTACCCCCAGACCTGCCCCAATACATCGTCGCTGACCCCAACAAACTTCGCCAAGTTCTGATCAACCTCCTGAACAATGCAATTAAATTTACGCAACAAGGCCAAGTAATACTATCGGTCCGGCTTCAGGGGGCTGAAGCTGATCAACAATTCCACCTCTCTAGCTCAATAACGTCTTCAGATACCCCTCCTACCCCAAGTTTATGCTTCCAGGTTATAGATACCGGGGTAGGCATTCCCTCCGAAGAAATAGACATCATCTTCGATGCCTTTACCCAGGCCAGAGCTGGCAAAAGCACCCTCGGCAGTACTGGCTTAGGGCTAGCCATCAGTCGCAGTCTTGTCAAGCTGATGGGGGGTGAACTCACCGTGAATAGTGCCCCAGACCAAGGCAGTACCTTCCAATTTGCCATCCCCCTCCACCTAGCACGAGGTGAAGATGTGACCTCAGAAGGGAGCCTTGGAACGGTAATTGGCCTAGCACCAGGGCAGTCCCCCTACCGTATTCTGGTCGTAGACGATCAACCCGACAACCGCCAACTCTTGGTCACGGTGTTTTCCCAGATTGGCTTAGAGGTGCAAGAGGCCGCCAGCGGTGCTGATGCCATTGCCGCCAATCAGCAATGGCACCCCCACCTGATCTGGATGGATTTGCGAATGCCTGATATGGATGGCTGCGAAGCGACCCGCCAAATCCGTGCCCAAGCCCAGGAACTTGACTCCGAAAATCGCCCAGAAGACCCCGTCATCATTGCCTTCACCGCCCAAGCTTCTATGGATGAACGCACCCGCGCCCTAGAGTCAGGCTGTGATGACTTTGTCAGCAAGCCCATTCAGCTCAACTTAATCCTGTCAAAAATGGCGGACTATTTGGATCTCCGTTACGAATATGCCCAGACGGTAACCCCAGCCCCAGGAGCACAATCAGCCACCGCCACTGCCATTACCCTAGATGCCCAATCTCTGCGAATCATGCCCCTCGAATGGATCGCCGCCCTTCACAAAGCCGCTCTCCACTGCGATGATCAAGCTGCTTCCAGCCTGGTTCAAGAAATACCGACGAGTCAATCGGTTTTGGTGGAGGGCCTAAATCGGTTGATCTATGACTACAAATTTGAAAGCATCGCCCAACTCACCTCCCCTCTACTCCTAGAGTGAGCCCTGGACTTTAGGGACTTGCATCTAAATAAAGCACCGGAAGCGTTGATCACTGTAGGGTGCATAGCGCTAAGGCGCGGCTTCGCCTTTTATGTCGCTTGCGAAACGCGCAGCAATGCACCAATAGGCAAGGTCGCAATGGGTACCTTATTTTCCTGCGAGTCCCTTAGCACTGGCAAGCTGGTGCTGGAGTTACTAGTACCGCAGGGTGTAAATCAGCCCACTATTGTCGCACCAGCCCAACCTTTTCCGGTCCCCTCTCCCCCTGGGAGAGGGCTAGGGCTTCGGCGTGAGCTCAGCCGAACGGTGAGGGGCCGAGTGTGCCACGATGAACGGCCAGGTATTTCCACTATTGTCGCACCAGCCCAACCTTTTCCGGTCCCCTCTCCCCGTGGGAGAGGGCTAGGGTGAGGGGCCGAGTGTGCCACGATGAACGGCTAGGTATTTCCGCCGCCCAGTACTAGCGCGGGTGAACCAGGAGCTGGAGACTACGGTGGATTATGGCTAGCCCCGGCACGGTTGGCGGTTTAGCAAACCTTCAAATGCGCTACAGTACCGAACCCCATCCCGCTGATGACCCACTGCGCCCCAGCCACCCAACCTCTTTCTAGGCGAGATTTTGGATCAGGCCGACCTGCTTAAAGGGTCTTTATCGCTTGAATGCTGCTTCCCACGGTTTGAATCTGCTGGTAAGGCTTTTGTGAAGCTGTCTGCCGAACTCCTTCCCCCAGGATGTTCAGACAGACTGTGATCTGTCTAAACACCCTATTCAGGCGATATAGGCAGATCATGATCGGTCTATATCGCCCCAGCAGCTAGATAGGCAGACTATAATCTGCCTAATCCACCCATTTGGGTGCTTATAAAGACTGTAATCTGCCTATATCCCCTCAGCAGGGAGATAGACATCACCAACTCTGTCTATCTCCCCTACACAAGGTGTTTAGGCAGAGTAGAGGCACCCTGATCTGTCTAAACACGAGTTAGACTGTTGAGTCATCCATTAAGTTGTATTTGTAAATATCCTCCTGGTTAAGATTATGTGTATTATCGTTCCTTCAGTTCCATTAGTAGAAGGCACAAAGATCTTTGCAAGACGTTCTGCTGATTCAAAGCAGTTCTTGGTTTATAGCATGGGGTATAAAGCCAGCCAAGATGTGGCGATGATTTTGCCATTGCCCGTTGGCTCTCACGATGAATATATGACTATTCGTTTTATTCCTTTAGACGGCTATAAAGATTTCTTCGATCACATTGAAATGGGTTTTCCTGATTTGACTAAAAACGTGTGTCGTTCCGCTTCAGGATCGCTGACCGTATATGAAGTAGGAGATTATGATGCGAGTTTTATCCCTACGCTTAATGATTTTGATCGTCTAGATCCTCAATTCAAATTATCAAGGCAAGTTTGGGATCTTTTACCCGAATATCAAGACTATGGTTTTGCCGTATTCAAGTTACGAGAATCCACGAAAAATCTGAAGAAACCACATCCAATAGCGTTTGAGTTTGTCACTCGATTGCCTGATAAACTCTTCTTCCCTACAGTTCATATTCATGATGGTAAAGTTCATGAAGAGGCAAGTTTTGATCACCATTTATATTATCAGGGTGATGACTTTGCCAATGCGCTTACTTTAACAAAGACATTTCATTCAAAAAAGATCGCTTCGAAATTTATACATATCAAACAAACAATGGGGATAGTAGATGGACAGCAAAGATGCCATGCTGTTGTGATGTCTGGAAAGTTTCCGAATCAGGATACTGTACTTTCCACGGTCTAATCGGGATAGGGGAAAACCTCACGATCTCCCCCTCCCACACCACCCGGCGTGCGGGTCCGCACCGGGCGGTTCCTTAGAAAGTTTTAGAAATCAAGACTCTTTCGACTCTGACTCCCAGAGCTGGCTACACCATTAAGCGCCGTTCCTATAGCTCCCCCATTCGGGTTCAACGCTCAGAACGAGCCCTGGCGGCTCCTCTCTGCCTTCCATGGTTTGGCCCTTTGCCTTGTCTAGCCCATTACAGGCCAGCGTTTGACTACTATGGCCTCGGCTGACTTCTGCTTCCGGCGACGATTGTTGCCAACTGTCGGGCCGTCTTCCAGTCCTTAGGGTTCTGTGGCTTCCTACCCGTTTCCAGATAGTCCTCAGTCAGACTCCCTTAGCCTCAAAGACTGCCAAGGAGGCAGATCTCCCCAGATAAGAGCGTGAACTGTCCATGCGCAACCGCGTCATTTACTGTATCTCCTGAACCATAGGGCTACCCTTCGGGAAGGCTGCGCCTATGTTGTGTTGTGCCAACTCGCCCCAGAGACTCGGCCTTCTATGACGTTTCTGTCCGTCGGCTCGCACTTTTGCCGCTGGCTTCCGACCGACCCTCTCTCGCGGAAACGCCCTTGCCTTAAGCTAGTGGTTGTCCATCTCTCGGCTCCTATGACTTACGAGCATTTGGATGGCTGGTTCTCCCACAGGGGACTTTCACCCCATTAGTTCATGCCCATACTGGGCGCACACACGTCATGGCAGCGGACAGTCGAGAGACACTTGTGTGGTTGTCGAGATTGCTTGCCGCCGCTGCATTGTGCCATTAGCTGCTCATGCATCAGCCTCTAAATTAGAATGGTCAGTGGTATATTCCACGTTGCATGGCTCGTGCAAAGATCTACCGACAGGTTTGTAATAGTCAATTTTTCTACACTGCCGTCAAATCTGAGAGTAAACGCTTCTCGATTGTTTTGCCAAATTGTAGTGCTGCCTCCTCCACTTCGACCGGGGCTGAGGGTAATGTCATTCGGCTGCAAGAATGACGCTAAACTTAACAGGCTGTGCGGAATTTCTATCAACTCATATTTCACCTCGTTCCTCGGCATGTTAAAGGCTCGAAGCATCACGATACGATCGTAGCCTGCTAGATGTTCACGTAGTCGCTCAGAAGCTAGCCGTGCTAAGCCAACAGTATCCTGATCTCGAATCCAGCGAGCTTCCATAAATTTAGAAATAGTAATCTTTGCTTCTCGGATATTTTTTGATGCCTCAGTCTTAAGCGATATTCTGGTTTCATCTACTATTAAATCTGCTCCTGGATAGACATCACTGGCAGTGATGTAGGCATTTTTGCCATCATTTCGCAAGGCATCACGAAATATATACTCAAATGACTTTTTGTTAAGTCTTTCTTCGACTACGGCATGATGAATTAGTAAGCGACTCGCAAAATACTCAGAAAACAAGGGGGTCGCAAGATCGCTACTTTGATTTACGAAACCACCAAATCTAACCTGAAGAGCGGATGCCATACGATTAAGTAACATCAGCCTAGTTGCGGTCAGTTGTGGAGCAGTTGCATTTAATTGCTCTAATAATTCGTCCAAATTGGGCGCAAGCATGAACTAGATCTTCCTACCTTCAACATCTTGCTTAGGTAGGTTGAGCTTTTCCCAGTCTTCCACAGCTTTAAGTAAAATCTGTCTTGCCCATGTTGATGGCTCTAAATGCTCATTGGACGCAACATGAGCTATCCGGTCTCGATCTTCCTGTGATAGCCTGATTTGCAAAAATTCAGTCTTAGGTGCCCTTGACATAGGTGAGAGACATTGTGAATCATTGTGTTACGAAAACGTTATCAAAAGGCGGCTACAATGTCTGTCTCACAATGTGTTACATTTGCCAAAGAACCTCGTTACCTCATTGCGATGCCTAACAATTCTCCAAAACCTAATACATTGTGGAAAGTGGTTGACTTGTTTTCAGGGTGTGGGGGTATGAGTGAAGGCTTTCGTACCTATAGGGACTATTTTGAGATAATTGGAGCTGTTGATATCGAAGTAGCTAAACCTGGTAGAGGAAAACATAAAGCTTCTTCCACGCGATGTAATTCTACTTATCATCGCAATATTGGTATTGAACCTAAGTACGCTGATTTATTGAAGTTAGAGCCTAAGTCATATCGTGAAGAATTAGGTCTAAAAAAGGGGGATCTGCATGTATTGATTGCCTGCCCTCCTTGTACAGGATTCTCCCAAAAAAATTCCAAAAATCATCTGGGTGATGATCCACGGAATAAGTTGGTGGTTCGTACCTCTGATTTTGTTGAAGAATTCTTGCCCGAATTTCTCGTGATGGAAAATGTAAAAGAATTACTACGAGGGAAACATCAACATCATTTTCAGGTACTTTATGATCGGTTGAATGTCTTAGGATATTCAATATACGCAGATATCCATGAACTTTCAGAGTATGGTCTGCCACAGAGACGAGAAAGGGCGTTAATAATAGCTAGACGTGATCATGGATTTATCGGTGGTTGCCCACTCAAACGTCAGGTAGAAAAAGTCACGGTTTGGCAGGCTATTGCTCATTTACAAAAGACTAATGCGGGTCAAGAGAAATCGTCTGATCCTATGCATGTATCACCAGGAATGACTTCGGTTGTTCTGTCACGAATACAGGCTATTCCAAAAGATGGAGGTTCCTGGGGAGATATTATGAAAAATCCCAAAATCTCTGACGAGGAAAAGAAAAAACTACTTATTCCATCGATGTTTCGTGCGAGACCAGGTTCTTTTCCAGATGTTTATGGTCGCCTAAAGTGGCACGATGTTGCTGCAACGATCACTCGGGAATGTGGTCATGTTGGGAATGGTCGATATGCTCATCCTGAGCAAGATAGGTTGCTCACGGTTCGGGAAATGGCTATATTACAGGGATTTCCTACGCACTACTTTTTTGAGGGTGCTTTGGCTGCTAAGTATAATCAGATTGGTGATGCTGTCCCACCCCTTATATCTAATCAAATAGCTCAACATATCATTTCGCTAAAATCTAATCAAAGCCCACCTAGAAATTATTTTCAGCAGTATCCAAGGGTAATTACACAGTTAGAATTACTAGAAGCCTAAAGGAGCTCATTGAAAACAGCTAACAACGCCCATGCACGCCGACCGCTGAGAGTTGATCGGCTGTGATGCAGAGGTTATCTGAGGCGGGTGATGGTCAACGTTATGCTGCAAGTCCTCGGTGGGGATGTAGCCGGGAGCCAGTTGATAAATTGCTTGCTTGCGTGGAGTGACTTGTCTATGGCAGGTGTATTAATTCTGAGTTGGGTTTTTAGGTTTGACGATCCGGGCTAAAGACTTTTGAGCCAGAATTAAGATTAAGTGGAAGTCCTGAACAGTCTCCAGGATTTTACGCTCAACTCATAGGAATGAAGTGAGGGAACTCGATTATGGCAAATGGGCAAAAGCCGAATAAGCTGCTGTTTTCACAACACTACCTGGAGCATCGCATTCAAGAATGCCCGGAGTGGCTGGTAGATGTGAGGGTGGGGTTTGAGGCCACTGTCATCGTTTCGGCCACCTATGACCATTCATGGATAGTTTATCCGAACTATTGAACTCTAAAGCCTTGCTCCCCAAGGGCTATGGCTTCCTGAGGACTACGCTTGCTTAGTGGCCAAGAGGCAATCCTTTAGTTGTAGGTAATCCAAGAGGGCTCGGCATACCTGGGAGTGCTTCTGATATTGTCACGTTAGGGGATGGCAGCGAAGCGTTGTTTGACTTGTATGCTGCGACAATCATCTGGGACGGGCCGTAAAATAACACGCATCCCCAGCCCCTTCTCCCTCCTTGGGAGAAGTCTGCGTAGGTTGGGTGGAACGAAGTCACCCAACAGCGGTTGGCCATGTTGGGTTTCGCTAGCGCTGCACCCAACCTTGTATGTAAGCGGCCTGCCATCGAGAGTTATTTTGGAAGCAGACCGTCAGGGGAGAACTCCGAACCCAACCCCAAGCCTTCAAGCTTGTTTCGTAGATTCATTGAGCCTCCCCCCTCCCCCAAGGGCATCGCCAATCAGCCTGGACAGTATCATGAGCGGCCCGACTGGGCACCTCGAATTTAGCAAGGATAGTGCGATTGTTGAGCCCCTGCCAACCTCTATTCTCTGGAGCCAGTCCAATGAGTACAGCCCCCATCATCTTCCTCGGTATTGATATCAGCAAAGCCACCTTTGACGTAGCTTTACTGAGTGGTGGTAAGCGTAATGGCAAATCCTCTAAACACGCCAAGTTTGACAACACCCCCAGCGGCTTTGAGCAGTTGAGCCATTGGCTCCAAGGGAATGCTCTCGGGGCAATTCATGCCTGTCTGGAGGCGACCAACATCTATGGCCATGACTTAGCTACCTATCTCCATGAGCAGGGCCACCAGGTCAGTATCGTCAACCCAGCCCGCATCAAGGGGTATGCCAAAAGTCAACTCAGCCGCACCAAGAACGATGCCGCTGATGCCGCCCTGATTGCCCGCTTTTGTCGAGATATCCAGCCCAGTCTGTGGCATCCCACGCCAGCGGCGATCGCCCAGCTCCAGAGCCTCACCCGCCGTCTGAAGGCGCTGGAGCAGATGCTCACCCAAGAGAAAAATCGCCTTGAGCTCTGTCGTGACTCGGAACTGAGAACGGATATTGAGGCCCATATCGAGTTTCTCGAAAAACAGGCTAAGGCTCTCAAGGAGCGCTGCCAGCAGCATATTCAAGGGGAGGAATCGTTGGCGGAGCCCTGCCGCTTGTTGACCTCCATTACTGGCATTGCTGAACATAGCGCTAGCATTATCCTGGCGGAAATTGGCTCGATTAAGGTCTTTGGCTCTGCCGCTCAACTGGCGGCTTTTGCTGGGTTGACTCCCCAGGAGCATCAGTCTGGCTCTTCTATCAATGGCAAGGCGCGGTTGTGCAAAATTGGCAATGCCCATCTGCGCGAAGCTCTTTTTTTCCCAGCGCTGAGTCTGATGCGTCATTGCCCTGAGGTCAGAGCTTTTCGCCAACGGCTCTTGGACAATGGCAAGCACAAGATGGCGGTGGTGGGGGCGGTGATGCACAAGCTCATTCGTGTGATCTATGCGGTCTTGTCCTCTGGACAGGAATTTGACCCCAAAAAGCTAGCGCCTCAGCAGTCTTGACCCTAAGGCGCTAACACAGTATCTACAAATTTAAGCTTGACAGAGCACTAGAACCGATCCGTATAACATTGTCTCTGAGGTGAATGATGAATGCACAACTAATGATTCAACCCTCCTCTTTTATTGATGCTGGCATTCAAATCAAACTAGTTCGAGGATTGTTCTTATTCAAATTTAGTGAAGACCTGCAAGAGCGGCTGGAGAGCCTGAACGAAAAACAGCGAGAGTTGCAGTTATCACCCAATGAAGCAGTAGAACTGACTGGAATTTTGGAACTCGATCGAATTTTTACGTTGCTTAATGCAAAAATCATTGCTGATTCTGCTTAGGCATGGCGATTTCAAAAAAGACTCGGCAACAGGTTCGGGAGCGAGCTAAGTATCTGTGTGAATACTGCCACTCCTCCGAAGAAGCTAGTGCAGCACGATTTGAAATTGATCACATCCAACCGCGATCGCTTGGAGGGGCAGATATATTTGAAAATTTAGCTTTGGCTTGTCAGCAATGTAATAGCTACCGCTACAACTTTACAGAAGGAACTGATCCAGAATCTCAAGTTTCTACTCAGTTGTTTGACCCACGACTGCATCAGTGGAATGACCATTTTGTTTGGGAGAAAGGTGGTCTAGTAATTCGAGGCAAGACTTCAATTGGGCGGGCAACGTGCGATCGCCTAGATTTGAATGACCAAGAGCATAATGAGGGAGCGATTGTTAAAGCCCGTCGCCTGTGGATTCAAGGCGGTTGGCATCCACCATCCAATGATGCTATTGAATCCAGATGAGAGGGCGATTGCGGCGGCATAAACACTGCGTGGCAGCGGACGGTCGAAGTCTACTGATGTGAAGTTCGAGCTTGTCTGCCGCCGCTACACTTCACCGTTATGCCGCTGAGTCCTCGGTTGGGGCGCAACCGACAACCTATCTGTTGGTGCCAAAACCCCTTCTCCCAGGGAGGGAGAAGGGCTGCCGTCATCGGGTTAGGCGACGGCGGTCAGGGCTGGGGCAGCGGTGGTGGTGGTCAGTTGACTCAACACCGCATTCACATTAGTACGGGCATCGCCGTAGAGCATCTGGGCGTTCTCCTTGTAGAACAGGGGATTACCCACCCCGGCATAGCCCGCCGCGAGACTGCGCTTCAGCACCACCACATTATGGGCCTTCCACACCTCTAGGACGGGCATCCCGGCGATGGGGCTGTCGGGATCCTCTAGGGCGCTGGGGTTGACGGTGTCATTGGCCCCAATCACCAAGACCACGTCGGTTTCGGGGAAATCTTCGTTGATTTCATCCATCTCCAGCACGATGTCGTAGGGTACATTGGCTTCCGCTAGCAGCACATTCATGTGGCCAGGGAGTCGCCCCGCTACGGGGTGGATGCCAAAGCGAACCGTCTTGCCGCGATCGCGCAAAATTTTCGTAATCTCCGCCACGGCGTGCTGGGCCTGGGCCACCGCCATCCCATAGCCGGGAACGATGATCACACTTCCAGCCGCATCCAAGGCTTCCACCGTTTCCTCCACGGTGGTGGGCGTAGCGGTACCTTCCACCGCCTTGCCACTGCCACTGCCCCCGGTCGCGCCAAAGCCACCGAGGATGACGCTAAAGAAGGAGCGGTTCATGGCCTTGCACATGATGAAGCTGAGGATGGCCCCGCTACTCCCCACCAGGGCTCCCGTAATAATCAGCAGGTCATTGGAGAGCATAAAGCCCGCCGCCGCCGCCGCCCAGCCGGAGTAGCTGTTGAGCATGGAGATTACCACGGGCATATCGGCTCCGCCGATGGCAATCACCAGATGAATCCCCAGGAGTGACGCGATCGCAGTCATCCCCAACAGTGGCACCAAACCAGCGGTGCCCTCCGCCCCCAGGAAGGGCACCCCTAAGGCCACCGTGCCCGCCAAGAGCAGCAGGTTGAGAACATGGCGACCGGGGAGCAGCAGGGGCTTGCTGCCCAGGATGGCCCGCAGTTTGCCAAAGGCCACCAAGGATCCGGTAAAGGTCAAGGCCCCAATAAATACCCCAATGTAGATTTCCACCTGGTGGATGGTGCCCTCGGCCCCCACCAGACCACTTTCGGGCTGGAGGTAGTTGCCGATGCCCACCAGTACGGCGGCAAGACCCACAAAGCTGTGGAGAATCGCCACCAACTCCGGCATGGAGGTCATGGCCACGCGGGAGGCCACCAGGGCTCCCACCAGAATGGCAGGGGCGATCGCCGCCACCAATAAGCCGTAATTGTTCACCGGAGCACTGGCAGCGGTGGCCCCAATCGCCAGGGCCATCCCGGCAATGCCATAGAGGTTACCTTGCTTGGCAGATTCTTGGTTAGCCAAGCCCCCCAAGCTCAGAATGAAAAGAATGCTGGCCGCAATATAGGCGACCGTGACAAGGTTGGTAGTCATGGATTCCGTTAAATAGCTGGATCAGACGCTGAATACTGGATGCTGGCTTCTGGCTCCTGAATTCTGAATTCAGGCTGCATCAGAGCCCTACTTGCGGAACATCTTCAACATGCGCTGGGTGACTAGGAAGCCCCCAGAAATGTTGATGGTGCCAACGAGAATTGCGATCGCGCCCAAAATTGTCGTCGGAGCCGTCAATTCCCCAGAAATCTGCAACATGCCACCGATGATGATGATGCCGCTGATGGCATTGGTCACACTCATCAAGGGGGTATGCAGCGAGGGCGACACATCCCAGATCAACTTCCAGCCCAAGAACACCGCCAGCACAAACACCGTGAAGTGGGACAGGAAGGATTCCGGTGCGCCAATGCCCACCCCCAATAGAGCCACCCCAATCAGCCCCGGCCAGAGGAATTTACTCAGGGGATTGGGAGCCGCAGCGGTTTTCTCCGCCGCTGCCACCGGGGTCGCCGGATCCGGAGCCTTGGGTGCAGGGGCTTCCGGCTTCGGGGGAGGCCAAGTCACCTTACCCTCTAGCACCACCGTCGCCCCCCGAATCACCTCATCCTCCATGTTGACCAGGTAATTTTCGGCCCCGCCCAGATCGCTCAAAAGGTGGGATAAATTCGTGCCGTAGAGTTGACTGGCCTGGTTTGCCATCCGGCTAGGGAAATCCGTCAGCCCCACGATGGTGACCCCATTCTCTGTGGTGTAGACCTCGTCGGGGTGGGTGAGTTCACAATTCCCCCCTTGCTCCGCCGCCATATCCACAATCACGGAACCGGGCTTCATGGCCTGCACCATCTCCGCCGTCACCAGTTTGGGGGCGGGACGACCCGGAATCAAAGCGGTGGTGACGATGATGTCCACCTCCGCCGCCTGTTGGGCAAAGAGGGCCATTTCCGCTGCAATGAAGGCGGGGCTCATGACCTTGGCATAGCCGCCGGTTCCGGTGCCATCTTCCTCAAAGTGCAGCTCTAGGAACTCCGCCCCCATACTCTGCACCTGTTCCTTAACCACCGGGCGGGTGTCAAAGGCCCGGACGATAGCCCCCAGGCTCCGAGCTGCGCCAATAGCCGCCAGTCCCGCTACCCCGGCCCCAATCACCAGGACTTTACAGGGGGGCATTTTACCCGCAGCGGTAATCTGGCCCGTGAAGCAACGGCCAAAGTGCTGGGCGGCCTCAATGACGGCCCGGTAGCCCGCCAGGTTGGCCATGGAGCTCAGGGCATCCATTTTTTGGGCGCGGGTGACCCGAGGCACGCTGTCCATGGCCAGGGCGGTCACCTGCTTGGCCGCGAGACGGGCCAGCAACGCCTCATTCTGGGCGGGCCAAATGAAGCTAATCAAGGTGCCGCCGGGATGCAGCAGCTCCGTTTCATCCTGATTCAAGGCGGGATGGTGCTGGGGAGCCCGCACCTTCAGCACAATGTCCGCTGCCCACACTGCCGCTGGGTCTGCCAACACCTGACAGCCTGCGGCTTGATAGCTGCTGTCGGGGAAGCTGGCGGCGGCTCCAGCCCCCGCCTCTACCCAGACTTCAAAGCCTAGTTTTTGCAGCTTTTTAGCCGTATCCGGGGTGGCCGACACGCGGCATTCCCCTGGAAAAATCTCTCGCGGAATCCCGATTCGCATCGGACCTGAGGAAACAGGTGTAGGACTGGTCTCTGGCGCGATCGCGACTGTCATGAATGGAAGTCCTCTCTAAAAATAAGGCCCAAGGTCATCAAGCCCAGGTCATTCACGGTCATCAATACCCAGGCCCCTACGGCCCCTCACGTAACATTTCGTAAGCAACTGGGCATCCACCGCTCTCGATATATAACGACCGAGTTGGCCAACTTCCCCAGTTGATCAGACATTTTTCACATTAGGCCGCCACAAAACCCCTATCCGATGACATTGTTGCGAAATACATCATCCCTAGCGTTGTCCCTGAAGGCCAAGCAAGTCATGGGACTGGAGCGATGAAATCCGGATCGGGCGGGCGCTAGCCCGCTGGTTGAATTGCTTCAGTCGCCTTACAGAAGCCCCACTAGCCTGCTTGAGTAAGTTCTGGAGCTTGGCACGGTGTACAAACCTCTTTCTGAGCAGTCACGTTTTGGCGAATCCCCCGCTATTGCCGCCCTCTTTTCAAGGGGGCTACTCCAATTCTGGATAGGGCTGCCCCCCTTAAAAAGGGGGGTTGGGGGGATCAAACCCTAAACAAGACTCAACCGAAGGCTTATAGCGGTTCCCTAATGGATGAGGTACAGCTCAACTTGATGGCAATTCGGGGAACAAGGGGCTTAAGCCCCTTGTCTGTACTTAACCCGAGTGAGAACCGCTATATCTATACACAGCAGCCGAGGTATACACAGCAGCCGAGCGCAGGGAGGGATTCTGGTCTGGCTGTTAGACCGAGAGGCTACTCCCCGAGAAGCCGCTTCGCGTCTACGACTCCGCTTCGCTTCGTTACACAATTGCACTCAACATGACAATGAGTCTGTCATTCTGAGCGCAGGGGGAAATTTGGGTCTTGCTCACAGAGGAAAGTTTCTTAGCAGTCGCTTCGCGAACAACATGACAAGTGCGCTTCAATATGACAAGCCCATCATTCCGACCAGCGGGAGGAATCTCGGTCTTGCTCACAGAGGGAAGTTTCTTAGAAGCCGCTACGCGAACAAGGCAAGCCCTATGCCCTCCGGGCAGGCTCCGCCCTAGCGTTAGCCTTAGTGTAGCCATGCCGGAGGCTATTGCCCGAAGGGCTATACGACTCCGTTGCTCCTCCGGAGCCGCTACGCGAACAGGACAGGCAAGGGATTGCCCCTACGGGATCTACCCCAATATCTCTACTGCCTACCCCCTGACAGGGCGAGCGCCGCTCGCCCCTACCCCACCA
>NZ_KI913949.1:2907717-2979069 GCF_000332095.2 Leptolyngbya sp. PCC 6406 | reverse complement strand
CACCCCCCACTCTCACACCCCCACACCCCTAGGAGATGCCCGTGGCCGACCATCGAGAAGACACAACTCTAACGGTGAACGCTCTAGTCGATCAGTTAATCCGTAGCCGCAAGGTGACCAATGAACAGTACAAACATCTGTACGATCTGGTCTTAGCGGATGGCACTATTGACGAAGATGAACGCCGCCAAATCAATCGCCTATTCGACGCGATTCAGGTAGGCAGGGTCATCATCATGGATTAGGTAGGGGCTAAGAGGAAATTCTTGCAGGGTAGACATGACCACGCCCGCTCTACTGACTGAAGCTAGGGGCTGTGAGCACCCCATAACCAGGAATCTGGCTTTGATTGTCCACAGCCCCTAGATCCGTCTTAAAACGGTAATTTCTTCTTGCTGGCTTTGTCGCGATCGTAGTCCAGCTCCTTTAGCTTCTTCATGATGCGGCTGAAGTAGTCACCCATGTAGGCTTCCACCGTGGTGATCTCTGTTGGATCAATGGCAAACGTGCTGTAGACCTCGTCCATTGGGGCGGTGATGGGCTCACTGCCCGCAATCACCTCAGAGAAGGCCAGACGATCTGCCAAGTTCCAACCCCACTGAAAGAAGGAGGCGAGGCGGCGCACATTCCGCATCAGCCCCAGGGGCATACGCGATACCTTGCCCTCTTGGCCCGACAGCCGCTCACAGAGACGCACAATTTCGTAGGCTCCCCAGGCTCGACTACCCGCCAGAGGAAAGCTGCGGTTGGTGGTTTCGGGGATAGCCAAAGCCGCGATCGCAAATCGAGCGATGTCCTGAGTATTCATATAAGCGATGGGAGCCGCTTCTCCCATCACCCACACCGCCTGCTTTTCCAGAATGGGAATAGCATACTGACCGATCAACCCCTGTAAAAAACCACAGGGCCGCAAAATTGTGTAGGGCACCCCCGACTCCGCCAAGAATTTCTCTGTGCAGCGCTTGATGTCCATTAGGGGAACGTGGGGATATTTCTCCGCATCCAGGATGGAGAAAAAGACAAACCGCTCGACAGCAGCAGCCTTCGCCGCCTGAATCAGATTGACCTTGCCTTGCCAATCCACCTGCTCAATAGCGTCCGTAGGTCGCGCCGTAGCCGCATCAATTACCGCCTCTACCCCCTCGAAGGCCGGTGGTAGGGTTTCGGGCTTGCACAGATCTCCCCGAAACAGGCGGGCTCCCCACTCCCGCAGGAACCCAGCCCGCTGAAAGCTGCGCACCAGGCAATGAACCTCGTGCCCCTGATCTAGGGCATGCCGGACAATTTGTCTGCCCAAGGTACCCGTTCCGCCAATTACCAGCAGCTTCATGAGAGCAAGGAAACAAAAGTTTACGTTCTTCTAACCATACCAGATCATGCCCGCCCCTCTGGGGAATGATCTCAAAAGCACCCCATTCCATCTTCTAGGCTGGGCATCTCCAGCCCTTAATCTCTCAGCTCAAAGCGTAACCAGACCTGCACCGCTTCGGGGGACTGGTTAAAGTATTCGGCCAAGGCTGCCTCGATCTGCCTGGGATCCGTCAGGGGCCAGTAAAACTTCAGCAAACGGGGGACGGGCTCTAGGACGAGCACTTCAATCTCCGTCAGATGATGGGAACGAATGATGGCCTTGCCGATCAAAACATCCGTAGCCTCGGCAGGGGGCTGCGCGATCGCAAGGGGAGCGATGGAACGGTGGCTGCGCCGAAGTTGTTCCTGGGTCACCCTGCCCCCAAAACTCCAGAGCAGGAGACCGATGAGGGGGAGGGGTACCCAAAACTCCCAACCGATTGGAGGCGCAGGGGCCAAGCGATTCAAAACCTTGAAAATCTTCACAGGGGCACTCCGGGGAACTAGGGGCTGTGGACAATCAAAGCCAGATTTCTGGTTATGGGGCGGTTACAGCCCCTAGCTTGATTCAGTAGGGCGGGCGGGGTCATCTGCCTACCCCGCAGGGGGTGCCCCCTTAATTGTCCACACGCCCTAAGCCCGCCGGACCTTAACCAAAAGTTTAACTTCGCTTTATAGGGTAGGGAGAACAATAGCCCTGGCCCATCCCATGAAAATCCTACTGGCTGAAGATGATCTCGCCCAACGGGAGCCCATTCAGACAGCGCTGATGCGGGAACAGCATGTGGTAGATGCTGCCACCGATGGCTCCACTGCCCAGTGGTTCCTGACGAGTCAAGAATACGATCTCCTGATCTTAGATTGGATGTTGCCCCAGATCAGTGGCGTAGATCTGTGCCGCCAATATCGGCAGGCGGGGCGGGCAGCTCCTGTCCTTATGTTGACGGCGCGGCAGTCGGTCAGCGATCGCATTGCGGGTTTGGATGCTGGGGCCGATGACTACCTAGTTAAGCCCGCCAGTTTAGGGGAACTCATGGCCCGGATTAGGGCCTTGGGGCGGCGGCCCTTTCTCTGGCAGGGGGATGTGTTGAGCCTAGAGGATCTACGGCTCCATTTAGCCAACCTCACCCTAGAGCGGGGCCAAACTTCGGTACAGTTGTCCAAGCGGGAGTTTCAGCTACTGGAATACCTCCTGCGCCATCCCCACCAAGTGCTGACCCACGACCAACTCCACAATGCCCTCTGGGAATGGGGTGGCGAGCCTGAGAGCAACGCCCTGTCCAAATTGGTGCGACGGCTGCGCCAACGGCTCAAGGCGGTGGAAGCTTCGGACTGGGTCGAAACCATCTATGGTATGGGTTACCGTCTACATCCCCCTAGCGGCTGTTGTTAGCGATTACCATGTTTACCCGGAGTCAGCGCACCCTAGCCCAAGGGCTCATGCTGGTAATGGGCACTATTTTGGTGGTGATCGGCAGTGGTCTCTATTTTCTAGATGTGCTCAGCGAACTAGCGGCCCTAGATAAAGGGGTCCATCGTAAGGCCCGCATCATTGCAGCCAGTATTCGCTATCCTTCCTCCCTGTCCTTAGAAGGGCAGTTTCAGGTGCCATCTTCGTCAGAAATTCTCCTAAGAAATGGAGAAAACCGGCAGACCTTAGAAGACTTAGAGATAGATCTAGATTATGTTCCGCGCTTAGGCAGCAAAGCTCCCCTGTTGGAGAGTGACCTTGTCTACATTCGCTGGTACGATGCCGAGGGGAAATTGCAACGGTTTTCGGGGGTTCCTCCTAGTGCTGTAGAACCCCTTGATTTGACGGAATTGGGGTTTGTCAGCCGTTCACTAGGAGAGGCTACGACCTCGCTCTGGGTGCGGCAACTGCTCCTACCCCTGGTCTATCAAGAGCAAACCCTGGGGTATTTGCAGGTGGCGGTGCCCTTAGCGCCCGTAGCCCAGAGTTTAGATCAATCTCGCTTGGGCTTTAGCATTGCCTTGCCCCTGGGGGTCGGGTTTATTGGGCTGGTGAGTTGGGGGTTTGGGGCGCTGGCTATGCAGCCACTCCGCCGCTCCCATCAGTCTCTAGAGCAGTTCACCAGTGATGCCTCCCACGAGTTACGCAGTCCCATTGCCGCCATCCTCAACAATGCCGAGGTGGGGCTGATGGCAACGGAGCCCCAGGAGCAACGGCTGCGCCTAGAGCGCATTGTTACCCTGAGTCAATCCCTGGCCAGTCTCTTAAATAGTCTCTTTCTCTTGGCCCGCACCCAGGGGCCAGATCTGCTGCCCTGGCGACAGTCGGTGAATCTTACCCATCTGGTCAATTGCTTGACCGGGGAATATGGCCATAGCGCGATCGCAACTGGGCTCACCTGGGAAGCCATCTTGCCTGTCCAGTCCTATATCGTCATGGGGCACGGCGAGCTGCTGGCATTAGCCCTCGGCAATCTCTTCAGTAATGCCTGTCGCTATACCCCCACTGGCGGTACCGTCACCATCACCCTCTCCACGCAGCCCCACCAAGCCATTGTCACTGTTACCGATACAGGCATTGGGATTGCCCCAGAAGACTTGCCCCACATCTGCGATCGCTTCTATCGAACTAGCCAAACGCGATCGCGCCAGGATGGCGGCTTTGGCCTTGGCCTTGCCATCGCCCAACACATCATCACCGCCCACGACGGCACCCTCCAAATCGAGAGCGAAGTAGGCATCGGCTCCACCTTTCGAGTCACCCTACCCTTGGCGTAATACCAATTCTCGCAATTCCCGCTACACATGCTAGCTTCGACTCCGCTCAGCTAGCGTCTTCCAAGAAACTTTCCTCTGTCGCCAAGACCGAGATTCCTCCCGCTGGTCGGAATGACGGACTCTCGTTCCATCACTCCACCACCCGGCAACAACAGGGCGGGTTTTGAGCCTCCCATCCTGAATTACCCGCTACATACGGGCTAAACCCGCCCCTACGGGATTTACCCCATCACCCCAATACCCCATCACCCCAATACCCCATCACCCCAATACCCCAATACGCCCCCCCTCCTTGTCCTTTTTCTGTCCTTTTCCTATGCAACCCTGAACCCGGAGGCTGGATCGGGTAGATAGCGAGTTTTGAATCAAAACTCCCTCACATGACTATCCGTCTGCCTCCTTTTCTAAACCTACTTCCCTGGGAAGCTCGGTAGGCCCTTTGGGCCACCGCCCACCCATGAGTTGTTACACAACCCCAAAATTTTAACCATGAAGGCTTCTTTCACTCGTTTCAGCTTCAAGCGCACGACAGCGCTAGCCACCGCCGCTTCCCTCACCCTGCTATCTATGGCAGCTTGTGGCCCTGGGGATGCCCCCACGGCAGATGGTGACGATGCTCCTCCGGTTACTGCTGGCGGCGGTGGCGGCACCATCGACATCAGTGGTGCGGGTGCTACCTTCCCTGCCCCTCTGTTCCAACGTTGGTTTGATGCCTATAACCGGGAAGTTGACTCCTCCGTGCAGGTCAGCTACCAGTCCGTGGGGAGTGGGGCTGGTCTAGAGCAATACATCAACGGCACCGTGGACTTTGGGGCCAGCGAGGCTCCCATCACCGACTCCGAAGATCGGATGAAGTCCTTTTCCGATGCTTACCCCTACGAGCCTCTCCAGTTGCCCTTGGTGGGTGGCTATGTAGTCTTTGCCCATAGCATTCCTGGTATTGGGGATGACGAAATGCGTCTTTCCCGCGAAACCTACTGCGGCATTGTTAATGGTGACATCACCAATTGGAGCGACCCCGCGATCGCGGGTGACAACGACGGCCTAGATTTCCCTGACATGGAAATCACCTGGGTACATCGTTCCGATGGTTCCGGTACTACCTTCGTGTTCTCTAACCACATTGATACCGTTTGCCCCCAGTGGCAAGCGGGTGTGGGGACTTCTATCGAATGGCCCGTTGGCATCGGTGGTCAAGGGAATGAAGGGGTTGCTGCTGGCATCCAGCAAACCGAGGGAGCCATTGGCTATCTTTCCTATGCCTATGCCCAGTTGAACGATATTCCCGTATCTCGGATTGAAAACCAAGCCGGGAACTATCCTGAAACCCTACCCGCCAACGCTTCCCTAGCGTTTGAAGGAGAGGAAGTCCCTGATGACTTCGGTCTACTGGTACCTGACCCTGCTAACCCCGATGCTTACCCCATCGCTGGTCTGGTGTGGGTGATGGTCTACCGCGAATATGAGGATGCCGAAAAGTGGCAAGCACTCAAAGAGGTAATTGAGTGGACCCTCAGCCCTGATGGGGTTGCCCTCACCGAAGAACTCTTCTACGTGCCCATGCCCGCAACTTTGGTTGACCGCATCATGGAAGCGCTTGACGAAGTAGAAGCAGGCTAATTCTGCCCCCATAAACCCCCAGAACACCCCGACTTTAGGGGTGTTCTGGTTTCAGGGTAGAATTGGCAGGGTACTGTGTGGATGAGGCATTGAGCCACGGAGTTCAGCTAGGTTGAAATCCCAGCCTCTAAGTGGCAACGGAATTGAGGAGAATTTATGGCACTGGCTGAAGATTTTCAGGCACTTTCACGGGAAACGCTAAGAAAGAAAAACAGCCCCACTCGCGTTATAGATATGGGGTTTTGGGGGCTGACTCTGACCTTGGCTGTGGCCGCAGGGGCAGTATTGATTTGGGTGATTGTGCAGACGGCAATTTCTGCTGGCCCTGCAATTCAGGCGTTTGGGTTGGGCTTTTTAGTGACCACATCTTGGAGCCCCGTTACTAATATTTTCGGGGTGTTGCCACAGATCTATGGAACTTTGGTCACCTCCTTCATTGCCCTGTTGATTGCAGTGCCGGTGGGAATTGGGGTGGCAGTCTTCCTAACGGAAGACTTTGTTCCCAAGTTTGTTACCACTCCCATTGCCTTTGCCATTGAGCTAATTGTTGCCATTCCCAGTGTGGTACTGGGCCTATGGGGACTCTTTGTTCTGATTCCCTTTTTGCGACCCTTCTTCAGTTTTCTCAACACCACCCTGGGCTGGATTCCCATTTTTGGTGGGGGCACGCCTCGGGGCAATAACCTCTTGATTGTGGGGCTGGTACTGTCTGTGATGATTGTGCCCATCATCATTTCCATCACCCGCAGCACCTTTGAGGCGCTGCCCAGGGATTTGCACAATGGGGCACTGGCACTGGGGGCAACTCGCTGGGAAACTATCTTGCGGGTGATGATTCCTGCTGGTCTATCTGGCATCATCAGTTCAGTCATGTTGGCCATGGGGCGCGCCCTAGGGGAAACCATGGTGGCGGCCATGATGGTAGGCAATGCCAACCGGATTAGTGCTTCGATTTTGCAGCCCGGTTCAACGATTACGGGCTTGATTGCGTCTCAGTTTGGTGAGGCCGGTCGGCTTCAGGTATCTTCCTTGATGTATGCCGGTTTAGTGCTCATGGTGTTGTCTTTGATCGTCAACATTATGGCGGAGCTAATCATCCGCCAGTTCCAAAACATTGAACGTTAAGGACTGAGTACTTCGTAATGAATGTCGTTGAGCGATCGCAAGTAGAGACATTATGGCAACTTCAGAAAACCAGCCTTCCCTTTCCACGGCAGGGAACGATCAACTAGTCTTGACCAAGAAAGCGATGGATCCTCGCCGCTATATCTTGGGAAAGGCTCTCACCACCTTGACCATCGTGTTCACGGCTTTTGTGCTCATTCCCCTAATTGCCGTCGTGGTGAATGTATCCAGTCGAGGTGTTAACCAGCTCAAGTGGCCTACTACTTTTACCGAACTGCCTCCCCCCCCTGGACTGACGGAAGGGGGATTTGGCCATGCAATTATTGGTAGCTTACTTACCCTAGGAGTTGCCATTGCCATTGCGGTTCCCTTTGGGGTGATTGCCGCCGTTTATCTAGCTGAGTTTGGTAAAGGCACCCGCATTGCTTATCTGGTTAAGTTTTCAGCCAACGTGCTGACCGGGGTACCGGCCATTCTCATGGGTCTGTTTGCCTACAGTGTTGTGGTAATTCCCACCGGCAGGTTCTCAGCCTTTTCTGGGGGGGTAGCCTTGGCTGTCCTGATGCTGCCCATAATTTTGCGGACAACAGAAGAAGCGTTAAGACTTGTGCCTAATGAGATGCGTCAGGCGGCTTTAGCAGTGGGTTCAACTCGCTTCCAGATGGTGAGCAAGATTGTAATTCCCTGTGCTTTGCCAGCGATTGTGACTGGGGTGATTTTGGGTGTGGCTCGGGCGGCTGGGGAAGCCGCTCCTCTGTTGTTTACTGCCTTCAATAACAACTTTTGGTCTACCGATGTTTGGGGGCCGGTTTCCACCCTGCCGGTGTTGATTTACTTCTTCTCCATCATTCCTTACAAAGCTTCCCAGGACTTGGCTTGGGCTGCGGCCATGGTGTTGGTTGCAATTGTGCTCATCCTCAGTGTTACTGCCCGCTTCTTTACACGAGTTAGAACTTACTAGTACCCCAGGGCGTAAATCAGTCCACTATTGCCGCGCCATCTCAACATTTTCCGGTCCCCTCTCCCCTTGGGAGAGGGCTAGGGTGAGGGGCCGAGGTGTGCCACGATGGAACGGCCAGGGTATTTCCGCCGCAGAGTACTAGGTTCTGGATAGTCGTTACTGATTTCTCAATGAGGTTCCCATGCAAGGACAGATAGACAATGTAGCGGTTGAAACTCGCCGAGTTTTCCAGGTGGAAAACGTCCAAGTTTACTACGGCGACACTCTGGCAGTTCGGGATGTCAATATGGACATCATGACCCATAAGATCACTGCCCTTATTGGCCCTTCTGGCTGCGGTAAGAGTACCCTGCTGCGCTGCTTTAACCGCACCAATGATTTGATTGTCGGAGCCAGGGTCGCGGGCAAAATTTCCTACCATGGCATCGATCTCTATGGGGAAGAAATCGACCCCGTAGTGGTGCGTCAACGCATTGGCATGGTGTTCCAAAAGCCCAACCCTTTTCCCAAGTCCATCTATGACAACATTGCTTTTGGACTGCGCATCAATGGCATGAAAGTGGACATGGATGAAGTGGTAGAGAAATCCCTACGCTCTGCGGCCCTGTGGGATGAGGTTAAGGACAAGCTGAAGGAAAGTGGCCTGTCCCTGTCCGGTGGTCAGCAACAACGTCTCTGTATTGCGCGGGCGGTGGCATTGAAGCCAGATGTGATCCTGATGGATGAGCCTTGCTCGGCTTTGGATCCCATCTCTACCCTGCGGATTGAGGAGCTGATGGCGGAGTTGAAGAAGGACTTCACCATCGTTATCGTGACCCACAACATGCAGCAGGCTTCTCGAATTTCTGACTACACAGCGTTCTTTAATGCGGAAGCTGTGGAGAAAGGACAACGGGTTGGCTATCTGGTGGAAACTGGCTCGACGGAAAAAATCTTTAGTTCTCCCCAAGACCAGCGTACGCGGGACTATGTCAGCGGGCGCTTTGGGTAGGGCAGATTTGGTTGTTGGGAAGCGGCGATTTCCAACCGCCGCTTCCCATATTCTCGAACCGAAAAGACCCGCGAACCGGCAAGCCTATAGAGTGGCAAAGCGATCGCTGGCTTCGACTAGGGCGTGGATGATGCCGGGTTCTGTGACGGAATGGCCCGCATCAGGAATGAGGAAAAACTCGGCCTCTGGCCAAGCCCGATGCAGTTCCCAGGCGGTTTGGGGGGGACAGACTACGTCGTATCGGCCCTGAACAATCACTCCTGGAATCTGGCGGAGCGACTGGGTGTGGTCAAGCAAGTAGCGATCGCACTTAAAAAAGCCCCTATTCACAAAATAATGACACTCAATTCGGGCAAAGGCTGCCGCAAAGGTATCCTCCCTGAATTTATCCACTAGGGCAGGATCGGGAATGAGCTTACTGGTACTGGCCTCCCAGATAGACCAGGCCCGCGCCGCCGTCAGCCGTGTCTGCTGATCTTCACTGGTGAGGCGGCGGTAATAGGCTGCCACCAAATCGTGGTGCTCCTCGGGGGGAATGGGGGCCAGGTAGGTTTCCCAGGCATCGGGAAACAGAAAGCTTGCCCCCGACTGATAAAACCATTGAATTTCCTCGGATCGCAGCGTAAAAATGCCGCGCAAAATCAGCCCTTTGCAACGATGGGGATGGGTTTGGGCATAGGCCAGGGCTAGGGTACTGCCCCAACTGCCCCCAAAGAGAACCCAGCGGTCAATGCCCAGATGGGTGCGAATGCGCTCCATATCCGCCACCAAATCCCAGGTGGTGTTGTCTCGCAACTCGGCGTAGGGGGTACTGCGCCCACAACCCCGTTGGTCAAACAGGATAATGCGCCACTGGGTCGGGTCAAAAAATTGGCGGTATAGGGCCATGCTGCCGCCGCCAGGACCACCATGGAGAAAAATTACGGGTTTTCCGGTGGGTGTACCGCTTTCTTCTAGGTAAAGGGTGTGGCGATCAGAAACGGGTAGATACTCGACCCGATAGGGGGCAATGGGCGGGTATAGGTCACGCATTACAAGGTGCAAGAGGGGTCCGCTTCCCTTTACCAAAAGCCAGACGTAGGGATTCGGCTATTGTGACAGGTTTATCGGCAGCAGAGATGTCCTGCGGTCGGAAATGGCGGAAAGATCTGGGGCGGAAGGCTGAACATCGCCCCCTTGCTGGATGAGAGATCCGGGGGCTACGCCTTTACCACGATCCACTTACCGGTGTTGGGATCGCGGTAGGTAATGAAGGGATTGAGCTTGAGGGGCTTTCTACAGGGGGTTGACATCATTAGGCTTCTCAACGCTTACCCCTATGGTAAAGAAACGATGAAGCAACCCCCGTGACCCAGCCTGCTCCCGGTTGTGATCCTGGTAACAGTTTCTAGGGATTTTCGTCACGTTGGAGACCCGCCTACCCTTGGAATTGGGGGGCTGGGGCCGTTGCACCATGGCCATTGGGGGTTGCCATGGCCTCCGACGGACCTGGGGTCATCGCCCCCTGGTCGTTGACTTGGGCCAAGTAGAGCAGTTGGGTGGGATAGGCAAACTCGATGCCTGCTTGATCAAAGCTGGCCTTGAGGGCAAAGTTGATAGTTTGCTGGGCGTTCATGTAGGTGGTGTAGTCACTGGTTTCGACAAAATACACCACTTCGTAGTCGAGGCTGTGGTCACCAAAGTTGTTGAAGTGGGCACGATCGAAGCTGACGCCTTCGGTGGCGTCGATGACCTGTTGAATCAGCTTGGGGATAGCTTCGATTTGGGCCTGGGGCGTTTCGTAGGTGACGCCTAGGGTGAAGACAATCCGCCGCCGCCGCATCCGCCGAAAATTCTGGATGCGGGAGTTGGTCAGGTCCGTATTGGCGGCGATCAGCTCTTCTCCGGTGAGGCTGCGAAGACGGGTGGTTTTAATGCCTATCTGTTCAACGGTGCCCACCATATCCCCGACGACGAGGAAGTCGCCAATCTCGAAGGGGCGATCCAGGATGATGGAAAAGTAGCTGAAGAGATCTCCGAGAATACCCTGGGCGGCAAATGCGATCGCAAGTCCACCAATGCCCAGACTGGCCACCACAGCGGAGATGTCAAAGCCCAGATTGTCTAGCAAAAACACAAAACCCACGGCCCACACTACCCCCTTGAGGGCGGGTACGAGGGCATTCAAACTCTGTCCTAGGGTGTCATCTCCCCGGCGACCTAGCCAGTAGACCCGCACACCATATTCCACCAGCGAACTTAATAGTTGCACTACACCTAGGGTCGCTAGGGCGATGCAGAGGGCGTTAAAGCCGTCTTGCAAAATGGGGTGCAGGGTGAGGTTACTGAGGCTGACGTACAACACCCCTAGCCATAGCAGGCGCACCAAGGGCCGCTCTATCAAGTGCAGCAGGCGATCATCCAGATCCGTGGCCGTGCGACTCGCCCAAGCCTGGAGACGGGCGATCGCCCATTGACTTAGAAGTGCGATCGCGAGTAGCCCGACAACCAACGTCCCTAGGGCCAACCCATAGTCGGCAACAGTATTGCCCAGCCAGACAAGCTGGAGAAAGTCGGTGGACATGAAATTTTTCTGCATCCAATTCAATCTACGGGATAAATAATCCTCCATTTCCTCGGCAATGACATCTACCAAAGGTTGGTTTCGAGGGTTCCCAACCCTCGAAACCAACCTTTGGTACCGCGCGGCGGAAGTAGCGCTACCATCGTTGCGCAGGCTAGACTCACGGCGGTTAAAACCGCTGCTATAACCCCACTCCCCATGTCCCCCTGGCAAGCCTACGTCGAAACCACCGCCGCCCTTCTGCACCTAGAGATTCCCGCAGTCATCCTGCCCAGTGTGGTGGAAAACTTTGACCGGATTGTGGCGATCGCTCAGCCCGTGCTCGACTTTCCCTTAGGGGAGACGGACGAGCCCGCTCCCATATTTGACCCGGAGGGATCGGCCCATGACGGTACCCTGTGATTCCCCCCGTGATCTCCCAATAGGTGCTCCAGAGAATACCCCAATGAATATCCCCAGGCCAATGGATGCCCAGGCCATTGCCACAGCCGTTCAAGAGGGCAAAATCATGGCTCGCGATGTGGTGGAGGCAACCCTCGATCAGATTCAGCGGCGCGATGGCCAAGGGCCGGTCCGCGACCCTGGTGATTGCCATTGCTTTACTCACCTCACCGCTGACCGTGCCCGAAAACAGGCCGCTGCGGTGGATACCGCGATCGCAGCCGGACAGCCCGTCGGTCCCTTAGCGGGAGTACCCTTTGCGGTCAAGAACCTCTACGACATCGCCGGAGAGGTCACCCTGGCGGGGTCCAAAATTAACCAGGGCAATGCTCCAGCCCGTCAAGATGCCACTGCGATCGCGCGTCTCGAAGCTGCCGGGGCAGTGCTCGTAGGGGCATTGAACATGGACGAATACGCCTACGGCTTTGTCACCGTCAACCACCACTACGGCACCACCCCCAATCCCCACGATCCGCGCCGGGTCGCGGGGGGATCCTCCGGGGGATCGGCGGCGGCGGTGGCAGCGGGGCTAGTCCCCCTCACCCTCGGGTCCGACACCAATGGCTCGATTCGGGTTCCGGCAGGGCTCTGCGGCGTCTATGGCTTCAAGCCCACCTATGGCCGTCTCTCTCGGGGGGGAGCCTACCTGTTTTCCGCCAGTTTGGACCATATCGGTCCCCTGGCCAATTCCCTCTGGGTCACGGCAGCCAGTCTGGACGCCATGCAGGGACCAGATCCTCGCGATCCCGTCTGTACCCAGCGGCCACCAGCAGCGATGGTGGCTGCCCTGGGTCAATCCCCCGATGGATTGCGGATCGCGATTGCTGACGACCACTTTGCCCGAGGCATGGAACCCGCGATCGCGGCAGCCTTGGAAAAAGTAGCAACCGCCCTGGGTACGACCCAGCGCGTCACGTTCCCAGAAGCGGCACGGGCGCGGGCCGCCGCCTACCTGATTACCGCCTGCGAAGGCAGCCAGTTGCACCTCCAGCGTCTCCAGCAACGACCCATGGAGTTTGACCCCGCCACCCGCGATCGCTTCCTCGCCGGAGCCCTCATTCCTAGCCCTTGGTACCTGCAAGCCCAGCGGTTTCGGCGCTGGTTTCGCGATCGGGTTCAGGAGCTTTTTCAAACTGTGGACATTGTGCTGGCTCCCACTACCCCCTGCGTCGCCCCCTTTGTGGATCAAGAAACCATGACCATTCTGGAGGAATCGGTATTGGTGCGGCCCCACTTGGGACTCTATACCCAGCCCCTCTCCTTTATTGGTCTCCCCGCCCTATCCGTTCCCGTCAGGGACGTAGGACCCTTACCCGTCGGCATTCAAATCGTGGCCGCCCCCTACCAGGAAGCCCGGATTTTACAGGTGGCAGCTTGGCTGGAAAGCCAAGGCATAATTCAAACTCAAGGCATAATTCAGGATCCCATACCAAGTCCAGATCGAAATCTGGAGTTTCCCCACCGAGAAAACTCCACTTCTGGACTTGGACAAGGTTTAGATCTGCTTTAAGTGGTGCAGGCTAAAGAACTGGTCGGCATCGGTCCACACCTGGATGGGCTGAAACCCCGCTTCCATCGCTAGCAACTGAAATTCCTCAATCGTGTATTTATAGGAATGCTCGGTGCGTAGGGTTTCGCCCCGGCTAAAGTGAATCTCCGCCTCTCCCAGGCGCACGGTCTGATCGCATCGGCTGACGATCGCCATTTCAATGCGTCCAGCTTGGGGATTGTAGGGAGCCTGGTAGGTAAACTGCTGGCGTTCAAAATTCGCCCCCAACTCCCGGTTCATGCGCGTTAGTAGATTGAGGGCGAACTCGGCGGAAATGCCCTGGGCGTCGTCGTAGGCGGGCTCTAAGATAGTGGCGGACTTTTTCAAATCCACGCCGACGATCAGCTCCCCCAGCACCGCCATGGTTTTGAGAAAGGTCACCACCTCCATCGGCTCCAGATTGCCAATGGATGACCCTGGGAAAAAGCCCAGGGTGCGGTGGTCCCGAATTTCAGGAATCTGCTCCACCGGCAGGGGCTGGGTGTAGTCGGCACAAACTGCGATCGCATCCAGGGCATCAAAATCCTGCATCAGGGCCAGACAAGCCTCCTGCAAGTGCTGTCGCGAAATATCGACCCCCACATAGGTCCGCACCTGGGGAGCAGCCTTCAGCAAAATCCGAATTTTCTGGCTGCTACCGCTACCCAGTTCCACCAAGGTGTGCCCCCCGAGACAAGTGGCGATGGGGTGGGCATGGGTCTGCAAAATCCCCCTCTCCGTGCGGGTGAGATAGTACTCCGGCAGTTGGCAAATGGCATCAAATAGCTCAGATCCGCGCTTGTCATAGAGAAACTTAGGAGAAATTGCCTTTTGAGGCAGGCTCAAACCCTCAAGCACGGCACTACGAAAGTCCTCTACCGGGGGATGGAAATCGTACAGCTTAACGGGAAATCGCTGGGTCTGAAAGCTAAGGCGAGCAACCATAAAAAATCCTTCAATGTGAACCGGTCAGTGAACAGAGAACGGATAACCTAGAGCGATCACCTGGGTATCAACTCAAAGCGGAACAAATCTCGTGAGTAGGAGCTAGGAGTTAGGAGAGTATTGAATTCTGGCTCCTAACTCCTGAATTCCTCGGAGCCAATATTGGCTCGGCTTACGTTGATGCCCCGATCACCCTATTGAGCCAGCCGCAGACCGCTGAACTGCCAGCGGGCACTGGGGGGGAAGAAATTCCGATAGGTCGGGCGAATGTGACCGGGTGGCGTCACACAGGAGCCACCCCGCAGCACCATCTGGTTACACATAAACTTGCCGTTATATTCCCCCACCGCACCGGCAGCAGGGCGAAAGCCGGGATAGGGCAAATAGGCGCTTTGGGTCCACTCCCAGGTATCGCCATAGAGTTGCTCCAATCCGCCCAGCCCTGGGGCTGCTTGGGGCTGGAGCGCGTTAGCCGCCAGTAGATTCCCCTGAATGGGTACCCCCGCTGCTGCCACCTCCCACTCGGCTTCCGTGGGCAGTCGGCAACCCCGCCACTGGGCAAAGGCATCGGCCTCAAAATAGCTGATATGGCTCACAGGAGCAGCCAGGTCCAGAGGGTGCAGACCGCTCAGGGTCATGGTCCACCACTGGCCCTGGGGCTGTTCCTCCTGGTCCCGCTGCTCCCCTGGTTCCCAATCCTGCTGCCGTTGCTCCCAATACAGGGGAGCCCGCCAGCCCTGGCTTTGTACTATGGCCCACCCCTCCGAGAGCCAATATTCGGGGGTTCGGTAGCCCCCAGCGGCGATAAATTCCAGGTATTCCCCATTGGTTACCAGGCGCGACGCTAGGGCAAAGTCTTGCAGATAGACCCGGTGGGCAGGCCCTTCATTATCAAAGGCAAACCCAGAGCCTTGATGACCAATGGTGTGGAGCCCGCCAGCAAACTCAATGAATGTCAGGGGGCTGGGACTGGGGCTAGCAGATGGGCTAGCAGATGGAATCGCTGGACGGTAGGCGGGGTGTAGTGGATTCAGGGCCAGATTGTATTTGAGGTCCGTCAACAGCAGTTCCTGGTGCTGTTGTTCGTGGTGTATGCCCAACGTGGTCAGGGCCACCACAGCGGGATGATCCCCCTGCTGGTGCAGCAGCGTCTCCATCGCTTCATCCACATGGGCTCGGTAGCGATAAACATCCGCCACCGTGGGCCGCGATAGCAGTCCCCGTTCGGGCCGGGGATGGCGTGCCCCCACCGCCTCGTAATAGGAATTGAACAGATAGCCGTAGGTGGGGTGAAACCCCTGGTAGGACGGTAGATAGGGGTGCAGTAAAAAAGTCTCAAAAAACCAGGTGGTATGGGCCAGATGCCATTTGGGAGGACTGACATCCGCCATGCCCTGGATGCCATAGTCTTCGATTTCTAAGGGCTGGCACAGGACTTCGCTGAGGTTGCGCACGGCTTGGTACTGACTGTACAGCCCCGGTTTTAGGGTGGGGGCAGCGGGGGAGGAAAGGATCATAGGGAAGCAGCTAAACAGCGGCCACGGGGCGGCACTGTTGGTTATTGTGGCAGACTTTTCCAGCGCAGTCCTGTGGGATGGATTGGCCAAAAGCTAGTGGCAATCGCCGTAAAAACCCCGTTAAAATACCGAAATCCGACTCGTCTGCAATCTTTCATCCGTATTTTTACGATGGTGACGCCGAATGGGCTCCAGGCAGGTTGGGGAAACGGGCAGGGTGCAGGAAAAATCTATGGTTGAAGTATTAAAACATCGGGGAAACCGATGGTTGCTACGCGATCGCACTTCCGGATTTACGCTCATCGAAATTATCGTAGTGCTGGTGATTGTCGGGATTTTAGCCGCGATCGCGGCCCCCACTTGGTTCGTATTCCTAGCCAATCGGCAAATCCAAGTGGCTCGCGATGAGGTCCACCAAGGGATTCAATCCGCCCAAAATAGCGCGATCAATAGTCGTAGTGCGTGGCGCTTTAGTCTGCGCCAACAGACTGATCATTGGGAGTGGACCGTCCACCCCAATGATCAGCCCGCCAATACCGTGACGAATTGGACCCGCCTCCACCATCGCGTCACGATTGATAACCCCGATACCACACTGATTGCAGCCAACGGCGTGTACTACGTGTACTTCACCCATTTGGGAGAACCCAGACCTCGCCTAGGAACGGTGACCGTAGTTGGAGCCAATAGTTTTGGCAAAAAGCAATGTGTGGTGGTATCCACGCTACTGGGAGCTAGTCGCAAGGGCTCGGAGAAACTCTATCCCAACAGCAGCGGACGGTATTGCTATTAGTGTGAGATTCTTGCTCTTTAACCTGGACTTAGTCTTTCGATAAACTTCTTCCTGTGTTCCGATAAACTTACCCCTTTACTGTTGTGAGGATATTTTCGTAGGACGCTAACGTTATGAGACCTTGGGCTCATGGGTCGCGCTGGGGAGAAACCCGGCATTCTATTCGGGTGAAATGGCTGCGCTTCGTCGCCTTTTTGGTTTCGGCTCTCACTATCACCCTGGTCACTGCCGCCTGCGTGGCCAATCCCGATGCAGTACAGGACGGGGAAGCCCCGGCTGCCGCTGCTGGGGGCGGGAGTGCCTCCTTGACGGTCTACACCGCCCTGGAAGATGACCAAGTGGCAGACTACATGGCCCTGTGGGAAAGTGAATATCCCGATATTGAAGTCAATATCGTCCGGGACTCCACCGGCATCATCACCGCCAAGTTGCTGGCAGAAAAGGATAATCCCCAAGCTGATTTGGTCTGGGGAACCGCCGCCTCCAGCCTGCTGATCGCTGATGAAGAGGGGCTACTAGAACCTTATGCCCCGGCGGGTCTGGACAAAGTAAACCCCCGATTCCGGGACGATCGCAATCCTCCCCACTGGGTCGGTATTGACGTGTGGAGTTCTGCCTTCTGTGTCAACACCGTGGAAGCGGAGCGACTGGGCCTACCCATCCCCACCTCCTGGGAAGACCTAGCGGATCCGGTCTATCGCGGCCAGATTGTCATGTCCAATCCGGCGTCCTCCGGTACCGGCTATCTGTCGGTTTCCGCCATGCTTCAGCTCAAGGGGGAAGAGGAAGGCTGGGCCTACCTAGATGCCCTCCACGAGAATGTGGCTCAGTATATGCATTCCGGCTCCCGGCCCTGTCGCGCTGCGGGTCAAGGGGAATATGCCATCGGCATTTCCTTTGATTTCCGGGCAGTGAGCCAGAAGAATGACGGCGAACCCATTGAACCCGTGTTCCCCGAGGAGGGATCGGGCTGGGATCTAGAGGCCAATGCCTTGATCAAGAAGGCTGAAATCAAGCCGGAAGCTCAAACCTTCCTGGACTGGGCCATTTCGGCGGATGTCTCTGAGCTGTATGCCCAGAATTTCGCCATCACGGCGGTAGAAACCTCGGTACCCATCCCGGAAGGCTTCCCCGCTGACCCCGTGGCCCAGCTCATTGACAATGATCTAGTCTGGGCGGCGCAAAACCGCGATCGCATTCTAGAGGAATGGACGAAGCGCTACGACGCTAAGTCTGAGCCCAAGGAAGGGTAATTCCCTGAGTTGCTGGACTGGCCCCTGAACGGAGTCGAAGGGGCCGTCCAGCCCCCCGGCTTGATCTGGCCTTTGCCCTTTTTCGAGGATTTTCCATGGTGGCTCCAGAGCCCAGATCCATAACGGATATTGCCCAGTCCCCAGCGGCAACTGGCACAGCCTCCGCTGCGAACCGCCAGCCCCGTTCTCGGACGGAGCCCCCCTCTCCCTATCTCCAGCTAGAGGGCATCCACAAGAACTTTGGCCCCTTTGTGGCCCTGAAGAATATCTACCTGGACGTGTATCCAGGGGAGTTTGTCTGTCTCCTTGGCCCCAGCGGTTGCGGCAAAACCACCCTGCTGCGCATCATCGCCGGGTTAGAGACCCAGAGCCAAGGGCGGGTGATTCAAAAGGATCAGGATGTCTCCCGCTTGCCTCCGTCCCGGCGAGACTTTGGCATTGTCTTTCAGTCCTACGCCCTGTTTCCCAACCTAACGGCGGCGGAAAATGTGGCCTACGGCTTGCACAATACCCGCAAACCCAAGGCTGAAATCCGCGATCGCGTCACGGAACTGCTAAATCTCGTGGGGCTAGAGGGGTTTGCTCCCCAGTATCCCTCCCAACTGTCGGGGGGACAGCAACAGCGGGTGGCCCTGGCCCGTGCCCTGGCCCTTTCCCCCAGTCTGTTGCTGCTGGATGAACCCTTGTCGGCCCTGGATGCCAAGGTCCGGGTGAAGCTACGCACCGAGATCGCTCGATTGCAAAAGCAACTGGGGGTGACGACGGTGATGGTCACCCACGATCAGTCGGAAGCCTTGGCCATGGCAGATCGCGTCGTGGTCATGGACAAGGGCATCATTGCTCAGGTAGGCACTCCCCGCGCCATCTATCAGCATCCCAGCACCCCCTTTGTGGCCAATTTCATTGGGGTGATGAATTTTCTGGGTGGAGTGGTGGTAGCAGCGGATCAGGTGCGCTGCGGCAATGTGGTGCTAGAGACGCCCTCTAATGATGTGCCGGTGGACCAGGTCGCCCATGTGGCCATCCGCCCAGAGGATATCCGGGTGCTACCGGCTGGAAACCAGGTAGAAACGGCCAATACCCTCACAGCCCAGGTGCAGTCCTTTGAGTTTTTGGGCTCTGGCTACCGGGTGCTGCTCAGCCCCGATGGCAACGCCAAGGAAACGGTGGTGGTGGAAATTTCGGCCCAGGAATCCCGCACCCTGGATCTCAAGCCCGATATGGTCTTGAGAATTCAATTTCCCCCGGAGTTGATCCGCGTTTTTTCTAGTCAGGATTCGATGTCATAGAGCGAAGGGTGAAGGGTGAAGGGTGAAGGGTGAAGGGTGAAGGGTGAACTTGCTGCCAAGGGGACGCCAAGGGGACGGGTTCCTAGTCACCAGCTTGGGAAGAGGAGAAAGATCTTGCTCAGGAACCCGTCCCCTTATCCCCACCAGCTTGGGAAGAGGAGAGAGATCTTGCTCAGGAACCCGTCCCCTTATCCCCATCAGCAAGGAGGCAGAACCTCCAGCAAATTGCTGGGTCGCGCTGACGCTTGACCCGGCCTACTAACTGCATTGGGCGCGGAAACCGCCCCCCTACCGCTCATCCACCCACGCCAAAGCCCAATATCGGTCACCCGCACGCACCGGGCAACCACAAGGGATTGCCCCTACGGGATCTCTACCCCATCACCCCATCACCCCATCACCCACCCACCCCATCACCTCCCTCCCATGACCACAACTCCCAACCTACCCGCCCTCCAGCGCGCGATCGCACATCTGAGACCCAAATCCCAGCAGGTCGCCACCTCAGACGACTGGATTCGGGGCGGATTGCTGGTAGTGACGGTCCTGTGGCTGGTTTCCAGCGTGATTCTGCCCCTCTGGCCGTTGTTTATCCGCAGTTTGCAGGCACGGGATGGCACCTGGATCGGCCTGGGGAATTATGCCCGATACTTCAATACGCCGTCCCTAGAAGCCTCCTTTTACCACAGTCTCTATATTGCCTTTGCCACCACCGTCATTTCTGTAGTGCTGGGCTTTATCTACGCCTATGCCCTGACCCGTACCGCCATGGTAGGCAAGCGATTTTTCCAGACCATGGGGCTGTTGACCCTGTACATTCCCCCCCTGGCCAATGCCATTGGGCTGATCTATATATTTGGCAATCAGGGCTTGGTGACACGGGGATTTTTTGGCCTGTTGCCTGGTTGGGACATCAACCTCTACGGGGCCAACGGCATCATCATTGGTGAAGTGCTCTACTGCTTTCCCCAGGCGGTGATTTTGCTGCTGACGGCCCTGAGCCTGACCGATGCCCGCCTCTATGAAGCGGCGGAGGTCCTGGGGGATCCTCCCCTGAGAACCTTTTTCAAAGTGACGATTCCTAGCGTTAAATATGGCCTGATCAGTGCCTTTTTTATCTGCTTTATTTTGGCCTTTACGGACTTTGGGGTGCCCAAGGTGGTGGGGGGCGACTACAACGTTCTGGCGACGGATATCTATAAGCAGGTGGTGGGGCAGCAGAATTTTTCCATGGGGGCGACGATTAGCATTCTGCTGCTGATTCCCAGTGTGTTTGCCTTTGTCATCGATCGCTTGGTGCAGCGACGACAGACGGCCCTGATCAGCGCCAAGGCGGTTCCCCTCCAGCCCAAGCCCAAGCCGGTGTTAGATCGCCTCATGCTGGGATTTTGCGGAACCATTGTGGCCCTAGCCCTGGGGGTGTTTGCCACGGTGGTTCTGGCTTCCCTGGTGCAGCTCTGGCCCTACGATTTTTCCCTCAGCCTGCGTAACTACGACTTTAGCCGGGTGGGGGGCGGCGGCTATGGAGCCTTTTGGAACAGCCTCCGCATGTCTGGCTACACTGCCATATTTGGCACCCTCGTCGTCTTCACGTCGGCCTATTTAATTGAAAAAAGCCCCGGTCTGCGGTGGTTGCGATCGCTAAATTATTTCCTCTCCACCCTGCCCTTGGCCCTGCCGGGGCTAGTATTGGGGATTGCCTACGTCTTTTTCTTCAACAATCCCATCTGGCCCCTGCCGGGATTGGGCATCGCCATCCACAATCCCTTCCATGGTCTCTACGGCACCATGGCGCTGCTGGTAATTGTTCACACCATCCACTTTTACACCGTGGGCTTTTTGACCGCCACCACCGCCCTCAAGCAAATCGATGGGGAATTTGAAGCGGTGTCGGCCTCCATGGGGGTGCCCTTTTATAAAACCTTTTTCCGGGTCACAGTGCCCCTAGCTCTGCCCGCCATTCTGGACATCAGCGTCTACTACTTCGTCAATACGATGGTGACGGTATCGGCCTTGATTTTCCTCTATCCGCCGACATTGCCGATGGCAGCGGTGGCCATTATCAACCTGGATGACGCGGGGAATATTGCAGCGGCAGCGGCCATGTCTACGTTGGTGGTGGTCACTAGTCTGACGGTGCGCGGTCTGTACGGGTTCGCCACCAAGGGGTTGAAGCAACAATCCCAAGCTTGGCTGCAAGGTAAAGGAGGATGACTAAAATCCTAACAGCTCAAAATTTACGTTGAGGTGAATCACCATGGCACCAGTTCAATTGGTTGTGTTTGATATGGCAGGGACGACGGTGCAGGATCAGCGGGAGGTGGAAGCCTGCTTTATGGCCGCAGCCGAAAAAACGGGGCTGGTGGCTGATCCGGCCCAGGTGAATGCCATGATGGGCCTACCCAAGCGGCGAGTGTTTGAAACCCTGTGGGATCAGCAATTGGGTCAGCGGGATGAGGCCCAAGTTGATCAGTCCTATCAGATATTTCGAGGGATTTTAGAAGCCCACTATCAAACTCAGCCCGTGGTGCCCACAGCCCACTGTTTAGAGGTGTTTGACTGGCTCCATAGCCGGGGCATTGCCATTGGCCTGAATACGGGCTTTTACCGGGAGGTGACGGATATTATTCTGGATCGCTTGGGCTGGCTTCAGGGGCTGAATGGCGACCATGTGGGCGGGGTTGACAGTCCGATTCAGGTATCGGTCACCCCGTCGGAAATTTATCGCCAGGAAGGTCGTCCGGCCCCCTACATGATTCAGAAGGCGATGTACCAATTGGGCATTACCGATCCCCAGCGGGTGGTTGCCGTTGGCGATACCCCCTCGGATTTAGCCGCTGGAATCAATGCCCATTGTCGTCTCGCCCTGGGGGTAACCAACGGCACCCATACTAGGGCTGAACTGGCGGCCCATGCCCATCAAGGGCTGTTAGCATCCCTAGCAGAATTGCCAGGGATGCTGAAGGACTACTAAGCCTACAGAAGCGATCGCTACCATCCCCAACCGCCCGACATTGGTGGGCCATGTTGGGTTCCGCTAGCGCTGCACCCAACCTACAAAATTAGGTTTGACAGACCACTAGGGTATATCTCTCTCTCGGTTGCCACCCCAAAATGCTGTATCGGTCCCCCTTAGCCTCCTAAAATCCCCCAGCATTGGGGGATTTAGGAGGCTAGATCACTGGCAAGGATTTCTGGCTGCTGTAGAGGGATAACGATCTCGAAGCGGGTGCCACCAGTGACTGGGGTAAGACAGGTTAGGGTGCCGTTGTGTTTCTCGGTGATGATTTGATAGCTGATAGAGAGCCCCATGCCTGTACCTTTGCCAATAGGTTTAGTGGTAAAGAAGGGGTTGAAGATTTTGGCCTTGAGGGCATCAGGAATACCGGGGCCGTTATTTGCGATCGCAATTTTGACTTGATTGTCGTCTACTAGGGTTGTAGTCACGATAATTTTGGGTGGTTCTGTAAGACTATGGCTTTCGAGACCTTCTTCCAGGGCATCAACCGCATTGCTCAGCAGGTTCATAAAAACCTGATTGAGCTGACCGGCATAGCATTCTACGGGGGGCAGGTCATCGTATTCGCACTGGAGGTTAATTTCGACCCGGTCGGATTTAGCCTTGATGCGGTGTTGCAAAATCATGAGGGTGCTGTCAATGCCAGCGTGAATATCCACTGCCTTCATTTCAGCCTCATCCATGCGGGAAAAGGTGCGCAGAGAGGCAACAATCTCCTGAATGCGATCTGCGCCCACCTTCATGGAGTAGAGGAGTTTCGGCAGGTCTACGGCCACAAAGGGGAGGTCAATGGTCTCGGTCTGCGCCAAGATCTCCGTAGTGGGTTCGGGATAGGTCTGCTGATATAGATCAATCAGGCCCAAGAGGTCGGTGGTATAGGTATGGGCATGGGTGAGGTTGCCGTAGATAAAGTTCACTGGATTGTTGATTTCGTGGGCGACTCCTGCCACCAGTTGCCCCAGGCTAGACATCTTTTCGCTTTGAATCACCTGAGCTTGGGTGCGCTGTAGCTCATCCAGGGTGCGTTGAAGTTCTGTCGCCTTAGCCCGCAGCGCCAACTCCGATTTTTTTAGGGCTAACTCTGCCTGCCGCCTTTGCCAAGCTTCCATTTCTGAAGTCAACAAATCTGCGAGGGCATCGGCAAAGCTTATTTCCTCTAAGGTCCATTGGCGAGCTGCCTTGCCACTAGATTCAATGCACAGAATACCCACCATTTCCCCTTGGAACCAAAGGGCTGTGTCCATCAGTGCTAGTACGTCTGTGGTTGGGCCGTAAATCGCTGACACATCTTGGGTGCGCGGGTCGGTGGCAATATCTGCTGTAGCAATGGTGCGCCCTGAGGCAAGAATAGTCAGATAGTTCGATAATGCCCCTAAGGGTAAGGACTCTAGGATGCTATGCCCTGTGCTGGGACTGTAATAGTCGCGGCATTGCAGTTGGTCGTCAGCCATCATCCACAGGCCCACATTGCAGTGCAGGGCATGGGCTGCTGTTTCCAACAATCGAGCCACAAATTTCTCAAAACTCAGCTTTTCTGAAACGCGATCGCGCACCAAGTGAGAGATGCATACCTGGTGGCGGCGCATTTGGATTTCCCGGAGCCGTAATGTTTCCGTGGCCTCCTGTTGCTCTGTAATATCCAGAATCAAAGAGGCGACCCCAATCACCTGGCCCGCACCATTGGTAAGAGCGGTACTGTACCAGTCACAGGTGAGCAGCTTACCGTTGCGGGTGATGTTGGTAGTACGGATACCTTGCTGTTGTTGCTGGAGAGACCCCAGCAGCTCATCAACCTGTACTTGTAGCCCTAGGGGCATCAGGAAGTTAGCCTTGCGTCCCATTGCCTCGGTGGCACTATAGCCAAACATGCTTTCTGCAGCGGGGTTCCACGCCTGAACACAATTGTCTGTATCCCACTCAATCACGGCTAAGGGAGTTTGCTGAATCATCATCAACAGCTTGTGCTGAGAGGCTTGCAATTGCTGGGTTCGGATTGCCACCCGCTGTTCTAATTCAGCATTAAGCTGCTGGAGCTGTTCCTCAGTCTGTTTGAGATTGAGGAATGCAGCCTGCTGCTCACTGATATCCCGCACCATGACTAATACTTCATCAACACCACAGGGGGTAATGCGAACCTCCTCATAGCGAGTTCCAGCCCCGATCCGTAGTGCTTGCTGATAAATCTGAACAGTGCCGGTCGCCAGCGCCTGGGCCGAGTAATGCAGGCGATTGTGGATAAAATCTGACGGCAAGGTGGCCGCTACTGTCGGTTCTGCGCCTTCTGCATCTAGGTTGAGAGACACCAGATTGAGACCGGGATTAGCGACCAGATCGCGATAGGTACCATCGGCTCCCATGCGGAGTAACAAGTCGGGAATTGCCTGGATTAACGCCCGATTCGTGGCCTCACTTTGCTGGAGACGGGCCTCTACTTCCTTGCGGGCCGTGATGTCCAGCATGACCCCATTCAGGTATTGCAAGTCCCCATCGGCACCAAAGGAACCCTGCCCCTTTTCATAGACCCAGCGCACGGTGCCATCTCGATGCCAAATGCGATACTCCAACTCGTAGGGGCGACAATCTGCGATCGCGGCCTCGACCGCCGTGGCCACCCCGTCTTCATCCTCTTGGTGAATTAAGCTAGCCCAAGTCCGTTCCCGATTGTAGATAAAGTCTGAGGCGGCATAACCGCACAAATCCTCAACCCAATCACTGAGCACGACCATGGTCCAATCCCGGTCATTGTGACAGCGATACACAACACCAGGGAGGTTATCCAGCAGTTCTTGCAGGCGAGTGTCACTTTCCGTCAAGCTCCGTTCTGTCTCCTGCTGCGACAGTTGCCACTGGTCAGACATAGCGGTAGATCTAACAAATGAGGAATTATACATGTGACTATCTCCAGCAATGTCTTAAATTAATGTTGACAATAGATATGAATAGGTTCCGAAAAGATGACAGCAGTTCTGCTTTATTCGTGAAGGTTGTTATGACGTGAGTATTAAACAGATGAACCAGCTCAACTCTTAAGCTAGGAGATAAATGTGACATTCCCGTGGCTAGTACCACAGGGTGTAAATCAGCCCACTATTGTCGCGTCAGCCCAACATTCTCCAGTCCCCTCTCCCCCTGGGCTACGGTGTACACATAAGTCACTGTTTGATGGGCATCCCGGCCTGACCCCCTCTAACTCCCCCTTGTAAAGGGGGAGGACTAGAGTTTCCCCCCTTTACAAGGGGGGATTAAGGGGGGTTTGCAAGGGGCATCAGCACCCTTCCAGAAATATGTGTACACAGCAGCCCCCTGGGAGAGGGTTAGGGTGAGGGGCCGAGTGTGCCGCGATGAAACGGTCAGAGTATTTACGCTGCCCAGCACTAGTGTCGCAGGACATAAATCAGCCCACTATTGTCACGTCAGCCCAATATTTTCCAGTCCCCTCTCCCCCTGGGAGAGGGCTAGGGTGAGGGGCCGAGTGTGCCGCGATGAAACGGTCAGAGTATTTACGCTGCCCAGCACTAGTGCCGCAGGGCATAAATCAGCCCACTATTGTCGCGCCAGCCCAACATTTTCCAGTCCCCTCTCCCCCTGGGAGAGGGTTAGGGCTTCGGCGTGAGCTCAGCCGAACGGTGAGGGTCCGAGTGTGCCGCGATGAAACGGTCAGAGTATTTACGCTGCCCAGCACTAGCCTCTGGCATGGCGACAGGTTGTCATATTGGGATCAGTTATTGACACGACTTGGAAAGTCTCCGAGGGGGCTATAGCAATCCCATTTGATTTTTGAAGATCCTCGTAGCGTGGGTGAAGCGAAGCGTAACCCACGAAACAAAACGCTTGCTCAAAGCTCATGCAGGATCGCTATATCTTGGGATGATGAACAGGAATTTTTATCTCAAACCTTGTTCCTCTGCCTGGTGTGGAATAAACTCCTATTTGGCCGTGATGCTTTTCGGTCACGATTTGGTAACTAGTAGACAATCCTAAACCTGTTCCTTTGCCCACGGGTTTAGTTGTAAAGAAGGGGTCAAAAATATGAGACTGCACCTCTTTAGGGATACCAATACCGTTATCTGATATCGTAATTTTCACCCATTGTTCATCCAATCTGTGAGTGCAAACATGAATCCTATGGGGATTTTTAATGAGATCCTCAAATGTCTGTCTTTGATTTATTTCTTCAAAGGCTTCAATAGCATTATTGAGAATATTCATGAATACTTGATTCAGAAGACCTGGATAACATTGCACTAGAGGGAGCTGACCATATTCCTTGATGATTTGAATCCCTGGCTGCCCTGGCCTTGAAATCAATCGATGTTGCAAAATCACTAAGGTACTATCAAGACCATCATGAATATCCACCTCCTTAAACTCAGATTCGTCTAAACGCGAAAAATTTCGCAGAGACAATACAACTTCACGAATACGTTCAGTGCCAGATTTTATGGACTTAAATATACCAGGTAAATCTGACATCAAAAAATCCATGTCAGCCTCATCCACCTTCTCTTGTAGAGTCTGGGGTGGATTAGGATAATGAGCTTGATAGGCCCGAAAGAGATCAAACACCTCCTTCGTATAGGCATCCAAGTGATTTAGGTTGCCATGAATAAAATTTATAGGGTTGTTGATTTCATGGGCAACACCGGCAACTAACTGCCCCAAACTAGACATTTTTTCACTTTGAATCATCTGAGCTTGAATGATTTTTAGCTCAGTCAATGTATCTTCTAGATCGCAGGCTTGCTGTCGATAGGATGTTTCAGATTCCTGTAGTTTCTGATGTTGCTGTTTTATCAATGCCTCGGCCCTAGAGACAAACAGAAAAAGGACACCATAAAGTATAGTTACAATCAGAGAAGTTCTGATGATAATTCTGCGCTGGCTGGCTTCAATCTGCTGCAACCAGGGGGTGACATCAGTGTAGACTTCAAATACACCAACGATTTCTTCGCGAGATTGCTTGTCATAAATAGGGATATAACTAGAGAGTAAATGGCGATCTTTAATGGTACTTCTCAAAGCTGTGAAGGTATCTCGATGCCCGAGCTGACTTATTGTTTGACCCGACTGAGCTGATTGCAAGGCAGCAGATTTAGTCTCTCCAATTTGAGCCAACTCCGTCGAAAATACAGTCCGCCCTTGCACGTCGAAAATCTTGATTTTGACTACATCTGAATTTTCAACTTGGTCTAGTATCGTTTCATGAATTTGACTAATTCTCGCATCTGCCACCAACTCTTCTGCACTCAAATCTTGATTGCGGGAAAGAAATGATCCGTACTCTGGCCATAGAGTATTGGCTAGAACCTGGGTCAGGATGATATTACTATCTTCCTTGATATTTACTAGGTTTTTTATGGTTTGCTGTCGATAGATTTGTGCTAGCCAACCGATGGCTAGAGAAAAGGCGATGAGGCTGACAATTGAGAAATTACGTAGCAGCTTAAATTTTTTTGAGGATATTAAAATTTCTCCTAATAATAATCGATTGAGGAATGTATTTTTTTTTGAGTCGCGAGATTCTTGGTCTCCTCTCAGCTCAGGCTTAGGAGATGGAGTAGCAGCAGCGGCAGCAGCAGCAGTAGTTGATTGCATGATAGAAGTTTTCATGATTTTGCAAGATTGTGAGCCAATTCTCTTGGCTCTACCGGATCTGGCATGCTGGCTCCTAGTTTTTTCTGAAAAAGCTTAGCCGTAATATACATATAGCCAACCATAGAAAAAGAATGTGGCAAACTTGTGGCAGAGCTGATTGACTGATAAAAAATCTGCTCAAAGCCTTGAACGCCATGGCAAAGATGACCCTCTCCCACCATGCCCTGAACACCTAGCTGGGTTGTTGCAGAGCGACCATCGGGTGGCATCTCATTTTTGCATAACCTCACTGTGCGGAGACAGTTAACGCCGCTTTAGTATCCGTTGCAGCCAAGAAGGGGTGAGGGTTGCCACTGTATTCTTGAGGATGACTCGGCCATTGATACTTTGCCACGGGGGTAGTAGCCATAGGCTGCGGCATACGGTAAAAAATGCCCATAACTGTCTACCGCTGACCCAATGCACCTTGGCAATGCAGGCTAAAACTAAGGCTTCGGTTTCACAATCGATGAGATCTTGCTGATCTTCGAGCAAGTGTAGAGCAGTTTGGACGTAGCTCTCAGCATTAACCAGATCTTGTTTCTGCGCGCTATGCAAGGCGAGGTGGGTATAACTCATGATTGCATCGTAATGACTGCCAATACGATGGGCAATGGATAAGCTTGCCTGGGCATAGACGATCGCCTGATCGTAGTTTTTCTCGTGCCAGTTGTACCAAAGACCAATGTCAATCAAGAGAATGCATTCTAGGCTTGGATTTTGAGCCCTACGACTGAGGGCGAGAGCTTCCTGTCCACAAGCCATGGCAGCGTGGACATTGCCCTGCCAACCATAGGCGGTACCCAAATTGCGCAAGACTGAAGCTTGTAGCGCCAAATCCCCCACAAGATCCAGCTCGGCTAAGACAGTCTCAAGACAGGCAATAGCCTCTTCCGTCGCATTCATTCTGAAATATCCATAGCCCAAATCAGCTAATGCCTTTAATTCCAAGGCACGGCATCCCAATCCTCGACTCAGATCTAGAGCCTGTTTCAGGTAGGAAAGGCCTTTCTGAATTTTGAGGGTGCAGCAATAGGTACGCCCTAGTTTCCCCAAAACCGTGACCCGGAGCCGATCCGATTGAAAGGGGGCGACGAGTTGGTATTGCTGCTGGAAATAGTGGATGGCTAGTGAATAGTTGTGCTGGTCATAACACCATTGACCAAAATCCTCCAAGGCTTGGGCTTCGGCGGAGCGATCACCCTGAGCCCGAGCCCATTGCAACTGTTGCTCGTGGTATGGCCTAGCTAGTTTGAACTCCCCCAGATGGCAATGGGCAGCGCCCAAGCCATGCCAGCAGAGCAGGTCTACCTCTGGGCCGAGTTTGCCCACCAATCCGCCATAGAGTTCAATCTGGGCGCGGTAGTGCCCCCAGCGTCCCAATTGCTCATGTAGTGGCACGCCCTCTCTTCCTACGGGCCAGCAGGTGAGATGATAGGCGAGGGACCATTGCCCCAGGGCGCGGCTGTGGTGACAGGCTTCCATGAGTCCCCGCACTGCTTGTAATCCCTGGGCTTGGGGGAGCATGCGATGACAGGCGTAGATCCAGTTTTCTAGGGCCAGCCAATGCAATTGCTGGCCGAGGGGCAGATCACCGTCCACACAGGGGGACCCATGGGCGTCAACTGTTGCCGCTGTTGCCGCTAGTTCAGGGGGAATTGCCGCTGTCAGCAGAGATGGCAGCGAGGTAGGGGCAGGGATTGTAGTGGGGGTCACGGCCTGATCCCAAATCCAGTCGATTCAGATTGATTCAGACCCGAATGCCGAATAGGGATTTGACCGAGAGATCTCCTATCGCCGGGGCTGCTCTAGCTGATGGAAGTGATCTAAGGCAACACTACGAATTAGATTATGCTGTCTGAGGGTTTCTTGCTTGCCCAGTTCTAGCAAATGGCGATCTAGCAGGGTATCGAGAGCGACTTGACCCCGTTGAAGGGACCAGCCCCGTCGCCGCATGGGGCTGAGCAAAAAGCGTTCGGTCACGGGTTCTCGGTAGATGGCCGCCATGCACAGTAGCAGGTAGGCGTCGGGAAGTTCTTGGCGCAGACGCAAAAAGGATCGCTCAATGCGATCGCGCACTGCCCGCCGCAGCCGTTGGGAATAGCGATCCAATTGGGGGCGATCGGTCTGGGATGACGCTGCCTGGGCCGCCTCCACCATTTTTATTTCCTGGCCATAGCGGTGCCAGTAGGCGATCGCGTCACCATCGTAGAGATCTAGAATTTCGCCAATAATCACTTGGAGCGCTAAGGGGTGTCCCTCGTAAGCAGCCCCAATCCGGGTCAGGTAGGCCCAGCTTTCTACCTCGCTATGGGAGCCATCGGGTTCAAACCCGTAGCTCTGGAACAATTCGGCCTGGAGATCTGGTGACAGACCATAGAGCGGTTCTACATGAAAACGCTCTTTGTAGCGCAGTCCCTGCACCTCAATCTGGACGGGAAGATCCTGGGACGTGAGCAAAAACTGGCTTTGAAAGGTTTCCCAACCCAGCAGCTTATGAAAAAACGTTTCCCATAGGGGATCCTCAAAGACACTCCAGCCCTTTTGCTCATCCCCTTTGAGGATGGTCTCTACTGAGTCCATCACGACCCAGTGGGGCTCATGGGCCAATACCCCCAACCAACGTCCCATCAGTTGCTGGGGCTTTTGTTGGTCTGCTTCTGTCACCCGTTGACCGGCCCGCTCTAGGCAATGGGTGGCGATGTCTACGAATTTGGCCCGCGATCGCACTTCAAAATTGAGATGTATCTGCTGTCGGATTGAATCCTGGAGATGTTGGCTCACCTGCTCTGTCAGTACAGTTTTGCCAATGCCCGTAATGCCCGTAATCACTAACACCCGGCAACCCTGTTGCAACCGATGGACTAACTGTTGTAATACCTCCTGTCGCTGTACCCAGATTTCTTCTGGTGTTGTATCCAATAGGGTTAAATTCTCCCCTGCCTCCTCTTCTTCGTCTTTTTCAGAGGGAGAACAGGGCTCTGCGATCTCCCGCCAGTCCAGATCCAGTGCCCCACAGATAGACTGAAAAGCATCGGCCATGATGCGGTGGCGTGTGCGAAACCGCTTCAGCGTCGCCACCCCCACATTGGCCGCTGCGGCCCACTCTTTGGACTGTTTTCGCCACCCGATTTGAGTCAGTGTGGCATCTACTCGCTCTAGCCCCGCAGACGAGAGCCGTAGTTTGCTGGGATTGGAGTAGGAGTGATGCATCCTAGCTGGAGTAACTATTAGAGCCATTTTCCCTATTAATCAAATTTCGTAAATAGATTCTGAAAAGGTGAGCCATTTTTTGGACCCAAAGTGAGCCACAAAATGAGCCAAAAACGATTGAAACAAAAACGATAGTGCGGTATGGGGGTGAAAAAGTTCGAGGGGTGGTGGTGCAGACATCTTCTTGTGAGTAACTCCAGAAATGGTGCTCTTTTTTATGCGTCTAGGTGTAGGGCTGTGCCCGTGCGAAGCAGGGTGTAGGGCTGTGCGTAGCAGACAGAAGGATGAAAAGGAATTCCTTGTCTCACGAGAACTCCTGCTCTATCAAGTAGGTGAGTTATTTATGCCGCCGAGCACTATAGCAATCCTATTTGATTTCTGAATGCCTTAGTAGCGTGGGTGAAGCGAAGCGTAACCCACGGAGCAAGAGGCTTACTCAAGGCTCTTGCAGGATCGCTATAGTGCTTCACGGCATAAGTTTAGTGATCGTCGTGCAAGCTTCTGGCTTGCCGCAAGCCAGAAGCTTGCGCACTAGTCGGGAGATTTATGCTGTCGAGCCCTAGTACACCTAGGCTGAAATAGGCTTGCTATTCTGTCGCACCAGCCCAACATTTCCCGGTCCCCTCGTCCCTTTGGAGAGGGCTAGGGAGAGGGGCCGAGGTGTGCCACGATAGAACGGTTAGAGTATTTACGCCGCCCAGTACTAGGGTTGGGCGGCGTAAATACCGCGAGGATTTCGTCGTTTTGCAAGTGTCTTGCCTGTTGCAAACTAGACTTCGTTTTTGGGAATGATGACAGTGCCGCATTGCGGCGCGACTGTACATGACTTTTGATAAGGCTTGTAGCGATCTGAAGCGGCTAATGTCCCCCCAATTCCGTAGCATGGGTGGAGGTAAATTCCTTCTCCATCCTTTTTCCTCGCCACTATGACCGCACCTGAGATGGTCTTCTCTAGACAGCCCCATGGTTTTCGGGGAGCTCTGCTGGATTTTGTAGACGATCCCTTCTATCGGCCCGAGGCAGACTGTATTCGCTACTGGCCCGATGGGCTGATGGTGGTCCACAACGGCATCATTCAAGCCTGTGGTCCCTATGAGATGATTCGGTCTCAGTATTCTGATCTTGAGATCGCGGCCTATCCCGATCGGCTGTTGATGCCGGGATTCATCGATACCCACATCCACTTTCCCCAGATGGGCATGATGGCAGCCTATGGAGAGCAACTACTGGAATGGTTGAATCGATATACCTTTCCAGCGGAGAAGAAGTACCAGGATAAGGCGTTTGCGCGACGGATGGCGGATCGTTTCCTAGCGGAGTTACTGCGCCACGGCACCACCACGGCCCTAGTCTTTGCGGCGGTGTTTCCTGAGTCAGCGGAGGCATTATTTGAAGCGGCAGAGGCAAGGCACCTGCGGCTGATTACGGGCAAGGTGATGATGGATCGCAACGCCCCTGAGTACCTGCGGGACACTGCCGCTAACAGCTATACCGATTCTCGACGGCTGATCGAAACCTGGCACAGACGGGGGCGACTGCTCTATGCGGTGACCCCCCGGTTTGCGGCCACCTCTACGCCAGAGCAGTTGAGTCTGGCGGGCAAGCTGTTGGAGGAGTTTCCCGATGTGTATCTGCACACCCACCTATCGGAGAACCGAGATGAGGTGGCCTGGATTCGACAGCTTTTTCCCGATCATGATGGCTATTTGGAGGTGTACGATCGGGCGGGGCTAGTGGGGGAACGCGCCGTCTTTGCCCATGGAGTCCAACTAACGGATGCGGAGTTTGTTCGGTTATCGGCGGCGGGATCTGCGATCGCATTTTGTCCTACCTCGAATCTATTTTTAGGGAGTGGCCTGTTTCCCCTAGAAAAGGCCAAGTCTCAGGAAACCCCGGTGAAAGTGGGGCTAGGGACCGATGTGGGGGCGGGTACCAGCTTTTCTCTTCTGCAAACTACCCAGGATGCCTACAAGGTGGCCCAACTGCGGCATCAAAAACTTTCGGCCTGCCAAGCCCTATTCCTGGCCACTCTGGGGGGAGCCCGTGCCCTGAGGCTGGAGGCGGTGCTGGGAAATTTTGAGCCGGGGAAGGAAGCGGACTTTGTGGTGTTAGATCCCCAGGGGACCCCGGCCTTGGCCCTCCGCAACCCGGTTCCGGTGGCAGCCAATGTAGAAGAAGTTGCAGATCTTGCCTTTGGCCTCGTCATCCTCGGCGACGATCGCGCTATTACCGCCACCTATATCCTGGGGGCGTTGGCCTATGAAGCCCCAGAGGCTGGGAGAATCTCTAGTTCCCGGTAGCCGGTGCGAGCATCAGGACAGCGCTGAAATAGAAGATCGGGTAAAACTGCGATCGCGATCTCAGCAGTCGTATAGATCCGACAACCGGGCATCAGGTGACCGCCCCGCACCTGTCCCGCCTGGTCCCCTACCGTGAGGTGCAGGTGTAGCCCATGATAGGAAAGGGTGCCCACCATGGCCAAGATTTCAAAAGGGCCGATAAGTTCCGTCCCCTGCTCCTGACCCGAGAACCGGAGGCAGGCATGGGATAGGCTACCCACACAGGTAACCAAGGCCGCTGCTGAAATCGCTCGCTCTTGAGCAAAGGTCCAGACACAATTGCGAAGATCATCCTCCGGTTCTAAGCGAAGGATATGAAAGACGGGGGAACCGGGAAAACCGGGAAGATTGACGGCAATACCAGACTTGTCATACATACATAGTGCTGAGGGGATGATCATGCCCCATGCTAGTCCTGAAGGGCATGGGAAAACCAGGCGCTCTAGCTGGGCATTACCCCCTTCAGCAACACCCAGACCACTATCAATTCACCAACAACGAGGCAAATGAGGATGACCCTGGGGACCATGGCGGTTCAATGTATCTGGGGCTTGGGGGCAATCTTTATGGCCGAAGTAGTGCGAGATACTTACCATATCGCCAGCCACACTTTTCCCCCCTTGCAAACGCTACATAACTGGCACCATCGCGCCTACAAACGGGATTTCACCCCCGTCAGTGGCGAGCTCTATGCTAAGGCGCAACTCTATAACGATGTCCCCGAATCCCTAGCCATGATGGCTGCGATCGCGGTTCTTGCCCTGGCTTTAGGTCTCCCTGGCCTGTGGCTAGGGGTGCTCTACAGCGGCGGATTTCTGCTCAGTGCCCTACTGCGTGCCCAGGGCTGGCTGCTGACCACAGATCTGACCCATGAACCCGGTCCTCTAGACACGATCCCGAGACCTTGGTTGGTGAACCGCAGCTACCATTGGCGGCATCATTTTGATAATGTCAATGCCTACTATGCGGGCAATTTCACCGTGCTGGATAAACTCCTGGGCACCGCCCTCTCCCTCAAAAATAAAACCGTCGCCGTAACCGGAGCCTCAGGCACCCTGGGGCGCTCCCTCATGACGGCCCTAGCCCAACGCGGGGCTAAACCCATTGCCCTCACCACCTCTCCAGGGGCAGACTTTCCTGAAGGTATCACCGTCCAGTCCTGGCAACCGGGACAGGAAGCGGCGCTTCAACCCATCTTGCAGAAAGTGGATATTTTGATCATCAACCACGGGGTCAATGTCCACCGCGATCGCACCCCCGCCGCCATTAACCTATCCCTAGAGGTCAATGCCCTCTCGGCTCTGCGGTTGATGGATGTATTTATGGAAACCGTCGCTCCCCCCGCTGGCATGGCGATCAAAGAAATCTGGGTCAATACTTCGGAGGCAGAGGTGGGGCCAGCCTTCAGTCCACTTTACGAAGTCTCGAAGCGACTCCTCGGCGATCTGGTTACCCTCAGGCGGCGAGATGCCCCCTGCACCATCCGCAAAATCGTGCTTGGACCCTTCAAGAGTGCTCTAAACCCGGTGGGCATCATGTCGGCCTCCTGGGTGGCCTGGGCAGTGGTGGCCCTGGCTCAGCGAGATATCCGTAACATCATTGTCACTATCAATCCCCTCACCTACCTGGCCTTTCCCTTCAAGGAATTGACCCAGGGCCTCTACTTTCGTCTGTTCTCCCAGACCGCAAAGCACAAACAAACACCCAAGTAAAAAATCTAGACTAGTACACCCCATCTCAGACCATTGGGAAAGTCTGCTAAGGTAACTGCAACATTTAACTTCGCAGCGGCGATCGCGTGGTGTATGTCAGCATCCTTGTCCCTCAACTCTCGCCAACAGCGTGTACTCTGGGCCACCATTCGCCACTATGTGGCCACCGCAGAGCCCGTTGGATCCAAGGTGCTGGCCCAAGAATATGACCTTCAGGTTAGCCCTGCCACGGTGCGACAGGCGATGGGGGTACTGGAGCGGGCGGGGTTTCTGTACCAACCCCATACCTCAGCCGGACGGGTTCCCTCGGACCATGGCTATCGGCTGTATGTGGATCATTTAATCCAGCCCTCGCTCCAGGTGGCCCAGCAGGTAGACAGTTCCCTCTCTCAAGGACTGGATTGGGGGGGCTGGAGTATTGAGGCGCTGCTACGGGATGCGGCCCAGATTCTCTCTACCCTCAGCGGCTATTTAACCCTGATCACCGTGCCTCAGGCTAGCCCCGCGAGTATTCGCCATTTGCAACTGGTGCAGGTGGCACCAGGGCAAGTGCTGGTGGTGGTGGTGCTGACTTCCCTCGAAACCCAGTCTATGGTGATGCAGTTACCTCCCCAGGAGAAAGCTCCAACCCCAGAAGCTTTGGAGCGGGAACTGCAAATTGTGTCTAATTTTCTCACGACTCAATTGCAGGGCAAGACACTGGCAGATATTACCCTACTGGACTGGGGGGAACTAGGGCGGGAGTTTCAGCGCTATGCCCAAGCGCTACAAGCCTCTGCTGGAGTCATCGCCCGCCGGGTCCAATCTACTCGCGCCAGCCACTTCATCATGAGCGGTCTGGCGGAGGTGCTGCGGCAGCCGGAATTTTCGGAAACACCTCGCATCCAGGCCATTGTGCAGCTTTTGGAGGAGGAACAGTCCCAACTATGGCCGTTGGTGTTTGAGGCGGTATCGGCAACGGAGTCGGGGCGTCGAGTGCGGGTCTGGATCGGTTCAGAAAATCCTCTGGAACCGATGCAGGGTTGTGCTCTGGTGTCTTCTACCTATACCCGAGGTGAGGTGCCGGTGGGCAGTGTTAGTGTCTTGGGGCCAACTCGCATGGTCTATGAAGATGCGATCGCGATTGTCGAAGCCGCCGCCATCTATCTCTCCGAGAGCCTCAGTTAGCCCTATTGCTGGGTCAATTAATGATTGACGGGTGACCGAAATCCTGGAGTTTAGTTAGGGTTAAAGTTTGAGGGTCTTCGACCCGTCAAAATTTTCCTGACGGAACACTACTCTAGGCCCTTAGGAAATGGGCCATCAGAACATTCCAGGCGTTGAGGAATGCCTGGAGGTATGCCTGAATGATGGACGTTACAGCAAGCCTGCGGCTTCGTAGAGGCGTCGCAACACCGCCAGAATTTTATCTCCATAGAGCGGGTCAGCATCCCAACGGCCACTTAGTTGCCCCAGCAAGGGTGCAATACCTCGCCGCACAAAGCCAAATCGAGGATCCACTAACTCTTGAGTCAGGGGTTCAGTACTGGCATAGGCTTTGAGGTGCTGAATTTGGGCGCGGACCCCAATCCGGGGATCTCGAAATTCAGCCCCCCCTGTGCTACCGGGGGATGAGCCAATACCACCGAAGTTGTTGGAGTCAGCATTGACATGCCCCCCAAAACGCAGAAAGTTGGTTTCAATGCACATCTGGCAAAAGGCAATGTCATAGTTGACCCCTTCGATGGCCCCTTCCTCCCGATAGAAGCGGGGCAAATCCTTATAGCGGTCAGGGGCACTCTCGTTGTTGGCCTTGAGAAACACCAACAATTGAACATCATGGGTGTTGCCCTTACCCATGATGCGATCAAGCTGACCGGAGCAGACCTGTAAGGCTCCTTGGGATTTGAGGGTGACGGTACGGGTGCTGGCATCCCAACCAATGGAGACGTTGTAGTTCCTCAGGTCTATAGCCTTGACGTAGACCACATTGCGGTAGCGCACCCGGCGGATCTCGGTGGCGGTGCTCAGGTCGATGTTGAGCTGATCCACCAGATCAATGGGGATGTAGGCGTTGTCGCTAATGATGACGCCCTTTTCGCTGTAGATACCGCCGTTGATGCTGATGCTGATCTCGGGAAAGGTTTGACCCGTACTAGCGTTGCCCGCCACGGCGCGACTCCAGGAGGCGGTGCCGTCGGCAATACCCAGGGCCATATCCCGGCGGCGGTTTTGAATCAGGCCCAGATCGTCGGGATTGGTCAGGTAGCCCACCTCCATCAGCAGAGAGGGACAGTTGATACGGCGGGTAAAGGTGAGACTACCGATGCCGGTGGTGGTATCGGGTCGGGCTCCCCGGCTGGAGAGTTGGGGCACCCGCCGCAGCAGGGCCAAGAGCAACAGCTCTGCGTGGGTTTTGCGAGTTTCATTATTAGCAATAAAAAAGACGCTGGCTCCCCGCGTGACGGCGGTGGAGGCAGCACCAGCGTGCAGTTCTAGGGCCACATCGGTAATACGACAACGGGCATTAATCCAACTCAGAGACTGTTCATCGCTGAGATCGTCGGGAACGGCCAGAACCTCAAAACCCCGCGATCGCAATTCCGGCACGACTAAATCCCGAATTCGCATCATCTCGGCGGCTTCGGTGGTTTCGGTGGTGACAAAACCCGGATCGATTGCGCCGTTTTCCCACCCACCATGGCCTGCGGAAATAAAAATCTGTCCCATACGTCGATGCTGTATCCAGCCCCTAGCCGTTGTAATTCTCCGACAGGATACCGCCAAACCTGGCTTGCAGAACAAACTGACAGGAAAGATCCCGGAAATTGCTGGAGAGTGATGGGGGGGTATTGGGGTATTGGGGTGTTGGGGTAAATCCCCTAGGGGCGGGTTTAGCTCGTGTCTACTGGGAAATCCCAAATGGGAGGCTCAAAACCCGCCCTGCCCAGGGCCGGGTGACCGATATTGATCTGCCCTCCGTAGGGGCAATCCCTTGCCTGTCCTGTTCGCGTAGCGGCTCCGGAGGAGCAACGGAGCCGTATAGCCCTTCGGGCAATAGCCTCCGGCATGGCTACGCTAAGGCTCACGCTAGGGCGGAGCCTTCCCGGAGGGAATAGGGTGGTTGCCCTTGTTGCCGGGTGACCCGTGTGTGTGTGATGGGGTAGAGATCCCGTAGGGGCAATCCCTTGCCTGTCCTGTTCGCGTAGCGGCTTCTAAGAAACTTCCCTCCGTGACCTGAGTTCGCCAAGGAGTAGAGGGCTAAAAAACGTCAATGCGGTATCAGCGCTGGCACCCCGCCGGGAATTCAAAATTCCCGGCTAACAGGCTCTAGTCCATTTTTAATGGCTAAAAATGGACTGGGAGCTGGGCTGGGGATAGGGGGGCGAGTCCGTTTTAACGGACTTCTGCGATGAGCCAGGGCAATTTATTCCCTGGCGGATGGGCAGCGAAGCTTAAGTCGAACTCAGATCTCCGTGAGCCAGACCGAGATTCCTCCCTGCGCTCAGAATGACAGGCTTCCCTGGGTTTCTTCCGGGCATTACCCACCATTTTGGGTTGGGTCGGTTGCTCTAGAGGAGCCACGGATCAGTTTATTCTTACCGTTGGAGAGCTACCGTTGGACTATGCCCAGCCTCTATACCGACATTGAGATCAACGCTCCTCGGCATCTGGTCTGGGACGCCCTGATTCGCAAGGATCAGTGGCACTGGTGGAATACCTTTTTGTATGACACGGATCCGGCGTTGCCCTTTGGTCAGGGACAAGAGGTGGCCCTCGCCCTGTGTCGTCTAGAGGGAGATGAATTTACAGACTTTGAACCCTTGGTGACGGTAATGCAGCCAGATTACTATCTCCGGTGGCGGGCACAGATGCCGGGATTTAGAAGTGAACAGGTGTTTGAACTTCAGGATTTGGGACCTAATCGAACCAAATACACCCATCAGGAACGGCTGTCTGGGATGCTCTCAGGACTATTTTGGCCCTTTATTCGCCAGGATGAACGGCAGGGAATCCAGCGCATGGCTCGTCAGATTAAGCGTCATGTAGAGCGACGCATCTACGATCGCGATCGCTATGATCCTCGCGATCGCTACGATCCTCGTCGTCGCCGTTAGGGACTAGTGGGACTTGCCTGAGGCAGGCAGTGATGACGACTGAACCGCGATAGACCGCAAAGGGCTTAGGGATCCTGATCAAAACGGAGGTAATAGCGGGGATTTACCGCTTGCCCCTTGCGGTAGATGCTGTAGTGCAGGTGGGGACCAGAGGATCGCCCCGTATTGCCCAAAGCCCCGATTACTTTGCCTCGCTGCACCCGATCGCCGACCTCAACATCGATTTTAGAGAGGTGGGCATAGAGGGTTTCATAACCGTAGCCATGATCGATGACCACATGCTTGCCATAGCCGCCGGATTGAACCGCCTTAACCACGACCCCCTTAGCCGTGGCATAGATAGGGGTGCCGATGGCCCCGCGAAAATCAATCCCATTGTGGAACTCATAGCTTCTACCACTAAAGGGGTTGGGTCGCAGCCCAAATTCCGAAGATACCTCTACCTCACCTCGAATAGGTTTGGCGCTGGGAAATGCCTCCTCCCTTGCTTCTTCCTCAGCTAGGGTTTCCTCCAGGGCAGGGCGCACTTCGCTCTGGATTTGGGAACTGAGCCGGGGCAGCCGACTTTGGGCTAGGCTAAACAGGGTTTCGGCCTCGACCTCGCCCGCAATACCGCCCTGAGACTCGATCTGGGCTGGGGGGGGGGAGGGCTCACCATTGGGTAATCCCGCCCGTTCTTGCAGATCCTGGACCTCGGCATTGAGGGAATCCAGCTCCGTCAACACCTCATTCGCGGTTTCGGTAAGGGACTGGTTACGCTGGCTCAACTGCCCATTGCTGTAGACCAGGGAAGCCACCCAGGCAATAGGCAGACTGGCCAGAATACCAAGGGCGAGCACTACAGGCCAAGGCCGAAATTGCAGTGCGATGGGCTGATGCCCAGCACGGGTAATCAGGATGGTGTAATGCTCGGGCAGGCGAATACGCATAGAACTCGGTTAAAAAACTGAAGGAAAAGGTCAGGGTTTCTTAAGATTTATATCGGGATCGGACCTCAAGGATTATACGGGGATCGTCGTCAGAGGGCAATTTTCATTCCTGGCGAGACAATCCCCAGCTCGCCTTATCCCTTCTACACTGTAAATAGATGTAACAAAACCACCGCTATGCAAGTGACTTGGCTAGACAACAATACATGGCTCTGGGAGATTGCCGGTCAGCGCATTCTGGTGGATCCCTGGCTGGTGGGACCGCTGGTGTTTGGGGGGGCGGGGTGGTTGTTTCGGGGTGTCAGATCGCGCCCTTCTCCCATGCCCGAAGCTATTGATCTCATCTTGTTGTCCCAGGGTTTAGAGGACCATGCCCATCCGGAAACTCTGGGGGCTTTGGACAAAACCATTCCTGTCCTAGCCTCTCCTACCGGGGCGCGGGTAGCGACGGATTTGGGGTTTCATCAGGTCACGGCGATCGCACCCGGTGAAGTCCAAACCTTTGCCGACATAACCATCAAAGCCCTGCCGGGAGCCCCCATGGGTCCCCTCCGCGTCGAGAATGGCTATCTTCTCACCAACACCGCCCACCAGATCACCCTGTTCTATGAGCCCCATGGCTTCCATCCCCACAGCTTGCGATCTCATGGGCCTGTGGATGTGGTGATTACCCCCATGCAGGATCTGGCATTGCCCCTTGTTGGGGCAATTCTCCGGGGTCGTCAGAGTGCTCGGGAGTTGGCGGATTGGCTCCAGCCTCAGGTGATGCTGCCTACCGCTGGCGCTGGGGAATCGGAATATCAAGGGGTGCTGCTGCCCTGGTTGAAGGTTTCTGGTAGTGTTGAGACCGTTCGCGCCGAACTGGCGGCTCAGGGAAATCCAGCCCAGGTGATTGAGCCCCAAGTGGGGGTCGCTATTGAGTTGTCTCTAGGGAAACCTGCGCCCGCTTTTGGGAAACCAGATTGGCAGCCCAGTCCTCTCCAGTAAATCCAGCGGCGGCGGGGTAGGCATAGGGGCGGCTATCTGGTTGGTCGTTCTACGCTATTTCTAATCCATTGGGGTGGACTGTTAGGAGGTGATGGCACGCGATCGCAAATATCCCACCAGAGCATGGAGCCCGAGACGATAGCTCTCTACTCCAAAGCCACTGATCTGTCCTACCGCCACTGGGGCGATGTAGGAGTGGTGGCGAAAGCTTTCCCGACGGTAGATATTGCTGAGATGGACTTCCACGGTGGGCAGGTCTACTCCTGCGATCGCATCTCGCAGGGCCACACTCGTATGGGTATAGGCTCCGGGATTGATCAAAATACCCTGGTGGCGATCCATTGCGGCATGGATGGCGTCCACCAAGGCACCTTCGTGATTTGATTGAAGAATTTCTAGCTGGGTCGCCAGGGTAGCGGCTTCAACCTGTAATGAAGCGTTAACCTCCGCTAGGGTCTGGGCTCCGTAAATTCCAGGCTCTCGTTTTCCCAATAAATTGAGATTAGGACCGTGCAGGACCAACAGACTCAGCACACCCAGTTACTCACAGTGGCAGGCTCAGAAATTTTATCGCTGATTTTAGGCTTCGGCGACTAGACGCTGCTAGCGATCATCCACAGGGATGGGGATAGCCTCGCGCTCTGGCTCTGGCTGAGGGCCTAGCAGTATTTCTGCAAGGCGATCCAGCCATTCTTTGAGCTTTTCTAGAGCCTTTTCGATATAGTCCATGCTGGCGCTACTCCTTACCGACAACGGACAGCCTCTATAGGATTAGACTGCCCCATTCGAGGAAGTTTTCAACCTATCTGAAAGCGCAGTGGCCAATAGGTCTAAATCGATCATAGCGAATCCCGGCAAATGGTCAAGGTAAGGACCACCCCCTTCGGGATCGCAACTGTATCGGAGTGGTCTAGGAGCAAGCCCGAGATTCCTCCCTTCGCTCGGAATGACGGGCTTGTGGGTGGTGTAGACTGATTGCGCTCAGAATGACAGGTGGGTTGTCCTAGCAACCGGCTGACCTGGGGTTGCATTCCTGGATCGTTGCTGAACATTCTCGACAAGGATTTAGCGAGAACAGGCTAAGCGCAACTGATTAAGGGCAGATTGGATGCTCAGGTGACGGACCCAATCCCGTCCCCCTGTGGCCCCAAAGTGGTATTCCTGACTTTCCACAGACCCATCGGGGCTAGCTACGCTGATGTAGACCAAGCCTACGGGCTTAGTCTCACTACCGCCCCCTGGCCCCGCTACCCCCGTAATCGACACGCCCCAGTCGCTGCTCAGGCACGATCGCACCCCCTTGGCCATTTGGCAGGCTACCTCCGGGCTGACCGCCCCCCGCTGGGCCAACACCACTGTGTCCACGGCCAACAACTCCGTTTTGATCCGATTGTCGTAGGTGATGACACCCCCCAAAAAATAGCTGGAACTGCCTGCTACTGTGGTCAGGGCATGGCCCAACCCGCCCCCGGTACAGGATTCTGCCACCGCCACCGTTTCCCTCCGTTGGGTCAGTACATCTCCCACAACCGAGGCTAAGGTGGCGTCATCGTCACCATAGTAATGGTCCCCGGCAATCCGCTGAATTTCTGCTGCGACAGGTGCGATCGCAGCCTTCGCCTCCGCCTCCGACGCTGCCTGAGTAGACACCCGCAACTTCACCGCTCCTCCCCCGGCATAGGGGGCCACTGTCGGGTTCGCCAACGCTAGCAATGGAGCTACCTGCTCCGCCAGATTGGATTCTCCAATGCCCCAAAACTTGAGGGTGCGGCTGTAAATCACCGACTGGCCCCAACCCTGGGATTGCAGGTAGGGCACCGCTGTCTGTCGCCACATGGCCTTCATTTCACTAGGCACACCGGGGAAAGTGAGAAGGGTTAACCCAGGGCAGGGTTGCCAGAGAATGCCTGGAGCGGTGCCGATGGGGTTGGGCAGCACCGCCGCTCCCGTCGGTAGAAGGGCTTGCTTGTGGTTACTGTCCACCAGGGTACGACCCCGACTAGCAAACTTGTGGCGGATATCCGCTAGCACCTCGGGCCGCTCCGTGAGGGGAACCTGGAAACAAGTCGCCAGGGTCTCGTGGGTCAGGTCATCGGGGGTGGGGCCGAGTCCCCCTGTAAAAACCAGGAGGGTAGACCGCTCCGCCGCGATCGCCACCGCCTGCTGAATCCGGGCCGGGTTATCCCCCACTACGGTCTGATAGTAGTGGGGAATGCCAAGCTGAGCCAGTTCTTGGGCTAGGAACTGGGCATTGCTGTTGAGGATGTCCCCCAGCAGTAACTCGGTGCCGATACAAATAATCTCTGCGCTGCCGGTCATAGGTTTCTCTTGTCTTCAAGCCAGACCCCTAGGATGTCATGATTAAACTGGCTAAGGGACTCGCAGGAAAATAAAACCCCCATCCGTAAGGGGGGTATGAGGGTGCGAGGGTGTGAGGGCTTGGGTGCTTGTGGTTGCCCGGTGGGCGGGTGGCCGATATTGGGCTGGTGGTGGGGTGTTGTTTAATTGCACGTCCCTAAATGCCGCTTCTAGCCCGATCGCATTCCCATTTTGGGGATTATTCTCTGGGCTCCGGCCCAGCAGGTGCGGGATTCAGGTTGCAGCAACAAACTTGCAGCAACAAACTTGCAGAAATCTAGGGAGGACGACTGGAGATGACGTGGAAACGATCGCAGTCCGGATTCACTCTGGGATATAGTCCCTGGCCTCTTTCCTTGGGGATTCTTCTCCTCGGGGGGCTACTGGTGCGGGGTGCGATCGCGGCCTATCTGCCCCTGGGGCTAGATGAGGTCTATTACTACGTCTACAGCCACCACCTGAACTGGAGCTATTTCGACCATCCCCCCTTGGTGGCCCTGACCACGGGCATGGGTTGGTGGCTGACGGGGGTGCTGGTGCCCTTTACCGTGCGCCTGGGAGCCCTAGTCCTTTATCCCCTCAGCCTGATACTGCTATACCTCACTGCCCAGCGTCTCTACAGTACCGCCACGGGATTGCTCGCCGTAGCGATTACCAGCATTGCCCCCCTGCTGTGGATTACCTTTGGTCTCCTCACCGCCCCCGACAATAGCCTGATCTTTTTCTGGTCCCTGGCCCTATACGTGGCGGCAGTGGAATTTTTGCCCCCAGCGACCACCATCGCCCGAGGGGGCAAAGCCACGGATTATCAGCCCTCCTGGCGGCTGGCGGTGCTGGGGCTGCTCTTAGGGCTGGCGGGTTTGAGCAAATACCACGGATTTGTACTGGGGGCAGGAATTTTGGGCTTTTGCCTCACCCGTGGTCCCCAGCGGCGGGCCTTATTTTCCCCCTGGATGGCGCTAGCGGTGGTGCTGGGGCTGGCTGTCCTAGCCCCTCTGGGGTGGTGGAATAGCCAAAACGACTGGATTTCCTTTCGCTTTCACCTGGGTCTGCGGTTTGAAGGGGGGGAAGCCGCCGTTGCTGAGCCCTATCGTCTGGGGGACTTAGCGGTTACTTGGCTGCTGGGCATCGTCTATCTTTGCCCGACCCTGGGATTGCCCCTCTGGTGGGTCACGGGGCGGGGATTACTCAACCAGGTTCGGTGTCTGCTCCAGCCTCCCCTGGGGCCGGTTGAATTCTATGCCCGCGATCGCCAAGCCCTAATTCTCTGGGCCTCGGTTCCCATCGCCCTAGGGATGACCCTAATCGGTGGCCAACACCACACCTTTCCCGCTTGGCCCGCCCCTGGCTTTTGGGGGCTCTCAATTTTGCTGGCGGAGGGCATGGGCCACTGGCGACCTCGGTTCCGGCGGCGCTGGCTGGGGGGGACCGCCGCCGCGATCGCGACCCTATCCCTGATTGCCCTGTTGCATTTGACCCTGGGAATTTTGCAAAAACCCAGCCAGTACAGTCTCTTAGGCGGTTTTGTGAGCCCAGAGGCAGACGGCTCCACCATCTTGCTAGATATCGTGCAACTGCGACAACGGCTGGCAGACCGTCCCGATCTGCTCCAAGCGATGCAGTCTAGCACCTTTGTGTTTACCGACGAGTTCTACCTGGCGGCCTATGTGGATATGGCGGTACAGCCCTTGAGCAATCGCCCCGTTACCACCTTCAGCCAAGATCCCCGAGGCTTTGCCTTTTGGTTTAATCCCGCTGACTGGGTGGGGGCAGATGGCCTCTTCGTAACCCTGCGAAGCTTTCACCCCAACGATGACCCCACCGTTCCCTTTAATCCCTTTTTCGAGGGTTTAGAACCCCTAGGTGAACTCACCCTAACCCGAGGCGGAGCCCCTACGGAAACCCTCTTGATTTACCGCGCCCTTACCCTCACCCAGCCCTACAGTTATCCCTATTGACCCCTACGGGTAATTTAGGAGGCCACTGCCGAGAAATTCCATTGCCCACTCCAACTGCATGTCGCCATAAATAACGCGCCTACTGCGCCTACTGAATGACAACAAAAAGCCCCTGGCCGGAGCCAGGGGCGACAATCAGGGTGCATCTACCATCCCAGTTTTCTCAGGTGAGGAAAACCTATCCGGGAAAATCGAGTTTAATTTCCCCAATATCTTCAAATTCGACTAACCCTCAGGAACTATTTCCAGCCCTGGGTAAGCAGGGTATTCCCCGGTTTGGACAAATTCCGCTTCTGCTCGCAGGTAAGCTGCCTGATCGACATCTCCACTGGCCTCATAGAGAGCAGCAGCGGCCAAGAAATCGCTGGCAATGGTATTTCGAGCCGCTTCTGGTAAGGACATTGGTCCCTCAAAGGGTTGGCCCGATGCATCGGCAACTTGGTAAGCTTGGCTCCAGTACAGGTTGGCCCGTTGGACATAGGCACTCGGCTGGTTGGGCTCTAGGTTGATGGCCTCAGACAACGCCGCGATCGCAGTGTCATAGTCCCCTTCAAATATCGCCATGTCTGCCTCGTTCATGAGGACTTCATAGGCGGTTGCGGGCTGCACTTGGAGTAAATAGTCGCCCCCATTTCCGCCATAGGACCGAGCAACAATGGTGTATTGGCCCGTTTCCGGCACCATATAGACAATGCGAGAGTTGAGAGAGCCATCGGCATCATCATTAAAAGCGACCTCCTCCCCATTAGGGGCCAGCAGCAGCAGCACCGTGTCAAACTCCTCACTGCTCATGCGGATCGTCAGAACCTGTCCCGCCTCTAGAACAATGGGGTACTCGTTTACCGCAGGCTTCAACGTGCCCTGCTGATTTAGAATCGGGGCAGATTGAGCACGGCTACTGGGAACCGCGATCGCCATGGTGCCCGCCAAGGTGAGAACGGCAGCCACGATTCCAGCCACTCTAGAGAATCGATTGTTCATGGAAATTATCCTTTGCAAAAATTTCAGCGGAGAGGTGTCAACAGCCCCTAAGCGTAGAGACGTAGGGCAGACAGGTCACAGCCCAACCGCTGCTGTTTAGATCTTCGCCACTGTGGGGGCAAATTCCTGAGGAATTCACTCTGTTTTAACGGCTAGATTCGCAAAAATCACGAAAGCTAGAGCGCTTTCTCAATTGTCCACCCCAATATTCAGATCAATATTCAGAGCAATATCAGACGACAACCCACCCGCCGTAGCGGTAAGTTCTTTAGCAGAGGTTGTCTCAGTACAAGCTCTAAGATGCTAAAAGACTTAAAGATTGGTCACCCGTCCCCCTGCGCTTCCCTACCGCGATTGCCATGGCCTTCCTCATTAAATACCTAAAATACCTATCTATTGTTGGAATTGCTTCCGGTGGGCTAGGGCTAGGGCTTACCCTAGCCCTAGCCCCCGCCGGACAAGCTCTACCGCCCCCCGAAGAGATCCCCGAAGAGGTATTGCGCACAGAGATCATCATCGAAGGGAGATCTCCCCTCACCGGAGAGGTACTCACCGCCGTTGAGTACGCCCAACTCCAGGCCGAACTCCGACAGGCAGATATCCAGATGGTTCCCGAAACCTTTCGCTCCGCCATCTTTTTGCTGCAACTCCGCCGGGTTCTTCAACCCTTGCTGCCAGTTTCGCGATGATCCCCGTCGTATAGCCAATTCAAGGGGAATTGCGTTGGGATCGTTACAATGCGTTAATCTGTTTCGCAGATACTTAACATTTTTCCGCAGTCCCCCCAAGGAAGACAGCGGATTTTTCTCCTAAGAAGCGTCGTTTCATAATTTCAGCACCAGGTTTTATATGGCTGTTACGGTTGCCCCAGATCAGATTGACCGCATTGTTTGGAACCAGCACCAGAACCCCTTTGAGGTTCTAGGCCCCCACATGATCCAGCAGGACGGCAAAACCGTCTGGGCGGTGCGAGCTTACCTACCCAGCGCCACGATGGCCTGGGTAGTTTTGCCAGAAAGCCGCCAGGAATATCCCATGGAGGCGGACCACAACCCCCATTTTTTTGAATGTCTGATCGAAACCGATGACCTCGCCAACTACCAACTCCGCTACCAAGAAGGGGAACACGAGCGCTTCATCTACGATCCCTACGCCTTCAAGACCCGCCGCATTACGGACTTTGATATTCACCTGTTCGCCGAGGGTAACCACCACCGCCTCTACGAAAAGCTGGGGGCACACCCCACCACCATGGAGGGGGTAGAGGGGGTTTACTTTGCCCTTTGGGCTCCCAATGGCCGCAATGTGTCGGTATTGGGGGACTTCAATCTGTGGGATGGCCGCAAGCACCAGATGCGCCTCACGGGCAACGGGATTTGGGAGCTGTTTATTCCCGGCGTGACCGTTGGTTCCCCCTATAAATACGAAATCAAGAATCAGGCGGGCCATATCTACGAAAAGTCCGACCCCTACGGCTTCCAGCAAGAGGTGCGGCCCAAAACCGCCTCCATCGTCACTCAGCTAGACGACTACCAGTGGCATGACGGGAACTGGATGGAAACCCGTCGCCATACCGATCCCCTGACCAAACCGATTTCCATCTACGAACTCCACCTGGGATCCTGGCTCCATGCCTCTTCCTCAGAGCCTCCTCTTGGCCCCGACGGCACGCCTTGTTCCTCGGTGCAGGTGGCAGATCTCAAGCCCGGAGCCCGCTTCCTCACCTACAGAGAACTGGCGGACAAGCTCATTCCCTACGTCAAGGAGATGGGCTTTACCCATATTGAGCTGCTGCCAGTGGCCGAGCATCCCTTTGACGGCTCCTGGGGCTATCAGGTGACGGGCTACTATGCCGCCACCTCCCGCTACGGCACTCCGGAAGATTTGATGTATTTGATCGATCTGTGTCACCAGAATGACATTGGTGTCATTGTGGACTGGGTTCCCGGCCACTTCCCCAAGGATGGCCATGGACTGGCCTTTTTTGACGGCACCCATCTCTATGAGCATGCTGATCCCCGCAAAGGAGAGCACAAGGAATGGGGCACCCTGGTTTTCAACTATGGTCGTAATGAGGTCCGCAACTTTCTGGTTGCCAATGCCCTCTTTTGGTTTGACAAGTACCACATTGATGGCATTCGGGTGGATGCTGTAGCTTCCATGCTCTACCTAGACTATTGCCGCGAAGAGGGGGAATGGGTCACCAATGACTACGGTGGTCGAGAAAATATCGAGGCTGCTGACTTTCTCCGTCAGGTGAATCACCTGTTGTTTAGCTATTATCCCGGTGTCCTCTCTATTGCGGAGGAATCCACCTCTTGGCCCATGGTGTCTTGGCCCACCTATGTGGGGGGTCTGGGCTTCAACCTGAAGTGGAACATGGGCTGGATGCACGACATGTTGGACTACTTTGCCATGGACCCTTGGTTCCGGCAGTTCCATCAAAACAATGTCACTTTTAGTATTTGGTACGCCTTTAGTGAAAATTTCATGCTGGCGCTGTCCCACGATGAGGTAGTTCACGGCAAGAGCAACATGCTGGGCAAGATGCCGGGGGATGAGTGGCAAAAATTTGCCAACATGCGCTGTCTGTTTGCCTATATGTTCATGCATCCCGGCAAAAAGACGCTCTTTATGAGCATGGAATTTGGCCAGTGGAGTGAGTGGAATGTGTGGGGAGATCTGGAGTGGCATCTTTTGCAATATGAGGCGCACCAGAGCTACAAAAATTTCATGGCCAAGCTCAACACTTTTTATAAGAGTGAACCGGCTCTCTACACCCAAGACTTTACTCAGGAAGGCTTTGAGTGGATCGACTGTAGTGACAATCGCCACAGTGTTGTGTCTTTCATTCGCCGGGATAAGGACAGCAATGATTTTGTGGTGGTGGTGTGTAATTTCACCCCACAGCCCCACAGCCACTACCGAGTTGGGGTACCGGAGCGGGGCTACTATCGAGAGCTGTTCAACAGCGACGCTCGGGATTTTGGCGGCAGCAATATGGGCAATCTGGGGGGCAAATGGTCCGATGACTGGAGTTTCCACAGTCGCCCCTATTCCCTGGACCTAACACTGCCACCCCTGGGGGTGGTGGTGCTGAAAATCGACCGGGAATATACCCAGGCGGTGGATGCGGGTCAGGTGGTGAGCTAGTACTCTGCGGCGTAAATACCCTAACCTTTCCATCGTGGTACACCTCGGCCCCTCACCCTAGCCCTCTCCCAAGAGGAGAGGGGACCAGAAAAGGTTGGGCTAGTGCGACAGAATAAGAAGCCTAAGCGCAGGCTAGAAGCCTGCGGCCATCGTCGCGTCAGCGGGACGATAGTGGACTGATTTACGCCTTGCGGTACTAGGCGTAAATCAGTGCTATCAGTCGATATAGGGCGTATCCAGGATTGGGGGGCTGGGAACACCCCTAGAGATGGTCTGGGTTTATAGAGATAGCACCTTGCCTCGGAGTCCGGAGGGGGCCTGGATGTCATAGCGGTGCAGCAGGGTGGGGACGATGTCATAGAGCTGGGCACCCGTGAGTATCTGGCCCGGTTGGGGCTGGGCCGGATCGTGGAAAATCATCAGACCAAAGGGGGCATGGTTGGCATCATCAGGGCCAGTGTCATTGTCTAGGGTATAGAGGCTGTTGATGCCGACGCTGCCGACGCTGCGCCAAGCTAGATCGTCGAAATATACGATCAGGTCTGGTGCTCGTCCCCGTACCTTTTGATAAATTTCCTGGGGCTTAAACACCGTCACATTCAAATTGCTGCCCGTGGGGGTGGGCAACTGCTTCAGCTTTTCTGTTAGTTCCGTTCGCAGGGTTTCGTACTCTGCCATGGGCACAATACCCTCGGGTTCTCGCCCCTGCACATTCAGGAAAATGCGGGCATAGTAGCCCCCCGCTCCCCAGACCTGGGTTTGGCTCCAATCCACCGCTGCCTGATCTAGAGGGACTACCTCGGTTGGGGCTTCTTTCAGGGTCAGGTAGCCCTGGGTCATGAGCCACTCGTTGATGCAGATGCCCCCCATTAAGGGCTGTGCACCGTGGTCTGATACCACTAGGACCGCTGTATCTTCGTCGCAGTAGCTCAGCAACTCTCCCACTCGCTGATCGACATGGACGTAGTAGTCGTGGATGGTGGTGGCGAAGGGGGAGTCGGCTTCGTACTGGGGATGGCGGGGGTCCATGGGTTTCCAGAAGGCGTGGTGGAGGCGGTCTACGCCCATGTCTACCAGCATCAGCAAGTCGGGGGCCTCTTGGGCGATTAGCTTTTCTGCCAGGGTGAAGCGTTGGTCGCAGAGGGTGTAGAGATTTGCCTGAATGCGATCCTTTTCGTCAGAGCGAAAGTTGGGCACATCTAGCATGAACTCTGGCATCCAGGCCCGGATTTGATCTGCTAGTTCTGGGGGATGGGTGAAGGGTACTTCGATGCTGGGGGTGAGAAAGCAGGATAGGAGGGAGCCGTTTACTGGGTAGGGGGGAGAGGTTCCGGGGACGCTGAGGACCGCTACTCTCCAACCCGCATCCCCTAGGATGTCCCAGAGGCGGGGCACCTGAACCGCCCGTCCATCGGAGATGGCCATGGAGTGATATCCGCGATCGCGGCGATTCCGGAAGCCGTAGATGCCCAACTCTCCTGGATCACGCCCGCTCATCATGCAGCTCCAGGCAGGGACAGTAATGGCGGGAATGCTGCTCTCTAGACGGCCATAGCTGCCCTGATCCATGAGCCGCGACAGGTGGGGTAAATCGCCCCGCCACTGGTCAAATACCAGGGAGGGTTCCATACAGTCGAGACCAATGATCAACAACCGGGGAGTAGGCATGGGCAAGCTCTGCAAAGGACTGTGCCTATTCTAGACACCTACCCCCTGCGGTTATAGCGCTTCCCTAATGTAGGTACACCTCAGTTTAATGACACTTCGGTGAACAAGGGGCTTAAGCCCCTGCTTGTCCTGAACCCGAGTGAGAACCGCGATAGGGGCACCCCCATTGGTCATGCCGCCTTGCCTTACCCTGTCGGCGGCACCCCAGGATCCAAAATCCGGGATCCAAAATTGTCGGCGCATCCGCAACGTGATGACTCTAGTGGGGTGGTTTGGGATAGAAATTCCTTAGGCCACTAGGCCCGCTTGGAATACTCGGCCAATTACCTCCTCAATGGGGGGGTCGGTGACGGTCAGGTCTTGTACTGCGAACTCCGCTAGGATGCGCGATACGGACTGGGTCAGGGCTCCCCGCTGCACAATCAGGCTGGCGGAGCAGCCATTCAGGGTTTCCAGGTCGCCGTAGCGGGCCAGGAGCGGACCATCGGCGGGGTTCGCCAGCTCCACCTTTACCTCCCGGTAGGGGGCAAAACGGGTCAAAAGATCCTCTAGACTGCCGTCGTAGATCAGTCCCCCCTGGTAGATCAGCAGTACGCGATCGCAGAGGGCGGTGATATCCGCCATGTAGTGACTGGTGAGGACAATGGTGGCCTGGTAGCGGCGGTTATATTCCCGTAGAAAGTCCCGCACTGCCACTTGGGCATTTACATCCAGGCCCAGGGTGGGTTCATCCAAAAACAGCACTTGGGGACGGTGGAGCAGAGCCGCCAACATCTCCGCCTTCATTCGCTCCCCCAGGGATAGTTTCCGCACGGGTTGGTTGAGTTTATCTCCGAGTTCTAGCAGGTCCGACAGCTCGGCAACGCGATCGCGAAAAACGCGATCGCTGAGACCGTAGATAGCCCCATTAATCCGCAGGGAATCCAGGGCGGGTAAATCCCACAGCAACTGCTGCTTTTGCCCCATCACCAACGTAATTTGCCGCAAAAAGGAGGGGGTCCGTTGAAAGGGCACCTGCCCCGCCACCCGCACCTGTCCCTGGGAAGGATGGATCAACCCCGTCAGCATCTTCAGTGTGGTTGTTTTACCCGCCCCATTGGGACCGAGAAAGCCCACCACTTCTCCCGGTGCGATGTGAAAGGACACTTGGCGCACCGCTTCTACCTGGCGGTAGCTACGCCGAAAGAAGTGGCGGAACGTGCCCCCCAGTCCCGGTGTTTTGATAGCAACGGGATATACCTTGGTCAGGTCTTGAACATCAATCATGGTGATCAAATCATAGTTAGGGATTGACACAGTTAGGGCTTTACACAGGAATAAGTTCCCATCCTCGGATACATCCGCGCTAGCGATGCACCCTGTTCAACGCTCAGGGTAGGATTGGCAACGATGGGCGATCACATAAAATGGGAATGGGGAATCGTCAGGTTTGGCTTAACTTTCTGGCTCTAATTCCCGGCACCGGGTTGACGGTTTTGACCATTGCTGTGGCGTTTTTGCGATTCTATGACGAACAAGACTTCCGCTTCCTCGAACTCGTTGCCCAACCTCGAACCTGGAGTAACCGCCTCACCGTGGCGGCCTTCGTGGTGGCGCTGGTTAATTTCGGCGTTGAGTGGAACCGTAGAAATCGAGAAACAAGCCGCTTGGCAAGAGCTGAAGCACGTGCAGCGGATGAACGAGCTGAGAAAGAGCAACGAAGAGCTGAGGATAAAGAACAAGCGACTCGCCGAGCTGCAATCGAAACTGAGCGAGATCTTGCACTCCTGAGCTTTTTGGCTGACCCCTCGGAGGCGAACCGCCAAAAGCTGAGTCAGGTATTGGCGGTTCTAAACGAATATCGGGATGCCTTGTTTTAGCACGCTCTATGACAGTGGCCCTCGTTCTCTAAGGCGTTCTCTAAGGCGTTAGAGATCAAATAACGTGGGATAGCCGTCCCGGCTGTCCATGGTCAGGCATTTTGCCTGACCCACAAGAATTGCCCATGAAAGGATCCGGGTTCCTGCGCGGGTGCAGATTTACCCTGCAACTCCAATCCGCTTAAAGGACTAGCGGGTCAGCGGCGAATGTCTCTTGCAGCATCAGACCATATTCCAGTCCCTCCACCACCGCTTGGTAGGAGGCTTCGATGATGTTGCCGGACACCCCGAGGGTGGTCCAACGCTGGTGACCGTCGCTGGACTCTAGCAGCACTCGGGTCTTGGCGGCGGTGCCCGCTCGTCCATCCAGAATCCGCACCTTGTAGTCGCTGAGGTGAAACTTTGCGATCGCAGGATAAAAAGTAGTCAGAGCCTTCCGCAGAGCCGTATCCAGGGCCGAGACGGGACCGTTACCCTCGGCGGCGGCGAGGATTTCTTCTCCCTCTACCTGGACCTTCACCGTAGCCAGGGAACGGGTACTCTCGGCTGCACCATCGGCAGCGCGATCGCAGTGAACTTGGAACCCCTTCAGGTCAAAGAACCGCCGTCGCTGCCCCAGCACCTCCCGCATCAACAGCTCAAAACTGGCCTCCGCCGCCTCAAACTGATAGCCCTCATTCTCCAAAACCTTCATCCGGCTCAGGAGTTGGCGCGAGGCCGGATCTTGCTTGTTCAGCTCAATGCCAAAACTGCGGGCCTTGGCCAAGATATTGCTCAGCCCCGCCTGCTCCGAGATCACAATGCGCCGCCGATTCCCCACCGCCTCCGGGGCAATGTGCTCATAGGTTTTGGAATTTTTTTCCACCGCGCTGACATGGATGCCCCCCTTGTGGGCAAAGGCCGACAGCCCCACAAAGGGAGCATGGTCATCGGGAGCCAGATTCACCACTTCGCTGATCAAACGGCTGGTGTCCGCCAGGGTGGCGAGGCGTTCTGGGGGTAGACAGGGTTTCCCCAACTTGAGTTGCAAGTTGGGCATCACAGAACAGAGGTTAGCATTCCCGCAGCGCTCACCATAGCCGTTCATCGTGCCCTGCACCATCGTCGCCCCCGCTATCACCGCCGCGAGAGCATTGGCCACCGCCGTCCCCGCATCATTGTGGGTGTGGATACCCAAGCAAGGAAGACGCCCCAGTTCCCCCGCCGGGAATTGTCCTTGCAGCCAGTCCTGCACCGTCTGTACAATCGCGGTGACTTCATGGGGCAGGGTGCCGCCATTGGTGTCGCACAGCACGAGCCATTCCGCCCCCGCTGCCACCGCCGCCTCTAGGGTTTCCAGGGCGTAGTCGGGGTTGGCCTTGTAGCCGTCAAACCAGTGTTCGGCATCGTAGATCACCCGTCGCCCCTGGCTGCGAAGATAGGCGATCGTATCCCCAATCATGGCCAGATTTTCCCCCAGGGTGGTTTGCAGGCCATCGGTGACATGGAGATCCCAGGACTTGCCAAATAGGGTGATCCAGCGGGTTCCTGCCGCCAGAATCGGTTGCAGCATCGGGTCTTCAGCGGCCCTGCCACCGGGACGACGGGTGGAGCAAAAGGCCACCACCTCCGCCTGTTGCAACGGCTCCTCCTTGAGTTGCCAGAAAAACTGCACATCCTTAGGGTTTGCCCCCGGCCACCCGCCTTCAATAAAGGGCACCCCCAACTCATCCAGCTTGTGGGCAATCCGCAGCTTGTCTTCAATAGACAGGGCCAGTCCTTCCCGCTGGGCTCCGTCTCGCAGGGTGGTGTCGTAGATCCAAACAGTAGGGGTAAAGGCAGTGGGGGTAAAGGTTTCAGGGGTGGGCATGGTAATCCGGAAATCAGCGGGCAGTACTACTAGCAGAACATAAGGACAGGAGACTGAGGCGCTCTCTAGGGAAAACTTTAGCCCCCCGTCCTCAACACCTGTGTTGCTGTCAGGGGGATACCGGCAGGGTGATCGCATCTATATCGCATCTATAGCGACATGCAGTTGGATTGCGTACATCCCTGAGGGCGTACGGGATTGAGATGAATACCGCCGTGAGTACATCTGACGCTGACGCTGACGATGATAGAAAGGCTGGGGATGTATTATCGCCTCTTTGGCCTAGATAGGCCACTTTCTTGAAAACCCTATTTTGCGGATGTGCTATGACCTCTTCTCCAGCGTGCCCTCTCATTGGCATCATTATGGGCAGTGACTCCGATTTACCCACCATGCAGGCTGCGATCGCAATTTGCAAAGACTTCAATGTGCCCCATGAGGTGGCGATTGTCTCTGCCCACCGCACGCCAGAACGGATGGTGGACTACGCCCAACAGGCCCATGTTCGGGGGCTGAAGGTAATCATTGCCGGGGCGGGGGGAGCGGCCCACCTACCGGGAATGGTAGCAGCCCTGTCGCCCCTGCCCGTGATTGGCGTTCCGGTGCAGAGCCGTGCCCTCAGTGGGGTGGACTCTCTGTATTCCATTGTGCAAATGCCGGGGGGGATTCCCGTGGCGACGGTGGCCATCGGCAATGCCCAAAATGCGGGGCTTCTGGCGGTACAGATTTTGGCCACTCATGATGGGGAATTGTGCGATCGCGTCCTGCAATACCGCCAAGATCTCAAACAGCAAGTCCTGGAGAAACAGGCCCGATTAGAAATCTTGGGATATGAGCAATATTTAGCCCAGTCTTCTTAAATTTCCAGATAATCGCCCCCAGATGGCCTCTAACCCCATTCCAATTCCCTTAGAGTGCCCCCATACTGGGCAAAACCTCTGGCACCCTCGCAAAAATGTATAGGCTGATACAACTTGTCAGCCCCAGACTTGGTGGAATCGTGTGTACTTGCGGTATTCGGTAATTGGAGCAGGATTTGATCGGTGATTTCCCTTGGGTTACCCGTGTTATCCAATCTCAAGCCGACTATGAACCTGGGGGTGCTTCCCCCCAGTTAGTTCTGACTCCGTACCCTGGAAAGTTCCAGGAGCTCCTTGCACGGGCAGCCCAGCGTTCTTGGGTGCGCCAATTGCGACTGAAGAGGCTGTGTCTGCTGTCTGAAATGCTGTTGAAGGGATGTTTGTCGAGATGTCTAGATTAGTGTTACGCAAACGAACTAAATCCAGGAGACGGCAATCGTCGTCCTTCTGGGATGCTAACGTGCCCGACTTTAGTGGGGCAATCCAGAACTTCTTTGGGAAGGGATTTTCCTGGGGCTGGCTGGCCTGTGTTCCCCTAGCGATCGTAGTTGTCTTAGGTTGGGGCTTGGCCGCCCATGCCCAAGATGAACCGCTGACGGCGGAAGATGTGCAGACCGTTCTGGACAATATCTGGATTCTGGTTGCTGCCATTCTGGTGATCTTTATGAACGCCGGATTTGGGATGTTGGAGACGGGTTTCTGTCGTCAGAAAAACGCCGTCAACATTCTGGCTAAGAACCTGATCGTGTTTGCCCTGGCTACCCTGGCCTTCTGGGCCATTGGGTTCTCCTTTCTGGCGGCACCCTCTGGCGGATGGATTGGACTGGGGGGCTTCTTCCTGTCTGGGACCCCTGAAACCTATGCCCTAGAGGAGGGTGTGGGTCTTACGGTACCTGTCTTTTTCCTATTCCAAGCGGCCTTCGCCGGTACTGCTGCCACCATCGTCTCCGGGGCGGTGGCTGAGCGAATTAAATTCATGGACTTCCTGATCTTCAGCCTGCTGCTAACGGGGATTGCCTACCCTATTAGCGCAAGCTGGACCTGGAATGGTGACGGTTGGTTGGGGGCGCTAGGATTCTCTGACTTTGCTGGGTCTACCATTGTCCACTCCGTAGGGGGCTGGGCTGCGCTGATGGGAGCTGCCTTCCTCGGGCCTCGGATCGGTAAGTACCAGGATGGCCAAGTCAATGCCATCCCCGGCCACAACATGAGTATTGCCATGTTGGGCTGTTTGATTCTGTGGATTGGCTGGTTCGGTTTCAACCCTGGTTCTGAGTTGGCCGCTAGCACCGCTGTTCCTTACATTGCGGTCACCACCAACTTGGCGGCTGCAGGTGGTGCGGTTGCTGCCACGGCCACGGCTTGGGTGCTAAGCGGCAAGCCTGACCTGTCTATGATTATCAACGGCGTCCTAGCGGGCCTGGTGGCGATCACTGCTGGGTGTGATGGGGTTAGCTACTTGGGTGCTGTCGTGATTGGTCTGATCGGGGGTGTCTTGGTGGTCTTCGCCGTGGGCTTCTTCGATAGCATCAAAATCGATGACCCGGTGGGCGCTATCTCTGTGCACTTGGTCAACGGCATCTGGGGCACCTTGGCGGTTGGTCTCTTTAATATGGAGTCCGGCCTCTTCTACGGTGGTGGTTTTGGTCAACTGGGGGTTCAGATCCTAGGGATTCTGTCCTACGGTCTCTTCACCGTGGTCATGTCTTCTATCTTCTGGATTGTGCTGAAGTCCACCCTGGGCATTCGGGTGACGCCGGAAGAGGAGATGAAGGGTCTGGATATCGCCGAGCACGGCATGGAAGCCTACAGTGGTTTCCTGAAGGATGCCAGCGATATGGGCAGTGTTTCCTAAGCTACTGACCTTAGGTTGAAGGAACTCAGGGTTCCTTTCTAACCCTCAATTCATGTCCTAAACAAAGGTCGCTGATTTTATCAGTGACCTTTGTTTTTGCGGTTGTTTTTGCGGTCCTGTTTTTGGGTGCCGTGATAGTTTGGGTCTCTGTTGAGGCTAGGAAGGTGGAAATTGGTAACGAATGCTTAACCCCCGTATCGTTAGCCTGCTAGGCTGACCATAGCCGCCTATGATGGGGCGTATTCTCTAGAAAACTCCAATATCCGCTGGCTTTAGGGCCAAGGTAGGGGGTGCCTAGACCAGCGCCATCCTCATTCGCGCCATTGACATCCACTTCTTGGGCTGACGGTTCCGTCCATGAGCAATTCCGATGCTGTTGTGGACGAGCTGTTGAGGGCTATTCCTCAACTGCGATCGCAACTTTTTTTCAAAACCTCTCTCACAGCCCTGTCCCACGCGATGGAAGACCAGGTGTTGGCGGGGACCACTGATCAGGGAGCAATGGATCAGCCCCTAGTCATTGCCAGTTTTCAACAGGCACGTTTCTATCGCCAGGAAGCCAGCCGCTACCAGCGCATTGCCCAGCTCACGGATCAGGTCTATGTGCTGTCGGCAGCGGGGACCAGCTTTGAGAACAGTTCTAGCCACTACGAAACCATTGCTTTTACCCCAGACGATGGCCTCACCCAGGAATGGCATCTGGTGGTGATGGGGGCACATTATAGCGCCTGTCTGATCTGTCGCGAGCGGGCTCCCGCTCCCCTAGTAGAGCGCAGTCCCACAGGGCCAGCCCTAGAACAAACTCGCCGCTTTGAGGGCATTTGGAGCCCCGATCGAGGGGTGACCCAGGAAGCCGCTGCCCTGTTGCTGGACCGCATTGAGTCCTATCGCCCCGAGTTGTCTGCCAAGCTAGCCATCGCCCGTGATCATTACTTGAAAACCAGGGTGGTGCCTAATTTTGCCGAGTTATCGGGGCCAGGGACCGATCCCTTTACCCAACGATTGGTAACCTACCTCCAGGCGGGGCAGTACAAGCTGCTGAAAACCTACAAAGCGATCGCGAACCAAGAGCGACGGGCACGACTGGTGAACTCCATCACTGCCGCTATCCGCCGCTCTCTCAACCCCGAAGAAATCTTTCAGATTGCAGTGCGAGAAGTCGGTCAGGCACTGGGGGTCTGCCGTTGTATCGTCTACCGTTGCTACGGCGCAGAGGAGCAGGTTCAAATCCAGTACGAGCACCGTGAACCCCAGGTCTCGTCCCTCCAGGATCAGGTATGGCCCCTGACAGATCATCCTCTACTGCAACGACTACGCCGCGATCGCGAAACCCTAGCCATCGCCGATACCCAAGCTGCCGACCCCGATCTGGCTGCCGACCTGCTGCCCTTAGTCCCCCTGATGGAGCAGTGGCAAATCCGATCCTGGCTGATGGTGCCCTTACTCTACCAACAGCGGCTCCTGGGAGTTATTGAAATCCACCATTGCCAGTCCGGCAGCTACACCTGGAATGATGACGATATTGCCCTAGTAGAGTCCGTCGCCGCTCAACTCAGCGTCGCCATCATCCAGGCCGATGCCTACGCCCACCTTCAGGATCTGAACCAGCAGCTTGCTGCCCTAGAAAGCACCCGCAGCAACCTAATTGCCATCACGGGCCACGAGTTACGCACTCCCCTCTCTACCATTCAGGTCTGTCTGGAGAGCCTAGAAGCAGAGCCGGATATGCCCCAGGAACTGCGCTCCATCATGCTTACCTCAGCCCTGAAGGATGCAGAACGGATGCGTAAACTGGTGCAGGACTTCCTCACCCTGTCGCGCCTAGAGAGTGGACGCATCGAGTGGAACTTAGAGGCCCTTGCCATTGGAGAATGTATCGATCTGGCCTTGAGCAGCATCCAGGCCCGCCATGGTCAAGGAGAAACCTGTCCCCACCTCGTGGTGGACCTGCCTCGCCGTCTTCCCCTCGTGTGGGCCGATGGCGAGTGGGTAGTCGAGGTCATTGTCAAACTCCTGGACAATGCCTGTAAATTTACCGACCCCAGTGGTACCATCACCCTCCAAGCTCAGCAACAGGATCCCCGCACGCTCCAGGTGACGGTCATCGACACCGGGCGCGGCATTGAAGCCCACCGCCTAGAGACGGTTTTCGATCGTTTTTACCAAGAGGAAGGAGCTCTGCGCCGCACTGCTGGCGGCACTGGTCTGGGCCTCGCCATGTGTCGCCAGATTGTGGAAGGGCTCAAGGGTCAGATCTGGGCTACCTCCGGCGGTAAGGATCAGGGCAGTCAGTTCCACTTCACCCTACCCATTGCCGAGGGACAGGCCAGCCTGCCCGCCCGTCGTGCTCCGCGCAAGGGCCGGACAACCGCCGCCAAAAACCGCGATGGTCAAAAGCCAGCCTGAGAGCATCGCGAGTCCTAGTCCCCCCATCTGAAGAACTGTTACACTTCCTCAATAAGTCGATAAACGCCCCCGTAGCCGGTGATACGATGCCGTCAAAATGGTTGAGAGATAGCATTCATGGCAGAAACTCTGACTGGCCAAACTCCTATTTTCGGCGGCAGCACCGGGGGCCTACTGACCAAGGCAGCTGTAGAGGAAAAATACGCCATCACTTGGACCAGTACTCAGGAGCAGGTGTTTGAACTGCCCACTGGTGGCGCGGCGATTATGAACGAAGGGGAAAACCTACTGTATCTGGCCCGTAAGGAACAGTGTTTAGCATTGGGCACCCAACTTCGGACCAAGTTCAAGCCCAAGATTGTAGACTACAAAATCTATCGAATCTACCCCAACGGTGAAACCCAGTATCTGCACCCCGCAGATGGCGTCTTCCCTGAGAAGGTAAATGAAGGTCGTGAAGCCGTAGGCAGCGTCAGCCGCAGCATCGGTAAAAATCCCGATCCTTCCACTGTCAAGTTCAGCGGCAAAGAACCCTACGAGGTCTAGGCCGTCGGTCTTGTCTCCTAATAAGCTTGCCTCCTATTAAATAGGCAACAAAGGGGCTCAGCACTGCTGAGCCCCTTTGTTGTATTTGTTGCGGGAGTTGTTGCCAGTTGCCGAGGAAGTTAGGACCTGTGCTAAATGGAGTCGGAGTGCCCTCCCCAACTCCCCGTAGAATAGAAAGCCTGTACGGGTTTTTGCCGTCGGGCTCCGCCTATCCCCCAACACCATGGTTTCTCCCTCCCTTGACCAATTCATCCATCTCGCTACTCAGGGCAACTTTGTTCCGGTGTACCAAGAGCTAGCCGCCGACCTCGACACCCCTGTTTCCGCGTGGCACAAGGTCTGTAACGGGCAACCCTACAGCTTTCTGCTGGAGTCGGTAGAAGGTGGAGAAAACCTGGGGCGCTATAGTCTGCTGGGGTGCGATCCCCTGTGGGTACTGGAAACGCGGGGGGCTGTGACCACCCAAACCTATCGGGATGGCACCGCCAAGACCTATGAGGGCAATCCCTTTGAGATTCTGCCCCAGTGCCTTGCTCCCTACCAGCCTGTGAAACTGCCCCAGTTACCCCCCGGCATCGGTGGCCTGTTTGGCTTCTGGGGCTATGAGCTGATTCAGTGGATTGAGCCGACGGTCCCCATCCACGATCGCACCGACACTGATCTTCCCGATGGTCTCTGGATGCAGGTGGATAATCTCCTGATCTTTGATCAGGTGAAACGCAAAATTTGGATCATTGCCTACGCTGATCTGCGGGCTCCGGGGCAGACGGTGACACGGGCTTATCAGCAAGCCTGCGATCGCATTCAAACCCTAGTCCATAAACTTTCCCAGCCCCTGGAAGGACTCGCCCCTCTTGTCGGCTGGCAACCCCCAGAGGAAAACGCCGCCCCCCCCCTGAACTATCGCAGTAACCGCACCCAGGCAGACTTCTGCCAAGCTGTCACCACCGCCAAAGACCACATCCGCGCCGGAGATATCTTCCAGGTCGTGGTCTCCCAGCGCCTCACCACGCCCTACCAAGGCAACCCTTTTAACCTGTACCGTTCCCTGCGGCTGGTGAACCCCTCCCCCTACATGGCCTACTTCCACTTCCGAGACTGGCAGATGATTGGCTCCAGCCCGGAGGTAATGGTGAAGGCGGAGTACAGCGATGAGCCGGGAGCCCCCATGGTGGCCACTGTGCGCCCCATTGCCGGGACGCGGCCCCGAGGTCAGACCCCCGCCGCTGATGAAGCCCTAGCCCAGGATTTGCTCCAAGACCCCAAGGAAATTGCCGAGCACGTCATGCTGGTGGACCTAGGCCGCAATGATCTGGGTCGGGTCTGCGCCAGTGGTACGGTGCGGGTGGACGAACTGATGGTGATCGAGCGCTATTCCCACGTTATGCACATCGTCAGCAACGTGGTGGGCCACCTCGCCCCGGAGAAAACCGCCTGGGATCTACTGAAAGCTTGCTTCCCAGCGGGTACCGTCAGTGGGGCTCCCAAAATTCGCGCCATGCAGATCATCAATGCTCTGGAGCCCGATCGCCGGGGGCCATACTCTGGAGTCTACGGCTACTACGACTTTGAGGGGCAGCTCAATACCGCCATCACGATCCGGACAATGTTTGCCCAGGCTCAGGGGCCTGACCAGTGGCAGATCAGTGTTCAGGCGGGAGCGGGCTTGGTGGCGGATTCGGTGCCTGAGAGCGAGTTCCAGGAAACTCTGAACAAGGCCCGAGGCATGTTGGAGGCGATCCGCTGTCTACGGCAACCCTGAAGAGTTGTATAGGTAGGAGTTGGGCACTGCCCAACTCCTACGAAACTCATCATTTTTTCTTAGTCTACGTTCGTCTATAAAGCTTTCATGACACAACTTGGAAGGTTACAGAAAACCGAGCCCATTGACTGCTGGCTGAGCGGAGTCGAAGCCAGCCACACCACCAGGTTCTTGCCGTTCCCTAGCCCCTCGGGCAGCAAAGCCAACGACTCCCCTCAGGGAACTGGGTGTCTGTATGAAGACAACGACGTAGCAGGCTTTTCAGCTCGTCTCAAGCCATAACCTTCCAAGTCGTGTTCATGAAGCTATCTGCCTAATTTGGGTATTTAGACAGATCATGATCCGCCTATATCGCCCCAGTAGAGGCATAGGCAGACCATAACCTGCCTAAACCATCCATCCGGATGCTTATACAGACTGTGATCTGCCCATATCCCCTAGGGCTTAGTTATAGGAGCAACAGTAAAGTTCATGAATTTTTTGATGTTACTGAGAGTATTGCCGAGTGGCAAAAGCTAAGATTGTCTCCTAAAGCTTCCAGTCTTTATGCTTAGTCACGAGCTTAACCCTGAGCAAAGCGCGATCGCTAGCCACGTAGAAGGTGCAATTTTAGTACTTGCTCCGGTTGGGACAGGCAAGACTCGTGTACTAGCGGAGCGAGTTCTACATGCGATTCATAAGGGCATCTCTCCTAGGCGAATTCTCTGTCTAACGTTTACAAATCGAGCCGCCAGAGAAATGGGAGAGCGGTTATCGAAGTACTGCCCGGAGCAATTGCAATATCTGACGATTAATACCTTTCATGGTTTATGTGCTTCAATCCTACGGATTGAAGCACGTCAGTTTGGGTTGCCCACAGACTTTGTGATTTATGACGATGCCGATTCGATTGAACTGGTCAAAGAAGTTTTTAATTTATCGAATGATCGTGATGCCCAACAATTATTCTTCAACTTAGCAAACTGTAAAGTTAAAGCTAAAGATTCTCAGTTATCTCCGAATAATCTAGCCGAAAATCTATATGCGCCATTAGGCAGTAAAAACGCTCAATGTGCCGCTCAATATCAAGCTATCCTTCAAAAGCGTCATGCTTTAGATTTTGCCGACCTCATGTTTTATCTTCGGGTCATGCTACAGCATGAATCGGAAATAAGCCAACGTTGGGCAGATAAGTTTGATTTTGTTCAAGTCGATGAAGTCCAGGACACTCATCTGTCGGAATATGGCATTGTTAAGCATTTAGCTGCTAACAGTGGCAACCTGGCAATGATAGGAGATCTGGATCAGACTATTTATGAGTGGAGAGGTTCTGAACCAGATGAAGTCATTAAGCAATTTAATGTTGATTTCAACCCTGCAACGTATTCTTTGACCTGGAACTATCGAGCAACAAAAACTCTTCTAAATGCGGCTTCTGGGTTTGCAGATTCATTTGAACATCGACAAACAAAAATCACACCTGCACCTGGGTGTGATGTGGGTGAGTTGATTCAAATCTATTCGGCAAGTAATGAGCGGGCGGAAGCAGAGTGGATTGGCAAGCAAATCCAGCATCTGGCCAGCAATCAAGAAAAGTTAGATTACAGCCGAGTGGCAATTCTTGCTCGCAGCCATAGGCGCACAGAAGTAGTGAGTCAAGTATTGGAGCGTATAGATATTCCTTGCATCACAGTTGAGCGATTCCAATTTTTCATGCGTCAGGAAGTAAAAGATGCACTTGCTTATCTGCATCTTATTCTCAATCCTTTTGATGCTGGTGCCATGCGTCGGATGTTGCTTCGTCCGAGTCGTGGAATTGGTGATGTGACGATTAAGACTGTAAGTGAGGAAGGGAAAAATTGCGGATTTAGTTTGATAGACATGGTATCAAGCAAAACTTTTACTGATGGAGATCCCTTCAGCGAAATATTAAGGGCTTACTCATCTGGAGTCGTCACAGTCTTTGATGTGGAGACAACAGGGTTCTCAGTTAGTCAAGATGAAGTTGTTGAGATTGCGGCAGTTCGCTTGATTGAAGGGGAATCACAGGCTGAATTTCATGCTTATATTGCAAATACAGTTAGTGTTGGCGACTCAGAAAGGATACATGGACATAGTGATCTATTTCTGTCAAAACATGGTCGAGCTGCGAAAGATGTGTTTAATGAGTTCTTTGAGTTTGCCGAAAATTCAATTCTAGTCGGTCATAATGTGGGCTTTGACATCAAAATGGTGACTGCCCAAGCCCAAAAAGTTGGTATTACTGTTCCAAAGCTGCAATGGGAAGACACGTTAGAACTAGCAAATCGGTTTATTGACTCTGATCGTTACAGCTTGGAAGTATTAGCAGAGCATCTAAATCTTGTCCATCTGCCTAGCCATAAGGCAATGGATGATGTGAGAACCACAATTGATTTGTTAGAGGTTTTAGTACCGTCAGTTGAGCGTAGAGTCGACTACCGTAAAGCTCTAGTGTATCGCTATGGAGATGAGTTTGAAATACTCGCTGAGCAGATGGATAATTGGCGCGATGCTAGCCAAACACTACGCCCCTCAGATCTATTAGATAAGTTGTTAGCAGAATCTGGACTATATAGTTATTACCAAGCAGATGAGAAACGTCTGCAAAATCTCCGGCATCTTGTACGTCTTTTTCAAAAACGAGATGACCTAGCTTTACATCCCGATACTGCTTTACGCGGTATCCTTGAATTCACTGCTCTTGCCAAGAGCTTAGACCAAGTTTCTCAGGATAATAATCAAGTTTCTATCGTTACAGTCCATCAATCCAAGGGGCTAGAGTTTGACAGTATTTTTATTGCAGGTGCTACAGAGGATGAATTCCCTAGCTTTTTTAGTGTTCGTGACAATAAGTTAGAAGAAGAAAAGCGGTTGTTTTATGTTGCAATGACGAGAGCAAAGAAAAGATTGTTTATATCTGCCTACTCAAGAGATTTCAGGGACTACTCAAAATCTCGCAGCCAATTTATTCGTGAAATACCTGAGGAGTACATTCAGTGAGCGACACACAACCTACATACCGCTGCTTTCATCCTCTTATTGTAAATGCGTATACTTCTGTACACCAGTGGATTGAGACAAGTGTTCAAGATGCTAATGGTTACAAAAGTTTGACCTACAGCAACCTAAAACGGAAGCTTCAAGAAACTGATTGGAAACACATTGCTTTCCAATATTATGCTCTCTTTCCAGCGCATTACTTCAAGGCAGCCTACACGCTAGATTCTGTCATTGGAGAAGAACAGATCGCAACTTGGCTGAGACATCGGCAAAAGGTTTGTATTTTGGATATGGGTTGTGGAGCTGGTGCCGCTTCCGCTGCTTTTTTGGAGATAGTTATTCGCTTAAAAGAGCAGGGGAAACTGACAAATGAGGTAAATATTCTATTCATTGGTGTTGATCCAAGCCATCGTGCTATTGGACTTTACAATCAGACAATGGGAAATCTTAAGTCATCAACTGCGAACCTAGTTAACCTTAACTTCAAACATGTAATCGAGGGGTTTCCAAATGCTATAAATCCCATTAATAGATATCTTAAAAATGAACTTTTATCATCTCAAATTCCATGCCTATCTAATGTTTTAGTAATGCAGCTTAATGTTATTTCTCCGTTCAGCCAAATTTATAGAAGCTGTCAAGCAAACTTAGAAGAGCTAAGAGCTTTAGGTGTCGATGTTGATGAGTCCACAACAGAGGATGATGTAGGACTTGGTACTGCTGAAGCTCAAGCATATAAACAATTGATAGAAAGTGTCCCAGTTGATGTCATGCACATTGTGACAATTGGAACCAAGAATATGGAAAAGCAAGTGCAAGAAGGCACAAATAGTGAAGTTACTTTAGAAGAGAGAATTAAAGAAATGGCTAATACCCTACAGCAGATTGTAGGCAATCGACATACTATTAATCAGATTAATTCAGGCAATCATACTGTGTACTTTGAAAATCCTCCCAACTGTTATTGGAGAGATCAAAAAAATGTTGTGGAATACAATACAGAATTCTATGTTGATTTCCAGACAGTGTATAGCGCTGACAGAAAAGAAGATCAAGAATGGAATGAGGTTATCAGTCTTGATAATCTGAGATTAGCTTGGGCGAGAGCAAGGAATAATCTTTTAAGAGAATCCCTTTGTGATGAAACAGAATTACGTCTATTCGAAGTAGAGCTAAATGCAAAGCTTCAAGATCTTCAAGAACAGTTAAGCGCTTACGCTGATGATGTCGCAAGGATAGAAGAACAAATAGCGTATAAATTTCCTAAGAATGTAAATGTTACCCGCCCAAGAGGATTGTCTCGAATTGAGGAAGAAATTTTATCTGTTGCCATTGTTCAGAGGCTAGGGAACAAGGTATCTCAGTTAAGAGGTAGCAGTACCCCTGTTAAGGTGAACGTTTGTTCTCCTTTTGGTTTAGGAGGCGAGCGGTCGAAACATGAGGATGTTTGGGGTCATATTCGTTCTTTTTGACAGCTTTTTTGGGGCCTCTGGGCGACGACTTAAACCGTTTCAGGTCGATTTGCGCCGCCCATTCTTTCAAGATTTCGGCGAAGGGTTCAATGGCCATCTTCCCGAACGGTCTCCACTCGGACGGTGGGAGGGCAATCATCATGCCTCGAAAAGTCCCCTGAACTTCTTCAACGAGATGGAAGTTGGACAACCCTGCTTCAATTTTGCCAACCCCGTGAACGGCTTTTAGGGCAGCTTTGACGGTGGATAAGACATTGAAGGCAACGACGGCCATACAAAAGACGAATAAAGCGGCCCTGGGATAGCCCAAAGTGTTCAGCTCACAGGAGAAGACATCGGTGACCACTTGAAACATCTTCTCGACGGTCCAGCGCTCCAAGTAGAGTTCGGTGACCAACGGGGCGGTCGCGACCCTGGTGGGTAAGTTGGTGAACAGGGCGACTTCGCTGTCGCCATGCCGGGTGGGTTGAGCCAGCTTGACGACAACCCGGCGCAGGGTCAGAGTCTGGTCTTCATGAGTGATTCTCACCGCTTGCTCAAAGACTTCTCCGGTCGCCGATGAACCAACGGCCTTCAAGGGCTCTAGCGCTTCCCAAGGGGTGTTTTTATGAGCCCGAATAACGAAGTAGGCTTGACGTTGAGCAATACCCAGCAGCGCACCGCAGGCACAGAAATTACGGTCTGCTATCCACACCTGATTGGCTTGCACCGTTTCGAGCATCTCGGGCAGCAACGAACGCTCTTGGGCATGGGCATCCTCACAAAGAAAGATATCCGTTACCAGATGCTGCTCTGGGTCAAGCACTGCAATCGATTGGCCGGGTAGCGGGCCTGAGCGAGTGGCCTGCAATGGCTTCAACCGATGCTCGGTTGTTCCCAAGTGATTACCGTCGGCGATCCGGATGCAGTAGCCCGGTAAGCGCTGGGACTGGGATAACCCCAGCGCTTTGACCACAGGAGCCAACTCCTGATAGGCATAGCGCACTAATGCCTGACTAATTCTGGGCTCTAAGCCGTTGAGCTTGCTGTACAGCGCTGGTTTTGACACCCCAATTTGCTTCTCTAGCTTTTGGTAGGCAGCGTTCACTGAAGGATGAATCCCGCTGACCACCAAACTCATCAGTCCCACCACACTCGAAAACAATAGCTCTCGGGTGTATTGCTTCTCGGCGTTTTTCTCAAATAACTCGTCGAGTTTATCGGGCCTAAAAATGCGCTCCATCAAGACGCGGAACATTACGCTTACCGGACTCGCTTCGACAAATTGCTCAAAGATGGCGCTAATCATTGGCCTACAACCTTCTGATGACAGGCATTGAGACCTCGATAACTGATTTGGATTTACCGACAGATTACAGGTGAATAGTACAGATGGTCACCTTGACAGGGGTAGAGGTAGCAGTTATGCTTATAGGCTTACCAGACAGGATAGAAAAGATACTGAGTATCTCTATGAATATTATTTTGAAACATATTCTTCTTATATAAATGAAGCGAAAGCAAGTGCTATTAAGTATCATGACGGAGCTGTTCTAAGAGGAGATATTGAGTCATTCTATACCAGGATATTTCAAGATAATCTCTGTGATTTACTTTCTAGGGAACTGACGACCAGTGATCGAATACGCTGGTTGATTCGGCTTTTACTATTTAAAGAATTAAATGACCATGAGGTTGGTAGAGGTATAACACAAGGAAGTATTGGTTCAGGTTTTTACGCCAACATATATCTGGAAACTGTTGATGAGAGATTTGGAGCTAGTAATGAGTGGGGACTCAAATTTTATCGCTACGTAGATGACATGATCTTCATCATACCTAATCCTGATGATATAGACGATGTTGAAAAAGTTCTAATTGAAGAATTAGGCAAACTAGGTCTAAACCTAAATCCTAAAAAGACCGCAAAAATATACAATATAACAGACTTTTTAGAAGAGGTTCAGCGAGATCAAATCTTAGACCAGTTGCATGATAGATATAATGCAATCACTGATCCACTTTGGATGTTGGATTCTAGTCATCGGAATCTGCTTGAAAGTGCCTATATGAATGATGAAAGATGGTGGCATAATATTGAGCGTTATCAAAAATGCTTAAGAAGTTTAGATCTCTACATTTCAACAACTGATCTAAGCCGAAAAATCTTCAAATATTTGTTTAACCAGAAGAGGCGGGAACGAGAATTAAAAAAGTATAAGCAGGTGATTGAACATGTTACTGAGCTAGGTGCTACATACCCACCAATCAGTGATGAGATTACTAAAATTTCAGCTTGGGGCGTTAATTTTTTAGCTGTTAATTCCGAGTGGAATGAAGATATTAATACATTGCGAAGCGATTTGATTGAACTATTTCTCAGTAGTTGGCAATTATTAAAATGCCTGAATGAGGATAATCCCATTGAGTACAGGCGGCTCGAAAGATATATTAGATTTTCCCTTACAAAATTGTCTTTTCTAGGTCTTCGTGAAATCATCTCTACTATAGAGGAAGTATTGAAAGGTTCATTCTGGATTATTCGTAATCCCCTAAACGTGCTTGAAAATATCGCTAGTCAGGGCTTTACAAAGGAGCTGAATGAGCTATTTGATCACTTTCAGAACCTTGATAAATCTGTTGAGTATCTTAAAGCAATTACGATTAGAGCAATGCGCTTTCTACCAAGCGTTGAAGCTAAGGAATGGGAAACAATCGTCGGATGTGCAACTAGTATAGATGATTCAGTCGGTCTTGCCGAAAGACTCATGGCAACTGAAGCTTGGCTATACTTAGGACATAAATACGACGATTTCAAGCAAAGTCAGCATATTGAAGCGGTAAAAGCTGCTCTTCGCTCTGAGCCAGCACCACCAAGCAGATTAGAAAAAAACTACCTATTAATTTTGGGGCAATTTGAACCTAACGCTGTGCAAGAATTTTCTGTCAATGTCAATGATCCTATGCTCGTTAGCGCGCGGGATCTTGCTCTTCAAGGTAATTCATCTGAGATATTTGACTTGCCAGAGCTTAAAGTTCTTCGAGAAACTTACTATAGTGGACAAGGTCCAACTGACAGTGAAGAAGGATCGCCTTGAGAAACTGAAAGTCAGGTAATCAGCCTAAACCCTACTGCGGAGGGTGCGATCGCTTTCGCAGAGTGAAGCAGCGACGGCTTCGATGAATCAGCATCTAGAAGCCTTGAACATCAAACTCATCTAGAGAATCTGCACCATGAACACCGCTCAAATTAGCACCGATGGCACCCATCAAATTGTGATACTTCCCGAAGACTTTAAAATGTTGGGTACTGAGGTCTACATTAAAAAAGTTGGGAGTGCAATCGTTCTGATTGCTAAAGATAGCCCTTGGCAATCGCTCTTTGAGAGCTTAGAACAATTCTCGGACGATTTCATGACCACTAGAGATCAGCCCCCCCTCGACGTTCGAGAGGCGTTCTAGATGCAATACCTGCTTGATACCAACATTTGCATTTATCTGATTAAGCAAAAACCTCCCAAGGTATTGGCACGATTCAAAACCTTAGCTTTGTCAGATATTGGTATTTCTTCCATAACAGTAGCGGAGCTAGAATATGGCGTTTGCAAGAGCCAACAGCAAGAGAAAAATCGTAGTGCTTTGATGCAATTTTTAATCCCACTAGAAATTGTTGAGTTTGATCAAGCTGCTGCGACCCTCTATGGCGCAATTAGAAGCGATCTAGAAAGTAGGGGACTTGTTATTGGGGCAATGGACATGCTGATTGCTGCCCATGCCTTGAGCCTTGGCATTACGTTGGTTAGCAACAATGTGCGAGAGTTTTCACGCATTGTCAATTTACCTCTAGAAAACTGGACGGAATGAACTATAGAGCGATCGCAAATCTCTTCTAAGTTGGGTGAACGAAGGAAACTTAACAATCCGGAAAGAACTCTACTCTAAACCTATTTGATCTGAGAATATGAGATCTCTATCAGTATCCCAATCATTTAGATAGACCTCTTGTTCAACATAACGATAGAAACATGGTGATGTAAAACTAAATGGTACAGATATCGTCTAAAGTACTGACCTTGACAGAGTCGTAGGGTGGGCATTGCCCACCGCTCAAACTCGCTCCCCCACCTCCAATCCTCTCCTCAAAAAAGCAACATCCCCACATCCCCAAAAAGCATATCGGCTTTGATGCTAGCCATGGCATAGCGTAAACGTCGTACATTCTCCGGCCCAGGGATGGTGGGCAATGCCCACCCTACAAAGAGCTGGATCCGACCACGCTCCGCGTGGCGGGTAAGCTCAATCGTTATGCCCCTTGGCGATCAGTGAGGATAGTGTTGCAAATTTATTGTTTTTTGTTGAGAATCAAGGCAGGGTAAGATAAGAGCTTGATTTGTATAGTTCATCAATTTAGTTGAGTTAAAGGGTAAGCCTTCAGGGGGTCACGGCGTGATTAGGGTTTGAGGCTGATGAGTGGCCAAAGGCAGCAATGAAGGAGGCGCTTGACCAAAGCGAGCCGACCAATAGGCTTGAGTGAGAAAGTCCAGCACATCTCGCTGCTGCATCGTCAGAGAAGAAACCGTCGTCAGCATCCG
>NZ_KI913949.1:2829372-2907617 GCF_000332095.2 Leptolyngbya sp. PCC 6406 | reverse complement strand
ACCTGGCGTTGGCTAATATCAATCCACCCATAGCCGCTGTAGCGGTCTGAGACCACAATGCCGTCATAGGCTGGGCCAATCAGTGCTTGGGCGGCGGCTTGAGACCGGCTCAACAGAATGCTGAACACACTCACCATCGGCGTCACCAGCACCCACAGCCAACCCTGTCGCTGGGCCTGATTCTGGCCATCGCTGTTCCCCTGGCGAAAGCTAGTCTCATCACTGTGAATCACCGCTTCCCCCTGCACGTAGCCTTGCGCCTCAGCTACTGGCTGCCCCAGTGCCGCACTGGCTTCTCGGCGTAGCCGGTTGATGCTGCCGCCAGAAATCTCGATCTCAAACAGCGCTGCTAGACAGGTCTTCACCTGCTGATGGCTTTGGCGATAAGCGCCACTCAGTAAGGCCACTACTGCACTCAACCGCTCACCATAACCGCCTTGATGCACCTCTGCTGGTAATTTGCTACGGGTGGTTTTACCGCAGTGCTCACAATCTAAGGCGTGCAGGCGATGCTCGATGACGATGGGCTCAATTGGCGGTAGTTCGACAATCTGGTGCCGATAGGGCGCTGGGTCGTTTCCTGATAGCGGCTCTCCACAATGCCCACAGGTCTTGGGGCGATGCTCGAACACCTGTTTGCAGGCTTCTAGGGGATACAGCTTGCGGGAATATCCTTTGTGTCCCGGTTGGCCTCCGCGCTTCCGCTTCCCTTTGCCTTTGCCCTCCGGGTCTGGCTTAGGGGGGCCGAATCCATCCTTTGAAGGCGGCAACGATGAGTTTTGCGAATTCTGGTTGAGTTGCTCTTCGAGGTGGCTCACCCGCTCTTCTAAGCGACTGATGGTCTCAATGAGAGCGCACACCAGAGCTTTTTTTACGCTAGCCGGGGTGGCATCCCAATCTGACACAGAAATGGAGATGCCGCCGATGTCTATGGTGGGCTCGTTGCCTTCACTCATGAGCCTACCTTAACCCCTATCGAGACCCTGGAACCCTTAATTCTTCGTGAACCCCTGAAGGCTTACGTTAAAGGACATGCACTCCGATCCTGTTCAAAACGAATATGCCCATCTTGCGCCTTGGTATGATCGTCGTTTTTCGTCTTATGTGAATGCGACTGTCCAGGAAACCATGCATCGTTTAGATCTCACTTCTCATGGACGCATCTTAGATCTTGGTTGTGGAACAGGAACGTTAATTCAGCGCCTTTTGCACTTGACTCCAGAAACAGAAATTGTCGGATTGGATCCTTCTGCAGAGATGTTGAGTGTAGCCCGACAGAAATTACCGAAGTCAGTTGAGTTGCTAGTCGGCAGTGCAGATAAGATTCCATTTCCAAATGAGAGTTTTGATTTGGTGATTTCAACCAATGCATTTCATTACTTTCGCCATCCTTCCCAAGCGATTCAAGAAATAAAGCGAGTTCTAAAGCCTAACGGAAATCTAGTGATTACAGACTGGTGCGATGATTATCTGTAATTAGTCACCGCAATAGGAGAGGCTTAATGAGAAAGCCTCCAGAGACCCAGGATTATCCCGGTAAGAGAGCAGGAGGGGAGCACCCCGATGAGGCGATGAGCTCAAAGAGGTGGTCTACGGCGTTTTTACCCTGACGACGCATGGATTCAAGAAAACTGAACATCATCGCCACTAACTGAGCGCCCCAATCACTGCGGGCACCGCCACTGACTTTGCGATGAATCACCACGGGCCGTAGACCCCGTTCTGCATCATTGTTGTCCGGTTTGACCTCAGGCTGGGAAAGAAATGTGAACCAGTCTGCCCAATGCCGCCGAAACCGATTCGCCAACCCTTGGGCATCCGCAGCCCAGCGTCCGTGGAGAGGATGCTCTAGGACATAGGCTAACTCCGCCTCAATGATGGGCCGCAGAGCCTGGAGTTCAGCCCGACTGAGCTGCCCCTGATGATAGTCCCGGTGGGCTTGGCGAGCGGTGTAGATAATGGGGAAGATCCGGTGGGCGAATTCCCGGTTTTCTGAGAACCGAGATGTGGTTAACGCCTTTAGCTCCCGCTCCAGGTGAGCCCAGCATTTCTGTTTGGCGACCGCAGATTGCGGCCCATAGGCCGACCAGCAATCGCTGCTGAGAATGCCTGCGAAGTCCTCGCCCAAAAGTGTCTTGACTTCGGCTGAACTGCGGGTCGGGGCAAAGAACAGGGCGCAGCACTCCGGGGCGGTGGCGATCCAAATCCAATGGTTCACCCCGTTCAAGCGATAGCTGGTCTCATCGACACAGCGCACCCCCGGTTGTTGAATCCAGCTCCACCATTGCTCATAGGCAGGTTGCAGAGCCTCACAAAACCACTGATGCAGCTTTGCTAAACTCCCCTGAGACATCGGAACACCGAAGATGCTCTCGACGACATAACGCTGTTTTGACCAGGATAGGTTGCCCCCATACCCCAACCAGCCCACCACACTACTCAACCGTCCGCCATAGCTAAACCCCTCCCGGCACCCCAGAGGCAACTCCTGGTGGCCTTGCCACCCGCAGGCCGGACACCGATACAACGGGCGCTCGTAATCCCAAATCTCGACGAGGTCTGGCACCAGTTCAGCTACTTGCTGGCGTTTTGTCCCCTGGGGTTGGCGCTCGACGGCACCGCCGCAGACAGGGCATTTCTCCACGTCGAGCAATATGGTGTGATCAATCCAACCAAAGCCATTGCGCGTCGTACCGGGGTGGTTGTATTTGGGGCCTCGTTTGCGTTGGGGCTTGCGTTTATCCCGGTTCGGTTTCTTTGGGCCATCAGCAGAGGGCGGCTGAGAGCTCGTTTCACTGGTGCGCCCGGTCACTTTCTTGAGCTTCTCGCCCAACGTCTCGAACTGTTCCTCTAGCTCTTTCACCCGTTGCTTGAGGCGCTCAGTCTCTGAGCATTGCTCGCAGTAGCGCTCATACCAATACCTCGCCCCTTGCTCTTCGGGGGCGATCTCCGGCAGGTTCAGGTCTGAGGGCGGCTGAATCGTCATGACTCTTACTTTACCGATTTTCCCCTCATTCGCAATAGCCCCCTCTTGTTGCGGTGACTAATTACGATTATCTAACGTGTCGTATCTGTGATCTTTTTCTACGTCTTTTTAATCACGCTCATTTTCGAACGTATGGTACAAGTGAGTGCCAGAGAATTCTTCAAGGTGAAGGATTAGCCAGGGTTTCAATTGAGAAATACAAAATTGATTGGTTGTGGGGGATGATGACAGCAACGGCTGTTAAGGAGACGATCGCGACATAACAACCGCGGGCACTGTCCTGTTAAGGGGTGATCCATTCAAATCCTCTGGATAAGAGGATCTCAGAGATTTTCAGTGGGCGCTGAATGAATCCCATTGCCATTGCTGGTGTTCTGGCTTTGCCTAAACTCCAATGGGGCCGCACCCAGTTGTGAATCAGGCGCTGGACATTCAAAGCCCGCTGCAATCCTTCTACCTGCTTAGCGTAGTGGTTCTGACGTCTTCGATAGGCCGTTGCTCGACGCCTCAAGGCACTGTTAAAGGCTTCAAGGTGATTGGCATGAACCTCTGCTATGGAACTCATCGCTGTCCAGGGATGCTCCACTTGGAGCCACTCCACCCGGGCCTTGCCTTGAGAGCCTTTGATCTTGATGGCCACTTCTAAACCTTCACGCCAGACCTTCTGATAGGGATATGCCTCTGAGGTCAGGTGGCTCGGTAGATAGACGCTGGCCAGTTTCCACAATTCCTTGCCATAGCGCCGCTCGCCATCGGTAAACCATCGAATCCAAGCACTGGACACAGCCCACTGCCAGGCCCGCTCCACCCCCTGCTCAAACAACTGAGCCGCCTTGAGTCCCGCACTGGCTTCTAGCCAGTAACGACTCTCTCGCTCAATGAAGCTGATCGTCCAGCCTTCTGAGGCTTCGGGGGGAAGGTTCTCTCCCACCCGGGTATAGAGTTCATCGCCCTCTATGGTGACTTCTCCGCCCTCAGGTGCAGGGGGAGACCAGGCGGGCAGATGAGATGATAAGCGCTCTTCCCAAGCGCTAATACTGCTCGGGGATGTCCCCACGACCCTAGCGGCGGCTCTGATGCCAAGACCTTCGCCTCTGGCATTCAGGGCCATCTCTACCGTGGCTGCTGGCGTTCGTAGGCGGGCCATCGGGGTACCGCTACGTTCATTGAAGCGACGGCCACACGTCTTACAGAGGTAGCGTTGCACGACTTGATCGCTCTTCAAGGTTTTGCTACCGTTCTTGACGACCTCTTCACTCTGGCAATAAATACAGTGCATTGGGCTTAAGGCTTGCTGCATCTACAGTCTAGCTCTCACCCCCTAAGCTGACAGTGCCCAACCGCGCTGCACCGGAATACCTCAAGATGCTCTATTGAGTCGCAAAGGTTATCTGCGTTCGGTGAGCGCGAACAACTGGATGGGATCAGCTATTGAAGAGTAGCGATTACTTACTTGCAACCGTTACAAGGCTTGACTCTTCAAAGATCATTCTGGGAACGATACATGACTAGTAGGTATGATGAGAGCAATGTTTTCAGCTTGAAGCCTACTCTAATAGCCGTTATATGGAGATTGAATTGTGAGTCTTGTTTTGGAGTGCGAATCCCTACCACTTAGGGAAGATGAAACAGGTGCAATTCGGGTTGGCGACTCAAGGGTTCTGCTAGAACTGGTAACCTGAGCATTCCAGGATGGTGCTTCTCCAGAAAGCATTGTGCAAAGATACTCAACGCTTTCTCTGTCTGACGTTTACATCACGATTTGGTTATTATATTCGGCATCAGCAGGAAGTAGAGTCCTATCTGAACGAGCGCGGACAGCTAGCAGAATCCGTTCGTCAACGCTTTTCAGAAATTCAGTCTGACCTGAACTTGATTCGAGCCAGACTTCTAGCACAACAAATTCTTTTTAGCCGTTATACCGCGAGTCCTCGGCTGGGACAGTAGCTGGAATCTGCTTGCGGGGCCACGATTCATTGCACTCCCCCTGACTGATATGAACAATGCAGAAGTCGTTCACTTTAGCAAACCCCCAGATCTCGGTGTCTGTTTTCTCTGCAAGTTCATGAAACTGAACATGACTAGATCCAGGAAAAATATCTGCTAGACGATTAACTAGTTTACGGCTGAGGTTTTGGTCGAACAATAATTTCAAGCAGTACTCACCGACGCAACTAAACGATGCTCACGATCAGCCGCGAACTCCAAGCAGGCTCTGATATCGATTTCCGTCAATTCTGGAAAGTCGTCGATGATCTCATCAGTAGACATGCCAGCCGCTAACCAGCCTAGGACATCGTAGACCGTAATTCGCATCCGGCGGATGCAAGGCTTGCCACCACACTTATCAGGCTCAATCGTAATGATCTCGCGATAGCTCACAATACAGACAAGATTCTTGTGTATACCTAAGTCTAGAGCAGGCTAATCGGGATAGAGACTAATCCCCACGAATCCTCCCGCCCACACTACCCGGCAGGCGGGTCCGCACCAGGTGGTTCCTCAGAAAGGTTTAGGAGCCAAAGCCAAGATTTTGGGTATCAACTCAAAGCGGGACAAATTTTCTGGGGAGGAGTTAGGAGCTAGAATTCAGTACCCTCCTGACTTCTGGCTCCTAACTCCTGAATTCCTCGGAGCCCATATTGTCTCGACTTATGTCGATGCCCTAATGCAGGCTAAGAGAAAACCCAACAACTTATTATTAGCGGGGTCTGTAGAGGACTGGCAGGAAAATAACGTACCCGTTGATCGGGTTTGCTGCCTAGGGGAGCCATTACATAAACCACTGCCAAGCGGTGAGGGGCCAAAAACGGAGGGCGGCGCGACCAATGATGTGGGATTGGGGCAGGACGCCCCACACGTGGGAATCATTACTGTCATTGCGGTTGTCTCCCAGCACAAAGATGCTCTCCGGCGGCACGGTAATGGGCACCATGTCATACTCAGGCGCAGCCCGAATGTAGGGCTCTGTCTGGGGAACGTCGTTGATGTAAACCTGCTGTCCCGTGACCTGCACCGTTTGCCCCGGTGTGGCAATCACCCGCTTAATAAATGCCTGCTTGGCGCTGTAGCCGTAGGGATAGAGCTGGACTGGGGGCCGAAACACCACAATGTCCCCCGGTTGTGGATCGTGGAGGCGATAGGCCAGCTTCTCTACGATCAGGCGATCGCCGATGTGTAGCGTCGGCTCCATGGAGTTGGAGGGGATAAAGCGGGGTTCTGCCACAAACACCCGCATGATCAGAGCCAGAACTAGCGCGATCGCAAGTACCCGCAGATTTTCCCGTTGCCCCTGGAGAAATCGCCGCCATCCCGGCACCGACCCCCCTGGCGGTCCTGGGTCAGGGATAATCGCCTTCTCCTCAGACACAGCCTCCTCAGACACAGCATCATTGGGATTGAGCGGATTGGGCTCGGGGGGCATGGGCAATAGGTCCGTTAAAAGCGCGTCTCATACTCTAACAAGAGACCGCTGCGCTCCCGAAATTCCTGGAAACTAGTTGTGCCCCGCAGGGTGAACTGGTCACTGATGCGATAGCGGACATTGAACTGGAACGGCGTTTGATTCGTCACCACCTTCAGTATCGACACTGCGATCGTCGGTGACACCTGGTATCCTACCTCCGCGCCAATATCTAACCCATCTTCCGACTGGTTCGACTCCGGCCTCGCCGAGAAGATCCGAAACTCCGTAGAGGGCAGGGCATCGGCTACCAGATTTTGCAAGAAATTGATCGCTACCGCCCCCAAAATCCCCTCCAGGTTTTGACTGCCTTCACCCGTCACGGTAGAGCCCAAAGCCGTCAACACATCCCCGCTCAACAGGGAGAAAATTTCCGTCTCCGATCGGGCGGGGCTACTGCTCAACCGCACCACCCGGCGGAAATCCTCCAGGCCACTAATGCCCGTCAACTGGCTGGCCGGGGCATCCACCTCCGCCTGAATCCGGATAGTTCTCACTCCCCGTTGGGTCAGGGCCAAGTTGTCAACGTCCAAATCCGGTACCTCGGTGCGGGGGTAAGGACTGGAAGTCGTCAAAACACTGCGATTGGTCGTATCCGCCACCGAGGCCACCAAAGATACCCGGAGGATGGGATCGAAGCTGTCACGAAACTCCGCCCGATTGTTATCCCCCGTGAGCCTCAGGGAGGTCGTGAAGAGATTTACCCGCCCAGAGGTGAGGCGAATTACCCCGAGGGGTTCGGGCCGGGTGACCAACCCATTCAGCCGCAGATTCCCCTGGGCTGCCACATTCAGGACATTGCCCTGGATCACCTGAACATTGCTGCCCAAGCGCACCATCAAACTATTGAAGAGGGGGTCAGGAATGGCCAATCCATCTTCACCGCTATCACCAGCCCCGCCAGCCCCGCCATTGCCCCCTTCAGGAATGGTGATCCGGCCATTGTTGAGATCCACCTGCCCCCCCAGTTGTGCCCCCGCCAACAGCGAACCGCCCACCACAATCTGGCCCTTCACCTCTCCTGCGTAGAGACCCGTGATATTCATCGCTAGGTCATCCAGGAGGAGGGTAAGGGGCTGTTGCTCTACCGGACGGGATGCCTCCCCCTCTTCCGTACTATTGCCCTGGGGGGATAGGGGCAGGTAGAGGGGGAAACTGCCGCTTGCCGAGAGATAGCCGTCGCTAAAGTCACCCTCTAGACTATCCACCACTAAGGCGGGGCGGCGGAGATCAATAGATCCGGTACCGCTACTTAGACCCGCTAGGCGAATAGAGCCGACCACATTGGTCAGGGGGGCATCCGGGAGGGCTTGCAGTCCTACCGTGGCTCCATTCAGTCTCAAGAAGCCCTCCAGGGTATCCAGGTTGCTGAAAAGCTCCCGCAGAGGGGCACTGCCGTCCCACCTCCCCTGGAGATTGGCCACCAGAGCCCCTTCTCCTCCTTGCCAGGAGATGCGATCAGTAAAGAGATTTACCAGGGCCAGCCCATCATCCCGCGCCTCAAGATCGGCCACCACCGCTTCATTCACCGGGCGGCGGCGGACAAAGGCGGGCTGGAAGGGGGTGGCTAGGTTGAAGGTGAGAAGATCCTCCGCATCCACCAGTTCCACAGAACTGCTGAGGTTCAGGCGGGCCGCAGTGTAGGTAAAGTCAGCGTTGGCAGCTTGGATGGGACGGTTGTTAATGGTGCCTGCCGTTAGAATGACATTCCCTGTCAGGCTGGGATCCGTTAGGGCTCCCTGGAGCACAGCTTCCCCATTCAATCGTCCGGCGATGGGGAAGGGAAGCTGGAGGGGGGCCTGGAGACTGTCTACCGGAATATTCTCCAGGGTGAGGGTGAGGGGACGGCGGCTGGGGCTTTCAGAATTCAGCACCGTTTCCCCCACGAGGGTAATCGCCGCCACTTCCCCGTCTACCTCACTGGCGAGGCGGAGGGGATTGAGTTGGAGTTGGCCATTTTGGAAGCTACCTCGGGCCAAGACTTCATCGGCACGGAAATCTCTGCCCCAGCGCCAATCTTGCCCCTGTAGGTTAAACCCGAGATTGACATCCGCAGCGCGTCCCGCTACGGGCAGGTTGGCCGTCACCTGCACGGTGCCCCGGAACAGCCCTTGCAATTCCTCCAGAGGGGGCAGGGGCTCAGCTCGGGCGGTGCGGTCCTCAATGACGCCGAGTTCTTGAATTTCGGATATACGGCGTAGGCGGTTGAGCAGGCTGGCCTCGGGATCTCCAGCGGGGACGGTGGTGAGGATCGCATCGGCTTCCGCCTGGGAACTGGGAATCAGGCCAGCGGGGGGACGGAGACCCCGGCCCAGATCGGCTACCTCGGTGACTTTGAGAATCGTGAGCAGGTCTTGGAGAGTACCGCGCTGGGTGGTGAGGCTGCCCTGGAGTTGGGGATCACTGCCTAAACCAAAGCGGCCTGCTACTTGGTAGGTGCGCTCGTCTAGAATCTCGTCGTCTGAAGCGCGATCTACCATGCGAATCTCGCCACTGGACAGGGTAATGACTCCGTTGCCGTAGGTAAAGCCACCAAACACGCGATCTACGCTGATGTAGCCTAGGCCCACGTCGGCCACGTCAAATTGGCCTACGGTGGACAGGTTTCGGAGGTTAACGGTGGCGTTGGCAAAGGTTACGTTTCCGCGCAGGGTGCCGTACTGGGCGGCCTCGGCGGGGGGCAGTCCCAGCAGGGAGAGGGGGAAATTGTACAGGCGGGCCTGGAGGAAGTCGCCCTCGGTATTACCCACCGCTACGGCATCCCCGGCTTGGATGCGGAAATCTGCTTGGCGGCTACGGATGCCGTAGTTGGCCACAATCTGGTCCTGTTGACCCGTTACGGCTAGGGCTAAGCCATCTCGACTAGAGAAGCGCACATCCCCGGTCATCAGGGGTTCAAAGGCGAGTTCATTCACCGCCAGGTCGGCCAAGGCAACTGTGCCCACTAGGTTCAGATCCGCTGGGGTGCCTCTCAGGCGACCGTCAAAGGTGGCTTGTCCATCGAGGGCAACCACCCTGGAGAAGGGCAAGGGCAGGGTAGCCAGGGCGTAGTCTCGGGCCTGGATGGCCAGATCGATATTGCCGATGGCGGGGGCTCCCGGCCCGGTAAAGCGAGGTTGGATTGTGCCCCGCGCCACGAGTCCAGATCCCTCGGCCTGATCAATCCGTAGAATGCGGCCATCCCAGGCGACGGCGGCGGTGAGGGGAGATTGCTGCTGTCCCTGGGGCCGCAGGCGGGCCAGGGTGGCGAGTCCTTCGCTGAGGGTGAGTTGGGCTTGGCCGCGAATGCCTTCGGCGGTGAGGTTGTCGAGGTTGCCCGTGAGTTGGAAGGTGGCTGCCCCTAAGCCGCGCAGGTCGCGGGAGAACTGGGCCAGTTGTAGATTCTGGCCCTGACCATTGGCGGTCCAGGTTCCATTGGCGAGGGTGAATTGGCTGACCACGTTGCCCCCGGCGACAGCGGCAGCCAGATCGCCGCTGCCCCGAATCGTGTCTAGGGCGAAGGAGGTGACGGAACCGCTGAACTGGGCGTTGGTGCTGAGGGCACCGACGGGGGCGTTGGGGGCAAATTGGGCGATGTTGAGTCCCTGTCCCTGGACGGCGGCATTCCAGGCTCCATTGGCGAGGGTGAATTGGCTGGCGAGGGTGCCTCCTGCGATCGCAGATGTCAGATCCCCACTGCCGCGAATTCCCGCCAGGGTGAGGTTATCCAGAGTGCCTGACAATTGGGCGGTACCGCTGGCTAGGGCATCCCCCAGGCGATCGTTAAAGCCCCCCAGTTGAATGCCCTGGGCGACAAGATTGGCGTTCCAAGCCCCCGCCGCCAGAGTCCCCGTGGCGGCGACGGTACCCCCCGCCACCTGGACCAGGGATTCCCGCAGGGTAAGGACGCTGTTCTGAATCTCCGCTACCCCTCGGGTGGGGTAGGTGCCATCGGGAGCCTGCCAGGAGATCACCCCGGTTAGGTCATCCAAGGGGCCGGAGATGTCGGCCTCTAGGGCCAGAACTCCCAGGGTGATGGTGTCGGGGAGGCCATAGCTGCGGCCAATAGCATCGGCGGGCAGGGCGGTGCCCACCAGTTGCAAACTCAGCTCACGGGGATCCGCCAGGGTGTAGCGCCCTGTCCCCGTGAGACGGCCCCCCGCCAAGGGCTCCAGATTGAGCTGAGTCAGGGTGAGTTCGGGATGGGTGTAGGCGATCTCCGCTTCAATCTGGCTAAAGGCTACCCGGTCTAGGGTGACGGTGTCCACCGACACCAGTCGCCCCGTTAAGGCCGGTTCGGCTAGGGGGCCGGTCAGGGCGGCTTCAGCTCGGAAGGTGCCCGCCGCCGACAGCGGCTGGTCAAGGGGCAGCAAATCCACCGCTTCCGCCAGGTCAAAGGGCTCAATTTCTCCCTTCAGGTCGTAGCCGTTGCGTGAGTCAATCAGTCCCCCCGCCTTTGCCGTCAGGACGCCGTATTGGGCGGTGGCATTTTCCACCGCCATCCGATTCCCCTGGAACCGGAATTGGGCCGATACCTTTTCCACAGGCTGCTCTAGGGCATCCAGGTCGATCGAGCCCGCCTGGAGACGGGCCGATCCCGTGATGCGGAGGGGTTCCCTGGGGGTGAGTTCCAGTTCAATGGCCCCGTTTACCTGCCCTCCGGTCACCGTCAGGGGCAGGGATCGGGAGGGGGATGAGGTGGCGAGGAGGCCGGGAGCGATCGCGGCCAGGTTTACCCCCTGGAGTTCCACTGCTAAGGTGCCCATCACCCAGTCTGCCAAGGTTTCTGGCGCATCCGGGGGGTCTAGGAATTGCAGCAGATCTCCCTGGACCTGGGCCTGACCAGCGGCTTCTGAGGCCGCTGTGAGTTGGAACTGAATCTGCTGGGCATCTACGATGTCCTGGGGCTGATTCTGCGATCGCGGATCGGGAATATTGCGCCGCTGGGTCAGGGTGAGTGACCCCCGCACCTCTTCGAACACGAGGGTGGTGGGCCGGGGCTGGTCGGGCACCGCGTGGGGCCGTGCCATAACCGTGGCATTTTCTAGGCGAATGGTGGGGTTGACCTGAATGAACGGATCCTGATCTGGATCCCGCTCCGGCAGGTCCAAGTCCAAATTCAGCCATTGCCCCGTCTCATCCTGCTCCACGTAAAGTTGCACATTTTGGAGGGCGATCTGGGGGCGAAACCGCCGCCGCCACAGGTGCAGGGGGTTAAACCGCACCTCAATCGCCTCCACATGGAGTGTGTCTGGGTCCGTCGCTGTCGCTGGGACTGCCGAGGGGCCAAACCTTACCCCCAGCGGGGAAAAACGCTCCACATCCCCCAGCTCCACCGGGCGCTGCAAGGTTTGGCTCAGGGCCGCTGTGGCCCAGGGTGTCAGCCGCCCTCGGACAAAAATCCATCCCGCCCAGGTGCTACCCGCGCCGACTAAAATTGCGATCGCGCCCGCCCCCAGGACAAGGCGTCGCCAAGAACAACGTCCCTGGGGCTCTGACCCCGGTTCCAGTTCCGGCCCGGATTCTGGCCCGGATTCCGGTTGTGCCTCTGGCCCGGATTCTGGTTCTGATTCCGGCCCTGACCCATTCGGTGCGTTGGTCATGCTTCCCTTCCCGCTTCCCCTGGCCCCCGCCGCTATCCTCTAGAGTCAGGCATTTTGGAAATGGTTCCCCTAGCCCAACTTGCGATCGCGTGTCCCGCTGCCGTAGTTGACCTGACGGCAGTAGTTTAATCGATGAATTGGTTCCCGACACCCCCGATTCCCTAGGAATAATCGGGAATGGTCAAGCAACCCATAAAATACTCACATACTGGTGGCACACTGGCGGCGGCTAGCGACGAAAATCCATGGGTAATCGTCCGTCAGCGCCCATTCAGTTCCACAGTATTAATTCCACTAGTACTCTGCGGCGTCAATACCCTGGCCGTTCCATCGTGGCACACTCGGCCCCTCACCCTAGCCCTCTCCCAGGGGGCGAGGGGACCGGAAAATGTTGGGCTGGTACGACGATAGTAGGCTGATTTACGCCCTGCGGTACTAGTTAGCTTCACAGGCAGTTCAACAGGCAGAGGGATGCGGGTATACATACTGTTATTCAACGCAGGTACAGACAACGAGGGCATTCACTCCCTCAGCGCCCAGGGGCGCAACACGGTGCTGATGTTTGAGAGTGAAGACGACGCCATTCGCTTTGGCCTGATGCTAGAGGCCCAGGACTTCCCTTCCCCCACCGTGGAATCCATTGAAGATGAAGAGGTAGAGGAATTTTGCCAAGGCGCAGGCTTTGCCTGCAAGCTGGTGCCCTCCGGTACCCTGGTCACCCCGCCAGAAGCCACCTTAGACAACCTGGACTGGGATCCCGATCGGAAACCAGGGGAGCGACCCCGCCCCAAGGAGGATACGCCCCCAGAATTTTCCCAATCGGAACTGGACGATATCCGCCAACGCCTAGAAGGATTGTTGTAGCCCCCATGCCCACCAATCGCGGCCATCTCCTCACCGAGCAACCCAACCCCGCCAGCCAAACCTTGGATCAGCTTTCCCCCCTGGAGCTGGTGGACCTGTTCAACCGGGAAGATCAGCAGACCCTCAGCGCGATCGCAACGGCACGGGAGGCTCTGGCGGAGGCCATTACCCGCACCGCCGCTGCCCTGGGGCAGGGGGGACGGTTGTTCTACATTGGCGCGGGCACCAGCGGTCGGCTGGGGGTGCTGGATGCGGCGGAATGTCCCCCCACATTTTGTACGCCGCCGGAGCTGGTTCAGGGGATTTTGGCCGGGGGAGCAGCGGCCTTGGTGCGGAGTTCGGAGGGGCTAGAAGACATTGCTGAGGATGGGGCGGCGGCGATGGCCGACCATGGCGTGGGGGCCACCGATGTGGTGGTGGGTATCACCGCCGGGGGTACGACACCCTACGTTCATGGAGCCTTGCAGGCGGCGCGATCGCGGGGGGCGACGACGATCTTTATGGCCTGTGTGCCAGCGGCCCAGTTTCCCACGGACTACGACGTGGATATTCGCTTGGTGGTCGGACCGGAAATTTTGGCGGGCTCCACCCGACTCAAGGCGGGCACCGTCACCAAGATGGCCCTCAATATCCTCTCCACCGGGGTAATGGTGCAGTTGGGCAAGGTCTACGGCAATCGCATGGTGGATGTGGCGGTGACCAATAGCAAACTGCGCGATCGCGCAGTGCGAATGCTCTGCGATTTAACCGAGCTAGACCGGGACCAAGCCACCGCCCTCCTCGACGCCAGCGGGCAGCGGGTGAAATTAGCCCTGCTGATGCACTGGTGCGATCTGGATGCGGTGGCGGCGGCGCAACGGCTCCAAGGGTGTCAGGGGAATTTACGGGCCGCGATTTCGGTAGGATAGGAAGACCTCAGTGATATTGCAAACGAACTACCATGCCGGACAACCGTAGAAGCCAAGTCGTCACCCAAGGAGTCCAGCGCACCCCCAACCGCGCCATGCTAAGGGCCGTGGGCTTCGGCGACAACGACTTCAGCAAACCCATCGTCGGTGTCGCCAACGGCTACAGCACCATTACCCCCTGCAACATGGGGCTAGATACGCTAGCGAAACGGGCAGAGGCGGGGATTCGCCAAGCCGGGGCCATGCCTCAGATGTTCGGTACCATCACCATCAGCGACGGCATCTCCATGGGCACAGAAGGGATGAAATATTCCCTGGTCTCGCGGGAGGTGATTGCCGACTCCATTGAAACCGTCTGTAATGGCCAGAGCATGGACGGTGTGATTGCTATTGGTGGCTGTGATAAAAACATGCCGGGGGCGATGATCGCCATCGCTCGCATAAACATCCCCGCTATCTTTGTCTACGGCGGCACTATTAAGCCGGGACACCACGACGGCAAGGACTTAACTGTGGTCAGCGCCTTTGAGGCCGTGGGGGAATACAGTGCGGGCAAACTGAGTGAGGAAAATCTGCTGGCGGTGGAGCGCAATGCCTGCCCCGGTGCAGGATCCTGCGGTGGCATGTTTACCGCCAACACCATGTCCTCCGCCTTTGAAGCCATGGGCATGAGTTTGATGTATTCCTCCACCATGGCGGCAGAGGATGCCGAGAAGGCAGACAGTGCAGAAAAGTCGGCGGCAACCCTGGTGAATGCCATTCGCCAGCAAATTCTGCCCAGCCAAATCCTCACCCGCCAAGCCTTTGAAAATGCGATCGCGGTGATTATGGCCGTCGGCGGGTCCACCAATTCCGTCCTGCACCTCCTCGCGATCGCCCATGCCATCGGCGTGGAATTGGTCATCGACGACTTTGAAACCATTCGCCGCCGAGTCCCCGTCCTCTGTGATTTGAAGCCCTCCGGGCGCTACGTGGCCACCGACTTCCACCAAGCCGGAGGCGTCCCCCAGGTGATGAAAATGTTGCTAGATCGCGGCCTCCTCCACGGCGACGCCCTCACCATCACCGGGCAAACCGTAGCGGAGCTGCTGACGGATATTCCCGCTGAGCCCCGCGCCGATCAGGACGTGATTCGCCCCTTTGACACCCCCCTCTATCCCCAAGGTCACCTCGGCATCCTCAAGGGCAACCTGGCGGAAGAAGGCTCCGTCGCCAAACTGACGGGTATTAAAAAGCGCCAGATCACCGGCCCCGCCCGCGTCTTTGAGTCCGAAGAAGACTGCCTGAAGGCCATCCTAGACAAGAAAATCCAGGCCGGAGATGTCGTCGTCGTGCGCTACGAAGGCCCCAAGGGTGGTCCTGGAATGCGGGAAATGCTGGCCCCCACCTCCGCCATCATCGGCGCGGGGCTAGGGGATTCCGTCGGACTCATCACCGATGGCCGCTTCTCCGGCGGCACCTACGGCATGGTGGTGGGCCACGTCGCCCCGGAAGCCGCCGTGGGGGGCACCATCGCCCTAGTGGAGGAAGGTGACGCTATCACCATTGATGCGGAGCACAATCTGCTCCAGTTGAATGTGCCCGAGGAAGAGTTGGCCCGCCGCCGCGCCGCCTGGACGCCCAAGCCCCCCAACTACACCCGAGGCATTCTGGGCAAGTTCGCCAAGCTGGTATCCACCAGCAGTCGCGGAGCCGTGACTGACCTGGATCTATTTGAGTAAGATTATCTTTGCTCTGGCAGAGGAGTTGGCACTAGAGCTGGTAGACCTAGAACCGCTTTGCTAACGCGGGTTAGTTTAGTCGGCAAAGGCCGACTTTGTTTGTATAGCAGCGGTTTTAACCGCCGTGAGTCTAGCGGAAAGCGAGACGCTTGCGCGACGATGGGAGGGCTACTTCCGCCGCCCAGTACTAGTGCTTTGTCAAGAAGCCCATGAGGTTTTGCAAGAAGGAGTGACTGACTTGAGAATGGTTGGCGATGGCGGCGGCGGGAGTCGTGGCAAGTTCAACTGGGTAGGCAGGGGGACTTTCCTCTATGGGAGTTGAGGGTGGGATGGTCATGGGGAGTAGGGGCATCTCCTCCACCAAACCCACCACAATTAAACGAAAAGCCGCCTGTTGTAATTGCCGGACAGTACAGTTTAATTGCGCTGCGATCGCACTCAGGGAAATATCTCCCTGGGTATATTCCCAGATCTGCCATTCCAAGGCATTGAGCTTGAGATTGGGTTTAGTGGGGGTCAGGGCCAACAGAGCAGAAGCGGGATCGGGGAGTTTGTCCTCCAAAGCCTGCCAATCCCGCAGGGCCCGTAACCCCGCCAAGGTGACATCGGTGGCGGGGGCATTCAACCCGGTCATCTCTGCCATAGGAACCGTTTGCTGACCATCGAAGTGGAACCAGCCATCAGCCTGGGCAAACAGGGCACAAACCTGGCGCATCACCTGGACATAGAACAGTAGCTTGATCTGCTCTGAGTCCAGTATTCCCTGAGTCTTGAGGTGCAGCCCTAGGGGATGCTGAGGGCCACAGGTTTGGGCCAGCCGCCCAGCGGCCCGATCCCCCAGCCAACCCCGTTGACAGATTAGGTTTGCCAGCCCTCGGCCATCGGAGCGGTGGGCCGCTGCCACAACCCGACCCTGCTGAAACCAGACATAGTGCGATCGCGGCAGCCGAGGATCGGTGGGCTCCGGCAGGGGGGTGATGGTGAGTAGGCCCGTTTTGTGGCCTTGGTCAAGAAACTGAAAGATCTCGGCGAGAGAAAACTCCGCCAGGTGTCCGGTGATAGCCATGATCGCTCTTGTCCATTGATGTAACGAAAATGGGGGCAGATCCCCCGATTGTCCCTGACCTACCGAGTGAGGCAAGCCTGCTGAGCCATGTAGTGCTGCACGAGAGCAACGATGGCTTGGCCAACGGACTGCTGTTGGGTGGCATTCACCTGCACCACCGGGGGCCGAGAGCGGCCCTGGATATAGCCCAGCGCCAACAATAGATTGTCTTCAGACCAGGCTCCTGGCTGATCACAGTGGGTTAACCCCAGGATCAGGGGAGCCTGCGATCGCTGCTCCATGAAGGTCAGAATGCGGCGGGCATAGCGAAACTCATGGGGGCGGTGAGCCGCCACCAACATGATGTAGGCATGGGCTCGACGAATAAGGATGTCCCACATGAAATCAAACCGAGCCTGACCAGGGGTGCCGTAGAGGTGCAGGGCTGAATTGGGACCAAACTGAAGACGACCAAAATCCAGGGCGACGGTGGTTTTGTGCTTCAAATCCGCCACCTCATCTGTAGCTCGGCGATCGGTGTCCACCACCTCAATTTCACTCACGGACCGGATGAAGGTAGACTTGCCTGCCCCCACAGGCCCAGTCACGACTAAGCGCATAATTTCCATCGCGGCTTACCTCAAATTCAGAAGCATCATGATGGACGAGCCTCCTAGGGATTTAAACCAACAAGAGTTTGAGTTCCGCCACAGCGCGCTTAATTTCTAACATCACCACCCCCTGCTTGGCGGCTTTATCTGCGAGGACAACAAAGACCGCATCTTCACTGCAACTGGTGAGAATACCGTAGCCTTTATCCCCTTCGACAAAGATGCGCTCGATGCCGCCCCGGCCCAGTTCTGAACCAATGCGTTCTCCCAGGGAGAGCATAGCGGCGGACATAGCCGACACCCGCTCTTCATCCATACCGCCTGGAAGAGTGGCGGCTAGGGGCAGGCCATCGGGGGTGACTAGGGCTGCCCCTTGGACATCGGTGGTGCCCGTGACAAAGTTTTGCAGAACGGCGTTGAGTTTTTCGACGTTGATAGCCATGGTGAAGTCCTTGGAAGTCCTTAAAATTAAGCGGAAAGCGAGAGAAACGTGAGCGGAAATCGATAGAAACGTGACGAACAGAAATCCAGCCCAGCTATTGATTCAGAAATTGGGGGATGCATACTGGGGCATCTATAGCAATCCCATTTGATTTCTGAAGACCTTCGTAGCGTGGGTGAAGCGAAGCGTAACCCATGGAGCAAGAGGCTTACTCAAGGCTCATGCAGGATCGCTCTAGGTCTTCCTGGCAGCAAGCCTAGAAGTTATGGAGTCGTGTAGGCTTCTATTTCGTTGCAAGCCAGAGGCTTGAGCTGAGAAGAGTGGGGAAACTTCCGTCCCTGGTGCTAGGCCATTGTGGCGGCCCCAGTGGCAATGAGGCGGCGGAAGAGTCCTTCGGTCCAACCCGTTTCCTTCAGTACGGCGGTGGCGGTGACTTCGATATATGCCTGCTCGATGAAGGCGAGATCCACCATGCAACTGCGGCTGAGGGCATCTCGCAGATTATCAGCTTTCCCATCAGCCTTGAGGCGCTTGCCCACCTCTGCCATGACTGTGGCCATCGCGGGCACCACATGCTGGGGGCCAATGCCGACCTTGACGTGGATAAGGCCAATACGCCAGCGGCGATCGGCGTAGTCCGTACCCCACTCATCCATGCCAGTGAACATCTCATAAAACCACTGGACAAAGGTTTCGCGCAGGCGGTGAACGCGCCCCTCGGTGGCGTTGAGGATGGCATCCATTTCTTCATCCCTACCCAGGTACGCATAGAAGGCATCTGCCATGTCTGGAGCAATAGTGAGTCCCCAGTCGGCGTTGTTCTTCAGCAGACTTTTATCTGCCTCCGAGAAGCCGGTGCGCTTGGTCATTCGGGCTAAAAATTCGTTGGCATCTAGAGTCATAGGAGTTTCCTTGGAATGGGGCTATTTCTTTGAACACTGTCATTATTGAAATCTTGGCTAGTTAATAAATACCGAATGAATACGGATCTTTGAACACACTAAATTTTCATGACGATGGCCGCCAATGAAAACCTTGAAAGCCTTTAATTTATTTAGAAATAAACAACATTTTCATTGTTTTTATATTTCTAAATATAATTGATATCAAGACTTTCTTTCGAGTGAAGCTTTCCTAAGTAAGACGGAATTTCGAGCACTGTCTGAGGGGGAATATCCGCGATCGCGTAATTCTCTCCGAAGAAAAGTAAACATTTACAGGCGTTTGGCGGCAGGATATTAGGTTTATCCCAGCTCAGAGGGAAAACTGAGAGGTTGCTCTGCTGTCTTCGGGTCAGACCGCTGACCGAGTCGAAGAGGAATTTCCTCGGAGACTTCTGTGAAGAACTATGGCTCTAGAGCAATTTCGGCTCCCGAATACCCGCAATCACTGAGCAATTGCATCTACGAAGACATACGGTCATTGTGTAGAGTAGACCTCTCTTCTCTTCGGTTTTTCAGTGTAAAGACGAGTCATTTCGCAACATTATCAGCGATTTCCTTGGGAACCCGGAGCCTTTAATGTGCAATTCTTGTGGGTCAGGCATCTTGCCTGACCGTGGACAGACGAGACGGCTATCCCACGTTATTTGATATCTCCTCCTCCTCGGGGGGAGCAACGGGGGGAGCGGGCCGGGGCGATTGCCGCGTTTTAGGGCGACGAAGAGGTCGTAGCGGAGGCGGCGTTCATCCAGGATCGTAGTGGTGACGCCAATGCCCTGGAGAGCTTGAAGCATTCCCTGGGTTTCGGGGGGGAATGCGGGTAAAAAGAGATTGTCATCCCCCTGGGCCAAAGCATCTAGGTTGAGGTAAAAGTGCCCATTGTTGGGTTGGGGGGCGGCGGATGTCGCCAGTTGGAATAGAGACCGGGTATTTAGGGGGCAGCTAGGTTTAGGCGCGATCGCAGTTGCGGTGCCCTCACCGATGGCTAGGAAAACCACGGTGTTATTGAGCCAGCCATGGGTCAGGGTGACGGACTGGAAGGGGGAAACCCAGTCTGTAAGAGGGATATACTCTACTTGGCGACGCTGGACCTGGAATCGGTAGCGGCTTTCCACCACCTCATTGAGCTGGGCAAAGGTTTTTCCGCTAGGGGGCGGGGCGTCGGAGCAGTTCGCGGCGAACTTCGTAATCTGAAATTTCGGGAATGACCACCCTTTCTCCACGTCGCAAGAGGGATTTTAGCCATAATTGACAATCGAGAGGAATACCTATGGCTTTTGGATTTGTGACCATTCCCAGGGGACCAGAATCCAGCAAAATCAGACGACTCATGGGAATAAGGGACGATCAGACAATCGATCTTTATCTAGAGCCGTTTTCAAAAAGTCCCAAGCTTGCTGATGTTCCAACGCATCCTCAGTTTCACCCAGCCATGAATCTAGAAGATTGATGGCCGCTTTATTTTTTCGGGCTTGCTCTATGGGCCTGGGCAGAGCAGGGGCTAGTTTCCTAGCTCTTTGTAGGGTGGGCATTGCCCAGCATCCCTGGGCCGGAGAATGTACGATGTTTACGCCATGCCATGGCTACCCTCAAAGCCAATATGCCTTTTGGGGATTTGGGGAGGGGCTTGGAAGTAGGGGAGCGGGTTTGAGCGGTGGGCATTGCCCACCCTACGACTGAAGCCCAAGCTATAGATCGGGGGCTATCAGCACTTTTTGAGAAATTGCAAAACCTTCGGCCTATCAGTCAAAAGGATTGACCAAACTTAACCCCTTTACTTTGGCGAAATCAACCTCATTACGGCTGACCAGTTGCAATGAGTATTCGAGGGCAGTCGCAGCAATCACAGCATCAGGAACTTTGATGTTGAACTGTTTGCGAATTGAAATTGTGCGTTCAGAGATCGCTGAAGTCAGCGGCAGTTCTATCAAGTGGCTGAGCAACTGCCTTGCTTGGCCTTCCCTTGCATCAGACTGTTGATAGCCCAACACTTCAATATGAGTAATCACAGAATAAGCCCCTTCGCCTGCAATACCTTCTCGCAGAAGGGAAGTGCCCAGATCTGTAAGTTGATTGTTGAAGTGATAGATCAAAATGTTGGTATCAAAGAGGAATTTCATTGACCAACATCCTAAATATCCCAATCAAACTGTCGCTGGTGGTTCAGGGTAGCATCAATCTGGTCAACGCTGGCATTTCCCCAACAGCCTTGAGTCGCTTGCAAGATCCCATCAACCTCTAAAGCCTGAACATCAGCTTTTGTCCCCGCTTTCATGGGAGGCACCTGCGCACTACCAGCGCGAAGTTGATTGATCAAGTGACTGAGTAATTTCCACTGCTCCTCCAGACTGAGCAATTTCAAGTCACTCATCATCCGCAGTAAAATTGGGCTCATCTGACTCACTCGCTCTTCAATTATGCCTATATTGTAATTTCACAGTTCGTAGATTTCCTGCGTCAACCATGAAACCGCTGACCCGAATCACCTTGAACCCCGAAATCATGGGTGAAAAACCCTGTATCCGAGGGCTGTGGATCACCGTCGGTACCCTGGTGGGGCTAGTTGCTAGCGGCCATTCCATCGACGATGTGCTCACGGCCTACCCCTACCTCGAATCCGCTGACATCTATGAAGCCCTCGCCTACGCCGTTTGGCGAGCCGATTAAAGAGTATCAATCCAGCTATCTAAAGTATTACTCACTCTTCAACCTCCCAATCCTGAATCTGTAAACCCTCAACTCGCTCAAACTCTCGTGTATTGTGAGTCACCAAAGTTTCCTAGCTCTTTGTAGGGTGGGCATTGCCCACCATCACTTAGCCGGAGAATGTACGACGTTTCCGTTATGCCATGACTACCATCAAAGCCGATATGCCTTTGGAGAATGTGAGGTGAAGAATATGGGGATGTTAAGTTTTCGTGGAGGGAGTTGGAAGTTTGAGCGGTGGGCATTGCCTGGGCTGTTCATTTTGGGACTCTTTTTGAGTTCATGCACAATTCATGATCAGGTTTTCATCATCTCGACGTAACTCTCACTGTGTAAGCATTACGAACCTTGGACTTGATTCAGAATGTGCATGAATTTCAGCAGCAAAATTTCCACAAAGTAAACGCCCTAGGCATTGCCCACCCTACGACCCTCTGCTACTAAAATAATAATTTATTATTTTTTCTTCTTATCAAAAGCATCACTTAGCTTCTTGCCGAGTTCAGTGAGCGTTCCTCGATCACTAGGCTTGCCAGAATTGTATATGTAGGGAGATACATCCTTATCCAGTAAGGTTTTCACCCAATCCTGCTTCTTTTTAAACTGTAAGTGAAAGCTTTGTGGAGCACAGAATAGAACATAGTCACAAATTTTTACGACCAGCTCAAACTTCCTTAATCGCACAAGCACTTCCAAAAAGTTGTAAAGACCAGCAATTACGTTTTGTCTTGCCCCTGACGATATATCGTCAAGCTTTCTGGATGTGATTTTATTGTATAAAATTATTCCTTGTTTATCATGAATATCCTTGCACATCTGTTTTTGTTTTTCACGAATATGCTTGAAATCAGCACTTGATATCTCGTTGTAATTGCGCTTTTCTTTCAAATCTTGCCAATCCGAAATCACTAAAATGGAACGATACTGAAGAAACATTCCAGAAAGCTCTAAGTCTATATCTTCATTGTAATCAAAACCTGATGCAGCATAGGCAATTAAACTTTCAACAGCCTTTTCTTTCTGCTCTCTAGTTCCGTTAGCCCAATAATAAGTTGCCCACATTTTTGTAAATGTAGCATAGAAATTTTTTTCATTAGAACCTCTGCTAGCATCCTTGTTGAACTGATAGCTGTAGTCATCTAAATACTTTAAAGCAACGTCTTTCTTTCCTCTATCCACAAGGTATGCAGCTAAATTTAAAATTGCAGTCAACTTAATTTCTAGTGGGCTTGAGGCACGATTAATAATCTGCTTGTAGCTATCTATTACTTCAATTTCATTTTTTGCCAAGCGATTTGCATTCGCAGTCAGTAGTAAAGAGTGTTCTACATCGAGAGTTTTATCTCTATTAACTTGCTTTAACCTTTGGATACAATGGCCTTTAAATGCTCTGGTTCGACCTTCAAAATAATCACTCATAATTTGAAATATTTCTTTCGAGTATATTTCAAAAAATCTACGCTCATCATCAAGCTTGATTATCTTTAGCTTAACTAATTCATTGACGGCAGAATTGAATATATCAGACTCATGCTCAAGATTTAGGATGTATTGAGCTTTCTCTATTACGTTACTTAAGTCCTCTTGGGTTACAAGCAGACTTAAAACAACAAATAAATCTTTTGCCTTAGCTGATAGATAATCATATATTCTGCCAAACAAGAACTTGATTGCTGTATCTCCTTCTTTGATTTTAAAGTTAAGCGCATCTCCTAATCCTTTTTGAGCGAGGATAAAAGCGAATTGAAAAATAAACAAAGGTCGACCACTAGTTATCTCAAACACTTTATGAGAACTGTCAGGAGCTTCCAGATTTCTTCTAATAACTATTTCATTTCCGATCTCTTCATTTTGAATAACAGTTAGCAGAAATCTTTTTGTTTCCTCTTCGGTAAGTTCGTTAGTCTGATACTCTTGCCCAATATTGATATTGGCTGCTCTTGTTGTAATAATTACCTTATGATGATTAGTGTTAAGCTCGGAAATAAACTCCTCTATTTTATCTTTTTCTTCCTTTGGGAAAGTCTCGAAGTCATCTATTACCAATAGAATCCTTTTCCCCTCTATGTTTATAATCGGATTTTTATCGTCATTTTCTCTGTTAAACAGAACAGTATTCGCGCCCTTAATAAGCTCAGAAAAAGTTGATATCTTATTACTGATATCCTCAATTTTTCCTGTATAATAATCATATCTCCTGTCTTTTGCGGAAAGAAAGACTATATAATCAAAAACTTTTCTTTCGTCATTTGCAAGATCTTCACAAAGACTCTGAATAGTTGCTGTTTTGCCAACGCCACCATGTCCCCAAACAGTTGCACTAACAGATGATTTGTTTTTGATAAGGAAACTCCTTATCTTGTTCTTTATGCCAATATCAATGTATTTCTTGTAGTTATTTTCATAAGCGTTACGAATAGTTCCATTGTGACTTTTAATCTTAATTCCATCATTAGTTACATCTAGCTCACAAAGTTCATCCCATTCCTTATAAGTTATGCCAGTCTCTAGTAACTGGTTGTATTTTACTTTTCCAAGCAACTTTTCATCTATACTGTTAAAGAAGAATAACTCACGTCCGTATGAATTAACTTCAATGAAAGGAGAGAGGCGAAAATAGCTATTTACATCTGAACTTCCATATAAGCTATTAATTTTAAATTCTGCGATATTAATCGGACAACTCCAAGATGTATAATTCACCCCATCACTTTTATAAGAGATTCCTTTATAGACACTATTTTCAAAAGAATGGATATAAACAAGATCAACATTTTCTTTCAAGATTGACAAATCCGAGAATAGTATGCAGTCATATAGCTCTTGAAGAGCAGAAATTAACTTTTCTGGCGCATCTTCATACACAAATCCATGCCCTAATAGTTCATTTCTTATGGATGGATATTTTTCTAGCGCTTGGCTTAGTTTGCTTCTTTTAAATATTTCCTTGTCAACATCAAGCTTTCGACAAATTGCGACAACGCTTCCAATTGTTGGCTTGATTATGCTTTGAAAGATAAACTCTTTGTCTCCATAATGAAGTTTGAGAAGGTTTTTGTTCCAAAGATATCCTAATAGATAAATCAAAATATATTCAAAACGAGCCTGAAAATGCTGTTTTAGGGCTGACTTTTCACCCATAGATTGCAAAAAATCTATTCTCTGATCAATTTGTTTTCTAATATAGTCCATGGATTGTATTCCTTTTCTCTCTTTATTTTTGGTTCTTCGTTTTTAGTTGTGTTTATCTATTGAAGAGTAGATAATCTGGCTCTTCCGGTCTGGCTATGGTGTTTCAAAAGGAAATACCCACGGCAACAAAGCTCTTAACTTGAAATTGTCAAAATTGCCAAAGCCATAACCTAATCTCTTGATCAACTTAAGCTTGTTATTTATTCCCTCCACAACCCCATTAGTTATTCTCAGTTCAAAGTATGATGTCACCTCATCAAACCATCGTTTAATCGTGCCACAACTCTGATTGAAAAATGTCGATGAATCCGCCATCCAGTCCAGTAACTTTAACGTCCCTTCTGCCCAATTCTCGAAGGATTCAAAGATTTCTCTGAACTCTTCTTTCAATCGATGCATCGTTGCTAATTTAGGGGATACTTCGCTCACTTCTATGAGCTTCTTCTTCTGTTTCTCATTCAAATTCCCTTCGTTCTTTAGTAACGCATACTTACTGCCATTAAGACCCTCTATGACGCGCTCCCTCTCAGCCTTTTTTGCGATCTTCTTGGCCGCTCTCTTCTCCGCTTTCCGTTCGTTATCTAACTCCTCATTGACGAGTTTGGTGACATGGAATCTATCCGCGACAATGGTCGCATTCGGCATCATCTCTTTTACCAAACTTTGGTAGGGCTTCCACAGGTCTATGCTCACCCCTTCAATCCCCTCAAGCACCTCTGGTCCCCATTGGCTAAGGACTTGGCGCAATCCCTCTTGTGTTCGTGAGGGTAGAAGGGTGATCGGCTGGTGCGTCTCTAGGTTCACTAGCACCCCATAATAGTTACCCTGACCTTTGACGACCGCTATCTCGTCTATCCCGAGATATCTAATCGGTTCTGGGCTCTCGGGTAAATACGCCTTTCCGGCATCCTTTATCATCGTCTCAATCTGCTCGTCACTCAGCCCTGTCCGAGCCGCCACACTGTGAATGCTACTCCCTAACACTTGGCCGACAATCTGCTTCGCTAGCCGCTGCGTATACAACCGCCTTTTCTTAACAAAGGCCAGTTCTTCGCTAAACACTTGTCCACATTCCTGGCACCAAAACTGGCGGCGATTGACTCGCAACACTACGGGCTGTTGATTCCACGGCAAATCCTCAATGTTATACCGATGATTCTCATGCAAATGACGACTTCGCTTCCCACACCGGGGACACTCTGCATCTCGGCGGGTGGGGCTAATTACAAAAAATAGCCCCACCCCATCTATCATTGTCATATCCTCTACTTTTGTCTCAGGAAGACCCAGTAGCTCTGTCAATTGCCTCGCGTCAGATTCTGTGATCATGGCGCTCACCCATATATGGCGACTTTCTCTCACCCTTTAATTCTAGCCAATCCCTTGTATATCAAACACTTCACGCCTTTCTAGCGTTTATTTCTCTCTCCATTTCCCCTGCTCAGTAGCCCTTTGTCCATAGCCAGACCGGAAGAGCCGATAATCTCTAGCTGAAGGGAGATAGGCAGATCCCAGTCTATATAAGCACCCGAATAGGAATACTAGGCAGATTATAGCCCGTCTAGCATTTCACCGAGAAGAGATAGGTAGATCGTCAGCAATTATAAATTCAAACGGTATCAACAGATACAGACACGGGAAAGCATGTGATCATGGATTAAAACTGGATCCACTATAGGCATAGGCTTAGCGTCAAATTGTGGTTAACGGGTGAATTTTCCGATCTTTAACCACTGTGAGTGGGAGACTAATTTCTGTCGGAGAAGCTGAAACGCCCGTCTAGCGTTGAATTTACAATTGCTGGTAGATCGTGAGCTGTCTATCTTGCCCAAAGGGGGTGTTTAGACAAGATGGGGGGGTAGCTGAAGTGGTAGGTGGGGGATGGGGGTGGGTCGATCGCGCCCACAAAGCATCGCGATCGCACCTTGTATGGCAGCATAATGCAGAGACACCTTGCAGCAGATCTGGAGTGGTAAACGTGGCGGCCCCCGAAGGACAGAAATACGACCCCGCAGCGATCGAGAAAAAATGGCAGCGGGTCTGGGCAGAGCAGGGGCTAGATGTGACCCCCGAAGACAGGGACAAGCCCAAATTTTATGCCCTGTCCATGTTTCCCTACCCTTCCGGGAACCTGCACATGGGCCACGTCCGCAACTATACGATCACCGACGTGATTGCGCGGGTGCGGCGGATGCAGGGGTATCGAGTGCTGCATCCCATGGGCTGGGATGCCTTTGGCCTGCCTGCGGAAAATGCCGCCATCGATCGCGGCATCCACCCCGCCCAATGGACCTATCAGAACATTGATCAGATGCGCGCCCAGTTGCAACAACTGGGCCTCTCCTACGACTGGAATCGGGAAGTGGCCACTTGCTCCCCCCACTATTACAAATGGACCCAGTGGAGCTTTTTGCAATTCCTGAAGGCGGGGCTGGCCTACCAGAAAGAAGCGGCGGTGAACTGGGATCCCATCGATCAGACCGTATTGGCCAACGAACAGGTGGACAGCGAGGGGAAATCCTGGCGGTCTGGGGCCAAGGTGGAGCGCAAGTTGCTGCGGCAATGGTTCCTCAAAATTACCGCCTATGCCGAAGAACTGCTGCAAGACCTAGACCAACTCCCCGGCTGGCCAGAGCGGGTGCGGACGATGCAGGAAAACTGGATCGGCAAATCCACCGGAGCCCAGGTGGTGTTCACCACTGAGGCCGGGGACGAATTGCCCGTCTTCACCACCCGCCCCGATACCCTGTGGGGGGCCACCTTCATGGTGCTGTCGCCGGAGCATCCCCTAGTGGCAAAGCTGACCACCCCTGAGCAAAGGGATGTGGTCACCGCCTACCAGGCAGCGGCAGCGGCCAAGAGCGACATTGACCGCACCGACGACACCCAGGAAAAGACCGGGGTGTGGACCGGCAGCTACGCGGTGAATCCTGTCAATGGGGCGAAGATTCCCATCTGGATTGCCGACTATGTATTGATGGGCTACGGCACCGGGGCGATCATGGCGGTGCCTGCCCATGACCAGCGGGACTTTGAATTTGCCCGCAAGTTTGGTCTAGAGATCAAAGTGGTTGTCCAGCCCCAGGGGGAAACCCTGGAGGGGAATACGATGGTGACCGCTTGGCCCGGTGAGGGGGTCATGGTCAACTCTGGCCCCCTGGACGGGATTCCAGCGGGGAAAGGGGAGGGCCAGAGCGTGGCAGCGGCCATTCAATGGCTGGAAACTAACGGTAAGGGCAAAGGGGAAGTCAACTATCGGCTGCGGGACTGGCTGATTTCCCGCCAGCGCTACTGGGGGGTGCCCATCCCCGTGGTGCATTGCCCCAGTTGTGGCACAGTGCCCGTCCCCGACGACCAGTTGCCAGTGGAACTGCCCCAGGATGTGGAGTTCAGTGGGCGCGGGGCCTCCCCCTTGGCCCAGTTGGATCATTGGGTCAACGTGCCCTGCCCCTCCTGTGGGGAACCCGCTAAGCGGGAAACGGACACCATGGATACGTTTATTGATTCCTCCTGGTATTTCCTGCGGTTTGCCGATGCTCGCAATGAAGGGGCAATCTTCGACTCTGCCAAGGTGAATGACTGGTTGCCGGTGGATCAGTATGTGGGGGGGATTGAACACGCCATTTTGCACCTGTTGTATTCCCGCTTCTTTACCAAGGTGCTGCGCGATCGCGGATTGCTCAACGTTGACGAACCCTTCAGCCGCCTGCTGACCCAGGGCATGGTGCAGGCCCTGACCTACAAGAATCCCAAAACCGGGAAATATATCCCCCCCGCCCAGGTCAACCTAGAAGATCCCCAGGATCCCACCACCGGGGATCCCCTGGAGGGCTTCTACGAAAAGATGTCCAAGTCCAAGTACAACGGCGTGGATCCTGAAGCGGTACTGGCTAAGTACGGGGCCGACACCGCCCGCATGTTCATCCTGTTCAAAGCGCCCCCGGAGAAGGATCTGGAGTGGGATGATGCCGACGTGGAGGGACAATACCGCTTCCTGAACCGGGTCTGGCGCTTGGTCACCGGGTTCATTGCATCCCCAGGGGCAGATGTAGGGGCGAACGGCAGTTCGCCCCCAGCAGCCCTGACCAAACCGGAAAAAGACCTGCGCCGTGCCATCCACATCGCCATTAAAGAAGTTAGCGAAGACATCGAGGGCGACTACCAGTTCAACACCGCCGTGTCGGAGTTGATGAAGCTGAGCAACGCCCTCACCGATGCTCAATGCACGGACTCCCCTGTTTATGCAGAGGGCATCACCACCCTGGTCAAGTTGCTGGCCCCCTTTGCCCCCCACCTGGCGGAGGAACTGTGGCACCAGTTGGGCCATGCCAATTCCATCCACCGGGAACCTTGGCCGGAGCTGGACCCATCTGCCCTGGTGGCGGATGAAATTACCCTGGTGATTCAAATCATGGGCAAGACCCGAGGCACCCTTGATGTCCCAGCGGATTCCGACAAGGCGGCCCTAGAGCAATACGCCCGTGAATCAGAAGTGGCCCAGCGCTACATTTCCGGCAAGGAAGTGAAAAAGGTGATTGTTGTCCCCGGTAAGCTCGTCAACTTCGTCGTGGCATCCTAGTGCTCTTTCAAGCCTCAATTTGTAGGTTGGGTGCAGCGCTAGCGAAACCCAACATGGCCCACCGCTTTTAGGTGACCCTTCGTTTTACCCAACCTACGCAGACTCACTAGAATATGAAACGGTTTTACCGGCTTCGTAAGTACTTCTCTCGACGGCGACAGGTCTCTGTCTCCACCCTCGAAGCCATGGGGGATAGCCTCGTGGAGGAGTCTACCCTAAACCCAAATTTTTTCTTTCTGACCCTGGGCTCCTGTATCATTGCCAGCCTAGGACTGCTCTCCAATAGTGCCGCTGTGATTATTGGGGCCATGATCGTTGCCCCCCTGATGCTGCCGATCCGAGGGATTGCCTTTGGTATTTTGGATGCGGATCGGATCCTGATCCGGGAGGGGGCCAAGGCTCTGGTGGTGGGGACAGTATTATCGATCGCATTGGCTACCTTCATTGGCTTTTCCTTTGGCCTGGAACAGTACGGTAGCGAAATTGTCGCCCGATCTTCCCCCACGCTGCTGGACCTGGGTATTGCGATCGCGGCAGGGGCCATCAGTGGCTTGGCCAAGGTGGATCCTAAGGTCTCTCCCTCCCTGGCGGGAACTGCGATCGCGGTAGCCCTGATGCCGCCCTTGTGCGTAGTGGGACTGTGGTTGGCGGAGGGCCGTTGGCTAGAGGCTCAGGGAGCCCTGCTACTCTACGCCACAAACCTCCTAGGCATTACCCTGGCCTGCATGGTGGCCTTTTGGTTAGCGGGCTATGCCCCAATCCACCGGGCCAAACGCCCCATTCAGCTCACCCTGGCCCTCACCGGGTTACTGATGGTGCCCCTAGGGGCGGGCACCTTTGAACTCCTGCGTCAGGACCGCCTAGAGGTAAATCTCCGTCAAGCCCTTGTCGGGGGGACTGTCACCTTTCAGCGGGTATACCTGATCAGCATGAACACCCGCTGGGGGCCAGAGATCCCGGAAGTCACCTTAGCGGTCTACAGCGATGAACCTCTCACTCCCAAACAGGTTTTCCTGTTGGAAAACTATGTTCAAGACCGGATGGGGCAGCGCTTTCGCCTGATTTTTCGAGTCAGCAATTTTGATCAGGTGACCAGTTCGGATGTGCCCCTCGTTGAAGCAGGCGGTGAAGGCATCCCAGAAATCCTCCAGGAGTTCTCCGAAGATTTTCTGCCCCCTGGGGAGATCCTGACGCCCCAATCAGAGCCGTCACCCGTTGTTCCCCAATCACCCGTAATTCCCGACCTCCCTGAGGACACAACGGATCCTGAAACCCCGAAGCCATCCATCCCCTGATGTCATCCAGGACCGCTGGGGGGGTTGGGTTTGCTAGCATAGCCCTTACAGGATGTAGGTTTTCCGATGACATCTAGCCCCTCTCAGGAACCGACGATCGCAGATGTCCTCAACGAGTTGAGAGACTTCAAAGCCGATGTTGATAAGCGCTTTGAGCAAGTTGACCAGCGCTTTGAGCAAGTGGACCAACGCTTTGAGCAGGTTGAGCGGCGCTTTGAAAAATTAGACTACAAGTTTGATACCTATGAGAATGCATCAGACAAGCTAGTGCGCTTGGCAACCACCATTATCGTGGCGGCAGCTAGCGTCGCCGTCTTACCCTCCGCCCTGCAAGCCATCGGCCCCCTGCTCACTCAAATTGCGGCCAATAATCAGTAGGGCGGAGCAGGGCAAGTAGGGAGCTATTTCCCGCCAGAAAGTCTCTGCCTTGATCCCATAAGGAACACGACTTGGAAGGTTATGTCTTAAAACAAGCTGAAAAGCCTGCTACGTCGTTGTCTCCATACAGACATCCAGTTCCCTGTTCGCGTTAGCGGCTCCCCTAGGGAGCAACGGAGTCGTTGGCTTTGCCGCCCCAGAGGGGCTAGGGAACGGTCAGAACCCGGTGGTGTGGCTGGCTTTCTCCCTTCGGGAGACGCTGCGAGTTGGCGTAGTCTGTCTGAAAGACTTACGACTCCGCTCAGCCAGCGGTCAACGGGCTCGATTCTCCGTAACCTTCCAAGTCGTGTAAGGAACTCGCAGAAAAATGCAATCAGGTGGGATTTCCTTCGTCAGAAATTACCTTGGGATCAGATTTGGAATCCGCTGGATCTTTGGGACGGTGAAACCGGATTCCTAGGACCAGATCGTAGAGAAATCCAAAGAAGTCTCTGCCCCCATTCAAGATACCCAAGCTCTGGGGAGATCCTTTGGCATCCAGGAGCGGCTTCATGGCCTCGTAGGTGGGTTTATAGCGGTACCAGGGAATTGAGGGCCACAGGTGATGCACCAAATGGTAGTTCTGCCCCATGATCAGCAGGTTCAAAATGGCACTGGGATAGACCCGCGCATTTGTCCAGCGATCGCGGGACTCAAAGGGGCGATGGGGCAGGTAGTCGAAAAATAGTCCCAGGGCAATGCCCACCACCAGGGCGGGGGAAAACCAAAAATTAAAAATGTAGCCCAGGAAGTCAAACTGACAAGCAGTAAACACCAGAGCCGCCACCGCAAACCGTCCTAGGAACCATTCCAGCAGTTCCCAGTTGCGCCATAAGCGCCGACGAAAAAAATAAATCTCGTGATAGAAAAAACGGGCTGCAATTAGCCACAGCGGGCCGCCCGTAGAGACGAAGTGATCGGGATCATTCTCAGGGTCATTCACATGGGCATGATGCTGAAGGTGAACCCGTGTGAATACCGGAAAGGAAAATCCCAGGATCAGGGCGCTGCCGTGGCCTAGGGCCGCATTGACTCCCCGGTTGCGGTGGGCAGCATTATGAGAAGCGTCGTGAATTACGGTCCCGGCTAGGTGCAGGGCAAGCACATTCATGGTGAAAACACACCAATCCGCCCAACCCCACCAAAAATACCCCACCGTTGATGTCAAAATCAGGGCAGTTGAGCCCAAAAACATCAGTAAATTGGGGCTTAGCCCCCCCTCTGTCTTCAAAAACTCTGAGGGTACGGTCCTAGGGATTGTCAGAGGCGCTTCTGCCACCGACATACGCACGGCTCCTTCACTGCTAATTCTGTTAATTCCGGTAGTATACGCTACGAAGACCGCACAATAAAGTTTTGTGACGGTGCCTCATATTGCTGCGTTCCCCCTGGATAGGTCGCGATCGCAGGCGCAATGGCAAGGGGGAACGTGGTAGTATCCCAATTGCTTTTACATACCCTCTCAGGAGTTTAACCGCCTAGGCAGTTATTGTGGGGCACGGGTCGTTACGCCCTTGTTTTGCTCCAGACCGATAAAATTCAGTTCTTCATAGTTTCTCTCTGAATTTAGGCTTCTGAATTCAGCTTTGCGTTCAGCGTCCCAAGTCCAATCCCCTCCGTTACCCCCCCCTACTCCTATGCAACTGCAACCCGCTCTGCGACGCACCAAGATTGTGGCCACAATCGGTCCTGCGACCAGTGATCCAGACGTGTTGCGATCGCTCATTGAAGCTGGGGCCACTACTCTGCGGCTGAACTTTTCCCACGGCACCCACGAAGACCACCAGCGCAGCATTCGCCTCATCCGCCAGATCTCCTTTGAACTCAACCAGCCCGTCGGTATTCTGCAAGACCTCCAGGGTCCGAAAATTCGCTTGGGGCGTTTCGAGAACGGCTCCATCCACCTGAACCGGGGCGACACCTTTATCCTCACTAGTCGGCCCCTGCCCGGAACCCAAGCCATTAGCTCCGTCACCTACGATCCCCTCGCTGATGAAGTGCCCGTAGGGGCTCATATTTTGCTGGACGATGGACGGGTGGAAATGACCGTTGAGGCAGTGGATCGTGAGCAGCGAGAACTCCACTGCCGGGTCGAGGTGGGCGGCATCCTCTCCAATAACAAGGGGGTTAACTTTCCGGGGGTTTACCTCTCCATCAAGGCCATGACGGACAAGGACCGCACCGACTTGGTGTTTGGCCTCAACCAGGGGGTGGACTGGGTAGCCCTGAGCTTTGTGCGCAATCCCCAAGATGTCCTGGAAATCAAGGAGCTGATTGCCAACGCAGGCAAGCAAGTCCCCGTCATTGTCAAAATTGAGAAACACGAAGCCATTGAGCAGATGGACGCGATTCTCTCCCTCTCTGATGGGGTAATGGTGGCCCGAGGGGATCTAGGGGTGGAACTGCCCGCTGAGGAAGTGCCGATCTTGCAAAAACGGCTGATTGCTACGTCTAACCGCTTGGGTATCCCCGTTATTACCGCCACCCAGATGCTGGATAGCATGGCCAGCAACCCCCGCCCCACCAGGGCCGAGGTGTCCGATGTGGCCAATGCCATCCTGGATGGTACTGATGCAGTAATGCTCTCCAATGAAACCGCCGTGGGCAAGTATCCTGTGGAGGCCGTCGCTACCATGGCCCGTATCGCCCTCCGCACTGAGCAAGAGCGGGGAGCCCGTAACGCAGAAGATATGGTGGGTTCCCCCCGTTCTATCCCCAATGCCATCAGTCAGGCGGTAGGGCGCATTGCCTCCCAACTCCATGCCGCTGCCATCATGACTCTGACCAAAACCGGGTCCACCGCCCGCAACGTTTCCAAGTTTCGCCCCCAGACTCCCATTCTTGCTGTTACCCCCCATGTGGAGGTGGCTCGCCAGTTGCAACTGGTGTGGGGTGTCCGGCCCCTGCTGGTGTTGGATTTGCCCTCGACTAGCCAGACCTTCCACGCCGCCATGAATGTGGCCCAGGAGAAACATTTGCTGCGGGAGGGGGATCTGGTGGTGATGACGGCGGGCACGCTGCAAGGGGTTTCGGGGTCCACGGACCTGGTGAAGGTGGACATCGTTACCGCCGTGCTCGGTCGAGGGGTAGGCGTTGGTGAGGCGACGGTGAGTGGCCGTGCTCGGGTGGCCCACAGTGGGCTAGAGGTGAGCGACTTTAACCCAGGGGAAATTTTGGTGGTGCCCAGTACCAGCGCAGATTTTGTGGATGCCATCCGGCGGGCGGGCGGGGTGATTACGGAGGATAGCAGCCTCACGGGCCATGCGGCGGTGATTGGCCTGCGTCTGGGGGTTCCGGTGATTGTCGGGGTCAGTAATGCCACAGAAACCATCCGTGACGGTACCATCATTACTCTGGATACCCGGCGGGGCTTAGTCTATTCTGGAGCCCTTGGGTCCATTAAGGCCGATGCCCCCCTCTCGGTGTAGAAAAATTCTCTTCACCAATCTGGGCTAGCGATCGCAAATGGATGCGATCGCACTTTTCCGCTGCTGCCCGTTCCGCCACCGTGTTGTAGCCCCAGTCCGCCAGAAATAGGGTGACCGAGTCGAGGCTGGGCTGGGCCATCACTTTTTCCAGGGTTTTGTAGCGGTCTTCCATAAACCAGATCTGGGGTGGAGCACTGGCGTTGGCGGGGGGATGGTGAAGGAGCTGACTGAGGGTTTCCGCCTTAGGCCGCTTTACCTCCTTGCCCAAAATTTGCTCAGGGGACAGGTCAATACCCTCCCCCTGTAAAAGCTGGGCAATAAAGCGCCCTTCCTTGGTGGAAATGATTACGGGATAAATTCCCGCCGCCATCGCCCGTTGCACCCAAGCCACCGTGCCGGAATAAAACCGATGCTGAGACAGCCAGCCCTCCAGATCGGTCTGAATCCAGCGATCGCGCACGTCGTCCACCGCTGCCATTAAGCGACTCGGTTCCAGCCCTGTATTGGCCAGGAGATCGGGCACCATCCCGGCCCAACCAGACAAGACAGCGGTGTCCTCCACCCCATGGAGGAGGCCATGGAGGAGGAGTGGCATTTCCCAGCCCGTCTCAATCACGGGGCGGAGGGGATAGAATCGCGCCGCTAGACCGGGGGGTGGGGTGTCATCAGCGGGCTGAAAAACCTGACAGTAGGCTCGCCATGCCGTCTGGAAATATTCCACCAAGCCATCGCAGAGGACGCCGTCAAAATCCAGTGCCAGAATTGTAGGGGCTGCCATAGAATCAGTCTTTCAGAAGGTCAATAGGTAAGAACGCGATCTCGGGAAGTGCGATCGCTCTCCACTGTATCCGTTCTTCCTACCGCCGCCTTGGTATTAGCCAGGTCTGCCTCCCCATCCTCCACCAAAGGCAGCAAAATCTCGAACTCGGTGCCATAGGGGGGCGTCGTCTCAGTGGCCGAAAAACAGGGCGACCGCAGAATCATCTGTCCCCCATGCTTTTCCATCACGATCTGGCGAGTAATGGGCAATCCCAACCCCGTTCCCTGCCCCGCTGGCTTGGTGGTAAAGAAATCATCAAAAATCCGCCGCTGAATCTCCAGGGGAATCCCTGGCCCATTGTCCACGATCCGCACCGTTGCCCAAGGGCCAAGGTGGCTGCTGGGATCTAGGGCATCCTCCGGGAGCTGCTGACGCACCCCAGTAATGAGCCAAATACAGGGCTCCCAAGCTGCGAAAGAATCTTCCCCGCCGTTACGGAACTGCTCTGGGGCAGGGGGCAACGTCTCCAGGTGCTCCATCAGGGCATCAATAGCATTGCTGATTAAATTCATAAACACCTGCCCCATCTGGCCGCTATAGCAGTCCACTGCTGGCAGATCGCCGTACTGCTTCTCCACCACCACCCCTTCCTTGAGGCGGTTGCCTAAAATCAACAGCGTGCTGTCAAGGCTCTGGTGCAAATCCGCCAGATCTCGCTGCACCTCATCCATACGGGAAAAGATCCGCAAACTCGTCACCAAGTTGCGGAGTCGATCGGTGCCCGTCTCAATGCTCTGGATCACATTGGGCAGATCTTTCAACACAAAGGCCACGTCAATTTTTTTCTTGAGCTGTTGCAGCTTGGGGCTGGGAGACGCCAACTCGGCCTCATGGGCTTGAATCAAGGTCGCTAAATCAGCACTGTATTCCGCAATGTACTTCAGGTTGCCCCAAATGAAATTGACCGGATTGCGAATTTCGTGGGCCACCCCCGCCATCATCTTGCCTAGACTGGCCATCTTTTCCGTCTGCATCATTTCAGCCCGCGTTTTCTTGCGGAGCAACTCCGCTGTGAGCTGGTAGATAATAGCCTGGGCCTGCAACAAATCCTGCATATCCAGAAGAGCATGGGAATCGCCCAGAGCTACCACAATAGGCTCGTAGAGCCACTCTGGCGGACGCGCCACCGCCTGGAGGGCCGCAGCGGTAATGGCGCTATCGGCAGATAATTGCAGCAGCTCAGACCCCACAAAGTTATGGAGCATAGCTAGAGATCGGCGCAAAAACAGTTCTCGCCCATAGGCACGGCTCATGGCCTCTAGAAACCGGCGGCGAGAAATCATGCCGATGAGGATTTTCCCCTCGTATAGGATGACTCCTGGCAAACTCGGATCTGCTTCAAACTGCTGATAGGCGACCTGCCCTAAACAACTCCCCTCTACCACAAACTTATGGAGCCGCAGGGCTCCTAGGGTCGAGTCAATTTGCAATTCCGCCATAGACGCTGAGGAGGTAACAATAGGGCAACCATGGGCAGATGCATGGATAGTCTTTACCTTAGGTATAACAGCAAACCATCCCTACCTAAACCACGCTAACATCTGAAAAATTTAGGACGGGAAACAGGTTATTAATCAAGGGTTAAGTTCGGGTTAAGAGTACTCTCTAGGCGGACTAGATGGATTTCGGTCTATCCCTTTGGAAAGGGGGAGGGCTAGTACTAGTCTGGCCAAGTCACCCCCTATGCGACCGAGGCTCTCCCTCAGTATCCTCATAGAGCACCATTAGCGCGTCAGGCAAAGGGCATCTGGCTATGACTGGGATCCCGGCATCAGGAATTGCCTTAATCAAAGAATTTGAGGGCTGTAGCCTCACGGCCTATCCCGATCCCCTGTCGGGGGGAGCACCCTACACCATTGGGTGGGGCAGTACTCGCCGTAAGGACGGATCTCCCTTTCGCCTGGGGGATCGCCTCACCCAGGCCGAGGCAGACGATCTGCTGATGTGGAAGGTGGAGCAGTCCTTTTTGCCTCCCCTACGGCGGATTCCGGTTTGGTCCCAGTTGAATGACCAGCAACGGGGGCCGATTCTGAGCTTTGCCTACAACTTGGGGGCGGGCTTCTATGGCATCAGTGGTTTTGAGACGATTTCTCGGGTGCTGCGGGAGACTCGGTGGGCCGAGATGGAATACGCCCTGACCCTCTATCGCAATCCTGGGACCAATGTGGAGGAAGGGCTCCTGCGTCGCCGCTTGTCGGAGGCACGGGTCTTTCTCTCCGGCACGGCGAACCTGGGACTGAGTCAAGCGGGGCTGGACTATCTGGCCCGATCGGGGGCGCGCACCTATCGCCAAAATCGGCTCCTGAGCGACCAGGCCATTGCCTATGTGGCCTTCATTCGGGCCAATCCTCGGCCTACATCCGCCCAGAACAGTGGCACACCCTCGGTTCCTTCCCCCTCTCCTACGCCTACGCCCCGGCCTGCCCCAACCCCCACGCCTGCCCCTACACCTGCCCCTTCTACGCCAAGTACTCCACCGCGCCTGCTCTACCTTACGGAGCCCTACATGCAGGGGGCGGATGTGCGGGAAATTCAGTCCGCTTTGGCCCGGTCTGGGGCTGGCGTAGTAGTGGATGGGGTGTTTGGCCCTGGAACCAAACTGGCGGTGGAGCGTTTTCAGCGGGTGAATGGACTGGCGGTAGATGGATTGGTGGGGGAGCAAACGCGATCGCGCCTTCTCCAAAGAGTGCTCCGCCTAACGACCCCCTTGATGACAGGCAATGACGTTGCCACCGTCCAGCAACAGCTCCGCGCCAAAGGCGTCACCGTCACTGTGGATGGTGTCTTCGGCCCCGGTACTCGGCAAGCCGTCGAGCAATTCCAGCGCCATGCGGGGTTACTGGTAGATGGGGTAGTCGGCCCCCAGACCCGCAATCTTCTCAGCGCCCGCACCCTCTCCCTGACCTATCCCAACCTCCAGGGAGAAGATGTCGCCGCCGTCCAACGCGCCCTCACCCGATCCGGCATCTCTGTGACTGTGGACGGCATCTTTGGCCCCGGCACCGACTGGGGCGTAAAGCAATTCCAAGCCCGCAATAACCTCACCGCCGACGGCATTGTGGGCCTAAGAACCTGGGGGCGGCTGGGCCTATAATGACGGCAATCATCTACTTACAGCAGATTGGGCTGGTAAGAGGCAAAGTGGTGGGTGCCTCCCTTGGCGACGGTGATCACTGTCTTGACGCCTCCCCGGCGGGTGTAGTCTCCAATGACCCGCAGACCAATGGGGGCTAGCTCGGTCCAGAGACGATCTGCGATCGCATTTGTCACTGCTTCATGGCTAATGCGCTGGTCTCGAAAGCTATTGACATAGAGTTTGAAGGCTTTCAACTCCACCACCCAATCCTGGGGCTGATAGTCCACCACAATGGTGCCAAAGTCGGGATAGCCAGAGCGGGGGCACAGAGCGGTGAACTCAGGATGTTCGAGGTGAATAGTGTAGGCATTGGGGGAGGGACTGGGCCATTTTTCCAAAGGTTCCGCTGCCGCCTGCCAAATAGCGCGATCGCCATAGTCCCGATCTGGCCCAGGGGCAGGAGTGGGCAGCGTCGCCTGACTAGGAGCGGCCACATTGGCAGCAGCGACATTGGCAGCAGGGATACTGTGCGCCCCCAACGCCGCCACCAGATCTCTCTGCACCGTCGCTGTCGCCGCCACAATCAGACCGGGCGTCCGGTAATCTTGGCATTCATAGAGGGGGGGCAGGGGAGATCCATCCAGAGCAGTGACGAGGTGTCCCGCCTCTCGGGCTAGAAAGGCCAAAGCGGCTCCGTCAATAAACTGACCCGATGCCAGCACCACGCCGGCCAGCCCACCGTTGAGGATGCCATTCACCGTAGGCACTGCCACCGTGGCGGAATAGTCCTCAGCGATACTAATCACCTCATAGCGATCGCGCAGACTTTCCTTCAGCGCCGCCATCAGGGTTCCGAGAAACACCTGCTTACCGGGGGGGATGACCAAGCGATCGCACTGATCTAAATCCTGATGGAGCTGGCCCTGGAACGTCCCCTGCCCCCGCAGCCCATAGTAGTAATTCTCAAAGGCGGGATTAATGGCTAGCACCGCCTCGTAGTCATCCCGGTTCAGCACCGTCACGATGATTTGATAATTGGGATGGCCATCCATATAAAAGCGGGTACCATCGATGGGGTCCAGCGTAACCAGATAGTCCCCCATTTCCCCTAGGTCAATGGCACGGAAATATTTGGTGTTGTAGGACTTTTCATACTCCTCCCCATAGAAGCGAATTTGGGGAAAGGCCCCCAGCAAGGCCACCTCCACAAAGGTCTGGATGGATAAATCCGCGTCTGTTAGCGCAGCAGCAAAGGGATTAGCGGCATTTTCCTTCTCGGGCTGGGCCACAATTTTGTTCTGGATATGGCGAGCATAGCCAGCAGCGAGGCGCAGGGGCGGCAGCAGGGTTTCCAGGATTTGGCGGGGGGTGGGGCGCTCAGTCATGGGGGATGGAGGGCAAACATCGCCCCCATTATGGGGCGAATTGGGCATCGGCCTACCCTGATGACCGTCCTTATCCTAGTTATCTTATGCTAGGTATGGTCAGTCAACGCCCGATTCATGCTGTGGTGGCCAAGGATGCAGAGACACAAACGGTATTTGTCGTAACCGCCTATGAACCCGATGAAAACCTATGGCAAGCTGACTTCAAGGCTCGGAAAAACGTATGAACTGTGTAATCTGCAAACAAGGTACGACCCAAGCTAGCCTAGTCACGCACTAGAACGAGAAGGTGCAATTGTCGTGTTTAAGCGTGTGCCTGCGGAGGTCTGTGATAACTGCGGTGAATACTACCTCAGCGATTAGGTGACTGGGAAACTGCTAGAACGGGCGGAATCAGCTATTGCTAGTGGTGCTGAGGTTGAGATTCGTGGCTATGCTGCTTGAGGGGTTTAGTTAAAGGCAAGACATAGTAATCCGCATCTGCCGTTCCTCCTAGTCAAACCTCAATAGCCAAAATTTGATCAATCCCCCATATTAGATGGCAAAAACTCCTTGAACAATTCCTAGACGCATCCAAATCAAGATTCAGAAATGGAGCGATCGCCCGTGAACTAGCCACCTCCTGATATCGATTTCGAGTTAATTTCTTCAATTCCTGCTTAGCATTATTTAGATCATCTGGAATCCGAAACTTACTACTGACCTGCTGCTTCACAAGTTGCGGCATCTCCATCGCTGTCGCCACTGCCGGCAAATCCCCTAAATAAAAACTTTCCAACTCTCGGCACGCAATACGCACTAGCCCCTTTTGGCCACGTACCTCGGCCAAACCTCGACTCCCACCCAAGCGCCCCAAAGCCGCATTGACATTGCTGGCCATGGCTTCCTTCAGAAACTCAAACACGCTAAAAATCGTACTCTTGCCCGTCCCATTGTGGCCAACAAAAACACAGAACTGAGGCAAGTCTTTGACTTCTACCGATTGAAATACCTTGAAATTCTTGAGCCGTAGACCCTCAATTTTCATTTGACCTACCGATAAACGCCTGCCCCGGCTCCAACACCTCCACAATGGTGCCCATCGTGCTAGCAGAGACCGATTCGGCGGGTTCCAGCGCATTACTCATCTCCCCAGATAGGGAAATGGCCTCTTGCAACTGCACCTGGTCTAGTCCGTTAAATTGCTCCATCATTCTCCCTTAGACCGTTCTGGAACCGCCGTCACGAACCGGGCTACCGTCTCCCGCAACCGAACCATCCATCCAGTCCTCACCCACCAGGCGGTATCCGCCATCTCTTGAATGAGGCTCACGGTCTGATAACGTTCGCCATACTGATCTTGCCGCCTAAATTCCAAATCTGTCACCGCTACGCTGTCTAAAATGACCTCCCGGATGATCAAACTCAAGTCCGAGATTTGCGCCAAACTGCCCTCACGGGTTTCACCGCCTATGATTTAGGTCATGTCAATCCAATCGGATTGGGGCCGAATAGGGGGTGGGGTTGGATCTGGTTCTGTGCCATACGACGGCGGATTTTGACACCCTGGGGGCAGCGGTGGGCATTACTCTGCTCCAGCCCGGAACTCGGATTGTTCTGGCAGGGGGCTGCCATCCCACCGTGCAAACCTTTCTCGCCTTTCACCGGGACGAATATGCCCTGATCGAGCGACGGGCGGTGCCCTTGGAGCAGGTGGGACGAATCACAGTGGTGGATACCCAGCGGCGGGAGCGGTTGGGCTCCGTCGCGGACTGGATCGATGGGGTGGTGAAGCGAGGGGGCGCGATCGCACTTTACGATCACCATCCCGGAGGTGAGGGCGATATCCCCGCCACTGAGCGCCATGTGGAAGCCGTGGGGGCCGCTACCACCCTGGTGGTGGAGCAATTGCAGGCCCAGGGGGCGACCCTCACCGTGGCCCAGGCGAACGTCATGGCTCTGGGCATCCATGTCGATACCGGCTCTCTTACCTTTGAGACCACCACCCCTCGGGATGCCACCGCCCTGGCTTGGCTCATGACCCAGGGAGCCCTCCCCCGCATCGTGAGTGAGTTTATAGAGCCGGAACTGTCGCCCCTGCTGCGCCACTGGTTGGAAAATGCGATCGCAGATCTGCACCGGGAGCGCCACGGGGGCCACACCCTAGCCTGGGTTCACCTCGCCATGGACCACCACATTCCTGGCCTGTCGGGCCTTGCTGATCGCCTCATCACCCTCAGTGATAGTGATAGTTTGCTGCTGGCGGCCAGCTATCCCCTGGCGGCGGGCTCCGAGGGTAGTAGCAAACTTGTCCTCATTGGTCGTGCTCGGGGCCGAGGCGCTGCCCAAGGCGATCGACCTGGCTTGAACTTTGGTGCCCTATTTTCTCCCTTAGGGGGGGGCGGCCATGCCGCCGCCGCCGCCGTCACCCTCACGGTTTCAGAGCCATCAACGGGGGAAGTAGGGGAAGCAATAGGCGGCGGCTCTGCGAGTGAAACCCTGGTTCAGCAGATACTCCAACAACTCCGCCAGCAAATCCCCACCGCCCCCACCGCCCAAGAAATCATGTCTTCCCCGGTGCGGACGCTTCGGCCACACACCTCGATTCAGGAGGCCCAGCGCATCCTCCTGCGCTACGGTCACTCCGGGCTCTCGGTGGTGGATGAAGAGGGCTCTCTGGTGGGCATTATCTCCCGCCGCGATATTGATCTGGCCCTCCACCATGGCTTTAGCCATGCTCCAGTGAAGGGCTACATGACCACTAATTTGAAAACCATCACCACCACCACGCCCCTACCTGAAATCGAGGCCCTGATGGTGACCTACGACATTGGTCGTCTGCCCGTCCTTGACCAAGACCAACTGGTGGGGATAGTCACCCGCACAGACGTGCTACGCCAGCGCCACACCGACGGCAGTGAAGATTCCGCCCTGCTGTCGGCTCCATCGGTGCCCCGGTTGCCGTCCCCCGCCCCCACCCTCCTGCTACGGCAGATGAAGGCCCGATTAAGCCCCGACCTGTGGACCATCTTGAGTGCGATCGCAGATCTGGCCACCCGCCAAGGCTGGCATCTGTACCTCGTCGGCGGAGCCGTGCGAGAACTGTTTCTCACCCCAGACCCCATGCCCCTGAATCTTCAAGACGTAGATCTGGTGGTAGATGGGGCCGACCCCGCGCCCCCTGGAGGAGCCGGTCCTTGGTTGGCCCAGGCGGTGCAGGTCCAATACCCAGAGGTGGAGGTGCAGATCTATGGCCGCTTCCAAACCGCTGCCCTGGTTTGGCATCGGGCAACGGGAGAGCCCAATCTAATGATTGATATCGCCACTGCCCGCACAGAGTTTTACCCCTACCCCGCCGCCAATCCTGAGGTAGAAGCCAGTTCCATTCGCCAGGATCTCTACCGACGAGACTTCACCATTAACGCCATGGCCCTGCGCCTGACCCCCCCCCAGCCCGGACTGCTGCTGGACTTTTTTGGAGGGCGGCTGGACGTGCAGCAGCGGCAGGTGCGGGTGCTCCACGCCAACAGTTTTATCGAAGACCCCACCCGCATCTACCGAGCGGTACGGTTTGCGGTGCGGTTGGGGTTCACCCTCGATCCCCAGACTGAGGGCTTCATCCACCACGCCATCCATAGCGGCATCTACACCCAACTCCAGCGGGAAATCGTCCGCCTTCCTGGCCTTCAAACTCGGCTCAAGGCGGAACTCAAACTAATTTTTCAAGCCCCCTATTGGCAGACCGCTCTAGCCCTGCTGGATCGACTGGGGGCACTAGGGTGTTTACACCCCGACCTAGTCCTGAGTCATCGTCTTTGGCACCAGATGCGGCGGGTTAGCCGCTGGATGACCCAGGTGCCCGCCTTGGCCGGACTGGTGCCCTGGCAAATGCGCCTAGAGGTGCTGATCGCCGCGATTCCCGCCGACCCAAATCCCGATCCCAATCCCAGGGACAAACAAGAACTGACCCCTCAGAACCAGCGCGCCGTTGTAGCCACAAACCTACAACTGCCCCAGGAAACCGTGGACCGTCTGACCCACCTCGCAGATGTTGAAACAGCCCTAATCCCCATTCTGTCTCAGCGCCAGCCCCCTAGCGTTTTGGCCCAAGCCCTCAGTCCCTACGATCTCGGTACACTGGTGTTGGTGAGTGTGCGCCATCCCCGACCCATGGGTCAGATAATCTGGCGCTATTTGATGGCTTGGTCCCAGGTCAATGCTCCCCTGAACGGCCATGATCTACAAGCTCTGGGCTACCGCCGGGGTCCCCACTACCGGCAGATGCTCACCGCTCTGCTAGCGGCGACCCTGGATGGAAAGATCTGCGATCGCGCTAGCGCTGAAGCCTTTTTGCGCCACCACTACCCACTGCCAGAGTGATCCCAACTGATCCCAACAGTGTCCTTTGTATCTGCACCAAGGGGGTACAACAGGGTAGATTATGGAAAGTTTGTCTAAAAGTTTTCCAAACTACCTTCTGCTAACCTTCTTCAACCCACCGCCGTTCAGCGGCGTTCCTGAAATCTATGCCCCTGGCTTCCGGCACCGCCCTCCAAGACGGCCACTACATCATTGATGCCCTCCTAGAGGACGCCCCCAATGGAGCGCTCTACTGGGGCACCCACATCCCCACCGGGATGTCCGTTTACCTGCAAGTGCTAACGCCAGGGACCACGCCCCTCGGGGATACCGTCCAGCGGCGGCTCCAGAGCCTCGCCTTTGCTCCCCGCCCGCCGCTGCCCCAGCCCCTCCAAACCTTTGCCGAGGGAGATACCCACTACCTAGCCATGGGCACAGCCTTGGGGCAACCCTGGTCGCAACTGTGTCGCCACCGGTCTCCCGCCTCCCCCAAAGTGGCCCTGGCCCTGACCCGCCACACCGCAGAGGGCGTGCAGTGGCTCCTGACCCAGGGGCTTCCCTCCGTAGACCTGTCCCCCAACCGAATTTGGCTTCCCACCGATGGCCTCCCCGTTATTTTGACAGGATTGACTTCCTCAGCCCTGCCGACCCCGACTCAGGAGCTAGCCACCCTAGCCCATCCCCTGCGGGGCTTAGCTGCCCTGCTTTACAGTCTGCTCATGGGGCAATTGCCAGAGCTAGAGCATCTCGCCCAGTGCAGCCAGACCCTAGGCCAGCAGCAGCCCACCCTGAGTCCCCTAATCATTCAAGCCGTCCAGGCCGGTCTAGGGAATCTGTCCCCAGAGGCAATGTCCTCGACCCATCAGGCCCTCGCCGATCAGATTGGGGCATGGCTCCAGACGTTACCAGATAGCCTGAATCCAGTGGCGGTAACGGTGGGGGCGACAGCAGCGGCAGTTCGGTCAACGGTGGGAACGGATGCTCCGGCAGCACCGACCGCTGCGTTTCCTCCAGAGGCAAAGGGGGCTGGTCCAGATCTGGCCTTACCGGACCCGTCTTCGGACCTATCATCAACATCGGCTGAGGTCAGCGCAACGGTGGCTGTTGCCCCGTTGCCCCAGCCTAACGCCAGCCTCCAGCAGAAAAATCCCCAGCAAAAACCGCGATGGTCAAAGACCAGCCCTAAAGGCCCATCGCGATCTTCCCACCGTCGGCTCTCCATTGCTCTTTTGGGGACAGCCCTCGTCGCCGCTGTCGGCGGCGTGGCGGCAGGTGCTGCTTGGCGACTCACCCCCAGCGGACTACCGGGTCAGGTCCGCTTAGACCCGGATCAGAGCTTCCCCTCCCGCAGCGATTGGTCTGGTGATCGCCTAGACGCCACCTTCGAGAGTCCCTTCTTACCCGAGGGTGATGGTATTCGCCCCCCCATTTCCGATCCCGCCTGGAATCGGCCCCCCACTTCAGATGATTGGCCCAGCTCAGATTTTGGATCCCCCACCGATTCCCAAAATTGGGATGCAGACTTCAACAGTCCAGCCCCCCCGCTGACACCCCGCAGCACTCCAGTAGAAACGGACAACACAGCCCCCCCTGAGGTGAACCAACCCAGAAACCCCATGCCAGAGCCAATGCAGCCCGAAGTCGCCCCACCCCCCCCTATCGCTCCGGCTCCCATCCCCGAAAACGTTCCCGCTCCTGCCCCTGCCCCATCCTCCGAATGAAATACACCCGTACCTACCCAGAGGCAGATTGTTTACGGGGGAATAGGCCATAAGTCAGGGCAGCTTGGAACGAGCGAGTTATAATTTTCCGTAAGCGGCTGTAATAAAGTGTGACAATAATGAGTAACCCAATGGTGCGTGCCTTTTTTCTCGGTCGCGCCCTGGCCTCAACGGTGGGGGAGCAGGTAGAGCGAACCGTGACCGATGCCCTCAGCAGCCTAGGGCAGTTCGATGCAGAACAGCGAGAAACTCTCCGCCAGTTTGCGGATGAGGTCATCGCTCGGGCTGACCACGACGAGGCCGAAGCCTTGCAAAATCGTCCCACCAGTCCGGGAGCAACAGCGGCAGGATCGGCCCAGCCAGATCTCCAGGCCACTATTGATACGCTGCGGGCAGAAATTGCCCAAGTGCGCGCATCCCTGCAACAATATCGAGCCGCGTCTAACTAGGCTGGGTTTTTCGCTGGCGGTAAAGACAGACAGAAATTGAGACTCTGTCTGGTTCTAATCTGTCTGGATCTAGATCCACAGCATTCCTGAGACAGGAAACGGGATGGGTTGGGGTGCAGGGCTCCGCTAGGTCAGTTTTGTCCATGGCTACGTTGTAATGGTTAGGAGCCTGAGTGTCTGCGCTGTCTAAAGATTCTTCCGTTTTCTTGTCGGCCTCCCCTGATCATGGCACTGGGGCCGATGCTGTTGAGAACCACGGGGCTGGGGATTTAACCCCCGCGCCGAAGGGAACCATTGTTTTGGTGGATGCGATTTCATCCCCCCCTTCTGAGGAACCTCCCCTCCCTCCGGCAGTGCCCAAGGAATCCCTCCCGACCCATAATGCCAAAGCCTATCGCTGGAGTCGGCGGCGCTATTCTCGCAGTCGGCGCACCATTGATATTTGGTCCTTTGTGTTGCGTTTGTTGGGGGCTCGTTGGCTCTATGGCAAGGCATGGAGCTACGGGGGCACCATCACACCAGAAAAACAGGCCCAGCGCCGACGGCAACAGGCGGTCTGGATCCGAGAAACTCTTTTAGATTTAGGGCCGACCTTTATTAAGGTGGGGCAACTTTTTTCCACTCGTGCCGATCTGTTTCCGGCGGAATATGTGGAGGAGTTGTCGAAACTCCAAGACCGAGTGCCCGCCTTTAGTTACGAGCAAGCCCAAGAAATTGTGGAGGCGGACTTAGGCAAGCGCATTCCCGATCTGTTTCGCAGTTTTGACCCTATTCCCCTCGCTGCCGCTAGTTTGGGCCAGGTCCATCGTGCCCAACTCCACTCTGGTGAAGAGGTAGTGGTTAAGGTGCAGCGCCCCAGCCTCAAGAAGCTGTTTGAAATTGATCTCTCGATTCTGAAGGGGATTACCCATTATTTCCAAAACCACCCCGACTGGGGCAAAGGTCGGGATTGGTTGGGAATCTATGATGAATGCTGCCGCATTCTTTGGGAAGAGATTGATTACCTGAACGAGGGCCGCAATGCTGACACCTTTCGCCGTAATTTTCGGGGACAGGACTGGGTCAAGGTGCCTCGGGTTTACTGGCGCTATGCGTCTCCTCGGGTATTGACTCTGGAATATCTCCCCGGTATCAAAATCAGCCACTATGAAGCGCTGGAAGCTTCGGGTCTGGATCGGAAGCGACTGGCTAATTTGGGGGCGCGGGCCTATTTGCACCAATTGCTGAATGATGGATTTTTCCATGCCGATCCTCACCCCGGTAATATCGCTGTGAGTGCGGAGGGGGCCTTGATTTTCTATGACTTTGGCATGATGGGCCAGGTGCAGCCCGCTACTCGCGATCGCTTGATGGTGACCTTTATGGGGGTGGCCCAGCGGGATGCGGGGCTAGTGGTGGCTTCCCTGGTGGATCTGGGGGCTTTGGTGGAAGTGGATGATATGGGGCCGGTGCGGCGGTCAATCCAGTACATTCTGGATAATTTCATGGATCAGCCCTTTGAGGAGCAGTCGGTGACTGCAATCGGGGACGATTTGTATGCGATCGCCTATGATCAGCCTTTCCGCTTTCCCGCCACCTTTACCTTTGTGATGCGGGCCTTTTCCACCCTGGAGGGGGTGGGTAAGGGGCTGGATCCGGATTTTAATTTCATGGAAGCCGCTAAACCCTTTGCAGCACAACTTATGTCCAACGGCAATTCTCCTAACTCTACTGATACCCTATTCGGTGAATTGGGTCGGCAGGCGGCCCAGATGAGCAGTACTGCCCTAGGGCTACCCCGACGCCTAGAGGACACCCTCGATAAGCTGGAGCGGGGTGATATTCGGGTGCGGGTGCGCTCAATTGAGACGGATCGGATTCTGCGGCGGGTCAGTGGCGTTAATATGGCCACTAATTACACTCTGCTGGTGGGAGCTTTTCTTCTATCAGCTACGATTTTGTTGGTGTATGAATATCTATGGCTAGCGATCGCAGCTGCCGCTGTGGCTACTGTGGCAGGTTTTGCTCTAGTGCGGCTACTGTTGCGTATTGGGCGGGCCGATCGCCTACCGTAAGGGTTACGAGGGAACGTCAATGTTAAAGCGCTTCTTTTCTGGAATGACGGACCTCGGGCTGCTGCGTTCCAGTAACCAAGATGATTACTATATCGACCCTGAAGGACGATTTTTCATCGTGGCGGATGGCATGGGGGGCCATGCGGGCGGATAGGAGGCTAGCCGGATTGCGACCAGTACTATTCGTGAGTACCTGGAGAAGGAATGGGAGTCTAATGAACCCACTCAGCGCCTGCTTCAACGTGCGTTTCTCTTAACCAATCGGGCTATCCTCAACGATCAATCGAAACACCCTGAGCGTGGTGACATGGGCACCACCGCCGTCGTGATCATCTTTCGTGACGAGGATGAGCATCCCTGGTGTGCCCATGTGGGGGACTCGCGCCTGTATCGGTTGCGCGGCCCTAAGCTCGACCAAGTGACTGAAGATCACACCTGGATTGCTCGTGCTGTGCGAGATGGGGAGTTGAACATATCCCAATCTCGTACCCATCCCTGGCGGCATGTGCTGTCTCAGTGCTTAGGGCGTGCAGATTTGAACCGCATTGATATTCAGCCTGTGATTATCCAGGCGGGGGATCGCATCCTCCTGTGTAGTGATGGGCTAACGGAGGAACTCTCCGATGCTCTGATCGCGTCCCATATCAAGTCCATTCGGGCCTGTGACAATGCTGTCAAAGCTCTGATTCACTCGGCTAAGCAGCGCGGTGGACGGGACAATATCACTGTGATTTTAGTTGCGATCGCAACCGAGAAAGACCTCGCCGACCTGCCTGAGGTAGAAACCGGATTTGTAAAACCCTAGAAAGGGCGAAAGGGCGTATCTAGGATTCACAGTGGACGACCTTAGGGTATAATGTGAGTTTTGGAACGCTTTTGACGGAGAAGACACTATGGCGCGTTATCGAGGCCCACGCCTCAGGATTGTACGCCGACTGGGCGAACTGCCTGGACTCAGCCGCAAATCCCCCCGGAAGAACTATCCTCCTGGTCAACACGGGCAAGCCCGTAAGAAGAAGACCGAGTATGCCGTTCGTCTAGAAGAGAAGCAGAAGCTGCGCTTCAACTACGGCCTGACCGAAAAAAAACTCCTGCGCTATGTGAAGAAAGCTCGTCGGGCCGGTGGGTCCACCGGGCTGGTATTGCTGCAACTGCTGGAAATGCGGTTGGACAACACCATCTTCCGCCTTGGCTTTGGGCCGACCATTCCCTCTGCTCGTCAGGCGGTGAATCATGGTCACATCACCGTAAATGGCCGGGTGGTGAGCATTCCCAGCTACCAGTGTCGTCCTGGTGATGTCATTGGCGTGCGCGATCGCGATGCCTCCAAGAAGCTGATCGAAGCTAACCTGGAATTCCCCGGTCTGGCCAATGTTCCCAGTCACCTAGAGCTGGACAAGGCCAAGATGGAAGCCAAGGTCAACAGCGTCATTGAGCGGGAGTGGATCGCCCTCAACGTCAATGAACTGCTCGTGGTTGAGTACTATTCTCGACAGGCTTAAGGCTGCCAGCCTGAGAAGATTTTTGGCGTACCGTTGCGTACCCTTACCGCGCTAATGTTCTCAAAATGAAACCCCCAGAGTCCGTCAGCTCTGGGGGTTTTCTGTGTCTTGCTAAGGGGCAGCGGGGGGCAACACCGGTAGAGATTGATTCCGATTGGTATTGGTGGGGGCTGTGCCTCCATTGGCCGGGAGGGCATTTAACACAGCTTGGGCAATGGCCTGTTGAGGATTGAGCTCCAGCGCCTTGGCCAGCGCTTGGCGGGCTTCCGCCCCACGCCCCAATTGCCCCAGTGCGACCCCAGCCCCCGTCCAAGCGTCGGCATTGGTGGGGTCGAGGCCAATTACTTGGACAAAAGCATTGAGGGCTTCGTCATAGCGCTGTAGAGAGATTAGGGCAGTGCCCCGGTTGTACCAGCCCGTGATAAAACGTGGATCCAGATTCACAGCCCGGTTCGCAGATAGCAGCGACTCCTCGTAGCGGGAGAGGTGCCACAGTACCACGCTACGGTTGGCCCAGATTAGGGGATTGTTTGCATCCCGCTGGAGAGCATTTTCGTAGGCGGCTAGGGCATCGGTATGCTGCCCCACGCTGCGGAGGATGCTGCCCAGGTTGGTCCAGGGGCGGGCAGCGGTGTCGTCAAGCTCAATGGATTGCTGGGTGGCGGCGATAGCTTCGCCATAGCGCCGCAGGTACCACAGCACCACTCCACGATCGCCCCAGGCAGCGGCATAGTCGGGGCGAATGCCCACCGCTCGACTAGTGGCAGCCAGTGCTTCCTCATATTGGCCCTGGCCCGCTAGGGCTTGGGCATACTGTGCCCAGGCTTCGGCAGGCCCTAGATCCCACCAGTCGCCATCACTCTCCTGGAGAGCTTGCTGACAGGCAGCGCCAGCGTCTTCGTACTGGCGGGTTTTGTTCAGGGCGGCACATTGCCCCACCAGGGCTCGGGCAGACCCGGAGTCTAAGGCTACTGCCTGGGTATAGGAGATTAGGGCCTCGGTATGGAGATTTCCCTGGGCCAGCACCCGACCCTGGTAGGTCCAGGCGAGGGCCAGTTGGGGGTTTAAATCCACCGCCCGATCAAAGGCGGCTACGGCTTCTCGGTAGTTGGCCTGCTGGAACTGGGCAATGCCCTGGTTTAGCCAAGCTAAGGCCGGCGCTGTAGGCCCCCAATTCCCATTCCCCGCCAGCGCCGCCTGACAACTGGCAATGGCATTTCGGTAATTTTCCAGAGCTAAATAGGCTTCGCACTCGTGCAGGAGGGTGCGCGAGTCTTCTGGCTCCAGCAGCAGGGTTCGGGCATAGGCCACTAGGGCTGCCGCCGGATCGGTCTGGCCCGTGAGAATCAACCCCCGGTATTGCCAAGCCAGTGAGGGCGACTGGTTGCCCCAACTGCCATCGACCCGGAGGGCATCGTTGCAGGCATCCAAAGCGGGTTCCAGATTACCCAGTTCATACTGGGCCATGCAGATATAGGTAAAGGCCAGGGAGTTCTGGGGGTTAAATCGCAACGCTTGCATAGCAGATGCGATCGCATTGGGATACTGATCCTGGGCTAGCAGTACTCCACCATGGCGTGCCCAGAGTCCATCATTGCGGGGCTCCAGTTCAATCGCCGCCTCACAGGCTTTCTGAGCTTCGGCATACTGGCTAGCAGCGGCTTGCAAGTCACACAGGTTACGCCAATAGTCCACGTCCTGAAGATCTTGCAGGTTTTCTTGTGCAATGGCAGGCACCCCGCTCCAGACCATTAGGCCACCCACCACCAGTCCCAACTGCCACCAGATTCCCCTTTTTTCCCTGCTTTGTGCTGCAACGTCCTGCGCCATTAGCCTCACCTTTCCTACCCCCATCAGAATAACGGCGTCCCCGTCCCAAATCCCTAACTTTTACGGACTCCCTGCTCCACCCATCAGTCCATCCATCTATGTCAAGTACGGAAAGGGTGAAGGGGGGAGGGCTGTGCCCGTGCGAAGCAGGGGGGAGGGTAAAGGGCTGTGCCCGTGTGTAGCAGGATGGAGGGGGATTGTAGGGCGCACCAGGGTTCCATTTTAGCAAATTGGAAATTGCTGGGTCGCGCTGGCTATTGATCCCGTAGGTTGGGAGACCCAACAAACTGCTGACTTCGTAACTCAAAATTCAAAACTCAAAACTCAACCCCCCATCCGGCTTCTATACTGAAATTCCAGACCAACTCCCTATCATCATTCACCCTTGATTCAAGCCGAAACCCTGGCCCTTCTGGAGTGGCCTCGCCTGTGTCAGCACCTAGCAACCTTCACCGCCACCAAGTTGGGTGCGATCGCGGCGCGGCAGTTGCCTCTGCCCACTACCCAGGCTGAGAGCGAGGGGCTATTGGCCCAGACCCGTGAAGCGACTCAGTTAGAAACCCGTCCCCCCGGCCTGAAATTTGCTGGCATCCAGGACATTGGGGAGTCGTTAGAACGGGCGGTGCGCCAGGGGCTACTGGGGGGGGAAGAATTACTTGCGATCGCAACTACGGTGAACGGAGCCCGCCAACTGCGGCGGGCCATTGATGGACAAGACGCAGTGCCCGTACTGCAAGGTCTGGTGGCGGATCTACGGACCTATCCCGAACTGGAACAGAGCATCCACCACTGCATCGACGATCGCGCCCAGGTGACGGACCGGGCCAGCCCCAAACTGGGGGGGCTGCGGACCCAGATTAAACAGTGCCGGAGCGAGATCTACGCCAAACTCCAGCGGATTTTGCAACGCCAGAGCGGGGCCATTCAGGAAGCGGTGATTACCCAACGGGGCGATCGCTTCGTCATCCCCGTCAAAGCACCGCAAAAGGATGCCATTCCCGGCATTGTCCACGACGCCTCTACCAGTGGAGCCACCCTCTATGTAGAACCCCACAGCATTGTGGAGATGGGGAATCGTCTGCGCCAATTACAGCGCCAGGAAAAGACCGAGGAAGAGGCCATCTGCCGCGCCCTCACCGCCCAAGTGGCGGCGGTGGCGACGGATTTGGAACGGCTGCTGGCCATTGTCACCGCCCTGGATCTCGCCGCCGCCCGCGCCCGCTATGGCCTATGGCTCCAGGGGAATGCACCCCAGTTCATCACCCCAGGGGAACAAACCACCCTGCGCCACCTGCGCCATCCCCTGCTGTGGTGGCAGCACCACCACGAAGCAGGACCGGAAGTCGTGCCCATTGATGTCGTGGTCAACCCTCGTCTGCGGGTGGTGGCCATCACCGGGCCAAATACGGGGGGCAAAACCGTCACCCTCAAAACCCTAGGGCTGGCGGCGCTGATGGCAAAGGCGGGGATGTACGTGCCCGCTAAGGAGCCGGTGGAACTGCCGTGGTTTGATCAGGTGCTGGCGGACATTGGCGATGAGCAGTCCATCGAGCAAAGTCTTTCGACCTTTTCCGGTCACATCAAGCGCATTAGCCGGGTTCTGGCAGCGCTGGAAACGGAAGGAAATGCCCTGGTATTGCTGGATGAGGTCGGAGCTGGTACCGATCCCTCTGAGGGGAGTGCTCTCGCGATCGCATTGCTGCGCTACCTGGCGGACCAAGCCCGCTTCACCGTCGCTACCACCCACTACGGTGAACTCAAGGCCCTGAAGTATCAGGACGACCGCTTTGAAAATGCGTCGGTAGAATTTGATGAAAATACCCTCTCCCCCACCTATCGGTTGCTGTGGGGCATTCCTGGACGCTCCAATGCCCTCACCATTGCCCGTCGCCTAGGGCTAGCAGCGGAAATTGTAGATCAGGCCCAGAACTATGTGGGGCTGGGCAGCGGTCAGGATGTAAACCAAGTGATTGCAGGGTTGGAGGCTCAGCGCCAGCAACAGGAGACCAAAGCAGCGGCTGCCGCTGCCCTGTTGGCAGAGACGGAAAAACTCCATGCTGAAGTATCTCGCAAGGCGGCGTTTTTGAAGGAGCGGGAACGGGAGCTGCAACAACAACAGCAGGCGGCAGTGCAGGCAGCGGTGACCGAGGCGCGAGCAGAAATCGCCCAGGTGATTCGGCGACTGCAACAGGGGGAACCTACGGCCCAATCGGCCCAGAAGGCGACGGCGGCGGTGGCCGCGATCGCGGCCCGCCACCGGCCAGCCCCACCCCCGAAACCCGTAGGCTTTCGGCCTCGGGTGGGGGATCGCCTCCGCATCCCCAGTCTGGGGCAGACCGCTGAGGTGCTGACAGATCCCGATGGCGACGGCAAGTTCGCCGTCCGCTTCGGCATCATGAAAATGACCGTGAGCCTAGAGGATGTAGAGTCTCTCCAGGGGGAAAAGGCAGAACTGCCCGCCCCCAAACCCCCCGCTCCAGATCCAACTCCACCGCCCCCGGCTCCAGCTATCCGCACGTCAAACAATACCTTCGACCTGCGAGGGATGCGGGTTCATGAGGCAGAGGCGCTCCTAGAGGATGCGATCGCAAGTGCCCTAGGGCCAATCTGGATCATCCATGGCCACGGCACGGGTAAACTGCGCCGTGGGGTGCAGGAGTTCCTTCAGCACCATCCCCAAATCCAGCGATTTGAACCCGCCGACCAAGCCGACGGTGGCACCGGCGTCACCATTGCCTATCCCTAAAACAGAAACGGAGGTGAACGGCTACATATAGCAGGAGTCCCTATCGTTAGAACGGTTCAAAGCCTGGAACGAACAAGGGGCCTAGGCCCCTTGTCCTAACCTGGATGACCACTGCTATACCTGGGCCTCGGGGGACTTTTGCTTCGCCTTCGCCTCCAAATCCTCCAAGCGGCTTTTGAGATCTTGGTTGGACTTTTTCAACTCCTCCAAATCCTGCTGGAGCTTTTGCACAGCAGCATCCTTGTCGAGGCGCTTCTGCACCTTTTGCATGGCTTCCTCCGCCCGCCGCCGCACACGACCATCGTCGATGTGGTCGGCGATGGAGCCCAGCACCGACACCGCTCCCCCATCTGCCATCAGGCCCAAAGCCGCGATCGCGGCCATCTGGGTCCGGAACTGGGGTTCACGGGAGATCGCCTCCAACCGCGCTAAAATCCGCGTCACATTAGCCTTACTTTGTCCCGTCGAGATAGAGCCCAAGGCCCGCACTGCCCCAAGGCGCAGCAGGTTGGGCAAAGTCGGATCAGTGTACTGGAAAATAATCTCCAACGCCGCCTCCGAAGTTTTGAACTGGCTGACGCCCCCCAAAGCTGCCGATCGCACCACCTCATTCCAGCCCGCCCGTTCCTGCAAGACCCGCTTCAGTAGCGCCAGGGTCTCTCCCTCCTCAGGAATCTCGGGGAGTCGGGTCGCTCCCACCTGACCTAGGGCACGGGCAGCAGCAGCCTCCACCGCATAGCTCGCATCTCCCTGGACTACGACCTGGGTCAGTGCTTGGTAGCTGGGGAGGGTTTTAACGCTCCCCAGGGCCGTGACCACCGCCCGTCGCACCTTGGGATGGGGATCCTGAAGTCCTGCCAGCAGAGCCTCTACAGCTTGATCGAGCTTTAGCTCCGCCAACTGTTCCGCCACCTCGGCCTGCACCCCCCAGAAAGCATCCCCCTTCAGTGCCGCTCCCAGAACCTTCACCGCCTCTAGCCCCCCCTTTTGTGCGATCGCTTCGGCAGCGTAAATACGGGAAATGGGGTCCGGATCATGTTCAAGTTGGGCCTTTAGCTCCGGCAGGGGATAGTCCAACTTCACCGTCTTCGTGTAGGGGTTACCCAGGTCAAAGCTGATGAAGTCGGGCTTGTGCTCCAGGGGAAAATAGAGGGCCTGCTCCTGCTCATGAATGCGCACCGTCACCGGCTTGACCGTCACGGTTTCCCCGCAGTAACCCAGGCCAATGGAAACTTTTAGATCAAACAGACCGCTCTGGGGGCTCTTGTCCCCCGCCTTAGCCTGGGTTTGGGTGACAGTGATTTTAGCCATATTGCTGTCGCCATCCCACTTGTAAGCCACCTTGTAGTCGGGGTGACCGCCTCGGAACACGTACTGATCAAAGAGGAACCGCAGATTGCGCCCGGTGCTGGCCTCAATGGTGCGGATCAGGTCTAGGGTTTCCACGGTGCGGTGGGCGTACTGGTTCACAAAGCCGTGGATGGCTTGCCAGAACAGATCATCCCCCAGTTCCGCCCGGATCATGTGGTAGACACAGGCTCCCTTTTCGTAAATGTGGCAGTCGTAAAGTTCGATGGGCTCCCGGTAAACATGGGTAACCATGGGGCGACGGTAGCGACTCTTATCCTCCGAGAGATAGCTGCGCATTTCCCCCAGGCGATAGTAGGCCGCTTCCTCTGCGCCATAGACGTGGTCCGTCCACAGCACCTCAGAGTAGGTCGCCATACCCTCCTTGACCCAGGCGTGGGACCAGTGATTGATCACCAGCAGATCGCCAAACCATTGGTGGGCCAGTTCATGGGCCACCAGCATTTCTGGAAAGCGATGGTCGAGGGCGGCCCGCTCATCAATCAGACATTGATCGGTGAGCAGGGTGCAGGAGGTGTTCTCCATACCGCCAAAGGTGAAGTCGGTGATGCAGACTTGGGCGTATTTGGGAAAGGGGTAGCGGTGGCCGAAGCGATCGCTAAAGAAGGCGATCATTTCTGGGGTTTTGCCCATGGTGCGCTGGGCATCCGCCTTGCGCCCCTTGTCTACGTAATAGGTGACGGGGATGCCCTCCCACTCGTCACGAATTTCGTCAAAGTCCCCCACCGCCAAGGTCATTAGGTAAGTGGGATGGACCTGCTTTTGCACCCAGTGAAAGATTTTGAATTCGCCGTCCTCCAGCGTTTCCAATAATTCCCCATTGGAGAGGGCTTGGTAGGGCTTGGGCACCCGTACCCGAATCTCACTGGTGGCCAACTGTCCCGGATAGTCAAAACAGGGAAACCAGTAGCGGGAGTCTTCATCTTCTCCCTGGGTCCAGACTTGGATGGGCTTCTGGGGCTGGTGTTCGGTGGGGGTGACGAAGTATAGCCCCCGCTGGGGATTGTCGCTGCGGTAAGCAATGGTCAGTTCTAGGCTGGTTTCCGCTTGGGCGGGCTGACTGAGGGTGATGGCCAGTTTTTCCCCGTCGTGGTCAAAGGTTTGGGCGATGGAGCCGATTTGGACGGATTCGATGTGGAGGTTAACGGCATCTAGGCGCAGGTGCATGATGCCATCTCGCACGGGGCGCAGACGAATGCGACAGGTGCCGCTGTAGCACTGTTGGGGAATGTTGAGGTCTAAATCCAGGGCCACATGTTCGACTTGGCCGGGGCGGTCGGGGGTGTAGTGGGGCCGTGCTCCTGGCAATTCAAAGGATTTGTGGGTGGGGGTGTCGGTATCCAGGTGGGAACGGTGGCGGGAGACATTCAACATTGCGCGTATCCTTGCAGCGGTGATTCAGGGCGGGGGGAGGATAGTGCTGTGGGGGGGGCAGTCTGGGGTAACACCCCGCGCCATCGCGCCACCCTGGCCCTTCTAACAGAGTAACGCTTGAGTTGGGCCGGACGGGGGTAGGATTTTCAGCGTTTTCCCATGGTTTCCCATGGTTTCCAACCCATAGCCCTACACCCATCGTCGAGAAACTTCTAGCGGCGAACTGGGAGCCAGGGTAAGGCGGCAAAGGAAAGCGTCTTTGTGAGGGACTCGCAGGAAAATAACGTACCCGCAGATCCCTAACGGGAAAATTCTGAAGGGGACATCATTCTGGGGCGCGGTGGAACTGGCCTAGTAGGGTATTGGGAATAACTGAATCGTCCCACTGGAGAGGATCTTCGCCCATGCGCACAACGATGAGGTCCAGAGAAGGAATGATATAGACTCGCTGGAGTCCTCTTCCGTCTAGGTAAAAGGTGGGGGCAACGAAGGGAGCCGTAGCTGCCTGATTGACGTTGGGGTAGTCTGGCGTACGGGCCTTAACCCAGATGTGGTAGCCGAAGGTGGGCTCTAGGGGAGAGGGCGTGACCATGGCCTCAATCCAGGTGGCGGGAACGATCTGACGATCCCCCACTCGGCCTCCGTCTAGGATGAGCTGCCCCACCCGTGCCCAGTCGCGGGCGGTGGCAAACACACAGCAGAAGGTTTTGGGATTGCCGTCGGGGCGATCTAGCCAGATGGTGGCATCGGCAGTTCCTAGGAGTTGCCACAAACGGCTGGAAAGGTAGTCAGCATAGGGCTCCCCCGTGGCTCGCTCAATCACGAGGCTGAGGATCTGGGTATTCACATTGTTGTACTCATAGATCTCGCCGGGGGGCCGGAGACTGGGGATCGCCAGCGCTGTAGCCATAACATCGGAGCCCAGGTACATTTGCACCAGATCGGAGGTGACGGTGTCGGAGCGGTCATCATTTCTTAGTCCCGACTGCATGTGGAGCAAGTCTTTCAAGGTGATGGCGGCTCGGGCGTCATTTCGCCACTCCGGTAGGTATTGGGCAGCGGGGGTCTCTAGGGATTCGATGTGCCCTTCTGCGATCGCAATTCCCATCAGCAATGCCAGCAGGGTTTTGGCCATGGACATGGAATTGAAGGTGGAGTTAGGGCCATAGCCCTGCCAATAGTCCTCCAGCACAACATGACCCTGGTGCATCACGATCAGCCCCATGGAGTCGCGTTGCTGAGCATAGTCGCGCACCTGTGCTAGGGCCGCTGGATCGAGGGGGGTCTCCCCTAAGGACCGCTCGGGCAAGGGGGGGGCCGAATCGCCGGGAATGGTTTGAAGCGGCTCGTACCAGTCCACCGCCATGATCGGTGCAGCGGGATAGGTGGCAGCGCGGGTGAATAGCCGCCAGTCGGTTAGGGTCGCGAGGGCGATGGGAAGCACTAGACCACCTGCCAGCAGAGGATATTTCCAGAAATGAGCCATCGCGATTGTGCCAACAATATTCCATATTCCATCTAAGAAATCATTCCCTGCATTGGACCAAAGGGCTCGCTCTGGCTGGTTCACACTTTGGCCTCATCCTTCAATCCGAGATAGGAGACACTGGCACCTTCTGCTATAGCGGTATTTATCTCAATTCAGTACGCCCACGGTAGAGGCGCACAACTGTGCGCCCTTAGGGATGTAAGCAATCCAAATGCATGTTGCTATAGAACAGGCTCAGTACGCTCCCACAGTAAAGGAGTTTAAGGTATGGGAGAATTACGGCACAGATTGGCATGAGGAACCTTTTGGGACTGAAAACCCTCAAACCTTCAGAGGGGCATCGGGGGCAGAAACTCCCGTCCCCCAGCTAGGCTCAACCCCTACCCCGCCCCTGTCTTGAGGTAGGGGGATAAAACGTCACAAAATGATGGCTGTGGTAGTATCTTGATGTTTTTGCAAAGATTCTCGCCCGGTACCGCAGCCCCAATTTTAGGAGGCACAGGCGTGCACAGCGACTCAACCCCTCAGGACCTAGCCCAAGACTTCGATATGCATAATAACCGCAACTGCCCTATCCCCATTCGCGTTGGCGTTATTGGCGTGGGTAACATGGGGCAGCACCATGCTCGGGTTCTAAGTCGGCTAAAGGATGTTGAGCTGGTCGGGGTTGCCGACGTTAATGTCGAACTAGGACTGGATACCGCCAGTAAGTATCAGGTGCGGTTTTTTGAGGTCTATCAAGATTTGCTCGACCATGTGGACGCAGTCTGTGTGGCGGTCCCCACCCGTCTCCACCATGCCGTCGGTATGGCCTGTTTGCAGGCGGGCATCCATGTGCTGATTGAAAAACCCATTGCCGCCAGCATTGCCGAGGCAGAATCCCTCGTAAACGCAGCAGCCGAATATAACACCATCTTGCAGGTGGGGCACATTGAGCGCTTCAACCCCGCGTTTAAGGAACTTCACAATGTCCTGCGGACCCAGGAACTCCTAGCCCTGGAAGCCCGCCGCATGAGCCCCTATTCCAACCGCGCCAATGACGTGTCCGTGGTGTTGGATCTGATGATCCACGACATTGACCTGATGTTGGAGCTGGCTGCGGCCCCGGTGGTGAAGCTCACGGCCAGTGGCAGCCGTTCCCCCAATTCCAGCTATCTGGATTACGTGACCGCCACCCTGGGCTTTGCTAATGGCATCGTCGCCACCCTCACCTCTAGCAAGGTAACCCATCGCAAAATTCGTGCGATCGCGGCCCACTGCAAACATTCGTTGACGGAGGCAGATTTCCTCAATAACGAGATTCTGATCCACCGCCAAACCACCGCCAACACCATGACCGACTACGGTCAAGTCCTCTACCGCCAGGATGGGCTGATAGAAAAGGTGTACACCAGTAATATTGAACCGCTCCATGCGGAACTAGAGCACTTTGTCAACTGTGTTCGTGGGGGAGAACAGCCCTCTGTCGGAGGAGAACAGGCCCTCAAGGCTCTACGTCTAGCTAGCCTAATTGAACAGATGGCCTTGGATGGTAAGGCTTGGCAAGGCCCAGACTTGGCGGCCTCCAGCCTGGAATCCGCCGCTGCGGTGGCGGTTTAGTATCCGATACTGACAAACGTTAAGGGACGGTTAGTTAAAACCGCGCCTATACAGCCACTAGCGCAGCATACCCGAAGGGTTATAACCCGCCTGCGCGGGTGAGTGAGTCTTGTAGATACTGTGTTAGCACCTCAGCAGTCTTGACCCTGAGGCGCTAGCACAGTATCTTCCGGAACTACTGCCGCACCAGTCCAACATTTTCCGATCCCTTCTCCCAGGAGGCTACGGTGTACACATATAGCGCTTCTCACTCGGGTTAAGTACAGGCAAGGGGCTTAAGCCCCTTGTGCCCCGAATTGCCATCAAGTTGAGCTGTACCTCATCCATTAGGGAACCGCTATAAGTCACTGTTTGATGTGCATCCCGGCCTGACCCCCTCCAGTCCTCCCCCTTGGAAAGGGGGAGGACTGGAGTTTCCCCCGGAGATTGCCTTAGAAACTGCTGAAGGGGGGTAGCACCATGGGCAGGATAATCCCCGCCAGGATGCAGCCGACACCCAAAATCAACGACCAGAATCGGTGGTAGCTGTTGATCGTTTTGCCGCCACTGGTGTAGCGAATCAGATCCATCCAGGGCGCAATGCCCCGGCGGAACCATCCCAGGGTGCTGCCGCTGGTGTTGATCAGATCCTTCACCTGACTGGCTCCAAATAGGAAATTCCCAATGGGGCCAAACCGCGAAGAATAGCGCAGGAATAGCATTCCCGTTTTGTCCTGGAGCTTCAGATCAGAGCCAAAGCTGTAGCCCGCCTGTCCCCGGCCAATCAGTTTGCCATCCAACTTCACCGGCTGTCCCCGCAGGGGGCTGGCGTAGGGATCCGACATCAGGGTCAGCACATCGCTCTGGGGAGCCCGGTTGAAGTCCGGGTACATCACCGAGCGCTTCACCAATATTCCAGCTCCCAGACCCAGAAATGCTCCCATCAAGAAGCCCCAGTCCGTGGGCAGCAGCAGTAAGCCCACGATCAAGCCCACGATTAGGCCCAAGGGTTCAGCGGTGTAGAGCAGAATATCTAGGGCAAAATTGCCGTAGAGCCGATGCTTACTGAGGCGTTTACCCTCCTGCACCACCCGCCCCATATCGAATTCAATGGTGAGGCCCAGTTGCTCGGCATAGGTGCTCAAGGCCCGCACCCGTTTGCCCGTCAGGGGATGGGTGGAGTTCAATTCCATCCACCAGCCCCAGGGGTTAAACAGATCCCACAGGAAGACCCGACCCACGCGCTCAGGGCTGGCGGCTACCCGGTAGGCGGTACCCGTTGAGTTAGCGGACTTAGCATCGTAGATCCCCAAGGCGCGGGTGCCCTCCATCAGACGGCTGGGTTCCTTTTCCCGTTGTCCTTCCTCCACAATGCCGTAGGCGATTTTTACCAGGGCACGGGAGAGCGCGTTGGGGTTACCCGTAGACTCAGCAGCAAAGTGGTCGGCAAAGTATTCCCGAGTCCGAGACAGGTAGAGAATCAGGTAGGTGCCCACGATATAGAACACATAGGCGGCCAAGGCCAAACTTTGGGCTACATCCTTGGCCTTGTTATCGCCGCCACCTCGGGACATCCGCTGACCAAAAACGTAAATCAGGTACATGACCTGCACTAGGGTTGCCGCCAGGGTCATCAGGGCAAAGTCCCAATGGACGATGTGGCCCAGTTCATGGGCATACACCGTGGCCACCTCTTCATCCTCTAGATAGGTGAAGAGCCCCTGACTCACCACCAATCGGGCGGTGTCTGGCAAAGATCCGTAGGTGAAGGCGGTGGGATTTTGGTCGTCGATGATGCCGAGGCGAGGCTGCTTGAGTTTGTGCTCTCGGCAGACCTGCTCAATCACTTGGGCCGCCTCAGGGCTCTGGCGGCGGATATCTGCTAGGGAAACCCAGCGGGTACCGTAGAGCCAGCGCTGGGTCAGGTCCATGAGGAATGGCGACAGGAAAAAGACGACGGCGTTGAAAAGGATGGTGAGTACAACTGCGATCGCTAATCCAAAACTGGGGTTCTCACTCTCCATGATGAAGACCAGCCCCAGCAGCAGCACAAAGACCATGCCAAAGAGAAGCCCCATGGTTACTAGGGAGGCTAGGGCTAGACTGCCCCCGATACCCTTCATAGCGACTTTGACGCCCCTGATCGCAGCTCGACTTGCTTTGGGCGAAGAGGAGAACCTCTCCTCAGGATTGACAGACGACATACCAACCTCCCACGGGGTGTAACTGTCAGTGGATAGTACGGAAATGGCCGAATACGCCATGGCACTATCGGCCATGGTTTGTTCTCGCAGGCTTCCAGCCTGCCTTTAGCTACCGCAAGTGCAACGCTTGTGCAACGGTGAAGTTCTATGCCATCCGATACGGGTTTCAGGCGGGACATCCAGCCTAGATTCGACACTGATGCTATCCACAACCATAGGCTAAAGATTTCGGAAACCCCCACTCTTTTTCCATGAAACTTAACGACTCCGAGTCTTGACACGGTAGCCGGAGCCTACAAATCCTGCTTAGGGACTCGCAGGAAAATAACGTCCCTGCTCCGCTGATCGGGCTTGCTCCCGAAGGGAGAAAACCTGGCCACTGGGTAGACTATTAACCCGCAGATCCCTTAGGGGATTTCTGGCCCAGCAAATCCCGGCTGACCGAAGGGCCATCTCGTAGGGATACATGGCTATGGGTCCAATGCAGAAACTATATTTTTGGGAAATGGCCTTAACAAATGCGGGCCACACCGTCCGGGAAAATCGTGCCGCAGAAATTGGTGGATGCCGAAACCCGAATGCCCTCCAGACTGGCTTGGTCTAGGGAGGCATCGGTGAGGTCAGCGCCACTCAAGTCCGCCCCCGTCAAAATCGTACGACTCAGATCCGCCCCCCGTAGATTCGCCCCCGTCAGGTCTATTGCGGATAGGTCAGAACCGCTCAGATTGGCCCCGCTCAGGTTAGCTCCCCGCAAATTTCCCCCCGACATCTGCACATCCACCAGATTAGCCGCCGTCAGCACCGCACCACTCAGGTTGATGCCGCGCAAATCCGATCCCTGAAGATTGATATTAGGTAGATTCGCCCCCGCCAAATCCACCCCTTGCAGGGAAGCCCCTTCGGAAATCACCGCCTCCAACTGTGCTCCCCGGAGGTCACTGAGACTGAGGGTGCTGCCCGTCAGGTTTGCCCCCACCAAGCGCGTCCCCTCCAGCCGCGCCCTCGTCAGATCCGCTCCCTGGAGATCGGCGAGGAAAAGATTGGCACGGAGGAGATCGGCGTCGGTCAAGTCGGCACCAGTGAGATTTGCTGAAGACAGGTTCGCCAACCGCAGTTGGGTCTGGGTCAGATTTGCCTCTCCCAAGTAAGACAAACCCAAATCCACTTCAGTGAGGTTTGTTCTCGTCAAGTCCGCCGATCGCAGATCCGCTGCCCGCAGGCTCCCTCCCTGGAGATCGGCATCGATCACCGTGGCCAATCGCAGATCCGCCAGGAAGAAATCCGCCGCCGCCAGATTGGCTTCCGACAAGGTCGCTCCGTTGAAGCTGGCTCCCTCCAGGGAGGTTCCCGCTAAATTCGTAGCTGTCAGATCTAAGTTACTGAAGTCCACCCCGTCCAAATTGGCATTGCTCAGGTCTATCCCAGCCAAGTTCACGCCAGCTACCCCTAGGGTGACAAGCTGGTGCACCAGTCGCCATTTGTCCGTCAGTACGGTCTGCTCGGTCACCACCGCTCTGTGCAGGCGAGCCCGGTTGAGATTAGTCTGGGTCAGGTTGGCGCGGGTCAGGTCCGCGTTACGCAAATCTGCCCCTGACAGATTTGCTCGGGTTAAATAGGCATCCCGCAGGTCTGCCCCATTTAGCCGCGCCCCTTCTAAATTTGCTCCCCGCAGGTTGGCATGGCGTAGGTAGGCTCCATTCAGGTCCGCCCCCCGTAGATCGCAGTCGGTGCAGGTACGGGTTTCCACGAGACGGGTCACGTGGTTGGGATTGGCTGCGATGGCCTCTGGACACAGCAGTAGCATTCCCCCCAGCAACCAGGGCAAGCTGTGGCGCATCGTAATAGGAGTCATAACGGGGGTCTCTAGGGGATGTTCCTATGATGGCGATCGTGGTGGCGGGGGGCAAGGGTGGGGTGATGGGGTGATGGGGTGATGGGGTGATGGGGTGGTGGGGTAAATCCTGTAGGGGCGGGTTTAGCCCTTATGTAGCGGGTAATTCAGGATGGGAGGCTCAAAACCCGCCCTACCCAGTGCCGGGTAATCCAGGATTGCCCCTACGTTCAATCCCTTGTGGTTGCCCTTGTTGCCGGGTGACCCGTGTGTGGGCTTTGGGGTAGGGGCGCGGTTTCCGCGCCCAATGCAAGATGTCGCGTAGGGGCAATCCCTTGCTTGTCCTATGCCCTCCGGGCAGGCTCCGCCCTAGCGTTAGCCTTAGCGTAGCCATGCCGGAGGCTATTGCCCGAAGGGCTATACAACTCGGTTGCTCCCCAGGGCGGTTGCTCGCGGTGGTGGGTGGTTCCCCGGTCGGCTATTGCCCGAAGGGCTATACAACTCGGTTGCTCCTGCGGAGCAACCGACCCAACTCAAAATGTTAGGTAATGCCCGGAAGAAACTTCCCTTACCCTGGCTCTGCCCTTGGGACTGCTGTGTCCACACATCTTGGCCCTCACCCCTAAGCCCTAAGCCCTATCGGGCAGGCTAAGCCATAGGGTGAGGTCATACAAAACCGGGGAGATCACGAATGATCTCCCCGGTTTTGGCTCTATGGCGTCAGGTTAGGAGCAAGGCGAGGACTACATCATGCCCATGCCACCCATGCCACCCATGCCACCCATGCCACCCATGCCGCCCATGCCGCCCATGCCGGGATCACCACCACCAGCAGGGGCCGGAGGCTCAGGTTTCTCCACAATGAGGACTTCTGTGGTCAGCACCATACCGGCAATGGAGGCTGCATCTTGCAGGGCAGAACGCACTACCTTGGCGGGGTCAATGATGCCGCTGGCTACCAGGTCTTCTAACTCCCCGGTCATGGCGTTGTAGCCATAGTTGCCATCCAGAACGCGGACCTTTTCTACGATCACGCTGCCTTCGGCACCGGCATTATCGGCGATCTGACGTAGCGGAGCTTCTAGGGCTTTGATGACGATGTCTACACCGGTTTGGGTTTCAGCATCCAGGCCCGTCTTAACCGCCTCCAGCTTTTTCGCTAGGTGCAGCAGGGTGGCTCCACCACCGGGTACAATGCCTTCCTCCACAGCGGCCTTGGTGGCACTGAGGGCATCTTCAATGCGGAGCTTCCGATCCTTCAGTTCGGTTTCCGTGGCGGCTCCGACCTTGATCACGGCGACACCACCTGCCAGTTTGGCTAGGCGCTCGGCCAGTTTTTCCTTGTCGTAATCGGAGTCGGTGCGGTCCAGTTCCTGGCGGATCTGGGCGATGCGTTTGTCGATATCCGCCTTATTGCCGCCCTCAGACACGATGGTGGTGGTGTCTTTGGTGATGGTGATCTTGCTAGCGCTGCCCAGCATTTCCAGAGTGGCTGTTTCCAAATTCAGACCGACCTCCTCGGAGATGACTTGGCCGCCGGTGAGGACAGCAATGTCTTGCAGCATGGATTTGCGGCGATCGCCAAAGCTGGGAGCTTTCACTGCTGCAACATTTAGCACCCCCCGAGCTTTGTTCACGACTAGGGTGGCGAGGGCTTCCCCTTCTAGATCTTCAGCAATAATCAGCAGAGGAGTGCTTTCCCGAGCAACACGCTCTAGCACCGTGACGAGATCTTGGATGGAGCCGATTTTTTTGTCGGTGATGAGAATGCGGGCATTCTCTAGCTCCGTGACCATGCGTTCTTGGTCGGTCACGAAGTAGGGGGAAATGTAGCCGCGATCGAACTGCATCCCTTCTACCACGTCTAGTTCGGTGGTGAGGGATTTGGATTCTTCAACGGTGATCACGCCGTCTTTGGTCACCTTGTCCATGGCGTCGGAGATCATCCGGCCCACTTCTTCGTCGCTGCCTGCTGATACGGCGGCGACTTGGGAGATCGCATTGCCTTCGACGGGACGTGCGATCGCGGCAATTTCTGCCACCAGGGTAGCGACGGCTTTATCAATACCCCGACGCAGACTGATGGGGTTGCTGCCAGCGGCCACGTTTTTCAGCCCTTCCCGAATCATGGCTTGGGCTAGGACGGTTGCGGTGGTGGTACCATCCCCGGCCAGATCCTTGGTTTTAGAGGCGACCTCTTGGATGAGTCTGGCCCCGGTGTTCTCATAGGGGTTCTCTAGTTCAATTTCTTTAGCGATGGTGATGCCATCGTTGACGATCTGGGGTGCCCCATATTTTTTCTCTAGGACCACGTTGCGGCCACGGGGACCGAGGGTAATCTTGACTGCGTCTGCGAGCGCGTTGACCCCCTTTTCGAGCGCCTGTCGTGACGCTTCATCGAAAATGACTAGTTTCGCCATATCCCGTCTCTGTAGGTTTCTGCAATTGAAGTGCTGGCACTCCCATTGGGTGAGTGCTAACTCCGATAGCATACCGCTCTCTGTAGGGGGGGATAAGTCGCAATAACCGTCCTCTGGGGGGTGTTGGGGTATTGGGGTGATGGGGTATTGGGGTGTTGGCGAAGCCTGCCCGGAGGGCTTAGGGGTGATGGGGTGGTGGTGACAGGTGACAGGTGACAGGTGACAGGAATTTTAAGTTTTGAATTTTGAATTGCATTTGCCGTAGGGGCGCGGTTTCCGCGCCCAATGCAGGATGCCGCCAATGGTAGGGGTGTGGTTTCCGCGTCCAATGCAGGATGTGCCACCAATGGTAGGGGCGCGGTTTGTGCGCCTAGGGTTGACGTTTTCGGGAGGGGGTTGTTACGCTAACCAGCAGGTCATAGCACAGGCAATCCATGCAGTCCTTGACGGCACAAGTTTCTTTTTTCTATTTTTGGTGGTTTAGCAGGGTTCACGGGTCGTGAATTCAGCTTGTGCTGACCACCCCCAGTGAACCGCAGAGTCCCCTCTGCGGTTTTTGCGTTTTTAGGCCACCGCCTGCCCCAGTCTCTACCGTGAGTTTCCCCATGTCCTATTTCCCTAGTTCCACCTACGGTTTTTGGTTTTACTTTTTTGCCGGGACAGGCTCCGGGTGACTCGGCATGGTGCCCGATGATCAGCCCTGGAGCCGCCCCCGGTTCCAGGGCTTTTTGTTGGTGCCCTTTGCTATCACCGCTTGCCCAGAAGTTCTGCCTAGCGTGTGTGTTTCATCCTTTTCTGCAACGCTCTAAACCTTTTTCTATCGCAAATCTCTTTTCAATTCTAAACCCATGCAAAACGCCAAACTGATCGCTAAAACTGACGCTACTGTACCGACTACCGTGATTCACTTGACCCCTGAGGTTACGGTGGGTGGCCCTGAGTTGCTGATTGTGGGTGGTCCCTGTGCTGTGGAGAGTCTAGAGCAAATGGAAACCGTGGCTAAGGCTTTGGCAGCGGCTCCGGTGCAGGCGCTCCGGGGTGGGGTCTTCAAGCCTCGCACGTCTCCCTACAGCTTCCAAGGGCTGGGGGAAAACGGGCTGGCGATTCTAGATCGGGTGCGCCGTTTGTACCGGGTGCCGGTGATTACGGAGGTGATGGCGATGCACCAGATCGATGCGATCGCAACCCATGCTGATGTCCTCCAAGTGGGCAGCCGCAATATGCAAAATTTTGACCTGCTGAAGGCGTTGGGGCAGGTGGATAAGCCTGTGGTGCTGAAGCGGGGGCTAGCGGCCACGCTGGAGGAGTTCGTCATGGCGGCGGAATACATTGCGGCCCACGGCAATACTCAGGTGATTCTCTGTGAACGGGGCATTCGCAGTTTTGACCCCTATACCCGTAATGTTCTGGACTTGGGGGCGGTGGTGGCCCTGAAGCAAATCACCCATCTACCAGTGATTGTGGACCCCAGCCACGCGACAGGGAAGCGAGAGTTGGTGCTGGGGTTGGCCCAGGCTGCGATCGCGGCGGGGGCTGACGGGGTGATGGTGGAATGTCATCCGGTTCCGGAGGCGTCGGTGTCTGATGCACGGCAGGCACTATCCCTGGAGGCGATGGTGGCACTCGTGGATCACCTGCGACCCATTGCAGCGGCGGTGGGTCGTCACATTCCCCAACCGATGCCACAGGTTCAGCCTTGTCTAGGGGTCGTTAGTGCCCGATAGCGCCTTCCCCGAGGGAATAGACTCCCTCGGGGAACCGCTCAGGGGCGATTCTGGTTCGACCTATCCGGTTCAGCCCAAAAAAGGCTTGGCGAGGAAAAAGCTGGCGATGGATTTTGCATCTACGGCTTCCCCCGCTAGGATGGCCTTCTCAAGGCGTTCGGGAGACATGAGCACGACTTCGATATCCTCGTCGTCGTCTCCCGCTGGGGGCAGGTCGATCTTTTCTAAGTCGGTTGCGAGGAAGGCGTAGATCAACTCGTCGGAGTAGCCGGGAGCCAGGGGAAAACTGCCTAGGGATTTCCAGGTTTGGGCACGGTAGCCCGTTTCTTCTTCGATTTCCCGTTGAATGGTGGTGGCGGGGGTTTCGTCGGGTTCTACGGTGCCAGCGGGGAACTCTAGGAGGCGACCTTGGAGGGCAAAGCGATATTGCCGTACCAGCACCAGTTCTCCCTGGGAGGTGACGGGCACGGCCAAGGCCCCGCCGGGATGGCGAATGCATTCCCATTGCCCTTCGGCTTTGTTGGGCAACCTGAGGGCGTTAACCTCAAAGTTGAATTTGCGACCCTGATAGAGGAGATGTTGCTTGAGCAGTTGGGGCGGTTCTTGACCGAGGGGCATAGCTAGGTAGAACTCTATAGGTCTATGTATTCTACCTGCCTATCTTCTCTGGTCAGGGTGAGGGGGGAGAGTGGGGTCAGCCCACAGGTCAACGCCAGTGGTGGAAATGCCTTGAACTAGCTCGGCAATGGTTTTGCCGGAGATGGGATCTACCCAGTCCGCTGCGATCTCCGCCAGGGGCACTAGGACAAAGGCCCGTTCGTGCATTCGGGGGTGGGGTAGTTGCAGGGAGGGGGTCATCATCACTAAGTCGCCGAACAGCAGTAGGTCGAGGTCGAGGTGGCGCGGACCCCAACGTTCACGGCGCTCTCGCCCAAAACTGGCTTCGATGCGGAGTAGGCTGCGGAGCAGTTCCTCTGGAGCGAGAGCGGTGGTGAGCCGTACACAGGCATTCAGATAGTCGGGCTGGGGTGGCCCTACGGGGGCGGTTTTGTAAATGCGGGAACCTAGGACGCCTTGGATTTGGGGATGGCGGGCTAGGGCCGCGATCGCACCTTTGAGAATATCCGAGGACGGCCCTAGGTTGCTGCCTAGGGCGATCGCGCAGGAAACCCACGTCATGTTGCGTCCCTCCCTCAGACCCCCAATTCTCCCCATCTCCACTAGAGGTGGGCCTGGATACGTTGCACCAGTTGTTCTGCCTGCTGAACCCCTTCGATGCGGGCAATGGGCTGGCCCTGTTTGAACAGTACCAGGGTGGGTAGGGCTTGGATTTGGTATTGGGAAGCCAGTTGGGGATAGCGATCGCTATCAATCTTGACGATTTTGATCTGCCCCCGGAGTTGGCGGCTGACCTGCTCCAAAATGGGGGCCATCATTTGACAGGGACCGCACCAGGTGGCGTAGAAGTCTACGAGGATGGGCAGGTCGCTTTGACTCAGCAGGTCTGAGAAGCTAGTGAACTGTTGCTTAGTAGCCATGGGTGATCCGGGGAGAGGCTGACCCCTCCATGGTAAAAGTAGCCGTGGTGGGCCTGGTGTTTTCTTCGGAAGTCTGTAGATTTCTTCTGGGCGGTTGGGCGTGGAGAGGCTGGTGTTGAAATATCTGGGATATCGGCTGAAAGCAACCGCGATGGCCCCTTCGGGCCGGTCCCTGACCATCGCCCTTCTCTGCCTGTTACTGATCCTGCTCACTAGCTTTGGGGGCGGTAGTTCGGCCTGGGCAACGGATAGCCCGGTGCTGCTCACGTCGGAACTGTTACAGCAACGCCTCGACCATCCCATCCAGCGGGAGGGAAAACCCACCCTAGATCTGCGGCGACTGGTGATCGACCTACGTCCCGAGAATGGGGAATTTCGCGATCGCTTTTATCGCCAAGTGCGGCAGATGCTCCAGAGCGGCAATACGGCCATTACCCTAGACCTGAGCAATAGCCAGATTCAAGGGGAACTCGACCTGCGCCAGTTAAGCCTGCGGGAACCCCTTTATGGGGAGGCCCTGTTTCCCCTCCTCACCGAAGCCGAACAGGCCCAACTCAAGCAAGATCGCCGTCGTCTGTTACAACTCAGTCAACTATCGCGATCGCTATTGCTCCAGCCCCAGGCATCCACCCAGGGCATTTTTCTGTTTCGAGGGCCGCTGATTCTGGCCCAGACCCGGTTTGAGGGACCAGTGAATGGGGCCGATATTTTCTTCCTCGGCCCCGTAAATGGGCCAGGGGTCCGGTTTACCCAGGGAGCCGCCTTCACCGAAAGCCGCTTTAGCCAGCCCGTTACCTTTATTGCCAGTCAGTGGCAAGGGGATACCCGCTTTCGCAATAGCTTATTCTTTAACCGGGCGCGCTTTATCCAAGCTAGCTTTACTGGCCCCGTTACCTTCCAGGGCAGTGAGTTTGGGGCCACAGCAGGATTCGCCCAGGTGCAATTTGCCACCGACGCCAGCTTTAGCCGGGTCCGGTTTCAGGGCAACGCTGACTTTGCCAAAACCATCTGGCAGGGGGCAGGCTCCTTTGTCAAAAGTAGCTTTGAGGGGGAATTGTTTCTGACGGAGGCCCGTTTGGAAGCTCCTCTAAGTTTGCGACAGGCCCGCTTTAGTCAACTGGTGAACCTACGGGGGACGACGGTGCTGCGTCGGGTGGACTTTGGTGATGGCGTTTTTCTGCCAGGGGTGCGAATTAATGGGGCGGCGATGGAGTTCAACGCCGACCAAGGGGAAATTCTGGGCAGTCCGGGGCAGATTGGTCAGGTGCTCTCGGTCCCGAATTTGGTGGGTAATGAAACCCTGTTACGAAACTGGGTGCGCAACTTTCGCCAACTGGAGCAGATTGCCGATGCCAACCAGATTGAATACACCACGGAGCGGCTGCGATTGGAGGTTTTGCAAAAGCAGCTCACGGCGGTGAACCTGAATACGGCCTCCACTGCCCGTCTCATGACCCTGGGCTTTAGTGCCAACCAAGCTGATGCTATCCTCCAGCAACGTCAGGAATCGCCGCTTCTCAGCGCTCAGGATGTGCTCAACCTTGAGGAGGTGGATCTCGCGGCCTATGTCAAGGTGCGCGATCGCATTGTGGCCCTTCCGGCACGGCCCTGGGGGGCACGGTTGGCCTTAGCCCTGCGCTGGCTGGGGCTCTCGGTGCTGCTCTTGACCAGCCACTACGGCACCAGCGTCGGACTAGTGCTGGGGGTCGGCATGGTGGCAGTGACAATGTCAACGCTGCTGTTTTGGGGCATGGATCGCTATCGCCGCCGCATCCCCACGCCCATTGCCCCTTCCCCCGAGGATGTCGCCTGGATGGGGATGAGTAGCCTGGGAATCGGTGGAGCTGGTGTCCTAACGGTGGTGCGCCTCAGCGACTGGCCGGGACTCACCCTCTTGACCCTAGTTCTTGTTGTCCTCCCCGTGCCGTTGCTGCTGATCGCAGCCCTCTATCGCCAAGGGCGCTACCACGATTTGCTAGACAGCAGTTACTTAATGGAGGATGGCAGCGCCCGTCAGTTGCGTCTGCTTATCGCCCGCCTACCGATCCTGCCCAGTTTTGCCTTCTTTCGCGATCGCTATGTACCCATCCCCTGGGACCGCCGCCGCACTTGGCTGTACTACTACGACTTCAGCCTGAATAACTGGTTTAAGTTTGGCTTCAATGACTTGCGCCTGCGGGACGAGCAGGTGCCGGGACTGGTGACAGCGCTGGTGTGGTACCAGTGGGCCGTGGGGCTGCTCTATGTGACGCTGCTGCTATGGACTTTTTCCCGCACGATTCCGGGACTAAATTTGCTCCTGTATTTCTAGTACTCTGCGGCGGAAATACCCTGGCCGTTCCATCGTGGCACACTCGGCCCCTCACCCTAGCCCTCTCCCCTTGGGAGGAGGGGACCGGAAAATGTTGAGCTGGTGCGACAATAGTGAACTGATTTACGCCCTGCGGTACTAGGGCAAGCATCAGGGTTTCAACTCCTGAACTAGAGGCTGAAATCCCTGATTCCTCTTTCTAAAAACAGCCAACCTTCCAAAGTTGTGCCCAGAACCAACAGTCACAGCTTGTCAATAAGCTTGTCATACTCCGTGTGTGTCCCAATCCAGAAATTCCAGTTTCAACCTCAACTCCCAAAGCTCGATGACTCAACCCAGCCCGCACTGACCAATATTTCTTGCCCAATTTTTTGAAATGCAGAGACGGATGGGCTGGGTTAGCCTTGCTTCAATTTGCTCAAGAGTTGACATGAGAATAGGTGAATGCTGAAACGGATTGCCAAGATTATAGCTATGGATCTCACCCTAAAGGGATCGTGGGATCAGCAGAGGGGTTCTCGACACCCCACCAGTCCCTAAATCTATTCTCCTGTAGTTTCCGCATAAAGTGCCCAAGCCAGAAACCGTTCTGTGTAATAGAGTGCCAACTGGTTGCTGACGCCGTTGAACACGGCATCAAAAGCGTGTTCGGCCCAGGGGATTTCTAGAAAGATGGCCTGGTTACCTGCGGCTTGGAGTTGGCGGTGCAATTGGCGGCCAAATTTGGCCTGCACCACATGGTCCCGTCCGGCATACACCAGGAGGGTGGGGGGCAAATTGGACCGGACGTAGGTAGCGGGGGATGCCTGGTGGTAAAGATCGGGCACTGCTTGGGGAGAGCCCCCCAGAAAGGTTTCCAGCACGCCACGGGTATCAATGGGGTCGGGAAAGGGGGGATCTGCGTACCCCGCCGTCAGGTCCACGGGGCCGTAATAGTTCACGACCGCCCGCACTGAAGGCGTATTGGGGATAGGAGAATCGGGGGCATAGGCTGCGATTGCGGCTAACTGTGCCCCCGCCGAACGGCCCATCAGCGCGATCCGGCTAGTATCCACCCCCCAGGCTGCCCCATGGGTCTGAATATAGGCCAAGGCCGACTGCACATCTTGCTGCTGGATGGGATAGCGAAATTGGGGGGCATGGCGGTAGGCGATGGCGATCACCGCGTACCCCTGGGTGGCCATATAGCGACTGAAGGCTTCGTTACTCTCTGGACTGCCCGACTGCCACGCCCCACCGTAGATCATGACAATGGCCGGATAGGTTCCCGGAGCCAGGGGGCGATAGAGGTTTAGAGCCAGGGGAATGCCCTGGGGGCGGGCAAAGACGATGCCCCGATCGATACGCCCTGGGGCCAGGGTCAGTCCCCGGAAGCTATCGACCCAGACAAAGGGTTGGGGCCGCATGGTGGCCTGCACCGCAGCGGGGATGGGGGTGAGGTAGTCTGCCCCCAATGCCTGCGTCATGGCCCTGGCCATCTGAGCATTGGCCGCCCCCACTTGGCTCAGGGGTACCAAGCTGAGACCCAGGCCCAGCAGACTGCCCACCAGGGGAACCCAATGCCCCCCGTGGATGATACGGGATGCTGTTGACGACTGGAGCACCCTGGCCCAAAGTGCGATCGCAAGGGCTAGACCATTGCCCGCACAGAGCCAGGGGCTCACCTCAGGAGCCCCTACCCCCAAGGGCAACAGAATCCGCAGGGGCGCGGGCACCAGGATCCAGAGGCTCAGGAAGAGGCCAAGGGCGCTCAGGAGAAGCGGCATCCCGAAGGTCAAGTAGGGCATGATTCCCATCAAGTCAAAATTTCAGGACAACATCCTGGGAGGTCAAAACCTTTGCCCACGGTTGGTCCTGTTTCGAGGACGCAGGATTGTCGGGGAGGGAGGTATCAACGCGAAAGCGTTGGCACGATTATCACCTGAACAGGGATCCCCTACCCTTCTATGACCGACTCCGGGGCACAAGGGCATACTTCAGGTTGTCACCTTCTACAGTCAGGTATCCCAAGGGGGTCTGGATATACAGTTTGCCTTGGTAATAGCGGGTCACCTGTTTCAGCGCCTCAGCAACCGTGGGAGAGCAGTTCTCCTGAGGAGAATCAGGGCTACTGGCGGCAGGAGAAGCTGGCAGATCCGGCTGGGGGGAGGTGGGTCTGACGGCTATTTGGGGAATTGCTGTAGCGTATCGAGCCCTTAGCTGAGCTTTTTCCACCTCCGTTTGGGGAAAGAAAAGCTGAGTCCTATCCTCCTCAGACTCTAGAGTTGCCTTTGACAACCACACCAATTGATCGGCAGCAGTGTGGCCAGTTTCATCCACCCAGGTTTTGATGAAGAGGGTCCCGCGATCGCTGATCACATCTCGTACCGGATACCATTTCCGCTGGGTAAACACCATTAAATCCGTTTGGCTGCCCCCCCGCTTTGCCGCAGCTAGGAAGCGATGGCGGCTCCACCACTTTTTCCAGAAATCCATAGCAGGAGTGACGTGGAGCCTATACCCATCGGGAACGGGATGGTAGTCATAGCAAGAGAACCTATTCCCCTCGCATTGACCCTCCGGTATAAAATGATGTGCCACCAGCATTTTATGCAGCAGGGCTTCATAGTTACTACCGGGGCGAATAGAGACCCGTGGCGGCAGGTGGTTAAAGTCTGCCGTTGCCAGCAATTGCCCGTTGCGGGTGATCAGTTGTACTACATTTTCTTGGGGGGCCTGAATCCGCAGTTGCGGATTAGACAGCAGTGTGGATTCTTGCCGCAAATACTTGCGGATCAGAGAAATATCGTCCAACATAATGGGCCATGACAACTTTCAGGAAGAATGGCTCTTCTGGGTCTAAGGCCATAAGCTAGGCTTATGCTACGAGACCAAAGGGTTTCAGCCACCTAGTAGGCAAGGTTTCGTATCCTTTGATACCGTTTCAGCCCCAAATCCGGAAGAGCCGGAAGAATTGAAATCTTCAATTCATGAGGTGCAGGATCACCTCTAACCCCACGATCCCAAGGACAAGCAGAGTCATCTCTACTTGTTCAAATCTCCAGGATCCCCATCCGGATAAATTTGGAATTACTCCGGATTTTCTGGCCACGGAGCTGTAAGGGCAGGAATTTATCGCGGTGCAGTGGATTGGAGGAAGCTAGGGATGTGGCGTTTAAGGGGCAATTCTGGCCCAAAGTGCGATCGCGAGGGCCAGACCATTACCCGCACAGAGCCAGGGGCTCACCTCAGGAGCCCCTACCCCCAGGGGCAACAGAATCCGTAGGGGCGCGGAACGATCCACAGACTCAGAAATAGGCCAAGGGCGCTCAGGAGGAGCAGAATCCCGAAGGTCAAGTAGTTCATGATTCCAATTAAGTGAATACTCTAACCGTTCCATCGTGGAACACCTCGACCCAGGGAGGGAGAGGGGATCAGAAAAACCTTCGCCCACGGTTTGTCCCGTTTCGAGGACGCAGGAACGTCGGGGAAATTACCTGACTTCCTTGCCGCAGACGCTTCAGGTGCAGACGTATGGGTAGCAGTCCCTGTACCAACCGGGTGCTTCAGGAATAAAGTTGCTCCCCGCTGAAGGTATTTCTGACGAACCCATCAAACTTATTAGGAGCGCTTCACCATGAAAAAGCTGGCTGTCATCGGTATTGGCATCAGTGCAGCAACGGTTGTGCTGTATGCCGGCATGAATATCTACGCTACAAAGACGGCTGAAGCCAGGATTAATGAGTTTGTTGTAGAGGTCGAAGATGATCTCATTATTGAATATGGGAGTGTCAGCGCTAGTCCGTTTCGATCTAACGTGACTGTGAAAAATGTCAGTATCGTGCCGATCAACGCTCAGCAGGAAGGCGTTACTGTTGATCAGGTCGTCATTCGGAAGTTTGACCACGAGGCTGACTTTGTGACGGCCTTGGATGCTTCGATGAAAGGGATTCAGTTCATTGGAAATCCCGTCGATGATGTGCCCATCCTACTGCCTTCCATGCAGCAGGCTGGCTATGAAGACCCTGTTGTGTTTGACCTAGACACCCAATTTGAGTATAAGAAATCTTCCCAGGAAGCTACGCTGGAAAAGTTTCGCATCGGGTCTGATCAGGTCGGCTACCTGGAGGTGACCTTGAAGGTCAGCAATTTTGATCCTAGTGTCGCTGCCAACCCTGACCTGACCTTGCACGCGGCAAAAATCGTGTACCAGGACCACTCCTTTGCAGAAAATCTACTGGCTTCTATGGCTGCCGAGAGCAACCAAGAAGTTGGGGAGGTTAAGACACAGCTAGCAACCACCCTATCGGAAACAGCGCAGCTTTTCATCTCGCCGGATGACCCGGCCTCAGCAAAGGTGCTTCAGGAAACGATGGCCTTCATTGAGAATCCCAAGGGCTTCAGCATTGTGGCAAATCCTTCACAGCCTCTGCTGGTCAGCGATTTGGCGGCGGCAGGTAGCCCACAGAGCTGGATTACGATGCTGAACTTAGAGATTGAAGCTCATTGAGCGCTTTAGTCAGGGCACTCCCTGACGAGTTGCCCTAAATGTCTGATTTACTCACAAGTGGCTGCCGGTTTTCAGGATGCAAACAGATTGCACGGCGAATCAATCAGATTACCAAAACCAACGCATAACGCCACGTTCGTCTTTTTCCAGCCATTTTTCGGCTTTTCTCAGCCATTTAAATAGGGTAAATTCCGATCGCAATCTGAATCCCTTGCTGAATCTGTCGCAGTAGCCCAGCGCTAATCTGACCGTAGGGACCTTGCTCTAGATAAGGTTTGCGAATCGCCAAAATGTTATCGCAGATTGCTAAAGAATCCATTTCCAGTCCCCCTTCCCCAGCCGGAACGAGGATTCGCGTTGGGGTCTCACCACTGCCGACATCGCTGGTGAATGGCACCACCAGTACCGTGCGGCTCAACTCGTTGCGTAAATCCATCGATACCACCACTGCCGGACGCTTTTTCGTATCGCCTAGCGATTGCAGCGCCTTGATCAAATAGACCTGCCCTTGCTGCGGGTAACTCGCCCCCATGCCTTACAACCCCTCGGTTTCTAGGGTTTCATCAAGTTGCTGCTCAGCCAGAGCGGCCCACTGCTCTTCCTCCTGGATGTCTGCCTGACTGCGGTACTGGTAATACTGCCTCAACTGATCGTCGATTTTCTGGATGCGCCACAGCCTTAGCGCCTCTTCAATCGCCGCCGAGCGGTTGTCCGCAAACTGATCGACAGCATCCAGCAACTCAGCATCGATCGTCACTGATATCCGACGCTTGGGTGGGGAAATGCTCATGGGTTAGCCACATCAATAGTATGATGCAATATATTATTGCTAATCATACTATTGATGTCATTCATTGGGCGATCGCGAGGGTCAGACCATTACCCGCACAGAGCCAGGGGCTAACCTCAGGAGCGCCTATCCCCAAGGGCAACAGAATCAGCAGGGGCGCGGAAAGATCCAAAATCATCGCTTTTAGCCCTTGCCCAGGACTCACGATCTGCTGCGCATGGGTGCCCAGGCAGTTATTAACGCGCTCCTCTAGACCCATCTGATCTATGGTCCCTGCGATGATGGGGTCATCCAACTCATCATCAGAAGCAACCCACAAAACCGCGATCGGTCCTGATCCTACTGTCCCCTAAGCCTTAGCTTCTTTGGAGCGGCTTCACTTACGGGCACAGGCTATGCCTTTCTTGAATGCCGTTAGGCTATACACGCCCTCACCCCTCTACAAAGTAATCCCCCGTAGGAAAACATCCTGGGACGTTCAAATCTTTGCCCATGGTTGGTCCCGTTTTGAGGACGCAGGAGCGTCGGGGAGGGACGTGTCAAAGTTCGGTTCTCCCCACTTGTACCTACTTTGCCGTGAGTAGAAGATTGGGCTAGATTGTATAAAATTACTCTTTAGAGGAAGCGGCATAATGAAGAGTGGTAAGGGCGAAGGCAAGGGTAAGGATTTCAAGGAAGCAGCAGGGTTTGCTGCTGGTGGCGGTTTTGTGGGAGCTGGTATCGCGGCTATGGTTGGAAATATGGGTTTGGCTGGAGGTTTTGGTGCTATTGCAGTTGGCGCTACTCCAGTTGTTGGAGCCGGAGTAATAGTTGGGATAGCAGCCTACGGCATTAAAAAGCTTTTTGAGTAAGAAAACACATCTGCTTTCATTGATCCTTTACAGAAGGGAAGAGCTATGGATGACTTGAAAATTGTAAGCGCTATTACTAGTGCAGCGGCAGCTACTGGGACAGGCTCTGTAACAATTGCTACAGTTACTTCTTCGGCTCCTGGCATTCTTGGAATTCTAGGGTTTACCACAACTACA
>NZ_KI913949.1:2826538-2829272 GCF_000332095.2 Leptolyngbya sp. PCC 6406 | reverse complement strand
TTGACAATCGGCATCGTCTGGATGAGGTTCGAGCAGAATTGGTTCCCTTAGGGTAAGCGCAACCCATTGCAAATCAATTCTTCGCTCAGCCAGCCCGATCTTGGCATGGTCGCTGAGGGCATAGGGAAATGGCTGATTGCTCATTCAACGGGTTGCTAGGTCAATAGCCGATATCGCTAATTTATCGCTAATGGATGACCGGCTGTCGCTGTTTCTGTTAACCCACCAATGCGCCACCACCCTTCTGCGCGACTGTACGAGGCCAAACCCGTTCATAAGCGCGATCGCATTATTTACCTTAGCCCCTGAACCGTTGGGCTACCCTGCGGGAAGGCTGCGCTTAATCACAGGCTGAGGATGAGGGTGCTCAGGAGGAGCGGAATACCGAAGGTCAAGTAGGGCATGATTCCAATCAATGCGTAGTTGTACCGCTAGCGATCGTATAAAATAATTTAGATCTTATAGTTGAAAGGGCGTTGGAAAGATTTGAGTTCATAGTGGATGGACCACCCGTATCACAACAGACCCGTAGGCGTGAACGGCTTACAGATTGGAAAATAGTGGTACGGCAAGAGGCGGAAAAATATTGGCCACCGGGGCAAAAAGTGGCTACTGGCCCGATTATGCTGCAAATAACCTATTTCTATGATTCTGTTGCAATAGATGTGGACAATATTATCAAGCCAATTCAGGATGCCATAATTGGATTAGCCTACATTGATGATGATCAAGTCACTGATGTTCTTGCCAGGAAGCGAGATTTGTCAGGAAACTTTAAAGTAGAAAATATGACTTCAACCTTAGCAGAAGGCTTTTCTCGTGGAAACGAGTTCTTGCATATTGTCGTAATTGAAGCTCCTGATCAAGAGGTACTTATCTGATGCCAATTCCAACTGCAAATCTAGAAAGAGAGCGATTACTGAAAATAGCGGAAGAATATCGTAATAAGGGATACGAAATTTGTTTTCACCCAAGTCCTGAAGACCTACCTAGTTTCCTTAAGAATTATCGTCCTGATATGATTGTACGGCGGGAGGACGAAGCCGTAATTATTGAAGTGAATTCACGTCGTTCACTTAATTCCTCTGCTGGACAATATTTGCAGAATCTAGCCCAATCTGTAGAGCAACATCCTGGTTGGCGATTTGAGTTGGTAATGACTAATCCAGAGGATGTTGCATATTCTTCAAAAGCTGAAAGCTCTCTTCAAGAATCCGAAATAGAAGCAAGGCTGCAAGTAGCAAGACAACTTGCGTTACAACACCCAGATTCAGCTATTCTCTACTCTTGGTCTCTTGTTGAGGCAACTTTAAGACTTGTTGCAGAGCATGAGGGACTGAGTTTGCAAAGACTTGATCCTCTTTATCTAGTGAAACAATTAGTGACTGAGGGTGTAATTTTACGTTCTGAGTATCAGTTGCTTATGGATGCTCTTTCATTACGTAATGCAATTGCTCATGGCTTCAAGGCCACCGAAATTACTCAAGAGGCTGTGTGTGAGCTAATTGATGTCGCAGAGCAGCTATTGAGAACTTTGCATACTAGTGTCGAAGCAGACTGACAATTCAAATGCAGGCGGACTATCTATACAGAGCCTATAACCTGATGCGCGGAACCCAACCTACGCAGACTTGTCACCGAGAACAGGCCATAAAGGATGCGAGCTAGGTTTCTAAATATCCTCCAAGTAAAGCTCAATCCATTCACAATCATCGCTTTTAGCCCTTGCCCAGGACTCACGACCTGCTGCGCATGGGTGCCCAGGCAGTTATTAACGCACTAGACCCATCTGATCTATAGCCCCTGCGATGATGGGGTCATCCAACTCATCATCAGAAGCAACCCACAAAACCGCGATCGGTCCTGATCCTACTGCCCCCTAAGCCTTAGTTTCTTTGGAGCGGCTTCGCCTACGGGCACAGGCTATGCCTTTCTTGAATGCCGTTAGGCTATACACGCCCTCACCCCTCTACAAAGTAATCCCCCGTAGGAAAACATCCTGGGACGTTCAAATCTTTGCCCATGGTTGGTCCCGTTTTGAGGACGCAGGAGCGTCGGGGAGGGACGTGTCAAAGTTCGGTTCTCCCCACTTGTACCTACTTTGCCGTGAGTAGAAGATTGGGCTAGATTGTATAAAATTACTCTTTAGAGGAAGCGGCATAATGAAGAGTGGTAAGGGCGAAGGCAAGGGTAAGGATTTCAAGGAAGCAGCAGGGTTTGCTGCTGGTGGCGGTTTTGTGGGAGCTGGTATCGCGGCTATGGTTGGAAATATGGGTTTGGCTGGAGGTTTTGGTGCTATTGCAGTTGGCGCTACTCCAGTTGTTGGAGCCGGAGTAATAGTTGGGATAGCAGCCTACGGCATTAAAAAGCTTTTTGAGTAAGAAAACACATCTGCTTTCATTGATCCTTTACAGAAGGGAAGAGCTATGGATGACTTGAAAATTGTAAGCGCTATTACTAGTGCAGCGGCAGCTACTGGGACAGGCTCTGTAACAATTGCTACAGTTACTTCTTCGGCTCCTGGCATTCTTGGAATTCTAGGGTTTACCACAACTACAACAGTAGCTTTGCCTGTAGCTGGAATTGTTGCAGCAGCAGGACTGGTGGGTTATGGGATTTATAAGGGAGTAAAGTTCGCTCGTAAATAATCAGAACTTTAGTAAACAAGAAACCTATCATAGGTATAGGTAAAGATGGTTTTGGCACTGTTTCTTTTGACAATACTTTTCAATTG
>NZ_KI913949.1:2795515-2826438 GCF_000332095.2 Leptolyngbya sp. PCC 6406 | reverse complement strand
GCTTTTGAAGGGCAGTGCCTTGGTGGCTAAGTTGGGCAAATTTGTCCTAACTCGCAGTACTTCTACCCCAACTACCTGATTTTTAGCGTCATAGTCATACACCACATCAGGTTCAATAGACTCCGAGTCCGTCACCTCACCACCCAAGAGCCGCAGATACAGGGCATCCGCCTCTGAGTCAAACTGAATCTTCATAGTCTGCCTCGCATTCGCCTATTGACGTGAACCGTCACTACACGCCAAGGTTCGGTAGCCGTATTATAGACAACCTTCAAGACTCGCCCTTCTGCCTCTGGAATGCCTCGATAGGCGCATTGACAATCGGCATCGTCTGGATGAGGTTCGAGCAGAATTGGTTCCCTTAGGGTAAGCGCAACCCATTGCAAATCAATTCTTCGCTCAGCCAGCCGGATCTTGGCATGGTTGCTGAGGGCGTAGGGAAATGGCTGATTGCTCATTCGACGGGTTGCTAGGTCAATAGCCGATATCGCTAATTTATCGCTAATGGATGACCGGCTGTCGCTGTTTCTGTTAACCCACCAATGCGCCACCACTCTTCTGCGCGACTGTACGAGGCCAAACCCGTTCATAAGCGCGATCGCATTATTTACCGTAGCCCCTGAACCGTTGGACTGCCCTGCGGGTAAGGCTGCGCCTATGGTGTGTTGTGTCAACTCGCCCAGAGACTCGGCCTTATATGAAAGCCCAATCCATTCACAATCATCGCTTTTAGCCCTTGCCTAGGACTCACGATCTGCTGCGCACGGGTGCCCAGGCAGTTATTAACGCGCTGCTCTAGACCCATCTGATCTATAGTCCCTGCGATGATGGGGTCATCCAACTCATCATCAGAAGCAACCCACAAAACCGCGATCGGTCCTGATCCTACTGCCCCCTAAGCCTTAGTTTCTTTGGAGCGGCTTCGCCTACGGGCACAGGCTACGCCTTTCTTGAATGCCGTTAGGCTATACACGCCCTTACCCCTCCACAAAGTAATTCCCCCTAGGACAACATCCTGGGTCGTTCAAATCTTTGCCCACGGTTGGTCCCGTTTTGAGGACGCAGGGTCATTACGCTCTAGCGTCGTCTACCCCTGGAAGGTCACGCTTTTTGTAAAAGAAAGTCCTGATTTTGCAAAATTTGCTTGGCAAAAGCAAGCTTTGATCGCAGATCTGCATCTGCNAAGGTTTCCAAAAAGCTCAAAAATTCAACCTGTTGCCCAANGCTTTTGAAGGGCAGTGCCTTGGTGGCTAAGTTGGGCAAATTTGTCCTAACTCGCAGTACTTCTACCCCAACTACCTGATTTTTAGCGTCATAGTCATACACCACATCAGGTTCAATAGACTCCGAGTCCGTCACCTCACCACCCAAGAGCCGCAGATACAGGGCATCCGCCTCTGAGTCAAACTGAATCTTCATAGTCTGCCTCGCATTCGCCTATTGACGTGAACCGTCACTACACGCCAAGGTTCGGTAGCCGTATTATAGACAACCTTCAAGACTCGCCCTTCTGCCTCTGGAATGCCTCGATAGGCGCATTGACAATCGGCATCGTCTGGATGAGGTTCGAGCAGAATTGGTTCCCTTAGGGTAAGCGCAACCCATTGCAAATCAATTCTTCGCTCAGCCAGCCGGATCTTGGCATGGTTGCTGAGGGCGTAGGGAAATGGCTGATTGCTCATTCGACGGGTTGCTAGGTCAATAGCCGATATCGCTAATTTATCGCTAATGGATGACCGGCTGTCGCTGTTTCTGTTAACCCACCAATGCGCCACCACTCTTCTGCGCGACTGTACGAGGCCAAACCCGTTCATAAGCGCGATCGCATTATTTACCGTAGCCCCTGAACCGTTGGACTGCCCTGCGGGTAAGGCTGCGCCTATGGTGTGTTGTGTCAACTCGCCCAGAGACTCGGCCTTATATGAAAGCCCAATCCATTCACAATCATCGCTTTTAGCCCTTGCCTAGGACTCACGATCTGCTGCGCACGGGTGCCCAGGCAGTTATTAACGCGCTGCTCTAGACCCATCTGATCTATAGTCCCTGCGATGATGGGGTCATCCAACTCATCATCAGAAGCAACCCACAAAACCGCGATCGGTCCTGATCCTACTGTCCCCTAAGCCTTAGCTTCTTTGGAGCGGCTTCACTTACGGGCACAGGCTATGCCTTTCTTGAATGCCGTTAGGCTATACACGCCCTCACCCCTCTACAAAGTAATCCCCCGTAGGAAAACATCCTGGGACGTTCAAATCTTTGCCCATGGTTGGTCCCGTTTTGAGGACGCAGGAGCGTCGGGGAGGGACGTGTCAAAGTTCGGTTCTCCCCACTTGTACCTACTTTGCCGTGAGTAGAAGATTGGGCTAGATTGTATAAAATTACTCTTTAGAGGAAGCGGCATAATGAAGAGTGGTAAGGGCGAAGGCAAGGGTAAGGATTTCAAGGAAGCAGCAGGGTTTGCTGCTGGTGGCGGTTTTGTGGGAGCTGGTATCGCGGCTATGGTTGGAAATATGGGTTTGGCTGGAGGTTTTGGTGCTATTGCAGTTGGCGCTACTCCAGTTGTTGGAGCCGGAGTAATAGTTGGGATAGCAGCCTACGGCATTAAAAAGCTTTTTGAGTAAGAAAACACATCTGCTTTCATTGATCCTTTACAGAAGGGAAGAGCTATGGATGACTTGAAAATTGTAAGCGCTATTACTAGTGCAGCGGCAGCTACTGGGACAGGCTCTGTAACAATTGCTACAGTTACTTCTTCGGCTCCTGGCATTCTTGGAATTCTAGGGTTTACCACAACTACAACAGTAGCTTTGCCTGTAGCTGGAATTGTTGCAGCAGCAGGACTGGTGGGTTATGGGATTTATAAGGGAGTAAAGTTCGCTCGTAAATAATCAGAACTTTAGTAAACAAGAAACCTATCATAGGTATAGGTAAAGATGGTTTTGGCACTGTTTCTTTTGACAATACTTTTCAATTGCTTTTGAAAGTCCAAATAAAGTCTACAGCAGAGCCTAACGCGCCTTAAGTAAAAGGGTTAATACAGAATGCTTGTCTTCTTTATTCATGGTGTCAACACTCAAAGTTATAGGTATGCTGATGCACTTACAAAAAATATAAAAAGGAACGTGAAAGCCCCAATAGAATTCTACTCGAGCTTCTGGGGGAATTTATTCAACAATAAAAAAATCAAATCATTGGGTGCATTGAAAAAGATTTTTCAAGAGCTTGTAGAGATCACAAAGAATATAAAGAATATCATTATAGCGGATTTCATAATTATGCGGCACAATAGCAGCAATGGGTGAACCAGCTTTTAATGTCCGCTTCAGAGATGTCCTCAAAGGCTATTTCAAGGGCTTCTGATAGCGCTTGATAAGTCCGTGCCCCCAGTGCCCTGAGAATTGACTTTAGCTTTGACCAAAAGTTCTCAATCGGCGAGAAGTCCGGCGAATAGGGCGGCAGATATACCAGACGTGCCCCTGCGGCCTCAATCAACTCCCGAATCATGTCGTCCTTATGAATGGAACAGTTGTCCATCACGACACAGGCCCCTGGCCAAAGGTTGGGCACCAGGCGAGTGGCCACAAATGCCTCAAAACTCAAGCCGTCAAAGGCTCCTAAAATCACCGCCGAAGCCACTACCCCAGCCAAGCTTAACCCTGCCACCAGGGACACATTCTTCCCCCGCTTGGGCTGTTCTCCATAGGCTCGTCGGCCTTGCAGCGCCCAGGCAAACAACCGAATCAACCCCAGATTAATCCCCGACTCATCGATAAACACCAAGTCTTCAACTCGGATGTCTCGAATCTCATCCCAGTACTCCCCTCGCAACCGCTGTACCCGATCACTCACCTTGTCACTGGGGTGAAGGGCTTTTTTTTTACGGGTGAACTGAAGCCGCTTCATCACCCGACACATCGTGGATCGACTCACCGTCACCCCATACTGTTGAGCCACTTCGGCGCGAAGCTCATCTAAGGTCAGATCAGGGTTCGCTTCAACGAAGGCTTGAACCCCCTGCATCTGCGCCTCATCCAGTTCCCTCGGTCGCCCAGGACTGGTCTTGGGGGCAAGCTCACCCGTTTCCCGATACTGCTTCAGCAGTTTCACGATAAAACTTAGAGTCACTCGAAATCGCTGGGCTAACTGGCGCTGCGAAATGCGCTCGTTCTCATAGGTCTCAATAATCTTCTGTCGCAAATCGGTGCTGTAGGCCTTCATCGGCTCCTCGCGCTTTTTCTACCCGCTATTCGTACCACATCTTTGTGAAATCCGCTATATGATATTTATAGATACAAAAGACACCGAAATCAATTGATTAATAATTTTTTGGGTGATTTTCTAATTTATCAAAATACTGAACGTGGCAAGATAATTCGTGAGACTATTTGTGAACAATTAAATCAGTTTTTAAGCAATCATCCCGATCAAACTAAAATTCATTTTGTTGCTCACTCTCTAGGTAGTTTTATTCTTTGGGATCTCCTATTCTCAAATACTTTATCCAATAATGATCCAGCTTTCATTTTTCGTGAAAAATTGAGTGGCATAAGCTTAGAAAGTATAAGTACAATGGGATCTCCTTTGTTATTTCTCAAACAAATGTTGGATATTGATTTTTCTGTTGTGAATCATAGTTTTGAGAAAAGACAAGAAGAAGATTCTATTGTATCAAATCATTTAAGATGGGTAAATATAATTCATTCGTCTGATTTGATGGCCTATCCACTTAAAGCTGCTATAGAAGATGAGATCAGTTCTAAATTGCTATTCTTTGATCAGTATGTTTGGCAAGATGCTAATATAACTGAGAAAACATTGAGAAGACTTGGGCAATCAGATTTGGCAATGGTCATTGCTGCCGAAGACGCTCATTCCTCTTATTTTTATGACAACCTTGATGGTGCTATTACAGCAAGAATTATTGGACATAATCTATTAGGAGAAATAAAAAAGTTAGAAAAACGGTGCGTAAATCCAAGATGAATTATGGACAGAGATTAGTTGAAATGAGGACACTCTCATTAAGGGCACCTCAGTTAATTGCCTATAATTACCTAGTTGCGAAAAACGTGGGGCTGAAACCCTGAAACCTCGTTGCCATTCTCAATAAGGCTGGGATTTTTCGAGGTGTCCTTAAGCAATTTTTGTTGACATCATGCGATTGCCCTGCATTAGTTGTTCGGTCAAGAGCTACCGGGTTGACTGCCGTTGTTGAACTTCACCGTTAGACTGCAACCCCCTCTAAACCTAGATCGTCAAATGAGTATTGCTACCAAAACCTGGTTCTCGTAACTGACCCATGAACCCCATTTATGTGAACGATCAATTAGCTTGGCATCATGATGAAGGGCATGATAGCGGATACTTTCATACTTACGATTCTTTAGTTATCGATCAAGATTTTTATCCGCCACGAAAAGTACATGTTTTTCTACCACGTGATTATGACTTTAATCATCGTGGTTATCCAGTTGTCTACATGAACGATGGTAACACTGCTTTTTGGCCTGATGGATTAAGCCCTTATTCGTGGCAAGTGCCTGCTACTCTCAAAGCACTTTACGCGCAAAGAAAAATCAGCCCTGTCATTATTGTCGCCATTCATCCCCTGAATCGATCTCATGAATATTTGCATGTAAAAGAATTTTCTGCGCTTTTCAAGCAACAAGAAGGAGGCGGACTTGCAGAATATTCCGACTACCTTGTTCGGCTTAAACACTTTATCGATTGTTCATATAATACTTTGAGAGGAAGAGAATTCACAACAATTGTCGGTTCTTCACATGGTGGACTAGCAGCTTTTTATACGGGTTGTTTACATGGAGAACATTTTGGCAATGTAGGAGCCCTGTCTCCTTCATTTTGGGTCGGTGGAGTATTCAATCTTCGTCAAACTTTCTTAGTTGATTCAGTAAAATCATTTCTAAGTCCAGACAATCAAAATAGACCAAGAATCTGGATAGATTGGGGACTCAAACATGTTGGCGGCTTTCATAACTTCTTTATCGAATCTCAAGCAGCTAAATGGGCGGAGGAAATGGTCAAACTGCTTCAACAAGATTATGGGTATACAGTAAATACTGATCTCTTTTATTATGCTGATCCCCTGGGGGGACATGATGAAAGAGCGTGGGCTTATCGGCTTAGCTTGATTTTTGAGAAGTACTATAGCGATCCTCCGTGAACCCTGAAGAATCGTAGTACGGACATCTCGCCTGCACGGGCAAGGTACCCGTCCTGTCTTCAAGGATCAATTCGGATTGCTATAGATATTCAGACAGTTAGCAAGGTGGCTGAAAAGCTAGAAACCATACAAAAAGTAGCACACAAGTTTCTTTTGGAGTGGAGACAGCAGAAAATTAATCCGCAGATTCCACCTGAGCTTATGAACATGTTAAGATAAGGGGATTACTGATATGTATCTGAAAGAAGTTGATGGAAATCTTAGGGCTTATAAAACTTCTATTGATATGGTTCTCAAACTAGACGGCCATGACGAATTTTCGGTTTCTGCACGACTTGCTAAAGAGCTGAAAAGTTATCCAGATTTCCTGAACAAAAATTATTGGTATTTAGCAACAGGAAAATATGAGGATTCAGCTCAAATTGAATGGGAGATTAGTGTTTGCGGAATTCCCATTCAAGTGCCAATTAAGGGACATGTAATGTTTAAGAATGGCTCCCCAGTTCTCGCTTAGCTCTCAAGATTTTAATATGCTATAATATGTGTACTAGGATTACGACTATTTATCACTGTTCAAAAATAGTATTTGTTCCCGATAGATTTTATCTGATTTTCTGGAGGATGTAAATGGGTTTGCCATGGCTATGGCTTATCGGTGGCGCAGTAGTTGGGCCGCTATTCGGTTTATTCTTTAAAGTTTGGAATAAGTTAGACGATCAGACAAAGAAACTAATAATTGAAACAGTTGTAAATGCCTTTGAAGAAATACTTCGTGCTTACTATAATTCGAATAAGTTAGACGATCAGACAAAGAAACTAATAATTGAAACAGTTGTAAATGCCTTTGAAGAAATACTTCGTGCTTACTATAATTGGTGGAAACAAAAAGGGGAATCTGCATGAATGAATTTGAAGAATTTATGAATGACATCAAAGGATCGTCCAATAAAGCCTTGCCTTTATCTGAAACAACGCTTTCGACGATTCAAATGGCTCTCACATCCAGTGTAGAGGGAATTCTTGCTCCACTCTCTATCTCTGCTTATGAGCAGGAGAAGTTTTTAGAAGAAGTTTCTAATTTGGTTCAAGATCAAACTTTCATATCAGAATTCAGTGGCGAGATCGATAAGCCACGAGAAAATGAATCTGAAGATGACTTTGTAAAGCGAGGAAGCGAGAAATTAAGACAAATGCTTTACAGAAAATTCAATGTCAAAAGTTAGCTGGATAGGCATGCTTCAGCGGCATCCTAGTTTGGATAGGGGGAATTAGTGAGAAAATGAATGCTGTAAAATTCGCTTTTCTTCTGGATGCCAGCGCACGAACCTGACATACAAGCTCACGCTCGAACAATTTTAGACCAGATCGCCTCTATTCCCTTTGATCAGTGCCAACCATTGACTCGTGAGTTTCGGAGTATCCCTGGTCGTCCAGGAATTTACGCAGTTAGACATAGAACTGACGGCTTACTTTACATTGGCAAAACGAAGAGTCTAAGAGGACGTTTTAGCGGTGGACATAAGGCTTTTTTGTGGGCGTGGCTGGATAAATATCCAGACGAAGATGTACGAATCGCAGTCCGGCTTATTCCACATTCGGAGAACCCTGCGCTATTATTGGAGCTAGAAGCAATCATTCTAAGGGCTGCTGAGCCACCTTATAACGTCCAAATTCCAGTCGAAAGGTGAAGCTATGCAAATCAAAGTTCAAGAGCAACTTTCCCCTAGTGATGCCAAAGTCATTTTGGAACGTTTGCCTGAGCGAATTCAAGAAGCTTTATTTGCACGTGCTAGTGAAATTGAATATCCAATCGAAGCAGTCATTGAAATGGCGATCGCTAGCTTTCTTGACACAGAAGCGCTAGGTTTTGCAGACTGCAAACCGGGACGTGGACAATAAAACCATCTGAGTGGTTGCAAAAACACGGTGGAGCGGGCAGACAAGAGATATTGGTAGTGCGGCATCCGTCATCAGAACCTTGAGGTGACAGCAATGACGGCTGTGCGCCCTGACGGACCTACACCACCCAACTGCACTGTTATATGTCTTCTCTGTCGAACGCCGCTGCTGAGCGCCAGCGGGCTAAGGGAAACCTGCGTCGCCGCCTGCTCAAGGCCCGTCAGGCGATTCCCCCCGCTGCTTGGCGACAAAAAAGCGATCGCATCTGCGACCATCTACAGACCTGGCCCGGTTTTCAGCAGGCCCGCTGCGTCTTGGCCTACTGGAGCTTTCGGGGTGAACCGGATTTGTCTCCTCTAATGGCCCCCCGAATGGATCGCCGTCGGGTTTGGGGCCTACCCCGTTGTCAGGAAAAGGAGTTGGTGTGGCACCAGTGGCAGGGGGCGCAGTCCTTGGTGACGGGGGCCTTTGGGATTGCGGAGCCCGCCCCGACTGCGCCCCTGATTTCCCCGGCTCTGGTGGATTTGATCCTGGTGCCAGCGGTGGCCTGCGATGTCCAGGGCTATCGGCTAGGCTATGGGGGAGGCTTCTATGATCGTCTCCTCAGTCAGCCCCTTTGGCGGGGAAAGCCCACCATTGCCATTGTGTTTGAATATGCCCGTCTGCCCACTGTGCCTCGGGATCCCTGGGATCAGCCTCTGAGGGGTATCTGTACCGAGACGGGGTTATATCTGGGAGAGTAGATCCGGGATTAGCGTACTGATCCTGACGGTTTTCTCCCCCTAGGGCTAGATGAGAGTTTCTTTACCTATCGTTACAATTGAAACAATTAGCGAAAGTATGAGGTGCCCCATATGAACGGCAATTTACGGGTGGGCAACCTGTTTGGAATTCCCTTCTATGTGAATTTCTCCTGGTTCCTAGTATTGGCTTTGATGACCTGGAACTATGGCAGCGGCTTAGCCCAGGGCTTTCCCGCGCTGCCCGGTCTCACCCCCTGGCTGCTGGGGTTGACCGCAGCGCTACTGTTATTTGCGTCGGTGCTGGCCCATGAATTGGGGCACAGCTTTGTGGCGTTGAGCCAGGGCGTGGGGGTGAATTCCATCACCCTATTTTTGTTCGGGGGCTTAGCGGCGCTGGAAAAAGAGTCCGATACGCCCAAGGGAGCTTTTGCAGTTGCGATCGCAGGTCCAGCGGTGAGTCTGGCCCTATTTGTGGCCCTCTTTACCGCTGGGGCCGTGTTGCCCTTGAGCGGTGCTGTTGCCGCTGTGGTGGGGTTGCTGGCCTACATTAACCTGGCGCTAGCCCTCTTTAACCTACTGCCCGGTCTGCCTCTGGATGGGGGCAATGTGTTGAAGGCGCTGGTATGGCAGGTGACGGGGGATCCCTACAAAGGGTTGGCCTTTGCCAGTCGAGCAGGTCAGTTGATCGGCTGGCTCGGGGTGAGCCTCGGTGTTGCGTCCCTGCTGGGGCTGACCACCTTTGGTAGTGTATGGACGCTGCTGGTGGGCTGGTTCCTCTTGCAAAATGCTAACCGCTCGGCTCAGTCGGCGACGGTGCAGGCGGCGCTGAATGATCTGACGGCAGCAGATGCGATCGCAGTTAACAGTCCCATCGTGGCGGCGGATGTATCCCTGCGCGCCTTTGCCGATGATCTCGTGTTAGCGGGTCAAAATCCCTGGCGGCGGTTCCTCGTCGTAGATGACGAGGGTCGGCTCGTGGGCACCTTGCCAGTGGATCGACTCCAAGACATTAACCGCGAGTTCTGGGCCGAAACCTCGGTGGGAGACGTAATGATCACTCCGGGCGACCTCGTGACGGTGCCTGCCCATCAGTCGCTGCTGGCGGTAGTGGAAATGCTAGAGCAGCAGAAGCTTTCCGCTCTAGCGGTGGTGCGAGACAATGGCTCCCTGCTGGGCCTGCTAGAGAAGGGATCCATCCGCGATCTACTTCAGAAATCTGCCCAGCCCGTGCAGTCGGTTCAAGCCGCCGCGAGTTAGGCCGCGCCTGTTCACACACCATCAGGCTCAATCATTCTGAACGCCGCCGATTCCCAGGAATCGGCGGCGTTTTCATTAGCCGGATCTTGAGTCTGAACAATGCGTCTGCTGCTGATCTCGATACAGCGGTGGCGACTTGCCAAGAGGCTGGGAGGGATGAAAATGCAGCCTAATTGACCGTTAGTGCCTCTACTGGACACCTGTAGGCACACCACTCCTAGCCCTAAAAATTCGTCACCCCTTCCCAATCTTCTGGCACCCCATACTGCTGATACTGTTGGCAGCGCTTGATGTAAAGGAGTGCGGCTTGGTCGTCAGGATTTTCTGCTACGACTTTTTCAAACATCAGTCTGGCTTCAGTAAAGCTTTGGCTGCTGTAGGCAGTAATGGCTTGTTCAAATTGTGGACGGGTATGGGTTTTCAAAAAGTTAGATGAATCGATTTCTGCGTTGTAGACTTCGTATACAGAAACTGCTTGGCTGCGCCCCCGAACCCGAACCCGATCCAAGAAGCGATAGTGGTAGTCTTGCAGGTCACTGAGTTGGGAAAGGGTGTGCCCACTCACTAAAATTCCAGCCTTATATAACTTAGTGAGTTCCTCTAAACGGGCTGCCAAGTTGACCGCATCAGCGATGACGGTGGTTTCCATCCGTTCCGATTCGCCAATGGTTCCCAGCATTAACCACCCCGTATGGATGCCAATGCCGATCACTAGGGGAAGATAGCCTTGGCTCTGAAGGTGTTGATTGTATTGAGCCACCTCATACTGCATCGCGATCGCAGCCTGTAGGGCATCATTCGCTGATTCAGGAAATAGTGCCATAATGGCATCGCCAATGTATTTATCAATAAAGCCGTGGTGCTGACGAATCAGCGGACTGACGTGGCTCAGGTAAGAGTTGATAAAGTTAAAAGTCTCCTGGGGAGACATATTTTCTGAAAGCTTAGAAAAGGAGCGAATGTCCGAAAAGATGATGGTCATCTCTTTCTGCACTTGATCCCCAAGTTGGACATCAATAATACTCTCTTTACCCAAAAAGCCGAGGAAGTTATGGGGCACAAATCGCTCATAGGCAAGGGTGAGCTTGGTGAGATACAGGTGAGTTTTAATCCGCGCCAGCATTTCCTGCTTTTGAATGGGCTTACAGAGATAATCATTCGCTCCCGATTCAAAACCCTCAACAATATCTGCCACCTGATTTTTTGCCGTCAGCATGACAATCGGTAATTCATAGGAAGGGAAGCGATCGCGAATTTTCTTGCAGACTTCATACCCGGTCATGCGAGGCATCATTACGTCCAGCAGAATCAAATCTGGGAGAAAACCCTCATCAATAATTTTCAGGGCTTCTTGCCCATTACTAGCTTCCGTAATAGCGTAGTTGTATAGCGATAAATTATTAATTAATACCTGGCGATTAATAGGCTCATCATCGACAATGAGCACCTTAATCTGTGCGCCATTGCTTGAGGGGATAGGCAATGCTTGGACCATTTCATCGGCAGGGGTGAGATACAGGGTTTGTAAATCCTGCCCCCCTTGCAATATCGAGACATGCTTTTTAGAGTCGGCATCGCCGCGATAGGTCGGCAGGGTAAATGTAAATTGGGATCCCTCCCCCAGCTTTGACTGAACCCCCACAACCCCACCATGCAGCTCCACTAACTGCTTAGTGACCGCCAAGCCCAACCCAGTGCCGCCATATTCCCGAGCGCTGGAGCCTGCCACCTGTTCAAAGGATTCAAAAATCTTGTCAAATTTATCCTCAGGAATGCCAATGCCCGTATCGGCCACGGTGACTTGCACAATTGCTTGGACGTCGCCCTCGGTGGCTTGGGTCGCGGCAAAAACCTCCACCGTTCCTGTTTGGGTAAATTTAATCGCATTACCAATGAGGTTATGAAGAATTTGTTGCAGGCGGTTTTCATCTGCGCTCACCAGGGGTAAGTCCGTGGGGATGCGATTCAAGAGCTGGAGATCTTTTGTGGCAACCAAGGGCTGACTGAGGGTCAACACCACATCCACCAGCGATCGCAAGTCTACGGGCCGGAGTTGCAGAAACAGGCTTTTGTGCCTGAGTTTAGAAAAGTCGAGCAGATCGTTGACCAAGCTCGATAACCGCCGCCCGCTAGAGGCAATCAGCCCTAAATTGGCCTGGGTGCCGGGGGGCAATTCCCCGGTAGCACCATCGATCAAGGACTCGGCGATGCCAATGATGCCGTTCAGGGGGGTGCGGAGTTCGTGGGAGGTATTGGCGAGAAATTCATCCTTGAGCTGATCCAAATGCTTCAGTTCTTCGTTCTGATGCTCCAGGGTGGCGAAGGATGCCTTCAGTTGCTGCGCCATGCTGTTGAAGGCGTGAACCAGGACTTCGATTTCCCGAATTCGGCTCGACTCCACATGCTGATCGAGTTTGCCTGAGGCGATCGCCTCAGACGCCTGGGAAACCTTGAGAATGGGGCGAGTAATCCAACGGGCGCTGTAAATGCCCACGCCAATGGCCAGAATGAGCGCCGCCGCACAGAGGAAAATCGTGCGTTGGGTATTGGCGTGAATCTGCGCCATAAAGTCCCGTTCTGGGATCACGGTGACGATCAGCCAGTCCAACCCAAAATCATCCCTGTAGGGAACAATCAGCAGAAATTTTGTTTCCCCATCTTGGCGAAAGCTGAGACTTTCGATGCCTTGAATATTTTGCAATCCGTTAAATTTTTCCACCAGAAAACTGGTTGTGGATCGAATCAAAGGCTCGGTGCTAGCGCTAGCGGCAATTTGCTCTGCTGTGCCGTCAATGATCTGATAGGCGGGCTGAGTGCTGGAGGTGGCAACTAACTTACCCGATCGCTCCATAATGAACGCTTCGCCATTTTCTCCAATGTTGATCCGACGCAGAAAATCATTCAGGGAGGACAGCGAAATCGTATAGGCTAAAACTCCTTGGAGTTGATTGTTGCTGTCATAAATTGGCGTAGAGAGATCAATGGAAATTTGATCGGGCTCGGTGTCCCAACTTGTGACCCCCGTCCAGACGGTCTCTCCCGCTTCAGCGGGTATGCGGTACCAGGGTTCTGTGGTGACAACGGTTTCTCTTTTTTGGGTCGCGATTTCATTGGTAGGCCGACCCAATTCATCCGGGCTGAAATAGGTGATTGTATCGACATCTGGGGCAACGGTTTTCGCAATATCGGGCTGTCCTTCGTAGTAGCCGGCACCGATATATTCCCGTTGAGTATTGGCAAATCCAATGTAGGTCAGGTCGAAGGTTTGGGCCTGATTCCAAAAGAGGTTGGCGATCGCATCGAAGTTCTCAGAGGTGAGATCGAGTGTGCCAATTTGGATGGCACGGAGATTCAGGGTTTGTAAATCCCTTGGTTTGTCTAAATATTGGCCAACCTGTTGCTCAATGCGTAAATTGACTTCTGTCAGAAGCTGATTGGCGAGGTCATTGACGGCCTTTTGACCATTCCGGAAAGACAACACCCCCACCAGCCCCACCGCTGCTAAGGTTTGCACTACAAAAGGAACAATAAGTACAGTCCTTAACGGAATCTTTTTCCTAGCTATGGGCATGGGCTGCATTACAGGGTCTCACAGGGAGTTGAGGATGGGGGAACGGGCACCTGACGCGGATGATCAGAGTCGGTATGGGGGAGAATTGGAGCAGTGGACACAGCGATCGCGGGCTTTGCTTTGGCAATACCCAACTCACCGCAACGATAGTCCTCAAAACTTTATCCTCTAGTTTGCCCTTCCCAAGGGCTGGGTTAACGCGCCAAAAACGCGGGGAGTTTTCTGACCCTGAGGCATCGCATTTGATTACTATCCTACGGCTGCGGGTTATTTCAGGATTTAAACAGACAACCTTCATCTCCTCCCAAGAGATCTGACTCAAGCGGCTGACACCCCCTGAGCTCACGGACTTGATACCAGTCTTTGCCCTAAAAAGCCTCTTGGGTATTGGGGGTGTTGCAGTCGCGATCGCAGCGCACATCGACCAAGAACGGCTGCTGCGCGGCAAATGCCTGATCAAAGGCTGGCATCAGTTGATCGGGGGATTCGACCACGGCGGCTACGGCACCCAGGCTGCGGGCAAAGTTGGCCCAGTTTTGGGTGGGGATTTCTGAGAGGGCGATCGCCGCTGGCCCCTCGTTGCGGGCTCTGAGGTAGACATTGCCTAGGGCGCTGTTGTTGATCACCACAATCACCAAAGGAATTTGATATCGCACCGCCGTGTGGATCTCCATGCCGTGCATCAGGAGACTGCCATCGCCCACCACGCAGACGCAGGGCTGGTGTGGTCTCGCCAGTTTAGCCCCAATGCCCATCGCGACACCGTAGCCCATCGGCCCCGTATTGGAGAGAAACAAAAACTCATTGGGGGCATAGCTTGTCCAGTGGTGTCCGGTAAAGAAGGTGTGGGCACCGGAGTCCACGACCAAAACGCTCTGGCGCGGTGCAGCGCGGCGCAGGTCGGCAATCACCCGCGCTGGGTTCAGGGGCACCTGGTTCGATTGGCGATCGGCCTCGGTGTCGTAGTAAGGGGTCTGGCGAATAGTGGCGAGCCATTGCTGGCGATCGCCCTGGGAAGCGGAAAGGGCACAGTGGTAGCGATCTGCATGGGTCTGAAGCCAGTGCAAAAAGGTCTGCACATCTCCGACCACCAGGGATTCTGCATATTCCCGCCCCAGCACATTGTTGGGGTTGATATCAACCCGCACGATCCCCTTTTCGGGTACGAAGTCCGGCATCCAGCCATGGGTGTTGTTTTCGTTGAGGGTGGCTCCCAGCACCAGCAGCACCTCAGCCTTGGGGATGCCCAAGGTGGCATCGCCCATCACCACGCGGTTGGCCCAGAGGCTCCCGCCCAGGCCAAAGACCCCACAGCTCAGGGGATGATCTTCGGGGATCGCGCCCTTGGCCCGCAGGGTGGTGACCACGGGAATATCGTAGGCACTGGCAAAGTGTTCGATATCTGCCTGGGCGCGCGATCGCACACTGCCATTGCCCGCCAAAATGACAATCCGGGTCGCCGTTGCCAGAACTTCAGGCACCGACTGGACGCTGACAGAGTCGAGGATGCGGGCAGGCGGTTGCAGATGCAGAGGTTCATAGGGCGTGGTGAGGGTCGCCTTCTGCAAGTCGAGGTAAACGGATAAAAAGGCCGGACGGTTTTCAAATCCCCCCATGGCCCGCAGGGCTTTTTTCAGAAAGGGATCTACGTGATCTACATCGGGAATTTCCTCTGAAAAGACCGTCATCGATCGCAGCACGTCATGGTCGTCAATGCCCGTAGGGCTGGAATCTTGGAAGGTGCCTTGCCCCTCCCAGGTAAAGGGAATCGTCCCCGCGATCGCCAAAATAGCCGTGCGATCGGCATAGGCCGCAGACAGTGCCGTCACCATGTTCGTAACCCCCGGCCCCCCGATTCCCATACACACCCCAAACCCCTGGCGGGCGCGACCATAGCCATCCGCCATGTAAGCTGCGCCCCCCTCCTGCGCCGCCACAATGGCCGTGATACCCGCCTTCTCATATTCCGAAAGAAAGGGATCGATCATCGCCCCCGGCACTAGAAAAATATGCTGAATGCCCTCTTGGTACAGCGCATTCAGCATGAAAAAAGCCACATTTGGGGAATCCGTTTCTGCCATGGAGGTGACTACCTATCGTGATTCGATTGTGATGCAATGATGATTAATTTGCGCCCATCGACCTAATAGGAAAGTCGCCGTAAATAGTTGGGACACCATGCCTCCGTGGTGGGATGGTCGGGCACCTGAAGATCTTCCTTGAGCAAGAGTTCCGCTGTTTCCAAAGCACCCTCTGCCCAGCCCTGATCCGCAGAGTAAGCCTCCCCACAAATGTAGACCCTTTCACTGGATACGGGGTGGCGCATTTTCGGCATAATTTCGTTGTACTTGAAACCCGCTTTCCACGAATGCCACCCAGCTCCGATGGGATCTTCACTCCAATCGTGATAGGCAGCGGCGTAGGGTTTTGGCGTTTCCCGCAAATTATGCAGTTCGAGGATTTGTCGCTGGATTTCTTCCACCATTAAGACACTGGCACAACTCCCTTCCGGGCCAGGGAAAGACTCGCCATTTTCTAAACCCTTCCAAAAGGGAATGGACTCAATGTCGTTATAGGATGCCATTAACAGCGCTTTTTGGTGGGGGACACTACTGCAATTTTGGGGTTTTGGTGTCGTAAAGTAGTAGGTCTGGCGGATGGGCAAGTCTGTAATGGAGCGTCCGGCAACTAGTCCCAATTCTTGCCACCAAGCATAGTCATAGGCCAAGAAAAACTTCAGTGCCCCCTGAATCAGCACAGAGGACAGATTTTCCCTGAGAAAATCATCCTGCTGCCAGCAGTCCCAATCAATCAGTTCTAGGGAGCGGCGGGGCATCGCGAGGATGACCTGCTCTGCCACCAGTTCGTGCCCCAGGGCAGGGGTGACATCTTGGGTTTTGCTCGCGATCGTTTGGGTTTCAAAGAATTGCAGCCGATAGTTTCGATCTTCCTGACGCTGGATACTGGCAAGGCGATAGTTCCTAAAAATACGCCCGTGATAGGTATCAACAAATTCATCGGCGAGGGCTCTAGGTAGCGCCTCCATACCCTCATCGAGGGTCACATATTGATTCGTGGAACTGTAGTCGCCCCCAGTGGGCAGTAGGGTCACCGCATTGCCATTAGATACATTGGTGTCGTAGCCACTGCCATATTTGAGAAATTGAAAGGCTTGGGGGGTGAGGACGCGATAAAGCAAGTTCCAAAAGCCATGTTTCCAGAGCGGCATCCCAAACACTTCGACCTCAAACCAATCATCGAAGCTGAGTTCCTGCCAGTTAGGCACGAGCAGCCGCATCACCATGCTCTGAATTTCATCGGGCGTTTTATTTTGCTCTGACCAGGCTAGGTTATAGGGGACTTTATTGGAATTATTGAAATCACCCACGAAGAGGTTTTTCCCCTGGAGATAGGCGTAGTTTTTTTGACCGCTGGGATCCTCAGGAGAACCCATGGGAAAAGGATGGGACTTGAGTCCCAGTTGGGTAACTAGTTGATGCACAATTTTGTGTTCGCTGGGCAGGTAGCGCATACCTCCCAGCTCGGCATTAATGTCGGTAATTCCGGGGAGCTGGCGGGTGAATAAGCGACCCCCAATGCGATCGCTATACTCAAATAACACGATATTTTGATCGGGGTAGGCTTGCTTGAGTCGCCAAGCACAGTAAGCACCGCTCACGCCACCGCCAACGATTGCATAGTGAATGACTTCAGTCATAAGATGTGCTTAATTCTAGACAGCGTGTTTAACAAGTCGAGGCTACAGGAATTTTAAAATGTGTTTCTCACAACAGTGGGAAGTTCTCTGGCCGTTAGAAGGACACCGAGAACCAAGAAAAATCGATATGGGCTAAGTCATCGGCATAGGGTTATGAATAATCCAGCTTAGCGGAAATAGTGCGTTACGGCTATGAGCAAAGCTCAGGCTGCGCCAACGCCTAAGAGCACCCTACAGCATCGTTTATTTGTATCCACCTACTTATCGGGTTTGGGGACTCCAGGCATCCTGGGGTAGAAAAGGGCGATCGCGGGGAAGTTGAGCCACTGGGGCGGTGAGTTCAAACTTGCCAGCGGTGATCCACTCCGCTAGCTCTGTGGCTACTTGGCGAGCAAAGTAGAGGCTGGCCAAGGGGGCAGTGCGGACGGGTTGGCCGCTGAGGGTAATCTGGCCCGATTTGAGCTGGGCATAGGTGACCAAGCCAAAGGTGGGGCGTACCCGGCGGGGGATGGCAAAGTCCATCACGGGAGCCACTAGGTCTTCGTCCCGCACAGCACAGTGGGCGGCAATTTCCTCATTCAAGAGGGGAATCGGCACCCCCACCCCCAGCATGAGAGAGGGGCCGTAGCCCCGGAAGTAGCAGCCCCGAACCCATTTCGCCGCCATCCCCTTGGCGTCACCAATGAGGGCGACGGTGGCGGCGGGGCCAATGGGGGTATGGTTGGGCAGGCGCTTTTGCAGGGGGAAATGCTGGGTGCCTTCCCAGGCCACATAGCCAACACCACCCCCTAGGAAGATGCGGGTGCCGACGCCGATGGCAGCTAGGTCCGGATCGTTCAGCAGGGGGGATAGAGCTCCGGGGTTGGCGTAGACCGCGTTGCCCAGATTGGGCTGGAGGGGACCCAGGTAGGTGGCAAGGGGACGATCGCCGCCATTCACCCCCACAATGAAGTTTTGGTAGAGATTACGGGGATTAAACAGATAGAACTGGTTAATCGTGTCTTGGGTGATGGTGGTTTCAAAGGCAGCCCGAGGATAGCAGTCCGTCACCTGACCAATAGCCTGGAGGTGGACGGGTTTCCCCGCTACCAAGTCCGCGATCACATGGCCGCCGCCCCGCTCTCGCAATGCTTCGGCATCCCCTGGATTGATCACCTCTGCGGGTTGGCTGGCCCCGAGGTACAGATCCACTGCCCCAAATCCGGCGTAGGCGAGTACCCCATCTAGGCGGCATTCTCGAATTTTGATCGGTGGGTCCGTGTGGCCCAGGTTAAGGATGGCCCCGGAGGATTCCATGGGCTCAAAGGTGCCTGTTGTCACCACGTCCACGGCTTTGCAGGCTGGGGCAACACCCACCTCGGCGGTGCGGAGCTTGAAGGCTTCGGCGGTGTCTACCACCACCTGATGACGGCGGATTTTGTCGTTAATCTCGTCTAGGGTGCGCATGGTTGGCGGGGGCAGCGATCCAAAGTCGCCAGCTTAGCACGGCCCCCAGAACCAAGCTGGGGGTGAGTACTAGGGCGAGGCTGACAGGGGAAGTGGCGGGAAGGGGCAGCAGGGGACCCAGGGTTTTAATTGCGATCGCAATTATCCCCGAACCCACCAGCACCTTGAGGCCAAAAGCCCATTGGCCCAATCCCGGTGCCGATGCCAATTCTGCTGTCGATTGAGACTGTGGGGTCATAGTCAGGACCGTCGAATATTGAGGCAGCACCACTCCTGGCGTCGCCATAGGGTGGCCACTACCCAACCGTGCTGCTCCAGGGTATCTGCCACCAACTTGGACTGGTCCAGCAAAATACCGCTGAAGATACCCCAGGTCTGGGGTTTACAGATTTCCCCGAATTGGGGAATGAGATCCAGGATCACCTCCGCCAAAATATTGCAGAGGATGCCATCTACGGGTTCCGTGAGATCAGCAATCAGACAGTCCAAACTACCCAATTGCACCGAGAGGCGATCGGGGCTGATGCCATTTAAGGCTCGATTGTCAGCGGTGGCCTGCACCGCCAGGGAATCGGTATCCACGGCGTAAGCCCGTTTCGCCCCCAGCAGCAACGCCCCGATGGAGAGGATGCCAGAGCCGCAACCCACATCGGCCACAACGGCATCCCCATTTCCACTCAGGCGCATTTCTAAGGACTCTAGACAAAGTTGGGTGGTGGCGTGGGTGCCCGTCCCAAAGGCGGCTCCAGGGTCGAGTCGCAATACCTTGCGGTCGGTCTCGGGGGTCGGTAGCCAGGCCGGATTGATCAGAAACATATCTCCCACGGGTTGGGGATGCCAGTGGTCCTTCCAACTCTTGGACCAATCCTCTTCGTCGATCAGTTGCCAGGTGGTTTTGGGTAGGGGTAGGGAAACGCAGAGGGCATCTTGCTTGAGTAAAAGTGCGATCGCGGCTAAATCCAGCAGTTCAAAGGCGGTCTGGGGAAAATAGGCTTGCACCAAACGATGGGCCGATTTTCGCTGACTAGAAGTGCCATGACTGCCCATAGCGTCCAAACGCCAGAAGACCAGATCTTCTAGCGTTGGATCACAAATGACCTGAATTTCCCACCAATTCTTAACCAAAAGGTTCCTCTATAGGGGTATGGAAAGGGATTGGGCTGATAGGGGGTGGGGAATATTCCCTTCACCCTTTACCCTACAGTGCAGCTCCTAGACAAAGGCTAATCCTCAAGACGCGCCTAAAGACTCACCGTATAGGCATCCCGAATGCCGGGTACCTTGGTAATCTCCGATAGAATACCCTCCGGCAGGGGATCATCGATGCTCAGCACCATTACCGCATCTCCCCGCACGATCTTGCGGCCCACCTGCATACTGGCGATGTTGACATTGAAGCTTCCCAACAGAGAGCCAATTTTGCCAATAATACCGGGCATATCCCGGTGCAGGGTAAAGAGCATATTGCGTGTTGGGGGGACATTAATGGGGAACTCATTAATATCTGTAATCCGGATTTCACTGCCCCCCAACAGCACCCCCGTCACGGCGTGCTCCCCGAGGGAACCCTTGGCCGACAGACTCAGGGAGCCAGTGTAATCTTTCACCGTTGTATCGCGGGTTTCAATGACGTGGATGCCCCGCTCCTTGGCCTCAATGCTGGCGTTGACATAGTTTACCCGCTCTTGGAGAGCGTGGGATAGGAGACCCTTCAGGGCAGCAATCACCACGGGTTGGCTGTCATTCTGGGCCAGTTCTCCTCGCATTTGCACATTCAGGGACTCTACCCGACCCCCCGCCAATTGCCCCACCAGGTTGCCCAGGGTCTCCGCCAATTGCAGGTAGGGCCGCATCTGCTCCATTACATCGGCCCGCAGTCCGGGGATGTTCACGGCGGAGCGGGCGGGTAACCCCAGCAAGACATCACGGATTTGCTCCGCCACGTCGATGGCCACATTCACCTGGGCTTCCTCCGTGGAGGCCCCCAGGTGGGGCGTGAGCACCACGGCTCGTCCCAAATCCCGCAGGGGAGATTCTCCCAAGGGTTCTTGGGCATAGACATCTAGAGCGGCCCCGGCAATCTTGCCAGCGCTGACCGCCTCCGCCAGCGCCGCTTCGTCGATGATGCCTCCCCGAGCGCAGTTGATGATGCGCGCCGTGGGCTTCATGGTGGCCAGGGTCTTTTCGTTAATAATGTTTGTCGTCTCTGGGGTCTTGGGCAGATGCAGGGTGATGTAGTCTGCCTCCCGTAGCAGTAGATCTAGGTCCACGAGACGACAGCCCAACTGGTCAGCCCGCTCGGAGGAAATGAAGGGATCGTAGGCTAAAAGTTTCATGCCCATGGCCCGTGCCACGGTGGCGACGTGGGCTCCAATTTTACCCAGCCCTACAACGCCCAGGGTTTTCTTATAAACCTCGACTCCGGTAAAGGATTTGCGATCCCACTGGCTGGCTTTAATGGACTGATCGGCGGCGGGAATATGGCGGGAAAGGGCCAACATCATCGCCAGGGCATGTTCGGCGGCGGCGATGGTGTTGCCCTCGGGGGAGTTGACCACCACAATGCCTTTGCGGGTGGCGGTGGGAACATCAACGTTGTCTACGCCGACGCCAGCCCGACCAATAATTTTGAGGAGCTTGCCCGCATCGATGACTTCCTTGGTGACCTGGGTCCCCGAGCGGATCATCAGCGCATCGTAGTCGGGAATGATTTTGACCAACTCCTCAGGGGAGAGCTTGGTCTGCACGTCTACGTGGGCCACCTGGGAGAGAATATCCAGACCGGCTTGATCGACGGGGTCAGAGACGAGAACCTTGGGCATGGTGCAGCAGCGGCATTCATTAAAAAGAACCCCTAAATCCATTGGGTTGAAACAACTTGGTTGAAACAACAGCACAAAGGGGATCTAGGAGTTGTGTCGGTGCCATTCTACTGCAAAGGGGGAGCCAGAACACTGCCAGCCTCGGGGATCGCTGCCCTACTTCAGCCCCATTTGAACGCGCCAGAGGCTGGCATAGAGTTCTCCCCGTTCCAATAGCTCCTCATGGGTGCCCCATTCCACCAGTTGCCCCTGTTCCATGACATAGATGCAGTCGGCATTGCGAATGGTGGAGAGACGGTGGGCGATGGCAATGGTGGTGCGGTTTTGGGTGATCTTGTCGAGGGAGCGTTGAATGGCCGCCTCTGTCTCGTTATCCACTGCTGAGGTGGCTTCATCTAGTACCAGAATGGGGGGATCTTTTAACAATGCTCGTGCGATCGCGAGCCGTTGGCGCTGACCGCCAGAAAGCTTTTGTCCCCGTTCCCCGACGATGGTGTCATAGCCCTGGGGTAGATGCTCGATGAACTCATGGGCCTCTGCCAGGGTTGCCGCCCGCTGAATCTGTGCCGCCGTCGCCGAGAAGGTTCCGTAGGCGATATTTTCCGCCACGGTGCCGTGGAACAGGAATACGTCTTGACTGACTAACCCCACGGCCCGCCGCAGATCCTGGGGATTCAATTCCCGGATATCCATCCCGTCCAGGGTAATGCGCCCCTGGTTCACCTCGTAAAACCGCAGCAGCAGTTTCACCAGGGTGCTCTTGCCGGATCCGGTGGAGCCAACAATGGCTACGGTTCCTCCGGCAGGCACCTTGAGGGTCAGGTGGGTGACGACGGGCTGTCGATCGGGGTAGGCAAAGGAGACATCTTCAAAGCGGATATCTCCCTGAACGTTACTGACGGGTAGCCTTTGCTGACCGGGATGGAGGGTGATGGGGGTGTCCAATAAACCCATGACCCGATTTGTGGAGGCCATGGCCCGCTGATACTGATCCAGGGTTTCCCCTAGGCGGGTCAGGGGCCAGAGCAGTCGCTGGGTCAGGAACACCAGGACGCTATAGGTGCCGACGGCTAGCCGCCCTTCCACCGTCAGGAGTCCTCCGTAGATGAGGGTAGCGGTGAAGCCCAGCAGGATCAAGATCCGAATCAGAGGAATGAAGGCGGCACTGCGGGTGATCGCCCTACGATTGCTGAGGCGATAGGCATTGCTTTCCTGGCGAATGCGTTCAATTTCGTAGGGTTCGGCGGTGAAGCTCTTGATGGTGAGCATTCCCGACAGGTTGTTAGACAGGCGGCTGTTGAGCAGGCTCACCCGTTCTCGTACGTCGGCGTAGTAGGGGGTTAGGAGTTTTTGAAATGCGATCGCGCCCCAGACGATGAAGGGCATGGGCAACATCGCCATCCAGGCCACCTGGGGAGCCATCACGAAAAATGCGCCGCCAATCAGGATCACCGTCGTGATCACCTGGAGCACCTCATTGGCTCCCTGGTCTAGGAAGCGCTCAAGCTGGTTAATGTCGTCATTTAGCACCGCCATTAACCGCCCGGTGCTGCGATCCTCAAAGTAGGCCAGTTCCAAGTCCTGCAAATGGGTATAGGCATCTACCCGCAGATCTCGCTGGATGGTTTGGGCCAGGTTGCGCCACAGCACCTCGTAGGCATACTCAAAGGCGGACTCCAGCCCCCAAACCACTACCGTGAGCAAGGACAGGATGATGAACTGGGTGCGAATGCTTTCAAACCCCCAACGGGCAATGAGGGAATCCTGCTGCTCCACCACCACATCCACCGCGAGACCAATGAGGGCTGGCGGGGCTAGATCAAAGAGCTTGTTCAGCACTGAGCAAAGGCTTGCTAGCCGCACCTGACGGCGGTGGGGACGGCTGTAGTGGAGGAGGCGCTTGAGTGGATGGGCGGGGGGCATGGTTGAGGGTTCCGAGATCCTTGGCGAAATCTAAGCCCTAGGCCATGAAGCCATGGCAGAAGACGATCCTTGGAGGGGCGATTGGGCCTATGAAGCCGATGAAGACCGAGGTTTCCAACGGTAAAAGATGGCAACTGGTGGGCATTTCACTGCTTTACCTTGCCATATTCCTAACCATTATGGCGTTGGCCTATACCAATTCCATCCCGCCCCAGTTGGGCCTCATCCCCTATTCCGACAAAATCGGCCATGGTGTGTTGTATGGGATCGCAGCCTACCTGGGCCATCGCATCTTGCGGTATCGCCATTTTTCTGTTCGGGGATGGACCCTACCCCTATTTGCCCTACTGTTTGGTCTGTTCACCCTCGTCGAGGAGGTCATCCAAGTCCTTTCCCCCTATCGGACCTTGGATATGGGGGATTTGATCTGTAGCTTTGGCGGTATTGTTCTGGGAACATGGCTAGCAGAGCGGCAGCGGCGACGGTAGAGCAGTTCTATCCGTAGGGACGGAAAATTGCAGGGAATAACCGACGGAGAGGATCCTTTTCCCGCTACGCTGCTAAGAACTGTTCAGGATCAGGAGCCAGTTCCTTGGCCAAAACTGCTTCCTCCCCCCATATCCTCGCCGTGCTCAATGGCAAGGGCGGCGTGGGCAAAACCACCACCGCCGTTAACCTGGCGGCAATTTTTGCGGAAACGGTTCCGGTGCTGCTGGTGGACGCCGATCCCCAGGGGTCTGCCTCGTGGTGGGTGGGACGCAGTGGCCAGCCCATGACGTTTGATGTCACCCAAGAGACAGATGCTGCCCTGCTCGGCAAACTGAAGACAGTGACGACCTATGGGGTGATTGTGGTAGATACGCCCCCGGCCCTTGACTCCGAAAGTCTCGCGGCGGTGATCCCCGTGGCAAACTATTTATTGTTGCCGACGCCGCCTGCGCCCATGGATTTAACGGCCCTGATCCATACGATTAAGACTGCCGTACAGCCCGCCGCCATTGCCCATCGTGTGGTGCTGACGCGGGTGGATTCTCGACGGTTGCAGGAGGCGCACGAGGCCCAACTCACCTTGGCCAGCTTGAACATTCCCACGTGCAAAGGGGTGATTCGAGCCTACAAGGCCCACGAGCGGGCAGTCCTTGAGGGGGTTCCCATTACCCAGCGGCAAGGGGCTAGTGCCCGAGGTGCCCAGGCCGATTATCGTCAGGTCGCGGCAGAAGTCCAGCAAGATTGGAGCGTTCTATGAGCAAGAAAAATCTGTCGGATTTGCTGCGTGAGGAGGCTGCTGCGACGCCTGCCCCAGATCCAACGGAGGCTAGTGAATCCTCAACGGAGGTCAGTGAATCCGTTCCTGCTACTCCGGCCCGCACCTCTCGTCGAGGGCCAACTAAGGCTGATCTAGAACAGCAGGTCGCGGAATTGACCACGGCCCTAGCAGCGGCGGAGACGGGGGCAACTGAACTCCAAACCCAGGTGCAGGCACTCCAGGGCGATCTGGAAACCCAGCAGGGTCGTCTTTTTGAGTTGAAGGAGAGTTTGGAAAAGGCGGAGCAGGCCGTTCAAGCCAAGGATGCTCAATTGACGAAGGTAGCTTCGGAGTTGGCAGAGGCTAAGCAGGTGATTGTGAGAATGACGGAGACGCCCGCTGCGCCGCCGCCGCCAGCCCCTGTCCCTGCGGTCACCCCTGCCCCATCTTCAGCGCCCTCGGAACGTGCCCCCCTCACGGTGAGAATGCCGTCGGTGTCTCGGCGGGCAATGGCTAAGGGGATTCCCGAGTACGCCATCCAGCGGGGAGAACCGACTAAGTCCCAAAACAGCATGTTGTCCGATGATGACATCGGCTGGGTCGATTAGGGACTTAAGCCAGCCATGACCCGGTGGGAAGTTGATTTTTACCGACGCCCCTGTGAGGATGGGCAGGGAACGCCCCTATGGGAATTGTTGATCTGCGATCGCGCTTTTGACTTTACCTATGGTGCGATGGTGTCTCAGCCTGAGGCTACGGTGGACTGGCTCCAGGGCCAACTCAAAACTGCGATCGCGAAAGCAGGCATCCCCCCCGACGAAATTTGCGCTTTTCGCCCCCCCGCTGTAGCTCTACTGCAAGCAGCGGCACCCCCCCTGGGGATAGCAGTGATCCCCACCCGCCAGACCCCCACGTTGAAGCAATGGTTGGTCACGCGATCGCGCTGGTATCCTACCCTGCCCACCTATAGCGGAGCCCCCTACGATCCCCTCGCGGTAGATCGCCCCGCTCCGGTACCAGTGCCCGAATCCCTCTGGGGAGAGCAATGGCGCTTTGGCGCTTTGTCCGCCGCCGATTTTCAAGAGGAGCTGACCCAGGAACCCATTCCCATCCAGTCCCTGCCGCTGGACTGGCTTCCCCTCCAGATGGGCCTCGCCAGCACCATTCCCATCCCTGGTGTGATCATTGATGGGGGGCGACGTGCCCTAGCTCTAGCCCAGTGGCTTGCTGCTCAAGATCCTGTTGCCCTCAACCCCATGGTGGGGAATCCAGCAGGGTTAATTCTGGAGGCGGGACTTTGCGATCGCTGGGTGCTCACCACCTTTGAGGATCCGCAAGTTCAGGCCGCTGCCCGCACCTTTGGAGAACGTCAGCTTCAGGCCCAGGGACTCCACTTTCTCCTCGTGCGTCCCGACGACTCCGGCATCACCTACACCGGACTCTGGCTCCTCCGCAGCTAGTGGGTCATTTGCTTTGAACGTGGCCATTAACTTGCTGACCCAAGCCACTGCTACCACAAGCTTTAGGAGCGTTCAAGAATGGCTATATTCATTCCGAATGACCCACTAGTACTCTGCGGCGGAAATACCCTGGCCGTTCTATCGTGGCACACTCGGCCCCTCACCCTAGCCCTCTCCCAAGGGGCGAGGGGACCGGAAAATGTTGGGCTGATTTCCACCCTGTACTAGTGTTCCGTCAGGGAAATTTTGACGGACAGCATCGTTTTTTTGTATCCACCTATTGGCTGGCTTCATTGATACCAACCGGCACTCAGTAGATGGGACGGATTAACTGGACGGATTAACTGTAAGACCACCGTAGTATGGGTTAGCGCAGCGTAACCCATGCTGGGCAAGCCTTTGATGCGTTACGGCAGAGCCTAACGCATCCTACTGGATCGACACAGCTACAGTAGTGCATTACTTAGGGTAGGCTTTGCCCACTAACAAGGAATTCGCTGGAATTTCTAAAGCACAGTTTTAGCTGTGTCAAACCACTACGAAAGATTCCGCCGACCCACTTAGGGACGTGCGTCTAAATAAAGTACCGGAATCGTTGATCATCGTAGGGTGCATAGCGCTAAGGCGCGGCTTCGCCCACGCGAAGCAATGCACCAATTGGAAATGGAGATAAGGACGGCAAAGGTATGGCAAAAAAAGACCCCCCAGCGCTGGCTGGAGGGACTGGAGTTCCTGAAAATCGTCACTGGAGACAGTATCTCCACGGAGCCCCCAAGTGACAAGAGGGGTCGGACCCGTCACTCCGGTTATACCCGACCGGCGAGGGGCTGCTTATCCCAGATTTGCAGGCGATCGGCCATGGGAATATAGGACTGGTTATGGGAACCTGTATAGATCTGGGTGGGGCGGAAGATGCGGTTTTCTCCCAGTTGCTCCTTCCAGTGGGCCAGCCAGCCAGCCACCCGTGCGATCGCAAATACGGGTGTAAACAGATCCGTAGGGATGCCCAACTTGCGATACACCAGTCCCGAGTAGAAATCCACGTTGGGATAGACCCCTTTCCCGCCCAGACGCTCTGTCACCACATGCTCCAGCTCTAGGGCAATGGCGTAGTACTCATCTCCGCCAAACTTCTCAAAGAGCTGCTCCGCTAGCTTCTGCAAGATTGTGGCACGGGGATCCTTCACCTTGTAAACGCGGTGACCAAAACCCATGATCCGATGCTTTTCCTGAATGCAGCGATCGATGTAAGGCCGCACATTTTCGACGGTTCCAATCTCCTCCAGCATATTGATCACCTCCTCATTGGCTCCGCCATGGAGGGGACCAGCGAGGGTGCCCACTGCTGACGCTACCACCGCGTAGGGGTCCGTCAGGGTAGAAGCGGTCACCATTGCCGAGAAGGTGGAGGCATTGATGGTGTGCTCTGCATGGAGCGTCAGACAAATATCAAAGATGCGGGCCGCTAGAGGATCGGGCTCCCGCTCATTCAGCATGTAGAGAAAATTGCCTGCATAGTCTAAATCATCGCGGGGCTGAACCGGATCATTCCCCTTCCGCATGAGCTGAAAGGCCGCCACCATGGTAGGAATTTTCGCCAACAGCCGCACTACAGCATTCTGAATATAGGCCGGGTTGTCTAGGGCTCGTTTGGAATAGAACAGACCCAGGGCTGCTGCACAGGCTTGGAGTGCATCCATAGGATGGCCACCCTCGGGGAAGCACTTCATCATGTCCCGAATGCGGTATTTAAGACGGCGATGGTTGCGAATCTCGTACTGAAAGTGGTCCAACTCGTTCTGGTTGGGCAACCCCCCCCAGATCAGCAGATAGGCGGTTTCCAGGAAGGTGCTGTATTGGGCCAAATCCTCAACCCGAATCCCTCGGTACTCTAGGATGCCAAGCTGGCCATCCACATGACTGATAGCGGATTGGGTGGCAGGAATGCCCTCCAGCCCTGGTTTGTATTCACAGACGGTCATCGTCGCTTTGCTCCCAAATACACTTCCTCACAACATCCCAGCGCTACTGCCAGCAGGGCTCCTAGCGGGCTCGTACTCCCTGGTAAACGGGTCGCCCGTGGTGGTAGGGCGAGATCTCTATCGCTATAGTTTTGGTCAGGGACTGGATCGCCCCTAACAGAACCTTTGCCCGTGGCTCCAGAACAGTAAATTCCGAGATATTGTCTCCATTCAATAGCAAACCCGTTGTTTCATAAACTGTGCGGTTTGCACATCTCAACGGTCTTTTGACAGGATTCACCCACTCCCCTCAGCTCCCTACCCTTCCCTGGGGTCCCCTTGAGTTGGGCCAAATACAGGAGTGCGATCGCATGTGTCGCGCCCCCATTATGCCGTAACGGCAGGAAGAACTCCTAGAGCGATCTCGTCAACCACCCCCGCCACACACACCGCCGCCGCCACCCCAGGGGCGGGACTCCAGGTGTCGATCTGCCAAACCCGCTGGGAATCCGCCGTCTGCACCAGTCGGGGAGGACGCTGCCAATCCACCTCCACCTGGGTCATGGCATAGCGAAGCCCATGACCCGTGGCCTTCAGGTGAGCCTCCTTCACCGTCCAATAGTCGAAAAACTGACTCAGGCGCAAAATGGGGTCCGCCGCCAGATGGGTCTGTTCCCTCGGGGTCAGGCAGCAGTCAATCAGGCCCTCTAGATGACTGCGGGGGGTGATCACCTCCACATCGACACCGATTGCTGCGGCCCAGGTAATGCCATAGACGACCCAATCGCCGCTGTGGGCCAGATTGAATTGCAGATTCTCAGGGGGACTAAAGCCTGGAGCTTGCGAATCCGGGGCTTGATGGGTTAGGAAATTCACTCCCCTGGGTAGGGCAGGAAGCACCTCAGGCTTGCCATATTCCCCATAGCCAAAGGTGATGTGCTGGGGTGCTTGCTGGAGATACTGCCCCAGCAGCCACCGCAGGCCCCCTCGGCTGAGGATGAAGGTGTGGCGATCGCGATCGCGATAAAACCGCTGTGCCCGTCGTTGTTCATCCCCATCTAACCAGGGCCACCAGTTCTCGATCTGGTCCTGGGCTTGGGAACACTGAAGTTGCCATAGATGAACTGTGCCAGGGTTGAGGTCGGGCCAGGGAGTGGAGGATAGCGGTGCAAGCTGGCGAGTCATCTGGGTAATGGGTTAGAAAAGCCTTGAGCAGTTTATGATGTTGCGTCCCGTTACTATGCAGTCCCCCGCCACCACCAGTCCACAGAGTACCCATGGGGTGGCCCATCCACCTCGGGTCTGCATCGTGGGGGGTGGGTTTGGTGGGCTCTACACCGCCCTCTACCTCTCTCAAAAGTGTCGCAGACGGCGACAGCCCTGCGACATTACCTTGATCGAACCGAGGGAGCGCTTTCTCTTTACCCCCCTGCTCTATGAGGTCTTGACGGATGAGCTAAAACCGTGGGAAATCGCCCCCGCCTACGTCACCCTATTACAGGGCACCGCCATCCGCCATTGCCGCACTACCGCCGATCAGCTTCATTTAGACGACCGCACTGTGGATCTGGCGTCGGGGGAAACCCTGGTCTACGACTATTTGGTGGTGGCTACAGGCAGCCAGGAACGTCCTGTGCCTGTGCCCGGTCTGGCGGACCATACCCACCGCTTTCGCACCCTGGCGGATGCCCAGGCCCTAGACAGTCGGCTGGCGGATCTGGAAGCCCGTGCCCAGACTCACAATCCGGCCCCACCGATTCAAGTCACCATTGTCGGGGGTGGCCCCAGTGGCGTGGAGTTGGCGTGTAAGCTGGCGGATCGTCTTGGGCCTCGGGGGCATCTGCAACTGGTGGAGCGAGGAGATTGCCTGCTGAAGCCTTTCTCGCAGCGGGTACGACGGGTGGCCATTCAGGCACTACACCGGCGGCGGGTTCAGATTTGCCTGAATATGGGGGTAGTCGCCATTGAGGCCGACTGCATTACCCTCGATACCCCCCATGGTCCTACTGCGCAGCCTACGGATTTGGTGGTGTGGGTGGCGGGAACCCAGCCCATGCCCTGGCTGGGAGACCCTGTAGCAGAGACAGATCAGGGTCAACAATTGCCCCAGGGCTCCCTACAACTGCCCCAGTTCCCCGAAGTTTTTGTTGTGGGGGACCAAGCGGTGATGGGCTGGCAGCGCGATCGCGCTGCCCCCCAAACGGCCCAAGCTGCTTACCAAGCCGCCGCCACCGTGGCCCACAATCTGCTGGCGGCAATCCAGGGGCGATCGCCCAAACCCTTCCGTTATCTGCACCTAGGGGACATGATGACCTTGGGCTACCGCAACGCTCTGGTGTCTAGCTTTGGCCTCGTGCTCCACGGTCCCCTTGCGGGTCTGACTCGCCAGGTGGTCTATCTCCAGCGCCTCCCTACTTGGAGCCACCGGGGCCGGGTAGCCAGGTTTCGCCTATCCCAGATCTGGCGCTGGCTTTGGCGGTGGTAGCCCACTCATCCGTGGTACCCAGGCAGAGCCAGGGCAGGAGGAATTTAATTCAAAATTCAAAATTCAACCCCCCATCACCCCATGTCCCCCTGCATTGGGCGCGGTTTCCGCGCTTCTACCTCCACACCCGATCACGGGTCACGTCAATCCTGGATTACCCGGTACTGGGTAGGGCGGGTTTTGAGGTTCCCATTTGGGATTTCCCGGC
>NZ_KI913949.1:2679518-2795415 GCF_000332095.2 Leptolyngbya sp. PCC 6406 | reverse complement strand
CCCACTCCCCCACTCCCCCACTCCCCCACTCCCCCACTCCCCCATGTCCCCCACTCCCGAAACCGTTCGCGCCATTTTTGATCGCATCGCCCCGGTGTACGACGACTTTAACCAGCAGCTCAGTCTGGGCCTCCACTGGGTCTGGAAACGGATTGCGGTGGCCTGGAGTGGGGCGGCGGCGGGGCAGACCTGCTTGGATGTGTGCTGTGGTAGTGGCGATTTGGCCCTGTTGTTGGGGCGACAGGTGGGGCCGACGGGGCAGGTCTTTGGGGTGGATTTTTCGACGGAGCAACTCGCGATCGCGCGTCAGCGGGCTGCCCGCCAATGGCCTGTCCCCCCCATCACTTGGCAGGAAGGAAATGCCCTAGCCCTGCCCTTTGAGAACAACACCTTTGACGCCGCCACTATGGGATACGGGCTGCGGAACCTGACGGATATTCCCCAGGGGCTACGGGAGTTGCGTCGGGTGCTAAAGCCGGGGGCGACGGTGGCGGTGCTGGATTTTCACCAGCCCCAGGGGACTGGAATGCGCCAGTTTCAGCAATGGTATTTAGCGTCAGTGGTGGTGCCCACCGCCGATCGCTGTGGACTGACGGCGGAATATGCCTACATTGCCCCCAGTCTGGATCGGTTTCCCCTGGGGGATCGGCAGGTGGCCCTTGCCTACGAGGCAGGATTTGCTAAGGTGGTGCATTACCCCTTGGCGGGGGGCTTGATGGGGGTGCTGGTGGCGACGACGCCCGCCCCTTAACCCTGGGGTTTGTTATGATCACCCCACCTCTGCTTCTGACAAGTTGCTTCTGACAAGTTCTGGGGGCTGTGGACAATCAAAGCCAGATTCTCCTGGTTATGGAGCGATTACAGCCCCTAGCTTGATTCCGTCCATTTAGAGCGCGATCGCCCCTGCACTGGCATGTCTTGGTCTGATATTTGGCTTTTGTTGGCTCCGCCGGTAGTGGGGGGTGCCATTGGCTACTTCACCAATGACCTGGCGATCAAAATGCTGTTCCGGCCCTATCGGCCCATCTATATTTTTAAGCGCCGCTTGCCCTTGACACCGGGGCTGATTCCCAGCAATCAAGGGCGGCTAGCCCAGCGTATTGCCGACAGCATCATGGGCTCCCTGTTGACTCCAGAGGAGTTGCAAAACTTAGCCCGTCGCCTGCTGCGTACCGACCGTATTCAGCAGGCGATTCAATGGCTATTGGCCCTAGCCCTGGCTCAAATTCAGGCCCGCAACCAGGCCCGAACGGCTGAGGTGGTGGGGAATGTGCTTCAGGATTTGGTGGGGGATTCTCTACCCCGGTTACTGCGGGTATGGGCACGGCGAGAAACCTTCCTCAAGGCCCAGATTGAGCAGATCTTTGACCAGGTATTGTTAGAGTTTCAACTCTCGGAGGAGCAGGCAGGGCAGGTGGCTACGTGGCTATTGACTTCTGTGCTGCCCCCGGATGCCCTACGGCGGATCGTGATCGACTTTCTGACCGATCGCAATATCCAAGTCATTGATGAAATTTTCCGCTCCCAAACCAGTGGCACCTACTGGGTCGTGGCCAATCTTTTTGGGGTCCGCAATGCCCTCACCCGCCTACGCTCCTTTTGCCTAGACGAGCGGGAACTCAGTAATGCCCGTATTTCTGAGTTACTGAAGGCGTTGAATATCCGCGATCGCCTCCAGGAATGGTTGCTGGGGCTGACGCTGCAAAATCTACCCGTTTCCACTGTGCGTGCCCTTCGTAACACCGTCCGCGAAGCAGTGCAGGGCTACTTGCAAACCCTGGGTCCAGACCTCCTCAAGGGGCTCAGCGGTACGATTAATTGGCAAACCCTAGCTACTCAACTGCTGAATCGGCTCCAGGGATCTCCGGTAGTGACCCAATCTCTCCAGCCCGTCAGTGAAGAGTTGGCCTTAGTGCTCGAACGCTACCTGGAGCGAGATTTGGAATCCCTGGTGGCGCAGGTGATTCCGATTCTGGATATTGATCAGGTGATTATCGATCGGGTTAATGCCACCACCCCTAAGAACTTGGAAATGGCGATCCAGGGCATTGTCCGCAGTGAACTTCAGGCTATTGTGAATTTGGGGGGAGCTTTGGGCTTTCTAATTGGGGGGTTCCAATCCCTACTGTTCTGGTATCGATTAGTCTCTAGCAGTTCGTAAATATAGAAGCTGTCAGTCCAAGATGGATTCGTTTCTGGCTTTGCGAGTAATGATGGACAAAACCAGACTGAGTCCCTTGCTACAATTCTGGAGTGTGAAGTGAGTGGCGGCGGTGCCAATCCCTACGTTATTTCAGCATTTCAGAGTTTAGCCCCGGTCCCTGGAGATGATGGGAAAGAGATAAAGCCGTTGTTCCACCGTCCTAACCCTGGATGATGTGGACCCGTTCTGGCTACTGTCTGATCGGCCTCTCTAGTTCCTGCGTCTATACTCATGCCCGATTCAATTCAATCTGAAGCCCAGAATCTTCACGCCGTCTCTTCCGGGCTGCGGCTTTTGATCGTAGAGGATGTTCCAGAAGATGTGGAGCTGATGGTTTTGGCTCTGGATACCACTGACATTCTGTTCCAATACGATGTGGCCAGTACCTTGGCCCAGTGCCAAAACTACTTGACGGAGCACCATTATGATGCGGTGTTGTCGGACTATCGCCTACCGGGTCTCCATGCGCCCCAGGTGCTGGAGGTGGTACAGCAAACCCAACCTCTGACGCCCTTTATTTTGATCACTGGTAGTCTGGGGGAAGAGGCGGCGGTGGAATGCATCAAGGCGGGCATGACGGACTATGTCCTCAAGGATCGCCTCTATCGGCTGGTGACGGTACTTCAGCGGGCTCTAGATGAGGCGACACTGCGTCGCCAAAAGCAGGCGGCCATCACCCAAGTGGAGGAGCAGGCTTGGCGGGAATCTATCCTCAACCAGATCGTCCAGGCTATGCGGGAAACCCTGGTGCTGGAGGAGGTGCTGCAAAATATGGTGGATCAGCTCCATCTAGCCCTGGGGGTGGACTACTGTGCGGTGGTTAAGCCCACCCCCGATCAACGCATGGTGATCCGGTTCCTGAGTGCCCAAAGTGGCGATGGTCAGGGACCAGCCCAAAGGGGCTATCGCGATCAACTTCTGGGACAGCCCTGCGATGTCTATGCCCAATATGCTTCCATTCTCAAAACCCATGGGCAGATCATTCTGAATGCTGACGATCCGCAACTCGCGTCAGAGGCGGCCAAGTTTTTTGCCACGAGTGGCACCCAGTCGCTATTAGCCACCGCTCTGACCTATAACCACACCCCCTACGGCATCCTCTCCCTTCACCAAATCCAATACAGTCGCCGCTGGACCACCTCGGAGTTGTCTTTGGTGCGGGCTGTTGCCGAGCAATGTGCGATCGCGATTTATCAAGTCGCACTCTACCAACGCGCCCAAAAAGAACTTGCCCAGCGCCGCCGCATGGAGGATCAACTCCGTCACGACGCCTTCCACGATGCCCTTACGGGCCTGCCTAACCGAGCCTTATTTCTAGATCGCCTCACCCACGCCCTGCAAATTGCCCAGCGCCACCGCAACACGACCGATAGTAGTATCCGCAGCTTTGCCGTCCTCTTCCTCGATCTTGACAACTTTCGCATGGTCAACGACAGCCTCGGCCATGATGCTGGAGACACCCTGCTCAAGGTCGTAGCCAAACGGCTGAACCGATGTATGCGCGCTGGGGATACCCTAGCCCATACCAGCGGCGACGAATTTGCCATCCTGCTGGAGGGCATCAGCGGCATCGACGATATCACCCACATCGTCGAGACCATCCACACCGCCCTCAAAACGTCCATCCAGCTAGACACCCAAGAGGTCTTCGTCAGCGCCTGTATCGGGGTTGTGTTCAACGGCGACGACTACAGCGATGCCGCCCAATTTCTGCGGGATGCCGACACCGCCATGTACCAAGCCAAGGGGCAGGGACGCGGCCAATACCAAGTGTTTAACGAGTCCATGCACACCCAGGTCAAAGAACACCTGCGGCTAGAAAACAGCCTACGGCGGGCCATCTCTCGCAGTGAACTAACCGTCAACTACCAGCCCATTCTGCACCTGCCCAGCCAGCGTCTCTGCGGGTTTGAGGCTCTCGTGCGCTGGCAAGATCCCCAATATGGTCTGCGTCAGCCAGACCACTTCATTCCTATTGCGGAACAGACCGGACTAATCCTGCCTATTGGGCAGTGGGTTTTGGAGGAAGCCTGTCGCCAATTGCAACAGTGGATTCACCAATGGCCCGCCACCGATGGGTTACACATTGCGGTCAACCTTTCCGCCAAGCAGTTTGCCCAGCCCAACCTCATTGAGCTGGTGGATCAGGCCCTAGCGGCGGCTAACCTCTCGGGTCGTCATCTGCATCTGGAGGTGACTGAAAGTGCCCTGCTCGACAACGAGGAAACCGCCCTCCACACCCTCCAAGAAATTCGTCAGCGCCAGATCCAGGTGGCCATGGATGACTTTGGCACCGGCTACTCTTCCCTCAGCTACCTGCTGCGCTTCCCCAAAGATGTGCTCAAAATTGACAAGTCCTTTGTCTCTCAACTGGAGGAAAACCTAGAGCATCAGGAAATTATCAAAACCATCCTCACCCTAGGCAGCAACCTAGGGCTGGCGGTGGTGGCCGAGGGCATTGAAACCGCTGAGCAGGCTGAATTTCTCCTCAACCATGGTTGTCTCTATGGCCAAGGCTACTGGTTTTATCCCCCCCTCAATGCCGAGACGGCGGGGCAGTTGTTGGCAGCGGAGCAGGGTAGTGGAGCAGGGTGTTGAGGCTAGGGCGTGGGGATCATTCCGGGCCTTCCTAGCGTATTGCGCTACCGGACCTCCCTACAGATTACGCGGGGGAATTCGGCGACCCTCGGAGAATTGGGGCTCTAGGGTGCCCAGCCAAAACCACAGGGCGGTGGTGGCCAGGGGAATTCCCGCGAGCAAAAGGCTCGTCCCCAGGGATAGGCTACCCGCAAGGGCGATGGTGAGGGGAATCAGGGACCATGCGATCGCACTGATCCCCAGAGCGACCTGACGGATTTGCTGAATCCGCCTCAGGGCCGTGCGGCAGCTTCCACAGTGTTGGGTGTGGGACTGGTAGCGATCCAACAGGGCAGCCTGGGACCACTCTGGCGGTAGAGATTCCCCCGCAAAGGGATCAGCCTGGAACTGCTGCACCCACTGGCGAAAGGCAGTTACATAGCGATCCGCCTGGGTAGGCAGATAACAGGTTTGGGCATAGGGCTGGTCCCCCGCCTGGGCCAGGAATCGCTCCTGGAGGTGAAGGAAAATCTGATCATCCTCCAGCACGCCATTGTTACCGATGTGGCTGAGCCAACGGGGGATGACTCCGATGAAAAACCGGGGTAGTGGTGACGAAAACTTGAAGGGAAAACGAGCAAATAGGCGACATTCCCCCTTGCGGATGGGCGTAGCGTAAACCACCGTCAAGGTGCGGCCAAACTGCTTTGAAGTGAGGTCGTGGTACATCAGTCCCGGTGCGACAAAGCGGGTGGATTGGGTGCCCAGTTTTCCCTTGCGCGGCCCCTCCGGCCACAGCCCCTGGAACCCCTGTTTGCCGGGATCAATCACCGTCATCTCCATGGGGGCAGCATTCTCCCGCTTGCCCACAGTTTTGTGGTGGGTGTAGGGAATGTGGCTGGCGTCTAGGACGTTTTCCAACAGGGTCAGGGCATCGTAGGGTAGATCCCGAAAGGTGTTGAGCATCACCCAGCCCTCGGGCTCCGCCTCCACCGCCTCAATGATGGGGACGGGCACCTGGGGCGCGTTTTCTACCCGACCGGGATAGACGAACAGCAGCCCCTGGCGTACCGCTGTGGGCAAGGAATGGGCACAGGCTCGGGGAGAGCGATGGGCCGCTGTCTCCGGAGACTGCTGGGGAATCTGTTCACAGGCTCCACTGCCGGAGAAGGTCCAACCGTGGTAGGGGCATTCCAACTGACCCGCTTCATTGATGCGCCCTTCGGAAAGGGGAGCGAGACGGTGGGGGCATTGGTTCGCAAAGACCCGCCATGCTTTTGCCTGGGGCTCCCACCAGATCACCAAATCCTGACCCAGCAGGGTGAAACGGGTCGGTCGCTGGGGATCTAAATCTTCGACATAGTGGACTGGATACCAAGCCTCGGCCCAGTCAAACTTGTCTGGATCTGGGCCACCAGGGGCGAGAGCCTGGGGGCTGGGATCAGTGGAAATTTTTGATGGGGCCAGGGTTTGGACTCTGGGGGCGTCTTGGGTGGCGGTCATGATTTCAATAGTTCAATACAAGGGTGGCAACACTGGCATCACGGGCAACGCTGGAAACGCTGTACACACAATGGCGTGCAGCCTACCTTCATTGTGTTGCAAAACTTCATGGTTGACCGCCACGCGCTATATCCTGGGCGCAAAAATTTCTTTACCCGTGCAATGGGGTACCGTGCAAGTGCTGCCGAATTGGGCAACTTAAAGGGGATCATCGGGGGTAGCTCGCCCCTCGCCTTGCCCCATGCGACTACAGGAGTAATCTGGGATGTACGACTGCATTATTGTTGGTGCTGGCCCCGCTGGCAGCACTGTGGCCTATCACTTGGCCAAGCAGGGTCATACTGTTCTGTTGTTGGAACAGGCAGTTCTGCCTCGATACAAGCCCTGTAGCGGAGCCTTGTCCCCCAGTGTGGCCCAGTGGTTTGATTTCGATCTGGCTCCTGGCCTAGAGCTGACGACGCGCAAGCTGCGCTACACCTGGAAGCTAGAGGATGAGGTCTGCGCGGAACTCAAGACCCAGGAGCCGATCTGGTTGGTGCGGCGGGATGTGTTTGATCAATTTCTCGTTACCCAGGCCCAGGGAGCAGGCGCTGAGGTGCGGGACCAGACTCCTGTGACGGGGATTGCGTTGCAGGGTGACCATTGGCAAGTCCATGTCCCTGGGGAAACCCTGGAGTGCCAATATTTGGTCGGGGCCGATGGGGCCACCGGACCCATGGCAAAGTGGCTGGGCTTCCCGGAGCAAAAGTTGCGGACGGCGGCAATTTTAGAGGTGGATGCCGATGGTCCGGTGGTGGATTCCTTTGCCCTGAACTTTGAATTTGGGCTGGCGAAAAATGCTTGTATTTGGGGGTTTCCCCGGCAGCAGGGCTATACGTTTGGTATTGTCAATTTTCTGGGGGGCAAGATCAAAGATCTCCATGCTCCCCTGCGGGACTATGCCCAGGGCTTGGGGATTGACCCGGCTCAAGGGCAGGAGTATACCCATCTGGTCAAGCTCTGGGATGGTCATCAACCCCTCCATTGCGATCGCGCCCTTTTAGTGGGAGAAGCGGGGGCCATTGTCGATCCCCTCACCGCCGAGGGGATTCGTCCCGGTGTCTTTAGCGGCGTCAAGGCCGCAGCGGCGATTCACCAAGCCCTAGGGGGAGAGGCCAATGCCTTAGCCCAGTACACCGAGATCATTCAACAGGAATGGGGGAATGACATGCAGTGGGCGCAGCGTATTGCTAGCGTTTTCTACCGGGTACCGGGAATTGCCTACCGCGTCGGGGTTAAACGCCCTACAGCTACAGAGCGCCTAGGCCAGTTGCTGACCGGGGATATTCGCTACGGCGATATCGCTAACCGGGTCATTAAGCGGCTGTCTACGGGGCTGCTGCCGGGGCGGCGGTAGAGGGGATTGGCTGATCAAAAACTGGAGAGTCGCGCTTTCGCAGTTTGCTATTCTATTCCACAACGTTGCTCCTTCGGAGCCGCTACGCGAACAGGGCAGGCTTCTGCCTTTCGGTACTAGCCCTCTCTCTCTCTGTTAATGACCTATTCTTCGACTGATTCTGGCAGCTCTGGCTTCGCGCCTGCCGCTCCTGAGAGCTTGGCAGAACTCCTGGATTTACCAGAAGGGCAGCGGCGGCTAATGCTGTGGATGCTGCGCCAAGGCATTGTGGACTTTGATGCGATCGCAGTCCAAATGGAGCTACCAGAGCTAGAGGTGCGATCTCAGATAGCAACCTTGATCCAGCAGGGCTTGGTTATTGTTTTAGGGGAAGACCGCTACCGGGCCTATTCTCCCCAGCGTCGCCAGCAGGAGGTGGCCGATAGTCTGTTGCAAACCCTCAGCCCCACCAAACCCCTAGCGGTGATTCTGAGTTCCCCCGGACGGGATCTAGTCACCCCTGGTAAACCTTTTGAACTAGGCATTACCGTTAGCAATCGCGGCCCCCGGAGCGCCATTATCCATGTCTTCATCGACGACATGTCCCCAGCGCTGAGACAGTGGTGCCAAGACAGCCAGGGAGCCTTAGCCCTCGCCCCCGATCAGTCAGGAGAAGTGGTCTTTCGCTTCAAGATTCCGGTGGATGTGATGCCGGGACTCTTGAACTACCTGGTGGTGGTAGATGCCCCAGAGCATTACCCCGAGTTTCCCCCCGCTCGATATTCCCAACAGATCCAGATCCTACCCACCGTCCAGGACCGGACCCAGACCGCTGACCCCACCTTCGCCATCACCCCCGTCAGCAGTGCCCAGTCACCCCTGCCGGTGCTACCGGGAAACCACCTGCAATTCCAAATCCAGATCTTTAACCGATCTGAGCAGGTAGACCGCTTTCGCCTGATCTGTCTAGATCTAGCCCCTGACTGGGTGAAATTTGACTACCCTCAGGATCCCGAAGGGTTGGGACTGTTGATGATTGCTGACAGCCTAGGGCTCAACCCCGGCGATCGGGGTGTGGTCATGCTCACCCTTTCGCCACCAGAGGCAGCTCTAGCGAGTATCTATACCCCCACGCTGCAACTGCTTTCGGAAAATAACCCTGACCTAGCCCTGCTGGATCTGATCTACCTGCAAGTGAAGCCGATCTATCAGCTCCAGCCTGAGCTGATTACGCTGGCCAATCAGGTTCGCACCCAACCCGCCCTCTTTCAGCTTTTTCTGGCCAACCAGGGCAATAGCCCCCGCACCCTGAACCTGGGAGTCCGGGGGCTGGGCAATCCCGAACTCTGCACCTGCACCCTAGAGGCGGAGACCGTGACCCTGGCTCCCCGCCAAACTCGCCAAGTGGGGGTGACGGTCCTGCCCAGCCGCTCTCGCCAGCGTCCCTTTATCGGCAATGGGCAGTTGTTTAACTTTCAGGTCGATATCGCCGATGCCGACGCCCTACCCTTGCCCACCAAGGGGTTCCAGGGCTACTTCACCTGGATGCCGCGCCCCTGGTGGCATCTGCTGCTCGTGATTTTGGCGGGGCTGGGGGTCTTAGCGCTGCTGATATGGCTGGTGTGGTGGCTATTTTTTCGCCCCCCCGCTGTGCCTACGGCCCTGAGCTTCTTTGTGGAAGATGAACGCTATTCCGCCGCCAAGGGGGATCGGGCGCGGGTGGGTTGGCAAATTCAGCATTCCCACCGCCTCCAAACCCTGCGTCTCACCGGGCTCACCCCCGATGGAGCCGTCCTTAGTGGACCGTTGGAATACGACCTCTCCGGCGACGAACTGCCCCGTGCCCTGGCCCCCTTTTGCACCTTACAAGCTCGTCTCCTCAGTTGCCGCAATGTCTACACCGACGCCCGTCAGCCGGGGGAATACATCTTTGAACTGACCCTGATTCCCAAGGATGGTCAGCGGGATATTGCCCCCATCCGCACCTCGGCGATTGTCATCGATCCCGTTCCCCTACCCACCGTGCTGGAATTGGTGCCGGGGCAGGCCCAATATGCAGAGCAGGGCACCCCCTTTGATGCGGAAAATCCTCAAGGGTTGCCCCCCGTCACTGCCGACGGCATTCTCCTAAATTGGGTGCTGGCAGCGCCAGAAAATCTGCAAGATCTCCTGCTAGTGGTACGCCCTCAGGATGGCTCGGTTCTGGGGGGACGGCGCTATCGTTTCCGCGATCCGGAAACTGGAGAATTTGTCATCCCTAGTGAGTTAGAACCCTTTTGCACGGTTCAAGTACGGCTGATTTGTCAGAATGTGGCGACGGGGATTGGGGAAGTGGGGGAGTACACCTTTGAGCTGAGTCCGGTAGCCTTTAGTGAGCCGGATAGTTCGGCAGAACCCATCGTCACGGATTTGGTCAAGGTAATTCCCCGCCCTATTCGCTTGCTGTCGTTCCAGATTAACGGCCAGGAGGCCCAGCCCAAATATTTGGTTCCTGTGGTTCAGGGGCAGGATCCGCCAGTGTTGGTGATTTCCTGGGAGATTGAAGGGGGATCGACGGCGGTGGCTGAACTGTCACCTTCTCCGGGCACAGTGGGACTCCGGGGCAGTGCCCCCTTTCCCCTCAGTCAGGATCCGGGCAGCATTACGCTGACGCTAAAAGTCAGTAATGGCATCGGGGAGCCGATTCTGCGATCGGTGACGGTGGAAACCTTTGATCCCAATCCTACCGATCCGGCAGCGGCGGCGGCGGCAGCGGCAGCAGCAGCGGTTCAGGCGGGCGCAGGGGCAGGCAATGGGGCTGGGGCTAGCGGCGACAGTGCTCCCCCCGCTCTCGATCGTCCTGCCCCCAGTGATCCCGGTCGCCTCTCTCCTTCGGAAACTCCACCCCAGTTTGATTGAGATGGGGAAATCGCTGTAGGGGGATGAACGAAATTTCATGAGTCTGAAGCCCCTAGAGTATTCCATCTAAAAAATCGTGCCTTGGATCGGTTAAGCCTGCTGCCCTAGGGCAGCAGCGCAGCAGGGGATTCTCATACAAAGACTCGGTCAACTCAATGCGAGTCTTTCTGCGAGACTTGCTAGTCCCATCTATTTGGACTGCTAGTCTTACACGACTTATACTAAATCCTGCTTAGTTACCCCCGATTCAAAAGGGCGAATGGCATTCGCCTCTACAGTTTGACCGTTTGTGAATCGGGGTTATGTGACTCGGATTTGGCATTATTTTTCTGCGAGTCCCTAAGGCTTTTATAGAACCAAACTGAATTTCAGTAAGGAAAATATTTTCACGACTTTAACAAAGCTCACTTTCGGCGCTTCCCACAACAAGACTTATATTTTTTCCCACTTCCACACGGGCACTTCTGATTTGGAGAAGCCTTAGAAGGGCCAAAGCCTCGCGCAGCAGGTCTTTCAAAGGTAAGCAGCTCTAAAGATAAAGCCTCTTGCTCTAAATCGGGTCTACGCTTGATTATGCTTGTTACAGCTACTTGCATAACTTCTTGGATTTTATACTTCTGAGGAAGCAGTAACATGAAAGCTTGATTTTCATGAAACTCATAAAAATCAACATCCTTTGTAAGAGAGCACTCATCCATAAAAGAGAAAAAGTATGGGTGTTTTTTCTCTAATCTAGACATAGAGTTATGTTCCAAATAAAATTCAAATGCCTGTTCATAGTATTCAAGGTACCAAGAAGTTACGGTTAACCATGCAAGGGTATGCCTTTCTGCTCCATCATCTTTAATCTCATGTTGGCGGATGATGCCTAAGGATTCACGCAGATTGTTATGAGCATGATCAAAAATTTTCAATAAACATTGATTTTTTCCCAAATGATTTAAGGAGTGGGCCAAACGATGATCAACATTTATGGTGCGGTCTATTTCAACACATTTCTCCCAATATGGGACACTCTCTTGATGTCTTTTTAGCCTACTGTATGCTTTGCCAAGTCCTGAGGATATAAAATACTCAGCCTCAACGTCATAAACATTGAGTTTTTCTTTCATATATTTTTGGATAGATTGGCTTTCTTCCAAATATTTAATTTGTTTTTCAAACTCATTTAAACTCTCAAAAATTTGTGATAAGTGAAAGTTGATGCCAGACACCAGCTCAGGAAAGCCTTCTTTTTTAGCTATATCTAAAGCATCTAGAAGTATTTCTAAGCCTTCATTTTTTTCGCCAAGATTAACTTTTATACTACCTAAAATAGATAAAGCTCCAAGCCTTATTCTCGGTTGATCACAATTCAATAAATCAATACAGTATTCTGTAGCAAGCTCATACAATTTTGATTTGTCTTGCCCTTCTCTTGCTGACATTTTAAGTAGAACACTAGCTATTTCACTTTTTGCTGAAATTCTATAAAATTCGTTGCCTGCTTTAGATAAGCAAATTTCATATTCTCTTCTTGCTTCTTCAAGTTTCTCCTTGAAGCGAAAAGCACGACCTCGAAAATGATTGACAAAACCCCAATCGCGTACTTTCGGATTCTTAAGAAGGCCCAAGGAAATATCCAAGGCGTAATCATATTTACCACTATTTATTGAACTCGCTAATACCTGCTCAGCTGTTTTTATTGCAGTTTCATCTAATTCAGCCTCTAGGGCATGATGAATTAACTCTAAAGCATCCAAGTAGCGCTTTTCTGGTAATGACTGATAATATAACGCAGCTTTTTCATGCAATGCCAACAAATCTTCAGGAGAAGTTTGGGCTCTTCCGGTCTGGCTATGGTGTTTCAAAAGGAAATACCCACGGCAACAAAGCTCTTAACTTGAAATTGTCAAAATTGCCAAAGCCATAACCTAATCTCTTGATCAACTTAAGCTTGTTATTTATTCCCTCCACAACCCCATTAGTTATTCTCAGTTCAAAGTATGATGTCACCTCATCAAACCATCGTTTAATCGTGCCACAACTCTGATTGAAAAATGTCGATGAATCCGCCATCCAGTCCAGTAACTTTAACGTCCCTTCTGCCCAATTCTCGAAGGATTCAAAGATTTCTCTGAACTCTTCTTTCAATCGATGCATCGTTGCTAATTTAGGGGATACTTCGCTCACTTCTATGAGCTTCTTCTTCTGTTTCTCATTCAAATTCCCTTCGTTCTTTAGTAACGCATACTTACTGCCATTAAGACCCTCTATGACGCGCTCCCTCTCAGCCTTTTTTGCGATCTTCTTGGCCGCTCTCTTCTCCGCTTTCCGTTCGTTATCTAACTCCTCATTGACGAGTTTGGTGACATGGAATCTATCCGCGACAATGGTCGCATTCGGCATCATCTCTTTTACCAAACTTTGGTAGGGCTTCCACAGGTCTATGCTCACCCCTTCAATCCCCTCAAGCACCTCTGGTCCCCATTGGCTAAGGACTTGGCGCAATCCCTCTTGTGTTCGTGAGGGTAGAAGGGTGATCGGCTGGTGCGTCTCTAGGTTCACTAGCACCCCATAATAGTTACCCTGACCTTTGACGACCGCTATCTCGTCTATCCCGAGATATCTAATCGGTTCTGGGCTCTCGGGTAAATACGCCTTTCCGGCATCCTTTATCATCGTCTCAATCTGCTCGTCACTCAGCCCTGTCCGAGCCGCCACACTGTGAATGCTACTCCCTAACACTTGGCCGACAATCTGCTTCGCTAGCCGCTGCGTATACAACCGCCTTTTCTTAACAAAGGCCAGTTCTTCGCTAAACACTTGTCCACATTCCTGGCACCAAAACTGGCGGCGATTGACTCGCAACACTACGGGCTGTTGATTCCACGGCAAATCCTCAATGTTATACCGATGATTCTCATGCAAATGACGACTTCGCTTCCCACACCGGGGACACTCTGCATCTCGGCGGGTGGGGCTAATTACAAAAAATAGCCCCACCCCATCTATCATTGTCATATCCTCTACTTTTGTCTCAGGAAGACCCAGTAGCTCTGTCAATTGCCTCGCGTCAGATTCTGTGATCATGGCGCTCACCCATATATGGCGACTTTCTCTCACCCTTTAATTCTAGCCAATCCCTTGTATATCAAACACTTAACGCCTTTCTAGCGTTTATTTCTCTCTCCATTTCCCCTGCTCAGTAGCCCTTTGTCCATAGCCAGACCGGAAGAGCCGAAGTTTGTAGCTTGCAGGAATAACTTTTCACTAGACTGTGTAGTTCGTATCGAGCTTCTTTCTGAGATATCCTAGTTATCAAGAATCTTCTGGACAAAAGCTCAAATATTTTAAGTCTTTTTGATGAGTCTTCAAGATATTTGACGGCGTCCAATTCAAAATCAAACCGAAATATTGACAACTTAAGTAAAAGCCCCTGAGCTTCTACAGGCAATTTTTCAAATACTTTATCTTGAATGTAAGCATGAGCTTCATCTATAAAACAAGGAAGCTCTTCCAGTAATTTAGTCAGTGGAAAAACCTCACTTAAACCTATGAGTAGAAGTAGAATATAGGGGTGTCCAGCAACTCTTGAATATATCTGATTAAAGGTTGACATAGATGGTGCAGGAACCCCCAGAATTTGAGAATGGTGCTTAAAAAGAGAGTAACTTGCTTGGTAACTTAAACTTTCAACAGTGAAAACACGAGGAGGGTTGAGTAATTCGTGTATGGGATACCATTCTTGTGTTGTAATCAGAAGCTTAATGTTGTGTCCTAACTGGCTGATTATTTTAAGAAGAGGTATTAATGAATTATTATACTTCTGGTCAAACTGGTCCCAAACCATAAGACATTTATATCTACGTAAAGCATTGACAGCCATTTCGCAACGATCGTTTTCATCAAGTTTTGAGATTTGTAGTGCTCGGGATAAACTTTGATCTGCAAATCGATTAGCTAAAAAAGACGAAATTTTAACGATAATCTTTTCTAGTTGGCCGTAGATTTCACAATTTAACCACAGTACCGGATGTTCTTCATTCATCTGCTGGGCTAGTTTTGCCGCCAAGGTAGATTTACCAATCCCCGAAATCCCTCCAAGAATAACCATTCCATTATCTTGAATTGCAGAACTGATTTCTTGTATGATTTCCTCACGTCCAAAAAAGGCGGAAATGACGGGATAATTACAGTCATCATTAGAAGTCTCAAAGAACAATTTTGGCCGAACAGATTTCTCTGCGACCTGTTCCAAGAGAACCGGGCAAGTTACTCGCCAGTTCTCCTGCTCTGATCCTTTAGGTTGTGATCTGTTACTGATAGGGATGGAATGGCTGTTAAGGAGAGAATACCAAGTCTCTTGATCTCTTCTTCCACGATTACTAGTGAGCCTTTGTCCTTCGTCACAAAGTATTTTCCAGACCACACTCGCTTGATCCTGATCCGAAATCAGTTTCGATAAAAGCATCTGAGCAATTTTGGCCCCTTGTAAGTCATCATCCAAGTCCAGAACAATAATACGAAGCCTACAAAAGATGCCCGAGCTATCTTTTGGCAGGTTTGCGTTAGCAAGCTGCTCTTGAAATTCTTTTGTAATAGGCTTCAAGCTGTCAAAGCGACCTTGTCCCATCTTTAGTAGGTCTTTACGCAAGTGTTCTCGAATTGGCTGACTAGCCGTTGTATCTGTCAGTAAGACCCCATATAAATTTGGATTTTCGTATAACCCCTTGGCTAACTTCAAAAGTGGTTCAAATAGTTTTCCCTTCTGTAAGCCATGTTTTGCTTGTAGCTCAACTAAGACATTATTGTGAAGCGTAATGGAAAGATCATCGCCCGGTCCACCTGTTTCAGCAGCTACGGCTACTGGAATATCTGGGGCTCCGATTTCAAGCCACTCAAGTGATTCATCTGCCAAAATGTGAGCAGCTACATATCCAATAGCATTGTGTTGATATTCGTATCCGCCAGAGCCACCACTACCACTCATTCAAAAGAAATATCTCAAATAACGCTTTGAAGATTTGGGCAATATTACGGCCTTTCCAAGGCTAGTGAGGTACACCTAATCCTGGCAAAATAAGGGTTTCAGCCCCGAATTCGCACCTCACTAGAGGGGGAAATGCTGTATGTTTCTGCCTCTAAGGAGCGATTGTAGCTATTTCAAGCAGCGATTGCCTCATTCACCCACCACAACAAACCAAACACCTCCCCCTGCGCCGGCGTAATCACCATCCCCACCACTGGAATCGCGATCGCCTGACTTCAGGTTGTCTGCGACCCATACGGGAGCTAGGGCGCGGCTTCTACGCCCTAGCAGCTTCCTAAGCACGTTGTCACCTGCCAAGCGACTTAGCAGGCTTTTCAGCTCGTTTCAAGACATAACCTTCCAAATCGCATGTCTTATTTAGAGACTTAGTCGAACTGACTTGGATCTCTGAATAAGATACTTAAGCCTCATGGCAAGAAATGCTCTTGTGGGTAAATGCTAGATGGCAGCTTCTGCTGACTCAGCACAGGTCTTGCGAGATTGGCTAGGCCCATCTGTGTAGACTATTCATCTTATACCGAGACTTGTGCGGCCTGGATTGAGTCTTGCTGCGATACAGTTGAATCTCATTGAAAGAAAGTCTTTGTGGACAGAAAAACTGGGTGCCGCAGTTATGCAAATACGCAATCAACAAGGGGTGTCTTTTTGTGAGACTCATAAGCCTTGTTCACGGTCTTGCTTCGTACCTTGTGGGTCTTGCAAAAAGACTGATCAACCTCAGTTCGGGATAAGTGCTGACATCCCCGCCCGGAATTTGAATTCCCGGCTAACAGGGTCAAGTCCATTTTCAATGGACTGTCGATTCAGTGTCTCGCTCTGATCTTGAGTCCGTTTCAACGGACGTTTGCTGTGAGCCAGGGAATTGATTCCCTGGCGGATGGGCAGCGAAGCCTAGCCCGAACTCAGATTATGCAAGTACGCAATCAACAAGGGGTGTCTTTTTGTGAGACTCGCAAGCCTTGTTTATGGTCTTGCTTCGTGCTTTGTGGGTCTTACGAAAAGATTGGTCAATAATGCCTGATCGAGAAATGGACGGGGGTTGCTACAATTTGGCAGCGCAAGGACCAAGGATCGGTCAGAGATTTTCGCACTCAAAAGGCCGTCTGAATTTAGTCCAATTCTAGTCCATGGCTATTGGCACCAGTCTTAAGTCCCTTTTTTGGTAAGGCTTTGAGCGTATTGAGTGATTGCGTGATACGCAACTACTCAGTCTCAGTCCATAAAGCCAGTTCACCCCATCAGCATCCCTTGCTCCGTGCCCTATTACCATTGCCAACCCAATGCCTTTGACCTGGAGTATCTCCATACTCTGCGCGGTGAAATCCAGGCGTGTCAGTATTTCGATACCAATAATCTGAATCGGGACTTTGTTGGAACTCGGGGCTTTTCGGTGGTCTTTAAGCCCTCGGGACGATCTGCCCTCGATCAGCGGTTCCCATTTTTTAAGCCCTATCTAGATCGGGCGCTCCAGCCGACCTGCAATGCCTTTTATCTCAACCCCCTGATGTTGCAGCAAGGATCGCGAGTAGATCCCCATATCGACCGCTCTCTGCGGGCCTATTGCAAAACCATTGCCCCACCGCTGCATGTCAGTGTGCTCTATGTCCAGGTGCCTAGGGAACTGGTGGGCGGTGAGTTGGTCCTGCGGCGGGGCTCTCAATCCGTAGGACGGATCACGCCTAAACTCAACCTTTTACTGCATTTCCAGGGCGATTTAACCCATGGGGTGAATGCTGTCACCAGTCCCGGCACCCGGCTTAGTTTGGTCTGTGAGCAGTATTGTCTAGAGGAAAAAGAACTCTGGGATATTCCTGAATTCCGCATTGAATCGAGGGCGAAGGCCAAAGTATCGATGGCTAAACCGGGTCAGGTCAAAGCCCGCCCGCGTTAATCAGGGGAGTAAGTAGGTGGACATTAATAAACGTAGTTCTGTCATGCTGCGGAGGGACTCCAACGGAGTAACGGAGCGAAGCGCAGTCGAGACATCTCGGTCGTTGTCGGAGTCCGAGATTCCTCCTTTGGTCGGAATGACAGCATTTAATTATGTCCACCTGCTTATCTCTGAGAATCCTCAAGGTTAGGACAGCAGCAGTTGACTCCGCCAGAGTTGAGCGCGGCAGATCAGGGGGCTGAAGCGGGAGATGAGGAGCTTTTGGGCTGAGGAGGGGCGGCGATTGACGATGTCAAATTTTGCGATCGCGGCGGCAATTTTGAGAGCATCGGCTTGGGGGATTCCGGCCTTCATCAAGAGCTGCCAGTAGACAACACCGATCCGCTTCACGCTAGTGCGCTTGGAGGTCAGGGAAGTCTGAGCCAGGATCATGGGGGTGGCGGTGGGAGTCATCGTGGAAGTCATGGCAGTCGGGAGTCACAACAGAACCGTATGTTGTTTAACTATGATGGATTTCGGTCAAAAACTCCGTGATGATACGGGGATGTCTCCGTGATGTTATTAGCGCACCTCCGTGACTCCACGGCGCTGATCTGCGTGATGGCGGTTATTCCCAAAGGTGATGGAGAGCAGGGCCGATTGTGATCGCTATCACAATCGGCCTGAGAGCAATCTATTCCTCGGGGAACACCCACTTGGGGGGCTGGGAAGCCCGCTCGATCATTCTCTTCCGCACTGCTTCATCAGCCATGGTCAGGATTTGATCCAGGGGAGTGTCTTGAATAAACTGGGTTGCCTTTTTTTGGTAGTCCAAATGGGGACAGTCTTCCCCCAGAACACAACCGTTAACGCAGGCTTCGGCACAGTTAATCTCGGCCATAGTGATGTTTTCTCCGCTCGTCTCTAGTTTCCTGGTCATGGACGGGTACCACCCTTCACCCTCCATCCTTCGACTCCGCTCAGGGTTCACCAAACCCCTCCACCCTCCAGTCCTAAGGCATTGTATAACCTGACCTACCCCTATCAGGATCCGGAAGCCGAAGTCTCCGCTGCCAGTTCCGCCTCAATTTCCCGCCGTAGGCGAGCCACCGTCGAATTGGCATCGATCTGGCTCAAAATGTCCTGCATGACGGATTTCACCCCCTGGGGTCCCCAGGTGCAACCCCGTTCCAGATAGACCTGGGCCGCTTTGCCCACGGCGTAGGTGCCATATCCGGCGGCTCCGGCTTGGGCGGCCATGGCCCCGGTCAGTGCCGTCAGCCCCCCAACCCCGTCGAAGAAACTCCAGGCAGCGGCGGCGGTTTTGCCCGTCCCCAGCAGTAGCCCAGTGCCCAACTCGCTGAGGAGCAGCGTGCCGGCGCTGGTTGCGATCGCACGCCACAGTTGTCGAGCTTCGTGGCGGGTGATGGGCAGACCATAGAGGTTTGCCAGGGCACGAATCATGGCCAAATCCGCCACCAGTCCCCCCAGGAGATCCAACACCGCAATCGGGTTAAAGGCCACCGCCAGCGCCTTGTACTTGGCAAATCGCCAGATCAGCGCTTCGGCATCAGATTGGTGCAAGGCAATCGCCCGCTGGGCTAGATCCATTTCCAGCACATCGGCCTCCCGCAGAGTATTCAGGGCCATCAGGGTCATGCCATCCTGACGGGCCAGGGTCAGCAGGGCCTTTTTTAGGGGCGTGATGTCGGGAGGCGGCGTTTCCCACTCGTGGGTAATGCGGCCATCGGGCCATTCCACCCGCACCTGCACTGGAGCCGGGGCAGCAGCCACCATGATAATGTCGTCCACAGCCAGGGCGGCGTTGGCCTGTCGGGGGCTGTCGCGCCAGAGCGCCCCCAGGGCATCGTAGATGGCTTGGCGATCGGTCTCGGGGTAGAGATCGATTTTGTTGAATACCAGCACTAGAGGCTTGCGGGCCAGTTGCAGCTCCACGAGGGCGCTGTATTCTGTGCGGGTAATGTCCCCCGCCACTACAAACAGGATTAAATCTGCCTGATGGGCCACCTCCTGAGCCATGGCGCTGCGGGCTTCGCCGTCCACTTCGTCCAGGCCGGGGGTGTCGATGAGTTCAATCTGGGGCAGATCATTGCGATCGCGCACCGCATCGATAGGGGGTCGCCAGTAGACCGATCGCGGCCAGCGAGTAACGCCATGGAGCGGCCCCGTAGGCAATATCGCTTCCCCCAATAGAGCATTAATCACCGCCGATTTGCCCCGGCTCACCAAGCCAAATACCGCCACCCGCAGCACCGGATTAGCCAAGCGGGCATCCAGGGCTGCCAGGGCATCGACATTGGCTTTGGCAGCAGCCCGTTGAGCCTCACCCTCCGGCACCGGGGTTTGGAGGGGACGACTCTGGCGCTGAATAGTTTGGCGTAGGCTCTGCCGGACCCGCTGGAGCATATAGGCAAGGGTAGGGACGGAAGAATAGGCGGCGGGCTCGGGAACAGGCACCGGATTAGGTTGCCGACTCAAGGGGTGACAGGGCAGAGATCGGTTCCGCCTGCGGTCCAGTGAGGGCAGTTCCTTCCCCTAGGGCTAAGGGCGAGGCTGGACCTCGGGCCAGGGCCAGGGTACCCTGAAGGCGTTGTGCCCCCTGCTGGACTAAGGCTTTGAGGAAATCCCCCTGCTGGGTGCGCTGCATCAAAGCTTTGAGGGTCTGGGCAATGGCACTGGGACAGAGGGGCGTTTCCATTTCCCCTGCCAGAGCCCGCGATTCTAGATAGGCCATCAATCCTTCGCCCACGAGGTGGGTGAGATAGGCGGCGCTGAGCCCCTGCACCACCCCCCCCACCAGATAGGTGGCGGCATGACTTTTGAGGGCGGTGGTCAAAAGCTGGGTAGATGCCTCCACCAGCCCCAGTTTCACCACTAACCCCGCCAGTTCCTTCGCTGCCGCCTGAGCTTGAGCGAGGGATAGGGGTTGGCCATAGACCCGACCCAAATCCAGAACCAGTTGGCTATTGATGGCTACGGTGGCGAGTAGATCCAGGCTGGGCAGTGGACTGGCGGCGGCGGTAGCGGCAGCAGTCCACTGCATTTGCTCCACTAGGGGACGGGCGCGATCGCGACGCAGTTGATTCAGGGCAGTTTGAATCTGGCGACGCAACTGCTGGGCTTGGCGATGGGTGGTTTGCACCACCAGATGGGCCTGTTCTGTAGCCCACTGGGCCAGCAAGGGTTCCAGAGCAGCTAGGTCCGGGGCGGGGGTTTCCCAGCGCTCTTCGATTGTCCCCTCAGCTTGATGGGTGCGGACCTTGATGGGGTTGGGAGCCGCCGCGATCGCCGCCACCGTCACCGGATGGGGTAGAACCGCTGCCCGCTGGCGCAGGCGTTCAAGAATGGTAGCGCGGTCTTCAGGTAGGTAATGGTCCTGTTTATTCAGCACTAGCACCACAGCATGACCCGTGGTGGTGAGGGCCGTCAGATCAGCCTGGGCTGAGGCGGTGAGATCTTCTGTGACCAGGTAAAAAAGGGCATCTTGATCTGCGATCGCACCCGTCCAATCCAGGGTATCAGTTTCGACGGCAAGGGCAGAGCGCGATTGTTCCGTCACCGTCAGGGGTACCGTCGCCGGTAGGGTGATAGAAGCAGGGATGTCAGACAGTTGGGTCTGGGGAGACTGGGATGCTAGATAGGATGCCACCGTGGTCTTGCCCGTGCCCGGTGCCCCCACTAGGGCTAGGCGCAAGTCGGTGCGATCCAGCGCCGCGAGTAGATCCGACCGTTGACGAGTAAAGCTATCTACCTGGGTTTGCCCAAGGGCGGCATCGGCGGCGGCGGCTCCCTCGGTAGCCAGTGTGGCCAGCAGAGGGGAAAGTTCTTCTAGAGCCGTGACAACGGCTCTGCGATCGACGGAAGAAACTGCGATCGCGGCAGTAGACTTTACCTCGGGAAGCCGATGCCGCCACCACCAAACCCCAGCACCCAGCACCACAGCACTGGTCACCATCGAACCGTCAATACTGTCTTGGAGACTGTTGAGGAGCCACAGGCTGGCCGTCAGACCAAGCCCCCCGACCAAGATTGGGCGCTTCCAAACCATGGGACTGACCATCTGCCTTACTTCCCGCAGAGAACGGGACACCATATACGCTGCACCTGTCGCTAACAGGGCACCCCCATTCTACGCCCCGAGGCGCGATCACCCCATCCCTATGGGATCATTTCCTGATTTCCCCCAGATGGTTAGCGATTGCCCCCAGCAATCTGTCTACTATGCACGGGCACAGCCCTTCATCCTTCATCCTTCTGCCTTTCCACACTACGCCTCTCCCGCGTGGTAAGAGCTGCGGACTAGGGGGCCAGATCGCACATGGGAAAACCCCAGATTGCGGGCCTGCTCCCCTAAAGACTCAAATTCCTCAGGGGTCCAGTACCGCTGCACAGGCAGGTGATCCAAAGAGGGGCGCATGTATTGTCCGAGGGTGACGCGATCGCAATTCACCGATCGCAGATCCGCCAGGGTTGCCAGCACCTCCGCTTCCGTCTCGCCGTGGCCCAGCATCAACCCCGATTTGGTGGGAATGCTGGGGTCTATCGCCTTCACCTGTTGCAACACCGCCAGGGAGCGCTCGTAGCGCCCCCCTCGCCGCACCGGGCCTTGTAGCCGGGGTACCGTTTCCACATTGTGGTTATAGCAGGCGGGGCGGGCCTGGGTAACCGTGGTGACCCGCTGGCGCTGTTGCTCAGCAGCATGATCTCCGCCCCAAAAATCCGGGGTCAACACCTCAATTTGGGTGTTGGGAACGCGATCTCGGATCGCCGTCATCGTCGCCACAAACCAGCCCGCCCCCTTGTCTGGTAGATCATCTCGCGCTACAGCAGTCAGCACCACATAGCGCAGCCCCAACAGTGCCACAGACTCCGCCACCTTCTGGGGTTCCGCCGGATCAAGGGGCATGGGGGCATGGCCCTTATCCACCTGACAGAAGCCACAGGCACGGGTACAGGTCGGCCCCATAAGCAGAAATGTGGCGGTGTGGTTGGCATAGCATTCCCCCCGATTGGGACAACGCCCCTCTTCGCAGATGGTGTGAATCCCCCGCTGCTTGATGATGCGCTGCACAGTCGAGAGATCACTGGCCTTGCCCAAACCGGGGCGGAGCCAGGGCGGCAGGGTCGGGCGCGGGGAGGTTGAGGTCATAGAGAAAGGATGATCAGGCCCCACAGACCACCATGGCTTGGTGGCGAATAGCCTGTAAATTTTGGGTCAAATGTTGGCAAAGGTGGCGCTCAATCAACGTCCCTGGAATAGCTCGGGGGGGCAGCAGAGTCACCTCATAGGCCAATTGGGTCATCATGCCTTCAGGAGAATCCACCGCCTCCAGGCTCCAACAGCCCTGAAAGCGCTTGAAGTCTCCCTCCACCATCTGAAACGAGAGTTGGTGGGGAAACTGCTCCACCATGTCCAGCACCACACGGGCACAGAACTTGATATTCAAAAAGCATTGCGCCCCCACCTGCTCTAGGCGAATACCCTGGGTGGGATGGTCGATGCGGCGACTGAGGGCAAGATTAGGAATAAAGTCCGCTAGGCCATCGTAGTCCGTCAAGACCTGCCACACCTGCTCTAGAGAACAGGGCACCGTAATCCGGGCTCGAATGCGGCGATTTCGCCCTTCGAGCTTTTCTGTGGTGACCTCCACTGCTGCGGCCTGGATTGGGTCAGGAGTAGTACTGGACTGGGGAAACTGCACCATGGCGGCATCCATTGCCTTTGCCTTTATTGAACCTAATCATACCCGTGGCGTCTACCCCAAGCGACAAAGCGCCACTTATCCGTTAATCGGCTTGGTGGTGATGGCCTGCAAGGGCCGATCTTTTCCACTGAGGGGAGGCATTGTGGTCGGATAGGCGGCGGTTTCTACCGTCATCCCGCCAGAGGGGGGCGATGCCATGGTCTCCGACCGGCCTTTAGCCATCGCGGTTTGCCGCTCCCGCTTCAGTTCCCGCACCTTCAGCACAATCAAATACTCATAGAACGCCTGGAGGGTACACCAGGCAAATCCGGCATGGCCATCCCGCCAGCCCCCCAATATCAGGTACATATACACCCAGCGAATAATGGGGCGTAGGGGTAGCCGCAGAGAGAGATCCTTCAAAGCCCGCCGCCGCGCCACCTCCGACTTGCCCCAAAATAACTGCTTCCAGTCCACACGCCCCGCATCCAATTGCCGCAGCGTTTCCCGAGCCTCATCGGTAGAGTAGCGATTGTGCTTCTCGATCCAGCGAGCCAGACCTTTGCCGCAGGTGTAGTGGGGGTAGGTTTCTCGGAGAAACCCGGTGGGGCCGTCACACACCTCTCGTTCTGTGTGGCCATAGTCGGTAAACCAGACTTGGCCTCGTTTCAGTAGGCGCAGTTGGTAGCGGGGGTATTGGGTGCTGTGGCGAATCCAGTGATCCATAAACATCACCCGCTCCGCCACGTAATAGCCCACCTGTTGGGGGTGCTGCATGGCCTCCAGGCATTCCTGAAAGAGTTCGGGGGTCATGCGCTCGTCGGCCTCTAGGATGTAGGCCCAGTCGTACTTAGCGGGAATGTTCTCCAGCATCCAGGTGCGCTGTTTGCCGTGGCTCTCGAAGGCATGTTCCACAACGCGGACGGGATACTGGGCAGCGATGGCTTGGGTGCGATCGCGGCTGCACGAATCCACCACAATCACATCATCGGAGAGTAAAGCTGACTCGATGCAGGCGGCAATATCCAGTTCTTCGTTATAGGTGAGGATGTAAATGGAAAACATGGATGTCAATCGATTCCTAAATCAGTGTGAATCAACTCCTGGAGATAACCTCGCGTGTGTGGCTCCAGTTGTTACTAATTCCCCAGTTGAGGACTAAACTGGCGCGTTATCCCATTCCCTTCATCAAATCCTGAGACTTTTGCGGCAAATCATAGGGTTTAGATAAATTTTAGGCGGCTAGGGTACTGGGCAGAATAACAAAGCTTTAAGGACTCGGCCCCGGTGCTTCTACGTCTTCCGGGCGTCGCTGCCACTGGGCAATATCCCAGGTGCTCGTATCCCAGGGAGTGGGCTCCAGTCCGGTCAAGGTTTTGCTGACGCCATTGGCAATGGCCCGATGCACGAGGGGTACTACCGCTACATCCTGGGCCAGTAGGGCATCCATTTGTTGAAACAGGGCGATCCGTCGGGCTGGATCCAGCTCCTGTTGAGCGGCTTGCCACAGGGCATCGTAGTCGGGGTTGCAGTAACGGGCATTGTTAGGGCTTTGCCAATTGTTGGCCTGGGTGGCAATTTGCTCGCAGGTCCACCAGCTTAGATAAATGGTCGGGTCTGGGTGATCATTACCCGTGGTGTAAGCTTGCATATCGGCGTAGAACAGGTTGATGCTATTGGTTTCGCTGGGATTAGCGGAGAAAAAGTCATCCACCCGCACCCGCTTGATATCCACGGCAATGCCGATTTGCCTCAGGCTTTCTTGCACCATGGCCTGGGTTTTCTGGCGCACGGGGTTGACGGCGGTTTGGAAGGTGACTCGCATCTCAATGCCGTCGCGATCGCGGATGCCATTGCCATCGGTATCTACCCAGCCAGCCTCATCAAGGAGGGCATTGGCCTGCTCCAGATTGTATTCATAGGGAATGGGTTGGGGAGTCACCTTGGACCCTGGGGCCACCAGTAATTGGGCAGTGGGTCGGCCTGTGAACCCATAGAGATCTGTCGCGATCGCATCGCGATCAATGGCCAATGCGATCGCCCGCCGCACCTGCACATCACTCAGAAAGGGATGGGCTGCCGCCTGACTCGATCGCTCCCCACTCTCCGTTTCCATCAGCGGATCCGTGGGGTTCAACATCAAGCGCTCCACCAAGCCGCCGAATACGGGCACGACAACCCCCAGTCCCTCCTGTTGCAGTTCCTTCAGAGCATCCACCTCCACCTGGAGGCTATGGGCAAAGTCAGCAGATCCTTGATTCAGCACCTCCCGCGCCGCCGCATAGGGGGCAATGCCCCCCACCAGATCCACCCGCTCAAAGGCCGGGGATGCTCCCCGATAGTTCGGGTTGGGGTCAAAGGTCACCAGTCCGGGCTGAAACGCCATAACTTGGTAGGGGCCAGTCCCCACCGGACGCAGGTTAGCATCTGCATCCCGAGCATTGGCCCCGTTGGACTCCGTAAAAATGTGCCGGGGTAAAATTACCCCTGTCTGACCGGTGAAGGGAATTTGCCAAGCAGAATTGACCGTCTTGAAGGTGACTCTAACGGTGCGATCATCCACCGCTTCCACTGTTTCCACCACCTCGTAGTACTGGGCCGTCGCCGCCGCCACTTGGGGATTGCTGACGAACTCGTAGGTAAAGACCACATCATCGGCGGTGAGGGGGGTGCCATCGGCCCATTGCAAATCCGGTTGCAGCGTCCAAGTGACAGAGCGGCCATCGACAGCTACACCGCCATTCTCTACGGTGGGAATCATTTCCGCCAAAATCGGCACTAGTTCCCCATCGCCATTGGCACTGGCTAGGGGCTCAAAGATAATCCGCCCCGCTTCAAAATCCTGAGTTCCAGTCGCTAGGTGGGGGTTGAGGGTAATCGGGGCGCGACTATAGAGCATTCTCAACACGGTGCGATCGCGTTGGGTTAAGGGATCCACCACCGTCGGAGTAGAAGGAGTCGAAGCCGTCAAGTCGATCTGACTACAGGCTCCCAGCCCCCCCAGCAGCAGCCCCCCGATCGCCATGGCCATGGCAACCCGCTGTCCTTTTTTCCTCCCCACCATGCTCTTACCCTCGGCGTTTGCGCAATCCCTATCCTAGCGGGGCAAACCTGAGTTCGTGATCCGTCAGATCGGCCATGAAATGCTCCGAGGAAACTGGAGAGAGAATTTTTGCGAATTGTCCGGATGGGGTATATGCCCTGGGAAAAGTGGGGTGGTAGATGCACCCTGATAGCAATTCCCCAGCCTCCGGGCCGGGGAATTTTTTTTGCCCCACCCCCCATCACGGGTCACCCGCCACAAGGGCAACCACCCTACGGCTATGTTGCTCCTCCTGAGCCGCTACGCGAACAGGGCAAGCAAGGGATTGCCCCTACGGAATTAACTTCAATCCTGGATTTCCCGGCACTGGGAGGGCGGGTTTTGAGCCTCCCATTTGGGATTTCCCAGTCAATACGAGCCAAACCCGCCCCTACGGCGACATCCTACATTGGGCGCGGAAACCGCGCCCCTACCGCAAAGCCCTCCGGGCAGGCTAACTCCCTGGGAGTGGCTTCGCCAACGCCTTTCTTGAATGCCGTTAGGCTATACACCCCGACACGGGTCACCCGGCAACAAGGGCAACCACAAGGGATTGCCCCTACGGTATTAACCTCAATTTTGGATTTCCCGGCACTGGGCAGGGCGGGTTTTGAGGTTCCCATCCTGGATTTCCCAGTCAATACGAGCCAAACCCGCCCCTACGGGATTTACCCCAATACCCCAATACCCCAATACCCCAATACCCCAATACCCCAACACCCCCACCCCATCACCCCATCACCCCCCACCCTCACCCACCAAGACTTCCAGCCGCTCTAGCACTGTCAAAAAATCCATCAAGAGCCAAGGTCGCACTCGATAATGGAGTCGGGGTACATGGACAAAGAGTCCCTGACAATGGGGCAAGGCGGTGGGCAGGGATTCTAGCAAACGATAGTAAAGATGATTACAGACATAGTTCCCTGCATCACGGCTGATGGCGGTCAGAGCTAGATTGTGCGCTAGGACCGGGAGATTCAGCCCGGTCTGGAGACGGCGATGGCCTCGGAGCGAGGACTTTTCCCCCTCACGCTGCCGTCCGAACTGCTCTAGGGTGAGCAAGGCCCGTGCTTCTGCCATGCCGCAGCACACCACGACATCCGGGCGCAGGGCAAAGATCTCCGCCATGACCCACATCGGTGCTAGGTCAAAATGCACGGGTAGCTTGCGCAAAAAAGCCATATTTTGAGGCCGTCGAGGATGGTTGGCCACCACCTCCAGGAGATCATCGGAGGCATTCGATTTCTGATGTGCTCGCCATGGGGCGAAGGAGGTGAGCAAAATCAGGGGCTGTATCCTGGTATTCACTGCTTTCCTATTCATCTGCATCTATACCCATCACGCTATTCATTTGTATCCATCACGCTATTCATTACGCGGAGAAAGACCTATGCCCGATCGCTTGACCATAGTCCTTTCACGCTGTTGCTCCTGTAGCCTCGGGATCGCGATAGTCCCTTTGGGCTGGTCCCTGACCATCGCAACTTTCACCCTGCTACCCTTCCCAGCCCTAGCGGAGACGCCGCCCCTCCTGTCCCCCACTGCTGAACTATTCCAGACCGCCACAGGGAGCCAGGTGGATTTCCCAGCCTTAATTACGGCCCTGACAGCGGCAGATATTGTCTACCTCGGAGAAATTCACGATAACCCTGGCGATCACCAAGCCCAACTGGCTATCCTCCAGGCACTCCATGGGCAGAATCCGAAAATCGCGATGGTCGGGGACCAGCCCAAAGTGGCTATCGCGATGGAAATGTTTCAGCAGCCCTACCAGCCCGTCTTGGATGCCTATCTTGCCGGGGAGATCACCTTAGCGGAACTGCGTCAGCAGAGTGACTATGACCAGCGCTGGGGCTACGCTTGGGACGACTACGCCCCCATTTTGGAATTTGCCCGCCAGGAAGGGGTGCCCCTGATTGCCCTCAACGCCCCCTCCGAAGCTGTGCGCCTAGTGGCCCGTCAGGGATTGCAGGCACTGAATTCCCAGGATTTCCCCACTCTGCCCCCCCTGAGCAGTATCGATCTCAGTAATCAGTCCTATCGCGACCTCCTGCGCCGCCTCTACGACGATATGCACCAAGGCCACGGATCCAGTGCCGGATTTGACTTTTTCTTCCAGGCCCAAGTGCTGTGGGATGAAACAATGGCCGACCGCATCGCCCAATTTCACACCGATCATCCCGATACCCAGGTAGTCGTACTTGCGGGCCAAGGCCACATCATTTACGGCTACGGCATCCCCGATCGTCTTCAGCGACGACACCCCGATATTTCCCAAGCGACTGTACTGCTGAGTCCGGCGACGGGCTGGCCTGCGGGGGAGGGCGTGCGGGCAGATTGGGAGGGGGTAATCAACCGCCGTTGAGTTCCTGTTCCAGTAGGGTCTGATAGATCTGGGCCAGGTAGGGAGTCGTAGAGTTGTCCTCGATACCGTAGCCCAGACTGGTCCAAGTGCCGGAGAGCATTTCCAGCACCTCATTGAGACGGTCTTGGCGGAGCATGGCGGGGATATCTACGCCCCAGGCGGTGCGATCGCTGAGCCAGCGATAGACCACCTGGTCCTGATAGACAGGCTCGAAGCTGTAAGTGGAATGAAAAACTGACCAACGGGGCGGGCGAGGATGGTACTCTGCTGCCTTGGCGTCCCAGGTCGTGGTGAGAAACTGGTACCGCCCCGCTGCGGTGGTGCAGTCCCCCATATTCGGACCCGTGACAATCGTGATGCAAAGGTCGGGATGCTGACTCAAATCCGCCACCGTTTCGCCACCGTAGAGGACGTTGTAGGGGGCATCTGTATTAGATTCCGCTGCTGAAATGGTCCGCATCAAGGCCCGCAGATAGGGATCACCCCCCTCCATCTCTAGGGGCAGGGGGTCCGCGACCCAGTTGCTAGATTGGCGATGGCCAGTGGTCTGCCAGGGTAGCTGCTGACCAGGCGTCCACCGCAACAGGGGGTGATTGCTGGAAATCAACCAAGACACCCCCAACATCATGAGTGCCGTCAGCAATAATGGCCCGTGGTCTGCCCGTTGGGACTGGGGGGGCTTTTGGGGGGGCTGGGGATCTTGGGGAGAAGACTCTAGGGAAGCCAAGCGGAGAGAACCAAGGGGGGCAGGATAAAACCTAGACAGGGCCATGGTAGCGCATCCTCTCAGGAGCGTTGTTGCCAGAGGCTCCGCAGTTCTTGCCAGAGGGGGGAGGGGGTCGAGGGGGCAGCGGGCTGGGTGAGGATGCCGTGGCGGGGGCTAAATAGCAGCGCCATGAGAAACAGACCCGACACTACCAGTACAATCGCGGGGCCTGAGGGCAGATTGAACCAGTAGCTCAGGTACAGCCCGCTGAGGCTGGACAGGACACCGACGGCGGCTCCCACGGCCATGACTTGATGCAGGCGAGGGACCAACAGGTAGGCAGTGGCTCCCGGCGTGATCAGCAGCGCCAATACCAGGACTACCCCCACCGCCTTGAGGCTGGCCACCACCGTCAGGGCAATCAGGGCCATGAGACCAAAGTTCAGAAGGTTGACGGGCAGGCCCGCCGCCTGGGCTCCTTGGGGATCAAAGGTGTAAAAGAGGAGTTCCTTATACAGCAGGGCGACGACCCATAAAACCAGTATGGCCATGATCAAGGTGTCGCGCACGTCGCTGGGGGTGACGCCCAAAATATTGCCGAAGAGGAAGTGGTTGAGGTCGATCTTGTTCTGTTTCTGAATCAGGGTGATCAGGGTGATGCCTAGAGCAAAGAAGGCGGAGAAGACAATGCCCATGGCGGCGTCTTCTTTAATCGGTGATCGTGTCCGAATCCAGCCAATCACCAGGGTGCTCAGCACCCCGGCGATGAAGGCTCCGACGAAGATATTCATCCCGAGCCAAAATGCGATCGCAAGTCCCGGCAACACCGAATGGCTGATGGCGTCTCCCATCAGAGCGAGGCGCTGCACGAGGAGATAGCTGCCCACCACGGCACAGATGATACCGACCAGGACCGCCACCACCAGCGATCGCTGCATAAAGCCGTACTGCAACGGTTCGATAAAAATATCCAGGAAGTCCATGGCAATGCCTCAGGCCGCTATTTGCGAGAAGACTGGGACAAAGTTTCGACAAAGTCTCGATGCCCTGGGGAATTCAGCCCCTGTTGCAGCACCGCGAGCACCTGGGGCATATCCCCCGCCAGCATCGCCGCCCGATCCAGCCATAATCCCGGAAATACCCTGCTACGGAGGATGCCGTCATCATCGGCCTGCAAAGGCACATAGTCCTCTGCTTCCAAATTCAGCCAGTCAATCTTTTGATCAAAGACCTGCCACACCAGATACTCCCGAATGCCATTACGACGATAGGCCCGCTTTTTGTCCCCCAGATCAACAGTGGCACTACTGGCGGCGATTTCAGCGGCGAGTTCCGGTGCCCCCTCCAAATAGCCATCGGGGCTAAGGCTAGCCCCGCCACCATAGGCCGGGTCGATGAGTAGCACTGCATCGGGTTGGGGTTCATTATCCAGATCCAGACGCACGGTGGGATTGTCCCCCAAACGAATCCCAGGAGTGGCAACCTTATAGGTCCAGAGCCAGCCCATCAGATCACCATGGGGCTCAGCATGGGGTTCAAACCGGAGGGGGGAAGCCATGTAGACGGTACCTTCGATCAGCTCTGCTTTCTTCACCTGGGGCATGGCCCGGTAGCGGCGCTCAAATTCAGGGCGCGTGAGACAATCGCCATTTTCCAAGGGTGGAATCTGGTGAGGGTTAATCCGGGACCGAGCACTAGCAGTATCAACCATGGTCAAGATAGAGCAGCAGTGTTTTTGATCCTGAGGCAGTCTTTGATGAGCCAGATGAGTCCACTGTAGCCCTTGGGGTGGGGGTGGGGGGTGATGGGGTATTGGGGTATTGGGGTAAATCCCGTAGGGGCGGGTTTGGCTCGTATTGACTGGGAAATCCCAAATGGGAGGCTCAAAACCCGCCCTGCCCAGTGCCGGGAAATCCAAGATTGAGGTTAATTCCGTAGGGGCAATCCCTTGTGGTTGCCCTTGTTGCCGGGTGACCCGTGTCGGGGTGAATGGGTGTGTATAGCCTAACGACATTCAAGAAAGGCGGAGCCTGCCCGGAGGGCTTGGGTGGATAGATCCCGTAATGGTTCTAATTTTCAGATCCCTAAGCGGCGTGGAAATTGACCTGGCCACCGTAGGCGTGGTGGAGGTGGGTGGGGGTGAGGACTTGCTGACGGGAACCAGCGGCGACTAGGGAGCGGTTCAGCAGGATCAAGTCATCAAAGTGGGTGATGGCTTCCCCCAGATCGTGGTTGACCACCAGCACCAGCTTGCCTGCTGCGGCTAGATCTTGAAAGACTTGGAACAGAATCGACTCTGTTTTCTGATCGACTCCGGTGAAGGGCTCGTCGAAGCAGAAAAAATCCGCCTCCTGGGCTAGGGAACGGGCCAGAAACACCCGCTGCTGTTGCCCCCCGGAAAGGTCGCCTAGGGGACGATCGCGCAGGTCGGCAATGGCCACCCGCTCTAGAGCTGCCAAGGCGACGCGACGGCTGACGCTGGAAAATCGCCGCAGCCACCCGGTTTTACTCACTCGTCCCATCATCACGACATCCCAGACGGTGGCAGGGTAGCGCCAGTCAATTTGGTTGCGTTGCGGGACGTAGGCGATGCGATCGCGCTGGTCCAGCACGGACCTATCCCCCCACCGAGCCGTCCCCGCCGTGGGGGGCACCAGCCCTAGCAGGGCCTTGATCAGGGTACTTTTCCCCGCGCCATTGGGACCAATTAACCCCGTGAGGCGACCAGGTTGGAGGGTCAGAGTTATTCCCTCTAGTGCCTGCATACCTCGATACTGCACCTCTAGCCCCTGAATCTGGACGGAGAAAATGCCGTGGCCCAAAGGGGCCAGTCCCTGACCATGAACCCTTTGGGCCGGTTCCTGACCATCACGACCAGAGGACACCAGTTGCAGAACCGGGGGGAAGAAAGGGGACTGAGTCATGAGAATTCCCATCGAAAATGAAACCATTATGAAATTATTGTAGACTAACTTCTAGCGAATAATGAAATGATTATGAAAAGAAACATTGCCATAAAACCCAGCCTTTTTCTGCGCCCTCTCCCCAATTTCGCCATAACTGCCCCAGGCTCAAAGCAGGTAAGGCGACAGAGCAATATTCCCAAGACAGCCCTAGCCGCGATAGTTACAGACTGGTCCATTGGGGCCATCGCCCAGAACCTTGGGATTCTAGGCGTTGCGACCCTGACACTATCGGGGTGTTGGCAACAGTCGATGGCCCCCGATGAATCTGGAACGGATGCCCCCCAAGTCGTCGTCACCAGCACAATCTTGACGGATTTGGTGGCCACCGTGGGCGGAGATAACATTGCGGTGACCGGGTTGCTGGACCCCGGTGATGATCCCCACCTTTACGAGCCAGTGCCCCAGGACACAGTGGCGCTGGAGCGGGCAGACTTGATTTTTTACAATGGCTATAATTTGGAGCCCGCTTTGATTCGGTTAATCGAGGGGGCAGGCGTTCAGGCGGAAAAGGTGGCTCTGGGGGAAGAGATTCAGCCCCTGACCTTTGAAGAGGAGGGACAACGCCAGCCGGACCCCCATGTGTGGGGGAACGTGGAAAACGCGATCGCGATGGTAGACACCATCCGTGTCACCCTGGGGCAGAAATTTCCCGCAGACGCTGCCACCTTTGATCGCAACGCCGCCGCCCTCACAGCGGAACTCCAGACCCTCCACGGTTGGATTGGCGACCAAGTTGACACCATTCCCGCCAACCAGCGCACCCTAGTTACGACCCACGACGCCTTTCAGTACTACGCCCAAGCCTACGGACTGACGGTACTCGGTACGCTGATCGGCATCAGCACCGAGGAGCAGCCCAGCGCCCAGACGGTGCGGCTGTTGGTAGATGCAATTCGGCAGGCCCAAGTCCCCGCCATCTTTGCCGAAACCACCATCAACCCGGCTCTGATTACCACGGTAGCGACAGAGGCTGGGGTGAGACTGGCAGAGCCTGCCCTCTATGCCGATGCCCTGGGAGCACCGGGCAGCGGAGCCGACACCTACATGACGATGATGGCCACCAATACCGAAACTATTGTCACGGCCCTCGGCGGTGCGGTCATCCCCTACGCCCAATGACGAGGGCTAGAAGCTATTATCTGACGGTGGAAGTAACCTGCCTATTCACCAAGGCAAAACCTCTTGTGTGTCCTGGAATCCCTTTCATCCTTCTGCCTTCTGCCTTGCAGTACTAGGGCTCCAATTCTGTATTCAGGATAAGCGCGATCGCAGTACGCCATACCCAATACCCCTGGGCATTCAAATGCAGACCATCGGTGGTCAGGTCCGGGCGCAGGTAGCCCTCACCATCGGCAAAAAGGGGATACAGGTCCAGATACAGAACCCCGTGGCGACGGGCCACCGTCTGGAGGGATTCATTCACCGCCTGAATACGGCCAATGGGCAAATCCAAAAGGCGATCCCGTCCCTCCCAAGTGGCCCGCTCTCCCCCATGGGGCAAAATCGGCTGCACCACAATATCCGCCCCCGGATGCTGGGCCTGGAGGTAGACAATAGTCGCCTCCACGTTATCCACCACCTGCCATTCCGGTTCACCACCAATCAGGTCATTGATGCCAATCATCACAAAAACAGTCTCGACCTGAGCGTCATCCAGCAGATTCAACCGCTGTTGCAATCCCGCCGACCACTCTCCTGAGATTCCCTGATTCAGCCAACTGCGCCGACCGGGCAACAACTCCGGCGGAAACCAGAGACTAATGGAATCCCCCAACAACACCGTGAGTCGAGGCAGATTTTGAGCCGCGATCGCTTCTTGGCGCAGCAGGTTTACCCACTGCTGATAGTCCAAGTACTGTCGGTCCCCAAGTTGAGGCACCAAGGCTCCCGATCCAGTCATGGGGGGCATAGAGGCACTGGCCTGGGACAGCCTCCGCTGACTGTCGGCATCTGGCTGCCGCAGACTGGCCAGTACCGCCGCAAAGAGGAGGCCATTCATCACCAGGGACAGTAAAGCCCAGGCTGGTATGGTGCGTAGCGGCTCTAGCACGGTCCTCCCCTAAGGATCAGTAATGGCTCAAATTTTGACATACTCCCCGGCCTAAAGGTACGCGGCTTTCCCCGTTAGAGTCTGACGCCAGACTTGCAGACCCACGATCATCGCCAATAGCGCCGCCCCTGGGAAAACAGACCCACCGTCATCCCCACAAACTGGTACTGGCTCAAGGAGACAAAAAGAGTGGTCAGGGGCAAAAACGACTTGAGGAATATCATCGCCGTGACACAGGCCAGTAACCCCCACAGCACCCCTTGATTGATCAAAACACGGGGGAAGATACGCTCCATAATGACCACCGCCAGCGCCCCAATGCCCCCCGCTGCCAGTAATTGCAAAAGCATCAGCGTCACCCCAGACCCCAACAGCGCCATACCCTGGGGGAGAGTCTGCATCAGCAGCACCAGCAGGGTGTCTAAGGCAGTGGCAATAATCAGCGTGAACAGGGAAACCTGGAGTAACACCAGCCAAGGCAGAGTTTTCATCCGCCAAAAGGGATTACGCATAGTTACTCGACCTCATTCGTGAACAAGCTGATTTTAACCATGCCCCCCTTGCCGTTTTTGCCTGCCCTCTCCCTCACAGAAACCGCCGCCATAGACTTCCCCCTGGTGTTGGGGCTGATGCTGTGGCTCCACTGCCTCATTGGTCTGGTCGCTGCCCGCACCGCCTACAAAAAAGGGGGAAATCTGGGCCTATGGCTACCTTGGGGGCTTCTGGGGGGAACAATAGCCCTGATCACAGCCTTGGTCGGACCGCGCCGCCAGTCTGATTGAGATTACGACACAGGCAGAATAGTGCAGCGTCAAGACTAAAGATTAGGGTACTCGTAGATACTGTGTTAGCGCCTTAGGGTCAAGACTGCTGAGGCGCTAGCTTTTTGGGGTCAAATTCCTGTCCAGAGGACAAGACCGCATAGATCACACGAATGAGCTTGTGCATCACCGCCCCCACCACCGCCATCTTGTGCTTGCCATTGTCCAAGAGCCGTTGGCGAAAAGCTCTGACCTCAGGGCAATGACGCATCAGACTCAGCGCTGGGAAAAAAAGAGCTTCGCGCAGATGGGCATTGCCAATTTTGCACAACCGCGCCTTGCCATTGATAGAAGAGCCAGACTGATGCTCCTGGGGAGTCAACCCAGCAAAAGCCGCCAGTTGAGCGGCAGAGCCAAAGACCTTAATCGAGCCAATTTCCGCCAGGATAATGCTAGCGCTATGTTCAGCAATGCCAGTAATGGAGGTCAACAAGCGGCAGGGCTCCGCCAACGATTCCTCCCCTTGAATATGCTGCTGGCAGCGCTCCTTGAGAGCCTTAGCCTGTTTTTCGAGAAACTCGATATGGGCCTCAATATCCGTTCTCAGTTCCGAGTCACGACAGAGCTCAAGGCGATTTTTCTCTTGGGTGAGCATCTGCTCCAGCGCCTTCAGACGGCGGGTGAGGCTCTGGAGCTGGGCGATCGCCGCTGGCGTGGGATGCCACAGACTGGGCTGGATATCTCGACAAAAGCGGGCAATCAGGGCGGCATCAGCGGCATCGTTCTTGGTGCGGCTGAGTTGACTTTTGGCATACCCCTTGATGCGGGCTGGGTTGACGATACTGACCTGGTGGCCCTGCTCATGGAGATAGGTAGCTAAGTCATGGCCATAGATGTTGGTCGCCTCCAGACAGGCATGAATTGCCCCGAGAGCATTCCCTTGGAGCCAATGGCTCAACTGCTCAAAGCCGCTGGGGGTGTTGTCAAACTTGGCGTGTTTAGAGGATTTGCCATTACGCTTACCACCACTCAGTAAAGCTACGTCAAAGGTGGCTTTGCTGATATCAATACCGAGGAAGATGATGGGGGCTGTACTCATTGGACTGGCTCCAGAGAATAGAGGTTGGCAGGGGCTCAACAATCGCACTATCCTTGCTAAATTCGAGGTGCCCAGTCGGGCCGCTCATGATACTGTCCAGGCTGATTGGCGATGCCCTTGGGGGAGGGGGGAGGCTCAATGAATCTACGAAACAAGCTTGAAGGCTTGGGGTTGGGTTCGGAGTTCTCCCCTGACGGTCTGCTTCCAAAATAACTCTCGATGGCAGGCCGCTTACATACAAGGTTGGGTGAAACGAAGTGAAACCCAACAGCGGTGGGCCATGTTGGGTTCCGCTAGCGCTCTACCCAACCTACAAATTGAGGCTTGACAGAGCACTAGTTCTCAGAGCGCTTAATGGCGCAGATGACGGAGGTAGCCATTCCGGAGTTGCACTACGGGATGGTTGGAGAGACGCACCAGATGTTCGTCATGGGTGGTGACGATGACGGTGATGCCGATGGAGTTGAGCTTTTTTAGAATTTTGACGACCTGAAGGGAATTTTCCGCATCCAGGTTGCCCGTGGGCTCGTCCGCCAGCAACAGCGGTGGGGTTCCCACCACCGCTCGGGCGATACTCACTCGCTGTTGTTCTCCCCCCGAGAGTTCATCGGGAAAGCATTGGGCTTTGTCTTGCAAGCCCACCATCTTGAGAGTAGGCCAGAGGCGGCGATGGATTTCCTTACGGGTGTAGCCCTGAGCCCAGAGGACAAAGGCGACATTTTCGGATACGGTGCGGCGGGGAATGAGTTTGTAATCCTGAAAGACCACGCCGATGCGCCGCCGCACAAGGGCGAGACGATTGCCCTTGAGCTGGTTGACCGTTTGTCCGGCGACATCTACTTCCCCTGAGGAGGGGCGCTCTTGACCGTAGAGCAATTTCAGCAGGGTGGATTTGCCTGAGCCAGATGGCCCAGTAATGAAAAGAAAGTCGCCCGCTTTGACCTCTAGGTTCACATTGACTAGGGCGCGGCTACCGTTGCGGTAGGTCTTGCTGACGTTCCGGAGGATGACCGTGCTGGGCTGATTGCTGGGGGGCTTAGCAGGGGGTGGCGTAGTTGGGGCGGTCTTGTCTACGGCTGGGGGTTGGGGGTCTGGACTGACCATCTGTAAGCGAGTGCGCAGGCGCGATCGCACCTCTTCTGGCAGGTGCTCGTAGCGGCTATCGGGGCGAGTCACAACAGAGGTCATAGTACAAGTCCTGACAAAAGGGCGCACAGCCGGGAAGTCAACAGCTACACCCGAGGGCAACTATGCCGCTGTATTTTACTGGACTAATCTCTGATCTCCACACCCTTTGACAGATTTTTTTTGCGGGTTTTCGCCAATCTCTTAGCGTCCTAGTTGAGCCAGCCCCCCTAGATGTAGCGGTTGAGACCTGGGGAGTCCACTAAATTCCAGGAAAATCAGCTACATCAGGGACATTTGCCCATCGCCGGGGGCGGTGGGGACGGTGCCCTCGGCGTAGCCCAGATGGCGGCAAGCGGCGGGGGTGACCATGCGGCCTCGGGGGGTGCGATGGAGATAGCCAATCTGCATCAGGTAGGGCTCGTAGACCTCTTCGATGGTTTGGGCATCTTCGCCGGTAGCAGCGGCCATCGTGTCAAGACCCACCGGGCCACCGTTGAAATGTTCAATCATCACCGTGAGCAGGCGGCGATCGGTCCAGTCCAATCCACAGGGATCGACATTGAACAGTTCCAGAGCCTCAGCCGCGATCGCCTCCGTGATTGGCCCGGATGCCTTCACCTGGACAAAGTCCCGCACCCGCTTCAGCAGGCGGTTGGCGATGCGGGGGGTACCCCGAGCCCGACGGGCAATTTCCCCTGCCCCATCGGGGTGGATGGCGGTTTTGAGCACCTTGGCCGTTCGCAGGACAATCTCCGTCAGTTCATCCACCTCGTAGAAGCGCAGCCGCTGGATCAGCCCAAAGCGATCGCGCAGGGGGGAAGACAGGGCTCCGACCCGTGTGGTGGCCCCGACGAGGGTGAAGGGTTGCAAGGGCAAGCTGCGGGTACGGGCGCTCTGGCCCTTGCCAATGGTGATATCCAGGCGGGCATCTTCCATGGCCGGGTAGAGGATTTCCTCTGTCACCCGAGGCAGGCGGTGGATTTCGTCGATGAACAGCACATCCCCCGGTTGGAGATTTACCAGCAACCCGGCAATGTCTCGGGGACGTTCTAGGGCTGGGGCGGTGGTGATCTTACAGGCCACTCCCATCTCTTGGGCCAAGATCAGGGCCATGGTGGTTTTTCCCAATCCCGGTGGACCGTAGAGCAAGAGATGGTCCAGGGGTTCCTTGCGCGATTGGGCCGCCCGAATGGCGATGTCTAGCACTTCCTTCAGGGCTTTTTGGCCGATGTAGTCCCGAATCCGCTGGGGTCGCAGGCCGTCCTCCTGGGGTCCCTGGGGGGGATTGGGGGTGTCTCGCACCAGAGACGATGGCTTTTCCTTGGATGCCTTGTCTAATGCCTTGTCTGATGGATTTTCTGATGCCTTGTCTAATGGCGTTTCCGTTGCGGGCGACTTCTCCTTGGCCTGCTTCGAGGGGACAGCAGCCTGCCTGGGGTTTGAGGCGGGCTGCTGGGGGGGCTGATCTCCTTTATCGGGTTGTTTGGAGGAAATGATGGCCATGGGGGGCAGTCCTGACGGATGAGGGGAGCAGCGCCTCAACCTGCTGGAATCCCACTGACCCGCAGAAGGTCGCTGACGGTGGGGCAGTAGGTGGGTAGGCCCAGGCTAGCGGGATTAATGGGATTTTGGTAGATGAAATGGCGATATTGTATGCAGAAGCGGTCCCAGGGGGCCATTTCAATCTTGAACAGATCAATGATGCGATCCGCCAGCCATGCCGAGAGGGGAATGCCAAAGAACTGGCGCATCCCTAAATATTCGGTCATTTCTGCGATCGCATCATTCACCCTCAGGGATGGATTGCCAATCACCACCCGACGGTCAGCTCCGGGCAACGGTGGATGGTCGATCAGGTGGGCCACCACTTGAGCGATGTCGCGCCCGTGGGAAAAGTGGAAGCTACCATCGGCTTGCAGGAAACGAATCAACCACATCCACTTGCAGACCTCCGGGAGACCCGCCGAAATGTGGGAATAGGGCTTATCCTTATCGCCCCCAAACACTAGCGTGGGAAAGACACTGGTAATGCGCGGGGCGATAGCTTGCTCCGGCAACCGCAAATAGCAATCGTACTTGCTGCGAATATAGTCCGTGCCCAGGGCTCCCGCCTCCGGCAGCGGCTCATTGGCCTGGTTCAAAATACTGGCGGTGGAGAAATACACCACCTGCTGGCAGCGCTCAGGGTCCAGCAGGGCCATGAGGTCCAGATTGGCCGTGACATTAATGTCGTAAATCTCTTGGGCACCGCCCCAGGACGTAGCTGCCAGCACCACCGTATCCATGGTGGCCAATAAACCCGCGTGGGTCTGGGCTTGCCGCAGGTCTCCGGTAATCACGTGGAGACGGGGCTGATGTTGCCAGTTCAGCAGCAGCTTGGCCGGATTTCTCAGCAGCAAAAACAGCTCATGGGGCGTGTCTTGGAGCAGGGCTTCGACCAGATAGTGGCCAATGCAGCCACTGCCGCCGGTGATGAAAATACGTTTGGGGGAAACGGAGGCAGCGTCAGACACCAACGAACTCTTGCCAACAGGGTAAATACTCTGACCCAGCATTCCCCAAAGTCGTCTCGGGGTTAACCTTGATCTCGGGGTTAACCTTGATCAGAGATTCAGAGTATTTACAGCCTATCACCGAAGGGAATCGCCCCTAGGCGGGGACCGCCAGCAGTTGGTCCAACTGTTTCGCCGTTTCAAAGAAGAAAGCGGCGTTTTCCTCAGGGGTGCCGGGGAGAATCCCGTGACCCAAGTTCAGAATGTGCCCCCGTCGCCCCGCCTTTTGCACGGTGTCGAGAATGCGATCGCGGATAAACGCCTTAGAGCCAAATAGAGCCGCCGGGTCCACATTGCCCTGCACCACCATGTTGGCCCCCAGGCGACGACGGGCATCCGCCATATCCACCGTCCAGTCCACGCTGACGATATCCACCCCAGACTCGCCCATGAGATCCAACACCCCAGCGCTGCCGCTGATGTAGAGAATCAGGGGCGTATCGGGATATTTTGCCTTCACCCGGCGCACCACCTGCTGCTGATAGGGCAGGGCAAAGGTGCGATAGTCCATGGGGCTCAACTGCCCCGCCCAAGAGTCAAAGAGCTGCACCACCTGGGCACCACACTCGATCTGGTGGCAGGCGTAGATGGCAATATTGTCCGCCAGCTTGCTCAGCAACTGATGCAGCATGCCCGGTTCAGAAAAGGCCATGCCCTTGATGTGGGCATAGCTCTTGGAGGTACGACCCTCCACAGCGTAGGCCGCTAGGGTCCAGGGGGAGCCGACAAAGCCCAGCACCGCCGCCTCATTCCCCACTTCCTGCCGCAGACTGGTCAGGATGGTGCGGATGAAGGGTGTGGCACTATCGGGGTCTAGGGTATGGACCGCATCCACCTGAGCCTGGGAGCGGATGGGGGGATCGATGATCGGTCCCTTGCTTTCGATGATGTCAAAGGGAATCCCCATCCCCGTTAAGGGCGTGAGGATGTCAGAAAACAGAATCACCCCATCGGGACGGAAGGCTCGCCAGGGCTGAAGGGAAATTTCAATGGCTAGATCAGGGTTCTCAGACCGCTCTCGAAAGGAGGGATATTTATCCCGGAGATCGCGGTAAACCTGCATGTACCGCCCCGCCTGTCGCATCATCCACACCGGAGGGCGATCTAGAGTTTCTCCCCGAGCCGCCCGCAATAAACAGGGAACCTGATCTTGTCCGATCATTGAATCTTCTACCAGTGTTAAAAAACATTTTGAGCGCATTGGCTAGGGTATCATCCTGCGAATCCCAGAAATAGCAAGGCCCTGGGGCGATGGGACGATTACATCCCGGTGAGGCGATCCCTTGGGCGTAAAATGAAGGTCACCGTTCGTTTTCAGCCCCTGTCAGCAGCATTATGGATATCGTTAATTTTTTTGAAACAGTTGAGGGGACTTGGTTTTCTCAGCGCACAACCCATCGACTACCGGCCCAAACATCCCACACGGGGCAAACCACCCTGGAAATTACCCGCCTTGCCGCCGAGGATGCCACCGTGGCCCGCCTCTGTCAGCAATATGAGGCGGATCCCAGCCATACCCTGGTGGCCTTTCAGGTCAGCCATGAGGGCGGTCAACCGACGCTGTTGGTGGCGCTGAAGCCTGACCAGGACAGTGATTCAGCGCAAAATGGTGCAGCGGAGACGGGCCGATTCCTGAGTCAAACCGGAACCGCCCCCGCCACCAGCGGCCAGTATCACCTAGAGGGTGACGCCCTCACCTTTGTCTCCGAAGCCGAGGGGCGGCGATCCCAGGAGCGCCTCTGGTACCTGAATCCCAACCTGCGGATGCGGACCTGTCTGGTGGATCAGGCCGATGGCACTCAGTTGGCCACGTTTTGCTCCGAGATTCGTCGGGGGTTAACCCGCCCTGCCTCCTGATGCACAGGCACGAAGCCCTTTTGCCATAGAAACTGCTGGCCCTCATCCGTCAGCATTAGTTCGGCAAATTTCTGGCCAAAGGGGGGCCGGCGATTGTCCAGGGGATAGATCACTGCAATTGGGTAGGAGAGAGGATAGGCTCCCGTTTTTAGGGCATCCAAATCGGGAAAATACTGCCCCTTGCGGTTGCACAGATCGATTTGGGGCGTGATGGAGTCCCCTGTGGTTAGGGTCAAGGGTTGGGTTGCGCCCCGGCCTTGATCCGCCAAGGCCAGGGGATAGATTGAGCATTGGCCGCTGATTTGACTCAGGGGGGCAAAGGCGATGCTACCCACCCCCTCGGTTTCAAAATCCCGAATGAGGGTCCGTAGCATCTCCAGGGGGGGAAGTAAGGTCACCTGCTGGGTCGGGGGTTGGGGCTGGAGCCCTGCTTGGCCATAGAGCAGGGCTCCAAACAGGGCTAGGGATTCTGCATTTTCGGGGGCATAGAGACGCACGGGCATATCTGCACCGCCGAGGCTGCGCCAGGTAAAAAACTCTCCGGCATAGAGTCGTCGTACTTGCTCCAAACTCAGTTGCCCCCCGAGGGTGCGGGGCAAACCCCGCTGGCGCTGGGCGTAGCTATAGGGCACGACCACCGCTAGGGCATCGTAGGCAATAATTTGGGTGGCCACGGTGTAGGGCAAGTCCCCCACTAGGGGAATCACGGCAAAGGCGGCTTCCTGGGATTCCACCGCCGCGATCGCAGCCTCTAGAGACTCCGCTGGCCGAAATACGGGTTGAAAGCTGGGCTGAGCCGCCGCCAATTGTTCCTGTAGAGAGGGTAGCCCCAGGGTCGTGGGGCCTTGACGGGCAATCTGGCTCCAGGTGCTTCCCTCCACGGCGGTATAGAGAAACGGCTCCTCGGGCACCGCCGACACATCCTTAAGGCAACAGAGGCGGGGTTGGGCCAGCGCCTGCCGACTGCTCCAACGCTGCCAGAGCCACCAGCCTACGGCCCCTACCAGTAGCAGACCAACTAGGCCCAAACCCAAGTTTCGCCAAGGAATACGCCGCCTTCGCCGTTGCGCCAATTCCACAGGTTCCGCCGTATCCGACACCACTAGGGGTCGAGGCAAGGCCCGCAGGGCCTCCCGTGCCGCCGCCGCCGTTTCAAAAGGGGGAGCTAGGGCCAGGAGTCGCTGGATAAAGTACCGCAGGTCGGCATCCACCTCAGGCCAGTTTTGGGCCTGGGTGAAATCCTGCTTTGAGGGTTCGTTGCCCACCAGTAGGGCAAAGGCGACTTGCCCCAAATCCATCAGATCCTGGGCCACCGTATGGGTAATGGTCTTGACCATAGGGGGGTCAAATAACCGCTCCCAAAGGGCGAGGTCACAGAGGTAGATGAAAAATTTCTCTGGCTGCTCAACCCAAAGCAGGCTATCAAGACTGAGGTTGCCGTGGACTAGCCCCGTCTGCAACTGGCCAGCGGGCAGTACAAACCGCTGCTGATGGAGAAAAATCAGGGTCTGTAAGACTTGATCCAGTACTTCCCGCACTTGGAGGGGAGAAAAGGGACCAGCGGCGCTGAGGTGCTGACGCAGGGTGGGGCTGGCATCCCGGCTATCGGTGACCAGATAACAGCGTTGAAAAGTGTGGGTATCTGCGATCGCTTCTAGGGGAGCCAAGACGCGGGAGTCCTGAACCCGCCCATCGGCTAACTTCACCCCCGCCAAGCTGGTAAAGGCTTGCTGGCGTTCGGTGGCCTCTTCATCGTTAAAAAAGCGGGGAGGAAGGAGAAATTCCTTCACGACTACGGGTTGGTTAGCCCCCACCTGCATCCCAGCAAACAGGTGGCCCGTGCCCCGTTGGCCGATCCAGCGCTCCACATGATAGGTGCCCCGCTGGCCCCGAATATGGGCGTCGATGATTTGCAGAACGCTCTCATCCGGCAATTCTGCCTCAGGCGACGCAACCACCTCCTCGGCCTTGGGCTCTGGGGGAAATAGCTCGGGCTGAATCTCCTTCAGCAGATCCGAGAGCCAAGCATAGCGGGATAAAAAGTTGAACTGCGACAGCCGGATTCGGGTAGGCTGACTCCTCAGGTAGCGCTTGAGCAGAATTTGCGGGATGTTTTTCATGGCGTCTACGCGGGGGGCCAAGGCGCGATCGCAGTTACGCGCCATCCATAGGGTACGTCTCTGTTATCCCCTCTGTGGGTTTCAGATTAAATTTTCCCCGTGGGATCCCCCCCAGAGTTCTAGGTAAGCATTAGCCTAGAAGCGTTCATAGGATTCCATACCCATGCCCAAAGAAGACGTTGCCCGTCTCTTCCGTGCCGCCCAGAGCGACACCGATCTGCGCCAGCACCTCAGCACCGCCCCGAATGTAGAAGCCTTTATCGCCATGGCCGCCCAGCTAGGCTACACCTTCACCGAGGCGGAATGGCGGGAAATGACACGTTTTTCTGTAGAAGAACTGGAGGGCGACCTCTCAGAAATTCCCGGTATTTAAGCCCCGGTATTTAAGCCAAAATACGCCGGTTCCCCGTGGTAACACAGCTAGCCTCCCAAGTCGTGTGTTTAGTACTGCTTGGCGGAAGTCTCCCGACTATCGTCGCGCAAGCGTCCCGCTTGCCGCAGGCCAGGTGAAATAAGCTCCCCCTAATACTCCAAAGTCAGCATTTCAAAGGTGGCATTGCTCCCTTTGACCTTAGCGTTCGGGGGGTAAACCACACTGCGGGGTGCTGCGGGCATTGTCGGTTGGCGTAGGGTTTCAGCACTTTGGGCAAGCTGGGTCACTTGGGTCTCTAGGGTGGCAAGTCGTTGCTGGAGATGCAGCCGTCGCTGATCCAGTTCCGTTAGCTCTTGCTGAAGGCGTTTTTTCTCAACGGTGAGCTTGTAAATATCCAAGTAGTGGGCTGACTCCGACTGCTGGCGGGGCATCGTGCTGATCTTGGGGGCAGAGCGGGCAGGGGGACGACGGAAGTACATGGCATTGCGGAGACAGGGGGTAGCTCACCCCGTTACCCTCTGAGGATACCCAGCCCTGGGGGGAATTGGGGGACAGTGGTCAGGAATTCAGGAATTGCATAAATTCACGGTGTATAGATGTTCAGAAGCATCCAATTTATAAAGCGATGGTCCTTAGCGTAGGGCTCACCTCTACCCCGATTTTAAAGACACTGTGAAAACCGGCCCTTACGACATCCCGGTTCCTAGCTCTGAGGCACACTAAGGGCGTAAGAACAAAGTTTACTGATTTGCCCCCATTCAAAGGTCTTAAGGTCATGTTAAACCTGAAATCCAACCCCCCAATCCTGTCCTCAGAAGTTGTGGTTGCTAACCCCGCTACACAAATTTTCTGGCAGTCTACACTTTCTATTCTGGGGTTCCTGCTTTTGGTGGCGTTGCTGGCCTAGCCCACCACCGCCATGGATTTTGCCCCTAGGGCGGTCATGGCCTGTTGAACCTGGGCCTGAACCGCGATCGCAGATCGAGTCAAGGCTGCCTGTTCTGACTCCGTCAAGGCCAGTTCCACCACCGCTTCCACCCCACTGAGACCCAAGCGGCAGGGCACCCCCAGATAGAGATCCTGTTGCTGATATTCCCCCTGGAGATAGGCGGCAGCGGGCAAAATCGTGTGACGGTTGCGGAGAATGGCCTCCACCATCGTAGCCACCGCTGCACCAGGGGCGTAGTAGGCCCCACCAGTTTTGAGCAAATTCACAATTTCCGCCCCGCCGTGCTGGGTGCGTTCAATCAGACGCTGAATCGTCCCGGTGTCCAGAAGCTGGGTGATGGGAATTCCCCCCACAGCGGCATGGTGCGGTAACGGCACCATCAGGTCACCGTGTCCCCCGAGTACTAGCGCCGAAACCTCGGAAACAGGCACCCGTAGTTCCATGGCAATAAAGGCGCGGAACCGAGCCGCATCCAGAACCCCTGCCATGCCCATGACCTGACGAGGGGGTAGACCACTCACCTGCCAAGCCAAATAAGCCATCACATCTAGGGGATTGGTGACGATGATCAGGCGGGCCTGGGGGGATCGGGCCAGGGCCTGACGCACTGTTTCCATGACAATAGGACCATTCACCAGGGCTAAATCATCCCGTGTCATTCCGGGCTGGCGGGGTTTCCCCGCTGTCACCACCACCACATCGGAATTGGCCGTATCGTCATAGTCATTGGTGCCCAGAATCGAGTGGGTGTGGCCTTCCAAGGCAGCGGCCTGGGTCAGGTCTAGGGCAATACCCTGGGGACGGCCCGCCACCACATCAATCAACACCACATCGGCCAGATGGCGGTCTAAAATTCGCTTTGCTAAGGCGCTACCTACGTTGCCAGCCCCGACCACCGTGACGCGAGGGATGGAGCGGACCTCGGATAGGGAGGGGAATGCCATGGGAATACCTCAATACGGGACTGTGGGCAAAACCGCATTGACGGCAACTGTCACAATCCTTCCTTATTTCTCGATTATGGCAATGGCCTGGGAAGACTGGGGTCTATCTTCAAGGTTCTTAGGGTGAAACCCTTTGCCTCTGGGCGATTCCCATCCTATGGGCGACGTGCAATTCTTGGGCGGCTTGTTTCAACGGCGCAAGGAGATCCAGAGGCACCTTCAGCCCATTCAGCCCCACCCCCGCCTTGGCATCGGATCGGGAAGGGCCGTGGTAATCGCTGCCCCCGGTTTTGAGTAGCCCGTTGCGCCTGCACAATTCCTCCAGATGTCGCACATCGCTGGGGCTATGGTTGGGGTGATAGACCTCCAACCCCATGAGCCCAGCGGCAATGAGATCGGGCAACACCTGATCCACCGTCCCGCCGCGAAACAAATAGGGATGCGCCCACACTGGGACGGCCCCACAGGCCCGCAGCAATTGAATCCCCTCCTGGGCGGAAAACTTGTCATAGGGAACGTAGGCTGGTCCCCCATCCCCCAGCCAGCGCTCAAAGGCTTCTTGGCTGGTTTTAGCATGGCCTGCCGCCACTAGGGCAGCGGCAATGTGGGGACGCCCTGGGGCCATCTCTCCAGACATTTCCGGCAGTTGGATGGGGTAGCCCAATGCTGCCAGATTAGCCGCCATGGCCTGGGCGCGACGGTGGCGACCAGCGATGCGCTCCTGGAGCGGTACTGCTAGCTGGTCTCGGTTGGGGTAAAAGCCTAGTATGTGGAGCGATCGCCCGTTATAGACCGTGCTCAGTTCTAAGCCGGGGACAATCTCTAAGCGATCCCCCGCTGTGGCCAGGGCCGTATCCCAACCGGCCAGGGTGTCATGGTCGGTGATGGCGAGGGCTTTCACCCCCACCGCGATCGCGGCTTCCACCAGCGCCTCGGGGCTGAGGGTGCCGTCTGAACAGGTGGTGTGGCAGTGGAGTTCAAGCATGGTGGGCTTCGATGGTGGTAAAAACTTCGTCCACCAATTCCTTGGCTTTAGTGTCTAGCCTAAGCCAATCCACATCATCGATGTCGGCATCCCACAGGGTTGTGTCCACCGCGACGGGGGCATCGCCAGTGGGAAAGTGCTGAAAGCAGACACAGCAACACAGTTCCCACACGTCCACGATCCGCTGCTGGTCGTCCTTCTCCAAGTGCAGCTCATAGCCGGGAAATGGAGTGGGTAGGGGCTCTAGGGCTGCTTGGAGGGCTGGGATCTCTTCCGGGGAGGCGGTGACCACTTGGGCTTGGAGCGCCTTGACCTGGCGCATCTCTGCTTCACTGGTGTCCGGGGGCCACATCTGGGTTTCCTGATAGGTGCCCTGCCAAGTCGAGTCTTCTAGGTGTTTGCGAATGTTGTCGATTACGCGGATCAGGGCGGGCTGCATCAGCATATCGGCCTGACGGCGGGCGATGGCATCGGCAAACTTCAGCATGGTTAGGGTCTAAAAAAGGATGGAACTTTATTTTATGCAGAACCCCTTGCCCATTGATGGATTTACGCCCAGGCCATCAGGCTCACGGCGGTTAAAACCGCTGCTATATAGATAAAGTCGGCCTTCGCCGACTCACAAACCCACGTTAACCTGAGTTCGATTTAAGCTTCGCTGCCCATCCGCCAGGGAATAAATTGCCCTGGCTCACAGCAGAAGTCCGTTAAAACGGACTCGCCCCCCTATCTCCAGCCCAGCTCCCAGTCCATTTTTAATGACCATTAAAAATGGACTAGTACAGTAGGGCGTAAATCAAACCACTATTGTCGCGTCGCCCAACATTTTCCGGTCCCCTCTCCCCCTGGGAGAGGGCTAGGGTGAGGGGCCGAGTGTGCCACAATGGAACGGCCAGGGTATTTCCGCCGCCCAGCACTAGAGCCTGTTAGCCGGGAATTTTGAATTCCCGGCGGGGTGACAGCGCTGATACCGAATTGACGTTTTTTAGCCCTCTACTCCTTGTCGAACTCAGGTCACGTTAGCGAAGCGGTTCGTAGAACTGGCGGGTTATAACCCTTCGGGTATGCTGCGCTAGGGGCTGTGCAGGGGCGGTTTTAACCACCCGCCCCTTAACGTTTGTCAGTCAACCAGGGACAGAATTTCTGCCAGCCAGTACTAGGATGAAAAAGCACTTCATCCGGCACTGTCATGGGCAACACCTTCGGCCATCTTTTTCGCATTACCACCTTTGGCGAGTCCCACGGCGGGGGTGTCGGCGTGGTGATCGATGGTTGCCCGCCCCAGGTGGAAATCTCTGAGGCCGAAATCCAGGCGGAACTTGATCGTCGTCGCCCTGGCCAAAGCAAGATCACCACCCCTCGCAAAGAAGCCGATCGCTGCGAGATCCTCTCCGGCATATTTCAGGGCCAGACACTAGGGACGCCTATTTCCATCCTGGTGCGGAACGAGAATACTCGACCCCAGGACTACAGCGAGATGGTCACCACCTATCGACCTTCCCATGCCGATGCCACCTACGACGCCAAGTATGGCATCCGCAACTACCAGGGGGGCGGTCGTTCCTCGGCGCGGGAAACCATTGGGCGGGTAGCGGCGGGTGCGATCGCAAAAAAAATTCTCTACCAGTACGCTGGCGTCGAGGTCATTGCCTACGTCAAGCGCATCCAGGATATCGAGGCCGCCATTGACCCCACCACCGTCACCCTAGCCCAGGTCGAGAGCAACATTGTCCGTTGTCCTGACACCGAGGCCGCCCAACGCATGGTGGATCGGGTAGAACAAATCCGTGACCAAGGCGACTCCATCGGCGGCGTAGTGGAATGCATTGCCCGCCGGGTGCCCAAGGGGCTGGGTTCCCCCGTATTTGACAAGCTGGAGGCAGATTTGGCTAAGGGCGTCATGTCCCTCCCCGCCAGCAAGGGGTTTGAACTAGGGTCCGGTTTTGCAGGCACCCTCTTAACCGGCAGCGAACACAACGACGAATTTTATATGGATGACAGTGGCGACTGGCGCACCCGCACCAACCGCTCCGGTGGCACCCAGGGGGGCATCAGTAACGGCGAAGATATCGTGATTCGAGTCGCCTTCAAACCCACCGCCACCATCCGCAAGGCCCAAAATACCGTCACCCAAGCAGGGGAAGAAACGGTGCTGGCGGCACGGGGACGGCACGATCCCTGTGTGCTGCCTCGGGCGGTACCGATGGTGGAGGCGATGGTAGCCCTGGTACTGTGTGACCATCTCCTGCGTCACCATGCTCAATGCAGATTGTTGTCCTGAGGACGGTAGGCAGGCGCGTTTAATAGAACGCGGGGTGATATCTCGTCCGTCGTATAGGAGCAACGATGTCTATGGCTTGGCAGCAACATTTTTCCACCTGGGGACAAGGATTCACCGTAGCGATCGGGGCCGTGATGATGGTGGCGGTAGGCAGTGGGGCCAACGCTACCCTGGAGTCTGCGTCTTCTGCCGACCCTAGTTTGGAAATCGTAGCGGTATCTGCAACTGGAACTGGGATGGTCAATGATCGGCCCAACGGGGCCATCGCCCAGGCTGCACCCAGCCCTACCCTGTGTCCCCCTGATCTGAGTGCCACCCTCAACACCATCGTCAGCCAGCCCCGCTTTGCCACCGCTCAGTGGGGCATTGTGGTGGAACCGCTGACGGATACCAGTCCGCTCTACAGCCACAATGCCGAGACATTGATGATTCCCGCCTCGAACATCAAGCTATTGACTACGGCGGCGGCGCTGCGAATTGTGGGCAGTCGTAGCCCCCAAGATCTCAACCAGTTGCGCCAATGGATTGACCCGGTGAACCGCAACAGTGATAACCGAGCTGCCGACGCCCTCCTGCGCCGCATTGGCGGCCAACATGCGGTACGACAAGCGCTTCTGCCCCTAGGGATTGATCCCGAGGGCTATCAGCAGGTGGATGGTTCTGGACTATCTCGCCAGAACCGGATGCGCCCTGCCACCCTGGTTACCCTGCTCAAGGCCATGGCAGCCCATGAAGACACTGGACTGTTTTATGCCTCCCTCCCGGTGGGAGGGGTCAGCGGCACCCTTCGCAACCGTTTTCGCGATTCCCCTTTGCAGGGGCGGGTACGGGCCAAGACGGGGACTTTGCAAGGGGTCAGGGCATTGTCCGGGTATGTCCAGAATGGGGACTATGGCGAGATCGCCTTTAGCCTAGTCATTAATCAGCCAGGGCAAACCGGCACGGTGATGGTGCAAACCATCGATCAAATGGTGCTCCACATTTCCCAGGTGCAGCGCTGCTAAGTCGGTGGACTCAATACGCATCCTATAGCGCTTCTCACTCGGGTTAAGTACAGACAAGGGGCTTAAGCCCCTTGTTCCCCGAATTGCCATCAAGTTGAGCTGTACCTCATCCATTAGGGAACCGCTATATATTCGTAGGATGCGTATTGCCTGCGGCATGGCTGCGCTAAAGCGGCAGGCGGGCATCATGGGCTCCGAGGAATTCAGAAGTCAGGAGTCAGTACTCTCCTAGATGCTGACCCCTGACTCCTAACTCCTCCCCAAGAGATTTGTCCCGCTTTGAGTTGATACCCGTAATGTCCATGATTTAGGATTTCGAGGGTTCAGGTGCCGACCGCTCTTTCTCCAATTCACTGAGAGCGGGCATTGCCTTGGTGTCGGGCTGGTCCTTTTCCAGGATGTCAATAATCCAAGCTTCCTCTAGCCAGGTTTTACACACTACCGCGAGGGGAAGGGCCAGAATCAGGCCCGCTGGCCCGAGGAAGGTGGCAAAAAAGATCTGGGCTGTGAGGGTGGCAGCGGGCAGTAGGGAGACCTGCTGTTGCATCAGCATGGGGCTGAGCCAGTAGCTTTCTAAGTTTTGGATCAGGACATAGAGCACAATTACCGCGATCGCACTGCCAAAGGATTGGGACAGGGCCACAATGATGGGAAAGATCGCACTCAGGGTTGGGCCGATATTGGGAATAAAGTTGAAAATGCCCGCCAGCATTGCATTGGCAAAGGGAAAGGGCACCCGCAGCACCAATAGCCCAGCAAAGCTGAGGGTGGCGACAAATAGGGAACTAATGGAAACACCCACCAGCCAGCACATCAGTGCATCTTCGCACTTGGTCAAAATCTCATCGGCGCGGCGGCGATACCAACTGGGGAACAATCGCAGTGTCAGACGACGATAGGACAGGGGATCGATCAACAGCATCAAGCTGATCACCACCAGTAGCAAGAGTTGCAGCAGTGTCGTCAAGGACTCGGAGAAGAAGCTGAAGAAGTTACTGAAAAATTCGCCACCAATGTCCCAAAATTGGCTGATTAGGTCCGAAAACCGAGGAATTTCCGTGGTAGTAGCCTGCTCCGGCAACCAAAGCGGCGGGTCATTCAAGAGGGCAGTTCCCCATTCGCGCAGTCGGTTAAAGCCCTTGGGCACCAGTTCCAGCACTTGCTCAAACTGGCTGATAAACAGGGGTAATACCAGTACCACAAACAGCACAAGGCTGAAGAAGACTAGCCCTAGGGTAAGTGCTACTGCCTGACCACGGGGTATCCGAAACTGTCTGACGAAACGGCGCACAATACTATTCAGTGCGATCGCAATCACCATCGCGGCAAACAGGAGCAGCACGATCTGTCGAAATCGCCACAGAATCGCCAAGGCAATCAGCAGACAAATGAGACCAATCCAATCGGAGATTTTCATAGGGGGGAGTGACTACGGTCGGTCATGACATTTCCGCCGCGATGTACTAGGCATGCCACCAAGGTGTGGCCAAAGGCAGTGCGGTCAGGAGTATCCCCAGCAGTTCCCCTGACTGCGGCGTTCCCACCTCTGCCTTAAAGTTGGGATCCAGCAAAGCGTTGACTCGTTGCTCTAGACGACTAGGGGTGAGGGATTCGTCAAAGGCCAGGTAGGGTTCCAGGAGAGGGATGCCCTTCTGGGTAGCTAAGACAATCTGGCGACAGAGGCTGACGAGCAACTCAGCCAAGAGTAGGGGATCGCTGCTGGCGGCAGCTCGATGGTCGGCTCGCATTTCTCGCAGTAATAGCAATTCTTCCCATAGGGCCTGGGTTTGGGGTAGCCAGCCAGAAAATTGGCGCAAGATGCTTAACCCCATAAACCACATCGGGTCGCCATAGTGGATATGGGCCTGTTCGTGGGCCAGCATCGCCTGTTGTTCTGTCGGGGTGAATTGGGTCAGCCAACCCCGGCTGACAACCAGAGTAGTGGGGTACAGCCCTACCACAGCAACCACTGGCAGGTCGATGTCGATACAGCGGGCTAGGCCCCCATGGGGTAAAGCCACGATGGAATGCTGGCGCAGCCATAACTCAGTTGCCAGGGCTTGTCCCAGGCTATAGCAAACTATTGCCCCCAGGCTCCCAAGGATACCTCCACTGAGCCAACACCCCATTGGGCTCACAGACCAGCCCATCATGGTGCCGTGGTGTCCCATCATCAGTACAACTCCAGCGGCCAAGATCACCATTAATGGCGGCAGACAAAAGGTACTGAGGGCAGACTGCCAGCGCCCTTGCCAGGAACCTGTGGGCGATCGCCACTGCCACCGCCAGACTAAGGCGATAAGTAATGTCAATAACAGCAGGCCACTGTGCATTATTCCTCCTCCCTGGAACTAGGGAGCTGAGGGGGGCGCAGGGCACGCAACCGAGTTGCGATCGCATCCAACCGATCCAGTTCCGCCAGATCCAGGCTGTCAGCAAAGGCAGCTACCAAGTCAGGATTTCCTACAGCTAAAAAGCTCTGAAGTTTCTGGTGAGCCACAAGCAGCTTCGCTTCCTGCTGAGACACCATGGGGAACCACCGATAGATACGACGAACACGGCCCGGAACTTGGGGGGCGATCGCTTCGCGTCGTAACCAGCCCTTCTTGGCCAACCGTTGGAGCACCGTAGTCACCGAAGCTTGAGTGAGATCGCGATCGGGATCAGCCAGAATGTGGTCGTGAATTTCTTTCACCGTAGCACTGCCCCGTAGCCAAATAATCGCCAGAATCTCGGCCTCTAGTGGCCCCAAAGAAAGTTGATGGGGTTGATGACGGGGCAAAGGAGCCATGACAAAAGCAGGGGAAAACAGATAAAAAACCGGGTGCCAACCTAATCTCTGTTACCTTACCCCCTTTCTGACCTTGGCTTAAGTTTAGCCTCTTTGCATTTCGCAACATTTGACAGGCTGTCTTTTGATTCCATCACCCCCGATCTAGACAATAGACTTAATTGGAAACAAATTGAGGGCTCTACTGGTAGTGCCAAAGCCGAGACAATTGTTCTTATAAACCACTACTGATAGCGTAACTTCCTTGTAATCGATAAAAGTCTAATGTGGCCGTTTATATTCTCGGTCAAGCGGAGCAGGGCTAGTAAGGAGTGGATTGAATGCGCGGCACCCAACGCTTAGGTTCGATGTCTAACTTGGTCCTGGCTGGGCTGGTGCTAGGGCTGAATGTTAGTTGCGGTCAAACAACCCCGACAGCAACCTCCACAGATACTGGAGAGGAAGCCAGCGATGTTGCTCAGGGTCACAGTGAGGCAGAGAACGGTCACAGCCCTAGAGCTGAAAACCAGGCCCATGAACATGCAGCCGCGAATCATACTGGCCATGGTCATACCGATGGTCATGGTGCCATCGAAATTCCCCCTGGACAACCTGTACCAACCATTAACCTGGTTGCCCATGCTGACCCCATGCGCGGCTGGAATTTGGAGATCCAAACCACCAACTTCCAATTTGCTCCGGAACAAGTCAACCAGACTAACCAGCCCAATGTGGGCCACGGCCACTTGTATATCAATGGCGAAAAGGGAGCGCGGGTCTATGGTCCATGGCTACATTTGCCTGAGCTACCCCCCGGTCGCAATGAAATCACCGTCAGCCTCAATGCCAATGGACATGAGGCCCTGATCCACGATGGTCAAGCGATTGAGACCATCGTGGTTATCGAGGTTCCCGACTGAAAAGCAAGACTGAAACTTGCTTCAGCTAGCCCGCGAGGACTAACTGTGGTCTCGATCGCTAGTACCGCAGGGCGTACATCAGTCCACTATTGTCGCGTCAGCCCAACATTTTCCGGTCCCCTCTCCCCGTGGGAGAGGGCTAGGGCTTCGGCGTGAGATCAGCCGAACGGTGAGGGGCCGAGTGTGCCACGATGGAACGGCCAGGGTATTTCCGCCGCCCAGTACTAGCCTAAAACTGTGGCAGAGAGGAAAGCCGCGCCAATACCCATCAGGGTAAACCCAGCAAAGCGCAGATTTAAAGGTTTTACATCACTGCTAGCTCCAAGCTGCTTTGCTGTCAGATAAACACCGACAGAGATCGCCATTTGAATGGTAGAAAACCCGATCAGGTAGGCCAGCAAGGATGGCATACCTGCACCCACAACGGCTTCTCCATAGGCATAGCCGTGAAATAGACCTGCTGCTGCTGCCAGGGCGATCATAATTCCTGATGGCAATGAATTTTTCATGGCTAACAGTAATCCAAACACCAATACCGATGCAGAAATGAAGAATTCTGGTGCCGGTAAATTGACATTCAAAAGATGTACTACTGTGCCCAGCAGCGAAGTCACCACAAAAGCCACTGGAATGAGTAAGCCTCGATTAAAAATGGCCGCTAATAAACCGACAGTAATGATAAATGCCAAGTGATCAAGGCCAATTACTGGGTGTCCAACTCCAGATAGAAACCCTTCAATGGCATTAGTCGGTGCTTCACCACCAAAAGGGTGATGGGCCATAGCCGGGGCGCAAAGTAGTAATGAGCCAATTACTGCCAGAGCACCCATGATGAGTTTTGGGCTCAGGTTCGCAAAAGATCTAGTAGGCATGGTGAATCTCTCCTCTACAGTGTCTCAGGTGTTTTAATGAGTTGGCTCTTCATGGGTACTGGCGCAGTTCAGCAAAGCAGATGATTTCTCATCCAGTTCTGATTTATCGACTAGACCCGCTTCTAGAACGAGCTTTTCCAAAACGGTGTACCAGCGCTGGTAGTAATCCCAGGTAGGATCTGACAAGTCATGGTCTGACTCCCATTCACCAATAGTGGCGATTAGATTTTTGCGAAAATCCTCCCACTCATAGTGACCACTTTTTGACAGGGCAATAGCAAGGGCAAACGCAACCTGCTCCCAACTGCGATTGAAGGCAAGGTGCCCATTCTCCCGAGGGGGAGACTCTTCGCTACCCATCAAGCTAGAGGCAGCAAAATGTTCAAATCGGGTAAACATGGGGACTGTTATTTCTCATTCATCTAAGAAGCGGTGACCTTAGCAACGCCCATCATCGCCTCTGGCGTGACGAGGGTAGCCAGCTCTTCTTCACTCAGATGTTCGGTACCAGGAGGTTGCTCAGGTAACACCCACCAGCGAATCTGGCCACTGCTATCCCATACCCGAATATCGACAGCGCCATCCAGATCCAGGCCAAACTCTTGCAAAACCTTGCGCGGCTCACGGGCCGCCCTAGCCCTAAACGTCGGATCTTTATACCAGTAAGGGGGCAGCCCTAAGGTTGGCCAGGGGTAACAGGAACACAGGGTACAAATAATCAAGTTATGGACAGCGGGGGTATTCTCAGCCACCCGCATGTGTTCCCCTTCTGCGCCAGACATCCCAGTGGTCATGCCCAGGGCACTACAGGCAGCATTACAATCTTTGATCAGCAGCTCCTTGAATTCTGGATCTGTCCAGGCTTTTGCCACAAGTTTGGCCCCATTAAAAGGCCCCATTTTGGACTCAAAGTAGTCCAGCACTGTATTGACTGTCTCACTACCGATAATTCCTTTTTCAATCAGCAGCGCTTCGAGTGCCCTGACTTTTGCCGCACTTTCCAACTCACGATTGGAACTGTAGCTAAATTGCTCGTCTCCAGGAATTGACATGAAAAACTTACCTCACTTTTTTCAAGAATTACCGCAAGAATCAGACCCAAAATGGATCGAATATTTCACGGGTGATCGGGCTGATATAGCAATCCTGCATGAACGTGTAACCGTCCAAGGAATTACGCTGGCTGAGCGAAGTCGTTCGTGAAACGTCTCCCGAAGGGAGAAAGCCAAAACCCAACCAGAATGTCCCCTAGCCCCGCTGGGGCGGCAAAGCCAACGACTCCGCTCAGGGGACGGTTACCATGAACGTTTAGTCAGCATCGAGATACATCTCGAATATGTCCGCATAAAAAGTGGAACCTGGTTCGGCCAAATCTTCACCCCAAATATCCTTAGGATCAAACCGCACACTGTAGCTGGGTTGAGCAGGCCCTAAGCCATCAGAAGGGCCTGGAAAATAGGCATAGCAGCCTTCATAAACCAGATCAATCACCCCAGGTTTACCACGTAAATGCCCTGGCAATCGGGTATGCTCAGCCACGGGCAGATCTTTGACAATGACGGCGTTCCCCACCGAAAATTTGGGTTGGATACCCACATCCCGCTTGGGGGAGTCGCCCAGCTCTAAATACTTGACCACTTGTTCGTCTACGGCAGGGAGTTCCTTCTCAGGTAGTGGAGTCGGATCGACGTTACCCTCCTTCAGATAGAACTTGGTTTTCTCGTCTAACTCTGCTTGGGAAATATAGCCTTTCTCAACAAAGAATCCTGAAATCCCTCCCAGCCACTTTTCGTAATAGCGCAGCTTAAAATAGTCGAAGGGATTCATGGCTTCTGCCCCCCGCCGGAGATCCGCCCAGGTCCAGATATCCTTAAAGGTGGTCGGCACTTGATCAATGGGATATTGGGGCAGGGCATCTTTTAAATGAGCACTTAAGCTCATCATGGCTGTATGGATGCCGAAAATGCGCTTTTCCCACTGTTCAACGAATACTTTTTTCTGAAAGTCAACGGGGCCGAGTCCTTCCAGCCCTCCCAGGGAGTGTTGTAATTTCATCCGCGTCTTAGCTCCTTTGTCTGATTGTGATGTCGAGAATTTACCGGATTGAGATATCGAGAATTGAGCGGTAGCCTATCCAAGCCAGAATCTTAAGCCTGCCCTAGCCAAAAACGCCCTACTGGACTTGGCAATGGTTTAGCTTTGGATTTTCCTGGCGGATTCCCCAGCGGTAGCTATGGCGGGGGCGGTTGTCATCGCCTTGCCCCAGGCTTCGGAAAGGTAGCCGAAGATGTTGCCCAAAATCATGGCGGCGATCGCAATTAAGACCGGGTTATTGGGCAAGGCAGCGGTCACGGGCAGACCAGTGACCGCAACTGTGCCAACGGTTTGGGAAAAGCCCCACACAATGGCCGGAGTAATGCCGTAGGTGAAGGGAAGTTTAGAAGCCTGCACCATAGCCGCACTGCCAATCCCCACACAAATGGCGGCGACCAGGGGATTGGGGCCAATTAAGTCGATCGCCCATAGGGACAGGGCCGCAATAATAATCCCCGTAATATTGCAAGAAATAGACTTAATAAATCCCTGTATGCCGCCCCCCACAATAAAGAAGGAAGCCCAGGCGGTAAAGGTCACCCAAACCGGGACAGGGATGACCGTTGCGGTCAAGAACACATCGACACCGCCGAGCACGCCAATGCTAAGGGTTAAGGCTTCGGATTGTTTCATAGCAGATTGCGCTCCGAATTATTTTTGGGTTACATCAAGCACTCGCTAAAACCACGTCGCAGTTCAGCTTCATCTAAGTTGCGGCCAATAAAGACCAATTCATTCCGGCGCATCTCCCCCGGTTGCCAGGGCCTACCGGGGCGACCATCCAGGGTCATGTGCACCCCTTGAAATACGAATCGCCGGTCTTCGCTATCCATATCCAGAATGCCTTTCATGCGGAAAAGGTCGGGACCTCGGGCCTGCACCAGTTGATAAAGCCAGCGATTGAAGTGATCTCCGTTCACCACCCCAGGCTCCTGAATCGCGACCGATGAAACGGTCTCGTCATGATCGTGGGCATCTTCGTCCAGAAATTCTGGATCGATGCTGAGGGCGTTCTTCAGGTCGAATGCGCCGACTCCCAGCACGGTATCCAGAGGGATCTGGCAATGCTGAGTTTTCTGGATTTTGGCGATCGCATTCATACCCCGAATCCGTTGCTCCAGTTCTTCCAGCACTGGGGGCGAAACCAGATCGACCTTGTTCAGCAGAATCACATCAGCAAAGGCGATCTGCTCTTGAGCTTCGCTGCTGTCCCAGTGATCCCAGATATATTTGGCATCGACAACGGTGACAATGGCATCCAGTAGGAGACGCGATCGCATCACCTCATCCACAAAAAAGGATTGAATCACAGGGGCTGGGTCGGCTAATCCCGTCGTTTCAATCATGAGGTAGTCGAAATCCCCAGAGCGTTCCATCAGATTGCTGACGATACGAATTAAATCACTCCGCACCGTGCAGCAGATGCAGCCGTTATTCATCTCAAAGATTTCTTCATCGGCATCAATCACGAGCTGATGATCGATACCGACTTCACCAAACTCGTTGACAATAACGGCAATCCGCTTGCCGTGCTGGGCGGTGAGGATGTAGTTGAGCAGGGTCGTCTTGCCAGCACCCAGATAACCCGTCAAAACGGTGGTCGGAGTCAGATCTTGCAAGGATAATACCCTCCGCATAACACTAAATCAGCTTCAGATTCGTCAGTTGACCCAGCCTCAGAGATATTCTTGGGATGGTATTTTCCCCTTCAGAAACAGAATTGCGAAACATTTACGAGGGCATTTATTTTCATGCTTGCAGCGGTTTTAACGCATAAAGTATACGTCAATTCAATGGCACCTCAGTGAACGAAGGGCTTAAGTCCTTTGCCTGTACTTAAGTCAATTGAGGACCGCTGCATGACAACATCTATCTCCTGCGACGAATCTAGAAAGATATTAAATAAAATGATCTAAAAAAACTGTATAAAAAGCAACATAGCACAAGATTGATTGTAGCAAAGTTGCCCTGTAATTCCGAAAATACCACTTCCCGAATAACTGTCAGCCCTGTCAATCAAAAGTTAGCTGCTATACTGATCTCAAACATTCTAAAATCAATTCAATGATGACTAGCAGTAATGTCACCATAGAGAATCTCCGAGACCATGAAGTCGATAGTCTTGACCTTAAGATTATTGAGCTATTGCAACAAAATGGTAGGATTCCCTACCGTGATATTGCCCGTTCAATTGATACTCCAGAAGCAACTATCAGATACCGGATGAAGCGGCTGCTGGATGATGGAATTATTACCATCAGTGCTTTTATAAATACCGGCAAAGTGAGGTATGAGAATGTTGCCTATATTGAACTGAAGGTCGAGCCGGACTTTTTTGGAACGGCCTTAGAAGAACTAGTCAGCATGGAAAGTATTAGTTATCTATCCGCTGTGACAGGTGAGTTCGATATCATGCTGGAGTACATTTACAAAGACAATGAAGACCTCCTGTCGTTTATCAACTGGCTAAAGAACAAGGGCGTCGTCACGGGGTTAAATTCTAGAAATATTTTAAAAATCTATAAGGCTCAGTATCCGGCTAGAATCAGCCAGGAGTGAGTCCGGAACAGGGGCATCCCACTTTTATCACCCTGTTTGTGAAACGGCGTCCAAGAAATTTCCCTCTGTTTCTTCCGGGTATTACCCAAAATTTTGGGTTGGGTCGGTTGCTCCTTCGGAGCAACCGAATGACATTTACAAACCTGGGGTGCACCCAATCAGCTCCAGTCTGGGGTTGGGCTGTACATAGTTTGATTCGACCTACTTACTTTGTACAGCCGCTAAGTCTCGGGACTTTTCCATCATGTCAGGTTCTTCGCCAATCACCCCCTCTAGATGTTGCTGAAGTTCTAAAAATTGCCGGTCGTACCGATCTCTAAAGGCCGAGGCAGAGATATCCACCTCTGCAATGATGTGTCCCGGTTGGCCACCAACTACGATGAGTTTTTGCCCTAGCAATATCGCCTCTTCTACATCATGGGTTACCAGCACCATAGTGGCTTCAGTCTCCTGCCAGATATTCAGCAGAAATTTTTGCAGTCGTCTTCGCAATTGAATATCCAGAGCCGAAAAGGGTTCATCCAGCAGTAGCACATCGGGCTGGATGGCCAGGGATCGGGCAATGGAAACCCGCTGTTTCATTCCCCCTGAAAGTTGATGAGGATAAAGGTTTCCGGACTGGGTCAGGCCAACATGTTCCATCACCTCTTGAACGCGCAAGCCATAGTGGCGCTTTTGTTTTCCCCGCACTTTGAAACCAAAACCAATGTTTTGCTCGACAGTTAACCAGGGATATAGGGTGTTTTCCTGAAACACCATACCGATTTTGGGCGTTATTCCCTGTAATGGCACCCCATGAAATAAAATCTGTCCAGACGTGGGAGGTATAAAACCGCCCAACAACTTGAGCAGGGTTGACTTTCCTCCACCTGAACGACCCAAAATGGTAACAAAATCTCCCTTTGCGACTTTTAGATCAATTTTTTGTAGAGCGATAAATGGAGATTTTCGAGTAACTTGGAAGGTTTTTGCCACATTCTGACAAGCTAGAATGGGCTGTTGGTGGAATTCATTCAGAGCTGATAAATGACTGCTCATTGCTTAGATTCTCCACCAGAAAAACCTTCTTTGAATTACCAGTAGTAGTCGGTCAATTGCAAATCCAGTAATGCCGATAATACAAATACCCAGCAAAATCAGGTTGCTGTTGAACAGGTTTCGTCCGGTCATGACAACGGTGCCAAGGCCATCTCTTAACCCAGTCATCTCAGCCGCTAGTACAGCCATCCAGGCGGCGATAAAGTTTAGTCTGAGCAGGGTAAATACCCCAGGTAAGATAGCAGGAATAACAACAAACTTCCATCGGGCAAAATTTCCTCCCCCTAGGTTTTCTGCCGTGATTAGTAAGTTGTCGGGAATTCTTTTGATTTCGGCTACGGTGGCAATGGTCAGGGTAAAAAAGACTCCCATAAAGACAATGAACACCGCAGTCAAATTACTGACTCCAAAGATGACTAATGCCAGCGGCACCCAAGCAATTGGAGCGATGGGAGCGATCAGACCTAAAATCGGCAGAATAAACAACTCTGACCACTTTGACAGGCTAATCAGCAGACCAAAAACAATTGAGCCCACAAAGGCAATCGTCATCCCCAAAAGGACTCGAACCAGGGTGACGGTTACAGACTGGTAAATGGATGCGGATTGAGATCCCAGACCAATCTTAAAGTCATTCTCAAACAGAACTGGTAGAAACTTTGATGGGGGCGGTAGCACCTGAGAAATAGGATTTTCAGGATTCGCACCAATAACTTCCCAAGCTCCCACAAAAATAGCGCAAGAGATTAACCCACAAGTAAGGGGCAACAGCGATCGCGAAATAGAACTTTCCCAGCCAGCGGTGCCCTTTACCATGCTACTGCTCTAGCTCTTTCACAATAGAGACATCAAAGATATCCTTTGCTGGCACATCGGCCTGAATGTATTGCAACTGCACCATCTTATCGACCACAGTTTGGACAGCATCTAAGTCAGGGGTAAACGTGATGGGAGAGGGTTGGGTTTTGAAGGCAGTCAGCAACACATCATCCTCAACCCGGTAGTAGTTGCCACTGACCAATAGTTCAATGGCCTGATCGGGGTCGGTATTAATGATTTCTGCCGCACATTGCAATCCCTGGATGTAGGCTTTCACCACTTCAGGTCGCTCATTGAGGGTTTTCTCTAAGACGCTAACCACAGTATTCGGCGTGGTCGGCGACCAGACCTCAGCATTATCGGTGATCACGTTGGCATCACCAGTGACTACAAACTGTGTGGTGTAGGGCTTAATGTGGCTGAGGATGTTGACTTCTCCTAGACGAAAGGCATCGACCATTGCTAGTAGATCGTCAAAGTAAACCATTTCAAACGCATCTGGGTCGATGCCTGCCTGCTCAAGCCCGTCCACCAAAATTAACTCCAGTGTGTCTCCCCGTAGGGTGGCAATTTTTAATTTCTGGTCAGGGTTGTCGGCCACAAAGGTCGCTAAATCAGCGATGGATTCGACCCCGTATTCGCTGTCAATAATCACCTGCATCACCCCCCATCCCCCGGCTGCGGCCACCGTCTTAATGGGTACACCGCTATTGGCGGCAAAAAACGGCAGCGTAAAGGGATTGGTGCTGAAGTCGATCTGCCCCCCAGCCAGGGCTGCATTGTTATCGCCAGGATTGCTGAAGAATACCGTTTCCACGGCCAACCCATTCTGCTCAAAACAGCCCGATTCCACACCCACGAACAATGGAGCCATATCCAGCGCCACTAAGTGACCCGCTTTAATCGCTACCAATTCATCTGAAGGTGCTGTTTCTGCACTGCTTGACAAGGGGGGGGCGGTCGTCTCGGCGGGGGGTGATACTCCACAGCCCCCCACAAACAAAGTGCTCAGTACGAAAAAAATGAAAGTCTGCTTCGGCAACATGGGAACACACCTCGACATCTCAAAGCTCGACGAGACCAATAAACCTGACTATGAGTCGCTGTTTCAACGTTTCAACTGAACGCCCTGATACCAGAAGAAGTGGTGGGGCAAACGACCTGCTTGGTTTTGACAGTAAAGGCATCGGCGCGTATTTTTTGTAGCCAGAGGCACAACTTTCGCAAAAAATGCTGCCATTATTTGCTTATAGAACAACCAAGTCCTTTTTTGTCTGCGCATTTCGCAATATTCATGGTTTTCCATCATGATTTGGCTTGGGGAGGGTACGGTCTAGAGTCGGGATTTAATGGGCAAGCGAGTCATGGTAAAGCATTGAGGAATGCGCAACCCACCCCAAAACGCCCCCTTCAGATTGCAGGATGCGGATGGTGGCATCGTGATCTGCACGGTCGAAGGTGGCGCAGCAGTCATCCAGCAGCAGGCAGTAATAGCCCAGATCGCTGGCATGGCGGTAGGTTGCCAGAACACAGCATTGAGTTGTTACACCCACAATGATTAAGTGAGTGATATTTTGGTTCTGGAGTTTATGGTCGAGTTGGGTGTTGACAAAGCAAGAATGGGCCGGTTTATCTAGCTGTATTTCATGGGGCAAAGGGCGCAATTCATCAATGATTTCAACACCCTTTTCTCCTTGAACTAGAAATCGGCCCATCTTTCCGAGTTCGCCAATGGGGGAACCGGCGTTGGTATATCGTTGTTGTTTGCTAGAGGTCAAATCAGACAAATTAGGAGGATGGCTTTCACGGGTAAAAATAACCATCAGCCCCAATTTTCGAGACCAGTCCAGAAGAGTCTGAATTGATGGAATAATAGCTCTGATTGAGGTTAAATCCAGGTTGAGTTCACTTCCATTGAAGCCATCAGGATGACAGAAATCGTTTTGCATGTCGATAATCAGCAGCGCCGTATCCTCCAAAGGAAGTTCGAACAGATGAGTGTAGGTTTCAACTTTTGCCATAGAAACTCTCCAGGAATTTGATTCTTTCAGTCTGAAATTGCACTCTAATCCTTATAATCTTTCGTATACCATTTGTCTATATAGCGGTTTTTCCTCGGGTTAAGGACAGACAAGGGGCTTAAGCCCCTTGTTCGCTGAAGTGTCATTAAGTTGAGGTGTCTCTCATACGTTAGGGAACCGCTATAGATTGTCCATGTATACCTTGTCTTCTACTGCAATCTCCTGAATATGATTGCTGAATAACTTCTCAGTTGATGTCCGTTACTTGTTCTTGGATCATGGCCCATTCTTCTCATTCAGAAGCCGATATTGCCCTTCGTGTCAAGGCAATTGAGTCCCTTCTCATCGAAAAAGGTATTGTTGATCCAGCTACCCTGGACACCATCATCGATGCCTATGAAAGCCGAATTGGACCTCACAATGGGGCGCGCATTGTGGCTAAAGCCTGGGTGGACACCGAATACAAGCAGCGATTGCTGGTGGATGGGACGAGTGCGATCGCAGAACTGGGTCTCACTGGATTTTCTAGCGAACACATGGTAGTGGTCGAAAACACCCCCCAGGTCCACAACCTAATTGTTTGCACCCTCTGTTCTTGCTATCCCTGGGGGATTTTGGGCCTGCCGCCTACCTGGTACAAATCCTTTGCCTATCGGTCTCGGGCTGTGATCGAACCGCGTCAAGTGCTGAAAGAGTTTGGGCTAGAAATTGCCGATGACGTTGAAATTCGAGTCTGGGACAGCAATGCTGATTTGCGGTATCTGGTACTGCCAGAACGGCCAGAAGGTACCGAGGGCATGTCTGAAGAGTCCCTGGCGGGTTTAGTGACCCGCAACGCCATGGTTGGCACCGCGAAAGTTCAGCCCCCTGAATCACCTTCACCCCTTGCAGCTTAGGAGGATTGATCATGAATGGCCCCCACGACATGGGCGGCATGCACGGCATGGGGTCGATTCCCATGGAACCGGATGAGCCCGTCTTCCATTCTGCCTGGGAAGCTAAGGTCTTTGCCATGAGCTTTGCCACCTTCTGCAACTTTTTCCCAGTTGATGAAACTCGCCATGCCTGTGAACGGATGCCACCGGGTGCCTATCTCAGTTCTTCTTACTACGAACGGTGGCTCTATGCCCTGGAGCTCTTGATTACTGAGCACAACCTGGTCACGCCCGAAGAAATTGAGCAACGTATGGCCGAGTTGGCACAAGGAGAGTAACCACAATGGCCATCGAAACCAGCAATGAGTGCATGGGTGTAGACCAGGCTAAAGCCCTGCTCCAGTCTGGCGTTGACTGCCGTGGCGTGAGCAATCATCCGCCCCGGTTTCAGGTGGAGGATATCATTCGAGCGAAGGTTATGCACCCGGCCACCTACACTCGCCTGCCCCGTTATGTGCGGGGGAAAATAGGCACCATTACCAAGGTGCACGGAGTTTATGTCTTTCCAGACACCCTAGGCCAGCGCTTGGAGACCAAACCCCAATATGTCTACAGTGTGCGCTTTGCCGCCCAAGAACTCTGGGGGCCAGATGCCTCTGCCAAAGATTTTCTCTACATTGATCTGTTTGACGACCATTTAGACGCACCCTGAAGCTGATGCAATCACCCCAAGAGTCTGCTGCCCTAATGCCCAATTCTGGAATGCGCGATCAAGATCAGGAACCCGTGTTCAACGCGCCCTGGGAGGCCAAGGCATTTGCCATTGTGAATCACCTGGCAATCCTTGAACACTATACCTGGCCTGAATGGACTCAATATTTGTCATCGGCAATTGCGGCGACAGAAAAGGCCGCCCCTGGCGCAGTGACTTATTACGAACATTGGGTCATGGCCTGTGAAAAGCTGCTCGCAGATAAAGGACTGCTGGATGCTCAAGCCATCGATGAGAGAATTAATCAGATGATGGCAGAACAAGAAAGAGATCATCACCATTAATGTCTAAGAGGATGTTTTAAACCTACATTCCGCAGGTTGACAGAGAATAGAAGTTATGTTGTGTGCAAGCTAGGCAAGCGGCCCTTAGGACAGGATAGAAAGCGTGCGTATCGAGAATATTGACCATCTAGGTTTGGTGGCTGGCATCATCGACGAACTGGGCTTAGAGGATTTAACCGATAAAGAGATCGCCCCCCACAGCTTGGAGCACGTCAGCACCGGGCAAGTAGTGAAGGCGATGATTTTGAACGCCATGGGCTTCCTGAGTGCCCCGCTGTACCTCTTCAGCGAGTTTTTTGAAAGCAAAGCGGTGAGCCACTTACTGGGAGCAGGTGTAGAGGCGAAACACCTCAACGATGACCGTCTCGGACGGGGTTTAGATGCTCTCTACGCAGTGGGCATCACNCCATTTTTTCTCAAGGTAGCGCTGCAAGCGGTAGAGCGCTTTGGGATTGATATCCAGCAACGGCACCTGGACAGCACCTCGATCTCAGTGCCAGGAGAGTATCCCTCTGAAGCCTCCTCAGAGGCTTCAGAGCCGATTTCCATTACTCTCACCCGAGGCTATTCCCGAGACCACCGCCCTGACTTAAAGCAATTTCTGATGACTTTGGCCTGTAGTGCTGATGGGGGAGTCCCCCTGTGGCTGCAAGTCGCTAGCGGCAACGCCAGTGATAGTCAGCAGTTTGCCACAGTCATGACGTCATTTCAGCAGAACTGGACAAGCGAGGGCGTCTTTGTCATGGATGCTGCCTTCTACAGCGCGCCGAATCTCAAGGCCGTTGGGAACCTGGGCTGGATTAGCCGTGTTCCTCAAACCTTAAGTGCGGCTAAGGCGCTGATTCAAGGGGAGACAGCTCACTTAAATGAACTGGAGTGTGAGCAAGCCGACTATCGCCTGTGGGAGATGCCCCAAGACTATGGTGGGGTGGCCCAACGCTGGATTTTGGTGGAATGCCAATCCCGCCAAGGAGATGGGCAACGAGCCGAAGCGACCCTGGCGAAACAGGAAAAGATACTCCATCGGCAGCTCAAAGCCCTCAGCCAGCAAACCTTTGCTTCTAAGGCTGAGGCTATTGAAGCGGTGATGGCCTTTCAAGACACCTTAACCTTGCACCACTTGGCTCAGGTTCGAGTCGCCCCACCCGTTCCCAAACGGGGTCGTAAACGAACCAGCCCAACCCATGCCTCCTCCTCGGGAGCAGGGTATTGCATCGAGGCCCAACTGGAGAGGAGTGAGAATGCCCTTGAGCAAGTCAAACGTCAACAAAGCCGCTTTATCCTGGCGACCAATCAACTCGATACAGCCCTTTGGCCCGCCGACAAGGTCTTGAGTGAATATAAGAATCAGCAAAAGGTGGAACGCGGCTTCCGCTTTCTCAAAGACCCGTTATTCTTTGCCAGCAGTGTCTTTGTCAAAAAGCCACAACGAGTCGAGGCGTTGGCGCTAGTGATGGCTTTGACGCTGCTGGTGTACACCCTGGCCGAACGCAAACTGAGGCAGGCTCTCGCCGTCCAGCAGCAGACAGTCCTCAACCAACGCAAGCGGCCTACGGCTAAGCCCACTTTTCGCTGGATTATGCAAGCTTTTCAGGGCATTCACTGGGTGTGGATACAGGGCCAGTGGCAAATCAGCAACCTGAATGACCAGCGACGACTCATTATTCAACTTCTCGGACCACCAATTGAGCGCTACTACTATGCATTATCTTAATTGTTTGTCAACCTGCGGAATGTAGGTTTAAAAGTCGCATTTGTCATTCCGAGAATAGCGAAAAAAGTTGAAGTGTTACTGGAACAGGTCTGGACTCTTCGAGGCATGCTCAATGAATTCCCATTCATTGACTCTGGCGCTAAAGAGTGCAGGGGGAAACGCACAGCACCCGAAAACCGATGTTATTAGACCTGTTGTGAAATAGGGGATAATAGCCTCTAGAGCTAGTTAACCTGGTTGTGCCGTGCTGAACCTCCAACGTGCCCTCAAGAGTGACCGCCTGCTGCGGGCTTTGACCGGTTTGAACCGGAAAGCCTTTGAGGAACTGGAATCCACCTTCGCTCAGGTGTTGGCCCATGCAGAGGTTCCCCGTCGGAGTCCCTTACCCCGTCAACGGGCCACCGGAGCCGGACGAAAACCCAATTTAGCAACGGTCGAGACCAAACTGTTCTTCATCTTGTTCTACTTCAAGGTGTATCCGACCTTTGATTTGGCCGGTGTCCTGTTTGACCTGGATCGCGCTCAGGCGAATCGTTGGATGCATCGCCTCCAACCACTGCTGGAGGAAGCCCTGGGTGAAAAAATGGCGTTGCCGAAACGCAAATTGACCAGTCTTGAAGAATTTATCGAAGCCTTTCCCGAGGTGGAACGGGTGATTCTTGACGGGACTGAACGCCCCATTCAGCGGGCCAAAGACCGGGACCAACAGAAGGAAGATTACTCAGGCAAAAAGAAGCGCCATACCCGCACCCACCTGGCTGGTGTCGCCCCAGACCGCCAGATTCTCGTATTCAGCACCGCCTATCCCGGTAAGGCGCACGACAAAGGCATTCTCAATAGCGAGGGATGGGCCGAGTGGATTCCTGATGACGTCAAAATCCAGGGTGATTCAGGCTTTCAGGGGCTGCAAAACGAGTATGTCAACGTAGAGATTCCACACAAGAAACCTAAGGGCGGACAACTCACCGATGAGCAGAAAGCTGAGAATCAAGCCCTCGCCCGAGAACGGGTCGTCGGGGAGCATGCCTTTGCTGGCCTAAAACGCTATGGGATTGCCGCCCAGGTCTATCGCAATCGCAAAGCGAACTTTGATGACCGCTCCATCTTCACAGCGGCAGGACTCTGGAACTTTTATCTGATGGCCGCTTAACCGAGGGAGAGAGGAAGGAAGTCGCCCTTGAAGGTTCTGACTGAGCACTATTTCACAACAACTCTATTGCGGCTAGGCAGGTTGATCCTGCATTTACAGAGGATGTTGGTGCCGCGAATGCACCGCACGTTCAATGGAGGGGGGCGTAGCTAAAGGTGACGTTGAAGGCACGGCACCAAATGCTGACGGATTGGTAATCGGCTAGATCGATGTCAGCGGGGATGCGGTAGCGCTGGGAGCCGCTAGGGCTAGCTAGGGGCGCAAGGGTAATGTAGTCGTCCTCCGCGATCGCAAGGGGAACGGTAGCCTCTTTGTAGAGGATGACCACCAAGTCGGGGCCGTCATCGGTGGTAAAGGCATCGTCAAAGACGAGGTAGGTCTCACCCTCTACGGTTTCCAGCAGGGCAGATCCACTGACGGCATGGTCAACGGGGACAAAACGGCCCGCAGCCTGGGCGATCTGGGTGGGCTCGTCAACGGTCGAGATCGCAGTAGCAGCAGCAGTAGGCGCGGTCGCGATCGCGGTCGCCGAGACAAAGCTGGTCGGGTCAAAGGGCGTCAGGGCACTGGCCAAGGTGGCGACGCCAGCGCTGATGGCGACCAGGGTCAGGGTGGCAAAGGTTTTGGGTTTCATCGTGTAAAGACTCCAGGCAGCTATGGACTTGAGGCCATAGTGCGGTGCTGCCTTGAGAGGAAGGTTACCCCTGGCTGAGTCAGTCCTGAGAATCTTCAGGACTGAAAATCTTTAGGGTTCAGAAATATCTGTCAGGCTGGGGGTGATAGGCAGCGAGACTTGATTCCAGCTAATATCGGGCATCCGGTCAGAGGCATCCCGCAGGGATTCTTCCCAGTGGCGACGCATCTTGATCAGATAGGGATCCCCCGCCTGGAACTGAGCCCGATGGCGAATCTCAAAGCTGTCGGTTTCATACATGACCATGTTGATGGGTGGCCCCACCGACAGATTTGATCGCATGGTGGAGTCGATGGAGAGAAGGGCACATTTTGCGATCGCATCCAGCTTCGACTCAAAGGTCAGGGTGCGGTCCAGAATGGGCTTACCGTACTTAGTCTCCCCAATTTGGAGAAAGGGAGTTTCCGGAGTGGTGCGAATGCAGTTGCCCTGGCTGTAGATCATGAAAAGCTGCGGCCCCTCCCCCTGAATCTGCCCCCCCAAAAGAAAGGTGGAGTGGAAGTCAATGCGATCCTTCTCTAACCAAGGCCGATCCAGCTCTTGCACGGCACGGATGCACTTGCCAATGTAACGGGCCACATCGTAGAGAGTAGGCAGGGTATGGAGGCTGTTCTCATCGTTAGCGATGATGTCCTGTTCTAGGGTATGCATCACCGCCTGGGTAATGGACAAATTACCAGAGGAACAGAGCACGAGGGCACGCTCACCGGGGACAGAAAAATCGAAGAGCTTGCGATAGGAGGAAATATAGTCAACCCCAGCATTGGTGCGAGAGTCAGCCGCTAACACGAGGCCCTGGCGAACGTGAATTCCCAAACAGTAGGTCATTGGTTTTGCGATGAGCACCAGTGCTTGCCATCAAAGTACGATACGGAGCGGTTCATATTTATCCAGTGCTCGGAAGAGGAGGCCGGGGGCGGTTGTCGGAGGCTATACCCTCCTTTAGGTTAGGAGGCAAATACTGCCGTTGTCGCGCCCTAAGGGCTAATGTTAAGACATTTAACGTAACCCCCATTTCCGTGGATTGTGCCCTGAGTCCCCAGTCTTCTCTGCTAAAGACGGGCAAAGGCGATGGCAGTGAGGACAATTATGCCCAGCAAAGCCAAGGGTACCCAAAGGTCCAGAAGGTGCATGGGCTCTGGCAAGGAGGACAGTGCTAGGGGCATGGCACGTTAGCCTCAGGACTCCCAATCAAGAGTAGTGCCCCCTATTTTAAGGGGATTACGGAGCGATTATGGGTCACAATCGCTCGGTATCGGTAAGAAGCAACGACAAGGGTATCAAATCAAAGCAGGACAAATCTCGTGGGGAGGAGTTAGGAGTTAGGAGCCAGAATCTAGGAGGTTACTGACTCCTGGCTCCTGGCTCCTAAATTCCTCGGAAGCAATATTGTCTCGGCTTACGTTGATACCCAAAAATTCAGCTGTAAAAATTCCAGTAATTGTGCCCAAGGGTGCACCCAAGGGGACTAGACTGCTGCCAGGGATTCAAGGCATCAGGGCAGCGTTATGGATAACATTTCGTTCTTCATTCGGCGATTTGTACTGGAGGGCAGCCAGTCGGTCAAGGCGGTGAAGCTACATGAAACCGGCGGCTCCCCAGGGGTAATACCGGGCTACTTTGTCATGAGTTCTGCGCCTCCCAACATTGAGGATGCCGTCAAGGTGAGCCCGGAAGAAACCGCCAATACCCAGGCAGGGGTAGCTGCGATCGCAGATGACCTCTGGCGCATCCTGAAACAGTCAGACCAACAAACTGCACCGGAATTGGTGATTTTGGTCCACGGCTACAACACCCGCATGACCAACGTGAAGGCGTGGTACGGCAAAATATTTCGCTATACCAATACCTACGACAACGCGATCGCAGCGCGGCCCCACCAAGTCTTCATCGGTTTCCGCTGGCCTTCGGAAACCGTCAAATTTGGCCAACTGGGGGCGATGGTGACCCAACTACCGCCCTTACCGAAGGGCCTGATGGCTCTGGGTGCAGCTCTAGCGGCGGGACTAGCCTTGACCCGATTGCTGCTACAGCCCGCCACCATCTGGGGCACCCTCCTCTCTGTGGGAGCAGGGGCCGGAATTTTCCTGGTGGGACTACTAGCTGCCCTAGTACTGCTGCGGACCCTGGGCTATTTTCGCGACCAATATCGCGCCACCAACTTCGGCGTCCTAGATTTGGTGGAACTGTTGCGCCAGATCGATCAAGCCATGGTGCAACGGCAGGCCGATGCCATTCTGAAAGAGGATCCCACCACCACCAAAGCCACTTGGCAAGCCCGTCAACGCTGGCGAGACCACCTACCCAAGGTCAGACTTAGCTTTGTCGGCCATAGCATGGGGGGCTTAGTGGTTACCAATGCCATGCGGATTTTGTCAGACGTGTTTGACACCCGCTCTATTGATAAGGTGCCGACCCCCGACATTGGCATGACTTTTCGCCTAGAGCGGTTAGTGCTGGCCTCCCCCGATATCCCCGTCCTGACTCTGATTTCCAGTCGCGCCAACTTCCTGGCCTCCTCCCTACGGCGGTTTTCCGAAACCTATCTCTTCAGCAGCGAAGGGGATATTGCCCTCCGCATTGCCTCCACCGCCGCCAACTACATTTCCTTCCCCAGTTGCACCCAGACCCGAGGCTATCGCCTGGGCAATGTGGCCCTACGCACCCTAGAGAGGAAGTCGGCTCAGGATCAGTTTGGGCTGGTTAATTTAGACCACCTGAAGACCTACTACACCACCAATATTCCCCTGGCCCAGGCTATTGCCCTAGACCCCGACAAGATTATGGAGAACCTCTTCGTCACCTATAGCCGTCGCCACCAGAACGGCTATGTCACCCTGGCGGATCTATTTGAGGAACAATTTGAGGAACAATTTGAGCAAAAGTCAGCACGACCTCGCACCTGCACCACCCTGGCAGACCTCTTCACCTTTTTTGACTGCACCGACTACCACGACAGGGTCTTTGACGTAGAAACCCAGAAACGTGGCCCCAAGGCTATGGGTATCATGACCCGTGCCCAGGGCAAACGGGCGCTGAACCTCCTGGACTATTTCCGCCTGACTGTGGACTATGCTCTGGGCAAACGGGATGTCCATGGCGGCTATTTCCAGGGGGAGTTTACCCAGATGTTGCTCTACCGACTAGCCTTTTTGGGGTTGGAGGGGCTCCTGGACTCCCTCGGTAACAGCACGGATGAAGCCCTTGAGGTTCTCGATCAGCAGTGCAGCGACTTTGGCATCCAGGGCTTTTTATCCCCCCTGCGCTATCGGGTTATTTGCCAGGGAGTTCCCGCATCGGCAGCACAGACAGAATTGCTAGATGCGATGAGTCACGACCAAGATGAGACAGAGACCCTGTTGGCCCAAGCAGAAGCTGCTATGGGGGGGGCTGTCACCCAATGGCCCCACGATTGATGGGCAGGATTAGCCCATGGGCCTGATCATCGCTGGGGAGCGCAGTGGCGTGGGCAAAACCACCGTGACGTTGGCGTTGCTGGCGGCCCTACGGCAATGGGGAGAGGGGGTGCAAGCCTTTAAGGTTGGCCCCGACTACATTGACCCCATGTTTCATCGGGTCTTGACGGGACGGGATGCCTACAATCTGGATCCGGTCCTGACCAGTGAGGACTACGTGCGGCGCTGCTATGACCAGCATCGTCGAGATACCCCCTACGCCCTGGTGGAAGGCGTAATGGGCCTTTTTGATGGAGCGGGGGGAGGCGACTGGGGCAGCACCGCCCACATCGCCCGGTTGCTCAACCTGCCGGTGGTGCTGGTGGTGGATTGTGGTCGCCTATCGCGATCGCTGGCGGCGATTGTCCAGGGCTATCGCCACCTAGACCCCCAAGTGCAGGTGGCGGGGGTGGTGCTGAATCGGGTGGGCAGCGATCGCCATCGGGCTATGCTGCTCAGCGCCCTAGCCCCGCTCCACATTCCCGTGGTGGGCATACTGCCTCGGGATGGCGCGGTGACCCTGCCCGATCGCCATTTGGGGCTAGTCCCCACCGACGAATTGCCCGATCTACCCCAACGCTTTGATTACCTAGCAACCCTGGGGCAGCGCTGTTTTGATTGGGACTGGTTGCGGCCCAGGCTGGCGGCGGGAGCGAATTCAGTTGCCGCCACAAATCCCGCCACAGATCCTGAAACAAATCCCGCCACAGATCCTGAAACAAATCCCGCCACAGATCCTGAAACAGCGGCGATCAACCCGGAACACTTGGACGAAACAATCTCTGTGCCCCTAAAAGGACAGGGGCGGATACGGCTGGGGATTGCCCGCGATCGCGCTTTTAATTTCTACTATCCCGATAATTTGGATCTGCTGGCTCGACTCGGGGCGGAGCTGGTGCCCTGGAGTCCCCTCGGGGATGCCACCCTGCCGCAGAATTTGGATGGGCTGTACCTGGGCGGCGGCTTTCCAGAACTGTTTGCGGCGGCGCTGGCGCAAAATCAGCCCCTACGAGAGGATCTTTGCCAGCGTCTCGCTACGGGCCTGCCAGCCCTGGCGGAATGCGGTGGGTTAATGTACCTAGCGCGATCGCTGACGGATCTCGACGGCCATTCCTGGCCCATGGTGGGGGCACTCCCCACCGCCACCACCATGACGGAACGCCTCACCCTGGGCTATCGCCGGGTCACGGCCTGCCAAGACAGCATCCTGATGCCCCAGGGCAGCGAGATCTGGGGCCACGAGTTCCACCGTTCCGTCTCCACCATTGCCCCCCTTTCGCCCCTGTATCAGACCCAGCCCTACCCAATTTCAGGGGAAAAAACGCCTCCGGCCCTAACCCTAGAGGGCTGGCACTGGAAATCTATCCATGCCTCCTATGTTCATCTGCACTGGGGCGATCACCCCCAACTCCCCACCCGCTTCTTGACCCATTGCCGTCAATACCATCAAAATTCGCCATAAAATTTGCCATAAAAAAAGGACACACCGTAGTGTGTCCCACCCAGACGATTAACTCGCGATCGCGCCCACCCAGTAAACGGACCTAGTACCGCAAGGTGTAAATCAGCCTACTATCGTCGCGTCAGCCCAACATTTTCCGGTCCCCTCTCCCCGTGGGAGAGGGCTAGGGCTTCGGCGTGAGCTCAGCCGAACGGTGAGGGGCCGAGGTGTGCCACGATAGAACGGTTAGAGTATTTACGCCGCAGAGTACTATCAGCTTACTTGTTGGGCTGAGGGGTCATACGCAAGTAGGGCTTGATCTCGGTCACACCCTTGGGAAACTTCTGCTTCGCTTCTTCCGTAGGAATAGCGGGAGACACCACCACATCTTCCCCATCCTGCCAGTTGACCGGCGTGGCCACACTGTAGTTATCGGTGAGTTGCAGAGAATCCAGCACCCGCAGAATTTCCAGGAAATTACGTCCGGTGCTGGGGGGATAGGTGATCGTCAGGCGCAGCTTACGATTGGGATCAATCAAAAAGACGGTACGCACCGTTAGCTTGGCATTGGCGTTGGGGTGAATCATGCCGTAGAGGTCAGAAACCGTCTTGTCTTCGTCGGCAATGATGGGGTAGTTCACCGTCGTGCCTTGGGTTTCATTAATATCCCCAATCCAGCCCTGGTGAGACTCAGTCCCATCTACGCTGAGGGCAATAACTTTAGCATTGCGCTTTTCAAATTCACCCTTGAGCTTAGAAACCTCCCCAAGCTCAGTGGTGCAAACGGGGGTGTAGTCAGCGGGGTGGGAAAAGAACACAACCCAGTCATCCCCAGCCCAATCGTAGAAGTTGATTTCACCCTCGGAAGACTGCTGGGTGAAGTTAGGTACGGTGTCGCCCAGTTGAAGCGTCATAGCAAACTCTCTCTGTGAATCTGATTCGGTCAATGGTGAACAGACAAAGCGGACTACCGTTTGCAGTCACTCACGTTTGCTATCTTGCCATAAACCCCGGTATTCCGGTCGGACTTTAGAGGATTATCTTTAACTTTATTTGTATCCCTATTGGTATCCCTTGACTTCCCCCTTGACTCTCCAGTGGACTAGAGATTCTAGGCTCAGGATATCGAGGCTGGTAGATCTGCAAACTGCCAGCCACACTCTAGGGAAAGGGGCTGGTTATGACCCGCGATCGCGTTCAACTGAGCGGCATGAGCTGCGCCGCCTGTGCCCGGTCCATCGAGAAGGCCATTCTGGGCGTTCCCGGCGTCACTGACTGCAACGTCAACTTTGGCACCGCCCAGGCCACCGTTGAGTACAGTCCCAAAAAGACCGGGCTAGATGCCATTCAAAAGGCTGTGGTCGCAGCGGGGTATGGCGCAGCCCCAGTAGTGGACTTTTGGGATGCGCCCCTGGAAGACAAAGAGCAAACCACCCGCCGGGCGGAACAACGACACCTGCAACGACGGCTGATCCTAGGGGGGGCAGTGAGTCTGGTGCTGGTGGTGGGATCTATGCCCGCCATGACCGGGTTGGATATGCCCTGGATGCCCCACTGGCCCCACAACCCCTGGGTGCAGTGGGTGCTAACAACCCCGGTGATGGCGTGGTGCGGCCAATCCTTTTTCGTCGGTGCTTGGCATTCCGTGCAACGCCGATCCGCCGACATGAATACCCTAGTGGCCCTGGGGACGGGCACCGCCTATCTATACTCTGTCTTTGCCACCCTATTTCCAGGGGTACTTCTCGCCCAGGGACTCCAGCCAGAGGTCTATTTCGAAGCCGCCGTCGTGATCATCACCCTGATTTTACTGGGGCGACTCTTGGAAAATCGGGCACGGGGTCAGACCTCCGCTGCCATTCGTCAGCTCATGGGGCTCCAGGCCAAAACCGCTCGGGTAGTGCGGGGGGGCGAAGAGCAGGACATTCCCATTCAGGACGTCCAGGTGGGGGATACCGTCGTGGTGCGCCCTGGGGAAAAGATTCCCGTGGATGGCGCGGTGCTGACGGGGCAATCCAGTGTGGATGAATCCATGGTGACGGGGGAGTCACTGCCAGTACTGAAAACCCCTGGGGATGAGGTGATTGGGGCGACGCTGAACAAAACGGGTAGCTTCCAGTTCCGGGCAGCGCGGGTCGGCAAGGATACGACGCTGGCCCAGATCGTGCGATTAGTGCAGGAAGCCCAGGGGTCGAAGGCTCCGATTCAGAAGTTGGCGGATCAGGTGACGGCGTGGTTTGTGCCGGTGGTAATTGCGATCGCACTACTCACCTTCATCATCTGGTTCTACACCACCGGCAATCCCCTACTGGCGCTGATTGCCACGGTGGGGGTGCTGATCATCGCCTGCCCCTGTGCCCTGGGGCTGGCTACTCCCACCTCGATCATGGTGGGCACAGGCAAAGGGGCGGAGAACGGCATTTTGATCAAGGGGGCTGGCAGTTTAGAACTGGCCCACCGCATCCAGACCATTGTGCTGGACAAAACGGGCACCCTCACCCAGGGCCAGCCCACCGTGACCCATTACGTCACCCGCCTGGGCACCGCCAACCACCAGGAGATCAAGCTGTTGACCCTGGTGGCGGCTTTAGAACGGGTATCCGAACATCCCCTAGCAGCAGCAATTGTTCAGTATGCCCAGCGCCAGGAAATTGCCCTAGCCGATCTGCCCCCGGTGGAAGACTTTGAGGCGGTGGCGGGGATGGGAGTGCGCGGGCGGATCCGCGATCGCTGGGTCCACGTTGGCACCCAGCACTGGTTTGATCACCTCGGCTTCGACATCACAGCCTGGACTGCCCGCCAGACAGCCTGGGAAAGGGAGGCCAAAACCACAGCCTTAATCGCGGTGGATGGCGAGGTGGAAGGCATCCTGGCCATTGCCGATGCCCTCAAACCCACCTCGACAGCGGTGGTGCGATCGCTGCACCGCATGGGTCTAGAGGTGGTGATGCTAACGGGGGATAACCGTCCCACGGCCATGGCCATTGCCGAATCCGTAGGCATTCAGCGGGTCTTTGCCGAGGTGCGTCCAGACCAAAAGGCGGCCCAGATCCAAGCGCTGCAACGGGAGGGCAAAGTCGTCGCCATGGTAGGGGATGGCATCAATGACGCCCCCGCTCTGGCCCAAGCCGATGTGGGTATGGCCATTGGCACCGGTACCGATGTTGCGATCGCGGCCAGCGACATCACCCTAATTTCTGGAGACTTGCAGGGCATCGTCACCGCCATTCAACTCAGCCGCGCCACCCTGCAAAATATCCGTCAAAACCTCTTCTTCGCTTTTATTTACAATGTAGCGGGCATCCCCATCGCGGCGGGGGTGTTATATCCCTTCACCGGCTGGCTCCTGAATCCCATCGTCGCCGGAGCCGCCATGGCCTTCAGCTCTGTCTCCGTCGTCACCAACGCCCTCCGCCTGCGGCGGTTCCGCCCCACCCGTTTGACCGCAATCAACTAGGGCCACACAGCCTCTCTGCGGTGCATTGCTTCGCGAAGAACTACATAGGCACTCTAAAATCAAGGTATGCCTTCTCAAAAAACAATTATTAGCAAGGCAAGCTTAACTTGCCGTCTTAATTTAAGGCGCAAAAACGAACCATGGCAGATTCACGAATTAGGAAGCCAAACGCTAAAACCTTTGCCCTTGAAGATCTGGTCGATGAAGTTCTTACAGGGGGTGTACGAATTCCCGAGTTCCAACGACCATTTCGATGGCAGTGGGAGGATGTCAAGCGCCTTATGGATAGTATTACTCGAGGTTACCCAATTGGTAGTGTGCTACTTTGGGCTCGCCCTGCCCAGCAAGAGACGTTGAAAATAGGAGCATTAGAGATTTCTGCTTCTAGAAGAGATGAAGCTTTATGGGTTGTTGATGGACAACAACGATTGACTAGCCTTGCAAATGCACTTCAGGATTCTGGATTTATTGATCCACGCTTTGCAATTGCCTATGATCTTTCCCTCCAAACACTTGTGAAGCCAGTTGGCGAAAAACCTCATGTAATTGGGCTCTCTACCATCTTTGATTTGCAGAAGCTTCTTAAATGGTTCAGTGAACATCCTGAGTCCACGCAATATTTCGAAGAAGCCACAAGAATTGCCAAAGCAATTCGAGAATATTCAATACCTGCCTACATTGTCAAACAAGAAGATGAAGAGGTTCTGAGAGACATCTTTGATCGCATGAATAACTATGGGAAACGCCTCACTCGGGCAGAGGTTTTTTCTGCCTTACATGGGGGGGCAAGCGATAATGGCAAATCACAGACACTAGCGGATATCGTCTTAAATATTGATGCAACTTTTCTATTTGGTGAGATTGATGATGTCACGGTTCTAAGCGCTATCTTGGCCCGCAGAGGTTCCGATGTTACACGAGATATTCGTGTAGAGTTTAGTCGAGAGTCAGTCTCCAGAGAGTTTCCTGAAGAAACACCTGAACAGGCATACCGAGCAGGTGAGAAAGCTTTATCTCATGCAGTTCATTTTTTGCAGAATGAAGCTGGCGTTCCCCATTTCAGCTTCCTTGCTTATCGTTACCTTCTTGTTGTTCTGACGCGCTTCTTTGCTTATCATCCTCAGCCATCTCCACGTAATATCGAGTTGTTAAGGCGTTGGTTTTGGCGTGCAGTAATTGTGGGTCCAGAAGCATTTAGTACTTGGACAAAAGCTAGCCGAGTATTATGCTCCAAAATCAGTCCAAATAACGAAGTCAAGTCTGTTCAAGCCTTACTAGAGGCAGTTTCGCATAGCACGCTCAAAGCACTTAATCTTCATAGTTTTATAAGTACCTCAGCAAGTACTCGCACTCTCCTTTGCGCAATGTGGTCTCACAATCCTAGATCCTTTCTAACTGGAGACCTTTACCTTCAGGAAGAACTGGGAAGAACTCTTGCAGGAAGACAAACAGCAAAAGATATAGTTGCCACCATAGAACCCAGTGGCGGAAAAACGTCAACAGCAAATCGATTCATTTTTCCGGTGGAAGATTCCGTTGAATATGCAAGAGATGTATTTAAGAATAAACCAATAACAATGACAAATTCGTCTTGGACTGATCTATTGGAATCTCACATTATTGATGCTGAAATACAAGACTGTTTAACTAACGGAAATGTCACTCATTTTCTAGAGCTTCGAGAAGTTCGCTTACGCAAGTTGGCAGAAGATTTCCTTAGTTCTATGACTGAGACATCATTTGAAGATACACCTCCACTTTCTTCGTTAATTATTGACGAAGACGATGAAGAGTAGTACCGGGCAGCAGAAATCTTCTGCCCACTGTCGCGCAAGGCAGAGGCTTGTGGCAAGCCTCTGCCTTGCGCGACGACGATAGCCAAACTTATGCCGTGAAGTAGTCGTTTGATGAAGAGGATCTAGTTGATGACCGTAATTGAACGCCATTATGGGGTATGGCTGTATGAACAACGTGTTGGCAGTATTACCCTAAATGAAGGTATTATTCGATTTCAGTTAAATGACAGCTATATTAATGATCCCCAACGGGCTGTGTTGGGACTTTTGTTTGAAGATGATTTAGTTGCTATCTATCGCTCAAAGGTGCGCTTACCTCCATGGTTCTCTAATCTTTTGCCAGAAGGTCGTCTTCGTGAATGGATAGCTCAAGACAAAGGTGTAAGTGAAAATCAAGAATTGGATCTATTGCTCAAAGTCGGTCATGATCTTCCTGGAGCAGTTCGGATCGCTGAAGCAGAAATTGATCAAACAGTATTTGATTCCAATAGGCGTGAAGTAGCCACAGATACAGAGGGTGATAGTGATTCACAAGACCTATGGCACTTTTCCCTTGCAGGAGTCGCACTCAAGTTCTCAATGCTTCGCAAGGGTGAGAGATTTACGGCACCGGGTATTGGTGAAGGCGGAGATTGGATTGTCAAGCTTCCAGATCAGAGATATCAAAATGTACCGCTAAATGAGTTCTCAATGATTGAGCTTGCACGTAAGGTAGGTATAAATGTTCCTGAAGTCCGTCTCGTTCATCGAGATCAACTATCAGGTGTACCTGCCAACCTGTGGCCTGCTTCAGAAGATATGGCATACGCAATTCGTCGGTTTGATCGAACAGCCTCAAGAGATTTAGTACATATTGAAGATTTTGCCCAGGTACGAGGGTTTTATCCTTCCAAAAAATACACAGGAACCTTTGAGACGCTTGCGGCTCTGATTTACCGTCAATATGATAGTGAATCACTGATTGAGTTTGCTCGGAGACTAGCATTTAACTATGTAATTGGCAATGGTGACGCTCACTTAAAGAACTGGTCATTGTTATATACAGATCCACGTCGGCCAGTTCTTTCTCCAGCCTATGACTTAGTAGCAACAGCTATTTACAGGCCACTAGGTAGACCTGAAGATCTCGGCTTAAAATTCGCCAAGTCGAGGGATTTCAAGTCAGTTACACTTGGCAATTTTGAAAGATTAGAAAGAAAGGTGAATGCCATCGGAGTTGGATTGCGTGATGTAGCATACGAGGCAATCCAAAAAACGCTATCTTTCTGGCCAGAGATTGCGGATATGCTAGAGAGCTCTCCCTGGCTACAGAGTGCAATTGGAGAAGGAATCACAGAACGTGCTTCAGCAATACTAGCTACGAAAAACGAGTAGAAAGGGCTATAGAAATGGAAAAGGTCTTTTTCACCCAACCCACCAGACGTTTGAGGGTCCAACGCGGTAAGGGTTCCTCGCTGCGCTGTTGGGGTGGGGTGGCTGCGGCCTCTAATGCCTGACGAATCGTCTGGTCTATCCCCTCTCTGACCTCATCAGACAAAGGGGGGGTGGCCTCCACTACGCTGGTAGGCCAAAGCCTTAGGGCCGCTGTTGTTATAGCGGTGAACCCACTCCATCACTGTTTGCGGATTTCGCTTACTGTCACGCGCCACTTGGCTTGCACTCTAGCCTTGGGTGATCTCATAGAGGGCCAACAAGCGTTCTCGCGTTCGCGGATGGTCGGCTTTCAAGGCTTCCTCTCTCAGGCTTTCAGGGGTCTGATGCCACTTCTTCTCAAAGTCTACTTGCAACATTGAGGGCTGGAACTGGAATTGGACTATTCTCAAGCCTATTACTGGTTCGACCCAAACTCCAGGTTTCAAGTTGGACAAGGTTTAGTTCATTCTTAGATCTGACCAACCTATTGCTGAGCTTAGACCTAGTGCTAGTTGTAAGCAATTGTGACCATATCGACGCGCACCCAGTCAGGTTCGCCATTCGACGCCGTAAGTTGGGGGGCGGTCAAGGCGCTGAACATCGGCTGACTGGGGTTTTCTGCCACCAGCATCACCGTGTCCTGCACCCGATTAGACAGAGCGACCGTCTTCGCGTCGAAGGTTTCGGTCGCCAGTTTCGGATAGAGACCGATGCCGATGACAGGCACAATCAGACAGGCCGCTACAAAAGCTTCCCGAGGACGAATATCCAACATCGTGGGCACTTGGCTCACCACCTCACCGCTATCACCGTAGAAGATGCGACGCAGCATAGACAGGAGATAGATGGGAGACAGTACAACGCCAATCGCCGCCGCCACAATCACAAACACCTTGAAGGGGGTGGAATAGACATCACTGGTGGCCATGCCTAGGAACACCGCAATCTCGCTGACGAAACCACTCATGCCGGGGAGGGCCAAAGAGGCCATTGCCGCCGCCGTAAAGAAGGCGAAGGCCGTGGGCATCTTGCGGGCCATACCCCCCAGTTTCGTCATATCCAGCGTGTGGGTGCGCTCGTAGGTCACCCCAGCCAGGAAGAACATCACTGCTGCGATTAGACCATGGGAGATCATCTGGAGCAGCGCTCCACTCATGCCAATGGTGGTAAAGGCGGAGAAGCCAATCAGCACAAACCCCATGTGGGCAACGGAGGAGTAGGCCATGCGGCGCTTCAGATTGTCTTGGCCAAAGGCGGTCAGGGAGGCGTAAACGATATTCACCACCCCGAGAATGGCGAGGAATGGGGCAAAGTACACGTGGGCATCGGGCAACATCTCAATGTTCATGCGGATGATGCCATAGCCTGCCATCTTCAGGAGCACCCCAGCCAAAATCATTGACACCGGAGCCGGAGCCTCACTGTGGGCATCGGGTAGCCAGGTGTGGAGGGGAAAAATCGGTAGCTTGACGCCAAAGGCAATGATGAAGGCGGCGTAGGCTAGGAGTTGGAAAGGCAGGGAGTAATCCTTTAGGGCCAGTTCAGTGAAGTTGAAGCTGACGGCGTCACCGTAGAAGGCCATGGCCAGAGCGGCCACCAAGATAAAGATGGAGCCGATGGCGGTGTAGAGAATAAATTTAGTTGCCGCATACATGCGCTTCTGACCGCCCCAGATGGAGATCAGCAGATAGACGGGCACCAGTTCCACCTCCCACATGAGGAAGAAGAGGAGCATGTCCTGACAGAGGAAAACCCCTGCCTGGGCGCTGTACATCAGCAATAGCAAGAAATAATAAAGACGGGGCTTAAGGCTCACGTTCCAAGATGCCACGATGGCAAGGGTGGTAACGAGGCCGCTGAGAATCACTAGGGGCATGGAGAGACCGTCTGCCCCAAGAGACCAGTTGAGGCCAATCTGAGACACCCAGGTATAGGACTCTACCAGTTGTAGTCCCGACTCTTGGGGAGCAAAGTACCGAGCAAAGGTAAACAGAATTAGGGCCAGTTCGGTTAAACCCACACCTAGGGCGTAGACCCGTACCGTTTTGTTGCTGCTGCCCGGTAGGAGCGGAATGGGCAGGCTGGCCAGAAGCGGGAAGAGGACAATCGTCGTTAACCAGGGGAATTGTTCGCTAATCATCACACTTCACGTGAGTTTCATGGACAGTGGCTTGGAAGCATCGATTTAGGGGGCTGTGTCGCTTGAGAGTATTCCATCTAAAAATCATTCCCTGGCTTAGGCACAAGGTCTGGCCCTGACTGATTAACACTTAGGCTGCTATCCAGATCCGGGATAGGGGCTGAGCTGGAACACTCTGAGGCGGATGGGCATTTCTACCTATCGCTTCATCCGCTCCCCAGTATAATCAACTCTGTTAACTTTTGATAAGGCAGTTTTCGATGAGTTTCTAAAAACATGCGGAGGATTTACCTGGATTAAGCATTTGTGAAGCATTGTCCAGAACGGCAGCTCCAGAATAGTTCTTTTGTACTAAAAATATGGTTTTCTAGGCAGGCTGTCCCTGGGCTATGGAGGGGGGACGAGCTTCGTCAGCCAGGGTTGCCCAGCCCTGATAACGGAAAAATTCTTGAGTTTGTCTGCAACTTTCCCGTTTTGGGGGGGGCAAAATCCCCCCCCTGGGTATTGAACTGAAACAAGTAGGGACGCTTAACTTAAAGCCACTGCCCTTGTAGAGAACGCTTGTCTTGAGGATGCCTATGACCCGTCGATTGTTAGCCAAAGCAACTTGCCTGACTGCACTGCCTCTGCTGCTGTGGAGTTGTGGCTCTGCTCCCTCTACTCCCGAAGTCGGTGATGTGCCTGCTGAGGCGGGCACGGTTGACGATGAGGTGGGCCAGTTGGAGATCCGCGCCAACGGTGAAGACTTTGTGCGGGAAGGGTTTATCACTAAGGATGGCTGGGAAATCAGCTTCGCCCATGTCTATGTGACGGTGGCGGAGGTGACGGCCTATCAGAGTGAACCCGCCTTTGATGCCGAAGCAGGGGGAGTGCCCCAGGCGGAGAAAACTATCGCGATCGCAGATCCCATCACCCTCGATCTGGCGGAAGGGGACGAAACTGCGGAGACCATCCTAGTAGGCACCCTAGAGGCTCCGGCAGGTCGCTACAATGCCCTGTCTTGGAAAATGGTGCCTGCGACAGAGGGACCAGCGATGGGACAAGTGTTGCTGCTCCAGGGCACCGCCACCAAGGATGGTGAAACCCTGGACTTTGTACTAGAGCTAAACCAGCCCCTGGGGTTCGTCTGCGGTGATTTTGTTGGGGATGAGCGCAAGGGCATCCTGACAGCCAACGATACTGCCGATTTAGAGATGACCTTCCATTTCGATCACCTCTTTGGAGATGGCGGTGCACCCCCCGAGGATGGCATTAATACTGGTGCACTGGGCTTTGCCCCCTTCGCCGCTCTAGCAGTGGATGGGAAAGTGGCAGTTGATGCCGCTGCCCTAGAGGCGGGCTTGGCCCCGGCGGAGTATGACCAGTTGCTGGGCATTCTGCCGAGCCTGGGCCATGTGGGTGAAGGTCACTGCGCCGAAACAGAACTGTCAAATTGATTCATGAAGAAAAGCGTCTTAATTGTGGGATTGGCCTCCGGTCAGGCTCTACCTACACAACCCTTTGTGACCTGGTTTGGGTACAGAAAACACCTACAACGGGGATTGTCTCTAGGGCTTTTGGGCTGGGGCATAGTGGTGGGAGTGCTGAGCTTCCCCGCCACCACCTTGGCCCATGGTGCCCACATTCAATCGCGATCGCGGGAAGCCATTGAAATCCAGGCCACCTACGACAACGGTGATCCCCTCGCCAATGCTCAAGTGCAAATCTACGCCCCTAGCGATCTGCAAACCCCTTGGCACACCAGCCAAACCGACGCGGAGGGACGCTACCTGTTTGTCCCCGATGCCCCCGGTGATTGGGAGGTTTCGGTGCGACAGGCAGGCCATGGTGACATTCTGGTCATTCCCGTATCCCCCGGCGGCACGGTGGCGACCGCCTATCGTAATGAGGGCAACATCAGCCCGCTCCAACGCGGCATTATGGCCGGGGCCGTGACCTGGGGCTGTATCGGTACCGCCCTTTACTTCCGTCGAGGCAAGCGCTAGTGCACATTCCCGATGGGGTGATATCGGCCCAAGTCTGTGCGGCGGGATATGCCATGGCTGGGGGCTGTACTTGGTATGTGCTACGGCGGATCCGCCAAGGACCGGATCCCACTGCGCAGGTGCCTAAAGCATCCCTTTTAGCGGCGGCTTTTTTTGTGGGGTCATCGATCAATATTCCCGTACCCCCGGTCAGTGTCCACCTGGTTCTAAACGGACTCGTAGGATCAGTACTGGGCTGGTACGCATGGCCCGCCATTTTAGTTGGCCTGTTTTTGCAGGCAATTTTAATCGGCCATGGGGGCCTTACCACCCTGGGGGTGAATGCCGTCATGATGGGCATCCCCGCCCTCCTTTCCTATCAGGTATTTCAACTGCGCCATAGCTTGGGTAAGCCCCTGTCCCCTAATTGGTCGGTGGGGCTGTTTGGCTTCCTGGCGGGGGCAATTGGGCTAGGGCTGGCAGCCCTAATCTTCTTTGGGTTGGTGATTTTCACAATTCCGGCGGAGTTTGACCTAACGACGGAGCGGCGGGCGATTCTGGGGCTAATGCTGGCCCATATTCCCCTGATGCTGGTGGAGGGTACTTTCACCACTTTACTGACGCTGTTTTTACTGCGGGTGAAGCCAGAACTCTTGGAGGCAGAGGGATAAACCATGGCGATCGCCCTCCACCAAGATCTTTATATTCCCAGTCAGTCCCCCCTGCACCGCTGGGCTGTATGCCCCAAGCTCCTGAGCCTGTTTGCCCTCATGTTTGCCGTGGCACTCCTCCGCCAGTTGGTGCTGGTGCCCGTGGCCTTGGCGGTAGTGCTGGGACTTTATGGCTTGTCGGGGTTGCCCCTGGGGTATCTACTGCGACGGTTGCCCTATCCTGGTCTGTTTATTGTGGCTACGGTGGCGGTGCTGCCCCTCACCGCTGGCAGCACAATTCTTTGGCAATGGGGCTGGCTGGCCCTACGACTAGAGGGGCTGCAAACAGCGGGGCTAGTGGCGGGAAGATTTCTGGCAATTTTAATGACGGGCTTTATTTTGCTGGGAACCACGCCATTTCTAGACATTTTGAAGGCATTACGGCGTTTGGGGATACCGTCTCTGCTTACGGATATGGCCCTACTCACCTATCGCTACCTGTACGATATCTCAGCCCAATTGGCTACGATGCAACAGGCGATGGGGTTACGGGGCTACGGTCACCGCCCCCAAACCACTCGCCGTCAGTGGTCCTGGCTGGCGTCTCTGTTGGGGAGTCTACTTCTACGAAGCTATGAGCGATCGCAGCGGATTTACAAAGCCATGGGCCTACGGGGCTATGGTCAACGTCCTCTCCAGCGCCCTACCGATGGCCCGCCCCCAGACGCCGTTACCCCCTGGCTAACGACAATGACCAGTGCGATCGCGATCGCACTGGTCATTGCCGAAGTATTCCTCACTACCCAGCAGTTATTCTGACGGTCAGCGGGTTTTCACGGCATCAACCTCAATCCTGAATTTCCCAGCACTGGGTAGGGCAGGTTTTGCGGTTCCCACCCTGAATTTCCCGGCACTGGGTAGGGCAGGTTTTGAGCCTCCCATTTGGGATTTCCCAGTAGACACGAGCTAAACCCGCCCCTACGGCGACATCCTGCATTGGGCGCGGTTTCCGCGCCCCTACCCCAATATCGGTCATCCGGCAACAACGGGATATTTAATTCAAAACTCAAAACTCAAAATTCCTATCCCCACCCCAATACCCCAATACCCCATCACTCCCCCACTCCCCAACACCCCCACTCCCCCACTCCCCCACCCATGCCCCCCACCCTGAAACCCACCATCCTCCAAGACCCAGAGGCTACCGCGATGGACCCTTTGGGCCGGTCCCTGACCGTCGCACTTTCCCTCCAGGGGGTGACCTTTGCCTACCCCGACAGTGCGGTGGTGCTGCGGGACGTTAGCTTCACCGTGCAGCCAGGGGAGCGAGTGGGCCTGATTGGTCACAACGGTTGTGGAAAGACCACACTCTTTCTATTGCTGTGTGGGCTCTTGAAACCCTTGGCGGGGCAAATTGAACTTCTGGGTCAGGCGGTACACCCTGGCCAGTTCTACCCCGAGGTAGGGCTTTTGTTTCAGGATCCGACAGACCAGCTCTTTTCTCCCTCCGTGGGGGATGACGTGGCCTTTGGACCGCAAAATCTGGGACTTTCGGCGGCGGAGGTAGAGCTACGGGTCAAGACCGCGCTCCAGATGACGGGCCTCACCGCCCTGGCAGATCGCCCCCCCCATCACCTCTCTGGGGGAGAGAAGCAAATGGTTGCGATCGCAGGATTATTGGCCATGGAGCCCCATATCCTCCTCTGCGATGAACCCACCGCCAGTTTAGATATGCGGACCCGCCGCCGCCTGATTCAGTTTTTGCAACAGTCGGCAGAAACCCTGCTGATTGCCTCCCACGATCTAGAATTTTTGCTGGAAATCTGCGATCGCGTCATTCTCATTGACGAAGGCGGCATCATCGCAGATGGCAGTCCCCAAGGGATCATGGGCAATCAGACCTTAATGGAAACCCACGGACTGGAGAAACCCCACTCCCTAATTCCCCACCTTGAGCCCCACCACGAATAAGTTTCACCATGAACCAAACCTGGGATACGGACCTATATCAAGATGCCCACGCCTTTGTCTGGCAATTGGGACAAGATCTCATTGATTTGCTCAACCCCCAACCGGGCGAACATATTTTGGATCTGGGCTGCGGTACGGGACAACTGACAGCTGCGATCGCGGCCCGAGGTGCCAGAGTACAAGGTATTGATGCCGATCCCGCCATGGTGGCCCAGGCCCAGATCAATACCCCCCATCTGACCTTCAGCACCGCCGATGCCTGCACCTTCACCCTGGCTGAACCCGTAGATGCCATCTTCTCCAACGCGGTACTCCATTGGATTCCCACAGCAGATCAGGTCGTGGCTCAGGTCTGGGCCGCCCTCAAGCCCAGTGGCCGCTTTATCGCAGAGTTTGGCGGCAAGGGCAATATGGGCCAAGTGCTGACGGCCCTAGCAGCGGGGCGGATGGCACTGGGATATGGTCCCAGCTCTGCAACACCCTGGTATTTTCCCTCCATAGGAGAATATGCCCAAGTCCTAGAGGCCCAAGGCTTTGAGCTCCAATTCGCCACCCTCCGCGATCGCCCCACTCCCCTAGAGGGAGACCTGGGTCTGGTGAACTGGCTCACAATGTTTGCCAAGCGATTTCTCTGCGATCTCTCACCAGACCAGCAGGAAACCCTGTTCCGCCAGATGGAAACCCAGCTTCGCCCCCAACTGTACCAACAAGGACAATGGTTCGCCGACTATCGCCGCATTCGGATTCTAGCGGTGAAGCCAGAATAATTTGTCCCCAAGAAGATGTTTTAAAAGGGTCAGTCTGGACTGTAGATGACACCGATATAGCTGCCTACGCACCTAGCAGATCATCCAGTTGCTGTGGATCGGTTTGAAATAGCAGGTTCATGATGCTGGCGTTTAAGGCCCGTTGGAAGTCGGGGTCAGTGGCGTAGCTGCGGTAGAGATCAAGCTCGCGGCGGCGTTCTTGGTTGATGGCTTGCTTAATCAGTTGCTCCAGCGCCAGACGGCGGTTTTGCTCATCGGGGTTATTGACCACCTGGGCTTGGTAGCTGTCGCTCTGCACGACATGGCGGGCGATATTGATCAGCTTCACCCGCTGCTCTTCTGGGGTAGCGTCCCAACCGTCGAAGAAGCGCTGGTTAAAGTTGGCAACAATCTCGTCTAGGGGATCGCGCTGGGGTTCCTGATCGCGGTAGCCCCGTGGGTTGGAGTTCTGGGGATCGACTTCGGAGGCAGCATCATCCAGGCCAATAGTGTGGTTGACGCGGGTGCGTTCCAGTCCATAGGTGGAAAGGTCAACGCTGTCGAGCAGGTCGTTGAGTTGGTCTTGATCGGGGCTGTGGACAGTCAGCTTGGGGATGAGGAACTTGAGGAACCAGAACAGCTTCTCCCAACGAATGATGTTGAAGGGCACCAGGCAGGACACTTGGCTGTAGATTTTGACGAACTGCTTGGCCTTGATTTTGAAGTCGATCTTGTCTTCTTCTTCTAGTCCCAGGTTTTCCTCAAAGCGGACAGCAGCGGTGTCGAGCAGGGGACTGAGCTGGTCGGCATCGGCTTTGGCAAAGAACAGTTCGTTAAATGCCTCGACTTCATGCCATTCGTAGACCCCGACATCATCTAGAGCCTCTTTGAGTTCGTGAAGGACGTTGACATCGGTGGGCTGGGTCAGGGAGGTAGAGGTGTAGAAGGGGTCGAAGGCGGCTTTGATGTCTTCAACGGTGTTGAAGAAGTCGAGAACGACAGGTGCTCGCTTATCCAGCGTGTTGAGGGCGCGGTTGAGCCGGGAGAGGGCCTGAACCGCCAGCACCCCCTGGAGTTTCTTGTCGATGTACTGGGCGTAGAGCAAGGGTTCATCGAAGCCGGTGAGGTACTTGTTGGCCACTACTAGCAGGCGGTAGTCTTCGGTTTTGAGTTTCGCTTCGATGTCTTTGCTGGGGAATCCGTTGAGGCTGTCTTCGGTGTATTCGATGCCGTCGATGGTCTTTTTGCCGGAAAACGCGACGATCGCGCCAAAGGGAGCGTTGGCGGCTTTGAGCCCGTCGCGGATGGCGAAAAAATAGCGAATGGCGGCTTCAATGTTGCGGGTGACGACCATGCCTCGGGCTTTGCCTTTGAGCTGCTTGGGGGCAACCACGCTCTCCAGGAAGTGGTTAACGATGATGTTGGCTTTGGTGTTGATGGTCAGGTAGTGGTTTTCGACTTTTTCCCGGAGTTTTTTCTGGGCGCGGACGGTTTCAAATTCGGGATTTTCCTCGATGGATTTCTGAATCTCGTAGTAGCTGCGGTAGGTGGTGTAGTTGGCCAGCACATCTAGAATGAAGCCTTCTTCGATCGCCTGCTTCATGGAATACAGGTGAAAGGGCTCGAAGCCGCCGTCTGGGGTGGGCTGGCCAAATTTCTCTAGGGTGGTGTTTTTGGGGGTGGCGGTGAAGGCGAAGAAGGAGGCGTTGGGGCTCATCTTGCGGCCTGCCATCACTTTGAGAATGCGATCCTGGTTGTCTTCGGGCTCGTCGTCATCGTTGTCATCGTTGTCATCGTTGCCCAGGGCCATGTTCATTTTGTCGGCAGCAAGGCCGCTCTGGGAGGAGTGGGCTTCGTCAATGATCACGGCAAAGTTCTTACCGCCCATGTCTTCGATGCCATCGACGATGAAGGGAAATTTCTGGATGGTGGTGATGATGATTTTCTTGCCCTGCTCCAGCGCGGCTTTCAGGTCAGAGGATTTGAAGGCAGGGGCGACAATGTTTTTGACTTCGGAAAAGTCTTTGATGTTGTTCCGCAGTTGTTTGTCGAGGATGCGGCGATCGGTGACCACCACGACGGAATCAAACAGGGGTCGGTCGGCCCCATCGGGGTAGAGTTCGATCAGTTGGTAGGCGGTCCAGGTGATGGAGTTGGACTTGCCGGAACCTGCGGAGTGCTGAATCAGGTACTTCTGGCCAGGGCCGTGGGTTTTGGCATGGCTGAGCAACTGTCGCACCACATCGCGCTGGTGGTAGCGGGGGAAGATCAGGGTCTTTTTGGGGAGGGGATCTTTTTTGTCCCCCTCTAGCAGGACGAAGTGCTCAATGATGGTGGCGAGGCTGGCGCGGGTGAGCACGTCTTCCCACAGGTAGGCGGTTTTGTGGCCGCCCGATGTGCCGTCGGCCCCCACATTCGGCGGGTTGCCTTTGCCGTAGTTGCAGCCTTGGTTGAAGGGGAGGAAGTAGGTTTTGTCCTGGGCCAGTTTGGTGGTCATCCAGACTTCGTCGGGGTCTACGGCGAAGTGGACGAGGCAGCGGCCAAAGTTGAGCAGGGTTTCTTTGGGGTCGCGGTCTTGGCAGTATTGCTTTTTGGCGTGGTAGACGGTCTGGCCAGACCAGGGGTTTTTGAGTTCCATCGTGGCGATCGCCATGCCGTTGATAAACAGCACCAGGTCGATGGACAGGCCAGGGTTGCTTTCGGAGTAGTGAACCTGGCGGGTGACGGAGAAGATATTGCGATCGAAGTTTTCGCGGATGGTAGGGTTGGCGTCGTTGTAGGGCAGGCTGTAGAGCAGGGTAAAGTCGGCATCGTTGATGGCGATGCCCTTTTTCAGCACTGAGAGGATGCCGTCTTTTTTGACTTTGCGGTGAAAGCGCTCCAGAATTAGCCGCTGCCAGTTGGGCTGATCCTGCACCTTGGCCAGTTGTTCGGGCTGGGTGGTTTCCAGGAAGCGCCAGAATTTCTCGCGATCGCAGGCAAACTCCTGGTCAAAGTCAGCCGGGTCGCCCTTTTCATAGCGGGCACCCTCCACCAATGCAGCTTCGATGCAATCTTCCAGCGCTCGTTCATTGGTTTTGCTGACCATAGGGCTGATCTCGACTAGGGATTCATCAGGCGTTGCACAGAAATTTCAATGTTGGTAAACGCACAGGGAGAAACATGGCCTGTGGTGTAGGTCTCTTCAATGGTGTAGTGACCGTTGTCTAGGTCTCGGAAGACGTTCAGTTCTTTGTGGTTCAGATTCACTACCCAATATTCAGGAATCCCCGCTTCGGCATAAATCGCACGCTTGACGGTGAGATCTGGGCTAAGGGTGGCTTTGGAAAATTCGATCAGCCAGAAAATATCGCCAGGGTAGGGGTGATGCTCTAGGTATACCGCCCCTAGGGGCTTCACAATTGCTAGGTCAGGAATGGGCTCGGAGTCGTTTGGGAGGGTAATGGGATGAGCTTCACGGATTTTACCTCGACTGCCCAGCAGTGCCCGCAAATAGTCCCCTACTTCACTGTTGTAGTAGGCATGGAGTTTTCCCTCTGGCGGCGTAACGATGAGGTCTCCCCGGAGTAGCTCTATGGGTTGGTCGTCAAACAAACCTGCATCAATCGCTTGATGGTAGCGATCCAATGTCCATTTGTAGGGGGTGACGGTCATGGCAAACCAGCCTCAAAACTTAATAGAGCAGGGGATCATTTAGACTTCAGTGCATTGCGGAAGATATTAGCGGCATCAAGGCGGGAAGTTTCGGCAATCAACACGCAGCGGGTGAGCAGTTCAATATCCAGTGTTTCCAGTTCTGGAATTTCGCTTTGGCTGATTGCCTCATATTCGGAACTTCGCAGCCGATAGAGGCTGAACACGCCATCTTCCCAAAACCAAACTTCGGGGATGTTCAACACTTGATAGAGGTTCAGTTTCTTGATGCTACCGCTGGTAACAATCACTTCAAGGACTAAATCGGGGGTGGGCTTAGATGCGCCAAAACAGTAGGACTCATCCGGTTCGGCGGAGGCTTCGCCTTCTCGCTCTTGGGTGGTGGAGCCCAGGGGTTCAAATTCGGTGCCTGTTTCTAGACAAAAGAGCTCTAGTAGAAAGCCAATAATGGATTTGAAAAATTCGTGATCGCGCCCCGGCATGATGATTTCGACGGTGGTGTTGTAGTAAAACAGGCGCACGTTGCGGGTATCGCCAAAGCCCGACTGAATCAGCTTGAATTGCTGCCAGGTAATGCCGGAGTGGACAATGCGCTGGTCTGGGGAGGGGGGCTTGAGTCGTTCGGGCTGGAGTTGAACCATCGGCTGGCCTTTCCTACGGTGTTTCTATCTTAGTCGGACTGCTCGATATGTCTTGCCAAGGCTTGTTCATTTGAGGATGTTATTGAGGTAAAGCGTCAGTTTAGGCGACATTGATCGCCTCCGCTAGCACGATGTCGGCAATCTGCGGCTTGAGAGAACCCTTGGTGACTAAATCGACGTTTTTCTCAAACAGGTCTTCCAGGAAAAATTTCAGATCCATATAGAGGTCGAAGGTGGTAGATCCTTCAAATTCCACCAAAAAATCGAGGTCGCTGGTGTCGGTGGCTTCGTTGCGGGCGGTGGAGCCGAAGAGGGCGAGGGTTTTGATTTTGAATTGGGTGAACAGGTTGGGCTGCGATCGCAAGGTTTGGAGAACCATTACAGCAGTAAGGGCTTGTTCGTTGGTTTGGCTGATCATAGGTTCTTCACTCTTCTAGAGCTTTGGCAATAGCAGTTTCGATCTCTCCCATACTGACATCGGCCTGGTCGGATTTAGCATAAACGAGCAGCAGCAGAATGTTTTCGGGAGAAAGCACCTGGTAGATAATCCGATACCCGCCACTTTTGCCTGTGGGAATATCGCTATTCTTGGCACGTACTTTGAAAACTGTAGAAGTGGCTCCAGAAACTTGATCACCAATGAGGTGGCCTTGTTCGAGTTCTCGAATAATCGGCTGTAGATCGGCTTGAACTTGACGATAGCGTTTTTTAAGCCCTTTGAGACGACGCTTAAAACTCGACGTAAATCGAACGTTCGTCATGGCTCGTCATCCAAATCATCCCAAAGCTGAGCAACCGGAAAGGTCTGCCCTGCGGCAGCTTGTTGAAGCGAGGTTTGCAAATCTGCCAGAATTTTCGCGTTGGGTTCGTGCTCATCGATCCAGGCCAGACCACTATCAGGATCTTGCAGGGCGTGAATGAGCTGTTGCCACAATTCCAGGGGCACCAACACATCGGTGGTTTTGCCAGCGGCGTTGGTGACATAGCGAACTTGGGTATCCAGAGATGAATTGACCATCAGGGTTTCCTCCTATTTTCTTCTAACAGCGGTGAGGGGAATGTCTTGATTGGTTTGATTGACCATAATTTCGCCCTCAGACTTTTATTTTTCCAGTTACGGCTTTGGAGATAAGGATTGAGCGAAGGTCTCCTAGAGTGGTTATTTCAGACTCAATAGAGTTAATGGCTTCGTCAATTTGCCGCGTTCTTTCAAGAGTTACTGATGTAATCCGATCCTGCTCTTTCTTAGGTGGCAAGAGGATTTCCATACCTAAGAACATATGGGCATAGAGCCGAAGTCTAGATGAATGCAAGCCTGTTGAGATTCTGTTGTATTGAGCAACATACTCCGTGCTGCGTAATAGATGCTCTAGATACCAAGAATTAAAGGTGTCTGGCTCCATCTGCCTGAAGACTCCGTAGGAGGGACTGACAATTCCAATTCGGTCTGAAACGCCTAATGCACCCATCCAGGCCCACATAATATTGATAACTAAGTCGTCTTTTCGGCAGAGTTTGGAACCTGTGTAGTCTTCTGCCATGAACATGTAAACGTTCTTCTCTGATCGCGGTGTTACTCCCGTCATATGAGAAACAGAGAGCAGTTCTTCAGTTCCAGTCTGAGAACGCTCATCTACTTCTCTAAAGAGAAACTTGGCTCGCCGGACATCCCAATGCGGAGGAATCGACCCCAGCCAATTGAGGCCACTATCACGCATTGATGCTTTTGGGTTTAGCCCTTGGGTAACGGCTTGATTGATGACGATCGCTTTTTGTTCTTGCAGGAGTTCGATGAGGCGTTGTTTTTGGGAAATGGCACGGTCTATCTCGGTGGTAGTGCGATCTAAAAACTCAACAATCCGCTTCTGTTCTTCAACGGGAGGAAGTGGGAAAATTGCATCATTAATTGCACTTTTGCCGATTCCAAACCTTGTTATTCCATTGGCAGACACTCTAAACTGTGACGAAATTCCTTCGGCTTGAAAAGCTCTAAATAGATAGCTACCCTCCATATAAGTCGGTTTTATATGTGCCAGATGATAGCCGCATATAGTGTTTGCCAGTGTTTCAGGAACATATGCAGGAACTGCAATATCGTCGAATGATTCTGAGTCTTTTGTGATCAGAACATCACCTTTTTCTAGAGCAAAACTACGAACCTGCTCTTCCGTAGCAGTAGCCTCCATGAAAGAAATTTCACTGGTAATAAAGTTCCTATAATAGACATCGGTGTAGTTACAAAGTTTGACTGGAAGCTCATTAGCTCTTGAGTGCTTGTCTACATTGCTTAACCGAACTTTAGCAATATGCTTTAATTTGTGAAAATTCCAATGATTCGGAATCTCTCCCAACCACTCAACCCCGCTATCCTTGTAACTCTCATACCTTGGAAACGTCGGCATCACTCCACCTCCCCCACCGCACCGGGCGCAGGCGCACCCCGCAGCATTCCTTCCGTGCTCAGGTCTTCATCAATCGCTTCCCAGTGCAACCCATAGCCACCACCACAAATTTCCCAGCCTTTCCGCTGCTCTGGTGTAGCGTGCAGCAAGCGCGGATACCACACCAGCGGCACCGTAATGATGCGCCCATCCATTAGCCCTACGCTGATGGCATCCTCCGTGAAACTCACCGCCTTCACCCGCTCATCCGTTTGAATTGCCAAAGTAGCCATGCCACGCCTCCAATAATTCTGCTTGATGCTCTTGAACCAACCCTCCTAGCTTGCGCAACTCTTTTGCGCTAAATCCTAGGTTTTTCGCTAAACTCACTGGCTCTAACCAAAACTTGACGGATGACGCATCACGATCAACATGCACATGGGGTGGTTCGTTGGGTTCATGACTGTAAAAATAAAAACGATAGGCACCAATTCTTAAAACTGTGGGCATTATTCAAAACGGGCGATCGTGGTTTGTGAATAGATCAGGATTGGCAGCAACTTCCCCTCGGCGTAACTGCGATATCAGGCAGGGCTTTGAAACTTGACTCGCCAACTTGAAATCAGCTAAGATTGGCAACTCAAATAACGGCTTATCAGCAAAGCGTTGCGAGAAAAACAAAATCTCTAAATTTTCTATCGCATTTGACTCTGGGTTGAACCGGGCAATAATTTCATCCCCGATTTCCTCAGACTCCTGCTCCGCATAGGGAGGGCACAGATCGATATAGAGGATGTCTCCCACGCGGTCGTAGCGAAAGGTTAAGTTTTTGTCCATATCACTGTTCCTCTCCTAAATACGAGCAGAAAAATCGTTTTCCCTCCATCCCTAAACACCCGAATTTTCAAAGCTCACCAACTGCTTCAACAACCCTTCCGTCTTCTCCTCCAACACCAAAATCTCCTCAATCACCGTTTTCAGATCCCTTAACGGCTTGTGCTGCTTGTTGTAGAACCCAAGGCAAACCACTTAGTCTTTCTCCCACAACATCCCAAAATTACAAGGGGTAAAAAGCTCATTGACACCTATAGAGAAGTTGGTGACTTATCCCCGTTCACGCCACCCCATAGTCAGTGTAGGGTCGCTTATACGGTGGTTGTAAGCCCAACACAATGTCCGCCTTTGGCACACCCATATCCACCAGATCCGCAGCCGGATTCAAATCCGTCATATTTTCCTGTAGCCAGATTTTTTCATCCTTAATATCAAAATGCATGACCGGATGATAAATCCGCTTGGATCCATCCCAGCCCACATCTAACCATAAATAATGGTCATGTGTCTCATCAAATAGAAGTTGTGATTCATACGGCTTCTTGGATTTACCCCAACCTGCATACTGGGATAGCAAAGCTTTGATATGCTGACGATAAATCGTTAACTTATCCATTCTACAATGTCTCCTTTTTCGGAATCATAGACAACCAACTTCAGTTGATATTCATGTAAGGCTAACTGAGCAAATTTAGATTAAAAAAACCGATCATAACTATCGACAGGAACAGCCAGATAAAGAATTCGTTGTGGCTCTACCTCTTGCAAAACCAAGCGATAACTTAAAAATTGACCCAATGCGGCATAAAAGTCTGTGACAACTGATGGACTCAGAAAACTCTTGATTTCAACCGCAATTTTAGTACTATCCCTTTCTGCTGCAATGATTTGTTCTGCGGCCAAATCAATTTGAAACTTGCTGCGATCGAGCCTAACTTCATAGGGATCGTCGGTGATCGTCCAGCCCTCAGCTTCCAGCGCAGATCTAACTAAATCATGAAACAAATCCCTAGCCATCGGCTACCATCCCAAAGCTCACCAACCGCTTCAACAACCCTTCCGTCTTCTCCTCCAACGCCAAAATCTCCTCAACCACCGTCTCTAACTTCCTCAACGGCTTGTGCTGGTAGAAATACTTGTTGAAGTTAACCTCATAGCCAATCTGAGTCTTGTCCAGGTCAATCCAGGCATCCCCCACATGGGGCCGCACCTCCTGCAAAAAGTAGTGATGGATTTGTTGCCCCCCTCTCTTAACGTTGGGAGAGGGGTTGGGGGTGTAGCGCTCTGCGCTTCTCGAAGAGTGGGCATAGTTCAGCGGAATGCTTTCCGTATCCCGTAACTCGCTGTCGGTCTCATACTCAATCCACACCCCGGCCTGCTCCGTGGGCCAGTAGCCAAAGTCCGCCAGGTGCGCCGCCGTCGTGTCCAACGCCGCCAGCAGCGCCGCCAACTTCTCGCCCTTCAGCTTGTGGGCCTTCTTTACCACCTTCGCCGCCGACTCATCCCGCCAGGTCACGGCATTGAAGATCTGCTTCTGTTCACTGGCCGACAGCTTCAGCCCCAGCTCCTTCAGCGAGTCCGACACCGCTTCTGAAAAAGCGTTGAAATTGCTCCACTCATCCTGCCCGATCGACTCCATAAGCTGCTCAGCCGCTTGCATCAGTTCCCGCTGGGCCGTCCAGGTCTTAGGGGTAAACAAAGCCTTACGGTTCTTCGGATTCAGGCTGATTTCTTCCTTCTCAAGGTGGTCTTCAATTACCTGCTTGTGTTCAGCCAGAGTGGTGTAGATATCGTCGCCCCACTTGCCATAGGCCCACGCCATCACCTCCGCCAGCGCTGGCGCATACCGCAGCGCCGCCACCCGCTCTGGCGTGAACTGGGCCGAGAGCCGCAATGGGCGCTCAATCGTCACCTTATAAAAGCCAAAGTCTCGATTCCGAAACACCTTCGAGATCGGGCGGGGCGGTTGTTCGCCGTCCCCATTGGGGGGCAGCGTTGGCTGATCCACCAGGTCCAGATACAGGCGGGTAATCTGCTCAATGTGCTCAGGGGCAAACTCACAGTTCTTCGCCCCCAGGTTCTTCCGCAGCTTCTGGTATAGCTCCGAAGCGTCAATGAGCTGCACCTTACCTTTGCGCTCCGGGGCTTTGTGGTTCGACAACACCCAGATATAGGTCGAAATGCCTGTGTTGTAGAACAGGTTCTGGGGCAACTGGATGATCGCCTCCAGCCAGTCGTTCTCGATGATGTAGCGGCGAATGTTGCTCTCCCCACTGCCCGCATCCCCCGTAAACAGCGATGACCCGTTGTGGATCGAGGCCACCCTGGAACCGAGGGGGCTCTGGCTGAGGGGCTTCATTTTGCTGACCATATCCATCAGGAACAGCAGTTGTCCGTCAGAAGACCGGGGGATTGCTGGTTCCAGGGTGGTTTCACCCCAGAAGTTTTTCAGGGGCACGACAAACCGCTGATCCAGCACTTCCTTGCCATCCAGGATGTATTTCTGGTCGGCCTTATAGGACTTGCCATAGGGCGGATTTTCTAGCATGAAGTCGAAGCGCATGTCGCCGAAATCATCCGTTGCCAGGGTGGAGCCGAACTTGATGTTTTCTGGGCTATTGCCCTTGATCATCATGTCCGACTGGCAAATGGCGTAAGTTTCGCTGTTGACTTCCTTGCCGTAGAGGTAAACCTTGGTATCCGACTTGATGCCGCCTTCCGGGTCGTTGATGAAGTTCTGGGACTCGGTGAGCATTCCCCCTGACCCACAGGCTCCGTCGTAAATCAGCATCACTGGGGGAAGCTGGTCTTTCACCGGCATAAACAACAGGTGAGTCATCAGCTTGATCACCTCGCGGGGGGTGAAATGCTCCCCGGCTTCTTCGTTGTTCTCTTCGTTAAATTTACGGATCAGCTCCTCGAACACATAGCCCATGCCCAGGTTGCTCAACCCCGGCAGCTTGCGCCCATCCGGATCGGTGGTGTCGTGGGGGCTGAAGTTGATGTTGGGGCTGGTGAACTTCTCCAGCACGTCGAGCAGCACATCAGCCTGCACCATGCGCCGAATCTGGTCGCGCAGGTAGAAGCTGTCGATAATCTCTTTGACGTTCTGGCTGAAGCCATCTAAGTAGGCTTTGAAGTTGGCCTCTAGGATCTGGCGATTGTTGGAGGCCGTTTCTACCAGCTTCTTCAGAGTCCAGTCTGAGGTGTTGTAGAAAACGTGGCTTGAGGCTTGCTTCAGAGCCTCAGGGTCAAATTCAGTCAGGCCCACTTCTTCCGTCTGGAAGCGCACCTCCTCCATTACGGCATCTTTTGTGACCTCTAGCAGGCAGTCGAGCCGCCGCAGCACAAACATGGGGAGGATAACATCGCGGTATTTGCCTCGTACATAGACATCGCGGAGGCAATCGTCGGCGATCGACCAGATCAGGGAGACCAGCTTGTTGTGTACGGCGCTGTCCATGCTTATCAGTCCAATATTCCCGATCTCAATATTCCCGATCTAAAAGGTGCGGATAGATCAAGAGGCGCGGTATGTATAACCGCGCCTCTTGAAGGCACACAGCACTACTCGTTATCGAGGGTTTCAGGATTTTGCATCGACTAGGTAGCAGGCATAGCGATCAAACACCCTCTAAGGCTCCTCGAAAGTCCCTTAATAGGCGTCTTGGAGTTCGTAGAAATCTGGCGAGATGTAATCCTTTCGCAGGGGCCAGCCCACCCAGTCCTCCGGCATCAGTAGCCGTTTTAGATTTGGATGGCCCTCATAGAAAATGCCATACATGTCATAGCTTTCTCGCTCTTGCCAGTCCGCCGCCTTCCAGATCCAGTACACCGAAGGCACCCTGGGATTATCCCGAGGCAAGAACACCTTGACCCGAACCTCCGCCGGGTGATCAGCATTGTCATCCACCTTCGTCAGGTGATAAAAGCTGACCAGCGCTTCCCCCGGCCCGTCGTCATAGGCTCCCTGGCATTGGAGATAGTTAAATCCGTAAGCATACAGCGCCGTACAGAAGGGAATCAGGAACTGGGGCTCAACCTTCAAGACCTCAACGCCGAGGTGATCTGGCTCTAGAATCTCGTGGCCAAAGCCATTTTCCGTCAACCATTTAGACACGTCCCCAGCTTCGACAATGGAGCCAGTTTCACTGGCTTCCGGCTCTGTCCCCTGGGGGGCTGTTTTCTCCTCAGCCATTGCTCACTTCCTCCTCAGCTTGCTCCAGCGCTGGGTTCACCGGCATTCCCATCGCCGCCATCAACTCCTTCGAAGGGGCTTCCCTTGTGCCGGAGCGCAGATATTCCCCCGTCAGAATAGGGGGAACGGGTTTCAGCTTATGGGTGACCTGATGGTAACGGTGGGTCTGGACTAAGCGATCGCGCTCTGACATAGACTCATTGGCCACCTTTTTCCGCAACTTGATGATGGCGTCAAAGATGGCCTCAGGGCGGGGCGGGCAGCCGGGAATATACACATCCACCGGAATTAGCTTATCCACCCCCCGCACAGCGGTCGGAGAGTCGCTGCTGAACATGCCCCCAGTAATAGTGCAGGCTCCCATAGCAATGACGTACTTCGGTTCCGGCATCTGCTCATAGAGGCGTACCAGTGCTGGAGCCATCTTCATCGTGACGGTGCCAGCGGTGATAATCAGGTCCGACTGGCGGGGACTCGACCGGGGCAACAAGCCAAAGCGGTCGAAATCAAAGCGAGAACCAATCAGGGCCGCGAACTCAATGAAGCAACAGGCAGTCCCATAGAGCATGGGAAACAAGCTAGACAGGCGAGTCCAGTTGTATAAATCATCCACCGTGGTCAGGATGACATTCTCAGACAAATCTTGGGTTACCGTCGGCGGTCCCACGGGATTCATCATTCGCTCGTCTGGAGCCAGAATTGACTTGCTAGCCTCAGGCTTTACGACCATTCCAATGCTCCTTTGCGCCATGCATATACCAAGCCCACTACGAGGATGGCGATAAAAATCAGGGCCTCTACAAAGGCGAGTATCCCCAGTTGGTTAAACGCCACGGCCCAAGGGTAGAGAAACACCGTCTCCACATCGAAAATCACGAACACCAGGGCAAACATGTAGTAGCGAATGTTGAACTGGATCCAAGCGCCACCGATGGGCTCCATACCAGATTCATAGGTGGTGCGTCGAGCGGCTCCTTGCCCCTTGGCGCTGAGAAAGCCAGCTAGGGTTAGGGCTAAGACCGGCACCGATCCACAAATAATAAGGAAAACGACGAAATATTCGTATCCGCTGAGAACAAACACGGCTAATACCTGATTGAACCTGCCGGAGAGCCATCGCCAGCCCCGACACTGGTAAACATCTTAATTTACATTTGGCGATTCATCAGGCTGGCAACAGGGTTGGGGGTTGAGAATTTTTGAGGGGGAGCATTGAGGGAGGGGTAAGGGGGTATTTCTGGTGCCCTGGCTCTGCCTGGGTACCTCTGCCGGAGGCTCTGCCCCCGCTGTGTTCCCTAGGGGCAAGCCCTTGCTGCCGTGAGTTCAAAGTAACATCGCAGGAATTATAGAGTAGGACGTTATATGTCATAATCGTTACAAACGTCTCATTTAAGCCTCTGGAACAGGCCGCAAGCGCTTATGGCAGTTCTCAGTCCGGTTAGGGATCAGCGGGTACATATTTTCCTGCGAGTCCCTTAGGGCAAGACTGTGAGCTAATTTCTGTGAGCTAATTTGATGGAGTCCTGAGCATCACACAGGTGCCCAGTATCCTTAGCAAGTTGGCCAAAGCTATAAAGCGCCAAAGCTATAAAGCGATATAGGCGCTAGTCGTGGTTATGAGCATTGGTCTGTGGCAGTTATGCAGCAGCGTCCCGGCAAGATCCATTGCAGCGTAGGTAGGAGGAAGCATGGTAGAAGACGTGAATGCTGAGCCCGAATTTCAGACTGGAGATGACGGGGCCAAAGCTCCCCTGAGCCCCCGAGAGATGGATCAGTTTGAATGTCGCGCCTGTGGTTACACCTATGAGCCCGTGAAGGGGGATGATAGGGGGAAGATTGCGGCGGGCACTGCCTTTACGGATTTGCCTCCGAGTTGGCGCTGCCCGGTGTGTGGCGCACCCCAGAAGCAGTTCAGCAATATTGGCCCGGTAGGTTCACCCTCTGGTTTCAAGGAGAATCTCCGCTACGGATTCGGGGTGAATGCCTTGACTCCCGGCCAAAAAAACATCCTCATCTTTGGGGCTTTGGGGCTTGGGGTGCTGTTTTTTCTGAGCCTCTATGGGCTGAGATAGGAACGCTGGATCTGGCGCTCTCGGGTTTTCAGTCTCGATTCTCAGGGGCTTCTCGTGGATCGCTAGTGTGTATACACAAGTCCTGGAACCCTTGCGGACAGGGCTTGCCCCACCCTGCGGGAAGAGCAAGCTCTACATCCCCCTTTGTTGAAGGCCGCTAGGGCTTGGGGGTGAGGGCCGGAATATGTGTACACAGTAGCCTGGGACAGAGCGGTAAAGCTGGAATTCTCACTGCTACGACAACAAGCTGTAGATTTTTTAATTTAGGCGATTTATTACCGATGCAAGCTTTGGTGGTTCAGATCAAAAGATGGGCGGCGATGGCCCTGAGGGGCCGGTCTTTGGCCATTGCGGCGGTGGCGATTCTGGCGGTGAGCTGTGGCAATGCTTTCTTGCCGAGTTTGGACTCTAACCCGTGGGAGGTAATTTCTCTGGAGACAGAGGCAACCTTCTCTGATATTGCTTTTACGGCAGACCCCAGCCATGGTTGGCTGGTGGGGAGCCGTACCACCCTGTTGGAAACCACCGATGGCGGCAAGACTTGGGAGCCGCGATCGCTAAATTTAGGAGACCAACGCTATACATTCACCTCCGTCAGCTTTGCTGACCAGGAAGGCTGGGTTGCAGGTCAACCCAGTATTTTGCTCCACACCCGTGACGGCGGTGGCTCTTGGGAAAAGGTGCCCCTGAGTGAAAAACTACCGGGAACCCCCTTCATGGTCACCGCCCTCAAGGCCAATGAAGTGGAGTTAGCCACAGACGTGGGGGCGATTTATCGCACCAAGGACGGCGGCAAAAATTGGAAGGCTCTAGTTTTAGGGGCCGTAGGCGTGGTCCGCAACATGACCCGTAGTGAAGACGGCAGTTACGTGGCGGTGTCTTCCCGAGGCAACTTCTACTCCACCTGGACCCCAGGGGAGTTGGACTGGGAACCCCACAATCGTCAAAATTCCCGCCGCTTGCAGAATATTGGCTTCGACAAGTCCGGTGGTCTATGGCTGATTGCGCGGGGAGGGCAGTTGCAATTTTCCCCAACGGGAAGTGAAGACGGCTGGCAAGATCCCCTCAATCCCGAACTTGCCTCTAGTTGGGGGCTCCTAGACATGGGCTACCGCACCCCTGATGAGATCTGGGTTTCTGGTGGCAGCGGTAATTTGCTCAATAGTCAGGATGGGGGCAAGACCTGGTATAAGGACAAGGAGCTAAGCGCGGTGCCTTCCAATTTTTATCGCATTCTGTTTATGTCCCCTGAGCAGGGCTTTATTCTCGGCCAGCGGGGCTATCTGCTGCGATACGAGGGCAAGGCGGCAGTCTAAGGGAGGAGGATTCCCTAGGTTGATGCCCCTGTGGCCAGTTTCATACTCAAAAGAACACCTATGAGCCTTGTTCCACAAGGATTTCGGCTTTCTTCTTTTATTTCATAGTTATGAAATTCGCTACATGGGCTTGTGACAGGGATTAGCGTTCCGTATCATTGGATAATAGAATTTAAGCATCTGAATCATAGGAGAGGTTAGCATGGCAGGTTCTACAGGCGAGCGCCCGTTTTCAGACATCATTACGAGCATTCGCTATTGGGTCATTCACAGCATCACCATTCCGGCCCTGTTTGTTGCAGGCTGGCTGTTTGTGAGTACGGGGCTAGCCTATGACGCCTTTGGCACTCCCCGCCCGAACGAATACTATCAGAGCAACCAGATGGAGCTGCCCATCGTGTCTGATCGGTATGATGCCAAGCAGCAGATTAAGGATTTCCTTGCCGAATAGGAGTCCCTCGATCGGTTAACAACCCGCGTTTGAATTAAGTGGTGAATCATCAATGACTAGTAATTCCCCGAACGAACCTACGGTTTATCCCATTTTTACGGTTCGATGGCTATCTGTTCACGCCTTAGCCGTTCCGACGGTCTTTTTCTTGGGCGCGATCGCAGCAATGCAGTTTATTCAGCGATAGGAGCCTATTGTGGATCGGACACCAAACCCTAATAAGCAACCAGTTGAGCTCAACAGAACCTCTCTGTTTTTGGGCCTACTGTTAATTTTTGTGCTGGGGCTACTGTTTTCTAGCTACTTCTTTAACTAAATGATGGGTGGGCGGTAGAGCTTGGGCTTTATCCCCATATCGATGCTGTGTTGGAATATCTTGGGTAGGAGCTGTAACGCATGTTTGAAAATGGGCGAATCCCCCTCTGGCTGGTGGCAACGATCGCGGGTACAGGGGTACTTGTGGTAGTGGGTCTTTTCTTCTACGGAGCCTACGCTGGGGTCGGTTCCGCAGTGTAAGTCCTTCGACGGGAATACACTAAGGGTTGCGCCGTGTCGGTTCCTGACTGCCATAGTCTAGAAAGTTCGCTGCCGCGATCGCGCAATTTAGACCCTAGTCTTCGGTTCATTCTGAGGCTAGTACAGTAGGGCGTAAATCAGTCCACTATCGTCACACTAGGCCAATTTTTCCGGTCCCCTCTCCCCTTGGGAGAGGGTTAGGGCTTCGGCGTGAGCTCAGCCGAACGGTGAGGGGCCGAGATGTACCACGATAGAACGATTAGGGTATTGACGCCGCAGAGTACTAGGTTACTCTGGGTTTAAGACATTTTAATCTGTGAAAAGCGGCCAGTCTACTTGGGGAAAACTGGCCGCTTTTCAATTGGGCTCCATTTTCATCCATTAGGATCCTCCCCCCAAGGGCTGCCCCTCATCTCCCCATCCCGCATCAGCGCACAGGCACAAAGCGATCCATCGCCATCGCCCGTAGGCGGTGTAAATCTTCTCGGCGACTAATAGAGAGGGGCACTGTGGCCTGTATCTCCTCCACTAGGAGTTGAGTATCCACAGGGCATTTTTCGTGGATAGCGCGATAGAGGGCGGTAATAATCACCTGCTCGATCTCAGCGCCGCTGTAGCCATCCGTCACCTGCACCAGGGTCGGCAGATCAAAGCGACGGGGATCCTGCTTGCGCCGGATCAGGTGGATTTGGAGAATTCCTACCCTTTCCTGTTCATCGGGCAAATCGACAAAGAAAATCTCATCAAAACGTCCCTTTCGCAGCAGTTCTGGGGGAATACGGGACAGATCATTGGCAGTCGCCACTACAAATACCTCCTCCGACTTCTCTTGAAGCCAAGTGAGAAAAGAGCCAAAGAGACGGCGGCTGAGCCCCCCGTCACTATCGCTATCAGATTGGCCCATACTTTTCTCAATCTCGTCGATCCACAGTATTGCTGGAGCCATAGTTTCCGCCAGGGTTACCGCTCGCCGAAAGTTTTTCTCCGATTCGCCAATGTACTTGTCGTAAAGACGCCCTGCATCTAACTTCAGCAACGGCATCGACCATTCTCGGGCAATGGTTTTTGCGGCTAGAGACTTACCACATCCCTGGATACCCACGATCAAAATGCCCCGAGGGGTGGGCAGATTAAAGGCCCGCGCCTGGGCACTAAATCCCATCCGTGCCCGCGTCAGCCAAGCCTTGAGGCCGTTAAATCCCCCCAGTTGGGCCGGGTTCATCTCTGGGGGAATATAGTCCAGTAACCCCTCCTCATGGAGCACCTGGATCTTCCGCTCTAGCACCCGCTTGACATCGTCGGGACTGAGTTTGCCGTCGTCGAGGGCAGCGTAGGCGATCACCTTGCGGGCCTGTTGTAGCGTCATTCCCCGCATCGCCTTCACCAAGGCATTGATACCCTCGGGGTGAATTTCCACCTTGACTCGGCCCTTAAGAGATTTCAGAACTTCGGTAATGGCCTGGTACAGTTCATCCGGTTCCGGTAACTTCAGGTCAAAGTACACCACCTCTTGGGCAATATCTGCCGGAAGGGAGATGTTGTGCCCCGTCAATACCAGGGTGGAACGGTTGTGGGAAAACTGGTGCAGCAGCTCTCGTAACTGGCGGGCAATGATGGGATTCTCTAGATGGCAGGCAAAATCCTTAAGCCAGTAGATAGCCTGATAGCCCATGGACTGAATGTGGCGCAGTACCTCTAGGGGCTCACAAGTCCCCTCAATCAACTGAGGCTGTTGTATTCCCGGTGGGGTGTATTCGTTGCTCCAACGGTTATGCAGGTTGCCCTGGGACCGGGTCAGACCTGAGGCCACACTCCATTCAAAGACCGCCATCTGCAGATCGTTGACGGCAGCATTAATCAGCGTCTGCACCCGCTCTTCTTCCACGGTTTCAATCACCACCATGCCGTGGAAGGAGAGGACCAAGGTCTGGAAGTGGCGAACGCTGCTGGCAAAAGACATGATGCCCCCGGAGTTGATTACTGGCCCTAGAGTGCCCAATACGGGAGGGGCACCCGTCTCGGGAAGCTTCTCGTGTCTGGCCAGGTTAGCCGTGCTTTATGCTTGGGTAGTTCCAGGTGACTGGCCATTCCTCTTTGGCCATTCCTCTTTGGCCATTCCTCTTTGGCAAGTCTCCCCCTCGGCTGGCCTACTCAGTAGGATTTCGCCCACCCCCTAGGGGTGGCCGGTGAGATCCTCCAGTTCTGGAGCTTGCCACTTAAGGACCGATGCATTTACCCCTTGCTCCTGCTTTCGTTTTGCATCTGCTTCAAACCAGGCAATGATCTGTTCAGGCGTTAGGGCTTCAATCGGCGTACCGAGATCTTGGGCGATCGCCTTGAGTAGTTTGGCGGTGGAGATCGTCAGACGGGTCAGAAATTTCTCGGGGGTGGTCATCAGCGCCCGATCCACAGCGGCGGATTCCTCCGGGGTCAGAAATTGTAGCGATTGGTCCAGCATGGTTCCTCAAGGATCATCAGCAATAGGCGGCACAGGGATAGGGGCTAATGAAAGCTAGACTCCTGATGGCAAAACGGTTACAGCCCCTAGCTCGATTCAATAAAGCGGGCGTGGTCATGCCTGCCCGGTAAAGATTTCGCCGTTGATTGTCCACACGCCCTAGTTTTACTTTAGGCGCTGGCTGGGCCAGTTGGGGCCGGCAAATCCCCAGTTCCAGAGGATCGCGGCGGAGCCAGGGGATGGCCCTGAAGGCCAAATACATCGGGCTCGTGGCCACCCGCCTGTTCCACCGCCCCCACATAGCCGCTGCGGGCTTGGGGAAAGGCGTCGCAGTAGGGTACATAGGGCTTGATATCCAGCACCGGGGTTTGATCCAGGAGGTCAATCCCTGCCACTGTCAGGGTTAATCCCTGTACGTTCAGCAGACGGGTGGCGCTGAGGCCAATGGGGTTAGGACGATGGGGGGCGCGGGTGGCTAGGGTGCCCCGGCGCACGCGGGGACCACGGGGCGGCATCACTGTCGGATTCCAATGCTGGTTCAAATGCAGCCAGGTGATCAGCCACAGGTATTCAAAGCCCTCCAGATCCTTCAGGGCCTCCGGGGGAATCACCTCAGGGAATAGCTCAATATGTGCGATCGCGGGTTCATAATCCGCCGGGGCCGCTTGGAGTTGGGACTGGCGGGGAGTGCCGTGACGCTCGGTGTAGGGCGATCGGACGATGCCAATAGCGCCTAGGGTCACCGATTTGGGGACATCCACCGCCTGGATATAGTCCTTGGGAGGGAGTTTTGCCATGGATTGATCTGCCTATACTTGTGGCGTTTCCAGGATGTTCGATAAATTGCAGTCTAGAGTTTTGATAGATTTACCCGAAAAATTGTGAAGCATTTGTTAAGTTGTTAGGGACCGCGCCCATCGTTTTTCTTTGAATGCAGAAAAACCCGGCCCCAGCCTTGTTCTACTTTTACCTCTGAATAACTGACTGAACTGCCTCGATATCCGAAATATATGGAGTGTTCCAGGAGAACGATGGTGCTTCAAGCCATAAATTCCCCCCGTAAGATGTTGCCCCGCCTACTGGGCACCGCTCTCATGGTTGGAGCCCTGGGCAGCGGCTGTAGCTGGATGCCCCAGAGTGTGGCCCAATCTGGTCCCCGAGAACGGGGCGACGACCAGCCCGTCGCTGTCGAGACTCAGGTGGTGACGACAGGCTCCGTGGAGGATGCCCTGGAATATACCGGAACAACCCGTCCGGCCCAATCTGTCACTCTCCGCGCCCAAGTGGAGGGTCAGGTGATTGACCTATTCGCCGACGCTGGGGATGCGGTGGGGTCCGGGGAGGTCTTGGCCCGTCTGGATCCCAACCTGCTGACAGTGGGGGTCAATCAGTCCCAGGCCGAACTCGCTGCCCGTCAGGCGGAGGTGGCTCAAGCCCAGACGGGGGTCAGCGATGCCCAAACCGCCGTAGACCAAGCCCAACTCCAGGTGGAGCAGGCCCGCATTGAAGCCAATCGCCTGCGGCAACTTGCTGACGCCGGAGCAGTGTCCTTACAGGATGCAGAGCAGGCCCAACTGGTGCTAAATACGGCCCAGAAAGCATTGCAATCAGCCCAGGAACAAGTGCGGACCCGGCAACAGGCGGTGAATGCCACCCGAGGGCGCGTAGATTCCCAGCGGGCGGTGGTCGCCCAGTCCCAGGAGCGGCTAGCCTTCGCCACGGTGCGATCGCCCCTCTCCGGCATTGTCCTGGGGCGATTGGTGGAGCCCGGTGACTTTGCCCAGACTGGGGCAGAACTCCTGCAAATCGGCGACCTCAGCACCATCAAGATCACCGTCGAGGTGTCGGAGTTGAACCTGAGCAGCATCAGCCGGGGACAACCCGTGGAGGTGCGCCTAGACGCCTTTCCCGACCTCACTGCCACGGGCCAAGTCACCCGCATCACCCCCGTAGCCGACACCACCTCCCGTCTGCTGCCAGTGGAGGTAACCATTCCCAATCCCCAGGGCCGCATCGGCAGCGGCCTGTTAGCACGGCTACGATTTCTCGGTCAGCGCTCGGATGCCGTCGTGGTACCCACGGAAGCGCTCCAAGGAGAACCGCCCACCCTCTTCGTGGTTCAAGACCGGGACAGCGATGCCCCCAAGGTGGTAGCCCGTTCGGTAGAACTCGGCGATCGCAGCAATGGTCAAGTAGCCATCCTGTCAGGGCTCAACCCCGGTGAACAGGTGGTGGTCCGCAGCGATCGTCCCCTAGAAGATGGACAAACCGTGCGCCTGAGCATATTGTCAGACCCCCAGTAGGCAATTCCCTGATCCTGTCCGCCCCCAGGACCACCCCTCTAACCCAATATCGGTCACCCGCCCACCGGGCAAGCATCCTAATCATCCAGCAAAAAGGGCAACCACAAGGGATTGCCCCTACGGAACACAGGGGAGGCAGAGCCTCCGGCAGAGGTACCCAGGCAGAGCCAGGGCACCAGAAACAAACTTAATTGAACACAGAACCGGCATCCTGCATTGGGCGCGGAAACCGCGCCCCTACAGGTAATTCAATTCAAAATTCAAAATTCAAAACTCAAAATTCCTAGAACCTGTCACCTATCACCCCACCCCATCACCCCATCACCCCATCACCCTCACACACCCCCACCCCCATGACCACCCCACCATCCTCCATCAGCACTATTTCCATCCGTCGCCACATCGGCACTCTGATGTTGGCCCTGGCGGTGATTATCGTCGGTGTCTTCTTCGTCGTGCGCCTCCCGGTAGACTTGCTGCCCTCCATTACCTATCCCCGGATTGGGGTGCGGGCGGATGCGCCGGGGGTGTCGCCAGAGGTGGCGATCGATGAGGTGACCCGTCCTCTAGAGCAGGCGCTGGCGGCGACGGAGGGGGTGACCCAGGTGGTGTCCACCACGCGGGAGGGGCAGATCAGCTTGGATTTGTATTTCCAGCCGGGGGGCGATATTGATCAAGCTCTGAACGATGCTACCGCCACCCTGAACCGAGCGCGGGCGAGTTTGCCCGATAGCATTGGCCAGCCCCGGCTATTTAAATTTGATCCGTCCCAACTGCCCGTCTATGAGATGGCGCTCACCTCGCCTTCTTTGCCGGGGAGTGCGCTGCGGGTGTTTGCCGATGAACAATTGGCTCGTAGTTTAGGCACGGTGGCGGGAGTGGCCAGTGTGGACGTGTCGGGGGGGGCGCAGGAGGAGGTCCGGGTTGATCTAGACCCCATACGCCTCCAGCGGTTGGGTCTGGGCTTAACCGATGTGGTCTCGGCCCTCAGCGATCGCAATCAAGATACTTCTGGTGGACGCATCCAGGGGGACGATGGCGAACCCTTGACCCGGATTACGGGACGGTTTCAAAGTGCTGATGAACTGCGCAATCTGATTTTTCCTGTCGGTAATGGGACGGGGCAGCAGGTGTACCTGCGGGACTTTGCCGATGTTGTGGATGGCACCGAAGAACAGCGGATTTTTGTGACCCTGAATGGGGAGTCTGCGGTCAAGGTAAGTGTGCAAAAGCAGGCGGATGCTAACAGTATTGAGGTGGTGCAGGGGGTTGAGCAGCGGCTAGAAGAACTGCGGCAATCGGGCATTATCCCAGAGGATCTGCTCCTGAATGTCACTTTGGATGAGTCGGTCTTTATTCAAAATTCCATTCGTAATGTCTCTTCGGCGGGGCTGACCGGGGCGGGGCTGGCCGCGATCGCAGTTATGCTCTTTCTGGGATCTCTGCGCCAAACCCTGATCATTGTGGTGGCGATTCCCCTGGCGGTGCTGGTGGCAATCCTGCTGATTGGGGTTTTTGGCCTGTCATTGAACGTGTTCAGCCTGGGGGGCTTGGCTCTGGGGGTGGGCATCGTGGTAGACAACTCCATCGTCATGCTGGAGAACATTGCTAAGGGGGCGGAATCCCTCAGCCGCTATGGGGTAGCGGGCAGCGATGGCAATGGGAATGGCAACGGCAATGGAAATGGGAACGGCAATGGAAATGGCAATGGCGCAGGTGAGGAACACCCCATTTCCCAGGCCCAGATGATTGATCAGGCCGTTGTCAGCAGCCAGGAGTTGGAGTCGGCCCTCTTGGCTTCTACCATTACCAACTTGGTGGTGGTGTTGCCCTTTTTGCTGATTGGGGGCTTTATTGCCCTGCTCTTTAATGAGTTGATTTTGACCATTAGCTTCGCCGTGGCAGCCTCCCTAGTAGTGGCGCTGACGGTGGTGCCGACCCTGGCTTCCCGCCTACTGGCCATTCCCGGCACCAGTGGGTTGAAACAGTTTTGGCCCATTCGCCAGTTTGATCAGCGGCTTCAGGGGGTCACCCAGCGCTATGGGCAATTGTTGCAGTGGGTGCTGGGGCGGCCCTTGGTTGTGGTTGCGATCGCATTTCTCGTCCTGGGGGGTACTAGCCTCGCTATGGTGCAGGGCATTCCCCAGGAAATTCTGCCCCGGATTAGTACTGGACAGGCCAACCTGCGGGTGCAGTTTCCCCCCGGTACCACCCTGGCGGAAAACCAGACGGTGATGCGGGCGGTGGATGCCCTGATTCTGGAGCAACCGGAGACGGAGTTTGCCTTTAGTACCTCCGGTGGGGCGCTGTTTGGAGCCAACGTCAGCGAAAATGCTCTGCGAGGATCCAGCACCATTACCCTGAAACCGGGGACCAATGTGGCGGCCTTTGCCGATCGCCTCAACGCCAGCCTCAACCAGCTCAATCTGGTTCAAACCCGAATGCGGGTTTCCCCCGGTGGCGTCCGGGGTCTAACCTTGAACAACTCTCCGGTGCGGGCAGATGTGGATATTGTGCTTGAAGGCAGCGATACCGGTCGCCTAGAGGCGGCGGGGGAACAAATTCTGGCGGCATTTCGGGAACAAGCGACCCTCGCCACCTACCTGCCCGATGCTGGCCCTCCCCAGCCTGAAATTCAAATTCGTCCTGATTGGGAACGGGCGGCGGACCTCAACCTCTCTGCTCGGGATCTAGGCACCACAGTCCAGACCTTATTAGGTGGTGCGATCGCAACCCAATTGCAGCGGGGCGATCGCCTAGTGAATGTGCGGGTACGAACCCCCGATACCCTAGTGCGGAACCCAGCGGACCTGGCCACATTGCCCCTCTTTACCCAGAGCGGCCAACCCGTGCGATTGGGGGATGTAGTCCGCATCGAAGATGGGCAAGCACCGGGGGAAATCAAGCGCATCGACCAACGCCAGGTGTTCATCATCGAAGGGAGTCTGGGGGAGGGCGCTAGTTTGGGGGATGCCCTCACGGAGGCGGATACCATTTTGGCGGACCTGACCCTGCCGGAGGGGGTGAGCCGCCTCCCCAGCTACAGCGCCCGCAGTAACCAGGAAATTCAGGGGGCCGTCGTCATTTTGGGTGGTCTTGCGGCGTTCCTAGTCTTTACCGTGATGGCGGTACAGTACAACTCCCTCATCGACCCGCTGGTGATCATGCTGACGGTGCCCCTGGCCTTGGCAGGGGGAATTTTGGGGCTGTTTGTCACCCAGACCGCCATCGGCGCAACGGTGATCGTGGGGGCAGTGCTGCTGGTGGGTATCGTCGTGAACAATGCCATCATTCTGGTGGAACTGGCCAATCAAATCCGCGATCGCATTGGCTGTGACCCGACGCGGGCCATGATTTTGGCGGCTCCCCAACGGCTGCGACCGATTTTGATGACAACGGTGACGACGGTGCTGGGGCTCTTTCCCCTGGCTCTGGGCCTGGGAGAAGGGTCAGAATTTCTCCAGCCCATGGGGATTGTAGTTTTCTCCGGCCTTTCCCTTGCGACCCTGATGACCCTGTTCATCATCCCCTGCTTCTACGCCCTACTCCACGGAGCCCGCCCCCCCAAGGACTGGCTTCACCGTCGCCCCCGCACCCGGACCCCAGAGTCAATCTGGTCGCCGGGGTAGAGGATCACCTGATCCCCTTCCTCTAGTCCTGCCTCCACCACAGCGGCAAAGTCACTGCGGGGGCCGAGTTCTACTTGGCGCTGTTGGGCGCGGCCATTTTCTGCCACGAAGGTACACCAGTCGGTATCGCAGCGGAATAGGGCGCTGACGGGCACTTGCAGGGCATCCGCTGACCGCCAAACAATGATCTGGGCATCTACGCGGTAGCCATCTCCCAGGGCGGGGGGCGTTCCGGTGAAGTCGGCAATCACATTCACCCGTTGTTCATCTACTCCTAGGGCGGAGGTTTCAGTGAAGGCGGCGGGTTCTACCTGGCGCACGGTGGCGCTGAGGGTGCCTTCCCCGCCCCAGCGGTTCACCTGGATCGGGTCGCCGGGGGACACCCGCAGGGCATCGATGGAGAGAATATCGATAACCAATTCCAGTCGGTTGGCGTTGCCCAGTTCCAACAGTGGGGTGCCGGGGGTGACGTGGCGGGCGCTGGATTCTAGAACCTTCAGCACTTGTCCGGCGGAGGGAGCCGCGATCGCGGTGTTCTGGGCATCGGCGCTGAGGGTCGCCAGCTCCGCCTCTAGGCTGGCTATCTGGGCCTGGTACACCTCCAGCAGATAGTCGGGATCCTGCTGTTCCGCCGTCAACACCGTCAGAGTATCCTGGGCCGATTGAATATCGGCCTGGGCCACGGTGACCTGCTCCCGAACAGTGGTCAGTTCTTGGCGGCGCTGGGTGGCGGCAAGCTGGGCAGTTTCCAGCTCCTGTTGGGAAATGGCTCCGGCGGCGTAGAGATCCGCCATGCGATCGCGCTCCCGTTCCGCCTGGGCCAGGACAGATTCCGCCTGATTCACCTGAGCTTGGGCCTGCTGGCGGGCAGCGCGGGCAGCCTGGATCCGGGTCTGGGCCTGATTCAGGGCAGCGGGTTTGGTTCGCTGGGTATCCACCCCGGTCATCTCCGCCTGAAGCGCGCGGATTTGCGCCTGGGTCGCAGCCACCTGGCTATTGAGCGGTAAGGGATCGAGCTGGGCCACGATGATCCCTGCCTCTACCCGATCCCCCTCGGTGAGGGAAATCCGCCGCAGTTCCCCCGCGACAGGCGCAGCGATGACGAAGCGATCTTGCACGCGGGTTTTCCCCTCCGCGTCAATGGTGACCTGGAGTTCTCCCCGCGTCACCGCAGCCAAGTCCACGGCGGTAGGCTGGGGTCGCAGGCTGTAGAGAATCAGTCCGAGGACTCCGGCTCCAGCGAGTCCGTAGAGCCACTTACGGGAGAGGCGCGATCGCCGTTTTTCTGCGATCGGGGTGGAGTGGGAAGGGTTAGTGCTGGTCATGTGGCGGACGCTCTATCGTGCCCGATATCGCCATCTTCCAGTGGGCACGCCTCCCCGTCAATGAAGACGGCAGCATCGCCAACACCTTCAATGCCCAACCCGACTGGACCATCGAAATCCTCAGCCCCGAACAATCCTCCACCCGCGTTGCCAGTAACATCCTCCACTGCCTCAATCACGGCTGCCAGCTCGGCTGGCTCATCGACCCCGGCGAACGTCTCGTGCAAATCTACGACCCCGACAAACGCCTCACCTCCCTGGAATCTCCCGAAGACATCCTGCCCGTCCCCGTTTTCGCCAACGCCCTAAACCTCACCGTCGGCCAACTCTGCGGCTGGCTCCAGGTACACTAAAGTAACCATCAAAGCCAAAGAAAATAGCAACGGTTTTGCTGAACTCCACGGAGAGGCGACCTAAAATATTCCTGAAACCATCAATATCTCTGAAAACATCTTTCCTCAGGATCTATGCCCAGGCCCCAAATTCCTCGTATTGAGCAATTAAAAGTCAAGAACTATCGCGCTTTATGTGATCTTGACCTTAGAAATATCACCCCCCTTACAGTTTTCCTTGGGCCGAATGGCAGTGGAAAATCGACCATTTTTGACGTATTCGCCTTTTTGTCTGAATGCTTTCAATTGGGACTGCGTCGAGCTTGGGATAAAAGAGGCAGGTTTAGAGAATTACGCACTCGAGGAGTAGAAGGGCCAATTTCATTCAAGCTGAAGTATCGAGAACAGCCGAGTGAGCCCGTTATTACTTACTACTTGGCGATCGCTGAAGGCTCCCGTGGACCCTACGTTGCAGAAGAATCTTTGCAGTGGCGGAGGGGACAAACTGGAAAGCCCTTAAAGTTCATAAATTTCAAAGAAGGTATTGGTGAAGTTATTAGCGGTGATGTGCCTGAAATGCAAGATGAACGCATTCCGCAGGAGTTAGACTCCCCCGATATCCTAGCCGTCAATACATTAGGACAGTTTGCCAGTAACCCTCGAGTTAGCGCCTTGCGGCGCTTTATCAGTGGGTGGTACCTATCCTATCTCTCCGCCGATCATGCCCGTGGAACCCCCGAAGCAGGCCCTCAAGAACGCTTATCTGAAACCGGAGATAACTTACCTAATGTTATTCAATATTTGAAAGAGCAGTACCCTGATCGCCTTGATCAGATTTTGAATACTCTGACCCAGAGAATTCCTCGTCTAGAGAGTGTGGGAGCGGAGATGATGCAAGATGGACGGTTACTCTTGCAGGTCAAGGATGCACCTTTTGAGCAACCTATCCTAGCGAAGTTTGCTTCGGACGGTACCCTGAAGATGCTGGCGTATTTAATGGTTCTCTATGACCCAGATCCGCCCCAGTTAATTGGCATTGAGGAACCGGAAAATCATTTGCATCCTCGTTTGTTGCCAAAACTTGCAGAAGAATGCCGAACTGCATCGGGTCAAAGCCAACTGATGGTAACTACCCATTCCCCCTATTTCGTCGATGCCCTACGCCCAGAAGAGTTATGGGTACTGTATCGCAATGAACAAGGCTTTACTCAAGCTAAGCGGGCGGCAGATATGAGGGGAATTCCAGAATTTATCGCTGAGGGAGCAACCCTTGGCAACCTATGGATGGAAAACTACTTCGAGTTTGGCGATCCCCTAAGACATCAAGGCAGCCCTAGATAAATTGTCAGTATTCAAAGCTTGATATGTTTACACATCTCGAAGTCTTGGTTGAAGAATATTCTGCGGAGGTAGCACTCTACAATCTTTTGCCAAAAGTTTTACCTGAGGGCGTTGATTTTAAGATTCGCTCATTTCAAGGTAAGGCTGACCTAATTAAAAAGCTGCCTCAGCGGTTAAAAGGATATCGATCTTGGATCCCCAGTGATTGGCGGATTTTAGTTCTGTGCGATCGCGATCAAGAAGATTGCCGTGAATTAAAGAGAAAATTAGAAGATCATGCTATTTTGCTTACAGGGTGACAACCCCCCTAGAGAGCTTGCTGGATAAGGGATAGAGCGTGAAAACCTCGCTGAAAATAGCGGTGTTTATGGGGTTTAAGGGCCACCAGCTTGAGCGCCCAATCGGCCCATAAGTCCATGGCATAGAGCCATCGTTGGCCATAGAGA
>NZ_KI913949.1:2648037-2679418 GCF_000332095.2 Leptolyngbya sp. PCC 6406 | reverse complement strand
CACTCCCCCACTCCCCCACTCCCTCACTCCCTCGTCTTCAACACCGCAATCAAGTCCAACTGCCAGAGCTGGCGACCAATGAGCAGGCCAGAGCCAAGGGCCGCGATCGCAGTTACCAGCAGCGCAAACAGATAGCTGGTGGGATTAATCACAAAGGGGACCCGAAACAACTCGGTATTCTGGGCCGGAGATTGGTTTAGGGACCAGGAGAGGCCAAAGCCCAAGAGCCAGCCCAGGGGAACGGCGACAAGGGTGAGGACGGCCTGTTCACCCAGGAGAATCACCGCAATCTCCCCCTGGGTGAAGCCGATGATCCGTAGCGTGGCCAGTTCTCGACTGCGCTCCGACAGGGCAATGCGAGCCGCGTTGTAGATCACCCCGACGGAAATGATGCAGGCAAATAGGAGTAGGACAAAATTCATCGCTCCTGAGGTGGCGGCAATGGTGTCCTCAAACTGGGACAGGGCCGTTTCCCGCTGAGCCACCCCCGCCACCGCCGGGGTTTGCTTCAACTGTTGGTACAACGGCTGGATGAACTGGGGATCTACTAACAGGTAGGCTCCAGAATAGGTTGGCCCCTCCTGCATCAACCGATTCAGCGCCTCCACATTCATATAGGTGGCGATCCCCACCAGCTCATCCACCAGGGCCGTCACCACCACCTGGCGGGTGGGGCGGGCTCCCTCCAGCACTTCTACGGTGACGCGATCGCCCACCGCAACGTGCAGCATTTCCGCCAGTTTCGTATTGATCAGCAGCCCATCGGCGGGCAGGGGTACGGCCTGGAGCTGGGCGTTAATCAAACGACGCAGGGTACTGGGCTCCCCCAACCCCGTGATCGCCCCCAGATGGCTGCGATGGCCATAGCGCAACCGTACCGGCACAGTGCGAAAGGGCTCCACCCGCTGCACCCCCGGCAGGTGAGCCAGGTCATAGCGCACTCGACCGGGCAGGGGTCGGTTAAAGGTCAGCGTCATATCCTCCCGCTGAACGACGTGAAACTGGACGGTGATGATGTGGTTAATGCCGTCGCTGAAATATCCCCCCACCACCAGAATCGACACCGCCAGGGAAATGCCGAAAATGGACAGAGCCGCCTGCCAGGGGCGACGCTCCAGATTCCGCAGAATGATCCGACCCACGGGGGACAGGAACCGTTGCCATCCCAACCGCTCGATCAGGGTGGGATTGAAACTGGCGGGGGGTTCTGGGCGCATGGCCTCCGCCGGGGGCAGCGCCACCACCGCCGCCACGGATTTGAAGGCTCCGGTCAGAGCCGCCGCCATACTCACCCCCACCGCCGCCAACATCAAGCCGATGCCCGCCTGATATTGCACGTCAGGGAACTGGTAGTACTGGGTGTAGAACTGGGTAAAGTTGGCCCCCAGCCAGCGCCCCAGGCCAATCCCCGCCGTGGCCCCCAGCCCGACAACGATGACCACCAGCTTGAGGAAATGCAGCCCCACTTCCCCGTTGGTGTAGCCAAAGGCTTTGAGCACCGCCACCTGATCTCGCTGGGTGCTGATCAGGCGGGCCAGCACCATGTTCAGCAAAAAGGCGGCGATGCCCAGAAAAATCACGGGTAAAATCAGCGCCATCACCTGCAAGCCCACCAGATCATCTTCTAAAAAGCGGTGGGAAATTTGATTTTCCCGACCGTAGGCTCCCAGGCCACCGTAGGGCTCTAGCAGTTGATCTAGGCGAAATAGCACCTCCGCCTCCCGTGCGCCGGGAGTGAGGGTGAGGGTGACATCATTAAAGGCTCCATCCAGGTCAAAGGCGGTGGCGAGGGCGTTGCGCCCCATCCACAGCACCCCAAAGCGGCGATTATCCGGCAGCAGTTCCGTGCCGCTGATTTCGTAAATGTATTCCGGCGACAGGGCGGTACCGACAATCCGCAGCCGCTGCCAGCGACCATTGATCACGGCGCTGATGCTATCCCCCAGGGCCAACTGGTTCGCCGTCACAAAGGCATCGCTGGCGATCACCTCATCCAACCGACCGGGCTGGATGTAACGCCCCGATCGCAGGAACAGATCATTCAACATGGGCTGCTGCTGTTCGGGAATGGACACCAGCCGTCCCGTGGCGGGGTCATCTAATCCCGGCACATCCAGGGTGACGGTTTCCACAACCCGCGATCGCACCTGCCCCACCCCCGGAATTTCCCGAATCTGCTCCAGCAGGCCATTGGGAGCCCGGTTCAGCGGCGCAAACACATCAGCAAAGCGGTATTCGCTGTAGTACGCCTGCTGGGATAGCACCAGGGAGTTATAGGTGCTCATCATCGTCACCAAGCTGGCAATGCCGCAAGCCACAATCAGCACAATGGCAATCACCTGCCCCCGCAGGGTCAGCAGGTCTCGAAGTAGCTTGCGATCGAGGGATTGCATAGGGGTCCGTCAATTAATGATTGACAGGTGACCGCAACCCTGGAGTTGGGTTGGGGTTAAATATATAGCGGTTCCCTAATGGATGAGGTACAGCTCTGAAGTGGACCCAATGGTTCGGGCAGATATATCAGGAAACTAAGCTCTGAATTCTTCCTGGGTCATGGCTGCAATTGAAGAATTTCACCTGGTTCATCCGGCTTGGAAATAAACCTCATCCGGGGTGGTGTAATTCAATGACTGATGCAGTCGGTTCTGATTGTATCAATCAAACCATGCTTTCACCTCCTGATTAAGATGAGTCCCGTCCTCAAAAGCTTTGAGGTAGATCAGCTCATACTTCAAAGACCGCCACAAGCGCTCAATGAAAATGTTGTCGTGACATCTTCCCCGACCATCCATGCTCACTTTTGCGCCGCTCGTTAGCACCTGGCTGGTAAATGCCTTGGCGGTAAACTGAGACCCCTGATCGGAGTTGAAGACCTCTGGGTGGCCATAGCTCTCCAAGGCTTCTTCGAGGGCATCAAGGCAGAACTGAACATCCATCGTGTTGGAGATACGCCAGCTCAATACCTTGCGGCTGAACCAATCCATCATCGCCACCCGGTAAAAATGGCCTTTGAGCACCGGCAAGTAGGTGATGTCGGTACTCCAGACTTGATCTACCTCAGTGATAGACACCCCTCGTAGCAGATAAGGATAGACCTTGTGCTCTGGGTTCACTTGAGTCAGTTTGGGCTTGGGGTAGATGGCCTGTAAGCCCAACTGCTGCATCAGTCGCTGAACTCGCTTGCGATTCACCTCATAGCCCTCTCGGCGCAGATGGGCGGTCATGCGACGACTGCCATACACTGGCGTTTCCAGATAAAGCTCATCCAGGCGTCTGAGCAATGCCAGCTCTGTCGCCTCTATTGCTTTGGGCCGGTAATACAGCGTCGAACGGTTCACACCCAGGAGCTGGCATTGGCGCACCAAGCTCAACTGGGGGTGATTCCCATCTACCAGGGTCTTTCGCTGCTCAAGCCCAGTTGTGCTGAGCGCTCGGCTAAAAAATCCCGTTCTACCGTCAATTTACCGATCTGACGGTAGAGTTCATTGATTTTCGCTTGGCTGTCTGCTTCAGCCGTTTTAGAGGCCTGTCCCATCTCAAACAAACCGCTCGCACTCTCCACGAGATGCCGTTTCCACTGGTTGATCAGGCTCGGATGAACACTGTGCTGGCTGGAGAGCTCTGGCACGGTCTTCACACCCTGGATGGCTTCGAGGGCCACTTTTGACTTGAACTGAGGACTGTACTGTCGGCGCTTTTTACTCATGGGATACTCCTATCATTTTTCGGGGAGTCTCAGAGCTTAGCTACCTGTCCAGTTTTTGGGGTCCACTATACTTCTACGTGCTGTGCGAAGGGTGCACCTGGCACGGTCTACCAGGAGACTTCCCCCCCTGGCAAACGGTTTACACCTACTTCCGTCGCTGGAAAAAAGACGGCACCTGGCAGAGGATTCATGACGAGTTCTATGTCCTGACCCGTTTGGCTGCGGGTCGTGCCGAAAGCCCCTCAGAGTTGATCATCGATAGTCAAAGCGTGAAAACGGCTAACTTTACGCATGAGGATGTGGGCTATGACGGGGCCAAGCACATCAAGGGTCGCAAGCGTCACCTAGTCGTCGATACCCTGGGTTTGGTGTTACGGGTGCTGATCACTGCGGCCAATGTCGGTGAACGCGATGGGGCCAAACAAGTGCTGGCAAACGTTAAGGCAATGGGGCAGAGGGTCTCTCGGGTGATCACGGTGTGGGCCGATGGCGGTTATGACGGTAACCCCCTCTATCGCTGGGGCATTGATGTGCTGGACTGGGTGATTTGGGTGACCTTACGCCCCACGGAGCGCAAGGAATTTGTCCCTGTCCCTCAGCGTTGGAAGGTAGAACGTACTTTTGGCTGGTGGAACCGCTACCGACGCTTGAGCAAGGATTATGAACGCTTGACCCAGACCAGTGAGACCTTTATCTATCTGGCCATGATCCGTATTATGGTGCGCCGATTGGCCTAATTCGATACCCGCTTCGATTTCTCAAACACCCTCTAAGGGGTGTCGGTCTATCACCCTGCCCATAAGATACAAGGGGTTGGGGGATGAGGGCACCGGCTGCAACGTAGTCAGATCAGGGCTTTGCGCTTACAGCGAAGCTCCGTTATTGAGCCAGAGTGCTGTAGGGGAAGCCGTTGTTGTGGTCAAAACCGTACAGAGACTCCTCCGCCACCGGACGGGGAACCACCTCCTGGGGAACAAACTGGGGATCGGGGGCGTAGGCGAGATTCTGCTGCCGGGTTAAATCCTTAAGTTCCTGCTGTTTTTCATTGAGTTCGTCATTCAACTCACGGATGCGGCGAGAGAGGAGTCGAATGATATTGACCGCAATGCCAGGGGTTTCATCAATGGCCTCGTAGAGCTGCTGTTGGGTCAGCATCAGACAGTCGCAAGACTCCAGCGTCGTCACCGAAGCCGATCGCGGCTCTGCATCAAAGAGGGACATTTCCCCAAAACAGGTACCTGTCTCTAGCTGGGCCAGTTCCTGCCCGCGCAGGTGGACCCGCACCCGCCCCGACACCACAATGTAGAGCGCCCGCCCCTCCTGCCCTTCTGTAAAGATGGTGTGATTATTGGGGAAGGACAGCTCATCCATAATGGAGGCCAGCCGCACCAAGAAATCGTCCCGCAGTTCTTTGAAAATGGGAACGCCACGGACAAAAAGCAGTCGGTCAACGCTGGTTAACATTCAAACATTGAGGAGGACGTATTCAGGAGTGGGGAGAGGCTCAAAAAAAACGGGTCGCAGACGGCAAAAACCCGACTCTCGAACCCAAAAGGTGCCATGAGTGTAACGCCAAATGCGGTTCTGTGACGCGCTTCTGTAAACAGAATAAGTCCCATGGCCGAAGGCGGTGCTAGGCGATACCTACCAAGTCATCCAGCTCCCGATAGTCCGGTAGGGTGGTGTCGATGCTTCGGCCCTGGCGTATTACCACCCGATCGGCTTGGGGCCGAGACAGCAGCTCATTAAAGGTCCGGGCCTTGAAGAGTACCAAGTCTGCCGATTGCCCGAGGCCAATGCGTCCTGCCTGGGGCAGACCCATGAGATCGGCGGGGGTGCTGGTAACGGTGCGTGCCCAGTCGGCGATGGGGCGATCCAACTGGCCGATGCGGGTGGCTTGGGTAAACACCTCTAGCCCGTCTAGATCCCCGTAGGCATAGAAGGGATCGCGGCAGTTATCACTTGCGATCGCAACTGGAATTCCCCATTGCTTTAGCTCATGGAGCACCGTCACGCCGCGATAGCGCGGCATTCTGTTGGGCTGGCGATCCTGGAGGTATAGGTTACATAGGGGCAAGCTAATAATACCGATCTGGGCTTCCCGCACCCACTTCAGGGTTTCCCCCATCACCTCCGGCGACTGCACCGAGAGGGAACAACAGTGGTCGCACACTACACGCCCAGCAAACCCATGGCGCAGCTTAGCCTGGGCCACAGCCCTCAGACATTGGTCTTCAGGATTCAGGCTTTCGTCCACATGGAAATCTAGGTCGAGTCCCCGTTCTGCCGCTAGGGCAAAGACCCGATCTACCTGGGCTATGAGGTCAGGGTTGGTATAGGCTACCCCACCGAGAATTGCGCCAGCAGCAGCCACCTGATCCGCGAGGGCTGTCCCCGCTGGGGTCAGGTAATAATCTAGGGAAACAAGGGAGGCCGCTTGCAGGTTTAGCCGTCCTGACCATTCCTGGCGCAGGGTGTGGATCACCTCTAGGGCGGTGGCCGCCATGGAGCCAAAGGCATCGAAGTGGGTGCGCAGCGCCTGGGTGCCGTGGGCATAGCTACAGTGCAGGCTGAAGTCCATACGGCGATAGAGATCCTCCCTATCCCAGTATTTCTCAGCATCCCCTTGCACGACATCTAGGGCGCTGGCGAAGGTGCCATCGGGGTTGGGAACCCGATTCCAGCTTTGTCCTTTATCTAGGTGGGTATGGATATCCACAAAGCAGGGCCAGATCAGCCCCTGCTGCATATCCACTTGGGGGACGGTCTCTGGGACGGTCTTTGGCCCGGTCTGGGGGGGCGCAATGGCGGTAATGTAGCCGTCGCGAATTTCCACATCGGCAGCCACTAAATTCTCTGCAAAGGGGAATGCCGCCAGTTCTGGAATTACCGGGCAGTGGGCTACAGGGGTCGCCAGGAGGGACTGGGGAATGCGGCCATTCACTAACCAAAAATGGGGCGTTTGAGGGAGAGAAATAAAGGCCACAGCGGCATCGGGTCCATCGTAAAAATCTTGGGTTCCATTATCCGCGATTTTAATTTCTGAAGACCGTCGTCGCGTGGGGTGAGCCGCGATAGTCACAAACTGGCCCATTGGGGCCATCGCGCAGCGTCTCCGCTAGCGAGAAAACCCACGAAATGCTGGTTCAAAATTCATGCCGGATCGCGATGCAACGGAACTTGGAGCTGAGAAAGGGGTCTAGACCTGTTATGAGGGGGCGATCTCCCCGGTGCTCCCTACCGCCCCAGTCTCTTGTAAACTGCTTTTTTCCTGCTTTATGCACGTCACTACCAAAACATCTTTTTTCGCTGGCGCTGTTGCGATCGCGGCCACCTCCACCCTTTGGAGTACTCCCGTCGCCGCTTTCACTGTCAACCAGAACAATGATGGCCTGCTACTGTTGACAGCCCTCCTCGGAGACACCACAGGTCTAAATAACTTTGATATTAATCTCACCGGAGATAGCCGTTCCTTCGGTACATTCCTCAATGATCCCTTTGGCCTCGATTCCGGTGTCGTCCTCAGTACTGGGCGAGTTGTAGATTTGCCCGGTCCCAATACCGCAGATAACTACATTCCTGGAGTTCCCAATAGCACCGATCTCAGTACGAATCTGGGAAGGCCCGGTGTGGGTCCCATTTCAGTTCCCGGATTTGGCACCTTCCCCACGTTTGACTTAGCCCAGCTCGATATTTCCTTCGATGCCGATGACACCGTTAGTGCACTTTTCTTTAACTATGTCTTTGGCTCGGAGGAATTTGTGGAATATGGGGGTACTGAGTTTAACGACCAATTTGAGCTGCTGCTGAATGGCGTTAACCTGGCCAAGTTGAATAATGGGCAGACCGTTTCTATCAACAACTTAGTACCGAACCCCTCTGGTCCCTACAACGCTGACTACATCAACAATCCAGCGGGGTCGGGAGTGGCCAATACGCGCCTAGATGGCTTTACGGTACCCCTGACCTTCCAGGGCAATGTCCTGCAAAATGCCCGCAATATCCTCTCGATCCGCATCTTTGATGTCGGGGATGGGATTCTCGATTCGGCGGTGTTTGTCCAGGGGGGCTCCCTCAGAACCGAACCCGTGGAACCTGAGCCCGTGGAACCTGAACCTGTCGATCCACCCCAATCCATTCCTGAACCGGGGACTATTCTAGGCTTGCTGGGCATGGCTGGCGCAGCGGTTCTGAGTCGGCGGCGGGCTAGGAATCAGGGCGGTTAAAACCGCTGCTATACAAACAAAGTCGGCCTTCGCCGACTCCCTAACCCGCGCAGGCGGGTTATAACCCTTCGGGTATGCTGCGCTAGTGGCTGTATAGGCGCGGTTTTAACCGCCCGCCTCTTATATGTTTGTCGGTCAACCAGGTACAGTATTTACCCCGCCCAGTACTAGTACTCCGGGGCGGAAATCCTGAGCCCATTTCCCCTAGGCGTTGCCTTTCTGCGGTGCATTGCTTCGCGAATGCACCCTACGAAACCCTGAAAATCAAATCTGATGATGCGCCAGCCCAACATTTTCCGGTCCCCTCGCCCCCTGGGAGAGGGCTAGGGTGAGGGGCCGAAGAGTACCACGATAGAACGGTTAGGGTATTTACGCCGCAGAGTACTAATTTTCCCGCTGCACAGCGCTCTCGTGCCATTGGCGGAGTAGGCGATCGCTGAGGATCGTCAAGCCGACAAAAATCAAGACCCCCAGCAGTGTCGTCATCACTAAGGCCGCGAACATGCGGGGGATTTGCAGATTGTAGCTAGACATCAAAATCTGGTAGGCAATCCCGGCCCGTGCGCCCCCGGTGCCCGCTACAAACTCCGCCACCACCGCCCCAATCAGGGCCAGTCCACCACTGATGCGGAGCCCCCCCAGAAAATAGGGCAGGGCGCTGGGCAACCGCAGATACCAGAGGGTTTGCCAACGGGATGCCCCGTAGAGGTGGAAGAGGTTCTTGAGGGTGTGGTCGGCACTATTGAGCCCCAGGGTGGTGTTAGACACGATGGGAAAAAAGGCCACGATCCAGGCGCAGACCACCAAGGCTGCCAGGGTATTGCTTCTAAACCAGATGATGATCAAAGGCGCGATCGCAACTACCGGGGTAGTCTGCATAATCACTGCGTAGGGAAAGAAGCTGCGCTCGATCCACTTGCTCTGGGTAAACAGCACCGCAATCAACACCCCCGACACCGTTGCGGCGATAAAGGCCAGCACCGTGATCTGGAGGGTGATTAACAGCGACGGAAACAACTGCGGCCATTCCTCCACTAGAGTCTGCATCACCAGCAGCGGCCCCGGTAGCAGGTAGGGAGGAAGGTCAAAAAAACGGACGCCCCCCTCCCAGAGACTCAACATAATCAGCCCCACAATAATGGGTGCGATCGCATCGGGATTCAACCAGCGAGCCCAGTTCAGGGAGCTATTTTCGCCAACCCTGCCTCCAGACGGGGATGAAACGGGTGGACGGGAATCTTTGCTGATCATTATGCCCACCTACTTAGGACCGCAGTAACAAGTAATAGAGGGCACCGTTGGTATTCACCTGACCCGCCTGCTCTCCAGCGGCGGTGCCCGTGCCGACAAAAATATCGACCCGCCCTGGCCCCAGGATGGCTCCCCCCGTGTCTTGATCTAGAACATAGCGCCTCATGGGTCGATGGCTCCAGGTGCCCTCAAGATTGCGTTCCGGCCAGTTGAGGCTGACCAGGGCCAAGGCTCCCGGCGGCATCAGGGACTTGTCGGTGGCAATGGAGCGGCCTGCGGTCACGGGCACCGAGAGGCTCCCCGTGGGTGGACCCCCATCGGTTTGGCGAAAGAATACGAAACGATCATTGCGGGGAATGTAGGCACTGAGATCCCCAGGATGGGCCTGGAAGTGGGCCAAGAGGCGATCTAGGGTCAGCTCCGCCGCTGGAATTTTACCGTCGTTAATCAGCTCCCGTCCCAGGCTGGTGTAGGGATATTCTGTCCGCCCCGCGTAGCCCACGGAGAAGAAACTGCCGTCAGTGAGTTGTAGACGGGCCGAGCCCTGCACTTGAACGAGGAAGGCTTCTAAGCGATCGCGTAGCCACACCAGTTCCAGACCCGCCAATGGCCCCTGGGCAGCGGCCAAGCCGTCCTGCCCCTCTAGGGCCAGACGGGTGGGGTGGGGTAGGGACCAATTGTCGAGGCTAGGGGGTCGCCGATAAAGGGGATAGCGGTAGGTGGCAGTGGGGGTGCGACTAGCCTGAAAGGTGGGCTCAAAGTAGCCAGTGAAATGGACCGTTCCCAGCCCGTCATTGCCTACGGCCTGGTACAGGGTGAATTCTCGTTGTACTGCCTGGTAAAACGCCGCTGGCGATGGGCTCACCTGCAACAGAGCACGAAAGCGTCGCAGGCTCCGAATAACGCGATCGCGATTCACCCCCGCCACTGGATAGTCCCGATAGGCCGTCACCGCCGCCGGAGTCGCCAGGTAGCTAAGGCTATGATCAATTGCCGTCACCATCGCCGACCGTTCCGCCCAGAGCGACTCATCCCAACCAAACTCCCTTGCCGTCGGCCATACTGCGACGGTTAGAGACTGGCCCAAAGGGGCCATTGCATGGAGGGGAGAATCTATGGGTTCTGGTGCCGACACCTGCGCCCAAACCTGGGGAATGCCATGCAGACCTAGGCTCAGGATCAGACCCATCACCAAACCCAAGTAGATCTGCCATCGCTGCCAACATCTTGGGCCTAGAGAATCGTCTTTCCGTCGCCTGTCAGACCAGAACGCTCTCAACATTCCACCACCGAAACGAGACCCCATCAATACCGCTCGACGCTAGAGCTAAAGACAGGTTCCACACGAATCGCTAGCAGACGAGAAGGACGAATCACCATGTATTCCCCCGGATTGATCTTGGGCACTGGGACGCTGATGAACTCATCGGAGGTGGATTTGGGCACAAATTCGCCGCTGTACCACTTCTGAAATTCCTGAATGGTGTGAAACCGCACCTCTTCCCGATGACCACCATCGAAAAGCAAATGGACAATATATTCGTTGGGGGTTCTTGCCATGGCGCTGGGATTAATCCAAACATCGTCCCCATTATGGGCTGGGATGAGAAAAAAATTGCAATTAACCCCGATATCGGTGACCTCGATTCGCTCAGATTCCCCCAAGCCAGGGTCTAGAATGAGCGATGCTAAACTACAAGCACTTGGGTTCAGCCAGCGACTATGAGCCGATTCCATGAGCCGATTCCCCACGCCCCTCAAACCATCCTCACCACTCCAGCAATGGTATTCCGCGACCTGGGAAGAATACTGCGCTCTACGGGACGCCCCGGACCTAGAGCACGTTAAACTTGCATTCAATCAAGGATGGCTATGGGTTGAGGTGGGTAGCGAAGGCATCAATCACGCTAGTTTTAGTGATTTGTTCACCATGCTGTTCGCATTTTGGGCTGTGCAGTATCCCGAGCAATCCTTTAGCTCTCTAGGGCGTTGCCTTCTAGAGCATCCTCGGTTCCGAGCCTGTTCTCCTGACCTAGTCTTGTACATTGGCGACGACTTCCCTCGTTGGCGTGATGGCAAACCCAGACAAATTGACCTCTCAACAGAGCGCGTTCCCGATTTGGTGGGGGAAATCGCTGATACTACCCTGGCCTCGGACTTAGAGGAGAAAAAGCATCTCTATGAAGCCCTCGGCATTCCTGAGTATTGGGTGATTGATGTCAAGGGGGAGCAGGTACTCGCCTTTCAACTTAACCCCCAGGGGGAGTACCAAGGCTGTGAGCGGTCCCGTGCTCTAAATGGGCTAGACATAGCACTGCTAACAGCAACCTTGAAGAAATTACCATCGGGTACCAACACCAGTGCTGCCGCCTGGTTTGCCCAAGCCATCACTCTCTAGGCTGAGGCCAGCTACAGTAGGCGTAGTCTTCCTTTCGTTTAGGCTTTATTCGGATCCATCCCCCGTTCAACCCAGCCCTTTCACATTTCCCTATATCAATCATGGTGAAATCAGGATTTCGCTGGACAGTTGCCCTACTCCTGGCCTGTCTAGCCTTTACCTCTGCCTGTAGCAGTGCCCCTGCCCCCAGTCGCTGGGACGCCGCCGATACCGCCGCCGTCGAAGCCCCCGCTGCTACCGATGATGTCCTCGCAGGTAGCGCCTTTAATAAATTCTTTCCTGCTGAAGGAGATGGCTACGAGCGCATCTATACTCAGGAAAAATCTGGCTTTGCTGAAGCCAAGCTCAAGCAGGGAGGGAGCGATTTGGCCATGCTGTCGGTCTCTGATACCGCCGCCAATCCCTCTGCCGCCACCCGCTACCGAGAAAGCGATCGCGCGATCGCGGGTTACCCTGCCGCTGAAATTGGCAGCACCGCCACCGGAGTTTTGGTGGGCGACCGCCTCCAGGTCAAAGTCCTCTCCCGCAGCGACGACTTCAGCCCCGAAGACCGAGCCGCATGGCTAGAGAAATTCGACCTCGACGGGCTAGAGTCCCTAGTGAAATAAAAGGTTCCTCCATTGGGCGCGGAAACCGCATCCCTAGGGCAACAATCCTGCATTGGGCGCGCGGCATCTCTGCGGTGCATTGCTTCGCGTTGGCGAAGCCGCGCCTTAGCGCTATGCACCCTACGGGAAATTCAATTCAAAACTCAAAACTTAAAATTTCTGTCACCTGTCACCCCATCACCCCCCTACCCCATCACCCTCTCCCCAAAACCATGAGCAAAAAAACAATCCACGCCCTTGTTGATGAACTGCCTACCCGCAATATCACGGTGTTTACCCTCAAGTCCCTCGACACCTTTTTGCCGGGAACTTGGGACAATCCGGTGGGCTTTGAGCACACCATCCGCACCGTCACTCGGGAAAAGGATGACGCCCTGATTCAGCAAATTGGAGAGCGGGCGATTCAGCTCTTTAACGATCGCTCCCAGGGCTACCAGCGGGCATTGTGGCTATACCAAACCATTGACAGTACCGGCAGCGCTCTGGGCACTGCCGCCCTGGTGAACAAAGTGGGAGAAAAGGTTCCCCTGCTGGGCTTCTTGAACCGCATTACCCCTAAGCCGGAAAAAGCCCAGGCCATTGACCTGTCGCTGAAACTGGTGACCGAAGTGGCGGCCTTTTGCGCCATCAACGGCATCCCCGGCGATAGCCTGAAGGATTTTGTGCGGGCACTGGGGGACTACGGCGGTGAGTCCCTGATTCGCATGGCGGCGCTGGTAGCCTTTGACGGCATTGTTCCCCTAGGCCCAACTTTTCTCAAGACTGTCCAAGCCAGTATCGAAAAGCTCACCCCCAAGGAGCTAGAGGACAACAAAGCATTCAAAAATATCCAGGAGGCCATCCCTGGCCGCTCCACCCGTGAGAATCTGGAATTTATTGAAAAAAGCTTCGATTCGACCAAGGGCTGGATGGAAAAGTTTGTTGCCTCTAAGGGACTGACTCGGCAGAAGATCACCACTAACCTTCAGGGCTTTATCGACTTTTCTGACGATAAGGCTGACTACCTGGGGGCGTTTCTAGATATGTCCACCAACTACTACGAGCACACGGGCATCCAAACCCTGGCCCATCGTCTGATCGAGCGGGCAGTAGCAGAGATTTAGAAGATACCCACCCCAGGCATCCCCCTTGACTGAACCACAATCCTTAAGTGTCAGGATTTGTGATGGGGATGGCGGGGGCTGATCCCTACTACAATTCAGGCCCCCTACAATGGGGGCGATCTATTTTCCCTGCCATCGTGTCCGACGACTTCTTTGGGGATCTGGCTGCTGCCACCCCTCTCATCGCTTCTGACCTATCCCCTGAGGTGCTGTTAACAGGGGCCTATCGAATTCTGTCTCCGGTGGAATTACCCCCAGCACTGGGGGCTAGAACGGGGGCAGTGCACCGGGCGACGGCTCAACTCGTGGGCATTGTCCGCACCCTCTACGCTCCTGGTAGTGGCTGGCCAGCGGATCTACCCCAAACCCCAGAGCATCTCCTGCCCTATGTGGGGGAGGAAGCGGAGGAACTGCGGGAGGCACTACGCCAAGCCCAGACGGTACGCCAAGAGTCCCCGATGATACTGGGGGTCGGGTCGGGCGATTGCCGTTTTGCGGATTTGATGTCGTGGATTTTGTGGGCGGTGGCCGCCAGTGCCTACGGGGCTATGGCTCTTCTGGAGGGGGTCGAGGCTAGGGTTGAGCTACCGGGCAAGGAGATCGGGGCATTTTGCAGTGGTGTGCGGCTGGTGCCCGTCCTTCGACTGGAGGGCGACCGGGCGCTGGCACTGGATTTGGTGACCCAAGCGTTCTGGGGGGAAGACGGGTTGGCGACGGATGCCATGGTTGAAGTTGGGATTGGAGCTGGAATTGGAACTGCGATGGCCCCTTGGGGCCGGTCCCTGGCCATAGCATCCAGTTGCTCCTCCCCTACTGTCGCTGGTGCTGTCGCTGATACTGTTGCTGGTGCTGATGTAGAAGGGCAGCGCTGTGGGACGATTCTCACCCGCCTGTGGCAAGCGGTAGAACGCCAGTCTCCTCTGCTGGCAAGTCTTGAAACCGGGTGGACAGTGGAGGTCTTGGTACCGGGAAGGCCGTGGAGCCAGGGGCAGCTACGGCTAGAGTTCGTTCTAGCGATTGTGCCGGATGCTGACGTGGGGAGTGCTGAAGATGATGCTCTCGATTTCCAGACGGGGGATCTACGGTCTAACCCTCTAACCGCGATGGCGGAGTCCTGGCCCCGACGGCTAGAACTCGACGCGATGCCCAATATTCCAAATATTCCAAATATTTCAAGTACAGATCCAAGTACGGATCCAAATACCGATCCAAGTACGGATTCAGGGACCGATTCAAGTGTGGATCCAGAAATTTCAATTACTGCCCTGAACCTGGATAGCCAAATTGCCTTTACCGATTCTGATTGGATCGAGGCTCTGGTGAACCATGCCCTGGGGACGACCTTGGCCCTGCCGATTCTAACTTCGGCGGCGGATTCTCCCTATACCCTGCCCCCGGAAGGTTCGGACCAAGCTTTGTTGGCATTGGTAGCAGCGGTGCAGGGGGTGGCAGAATTCCCGCCCAGTCTGGCCTTCGATCGGACGGGCGCAGTACCCCGGTGTGGCCTTTCAGACCTTGGGCCGTGGCTGCGGTGGTGGGTGGTGCGGACGGATCCGGTGATGATGGCCTTGATGGAGGGGATGACCGTGGCGGTGTTGGTGCCGGGATACCCCTGGGAAACGAGACGGCTGGGGGTGCAAATCTGCTTGCATTTTGCCCTGGCGGCGGCGGACTGGGGCCTGGATCTGATCACGGGGGAAGTCATCTCAATCCCTATCCCCACGGTGCCGGAGGATAGTTTGCTGATCCTGTCTGCGCCCCTTCTGGCAGGGCCGACAATACTTCGGTTGGCAGAACTGCGATCGCAGTTCTGCCACCACCTCCAGCAGATGTCCCCGGTCCTACCATCGCTGATGACGGGCACTGCGGTTACCATCCATGACCCCAAGACGGGAGAATCAGCAGACCAGTTGGCCCAGATGGGCCTACACCTGAATTTGGTCTTGATGGCCTGATGTGAGGGTGTGAGGATGTGAGGGTGAAGGGTGTGAGGGTGAAGGGTGTGAGGGTGAAGGGTGAAGGGTATTGGGGTATTGGGGTTATTTCCGTAGGGGCAATCCCTTGTGGTTGCCCTTGTTGCTGGGTGAAGGGTATTGGGGTATTGGGGGGACGGATTTGCCCGTAGGGGCGGGTTTGGCTCGTGTCTACTGGAAAATCCAGAGGTTAACGCTCAAAACCCGCCCTGCCCAGTGCCGGGTGACTGTAGGATGGGTTAGCGAAGCGTGACCTATGCTGTTCAAACCCAACTCCCTGCCGGAGCCCTCCCACGATCGCGGACGGCCCCTCTTACAATTTTTGATCCCCTACTTGTTTCTGGCCCCGGCTTTGATTGTGCTGGGGTTGACGGTGTTTTGGCCCGCCCTACAAGCGCTGTATCTGAGCTTTACCGAATATGGCTTTGATGTTACGCAACCGCCCCGGTGGGTGGGGCTAGACAATTTTCAAACTCTGCTGCGCGATCGCACCTTTTGGATCACGGTTAAAAACACCTTGATTTACCTGGTCGGGGTGGTGCCGCTGCTGGCGATCTTGCCCCTGGGGCTGGCGATCCTGGTGAATCAAAAGTTGCGGGGGATTCGCTGGTTTCGGGTGGCCTACTACACCCCGGTGGTGATTTCCATGGTGGTAGCGGGGATTGCATGGCGCTGGCTTTATGCCGAGAATGGCCTGCTGAACCAAGTACTTGTGGGCAGTGGCCTACTGGAAAAGGCGGTGCCCTGGCTCACCAGTCCCGCCCTAGCCCTACCCAGCGTTATGGTGGTGACGATTTGGAAAGGACTGGGCTACTACATGGTGATCTACCTGGCGGGATTGCAGACGATTCCCGCCGATCTCTACGAAGCCGCCGCCATCGACGGCTCCGACGGCTGGAAACGGCACTGGGATATCACCATTCCCCTGATGCGGCCCTACCTATTTTTGGTCACGGTGATCTCGGCTATCTCCGCCACCAAGGTCTTTGAAGAAATCTACATCATGACCCAGGGGGGACCGCTGAATAGCTCTAAAACCATCGTGTACTACGTCTACGAACAAGCCTTCCAGCAGTTGGAAATGAGCTATGCCTGTACCGTCGGACTGGCGCTGTTTTTAGTGATCCTAACGCTGTCGATCCTGCGACTTTCCCTGGATCGCAGCGAATCTCCTAGCCCGTTTTAGCCCCGGCCCCATGAAACTCACCAAGCGCGGCCACTACAGCGTCAAAGCCCTGCTGGACCTGAGCTTTCAGCCGCCCGGAAAACTGGCTTCGGTCACTGCGATCGCACAACGCCAAGACCTCCCCGCCCCCTATTTAGAAAAACTCCTGATCGAACTGCGGCGGGCGGGGTTGGTAGAGTCTGTCCGGGGAGCCCAGGGGGGCTATCGGCTGACCCGGCTGCCGGTGGACATTTCCCTGGGGCAAATTCTGGAGGCAGTGGGAGAAACAGTGGATCCCCTACCCCGCTACCAGCCCCAAGCGGACCAAGCGGAGGACTGGGCCACCCTCAGCATTTGGAAGCGCCTCCACGAAAAAATGAAGACTGCCCTCTACAGCATTTCCCTGGAAGACCTCTATTACGATGCCCGCAGTTGGCAGGCGGCCCACGGCGAGGATGCCAGCTTTGTGGTGTAGCGCTCCACTACTGGAGTCCCTGCTGGTGCCGCTGCTGGCTGCGATCGCAGATTTTCTCATTGGTGATCCCTGGCACTGGCCCCACCCCGTCCAAGCCATGGGCTGGGGCATTCAGCACTATAGCCGCTGGGCGCTAGCGACTATCCTGTCCCCCTGGGGGCAAAGATGGGCCGGAATTGTCCTCGCCCTAGGGTTGCCCCTGTTCAGTGGCGGGGTAGGAGCCGTCGCGGTGGCCGGGATCTGGCACTGGAATTCAGCGGCAGGCATCGCGATCTCCAGCCTTCTCTTTGCCAGTTGTCTGGCGGGGCGCAGTCTGCGGGATGCCGCCGAGTCTGTACTTACCCCCCTGAACCAGGGGAATCTGGTCGAGGCACGGCAAAAACTTCGACTCTACGTGGGCCGAGACACAGAAACCCTATCCGCCCCAGAAGTGCTACGGGCCGTATTGGAAACCGTCAGCGAGAATGCCACCGATGGCGTTCTCGCCCCCCTATTCTACGGACTGGTGGGGCTGGCCATGAATCCCGCCATGGGGGTGGGTCTGGCCCTGGCCTACAAGGGACTCAGCACCTTGGATTCGATGGTGGGCTACCGCGACGCCCCCCATACCCACCTGGGTTGGGCCAGTGCGCGTTTGGAAGACTGCGCCACCTGGCTTCCCTGTCGTCTGACGGTGCTCACCATTGCCCTGTTGTCAGGACGCCCCCGCTGGGTCTGGTCTCTGTGCCAACGGGATGCCCCAGCGGACCCCAGCCCCAATGCGGGCTGGAGTGAATGCGCCTATGCCGCCGCCCTGGGGGTGCAACTGGGGGGCGAAAATTACTACCGAGGACGGGTGAAGGTAAAACCTTTACTGGGAAATGCTAATCGCGCCATTACCGCGCTGGTGGTGGTCCAAGCCCTGGGTCTAACCCGCCGTGCCTGTCTGCTGTGGCTGGCGGTGGGCCTAGTCGGGCTGACCCTGCGTTATGGCCTACACTGTGGGTACTTTGCCAGTTTATAGCACCAATCCCCCACCCCATTGAGCCAAAAGTCAAGCGACCTCAGCCCCGCCATGACCGCCGAACTCACCCACCTGCCAGAAACACCATCCCTTCCTCCCAGCAATTTGATTTACGACGATGGCGTGCCCTTGGAAAGCAACCGCCATCGCATCGCCATGAATGTTCTGATTGCCAGCACCCACGCTGCCCTCATGCCCCGCCAAGACTACTTCACTGGCGGTAATATGTTCGTCTACTACAGCACGCGACAGGCCCGAAACCAAGGTTTTCGCGGTCCTGACTTCTTTGTAACCTTGAATGTAGACGGTAGCAAAGAGCGCAAATATTGGGCGATTTGGGAGGAAGACGGACGCTACCCCGATGTCATCGTAGAACTGATGTCTCCCAGCACCGCCACTATTGATCGCCAGGACAAAAAACACCTCTACGCCGATACCTTCCGCACACGGGAGTACTTCATTTATGACCCCTTTGACCCTGACTCGTTGCAGGGGTGGCGACTGGGAGAGCAGGGTTATCGAGAGCTGACCAAGAACGAGCGGGGCTGGCTTTGGTGCGAAACTCTGGGCCTATGGCTGGGACTTTGGCAAGGGGAAATTTTTCGGGAAACGACCCCTTGGCTTCGGTTCTACGATGGACAAGGCCATTTGGTGTTGCTGCCGGAGGAGCAAGAATGGCAGCGAGCGGAACAAGCTGAGCAGGCACTCAACCAAGAACGACAGCGGGCTGAGCAGGCTGAGCAGGCACTCAACCAAGAGCGCCAAACCCGCCTTGCGGCTGTATCTCGTTTGCTGAGCTTAGGGCTGACAGTGAATCAGGTCGCCGCCGCCCTGGATCTAACAGTAGCTGACGTGGAGCAAGTCCAAGCGTAGGGGTATGACACACCTTGCTGGACTAAACCTGGGCATAGTGGGAAGGCTGATATGACTAAAAGGGTCGAAATTTTGTCGGCGGCGGAGCTGCGCCGCACGGTGAATCGGCTGGCTTCGGAACTGATTGAGCGGGCAGGGGGGGTAGAGACTCTGGTACTGCTGGGCATTTACAGCCGAGGGGTGCCCTTGGCCCAGCGTATTGCCCAGCACATCCAGCATTTAGAGGGGCAGCCTGTTCTCCTAGGCTCCTTGGACATCACCCTTTATCGGGATGATCTGGACAGCATTGGCATTCGCACCCCGGCCCGAACCGAGTTGCCCTTTGACCTATCGGGCAAAACTGTGGTGCTGGTGGATGATGTCATCTACAGTGGGCGCACGATTCGCGCGGCGCTGAATGCGGTGAATGACTACGGGCGACCGGACATGATTCAATTGGCGGTGCTGATTGATCGCGGCCATCGCCAGTTGCCCATCCATCCCGACTTTGTGGGCAAGGTACTGCCCACCGCCCGCGAGGAGGCTGTGAAGGTATATCTCCAGGAAACCGATGGCGAAGATGCGGTGTACTTGATGCCCCGCACGGGTTTGGTATAGCCCCGAACTCAAGACCCCATTGTCGCCTCAATTTGGCGGACGACGGTGAGGGCAGAATAGCTGACGCCAGCGGTGCCCTCGCCGGGATGGGTGCAGTCCCCCACCAGCCACAGAGCGGGAATGGGGGTGCGGTTGGCAAAACCAAAGGGGCCAAAGGTGCGGAGCCGCATCCCCAAGCCACCCACAGCACCGCGATCGCGACCAGTGAAATGGGCAAAGGTACGGGGGGTAGCCGCTTCGATGTGGAGTAGATGCTCTGGCCGCAGATCAAAAAACTGACCCAGGTGACTGAGGGCCACCTCGGTATAGCGTTGCTTACGGGTAGGGTAGTCCTGGGTCTGTGCCCAGTCCTCTAGGTCGGTAAAAGAAGAGGCAATCACCGTCGCCCTGCCCTCCGGGGCGCGACCATCGCCGGGACGGCTGACGGAAAGAAACAGGGAATTGTTTTCTCCAATAGGACCATCTCCGTCGTAGAGAAATTGTAGGTGGGGTGGACAGTGGGGCGGGATTGCCGCCTGATCTACCCCCAGGTAGAGAACAAAGGCCCCAGAGGCAGCGGGTAGCGATCGCACTCGCTGCCGATAGCCCCGAGGAGCCTGATTCCCCAGGAGTTGGACCAAATTCTGCACAGTCACATTGGCCACGATCTGGTCAGCGGGCTGAGTCCAGGTTTCTCCAGTTTTTTGATGACGGACTGTGACTCCAGTGGGACGGCCCTGATCTAGGGCAATGTGCTCAACGGTATGGCCCATCAGCACCTTGCCGCCATCCCGTTCTAGGGCAGCTACTAGGCGATCACTCAACACCTGCATACTGCCGTGGAGATGGAACAATCCCTGGGGAGCCTGGGCCACGCTGAGGGCGGTGGCGGCATAGAGCAGGGCAGTGTCATCGGCCCCAACTTGGGAATAGAGCTTGAGCTGAAGATCCAGAAAGGTTTTGAGGCGACGATCGCCATAGAGGCCCAAGGCTTTTAACGCTTGACCCACGGTGGTGAAGGTGAAGGGAATCGTCACCAGGGTGTCAGGTCGTACCGCAGCCACCAACTGCCCCAAATCCCACGGACTGCGAGGGGGGAGCACGGGCTGTCGCCCTTGGAAGCGCCAACTGGCTTGAAACAGGGTTTGCAACAGGTGCCAAAAGGGTTCACTGCCGGGAAACTGGCGTTGCCGCTCTGCCCGCCAGCGATCGCGATCGCGCCAGACCTGCACCGGCTCCGTTTCCCCCGGCAGGTACACGGCACAGGCGGGGTCGCAGAAGCTGGACTCTGGCAGTGGCATCTCCAACTCCGCAAAGATCTGGTGGTGAATCCCCCCTGGCTCTAGCCCTGCCACCTGGGTCGCCCCCACGTCAAACGTAAAACCCCGCCGCCGAAAGGTAGAGGCACAGCCCCCCGGCACCTGGGCCTGGTCAAAGACGGTGACCGCATACCCCCGCTTGGCCAACAACGCCGCCGCCGTCAGGCCACCAATACCGCCGCCGATTACAACCACAGAACTTGCCGAAGCGGGAGCCATAGCGCCGTTACATTTCGTTACTTTCTTTCCTCAGTCTACCGACTATCCCGATTCCGTGAAAGAGTGACGCCCGAACAGGTTGCCCTGGGATAGGACCTGGGATAGGACCACTCCGACCCAAATTCAGGGCAAAGATACCCAAAAAGATGAATATGGTTTATATTCATTTTAGTGAATATGCACTTTTAGTGATTTCTAGGAGGCCGCCATGTATTTTGTCTCTGTGACCCGACTCCGACTGCGATCGCCCTGGCATTTGCCCGCCTTTATGATGCATAACCTGCTGACCACACGACAGGCCCAACGTACCCCTGGCTTCATTGCCGGAGGGGTGGCAGCGGATGCCCATCACACCTATTGGACGCTGACCCTGTGGACAGAGGCAGCGGCTATGAAGCTGTTGCGAGACCAGGGAGCCCATCGACGGGTCATGCCCCAGATTCAGAATTGGTGTGATGAGGCCATAACGGCCCATTGGCAGCAAGACAGTCCCCTACTGCCAACCCTAGAAGAGGCATACCAGCAGATCCAGGCAGGAGGGCATTGGACGCGCCTGAAGAATCCCAGCCCAGCCCAGGAGCAGCGAGTGATGCCGCCGCCCCCCACAGCCCGGATCTTTCCCCTGCGACCTCACCATTCCCCAGCGGCAGCCCAAGCAAAAATGGGAGCCAATTTATAAATCGGCCCTGATTGGCCTCCGGAAACAGGAAAAATTTACATAATCCTGAAAGTGAGATTGCGGCGCTGTAGTAGCCTCTAGAGCCCAATTCCATACGGATACTGACGCGAGTCATCAAGGGTTTCACCCTATTGGAGATTCCATCCATGCCAATCCCAGAACTGCGACCCTGGCGTCTTGTGCTTTTATTTGGTACTGTCCTACTGGTGACGGCCTACTTGCCCCATCCAGGGCTGGGAGATCCCTTACCCCAAACCCTACATAGCTTGATCAAGAACTGGCAGCCTAACCCGGCAGAAACCGCTACCCAGACAGCCCAGATCGGTTGGGATAACGGTGCAGCAGCGTCAGCAATCGAGTGAAGTCAAAGCTGCGGGGATCTAGGCGAGAGCCAGAGCGATCAACTCGGCGATGGGTTGTAATGCGATTGTCGGGGATGTTGCTGCGGGACAGCAGCCAAGCTAGAGAATCGTACTGAGCCTGGGTATAACCACTGTGGGTAGTACTGTTGCCCCGCCCATCACTGGGGGTTTCTAGGGAAACGTGGTAGGCAAAGTTATTGACTGATGGGGGAAAGGCCGGGTTTGTCGTCACAGTCTCAGGACCGTTAGGACCGTCGAAGACTGAGTTACCTGCCCCATAGGCCCGGTTTTCTGGCGGCACGATGTAGTAAACAGTACCATCTAGGCCGATCAACGTGTGGTAGCTGACCTGGTCGGCATCATTAGCGTGGTAAGTCCGAAACAGGTTTAGAGCACTCTGGGCCGAACCCACGGTCTCGTGCAACACGGCAATGAATTGATTATTGACGGGGTGACCATAGGCATCGGTGCCATAGCGATCGCCATAGTTACTCGGGTCCGCAAGGGCAATTTCCTGGCGGGGCTGGTAAGTGGGGGGTGTCTGGGCCACTAAAGGGGCAGTAGCCCTGGTCTGTCCAGGGTTTCTATTCTGGGGGGCGTTTTTGTTCTGTCCAGGGTTTCTGCTTAGGACGGCGTTGCTCTCCTGAGGTGCAGTAGCCTCGCGGACCAAGACTAAATCCTGGGTGGCGGTGGGGTCATCCTTCGGGGTTGGGACTAAAGTGATCACCATGGCGTCAGCGATTTCCGGCAGCCCTGCCGCTTGATTAATCGCCATGAGGCGATTGAAAGATGGAAAGAGAACGACTATTAGTAGACCCAATATCCCAGCCAACGCTAGGCTGAGACCCCAAGACCATCGACGGGACTGCATCCGACCTTACTCTCCGTGCTGCATTATGCTTTGTGCCAGTCTAGGATATGGACCCTAGCTGCCGCCTATTGTGCCTGAGAGATCTAAATGGGTCTTCTCTCTTAAGTTTCATTACATGGAGATTATCTTTCCAATCGTGCTGGGCTATCGCTCCATCATTGGGGCGATAGCTGGGAACTGCACGCGGAGCCTACGGTTCACGAGACCGAGTATCAGGACTTAGGCACCCAGACTGACACCGAGCCCCCGTTGCACCGGAACTCCGCCCACCCCTCGTCATTCGTGGTGATAGGGGTTTCAATATGACCCGTGATGTCGTGATAGGTGCTGTTGGGATTGCCCACATCCATCCACTTGGTGCCATCAGAAGCATTCGTGAGCACCACCGCCATGCCGCCAGGATTTTCCTCCGTGCCTAGGCGGGTCCACCCAACACAGTTGGGATGGTCAAAGTACTCATACTGGTCACCAAAGGCATAGGTCTGACGCACCTCTAGGAAGATGTCGATCAATTCCTTGTGGCTGTCAAGCCAAATTTCATGTTCATTGCCATCATTGCCCACATCCTTATAGTGCGCCCCGTAGTAATCCGCGCAAAAGATACAGGGATACCCTTCCCGCCGCAGCAGAATTAGGGCATAGGCTAGGGGCTTAAACCAGGCTTCCACCACCGATTCCAAGGACTGCAAGGGTTGGGAATCGTGGTTATCCACTAGGGTAACCGCCAGGGCGGGCTGATCTTGCACCAGAGTATTGTCAAAAATTCGCCGCAGATCGTAGTCTTTCCCAGCCTTACTGGCGACATGGAAGTTGTAGTGGAGTGGCGCATCAAACAGCGTAATGCGCCCATTCGTGGTGGCGATAAAGTGGTGGAGAGCTTCCACCTCATAGGACCAATATTCTCCCACTCCAAACAGTTCTTTGCCGGTTTTCTGACTCACATGGTCCAGCCAAGCGCTGAAAAAGTCGGCCCGAACATGCTTCACTGCATCAAAGCGAAACCCTTCAACCTCGGTCAGATTGACATACCATTCGCCCCAATAATTCAGTTCCCCGATCACCTCGGGATGGGCCATATCTAAGTCACAGCCCATTAGATAGTCATAGTTGCCCTTCTCTAAATCCACGCCGCCATCAAATTCCTTGCCCTTGAGCAGGTAAATGGCATCCTCGCCCTCGTTGTAGGCGTTGTAGTCGATGGCATCAAAGTGCCACCAGTGCCATTCCAGGGTGGAGTATTTGCCTTGGCGTCCGGGAAAGGTGAAGTGGGTCCAGGCTTTGATAGTTTGATACTCACCAATGGTTTCCCCTCGGTTATGGGGATTGAAGGGGGTAGCCTCTACCTCTTCAGTTTCATCCGCCCCCAGCCTGTGGTTGAACACCGCATCGGCATAGATGCGAATGCCAGCGCTTTGGGCAGCTTTGACGGCGGCTAGATATTCATCTTTAGTGCCGTATTTAGTGCGAATGGATCCCTTTTGATCAAATTCCCCTAGGTCAAAGAGGTCGTAGACGCCATAGCCCACATCTAAACCGCCACCGATGCCCTTGTAGGCGGGGGGGAGCCATAGGGAGGTGACGCCACGCTGGGCCAAATCCGTCGCTGACTCGGCGACCTGTTTCCACAAATTACCATCGGCAGGGCTATACCAATGAAAATACTGCATCATGACGCCGTTGAATTCAGCCATGGGATCAGTCCTTTCCTAAAGAAATGGCAGGTTTGCTGGTCTGCGCCATGGCAACAACGGGATCTGAACCCATTGCGCCATCTCCCGACCTGGGAGGCGATAGGCCAAGTATGGCATAGGGGTTTGGCACTATTGAGGTGTCATTGGAATCGGTATCTTTGGCAGCGACTTCCTTTCACCATCAATTTATAGCGTCCCGCAATCAAGAATTTGCGGTGTCATACCCCGACTTTGTTTGCGACTCTCCTCAGCATATTCAATGCCCCAATCCGCACCGGGGAAAGCCATGTAACAATAGGGTTTCCACCAGAGTCCCGCCCACCATGAACAGAGCCTTCCTGGATCGTCTCCATAGCCCCGAACACCCCGTCATCGTTTTTGACGGGGCCATGGGCACTAATCTCCAGGTGCAAAACCTCACTGCTGCCGATTTCGGTGGCCCTGAGTATGAGGGCTGTAACGAGTATCTGGTCATCACCCATCCCGAAGCGGTCAAAACTGTTCATCGCGACTTTTTAGCCGCCGGGGCCGATGTGATCGAGACCGACACCTTTGGCGGCACCTCCATTGTCCTGGCAGAGTATGACCTAGCGGATCGAGCCTACGAATTGAATAAGGTAGCGGCATCTCTCGCTAAATCCGTTGCTCAGGACTATTCCACCCCCGAGAAACCCCGTTTCGTCGCCGGATCCATGGGACCAGGGACAAAGTTGCCCACCCTGGGTCACATTGATTTTGATTCCTTGAAGGCAGCCTATGGGGAACAGGCCAAGGGATTGCTGGATGGTGGTGTAGACCTGCTGCTGGTGGAAACCTGTCAGGATGTGCTGCAAATCAAAGCTGCCCTCAATGCCATTCTGGAAGTCTTTGCAGAACGAGGCGATCGCGTTCCCCTGATGGTCTCCGTCACCATGGAACAACAGGGCACGATGCTGGTGGGCACGGAAATGGCCGCTGCTCTGACGATTCTGGAGCCCTACCCCATCGATATTCTGGGGCTCAACTGCGCCACGGGGCCAGACCTGATGAAGGATCACATCAGGCACTTGGCGGAACAGTCTCCCTTCGTCATTTCCTGCATCCCCAATGCCGGACTGCCGGAAAATGTCGGCGGTAATGCGGTCTATCGCCTCACCCCGATGGAACTCCGCATGTCCCTGATGCACTTCATCGAGGATCTGGGGGTACAGGTGATCGGCGGCTGCTGTGGTACCCGACCGGAGCACATTGCCCAGTTGGCGGAGTTGGCGAAGGATTTACGCCCCAAGGTGCGACCCGTGCGGGTGAAGGGTGAAGAGTGGGGAGTGAAGGGTGAAGAGTGGGGAGTGAAGAGTGAAGAGAATGCACCCTTTACCCTTTACCCTTCACCCTCTACCCCCCTCCCCTCCCCTCGCCCTGCCCTCAATTACATCCCCGCCGCCGCCTCTATCTATAGTCCCCAGCCCTATGACCAAGACAATTCCTTCCTGATTGTGGGGGAACGGCTGAATGCTAGCGGCTCGAAAAAATGCCGGGAGATGCTGAATGCGGAGGACTGGGATGGCCTGGTGGCCCTGGCGCGATCGCAGGTGAAAGAGGGTGCCCATATCCTGGATGTGAATGTGGACTATGTGGGCCGCGATGGCGAGCGGGATATGCACGAGCTGGTGTCGCGCCTGGTCACCAACGTCACCCTGCCCCTGATGCTGGACTCCACGGAATGGCAAAAGATGGAAGCGGGGCTGAAGGTGGCGGGGGGCAAGTGCATCCTCAACTCCACCAACTATGAGGATGGGGACGAGCGGTTCTTCAAAGTGCTGGAGCTAGCGAAAACCTATGGCACGGGCATTGTCATCGGCACCATCGACGAAGACGGCATGGCCCGCAGTGCCGAGCGGAAATTCCAGATCGCCCAGCGGGCCTACCGAGATGCCCTGGAATATGGCATTCCCGCCCATGAGCTGTTCTACGACACCCTGGCCCTGCCCATTTCCACCGGGATTGAGGAGGACCGAGTCAATGGTCGGGAAACCCTGGAATCTATTCGCCTGATTCGGGAACATCTCCCCGGTTGTCACATCATGCTGGGGGTGTCGAATATCTCCTTTGGCCTCAACCCGGCGGCGCGGGTCGCCCTGAACTCGGTGTTTCTCCATGAGGCCATGCAGGTGGGGCTAGATGGAGCCATCGTCAGCGCGGCTAAGATTTTGCCCCTGGCCAAAATCGAGCCCGATCACCAGCAGGTCTGTCGGGATCTAATCTACGATCGCCGTCAATACGATGGCGACATTGTTAGCTACGATCCCCTGACCAAGCTGACGACGCTCTTTGAGGGCAAGAGCTTTAAGAAGAAAATTGCGATCGCAAAAGATCTGCCCATTGAGGAGCAGCTTAAACAGCACATCATCGACGGCGAACGCATCGGCCTCGACGATGCCCTGGCTACTGCCCTCCAAACCCATCCCCCCCTCGAAATCATCAATACCTTCCTCCTCGACGGCATGAAGGTAGTGGGGGAACTCTTCGGCTCCGGGCAAATGCAACTCCCCTTCGTGCTGCAATCCGCCCAGACCATGAAAGCCGCCGTCGCCTACCTAGAGCCCTACATGGAAAAAGCCGACAGCGACGGCTCCGGCAAAGGCACCTTCATCATCGCCACCGTCAAAGGCGATGTCCACGACATCGGCAAAAATCTGGTGGACATCATCCTTTCCAACAACGGCTACAAGGTCGTGAACCTAGGCATCAAACAGCCCGTAGAAAACATCATCCAAGCCTATCGAGAACACAACGCCGACTGCATTGCCATGAGCGGCCTGCTGGTGAAATCCACCGCCTTCATGAAGGACAACCTGGAAACCTTTAACCAGGAAGGCATCACCGTCCCTGTCATCCTCGGCGGTGCAGCACTAACCCCCAAGTTCGTCCACGAAGACTGCCAGCGCACCTACAACGGTCGCGTGGTCTACGGCAAAGACGCCTTCTCCGACCTGCACTTCATGGACAAACTCATGCCCGCCAAGGCCCAGGAAAACTGGGATGACCTGCGGGGCTTTTTAGATGAAGAGGAAGAAATTAGAGGGGAGGAAATTCAAAATTCAAAATTCAAAATTCAAAATTCAGAAGTGGCAACAACTGCCGCTGAAAACCCATCCACCCATCTACCCATCCACCCATCCACCCTCGACACCACCCGCTCCGAAGCCGTAGACTCCACTATTCCCCGCCCGACCCCCCCCTTCTGGGGCACACGTATCCTCAACCCTGAAGATATTTCCCTGGAGGAAGTGTTGGGCTATCTGGATCTGCAAGCGCTGTTTGTGGGGCAATGGCAATTCCGAAAACAGAAGGAACAGTCACGGGAGGAGTATGACGCTTTCCTACAAGAAACCGTACACCCCATTCTGGAGCACTGGCGGGGACGCATTCTGGCGGAAAACCTGCTCCATCCCCAGATCGTCTACGGCTACTTCCCCTGTCTAGCTGAGGGGAATTCGCTGTATATCTACGATCCCTCTGTAATAGAGGAGATTCAAAATTCAAAATTCAAAATTCAAAATTCTGACCCGATCGCCACCTTCACCTTCCCCCGGCAAAAATCCCTGCGGCGGCTCTGCATATCAGATTTCTTCTTGCCCAAGGAGATAGCTCAGCCAGGACAGTTCGACGTGTTCCCCATGCAGGCGGTGACGGTAGGGGAAGTGGCGACGGAATTTGCCCAGACCCTATTCAAGGCGGATCAGTACACCGACTACCTCTATTACTACGGGCTGTCGGTGCAGACCGCTGAGGCGATGGCGGAATGGTGTCACGCCCGGATTCGGCGGGAGCTAGGCTTTGGGGATCAGGAACCGGAAACCCTGCGGGAAATCCTGCAACAGCGGTACCAGGGATCGCGCTATAGCTTTGGCTATCCCGCTTGTCCCAATATGGCGGATCAGCCGGTGCAGTTGGATCTGCTGGGTTGCGATCGCATCGGCATGACCATTGATGAAAGCGATCAGCTCTATCCTGAGCAGTCCACCACCGCGATCGTCGCCTACCACCCCGCCGCCAAATACTTCAGCGCTTAAGCAGGCAAGATAGAATCTGGTCAGTTCCACTGACCAGATATTGCGGATTAGCAGATGCCTGTTGTATCCATGTTCTATGGAATCATTGTCTTGATGTACTTCTTTGACAACAGGAAGCACCATCAACCCCATATTCACGTGAAGTATCAGGGTGAAGAGGCTGTAATCTCCATCCCAGAGGGTGTCCTGCTCGAAGGCAAGCTGCGTAGCTCCAAACTGAAGTTGGTGCAAGCTTGGGTAGAAATTCATCAAGATGAACTGATGGCTGACTGGGAACTTGCTGTGGCCGGTGAGCAAATCTTTAAGATTGATCCATTGCGATAGGAGGTTTCAGTGTCTCCCAAGGTTGTAAAAGTAGAGGCTTTGGAGCAAAGTCAGTTGCGCCTGTTCTTTGAGAATAGTGAGGTCAGACGCTTCGACGTTTCACCCTATCTGGAGAAGGGCATCTTCAGAGAATTGAGTAATCCCCACTATTTCAATCAAGTCCGCCTATTTTTCGGAGGTGTGCAGTGGCCCCACGAACAGGACTTCGGGCCAGACACTCTATTCCTAGAAAGCACCCTTGAAAGGATCTGGGATGCCGCTTAAAACAGGGGTGGGCTTGAGGGCTAGGGCTGCTGTGAGCTGATCGCATTGGCCTCACCATGGACGAAAGCGACCAGCTCTACCCTGAGCAGTCCACCACCGCGATCGTCGCCTACTACCCCGCCGCCAAAGACCTCAGCCCTGGCTAGACTGGGTCGGGGTCAATGCCCTGGGCGCGTAGCAGGGCGGCAAGGCGGTCAGCCCGCTGTCGCTCAGCTTCAGCCCGCTGACGTTCCGCCTCAGCTTGTTCTGCACTCCAGAGCAGCAGGTTGCCGTCGGCATCCCACCAGCGCAGCCAGTTCAGGGTTTGGGCCAACCGCTCTCCCCGCCATACCCCTAAAAATAGCCCCAGCGGCTCAATCCAAAAACGTCCGGCAACATCGGCGGGTTGTAGTTCATAGCGGCCACCTTGCAGATGACGCACCTCTAACCGACCTCCCATGGGCTCGTAGATAACATAGACTGGCACCTGCAAAATCTGCTCGTAAAAGTAGAGCTTGCCGTAGGGTGGCAGCGCGCGAATGGACAACTCGCCGTTGTCATCAGCGGACAAAAACTCCATCACAATGGCGACCGGGTCCCCTTCTCGACTGGGGGTATAGCTGCGGCGCACCACTCCCTCCGGAACCGGATTCGCCTGGGGGACGTAGAACCAGTCGGGTGCTTTCACCACGGTCTCGCTGTCTACTCCAGCTACCAAGCCAAAGTTAGAGCCGATTAGCATCTCGGGACGAATGCGCTGGGCGGCTCCCAGGGCATCGGTGAGGGCGGCAGCCAGGGGTGGCTGTTGAATATTTTCCACCGGATCGTCAAGCAACTTAAAGTCGTCGGGCAAGGGCGGCCAGGTGATGACCGGGCCAGTGCGGGGTTGAGCTTGAACCATAGCAAGCCTTTCCTATGCATCATCATGACCAGCAACGGTGCTGATCCCTTCTTTAGTATCGACAGGAGCGACGGAGGGTGTTTGTACCGTTACCTAACTTTCAGTCTAGTCTGGCAGGCTAGAACGAACTGAAGTTATCGGAAACGAACTTGTCCTCAGCCGCTATACCTGAGGCAGAGATCGTTGCCATAAGGGACGTGTGTCTAAATAAAGTATCGGAACCGTTGAGCACTGGTAGGGTGCATAGCGCTAAGGCGCGGCTTCGCCTTTTATGTCGCTTGCGAAACGCGAAGCAATGCACTAATAGGCAAGGTGGCAATTGGTACCTTATTTTCTTGCGAGTCCCTAATCAGAGTGTCACTGCTGGGGAGATCCCATGACCATTGCCACTCAACGTCTAACCCTACATGAATATCTGGCCTATGGGACCGATCGCGATCGCGGCTACGAACTAGTGAAGGGGGAACTGCGGCCCATGGGTCTGGGAACTGGGAGGCATGGGGCGATCATCAAGCGCCTGGTGAGGGTGAAACCTTACTCCAGTCCGCAACCTTAACCTTCCCAGACCTCACCCAAACAGCAGAGCAAATTTTGCATTGAAATCAATGGACGTTCTAGCGGTTCTCCACTGGGAAAACGCCACCTCTGGACTTGGGCAAGGTTTAGAGGGCCTTGGCTCCGATCTTGACAAACTGCCACAGGGCGGTTTGGTCTAGCCCCCAGGGTAAATCGCCTGCTCCATAACGGACCCACAGCCGTAGGAAGTAGTAACCCAAGTAGATGGCTGTGATTAGCACGAGGCCGCGCCAGTTGAGCAGAAAGGCGTAGATCTTCATCAGCGATCGCCGCGATCGCAACTCCAGCACCGCTGTCGTGAGAATGGTGAGAAATCCTGCAAAGATCAGCGGCCCAAAGGCGTGGAATTGCATTGCTGTCTTCAGATCTCCCCGAACTAGAGCTAGAAAGGAGCGAGTGAGACCGCAACTGGGGGAGGGAAAGCCAAAGTGGACTTGGAACTGGCAGGGGGGCAGGGGCAGAGACATTCCGAAGAGACCGATGCTCAAGGCCGCTATCAAGGGCGCACTAGATGCCGCGATCGCAACATACCGCCATAGAGGATAGATCAGTCTTGGCTGGGAGGGGACGCTAAGCATAACTGTAAACATATAGCGGTTCTCACTCGGGTTAAATACACACAAGGGGCTTAAGCCCCTTGTTCGCTGAAGTTTCATCAAGTTGAGGTGTACCTCATACATTAGGGAACCGCTATAACTATTCCAACACTTCGGACAGATTTAGGCGGCTATAGCTCCAGCTTAGGCGGCTATAGCCCCGTAATTTAGGAGGCTCTGGTAGTTGGGGT
>NZ_KI913949.1:2639236-2647937 GCF_000332095.2 Leptolyngbya sp. PCC 6406 | reverse complement strand
TCAACTCGGCTCTTGGGGGGTGTTGTCTCGTCAGCCGTGGCAGGTTCTTGTGCCCCTAGCCCCGCTGCGGTTTGTTGCGCCGATAGGGCATAGCCGGTCTTCTGCCCCAGATCAACCACCGCCACCACTGACCATTCCAACCCCCGTTCGGCCCGCTGCGTTTTGCCGTTGTAGAACCAGTCCAGTCCGTAGGTGTGACGACCACTTTTCTCAGTAAAGGTGCAGTCCACCACTGCAATCTGAGTGCTGGTGTCTGCAATCACCTGCTCAATTAAGGCTTGGTTCAAGCTTTCTAGGCCCAGTCCAGCCTCAAAATGTCGCCGGTAGGTTCGTTCACAGCGGTCGCTGTATCGACTCAGGTTGGTGTAGTTGACTTTGCCACAAACCACAAAAATCGTGGTCATCAGCGTCATCAGAAACTGGCGCTGCGGTTTGCTAAATGGCCTGCTGTCGTCAGCAGACCGGCTAAGATGCGGTTGAGGCTATCCATCGGTGCACCGTGTTTTTCGTACACCTGCACTCTATGCGGTGGATAGCTTTTCTCCAACCTACCCCGAAAAACTGTCCGGAGTGTTGCTATTCAAGGACGATAACAAGAGCCTAGTACTCTGCGGCGTAAATACCCTAATCGTTCTATTGCAGGACATCTCGGCCCCTCACCGTTCGGCTGAGCTCAGGGACTCGCAAGAAAATAAGGTACCAATTGCCACTTTGCCTATTGGTGCATTGATTGCTTCGCGTGGGCGAAGCCGCGCCTTAGCGCTATGCACCCTACCAGTGCTCAACGGTTCCGGTACTTTATTTAGACGCACGTCCCTCACGCCGAAGCCCTCGCCCTCGCCGAAGGGAAGAGGGGACCGGAAAATATTGGGCTGGTGTGACGATAGTGAGCTGATTTACGCCCTACTGTACTAGTACTGGGCGGCGGAAATACCCTGGCCGTTCCATCGTGGCACACTCGGCCCCTCACCCTAGCCCTCTCCCAAGGGGAGAGGGGACCGGAAAAGGTTGAGCTGGTGCGACAATAGTGGGCTTATTTACGCCCTGCGGTACTAGTACCCTGCGGTGTAAATGCTGCCCTATTACCTGGCATGGTCTTCTGACCTGCGGCAAGCGGGACGCTTGCGCACGGCGACGCGACGATGATAGGGATAGTTCTACAATGTAGTGCTAGAACCAAAATCAAATGGGATTGCTATATATTACCTAACGGCTCCGGAGCAAAAAAACAGCCCGAAAGAATGCGTTACTTTTCTCGGGCTGAATTCTTGGTCTATTACAATCTCACATCATGGGTGAAGATTGATGGGTTATTGGCAAGGAAGTGGAGACCTTTAATGTTTTAGCCGAATAATGGGCGTTAGAACCAGCCTTTATGGCTGTTAACATAGATAGCCACAAATTCTTCATCGGGCTTGGTGAGATAAATGATTCCCTCCACCAAGCCAATAATGCCCATAATCGGTGAACCTAAGCCGCAGGTCAGAAGACTCACCAGCAGCATAATAATGCCTTCGGTGTTATAGCCTAAAACAAACTTATGGACACCTAAGGCTCCTAGAAGGATTCCACAGATACCCGCAGCTATTTTCTTCTCAGCACCACCAGTAGTCATGGTTTAGTTACTCCTATGAACCGTATTTTTTTTGAAGAATGCCACCCAGACCGGCGTCAAATTCTCCAGATTGAATCCCCGAGCTGGTTTTACAACAGCTAGAAGGAGCTTTAATGAACAAAGGATTAAGCTTGGGTAAACATTAATCCACTCATTTAGAGCTGCCCCTCATCATACTTGAATTCAAACTGGATTCCTCCCACAGCTCCGGCTGCCAAATTATAGATCAGTGCCCCCACAACTCCAGCCACAAAGCCCACAATTCCATAAAGAATTGGGACAAAGATGACGAAGGCGATCGCACTGCCAATACCCATCACCATCTCATTTGCTGCACTTCCTAACAGCAACATGAAAACTGCGAAAAGCACAGCAAAGATGAGGGCAAAGACTGCCAGAATAATAGCCTGAATTTTGCCAGTGCTGAGAAGATCTAGGCTTTTAATAGTGACCTTTCGGGTGGACATAGAAGTAACTTGCAAAACCACTATTTGTCGCCTCAAATTCTATCGGAGGCGACAAACATCTCTGGAAAAATTAATTATTCTTACCAAAAAGGTCCATCATCTGCCGCCCCAGCCTTCATCTGGGGGCATCCGTGGCGGATCCGCCGCCAGGGAACCTTCATCCTTCTGTCTTTCTGCACTAGGCGGCGCTCCCTAGCAAGAATAGCCCGATCATGGTGACGCTGTTCCAGGCGCTGTGGAGCACCATGGGAGCTAGCAGATTCCGAGATCGCGTATATACCAGCCCCAGCACCATGCCCAGCACCATCAGAGGCAGAATCTCCGAAAGGCTGAGGTGGGCCGCCGCGAAGATAAAGCTGCTGAGCCAGATTGCGCCGCCCACCGGCATGTACCGAGTCAGGGAGGGCAGTAGGAAGCCCCGAAATAGGAACTCCTCAAAGAGGGGAGCCGCGATCGCGGCGGTGACAAAAAAGAGACCCAACGCCACCGGATCATGGGCCTCCAGCACGGTTTGCAGCAGAGGGTTGCTGCCCCCTTGCCCCCGCCAGAGTTGCTGATTGAGCAAGGAAATACTCAGCATCAGCGGTAGGGCTGCGAGGTAGCCCCCCACCCCCCAAAGTAGCCAGGAGCCCTTTAACTGAAACTGAAACCAGCCCTGGGGCAGAGGGCGATAGCGGCGAATTGAGACGCCTAAAACCGCGATCGCGCCGATGGCCATTAGGACATAATACAGCAGGGCATAGGTAGCCCGCCCCCGAATCCCCAAGCTGGCCAGCCCGCTACCCAGAGGACTGACCACCAGGGGCACCACCACCTGCCCTAGAAAGAAAAACCCTGCCACCACCACTTGCCAGATAGTCTCAGCGGTCCAAGGCACCTCCCAGGGGGTACTGCTATTCCGGGCCAGCCAAGCCTCCTTGCCCTTAAGCAATCGCTGCCCTCCCACAAACAGCAGCACTCCAACCCCCAGCAAACAGCCGACAGCAGGAAACGCCCCCACAATGCCCAGCACTAGGACTGTCGTTGTAGCTTGAGCCTGGGTCTGGGCCTGTAAATCTGCCCGCGCCTGGGGCTGATCCGTCTCCTCGTAAAACTTAGCCAGAGCTTGGGCACGAAACCAACCTCGGAGTCCGTCGGACAAGAGGGTGTCGTCATCGGTGGGCACCGCCTGCCCCTGCCACAACGTTTCCAGAGTTACTGCTGTACGCCAAAGATCGCTGCCCCGAGCATTCCGCTCCTGAACCTGCTGCCAAGACGCCACCGCTGCTGCGGTCTCTCCCTGCGCGCCCTGTAAAATCCCCAGCCGCAGGTCAATCAGGTCCAGTAATTCCGCCTGTTGTTCGTAGGTTGTCTGGCGGCGATGGGAGGGGATGGCGGCGGAGCTTTCCTCTTCCTGCTCGTTCAACAGGGCAAGAGCCGTTTCCCGCACCTTGCTGTAGCTGTCCTGGGCACTGCCTAGAGGATCATCCCCCAGCAGATTGCGCCGGATCAGCGTTACCTGCTCTGGTGGCAGATCCTCCCCAACCCAATCCGTGGCTTGCAATAGCAAATCTGTTTGGTATAGCTCTAGGCGATTGGCTACTTGGGGTTCATTCCAGCTACTCACCAGTGCCTGCCCCATAATCACCGTCACCAGCAGGGTAATGGCGATCAGAACAATGCGACGGAAGGTATTCGATGACTGGGGCGGCGTCTCTGAGGTCATGGGTTAAGCCTATTTCAGCCTAGCGGGTAATGCCTACCCTACAGTCTTTTTAAGCTACCAATACCTTTCGACTTTAGCCCATCTCCCATTCCTCCGTCCTCTCCTCTCTCCAGGGTAAAATCAGTCTGGCGATCGCGGGGGGAGGGCAAAGCCTTGAGAACACGTGTGATTTTGGTGCGGCATGGTCAGAGTACCTACAACTTAAAGGGACTGATCCAGGGGCAAATTGATCGGTCTGAGCTAACGGAATTGGGGATCGCCCAGGCTCAGCGAGTGGGGGAGGCGCTCAAGGGTATTCCCTTTGACCATATCTATGCCAGTTCCCTGAAGCGGGCCTTTCAAACCGCTGAAACTCTGACGGCGGTACTCCACACCGCTGACCCCAGCCTGCCCACCCCGGAGCCGATGGATATCCTCAAGGAAATTGATCTGCCCTCCTGGGAAGGGCTGTCCTTTCAGGAGACGGCGGACCAATATCCCGAGCAGTATCACGCTTGGTTCCATGACCCGCTGAATTTTGTCTTCACCCTAGAGGATGGCAGCCCATTCTTTCCCATTCGAGATCTCTACGATCGCGCGGCCCGGTTTTGGCAGACCATCCTACCCCAGCATTCTGGCCACACCCTGCTGGTAGTGGCCCATAGCGCCATCAACCGCGCCCTGATCGCCACCGCCCTAGGCTTGGGAGCCGAGCGCCATGAAGCCCTGCACCAGGCTAACTGCGCCATTAGTGTGATGAATTTCTCCGGTGGCTTAGGGGAGGCCGTTCAACTGGAGTCTATGAACCTGACAAGTCACATGGGCGATGCCCTGCCCCCCTTCCGCAGCCGTCATCGCGGTCCCCGGTTACTGCTAGTCCGCCATGGGGAAACGGAGTGGAACCGCCAGGGTCGCTTCCAGGGGCAAATCGATATTCCCCTGAATGAAAATGGCAAGGCCCAGGGGGAAAAGGCAGCGGATTTCCTCAAGGATGTGCATCTTGACGCCGCTGCTACCAGTCCCCTCTCTCGCCCCAAGGAAACGGCTGAGATCATCCTGCGCCATCATCCCGGCGTGGCCCTGGAGGATGTGGCGGACCTGAAGGAAATTGGCCATGGGGAATGGGAGGGGCTCTACGAGTCGGAAATTGAGGCGGGCTATCCCGGTCTGCTGACCCAGTGGCAAAGCGCGCCGGAGACGGTGCAGATGCCGGGGGAGGGGGGCGAGAATCTGGAGCAGGTGTGGGATCGTTCTGTGGCTGCTTGGCAGTCTATTGTGGCCAAGTACAGCGGTGGTGATGTCCCCAAGACGGTGCTGGTCACTGCCCACGATGCGGTGAACAAGGCCATTCTCTGCCACATTGTCGGGCTGGGGCCAGAGTCTTTCTGGAAGTTCAAGCAGGGGAATGGGGCGGTGAGTGTCATTGACTATCCGAATGGGGTGGATAGCGCTCCGGTGTTAACCGCTGCTAATATCACCATTCACCTGTCGGGCACCATCTTTGACAAAACCGCAGCGGGAGCGCTGTAGGTGGGGTGCTGTAAATGGGGGCACTGTAGGTGGGAGCGCTGTCGGCGGGAGTCCTGTCGGCGGGGACGGGTGAGATGACAGATACCTTGATTCGCCAAGTCCGGTATTTGGATCCAGGGACGAACACCGATCAGGTGGCGGACGTATTGATCCAGTCGGGACGGTTTGCCGCGATGGTCTCCGACCGGCCAAAGGCCATTGCACCTCACCTGACTGACATTCCTGCCGACATTCCGGTCCTGGATGGCAGTGGATGCATTCTGGTTCCTGGGTTGGTAGACCTCTACAGCCATAGCGGCGAACCGGGGTACGAGGAGCGGGAAACCCTGGAGAGTTTGGCGGCAAGTGCGATCGCGGGGGGCTTTACCCGCGTGGGGATTTTGCCGGATACGGCCCCGCCGTTGGACAATCCCGATGCCCTGCGGGGGTTTCTTCAGCGGGCGGCGACATTGCCGATGACGCCCCGCCCCCTGCTGCTGCCCTGGGCGGCTCTGACCCAGGGGACGGCAGGGAGCCAGATGGCGGACCTGGGGGAATTGGCAGACTTGAGAGCCCAGTTCACCGCCGGAACGCCTGGTTTGGCGGGGTGTGCCGATGGTCATCCCCTTGACAATCCGGTGCTACTGCGGCGACTGCTGGAATATTTGCGTCCTATCCATGCCCCGGTCGCCCTATGGCCCTGCGATCGCGCCCTTGCCGGTATGGGGGTGGCGCGGGCGGGAGCCCTGGCCCAAGTGGCGGGTTTGGCAGAGCAGCCCGTAGCCGCCGAGGCCGCTGCCTTGGCCGCACTGTTGGAACTGGTGGCGGAAATTGGAACGACGGTTCATATCATGCGGGTGTCTACCGCCCGGAGTGTGGCGTTGTTAGCCCAGGCTAAGGCCCAGGGACTGCCGATTACCGCCAGTGTCTCCTGGCTGCACCTGCTGTTCTCGACCCAGGACGTTTTGAACTACGATCCCCACCTGCGGCTGGACCCGCCCCTGGGGAATCCCGCTGATCAAGCTGCCCTGATTGCCGGGGTTAAAGCTGGGGTGATTGATGCGATCGCGGTGGACCACACCCCCCAAACCTACGAAGACAAGACCGTCCCCTTTGACCAAGCCCCCGCCGGAGCCATTGGTTTGGAACTGGCTTGGGCAACCCTATGGCAGCGATTTGTGGTCTCTGGAGACTGGTCGCCGTTAACCTTAGTACAAGCCCTGAGTACCCGCCCCGCCCAATGTCTGGAACTCACCCCCGCCGCAATCGCACCCGGTGCCCCCGCCGAGGCGTTTCTGTTTAACCCCACCGAGCGCTGGTCAGTGACGGCAGCAAATCTGCGATCGCGCTCCCACAACACCCCATTTTTTAATCACCAGCTCTCTGGACGTGTCCTCCAAGTCTGGGTACCTTGATTCGCCATATCTCCCACAAGCATGAATGCTTCCATGCAAACCCAGGATATTCTCAACGCGATTGATGATAGAGGCCACGGCGAGATATGAGACACTAATACATCTTGAACAGATAACCCTCAGTTCCTAGCCAAGCGACCAACTCACGCTAGAAAAATTGAGAGTTACCCGGTCAATCTAGCCCGTCCTATTTGGGAGTTGAGCGACGATGCCGCTTCACTAGGACGGGTTTTCCATTGGGAAGAGTGCGCGTGTGGGGCTTCACAGGCACAATCTTCTTACCGTCGTTTGTTTTAGCCATGATGTATCACCTCCCTGATTGGCTAGAATGTTAACTAGATCTAACATTGAGGTTTCAAAATTCATCCGCTAGATCTAACATCACTATAGCCAATCTGCCCCAAAACAGATGGAAGTTGTTAACGCCGTGAGAGCATTTCGAGAGCAAGCTGGCCTTGCCCAGCAGCAACTGGGCGAGGCTATTGGTGTGACTCGGCAGACGGTTGCGGCATGGGAGACGGGAGATCGCGCTCCTTCACTCGCCAACCTCACGAAGGTCGCCAAAGTTTTAGATATCTCTGTCGATCTCCTCTTGCCTGATCTCGCGCATCAGGCCGAAGAGGAAGAAATGTGTCTACTATTCCGAGCGGATAAACCCTCATCTCTTACGCCCGCATTACGTCGGTTATTAACCCAGAAAGCAGTTGACTATGCTTCTATCGAACGCTTGCTGGATGAGGTCCCAGCATTACCCGAGCAAAGGCCGCTGAAGGGATACGATGCCTACATCGTGGAGGAAGTTGCCCAAAACGTGCGATCGTGGCTAGGAGTAAGTGATCTGACGCCATTAGGAGACATATTTCTCCTGTTAGAAAGCAAAGGACTCAAAATTATTACTCACCCACTGCCAGATGACGTATCTGGCTTCTCTGCCTATACCAATGAGCTAGGGGCAGTCATTTTTGTTCATTCAGGGCACCCAACCGAACGCCAGTTCCACACGGCTTTACATGAGTTAGCTCATCTTATTTTTCATCGTCAAGACTATAGAAACTCTTCTGAACCTTTAAGTAAAACCCTAAAGAAAGACCCTCGGGAAAAAGCATCGGATCATCTAGCTGGTGCAGTAGCCCTCTCAGAGCAAATTCTACGAAAAGAACTGCACGGCTACCAAAATCGATGGATTCCAGAACCTCTGCTGGCAGATCTGAAGCTGCGTTATGGCATCAGCATGAGGTCTGTACTGTATCGTGCTGCCCAACTCGGATTCATCACCAAGACTCAAATGGGGCAACAAATGGGGATGATCAACAAAAAATATGGACATCACCATGAAGAACCAAAACTGAAAAAGCCTGCTGGACTAAGCCGATTAGAACGATTGACTTTCCGCGCCCTCTTGGGGCAAGAAATAACGGCCTCAAGAGCTGCCGAAATTTTAGGGCAATCACTTAACAGTATTCGGATGAACCTTCAGCAATGGATGGAGGATGGTAAGTCTTGACTTTCCTGCTGGATGCTAATGTCTTAATCGACTTGGGTTTTGTGCAAGGGCTAGATATTTTACTCAAACTTGAGGCTTCAGAGGTCTTAGATATCGTTTTGCTGGAGTGTCAAGAGCCCGAAGGTTTGGCAGATCAGGTAGTCGCAGCCGGTATTCAAGAGATCGAGAGCCAAATTGAATGGAGACAACAGGCCCAGCCCTTTAAGACAAGTCGATTAAGTTCACAGGACGTTCTGAATTTTTATTACGCTAAAACATTTCGGCGAACACTACTAACTAATGAAAAGCCTCTTAGGAATCTTTGTAAACGAGAGGGTGTGGAATATCACGGACTCTTATGGCTTGGTAAGCCTTCAGGGGTTCACGAAGAATTAAGGGTTCCAGGGTCTCGATAGGGGTTAAGGTAGGCTCATGAGTGAAGGCAACGAGCCCACCATAGACATCGGCGGCATCTCCATTTCTGTGTCAGATTGGGATGCCACCCCGGCTAGCGTAAAAAAAGCTCTG
>NZ_KI913949.1:2566874-2639136 GCF_000332095.2 Leptolyngbya sp. PCC 6406 | reverse complement strand
CGTTTGTCACGGTGCTGGGGGTGGAGCCCACCAATAATACGGCTGAGCGTTCTTTGCGAGCTGGGGTGATTTGGAAGCGCATCAGCTTTGGGGCGGAGTCTCAGGCCGGCAGTGAGTTTGTCGCCCGGATGCTGACGACGGTTTCTTCTCTGACGATGCAGCAGCGAGATGTGCTGGACTTTCTCACTCAAGCCTATTGGTCGGCTCGCTTTGGTCAAGCGCCTCCTTCATTGCTGCCTTTGGCCACTCATCAGCCTCAAACCCTAATCACGCCGTGACCCCCTGAAGGCTTACTATGGCTTGTTAGTCAGGCTCATCAGTTACAGTTAGAATCTCCCAATGACTTGTGTAAATGGCTGCTAATCCTTGATCAGAAGGGCAGTCATTTTCCCCAGAAAGAATTGTCAGATTTACGAAACAGGCTTCATTGCTGAGACTGTGCTTCATTGCTGAGACTGTGACGTATCTATTAGCTTACGCGGAAGCCTAGGGTGTGGTTTCCAGGGTGTCTACCTGGTCGCTGAGGGTGCCGAGTTCTTGGCGCAGGTCGTTCAAGTCGGCCAAAACACTGTCAAGGGCTGGAGATTCCGCCTGCAATTGCAGTTCTAGAATCGCCCCCAGGCAAGCGTTGAGGGCGGCGGCGAACTCATAGCGAGTGACGGATTGGTCACCGCGAAAGGTGCCGTCGGGATAGCCGGATAAACAACCGTAGTTCGTCACCAAACTATTCACCGCCGGGTAGGCCCAGTGGCTGGGGGAGACATCGGAGGGAGACGTGGAAATATCACTCTGAGGCACCTGAGACACCATGGAGTCCATGGGGGAGTTCGTGGTGTCCCAGGTGGCTTCAGGACCGGATTCGCGAGGGGTGGCGGGCAGATCGAGCTGGGCCATGGCGGTGGACTCCCCAGCATTGGCGATGGCTGCACTGGGGATTAGCCCCAAGCTCAGAAGAGCCGCGAGGGCAAGGAAGGATGGACGGGGCAGGGTGGGGAGTGGCATGGTGATGGGGTGGGGGGTGATGGGGTATTGGGGTGATGGGGTGATCGAAAGTTTTGAGTTTTGAATTAAATTTCCCGTAGGGGCAATCCCTTGTGGTTGCCCGGTGGGCGGGTGATCAATATTGGGCTGATGATGGTGGGGGGCGGTAGGGGCGCGGTTTCCGCGCCCAATGCAGAGGGGGACAGGAAGGTGGGTCTTGGGATGATGGGGTAGGGGCGCGGTTTCCGCGCCCAATGCAGGATGCCGCCGTAGGGTGGTTGCCCGGTGGGGAGGTGGGTGCCCGGTGGGCGGGGGTGGGATGGGATTTAATTGCCCGTCGCTGGGCGGCGAATAGGTGGGCGAATGCAGCGGGCAATCGCTAGGGTTCAAGACTGCATTGGAGCGCCAGGGTTCCGATTCATGGTCATATCAAGGTAGGAACGGTCTAAGAGACACCTTAGCAAAATGGTAATATGCCTTCGCAAGATGGGCAGGGCCGTGCCCACCCTTTGGGCAGATGTTTTTCAGAAACCACCTGAGTGGAGGCCATTACTTTGACGGCAGTTGGGTCTGATGCGGTAGGAATTGATGCGGTGGGCTCTAATCTCGTGAAGGTCTCGGTGCCCGCAACGACGGCCAATATCGGTCCCGGCTTTGATTGCCTAGGGGCAGCCCTCACCCGCTACAACACCTTTCGGTTTACAGCGATGCCTGACGCCCCCGTTCCCCTCACTATTCAGGTCACTGGGGCAGAGTTCGATCGCGTTGTCACCGACGAGTCCAACCTCGTCTACAAAGCCTTCTGCGCCGGGTTTGCCCACCTCCAGAAACCCGTCCCTGCCGTCCACCTTGCCATCGATCTCGGGGTTCCCCTGGCACGAGGACTGGGCAGTTCCTCCACCGCCATTGTCGGGGGGCTGCTGGGGGCCAATGTTCTAGCTGGATCGCCCCTGAGTCTAGCGGAATTGGCCCAACTCGCCACCGCTCTAGAGGGCCACCCCGACAATGTTGTGCCCGCCCTTATGGGGGGCTGTCGCCTCGCCACCGTGGATGATGTTGGCAAAAGCACGATTTGCGAACTGCCTTGGCATTCCCGCATCGTTCCCATCGTGGTGGTGCCGGACTTTGAGTTGTCTACGGCGGCAGCACGGCAGGTTCTTCCCCAGCAGTACGACCGCGCCGATGCCATCTACACCGCAGGACATCTGGGTCTACTGTTGCGGGCGCTGGAAACCGGCAATGGTACTTGGTTAGCCACCGCCCTGGGCGATCGCATCCATGTGCCCTACCGCAAAGCCCTCATCCCCGGCTATGACTCGGTGGTCGCCGCCGCCCTGGCTGCTGGAGCCTACGGCGTCACCATCAGCGGTGCCGGTCCCACCTTATTGGCCCTGGCCGATCCGGAGCGAGCCAGTGCGATCGCACTAACCATGGCCACCGCTTGGAATGCCGTTGGGGTCACGGTGGTGAGTGCGGAGGTTTTGGCCCTAGATCGGAGGGGGGCGACAGTGGAGGGTGATGGGGTGATGGGGCGGGTTTAGCCTTTATGGGATTCCCAAATAACCAACAAACAACCCGTTAGCCTAAAATTCTGTAAATATAGCCTTGGCCCATGGGCTTTAGACACCGGGCACCTTTCTCTCTGTGGACAAAAGCACCTACGGTAGTGGGTATGGATGAGACAATTCCCTTTCTAGAGTCTCCGCCGGAGCCGACTGCGCCTCCAGCGGCGGTGCAAACCTATAACTTGGCCAAGACCTACCGCACCGGGTTTTGGCTGAATCAAATCGTTACCCCTCTGCAAGGGGTGGACCTGACGGTCCAACAGGGGGAAACCTTTGGGCTATTGGGGCCGAATGGGGCGGGTAAGACGACGCTGCTGAAGATGCTGCTGGGAATTACTCGACCGTCCCAGGGGCGGGCGACGGTGCTGGGACGTCCGGTGGGCGATCGCGCCCTCAAGCACCGCATTGGCTACCTGCCGGAAAATCCCTATTTCTATGACAGCCTCACGGGTTGGGAGTTTTTGCAATACACGGCGGGGCTGTTTGGGATTCCGGCGGCGGTGCAGCGGCGGCGAATCCCAGAACTGCTGGACCAAGTGCAGTTGCCCCAGTCAGCGGCCCGCAAGAAGCAGCTCCGCAAATATTCCAAGGGGATGCTCCAGCGCATTGGTCTAGCCCAGGCGTTGATCAATGACCCGGACTTGGTGTTTCTGGATGAACCGATGTCGGGGTTAGATCCTATGGGTCGCCACATGGTGCGGGAGGTCATTCTCAATCTCAAGGCCCAGGGCAAGACGCTGTTTTTCAACAGCCATGTATTGTCAGATGTGGAGGCAATCTGCGATCGCGTTGCTATCCTGCACCAGGGGAAGATGGTCTGCACGGGGAGCCTGGAAGACTTACTGGGGCGACCGAACCAGTATTTTGCGCGGGGCCGGGGCGGGCGTCTAGAGATTTTGGAAAAATGGTTGGTGGATCTCACCTTTGAGCGAGGCTTTTGGCAGGGCTACCTCCAGGGCGATCCCTACGATTTTCTATCGACGGTGCGGGGTATGGGGGGCTCACTGGATACACTCCAATTGGCCCGCCATTCTTTGGAAGATTTTTTCTTGGCCCGCATTCGCGAGGCTGAGGCTCCAGCGGAGGCGACACGCCCCCAGAGACAGATCCCATAATGGCCTTAACCAAACCGCTCCATCCATATCAGCTACGGCCCCCAAAACAAGGGAGATATTTGGGGTATCAACTCAAAGCGGGACAAATCTCTTGGGGAGGAGTTAGGAGTTAGGAGCCAGAATCTAGGAGAGTACTGGATTCTGACTCCTGACTCCTGAATTCCTCGGAACCAATATTGTCTCGGCTTACGTTGATACCCGATATTTGGGCCTTTACCGCAAAAGACCCAAATATCTCGGTTTAAGCGAGAGTCTCCATCAGCCAGCGCATGAGAGATGTGTCGTCTTCGGTCTGTGAGCGCCCCAGCACTTCTTCAATCAACGCTATTTCGAGACCGGGTAATACCCCCGATACTCGGATTTGTCGGCTCCCCCCCTCAGCAACGGCAAAGGCCAGCACCTGCTGCTCAGCCACATTCACCACCCAGTACTCGCTCACCCCCAGCCGTTCGTAGAGGAGACGCTTGGCTCCCAGATCGTCTTTGAAAGAGCTGCTACCGATCTCAACCGCCAGCGTCGGCAGGCCAAAGACATTGACATCAATGGGGGCCTTGTCCTGGGGTGGCAACCGAAAGTCTGGCCCAATGTAGAAGGCAACATCAGGCTGACAACCCCGCTCTCCCGTTTTGTAGAAACTGCCATTGACGAACTTTGCCATCCGAATTTTGTGCAACATGGCAAAAATGCTGGCAACATCCATAGCAACTGAATTTTGCCGTGCATGACCCGCACCCAAAGGAGCCATCTCAATCCTCATATAGCCATTGTCAAAGTAGCCTCTGCCTTCGTCGTAGGGGGGCTCGTCCATGGTGGTGACAAAGTCGTCCCAGGTAGCCTTAACCCAAGTGTCGGTTTGTAGGGCTGGTGAAGTGGAGATTGCCATAGTGCAGAGTTCCCTTGGGGCAGGGTGACCAGTGCCATTGATTCTAACTGATGCAGTGGTGGTGGCTTGGCTTGGGATGATTTGCGAAAGATCCAGTGACGGGGAAGAAGTACGGCATCACTACCCGTAGCTTGGATGCGGATACATGGGCTTCAAAGTAAATGACCTGGGCTGTACCAAGAATCTCGTCACGACGCAGCTCTCTAGTAAAACCTAATTTTATAAGAAAACATTCGGCTTTAACTTCTGGGGTAAGGTAATTACAAACTCAGTACCAATCCCCGGAGTCGAATGAACTTGAATATTCCCTTGATGTTGCTGAATAATTTTGAAGCAGATTCCCAGTCCTAGCCCAGTTCCTTTGCCAATCGCTTTAGTGGTAAAAAAGGGATCAAAGATTTTAGCTTTGATAGCAGAATTCATTCCAGGTCCAGTATCCTTGATGACAATCTTTACTTGCTGGTCAGGCAAAGGCCGGGTTGTTAGCACTAACTGCATAGGTTGAGAGTTCGCATCAAGCATGGCATCCAAAGCATTGGCAATGATGTTGGTAAATACCTGATTGAGTTGGGACGGCGAGCAGCGGACTAAGGGTAAGACGCCATAGTCTTTGATCACCTCCACCCCTTGCTTAAGCCGATGGTTCAAAATTAGCAGCGTGCTGTCAATGCCTTCGTGAATGTCCACCTCCTTGATCACGGCCTCATCCAGGCGAGAGTAATTTCGGAGTGATACTACAATGTCTTTCACCCGCACTGTTCCCGTTTGTATAGAACTGATAATCTTAGGGAGATCCGTTATTAGAAATTCAACGTCGATCTCGTCTTGTTTATCAAGGATGGGTTTGGAGGCTTCTGGATATTCCTGTTTATAGATTGCTAACAGATCTAGCAGATCCTGAAAGTAAGTTTGTAGAGGCTGGAGGTTGCCTTGGATGAAGTTGATGGGGTTGTTAATTTCATGGGCAATTCCAGCCACCATATTTCCCAGACTAGACATTTTCTCAGTGTGAATAAGTTGTGCCTGAGTGTCCTGTAGGTTTTGGAGAGCCTGAGATAAATCCTGAGTGCGGGTCTGAACGGTATCTTCCAGGGTTGCACGAGCCGTTTCTAGCTCGTGAGTGTACTGCCCCACCCAGGAAATCAATTGATTTAATGCATAGGCAAGGGTGCCAATTTCGTCTTTCCGGGTTATCGAGGTCTGCAACTCAAAGTTGTTTTCTCGAATCACCTGTTGAGCAGTGGCTGTAATGGATTGAATCGGCTGGGCAATTTTGCGGCCTAACCAGAATCCTACTATTGTGACCAACAAGGAAATTAGCGACGCCAAGATGGCAACAAGCAACCAAAGTGACTGCTGAGCCTGTTGTAAAGATTTCTGAGAGATTAGCAAAACCAGATCAATATCTTCGCCGTCTAGTCCATCGATGTGAATAGATTTAATCAGAAACTCTCGGTTTATCCTATTGTTTTGTAGGGCATGAATGGTTTCGCTTTCCCAGGCTGAATGTATCCATTTTTGAGTATCAGCATCAACCTGGAAAGTCGAGGCTACCAGTTTACCATCTGATAGAACAACAAGGTTTTCTCTAACTGATTGGTTAATCTCACTCAACAGGTCATTATCAATCACTTGCCCAAGAAAAATGCCGCCGACAATGCCTTGCTTATTTCTGATCGGTGCTGCTCCAACTAAAACTGGTTGCCTGGTTTTACGGATGCTGATCACTGTTGCCAGATTGGTACCGCTTACGATTAGGGAAAGCAGGGTGCGATCGCTCAGTTGCTGACCTGCCAAAGAATTTCGTTGAGTTTGCAGGAGGGTTTGCTGCTGGTGATCAACAGCGCGGATGATATCGACTTCCAAGAGCGCCTTGAGCGGTATAAGAGACTGTTGTAATGTGACTTGGTCTTTTTGACTCACCGCTTGAGTCAGGCTTGACTCAAGAGATAGCAGTCGTGCATCTCGTCTCAAATTCTCGGTTTTTTGCTTGAATTCGCGATCGATCAAAGAAATCAAAGCATCCGCCTGCTCTTGTTGAATTTGGTCGAGTTTACTGGAAAAGTAATCCCCTAGCAGTATTGTTCCAACAGCCCAAATGATCAGAAACATCGTCGTAAACGGTAGGGCGATTTTGAGCGGCAAGGATACTTGCCGATAATCAAATAAATGGCTAAACCGATGCTTCTTGAAAATCATGGAACAACACTACAAGGAGAAAGATGCCGAAAGCCTTACTTCTGAGTGGTCTGAACCACACTCAACCCTGCTGCGGATAGAGCCTGTTGTCCTTGCGTTCCTTTCACAAACTGAATGAAAGCCTGAATCTCCGGATTGGGATCTGCAGACAGCACAATACCCATAAGTAGCTTCATTTTGTATGTTCCCGCCTGAAGCGTATTGGAGGAAGGCGCAACCCCGTCAATGCTCAACACCGTTACGGGTATCTCGTCCATCTCATCATCGGCAGGCAGTACAGAAATACTGAATGGCGTGTCGCCAGCCGCAGTCATCAGTTCTTCATCTTCAGAAAAGACGACGGCTTGGGGGGTAATCTTGAGATCTTCACCTAAGTATGCCTGCCTCAAGACTTTCTTCTCATTCTCCTCTTCGGTGAAATCGAGCAAAACAATGACTGCGTCTGGTCCACCTAACTGCCGCCAATTGCTCAAGTCACCTTTATAAATAGCTCTCAGTTGTTCACCACTGATGTTGGTCACATTGGTTACACTGTTATGGACGGCCACAACTAGGGGCGTTTCAATGAGCGGCAAATATTGAATCTGTTCTTCAGTTTCATTAGCTGTCAATGTTCGGCTGACACCGCCAACATCGAGTGTTCCCTGTTTGACGCCTTCAATGGCACCACTGCTTTGGCTAGGGGGCAGAAATTGGAATTCGGTGCCATTATTTTCAGAGCTATAGGCTTCGGTTAAGACTTTTAGAGTACTGTAGGTTTCTGAAGATCCTCCAATATTAATGGTGTTGCTAGGCGACTCAAGGTTATTCTGAGTATTGGCTTTTCGCAGACTATCGGTGCCGCAACTGCTGAGCAGTAAAGCAATCATACCCATCAATAAGCAGGGCTTGACTTTCAGGTGTTGAGTGCTCATGGAGTTGGGTTGTTATAACTTGACAAGGTACCTAACTCTTTTCAATGTAGGTATAGATTAATGTAGATACAGATTGTGGCAAATTTGTGGCGGACGGCTGGCCGAGAGCAAACGTAATATTTCTTAACTTTGTGGCTCGTGGGTGACGGGCAAGCTGTCTGTAGTGAGTCTCATGATTGAACGCGGGGTCTGCCATGGCGCTGTCCGGGTGGCTGTTGGGTGTGGGCAAAGGGGACGGGTTGCTGGCAAGGGGTGATGGTTCATAGGGACCGGTCTTTGGCCATCGCGGTGAGGGAGGTTGTGGATTAGGAACCCTTCCCCTGGCCGGGTGAGCGATCGCAGATCGTCAATCCTCCCTATTTTTGCGTTTAACGACACGATGTCCCCGTAGTTCTGCTCCATGGTCGAGTAAACACCGTTCCCAGCCGCGCTGGTCAAAAATCGCCTTCACATCGTCCAACAGGCCCCATTTTTGCTCTTGCTGGCTGAGCTTGGCGAACTTGGTATAGCCGGGATAGTCTGCCGTCACGAGCTGATCCTTTTGGTGGAGCAGGGGTGGGTTGTCAGAGTCGTAGTCGCGGTAGCGGACATAGAGATCTTGAAGGGTGATCGCCATGCTGGTCTTCAATGCTGGATGCGGCTCTTTGTTGAACTCTGGAAAGACCAGATAGGTAATCTGCGGCTTCTGGACGTGGAACTTTACTACCGTGGCTTCCTCGGGGCGGCCAATGGTGCGGGAAGCGCAGCCCTCGTAGAGGCGCAGCAATGGGTCGAGCTGATCTAGGGCAGACACATGCACCCAGAGGGAATTGGGCCGCTGCTGACCGATTGCACTCTGCCGACAGCGCTGTTCCACCAGTTCTGTGCGGCCCAGGGTCATGAGCATCAGGTCGGCGGCGGTGCAGGCTTGTTGGTAGCTGCCGAACAGGGCCTTAATGTCGGCCTGCACCGAGGGGGATAGATCTTTGAACTTGGGACGATTGCCAAAATGGCTGAGGGCCAGGTAGACCAGCAGATCGTTGCGGCGCTTATCTGCGATCGCATCCCACTCCCCCGCATCCGTCGCCTGTAGAACAACGGTGAACGCCCGCCGAATGCTGCCAAAGGTTTCCTGGAGGGGGGCAAGGGTGTCGGTGCCCAGTTCTTCTAGGGTTGGGAGCCGACCGCGATCGGTGTAGAAGTCCATCAGGGGCTGGAGGCGATCGCGGTATTCCTCAAACTTGCTCACCTTGAGGCGAATGCGGGGAGCCGTAGCGCGAGAGCGGAACCGGGAGGCGCGAAAGGCTTCGGCCTGGGTCTCGTCGCGAAAGACAAAGTAGATACCCAGGGCAATGGGGATGGCATCGACCCCCAGCACTTGGTCGATGTAGGCTTTGAGTTCTTCTTGCTCGTAGTACTTTTGGAATGTGTTGCGGCTGGTGATAATGCCGTCGCCGTAGGCGATGACGCCTCGGGTACGGTCATCAATCAGCACCTGGGCCGCGACAATCAGCACATTTTGGGCCAGACCCCAGGCGTTGATCAGGGCTTCTCGCCGCTCGGCGGTGTCTTCGATGACGTTGATGACGTAGCCCAGGTTGACCACATCGGCGGAGCTGTGGGGAATATCGGGGCGAAAGTGGGGATCCCACCCGGAGCTGGTGAGGCCCAGCCGGTGGATGTACTCGATGTCAGCCCCGTGGCCACAGCCGTAGTCGAAGTAGGTGGTGGCGGTGGGGAACAGTCCGGCTTCAACAGCAAGGCGGACGGGTTTGGAGGCGGTAGCGCGGGCGATCGCAGCTTTGTGGCGCTGGATTTTGGGAGCGGCGGCGGCGCTGGGGAGCGGCGGGGTGGGGGAGTGAGGAAGGAGGCAGGCGAGGGCGTGGTTATGGATTTCAATGCCGCGATCGCGCAATCGGGCTTCCCAAGCCTGCTGAAAACCGATGCTGCGGGACTGATCCAGCAAACCGAGGATTTCTTCCTGCTGGGTCAACCATCGGAAGCGGTCATAGTGAGGATAGTCGGGGGTAACGAAGGTTTCTTTCCGGTGCAGGACGGGGGGATTGTCGGTGGTGCTGTAGTCGCGGCCTGTGGCTTTCAGCGTTTCTAGATTGATCTGAATGCTGCTGTTGAGGGCGGGGTGGGCCTCAGCATCAAAGTCTGGATAAAACAGATAGGCAATTTGCGGCTTGTCGATGCTGAACTTAACTAGGGTGGCCTTTGCCGCTAGGGCAGTGCTGGCTCTGGCCCTTTGCTCGATAGCTTGGAGGGTGGGATCAAGGTGCTCTAGAGCCAAAACATGGACGTAGAGAGCATCGGGCAGCCGCTTGCCAATGGGGCTGCGCTGGCACAGCTCCGAGTAGGTTGGCAGTTCTGTCGATACCTGGGCCATGAATCCCTAGCAAACTCCACCGATGTTGCACTGATGGCTCTTATCCTATCTGACCTCGGGATTTTGAAGACTTCGCAGGAAGCACCCCAGACCTATAGCGCCTCTGTGCAGCGTTTGGCAGGGGAATTATGATGGCATTGAGCGGCTATGGCTGCGGTGGTTTAATGTCGAGGAACGGTTGATTTTTTCGGCTGAAGAGCGGGCAGAGTAGGTCCAGGAGCGGGCCGATCAAGCAAAACTACAAACTACCCAAGCTGAGGAACGGGTCAACCGCCTAGCCCAACCGCTGCAGGAACTGGGCATTGACCCTAACCAAGCCTATTTCCAGGGTTCAGCATTGGTTAAATTGGGGCATCCCCCCCAACCACAGCGGAGAACAAGCACGATGGTGTTATCGATCAGTCGAGAATAGATTCAGCTCCCCCCCGGCAGTGCCGTCACCCTGACCTATCAAACCTGGGAGGACTACGAGGCACTGTTAGCGAGCCGCCGGGATGATGCTGCCATCAAAGTCCGCTACAATGCCCACACCCAGACCATTTTTCTTATGGCTCCTGTAGCAGGTTATGGAAATCGTAGCCGTACCCTGGCAGAGTTTTCCACGGTGGATGTGAAAGCCGTCTTGCCGGAGTATGTCGAGCGGGCCTGGTCGGCGGGGTCGAGTGTGGCCCTACGGGAATTTGAAACTTACTTGGGCACGCTCAGGGAATAGGGGGTGTCGTCGAGTCTGAAACCGCCCTGGATCCCATACCCGATGACCCACCTGACACTCTCTATACTGTAGGTATTTACGAAGCAAGCTCCGGGAACCGCTATGACCCCGACGACGCTGCCTTTACCCACGCCCTTGATATTAGATTTAGATCTGACCGACGAGCAGTTTTTTCAGCTCTGTCAAAACCATCGCGACCTGAAGTTTGAGCGCACTGCGGCTGGAGAGCTAATTATCATGTCGCCGACAGGGGGCAATACGGGCAAGCGCAACGTTAAGCTCACCACCCAGCTCGATATTTGGAATACCCGCACCCAGCTTGGTGAGGTGTTTGACTCATCCACTGGGTTTACCCTGCCCAATGGTGCAGACCGCTCCCCGGATGCCGCCTGGATCAGGCGCGATCGCTGGCAAGCCCTCACCCCGGAGCAGCAAGACCAGTTTGTGCCCCTGTGTCCCGATTTTGTCGTCGAGCTGATGTCCCCTAGCGATTCCCTGGAGCGAACTCGGCAAAAAATGGCGGAATATTTGGCCAATGGAGCCCAGCTCGGCTTGCTAATTAATCGCAAGCAACGACAGGTAGAGCTCTATCGCCCTGGCCAACCTGTGGAAATTTTGTCAGCGCCGTCAACGGTTTCTGGCGGTGAGGTCTTACCGGGGTTTGTGTTGGATTTATCGCTAATTTGGTAAGCAGGGACATAACGCCAATGGTAAGAGCAACTCCCTACGATCGCGACTTCCACCTGTGGACAGAGCATCAAATCGCCTGTCTTCAGAAAGGGCAATGGGAAAACGTAGACGTAGATAATTTGGTTGAGGAACTGGGGGACTTGGGACGCAGCGAACAGAAAGAGCTAGGCAGCTACTTAAAAGTGCTGATCATGCATCTGCTCAAATGGCAATATCAGCCCGACCGTAGAACATCCAGTTGGGAGGTTACAGTGTCAAACTGCCGAGATGGCATTCAAGACTGTCTAGAAGATAGCCCCAGCCTACAACGCTTTCTAAAAGATGCAGAATGGGTAGCAAAATATTATCGTCGCGCCCGCAGAGATACGGCAAAAGAGACCCAGATGCCAATTGATACATTTCCCACGGAATGTCCCTACACCCTAGAAGACATTTTAGATGCTAAGTTTTTAGCGAACGATCCAGAGTAGGTAGAGGAACATTGACATGAGCCTTGTCGATACTGCGATCGCCAAAATGGGCACTGGTCTCTATACTTCTGTCACCAAACATTGGGCTTCCATGAAGCTCAACTGATACTGGGGCCGCAGGGTCAAATCTTGCCGCGATTTGATCGAGTTTGTTGGGGTGAAACTGCCACTACAATTGGCGGTTAGGTTTTTAGGCGGACTCCACATATAGGGTATGACCCCAGGAAGAATTCAGAGCTTAGTTTCCTGATATATCTGTCCGAACCATTGAGTCCACTTCACTCTTACTTTATCCCGGCTAAAGAATTTAAGAATTACGCTTAAACCCTAGCCGATCAAATCCCAAAAAGCCGAGGTCATACCTCGGCTTTTTGGGTCTGCGTTGTCTTGATTCAACAGCCATCTGGCCCACAGAACGTGTGCGCGTACAGTACCTCCGCGTCACAGATATAGGCAATGCCCGCATAATCGTTGAAAAATTCCACTGCGACCCGATCCGCAATCTTCTCGGCCATATCCCGACTTTCAGTAAGCACCTCAAACTTGATATTCGACTCGGTGTCAGACACGCTGGGTTGCCCGGACGATCGCACGTTGCGACTGCCTTTACCGCCAGTCTCCAACACCGTATAACCGGTCGCCCCGGCTTCATCGATGATCTGGGCGATCTTTTTCAGCAGCAATTTCTGGCTCTTCCGGTCTGGCTATGGTGTTTCAAAAGGAAATACCCACGGCAACAAAGCTCTTAACTTGAAATTGTCAAAATTGCCAAAGCCATAACCTAATCTCTTGATCAACTTAAGCTTGTTATTTATTCCCTCCACAACCCCATTAGTTATTCTCAGTTCAAAGTATGATGTCACCTCATCAAACCATCGTTTAATCGTGCCACAACTCTGATTGAAAAATGTCGATGAATCCGCCATCCAGTCCAGTAACTTTAACGTCCCTTCTGCCCAATTCTCGAAGGATTCAAAGATTTCTCTGAACTCTTCTTTCAATCGATGCATCGTTGCTAATTTAGGGGATACTTCGCTCACTTCTATGAGCTTCTTCTTCTGTTTCTCATTCAAATTCCCTTCGTTCTTTAGTAACGCATACTTACTGCCATTAAGACCCTCTATGACGCGCTCCCTCTCAGCCTTTTTTGCGATCTTCTTGGCCGCTCTCTTCTCCGCTTTCCGTTCGTTATCTAACTCCTCATTGACGAGTTTGGTGACATGGAATCTATCCGCGACAATGGTCGCATTCGGCATCATCTCTTTTACCAAACTTTGGTAGGGCTTCCACAGGTCTATGCTCACCCCTTCAATCCCCTCAAGCACCTCTGGTCCCCATTGGCTAAGGACTTGGCGCAATCCCTCTTGTGTTCGTGAGGGTAGAAGGGTGATCGGCTGGTGCGTCTCTAGGTTCACTAGCACCCCATAATAGTTACCCTGACCTTTGACGACCGCTATCTCGTCTATCCCGAGATATCTAATCGGTTCTGGGCTCTCGGGTAAATACGCCTTTCCGGCATCCTTTATCATCGTCTCAATCTGCTCGTCACTCAGCCCTGTCCGAGCCGCCACACTGTGAATGCTACTCCCTAACACTTGGCCGACAATCTGCTTCGCTAGCCGCTGCGTATACAACCGCCTTTTCTTAACAAAGGCCAGTTCTTCGCTAAACACTTGTCCACATTCCTGGCACCAAAACTGGCGGCGATTGACTCGCAACACTACGGGCTGTTGATTCCACGGCAAATCCTCAATGTTATACCGATGATTCTCATGCAAATGACGACTTCGCTTCCCACACCGGGGACACTCTGCATCTCGGCGGGTGGGGCTAATTACAAAAAATAGCCCCACCCCATCTATCATTGTCATATCCTCTACTTTTGTCTCAGGAAGACCCAGTAGCTCTGTCAATTGCCTCGCGTCAGATTCTGTGATCATGGCGCTCACCCATATATGGCGACTTTCTCTCACCCTTTAATTCTAGCCAATCCCTTGTATATCAAACACTTCACGCCTTTCTAGCGTTTATTTCTCTCTCCATTTCCCCTGCTCAGTAGCCCTTTGTCCATAGCCAGACCGGAAGAGCCCAATTTCTCTGTGATGAGAACGAGCTTTTTGGCTGACTTAGCCATGTCAGTTACCTCCTTACCTATGTATTCATTGAACTAAAGAAGCCTCGGCAAACTGCGACCCAGATTAGCCCCCGGTCATTGCCTGGGCGAGCCCGACAAAGAGGGGGATGCACAGTGCGATCGCAACCGGCGTACCGATAGCTGTAGACGCGCCGATGTAGGCAGAGGGGTTGGCCGACGGGATGCCGGCCCGTAACGTTGGCGGTCCTGAGATGTCTGAACTGGAGGCGGCAATGACAGCCAGGAGCGCGATGCCCCCAGCGCTGAAACCCGTTGCATAGTGGGCAATCATGCCGAGACCGAAGGCGATAAACCCATGTAGAAATGGTGCCACAAAAGCATATAGGGCGTACCACTGGGCCACCTGGCGCAGCTCATTGAGTCTTGCCCATGCCTCCATACCCATGATCAGCATCAGAATCGAAAGTAGACCACGGAAGAGGGGATCATAGAAGCTCTCGTAGACACTTTCTGGCCGGGTTAGGATGCCTAGAGCGAGGCCGAGCAGCAGTGCCGATAGGGCAGATCCCTGGATGCTTTCCTTCACGATGGGCCAGATCTTGACCCGATTGCTTGGGGTACCGCCCGACCCGCTAGAATACCCGCGTGCAAAACCACCTGAATCACCGGAATATCCGCTAGCGGAACTGCGCGGATCGCTGGTGGGATAACCGCCTACGGGAACGGGCTGGTCGATGGGAGCCCCACCTGCTGCAGCCGGTTGCACGTCGATATACTTATCCTTGCTGAGATACTTCTCATTTTTGAGATACTTGTCGCGCTTCTGCTTGTTGGTATAGATGCTGGCTATGACGATCGCAGTCACGAGCGCTGGGATGTCCATGAAGGGATAGAGTGCACCAGCCCATGCCTCATATTCGATGCCTTGCCCTTCCAGTAACGTTATACCAGCGACCATGGTAGAACCACTCACAGCACCGAACAAGCCCCCGGTCGCAAGAGCATCCACGACTTTGATGCCCGGTAACTTGGCCAATGTGTAGCGCGTGATGAGCACGATCACTATCCCCGTTAGCACGGCGAACAGCGCGGGCAGCAGCATCTCCGTCAGGTTGGCATTGCGAATTGCCATGCCGCCGGTCAGGCCGACTTTGATCAGCAGCATGAAAACGATGAACTTATAAATCGCATCTGGAATGGCCAATTCGCTACCGAGAGCGGCAATGACGATACCGCCAATCAGAAAGCCAAGCGTCGGGGACTGCAACTGAGCCCCAAATTTCGTTAAGAACTCGGACAAGAAATCCATTAAAACCTCCTTCCGCCTCCTCATAATGAGGAGTAATTATTTGGGATAAGTGAGCCTTGAAAAGTTGAAGAAAGTCGGGATGAAGCGCTTCACCTCTACAGCACAGGTGATAAGAAAGAACCCGTTGACAGGGTGTTCAGAGATGGACACCCTCGCAGAGAGCCTATGAAAGGTAATAGCTGTCTCGCTTTCCCATTCATAGACTCAAACCTATCGAGGCATTGATCTCCATGTATTCAAGTCTATCTTGAGGCAAGTAGTTATTTGTGCCTTACAGCATGAATTTGCAATGCAATCTCAAATCCGTGTCATAAGTTTTTCTTTTTTCTAATTCTCTCTGCAATATTTTTGGCTAATGTAAATCGTGATTGCGGAGTTTTCTCAATGCGACCTGTCATTGGCCATAACCGCATTCGCAACCTGTTGCCCCTGGGCGATCTGAGGCAGATCCAGGGACTATCTGTATTTGCCAATGGGTTTATCGATATCGCCCCGCTGGAAAATTTGACGGGGCTGCAATCACTCTCGTTAGACAATCTATTGGAAACAGAAGTGGTGTGGTGCCCACGCCACTAACCATGGCTGAGCTAATCAATCCACATCTCCGGGGGAATTGTTACCGGTGTATCCGGAGGCATTGTTACCGGCATATCCGGCTTAGAGGGGCTGTAACTGGCGAGGTTAAACCACCCCACCGCCAGTAGGAGACCGAACCCACAGCCCAACAAAAAAGTCCAGGCGTGAGGCGACTCGAGTACGCAGAGCAGGCGGCGATCGCCGCTATACACCTGAACTAGCCAGCCTTCGCTGGTGTTGTCAAATCTGGTCTGCAATTTAGTTAAGTCAAACTTGTTCATAGTGTTCGCTCCATGCTGATCGAATGTGTGTGACGGTGGCGTGCCCGTGCCCGCCGCTATAAAAACACCTGTCAGAAATTCACCTGTGAATGGAGAGTGTCTCAAGGACAGAGACTGGGCATCTCAAACCTGACATAGATATCGAGCAGAAGATAGAAATCTATGCTTTAGCTTTGAACGATATCCTTAAGTCTATAGCTAGAGTTATATGTTGGATGGTGTTTATAGCGCCAAAAGGATAAGTGTTTTTTATGAAATGCTTCCGCTAATCTGAAGCAATCTTGCTCGCCAAAGGGCACTGGATTCGCTGATCTTTGGTACAAACTGAAGAATATGGTTAAAGGTAAAACCATAGATTTTTATCTTTAATTACTGGGACGAAACGCGCTAAGAGGTAACCCACACGACTTGGAAGGTTATGTCTTGAAACAAGCTGAAAAGCTTGCTACGTCGTTGTCTCCATACACACATCCAGTTCCCTGTTCGCGTTAGCGGCTCCCCTAGGGAGCAACGGAGTCGTTGGCTTTGCCGCCCCAGAGGGGCTAGGGAACGGCCAGAACCCGGTGGTGTGGCTGACTTTCTCCCTTCGGGAGACGCTAAAGCGTTGGCAAAGCCTGTCTGAAAGACTTACGACTCCGCTTAGCCAGCGGTCAACGGGCTCGATTCTCCGTAACCTTCCAAGTCGTGTGACTGACAAAAGTTGCCCCTCAAATTAGGGTGATACATCGCTGGGTAAGGCACCTAGGCTACTACTCCGGGTCAATCCCCAACTCCCGCAGGCGGGCGGCTAGAGCCTCAGCCCGTTTCTGGGCGGCATCGCGCTCCTGTTGAATCAATCCATTCTCCTCCTGGAGCGCTTCGCGCAACTGCTCCAGCTCATCTCGGCTCAGGAGCTTAATCCCCGTTTGAGGATCGTAGAACCGCAGCGCTTGAGCCGCAGGGGCCAGCCCCAGTTTTGGATAGGGGGGATGCAGTTGCAAATCTAGCCCCAGCACCGCGCTATGGATGTAGGGCAGGCCAGCGGCGGTTGAGGACAGAGGCAAGGGCTGGTAAGTGCCATCCACCAGTTGCGCCCCCCGCAGTTGGGGGTTGAGATAATCAGCGGTGGGATCATACTGAAAATATTCTTGCACCCCCAGACTGGCGTAGAGGCGAGGTTTTTCCACTTCGTCTTGCCGTTTCGTACTGCGGGAGGTGATTTCTAGGACGAAGTTGGGCAACTTGCCGCCTTCCTGCCAGGTTTTATAGCTGCGGCGCTTGCGGTTGCTGACCCCAAAAATGACGAATACGTCTGGAGACATTGCAGCCTTAGGATTACCTTCTTCGTAATAGATGAACAAGTTGCCCGAAACGTAAACATGGGAGCGACCCTTGAAATAAAGCCGCAGCACCTCAACGCAGTACAGCAAATAATCACGGGTGGCATCGCTTTCGGTCATCGGTTGCCCATCGGAGTCGGGGTAGAGGATGGGATCGGGGATTAGTCCGGTGGTCTCAGCCATGGGACAACACCTTGCGGGTCAGCGTGGACTCTAGCGTGGATTCTATTATGTCACTAACCCCCAATCTGAGTTCAACCCCACGCCATGGCAACACTCACCCACTGACTGACTGACTGACGAGAGATCGCGATCGCGCCACCCTCCAGCAAATGGCCCAAACCGCCCTCACCCTGTACTACGATCGCATCACCCCCTAGCCATCATCCCCCATGCTGCCTCCCCATCAGCCAGCCATCCTTGTTGCTGAAGAACAGGCCCCCAGCCGCCAAATTTCATCCACGGTGGATGCGGCCTTGGCAGACTGGCTAGAACCTGCGATCGCACGCCTGCGTCAACATCTCGATCCTGATCGCATTCTTCTCTTCGGTTCCTGGGCCAGGAGCAGCGCCACCCGTCGGTCTGATATCGATTTGTTTGTGGTATGGGATTGCGACCTTCCCCCCCTAGATCGCATCGGTCGCGTGCTGACAGTGCTATTCGATGCCCCCTACCCAGTAGACGCGATCGTCTACACCCCAAACGAACTGACCCGTTGTCAGGATCGCCCCTTTATTCGTCAGCTTTTGGCCGAGGGCATCGTCCTTTACCAGCGGAGCCAGCCATGAGCCGCGAAAAGCTTCAACAGGAAGCCGATCGCTGGTATCGCCAAAGCATCGATGATCTAGATGCAGCCCAGGCTCTGATCGCGGCCCATAAGTTTGCCCAAGCCTGCTTCTATGCTCAGCAAGCCACCGAAAAAGGGCTCAAGGCAGTCTGGATTAGCCTAGATAGCGATCCCTGGGGGCATTTCTATACCCGATTGATTCGCGACCTCCCCCAGCCCGCCCAGTCCCACTTTCAGTCCTTGATTAACCTAGCTCTGGCCCTGGATAAACTGTACATTCCCACCCGTTATCCCAATGCCCTAGTCGAACTCACCCCCGCCGAAGCCTTTACCCAGGGGGAAGCCCAGACAGCCCTCGCAGCCGCCCAACGCCTCCTCCACCAAGTAGAACAGTGGCTCAGAGCATGATCTATCTCGACTACCACGCCACTACCCCTAGCGATCGCCGGGTGGCCGACAAAGTGCTGTGGGCCATGACCGACGGCTTTGGCAACGCCAGCAGCATTGACCATGGCATCGGCGATGCCGCTGAAGCCGCCGTCAAAATCGCCAAGCAGCAAGTAGCAGATCTAATCGGAGCCTTACCCCGAGACATCCTCTTCACCTCCGGGGCCACCGAAAGTATCAACCTCGCTATTCAAGGCACCATCCAGCATTTAGAAAACAAAGGCATCTTTCCCCACATCGCCCTCACCGCTGTCGAGCACAAAGCCGTCCTTGACACCTGCCTTGCCCTACAAGAGCGGGGCCGCGTCCGGCTTTCCCTCCTGCCCGTGGATGCCCAGGCCCGCATCGACTTGGCCCAGGTCGAACAAGCCTGTGCCAGCAGCCTTGATCTCCTCTGTGTCATGGCCGCCAACAACGAGGTGGGAACGATTTACCCGATTGAGAAAATCGCTGCGATCGCCCAAACCCACAGTGTTCCTTTCCTCTGCGATGCCACCCAAGCCGTAGGCAAACTTCCCCTTCACTTCAGCGACTGGGGCATCACCATGCTGGCCCTCTCTGCCCATAAGTTCTACGGCCCCCAGGGGATTGGGGCTCTCGTCGTCAAGCGGGGACACCCCCTCGAACCCTTGGGCTTTGGCGGTGGTCAGCAAAAGGGGTTGCGCCCCGGCACCCTCAACCTCCCCGGCATTGTCGGTCTAGGGGCAGCCTGCCACCTGCGATCCCTAGAGATGGCGGTGGACGAGGTCGAGATTGGGCAAAAGCGCGATCGCCTGCAAGCTCTTCTGCTAAAAACAATTCCCAATCTCATCATTAATGGGGATCAGAAGCACCGCCTCGCCGGAAACCTGCATATCTCCATCCCAGGGATTCCCAACAGTGCCATCATCGCTAGAGTCCGCCATCAGCTTGCGATCGCAACGGGCTCTGCATGTTCATCAGGTGTTGAAGCCCCATCCCATGTCCTCAGTGCTATGAACCTAGAAAAATCCTCCATGGAAGGCTCACTTCGCTTGGGTTTAGGCAAATTCACCACGCTGCAAGATATTCAGGAAGCTGCTGCACTTTTACAGCAAGTGGTTAGCAATATTCGAGAATTAATGACTTGATTAAATCCTTCTCAATGATTTTGGCAAGGGAATGCTCTATGGGATCACGCCAGCTTGCTTGACCAAGGAGAACCTACGCCGCCCAGCCCCAGCGCCTCACTATAAGCTGAGAGTACAGTAAGATCATTAACATAACTTCACTTCTAGCAGGGATAGATTAGGTGGTCCTACATAAACCTCAGTTGCCGCGCCATGACACGCCTAAAAGGGGGCATCACTGTAGGAGGGTACAACACTACGTAGCCCGACCCTGGCAAGACCTTGGCGGGGGGCTAACGCCCCACTCACTCCTAGATATATAGGAGATCTCTAGGAATTCAAGAGGACTTTAGGCCGATCACTTCTTGGCCCGCACCCCCAAGCCCGATCGGGCAGGCTAAGCCGTTCTTGAATGCCCTTAGGCTATACAGTCCCCCTATGCCCTACAGGCAGGCAAAGCCAACGACAAGCTCAGGAACCTGGGAGAGTAGGAGGCCAAACAAGACTGTCTGCCCCCCTGCTCCCGTTGGCTGAGCAGAGTCGAAGCCGGGAGCAGGGGGATAGCCTGACAGCATTCCAGAAAGGGGGATGTAGAGCTACTCTGCGAGAAGCCGCTTCGCGTCTAGTACTCTTCCCGTTCCCAAAGCGCTCCCCAGGAAAGGGTGGGGCCAAGATGTGCCACGACAAAACGGTTAGAGTATTTACGCCGCCCAACTGGCTGCCGTAGGCTGGGTCAAACGAAGTGCGACCCAGCACCAGTAAAGAATTGCTGGGTCACGCTGGCGCTAACCCAGCCGACAAATTCAACTTGACGTGGAAAAGTCAGCTTTTTTCCTGGTTCCCCGGCTCTGCCTGGGAATCTTCACCGAGGCTCTGCCTCGTCGTTCGGAAACGGCAAGGATACTTCCACCAGCCAGTACTAGAGACTCAAGTTGGAACTGAAGGGAGTCTTATCCTAGAACCGTTCAAAGACCCGTCTCATTTTTGCGGAATTCATATCCTACGGGGATAGATTCTGCTGAATCGTGTTATTGCCCCAAAACATAAGAACCATGATCAAAAAGTCGGATTTCGTTTTAGCGCCCTACATGAAGAGCAACAACCTCCGGGCGACCTATCAAATCCTCAACACCGTTGTTCCCTACATCCTGCTATGGTTCTTGGCCGTTAAAGCCGCCTCAATTTCCCTATGGCTGCTACCACCCATTCTGGTTTTAATGGTGCTATTTCTGCTGCGCTGCTTCTCTCTGATGCACGATTGCGGCCACTATGCTCTCTTTAGCTCTCGGCAGGTAAACCGGCTCATGGGATTTATGTTGGGGGTTATTAACGCCATCCCTCAATATGCCTGGTCTAGGGACCATGCCTACCACCATAAAACCAATGGCAATTGGGAATTATATCGGGGGGTGGCAACGTTTCTGTCCACCGAAGAGTTTGCCCAACTCAATGATTTTGATCAAAAGCTCTATGGCATACTGCGGCAACCCATCATGACGTTGCCGGGGGGCTTTTTCTATCTAACAATTCAGCCTCGCCTGGTTCTACTCCTCGGCAGTTATGACTTCATGATGCATGTCTTTACCTGTTTAAGACAAAATCCAGGTATGGGCTTTGCCGCCATCATCTCTTCCCATAAATCCAAGCATTGGCCAACAGCAGGAGAATTTTGGGATGTGCTCCTGAACAATATCTGTGTTGTCGGTGGCTGGATTGTCATGAGCAACCTGATTGGAGCGGGGCTGTTTTTCAGCATATATTCCATTGTTTTGACCTTTGCCGGGGCAATTTTCATCTCCGTCTTCTTTGTGCAGCACAATTTTGAAGGATCCTACGCCCACAAAACCCAGGGCTGGGATTACCTCAAGGGGGCGATTGAGGGCAGTAGCTATCTAGACCTGCCTGCAATTCTCCGGTGGTTCACCGCAGATATCAGCTATCACAGTATTCATCACCTTTCAGAAAGAATTCCCAATTACAATCTGGAAGCCTGTCACTACCGCAACATTCACCTCCTCTCCCAGGTGAAAACCATCCGAATTAGCGATATGCTCCACTGCTCCAGATTTATTCTGTGGGATGCTGACTCCAATAGTCTGGCGTCGATTCCTGAGCAACGCTTTGCGAATTCTTCTATTCGTTAAATTTTCCGCTCTATACCAAGTCCAGCTCGAAATCTGGAGTTTCCCCACCGCGAGAACTCCACTTCTGGACTTAGGCAAGGTTTAGAATGCGGGGGAGCGGCGGTTAGAAACCGCCGCTCCTCCACCTGATATCACAGAATTTCCACGGTGCCCTGGGTGCCGTCGAGGCGGACCCGTTGTCCATCCTGAAAATAGTGGGTGGCCTCTGCCACATTCATCACTGCGGGGATGCCATATTCTCTTGCCACGATCGCGCCGTGGGAGAGTTGCCCTCCCACTTCGGCAATAATGCCGCCAGCGCGGGCCAGTAGCGGAGCCCAGCCGGCATCGGTGTAGGGCACGACTAGAATCGTGCCCGCGTCTAGGATGGCAACGGATTGCAGGTTACGAAACACCTTCACTAGCCCCTCGACTTGGCCAGGGCTGGCGGGGATTCCTTGTAGGGTTTTCACACTGGGCTGGGGGGAAACCACATAGCGAGCTAGGTTGGGGGGCTCGTTGCCATAGACCAGGTAGGGGACGGGATCAAGGGCGTGATCTTGGTCGTAGCGATCGCGGCGGGCGGCTAGGGTAATGCCCAAATTCCCTGGCAGCAAATTGCCTAGATGGGGCAGGGGATTACCGGAAACCCAGTGGTGCACCTCGTCATAGGTCAAAAAGAAAATGTCTCCTGGTTGTTGCAGCCAGCCCACCTCAAGGGCGCGCTGTTCTAGGGCGACAAAACTCCATCGCAATTCTGCCAGTAGCCGACTGTAGATGGCGGTTACCTGTCCCTTGAGATCGAGGCGCTTTTGGACGCCGGGATAGGAGGGTTGAGGTTCTCCATCGGGAGCGACGGCGGGGGGCGGCGAGAGCACAAACTGGGCCAACAGTTCCCGCACGGGATGGGGGTTTTCTCGCCAGGTGGGGACGGCAATGTCGGTGCCGACTTCGCTCAGGTAGCCGTACTCGTCTAGAAAGCGATTGAACTGGGCTAGGACTGAGGCTCCATCCTCCAACTCTGCTAGGACGGCAAAGAGGGAAGCGGCATCGGTAATGCGATCTAAGGTGGTTTGGGGCAAGAGATACCGGGTGGTCTGGGCTAGGTCTTGCAGGGCTTTGAGGGAGGCTACTTCGGGGTTTTTCCCTCCATCTAGGGCGGTTTGGGGAGCCTTGGTGATGCCCTGGCGCAGGGCGAGACTGAGGGGGGCGAGGATGCTGTAGTAGGTGGCTTGCTTGAGGGCTTGGAGAATTTGCTCGATGCGGCTGAGGAGAACATCGGGGGCTAACCCCGATGCTGGGGTGGACTGGAGTTGGGTGAGGAGAGGGTCGAAAAGCTGGGTGCGATCGCGCTCAAAATCCCCCGGCAATTGCCATTCTCGTCGGGCCAGCCGTAGCAATCCCGGCAGATTGCGGATCGTCGTACTTAGGGGAGGTTTGGTGAATTTAGCGCCCCGCGTTAGGAACTCCAGACTCTCGGGAGGTAGCCCCATGCGCAGAAAAATATCCCCCAGCAGCGACGCATTGAAGTAGGCGCGGGAATGGTGCAGGGTGGCGGTTTTTTCAAAATCTAGCCCCCGCGATCGCGACCCCAACACCAGGGTAAAGATCTCTCCCCACACCCCACAGGTGAGGGGCCGATTGATGGACCAAGTCAGGGGCCGAATCAGACCGGGAATCACCTCGGCAGCAATTTTGCGGGTCCAGAGGGGGTAAAGGGTGGTGATGGAACGGCTCTGCAACAGCCAAAGTTGCTCGCCGTCAAAGCTCCATTCCACATCCTGGGGCAGACCACCGTAGCGTTGCTCTAGGTGGCGAGCCAGAAAGGCCACCTGTTGCAGTAACTCCGAGGGCACCGTGCCCTGCCCCTCCACCGTCAGGGTCAGCGCCTCAGGTAAGCGCCAACTGTCGGCCTCGGTGACATCCTCCGGCAGATCATCGGCCTGGACCCAGACCCGATAGCTTTCTGGGGTCTGCTGCCCCGATACCACCGCCGCCGCCCCACCGGGCAGCGCCTCAATCACCACCGCGTCTCCGGCGCGGGTGATGGGGTCGCGGCTAAAGGCTACGCCGGAATATACCCCCGTCACCTGTTGCTGCACGATCACCGCCATGGCTGCTTCAGCCAAACCGCGATCGCGGCGATACTCCACCGCCGAGGGATGGTTGTAGGAACTAAAGCAGCGGGTAATCGCCACCGCCAGATCCTCACGATTCGTAATATTCAATACCGAGGTGTACTGTCCCGCCGCCGAAGCCTCCAGACTGTCTTCCCCCACAGCGGAGGACCGCACCACCAGGGGTTGCTGGGAGGAAGGTTGGGCAATGGCGATCAGGGCCGCCGGGTCATCCCCCGCTGGCAGCACATAGCCCCGAGGCACCGGATAGCCCCAAGCTTTGAGTTGGGCTAGGGTGGCTCCCTTCCCTCCCGCTTTTGCCACCGACAGCGGCGACTCTAGGGACAGCAAAGCGCGATCGCCCTGAAAAAACTGAAACATGCGTTGTGATTCCACCCGAGCTTCTGACGTTGGCATATCTAGATCATCGGGCAGTTGCTCATAAATCCAAGCGATTAGCCCTGCCAAACAGGCCACCGCCACCACCCGTACCCCATCTTGGTGGCGCAGGGCCGTTAACAGCGGCATTAATCCCAAGGCTAACAGCCGCCCCTGGTGCTTTTCACGCACCACGGTAAAGGCCAGAAAGCTCATGAGCAAAGTAAGCCCAGCGGTAATAGGATCGTGGACGCCGAACCCCCAGACCACATTGGTTGTCCCCGCCCCCTTGGCCCCCCAGTAGCGCCCCATGACCAGGCCAATCAAGGCCACGATCTCCCATACAGGGTCGCTGGGAAAATAATGGCGGGCTAAAAGCACCGCCCCGATGCCCTTGCCCGCCTCCGCAAGTACTGAGGGGACGCCCGCCACTGGCCCCCCATGGTAAAACGCCGCCGATATCCCCACATTGCCGGTACCCAGATCCGTCAGTCGCTTACCCGTCAGTATCTGGGTAATCCAGCCGGTCAGCGGCAGGGCTCCCAGCAGGGGACAAAGGGTAAATAGGAGCAACGCGCCCCAAACTTGGGTCAGGGTAAGCATGGGGGGATAGGGAAAGGACACAAGCCGATCCTATCCAGACAGCGGCCAACTTACCAGATGGTCATAACCAAATGGTCCCAGGACGGGAATCTCTGGCGGGTGGATCACGGTACGGGGTATCACGGTACGGGGTCACGGTAGAAAGAACTCACCGATTTGATGGCGCAGGAGCCCTAGTACCGCAGGGCGTAAATCAGTCCACTATTGTCGCGTCAGCCCAACATTTTCCGGTCCCCTCTCCCCTTGGGAGAGGGCTAGGGTGAGGGGCCGAGTGCGCCACGATAGAACGGCCAGGGTATTTCCGCCGCAGAGTACTAGTGGGACCAGGAATTCCTGGTCATCCTTCTGCCTACTTATAGCGGTTCTCACTCGGGTTAAGTACAGACAAGGGGCTTAAGCCCCTTGTTCCCTGAATTGCCATCAAGTTGAGCTGTACCTCATCCATTAGGGAACCGCTATACGCAGGGGCAAAGCCCTACTTCCGTCTGCCGTTCCGTATTAGTCTCTCCCCCCTGGCCCAACCGAAGCATCCCTTAAATCAGGTCAACCATTCTTGAATCAGGCCAAAGGCGAGGGCGGCGCTGCCCAGGGGCACCGTCAGATTATCAATGCCCAACTTGGAAAAGGCTTCTAGCCCCGTCGCCGCGATCGCAACTATTGCAGCAATGCCCAAGGTAATGCTCCCCAGCCCATAGACCCCGCAGAGAATGGTGCTACAAACTCCAAAGGTAGCCAAGCCCATGGTGAGGGAGCCCTCCCAGCTCTTGGTGCTGCCCCAGAGACGATAGGGGTGACGGCCATAGGCTTGTCCCACCAACGCCGCCAACCCATCCCCCCAGGTCATCGTCAACACCCCCAACACCGCAAACTCTGGTTGCTGGAGGGGCCAAAAGACCGCCGTCAACACCCCCACGCTGACGGCGTAGAAAAAGGTCCCCAGACTCGGACGCCCCACACTATTGATTCCCGGCAGGATCGGCAGGCGATAGGACAGTAGGGCCACGACGCTAAACACCACCGAGGCGGCTAACCCCATCCAGGTGGGGGTTTCGAGCCACCAGGCCAGAAGAATGACATGGCCCGCGCCAATGTGGACAATCTTGCGGGGAATCTCTGAGACGGTCGGGGTATGTCGGTATACCCCCGCTGCCACCGCCCCCACCAGTCCCAGCCAAATGACAATGACCATGCCCTGAAGTAGGTAGGGGGGTAGGTTTCCATCGGTCAGTAGACTTTGCATTGCGCCTACGCCTCTGCGGGTTGTCCGAGGGCGGTGATATATAGAGCTGCTTCGTCAGCGGGGATGCCCAAGACCTCGTTGACCTGATCGTCAAAAAAGCCGCCAATGCCACTGACCCCGAGCCCGAGACGAATGGCGGCTAGGTTCAGACGCTGCCCCAGGTGGCCCGCATCGAGATGCAGATAGCGATAAACGCGATCGCCGTAGGTTGCCACCGCCTGCTTCAGGTCCGCCGTGTGGAAAATTACCGCTGCCGCGTCTCGCCCTAAGTCTTGCCCCAGACAGAGGTAGTGCAATTCTCGGCGAAAGTTTTTGAAGCGGATCTGGCGGAGTTCCTGACTGTGGGGAGCGTAGTAATAGCAGCCTGCATCCAGACCCTCCACACCTGACACAGCCACAAAGGTTTGAATCAGTCCTAAATCGAAATAGTCGGGATCGCTATCACAGCCCTGATCCACGTAATGCTGGGGTTGATAGGTAAAGTCCAGCACTGTACTGAGTTCATCCAGGGTCAAAGTGCCACCGCTAAACTCTCGGGTCGATCGCCGCCCCAAAAGGGTGGTTTCTAACCCCCGGAGCTGGTCATCCCACAGAATCGGATCGGTGACGGTGCTGACCTTAAGGCAAAAGGGAAAGTTGTACTTATCGGTGTGAGGGGAGGTCTCAAGCCTGGGACCAACGGGAGATCGCGTAGTCCACCGCAGATCGGCGCTAGCCTCTAGGCAGGTCGATTGATGCAGGTAGGCGAGCAATTCTCCATCCACCATGGCGGGGAAATCGGTTTGGGTGGGGGCGGGCTGGGCCGTGGTGACGGGGGATAGGTTTTGCTCGACTTGCAGCAGGTCGGCAAGAGCTGCGATCGCAATTGTCCCCTCCTCCGCCTCATTCAGGTAGAGCAATTGGTTCACCGCCCCATCCGCAAAGCCACCGATGAGATGGGGGCGGTAGTCACTCAAGTTACCCGCCAGTTCTAGATTTCCCAGCAGATGCCCCGTGTCCAGGCAAATGCGGCGATAGGCCCGGTCTTGGTAGCGCCAAGCCGAGCGGTAAAACACCGCCGTCACCACCACCGCAAGTTGGGTATGCTCCAGAGCCGGATGCCAAAAACAAGCCGTTTGCAACTCCTGCCACACATGGTCTTCCCAATAGCGCCAGAGGCTATGGGTGCGAGCCTGGTAGTTGTACAGGCCCGCTGGCAGCAGCGTCGTCCCCCGAGAAATCACATAGATCTCCGCCGGGTAGAGCCCCCCCGCCGAAGGGGCTGCCCGCAGATAGAAGGGCTCCCCAGTCATTGTCATCACCCGTGCCGTCAGACCATAGGTGTTGATCAACAGGTGAGACAGACGAATCCAGCCCCGCTGATCCTCCTGGGCCACCGTTAGCGACAGATCTAGATAGGGCTTGAGATCGTAGCCCGTGCCCAGCTTATAGGTTTTGAAGGGCTCCGGCTGGGCTCCCTGCATAGCCCCCTGGCTGCGAGATAGGGTCTCTGGGGCGTACTTGGTGCGATCGTGGAAATGCTGGGCAAAGGAGAGCACCGAATGGGCCATAGCAATGGGGAAGGCAGAACCTACGCAAAAACCTTGGTGTCATCCTAACTTTTTGCGCCCAACCTACCCTAGCCCCCAGCAAACTCGGGAGCCGACGATGGAGCAGAGAGGTGTCTGTAAGTAGGTGGGCACCTTATCGCGCCCTTTTGTGGCCCCACCCTGGGGGAAACCTGTAAAGATTTCATGTAGGAACTCGTTCTAAGATGCGACTAGACCCAGATGACCTGACCTATGGATTAAGGTGGTAGCAGAATTTCCCCATGCTGTCGCGCTACGCCTTTCCATGCCGAAAACCAAGAAGAAGCAAAAGGCTCAGAAAACCGCAGCGGAGGCTCCCCCACTCAGTCTGAAGGAAAAACTGGCGCAAAAGCGCAAGGTTGCCAAAGGCCGTCAAGCCTTTATCCAGTACACCGGGGCCGTGGTAGCCGGGGCAGCTTTTCTGGGATTACTCCTGAGCGTCTTGGCAGAACCCAAGCTTGGCGTCGTAGCGGCAGGGGGCATCATCTGTCTCGCTCTCTGTTTTAGGTATCCGCGTCAAGCCATTTACGCCTTTATTATTTACGTTCCCTTCAGTGGCACCGTCACCTATGCCCTAGGGGGAAGCGCCCTTCTGCAATTGGCAAAGGATGCCTTTTTCTTCCCCGCCGCCACGGGAGTTTTCCTGTTTTGCACCCGGTACAAACAGAATTTACTGATTCCCCAGGCTATCAAGCTGCCGCTGATGATTGTCTTGACCCTGATGACGGCAACCATGCTGTTCGTCAATTTGCCCCAACACTTTGCTGCTGGAGGTAGTGAACAGCCTATTCTCTTGGGAATCTTGGGCATAAAAGCGGTTTTGGGATATTTACTCCTCATCACCTGTGTTTATTACCTGATTCGCACAAAAGAAGACCTGTATGCTTTACTGCGCCTCCAAGTAGTGCTGATTTTAATCTGCTGCGGCCTAGGATTTATGCAGTACATGATGCTCAAAACGGGGCGTTGTGAGGGCACAGTAGGTACCGGCGACGAGTTGTTCCGAGCCTCCCTAGAGGCCCGCTGCTTAGTGGGAGGATCGCTGCTGTATTCGCCAGAACAGAACCAAATCCGGCTACCAGGTACTTTTGTGGCCCCTTGGCAGTGGGGTTGGTTTTTGATTTCCAGTGCCTTTTTTACCTTTGGGACAGCCTTTAGCGATCGCAACTTTATCTGGCGCATTATCGGGCTAGCTGCCATGGCCGCAGTTGCCGTCATGTCTCTATTATCGGGACAGCGAATTGCCCTAGCTCTCGTGCCCGTAGTGGTGGGTCTACTCCTCGTTCTCACGGGCCAGATTGCTAACCTGAAGCGGTTCCTACCCATCGGTATTGGGCTGGTCCTAATCCTGATGTTTGCTATGGCCCGTGATCCGGAGGTAGTGAGTGAGCGCCTAGATAGCTTTATCAGTCGTTGGGAAGCCTCACCCCCTCAAGCCTTTATCATGCAGCAATTAAATTGGGCCTATAAGCAGCAGCAAGGCATTTTTGGCCGAGGGGCGGGGCGAGCAACCAATGCAGCTCGGACATTTGGAAAGACAAAACTTGTAGAGACCTACCACTCCAAGCTGCTATATGAGTTTGGCATTATTGGTCTAGTTGGTATCTTAGCTTTATACACGGTATTAACCATTGTCACCTTCAAAGCCTATCGAGCCGTCAAGGAACCAAACTTGAGGGGCTATGGGGCTTCTATGTGGGTGTTTGTCCTGTTTATCAGCTACTTTCCCTATTACTATCCTCTAGATGTTGACCCCGTCAATGTCTACTATTGGTTGGCGGCGGGAATTGTGCTCAAGCTGCCAGATATTGATCGCCAAGAAAGATTGGAAAAAAGTATGGAGGGAGATACCACGAAAAAACTCAGCAAGAAGGAGTTAAGGCAAATTCAAAAAGCCAAGGAAGCAGCCCAGTTCAACTAGTCCCTCTGGGCTGAAATAGGTGTGCTATTCTTCCGCACCAGCCCAACCTTTTTCGGTCCCCTTTCCTCCTGGGAGAGAGGGCTAGGGCTTCGGTGTGAGACTCCGGCGTGAGCTCAGCCGAACCCTCAGCCGAACGGTGAGGGGTTGAGGTGTACCACGATAGAACAGTTAGAGTATTTACGCCGCAGGTTACCCTTGGCCACAAGGATCGCTCGGGACGGCCCCAGATTGGGAACAATGTACGGGTTACGGCGGGGGCGAAGGTGTTGGGGAATATTCATATTGGCGATAATGTCACCATTGGCGCGAACGCCGTGGTGGTCAAGGATGTGCCCGAGAACTGTGTGGTGGTGGGGATTCCTGCTCGCATCATCAAGCGAGATGGGGTCAGGGTGGATGATGGGTTGTAGTGTCCTGAATATTGACAAGATATTTGGTCAAAAGATATTGGGTATGCGTTTCCTATGAACTGGCCCCTAATTTCAGTCATTGTGCCAACTTACCAGCGGGAGGCGGTGCTATGCGCCACCCTGGACGATGTGCTGCGCCAAGACTATCCCCACTACGAAGTACTGGTGGTGGATCAGACCCAGCACCATGCTCCGGAAACCCAGACCCATCTAGAACAGCTTCAGCAGGGGGGCAAAATCCAATGGTTCTGCTTGGACTGGGCTAGTTTGCCGGGAGCCCGCAACTATGGTGTGGCGAAGGCGAAGGGGGACATTATTCTCTTCATCGACGATGATGTGGAGCTACCAGCGGGCTATCTTCAGGCCCATGCTCAGGTGTTTCAATCGCGTCCTGAGGTGGGAGCAGTGGCGGGGCGGGTGTTTGACCGCATGAAGCTGGCGGATCGCCCTGACCTCACGATTGAGGATCTGCCTCCAGAGGCTATGGATCCCGGTATTGCCTGGTATTACATCGATCTGGTGCATACGGTGAAGCCCCAGCAGGTGTTGACGGCCCGAGGCTGCAACATGGCCTATCGTCGGGATATTTTCACTCACCATGGCCTCTGTTTTGATGAGCGCTTCCGGGGCAATGCGGTGCGGGAGGAGTCAGATTTTTGTCTGCAACTGCGGCGCACGGGCTATATCGTCTGGTACTCACCGGAGGCCCATTTGGTGCATTTGGGGGAAGAGACGGGGGGCTGCCATGACATCACCACGCGATCCCTGAAATATCAGGTGACGTTCTACCACAACCATTTTTTGCTGGGATTGAAGAACCTAACGCCGGGGCAAGCCCTGCGGTTGTTTGGGCGACTGTTTGACTGCCATGTGTTGGGCAATCCCCCCTGTAATAAGAGTGGTTCTCCGATCAAAATTGTGACTCGGTTTGGGTTCTACTGCCTGGGCTTTTTGGATGCGGTCTGGACGCTGATCAAAACGGGCAAACGCCATCGCCTTTACACTGAGCCGTTGACCGCATCAACCCTTGCAGGGGATGAGTTAGCGAAGCTCCCCGAAGGTATCGCACCTGAACACCCCTTGGAGTCCCAGCCATGAGAGTTTTGGTGGCAAGCCACACCTATATTGTGGATTTGAACTGTGAGAAGTTCCGCACTCTGGCCCATCTGGAACCGGATGTGGAGGTGACGGTGGTGGTGCCCCGGCGCTGGAAACCGGGGGGGGTGCAGAACCGGATTGTGGAGCCTCAGGGCTGGCAGGATGGTTCTTTTCGGGTGGTGCCGGTGTCGAACTTTAGCCAAAACAACCAGGGGATGTTGACCTTTGGTCTGGATTTGGTCAAGCTATTGCGGCAATTTCGCCCCCAGGTGATCCAGGTAGAGCAGGGCTCGAAGGGTCTGGCCTATGCGGAGCTGATTACCTTGAATCGGCTGCTGGGGCTCAAGGCGAAGAATCTGTTTTTCACCTGGTGGAATTTGCCCTATGAGCTGAAGTTTCCTGTTTCTCTGCTGGAGGCGTACAACCTCCACAATACGGATGGGATCGTGTCGGGAAATCAGGATGGGGCGGATATTTTGCGCGATCGCGGTTACGCTGGCCCCATTCGGGTCATGCCCCAGTTGGGGGTAGATGAATCCCGATTTCGGCCCCAGGCCCAACCGGACTTGGCGGCTCAGTACGGCATTCAGCCCGGAGAGGTGGTGTTTGGCTTTGTCGGGCGCTTTGTAGCCGAAAAGGGACTACTCACCCTGGCCAATGCTTTGGGGCAGTTAAAGGACCATCCCCTGCCCTGGAAGTGGCTGCTACTGGGGCGCGGTCCCCTGAAGGCGGAATTAGAGGCGCGGGTGACGGAACTGGGCATCCGCGATCGCGTAATTTGGATTGAAAGCGTCCCCCACGACGATGTCCCCCGCTACATCAACCTCATGTCCACCCTGGTACTGCCCTCTGAGACCACCTATGGATTCAAGACCCTGACCGCCGTGGGCTGGAAAGAACAATTTGGCCATGTCCTGATTGAAGCCATGGCCTGTCAAGTGCCCGTCATTGGCTCCGATTCCGGGGAAATTCCCCACGTGATTCAAGATGCGGGCCTGGTGTTCCCTGAGGGGCAAGCAGATGCCCTCGCAGATCGCCTGCGCCAGTTGCTAGAGCAACCGGAGTTGCGAACTGACCTGGGTAAACGGGGCTACGCCCTAGCCATGGAAGGCTATACCAACCGCGCCCTGGCTCAACAAAGTTTGGACTTTTACCGGGAATTGGTGGGATGACCCAACCGCGTGTGCTCCACATCGTCCCCTCCATTTCCCTGGTGTACGGCGGACCGAGCCAGATGGTGCGGGGGTTTGCGGCGGCTTTGGCCAATGCCGGAGCCGAGGTAACCGTAGCCACCACCGACGCTAATGGGGATGTGGATGAAGTCCCCCTAGATGTCCCCCTCGGGACGCCCGTATCCGAGGAGGGCTACCAGGTGTTGTATTTCCGCTGCGCCCCCTTCCGCCGCTACAAATTTTCCCCCGGACTGCTGCACTGGCTGTGGCACCACGTCAGGGACTACGACATTGTCCATATCCACGCCCTGTTTTCTCCCATCAGTTCCGCCGCTGCTACCCTGACTCGATGGCGGGGGGTGCCCTACCTGCTGCGACCCCTGGGGACCTTGGACCCGGCGGATCTGGCCAAAAAGCGGCGGCTCAAGCAGATTTATGCGGCCCTAGTGGAGCGGGCTAATTTGGCGGGGGCAGCGGCGATCCATTTCACCAGTCAGCAGGAGGCGGAGGTGTCGGAACGCTTTGGCACCCAGCCGCTGGATGCGGTGTTGCCGTTGGGGGTGTCGCCCCTGCCCCCAGGGGCGGGCACGGTGGACATCCGCGATCGCTATGGCATTCCCCCAGAACGTCCGCTGATTCTCTTCATGTCTCGCCTAGATCCGAAAAAGGGTCTGGATCTGCTGATTCCGGCCCTGGAGACCCTGCACCAGGAGGGCTGGGATTTTCAGTTTTTACTGTGTGGCGCTAACCCCCAAAATCGAGATTACGAACAGCAGATTTGCCAACATATCGCCGATTCTTCCCTGCAAGCCCGCACCACCATTACCGGATTTGTATCGGGAGAGTTGAAGACCGCCCTAATTCAGGCGGCGGACCTATTCGTGTTGCCCTCCTATTACGAAAACTTTGGCATTGCGGTGGCGGAGGCGATGCTGGCGGGGCTGCCGGTGGTGATTTCTGATCAGGTGTATATCTGGCGGGATATTCAAACCGGAGAGGCGGGATGGGTGTGTCCCTGCGATCGCGAGGCACTCACGGCCAGTCTACGATCGGCACTCAAGGATCCAGAGGAACGACGGCGACGGGGGCAGCGGGCGATCCAGGTGGCCCAGACCCATTACAGTTGGCCCGCGATCGCGCAACAGGCCATTGCCCTCTACGACATTCTGCGATCGCCCTAGGCGTTGGCCGGGGCAGGTTTTGAGCCCCAATATCCGCGATGGCATGAGAGATTCTGGCTAAACCTGCCCCTACCTCAGGGCAAGGGATTACCGAGTTCACGTAGGGGTGGGTTTGGCCCGGATAGTCCCTGCATAACCGGGATCTACCCATCCAAACCCACCCCGGCCCCGTAGTGGGTTTGGCACGAATGACCTTTGGCAGTATGTGTTCGCTTTGCTTCCCCAGGAGCCAGTGCAGATTACAGAGGGATAGCGTAAAGTGATGCAGTTCCTTAGTTAGCTTTAGAGTTCAGATTCAGGAGGTTCCCATGGCTGAGGTTGCAAAGTACATCACCCTGACCGACGAAACCTTTGAGGTAGAGGTCATTCATAGTGATGTCCCGGTTTTGGTAGACTTTTGGGCCGCCTGGTGTGGACCCTGTCGGCTGATGAACCCGATTATGGATTCTCTGGCGGACACCTTCGAGGGCAAGGTCAAGATCGCCAAGCTCAATATTGACGACTACAACGCCCTTGCCACCAGCTATCACATCATGGGGGTGCCCACGTTGCTGTTTTTCAAGGATGGCAATCTGATGGACCGTACCGAAGGGGTGATGCCGGAGGCCGCGATCGCAGATAAACTCAACGCCCTGCTTTGATCGCGTCAGAGTTTGCCGATACAACGGGGAGTCTGGAGGTCAGGGTGCCCGGAGTGCCACCTCTGTCACCCCGTCTAAGCTGACAACGTTCAATCATTTGCTATGGGGAAACTAGTACTCTGCGGCGCAAATACCCTAACCGTTCTATCGTGGTACACCTCGGCCCTCTCCGTTCGGCTGAGCTCACGCCGAAGCCCTAGCCCTCTCCCACGGGGAGAGGGGACCGGAAAATATTGGGCGGATAGGGAGCTGCACCATAGGCAGTCCAACCCAAAACTTTCACCCTCAACCTGCGATCCTGAGTAGACACCAGGGTAAAAAAAGTCTTAGACTGACTTAAGTATGTACGTAAAGATACGTTACATGAGTCTATCGGTACGGGTGTCTATCTAGCCAAATCTATTAAGTAGGTCGGCGTATGAAATTCGACGTATATCAAGAAAGGTGAAGTCCCTTTAAGCCTTGCGTGCAGGTTGTTTCAGGCGATCAAGTCCGTGTTCACAAGCCTCGGATTAATTAACCTGACCTACTTACTTAAATAGATTGCAAATTGCCAGAAATTCATGGGCATAATTCACGGAGAGTTCATGAAAAATACATTTTTTTATCTTTTTTGTCCGGATCTTGATGTCTATATCGGACGGTTTTCTTAAGGACGCACTAGGACACACTATGAACACATGGGTTGGATTGCTTGGACTTTTTGGGTCACAGTCCTACAGCCCCTATATTCCCCATGGTCATTGCTATCTCTGGCAACCGCCCCTCGTAACGCTGCACGTGGTTAGCGATTTGCTAATCGCGATCGCATATTTTTCCATCCCGGCGATGCTGGTGTACTTTGTTCGCAAGCGCCAGGATACCCCCTTCACCGAGGTCTTTCTGCTGTTCGGGGGCTTTATTCTGGCCTGTGGTATTGGGCACCTGTTCGACATCTGGACCCTGTGGTTCCCCAACTACTGGGTGGCGGGGGTAGAGCGGGCCATCACCGCCTTTATCTCCTGTCTGACGGCGATCAAACTGGTGGAGTGGATGCCCCAGTTTCTAGCCCTGCGATCGCCAAAGGAACTGGAGAATCTGAATCAACAGCTTCAGCAGGAAATCACCGCCCGTCAACAGGCCCAACAAACCCTCCAGAGTCTAGTAGAGGGGACCGCCTCAGTGACGGGGGAAGACTTCTTCCCGGCTTTGGTGCAGAACTTGGCCAAAGCCCTCCATGTACGCCAAGCCTTTATTTCAGAGTGGATCGAATCCCCCAGTACGGTCTGTTCCCTCGTCCTCTCCTCCGATGGGGCCTTAGTGGAAAACTTCCGACTGGAAATCTCTGATAGTCCTTGCATCAACGTTATCAAGGACAAAGAACCTAAGTTCTATCCCGAGGCGATTCAGCAACGCTTTCCCCACATTGAACTCCTACAGGTGCTGAATGCAGAAACCTATCTCGGAGTTCCCCTCTTGGATCTCCAAGGCGCTGCCATTGGGGCACTCTGTGTTGCCCATGACCAGCCTCTGAACGCCCCCGAGGAAGCTGAGGCTATTATGAAGATCTTTGCCGCTCGGGCAGTGGCGGAACTTCAGCGTCAGCAGGCGGAGGTGGATCTACAACAGGCATACAGTGAAATGGAAGAACGGGTGGCGGAGCGGACCATGGCCTTGACCGAAGCGAATCAGGCCCTCACCCGCACCGCCCAGCGAGAAAAAGCAACCTCCCAAGTGATTCAACACATGCGCCGAAGCCTGGATCTGGTCCAGATCTTTCGAGCCACCACTCAGGAACTGCGGCAGGCGATAGAGTGCGATCGCGTCATTGTCTACCGCTTCAACCCCAATTGGAGTGGAGAGGTCATTGCCGAGGCCGTAGCCGGAGGGTGGCATTCTCTCCTGGCGACGGAAGAGCGACCCCCCTGGGAGGACAATCTATTACAGAATGATCGCTGCACCGTTCGACTGCTCTCCACAGGCCAGTCCAGCATTCAAGACACCTACCTCCAGGACAACCAAGGAGATCTCTATCGCCAAGGTGTCGCCTTTTTGGCAGTTGAGGACATCTACGAGCGCGACTTTACCCCCTGCTACCTAGAACTGCTAGAAACTTGCCAAGCACGGGCCTACCTAATCGTGCCTATCTACGCCAATAATCGCCTTTGGGGTCTACTAGCCTGCTATCAAAATAGTGGCCCCCGCCAGTGGCAAAAGGATGACAGCCGTATCGTCACCCGTATTGGGGACCAACTCGGCATTGCCATTCAACAGGCAGAGCTATTTCACCATACCCAACAGCAGGCCCAAGAACTCCAGCTCGCTAAGGATGCCGCCGATGTCGCCAATCGGGCAAAAAGTGAGTTTCTAGCCAGCATGAGCCACGAGTTGCGTACCCCCCTGAATGCAATTCTAGGCTTCACCCAACTCATGGATCGGGATGCAGGGCTGTCGAGCCGTCACCAGCGCTATGTGGAGATCATCAACACCAGTGGCGAACATCTCCTAGGGCTGATCAATAACGTCTTAGACATGTCCAAAATTGAGGCGGGTCAAATCACGCTGCAAGCTGAAGGCTTTGATCTACCCCAACTGCTCCAAGAGCTACAGGATCTCTTGATCCTGAAGGCCCAGGAAAAAGGATTGTCTTTTCAAATCATTCGCGGTGCGAATGTCCCCAACCATATCTATGCAGATCCCCGCAAGCTGCGCCAAATTCTCCTCAATCTGCTGAGCAACAGCCTTAAATTTACCCCCTCTGGCAGTATTCGCCTGATGGTGACCATAGCGGCCCCCCAGAGTGACTCAGCCCCCGTCCTAGCATCGCCCACCGCAGGCTCTTCCACCCGCCTGCAATTCACTGTCCAAGATACGGGGGTAGGCATTGCCCCCGATGAGTTGCCCCACTTGTTTAAACCCTTTCGCCAAACCCAGTCAGGGCTCAAGTCTGGCCAGGGTACTGGATTAGGACTACCTATCAGTCAGGAATATGTACAGCTCATGGGGGGCGAGATCACGGTAGAGAGCACGGTCAACGTGGGCACCCAGTTCACCTTTACCATCCCCGTTCAGGCTCAACGGTCAAACCGGGCTTCAGCTCAGCCAGAGCCCGCCACTAAAGTCATTGGTCTCGCCCAACCCCAGACCACCTATCGCATCTTGATTGTGGAGGACAATCCGCTTAACCAACTGCTGTTGAAACGTATTTTGGAGCCCCTAGGCTTCGATCTCCAGGAAGCGACCGATGGAGAGCAGGCTCTTGTCCTCTGGGAAACCTGGCATCCTGACCTGATCTGGATGGATATGCGAATGCCCCGCATGGATGGTTACGAAGCCACTCGTCGGATTCGGGCGGTGGAGGCTGCGAACGAGACTGGCTCCCACCAGCGTCCCACAATCATCATTGCCCTCACCGCCACCGCCTTTGAGGAAAATAGGCCCGCTATTTTAGCCGCAGGGTGTGATGACATGCTGAGCAAACCCTTCCAGTCTGAGCAATTGCTCAGTATTATGCAGCGTTATCTGGGATGCGAGTTTCTGTATGAAACGGCGGATGCTGCCCCCCCTGCTTCAGCCCCAGCGGAGTCGGCGGTGCCCCCCCTCACTGCCGATCTCTTTGCCGATCTGCCCACCGACTGGATCAGGGCGCTACGCCAGTCCGCTGCGGAATGTAATGACAGTGAGGTGATCGCCCTAGTCCAGCAGCTTTCTGCCCCCCATGCCCCCTTGATCAAAGGGTTAATGAAATTGGCGAACACCTTTCAATTTGATCGAATTTTAACCTTGACCGAGGGGCTGACTACGGCGTTATAGGGGTGTAAAAGGAAAAATGTCTGCCGACCTCAATTCACCACACCAGAATAATCCCGGCATTATGGCTTTACCGATCGATCCAGACTCTGAGACCAGTACGCCGGATCATGTTCCCCTAGATTCCAGGGATATTTTAATCGTTGATGATACGGTCAATAATATTCGCCTGATTGCAGAAATGCTTTCCCTTGCGGGCTATTCCGTCCGTAAGGCCATTAGTGGCCCCATGGCTTTGACGGCAGTTGAGGCTAATCCTCCTGACCTGATTTTGTTGGACATTACGATGCCCGATATGGACGGTTATGAGGTCTGTTCTCGCCTCAAGGTCGATGCCAAAACTAGGGATATTCCCATTATTTTTCTCAGTGCCCTAGATGCGGCCTTCGATAAGGTGCGCGCACTTCAACTTGGCGGCGCTGACTATATTACCAAACCCTTTCTTAAGGAAGAGGTCTTAATTCGGATTGAAAATCAGCTCCGGCTGCGTCAATTCAAGCAGGATCTGGAGACGCGCAATCAGGATCTAGAGAACACGCTCTATCAGCTCAAAGCAACCCAAATGGAACTGGTGCAGCGAGAAAAAATGCTGGGCTTGAGTCAACTCATTTCCGGTATTGCCCATGAGGTGAATAATCCCATCAGCTTTATTGCCGGTAATTTAGAACCGGCTGAGCAATACTTTGAAACCTTAGTCACCCTTCTCGACCTATACCGTCAGCACTATCCTGACCCAGAGGGGGAAATCAAAAGTGCGATCGCAACAGCAGATTTAGATTTTATCGTTGCTGACTTCGCCTCCCTTCTCAAGTCCATCCACTCGGGAACGGTGCGAATCTGTGACATTGTCCAAGCCCTGCAAACCTTCTCCCACCAGGGCGAGTCCGATACCAAAACCATCAATCTCCACGCCACTCTAGACAGTATTTTGGTCTTGCTCCAAACTCGCCTCCGGGGCCAGGGAAACCGACCCGCCATTGCGGTGCAGTGTCACTACAGCGATATTCCCGCCGTCACCTGCGACGCCAAGCTGATCGGCCAGGTCTTCATGCATCTTTTGAATAACGCCATTGACGCCATCGATGCCCTCGGGAAAGAGGATTCGGGGACATCGGAAACGGCATCATCCCCCACCCTCTCGATTTATACCTCTGTCACCGACAACCAAAGCGTCAGCGTGACCATCCAGGATACGGGCATCGGCATTGCGAAACCTCTCCACTCGCGTATTTATGAGCCCTTCTTCACCACTAAGTCGGTGGGCAATGGTACAGGGTTGGGCCTAGCCATCAGCTATCAAATCGTCGTAGAGAAGCACAAGGGCAGCCTCTCCTTCGAGTCCACTCCCCACCAGGGCAGCAAGTTCACCGTGCAACTCCCCATCAAGTTCCAAGGCTAAGGCGTGTGGACAATTAACGAGGAAACCCTTGCGGGGTAAGCATAACCACGTCTGCCCTACGGGAGCAGGCTAGGGGCTATAACCGCTCCATAGCATCGTTGCCTCTATAGCAGCAGCAGGGAATCGTCAAAATAGGGTTTGAATGCGGTTCAGTAACACGCGCAAAAGTTCCATTTCTGAAGGATCCAAGGGTTCGAGGTGCTGTTTAATATCCCCGATGTGGGCCGGAAAAACTTGCTCGAAAACCTGCTGACCAGCCAGCGTGAGTTGCACAATGACGCTACGACGATTTTCGGGGGGAGTCTCTCTGGTAACCAGACCTTTGCGTTCGAGGCGATCAACGACTCCGGTCAGGGTGCCCTTCGTAATCAATGTTTTCTCACCAATGTCTCCCATGCTCATGCCTTGGGTATTGCCGAGGGTGGCGACAACATCAAACTGAGCCGAGGTCAAATCGTACTGCCGCACGAAGGTCTCGGAATAGCTTGAAAAGGCTTGATAGGCTCTGACCAGTGCCCTGACGGTGGCAAGACTGGGCTCCGAAGCAGCAGCCTGAGAGACGTTGGGGGTAGACATAGCTGGTGCGGCAGGCATTGGTTTTAGTCCGTACTATTCTAGGGGAGACTGGGCGGCTTCGTCGTTTTTTCCTCTATCGATGGTAAGACCACCGCTGAAATGGGCCAGATGTCAACGGTGGCCTGTGCTGATTCATTGGGTGAGGCCACCTGGGCCAGCAGCCTCACCTCCGCAAACTAGCGATCGCGCCCATGGGCCAGCCCGTAGTCAATCTCCGGCCCGGTGGGCACAATGCCACTGGGGTTAAGCTCCGGTAGCCCCGCATAGTAGAGCTGTTTAACGTGCTCGGTGCTGCACCATTCGGCCACCCCCGGCTGCTGGTAGAGGTCGCGGCAGTAGGCCCACAGGTTGGGGAAATCCACCAGGCGCTTGAGGTTGGTCTTGAACAATCCGTGGTAGGCCAGATCAAAGCGAAACAGGGTGGTGAACAAACACCAGTCGGCCAGAGTAATCGGGTCGCCCACCAAGTAGCGCTGCTGGCCCAGAACCTCCTCCCAGTGGTTGAGCGCCTCAAACAGCTCGGTGACGGCACCGTTATAGGCGGCTTGGGAGGCGGCAAAACCGCTGCGGTAGACACCATTGTTGATCGGCTGATAGATCGCGTCCATGGCCGCGTCGATAGCGGAGCGCAGGGCTTCGGGGTAAAAGTCGCGATTCCGGAACGGATCGCTTCGCGAATCGGGGAAGGCGGCAAATTCATTAAATTCTGAATTCAGCATTTGAATGATTTGCCGCGACTCGTTGTTGACGATGGTTTGGGCTTCCTTGTCCCACAGCACTGGCACCGTGACGCGACCGCTGTAGTCAGCTTTGGCGCGGGTGTAGATCTGCCAGAGATAGTCGGCCCCGTAGAGGCTGTCGGGAATGCTGCCCCAGCGCTCTGAAAATTTCCAGCCCTGGTCGCTGATTACCGGGTCCACGATGGAGAGGCTGATCACGTCTTGCAGCCCTTTGAGCGATCGCAGCAATACCGTGCGGTGCGCCCAGGGACAGCCCAGGGAGACATACAGGTGGTAGCGCCCCGGCTCTGCCTTAAAGCCACTGGAGCCATCCGCCGTGATCCAGTCGTGAAATAGCGTGGGCATCCGCTTAAACTGGCCCGAGTCGTCGCGCTCAGTCCATTCGGTCGTCCATTTGCCGTCGATCAGTTTGCCAAGTGCCATGGGGGGATCTCCTTTGTGGATGGGTGAAGGGTGATGGGTGATGGGTGATGGGTGATGGGTGATGGGTGATGGGTGATGGGTGATGGGTGATGGGTGAAACCGTCTAATACCCATTCCCCGAAATCAGACTACAGATTCACCTAGCCCCGCTGGGGCGGTAAAGCCAACGACTTTGCTCAGGGGACGCTAGCTGAGCGGAGTCGAAGCTAGGATGTGTAGCGGCAATTGAGAGAGTTGGTATAACTGCCGTTCCAAACTCAATCAAATCGGTAGGCGGCCATGCTGAAGGCTCCGTAGGTGAACCCCTGGTTGACCTGGTGCCCTTTGCCGCCTGCGCCCAGGGCGACAAACAGCGGCAGCAGGTGCTCGTCGGTGGGGTGGTTGCGTTGGGCATGGGGGGCGATCTGGCGGTAGTTGACTAGGGCGGTGAGGTCGTTTTGGGCGATGGTTTCCGCCAGCCAGCGGTCAAACTCCGCTGCCCAGGTGGGGGGCGCGGCGTGGTAGTCGCCGTTGAAGGCGGCCATGTTGTGGGTGGCGGCCCCGCTGCCGATGATCAGCACGCCCTCATCGCGCAGGGGGGCCAGGGCTTTGCCCAAGTGCAGGTGGTGGGCGGGGGTCTCCCGCGACTGCACTGAGAGCAGCGTCACCGGAATTTGGCCCGCCGGGTCCATCAAGATCAGCGGTGTCCAAGCACCGTGGTCGTAGCCGCGACGGCTGTTGAACCGGGGGGCAAAGCCTGCCTGGGTGAGCAGCTCGGCCACCCGTTCTGCCAGGGTGGGGCTGCCCGGTGCCCGGTAGACCATCTCTGACAGGTGGGGCGGAAAGCCGCCAAAGTCGTAGATGGTCTGGGGCTGGGGGTTGGTGCTCAGGGTGGGCTGGGCGGTGAGCCAGTGGGCCGAGATCGCCAGAATGGCGGTGGGCCTTTCGGGCAAGGTAGCCAGGAGCTGACGCAGGAAGTCTTGGGTGGGGCCGGTGCGAATGGGCAGATCTGGTGCGCCATGGGAGATGAAGAAGGTGGGGAGGGTCATGGTGGGTAGGTGAGTGAATGGGTGGATGGGTGGATGGGTGGATGGGTGGATGGGTGGATGGGTGGATGGGATTGGACTGATGCAGATAGTTCTAAATAGAACAAATGAGCGGAAGTAATAGGGGGTGAGGGTGTAAGGGCCTGCGTGGGTTGACTGGGTGGCGGAGGCGGCACCTAGGGGTTCACGGTTGGGGATTCAGATAGGGATTCAGAATTGCTGGGAGTGTTGGCTCCAGGGAGGGTGGCGGCGATTCGCAAAGCGTTCGGGAACCGACTCGGAACGAGTATCCGTCCCGGAACACTAGCGAACTGCTGAGCAGCGTGAACAAAGGGTAAGTTATGGGATATCTCCTGTTTGTTTTGCCTCAAATAGTTTGTATTAGAACTGTATGAGTTAAAGGTAACACCTCTGGAGTGCGATCGCAACCCCCGATCAAAACTTTTCTTGGGGTATGGGGTGCAAGGGCAAGGGAGCCTGAAACCTAGAACCCAACCCCCCCTACTCTCGCTGCAACACAAAGAACAACGGCCAAACCGCTTGCCGTGCCAGTGATACGTCTCCAGCGCTCCATCAAGGGGATGGTGGGTCGGAAAGCCAGAGCCTTTCCAGGGGCCAAACATGGCCTCTACCTCGATGGGGTCGAGGCGATCGAAGATGGACAAAGCCGCTTTGGTGCTGGTTGCGGCGGTGTCGGCAACGGCATCGGCAAAGGTTCCCACAGTGCCACCCTTTCTCCTTTGTACGTATGTCGTGGAAATGGAAGAGATACGGATCTTAGCCGCCTATCTACCCATGAGAAGGCTATTATGCGAGTAATTCGCAGCCCATCTACCCTACGGAAATGATTAGGCTACAAGTAATCTACCTATCTACCCTGTAGAGAGAATTAGACAGACAGTAGCGATCCAATAACTTGTTATCTTTCAGCCTCAGCAGTTTTCACTACGACACGATTTATAGCAAGAAATGTATATCTCTAAAATTCACATAAAAGGTTTTCGGAACTTCAAAGATCAGGAAGTTACCTTCAATGACGGGGCTAATGTCATCATCGGACATAATAACGCAGGTAAAACAAATCTGATTCGAGCTTTAGCACTAGTTATAGATTGTCAAGGCACAAAAAGACTTGATGTAGACGATTTTTATAAGAATATAAATCTCTCGGAAGTCAAGGTGAATCCACCAAGTATCACAGTTTCATTAAGCATTTGTCAAAGTGAAGATGAAGATTTAAACTCTGACGATTTGGTTACGGTAAGTAATTGGCTAACAAAACTAGATCCACCCTACGAAGCTTTACTGACATACGGTTTTTTCTTGCCTGAAAAGGAAATTGAGAACTACAAGAGATCGCTAGAAGATGTTACAGACTTGAAAAAGGCATGGCAAATTATAAAGCATGATTTTATCAGGCTTTATGTATACAAAATATTTGGAGGAATTCCAAATTTACTAAATATTGCTGACAGTGAGTCTTTGCAAAAGTTTGACTTTCAGTTCTTGGATGCTATTAGAGATGTTGAAAGAGACATGTTTTCTGGAAGAAACACTCTTTTGAAAGAGGTTTTGAATTTTTTCATGGATTATGAAGTGAAAAATGACCATGCCAAAACTATTGAGGAAAAAAACACCGAAATCAAGCAAAAGAAAAGAAATTTTTCTGATCAGGCGGAGAGGTTGCTGGAACAGCTTCAGCTTAGAATGGTTGAAGGAAAGAAGCAAATACTATCCTATGCTGAAGAAACTGGAGCTTCTTTTAACCGAGCTAATCCAGATTTTGAGGGGAATCTATCTGATGTAGAGATTTTCTCTGCTCTAAGGCTCATAGTCGAATATGGGACAGGTATCAGGATACCTGCTACACATAACGGATTAGGCTATAACAACCTAATTTTTATGTCTCTGCTACTGGCAAAAATGCAAGTTAATTCAGATGGTGGTTATTTAGGCAGCAATGCAAAAGTATTTCCAATCTTAGCTATTGAAGAACCTGAGGCACATTTGCATCCAGCAATGCAATACAAGTTTTTGAAGTTTTTGAGAGATAATAAGGATGTTAGGCAGAAGGTAAGGCAGGTATTTGTTACAACTCATTCCACGCAAATCACATCTGCTGTTTCATTAGATGAAATAGTTTGCCTAGACTATGATGGCAACAACCTGACAGTAGGATATCCGGGAAAAGCGTTTCCAGAGAATGAGCAAGGTAGAAAAGCAAAAGCTTACGTTCAACGCTTTTTGGATGCAACAAAATCAGATATGCTCTTTGCCAAGAGCGTTCTTTTAGTAGAAGGTATTGCCGAGCAACTACTTCTCTCAACTTTAGCAAAATATATTGGTAAATCGTTAGAGGATAATCACGTAGCAGTTATAAATGTTGGAGGACGATACTTCGACTATTTTTTATGCCTATTTGACACTCTAAATCTTAATACAATTCCCAAAAAAATAGCCTGCCTTACTGATAGAGATCCAGAGAGGAAAGATAAATCTAACGGAAGCAGCAAATACACTAAATGTTATCCCCTTGAATACGACCAAGATACTGTTAGATATGCTTACAAGAATAATGCTACCGAAAAAATTGAGCAATATCAAAGCCATCCTAATATTCGTTTCTTTAGCCAAGACAATGCGAAAGGAAAAACTTTTGAATATGATCTAGCTTTACACAATCCATCTTCTTTACTGTTGCTCACAGATTCGCTCAGCAATAAAGAGGAAGTTAAGGAATTAATGGAATCATTTAATGCTGAAGGCTTGTCTATCCAAGACTTCCTTCAAAAGCTCAGGACTAGCACAGAAAACACGCGCATTAAAGATGGTATTACTAATTCGGCATGGAGTGATGACGATAAAAAGATAGCGGCTATTGCTTCACGGTATCTTAATTCAGTTGGGAAAGGGGAAAATGCATTGGAGTTAGCGTACTCACTTGAGGAAAATCTTAAGCAAGAGCAAAAACAACCTTTTGTCGTTCCCAGTTATATTCAAGAAGCTATTGAGTGGATATGTCAATAACACAAATAAATGCGGAATCATCTGTACCCATTGAACAACACTTTAAAGTCTCAGCAGGCCCAGGTGCAGGCAAAACTCGTTGGTTAGTAAATCATATTAAAAATATACTTCACCACTCCACAAGGTTGGGAAAAACTCGGAAGATAGTTTGTATTACTTATACGAATGTTGCTATCGAAATAATTCTAAACCGCTTAGGTGAGACTGCTGAGCGAATAGAAGTTAGCACTATACATAGCTTTTTGTACAGGCATGTAATCAAACCTTTTGGCTCATTGATCTCGGATGAATATGGATTGAATATAAAAGATATTGATGGGCATGATGATCATGTTGTTAGTTTATCAAAAGTTAATGACTGGATAAAATCTGACTATAGATCTCTAGGTTATTTATTTTCTGATTTAAGTCTTACAGCTTATCACCTAGAAAATTTGCAATGGATTCTCAAAAATAATCCTCAAAATTCATTAAAGATCTCAGTTACTAAGCGAAAAGGTCAGTATTCCCAAAATGGCAGAAGCTTTTCCTTTATTTCAGATACGAAGCAAGAAAAACTGATAAATTACAAGAAACAATACTGGAGGGCTGGTATTATTCATCATGATGATGTTCTCTTCTTTAGCTTCGAGCTTATAAAAAGATATCCGTTTATACTGACTGTTTTAAGGGCGAAATTTCCTTATTTTTTTGTTGATGAATTCCAAGATACCAACCCTATTCAGACTAAAATTTTAGAACAAATAGGTCAAGAAGAAACCATTGTTGGCATTATCGGTGATAAAGCCCAATCTATTTACAATTTTCAAGGTGCAGACCCTTTACAACTAAGCTTGTTCACCTTAGAAGGCATAGCGGAATATCAAATCCTGGAAAACTATAGAAGTACTGATAAAATAGTTGACTTCTTGAACTGTATCCGTCTCGATCTCCAACAAGTTAAGCCTGGTCAGAATGGAAATGGGGGAAACCCGATACTCATTGTTGGCGAAATGGGGGCAAGTCTTCGTAAGGCTCAAGAGTTATGTCATGGTGAAAGAATTTGCTCTCTGTCACGAGACAACATTACGTCAAACGTGCTTAAAAAAGAGGCTGGTGTAGATTGTCCTAGTGAAGATTTATTGCGGGAGCTTGTCAACGCAGATTCAAATAGCGATAGAAGGAAGGTTATTTTGTCTTGCATAAAAGCCCTGGAATTTGCTGTAGAAAAGCGTTATAGAGAGGCCATTAAAGAATTAAGTAAATCTCTAGAAATAGGGAATGATAAAACCGAAAGGAAAAAAGAGGCTTTAAGACACCTAAACTCTATTTTAGATAGATACGCTGAGATCCAAGAGATGAACTTGATGGAATTTTATGTATTTGTAAAGAGTAATATCAAGGACTCGCTTGCCAACCCAAGTAGAGGAAGACCTAAGAGGGTGTCTGAGAAGTAGAAAGGCCCTCAAAAACGCTACTCTATCAGTCAGTAAGTACACTTGATAGGGTTTTTGAGGGCAATGCGATTATCCTACCCCACCGATTTGACTGATGAACAATGGGATATTCTCTCTCTCTTGATTCCTCCGGCGAAGCCTGGTGGACGACCTCGGAGCACGGATATGCGAGAAGTGGTCAATGCGATTCTGTACGTTCTGGACAATAGCACCAAGTGGCGGTGCTTACCCCATGATTTCCCGAAGGCCAAAACGGTCTACCATTATTTTCGCCAATGGCGCAATGATGGGGTGTGGGAACACATCAATCACCGATTGCGGGAGTTGGTGCGGTTAACGGAGGGGCGCGAAGCGTCTCCCAGTGCAGCGGTGATGGATAGTCAGTCGGTGAACAGCGATGTCTACATTTCGGAGTCGGTCGGCTTCGATGCAAACAAAAAGGTCAAAGGTCGGAAGCGAAACGTGGTGGTCGACACAATGGGTTTAGTGCTGATGGTTGTGGTTACCGCAGCGAGTCTCCCTGAGCGGGATGGCGCACGAAAGGTGCTAGAAAAAATGCATCAGGTTAGTCAGTGGTTCACTCGCCTGTGTGTCATTTGGGTTGATGGGGGATATAGCGGTAACGATTTCATGAAAGAGATCATGGACCGCTTTCGATGGGTGATTGAGGTGATCAAGCGCCCCGACTGTGCGCAGGGATTTGTGCTGTTACCCAAGCGGTGGGTGGTGGAGCGCACATTTGGCTGGTTTACTTTTTGCCGCCGCTTGAGTAAAGACTATGAGCGCCTACCAGAGACCGCTGAGGCATGGATTTATGTGGCCAATATTCGAGTCATGTTAAGGCGACTAACGTGCTAATTCATACCTACATTCCAGCTTTTCAGACACCCTCTAAGGAATTTTATGAACAGCACACCTATAAGCAACTAGCTGTTTGTGTGAAAATCACTGAAGACAATAGCCTCAATCGTACTATACATAAGGCTAAAGGTGATGAATTCGACAATGTTATTTTGATTCTTAAAAGCGTGTCGAATTTGGATTTTATTCTTAAGCCAGACTTAGATGGAAATGAAGAACATAGAATTAATTATGTAGCTGTAAGCCGAGCTAGGAAAAAACTGTTTATTTCTGTCCCATCATTGATCGAATTATCTAATATTGACAAAAGCAAACTTTCCGACTTGCTAGATATAGTTGAAATACCAGATTGCACATAGTTTTTTAGAGGACAACAATCTGCTTGGATCGGACTGTCGAGAGAACCTGATATGTTTCGAGGGTTATTTTAAGTCGCTCAACAGGAATATTATGCGGCTTAAGGTGATTTCTAGTAAGCAACTTCCTGCTGGCTTTGACTCCACTCAGCAGAAACTTGCCCTGAGTACAGTCGTAGGCATCGCTGCCCCAAAGGAGCTAGGGCAATGTTGAAAGATACAACCTTCTTTTCTGGAAAACTCCTTATTTCACTAGGCCAAAGGGGTCGGGCACCGCGTGGCCATTGGCGTTGTTCCAGAAATTTTGCAGCACGAAGCCATACTCAGACAGATTTTGCGTAAACGGCATCAGCATGGCGTTGGCGGTGGGGCGTTTCCAGTCGGCCTGGAGTTCGCAGGCCAGGGCGAAGGTGGTCACCAAAATTTACTGCTCCCTACCGGGTGGGGCGCAGCAGATGGGTGAGGCCAAAGGCACCGTCGCCCAGCAAAAACTGCACAACGGTGGCCACGGTAAAGAAGGCCGGAAACTCCCAGCCGCCGCCCTCGTTGGTGAATAGCCAACCGCTGGGAAAGTGGGTAAAGGTGGCCACCAGCATCACCGGGAACAGGGCCAGGGCCACCCAGCGGCTAAACAGCCCAGCGATCAGCATGACCCCGCCGATGATCTGCATAGGGGCAACGATGTAGGCCATAAAACCCGGCAGGCCAATGCTGGCGAAGAACTGGGCCGTGCCCGGCAGGGTAAAGACCACCAGCTTGAGCAGACCGTGGGCCAGAAACAGTAGCCCCAGGCTGACCCGCAGCAGGGTGATGGCGTAGGGAGCGGTGTCGAGGTCGATGATGGGCTTGGTCAGGCGTAGATTGCGAGGGGCCGCAGCGGCGGTGTCGATGTCGCGGATGGTGAGTTTCATGGGAAAAGTCCTTATGGAAAAACGAAGAAGGCAGAAGGCAGAAGGCGATCGCGCTCACAAGTCCAGCGACCCACGCTATCTAGCGAGAGACTTCGATTTGCTTGGGGCTTTCCAGTTCTAGGGAGAGCGGCGTAAAGGGGGTGCCCTTGTGGCTGCCATCGCAATAGGGCTTATTTTTTGACTGGTCGCAGGTGCAGAGCCAGTAGCTCCCAGCTTCGAGGTTGATGACCTGAGAAGAAGCTTGTGACTTCATCGGAGTAACTCCTTAGGAAAAGAGGGGGAGAGTGAGTCGGCGTGAGAATGTTTGGGTTAGCCCCGCCCGCAAAGCAAAGTTCGCTGCCGAAGAAAAACCTTTGCAGAGAGCCTAGGTGGTTCTTCCGTAAAATTCCTTGACCGAAGTCAAGTCCGTAGCATTTGGCAATATCCGCGATCGCGGATATTGGTGGATGTCGTTTTTTTGCCTACGCAGGTCAAGCACCCATCCCACAGACTTTCCCGGATTACATCAGATCTGGACTTTTCAGGTTTTTGCTGCGCTCAGCCTCTGCTCATTGAGTCGATTTAGGCTGGGGCATGGCAATTTTCTACCGGAGAGAATCCATGCAACTAGAACCTACGAGATGGCCAACCTGGCAAGCCTTTAAAGCCGACCAGCAAGATCTGCTACTGCCTGCGGGCACCGCCGCCCACATTCCCGTCACCGTTCGCTATATCGATGTGGGCGAGGCCGATCGCGGTACCGTGCTGCTTATGCATGGCATCCCCACCTGGGGATACCTCTACCACGCGGTGATTCCGCCCCTGGTGGCGGCGGGCTATCGGGTGATTGCGCCCGACTTTTTGGGCCACGGCTGGTCAGATCGGCGCGATCGCTTCGACCGATCCTTCCAAGACCAGGCCCGCATGATCGTCGCTCTGCTGGCAACCCTGGGCCTAGGGCGGGTGGATGTGGTGGGTCACGATACGGGCGGCGCAGTGGCGCTGATTTTGGCGATCGAGCACGCTGCTTTGGTCAACCGCCTGGTGATCACCAACTCGGTCTGCTACGACCGTTTTGACGACGACATGCTCGACTTTGGCCACCCCCTGCGGTGGAAACCGCGCCCCATTGCCGACTTGGTTGCCGCGCTAGAAGAAAGTCTGGCGGCGGGGCTGTCGAACCCCGGCCAGCTCACCCCCGAGTTTCGCGCGGGCATGATCGCCCCCTGGGCCAGCGAGGAGGGCAAGCTCAGCCTGCTGCGCAACGCCTCAGCGCTAAACGCCAACCAGACCATGGCCTTGGTCGATCGCCACGGCACTATCACCGCCCCCACCCTGGTGCTCTGGGGCATGGATGACCCCTGGCAAAAGGCCGAGGATGGTCGGCAACTGGCCAGCGAAATTCCGGGGGCGCGGTTCTGGGCGGTTGAGGGCGCATCCCACTGGATTCAGCAGGATGCGCCGGAGCGCTTTGCCAAGGCAGTGCTGGCGTTTTTGGCGGAGTAGGGTCCGCCCCTCGGCCATTCGTCCGCGTCGTTTCGCCGAAAAAATCAGCCGAGGCGTTTAACCGCCGCGCTGACAAGGGCCTCCAGGGTTTCTCTGGGATGGCTGGCGCGGCCCAGCACGCAGAGACTCTGGATCATGCCCAGGAAGAAATGGGTCTCCTGGGACAGATCCTCAGGGGTTAGCGTAATCTGCCCTTTCGACACTGTCCCTTGCAGGGCCTTTAGCTTAGCGTTGCTTCGATATGACCCAGATGTTAGGGCTGGTCACCATCAGCTTGGTCAAGCTCTAGTTGGCGATGCCGTCTAGCCACGACCGGGAGACGGTAATGCTGCGCTTTTTGCGGCTGATGATGCCCTCATTTTGGAGTCGAGTCAGCAACCGAGAGAAGGCTTCTGGCGTCAGGGCGAGCTCGCTGGCCACCTCTTTGAGGGGTTTGTCGAGGGCGAGGGTGGTCTGCCCAGCGGGCAGGCGCTGCATCAGATAGTGGAGAATGCGATCGCGCCCAGAATTGATGCTCCTTAGCTCTAATAGGGATTTGAGGGTGTGGAAGCGATAGCTGAGGTTGTCGAGGTAGCGCTGCGATAGCTCGGGCGACTGTTGCAGCGCCAGGGTAAAGGGCAGTTTGGGGATGGCGATGACTTCGGAGGGCACCTCTGCGATCGCCGTACAGCCGTAGGTGTCGAAATGCAGGGTGCTTTCGCCAAACAGATCACCGGGTTTGACGAAGTAGTAGGTGATCATCTGGTGCTTAAGAAAACTGGCCAACCGCACCTGCCCGCTCGCCACCCAGAAGAGCGAATTGGCTTTTTCGCCCTGCTGCACCAAAATTTGGCCGGGGGAAAGGGCGTGGCGTCGCACGCGGCGTTGCAGGTCGGGCGGCAGATCAGCCGGCGTTAAGGGATACATGGCAACTCGGGGAGGGCACCTCCCAACGACAGGGCAAATGGCTGACAGAGGCATTGCTTTACCAAGCCTCAGAAAACCCATGAGCATGATTTTGTAGGAATGCAGATAGTCTTAGTTAGTACCAAGAGCAGCAAAAAGCTGTTTTTAGGGATGTTTTGGGGGCTAAGGGGCTGCACTAGTACTGGGCGGCGGAAATACCCTGGCCGTTCCATCGTGGCATACTCGGCCCCTCACCCTAGCCCTTTCCCACGGGGAGAGGGGACCGGAAAATGTTGGGCTGGTGCGACAGAATAGCAAGCTCATTTCGGCCTGGGTGTACTAGTACCGTAGACCCTGATCCCCTTGACACCTTTGCCTACCTATAGGTAGGATGTCAGCATGAAAAGCACCGACACTAAAACCCACATTCTCGATGTCGCTCAAGACCTGATTCAGCGTCGCGGTGTCAACGCCATGAGCTACCAGGACATCAGCGATCGCGTGGGCATCCGCAAGGCCAGCGTCCACACCCACTTCCCCAAAAAGGACGATCTGCTGGTGGCGCTGCTGGAGCGCTATAGCGATCGCTTCTTGAGAATTGTGGACGGTGTGTTGGCCTCGGGCGATAGCCCCGAGGTGATGCTGCGGCGCTACTGCGGGCTGTACGAGGCCACCCTCAGCGCTGGAGACCAAGACAAAGCCTGCCTCTGTGCCATGCTCGGGGCCGAAACCCTGACCCTGAGCGCGCCTCTAGTGGAAGACGTGCGCGCCTTTTGCCAGGGTAACCAGGTGCGTCTGGCCACCCTGCTGGAGTGGGGCCGTTTGGATGGCAGCTTTCGCTTTGCCGGGGACACCCAGGCAATGGCGGCGCTGGTCTTTGAGCTGCTGCAAGGGAGCATGCTGCTGGCCCGCGTGCGGGGCGGCGCAGCCCAGTTTCACCAAACGGTGGAGCAGTTGATGCGGTTGGTGATTGGGGGGTAGGTGTCAGGTGTTAGGAAATAGCCCAAGACCCGAAACCCGAAACTCGAACCCTTTTTTTGATCGCTCCCCTACCTTCTGGTAGGAAGCTTCGTAAGCCTGTTGTTTATTCATGAGGAGGTATCGATCATGGCTCACGATTTTGCGGGTCAGACGTTGATTGTGATTGGCGGCTCTAGCGGCATTGGTAAGGCCACTGCCGAGGCCGTGCTTAAGCAGGGTGGCAAGGCCGTGCTGGTGGGTAAGCGGGGCGATCGCCTCCATGCCGCCGTTGATGAACTCGCCGCTTTAGGACCCGTGACGGGCGAACAGGCCGACATCGCCAACCCCTTTGACCGCGACGATTTGATTGCCCGCATCAATGCCAAGTACAGCGACGCCACGCTGCTGGTCAACGCCGCCGGGGTGTTTTTGCCCAAGGCATTTTTGGAGCACACCGAGGCCGACTATGACCTGTACTTGGATCTGAACAAGGCGACGTTCTTTATCACCCAGGCGATCGCTCAAAACATCGTGAATGGCGGGCGCGGCGGGGCGATTGTCAATGTCGGCTCCATGTGGGCCAAACAGGCGGTGCAGGCCACCCCATCCTCGGCCTACTCCATGGCCAAGGCGGGGCTGCATTCCCTGACCCAGCACCTAGCGATGGAACTGGCCAGCCACAATATCCGAGTCAACGCCGTAGCTCCGGCGGTGGTTGAAACCCCGATCTACGAAGGATTTATCCCCAAAGACCAGGTGCACAGCACCTTGCAAGGGTTCAACGGCTTTCACCCCATTGGTCGGGTGGGGAAACCGGAAGATGTGGCAGGTGCGATCGCATTTCTGCTCTCTGACCAGGCCGCCTGGGTGACCGGGGCCATCTGGGATGTGGACGGTGGCGTGATGGCTGGCCGCAACCAGTACGCTTAGGGCGACGAGAAACCGGGTTGCTGGGGCAAAAATAAAGACCTCGCTGCATTCCATCCAAGAACCCCGGTTTCTTGCTCCCACGCTATCAGTCCCCACGTTATGGAGGTTTCTGCCATGGCATCGGTACAGGTCTCATCCAACGGCTCGCGCTTTGGCCAAGCCATTGCCCTTCGTCAGTTTCAGCTCACCGCCGACGAGCCTTTGGCCCTGGGCGGCGAAGATCGGGGGCCAACCCCCACCGAGCTGGTGCTGGCGGGCCTGGGCAGTTGCAAGGCAATCACCCTGCAAATGTACGCCGAGCGCAAGGGCTGGCCACTCGATCGCGTCAGCGTCGAGGTCGAGTCGCAGACAGTGGATCGGCAGACAGTGATTCTTGCCCACCTCACCCTGGAGGGCGACCTGAGCAACGAGCAGCGCCAACGGCTGCGGGAGATCGGCGATCGCTGCCCCGTTCACCGTCTGCTGGCTGGCACGGTGGACATTCAAACCCTGTTAACCCCAGCCCCAACGCCCTACCAGGCCGTGAGCTGCACCTACTACGACGAGCTAGAGGCCCTGGTCACCTTAAAGAAATCCTGCCCGGTGATCTACCGCAGCGAAACCGGAGCCGAAGTCAGCCGCGAAAGCCGCATCGTCGATTTCTTCTCCGCAGACAAAGCCGAATTTCTCAAGCTCGATGACGGCACCGCCATTCGCCTCGATCACCTGATTGCCGTCGATGGCAAACCCGTCCGCTTTAGCGATGGTTAAGCGCCCAGAAACCAGGCTTCTTCTGGAGCAGACCAAGGGGCTTCTGGCTTGTCCCATCACCCCATCACCCCATCACCCCATCACCCCATCACCCCATCACCCCATCACCCCATCTCCCCATCCCCCCTAAGGAGGTCACCATGCAACTCACCAAACAACTGCTCGATCAGCGCCCCGACCCCCTCTACGACGTTCTGGTGGTCGGCGGCGGGGCCGCCGGGCTTTCCGCCGGCATCTACCTGCAACGCTATCTGCTCTCGACGCTGATTATCGACAAAGGCAAAGCCCGCTCCTTCTGGATGCAGGAGCTGCACAACTACCTGGGCTTGGCCCCCGACACCCCAGGGCGCGAAGTACTCCAGCAGGGCAAAGACCACTTTTTGTCCTTGGAGGGCGACCACCTCAACGGCTACGTCGAAGACGTAGTGGATGAAGGCGACTCCTTCGCCGTGCGAGTGCGCATTGGCCGCAGCAACCCCACCTATCGAGTCTTCCGCAGCCGCTACCTGATCGCCGCCAGCGGTGTCATCGACCACCTGCCCCAGGTCAGCAGCATGAAAAACGTGTTCGACTACGCGGGCCACAACCTGCACGTCTGTCTAATCTGCGACGGCTACGAAATGCGCGACCAGCGCACCGGCGTCTTTGGCAACAGCGAAGGCAGTCTAGAAGTGGCCTTTCCGCTGGAGTGGTTTACCCCTCACATCACCCTGTTTACCAACGGGGCCTTTGCGGTGAGTGATGCATTCCGCGATCGCATGTCTGCCCACGGCTTCACCCTCGAAGAGCGCCCCATCATTCGCTTCCTGGGGGAAAACCACCGCATGAGCGGCGTTGAACTGGCCGACGGCACCGTGGTCGAGCTGGACATGGGCCTGGTGTCCATGGGCTCCAAATACCACGCCGACTACCTCCAGGGCCTCGACCTGGAGTACCAGGGCGGCAACCTCGTCACCGACGACATGAACCGCACCACCCACCCCCGCATCTTCGCCGTCGGCGACCTCAAAGTCGGCATGAACCAGGTAATCATCGCCGCCGCCGACGGGGCCAAAGCCGCCACCCAGATCTGGCGCGACATCCGCCGCCAGGAAGGGCATCGGCGGGCGGGGACTGAGCGCAAGGTTGCGTGATGAGGTGATGGACTTATCCCACCCACCCACTCCCCCACTCCCCCACTCCGGTGGTGCGATACGCACCCGGCAGCGCCTTTTCGCCCCACACCCACAGCGGCGGCGAAGAATTTTTGGTGCTGGAAGGGGTCTTCTCCGATGAGCATGGCGATTACCCGGCGGGCACCTACGTGCGCAACCTGGTGGGCTCGACCCATACCCCCGCCAGTCGGGAGGGCTGCACGATTTTAGTGAAGCTTTGGCAGATGGATCCTGACGACCAAATGCGGGTGGTGGTAGATGCCACCCAGACCCCTTGGCTGCCCGGTCTGGTCAAGGGGCTAGAGGTGATGCCGCTACACAGCTTTGGCCCTGAGCATGTGGCCCTGGTGAAGTGGTCACCGGGTACGGTGTTTCAGACCCACCGCCACTGGGGCGGCGAAGAGATCTTTGTGCTCGACAGCGTGTTTGAGGATGAGTTTGGCACCTACCCCAAGGGCACCTGGCTGCGCAACCCGTGCAGCAGTCACCACACCCCCTACAGTCGGGAGGGCTGCATTATTTACGTCAAGACCGGGCACCTGCCGACCTCAGCGGTTTCGCTGTCGCCTTGACGAAAAGGCACTACCCACCCTTGCATCATCGCCTAAATTTTTGGGAACGCTGTAACCAAAGAGACGAACAAAATTTTGCGCAGTATGACTTGAGCTTTGTAGCGTGGATTTAGAAACGTTTGCGTAGCGTTTCCCCTAGGCGAAAACCTACGGAACCGGGATGTTTCCAACGAGATCCGTGGATTTTCCCTAATGGAGAGGTTTCGCGAATGCTCCCCTCCACCCAGAAACTTCAGGCTTACCTACGACGCTTTTGCATTCACCTTAAACTCGACCTTATCCACTCAGCTTAGGTCATTCGACCTGCTTACGGTTAGCACCCACTACCCCAACCCATGAGACCTCTGAACAGTAGCACCCCTCATTCATTCCCGGACATGGCTGGCTACAGCATTGTTGAGCAACTGTATCTGGGTTCTCGAACAGCAGTATATCGAGCGATACAAACAGCGACTCAGAGACCCGTAGTAGTTAAGGTGCTGCGACGTGACTATCCGAGCTTTGGCGAACTGGTGCAGTTTCGCAACCAGTTCACCATTGCCAAAAATCTTTCTCTCCCCGGCATTGTCCAGCCCTTGAGTTTAGAGCCCTTGGGCAGTGGCTATGCCCTAGTCATGGAGGATTGGGGGGGCGTGGCATTAGGGCAATATCTTCAATCACACCCCTTGGATTGGAGAGAGGTGCTAGAGATCACCCTCCAACTGGCCGATATTCTCCACGGACTCAGCCAGAATCGGGTGGTGCATAAAGACATTAAACCCGCCAATATTCTGATTCACCCCGAATCAAAGCAAGTCAAACTCATTGACTTCAGTATTGCATCCCTATTGTCGAAGGAAACCCAAGAAATCCAAAGTCCCAATATTTTGGAAGGAACTCTGTCGTATATCGCGCCCGAGCAAACCGGACGGATGAATCGCGGCATTGATTATCGTGCCGATTTCTATGCTTTGGGGGTCACTCTTTATCAACTCCTGACCGGAACCCTGCCCTTTGTCTCGGATGATCCTTTGGAACTGATGCATTGTCATCTTGCCCAAGTGCCATTGCCAGCCCACCAAGTCAAGGCAGAAATACCGCAAATAGTGGCGGCGATTGTTGCCAAACTGATGGCGAAAAATGCGGAGGATCGCTATCAGAGTAGCCTTGGACTGAAACATGATTTGGAGCAGTGTTTAAGGGCATGGAAAGCAACAGGTAACATGCCAACATTTGAACTGGGCCAGCACGATCTGAGCGATCGGTTCTTAATTCCTGAAAAGCTTTATGGTCGCGCTGTCGAGGTCCAATCCTTACTGGAAGCCTTCGATCGTGTTGCTAATGGCAGTTCAGAACTGATGCTGGTTGCTGGGTTCTCTGGGATTGGTAAAACCGCCGTAGTCAATGAAGTCCACAAACCGATCGTGCGGCAGCGCGGCTACTTTATTAAAGGTAAGTTTGACCAATTCAATCGCAACATTCCCCTATCAGCCTTTGTGCAAGCCTTGCGCGACTTGATGGGACAATTACTCTCCGAATCCGATGCGCAACTGACGCAATGGCAAGCCAAAATTTTGGCAGCGCTGGGCGAAAACGGACAAGTGCTGATTGACGTGATTCCAGAACTAGAGCAGATTATTGGCCAACAGCCGATTGCTCCAGAACTCTCGGGCAGTGCCGCCCAGAACCGATTTAACTTACTATTCCAAAAATTTATTGAAGTATTTACTACCACAGCACATCCATTGGTAATCTTTTTGGATGATTTGCAGTGGGCCGATTTAGCTTCACTGCAATTGCTCAAATTGTTGATAGATGACAATGGTTATCTCTTGATCTTGGGTGCCTATCGCGACAATGAGGTATCGCCTACTCACCCGTTCAGTTTAACGGTAAAAGAACTCAAGAAAGCCCAGACGATCGTGAATACAATTACCCTGGCTCCACTGGCTTTTGAGAATACTAATCATCTGATCGCCGATACGTTGAATTGTTCGCTGGAGCTGGCGCAACCCCTGACTGAATTAGTCGATCGCAAAACCCAAGGCAATCCCTTTTTCACGACGCAGTTTCTTAAAGCGCTATACGAAGACGGCTATATTCGATTTGATCGCGTTGGCGGAGCCTCTCAGAATAAGAATCGCTGCTATTGGGAATGTGATATCGATCAAGTGCAGGCACTGACACTCACCAACGATGTCGTTGAGTTTATGGCGGTGCAATTGCAGAAATTTCCGCCTGAAACGCAACTAGTGATCCAATTAGCTGCTTGTATTGGCAACCAGTTCGATTTAGCGACGCTAGCGATCATCTCAGAACAATCCCCCACTGATGTTGCAGCGGCCTTGTGGAAAGTATTACAAGAAGGCTTGATTTTGCCCATGAGTCAAGTCTACAAATTCTTTCAGAGTGCAGAACAATCAGATTTTGAGAGTTGTGCAGTTAATCCAACCTATCGGTTTTTGCATGATCGCGTTCAACAGGCTGCCTACTCTTTGATTCCTGAAGTTAATAGAACCGCAATTCATTACCGTATCGGTCGCTTATTGGTGAGCCATTTCTCATCCGCCACCCAAGCGGAGCGGATATTTGAAATTGTTAGTCATTTGAATATCAGTAGCAGCTTGATTGACACCCTTGCGGAGCAGATTGATCTGGCCCGATTGAACCTAATCGCAGGACGCAAAGCCATAAGTTCTAATGCCTATGGTGCCGCTCTAGAGTATTTGAACCAGGCCATTGACCTATTGCCAGATCATGCCTGGACTGATCACTATGCTTTTACCCTAGAACTGCATCACCAGCGCTTAGATGTGGCTTATTTAAATACGCATTTTGAGGATCTTGAAGCATGGGGCAAAATCGTGTTGCAACAGGCCACCTCTTTACTAGATCAGATCAAAGTTTACGAGACTCGCATTATGGCCCTGCGGTCTCAAGGACGATTTCTGGAGGTTGTGGAAACAGGATTGCAGGTTCTGAGACTCTTGGGTATTGAATTTCCTGCCCAACCTACACCCGCTGACATTGGTGCAGCCTATGAGCAGTCCCGACAGTCTTGGCAAGAACGGGCTCCTTTAAGCTTGCTGAATCTACCGGCGATGCAAGACCCGCAGCTCATCGCCGCCATGCAAATCATGTCTAAGATTGTTCCCTCAGCCCATATTGCCGCTCCCCCACTATTACCTCTACTGAGTTTCAAGCAAGTGGAACTCTCAATTCAGTATGGAAATTCTCCGATTTCAATTTTTTCCTATGCCGACTATGGTTTAATTTTGTGTGGCATTATTGGGGATGTTACTACAGGATATAAATTTGGCCAGCTCGCTCTGGCACTACTAGAGAAACTGCAAATTTCTGCTTTTAAAAGCAGAGCCTATTTTATTGTCAACAGCTTCACTCGTCATTGGCAAGAGCCATTACATCATACTATTCCCCTTCTACTAGAAGGCTACCGCAGCGGTTTAGAAAGCGGCGATTGGGAGTGTGTAGCGCTCAATCTATTGACCTATAGTAACTATCAATATTGGGCGGGTCAAGAACTCAATGGACTGGCTGAAGAAATGGTGGCTTATCGGGACATTATTCAGCAAGTCAAACAGGAAGCTACCTTGAAGTCCCATGAAATTTATCTGCAAGCAATTTTGGGTTTACTAGGGCAATCTGAAGTGCCTTATCGTTTGCAAGGCACAGTTTTTGATGCTGAACAATCAGTCCCTCTCCTCCAAGCCGCTAACGATCGAGTCGGACTCCTCCATGTTTATATCAACCAAGCATTGCTCTGCTATCTATTTGGGCAAGATGAACAGGCCGTATACAATGCTGCTCGTGTAGAAGAATATAGAGATGCTGCCTGTGGGTTCTTCCTGATGCCGATTGGAACTTTCTACAGTGCGCTGATTCAGCTCAAACGCTATCCAGATGTACTACCTGAGGAACAGACTCTGATTTTAGAGCAAGTGGAGGCGGATCAAGTAAAGTTGCAAAATTGGGCAACCCATGCACCGTTTAACCATCAGCATCGTTGGCAATTGATTGCGGCTGAGCAATCCCGAATACTGAATCAGAGGGCGGAGGCGATCGAATATTATGATTTGGCGATCGCCTCCGCCAAAGCCAATGGTTTTACCCAAGAAGAGGCTTTAGCAAACGAACTGGCGGCTAAGTTCTATCTCGGTTGGGGTAAACCCAAAATTGCCCAAGAGTATCTGACGAATGCCTACTATGGCTATGTTCACTGGGGCGCGAAAGCCAAAGTCCAAGATCTAGAATGCCGTTACCCTACACTGCTTGCGCCGATTTTACAACAGCAGAAAATAGCTTTGTCAGCAACGGAAACGGTGTTTGATACAGCGTCTTTAGCTACACCGCAGACTACCGTCACAAAGTCTTCCAGCTCCAGTGGTACTGGTATTTCTGCCACCCTCGATCTGGCAAGCATCCTGAAGGCATCTCAAACCCTTTCCAGCGAAATTGAACTTGATAAGCTATTGGCGACATTGCTGCATACGGTCTTAGAAAATTCTGGAGCTGACAAAGGTGCATTGCTGATGCCCCGTGACAACCAGTGGTTTGTTGAGGCTATTGCCACCCTCGATCAACCTGCATGGGTGCAATCCATAGCCCTATCCAGCAGTTCAGAGATTCCCCACGGCTTGATTAACACAGTCAAGCGGAGTCTCCAACCTGCGGTGATTATGGATGCCACGATCCACCCTACCCTGGCAATGGATGCCTACGTGATGCAGCACCAGCCTAAAAGTCTGCTCTGCACGCCGATTCTTCAACAAGGTAAACTCGTTGCGATTTTGTATTTGGAGAACCATATCACCGTTGGCGTATTTACGAGCGATCGCGTTGAACTATTGAACTGTCTCTGTGCCCAAGCCGCCATTTCCCTAGAAAATGCCCGCCTCTATCAACAGGCTCAGGAAGATGCCCAACAACTGCAACGGAAGGAAGCCCAGTCTCGGGGTATTTTTGAAGCGGTTAGCGATGGGTTATTAATTACTGATTTAGAAACTGGCAAAGTAATGGATGCCAATCCTGCTTATTATCAGCTTCATGGCTATTCCTATAGTGAAATCTTGAGCTTAGATCCCTTAGACTTTATCCCCCCTAACCGCCATGATAAGTTTACTGCCTTTCTGAAGACCGTTAAAGTCGGACAGGAGTTTACCTGCGAGGCTATTTGCAAAAAACGGGATGGAACTCCTTTTTACATTGAACTCAAAGCAGTTCCTTTTTTGTATAACGGCAAGCGCTGTGGATTATCTGTGATTCGAGATGTGACTGAACGCAAGTACATGGAACTCTCAATTCAGGAAAAAAATCGCACGCTAGAACAGGCGATGGCTGAGCTTCAACATGCTCAAATGAAAATGATCCAGAGTGAGAAAATGTCGGCATTAGGTAATCTAGTTGCTGGGGTAGCCCATGAAATTAATAATCCCATCGGCTTTCTCAATGGCAGCATCAACAATACTAAGGAATACACGCGAAACTTGCTCGGACATCTTGCCCTTTATCAGCAACATCATCCTAACGCCGCTGCTCCGATTCAAGACAATGCTGAAGAGATCGATCTGGAGTTCCTCAGTGAGGACTTGCCGAAACTTCTAGAATCAATGAAAGGGGCCACCGATCGCATCAAAGGGATTAGCACCAGCCTACGTACCTTCTCTCGTGCAGATACCGACTACAAAATTAGGGCCAACCTGCATGAAGGGATTGATAGCACGTTGTTGATTCTCAAATATCGGCTTAAAGCCAACGAGCATCGCCCCGCTATTGAAGTTATTCAAGATTATGGGGATGTGCCAACAATCCAATGTTTCCCTGGACAGTTAAACCAAGTGTTTATGAATATTCTGGCGAATGCGATCGATATTTTCGATGAAATGGCTCAAGATGTGTCTTTCGCGCAACTGAAATCCCATCCGCAACACATTACGATTCGCACAACCACCCAGGCAAAGCAGGTACAGATTCAGATTAGTGACAATGGTAAAGGGATGACGGAAGACGTGAGGACGCGAATTTTTGACCATTTGTTTACTACCAAAGGTGTGAGTAAGGGAACGGGGTTGGGATTGACGATCGCCCGTCAAATTGTGGTAGAAAAACATAGTGGTAGTTTAGAAGTATACTCAGAATTAGGACAAGGTACAGAGTTCTGTATTCGGCTGCCGATCGTGGATTGAGTAGCAAGTTTCATATAAAAGAGCTTGACTTTCAATATAATCCCTTGTAAGAGTTTCTGCTTGGAGATGAAGCCAATTTTTTTTGCTGATACGGTCATAATTTCCCAGAAAAACTCGGTTCAGAGCTAAGGTTGAGGTTCGCTTGTATTCTGATGCACCCGACAAGCTTTTTGTAGCTTTTTGTAGGGTGGGCAATGCCCACCATCCCTGGGCCGGAGAATGTACGACGTTTACGCTATGCCAGGGCTACCATCAAAGCCAATATGCCTTTTGGAGATGTGAGAATGTTGAGTGTTCGGGGAGGTGCTTGGGGGTAGGGGAGCGAGTTTGAGCGGTGGGCAATGCCCACCCTACGACTGAACTTGAATGACATCAAAAGTGTTTCGATTGCCAATCCGATAAAACAAGAAGTCAGAATCGAGGGTAAGAATCTGTCGATACCCGGTCTTTTCAGCCGTCAAAACTAAAGTTGAATCTGCCAAGTTCATGGGTCGATCGCGATATTTTTCCATCAGATTTAATAAACGGTCGTAGTCATTTTCCTGAATCTCGTAAATGACTAGCAGCTTGTCTAGAAGAAGTTGACCCAATTGCTTTTGCATTGCCCAACCGCCACGATGGAGTGCGAGATACATGGCTTCTGTTAGGCATGACCAGGTTGTGATGAGAGGTTTTGCGAAACCTGTAACGGTAGTTCGATAAGCATTATGCTGAGGTTGAGTGCGGTCAACCAAGCAAAGCAAAACCCCAGCGTCGTAGAGAATCACAGGTCGAGTCCTTGCTGTCGATATTTACCCAACAGTTGTTGCTGATACTCGGTGGTTGGGGCTGTTGGTGTTCTTTGTGAAGCGATTTCTAAGCTTTCAGTAGCCTCAAACCATCGTGACCAATCTCCAGAGCGATCGCCTCCAAATAAATCAATAGCTGTTTTAGTTTGGCGATTGCGCGTGATAAAGTCGATGAAATCGATAATTTCTTGTATGAGCGATTCTGGAAGTTGCTGTATCTTCGCGATCGCAGTTTCTCGAATTGTCATAACTATCACCTTTATTGAAATCGCTACTTCACTCAACATACATATAGCTTTGTTGGGATGCTGGCTGCAAATCAAACCCAAACTAAATAGGTCGATACATAAAGTTCGAGATGTGTTAAGAACAGTAAACTCTCTTGAATCCTTGCGTACAGGCTGTTTCAAGCGATCAAGCCTATGTTCATAAGCCTCGGATTAATTAACCCGATCTACTTAACGCCCAGTTACTTCGCCTAGTGCCTCTTGAATCACGTCCTCACTGACACCATGGCGCTTGAGACTTGCAATCAGTGCAGATACCGTATCGTCTTCTAAACGCTCCAAATCAGCCCGTAACCCTTGCCCAATGTAAGCACGCACGAGAGGTTGATACGCCCGACAGGATCTTCGCGCGAATCAGTCGAAGTATCCGGCGCGCGGCGCGCGGCGCAAAACCGATCGCATCCCCGTATGAATGCGTTCCTCTGAGGGATCGCCCGAGTGCTCGCATCGGGCTGTGGGCACTGTCAGCTTAGGGGGTGAGAGCTAGACTGTAGATGCAGCAAGCCTTAAGCCCAATGCACTGTATTTATTGCCAGAGTGAAGAGGTCGTCAAGAACGGTAGCAAAACCTTGAAGAGCGATCAAGTCGTGCAACGCTACCTCTGTAAGACGTGTGGCCGTCGCTTCAATGAACGTAGCGGTACCCCGATGGCCCGCCTACGAACGCCAGCAGCCACGGTAGAGATGGCCCTGAATGCCAGAGGCGAAGGTCTTGGCATCAGAGCCGCCGCTAGGGTCGTGGGGACATCCCCGAGCAGTATTAGCGCTTGGGAAGAGCGCTTATCATCTCATCTGCCCGCCTGGTCTCCCCCTGCACCTGAGGGCGGAGAAGTCACCATAGAGGGCGATGAACTCTATACCCGGGTGGGAGAGAACCTTCCCCCCGAAGCCTCAGAAGGCTGGACGATCAGCTTCATTGAGCGAGAGAGTCGTTACTGGCTAGAAGCCAGTGCGGGACTCAAGGCGGCTCAGTTGTTTGAGCAGGGGGTGGAGCGGGCCTGGCAGTGGGCTGTGTCCAGTGCTTGGATTCGATGGTTTACCGATGGCGAGCGGCGCTATGGCAAGGAATTGTGGAAACTGGCCAGCGTCTATCTACCGAGCCACCTGACCTCAGAGGCATATCCCTATCAGAAGGTCTGGCGTGAAGGTTTAGAAGTGGCCATCAAGATCAAAGGCTCTCAAGGCAAGGCCCGGGTGGAGTGGCTCCAAGTGGAGCATCCCTGGACAGCGATGAGTTCCATAGCAGAGGTTCATGCCAATCACCTTGAAGCCTTTAACAGTGCCTTGAGGCGTCGAGCAACGGCCTATCGAAGACGTCAGAACCACTACGCTAAGCAGTTAGAAGGATTGCAGCGGGCTTTAAATGTACAGCGCCTGATTCACAACTGGGTGCGGCCCCATTGGAGTTTAGGCAAAGCCAGAACACCAGCAATGGCAATGGGATTCATTCAGCGCCCACTGAAAATCTCTGAGATCCTCTTATCCAGAGGATTTGAATGGATCACCCCTTAACAGGACAGTGCCGGGCTGTGTAGGCCATCGCGTAAATGGCTGCTGCATCGAGGCGGTGGCGCTCGACCTTGCTCAGCGCCTTACCTCGTGCGACCTCGTAATCGGCAACGAACGCGCGAGCTTGCTCGCGGGACGTGGTCGCCTCTCCTGGCGTGCCCGTGTAGGTGTAGTGAACGGCTGCGCTCGCCAGCCCCCGCATCTCATCGACCAGGGCGATGCTGTCCATATCGTAGATCGCGCATACATGGCCATCCCAGACGCGCACGTTAGCCGCACTGAAGTCCATATGAAAGAGAATTTCAGGCGGTGCTGAGGTATCAAGGATGGACCGCGACGCGCGCGCGCGGTCGTCGATCCACTCACCGCCCGGTGCGGACAGATCGAAGAGCACGTTATGCGGAACTGGCCAGAGTCGAGTAGGCACACGAGCCACCGGAAGCATCGGCGTGTCCCGGAACGCGGTCCCCGCTCGAATAAGACCAGCGAGGGCCTCGGCCATTGCACGTCGCACCGCTGGGTTCCGGGCATCCCCCGCTCGTGTGCCGTCCAGGTACCCCATCGCCGCGACGGCACCACCGTCACATGCTACCGGGGTGTGAATCACTTCGGCGCAGGCAATCCCCACCTTTGCCAACTCGGCTTGCACGGTGTAGACCGCGACGAGCTCTGCGAGCGTCCCCGCAGTTCCGACGCGGCCGCTCTGAAGAGCGTAGAACTTCAACACGACTCGCTCGCCCGATTCCAATCGGAGCACGAAGACAGCGCCGACACTCTGAACGAACAGTTCGCACGTCGAGACACCCTGGCTGAGTCGATCCCGACAAAACAATTCCACCCGTTGACTGATCACGGATGCATCGGCGGTGCCGAAGATGGACTCGGCCAGCCTGACGTCGTACGGGTCACGCAAGAGTTCTGTGACACGATGGAGTACGGAATCCGACTGCGGCGGCGGGTTCAAGCGTGTAGCGTCCTCGTCTATCCAACTACGTATTAAGTATCAAAAGTGACGGACAAGTCTGGTGCTGGGGGGGGTTATCCGTTACTTTTGACGGATAAGATCCTGTAGAAGATTCATTAAGACATTAGCCGACTCAGAACAGTTGTACGGCGACCAGATCGGATACTCTTGATTTGCAACAAAGAAATTTGCATCCTCTTCTTTGACCAGTTCTGTCGCAAGAAACTGCATTAGCCGAAGCTTGTCAATTTTTGGGAGTTCCTGGATTTGTGACATGAGATCAGCTAATGGCATGTGAAATCTCCTTGTCCGGGGATTGGTGAGCAGGTTAACGGCTAAGTTGAGCGGCGGCTAGCATCCTCTGTATCCCCACCAAGATCTCTCGTCCCTCTGCTCCAACGTGTTGTTAGACTGCGTTTTGGCGGCAAACTGACAACTTCTCGCCCACCTTCTGACTGTCTTTTTTGCCAGTCAGCAAACATTGCATCTAAGTCGTAGTTAAAAGACTTTGCATGTTCTTCACGAATTTTATGAATTTCATCTAGAATCTCATCTTGCCACATTGCTCAATCTCCTAGTAATTCGTAGGGGGTGCAAATTACGGGTAACTGGTATCCAAAATCAAAGCTGATCTCTTCAAGTTTCCTCTGAATCTGTGCGTTTGCAATATGCTTGCAGTTTCAGGTTAACAGGTAATCCAAGCCGTGAACGGTAGCAGCAGCAATGTGAACCGCATCATCAGAAGCCTTGGGAGGAAGGTTGCTTCGGGAAAGAAATTGGGCGGCTAGACTTCGTACAATCTGATTGAGTTCAACCAAGGGGACTCCATTGAGAATTTTCAAACGATTAGCCGCAATCTGAGGATCTCCCCGCGCCACCTCATCTAGGACAACTTTTGAAATATAGAGAGTGAAGGTACTTCGGCGAGACTCCCACCACTCCTTGGTGACTTCTATGTTTGCAGCCAGGATCAGGTTTTTAGTTGATCTGGCTGTGAGATAGCCTAAGATGCTTGTCTCAATGTAGACAGTTTCACTCATACAAAAAACAGACAGTTACTTTCTCTATTCTAATTTACACCGCCGCTAATCCATCTCAGAAGCTATATTGACCTGCTTTGAGGAATCCAAAATAGCCACGTTGTGATAAATAGGTCGATAGATAAACTTCGAGATACGTTAAGAAAAGCAAACAGCTCTAAGCCCTAGCATACGAATGCAATGAGTGTCTGATTGCGCCCTGCTTCCAGCTTCGGCCTCCCGAATTCCGAGTCGGGTCATCGTGGGCAGATCAGGAGTCACATCCAAGTTTGATGGGAGGGACTTTCACCCTCATCAAGAGGACAGTTCAGCTCTTTAGAGGGCTTCATATTTGGAAGCTAAGCTGGCAGAGTTATTTACGGACTCTAACCGTTATTCATCTGCAATAAACCGCACTCCCTATCTCGATTAGGCACATCAACGGAATCCTAAGAGGATCAAATTCCTCAGCTCCAATCTTGTACTCTGGCATGTAACTCTGTATCCCAGCTTACAAAGACAGCAGCAGCTTTAGAAAGATCAACATCTGAAGGTAAATCTAGTTGAACACCTCGTGGAAGAAAGAAAGAGAAACTAGGCTGACCAGGATTTTTTTCGTTATTTTCTGCTAGCATTCGGGCAGTTTTCACTACTGCTTGAAGTAGTTCTTTTTCAGTGGAAGCGTATGCTCCTTCGAAACTCCAAAGAAGTTCAACTCCAATTTCAATATTTCCGTAAACAATACAAAGAGAAGCCGAATTGAACCAGAAAACAGGACGAATACTCTCTGGCAACACTAATAAACTTCTTTCTATAAACCACTTTAATACATCTATTTTCCCTATACGAAGCCAGAGTGTAATGGAATTGAGTGCATCTTCAAGGTAGCGTCTAGTCCCATGGCCATAAATTTTTCGGCCCAAAGACAATGCGATAAGCGAAAGCTCGACTGCCTTATCTATATCTTCTAGAGACTCACTAAACCGAGCAGCTTTCAAACATATAGCTACGCAGTTGAGAGAATATAATTTGTCTTTTACCTGTTGCTGAAGAAGATTAATTAGCTCATCAAAATGACATTTTGCCTCTTGTTTTTCACCGATTTCGATTAGCAAACCAATAACATTGCTAAGACTTGTAAGGATACCATCTGGATTTGCTGAGTGTGCTTGCCGAATTTCTAGTGCTTCTCGATATAAATTGAGAGCTGGTGCTGTTTCTCCCTTGGCTTGCAAAACTTGAGCGCTGTTGTCAATTATCGCTGGCAATGCCTCAGTATCATCTGAAAAATTTCTGGCAATTTGAAGTGCTTCTCTAAACATATCCGATGCATCTTCTAATGCACCAAGGTTTTTGCAAATAACACCTTTCATGTTGAGCACAACTGCCAGAAACGAAGCTGCTTCGGAACCTGCTTCTCGTGCTAAATTTTCTGATTTATCGATTAGTCTCAATCCTTCCATCAGGTCGTCTCTCCATGCATATAAACTCAGAGTAAAGTAGAGATTGGCACGGGTAGACTTAGGAAGTTCTACTTGCTCACAGTTTAGAAATGTTATTAAGTGACTCTTAAGTCTGACGTATGCTCGAAAAGCTTCACTATGATGCCCAAGATATCCTTCAAAAAAATCCAATAAAGTGATTAAAAAATCCTGTATCTCTTCTTTTTCTATTGACTCACGAACAACTTCTTGCATAAGTCGATGACATCCTATTCCTGATTCTGTCCGACTGATAATAAGCCAGTCTGAAAGACCTGCCGTTGCTTCAGAAACGGACATAAAGTGAATTTGCGACTTGGATGCATCAATATGTTCAAACCAAGCTGTGATGAGATCTAAGGGTATTTCCTTTGGATTTATAAAGGAAATCAGTTTTAATAACTTAGTTGATTCAGGTTCCAACTTATTGAGAATGATATGCCAGCAAGTTGCAACAGTTTCTTTGTAAGTCCGCAGGGATGCTGGTCTGTGACCAAATAATCGTGTCCCTTCTACTTCAAGACGCTCTAGTATCTTTGACAGCGGCTCTAATGTTTTGGATGCATAAGCTGATAGCTGGGCTAGAGCAAGTGGCAAACGATCTACATACTCTACGATAGTGTCAGCAGAGTCTCGGTCCGTGGTTGACAGGTTTCCAATCAGCAGTTTAACTGCATCGTCTTTGTCAAGAGAAGGAACAGGTATGGCATGGAAAAATTCACTCCAAGAAGAGTTGGTACTTGTTGCAAGAACATGCCATGATTTTAGTTTTCCTAGTGTAGAAATAAGTTGATCTCCACCGTTTTTAAAATCATCCAAATCATCAAGAATGACTAGAAGAGAACCGTTTTTCTCCCCTGAAATACTTTGTGTTTGACCAACGATAGAAAAGAGACGATTTGCGGCTGAAAGAATATTGGAAGATTCAAGCCAAATAATCTGATTGTAAGTATTACTACTGCGAAAACCATATTCAGCAGCTATTGAACTCTTGCCTGAACCGCTAATTCCCTGTAGCACTTGACCAAAATTACTGGCTTTGTTAGAAAACCCATTTTGAATGTTTGCCAATAGGGTATCCCGTCCAATAAATTTAGGAAGTCTTAAAGGAAAATCGACAAGCTGAGCCTTGCTGTGAAAGACAGGTGGAGATAATTTGTGCCCTCTTGAAGCAAGATAATCACGAAATCCTTTTGCATCACACTTACCACGAACAGTCATTAGATGATGACAGTACGCAACTAATGTATCCATCACAGCGTCGGATGATGATTCATTTTGTATAAGTGGCGCGATTAATGCTTGAGCAAGTCGGCGATGGCTAGAATAGCTGTGTTCGAGGTCAAGCTCAATAATATGAAGCCTTTCTAAATCATCTTGGACTGAAGGTTGCAAAAGACATTGACATCGATCAATTAGCGAACTGGGAAGTGAAGATGGACTTCCATGACGGTGTCCATCTAGCCAATTTCGGAGTCCTTGAGTTACTGTCCCAGAAGAAGTTGGATCAACTGCAATAATTCCACGCTCTTGTGGTTTAAGAGCACTTGTCATTTTAATGAGTGCTTCTTCCAGAATGCTGTCTGCTCTGAGACCTCGTTTTACTTGAACCTCATATGAGTCTCCACTAAGAAACTCAATTCTGATATCGTCACCCGCTCCCCCCTGTTCAAAGGCAATGGAAATTGGGAGGTCTAACCAGATTGACCATCGCAACTGATCATCAGCTAATAGGTGGGCAGCTACAAACGCCCCAACTACTGCTTGAAAATCGAAACCACCAGCCGCACCACTACCTGACATTGAATGACTGAATTAGTTTGTAGAGAGCTTTTTAGTGTTTATCAGTCTTTCTTTTTGACTAGCTGTATTCATTCTAGATTGAGTGCCCAACTATAGTATTAAACCGCGTCTAACTTGAAAACCATAGTTTCAGAAAGATACTTGAAATATCGATGAGCTAAGAACTATAGACTCCTATGCTTGTCCTAGAAACTTCAGGTTCCAACATGGACGCGATTTAAGTATCAAAAGTGACGGATAAGTCCGACTCTAGGGGTGTTATCGGTCATTTTTTGCAGATAAGTCCGAGGTTGGCGCTATTATATATCAGCTTTGATAGATAAGTCCGGTGCTAGGGGGGTATCCGTCACTTTTGAGAGTTAAGCGTGGGAGCTGGGGGTGTTATCCATCACGCGATGATGGCTCAAGCAGAGTGTACATAACCGGGTTCTTCTGGTTTTTGGCGATCTGAGTGCTTTTGCTACTGGCAAAACTGAGATGCAGTCATGGGGCTTGTCTACGAAAAGAACGCCTTCGCTGCGCTAGCGCCCAGGGATTTCTTCGTTTCCTACCCTTACCCCGTCGGGTATGGCGCTGAGATGGCATCCTGAAGGGGATGTAAAAGCGCAATTATTATGTTGACCCTTTATCACACCCCCCTGTCCATCAACTCCCGCCGCGTGTGGGTGGCCCTGCTAGAAAAAGGACTCACCTTTGAGCTGAAGGAATTGAACCTGGGGGGAGATCAGTTCAAGCCCGAGTTTTTAGCCCTGAACCCCTTCCATCACATTCCCGTGCTCGTGGATGGAGATCTGACCGTGATCGAATCCTTCGCCATGTTGGATTACCTAGAAGCCCAATACCCCACCCCGCCCCTGATGCCCACGGCAGCAGCAGCAGTGGCCAAAGTGCGGATGGTGCAGATGGCCACCTTGAACGAACTGATGCCAGCGGTCAACCCCCTCACCCGCAAAATGATGGGCTTTGGGGAACCGGATGCAGAAGCCATGCAAAAGGCGTTGAAACAGGGCAGCCTTTGCCTCAGCTTTTTTGCCGCCCAACTGGGAGATCAGCCCTATTTTGGCGGAGAAACCCTGTCCCTAGCGGATGTGGTACTGGGCACCGTCGCCCCCTGGTGCGAGCAACTGGGCCTGCCCCTAGCAGACCATGCCGCCCTCAAAGCCTGGTGCGATCGCCTGATGGCCCGCGAGGCTTGGCAAACCACCGCCCCCACCCCCGAGATGATCGCCGCCTTCCGGGAGCGGATGCGTCAACTCATGGCCCAGCGTCAGGGATAGTTTTGGGTAGTGGAATGGGGACGGTTGGGACCATAGCCGCCGCCCCCTGGTGTGGCCACCACAAAGGTATCTCCCGGTTGCATTTGCACTTCCCCCTTTCCCTCTAGAGTCTCCACGGTGCCATCTCGGCGCACCACCCAATTTTGCCCCACCTGACCGGGTTCTCCCCCCGCTAGGCCAAAGGGGGGCACCACCCGATGCCCCGAGAGAATCGCCGCCGTCATCCCTTGGCGAAACTGGATGCGGCGCAGGACGCCATTGCCCCCCCGGTGTTTACCCTGACCGCCGCTGTTGGGCCGCAGGGCGAATTCCTCCACCAGCACCGGAAACCGCCACTCCAGTACCTCCGGGTCCGTGAGGCGGGAGTTGGTCATGTGGGTCTGGATTGCATCGGTGCCGTCAAAGTCAGCCCCGGCCCCCGATCCGCCACAGATGGTTTCGTAATACTGGTGCTGGTCATCGCCAAAGGTGAAATTGTTCATTGTGCCCTGGGCTGCCGCCATCACCCCCAGGGCTCCATAGAGGGCATTGGCAATCGCCTGGGATGTTTCCACATTGCCCGCTACGACTGCCGCCGGATAGTGGGGATTCAGCATAGAACCCTCGGGAATCGTGAGGGTCAAGGGGGTCATGCAGCCCGCATTCAGGGGAATCTCGTCGTCTACAAGGGTGCGAAACACATAGAGGACGACGGCTTGACCAATGGCCAAGGGTGCATTCAGATTGGTGTTCTGCTGGGGAGATGTGCCGGTGAAGTCAATGTGGGCGGTGCGGGCACGCCGATCCACAGTGATTCGCACCTGGATGACGCTGCCGTCGTCCATTGGGTAGGTAAATTGACCATTCTGAAGTCCTGCGATCACCTTCTGCACCGCTGCGGTGGCATTGGCTTGGACATGGCCCATGTAAGCTTGCACCACCTCTAATCCGTAGTGGTGGGTGATGCGCTGGAGTTCCTGTACTCCCCGCTTATTGGCGGCGATTTGGGCTTGGAGATCGGCGATGTTTTGGTCGGGATTGCGGGCGGGGTAGGGGTCGCTGCTGAGCAGTTTACGGATCTCTACTTCCTGAAAGTGCCCCTGATCGACCAGTTTCACATTGTCTAGGAGGACGCCCTCTTGCTCGACGGAGGTGCTGTAGGGGGGCATGGAACCCGGTGTGATGCCGCCGATGTCGGCGTGGTGTCCTCGGGAGGCGAGGTAGAAGAGGGGGGTGGGGGAGTGGGGGGGTGATGGGGTGATGGGGTGATGGGGTGATGGGGTGATGGGGTATTGGGGTAAATCCCGTAGGGGCGGGTTTAGCTCGTGTCTACTGGGAAATCCCAAATGGGAGGCTCAAAACCCGCCCTACCCAGTGCCGGGTGACCGATATTGATCTGGATCCGTAGGGGCAATCCCTTGCCTGCCCTTGTTGCCGGGTG
>NZ_KI913949.1:2484601-2566774 GCF_000332095.2 Leptolyngbya sp. PCC 6406 | reverse complement strand
GTGTTGGGGGGTGGGGGTGGCGAATACGGGGGTGATTACGGTTACGTCGGGGAGGTGGGTGCCGCCGTTGTAGGGGTTGTTGGAGACGTAGACATCTCCGGGTTGCAGATGGTCTTTGGTGGCGACTATGAGGCTGTGGACGCTGGCGCTCATGGAGCCTAGGTGGACGGGGATGTGGGGGGCGTTGGCGACGAGCTGGCCTTGGGCGTCGAAGAGGGCGCAGGAGAAGTCGAGGCGTTCTTTGATGTTGACGGAGTGGCTGGTGTTTTGGAGGGTGATGCCCATTTCATCGGCGATGGCCTGAAACAGGTTGTTGAAAATCTCCAGGAGTACCGGGTCTGGGGGCGTGATGGTCGGTGGGGCGGTTTCTGGGGGGGCAGACTGGCTTGCCGGGGCGATGACGCCTTGGGGCTGGTCTTTGACTATCGCGGTGTTCTCTCCAGCCGCTTGCTCCCCAGTTCCATTTCTCCCAGCTCCTTGAGGAATAGCGGCTTGTACTCCAGGGGTAGGTGGGAGGGAAATTGCTGCCTGTTGCAGAATCAGGTGATTGCGCTCTGTCAGGGTGGCGGTCCATCCCGGCTCGATCACGTTGGTTCCAGTTGCTTCAATGATCAGGGCTGGCCCTGTAATGGCGTCTCCAGGACACAGATCGGCCCGCTGGTAGACCGGGGCGGTGTGCCAAGTGCCTTGGCTATAGAGGTCTATGGTGGCGGCGGCGGTCAGGGGGGTGGATCTGCCGGGGGTGAGCCAGGGATCTTCTAGGGGCCGGGTTTGGCCGATTACTTCCACGGATACGGCTTCGACGATCAGGGGTTTATCGGCCTGGATGAAGCCGTAGCGTTGCTGGTGCTGGGTGTGGAAGTGCGATCGCATTTTCTCCACTGCCCCAAAGTCCACCAGCAGGGCTGAATCGGTCCCGGCATAGCGCAGATGGGCCTTGGCCACGACCTGAATCCGCTCTGCCTCAATACCCTGGGCCAATACGGTCTGTCGCCCTGTCATTTCCAAGGCCGTTATTTCTCTCTGGAGCTGGGGTAGGACCGCCGCCGTCAACTCCGTCTCCACCGCCTTTTCCGCCAGACTCCGCACATCCGCCAGCCCAATACCATAGGCCGACAGTACCCCGGCGTAGGGATGGAGAAAGATCGTCTTCATTCCCAGGGCTTCGGCAATTAAACAGGCGTGCTGTCCCCCTGCTCCACCAAAGCAGCAGAGGGTATAGGTGGTGATGTCGTAGCCCCGCTGAACGGAGATTTTTTTAATGGCATTGGCCATCTTGTCGATGGCAATGGCCAGGTACCCCGCCGCTACCTGTTCTGGAGAGCGCTGGTCTCCGGTTTCGGCGGCAATTCGGTCCGCCAGCGCCGCAAACTGGTGCTGTACCTCCCGCTGATCCAGGGGCAGGTTTCCCTCGGGGCCAAAGACCTGGGGAAAGAACGCCGGTGGCAATTTTCCCAGCATCACATTGCAGTCGGTCACCGTCAGCGGTCCCCCCTGGCGATAGCAGGCGGGACCGGGATGGGCACCCGCCGACTCTGGTCCCACCCGGTAGCGGGCTCCATCAAAGGCCAGAATTGACCCGCCCCCCGCCGCCACCGTATGGATGGCCAGCATCGGAGCCCGCAGCCGCACCCCCGCCACCTCGGTTTCAAAGGTGCGCTCGTACTCCCCGTTGAAGTGGGAAACATCAGTGGAAGTCCCCCCCATGTCAAAGCCGATGATCTGGTTGAATCCTGCCCGCTGGCTGGTTTTCACTGCCCCAACGATGCCCCCCGCAGGCCCGGAGAGGATGCTGTCTTTGCCCTGAAATAGGTGGGCATCGGTGAGCCCCCCGTCGGATTTCATGAATTCCAATTTGGGGCCAGGTCTGGCATCCCCCCCTGGCCCACTGGAATTGACGCCGGAATTGACGCCGGAATGACCGCCCTGTCCCAAGGCCGTCGCCACCTGATCCACATAGCGGCGCAGGATGGGGGACAGGTAGGCATCCAGTACCGTCGTATCCCCCCGGCTGACGAATTTCATCACCGGGCTGATTTCGTGGGAGACGGAGACCTGGGGAAAGCCCACCTGGCGGGCAATTGCCGCCAAGTGCTGTTCATGGGCGGGATAGCGATAGCCGTGGAGCAGGACAATGGCGCAGGCTCGAATGCCGTCGTCATAGGCGGTTTGCAGTGCTTGGGTGACCCGCGCCAATTCCGCCGCCTCTAGGGGAATGTGCTCCTCCCCCTCGGCGGTGTAGCGTTCCCGCACCTCTACCACCTGCTCGTAGAGCATTTCCGGCAGTACAATCTGGCGGGCAAAGATCTGGGGTCGATGCTGATAGCCAATGCGGAGGGCATCCCGAAAACCCTGGGTGGTGACGAGCAAAGTGCGATCGCCTTTTCGCTCCAGCAGGGCATTGGTGGCCACCGTCGTCCCCATTTTCACGACCTCTAGGTCTGCGGTGGGGATGGGCTCCTGGGAAGACAGGCCCAAAATATCGCGAATGCCCTGGATCACGGCATCGGGGTAGCGATCCGGCTGTTCCGACAGCAGCTTGTAGACGATGACCCACTGATGGTTGGGCAGGGGGGTTACGTGAAACCGGGGCAGGGAAGCCAGTCGCGCTACCCAATCTGCCCGATCGGTTACTGCTACTAGGTCGGTGAATGTGCCACCGCGATCGGCAAAGACCTTCAGCATGGTGATGCGCCCTACAAGACTCTGGTCGAGGCTGCTGCCCCTGGGAACCTGACCAGATTCTACCCTGTCCACCCCGTGCCCTAGGTCCATCCATAGACCTCAGGGACGTGTCAATACACGACTTGGAAGGTTATGTCTTGAAACAAGCTGAAAAGCTCGCTACGTCGTTGTCTCCATACAAACATCCAGTTCCCTGTTCGCGTTAGCGGCTCCCCTAGGGAGCAACGGAGTCGTTGGCTTTACCGCCCCAGAGGGAGCAAGCCCGATCAGGGCATCAACGTAAACCGAGACCATATAGGCTCCGAGGAATTCAGGAGTCAGGAGTCAGAATCCAGTACTCTCCTAGATTCTGGCTCCTAACTCCTGACTCCTAACTCCTAACTCCTCCCCACGAGATTTGTCCCGCTTTGAATTGATCCTCCCCGATCAGCAAGTACCTTATTTTTCTGCGAGTCCCTAATGGGCATCTAGGGACTGAAGGGCCGGCAATAGGACGACAAAGCGGTATCCCGTCTCGGCATTGCCCTGAAGCGTGAGGGTTCCCCCCTGGCGCTCTGCTAAGTGGCGACTCAGGATTAGGGCGAGTAATTCCCGCGATCGCACCATCACCACCGACCCATCGGCATCGTCACTGGTTGCGGTCAGGGAAGGGGTGGCAATGTCCAAGGAACCCGCCTGTTCACCTCCCGACAGATAGGGCTGAAACGAGGCCGCCATGCTGGGCAACCCTTCCCCCAGCCAGGGATGGGAGAGCCAAATCGCCAGACTCAGAGCCGCATCGCGACGGGAGGCATGAATGCGAATAGTACCGCCCTCTCCCGTTAGGTGCAGGACACAGAAGAGTAGGTGATACATCAACTGCTTGAGGTTGGCGCTGTCCAGACTCCAAAGGCGAGATCCGGGTTCCACAGTCAAGTGGATTTCCTGGTTTTGCTCTTGGGCCAAGGAGGCCAGGGTATTGCTCACCTGCTGCCCCACCATCTCCACATCCACCGTCACAGGCACCAGGGGCGCTTGACCATGGTTGAGGCTACCCAGGGCCAGAATTTCGTCTACGGTTTCTAGTAGGCGCTGACTACTGCTGCGGACAATCTCCGCATATTCATGCTGCTTAGGGGTCAGGGGGCCGTAGATCTCTCGGCTGAGCATCCCTGCCATGCCGGTGATAGAGGTGAGAGGGGTCCGTAATTCCTGGGTCAGTTGACCGATCAGGTGCAGGCGAATTTTGTCTACCAGGGGGGCGGTGATGGATCCTAAAGTTTTCGCGTCCTGCTGGAGATGGGACGCGATAGTCTCTGATTGGCTTTGGGCCATCGTCCGTTGTAGGAGAACATGCCGCTCGTATTCACTCATAGCCCAGCGAGCAATCATCTCCATGAAGGCGATGGCCTGTTCTGTAAAGACGTGGGGCTGGGTGTCTAAGGCCATTAACACGCCAATAGACTGGCCGGTGGAGGTGTGGAGGGGCACCCCCAGATAACCCCGCACCCCATAGGCTTTAACCAGTTCGGAGGTGTAGTAAAGACTCTCCTCCGAAGCATCCTCTAGCGCCAGATACTGGGGCTGATGGTAGGTTGTACTTATTAAATCATCGGTCAGAGATAGCCGCCGCGTCCGCGCTAACTGGTTCATGAAGCCCAAGTAGGACAACCCCACTGCCGCCTTAAGTACCAGGTCCGTGTCCTCCACTAGGCCAATCGTGCAGATGGGCATTCCCAAAAACCGCGCTGCCGTCTGGGTGGCTTCTTCAAACACCGGGAGTGTTTCAATCGCGATCGCAGTTGGGTCACTGAGGGGCATGGCGTCATTTATCACCGATACAGTTGTAGGGGGTCTGCCAGGGTTCGGCAACGATGATACAGATGCCGGACCCTGAAATTCCCCATTTACAGAAGTCATTGCATTCTGCTTCATGGCAGCCAAGGGGGAAGTCAACTCTGATTTGTACAGTCTTAGAGTGCCCCCATAGTCTCGTTAACTAAACGAATATCAGGCATTTTCAAGAACTATTTGCTATAGATACCGAGCCACTACTCGGTTTTCACGGAGATGGGTCTCACCCCCAGGTGCAGGTATCAAGTTATGAGTAAATTCCGTATTTTTACGAGAATTGCACAGAGACACAGAGACACGTTTGCACTTTTTCTCCCTAGCAAAATTTATTGCTGCCAGAATTGGGCGTCATCTGTCAACATTACCCTTGTGAGTCTGCGTAGGTTGGTTAAAACGAAGGGTCACCCAACAGCGGTGGGCCATGTTGGGTTCCGCTAGCGCTGCACCCAACCTACAAAATCAGGTTTGACAGACCCCTAGCCTGCGGCCAAAAGCAATCAGTTCAGCCCAGGTGTACTAATGCACCTGGGCTGAAATAGACCAACTATTCTGTCGCACCGCCCAACCCTGTCCGGTCCCTCTCCCCCTGGGAGAGGGCTAGGGAGAGGGACCGAAGTGTACCACGATAGAACAGCAAGGATATTTACGCCGCCCAGCACTAGGCTGACGATGCTGTTGGGCTGAAATAGACCAACTATTCTGTCGCACCGCCCAACCTTTTCCGATCCCCTCTCCCCCTGGGAGAGGGCTAGGGAGAGGGGCCGAAATGTACCACGATAGAACCATCCGTATCCATATAGCAACCCCACTTGATTTCTGATTAGGGTTGCCAAACCTGCACATCCGAGGCTTGAACTGCAACTAGAAAAAGGTTGTTCGGGCTGAAGCTAATCCGTTGGGCATTGGGGATAATAGATAGTCTGTTCCCGGTCGCCACTTCCCGTAAATCGATGCCAAAACCAGAAGGGATTAGGGAGCTAGCTAGTTTTTCAAGGGGGACAGCAAAGGTATCGCCGCTGGCGCTGAGTGTAATTGAATTGGGAGTAGCGATCGCATCCAAACTACTCACCCAGCTACCGTCAACAGCAATATCGCTATTGCCCGAAGCTACACTGATCGAGCGATCGCTCCGATAGGTTTGCAAGTTCCAAAAGAGCACAGACTGAGTGCTGTCTCGGCTGATCAGCAGTTGTCCAGCATGGTCTACCGTCAGCGCTTGTATGGGCTGCTGATGCTGACGTAAGGTAATGACTCTAGTGCCATTGTTTCTATTCCAAAGCTTAATGCTGTTGTCGGTATCCAACGTGGCCAGGTTAGTACTGTTCGGAACAAATGCCATCGCCAAAGGAAGGGCCGAACTCAACGATTGGGCCTGTTGGGGTGAGAGCTGCACAGCAACTTTGACAAGCCTGCCCTCCAAAATATCCCAAAGCTGAATACTGCGCTCCGTGGCGACGGCCAAGTGCCTGCTGTCAGGGCTGATTTGCAGCGCCTGCACAGGTGTCGCTGCGGCTTCCCCTGCGGTCAAGCGCAGAGTTTGCAAAAGCCTGCCGCTGTTAAGCTCCCACACTTTGACGGTGAGATCGCTGCTCCCTGTAATTAGAAACTGTCTGTCGGCGCTGATGGCGATCGCCTTAATTTCAGTCTCATGGGCATTCCATCGGCGTAGAGAGTCCCCAGTGGTTGTATTCCAAACCTGGATATCACCATCCGTCAGTCCGGCGACAATCTGCTGATTGTTGGGGCTAAAAGCAATGACCCGCGCTTGAGGCTGGCCGCGATTTGCGGGTATCAACGTAATTCGGCGGGTGCCGCGCCCCAAGTTCCACAGGGCGAGAATGCTGCGATCAGGCTGCGCGCCGTCAGCTTGATCGCCGTCAGCCTGTGTGCTGAGGAGGGCGAGCACTTCACTGTTAGGGCTAATCGCCTGGGCAATCGGGCGAATGTTGTTGCTACCAGCAGGATAGAGAGAATTTAGGGAAATGCGGTAGAGGCGTTGGGGCGATTGCCAGGTAGGCGCTGCCGCTATTGATGTTTCAGCTCCGAATTGGGTGGTGAAAAGTGGGGCTGCGATCGCGCCAGAGCCAAGCCCAAGAGGGCTACTCACAATTCCTAATATCAACCAACGAAGAAGAGACAAAAGCGGTACGGGTCGAGAGTTCATGACAAAAGCAGCATGGGATTAAAACTAGGCACTGATTCGACAGATGCCGGGAGTAGAACGAACAAAGCGTTCGGCGCTGAGATAATGAACAATTTGCAGCACGCTCTTTTTTCACACACGAATAGCCACCTTCCCCACCACCTGCCGTTGCTCAAGTTGGCGAAGGGCCACAGGGACTTCCTCCAGGCTGTAGAGGCGGTCAATTAGCGGCATGATTTTGCCTGCCTCGATCAACGCCCTCAGCGTGACTAAGTCTGCCGAATTGGGCTTCACTATTAAGGCTTTCACCGTGCGATTGCTCATTTTTGAAATTAAAGATCCTAAGATCATGACCTGGAACAACCGTGAGATCGAGCCCCCCACCAAAACATAGCTGCCTCCAGGTTTCAACGCTGGCAAGTAGTCGAACACTGACCGATAGGCCGCTACATCAACAATTAAGTCGTATATCTTTTTCTGAGTCAGATCTACCTGTGAGTAATCCATCACCCAATCTGCACCGAGACCCCCTATCCGATCCTTTTTTTCAATGCTGCATACAGCCGTAACTTCAGCGCCAAAAGCCTTGGCAAGTTGTACCCCATAGGATCCAACCCCTCCCGAAGCACCGTTGATGAGCACCTGCTGACCAGGCTGGACTTTACCGATATCCCGTAGGGCTTGTAGGGCCGTCATTGCCGCACCAGGAACAGCAGCGGCCTCTGCAAAAGTAAGATTATCCGGCTTTAGTGCTAGAGCTGATTCTGGTGCACCAGCATATTCAGCAAACGCGCCAAACCCACATTCCGACAGATCGCCAAACACTTCATCCCCTACCTGGAAGCCCGTAACATTGTTGCCGACGGCTTCCACAGTACCCGCTATATCAAACCCGATGATCTTAATTTTCGGCTGCAAAAGCCCCCCTAGCATCAGACGAACGAGAAGCGGACGGCCCCTCATCAAATGCCAGTCACCTGCATTGACAGATGCCCCATGAACCCGCACCAGCACAGTATCCGCTTGAACCAAGGGGCGATCGACCTCCGTCAGCTTTAGCACCTCTGGTGAACCATATTCGGTCTGGGCGATCGCCTTCATTGAATAATTTTTCCATGCAAACTTACAGCGTAAGCATAACATAAACTTACAGTGTATGTAATAATTGGACTATGAGCAACAAAACTTCGTGATTGGGCTTGGTTTTTGGGATGTTCCGATGTGACGACAAACAGTAGGGATGGCTAAGAACACCAGCTCCAGAAAGTCAGAACGTCTGCCCTTGAGTAGGGAACGAATATTGTGGGCTGCGCTTCGTTTAGCTGATGAAGGTGGCCTGGAAGCACTCTCTATGCGAAAGCTGGCTCAGGCGCTAGAGGTTAAGGCCATGTCGTTGTACAACCACGTTGCCAATAGAGACGATCTGATCGATGGCATTGTCGATAGCGTGGTGAGTGAAATAGAGGTGCCCAAACCCGGCGCTGATTGGAAGATCGCTATGCGTCGGCGGGCAATTTCTGCCCATGAGGTGCTGTTGCTGCATCCCTGGGCTACGATGCCGCTCGTGTCTCGGGTGAATGTGGGGCCAGCGATGCTGCGCTATGTGGATTCGACACTGGGTTGCCTGAAAGAGGCGGGCTTTTCATTTGAAATGGCGGATCATGCGTGGAATGCCATTGATAGTCATGTCTATGGGTTTACGCTTCAGGAGTTGAATTTTCCCATTGAGGCATCGGCCTATGGGGATATAGCCGCTGCCTACCTGCCGCAAATCCCTGCTGAGCAATATCCCTATATGAACCAGCTCACGCACCAAGTCATACAAGGGGATTATGATGGTCTTCACGACTTTGAGTTTGGGCTTGACCTCATTCTCAATGGACTAGAGAGACTCCTGAAATAATCTTCAGCCCTCACCCCCAAGCCCTCGGGGGTGGGTTCAGCCTTTCTTGAATGCCGTTAGGCTATGCGCGATCGCAATTAGTCGCTACCACCGAGAAAGGGTTGCGCCGTCGCCGCCAGACCCAGAACCTCATCCAGAAGAACAATGTAATCCAGGTAGGCATTCGTATCTGGAAGACGGCTAGTGAGCGATCGCGCCCGGACAAGGAGGTTCGAGCGCGGCTTGAGCCAGTGGGTCTCGATAGGGGAGCCCGCCAAAATGCTGGAAACGACACCAGCAACATGGCTGTCGTAGCCAATGATGTCGCCGCGTAGATCCTCTGCCTCCAGATCATCCGGTATCCGTGGAGGGATTCGGGTCGCAGTCAGGGTTTTCCAGCGCTCCCGGAGATGTCTAATCGCTTCATCACTCGTCATCTTTACGCCTGCCAGAAGCTGAGAGTTTCTCGACCCGGATCGGTGTAGATACCACCAGGTGGACCACCACCTCGTTGAGTGATCTTCCACCCACCTTCAGCGCTTGCATAACCCTGAGCCCATCGCGCAATCGGCCCCCGGCTGGCCGCGCTGTACTGCGCCACAGTTTGGGCATCTGCCCCACCGCCGCCGCCTTCGTCAATAACGTGCTTGGCATAGTGGTAAAGCAAGGATTCAATTGCATCAGGAAAAGTGCCCTGATTCCAGACACCGTGGCTTAGACAAGCATCCACTGTCCGTGTCATGTTCGTTTGATGTTTGCCTTTGTATTTCTTAACCTGCTTCTGCAACTCAGAGGCATTCGGCATCTTGTTAATATTGGTCAGGAGTATGACACCTGCCTGTTGCCAGGTCTCATTGCCCTTATCCTTTGCTTGGGGGAGCAGTTCTTCAATCTGCTTCCATGTTGTTCCTGTATCGAGCAGATCATCGAGCGTTGTGTAAGTAAGCTTCTTCGTGACGAGGTGATCGTATAGTTCGATTGCCGGAATCTTTTTATTCTCGATCCATTCCAAGATCTTCGTACCATTGACAGCGCCATCCAGCGCCATAATCTCAACAATACGGGATGGTTTTGGCTGACTGGAATTTATCTTTTGAAGGAGCCTCTTAGCCTGGGCAAAGTCGTCGCACTTGAGTAGGATCTCTGTAATTGCTTCCTTCGCCTTCTTATCCTTAAGCTCTTCCTTCGCTTTCTCTAACAGCTCAAGTCGGCTATTGGCTTCCGTCGTAGTGGCGCTGCCCGCAGCGGCAATCTGGGATTCCAGTGCCCAGCGAATATCGTCGAGTGTGCGGGTATCGATCCAATCAACAAGGTCACCTATCGTCGTTGTGCCCCCTTGGACAGCCCATTCGAGCACGTAGACAGCATGGGCTAATCTTGCGTCGTTTTTCGTCAGAAACTGTTCAACTTGCGGCCAGGCACTCGGGGCCGCCACTGCCGCGCTGATAACTTTGCTCTGATTCTCGGCACTCAGCTTAACGTTGAGGAGCCATTGGGAGACAGATTTAGCGAGGGCCAAATCGAGGGTTGCGGCCAATCCCTGAGCAAGGATGAGCGCCAGTTTCCGGATGTTATCAGGGTTCTTGCTTTGATCAAGTGCCCAGAGGGCCGTGGCAGGAGCGGCTTCTGGCGCAAGACCTGCGATCGCAAAGATATCGAGCAGGGCTTCGGCCAGAGGGATATTCCCGTCAGTGAGTTGCAGCGCTGACTTCGCAGCCTCCGGCTTGGCACCAGCCTTGGCAGCGGCATTGAGGAAACTTTCCATCTTGCCTGCTTCGGCCTCTGTCCAACCCGGCACGAGAAGAGCGGCTTGCTCCATCTCTTTAGCCCAGGTTTCCTCTGCTGTTTCAGTGACCTTTTTGATTTTGTTGAGCTTGGCTTGCTGGGACTGATTGGGCTTGCCCTTCCTGATATTGGGTTTCTCGGGAGCGTTGGTCTTAATGTACTCCTGTTTGCGGGCCTCAGCGAGCTTGCCTTCATCTTCAAGCTGGTTCTGGGCTATCTCTGCGGCACGCTTACCCACCCAGGCACGCAGATCTGGGTCAAAGTTATAGGTTGACCAGAGGTTCATGACGACTGTGGCCAGAGACACATCACCACTCACCTTCGCCAGTTCAATGCGGGCAAGATTCTCTGCTGCTGCCCCCTGGGCTTTCCAAATTTCAAGGTAGCTGAGCGCCGCCTCGGCTTTCTCGACATCGTTGCCAACCGCCCCCATCGCCCATTTCACGTCATCGAGCATTGCACCACTTAAGAACAAGCCCATCAGTTGCCGCTGTTGCTGAGCAGCATTGGGAAATACAGTATTGATGTACTGTGCTTGTTCCCCCGTGCCACCAGAATCAAGAAAACCCACCATTTCCGTTGCAATCATGGCGTCTTTGATGCCTGTCGGGAAGGCTCCGAGAAAGACGCCTATTCGGACCTCTCCCCATTGCTTGATCAGCGGTGCAATAGCCGCAGCCAGTAAATAATTGTCGTTTGTGAGAGCCAGGGCTTGGCTCATGGCCGGGTCGGAGATATCGGTGCCGTCCCGCTGAACAATGCGCTGGAACTGTGGCACTGAAAACCCAACAGTTGGGGCATTGAGCTGTAGTCCCGTAATCTCGGGTTTAGCCTGACGTTCCATGCCCTTTTCGTCCTGCCGCTGCACCGCCTTGCCCTGCGGTGATTGGGCGGTGGTAGGAGTATGGATCTGCTCGACGACTTGGGATGCTACTCGATCCGCCTCTTGCTCATAGTGATCCTGGGGTTGCCCGATAGTCAATTGAGGCTGAAGGGGTGCTGTTGCCTCGGTTACCTGGGTTGACTGAGGGTTACGAGCGAGGATTTCTAGCAAGTTTGGCTGTGCTTTAGCCTGCTCCATGCGCTCTGTCCAGAAGCTGTCCATCTTGGCTTGTAGGACTCCCAGCCTTTCTTGCTCGATAGGCGTGATGGTGCCATAGGTTGCCTTTAGCTGTAGTCCTGTGGCTTCAAAATTGTCTTGGTTAAAACCTTGATTTTCAAGTTCTTTCTGGCTGGGGAAATGTTGGGGTTCTTGGACAGAAAAGGGTTGAGGTGAAACCTGAGATGTCGTTGATGGCGACTGGGAGCGCTGGGAGCTAAGCCGACGAATGCGTTGGAAAGGCATATTGACACCTTGTCAGTCTTATGATTTTCAATTCCCGCAGCGTCCAGTGTCCACCTGGTACACCATTAATTCGCAGATTCTTTAGGGCGTGTGGACAATTAACGGGGAAACCCTTGCCAGGTAGGCGTGATCACGTTTGCCCTATGGAATCAATTTTGCCCTACGGAATCAATTTTGTGCCCCTGCCAGCGGCGTGAAGACCAGGTATGGGCCTTAGGCAAGCCTTATGATTTACAACTGGTGTCGCCCCCATGACAGTCTGGGGAAGAAAACCACCCCAGCTCTAGCGAAGCCATGCCCGGAGGGCTCTTGGCCATGGGATCCTGCAAGCGGCCCATTTCAACCTATGAAATCCTCACCACCAGAGGGTTCCACACCATCACCTCTTAGGCGACCAGTGCCGTCCAGCCATTGGCTCAATTGCTCAAAGCCCTCGGGTCGGAGTCCTCCCCTGACGGTCTGCTGCCAAAATAACCCTGGAGCGCAGGCCGCTTACCATACAAAGTTGGGTGCAGCGCTAGCGGAACCCAACCTACGCAAACTCACAATTTGAAAACTGACAAAGCACTAGTACAGTAGGGCGTAAATCGGCCCGCTATTGTCGCGTCAGCCCAACATTTTCTGGTCCCCTCTCCCAATGGGAGAGGGCTAGGGTGAGGGGCCGAGGTGTACCACGATAGAACGGTTAGGATATTGACGCCGCAGAGTACTAGGCTATGGCTCGAAGTTGTCATTCGTCATTAGGATGAGGGCCGGACCTATCTTGTTAGATTGGTATGCAGTAGAGGCGGCGATTCCCATGGGGCAAATTACCCTCAATCTGGTGGCGATTACGATCTTTCTGGTGACCATGACTGCCCTGTTGGGACCATTAGTCCAGATGTCTCCGGTGGTACCCGCGATGGCCCCTTTGGGCTGGTCTCTGACCATCGCAATTACCGTCATCCTTGGCATTGCCACCCTGGATCAGATTATGGGGCAGGGCACCCTGGGCAATTTGATCATAGGTAGCCTGTCCCGGTTTTCTCCCCAGCAGCGTCAGCGCATCGCCCACCACGAAGCGGCCCATTTCCTCGTGGCTCACCTCTTGGATATTCCCATCCAGGACTACAGCCTCAATGCCTGGGAAGCTTGGCGTAAGGGCTTGCCGGGACAAGGGGGGGTGCGGTTTGACACCACAGACCTGGAAGCTCCCCTAGCCCAGGGAAAAATTTCCGCCCAGATGGTGAACCGCTATGCCACGGTCTGGATGGCAGGGATAGCGGCGGAACAGTGGATCTATGGAGAGGCTCTAGGTGGCCAGGATGATCAGCAAAAATTTGCTATTCTCTGGCAGCAGTTGGGCCGCAGCTCCCAGGAGCGCCAAACCCAGCAACGGTGGGCGGCTCTCCAAGCCCGCACAATGCTGGAGCACCATCAAGACGCCTATCGTGCCTTAGTGGCGGCCATGACCGCAGGGGAATCGGTGGCGGACTGCCAAGCCCTCCTCGTCCCTGGCCTCGCCCCAACCCCAACGGTGTAGACCCATGAACGCTGTCGATCTGGCCTTTACTCCCGCCCTAGAGCAGGCCCGCTTGGTGCGAACGGGGGAGGTTTCCCCCCTGGATCTGGTGACCCTGTACCTAGAGCGTATCGACCGTCTGAATCCCCAATTGGGCTGCTACTTTACCGTGATGGCGGAGCAGGCCCTAGCCGATGCCCAGGCCAAAACCGAATACTTGGCCACCCATCCCGAGACCCTGCCCCCCTTTTTTGGCGTCCCCCTTTCCGTCAAGGATCTGAATCCTGTCGCGGGCGTTCCCTGTTCCTATGGCGTTCGCGCTGCCCGCGATCGCATTGCTGAGAAAGACGATGGCATTATCCCCAAGTTGCGGGGGGCGGGGTTTATCCTCCTGGGTAAAACGGCTACTTCACAACTGGGCTCCCTGCCCTACACCGAACCCCCCGGCTTTCCGCCCGCCCGCAATCCCTGGAATTTAGACTTCACACCAGGGGGCTCTAGTGGCGGGGCGGCAGCGGCCCTAGCCGCCGGACTCTGCGCCATTTCTCAAGGCTCCGATGGTGGTGGCTCCCTGCGGGGTCCGGCCTTTTGCTGCGGGCTGGTGGGGTTGAAACCCTCCCGAGGGCGCATCAGCTTTGCCCCCGTGGGGGAACGGATGCATGGTCTCGCCACCAACGGTCCTCTAGGGCGCACCGTGGCGGATACAGCAGCCCTTCTAGATACGATGGCGGGCTATACCACCGGGGATCCCTACTGGCTACCGAACCCAGAACCCTCCTTTCTCGCCCTCAGTCGCCAGCCTGTGTCTCCATTGCGGGTGGCTCTGCTGACGGCATTGCCCCCCCTGGGCACGGCCCACCCCACCTGCCAACAGGCGGTGCTAGATACCGCCCACCACCTCGAAGCCCTCGGCCATCAGGTGGAATCCGTGGACCCGCCGGACCTGAGTTCTTTGATTGAACCCTTTACCATTGCATGGCAATGCGTGGTGGCAGAGGCGAATGTGCCCTGGATTGTGCTGGAAAGAATGAACCGCTGGCTGTTGTGGCGGGGCTGGAGAACGGGTAGTGGAGCCTATCTCCGAGCGGCTTCTCAACTCCAGCGGGTAGCTCGTCGGATTGTGGAGCACTTTCACGACTATGACTTGGTGCTGCTGCCCACCTATTTACATCCCACTATTGCCCTAGGGGAATGGCGCACCCTGGGCAGTGCCCAAACCCTGAAAAACATCATTGGCTGGATTGCCCCCTGCCCCCCCTTCAATGCCAGCGGTCAACCTGCGATCGCGATTCCCACCGGATTCGACGACCGTAATCTACCCATAGGGGTGCAGTTGGTGGGGCGTCCCGGCGCTGACGCTACGGTGCTGGCGGTGGCCGCCCAACTTGAGCAGGTCCAACCCTGGGCACACTGGCGACCCCAGATAGCAGCGCACTAATGTAGTGGGATAACCGTCCCGCTGTTTAGGGTCAGGCAAGATACCTGACCCACAAGAATTGCCTGTTAAAGGATCCGGGTTCCTAACGGATTGAACATATAGCGGTTCCCTAAGGGATGAGGTACAGCTCAACTTGATGGCAATTCGGGGAACAAGGGGCTTAAGCCCCTTGCCTGTACTTAACCCGAGTGAGAAGCGCTATAAGTCCGCGCTGGCCCATCTGGACTAGCGCAGCAGTTGTTCAATCATGCGGTTGGCTTGGGAGTCATAGCCGCCGCCGAAGAGATTGTAGTGGTTGAGGATGTGGTACAGGTTGTAGAGAATTTTGCGACGGCTGTAGCCCGCATCTAGGGGATAGGCGGCGTTGTAGCCCTCGTAGAAGGCGGCGGGAAAACCGCCAAAGAGTTCGGTCATGGCGATGTCTACTTCACGATCGCCGTAGTAGGGAGCCGGATCGAGAATGACGGGTTCCCCAGAACGGGACACTGCCGCATTGCCAGACCACAAGTCGCCATGGACAAGGGCGGGGGCGGGGTTATGATTCGCCAGCAAGTCAGGGAGCGCTGCCAGCAACTCTCCCTGGCGGGGAAACCGTCCCCCCCGTGTCTGGGCCAGTTGGAACTGGTATTGCAACCGTTGCTCTCGATAGAAGGTGAGCCAATCGGGGGTCCAGGGATTTTTTTGCGGCGTTGCGCCGATGGTGTTGTCCTGTCGCCAGCCAAAACCGCAATGGTCAGGGACCGGCCCCAAGGGGCCATCGCAGGTGACTCGATGCATCGCCGCTAGATTCTGCCCCATGCGATACCAGGCATCGGCACCGCCGCCGCCTAGGTCAATCCAATCCAGAACGATGTAGGCCGTATCCGCCGCCGTCCCCCAGCAGAGGGGGCGCGGCACACGAATGGTATGGCTATCGGCAATCTCCTTTAGGCCCAAGGCTTCTGCCTCAAACATGGCAATCTGGGATGCCTGATTCAGCTTGAGAAAGTAGGTGCGATGGCCCCAAGGGGCCAGTCCCTGACCATGGCGATCCTGAATTTGGTACGCCTGGTTAATGCTTCCGCCCCCGACGCTCCGGCAGCCCTGCACCGTAAAAGACTGACCTGTGACCTCCGTAATATGCGCCGCAATATCTGCCGCGATCGCAGCAGTCCACATCGTCCTTTCCCCTCATATCGTGTTCGGCTAATTGCCCACAATTTTGAACAGGGCGAACAGCCGTTCGCCCCTACTGACCACCCAACAGATTTGTGTGGCTAATTAAACGGACTTGATATCATACATCAGGTCGAAGGATAACCGCCCCATAGGCCGTGGGAGAGAGGTGGGCCTGGGCCGCGACCTGAATATCCTTGGGGGTGAGAGCTTGAATAGCCTGGGGATAGGCCAGGGCTGGCTCCAAATTCCCCGTCAGAGTGTGGTAGTAGCCATAGAGCCCCGCCCGGTCGCTGGGACTCTCACTGCCAAAAACATGGCGATTGGCCACCTGGGTTTGGATGCGGCGCAGTTCTGCCTCGGTAATAGGCTCTGCACATACCTGGGTAATGTGGGTCGCGATCGCCGCCTCCACTTGCTCCAAATGAGCGATGGGAAGCTGGGCTGAAATCGAGAATACTCCCTGTTGCCAGTAGGTCAAATTGCTAGCGGAAATACTCGTCACCCACTGGCGCTCCTCCCGAAGATCTTGCACCAATCGCGCTGTGCGCCCCCGCCCCAGCACCGATGCCAATACATCCAGAGCATAGGTGTGCTCTAAATTAGCGACCCCCGGTACCCGCCAGCCCAAAATCAGTCGCGCCTGTTGCAGAGCGTCATCAATATGAACAGTGCGGTGAATTTGGCTAAAGGGAGCCTCCGGTGTCGAGCGCACCACTGGCCCCAGCTGCCAGCAATGGGGTGACAGGGACGCCCGATGGGCCATCGCCTCCTCAAAGCTGTCGGCCACCACCTGAATTAATTCTTCCACGGGCAGATTGCCCACTGCCACCGCCGTAATGCGCTCCGGCTGATACCAGTGACCGTGGAAATCCCGCATTTGCTGAGCTTGGAGTCCTTCAATCACCGTCGTTGGCCCCAGGACCGGGCGACGATAGGGCAGCCGATCAAAGGCCATTTCCATAGAGCGATAGAAGGTGCGGCGGCGGGGATTGTCATTGGCGCGGCGAATCTCTTCCAAAATCACCGGGCGCTCCCGTTCAAACTCTGCATCCATCAGCAGCGGATTCATCACCAAGTCAATTTGTAAGGGAGCCAGGGTCGCGAAGTCCTGGGGCGCGGTGGTGATGTAGAAATGGGTATAGTCCTGGCTGGTGGCGGCATTGGTAACCCCGCCTCGGGCCTCAATACGGCGCTCAAATTCCCCGATAGGCAGTTGGGCCGTGCCCTTAAAAATCATGTGTTCTAGAAAGTGGGCCATGCCATTGATGGCATCGGATTCCACCGCCGATCCCACTCGCACCCATAGGTTGAGGTTGACGGCCTCTACCGGCATCTGTTCAGCAATGATGGTCAAGCCATTGTCTAGCCGCCGTATCGTGGGCACCGTTGAAGCCGTGGGGGAGGCAACGGCGATCGCAGAGGTCATAGACAGATTGCTCCTAGGGGATGAAAGGGGGTCAAGCCTGGAAATAATCGAGGATCAAATAGTCGAGGATCAAATGAGGATCAAATCGCACTTTACCCATCTTAATCATCACAGCGGGGATGTGCCGTGTCTGAGGGGGAAGGCATCTACATTTTTTACCCGTAGAATCCCCCCAGGACATGCCGTGCGCTAGAAAATGGATCCTCGCCCGGAGTCCAGCCAGCCTCCATCGGTACCGTCGCTATGATGACAACGGTGATGTCCTCTTCAACAGATGCTCTCTTCAACAGGTGCCCTCTCCAGCAGATGCCCTCTCCAGCAACGGTAGCAACAGCGAACGATAGCAACGGTATGTTTCAGGCAACTCGGCGGCAACTGGCGCTATGGTACGCCACCATTACGGCGGTGGTGCTGCTGGTATTTGCCAGTGGCGTATATCTCTATGTACGCACCACGTTGGTGGAGCGGGTGGATGACACCTTGAACCATGTGGTGGAAATTGTGCAGCGATCCCTAGTGATCGAGCCAGGATTAGGACCGGGGGAGCGGGTACTCACCGCCATTGGTGTCGTAGAACCTCCGCAGCGGGTCAATGTAGAGGCTAGCTTTCGGGATAATGCCCAGGCGGTAGAAGACGATCACATCGACCTAGAGTGGTTTAGCCCCTCTGGGGAGCTGCTATGGTCCACTCTGGCGGAACCCTTTCACCTGCCGCTGCGGGTAAATCTGGCGGGGGAGACGGTGCGGACCAAGGGAGAGCAGGTAGCGCGACAGGTGACCCAGCGAGTGATGGCAGGACATCAGGTGCTGGGCTATTTGCGGGTGAGCCATCCTTGGTTTGAGGTGAGTAAGCCCAGCCGTCGTCTGATTGTAGATCTGGCTCTGGGCACCAGCTTGATGGTGGGGGCGGTGGCTGGGATTGGGTGGCTCCTGTCGGGGATTGCCATGGCTCCAGTGCGGGATTCCTATCAGCAGTTGAAACAGTTCACCGCCGATGCCTCCCACGAATTGCGGAATCCCATTGCGGTGATCCAAACCAATGTGCAAGTGGCTTTGGCAGATCCCGATGCCGATGCGGATACTCAACAGCAGCAATTTCAGGTGATTGAGCGTCTCACCCGGCGGCTGGGTCGGCTGGTGGACGATCTCCTGTTTCTGACGCGCCAGGAAAGTGGCTTGGTGGCGCTCCAACTTCAGCCGGTGGATGTGGCGGCGGTGCTGGAGGAGGTCATTGAGGAGCAACGTGCGATCGCACAGGAGGCGGAGATTGCCTTGGTCTATCTCCCGGCTCAATCGCCCCTCGACCAGTGGGTGCTAATCTCTGGAGATCAGGACCAGATTACCCGACTGTTTACCAACCTCATCAGCAACGGCCTGCAATACACCCCTGCTGGTGGCACTATCACCGTGACTTGGAGTCAGAGCTATTGGCAAAGCCACCCTGGCCTAGAGGTGCAGATTCAAGACACGGGCTCTGGTATTCCCCCCGAGGCATTGCCCCATGTGTTTGATCGCTTTTACCGGGCCGATCCAGCGCGACCTCGATCCTCCCGTGCTGCCGGGTCAGGGCTAGGCTTAGCGATTGCTAAGGTGATTCTCGACAATCACCGGGGCACTATCCGCCTAGAGAGTCCTCCTGGTCAGGGAACCACCGTCACGGTATGGCTACCTTTAAAGGCAGGGGATAGGTGATAGGGAATTTTGAATTTTGAGTTTTGAATAGACTTGTTGTGAAATAGTGCTCAGTCAAAACCTTCAAGGGCGACTTCCTTCCTCTCTCCCTCGGTTAAGCGGCCATCAGATAAAAGTTCCAGAGTCCTGCCGCTGTGAAGATGGAGCGGTCATCAAAGTTCGCTTTGCGATTGCGATAGACCTGGGCGGCAATCCCATAGCGTTTTAGGCCAGCAAAGGCATGCTCCCCGACGACCCGTTCTCGGGCGAGGGCTTGATTCTCAGCTTTCTGCTCATCGGTGAGTTGTCCGCCCTTAGGTTTCTTGTGTGGAATCTCTACGTTGACATACTCGTTTTGCAGCCCCTGAAAGCCTGAATCACCCTGGATTTTGACGTCATCAGGAATCCACTCGGCCCATCCCTCGCTATTGAGAATGCCTTTGTCGTGCGCCTTACCGGGATAGGCGGTGCTGAATACGAGAATCTGGCGGTCTGGGGCGACACCAGCCAGGTGGGTGCGGGTATGGCGCTTCTTTTTGCCTGAGTAATCTTCCTTCTGTTGGTCCCGGTCTTTGGCCCGCTGAATGGGGCGTTCAGTCCCGTCAAGAATCACCCGTTCCACCTCGGGAAAGGCTTCGACAAATTCTTCAAGACTGGTCAATTTGCGTTTCGGCAACGCCATTTTTTCACCCAGGGCTTCCTCCAGCAGTGGTTGGAGGCGATGCATCCAACGATTCGCCTGAGCGCGATCCAGGTCAAACAGGACACCGGCCAAATCAAAGGTCGGATACACCTTGAAGTAGAACAAGATGAAGAACAGTTTGGTCTCGACCGTTGCTAAATTGGGTTTTCGTCCGGCTCCGGTGGCCCGTTGACGGGGTAAGGGACTCCGACGGGGAACCTCTGCATGGGCCAACACCTGAGCGAAGGTGGATTCCAGTTCCTCAAAGGCTTTCCGGTTCAAACCGGTCAAAGCCCGCAGCAGGCGGTCACTCTTGAGGGCGCGTTGGAGGTTCAGCACGGCACAACCGGGTTAACTAGCTCTAGAGGCTATTATCCCCTATTTCACAACAGGTCTAATTTTGAATTGATCCCGTAGGGGCGCAGTTTCCGCGCCCAATGCAGGATGTCCCCGTAGGGGCGCAGTTTCTGCGCCCAATGCAGGATGTTGCGGTAGGGGCGCAGTTTCTGCGCCCAATGCAGGGGGTGACAGAGGATAGGTGACAGGTGACGGAGTCGCAAGGGCCTGCCCACGGCTCCACGGCCCTGCTATACAATGCCGAAGGTGAGTACGGGTAAAACGGTATGTTTCGGAAAACGTCCCTGAGCATCTTCCTCCTCGGTGTAGGCGGGGTGCTGACGGTGGTTGGGTTTGTGGCCTATTTTCAAGACAACGCCACGCTCAACTTGGCGGGGTTTTTCTACGGCATTCCGGTGCTGCTGGGGGGCTTGGCCCTGAAGGCGGCGGAGTTGGAGCCCGTCCCCTATGGCTGCGAGACGCCGCCAGCGGTGGTAAAACTGCGGGAGCAGCAGGCCACTTCGACCCAAAATCAGATCCGTAGCGATGTAACCCGCTACCGCTATGGCCAAGAAGCTCACCTGGAGGATGCCCTAGAGCGCTTGGGTTTATCCCCCAGTGATGGGGAACGCCCGGAACTGGTGAGTGTGCGGGAAATTGAAGTGGAGGGTCGCTATGCCTTAGTGCTGGTTTTTGACTCGCCCCTAATTTCCCTATCAGACTGGCAGGAAAAACAGCCCAAAATTGAGCGGTTTTTTGGTCCCCATGTGGAAGCCGCGATCGCGGAACCCAGCGAACACCAAATAGAACTCACCCTCATGGCGGTGCCAGAATCTCCCCAGCCTGCTACCACACCAGACCCAGCACCAAACTAAAGCTGTTCATCGCCACACTCAGCCCACCCGCCACCTTGAGGGACAACCGCCCTCGGCTCAGCAGGGCTAGAAATCCTGCCTCGTACCCGGTGATCAAGATCTCCGTAATCCCCAGCGTTAGACCATAGGGTAACCCCGCTGAGATCGGTACCCGTTGGCCATAGCTGAAAAGAAACGAGATGATGAGCCCCAGAAAGAAGAGGATCGGTATCCCTGCTGTCACCGCCAGCAGTTGCCAGGTTGCTCTGCGTCGAAGGGGATAAAGGCAGGCGGCATAAATAACTGCGATCGCAACCCAACTGATCCCCAGCAGTCGCGCCACCAGAAGTTGGAATGGCATCAGGCTCCAGGGGAGCGTCCAGACCAGGGGATAGGTGACACAGTGCATGAGGCCAAAACAGACCCAGGTGCGGATCCAGAGAGGGCGATCCCCCTTGAGTCGCCATAACCCCATCCCCAGCACCAAGCCCTCTGCCACCAGGGTCAGGAGCAACCGTTGGAAAAACAAACGGTCGCCGAGGGGATGCTTGCGACGATAGCCCGGTTCTTCATCCCAATCCAGCCGCAGGGCATTATCGGTCAGGGTGACCTGCCAATAGTGATCATTCCATCGGACTTCTGGGGAAGTCAGTACTGGGGCGACATTGCTAACCCAATGGCGATCGCCCGACTGTACCAAGAGCCGCAATCCCTGGGGATCTTCTGGGGTTTGGACCACAAGATGATTTGACCAGAGACAGGTGTTGCCGCGACAGGTTAATTCATTCGTGTAGGTATTGGTGAACTCATTCCGTTGGGGTGGAACGGGAGCCAAACATTCTCTAGCCGTGCAGTCTCCATACTGGGCTAAGACTTCAGGAGCCTCACAGGCATCGCCTTCACAGCCAATAATCTGCACCGCCGTCAGGGGTGCTGGTACGGGATCAAAGGTAAACCAGGTGAGGGGTTGGGGTGGCGGGGCATTGGCCAGGGTTACCGTGGGCAAGCCCAAAAGTCCCACCCCTAGGATCCCCGCAATGATCCAGCGTCCCCAGTGCCATCTCCGCCGCATCGAGTTCGGGTTTGAAGCAGATACGAAGAACGCCACCAGAGAATTCATGATGAAATAGGCCATAATCTATGGGCCTCTGGATCCTCAATTTCATCTGAGCCCATTCCCGATAGACCCAGTAGTTAGGTTGCAAACGCGATCGTAACTGCAACATACAAACCCAAGAACGGTCGCCGGATGCGGTTGATTGCGGTGAGGTAATGCCTAGTACCGCAGGACGTAAATCAGTCCACTATTGCCGCGCCAGCTCAACATTTTCCGGTCCCCTCTCCCCTTGAGAGAGGACTAGGGTGAGGGGCCGAGGTGTGCCACGATGAAACGGTCAGAGTATTTACGCCGCACAGTACTAGTTTCGTCCTGAGTATGAGCCGTATCTGGTAATTCATGCCACAGTGCTACTACAGCGGGTCAGGCATAGCATTTGGTTGCCCCCTTTTTGAAACTCATAGGGAACGGTTTGGATCTGGGCAATAATGCCTCGGGTCGATAACGCCCTGCCACCTTACCCTGGTCGTAGTCCCCTAGAAACTGCTCCATGGCCTGGAGGCGGGCCTGTCCTAGGGCATCGGCATCCCGAAAGGTTTTCCAGACGTAGCGATGGGCGTTGTGCTTCACCTGGGAAATAACGGGATGGTAGACGGCCTCAATCCGCTGCCGAATTTGCTGGGTGGAAAATTGATAGATCGGATCTACTGAAATCACTGATCGCCCCAGGGCCGTCATTTCAGCATTGAAGCTGGCGGGGCCATCGCCACAGCCCAGAATTTCAGCCTCCAAGTCAGCCTCAGAGAGATCAAACATCCACTAATATTCGGCTAAGGTACGGCCCCAGGGAATTACCTCTGTTAGTTCCATAGCAGTCTAGTGGTCTGTCAACTTTACCTTTGTGAGTGCCGTAGGGTGCATAACGCTAAGGCGTGGCTTCGCCCACGCGAAGCAATGCACCGTAAGGTGTCATGCCAAGAACAGTCATACCCACAAAATCAGGGCTGACAGAGCACTAGGAGGGGGCTTAAGGGACGTGCGTCTAAATAAAGTACCGGAACCGTTGAGCACTGGTAGGGTGCATAGCGCTAAGGCGCGGCTTCGCCTTTTATGTCGCTTGCGAAACACGAAGCAATGCACCAATAGGCAAGGTGGCAATTAGTACCTTATTTTCTTGCGAGTCCCTAATCTGGATGATCAGCCTGGATCAGAGGCTCGCAGTCCACAGGAAAATTGACCGAATTGGCAATGAAGCAAAGGTGATGGGCTTGACTATGCAAGGCTTTGGCCTTGATGGGATCACTGGTAGCGGTAATAGTGACTACGGGCTGAAGCACAACTTTGCTAAAGTGTCCGCCGCCCTCTGGGGTTTCTACCATGGTGCCGATAGCCCGGTCGAGATAATGGGTGACTACCACCGAAGAGGTGGCACAGAGATGGAGGTACCAGAGCATGTGGCAGGCGGACAAGGAGGCCACCAGCATTTCCTCTGGGTTGTGGCGGTGGGCATCCCCTCGAAAAGTAGGATCAGAGGAGCCCAAAATGGTGGGCTTACCTTCGATCAGAATTTCATGGCTGCGATCATAGTCGCGATAGTGGGAAGTCCCTTGCCCCCGGTTGCCTGTCCACAGGATTTGCACAGGATAGTGATGGTTCTGGGTCATACCTGCCGCCGCCTCTGTACGGGATAGTGATGGTTCTGGGTCATGCCTGCCGCTTCAAACCTGCTGCCTCAAAACAGTACCTTCGCCAAAATTGGGGAATCAGGGCTTCGTAAAAGGATTCAATCTCTTAATTCGCAAGGCTTTTAGGTCATGTCAACTTGAAAGCCCCTCTATGCAAGCGTTCCAGACCAATGGCGAAGGTATTGTCAAAATAGACAGCGCCAGAGGCCGATGAGGATGAGTCCGGTACCTACAATCGCAGTCATTCTCCGCCGCAGTTTTAGATTAATCCAACCACTGACGCGATGGGCCATCACCGCATAGATCAGCTTCACTCCCCCCACTGCCCCAATGGCCGTGGTCATGATAATGGCCCCATCCAGTCGAGATACGGTGTCCCCATCAACAAAAGTAGGGAGAAAGCCCAGATAAAACAATGTGGCCTTTTGATCCGCCAAGGTAATAGATAGACCTGCCAAAAAGCTGGACAAAAGGGCAGAGTCCTGGGCATTAGAATCCTGAGTGCCAGATCCTCGATCCCCGGAGCCCAGAGCATTGGACAGTTGAGGATCAGATCCCCGAGAGCCAGATCTCAGATCACCGGATCTTTGAGAGCTGGATTTTTGATGGGTCTTTAGGCCAATCGGGTTAGCCCCTGATCGAATCAGGCCAACCCCCAGAACGATTAGATAGAACCCTCCCCCATATCGGATCAGAAATTGGATCGGGATAGCCAAATCGCCCAGGCTATGGGCCACAAGCGATAAGCCCCCCAGGGCAATCCCAATAAACACCAGATCCCCTGCGACAATGCCCAGGGCAGTGCAGACCCCATGGCTTAGCCCCAACGTGGCGGATCGAGTGGTCACCATCAAGACGCTGACGCTGGGGATAGCGGCCAGGACAGCCATGGCACTGAAGAGTGCCAGGGTACTGCCGAGGGTGATCGTACTTTGCATCAAGAGCCTATGGATGTGCAACGACTGGGGCCGGCGCTAGGATTGGTAATAGCGCTGGTCAAGCCAGATCCGTAGATCTTGCTCGGTGTGAAAGGTGTGCCGGACCTGATCCACAGGATCGTAGGCAATGAATAGGGGCTGTCCCTGGCGATCGCGCCCCACAGAAATGCGCGGTTCTCTAGAGCCACATAGAGAGGTCAGCAGGGATCGGCCTGCTTGGCCCAGCCGTTGCTTGGCAGCATCCCACACCGGATTGACAGAGCGATCGTTACTGTGATCCGGTTGGTCATAATCCGCCGGGATGAGTTCGAGTTGAGCGTAGAGAGCGTTGGGTTTCATGGAGCCATCCTCTGAAAGATAAGGACGGCACGAATCGATTCGGCCTATGGCAATTCTCTCCAATAATTCCCTACCCGAACAGAGGCAGTTAGGGTAAATTGTGTTGGTAACAGTTGGGATTTAATCAACTGTTCTGGTCTTAGGCCCGCTTAACTGTTCTCCTAAGGAAGCAGTTTTAGGGGACAGTTCACCGATTACGCGCCAAATTCGCCCCTGCGGCTCTTCCCTGTCACCTGTCACCCCCTGCATTGGGCGCGGTTTCCGCGCCCCTACGGCGACATCCTGCATTGGGCGCGGAAACCGCGCCCCTACGGGATCAATTCAATTCAAAACGAAACGAAACGACTGGATTACCCGGTACGGGGCAGGGCGGGTTTTGCCAGCCCATTCCTGAACCACCCACCCAATCCCGGCTAAACCCGCCCCTACGAGACATTCCATCCATTCAAAACTCAAAACTCAAAATTCCCCCCACCCCATCACCCCATCACCCCATCACCCCATCACCCCATCACCCCACTCCCCCATGGCCCTCCTCCCCATTACTTTGGCTCCCAATCAAGTCCTCTACGAACAAGTAGCTGAGCGTCTGCAACGGTTGATTCTAGATGGCACGCTGAAACCAGGAGATCGGCTACCTTCGGTGCGGAAACTGCGATCGCAATTATCCGTTAGTACCTCCACCGTGATGGAAGCCTATCGGCTCTTGGAAGACCGGGGGTTAATTTCCGCACGGCCCCAGTCGGGGTATTACGTCAAGGCAACGGCCTTGAGTTTGCCCCAGGAACCCGCCGCCACCGCCCCGCCCCGTCAAGCTTGTGATATCGACATTTCTTTAGCCTTTCAGGTGATCAGCGCCATGCGCGATCGCACCTTAGTTCAACTAGGGGCTGCCTTGCCCGCCCTGGAACTGTTGCCCCTGGCCCAGTTGAATCGACTCATGGGCAAGATAATGCGGGAGCATTCCACCGTAGCCCACTCCTACGGAATGCCCCTGGGTTGCCCAGAACTGCGGACAGAGTTTGCCAAACGTATGTTAGATGCGGGCTGCTCAGTGCCCCCCGACCAGATGGTGATCACCAATGGGGCCACCGAGGCGATTTACCTCTGCCTCAAAGCCTTGACCCAACCAGGGGATACCGTCGTGATCGAATCCCCCACCTACTTTGCAGTTCTAGAAGCCCTGAAATCCTTAGGACTCAAAGCCCTGACCCTGCCCACCCACCCCCGCGACGGAATCAGTTTGTCCCATCTAGCAGAAGCGCTACAAACGGGAGAAGTCAAACTGTGTTTTCTGGTGTCCAACTTTAGTAATCCCCTCGGCAGTTGCATGGACGATACCCAGAAAAAGCGTTTGGTCGCCCTGCTCAATCAGTACGATATTCCCCTGATTGAGGACGATGTGTACGGTGATCTATACTTTGCTGGCCCTCGCCCTAAGGCCATCAAAGCCTTTGACACAGAAAACCGAGTTCTGTACTGCGCTTCGGTCAGTAAAACCCTGTCACCGGGATTACGGGTTGGCTGGTGCATTGGGGGGCGCTACCATGCCGAAGTGTCGCGGATGAAATCGATTTTGAATGGCAGCAATGCCATGGTTCCCCAACTGACGGTGGCAGCCTTTCTCGCCAATGGCGGCTACGATCGCCACCTGCGTCAATTACGACGTGCCTACCAAGACCAAACTGCCCAAATGCTCCAGGCCATTTACGATTATTTTCCCGCCGAAACCTGTGTCACTCGCCCCACAGGAGGGCATGTACTGTGGTTGGAGCTGCCCCAGGGGTTTGATGCCCTCCGGCTATATCACAAAGCCCTTGAACACTACATTGCTATTGCCCCTGGGGTAATGTTCTCGGCATCAGGGCAATGTTATAGCAACTGCTTCCGCCTGAATACAGCTGTAGTCTGTTCAGAGAAGGTGGATCAGGCCATGCAAATCCTGGGCCATTTGAGCAAAAAGCAGCTTGCTGAGAATCTTTTAGGACGTTAAGGACGGGCAATTAAATACCATCCCACTACCGTTAGGGCGGGTTTAGCCGGGATTGGGTGAGTGATTCAGGAATGGGCTGGCAAAACCCACCCCTACGGTCCTTCCCTGTCACCTGTCACCCCCTGCCTTGGGTGCGGAAACCGCGCCCCTACAAGACATGTAATTCAAAACTCAAAACTTTCTGTCACCATCCCCCACCCACCCATCCCCCACCCCTCATGTCCTTGAACATCTCCGGCTGGTCCATCCGTCGTCCGATTCCCACCCTGGTGCTATTCCTGGTCCTGACCCTGGCGGGATTGGTGTCCTTTGGCCAGTTGGGGGTGGATCAAAATCCCAATATCGACATCCCGGCGGTGATTGTGACGGTAAACCAGAGTGGTGCGGGGCCGCAGGAGTTGGAAACCCAGGTTACCAAACCAGTGGAAGATGCGGTGGCGGGATTGGGAAACATTGATGAATTGCGCTCCACTATCACCGACGGCTCCTCGACAACGGTGATTAACTTCACCCTGGGTACGGATACCGACCGGGCTATGAATGATGTGCGAGATGCGATCGCGCGTATCCGGTCCGACCTACCCGCTGGGGCTCAGGATCCAGTAGTGCGTCGCCTCGACTTCGGTGGTGGCCCCATCCTCACCTACGCCGTCACCTCCAATCAGCGATCAGTCGAAGAGCTCAGCGACTTAGTCGATCGCACCATCAGCCGCGCCATCCTGGCCGTCCCCGGCGTAGCCCAAGTCGATCGCATCGGCGGCGTAGATCCAGAGGTGCGGGTGGATCTCGATCCCCGCCAGCTTGACGCCCTAGGCATTACCGCCACCCAAGTCAATGACCAGATCCGCGCCTTTAATATCAACCTGCCCAGTGGCCGTGCCACCGTGGGCCAACAGGAGCAAGGAGTGCGGACCCTGGGCAGTGCCCCCACCGTAGAAGCCCTCGCCAGCTATCCGATTCAGCTTGCCAGTGGCGCTACGGTCCCGCTGAACACCCTGGGCACCGTAGACGGCAGTTTCCGCGAGATCCGCCAAGCCGCCTACTTCAACAATCAGCCCGTAGTGGCCTTTTCGGTGCGGCGCAGTACCGGCAGTGTCCTCGTATCCGTAGAGGAGGGGGTGACGGCAGAGGTGGCGAAATTGGCAGAGTCCCTGCCGGAGGACATTGAATTTCAGCTCATTTTCACCCGCGCCACCGAGATCCGAGACTCCTACCAGTCTTCCATCGATGCGCTGATTCTAGGCTGTGTGCTAGCAGTGGTGGTGGTCGGGGTATTTCTCCGGGACTGGCGCGCCACCTTGATCACGGCGACCGCCCTGCCCCTGTCCATCATCCCCACCTTTTTGGTCCTTGATCGCCTCGGCTACACCCTCAACAGCATGACGCTGCTGGCCCTGACCCTGGCGGTGGGAAACTTGGTGGATGATGCGATCGTAGAAATTGAAAATGTGGAACGCCACATCCGCATGGGCAAGCGCCCCTTCCAGGCGGCCCTAGACTCGACGGCAGAAGTGGGGCTGGCGGTGGTGACCACCACGGCAACCATTGTGGCGGTGTTTATCCCCGTCGCCTTTATGGGAGGGATTCCCGGTCAGTTTTTTCAACCCTTTGGGGTGACGGTGGCCACGGCGACGGTCTTCTCCACGGTAGTGGCCCGCTTGATGACGCCGATGATGTCCGCCTATCTGCTCAAGTCCAAGCCCGCCCTCCAACCTGACTTCGATGGCTATGATCCTGACTACAGCAATGGCAATGGTCACCAGAGTCAGGGGCATAACGGTCAGGGGTACACCTCTACCCGCCCTCGACGATCCTGGCGACCCTATCAAACCCTGCTGAATGCGGGGCTCCGTCACCGTCTCACGACGGTTGCCCTCGCCTTGGTCTTCTTTGTCGGTAGCCTGATGCTGGTGCCTTACCTACCCACCAGCCTCTTTGAGTCAGGGGACACGGGGTTGTCCACGGTGACGGTGGAGCTTCCCCCCGGCTCCACCCTGGCGGACACCCGCCGAGTCACGCAACGCCTTGCCACCAATTTGCAGTCCAATCCAGCGGTGCAGAATATTCTCTCCACGGACGGAGACGACGGCAGTGTCAATGGAGCCACGGTTTACATTCTGCTGAAGCCCGTGGCGGAACGGGACATCTCCCAGCGAGACTTTGAGCAGCAGGCCCGCCAGATCTTTCAGGACATTCCAGGGGCTCGCATTAGTTTTCAGAGTCAAGGGGCATCGGGCTCTGGCAAAGATGTGACCATCATTTTGAAAAGTGAGAATCCCACGGCACTGTTGGGGGCAGCTAATGATCTCACCCGCCAGATGCAGGAGGTACCGGGGTTGGTGGAGGTCTCTTCCAGCGCCAGTTTGGTGCAGCCGGAACTCTTGATTCGCCCCGACCCGCTGCGGGCCTCGGATCTGGGGGTGTCGGTGCAAGCCATTGCCCGCACTGCCTTCCTCGCCACCCTGGGAGACAATGATGCCAATCTGGCGGAATTCACCCTGGGCGACCGCCAAATTCCCATCCGAGTCCAACTGGACCCGGTGTACCGCAACCAGATTGATACCCTAGAGCAACTGAAAGTTCCCAGCCAGGATGGGCGCTTGGTGCCCCTGGTGGCGGTGGCGGATATCAACTTTGGCAGTGGTCCGGCCCAAATTGATCGCTTTGATCGGGCGCGTCAGGTTTCTGTCGGTGCAAATCTCCAGGGCATTACCTTAGGCCAGGGACTGGCGGAGGTGGACACCCTTCCTGCCTTCCAAAACCTACCTGCTGGCGTCACCCAGGAACCCGCTGGTGATGCGGAAATCATGCGGGATATCTTCAGCCGTTTTTTACTGGCCTTGGGCACCGCCGTGTTGATGATCTATGCGGTTCTGGTGTTGCTTTACAACAGTTTTCTCTACCCCCTGACCATCATGGCGGCATTGCCCCTGTCCATCGGCGGTGCTTTGATGGGGCTGCTCATCACCCAGAAGCCCCTGGGCCTCTTTGCCCTGATTGGGATTGTGCTGCTGATGGGGCTGGTGACCAAGAATGCGATTTTGCTGGTGGACTATGCTCTGATTGCTAAGGCAGAGGGCAAGTCTCGACGGCAGGCGGTGATGGAGGCAGGTATTACCCGGCTGCGCCCGATTCTCATGACCTCTATCTCCACCATGGCGGGGATGGTCCCCATTGCCCTGGAACTGGGGGCGGGGGGAGAGACCCGCAGCCCTATGGCGATCGCGGTAATTGGCGGCTTTACCACCTCCACACTGCTGACCCTGGTCGTCGTGCCGGTGTTCTTTACCTATGTTGATCAATTCCAAAGCGCTATCGGCAGGCTGTTTCGGCGCTTTAGGGACGATTCCCCCGACCCGCTGGCGGCAGATCCTGCCTCTTCCCAAACCCCAAGCCTCAAATAGCCGACCGATCCCCCCCTGAGTGCACCTCGAAGACCGTATAATGTGAACTCAATGCGGGTGTAGTTCAGTGGTAGAACGTCAGCTTCCCAAGCTGAATGTCGTCGGTTCGAGTCCGATCACCCGCTTCTAAGTGTTTCAGCCTCAAATGCTCTGCCAGAAAGGGCTTCAGCCATCAAGGTGTTGATTCCTTTTTGGAAAATGACCGTGTGGCGTGGCTGCCCTCAGCTGAGGTGGAGGTGATTGTCGGCGGTGGAACTGCTTACTTTATTCGGCCAGCGAGACCTTTTACCAGTAAGGGACGTGCGTCTAAATAAAGTACCGGAACCGTTGAGCACTGGTAGGGTGCATAGCGCTAATTTGACCCCAAGCAGTTTCAGCCCGTCGCCGAGGCGATTGAGGGGGTCGTGCACAGGTCATCCATCGAGCCTTCGGGTGTGCCCTCAACCCCAGCTACATTCACTCCCTGCTTTACCCCCGAGGGGCACGAAGAGGTGTTTGCTTGAGAGCTGATTTGACTTATAGCGGTTCCCTAATGTATGAGGTACACCTCAACTTAATGACACTTTGGCGAACAAGGGGCTTAAGCCCCTTGCCTGTACTTAACCCGAGTGAGAACCGCTATAAGAAGCCTGAATCCCTTACAAATCGATGGTTTTAGCGAGTGGCAAACTCATTGGATTAGTAAAGGGTTTCATAGTCCAAATCATCACCGATATGGCGTTGCCAATACTGCTCTGCAATGCGATCGCTACTGTACTTTGGGTCATCTCCATTAACAGTGCCGCAGATGGTGACCGTTCCCACTTTGATGGGAGAACCTTTGAGGGCTGCATGGAGAGTATTGACCAGGACGCGAAGTCCAGCTTTGCCGATAGACAGCGACACAAAATCGGGCTGGGGGTACAGGGCAAAGCCACCCCCCGTAAACAGAATGGTGCCTTGTTGCTGGCTTTGCATGGCCGGTAACACCGCTTGGATGCAGGCCATTGCCCCGGCCACATTAGCCCGAAAATCATTCACCAGTGTTTCATAACGGGTCTGCAACACATTTTCCATCCGTGGAACAGCGGCATTATAAACAAGCACTTCGGGGGTTCCCCACTGGTCTTGAATCTGGGTAAATGCGGCGGTTAGCTCCGCCTCATCTCCGGCATCCGCCAGGAAATAGTGGGACGTTATCCCTTCCGTTTGCAGTGTTGATTGGTAACTCTGAAGCTTTTGCTCATTGCGGGCCACCATGATAATGGCAAACCCTTCTTGGGCAAACCGTCGAGCGATTGCCATGCCATTGCCTTCGCCCATACCGACAATAACGCACCATTTAGCCATGATATTCTCTCCGTATTGAGTTATGAATTGAGTCATCAACGTCTGGGATACAACCATCCCGCCAATAGCTTGGTCAGCCTGGGCATCACCACATAGGTCATTAAGGTGGTGGTGATAAACACTAAAATCAGCAGTCGCAGTAAAGGGGGCAACACCGCTAGCCCAGCCAAGGGCAACAGGGCAAGTAGCTGGTTAATGGAAAAAATCGCAATCCCAGAGACCAGCACCATTTTGTAGCGGGGCGGCGGCGGTATCCCTGGCTTGGCAGGCAGGGTAAACCAAGTTTCCAACCCAGTGATAATCGAGAAGTGTCCGGCATCTACCGTCAGTTCCTGTGCCTGGGTCAAAAACCGCTGACGCATCGCTGAATGCTCCCACCGCTTCAGATGCTCTAGCCGATCAAACTTGAAGACAATGCGGTACTCTCCATCTCCTGCTTCACTGGGACGGAACACCGATGCGCCCAAATAGCCCTCGAAGGTGCTGGCAGTGCTGATAATGCGCTCTAGCAAGACCTCAAACTCCCGATCTTTGCCCGGTCTCACCCGCTGTACCACATCCACCGTCACGGGAGGATCAGGCTGCATGATGCTAGCCCTCACTTAACAGCGGTGTACCGCTGACACCAACGGCTAACCGCACCACCTGGGCCGACTCTACTCCCGTTGCTGGGGGCAAGAACATGCCACCGTTGTTGACGACATATAAGTCTGTGCCATGGAAGGCCACGGCGGTGCAGCCCGTTACCCCTTGTTCAGCCTGGGCCACGATGGTGGTATTACCGTCGCGATCAATGCGAATTACGCTGTTGTAAACATGGGTGGCTCCGTACAGATTGCCATCGCGATCAAAGGCAAAGTCATCAATGTTGGTGTCCGTTATCAAGACTTCCGGTTCTTGGGGATTTAGCGCTGCATCCAGAGGAATCTGTAAGAGCAACATCTGTTGGGTGTTAGATGCATAGAGGGTGTGACCCAATCGTTTTAAACCATTCACTGCCGGAAATGTACTCGTCTCATCACTCCGAGCCAGGAGAGGATGTTCTAGCCATAGTTCGACGGCTTTTGTCACAATATCGAACGACCAGATCGCCCCCCGATAGGAATCAGCGATGAGATAGCAATGAGCAGATAACGGTGTGATGCCATTGAGAAAGATGGCATCGGGTAGGGGGGTCAAAAATTCCACCTCGCCGTCTGACAATATCGCCACAAAAGGGATTCCTGCCCCATTCCAGCCGTTGATCAATAATCGATTCGGGGAAACCCAGGCAATGCCGCTGACCTTACCGCTGAGTTGGGCATACAGAGTCAGGTTGCCATCTGGGGCGAGTTTAATGACCTCACCAATTTCGTGATTGGTGATATAAATGTCGCCGGATGGAGCAATCGCTAAATTTTCTAGAAACGTATTGACTGGAAACGTGGCAATGGATTGTGCTGCAACTAGGGCGGTGGGGGTGTTGGCATAGATGGGAGGTAAGGTCATGGGGTTACTCTAGATTGGATGACCATTGGGTTTAAGGCCCTAATCGTTTGGTAGGTTTTCGCTCAATACCTCTTTTGCCAGGTGGGGATGACCCTTGTCGAACAATGCTTCCATTCAGCCATGGGCGGTTTTCACCTTTTGATTGCCTGCGTCAGTCATAGTGGTTTCCTCGTTACCAATCTAAATTTTTTGCCTACAAATTAAGATAGTGGCACAATCGTGATAAATCAAATTGATTGTAGAGATTCAAGTTATCAATGAAATCAATCGACCTGAGTGGGATCGATCTCAATCTCTTGGTGGCCTTTGAAGCGCTCTATGCTGAACGCAGCGTCACGGGGGCGGCCCAACGTGTTCATGTGGGGCAGCCTGCTATGAGTGCGGCTTTGGGGCGATTGCGATCGCTGTTTGCTGATGATCTGTTTGTGCGGGTCAAGCGAGAGATGAAGCCGACCGCAAAGGCTGTGGCAATTGCTCCTCAGGTCGCTATAGCCCTAAATACGATTCGAGCCACTCTGGCAGATCTACAAGCCTTTGATCCTGCCCAATCACAAAAAGCGTTCACCATCGCCACGTCGGATTATTTTGCCAGCTTGGTTTTGCCTGAGCTACTGGTGATTTTGCGTGATCAGGCTTCCCAGGTCGATCTACGTCTGCTTCCCGTAGATAAATCATCCATTGTAGATTTATTGGAGGATGGTCTAGTTGATGTAGCCTTGGGAATATTCACTGATTTGCCACCCTATATTTTGCAGGAAAACTTACTCTTGGAGCGATTTATCGGCATCAGTCGAGCAGGGCATCCGGCCTTGGAAAAGGGTGCAATCAGCCTAGAAAATTTTGTCGCCTTCCCCCATGCCCTGTTTACCTTACGGCGAGATGCCATCGGTGCAATTGACCAGGCCCTAGCGCAACAGGGATTGAAACGCCGCATTGCCCTTACCGTTCCCTATTGGCTTGCTTTACCAAATGCGATCGCAGCGTCTGATCTACTCGTGGCAATTCCCGCTTGTTTGGAGATGCACCTGAGCAGGCACTATCCCCTACAACCTTTTGAAATTCCTCTCAATCTATCCCCTTGGTCAGTGTCCATGGTGTGGAGTCAAATCAGCGATCGCGACTCTGCCAATCTCTGGTTGAGACAGATGATTCGGCAAACTTGCCAGAAGATTCCAACAGCTTAAGATAACGAAATCCAACTTCCGTGGGTCATCCCGCCGCCGCCCAATCAACCCAGCCCCTCACTGCCGTACCAGGATGCATCCTGGTACGGCAGTGAGGGGCTTAGGAGAGCCATGGGAAAACACGCACTCGGTTTCTCCAACGCTAGTACACATAACTTAGACGGTTACAGAGCACCGAGCCCCTTGACCGCTGGCTGAAGGAAATCGTAAGTCTTTCAGGCAGGCTACGCTAAGGCTGGGCTTCTGCCGTTCCCTAGTGGTCTGTCAATTCTAAATTTGTAGGTTGGGTGCAGCGTTAGCGAAACCCAACATGGCCCGCTACTGTTGGGTGACCCTTCGTTCCACCCAACCTACACAGGCTCACTGGGCTTCTGCCGTTCCCTAGTCCCTTTGGGGCGGCAAAGCCAACGAATCTGCCCAGGAAACTGGGTGTCTGCATAGAAACAACGACTTAGCAGGCTTTTCAGGCCGCCCAGTACTCGCTTGGGGTTCGCTCCAGGTTTCGGATGGGCTGCCCATAGAGGAGAGGTCTCAGGGCTCTCACCGCGCCCTAACATCAAGGGTTTGTCCGTCAATCAGCCCTGCCACAAGTTTGTCACATTCTTTTTTTATGGTTGGCTATAGGTGTCTTGCTCCTAAGGCATCTTACTACCAAGCTATTAGAGGTCTAGCGATTAGTCCATATAAAAATAAGAATTAGTTATTGAAAATAGGGTGGCCATCTTTCCCGTCCGTGCAGGTGAGAACCTGCACTACGATTTTCCCTAATTCACGGAGGATCTTTATAGTTTTCTGTGATGGGCTGGGAACACTATAGATACTCAGCTTTTGACATCATCCCCTTTACGATTTTATGCCATGATCACTCGGCGCGATTTCACTCGACTTTCTCTATTCGGAGTTGGGTTAGGGCTAGCGAATTGTACTGCTCCCACCCACAACTCCCCCGTCAACTCAATTACTTCTCAATCCGACGCTGACTTAACAATTTGGTGGGAACAGGGGTTTTTACCTGAAGAAAACGAGGGCGTAGCTCAGGTTGTTCGGGATTGGGAAAAATTGTCTGGCTTGACCGTCAATTTGAAGTTTTTACCCATTCCCATCATCGATCAACAACTGACCCAGTTATTGACAGAGCCGGGTAACCCCCAAATCCCAGATGTCATTTATTCCGTTGGAGTGGATGCCAACCTTGCCCCTAAGCTGGCTTGGCAAGATCAACTACTTGATCTATCAGAGGTGATTCTGCCGATCAAAGACCGTTATACACCTGTCGCCCTTTCCCAGGTGAACTATCGGAATCAGCTACGGGGAGAGCGAGGTTATTACGCAATGCCCCTGTGGCAAGCAGAAGACTACATTCATTACTGGGGTAATTTGGTTGAATCCATTGGCTTTAGTCGAGCTGATGTGCCGATGGCCTGGGATCCCTTCTGGAAGTTTTGGCAGACCGCACAAACCCAATTGCGATCGCAGGGATATCCCGACATTTATGGTGTGGGATTATGCATGTCCTCCATTGGGTTTGACACCTATACTTCGTTGATGATGTTCCTCGACGCCTACAATGTCGAGGTCGTTAGCCCCGATGGCGAATTTTTGCTTGACGTTCCTGAAAATCGCCAGCGCATGATTGCGGCCCTAGACGAATTCACCCGATTTTTCCAAGAAGGCTATGTCCCCCCTGCCGCACTGGAATGGACCGGAGGCGGTAACAACGATAGCTTCATCGATGGCAGCATTTTGATGACGCTGAATCTGACCCTATCGATTCCGCTAACGCAGAAATTATCGGCCAATCAATATAATCAGGATGCCAACGAACGATATCAGCAAATGGTCACTATTGGGCGACCTCAAAAACCTGATGGCACCGACCTTTTGACCAGAAAAGGGATTAAACAAGCCATTGTCCCCAAAAGTTGCCCACACCCAGAGGCCGCCAAAGATTTCCTGGCCTATTTAACTGAGCCCGCAACCATCAATCAGTTAATTACAGTCTTCAAAGGACGAGTTATGCCTGTGATGCCACAGATATTTGAAAACTCCCTTTGGAGTGATACCTCGGATCCACACCTTGAAACTGCCCTCAAAATTTATAATCGCCCCAGTTTGATCCCTTACGAAGTTACCCACTCTGCCTTTAGTGAGGTGCAAGGCCAACAACTTTGGGCCAAAACTGTTCTCAAAGTCTTGCAGGAAAAAGCATCCGCCACCGAAGCCAGTGATTGGGGCATCAATCAAATCAAAAGTATTTGGACAGAATGGGAGAAATCAGCATGAAACGTTGGTTAAATCAAAGTTTATTAACCCAATTAGTTAGCTACTTCTCGTTGCTTTCAATCGTTACAGTTAGCACTGTTGCAGTAGGCTCCTACTTTCAGGCTCGCGCATCCTTAGAAACGGAAGTGATTAACCGACTGACAGTGGCTGCGCAGCTCAAAGGTTATGAACTCGATAAATGGGTCGACAATCAATTGCGCGATATTGTATGGGTTGGCCGAGAACAAAAAGTTCAAACAGCAATTAATACGTTGCTCACGACCGAGCCCGAGCAGCCAGCCTATCAAGAAGCTTACACGGTGCTCACCCAATATGTAGCTGAGTTAACGGAAATCAAACCCAACCTGCGCAGTATTCGGATTACCCGTAACAGTGGGTTTGTGGTCTTTGCCTCCGATGATCCAAGCCTCGAAGGTCGTTACCGCCCCCTGGGTGATCCTGCCACCTACTTTACCCGTGACCGCCTGAATGTGGTGGTTCCCAATTTCTATATCTCTTCCAAGACCCAAAAAGCAGCCGTGACTGTGGCTACGCCGATTCTGGACAGCCAAGGTGAGCGCATGGCGGCTCTTGTGGTTGATTTAGATCTCGAAGAAGTAGATGCCCTGATTCGAGATAATACGGGTTTAGGTGAAACCGCAGAAACCTATCTGGTGAGTCGTGCGAGAGGCAAAACAGTCTTTGTCTCAAAGCAAACAGCACCAGAGACAGAGGAAACCGTAGCCATCGAGAACATCGATAGTGATGGCATCGAGCGCGCTATTAACCAACAAAGTGGATTTGGTCGCTATACCAATTATCAAGGGGTTCCTGTAGTGGGCGTTTATCGCTGGCTACCCGAACAAAACTTGGCCTTGATGGCTGAAATTAGTCAAGCTCAAGCCTTCTTGCCCGCACAAAAACTGGCTGGCAATATTCTACTGATTGGGTTTCTATCTTCCGGGTTGCTTTTGGTTGCAGTTTATGTACTATCTCGGCGTATTACTCGTCCGATTTTGGCCATTGGAACTGCCGCGACCCGTCTGGCCGCAGGGGATTTAACCCAAACCGTACCCGTGCTAACAGAAGATGAGGTAGGCAAGTTAGCGCAAACCTTTAATCAAATGGCAAGTCAACTCAATTCGTCGTTTGCGACCTTGGAGCACCGTGTAGCAGAGCGCACGGCTGAACTAGCTACAGCTAAGGAGCAAGCTGATGCGGCAAACCAGGCAAAAAGTGATTTTTTGGCCAATATGAGCCACGAATTGCGCACCCCACTGAATGGAATTTTGGGCTATGCTCAAATTCTAGGACGTTCTAAAGTAATCCCTGATAAAGAGCGTCATGGGGCCAATATTATCCACCAATGTGGTTCTCATCTACTGACGCTCATTAATGACATTTTGGATCTGTCTAAAATTGAAGCTCGTAAACTGGATCTAGATCCAACTTCACTTCACCTGCCATCTTTGCTTCAAAGTGTGGTGGAAATGTGCAAGATTCGGGCTGAGCAAAAAGGGATTGAGTTCATCTACCAGCCCAGCTCCCGTTTGCCTGATGGTGTTAAAAGCGATGAAAAACGGTTGCGCCAAGTGCTCATTAATTTATTGGGCAACGCCATTAAGTTTACTGATCACGGTGCAGTGACTTTACGGGTTGATGTGCTGGACTGCTCGGATACCCAGGCTTCTTTGATTTTTCAGGTGATTGATACAGGGGTCGGTATTGATGAGACCGATTGCGCCAAGCTATTTCAAGCCTTTGAACAGGTAGGCGATCGCCAAAAGCAATCTGAGGGTACGGGCCTTGGCCTTGCCATTAGCCAGCGGATTGTTCAGCTCATGGGGGGGCAGATTCAGGTCAAGAGCCAGTTGGGGGTTGGCAGTGAGTTTTTCTTTACGATCAATCTACCGCTAGTCGTGGATTGGGCAGAGGAACAAAGGGGATTGGAAGGGTGCGATCGCATTATCGGCTACACCGGAGCCCAACGGACAATTTTAGTCGTAGATGATCGCTGGGAGAATCGGGCGGTCTTGCAGAACCTCTTAGAACCTCTTGGCTTTAGAGTGATCGAAGCGCAACAAGGCCAAGAAGGATTAGACTGTCTCCAATCCGAGCATCCCGATCTGGTCGTGACCGATCTATCCATGCCCGTGATGGATGGATTTGAATTCTTAAACCAAGTTCGAGGCAGCGAGACCTTGAAGCAGACTAAGGTCATTGTCTCCTCTGCGTCAGTTGCCCAGCTCGATCAACAAATGGCGATTAATAGTGGGGGTGACGACTTCTTGGCCAAGCCTGTCGATGTTCAGGAGTTGTTTCAGTTGTTGTCTAAGCACTTAAGCATAGAGTGGATTTATGAACCCCAGAGCAAGGCATCAGAACTGGTGATCTCCCCATCCCAGGCGTGGGTTGATCCTCCTCGTGAAACGCTAGCCACATTGTTGAAACTTGCCCAACAAGCCAATCTCAAAACTCTACGCGAGCAGTTGGAGAATTTAGTCCAAGCCGATCAAATGTATACCCCCTTTGCCGAACCCCTCCTCCAGCTTGCCAAACGCTTTCAGGCAGAAGAAATTGAGGACTTGCTGCAACAAAATTTGGACAAACTAGATAATGCAAACGGAGGCACGACCCATGCCGGATAGTGCCAAAATTTTAGTGGTGGATGATACCCCCGCTAATTTAGAGATCGTCACAGAAACACTGGCTGATGCAGGGTATCTCATCTCTACAGCAATCAGTGGCGATCGCGCTTTGAAGCGTCTACAAACCTACATTCCAGACTTAATTTTGCTGGATGTACAAATGCCGGGAATCGATGGATTTGAAACCTGCCAGCGATTGAAGGCCGATCCGGCAACCGCCTATATCCCTGTTATTTTCATGACGGCCATGGCGGATACAGCCAGCAAGGTTAAAGGTTTTTCGATTGGTGCCGTCGATTACATCACCAAACCATTTCAAGAAGCAGAGCTTTTAGCACGGGTGAATACCCATCTGCAACTCAGCTTATTAACCCAACAACTCGAAGATAGGATCCAAGAACGAACTGCCGAGTTGCAAGCTGCCCTAGACCAGCTCTCACAATCTCAGCTACAGCTTATCCAAAGTGAAAAAATGGTCTCTCTGGGAAATCTGGTCGCCGGAGTTGCCCACGAGATTAATAATCCAATTGGCTTTTTGAGTGGCAGCATCAAAAATGTCAAAGACTATGTCGAAGACCTACTGGGACATTTGCACTTATACCAACAGTGTGATTCCCAAATGGCACCGCTCATTCAAGAACATGCCGACGAGATTGATTTAGACTTTCTCTGTGAGGACTTACCAAAAATATTGGCTTCGATGCACGGTGCTACAGCTCGAATTCGCTCTATCAGCAACGGTCTAAGGACATTTTCTCGCGCTGACAAGGAATATAAAGTACAGGCTGATCTACACGAAGGAATTGAAAGTGCACTGCTGATCCTTAAGTATCGCATCAAGGCTAATAGTCGTCGTCCAGCCATTCAGATTCTGAAAGACTATGGTGAGTTACCCCCGATTGAATGTTTTCCGGGACAGCTCAATCAGGTCTTTATGAACATCCTAGCGAATGCTATTGATGTGTTCGATGAGGCGGCTCAACATTCCCCCTTTACCGGGTCAAGCGCTAAGCCTCAAAAAATTGAGATCAGTACCGCAGTAGTGCCAAATTCCAACCGAATAGAAATTTGGATTCGTGACAACGGCTCTGGGATGACACCTGAGATCAAGTGCCGTATCTTCGACCACCTCTTTACCACAAAAGATGCAGGCAAAGGCACTGGATTAGGACTGGCTATCGCCCATCAAATTGTGGTGGACAAACACGGTGGAGCATTGGAAGTCCATTCAGAGGTAGGACAAGGTACTGAGTTCTGCATTCGGCTTCCCATCGTAGATTGAGCAGCCAAGTCTTTATAGTAAGGTTGCAGATGGAGAACATCAGACCGTTGCGGTCTGTAACCATTGGGGTATGGGTAACATCTGGGATATTGCCAACATCGCCCCTTCCTTAGCATCGCCAAAGAGCTTGGCTATATAGCAATCCTATTTGATTTCTGAAGACCTTCGTAGCGTGGGTGAAGCGAAGCGTAACCCACGGAGCAAGAGGCTTACTCAAGGCTCATGCAGGATCGCTATATCATGGACTAACATCTGAATATTTATCTTACTAGGGGCTAGGGCACATCCCACTTTCGGCATAGGTGCAAGCCTCGGTTTGCAAACTTACCCAACTACCTTGCGCTAACGAGGCGAGCACAGATTGGACAAGCGACACACGAAAATCAGCAAGTTCCTGAGCTACGTGCTGCGTCATCGGCCTGACGAGATTGGCATCAATTTAGATAGCGCTGGCTGGGTCGCCATCGACTGGCTTCGCGCCGCGAGCGCGGCTCATGGCACCGAATTTACAAGGACAGAGCTCGACTACGTCGTCGAACACAACGACAAGCAACGCTTCGCCATTAGCGACGATGGGTTGCGTATCCGGGCAAGCCAAGGTCACTCGATCGACGTTGCTCTCGGGTATGAGTCCCGAATGCCGCCCGAGCTGCTCTACCATGGCACGGCTGAACGGCACCTGCCGGGAATTAGACTGCACGGGCTGGTGAAAGGCGAGCGACATCATGTGCACCTGTCTGACGACCGTGGAACTGCGCGAAGCGTCGGACAACGGCACGGCAAGGTTATTGTCTTGGAAGTGCGGGCTGGTGAAATGGTGCGTGCAGGCTTCTCATTCTATATCTCTGCAAACGGAGTGTGGCTGACAGAGGCAGTTCCATACGAGTACCTTCTCGAGCCAGACCCAGGTACCCACGGACAGCCGAACTAGCGGTTGCACCGGAGCACGCCACCTGAGACGTTACGTTGCGTTCAATGCCGTCGTGCGTGCCCGGTAAACCTGATCATTGAGCATACAGGAGCAGAACCCGTGAGAACCCTATTAAATTCAGACGTTAAAGATATGGCAGAACGAAGTGTACTCTGCTGGCTGGTCACCGTAAACGAGAGCGGACAGCGGACAGATGAATGTATTACCCAAGGAGATTTTTTCCATGGTGGACGACGATCACATTGTCATAGCAAACATTATCGCGCTGACATTAACTTACCTTACTTAAATGATAAAAAATCACGTGGGCATTCTCAATTCAAGATACCCACGTGATGATCTTTATTTAAATCGGGCTATCGGTTCGCCCCATTGACTCAGAGTTTCGACAGTCCCTACAGTCCCAATGCATTCCAAGTTTGTAGCCCGATAATGCCATCTACTCTCAACTGGTGATTCTGTTGAAAGGCTTTCACCTTACGTTCAGTGTTAGGCCCGAAGATACCATCAATCGTTTCCTCTGGTGAGAAGTAGCCCTTATCTTTCAATGCCTGCTGTACTCGTCGTACATCTTCTCCAGACATATGCGGTGCGACTAGCCTCAGTATTCGGAAACTACTGGGTTCAGCTCGGCCATGACCACCTTTCTCCATCACCGCCTGATCAATCCGACATCCACGCACTGAGAAGGGCAATACTAGATCCCAGTTGCTGACTTGGATGAGTTGGTTAAAAGCATCCATGCGATATACCGTATTTCTGAGCAGTGGATTGCTGTGGTTCCCCAACCAATGGCGACGGGTCTTGATATAGGCTTGAACCCAAGCCTTTTCTCCAATTTGGCTGACAGTGCCATGGCTTTGATTGGTCCGATCGCGCATTGCCCCCCAGGAGCCATGGATAAAGCTATCGTAAACCACTGCTTTGCCCAAGGCTGTTTGGATGCCGATATTTCTGGCAGCATTAACCGCTGGTGTCCAATAGGCGCGATCAAAGAAGTTATCCTGGGTTGATCGCATTACAGGATCAGTCCCTGCTTTTCTGAGAATTACCGTGATTTCTCTGAGATCACTGCTGCCAGAATCACATTTCAGTGTTGCTGATTTTTTGGCTAGCTTCTCAAGATATGGAAGTAGCTCATCTGCAAACGCAGCCCCATCCGCCTCACAATATGCCTTGACTAAGAGGTACAGATTGCCACTGTTGATTGTTGTTTGCGACCGCCCATAGGTTAACCCACCTAGATCATGCCGATGACATACAACAGAGCTATAGTCTCCAAGGGCATTACCTGTCTCAAAAACATTGACAATTGCCTGGGATGCCCGCTTTGAAAGCTCTGCTGGCGTCAAGCTAGAGGCAACAGGCACTTCAGTGGGGACAGTATTGGCTTGGGTCAACACTGGGAGCTGGTAGGTGCGCTTAGGATCGGCAGGTAAGTGTGCCCAGGTGACATCATTACTGCGGCTACAGCGACGACACAATGCGTAGGAGTAATGCAAGTTCTCCCCTGATTTATTTTGATAGCCGTTAGTAAACCACTCGCCCCATGGATCGTTAACCCAAAAACCAGTCTCGTCATACCCTCGTAGGACGATAATATGGCCACTGCTGGTGAAGTATCCACTCATAATGACGGGATTGCCATTGGCAAGATGAGTCTTAATCTCCTGCCAGGAAGTCTGGGTTGAGAACTTGGTACTCAGGCCATAGTCTTTCATCAATTGACTCAATTGTTCGTGTAACAGTCTGTCACCATGGTTACGCCCACCCTCTGTAACTTCTAAGTAAAGCTGGTCTTCAAGTTGCACATCAGATTTTGGTCGAACACCAAAATAGGCCAAAATCATAGCTACACAAGTGACGTTGCAGGTACTTGAGGGGTGATACTTGTTATCTCGCTGACTATACCAAGGGACCGAGAGATTCACCTGCTTAGGAAGGGCATCACCAACTCTATACTGTCCAACAAGTCTGGTACCGTCAGGTTTTAGAATCTCAACGTGTTCCCGATAGGCAACCCAAGTTTTACGGCCACCTAATGTTGTGTTTGCTAAGGTCACCTTGAGATGATCTTTCGAGTCTTCAAATGAGACTAATGGAACTGTTGACTGCGCACTAAAATTGACCTTTTCATCATCAGATAGCTCTGGTGAGGGGATGGAAGAAATCTTTAAGACTGTATTTTGAAGCGCTCGTAAGGTAAAGTTCTCCGGATCGGGAATTCTTTCTGCCTCAACAAAACTTTCCTCGAAATACCCTGGTTGGTCTAGGTCTGATTCCACCTCTAGATCTACGTCTGTGGACTGTTCGGCACTTTCAGAAGGTTGTCCCAAAAATGGAAGATCACCTAAATCATCGCTGGCTTCATTAAATTGAAGATCGGCAAAGGGAACACGTTCTAGACTCCTAAGCATCTCAAAAGCACTGGTGTCTAACACTTTGAGCGGACAAGCGAACTTACCAAGGCTAACATGGGCAGCAGAATCAATCAGATAATGAACCCAAAATGTTAGACTCAATTTTGGCGGCAGCACCGAGTCAATGTTTATGCCAAATCCTTGGAAACAGTAATCTGTATTTCCAGAAATCAATTTTGAGTCTTGCAGTACATAAAAAGCTGGCGGCAACCCCTTTTCTGCACAAGTACGATTGATTTTTCCAATCGTTTCTTTGCAGTCATAAAGGACCGTGATCAAAAAAGAAACGCCTGTAATAGTAGCAACCATGAGATTCTCCTTGAAGCGATGTGGAAAATTGCAGAATTTGTGACTCTATTCTTGATAGAGTCACAAACGCAAACCCCTTACAGTGCTGAGAATAAAGAGCCTGCGCTACCAATTCATATTCCTTACAAAATAATTATACTTAGGTGATGAAATCTGATATTGATAAACAATATTTTTGGGTTGTATTCTTTATGTATCTTTAGTTTTTGAAATGTGCGTTGCGATCGCATTTTTGACTCTTCTATATGGGGCGGTTACAGCCCCTAGCTTGAGTCAGTAGGGCGGGCATGGTCATGCCTAGCTCGCAAAGGTTTCCTGGTTAATCATCCACGCGCCTTAGGGCTGTACAGCAAATGTCCCACCCCGTCGAATGGGCAGCGTCAAGAGAAACGTTGTCCCCTCTCCCTCGACCGACTCACACCGGAGAGTGCCGCAATGGTTCTCCGTTACAATTTGGTGACTGATCGAGAGGCCCATGCCCGTTCCTTTGCCAATGGGTTTTGTTGTGAAAAAGGGATCGAAGATACGCACTTGCAGATGGGGAGGAACCCCTCGTCCATTATCGGTAATGGTGATGTGCACCGTGTCTGCCGACGTCATTGTGCGAATAGTAATGCGCGGCTGGGTTTGGAGGCTCGGGTATGCCTCTTCTACTGCATCGATCGCGTTGCTCAGTAAATTCATAAACACCTGGTTTAGCGGGCCAGGGCAACATTCCACCGGGGGCAGGAGGCCATAGTCCTTCACGATTTCGACTTTGGGGCGATCACCACGACCCTTAATGCGATTCTGCAAAATCATCAGGGTGCTGTCGATGCCGTCATGAATATCAACGGCCTTCTGCTCTGCCTCATCCATACGAGAGAAATTGCGCAGCGCCACCACAATCGCCCGAATGCGCTCCGCTCCAACCTGCATGGAACGCAGAAGTCGTGGTAAATCCTCCGCAACAAATTCCAGGTCGTTCTCCTCTGCCCAAGCGATGATTTCTGGACTGGGCTGGGGGTAATGACGTTGGTAGAGCGTGATGAGTTCTACCAAGCGATCGAGGTACTCCTTCGCAGGGGCCAAGTTGCCGTGAATGAAGTTAACCGGATTATTGATTTCGTGGGCAATTCCCGCAACCAACTGACCCAGACCTGCCATCTTTTCCGCTTGAATCATCTGCATCTGCGTATTCTTCAGGGTTTGAAGGGTGTCACGCAATTGAGCGATGGTGTCTTGCAGTTCGCGGGTGCGCTCTGCCACCGTTTGTTCTAACGCTTGGTTGGCCACGTAGAGCGCCTGTTGGGCCGCCTCGCGATCGCGTACCTCCTGCTGCAACTGCTCATTTTGCTGGGCGAGGGTTTGCGTCAGGTGTTGAATTCGCAGGTGAACAGCAATACGGGCAAGCACCTCCTCCTGTTGAAAGGGTTTGGTCACGTAGTCCACTGCCCCCACCGACAGCCCCTTCACCTTATCGCTCGTGTCCGACAGGGCCGTCATAAAAATGACGGGAATATCTTGGGTCAAAGCATTGGCCTTGAGCCGACGGCAGGTTTCAAACCCATCGATCCCTGGCATCATGACATCCAACAACACCAGATTGGGTACCCGATAGGTCGCCTTTTGCAAGGCGCTTTCTCCATCCTGAGCCACCAGCACTTCAAACCCAGCCTGGTCGAGGCAGTCGAACAGCACACTAAGGTTAGCGGGGTTGTCATCGACGATCAGAATGGCGCTTTGGAAGGGGGTGTTCTGATAGGAAACAGGGGGCTGAGTAGCAAGGATCATAGGGCGTTACGGGCTTGAGACTGCTGAAGGAACACGAGGATTTGTTTTTCCTGGAAACTGCGCGCCAGGGTTTGCAGGTGGTGGGCAAAGGGTTTTAGGTCGGCCTCTTGAGAAGCGAGAGCCTCTGCTTGCTGCATGATTCCTTTTAAGTTGCCCTGCAGGGCCAAGTCATAGAGCATAGCCACTATTTCCTCGGAGGGAAGTGCCCAGTTTTCGGGATCGTTGGCCTTTGCTGCATTGGCTGTGGATACGCTTGCGGCTCCACCGGGTAAAGACTCTGGGGTATCTTCATAGGCCCAAGTTAACCCTAAGAGGCGTTGCAACTGGTCAAATAATGCCTCCGCCTCCACCGGTTTCGGGATAAAGGCATCGGCTCCCGATTCCAGACTTTGCTGCTGGTCGGCATCAAACACGCTAGCTGAGGACACCATCACCGCCAGCGATTTCAGTTCCGGCTGTTGACGAACCCGCTGTACCAGCTCATAGCCGTCCATTTCTGGCATGTCTAAGTCAGTAATCAACAGATTGACCGACGTTGAGAGAATCTTGTCGAAGGCGGCTTTGCCATCGGTGGCTTCAATCACCTGGAAGCCCAAGGGCGTGAGCAGGCTGGCAATGACCGAGCGATTTTCCCATTTGTCGTCTGCGATGAGGATGGTTTTGGGCTCTCCCTGATAGCCCGTGATTAGGCCATATTCGGTGCGTTTGGCGATCGCGCCCCATTCCTTAGCCTCCGGCACCTCCAGATCAAACCAAAAGACACTGCCCATCCCCAGTTGGCTTTGCACCTGGATCTTGCCGCCCATCTTTTCGACGATTTTTTGGCTGATGGCTAGCCCCAGCCCCGTTCCCCCTTTGCGCTGGGTCACAGAACCCACCTGCTCAAAGGGTTGGAAGATTTGCTCCAGTTGGTCGGGCTGAATCCCAACCCCTGTGTCTTGGACGTGGAACCGGATGCGATGGCGAGGCGTGGCATCCATTGCAATCGTCTCCGTGATATCGACGGAGAAGGTGACGCTGCCCGTTTTCGTGAACTTGACTGCATTGCCTAACAGATTGATGAGTATCTGGCGCAGTCGCTTTTCATCTACCAGCACCCCTTGGGGTAGGGTTTCGGAAGGCTGATAGAGAAAGTCAATGCCTTGCCTTTTTCTTCGGCGCGAATGCTGCAAATTTCCACAATACCCTGAAGGAAAGAGGGGAAGTGGATATCTACAGGCAGGATTTCCATACGGCCCGCCTCAATTTTGGAGATGTCGAGGACATCATTGATCAGCGTCAACAGATGTTGCCCACACTGGTAGATAATGTCTACTCCACGCCGCTCTTGACTGTTAAGGGATTTGGAGCGTGCCAGAGTTTGGGCGTAGCCCAAAATACCGTTGAGGGGCGTCCGCAGTTCGTGGCTCATGTTGGCGAGGAATTCGCTCTTTGCCTGGTTGGCGGCATCGGCAGCTAGCTTTGAGCGTTTGAGTTGCGCTTGTTCTGAGGATTGGACATAGACCATCACGCCGATCAGGGCTCCTGCAAGGACAAGAGCAACAATGGCAACTCCATCCAGAAGCCGCAATTGGGATTCAATGTTTTCACGTGGAATAACCAATGCAACCGACCAATCAGCTTCTTTTAATGGCAGAAAAGCAACGTATTTGCTAATGCCTTCAATCTTGATCTTTTGAATTCCTTGTTTCTTCTCCACCATGGATTGGGCAATGAGCGCTAGTCCTGAATCCTCAGACTCTACCAGGCTAGGCGCAGGCTTTTCGATTGTAGACATGAGGGTTGAATTAGGATGTGCGATCGCTTCGCCTTTGGAATTCAGTGCAAATGCATAACTGCCGCGACCGTACTCAAGTCTCTGCACAATCTGCGTAATCTTTTCAATCCCAATTGGAGCATTAATCACACCAATCGGTTTTTGCAATCCATCCTCTCCCGGCTTCGACCAAATCGGTGCAGCGAACACAATAATATGCCTGCCGTTAACCCGTGAAAGCATTGGATCCATGACCGTGGATTTACCAGACATGCCTCGCTTAAAGTGCAGGCGATCCCTTAAGTTAATATCTGTCTGACCTCTCAGCAGGTTGAAGAACTCCCCCTCTTCGTCGATAATTCCAAGTAACGGTTCAAAGCCATCCAGGCGACGATTCTCCTCCTCAAAATAAGGCGCTATAGCTTGCCAATCCATCGTTTGATTAATCGGCAATCGTGCAATTGATTCTGTTTCAGATTTTCTTATCGCAATCCATTTGTCGATCTCATCAGCGCCGCGATTTACCTTTAAGAAAGCGGTTTGCTCTAGGTTTTCGAGCATGGCGTTTCGCCCTACTTGATAGCTAAAGTAAGCGGCAATTCCCACAACTAAAGTGCTTCCTACGACAATCAAGCGTGTCAGCATTCTGGGAGAGAATGGGTGAGTTGGTGACGTGCTCTGTAGGCTCTGATTTAATTGCTTCTTCATGGATTTTGCTGTTTTTCTGGAGTTGAAATTAATGACCCCTGTCATTGTTTCTGCCATCTACGACCCACCATGGATAGTTTGTCTGAACTATTGAACTCTAAAACCTTGTTACACAAGGGCTACGGTTTCCTGGGGCTACGCTTGCTCGGTCTGAGTGGCCAAAACGATGATTAACGCCAAATTAATGCCATTCAAGCAGGTAAGTATTGACGTTAGACAAGGCTTTTTATTGAGGTTTTTATGGGTGGGATCCTTGCAACATTAAAAGGGATCAGTATCGACGGAATTGACGTTGCTTTAGAGGATGCCTTAAAAGTCACATTGGTTATTCCGAAGATGGCGAAGCGGAACGTAGAATCTAGGCTTTGAGCCTCCACGTCGAGATGCTTCACTACGCTATCGCTCCATTACTCCTTCGGAGTCGCTTCGCGAACAGCATGGAATTGGATGCTTCTCAAACAGCCTCTTACTAAGCAGTGTCCACCTGATCTGATTAAGAGGGTGTCTGAGAAGTAGAAAGGCCCTCAAAAACGCTACTCTATCAGTCAGTAAGTACACTTGATAGGGTTTTTGAGGGCAATGCGATTATCCTACCCCACCGATTTGACTGATGAACAATGGGATATTCTCTCTCTCTTGATTCCTCCGGCGAAGCCTGGTGGACGACCTCGGAGCACGGATATGCGAGAAGTGGTCAATGCGATTCTGTACGTTCTGGACAATAGCACCAAGTGGCGGTGCTTACCCCATGATTTCCCGAAGGCCAAAACGGTCTACCATTATTTTCGCCAATGGCGCAATGATGGGGTGTGGGAACACATCAATCACCGATTGCGGGAGTTGGTGCGGTTAACGGAGGGGCGCGAAGCGTCTCCCAGTGCAGCGGTGATGGATAGTCAGTCGGTGAACAGCGATGTCTACATTTCGGAGTCGGTCGGCTTCGATGCAAACAAAAAGGTCAAAGGTCGGAAGCGAAACGTGGTGGTCGACACAATGGGTTTAGTGCTGATGGTTGTGGTTACCGCAGCGAGTCTCCCTGAGCGGGATGGCGCACGAAAGGTGCTAGAAAAAATGCATCAGGTTAGTCAGTGGTTCACTCGCCTGTGTGTCATTTGGGTTGATGGGGGATATAGCGGTAACGATTTCATGAAAGAGATCATGGACCGCTTTCGATGGGTGATTGAGGTGATCAAGCGCCCCGACTGTGCGCAGGGATTTGTGCTGTTACCCAAGCGGTGGGTGGTGGAGCGCACATTTGGCTGGTTTACTTTTTGCCGCCGCTTGAGTAAAGACTATGAGCGCCTACCAGAGACCGCTGAGGCATGGATTTATGTGGCCAATATTCGAGTCATGTTAAGGCGACTAACGTGCTAATTCATACCTACATTCCAGCTTTTCAGACACCCTCTAAGATTCATACTATCATTCATATTTTAGAGTATTCCCAAAGTTGCCAGAAGATCGCAGATCCTTCGCAATCACAGGTTATGAATTATGGGATTCTGGGTCATGAAGACTTCCTCAGTATTAAGTCCAAATTTTAAAGGAAGTGTGAAGAGAAAAGTGATTTTAGAGGCTGGTTGCAAAGGGTGCAGACATCCCTGAGGGCGCACAGCCGTCACTAGTGCCAACTTAAGCGCAAAGTTCTGGCCTGACTACGTTGTAGTCCTGCTCCCACCTTTTCCTGCGGAGCGCTTCGCGAACGGGAAGCGTACTAGACGTGAAGCGGCTTCTCGAAGAGTAGCTCTACATCCCCCAGCCCCTTCTCCTTTTCTGGGAGAAGGGGGCCGCAGCCGAATGCAGGGGGATATTTTCTGGCGATCGGGCTGCCATTACCCGCCCAGGGACTCACAGGAAAATAACGTACCCGCTCCGCTGATCGGGCTTGCTCCCGGAGGGAGACAACCTGGCCACTGGGTACACCGTAGCTAGTAGCCCCAGCTCTGTATCGTCCTAATCATGGGCTTGCCCTTCCAAGCTGGAGATACCGCCGACTCAATGCCAAAGCCCTGAAAACGCTAATGGCAGAAGCCATTGGCTACTTTATCAAGCGATTTATTAGAGAACTTCAGATTAACGACGTTTCTGACAGTATCAAGGTTCTAGATGGCAATTCCCTGCATATTCCTGAGCTACTGGAGTTTAGACTAAAGCCATAGAAAAAAGCGGCAGAGCAAGGCTCGGGCCGCTTTTTAGCCGAAGCTGAGAAAGTACAACCCATCTCGGCACCGGCCTATGACTTACGATAGCTTGTATGGATTCCGGCACCGCGCCCATAAGTATCTGGGCCGGGCACGCGACGCAACCTTTGAACTCGTTGATGCGGTGCTGACCAGCCGTCATCTCTCTAGCTTTGTGGAACTCTCGCAGTCCCCGCTATTTCGACGAAAGTGGCCGAGTGCTTATGAGGCCCTGCAAGATAGTCGCCCGCAACGGCAACGGCTGATGCGCCTCTATCTGGAGCAGCTCCCGAGCGATGGCCCGATTGTGCTAGCGGGAGACCATACCGGATGGCCACGGCCAGAGGCGAAACGGTTACGGGAGCGCACCCATGAGCATCAGGCCAATGGGGGCGGGAGTTTAGGTCCGGTGAGTCTAGGTCAAGGGTATAGCACCTTAGCGTGGGTTCCTGAAGCCGAAGGCAGTTGGGCGCTGCCCCTACGCCATGAGCGGATCACCAGTTGGGAGAGCCCGATTAGCTTAGCCGCCTTTCAACTCAGACAAGTGTGCCAGTCCTTACCCCATCGTCCGCTGAGCCTATGGGATAGCGAATATGGCTGTGCCAGCTTTGTGCTGAAAACAGCGGACATTAAGGCCGACAAGCTGATGCGTCTGCGCTCTAACCGCAATCTCTGGGGTGCCCCGCCCCCCTATTCAGGTCGGGGACGGCCCCGAGTTCATGGCGACTGTTTCAAGCCTAATGACCCCGCAACCTGGCCAGAGCCTAACCAAGACCTGACGGTTGTGGATCCGAAATTGGGTGCTGTGCGGGTGCGCGCTTGGCACCAGATGCATTTTCGCCAAGCCGCCCCGCATCCCATGACCCTGATTCAGGTTCAACGTCTTGGTGAGGACGGCCAGCCCCGCTCGATTCGCCCCTTGTGGTTAGTCTGGGTCGGCGACACGATGCCCGACCTTGAGCACCTCTGGCAACGCTACCTGCGACGCTTTGCCCTAGAGCACTGGTACCGATTCTTGAAGCAGCGCCTTCACTGGATGGTGCCCAAACTCGGTGAACCCAAAGCCGCCGAGCGCTGGAGCGATCTGATGCCCTTGGCCACCTGGCAACTCTGGCTCGCCCGAGACCTTGTGCAGGATGCCCCTCTGCCCTGGCAGAAAAAGCTGCCTATCCTTACCCCCGGACGGGTCGCTGATTCCATTGCCTCACTTTTAGCCCGGTTGGGCTCTCCCGCCCAGGCTCCCAAACCCCGTGGAAAGTCCCCTGGGTGGCCCAAAGGTCAAAACCGTAACCGCAAACCTCGCTATCCCACGGTCAGAAAACGCCCTAGTCGACCCAAAAAAACGTCGCAAACGGTCGCTTAGCTCTCCGATCGCCCTCAAATCGCTATTTCTTCTCTCCCTATCCTCAGGGAGAAAATTTGCCTTAGTCTAAACTCCAATGAGCTAGATAAGATTGCTTAATTCGGGCGAGCTAATTCTAATTTGATAGAAACCCCATGACAGATTCCGCTGCCTCTGTAGGAGAGGACATTAATCAATCAATTAATTGATGAATGCTTGCAAATTTGAGGCTGTGGTTGCTGAAAACGGCACTGTCACAATCAGGGGGTTGCCCTCTCAAATGCCTCGTTGCACACCTCTCTGTAAGGGCAAATCCCGCAGTTGTGCTGGGTAGCTTGGGGGGTAAAGTCGCCGCTCATTAGGCGTTCCACTAGGGCGTTTGCTTCTTGGTCAATGGTCTGTAGGGTACTGGAACTCAGGGAATGCAGATAGTCGTGACGCAGGTAGGCGATATGGGCCTGAGGTTTTCCCGTGGCGCGGCTGTAGGCCCAGAGCTGAAACTGGTGGTGTTCGGGATGCATCACCTGGTCAGTTTTGAAATCCAGCACAAAGTCGTCGCCCACCAAATCCACCACGCCGTTGAGGGTGAGGTCGCCTAGGGTGAGTGAAACCGGGTGTTCCCAATGGGTCGCCCCGGCCCGATGGGCGGCATAGACCGGGGAGTGGCGAAAGGCTTGGGCAAGGGACAGCGCTTCTGCGATCGCAGTTGGCGGTAGGTAGGGGGCGTAGGGGGCCAGGGTTTCGGCCTGGTCAATGGCCAGTTCCAGGGCTTTGTGGGTGAGCTGACCGATTTCCATGGCCAGATTGGGAATACCATCGCCGCTGGTGTAGCCGGGGTGGCCATCCACATAGCGAAACTTAAACCGCAGGGGACAGATGGCGTAGTCGCTGAGAGCGGTAACGGGGAGTTCGGCAAAACCTGCCCTGGCGGGGTAGAGCATGATCTGGTCGGGTAGATCGGGAATGGCTGGATCTACCGGGGCAACGGGCTGGGCCAGTTCTGGCGCAAAGGGGATGGGGGATGGGGTAATCAGCCCCTCTAGCCCAGGTTGCAAAATGTCGAGGCCACCCCCAGCGGGTTTGGCGGCGGTGAGGATGAGGCGATCGCGTGCCCGAGTCAGGGCCACATAGAGCACCCGTTTGCTCTCTTCTCGCTCATCGACCTTTTGGCGTTGCTCTAGCAGGGTGTAGAGGGCCGACTTTTGCCGCTCGCCGTCTTCATCTTCTAGCTTGAGGGCCACCCCCAGGGCTGGATCAAAGCGCACCAGGGGCGAGTCTGGGGGAGACTGGCGGGCCAGGTCGGGCACGATTACCACCGGCCACTCCAGCCCCTTGGCACCGTGGATCGTCATTAGGCTGACGGCATCGCCCCCGGCCAAGGCAGGGCGAGGAATGCTGACTTCCGCCGCCTGAAGGCGCTGGAGGCGACGGATGACGGCCAGCACGTCGAAGCTGCCTGCTTCCAGCGATCGCACCAGTTCCCCAAAGCCCTGCCAGTCCGCCAGTCGGCGATCGGCACCGGGCAGGTTGGCGATGACGGCGGTATAGCCCGTACTGCGATCGCACAGTTGCAGCAACCGGGTCGGCGCTTCGGTGCGGCGGGCCAGCAGCAGCTCAGCCAAAATGTCCCGAGGACGGATCAGAGCAGGATCGGTACTGGTGCCCAGGTATTTCCACCAGGTGATTTTCTCAGGCAAGGACTGGGCCAAGGCGTAGAGGATGGTGTCGCTAACCGCAAAGAAGGGGCTGCGCAGCACCGCCGCTAGGGCCAAGCTATCGGTGGGGTCGGCCAAAAACCGCAGCATCGCCCAGGCATCTTTGGCTTCGCGGGTGTCGAGCAGGTTGCCCCCCCCAGCCTGCAAAATAGGAATGTCTCGGGCTGCGATCGCAGTTCCATACAGCTCCAGTGGCCCCCAGGTACGCGACAGAACCGCGATGTCACCGTAGCGGATCGGTCGCAGACTGTTACTGGGTTTGTCCTGCACCAAAATTTTGTCATCCAGCATCGACTTAACCAGGTCGGCAATTTTCTGGGCCTCTACACGGCGGCAGGGTTCAGCAGTGGTGTCGATGCTTTTATCATCTTTGTAGCCATCATCCACCGTTACGGTGTAGAGCTGAATTTCTGGAGTGGGCGCTAGGGTTTCCTGGCGATGGGCATCCAGGGGCTGGTGGAGGTCAGCGAGAACGGGGGCAAACACCTGGTTGATTTGATTGATCAGGGCTTGATGGGTGCGAAAGCTGGTGCTGAGTTCGATGGGGGCATCGCTGGTGTGAATGCGGGCCTGCCAGTCTTGGAAAACCCGCACATCCGCCCGCCGGAAGCCGTAGATCGACTGTTTGACATCGCCGACGATGGTGAGGGTGGCGTTGGCGGTGAGCTGTGCTAAGAGCTGCCCCTGGGTGGGGTTGGTGTCTTGAAACTCGTCAATCAGAAACACCTGCCAGCGCTGGGCGTAGTAGTGCTGCACCGCTGGGTCTGCCAGAGCTTGCAGGGCGTGGATTTCTAGATCGTTGAAATCCAAAACCCGCTGCTGGTATTTGGCCTCTTGGAGAAAGTCTCGCACCCAGGCAAAGGCTCCGCGCAGGTTGGGGAGCAGGGCATCGGTCTGGTCGTCAAAGTCGTTGGGCTCCAGGGCGATCAGGCCCGTTTTTATGGCCTCCCGCGCTAGGTCGCGCAGGGTTGAGAGCGCCCTTTTTACCTCGGCGAGGGCTTCTTTGCCGCCCCAGTTTTTCTGACTGCCGACGTTGATTTTGAGACCAGTGAGGGCAGCTAGCGCCGGGGCGAGGTCGTGACCTTGCTCTAGGGATGAGATCGCGCCCAATGCCGCCAACCGATGCTCCTCCAGCTTGTCGCCGGGGGCGGCATAGGCTTGCAGGATCTGTTTGCTGCTGAGCCAGATGGGGTCAGACAGAAAGGTCTCTAGGGCTTGTAGACGAATCCGGTCTACCCAAGGCAGCCAATCGTCGCGGCCTTTCTCTAGGGCCTGGGCTGCGCTGAGGGGATCCTTCAGCAAACTCCCCAGCACCTCTCGCATCAGAGAGTAGGGAATGCCCAAGTAGAAGGGGCTGGGCAGTTGGGCTAGGGCATCGGCAAAGACATCGGCCTGCCAGAGAGGACTTTCTAGCTCATCCTGCACGGCAAAGTCGGGGGGCACATGGGCTGTGTCGTAGTGTTCGCGGCAGATACGGGCGGCCAGGGCGTGGAAGGTGCTGATTTGGGCGGCTTCCAGCTCGGCCAGCAGGTCGGGGCTATGGCCCAGGTCGGCAGCGATGGTGGCGCGGATGCGCGATCGCAGTTCCGCTGCCGCTTTTTCGGTAAAGGTGACCGCCACAATTTGTAGGGGCGAAAAGCCCTGCTGCAAAAAGTACCGATAGCGCTCGGAGAGCATGTGGGTTTTGCCGGTGCCCGCTCCGGCGGTGACAGCAACACTGCCAGGACTGTGGGCGGCGCGTTCTTGCTGTTCAGTCAGTCCCATGGGTAATCTCCTTACGACTCAGCCGATCGCCCTGGCGACACAGAGCATCAAAATCGCAGTAGACACAGGCCGATTGGTCGGTGTCAGGCTGTACCGGATAGTGCCCCGTCTCTAAATGGGACTTGCAGCGATCGATGGCATCGGGTAGCTGGTGCTGGGGGGCCTTGGAGGAAAGGGCAATCTTTTGCCTGCCGCGAATGGAATAGTAGTAGGCCGTCGATACAGACTCACCAGGAAATAGGGCTGGCCCAGCGGCTTCCTGGTAAAGCGGTAGCTGGAGGTCGATACAGGCTTTGCCGGTGTGGTCTTTGATCCCGGTGGGGCGACTTTTTCCGGTTTTGTAGTCAATCAGCACCAGCCCCGCCTCGGTGCGGTCAATCCGGTCGATGCGACCCCGCACCTTCAGGTCGTACCACTCCCCGGCAAAATCGCCCTCCAGCAAAACGGGGGCTGCCCCAGTGGGTAAAAAGCTGGGGTCTTGCAGCGTCAGGGCGAGGATCCGCAGGTGCTCGTCGCGGCGTAGCTCCCAGGCGGGCAGGTTAGGGGGGATGATTTCGGATTCTGCGATCGCAAAGGCTTCCTGCAACACCACCGGATCAGCTAGCTCCAGGGCTGGATTCTCCTGAAGCTGGGTCAAAACCAGCTCCAACACACGGTGATAAAGCTGTCCAATCTGGCTGGGGCTGAGATCTTCCTCAATTTCTTCCGGTGGCCCCAGCTTCAGCAGCTTATCGGCAAACCACTTAAAGGGGCATTGGCCCAGGTTCCGCAACTGCGACACGCTAAAAGGCCAGTCAGCATAGTCAAAGGGAATGCCCACCACGCCGTCGTACTCATTGGCAAGGCCAGAGCCTTCTCGATCTTGCTCAACCCTGAGGGCATGGGCGGCATGGGGCAATACCGCATCTTCGGGCGAGGCGGGGTGGCGCAGGCTGACCCGGCGCAGTTCTTCGGGACTCGCGATCGCGGCCCCAGGCGGTTCACTCAGCTCCAGACCCAGTTGATCCAGGTAAGGGCTAGGCAGGCGCTCCTGACGATCTTTGAGCTGCCCATAGGAAAACACCACCGCCACCGTCACCGTTTGCAGCAAAAAGTAGAACCCCAGGGATTCTCGCCGCGCCAGCTCCGCAGCGCTAGGCAGAACCATGCCCTGGCTGCGGAGCTGCTGGCGCTCAAAGAAATCCAGCAGGGGGTGGTTGTCAATGGGGGCGGGCAGCACCCCCTCGGCCATACCAATGACAAAAACGTGGCTGTACCGGGCTCCCGCGACCGCAGCGGGACTGTGCAGCTCAACACCGCCGCGACCAGGCTGGGCGGGTACGGTCAAACGGTCTAGCAAATCCCGCAACTCCTGGCGAAAGTCGTCCCAGGGAAGGATCTCTGCTTCGGGTTTAGCCAGTTCCGCCAAGGCATTGCCGAGGGTGTTAAAGGCGACAATCTCTCTGGCCCAGCGGGCGCAGCGGCGGCGCAGGTCAAACCGTCCCAGAATGCGCTGCCACAGCTCTACCCAGGTGTCGCGGCGGCGGACTTGGTTAATCTGGGCCAGGAGGTCGAGATCCAGATCAAGGTGGTCTTGGGCCAGGGTTTTCCAGGGGGCGAAGCCCTGGGGATGCTGTCGCCGCACCGTGGCCCAAAAGTCGCGATCGGGGTTGCTGGCTAAGGGATGGCTGAGTAACCGGGCTGTTGCCTCAAAGGGAAACTTGGTGTCTAGCACCTCCATCAGCAAGCTCAGCCAGACTCCCAAGCGGGTGCTCAGTAGCGGAGTCTGGTAAAGCGCCCGCAGGGGTAGGCCGTATTCCCAAGCAATATCAATCAGCTTGGGGCCATAGGCAACTTCGTCCCTGGCGACGATGGCGATGTCGCGGGCCGGGGTGCCGCTGTTGAGCAGTGCTTTAACTTGGGCCAGGGTTCCCCGCGCCTCTGCTTCCTGGGTGCTGTAGGCATGGGCGATCGGGGCCACAGAGAGACCGGGTTGCTGGCGGTGGGTGTCGTCGGGTTCGGCAGACATTAGCTTAGAAACCCGGTCTCTGGAAGCTGGGGTTCTGATGGCGCAGAAAACCTGACTCAGGGATTCCCCTAGACTCTGGCTCTGATCGGCTTCATCCATGACTTGCCAACCCTGCTTTACCAGCCATTCCACCGAGGCTTGACTATCCCCAAACAGCGGCAAATTCGCTACGGGCAAGACCAGGGCACTCTCGTCAGCGGCTAGGGCATTGATCCAGGCCAGTTCATCGGGTCGGGGCTGAAAGTAGCCGTAAATGAACACCGGCTGGGGCGTAACGTCCCTATCGGCAGCTCGCCAGTAGAGCTCTGCCCCATCGATGAACCCTTCCTCAAGCAAGGCATTTTGATAGGCTCTGGCTACGTCGAGAAGCTGGGCAGTGCGGGGAGATCCCCCAGTCACCCCAGAGAGATTGGGGCTGCTTTGCAGGTGCGATCGCACCCCCGACAGCCAAACCCTCGCCGTACCCAGCCCATCCACCGGCTGCATAATCTCTTGCACCACCTGACGAAACAGCCGTTGAACGGTGCGGTCAGAGGCGATTTTCTGCCCCCCAGATTCTACGGCCTTGATCGCCAACCGATGAAGCGCCTGGTGGGGCGCATGCAGTGCCCTAGCCGCCATCTGGGATGGGGTAACGATGTGATGGCCAAAGCGCTTTGACCAGTCCAGGGCGGTGGCATAGCCATTGCTATGGGTTAGAACAAATCTTGCCATGCCCGTTTCTCCCTCATTTTTCCAGTCTGCGGCTGTAACCCGGTCAGACCACCGCTGTGCTAGCCGTACACCCCAATACCTGCATGATCCCCCTTAATCCCCCCTTGCCAAGGGGAGAGATCGGCACGCCCTTTTCTTTCCGGCCCCATCTCCCGTTGGCTGAGCGGAGTCGAAGCCAACGGGAGACGGGGATAGCCTAACGGCATTCAAGAAAGGGGGATGTAAAGCTACTCTTCGAGAAGCCGCTTCGCGTCTACTGCGCGTCCCGTTCACGAAGCACTCCGCAGGAAAGGGTGAGGCAAGCCCTGTCCGCAAGGGTTTCAGGACTTATGTATACAAGGTAGATACATGGTAGTCCCTTGGGTAGTTGTGGGCGGTTCTCTTAACCCATTACCCTGGGAGGGCATGGGCATAGCAAAGGAGGATCGGCCATGGCAGCTTCATCGCTGGGCGTCGCCGTCGTGGGTACGGGGTTTGGGCAAAAGATACATATTCCAGGGTTGCAAGCCCACCACCGTACTGACGTGGTGGCGGTCTACCATCGCCATTTAGAGAAAGCCCGTGCGATCGCATCTGCCCACCAGATTCCCCATGCCTGCGATAGTCTGGAAGCACTCTTGGCTCTACCAGAGGTAGATGCCGTTACTCTGGCCACCCCCCCCTTCACCCACCAGACGATGGCTACCGCCATCCTCCAGGCCGATAAACACCTGCTGCTAGAAAAGCCCACCGCCCTTTCCCTAACAGAGGCCCAGCAGATTCAAACCCTGGCCACGCAGCAGCAGCGCATCGTCACCCTAGACTTTGAATTTCGCTTTGTCCCCCCCTGGCAGCACCTTGCCGCCCTACTGGACCAAGGTTATGTGGGCCAAAAGCGTCTGATTAAAGTGGATTGGATGGTGCCGGGTCGAGCCGATCCCCAGCGGCCCTGGAGTTGGTATTCCGTGAAGGCCCAAGGGGGGGGAGCTTTAGGAGCCTTTGCCTCCCATACCTTCGACTACATCGCCTGGTTGTTTGGCCCCGTAAAGCGCCTCTGTGCCCAGCTCACCACCGCCATTCCCCAGCGGCCCGACCCAGAGACTGGGGGACTCAAGCCCGTGGATGCGGATGACACCTGTACCCTGATGCTGGAACTGCTGGACGGGACCCCCTGCCAGATCACCATTAGTTCTGTTGCCTATGGTGGTCGAGGGCATTGGGTGGAAGTCTATGGCGATCGCGGCACACTGGTCCTAGGTAGCGATAACCTCAAGGACTACGTCCATGGCTTTCAGCTCTATGGCACTGAAGCGGGGAAAGACCTTAGTGTCTTGGAGATCCCCGCCGACCTTGCCTTTCCCAAAACCTACGAGGATGGTCGCTTGGCCCCCTTCATTCGAGTCGTTGATCACTGGCTCAGTGATATTGACCGGGGTAAGGCCACTGCCCCCAGTATTAGGGAAGGAGTCTATTCCCAAGGACTCATGGACCTTGCCCACCAATCCCATCAGCAGGGAGGCTGGGTAAACGGTATTCTTTAGACCCGGTTCCTTACTTTACGGAACGAAAACAAATGCTATCCAATCCACAACCGGGGGATTACTAAGAAATAGATCCGCCCTCACCGTTGCCCCTATCCCATGGCTCTGCAAACGTTCTCCCTAGATGCGGTTCAAAAGGTTAGTCAGCATATTCGCAAGAAATTAGTGCTGCCCCTATCGGAACAGCAGCCCGCAGCAGACAACAATGGTGCGATTGCGGGGGAACCACCGGAGCCCGACTCTCTAGATACCCTAGGGGATCTCTTTCGCGCCGGTAGTTTTGCCGAAGAAACCATTCCAGCCCCCAACAGCGAAGGGCGGTGGTTTATCAGCACCATGGATCCCGCTGCCGTTCTGTATAAACTGCCGGGACTCAGTATCAAGCCGGGAATCCGCTTGGTGACCTACCTCCAGCGCCGCCCCGAGGGGGGGCTGGGCGTAACCTGGGCGCTCCCGGAACTGCTCAGCACCACCGCCCACCTAGAAGCGGCCCTAGAGGATATTGGCAGCAGCACCCCGCCCCACCCCAAGGGAGCCCTGGGTCACGTGATGGACGGTATCGTGGGCAACGGTAGCCCTGCCTCTTACATTGCCACCTCACTGCTCATCCGAGAGTTCAAAGAACTGGGCCGTACTGGGAACCTACGTCGCTGGAGTCAGCACCGCCTGATCGATCGTGTCCCCAGTCGGCAAACTTGGCAGTGGCGTAGTAAAGTTCCCCAGGATTTATCCCCCAAGGTCAAAGTATTAGAGGATGAATCGGTTCTGGTGGAGTTCTTTAGCTGCCGGGTTGTGGCTCCGGTGGCCCTCTTTCGGCACCTTGACCAGTACCATCGGGGTGGCTATCGCCCCAAGCCCAATGACCAAGTCATTGCCCTCATGGAAGCCACTGCTGTTCCTACAGAGATGGCTTCATAGCCCGTGGATGGCTGATACTTCAGGCATCCACGGGGCAGAACGGTGCTTAAGGTAGGTCTCAACTCAAAGCGGGACAAAGCTCCTGGCTCCTGAATTCCTCGGAACCAATTTCCTCGGAACCAATATTGTCTCGGCTTACGTTGAGACCTCAATAATCAGTTGGTTTAAAAGCCAACTTAGCCCCATCCCCACCAGGGGAAGACCCAATAGGGCCAGAAAGGTGAGGCGGTCCCCCAATTGCTTGGTTAGACAGTCGATCCGCACCAGGATTGTGGTAGCCACCAGCACCACAACATAGATAAAGGCTCGAAACTGCACCACCGCCAGCACCACCAGGGATGCCAGCATTAGGGCCATGACCAAATAACCGATGTCGGACTGAAAGCCCAGTAGAACAAACCGACGAGTGGGATGCCAGAGGAGGGTAAAGATGCCCGCCTTCACCACGACAAAGATCAGACTCACGACCCACACAAGTTGCTCGGCCCCAACCCCGTGCAGAAGCTGGCCATAGGTGCCATAGGCCAGGATCAGCAAACTCCAAGACAGCCAAAAGGATCGGATTTTGTCCCGATTTACCCGTTGCATGGAAGTCTCCCGCGTTCCTTCAAAGGTTGGTGGAAATGGCCTGTACGGGGCAGGTGGGAATGCACTGCTCACAGACAATGCAGCGCGATCGCGCAAAGGTAAGGCGAAAGCTCTCTGGGTCTAGACTCAGGGCCTGCGAGGGGCAGACTCCGGTGCAGAGACCGCAGTGCACACAGACCTCCTCATCGATCAAAATTTCTCGACTGGCTTGGGAGACATTGATGTCTTGGTCTTGTAACCACTCTATCGCCTCCCCTAACTGGTCAATATCCCCCGACAGTTCCACCACCAGCTTACCGATCTGATTGGGGGCTACCTGGGCGCGGATAATATTGGCCGCTACATTAAAATCCTTGGCCAGCCGATAGGTGATGGGTTGGTGAATGGAGCGTTTAGGGAAAGTAAGGGTGACACGTTTCTTCATGGGGAAAGGGGGGAAGACCGGGCGCATCTAGCCTAGCCCCTAGGCCGACGTAAATGCTCTGCGCAGATCTGCTCTCTATCTCCTTTTAAGCCATGGCCGGGGCCGTGACCGGCTGTTCCACCGGAATCTCGATGACAAACCGGGTGCCCTGCCCCGGCGTAGAGAGGCACTGGAGGTGACCTTGATGGCGATCGACAACGATTTGGTAGCTGATGGCCATCCCCAAGCCCGTGCCCTTGCCCACTGGCTTGGTGGTAAAGAAAGGGTCTAGCATTCGCCGCTGCACATGATCGGGAATACCAACACCATTATCCGTCACATGAATGCGGACTCGCTCCTCCTCCAGCGTTTCCGTCCGCAGAATAATTTGGGGAACAAAGACCTTGCCCGCTTCATCCACCAGTTCCCCATCGGGGCGGCTGGGGTAAGACTCCATCTTTTCCTCTAGGGCGTCGATGGCATTGGTCAGTAGGTTCATAAACACTTGGTTGAGTTGTCCCACATAACAGTCCACCTTGGGCAAATCACCATAGTCTCGCAGCACTTGAATCTCCACCTGTTTGCCCTTGGCCTTGAGCCGCCCCCCAAGGATGGTGAGGGTGCTGTCTAATCCTTGATGGATATCGACCTGTTTGAGATCTGCGCCCCCCACGTGGGAGAAGTCCCGTAGGGATTTGACAATTTCGGTAATCCGCTCAGCCCCACCCCGCATCGATGTCAGGATTTTCGGCAAGTCCTGCAATAGATATTCCACATCCACTGCCTTGGTTTTGGATTGCAACCGGGGGGGGACGTTCACCAGTTCGGCGCGGTAGCCATTGACCAGATCTATCAAGTCCTTGAAGTAGTCCTCTACATAGCTGAGGTTGCCATAGATAAAGTTGATGGGGTTATTGATCTCGTGGGCAACCCCCGCTACCAACTGCCCCAGGCTGGACATCTTTTCGCTGTGGATGAGCTGAATTTGGGTTTGTTGCAGTTCCTTCAGAGTCTTTTCTAACTGGCGGGTTTTGAGATCCTTGGCCTCTGCCTCTTGCAGGGCTTCCTCTGCCTGTTTCCGTAGGGTAATGTCCCGCAGAATCAGGGTGTAGCAGTTTTCCCGCCCCGTGCGTAGGCGGGCCACTGTGACTTCAATAGGAAAGGTGCTGCCGCTGCGGCGACGTCCCAAAATTTCATAGGGACTACCGTCGGTACTGGCCTGGATCAGGAAATCGCGCAGCATCGATGCCTCCTCCTCCTCTCCATCGGCGAATTCTAGGCCGATTAGGGTGATTAAGGGCTGGTTTTGCACCTGTTGATCCGACTGGCCAAAGATCTTGGCGACGGCGGGGTTAGCGGAACGAATCCGTAGATCTTGCTGGGAGACGGTGACGATGGCCTCAATCGCCTTTTCCACGATCACGTCGGTACGGGCTAGGGCCTGCTCTAGGGCGGCAATGACGCGGTTGTAGCGGGCCGCAATCTGGCCTACCGGGGTAAACAATTCCACGGGTACTCGCAGGCTCAGATCCCCCGTGCGCTCTTGGCGACGCATGGTATTGAACAGATCCACTAGGTCACTAACAGCTCCGTGCTCCGCTATGTTCAGGCCGATGTGCTCATGTTTGCGACGGACTCGCAGGGGCCAGCGCCGGTTGACCTGCCATAGCACCAGGTAGGTGAAGCCAAAGGCCCAGACTCCACACATACCGATGCCTAGAATCTGTGTCCCGAGTTGGGCAGGACGGCTGAGCCCAGTGCCGATCAGGTCGAGATCGCCAAAGATGGCCACTGCCAAGGTGCCCCAGATGCCGGCGCTGAGGTGGACGGGAATGGCTCCCACGGCATCGTCAATGTGGAGGCGTTCTAGTAGCCGTTCTGCGGCCAACATCCACAGGCTGCCAATGGCTCCAATCAGGATGGATGCTCCTGCTGTCACGACATGGCAGTTGGCGGTGATGGCCACTAACCCTGCTAGTGAACCGTTCATGACGGCGGTGACGGGCACCAGTCGATGCCGTCCAAGGTTCAGCACAATTGGTGTCACCAACCCCGCTGACCCTGCGAGGAGGGTGTTGACGATGATTCCTGGTACTTGGTCATTGAGGGCGAGGACGCTGCCACCGTTGAAACCGAACCAGCCCACCCATAGCAGTAGGGCTCCCAGTAGAGCTAAGGGGAGGTCGTAGCCCACCATGAGGGGCCGTCGCCGTTTGGGGGAAAAGCGGCCAATGCGGGGACCGACGATGATCACGGCGGCTAGGGACACCCAGCCCCCCACGCTGTGGACTACGGTGGATCCGGCAAAGTCCACGAAGCCTATGGCCCCTAACCAGCCGAAACTATGGCTGCTGTCGAGACCGTTCCAGGCCCAATGGCCAAAGATGGGATAGATTAGGCCCGATACCAAAAGCGCGATCGCGAGATACATGTTGAACCGCATCCGCTCTGCGACGGCTCCCGACACGATGGTGACGGCGGTGCTGCAAAACATGGCCTGGAATAGGAAAAAGGCCACGGGCCAGACCTCCCCCTGCCCCACTTCTGGAGCCATTCTGGTGGTGCCCCACCAGCCCAGGTGGGTAGCGCCAAACATGAGGCCATAGCCAAAGAGCCAGAAGAAGAGAACTGACACTCCGGCATCGGAGATATTTTTGATGACGACGTTAATGGTGTTTTTACTGCGGGTGGAGCCTGCCTCTAGGCACAGAAACCCAGCTTGCATCAGGAACACTAGGCTGGCGCAAACAATGACCCATAGAATATCTACTGACGATTTATCCATGCCGATAGCGGTGGCGCTCTACAGGCCCCCAGTCCTCCCCAAAAACACGACAATTAACCCGCAAAACTAACCCGCAAAACTGAGGTCGCCCGAGACATTTAGGATCGATACTGCCCAGGGAGCACGGTGCATCTTCTGACCCCTCACCGCAGATCAGGGGAAGATTTTCCCCTGAAGCCTGCCACCGCAGTTACAGAACTCTGCCTAAACTGGCATCAGATCCCGCCCCCTAGTGACAATGACAAGCGCTGCGATCGCGAAAAAATCGCGAAAAACCTGACTCAGCCCAAAATCAACTAGTACTCTGCGGCGTCAATATCCTAACCGTTCTATCGTGGTACACCTCGGCCCCTCACCCTAGCCCTCTCCCAATGGGAGAGGGGACCAGAAAATGTTGGGCTGACGCGACAATAGTGAGCCGATTTACGCCCTACTGTACTAGTACTTGCTGGCAGAAATAACGCACCCTGTTGGCCCTCACCGTTCGGTTGAGGGTTCGACTGAGCTCACGCCGAACTCTCACGCCGAACTCTCACGCCCTGGGCTACCCTCAAGCCGGGGCTAATGGGGGTAGATACAAGACAGACCAGCGGGGGTATTTCAGTCCAAAAGCGTCGCTGCACAGTTCGTTGCTCAATGGGGATGGCCGGGGTAGATGGCCCTGCCCAAATGCCAGAGAATTCCTGGGGTCTGGGGAATAAATCTTGCGATTCTCTAGTGTTAACCATGAATCCTAAAAGGGTTGACCCGGTCTTGGTGTTCAGTCTGTACAGTTTGGGAGACACATAACCTTTAAGGCTGGGCGTTCCCCACGTTAAGGGCAGGTCAAAGATATTTTTCTTTCTTCAGTGATCTCATCCCAGAATCCGTAGGATTTTTATCGGGCTTGGATCCAGATACAGTCTGGATCCGAGTGGGGAGTGCTGATTACACCCGGCATCACCCCCTTAGTCTCCCCTTGCCAAGGGGGGAGATCGGAATTGCTCTTCTCCTGGGCGACACTGCCTGAATTGCCCTCAGGTGGGCCTGTTTCTCAGGCTGGGGCGTTTCTGAAGGGGATTTTCTAACCTTAGGTCACCAAACCCTCAAGTATCTGGTGCCCTAATCCGTACCAACACCGGGTTAGGCAACTAGAATGGTTGCTGTCGATACAATTTTGTCTTCCTCAGTTCTTTATTCCATGTGAATTCCGATGAGTAACCTGTCGCAGCCAGACCGCATCCTAATCTTTGACACCACATTGCGTGATGGGGAACAGTCCCCCGGTGCCACCCTAAATGTGGATGAAAAGCTCACGATCGCACGGCAACTGGCTCGACTTGGGGTAGACATCATTGAAGCGGGTTTTCCCTTCGCGAGCCCTGGTGACTTCGAGGCGGTGCAGAAAATCGCCGACCAGGTGGGGACTGAAGATGGCCCAGTAATCTGTGGTCTTGCCCGCGCCACCAAGCAGGATATTGAAGCCGCTGGAAATGCGATCGCACCGGCTGCCAAGGGCCGCATCCATACCTTCATCGCCACCTCTGACATTCACATGCAGTACAAACTGCGCAAGAATCGGGAAGAGGTGTTGGCCATTACGAAGGAAATGGTGGCCTATGCCAAGACCTTCACCGACGATGTGGAATTCTCCCCTGAGGATGCGGGCCGATCCGATCCTGCCTTTATGCATCAGGTGCTAGAGGCCGCGATCGCGGCAGGAGCCACCACCGTCAACATCCCCGACACCGTCGGCTACCTCACCCCCAGCGAATTTGGCACCATGATTCGCGGCATTCGCGACAACGTGCCCAACATTGACCAAGCCATCATCTCCGTCCACGGCCACAATGATCTGGGTTTAGCCGTCGCCAACTTCCTAGAGGCGGTGAAAAACGGTGCCCGACAGTTGGAATGCACCATCAACGGCATCGGCGAACGGGCCGGAAATGCCGCCCTAGAAGAGTTGGTCATGGCCATGCATGTGCGCCGCAGCTACTACAACCCCTTCCTCGGGCGTCCCGTAGAATCAGACGCCCCCTTGACCCACATCAATACCCAGGAGATCTACCAAACCTCCCGCCTGGTGTCCAACCTGACCGGGATGTTTGTCCAGCCCAACAAGGCCATCGTCGGAGCCAACGCCTTTGCCCACGAGTCCGGCATTCACCAAGACGGGGTGCTGAAGAACAAACTCACCTACGAGATCATGGATGCCGAGTCCATTGGCCTCAATAAAAACCAGATTGTGCTGGGCAAACACTCGGGCCGCAATGCCTTCCGCAGCCGCCTGAAGGAATTGGGTCATGACCTGGGGGACCAGGATCTCAATCGCGCCTTTGTCCGGTTCAAAGATTTGGCGGATAAGAAAAAGACTGTCACTGACTGGGACATTTTGGCCCTTGTCAACGATGAAACCCAACAGGCTCCCGAGCATTTCCATCTAGAGCTGGTCCAGGTTTCCTGTGGTGATCATTCCTGCCCGACGGCCACGGTCACCCTCCGTACCCCCGAGGGCCAGGAGTTGACCGACGCCGCCACCGGGACTGGTCCCGTGGATGCGGTGTATAAGGCAGTGAACCGGGTGGTGAATATTCCCAATGAGCTGATCGAGTTTTCGGTACAGTCCGTCACCGCAGGCATTGATGCCATGGGCGAGGTGACCATTCGGGTGCGCCACGAAAATCAGGTCTTCTCCGGCCATGCCGCCAATACTGACATCGTCGTGGCCTCTACCCAGGCGTACTTGAATGCGCTGAACCGCCTCTACACGACCCTGCAATCGGGTCAAGCCCTCCACCCCCAGCGAGATGAGTTGGCCACCGCCACCCTATAGCGTCAGGGAGCCTAGGGACTGGGAGTAACTGGCCACTAGTATCGGGCGGCGCAAATACTCTGACTGTTTCATCGTGGTACACCTCGGCCCCTCACCGTTCGGCTGAGCTCACGCCGAAGCCCTAGCCCTCTCCCAGGGGGCTAGGGCTTCGGAAAAGGTTGGGCTGGTGCCACGATAGTGGGCTGATTTACGCCCTGCGGTACTAGTGTTCCGGCAGGAAAATTTTGACGGGTCGAAGACCCTCAAAATTCAACCCCAGCCCACTGGGCAAACATCCTACGGCTTTCTGCTTCCAACTCACCTAACTACCCAGTTTGAAGGCTTCTACAAACAGGGCGTAGGTGATGCCAATCTTGAAGGCATTCAAAACCTCCAGAAGCAAACTCGATTGGCCTTCCTTAGGTCGAGGGCGGCGATAGACGATCCAGCTTGTGATTTCCACTGCCGCTAGTAAAAAGGCTGATACGACTACGTCTAGGTCTGCTGTTTGGCCCGCAATAGATGCGATCGCAATGCCAAAAAAGTTGCCAAACAGCAGACCAATAATCACCAACGACAGCCGCCGCCAGGGATTAAACACCCACCGCCCAAATTGGTTGGCTAGGGTGTCCACGAGGGTAGCCAGACGAGTCCGCTGCATAGGATTGTCCCCAAATCTAATCCTGGGTTAATAACCATAGCCCGAGTCCCCCAGAATGGGGGATTTAGGAAGCTAGATCGCTGACAAGGCGCTATCGGACTCAGAGTAGTGAATCAGGGTACCGGGTTGATGGGTCATGGGACCAGCTCCTGAACCCGTTGATGTGGCTTCACTTTAACATTGGGCCAAGGGTCATTGAGCCGAGGGTCATTAGGCCGATCCATAGCTGTGGCCAGCGCGCATAGGACAATAGTGATCGCCATAGCCAAAACTGGAGTGGCGCACTGGCATCTTAAAATTGCCGATCTCTACGAAAGCCTTGAGATTTTCAAACTCTGATTTAACGCACCTGAGATGATAAGAAACTGCCAAGTAAAAGGCTGAACCTTATGCCCATCCATAGTGACATTACTGAAGTTATAGGTCACACCCCGCTAGTCAAGCTGCAACGCTTGCCCCAGCAGTGTGGCTGTATCGCCGAAATTGTGCTGAAGCTAGAAGGCATGAATCCGGCTAAGTCTGTGAAAGATCGAATCGCCGTCAGTATGATGCTCGAAGCCGAACAGGCAGGCTTGGTTCAACCGGGAACCTCGACGATCGTGGAGGCAACCTCCGGCAATACAGGTATTGGGTTAGCCATGGTGTGTGCTGCCAAGGGCTATCGCCTGATTCTAACCATGCCCGACAATATGAGTCAGGAACGACAGCAAATCGTGCAAGCCTATGGAGCGGAGGTGATCTTGACTCCCGCCGCAGACGATATGCCAGGGGCGATCGCCCACGCCAATTACCTCCTCACCACGCTGCCGAATGCCTTCTCACCCCACCAATTCAGCAATCCCGCCAATCCTAAAATTCACTATGAAACCACCGGCCCTGAAATCTGGCAGGATACCGATGGGGATCTGGCGGTTTTAGTGGTGGGTGTGGGAACAGGAGGCACCCTCACAGGGGCTGGACAGTACCTCAAGCAGCAAAATCCTAACCTTCAGATTGTGGCAGTTGAACCGGCCCACAGTGCCGTACTGAGCGGTCAACCGGCAGGGGCGCATGATCTCCAAGGCATTGGGGCCGGATTTATTCCCGATGTCTTACGAGCAGATTTGATCGATGAAATTGTTACGGTCACCGAGGCCCAAGCCTACGAAACTGGACGACAATTGGCCCAACAAGAAGGCATTATGGGCGGTATTTCAACCGGGGCGGCGGTCTATGCCGGGTTACAGATCGGCCAACACGATCGCTACCGCAACCAGCGCATTGTGATCATCCAACCCAGCGCGGGGGAGCGCTACCTCAGCACAGCCCTGTGGCAGGGGGTGCCACCTGATCATTCGCTAGCCACACCGCCTGCGGCCCTAAGTCATCAACCCTAACCAAAGGCTCTACGGACTTATCGCTCAGCTCGATCCAGCTACCCCGCCAGCTTTGGCCACCGCCGCCTATCTCGCCAATTCAACTGGCACTCACCAATTACTCCAGCAGGACTCCAGCAGTTAACCTGCTTGCAATGTCGAGCGGTGATCCTAGAGTGGTAAGTAGGTGGACATAATTAAATGCTGTAAATGCTGTCATTCCGACGCAAGTAGGAATCTCGGACTCCACCACCAACCGAGATGTCTCGACTTCGCTTCGCTCCGTTACTCCGTTGGAGTCGTCTCCAGACTAGTACCGCAGGGCGTAAATCAGCCTACTATTGTCGCGCCAGCTTAACCTTTTCCGGTCCCCTCTTCCCTTGGGCTACGGTGTACACACATTTCTGATGGGTACTTCTGCTCTTTGGAAACCCCCCTTAGTCCCCCCTTGGAAAGGGGGGAGACCGAAATTGCTCTTGTCCTCCCCCTTTCCAAAGGGGAGTTAGAGGGGGTCAGGCCGGGATGCACATCAAACAGTGACTTATGTGTACACGGTAGCTTCCCTTGGGAGAGGGCTAGGGCTTCGGCGTGATCGGCGTGAGATCAGTCGAACGCTCAGCCGAACGGCGATAAGTGTACCACGATAGAACGGTTAGGGTATTTACGCCGCAGAGGACTAGAGGGAGCCCGCCGGTAGCTGGATGATTACAGTCAGTAAAGTTGGTGCGGCGCTTCATCAAGCTTGGCAACGGTTTGTTCCAAGGTAAAAATACTCAGGAAAAAATCTGGTATTTATTGAGAGTGAATCTTATTTGGGATGGCGCTAGGCAACGGTAACATCGGCGTCAGACTTATCAAGGCAACTCCCTGATCCCTCCATAAATCCTTTCTGTCCTAAGAGTTGATCAGCTTTGTTTGATGATCTATTGTCATCAGTCCTTGAATTAAATGATAAGTTTTCCTATCAATTTTGCTCGATTTAGCATTGGAGCTACCCATGGATTCGTTTTCTGCTGAGGCCGCAACTGACGCTACTGGAAAAGCCCCGCTGGGGCCAATGACTTTTGCGGGCAGCACGGCTGACCTACCTGATGTGCCGCTTCTATCGGTAGACGGTGAGTCTGCCAAAGCCGCTGGTGGCCGTTTGCCCTTGGCCATGGCATCGATGGGCGATCGCCTTTGGGTCTGGCAAATTCAGGGCGGTCACCGTATGGTGCGCCGTCTCACAGATCTAGGTATTGTTCAGGGGGCCGAGATTACCCTGGTGAGCCGCACGGCGAGCGGTGCGGTGGTTGTCGGGCTGCAAGGCTGCCGCTTGGGCCTGGGGGCCGGCATGGCCCACCGGGTCATCGTAACCACTGCTCATCTGGCGATTGATCCCACCTTTGCCCCTTCACAGGCTGCAACGGGTGCCGCCGTTATGACCGCTCCCCTGCACTTGGGTGCCTTGGCCGTGGGTCAATCGGGCCACATTCTGGGCTACGAAAAAGGGCCACGCCCCTATCGGGAAAAGCTGTTGTCGATGGGGCTCACCCCCGGCACCCAGTTCACCGTCACCCGTCAGGCCCCTATGGGCGACCCAATTGAAATTGAAGTCCGGGGCTTTAAACTCAGCCTGCGCAAAGGTGAGGCATCTGCCCTGAAAGTCAAGGTGACGACCGATTAGAGCAGGGCTCAAAGCTGGCCCTGCGCCTCACCTCACCTGCCCACCCAGCGCCGCTTGCACCCTTGAACCTGACACCTGCAACCCATTCCTTTTCCCGGAGGATCCCTATGGCAGACTGGACAATCGCCCTGATTGGCAACCCCAACTGTGGCAAAACAACGCTTTTTAACGGCTTAACAGGGGCTAACCAGCGGGTGGGCAACTGGCCTGGGGTCACTGTCGATCGCAAGGAAGGCAGCTACCGCTACTGCGATCGCACTATCACCGTTGTAGACCTGCCTGGTATCTACGCCATTGACTCAGAGGACGAGGGCAGCGTGGATGAAGCGATCGCCCGTGACTATCTGCTTTCTGAGACTGCCCAGGTGGTGGTGGATATCGTCGATGCCTCGAACCTAGAGCGCAACCTCTACCTCACCACCCAAATTCTAGAGATGGGGCTGCCCCTGGTGGTGGTACTCAATATGATCGATGTGGCACAGGAGCACGGCATCCGTGTCAATCCGCAGTTGTTATCGGCGCGGTTGGGCTGTCCGGTGGTGCCGATAGTGGCCTCTCGGGGGCAGGGCTTGGACGCACTGAAGGCCGTACTGAACGAATTTTTGGTGAGCCCCTATCGCCCCGCCGCCCGAGTGGTATACCCCGCGCTGATTGAAGAGGCGTTGGCAGTACTCACCCCGGCGATCGCTGGCACAGGCGACCCTACTCCCCGAGATCGCTGGAGAGCGCTGAAGCTACTGGAATACGACGACAGCCATGGTCCCCACCCGTCTAATGACCTACTGCCCCTGGTAGCCGAACAGCGCCACCGCATTCACCGGGTGCTGGGAGACGATATTGACATCGCCGTGGCCGACAGTCGCTATGGCTACGCCCACCGCCTGGTGAGCGACGTGGCGACCCGTCCGCGCCAGGTCAGCCTGACGCGCTCCGACCAGATCGATCAGATCGTGCTAAATCGCTGGCTAGGCATTCCCATCTTTTTGGGAGTGATGTACCTGCTGTTTATGTTTGCCATTAACGTGGGCAGCGCCTTTATCGACTTTTTCGACATTCTCTTTAGCACCGTTTTTGTCGAGGGCTTTGGCCACCTGCTAGCGACGATCGGAGTACCCGACATTGTCCAGGTGGTGCTTGCTAACGGCATGGGTGGCGGGATTCAGATCGTGGCTACCTTTATCCCCGTGATTGCCTGTCTGTTTTTATTTATGGCCCTGTTAGAAGACAGCGGCTATATGGCTCGCGCTGCCTTTGTGATGGATCGCTTTATGCGTTTTGTGGGGCTACCGGGGAAATCCTTTGTGCCGATGCTGGTGGGTTTTGGCTGCAACGTGCCCGCCATTATGGCGACCCGGACCCTGGAGAGTCGGCGCGATCGCATTCTCACTATCTTGATGAACCCGTTCATGTCCTGCGGTGCCCGCCTGCCGGTCTATGCCCTGTTCGCCGCCGCCTTCTTTCCCAGGGCCGGACAAAATGTGGTGTTCGCGCTGTATCTCATCGGTATGGGGGTCGCCATCGTCACTGGACTGATTATGAAATACACCCTGCTCAGCGGGGAGGCCGCCCCCTTTGTGATGGAGCTACCCACCTACCATCGACCCACGCTCAAAGGCGTACTGCTCCGCACCTGGGAACGACTGCAAGCCTTTATTCTCAGAGCGGGACGGGTGATCGTGGTGATGGTGATGGTACTCAGCCTACTGAATTCCATCGGTACCGATGGTTCTATTGGCAATGAAGACAGCGAAAACTCTGTGCTCAGCGCCCTTAGCCAGAGCATTACCCCCGCCTTTGTCCCCATGGGCCTCACCCAGGACAATTGGCCCGCCACCGTCGGCATCTTTACGGGAGGCTTTGCCAAAGAAGCCGTAGTGGGAACCCTGGACGCTCTCTATGGCCAACTGGCCAGAGATGAGGCCGCTGCTGGGGGCGTGGACCAGGGCGACGAGACCTTTGATTTCTTCGGCAATATTGGTGCCGCCTTTGCCACCATCCCCACCAACCTAGCTACCCTCTCCGGTACGGTGCTCGACCCCCTTGGCCTCTCGGTCGGCTCCATTAGCGATATCGAAACCGCCGCCGCCGAACAAGCCGTTGCCCACACCACCTTTGGCCAAATGGCCCTGCGCTTTGACGGGCGGACTGGGGCCTTTGCCTACCTGCTGTTCGTGCTGATGTACTTTCCCTGCGTAGCCGCCATGGGGGCTGTCTACCGCGAAACCAATACCGGATGGACCGTCTTTGTTGGCCTCTGGACCACCTGCATCGCCTACTGGAGTGCGGTCATGTACTACCAGGTGATGACCTTTTCTCAACACCCCGGCAGCTCAGCCGCCTGGATCCTGGGATTGATCGGCGTTGCCATCACCACTATCGTCGCCATGCGCTACTCTCGACCCGCCCAGCGACGGCGGATGGTAGTGCTAGACGGGCGATAAGGGCAGAGAAACGGTCCTCCCCATACCAACATCCCACCATGCTTTTTGACGTTCAAACCTACATCGCCAACCACGGCATTGTTTCTATTACCGACCTGTCTCTGCACTTTCATACCGACAGTCAGGCACTCAGACCGATGCTGACCAAACTCAGCCGCAAGGGACGTATTCGCCCTTTGCCCCTTCCCGAGAAGTGTGCCGACTGTACCGGCTGTGATTTGTTGAGCTTAGAGTGCTATGAGTGGGTGGGGGTAAAGACAACCCATATTCTGAGGAGATCGGCCTGCAAAGACTATATGGTCGGGATATAGCGCGTTTGCGGTGGCCTTTGAAATCCCAGTCAGGGGCTGGTTCGGGGGCATCAATGTAAGCCGAGACAATATTGGTTCCGAGGAACTCAGGAGTCAGGAGTCAGTACTCTCCTGGATTCTGGCTCCTAACTCCTGACTCCTCCCCAGGAGATTTGTCCCGCTTTGAGTTGATACCCCTGGGTCGGCACGGTCATGCCGTCGTAGCAGCAGACGAGAAGCGAAGACTCTGCATCATGGCAGCGGTCGCGGCATCAGTGGGGAACAGGGTTTCTATCCGCAGCTCTTGCAGGGTGATATCTCGCGGCGTGCCCAGAGTAGAAATAATGGTGAAAAAGCTGAGCCGCTGGTGGGCTTTACCATCAGGTTTGACAAAGGTGATCGGCAGCACCGGCAACGGGCCGCTGGCGATTGGGGTAGCAAGGGAGATATCTTGCAATTCTCCCCTGAGATCTTGCAGCAACCGGGCTGTGGGGCCAGATGGCCCTTCGCTCTGGGCCTCTTGCTGAAGACGTTGGACAAGAGGGACGGCAACGGTGTTCCAATCTTCTACGTAGGGCCGTAGTCCCTGGGGATGGATCATCAGCCACATCATATTGAGCGGCTGTTCTAGGGTGCTGAGGCGATCACCCAGCAGCCAGCCCATTAGCCGCAGGGCACCCTGGTTGGCTTGCAGTAGCGTCCAGTAGCGATCAATGACTAGGGCGGGATAGGGGTCTTGCTGGTGCAGCATAAAATCGATGGCTTGCTGAATGGGGGCCAGCTCTGGGGCAGACAGATCGTGCTCTGAATACAGGGGCGCAAAGCCCGCCGCCGTGAGCATTACGTTTTGCTGCCGTAAGGGAACGGCCAGCACCGTGGCCAAGTGCAGCACCATGTCGCGGCTGGGCTGCGATCGCCCAGACTCCAAAAAGCTGATGTGGCGCTGCGAGACCTCGCTCTGGCAGGCCAGATCTAACTGGCTCCAACTCTGCTGACCACGCCAATGCTTGAGCAGAGTGCCAAAGGCTTGAACCTGGACTCCAGATGGGATGCTCATAGTTTCTATAACCTCCTAGGTAATTGAGTCAATTATCTCAATTGACCACAATAGGGGCGTTCTGCCACGGAGGCTATGTTTATGTCTAATCTATCTGCGTCCCAACTAGCTCGGCCTGCTCAACCCTGGTTGCAGTGGGTTTACCTGGGGCTGCTAGGGATTGGTTCGGTTTTGCCCTGGTGGTTTTTGGCACCCTTTTTTCAACAATTTGGGTTTGATCTGGGCGAATTTTTGCGGCAAGCGTTAGCGAATCGGGTGGCGATCGATCTGGCCGTTGATCTGGTGATCTCGGCGCTGGTGTTTTTGGTCTGGGTCTGGGTGGAACTGCCCCGCCTAGGTTTGTCGCGGTGGTGGTGGTGCCTGTGTGCGATCGCAACCTTTAGCGTTGGCCTTTCCTGTGGTTTACCGCTATTTCTACTGCTACGTCAGCGCCACCTGACCGTCTAGACGGAGATGGGGCAGACGTTGGGTCTGCCCCATCTCCCTATCATTTCCAATGCCAATTTTCTCCTAATGCCAATTCTCCACACCCTCACACCCTCACACCCCCACCCATGCCCACCCTCAAACTCTGGCTCCTCTGCACCGTCTTTCTGGCGGCCAAAATGTGGGTCAATGCCCTCGTTCAGGGGTACGTGCGCCTACGCTATCGGCAGTTTGTCAATCCTGAGGATGCCGATGTTGTGGGTCAAGTAATTGGTCATGCGCTACCCCCTGCCCCCCAGGAAAATCCCCTGGTAAAACGAGCGACCCGCTGCTGGCGTAACGATTTAGAAAATATCCCCATATTTCTGCTTTTGGCGCTGGGCTACGGGTTGTTGGGTGGGGAAGCAGTTTGGGGCGCGGTATATATGGGCATATTTGCGATCGCGCGCACATCCCACACCCTGTTCTACCTGGCGAGGCTACAGCCCTGGCGATTTCTGGCCTATTTGCTGGGAGTGGGCATGACCATGGCACTGTCAATCCACAGCCTCTTACTGGCCCTCCGGTAAGAGACTGTGGGCTTCACACTGAACCTGATTCAACCCGATGCATCTGACCACCCTGCGGCGGGAACTGGAGGGACTAGAGTTTAAGCAGGCCCCAGAACGGGAACGGGACATCCAGGAAGGATCCAGCAAGGGCAGTTTCACCAAGGCCATAGCACTGTAGTACAGTTGCTGGGCCTCAAACCCGAGGAAGGCAAAGGCGGGCAAGATATCACGGATACTTAGGGGTAGGGATCAAATAACGTGGGATAACCGTCCCGGCTGTCCACAGTTGGGTATCTTGCCTGACCCGCAAGAATTGCCCACACGGCAAGAATTGCCCCCAAAAGCATCCGGTTTCCTTACTCAATTCAGCCGCTAACCCCTAGGGTCACTACACTGACAGCATGGTTTCTCTCCCTCCCTCACCTCCCCCTGTAGACCTAGATCATCACCCTCTGGGGATGGGCCTGGAGGGGTTGCCCCCCAAGGATTTCGCCCTCATTGAGGCGTGCTTTAACTGGCTGCGGTTTCATCGTCTGTGGGGGCAGCTACCGGAACCGGCCCAACAAGATCTGGCGCGATCGCTCCACCTGCTCAAGGTAGAACCCGGCACACTGATCTATCGAGAAGGGCAACCCTCCTTAGGGCTATATCTGCTGAAGTGGGGAGCCGTTGAGGTTGATCGGCTTTCTCCTATTGGTAAATCACTGATTCGCCAGCGCAGTGCTGGCGAACTTTTTGGCTATGTGTCACTGCTGGCCAACCCCGACAGTGCCAGACACCAAACCCAGGCAATCGCCCTGACAGCCAGCGAAATCTGGTTTTTGCCCCAGCCTCAGTTTCGGCAGCTAATGCAGCAGTACACCGAGCTTGAGCACCTATTTAATGCCCTGCTAGCCCAAGACCTCAATGCCTTCAGTATCCGTATTGCCCAAGAGCAACGCCGCATCCAGGGGTTGCGAGACTACATCCATGCCGTGCCCACCGGAGAAACTATCCTCGGCAGCAGCAAGTTCAGCCAAAAGCTGAAGGAAAGCATTGATCAGGCTACCGCGACGCTCCAACCCGTAGTCCTGCAAGGGCCGTCGGGCACTGGCAAGACCTTTTTAGCCGGTCTGATCCATAGCCGCTCTGGCCTAGCAGACCAACCTTTTGTGGAGATGGATTGTGCCCAGCTCCCGCGCACAGCGGATGGTGGCCTCGACACCGACCGCCTATTTGGCCGACTCGGCAGTGTACTAGGTCTGATTGAACTGCTGGAGCGGGGGACATTGCTACTGAGCAATCTCCAGATGTTGAAGGGGCAAGACCGCGATCGCATAGCTCACTACTGCAACACCAGAAACCTTCTGCCTAATGCCGCATCCAGCGAATCGCCCAAACCAGTTCAGTCTTGGGTGCGCTTAATATTGGCATCTCCTGAAAAGCTCGTGCTACCAGGGGTAGAGCCCATTGCCATCAAACTATTTAGCCTGCCCCAGCGCAAGGCGGACATTCCAGACTTTGCCCACCACTTTCTCACCCAAGTTACCCAAGCCCAAAACCGCCCGCCGCTGACCCTAGATCAGTCGGATCTGCGTCGCCTGATCAGCTACGACTATCCCGGCAACATGACCGAACTAGCAGAAATTTTGCACCGGGCAGTGATCATGACACCACCGGGGCAAACGGTGATTCCTGAGCAGACCCTGTGGTCGGTACAATCGGCCAAAAATGCCTTTCGGGTTGATTTGCTGACCCAGTTGCCCTGGCTGCGGCAGATTTTGCTCAGCCGCTGGTACCCCGAAGGACTGTGGATCGTGATGATGGCGGTTTTTGTGCCCGTCACCTTAGCCGGGTTCCTAGGGCCACAAACCCGAGACAGCAGCATCACACTAAATTTTTTTTGGGCCTGGTGGTGGCCGGGATATCTGCTGCTCTTTGTCTTTATTGGTCGGCTCTGGTGTGCCGTCTGCCCCTTTATGATCACGGCGGAATGGCTGCGCCGGTTCTCCCTCTGGCTGTTTCCACGCCAGCAGCTCCACTGGCCGACTCAGTGGCTCAACCGCTGGGGAGCCTGGATCCTCTTCGGCGGCTTTGTGGTGATTTACCTCTGGGAAAAGCTCTGGGATTTGCCCCACCACGCCTATCTCTCGGCATGGCTACTGCTGGCGATTACGGCGGGGGCGGTAATCTGTAGCCTGATCTATGAGCGGCGACTGTGGTGCCGCTACCTCTGCCCCATCGGCGGCATGAATGGCATGTTTGCCAAGCTGGCCATGGTGGAGTTGCGCTCTACCCAGCAGGTCTGCGGCAGCCAGTGCAGCACCTTTGGCTGCTACAAGGGCAGCAGCGCCACCCCCGTCACCTTTGCCGATGCCCTGCCTAACGAAGGGCAGGCGACTGGGGGGTGCCCGCTCTATTCGCACCCGGCAAAGTTGCAAGATAACCGCGACTGTGTCCTGTGCATGACCTGCCTGAAAGCCTGCCCCCATCGTTCAGTGCAGCTTAATTTACGGTTTCCTACCTCAGATTTGCTGGACAACCACCAGGGATTCTGGGCCGAAGCTGCGCTGTTATGGCTGCTTTTAGGCGGGGTGTTGATGCATCACAGTCAAAGGATCTTAGCTGGATTGGGGTACCCTGCTATCCCCATTGATGCTGACCATCTTCTGAGCAGTACCGCGATCGCACTGGCCCTGCTCAGCCTTCCAGCTATGGCGACCTATTTGACCCACGCGATCGCCCGCCGCCTAGACCCTGGGCAGCCCCCCTACCTAACCGTTATCTACGCCTACCTGCCCTTTGCCCTAGCCGCCAACCTAGCCCACTATATTCCAGCGGCCATGACAGAAGCAGGTCAAATTCTGCCAGTTTTAGCACGAACCCTGGGCTTTAGCGGTACAGGCTTGCCGACCCTCACCTGGAGTACCGATGTGGCAACTTTTCTCCAGGGAGTGACGGTGCTCTCCGCTCTGGTTTTCAGTGTCTATCCGCTGTTACGCATTACCAAACGCACCGTGCTTAGCAATCTGCCCCATCTCATGCTCATGGTTGGATTTACAATTTTCTTGTTCCAACTCATGATGTGAAGCTCGGATGCTCAACTTGGGCGAAAATTCGCTATCCTTTGCAGCATTCGCTATCCTTTGGAACAGCTATTCCAACTGGGAAAAATAGTGGGGTTCGCTCCGTCTTGGGGAATTGGTCATGGACACAACAATGCAAAAAATCGCCACCGCCATTCGTCGTCATCCGGCCCTGGGGTTGGCCGGGGCCGTGGGTCTAGCTGTCCTCGTAGGGGCAGGATTGCGCCTGACCACGGCTAATTCCACCGCTACCGCTCCTCCCGTACCGACAACCCAAAGCACGGACCAAAGCCCAGAAACAGTCACCGCGCCCTTTCCAGCGCCCCTGGTTTCGGCCTCAGGGCGTTTGCAGAACGCAACCCCCAGCAGCCTGCTCCGTTCTACCCGCAAAGACACTCGCGCCGAAACTCTAGTCGCAGGGCGGGCCGATCCCTTTGCACCAATCATTCAAGCCACGACTCCCCTATTGGCTCCGACAGCAGGCGCTGTCCAGCAAACTGAGGGGAATGGGTCTAACCCCACCCCTAACGGAGGCTCCCGCCCTACCCCCACCGCTGTCGTGCCTTTACCTATCTCCGGTACTCTGCCTCCCCTCCCGTCCCTCCCCTCTCTGCCGATAGCAACGACACCTGTGGCGGTGCTACCCACCCCCTCAGCTTCGGCAGTAGAACTACCAAGCACCCCCCCCCCCTTGCAAGGCTTGGAACTCACTGGCGTGGCTCAGGTTGGCGATCGTGTCGCCTTGATCGTGCGAGAGCCGGGAGTCGCCAACAGCCGCTACACCTTTGCCGGAGATTACCTGGCCAATGGGCGAGTTTTAATCAAGCGCATTGATATGTCTGCCCAAGAGCCGCTGATTATTCTGGAATACAATGGCCGCGAACATCCCTATTCTGTTGGGGGCACCGTCCTAGCCAGCCTACCCTAGTACAGAAAGGTAGAAGTCAGTATCGCCGTTGCCACACTGCTCGCTCTCCCTTGCGCGATCGCGATACTGATCGAGGCTGTTGATAAGCGAGCTTGCAGCGGCGGGTGAAATATTGGGTATCAACGTAAGCCGAGACAATATTGGTTCCGAGGAATTCAGGAGTCAGGAGTCAGAATCCAGTACTCTCCTAGATTCTGGCTCCTAACTCCTAACTCCTCCCCCAGAGATTTGTCCCGCTTTGAGTTGGTACCCGAAATATTCTTTGATCAATCTTGCAGACGACGAAGCCTGCATGGGTCGTCGTCTGCTGATGCAGGTGAATAAAGTCGCGGCGATTCAGCGTTAACACGGCTCGATTTTGCTGAGTGGCAAAAGTTAAAACCTGATCGTCAGGAATCCCTTGGTTTGCACTCCCAGCTTCTTGCACTGTTAAAACATCATGCCCCAGTGTTTGGAGATGGCGCGTGGCAGCTAGGGAAAATTGCTCGTCGGCATAGAAACGCGCCATAACTCAATTCAGTGAAGCTGACTGCTTTATGCTGTGTCAGTCGCTATCGGCTGTCTAGGCTAGCCCAAACAAGATGCCGTAGTACACCCAGTTTAAGCAGCTTCATTTTCTAAAATTGTGGCTTCAATTTCCCTAGGATGGGCTGCGGCGTAGAGCCAAGCGTTGGTCAAATCAATCGCGGTAAGCGTGGGGTAATTTTGCAGGATTTCTGCATCACTACTGCCCAGGTTACGGGCCTGCACCAGCACCCAGACCGGAATTCGATTCTTAGCGACCCGCGCGTCGCCACCACAAGTACCCGGTGTTTTTTCAATCCCAGCCCAGACGGTGCCGAGGCTCTGAAGCAGGATCTGCACCGCTTGGGCCTTTTCGGCTGGGTTGAGGGCTAGAAGCTGAGGTTCAATGTCGTGCAGCGCCATAGGACTTTGAGGAGTGCGAGGCTGTTCAAGTTATAGCGATTTGTCGCCAGTACCGTAGTTGACCCAGCAACCGGGGTGTCGCCCTTGAAAGATGCTGGGTCGGCGTTCCTTGACCCAGCAACCGGGGTGGCTGGCGGGAAATCTAAAGAGACTGGGGGTGAATAAGTGCGCGGGGCGGGGAAATAGGTACCTTTACGGAGAATACCTGAGGGCAAACCAATGGGACGGCAACGGTGGGACGCAACATTCCCCACAATGCCCGTAACTCCCAGCCAGCGCTGTCGTCTGTATGCGACAATCCAATTATGGAAAGCAAGCCCAGGCAAACTGAAAATTATGACGACCTGTTAATTGAGGAATTACAGGATGTGGAGGTGGCGGCGGAATATCTCTCGACCGCGATCGCGGGGGGATCGGTTGAGGAGTTTTTGACGGCACTGCGCTATGTGACGGCGGCCCATGGTGGCATTGGGGTACTGGCTGAGATTACCCATCTCAATCGCCAGAGTCTTTACAAGATGTTGTCGGATCAGGGGAACCCGACGCTGGTTAATTTGATGGCTGTCCTGAAGTCGGTGGGGTTGACCCTTACGGTTAAGCCCATTGAGTCGGATGCGGCTTAGTTTTAGGGGGGCTGATCTGCCTGAACGGGTCGGGCCGCTTGGGAAAGCAAACTAACGGCTGCCATAGAGTCTCTATCCATCCACGGTTGGAAATCCAGTTTTGGACTGCACTCAAGACTGTTACAGAAACTATTGAGACGATTGATCAGGGCATTATAGGTACCATAGGCATCCTCCCAATCCTGCTGGAGATGGGCATATAATCTTAGCTCTGGTTCTGGGGCCAAATGGTCTTTAGGAATGACTAACCCGGCTTGGGTCAGGCGTGTGTAGGCGATCGCGACCAACAATGCCCCCACAGTATGATTCTGGCCATGGCGCAGATCTGCCAATCCTGGCAAGATGAGTTCTGCACCAGGCAACTCGTTTAAGTTCATCGCGTATTATCCTGACCTTCAGCGCCTTGGATAAAGGCTTCAATGCGAGATTTGATCACGTCAGGATTAACCGCTGGAAATCGAATCAAGTCAGACTCAATTGCCTGAAAGCCGTCCTGTAAATCTGGCAAAGAAAAGAGTTTCTGCGCATACATAGCTCGAACATCATTGAGATCCCTGTCAAATCCCCTTGATAGCTTGGCTAGGGCTTGGGCAGTGAAGTCATAGTGATAAAACAAGATTTGACCCCGTTTTCCAATGAATACGCTTCTATCTCGCCAGCCCGGTAATGGGGGTAAAAAGTCTTGGGGGGAAGCTAGTTCGATGTTGATGCCCAGGGTTTGCTTTAGTTTTGCGATCGCCTGAAAGATCCCTGGAGGTTCAGGATCAAGCCGAATATCAATATCCACTGTGGAACTGCGCCAGCCCACCAGCAGGGCACTTGCTCCTCCCGTAAAGTAAATGCAGCCGGAGCCTTTGGCTTCTTGGCCCAAAGCTTGCATAAGCTGCTCAATCTTTTGCGGGTCTACAGGCGATCTCATGTCGATATCCTGAGGGTCGGGAAATCTTTGGGTGTGGCGGTTTCTGTCTCGTGTTTTGGGAATGGATGGGTGGGTACATTCTACCGCTGCCCCCAATGACGAGGGCAGCGGCTCGGTGGAAATCTGAAGAGATGGGGGGTGAATAAGTGGGTGGGGCGGGGAAATAAGTACCTTTACGGAGAGTACCTGGGGACAAACCAATGGGACGGCAACGGTGGGACGCAACATTCCCCACAATGCCCGTAACTCCCAGCCAGCGCTGTCGTCTGTATGCGACAATCCAATTAT
>NZ_KI913949.1:2396511-2484501 GCF_000332095.2 Leptolyngbya sp. PCC 6406 | reverse complement strand
CCAATTATGGAAAGCAAGCCCAGGCAAACTGAAAATTATGACGACCTGTTAATTGAGGAATTACAGGATGTGGAGGTGGCGGCGGAATATCTCTCAACCGCGATCGCGGGGGGATCGGTTGAGGAGTTTTTGACGGCACTGCGCTATGTGACGGCGGCCCATGGTGGCATTGGGGTACTGGCTGAAATTACCCATCTCAATCGCCAGAGTCTTTACAAGATGTTGTCGGATCAGGGGAACCCGACGCTGGTTAATTTGATCGCTGTCCTGAGGTCACTGGGGCTGACTCTCACGGTTAAGCCGATTGAGTCGGATGCGGCTTAACCGTGAGGTGGAGCTATAAGGCATGGAACTGATCACAGGGCATCACCTTCTGCCAAGTGGCGCAGGGCTTGCCATTTCTCAGTCTGCTGCTTGATGCTGACTTAGCCATCGCTGAAATGATGGTTGGCTCTCTCCTGAGGGCTGACCCAGAATCAGATTTTTGACACTGATGTCTTCATCAAGCTGATTCCAATGAATTCCTGCGCCATGACCAATCAGTCGCCAGTCCTGTCGCTCTTTGGCAGACCCCTGCAACAGCCGTGGATACCACGCGATCGGCACAGCAATCGTCCGGCCATCTACCAGGTCAACGGATAAGGTGTCATCAGTGATCTCGACTGACTGAATGGTGGGAATGTCCTTTAAGTCAACCATTAAAGAAGTCATGCCAGCCCTCCAATAATTGCTCTTGATTCTCTTCGACTTGCTTCTGAATACGGTTGATTTCTTTGCGACTAAACCCCTTATTGCTGTGGAGTCGAACTGGAGTTAGCCAAAACTTGGCCTCCGCTTGGTCACGCTCAACATGGACGTGGGGGGGTTCGTCACGATCTCCGGCGTAGCAAAAGAACCGATATGGCCCAATGATCAACAGTGTAGGCATTTGGGCAGTGCTGGCAGCGATTCATCCTGAGCATAGCGGGTTTCAGCCCCTTGATCTGCTGGGTCTCACTTCACTTGACCCAGCAGATCAAGGGGTGACTGGCGGGAAATCTAAAGAGAGTGGGGGTGAATAGGTGGGCGGGGCGGGGAAGTAAGTACCTTTACGGAGAGTACCTGGGGGTAAACCAATGGCACGGCAACGGCAACGGATCACAGCAGCGGCACTCGCACTCGCCCTCTTGGGCCTCCATCCCCCCAGCACCGCCCAATCACTCCCCACTCCCCCAACCACCCTCAGCCAATCCCCCAACACCACCGCTCTAAATCGAGCTGCTACCCTCAACCAACAAGCCTTTGAACTTTCCCAAGCAGGACGCTACAGAGAGGCTGAAACCCTTTACCGAGAATCCCTGGCCATCCTGCGTGAGCAGTTGGGCAATCACCATCCTGATGTGGCCACCAGTCTCGGCAACTTGGCGGGGCTGTACCATTTTGAGATGAGGCGCTATGGGGAGGCCGAACCTCTCTACCAAGAATCCCTGGCCATCCGTCGTGAGCAATTGGGCAATCGCCATCCCGATGTGGCCACCAGCCTCTACAACTTGGCTCTTCTATATGCAAACCAGGGTCGCCATGGGGAGGCAGAACCTCTGGCCCAAGAATCCCTGGCCATCCGTCGAGAGCAGTTGGGCAATCGCCATCCCGATGTGGCCACCAACCTTGGCACCCTGGCATCGCTGTACAAAGCCCAGGGCCGCTATGGGGAAGCGGAATCCCTCTACCAAGAATCCCTAGCCATCCTTCGTGAGCAATTGGGCAATCGCCATCCCAATGTAGCCTTCAGCCTCAACAACCTGGCAGAGCTGTACCGTGCCCAGGGTCGTTATGGGGAGGCGGAACCCCTCTACCAAGAATCCCTGGCCATCCTTCGTGAGCAAGCAGGAGATCGCCATCCCGCTGTGGCCTTAAGCCTCGGCACCCTGGCATCGCTGTACCAAGACCAGGGTCGCTATGGGGAGGCGGAACCTCTCTTCCGAGAATCCCTAGCCATCCTTCGTGAGCAGGCAGGAGATCGCCATTCCAATTCATCTGTGGCCGCCACCAGCCTCAACAACCTGGCATCGCTGTACCAAGCCCAGGGCCGCTATGGGGAAGCGGAACCCCTCTACCAAGAATCCCTGGCCATCTGGCGAGAGCGGCATGGGAATCGCAATCCCAATCTGGCCCTCAGCCTCAACAACTTGGCATCACTATACCAAGCCCAGGGTCGCCATGGGGAGGCGATATCGTTCCTTGGGCAGGGACTCGACATTGAAGAGTGGAATCTGGCTCTGAACCTAGCACCCTTACCTGAAGCCCGACGACAAACCTATATCAACGCGATCTGGGGCACAGGCCAACGATCCATCTCCCTCCACCTGCAATCCGCCCCCACCTCCCCCGAAGCCGCACAACTGGCCCTGACCACTCTCCTGCGCCGCAAGGGTCGCATCCTGGATGAGGGCACCACCAGCCTACAAGTACTGCGGCAAAACCTCACCCCCGACGACCAAGCCACCCTAGACCAACTCACCAACACCCAGCGGCAACTAGCCAATCTCACCTTCAACCCACCCCCTGATCTGCTCCCCGACCAATACCGCGCCCAAATCACCGCCCTAGAAGCCCAAGCCAACCAACTGGAAGCCACCCTAGCCCGCCGCAGTGCCACCTTCCGCGCCGAAGCCACCCCCGTCACCCTCGCCGCCGTCCAAGCCCAGATCCCTGCCAACGGCGTGCTGGTGGAATACGTCCGCTATCAGCCCTTCAATGCCCAAGATCCCCGCAACCCCTGGGGAGCAGCCCGCTACGCCGCCTACCTGCTGTTTCCCGATGGCCGCATTGAGGCCGTGGATTTAGGTGACGCTGCCGAGATTGATGACGCCGTCCGGTCCTTTGTGGGCCTGCTGCAAGATACCCGCGCTGATTTTCAACGGCGGGGTACTGTGGCAGTACAAATTGCCCCAGATCGGGTAGAGACTGTGACGGGTGCGATTAAAGCCTTGGTCTTTGACCCCATCGCCCCCCACCTCCAAAGGCGAGAGCATTTGCTGATTTCCCCCGATGGTCAACTGAATTTGCTGCCCTTTGAGGCATTGCCCTTCGACTCCGCTCAGGGAGCGGGGCGGGGCGGCTCAGGGACTTACTTGGTGGAGCAATACCAGATCAGTTATCTGAATACGGGACGGGATCTGGTGCGCTTCGGTGTGGTCCCCCCCAGCCGCAACCCCGCCGTCCTAGTGGGGAACCCCAACTACGACACCGACCCCGTACAAGTGGCCAGCAGTCGCGGCACTGGCCAACGGGCCACCGTCCTGGGGCAACTGCAATTTGGCCCCCTGCCGGGGACAGCGGCAGAACTCGTCGCCCTTCAGCCCCTTTTCCCCAATGCCGCGTTTCTGGAAGGCGACCAAGCCACTGAGAATGCCCTCAAGCAGGTGCAGGCCCCCCGCATTCTCCACATCGCCACCCATGGGTTCTTTCTGGCGGATGTAGAGCGACCCAATGCCGACTCGCGGGGGTTGGGCTTGATTGCCGGGGGTGAGTCGCTGTCCCCCGGCATCCCGGTCAATGTTGCTGTCGAGAATCCCTTACTGCGATCGGGCTTGGCCTTAGCTGGGTTCAATCCCCGCCGCAGTGGCGATGAAGATGGGGTGCTCACCGCTTTGGAAGCGTCCCAACTGAATCTCTTTGGCACCCAATTGGTGGTGCTCTCCGCTTGCGATACTGGCCTGGGAGATGTGGCCAATGGGGAGGGGGTGTATGGTCTGCGGCGGGCCTTTGGTATTGCTGGGGCGGAGACCCAACTGCTGAGTCTGTGGCAGGTGGATGATTTTGGCACCCAGAGCCTGATGGCCCGGTATTACGAAAAGCTGATGGCGGGGATGGGTCGCAGTGAGGCGTTGCGGGCGGTGCAGTTGGAGATGATCAATCGGGGGGGCGAGTATAGCCATCCCTACTATTGGGCGGCGTTTGTGCTGGCAGGGAATTGGCGATCGCTTTAGGGTCGCACCCGAGGGGACGGGCAATTCCATAACACCCCATATCGGTCACCCGCCCACTGGGCAATCACTCTACGACTAGGTTGCTCCTTGGTATTCGTGGGTTTTACGTCGTTCTACCCACGCTACTAAGACTGGGTAGGCGGATCACCTATCGGTGGGGACCGATAGGGGGTGTAGGATCCGATGATCTGGATAAAAGAGCGGTATAGCCGTTAATCTCCTATGACTGTCCCAACTTCCTTGCAAATTCTCCAAGTTGACGCCTTTACCGCTGAGCCCTTTGCAGGCAACCCCGCAGCGGTCTGTGTTCTGGCCGCCCCTGTGGATGAGGACTGGATGCGTGCGATCGCGGCGGAGATGAACCTTTCGGAAACCGCCTTTCTCCATCCCGTCGAGGACGGCTACCATCTGCGCTGGTTTACGCCGACAACGGAGGTGGACCTTTGCGGCCACGCCACCCTGGCCAGTGCCCATGTGCTCTGGAGCGAAGGGCATCTCGACCCTGGAGCTACAGCCCGGTTTCACACCCGCAGCGGGCTGCTTACCGCCCGATTAGAGGAAGACTGGATCACCCTGAATTTTCCCCGCCAACCCATGGAGCCGATCTCCCCCGATCCTGTGCTGCTGAAGGCGCTGCGGGGACAGGAGCCGCTGTTTGTGGGGGGGAGTACGACGGCCATTGAGGGCAATTATCTGGTGGAGCTGGCGTCAGAGGCCCATGTGCGATCGCTCCAGCCCGACTTCTCTCTGATGGCGACCTTACCCGTGATGGGGGTGATCGTCACCAGTGCCGCTGAAGATCCGGCGGTGGATTTTGTCTCTCGCTACTTTGCCCCGGCGGCAGGTATCAATGAAGATCCGGTGACGGGGTCCGCCCATTGTTCCCTGGCCCCCTACTGGCAGGAAAAGCTGGGGAAGGACACCTTCCTAGCGCGGCAGGTGTCCACCCGAGGCGGGCTGCTGAAGGTGACGTGCCAAGCAGATCGCGTCTTGATCAGCGGTCAAGCCATCACCGTCCTGCGCGGCGACCTCATTGCCCAGCTTTAACCCAGGTGCAGGAACCCCCTGTAAGGGTACAGAACTGTGGGTCCGAATCAGTGGGGTGTTATTGCCTTGCACGTCCCTAAGGGGACTCCACCTTGACTCCAGTACTCAAATCCTTGAGAAGTTGGGTGATTTCGGTGGCGTAGTACTGAAAGTGCCACTGCACCATGAGATAAAAGAAGCCCAAAAAGATAGGCAGAAGGACGAGTCCCCCCAGCCGAAATATTGCAAGCAGCACCGTGGTTACCACCGCGATCGCGACCAGAAGTAAATAAAGGTCGAGAGTTCTCAGGTAAATGTCTAAATCAATGCGAGTGTGGTCGGGCAGATCACTGGCACTCAGTTGTCCCTGGGTGCGAAAGCAAAACTGTTTCTGGGCTCTGGGACCATAGAGGGTGAGCTGGTCAGCACTGAAATGGCCCCAGTAGCGGCGAGTCAGTTTAAATCGTCCGCCGAGAACAATCTCGCGGCTTAGGGAAAAATTGAGCTGTTGTCTGGCAACTGCGATCGCGACGGGCACGGTCAGAGTGATCCGCCGATGAAGGCGGAACCATACCTGCATCCGTTGCACCAGAGTTAATGTCATATTTGATGTCATGGGCGTATCCAGACTTTGGGGGAGAGGACGCTGAAACGCCCAAACCTCCTTTGGTGAAAGAACGAACCTTCCTAGACTTCCCTAACCCTTGGATACGCCCATGTCATATATATTGCAATCCTGCATGAACTTGGAGCAAGTGTCTTGGTGGGTTTTGGGATCAGGTGGTTCTGCCCTGGGGAATGAGCTTCGACAGAATTGCGTAGATCACGAGAGCTGACACGATGCCATTGACGGGGACGATGCCGAAGGAGGTCGTATTGCTCCAATATGCGATCGCAGATGCCACCACATAGGCAATCACCCCGGCCCAGTTAAAGGCGGGTTGGGGTTCCGCCAAATCAGGAAACTGTCCCCGGCGAGCAACCCAAAAGTCCGCCATGATGACGCCACCAATGGGGGGAATGAATATCCCCAGCAGAATCAGATAATTCACCAGCAGTTCATAGATCCCCCCCAAGGCCAGGATCAGGGCAAAGGTCGCCCCCCCCAGAACAAACAGAGTGCGCTTGTGGGTGCGGAACATATTGGCCCCGGCAATGGAAAAGGAATAGATGGCGTTGTCCTGGGTCGTCCATATATTCAAAAAGAACAGAATCAACCCCCACACCAACAGTCCCTGTTGAGCCATGACCTTGACGATATCCGGCTCACCGTAGACCTTGGCACAAAAAGCACCACTAAAGATCAAGAGGCCATTGCCGAGAAAAAAGGCAATCAGAGTCGCCCCAAACCCCACCTTGCCACTACTGGCAAAGCGGCTCCAGTTGGTCGCTTGGGTGCCGCCAGAGACAAAGGTGCCCACGATGATGGTGATAGCAGCATTCAGTGGTAGGGGCTCAATAATCGCCTGATTTTGCAACCCCGCAAAGCCCCCTACATCGCCAGCAGCGATGGACAAACTCAGCACCATCAGCAGCACCATGGCGGGTACAGCGACACGACTGAGCCAGTCCATAGCCTTATAGCCAAAGTAGGCAGTGGAGCAAAAGGCATAGGTGAAGAACAAAATCACCAACCAGTTCAAAGACTCGGGTACACCCGCCAGACTGTTCAGCACCTGGGCCATAAGGGCAGAGGTCCAGGCGTACCATCCTATTTGAGTAAAGCCGAGAATAAAGTCCACCCACCGCGACCCCACATTGCCAAAGCTAAAGCGGGCCATGAGAACGGTAGTGAGGCCGCTGTTGGCGGCGATGAGTCCTAGCAGGGCGGCATATACCCCTAGAATCAGGTTGCCCAGGAGAATGACCCCCACCAAGTCGGGCCAAAATTGGAAGGAATTCCCCACCAGTCCCCCAGCAAACAGGGTGCCGGAATAGAGGGTAAACCCCGCCAGAATGGGGGCTAGGGAAATAAAGGACTTACGCGCATTGACAGGAACTGAACTGAGGGGATAGTCCTCAGCAACGCTGCCCTGCGTTACCGCAGGCGATTCGGGCATCGTGGTCATGGTTATAGGCCGCCTCGAAAACTGTGGCAGCATTGTAGGCGGGTTTGGCCCTGGCGAAAAGTATCTTTCCCCACCCACCCCACGGATCTAAAGATTGCCCGCCAGATTGCCCACCGCCCTGTTCTAATCCGCCTCTAGGAGGGGTTGTGCCCCTAAGCGCAGCTTTTCGAGGAGGATGAATAGGGTGCGTTGCTCTGCTTCACAGAGAGGCGACATCAGGGTGGCAATGAGTTGAAAATGGTGCGGCAACATGCCATCCAAAAGCGTATAACCGCGATCGCTGAGGCGCACCAGGGTACAGCGACGATCCTGGGGATGGGGTTCCCGGCTGAGGAGCCCCTCTCGCTCCAGTCCATCCAAAAGCCCCGTGATGGTGCCCCGAGTTACCCCGGCTCGATCGGCACATTCCGAAGGCGTACAACCATCGTCGCTGCACTTCAGCAGCATCAACACGATGAACTTGCCCATGGACAAATCGTATTCGCTGAAGTGACGATCCATGACCCCGTAGACATCCGTCGCAGTCCGCAAAAACATCGTGCAGGTTTCCACCGCCGTAATGTTTAGCGCCGGATACTGACGGGCGAGCGCTAGCAGCGCCTCATACTTGGGTAAGTCACGTACAGTTAGCACATTAAGGAGGGGGTGTATCTTAAAACACCCCAAACTTTTTCTCGATTATAGGGGTCGCTATGACTCCAACAAGGAACTGAGGGACTGAATTCGGCAGGAATTGTCCCCGACCCATGGCTAAGCCCTTTCTAAAGCTCTAACCAGGGGACATAGGCCCAGTTACCATTTTCCATCTCCGCCCAATTTCCCTGGATCTGTCCCGTGATGCGGATCCTAGAACCATCGGGCAAGAATTCAGCTAGCGCGTATTCTGTTCCCGGTCCTGTAAACGTGGGCATTTCCATGCCATTGTCGGTCCGGACTACCACTTCCCTGGCGACCCCATTCCCAGGGGTGCTGGTAGGGGCTGGACTGGAAGTGGCCGTGGGCGATGGGCTGGCGGTAGGTGTAGGGCTGACGGTGGGGGAAGGACTAGCCGTGGGCGATGGGCTGGCAGTAGGCGATGGGCTGGCAGTAGGTGTAGGGCTGGCAGTAGGTGTAGGGCTTGGTGTCACTGTCCCGCCACTGGTGGTTCCACCTGTAGTCCGGTAGCTGGCATCGGCACTGTAAATCCGATTCAAGGTCTCCGATCCAACCACCCCATCCACTGGCAAACCATTCACCCGCTGAAAGTCTTGGACCGCTTGGGTTGTCCTGGCGTCAAACACCCCATTGGGGGTATAGGCCACCGGCAAGTAGCCCAGGGCTTGGAGGCGAGTTTGTAAGCTAGTCACGGCCTGCCCCTGGCTGCCCAGTTGCAGCACCGTGCTGCTGCTAGGGCTGGTGCCTGTCGCCGTACTAGGGGTAGCAGCTACGGCGACAGGGTTACCGATTTGGACTAGATTGCCTGCGGCCCAACTGCCATTAGTCAGTTGCACCCAGCCATTCTCATAGCGCTCGGTGACGGTAATAGCGGTGCCGCGACTGAGGGTATTGACTGCGGGGAATTGGGTGCCGGGGCCACTGCGAATATTCAGGTTGTAGCCGACGGGGGTGGCCACATAGGCGGTATAGGTGTTGGTGCCTGCGCCCCCGGAGCCTGCGGGGGGCATGCGGCTAATTAGATTGCCCGCCACCCATGTGCCATTGGTCAGTTCGGCCCAGCCATTCTCATAGCGTCCGGTGAGGGTAATGGGGGTGCCCCGGCGCAGGGTATTGACTGCGGGGAACTGGGTGCCGGGACCGCTGCGGATATTCAGGTTGTAGCCCGGTGGAGGAGCAATATAGGCGCTTTGGGCGTTGCCGTTGGGGATGAAGGTATCTGCTTGGATCTGGCTACCACTAGTCAGCAGGACAAGTGCGATCGCACCAGTTAAAGACAGTCGCCGCTGCCACCGTCGTCGCCCTCCACCCAGGATGGTCATCAAAGAGGGATGAAGCCCCCGCAGGGGGGAAGGGAAATGTGAGTCCATAGGTCAAACCCCAATAGACAGTACGAGCAGTACGAGCCGACATGAATGCGCCCCAATTGGCTGCGAAATGGGCAGACAGGCGATCATACGCCATCACACCTTAGTTCACGGCAGCAGCCAGCGCCTCCGGTGCCCGCTCCTCAATCACCCGATCAATCAGGCCATAGCGGGCCGCTTCCTGGGCCGAGAGGAAATAATCGCGATCGGTATCCCGCTCAATCTCCTCCAGGGTCTTACCCGTACGCTCCGCCAGCATTTTATTAAGGGTGTGCTTCACCCGCAGCACCTCCTTCGCCTCAATCTCAATATCCGTAGCCTGCCCTCGGGCTCCACTCAAGGGCTGGTGGATCATGATCCGGGCGTGGGGCAATGCGGTGCGCTTCCCCTTGGTCCCCGCCGCCAGCAAGAAAGCTCCCATAGAGGCCGCCAGTCCCACACAAATGGTGATCACCTCCGCCTTGATGTACTGCATGGTGTCATAGATAGCCATACCCGCCGTCACCGAACCGCCAGGGGAATTGATATAGAGGTAAATAGGCTTGGTATTGTCCTCAGAATCTAGGTACAGCAGATAAGCCACGATGGCGTTAGCAATGCTGTCCGTGACCTCTTCGGATAGAAAAATGATCCGCTCCCGGAACAGCCGCTCATAGATACTGATCCATTGTTCGTAGGGGCTGCCGGGAAGTCGATAGGCCACACTGGGCACACCAATAGGCATAGAATTTCTCCTGAAAAAGCGAGTAGTGAGTTGAGTTGGCAGACCCTAACGGTTATCCAAGACGCGATCAATGAGCCCATAGGCTTGGGCTTCAGTCGGGGTCAGATAAAAAGCCCGGTCCATGTCGCGATGCAGCGTTTCAACGGATTGGCCCGTATTTTCCGCCAAAATCTGCATCATGATATTGCGCTTGTTTAAAGCCTCCTGGACACTGAGCTGAATATCCGTGGCCTGTCCCTGGGTACCAACATAGGGCTGCATCAGGGTAATCATGGCATTGGGGAGGCTGACCCGTTTGCCCTTGGTGCCCGCCGAGAGCAACATGACTGCTACCCCCACCGCCTGCCCCAGGCAAATGGTGATCACCTCTGACTTGATGTGCTGGAAGGTGTCATAGATGGCAAGGCTGGCGGTGATACCCGAGAGGCCCGCCGTCTCATCCGCCATGCCCGCAAGCACGGGATCGCCCAAGGAGTTGATATACAGGTAGATCGGCTTAGTATTATCTTCCGATTCCAGGTAGAGCAGCGCCGAAATAATGGAGTTGGCGACGCCCATCGTCACGGGCTGATTCAGAAAGATAATGCGCTCCTGACTTAGACGGGTATAGATATTCAGCCACTGCCAGTTCTGACTGCCAGGGATGTTGTAGGGAACGCGCAGAATTTCATCAACAGGCATAGGGCCACCTAAACCAATGCGGGCAGCGCTTTGGGCAGATCCTTGGTGCTCTCTAACACCCGATCGATTAAGCCGTATTCCTTAGCCTCGGGGGGCGTCAGGTAAAACATGCGGTCGGTATCCTTGGCAATTTGGGCCGGGGTTTTGCCCGTATTTTTCGCCAGGATATCCAGCATAGCCGCTTTATTCTCTAGAACTTCCTTCGCCCGGATTTGAATATCCGTGGCTTGGCTGCGACCCATACCGACACGGGCTTGGTTGAGCACAATGGTGGCGTGGGGCAGACTGGCCCGGAAACCCTTAGTCCCTGAGGCCAGGATCATTGCAGCGGTGCCCATCGCTTGTCCGATGCAGATGGTGTGGATGGGGGGCTTGACGTAGCCCATGGTGTCGCAGATGGCGAAGGCTTCCGTTTCCTGGCCGATGGCATCACCGGTGTACCAAGAGGTGCCAGTGGAGTTGATGTAAAAGTAGATGGGCTTATCGGGATCATCAAACTGCAAGAAGAGCAGTTGGGCGATGATCAGCTTGGTCACGTCTACCCCAAGCTGCCGCTTGTACTCATCAGCAGAGACTAGGGGTAACCCTAGGTAGATAATGCGCTCCTTGAGGAGCAGAGAGGGCAGATCTGGCGGGGGAGTGCGGTAGTAGGCACCGCCACCACCACCATAGGGGGCTTGCACAGCTTGTATTGAACTCATAAATGGTTGAAATACCCAAGGCACATCGTGTTTAACATAGTAGCGTGACGACAGAGGGCCGCCAGGGAGTGCCTTTCTTTGGCCCCTAGAAAAATGCCTGAAGGTTAAAGAAAAACCGAGGAGCGTTATTCGCTAGAGGGGTATCGGTGCGGCTGAGGGGAAAGGCTAGGGTCAGATCTGCCAAGAGCCAGGAGCCAATGCTATGGCGTAGCCCTACCCCAGCGGAACTGAGGCTGTCGGTGGCATTTTCCACGACCGTAGGTCGATAGCGAAACACTTGGCCATAGTCATAGAACAGGTAGGGCTGAGTGACCATCGGTGATCCAGCCAGAACATAGCCAAAGGGCCGCTGTAGCTCCGCCCGCAGGCCATAGCCCGCATCTCCTAACACCTCGGAAGCAATGAAGCCTCGCCCAAAGCGGTTACCGCCCAGGCCGAACTGCTCTCCCACCAGTAGACTACTGCTGGCTATCTGCCCTGTGGCTCCCAACTCCAGATTGAAGCCAGCGGAGAGGAATTGACGGCGAGTGATCTCAGCGCGTAGGCTCGTGAACCCTAGACGACCTTCAGCACGGGAGCGGGGGCGATCCACTGCATCGGGAGATCCTCCCAACCCTTGGGACAGCTCCAAATCCCCCCACCAAATCCCGCTGGCATCCTGGCGGTTGATCTGGGCTGCCAGTCGTGCGACCACCTGCTGATCTTGGCTCAGCATGATAGGAGAACCCAGAAGGGTGGTGCGGGTAGTACGACTGCTGGCCTCTAGGCTGCCCCGCAGAATGATGTTTTGCCGCCGGCTTCGTTGCAGGGGATAGCTGAGCCCCAGGCTACCCCGGTAGGTCTCTCCGTCAATGCTGAAGACACTCAGGGCACCACCGGGGCGAATGTGGGTGTAGGCAAAGCGGCTGGTGAATTGCAGTCCGTCTGGACCGGTGGGGACATCCAAGCCTAGGGCGAAGCTGGTAAGTTGGCTCACTTCCGCTGGGGTGGTACCCCCTGTAAGGCTGAGCTGTTCTCCGGTACCCAGCACCAGGGAGTTGAGGAAGATACCACCTTGGGCTCGCAATGGCCCCAGGGTGGCGCTGCCTTGGTTATTCATCCCTAGAGCAGCATTGATGGCTTCGTACCGGGGGGTAAGCCGCAGACGTGTGGCCCCGGTTTCAGTGCCGGGGCTGAGGGTGCTGGCGAGGGTTACCCCTGGCAGATCGTTGATCAGCAGCAAACTCCGTTCTAAAGTGCTGAGTCGTAGGGGCTGCTCTTGGCTGAGGGGATTGCTGTAGTCTAGGATGCGCTGTTGTAGACCACTGGGTAGGGAGCTGTCGGGCAAATCCACCCCTTCGATGTAGCCTTCGATGGCTTGTAGTCTGACCTCTCCCCCTTCTACAGTTTGGGCGGGTACCACAACGCGGGAGAGAACGTAATCGTCTTGGCGATATTGGGCACTGAGTTGGTTGGCAATATCGTAGAGGGTGCGTAGGGTGATCTCGCGACCAATCAGGTGGCGATAGAACACTTCTAGTTCTTGTGGGCTATAAACGGTTACGCCTTCTATAACGAGGGATTCTAGGTGGAACTGGATTGCATCGGCGTGCGCGGGTGGAGTGCGGTCTTCCGTGGCGGGTATTACTAGGTCGTCCGATGGGGGGGGTGGAGCGATGGGGGGCAGGTTTTGCTCTATCCGTCCGGGGTCGTCGCTGGGGGGTAGTGCGGGTTGGGCTTGGGCAAGCGTAGGCAGAAGCAGGGCTAGTCCTGTTAGTAGACGGAGGCTAAGCATGATGGGTATTGGGGTGTTGGGGTGTATAGCCTAACGGCCTTCTTGCTGCTGCTTTTTTTAGGGGCTGTGGACCATCAAAGCCAGGTTCCTGGTTATGGGGGGGACAGCCCCTAGCTTGATGCAGTAGAGCGGGCGTGATCATGCCTACCCCACAAGGGTTTTCCCGTTAATTCTCCCCATGCCCTAGGTCAGTAAGGTGGGGCGTTTGTCCGGCTTCGTGGCGGCTGTGATCTCTGAATCGCCATGGAGCCGCAAACTTTTAGAGCCGTAAATTCTTCTTCTCTTGGAATTTCGAGGGCTTCGGGCAATGCTGTGGGCACTTGACACGGCTGAGGACCTACAACAGCTACTCCTGTTCTAAAGGGAGCTGGGGTAGCGTTTGGGGCTGGGGCTATGGATGGGGCCGCCCCAAACTCGTAGGCTCCGATATCGACCGCTGCCCCTACGATGCGGCTCCCAAATTCTCGTTGATCTGTGGTCACTTCTGGGGAAACTGCCCCATTACTACCCGCATCAATGGCGGGGCTACCGGGTACTAAGGCGTGGGTCTGGGTGGGGCCACCATTGTTCGCTAGGGGACCTAGGGCAGTGGCAATCGCACCTGGCAGGACAATATCGCTGGCGATGGCTGGGAATCCGCCCGCATTACCGTTCGTGCCTACCAAGTTATGGCCACCGGAGATAAGCGGGCCGGACACCTCCTGGGGAGCATTATTGGCATGGGCACTATTGCCCGCTACGATACTGTTGGTGACGGTGACGGTGCCCGAGGCAATGCGAATCCCGCCTGTTGAGATCGCACTGGTGGGGTGAGTCCCTAGGTTGCCTGTCAGGGTGCTGTTGGTAATCGTGACTATGCCATTATTTTGATTACGTAGCGCCCCCCCATAATTGGCCTGATTTCCCGAGAGGGTGCTGTTGGTAATCCTGACGGTACCTCCATCATTGAGCAGAGCACCCCCTGCGCCATTGTTGGCTGCATTTTCAGCGGTATTGGCTGAGAGGTTGCTGTTGAAAAGAGTTACCGTGCTGCCAGCGCCAACGTAGATGCCGCCCCCCAGACCATTGGCATGGTTACCGACTAGGGCACTGTTATTGATAGTGACGGTGCTGCCGGTGCCTGCAAAAATAGCGCCCCCAGATCCCGGTAGCTGATGCCCCGCTTGCAGGGTGAGGCCGTCGAAGGTGACATCGGAGGTGCCTGAGATATTGAAGATTTGATAGCTGTTGGCTCCACTAATCGCCGTGGTGTTAGCTCCTGTTCCCCGTAGCGTGAGGGTGCGGTTAGCCAGGGTTAGAGTCGTTCCCTCGGTATGGGTGCCTGCGGCTAGATTGACTGTGCCGCCGTTGGCAACGGCGTTGACGCCCGATTGGATGCTGCTGCCTAGGGCTACGTTGACTATGGTGGAGGGGTTGAAACCGTAGTTCTCCACTGTAATTCCCGTATTCAGATGGAGCACGGTGCTATGGAGACCATCTGCACGAGTGTTTGCGATCGCAATTCCTACCCCAGTGAGGTGGGGCGAATCTAGAGATAGCTCCCGCACCCGCAAAAATCCCGACTCCTGAATTTCCAATCGCCCCTCTTGGGTGGCTGTACCCAGATTCAACATCACCGTCGTATCTGCCGCGCCACTACCCACCCCACGGGGTACCCCAATCTCACTGCTCACATTGAGAGCTGCGCTGCTGATGTTGACCTGACCTCCTTCTGCATTCACCCTGCCCCCCAGGGCAATGGTGCCGTCACCGCCAGAGAGGACAATCCGCCCCCCCTGCTGATCTACCTGCTGTGCTTCGATAATGCCTGTAGTGTTGATCACCTGGTTCAACACCGCTGCCCCCGCTGCTGCTGAGAGCCACACTTGCCCCCCATCGGCAGAGAGGGTGCCGCTGTGGGCAATCAAAGCTGCAATGTCTGGGTTGTTTGCCGCCAAGGCTGGGTCAATCGTCAAACTCAGTAGGCCATCGCCATACAGATCTAGGGTGGCCTGACTGCCCGCCGCCAGATCAATGCGACCCAAGCGGGCCAAAATCACTCCTTGGTTCGCCACTTGGGGGGCCACTAGGGCGGCATAGCCCCCCTCTCGCACGGTGATTTGGCCCCGATTTACCACATTGCCAGGGGTGCCCACCGCCCCCAGGGTTAAGGGTAGGCCAGAGATAAAGTCCTGTTCATTCACAGACAGGCTGGTGGCCAGCAGACCACCCACATCGATCAGGGCCGTTTCAGTGAAGAGAATACCGTTGGGGTTGAGAATCAACACCGTTCCCAGAGCATTGATTTGTCCCGCAATGCTAGAGGGGGTATTCCCCAGTACTCGGTTCAATGTGGCAGCATCCCCGGAGGGGTGATGGAAGAAGATGTGGTGGCCTTCGCTCAGGTTGAAGGTATCCCAGTGGATGATGGCGCGATGACTGGATTGATTGATATCGAGGCGGTGGTCACTGTGGGGGGTAATTTGAACCTCTCCAGAAATGACACTGCCACCTGTGGGCAGGGCAAAGGCGGGGAGACCGGCTAAGGGAACAAGGCTACTGGACAAACATAGACTAGTCGCTGAGTAAATGATGGTTTTGAGCATCGGAAATGTCGATAAAGTGACGTTACGTAGTGGAAAACCTCTAGAAGTTGGAGGATGAAGTTGAAAGATGATAGAGCTTTTCTACCGTAATAATTCACTCGCCTCCAGCTCAACCGTTGCAACCCTTTATTCCTTGTTCGAAGGGAAGTAGTGCTGTGAACGGTTACTGCGCTCTTACCCTTAGAATTGGCGACTGGTTGCCGATCTAATCCCAAATCCGAATCATATAACCCCGATTCTCAAACAGCTAAACCGTAGGAGCATTAGGCGAAGCCAAGCCAGAGGCTTTATACTATTCGCCCTACGATTGAATAGGGGGTAGCCAAATAAGATTTGATTTTGATAATAAGGGGAGCTAAACCCTGACTCTATCAAGGTAGCTAGGGAATATGACGAACTTGTGGCAGGGTGATCTGGAAGCGGTTCTTACCCTTGTCTCCTTGTACGCTTACCCTGTAAAGGTGTCCCCACTCAGCTAGACAACCTTGACTTTGATTTTGAATGGGTTTCAATACCAACGAATACGGCAACAGGGGGAGCAGGTTTATCCCGAGGAGTGCTGTGGGGTGCTGCTGGGGGTAATAGATCCCAGTGGCGATCGCACTGTCTATGAAGTCCGGCCCCTCCATAACCAATGGACCCCTGACCAAGGGGAATTGATGGGGCGAACTGGTGCCCCGGATCTGGATCGGCGGCGGCGATATTGGGTTGATCCCAAAGATTTGCTCACGGCCCAAGGGCAGGCCCGCGATCGCGGTTGGGTGATTGTGGGCATTTATCACTCCCATCCCGACCATCCGGCGGTGCCCTCAGAGTGCGATCGCACCCTAGCCTGGAATGGCTATTCCTACCCGATTCTGTCGGTGCGTCAAGGCCGAGGCGACGATTTTCAAAGTTGGCGATTGGATGAAAATCAGCAATTTCAACCCGAGCCGATAGAAATTAGGAGTGACCCAAGCCCCTGATATCTTGAACTAAGATAGGATCTTGCGGTCTTTTGCCCGCGCTCCATTGCCCGTGCCGCCTTGGTCCTCGCCCCTAGGCTGACCCCTGGCAGCGGACACTTGGATAGCCGCACTGCTGCCCACTCTCCCAGCCAAGCTATGCTCAATCCCAATTTGGACACGATCCAGCTATTACCCGAAGAGTACGAGCGCTTCTCGCGCCACCTGATCCTGCCGGAAATTGGCCTAGAGGGTCAGAAGCGCCTCAAGGCCGCCAGTGTCCTCTGCGTCGGTACGGGGGGACTGGGATCGCCGCTGCTACTGTACCTGGCCGCCGCCGGTGTAGGCCGCATCGGCATCGTCGATTTTGACGTGGTGGATCATTCCAATCTTCAGCGCCAGATCATCCACGGCACCGCCTGGGTGGGCAAACTCAAAATCGAGTCCGCCAAGGCCCGCATCCTAGAAATCAACCCCTACTGCGAAGTGGAGTTGTACAATACCCGGCTGTCTTCGGCAAATGCCCTAGAGATCTTTGAGCCCTACGACATTGTGGTAGATGGCACCGATAATTTCCCCACCCGCTACCTGGTCAACGATGCCTGCGTACTGCTGAACAAACCCAATGTGTATGGGTCTATCTACCGCTTTGAAGGACAGGCCACGGTCTTTAACTATGAAGATGGGCCAAACTATCGCGATCTCTACCCTGAACCGCCGCCCCCTGGCCTCGTCCCCTCTTGTGCTGAAGGGGGCGTTCTAGGCATCCTCCCCGGCATGATTGGCGTGATCCAGGCCACGGAAACCGTCAAAATCATTACGGGCCAAGGAACGACCCTGAGCGGGCGACTGCTGCTGTACAACGCCCTGGAAATGACCTTCCGGGAACTAAAACTGCGGCCCAACCCAGTCCGACCTGTGATTGAAAACCTGATCGACTATGACGAGTTCTGTGGCATTCCCCAGGCCCAGGCAGAGGAAGCCGCCCAACAAGCTGCTATCCCCGAGATGACGGTGGTGGCCCTTAAGCAGCTTCTGGATCAGGAGACGAAGGATTTTGTCCTGCTAGATGTGCGGAATCCCCACGAATACGAGATTGCCCGCATCCCCGACTCGGTGTTGATCCCCCTGTCGGAGATTGAAAATGGGACGGCCCTCGATAAAGTGCGCTCCCTTGCCGATGGTCGTAAGTTAGTGGTGCACTGCAAGTCCGGGGTGCGTTCCGCTAAGGCACTGGGGCTGCTCAAGGAGGCGGGGATCGGCGGCATCAATGTCACGGGGGGAATTTTGGCTTGGAGTCGAGAAATTGATCCCTCTGTACCCCAGTACTAGACACCGGAATGTTTCGCCACACAACATTCGCCACACAACAATTGTGGCGAATGTTGTGGCGCAAATTGTGGCGCAGCGGGGCTGACTCCCTTGGAAAGGGGGGACTAAGGGGGGTGATTCAGGGTGTAATCGGCTCTAGTGTTCAGTCCAGAAAATTGCGATCGGCGTTGTACCACCAGCATTGCCCTGTTAATTGATGACGCACCCTAGAAAAGCTGTGTATAACTAGGGGCATTTGGGGGACAAAACCATGGGTCATTACAGACAGCATTACGCCATTGGGCTGGGGTTGAGCCTCTGGGCCTTCCTGGGGGGCACCGCGATCGCAGTACCAGGAAACTCCACCGCCGCCGTGGAAGCCTGGATCAACGCCCATCCCACCCTGCGCCCCGGCCCCACGGAACGATTGGTCGTGAATCGGGCCGAAACCCCAGCCCGCCGCTTTCGCTTTCGGGCCACGGTGATTCCAGTAACGGGGATCACCCCGGACTTGGTGCTGGGGCGGCTGATTCGCACGGAGGAAGCCAGTCTGGTGGACATCGTCGATGGCATCACCGCCAACCGCATGGAGGAAGCCCTGCGAGTGATCTACGATGCCACAATTTACAACGACTACCGTCGCGCTGCCGTGGTCTATCGCTATTCCAATGCCGATACCGTGGTGATGACCAATGGCGTTCTACGCCAAGGGGAACTGCGCCAGGGCGATCGCTTTGCCTATTGGTGGGAGTTGACGGGCAATTCCCAGGGATTTACTAGCATGGGCAAAATAACGGTGTTTCTAATTGAAGATCTGCCGCCCCTCCAAGAGCGTTTGCAGGCCACCTTTGAGACAGGAATAGCGGAATAGGGGGAAACTTTGGGCCACAGCTATACTATGAGCTAGCACAGCCCTAGGGCACGCCATAACATTTGCCCTGCATTCCCCATGATTTCGATTTTGCACCTGTCGGATATTCACATGGGCAGTGGCTTCAGCCACGGGCGCATCAACCCGGAGACGGGGCTGAATACCCGTCTGGAAGATTTTGTGCGCAGTCTTAGTCTCTGTGTGGATCGCGCGATCGCAGAACCCGCCGATCTCGTTCTTTTTGGGGGGGATGCCTTTCCCGATGCCACACCGCCCCCCCTGGTGCAACAAGCCTTTGCCGGTCAATTCCGCCGATTAGCCGACGCGGGCATTCCCACGGTGCTGCTAGTGGGAAACCATGACCAGCATGCCCAGGGGCAGGGAGGGGCCAGCCTGTGCATCTACCGCACCCTGGGGGTGCCCGGTGTCGTCGTGGGGGATCGCCTTGCCACCCACGTTATTGATACCGCCCACGGCCCCATCCAGGTCATCACCCTACCCTGGCTCACTCCCTCCACCCTGCTCACTCGCCCCGAAACTGAGGGGTTGTCTATGGCCGAGGTGAACCAGCGCCTTGTAGACCGGCTACGGGTGGCCCTAGAAGGGGAAATTCGCCAACTGGATCCGGCGGTACCGGCGATTCTCTTGGCCCACGTTATGACCGATACTGCCCGCTACGGGGCCGAGCGATTCTTGGCCGTGGGCAAGGGCTTCACCGTTCCCCTCGCCCTTCTGGCCCGCCCTTGCTTTGACTACGTGGCCCTGGGCCATGTTCATCGCCACCAGATTCTCTGCCAGCAGCCCCTCACCGCCTACCCCGGTAGCATTGAGCGGGTGGACTTTAGTGAAGTGGATGAGGACAAGGGTTACCTTTGGGTGCAGGTGGAGCGCGGGCAGGCCCAGGCGGAGTTTTGTTCCCTACCTGTGCGCCCCTTTCAGGCCCTCACGGTGGACATCACCCAGGCCAAACACCCCCAGGATCACCTGCTGAAGGCCATTACCCGCGCCGCCATCACCGATGCGGTGGTACGCCTCACCTATACCCTCCACCCCCACCAACTAGAAACCATTGAACCCGCCGTTTTGAATGCCGCCCTAGCCGCCGCCCATACCTACACCATCCACCCCCAACTGGTGAGCCAAATCTCTCGGCCTCGCTTGCCCGAACTAGGTACCCGCGATCGCCTCGATCCCCTCAGCGCCCTCCAGACCTACCTCAGCAACCGTCCCGACCTCGCAGACCTAGCCCCCGATATGGTCACTGCCGCCCAAACGCTGCTAGTGGGGGCAGGGGAGGAGGAGGAAATTCCCTGGCAACCGATAGCAGAACCTGACGGGGAAAAAACTACGATGGTCAGAGATCGGCCCACAGGGGCCATCGCGGATCATCCCACCCGCCAACTCCGCCTCTTGTAGAGCTGTAGAGCTACTGCAAAAAGGGGCAGTGCATTTTAGTAAAGAAAAATAAGACATCGCTGTCGTATTCCTAGATACTCAGGGAGTAGGACACATGAAGATCGAGATGACCTGTCCAACATGTGGGTCTCACGACATCTCCAAGAACGGCACCACTAGGCACGGTAAGGGACTCGCAGGAAAATAACGTACCCGCTCCGCTGATCGGGCTTTCTCCCTTCGGGAGAAAACCTGGCCACTGGGTACACTATTAACCCGCAGCTCCCTAAGCAGAACTACAAGTGCCGAGACTGCAACCGCCAATTCGTAGAAGACCACCAGTGGCAGCCGAAAAACAAAGACACTCGGGCATTGGTCGATCTACTGCTGTTAGAGAAGATTCCCCTAGCAGGCATCGCCAGAGCCACCGGAGTCTCTGATAGTTGGCGACAAGACTATGTCAACGCTTGAGTAATTCTCCCTTGAATAAGCCCCAATTCTTGGGGTAAGAATTGGGGCTGAAAACAAGTTGAAACCAGTCAGAAATTAAAGACTGATGATACTACTACTGCTGGTTCTCTTCAGGCTCTGTAGTTGCCTCAGTTGCTGGCGGGGAGGTTTCGTTAGATTCAGGGGTTTGAGTGGGGGGATTAGCTTGTTGGGTGGGTTGTGGAGAAGTGGGAACGACAATATTGATGTCAGGCTGACTTCCCCGTGTTGGCGCTGGAATCACCTCTTGGGTTCGTTCAATGGTGCGCTCAATAATTGTTGTGTCAGACTGGGGTGTATCAGATTGGGGTGTATCAGGGCGAACTGGAACTTCTGAGCCTTGAGGTTGAGGCTCTGTTCCCTCATTACCGCTGCGGTTTGTAGTCCAGAGAATTCCACCGATCAAAGCAGCTAGAATCGCCAAAACCATGCCAAAGAATACCCCAGTTGTCGTATGGCTATTCGACAGGGCGACTTGTTGTGCCTGACGTAGTCTCAACTCTTCACGATGAAGCTGGCTTTCTTGAAAATCTTCGTGGGCTTGATTTTCTTGGATAGACCCTTCGACATATCCATCCCGGTAGGCAACCTCTTCCGGGGTCACTTTTCGGCCATTAATTGTCCCTTCGATAGGTTCGATGGACTGATTTTTCTTGTTGTGGGGTATCATTTTTCACCAGTAGGATTCGTCAGAATTTTTATCTCCGATCAGATCCATTTCTGTATTTTTTCTGGATCTCAACGCGGAGTTTTGAGATGGATTTATCTCAATATTTAGCTTGCCTTGAGGGCTTTTTCTGCCAGACTCGTTCTGTTACTTATGATAAGCCGTGAAATAGGAAACGATATCCATCCTGGGGTTGAGTTTTGGACTATTTCTCAAGATAGATTCCCCAATAGAAAGACCGTAGGCTACTCCCTATAGTGAATTTAATTCTTAAGGAGAAATTTCTATAGCGATCCTACAAGAGCCTTGAGTAAGCCTAAGCCTATTGCTCCGTGGGTTACGCTTCGCTATCCCACCGCCCTTCGCCCTACCCCCCAGCCGAATCCTCGGCCCAATTTTCGAGAGGGTCTAGAGCCCAGCCCTTCCCAACAGCCCAGCCCTGCTTCCACAACGGATTCAGCCCCACAACCAACGGTGGTGGATAGAACCTGGCCCTAGTGATGGCCATTCATTTCCCATTTCCCTGGAGATGCCAACTGGCAGCTCTTGCCCCAGCCCCTATCCTTGGGGGAATTTCTCCGACAGCCGATGATGCGACCGGGGTTCTTTGCCCATGGTTTAAGTCTAGTCACCCCAAACCGCTCCCAAACCGATACCCCCGGCACTGCGATCGTGGAAGTTCGCAACCCCCAACAGCAATGGCTGACGGCTAGCTATGCCCACAAGGGGGCCAGTCATTCAGAGCGGTGTACTGACCAAGCAACTGTAGGGCCAGAGATCACCGGTGCGTTGCCCACCTCTGGCACTTATGAGGTGAGGTTATTTGGGGGAAATGACCCATTCGGGTCGTTGGACTATCTGGGGCAACTGGAATTCAATCGGCGTTAGGGTCATGACTCCCTACTACAATAAACAACGACTTCCCGGCCCCACTGTTCATCCACTCCCCCAGCAGGAAACCCATGGCCACCGTGCAACCGATTGAATTTGAAGACGAAACCGGCACTTACACCATTTATATAGAAACCGATGCGCCGGGGACTGGCGGCAGCGCCGCCCCAGAGCCTACCCGCACCTATGCCCCTAACCCCAGTCGAGAAAGTTACGGCATCACGCCCCCGGATAAGCAGCAGCAGGTGATCAAGGCCCAGTTGCAGACCATCCATGGCACCCTGCGGGCCTATACGATGTATGCCTTGGGGGCGTTCAAAAACCTGGCGGGGGCAGAGGTAGAGGAATTGAAGCTCACCTTTGGCATCAAGGTCAATGCGGATACCGGCATTCCCATGTTGGCCAAGGGCTCTGTGGGGGGAGATTTTAAGATCGAGGTCACCTGCAAATTCCCCAAAGGGAAAGAGGGTTCCCAGGAGCAGTAAACATTCCTAGTGCGGGCGTCTCGCCTGCACGGGTAAGATTCTTTTCCTACTTTCAGGAATCACTGCCGGAGGCTGCCCGCAGCGCCACCGTGTCCGGGAAATCACCATGCCCTCAGAGACGACCCGGAATTTTCTCTGAACTATTCCGGTTGCCAAGGGAGCCAGTCTTCATCCAGGGCTTGCTCCAGGGTAAAGTCAGGATCTGGGGGAATTGAGCGGGCCTCCAACTCACTGCCATTCAGGAAGAGTTTTCTGCCATTGCGATACTCCGACACAAAGTTCTCACGGAGATGATTTTTCAAGCTGGAACTGTCTTTGAGTATGGCTTGAATTTGCAGGCGGAAGTTGACAACCTCAAGCTTCCAACCTCGGAAACACTGTTCTCGCTCGGATTCCCAATACCGAAGCTTAAGAAAATGTTCGCAGAGTCGCATCAGATAGCTGGAAATCGCCCGTTTGTCACTCTTCCCCAAACTTTTGATCTCCTCAATTAAATTTTCTAGGTCAAGATTGCTAAAGTCATGGGTCTGTAGCTGTGCTACCGTTTGGTCTAGCCAGCATTGGAAATCAATGTCATACAAAGACGCTATTTTTGTCTTGATCTCAGAGTTCATTGTGAGTCCTCCTAGAGTCATCCATGCTCAGCCCTCAACGCCTGAATATGCGGTAAGTTGCTCAGAACTTCCTGATTTCCTGATCTCAATCTAGCGGCTCTTTTGGGTCAAGGGAAGCTCGGTTGAAGGCATCCTGTAGCAGGGTCATGGCGGCCAGCAGCACATCGGGAGGGGGCTGCCAGCGATATTGGCGGAGATTAATCTTGCCAGCGGGCGTAAAGACAATGCCTTCATCCTCCAGTAAGGCCCGTTGCAGGTAGTCGGTGCCGTTGCGGCGGGGGGAGTGGGAGACTTCGCCCTTGGCGTTGATGACCCGGTGCCAGGGGATGTCTGCCTCTATCGTCACGCGATAGAGGGCATAGCCGACGAGGCGAGATTTGCCGATTAGGCCCGCCAGTTCTGCCACTTGGCCGTAGGTGGCAACCTGGCCAGAGGGAATCTGGCGCACGACATCATAGATGCGATCGTAGGTTCTGCTCATACATCCAGTCTGTAGGACAAATGTGTCTGTCCATCAGGAAATTAGTGGCGGAAGATGTCTTCGCCGAGGCCGAAGGATAGGGTCATGCCAGCACCGCTGAGGGCATTGATGATCGTGACCCCCGGTTCTGGTTGCAGGATCAGTTCACTGTGGCCGGGGAGTTTGGCATAGACCCCGTGCCAGGTAGCTGCAATCGCACTGTTAGGAAAGGTGGTAAATTCCTGGAGATACCCCAGAATCAGGTCATTAATGGCGGCTTTATCGAAGGGATCGGGGCTGGGGCCGTATTCGTGGGAATCCCCCAGAATCAGTTCCCCCGTGGCGTTCTGGGAGACCATGACATGGATGCCCCAGCGGGGAAATTCGGGGGTTTCTGCCTGGATGCGCTGCTTCAGGGCGGGGAGACTGGGGCAATGGGCAAAGGAGCCGTAGTGGGTGAGGGTGAGACCACCGCAGAGGGCGGCCCCCAGTCGCCAGCCCGGAGGCTGGGGAACGGTGCGGAGCATTTGCAGCTTTACCTTGGTGATGCCGCTGGCGGCATAGTGGTCTGGGTAGAGGGTTTCAAAGTCTGCACCACTGCAAATCAGGACGCGATCGCAGGTCCAGACTTTACCCCCAGCCACCACCTGCCCGGTACTGACCTGGGTGACGGCGGTGTTGAACTGAAAGGTAACGCCATAGGTGTCCGTCAAATAGTCCGGCAGTTTAACAATGGCTTCACGGGGATCCACGATTACTTCGGTGCTGCTCCAGAGGGCACCGAGTAGGCCCTGGGGACGCACCGCCGGACTCTTGGCTAAGGTTTCTGCGGGAGTGAGTAGCCGCAGGGTTTCCGGATCGGGGTGGGTGGCGACAAATTCCTCTAGCACCGCCCATTCATCCTCTCGATAGGCCAGGTGCAGGGAGCCCATGGGATCCGCCGAGAAGCCCGCCGCCGCCGCTGTCTCTAGCCAGATTTGCCGCGATCGCAAAGCGCGATCGCGCAGCACCCCCTCAGGCTGACCAATGGGCCACACCATGCCAAAATTCCGAATCGATGCCCCCGTAGCCTGGGGATGGCGCTCCATCACCATCACCCGTAACCCTTGCCGCGCCGCCGCTCGGGCCAGGGCCAAACCCACAACCCCCGCCCCGACAATGATCACATCCGCGTGGTTCATACCCCCTCCAGACCCTACTAAGTACACACATCTGAAGTGGACCCCGTGAACGACTCCATGGCCAGGGTGTACAGGCTTACTTTAATCCCATCTGTAGCGGTTGCAGGATGCAAGTCCAAAGCGATGGCGGACCCCTCTTGTCCAGGAATCCAAGGAAGCAGAGTCAGTAAGCCGGATTTCCACACCAACCCGCCACAAGTTTGCCATATTCCCTAACTACCTTTATGAATGAGCGCATATATCGGCTCATCCCGAAAAATTTGAGCCCAGCACATCAAGCCCCCTAACCTTCTCAGTGTGATGTTGGCACAACTAAACCATCTCCAAGCTCAAGGTCACCTCCCTCACAGGCATCTCAACCTTATCGGGCATCCCAGTTCATCCCAGCCCGCCCTACACCTTCTGTCATCGGGGCCAGCTTGCTCTACGCCCCAGCCATCTCACTCTAGCCAACAACATACCGTAGAGATGACTCTACCCCTCCTAGTTAACGAAGACTTGACCCAACCCTTTACCTACTGGGATCAGGATATCTGCAAGGGGCTCAGTTACAGCAATGAACTTTATACTTACCTCAATTCCTATACCTTAACTGAGCGATTAAAAGCCTATGAAATCGCCAACGAAAAAGCTGAGCAAGGCTTGAAAGTTTGTATCACCGTATCCGAGTATCACTACACAGTTTGGCTGAGTTTACGATCCCTTAGCCATGCTCATGCAGAGCGTAGTTCCACTACACTCAAGTAGACCTAGCATACTGCCACAGCAGCACAATATTTTCGATCTTACTCCCCTAAAATAAGTCCAAAATGTATACACGACCTGACTTGTTTTAAGATCAAAAATATCAGAATTCTACCCCTTATCAAGTAACATCAGGACATCAACCATACCCATGTCTGAAGATATTAAAGAACCCAACCGTGAGCAACCTCAATTGACAGACTTATCAGGGAATAGTGCCTTATTTATTTGCCACGAAATCCGGACACCACTCACGTCCATTAAAGGAGCATTAGGTCTGCTCCATACAGGTCAACTAGGATCTTTATCTCATGAAGGACAACAATTATTGGCGATCGCAATTAACAACGTAAATCGCCTCAGCCGTCTTGCCCAAACCCTCGAAGACAAGCCCACCTTACCCATGACAATTTTGTCAAGGACAATGGTTGACCAATTACAGCTTGAGAATAATTTATACAAAGCCCTAACTCATCAAGAGTTTGAATTGGCTTATCAGCCCATCGTCTCAATGAAAAACAATCACATTATTGGCTTTGAAGCGCTAGCCCGCTGGCCTCAATCCGATACAACTTCCATTCCAGCTAGTGTTTTTATTCCTCTGGCAGAAAAGCTGGGATGCATCCATAAATTGGGCATTTGGATCCTGGAGCAAGCTTGTCATCAGCTCCATATTTGGCAGCAAGCCTATGCCAATCAGACACCCCTATCTATGAGTGTTAACCTCTCAGTAGCAGAAATTTTTCAACCCGATTTAATTCCAGAAGTTCAGAGAATCCTGGAAACCACAAAAATTCTCCCCAACACCTTGAAAATCGAAATCACAGAAAGTACCTTGATCAATAACAATCGAACTGCTATTCCAGTTTTGTTGGCCCTTCAAGATATGGGAATTCAGCTCTATATTGATGACTTTGGTACGGGTTATTCTTGCTTAAGCCGCCTTCAAGAATTACCCATTGACGGACTAAAGATTGATCGTTCTTTTGTCCAAAGCCAACAATGGCAAATTAGTAAGACAATTTGTTTGCTAGCCCGGAATCTAGGCTTAGATGTAATTGTCGAAGGCGTTGAAACCCCTGAAGAGCTGACGGCTTTACAGAGGGCAGGCTGTACTAAAATGCAGGGCTATTACTTCTCTAAACCCCTTGATAGCCAATCCGTAACTGCATTACTATCGCCACAGTCCAGCAAAGTTCCTGTCGCATATTAGTTTCTATAGTAATCTCATTTGATTGCTGAAGACCTTCGTAGGGTGGGTTACGCTTCGCTTCAGCCACGAAAAGGCTTGCTCAAAGCTCATACAGGATCACTATAAATGGAATGAAAACAACTAAAATATCAACTAAAATATAACAATCCAGATTGAATGATGAAGTAGAGAAAGTAGAATTACAGAAAAGCAACCCAACTGTATGCAGAGGAAGACGCCATGGTACTGCCCAGCCCCCTAAAAGAGTCTCCCCATAGGACTGCCATAGAAGAGCTGCAAGACTTTATTCGTCAAGAGCGGGATGGTCGCCAAGTCAGAAAAGCCATAGCAGTTAAACTGCTCTATCAAGGGTATAGCTACGAGCAAGTAGTGAACATCCTGGATGTCTCCCTAGGCTCATTGAGCAACTGGCGTCAGACCTATGAAAGCGAAGGGGTGACTGGATTCAAGCCCCGCCACAAAGGACGTCAGAGTTACTTAACAGCAGAGCAACGCGATAGCGTGCTGAAGTGGTTGCAGAGCAAAGATATCTGGACCTTGGGCGAACTAGAGTTCCATCTCGCCGAAACCTATGACGTGGCCTATGAATCCAAACAAAGTTACTACGACCTCTTTGAAGCCGCAGGCATCAGTTGGAAAAAGACCAGCAAGGTAAACCCCAAAGCTGATGTTGAGGCGATAGCTGCAAAAAAGCAAAGATCAAGAGCTTCTTGGCGCACCATAGCCAAGAGCTAGAGACAGACGACTTAAGAGGATGTTTTGAAAGTCACATTCAAGTCTATTTACAATGGCGACTAACCCCAGCAATCTTGCTACAGGAAATATTCTGATTGTTGATGATTCCCCAGACAATCTGCGGATATTATCGATGAATCTGACTGGGTGTGGATATAAGGTTCGTTGTGTCACCAATGGTGAAATGGCCCTCGTGAGCCTTAACCATTTATTGCCCGACCTAATTCTGCTCGATGTTCGGATGCCTGAAATGGATGGCTACGAGGTTTGTCGGCAGTTAAAAGCCAATGTCGTAACAAAAGAAATTCCCGTTATTTTTATCAGCGCCGCAGATGATGCTGCTGGCAAGGTCAAAGCCTTTGAAATGGGGGGGGTAGACTATATTACTAAGCCTTTTCAAATTGAGGAGGTTCTCGCACGAATTAACAATCAAATTACTATTCGCAAACTTCAAAATCAACTCATAGAGAAAAACAAATCTCTTCAGCAGGAGATCAAAGAGCACAAACAAACTCAAGTATTCCTAGAAGATGCTAAGGCTATCGCAGAAGCTGCGAACTATGCCAAAAGTGAATTTCTAGCCCAGATGAGTCATGAGCTACGCACCCCCCTAAATGCAATCCTTGGGTTTGCTGGTCTCATGGAGGGCGATCACGCCCTATCTGGAGAGCACCAAGATTATGCCAGCAGCATTAGTACAGCAGCTAGACGCTTACTGAAATTAATTAACCATATTCTCAGGGTGACTCATATTAGTTCTAGTCAAATTTCCCTGAATGAGAGAGACATTAATCTTCATAATTTTCTATCTGAAATCATCTATCAATGGTATCCACAAGTCCAAGAAAAAGGACTAAAACTTAATCTGATCTGTGCCCCTAGCTCACCTCAATATATTCATATCGATGACAGCAAACTTCGACAGATTTTGATGAATCTGTTGGAAAACGCAGTGGAGTTTACCTCGGCGGGGCACATTAATCTGCGAGTAAGTCTAGGATCTCAGGACAATCTACATTCAAACTCTAGTCAGGGTAATAGTCGTAATAGTCCAGACTTATCTGATCCTATAGCCCTGTATTTTGAACTTGAGGATACAGGCATTGGTATTGCTGCCCATGAAATGAGGCAGCTATTTCAGGCATTTTCCCAAACTGAGTCAGGGCAAAAATCGGAACGAGGGTTAGGGTTAGGACTTTTCATTAGTCGTCAGTTTGTACAGAGAATGGGAGGCGATATCACCATCGATAGTGTACTCAATCAGGGCACGATTGTACGGTTCCATGTTCTGGTAACTTTCCCGAAAAACATGTCAGATCTGAGCCCAGAAATAGATCTAAGCAAGACACAACCCGTCCTTTCACTCCAGATGCCATTACCCGGCTCTGATTTTTCTGCCACTCTCATTGAAAAACCAATTCTGTCTGCTATCCAAACAGAGCTGTCAGAACTACCTGCAGATTGGATTTTCCAGCTTCATCAAGCAGCCACTAAAGGATTTGATCATCAGATTGTTACTTTGCTTCAGACTGTCCCAGCTCGTCATCGGTCCTTAGTCAGGGTGTTGGTGGAATGGAATCGAAACTTTCAGTTCGATAATATTGTCGCCATAACACAGCAGGCATTAAGGCAAAAAAGTGATCCAAGACTATGAAAAATTCACTTTTTGATGGCATTCAAAGTCAATTTTATACGCTCCCAGTAGATGCAAAATTAACAGACGCAATTGCTTATTTATACCAAGTCAAGCAAGATTATATTCTCATTGTTGAACCCCAGAATGGTCAATTCATAGGGTGCCTAAATAGTCACACCGTAGTGGGATTACTAACCTCTGAACAGGATCTCAGAACCCTGGATCTATCAACAGTTCTCACCTACCCTGAATTAGTATTACACGAAAGTGACTTCACTAATATAGAAGCCTTAATCCCTCTATTTAATCGTTACCACATCACAACTCTACTTATTCTAAATAATTACGAGCAACCGATTGCTGTTCTGACCGCATCCCAGTGCTTAGCCAAACTAAGTTGGAAGCTCAATCAGTTTCATGAGCCCGTTGAGAATAATTCTACATATCAACAGATAGAGCAAGAAAATCTGATTATAAAACAGGAAATTGGCCACTATAAAGCGGTCATGAAAGATCTCCAAAAAGCAGAGCAGCAACTAGAACTATTCTTTTCTCAGTCCCTAGATGGTTTTTTCTTTATGATGATAGATCAGCCCATTGCTTGGGAGGGTGCTATCGATCAGGATGCCCTATTAGACTATGTATTTGAGCATCAGCATATAACGAAAGTTAACGATTCAATGCTCCAACAGTATGGGGCTAGTTTGGAAGGTTTTATCGGCCTAACACCTAATGATCTATTCGCCCATGATTTAGCCAATGGTCGGCAAATATGGAAGCGTTTTTTCGATCAGGGCCATTTGCACATTGAAACCCAGGAGCGAAAGCTAGATGGTACTCCCATCTGGATAGAAGGTGATTACATCTGTCTTTATGATGATCAAGGTAGAATTACAGGCCATTTTGGAATCCAAAGGGATGTCACCAGTCGCAAATATACTGAAGCAGCCTTGAAAAGGCAGCAGGAGTTTTTACGGAACATCATTGACAGTCCTCCTAATTTAATCTTTGCAAAAGACTGGCAAGGGCAATTTGTTCTAGCTAATCAAGCAGTTGCCGATATCTATGGCACCACTGTAGAAAATTTAATTGGCAAAACCGATGCGGACTTTAATCCAAATCTGGCTGAAGTCGAACGTTTCTTACGAGACGATCGCAAGGTAATCAGCACTGGTATTTCCAGTCTGTTTGAGGAGATAGTTACCTCCACTTCTGGTGAGATACGTTATTTTCAAACAATCAAAAAGCCTATTCAAGATGTAGAAGGTAAATCAAGATTGGTTCTCGGAATCAGTACAGATATAACCCATGTTAGGAAGTCAGAATCTTCTTTGGCAAAACGAGAGCGATATCTAGCAATGCTAGTTAAAATCCAGCAATTGTTACTATCTTCCCAAAGTACACAAGTTCAGTATGATGAAATTCTGAAACAATTGGGGCTAGCTTCTGGGGCTTCTAGAGTTTATTTGTTTGAAAATTATCGAGATGATGCGGGCACTCTGCTAGGGAGTCAGCGCGTAGAGTGGTGTGCCCCAGGAATTTCACCTAGGACTGGCAATTTCGCCCAGTATGATTTCTCTTGTCAAGACTTAGTTCCACGCTGGACGATGCCCCTAGCCCAGGGGAAAAGCGTTTATGAGATGGCCAGTGATCTGCCAGAGTCAGAACGATTGATATTAGAATCCCAGGGGATTTTAGCCATTTTGATTTTTCCAATAATGGTCAGAGGAGAATTTTTTGGATGTATTAGTTTTGACAATTGCGAAACTCTTAAGGACTGGGATGAGTTAGAAATTAGTCTACTTTGGGCAGCGGTTTCTGCCCTGTCTTTATACCAAGAGCGCCAGCAGGCTCAGATTATACTCGCTCAGCTTTTAGCTCAAACCCAGGAACAGTCTCTCGCTTTGGCAAAGGCGAAGGATGCTGCGGAGGCTGCTAACCGAGCCAAGAGTGAATTTCTGGCTCACATGAGCCATGAGTTACGAACACCTCTCAATGCAATCCTTGGGTTTACTCAGGTCATGGGTCATGATCAGAGTCTAAGCCTAGAAAGTCAAAATCATCTAGCGATTATTAACCGCAGCGGTCAGAATTTACTGGAATTAATTAATGATGTCTTGGAAATGTCTAAGATTGAGGCAGGCAAAGTCTGCCTTAATTCCTCTAGCTTTGATCTCTACAATCTTCTGGATGAGCTAGAGACCATGCTCTATATTAAAGCGCAAGCTAAGCAGCTTCAGTTGATCTTTGACTGTGCTCCGACAGTTCCTCAATATATCATCACCGATGCCGGGAAATTACGTCAAGTGCTGCTTAATCTTCTCGACAATGCCATTAAATTTACGGATGTGGGGCAGGTCTCGTTGCGGGTTAGTATTTCTCCCGAGGCTGATCAGCAACGAGGAGAGGATGGGGGATTGCTTGTGCTCCCGATTACCTTTGAGGTTAAAGATACTGGTTCTGGTATTGCTCCAGAGGAACTCAACTCTCTATTTCAGTCCTTTGCCCAAGCTCGGGCTGGACAGAGGGCTAATGAAGGGACTGGCTTAGGGTTGGCAATCAGCCGTAAGTTTGTTCATCTCATGGGGGGAGAGATTCAGGTTAATAGCGCGGTTGATCGGGGCAGCCACTTCTCATTTGATATCCAGGCAACGGTAGCCTCCACCACGGATTTAGCCCTAGGCAACGGGCCGCAAGTAGTGATCTCTCTAGCCCCCAATCAGCCCACCTATCGTCTTCTGATTGTTGAAGACCAGTGGGAAAACAGTCAAGTGTTAGTCAGCTTATTAGTCCCTCTAGGATTTGAAGTGCGTGAAGCGAGAAACGGGAAAGAGGGCATCCATATATGGCGGCAGTGGCATCCTCACCTCATCCTGATGGATATCCGCATGCCAGTTATGGATGGTATTGAAGCAACTCAAGTAATTCGAGCTCTGGAGCAATCTAGCCCGCCTCACTCCGAACTGCCAACTGCGGCGGCATTATCTTCTAACGAAGACTCTGGGGTTATGACAAAAATTATCGCTTTGTCGGCCAGTGTTTTTGAGGAGACCAAACTCAATGCGACGGCGATTGGCTGTGATGACTTTTTACGTAAGCCGATTCAGGAAAATGTACTGCTGCTGAAATTGGCACAACATCTCGGCGTGGTTTACCTCTACACAGAGGCTTCCTATCCGGGACAAGTCTCCGCTCAGGGTTCCCTGATTCCATCAGATTCCCTGGATTTTAGGATTCACCTTGCTCAAATGCCCAGGGACTGGGTTCGACAACTTCATCATCTAGCGGTGAGGGGATCGGATCGCCAGATCGCCCTACTGATTGAGAAAATCCCCCCAGATTGTACTCCCCTAGCTCAAGCTTTAACGGCTTGGACTGACCATTTTCGGTTTGATGATATTATTCATCTGACCGAAACCTTTCTATATAGCGGTTCTCGGTGATATGCGTTTACCTGTATCCCGGCCACTCATTTATCAAGTCTTTCGTGGGATACCTCTACGCCTGATTTTAGTGGTTCCGTTTGTCTTGCAAGTTCTAGCTGCTGTAGGTATAACAGGCTGGATTTCCCTGCGTAATGGCCATAAAGCTGTCCATGATTTAGCAACCCAGCTTCGTAGTAAAACCAGTGATCAAGTGACTCATCACTTAGAAGATCAACTGCTGATCCCCCATCAAATCAATCAACTTAATATGGATGCCATTCAAATTGGGATTCTGGATTTGCAAGATTTTGATAGTTTAGGACGTACTTTCCATCGGGAAATGCAGATTTTTGGTGTGGATTATATTAATTTTGCTAATCCCCAAGGTGAGTTTATTGGGGTTGAGCGTTTAGAAGAGAATGAACTGGTTATTAATGAAACTCGTCAGCCTGATCTCGATCAAATGTCAATTTATGAACCTAATGATGCGGGCGATCGGGCTGGGCTGAGGGAAATCATTATGAATGATGTGTCGGTGATTAAAGAGGAGTGGTATGCCGATGCCGTTGAGGCCCAACAACCCATCTGGAGTAATATCTACCAGTGGTCTGATAAGCCAGAGGTACTTTCAATTTCTGCTAGCTATCCTATTTATAATGAACAAGGACAACTATGGGGAGTAATTGGTGTTGACTTAATTTTATCAAATCTCAGAGATTTTCTTCAAGCTCTAGACTTGAGTCCTACGGGAGAAATTTTTATTCTTGAACGCAATGGATTGCTCGTGGCTAGTTCGGATGTTGAATTACCTTTTGAGCTAGATGCAGACAATAATATTGAACGCATGTATCCTAGCAAAAGTCGAAATCCCTTGATTCAGGAGACTGCTGATTATATTACCCGTAAATTTACGGATTTAACCCAAATTCAAACGACTCAGCAACTGAGCTTTTCTGTAGCTGGACAACAGCAATTCGTACAGATTACGCCTTGGCAAGATAACTATGGCTTAGACTGGTTAGTTGTCGTGGTGGTTCCAGAGTCTGACTTTATGGAACAAATTAATGCAAACACTCGCATGACGATTCTGCTGTGTTTACTGTCGTTAACATCGGCTATTTTTTTAGGGCTGATTACATCACGCTGGATTTCTCACCAAATTCAATGTTTAGTTCAGATCAGTCAGGAGATTGCTCAAGGTGAACTAGATTCAAGCATTGATATTCAGGGTATTCGGGAGTTTGAGGATTTATCAGAATCTTTTAACCAGATGGCGATTCAACTTAATAGGGTCTTTCTGGAATTAGAGGATCGGGTTGCTGAACGAACCGCTGATCTTTATGAGGCGAAAACGCTAGCGGAATCTGCTAATCAGGCTAAGGGTGAGTTTCTGGCGGCTATGAGCCATGAATTAAGAACGCCGCTGAATGCTATTCTTGGGGTCGCCCAGGGATTTGAGACGAGTCTGGCGTTGTCACCAGAGCATCAAGAGCAGTTGATGGTGCTGCACCGCAATGGAAACCGGCTCTTAGGGTTGATTAACAATCTACTGGAGATTGCTAAGGCTGGGGTGCCTGAGGGCTCTACGGAGAATCTGCAATGGGATCTGGATTGGTTATTGTTGAGTGATGAATTGCCTTCAGGGGAGGAGACTTTGGATCAGTCTCTGACGGTTGCTTTGGCTCAGATGCCACTAGCCTGGAGAACGGCACTGAAACAGGCGGCGATCAGGGGTTATGATCAAGAAATTATTGATTTGGCGAGTCAGATCTCGACAAAGTTTGCCCCTTTGGCCATCAGTTTGATTGCCTGGGCGAAGGATTTTAAGTTTGATCAAGTAATTGTTCTCATTCAGCAGGTGGAAGAATAAGCGGTGGAGGTTTGTAATCATGGCAATTCTTAGCTGCAAAACATGATGAATAACTCGATGACTAATGGGGTAAAAGGTGACATTTTGCTGGTGGATGACACACCAGACAATTTGCGGGTTTTGTCTGCAATGTTGAGCAACCACGGATTTGAGGTGCGAAAGGCATTGAATGGCAAGCGGGCCTTGGCTTCTGTACAGGCAGATTTACCTAATTTAATTTTGCTCGATATTAAAATGCCTGAGATGGATGGCTATAGGGTCTGCCAAATCCTAAAATCTGACGCTAGAACTCGGGATGTTCCTGTAATTTTTATCAGTGCTTTGGATGATGCTTTGGATAAGGTGCAGGCTTTTTCGGCGGGGGGGGTAGATTATGTCACTAAGCCGTTTCAGGAAATGGAGGTCTTGGCACGGATAGAGCATCAGCTTTGCATTCAGCGATTACAGCAGCAACTTGTCCAGCACAATCAGGAACTGGCACGTTCTAACCAAGAGTTGGAGCAGTTTGCCCATGTGGTTTCCCATGACTTACAGCAGCCATTGCAGAGTATTACAGGGTTTGCCAAGATTATTCATCTGAAGTATCAGGAGCATCTGGATGATGTGGCGGTGGATTACCTGAATCGCATCCATGATGCGGGTGGTCGCATGCAGATGCTGATTCAGGATCTGCTGAGTTACTCGAAGGTTGGCAAGGCGGATCGGGAGCTTCAGGTGGTGGACTTTAATCTTGTTCTGAAGCAAGTGATGGAGAATTTGGAGATTGCGATCGCAGATCAGAATGTTACCCTAACCCATGATTCCTTACCTACCCTGATGGGGTACGAAACCCAACTGATTCAGCTCGTGCAAAATTTGATTAGTAATGCGATCAAGTTTGTAAAGCCTGAGGTGACGCCACAGGTCAATATTACCGTTGTTAAGGAGGGTAAATATTGGTTGTTTGGCGTTCATGATAATGGTATCGGCATTGATTCCCAGAATCTAAAGCAGGTGTTTGAGATTTTCCTAAGAACGGAGTCAGCTCGCAGCTACCCTGGCACAGGAATTGGTTTGGCAACCTGCAAAAAGATTGTCGAAAACCATGGAGGTCAAATTTGGGCAGACTCTCAACTAGGCGTGGGAACAGATTTTTATTTTACGCTCCGTGACGTGGCGAGTTGACTTGCAAAACTTTTGAATCTATAGCGGTTCTCACTCGGGTTAAGTACAGGCAAGGGGCTTAAGCCCCTTGTTCCCCGAATTGCCATCAAGTTGAGCTGTACCTCATCTATTAGGGAGTTGAACTGCCCTCCCCCTCAGCGGCCTAGAACAGCGGTGCCTTCGTAGAAGTAGACTCCAGCGATACACCCTGTCATCAGGGTGGCCAGGGTACCAGCCCACAGGGCTTTCCAACCCACAGAGCTAATGTCTCGACGGCGCTCTGGTACCAGCCCCGCCAGACCCCCCACAAAGATGCCCACCGAAGGAATGTGGGCAAAGCCGCAGAGCACATAGCTGACGATCACCAAAGCGCGATCGCTGATTGCCCCTTCTGCTGACAAATTGGCCAGAGCCACGTAGGGGGGAATCGCCGTCTTCAATAGCCGCTGGCCGATCAGCACCGAGGAGGTCCAGAGTTCGGTCCAATCTAGAGAAACTCCCGTCAAGAAGGTGAGGGGCAGAAATAGAATCCCAGTGAGGTTGTCTAGGGTAATGACGCTAAAGACAGTGCCAATACCTCGGAAGACGATAAAGTCACTGCCCTGCAAATTGGCCAGGAAGATGAAAAGCTGATCGAGCAGGGCCACCATACCTAGAATGGCCACCAAGGAGGCGAAGATGCCCACCGACAGCTTCACCCCGTCCAGTGCCCCGAGGATGAGGGCATCCATCGGCCCCTTCTGCTCTTCATCCGCCATGGCTAGGTCTGGCACTTCCCCAAGGGTCTCTGGCACCCCCTTCTCTGGCACCAAAATCTTGGCCATGATAAAGGCGGCGGGAATGGTCAGCACCGAAGCTGACATCAAGTGACCTGAGATCGCGGGAAAAGTCCCTCGCAAAAAGCCGGCGTAGAGGCCCAAGACCGTGGAGGCAATAGAGCCAAAGCAGGAGGCCAAAACCGCACAAAGCTCACTACGGGTCATCTTCAGCAAAAAGGGCTTAATCGCCACCGCTGACTCAATGCCCACAAAGATATTGGCTGCCCCCGCCAAGGACTCAGCCCCGCTGATGTTCATGATGGAGCGAAAGAACTTGGCAAATACCCGCACCACGGGCTGTACCAGATTCAGGTTGTAGAGCAGAGCAAAAATAGCCGCGAAAAAGATCACCTGGGGCAGCGATCGCAGGGCAAAGATAAAGCCCAAATTCAGGTTGCTCTCCCCCAGCCGATCTCCCGCTACGGGGACAAAGGGCGGGGTCAAGGCGCGGGCAATCCAGCGGCCCGCCCCCTGTGGCCCCACCTGCTGGCCCAGATCTGGCACCAGAATGGGGCCAAACAAAAACTTCGCCCCCGCCTCCGAAGCGTCAATTAGGCCGTTGAGCAGCGTACTCAACCAAACCACCACCTCGCGAGTGATGGGAAACCGAAAAATGAATAGCCCCAGAACGAGTTGGAGGCCGATGCCCCACAAAATAATTTTCCACGGCACCTGACGACGGTCTTCCGACCCTAACCAGGCCACCATACACAATCCTCCCAAGCCCACCAGTGAGAGTAAGTTGAGCATTCAGCGCCATCCATTTCCCTAGGGGTCGCCACGATTTTACAAGCAGATATGGCCAATAGAACGCCCTGACGCCGAATGTGGCAGGAAAGTCAGTATTATCCTTCAAACTTTGATACGCAGGATAGTGGCATTTCCCGGCCCAACCCATAATGGGGAAAGCCTTGCTAGGTTTCACCATGGATGCCTTTTCTCCGGTCCCTCCCGCCTGGGCAGAATCGGCTACCCACGCGCTCCAGTTTTGCTGTCCCCGTTGTGGAGCCAGCACTGCCCAGGCCCAAGCAGTGTGGATCAACCGTCGTACCCCGGTCTATACCCCCAATCACCGCCGCAAGTGGCAAGAGTTTTACCACTGCGGCGAATGCCAGACCCCGTGGTGGGCCTGGAACAGCGATCGCCCGCCCACCCCCGGTCTCAGTGATGAGCATGGCGAGGCGGATGAGGATGAGGATGTATGACTCTGCTTGTTTTGGGCAGCCTAAATATGGATCTGGTGGTGCGATCGCACCACCTGCCCCAACCAGGGGAGACCTTGGTGGGCAGTGAATTCACCACCGTAGCGGGGGGTAAAGGAGCCAACCAGGCCGTTGCGGCGGCGCGGTTGGGGGCCACCACCTATTTAGTGGGTCGGGTCGGAGATGATAGCTTTGGTCGCGCCCTGGGCGCAGGCTTGGCGGCGGCGGGGGTGCAGGAAAATGGCCTCTATATCGATGCTTCAACCGCTACGGGCATCGCTGCGATCGCAGTAGCCGATACCGGCGAAAATCATATTGTGATTGTGCCAGGGGCCAATGGCCGGGTGGACCATCACGATGTCGCCCGCTTGCAGCCCCTATTGCCCCAGGCCCAGTTTTTGCTGATGCAGCTAGAGATTCCTCTGGCGGCAGTACTGGCAGCGGCCCGCGCCGCCCGTGCCGCCGAAGTGGCGGTCATCCTCGACCCGGCCCCGGCCCCAGACGCCTTTCCCCCCGAGCTGTATTCCCTGGTGAACATCCTCACGCCCAATCAGGTGGAAGCGGCCCAACTGGTGGGGCATCCGGTAGAGACGGTGGCCCAGGCTCAAACGGCAGCCGCGACCCTGCGGGGGCGGGGTGTAGAGACGGTGCTCATTACCCTCAGCGCCCTAGGCACAGTCTGTGCCCAGGGCGCTGAAATGTTTCATTGTCCTGCCTTTACGGTAAGGGCGGTGGATACCGTCGCCGCTGGAGATGCCTTTAATGGGGCGCTGGCGGTGGCCCTGGCTGAGGGACAGCCGTTGTCAGCGGCGGTGCGCTGGGCCTCAGGTGCAGCGGCGCTGGCGGTCACCCAACCCGGAGCCCAGACCTCGTTGCCATTGCGATCGCAACTAGAGGCATTCCTCGCCGCGCAGAGATCTACGGAACCCTAGTTGCCGCCGATACTGATGGGGGTGCCCACCACTTCCGCAGAGGTTAAATCAATATTCTCCATCGACGCCCCCGCTACCTCCACAAAGTAGAGGCTGGCTTGGGTCAGGTTAGCCCCGTCTAGATTAGCGTCAGTGAAATTGGCATGGGTCAAAAAGGCGCTGGTCAGATTGGCCTCTGCCAAATTGGCTCCCTCCAAGTCGGCTCCTTCTAGATTGGCTTCCGTCAGGTTGGCTCCTTGGAGATCGGCAAATCGTAGGTCTGCCCCAATCAGGTGGGCCTGGGTCAGGTCCGCCCCGCTCAAATCACACAGGGGACAACTTCCAGTGGTGAGCAACTGCTCTACATGCAACGGATTTTCGGCTTGACCCGGAACCGCGATCGCCAGTGGAATCGCCACAGACAATGCCACCCATGGGATACGTTTGATTATTTGCATAAGGTCCCCCTTTATCTATTGAAATCTGATGTAAGACCGGGGTAGCCATCGTCTAACTGGTCTCCAAGAGCGATCCCCTCTGGGGCTCAGCTTCGGAGTTCATTCCCGCAATTAAAAAGACAAAGGGAAACATTGAAACGTCCCCATGTTTAGCCTGTTACAGTTCAGGACTTGTCCAGTATTGCCAGCCACAATACAGAGAAAAAATCCCTAAGACGACCGGCTTAATTGAGCCACAGGATGGCTTTCGAGATGGAATAGGTTTGAATAACTAACCCTATAGCTATGCTGGCACAGGGCTCTTGTCTTGATCACAGCAGAGCCAAAATCTTGAACAAAAGATATAGATCATGGGTCTATTAATGCCATCAACCTATACCTTTCGATAGGTTCCTTGCGTAGGAGGTCTCATGGGCGCACATCAAGATCAGGTTCGAGGATTCGCTAAGTACAACATCGAGCTCAATCGAAGGCTCTTTGACAAACTCTCAGGGTTGGCCGATGCCGAGCGCAAAAAGGATATGGGCGCTTTCTTTGGTTCGATTCATGGGACTCTGAACCACATCCTGCTTGCGGACCGAATCTGGCTTGGCCGTTTTGCGGTGGCAATCCCTAGCCTATCGTCGTTGACTGGGGCAGCCCTGGTACAGGAGTTCTCGTCATTGCGCCAAGAGCTCTGTACTGAGTTTGATGAGCTGTATGCCGAGCGGCGTGCCACCGACCAGGTCATTTCAAACTGGGCTGAGCAACTCTCGGACGATCTGCTTGCGGCAACGATGAGCTATCAAAATTCCCAGGGCCATCTCCGCAGTCATCCCGTCTGGATTGCAGTGGCGCACATGTTCAATCATCAGACCCACCATCGCGGTCAAGTCACAACCTTGATGCATCAACTCGGGTGTGCTCCTGGTGTAACCGACTACTTCATGTATGTATAGCAATCCTGCATGAGCAGCGATATTTCTAGATCAAATGTGTCCATACGCTGATTTTCTGGATGCTCAGCTTGTGCGTCCTTTATGCGCTGTTGAGCGGCATTTCTGGTCAGATCACCAGATGGACGCGGGTTGCCGTGGGGTTGGTGCTGATCGAGAGTGGGGTATCCCCCCCTGGCAATTGGGATCTCTTGTACTAAACTATCGGCACTACTGCTATTTTCCTGTCGATGACTACCGCCGAACTCCCCGAATTACTCCATTTCCTTCATCAAGATCTCGCCGTTCCTCAAAGCGCTATCGCCCTCGGCCTAGAACGCACGACCGATACCCCCACCCTGCTGCCGATGGTGTTGTGGCAGTACGGCTTGGTCACCTTGGCAGAGCTAGAGCAAATCTTCGACTGGCTAGAACAACGTCCGCTGCCCAGTGCCTAGTACTGGGCGGCGGAAATACCCTGGCCGTTCCATCGTGGCACACTCGGCCCCTCACCCTAGCCCTCTCCCACGGGGAGAGGGGACCGGAAAATGTTGGGCTGGTGTAACGATAGTGGACTGATTTACGCCCTACGGTACTAGTACTCTGCGGCGGAAATATCCTGGCCGTTCCATCGTGGCACACTCGGCCCCTCACCCTAGCCCTCTCCCACGGGGAGAGGGGACCGGAAAATGTTGGGCTGGTGTAACGATAAAGGTAACAAGCTAAAAGCCTCCCCTACAACACCCTCACCACTGCGTGAGGGGCCAATTAGAGTGGCCTAGAGTATGCTGAGGGACGAACAACCTATTCGTTTGAACAGTTTTATACCGTCCTGACTCCATGACATGTTCTCCCCTTGCCTATGAGCGCCTTGGATGGGGTTGGGCCATTGCCTTACCCATCGCAGTGGTAGCAGGATTAGCTCCCCTCCCTGCCGCCGCAGATATGACCAATGATTATTTGTGCTGGATTGAAACTCCTGGCAATAGTACCTATACCCTAGAGGGCCTATGCGGCGGAGCAGCCTTGGGACCAGGGTTATTCGACTATGGGGCTAGCGGCTATTTCATTGATGATTACAACTTCGATTCACAGGGGTCTACCGCAGCGGATGGCAACTCCGATTTCTTTGAAGACCCAGTGGCTATGGCCCTGTTTGAAGATTTTGCCAACATGTACCTGGGGCTAGTGGGACTCCGCCCTGAGGAAATCCTAGGCTGGGATTTATTGCTCAACTTTCTGATTTATTGCGAGGCCCAGATTCAAGGTCGAAGTCAAGCGGAATTCTTACGGGACGTGGATGAGTTTGCCCAGGCAAGCGGTATGTCTCCTGCGGACAGGGTGTCTTGGGACAATCACTGGCAAGCGATGATTACATCTGCTGAAGCGACCAAGGTTTGCAGCATCCTGTAGCTACTCCCTTGCAAATATTGCGGGCTCATCGGTAGTCCATGTGGGGTATCAACTCACAGCGGGACAACTCTCGTGGGGAGGAGTTAGGAGCCAGAATCTAGGAGAGTACTGGATTCGGACTTCTGACTGGCCAGCTTTAAGCAGTTCATTGAGACCAACCTGAACCTGGTACCGGCCCTGCTGGTGGTGACCCAGCGTCCCCGCGATCTGACCCGCGCCCAGATCAAGGCGTTGCGGGCGGCGCTGGATGGGGCAGGCTATTCGGAAACCATGCTGCGATCGGCGTGGCGCGATGCCACCAATGAAGATATTGCCGCGTCGATTGTGGGCTACATTGGGCAGGCGGCGCTGGGCGATGCGCTGGTGCCCTATGGGGAACGGGTTGATCGCGCCATGAAGACGATTCTGTCCAGTCAGCCCTGGACGACCCCGCAACGGCAGTGGCTAGAGCGCATTGGCCAGCAGATGAAGCAGGAAACGGTGGTGGATAAAGCTGCCCTGGATCAAGGACAGTTCAAGGCCCAGGGCGGCTTTAAGCGCATCGACAAGGTGTTTGAAGGTCAGCTAGAGACCCTACTGGCCGAGATCAACAGTGCGATCTGGCCAGATGTGGGTTAAAGCTAGAGGTTGAGTAGTTGCTGAATAAACTGCTCTGCCGCCGCATAGTTGTAGCCCGTGTCGATGAAATAAGCACCGATCAAGGCTTCAAGGGCACCACTGAGGACCTTGCAACTTTTTCGACATCCTTGCTTAATGGCATATTCAGCTAGGTAAAGCTGTTGGCCCAGATTAAGGTGTTTGGCAACTTTGGCTAGCGCAGCGTTGCACACAAGCTTGGATCGCTCTCGCGTTAAGCGCCCTTCTCGATAGTTGGGATAACGCTGACTAAGCAGCGCCGTCACCACACCTTGAAGGATGCCATCCCCAATGAACTCTAAGCGCTCATTATGATTGGGTAAAGAACGATGGGTCAGTGCTTGGCGGCGTAGATCATCATTGTTGAATTTGGGTAATTTAGCCATCATGGCCTCCGTATACGTGTAAAAACACGCGCCACGAGTAGTCCAAATCAGCCCACACGAAAATGTGGACTAGGACGTTGCCTAAAGGCTTAATAAACAAAAATGGGAACGCTTGAAATATTTATGCCTCAAGCTCGCGACTGCTAAAGCGCTAAGGCTTTAGCTAGCTAATCTCCATAAAACAGAGCATTCGGTAGAACCGAACAGCGAGGAGTCAAACCAAGCAAGGTGTGCTTTCTAAAAGCGCATCTTGTCCCTAGCATTCAGGGGATCCGCTCCACTAAGGGAGTAGTTGCTGCTTGGGGCATAAATATGCCAAGGGTTCTAAAGCATGTTCACTGAAACAGCTAGAACAACGCTGGATTTTTCGAGGTACGTAACTACTGGTGTAACCTTTCAATCATCAAAATGTCAATCCGCTTTAGTTAAATTGCATTAAGTGACTCAGTAGTTAGGTCGCCGAACCGCTCTTGGTAGCGGGCTAGTTCTGCTTCTACCTCAGTCGTAGGGTGGGCATTGCCCACCGCTCAAACTCGCTCCCCCACCTCCAAGCACCTCCCCGAACACTCAACATTCTCACATCCCCAAAAGGCATATTGGCTTTGATGGTAGCCATGGCATAGCGTAAACGTCGTGCATTTTCCGGCCCAGGGATGGTGGGCAATGCCCACCCTACCAAGAGCTTGTCCAACAAGGGTTACGGATTACTGAGGAGAAGGCTTGCTCAGTCAGAGCGATCGCTACGATCCCCAACCGCCCGGCATTCAAATGACCGGGCTAATCGCTGCCGTTCTCTAAAGAGAACTCAAAGCTCAGGAATCCTCTTTAGAGGACGGTTGCTATGAGCGGCGGAATTCCATTCCGGCGCGGGGTTGCAGCAGTGGGGTGGACGACTTTAATGGCATCCCCATTTCCGGGTATGGATCCTTATTTAGAACAGAGCACCTTCTGGTCTGAGTTTCATAGCCACTTGATTGTGGCGATCGCCGATGCCCTGGCCCCCAGCCTCCTGCCGCAATACTACGTGGCGGTGGAGACTCGGACCTACCTAGATGGCACCAGTGAAGAGCTTCTGGTGGGGATTCCAGATGCGATTGTGTTGTCTAGCCCTGTGCCATTGCCCCCCGCCAAAGCCGAGAGGTCTAGCGCTGGGGTAGCCACTACGGTACGGCCCCAGTCAGTGATTTTGCCCATGCCGCTAGCGGTTAAAGAACGCTATCTGGAGATTCGGGAGGCGGGTAGTGACGCAGTCATCACCCTGGTTGAGGTCCTGTCGCCGACAAATAAGCGCCAGGGCCAAGGGCGCAGAATTTATAGCACTAAGCGCCAAACCATTCTGGGCAGCGCCTCCTATTTAGTGGAAATCGACCTGCTGCGGGCCGATGAACCCATGGCGAGGCGATCGCTAGGGACAGAGTCAGCCTCGGCGGATCGGTATCGTATTTTGGTGAGTCGGTCAGAGTGTCGCCCTCGGGCTGACCTGTACGAATTTACGCTGTGGGAACCCATCCCTGAGTTTTCGCTGCCGCTCCAGGCAGAAGGGGAACAGGTGATGGTGGATTTGCAGCCCCTAATCCACGGGATTTATGAGCGCAGTGGCTACAGCCTACGGATAGATTATCAAGCCCCCGTGCCACCACCGGCCCTGACGGTGGCTGATCAAGCTTGGGTGCATGAGGTATTACCCAGCGCTTAGTTCCCGTAGCTACAAATTGAGGCTTGACTGAGCACTAGGGTTGTAAAGCCTGCTTAGCCCGCTGCCAAAACACTTCCAATTCCTCTACAGACAAGTCTCCCAGGGATCCTCCAGCAGAAGCTTCCACCTGCTCGAAGCGCTGAATAAAGCGACGATTGGTGCCCTGGAGGGCAGCGGCGGGGTCCAATCCATACCAACGGGCCAGATTGACAAGGGTGAATAGAACATCTCCCAATTCTGCCTCCTGGTTCTCGCGGGGTTCCGCTGCGATCGCAGTGCGAAATTCCCCCAGCTCCTCCTCAAACTTGGCCCAGACCCCCTCCACCGTATCCCACTCGAACCCAGCTTGCGCAGCCCGATGGGAAATCTTGCTCGCGGCCATGAGGGGAGGCAGGGTGCGGCTATCCCGCTGCAATTTAGGCGTCAGACGATGGGGATCGGGGACTTCGCCCTTTTCCTGGGCCTTGATCGCCTCCCAGTTGCGGTGGACTTCCTCCACCCCCTCTACCTGCACATCCCCGAAGACATGGGGATGGCGGCGGATTAGCTTCTCACTGATGCCCGTCGCCACGGTGGCCAGATCAAACGCCCCAGCATCCGCCGCCACCTGGGACTGAAGCACCACTTGCAGAAGCAAATCTCCCAGTTCCTCCGCGATCGCACCTTTGTCCCCCGACCGAATTGCATCTACGACTTCGTAGGCTTCCTCAATCACATAGGGAATCAGGGTCTCCGGCGTCTGCTGCAAATCCCAAGGGCACCCCGTTTGGGGATGGCGCAGTTGGGCCACGATAGCGACTAACCGCTCTAGGGCCGCCAGCACGGCGGGGGCAACGGGCTGAGACATAACAAGCACCTAACTTGACTCCAGTGGGCTAATTCCGAAAACAGCGAAACCCCCCATTGCTGGGAGGTTTCGCCTTATCGGAGCGACAGGATTTGAACCTGCGACCCCCACTACCCCAAAGTGGTGCGCTACCAAGCTGCGCTACGCCCCGGTTTATTAATGATGCTTTGAAAGCATAACATAAGATACCCCCAAGATTATTGACCGACTCCGGCCCTTTTGCCCTGGGGGTATCTGGGACTTATCTGTCGCTGCCTTGGGCATAGGGCGCTTCCACTAGGCCCAATTCATAGAGTTGCTGATAGGCTCGTTGCCCCAGTTCGCGGGTGGGTTGCTGGCTGCGGAGGATTTCCATCAATAGCGCGACGGCCTCCTCGGGACGGTTTTGGGTGCGATGGACCAGGGCCAACTGATAGGAGGTCTGGTCACGCTTTTGGGCTATGGCTAGGGCCAGGGTACGGTTGCTATTGGTTTGGCTAGCATCTACGCCGATGAACATCGCCGCCAGTTCTTGGTAATAGCCGGAGAGCTGGTTGTAGAGTGTCTGTGCTGCCTGGAGGCGTTGAATGGTGAGGGGGTAGTCTTGGGCCGAGATCGCTTGGCGGGCTTCTTCGGCCAGACGATCGGCGGCGGCCACACTAAAGCTGCCATCATTGGCGGGGCTGACTTCGGCGGGGGAACTGCCGGGGCCAAAGGGCGCTTCCACTAGGCCCAATTCATAAAGTTGCTGGTAGGCCCGTTGCCCCAGTTCGCGGGTGGGTTGCTGGCTGCGGAGGATTTCCATCAGCAGGGGGACAGCATCCTGGGGACGGTTTTGGGTGCGATAGACCAGGGCTAACTGGTAGGATGTCTGGTCGCGCTTTTGGGCTGAGGCTAGGGCCAGGGCACGGTTGCTATTGGTTTGGCGGGTGTCTACACCGATGAACATCGCCGCCAGTTCTTGGTGGTAGCCGGAGAGCTGGTTGTAGAGTTCCCGTGCCGTCCGGAGTTGTTCAATGGCACGGGGGTAGTCTTGGGCCGCGATCGCTTGGGTGGCTTCTTCGACAAGGCGATCGGCGGTGGCCACATTTAAGCGCCCCCCCACATTGGCAGGGCGGACTTGGGAGGGGGAGGTGACCTCGGCTTCAGGGGCAGGGTTTTGGGCTAGGGCGGACTGCATTCCCAGTCCTAAGCTGCTCACTGCAATAACGCTACTGCCCAGCCAGCTCGCTAACCACGCTGTTCGAGGAAACTGAAGCACAGCCATAAAGTAACCTAAGGTGTTGACAAACGTAGGACAGAAAAAGCTCTGGAGTATACTACCACTTTGGCTAATCTTCTTCGCCCTTCCCTAGGGAGTCGCGATCAGATTAACTCCACGGTCAGGCAGGATGCCTGACCTACAAGACCCTACAAAACAGGCAGGATGCCTGTCCTACCAAGAGGCAAGATGCCTGATCCACAAAAATTGCAGATAAAATTGCACATTGAAGGATCTGGGTTCCTAAGTATGAGCAGAGACCGTCTTACCCGATCATCGGTTCCCCTGCGGCCATGACGAACGCCACGGGGATGAATGGACCTGCCCCTAGTGAGGGCTTGATATTGCAGCGGGGCGGGGAAGAATTGCTGCTGGAGAAGGGGCGAGATCGCTTCACAACTCAGCTTACTGATCCCGATGCGATCGCAGTTTTAGAGTCGATCTTGCAACCCAGATCTCGCCATCCCGTTGCCCAGGGTCAACTGGTGGTGTGGGAGGTGGAGCCGGAACGCCTAGAGACGACCTTAGAGCAGGCCCGAAGTCTAGAGGCGGTGCAGTTTGCCAGCCATGTCTATCGATTGGTTGCGAGTTCTCAAACCTGGGTCTATCTAACGGACCAGATCACGGTACAGTTCACCCCCACCCTGACCCGCCCAGAGCAAGGGGCGATCACGGAACCCTTGGGGTTAGTGTTGGATCATCCCCTCTTGGGAATATCCAATACCGCCGTCTACCGCGTCGGTCCTACTGCCACCGCCAACCCGATCAAGCTGGCGAATCGTCTCATGGCCCATTCGGTGGTGTTGACGGCGGAGCCCAATGTGGTGGTGGCTACTGAGGGGCTATACCGTCCTGTGGATACCCTCTACTCCCAGCAGTGGCACTTGGCCACCAGTGGCGGTAATGAGGTGCTGGCGGATGCCCACATTTCTGTAGAGCGGGCCTGGGATATCACCCGAGGGACGCGGTCGGTAGTGATTGCGATCGCAGATGATGGTTTTGACCTAAACCATCCCGATTTGCAGGGCAGGGGCAAGCTAGTGGCCCCCCGCGACCTGAAATCACGGAATGCCGTGCCCCTACCCATGGGGACCGATGAAAACCACGGCACCGCCTGCGCCGGATTAGCCATCGGCGAAGAAAATCAGTCGGGCATTGTCGGGGTCGCCCCCGGTTGTGGCTTCATGCCCATCCGCACCACGGGCTACCTGGATGACACCTCCATTGAAATGTTGTTTGACTGGGTAATCACCCAAGGGGCAGCAGTGGTGTCCTGTAGCTGGTCCCCCGCCGCCGTGTATTTTCCCCTATCCCTACGTCAGCGCCATGCCCTGACTCGGGCCGCCACCCAGGGACGGGACGGCAAGGGCTGTGTGGTGCTGTTCTCGGCGGGAAATGCCAATCGTCCCGTCAGCGGTACGGTGCAGGAACAGGGCTGGCCTCCAAATACCCTACGCGGTTCCACCACTTGGCTCAGCGGCTTTGCGGTCCATCCCGATGCGATCGCAGTTTCCGCCTGCACCAGTCTCAATCGCAAAGCAGCCTACAGCAATTGGGGCACCCATATCGCCGTCAGCGCCCCCAGCAATAATGCCGCCCCCAGCATGGCCCTACCCCAGGTGGGCAGCGTCGCCACAGGACCAACAATCAACCAACGACTACCAGGACGGGGCATGGTCACCAGCGATCGCCTCGATGATCGGGGCTACGATCGAGGGGCCTTTACCCACACTTTTGGCGGTACGTCGAGCGCCTGCCCGGTGGCAGCGGGGGTAGCGGGATTAGTGTTGTCGGCCAATCCGGATCTGACCGCCCGCGAGGTGCGGCAAATTCTGGAACAGACCGCCGACAAGATCACCGATGCCAACCCCGACCCCCAGCTCGGCAACCGCTATGGCTCCTATGACCAAAATGGTCATTCCCAATGGTTTGGCTATGGCCGGGTCAATGCCTACCGGGCGGTGGCGGAAGCACGACGGCGAGCCTGGAGCCGTGGGACTTCTGGGCAACAGGTGACCCCTCGTGATGAGGCAGCGGTGGGCATTCCCGATAATCGGGCGACGCCCTTGGTGCGAATGCTGGCGGTGACGGGCAGCGGCACGGTGCAAGATGTGCGAGTAGATGTCGCCATCGACCATGAATACTTAGGGGATCTGACCCTGGCCCTCAGTTCCCCGGCGGGGAAAACGGTCACGATTCAGGGTCGTACCCTGAGCAATCAGCAGCAGCTACGCAGCCACTACGACCTAGCAACGACTCCGGCATTGCGATGGTTTTTGGGCGGGGCGGCGGCGGGGACTTGGCAACTGCGGGTGGTAGACCATGCCCCCGGCCACACGGGGAGATTGCAGTGGTGGCAGTTGACGCTGACGCTAGGCTAGGGCAGGTGGGCAATTAATAAGGAAACCCTTGCGGGGTAGGCACGACCACGCCCGCTCTCATGAATCAATTTAGGAGTTGTAGCCACCCCATAACAATTGAGTTCAACAGCGGCAAGAAAGCTTGGGCTATTTGCAATAGTATTTCGCCTGCCATTGCAACCATTTATTAGCCTGCTTCTGCACGGTGTGTAAGCCATCGCTGCAATGACTTCTGACTTTCCCCTGATGGTTGACCCAAAATCATATTTTTAACGCTGATATCTTCGTCAAACTGGTTCCAATGAATACCTTCACCCTTACTAAATTAATCGCCAATTTTGACGCTCTTCTGTAGAACCGTGTAATAGACGTGGATACCACGCTAACGGTACGGAAATAGTATGACTATCTGACAAATCAACAGATAAGGTGTCGTCTGTGATCTCAATTGATTGAATTGTAGGTATATCTAGTAAGTCAATCATTAAAGAAGTCATTCTAGCCCTCTAGTAACCTACCCGATTAAGTGGCTTCAGCGACTATAAGGTTGCTCCAGACTAAAGCCTGAAATAATTTGATAGTGCTTCACGTTGAACGTACATGTCGATCATGACATCAGTATCAACTAGATACATTTGTCACCTAAGCCCGCTCACGGTGTTCAGCTTGGTCACGCAATCTGCGGGCATGCTCCTGGCTATCATCAATATCGGGTCGAGAGTTGATCATCCCAACGCTTTCCCAGTAAGTAACCAACTCCACCCCGGTTGTAGGAAACATCAGACTATCCTATGAGCCCCTCTACGGGACGCTTCTAGGTGATGCACTTCATTCTAGAATCGGCGAAATTTAAGCTGGGATGCTTCAGTAGAGAGTTCATTTTTTAGATCAGAAGGCCGCTCTATGCTGACGTTCACTATCCACTCCTACACTAACTGCCTAACAAAACCGATCATAGCTGATACACAAGCTACTTTGTTTGTAATTAGTCACCGCAATAGTGAGTCACTATTGAGAAAAAAAATCCTAGAACCCTTAATTCATAGGCATTCCACAAGAAATAGTTCATACGCTCTAGTTGCGCCTGTCCTCAATAAGTAGCAATTTTCTCACCTAGTTGACAATAGCTAACAGTTCAAATGAATTAGGGCATTGAGCGCAAATTAGCGATGCCTGATGTTCAAGGGTTTCAGCCTGCACTATTCTCAATAAGCCTCGCTTGTTGCGGTGACTAATTACGCCAAATCTTGTATTTTCAGAGCAACCAATTATCTAATTTCAAGGCAAGCACACGCTCAAATTCACGGGTATTTGCTGTGACAAGAGTCAGATCGAGAGCTAGAGAATGCGCAGCAATCAGTAAATCATTTGGACCGATCGGGGTTCCTGCTTGCTCCAAATATGTACGAATTGCAGCGTAGTGTTCATCTACAGGTGATTCCAACGGCAAAACTGTCAAAACTTCAAGAATTTGTTCTAGTTGCTGTACCAAGCGTGAGGAACCGCTCTTAACCACTCCAAATCGTAGTTCACACGCCACAATGATGCTAGTACAAACGCTATCTTCCCCGACATCTACAATATGCTGAAAAACCCGACCTTGAGGATGTCTGACCAAATCTGACAGGATGTTGGTATCAAGCAGGTACTGATAGGACATTGGGTAGCACTAAAGTGTGATGTCATCAAGGAGAAGTAAACCCTCATCTATATCAGGGAAACTATCCGTAACGTCTTGCAACGTAGTCAGCAAAGAAAGTAGAGAACTAGAAGAAATGGGTTCAATGATTAAGCGATGACCTTCTTTGCGTAACAAAACTTCTGTGCCCGACAGGGCAAGTTCATGGGGAATGGTTAGGACTTGGTCTTGTCCACTTTTTAGTAAAGAAACATGACGCGAGTTTTGCATAAGTGACCTCTTTCTCTGGGATAGATGCGAGACTATTATTTAGGGCGCAGGACGCAGGAGACAAGACATAGGATAAGAGTATTCGGATTTCAGCAAGTTAACGGTTCGCTTGAGCCGCTGCGAAAAAACTTCGCTACATACCCAGATCTTTCGTCAGTCCGCTCCAAGTGAATTGTTCACGCCCAGCATGGGCGTGAACTAATGGGGTGAAAGTCCCCTGTGGGAGAACCAGCCATCCAAATGCTCGCAAGTCGTAGGAGCCGAGAGATGGACAACCACTAGCTTAAGGCAAGGGCGTTTCCGCGAGGGAGGGTCGGTCAGAAGCGTTCGACTGAGCTCACACCGAAGTCCAGCGGCCAAAGTCCGAGCCGACGGACAGAAGGCCGAGTCTCTGGGGCGAGTTGGCACAACACAACATAGGCGAAGCCTTCCCGCAGGGTAGCCCGTTGGCTCAGGAGATACGGTAAATGAGGCGATCGCGCATCGACAGTTCACGTTCTTATCTGGGGAGATCTGCCTCTTTCGTCACAGATTGAATCCCAGTCAACATCATTCAATATTTTTAGTAATAAATTGATGAATGCGATGATTGCTCCACCAACCTCTGGACTGGGATCTATAATCCGGTGTGCATAATGATTACGAAAAACAGCCATCATACCTGCATATAAATCACGATATCCCTTGCGTTGCTTCTCATCAAGCTTGCCAGCTAGTACTGGGTTCTTACCAGCAAAAATGAGGTTAACTATGCCTTCACCAGTAGCACCTGGGTTGATAGATTCAGTTCTTCCAAGTTCCCTCAAACGTTCTTCTAGCACCACCATTGCTGTGCGGACTGCCTGGTCCCAAGCTTTTGGATCATCTCCACCAACACTCAACGAAAAACGGCATCTCTCCCATAGTGTAGGATCCAAATGCTTAACTTCAATTAGAGGAATCAAGTGAGGAATAGCAGACAAGTTGGGAGCACTAAAATTAGAGTCAACGGCTTCATAGGCTTTGCTGGTTAGAGCGCACTTATACTGATGTTGACGACTTCGGTCACATGATAGACAACCACCACTCTGCAAAGCGTCGAGAGTTGTCGACTTTACTTCAGGGACATTCTCCTGATAACCAACTAAACTTGTACGGCCAGAAATCCAAATAAACCAAATTTCCTCCTCATTAAGTATCCCAGCACGTACTTGTTCTACTAGCCATTGTAAAAGGTTTTTCTGGGTTTCAGTTAAATTCAAAGGTTGCATATTGAGAGGTTGAAATGAGTACAGGTATTCTAGCAGTAATTTTTTAGACAGGCATCACTTTCTTCTAAATTTCTTCTCTGACAACTTCAAAATAGGGTGCAGCGGGATACTAATCTCTGGCAAAGCCAGACTTTTGGATTGCGTCTGCTTTCGGGTAAGTCGCTTTTCTAGGCTCTGTTTCACCATGGGAACTCCCTATTAGCGCCAGTGTCACTTGCAATGAGTGTCTGATTGCGCCCTGCTCCCAGCTTCGACCTCCCGAATTCCGAGTCGGGCCATCGTGGGCAGGTCAGGAGCCACATCCGAGTTTGATGGGAGGGACTTTCACCTCATCAAGAGGACAGTTCAGCTTTTTAGAGGGCTTCATATTTGGAAGCTAAGCTGGTAGAGTTATTTACGGACTCTAACCGTTATTCGTCTGCAACGAATCGCACCTTTTATCCCGATTAGCAGGGTAAGCGCAAGAACCAATAAGAAGGGGAGTATTCGCAATAAGCCCAATACTGATAGCAGCACTATTGAAATTAGAGCTTAACTATCGATAATTTTTACGGCTACACACCATACTTTGGTACATTTTTTCTTGCGCTTACCCTGTCCCGATTAGGCTTACATCTCATAGAGATGTAGCCCCACTGAAGCACCGATGATGTACCATATGTCCTGCCATAGTACATAGGCTAAATCCGTCCCTGCATAAGCTGTTTCTTCATTTCCTTTCCTTAATAGCTTGCCGTTCGCCAAATACTTGCTCTCGAGTGAACCAATCTTTCTAGGGCTAAGTTCTTTGGGCAGTACAATTCTTAGGGGATTGCAATATACAGGGTCGTCCGCGACTAAAAAAAACTCATCAAATAGATGTGAGAATGCGACCATATGGTTGCCAAGCTCAGAACTATACCATTTCTCAGCAATAGTATTTATACGAACTTCGCCCTTCTCGTATTCTTTAACATATCCATCCAAATGCTTAACCTTATGAGAGTCTTCTTCTGGATGAAATACAAAAACAGTAATAAAAGATTTTTCATGCAGCCATTCAATAGCATGAGGAATTAACTCTTCTAAATTTATTGCTGACAAGTTTTTGTTGGGATGCAACTGCTTGAAAAAACTAATCGCTTTAGCTGCCTCCCTACGGACAAATGGGTAATCAATGTACATCACACGATATTTTACTGGAGATCTTTGCATGCGCTCACTGTAAATTTGACGGACTTCTAAGACACAGTCTTTGGGATTTCTGTTGATTTCTCTGCCGGTAAATCTAATTACGGTATAACCAGCTCGTGATAAATATCGCTGTCTAATAGCGTCTTCTTCAAGCTGATCTTTTGTTGAATGGTAATCATATCCATCTAACTCAATGATTAAACGAGCATCTTTAAGAATAAAATCAACTCTAAATCTACTGTGTTTTTCAGGGTCTCCAAACCAATGTTCACTTTCAATGGTGTCAGCCAAATCACCCAATTCTCTACTAAACTCTTTCTCGATGTAAGATTGACCTCGATCCCTGTACCAACTTGGGGGTGATTCTGGTTGCCCTGGGTATTTCATTTTCCCTCGAATATTATGTAAAGCCTAACTATTGTATTGAGCATCAAAAGTGATAGATAAGTCCGATGCTGGGGGTGTTATCCAGGCTCTTCCGGTAGCATAGTGATAAGTTTTTCCAATTAGAAAATCAGGCTAGCAAAAGCTTGCGGAAATTTCCAAAGTTTACAAACCCATAAGCTTGGCGCTTAATCACCTTGATTCGATTGTTGATTCCTTCCATTGACCCACTTGTGGTTCGAGTACGAAAGTAGTTGCAAATATCATCTAAATGATTACGAATGGTCGTCGTCATCTCACTGAAAATCTTTTGGGCTCGATTTAACCATTCCTGAAAGTGCAGTCTCCCTGTCTCAACCGTTAACGGACTCTCATAGATAGCACGAAGTTCTTCTTTCGACTCATAGGCTTTCCTGAGTCGTTTAGACCGATTCAAAAGCTGCTCTAGTGTCTGTTTCTCATCCTCCGTTAAATCAACACCATTTTTCAACAGGATAAACTTACTACCTCGGTCAAAAACACGCACTTGTCTGCGAATCTTATTTAGCTCCTTATTCGCCGCTTTCATCACATGAAACCGATCGATCACAAGGGTGGCATTGGGAAACACTTTTTCGACAACTTTGGGAAAGCCACCCCACATGTCAACACTCACTTCCACAATCTGCTCACGCACCGCTATCGGTTGCTGCTCAAGGGCTTCAATGATATCCATCTGCTGATGACTGTCAATCACCTCCAAGAGTTGCCCAGCTTCAAGGTCTCCGACAACAGTGGCAAAGTTCCGATGTCCTTTACGGTGACTGACTTCATCAATTGCGATTCGTTTCGCTCCAGTCCAACTCTTTTTTTTAATTCGTATTGATGATTAAAAATACCTTGAACACGGTCATAGGTTAAGTCTTCCATGCGACTAACCTGCTCAATAGTCGTCAATTATACTTGCTGATAGATATACTCTTTGTATCGAAAAGTATACTGCCGCCCTTTGTCTACATATGGCAGAGATTCCGTAAAGTACCGTTGGTAAGAACGGCAATAAAACTGACGTCGCGGAACCTTCAAGTGAGTGGCTTGACCAAAAATGGATAAATCGCGCAATAATACGGGGCGACTTTGGTGCAATTTTTCAGTCGTTTTCCCACAGTGAGGACAATCGGCTGCATCGTTGAGTAATCGCAATGTCAGAAATATTTCTCCGGCCTCCTGAATGCACTGTTCAACGGTTACATTAGGAAAATTGAGCAGCGTATCTAGGTGAAAGTCCATGATGCTAGCCCCCCTAAATGTGACTCATTATACAATTACCACCTTGGATCCGGAAGAGCCTCTGGAATTGCAATATATAAGCGCGTGCGATAAATCAACCGTACAGAGTTTTGAGGATCGCAGAAGCGTTGATGAAATACGGTTAAGTCTGACATCAGCTTTTCCAAATCTTCCCCTCCAGAGGGTGTAAACCCTTGGCTTCGGGCTAAACCTATTAACCCTAAGAAATCTAGATATTGGTTAGACATAAACTCATGTCGCTGTAAGCGTGTAAAGGAAGGTAGCCATAACCCTTGCCAAAAAAGTTGATAACGTATGCCTTTGAACCATGTTTTTAGCTGTATTCGAGATTGGGATTGAGGCTCTCGATCTTTGGATGCTTCAAAAAGCAAGCGAGTGTATTCTTTGGACACAGGATCGCTTTGATCCCAAAAGCTCCATATTAATGCTAAACGTCCACCAGATTTGAGGATACGGCGAAACTCTTGGAGGCTTTTATCAAAATCAAACCAATGGAATGCTTGAAATGAGGTCACTAAATCGACCGATACATTCTTGAGAGGAATCTGCTCGGCAGTTCCGGCTAGAAACTCTACTCCTTCATGTGGTGTCGCTGCCGTTCTCATCTCTTCGTTGGGTTCAATCGCCACAACTCGAACACCTCGATTCGCCAACAATCTTGCTCCAATCCCTGTTCCTGCTCCAACATCAACAGCAGTAATCTGAGTCAGAGATTCCAAACCTGACAAAATTGTGTCAATCGCAGAAGCTGGATAAATCGGACGATACTTCTCGTAATCTTCGCCTCGATCAGAAAAATAGCTCAACGGGTCTGTTATCGAATCGGAGACAGTGGAAAAATCAAAACTCATATCACCTCGCCATCAGTTGCATTATGAGACTATCTCAGAAGCCAGGATTGCAGGATAATGCTCGACTCACGCAACGGTTTGGAGCTGCGAAGCAGCGAACAATCGATCGCTGTGCAGCCGATTGTTAGAGTTCAAGGCTGGTAGTTGGCTTCTGGCCATATTTCATTAATCTCATCAGCTTGATGCTGGGCAGTGAATCGCTCCCAGATAATACCGTTCACATCAGTATCCTGTGTAAACTCAGGCGCTGTAGGATCTTCCCAACCCAAGTGCCTTAGGGCACCAGCCTCACAAGTGAGGTCTTGACGCACAGAAACATTCAAAAAATCCGTTCTCCACAGTGCATATTCGCCAGGAATAAATGAACACGGCTGCTTTCCTAAGCGTACAGAATAGTCGGCAACAGTTTCGTCGATTTTATCTGTTGATATTGCAATATGAAGTTTCTTCATGATTTTCCTTTTGGGCTCTTGCGGCTTAAGTATGCAAAACTGCTCCACGATGACCTGAAAGCATTGCTATACAAGGCTTTTAGCTTAAAATAATTCTTCAAGGCTCCTTTTATGGGGCTAAAGCTTACAAGCATTGGTATGAGAGGATTTTAGGTATCTTGGGTCTTGGCTTCCCATAGCCAGACCGGAAGAGCCAAAACTCAAAACTTTCTGCAACCCACTACATTGGGCGCGGAAACCGCGCCCCTACGAGATATTCAATTCAAAACTCAAAACTCAAAACTCAAAACTCAAAACTCAAAATTCCCCCACCTAAGTCCGACTAATGACTGATAGCCCTGCCACCACCACAGACGGGGTATAGCAACCGCCGTTCCATTCGCCATCATTGCCTAGGGCTAGCAGATTGAGTAGGGCGGTGTAGACATTGCCCGCGACCATGGTGTCCTTCACCCGTCCCTGGATGGTGCCGTGGTGGATGCGGTAGCCCAGATCCACATTGATGGAGAAGTCGCCGGATATACCTGCTCCATCCCCCAGCATTTGGTCCACGATGATGGCCTCATCTAGACTCTGGATCAACTGCTCCAGGGATTGATCTCCTGGGGCGACCAAAGTATTGAACAGCCCCGGTGTGGGATAGCTGCCTAAATCGGGGCGAAAACCATTGCCCGTAGACCCGCCACCCAAGGCGCGGCCCACGGTGCAATCGGTATAGAACAGGCGCAGGGTGCCCTGGTCAATAAACACCAGGGATTGGGTGGGGTTGCCTTCGTCATCGAAGGGGCAGCTAAAGGGGCCAGATTCGGGATCTTGGGAAATGGTGAGGGCGGGGGCGGTGACCACTTCCCCTAGACGATCGCTCCAGGGGGAAGAACTTTCGATGACTCGCTTGCCACTGAGGGCCGCCTGCACCGTCCCCCACAGCATGTCTGCGGCTTTGGCGGTGAAGAGGACGGGGACTCGTCCTTGGGGAGCGGAGACGTTATCTTCGGCCCAGGCCAGCCGCTGCAAGACCTGCTGGGCTAGGGCGTGGGGGTCAAGGCAGTCCCGTCGGGTTTGACCATCTCCAACGCTAAGGAAATCGTCGCCCCGCACCCGCTCCGCCGAGAGATAGCCGTTCAGGGTGGTATCCGCATAGCTGTAGTCCAGCCCTCGGGAATTGACGATGCGGGTGGTTTCCACGTCGCATTCCAACTCCGCTTCGCAGATTACATCGGGGTAGGCGGTGCGGATTTGGGCGATGGCCTCTTGGCCCCAGTCCACAAGCTGGGCCACCGCTACGGGAGTGCCCACGTCGGGATAGCGCTGGATCTGCCCTGCCCGCATTTCAATCGCCTCGGCAACATTGAGATGGCTAATGGCCAGGGCTTTTTCTACCAGGGCTTGGGGTTGAATTGGGCCGTGGGCTACGGCAATACCGGGGCGACCCTGGTGCCATAGGCGCAGGGCGGTACCTTCGACCTGATTGCTCTCTAGCTGCTTGAGGCGGTTGGCTTCAAAGTACACGGGTTGGGAGGCGGCCCGAGACTGGAAGACTTCGGCGGCCTCTGCCCCTGCTTGGTGGGCAAGATCCAAGAGTTGTTCTGGCAGGGTTTCCCAGTGCGTTGCTGCCCCCATGTGGTTCCTGATTGCTCCGCCTGTCACACCTCTACACCTCCCCATCATCTCGGAAAGGGTGACATTTCCGACAAAAAATTGGGGCAGGTCTGGGGACAAGTTTGGTCTCAGGGGTGATGGGGTGATGGGGTGATGGGGTGATGGGGTAAATCCCGTAGGGGCGGGTTTGGCTCGGATCTAATGGGGAATCCGGGATGGGAGGCTCAAAACCCGCCCTGCTGTCGCCGGGTGACCCGGATTGGGGGAGTGGGGGAGCTGGTGAAAATCCCTGGTCTTACCTCAGGGTCCGGTGACAGCGCTAGACTGGGCAAGGGCCGCGATGGTCATTGGTGTAGCCGCCCCTAGGGGGCTAGACCGGCCCCAGTAGACCATCGTGGATTCGGATTCTAGACCTAGACAGTAGACCAGTAGGACCGCAGTAAACCAACCATGCCAACCATTCAGGACATTGCCACCGCCGCTGAGAAGGCTGCTAAAACCCTCGGCATTAGCAAGTACGACGTGTATGGGTCGGCGGTAGACGAGACCAGTGTGCAAGTCGATAAGGGGGAACCCAAGCAGGTTAAGGCGTCTCAGCGCTCCAGCGTGATTGTGCGGGTCTGGAATGATGAGGGATTACTGGGGGTGACCACTACGACTGATGTGGATGGGGCGGGTTTGAAGCTAGCACTGGAAACGGCTCAGGAGGCCAGTGCCTTTGGGGCTAAGGAACATATTCCCGACTTTAGTCCTGAGGCTACGGCTCCCTTGGCTGAGGTGATGGTGGAAAAGGTGCCTGCGGCTCCAGTACCGGCCCTAGTGGAAACCCTGGTGGCGGCGGAGGCGGCTCTCTTGGCGGCCCATCCTGCGATCGCGGCGGTTCCCTATAATGGTCTGGCCCAGCGCCAGGTGGATAAGTTCTATCTCAACAGCGCCGGAGCCCTGCGACAGGATAGCCGCTCCTACGCTTCGATTTACCTCTATACCAAGACGGAGCAGGAGGGGCGTAAGCCGAGATCGGCGGGGGCCATGCGGGTGCAACCGGGGCTGAATTCTCTGGATGTGCAGGGTTGCCTCCAGGAAGCCCAGGAAAAAACCATTAGCCATCTGGACTACCGTGGCATCGAGTCGGGCAAGTATCTGGTGGTGTTTTCCGCTGAAGCTTTTCTGAGTTTGTTGGATGCCTTTTCTAATCTCTTCAATGCCCAGAGCATTCTGGATAACCGCAGTCTCTCTACGGTGGAGTCTCTGGGAACTGCGATCGCAGTTCCCCTGCTGTCGGTCTATGATGATGCCCTCCACCCCGACAACATCAGCATCGAAACCTTTGACGGCGAAGGCACCCCCACGCGGCGTTTGCCCATTATTGAAGCGGGGGTGCTGACCCACTTTCTCCACAGTGCGGGTACTGCCAAGCGGCTCAATACCCAGCCGACGGGCCACGCTTCCATTGGAGCCAAGGTGAGTGTCGGCCCCAGTTTTTACCATGTGCTGGCAGCCCAACCCTCGACCTCTTCCCTGAGCTTAGAGACCGCCGAAAATGTGGTGTACATCGACGATGTGCAGGCACTCCATGCGGGGGTCAATGCCCTCCAGGGATCTTTTTCCTTGCCCTTTGATGGTTGGCTGGTGAACCAGGGGGAAAAGGTCAGTATTGAGTCCGCTACTGTAGCCGGGGACTTCCGGGATCTGCTCAAGTCCATTGTCCACATCGAAGCGGAACCGGAGATTACCCCCGGTGGTGTCTGTCCTCGAATTTGGGTGGAGGCTCTGTCTATTACGGGTGAAGGTTAGGGCTAGGTGTTGAGAAGTCTAGGTCAGGGCAAAGTGCGATCGCATAAAATCCCCAGGGTTTCCCGGAAAGGTACATATCCGTACTCAGGGCGCGATCGCGCCTCTTTCTGGGAGAACCACACCCATGGCCTTCTTTCGTTTTCCGACTAAAAAGCGTCCCGCACCTCAAGGCTTCGGCCCCCAAACCTCAGCCCCTACGTCTCTGCTGGGCCAAACCTTCATCCTAGAGCCCATCCTCACCCCCAGCGGCCTCCTAGATACCGGCAGCGATAATGATGCGCTCAGCGATCTAGATACGATCCCAATTCCTGAGATTGATGGCGATGGTGACCTGACTGGCCTGAATAATGATTTCGCCTTTGCCAGTCGTGATGTCGCCGCCGAAGACGCTGACATTCCCTTTGTGACCTCAGAAGGTATTGGCGATGATGGCGAGCTGAGCGACGGTTTTGTCCCAGATGGCGACGATGACTATGGCTTTGGTTTCCCCGGCAGCGATCTGCCGTTGGACTTTGATAGCCCCCAGTTTGAGTCCGGTGTCTTCATCGTCGGCGACAGCGGCGCAGTCACCATCGACTATCTCTTCGACGGCGGCAGCTACCAGGGCGAACTAGCCATCTTTAGCCTGGAGGGGATGGAGGAGTTTGAACTGGGCTCTGAGGACTTCATCCGCGAAGCCGCCCGCCGCGCCCTCACTGGCACCGAAGAAGGCCACATCGTCATCCGCGATCGCCTGGAAGGTGCCCGCTTTGGGGAATACAATCCCAAGCTGGATCAGTGGAACTCGGGGGATTACCTGGGAGCCAAGACCTTTCAGATGAAGGCGGGGGATGAATTCGGCCTCATGCTGGTGCCCAGGGGCCGGGTCTGGAGCGCTTTCAATAACCCGAGTGTTGGTAGCAGCGGCACACCGCTGTTCTCGATGTCCACGGCGAACCCCGATGATATGTTCGCCATGGGCCAAATCGCTGATGTCTTCGGTGATGGCAACACTTTTGTCTTTGAAGACATGCGCGTCGATGGCAAATCAGATCTGGACTACAACGACATTGTGTTCCAAGTGCGGGGAGCCACCGGCACCGCGATCTACATGGGTGATGTGGTTAATACTGATTTGGACTGGCGCACTACGGATATCGGACAATCCATTAGGGCTTATACCGATGCAGCAGTGACCTGGGCTGACGCAGACTTCTCCCTGGGATTCACCGCCCCCCTAGAGCAGCAGCCCCTCATAGGCATTATTGACACGGGCTTCAGCGGCGATAATCCTGACATTGACTACTCCCGAATTGTCCATGGACGTGACTTGATAGGTGGTGATAATAACCCCTTGTTGTCCCCAGGCGAAGGCAATGAGCATGGCACCCATGTTCTGGGTATCATCGGCGCTACCCGTGATAACGACCTCGGCATTGACGGTATCAACGACCAAGCCCCGCTTTGGCTAGAGCGTTCTATTGGGTCGGGACAGTGGGCTGACTCTCTGGCTAAGTTTGTAACCCAGTTTATTGAGTCTGATCAGCCCAATGGCATTGTTAATCTCAGCCTGGATCTGACCCAAATCAATGCTGATGGCAGCATGACCACCCGTTATGAACTCACACCTCAAGAACGGATGGCACTGGAATTTGCCCGCCAGCATAATGTCGTTGTCGTCGTCGCAGCGGGTAATGACGGTGGGGTCATGTCTGCCCTAGGGCAGGCCGCCCAAGAATTTGACAACATTATTACCGTTGGGGCTAGCGATGGTCTTGACCGGGCAGAGTACTCCAGCTATGGTGCTGGCCTCAGTATTTTGGCCCCTGGGGGCACCCTAGATAATCCTAAGCTCTCCACCGTTGGCGATGGTCTCGGTTCTATGCATGGCAGCTCGGTAGCTGCGGCTAAGGTGACTGGGGTGGTGTCGCAAGTATGGGCGGCGAACCCAGAGCTGAGCTATCGCCAGGTGATTGAAATTCTGCAACAGACGGCGCGGGATCTGGGCACCCCCAACTGGAACCCCGAAACGGGTGCTGGACTGGTGAATATGGCCGCCGCCGTCTACATGGCCAAGGCAGCCGCACCCCAGAGTCACCATGCCCCAGCCTCTCTGATTCCTGAAACCTGGAGTGGCGATGGGATTGTCACTCCCTTTGAAAGGGCCGTCCAACATCCCATTGTGGCCGAGACATTTACGGGTTCTCCCACTCCCAGCATTGGGACAGCCTATCGCTACACCCCCGTACATAACAATCGGGTGCCTAGTCCTTTTCCTGGGGCTACTTACCTTGCAGAATCAATCGGTAAGTCATTGACATTCAACGCTTGGACCTATGGCGAACGAATCACTTGGAATAACAACCCACCCAACGAACTGTGGTATCGCATTAACTACAACGGTACAAACTACTGGATGCCTGCGGCTTACCTTGCGGGTGCCCCAGCCAGCAACCCCCCTCGACTAGCGCCTCCAGCATCGAACCCTAACCCCTCCCCGCAGCCTGTAAATGTGCCCATTAATGTGGGGTCTGCTAATTACCGCAACGGCAACCTGAATCCCTTTGCCTGGAATTCGGCGCTGATTGGTCAATGTACCTGGTACACCTATGGGCGGATGCGGGAAACGGGGTTGCTGCCCGCCAATGTTGGGAATCGTTTCCTGGGCCATGCTGCTAACTGGGCGCAGGATGCTCGTACTTTGGGATTACCTGTTACCTCAACGCCGACACCCGGAGCCCGTGGCATCGTCGTCTGGCCCCCTGGTGTCCAAGGCGGTCATGCTCGCTTTGGACATGTGGCTTTCCTGGAGGAGGTCTATCCCGATGGCCGCATCCGTATTTCTGAATCCAACTGGGCCGGACGACCGGCTGGGAGTAGCCGGATTCTGACTCCGGCTCAGTACAACGGACTTCAGTTTGTCCAGTTGGAAAATGCATCGACTCCTACAGTACCCGTCACTCCTCCCCCACCACCAGGACGGTACCAGCAATATGTGGTGCAACGTGGGGATACCCTATGGGGCATTGCTCAGCGCTATCTGGGCAATGGTAATCGCTGGCGTGAGATCGTGAAATCTCCAGGAGGCGCTAGCTTCACGGATGCTGAGGCCAGAGTTCTGCAAATTGGCCGTACGGTTTATATTCCTGTCACCCAACAGGTGGGAACTGGGCAGCCTGTGGTTCCGACACCACCGACGCCTAATCCTGCCCCAGTCCAGACCCGGCCTGGTCACGTCAATGCCAATGTGGGGAATTTGTCTCTGAATATGCGGCGGGGGGCATCTACTGGCCATGGTGTGATTCGGACATTGCCTCGGGGAACGAATCTGACCATTCTGAGAACTGTGAGCGGCGGTAGCTACTCTACACCAAACGATACTCGCTCTGACTGGCATGAGGTGCGAGTGGGCAATCAAACCGGCTTTGTGGCTGCTTACTACATTGGTTCCGGTCATCAGAACTCTGGTCCCTCTCCATCAAGTGGCCAGCCTGCTACTGTGATGTCCTTGGCTCAGTTTGATCAGTGGCGGAACCGGCCTGAATATACCTCTCGCAATCCTTTCCCAGCTAAGGGAATGAACTGTACCTGGTACGCCCATGGCCGGATGTTGCAACTGGGGTATAGCAAACATGCCTTGGATAGTATGCTGGGCAACGCTGGCACTTGGGACAACACAGCTAGTCGAGGAGCGCGAGTGGTAAGCAGTCCACAGGCACCCTCAATTGCACTCTGGGAAGCAAGGGTCGGCGGCGCTGGTTCGGTAGGCCACGTTGCGGTTGTTGAGCGTATTAATGCGGATGGTTCCATTGTGATTTCCGAGTCCAATTGGAACGGGCAACGCTATAACGTGCGGACTATCCAACCTGGCTCATCTCAATGGCCTAGCAAGTTCATCACGGTGCCGAGAGCATAGTAGATAGTGCCAGGTGAGCATTGCCCACCTGGCAGTTTTAGTCAGCGATCGCACTTTTCAATCCCACACATCCACATCCCCAGTGGCGGTATTGAGCGAGATGGGTAGACGCGATGGTCTGCGACCGGCCCAAGGCCATCGCCCCACCCAAAATCTCACGCCGCGATCGCAGTGGCAGGGCTGAGAGAATTTGGTGTTACCTGAGGCGGCTGCATCGCTATAGGCATCTACAATAGGGGTACAGATGTTTGAACTGATGGCTTAAAGGGTGACAGTTTCGCGAGAACCCTGCGGTTGCGTGTTTGTCTGAGATCACGCCGAAGCCTTCCCCCCTCATCGTCATAAGGGTGGAGGCTGACCTTGATTGAGCGCCAGAGTCGTTACTGGGTCGCCGCCCACACTGGCTACAAATCTAAATTTCATGGGGGAACCCCAATGATGTCTCCAGTTCCCACGGCCACCATTGCCCCGGCTATTTTTCATGGACACCAGATCACCAAGACCTACCAGATGGGAGAGGTAGCGGTTCACGCTTTGCGGGCGGTGGATCTGGATCTGTACGAGGGAGAGTTCGTGGTGTTGCTGGGGCCATCGGGCAGCGGCAAATCTACCCTGCTGAACATCCTGGGGGGGCTGGATATCCCCACCAGCGGGGAGGTGTATTTTCGTCAGCAAAATCTGAGCCTAGGGGGTGACCGCCTGCTGACTCGGTTTCGGCGGGAGTCCATCGGCTTTATTTTCCAGTTCTACAATCTAATCCCCAGTCTGACGGCACGGGAGAATGTGGCCCTAGTAACGGACATTGCCCCCCGCCCGATGAAGCCGGAGGTGGCCCTGGATCTGGTAGGGCTGGGAGATCGGTTGGATCACTTTCCCTCGCAGTTATCTGGGGGGCAGCAGCAGCGGGTGGCGATCGCCCGCGCCATTGCCAAGCGCCCAGAAGTGCTGTTCTGCGACGAGCCGACGGGGGCGCTGGACTTTAGCACTGGCAAGCTGGTGCTGGAGGTACTGGCGCGGGTGAACCAGGAGTTGGGGACTACGGTGGTGATCATTACCCACAATGCTGGGATCGGGGCTATGGGCGATCGGGTCATCACGATGCGAGATGGTCAGATCCACACCATTGAACAGAATGATCGGCGGGCTAGTCCTGACGAGTTGGAATGGTAGGGAAATCGATGGATTACGGCTCGCCCTGATCCTTATACAGACTTGTTCAAATTTTGTCTGCCACCGCCGATTTGCTTACAGGGTGACACCCCCCCCTACCAGTTCCAAGTCCACTTTGGCTTTCCCTCCCCCAGTTGCGGTCTCACTCGCTCCTTTCTAGCTCTAGTTCGGGGAGATCTGAAGACAGCAATGCAATTCCACGCCTTTGGGCCGCTGATCTTTGCAGGATTTCTCACCATTCTCACGACAGCGGTGCTGGAGTTGCGATCGCGGCGATCGCTGATGAAGATCTACGCCTTTCTGCTCAACTGGCGCGGCCTCGTGCTAATCACAGCCACCTACTTGGGTTACTACCTCCTACGGCTGTGGGTCCGTTATGGAGCAGGCGATTTACCCTGGGGGCTAGACCAAACCGCCCTGTGGCGGTTTGTCAAGATCGGAGCCAAGGCCCTTTAAACCTTGCCCTAGACCATAATTTAGAGCAATCATCCTACTGACCTATCAACCCTGGAGGCAAGCGCACGTTAAAGGTTGTACCTTCCCCCAGGGTTGAGTCGAAGTTGATTTCGCCCTGGTGATATTTGGTAACAATTTGATGACTAGTGGGCAACCCCATACCAGTACCGCTGCCCACAGATTTAGTGGTAAAGAACGGCTCAAAAATCTTGGTCTTGACCCGCTCCGTCATACCCATGCCATTATCTTGCACCGAAATTGAAACCATTCCAGACTCATCCTGATGGGTGGTAATTACAATTACTCCTTGATAGGTTGAATTTCTTTCAATTTGTTGACGTTCTTCAATGGCATCAATCCCATTCACCAACAAATTCATGAAAACTTGATTCAGCAAACCAATATGACATTCAAAATTAGACAGATTGCCATAGTTTTTGATAATCTTTATTTCCGCATTCCCTGATCGGCCATTTAGCTGGTTTTGCAAAATCATTAGGGTGCTGTCAATATTTTCATGAAGATCAACCGCTTTGAGTTGGGCTTCATCCAACCGAGAGAACGTCCGCAGAGATTTAACAATATCTCGAATTCGAGAAGCTCCTGTTTTCATGGATTCGAGAGTTTTCGGCAAATCATCGACAATAAAGGGCAGATCCAACTCTGTCACTAAGTCGATTAGCTCTGGGGTCGGCTGTGGGTAGGTATTTTGATAAGCCCGAATAATGTCCAATAAATTATTCGCATACCCTGCCAGGGGTTCTAGATTGCCATAGATAAAGCTCACGGGATTGTTGATCTCATGGGCAATACCAGCGACCAATTGCCCCAAGCTAGACATTTTCTCGGCTTGAATCAATTGCACTTGCGTCTCTTGCAACTCTTGATAGGCGGTTTTGAGTTCCTGAGTTTGGCGTTGTGCAGTTTGGTAGAGGTCAGCCTGTTGAACTGCGATCGCAATTTGCGTCCCCAGACTTTCTAACAGGTCAATTTCATCGGCTTGCCATCCTGGCCTCCCTGCAACTCGCCCTAGCTCTAGACACAGCCGTTCACCAGACGTTTGAATGGGTACCATCAAGTACCGGGTAATGCCTACTGATTCACAGAAGCGGTCAATGCCCGGATCATAGACTTCTCCAAGGTTTTCCCGATCAAAGGTGAACACTTGATTCCTGAGCAATGCTTGATGATAAGCAGGGAATTCCGCTAGATCATAAGTTCCCAGCCAACTTGCCATCTCTGGGCGACGGTTTTCCCGTATTACTTCGGAGTAGGGATGACCATTCTCCTTCCAGTAGCGGACACAGGTGCAAATATCCACCTCAATTTGGTTGAAGACAGCATCTACTGCGGTCTCAATAATCTGATCGAGGTCTAGGGACTGGCGAATCTGATGGCTGAGATCGTTGAGGAGTTGCGTGCTGCTTAAGAGGGCTTCTAGTTTAGCCTGGGCTTCAACCCGCTCTGTAATGTCTCGCGCTGCGGCATAAATCAGCTCACCTTGGGGCACAGACAGCCATTCAATATGGCGATAGGTTCCTGCCTTGGTGCGATAGCGATTGGTGAACTTAATCACAGTCTGCCCTTCATCTAGGGTGGAAACAGCCGCGAGGGTATCGTCAATGTCCTCAGGGTGAACAAAATTCAGGAAGACTTGCCCTTCTAATTCCGCAGATGGATAACCCAGAATATCTTGCCATGCCTGATTAAGGCGACGGAAATGACCGCCAGTATCGGCAATACAAAGGAGGTCAAGGGAAATGGTAAAAAAGCGTTCCAGTTCTAGCTCGGCCACCCGGCGGTCGGTGATATCCATGACGACCCCAAAGAGTCGCACTGCTTGGCCTCCCTGCAACTCTAGTTCAGTCCGGCAATTGATGTGGCGAACTGTGCCGTCAGGGTGAACAATGCGGTGATCAAAGTTCTGGGACACACCTTGGCTAGCAATAGTGAGCTGGTCTACAGCCTGGGCTCGATCTTCGGGATGAATGTAATCAACATATTCCTCGAAGTTTGGTTCTCCTTGCTCTAATGAACGACCGAAGATCTGAAACACTTCTGCTGACCAACTAATCGTCTGATTCACCAGATCACAGGACCAGTGACCGAGTTGGGCAATATCTTGGGCTTTTCTGAGTTGGGCACTGACCTCCGTGAGCGCAAGTTCGATTTGTTTGCGATCGCTAATATCCGTAAATGTACCAATAAATCGCAGCGGATGTTCTGACTCATCCCATTCCACTACCCGCCCCTTGGCACAAATCCATTTATAGAGGCCATCTTTGCAGCGGATGCGATGTTCATTTTCATACATCGACGTTTTGCCTTGCAGATGTTGTGCCATACCCATCTTGGCAATTTCCAAATCTTCAGGGTGAACACGACTCTCCCACTCGGTGACGCTAGGCTGAGGCTCATATTCGTGGATATGACCCAGTAACTGTTTCCACTGCTCATCAAAGAGCATCTCATCGCTCTGAATATCCCAATCCCATAGGCCAATATTTGAGGAGTCAAGGGCCAGTTGTAGCTGGAGTTGAGTCTTATTTAACGCTTGAGTATTGAAGTCTAATGCTTGCCTTAAAGCCTGGGCTAGGTTATCCACCTCTTGATACAGTTGAGCATTTTCCAGGGAAATAGCTGCTTGGGTACAGAGGAAGCTAAGAGCCGCAGTGCGTTCATGGGTAAAAACCCCACGAGTTAGGGAATTTTGTAGATATAAAATACCGATACAGCGACCCTGATTTAGAATTGGTAAACCCAATATGCTTTGAGGCTGTTGCGTTTGCAGATAGTCATCTAAGACTGGCAGATTAGTTTCTAAATTGTCGATGACAACTACTTCTTGAGTATTTCTGACATATTGAATTAGCTTGGTAGGCAGAGTGGTGTTGTGATCGAGTGTTTCCGTACAAAGACGAGTTTCCTGCTGGGTGGAAATCGCCCGTACCTGCCAAATACCTGTATCCTTGGGAAGGATTAGAGCACATAAATCGCCCCCAGAATTTTGCAAAATAATTTGGGTAAGCTGATGCAGGAGCTCATCTAACTTGAGTGTGCCAGAAAGAGTTTGGGAAGCCTGTAAAATATTAGCAAAGTCAAAAGTTTGATTGAAGTTGTGTTGCCCTGTATCAGAGCCAGACTCAGAATTAAAAGAAGTTTTCTGCTGTGTAATCGTCATCAGATTAGAAAACACATCAGAGACAGGGGCGGAGGGCTTTAGGATGGGACGTAATAAGTCATGATAGAGAGTCTCCAAGTCCAATACTTTGGCCTTTGCCCCCCAGCGGGAATAACAATAATAGGCGTCTTGCATATAGCCTGCCGCCACTCTTTCTTTACCCCAGGCTAGGTAAAACTTGGCTGCAAGTTCATTGGCAATTGCTTCCTCTTGCAGGTAGCCGTTGTCTTTTGCAGCAGCAATGGACTGATCATATTTTTCTAGAGCTTCATAGCGTTGACCCAGCACCCGACAATGCTCTGCTTCTACCAGTCTTAACTTGTGCAAATAATTGCTGGGGGCTAGATCTGCCCACCCTTGAAGCTTCTCTAGGTGGCGTTGCAGCCGCTGATGAATGGCAGGCGACTCATCATCATCAGTCCGCTGCGTACCCGCTAATTGTGCTAGGGAATCATAAAAAGGCAGCAAAGCACTGACAAACAAACCGGGCACACCATCTAGGTATTGTTCTGCGATCGCAGCTTCAGCAATGGCTTGATCGTATTTGCCAAATAGGAAAGAGAGAATCAGTTTATTAACATGGAGATGGTAAATTGCAGGGCGATCATTGACTTGTAAATGTTGAGCCCGCATTTGTGTTTCATCATAGCTAGAGCCCACCAAGCAATCCGGATTTTCACTATTACCGATTAAGTTCAGAACTGCTTGATGGTACATCTGGTGATAGCGCAAGGCAGTCGTCTGTTTCAGACGAGTGATCGCGGCTCCATGGCTAGCCAATTCCTTTTCTAGGTCAAGAAGTTCTTTCCCAGAGCAATAGGCATAAAAGCCATAACCAAAGATGCACCATACAGCCCACTCCACATCACCCGTGGCTAACCCAGTCTCATAGCCCTTCAAAAAAGACTTGAGCGTCATCTGCAACGGGTCTTGCCAATGTCTAATGCAGTTATTAAAGATGCCTTCAATTTTGGCACAGAGTTGTGGCGCATTCAGCTTATCCATTAAGGCCAAACCCAGTTTTCCAAACTGATAGCTGCGCTCAACAACCCCAGTAAAGGCACAAAGAATTAAGCCATAGCTGGCATAGGCAAAGGCTGATAATTCCGTATTACCATACTGCCAAGACAACTCAACTTGTTGACAAATGGTCAAAGGCAAAAGTAAGGGACGCCCATTATATGCAGCTCCAAACATGCTAGACAAAATTCGCATTTTTGCCTGAGCCCAGTCATCAGTCATCAGCGGCAGATCAACCAAGTCCGGGGGCGAAATTTCCGCTAATAGAGCATGGGTTCCACCCAGAGCTGCCCCCACATCTTCTGGCGTAGGATTATCCGGCAAGTCAATCCCCAATTCACCCAGAATAACCAGGGCTGTCTCGATGCCTAAGCCAAGTTGATTTTGAGCCACACAGGCTTGAATCTTAGCCTCATAGATGGGGACTCGATCTAACACAGTTTTAGCTTGTTGCAGACTGATTTCAGCCCACTGTTCCATCTGCTCAAAGTCAGCATTGAGGTAGCAAGCCTCTACCATTTCGCGATGTAGAGCTAGCGTTAGCGCATATTCCTGCTGCCAATCATCCGTAGGTAATAGCTCGATACCAATGCTCAGATACTCAAGGGCCGCACCGTAAGCGGTTGCGGCTTTAGCCTTACGAGCAGCCCGCAAATTAAACTGGGATAACTCAGTCCGTTGGGTGGCTGCTGTCACCAGGGTACGGCTGAGATTTACATGGTTGATGATGGCAAAAAGCCGCTCTTCCTGCTCCGATTCTGTCAGGTTTTGCTGAAGTAAGGTAGCGATGCGATAATGGGTTTGTTGCTTTTGCTCTGCTGGAATCAGAGAGTAGCTAGCTTGCTGAATCCGATCATGGAGAAAACGGTAGTTAACCTGTCCAGAAAAATCATCCTTCGGGGCTGAGTTGTAATCCGACTGGCTATCGTTCCCATAAAACCGATAGATCTTATTGGTTGGTAAAATGACTCCCGCTTGGAGGGCTGACCATAGGGCTGTAGCTACTTCAGTTTGAGATTGTTCCGAGACAATGCTGAGAGTTTTGAGGTCAAACTGTGCCCCAATACAAGCAGCAAATGTCAACTGGCCTTGGGTGGCTGCGGGCAGTTTTTGTAACTGCAACGCCATAAATTCCACCACATCATTGGTCAATGCGGCACTGTGCACCTGCACCAAGTCACATTGCCAATGGCGAGCGTTCTGGTCAAAGGTAATCAGGCTGTCTTGGTATAATGCTTTGAGAAACTGGGTAGCAAAGAAGGGGTTACCTTGGGTCTTCTGTATCACCAGTTCCGTCAACGGTTGCACAATTGCCTGTGGAGCATGAAAGGCATCGGCAATCAGGTGGCTTAGACTGTCGGCATCCAAGGGTCGCAGAACGATCGTCTGGAGAGATACCTCCGTTTTTCGTAACTCATTCACGGTTATGAGGAAGGGGTGTCCGGGAAACACTTCGTTATCTCGATAAGCTCCCAAGACCAACAGATATTTGCATTGAGCCTCTGTAAGCAGGCACTGCATTAAGCCCAAAGAGGCGAGATCTGCCCACTGGAGGTCATCAATGAAGATGACTAGGGGATGTTCTGGAGTAGTGAAGACCTGAATGAAGCTTTGAAACAGCAGGTTAAAGCGGTTTTGGGCAGCTTCACCCGATAGTTCCGGGGCGGGTGGTTGTGGCCCAATGATGCGTGCTAGTTCAGGGATTAAATCAATAATTACCTGGGCATTTCCCTCCAGTGCTCCTAGAATTTGCACTTTCCAGAGTTGCAATTGAGCATCAGATTCTGACAGTAACTGTCCCACGAGGTCGCGGAAAGCTTGAACAAAGGCAGAGAAGGGAATATTGCGATTAAACTGATCAAATTTGCCTTTGATGAAGTAGCCCCGTTGCCGCACGATGGGTTTGTGAACTTCGTTAATAACGGCGGTTTTGCCAATGCCGGAGAAGCCAGCCACCAGTAGTAACTCTGAGCTACCCTCGGCTACACGGTCAAAGGCTTGCAGCAGCGTTTGGACTTCTTTTTCTCGACCGTAGAGTTTTTCAGGAATGAGGAAGCGATCGCTGATATCTCGCTGGCCCAAGGGAAACGCGCTAATTTCACCCCGGTCTTGCCATTGACTCAGGCATTGGTGTAGATCCTGCTGAAGTCCCAGGGCGCTCTGGTAGCGGTCTTCAGCATTTTTAGCCATCAGTTTGGCCACGATCGCCGCCACCATGGCAGGCACCGCCCGGTTCACCTGATCAACCGGGGTAGGCATTTGAGCGAGATGGCTATGAATCATCCCTAAGGGATCATCACTGGAGAACGGCAGCTCACCCGTGAGCAGTTGATATAGGGTGACCCCCAGGGCATAGAAATCGGTGCGGTAGTCGATGCCCCGGTTCATGCGTCCGGTTTGTTCTGGGGCCAGATAAGCCAGAGTACCCTCTAGGCTCTGGGGACTTTGGAGGGTGGGGGTTTCTTTGGGCAAGAGGGAGGCGATGCTGAAGTCAATCAGTGTCACCTCCTTGGTTTCTGGATGAATCAGAATATTGGCAGGTTTAATGTCTTTGTGGATCACCCGCGCTTGGTGCAGGTCGTGGAGGATCGTAGCCAATTGCAGGCCAATGCTGAGGGTATCCGTCAGGGTCAGGGGGTGTTGCTGGGCATATTGCCCTAAATCGACCCCGCCAAAGTCTTCCATAATCAGGGCGTAGCCATTACCCCAGGGTTCTAGACCCAAGGGAGAGGTAATCCCTGGCACCGCTAGGTTTTGGGTGACTGCATATTGGTGGCGAAACTGAATCAGCTCGCCAAAGCTGGGATATTCCTGAGACAGAACTTTAATGATGACGCTCTGTTGGCTAGCGATGTCGCGCCCGCGATATACGGTGGTGCGATTGCCCTGGTAAATGGATTCCAAGGCGGTATAGCCAGCCAATTGAGAGAGGATCAAACTCGTCATAGGATAAATATCAAGGATGAATTGTGGAGCCAGAGGATTAGAATTATCAAGTAAAATTAGACCGCGATTAGTTGCTCAAACTCGTTACAGGGCAACTCAATAATGAATTCTGTTTTGCCCGGTTTTGAGTCACATTTAAGATACCCAGAGTGCTTTTGGGTAATGATTTGATAGCTGATGGAGAGCCCTAATCCAGTCCCTTTGCCAACGGCTTTAGTTGTAAAGAAAGGATCAAATAGTTTCTTTTGAACGTCTGTCGGAATGCCAATGCCATTATCTCGAATTACAACTTGAATCCATTGCTGATGGCAGCGCGTCTCAATTTCTATGTAGGCATCTTGGAGATTCTGGTTGACCATTGCTTCTTCTAAGGCATCAATAGCGTTAACCAGAATATTCATGAATACTTGGTTGATTTCCCCGGCATAGCAAGTTATGGAGGGAATATCCCCATAGCGACGAATAACTTGAATGGGCGATCGGTGGCCATGAGCCCGCAACCGATGCTCTAGGATAATCAGGGTACTGTCCAAGCCTTGATGTAGATCCACCGACTTGATGACCGCCTCATTCATACGTGAGAAATGTTTGAGGCTGCTGACAATAGTTGTGATTCGTTGAGAACCATTTTCCATGGAATTCAACAGGCGGGATACATCCTCCCTGAGGAAATCAAAATCGATTACTTGTCGATAGTGCTCAACTTTAAGATTGGGATGGGGTAAAACCTCTTGGTAGAGGTCAATCAATTTAATCAAATCGTGGATGTAATTTTTGGCGGGGTGGATATTGGCATGAATAAAATTGATTGGATTGTTGATTTCATGGGCAACCCCAGCAACCATTTGACCTAATCCAGCCATTTTCTCTGTTTGAATAAGTGTGGGCACCTGCTGTAATCGAGCCAGAGATTCCTCTGCCCATTGCTTGGCCTGACTTAGCTCCTGTTTTGAATGAATCAGATGTTGTAGTGTTTGATGATAGGTGGTAACACTAAAGAGCACAAAGAAGGAGCCACCAAAGAAAACCATTCCGGTCAGCAAGGTAACTAAATTAGTATTTTGCTCCCAAGTTAACCAGGCAGCTAAGGAATAGCCTCCCAAAAACATAATCATCAGAGAGTATAGAATCTTCCAATTGCGAGGAATGTGTTCCGGGGGAAATAGAAGTAGTAGATTCTGAGTTTTTCGGATGGATACGATCATGGTGATCGTGCCAGCTAGAATTAAGAATGTAGGCACCTCTTTAAAGAATGAAGCTTCCATAATGTTTATCCAGATTTATCCAGATCAATCTAAATATTTTTGATTTTCTACCTTCAGGGAAATCAATAGAGTTAATGCCTATCTGCCTTGAAGGCCCTAGAGCAACCCCATTTAATTTCTGAAAGCCATCGCAGCGTGGGTTGAGCCGCGTTTTAGACCTTGCCCAAGTCCAGAAGTGGAGTTTTCCCGGTGGGGAAACTCCCGATTTCGAGCTGGACTTGGTATGGATAGGATCTGCATTAGGAGGAAACCTACGAAAACGCTTGCTCAAGTGTCATGCAGGATCGTTCTATAGACGCACCAAGATAGCAACTATTTTTAGCCCCAACCTAAAGGTAGTGGAAGGTTGTGACAAACTTGTGGCAGGGGGTATTTCAGTGTTGTCGTCCTGTTCACGAAGCAAATCCTGAGGGGCCAGGGCGTGGAGTCGTACAATTGCAACCCATGCCCCTCCAGCTCTGAGCACTTTTCCCGGTATGGCATCCCGTGGCTGTGATGACCACCGCTGAAGAGAACCCGCTAATCTTCTAGAACTACGCTATGCCAGTCCTTGCGCTGGTCGCCGCTGAGGTCCAGCATGACGTGCTTGACGACGGTGAACTCCTCTAGGGCGTAGTGGGACATATCCTTACCAATGCCGCTCTGCTTGAAGCCACCGTGGGGCATCTCACTGCCCAGGGGTAGGTGGTCATTGATCCACACCGTGCCGCACTTCAGGGCGGCGGCCAGTCGCATGGCCCGTTGCACATTTAGGGTCCAGACACTCCCGGCGAGGCCGTAGGGTACGTCATTGGCGAGGTGAATGGCCTCCGCTTCGTCCTGGAAGCGATTTACCGTCACCACCGGGCCAAAGATTTCCTCCTGGACACAGCTTGCGGCCTGGGATGGCTCCACGAGGATCGTCGGCGGATAGAAAAATCCGGGTCCCTCAGGCAGGACGCCGCCGGTAGCGATGGTGATGCCCTGGTGGCGGGCGGCTTGGACGTAGCCGTCTACCTTTTGGCGCTGGGCCTCACTGACCAAGGGACCCAGGTCTGTCCCCTCCTCAAAGGGATGACCCAGCCGCACTTTTTGGGTCAGGGCGGTGAACCGCTCTAGGAAGGCGTCAAAGACGGCATCCTGCACATAGATGCGGGTAGCGGCGGTGCAATCTTGTCCTGTGTTCATGTAGGCGGCGGGGATAGCGCCTCGGGCGGCGGCTTCGATGTCGGCATCGGCAAACACGACAAAGGGCGCTTTGCCCCCCAGTTCCAGGGTTACCCGCTTCACCAGGGGCGTGGCGAGGGCCGCGACCCGCTGCCCGGTGCGGGTGCTGCCCGTGAAGGTGATCATGCCGATATCAGGATGGGTACAGAGGGCTTCGCCGACTTCTACATTGCCGGTGACGACGTTGATGAGCCCTGGTGGCAGGTCCGCCTCTAGGGCAATTTTGGCCAGTTCGATCGTGGTGATGGGGGTATTGGGGGCGGGCTTGATGACTACGGCATTCCCCGCTGCTAGGGCTGGCCCTAGTTTCCAAATCGCCATCATGAAGGGGTAGTTCCAGGGGGCGATGGCTCCGACGACGCCGATGGGTTCGCGGCGGGTGAAGCTGGTGTAGCCGCCGACGTATTCCCCGGCGGCGGATCCTTCTTGGCGGCGCACGACTGAGGCGAAGTAGCGGAGGTTGTCAATGGCAAAGGGAATGTCGCCGCCAGTGGTTAATTTCAGGGGCTTGCCCGCGTTCTGACTTTCTAGACGGGCGAGGCGATCGCTGTGGGCCTCTAGGGCGTCCGCCAGTTTCCAGAGGGCGGTGCTGCGCTCTCCCACGGATAGCGCTGCCCAGGCGGGTTGGGCTTCTTTAGCCGCTGCCACGGCGCGATCCACGTCTGCTGCTGTCCCCACTGCTACGGTGGCAAAGCTCTGGCCTGTGGCTGGATCGATCAGGGTTTGGCTGCCACTGGCAACGGTGTCGGCCCCAATCACCATGGGGTAGTGGGGCAGGGGTGTAGACGTTGACATGGCTTACCTCGGGGAAATCTGGGCACCAGACTACATATAGCCTGTCCCGACCCAGTCCGGCGCAGTCCGGCGCACTGAATTATGGGGAGACGGTGAAGAAAAGCAGATGAGGAGACGACGATGCACTGGATGAACAGTGGGGCAGGGAATATGATGTCAACACCCCCAGCATCAAGGTCGTAGGATGCACCCGCGCCAGCGATGCCCCGTTTTCAGGGCACCGGGATAAACCGTCGCCGCCCAATCCTTGGTAATCGAACCTCAGCGACCCCTAACTATGCCCCGTTATGCCCTGATTGTTGGCATTGGCCAGCAGTACCAGTATTTATCTCGGCTGACCAAACCGGAAGGGGATGCCCAAAGGGTGCATGACCTGCTGAAGCAGCGGGGAGATTTTCAGGATATCCAGCTACTTATAGATGGGGTCACGTTCGGTTGCCTAGGCTCCGCCCTAGAAACCCTACTCCTGAAGCGGGCCAACCGGGATGACGTGGTGATCTACTTCACGGGCCATGGGTTCATCGCGGGGGAGACGGAGGACGACCAGGAGGGGTACTTGGCTACGGCGGACTGCCAGGTGGAACTGGCGGGGGATCGGGTACTGAATCAGCGGCGGGGGTTATCCTTTCGGCGCTTGAATGGGTTGGTGCAGCGGGCTAATTTGGCCAGCCTGGTGATGTTTTTGGATTGTTGCCACAGTGGCTATGCCCTAGAGCAGGGGACGATTCAGGCCGGGTTGTCAGCCTTCATCGATCGCAACTATTGCCTGATTGCCGCCTGTCGGGGATTTGAACAAGCCTATGCGGAGCGGGAGGATCGCCATAGTTTGTTTACGGGGGCGTTGGTGGCGGGGTTGCAGTCACCGCCTGAGGCCGGGGACATCACCACTTCGGGATTATTTCAGCGGATCAGTGCTGAGTTGCGGGGGGTGGGGCAGGAACCAACTTGGCTCAATGCGGGGACGGATGTGGTGGTGGTGCGATCGCGCCACCAGCCGATCGCACCTGTGGAGGACGAAACCAGTGAACCTTACCAGGGGTTGCGGGCGTTTACGCCGGAGACGCGGCGGTTTTTCTTTGGTAGGGATCGCGAAATTGTCCAAATCGTGCAGCACTTGGGCCGGGGGGCGGTGGTGCCGGTGATTGGGCCATCGGGTAGTGGCAAGTCCTCGGTGGTGCGGGCGGGGGTGGTGCCCTGGGCGCAGGAACAGGGGTGGCGGGTGTTGGAGCCGTGGATGCCGGGGCTGGAGCCCTGGGGGGAGGTGAAGCGCAGCTTTCGACAGGTGTTTGGCAACCGCGATATTGGGGCGGTGTATGGCCATCTGGAGGCGGGGGACTGGGGGGCGGTGGTGGCGATGTGGCCACCGGGGCCACCGACGTTGATGGTGGTGGATCAGTTTGAGGAGCTGTTTACGGTCTGCCGGGATGGGGCGGGGCGGCGGCGGGTGCTGGATTGGTTGGCGGCGGTGTGGCAAGGGCCGGAGCCAGTGGTGCGGGTGGTGATGACGATGCGGGCGGATTTTGTCCCCCAGTGGTTGGCCTGTCACCAGTTGATGCCGATGATCCAGCAGGGGGCGGTGTGGTTGGGGCCGCTGGTGGGGGCGGATCTGGAGCAGGCGATTACGGGGCCAGCGGCCTGTCTCAACTACCAGGTGCCGGGGGAGTTGCTGGGGTTGATTTTGGATGATGGGGCGACGGAGCCCAATTGTTTGCCGTTGCTGGAGTTTGCCCTGGCGGAGTTGTGGCAGCAGCGAGATCGCACCCAGCACCAGCTTACCGTTGCTGCCTATCGAGCCATGGGGCGGTTGCAGGGGGCGTTGGCCCAGCGGGCGGAGACCCTTTATCAACGGGATCTTAAAACGGAGCGGGAGCGGCAGATCTGTCGGGATCTGTGTGTGGCGTTGGTGCGGATTGGGCCGGAGGGGGTGGATACCCGCTGTCGCCAGGAGTGGCAGCGGTTGCTAGCGCAGCAGGCAGCAGGGCCAGATCAGCAAATCTGGGTTGATGTGCAGGAGGCATTGGTGGCGGGGCGGCTGTTGGTGCGGGATGGAAAAAATGGGGAGCTATTGGATTTGGCCCATGAGGCGCTGATGGGGGGGTGGCCTCGGTTTGTGGAGTGGCGGCAGGAAAACCGGGCTCAGCACCTGTTGGTGCAACGGCTGAAGGATGCCCAGCAGGAGTGGGAAGAGAAAGGGCAGGATGATGCCTATCTGGTGCAGGGGGGTCTGCTAGCAGAGCTACGGGAGCAGTGGGGGGCGTTGGCGGTGTCAGCGGGGCCGCTGCGGGACTTTTTTGACCACAGCGATGCCCAGGAACAGGGGCGGGTGGCGGCGTTAGAAAAAGCCTTGGCTGAGGCTCAGTTGAGGGAAACTTGTACCCGCCTCAATACTGCCCCCAACACCAATCCCCTGGAAAAACACCTCTTGGCCATCCAAGCTGTAACCATCAGCCAAGTCAAGTTCCAAGGGGAAGTAATTTCCCCTGTCCAAGACGTGCTGCATCGGGCCTTCACCCACCCCTGCGACTTCATGCGCTGGCAGTGCCATTCGGGCTCTGTCAATGCAGTGGCCTTTAGCCCCCAAGGGGATCGAGTGGTATCAGCGGGGCGTAACGGCACGGTGCGCCTGTGGGATCTGGCAGGTAATCAGATCGGCAAACCCTGGCAGGGCCATGGGAATGAGGTCAGGGGGGTGGCTCTTAGCCCACAGGGAGATCGGGTGGTCTCGGCGGGGGCGGACGGCACGGTGCGCCTGTGGGATCTGGCAGGCAATCAGATCGGCGACCCCTGGCAAGCCCACTCGGATATATTCCTTGGCGGGGGCGGCGAGGCAGTGGCTTTTAACCCACAGGGGAATCAGGTGGCCTCCGCAGGGGCGGACGGCACGGTGCGCCTGTGGGATCTGGCAGGCAATCAGATCGGCAAACCCTGGCAGGGCCATGAGGGATGGGTCAATGCGGTGGCCTTTAGGTCACAGGGGGATCGGGTGGCCTCCGCAGGGGCGGACGGCACGGTGCGCCTGTGGGATCTGGCAGGCAATCAGATCGGCGACCCCTGGCAGGGCCATGAGGGATGGGTTAGGGCGGTGGCCTTTAGTCCCCAGGGGGATCGGATCGCCTCGGCGGGCGATGACGGCACGGTGCGCCTGTGGGATCTGGAGGGCGCTCAGATCGGCCCGCCCTGGCAGGGCCATTCGAGCTCGGTCTTGGCGGTGGCCTTTAGCCCACAGGGGGATCGGGTCGCCTCGGCGGGGGCGGACAGCACCGTACGCCTGTGGGATCTGGCGGGTACTCAGCTCGGCAAACCCTGGCAGGGCCATAACGGCTATGTCAATGCAGTGATCTTTAGCCCACAGGGGGATCGGGTGGCCTCAGCGGGGGCGGACGGCACCGTGCATCTGTGGGATCTGGCAGGTATTCAGCTCGATAACCTCTGGCAGGGCCATGACAGCACGATTTTAGCGGTGGCCTTTAGCCCCCAGGGGGATCGGGTCGCCTCGGCGGGGGCGGACGGCACCGTACGCCTGTGGGATCTGGCGGGTACTCAGCTCGACAAACCCTGGTGGGGCCATGACGGCCATATCAATGCAGTGGCCTTTAGCCCCCAGGGAGAGCAGGTGGTCTCGGCAGGGGAGGACTGTACCTTGCGACTGTGGGATCTGGCAGATAATCAGATTGGTAACCCCTGGCAGGGCCATCAGGAATGGGTCAGGGCGGTGGCCTTTAGCCCCCAAGGGGATCGGGTGGTCTCGGCAGGGGAGGACTGTACCTTGCGACTGTGGGATCTGGCAGGTAATCAGATCGGTAACCCCTGGCAGGGCCATTCGGGTGGGGTCTTTAGCGGGGTTTATGCGGTGGCCTTTAGCCCACAGGGGGATCGGGTGGTGTCGGCGGGCTCTGACGGCACCCTGCGCCTGTGGGATCTGGAGGGCGCTCAGATCGGCGCGCCCTGGCAGGGCCATTCGGGCTCGGTCTTGGCGGTGGCCTTTAGCCCCCAAGGGGATCGGGTCGCCTCGGCGGGGGCGGACAGCACCGTACGCCTGTGGGATCTGGCGGGTACTCAGATCGGCGCGCCCTGGCAGGGCCATGCGGGCACGGTCTTGGCGGTGGCCTTTAGCCCACAGGGGGATCGGGTGGTGTCGGCGGGGGATGACGGCACGGTGCGCCTGTGGGATCTGGCGGGCGGTCAGATCGGCGCGCCCTGGCAGGGCCATGCGGGCAGGGTCTTGGCGGTGGCCTTTAGCCCCCAGGGGGATCGGGTGGTGTCGGCGGGGGATGACGGCACGGTGCGCCTGTGGCCGGGAGGGACGTGGCGGGATTGGTTGTATGCCTGTAGTTTGCGGTTGTTGCGGCAGCGGTGCTTGACCCGGCCCCGTAGCGACCTAGAGCGGCAGGTGGCGGCGTTTTGTCAGCAGCAGGTGTGGGGGCGGCAGGATTTGGCCCGGTATTATCAGGCCCAGGCGGTGGCGCTGGCCCAGGATGGGGAGCGGGGGGCGGCGGCGGCAAAGCTGGAGGAGGCCCGGAAGCTGGCCCCCGATCTCGACTTGGGGCAGTTTTTCTAGGGGATGCGGGGTGGACGAAAAAAAGGCGGTTTCAGATCCCTTAGGGTTATTTACATTGAAATGTAGGACTCTTTGGGGGTGATAGGCAGCAACCGCAAACATTGGTTTTGCAAATCTGGCTCTAGCCCGAGTTGTTCTTGAGGGATGACCCCCAACAGCGTTGCGACGCCATCGGGGAGTTCTAGACAGTCAAAGGTACCTTCTCTTCCCTCAATCTCTAGCAACACGCCTTGGAAGATACGGGCGGTCCCTGCCCCGGTGGCGGTGCGCGTACCCACTTCCCCGGCATAGCGCAACCCCAGAGACTGAATCAGGTTGCTGGGCAAGCAGAGCATTGAGGCTCCGGTATCGACAATGACTTCATCAACGCTGAGAGCCCGTATCTGCTCTGGGGGAATAAAGCCCCGCTCTGCCAGAACTTTGTCCACAAAGTTGGCAACTTTGATTGTGGTAACCACTTTGCCCATGTGTGCGATCGCGGTTGATAGCATGACCATGCCTCCTGAGAGTGCAGTGCGTTTATTGTAGTAGGGAGCAAAGTGGGGTAGCTCCCTGCGGCTCTAGGGTAGGCAAACAATCCTGCCGTGGGTCTCATGCTTCGACCCACGCTACAGGAGGAGAATGACTGGGGGACTGGGGATTTCAGGAGGCGGGGACGGTTTGCCGCAGGAGTTGGTGGTAGGCGCTGCGGGCGGCTTCGTAGTCGGGTTTGACTTGGATGGCCTGCTGGTAGGATGCGATCGCATCTCGGGAGCGGTCTAACATTTCCAGCATTCGGCCCCGCTGATGCCATGCCCAGTGGTTAGTCGGCTGGAGGCGCACCACATTGCCAAAGGCGATCGCCGCTTGCTGGACTCGATCTAGGCTTTCTAGAATGCTGCCCAGTTTGAACCAAGTCATATGATCCTCCGGCTGCAACTGCACCACCCGGTTGTAGGCCATGGCGGCTTCCGGCATCCGCTTTAGGTTTTCCAGGGCCATACCTCGCATCAGCCAAACATCGACATCGCGAGGGTTATCCTGGATGGCTTGGTCGCAGGCGGTAATGGTTTCTTCGTAATGGTGCAGGGTGTAGAGGGCTTCCACCCGCTTGAGGGCAATCAGCAGGCGCTTGCGGTTCTCCAGCGCCAGTTGAAAGTCGGGCTTGAGTTGGATGGCCCGATTGTAGGCCGCGATCGCGGTATCCAATTCGTTGAGGCGTTCCTGGATCTGGCCCAGATCATTCCAGACCCAGTAGTTGTCTGGTTGAATCCGAAGCACCTCCTCATAGGCCGCTAGGGCTCCCTCCATCCGCCCCAATTGCTCTAGGGCATTGCCCCGCTTTAGCCAAGCCAGGTAGTCATCGGGCTGGAGTTGCAGCACGCGATCGTAGGCCACCACCGCCGCCTCTGGGTTACCCAAGTTTTCTTGGGCCAAGGCCAGCTTGAACCAAGCGGTAACAGCATCGGGCTGAATCTGCACCACCTTGTCGTACCAAGGCAGGGCATCGGCAAAGCGATTTTGTTGAAATAGCTCATCGGCCCGCTCTAGCCAAGCCAGATGACTCTCGGAAAACGTCGCAGGGGTGGGGGTAATCCCTGTGGCCAGGGAAGTCGCTGGAACGACAACGGGAGTCGGCGAAATCGCTGCCTGCAAAGCTTGGAACGCTTCGCCCGCACTGTGGTAGCGCTGGCGAAAGTCGTAGCGCACCATCTTGTCAATCACATCGGCCAGGGGAGATTGTACCGAAGTCAAATCCCGCCACATGACCTCACTGGTGCGGGGATCCTTGGGCATCCGGCGGGGATCGAGGCCCGTCAGGGCTTGCAGAGCCAGCATTCCCACGGCATAGATATCGCTGCTGAGGCTGGGTTGCCCCGCCAGTTGCTCGTTGGGCATGTAGCCCATGGAGCCGATGGCCACGGTAATGCTGATCTGGCCATTTTCCTCAATGGGCTGGCTGCTGACCTGTTTCACCGAGCCAAAATCAATCACCACGATCTTGCCGTCCCGATGGCGGCGAATCAAGTTAGAGGGCTTAATATCCCGGTGAATGACCTGATGGTGGTGAACAATGCGGAGGGTGTTGAGGACATCCTGCATTAGCTCCACCACCGCCGTTTCTGAGAGCTGTTTACCGGGGTGGATTTCCTCCGTCAGCAGGGTGCCTTCCACATATTCCTGCACGAGGTAAAACTGGGTGTTTTCCTCAAAGTGGGCTAGCAGGCGGGGAATTTGATCGTGGGTGCCTAGGGAATAGAGCGCTTCCGCCTCCGCGTCGAAGAGGCGGCGGGCCGACTCTAGGGCGATAGGATCCGTTGTCCGGGGCTGGAGCCGTTTGACGACACAGCGGGGATGTCCCGGCAGATGTCGATCCTCGGCGAGATAGGTTTGCCCAAATCCTCCCCCACCCAAGTGATGGAGAATGTGGTAACGACCACCCAAAATCTGACTAGCCATAGCAGTTGCACCCGATTAATTTGAGGTCTCTACCCGAGGGCAAGCTCAATAGTTCTTATTGTGGCGATTCTCTCCATCATCGCGCACCCGTAGAACTGCTCTTCATCGGATATTCAAATTTTTCTGACCTTTATGAAATCTTCTTGGGGAAGTCGGGAACCTCACCCCCTGCTTAACTCAAGTTACCGGGATCTCGATGCCAGGTGGTTTGGGCCGGTACCGTGGTTACCAGGGGGACTCCCCGCGAAATTACGGTGCAGACCGTGGCGCGATCGCGGATTGCTGCGATCTCATCCGTCGTATCCAGGGTAATAACATTAGCGGGTTGCCCCACCGCCAGCCCATAATTCCCCGCCAGATTCAGAGTACGGGCACCATTCTCCGTAATCATGGCATAGCAGGCTTCCAGTTGGTCCCGGCCCGTCATTTGGCAGCCGTGGACCGCCACAGAGGCCACCTCCAGTAGATTACCCGTCCCCAAGCTGTACCAAGGATCCTGAATACAGTCGCTGCCCAGACTCACATTCTGTCCCTGCTGCCACAGTTCCTTGACGCGGGTCAAGCCCCGCCGCTTGGGGTAGGTGTCGCCCCGCCCCTGGAGGGTGAGGTTGATCAGGGGATTGGCGACAAAGTTAATCCCTGCCCGCTTGACAAAGCCCATCAGCTTAAAGGCATAGGCATTGTTATAGGAGCCAAAGGCGGTCGTGTGGCTGGCGGTGACCCGATGACCCATGTTCCGGCGGATGGCCTCCGCCGCCACCACCTCTAGAAACCGGGATTGGTCATCATCAATTTCGTCGCAGTGGATATCCACCAAGCGATCGTACTTTTCCGCCAGGTCAAAGCCGTACTGCACCGACTTCACCCCATCCTCCCGCGTCAGTTCGTAGTGGGGAATGCCCCCCACCGCATCGGCCCCCAGTTTTAGCGCCTCCTCCATCCGCTCCGCATTTCCCGGTGAGCTGTAGATCCCATCCTGGGGAAAGGCCACCACCTGCACAGTGATCCAGTCCTTCACCGCCTCTCGCACCGCCAGCAGCGCCTTCAGAGGGGTGAAATTGGGCTCGCTGACATCGGCATGGCTACGGACAAACAGCACCCCTTGGCGGGCCTGCATCTTCAAAGCTGCGATCGCACGTTCCTGAACATCCGCCAGCGTTAGGGACTGTTTGCGATCGCTCCAGATGGCAATCCCCTCAAACAGGGTGCCACTCTCATTCCAGCGGGGCTGGCCAGCGGTCAGCGCCGAGTCGAGGTGAATGTGGGATTCTACAAAAGGGGGACTCACCAACTGCCCCTGCACATCAATCTCCTGGGCTCCAGTCACCGCAAGCCGGGGACCAATAGCGGTGATATAGCCGCCATCCATAGCAATATCCACCAATTCCCCCGTCGCAGGGCTCCCTAGCAGTCGCCCCCGCCGCAATACCAACGCTACCGTCGCGGTCATGCCCCATCCCTCGTTACGCTATGTCCGGTATTTAGACCCGGTATTTAGACTTACTACAATTACGTTCCCAATGGGTGACCACAATTGGCACAAAAGCGATCGCTGGGCTGCACCGGAGAACCACACTGACTACAAAACTTGCTGGCAGACCCACTAGAGGCCGAGGAATTAGCCGAGGCAGTACTCGCCGCAGCACTCGCCGCAGACGCATGATCCGGGGAAGTCCTGGAAGGGGGTGTCCCCATCCGCATTTCCATATTCCCCATCCGCATCTCCATGGGGTTGGCATTCATCGTCATATTCCCCATTTGCATCGGCTGCATGGGGCGCATCGGTTCCATAGGCTGCATAGGACGCATCGGTTCCATCGGCTGCATTCCAGGAGTCACCGAGGGCATCGGACTCGGTTGGGCACCGGGGGCATGGGAAACTTGGGACGAAGCGGGTTGGGAAAACTGCATCGGTTCCATCGTCGGCAGCGTCCCCTTCGGCATCGCCGCTACTTGGCTCGTCTGCATCTGCTGGGCATGGGCCAGGGTATGGCCACTAGACATCCAACCCAATTGCCCCGATTGGAACTGGAGATGCTGATCGCCCTGGTTCGTACTGAGCTTGATCACAACCCCGTGTTCGGTGCGAAATAGCTCCGGCGGTGCGGTCCAAGCCCCAGTGGTGAACTGGCTACCGGACTGCTGCTGTTGCCCCGGCCCCCCCGAAGCTAGGGTGACAGCGGTTTGGTCACCAATGTTGTCAATGTAAAGATGCTGTCCGCCGCCTAAGTCGCAGGTGTAAGCCATGGTGGGTATGCCGCCGTCGGGTTCTGTTCCATCCTATTGTGACGCTAACCCCTGCCCTCCCACGCGGAAATCGATGGCAAGGTGAGGAATCCCGGTCTTTTAGGTTAGGCATCCTGCCTGACCGTGGGAAGCCGAGACCGCTATCCCACTTGATTTAATCCTGGGGTATCAACTCAAAGCGGGACAAGTGTTCTGGGGAGGAGTTAGGAGTTAGGAGCCAGAATCTAGGAGAGTACTGGATTCTGACTCCTGACTCCTGAATTCCTTGGAACCAATATTGTCTCGGCTTACGTTGATACCCTAATCCTGAATTTTTAAATCCAGACCTGGATCTGAATCCCCTGAACCTGAACCGGGCGCTCCTGGCGACAGGCGATAGCAGCGAGGGTCGAGGAACTCGGTATTGAGAGAAGCAGATTGGCCCGCCTGGGTATTGTGCAACAGCAGGGCAAAACTGCCCGCCCCCAGCCCCGACTGGGGCCACAGGCGATAACAGGGCAGATCCGTTAGAGCCGACTGGAACCCCTGGAGATAGGGTACAGGGACAGGAGCGAATTCCGGGAATCGCTGAAGTAACCATGCCCCCACCTCCTCATTTTCCGCCGGGGCATAGGTGCAGGTGGTGTATACCAGATAGCCCCCTGGTGCCACCAGTTGAGCCGCACCCGCCAGAATCCGCTTTTGACGATTGGCATTACGATTCGTGGTGATCGGATGGAAGCAACCAGGAACCTTTCCCCCTTTGGCTAATAGGGATTGGCCGCTACAGGGGGCATCCACCACCACCACTTGGGCACTGTGGGGGGTATGTTCTGCCCACAGTGCGGGGTCCAGGTTGAATACCTGGGCCTGGAATACCCCGCAGCGCTTGAGGTTGGCAATCAGAATTTTGACCCGCTTACGCACGGTCTCATTGCAGAGGAGGGTTGTGGGCTGGAGAGCCCGCCAACTGTAGAGACTCTTGCCCCCAGGGGCAGCACAAAGGTCCACCAAGGTAGTCACGGGGGTAGGAATCGCTCCCAGTACTGAAATGGCAAATATGGAGGAAAAGTCCAGACAGTAGAAATGGCCGGATTGGTGCAGAGGATGGGCTCCCGGACGGCTACCCAGGGGCAGTCGATCGACCCAGGTCGGCTGCCAAGTCAGGGGCGGTAACGGGGTCAGGTCCGACGGCAAGGACTCAGGGCGAGGGCGGGTCCAGAGAATGGCGGGGGGATAGGAGATGGGATGCTGTAGGGTCTGGATAAAGGAAGTGCGATCGCACTCCTCTGTAAACACCTGCTGACTTAGCTTGACCAGATGACGGGAAGGATCTGTAGCCGAGAGAGATTTCTTAACCACCAATTCCCCTATCCCATTCGCTTCCAGATGCGGATGGTTTTATCGGCACTAGCGCTGGCCAGGAGCCTACCGCTCCGGTGAATCGCCACGGAAGTCACCGCATTGGTATGCTCCGCCAGCGTCGTTTGTAAATGGCCAGTCTTCGCATCCCAAATACGCACCGTAGCGTCGGTACCACCACTGATAATAGTGCGATTGTCGGGGGCAATTTCCACAGAATTAACCTCCTGCAAATGGCCACTGAGACAATGAATTAAAGCCCCCGTAGCCGTACTCCACAAACGGACCGTGCGATCCTTACTAGCACTAGCAACAAATAACCCATCCCGACTGACCGTGACACAGTTCACGGACCCATGGTGGCCCGCCAGCGTCCGCACCACCACCCCCGTCTTCAAATCCCAGATACGAATCCGATTGTCCATCCCCCCACTGAGGAGCAGCGATTCATTGGGAGTAATAGCCAAGGACTTAATAGCCGCTGGAGAGCCCGTCAGAGTCCGAATTAGGGTGCCTTTATCCAATTTCCAGAGGTTAATCGTTTTATCCTTGCTGCCACTAGCCAAAAGCCATCCCTCATGACCAATGGCCACACTGGTCACGTCCCGCACATGACCCTTGAGGGTGTGGAGTCGTCGCCCCGCCGTTAGATTCCACACCCGCACCGTCTCATCATCACCACAACTTACAAGCACCTGCCCCTTAGCGCTGATAGTGACCCCATTAACCCCCCGAGGATGGCCCTGGAGAGTAAACATGAGGGCTCCAGTTTGGAGGTTCCAGACCTTAATGGTGTCATCCAGACTACCGCTGACCAGGGTAGGGGTGCGGGGATTAAAGGCCACTGTCGTCACCCAAGACTGGTGACCTTGCAGCATTCCAATGCAATGCCAACCACTTTCCGGAGGCACCTTAAGCACAGGAGTGCCAGAAGAGGGCAATGGCAGAGGCGCAGACGGCGGTGTAGGAGGAGTTGTGACCGGCACTACGGTATCGGGAGCCTCCCGAGGGGTTGACACCGGCAAGGCGGTATTTTCCGAGAGTCGTCCAGTGGGATGCTGGCGCACCCATGCCGGTACATTGCCCTGGAGTTGGGGCAAGTAGGTCAAGTCCTCCAGGACTTCGGCGGCGGTTTGGTAGCGCTCACTTACCGCATCCTTCACCATGCGATCCAGGATTTGCCCCAGTTCTTTACTGACCTCCAGATCTTGCTGGGCCAGATATTCTCGCCAGCGCCAGCAGCCCTCCATAGGGTCGTACAACCGCTCCGGTTTGCGCCCTGTCAATAGATGCAGAGCAGTGGCCCCCAGGCTATACACATCACTACAGGGGTAGGCTTGACCACTGCGTAATTGTTCGATGGGGGCATAGCCCTCAGTGCCGATGCGGGTACCGGGTTCCAGAGCGAGGGCTTCTCCGAATTGCTTGGCAATGCCGAAATCGATTAGAAATAGGCGGCGATCGGTTTCCCGGCGAATGAGATTACTGGGAGTAATATCCCGATGAACTACGCCGTGGTGGTGAATGAAATCAAGGACGGGTAGCAGATCCTTCAGTAGGCTCCGAACACCCGCCTCATCCAATGGACCCTTCTGGACCATCTCCTGGATTAGGGTTTTGCCATCGATAAACTGCTGCACTAGATAGAGGTACTGCTCATGCTCAAAATAGGCCAGTAGGGCAGGAATCTGAGCATGTTCCCCTAGATCATGGAGCCGTACCGCCTCCTGGGTGAACAACTGCACGGCCTTATCAAAGGCTTTGGTGCCCTGGGCTTGGGGGGCAAATTGTTTGACGACGCAGGGGGCATTGAGGCGGTCCCAGTCCTCCGACAAATAGGTGCGCCCAAAGCCACCCCGCCCAATTAGCTTAATAGGACGATACCGCCCTCGTAGTAACTTGACCAAGGGCGTTCCGCAGGCATGGCAGGCGTCTGCCGTATCGCGGTTAGCAGGTTGTGAACAGTTAGGATTCAAGCAGGAAATCATACCGCCAGAAGCACCACACCATGGTGTACGTAGACCCCGGTTGGGGAAACCCTAAATTTTAGAGCAGTATTTAGAGCCGTTGTCTTAGGGCTAGGGTGCTGCCGGATAGTATCCCTGCCGTTTATGGAACCAGCATAGTTCAGAACAACTGGCCCCTTACGAGTTTTGGTGGATTCTTAGGGTCTTTACAGAAAAATTCCTGCTCTGGGAGGGTATTGGGGTATTGGGGTATTGGGGTATTGGGGTATTGGGGTATTGGGGTATTGGGGTATTG
>NZ_KI913949.1:2208751-2396411 GCF_000332095.2 Leptolyngbya sp. PCC 6406 | reverse complement strand
GGGGTATTGGGGTATTGGGGTAAATCTCGTAGGGGCGGGTTTGGCTCGTGTCTACGGGGAGATCCCAAATGGGAAGCTCAAAACCCGCCCTACCCAGTGCCGGGTAATCCTGTCCTGAGCGGGTCGAAGGGTGGTTGCCCTATATCTCAGTCTACGAGCAAGACCGAGATTCCTCTCTGCCCTCGGAATGACAGGCTCATTGCAGTACTTTGTTACATTTACCGCCACTGCGCTGAGGAGAAACCCCTGGGGTATGGTGGTTATGTGATGATTTACGGATTTTAACCACAGTTAATCTATGACTCTGGCCCCGCCGCCCCATCAAAAAGCGAAAGCTCTGCGCCCCGGAGCCCGTCGCCCCGCCAAGGATCTCTGTAGCGAGTGTGGTCTCTGCGATACCTATTACATCCACTACGTTAAAGACGCCTGCGCCTTTCTGAATCAGCAGTTCCCGACCCTGGAAACCCAAACCCACGGACGCAGCCGGGATCTGGAGAGCGAGGACGATTGCTACTTTGGGGTACACCAAGACATGATGGCGGCCCGCAAGCAGGAGCCCATTGAGGGAGCCCAGTGGACCGGCATTGTCAGCACTATTGCCATCGAAATGCTGAATCGGGGCCTAGTGGAGGGAGTGGTCTGTGTGCAGAATACCGATCGCGATCGCTTTCAGCCCATGCCCATTATTGCCCGCACTCCAGAGGAGATTCTGGCGGCGCGGGTGAATAAACCTACCCTCTCTCCCAATCTGTCGGTGCTGGAGCAGGTGGCCCAGTCGGGAATGAAACGACTGCTGGTAATCGGCGTTGGCTGCCAGATCCAGGCACTGCGGGCGGTGGAATCTCAACTGGGGCTAGAGCAACTCTACGTCCTGGGCACCCCCTGCGTAGATAACGTCACCCGTGCCGGGTTGCAAAAGTTCCTTGACACCACCAGTCGCTCTCCAGAAACCGTAGTCCACTACGAGTTCATGCAGGATTTTCGAGTCCATTTCAAACATGAAGATGGCTCCACGGAAACCGTGCCCTTCTTTGGCCTCAACACCCGTGAACTCAAGGATGTTTTTGCCCCCTCCTGCATGAGCTGCTTTGACTATGTGAATGGGCTGGCAGATCTGGTAGTGGGCTATATGGGAGCTCCCTTTGGTTGGCAGTGGATCGTGGTGCGGAATGATCGGGGTCAAGCCATGCTGGAAACCGTGATGGATCAGCTCGATACCCAGCCCGTTGCCTCCCAGGGCAATCGCGTCGATGCCGTTCAGCAGAGTATTGCCGCCTACGACAAGGGAGTCACCCTGCCCATGTGGGCTGCGAAGCTTCTAGGTATCGTGATTGATAAGGTCTTGGGGCCTAAGGGCTTAGAATATGCCCGCTTTTCCATTGACTCTCACTTCACCCGCAACTATCTCTACACCCGCCGCAACTATCCCGAAAAGCTAGCGGCCCATGTGCCGGAGTTTGCCAAACGTATCGTCAGCCGCTACAAGTTGCCCAAGACTTAGCGTATTCCCAGGAATAAAACATCCCGTTAGCGTCCTCACCCTCCAAATAAATAACCCAGGATACAAGAGATTTGTATCCTGGGTTATTTATTTGGAGGGTATAAAGTTATGGAGCGTTCTGGCAGTTGTTCAGCCAGACTAGCTTGTGAAACCTTAATGCTCTGGTGTCAGGCTGGGCGTACTATACTGCTGGTACTGCTGGAACGGTGGGCTCAGCGGGTATCGCTGCTGGCGTAGGATCAAACAGAACCACAAAGGTGGCGTTAGGGGTAAGTCGCCGTAGCGTCGTAGCGCGAGAGTCGGCCTCTTGATGACGGCGGAACCGATCCACCACCACCTTCTGCATTTTGGGCAACTGACGTACGATGCACCAAGGATGCAGACGATTTTGGTAAGTCATTAACAGAGTGCCTGTTGTGCTTGCTCTCTGACTGTAACACCCCTACAAAATCTGAGGATTAAGTTCTGTAATGGTTCCTCAGTTATCAGCCCGAGTGGAGGGCTATGGGGGACTGCAAACAGGTGTCGCCAATTTTGATCAGGAATGCTAGCGTATTAAAAGCTAGTTTTCGGTAGAGCAAGACTTGTTTCAGTTTCAATGTCGATTTCAGTTACAGGTTCATCTCCGTTTAACCACGCTACACGTCCCGTTGACTGTTGAATAAGGAGATGAATCTCATGTCTATATATGTTGGAAATTTGTCCTACGATGTGACTCGCGAAGACCTAGAGCAGGTTTTCAAGGAGTACGGTGAAGTGAGCCGGGTAAGCCTGCCCACTGATCGCGAAACTGGACGTCCCCGAGGCTTTGCCTTCGTGGACATGCAGGCGGAAGCCGAGGAAGATAAAGCCATTGAAGCGCTGGATGGCGCTGAGTGGATGGGCCGAGATATGCGGGTCAACAAAGCCCGTCCTCGTGAGGACGCTCGCAGCGGTGGCGGTCGCAATGGTGGTGGTGATGGCGGCGGCTATCGTCGGTCTTCTTGGTAGGACTTTCGCCTGAGCTGTTTAGTCAAGCAGCTTCTCACCTAAAATTGACGCAAAAAAGGATCGAGCGTTATGCTCGATCCTTTTTTGTGGGTTTTGTGGGTGGTGGTTACATAGCAATCCCACTTGATTTTTGAAGATCTTCGTAGCGTGGGTGAAGCGAAGCATAACCCACGGAACAAAACGCTTGCTCAAAGCTCATGCAGAATCGCTATATCAGGGATGCTGACTATAGGGTCAGCGATTGGGGATTGGTTTCAATCAGTTGAGCTAGGGCTTGCAGGAAGGCGGCGGCATCTGCGCCGTAGATGACGCGGTGGTCGCAGGTGATGTTGACCTGCATCTGACGTTTAACGCCCATCATGCCATCGGGGGTGGCTACGAGGGCGGGGCGAGAAGCTCCAATGGCCAGAATGGAGCCCTGGCCAGGAGGCAGAATGGCATCAAATTTATCGACCCCAAACATACCTAGATTTGACAGGGTAAAGGTGCCGGTGGTGTATTCATCTGGCTGCAATTGCTTGGTGCGGGAGCGATTAACTAGATCCTTCCAGGTGCGGGATAGGGAATAGATGTCCATTTGGTCGGCCCCCTGTAGGACTGGGGTAATTAATCCGCCACCATCCATGGCCACAGCGATGGAAACGTTAATGCTGCCGTTGTACTGGATGCCTTGGTCGGTGTAGCTGGCGTTGAGAAGGGGATGCTGCTTGAGGGTGACGGCGATGGCCTTGGCTAGGAGGGCGGTCATGGTGACCCCCTTGGACTTGATCTGCTTGTAGAGCTGGTCTAGGGCGTCGGTGGTGATGGTGTAGCCAACGTGGAAGGTGGGCACCGCTAGGCTGGCCACCATGTTGCGGATCACCGCCTGTTGCAGGGTGTTGAAGGGAACCACTTGGCCAGGGGTGGCGGTGGCAGCGGCGGGTGTTGGGGCAGTGGGGGTAGGGCTTTGGGTGGGTGCAACAGGGGTTGGTGGAACGGGGGTCGGTGGAACGGGGGCTGCCGCTGTCGGGGGCTTGCCAGCGGCTCGCTCGATATCCTCGGCCACAACCCGACCGTGGGGACCGCTACCTTGCACTGTGGCTAGGTCTACCTTGAGTTCTTTGGCGAGCTTGCGGGCGCGGGGGGAAACCACGACTCGGCCACTGGGGCGGTTGGCTTGGACCGATCCGTTTTGGGGTGCGGTGGCGACGGGGTCGGCAGTAGTGGCAGTGGTCGCGGTGGGGGTGGATGGGGCGGCGGGCGCTGCTGCTGCGCCACTGCTAACGCTGGCGGCTTGGGCTTTGGCGGCCTCAATTTCGGCTTCGGTTTCGGCTAAAAGTGCGATCGCATGTCCCACCGGAGCCACGTCCCCAGCTTCTACCACAATGGCCGCCAAGAATCCCTCGTAGAAGGATTCCACATCCATGTCTGCCTTATCCGACTCAACGATGACGACGGTTTCTCCCTTATCTATCTTGTCACCGGGAGCCTTTACCCAGGAGACAATCTTGCCTTCCGTCATGGTAGAGCTGAGGGCGGGCATGAAAACTTCGCGGATCATAGGGGACATATCCAAGACAACAGTGGGCTGATGGCTTGAGCAGAGACAAGCAATCGCAGTCTCTAATTCTATCCTGTTCGGCCTCCCCATACCGTGCCCTACCTGACCCTTGCCCTAGGTGCTCCGTTTCTAGCAGAGGCGATATATTAGGGCAAGTAATTAGGTAATTAGTGCAAGCGATCTGACGGGTATCCCATGGGGTGATGGCCTTGGCAGGGGAGTCAATTCGGGCAAATCAGACTCCGCCTCATTGACCTAAGAGGCTTCCAACTCAATACTTGTTCATCTGGATCGTTATTGTCATCAACGATCCAGGGGATGCAGTCCCTCAGGCAGCAGGCTTAATCGACCCACGAGATGATTTTTTAGATGGAATACTCTGAGACTGGGGCCAAGCTTTCCATGCCGGATCAGCGCTGGCGGATTTATCCCAGCCGCCCCGCAGAGGCCCAGGGGTTGAGTCAGGCCACCGGGTTGTCCCCCCTGCTGGGGCAGGTGCTGCTAAATCGAGGTATTGAGACGCCGGCAGCCGCCCAGGCATTTCTCCAGCCGGAAACTCTGCTGTTGCCCTCTCCTCTGGATGAATTTCCCGATCTCGCTGTCAGTGTGGCTCTCCTGCTGGAGGCGATTGAAACGGGACAAAAAATTGCAATTTGCGGCGACTATGACGCCGATGGCATGACCAGCACGGCGCTGCTATTGCGAGCGTTGCGGTTTCTGGGGGCCGATGTCACCTACGCCATCCCCAGCCGGATGCAGGAGGGCTATGGCATCAACAGTCGCATCGTGGCGGATTTCTACGCTGAGGGTATCAGTATCATTCTCACGGTGGACAATGGCATCGCAGCGGTGGAGCCCATTGCCTATGCGCGGGAGTTGGGGCTGGCGGTGATCGTTACTGACCACCATGATGTGCCACCGGAGATTCCCCCGGCCAATGCCATTCTGAATCCGAAGCTGATTGATCCTGCTTCCCCCTATCGCGGGGTGGCGGGGGTGGGGGTGGCCTATATTCTGGCCATTTGTCTGGCCCAAACCTTGGGGCGGACGCAAGATCTGACGGCTCCTCTGTTGGAACTGTTTACCCTGGGGACGATCGCGGACTTGGCTCCGCTGACGGGGGTGAACCGCCGCTGGGTGAAGCGGGGGCTGGGGCTGTTGCCCAAATCTCGCATCATTGGGGTGCAGGCTCTGATCCAGGTGGCGGGGTTGAGTGATCAGGGCAAGACCCTGAAGCCGGAGGATATTGGCTTTCGTCTGGGGCCACGCATCAACGCGGTGGGGCGCATCAGCGATCCCCAGATTGTGATTGAGATGCTGACGACGGATGATGTGGGGCTGGCGCTGGAGCGGGCGATGCAGTGTGAGCAAGCCAACCAGAGTCGTCGGGAAATGTGCGATCGCATTGAGGAAGAGGCGGTTGCCTACTGTGAGGCCCAACAGGCGGACGGGGCGGTGAATTTGAAGCGCGATCGCATTCTTCTCGTCATTCAACCGGGCTGGCACCACGGCGTCATCGGCATTGTGGCCTCACGATTGGTGGAGCGCTACGGCGTCCCCGTCTTCATCGGCACCTACGAAGACGACGACCAGAAGGAGATTCGCGGCTCCGCCCGCAGCATCCCTGAATTCAACGTCTTTGACGGGCTCCAAGCCTGCCACGACCTGCTGACTAAATTCGGTGGCCACCGAGCAGCGGGGGGCTTTAGCTTTCCCAGTAAGCATCTGCGCCAAGTCAAGTCTCGCCTAGTGAACTACGCCAATCAAGTTTTGGCGCTGGAGCACCTAAAGCCCCTAGTCACGGTGGATGGACAGGCCCACCTGGCGGAGGTGACCCTGGATCTCTACGAGCAGGCCGATACCCTCCACCCCTGCGGGATGGACAACCCCGACCCGGTGTTCTGGACGCCGAACGTGCGGGTACTGGAGCAAAAGGCCATGGGTAAAACCCGCGCCCACCTGAAGCTGACGGTGGCCCAGGAGGGTGGAGCACCCCTAGAGGCCATCGCTTGGCGCTGGGGCCACCACTGCCCTCTACCCAGTCCCCTGGATATTGCCTACAAGCTAAAGCTGAATGAATGGCAGGGCAATCGCACCCTACAACTGGAACTCGTCGGGGTTCGCCCAGTTTCTGTGCCGCCGGATCCGTCGGATTCCTCAGATGCCTCGAATTCCCCGAATACCTCAGATCCCTGGGATCCGACCACCGGCCCCAGTCGCGCCGCCGCTGCCCCGGTGCCCCCCGCCGTCACCCTGAAACTGCCCCAGATCCAACCGCCTACCCCCAAGTCCGCGCCCCCCAGCCCTGCGACCGTTCCAGGAGGTTCCACCGTCGCGGAAGCGGCCCGACCCGTTTACCCCGAGGGCAGATCAGAGGCTGACCGTCCCAACCTGGAGCCCAGCACCACAGAAGGTCAACCGTCTCCCCCCTTGGATGTCCCGCTTCTGCCTTTGGCCGAGGTGGAATTTTTCTATAGTCGCCGTCCCTACCGGGCTCGAATTGCCCGCCAGGGCGAGGTGCGGGAACTGCACATTGATAACCCCGAAGGGCAAACCCTGGTGGTGATGTTGCCAGAGCGTCAGGGCTATCTCCACCTACCCGGTCAGCCCCCCCGCCCGGTGGATGTGGGGGAAGCCTACTATTTCAATCTGATCCATGCTGGGATGGGAGCCCTGGAACGTCGCCACCAGGCTCGATTACTGGTGGAAAAGGATGAACTGCTGGCGGAAAAGGATGGCCATATCGCCACCCTCACTCAGCAGGTGGCGCTGTTGGAGCAGAAGCTCAGCCAGCTTTCGGCGGAGCAGCAGCAGGAATTTCACTCCCTACGTCAGGCAAGCCAAACCCAGGCTACGGCGATCCAGAGTCAGGAAGCCCACATTGCTACCCTCCAAGAGCACCTGCCGCCGGATGCCGCCGCTATCGATCCCAAGGCGCTGAAGCAATCGGTGCGATCGCGGGTGGGGGATAGCCTTTGGTTTTGTCTGCAACCCCAGAGCCAAACCGATCTCTATAGCGCCTATAAACAGGTCCAACTGATTGCCAGGGAAAGCCGAGATCCGGCCCAGGCAGACTATTCCCCCGCTGGAAAAATCCTGGGGACCGTGGTGGAGCGGGAGGTGTTGCATCCCTTTTGCCATGATCTGTCCGATTTCTTGCTGGCCCAGGGGGATAGCCCCCAATTGGGGAGCCTAAGCTTGGCACCGGGAAAAGCTCCCCACCTGGGTCAACTGGTGTCGCTATTGGCGGATCACTGGCAAGCCCTCAGTGCCTCTGCCCTGAAGGCGATGACTCCCCCCGGCGATGACACCCTCTACCGCCCTGGCAAATCGAGATCTCCCCGCTCAGATGTGGACTGCGACGGCATTACCGCTTTCCTCTCCCAGTGGGAGCATCCCATGGGTCAGGGATTTCTCCAGGATGCCACCACCGCCGCCAGCCTCCTAGACCAGATCCACACTTGCCACCGGGTTGCCCAGGGCAAGCAACCCCTCTACCGTTGGAGCTTTGACCTGATGGAAGACGCGCTGCTGGGGGACCGGGGCTTGCTACGCCATATTTATGGGAGCTAAGAGATGGGAGTTAATACGGGATCTAGACTCATTGGGGATCACTCGTTGCGCATGTCGAGGGGAGGCATGGCAAGAGCCTGCACAAGGTTTAGAGGTATGGTGGCAAGACCGAAACAGGCTCAACGCAGACTTGTCTAGTTCAAGGTGTCCCCATGCTTGACCTGACCAAAGTACAACATTTAGCAGAAACCTACGCACCGCAAGAGCTGTTTGCCGCCTTGGTGTGGCAACGACAGTTCAACCTGTTCGACGGGCCGCAGGTGATTACCGATTTGGCAAACCATCCTGACCTGTGGGAAAGCTTTTTGTTTACCAAGCCTGTCTTTGCGCCCGACAAACACGGGCTGAGCTTCAACGGTGTGGTGGATACGCTACTGGCGATGGCCAATTACCGCCCCATGCCAGACACCAGCATCATCCACTTTGTGCAGTACCCAGCGGATACGCTCTACATTTTGACCGAGAACCAGGATGCAATCGTGGCGCAACTGATGGAGTTGGGCAAAAAGTGGAAGGCCGATGAGGTCTATGCTTTTGATGGCTCCCTCGAAGAGGAGGAGGACTGGAAGTTTAGGAACTACCTGTCGCTGCGGTTGAAGGATGGCCTGTGGAGCAAGCAGTCTGACCTGGATCGAGATGCGATCGTTGTCTCCTACTGGTGGGATTAAGTCAGACAAGACCCCTGTGCCACAATAGGAGCAGGCGTCACCCCCATTCATCCCTATGACTGTCCTATGACTGTTGCTACAGACCTGCGATCGCTGAGTGTGCAAGACTACCACCGCATGGTAGAAGCGGGGATTTTGGCAGCAGACGAACGGGTGGAATTAATCGAAGGACAGCTCTATGCAATGGCAGCTAAGGGAACGGCTCACAGTGCAGCGGTCACACGCATTGATCGGGTGCTGTCGCGGCTGTTGGCAGGGCGGGCGCTGCTGCGGTTTCAAGACCCGGTGCAGCTTAGCGACCTTTCTGAGCCGGAACCCGATGTGGCGGTTGTTCACATCAATCCGCTGGACTATGAAGACCATCACCCCACGCCGGGGGAAATCTTTTGGCTGATTGAGGTGGCGGACAGTACGCTGCGGCGAGACCGTGATCTCAAGGTGCCGTTGTATGGGCGATCGGGCATTGCCGAATACTGGATTTTAGATGTACAGGAGCGCTGTCTGTACGTGTTTCGGCATCCGGAGGCAGGGGGCTATGGGATGGAGCAGAAACTCTATGAGAGAGATGCGATCGCACCCCTAGCGTTTCCCGATTGCGAGATTGCGGTGCGGGAATTTTTGCGATCGGGCGAACAGCAATAAGTTAGGAATTTAGGAAAGGTATAAGGGCTATTTGCAACTTAGAGACGGCTATGCTGAAAGCACTATATATATCAGCTCCTGAGCCGATGTAGTACAGCAAAAGCCTTGCTGAATAAGCGTTGCAGCCATCTCAAAGTATTTCACGTCAGTGAGAACCACTAGAATGACAGAAAATCACGACATTTATGTCAGCCAAGATAGTGATTTCGCAACACGCAGCCCATATCCTTTACAGCATGGGTTCAGGGAAATTCAAACCATTTTCAACGATAATGAGGCAATTCGAAGCAGTTACCCCATTGCTGTTAGCAGCCCTAGCAGACTCAAACCTGGCTGTACAATCCAGTGCCATCCAGGCATTAGGGCAGCTTGGCAACGAAGTCGCCGTTCCCCAATTGCTCCAAGTGCTTGAGGGACCACAGCACTGGACTGTTAACGGGTGATGCACCTCTAGAAGCCCCACCAGACATGCGTTTCAGGCTGTTTACGACAAATCAGCTAGAACCTTTTCAAGATGAACCTTTCAGGTGTCCATCACCTCTTTGGAGACCAGTGCCGGGACCACAACTACCCGCTAAGCAGCATCAGAGCTTAGTTTCCTGATATATCTGTCCGAACATTGGGTCCACTTCACATTTCATCCCGAAAATTCGCCAAGCATTTGGGCATCTTAATGGAGTCATCCGTGCCTGAGACCTGTGTATGCCCATTCAAGTGGGACCATCAACAACCAATGTCCTCACGCTATTTGAGTATGAGGAGACTGATGCCCTCAGCGATCGCGAAATCCGCCTTCTGAGCAAACTCTCCCGTACCAGTGGCATCGAAATCCTCAAACCTGTTATCCGCCAAGGAAGAACCCACTTTCAAGCGAGGCAGTTTGTCGGGATTTTGCGTTTAGGCCAGCGCACGATTCAAATTCTGCCTAAATTTCACCGTTCTAGCGACCGGCAGCAAAGTGAGCAAGAAGCGACTCGCAACCTCCTGCTGATGCTCGACTATGCTGGGCATTTGGGAATTCGCGAAGTCAACCTGGCATCCCTAAACAGCGTCCAGAACTGGTTTGAGGTGCTGATCTACCTGTTCGCCCTCAATCTAAAGCGCCAGTGGTGGCAGGGAACCGCCCGCACCTATGAACCCATTGATGCTGTATTACCCATGTTGAAAGGGAAATGGCGGCTGTCTGCTCAGATGCACCGACCCGAGCAAAAGCATCTATTTGCCGTTACCTATGACGAATTTACGGAAGACAACCCCTTGAACCGGGTATTTCGCTATGTGGTGGAGAAGCTATGGCAACTCACTCGGAATAGCCAAAACCGCCAAATGCTCTCAGAACTGCGCTACTGGATGGATGGAGTCGCACTCCTGCCGGTGGTGACCCCTCAGATGGCTCAGGGCATCGCCCTAACGCGCCTCAATCAGCAGTACGAGCCACTCCTGAACCTGGCCCGTCTATTTCTGGAGAAGTTGGGCCTCGAACTTTCCGTCAGCGATCAGACAGCATTTGCCTTCGTCTTTGATATGAACCAGCTTTTTGAAGGGTTTTTGACCGGCTTTATGAAACAGCATCGAAGGGATATCTTGCCTGAAGCACTTCAGAGTTGCCAATTACTTCCTCAGGGGCGAAACGCTGCTTTTTATCTAGCCCGACTTCGCGGCAAGCGAGTCTTTAAGCTGAAACCTGACCTAGTGTTTCGGCAGGGTACCCACTATCCCTTACTGATGGACTTCAAGTACAAGCAGCTTGAACCAGGGGATCGAAAGCTCGGTATCGCGGAAGCCGATTTTTACCAGATGTATGCCTACCTTAACGGGTTTAGTACTCCCCAAGCCACGCTGATGTATCCTCAAACAGTGGAGATGGCAGGCCCAGTCCGGTCTCGGTTTGAGCTAGCGGGAAGGCAGGGAGAAATTCGGGCTGTCACGGTAAACCTGCTGCGAGATCTGACGGCAAGAGGGGAAAAACAAGTATTGATGGCAGAACTCAGGCAAATTCTGGAGGGAGCATATGAGTAGTCAAGCACAAGTCAAAGACTGGCGGGTTGAGCTAGAAAACTGGCTTCAGAAGAACTCCAAAATAATGCCCTCTCATTTAGCTGACATTCGTGAAGCCTTCGAAAAACGGTTTCCCATCGAAAAACTCCATGAGCTGTCCCTTGAGGAATATGCGATCGGCAAGTCTGACAGTTTTTGCTGGTGGATTGAGTTCAAAACTAATGCTTTAGGTGGTGTGACAGGAGGAGCAGCTCAAAAATGGGGTATTTACTGGAGTAAAGGCGATCAGGAATGGAAATGGAATAAGTCGCTTAATAGCGATTTACCAGAAGCTGCTTTCCAAAAATTGAAAGACGGCCTATTAGCATTGATTGAAGCTGCTGCTAATGACCAATTTGAACAGCTAGATTCTATAGGCAGTAACAGGCTTGGGCCTAATCGAAACGTCCTCAGATCAAAACCTCTGTCTCTATATTTCCCAGATAAATTTTTACCAATTGCAAACCCTTACCATTTGGCTCACTTTCTTAATGTCTTTGGACAAAAGCCCAAGGGCGGTCTGCACACCAAAAATCGGCAGCTTCTGACCTACCTACGAGAGCAGTCAGAGTTTGGTGGGATGGACACCCATGAGATGATGGCGTTTCTCTATACCGCTTTTCCACCAGGCGATCGCACGGCCAAACCCGCCCATACGGATGAAGATCAAGTAGTCCTACCCGAGGAAGTTGTTCAGCTCACGACTTTGGCTGAAAAGACCCGCAATCTGATTTTGTATGGCCCACCAGGAACCGGCAAAACCTTTGCCGTGAACAAGTTTTCAGATTTTTATTTGAAAGAGCAGTTGAGTACTCCGCTTTCACCAGAGCAGCGGCGGCGAGATCTGATTCGGCCCCTAACCTGGCATGACGTGATTGCGCTGGCGATGTACCTGAAGCGATCGCAAAAAAACCTGTTCAAAGTGCCTGAAATTGCCGAAGACCCTTTGGTAAATGACTTTTGGGCATTTACCAAGACCAAGAAGCTGAATAACCAGATTTGGGCCATGCTTCAGATCCATACGGATATCTCAGTGCAGACGGTTAAGTATAAAAACCGGCAGCCTCCCTACTTGTTTGAAAAAACGGAGCAGAGCGAGTGGCGTCTAACCGAAGACGGAGAAGGCTACGTCGAAGTCAAGTTAGCGAACGTCCTCGATGAGCTGAAACACCCGGAGGAATCAACCCCAGACATCTCAGACTATATGCGCTTCGTGACCTTTCACCAGTCTTTTGCTTACGAGGAGTTTGTAGAAGGGCTGAAGCCAGTTACTGAAGATGGCCAGGTTCGATATGAGGTGGTAGATGGCATCTTCAAAGAGATCTGCCGTCGCGCTCAGAATGACCCAGACCATGAGTATCTACTGGTGATTGACGAAATTAACCGCGCCAACATTGCCAAAGTGTTTGGGGAACTCATCACCTTGATTGAGGATGACAAACGGTTGGATAAGGAACACGAAATCTCCGTTCAACTCCCGTATTCTAAGGAAACTTTCGGTGTTCCAGAAAACCTGTTGATTTTGGGTACGATGAATACCGCTGACCGCTCCATTGCCCTGCTGGACATAGCTCTAAGGCGGCGGTTCACGTTCGTGGAGCAAATGCCTAATCCTTCCCTGTTGGAGACGGTGGAAGGAGTTGACCTGGGGGTCTTGCTAGATCGACTCAACCGAAGGATTACAGTGCTGCTGGGGCGGGACTATCAGATTGGCCATAGTTACCTGATGGACATCGATAGCCTTGAAACTCTTCACTTTGCCTGGTACCGGAAGATTATGCCGTTGCTACAGGAGTACTTTTACAACGACTGGGAGCGGTTACAGGCTGTTGTGGGTAAACGCTTTATAAAACCAGCAGAGGCTGATGAGATGACTCGTCAAGCACTCGGCGATTTTTATGATGAAGAAGGCCAATTTGAAGTCAAGGTATATGACCCTGACTCCGGATTTTTGGAGGCCCTGCAAAGCGTTTGACCATAGCCATCTGAGTCAGGATAATCGCATCTTAATCGAACGCCTCTGTTTCGAGTTTAGGAGTCAAAATCGACCAGAGCATCAAGAACAGTGGGCTGCGTTGGGTTACGCTAGCGCTGCACTCCACTTCCCCTAGCGATATTGGACACTGCGATACACGAGGCGGGAATTGTAGCCCCGGCCCCGCAACTCCAGCACCCGAGACTGGGCTAGGTTCCGGTTGTTAAAGGTTCCCGTATTAATAAAGGATCCCAGATGGGAATTTTCCAGAAAGGCATCGGGATAGAGGCGTCGAATCTGAGATAGGGTGGCGCTATCGCCAAATACAGCCGCTACATAGACACTGGTCGGAGCCTCAATCTGGCCTATCCCTTGGGGAAGATCCCCAGACGGGATATTCACGGTGACCGGCCCCACCCCCGGTTCTAATAACAACCGCTGACCGCTGTTGCTGATAATCTCCAGGGCCGTTTGTCCGGTGCCATCAATGCGGGTGAAAAACTGGGCGGGAACACCGTTGTAGGTGCCCCGGCTGACATAGCTGACCTGGCGATCATAGGGCGGTACAGGGGGCGAGAGGATGGCAGAAATCCCATTTTGTTCGCTGGCCCCAGAGAGGCGGTTGTACACGTTCATCAAATACTGGTCGTTGCCTTGCCGCTGAAACACACGGGTCGAATAGGTATTCGTATCAAAGGCCAGAATCGTACCGGCAGCTTGATGAACCGGGCGCTGTTCCGAGGTGAGGTTAATCAGGGCATCTCCCAGCCCCGGCTCTTCTAGAATCTTCCGTCCGAAAAAATCGAAGATTTGCAGATTCAGGATATCGTCATTGCTGCTGACCACAGCTCGATAGATAACGCGCTCACCATTGCGGGTACCTTGACTGGAAAAGACGCTGAAATTATCAATGAACTCCAGAGTTGCGATCGCATTCCGCTGTAACAGCACTCCCGTGGCATTGTTAAACACGTTCATGCGGTTCACATCCCCGTCCCGAAACACATGCATCGTGTAGTTGGGAGTGCGGAAATAGAGCACGGAGCCTTCTACCACCTGGGCTAATTGCAGACCGCGATGGTTGTCTTGAGCCGATCTGCCCGCATCCTGGGGCTCAGATAGGGCGGGGCTCGTGCCAGAAGGATTGGCAGCATTGACAGCAGTTGGGGAAACTGCCAGGGCCAAGGGCCAGTCGGAGACCATCGCGGGGCGCACGCCCCAGGGCAAAATCAAGACCCAAGCACAAGAGAGGACTACCGAAACGGAGCGACGGGGGCGTTGGGGCAACGGTGAAGTCATGGTGGGGGCGTCCCTGGTCTAAACGCCGTAATTCTAGGTCATATTGCTTAGAACCGCCCCAGTAGCTGATACCTTATGCCAATCTAAGCAGTGTCAGTCCCCCTCCCTTTTCTTCCGGTTAAGAGAGCACCATTGAGGATAGGGAGGACATAGGGGAATAGCCTTCGGGCCTATATCTATAATTTCGTCCCCCGTCATCACTGGAGCGATCGCCATGTTTTCCGCCGCTGCCACTACAGCCATTGCCCTAACCTTGGGCACCGCCCTCAGTGGAGGTCTAAGCACGCCTCAGTTGGCTCCAAGCCAGTTGGCTTCAAACCAGTTGGCCCAGAATCAAGATCCCTACCAAGACTGGATCTACCTCTACACCAACACCTTCGAGAATAGTCAGGGCAGTACTATCGACCAGCAATGGTGGCTCAACCCCAGCATTAATCGCGAAGGGGATATCGTCCGCTTCACCCTACTGTCGCGCCGCACCCCCATCAGCGACAACGGCACCGCTGCCGGAGTTTTCGACTACATTGCCAACTGCGAAGCCCTCAGCTACGCCGTAGAGCAAATGACCTTCCTAGATACGGCGGATCAGCCCCTCCAGAGCCAAACCCAGCAAACCCCTCTGCGGGACGCAGAGGCAAGCAACCCCCTCTATCCCCATCTTCAGGATATCTGTGCCGGGGTTTACGGATCCTAGAATCAAATGGCAGGGTGGGGTAAACCGCACCTGCCAAGCCTAGGTTCTTCTATTGTAGGAACCCCCATTGATCGTCGAGCATAGAGCTGACAAGCGCACAGTTTATGCACGGGTCTTGACTATGGCAACGATTCTGGAAAAGGGCAACATCAGTATTCATACTGAGAATATTTTCCCCATCATCAAAAAGTGGCTCTACTCAGAGCACGAAATTTTTCTCAGAGAGTTGGTGTCCAATGCCGTAGACGCCATCCAAAAACTCTCCCTCCTGACCCGTTCCGGCGAATATTCAGGTGATGTTAGCAACCCAGAAATCACCATCGCCATCGACAAAGAGGCCAAAACCCTCAGTATTTCTGATACGGGCTTGGGCATGACCGCCGAAGAGGTCAAAAAGTACATCAACCAAGTTGCCTTCTCCAGCGCCGAAGAATTCATCACTAAATTTAAAGATAGCGGCGACGCCAATATCATCGGTCACTTCGGCCTAGGCTTTTACTCCTCCTTCATGGTGTCCAGCCAAGTGGAGATCGACACCCTCTCCTACCAGGCGGGTGCAGAGGCTGTCCACTGGAGTTGCGACGGTACCACAGAATTTGAACTCTCCCCCTCCGAACGCGCCACCGTCGGCACCACCATCACACTGCATCTGCTGGAGGAGGAGCATGAGTACCTAGAAACAGCCCGTGTTCAGCAGTTGGTGAAAACCTACTGTGACTTCATGCCCGTCCCCATCAAGCTAGACGATGAGGTCATCAACAAACACGAAGCGCCTTGGAAGCAGCCTCCCAACAGCCTTTCGGACGAGGACTACCTGGAGTTCTACCGCTACCTCTACCCCTTCCAGGAAGAACCCTTGCTGTGGGTGCATTTGAACACAGACTATCCCTTTGTGGTCAATGGCATTCTCTATTTCCCTAAGCTGAAGCCGGATATTGATGTCACTAAGAGCCACATCAAGCTTTTCTGCAATCAGGTCTTTGTCAGTGATAACTGCGAGGAAGTCATTCCTCGCTTCCTGATGCCGCTGCGGGGGGTGATCGATAGTACCGATATTCCCCTCAACGTGTCCCGCAGTTTTTTGCAGAACGACCGCACCGTTCGTAAGATCGCCGACTATATCGCCCGCAAGGTGGGAGATAGCCTCAAGGGACTGTATCGAGAAGACCGGGCTAAATACATTGCTTCCTGGCAAGACCTGGGTACCTTCATCAAGTTTGGCTCCCTCAACGACGATAAGTTCAAAGAACAGGTCAAGGATTTTGTCATCTTCCGCACTACGGCTAAGTTGGGGTCCGCCAGTGACAGCGACGCTGCCAAGGTGGAGGTGCAGGCCGACGGTGAAGATGCTTGGTCTCAAGTAGAGCACCCGCCCGAATCCGCCACAGATGCCGATGGCTATTCCTACACCACCCTGAAGGAGTATTTGGAGCGTAATCAAGAACACCACGAAAACCGCGTGTTCTACGCCACCGATGCTGTTTCCCAGGCAACCTACATTGCCCTACACGAATCCCAGGGGCTAGAGGTGCTGTTCCTCGATACCTTCATCGATACCCACTTTGTCTCTTTCCTGGAGCAGGAGTATACCGATGTCAAGTTCTCTCGGGTGGATGCGGATCTAGATGACACGCTACTGGACAAGGAAAAGCCCAGCGAGATCGTTGACCCTACCACTAACCAGACCCGCAGCGACCAGATCAAGGCGCTGTTTGAAAAGGCGCTGAACAAGCCCCAGGTCAATATCCGTACCGAGGCTCTAAAGGCAGACAGCCCGGATACGCCCCCCGCCATGGTGCTCTTGCCGGAAGCCACTCGCCGAATGCAAGAAATGATGGCCATGATGCAGCAACAGACAATGGAGTTTCCCGAAGCCCATGTGCTGTTGGTGAATACGGCCCATCCTATGATTCAAAATCTGGTGGGCCTGAGTCAAAGCAGTATTGTCCAAGCGGATGGTTCTAGCTCTCCTGCTGGGGAAATGGCGACGCTGATTTGCCAGCATGTCTACGATCTGGCGTTGATGGCCCAGAAGGGCTTTGACGCTGAGGGGATGAAGTCCTTTGTGACCCGATCTAACCACCTGCTAACTCAGCTTACGGAGCGTTAGATACTAAGGGACTTGCAGGAAAATTAAGGTACCCATTGCCACCTTGCCTATTGGTGCATTGCTGCGCGTTTCGCAAGCGACATAAAAGGCGAAGCCGCGCCTTAGCGCTATGCACCCTACAGTGATCAACGCTTCCGGTACTTTATTTAGACGCAAGTCCCTAACTACCAGCCTAACTCCCATCAAAGGCGTTGACGATGTAGTCTACCAACGTCAGGGTATAGCCTCCATCTGCGATCGCACGTTGCATTAACCCAGTGGATCGCCCTAGTGGGCCTTGCTCCACCAGGGCCACATCAAACCGACAGGGCAATTCGGCATATTGGGGCATCTGAGCCAAAAAGACCTCGGCACTACGCCAGAGCTTTTGCTGCTTCTGCGGGGTAATTGCTAGTCTGCCTATGCGGTCCAGGCTACCTTGACGGCGACTTTTAACCTCTACAAAGGCAAGATTAGGATCGGGATCGGACGCGATGGTCTCCGACCGGCCAAAGGCCATCGCAATAATGTCCAATTCTCCCCAGCGGCAATGCCAGCGCTGGGCGACTACGCGCCAACCCTGCTGCCGCAGCCAATCCGCGACCAATGCTTCCCCCAATTCTCCGAGACGCTGGGCGGCTTCTAGACGGTCGTTGGAGTCGGCGTTACGGCGAGCCATGGATGGAGCAATCCTGAAGGAATACGGGCGATGGAGATTGAGAACTCCGTATTTTTATAGTACCTCTGTTCAGAAACCGAGTGCCCATTACAGCGCTACAGCGGGAATTCGCGCCAAATCGTGATGAGAACCTGATTGCGATTGCGCACCGGATCCAGCGTCAATAATCTCTCTTCCCCCGTCGTCGTCGTGACCTTGAAGCGGTATGACTGAGGCAGATTATCTCGTGTCTGGCGTGCCCCTCTAGGAATCGAGTCTGTAATGCCGAGTTCATTAGCAAAGTGCTCCACTACATCCCGTGGATCTTCATTCGCCGCTAACGCCACGAGAAACTGCCCCTCAATATTCGGATCCGTATTTCCATCCCGGCGATAGCGGTCCAAGTGCGCTCCCGACAGAATATCCGTCGGGTCATTCACCATTTCTCCCCCCGACGGCAGCGTTAGCCCTCCAACACGTTGAGGGTCAGGGTCAGGGAGCGATTCGGCGATCGGGTCAGGGGGCACCGGATCGGGATTCTGAGCATCCTCTGCGTCTGCCTGTGCCTCAGGTGCAGAGGGAGCAGAGGGGGCTGGAGCGGTGGCCTCCGGTCTCACTGGAGCTTGGGGCTTGGGGGCTGGAGGATCTGATGGCGTCGGGGGCGAAACCTCTTCAGCCAGATCCGGCTGGGGCAGCTCCCTAGGGACAGGCAAAACCGCCACATCCATCACATCTACCACCGCTTCTTCTTCGACGACAACCTCGTCCGGGGGAGCGGTTTCCACCATGGGCAACGACAAGACAATGCCATGGAGCAGCACCGATACCAGCAGCATACTCCCCATCTTGATCCCGCCCCGGTTCCAGGGACGGCGTTTTTGGGTGACTGAGGCTGTCGCCACAGAGCGAGGGCGAGAAGGCTGGGGCCTTTCTCTAGAATCCTGAAGGCAAGACTCTGGCTGAGATCTCGGCTGCTCCCCAATTTGGCTATCACCTGAGGCAACGACAAGATCAGCATCCGGCTCACCAAGAGGGGCAGAATTCAACCTGGGGTGATAGAAGCCTTGCAGAAAAGGGGCAGCCTTGCCGATCGGATCGCACTCGAGGGTCATCCCAAAATATTGCTAATAGTTTTTAGTAAGCTAACAAATTCATAGTACGCCATGGACCCGAACCCACGCTAATTAGTCTTATTTACCCTCAGGGTAAAACCATGCCCTCGACAGCTCTGGAGGCAGGCTGACCGACTGGGGAATGGCGATGTAAAGGGAATGACCCCAGCCCGATTCACCCTGTTAGTGACCCTATTCACCCATGCTAGTTACGTTACCAGCGCTGAAAAGTGAGGTTCTGAAGGAGAAAGGATAGCGCCTGTGATTACCCCTTCGAGATCGCCTACAGAGGGCTAAAGACTTGCTCTAGAAACTGATTTGGCAGATAGCGATGGCCTTTGGCCGGTCGGAGCCATTGCGCCCATAGGGACAAACGGAGCACTAGTTTATCGGGAATCCTTCTTGTCTGGGATCAGCTCCAGTGTTATATTCACCTCTAGAGTATTGCGAATAGTTCTTGATAACTGCCACAGGTGTATTGTGACAGAGGTTCGCAGTCCAAATTTAATTTGAGTTCGATTTAGGAGAGCAATTATCCATGGTTAAGCGTCGGTATTTTCTGGCTGGGGCCGCCGCCCTCGCCCTCAGTATGGGTGCGGGTTTAACCTTTACCAGCAACGCCCAGTCCAATACCCTCACCATCTACTCGGGACGCGGGGAATCTCTGATTGGTCCCCTGATCGAGCAGGCAGAACAGGAATTGGGCTTGGATATCCGGGTCCGCTACGGTGACACCGCTGAACTTGCGATCGCCATCATTGAAGAAGGCCGCAACAGTCCCGCCGACATCTACTTTGGTCAAGACGCCGGAGCCCTGGGAGCCCTTGCCGATGCTCGCCGCACCCGCACGATTCCGGCTCGCCTGATTGCCCGTGTAGACCGGCGGTTCCGCTCCAATTCCGCTCAGTGGATTGGAATCACCGGACGGGCTCGAGTCATCGCCTACAACACGAATATGGTCCAAGCAAACGAGCTTCCCAGCTCTATGTGGGCGTTGACGGAAGCCCAATGGCGCGGCAAGGTAGGCTGGGCTCCCACCAACGGTTCCTTCCAATCCTTCGTCACCGCCATGCGGTTGTTGGAGGGAAATGACCGCACCCTGGAGTGGCTAGAGGCTATGAAAGCCAATGGCACCGTCGTCTACCGCAACAACAGCACCATCGTCGAAGCAGTGGGACGCGGTGAGGTCGAACTGGGTCTAACCAACAACTACTACCTCTATCGCTTCCTTGCTGAGGATCCCAACTTCCCCGTAGCCCACCACTACACTCGAGGGAATGTGGGCTCCTTGATCAACATCGCTGGGGTGGCGATCATCAACACCGCCGCCAACCGCACCGGTGCTGAGCGGTTCGTCGAATTTCTCCTCAGCGATACGGCCCAAAACTTCTTTGCGGAGGAAACTAAGGAGTATCCCTTGGTTGAGGGGATTGCTGCCCCCGAGGAGCAGTTGCCCATCGAGGATATTAACCCCCCCAATATCGACCTTGGAGATCTTGCCGACCTCCAAGGCACCATCGAACTCCTACAGCGGGCGGGCTTGTTGTAGTAGCGTTGAATAAGGGCTAGGGGCGAGTAGATCTCCTAGCCCCGATGCGAACCTCCTCCTTTGTGACAAAACACCCTTCTCCTTCCCTACCCACCCATGCCCTGAAATGGCTCGGGGGCTCGGGGCGCTCGGCCCGCCCCCCCTGGTTCTTGGTGCTGATGGCACTAGTGACCGCCGCCGCCATGGTGCTGCCCCTAAGCCACTTGGTGGTGCGTGCTGCTGGGGCCGGGGTACTAGAACTGTGGGCCATCATTGCTCGCCCCCTTACCCTAGAGGTCATCTTCAACACCTTGGGTCTAGGGCTAGCAGCAACTTTCTTTTCGGCTCTAATTGCTATCCCCTTAGCCTTTTTGACGGTGCGGACAGACCTGCCGGGGCGACGATTTTGGCTGATTGCCACAACCCTCCCCCTAGCGGTGCCCACCTATGTCGGTAGCTTTGCCCTGATTTCTGCCTTTGGCCCCCGAGGCAGCATTGTCCAAATGCTATTGCAGCCCTTGGGCATAGAGAGACTTCCCTCGATCTACGGTTGGTTTGGCGTTATTACTGCCACCACCCTGTTTACCTTTCCCTACCTACTGTTGAGTGTGCGTGCGGGTCTCATCGGCATGGATCCCAGCACCGAGGAAGCCGCCCGTAGCCTGGGCCATAGTCCCTATTCCACCTTTTTGCGGGTGACGCTGCCTCAGTTGCGACCCTCGATTGCTGCTGGGTCACTGCTAGTAGCCCTCTACGCGATTCAAGACTTTGGCACCCCGGCTCTGATGCAATTTGACTCCTTCACGAGGGTCATTTTTACCCAGTATCGATCTGGCTTTAACCGCAATTTGGCGGCAGCTCTCGCCCTGGTACTGGTGGCCATTGTGCTGGGAATTCTGTGGCTGGAGTATCGCACCCGCACCCGCGCCGCTTACTATACCCGCCGCAGTGGCAGTGGCTTGTTAACGCCCCCCGTTGCTCTGGGGCGGTGGCGGTGGCCTGCCCTGTTTTTTTGTACCATTGTGGTGCTGTTGAGCTTGGTCATGCCCGTGGGGGTGATTTTATTCTGGCTGTTTCGCAGTACCCTCTTTGGCGGCTTGGGCTACACCACCTATCAATCCGTTCCCCTATGGCAAATTTGCCTAAACTCGCTCTACGGGGCGGGGTTGGCGGCCCTAGTGGCGACGGTGTTTGCCCTCCCCATCGCGATTTTGTCGGTTCGGTTTCCGGGGCGATGGACCACCCTATTGGAGCGGTGTTCCTACATTGGCTTTGGCACACCGGGAATTGTGGTGGCCTTGGCTTTGGTGTTTTTCGGAGCCAACTATACCCCCTGGATTTATCAACAAATGCCGATGCTGGTGTTTGCCTACATGGTGCTGTTTCTCCCCCAGGCGGTGGGGACGGTACGGGGATCGCTGTTGCAGGTGAACCCCAATCTAGAGGAGTCGGCCCGCAGTTTGGGCCGCACCCCCTGGCAAACCCTGAGGCAAATTACCTTGCCCTTGGTGCAACCGGGGGTGTTAAGTGGAGCAATGCTGATCTTTTTGACCGCGATTAAGGAGCTGCCCGCAACATTGCTCCTAGCCCCCATTGGCTTTCGGACCCTGGCGATGCAGATCTGGCAGGCGACGGCGGAGGATGCGGCCTTTGCGGATGCGGCGGCGGCGGCACTGCTGATTTTGCTGGTATCGGCGGGGTCTACGCTGATCATTCTGTCCCAAGAGCGGCGGACTGTGACCCAGGCCCGTCCTAACTCCTGAAATTTATGGTTGAGGCGATGCATTCGGCTCCAGTTCTACGGCTCCAAGACGTGACAAAACAATACCCCCACACTTCTGCCCCAGCGGTGGCAGGGGTAAGCCTATCTTTGGTAGCGGGGGAAATCCTGGGACTTTTGGGGCCATCGGGTTGTGGCAAGACAACCCTACTGCGGCTGATTGGCGGCTTTGAACGGCCCGATGGCGGTGAGATTCACCTTGCAACGCAGCCCATAGCGACGGCCCACCGTTGGGTGCCACCAGAGCAGCGGTCCATTGGCATGGTATTTCAGGATTTTGCCCTGTTTCCCCACCTGACGGTGAGACAGAATGTGGCCTTTGGCTTGCAATCGTTACAGCGGCAAGATCCTAAATCCAGTCGCGATGGCCAGAGACCGACCCACCAAGGCAGCCGCACCCAGGAAGCCTTGGCCCTGGTAGGGCTAGCGAAGTTTGCTGACCGCTATCCCCACGAACTTTCTGGGGGACAACAGCAGCGGGTGGCCTTGGCGCGGGCGCTAGCGCCCCGGCCCACAATTATTTTGCTGGATGAGCCTCTGAGTAACCTGGATGTGCAAGTGCGCCTTTATCTCCGCCAGGAGGTGAGAGAGATTCTGAAGCGCACAGGTATTTCGGCGGTTTTTGTCACCCACGATCAAGAGGAAGCGCTGTCGATCTCTGACAAGGTAGCGGTGATGCGCCGGGGTCATCTGGAGCAGGTGGGGGCTCCAGAGGAGATTTATGCCAATCCGGCCTCTCAGTTTGTGGCGGAATTTGTCACCCAAGCTAATTTTCTCACGGCCCAGCGCCGGGGGGAGAGCTGGGAGACGGAGGCGGGGACGTTTTATCTGCCAATGGCGAACGCTCTAGGTACCCTGGAGGGGGGAATGCTGATGATTCGTCAGGAAGATTTGCTGCTGGAACCGGACGAGGCGGGAACGGTGTGGATTCGCGATCGCCAGTTTCTAGGACGGGAATATAACTACTGTTTGCAAACGCCGTCGGGGCAAACCCTCCATGCCCGGATGGCAACGGGGGCAACTCTCCCTACGGGCAGCCGGGTCCGCCTCAAGGTAGACCCTCAAGCTTTGAGGATTTTTCCCGGTCATGATGAGGCCGGTCATGATACGGAAGAAGTCATGAGATCAACCCTAGTGATCTGAGGCTATGTTCCATCCCTGCCCTGGATAGAATGCCGAGCTGAGAGCTGAGATGGGGCCGATATGAAGTTCCTGTTACTTTTGCGGCGATTGCTGATGTTGCATGGCATCGGCATACTGACGGGGGGCGAGATACAAAAATAGCGTCCACCAGCCCAAAACAACCCCTACCACAGGCAGGGTGAGCCAAAGGCGATGGGTGAAGCCCCACGCGATCGCGGGCAGGGCCAGCCCCGTCAGCACAATAGACCAAGGCTGGCACCACCAGGGTTTGTGCTGCCATAGGGAATTGGAATCAGCAGGATCGGTCATGGAAAAAGTAGAAGCCTGTGAGGTGTTCCGAGCTCGATTTTATCCATGTAACGACGATATATCCACCTAGAGCTTTGCGAGAAGCCCATAACCGCTAAATTTGATGCTATGCCAGGGGAGTTCATCGGCTATACCCACCATATTTGATCGGCTATACTCACCATATTTGATGGAGGCGGCACCATTAATACCAATTCTCTGAATTGCCGCTACACATCCTAGCTTCGACTCCGCTCAGCTAGCGTCCCCTGAGCGAAGTCGTTGACTTTGCCGTCCCAGCGGGCTAGGTGACATCTGTAGTCTTATTTCGGGGAATTGGCATAACTCAGGGTTGAGATGAGGTCATAGCGTATGCCCAGGGTCATTTCCATTCACTCCTATCGGGGAGGAACAGGAAAATCTAATTTCACCGCCAACATCGCTGCCGCCATAGCACTCCAGGGTCACCGAGTTGCAGTGGTGGATACTGATGTGCCTTCCCCCGGTATTCATAATATTTTCGGTCTAGAGCCCGACATGACCACCCATACCCTCAACAGCTATCTGTGGGGTGAATGTCCCATTGAAGCGGCGGCCTACGATATTGGGGAATCCCTTGGGGTCAGTGCTCAAGGGGGGCAGCTTTTTCTCGTGCCCGCCAGTATTAAAACCGATGATATCGCTCGCATCTTGAGGGATAGCTACGATGTACGCCTACTCAACGATGGGTTTCGCAAACTGGTCAAGGCTCTGGAACTAGATTATTTGTTCATTGACACCCATCCCGGTCTATCCAAACAAGCCTTTTTAACCATTGCCATTTCCCATCACCTACTCTTGATTCTGCGCCCAGATAAGCAGGACTACCAGGGCACGGCGGTCACGATGGATGTGGCCCGTCAACTGAATGTGCGTAATGTGTTGTTGGTGATCAACAAAGCCCTGTCCACCATGAATCTAGACCTACTGCGGAAAAAGGTGGAGGAAACCTATGAGACCCCTGTGGCGGGGGTGTTTCCGCTCTCGGAGGATATTGCGGCGCTGGCCAGTGAAGGGGTATTTTGTGTGAACTATCCCGATCATGCCATTGCTCAGGAGTTCAAAGCTGTTGCCCATCGGATTATGGAGTAGGCGACCATGGCAAATACTGGGGATTTGAAGTCATTAGCGGACTCCATTTCATCGGTCACGTCTCCGTTTCGCAACTACCTGAGTGATCTGCACGAGAAGTATCAATCCCTCACGGAGGGAGCGGTTGCTGATTACATTCCAGAACTGGCTTTGGCGGATCCTAACTGGTTTGGCATTTGTGTGGCCACTGTGGATGGTCAGGTCTTTGAGGTGGGTAACTGCACCCAGACCTTTACGATTCAGTCTATTTCTAAAGCCTTTGTCTATGGATTGGCTTTGGAGGATCGGGGTCGGGACTACGTCAATAGCAAGGTGGGGGTGGAACCGACGGGGGAGGCGTTTAATGCCATTGTGTTGGATGAAGGCACGAATCGCCCCTATAACCCCATGGTTAATGCGGGCGCGATCGCAACTGCTGACCTAATTTCTGGCCAGGACGGGACGGAACGCCTGAAGCGGATGCTGGATATGTTTCAGCGCTACACCGGGAGAGGGCACGATATCAGCGTTCCCGTCTTTATGTCGGAAAAATCTACGGGCAATCGCAACCGGGCGATCGCCTACCTGATGCTCAACTTTGGCATGGTCGGGGAAAAGCTGGAGGAGACCCTGGATTTGTACTTTCAGCAATGTTCGATCTTGGTCAATGCCCGTGACCTAGCAATGATGGCGGCGACGTTGGCCAATGGCGGTGTCAATCCCTGTACCGGCGATCGCGCTTTAGATGAGCGCTATGTGCAGGATGTCATCAGCGTCATGCTCACCTGTGGCATGTATGACTACTCGGGGGAATGGGCCTATAGGGTAGGTATGCCCGCTAAAAGTGGTGTTGGGGGCGGCATTACTGCCGTCTCACCGGGCAAGCTGGGGATTGGGATCTTTTCGCCCCCCCTGGATGCCAAGGGAAACAGTGTACGCGGCGTTAAGGTGTGCGAAGAATTGTCTAGCGAGTTTGGGCTGCACCCCTTTAGTGTGGGCAAGGCCAAGCGAGACTTGGCAGAGTGGATCGCGGGGAGTGCAGATATCGACAGTTGGTGATTCGGGGGAACCAGGGTTATTTGCTGCTGAGTGCAGGATGAACCTTGGTTCCCTAAGCTTTTATTTAGCCCATTCTCATCTACTGCTTTTAGGATTGCCGAAAGTACAGAGATTTTGAGATGGTCAAGCATCTATCGACCCGATTTTCCACCAAGATGAAAGAAGGGAAGCGGTTGTTCAAATCGCCCCTTTCCCTCCGCATTGTTCTGGGTATCTTTGTCAGCCTTGTGGTGATTGAAGGCATTGTCCTCGTGCCTTCGGTGCAACGGCGTAAGCAGGAAATCCTGAGCCAAATCGAGGAGGTGTCCTTCGGGAAGATTAACTGGATTTTGATGACCTACCCTACTGCATCGGGGCCAGAACTCTTGGCACAACTAGAGCAGTTGCAACGGGAGCCGATGATGCAGATCATCCTCGGCGGGGCGGTTTACGAGGCTAACGGCAGGGTGGTGGGCACCTTTGGGGAAGTGCCTGCCCTACCGCCCGAGGAGGCCCGTCAAGGCAATCAACGCTATCTGGAAACGGATCAGGGGAGTCGTTACGATGTTGCTTGGCTGGCATCGCAATCGGACGGTGGCGATGAATATGTGTTGCTGCTGCGCCATGATGCCGACGGGACGCGGATGGCGCTAGTCTTTTACATTCTTAGAATTACCGGCATTGTCTTGTTAATTTCCGCTTTTATCACCTTGGTGATGATGGTGCTCCTGAGTCGGCAACTGATTACCCCGGTGTTGATCCTACGGCGAGATTTAATCCTGGCGGGGGATGCGTTAGCGAAGCTCACCGAAGGTATTGCAACTGACCAACCCGCTCCCCCCTTTCAGTCCGATCAGTTTCAGCGCCGTGATGAGCTGGGGGAGGTAATTGCGGCCTTTCAACAGATGTATCAACAAATCTGTCAGGCCATCCGCGATCGCAAACAGGCTGAAGCCGAACTGCGCCACAGCAACGAACAAATGCAGAAATACCTTCAACAGGTAGACCGTGTCACCGATGCCGCCACCGCCGTTGATGAAGGCACCTTTATCCCGGAGAGTTTAGACGAGGTAGCGGCCCGCTCGGATGAACTGGGGAAGCTAGCCCAGATGTTTCAAATGATGGCCTCCCACGTGAAACAGCGAGAAGCCCGATTGCAACAGCAATTAGCAGACCTCACCATCGAAATTGACCAAGCCAAGCGCCTGAAACAGGTGGCCCAAATCACCAAAAGCGATTACTTTCAGGAAGTGCAGAAAGAGCTTCAAACCTATCAAGCTGACCAATTCTGGGGTGAACTCTAAGCTCCACCACCCGGCATGACCTTTGAGCAAGCATCTTCGTGGGTTTTCTCCTAGAGCGTGTGGACAATTAACGAGGAAACCCTTGCGGGGTAGGCATGACCACGCCCGCCCTACGGAATCAAGCTAGGGGCTGTAACCGCCCCATAGCAAGGAATCTGGCTTTGATTGTCCACAGCCCCTAGTGGAGACACCGCGCGAACGCGGCTCAACCCACGCTACGACGGTCTTCTGTAATCAAGTGAGATCGTTAGATTTAATTAGATACTGCTTGAAATGACCCCGCATTGGGTACACAATTGCACAATGAATGCGGGATATTGCTAGGCTAGGTGAAAGTTCCTGCGGCAGAAATCACCTATGCTTCCTGCTCCGTCCGCCGCCGTTGTGCCAGCATCCCTAAGCCCAGCAATCCCAATCCCAGCAGCGCCGTTGGTTCTGGTACATCAACGTGGTCAGACACTAACTTAAAGGTGGCATGGATCTTAGCACCATGCTTTTCCCCTTCATTGAGACCGAAGAGTCCTTTATTAAAGATCGTATCCGATAGGGTAACCTCCAAAAGGCCACCGTTGCCAAAGGCAAACACCGACGGACCATCCCAGATTACTTGGCCTCCTTGGATCACCCCAAAAAGAGATCGAAAGCCCTTAGTTTCACCACCGACAGTGCCTCCAAATACTTTGGGTAGGGAGAAAGTGAAATCCACAGAGATAGGCTTGGAGGCAAGATCATCCAGGTTGACCGCAGTTTCATCGGTCCAGAGGGTGAACAACTTGGTAGAGGTTGACTCCCCAACCTCTAGATCTGCTGTCGCTGGTGTACCCAGAATAGGTGCCCAATCTAAAACCAAGCCGGGATCCTGATCATTTAGGTTGACGTTGTAGCTATCTAGCTTAAAGGTCGTTGCTTCAGCAACGGTACCCATTACCAAGACAGCAGCTCCGGCAGTACAGGTCGCAAGTAAGGCTTTCATAACCATTGGCTCCTGAAGGATATTGCAGATATCTTGTGGCACCAGCGGTTGATCAATAACTGGCAGCCACAGAGACGATGCATTCCCCCTATCTGCCCCTTCCTCAACTTGGTATATACGAGGATATCCTTAATATCGAAAATGGCAGTTATAGGGAATCTCTCTGGTAGTAAGACTACTGGAGTGCAAGTGAAGCCTTATGCAATTTGGCCGGGATTTACTGAAGCTTGACAGTAGTGTGAGGTCAAGATAAAGCTTTGGCAGCAAAGAATTCATAATGGGGTAAACGGGTTTACCTTAACTTTACAAATCAGTTTTAGGGCATCTTGATGTATTGCCTTGTAGGGCATATTGATGGCTGAAACCCGTGGAATTACGTTGCTGTTTGAAGGTGAATCCGCTTTTTTGAGATGTTCCTTACAAACTTAATACATTGAGGAAAAAATTTTCAAGCTAAGTTGAACCGTTAGAAGCGGCCCTATCCCTACCCAAATTTTGGCGAAATGCGACCAAATGTTATTCCAATGTATTTTCAGCAGATGGTGTCTCTTCTTTATCGACAGGGGTTGAGGTTTCGGGAGCAGGGGAATTGGCTTTGAGATTCACACAGATTTCTTTCCGGTATTCCACCTGCACCACAAACTGATAGGCGGTAGTCTGCTGCACGCTGCCAAAATTGAGGGCCTTGACCCGATCAATGGCGCGATGGTTGAGAAATGGGTAGCCCGTGCTAATCAGAACCTGTGGATCCCGAGTTAATTTACCATCGGCACCTACGAGGGCGGCTATGAGACCCTCGTGGGGCTCGGGGGACAAACAGGGCTGTTGACCATTAATCAGAGCGAGTAGGGGAAAGTTCACTTGCTCAAGGGGTAACGCGGCGACTTCCGCTAGATCCTTACTCTCTGCCAGCCAGATTTCTTGAGCTGCGGTTGCCTCCTCTTCCGAGGTGCCGCCGTCGTAGGTGAGTGCCTGTTGCTGAGCTGCGGATAGGGCAATAGGGCTATCGGTCCCCGCCGCTGGGGCAGGATTTTGGGGCTGGCGTTCTAACTCCGATGCCGTAGGGGAGTCTGTTTCTGTTGGGGAGGAGGGCTGTGTCCCTTGAGTTGGGGCACCAGCATTACCGCTGTTGCGAGTGCCTCTGTCGGAGGATGAACTAGGGGAATTTCCATTGGCTGAGGTGCCGGTATTGCCCGTGGCTCTGTTGCCAGTGCCACTATTGGCCGTGCCACTAGTGCTGCCCCGAGAGCGATTGGCGGTATTACCACCGGGAATTACGGTGCCGGGGAGTTGATAGGGAACAACGTAGCCTTGACGGGGGGAAGTGTTAGGTTTGGGATTGGCGTTGCCCCCGGAGGCGATGGGGGGCAGTAGACCATTATTAGGAATGGGCTCGATGCTGCCCAGGTTGCCGAGGGGGTCGTCTAGGGGTGAAAGACTATAGAAGGAGTTGGAAAAGTCCGGTAGACGCTGCCGCTCTGCCGGAGTGAGTTCCACTAAGGGGACTCGACGGGCTTCGGCCCCGAGGTCCGGCTCCGTGAGGGCATTTAGGTTCAAATTAGACAGGGTGGGGCTGGCGGCAAAAAGCACCCCATGGAATCCTACTGAAATGGCTCCTGCCAACCAAGTGGGCTGGAGTAGCCAGGTCCGCCATTGGGGCGACAGTTTTGGAAATCGAGGGGAAGCCATAGGAGAACTGCGGTGATGAAAGATGGTGTTGGGTATCCTCTAGCCCCAGACGTTTGTCAGGTTTTAGGGTGCCCCGAGGGCTGGCTATAGCCTAGCTGATGCCCGTGGATCTGTGGATAATCATCAGGGAGAAATAGGGCAGTTGCAGGTGGGGATGATCGGATAGGTCAGGGTACAGGCGTTGATCGGGGCGGCTGGCATGGACGACAACGGCGCTGTGGGCTAGGAGTCCCCGTTGTTTCAGGATGGTCCAGACTTGATGATAGACGGCGGCGACTTTCATTAATACCACGACCTCGGCTTGATCCAGGGCTCTTTCTAAATCGTCTAGGGTGTGCATGGCGGGGAGGATGGTGAGGCGCTGGTCTTGGATGGTGAGGGGTTGACCGAGGGCCGCGATCGCGGCTAGGGGTGAGCAGATGCCGGGAATGGTGTGGAGGGTTAAATCCGGTAGTTGCTGCTGGAGGGTTTGGGCTAGATAGGTAAAGGTGCTGTAGAAGCTGGCGTCTCCCTCGGTGGCAAATACGACGTCTTGTCCTTGCTGAAGATGGGGGATGACGGCGGCGGCGGCGGCTTGCCAAGCTGTCTCTAGGGTGGCGGTATCTTGGACGTAGGGAAAGTACAGGGGCAGTAAGGTTTGCTCCGGTTGTAGCCAAGGGGCCAGGATTTGCTGAGCCATACCGGGTTGGCCATTGCGGCCAGCGGGGAAGGCGACAACGGGGCACTGTCGTAATCGATTCAGGGCTTTGACGGTGATCAGCTCTGGATCTCCTGGCCCCACACCGATGCCCCAAAGGTGACCGAGGGCAGGGGACTCGATGGCCCCTTGGGGTCGATCTAGCGCCTTGGGGGCGGCTACGCCCATGACCATCGCATTTATCACGCCAGACCTCTATCTATACAATCCTGATAATCCTGGACTTTGGGAGGGGATAAGACCGGATAATAGGTACTGTTATCCAGCTCAGGAATTCCAACCTGGAGTTCCAATCTGGGATTCAGAGCCTTGGGAGTCTATGCCTCTACCGACGGTGATCATACCGGGTTATCTGGCTGGAGCCGCCCCCTATCGTCCCCTAGAAACCTATCTTCAGCAGCAGGGCATCCCCGCGATGACGGTGCCCCTGATTCGCCGGGATTGGATACCGACCCTGGGGGGGCGATCGGTACAGCCGATCTTGACCGCGATCGCGGCTACGGTGACCCGTCTTCAGTCAGAAACAGGGTGTGATGGTGTCAATATTGTGGGCCACTCCGCTGGTGGCTGGATTGCCCGTATCTATCTGGGGGAGCAGCCCTATGCGGTGCATAACTGCGATCGCGATCGCCCCAACTGCTGGAGCGGCCACAAACAGGTTCACACGTTACTGACCCTCGGCACTCCCCATATAAGCCAGGAGCGCTGGACCCGCCGCAATCTCGACTTTGTGAACCAGACCTACCCCGGCGCGTTCTACAATTCGGTGCGCTATGTCTGTGTGGCGGGCAAGGCGATCTACGGTAAGCGCTGGGGTACTTGGTTTACCTACAACAGTTACCAACTCACCTGTGGTCAGGGAGACTGTTGGGGTGACGGCATCACCCCCATTACCGCAGCGCATTTGGACAACGCCCAAAATCTATTGCTGGAGAATGTTTACCACTCTCCCCGACCTGATGGGGATTGGTATGGCAATGCCGCGATCGCGGCCCAATGGTTGCCCTACCTGACCTAATACCCAGGCTGGATAGATGCCCATAATGGGCGCAGCACAAAAAAAGGGCGGAGGCATGATGCCTCCCGCCCTTTTTGAGCTATCCCCGCTTCAGGTGAGCCTAGTCAGTTGCTTGGGAGATGCGGGTGAGTTCCCCCGTGGGGTCAGCCTCCAAGGCCCGCATTTCAAAGCTAGCGGTATCAGTATTGAAGTCCAGTTGCAGTGGGAAAGCCACTGGATTCAAGGTGTTCACCGCCGGATTGATCTCGCTAATGGTGAACTTGCGGACACCCCCATTCACCAGCAGATCCCCAATCTGGTCGCGGTAGTCGCTGAACCGCAGGGTATCACCAGGGCCAAAGCGACCCAGGATGCGCCCTTCCACCGACACCACGAAAGAGTCATCCACATCCACACCCGTGGGGAAGCCACTGATGCGGGTGAAGACGGAATCATCCGCTTGACCCACGCCAGTCATACCAGGGAAGACGCGACTAGCCACACCCACTGGGACATTGCGGGGAGTCATCTCATACTCGAAACCATCGGCAGAGGGGGGATCAACCCAGCGGCCAGAGGGCACGTTGTTGAAGATAAAGATGCCAATAAACACGAAGCGAGGCAGGATAGGCCGGAACTGGCTACCACCATCATTGGGATTGGCAACAACACCGTTACCACCACCAGCACTGCCGTCATCGTCATCGTCGTCGTCACCGTCATCATCATCGCTGTCATCACTGCCATCGTCGTCGTTGTCGTCGCCGCTATCAGCAGTGTCGTCACCCGGTGTGTCTGTACCACCATCGCCAGCATCGGGCAAGGCACCAATTAAGCCGCCATCACCGCCGCCCGCAGTGTCATCGTCGTCGTCATCATCATCGTCGTCATCATCGTTGTCGGCGACATCGTCGTTGTCGTCATCATCGTCGTCGTCGTCGGCAGTATCATCCCCAGGGGTATCTGTATCGTCATCCCCTGCATCAGGGATTGCCCCGATGAGACCATCGTCATCAGTGGCATCATCACCGGCAGTGGCATCATCATCAACGTCAAAAATGATGTCGTCGAAGGAGGGTAGGTTGATAATTGCGACCCGATTGAAAATGCTGATGGCCGAAACCTGGCTCACACCCTGCCGGAATTGGCGGATAATCACGCCAGGACCCTGCCCTTGGCCTTGGCCGGGTTGGGGTGTGCCCAAGGCGAACCCCGGCGGTGTAAACACCGTGCCACTGTTAAAACTCAGATCGATACCAGGAACAATGGTAGTGTTACCATCCCGTGTCTGAGTGAATGCACTAGCTGGTACAGCAGTTCCTAAGACGTTGATTCCCGTAGCCCCAGTCCCCACAGGCTGCTGATATTGAACCACCGTGACGGGGGTCTGTCGCTGAACGACTCCAACGCCCTGGGCTCCAGCCACAAACCCAGTTTCTTGCAGAATGTAGCCAACCGCCCGATGCTCTGTGGTGTTAGCAGCACCACCAACAGCAACAGGGTTGGGGTTGCTAACGGTGAAATTAATCGTTGTCGGAATATTAAAGAAGCGGGCTCCGAGAGGGCCGACGCTACGGAAAGATACAGTTCCTAAAACCGTTCCAGTTGCGTTCTGCAGATTGCCACCAAGGGTTGTCCCGTTATTAATAGTGGGCAAGGTGTTAGCCCGAAAAATAGCGGAACTGGGCAGATTACCCTGGTTCGTTTCAATCGTGACGGAGTTGAACTGGCCACCAGTAATCACCGCCCGAGTGTCATTGGTGGTACCTGCTCCACCTGGAACAAAGACACTAGCGTCATTAATGGTGGCACCGCCCCCGGTGACATTCAGTTGAGCCTGGGCTGGCGCTGCGAGCATGGATAGGGCCAGACTGCTCGTCAAGCCGATCAGGGTGTACCTGTTCTTCAAAAAGGAAGTCATAGGGTCGTTGCTCCTCGATTGATTGAGACTAAGAATGCCCGTAGGGGGGGTAGCTACTGATCACTGAAGACGGGGAGATTCCGGACGGGTTCCCCGTTTTTTAACCAAAAATCACACGAAAATCATCAGGATTTCATATCACAGCCGTCTAGAAGGTAAAGGTGGTCCGTAGAGCACCGATGCCGATGGTGTCACTGCCGGGGGTATTGGCGGGGTTAAAGATCACAATGAAACCGGGGGTGATGCTGATGGAGTCGCTGATCTGGTGACGGTAGAACGCCTCTAGATGAATGGTTCGCCCTGGTTGTCCGCCTGGGTCACCCAATCCTCCTGCCAGAGCATTGGGCACGTTTTGCCCCTGGCGCAGATTACTGCTAACGATACGGGGCGGCTGACCAATATAGATACCTCCGAGGTTCCCCGGCCTAAATAAATCAGGGAAGTTGGCAAAGAGCATCCAGTTAACCGTGTTCACATTTCCCGATTCTCCAGGAATGGCGGAGATGGTGTAGCCTCCCCAAGTCCCTAGCGTCAACCTGGGATTCACATCCCAGGTGACGGTGGCACCAAAGGCATTGGTTTTTGCGGGGGTTCCCAACCCGGTGATCTGGTCGCCAATCGTCAACTGATCATCCCCAATCCCCGTCCCTAGACTGCCAATAGAGGAGTAGCTGTGGAGGTAATTCAAGGCTAGGTTGAGGCTGTCGTTGGGGGCAGAGGTAAGTTGAAAGCCTAGAACATAGTCATTGGCGAGGGGAGAGATTGGCCCTGGGCCATTGGGGTTTCTGCGATCTGCGAGGGAATACACCCCTTGAAGACTGAGGCGATCGCTGATTTGCCAGTCAAAGCCCACGCCACTACGGCCATTACCCACGCTGGTCACAGGGTTACGCTGGGCAAACAGGGATAGGGGGCCTTGGCCTGCACTTTCATAGCGATTCGGTCCCCGGAAGACGCCGACCGGATCTACGCCGGAGGCTCCTACAATCAGGGCCAAATTATCCCCTACGAGGTGGCGGTAGGTGAGATCGCTCAGGCGAACACTAAAGTTGGTGTCGGACTCGTAGGCAAGGCGAATGTTATTGGTGAGACCCAGAACACTGTTACTAGCGGTATCAAATAGACTATTGCCGGATCCAGATTGGAGCCCAAAGAGGAGCAAGCTCCGGGGGCTGAGTTGAGTGAGAAAGCTTAACTGGGCATTGGAGTAGAAGGTGGTCAAACCGCCGCCCGGATCGTTGGTTTCAGCGACTCCATCCACCGGGAAAAAGTCGGCTCGGTTAACACTACGGGCCTGGAGGCCAAAGATGACTTGGCCAAAAAGGCGAGTGTTGCTGGAGAACTGATTGCCCCGAAGTTCTTCGACGCGGGCTTCGAGGGCTTCGACACTGGTGGTGAGTTCAGCGGCGAACTCGCGCTGGAGGCGGGAGATAGTGCCGATATCGTTGGGGCTGACGTTGACGCTGGTGATCACGTCGAGGCAGGCGGAGAGGCCAGCGGCAAACTCAAAGCGGGAGACGGGGCGATCGCCCCGGAAGGTGCCGTCGGGAAAGCCGCTGAGACACCCGTAGTTGTCGATCAGGTTTCGCAAGGCTTGGAAGGCCCAGTCGGTGGGCTGGACATCGGATAGGCCCACTACCGACGGGGTTTGGGCAAGCTGGTCGGTATCGGGAAGGCTGGGTTGACCGCCGAGGTCGGCATCTGCGAGGGGTTCAAATTCTAGAAGAGAATTGGGATCTGAAGGTTGGGCATTGGCTACTGAAACGGAGTCTGGGGCTGGGTCTGAATCTGTGATGGCCCCTTTGGGCAGGTCTCTGACTATCGCATCCCCTGTCCCCTCTGCTTCGGTAGCCTCTGGGGCGGGAGGTACAGTTTCAGTAGCCTGATCTGTCTCTACGGGGATTAAAGCCTGACTTGGATTAGCGCTATTGGTAACGCTAGTTTCAGAATCTTGCGCCCAGGCCGGCAAGCCGATGGCATTCACTGCCGCTAGGGTCGCTAGCACCGTCCAGCGATATTGAAAGTTCACAGTAGATCTCCTCACACATCAACCACATACCAGAGGCTTGGAAGACAATAACCCCTCTGACTAAGAGGGGGAATTCGCAAAAAATTGTTCCCGGAGAAGTCTCGATTGCGGTCTCTAAGAGCGCTTCAGCCTCTGGATAAACCTATTGACTAGATTTATGCGCTTTTTAAGCAGTTTGTAAAGCCAAAGGCGCTAAATCAAGGTTTCTAACCCCCAAACTCCAAGCTCCCCTGTCGTTGCGCAGGATAGGAGAGAACCTATAGCGATCCTGCATAAGCTTTGAGTAAGCCTTTTCGTGGGTTACGCTTTGCTTCACCCACGCTACGACGGCCTTCAGGAATCAAATAGGATTGCTGCATTGGGGCATCAGGTTTTACACTCTTTGCAGAGTTGGGGGGAATCAACCGAACATCCTCTTAGGGCAACCAAGTTAGGGCTAGCCCCTGGTAGGGCAAAGGTTCTGGATTTAGGGGAGTGGGGGTGGCGGCTTGGCGCTGGGCAGCGGTGGAAAACACCGGTAACAGCCAAGTTTGGGGTACTTGAGGAGTAGTGCCTTGGCCGTCCTCGGGAGTGAGCACCGCCGACAGGAGTAGGGCCAATCCATCGGGGGCAACGCTCATGGTGACCTGGGCTTGGGGCGGAAACGTCACCAGGGGTTGGGGCGTTTGGGATTCGAGATTGATGGCGGTGATGGTGGGTTGCTCTTGATAGATCTCCCCCGGCAACACGTCGCTGGAGAGGACATAGAGAATGCGATCGCTGGGGTCAAACTGGGCATCCAGGATCGATCCGGGCACATTCAGCAGTTCCACTTCATCCCCTCGGCTGCTGACCAACACCAGGGATTGGGTGAAGCGCAGGTCGGGATTATTTTGGTTGAAATCCACCATAGCGGCGGAGAGTCCGTTACGGGTGAGGCCAAAGACCCGCCCGTATTCCGGCAAGAAGTCCAAGGGTTCCCTAGTCTCTGTGCCCTCTGCATCTAGGGGAATGATGGCGGTGCCCTGGCCCTGGAGCATCAGCAGGGTGGCATTGTCTGGCGCAATTAGAAACTCGCCTCCCGGTTCCGTATCCAGGGGGGTGGCCTCTTGCCCCTGCCGCAGGACCCAAGGCCCAAAGTCAGCGGGGTTGGTGGTGTTAACCCGCTGTATCACGATGGTACGGCCATCGGACGAGAGGTCAAAGGCCAGATTCTGGAAGGTATCTCCCGCCAATACTTCGGTCACTGTGCCCGCTGTATCTGGAGCCAAGGAGGGGGTGGGCATTTCCCCCAAGGCTACTTCTGGCGGTTGGGGAGCCAGTCCGGTAGTCACGGTGTAGAGGGTAGGGTTGAGACTCGTGTTGAGGCTGTCGCTGGAGGTGCGATCTAGAGCGGAGAATAGCAGGCGATCGCCGAGGGGATAGGGCTGAAAATCCAGCACGGTCAGGTTGGGGGGGGTCAGCAGGGTGACGTCAGCGTTCTGGGACAGGTTGACCAAGACCAAGCGCCCCTCTTCTTCCCCCTGGGTGCCCAGGTAAACAAAGGCGCGATCGCGGCTGCGAAAGTTGGCCTGAAAGGGTTCAAAGCGGGACTCTTCATCCTCCTGAGCCATGCGATCGCGGGCCGACGAGAGGGTTATCTCAAAGGATTCGCCGTAGGGAATGGGGACATCCAGGGTGTAGGCCAGACGGCGACCCGCCCAACTGATGCGCCCCGGCAAGGGGGGTGACAGAGTGAGATTGGCCTCCACGCTCTGGGTATCCACCGGGCGATTGAAGGTGAGGAGAAAGGCCCGATCCTCCGCTCCCACAGCGGCCCCCTGCCAAGAGAATTTCTGGACCCGCAGGGTGGCGTGGTCCCCCAGCAGGATCAGCGTCGCCGCCGCGATCGCAAGAATGACCATGAGCCCTTGGGCCACCCGATCCAGGGGATGGCGCGGGGGCCGATCTTTTCGCTGATCTTTCCGAGGGAAGACTTTAGGATTGGGGTGAGCGGAATCCACGGACTTAAAACTCATAGGGATTGGCAGGTTCGGGCACCGTTTCCAGGGTATCGGCCTGAATTATCAGTCGCCGCTGATCCTGAATCGTATCTGTGGCCATTGTGCCAGTGATGGCGATCCAACTGTCGGGAGCATAGTCGCTGCGGCTGCCCACAACTTGCACCGGCAGACCAATGGGGTAGGCATCCGCCGCACAACAGGTCATCACAAAGCGGGCCACCATGAAGTAGTCGTCTGCCCAATCGGGGGGATGGATGACAAACCCTGTCACATTCACCGGGTCACCGCTGTAGGCGTCTGGCTCCGGATACACGTTCAGGGTGCGGTACCAATCCGTCAGGGTCCGAGACTCCGGCGGTGTATTGCGCTGGAAGCGCTGGGGTTGCGATCGCGTCATTCCCACCGGCTCCGCAATCCCCCGTGCCAGGGCCGTATCGCTAGTAAAGGGCCGGGGCACATAGACCAGCCCCAGCACCGCTACCCCCAGCAAAATCGCCACGCTCCACTGACGGGGCAGGAGGGCAATGTGCTGTCCGGAGTTAAGCTCCTGGGTGGCCCTGACTAGGTCTATCACCCGTCCCAGGGCCATCGCCAGCAACACCCACCCTGCCCCAATGGCCAGCCAGTGGTAGTCCGGGTGCAGCAAGACCGCCAGTCGCCCTGTCCACTGGTAGCGCAGCAGCATCAACCCCCACAGCAACAGAGCGAGGGTATCGATAATCAAGGGCCAAGGTAAGGTGGAACGCTTCATAGGTCTTGGAACATTTCAAAAAAATTTCATCCCCGGATTCACCGGCACCGGGCGGGGCGAGGCGGATTTTGAGCGGTTGTATCGGAATTCCCCAGCAGACACGAGCTAAACCCGCACCAATATCCCAACACGGATCATCCGGCGACAAGGGCAACCACAAGGGATTGCCCCTACACCTCCCCCACACCCCCACACCCCAATACCCCAATACCCCCACTCCCCCACTCCCCCACTCCCCTACCAACTCGTATACAAACTCACCCCCAGCGTCAGAACAAAGGTCAACTGGGCCGCCAATATAAAGAGATACATCACCGTGCGTCCTTTGAAGGTGGTCAGCAGCAGGGAAATGTTTTTCAAGTCGATCATGGGGCCAAAGACGAGGAAGGCGAGTAGGGAGCCGCTGGTAAACACTGAGGCAAAGGAGAGGGCAAAGAAGGAATCCACCGTGGAGCAAATGGACACGACCCAGGCTAGGGTCATCATCGCCAGGATGGAGGTAATCGGTCCCTGGCCCAGGGTCAGGATCCATTCCCGAGGGATGGCGACTTGGACGGTGGCCGCGATCGCACTTCCCAGCACCAGCACCGCCCCCAGTTCTCGGAACTCCTGCAACATCATGGCTAGGACGGCGCGGAACTTGGTGTTCCAGGGTGCTTTCTCTAGGGCGGCGGCGCTTAGGGTTTCAAACATGGGCACATCCAGGCGTAGGGCTCCCTCCGACTGCAACAGATAGGTGCCCCCCGCCAGGAGATTACTGTCGGAGGTCGCCAAGGCTGGCTCAGGGGTGGGGCTGGGCAAATAGCGGGCCACCGTCGGTTGTAAAAAGGGCCGCAGATCCTTTTGGGCACTAAAGACCCAGCCGATCACCACCGCAATCAAGACCGTCAAGCCCACGCGCCAAAACACCATGGCGGGCTGGTCGCGAAAGGCTACCCAGGTCGCCCAAAATACAATCGGGTTCACCGTGGGAGCCGCTAGCAAAAAGCCGATTGCCAGTGCTGATGGAGCCCCCTGCATGAGCAGCCGCCGCGCCACGGGCACATTACCGCATTCACACACCGGGAACAGGCAACCAAAAAGGCTCCCCGCTAAGGCGGCGAGGGCGGGGTGTTTGGGCATCCGCTGTACCAAGGCCCGCTCGTCCACCAGTACTGCCAGGGCGCTGGAGAAAATTACTCCCAGGAGCAAAAATGGCGTGGCTTCAACCAACAGGCTGAGGAAGAGGGTGAGGGCTTGGTTGAGTTGGGACATTGGGTAGGGGGGTGATGGGGTAGGGGGGTGTATAGCCTAACGGCATTCAAGAAAGGCGTTGGTGAAGCCACTCCCAGGGAGTTAGCCTGCCCGGAGGGCTTTGGGGTGGGGGAGGTGATAGGAGTTTTGAGTTTTGAGTTTTGAATTAAATATCCCGTAGGGTGCATAACGCTAAGGCGTGGCTTCGCCCACGCGAAGCAATGCACCGCAGAGGTGCCGCGCCAGATGCAGGGTTTTGGGGTAGGGGCGCGGTTTCCGCGCCCAATGCAGGATGTCTCTGTAGGGGCGGGGTTTTTGTGCCCAATGCAGGATGTGGGGTAGGGGCGGGGTTTCTGCGCCCTAGGGAGGGACGGGGGTTCCGCGCCCTGGGGAGGGGGGAGTTCTGTGGTCAATGGCGATGGATGCATGGGGATTTTATGCGATCGCAGTTGTTTCTGGAATGGCTGACCGCATGTGTTGGAACCACTCCATGAGATTGTCCACCTGCTTTTCTGGCTTCAGCACCCCGAGTCCGCGCACTGTCACCCGACCTGGAGCATAGACAAACCGGGGTTTGAGGTGGCTGGGAATATTGTCCTGGAGGCGCTTCCAGGCGGGTTCTTCCATGGGCGTTTCTAGAATAATGTGTTGTTTGCCCTCTGGTTTGATGCGGGCAAAGCCCAGTTGCTTGGCGATTTGCTTCAGCTCTAGCACGCGCAGTAACTGCTCTGTGGCGTAGGGAATTGGACCGTAGCGATCGTTGAGATCCGCTGCAATTTGGGTCAGTTCCCGCTTGCTGTTGGCGGTGCCCAAGGCCCGGTAAACGCTCATCTTTTGCTCCACATCTGAGATGTAGTCGTTGGGGATAAAGGCGGTCACCTTCAGGTCCATCTGGGTGTTGTCCACCTTGGGAATTTCCTGGCCCCGAATGTCGGCAATTTCCTCCTCTAGCATGTCCATGTAGAGATCAAAGCCTACCGCATCCATCTGCCCCGACTGCTCCATCCCTAGCAGGTTCCCGACGCCGCGAATCTCCATATCCCGCATGGCGAGCTGGTAGCCCGACCCTAGCTGGGCAAATTCCTGAATCGCCCGCAGCCGTTGGCGGGCCTGGGGGGTGAGGCTCTGCTGGCGGGGGTAAAACAGCCACGCATGGGCTTGGATGCCTGAGCGCCCCACCCGCCCCCGCAGTTGGTAGAGCTGGGAGAGGCCAAAGCGGTGGGCATCTTCGATCAGGATGGTATTCACCCGAGGGATATCCAGCCCCGACTCGATGATGGTGGTACAGACGAGGATGTCTGCCTCGCCGCTGCTGAAGGTGAGCATCGTGGACTCCAGTTCTCCCTCCTGCATTTGGCCGTGGGCCACCATAATTCGGGCTCCGATCACCCATTCCCGCAATCGGCCTGAGATTTCTTCAATGCCCTCGACGCGGGGCACGACGTAGAAGATCTGGCCTCCCCGATCCAATTCCTGGCGGATGGCGCTGCGGATGGCTTCGGGGTCGTAGGGGGAGAGGTGGGTTTTGATGGCCCGACGGGAGGGGGGCGGTGTGGTGATCAGACTCATTTCCCGCACGCCAGAAAGGGCCATGTAGAGGGTGCGAGGGATGGGGGTAGCGCTGAGGGTGAGAACATCCACCTCGGCTTTGAGGGCTTTGATTTTTTCCTTTTGGTTCACGCCAAATCGCTGCTCTTCATCCACCACCAGCAATCCCAGGTCTTGGAACTGGACGCCTTTGCCCAGGAGTTGGTGGGTGCCTACCACCACATCCAGTTCTCCGGTTTTGAGGCGCTGGAGGATGTCCTTTTTTTCCTCGGCACTGCGGAAGCGGTTCAGCAGCCCGATCTGGATCGGGTAGGGGGCAAAGCGTTCCTTTAGGGTGTGGTAATGCTGCTGAGTCAGGATGGTGGTAGGGGCTAGGAGAGCCACCTGTTTGTGGGCCGTAATGGCCTTGAAGATGGAGCGCACCGCTACTTCTGTTTTGCCAAAGCCCACGTCGCCGCAGACGAGGCGATCCATGGGGCGATCGCTTTCCATGTCTCGCTTCACATCCTGCACGGCTTTGAGCTGATCGGGGGTGGGCTGGTAGGGAAAGGAATCCTCTAGTTCCTGTTGCCAGGGCATATCAGCGGGGTAGGTAAAGCCCTGGAGCTTGGCCCGCTGGGCGTAGAGCTTGAGCAGGTCTACCGCCACCTTTTGCACCGCTTTGCGGGCGCGGCCCTTGGTTTTTTCCCAGGCTTTGCCCGACATCTTGTTGAGTTCGGGGGCGCGCTCGGTGGTGGAGCGATAGCGAGACAGGGTGCTGACTTGGTCCGCTGCGACCCGCAGCAGGCCATCGGCGTACTGGATTACCAGGTATTCCCGTGTTTCCCGATCCACCGTCAGGCTTTCTAGTTTCAGAAACCGTCCAATGCCGTGGTTGCGGTGGACGACAAAGTCCCCCGGCTTCATTTTGTTGGGGTCTACCTGCTTGGAGGTGGCCCGCCGTCGCTTCCGCACATAGCCCGGAGTGGCGAGGCTGTGTTGACCAAAGAATTCTCGGTCTGTCACCACCACCAGCCGCAGGGTGGGCAGGACAAAGCCCTCTAGTTCCGCCAGACCGGAGTATTTCACCGCTACGGGAATGTGCTGGATCTGGAGTTTGTCAATGGCGGGATAGTCCCGTGGATTGGGGATGAACTGGGCGGGGCAGTCATGCTCCTGCAACAGGGCCACCGACCGGGAGGGCTGGGCCGATACTAACCACACGGCAAAGTTGCGATCGCGCTCTGCCCGAATTGTTTCCGCCAACTTGGCAAACTGGTGGGGAATCGCGGGCACCGGACGGCTGGCCAGATTCAATCCCCCCGCATTTTCCTCCGACAGTTCTGCGAGATCGATGCGCTGGAAGGCTTCTAGGTCTTGGAGTGCCTGGGTAAATGAGCGGTGGATTTGGGGGAGTGGGGGAGTGGGGGAGTGGGGGAGTGGAATGGAATCCGTAGGGGCAATCCCTTGTGGTTGCCCTTGTTGCCGGGTGACCGATGTTGGAGGAATGAGAGGGAGTGGGGGGGTGGGCTGTTCTATCCCGGCGTTCACCTCTCGCCAGTGATCCGCGACATGTTCGACCCAGCGATCGCTGTGGGCGTGGCACTGGTTGGGCTCATCCAGTGCCACCACCGCATTCTCCGGCAGATAGTCCAGTAGGGAGGCGGGGTGGGGAAAGGCCAGACCCAGCCAACGACGGACCCCTTCGGGCTGGGTGCCGTTATCTAGGGCTTCCAGGTCACTGTCGGCAAATAGGCTCTCTAGGTGCCCCTGCTCCCGCAGGATGTCCAGAATTAGGGGGCTGTAGTCCGTGGGGGTGAGGACGAGGCGTTGCACCTCATCTAGCGATCGCTGACTGGTGGGGTCAAATTCCCGCATCCGGTCTAGCTCATCGCCAAATAACTCCAGCCGCAGGGGTAGCTCGGAGGACACGGGATATACATCCACAATGTCTCCCCGCTGCGCCCATTGCCCCTCGGTTTCCACTAGGGCCACCCGTTCGTAGCCCAGACGGGCAAGGCGCTGTCCCAGGGTCTTGAGGTTGATCTCCAGTCCTTTGGTCAGGGTGAGACAGTAATCCGTCAGGGCGGAGACGGGGGGCAGGTGGGGCTGGAGGGCGCGTTCGGTGGTAACAATTGCGGTGCGTTCTAGGGGCAGGCCGCTGGTGAGGTCCGCTAGCACTTGGAGTTGGCCCCAGGTCATCTCCGATTCCTGATCAAAGGGTTCGTAGGGGGAGGTTTCGGAGGTGGGGTAGACATGCACCGTGGTCCACCCCATGAGATCCAGTTGGGCGGCCCACCGACTGGCTTCCTCTAGGGTGGCGGTGATGACCAGCAGGGGCGCAGACTGCTGTTGGGCCAGGGTAGAGGCCACTAGCCCCTTGGGCAATCGGGCGGCTCCGTTGAGAATGATTCGTCCCTGCTGCTGGAGCTTGCCCAGGAGGTCTGCGATCAGGGGCGACCGCCCTAGGGTCCGAACGATAGAAGAGAATGCCATTGCTTTACCCAACACCACAGCCAAAGCGCCCCCGATGACGATACATCGGGGTTTCTATTCATGATTTGCGGAGGACGTGTGGTAGTCAGTAGCGTGGCCACCCCCCAGGGACTAGACCGGCCCTTTAGGGCCACCGCACCCCTCCCAATCGCTTTCAATTGTAGATGCTAAGAAAGGTTACAGCAGACCCAACGCAATCCCACCTAGGTGGGAGGAAGCTCCATGCTGGCGATGAGGTCAGGCAATACCCCTGTGCCACAGAATACTGGATTGCCGACTATCAAGGACTGGGCGGTGAATTCTTCATTGGTCGTCCTAAGCAACCCACATTAACCGTCTGTAGCTTGAATTCTGTTTGAATACAGAGGGGCGTTACAACCGGCAATTGCTGCGCGGCGACCAGCGCATTACCTCTTCTGTCTTTCCCAACTTGAATCTGACCGCCCAAGCCATCCTCGGGGTTTGATGAGATTGCTCCCCAGCAGCTATTGATCCCTAGCCGGTATGAATGCCGGTCTTCAGCATTCTCAGCCCTCCGAGGTTTTGAAAACCTCGGAGGGCTACACTCCTCGAAAGAGGTCTGAACATCATAGCGGAGGTCTCAGGAACAGGATGAACCAGCACTGGCAGCGGGTAAGACGGGGAATCGCGATGGCCCCTTGGGTCCGGTCCTTAACCATCGCGCTACTGTTTCTGACGAGTCTGATCGGTCTCCTCGGGCTGGGGGGCTGCACCCTGCCCCAAGTTCAGGCGGAGGATCGGTTATTTTTACCCCTGGCGGTGGACTTTTTAGATGTCGTTACCCTGCCCCCCCAGTCCGTAGAGGATACCCCCGTCGGGGGACTGTCGGCTTTGGCCTATGACCCGCGCCAGAGCCGCTTCTATGCCCTATCGGACGATCGCGGCAATTTAGCCCCGCCCCGGATCTATACCCTGGACCTGCCCCTAGTCCCTACGGGGGATGGAGGAGCCCAGATTGGCACTGCCCAGGTCACAGGGGTCATTCTCTTACGGGATAGTCAGGGACAACCCTATGCCCCTAATCTCTTAGATCCTGAGGGCTTGGCCCTGTCTCCCCGCAACTCCTGGTTTGTGAGCAGTGAAGGGGTGCCCAGCAGCGGTAGCCCTCCGGCCCTGAATGAGTACGACCTGACCAGCGGCCAGTTACGAACCCAACTGCGGCTGCCAGATCGCTATCTGCCCAACGATCCGGCTGTGGATCCGGATCTGGCTACAGATTCCGCGATGGCCAAAGGCCGGTCGAAGACCATCGCACCTGATGCCACTGCTCCCCGCCGGGGTACCCGCAATAATCTCGGCCTAGAGGGACTGACCCTAAGCCCCACCGCCGCTAGTGGGGATTTCGAGCCTTTTCGCCTTTTTACTGCCCTGGAATCGGCCTTAGCCCAGGACTTTGATCCTGACCCGGCCCAGCCCCTCGTGAGTCGGTTTCTGCATTATTTAATTGGGCCAAATCAGTCCACCCTGATTTCCGAACATGCCTATGGTCTATCCCTGGAGCCCCTGGGTAGCATCGTCCATGGTCTGTCGGAGATTTTGGCCCTAGACCAAGCAGGGCACTTTCTCGGCCTAGAGCGGGCCTACGGTTTGCGGGGCTTTGACGTGAAACTGTGGCAACTGGCCACGGGCGGAGCCACAGATACCACTGGCATTACCACCCTCTCCTCCCTGTCTGAGGGCATCAACCCCATTCGCAAGCAACTGGTCCTGAATTTTGCGGACTTGGGGGAACCCAGTGGGGGTGCAGATAACCTGGTGGATAACCCAGTGGACAACCTAGAGGGGATGGCCCTGGGACCACCTCTCCCCGACGGTTCCCCCAGTCTATGGCTGATTAGCGACGACAATTTTTCTTCGGAGCAGGTTACCCAGGTGTGGCTGTTTCGCCTGCGCGGACTCCAATAGGGGCATCCTATCGTCACGACTTTTACTCGAAGTATGCCATCCCCAAAATCATTCCGTGGATTGATTCAGCCTGCGGCCCTAGGGATGGTATACCCTAGCTCGTTGATGAACATGTTAATGAACATTCTGGACTAGTCTTGGGCTGGAATCCTCTCAGTCAGATTTTGAATGGATTGCCTACAGAGCACCCTAACCTGATAATCTGAGCGAGTATCAGCATTAGTGTTTTACGAATTGACATGAGAGTCTTAGTCATTGGCGGTGACGGATATTGTGGTTGGGCGACGGCTCTTTACCTGTCTAACCATGGTTACGAAGTGGCGATTCTAGACAGTTTGGTGCGGCGTCACTGGGATGCCCAACTCTGTACGGATACCCTGACCCCCATCGCCCCGATCCAGACTCGCCTCCAGCGCTGGAAGGATCTGACGGGCAAGACTATTGATCTCTTCATCGGCGACCTCAACGACTATCCCTTCCTAGAGAAGTCGTTGCTCCAATTCCAGCCTGAGGCCGTGGTTCACTTTGGGGAACAGCGCTCTGCCCCCTTCTCTATGATTGACCGGGAGCACGCGGTGCTGACCCAGGCCAATAATGTGATTGGCAACCTAAATCTGCTCTATGCCCTGCGGGATCACTTCCCCGACTGTCATCTGGTGAAGCTGGGCACCATGGGCGAGTATGGCACCCCCAACATCGACATCGAAGAGGGGTATATCACCATTGAGCACAACGGACGCAAGGACACTCTGCCCTATCCCAAGCAGCCCGGATCCTTTTATCACCTCTCCAAGGTCCACGATTCCCACAACATTCATTTTGCCTGCAAAATTTGGGGTCTACGGGCTACAGACTTGAATCAGGGGGTGGTCTATGGGGTACTGACGGAAGAAACTGGGATGGACGAGTTGCTGATTAACCGTCTTGACTACGATGGGGTGTTTGGCACTGCCCTCAATCGCTTCTGTATTCAGGCTGCTATCGGCCATCCCCTCACGGTCTATGGCAAGGGGGGCCAGACCCGTGCATTCCTGGACATCCGCGATACTGTGCGTTGTGTGGAAATTGCGATCGCAAATCCCGCCAAGTCCGGTGAGTTCCGCGTCTTCAACCAATTCACCGAGATGTTCAGTGTTGGCGAGCTCGCCAACATGGTGAAAAAGGCAGGCATTACCCTGGGTATGAACATCGACATTCAAAACCTGGAGAATCCTCGGGTGGAGATGGAAGACCACTATTTCAATGCCAAGAACACCAATCTCCTTGATTTAGGGCTACAACCCCACTATCTCTCTGACTCATTGCTAGATTCTCTTCTGAACTTTGCCGAGAAGTATAAGAGTCGGGTAGACAAGCAGCAGATTATGCCCAAGGTGCAGTGGCGTCGGTAGGCAGACAACAGTAGGTAGAAACGAGGGGGGAATAAGTCCCCCCTCTGGGACGGGTTTTCTTGGGTCTTTAGGTCTATCCAGTTCGGCTCCGAGAGTTATGCGTATTGCCCTGTTTACTGAGACATTTTTGCCCAAGGTAGATGGCATCGTCACCCGTCTAAAACACACGGTAGAGCAGCTTCAACGCCTGGGGGATCAGGTGTTGGTCTTCTCTCCCGACGGAGGACTAACAGAGTACCAGGGGGCACAGATTCATGGGGTTTCGGGGTTAGCCTTTCCCCTTTATCCCGAACTGAAACTGGCGTTGCCTCGCCCTTCCATTGGCGAAGCATTGGAGCAATTCAAGCCAGACCTAATCCATGTGGTGAACCCGGCGGTACTGGGGCTGGCGGGGATCTACTATGCCAAAACCCTAGACATTCCCCTGATGGCGTCTTACCATACCCACCTGCCCAAGTATCTGGAGCACTATGGGTTAGGGATGCTGGAGGGACTGATGTGGGAGTTGCTGAAGGCGATGCATAATCAGGCCCGCATTAATCTAGCCACCTCAACGGCGATGCAGCAGGAGCTGACGGAACACGGCATTGAGCGGGTGCAGGTGTGGCAGCGGGGGGTAGATACGGACCTGTTCCGCCCAGAATTGGCCAGTCGGGCCATGCGCGATCGCTTATCCCAGGGCCACCCCGATGCACCCCTGCTGCTCTATATCGGTCGCCTCTCGGCGGAGAAGGAAATCGATTGCATCAAGCCAGTGCTGGAGTCGATTCCCGGTGCGCGGCTAGCCCTCGTGGGGGATGGCCCCTATCGGGAGGAACTAGAAAAGCATTTTGACGGTACGAATACGAATTTTGTCGGGTATTTGGCGGGGGAAGAACTGGCCTCTGCCTATGCCTCGGCGGATGTGTTCGTATTCCCGTCCCGGACGGAAACCCTAGGGCTGGTGCTGCTAGAGGCAATGGCGGCGGGATGTCCAGTGGTGGCAGCGAATTCTGGGGGCATCCCCGACATCGTCACCAATGGGGAAAATGGCTATATGTTTGACCCCCAGGATGAGAATGGCGCGATCGCGGCTACCCAGCGTATTTTTGCCACGGATGCCCTGCGGGAGACCCTACGCCTCAATGCCCGTGCCGAGGCCGAGCGTTGGGGCTGGCGCGGCGCGACCCAGCAACTCCAGAAGTTTTACCAAGAGATTTTGACGGAAACCCGTCTCCCCTTTGCTGCCTAGGACTCAGTCACTTCAGCCAGCAGTCAACGGGCTCGGTTCTCTGTAATCTTCCAAGTCGTGACAGGCAAGGGGCTTAAGCCCCTTGTTCCCCGAAGTGTCATTAAGTTGAGGAGTACCTCATCCATTAGGGAACCGCTATGGCAGTCACCCGGACGGGCTTAGGCTAGACCGCGTAAAATTTCGTCAACCGGGAAAGATACTCTACGACGGCACGAAGGATATCTTGTGGGTCATTCTGTGCATCGCCATTCTGTGAGTAGCCCTTTGGGTTGGGTACATCATTGTTTCCGTCATGGGTGGAGCTGGCTGCTGCTGGGATTAGCCACCTGGGGGCTGGTGCTGAGTTTGGCGGGACCAGTCTACCCGCAAGTCTCTCCCCAGCCCCCGACCCCAGAGCAGACAGAGGAATCGCCCCCCAACTCGGCCTCGGTGGTGCTGGACGGACGCACCTTGTTTTCCGTTGCGAATACTCGCCAGATCACCTCCCTAGAGCGGGCCAGCTATATTAGCCAGGAACTCGCGCAACTGGTGAGAACCCAGGATCTGTTTCAAGTGAGATGGGTCGAGCGAGATCAGGTGCCCGTGATTTTGGTCAATGGGGGCTACCTGATGACCGTTACCCAGGCCGATGCCGCCCTGGCCCAAGTTGATAGCGCTGAGATCCAGGCGGAAATCTGGGTGGAGCTGATTACTCAGGAACTGCGGATGGCTCAGACAGAGCGGAGTCAGGAGGTGCGTCTGAGGCGATTGGCCTTTGCGATCGCAGTTTTTTGTCTGGCTCTCCTGCTCCACCGTCTGATCGGTGAACTTTGGCGGCGATCGCTGCGACCTGTTCTAGAACAAATCACCACCCACCAGGATGGCGACCCAGAGGATCCCCACAGCCCGCCTACAGGACTAAACCTCCTGCTCAATCTCCTGTTAACGGTGGTACGGGGCGGACTCTGGTTTGGGGTTAGTGTTTACATCACTAATCTCTTTCCCGTTACCCGCCGCTGGAGCTATTTTGTTCAACAGCAGACCTGGAGGAGCCTTAGTCAGCCCAATTTGCGCCTGGGTCAGCGAGATTTTTCCATCCTCAGCCTGTTGATTTTGATGGGGCTTCTGCTGGGACTGGTGGTGCTGGCGGGCATCTGTACTAACTTTCTGCGATCGCGTATTCTCCACCTGGCTGGCTTCGATCGCGGCTCCCGAGAAGCAGTGGCCATTCTGATCAAGTACAGCCTTATCTTCGTCGGCACCGTGGTACTGTTGCAAATTTGGGGGCTAGACCTCAGTTCCCTGGCCCTGCTTGCCAGTGCCCTAGGGGTCGGGATTGGCCTCGGGTTGCAAAACATCACCAAGGACTTCGGCAGCGGCATTGTCCTAGTCTTTGAACGCCCCATCCAAGTGGGGGACTTCGTCGAGTTTGGCGAATTTCAGGGCACCGTGGAGCGTATTGGAGCCCGTAGCACAGAGATTAAAACCCTGGATCAAGTGTCCATCATCGTCCCCAACTCCCGTTTCCTAGAGCAAGAGGTGATCAACTGGAGTCACCGTAACCCCGTCTCCCGCATTCGCATTCCCATCGGCGTAGCCTACAGCGCCGACCCATCCCAAGTGCGGGAAGTGTTGATAGCAGTGAGTCAACACCATAGCAAGGTGCTGTCCATGCCCTCTCCCCAGGTATTCTTCAAGGGATTTGGGGAAAGTGCCCTCAACTTTGATCTGCTGGTGTGGATTGCGGAACCGCACCAGCAACCCGTGATCAAAAGTGATTTATATTTTTCTGTAGAAGCAGAGCTGCGGGATTGTGGCATTGAAATTCCCTTTCCCCAACGAGATCTGCATATTCGCAGTGGCCAGTTGCCCATTAGCCTATCCCCTAGAGACCGTCAGAACTTAGGTTCTAAGCCCCAGATGGGTCATAGTCGGCCTGCCCCGGACCCAGAAGAATGTCCACCCTCTCCATAACAGTATCTCCATCTACCTCGTACCAGGTACTTCAGCGATGGTATGCACCCGTAGGCGGAATCCCTTGTCTGCCCTATGCCCTCCGAGCAGGCTCCGCCAGACTCCGCTCAGGACAAGTCCTGTTCGCATAGCAACTTCATCGAAACATCTCGGTCTAACGGCCAAGATCGAGATTCCTCTCTCCGTTTCACTGCGCTCGGAATGACAGGCCCATTGTCATGTTGAAGCGCACTTGTCATGTTGTTCGCGAAGCGACTCCGAAAGGAGTAACGCAGCGCAGCGGAGTCGTAGACGCGAAGCGGCTTCTCTGGGAGTAACATCTCCGTCTAACAGCCAGACCAGGATCCCTCCCTGTGCTCGGAATGAAAGGCTTCCTTCTGTTTCTTCCGGGCATTATCTACCATTTTGGGTTGGCTCCGTTGCCCGGTGGGCGAGAAGACACTCAAAACTCCAGCGCCTAAGATGGACAAAGTTTACATCATTCGCTGAGACGTTTCAGAGACAAAATTGCCATGAGTTTTCACCGTCGTCGTTTCCTTCAGTACAGTGCTGGCAGTGCCCTGGGTACCATTGCCCTGGGGTGGCTGGCGGGCTGCACACCAGAGTCCTCCTCTACGGCTGGTACTGACACACCCCCATCCGATGGCGGCGTTGTCGCCACAGATGAGGGCGGCACTCCCTATGCGCCAGAGACAGTTTTGGCGGCAGCGACAGCAGGCGATCGCATTTTGGCCCAGGGATTAGAAAACCCCGCGTTTTTGGTCATCACCGATGGACCCGCTTTCGCGGACTATGGCATCAGTTCTGTCTGTCCCCATCGCCAATGCGTGGTGGATTGGGACCCGGCGGCTGAGTTGTTTATCTGTCCCTGCCACGATTCTCGCTTTGACGCAGAGGGCAAAGTCACCCAGGGGCCTGCCACAACGCATCTAGAAACGGTAGCGGTCACCGCAGACGGGGAGCAGGTACTGCTCTCGAATTAGGTTTACCCAGTATGGAGCAGGCAGGTTTTGAGCCGCCCATGAGGCAGAGCCTCCGGCAGAGGTACCCAGGCAGAGCCAGGGCACCAGACACAAATTCCATAGGCGGCATCCTGCATTGGGCGCGGAAACCGCGCCCCTACGGGAAATTTAATTCAAAATTCAAAATTCAAAACTTAAAATTCCTACCACCTTTCACCCCCACACCCCCACACCCCCACACCCATACCCCACACCCCACACCCCCATGCTCACCCTCACCATCCCCGACATGGCCTGCTCAGCCTGTGCCGATACCATCACCCAGGCGGTGCAAGCCCTAGACCCTACCGCCACCGTGACCGCCGACCCTGCGACCAAACAGGTCACGATTGATACGGCGGTGGATTCCACCCAGGTTACTCAAGCGATCGCGGCAGCGGGTTATACCGTCCAATAGGGCCAAACTCTAGCGGAGACTACGGAAATTCCCTGAATTTTGGGAGCAGGTGATATGGAATGAATCTGAGCCGGGTAGTCTACTCACAGGAGCTAGACAAAGCTACCCGCTTCCCAAGGAGAGACTTCCCCATGACGACTAACTTCAAAACTCGGTTTCTGAATCATTTGATCGCTAAGAAAGAAGAGGGTGGCTTTACCCTAATTGAATTGCTGGTGGTTATCATCATCATCGGCATCCTGGCCGCGATCGCTCTGCCTTCCTTCCTCAACCAAGCCAACCGCGCCCGTGAATCTGAAGCCAACACCTACGCTGGTTCTGTAAATCGGGGTCAGCAAGCCTATCGTCTAGAACAACCTAGATTCGCTACAGCATTTAGTGAGCTAGAGGTCGGTATTGGGACGGCAGCGGGAGATGGAACAATCTCAACTAAGTTCTATAAGTATGCTGTTGGAACAGGCACGACTGGAAATGCTGCAACTAGCGCTAGCATTACGGCAACTCCTCTGGATGTAAACCTACACGGTTTCAGAGGCTGTGTTGACGCTGTTGCCGGTCAGAGCAGCGCTAAGCTTTCTAAATCTAGTGCCGTTAATACCGTACCTAGTGCTGCTGACTGTGGCTTGTAATTCGACATGGTTTTGTAGGATGGGTAAAATAGAACGTGCCTATCCTATCCCCTGAAATTGGGCGGTGGGCATTGCCCAGCTTCAGTGGGTTCTAATACCGAACAATGTGAGAGTCAAAAGGGGGCGTGCAGTTGCACGCCCCCTTTTTCATTGGGCCTCTACTTGGCTTTTTCCTGGCCGGGACAAAGGCCGAAAGGCAGTGCCCATCAAGGCAGATTTGCACAAGGGACACGTACCGGAGTGAGGGGTTTTGTCCTGTCGTCCCAGGGGCCGTGGCATACTGGGGCAGCAGTGATGAGGAGTTACGGGAGGGAGAATGCCACCATGGCCAAGCGTAAGGGAGCCAGTGCTCAGGGAACCGATGCTCCCCGCGATCGCGTCGTGTATTCAGAATTCAGCACCGCCCGTCCCGCCGCCCTACAGCGGGGGGTACAGGATTTGCCCCCGGCCCAGCAGTCCCTGAAGGTAGAAGTCAGCCGCAAAGGCCGAGGGGGCAAGACCGTCACCATCGTCAGTGGCTTTCAACATCGTCCCGAAACCCTGGCCACCCTCTTGAAGAAGCTCAAGGCCCAGTGTGGCAGTGGCGGCACCGTCAAGGAGGCTACCGTCGAGATTCAGGGAGATCATGCCCAGACGCTGCTGACGGTGCTGCAAAAACAGGGCTATTCCGTAAAGCGTAGTGGTGGTTAATGGCATCGTTTATATATCGGCTGTTGAGTCAGCGGACAAATCGAGAAGTTTCACGAGCTGTCCGCCGTTTATCAACCGGGCAACGGCTGGCAACGGGCATTCTCCTGGGGTTGATCTGGGCCATTCTGCTGGGGGCCATGGTGCCCTTGATGGCTCAGACCTTGCCCCAAGCACCCAATGCGGTCCTGTCCCAGGTGGTCACCCCCAGCAATCCACCAGGGAACCGGGGGTCTGAGCCCCCGCGTCCCCCTAGAGCTGTGGATATCCAAAATCACTGGGCCGCAGACTGTTTGCAAGCCCTGAGCGATCGCCAGTTGCTGCCCCTGGACCGCGACCAACGGTTTCACCCAGAAGCCGCCGCCACCTGGGCTGACCTCGCCACCCTGCTGACCCAGGGACTCCCCGCCGCAGGGGTGCCCTACCAGGGGGCCAATGCCGCCGAACGGGCGCTGGGCTTGGCCTCTCCCGTCAACCCGCTCCACACCTATCCCGATCGCTACTACGATGCCAACCGCACCATTACCAGGGCGGAGGCCCTTACCGCCTTGGCAGCGCGGGCAGGACTGCCCTACGTGGCCCGCCCCGGCGACCTGCTGCGGACAGGGCTGACGGATGGAGCCAGAGTGCCCCTTTATGGTCGGGAGGGAGTTGCTGCCGCCCTCAGTGCAGGACGGCTGGTGAACCAAGCGGCCCCCCAGACCCTGAGCCCCAATCAGGTAGCAACGCGGGCGGAGGTGGCGGCTTTGGTGTGCAAAGCTAGCCCAGAGTCCGCTCTGCAAGCCACGATTCCCCCGGCCTGGGTCACCCCGTTACCGGAACTGCCGCCTCAGATCCAGCCCCTCCAGGAGGTGCGGGGAGTTTGGATGACCAATATCGACAGCACGGTTCTCTTTTCCCAGGCCAATCTGGCAGCGGGGGTGGCGCGGCTCAAGGCGCTGAATTTCAATACCCTCTATCCCGTGGTGTGGAATGGGGGCTATACGCTGCACCCAAGTGCGATCGCAGAACGGATGTTGGGCCGTGCCAAGCGCCTGTACCCAAACGAAAGTCCTGCCCTTGAAGCGGCCCAGGGCGATCGCGACATGCTGCGGGAGCTCATTGACTTGGCCCACGCCGAGGGCATGGCGGTGGTGCCCTGGTTTGAGTTTGGCTTTATGGCCCCTGCTGAAGCCAGCTATCCCCTGCGCCGGGAGCATCCCGACTGGTTTACCCAGCGTCGAGATGGCACCCAGGATGATGTCCAGGGGGCGGAAACCTTTGTCTGGATGAATCCCTTCCATCCCCAGGTGCAGCGGTTGCTGCTGCTCTTGGTGGATGAGGTGTTGCAAAACTATGACGTGGAGGGCATCCAGTTCGACGACCATTTGGGCCTGCCGGTGGCCATGGGCTACGACCCCTACACCGTCAATCTCTACCGCCAAGACCACGGCGGCACCGCCCCCTCCGATGACGAGTCCGATGCCGAGTGGGTTCGCTGGCGGGCGGAGAAGATCACCACCTTTGTGGAGGGTCTCCATCGCCTAGTGAAAAATCGGCAACCCCAGGCCATCGTCTCGATCTCCCCCAATCCCTATCCCTTTTCCTACGGGCGCTATCTCCAGGATTGGCCCACTTGGGAGCAGCGGGGGTTTGTGGAAGAATTGGTGGTGCAGGTCTACCGCAATGAGCTCGATCGCTTTGCTTGGGAACTGAATAAACCCAGTATCGAGCAGGCCCGCCGCCATATCTCCACCAGTATCGGTCTGCTCAGTGGTCTGCGGGGGCGTCCCACGGATGGGGCGCTACTGACGGAACAGTTGGCCGCAACCCGCGATCGCGCCTACGCTGGAGTTTCCTATTTCTTCTATGAAACCCTGTGGGTGGCGGGGGCGGAAACCGCTGAGGAACGGCTGCACCAGTTCCAATCCGGGTTCGCCCTCCCGGTTCCCCGTCCCGGCGGATAAATACAGTCCTTCCAAATTGCGCTTGCCCCCCCTTGGTAACTGCTGTGTACACATAATTTCTGGAAGGGTGCTTATGCCCCTTGCAACCCTTAATCCCCCCTTTACAAGGGGGGAAACTCTAGTCCTCCCCCTTTACAAGGCTGCTGTGTACACATATTTCTGGAAGGGTGCTGATGCCCCTTGCAAACCCCCCTTAATCCCCCCTTGTAAAGGGGGGAAACTCTAGTCCTCCCCCTTTACAAGGGGGAGTTAGAGGGGGTCAGGCCGGGATGCCCATCAAACAGTGACTTATGTGTACACCGTACCCTTGGCAAGGAGGAGTTAGAGGGGGTGAGATCCGTTGCACCACCAGTCAGGAATTGTGGTGCAACATCCTAGTACCCGTACCTGCGGCGTAAATCTTCTGACTACTGCGCAAGCCTCTGGCTTGCCGCAAGCTTAGGAACAGGTATCAACCTCATCCGGAACAACACCCTAAATCCAGCGCTGCAATGGGGTTCCGTATCGCTCACTACAGCTCCTAAAGGGTTTGCAATGCAAACTCTTGACATAACAACCTATCCAGGTAAATTCAATCCCTCAGCGATGTAATTCCACCGTGTTTCTGGAATCGTAGACTGCCCTTTGGTGAGGACGTATTTGATTTTCAGAAAATCAGATCCCACCTCATCAGAACCTTGTCTATAAACATGAGCCTTGGTCAGCAGAGGCTATGGAAAATTTTGCGACGAGAAATCAAAGCTCTGGTTTTCCTGATGTACGTTTCTTAGTCCACCTTTGACCCTTTTGTTCACCCCCATCTGACACCTAGGAGTATGACCTATGTCTCCTGAATCACAAGAGTTTCTAGCAACTTTTGTATCAGAGTCCTACTACTATTGGGCCTCTGTACTGATGTTGCTTATTCACGTGGGCTTCCTCGCCTACGAAGGAGGCGCGGCCCGGACCAAAAATGTTCTGGCCACGATGGTCAAGAACCTGCTGACCCTATCCATTGTCGGTCTTACCTTCTTCTTTTTTGGTTGGTGGGTTTACAACGCCTTCTCCCTCTTTCCCTTTCAGGGAGGTATCGTCGGCCCCTGGACCGATCCCGCTTCAGAAGGCACCGTAGGTGAAGTCCTGGGGCTCGTCCAAGCCTCCTATCCCTGGTCCCCCGCCCTAGGGCCAAACGTTGCCGACAACCTCACAGGTGTTTTCTGGTTTGCCTTTGCCCTCTTTGCCATGACCACCGCCTCCATTCTCTCAGGGGCAGTGATTGAGCGTATTAAAATCGGAGCCTACGCCATCCTCGCCATGGTTCTAGGCTCCTTTACCTGGGTGGTCGCCGCCTCATGGGGCTGGAATCCCTACGGTTGGCTCTTTACCCAATTGGGTTACCACGATTTTGGTTGCTCGGGACTACTCCACGCCGTTGCAGGCTTCTTCGCCTTGGGCGTCTTGATCAATTTGGGGCCACGGGTCGGCAAATTTGACGCCCAGGGCAAACCCCGTGTGATCATGCCCCATAACCTGCCCCTAACCATGGTGGGCTTGATGCTGATTTTTGTCGGCTTCTATGCCTTCTTGGCCGCCTGTGTCATCTTCGTACCGGGGCAGTCCATGGAGATCACCATCTATGGCACACCGATGACCTTGGCCTCCGTAGGGGTTAGCACTACCCTGGCCCTCTCCGCTGGCTTTATTGGAGCCTATATCGGCTCTAAAGCTGACCCCTTCTACACCATTTCCGGGGGCCTTGCAGGCATTATTTCCGCTGCTGCCGCCATGGATGTGTACAGCCCTCCCATTGTGATTTTGCTGGCCTTCGTCGGGGCTTATACCATGCCCTTTGTGGGCAACGCTGTGGAAAGGGCAGGTATTGATGATGCTGTAGGAGCCTTTGCGGTCCATGGCTACTGCGGTGTGTTTGGTTCCCTCATGGTGGGCATCTTTGCGGCGGGCTATCCCCAGCTTGATGGCATTCCAACAACAAATTTATGGGCGCAAGTGATTGGGGTTAGTATCTGTGCCCTACTTCTCGGATTTCTTCCCGGCTATGGCGTCAGCTTTGTGCTGAATAAGTTTGGTCTTCTGCGGGTTTCGGAAGAAGAGGAAATCGCTGGTCTAGACCTAGTGGATTTCGGCATCGAAGGCTACCCAGAATATTCCATTTTGTCAGAGCAGAATGGCTATACTTCGCAGAAGAATGTTCCCATGGCTCAAGCTAGCCCCAAGGCTTAGTCAATACACTAAGTGTTCCGTCAGGAAAATTTTGAGGGTCTTCGACCCTCAAAATTCAACCCCAACTAAACTCCAGGGTTTCGGTCACCCGTCAATCATTAATTGACTAAGCACTAGTGCTGAAAGGCAAAAGTCTGCCCTCTTCGCATAGGGTCTCCGGAGTAGCAACAAAGTCGTTGGCTTTGCCTGCCCGCTGGCGATGACCCTGCCTTTGACATAGGGCATAGGGGCACAAGCCACAAAGGCAATTCCCTGTCACATTTCCCTGTCACACAAGGTTTCCTGCTTTGGCAAGTAGGTAAATCATTTCTGCCGCAGAGTACTAAAAATCCAGGAGGATAGACCCATTATGTCCAGTCCATTTTCTACGATTGAAGAGTTTGAAGGGGCGATTGATGGCGCTACTGAGGGCGCAATCTACACCTTTTACAACAGCCCAGCGGTGAATATCATTTTCTTGCTGATCGGGGTGGGCTTTTTCTGCTGGTTTATCTTCAAAACCTTCTCCACCCATTACGACTTGCCGGGGGTTGACAAGTCCCTCAATAGCTTAAGTGTATTGCTAGTGGCGGGTCTGCTGTCCTTGACGGGGGCAGAGTATCGGCAAAATCGACAGTCTACCCAAGCCACTGAGGCCATCCCCCAGGCGGTAGCGTTCCATCCCCCTACTCGAACTCCAGTGGGCTTGCTGGGGTTAGTGGGCATCGCCCTCCCCTCTGTCGGGCGCACCAAGGGTCGCTATCGTCAGCGTCTAGCTCGAAACCGAAAATCCTTTAGGCTCTAAAGAGTTTTCCCAGTTTTAGATAGAGGCTCCATCCATAGATTTCAGGGAATGGGTCATCCCTAAAATTGAAAAAACACCGGGTATTTGCGGTAGCGAGGCCCGAATCGCCAAGACCCGCATTCCGGCCTGGGTGCTGGTACAAGCCCGTAACCTGGGTAGTCGTGATGCAGAAATCCTGCAAAATTATCCCACCCTTACCGCAATTGATTTGACCAATGCTTGGCTCTACGCCGCAGCCCATCCTAGGGAAATTGAAGCCGCGATTTTAGCAAATGAAACTGCTTAAACAAGATGCCGTACTGCATCTTGTTTGGGCTAGCCTAGAGAGCCCCATTGAGCGTGACCAAGCGGAGGCCAAGTTTTGGCTAACTCCAGTTCCACTCCACAGCAATAAGGGATTTAGTCGCAAAGAAATCAACCCTATTCAGAAGCAAGTCGAAGAGAATCAAGAGTAATTATTGGAGGGCTGGCATGACTTTTTAATGGTTGACTTAAAGGACATTCCCACCATTCAGTCAGTCGAGATCACTGATGACACCTTATCCATTGATCTTGTAGATGGCCGGACGATTTCTGTGCCGATCGCGTGGTATCCACGGCTGTTGCAGGGGTCTGCCAAAGAGCGCCAGGATTGGCGATTTATTGGTCATGGCGCAGACATTCATTGGAATCAGCTTGATGAAGACATCAGTGTCAAAAATCTGATTCTGGGTCAGCCCTCAAGAGAGAGCCAACCATCATTTCAGCGATGGCTGAGTCAACGTCAAGCAGCAGCCTGAGAAATGGCAAGCCCTGCGTCACTTGGCAGAAGGTGATGCCCTGTGATCGGTTCCATGCCTTATAGCCCCACCTCACCCTCAGCCGCATCTGACTCAATCGGCTTAACCGTGAAGGGAATCTAACTCCTAAACAAGCGGCTGTATTGGGTTTCATGGGTCATGCTGGCTAGGGTGAGCCCCCAGCTACAGGTGGTCAGGTCATGGTCCAGCAGGGTGGGGATCCTCTCAGCAGCTCTACTCAGAGGATCTGCTAAGTGGCCCAGAAGGCGTTGGCCTTCTGTTTGACCCAGGGGCACGAGGCGCACACCAGCGCTGATCAGGTTAGCGGCCCAGCTTTGTAGGTATATCAAGATGGTTTCTTCGATAGGCAATTGCCACAGGGCGGCAGCGATACCAAATGCGATCGCAAAATTACAGGGCTGAGTAGAGAAGGTATCTGGTAAGGGATTAAGGCTACCGGGCTCTAAATCCCGTAACAGCCGCAGGAGAGAGCGCCCCATTTGCCAGCTTTGCTGCCGCAGCTCCTCCGTCTCCCGCACGGCAGATAGCCAATGATTCCAGCGCTCTAGGGCAGCGAGATCTGACTCTTGCCAAGCGACCATAGCCCGCCCCATCACCGCCGCCTCTAAGCGAATCGCCCCCATTTCTAGTTCCTGGATCAGCCAGTGGGCTAGATTCTCGCCGCTGGTAATGCGACCTTGGTGAATTAGGGTCTCTACCCCCTCGGAGTAGCTGTAGGCTCCTACGGGGAGAGCTGGACTGGCAAGTTGGAGTAAGCGCAACAGAGCAGCGGCAGATGTCATCGATGTTCTCCATATCCAGCGAAGCGAGAAGACTCTACTATGCCGCAGAAATCACCCCTCACCCTTGACCCCCTCACCCTTCACCCCTCACCTACTCGGCATACAAGCGATCCAGATCCTGCTGAAACTCGGCTGGCAAGCGGCGCAGTACCCGCCGGGTCTGGCGATCTACTGGGGCCAGCACCACTGTCCCCAGCACACAGGTTTCCCCTGTAGCCTGGTTTTGAATGTCATACTGCCACACCAACCGCACCCCCCGGCGGGGCTCTAACCAAGCCCGCACCATAGCATCCATCCCCATGCCTAGGGATTGGCGGTAGCGCAGGGTCAGTTCCACCACAGGCAGATCCACACCGGCAATGACCCAGTGGGCAAAGTTGAGGCCATGGGCACGCAGGAACGCCACTCGGGCCTCTTCCATCCAGGCCACATAGGTGCCGTGCCAGACGATGCCAGCATAGTCCGTATGGTGGGGGTAGACATGGACCGGATACTCAAACACCGACTTAGGAACAGCGGTCATGGCCATTAAAGATTGTGAATCATGAAGGAGCCCTAGGCTAGAACCCCAGGCTACGGCATCTTGAGAAGAGACCTCCCTAGCCTCAACCCTTACCCTTCGCCATCGGAATAATACCTATGGATCCTGCATTTATCATCGGAGCTTTAATTGGTGGCTTTCTTATTGGAGCCCTATGTGGTCTAGTCCCGTTCTTCTTGGCGAGAAAACAGCGCCGCATGACCCTAGGGCTGATTGCCCTTGTGGTTTGTACCTTCTGTGGCGTCATTCTGGGTATCTTGCTGGCGGGTCCAGTTGCGGCTGTCTTCTCCGTCGTAATTGTGACTACAAACAAGTCTGAATCTGGTGGGTCAGCGGATTCCTCTCCAACTGCTCCCCCTTCGGATCGCGGCACTGAGTAGTGTTGTTGAAAATCATGAAATCGCTTAAACCCCGCTGATCTTCGGTGCGTATGATGAACTAGGGATAGTAAAGTGCCTGACAGTCCAAGGCTTTTCGAGCTTATCTCCTAGATTCAATTGTTCCGTTTCTGTCAAAACATCTCAATTTTTTAATGTTTTTCGGCCCCACCATGAGGGGTCTGCTTAGGAGGTCATCATGATCGAGAAAATTCTACTGGCGGATTCTGGCATTGGGAACACCGAAGCCGCAATGAAGGTACTGATGGAGATCCCGCTAATTCAACGGGCCTCTGTGACGGTGCTGCATGTGGTGCCCTCCCAAATTTCGGCAGAGGATATGACCAGCCGCTGGGAAGCTGGGGGGCGAACTCTGGCCAAGGCCATCAGCAACCTGAACCTCGACCCAACTCGGGTTACCGCGATGCTGCGGGAAGGGGAACCCAAGGATGTCGTGGTGCAGGTGGCGGAGGAAATCGATGCCAGTCTGATCATCATGGGTTCTAGGGGGCTCCAGGGGCTGCGGGCGATTTTAGATAATTCCGTTAGCCAGTATGTGTTCCAACTGTCCTCCCGTCCCATGCTGCTGGTCAAGGACGATCTCTATATGATTCGTCCCATCAAGCGGGTGTTGGTGGCGTTGAATAAGTCTGACTCTGCTCAGCAGGGACTCAAGCTGGCGATCAATCTCCTACGGGATGTCAAGGGGTCAGAGCTGGTGCTAGTGCATTCTATTTCCAACCTCAAGGCTCGTCCCTTTGATGAGACCGATCCTGACCCTCGCAAAGATCCTATTCTTACCGCTGCTGCCGCTGAAGCCAGTCGCTATGACATTGCCTACAAGCTGGTAGCTCCCGAGGGTAAGGCGGGGCAACGGATTTGCCAACTGGCGGAAGATATGAATGTGGATCTGCTGATCCTCGGTTCTCCTGACCGTCGCCCCTCTATCGCTAAGGGCATTCCCGATCTCGATCGCTTAGTGGGTGAATCGCTCTCGGACTATGTGCGGGTGTATACCCCTTGCCCTGTGCTGATGACCCGTATCAGCAGTTAGATGGCTTTTCCTACGCCGATTTTGGATGCAAGGCTGGCCCAGCAACGGCAGCAGCAGGAGCGATCGCGGCAACAGGTTTTGGCTGCTGCCCTGGACTGGCTAGCCCAGCACGGGGGGCACTATGGTATTGACCATGGCTATGTGTTTGGGTCGGTGACCCAACCGGGCCGCTTTTCTGCAACGGCTGATGTGGATGTGGGGGTAGACAGTTTGGGGATAGGAGATCCCTTTGGGTTGAGCAGCTATCTATCTTTGCATCTGGATCGGGATGTGGATGTGGTGCCCCTGGATCAGTGCCACTTTGCCGGGAAGATTCGGGAGCAGGGAACGCCATGGAACGCGATCAACTTGCCGGATTAGGGGCTGAACTCCGTGCCCAACTGCGTCTGTTAGCGCGGGTTCATCAGCGCTTGCAGGATCGGCTGGTGCTGGGCTTGGAGGGGGCAGCCCAGATGGACAGCATTGCCTATCAAATTCATAATCTCTATTGTGCGGCTGAAGATCTTTTGAAACTGGTGGCGACGGCCTGCGAGAACCAGGTTGGCAGTAGCGGAGGATGGCATCGCACGCTGTTGCTACGGATGAGTGAGCCGGTGCCGGGAGTTCGGCCCGCTTTGCTGTCTGAGGAATTATTCGATGGGATGAATCGTCTGCGGGGGTTCCGGCACTTTGTGCGCCATGCCTATGTAACGGAGATCGACCCATCTCAACTGCGGAGTAATTTAACGTTAGCCCTGACGTTGGCCACGGAGTTGCCGCTGGCGGTGCAGCGGTTCATGGCTGAGCTGGAAGGCTTGTAGCGGTCCTCACTCGGTTTACGTACAGGCAAGGGGCTTAAGCCCCTTGTTCACGGAGGTGTCAGATGGAGGCTTAACCGCAGCGGCACAGCACTTATCTGAGAATTTGCCTCCAGTGCCGTTTTTCTGGGGGAGCGCTGCTATGATCCGTTACTAACTCGACTGTGCCACGCTGTGCCACTGGATTAGGTTCTGAGGGCTGGGGTGCGGTTGGGGGTTTTGCCCATCCTCTGAGCACGCTGACTGCTATGACCGCTCCTATTTTGGATGTTCGCCATCTGACGGTGCAGTTTCAGGGCGAGGGTGGCCTGGTAGAGGCGGTGCAAGCGGGATCATTTCAGGTGCAGCGGGGTCAAACCCTAGGCATTGTGGGGGAATCGGGATCGGGCAAATCGGTGACTTCCCTGGCGGTGATGGGGTTGGTGCCCAGCCCCCCTGGACGGGTCACCGCTGGAGAGATTTGGTTTTCCCCGGCGGCGGCGGAACCCGTTGACCTCCGCACGCTGACACCGACCCAGATGCGGCAAATTCGGGGTAATCGGATTTCTATGATTTTCCAGGAACCTATGAGTTCCCTGAACCCCGTCTATACCTGCGGATTTCAACTGATAGAGGCGATTCGTCAGCACCAAAATCTGGAACCGGAGGCGGCGCGGCAATCTGCGATCGCACGTCTACAAGAAGTGCAGCTTCTGCCCCAGGATGATGTGCTTACCGAGCAGATTGCAGCAGCGAATCCCCGATGGCGACCCAGCCAGATCAAACAGGACATTGATCAGCGCCACCAAGCCCTCCTCAATCGCTACCCCCACGAACTGTCTGGCGGACAAATCCAGCGAGTGATGATCGCCATGGCCATCGCCTGTGACCCTGATCTGTTAATTGCGGATGAACCCACGACAGCCCTGGATGTTACCGTCCAGGCCCAGATCCTAGACCTGCTGCGGGAACTGCGCGATCGCAGAGGCATGTCCATGATCTTCATTACCCATGACCTAGGCATCATTGCCGAGATTGCCGACCAAGTGGCCGTGATGTACCAGGGAAAAATCGTAGAAACGGGGCCGGTGTGGGACATTTTTGCCCAGCCCCAGCACCCCTACACCAAGGGTTTGCTGGCCTGCCGCCCCCTCCCCAGTCAACGGCTGCGGCAGTTGCCGACGGTGGCAGACTTTATGGAGCTAGTGCCCAATAAGACCGGAACTCCCACCATTCGGGAACGGGATCAGAATCCAGACCAGGTGGCAGCTTGGGAGCAGGAGATTTCACCTCAAGAGATCCGCGATCGCCTCCAAACCCTAGAGAAAAACGGCCCCCTGCTGCGGGTGGAAAATCTTCAGGTGGGCTACCCAATCCGAGGCATCTTTGGTAATACCCGCCGCTATGTCATGGCGGTGAATGATGTCTCCTTCGACATCTATCAGGGAGAAACCTTTGGTCTTGTAGGGGAATCGGGCTGCGGCAAAACCACCCTGGCCCGCGCCCTAGTCCAGCTCGTATCCGCTAGGGGTGGGCATGTCTGGTTTGACGGGCAAGATGCCCTGACCCTGCGGGGCAAAGCCCTGCGTCACCTTCGCCGTGAAATGCAGATTATTTTCCAGGATCCCTTCAGTTCCCTGGATCCGCGCATGTCCGTTGGAGCTGCGATCGCAGAACCCCTCACCATCCACAAAGTCGCCCGCAATCCCCGTAATCAGCGGGAACGGGTCGCCTACCTACTAGAGCGGGTGGGCCTCGACCCCAACTGTATCAAACGCTTCCCCCACGAATTTTCTGGGGGGCAGCGCCAGCGCATCTGCATTGCCCGTGCCCTAGCCCTCAATCCCAAATTCATCATTTGCGACGAATCGGTGTCGGCCCTAGACGTATCGGTCCAAGCTCAAGTGCTAAACCTGCTCAAGGAACTTCAACAAGAGTTTAACCTCACCTATATCTTCATTTCCCATGACTTAGCGGTAGTGAAGTTCATGAGCGATCGCATTATGGTCATGAACCAGGGCCAAGTGGAGGAAATCGGCCCTGCCGACCGCATCTACTGCGAACCCCAGCAGCCCTACACTCGTCAACTTATCGACGCCATCCCCATCGGCAGCCTCGATCGCATCCAAGAACTCCAAGCCGGACGTGCCATCGCCTGACAGGCGGTTAACGCACCGCCACCAGCCCTAGAATCCCCGCTAGGGTCACATAGTAAATCATTGGCGGCAGCACCTTCTGGATCAAATTCCCCTCCTGGGCATCTAGCCCCACCGTCGCAGAAGCCGCCACCACATTGTGGACACAGATCATATTGCCCGCTGCCCCGCCCACCGCCTGAAGTGCCACCACGATCGCTCCTGAAACACCAATTTGCTGCGCCACCCCAAACTGAAATAGGGAAAACATCATATTGCTGATGGTATTACTGCCCGCAACAAAGGCTCCCAGGGCTCCAATGGTAGGGGCAAACAGGGGCCAAGACTGTCCCGCTAGCAGGGCCACACCCGTCGCCAGGGTCAGGGGCATACTATCTAACCCCGCCGCATTCACATCGGAGTTGATAAATACCCGCGCCATGGGCACCGCAGACAAAAGGGCAATAGAGCTGCCCAATAGGGTTCTGCCTGCCTCCGTCGCCGCCCCCGCAAAGGCAGCAGCCTTCATCCGATGGAGGAAGTAGGTCAGCAACGCCACCACAATCAACACTGTTCCGGGTAGATACAAGGGCCGAGAACTGATGGAAACGTCAGTATTCAGCAGGTTGGCAGCACTAAACTCAGCGGCCTGCAACCACCCCCGCACCGGCAGCACCTCCAGGCGGGTCAGCACTAAGAAAATCCCCACCAGCAGATAGGGAAACCACGCTTTCACCAGGGTCATGCCCCGGCGTTCCGGCTCCACAGTTCCCTTGAGGCGGCCCATCCAGTGGTCGGGCCAGTCCGCCGCTGGGGCAAAATCCCAGCCATCACGGGGCAGCAAAAATCCCCGACGAGCAGCGGGCACCACAATGGCTAGTCCCACCAGTCCCCCCACCAGGGACGGAAACTCTGGCCCCAGTAGGGCAGCAGTGGCCATAGACGGCAGGGTAAAGGCCAGTCCCGCAAATAGGGAAAAGCGCCACAGGGCAAAGCCCTCCCGCCAGCGTTGCCGCCGTCCAAAGTGACGGGTCAGGCAAGCCACCATCAGCAGCGGAATCAGGCTACCCACAATGCCGTGGAACAGCGCTACCCGAGTACCGATGCCCATCAGGTAGCTCTCGTAGGAAATGCCCAAGTCAGCCACTTGGGCCTCCACCGCAGCGGCTCCCGTCAGCCCGGTGTTGACCCCCAGCAAAATCGGTGTTCCCACAGCGCCAAAGGAAACGGAGGTGCTTTGCACAATCAGGGCCACCATCGTAGCTGCCATGGCCGGAAACCCGATCGCCACCAGCAAGGGGCCGCACACCGCTGCGGTGGTACCAAACCCCGACGCGCCTTCAATAAACCCCCCAAACAACCAAGCAATGAGAATGGCCTGTACCCGGCGATCGTGGGAAATGCCCAGCAGTCCCCGGCGGATCGTGCTAACCGCGCCAGAGGCTCGCAGGGTGTTGAGCAACAAAATTGCCCCGAAGACAATGTAGAGAATCTCCAGGGCAATAACGGCACCTTGCAAGGTGGAAGCCAAAATTTGAGGAACGGGAACCCGCCACACCAGCAGCGCGATCGCGACGGTGACCCCATAGGCCAGGGGCATGGCTCGCTTGGCAGGGTAGCGCATCACCACCAGCAGCCCAAACACCACGAGAATAGGCGCTAAGGCCAGTAAAGAATAGAGGAAAATCATGGGTAAGTCTTTCTAACCATAGATAAATACTAAGCATAGAAAATAATGGCGATGCATATTGTTTGCCCTGCGCCTTCAGGAGGGAAAAGCCCCCAGCAGGCACAGAGCAAAGGCACGATGGAGGCTAAAGGAAGAAGCTAGTACTGGGTGGCTGAAATGACCTTACCATTGAGAGGTAGGGTAAAGAGGACTTTTCTACAATGGCTAGACTGACTGCCGCCAGGCTCACTTTGAGCGAAACGGAGCGGAGCGACTTAGAGCAATTGATTCGACGTCAGCGGACGTCACAGCAGCTCGCTTTGCGCGCCAAGATTATCCTCACAGCTGATGAGGGCAAAGGCCATGGCGAAATCGCCCGAGACTTGGGGGTCAGCAAAGAGATGAGTCGCCGCTGGCGGGGGCGTTGGCTGGAGTTGAGTCAACAACAGGTCGCTGTGGAAGAGCGCCTACAGGATGTCCCTCGTCCCGGGGCTCCGGCTACCTTTAGCCTCGAACAAATCACGCAACTCTATGCCCTAGCTTGTGCACCGCCCGAGCAGTATGGCCGCCCCATCAGTCATTGGACCCCTGGAGAACTGGCCGATGAACTGAGCAAGCAGGGAATTGTCGAGAGTATCAGTCCCCGTCATGTGGGCCGACTGTTGGCCGAGGCTGACCTCAAACCCCACCAGAGCCGTTACTGGCTCTCCCCCCCCCCGACCCTAACTTCGAGGACAAAGTCAAAGACATTTGCCAGGTCTACGAACAGGCTGCCACTCGTGCCGAACACGGCGAGCTGACCTTCAGCCTGGATGAGATGACGGGAATCCAGGCTCTGGAACGGACGATGCCTGACATCGCCATGAAGCCGGGACGCTGTACCCGCATTGAGTTTGAGTATATTCGCCATGGCACTCAAACCCTGATTGCCTCATTCAATGTCGCTACCGGACAGGTGGATCAGGCCACCGTGGGAGACACCCGCACCGAGCAAGACCTCGAGAGTCACCTCAGAGCCTTACTGGCCCAAGTTCCAGATGCCTCCAAGATTCATCTGGTCATGGATTGCCTCAACACTCATCAATCGGAATCTCTCGTCCGACTGGTGGCGGAACACGAGGAAAAACCGATTCATCTGGGCCAGAAAGGGAAGACGGGCATTCTCCTGTCTATGGCGACCCGAGCGGCGTTCTTGAGCGACCCCAGCCATCGACTGGTCGTTCACTTCACCCCCAAGCATTGCTCCTGGCTCAATCAAATTGAGCTTTGGTTCTCCATCCTGGTACGTAAGCTACTCCGACGTTCGAGTTTTACCAGTCAAGCCCAACTCAAGGCGAAGATTTTAGCGTTTGTCGATTACTTCAATCGCACCATGGCTAAGCCCTTCAAGTGGAACTACACGGGTAAGCCCTTGGTCGCATAAATGCCTTGGCCACTTCCGCCAAGCAGTACTAGTGCTGGGCGGCGTAAATACCCTAACCGTTCTATCGTAGTACACCTCGGCCCCTCACCCTAGCCCTCTCCCAAGGGGAAAGGGGACCAGAAAATGTTGGGTTGGTACGACAATAGTGGGCTGATTTACGCCCTGCAGTACTACTGTCCCGTTTTGCATAAAATCGGTGGATTTTTAGCGAGATCATCCCAGATGATAAGTTAACGCGATTCGCTCTGAGCCCTATAGGATTTCGTCAGACGAACATGGAAGCACATCCCAGATTGAATGATCAGCTACAAGCGTTAGTCCTCGCCATTCAGGGCTACTCCCCAGAAACGGCAAGACTACAACGCCGCAAGGCTCTCCGGCAATTACTCCAGTTGTTACACCAACATCGGCGGCTGTATCAGCCATCTAAGAGCCGATTGCCCGTATCTCTGCACCATGCCTACGAGGAAATTTGTGATGAAGCCCACACCCTTCTGATGGCGCTGATCTATGAAGAAATCGATCGATATGATCCGAGCCGGGGACCCGTTTTGAATTGGCTCCGGTTTCATATCAATCGTCGTTGCCTGAGTCAGGCCATGAAGACCATTGAAGACCCTATTTTCTCTCGTCATATTCGTGGCTCCGATAAAACTCAAAAGCACTATCTATACAAGCGAGAGTTTTTCCTTCGGGATGGCATCCAGGAAGACGGTCGAGAATTGATATCCACATCCGACATCTCTGAGGAGAATCCTTTGCCCTCCGAGCAAGTTCGTACTGTGTTAGAAACAGATCCCCAAGGAGAATTTAGGGCAACTTGTGTTCGCGGTAATCCCCGTGCCAATTTCCAGGTCATCGCCCTCTGGCGGTTTGAAAATTCCAAGTGGGATGCTCTAGCAACACAACTGGATGAAAAGGTCCCAACCTTAAGCTCGTTCTACCAAAGAAGCCTCAAACGATTTAGCCCTAAAATCCGGGAATATATTCTGGATGGTGCTTTGTAAATTGATTAAACCTAGCTCATACGAGAACATCATGGAATCTCTTGAATCTCTCGCCGTTTCAAAAATTGTTCTGGGCGTAAAGGCTCACCAAGAGGCAACCGTCTTCAGTGGGCAACAGCAGCAACTAGAACAGGCTCAGCAAGTATATCTCAATACATTGGCGGTATACGCCGTGGATTTACACTTGCGATCTCTAGGTATTCAAACCGATTGGCCTAGCAGTGATAGTTATCAAGCTGTGGCCCAGACGTTAATGAATGTGGCTGATCTCACACTCCCTGGTCTAGGGGCTCTGGAATGTCGTCCGGTGCTATTCGACAGCGAGATCATGTACGTTCCCCCTGAGGTCTGGGGCGATCGCATCGGTTATATTGCTGTTCAACTCAATGAGGATCTAAGCGAGGCTACCTTGCTGGGCTTCATGGAAACCGTTGATGTGGAAACAGTTCCCCTCAGAAATCTACAATCCCTAGATACTTTTCTGGAGCACTTAGAAGCGTGGGAAAATTCTGCTCAAAATGTCCCGCAATTCCAAACAGGAAAAAAACCTGTATCGGCAGGAAGACTGTCCACCCAAAGCGATTCAATTGCCCATCTGAGTCGCTGGCTCGATCGTACCGTTGAAGCTGGTTGGCAAATCATAGAAGGTTTGTTAGATGATTGGCATACAGACACTCTGGAACCAGCCATGGCTTTTCGCCAAGTTGTCCCACCATCCAATTTATCGGTGCCAGAAGTCATTCAATGTGGAAAACTGTTAACCCTAGATGATGAGCCTGATTTCAATCAAGTTCGGCTCTTGGTCGGACTACGATCCCAAACCAGTGAAGGCTATGAGATTAGAGTTAAGATCTCACCGACTCAGGATCCCTATCTAATTCCAGGGTTGAAATTACTTCTTCTTGACGATGTTAAGGAGCCGGTCTTCCAAACCCAAACTCGGTCTAAGAATGACTTCTTGCAGTTTACGTTTAATGGCAGTTCCGGCGATCGATTCAGTGTCAAGATTATCTACCAAGATGTTTCTATTGAAGAACAATTTATGATCTGAGTCAGAATCCTCTTGACTTCACCTGTAGGGCACATCACCCCATCTAGATATGGCTAAACTTGTTATTCTCGATCTCCAGCAGGATTCTCCAAATCAGGGAGTGCAAGTCTCGGTGGAGATTGGGGAGGAGGAACGTCGTCCCACCTTTAGAGATAAAGGATTTTTGCCCGCCAATCGCCCTTTGTTTAGAATACTAGACCAGTGGCGTGGGAGCTACCGTGGATTGTCTATATCGTATCGTGAGCTGACGCTTAAAACCGTTCAGCTTAGTGGCTCTATCCAATCGCGAAAGGATGACTGTCGCCAAATCGCGACGGAGCTTCAGGAACAATTTCAAACTTGGCTGCGAACAGACACCTTTAAGCCCATCGGTGATGGTCTACGAGAACAGCTTAATCCTCAAGATCAGATTCGGATTTTGCTGCGTACCGATAGTGCTCAGTTAAGACAGTTGCCTTGGCAAGAGTGGGATTTTCTGGATCGTTATCCAGGGGCTGAAGTTATCCTCAGTGCCTCAGTTTCAGAGCAAGTTTTAACGACGCGAACACAGAGCGTTAATCCACAGGGGAAAGTCAGGATTCTAGCAGTGCTCGGTGGCAGTGAAGGCATTGAGGTAGAGCGCGATCGCACGTTTCTAGAAACCTTCTCTCCTGACGCTGAGATCTGCTTCCTCCCCCAACCCACCCGCGCAGCACTCCACGATGCCCTCTGGGATCAGCCCTGGGATATCTTCTTTTTTGCCGGTCACAGTCACACCGAGGGAGAGCAAGGCGTCATTAGCCTCAATGATCAAGAGAAATTACCTCTCCAGGATCTCAAGGAAGGACTCCAAAAGGCGATTGCCAATAGTCTGGAAATTGCCATTTTCAACTCCTGTGATGGCCTGGGCTTGGCGCGGGATCTGGAGCGGCTCAATATCCCTCAGTTGATCGTCATGCGGGAGCCGGTCCCGGATCAGGTCGCCCAACAGTTTCTGAAAAATCTGCTTCCGGCCTACAGCAGTGGTCTGCCGCTGCACCTGGCGGTGCGCGACGCCCGCAAGAAGCTTCGCATCCTGGAGAATGAGTACCCCTGCGCTAGCAGTCTGCCCATTCTCTGTCAAAACCCCACGGCTCCCCCTCCCCCCACCTGGCACCAACTCCGCACCGGAGGCCGCATCGCGGGCAATGTGTTTGGTGATCAGGCTGCGAGCAATGTGTTTGATCCGGCTGTAAGTCCAGACGTAATACCAAAACCAGAGCCCCCGCCGGTACGAGCTTTTTCTTATCGCAAAGCGGTTTTTAGGGCTGCGTTGATCAGTGTTGTCCTGACTGCAATCCTGACAGGGTTACAATCCCTGGGGCTATTTCAGGCTATGGAGCTGAATGCCTATGACCATTTCATGCGGTTACGACCGGCTGAGGGGCCAGATGGGCGGTTTTTGCTGATCACCGTGAATGAGGCTGATAAGCGGTATCAGGAGTCTTTAAAAATGGATATGCAAGGATCATTGGCCGATGATGCGATCGCGGAAATTATCCGTCAAGCCGGGGACTATCCCCCCAGGGTTTTGGCTACTTCCATCTTTAGGGATCATCAGTTGAGTGAACAACTGTTGACGGCACTGGATTCCATAGACAATGTTTTCATGGTTTGTGAGATGGGTGACACGATTGCCAAAGTCACTGGCACAGCTCCGCCCTCAAATTTTCCTATTGAAAACGTAGGCTTTAGTGATGCCTTTGTTCTAGACCCAGACAACGTAATTCGACGACAGGCTCTGGGTATGAGTCCAAAGCAGATATGTCCAACTAGTCGGTCGCTAGCGCTTCAAGTCGCAACAGCCTATCTGGAACCGGAAGGATACTCATACAATAGTGGTGATCCCTTGGCAAGAATTGTCAGTATTGGTAATGTGCCCATGCCAAAACTGACTCACAATACAGGTGGTTACCAGTTGCCTCTCGACGATGCCTTGGGATATCAACTACTGGTTAATTATCGGGCTCATCCTCCCCGTAGCGTTGAGCTAACGACTGTTCTCAACGGTAGCGCTATCGCTCAGGAACCAAAATTATTTGAGGACAAGATATTAATGATAGGCTTAGCCTCTAGCTCAGAAGACTCTGAGTCTGACTCTACAGATGTCAATTGGACTCCCTATGAATTAGATAGGACTTATGGTAGTCCCGGCATTGCGCTCCATGCTCAAATGGCCAGTCAGATTATTAGTGCTGTCCTAGATGACAGGCCGTTAATACGAGGGGCATCGCCGTTAGTCAAAATACTGTGGACTTTGATCTGGGCTGTGGTGGCAACAGTGTCACTTCTCCTTGACAGAAACACCAAGCAAGGAATGACTTTATTCTTGGTTCAACTCTTGGCGTTTCAGGGGATTTACTATCTGTTGTTCTTACAAGGCATTTGGTTGCCCTATGGACTGATCATGTCGATGTACTTAATCTTAGGATTTAGTATTCCCCTGGGTTTTCACAAGCTGAGACTGAAATAAATCAAAAGGGTGCTTTACCATGCATAGCTCGTCGATACTCTTATCTGGAATTTTGCTGTTTCATGGGCCATTCAGTGTTTTAGGGGAGGTGCAATTCAGTAGCATCCCATTTCTGGATCTGTCCAGCCAAGGGGCTGTAAAGGAGCAATCATTTTCAGATGGCTTAGCGTATAGTACTCACGGTTTACAAGTAAGCCCTGTTCCCCAAGGTTTACGCATTAGTGATCCCTTAAGTGACTCTGGCAATCCCCCTCCTAGAAGCTCCGGTGGGGGGCGGGCTCCGTGTTCTAGCTTGATGGTGGCGATGGTACCTGGCACCGGTACTTTCTCTGAGGGGGAAGACTGTGTTGAGGCATCTGATGCCATCCTGGCCTATGGCAGTGACAGCCGGCCTCAGTTTTGGATCTATGTTCCCGATGGTTACGACCCTGGAATGATCCTGAAGCTTCAGGTGATGCGGAATTATCATCTAGTTGCGGAGCAGGATTTTCCTATGCCCACAGAAGCGGGGCTGATCTCCATAGAACTGGATTATGCTTTGGAGCCCGGTCTCACCTATACCTGGATTGCTGAGGTGATGGTGACTACTGGCCCGGGGCGTTCTGGTAATCCTCGATCTGGGGGCCTGGTGCAGTATCAACCTGTGGAACCTGGGGTTTTGGCGCAAATGGATGGGTTACCTCCATTGGAGAGGGCGCAGCGGTATGGGGAGGAGGGGTTCTGGTATGAGGCGCTGAATGAATTGGCGGTTTTACGCAGGTCTGAGCCTAATAATGCTGAGGTTTTGGCGGCATGGCGTGGGTTGCTGGCGAGTTATGGGTTGGAAATTTTTGCGGAGCAGCCTTTTCTGGATTGTTGCCAGGTGATGGATTGAATTAGCCGCACACAGATCACCCGCGCACCGGGCACCCACAAGGGGTACCCCTACGGGATGCGGGGTGGGATGGCCAACGGGATGTTGTGGTCATAATTGGTCACCCGCGCACCGGGCACCCACAAGGGGTGCCCCTACCGAATTTGGTTGGGTTTGGCCAATGGGATGTGGGGGTGAAAATTGCTCACCCGCGCACCGGGCACCTACAAGGGGTGCCCCTACGGGATGCGGGGGTGGAGTTGGTCGGTTTCCCAGGATTTGGGGTTGTTGTGAATGTAGGTGCGGATTCTATCTAGGTCGGCAGGGGTCCGAATGATGTGTTCGTAATAGTTGCGTTGCCAGAGCCGTTTTTGAAAAGGGATCCAGTTTTGGTCTTTAACGCCTTTGGTGTACTGGTGGGTGGTTAGGGATTTGAACACGCCCACCACCGTCCCTAATGGCACCCTCGTTTGTGGCCGATCGGTACCCAAACCCGTAGGGACAGGTCTTGTGCCTGCCCTGGTGACAACCGTAGGGGCAGGTCTTGTGCCTGCCCTGGTATCAACGGAGTCCAGATCGGGTCTGGATGATGGCGGATCCATGGGGGCAGGTTCTGTGTTTGTTCCGACAACACCCAGATCCGTAGGGGCAGGTCTTGTGCCTGCCCTGGTCGCAGCGGAGTCCAACCCCTCTGTTAACACCAGAATGCCGTGCATGTGGTTGGGCATAACCACAAACGCATCCAGATCAACATGGTCAAATCGTTGGGGCAGCGATCGCCAGATTTCCTCCACCATAAAACCCGCAGGATTCAACTGCATGTGCCCCTGGCCTATTTTCCCCAGCAAACAGGAGCGGCTCTGGATACAGAGCGTGATGAAGTAGGCTCCAGCAGTGCTGTAGTCGTGATGCCGCAATCGCAGCGATCGCCGTCTATGTCGATCGGGGTCGTAAACCATGGTGCGGTTGGGACGCTATAGCCAGTTCCCCAGGCTGATGAACGCTGCCCAAAAATAGGGTGGCCGTCCTGCTTCCAATAGGGTGACCTGAGCCCGACGCAGGGCTTCTGACTTGGTCACCTTTTCTGTTGCCAGGATGTGATAAAAGGTGGCCATCAAGTTACTAGTGGCTCGGTCATCAACTATCCACTGAGAGGCGATTGTTCCTCTGGCCCCCGCTTGCAGGGCTAAACCCGCTAATCCAAGGGCGGCCTGCCCACCACCTTGCATCGTTTGACAGGCACTGAGAATCATTAGCTCAATTGGGTCAGGACTGTTCTGATCCCGAGGTCGGAGAATATCTCCCAATTCCCTGATATTGACTGGTTTATCCCAGGCGAGGATAAAGGTCTTTTCCAGATCGGCATAAAATTGTCCGTGGGTGGCAATATGCAGGATGGGACTATTATCAGTGACGACCACATCTCTCAATGTGTCGCTGGTAAAGGCTTGATTCAAAAAGACTTTGGCCAAAGGTATCGTTGATTGAATACTTTCAACTTCGGTAATGACATGTCGAAGAGCCGGGAAGTCACGGTGTGTAGGTAGGTCGCCGCGTTGCTCTGAGAGACCCATGACCACTGAACTGATGTCCTTTTCTTGCATGGGTTGGGGACTGAGCAGTTGCAACCCAGGGGATAGGGCGATCGCATAGGGTTTTTGAATCAGGAATTGCTCTCCATCAAAGAGGGCCGCTACAGGAATATCCCGCAAGACTCCATCCAAAACAAACACCAGTGTAGTCACCCCTTGTTCTTCTAGAGCAGCTTCAAAGGGCTCCACGAACCAGCTATAGGCGGCTTTAGTCAATTGCAGGGTGTCGTCAGAGAAGGCAGGCCCCTCTACAGCCCCTCTGAGTTGTTTAATCTGCGTTTCAAACCAGGCGGGAGATTGGTAGGTCTGGTGGCTGAGGAGTTGATCTTGATGGGGTAGTTTGAGAATCACCTCTAGGCGATCTCCTAGGACAATGGAGTACAGGAAAGCGGCGGAGTCAAATTGATCAATCACTCGATCCACGGCCTCTAGGCTGGCGATGCTACAGGATTGACGCAGATAGTTTTCCACCTCCAGGGTTTGCAGAGAGTCGATCACCTGACGGGCGTTCCTCAAAGAGGGTTGGGTGGGCTGGTCGGCCTTGAGGAGGAGGTCGGCGAGTTCGCGGTAGACGGGTTCGATGTCGTCGCGGAAGGAGAACTGGACATCGGGGTTGAGGATGACCAGGTCGCGACGGAGGGATTGGATGGTTTCGACGGCGGCGGTGTAGGCCGCGATCGCACTTTCCCGTTCCCCTTGTTTTTCCTGAATTTTGCCCAGTTGCCAGAGCCAGCGGTAGGTGAGTTCAGGGCGGTGAATGGCTTGGGCGGTGGTGAGGGCAACATCGGTGGCGCGGAAGGCATCCGCTAGGTGTTGGGGGGTGGGGGCTGCGGTTTCGTAGAGGCGACCCAGGATGCCAGTGGCTTCGCTGTAGAGGCGGCGATCGTTCTGTTCCTGGGCGGCGGCGACGGCAGTCCTGATCAGTTGGACTAGGTCGGCGCGGCTGGGCGGCAGACTGGGATGGGTCTGGAGCAGGGGAATCAGGTGGTGGGCAAAGTGGATGCGGGCGGCGATGCTGGGGCGATCTTGGCTCGGCAGGGCTTGGATCTGGGGATAAATCTGGCGCACCAGGGTAGTTAGGTCCTCCGGTTCGGGGGCTATATCTGTAGCCCGATGCAGGTGTTTAGCCATAAAACTGAGGGAGTTAAGTTGGGCTTGTAGTCCCTGGAGCGGTGTGGAAGCCATGGCAACGGCCTGGTCATAGGCGGCGATCGCCCGGTTCCGATTCTCTAGCGCTCTGGGCTTATCCTGGATGGCCAGGTTGCGCTCGGCGATGCTTCGATAGACATTTCCCAGTTCTAGATGGAGGGCACTGAGGCGATCGGGGGCTTGCTGCTGGGCCAGTACCTGAGCCGCTTGTAAAACCCCTAGGGCTGATAGGGTGTCTGGGGAACTGTCGAGGGTGCCAATCAAGCGCAAGGTGCGCCCTAAATCAATGGCTAAGTCTACCCGCAGGGCTGGGGTCAGGCGATCGGGCTCGGTCTGGATGGCTTGGTACAGACCGGTGAGCCGGGATTGGGCATCGAGATGACGACCCAGATATTGCAGGGCACGGGCCTGATAGAGCTGGTTTCTGACCCAATCTTCTAGGGCGCTGGGCTGGTTAAGGTGCTGGCGGTACTGTTGCTCTGCCTGTTGCCATAGCCCCAGGGCTGTCTCGGTCTGACCCTGGCGTTCCCACCATTGGCCATAGACATCTAGGCTGCGGCCTAGGGCTAAGGATGTCCGCTGGGGGGTACGGTTGCTGCGGGTCTCCTCCCAGCCCAGACTCTCTAGGCTCTGGAGGATGGCCTGTTGAGCTGCATCCCAATTCTGAAGGTTTTGATGGGCCAGGGAGAGGTTATTGAGCAGGGAGGCCCGCTGGGGAATCTCCTGGGTTTCGGCCAGTAGGGTTTCCCAATGTGCGATCGCGCCTTCATAGTCCCCCTGCTCATAGGCATCTTCCCCTGCTTGGTAGAGGGGTGGGGGGGCGGTTTGGGCCGGGGCGGGGATAAAGCTGCCCCCACTGCTCCACAGCAGGGTGAGCAGCAGGCCCAAAATCAGCCATAGGCAAAGACGCAGGGAGCGGCGCAAGGGTAGGGTCATGGTAGATGCGGTAGATGCAGTGAGCGATCAGGGATTTCCATATCCGTAGGGGCAATCCCTTGCCTGTCCTGAGCGGCGGAGTCGTTAGCAGAGCCTGCCCGGAGGGCATAGGATGCTTGCCCGCTGGGCGGGTGACCGATATGGGGGTAGCGAGCTGGGGATGTGATTTAATCGCACGTCCCTAAGGGCAGGGTTAATCTATCTATCCGGGACGATGACAGGCTGCGGCGGTGTGGATAGGGCGTTGGCTGCTATCCACACCTAACGGTGCTTCGGAATTCTCGGCAGGGATATCAGCATCGGGCCAGGGGCTGAGGGGAACTCGCACCCCATCTGGACTCAACGCCCCCTCTACCCCAGGGGCAACACCCCCCTGTCCGGTAATGATGAAGGTGCTCTGGCGGCGGCGACGCTCTGGGGACTGGGCCACCCCTGCGGCACAGCGATCGGCAATCTCCTCCCCTAGGAAGTCCTCTGGCAGACTTTCGTCTTCAGGACGTTCAGAAAATTCCACATCAACGCTGCCGTCTAGCCCCTGTTCTGAGGTAGCCGTAAAGTCATTTTCTGGGGTGCGAACACCTTGAAAGTCATTAAAGAAGAGAATCACCCCCCGCACATCGCCATAAATACGACCTCCTTGCCCCGATATGGCACTGGCGACCACATCATTGTTCTCACTTAAAACGGGAGCCAAAATCGACCCGCCTACAAAGAAGCCAATGTTGCCCCCATCCCCAGTGCCCAGTGCTTCCGTGGTGATTTCACTGTTGAAGCGCATGATGATATTGCCGGGGACTCTGAATTCAAGATTGCCCCCCAGCCCTGAATTTGTGAAGGCTTGAATACGGCCTTGTTGAATTAAATTGATGCTGCCTGCTCGAACATCCAAATTTCCAGCCACCCCTGCCCCTGCGGTGCTCACTGTGATGGCCGCATTGTTAGTCAATCGCAGCTCTCCGGCAGTCCGCAGTTGAATTCCCCCCGCTGACCCGGCTCCTGTTGCTTCTGACGTAATCCGGCTACCGGTATCAATGCGAACGGTTCCCCCCGCCCCAATATCAATCGTGCCCCCCTGACCATCTACAGCCTCAGTGGTAATGCGACTGTTATTCAACAGGCTCAATGTACCCACATTCTCCAGCCGAATACTGCCCCCCTGGCTATTGGTGGTTTCTTCCGCAGTAATCCGGCCCTGATTGTCCAGCCTAACTGTGGTGGCCTCCAGGACAATATTGCCTGCAATCCCCGCCGCAACAGTCTTGCTATTTATCTGGCTCACGCTGTCAACCATAATCGCAGAAGGGGCACCAGTTTGCAGCGGACGCACAGTAATATTTCCTCCTGCTGCCGGACTAGCAGTAGCGGCTGAAATTCTGGATCCAAATTGCAAACTTAAGTTCTGCGAGAACAAATTGATGTTCCCTGCCTCTCGGGTAGAACTCGGAAGAGATTCCGAGCGAATTTGACTGTCAGACAAATCAATATTTTGAGCATATATATTGACATCTCCGGCTCGACCATTACCAGATGTTGTGCTACGAATAGATGTGCCGGGATCTAGCAGCAAGCTGCCAGTTCTAATTTCGATGAATCCTACGTCTTGAGCAAGTCCCAAATTCTCCAAAAATAACTCTGTTCCACTGTCACGTAACTGAACAGATTCAGAGGTTTCAATCACGAGACTGCCAGATGCTTGAGCGGGTGTGGGACTCAAATCAAAGTAAGCCTGCTCTTCTATAATCAAGTTTCTAGCTTGAACTTGTATATTGCCACCGCTAGAAACAATCGCGCCACCTTGAGAAAGACGAATATCTTGAAAACTTGATGTATCACTATAATCAAAAATCCAACCTGTAGGAACCGCAGTTAAATTGACAATACTTTGAGGAGCAACACTACCTAGAGCAATTTGGCCATGGGTTGCACTAATATCACCAGACCTTATCTCAAGATCACCACCAATTAGAGCAAGCGTGCGATCAAAATCAACAGCCAACCTGGGAAAAATATTAAACCCAACTTGTACTCCATTAACCTGGATGCTTTCAGCCCTATTCCCAAATTGGAGGGAAACAGGAAGATTAATCGTCAGAAGTGGAACATCTGGAGATGCACTAGAGAAGACTTCTCCGTTATCAAATATCACACTTTCCGCAGTACTAGCAATGAAAGAACCTCCCAAATCTAAAGCTGCATTAGGTCCAAACACAATTCCATTGGGATTAATTAAGAATAAATCAGCACTACCAGTAAAGCCATTGCTAGATACTCCTAAAACCCCATTAATGTTGGAAGCATTACCACCCGTAACACGGGCAATAATATGACTGATAGTATTATCATGATCAAAATAAACACGCTGACCAGCACCAACATTAAACTCTGTAAAACTGTGCAGAAGATTGGCTCCTCGAATTGCACCACCCTCAATCACGATGGCGGGTTGAGCATTAATAAGTCCATTGATGGGACTTGATAACTCTGGCCCTACTAGAGTAGCGTCAGGAAGAATTTGGGCAGTTGCCTCAGACACCCCGACGCCCAATCCTAGTAAACAACTGCAAACAAAGGAAACAGATACCAGTCTAGAACCTGGCGCATTAATTGGAATAAACATTGTCACGCACCACTTGTAGATGTCCCTAACACAAAAAATATTTAAACAGGATGGCGATTATGCTAAGCTGAATCTCTCCTCACAAGGATAAATCTCAGTTTTTCAATCCTCGCCATAATTCTAGTCTTGACTCAAATACTTTTTCTTGCCAATCAGTCCCAGACCTAGCAGAGAGGCAAAGAGCCCTAGCCCTAGTGATGGTTCAGGAATATTGACTGGATCTACAACTACGTAGCCATCACAGCCAGGGTAAATCAGCTTTGCTCCATTCTCGCTACCCACAACTACTTTTGAGTTCCTGTTCTTACCAAAAATCCACAGACTATATCCCCCCTGATTTTCAATTCTGTTTGGCACATGAAACTGAAACACACTTTCAACAGGATCGGGCTCAGGGCAATTAGGGCCATAGATTGGAATTCCCTTTGTAGAGTCCGTAACGTAATCCGTTTTGTTTAAGGATGCTCCAGCAATATTCTGAAACAGTGAATTCCTAGGAAGGCTATCAAATAGTTGAAACTCAAGCTGAAGTTCAGGATTATTCTGCAAATCAGAGAGATCCAGAGTGCTGGACAAATAACCAAGTGTATTTTTGTTCGGATCCACGAGGACAAATCCACTAACCGACTCCAGAATCCCCTGAATCCATTGAGCAGAAGGAATGATTTCACCACTGGCATAACCGAACAGCAACCAAGGTGTAATCACGGAAACCGTCGTAGGATTTACTGAGAAAACATTGCCATCTGGATCAATGACCTGGCGAATTTCAAGGCTTTCCGCATTATAGTTACCTTGTTTAATCAGATTCTCAATTGAGGTATCGCCAACTTCAAATTTGTTGGGAATGAATCCTCGATAGCGACCATAACCAGCACCAACCTCTTCGGCAGCTCGCTCAAGCAATCCCGCAGCAGTGTATTTTTCACCCTCATAGCCCTTCTCCTCAGCAGGTGTAATGAAACACTGATTGAGTATATCCAGCAGCTCCGCAAAAGTATTTACTCTGGGACAAGGAGCATTATCAAGATATGGTTCTCCTAAAAGTTGTTTAATGTAATCATTCATTGCATCTGCATCTTGGCCTGATATAGCTGCATATTTAGCCTCCATGACCGGTGAGTTTGCTATTGTAGGAGAGCGATGCACAAATGAACCAGGAGAGTGATCCGCAATAACAACATCCCCTCGATTAGGAACTTCCACATCGGTACCTCTTTCTGGATCCCAGTAAAGTTTCTCTGTATAAGCCCTATATGCCTCCTGAATAACATCTTCCAATCGGATTCCAATGTGCTGCACACCATATCCTAAAGGTGTTGTAGGTACTGGTAAGGCAAGAACGTTATTAACAATAGAACCTGATATCCACTCACTTGCAGTTCCGGCAATTCGATACCAAGCATTAGTTGCAGGAATATTTAATCCAGTATATTGGATATTAATTCCACACCTTGTCCAAGAATCAAATGCCAAAGGAGTACCATTGGGAATCGCACTTGCACCTGCCTTTATTTGTTGGCCGCGACCTATATAATTGCCTTGTTCATCAATGCCAATAATGCCGGGTAGAGAACGAGTATTAGCACCAATCAACGAGGCTGCAATTCCATTAAACTGATAAGGCATAATCACATTCTCACAATCTAATATAATTGGAATTTGTAATACCCCTTCTTTACTGTCAATATAAGATAAACCACCTACCGACATGCTTTCAATTCGATTCCAATTCCCAAAGGTGATGTCCACCTCACTGTTGAGGGAAGAAACAATAATGTCTATGGAGTCACCTGCTTGAACATAAAGGGATTGCTGAGTGCCAGTTTCTCCAGTTCCATTCATGCCATTAATGGATATGATCTCTTGGGAGCCCTGCTCTTGGCTATTCCAGACAATCTGCTGTCGGATGTCAGCAAAGGCATCAGCAGTCAAAATGTTAGATAAAATAATTTCACCAGTAATGTTACTGACCCATCGTCGTACTAAAGATGTAGGTGAGTCGGCTTTAAGAGTTCCGCCTGTCGCGGTCAGAATACTCCCGTCAGGTGCGTTCCACTGACCACCCAAGGCTGGAACTATTTCTATAGGTTCCTCTTGACCTCCAAATAGATAAAACCACCGCTTATAGTTCTGAGTGTTAGAAAAATCTGTTACAGAGTCTGTAACCAGACTCGCTCCGTCCGTTGGATTAAGTAAGTCATCAATGGAGGCAGAACTCCCCGTACTACTACTGCCAGTATTGTGCGTACTGCCAGTAGTATTCTGAGCGCTTACAATTTCTGTAGTAAATACTACGGTCAGAGATGAAATAGCAGTCGCAGTTACTAACGTCAGAGCCAGCCCACGAATAATAGTCATCAGTATTTACCTCGGAGATGCACGGTATCTTTAATAAATCTATGCCTATCTCTGAGAATAGCAAGGGATTCTACGCAGCTTCTTGGTAACTTCATAGGAATTTTATACAGATGAAATTTGCGTAAAGGAAGGTTGATGACATCAGAGGAGGTTGATGTGGATGTTGCTGGAGAAACAAGGAGGCTGTTGTCGGCGGCGATCGCACCATAGCGATCGCATCGAGTAGAGCCAACTTCACCGGCACCCTAGCAACCTTGAGGAAGGTGGGTGGCAGGGCCGCGAGTGGTTCCAATATCGGAAACCATGGTGGGCTCCGGGGCGTGCTCACCCGGCCAAGGGGTTGGCGGCACCTGGATATCATTCAAGCTGAGGGTCGCATCGATTCCGGGCGCGAGTCCCCCTGGCCCGGTAATTGTGAAGCTAGGCTGTGCTGGTGATGTCCTACAACGTCCAGTGATTATCTCTTGAAGAAATCTCTGGGGCAGATCTCCCAATATGAGATCATCTTGATCAGAGCGTTGGTCTCCAAATCTAACTCCTTCTTGTTCAAGCAACATAGCAATTGCTTCAACGCCAGCTATAGGGTTAACACCTATCCTTTCATCTCCACCCTGCGGGATAACTAAAACGAATGACGGATTCTTGATAGCCGCTAGTACGATGAACGCCCGTAGATCAAAGCTAGGATCACCTTGATTGAACAAATTGAGCCAGAGGTTATGGTTCCCTTGGTGGTAGGTAAGGCTGACGGGAAGGTAGATAGCTAGTAAAGTTGGAGCCTCGGAGTCGGTGGGGCTGAATTCAAGACCACTGCCCCAGTCCAGACTATTGGCAGTACTCCCCAGAAAGGAACCTTGGATATCCAGGTGGGCATTGGGACCAAAGACAACACCGTTGGGGTTGAAAAGAAACAAATCGGCACTGCCGATGACTCCCAGGGTGCCGTTGATAAAGGAAGCATTGTTGCCAGTGACGCGACCGATGATGCGGCTGACGGTATCGGGGTGGGCAAAGTAGACCCGCTGGGAGTCGCCGACATTGAACTCAGTAAAGCTGTGGAAGAGGTTGTCGCCGCGAATTGCGCCTCCCTGGATCAGGTCAGCGGGTAGGCCATTGACAGTGCCAGTGTTGAGGGTGGATTGCTCTGGCCCTAAGGTGCCATCCGGGATAATTTGGGCGGTGGCAGCTATTGGGTTGATTAATCCCCCCAGCAACAAGCCACAGGTCAGAGCAAGAGGGCTAATCCATAGGTGGTTATTGTTGCTGTAACGATGGGTCAGTGGGTAGAGCATCGTTTGAGTCCAATTGGGGGTTGCCAGTCTATGCTGAGGACTTACAGGAACCGGTTCCCTGGGGGCAGCGGCCTGATACTTAGCCCTTTGTTAGTGAGATCTACCAGTAGAATTACTGGGGATAGACCTTGTTCTACTACTAAACTCATTTAAGCTTCCGTATTTTTATGCAAGTTAACTTTGTTTTGAAGAAAATTCATGCAAATAAAGTGTTCGTGAAGTAAGGTGGGCACTGTCCAGCAGCCTTAGTTGAGTGGCAAGCAAAGATTGAGTGACAAGCAAATAGCGTGGGTGATGGTGGCACCAAAATGGAGGCAGAGCCCCCGGCGAGGGTACCCAGGCAGAGCCAGGGCACCAGGAAGGGCACGGGTTCCTCGCAGCAGTGGGATCAACCCCCATCTGCATCACCCTCGGTAAAATGGGGACACCGTTGCCGATGCCTGCTCCCCCAACCATGACCTCCGCCACTGGTCACGCCATCCCCCAAAGCAGCCCCCCGCGCCCGCCGCGCGAGACCCTGCCCACCATGTATGATCTGCCCAGTGAGTGGCCAGAGGAACCTGGGTTGCCAGACGAATTTCATGACTTACAACCCCAACTGCTAAGCCGCACCCTGGCCCTGGCGGACTATAGCCGCGACAACTGGTATGCCGCCTCCGACCTCAACCTTTACTACAACGTTCATCACCCCCTCTGGCACAAGCGCCCCGACTGGTTTCTGGCGGTGGGTGTCCCCAGGCTGTACGAACGGCGGGAACTGCGCCACAGCTACGTCACCTGGCAGGAAGGGCAAAATCCCCATGTGGTGGTGGAATTCCTCTCCCCCGGCACTGAAAAAGAAGACTTGGGGCGGTTCTATCGCAGCAATGAGGCGCTCCCCTCTGACGAACCACCCAATCCAGCGCCCGCCGAGCAGCCCCCCGGTAAATTTACCGTCTATGAGCAGCAGTTACGGGTGCCCCACTACATCACCTACGATCGCAGAACCCAACACCTGCGCTACTTCCAACTGCTCGCAGGGCAGTACCAAGAACATCCCCTAGCCGAGGATGCCCCTCAGATTTGGCTCCCGGACTTAAAGGTGGGGTTGGGTATCTGGTCTGGCACCTTTGAAGGCATTCCCAGCCATTGGCTGCGCTGGTGCGATCTCGAGGGCAATTGGCTCTGGACTGACACAGAACGGGCAGAGCAGGCCCAGGCCCAAGAACGGCAGGCTAAGGAACAGGAACGGCAGGCCAAAGAACAGGAACGGCAAGCCAAGGAAGCCGCGCAGACCCAGGTCTTACAAACCGCGCAGGCTCTCATGGCCCAGGGAATGACGCTGGCGGCGGTGACGGCCCTGATGCAGTTGTCCCCTGAGCAAGTGGCCCAGATTTCAGTGGATTAATCCGAGTATGGGTTTGCCCTGATGTCTGTTGTGGGTAGGGCTGAATTCCTTGCAGGATCTGGGCCAAGGTTAGCCCTAGCTCCGGAAAGGTGGGAGACACAATGGTGGTGATTTGGGGAGCAGCCTGCACCATAGGAGACCAGGGGTACCGTAATGCCTCAAATCTAATTGACAAAGGGGTTGATGTTGATGGAGAGGCGGAGGGTGCTGTCGCGGAGGTTGGAGGTGCCGAACTGGGTTTGGGTGAGGGGGAGGCCCCAGTCCAGGTTGGCGTTGACGCCGGTAGATTGCCAGCGGAGGCCCAGACCTACCGAGGCCGGGGTGCTGAGGGTAGGGCGGGCAGAGCTTTGGTTCCAGGCGTAGCCAATGTCGAAGAAAGGAGCAAGATGCAAGATGCCGTTGCCCAGTTCCGGTACCCGCAGCAGCGGGATTTGGGTTTCGGCGGAGAAAAAGAGGCCGTTGTCGGCGGTGATGGCATCACGGCGATAGCCTCGGACGGTGCCCACACCGCCGAGGGCGAATTGCTCCAGAGGCACTAGGGGCCGATCGCCCCATTGCACCGACCCCCGCAGGATCAGCAGGGTATCGGGGGCTAGGAGCTGGATGTATTGTCCCTGGCCCTGCCAACTAAAAAAGCGACCATCGGGGGCTTGGGGATCCGGGTTAATCGTGGCATCAAAGGCATCTAGCCCTAGGTTGAACTGCGATCGCAGTGCCAAAACCCGCCCCGTGCCCCGCCAAGTGCCCTCCTGAAAGAGGCGCACCACCGATAGCCGAGTGCGGCCCTGCTCATCACTGCCCAAAGACGGCAATGGCACCCCCCGCCCCAACACCCCTTCTAAAAAGCTACTCTCCGTTTCCCAGCGAGAAAGGGTCAGCCCCAGGGCTACCTCCTGCCGAGGGGTTTGGACCAGGGGATGGCGCAGCGTCAGATCGTAGTAGCGCGCCGTCGAGCGAATATCCAGGAAATCAAAGGGGGGCTGAATAATGCGGCTGTCACTGGTGGCATAGCTGAAGCTGAGGGTGGTGTTGCGGGGGCTGAGGGGCAGGGTATAGCCCAGGGAGAAGCTGGTGCTGCCATCGGTGCCGTTATAGCCCAGGCGCAGACTGTCGCCCAAGCCCAGGAGATTGCCCTCCTGGACTTGGATGCCCCGCTGGGTCGGGCCAACACTGGGGGAGCGATTGTTATTGAGACTGAAGTTGCTACTGAGGGACGGGGCCTCCGTCACATCAATTCTGAGGGTAGCGGTTTCCCCTGGTAGCCCTTCCACAAGCTGGGCATCAAAATTCTCAATCAGTGGATCGCTCTGGAGCAGCCGCAGGGCATTTTCTACTTCCGTGAGATTCAGCGGCACACCCGTACCTAGGGCTAGGCGGGAAGCCACATATCCCGATTGCAACCGCCGGAGTCCCGTGACTTCAATATCCGCGATCTCCCATTCCACAACCTCCAAGACCGCAACCCCCTCCCCATCTACACCAATAAAGTTCAGGACTGAGAGCAGCCTGCCCTCTTCGCGATAGAACCTGTAGGTGGCCTGTAAAATTAGCTCTAGCTCAGGACTAGAAGCAGGGCGATCGCGGGGCAAGGTGACCCGATCTCGAATCGCCGTTGTCAGAGCCTCATCGTCAAAGGATTGGCTACCCTGAAGACGAAAATTGGTAAATCGAATAGACGACACCCCAGGCGGCGGTGGTGGGGCAGTCTGGTCAGGAGAATCAGGAGCGTCAGGCAGGGAGGGGAATAGATCCTCTAGGGAGGGTAACTCTTCCGAGTCTTCCGGCAGAACGGGTAACCGATCAAAGTCCGGCGATCGCGGTGGCGTTACCTCCTGGGACGGTAGATCGGGCGGGGGTGGAATGACTTGGGCCAGGAGAGGCTGGGGAACCGCGATCGCCATCAGGAGGCCACCTGCGATCGCAATTCCCATCCCCCTCGGTGGCCAGTGGCGTGCATCGATAGAGCCATCGCTGGAATCAAGGGATCCAACAACAATGCTTCCATTGACCTGTGCCATATCAAATATTTTCCCTTAACCCTGATTGAACCTAGTGTGCGGCAGAGCAACCAAATTTCTTGAGTGAATTACCAAAATTGAAAAATGAAATAAGTAGATAGGCGCATTTATCTTACGGAGGGGTGACGGACGGGTTTTCTCCCTTTGGGAGACGCTGACACGTTGGCGGAGCCTGTCTGAAAGACTTACGGAGTCTGTAACCGCTCGTTAAAACGCCCATAGCTTCTGCAAAGGCACAATTTTGAGGAATTCCCGGCTCACCTTGCGATAGATCGGCAACGTCCCCGTCGCAATCCGAGCCGTGCCCGTAGCCCGCAGTTGTAGCGTGTGGTCAGGACTCTCCAACCGCAGCGTCACCCGCACCATCGGTTTTTGCTCCGCCTCATTGAATTCCGTGCGGGCCGCGATCGTCTCCACCACCGCCGGATAGCTCTCCCAGCGGGCCGACTGGGGCCGAAACTCCGCCGCCATCCCCGCAGCCAACAAATCCCGATCCTCCTGACGCACCCACACATCTACCGTCAATTGCTCCGGGTTCATCACCTCCAGAATCGGTTGACCGGGCTCCAGGTAGCGGCCCCGCAGGGCATCGATTTCCTGCTGGGGGGTAATGACCGTGCCCGTAATCGTGGGGTGCAGGGTTTGGTACTGGCCTAGGCGAGTCTCTAGGCGGGCCACCTCCCCTAGCTGGGTCAGGGCCAACTGTTCCTGAACGCCGTATTCTTCCAGGGCCGACTGAATGCCCTGGTTCACCGTTTGCTGTCGGGCTTGGCGCTCCCCCAGGGCCGCTTCCGCCTGCACCAGGGTGGTGCGCCGCTGGTGGTACAGGGCAGCAATTTGGGCCTGCTTGGCACTGATTTGGCCCTGCTTTTGGGCGATTTGGTTTTCCAGTTGGGTGGCTTGGGCCTGCAATTCCCTGAGGTGATTACGGGCGATCGCCCCCGCTTCCACCGCCGGTAAGACCTCCTGCTGGTGCTGGGTCACACTATCGAGGGTGGCTTGCAAGCCCGTAATTTCCGCTTGCAGGGCCGCAATTTCCCCTTGCCAGCCCTGCACCTCCGGCATTCCCCCTTGCAAATCCTGCTGAAGTCGGGCCACCTCCCCTTGGGCGCTGCGCTGCTGGGCCAGGGCTTCATTCAACTCCGATCGCCGCTGCAATATCTGCTGACGACGACTTTCCAAGGCGGCCAAGGCTTGGGTTTGTTGCTGCTGGGCATGGCTGAGTTGGCTCTCCAGGGTGTCAATTTGGAGCTGCACCAAGGGGGTGTCCGGGGTGACCCCTTGGTTGGTACTAATCTGTACCGCCGTAATCGTGCCCCCAGAGGCGGGCATCGAGATTTTCTCAAATGCCTCCTCCGTGGCAATCACCTCTCCCGGTCCATTGATGCGATGGGGCAGGGGAATCAAGCTCATTCCCCCCAGGCCCACCACAGCGGCGATCAGTAGCAGCGATCGCCGCCCCGACCCTCGATTGGGCACTGGGTCAGTCCCTTGAGACGGCGCAACCGGAGCCGCCTCTGGCCCAGAGGTTGGCGGCGCAGCGGGAGCGGCAGACGGTGCAACGGGGGGTACGGCTCGGAGGCGAGTGGGGGAGGTTGTCATGGTGGGGGAGTGGGGGTGATGGGGTGATGGGGTGATGGGGTGATGGGGTGATTTCTGGTGCCCTGGCTCTGCCTGGGTACCTCCGCCGGAGGCTCTGCCTCCCCTGTTTTCCGTAGGGGCAATCCCTTGCTTGCCCTGAGCCAAGTCGTTGGCGGAGCCTGCCCGGAGGGCATAGGGCCTGTCCTGAGCGGAGTCGAAGGATGGTTGCCCGGTGGGTGACCGACCGATATTGGGGAACTGGATGGGGTGATGGGGTGATGGGGTGATGGGGTGTTGGAAAGTTTGAATTTTGAATTCTTGGTTCCCTTCACCCTTCACCCTCCACCCTTCATCCTCCCTTCCGGCCAGTAGTAATACACCGCCCACAGGGCCAGTAGCCCCAGGGTGAGAAAGGGAGCATTCAGCAACACCCACTGGCTGAGCCAGAGGAACAAATGGCCAAAGACCAGTAATAAATAGATGAAACTCACCGGGGCGTAGAGGGCGAGGATCCAGCGGATGGCGGCGGGTTCCTGGCAGGGGTGGCGCAGTAGTAGACATTTGTAGAAGGCGAAGGAGCGCGATCGCAGATTGTTGACCCCCGTCAAGGCAATCAGTAGGTAATAGCCATCGAAGCGGGCCAAGGGATTCAGGTTCAGGGCCACGGTAAAGAGGGCTGCAACTAACAGAAGGTAACTAGCCACGGCTAACCAACTGCCGGGAACCGAAAGATTCCACAGGACCCAGGCAAGGCTAGCAATGGTCAACTGACACAGCACCCCAGCCGCGACCACCAGCACCCGCTGCGATCGCTTCGGCAGGGCATACTGATCCGTTGTATTGGTATAGGCCGCAGGCATCAGACACATAAACAACAGCCCCACCTCCGGCACAATGCCGCCATAGTGCTTCAGCGTGTAGGCATGGCCCAGCTCATGGATCGTCACCACCGTCATCGCCAACAGCCCAAAGGGCAGAAATACCCCCGGCCCCATCGCTTGCCACAGGTTCATGCCCATATAGAGGATGGCTTGGCTCTGGGCCATGCCCACCACGGCACACACTGCTAAAAAGCCCGCCAAACTCAGGGCAAAGGGGCGGCTCCAAATCCATGCGATCGCGGGGAAGGTCCGCGTCAACCAGCCATCGGGGTTACACAGACTGAGCTTAAAAAATAGCAACTGCGTCGGTTTGAACTTGCCCTTAGGAGGCTCCGGCGGATGGGTACCCACCACCATCCCCGTCATCGCCAGTTGTTGCAACAGCGATCGCACCTCCGTTGCGGCCAACCCGTATTGCCGCGCCACCGTCCCCGGAGCTTCCCGCCCCAGCGCCTCCACAATCGGACGCGCCGCCCCCGGCACCTGCATAAACGTAAAATCCTCCAGATTCCGCAAAATCCAATGGCCATCCTCCGTCTGCACCCACTGCACAGCCGGTTTGAGCTGCCATTGGGAGGGAGGAGGTGGGGAGTGGGGGGGTAGGGGAGTGGGGGGGGTATTGGGGTGTTGGGGTATTGGGGTGTTGGGGTTATTCCCGTACCTATTTCTGGTTCCTAGCCTCTGGCTGGGAACCTCTCCTGGAGGCTCTGCCTCCCCAGGTAAGTCCTGGGAGTTGAACGCTGAATCTTGACTCCCATCCCCTTCCTCTCCAGAGGCGAGCACCCCCAAACCAATCAATCGCTGCACCAGCCCCGCCACCAGATCAGAGGGAATGGCACCGCCCATGTCCTGCTCACAACGCTGTTGCACCTGGGCCACCGTATAGCGCCCCACAAAATAGCGCAGCGCCACCGCCTCCAAATAGGGCAGGGCATACTGCTGCTGTCCTTGACGACACTGGAGCAAGACCGTATCTACATCCTGCGATCGCCCCAATTGCCAATAGGGCCGCAGGTCGGGACATAGGGTTTGGGGGGTGGGCATGGGGATATGAGGGTGTGAGGGTGGGGGGACTGTAGGGGCAATCCCTTGTGGTTGCCCTTGTTACCGGGTGACCCGTGGGGGGGTGGGGGGGTAGAGATCCCGTAGGGGCAATCCCTTGCCTGTCCTGAGCCGAGCCGTTGGCGGAGCCTTCCCGGAGGGAATAGGGTGGTTGCCCTTGTTGCCGGGTGATCCGTGGGGGGTGTGAGGGTATTGGGGTGGATCCGTAGGAGCGGATTTAGCCCGTATGTACTGGGTAATTCAGAATGGGGGGCTCAAAACCCGCCCTGCCCTGTACCGGGTAATACAGCCGATTTACCCCCACGCCAGAACCCAACCACACCAAACACAATCAGACCTAGCCATACCGAAGGCTCCGGTACAGAGGTCGCCGCCAAGGGAGTCATGGTGAAACTACTACCAGCCCCCTCGAATCGCAACTTGAGGGGAAAGGCCGTCGGGTCACTGGAGTCCACCAAGGGATTGATGTCCGAGAGAATAAACTCTTGGATTCCAGTGCCAAAAATTGCAACAAAATCCACCTGCTGCCCCGGCCCAAATTGGCCCAGGACTTGATCCCCAACAGTGACAGTGAACAGATCATCGTCATCAATCCCCATGGGGAAATCCAGAATGGCACTGAACAGCGGGCCAGAGGTGACGGTATAGCGAAACCCCGGTGTCATCGGTGGGTCAAACCACCCTCTGATGGGTGCGTCATCAAAGAACCAGGTATTGTCAATCTGGCGATCGGGCATGAAGGGATTGTCTTGGGTTGCCCCAGGCTGTTCGGGGGGTGGATCGCCAATGATTTGGCACCCCGGCCACCAGCGGAAAAAGCAAGTCTCCGCAGGTATCGGTGAAGAAATGGGCAGAGGTGATATCACCGGATCTGGAATTGAACCAGTCCAGGGAGAAACCGGATTCAGAACTACACTTGTAGGCGCTGTGTGATATACCCAATGTTGTTCGCCATCACTGACGACAACGTGCCATCCCGGCACCATTACCTGAGTACAGAAGGACTGGGGATGATGGATGCCCAAGCACCCATTTGACCAGGTCACAGGTTCAACCGAGATGATCTCTAATTGTTCCAGCGGCAGGCTTGTGAGTTGCTGAGTGTTAGCCAGGACTAAAGCATCGGTCTCGGTTGTATAAAAATCTTGGACGGAGGGGAACTGCTGGGCTTCGGCGCGGTGCGCGATCGCAAGTACCGCAGTAGACAGCACAGCCAGCCCCAACCGACCCAATACAGTTTGGGAATTGCTGGTAGCGTTCATGGTAGAAAAACCTGCAATTGAGTAAATTCCTAAGAGGGGCATTGCGCCTCTGCTGACTAAAACTTGCCCTAGGGCTCAGAGAGAGCCTGAGCCAGATACTCCGCGATGACCTTTTTCAGCTCATCGTCAGGCTTCTTCGGTGCAGGCTTCGGTTTGTTCACGTCATCCAGCCACAGCTTGAACATCGCCACAGCAAACAGAATCGGCAATACTTCAATCAGTCCAAACATGGTTCGCAATGCCTCATCGGAAGGGTTGGAGGTATGGGGCAAGGCCCATAACGTCCCCAGTTGTCCATCTTTCTGCTAGGTAAGATGCTTTTTATGCAAAACCGATATTTTGCCCAAGCGGTTCCACTTCGATTAGGTGAAATTTTTGCCTGACTACACACCTAGGGTGCGATCGCGTCTATGTGGCTCATCTATCTGACTCAACAGTGCTGCCATTACTGTTCAGCAATTGGTAGAGTGAGATCGCGGCGGCAATCCCCTCTGGCTCAGCCAGTTCATCCCCTGGGTCATTGGTGGGATCCCGCAGGTCGTCATTTCAATCCTTATGTACTGGAAAAGGGCAGAAATCCTGTGCCCCTTTCCCCTAGGCGCGGCATGTCTACCGTGCATTGCTTCGCGTTTCACAAGCAACATAAAAGGCGAAGCCGTGCCTTAACGCCATGCACCACTTCGCTAACGCAGGTTAGTGAGTCGGCGAAGGCCGACTTCGTTATCTATAGCAGCGGTTTTAACCGCCGTGGGCCTAGCTAGACTATTTGCAAGCCGCTTCCAATGCCAACCGTCGGATAGAGAGTGATCCTCATGCCCGAAGAACTTGTCCCAATCTTTCGCGTTGTGGATGCCCGTGAAACTGCAAAATGGTACGCTCGGCTTGGATTTGTGATTGAAGGAGAACACCGCTTCGCCCCGGAATTTCCCCTGTATCTGTTTCTACGGCGCGGTCTAAATGCCCTTCACCTATCAGAGCATGAAGGCGACGCCAGACCAAACACACTCATATATTTATATGTCAATAATGTTGATGAAATTGCTGCCGAGTTTAACACCGAAGTTGAGGATCAACCGTGGGCGCGCGAAGTACACCTGACCGATCCTGATGGCAACCGATTACGTATTGGGCAATTAAACTCCACCATTAGGCAGTTAGGATAAAGGCTGGCAACTCTTCAGGACACAGGCTCGTGGTAGTCAAACCAGATTGGCTCCGGGTGAAAGCACCCCAATGGGAACGGATCGGCAGCGTCACATCTTTGCTGCGTGACCTCTCCCTCAACACCGTCTGCGAAGAAGCCTCCTGTCCCAATATTGGCGAATGCTTCAACGCAGGCACCGCCACCTTTTTGATCATGGGGCCAGCCTGCACCCGTGCCTGCCCCTACTGCGATATTGACTTTGAGAAAAAGCCCCAAGCCCTAGATCCCACCGAGCCCCAGCGACTGGCGGAGGCGGTGCGGCGCATGAACCTGAGCCATGTGGTGATTACCTCAGTGAATCGGGATGACCTACCCGATGGCGGCGCATCTCAATTTGTGCGCTGTATTGAAGAGATCCGTCAGGTGTCCCCTCACACCACCATTGAGGTGCTGATTCCTGACCTCTGTGGCCAGTGGGAAGCCCTAGAGATTCTCCTTCTTGCCCGCCCCGATGTGCTCAATCACAATACAGAAACGGTTCCCCGTCTCTACCGGCGCGTCCGTCCCCAGGGGGATTATGCGCGATCGCTGGAACTACTCCGCCGGACCCGTGACCTGGCCCCCTGGGTCTACACCAAATCCGGCATCATGGTGGGCTTAGGGGAAACCGATGCCGAAGTGCGTCAAGTCATGGCGGATCTACGGGCCGTAGACTGCGATATTCTCACCATTGGTCAATATCTCCAGCCCAGTGCCAAGCATCTAGACCTCCAAGCCTTCATTAACCCAGAACAGTTTGACGCATGGCGGGAGGCGGGAGAAGCCCTAGGGTTTCTCCAGGTGGTGTCTTCTCCCCTGACTCGCAGTTCTTACCACGCAGAGCAGGTTCAGACCCTGATGAAGGCCCATCCCCGGCCAGTTTTCCTTACTTCGGGGCCGACGGGGCCAGGGATGTGACCTGATCAAAGCGGCGATAGTCAATACTGCGGCGATCTCCCAGCCAACCAAGAATATCCTCAAAACGGTGGCTCCAGAGGATTTCATCTGCGATAAAAGAATGACGAGCGTGGATAGTTTGGGAAATAGTCTCATCCATACCCGTGAGGATCACAATGATTTCCCCCTGGCAGTGGGCTAGGGAGGCTTGGGTTTCGCCGTAGAGGGGACTCAAGGTATCAATAGGGTGCATGGCGGTCCAAGTGAGGGCAAATAGGGGGGTGTGGGCACGGGTGAGTTTGAGGTCATAGAAGCGGCGCAACTGCTCTCCCTCCGCCGTTTCCTCATCCCGTACCAGGGTGACCCAAAGCTGCGCCTCTAGAATGCGGTTGCGGCGCTGGTTTGCCGTGCGAAACATCAAGGTAGGGATTCCGTTCATGGGGGCCACTACGGCATAGTGGCTGAACACAATGCGGGAGGTAGGGATGGAAAATCGAGCAAACACCATTCCCGTTGCCATCGCAATAAACAGGAGGCCCACAAAGGACTCCAGTACCACAAGCCAATGCCCATAGAGGGTTTGGGGATACATCGCGCCATAGCCAATGGAGGCCATGGTCTGTACGCTGAAAAAAAAGGCATCTAGGAAAGCGTCAGGATCGGCATTCGCGATCGCATCTTCTCCCAGCCAATAGGCGAGGGCAAAGACACTGTTGATCACCAGGTAGGTACAGAGTAAAAGAGCGACAAACCCAACCCAGGAAATAGTCAAAAGAAGGTGGTAAAGATCCCGCCACGGAGCTTGGCGAGTCCCAATCCTTACAATATTAGGGAACTCTCCATCCCGCGTAGCGATGCGCTGGGATGGACGACGAACAGATTTACCCACAGCCATAGCCCTCTCCTACATGATTTTGACTTGTGAAACTCTCCTCAAAACCCATGCTCCTGCCTGGAAACAGGCCACAGTGCATCCCTTTTTGACCCAGTGCCAAGGGGGTACAATTCGCCCGGAGCAGTTCAATACCTGGCTCGTGCAAGATTATCTCTTTGTGACAGAATTTACCCGGTTTTTAGCTCGCACCCTAGCGACAGCCCCCCTAAACCACTTCGACGTACTCCTCAGCGGGTTACAGGCACTCCAGGATGAACTAGCTTGGTTTCGAGACCAGGCGACATCGCGGTCCCTCGGCCTAGACATTCCTCGCCAAGAGACCTGCCAGATCTACTGCGACTTCATGGGTAATTTGGTCCATGCCCCCTATCCGGTTCAAGCCACCGCCCTGTGGGCCATTGAATATGCCTACAACCAGGGCTGGCAACTCCCTGGTCCCATGGTTGAACCCTATGGAGAATTTGCAGAGCGCTGGGGCAATCCCGGTTTTACCGACTATGTGGGGCTTCTAGCAGCCCAAGCCAACACCAGCCTCGTCACCGCCACCCACACAGAACAAGCCCAAGCAGAAGCGAGCTTCCTTCGGGTGGCGGCTCTGGAACAAGCCTTTTGGCAAATGGCCTACCAGGCGTAGGCTATCGGATCAATTTCTCGGATTCATTTCTCGGATCTGATACCAAATCCAGGACATTCCAGCAGAGCATCCCAGGAACAGAGTATGGCGAGACAGCGATGGCAGCGATGGGTCAGCCTATTACTGCTCCTGCTCTTGACGAGTTGGGGTATTATCACCGGCAGCAGCCTTTACCGAGGTGCCCAGCGCCCTAACCCTGATGCCATCCTGATGCTGGGAGGCAGCATTCGTCGCGAAATGTATTTGGCAGAGCAAGTCGCCCAGGGGCTGAGCCAACCGATTTTGATTTCACGAGGATCCCCCGATCCCTGTATCCGCCGCCTCTTTGAGCAAGCGGCAGCCCCCCTGAACCAGGTTTGGCTGGAAACCTGTGCCTTCTCCACCTTTGACAATTTTCGCTACAGCCTGCCGACACTGCAAAGTTGGGGGGTGCGACGGGTGCGGGTGGTCACGTCCGGAACCCATGTGATCCGTGCCCGCTGGCTGGGTCGGATCATGTTGGGTGGTCACGGTATCTGGGTGGAGATGGTGAGCGTTCCGGAGCAGGGTGTTCCTGGTAATCAGGAACGACCTCTGAAAACTGCGCTAGATCTCTTACGGGGTCTGGGATGGGTGGTTATCAGCCAGGTCTATAATCCCCCTTGTGCCTCTTTGGCTCCTCTCAGCGCTGTGGATATGGCGTTGTGGGATCGACTGACCTACACCTGTGAACATCAGGGGCAATTGGATTAACCTGAGTTCGGGTTAAGCGGCTTGAGGGAGAGCAAAGTCAAGATTGAGCGATGGCTTCTTGGGCTGATGGCAGTCAGCAATTAAGCCAAAGATGACATTGACCATTGAGCAAGCTCTCCACCGGCTTACGGTCATCAGTATTGCCCGGTGTGATCTCATACCGAATCCGACTCACAAAACCCCGATTCGAAACGGATACCTTGTAGGGACATTGCACTGCAATGCCCCTACGAATCGGGGCTGTACAGACAGGATTTGATATCAATATTGAGCAACTCGCCCTGATCATTAGCTTCCAAGACTCATTCAAACCCATCACCACCAAGGTCGTCGTGCCTTTCGGCGGGCTGTGCGTCAGTGGGTGCGAGGGGTGGTCGGGCTAGGTCCGTAAGTAATTGACGGCGGCGTTGGGCATCTCGTTTGCGATCGCTGCGCAGTTCCAGGAGCCGAATTCCCGCTGGGGGCAGCTCCTTGAGCAGCGCTGTCAACTGGGGCCAAGTTTCAATCCGTTCATACTCCACGCCGTAGGCGGCGCAGAGGCAGGCAAAGTCCACCTGCTGGGGTGTGGCAAAGAAGGATTCAAATATAGGCTCCATCTGCGCCACCGGCAGCATCTCAAAAATGCCGCCCCCCTGATTATTCAGCAGCACAATTGTCAGGTGTCCCCGCAGTTGGGGACGACTCAAAAAGCCATTGCTGTCATGGAGCAGGGCCAGATCCCCCGTGATGAGGACACTGCCGCTGCCCCCGTGGGCCATTCCCAGGGCGGTGGAGAGGGTGCCATCAATGCCGTTGGCCCCCCGACTGAAGTGGGGCCGCAAGCCGCGATCGCAAACGGGCCAAAACCATTCCACATCCCGCACGGGACTGCTGTTGGCGATAAACACCGCTGTTCCCGGCGGCAAGACCTGGGGCATCAACCACGCTAGCTTGCCCTCAAATAAATCCGCCGTGGCCACCATGGCCCGCTCCAAACGCTTTTGGGCCATGGTGTTCCACTGCTGCCATTGCTCGCGGTAGGGGTTAGCCATCGGGGCCGCAGGCAGAGATAGGGTAGCGGCGAGATCGGCGACGGTTCCTGACCACTGTACCGTGCGGCCATGGAGGGGATCTTGATTGCGATTGCACCCCATCACGACCCACCGCAGCGGATCTACCTCTGCCAGCCACTGCCGCAGTTCCTTACTCGTAGGCAATGGGCCGATCTGGATCACCTGTTCTGGTTTCAATGCCTCTCGATGCTCACCATGTCGCAGGATGGCGTCGTAGTGGATGATCAGCCCCGGCACCATACTCCCGTGGTTGCGTAAGGGCGACAGTCCCTCTGCTAGGACGGGCCATCCCAGACATTGGGCAATGTGGGCGATGGCTTGGCAATAGGCAATGGGATCTAGAGGCTGTGCGGGTCCGGCGATGATGAGGCCGGTGGGGTATTGGGGTATTGGGGTGTTGGGGTGTTGGGGTATTGGGGTGTTGGGGTATTGGGGTGTTGGGGTGTTGGGGTGGCTCCTGATTCCTGACTTCTGGCTCCTAGCTCCTGGCTCCTGGCTCCTCCCTGCCGATGGTTGCCCTGGTTGAATGTTGAATTTTTCTAGGTGATCAAAGAAATCAGTCCCTAAATCCAAGGTCAATCCTTGGTCTATGACCGGGGCGAGGGGATCGCGGAAGGGGCAGTTGAGGTGGACGGGGCCGCCGTGGGGGGCGTGGGCCTGGTGCCAAGCTACTGCGATCGCTTGGCGCAGGTATCGCAGCAGTGGCTTACTGGCTTCTGGCAGCGGTAGCTCGCCGTAGTAGTTGGGATAGGTGCCAAACAGTTTTTGTTGGTCAATGGTTTGGCCCGAGGCACAGTCCCTCAGTTCTGGAGGACGATCAGCGGTGAGGATGAGTAGGGGAACCTGACTTTCCTGGGCCTCGATCACCGCTGGGAAATAGTTGGCCCCTGCGGTGCCGGAGGTACAGACGAGGACTACGCCGCGCCCCCCAGCCCGCGATCGCCCCAGGGCAAAGAAGCTGGCGGAGCGTTCATCTAGAATTGGCAGGCTATCCACGGCGGGGTGCTGGGCAAAGGCCAGAGTCAGGGGAGTGGACCGTGAGCCGGGGGAAATCACCGCCGTTTGTAGCCCCAGACGCACTAGGGTTTCCACCAGCACTGAGGCCCAGAGGGCGTTGGGTGTGCGCAGATCTAGCATGGCGACAACCTAGTACCGTAGGGCGTAAGTAAAGCACCTATCTGCCAAGGCAAAAACCCTTGTATATCCTTCTGCCTTCATCCTTCTGCCTTCATCCTTCTGCCTTCATCCTTCTGCCTTCATCCTTCTGCCTTCATCCTTCTGCCTTGCAGTACTAGCCCAGGGCCTCTGCTAGGGCCTGGAGTTTGAGCTGGATTTCCGCCAGTTCTCGGTCGGGATCGGACCCGGCCACGATGCCTGCCCCCGCAAACAGTCGCGCCCGATTGCCCTGGAGGAGGGCGGAGCGGATGCCGACGATAAATTCGCTGTTGCCCTGACTATCGATCCAGCCAAAGGGGGCGGCATAGAGCCCGCGATCGCCCCCTTCGCTCTGGCGAATTTGTTCACAGGCGGCGGCGGTGGGTACGCCTGCCACGGCGGGGGTGGGATGGAGAGCCGCTACCAGTTGCAAGGGGGAAAGGTGGCTGGGCACATCGCCGCCAATGGGGGTGTGCAAATGCTGGATGTGGGACAGGCGTAGGAGTCCCGGTGGTGTGCCATAGCGGGGCTGGAGTCCCTGGGCTTGCAGACGCTCCACAATGAAATCCACCACCAGGCGATGTTCGCTCTGCTCCTTGGGATTGTTCAGGAGGGTCTGGCCGATGTGGTGGTCTTCGCTAGCGGTGGCTCCCCGAGGTGCGGAACCCGCTAGGGCATCGGTGACTAGTCGGCCCTGGCGAATACTCAGGAGCCGCTCCGGACTAGCGCCAATAAAGTGGGCTTGCTCCCCGGTGCTAAAGGAAAAAATGTAGCAATCGGGATGCTGGCTCCGGAGCCGCTGGAGGGACCAATCCCGTTGCCAAGGGCGGGGGCTGGTCACATCTAGGGCGTAGGCTACCACCTGTTTGCTCAGGTGACCCCCATGGATCTGTTTCAGGGCTTGGGTGACGCGATCGCGAAAGGTCGCTGCCGCTGGAGCCGATAGCTGGAGCGGGACGGAAGCTCGTCCCGAGTCCCGCAGCCCAGATCGCCCTTGCCCCCGGACTTGGACAATGCGGGTCATTTGCTGGCAGATTTGGTGGGCGACGGCTTCCAGGGAGCTGTGGCGAGCCAGCATCAGGTTGGCTATCGCCCAACAGTGCTGGTGTTGCCGCACGATCTGCCAGGGACAGAGCAATAGGGTGCCGGGGGCAAAGGGTGAGGATCCCATGGGCTCAGAGTCAGTCTGGGTATGGGATAGATTCAGACTGGGATCAGGATTGGCGACGGTATTGAAAAAGGTAAAGCTGTTGAAAAAGTAGGGGCCGGGGCCTGCCATCGCCTCGGGGCGCAAGATGCGTTGTTGCCACTGGGTCAGGTGTTGATGGGCAGATTGGAAACGGTCGCGCCCTTCCAATCGGGTTTCGAGCAGGGAGCCCCAAGCCGCGATCGCGTGGCTGCGGGCGGGGGATTCCAGATAGCACTGGGGCTGATGCTCCGGCGCTAGGGCCAGCAGCACCATGAGGGGATCGACCCGAGGCAACCTAAAACAAAGACTGACAATGGTTTCAGCCCGAGAACGGGGAGCGGTGTGTTGGCAAACCTTGAGCCATTGAAAAACGGTTTCGTAGGGGGGAAGGGTTAAACACGCAGAAGGCGCAACTGTCATGTGAATTGGCAACAACCGCTTTTTATCAAATCCGCCGTAGACCACGTCGGGTGCCCCCAGATGGTCCTCAACTTAGCTTTACAGTAAATCACCCCCGAGATTAGTGGCCGCGATGGCCTCTTGGGGCTGGTCCCTGAGCATCGCGGCGAAAATAGGGGTATTAGGGACTCGCAGAAAAACAACCTACCCGCTGCTCCCTTAGATTAATCGTCGCATCAATTCAGGGGGTGGGCCTCCCCATCAGGTGAAGAAGCATTAAGGGGTGTGTAGGTGTGACAGTATCCTCTAGGGAACCTCTCGGTATTTATATCTGTCCGTATTTCCGTATGTAATAATTCGCTCCCCCTTGGCTAAATCGCTACAACCTTTGATTCCTCGTTCGAAGGTTGGTGAAGCTAGACGTTTGCGTCCGTATTTGCATCCGTATTTATATCTACATCCATCCACTGGGGAGAGCAAGAAAAGAAAAAAATCAGTAAAGCTCCGGATTGCCTACTAAAAGGATTGTATTGAGGCAAGTTTTCATGTATACCTCTGTAGGTGCTAGCAGAGAGCTGCTTAACCTCAGTGGTGCATGCATAACCTGTGGATTTTCTGCGTTTTCCATAACTCCAAGACTCGAACCAAGACTTGAAAGAGTTAGGGGTGATTTGTTTCGTTCTCAGGCAAGGTGAAGGGCTAGACCTTAAGTCCAGATAGGATCCATCAGGGTGTTGAGGGTGCAGATACCATGAATTTTAGGGAATGCCACGCTTTAAAGGTTTAGCTCAGCGATCATTGCGATCGCATTTTTTCAGGCGAAGGATTCAGAGCCGGATTTTACGGTTCTTGTTCATTGCCCTAGTGTCTTTTTGGGCTGCCTGGTTGTTTCCCCAGGTTCACCCCGACACCCTGACCCTGGAGGATCCAGCCGCCTATGGTCAGTTGGCTCCCATTACTAACCAGGCCAGCGCCCAGTTCCAAGATGGGGCGAACCCCCCTCAAACGGTTCAGTCCAACACCACCACCATCAACCGAGCCGCCCCCGCTGTAGGCCCAGCCCTAACCATCGTCAAAACGGCTGATCGCGGCGCAGCAGAACCCGGTGACGTGGTGGTCTATCGGCTTTTAGTCACTAATCGCGGCGCGACTAACCTGACGCCCTTAACGGTTTCCGACCAACTGCCCTTGGGAATGCAGTTGATTCCTGGTTCCTTTAGGACCGCACCCCTCACCCCTGACACCACAACGGTCCAAGGGCGCACCTTTACCCTGACCTTCCCCACCCTAGCGGTAGGTCAATCTGTACAGATTACCTACGGCGCGTTGATTACGCCGGATGCGGTCCGAGGGTCGGGACGCAATACGGCGGTGGCCTCTGCCCCTGGGGTGAGTGCCGCCAGCTCCACGTTCCAACTCCTAATTCGCCCAGGGATTTTGTCCGACTGCGGCACCATTATCGGGCGAGTCTTTGTAGATAAAAACTTTGACGGAGAACAGCAGGCCGGTGAACCAGGCGTGCCCAATGCGGTCATCTTCATGAGCGATGGTAATCGCGTCATCACCGACCCCGATGGGCTGTTCTCCCTGATTAACGTCATCAACGGCACCCACGTCGGCACCCTGGATCTGGCCAGTTTGCCCGGTTATACCTTGGCTCCCAATCTCTATTGGCTGGCGGACAACAGTGTGTCTCGATTGGTCCGTCTGGAGCCCGGTGGATTAGCTCGGATGAACTTTGCCGTCACGCCCACCTCTGGGGAGGGCCAAAGCTAATGAAGGTTTTGTTGCATACCATCGGCTGGGCGGGTCTACTCTCCATTGCCCCGATCTGTTTGGGGCAAACCGCCGCTGTCCATGCGGACGAGTCGCCCTTATCAGTGCCAGAAGCAGCCCCGGTTTTAGAGGCTGAACTGGGGATGGCGACGGTAGAAACGGGTCCGGCATCGGTCTCTAGTCAAGCGGTAGATCTTCAATTAGAGCCCTCAGAAGCCTCCCAGGGAGACAGTCTGGCACTGCCCCAAGCAGCGCAGGAGACCCCGCCGCGATCGCTGGAAGCGGTATCCCGTTCTGTGGCCCCCGTTATCGCCGATGACACGGCTACCAACCAGCCCAATTTTTCCCTGGATGCTCCGGCGCTAGAGCCGATGGGCTTCACGGCCCAGGTCATTGACTCGCCTGAGGCTGCCCAGGATCCGGATTCTTCAGCCCCAGATTCTCCAGAGCCAGAGATTCCAACGGCGGGATCTGCCGCTACGGAAGCGCAAGATCTCTTCTTCGAGCTTCATCCTGCCGACAGTTCCCGCATTCCCGCCGATAGTCGCTCTACCCTGGTTCTGGAGGGGGCGATTACCGATGCAGAAGGAAATCCCCTGGACTACGACGTGGTGGTGACCCTGACCACCAGTGCCGGGGAGTTCATTGAGGCAGATTACGATAGCGATCGCATTGGCTTTCAAGTCCTGGCCCGTCGGGGGCAGTTTCAGGTCACGCTGCGCTCTAGCCTAGAGGCCCAGCAGGTGCAGGTGCGGGCCGTGGCAGACGGCTTTGCGGCCCGAGATCTGGAGCCTGTAGTCACCACCGATCCACCGCCGGATCTGGAAGCCTTTACTGAGGTCTATTTCATCACCGACCTGCGCCCCACCCTGGTATCGGGCTATGTGGACTTTCGCCTGGGGGCTGGGGGGACGAATTTCTGGGGCAGCTTCCGGGATTTCCTCAACCCCAGCCAGATCGGGACGACGCAATGGGACTTGAATGCGGGTCTGTTTGCCATTGGCACCACTGGGGAATGGCAGTTCACCGGAGCCTTCAACACCCAGCGGGCACTGAACCAAACCTGTGATGGGAATCGGCTCTTCCGGGATACCCAGTTCTGCGATCAGACCTACCCCGTTTACGGCGATAGTTCCCAGTCGGACTTCCTGACCCCCTCCATTGACAACTTCTACCTGCGCTTCCAGCGGGAATCAGAGGTGCCGGGGGCGGAACCGGATTACTTCATGTGGGGGGACTACAGCACCCTAGAATTTGCCCGCTCCTCCCAGCAATTCACCGCCGTCACTCGCCAACTCCACGGATTTAAGGGCAACTATACCTTTGGCAATTTCCAGGTGACGGCGATGTACGCCAATAACCTGCGACCCTTCCAGCGAGACACCCTGGCCCCCGATGGCACCAGCGGGTTCTATTTCCTCTCTCGCCGCGCCATTCTCCCCGGTAGTGAGGATGTTTTTCTGGAAGTAGAGGAGTTGAACCGTCCTGGGACTGTCCTGGAACGGCGACCCCTATTCCGGGGAGCCGACTACGAGATTGACTACGATCGCGGCACGCTGCTGTTCCGCCAGCCGGTGATGGCCACGGATGTGGATCCCTTTGGCCAGACCCGAGTGCGGCGTATTGTTGCCACCTATCAGGTGGATGGGGTCGGGGTCGGGGGCAATCTCTACGGAGCCCGTCTTCAATACAACCTGGATCCGGGCAGTGATGCCGCTGGCTGGGCTGGGTTTACCACGGTCTTGGAGGATCAAGGCATCCAGCAGTTCCGCTTGGCCGGGGTCGATGTGCAATTGCCCCTGGGGGAAAGCGGTCGCTTTATCGCAGAGTTGGCCACGTCAGCCCTGACCTTGAATAACCAGCGGGCGGGGGGAACGGCCCTCCGGCTAGAGGCGCTGGGCACCCTGCTGCCGGGGGTGGTGGGGAATGCCTACCTGAGCAGTACGGGGAGCGGCTTTTCCAACACGGCTACGACCAGCTTCCGTCCCGGCCAGACTCGCTGGGGGGCGGGGGTGACCGCAAATCTGGGTCCCCGGACTCAATTCCGTGCCCAGTTTGACCAAGAGACCAATGTGGGGACGGCTCCCCAGGTCAGTACTACGGCGGCGGATCTGTTGGTGCCGGGGCAGTATGCCACGCCAGGTAGTGCCTTGGACAATACACTGACCACGCTGCAAATTGGGGTGCAGCAGCGGTTGGGCACCGCCACGGTGGGGCTGGATTTTGTCAATCGTCGTCGCAGCGATCGCATTGCGGGCATTAGCACCAGCGCCCAGCAACTCGTGCCCCGCCTGCGGTTTCCCATCGCCCCCACCTTGGAGTTCCTAGCCCAGAGTGAACTTAATTTTGGCTCTGAATCCGATCCCCTCTACCCCACCCGCACCACCCTGGGACTGGAGTGGGCGGTGGAACCTGGCGTCACGGTGCGTCTGGCCCAGCAGTTTGTTTCGGGGGGACAGCAGCCCAGATCCGTGACCAGCCTGGATACGATTGCTGACTACACCCTGGGGGACAACACCTCCCTCACCAGCCGCTATTCCATCCTCAGTGGCTACGGGGGATTGATTGGGCAATCGGCTTTGGGATTAAACCACCGTATTGTGCTCGCCCCCGGTTTGCGGGCCACCCTGGGGTTTGAGCGTGTCATCAACGATGCCTTTAACAACACCGGGGCGGGACAACAGTTTGCCCAACCCTACGCTGTGGGGTTAGGCGCGACAGCCCTGGGGCTCCAGGCCCATACCGCCTATTCTCTGGGGGTGGAATACACCAATAATCCCGATTTTCAGGCCAGTGGCCGTTTAGAACACCGCGACTCTCCCTCGGGGAATAACACGGTCCTATCCCTGGCGGCGGCGGGACGGATCACCAATGCCCTGACGACCCTATTCCGCTATCAGCGGGCGAATTATGCCAACCAAACCATTACGGGTCGGTTAGGCAATTCCAGTAGTTTGAAACTGGGGCTGGCCTACCGTAACCCCGCCAGTGATGTGTTTAATGCCCTGCTGAGCTATGAGCATCGCCGTAACCCGGCGACCACGCCCTCTTCTCTCCTGATCGACAGTGGCATTGGCTCTACTGACCATACCTTTGCCTTTGAGGGCATTTACTCCCCTAATTGGCAATGGGAGTTCTATGGCAAGTACGCCTTCCGGGTCAACAATGCCACCCTGGCTGAGGATTTCAACTTCAGTAGCAGCATCCATCTGGCCCAACTGCGGGCGTCCTACCGCTTTGCCTACCGTTGGGATGTGCTGGGGGAACTGCGCTGGATTACCCAGCCTGTGGTGGGCTTCAATGAGATTGGTGCGGCGCTGGAGTTGGGCTACTATCTCACCCCCGATCTCCGCATTGGTGCGGGCTATAGCTTTGGCAGTGTCAGGACGGATGGGTTTGGTGGGAGTGGGGACTATCGTTCTGCGGGGGGGGTATACCTGGGTGTGCAAATCAAGGTAAATCAGCTCTTGGAGGGCTTTGGCCTCCAGACGGTGGCTCCCGCCCAACAACAGGAGTCCCAGGTGAGTCCAGGGACGTTCACCGTTCCTTCCCCGAATTTGGGCATTCCCGCTGGTCCGCCCCCGGCCGCCAGTCCGCCGCCAGTGGCCCCGGCGGCTCCGCCCCCGGCAGAGCCACCAGCCCCGGTAGATCCGCCAGCCCCGCCGTCCACCGATGGACCCGCAAGTCCGGCGGGGGATAGTGCCCCGGAACCGGAGACTACTTTGCCCCTGCCAACTCCGGCTAATCAGGAGGGCGCAGAATGAAAACCCTTCTGATCCGGTTGATATCCAGTCCGTTTTTCTCCGTAGGGACGCACAACCCCGTAGGAGCGAACGGTCGTTCGCCCCTACAGACTTGCGGTGGTGTCATATTTTTGCTCCCTGCCCGCCTGCCAATTCTGATTCTGGGGGCGATCGCGGGGATTGGCCTGAGTTGGAGCCAGATCTCGGTGGCCCAGACCAGTGGTTTGCGGATTACGGTCAATAGTCCCCTGGATGGTCCGGTTCAACCCGATGATGCCTTAACGCTGCGGGAGGCGATTGAAATTGCCCATGGCAGAATTGCGATCGCAGATCTATCCCCCGCTGAGCAAGCCCAGGTGGTGCCGACACCGGGGGAAGACGCGCTGTGGATTGGGTTTGATCTGCCCGCCGAGGCCACCACGATTTACCTGACGGAATTGCTGCCGCCCCTGACGGTTCCCGGTCTCCACCTCGACGGCACCAGTCAGCCCGGTTATGGCCCCAGTTTGGCGGAATTACCGGAGATTCCCATTCCCCTAGTCAGTCTCACCCCCGCTGCTGGGGTGGAGGTGTTTCGGGGGCTGACGGTAGCAGGACCGGAGGTGACGATCCGAGGGTTGAGCCTCTATGGTTTTTGGGCCGCTGCGCGGTCTACATTGACAACGCCCCCAGCAGATATTTTCATCGCCAGTGCGCCGCCGCCAGCGGATGCAGGACCAGCAACACCGCCCTTAGAGCTGTTTGATCTGGAAAATCCAGAGCTAGCCCCCACTGGCATTGTGGTTGAGCACAATTGGCTGGGGGTGACGCCCACGGGGGCGATTCCAGAGCAGCGATCTGCCTTTGGGGTGTCGGTGTTTAACGGCACCAATGTACGGGTTTCTGAGAACCTGATTCAGCACCATGAGGGCAGCGGCGTAATTACGGGTTACCGTGCCCAGGGGCTGCAACTAGTGGGCAATGCCATTCTGGGCAATGGGGTGGCGGGAATGCCCGATGCCATTCGCCTGGAGGGGGCTATTCAGGGCACGGAAATCACCAATAACCTGATCTGTGGCAATGATGGCAGTGGCATTTTTATGTTTAAGCCGGAGGGGTCGGCCTTGATCCAGGGCAATGACATTCGCTTTAATGGTCGTCGCTACCAGCGGGCGGCAGTCTATGTGATGGGCAGTAACCACCAAATTCTGGATAATCGCATTGGCTATCAGCCCGGACCCGGAGTTGCGATCGCGGCCCACCCCCACAGTGAGCGCAATATCATCCGCAACAACCGCTTTGCCCTACTGGATGGTCTCAGCATTGATCTGGGCTCTCGACGCAGTAGTGGAGTGCAGGACTACCAACGGGCCGATGGCCCTAATCCCCCCCGCGATTCCCACCACCGCCGCTGGGACACGGCTAATGCCGCCATCAATGCGCCAGAGTTTGACAGCTATGGGTTCAAAAGCGATGACACCCCCGCCCTACTGGTGGGACGAGCGGATCCCGGCAGTGAGGTCGATCTCTATTGGGTACAGGAATCCACGGGGGTCTATGGTCCCCTGACGGCTCCCTTGGCAACGGTGTCGGTGGATGAATCGGGCCGCTTTGAGTTCCTCTGGGAACGGGAAACGGGGGGCTGGATCAGTGCGATCGCCACCGATCCCCAGTACGGCACCTCGGAACCCTCACCCCTAATCCAGGTGACCGGACCCGATGGCATCGCCCCTTCCCCTTCTGGGCCAGCCCCCTACTTGGCCCAATGTCTGCCGCCGCCCCCCCTCGATCCCCCCGGACCACCGCCTCCACAGCAAGTGCAACTCCGGCTCCAACGTAACATCCACTTTGCGCTGGATCGCTCGGACATCAGCCCTACAAGTGCTCAGATTCTAGATGGCATCGCCGCTGTGATGTTGGAATATCCCTTTCTGACCGTAGAACTCCATGGCCACACCGACCCCCGCGCTAGTGCTGCCTACAACCAGGCCCTCAGCGAGCGCCGCGCCCGCGCCGCCCGCGACTATCTCGCCCGCCGAGGCATCGCCCCCGAACGGATGCAGATTGTCCCCTTCGGCCTTACCCAGCGCCGCAGCCAGGGCACCTCAAGGCTGGACTACGCCCGCGATCGCCGAGTCGAGTTCGTCTTCACCGACACCCGTGGCCTCGACATCATCCTCGAAGACCAAGAAGCCGACATCCAGTTGGAGTAGCTTCTCCCCGGTTTATCTAGCAGAAATTACATCTAAAAACGTAACGATAGTGAATACCCGATTAAAGACTCTTGTGGCTCCTGTGACTAGTAGAATAAGCTCTCTCAATCGAAGATGTGTGAAATTTTTCAGGGATCTATTTTCTCTGCTATTAGCCATATTCTTGGGAATTATTATAAACCTAGGATATTCACCACTGGCAATTGCCCAAGTGAATCAATTTCCTTGCAATCAGGACTTTTATTTTAGTCAAGGTACGGATCCCGCTCCTGTTTTGTTGAATAGAATTGATACAGCTACAGGCAACTTTAATCCCATACCTTTCGGAGGCTTCACTAATCCTGGGGCCATTAATTTTAATGCCTTGGCCTACAATGTTCAAAATGGCAATCTTTATGCATTAGATCTTATTCCGACACAGATTGCTGGAAACACCTATCGGTATCAGGTATATAGAATTGAGCCTGCTGGACCTGTCAATATAGGATCAGTACAAGTTAATTTGCCTTCTCCAGCAACTCGTGAAGCCTTTGCGGCTGACTTTGATGAGGCTGGCAATCTGGTAGTCTTGACCAACTCTCAAAATCCCAATGCTACTGGTGGAGCAAATCTATTTAGCTTCCCGGTTCCTGCCCTGCCAGGAGGTGTAGTCCAGGCAGTACAGCTTCCCCTTAGCGGAGGACAAAGACCATTCATTCCAGATCTGGCTTTTAACCCAAGCGATCGTTTCTTTTATGGGCTTGATAGAGATAACAATAATGCTTTGACACGTTTTCAGTTTGATGGGACTACAATTTCTGGTTTTACAGCTACAAACGTCCCAGGCGTAGGAATTGGTCCCTATGGAGCATCGTTTTTTGATGCTAGAGGAAACTTTTATGCTTATCGAAATCCTGGCACAGGCCGATTCATCAGAATTTCAGGTATCCCAGGGGCTCCAGTTCTAACGGAGCTTTCAGCTAATCCGGGACCATCGCAGCGAAACGATGGTGCATCCTGTGCCTTTATCCCTGTTTTTGAGAAAACTGTTTCTCCCTCGCCTGCAACCGCTGGTTCAATTGTCACCTACACCTATACCTTACAAAATCGAACCACAATTACAATAAATAACCTGAACTTCAGTGACACAATGGCTGATGGCCGTACCTATATTCCTGGAACTCTCAACATTACAGGATTGGGCGGGGCTCCAACTCCAGTTTTCGGTGCGGGTAATACGACCCTAACAATTACAGGAGCAACTCTGCCTGCTGCTCCAACTCCACCAGCCGTTATTACCCAAGCTACTATCACTGTTAATGTTCAAATCCCGGTTGGAGCAACAGGAACATTGCTGAACCAGGCAGACATAGACGGTCAGATTGGTGGAACTAATACTACAGTCGAATCTTCTTCAGATTCTCCAACTACTCTAGCCTTTCCTGATCCGACTCCCTTACCGATTGTTCCTGCGGTTGGATCAATCGGAGTCGCTAAACAAGCTGGAGCACCTACCTTTGTATCTCCGGGTGTATTCGATGTCCCTTTCACAGTAAGGGTTCAAAATACTGGACCGCTGACGCTAAGTAACGTTCAAATTGCGGAGGATTTGTCAGAAACCTTTTTGAATAACCCCCCTAATAATCCCCCCGCCCTCAATGCAACGCTCCAAGTAGATCCAGCGATTGCGACGACTGGAAATGTTGGTGGCGGAGGATTTGTAGGGCCGCCTACTCCCCCCCCCCCTGCCAACGGTAATTTCAACGGTAATTTAGCGGGTGTTGCGGATACAGGTTTACTGGGTGCGAATACTACCCTAGCTCCAGGAGACTTTATTGAAGTTACCTATACCGTACGGGTTGAGCCAGGAACTAATCTCAACTACACCAATACTGTGACAGCAACCGGGACAGATCCTGGTGGTAATCCCGTTAATGACGTATCCCAGAATGGTCCCGAAGTAGACCCTGACGGAGATGGTGATCCTACGAACAATAATGACCCTACCCCTATTAACTTTGCTCCTATTACAGGTTCTATTGGGGTGGCGAAACAGGCTGGAACTCCTGTATTTGTGTCCTTAGGAGTGTTTGATGTCCCTTTTACAGTAAGGGTTCAAAATACTGGACCGCTGACGCTAAGTAACGTTCAAATTGCGGAGGATTTGTCAGAAACCTTTTTGAATAACCCCCCTAATAATCCCCCCGCCCTCAATGCAACGCTCCAAGTAGATCCAGCGATTGCGACGACTGGAAATGTTGGTGGCGGAGGATTTGTAGGGCCGCCTNCCCCCCCCCCCCCTGCCAACGGTAATTTCAACGGTAATTTAGCGGGTGTTGCGGATACAGGTTTACTGGGTGCGAATACTACCCTAGCTCCAGGAGACTTTATTGAAGTTACCTATACCGTACGGGTTGAGCCAGGAACTAATCTCAACTACACCAATACTGTGACAGCAACCGGGACAGATCCTGGTGGTAATCCCGTTAATGACGTATCCCAGAATGGTCCCGAAGTAGACCCTGACGGAGATGGCGATCCTACGAACAATAATGACCCTACCCCCATTGGATTTCCTATTCCAGTGAGATCAATTGGGGTTGCCAAGCAGGCGGGAACACCAATTCCAGTGGCAGCAGGAGTCTTTGATGTCCCTTTTACGGTGCGGGTTGAAAATACTGGCACTTTGCCTCTCACCAATGTTCAAGTGGCGGAAGACCTGTCCCAAACTTTCCTTAATAACCCCCCTAATAATCCCCCAGCTTTGAATGCTACTTTGCAAGTAAACCCTGCCATTAATTTCACAGGAAACACTGCGAGTGGAGTATTTATTGGCCCACCTTCTCCTCCCCCAGCAGCCAATATCAACTTCAACGGTAATCTCGTTGGTCCTGCGGACACAGGTCTACTGAGTGCTGGTACTACTTTGGCTCCAGGAGACTTTATTGGTATCACCTACACTGTGCGAGTTGAGCCAGGAACCAATTTGGCCTACCTAAATAGTGTGGTGGCTACAGGTACTGATCCTGGCGGAAATACAGCCACGGATATTTCTCAAGACGGTGTCGTCGTCGATCCTGATGGGGATGGCAACCCTGGAAACAATAATGATCCAACGCCAATCAACTTTGGTCCTGACTTACAGTTACTCAAGCGGATTACAGGGGTTATAGGGCCAACAGTCTTTCCAGGGGGTTTCTTTAACGGCATAGAAAATCCAGCAGATGCAACTGTTTTGGCTTTACAGGTAGCGGGCGTCAATCCAGTAGGTGTTACAACTATCAATCCTGCTATTGGGAATCCTACTGTGCAGAGTGGGGATACAATTCAATATCGGGTCTACTTTATTAACCGGGGTGGAACCACCGCTAGTAATGTACAACTCTGTGATCAGATTCCAGGGGGAACAAATTATGTTCCCAACAGTATTCAGTTGGGAAATCCCCCACCTCCAGGGGCTTTGGCTGATGCAGCAGCCTTTATCAATCCAGGAATAGTTGTGGCTGTACCTCCATGCTTGGGTTCTCCTGGAAACCCGACTGGTGCTGTTCAACCACCACCGTTTAACGTTAATCCTGGGGTAGCTGGTTTCTTGCAGTTTGAAACCATTATTCCGTAGCGAGTTTGACCCTCAAGGAAACAGGTACTTAAGTTTGGATCTTAGGTGCGATCGCACTTTTTTCAGGAGACGGAACTTTGATGCGTCTTGGCGACCCGACCAATAATCAATAGTAGGATTCCTGAGAAATCGTTGGATTAGCGGATGGGAAACCAACCGCTGTTTTTCTTTGTAATGACTTACGATTTTTTCCACCTCATGAAGATTGTGACTTGTATAGTCATCCAGATCAGGCGATCGCCAAGCTGTATCATCTCCCAAGTGAAATGTTAGATGTAAATGGCGAAATTCTTTGAAATTCTCACTATTACAGATTAAGTTGACTAGCATTGCCATCCCAATTAAAGTGGCACCAATGCAAACCTGCTCTAGACGATAGTGAGGATATGCTGATCGCCTGAAAACAAAGCAGTCATGGCCAAGATGAGGCTTCCCAACTTGGGAATACATCAATAGTAAATCAGCGGGATCACTATAGTTTTTGGAAATAGTACGTCTATTAATGACAAAGGCATCATGCCCAGCCTGAACCAATTGCTCCACTGTGCGATAGAAATTTGGCATAAGGGCAATATCAACATTTGTATAAATCAAATAGTCGGCTGTAGCGTCAGCCGCGTATAGCCGATCTAGGATGTCTTGAATAAATGGTAGACGACGTGATACTTTAAATGGCCTTACGTCTATAACTGATCGCTCTAGCTCAGGAGTCGATTGAAAATCTAAAGGAACAAAAGGGCGATCGCATTCATATTGGGCGGTATAAAGATTCACCGAAATTCCGTGACATTCAGCGATCTCTTTAGCAATCCTCATGGACTCAAAGGTAATAGGTTGAGCCCGATAAAGATCAGACGTTGGAGGAACAATAACTGGATTGATGATATGAGCAATCTTCACAACGGAATTCTCCACTTGGACTAGGCTTCAAGGATACTTGGGCGATATGTCGGACTTGCCAATCACTAGGGGCTATGGACAATCAAAGCCAGATTCCTGGTATGGGGCGGTCACAGTCTCTAGCTTGATTTAGTAGGGCGGGCGTGGTCATGCCTATCCCGCAAGGGCTTCTCCGTCAATTGTCCCCACGTCCTAGTCTATGGATACTCATAACCAAGTCTAGATATAGTTTCACCCCACGCTTGTTCGATCTTTTCTAAAGCCTCAAGGGATAGTTTTTCCTTGCCATCTCCCGATTTCGCTGATCGAATAAATGATATATCCTGACGCATATCCCCATCAAAAGGTTGCCATTTTTCTTGGCTTTCTAGCTTTCTCATACGATCAGCGCTGCTGAGATCGATCACCTGTTTCAAGTGATCTGATGAATAGGAGTAGCCTAGAAAGGTGGCAATTTCACCTAAGATCCGAATTGGATCATGCTGGAGATCTTCATAACGAATCTGTAAATAGTAGGGAATCTGATCGCTAGCTGCCATCCAACTTTTAGCATTACTCTCCCAAGTTCCAAACTGAGGATGATAGCTGCCTTGGAGAAATGAATCAAGCCACTGATCAATCGGTAAGTCGTCGCGAATTCTTCTAACTTTGATTAGGTGATAGTAATAAGATACGGCAATATCTCTAGGGTCTCGAATCAAATGAATAACTCTGGTGTATCGAGGATCATAGGGCTCGTGACTCTTCAAATAGCGAGGCTGCTGTACAGCCAAAAGTGCTTTATCAGTATTTCTATAAATATCAGGAACCAGGCTTTCAATAGTTGTGAAGGTTACCTGATGATTTTGGGAATAAATTAGGTTGCCCACCAAGAAACGCAACCATGTATTACCAGACTTGGGATAGGAAACCAGAAAAGTATCTCTGGGCAAAACCGTCAAAGCACGAGCTGCATAATGGGCTCCATTAAGCTTTTTAACTTGTCTTCGATTTCCCACTTGACTAATAGACAAAAAGTTTTTAAAAATCTCTTTCAACTTGTTTTTCATGACTCAAATATTAAAGTACTTCAAAACTAAAATACCTCGAAACCAAAATGCACACATGCTATTTTACGAATTGAGAGCTAAGGATTTGGGATGATTGAAGGTCTTTTTTCTTGCCCAAAAACATGTTCTAATTGCTCTTCCAACTTGGAAATTTTTTGCATGACTTGTGTTTTCTGATCCGTGGAGAACAGGCTGTCAAACTTGAATCGATACGTGTCTTTTATGGGCTGATAAACATCCTGTTTCCAGGATTCATAATCTTTGATAATATTGTTGCCTGAACGGCTACGATTCCCTGATCGCGAAAGTATTTTAGCTGAAAAATCAAGATTCAAATCCCTGAAAATCTTGGATAACACTTTTTCGGGATCTTCTACCAATTTTTCATAGGAAACCAAAACATGATTTCCCTGATTTTCATAGTTCAAAGATGTACTAATAGCCTGCACCCATTTGTCTATACAATTATCCAGCGACCAAGTTCTATTACCCCAATGTTGCGGATGTTGATGGGTGACTTCGTAGAGCGAAGCAATTGTATCTGGCCCATTACGGATGAGGTGAATGAACTTAGCCTTTTTAATATGCCTCTCAATGAGAGGCATATATTGAAGATGATCTGGGGTTTTCTCTAGCCAAATTTCCTTACCGTTTTCTTGGGCAATACGATCCAATACACTCACAAATAGATGGATGTATTGAGACTGAAAAATAGTCCAAGGCTTAATACACTTATTGATATCTTTAGCTCCAATTGAATTGCCAAAGTTGATTAGATACGATTTTATGCAGCAGGATGCCAAATGATATCGTTTGCGCCTAGGCTCATGCTCTGGATAGAGATGTCTAAAGAAGTGAGACTCTGGAAAGGATATGATGGCTGGATGAGCTGCCAGTAAGCTCTGGAGTAGAGTGGTGCCAGAGCGAGGGCATCCGACTAGAAAAAGGCGCTGATTGATCATGACTTTTGTTGCTTGTGATTCGGGAAAGTCGTGGGAAACAAGTGGGTTGCTACGTAGTCTAGTTGTGGTACAGGTACCCCCTTATCCACCCATGGGAGGGGTGGCACTGCGGAATTGGCAGACGATTAGTCTACTGGCTCAATATGGGCCAGTAGCAGTATTTTCGATATATAAAGGGCCAGGTGGCAAGGGGGATTTGCCAGGAGTTGAGTTTTGGCAGCATTGCGATCTGTATGAAGCGAAGCGCTCTTTTTTTTCAAAGGTTCAGTGCCGCCTTCAAAACCTCCGACCTCAGGGCCATCCCTATGTGGACTGGGTGTATCGAGATGGGGTTGCCCAAAGGCTTCAGGACTGCTTACACCAGTTACAACCGGAGGTTGTGGTCTTTGAGGAGGTGTGGCTCTATCGATATCTTGCCACAGTACAGCGGCATGGATGCTTAACTGTATTGGATAATCACAATCTGGAGGGAGATAAGGAAGTTTATCGGCAAGATACAAATGCCAGTAGAAAGCTACAGATCCAGGCCCATATTCGTCTCCGACAAATCCGTTCTGTGGAAGCAGCCTTTATCCGACAGGTAACGCAGACTTGGCTCTGTAGTGCTGAGGATCAATCCCTGATGCAACAATGTTACGGGGATCGGCAAAATACTTGGGTTATTCCAAACGGGGTGGATGTAGATTTTTACAATGGGGTTCGACAGGGTGATATCGCTCCTGCCGAGATCTTGCAACAGCAGGTTCATCGGGTGTTGTTTCTAGCTAAGTTTTCCTATGGCCCTAATCAGCAAGCAACAGAGATTCTGATTAGGGAAATCTATCCTGTATTGCGTCAGCGCTATCCCGACTGTGAGCTGTTACTCGTAGGACGAGAGCCCACGTCGCTTATGCAGCAAGCGGCAAAGGAAAATCCCCGTATTATTGTTACGGGACAGGTTCCAGATGTACGTCCCTACTTAGCAGCAGCTCAGGTGATGGTTGTCCCTCTGCGACAAGGGGGAGGGACGCGCCTCAAAATTCTGGAGGCTTTTGCAGCGGGTTGTGCAGTGGTAAGTACGGCTAAGGGGGCTGAGGGGATTGCGGTAGAAGATGACGAACATTTGTTGCTGCGGGAGTCGGCAGATGACTTGGCTGCGGGGGTGATAACCCTTTGGGAAGATGGGGCATTCAGATCTCGTTTGGCAGCGGCAGCCTGGGAATTAGTCAACTCTCGTTATAGTCGTGAGGGAGTGGGGCAGCGACTTCGCGATGCGATCGCGGCTTTACCCTTAGAAACATCCCCATGACCATCACCGTCACCGTTGTCATTCCCCTTTACAACAAAGCGCCCTACATTGAGCGCACCCTCCAATCAATCCAGGCCCAAACCTATCCCCATTGGCAGGCGATCGTAGTGGATGACGGGTCCACCGATGATGGAGTGGAGCGAGTACGCAGGGTTTCAGATCCTCGTATTCAGGTAATTCAGCAGCCCAATACAGGGCCAGGAGCCGCTCGAAATTGTGGATTACGCGCCAGCGATACCCCTTTGATTGCGTTTCTCGATGCTGATGACGAATGGCTACCGGAATTTCTAGAGCAGGGCGTGATGGCCCTAACTCAGTATCCAGACTGTGCGCTGTGGGTGTCGGGGCAACAACGGGGGGCGGCGGGGAAACCCTGGGCAGGGAGTCGATATCCAGAGGGACCGTGGCGGATACCTATGGATTTACCCACAAAGCAGCTTAAACCCACCCTGGATGTACTACATTCAGGAGCGATTGTGGCACGGCGAAAAACTGTGCTGGAACTCGGGGGATTTTACGATCGCGACAGATGTACCTATGGCGAAGATATCTATCTTTGGCTTCAAGTCGCCCTCGTCCATACCATTTACCGCACCCCAGAGCCATTAGCTTGGTACCACTCAGAATCATCAGAGATTGGCGTATGGCAGCGTCAATACCTTCCCCCTTGGCCCATGGTCATGGATCCCCAGCCCCTACGAGATCGCTGTCCAATTGAATCCCGTCCCCTGTTAGAGCGTTACCTTGCCTACTATGCCATCCTCTCTGCTCGACGACTGGCGGCAGCGGGGCAAGCCGACGCCGCCCGAGACATTTTGAGACAATACCCCCAGGCTTGGCAGATGGGATGGCTCTATGCCAAGGCATTATGGGACGTGGCGATCGCCCCTTTTCCAGCTCTCCAGCAATGGACCCAGCAGGCCCAGACTGCCCTGCGCCGCTGGCGTTCTCCCTAGGAGGTAGCGGGGAAATTGGCGGCGAGCAGTTGGTCATAAATCATTTCTAATCGAGCTGTTTGGGTGGTGAGGTCAAACTGGGTTAGAACTCGTTGGCGTCCGGCTGTACCAAATCGCGATCTCAGTTCCGCATCCCCCAACAATTGCAGCAGATACTTGCTCAAGGTAGAAGTATCCTTCTCCGAGGCCAAAAAACCCGTCTCCCCATGGGCTACAGCTTCTGGAATACCACCACTGGCAAAGCTTACCACCGGTAGCTCCATAGCCTGAGCCTCTAGAAACACCATGCCCAGCCCCTCCGCATCCCCTGTAGTGGCGACAATACTAGGTACACAAAACACCGATGCCCGGTTCATCCAATCACGCACTACCACCGGGGGTTGCCGCCCCAAAAACTCCACCGCCACCGATAGCTCTCCGGCCAAGGCTTGCAATTGAGGCTTGAGCGGCCCCTCCCCAATCATCACTAGGCGGGCTTGAGGCATCTCTTCTTGCACTGTTGCCATAGCCTGAATTAGATAAGATCCCCCCTTCTTTTCCACTAATCGCCCCACAAACAAGATGATGGGCTCTCGGAGAATATCCATCTCGGGACAAAACTGTTCAGAATCAATGCCAATGTAATGAGTGACTACCTTCTCCGGAGAACATCCCTCCCGAATCAATGCTTGGCGAATAAAGTCTGACACCGCAATGATGCCCTGGGCCGAATGAAACAGCCGGGGCCGTTGACGCAGGTACCATTCCCGAAAAAATCGTCCCCGATGGTTGATAAAGTCCAGAACATGGGCTGGCCCTGATCTCAGATCCGCAGGGTTGCTCGTTAGCGTGGCATCATATCCGTGGAAAGTGACCAATAGCGGTATCCGAAAGGTACTGGCTAAGGCCAGAGCTAAAACCCCATCAAAACCAAAATGGGCATGGATCAGGCAAGGATTGAGTGCCTTGAGGGATCGTCTCCATGCTGGTGCGATCACCTGCCCTAACTTATAGGCCATTTTCCAAGGCGCGGCTGACTGTACGTAGTCAGAGAGAACAATCCGCTTGCCAGATAGCATCTGGGTTTCCAATGCCTGGGCAGTTGAGGTGCCCACATAGTAAGGACGATAACGGACTAAGCTTTGCCCCTGAGCCAGAATAAAGGTCTCTGAATAGGGAAGGAGATGATCGCGATAAATCAGGACCACCCTGGTATCAACTGGCAACTGGTCAACCATGGGCTACGAGGTAGACTTAGAACTAGGGACCGGATTCAATTGAACTAAAGTACGGTAAAACGGACTGAGAAAGCTATACCAAAAGAGTTGAAGTTCACAGGCAGCAATCAAATCTTGCTGAAGATGATGGCGATATTTAATTAAGTGAAAAATCACTTTTCTCAAATCGTTTCCCATAAATAGAAACAATTTGAAGGGCCATTGCCAATGGGGGCAGCCGAGGAAACGAATATGGGCACGACCCAAGCCGACGCCCTGGAAAAATCGCAACAGATATTTGCGCTCAAACCGAGATGAGGGAATGTGGTGATAGATGTGCATATTGGCATTAAACCAGATCTCCCAACCTGCCTTTTTGATATAGAGTAAAGCTTCAATATCTTCCCCTTTCTGATCCAAAGACTCTCCTATTGGCCCTGTCAACACCAGGTATTTAGGAACATAGTCCAGCCAAATCTGGCGACGAATTACCAATCCTGCCCCAGGGGGGAGCATGTTTATTTTGCTATAGGTTCCTCTGGTAAAGCAGAGGGAGTTCTCACGCTCCACAATGGGCAAAAATCCAGCAATACGTCCAAAGTTGGGAGGTGGGGGAACCTCAAATATGCCGTGGATTTGGCTGCCAAAGGCGGCAGCCTGTGGGTGCTTTCGGGCAAAGTCGATGGCAGTCCAGACCCAGTTTTGACTGGGTACATTGTCGTCATCCAAAAAACCTATCAAGGGAGAGTTGGCTTCTTCAATGGCGCGACGACGGGCGAAGGATGCCCCCTGATTAGATTCAAATACGTAACGCAGGGGATTTTCTGAAGACCATTGAGTTTGATATTCTCGAATAATGCTAACAGTGCGATCGGAACTACAGTTGTCTACGATGAGTACTTCCCAGTTGATGTCTTCTAGACCCACTTGAGATCGCAGTGCATCTAAAATTTCTGGCAGATATCTTTCACCATTATAGGTTCGGATAACAACACAGAAGTCCAGCATCTTTTTTGCTCTTAGAGCATCTTGAGAAATTTGCATGTATCGAAGAGAGGCAATGTGTGATTATAAGAGTTCAGATTCTTGGGATTTCCCCTAAAACAATTAATTGAATTTTTCTGTAGATATTCAGGGAAATTACTCTAGGCAGTTTTGGCTAGGCATGACGTGTGGTAATCCTATTTGATTTCTGAAGGCCGTTGTAGTGTGGGTTGAGCTGAGTTCGAGCAGCATCCCCGCTAGGAAAAAAACCACGAAGAGGCTTACTCAAAGTTCATGCAGGATCGCTATAGATGGAATCTGTGCTGTCAGAAATTGAAACAATCGCGAAGGATTGAGATCATGTCTCTCAGCTTAGATTGCCCTCTTGGGGCTGAGGGTGCTACAGCTTTACACAAGCTTGTGAAAGTGTAGTGACTTGGCTCCCCATTTGTTGAACTTGACCATCGGTATGTTTCTTCTGTTCCTATGACCTATCCCGCTGATATACCTCTGGAGGCACCCCTAGAGACAGAGGTGCAGTTTCCCACCGGAGAATGGTTGAGGGACGAGCCGCCCATGGTCCAGGCTCCACAAGCCTGTAAATTGGTAATGACCCTTCTCACCGCAGCGCCGTGAAAGCAATTACCCTGCTCGGTTCCACTGGCTCCATCGGCACCCAGACCCTGGATATCGTCCAGTCCCACCCGGATCAGTTTCGCTTGGTGGGGATAGCGGCGGGGCGGAATGTGGCGTTGCTGGCCCAGCAGGTGCGGCAATTTCGGCCAGAGATTGTGGCAATTCGGGATGAACGGTGTCTGGAAGATCTGAGGGCCGCGATCGCAGATCTGGATCCCCAGCCCCAAATTGTAGCGGGAGAGGTAGGCATTGTGGAGGTGGCCCGCTACGGCGATGCCGAGGCAGTGGTGACGGGCATCGTGGGCTGTGCGGGACTGTTGCCCACCCTGGCAGCAATTGAGGCGGGTAAAGATATTGCCCTAGCGAACAAGGAGACCCTGATCGCTGGGGGTCCGGTGGTGCTGCCCTTGGTGGAAAAGCATGGGGTGAAGCTGCTCCCGGCAGATTCGGAACATTCCGCCATTTTCCAATGCTTACAGGGAGTCCCCGCCGGGGGACTGCGGCGGATCCTGCTGACGGCCTCCGGGGGAGCCTTTCGGGATTGGCCCGTGGAGCGGTTACCAGAGGTGACGGTGGCCGATGCCCTGAAGCATCCCAACTGGTCCATGGGGCAAAAGATCACCGTGGATTCCGCCACCTTGATGAACAAGGGGCTAGAGGTAATCGAGGCCCACTACCTCTTTGGGGTGGACTACGACCATATTGATATTGTCATTCACCCCCAAAGCATTATCCATTCCCTGATTGAGGTGCAGGATACTTCAATGTTGGCCCAGTTGGGCTGGCCGGATATGCGCCTGCCCCTGCTCTACGCCCTCTCCTGGCCAGAGCGGATTTACACCGACTGGGAGCCCTTGGATTTGGTCAAGGCGGGGGATCTCACCTTCCGGGAGCCAGACCACGCCAAGTATCCCTGCATGGATCTGGCCTATGCCGCTGGACGGGCCGGGGGCACAATGACGGCGGTGCTGAATGCGGCGAATGAGCAGGCCGTGGCCCTTTTCCTGGCGGAGAAGGTGAGCTTTTTGCAAATTCCCCAGGTGATTGAGCGGGTGTGCGATCGCCATCGCCGTGACCTGAACCCCACCCCCGGCCTAGAGGACATTCTCGCTGTAGACCGCTGGGCACGGCAGGCGGTGTTGGAGGCCAGTGCGGCCCCCGCCGCAATCGCAGTTTCTCTGGGATAACACCATGGAACTTGTCATTGTCCTCGGCGCGATTCTAGTCTCGTTTTTGGTCTTCACCTGGCTGCTGAAGGTGGTGCGGGCCACCCTCAAGACAGCGATTTTGGTGGCCCTGATACTCTTGGCCCTCCAGGTCATTTTCGGCATTGGCCCCGCCAATCTCTGGGAGCAGATAGGCAGTTGGCTACCGAATTTCGAGCCTACGAATCAATAGCTGGGCGCATCTATGCCATGGTTAGTGGCAAAAGGCTTTCATTGGAGCAAACTTAAGCGCAAAGCTCTGGCCTAACTACGTTGCAGCCCTCCCCCTCATCCCCTGCTGCGCACGTCCTCCGGCCTGCTCCCAGAAGGGAAGAAGGGGGGCCGGATTCAAAGTCCCTCTCTGGGAGAGGGCTAGGGTGAGGGGCTGGCGCAACAATAGTGGACTGATTTACGCCCTGCGGTACTAGCCCAGCAGATCCTCAGACCACAGCCCTTTTTCCTTCAGCCAAGCAGGGTTAAAGAGGCGGGATTGGTAACGGGCACCGCTGTCACACAGCACCGTCACGATAGTATGCCCCGGCCCCAACTGCTGCGCCAACTTCACCGCCGCCGCCACATTGATACCCACCGAGCCCCCCATAAATAGGCCGTCCCGGTGTAGCAGTTGATAGACCGCGTGAATCGCCTCCGGGTCCGTGACCTGAATGGCATCATCCGTGGGCACCCCCTCCATATTCGCCGTGACCCGACTGTTGCCGATGCCTTCAGTAATGGAGCTGCCCTCCAGGGTGATTTCCCCCGTTTTTACATAGCTATAGAGGCCGCTGCCCATGGGATCCGCCACTACACACTTCAGGTCGGGATTCTTTTCCTTGAGAAACAGGGCCGTCCCCGCATAGGTGCCCCCCGTCCCCGTTGCCGCTACCCAGGCATCGACCTTGCCATCGGTCTGGGTCCAGATCTCTGGCCCTGTGGTTTCATAGTGGGCTTGTCGATTGGCTAAATTGTCGAACTGGTTTGCCCAAATGGCATTGTCCAGTTCCGCCGCCAGCCGCCCCGACAACTTGACGTAATTGTTGGGATCGCGATAGGGCACCGCCGGTACCGGACGCACCTCCGCCCCCAGGGTCCGCAGCATGTCCATTTTTTCCTGGGACTGGGTGTCGGGAATGACGATAAGGCAGCGATAGCCCTTGGCATTGCAGATATGGGCCAGCCCAATGCCCGTGTTGCCAGCGGTGCCTTCAACCACGGTCCCCCCCGGTTTCAGTTGCCCCTGCTTCTCGGCGTCTTCAATAATATAGAGAGCGGCTCGGTCTTTGACGGAGCCCCCCGGATTGAGAAACTCCGCTTTGCCCAAGATCTCGCATCCGGTTTCCTCACTGAAGCTGTTGAGACGAATCAGGGGGGTGTTGCCCACCGTGCCGACGAAACCGTAATTGATAGTCATTCTGGAGCCCTGTCTTCCGTGATCTTGAGCAATGCTTCTCTTTCTATCCTAAAGCTGCGGTGTATGGACATCTCTAAGTAGGTAGGCTCAATTATCTTGTAGACGGGTTTCGACTTCGCTCAACCCTCAAACCCTTGCCGGATAGAGAGTCTAGCTGATTGAGCGGAGTCGTAAGTCTTTCAGACAGGCTTCGCCCTAACTTTAGCCTTAGCGTAGCCATGCCGAAGGCTATTGCCCCTTGGGCTATACGCTTTAGCGTCTCCCGAAAGGAGAAAATCAGCGGCGGGTGTGACGTTTAATTAGTCCCGGCTACTTACCTACCACCGTCTAGGCTGAAACTCCTCATCATTCAAAATCGTTACAGTCTCCCCCGATGGGGCCAAGACAAACAATCCCCGGCGGTAGGCATAACGCGCCACATCTGGGGGTACTACCATCCCCGCCACAGCCCCCATAGCCTGTACATCTCCGTAGCGCGGCATCAGCCGCTTGAACTTGGCCAAACGCTCTAGGTGCTCGTCCACATCCGTTGGAGCGAGCTTGCTCTTGACCTCCACCAATACCGCCTCGGTGCTGTTAATCACTAATAGATCAATCTCAAAGCCCTCGTTATCCCGCTGGATAGAGACCCCAGGGAATAATTCATGAACTGCAATGCCCCGTTCTTGAAATAACCGCAACACCGCTGGGCGGACTTGCCATTCCACAAACTCCCCCAGACGATTCCCCAGCTTCCCAATCTGTTGACTCACTTGCTGAATCTGCCGATCAGTTTCTTGAAACCGGCGCTCGGTCTCTTGGAATCGGCGATCAGTTTCTTGGAATCGGCGCTCGGTTTCTTGGAATCGGCGCTCGGTCTCTTGGAATCGGCGCTCGGTCTCTTGCTGGGCTGTAGCCAGTTCACCCAGCAAGCGCCACACGTCATCTGCGGTCGTAGCCATAGGAGTGCTCTGAGGTATCGCTATAGCTTCATTTTAGCCACGCCGTGAGGTCGGAGACCATCGCGCTAATGGTCAGGATCATCAGGTGTCGGCAAGGGAAAGGGTAGCGCGATCGCAAACCTGTTCCCTGGGGATGAGGTGAGGGGCTGGTCAGGGGACGGGTTCCTTTGAGGAACCCGTCCCCTCTCACTGGGGCTGCATGAGGTTACGGAAGCGGGTGAATTGAGGCTCAAACAACAGCTTCACCGTGCCCGTTGGCCCGTTCCGGTGCTTGGCGATAATAATCTCCGCCAGACCGCGATCGGGGGTATCGGGCTCATAATATTCCTCCCGATACAGCATCATAATCAAGTCCGCATCTTGCTCAATGCTCCCCGATTCCCTCAAATCCGACATCATTGGGCGTTTGTTGGTGCGGGATTCGACGCCCCGGCTGAGCTGGGAGAGGGCGATGATGGGGACATTGAGTTCGCGGGCGAGACCCTTTAGCGATCGCGTAATTTTCGACAATTCCTGCACTCGGTTGTCGCTGGTGCCCTCCATGAGTTGGAGATAGTCAATCAGGATCAGCCCCAAGACGCCCCCCTGCTCCGCCTGAAGTCGCCGCGCCTTGGAGCGCATCTCGATCACCGAGATATTGGGGGTGTCGTCAATGTACACCGGGAACTGGGACAGAGTGCTGATGGCTTGCCCCAGTAGCTCCCACTCATGCTGGGCAATGCGCCCGGTGCGGAGGCGACTGGTTTCCATCGCCACCTCACTGGACAGCAGACGATAGACCAACTGCTGCTTTGACATCTCCAGGCTAAACACGGCCACGGGCAGCTTCTGCACAGCAGCAATATTGCGAGCAATGTTTAGTACAAAGCTAGTGTTGTGGACGCAGATGTCGTTGGCGACGAAGTTATGGGTGTCGGGAATGGTAAGGTCGTAAACCTGTTTTAGCCCCAGGGGTGCGATCGCAACGATTTCATCCCAGTAGATGTCGCTGGTGGCGATGTGCTGAAGTTCTTTGTGCTCTAGGGCAGTGGCTAGGGCAAAGAGGCGATCGCGCGTCGGCGATCGCTTACCTGCATGAATATTGCTGGTGCTTTGAAACCCGGCCCGCGTGGCGAGCGATACCCAAGATTCCTGGCCCTTAGCCGCTCGAATAGTTTCCCAAACCTCTACTGGGATCAGGTCGCGGTTGGGTTGGTAGCGACGGTTGGCCAGGGTCGCCTCAACCTTGGCTAGGGCATCTTCTTTACCAAAGATACCGATCTCGCCGATGAAGGTTTTGATGGAGGGGACATCGGTGACATCGAGCTGCCATGCGGGACGGTGGCTGTCGAGATACTTGATCGATCTCATTTTGAGCTGAGCTAGAATACCAAACCGCAGTAGCAGATGCTGCACTTGGCGGGCAAGGGTTTCGCTGACCGTGGCAAAGCCCAGCTGAGCCTGACCAGAGGCCAGTACGGTAGCCCAGCCATCGGTGGAGAAAAGGCGGTTGAGGAAAAGGGCTATCAGCCCCTTCTCTAGTCGAAAGACGATTAATGGAATGGTTTGTTCATGGGGAGAAGTGCCCGTGAGGCAGCCATCGCCGATGAGATACGCCAGCAGCTTGACCTGATGCTCTGGTAAGGTCTCGGTGCCAAATATGGGGAGTACCCTGGGCACAGCAATTTTTTGCCCCACGGCTAGCTCAGCCAGAGGTCGCCAGCCCCTGACAGTCAGATAGGGGTGGGTTAGGGTCGTTTCGATTTCTCGCCCTGATCGCGTGCTCACCCGAAACACAGGTTTGTGGCCATCGTCAACGTAGGCGCTAGGCTCGGTGAATTTCAACCGCCAGTCGATACCTAGGGTGAGTAGCGAGGCAGACCGCTGCTGGTAGATTTCGCCAATGGTTTTAAGGCTACCGTCGGCTACTACAATCTGGGCGTCTGTGCTGAGGCACTTACCCATTGCCGGACGCCCTGCGGCGATGATCAGGTCCGAGCGTTGGAATCCCTGGGTGAGGGCGTCGAGATCGTAGAAGCCGCAGGGAATTCCCGGTAGCACCATGCCCAGGGATCGCTGTTCGATGTCCGAAAAGGTATCGATGAGGATATCGGCGGTGGAGGTGAGGCTCTGCTGGGGGCGGTCTTGGGTGATGGCAAACAGCTTTTGCTCCGCCTGATCCAGACTTTGTTCTAGGGGTTCCCCGGTTTCAAAGCCGAGTTGGGTGATTTCCCCGCCAATGCGGATTAGCCGCCGCCGCATAAATTTTTCCATCACCAGGGCGGCGTACTGGTCGATGTTGGTGGCGCTGAGGGTGCGGTCTACCAGTTGGGCGAGACGGCTCTGGCCGCCCACCCGCTCCAGCAAGTCTTGATCCTTGAGCCATGCGGTGACGCTCATCAGGTCGGTGGGGCGACCCTTGCCATTCAGGTCTACCGCTGCCCGGTAAATGGTCTTGTGGGCGCTGACGTAGAAGGCATCGGGGTTGAGTACCTCCATGACCCGTCCGATGGCCTCTGGATCGAGCAAAATCCCCCCTAGAATCGCTTCCTCTGCCTCCACGTTCTGGGGAGGCAGGCGATCGCCCATCGGTTGAAAGTCAAGATTTTGAACCATGGGATCCGGCGCGGGAAATAGTTCTTACCGTAGCGGATGGCTGACTAAAACGGTGGAGACGAAGGACTAGTACAGCAGGCAGATCCTTGAACACAAGGAAACAGTCTGCGTAGGTTGGGTAAAACGAAGTGGAACCCAACAGCGGTGGGCCATGTTGGGTTCCGCTAGCGCTGCACCCAACCTACAAATGGAGGCTTGACAGAGCATAGTACAGCAGGCAGGCTCTTGAACACAAGGAAACAGGTTAGAGCAGTTGCTCTAACCTGTTTGATCCGATTCCGGGCGTCAACGCCGGGGCTCTATTCCGCCGAGACCCGCAGGTTCACGGTGGCGGTCACTTCTGCGTGGAGCTTCAAGGTGGCTTTGTACTCACCCAGCTTGTTGATGTCGGGTACGGTGATTTCCCGGCGATCCACCTCTTTGTTGGTGTTGGCTTGGATGACTTCTGCCACATCCGCTGCTGTCACCGTGCCAAAGATGGCCTCGTTTTCGCCTACGGGCTTCTTGATCACGAACATGCCGATGGTTTCCAGGGCGGTCTTCATGGACTCCGCCTCTGCTTTGATGGCGAGTAAGCGTTGCCGCTCCGCTTCTCGCCGCCGTTCTACCTGCTTCAGTACGCCGGGGGTGGTGCGGACTGCGATGCCCCGAGGCAGCAGGTAGTTGCGGGCATAGCCGGGGGCAACCTCGACGAGGTCACCGGACTGGCCCAGTTTCCGAATATCTTCTTGCAGAACGACTTGAATCCGCTTCGCCATAATTTTCCATCTAACGCCCAGTCTACTACCTTAGCGAAGCAGGAGGGTTTAGGGCAAGGGGGTATGGGGGTATTGACCGGAGTTTTAGAAAACTAGGGGCCATAGATCTGCGATCGCAATCGACCACCCCGGCAACAATCCCTAGGCAACAGGTTCCTCAGAGAAAATGCCAATGCGGCGAAATTTTTCGTAGCGGAGTTGGCGACGCTGATCGGGAGCCAGCGCTAACAGTGTGTCTAGATTTTCCCGCAGACCCACCTTCAGAATTTCCGTCGCCTTGACGGGATTGGCATGGGCACCGCCGATAGGTTCCGGCAGCATCACATCCAAAATCCCCAACCCCTTCAAATCCAGGGCCGTAATCTTCAGGGCTTCTGAGGCTTGGGCGGCGCGGCCCGCATCGCGCCAGAGAATAGCGGCGCAGGCTTCGGGGCTGGCGACGTAGTAGACGGAATGTTCGAACATCATCAGCCGATCGCCGACGCCGATGCCCAAGGCTCCACCGGAACCCCCTTCGCCAATCACAGTGCAAATAATGGGGACATCCAGGGAGAACATTTGCCGCAGATTGTAGGCGATCGCTTCCCCCTGTCCCTGCTCCTCTGCCTCAAAGCCGGGGAAGGCTCCGGGGGTATCAATGAAGGTGAAGATGGGCATCCCGAAATGATTGGCGTGCTCCATCAATCGCATGGCCTTGCGATAGCCACCGGGGGAAGCCATGCCAAAATTGCGGGCGACATTATCCTTCGTGTCTCGCCCCTTTTGATGCCCCAGCATCATCACCGGGCGACCCTCAAACCGGGCAATCCCTCCCACTAGGGCCAAGTCATCCTTGCCGGAACCGCGATCGCCGTGGAGTTCAATCCATTCGTCACCGATGGCCTGAATGTAGTCCAGGGTGCTAGGGCGACGGGGATGGCGGGCCACCTGGAGCCGCTGCGCTGGGGTGAGGCTGGTGAAAATTTCCTGACGGAGTTGGTCGGCCCGAGATTCTAGCTGGTGAATTTGTGTCGAAACATCCACATCGTTCTCCTCCGCCAACTCACGGATTTGGTTGATGCGCTCCTCTAGCTCGACGAGGGGTTTCTCGAAATCTAAGAGGATGGGGCGACGTTCAGTAGGAGGCATGGCGTATCGAGCAATAGGGGAGGCGACAGGGAGGGAGGCGACAGGGAGGGAGGCGATGGGGTGGCAATCCTATGGAAATAAGCATAGCGGTTTGTGTCTCGGGGCCAAGGGGGCAGGGGGCCAAGGGGACGGTGCTGTGGGTAGCAGGGAATTTGTATAGTATTTTTAAGAGCCTGTCATTTTCAGGGAATCATCAGGACTGGATCTGCACAGTGATGGGGTTTGGGGGGCTATCTCTAGTTCCTGTTCGTCTCTAGCTATAGCGGTGGCACTGGGGATGATCACGGTGGCCTGGGGATGATCGCCCCAGCTTGGTGACGCCATCTAGGGGTTGTGGACAATCAAAGCTAGATTCCTGGTTATGGGGCGGTTACAGCCCCTAGCCTGATGCCGTAGGGCGGGCGTGGTCATGCTTAGCCCGCAAGGGTTTCCCTGTTAATTGTCCGCAGGCCCTAGTAAGGCTGGGAAGGGGGACGGTCCTGGGGGAGTCTGCGACCATCCCGGCGGAGGGGTAATATCTAGCAAAGCATAGGGCGGGTAAGGCGATGTTTTGGCTAGAAAATACCCAATTCGGGCAAGTTGTCTGGTAGGGGTTGGCCTCTAACGGCGTTCTCTCCGGTTTAACAGCCGTTTAACAGCGGCTTGACGGCGGTTTTCCTAACAGCGGCCAGCAGTATTGGGGGCCAACCCCCAGGAATAGTATCAAACAGTGGACAGAATTCATGGGTAACGGTTCTTTTGGGAAAATGGGTGCGGTGGTGACGCTGGTGGATTTGTTACGGCAGCGCGCGATTCACCAAGGCGATCGTGTGGCCTATGAGTTTCTCGCGGAGGGAGAAACCGTCACCGCTGCCCTTACTTACCAAGGACTCGATACTCTGGCGCGGGCCATTGCCACCTTACTCACGAGTTTGAACTGCCAGGGTCAGCCGGTGCTGCTGCTCTATCCCCCTGGTTTGGACTATATCGCCGCTTTTTTTGGTTGCTTGTACGCAGGCGCGATCGCAGTTCCCGCCTATCCCCCCCGCCCCAACCGTTCCCTAGATCGCCTCCAGGTGATGATCCAGGATGCCGGGGCACGAGTGGCCCTGACCCATGGCACGGTACTCAGCGGCCTAGAGAAACGCTTCAGCGAATACAGTCGGCTGCAACAACTCCACTGGCTAGCGACGGACGACGTAGAAACGGCACTGGCGGAGTCCTGGCAGCCTCCCGCCCTAGAGGCCGACAGCCTTGCCCTGCTGCAATACACCTCCGGGTCCACCGGAACCCCCAAGGGGGTGATGATTAGCCACGGGAATTTGATCCACAACTCCGCCCGGATTAATGAATTTTTCGGCGACACCCCCGCCAGTCGCGGCGTATCTTGGCTGCCCCCCTACCACGACATGGGCTTGGTGGGGGGCATTCTCCAGCCCCTCTACGTGGGGGCTCCCATGGCCCTGATGCCCCCCGTGGCCTTTTTGCAAAAGCCCTACCGCTGGCTCCAGGCCATCTCGCGCTACGGAGCCACCACCAGCGGCGGTCCCAACTTTGCCTACGATCTCTGTGTGCAAAAGACGACGCCGGAGCAGCGGGCGGCCCTGGACCTGAGTTCCTGGCGGCTGGCCTTCAGTGGTGCGGAGCCCGTGCGGGTCGAGACCCTGGAACGATTTACCACCGCCTTTGGGGGCTGTGGCTTCCAGGCCACCGCCTTCTACCCCTGTTACGGCATGGCGGAGGCGACGCTGATGGTGACCGGCGGCGATCGCGGGCGACCGCCCCAGACCCAGAGTATCCAAGACCGGGCGTTGCAAGATAACCGCGCGATCGCAGCGACAGAAACCACCGCTGAAGACACCCGCCTGCTGGTAGGCTGCGGCCATGCCCCGGCAGACCAGCCCGTGCAGATCGTGGATCCCCACAGTCACCTGCCCTGCGACGACGGCACCGTGGGAGAAATTTGGGTCGCCCATTCCCCCAGCTTGGCCCAGGGCTACTGGCGACAGCCGGAGAAAACCGCCGCCGCCTTCCAGGCGACGATGGCGACGGGCAACGGTCCCTTCCTCCGCACCGGAGATCTGGGATTCCTCCAGCAGGGGGAACTGTTTGTCACCGGGCGGCTGAAGGAGCTGATCATTATTCGAGGCCGCAATTACTATCCTAAGGACATCGAGACCACGGTGGAACTGGCCCACGAGGCGCTGCGCCCTGGAGCCGGAGCCGCCTTTGCCATCACCATTGGCGGTCAGGAACGGCTGGTGGTGGTGCAGGAGGTGGAGCGGCAATATCTGCGATCGCTGGATGCAGAGGCCGTCGTGGCAGCGGTGCGGCGGGCGGTGGCCGAACACCATGATCTGCAACTCTACGGCCTTCAGTTGCTAAAAACCGGCAGTGTGCCCAAAACCTCCAGCGGTAAAATTCAACGCTATCTCTGTCGAGCCGGATACCTGGACCATCACCTCGACCCCCTGCACACCTGGCAACTGGCGACACCGGAACGGTTGGCGACGGATGAATGGAGCGCAGATTGGCAGAGCGACTGGGCCGCCGCTACCGCTGCGCCCCGCGTCCCCCCTGTCCCCGCGTCCCCACCGTCTACCGATCTGCCGCCTCAGCCCTCCCCAGCCCAATTGCAGCGATGGCTGGTAGATTGGCTGGCCCAAGCGCTCCAGATGGCCCCCAGCGCCATTGATACCAGCCGCCCCTTTGCGGAATATGGCCTCGATTCGGTGGCGGCGGTGGAACTGACGGCGGTGCTACAAACCACACTGGACTATCCCCTATCCCCTACCCTGGCCTACGAATACCCCACCATTGAGGCGGTGGCGACCTATTTGGCCCAGCAGTTGGGGGATGACAATGGGGGAGAATACAGAACGATTGCCCTCAAGGGCTCAGGGCCAAGGGCCAGTGCCGATGGGGGAGATCTTGATCTCGATCTCACGGATCTCGTCAGTGAGCTAGAGCAGCTCTCGGAAGCTGAACTCCAGGCTCTACTGGGGCAGCAAGGACGCTAAACGGTAAGGGTTGACCTGTGGATGATCTCGCACGGCGGATTGCGAAGCTGTCGCCCCAGCAACGGGCACTGTTGGAACTGCAACTGCACAAGAAAAAAGGACTGCCGGAGCCCATTGCCATTGTGGGCATCGGCTGTCGGTTTCCCGGTGCGCCAGACCGGGAGGCATTCTGGCGCTTGTTGCAGGCGGGGGGGGATGCCATTACGCCCATCCCCCGCGATCGCTGGAATGTGGACGCCCTCTACGACGCCGACGCCACCGCTGTGGGCAAGACCTACTGCCGGGAGGGCGGCTTTTTGGCGGATGTGGATCAATTCGATCCGGCCTTCTTTGGCATTGCCCCTCGGGAGGCCAAATACATGGACCCCCAGCAGCGGGTTTTCCTGGAGGTGGTCTGGGCTGCCCTAGAGGATGCGGGCATTCCCCCCAAGCAGCTCAGCGGTTCCTCTACCGGCGTCTTTGTCGGGTTGTCCACCAATGACTACGGCCAGTGGCTGCTGGCGGGGCCGGAGGCGGTGGGTACCTATACCACCACTGGATTGGCCTCGACCATGGCGGCCAATCGCCTCTCCTATTTACTGAATTTGCGGGGGCCGAGTCTGGCCCTGGATACCGCCTGCTCCTCTTCCCTAGTGGCGGTGCATTTGGCCTGTCAGAGCCTGCGGCAAGGGGAATCTACCCTGGCGATCGCGGGGGGAGTCAATCTGATCCTGCGGCCCGAACTCACCATCGGCTTTAGTAAACTCACTGCCCTTTCCCCCGAGAACCGTTGCAAGGCGTTTGCCGCCGAGGCCAATGGCTTTGTGCGCTCGGAGGGAGCCGGAGCTGTAGTTTTGAAGCCCCTCTCCCAGGCCATTCGAGACGGTGACCCCCTCTACGCCGTGATCCGGGGGAGCGCCGTGAACCAGGATGGCCGCTCCAATGGCCTCACCGCCCCCAACCGGGAAGCCCAGGAACAGGTGATCCATACTGCCTTTACCCAGGCGGGGTTAGAGCCCCAGCAGGTGGACTACATCGAAGCCCACGGCACCGGCACCCTCCTGGGGGATCCCATTGAGGCCAAGGCTCTGGGGAATGTACTGCGCTCTCGCGACCCAGGGAACCCCATCCCCATGGGCTCGGTGAAAAGCAATATCGGCCATACAGAAGCGGCGGCGGGTATCGCCAGCCTAATTAAAACCGCCCTCTGTCTCCACCACCGCACCCTGGTGCCCAGCCTCCATTGCCAGCGGCCCAATCCCCATATCCCCTTTGACCAACTGCCCCTGCGGGTACAGCAGCGGTGCGAACCCTGGCCCGTGCCCTTGGATCATCGGCCCATTGCTGCCGTCAGCGCCTTTGCCTTTGGCGGCACCAATGCCCACGCCGTCCTCCAGGCGGCTCCCCTATTCCCCCCCCTAGAACGGACGGTGACCCGGCCCCGACACCTGCTCACCCTCAGCGCCAAAACCCCCGCTGCCCTTCAGGCCCAGGCCCGTCAGGTGGCGGCTTGGTTGGGGGCTCATGGTATCTCGGATTCGTCTGGGGATTTGTCTGGGGATGCGACTCTAGATTTGGGAACGATTTGCCACAGTTTCAACACTGGACGCAGCCATTTTCCCCAGCGCCTCGCCGTGGTGGGGGAGACCCCAGCGGCAATGGTGCGGGCGCTGGAGGTGGGGGCAGAGCACTTGGCGACCCACCCGCCGTCTGCTTCCGTGACCCCTACCGCGATCGCGGCGGGGACTGACCCTGAGGTTGCCTTCCTGTTCACCGGGCAAGGCTCCCAATACCCCGGTATGGGTCGCAGCCTCTACAAGACCGAGCCCGTGTTTCGCGACTGTCTGGATCGCTGCGCCGAGATCCTGGCTCCCTACCTGACCACGCCGTTACTGGAGCTGATCTTCGCCGTCGATGGGGACGATCGCCTGCACCAAACCGTCGCCACCCAGCCCGCCCTGTTTGCTTTGGAATATGCCCTGGCGGAGCTTTGGCAGTCCTGGGGAATTCGGCCAGGGGCGGTCATCGGCCACAGTGTGGGGGAATATGTGGCGGCCTGTGTGGCGGGGGTGATGGATCTGGAGGCCGGACTGCGGCTGGTGGCCCAGCGGGCCAAGTTGATGCAGTCTCTCCCCGAGGGGGGCGGCATGGTGGCGGTGTTTGCCGATGGCGCTACCGTGGCCCAAGTCTTGGCCAAAATGGGGGATGCCACCCTGGAGATTGCCACCCTCAACAGTCCTGAAAATACGGTCATTGCGGGGCCGGAGTCGGGATTGGTGAGTGCGATCGCAGTTTTTAGCGATCGCGATATTCGCACTCAGCCCTTGCAGGTCTCCCACGCCTTCCATACCGCCCTAATGGACCCGGTGCTGCCCGTCTTTGAGCACCTGGCCCGCCAAGTCACCTACCATCCCGCCCAGATTCCCCTAGCCCTAAACGTAACAGGCACCCTCCTGCCACCGGGGAAAACCCTAGATGGAGCCTATTGGCGTCGCCACGCCCGCCAGACGGTGCGTTTTGTCGATGGCCTCACCGCCCTATACCAAGCTGGATACCGCTGCTTTGCGGAAATGGGGCCACACCCCATCCTCTCCACCCTGGGTCGGCGGGTGCTGTCGGATCCAGACCTGCTGTGGCTGCCCAGCCTGCACCGCGATCAGCCCGACGACTCGGTCCTGCTCCACAGTCTGGCTCAGTTCTACCAGCGGGGGGGCACGGTGGATTGGGCCGCCTTTGATCGGCCCTACGGCTACCAGCGCCAATCCGGCCTACCCCCCTACCCCTTCCAGCGCCAGCGCTACTGGTTTGATCCACCCGCCACCCTCTCTGCGGCCTCCACTGCCCTGGGTCGGCCCTCGGGCCTAGAAATCCCCCAGGACTGCCTGTACCAGGTGGCGTGGGAGCCCGCGCCTCTGCCCCCACCGCCCGCCACCCTCGCGGGACAGTCCTGGCTGATCTTTATGGATCGTCGTGGGCTGGGAACGGCCCTGGCAGAGGCAATCCGTGATCTGGGGGGCAACGTGGTCACGGTTTCCCCCCAGATTGAGAGGGCAGCGGTCGGGGCACCAGAGGCTATGGATCCAGATCCAAACCCCATGCTGGACCGAGACCCGGTTTCGGGGGGGGGGCAAAAGCTGAATTTGAACCCGGACCGGAAGCGCACCGCCAATCCTCTGGATCCCGCCTCCATGCAAGCCGCAGTGACCCCAGATCAGCCTTCGGCCCTTGGACCCAGTTCGGGTCTCAACGTAAGTCGAGGGACGGCCCCATGGCATCAGGTGGTGTACCTGTGGGGACTGGATCAAGATCCCGATGACCTAGCGGGCATAGCAGCACCGACAGCGGGGCTTCTGCATCTCGTCCAAAGTCTGGCTCGAAACTGGGATGCGGTCCCCCCGCGCCTGTGGGCAGTGACCCAAAATACCCAGGCGGTCACGGATACCGATTCCGCCCCATCCCCCATGGCGGCACCCCTCTGGGGCTTGGGCAGTGCGATCGCACTGGAACACCCCGACCTCTGGGGTGGTTTGGTGGATGGGTCAGGGGCTTGGGCTGCGAATTTAGCGGGTTCAGATGAAAATCCAGCGAGAACCCTAGACGGGAATGGGGACGGAAATCCGGCGGGAAATCCAGGCCAAAATCTGGCCACCGACCTCATCGCCCACTTCACCGCCCAGGAAGGGGAAGATCGGGCCGCTTGGCGACAGGGCCAGCGCTGGGGGGCACGGCTCCAGCCCCTAGCCCTCCCCGCCGTTCCCGCCCCTGTCCAGACCCTACGACCGGAGGGCACCTATTTGATTACCGGGGGGCTGGGAGCCCTGGGCCTCCAGATGGCCCAGCATCTCGTGGCCCAGGGGGCCAAAACCCTGGTGCTCGTCAGCCGTCGCGGCGAGTCTCCGGCATCCCAAGCCGCACTAGCGACACTGCGGACCCAGGCCACGGTGCGGGTGGCGGCGGTGGATGTCGCCGATGGGGCAGCGGTCACCGCCCTTGTCACCGACCTGCGGGCCACCCTCCCCCCCCTGCGGGGGGTCATCCACGCCGCCGGAACCCTGGCGGATGGGGTGCTGTTGGGACAAACCTGGGGACAATTTCAGGCGGTCATGGCCCCCAAGGTCCAGGGGGCATGGCATTTACACCAGGCCACCCAGTCGGAGGATCTTGACTTCTTTGTGCTGTTTTCCTCTATGGCCTCCCTGGTGGGCTCACCGGGGCAGGGCAACTACGGCGCGGCCAATGCCTTTTTGGATACCCTGGCCCACCACCGCCGTCGCCAGGGACTCCCGGCCCAAACCCTGAACTGGGGACCATGGCAGGGCGCAGGGTTGGCGCGGCAACAGGCTGCCACGGTGCAGCGCTTGCAGACCCGAGGCATCCAAAGCTGGGTTCCCGCCGTTGGCCTGCGGGTGTGGGACCGGCTACGGGAGGCCGGGTCCACCCTGCCGCCCCAAGTGGGGGTGATGCAGGTGGATTGGGGGACGTTATTGCCCCAGATTCCCGGTCAGCCCCGTCCTGCCTTTTGGCACCGAATCGCCGCGATGGCCCAGTCCCAGACCCTCGCGGTAGGTACCATGTCCCCCCAGACGACTTCAGGGGCAGGGAAGGAAAGTTCTCCGGCAAATTCTCCGGCGAAGTCCCCGGCCCCATCCCCAGGCAATATCCGGGCGGACCTGCTGGCCCTACCGAGGGAAAGCCGGACGGCTCCCCTGGCCCAATACCTGCAAACCCAGGTGGCCTTGGCGATGGGGGGGACTCAAGTTGCGATCGCAGATAATCTCCTAGAGGTGGGCCTCGACTCCCTCATGGTGATGGACCTGCTGGGGGCATGCAAACGGGACCTGGGCCTGACCCTCTACCCCCGCGAAGTCTTTGAGCATCCCACCCTAGATGCCCTGAGCCGCTACCTCGCGGCGGAACTAGATCGAGGGACTGAACCAGCGGCGGCGGGGGCCGAACCTCTGGCGGAACTGGCTATTCCCCTCTGGGGCCGCAATCGCCCCTTCACGGCTCCTGAGGACAAAAATCCTCCCATGGTGTTTTTGCTCAGTAGCCCCCGCTCCGGTTCCACCCTGCTGCGGGTGATGTTGGCGGGGCATCCCGATCTGTTCTGCCCCCCGGAATTACACCTGCTGCCCTTCGATACCCTGGCGGAGCGTCAGGAGGCTCTGGCGGAGAGCTACCTGGGAGAAGGACTCCAGCGCGCCCTGATGGAACTCATGGGGCTGGATGCCGCCGCCAGTCAAGCCCTGCTGGCGGACTGGACCACCCAGGGCATGACCATGGCCGACGCCTACGGCAAGCTACAACAGTTGGCGGGGCAACGGACCCTGGTGGATAAATCCCCCACCTATGGCTTCAGTCGCAGCACCCTGGAACGGGCAACCCAGGTCTTTACCGCCGCCAAGTTCATCCATCTGGTGCGCCATCCCTACGCCGTGATAGACTCCTTTGTCCAAAACCGCATGGACAAGATCTTTGCCCTGCCCAACCAGGCTCCCTATGCCCTCGCGGAGCAGGTCTGGGCCGTGAGCAACCAAAACATGGTGCAGTTCCTCGCCGATGTGGATCCCGCCCAGCACCATTTTCTCCGCTATGAGGATCTGGTCACGGAGCCGGAAGCCGCCATGACCGCCCTCTGCACCTTCCTGGAAATTCCCTTCCACCCAGCGGTGGTAGATCCCTATGGTCAGAAGGAACAACGGATGACCGATGGGGTGCGATCGCAGTCTCGGGCCATTGATGACCCCAACTTCCATCGTCGTCGGGCCATTGACCCTACCCTGGCGGAAGCTTGGCGCAAGGTCACCCTACCCCAGCCCTTGACCCCCGCGAGTCAAGCCTTGGCCCAGCAATTCAGCTATTCCTTGGCCCAAGGAGCAGGGGCAGGGGAAAAAACGGGGACACTCTCTGGAGAGTTTTCTGGAGAATTTCCCAGGGAATTCGCGGCGACCGCTGTGCCCCCCGCCAGCAATCCGGTAGGAACCGCTGTCCCACTGCCCCAGAACAGCACCGGGGTCATCCCAGAGATGGAACCTGTGCCCCTGGCCACCATGGCGGAACAGACCATCACCGTGCGGGGGTTAGACCTGTGCCTCTGCACCTGGGGACCAGAGGACGGCACCCCCATTCTCTGTCTCCATGGGGTGCTGGACCAGGGGGCCGTCTGGGGACCCATCGCCCCGGCTCTGGCGGAGCAGGGCTATCGCGTCATTGCGCCGGATCTGCGGGGCCATGGCAAGTCCGCCCACATTGGCCCCGAGGGCAATTACCAGCTCCTAGACCACCTGGGGGATATGGATGCCCTGGTGCGCAGTTTGGGATTGGCCCAGTTTCACCTGATTGGCCACTCCATGGGAGCGGTGATTGCCGCCACCCTCAGCACCGCCCGCCCCGACTGGATGAAGTCCCTGACCCTACTGGAGGCGATTGTCCCCGGCAAGGAGACGGAAGGAGATACCAGCGACCAGCTCATGGCCCACCTGAATTATCTGGCCAAGCCCCCCATCCACACGGTCTATCCCCGACTGGCGGATGCGGTGACCCGGTTCCGTCAGTCTATCCCCGGTATTGCCCCCGATTGGGCCAAGGCGCTGGCGGCACGGGTGCTGGAAACGGTGGAAGGGGGGGTGCAGTGGCGCTGGGATCCTCGGCTCCAGGTGCGGACGCGGTTTGGCCTCAGCGGCGGTACCTTTACCCGCGATCGCTATGCCCAAATTCTGCGCCACATTCGCCGACCCATCACCCTCATCTTTGGAGCCCAGAGTACCTTCAACCGCCCGGAGGATCTGGCCTTTCAGCGGCAGCATCTGCCCCATGCCCAGGTGAAGACCGTAGCGGGGGGGCATCACCTGCCCTTGGAATCCTCGGCGGAGGTGGTGCGGGCGATTTTACAGGCTCTTCGTCAGCCCTAAACGGCCCCATTGGGTTCCATCTGTTACAGTAGAGTCAAAATTTCGAGCCGCAATTTGATGATTCCTACTGATGTAGTAGGGTAAGGACACAAGGTAACCAAAGTTTCTATGACGTTTAATCCTGAGCACGCAGATTTCGCGAGCCTCCATATTGATAGTGACGCTGCCAATCAGTTGCTTCAATATCTTCAACATCAGCCCCCTGAGGTGCTGAGTCGGGTCGCCCAGTCCGTCAGCTCAGAAATCAAGCAAATTATTTCCCACAACGTCCAGGGATTGATTGGGGCGCTGCCTTCCGAGGGTTTTACCGTCCAGGTCACCACCGATCGGGATAATCTTGCAGGACTACTGGCCTCCGCCATGATGACGGGCTATTTCCTGCGGCAGATGGAGCAGCGGATGGAAATGGAGGTGTCTCTCATGGGTTCCCTCCCCCTCAATCACGACGACGATTAGCCGATGAGATGTGCGGTGCTGGACCCTGCTCAATTCACCGGAAAACAGCGTCAGTTTGTCCAACAGCTCCAGCAGGTGCAGCGGGTGGACAGTTTGCGATCGCACTGCACCCAGCACGGCTTCGACTTCAATTTCATCAAGGGCTTTTTGCTCAGCGGTGCCCTAGCGGGGGCAGTGGAGTGGCAGGAGCAGACCCATGAAACCTGGGGCTTGACCGCCAAAGGACAGGGATTACAAGAGGGCATTCCAGGGGCGGCCCTAGCGGCGCAGTTGCTCCAGGGTGTGACCGATGTGTCCACTCTCCTAACTGTATTGGGGGAAGCCTTTAGCCTCCACTACGGGGCGCTGCGAAAGGGACATATTGTGGATCTGCGCCATGATCAAGGGCCGATCGGTGATCCAGGCAATACCATCAAAACCATCGCCCTGGTGCAACCGGACGCCCTGGTGCCCTATCCCCAGTACCAGGCCACCTACGAGGCACTGAAATCCGGGCAGGTTCCCGGCCCCGATGCCGCTGAAGCCCTGGACTGGCTCCAGCAACAGGGCTATGTGGCTCGCCAAGGGCAAAGCGACTATCGGCTGACCGTGTTGGAGCCCCTGCGAGACCTCAATCTCCAGCCCGTCGTGACCGCCCTCACCAGCGATCTGATTTTGTCTGGCCAGTGGCAGAATATTGTCCTCAAGGCATACGACATTCAGGCTCCCGTCCCCGATGTGCCCTACGGTCGCCCTACGCTCCTGACCCAGTGCATCGAGCGCATCCGCGATATTTTCCTGAATATGGGCTTCGATGAGATGGCCGGCTGCATCGTGGAGTCTGCCTTCTGGAACTTCGACGCTCTGTTTACCCCCCAAGATCACCCCGCTCGGGAGGTGCAAGACACCTTTTATCTAGCCAATCCCCAAACGGTGCCCCTGCCGGAGGACCGCGATCTAGTCGAACAGGTGCGCCAGGTTCACGAGGCCAACTACGGCGGTCAATGGACCGAGGCGGAGGCCAGCCGCGCCATCCTCCGTGCCCATACCACCACCTCCACTGCCCGTCGCCTGCACCAGATCCAGGGCCGGGACGGCAAGTATTTTTCCATCGATAAGGTCTTTCGCAATGAAACGGTGGATCGCACCCATCTGGCGGAGTTCCACCAGATTGAAGGGGTGGTGGTGGGGGAACTGCTGAGTGTCCGCACCTTAATGGGCTATCTGATTTATTTCTACGAACGGCTGGGGTTCAAAAACCTCAAGCTCAAACCTACCTACAACCCCTATACGGAGCCTTCCCTGGAAGTCTACGCCTACCATCCCCCCAGCCAGCAGTATTTGGAGGTAGGTAACTCGGGCCTCTTCCGTCAGGAAATGCTGACCCCCCTAGGCTGCGGCGACAAGTCCACCGTGGCCTGGGGCCTGGGCCTAGAGCGGATCGCCATGCTCCTTTACGATGTGGAAAAGTTGTCGGATCTGGTGGGGCCAGATATTCGGTTGCCCTCATCCCTGTCTCCATCTGCCTAAAGCGCGATCTGGAGCTGCCTAGTGGACCCAAGGGTATCAACCCAAGGGTGGTGTTAATGGGAATGGGGTTCTAGGGGAGGTTCGCCCCTGTTTGATAAACGAACAGCTTTAACCCGTGATTCTTAACGGGTGACAAGGGCGCTTCAATTTGGCTCAGGACAGGCAAGGGATTGCCCCTACGGGATCTATAGCGCTTCTCACTCGGGTTAAGTACAGGCAAGGGGCTTAAGCCCCTTGTTCCCCGAATTGCCATCAAGTTGAGCTATACCTCATCCCTTAGGGAACCGCTATATCTGTCACTCTCTGCATTGGGCGCGGAAACCGCGCCCCTACCCCACCACCCCAATATCGGTCACCCGGCAACAAGGACAACCACAAGGGATTGCCCCTACGGCAACACCCTGCATTGGGCGCGGAAACCGCGCCCCTACGGGATATTAAATTCAAAATTCAAAATTCAAAATTCCTACCACCCACCCCATCACCGGCCAACCGCACATTCCCCCGGAGGTAAAGTACTAGCGGGAATAGGACGGGCCTCTAAATTCACCGCGCCACTTTCGGTGCCATAGGCCACCAGCAAGCGACGGGCTTGTTGTTGGATATCCACAGAGGTGGCTGCCCCTCGCCCCCGGTGCCAGCGTACCCCCTCCTGAGCGCCGGGGCGGCGTCGCCCTTCGCTATTGAGGGGCCACATGACCACATGACCATCCTCACCCCCACTGACGAGATAACACCCATCGGCAGAAAGGGCGATACTCCGCACGGGTAGCCCTTCATGGCCGGTTCCCCAGTCGTCTAGGAGCCGACAGGGCTGATTTCCCCCACCGGGGAAATTCCCCGGCAAACAGGGGGCTAAATCCCAAAGACTAAGACGGCCCTGGCTGTCAGCCACCGCCAGTAGCGTCGGTTTCTCCGCCGCCGTAGCCACATCCCAGATGTACTGGTTCCCATCCCCCGGTGGATAGTCGAGAGGTTGAAAGGTTTCCGTTTCCAAATCCAGCAGCACCAAACGATTAAAGCGCCCCGCCGCCACCAGATGCTGCTCTGCCGCCCCCGCCATAGCTAGGGCTTGGACCGCAAACCCGGTCTCAAACCCTCGTTGGGGTTGGGTTTGACTCAGGGGAATTTGACCTGGCGTAATGTTCCATTCCAACACCAGACCACTGCCGTGGGCGCTGAAGAGCGTTTGCCCCGCAGCGGGTAACGCCAGATCAAACACGCGATCATCTTGGGCATAGTTGAGGGTATACACCCGCTTGGACAAAAGATCCCAGCCCTCGATCTGACCATTTTCAAAGCCGACCCAGATCTGGTTGTTGTTATTGGGGCGATAGGCCGCTACCCGCAGGGCCTTATCCCTTCTCCAAGTTCGGGAACGCCACTCAACCCTGCCGAAAATACCCCAGCGCAGTAGGGCTTGATCATCGCCAGCACTGATGAGTTCATGACCTTGGCCACTGAACTGTACCGCATTCACCACACCTCGATGGCCTCGGTGAAGAAAGGCCCACCATAGCCACAGGGTCAACAAAATCCCCATGCCCGCTGCCGCCAACTGGAGCCAAAAGGGAATCACCGGCAAGACTTGGATGTCGAGAAACTCCTGTTCTTGCCGGAGGTGGAGATCGCTGCCAGAGGTATATCCCTCCACCTTGAGCTGGCGGCGGCGAGGCCAGCCTAACCAGGGCAGGGGATGGACCACTTCAAGATCCAATGTGGCGGTCTCGCCCACCTCCACCAAGCGTTCCGGTGGTGTGATTTGCAGGTAGGGGCGGCGACGGGGGGAATGATCCCAATCCTCCACTGGGGCGTCTATTGCCACGTCTAGGGGAGGGGATGGCAGGGGTTGGAGATCTCGTCTAGTTTCTGGAGCCTGCTCTTCAAGTGCGATGGTCGAGGACTGGCCCAAAGGGGGCATCGCACCGTTGGATTCCGTTGCTACCGGATCGATCGCTGTACCGCCAAAGCGCCGCTGGAGTTGGGGCAGGGTGTAGTGGGCGCTGGCCTCTACCGACTGGGCCACATTGCCTTCATTGGTGAACTGCACCGCAAAGGTAGTCTGGGCCAAGGGTGAATTGTAAAACCACCCTCGCCGCTGGGGCAAACGCTGCTGCTGGGGCTCACACGCCATGATTAAATAGCCCTGGGGCAGTACCTCCAGACTCGCCTGTGCGATCACGGGTAGGGTATTGGCCTGGGTCGCGGTTACTGTGAGGGGATAGCGACGACTGGGGGCGGCGGTGGGGGCAGGCAATTGGCAGAAGAATCGCACATCTAGCGTCTGCCCCGACTGGAGGTGGAGGGGCTTTTCATCCCCCTCCGGTAGCCAGAGACGGGGCAAACCCGCTAGTGCTAGGTGAATATCCACCGCTTGACGATTGAGGTTGTGCACCTGGACCGGAATTTCCAGGTTTTTTTCCGGGTAGACCTGGAAACTGCTCACGGGCAGCACCAAGCGGGGGGGAATACGGCTATTCCCCTCCACCACAAGGCGTAGAATTTGGCGATCCTCGTCCCGTAGCTCCAGGGAAGACACCCGCACCGTCAGGTTCATGGTGCCGCTAAAGCCCACGGGCACTGGGGGCATGGCCAACAACTCGATCTGAAAGCGGGTGCGGGCTCCACTGGGGATTTTGGAAGACACCGCTGGGGCTACTCGGTACCAGGTATGAGCCGTTTGGGTATCGGCTCCAGCGGCGGAGAGGTCAAGCTGAAAACTGGCAAAACTTGCGCTGGTGTTGTGCACCAACACCTCAAACTGGGCCGGTGGCCCATCGGGATGAAAGGTTAGAACCTCTGTCGAAAGCTCAGTGGTGAGGGTTTCCGTAATCATGCCAGGGGGTCTCCGGGGCGGCGGGCACGCAGGCTATCAGTGGCACTGGGGCCGGAACGAACGGCGTTGGGGAGCCCTTGTAGGCGACTGAGGTAGCGCCGATACCAGCCGTAGTACAGCAGGTTTACCCCAAATTCCTGACTGCTGCGAAGCTGTTCTCGGGGGGTAGACAGGGCGACATTGGGACGCCAACTCTCGGCGAGGGCACCCACGACCACTATGAGCCCCCCCCAAGCCCGTACCTGGAGGGGATACCCTGCCGCGCTAGGCCACCCTGCAAATACAAAGGGGCGCTGCCGCAGCAAATGGTCTGGCCCAATCGCACCGCTGCCCTGGAGCGGGCAACCCACGGCAGCGGCGAAGGAGGCCAGGGTCTGTAATATGGTGTCCACTTGGCTGGCAATATTGCTTTGCACCGCTTGGAATTCCTGATGCAGATCCGCCCGTAGGTCAACGGTAGTGTCGTCCCGCTCAGCGGCTGCGATCGCAGTTTGGAATTCCGCCGCCAGAGGATAGAGGCTGGTCAATGCCGTACCGTCAATGGCAACGGGCACCACCAGTGCGCCACCCTGGGCGAGGTGACGCTGGAGCGTGGCTTGGGCAGAAACGGGGAGAGAGCGGGCCAGGGTGGCAGGTAGGTAAAGCCAGTCCCAAGGGGTAGGGTCCGCCGTGGCCAAGGCCGTAGCATCTAGCCTCAGGGGGGGTAAAGGGGCAAGGGCCGGATAGAGTCCTGGCACCGCTTGGGCTAAGGGGGCCACTTGTCCCTGGTCCCAGACCGCGATGCCCCCAGTTTCTTGCTCCAGGAGGTCTTTGCCCACCTCCTGGATTTCCACCAGTTGCACCGTACCCTGGGGGCGGGACTGCGCCCACTGGCGATAGCGGAGATCCAATTCTTGGGGGTTAGGGGCTAGAACATCTGCGGTGGAGACCAGTGCAGTACTCCCCCCCGTCAGTAGGAGACGACACAGTTCCACATCCGCTGCTTCAGGAGCTGTGGTTTCCACCAGGGAAAAGGTCTCTGGGCTGCTGCTCAAGGCACCGTTGGCAACACGATCGCGGGGGTCAGAATACCGCAGCACCAGAAAAATGGTATGCACCTCCCCTCGGGGGGGGGCAGATTGCAAGCGAAAGTCCACCACCTCCGACACCACGATGGGGTTGCCCAAGGCATCAATAGCAACACCGGGTTGCACCCGCACCCAGCGCTGATCACGATAGCGGGCTTCTACCGCCTCCGGGGCCGTTGATACCGCCACCCCTAAACCCCAGATAATCCCTGGTTGAAATAGCGCTTGGTAGTAAAAATTTTGGCGCTGGCGATGGTAGTCATGGGCCTGCTCCCACAGATCAGCCGTCATCAATAGACCATCGCTAATCTGGAGGCGATTGAAAGGGATGGGGGCGGGTCGGAAGGGGAAGTCGGTCATCGGGCGGGAAGTTGGGGAGTGGGGGAGTGGGGTGTTGATGGGGTCAACCACAGATGGTTTTATCCTGCGATCGCAGATACAGAAGATTGTTGAACAACTTGGGGCTCAACGGTCAGATCATAGGTGCAAAAGGCCGGTTTTTCTTGCTCAATAATGGTTCGAACTAGGGTTTCGTCAATGGCATGGCCCAGGAGAGGACGCAGCCGCACCCGAAAGTGAAAAGGCCGCCCACCTCCGAGTACCGCATCTTGGCCCAAAGCCGTCTCCCCGAGGATAAAGCCTCGGCTAAAGACCTCCTCAATTGCGATCGCCTGTTGCGCTGACGGCGTATCGGCGGAGGGTAGGGGCAAACCTGTGTACAGGTGCAGATAGAGACACAGACCCCGGCGAGTACCGCGAAAGCGATAGATTTCCATGGCCTGACGGATTAGTCGCCGTTGGTCCGCCAAGGGCCACTGGGGCAATGCTTGCCACCCCACCCAATGGGCCAAAAAGGGCAACAGGGTGGTAGGAGCAGTGAGGGGATCCAAGTGTGCCCACAGGGTGTCCATTGTTTGGACAGCGGGCTCAAAGGTCTGCTCAAAGATGGCTAGTAGGCGACCAATAAAGTCCACCTCACGATAAAGGGCGGGCAAAAATCGAGGATAAAGGCTGTGGGGCTGCACCACCAGGGTAAAGGGAGTAGTAGACTGCCACAGGGCATTTCCGCCCTCCTGGGGTCGTCCCTCCAAGACGACTTGGCCGCTGTAGGTCAACTTCAAGGTCTCCCCCGGCCCTAGGGGCTGCTGCTCCAAATAGTCGGCAGGAATGGCAAACTGCACCACCGCATCCATCTGGCGACCCGCAGGTAGGGAGTTCCCCTCCTGGCCCACCTGACACCACTGGTTCGGAAAGTCCCCACCCACCCGCAACTGCACCGCTAGGGGTTGATTCTCATCGTTGCGGACCTGGACCACCAGTTCGCTGGGTTCCCCCGGCGAGAGCCGCAGCCGACAGGCACTGGGGGTACTGTCCAAGGGGGTACCCAGAGCTGTACCCCCCGCTGTTTCCAGAGCGGGGGGCAACTGCATGGGGGTGAGGGTCACGGAGAGCATAGGCGGTCTCAGGGCAACATTAGTCGCAGGACAGAATTCAGTGCAGGACTCAGTGGGTATCCCAGCCCAGGGCGCGGGTCGGAGTTGAGTTAATTAATCACACTGATGGTATGACCCGACCGCAAAAAGCGATCACGCCAAGAGCACACCAACCCCACCGGACCCACCTCAATCGTGTCATTGGTAGCCAAGGTCCGTACCCAGGTCCGGTTCTGGAGTCGCAGCTCAAACAGGAGCATTGTGCCCAGATATCGGACCCCTACCGTCTGTTGAAATAGGGCAATCAGGTCGGACTTGTACAAAGGCACCCCAAAGGGCCAGCCCTGGCCATCCATACCCCCGGTCACAGGATTCAAAAAGCGGTAGAGCTGGGTTTGCAACGTCTCTACTAGGGTCTGCTGGGCCTGAGAATTGCGGTAAGCAGGCTCCACCCCCACCTCCGCCTGCACCGACACCCCCACATAGGTGGGTGCATGGAGTTGAACTTGAATGCCCAACAACCGCCGCTCGTCTAAAAAGGCCATGACCTGTTGGCGCAGGCCATCAGACAGCTCAAAGCTACGGGGATGGAGCCCCTCCCCACGGGTAATAGGTGTCGTATCTACCGCAGGCACCACCCGCAGGTGCACACTGCCCGCCTCTCCCTGATAGGTGGGGTCACGGGGGCAGTAGGCCCGAGCCACCCCCCGACTGGCCTGAAGCGTCAGGGTCTCAAAGTCTTCTGGAGTGACAGCGCGATCGCGGGTTCGCAGCAGACGCGGCACCCGAATCACCGCCTCCTCCAGGGACTCCCCATCAGCCCCCCCCAGTGCCCCCCCGTGATTCCGCACAGCAGTCACATAGGGCACCGCCGATTTAATAATCTCAATAGCGCCAGCCTGGACATTTCCCAACTGTCCGCCCCCGGTGCGATAGGCCGCCATGTGCAGCCGCGCCCCTCGGGCGGGTATCTTGCCATACTGACGCTGCTGAGATTCAGCCGCAGCCAGCTCCATCGCCGTGGGAGTCCGCCCCGCTACCTGCTGTTGTTGGCGCAACCGAGTCTGTTCACGCAGGTGAACAGACTCGCGAATTAACGGCCCAAACTGGATTTCCCCCGTCAGCGAATCCAGAGTGTAATGCAGATCCTCCGGCCCCGAGTCGGCAAAATCATGCACCTCCTGCCACACCTGGGGTAACTCCATCGGCGGCATCACCACCAGATGTTCCCCCTCTCGCCGGGGCAGGATATTTGTAGCCTGGAGTTGGAACTGCTGGCCAGGAGTGCCATCACTCTCCCCCAGTAGTTCATCGCGAATCACAGTACATTGGCTCACCATAGTCGTGCCGCCAATGGTGCGGGCCGCCAGCCCCGAGAGAAAGGGCGATCGCCGATAGGTAGCCTGCTCATCCTCCGGGCTGGTATAGACACAGCGCAGCCAGCGCCCCTGGTAGGACGCAAAATAATCCACAGGCCAGTCCAGAGGCAGATGCAACACTACATCCGCCTCTCGCTGCCCCACCCCTTCATCCACTTGGGTCGGGTCTTCAAAACTAAAACCCCGCGTCCCGTCATCTTGCTCTTGGCGCAGAATAGGCTGCCAAACCCGACCATCCCAGGCTTCCCAACGGCGAGGGGGATAGTCAGGATTGATCCCGGTAGAGCCCGCCGACTCCCCCTGGAGGGTGACAGCAATAACATTGCCATCTAGAGCGGCCTCCGGCTCAAAGACCAAGTAGAAACAATTATTAACCGCAGGTTGTTCCTGGAATAGGGGCTGCTCCCGCCCCGTCCAGGCTCCCCGAGCGTCCTGGGTCCATAGATTAGAAAAGCGATCGCGCAGCACCTGGGGCCGAGTCTCGGTAACATCAGCGGTCAAAAAGTGGCGAATCCTCGGCGTCCCCAGGGTAAGCAGGCGATCGGTACTGAATACCACCGCCTCGTCCGTCTCCGTGCGCTCCGTAGCCACCTCCGTCCCACCGGGAATGGTGTAGGGGTCCTCCAGGGCCGCCGAGAGATAGAAAGTAACCGCAGTCTGGGCCGGAACCGGAGGCCGCAGACGAATACCCAAGATTTCCAAAAAGGTAACGTAGTTACGCCGAGGCACTTGGTTGAAGCGCAGCAGCATCTGGTCCGTCAACCAGGCAAATAGCTCCACCAGGGTAATGCCGGGGTCGGAGGGATTGTAATTCGTCCATTCCGGGCAATAGCGAGGAATACGAAGAATACATTCCTCCACCAGTTCCTGAAAGGTGCGATCGTCAAGATCCGACTTGGGCAGATTCGGCAAAAAGGAAAAGTCCATAGCTAGGACACCTCCCCAGGGGGCAACAGATAAAAGGGATACACCAGACTACGGCTATCGTGACCGGACTTTGGGCGATAGAGAATCGAAATATCAACCCGGCCCCGCACCGGATCCGGCACCGTCCGCACCTCCTGAAGCTCAATCCGAGGTTCCCACTTCACCAGCGCCTCCTGAACATATAGACGAATCAGCAGCAGGGTTTGGGTATTTAAGGGGGCAAACACCAACTCCGACAGCCGACAGCCAAAGTCAGAGCGATAGATCCGCTCCCCGACGCTGGTGCCCAAAATGATGCGAATACTGTCCTCTAGATTCCGCTCTCGGGCACTGAGCTGAAGCCCCCCCTGAACACTCACCCGTAGAGGAAAGGCCAAGCCCTGCCCTAGAGGATTAGGGGTGCGATCGCCACCAGCTTGTACCACAGGCATCCCTCAGCATACCGCCCCAACCTTACGCAGCTCGTGGTCCCCTGTAAACTCCCCAAAAGTCGAGTTTTCTGACCCTCTCCGTCCCACCGATGCCTTGCCATCTTTGGCCATCCAGGGGGCTAATGCTACCGTTGAGGCATCCTCATTGATGGTCACTAGACCCACCACAACTATGGGTACCCCCGCCGCCAGACTGACTGACCTCACCGTCACCGCAGATCCGATCACCGGACCCGGCATTCCCAATGTGTTAATTGGGGGCTTGCCCGCCGCCGTCATCGGAGATTTGGTCAGTGGAGCCGTCTGTGTCGGAGCCATTACCGTCGGTTCTCCCACAGTGCTGATTTCGGGCCGCCCCGCCGCCCGTCTAGGCTCCACAGTAGAAGGCGTTAACGCCGTCACTGGCGTCAAACTAACCACCGCAGTGCTCTCCCCCTGTTGTCCTACTGTTCTGATTGCCTAGGAGTGATAATTGTTAGTGAGATGAATTGTTAGTGAGATGATTAGTGATAATTATCCACCTTCTCGATATGGCTACGGATATCATTAAGATCTAGGTAGCGGTCAGTGGCATTACGGAGTTCTCGGGCAATCATACCCTCCGTAGAGACGACGGTAATGTGGGTACTTTTGGACCGCAGCAGTTCGATCGCTCGCTCAAAGTCCCCATCACCGCTGAATAACACCACGCGATCGTATTGATCCACGGTATTAAACATGTCTACCACAATTTCAATATCTAGATTGGCCTTCTGGGAATATCGACCGGAATTATCGTCGTAATATTCCTTCAAGATTTTTGTGCGCACAGTGTAGCCCAGACTAATCAGGGCATCTCGAAATCCTCGCTGATCTTGGGGATCTTTGAGGCCGGTATACCAAAAGGCATTCACCAGAGACAGACCACCATCAAGAGCGAGAAAAAACTCTAGTACCCGTTTAGGGTCAAAAAACCAGCCGTTTTTTTGCTGGGCGTAAAACATATTGTTGCCATCCACGAAGATGGAAAGGCGGTTCATAGGTTGAGGCATAGGGATTCGTTAAACGCTAGAGATATACAGAGAACTTTCAGACACAGAACTTCAAACACAATCCAGCCAACATAGCGATTCTGCATGAACTTTGAGTAAGCCTCTTCGTGGGTTTTCTCCTGGCGGAGACACTGCGCAAACGCGGTTCGACCCGCACTACGAAGATCTTCAGAAATCAAAGTCGTATTATGACCTTCTTGATCTCTGCTTCCGTCTTAGGTTCGGTGCCCACCCATTTGATGCCTCCTCAAAGGTAACAAGGGAGGCATTGGGATAATTAGGATGCACCCAAATATAGTCTCCTGAATTTGGGAGAATCTTTTCCCAAAACAAATTCGCCAAGACAGTATAGACGAATATCAACCCTCAAAGGTTGCCAGATTTCCAGTACACATTCGGAGAGCGCAGAGGAGCCTATAAATAGGATCGTGAGCCTAAACTCTAGCGAAAAATTAGCGCTTCTGGAAAGCCTATAAGGTTGAATATCTATAGGAATCTGTAGAAGACAAACTAGGAAATTTGCTAAAGAGAATGATCTAGAAGTCCGATGAAAATCAATATGTAGTCACTACTCAAAACTGGAGAACTTATCATACACCCCAGCATTATACCGTTTTGCGATCCGGTCAAGATCTGCTCGGGCATATCTAGGGTTGGGGGAAGACGACCTAGCCAAGCCTGCGAAGCGGGAGGGCTGAGGTGTCTGAGATAGGTTTGGAGCCAGCAGGAGCAGTATGGGGTTCTGATTCCTGTCCTCGGATGGCCCGGATTGCTTCTACCCAGGGCAGTTGAGGACGACAGCGGTGATGGGAGTTGGAAAAAATGCTTAGGTAAGATTTTTAGACTTATTGCCGGATTTTTGCGGTTTTGGGAACTTATTCTGGAACTATCGGTCAGAAACACTCTGTCTGATCGATGTCTTTCTGGCCCAACCGAAGAACGCCCGTAACCCCTGGGGCGAAGAAGTTATCAAACGGAGAAGTGATTAAGTGGTAGCCATGCGTAAGTCTCTATTGGCCTTGACCAGTGCCCTGTTGTTGACTCCTGGTGCGATCGCACCAGCAATGGCCCAACGGGTAGTTAACGTCAGCCCTACAGTCAACGCCCAGAATATTTCCCCGGATGCCGCGATCTCAGGGCAATTTGACACCAGTAGCGGTACCGTACAAGCTGGGTCAGTCGTGATCTTGGTAAACGGCCAGAACGTTACCAGTACCAGCACCATTACCCCCAACCTCTTTACCTATCGTCCCAGTACCCCCTTCCCCACAGGGCCAGTCAATGTACAGGTGGAATACATTGGCGGCGACGGATTCAAGCGCACATCCTCCTGGCAGTTTCAGGTGCAAGCCCCCCGTCCGGCGGTAGAGATCGCCTCCATTACCCATAACGCTGCCTCTAGTCCGCTGGGGCCAAACACTACCTTTTTAGTCACGATTAACGGCACCCCCGGATCTCAGGGATCTGTACTGCTGGTGCGCGACGGTCAAACTGTCCAGACCCTCCCAGTTCAGGAGGTTTCTGCCGGGGTCTATGTCGCCACCTTGACCGTTACCCCCAATACTCGCCTAGCAGAGGGCGTGGTGGTGGGGCGTCTGCGCCGGGAAGGCCAGACCAGCTATGCGATCGCACCCCAGCCAGCAGTATTTACCGCCACCGCCACGGCGACAACTGGCCCCAGCACCGTGGTAGAACAGCCCGGTAAGCCCAATACCGCAGTGCCCCTAGCCCCCGTCTTCACTAGCCCCACCAATAACAGTACTGTAGGGGGTGGCAGCTTTACCCTGGTCGGGCAGACCCGGCCTGGGGCAACAGTGGATATTCAGGTAACGGGTAGCACCTCCATCTTTGGCCTCGCCAGTGTGGGACAAACCCTCTTAGAAAGCCAAGTCACCGCTGACGCCAATGGCGTGTTCCAAATTAATGTGTCTCTGGGGCTCTTGAGCGGACGCGGTACCCGTTACACGGTGTCAGCCACCGCTAGCCAAGACGGGGAGCGGGCTAGCAGCCAAATGAACCTCACCCACCAATAGGCAGGCAATTATCAATATCGGCAAGTCTAAGTATCGGGATGGAGCATAGGGCTGTCCCGATACTTACCTGTTTCTAAGGGCCTGTTTCTGAGAGCGAGTTTGCTTCCTCAGGACAGCTTGCAATAGGTATCGCCCCCATGCTCAATCCAGCCGTAGATCATGCCCGAGGTGGAGTGACCCACGGCGCACCGCCCCATTTGGTCGATCACAATCACCCCCCCGAGACCGTTTACCTTATCCACCAGGTATTGGATTCCTGCCTTCGCCGCCTCCGGTCCAGAAAGACCCTTGAAATAGATCAGATCGGAAATAGTCTTACTCAGCACCGTGCGCTGAAACTGCTCTCCGTAGCCTGTGGCGGATACGGCACAGGTTTCATTGTCGGCAAAGACGCCCGCCCCAATGATGGGACTGTCCCCCACCCGGCCCCAGCGCTTGTTGACAATGCCTCCAGTGGAGGTGGCGGCAGCTAGGTTACCTGCCTGATCACGGGCGACAGCGCCAATAGTGCCCAGCTTATATTGAGGTTCCGCATCTTCGTGGTCCAGCATCATCCGACCTGACTGCTGGGCTTCCCGCCACTGACGAATGCGAGACTCTACGACAAAGTAGTCATCCTCCATCCGCGTGATGCTGTGGAGCTTGGCAAACTCCATAGCTCCTTTACCGATCAGCATCACATGTTCACTTTTATCGAGCACGCAGCGGGCTAAGGCAATCGGGTTTTTGATGTAGGTGATCCCCGCAACGGACCCTGCATCCAAATCCCGACCATCCATAATGGCAGCGTCCATTTCCACTTCCCCGTACTCATTCAGGACAGAGCCCCGCCCCGCGTTGTAAAGGGGGTCATTTTCGAGACAGATGGCACAATGCTCAACGGCGTCAAGGGCACCCCCCCCCGCCGCTAAAATTTTTCGACCTGCCTCTAGGATGTCGTGGAGGCTGCGGGTAAAGTCTGCTTCGCTTCCTTCTCGTTTGATATGTTCTAGGGTTCCCGAGCCCCCATGGATCATGAGGGAAAAAGGCTTATCCATGTGTTCGGCGTTGCGTTAAGGAAAGATGCAAGAAGCAGATCATCGAAATATCACATCTTAAAATAGTTTTGCGTTCGATGCGGTTTATTTTGAGCAAAGGAAGAAATTCACCATGACTGTACTTGAGCCTCCGGCCCTAGATTGGGACCAAGATATCCTTGACCTAGCGATGGCTGAAGCCGCTAGTCTCAAAATCCGCACCGACCTGATGTTAGAACTCCAGCACTGTATTCAGAATCGTGGCTGGACGCCAGTGGAAGCCGCCATAGCCCTGAGACAGACTTCACCCCAGATGCAGAATTTAATGAATGGGGAACTAAGCCGCTTCACGACCGAGCAGCTCATTCAACTACTGTGTAAAGTTGGTTGCCAGGTTCGGGTTTCTGTCACAACCCCATCTCACTAGGATTGCCAGTACCGCAAGGCAGAAGGCAGCTTCCCACTCACCCCGTTGGGGTGAGTGGGAAGCTGCCTTTCTCTATTAGGGATTGACGACGATAGCTCGCCAAGAGGGCGCCGCGATAACCCCTTTGGGCTGGTCCCTGACCATCACATCCACCAAACTATTCTCCTGCCGCAGGTAAATCCAGCGATTTTGGGGCGAACCTCGCAGTTCTAGGTGATCCACTTGGTCTGGGTTCAGCAGTAGCAAGGCAAAACCGTCCAGAGGTGCGGTGGGGTCAGGATGGGGGGTGTCGAAGCCATCCGCAATATGGGGCTGGCCGGGATGGGGCCAGGTGAACTGCTGGCGGGCGTTGTCGGAGAGGGCTTGCCAAGCGTGATGGCGGGCAACTTGGAGCGTTTCCTCTACCGTTGCTGCCGTTACCAGGGTCAGGGTGCCCCCCAGGCGAAACTGTTCTCGGGTTTGGGTGAAATACCAGCAGGCTTCAGCGGCGGGGGCATCCCCAAGGGACACAACCTTGTTACTACGGGTATCGGTGACAAATATCAGGCGATCGCTCTCGGGTAGAAAGCCCCGAAATACCACGGTACGGTTAGCGGGGCGACCATCGGCCCGCAGGGTCGCCAGTTGCAAATAGCGGCTATAGGGACGGCTGCGATTGCGATGCAGGGCACGGGCTAAGGGCGATCGCCAGGGTGCTAGGGTCATAGATTAAGAACTCAGGGCAACGATGGGGAACCTCTCCCTATCCTAAGGAACTGGGGGAATCGATCCATCGCGTCTACCGTTACAGTGAAAGAATGTCAGCATGGATTGCCCAAGCTTAAACCTGCTCAGACAGCTTCCTGCGCTAGCCCCTTCTCCCTTGTCCAACCGCTATGAGCATTCTCACGATTCTGTCCTTGATAGGTGGCTTTCTGTTGTTAGTCATTGGGGCAGACCTGTTGGTACGGGGAGCCTCTAGCCTCGCCACCCTTGTCGGGCTTTCCCCCCTAGTGATTGGTCTCACCGTTGTCAGCTATGGCACCAGTGCGCCGGAGTTGGCGGTGAGCCTCCAGTCCTATGCCCATGGCCAGGTGGATATTGCCCTAGGCAATGTGATTGGTAGCAATATTTTCAATGTGTTGATGATCTTGGGTCTGTCTGCTGTAATTGTGCCGCTGACGGTGGCACAGCAGTTGATTCGTCTGGATGTGCCGATCATGATCGGGGTCTCGGCCTTGATGGTGGTGTTTGCTATGGATGGTCGAATTGAACAATGGGAGGGGATGTTGCTGCTGATGGGCAGCGTTCTCTACACCGTTTTTCTGGTGTACCAGGGGCGCAAGGAGTCGAAATTAATAGCCCAGAATGCCCTATGTCCCCCTGGCGATGCGTTAGTCAAACGCACCCCCGTACAAATTCTGGTGAGTGTGGGACTGGTGTTGATAGGACTGGGGCTATTGGTGGTCGGGGGACGTTTTCTGGTCTATGGGGCCGTTGAGATCGCAGAAGCTATGGGGGTCAGCCAGCTCATCATTGGGTTGACGATTGTGGCGGCGGGCACCTCTATGCCGGAACTGGCGACCTCGGTGGTGGCCAGCTACCGGGGGGAGCAAGACATTGCCGTGGGGAATGTAGTGGGGAGCAATATTTTCAACATTCTTACGGTTTTGGGAACTATCTCGATGCTAGGAGGCATTCCGGTATCAACGGCGGCACTGCGGTTAGATTTACCCGTACTGCTGGCGGTTGCGATCGCATGTTTTCCGATTTTTTACACCGGCAACCGTATTTCCCGCTGGGAGGGGCTGCTGTTTGTGGGCTATTACGTCGCCTACAGTGCCTATCTGATCATGAACACCGTAGAGCACAGCCAGTTAGGGGTCTACAACTACGTCATGCTGCTCTTCGTTATTCCCCTGACGGTGATCACCCTCCTGACCCTGGTGTGGCAGCATTTCCCCCACCCTCGACGTAAATCTACCCGAGAATGATCCCCGTTCGGGGGGGAAGAGTCAAAGTCCAACGGCCCTGTCCCGCCCCCGAATCTAGAGATCCCGCCCCATACAACACCTGGGGATCACCTAAACTAGGCGGAACCTGCTGGGGCGTGAGTTGGGCCACTTGGTCCCCGGTATTCACCGCAACTACGATGGTCGAGGACCGGTCCAAAGGGGCCATCGCGCTATCCGTCAGACAGCGGGCAAAACAATAGGCATGATCCACCGTAGCCAGAATCCGATAGTCCCCCAAGCGCAGAGCAGGCTGATCGTGCCTGAGGGCAATCAGGTCGCGGTGATGTTGCCACAGCTCCAAATTCCACTCAGACCGGGGGGGTAAAGCCCAGCGGCAGTCGGGATCCAGCCCCCCCCGTAACCCCACCTCATCCCCGTAGTAGATACTAGGCGCACCAGGAAAGGTCATCTGGAGCAGTACCGCCAGTTCAAGACTAGTCTGGTCGTCCCCCATCACCGACAAGGCACGGGCAATGTCATGGCTAGAGAGCAGATTGAGCTGGGCTAGTTGAATTTCCCAGGGATAGAGATCCAAAAGCGCCTTAATCTTTTGCCCATAGCCCGCAGCATCCAAAGCCGGATAGGGATAGTAATCCGGTTCTTCCGCATAATCCATGCGCACACGATCGCCCCCTGTAAAGGCCAGGGTTGGTCCCGTAAACAGGTAGTTCATTACCCCGTCAAACTGGCTACCGTCCAGCCATTCCTGGGCATTGCGCCACACCTCCCCCACGATGTAAGCCTCCGGGTTAATCGCCTTGATCCGCTGACGAAATTCTTGCCAAAAGCCCTCGGCCTTGACCTCGAAAGGCACATCCAATCGCCAGCCATCAATACCCTGACGTACCCAATGTTCCCCTACCCGCATCAGGTACTCTCTCGCCGCCGGGTTGGCATGGTTGAACTGGGGCAGGGCGCGGTTGTTGACCCAACTGCGATAGTTGGCGGGATAGTCGCCATCGTAGGCAGAGAGGGGCCAAGCTTCCACCTGAAACCAGTCCAGCCAAGGGGAAGCAGGGCCGTTTTCCAAAATGTCGTTGAAGTAAAAAAAGCCCCGACTGGCATGGTTAAACACCCCATCTAGTACCACCCGCATCTGACGCTGGTGGGCCGCCGTCAGGAGATCCTGAAAGGCATCATTACCTCCCAATAGGGGATCCACTTGGTAGTAGTCGTGGGTGTGGTAACGGTGGTTGCTAGCGGATTGGAAAATGGGGGTGAAGTAGAGGGCCGTCACCCCCAGATCCTGGAGATAGTCCAACTGCTCCGCCACCCCCCAGAGTTCTCCACCCTTGTAACCCTGAGGGGTGGGGCGGGCTGTCCAGGGTTCCAGCGGCACCGCCATCTCAGGCCGATGACGGGGGCTTTGGGTGCGGGCAAAGCGATCCGGGAAAATCTGGTAAAACACAGCATGTTTTACCCAGTCCGGGGTCTGAATCATCATGGCAAAAGGGTCCTGCTCTCCACGCATAGGCTAGCGGATCGCCCGGACCCATTCCAACTTCACCCATGAGGGTATTCATGCTCGGGTTTAGCAACACCGGAGCCGAAATAAAGGTCAGGGTTGCTTCAGGATCAGCAGGGTTAAATCATCGGCAACGGCTTCCCCGTCGATGTGGCGGCGCACATCCTCCACCACTGCTTGGTGAATCTCCTGGGCGGTTTTGTCGCGGGATTGGATTAAAACCTTGTAGAACTGCTCTAGGCCATACTGCTGCCGTTGAGCATTCATGGCTTCGGTGATGCCATCGGTGTAGAGTACGGCTACATCACCGGCATATAGCTGCACATTGGTTTCCGCTAGAAAAGGGGAAATGTCCTGCTCTAGGCCCAGGGGAAACCCGAGATCGATGGTGTCAATGGATTCAATCGTTCCTGCTTGGCGCACCACGATCAATTCCTCATGCTGACCACTGAGGCGTAACAGACCTGCTTCGTAGTCCAGCAGGGTAATGGTCATATTTTTTTGGGACTGCATCCGCCGTGTGTTCTCATACAGCGTGCGGTTGACTACGGTGAGCAACTTGACGGGGTCCGTTTCCCCATTAGCGATCAGGGTCCGCACGGCGGTTTGGGCCATGAGCATCACCATGCCGCTCTCTAGGCCGTGGCCAGTGACATCGCCGATGCCTATGCGAATGCGATCGCCTTGTTGCAGCACGTCATAGTAGTCGCCCCCCACCTCGGCAGCCGGTTCCATAAAACCCGCGATGTCTACCCCTGTAATTGCCTTCAGCTCCGTCTCCGTGGGCAGAATCATCTCTTGCAGTCGGCGGGTCACCGCTAACTCGGCCCCCATGCGCAGGTTTTCTGCTTGGAGTTGCTCGTTCAAACTAAGGATTTTGGCATTGGCCTGGGCTAGATCAGCAGTGCGTTCTACCACTCGCTCCTCCAGTTGGGCATTGGTCTGGGCCAGTTGGTTCCGGGCTTCCTGAAGGCTGCGCTCCCGAATTTTGACCCGTTCAAACATCTGCTGAAAGACCCGCGCCAGTCGCCCCAGTTCATCGGCGCGCTGGGCCACGGGATTGAGCTGAAGGGGTTGAAAGGTGTCATTTTCCACCGCTGTTGCCGCTGCTGTGACCAAGGTGACCTGTTGCAGGTAGGCTAGGGTTTCTTGGGTTTTGCGCTCTAGGGTGGCGATGACTTGGTTGTAGCGAGTGGCAATGTAACCTACCTCCGTGAAGGGGTTGGCGGGTACCCGCAGGCTGAGGTCCTGGGTTTTAGTTTGGGATTCCATCACCTCCAAGAGGTCATAGAGTTCGGTCTTGGCCCGGTGCTCCGACACATTTAGGCCAATTTCCTCCTCCGCTGCGGAGACTCGCAGCGGTAGCCAGCGATCGATCCCCTTCAGCACTAGCCAAGTCAGGCCAAAGGCCCAGAAAAAGCAGGTGAGTACCCCAATAAACTGGATAGCAATGAGGTGGCCTCGGCTGAGGTTGGTCCCCAGTACATCGAGCTGGCCAAAGATTCCCACCGCCATCGTGCCCCAGAGACCCGCCCCGCCGTGAACCGCGACGGCATCTACCGCATCATCGATGCGCCAGTGTTCCAGAGCCTGAATCACCAGGATCATGATGCCACTGCCCACTGCCCCAATCACAAAGGCCATAGGGGTGGTGACGGCATGGCAACTGGCGGTGATGGCCACTAGACCTGCCAAGGAACCGTTTAACAGCAGTTCTACTTCGAGGTGGCGGTAGCGCAGCAGGCTCAAGAGACCTGCGGTGATCATGCCTGCGGCTCCGGCAATCAAGGTATTGAGGATGATACCTGCCACTTGATTGGTAAAGATTAGGGTGCTGCCGCCGTTAAAGCCAATCCAGCCAAACCACAGCAGCATTACCCCCAACATGGCCATGGGCAGGTTCGATCCTTGGATTTTTTGGGGCGGACCTTGGGCCGGGAATCGGCCTAAACGGGGGCCAATGTGTAGCAGGATGGCCAGACTGATCCAAGCCCCGGTGCTGTGGACAACGCTGGCCCCGGCAAAGTCGATGAATCCGAGCTTCCCCAGCCAGCCGGAAGCCTGTCCTAGTTCCAGGCCGTTCCAGGCCCAACTGCCAAAGAGGGGGTAGATCAGCCCGGAGGCCCAAACCGCGATCGCAAGATAGGCCCCAAACCGCAGACGCTCTGCCACCGCCCCCGACAGAATGGTGGTGGCGGTGCTGCAAAACATGGCTTGAAAGACAAGGAAGGCAATCAGATCAGGGTAATGACCGCCATCAATGGCAAAGTTGCCCCAGCCGAACCAGCCCCCCACCGTTGGCCCAAACATCAGCCCATAGCCCCAAAGCCAGAATAGGAGTAGGGAGAGACCAAAATCCGCCAGGTTTTTGACGGCTACGTTAATGCTGTTTTTAGAGCGGGTGAGCCCCGACTCTAGACACATAAAACCGGGCTGCATCAAAAATACAAGCCCAGCACAGACCACAATCCACAGTGTATCGGTCACATTGGTCGAGAGCGGGTCTGCGGACTTCAGGAGAACCGACGATTTCAGGATCAGCGCAACCATAATGATGATTTCAGGCCCACCAGGAAGGGATAAGTACAAATACGGTGATTACAAATACGGTGATTTTTACTGTATCCCGGATGGGGGTGATGGGGTGTATGGCCGAACGGCATTCCAGAAAGGGCTGCGGCTATACACCCCATCACTTCCACACCCCTGCACGCAAACCACCCTCTCCAGGGCACCCTAGCCCCACTACTGCCCGTCATAATTAGGCGGCGCATCTGACAAAAGCTGACCTATCATTGCGCCATGGCTTCGGTTGGCCACTGGGAAGGGAGGGATTTAAGGACTATGACCACGCTAACAACATTGAAAACCGCGATCGCGCTGTGGAGCTGCCTAACAGTCTGTGGGGCTGTTGCGACCCCGACATTGGCGCATACCACCGGGGAACCAACCCGAGTGTCCCAAGTTTCAGGGGATGCGGATCCCACCGCCGTGCCCTCAGACCTGCCTGCGGAAACGACCCCAGAGGAGGTGCCCCCCAGCCCGGTGGAGCTGTACAACCGGGGGGTGGATTACTTCAACCGGGGAGAATATGTAAATGCGATCGCGGATTTTGACGCCGCCATCGTTCAGCAGCCCGACTATGCCGCAGCCTTTATGTATCGGGGTGCGGCCTTGAGCCAGTTAGGCAGGGCTGATGAGGCTATTGGCAGCTTGAGCCAAGCCATTCGCCTAGACCCGACCCTGGCCCGTGCCTACCTACTGCGGGGCACCGCTTACTACGAGTTGGGAAATATTACCCAAGCCCTAGTAGATGTGCAGGAAGCGTTGATCCATGACCCGGAACTGGTCAGCGCCTACCTCTACCAGGGGCTGGTAGATACTCAGATTGGGAACATTGAATCGGCCATCGCCAACCTGAGCGAGGCGATTCGCATCAATCCCCAGAACCTCAACGCCTACATTCTGCGGGGCTTTGCCTACGACCGGGCCGGTGACTATCGATCCGCGATCGCAGATTTCACCTACGTCATTGAAAATACCCGTGCCAGCGGCATCGCCCACGTTGGGCGCGGCGTAGCCCATTATCACCTAGGCAACCTCACCGACGCCGAGCGCGACCTCAACACCGCTGTTCGCTACACCCCCGGCGCAGTCGAACCCTACTACAACCGCAGCTTTGTCTACGCCGCCCAGGGTCGTCCCCAGAGAGCCATTCGAGACTTAGACGAAGCCATCAACCGGGATACCAGCTTCTTTGCCGGCTATCTGAACCGGGGCATCCTCCACAGCAGTATGGGGAATCATGGATCTGCGATCGCGGACCTCAGTCGTGCCCTGGAATTGAATGGTGATTCCGCCCTAGCCTATCGCTATCGAGGCGATGCCCAGTTGGCCCGAGGCAATGAGCGAGAAGCCCTACTGGACTATAGTCAAGCCTTAGCGCTAGACCCCAACAACCCCGAGCTTTACACTCTGCGCGGCAAAGTTCGCTTTGCCCGAGGTGACATACCCGGAGCACTGGCAGACTACAACCAGGCCATCTTCCTGAGGCCAGACTACACAGCGGCCTATAGCGCTCGGGGCATGGTCTACGCCCAAGTGGGCGACAGCCAACGGGCCTATGATGATCTATCCCTGGTGATTGCGGTAGAAGAAGGAGCAGTGAGCCCAGATGTGTTCTACCAGCGGGGCATGTCACGGCTGCGCCTAGGGGACCGCTTTGGAGCACGGCAGGATCTAGAACAAGCCGCCAATCGCTACCTAGAGACAGGACAGGCTGAACCCTATCGCCGTACCCTGCAACAACTCCGCCAGATTTAGAATGAGAAACCAAGGGTTTCAGCGCCTGTTCCAGTAGTTGGAACCCTCATTCTGTCGATACTCAGAACCCTAGCCCACTGCCATGAGCCCGCTGCCCAAGTTCAGTATCGATTTCAGCGAGGAGTTTCCCAGCCTGCAAGCCCCCCCCAGCATAGAGGCGGTGATTCATTGGCAGACCCATGCTGGCAAAAAGCTAGAACCCGAAGCCCTCAAAGCAGAGTTAATCCAGCGGCTACCCGACTATCCCAACCTCCAGACTCAGCATGACGTTCAAATTGGTGCTACTGGGGCACCTGATGGGTCTTCCGAAATCTTCCATCGGGCACAGTGGAGCGGTTTTCGCCTTCAGGATGAGCAAAATCGCCACGTGGCCCAGTTCACCCTCAACGGCGTTACCTTCAGCCGGTTGGAACCCTACGAAGAGTGGGCCACCTTTCAAACCGAGGCTCTGCGGTTTTGGAATATTTTCTTAGAGTTGGCCGCGCCGACCATCATTCAGCGTCTGGGTGTACGCTATATCAACCGCATTCCCCTGGCTGTTGGTGAGCAACCCTCCAAGTATCTCAGCACCGTCCCCACCCCACCACCGGGCTTAGACCTCGCCACCGAGTCATTCTTCCACCAAGACACCTACCCAGTCCCCGGCTACCCCTACTCCATCAACTGGGTCAGAACCATCCAACCTACTGGTGCAGACCCCGCCGATGGTCGAGCCTTAATTGTGGATATCGACGTTTTCACCCATGAGTTGCTTCAATTAGACCAAGACACCCTAGCCCAAAGACTCCAGGAAATGCGCTGGCTTAAAAATAAAGTTTTCTTTAACTGCATGACCCCCCATGCCCTCGAACGCTTTGGAGCCACACCATGACCGCAGCCATTTTGCCCCGAGGTGTTAGCTCTACCGCTACCTACATCGACCAGGTCAGCCGCGACAATCAGCAGTACTTCGCCCACACTGCCGCTTTGAGCAAGCAGCCCGCCATCGACGAGCTAGTCACCACCTGGGCCGGGTGTAAACTCCCCAACTGGGATGGCTATGATGCGTTCCCGGCAAAAGAAGAAACGCTGAACTATGCCTATGCTGTGATTCAAGCACTGCCTTTGGGCTTTCCCTTGCCCTCTGTAGGGGCAGAACCCGATGGTCATTTAACGCTTGAGTGGTATCGAGATCCCCACTGGACAATTTCAGTTAGCATCAGCCCTGAAGGGATTCTCTATTACGCGGCTCTTTTGGGTAATAGCGATCCACGGGGCTCAGAGCCGTTTCTAGGGGAAGTTCCAAAACGGCTGCTCAACCTGATTCAAGAAGTTGCTCTAGTTAAGAATTAAGGGTTCATGCTTGAGCCAGAAAATATCCCTCCGGTTGAAGAAACGGAGTTACTCGCCCGCTACGCTATGCAGAGCAGTCATTTTCGAGGCGATCATTCCGTAAAGCCCAACCTGTTTATCCCCCATCCTTACCAAGAGTTGTCGGTCACCCGCCATCGAGGTGCGACGGAAGCGGAAATTTGGCAGGCTGGGGTTAATGTAGCGACTCAACAGCAGCGTACCTTCTACGGTCGGTCAGACATTCTAACCAGGGATTGTCTGGTAGAGTTCCCTGCGAGTCACGGCCCAACCTTTTCCTGATAACCCGAACCACGCCGATATTGAAGGATGGCCGACCACCAAAGAAGACCAGAAGGCGATCGCCCTGAAGCTGGCTGCATCTGCCACCAAACTCATCCCTCCCCCATCGACACCCTCCTGATCTGGAGAGTAAAACTGGGCAACATAGCTTAACTGGAGAGTAGTACAGTTGAAGCATTCCTCATTTTACTGGCTTGATTGTCCACACGCCCTAGTCCATCGAAACGGTGGGTACACAGTTTTGATGGCTTTGTAGGGTCTTTACCCATGCCTTGGGGATGACGGTACCAATTCCCGCTTTCTACACTAGAGGCGGGAATTGGTTTTGGGTGGGATCCTCTCCCGTCCCTAGAACCCTAGCCCCGTTCCTTGCCGCCCCCGAGTATTGACTATGCCCGACTACCCCGGAATTTCCCGCGACGCCTTTCGTCATCCCCTGGACCAACAGGCCGAAGAAGCCCTCCGCAGCGTCCCAGGCTTTGACATCGTCACCCGCAAATTTGTGGAGTTTATCTACGAGCGACCCCAGTTTGTCTCCCTGATGGGGAATGCCATCCAGGTAGGCCCGCAGCAGTATGCCACGCTGTACCACCTGTTTCGAGATGCGGTCCAAGCCCTAGATGTGCATCCAGAACCCACCCTATTTGTGGCCCAAAATCCCACCGTCAACAGCTACTCCCTGGGGGAAGACCATCCCTGTGTGGTGGTGAATACGGGGCTACTGGACCTCCTCAGCGACGAAGAAATCCATACGGTGCTAGCCCACGAACTGGGTCACATCAAATGTGGCCACACCACCCTGACCCAAATGGCCCTGTGGGCCATGAGCACGGCCACAGTGGTAGGTGAACTCACCTTCGGTCTGGGCAATATGATTGGCAGCGGCCTCATCTATGCCTTCTATGAATGGCGACGGATGGCAGAATTGTCCTGCGATCGCGCCGCTCTATTGGTGACGGACAATTGTCGCCTTGTCAGTCAAACCATGATGCGAGGGGCAGGGGGCAGCCATCGGTTTGCCCATGAAGTCAGCCTCGAAGCCTTTGAGCGACAGGCCGATACCTATCAAAATCTAGACGAAGACGGCCTGAGCCAAGTCTACAAATTCCTGCTATACAACGGGGGCCAAGGTCCAATGATGACCCACCCCTTCCCGGTGGATCGCCTCCATTACCTCAAGACCTGGGCCGCCTCTGAGGAATACGCTCAGATTCGCTCAGGCAACTATCGCCGCCGTGGCCCTAGGGAGAGCGCGGTGAATGTGGACGCCGCCAATGCTGCTGCCGCTAATGGCACTGTAGACCAACTGCGACAGGAACTCGCCGACCTCCAGGCCGAACTCGATCGCCTGCGACAGCGCTAAGGAAGGTACGCAAAAGCAAAGTCCCATCTGTAGGGGCAATCCCTCCCATTTGATTTCTGAAGACCGTCGTAGCGTGGGTTACGCTTCGCTTCACCCACGAAGAGGTTTACTCAAAGCTCATGCAAGATCGCTATACCTATGGCCGAACTAGATTATCCTTCTGTCGATCAAGCCTTGCTAAGAGAAGTGGTAGACCACATTCGGTCAGTGGGAGAGCCTCTCAAAGTGGTGCTGTTTGGCTCTCAAGCCAGGGGAGATACTCACTCTGAGAGCGACTTAGACCTGTTGGTTGTGGAAGAGTCGGACGTACCCCGCTATAAGCGCTCTCCTCGCTACTACAAAGCCCTGGCAGGAGTTTTTCCAGCCAAGGATATTACTGTCTGGACACCGGCTGAAATTCAAGACTGGTCAGCGGTACCAAATGCGTTCGTAACTACCGCACTACGAGAGGGGAAAGTCTTGTATGAAAAACCAGCGTGATTTAGCCACAGGCTGGTTTCGCAAGGCCAACAGTGACCTGACTACAGCTCAACTTATGTTGGCATCAGATGGGCCGTATGACACAGCTTGCTACCATGCCCAACAAGCTGCCGAGACATACTTGAAAGGATTTCTTGCATTCAAGGGTATTGCGATTCCCCGTATCCATGACCTGCTGGAACTCAACCAGCTCTGTGAAGGTATAGCTGATAGTTGGCAAGTGAATGTCGATAGTCTGGCTAAATTAATGCCTTACGCGGTGGAATCTCGTTACGACCTGGAGTTTTTTCCGGATTCAGGAAACTGCATCTGAAGCTCTTGACTTAGCCCAACAGGTCAAGATAGCCGTATTGTCTGCAATGCCACCAGAGGAGGGCTCACAATGATGAAGAATGAATCGGAAGTCTCGAACAGGTTGCAAAAGAAATCGTAGCTCAGGGCATGGCAAAAGCAAACCCTGGCTGCAATTCGAGGATTTGATTGCCTCCTGATAGAGTAATTGGGGTTAGTTGCACATCACGTTACCATGGATAATACATCCCAACTATATGGTGAGGTTTTCCTACTGATCCACCGATGCCAACTCGGTGCCGTATAGTTAGAAGACACAGTAGCTACAGTAAACAGGGAGAGACCCGGTTTTGACCTTTTCGACAGACGACTTTGCCCGTGCCCTCGCCGCCCACGATTACAACTTTCAGGCGGGTAGCGTTGTTAAAGGGACAGTCATTGGCCACGGTAGTGAGGGGGCCTATGTGGAGATTGGCGGCAAATCTGATGCCTTTGTGCCCCTTAAGGAAGCCTCCCTCGGTAAGGCTGAAGCCTTAGAGGAACTTCTACCGCTCCAGAGTGAGTGGGAGTTCATGATTATTCGAGAGCAGGATAACGAGGGGCGGGTGCTGCTGTCTATCCGGCGGCTGTTGGTGCAGCAACTTTGGGAGAAGCTGACTCAGCAGCAGAGTGACGGTATTCTCATCTCCACGCGGGTGACGGGGATCAATAAGGGGGGCGTGATTGTGGATGTGGAGGGGCTGCGGGGCTTTGTGCCGCGATCGCACCTTAGCCATCCCGAAGATCTAGAGGCCCTAGTGGGCACCACCCTGACCGTGGGTTTTCTAGAAGTGGACCCAGAGCGCAACAAACTGGTGCTGTCGGCCAAAATTGCCGCCCGCTCCCAGGCCATGGGACAGCTAGAGGTGGGGCAACTGGTGACAGGTACGGTTGTCAGTCTCAAGCCCTACGGAGCCTTTGTGGAATTTGAGGGCGTCACCGGACTGCTGCACGTCAATCAAATCAGCAAAAACTATGTGGACTCTTTGCCCAATGTCCTGAAACTCGATCAACCCTTGAAGGCTATCGTCGTGGCTCTGGATGCTGAGCGTAACCGCATCTCCCTCTCCACCAAGGTGCTAGAAAAGTACCCCGGTGAGATGATAAAAGAGCCCGACGTTCTGTTTGCCGAGGCGGAAGACCGCAGCCAGAATGTTGAGAAGATGCTTTCAGAGAGTGATGCGTAACTTAAAGCGCCATCTATTCTCAGTTTCACTGACCCCACCACACCAAGATTGACCCATGGGCACCATTTGGGAATTGGACTTTTACTCGCGCCCAATCTTGGATGAGCGCAATAAGCGCCGCTGGGAGGTCTTAATTAGCGAAGGACTGCAAAGGGTCGATGCCGATCCGGAGAACCTGTTTCGCTTCAGTCAGTTTTTGGCCAATACCGATGTCAATTCCCTGAAACTTAAGGAAGTGATTGAAACTGCGATCGCGCAGGCCCCCGAGCCCCCCAGTCGGGTACGGTTCTTTCGCTTTTCGATGCAAACCATGATCACCCGCGCCTGCGAAGATCTGGGACTGGCCGCCACCCCCAGCCGCCGGACCCTGGCCCTTCAGGACTGGATTGACTATCGCCAGCGGGAAGTGTACCCCCAGGATCCGGGCTACACCGACAAACCGGCCCCCACCGTCGGGGCTCCACCACCCTCTCCCCGTCGCCTGCCCGATGCCCTCGTGGGGCAGCGCTGGGCCTTTGTCACCCTGCCCGCCCGCGACTTTGCCGACATGCCCGACTGGCCTATGGACTTTGGCGAAGGCTTTCCCCTGTCACTGGCAGGCATCGGAGACGATACCCCCATCCCCGGCATTATCATCTTTTCCCCCCGTGCCGTTGCCATGGCTGGGTGGATGTCGGGGCTAGAACTCAGTGAGTTGCGGGTAGAGACCAGCAAGTCCCCCCGACTGATTTTAGAGACGGGGGCCGCCGATAGCTGGATTCTCTCTCCCCTGGGGGACAGCACCTTGCAAACCGAAGCGAAAAATTTTGAGGCCGCTAAGGTGGCGGCTAACCAAGTCCATTTCCTGGCCCTTCAGGAAAATCCTGCAACAGAAGCCTTCGCGGGCTTCTGGCTGATGCAGGGACGCCAGTTAGGGTGAGATATGACCCTGGAGCGCCGTGATAATACCCCCCTGCCCCCCTGGAAACGTCTCCCCTGGGGCAGTCTGGGAACCTATGGAATCTTAAGTGCGATCGCAGCTACCATGCTGCTGCCCCTGCTGTGGTTGGTCAGCACCGCCTTCAAGTCTGGCAACGAAAATATCTTTGAATTTCCCCCTCGGTTTCTGCCCGCCGAACCCACCCTCAATAACTTCATCACCGTCTGGCAGCAAAACCCCTTCGGCCAATACTTTTTCAACAGCATCCTAGTCGCGGTGCTCACGGTGGCCCTTAACCTACTGTTTTGCTCCCTCGCAGCCTACCCCTTGGCCCGACTGCGGTTTGTGGGCCGAGAGGCCCTGTTTGCCCTGATTGTGGCGACAATCCTGATTCCCTTTCAGATCGTGATGATCCCCCTCTATGTCCTCGCGGTGCAGTTGGGGCTAAGGAATTCTTACCTGGGCATTATTTTTCCCTTTATCGCCTCCGCCTTTGGCATTTTTCTGATGCGCCAAGCCTTTCTCGGGGTACCGAAGGAACTGGAAGAAGCCGCCCGCATGGATGGCTGCTCGGAACTCGGGATCTGGTGGCACGTGATGATAGCCTCCACCCGTCCCGCCCTGGTCACCCTGGCGATTTTTGTCTTTATTGGCTCCTGGAGTGATTTTCTCTGGCCGTTGATTTTGCTCGATCGGCCTGAATACTACACCCTACCCTTGGGGGTGGCAAAACTGGCGGGGAGTTTTTCCCTGGACTGGCGGCTGATAGCGGCAGGTTCCGTAATTTCCATCCTGCCGGTGCTGGTGTTCTTCGTGGTGATGCAGCGCTACATTGTCCCCACTGAGTCCGGCAGTGGCCTCAAGGGCTAACCCTCACCCGCCGCTCACCGGGGGAATCAACACCACCTCATCCCCCGATTGCAGCACGGTGTCGGGGGGCACGAATTGGAGATTGACGCCGAATCGGGTCAGGGCTTGCCAACGGGCGAGTTCGGGACGATCACCGATGAGCCGATCGCCCACCGCCGCCACTGGGGTACCGGGGGGTAACTCCAGTGTCAACTCCGGTACTCCAAAGGCATCCTGGTAGGCGGCAAACAGTTTGACGGTAACGGTGACGTTTAACACCTGTTGCATCAAGGACAATCCTCCAGCGAGGGTATTTCACCTGAAAAGATGCCAGGAGGCGGGCTTGAACCGCCGACACGAGGATTTTCAGTCCTCTGCTCTACCAACTGAGCTATCCCGGCCTGGGAGCACATCTAAGTGCCCAGCTACGATAACAGAATCCGCGATCGCACTGCAACCACAACCCTCTCCCCCTCGTTCCCAGTCTCCGGCTGGGAACTCTTCCCGAGGCTCCGCCTCGAATTTGCGGCAGAGCCTGGGTGCGAGAGATGGATTCCCACTGTGGGAATCAGCTAGTTCACCGGGCGTAGACGGGCCACCTTCAGAAAGAACTGACCCGAACCCCTGCCACCAAAGGCCCGCACCCGCACGATGTAATTACCCGTCTCAGTAATGCGTGCAAACAGGAGCGAATTGGTGGTGCCATCGGGACCATCATCATTCTCACCAATGGTATTCCCCTCCTCATCAATCAACGAGACGATGGTATCGAACTCATCGGAGATCACATCGATAGCGACCTGATCTCCAGCCTCTAGATAGACGCGGTAGTCGCGGGCGTGGCCCCCTAAGCCCGTGGGAATATCCTCCGGGGAGAGGCGATCCGTGATTTCGCCATTCAGGGGCAGAGGAATGGGGGTATATAAATCCTGGGCCGCAACTCTCATGGGCGACAGAGCCACCGTCCCCGCCAAGGCAAGGGGCATCAACAGAGCGGTACGGACGGAGTGCAAACGCTTCATAACACCTGTAAACCTTGTTGCGTGTGGGCAGTTCTGGATTTTGACCCTAGGCCAGGATTCATTCCCCAACTTACTCCCGGAAACCCTCAATGTGCCAGCTTTCTCCCCTACTTGTGTAGAAGACGATGGCAGGGATACTTATTGCCGCCAAACAGAACTAGCTGCCTTTACTGATTTGCCAGAACAGAAACTGCTGAGTGGGCTGGATCGCCACCCCCGCCACCCCCGCTTGAGAGAAGACATAGTCCTTGTTTTGCCAGAGGGGGATATAGGGTACATCCGCCGCTAGCAGATCTTGAATCTGTCGAAACAGGTCTTCCCGCACCGCCGGATCCTGCTCCGCTCGTTGGGCTGCAATCAGGTCATTGGCCTTCTGGCTGTAGTAGAACGAGCCATTGCTCTGGCTAGCCCCGGAGTCACAAAGGGTAGCTTCAGAGCCCTGATCGCAGCTCAAGAAGGGCTGCACAAAGGTATCCACGTCGTAGTAATCGGGGTACCAGTTGGCTAGCACCGAGGGGTAGATACCCTTATCGATATTGCCCCAAAGGGTCGCCCCTTCCGCCGTTTGTACCTCCACCTGCACTAGTCCCGGCAAACCCGCCTCAAAGGATTCCTTCAGCGTATTGGCCACGATGGCACGAGGGGTAGAGGCAGAGGGATACCAAATTTCAAAGGTGAAAGGGTTGGTCTCGGAAAAGCCCGCCTCCGTCAGCAGTTCCCGCGCTTGATCAAAGTTGCCATCGCCATAGGCTTCCTTCATTACCGGCTCATAGACCTCAAAGCTGGTGGGTATCAAGCTATAGAGGGGCTCTGCCTGTCCCTTGAAAACGCGCTCATTGACCAAGTTGCGGTCAATCATGGCCGCGATCGCCTGTCGGACCCGCACATCATTGAGGGGTTCGATCTTCTGGTTCAAGCTCATGTAGTTAACGACGGTGGTTCCCGCCTCGATTACCTGCCATCCACCCTGATCTGCCCCCTCTTCTAGACTGACAATCTGGTCAGGGTCAAGGGTCTGGTAGGCCACATCAAGGCCCCCAGTGGTGAAGGTGTTGTAAAGGTTGGCTGGGCTGGTAAAGATTTGAATATCGATGCCCTCATTGGCGGGTTTTTCACCCCAGTAGTCTTCGTTGACATCCAGCTTGATAGCGTCACTACCAAAGGAGGCTAGCTTGTAGGGGCCAGTGCCAATAAAACTATCGGGAATGAACTGGCCTTCGCCAATGGTGTATTGATCTGGGGGGATGGGGGTGACGCCCCAAAAGGTCAGTAGAGCGGTGAAGGCGGCAAAGGGAGACTTGAGGATAATCGTCAATTCGTAGTCTTCGGTGGCCTCGACGGTGTCAATTTTTTCCGCCAGTAGAAAGGCAGGGCGGCCCCCATTTTCCATGAACCGCTGGATCGAAAAGGCCATCACCTCGGCATTAAAAGCGGAGCCGTCATGGAAAGTGACATCCTCCCGCAGGGGAATGGTGTAGATGAGGCCATCGTTGCTGATGGTGGGCAAGTCTGTCGCCAGTTGGGGGGCTAGGTCTGTAGTCCCCGGTACGTAGGTGTAGAGTTGATCTCCCAGGTTGTGGAGCAAAATGCCGGGGAAAATTTCGTAGGCGTCGGCGGGGTCCAGGGTCCGGGCCGAGAGGGTGGTGCCTATGGCGATGCGTCCTCCCTCTGTGCCGCCTGCTTCTCCTGCCGCTGGATCCGAAGCGGAATCGGGACCGCCGCCACAGGCCACCACTAGGGCTAGACAGAGGCTAAACAGAACGGCAAAGCTTAGGGGCGATCGCGCTGGCCTTAACGGGCCAATCTTTGACCATCTCAGTCCTAAACCCCAGAACCACCTCCAACCTTGACGTAACCTGTTGAACCCAACCATAGCCACCTCTTTATTCTGGATGTCGAAGACCATCGCGCCTAAGTGCAGTAGTTGTATCACCCACTCCCGGTTCCCTGTCAATAAACTGGAAGGAGAATAGCAGGGGAATGCCAGACCAATGGCAATAGTTTGAGCCCAAAATTTTATAAACTGCTGGTTACAGAACCCTGAGATTCCCCATCTAAGGTCTACACCCCGAGAGGGCATGGCCAACTCGGGGTGCCCACGACGCGGAATCTCAGGAGGCAGTGCCGTTATTGTGTGGACGCATCCGGTGGGAGTCACTCCGTTAATTTTTCTACTGGCAGGAATTCTGGTCCTCGGGGCCGCGATCGCATTTTGGATTGAGCGCCAATATCGCCGTCGCCCCGGCAACCGCCTCGCCTTTGCTGCCGGGAACTGGAACCTAGAGACCTACGAACCCAATCACTACCGGATTGTGGGGGAGCCGGAACTGATCAACCAGACCCAATCCCTGGAAATCATGGTGCCGGAACTCACAACGGAAACCACCCTGTTGTCGAAGGCATCCCTAGCAGGGATCCAAGTGACCACCACCCTTACCCCCCAACACCCAGACGCCGAAGCCCGCAGCGATGGCTACTGGTTCGCCTACATTGTCAAGCTGCGAAAGCGTACCAGCCTGAAAATTCAAGTCGATATTACCGGACCAGATCTGCGATCGCTCAAAGTCCTTTGGGTCCGGGTTCACTACATCACCTACGGACCTGGAGGTCGCGTCCCCAAAACCGGGCACGTAGTCGTGCCCCTGCAATTTCCCAATCCCGAGGACGAGCGGCCCTGGCGAGAAACCCCTGGCGCTAAGGTGCTACCAGTGCCCACCCACCTGCTCACCCACCTGGATACCCCGGTAGAAGTGGTCCAACGGTACGTGGTGCCTCATGCCCAACCCGGAGATATCATCACCCTGGGGGAAACCCCAGTGGCCATCATGCAGGGGCGCTGGCGGCACCCCGCCGATGTCCAGCCCGGTTGGTTGGCGCGTCGCCTCTGCTACTACTTCCTGCCCACCTCCAGCCTCGCCACCGCCGGGGGTCTACAAACCCTGGTGGACGTGGTTGGCCCCATGCGGGTGCTGCTGGCCTTTCTTGGCGGTGCTCTGATGAAGGTATTTCTGCGCCGGGGCGGCGGCTTTTACCAATTGGCGGGAGAACAGGCCCGCCTGATTGATGATGTCACCGGCACCCTGCCCCCCTACGACCAGTTCATCGTCCTCGGCCCTCGGGATAGCCAAGGAGTGGTAGAGGAGATCAAACGGGCCACCGGCATAGAAGCCGCCATCGTCGATGTCAACGACTTGAGAGCGGTTAAGATATTATCAGCTACCTCCGGTGTCAATCCCCAAGTGCTAACCCAGGCGCTAATTGATAACCCTGCGGGCAATGCCGATGAGCAAACTCCCCTCGTGCTTGTGCGTCCGGGTTCCCCCGGAAACAGCCCTGAAAACACCCCTGGGAATACCGCCGGACAAGAGCCTTAACGTCATTCCCCGCAATTTCCTGCCACCCGATCTCCGCAACTCCTATGGCCCGCCCGGACACCTCCGACGCCCAAGACCCCAACCTACGGATTCGCCCACTTTACCCTCGGGATTTAGAGCGGCCCACAGCCTGGGGAGATGCCAGTCTCAGCATTGAGGATCCCCTGGAATCCACCCATTCCCAATTGGCCCCTTCTCTGCGCCCTTGGCTGGCTTGGTGGAATCATTTGGGCCAAATCGCCCTACCCCATCATCAGAACTGGTCCGGCTTTGTGGCGGAAATGGGCGAAACCCCCTGTGGCCTGATCGAGGTCTCCCCCTTTAACCGCACCCGTAGCACTTGGCGCGTGGATCGGGTGGTGGTGAATCCCCTAGTGGTGCCCACCAGCGGCGAAGGCCCCCTAGATCGCATTGGCTCCCAACTCCTGCGCCATTGCTTTGAGAATATCTGGCAGGCCCGTATGTGGCTGGCGGAAGTGACCGTCAACCACACCTCGGCCCTAGCGCTATACCGCCAAAACGGCTTTCAACCCCTAGCCCAGGTCACCTACTGGGAAATTTCTTCAGAAATTCTGCTGGAGCAGGCCCAGCGGGAACCGGACTTGCCCAATTTAATGCCCGTGAGCAATGCCGATGCCCAACTTCTGTACCAACTCGACACCGCCGCCATGCCTCCTTTGGTACGGCAAGTGTTTGATCAGCAGATCCAAGACTTCAAGGTCGAGCCCCTAGCGGGGATGACGACCAATTTGGTGCAGCGAATGCAGCGCATCGATTGCCTCCGGGGCTATGTGTTTGAGCCCCAGCGCAAAGCGGCCATTGGGCGTTTTGAACTGACGGTGAGCTGCGATGGTCGCCGCCCCCACACAGCGGAGCTAACGGTTCATCCTGCCTATACCTGGCTTTATCCAGAACTGATTAGCCACATGGCCCGTGTCCTTCAGAGCTATCCCACGGTTTCTCTACGCATTACCTCCCACGACTATCAGCCAGAGCGGGAAGATTACCTCACCCAAATCCAGGCGGATCCGGTAGAACGCACATTGATGATGGCCCGCTCGGTGTGGCACAAGGTCCGGGAAACTAAACCCGCTGCCCTAGAGGGATTGCAATTGTCCGATGTGCTGCCCGGTTTGCAACCCCTGGGTAAGCCCATGCCGGGGCGGATGTCCTGGCATTCTGAATCCTGGTCTGATGCTTGGCCCGGATCCTGGCAGGGGCGATCGCGGTGGTCAAAATGGGGCTTGGGTGGACCCTCTTCCCGTTCGGGGCCACCCTCTGGTCCTGTGGATGCGCCCCCTGATTCCCCTCCGGGAGATCGCTAGATTGGGCATGGCTGGCCGTTGCTGATATTGTGTTGCTGATATTGTCTTGATGGACTGTAGCCTTTCCCTGGAATTCTTGAATCAAACGGCCCGATGGAAGAAACCATTTCAGCCCTGGGTTTAGATCTTGGCCGTAAACGGATTGGCGTGGCGGGGTGCGATCGCTTAGGACTCCTAGCGACGGGGTTGACCACCCTAGAAGGACTGGCCTTCCCCGAACTGGTGGTCAAGTTGCGGGAATTAATCCGCGATCGCGAAGTCCAAATTTTAGTGGTGGGCATGCCCTACACCCTAGATGGACAGGTGGGCAATCAGGCCCGTAAGGTGCAATCTTTTGCTCAGCGTCTTTCCCGTGCCCTAGACCTACCTGTAGAGTATGTTGATGAGCGTCTAACCTCGTTTCATGCCGAGCAAATGATGGTGGCTGAGGGCAAATCCCCAGCCCGCCATAAGGCTCTAATCGATCGCAAGGCGGCGGCTCTGATTTTACAGCAGTGGCTTGACCACCGGGCTGCTGCCCCTGCCCGAACCCCACTGCCCCCATCCGTAGGAGATTCTGCATGACCCCACCGAGCGAATTTGCCCAAGAAGGCTCCACCGTTACCCTGCGCGACGAAGCAGGGCGGTCGCTGCCCTGTCAAGTCGAACAAACCTTTGATTTGGGTGGCAAGCCCTATGCCCTGCTGTTTCCCATTGATACCCCCGTTGAGATCTTTGCCTGGGCAACAGATGAAGACGGAGAGGAAGAGGTGATGGTGGACGTGGAAGATGAAGACATCGATAGTCTCTTCGCCACAGCTAAGGCAGTGCTAGCTGAGCAAAATCTTCATCTTCAGCGCAGCGCCATTACCCTGACGGTGGCAGGGGATTTGCCCGACGCCGAGGAAGAAAACTGCTTCACACTAGATGTGGGGGAGGATTTGGAGGATGAAGAGGATGAAGACGCCAGTGAAGACTTTCAAATCCTGGCAACCTTTTTTCAACAGGATGTGGAATATACCATCTGCACCCCTGTAGATCCCCTACTAATCTTTGCCTACATGACCCCCACTGGGGATGCCGAGGTAGTTCCCCCCGAGGAATTTGAGCGCCTCCAACCAGAGTTGGAAGCCACCTTGTTTGATCTCTTAGAGTAGTGTGGCTACTGCCGACGCTGTACCCATGACCTCCCGGATTCCCAAAACCATATTCTTTCTGGCGGTGGTGCCCATCACCCTGGGTCTTGCTGGATGGCAGGGCTGGGTTTGGTGGAGCTGGGCGACAGCCCCCGTTCTGGGACGAGCCGCCGCCGATGAGGCCGTGGCTCCAGTCCAAATCCAGATTCCCACAGGGACAGCGGGGCAACAGATCGGACGAGACTTGGAGGTGGCGGGGCTGATCCGCTCTCGCCTTGCCTGGAATATCTGGAGTCGTTGGCGAGCCTTTCGAGAACCGGAGGGTGGGTACCAAGCGGGTACCTATATCCTCGTTCCCAACCAATCCTTGGTGGAGATTGCTCACCAGATTTGGAGTGGGGAGGTGGTAACCAATAGCTTTACGGTGCCGGAGGGCTGGACAAGAGCAGAAATGGCGGCGGCTTTTGAGGAACGCGGGTTCTTCTCTGCCGATGATTTTTTGCAAGCCACCCAACAAATTCCCACTGACCGCTATCCTTGGCTACCGGGGAACTTGCCCCATCTAGAGGGGTTTCTCTATCCCGACACCTACCAGCTTCCAGCGGAGGCCATTACCCCGGAAGCGGTGGTGGATCTGATGCTGGAGCGCTTTGAGACCGTGGCTTTGCCCGCCTATGAAGCGGCGAATTCCACGTTTTCCCTGGTGGAGTGGGTGACCCTATCCAGCATTGTGGAGCGGGAGGCGGTAGTGGCGGAGGAGCGATCGCAGATTGCTGCCGTGTTTAACCGCCGTCTAAAAGAGGGGATTCCGTTGGGGGCCGATCCCACGGTGGAATATGGCCTCGGGATTACCCAGACCCCTGAGCAACCGCTGACCTTTGCCCAGGTAGAAACCCCCTCTCCCTACAACACCTATATCAATGTGGGTCTACCCCCGACTCCCATTGCTAGCCCCGGTATTGCCAGCCTAGAGGCCAGTCTTGATCCCCCCGAGACGGAATATCTCTTTTTCGTAGCCCGCTATGACGGCACCCACGTCTTTAGCCGCACCCTGGCAGAGCATGAGGCCGCCCAAGCCCAAATTCGTGATGCCATCGATGGAGAATAGGGGAGGCCCAGGGTAAGAGCTATAGCGCTCCTCCGCGAGTTGTAAAAACTCGTAGTGCAGGCGTTTCGCCTGCATGGGCAAGATACCTCTCCTACCTCAAGAATCAATTTGGATTGCTATATGGCGACAGTAATAATGGATAACCACCAATGAACTGGGTGAAGCTGCTCCAGCCAGACTTGATCTTAGGCGAGCCCATACTGGGCCTCACCCCTGAACTCATCGCCCAGCACCAGCTCCAAGGGTTGGTGCTGGATGTGGATGAGACCCTAGTACCCCTACGGGAAGGACAAACCTCCCCAGAGGTTCATGCTTGGTGTGCCCAACTCAAGCCCCTCGTTTCCCTGTGGCTGGTGAGCAACAATCTGAATGAGGCCCGCATTCGCCGCATTGCCGAAGGGTTAGATTTACCCTACATAACCGGGGCCGGCAAGCCCTCTCGGCGCAAGCTGCGTCGTGCCGCTGAAGCCATGAACTTGCCCTTGGAGCGGATCGCTATGGTGGGGGATCGGCTGTTCACTGATGTGTTAGCGGGGAACCGCCTAGGGATGTTTACGATTTTAGTGGAGCCTATGGCCGGTTCCGTAAGCGGTTTACCTGGGAAACCCCTCGTGCGATCGCTGGAGGTGTGGATTTCTCACCGTTTGGGGGTCTCCCTCAAGTCTCTACCATAGAACGGCAAAACTTGATAACTCCTCATATTTCGTGACAATGGCGAAACATAAAGACATTATTATGTGCACGCCTTTACAGTTAAAACCCAGGCAATAATAGGGGGAAATCATAAGGGATCGCGCTTTTTTATAGATCCCAATTGTCAAACCCCCTATAAATAACGAAGCGCTGGCTTTCACCGATAGAAAGCGCAGCGCTTTGTTTTTGCCCAGGGATTCTTTAAAAATTCCCAGCCTCAATCGCCAGTGTGTGACTAGGAATAAACTGATGGCGGCGTGACCATTGGATCTGGTCACTTTGCTCCAATTGATTAATCAGCCGGGTAACGGTAACCCGTGTCGTCCCCAGGGTTTCTGCGATCTCTTGGTGGGTCAAAGGTAATTGCATCTGGATACCGTGGCTCCGACGCTGGCCAAACCGTTGTGCCAGCCAGATCAACAATTTGAGCAACCGAGTTTCCATGCGGTGGCAGTGCAAGATACCCAGCATGATATTGGTCTGCTGCTGGTGGTCTAACAGGTTGCGGCTAGGAATGACTTGATGGGTGGTGACAGTGGTGGCGGTAATGGTGGTCAGAGGCTGAATTTCATAGGGGCTAACCTGATCAATGGCCCAGCCAACCCAACTCCCCGGTCCCCAAAAACCCAGGGTAATGATGCTCCCTTCGTCATTCCAAGTAACGGTACGGACGAGACCCTGGTGAATTTTCCAGAGCGTAGTTTTTCGAGAAGACAGGGGTTGATGGCGTTGGAACCTATACAATGCCGGGGAGATTGTGGGGGTTTCTAGGCTGGGGTGGAGGATAGGGGTCATGGTGGGTGGGGTGATGGGGTATTGGGGTGATGGGGTGATGGGGTATTGGGGTGATGGGGTGATGGGGTAAATCCCGTAGGGGCGGGTTTAGCTCGTGTCTACGGGGAAATCCCAAATGGGAGGCTCAAAACCCGCCCTGTTGTAGCGGGTAATTCAGGATGGGAGGCTCAAAACCCGCCCTGTTGTTGCCGGGTGATAGGTTTTGGGGTGATGGGGTGGCAGGAATTTTGAGTTTTGAATTTTGAATTAAATTTTCCGTAGGGGCAATCCCTTGCTTGCCCTGTTCGCGTAGCGGCTCCGGAGGAGCAACTAGCCGTAGGGTGGTTGCTCTTGTTGCCGAGTGACCCGTGATGGGATGTGAGGGTGCGGTAGGGGCGCGGTTTCCGCGCCCAATGCAGAATGCCGCCGTAGGGTGGTTGCCTGGTGGACGGGTGCTGATATTGGGAAATTCGGGATGGGGGTTCAAAATTCCCTTGGCCTTGAGGTAGCTGAAATAACCGTGGGCCGGATGGGACTGGATAGTGGTGGGGACTCTAGGCTCCGCCAGTAGGCGTGGATCGTTTCTGCCACCTGCTGAGGATATTCGTAGTGAAAGAAATGTCTACCTTCGAGGCAAGTCCAATGGTGATCGCGGGGCTTCAGTAGATATTGCCATTGCAGTTGGGCATTGGGGTCTAGGACCGTATCCCGGCCTCCATGGCAGATCAGCAGAGGGGGGACAATGGCTTCGACTGTCAGTAAGGTATGGCTGACCAGAGAATGAGGAGTGAGGCTATAGTCCAAATCCTGTTGAAGCAAGGCTACCAGTGCCGTGGTCATGGCGTTACCTTGGGGGCCAAAGAGAGTCTGGATCATCTGGGCCAAGATCATGTCTCGGGAGCAGGGCAGCAGATTTCTTAGGGCGTAGTAGTGGGTGTGCCAACTGATGGCGGGGTTGGCCCCTACAGAAAGGAGGGTGAGCGATCGCACTCTTTCGGGGTGTTTTTGGGCGTAGAGCAGTCCTACTACGCCGCTAATGCCATGCCCGAGGAGATGGACTGGGCGATGATGCTGTTTCAGAAAATCATGGAGGAGCACTATCGCTGTTTCCAGGCAGCAAGGTTCGTCTGGGGTTTGATGGTATTCCCAATGGTGCAGACTACCTTGACGGGTGAGATGACGAATCAGGCGTTGGTCAAAGCGATCCAAGCTGGGGCTCACGGAGAGCCAAAGGGCATTGAGCATGGGGTTTGGGGTGAATGGAGGGAATGGTAGAGAGAAGAGAGCGATATAAATTTTGAATTGAGTTTGTGGATGGAAGAGGAAAGCCCGCGATTCATAGACACACTGCATCATTTGGTTTCCCGTTCGCGGGCCGGAAAATCTGTTGTGGTAGACCCTAAAGCCCGAGGGCAGGTTTGACTTGGGCTACCCAGGTCTGTATACGTTCTGAGGTCTTCTCAGGCTCGTTGTCTTCATCAAGGGCAAGGCCGCAGAACTTGCCATCTCGGACTGCGCGAGACTCATTAAAGTCGTAGCCTGTTAGGGGCCAGTAGCCTATGGTTTTAGCTCCGAGGCTGGAGATTTTCTCTTCTAGGAGACCAATGGCGTCCATAAAGTTGTCGGCATAACCAACCTGATCGCCTGTGCCAAAGTAGGCCACGGTTTTACCCTCAAAGCCCACCTCATCTAGATCATCAAAAACGCCTTCCCAGTCACTCTGGAGATCACCAATGTTCCAGGTAGGGCAGCCGATAAGCAGGTAGTCGTACTCGGCGAGCTGCTGGACCTCTACGTCGGCAATATCGTAGAGGTCCACAACAGCTTCACCACCCAGGGCTGATTGAATTTGCTCGGCTACATCTGCGGTCTTGCTAGATGTGGAGCCGTAAAATAAGCCGATTTTAGCCATAACGTTTCCTTGAAATTGAGAGGTACAGGGCTGGGGTTAACCAGCGTTCAGGGGACGGAGGGTTACCCAGTCGGCAATACCCCCCTTGCTAATTGAGAAGAAGATTCAACAAGCCTTGGGTTCAGTATATCCGGCCTTGAGCTTAATGCAATAAATTCCCATTAAGAATCAGGGAATAAAATCTCATATTTTTGGAATAGGCTTGCAACTAAAGGGTTACAGCACTTTCTGGGCGTATTCCGTTTGCGGGCACCACGTCCCCATGCACCACAAATTGGAGGTCTATGACCGAGGTTTGGGATCAGATCTGAAAGCAGGATGGATCTGGTGCGCTCTGGGTAAGTTCGCTGGATGGCACATCACATCGAGCGCTGGGTGCGATGTCCTCTAAAGGACTGGTTTTTGAACATCGCAGTTGGGGCAGATGCCATAAAGGGTGAGTTGGCAGTCCAGGATGTAGTACCCGACAGACTTGGCCTGCTTCTCCCCTACCTGATCCACTTGGTCTTCCGAAAATTCTAGGGTCTGGTTGCAGTAGACACAGACCAGATGGTGGTGATGGTCGCGCAGGGGGCGATTGAGTTCGTAGTGCTTGTGCCCTTCCGCCAGTTCCAACTCCCTCAACATGCCCATGTACACCATGAGGTGAATGGTGCGGTAGACGGTGGAGAGGCCAATGCGCTCCCCGGTTTGGGTTAGGGCTGAATGGAGATCCTCTGCACTCAGGTGGCGACCCTGGGGCAAAGTGCAAAAAATATCTAGAATCTTTTGGCGCTGCGGCGTGAGGCGATAGCCATGGGCGTTGAGTTCGGCCCTCAAGTCAGCATTGGGATACGAGGCCATGGGAAATTTTTTCTTAGTTGGGATACATTTTCATTTAGCTGGGGCCATAAGTCAACTAGCAAGCCTAAGGTTATCGTCATTTAGGGCTCAAGAATTAAAGAGAACTATTACTGATAGGACTGGTCCAGGGTCAGGAAGTGGGTGGGGAGTGGGTGGGCTCGTTAAACTAAGGGGCGGTTTTGTGTGTACGGGGGAAGGAAAATCACGACTGCGGAGACCACCATCACGACGGAGACGGCCCCTCGCTGGATTGAAGTCCTAGTGGACTGTCCTGGGGTGCAGGGGCTCTATACCTATGGCGTTCCACCGGATCTGTCCATTGCGGCGGGGGATATTCTCAGTGTGCCCTTTGGACATCAGCAGGTGGGCGCGATCGCAATTCGGACAGTAGCGGAGGTGTCTGCCGATCTAGCCCACCGTGAGGTAAAGGCGGTGGGGGCGGTGATCAGCCCCGGCGTATTTTCTCCCACCTATTGGCAGTTACTGGAAACTGTTGCGGACTATTATCAAACACCCCTGATGCAGGTGATTCGCACGGCACTGCCACCGGGACTGCTAGCGCGATCGCAGCGGCGTGTCCGCTTGACCGGCACTGTTTCCGTTGCCGATCTAGAGAATCCCCTGGCTGAGGCTAGGGAGAACCTGCCCCCAGCAGCCCTAGCGGTGCTGACGCAGCTCCAGCGATCCCCCAGTGGCGATTACACCTGGCAATACCTGTGTCAGCAGATCCCCGGTGCCGCCCGAGGCATTCACCACCTGACCCAGCGGGGTTGGGTGGAGAGTTATCTAGCCCTACCCCAACCGCCCCGGCCTAAACGGCGTCAGGCCGTGACCGTGGTGGCGGGAATGTCGGGGATTGAAGACCTAACTCCGCGCCAGCAAGAAGTGCTGCGATTGCTCCAGCGGCGGGGTGGGGATTTTTGGTTGCAAGAGGCACTGCAATATTGCCGTACCACCAGTGCTACATTGCGATCGCTGGCGGCCAAGGGCTACCTGAATTTAGAAGAACGGGAGGTACTGCGCCAGCCCCAGCAACCGGACTTAGCTAGTGATCGGCCCAAAGCTCTCACGAAGCATCAGCAAACGGCCCTGGCAGGACTCAGCCAGTTGGGGGGCGGTGAGGTGGCCCTGCTCCATGGGGTGACAGGCTCAGGGAAAACTGAGGTGTATTTGCAAGCGATCGCACCTCGATTGGTAGCGGGGCAATCCGCCTTGGTGCTAGTGCCGGAGATTGGCCTGACGCCGCAACTCACCGATCGCTTTCGTCAACGGTTTGGGGAACGGGTGTGTGTGTACCATAGCGGCCTGTCGGAGGGGGAGCGCTATGACGCTTGGCGACAGATGCTTAGTGGCGATCCCCAGGTGGTGATTGGGACGCGATCGGCGGTGTTTGCCCCCCTGCCCTGCCTAGGCATGGTGATTTTGGATGAAGAGCACGATTCCAGCTTTAAGCAGGATCAGCCTGCCCCCTGTTATCACGCCCGCACCGTGGCCTACTGGCGGGCAAAATTGGACGCCTGTCCCCTGGTTTTGGGCTCCGCTACCCCTTCTTTGGAAAGTTGGGTGGCGGTTCAGCCATCGGAGATGGGGATGCCGAGGGGGGAGAATAAGGGCAGGGAGGACGATGTTCACCGTGGGACTGCACCAGAATGGGTGGGCAGTGCCCACCCTACGATTCCTGCTATGGGTGGGGAGAAGGGCACGGTGGGCGGTGCCCACCCTACGGGTGGGGAAAAGGGCATGGAAATGGTGGGCACGGCCCACCCTACGGATCTCCACTATCTCTGTTTGCCTGAACGGATCCACGCTCGCCCTATGCCCCCGATTACGGTGGTGGATATGCGTCAGGAACTCCAGGCGGGAAATCGGTCTATCTTTAGTCGCACCCTGCGCAGGGCTCTGGAAACCCTAGAAGGCTCGGGAGAGCAGGGCATTCTGTTCATTCATCGGCGGGGCCACAGTAGCTTTGTCTCTTGTCGGGCCTGTGGCCATGTGATGATGTGTCCTCACTGCGATGTATCCCTGTCTCACCATTTGCCCTATGCGGACGGCACCTCTACCCTGCGCTGCCACTACTGCGGCTATGGGCAGAGCCAGCCGCCCCTATGCCCTGCCTGTGGTTCCCCCTATCTGAAGCATTTTGGCAGCGGTACCCAGCGGGTGGAGCAGGCGTTGCAGGCAGAGTTTCCGGGGCTGCGGCCTCTGCGGTTTGACAGCGACACGACGCGGACGAAGGGATCTCACCGGGCGCTGCTGACCCGCTTTGCCCAGGGGGAGGCAGATCTGCTAGTGGGGACGCAAATGCTCACCAAGGGTATTGACCTGCCCCAGGTAACGTTGGTGGGTATTGTCGCCGCTGATGGGTTGCTTTACATGGCAGACTATCGGGCCAGTGAGCGGGCCTTCCAAGTCTTGACCCAGGTGGCGGGGCGGGCGGGGCGGGGGGAGCAACCGGGGCAGGTGATTTTGCAGACCTATACTCCAGAGCATCCGGTAATTGGGGCGGTGCAGCGTCAGTCGGTGACGGCGTTCATTGAAACGGAGTTGGCCCAGCGGCGGGCGCTCTCCTATCCTCCCCTGGGACGGTTGGTGCTATTGCGGATCACGAGTCCCGATCCGGTCCTGGTGGAAAAAACTGCGGATCAGTTGGCGGCGCTGCTTCGACCCCAACTGTCACCAGAATGGTCCCTTTTGGGTCCGGCCCCGGCTCCGATTTTACGGGTGGCGCGGCGCTACCGCTGGCACCTATTGCTCAAAGGTGCAATGGCCCCAAAGGGCCGGTCTAGCCCCTTGGGGGCGGCTACGTCAATGACCATCGCAGCTCCCCTACCAGACTTGACGGGTTTGGGCCAGCATTGTCCCACCAGCGTCAGTCTCACGATAGATATCGATCCCCTCAACTTGGGGTAGGGGTAGCCCTGACCGGGAGGCAATCCGCAGAATCAGCGCATTTCCACCAGTTCGCTATTGACTTCGTTGATGGGGCGGCGGCGGAGTTCTTCCGACTGCGATCGCGGTAACAGATCAAAGATCTCCCGCATGACATCGTCAATCGCCTCATAGCTGACCTGACCCGCCTCATTCAAGCGCACAGTACCGTCCCCGTCTAGCACCACCGTTTGGGGTACAACACCCTGGAAGTAATAGCCCGCCTCCGTGGGCTCATAGTCTTTCTGCACCGGAATCGCATCCGCCATCAGGGGAATAAAGTTCACAACCCGGCCATAGGGAGCCTGGAGCTGGGAAATCACCGAGGAAAATCGCTTGCAGTCGGCGCTATCGTCCACATAAAACACCAGCAGCGTTGGCCTCCCCTCCCGTATGGATTGGGACAGGGCAATCCGGGGCGGTACCAGGGAGCCATTGCCCGCATAGAGGGCGAAAATGTTGCCATCGTAGTGATCGTCCTCCAGCCCTGCTAGGGCTGGACTGCCGAGGCCCAGCCAGCCGATGCAAAGGATCAGGGCGATCGCGGCCCATCCCAACCAATGCCGCCAACGCAGTTGTTTCATCATCTCCAAGGATTGCAGGGGGTTTCTACTCTATTAGGCCACATTACGTCACACCTGTACCCCGACGATGCTCTTGGCGGTTAACGAGGGAACGAAAAAAGCAGTGTTGCCAATGAAAGCTTAAGCGTAGGGTGGGCATCGCCCACCGTTGATCAAGATCCCGCCCAAAAATTCATCCACGATCAAGATCCCGCCCAAAAATTCATCCACCTGGCGATTAACTGCCTGAGGTTTCCCGAAAACTTTCGGTAATGGTTTGCAGTTCCGTCCTGGAAAAACTGTACTGGTCCGGCGTAGACCAGGCCACAATCTGGTAATAGCGATTCTCCGTCAGCACCGTCGTGTGAAGATAGACGACCTGCGTCCCCGCCTGAACCTGGCCCCGGATCTCATGCTGGGTGGCGAAATTGTCCCCCACAAAGGCCACATCAGTGGCATCTCCCCCCTCAAAGGCTTGCAGGTTACGGATCAGAATATTGCGGTAGGTTTCGGCATTCTCCCTCAGGCCAAAGCGCTGAAGCGCACGCTCATCTTCTGCCAACACAATGATATAGAGGTTGTTAGTTGGGTCTGAAGCCTGAAGCTCTGCCGAATTGTGCAGACGCTCATCTTCTTGCCAAGAGGCAGGAAGGGTGATCTGAATCCCCGCCGTCTCATTCACCAAAATGTTGCCGTCATCGGTGGTATTGAGGGACTGGGTGCCGATGCGCTCGCTATTTTCTGCCTGGGAATTGCCAGGGCGCAGTCCGAGGGCTTGAAGCAAGCCATTACAACCCGACAGGCCCACCGTCACTGCCATCAATAGCCCAATTGTGCCGACCTTGCCCATCCTATTCATGCCCCATCCTTGAGAACTGACACCAAAGGATAGCACCGGACTCCGACTACCGTTTACTCCACAGCTCTCCTATGCTGGAAAAGGTCTAGGCCAGGTTTATCCTCAAATTTTTTACCCGTGCGATCGCTATGCTCAGAGCCGGAATTGTTGGGCTACCTAACGTCGGAAAATCCACCCTCTTCAACGCCGTGGTGGCCAATGCCAAAGCCCAGGCAGCAAATTTTCCCTTCTGTACCATTGAGCCCAACGTGGGGATAGTGGCGGTTCCTGATCCGCGCCTAGGGGTCTTGGCCCAGATTTCCGACTCCAGTGAGATCGTCCCGGCCCGCGTCGAGTTTGTAGACATTGCTGGACTGGTGCAGGGTGCCAGTCAGGGAGAAGGATTGGGCAACCAGTTCCTCGCTAATATTCGGGAAGTGGACGCCATTGTCCATGTGGTGCGCTGCTTCGAGAATGAAGACATTATCCATGTGGCAGGTTCTATCGACCCGGCGCGGGATGCGGAAATCATCAATCTAGAACTGGCCCTGTCGGATCTGGCTCAGTTGGAAAAGCGCCTCGATCGTGCCCGCAAGCAAGCCAAGAAGGATAAGGAGATCCAGGCAGAGGTGGAGGCGATTGAAAAACTACTACCCGCTTTGAACGAAGGCCAATCCGCCCGCCAAATTTCCCTCACCCTAGAGGAGGAACTGCTGATCAAACCCCTGGGGCTCCTCACCCGCAAGCCTGTCATCTACGCCGCCAACGTCAGCGAAGATGACCTCGCCACAGGCAACGCTTGGGTGGAAAAGGTGCGTGCGATCGCAGCCACTGAACAGGCCCAAGTCGTCATTGTCTCCGCCCAAGTCGAGGCCGAATTGGTGGACCTCTCCCAGGAGGAGCGTACTGACTTCCTAGAGTCCCTGGGCGTCGAAGAAGGGGGCCTCCAGTCCCTCATCCGCGCCACCTATGAGCTCCTGGGACTACGCACCTACTTCACCACCGGCCCCAAGGAAACCCGCGCCTGGACCATCACGGCTGGCATGGTCGCCCCCCAAGCTGCCGGAGTCATCCACACCGACTTCGAGCGCGGCTTCATCCGCGCCGAAACCATCGCCTACTCAGATCTCGTCACCTTCGGCTCCATGGGGGCTGCCAAGGAAAAGGGGCTGGTACGCAGTGAGGGCAAGGAGTACGTTGTCCAAGAAGGGGATGTGATGCTCTTCCGTTTCAACGTGTAGACCCAAGAGGACGGTCGCCATGAGCGGCGGTATTCCATTCCGACGCAGGGTAGCAGCAGTGCGATCGATTAAGACTGGGGTATAGCGGGGGATTCGCCCGAATCTGACTGCGCAGAGATGATGTGTATAAGCGGCAGGCCAGAGCGGGGGGAAGGATCAGGAAAATGTGAACAATGCTTTACAATCCGCAACAGTTTAGTTAATATTTAGACATACATAACCCATCCGCCCAGCCCCTTGGGGTCAGGCAACCGTTAGTTCAAGTAACCGCACTACTTTTTTAATCATGACCACAACCCTGCAACAACAACAGAGCGCTTCCCTGTGGGAGCAGTTCTGTCAGTGGGTGACCAGCACCGAAAACCGCCTATACATTGGCTGGTTCGGCGTGTTGATGATCCCCACCCTGCTCGCTGCCACCACCTGCTTCGTCATCGCCTTCATCGCGGCTCCCCCCGTAGACATCGATGGCATCCGTGAGCCCGTCGCCGGGTCCCTGATGTATGGCAACAACATCATCTCCGGAGCTGTTGTTCCCTCCTCCAACGCCATTGGCCTGCACTTCTACCCCATCTGGGAAGCTGCCTCCCTAGATGAGTGGCTGTACAACGGTGGCCCCTACCAGTTCGTCATCTTCCACTTCCTCATCGGCGTCTTCTGCTACATGGGTCGTGAATGGGAACTGAGCTACCGCCTAGGAATGCGCCCCTGGATCTGCGTCGCCTACTCTGCTCCCGTAGCAGCGGCTTCCGCAGTGTTCCTGATCTATCCCTTGGGTCAAGGCTCCTTCTCCGACGGTATGCCCCTGGGTATCTCCGGCACCTTCAACTTCATGTTGGTGTTCCAAGCAGAGCACAACATTCTGATGCACCCCTTCCACATGTTGGGTGTAGCGGGTGTATTCGGTGGTTCCCTATTCTCCGCCATGCACGGTTCCTTGGTGACCTCCAGCCTAGTGCGTGAGACCACCGAAACCGAATCTCAGAACTACGGCTACAAGTTTGGCCAAGAAGAAGAGACCTACAACATCGTTGCCGCCCATGGCTACTTCGGTCGTTTGATCTTCCAATACGCCAGCTTCAACAACAGCCGTTCCTTGCACTTCTTCTTAGGTGCATGGCCCGTCATCGGCATCTGGTTCACCTCCTTGGGTATCAGCACCATGGCGTTCAACCTGAACGGGTTCAACTTCAACCAGTCTGTCCTCGACTCTCAGGGTCGTGTGATTGGCACCTGGGCTGACGTAATCAACCGCGCCAACCTGGGGATGGAAGTGATGCACGAGCGCAATGCTCACAACTTCCCTCTGGACCTAGCTGCGGCTCAGGCTCCTGAACTCATCGGCTAGGGGTTGTGGACAATCGAAGCCAGATTCCTGGTTATGGGCCGGTTAGAGCCCCTAGTTTGATTCAGTAGGGCGGGCGTGGTCATGTCTAAGCTGCAAAGATTTCCTCCTTAATTTTCCACACGCCCTAGTCTCTGACTCAGTCCATGACTTAAAAAGCGCCCCCTCGGGGGCGCTTTTTTTTCGTTGAGAGAGTTTTCTGGACCCCAACACCTTCACAATACCCCGGTGATGTGTAAGGGTTTGATGAAATCTGAGGTATTGAAATTTACATGGATGGGAACGATTGATAACGTAGGTTCAGGTGCAACTCCTTTGGTACTGCAAGCATTGAGACGCGAAAAAAGTACGTAGCCCCACGTAAGTATACGCAGTCATTCCCATGATGCCGGTGTCCTTACGAGGCACCATAGTCCCGCAGTTCAAAGTCAACCCATACGTTTCTTGTGGTTCTCAGTAACTACCTTTCGCCTCAATTCATAGGAGCAACATCCATGCGATTTCTGACCCAGACTGCCCTACTCGCTACGGGCTTGACCCTTACAGCCCTCAGCCTAGGTGTCGCCCCTGGTCACGCCCAAACCGCCGAAGGTTGGGACTATGCCATTGACTCCTTCACTGATGGTCATGACAGCAATGGCAAAGTGGGGGCACAAAGCCGCTTCGAATTTTATGCTATGGCCATTCAGGCTACGGCAGATAGCGTGTTTGTCGCGATCAACTCCAACCTCAACCCCATCTCAGGGGCTACGGACAGTCGAGCCAGCAATGGCGTGATTAAGTATGGAGATTTTTTCTTCAACTTCACGGGGGATAACCTCACCGCTGCCAATGGGGATCTCTTTGCCGTCAAGTTTGTCGAAAACAGCGACTCTGGCGTAACCCAGTTGGGGCTCTATGGCAACGTGACGGGTAAGAACGTGGCTGGGCAAAATGCTGGCTTCGACCACTTGAACCACCATCAAAACGCGGTCATAAAGGCAGGTGGGAGTGCTAATATGGCTGACCTCGGTCAAACCGACGCTTACTTTGGCGATGGGGTTAATAAAAAGCATACGTTGGTGAACTCTATTGCCTCAGGCGACTTCCTGGGGGGAATCAATCTACTGGATGCGGCGGCGCTATCTACCCTGAACTTTGGTAGTTTTGGTGCTGTCGGTACCCATACCTTTGGCTTCAGCTTCGACCGTAACCTCCTACCTGATGGCGACTTCATCGCCCATATCTTGGCTGAATGCATCAACGATGGCATGGCCTTTGTCGGCAAGCTTCCTCCCCGTGTGGAAATTCCTGAGGATCCCGAGAGCGTACCTGAGCCTGCATCGGCGCTGGGGCTGCTGGCGCTGGGAGGATTAGCGATCGCAACCCGCCGTCAACGCATCGCCTAATTGTTTCAGATGGATTCTTGAGAGAATCACTGACAACCAGCTTCCTGAAAGTCTCAGGAAGCTGGTTTTTTCTTGCCTATCTTGCCTAGCCTAATCCAGTGGATGACGTGGACTCCGCCACGAAAGCCCGTTGGGAGGCTCTGCCCTGGTCTATTCACCAGAGATAAGGCTGTGCTCTACAGGGGTATCAACGTAAGCCGAGACAATATTGGTTCCGAGGAATTCAGGAGTCAGGAGTCAGAATCCAGTAATCTCCTAGATTCTGGCTCCTAACTCCTAACTCCTCCCCAAGAGATTTGTCCCGCTTTGAGTTGATGCTCCTCTACAGCGGCGAGGGCTAGGTTTAGGGCAATGGCAATCTGCTCTGGGGTGAGACCCATTTGGTGCAGAGGTGCGATCGCATCCAAGCGCGCTTGTCGTTCCTCTTCTGTCTGGGCCTGGGCTACCTGCCCTTGAATCCGTAGCACAGGTAATTGGGCAGGAGGTTCTGTTAGGGAGTGATGGAGCGCTTAGCGATTAGTCGAGCCGCTAGAACACCGCCCACAAAGCCAAAGAGGTGTCCTTCCCAGGAGACGCCAGGTTGGTTGGGGAAGATGCCCCATACCAAGCTGCCATAGAACATCAGGACGACCAAGGAAAGTGCGATCGCGCTAATGCTGCGCTCAAACCAGCCCCGCATTAGCAAGAAACCCAGGTAGCCAAATATCACCCCACTAGCCCCCACATGGACCGAGCCCGGAGCGCCAATCAGCCAGGTGCCAAGGCCACTCACCCCCATGGCCACCAGGGATACGATCAAGAAATCCCCAACTTCTTGCAGCAGGATCAACCATCCCAGAGTAACGAGGGGAATGGTATTGGCCATTAGATGGCCAAAATTGCCATGGAGAAAAGGGGCAAACACAATCCCCCGCAGCCCGATTCCCGCACGGGGCATGATGCCATAGCGAGCCAAGCCGCCATTAAAAATCAAGTCATTGACAATCTGAATGCCCCACAGCAGGGCTACCAGGGTGCCTAAAATCCAAGCGTGGGATTTGAGTTCTTGCTGCCAGGAAGATTTGGGTGAAGACATCGCCTAAGGTGGAATTATGAAGTAGGGCATCTCAGCAGCAAAGGGAATTTTTCCCCTCTACAATCAGAATCAACTGCTCTCTTCATAACAACACAGTCCGCCTGATTTGATCGTGATTATCACAGAGCTGCTGGCGATTTTGTCTATCTCGGCGGCTAGTGGGTTTCGTTTAGCCCTACCGCTGCTGTTAATTGGGCTTTTGTCTGGAGATCGACTCTGGTCCAACGTCCCTCTTCTATCTCACATATCGCCCCGAGTAGTACTGGGGGTATTAGTGGGCTGGACAGTGATGGAGTTGATGTTATCGAAGGAGCGTCCTCTGCGGCGGCTCTTCCCCACGGTACAACTGCTCTTTAGTCCCTTTGTCGGGGCGATTACCGGCATTGCCCTGGCCCGCACTATGGACCTAGAGGGGGGGCTGATCGTCTGGGTTGTGGGAATCTTGGGGGGACTGCTGGCCTTGGTCATGCAGCTTGTGCAGCTCGGTTGGTTCTATCGTGTGCGGACCCCGCCCTTATGGATCATTTTTCTGCAAGACTTTCTCTGTATTTGTCTCGTCCTATTTGCCTTTGATGCCCCCCGACAGGGGGGGGTGATTGCCCTGTTACTGTTGTGGCTGGCCCTACGCACTTCCAGCATGTGGCGGCGCTGGTATCTAGAGCAAGTGCCGCCCGCCCAGCGGCGATCGCCCCGACGCTTCAAGCAGGATCCCGATTAGGGCGTGTGGACAATGTGCTCACCCCAGCGGGGTTAGGGACGTGCGTCTATGCGTCTAAATAAAGTACCGGAACCGTTGAGCACTGGTAGGGTGCATAGCGCTAAGGCGCGGCTTCGCCCACGCGAAGCAATGCACCAATAGGCAAGGTGGCAATTGGTACCTTATTTTCTTGCGAGTCCCTTAGTGGGAAGCTGCCTTGCAATACTAGGGTGGCTTTACAGGAGAATTCACACCTCCTGAGCAACCTGCTGAATAAAGGTGACAATGCGGGCAGCGCCAGCCCCGTCACATTTTTGCCACTATTCAGGTGCATATAGTTAGGGCTAGTAGCATTTCCTCCAAACCCATGCAACAAGGATCTTTTTGCCCATTTGGGCTCGGCACCAGTGTGAGCCTGGGCCTATGGCTCACACTGGCCTGC
>NZ_KI913949.1:2206933-2208651 GCF_000332095.2 Leptolyngbya sp. PCC 6406 | reverse complement strand
AGCCAGCCTGAATGTCCCCGGCTCCTTTGTCGTTAGCACCGCAGAGAATGTTCTGTTTGCCAATAACGTGGCTTTTGGGATTGGCAATACCCCTGACCCCCTATTGACGATTATGGCTCCGATCGGATTACAACTGAGCAGCCCTGCGCCGATTACCGTTCAAGGCTCAGGACAAACCACTTTCTTCAACGGCTTTTTCCCAGTCCTTGACTTAACAGGCTCTAGTGGATTAAGGGTCTCAACTGGCAAGACTCTGGCATTAATTGGGGGTGATGTCGCCCTGGCGGGGGGAGGGGTGACTGCCCCCGGAGGCCACATTGAACTGGGCAGCGTCACCAGTGGGCAGGTGGATCTATCCTCATCGGCGCAAGGCTTATCCTTCAGTTATGCCAACGCCGCTGACTTCGGCTCGATTCAACTGACTGGGCGAGCTTTAGCTTCTGTCAGTGGGGGGATTGGAGTTGCCGCTGGTTCGGTACAGATGCAGGGCAATCAGGTCAGCATTCGCGATGGGTCTCTCGTCGCAGTCCAAAACCAGAGTAGCCAGACCGCCGGAGATATTACCATCACTGCCACGGGGGCATTAGAGGTCGTAGGAACCGCAGGCTCGGGCTTCTTTGCCAGCTCTAGCGGTTTAGTAAATGAAACCCTTCTGGGTTTCTCGGGGGCAGGGGGCAACATCTCGATTACAACACCTAACCTCTCCGTCTCTGGGGGTGGGGCAATTCGAACCCGCACTTTTGGTGCAGGCACCGGGGGTAATATTGCCGTCAATGCCCCGAATATCTCGGTGGGGATTCCTACTCAAAATTCGGGGGGAGCGATCGTCGCCTCCAGCAATGGCACAGGTCAAGGGGGCAATCTATCAATTACCGCCCAAAACTTGTCCATTGTCGGTGGCAGTGAGGTGCTGGCCGTGAGTGAAAGCAGCGGCGATGGGGGCAACCTGACCGTTCGCGCTGATACCGTCTTTGTTTCCAGTGGTAGCGCCATCAACGGTTCACCCCCGTCTAGACTATCAGCCGCCACCTATTTTGGCTCAGGCAATGCGGGCGATTTTCAACTCGATACTCGCAGCCTCACCGTTGACACTGGAGGCATTGTCTCAGTCTCAACCTTGGGAACGGGCAATGCGGGACAATTAACCATCAATGCCACTGACTCGATTGAGGTGCGGGGTCAAGTGGATGACCAAAACCCTAGCTATATTGGTGCCCTAGCTCGTAATCTTGGCGGTCAAGCCAATTCGCCTGCCAATGCGGGGAGTATCACGATGACGACGCCCACCATGACCATTCGCAATGGGGGCAGGGTAGTAGTGTCGAATGAAATGCAGGGGAATGGGGGCACAGCCACTATTAATGCCAATACCTTGTACCTTAACCAGGGCAGCATTTTGACCTCGACCCGATCTGGCAATGGCGGAGGCATTAATCTGCAAATCCAGAATGGAGTGATTATGCGCTACGGCAGTGTGATTAGTGCCACGGCGGGGGGCACAGGTGATGGCGGCAACATCACCATTAACGCCCCAGTGATTGCCGGATTTGAGAACAGCGACATTATTGCCAATGCATTTCAGGGCAATGGAGGCAATATTCAAATCACCACCCAAGGGATTTTTGGACTTGTCTTTCGCCCGCAACTGACCCCTGAGAACGACATCACCGCCAGTTCTCAATTTGGCCTGAGTGGCACCGTCACGATTGAAACCCCAG
>NZ_KI913949.1:2120586-2206833 GCF_000332095.2 Leptolyngbya sp. PCC 6406 | reverse complement strand
CCCAGTGGATTTGTCTTCGGAGCCGGAGCCAGCCTGAATGTCCCCGGCTCCTTTGTCGCTAGCACCGCAGAGAATGTTCTGTTTGCCAATGGTGAACGCTTTGGCGTCGATGGCACCACCCCGAATCCGCTATTGACCATCACGACGCCCTTGGGGCTGCAAACCGGGGGGGTGCCTTCAGGATCTACCATTGTCAATCGTGGCAACTTGAGTGTGGCCGCAGATTTAACCCTCGTGGCCGATCGCTTGGACCTACAGGGACAGTTGCTGGCGGGCCGGGATCTGTCCCTAACGGCCAGCGATACCGTACAAATTCGCGACACTACCACGGCGGCATTTCAAGCTCAAGCAGGGCGAGATTTAACCATTCAAGGCAATCAACAGATTGATATCTTGGCCCTAAACCATCCCACCACCCCGTTTCAAAGTGGCGGCAACCTGCGGCTGATTAGTAATGGAGCCATTTCAGGGGATGCCCATTTTCTCAGCGGCGGTAGCCTGCAATTTCAGACCTTAGGGGGCAACCCTGGTGATTTTGTCAGCCTCTATGACCCGATCATTTATGCCAATGGGGATGTAGTTTTTGGTAACTACACCGGCGTAGCCCTGAAGGTAGAGGCCACGGGCAGTATTCAGGGGGGCAATATCACGATCACAGGACCAGATATCAGTGGCGCGATTCCGGCGAGTGATCCAGATTTTGCTATTTTGACCACGCAACCAGCGGCAATTTTGCGGGCGGGGGTGGCGTCAGTGCCTAGCCCCAATACCCCTTTTAGTGGCGGGGGCACTAGTTTTGCCAGTGGCACTGCTGGGCTACCAACCGGCAGCATTGTTGTGGGGTCTGTTACCACGGCTAATATCCTGGGGGGCGATGGCGGAGCCATCATCCTGACGGCAGCAGGGGACATCGTGACGGGACCATTGGACACCACTGCGCTCTCGTTCGCTGGCAATAGTGGTCAATCAGGGTCGGTAACCCTCGCCGCCAACGGCAATCTCACGGTCAACGGTGGTATCTCTGCCCCTTCGCTGGCACTGACGGGAGTCAGCAGCAACGGTGGCACGGGGGCGATCTCGCTATCGAGTGCCAATGGGAATCTTACGATCAATGGCTCGGTTCTAGCCACGTCCTTGGCACCGGGCACAGTAGGTAGTTCAGCGCCCATCACCCTCACCACCAGTAATGGTAATCTGGTCGTCACAGGTAACGTCCTCTCCAGCAACCAGGCATCTGTAGCAACGGCGATCCCTGGCAATGCGGCCAACATCAGCCTATTGGCCACCAACGGCAATCTCTCGGTCAATGCCGTGCAGTCAACGACCATTAATTTCGGGGCTGCAATAGGTGGACGTGCGGGCAATACTGGGGCGATTACCCTAGCGACGACCAATGGCAATCTTTCGGTCAATGTCGTACGGTCTACCGCTCTTGGAACTACAGGCAATACCGGAGACATCACCCTATCAGCCACCAACGGCAACCTCTCTGTGCTGGTGGAAGCCTCGTCGGCTACGGCTAGTTTCAGCGGCTCTGGAGGCAGTGCGGGCAACATTGCCCTCAGCACCACCCAAGGAAACTTGGTGGCGCAAGGGGATATTCAATCGTTGGCGGTGGTGTTAGGCACGGGGACAGGCGGCAATGCGGGGGCCGTCACCCTGACTAGCGCCAACGGCAATTTGATTACCCAGGGGGATATCTCATCAGTGGCCTATTCAGAGGATGGCAATGCGGGCAGCGCCGGGGCCGTCACCCTCTCTGCGCCCCAAGCCAGCATCCTCGGTAATGGCAACAATCTACGCTCCATTGCTGCGGCTCCGTTGGGGACAGCGGGCAATGGCAATGACATTATACTCACAGCCCGGAACCAAATCTCCAATGTCAACCTCTTGACCACCTCGTCTTCGGCCCAAGCGGGAACGGTGTTGGTGCAGGGTACTGGAGACTTAACCCTGGACAACACCAACATCTTGACCAGTCAACAGGTGCAGGTGACCGTGCCCGCTGTCGGCCCCATTACCTTGCCCCTAGGCACCACCGGCCAGTCGGGGGATGTCACGGTCACCAGCCTCGGCAACCTCATCTTGATCAATAGCGCGATTGAGAGCGACACCAGAACCAATGCCCCGGCGGGCACGGTTACCCTGACCACGCCGGGACAGTTACAACTCAACAACAGCACTGTGGTGAGCGGTACCAGTAGTGCAGGCCAAGCTGGAAATATCAATGTCTTGGCTCCCCAACTCACCCTGACCGGGGGATCTCGTTTGGCGGCAACCACTGCCCTGGGCTCCACTGGGCAGGGCGGTAACATTACCGTCGGGGCCAGTACGGCGCGCTTGCAGGACGGGTCTGTCATTGCCGTGGATAGTTTGGGCACGGGCGATGGTGGCAATATTGCCATCCGAAGTGACCGTCTTATCCTGCAAAACCAGTCAACCTTAACCGCAGAAACAGCCAGTGCTCAGGGGGGCAACATTACCCTTACTACGCGAGATCTGTTGCTGCTACGAAACAATAGCCTCATTTCTACGACAGCAGGCACCGCCCTCGGGGGCGGCAACGGCGGCAATGTCACGATTAATACCCCCAATGGCTTTGTGGTAGCCGTTCTATCAGAAAACAGTGATATTCGTGCCAATGCTTTTACCGGCAATGGCGGCAATATCAACATCACCGCCCAGGGGATTCTGGGACTGCAATTTCAGCCCAGCGATACGCCCAATAGTGACATCACCGCCAGTTCTCAATTTGGCCTGAGTGGCACCGTCACGATTGAAACCCCAGGCTTAGACCCCAGCTCTGGCACTATCGAACTGCCCTCGGACCTCACAGATGCCAGTGATCAAGTAGCAGCTGAATGTGGTGCAGTGAGAGATAACAGTTTTGTCGCCACAGGGCGGGGGGGGACGCCGCCGACACCAGCAAATGCTACCAGCAGTCCGATTTGGGCAGATTTGCGCGACCTCTCAGACTTTATCGACCAGCCCGCAACAACCAGCCCCAAGCTAGCGGCACCCCATCCAGATACCCCGATTACTGAGGCTGTGGGGTGGATTATTAATGCCGAAGGCCAAGTAGAGTTGGTGGCAGTCTCTGATGGCGGCAGCCGGGGGACAGATTATGCCACCTGTGCCGCCAATACTCACACTTAGGCAGTGATTAGACAGCCAGTTCTGACCAGCTTGAAACAGTTCTTAACACTGAACAATAGTTGCCTGAAAACCCCAGCCCAGTTGATGCGGGTTCGGTGATGAAGAAGCCGACGACGAATAGCCATACAGAGTTGTCACATTTTTGCCACTATTCAGGTGCATATAGTTAGGGCTAGTAGCATTTCCCAAAACCCATGCAACAAGGATCTTTTTGCCCATTTGGGCTCGGCACCAGTGTGAGCCTGGGCCTATGGCTCACACTGGCCTGCCCCGCGATGGCGCAAACGATCACAGGGGATGTCTCCATCGGCACCCAAGTCACCCCCGGCCCTAACTACGTGATTACGGGGGGCCAACTGCAAGGTGCCACCACCCTCCTCCATAGCTTTACTGACTTTTCTCTGCTGAATGGCACCGATACGGCCCACTTTGACCTAGGCAATGTCAGCTACGGCGGCACCGCTGACAATGTCAACTTGGTGATTGGTCGGGTCACCGGGGGCAACCTCTCCACCATTAATGGTCAAATCACCTTGACTGGCGGGGTCAGCCCAGATTTGTTTTTGATTAACCCCAGTGGATTTGTCTTCGGAGCCGGAGCCAGCCTGAATGTCCCCGGCTCCTTTGTCGCTAGCACCGCAGAGAATGTCCTCTTTGCCAATAACGTGGCTTTTGGGATTGGTAATACCCCCGACCCCTTATTGACCATCACGGCCCCCACAGGGTTACAACTGGGAGCCTCAGCAGGAACTGTGGAAGTGCAAGGCCCCTTTGCCAACAATTTTTTCACTCGTACACCGACCCTATCAATATCGCCTAATCAGACACTGGCGCTGATTGGGGGACAGGTCAATATCAATAGCGCTAATATCTCTGCCCCAGATGGTCATGTGGAATTGTGGGGGATTCAAAATGGCATCGTCGATATTGCCAACATGGGCAGTTGGCAGTTGTCGAGTTCCACTCCATCGCCCATTTGGGGTACGGTTACCTTGCGTCAGTCTTCCTACATCGATACCAGTGGGGCAACAGGAGGACTAATCAACATTCGCGGACGTGGCTTAACGCTACAAGACGGCTCTGGTATTGGTGTTTTTACAGGGGCAAATGCTCAAGGCCGGGGTATTAATGTCCAGACGACCGAGTTTGTCAATTTACTGGGAGCATCTCATCCAGATAACTATATACCGGCGGGTTTATTTACCAGTGTGTCGGGTAGTGGTGCTACCGCAGGCAACATCACGATTGATACACCGCAACTACGCTTGAATAATGGCGCGTGGATTCAGTCCCTCAACTATGGCGTTAGCTTTCCCACCTTCGCACCAATCAACAACGCCAGGACCGGCAATATTACAGTGCGGGCGACGGATGTCGAGATCAGTGGTTTCACACCGTTTCCGAATCCAGCCACAGGGGTTTATACCTCAGGGGCCATTACCACCCTCGTTACCGGGGGACAGCAAAATCACAGTGGAGCGATTACTGTTACCGCCGATCGAATACGGATCTTAGATGGGGGGCGGATCAGTACCGATGTACTAGGCTCAATTGATTTCTTTACTGGATTACCTAGCATCACTACGGGTAATGCGGGAGCTATCTCTGTGACCGCAACCCAGAGTCTAGAGGTTCGAGGTGCTAACCCCAGCAACTTCACGAGCGCAGTGATTAGCTCGATTCAACCTCTCGCTGCTGGACAAGCGGGCAATGTGGTTATCACCACAGGCCAACTGTCGCTGTCCAGTGGCGGAACCATCTCCAGTGCAATTTCGGGGAGTTCAACTCCTGCGAATGCAGGAACTGGCATGGCAGGCAATGTCACCATTAATGCCACTGATGTGCAAGTCAGCGATCCTGTAGTGGATTTGTTTAGCCAGAGCGTCAGCGGCATCACCGTGTCTTTGGGGCAAAATGCCACAGGTCAGGGTGGCAATATCACCCTCAACGCCAATAGTCTACGGGTCTTTAACGGTGGACAAATTACCTCATCTACCGAGGGCAATGGTGCTGCGGGCAATGTCAACCTGACTGTCGGCACCATTGATGTGCAAGGAGTTTCATCATCCTTAGTGAATGGGCAGTATTTGCCCAGCACCATCACGGCATCGTCAACTACCAATGCTCCGGCTGGGGCAGTCACTGTTACCACTGGCGCATTAAGCGTGCGCAATGGAGCCCAGGTCACCGTGACCAATTCAGGGACAGGCACCGCAGGCAATTTGAATGTTACCGGGGGTACCATCTTCTTAGATCAGGGAGGTCGGTTGACGGCGAGTACGGCAGGTGGCAATGGCGGCAATATGAGCTTGCAAGGTTCTGGGCTAATTTTGCGACACGGCAGTGTAATTTCGGCCACCGCTGGTGGTGCAGGCAATGGCGGCAACATCACCATTAACGCCCCAGTGATTGCCGGATTTGAGAACAGCGACATTATTGCCAATGCATTTCAGGGCAATGGAGGCAATATTCAAATCACCACTCAAGGGATTTTTGGACTTGTCTTTCGCCCGCAACTAACCCCTGAGAACGACATCACCGCCAGTTCTCAATTTGGCCTGAGTGGCACCGTCACGATTGAAACCCCAGGCTTAGACCCCAGCTCTGGCACTATCGAACTGCCCTCGGACCTCACAGATGCCAGCGATCAAGTAGCGGCTGAATGTGGTGCAGTGAGAGATAACAGTTTTGTCGCCACAGGGCGGGGGGGGACGCCGCCGACACCAGCAAATGCTACCAGCAGTCCGATTTGGGCAGATTTGCGCGACCTCTCAGACTTTATCGACCAGCCCGCAACAACCAGCCCCAAGCTAGCGGCACCCCATCCAGATACCCCGATTACTGAGGCTGTGGGGTGGATTATTAATGCCGAAGGCCAAGTAGAGTTGGTGGCAGTCTCTGATGACGGCAGCCGGGGCACAGATTATGCCACCTGTGCCGCCAATCCTCACACTTAGGCAGTGTTTAGACAGCTAGGTCTGAGCAGGCTAAAACCCTTGGTTTCTCGTGACTAAGGCTGGATTCACACACAGAGCTGAGCAGTTATAAAATTGGACTCATGCTTGATCAGCCGTGCAGCCTTAACCCGGTATAAGTATCTCGAAAATTGCAACTAGACAGGCATAATGGGGAACAATATGAGGGTAACCTTATTAAGTCAGCGACTCAAAAAAAATCAACAGATATAGCAATCCGAAATCATTTCCGAACAGAAATCAGACTGAAACCCATGCATGCAAGGCACTCTCGTTTCATAAAACAAATAGGATCGCTATCTCTTTTCTGAAAAGTATTTTGCTGGCCATAACCTTCCCTACCTACGCCCATGAGGCTCATAACCAATCATTACCGTCCTGGCCTACTAAAAACATTGTTCTATTTGAGCATCGGCGCTAGCTTGGGCATGTTATTCCCCTCTGTTTGCCTAGCTGTCGAAGCTGAAGCGATCGCGAAAGTTAATCACATGGATTTGGGCACAGACCTTGGGCTTGAGCAAGTACCCATCGGCAAACCCAATCCCCCCTTGCCAATCGCCCAAAGTCAGAACCCGGTGGATTCCATCCTCAATCAGGATGCAACGTCTCCTACCACAAATCCGCTCATAGAAACCGAGCCATTACCACCGCTACCCGAATCAGAGGATCTATTACAACCCTTACCCACAGCTCCCACTGTCCCCCCCGAGACACTGCCTGAGGATGTGCCGACAACCATTACAGTTGAGGTATTTAAGATTGTTGGCAGTACGGTGTTTAGCCAAGAGGAACTAGCGGCAGCTACTGCGGAATTCATCAACCGTCCGATTACATTTAATGAACTATTTCAGGCCAGGGCTGCCATTACTCAATTATATGTGGAGCAGGGATATGTCACTTCTGGAGCTTACATTCCACCCCAAACACTGAATGAAGGAATTGTTGAGATTCAGGTTGTTGAAGGTCAATTAGAAGAGATTATTATTACAGGAAACCAAAGGTTAAATCCCAGCTATGTCAGCAGTCGCCTAGCGTTGGCAGGAGCCCCCCCGCTCAATGTAAGTCGCCTTTTAGAAGGGCTGCAATTGCTACAACTGGATCCCTTAATCGCAACGATTTCGGCTGAGTTAGCTGCTGGCGTTAGTCCAGGGACCAGCATTCTTGAGGTCGAAATTACAGAGGCAGATGCGGTTAGTGCGTCCATTCAACTTGATAATGGACGTTCCCCCAGTGTGGGCAGTTTTCGACGAACCGTCGATTTTGACCATGGCAACTTAACGGGATTGGGGGACCGATTTAATGTGAGTATTGCTAATACTGAAAGCAGTAACTCCGTTGATTTTTTCTATCGTATCCCGGTCAGTCCACGCAATGCAACCCTCAGCTTTGGGACGGGTTTTAGCAGTAGCAAAGTGATTGAAGAGCCCTTTGACATATTAGACATCGAATCAGATTCGCATTATTATGAACTTAGCTATCGGCACCCTGTTTATCAAACTCCTAGTCAAGAGTTTGCGCTCAGCTTGACGACCTCAATTCGAGAAAGTGAAAGTTTCTTTCTTCGTAATTTTGGAAGCGCTATCCCCTTTCCTTCCCCAGGCGCTGATGAGAACGGTAAAACTCGACTATCGGTACTCCGATTTGTGCAAGAGTGGACGAGTCGTAGCCCAGAACAGGTGCTGGCCTTGCGATCGCAGTTTAGCCTTGGCATTGGTGCCTTTGGCGCAACCATTAACGATATTGGGCTAGACAGCCGTTTCCTGAGTTGGCGAGGACAAGGGCAATGGATTCGGCTGTTGGCACCTGATACGCTATTGGTTATACGGGGAGATGTTCAACTAACAGGCGATGAGCTTTTGGCCCAGGAACAGTTTGGCTTAGGAGGACAACAAACAGTGCGGGGGTATCGGCAAAATCAGTTGGTCACCGATAATGGTTTACTCGCTTCCATAGAACTAAGAATTCCCATTCTCCGAATCGAAGATGTGGATGGTATTTTACATATAGCCCCTTTCATTGACTTCGGAAGGGGCTGGAATAATGGATCTCGCCCTAATCCAAATTCTAATTTACTGGCATCAACGGGCCTAGGTTTGCAGTGGCAAATGCAAAATAATTTCTCTGCCCGTATTGATTGGGGTATCCCACTGAACAATGGCAATACCTCCTCTGGATCCTTACAGGAAAGTGGCGTCTACTTTTCCATTAGATACACCCCTTTCTAGTTAAAAGCAGCATCCTCAACGGTCAAACAAAAGTCAATAACCTGTGTCTACACCGGCACTGTCTACCCGAAAGGGAATGGAGCTTGGAAAGACTTACTAAAAGGACAGCTAACGGTGTTGATTACGATTCGATCTGCTAGATGAGAGGATTACTACTAGATATGCCACACTTTTGCCACAATTATCCTTCATCATCAGAGTCAGAGATCCATGGAGAGCAGGCATCAAGTTTTCGAGTGGCGCTGTTCTCCACAGGGTGACGTACCGTTGCCGAGCAATGGTGACCTGAGATCAGAGGTACCCCCTTTGTACGTTCAAGATAGTAAAGCTGAGCCCAGCGTCCTCATATAGCAATCCTACTTGATTTCTGAAGACCTTCGGAGCATGGGTGAAGCGAAGCGTAACCCACGAAGAGGCTTACTCAAAGGCCATGCAGGATCGCTATATAGCCCAATTACCGTTGAAGACAGTAAGATTTTTGTTTTCCTTAGCTCAAAAACATTGAAAAATAAACAATATAACCCATGAAATTTTTAAGAGTGATCCGCCAGTTTACTGTATTTTTCATAGTTGGCATGTGTCTGGCGATCGTGCCACTTTCAGTCCAGGCAAAGGCTTTGCCATTCGCTAAAGTTCAGATCAGTTCTTCTGTTCTTAAGCAAGATTCCATCGAATTATCAAATCCTTCTTCTGAGCTAGAATCTGGTAGGTCTTACTATGCAGCAGGTCGTTTTGACCAAGCGGCAGTCGTTTGGCAAGCTGCCGCTTCTGGTTACGCTGATCGTGGAGAGGTTGCCCAGCAGATACTCTGCCTCAGCTATCTTTCTTTAGCTCGTCAGGCCCTTAGCCAATGGCAGGAAGCAGAACAGGCTATCACCACTGGCTTAGTATTGCTCAACCAAGTATTCGATTCAGTAAATCCAATTTTACATGCACAAGTACTGAATACCCAGGCAAGTTTACAACTCCAATTAGGGCAATTTCAAGCTGCATTAAGGATCTGGGAGAAAACCGAAACTTTCTACCAAGAAGCTGGGGATAATATTGGTGTTATTGGCAGTCGCGTTAATCAAGCTCAAGCACTTCAGCAACTAGGATTTTATCGCCGTGCTAGAGGCATCCTAGAATCTATTAATGAGCAGTTGTCGCAAATGCCAGTTTCAGAACTGAAGGTTACGGCCTTAAGAAATCTTGGCGCAGCCCGACAAAGAGTTGGGGACTATAGAGCCGCTTATAGCATTCTTTCCGAAAGCTTAAGAGTGGCAGATCAGCTTAATGCCACCGGAGAGCGTAACGCGATTCTATTGGATATTGGTAGATTAGCTGCCAACCTAGATAACGATGAAGCAGCTTTAACATATTTTGAAATTGTGCGCAAAGAAGCCACTAGTCCACTGGTTAAACTTCAGGCTCAATTAGAAGAGCTGGAAATTCATCTGAAATCTCAAAGATGGCAAGCTGCTCAAGCTTTATTAACACAAGCTCTAGAAATTTTAAGTGAATTACCTCCTAGCCATGGTTCCATGTATGGAGCCATAAATTTGATATCAAATGTCACTCAGTATGCGGGCTCACAGCAACTGATGTCATCTCAAGATCTTAATCAACTGGCTACTAAGGTCATTAGAAATGCCCAGCAGTTAGGAGATGTTCGCGCCGAAGCATACGGATTAAAGCAGTTAGGAGAGCTCTATATTCAAGCTGGACAAAATGGCGCTGCCATCGATTCAATTCAGCAATCATTGCTGCTAGCCAGATCTCAGCAGGCCAACGATATTGTAGCCCAAGCAGCTTGGCAACTAGGGCGTGTCCTTAGGCAGAATGGACAGTACACTGCGGCAGCCGATGCTTATCAGGAAGCAGTTGAATCGCTGAAATCCTTACGGGGAGATTTAATTGCTATCAATCGTGATGTCCAATTTTCTTTTCAGAATAGTGTTGAGCCTGTCTACCGAGAATACATTTCTCTTCTGCTGACTGAAAATCCTGATCAGTCCGAGCTTGAGCAGGCTAGAAAGCTAATTGAAAGCTTGCAGTTAGCAGAACTAGATGATTTTTTTAGACAAGCCTGCTTAGATACTCAACCCAAAGAAATCGATCAAATTGATCCCAAAGCCGTAGTCATTTATCCAATTATCCTGCCCGATCAGTTAGCCGTCATTGTATCCAAGTTAGGTCAACCCCTCAGCTACTACAGAACATCCATTGACAAAACTAAAGTTGAGGTGACTTTGACGCACTTATTGGAGCTATTGCACCCCTCTTCGGACCATCAAGAGCGTCTACGGGTTTCTCAGCAGGTATATGATTGGTTAATTCGTCCCATTGAGCAACAGCAAGTACTTACAAACGATGAGACATTAGTGTTTGTGTTGGATGGATTGATGAGGAATATTCCCATGGCAACTCTTCACGATGGGAAAAACTATTTAATTGAAAAGTATGCCGTAGCCCTCTCCCCTGGTTTGCAGCTAATGGCCGCCCAGCCCCTCAATCGTGCCAATCTGAGTACGCTAATTGGGGGAATTAGTGAATCCCGCAATGGGTTTAGTTCCTTGCCTGCAGTCGTGAGAGAGGTGACTGAGATCTCGAAAATGGTGGGCGCTTCTCCTTTGTTGAATGAGGAATTTACGAGTAGTGAGGTGGCAAAACAATTGCAAAATAGCTCAGCAAATATCGTCCACTTAGCTACCCATGGACAATTTGGCTCCCAACAAGAAGACACTTTTCTTCTGACTTGGGAAGGGAAAATCAATATTTGGCAACTTTCTGAGTTAATGCAGAGCCGAGGGACTCGTTCTGGTGATGCGATCGAATTGCTGATCTTGAGTGCATGTAATACAGCATCTGGAGATGATCGAGCAGTTTTAGGCTTAGCTGGTTTGGCTGTCAAATCTGGTGCGCGCTCAACCATTGCCACGCTGTGGCCAGTCAAAGACGAAGCGGCTGCTTCATTAATGGTTGACTTTTACGAAAGCTTTCAGCAAGCTGACCTCACGAAAGCGGAAGCATTGCGTCAAGCCCAATTAACTTTGATGAGAGACCCCAGTTACAAAGATCCCTTTTATTGGTCATCCTATGTTCTAATCGGGAACTGGCTATAACGGGCAATAGCATCCGTGAAATCACGCATTTAACCAGATCGACAAATCACAGAAACTTTAAAGATATTGGGGATTGCTTTCTGTTAAAATCTACGTCAGCCCTCAAAAAAACCTAGAAGTACTGCCCATGCTTTGGCGAAGGTCACCAGAAAGCATGTGACGAATTCTGTGTTCCAGAATTGTTTTTGTTCTTTTGTTCCAGAATTGTTTTCTCTCTTCACTTGAGGAAGGTCTATGAAGTCCGATCTATGGGTAAAACTAATCTCTTCATGGGTGCTCACCGCCAGCCTAAGCACCCTGTTGGCTGAGCCAAGTTGGTCAGCATCCTTCCAGCCACCAGCGGATAATACGGCACCTACTGGGTCAACGGGCGGAGCTTCTCGCGGGGAGTTTATTCCTCCTGCGGACAATGCGTCTCCTAGGGGTTCCACGGGTGGAGCTTCTCGCGGGGAGTTTATTCCTCCTGCGGACAATGCGTCTCCCAGGGGTTCCACGGGTGGAGCTTCTCGCGGGGAGTTTATTCCCCCTTCAGACAATGCGTCTCCCAGGGGTTCTACGGGTGGGGCTTCTCGCGGTGAGTTCATTCCCCCTTCAGACAATGCAGCGCCGCATGGTTCCACGGGTGGGGCTTCTCGTGGGGAGTTCATTCCCCCTTCAGACAATGCAGCGCCGCATGGTTCCACGGGTGGGGCTTCTCGTGGGGAGTTCATTCCCCCTTCAGACAATGCGTCTCCCAGGGGTTCCACGGGTGGGGCTTCTCGCGGTGAGTTCACCCCCCCTGCAAGCAACGCAGCGCCTCGCGGGGCAATGGGTGGTGCCTCACGGGGAGAGTTTACCCCCTCAACTGGCAATGTGGCTCCGCAACAGGTGGCTGGCGGCGCTGTTCGAGCAGAGTTTGTGATGTCGTCCAACCAGGTGCCATCTGCTGAGGTGGGCTTGAGCTTCTATGGTGCTAATCCAGGTGCATTTGCATCATTTGCCCTGGTTGCTGTGATGCCTGAAAGCTTCTACGGCACGACGCTATTGGCAAGACCGACGTTCATGACTTTTCTGCCGTCTTCGGCGGCAAGGCAAGTAGTCTTTAGCCTTAAAGATAAAGCGGGTAATTTGGTTTATCGAACTGAAGTGCCTATTTCAGGTGAGGCTGGCATCCTAGCGATTACCTTGCCAGATGATGCTCCTGCGTTAGAAGTGGGCGAACACTACCAGTGGTTTGCAGCGTTAAGGATCAATGGTGTTCTAACCCCTAGTAGCCCTTTTGTAGATGCCTGGGTCCAAAGAATTGAGCCGTCCCCCGAATTGGCAACGTTGTTAGCTGATGGGGATGCCTTAGCTCGGGCCGAGATTCTGGCAGAAAATGGAGTTTGGTATGATAGTGCTGCTTTGTTTGCACAATTACGTTCAGAACAGCCCGATAACTCAGCGATAGCCTGGCATTGGCAAGAGTTTCTGAGCTCCGTTGGCTTGAGTGAGTTATTTGAATCATCCATTATCTCAGCAAGGTAGCTGTTCACTCTAAGCGATTCGAGACCACAGCCCTCCCAGTTTGGAGGGCTTTGGTGTTAAATCCTATGCATATCTTATTAAGTTCACAAGACGGGGCTGTTGAGTTGAAGCCTTGGGAGAGATCAATGACTCGGATTTGGGAATATTAATTGGAAGGACGCTACTTCTTCCCTATTTTAGGTAGGCTTTTTGACACCTATGTTCTCGAAACTGAGAAAACGAGTCAGACATCTTCGAAGTGTTCTCATCATCACTCCCACTGTTGCTATTACGGTCATTGCCGGTAATTTTCTGGGAATCTTTAGCCTACTAGAGTGGGGACTTAGGGATGAGTTTTTTTTCATCCGATCTCAAGAAGGTTTGGATGAACGTATCGTTGTGGTTACCATTGATGAATCAGATATCCAATCCGTTGGCGATTGGCCAATTCCAGATCAGGTTTTAGCAGATTTAATCCGGAAGATTCGAGATCAAAATCCTCGAGTTATTGGCCTGGATCTTTATCGTGATCTCCCAAAAGAACCAGGCTATGCAGAACTTGTGGAGGTTTTTCAATCTACTCCTCAATTAATAGGAGTAGAAAAAATGTTTGGTGATGCGGTACCACCGCCCCCAGTTTTAGCCGAACTTGACCAGGTTGCCTTTGCTGATTTTGTCACAGACAGGGATGGAAACATTCGCCGAGGGCTGCTTTCTGCTGAAAGTAATGGCGCAGTCAAGATGGGTTTGGCCACTCAAGCAGCGCTTAAATATCTTCAAGTAGAAGATATCAAATTAGAGAGCATTGATAATAGCAAAAACCTACATATGCGGTTGGGAAAGGCAATATTTAAGCCTTTGCAAAATCGCACAGCGGGCTATAAACATAAGGATTTAGGGGGGTATCAAATACTATTAAATTGGCGAGGCGCAGAATCGAATTTTCAAACGATCTCTATGCAAGCAGTGCTGGATGGAGATATTGCTAATGACTTGATGCGCGATCGCTTGGTATTTATTGGTTCTATTGCACCGAGTACCAATGATTTTTTCCATACCCCCTATAGCAGTTCGCTATTTGAGGTGCATTCTCGTACATCAGGGGTCATTGTTCATTCCAACTTGGCTAGTCAAATCATTGCTGGGGCTATTGATGGTCGAAAGATGCTAGAGGGCTGGTCTGGTTTAAAGGAATCTATTTGGATCATACTCTGGACCATCGTAGGCTCTGTTGGTAGTTGGCAGTTGCAGGCAGTAAATTATGGAGAAAAAAGGCAAAGGCATCTGATCATTAGTGCCTTAGGAGCTGCTTTATTCCTCTCTGGTTTACTTGTTGTTGGTGCCTATCTCGCCTTTTTAGAAGGTCAGATCATACCTGTTTTTTCCCCTGTTATAGCCTTGATTGTGAGTACTGTGGCAAGCACAAATGCTTTCCATAAACAGCAACTGGAAATGGTAAATGGCAGATTAGAGGCAGCCAATTTAAAGCTTTTGGACTACTCAAAAACTCTTGAAATAAAGGTCACAGAACGCACGAAACAACTGTCAGAAGCCAAGCAAATGGCGGACTCAGCCAACCAAGCAAAAAGCGAGTTTCTGGCCAACATGAGTCATGAACTGCGCACTCCTCTCAATGGCATATTAGGGTACGCCCAAATCTTGCAAAGCCGTGAACCTTTGACAGACAGGGGTCAAAAGGGTGTAGAAATTATTTATCAGTGCGGCAATCATCTTCTGAACCTAATCAACGATGTTCTCGACCTATCTAGGATTGAAGCTAGAAGAATGGAGTTGTATCCCAGTGAGGTTTATTTGGCATCTTTTTTGGAAGGTGTGGTAGGAATTTTTCAGGTTCGTGCAGAGCAGGAAGGCATTGCTTTTCACTATGAGGTGGATAACTCTTTACCAACAGGTTTTCAGGCAGATGAAAAGCGCTTACGTCAAGTCCTGATAAACTTGCTGGGGAATGCATTTAAGTTTACGGATAAGGGAGAGGTGTCATTTCATATCAAAAATTTGAACAATAGCGCTTCTTTTTCTGACAATAGCCCTTGCAAAATCCGTTTTCAGGTCAAGGATACGGGGGTGGGCATGGCTGCGGATCACCTGGAAAAAATATTCCTCCCGTTTGAACAGGTTGGTGATGTCAAGAAAAAGCCAGAAGGAACTGGCCTGGGTTTAGCCATCAGCCACAAAATCATCAGCTTAATGAACAGTGAATTACACGTTGAAAGCAGTCTTGGCAAAGGCAGCTTGTTTTGGTTTGATCTAGAGTTAATGCCTACGGAAACATTCTGGCATCCCATTCAAGAATCGCCAGTCTCTAAGATTTTTGGTTTTGAAGGCTTGCCTCGAACAGTGTTAGTTATAGATGAAAATTCAGAAAGTCGTCTGATACTCAGTAATCTATTGGAATCTCTAGGGATTTCAGTTATTGATGCTGAGAATGTAGATTTGGGCCTGACCAAGGCTGAGTCGCAAAAACCCGATTTGACAATTGTTGATTTAATGCCGTTGACAACGGAAGGAAAAGATATTTTACAACGCCTGAAAAAGTCGCCGAAAACTGGAGATTTACCCTTAGTTGTTACCTCTGCAAATGCACTTGATTATGCCGAAAATAAAAATTTGCCAGAAGGTATAAGTGCATTTCTGTCTAAGCCAATTGACTTCAAAAAATTACTTATAGTATTAGAGATGCAGCTTTCCCTGGAATGGATTTTTGATGAGCATGAAAACCCCAAGGTTGATCCAAAACTGTTGTCTTTAGACAAAGTTAGTGATGCCAATGAAATCAGTTTGCCACCCCATGAAAAGTTGCTGATTCTCTATCAACTCGCGCAGCAGGGAAGAGTTAAGGCATTGCGATCGCAGGTCGCGATCATTGAAAGTGAAGGTGCTGAATACCCTGCTTTTTTGGGAAAAATAAATCAATTGTCAAAGGCATTTAAGGTGGAAGAGATCCAAGAGTATATCGAGCAATATTTAGACTCGGCTGACGCAAAATAGTCGCGGCCAATCAGCCACCCATTGGCCGACTAGATCGGGGAGATCCCCCGTCTGCGAATTTTCCGGCGCAAGCAAACCCTCATGGCGAGCCAGAAATAATGGCTCGCTGATTAGGGCGCTCATTCTTTCTGAGGAAGCTGCTGAATAGGGATGTCAATGCGGAAGGCCACCACTTCGCCGGGATAGGAAATGCACTTGAGGGAGCCCCCGTGCTGCTCCACCACAGTCTGGTAGCTGATGGATAGCCCCATCCCTTTACCCTTGCCCACAGGCTTGGTGGTAAAGAAGGGATCAAACATCCGCCGCTGTACCGCTTCGGGGATGGCGGGGCCGTTGTTAGCAATCTCAATGCGAATCCAGTCTTGGGTGACTACCTCGGTACGGAGGGTGATGGTGGGGGTGATGAGCAGGCTCGCCACTGAAGGGTTACTGATCTGCAATCGCCGTTGCTCCGAGAGAGCATCTAGGGCATTGGTGAGCAGGTTCATAAACACCTGATTGAGCTGGCCGGGGTAGCATTCCACCTTGGGCAGATCGCCATATTGCTTGACCACTTGTACGGTGGCTTCTTGATCTCCGCCTCGGAAGCGATTGCCCAAAATTGTCAGGGTGCTATCCAGTCCCTCGTGGAGGTCTACAGTTTTCATTTCCGCCTCATCCAGGCGGGAAAAGTTGCGCAGGGAAAGGACAATTTCGCGGATGCGCTCGGTGCCAATGCGCATGGAGGCCACTAGCTTGGGCAGATCCTCCCGCATAAAGGGCAGATCCACCGCATCCAGGTAGTCCTCTAGGGCCGGAGGGGTGTGGGTTAAGTGCTGCTGATAGGCATCCATCAACCCCAGTAAATCCTGTACATAGGCATCCACATGAACCAAGTTGCCATGGATGAAGTTGACGGGGTTATTGATCTCATGGGCTACCCCGGCTACCAACTGGCCTAGACTGGACATTTTTTCGGTCTGGACGAGACGGCTCTGGGTCGTTTGCAGTTCCATCAGCGTGGCGGCGAGCTGATCTGCCTGGTCTTTGAAACGATTGCGGGAGTTCTGGAGATCGCTCTCGTAGCGTTTACGGGCGGTGATATCCCGCAATACCACCACGGCCCCAGCGATATGGTGGTCACTGCCGTTGAGGGGGGTGGCGCTAACCCGCAACCAACTCACCGCCGCGATGTGAGGATGGCGCAGGTGGAGTTCTATGGGGTTGCCCGGTTCTCCCCGCAGCACCCGAGAGAGGGGAAAGTCTTGCCAGGGATAGGGGCGATGGCTACCGGAGGTGGGTACGCCAACTCGATCTGCGGCTTCGACACCAACGGCAGCGGCCCAGGCTTCTAGGGTTTCACAGGCGGGATTGAGGCCCAGTAGATCAAAAACCGCCTCGTTGACGTAGAGGGGCTGCTCTAGGGCATCGACCAGCAATACCGCATCCTCTAGACTGTCGAGGATGGCTTGTAGTCGCCCGGTGCTGAGATCCTTGGGCTGAAACGTGGGGGATAGGGTGCCGAAGGCGGTACGAATGGGTTCGCTGACTGCCGTAATCGGCGCCCCCAGGGTCAGGAGGGTATGGTCAAGGGTGGAAGCGGGGCCGCTCAGCATGGTGATACAGGGGGTAAGACGGTGATGGTCCTACGGTCTTCTACAGGGTAGGTGCGATCGCATCAGGCAGCTTAGGGAAAACTTTAGACGCTATCTTGGATCTTGAGGTTCTCTGCCGGAAGATTTTCCGCTAGATGGGTCAGCCTGACTTCGACGGACTCTAACCATGCTCTCCTGCCGTTTGCCCTCAGCCCTAAAACCTGGCGATCGCCTGCGGGTGGTGGCCCCCAGTGGGGCACTGCGAGAATTAGATGCCTTTACCGCTGGGGTAGAGATTTGGCGATCTCGGGGGTATGTGGTGGAGTTGCCCCCAGACTACGACCAGGGTTGGGGCTATCTGGCGGGGACCGATGACCAGCGGCGTCAGGGGCTCTTAGAGGCACTAGCAGATCCCCACTGTCGGGGAGTACTCTGCACTCGGGGAGGTTTCGGGGGTACACGACTACTGGAGGAATGGCAGTGGCCCCTAGGGGAGCCGAAGTGGCTGATTGGCTTTTCTGATATCACCAGCCTGCTGTGGAGTTGGGCAGGGCAGGGGGTGGCGGGGGTCCATGGCCCCCTGTTGACCACCCTGGCGGCGGAGCCCGACTGGTCTCGCCAGCGTCTCTTTGACTGGGTAGAGGGCAATGCTCTGTCGCCGTTGACGGGGCAGAGTTGGGGGACTGGACGGGCACGGGGACCACTGCTGCCGGCCAATCTCACCGTTGCCACCCACCTGTTGGGGACGATCCACGAGCCGCCCTTGCGGGGGGCCATTCTGGCTCTAGAGGATGTGACGGAAGCCCCCTATCGCCTAGACCGGATGTTGACCCACTGGCGCATGATGGGGAAGCTGCAAGGGTTAGCTGGGGTGGCTCTGGGTCGCTTTAGTCGCTGTGACCCACTAGAGAATGTCCCTAGTTTCACCGTGGTGGAGGTGCTCAAGGACCGCCTCAGGGATTTGGGCATTCCTATCCTGGCGGAGTTGCCCTTTGGACATGACGGCGTCAATGGCGCGTTACCTGTGGGGGTGATGGCGACCTTGGATTGCGATCGCGGCACCCTTTCGATTCCCTGAGGAGAAAACCGGATGGATCCGTACGTTATTTGACCGCAGATCCCTAGGCGCGATCGCAGAACCGCCAAGTTGTTCAAAGGTTAAGTCTGATGCCGCCTTGGGGGGGACTTTGTTAGGCTGCTAGAACGGTTCCCAGTGTAAATACATGGCATATCCAGAAGATCCCCATCCCGCCGATGCCAACTCTCACCCTCCCCAGCCCCCATTGGGACAGCCCCCACCTTCTCAGCTAGAGCAGCAGCGTCTGCAACGGGAAGCTGCTCGCCATGCCCAAGCCCGTCGGGTGACCGTGCTGGATAAGTTTGTTCAGGGCATCATCTATCTAGTGGTATCCCTAGAGGTACTCCTAGGGTTGCGCTTTATGTTGCGCTTGACTGCGGCCAACCCGGATAACACTTTTGCCGGGGTCATTTATGGTCTCTCCGACCCTTTTGTAACGCCTTTTTCGACTCTGTTTATCAGCCCTACTGTCAGCGGTAGTCAGCACATCTTTGATATCAATGTGTTAGTAGCCATGACTGCCTATCTAGCTCTATTGGGCCTATTTCTAGGATTTCTGCGAATTTTTATTGACTCCCGCCCCTAGGTGCACCCCCTGCACAGGAATAAGGTTTCAGCAAGGAAAGTTTACAAGACTTGCCAAAAATAGGTTTTTCTGCTCAAATATCAATTGATCAGCCTATATTCTTGGAAAAGTTAGCATAGACACACGTAAATAGAATGATGCTATGGCGGGTGTCTGGCGGCGGTCTCTGGAATTGGCTGAGTCGTATCTCCTAAATAACTCCTGTATTACGTGGGTGAGTGCGAACTCGCCCACTTTTTTGTATGTTGAGTCCCGTGGTCTTTTCCAGCTATTGATTTGCCTAAGATTCCCCGGATAGAGCTGCCCTATGGAAACCTTTAGATCCCTGGTTTTAGAAAGTCCCTTGGCGGCCTTTACCATCATGCTGCTGGTAAGTCTGACCTTGCCCCAGGTGTTTGAACGCCTTCGTCTGCCGGGGTTGGTGGGGCTGTTGTTTGCAGGGGTAATTCTAGGGCCGAATGTCTTGGGGTTGTTAGATGCCAATGGAGAAACGGAAAAACTCTTCTCGGACATTGGCAAGATCTATCTGATGTTTGTGGCGGCGCTGGAAATCGATCTCAAGGAATTTAGCCGCAGTCGCGATCGCTCCCTGACCTTCGGCTTTCTGACGTTTGCGGTGCCGATGATTGGGGGCACGCTTCTGGGACGTTGGATTGGCTTTGGCTGGAACAGTTCGGTGCTAATTGGCTCCCTGATGGCCTCCCATACCCTGTTAGCCTATCCCATTGTCATGCGCTTGGGAGTATCGCGTAATGAGGCGGTAACGGTGACGGTGGGGGCCACTATTTTCACCGATATTGCTGCATTGTTGGTCCTGGCGGTTTGCGTCTCTATCCATGGGGGCGAATTTTCCACCTTGGCCTTCACGGGACAGTTGATTAGTTTGGCCATCTACGCAGCGGTAATTTTGTTTGGCCTCGACTGGGCTGGTAAGCGTTACTTTCAGCAGGCTGGTGATGATCAAGGCAACAAGTTTTTGTTTATTCTGCTGGCGGTTTTTCTCTCGGCAGCGGGGGCTCAAATTATCAATGTCGATAAGATTGTGGGGGCTTTTTTGGCGGGGTTGGCGGTCAATGACGTAGTGGGGGATGGCCCGGTTAAGGAAAAGGTAGAGTTTTTTGGCAGCGTCCTCTTCATTCCCTTTTTCTTTATTTGTATGGGGTTGCTGCTGGATGTACCCATTTTTATCGAGGCTCTGACCACCCGCCTTGCCGTGACGGTGGGCATTGTGGCGACGCTGATGCTCACTAAGTTAGGGGCAGCTGCGATCGCGGCCAAACTCTTTCGCTATAGCTGGACCCAAATGTGGACCATGTGGTCCCTATCTCTGCCCCAAGTAGCCGCTACCCTAGCCGCCGCCCTAGTGGGGCTTCAGGTGGGCTTACTCACCCCTACGATTTTTAACGGCGTGATTGTGTTGATGCTGGTCACCTCCTTGGCGGGATCCATTATCACCGGACGGGTGGCCCGAAACCTGCCCCTCTCCTCCCCGATAATCCATTCCACCCACGAGGATGACTGGGCTGACTGGCTGGTGCCGGATTTACCGAAGGCAGGTCCGTTTACCGTGGTGGTTCCCATTTCCAACCCGGTGACCCAGCGCTACCTGATTGAGATGGCAGCCCTGATTGCCCGCTATAAAAAAGGGCAGATTATCCCGGTTGCCATTGCTCCGGCCCATGTACATATGGACGACCCCAAACTGGTGGCGGATCTGGGGCAGGCCCGCCAGCTACTCCGTGCCGCCGAGGCCATCAGTACCAGCCTGGGTACCCCGGCCTACCCCCGCACCCGCATTGGGGATGATGTGGCGGCGGGCATTAGTCGCACCGCTCGGGAGCAAAATGCCCAATTGATTGTGATGGGTTGGAGCCCTTCCCAAGGACTGCGCGCCAAATTGTTTGGCACCTTAATTGACGATGTGTTTTGGGCGGCCCACTGTCCGGTGGCGGTGACCCGGCTGAAAACAGAGCCTGTGAATATGCGTCGGATTCTCATTCCGGTCAAAACCATCACCCCCCAAACCATCCGCACCATCCGCTTTGGGCAGGTCTTTGCCGATACCCATGCGGCGGCGATCATTCTGCTTCATGTCTGCGATCGCCATACCCCCGAATCCCAGATCGTGGCCTTCAAACAAGCCCTGGAAGACTCCATCCAGCAGGGGCCTGCGGTGAACTATGAGCTAGAGGTTTCGTACCACGATGATCCTGCCGCCGTGATCCTAAAAGCTTCTCGCACCATGGATCTGGTGATTCTGCGATCCATGCGGCGGCGCACCGCTGGGGGACTGGCAGTCAGCGATGTCACCCATGAAGTCTTGGCGGGTCTCACCTGTTCCGTCGTGCTGTTTGGGGAACCCCACACCTGACCCTGCCATGGCATGAGTCATGCCCCCGATGTGCTCACCCAGACCCGTAAGGATGCGGGCGCAGATTTCAGCATCAGAACTAGGATTGATGAGTATGCGACTCCGCTCGAAGAAGCACGGATACTCGGAGGATCAGCGGATGCCGTGGGCTACCTCGAAAGCAACACCGAATAAGGCATCGCTCCTAACGCCTGACGCGCCTTCAGTTTTAGTCGCTGCTGTGTAGCCAGCCTCCTTGCTAGCGAACCAGGTTGGCCTAGGCTGGGTCTCACTTTGTTTGACCCAGCATCAGTAGAAACCCTAAACAACTTGAGCGTCATGCTGGAGAGATGATTATACTGAATCATTCCACCTAATCACCCCTATAGGGGTGTTAGGCAGACGTATTTCCACCTAATCACCCGATACGGGGATTTAGACTGACAGATTTCCACCTAATTACCCGTATGGGGGTGTTATACAGAACGATTCCCTCTAATAAGAGTTAGGCATAACCCGAAAAAGTACTTACAGGAATGGAATATAGATGAAAGAGTGGAAACAGCATATTGAACAGCGACTACAAGAACAGAAAAACAGTGTTGCAAAAATCAACATTGACAAAGCGACTGTTCAGTATTCCGAGAAAATAAAGCAAAACAGAGTTCTAAAGTCCTTGACAGGTGACGAAGAAATTGTAAGGGCATTTCTAATTGACCGATTAGTAAATGAACTTGACTATAAACCTGAGAACATTGAAATTGAAAAAGAATATTCCGTAAAAGCAGGACACGGAAAATTAACACCCCGAATAGACGTCATCGTTAAAGACGACACAGGAAATCCATTCTTTTTCGTTGAAACCAAAGCACCTGACAAGTTTGAAAAAGACAAAGAAGAAATTGAAGGGCAACTTTTCTCATTGGCATTAGCAGAAGAAAAAGACTTTAAAACCAAAGTTAAATATTTAGTTTACTACACAGCCGATTTACAAGACGAAGGCATTTTAGACAAAGCAATTATTATTGACTATGAGAAATACCGAAACTACACCGATTGGGAAAATGATGGCTTTATTTCTATTGGAACAGAAATTACAGCAGGTTACGGCGAACCTAAGAAACAACCTTTAATCAAAGGAGATGAAAAACACGACTTAAGAACTAAAATCAATCGTGAAGAAATTGAAGGACTGGGAAGAAACCTTCATAATGTTCTTTGGGGCGGCGGCGGAACAAATGATAGTGAAATTTTCTATTCACTGGTAAATATCATTCTTGCTAAAATTCAAGACGAATATGAAAAGGAAGACGGACAAGAATATGATTTTCAAATTTACCAATACGGAAATCATGTTGAAGGATCTGAAAAGGTTTATGACCGAATAAACCAACTTTATAAACGAGCATTAAAAGAACAACTCAATGTTTCAGAGCAACAAAAAATAGATGATGATAATGTCATCAACCGAAATAAGTTTTCGTTGAATAAGCTCATTTATACTGTTCAATCCCTAGAGAGCTTTTCATTTTTGGAAGGTCGTAGTTCTTTGGACGGAAAAGACATTTTGGGTGATTTCTTTGAAAGTATTACAAGAGACGGTTTCAAACAAAACAAGGGACAATTTTTTACCCCTACCCCAATCGTTAACTTTTTGCTTTACGCTTTACAAATTGACAAATTAGCAATTGACCGACTGAACAAAGACCGAGAACTACCGCTTATCATTGACCCATCAGCAGGTAGCGGTACATTTTTGGTAGAAGCAATGAAATTGATAACCAAAGAAGTTAAATACAAACAGAAAGAAAAACTCAAATCAAGCCGACAAATAAAACAGCGTTACGAGGAGCTTTTTACGCCTGATTATGCCGAGAACAAATGGGCAAAAGAATATCTCTATGGTTCTGAAATCAATTTTGACTTGGGCACAGCTTCCAAAGTAAATATGATTTTACACGGTGACGGCTCAACCAACATTTTTGTAAAAGATGGTTTGTTGCCTTTCCGTTTCTATGTAAAAGAAACATCCCCCAATTATTTAGAAACTGCAAACCCTGAAACGCTATACAACGACAAAGAAGTAAACGCAAAATTTGATGTTGCCATAAGCAACCCTCCTTTTAGTGTTGATTTAGATACACAAACTCAAAGAGAAGTAAAAAATACCTTTATCTTCGGTGGCAAAAAGAATTCCGAAAACTTATTCATTGAGCGGTACTACCAGCTTTTAAAGGAAGGCGGTAGATTAGGCGTTGTGCTTCCTGAAAGCGTTTTTGATACTACCGAAAACAAGTATATACGTCTATTTCTTTTCAAATATTTCAACATAAAAGCAATCGTAAGTTTACCGCAAGTTACTTTTGAGCCTTACACTTCTACCAAAACAAGTCTTTTGTTTGCCCAAAAGAAAACCAAAAAACAAGGGCTCTTCCGGTCTGGCTATGGTGTTTCAAAAGGAAATACCCACGGCAACAAAGCTCTTAACTTGAAATTGTCAAAATTGCCAAAGCCATAACCTAATCTCTTGATCAACTTAAGCTTGTTATTTATTCCCTCCACAACCCCATTAGTTATTCTCAGTTCAAAGTATGATGTCACCTCATCAAACCATCGTTTAATCGTGCCACAACTCTGATTGAAAAATGTCGATGAATCCGCCATCCAGTCCAGTAACTTTAACGTCCCTTCTGCCCAATTCTCGAAGGATTCAAAGATTTCTCTGAACTCTTCTTTCAATCGATGCATCGTTGCTAATTTAGGGGATACTTCGCTCACTTCTATGAGCTTCTTCTTCTGTTTCTCATTCAAATTCCCTTCGTTCTTTAGTAACGCATACTTACTGCCATTAAGACCCTCTATGACGCGCTCCCTCTCAGCCTTTTTTGCGATCTTCTTGGCCGCTCTCTTCTCCGCTTTCCGTTCGTTATCTAACTCCTCATTGACGAGTTTGGTGACATGGAATCTATCCGCGACAATGGTCGCATTCGGCATCATCTCTTTTACCAAACTTTGGTAGGGCTTCCACAGGTCTATGCTCACCCCTTCAATCCCCTCAAGCACCTCTGGTCCCCATTGGCTAAGGACTTGGCGCAATCCCTCTTGTGTTCGTGAGGGTAGAAGGGTGATCGGCTGGTGCGTCTCTAGGTTCACTAGCACCCCATAATAGTTACCCTGACCTTTGACGACCGCTATCTCGTCTATCCCGAGATATCTAATCGGTTCTGGGCTCTCGGGTAAATACGCCTTTCCGGCATCCTTTATCATCGTCTCAATCTGCTCGTCACTCAGCCCTGTCCGAGCCGCCACACTGTGAATGCTACTCCCTAACACTTGGCCGACAATCTGCTTCGCTAGCCGCTGCGTATACAACCGCCTTTTCTTAACAAAGGCCAGTTCTTCGCTAAACACTTGTCCACATTCCTGGCACCAAAACTGGCGGCGATTGACTCGCAACACTACGGGCTGTTGATTCCACGGCAAATCCTCAATGTTATACCGATGATTCTCATGCAAATGACGACTTCGCTTCCCACACCGGGGACACTCTGCATCTCGGCGGGTGGGGCTAATTACAAAAAATAGCCCCACCCCATCTATCATTGTCATATCCTCTACTTTTGTCTCAGGAAGACCCAGTAGCTCTGTCAATTGCCTCGCGTCAGATTCTGTGATCATGGCGCTCACCCATATATGGCGACTTTCTCTCACCCTTTAATTCTAGCCAATCCCTTGTATATCAAACACTTCACGCCTTTCTAGCGTTTATTTCTCTCTCCATTTCCCCTGCTCAGTAGCCCTTTGTCCATAGCCAGACCGGAAGAGCCAAAACAAGTAGAGCAATGGAATGAGCTTTGGAATAAACATGGAAAAGAATGGGCAAAACTTAAAACCCGTGTAGTTCGCTATTATGACTACTTTGTAAATGAAGTCAAACTAAGTAAAAAGTATGCGTGGGCAAAAGAACTCACTACTGACCTGAATAAACTTTTGGAGAATGAAGATAAGGAAGCTATTGAGGTCATTAATAAGGAAGATTTGGAACACATTAAAACCAATATTAAACGTTTTTTGAAGGACTACATAACCCCCGAAGATGAAACATTAGATCCAAAAAAGTTACTTACTAAATATAGTGAAGAAATAAACAGTCTATCAAAATTTGAAAAAGAAACTGATGTATTTGGCTTTTACAATGCTTGGTGGGTATTTGGCGAAGTAGCAAAAGAAATGAATTATGATATTTTTATGGCAGAAGCTGAAAATGTCGGCTACAAACGAACCAAACGGGGTGAGAACCCAATGCCAAATGACCTTTACAATTTGGAGTATGCACCTAATACGATCAAAACAGAGGAAATTATTGAAAACTATGATAAAGACATCAAGATTTTGAACGCGCAGCTCAACGAACTGAAAAAAGAATTAGAAGCTGCAAATCAGAAAATTGAAGATAAAGAAACCGAAGCGTTGAGAAAGAAAGCAGAAAAACTCAATGCGGACATTGAAATACAAATTGCAAAGATTGAACAAGCAGAATCAGAAAAATCACAGGTAATTGAAATTTTCAAGAAGTATTATGAAAATGATACTTTAAAGGCTGAGTATATAGAAAGAATAGATCTTGAGCTTATTAAGCATTTCAAAAATGGTGTACTTTCTCGCTATAAAAGTGATGACATTGTGCTTCGCTCAACTAACTTGCTAACCATATTAGACAGCCTTAGAAAAGAGGTGATATGGGAGTAGTTTTTAAATCCAAATTAACAAGTGTTGCATCAAATATTGGCTTTCGTTGCGACTTTAGATTTCATGATTACGTGCAGAAAGATGTTGATTTTAAGATTATTCGTTTTTCAAAATTTATTGCTGAGATAGGTAATGGAAAGGATATATCGCCTGATAATTATGAAGACTTCAATTCATCAGATGTAATCTATCCTACAGTAAACAACTTTAAAGGTGGTGAAATTAGGTTTAGCGATGTCACGTTTATAAGAGACTCCTATTCAATTTCAAAAGAATTAGAGGATGGCGATATTATAATCAGTCGCTCGGGAACTGTTGGATTAACTTATGTCTGGAATAAAAAAGAAGCTAATTTGTATTTTGAAAGAGAAGTAAAGGCCATACCTTCAGGCTATTTGATAATTGTAAAAGTTGATACAAAAACTATTGTTCCACATTTCATCAAGCTATTATTTAACTCTGATTATTACAAAAAATATTTTAGTGTCTTTGGTGTAGGAAAGACTCAGAAGAATATAGCTCAACCTGATATATTATCAATCCCAATACCTTTAGTAGAATTTTCAAAGCAAAACGAGCTATTAGAAGAAATAAAGCCACTTGAAGCTGAAATTTTAGAACTTAAAAACTTAAAACCACGAACCCTAAACATTATTAATCAAGTTTTTGGAGACTACTTCAAAATTGATCTTGATGAAGTATATGAATTAGAAAAAACTAAAATCTTGCCTACTTCATTGAGCAACGTTGGTTCATATAATCCATCCTTAAGAAGTGGACTGAGATGGAACAAATTGCAATACATTCAATCAATTCTTTATTCTGATATTGATTGTATTCAAACGCTCGGTCGTTTTATTAGATCTACAAAAAATGGATGGAGTCCATTATCGGTTGAAGGCGGTGATGGTATTCCAGTTCTAGGTCAAGAAAACTTTAGTTTTGATGGTGTGCTTAGAATTGAACCATCAAAATTTACAGAAGAAACTCGCAACAATATCGAAGACTTCTTTATTCAAAAGGGTGACTTTTTTGTAAGCAGGGGTAATACTGTTGATTTAGTAGCTCTTGCATCAATTGTGAACGATGATATAGAAGAAAATATAATATTCCCAGACTTATATATAAGAGTTAAATTAGACGAAACCTATATTGAAAAACAATATTTAAGTTGCATTTTTAATTCTGTCATAGGTAGATTGTATTTTAAGTATGTTGCAAAAGGGAAGAACCAAACAATGGTAAAAGTATCATCAACTGAACTTTTAAATTTTAGACTTCCAATTCCAGAATTTGAAAAACAGATCGAGATAGTTCAAGCCGTAAAAATCAAGCTTGATGAACAAAAAGAAATAGATCGACAGATTGAAGAAAAGCAACAGACAATAAACAAAATAGTAGAAATTGCTATAAGGCGCGAACAAATAGATGCCTAACAACGCCCATGCACACCGACCGTTGAGAGGTTATCTGTGAGTATCAGAAGCTATCTGCGGCGGGTGATGGGCACCGTTATTGTCTACGCTAGCGAAGTGATCTTTCGCAAGGGGTAGATATTGATCTGGATATATAGCAACCCCATTTGCTTTTTGAAGACCTTCATAGCGTGGGTGACTAGATCTGCCCCTAGGTGCCCCTAGCGACCAATGGAGCGACGAAAGTTGAAAAATCCCCGCAGAATATTTTGGAGGCGGGAGTTGGCCCCGTAGCTTTGCTTCGTCAGTTGCAGAGCGGTTTTGCTGTTGATTTCCGAAAGGGTGGGATAGACGTGGATGATGGCCGTCAGGGCTCCAATCTTGAGCTTGTGGCCCATGGCCAACACGACCTCGTGGATCAGTTCCCCCGCCGCAGGACCGACGATGTGGGCTCCGAGGATTTCGCCATTTTTGCGGGTGATGAACTTGGCAAAACCGATGCCTGCCCCTTCCGCTAGCGCCCGATCCACATGGTCAAAGTCGTGGCGCAGTACCCGGATATCGTCTCCGTAGCGTTTGCGGGCTTGATCTTCCGTTAGTCCGACGCGCGCAAGTTCCGGCTCCGTGAAGGTGGCCCAGGGAATCACCCGGTAGTCGGCGGCTTTGGTGGGCAAGAACAGGGCGTTTTGAATGACGACGGTAGCTTCGTAACCGGCGACATGGGTGAACTGGTAGCCCCCAATTACATCCCCAGCGGCGTAGATGCGAGAATTGGTGGTTTGCAGTTTGGCATTGACGGTGATGCCTTCTTTGCCCACGGCGACCCCCGCTGCTTGTAAGTTCAGACTTTCCACATTGGGCACACGACCAGCGGCGACGAGGATTTCATCCACCACCACTTCGCCTTGGGCAGTAAGAATCACCTTTTTCCCATCCCGAAGAAAGACTTCCTGGGCACGAGTGTTGGTGAGGATGCGTACCCCTTCGGCTGCCATATAGTCCTGTACCACTTGGGCGGCTTCGGGTTCCTCCTTGGGCATGATGCGATCGCGACTGGCGAGAATCGTGACTTCGCTGCCCAGACGAGCAAAGGCTTGCCCCAGTTCACAGCCAATGGGGCCAGCCCCAATCACCGCGAGAGCCGCAGGCTGCTCTTGAAGGGAGAATACCGTCATATTGGTCAGATACCCCGCCTCCCGAAGGCCGGGGATAGGGGGCAGGCCGGGGCGACCCCCCGTCGCGATTAGAAAGGCTCGGGCCTTGAGTTGGCGACCATTCACCGCAAAGGTCCGGTTATCGACAAACTGGCCCTCTCCGTAGATGACCTCCACGCCTAGAGCCTCAAAGCGCTCTGTTGAGTCGTGTTCCTGGATGGTGTCGATAACCCGATGCACATGGCCCAGAGCCTCCCGAATGCGGACATTGTGCAGGGTGGCATTGACGCCGTAGGGGGCGGCATGTTGAACGGTGTGGGCGACCCGACCCGCGTGGATCAGGGATTTACTCGGAACACAGCCGTAGTGGAGGCAATCTCCCCCTAAGCGAGGTTCCTTTTCAATCAGGGCCACCTTAGCCTTAAGTTGGGCACTGGCACTAGCGGCCACTAAGCCAGCAGAACCGCCACCAATCACCACCAGATCGTAGTCAACCGCCATGATTTCCCCCCCAGTAATACGTTAATTACGGCCTACCGACTCTGCTTGCAAGCATAAATCGCTTGTCTGAGTAGGGGATGAGTGGTGTCAAAGGGTGTGGTGAATAATCATCGCACCAACACGCCGGGGTGCTTTTGAATTGGGACTATATCCAGCACATCAAGTTGGGCGCAGTAGCCCAGATCTGCCTCTTGCTTGAGCCGCAGCAGCCGCTGACCGTGGGTGGCGTGGTGCAGCAAATCCAGGAGACGATCGCGCCACTGGAGATAGAGACTGACGGCGGCGATCGCAGCGTCATTCCCCACCAAATCCTTCAGATCTGACCCCTGCTGGTCTGTCAGACGATGCAAAATGGCTCCTGCGCAGACCGTATCCTCCAGAGAATAGCTACCCTCCCAGCCGGATCCTACCAGCCAGACTGTTTTCGGTCCTTGGCGGATGAGAAAATCTACCACCGCTTGTCGGGTGGTCAGGGCTGCTGTGATCACAATGGGAGCATCCTGGATCCGCTGGAGACAGCGGGTACCGTTGGTGGTGCTCATAAACAGGGTGCGGTGGGCCGACAGGGCGGCGGTATGGTCTAGGGGAGAATTGCCCAAGTCGAACCCGGCTACCTTGCCTCCCCCCCGTTCTCCGGCTAGAAGTCGGGTTTCTGGGGAATATTGTTCACTGGCGGCTCGCAGGGTATCTAGGTCACTAAACACATGGATCGCCGCAGCGCCAGCGTCTAATGCTGCCGCCATAGTCGAGGTGGCTCTTAGCACATCAATTGCGATCGCACAGTCAGGCATGGCCCCATCGGGCACTTCTTCTGGGGTGTGATAAACAGAAAGTTTCACAGGCTCTTGGGGACTAGGTCCGAGATTACGGGCGAAAGAGGAAGGCCGATCATAAGGATCAACGATTTCCCATTCTATGCGTCTAGCTCCCCAAAACTGTCCTCTGTCCCATGAAGAATAGGCATCAAATAGGCCCCCAACCCCAGACCCGCTATCCAACCAAACAGGGTCATCCGGATATTGTCGATGGGCCACCAGTCAAAGCCCTGGAGGGCTAATTCTGCTGGATACACCATACACAGGGCAAATGCGATCGCAAATCCCCACAGCCCATACTGATCAAGCCAGTAAGGCGGCTGGTCAGAATAGCCCGCTGCTGCCCGTCCGCGATGGCCCCTTCGGGTCGATCCCTGACCATCGCGGCTATAGAGCACCCGCATCACCACCAGCCCCATCAGCGTGCCATAGCAGCGCATACACACCGCCATGATGTGAGGGGGAGCGAGGACTGGTCCCAGATCGGGCTGGGGACACACCTGGATCCCCAGCCAATAGATAATGTCAGCAATTTGCTCCAGAATTGGCAGCTCCGACGCCGCCAGAAACGGGGCCGCCAAGGGACCACTAACGAGGGCTATTAACACTAGATCCGCCCACCAGCTTTTCCAAGGCCGACGTAAGGATAGACCGGAATTCAAGGGGATTTCCATGGCAAAAAGACTCAAAGGAATTGAAAGACTAGTACTCTGCGGCGTAAATACTCTGACCGTTCTATCGGGGTACACCTCGGCCCCTCACCGTTCGGCTGAGCTCACGCCGAAGCCCTAGCCCTCTCCCACGGGGAGAGGGGACCGGAAAATGTTGGGCTGGTGCGACAGAATAGCAAGCCTATTTCAGCCTAGGGGTACTAGGGGCTGTGGACAATCAAACCCAGATTCCTGATTATGGGGCGGTTACAGCCCCTCGCTTGATTCCGTAGGGCGGGCGTGGTCATGCCTACCCCCAACGGTTTCCTCATTAATTGTCCACACGCCCTAGGGCAGCGCGGGACTCTCGCCCCTGACCATATACCCCTGACTATATATAGTATGGATGCGAGTCTGGATGCCATCCTGTAAAGTGCATAAACCTGTAAAGCGCATAAAAAAGGGGATGTCCGAAGACATCCCCCATTAATTCCCTTGAAGTAATCTCGACATCAACCCCTACAGATTGCCTACTGCCTACAGTTGGCGGTACGGAACCTTAGTGGCAATGTTGATGTCAGCGGTGGTGACCCGCGCCGGAGCTGCACTTGCCGGACGGATGCTGCGAGCCATACCCAAGAACTGGGAAGGATTGCCAGCAGTAGCTTTCTGCTCTTGAGGAATAAAACGACGCACTTGGTTCTGCCAAACAATCTGGGGGAAGCCCAGAACAGAACGATAGTATTCGTCGTAGCGGGGCAGACGTAGATTTGTCGGCATTTCTCCGCCATCCCGGCTGGGCAACACCCGACGGCGCTGATAGGGAACCGTGTTGTATCCGAAGACTCCCACGTACTCCTCGCTGTCCAACAAAGCGTCTACAAAGCCCTGGATTCCCTTCGTGGCTACCACAATGGACCAGGCAATTTTTTCCCGCTCGCTGTAGACAGAACGCCCCAAGACCCGCTCAACAGAATGCTCTACAAAACGATAATTGCTGTTCTTTTCGTAAAAGCTGGTGTAGTAGGTTTCGGAAAGCAGTAGCCCCCGAATGAAATCACGCACCGTGATTTGGGCGTTGCGTAGTTGGGACTCTAGGAAGGGCTCACGATCCCACTTAAAAGCATGGAAAAAGATTTGACGGTAAGCTGCCTCGATTAGGGCGTCCGTATCAGAAGCATCAAGCAGATTGTCGGTGCTAAAGACCCGAGGCTGCTCATCCCCCGGCACGTCATACGCAGCCACACGAACATTTTGGCTGGCAGGTGAATAACTCAACAAAGGAAGAGCCACGTTTGAATCTCCAGAATCTCAGGATTTATACAATCGTTAAGGGTAATCATAGGGGAATCGCCCGATGATTCCGGGCAATTCTGAGTAAATCCTCACAGAGCTTAACATTTGCTAGGGGCTTTACAGGGAGCCACTTTCCAGGATTTTACCCGCCCCTTAACCTGGGCAATTCTGAGCATCCTAGGGCACAGCATTACCCAAACTGGCCTATCGTTACAAAACGAGATAGTTAGATCCTACGGTAGCTCACCACCCTAGGACGGAGTAGCAGAGAACCGGCCCCTCGTCTGCCACAGGGGGCGCAGTGTTACTGGGCCTATCCCCTGGCTCCTGAAGGCGGGTTTCGGCACAAAAAGAGGCGGTATTGGAAAGCCCAATCACGGTACTAGTGCGGAGACGCAGATTGGGATTGGGAAACCAGAACCGCTCCACCGAACTCATGGTGGCGTATTCCGTGGTCAACACCAGACCATCCTGATCATCCACCAGATAGCGTCCAACCACGGGACTGGTTTCAGCGTAGCCCTTTTCCCGCAGCAGACGACCTTGGCGGGGGTTATCTGCATCGGGCACAATCACCAGCACCGTAGCCCCTTCCTGACCTGCTCCCTCCTGATCCCAGGCCATAGAGCCCTGCCAGTTGACCGCTGCTCCACCGACAGCGGCGGCAGGGTCTACATCATGCATCTGACAGATGTTTACCACCTGGGGGGCATCGGCAGCCAGCACCGAAGCGGTAATTTCCAGGTTGCCCAGCTCTGTGCGCCGCATGGCGAGGTGATGGGTGGTGCGCTGAGAATACCAGCGGCCTTCACTCATCCGAAAGAAATCCATTGCTTCCATAAGCTCTCTGCCCCCAAAGGCGGGTGACTCAGTACTTAGTTATCCTAGGGAACTTAGGGGCGCTAAAAGCATTCCACGCCAAAAATTATTCCTGGGTTGGACCACAGAAATGGCTGTGACGGATTAACATTTGGGGTTCTGCTCCGCTCCAGAACAGGGATCTCTGGGAGCGTAATTTAGTCAAGACGGGATTCATGATGGAGTACGGAACTCGATATCGAGCTTTGGTGAGGATGGTTTTAGCCGCGATCGCGTAACCCTTCACACCCCCCCTTACCTTACGATCGATATTAGGCCCAACCCCGCAGGCGGTAAATCCAGAGCCCCAGGTATTCCTTCAGAGCGCGGCTGACTTGGTTGAGGTTGTCGGCATCCGGCAGCAGGCTCAAGATCACGGCGCGGAGACTACTACTGACTTCCCAGATGGACTGTTCCGAGACCCAGAAATCTGTCGGAGCCGCGATCGCAGTTATCCCCAATTTCCGAAAAATTGCCAGCGATCGCGGCATGTGGCTCGCCGATGTAACCAGCAAAATCGAGTCAATCCCGCGCCGCTCCAGAATTGCCTTCACATTCATCGCATTCTCATAGGTATTCAAAGACCGGGGTTCTTCCACAATGGCAGAGCGAGGCACCCCAAAGGCGGTGGCAATTGTCGCCATGTCCGTAGACTCTGCCTGCCCACCCCCTCGCCATGGCACCCGGCCCCCACTGAAAATCAGCATTGGAGCCCGCTCTGCCTGGTAAAGGCGAATGCCATGGAGTACCCGGTCCCCCGCCTCACTCAGGTCTACCCAGGGTCGGGGATGCAGGGCTGAACGGGTACCGCCCCCCAACACAACGATCGCTTCTGCCTGGGGCATCGGCTCAGGGGGCAGATATCGCCATTCTAGAGACTGCATGAGCCGTGTTGCCACCCAGGCATTGCTGCCGATGAGGAGCACCCCCAGCGCCAGCGCCCCGGTCGTCGCCGCCCACCAGCGCCGCCGCCCCCATATCGCTAAGGCAATAGTCACCACTATCAGGACGCAACTGAACCCCAGGGGGTAAATCAGCAGGGGCAAGAGTTTGGATAAAAAAAGAAACATGGAGAGGTGCCCTAGGCGGTGAGGTTATTCCCCTTCAGGCCATTATCAAACCAACGCAGATAAAAGCGATCGCAGGCGTGGTGTCCCGAGTTGCCTAAGGGTTGCGCCTGGGGACGAAAGCCCGACCGTTCGTAAAAGGCCATGGCTCCGGTCATGGTGCGAAAGGTTTCTAGATAGCAGCCGTGATAGCCATAGTCCCGAGCAATCGCCACCACCTGATCCATCAGCGCCCGCCCCAGTCCTTGACCCCGCCATTCCGGCAGCAGATACATTTTCTGTAGCTCACAAAGATCGGGATACTCACAGGGAAAGGGCGCTATCCCCGCTCCACCCACGACCTGATCTCCGGCGATGGCCACAAAATAGGCATACCCTGGTTTTGCATAGGCTCTAGCCAGATCCTCTAACTCCGGATCGGACCAGGCAAATCCTCCACAGTTGGCCCCAAATTCCGTGAGTACTTGGCGAATAATAGCTGCGATCGCACCATTGTCGGCGGCCTGAATTTCCCGGATCTGACAGGTCATCATCGACGAGATCACAAGTAAAAAGACATTAAGGTCGGCGGGAGCGGCTTAGGCGTTTATCTCGACGGGTAAACAGTTTAAGAAAGGGTAGGCGATTGCCAATCTGTCCCGATGATTTGAAGCGGTCGCCCCACTTACGCAGGGGATCGATGAGAGTCCCTTGGGCTTCGGTTTCCTGGGGTTCGCCACCGGGGGTCTGCCACCAAGCGTTGACGGTGCCCCCTGCAAACCCGCCAATGGCCCCAAACACAATACTGGGCACCACCTCATAACCCAACAGCAGAAAGGTAAAGAGAAACAGAAGCCACAGCCGCAGAGCGACGGGAATAATTTTATCAGGCATGGAATCAGCCTCGAATCGCAGCGGAAAACATATCCACAGCCCCTAGTGCTTAGTCAATTCGGCCCCTCACCGTTCGGCTGAGCTCACGCCGAAGCCCTAGCCCTCTCCCAAGGGGAAAGGGGACTGGAAAATGTTGGGCTGGTGCGACAATAGTGGGCTGATTTACGCCCTGCGGTACTAGTTACCCCCAATCATACTGATTAACTGGGGTTTTAGGGATTGGGTGGTGTCTACCGTAGTGACATAGGGCTCCACCTCAGGGCCAAAGGGCTCTAAGGCTTGCCGTGCCAGTACTGCCACCGTGGCATCAGCGATGTCCCCGGTGCGGGCCTGCACCCGCTGGCGAAGGACCGATTGGGGGGCTGTGCAATAGACGATGTCTAGGGGCAGATCGTGGGCTTGGGCCTGGGCAATGGCGGCATCCCGAGGCTGGGCGCGGTCGTATTTCGCATCCAAAACCACGGTGTAGCCCTGGCGGGCCAGGGTGATTCCCAGGTGCAGCAGGCGATCGTAGGTCCGCTGGGTCATGGCCGGAGTATAGAGGCCCTCGGGTCCCTGTTGGTGTAGGGGCACACCCCCAAGGTGCTTGCGCACTGCATCGGAGCGGATGTGGATGGCCCCTACCTCGCTGCTGAGGGCACGGGCTACGGTGCTTTTGCCGGCTCCCGAAAGCCCCGCCATTAGGAACAAGCGGCCCTGGCGGGGTTGGACATAGTCATGGGCCAGGGTGTAGTAGCGGGCGGCTTTGGCGGCGGCGGCCTGCTTTTCTGCTTCGGGAATAGCGGCATCCCCCAGTAAAAAGGAGGTTACCTTAGCCCTTACATAGGACTGACGACTGACGTACAGGGGTAGAACTTGCAGCCCCTCCCAATCTCCGGTGCGTTCCACATATTCGCTGACAAAGGCGGATACGAGATCGGGGCGGTCCTGAGCCGTAAAGTCCATGACCAGATAGGCAATGTCGAACATCACATCTACAAACCGGAAGGGCTTGTTGAACTCGATGCAGTCAAAGAGCCACAGGCGATTCTGCCAGTAGCAAATGTTGTTCAGGTGTAGATCACCGTGGCAGGCGCGAATCCAGTCCCCTGCTATCCGCTGCTGCAAGAGATCAGCCTGCTCGGTGAAGAAGTGGTCTGTGTAGGCTTGGGTGGCGTCAAACTGGGCTTGGGTCTGGGGACCGCCGATAAACCCGAGGGTTTGCTCGTAGTTTTCGTCAATGGATTGGCGCACCTGGGCCACGGTGCCGTAGCTGCGAATCTCGTCGTCCGTTTCGGCGGCTTGGTGGAAGTTGGCGATGGTGGTGGCGAGTTGTCGCACCAAGTCTTCCCCTAGGTCTCCCTGCTCAAACATTTGGCTGAGGAGGGCGGTTTGGGGGAACTGGCGCATCTGTACCGCATATTCCACGGGGTCGCCGTCGCCCTTGAGCTGGTAGCGATCCCCTGTTTGGGTGATGGGTAGTACCGCCAGATATAGGTCCGCTGCCGTGCGCTGGTTGAGGCGCAGTTCTTCTTGGCAAAAGTGCGATCGCAGATCCAGAGTGGAATAGTCCAAGAAGCCAAAATTCACAGGTTTCTTGACCTTGTAGGCGTAGTCCCCCGTCAGCACCACGTAGGACACATGGGTCTGAATCAGGCGCAGGGGAGCGGCAACAGGATGGGGATAGAATCCCGGCTCCAGCATCTGCTCAATTAGGGGGGGCAGGGAAGGATCAGCCATAGTACACCAAGTCACCGACACAGAGCAGACGAAAAGGATTCAGACAAAAACAGAGGGCACAGCACGGCTGTGCCCCGATTCAGACACTGGGAAAAAAAGGGCCAGGAACCCCTTCAGGCGTTTCCGGCTTAAACGACACCGACCGCTGGGGCGGCTTCGGCGGCGGGTTCATCACCGCTCTCAGCCTTGGCTCGGCCTAGCACACTTGCCACAAGCTGGTTGGTCTCCGCCACCGCCAACACCCCAGGGGGCAGAACCAGGTCAGAGATGTGGAGGCTATCCCCCACATTTAGGGCCGACACATCCACATCCAGGGTCTCGGGAATGGCATTGGGGGCGCAACGGATTGCCAGGTCATTCAGCACCGTATCTAGGACGCCGCCATCTTGGCTCACCCCATAGGGGATACCGACGTAGTGAACAGGAACCACGACTTCTACAGAATCCTGGGCCGCAATGGAGAAAAAACTAATGTGGTATACCAGCTTTTTCCAGGGATGGGCCTGAACCTCCCGCAACAGTGCCTTACCGGTCCAGGGCAAATCGGGGATGCTCAGGTTAATCAAGGTGTTGTTGATGGATGCTTTCTTCACCAAGGTTTCTGCTTCCTTGGTATTGAGGGTCAGATCCACCGAATCCGCCCCATTATGGCCGTAGAGCACGGCGGGCATCAGACCAGCTCGGCGTAGCGCCTTAGGCTTTTGGTCAGGGGTACGTTTGCTACATTCAATCGTCAATTCCATGGGACTTAACCAGTGTTGCTAGAGGATCTTAAAGAGAAAACAGAACAGGGACAGGGGCATTAGACTCCAGAGTCGAGACTCCGAGAGACCTATACCCGCTGAGGCAGGGAAACGGAAGCTGCCCTAGGCGACCTGGGAGGTAACGCCGTTTTCATAGAGCAGTGCCCGCTTGGGTCCGTGGATGGGATCTTCCACGATGATGGTCTGGTCACGGCTAGCCCCCAGCGAGACAATCGCAATAGGCACTTCCATCAACTCAGCCAAAAACTTGAGATAGTCCAGCGCTTGCCGAGGCAGGTCTTCTAGGTTACGACAATCAGCGGTGGACTGTTGCCAACCGGGCAGAGATTTGTAGACGGGCTCACACCGGGCAAAGCGACGGGCACTACTGGGAAATTCTTGGCAGATTTCTCCGTCTACCTTGTAGGCCACGCAGACGTTGATTTCCTCCATCTCATCCAGTACATCGAGCTTGGTCACCGCTAGGCAGTCAATGCCGTTGATGCGGACAGCGTAGCGGCCAATGACCGCGTCAAACCAGCCGCAGCGGCGCTGTCGTCCAGTGGTGGTGCCAAATTCTGCCCCGCGATCGCACAGCGCTGCCCCCATGCAGTCCGTCAACTCTGTGGGGAATGGCCCTTCGCCAACACGGGTGGTGTAGGCTTTGGCCACGCCGATGACACGGTCGATCATGGTGGGACCGACGCCGGAGCCGATGCAGGCTCCCCCCGCCACAGGGTTGGAGGAGGTGACGTAGGGATAGGTGCCGTGGTCTAGATCCAACAGGGTACCCTGGGCTCCCTCAAAGAGGATATTTTTGCGATCGCGCACGGCCTGGTTAATCAGTAGGGAACTGTCCACTACATGGGGGCGTAGCCGCTCTGCATACCCCTGATATTCCGCCACTACCGCTGCTGAATCCAAGGGAGCCAGACCGTAGAGCTTCTCCAGCACCACATTTTTGTACTCGATGGCCCACTCTAGACGGGCTTGGAGGGTTTCGGTTTCGATCAAATCCACCATGCGGATGCCCGTCCGCTCAGACTTGTCAGCATAGGTGGGGCCAATTCCCCGGCGGGTGGTGCCGATTTTTTGATTCCCCAGCCGTTCCTCTGACGCCTGATCAATCAGGCGATGGTAGGGCATGGTGACATGGGCCGAATCGGAAATGAATAGATTATTGGTGGAAATTCCCAGGGTCTCCAGCGTGTCTAGCTCCGCAATTAGCGCCTTGGGATCAATGACAGTGCCATTGCCAATCACACATTCCGTTTTGGGGTAGAGAATGCCGGAGGGAATCAGGTGCAGCTTAAAGGTCTGATCCTTAACGACGACGGTATGCCCTGCGTTGACCCCGCCTTGATAGCGCACGACAACATGGGCCGATCTGCTAAGCAAATCGGTAATTTTACCTTTTCCTTCGTCGCCCCACTGGGCACCGATTACAACTACGTTTGCCAAGGGATTCCGAGCCTATTATTCACACAAATTACCATTATCAGTAGAGGATTATCCCCCTGTCAAGCGCGACTGTCCCAGTCTCATCATTCATTTTCTGGTCGTGCAATTCCAAGTTTGACTCCTTAGCTTGAATCCTTAGGAGACATCTCCTATAGGCTAGGACGCATCCTCAATGGGGTAGTTTGGGATTAGCCTTTAGCGCCATCGCCCTACCCTGGGGGGCACAGTGAACCTATAATTTTTGTGAAGACACTCACTGCAAGCCCTCAAAACATCATGGATCTCGGCCCACTAGACCCGATCAAACCCTGGCTCAACTTCCTTCATCCCCTGATGATGTGGGGACTCTTGGGGTTGACCCTCTATTCCCTCTATCTGGGGACAAAAGTTCGCCGCACTCGGTCCGCAGAGGGAGATGAGAAAAAGGCCCTGATCAAGGGCAAGTTCAACATCCGCCACCATCAAATCGGGTCTGCCCTTCTAGCCTTGATGGTGTTGGGGACCATTGGTGGCATGGCGGTCACCTACATTAACAATGGCAAGCTCTTTTTGGGGCCACACCTGATCGTGGGTCTGACGATGACTGGGTTGATTGCTACCTCCGCTGCCCTCGTCCCCTTTATGCAAAAGGGCAATGATACCGCTCGCTATACCCACATCACGTTGAATATTGTGTTGGTGGGTCTATTTGGCTGGCAAGCTGTGACCGGCACCCAGATTGTCCAGCGGATCCTAGAAAACTTTTAGTACATCTAAGGCATCTTTTGACCAAGCTTTTTTCTGTACAGAAAACCCCCAGCCCGACTCTGCGTATCCTTTACCGGGGCGGGCCGATCATGCAAATCTCGATTCATCTCCTAGCGATTCTTAGTTTGGGCAGCTATGTCTGGATGGGCGGCTGGCGCGGAATAACGCCAGGGCTGCTATCCTCGGCGGTCGCCTACGGTGTGGTTTGGTACATCCTGGGGATGTTCGCGACCACCCTCTTTTACCATCGGTATCTAGCCCACGGATCCTTCAAGATGCCTCGGTTGATGCAGTGGCCCTGGGCGTTTCTGGCTGCAAGTGCCGCCATGATGGGACCGAGTTGGTGGGTGAGTCACCATCGGCACCATCATCAATATTCTGATCAGCCTCCGGATCTCCACAGTCCTAGTCGGGGGTTTTGGTGGTCTCACATGATTTGGTTATTCACGACCCAGCCCCAACGCTTACCGCTGGATATTGAACGCCAGAGGATTTTGCGGCTGTGGGATCGGCTCTATTTTGTGCCGACACTGTTGATTCTGCTGGCTTCGGTGGCCCTAGGGCCGGAATATGCGATCGCATATTTGATTTCCCTAGTCATTCTTTTCCATGCGGTGCAATGTGTTAATTCGGTGTGTCACTGTTTTGGCACCCAGCCCTTCGACAGCCGCGACAATAGTCGCTCTAATCCTTGGATTGCCCTGCTGACTCTGGGAGAAGGGTTTCACAACCCCCACCACACCTTTTCCCACTCCGCCCGCCATGGCTTTAGCCATGACGGCTATCGGGTGAGCTTGCGACCTGATCCCACATTTTGGTTAATTCAAGCCCTGGCTCAGGTGGGGTTAGCCTCCGATATCCGCCTGCCGTCCCTCGCTCAATGGCAGAGTAAAGCGCGTTTCGACAGGCGGGAGATGGCTAATTCTTATCAGAATCGGCAATGTTAAAGAGGAAGGGAACACTGCCGGAATCGCTGCCGGTGACCAGCACCCTGGGCATCTGGGCACCTCCTTCTCGCCAAGCTTCGATGGCTTCCTTTTGTAGGACGAGTTTACCGCCTTGGGCCTTGAGGGTTTCGGCGATCAGGCGCTGGGCTTCGGCCCGACCCTTGGCTCGGTTGATTTCTGCCAGGGCTTCCTGCTCTGCCTCTTGGGCCACATAAACGGCGCGGCGAGCCCGCTGCTCGGCGATTTGCTTGTCTTCTACTGACTTGGCAAATTCCTTCGAGAATTTCAGATCCACCACGCTGGTATCGAGGACAATGATGCCGTACTTCTCTAGGCGAGAACCCAGGGCAGTATCAAAGTCTTCCTTGAGGGCGGTGCGTTGGGTGATGGCTTCTTCTACCGTGCGCCGTGCCGCTGCGATTTTGAAGGATTCTTGGGTTTGGGGGGCGATTACCTTGGAGACAATATTGGCTAGGGTGCCTTGGGTCCGACGAATGGTGACCACTTCGCTGGGGTCTAGGCGGAAGTTGATGGCAAAGCTGGCGGTGAGATCCTGAAGATCCTTCGTGGAGCTTTGGGCCGGAACCTCGAATTTTTGTACCGTCACGTCATACACATCCACATTGGAGATGATGGGGGGCTTAAAGTGGACGCCTTCCATTAGGGGGCCGTCCTGGGCTTTGCCGAGGATGCTGAGGACGCCGGCCTGTCCGGGATTGACGATGACAAAGCTACTGGAGCCGACTGCCAGCACGATGAGTGCGAAAAAGGCTAGGACAATCGGCTGCCAACTGGGGACTTGGGATTTCAAGGGAAATTTCTCCTGTTTGGGGTCTAGGGGGTCGCCCCTATTCTAGGGGCTGTGGATAATCAAAGCCAGATTGCTTGTTATCGGGTGGTTGCAGCCCCTAGCTTGATTCAGTAGGGCGGGCGTGTTCATGCCTACCCCGCAAGGATGTCCTCGTTAATGGTCCCCACGCCCTAGGGGCTGTGGATAATCAAAGCCAGATTGCTTGTTATCGGGTGGTTGCAGCCCCTAGCTTGATTCAGTAGGGCGGGCGTGTTCATGCCTACCCCGCAAGGATGTCCTCGTTAATGGTCCCCACGCCCTAGGGGCTGTGGATAATCAAAGCCAGATTGCTTGTTATCGGGTGGTTGCAGCCCCTAGCTTGATTCAGTAGGGCGGGCGTGTTCATGCCTACCCCGCAAGGATGTCCTCGTTAATGGTCCCCACGCCCTAGGGGCATGGGGTCAGAGTCTCCAGAGACGTAATCTTTGCTCAAGGGGATGCCCTGCACTTGCCCATCGCCGGAGATGACTTCGCCAATGGCGTAGGCGGCTGTGCCCTGGTCAGCAAAGAAGGCAATAACGCGATCGCAACTTTCTGGCGGCACCAGCAACACAAAGCCCACCCCCATGTTGAAGGTGTCGTACAGGGCTTCGGGGGCGACCGGCCCCGCCGCTGCCAGCCAGTCAAAAATGGGCAGAATGGGCCAGCTTCCTGGCTGTAGGGCGATGGACTGGCCGGGGCCGAGACAGCGAGGGAGATTTTCCGGCAGGCCGCCCCCGGTGATATGGGCCATCGCGTGGAGGGGAAGCTGGGCTTTGAGGGCCGCGAGGACGGGTTGAACGTAGATCTGGGTTGGCGTCAGCAGGGCATCCCCCAGGGAAACCCCATGGAGCAGTGGCGGACAGTCTGCCCAGTCATAGCCGGAACTGGCTCCATCGCGGGGGGCCTCCGCCATAATCTTGCGGACAAGGCTATAGCCATTGCTGTGGATGCCGGTACTGGGTAGTGCGATCGCAACATCCCCAAGGGCTACCTGAGAACCATCCCGCAGAGCAGTTTTTTCCGCAATGCCAACACAGAATCCCGCCAAATCATATTCCCCTGGACCATAGAAACCGGGCATCTCCGCCGTTTCGCCCCCCAGCAGGGCACAGCCCGCCTGCCGACAGCCCGCCGCCACCCCCGCCACCACCCCCGCCAGTTGGTCCGGGGCCAGTTTTCCGGTGGCCAAGTAATCCAAAAAATAGAGGGGTTCGGCCCCGCTGGTAAGGACATCATTGACACACATAGCGACCAGATCAATGCCGATGGTGTCGTGGCGATTGAGGGCCTGGGCCACCTTGAGCTTGGTCCCGACCCCATCGGTGCCAGAAACCAGCACGGGTTCCTGATACCCCGTGGGGAGCTGAAAACAGCCGCCGAAGCCCCCCAATCCCCCCAGCACACCGGGGCGGTAGGTACTGGCCACCATGTCTCGAATTCGGTCCACAAAGGCCCGTCCCGCCACTACATCTACCCCCGCATCCCGGTAATCCATCGCCCTACCTCATCAGTGCGTTCCCCATTGTCTATATATATGGAGAATTTTTGTATGGGGATTTGAGGAGAAGTTTAGGTATGGCAGTGGCCATCCAGGTTAGGACAAGGGGCTTAAGCCCCTTGTTCGTTCCAGGCTTAACGATATTGGCTGCTGCTGTAGTAGCAGCCCAACTGCTCCAGAATTTCGATCCTAGACCGGGTATCGTGGCGTTTTCTCGTCTCCAGTGACTATGGGTGAAGTTGCATAGTCCAGTCAGGTTTTGATGAAAAAAGACCCCGAGATCCTGACCTGAATGATTACTTTTACGAAAGTCAAACACAAAACAGATAACAATCTCAAAACATATTTTCTCTCTTATGGTCCCGAATAAAAAATCGAGGATGCTTACCCCGTGGGATTTTGAGATTTGTAAAGGGAACTTAAATCCCTGTTTTTCGATCCCCGCCTCACCTGTTGCCCGGATCCCCAACCCAGAACCTTCGTGGTAGGGTTCTAGTCGTTCAAAAAACATTGCACAGAGTGAAGTTAAAGCGGGTATGAGAGGGCAGGTATGAGATGGCAATTGTTAATGACTTGCCAGACCGAATCGGGGACGGCCCCCACCCTCTCAGCCCGGATTGTTGAATTTGGTTACCCCTATGCATCAACGCTTGTTTCACAGTCTGACCGCTGCGGTGTTTGTATCTGCCGTCGGCGCTGCCTTGCCCAGCCATGCTCAGCAAGTTGACAGACTTGAAGAACTGCTCCACCTCAACCCTGACACCGCCGATGTGTTCCCTGACACTGCCTCACCCGATAGTGCTCTTTCCGATCTGTCTCTAGAGAATTTGTCCGAGAACGCAGGGGCTGAAACGCTCCCATCCGAGACCGCTGCAAACCCTGAAATTCGGACTCTGTCCCGTCGTTCCGCTGACCTTGTTATTGTCATTTCCCACCCCCTCGACGATCGTCAGGCCGCGACTCTTTACGTTCAGAACATTCCGGTCCTGACCTTCATTGGCTCCGAGCTAGCCACCCTCAGCGATACCAAGGCCACCGCAGCCCCAGATTTAGCCACAGACACCGCTACTGTCGATGCCGATCCAGTTGTGCAAGCCACCGCGATCGCAGCTCTGATTGAAGCCTTTCACCAAGCCGAGGGAGATGCCACCGCCATCTCCGTCCGCTGGGATGCAGACCAAGAAACCTACGTCATCGCCCTAGCTGATGATGACCTCGTCACCGTGGACGAGACAGTGATGCTGCCAGACACCACGAATAACGAGGGCATGGATGCGCTCCAAGCCACCAACCGCCTCCGCCGCCTCTTGGGGGGCGCAGATCCCCTTCAATCCGTCGAAGGCCAACCTACCGCTACAGATTCCACCTCTAACTGGAATGTGGTCTCCGTGGTCACTGGACGGGCCTCCTGGTATGGACCCGGTTTCCATGGTCGCCGCACTGCCAACGGTGAGGTCTTTAACCAAAACGCCCTCACTGCTGCCCACCGCACGCTGCCCTTTGGCACTGTGGTTCGAGTCACCAACGTCAACAACAACCGTCAAGTGGTAGTCCGCATCAATGATCGCGGCCCCTTTAGTGGCGGACGTATTCTCGATCTCTCCGCTGGTGCTGCGCGGGAAATTGGCCTAGATCGAGCTGGTGTCGGCCCTGTTCGTATAGAGGTTCTCTCCACGCCCTAAACCTATTCCCAGGTATAAAAACCCCTGTCTCTGTCCCCTTTCCCTGAGCTTGTCAAAGGGAATAGGGGCAGGGGTTCTTTACAGTCCAACTCTCCCTGAAGGGCACCGTGGGCAAGGCCACGATACGGCCCTCTGAGTTAATTGTCCACAGGCCCTAAGGGACTCGCAGGAAAATAACGTACCCGCTCCGCTGATCGCGCTTGCTCCCTGGGGGAGCCATTGCATGTTGGCGCAGCCTGTCTGAAAGACATACGACTTCGCCCAACCCTCAAACCCTTGCCGGATAAAGAGTCTTTACCTTTGTGAGTCTGCGTAGATACTGTGTTAGCGCCTCAGGGCCAAGCCTGCTGAGGCGCTAACACAGTATCTATGCCCAGTGGAACCCTTGTGTTCCCTGGAATCCCCTTGCATCCTTATGCCTTGCGGTACCAGGGGAGGTCATCCTGGAAGGTCATCTTCGGGGTTGGAACCCTGCCAGCGGCGCAGGGGCACACAGTCCAGGTGAAAGTAATCTAGGGCGCGGGCTACGACAAAGTCCACCAAGTCCAGAATCGTCTCAGGCTGGTGGTACCAGGCGGGGATGGCGGGAACAATGTGGGCTCCGGCCTCCGCCAGGGTGGTGAGATTCCGCAGGTGAATCAAGCTGAAGGGGGTTTCGCGGGGGACCAGCACCAGCGGTTGGCGCTCCTTGAGTTGCACATCTGCCGCCCGTTCCAACAGGTCTGAACTAAGGCCCGCTGCCAGCTTGCCCACGGTGCTCATGCTGCATGGCAAAATCACCATGCCCAGGGTGCGAAAGGAGCCGCTGGCAATTGTGGCTCCGACATCCCCCCAGGGATGGCAGCGGAGAGAGCCCTGTTGGGGTACCCCTGCCTGAGCCCGCCAAAACTCCGCCTGGGCATCGGGTTCCCCCGGCATCTGGAGATTTTGCTCCGCTTTCCAGACTTGGTAGGTCGCCCGAGATGCCACCAACTCCACCGGAATCTGGGCCTCTAGGAGGAATTTGAGGGCGCGCACCGCATAGATCAGGCCGGAAGCCCCAGTCACCCCCAGGGTGAGGGGCAGGGCTTTAGCGGGAACAGGCTTATTCCGATTCATCCTGGCTGTCTACATCGGGCTCGTAGTCATCCCCAGGATGGCCATTGCCGTTGAAGTCCTCATCGCCCTCATCGTCATCCTCGTCGGCTTCACTGCCCCCACCGACAGCAACTAGGTCAATCTGCTGGCGGTAGTAGTCTACGTTCTTGACTTGGACCTCAACCCGATCCCCCAGGCGGAACTGGCGACGATTCTTGCGGCCTACCAGCTTTTGCTGACGGGAACGGTACTCATACCAGTCGTCTTTGAGGGAGCTGACATGCACTAACCCTTCTACTAATAATTCTTCAATCTCCACAAAGAAGCCGTAGGACTGGACCCCGGTGATCAGACCGTGGAAGACGGAACCGGTATGGTCTCGCATGAAGGCGGCTTTCTTTAGCCCCTCTAGATCTGACTCTGCATCCTGGGCAAGACGTTCTCGCTCTGTCAGCGGCCCTGTGATGCGCTGGATGTAGTCTTCTAGCTCGTGGTGGAGATCGGGGGGGAGAACATTCCAGTTGATCTGACCATGGCAACTGCTGTGGCGCAGGTTGACCCCGTCTTTGGAGCGGGTGGATCTGCGATCGCGCCCCTTTTCAAACACAGCATGGAGTACCCGATGCACCATGAGGTCAGGGTAGCGCCGTGTCGGCGAAGAGAAATGGGCATAGCCATCCTCCAGGGCCAAGCCAAAATGTCCCCCAGCTTGGGCGGCGTAGAAGGCGGGCTTAAAGGTAGACAACAACAGATAGGTGAGGATCTTTTCCGACTGGGAAGCAGCGAACTGCTGAGTGAAGCGTTGGTAGTCAGCGGGGGTGATGGTTTCGGGATCCGCCAATTCGAGCTGGATGTCCATATTTTCCGCCAGCTTGATCAGCTCCTGCACATCCGCCACATTGGGGGGACGATGGAGGCGATAGATGGCGGGTACCCCCAACGACTGAAGATGGGAAGCGACAAGCTGATTGGCTAAGAGGGTGAATTCCGTCACTACCATGCGAGCGGGCAGGAGGGAAGACACCACCATTACTCCCAACAGTCCCTCGTCGTCGTACTGGAATTTAGGAGAAGCGTAGGAGGCTAGGGCTTCTTCTGCATCATCGGGGAACTCGTGTTCCGGCAGGTTCAGCTCAAAGGATCCTCGGGACATGCGTTGGTAGCGTGCTGCTTGACTGAGGGTGAAGAGATCCTCCAAGAGGTCATGGATGGGCTGAAAAGGTTCCAATTCCGCTGGGGTGACCCCAAGTTTTTCTAACTCCTCGGGGAATTCGCGGGCGAGAATGCCTTGAGCTTGGTTGTAGTTGAGGTGATGGTCTACCCGCAGTACGGTGGGCTGAATCTCGAAGAACAGCACCTCACCATCGGGATTCAGGGTGACCAAAACCGATAGGGTAAGGCGATCTTCCCCCGGCAGTAGGGAGCAGAGGGCTCCCGAGAGGGGGTCGGGCAGCATCGGAATGACTTCATCCCCCAGGTAGACGGAGGTGCCTCGCTTGAAGGCTTCTTGGTCAATCTGGGAATGGAGGGGGACATAGTGGCTGACATCGGAAATATGGACGCCGAGTTGCCAGTTGCCGTCGTCGTCCTTGCCTAGGGTGAGAGCATCATCAATGACTCGGGCATCGGGACCGTCGATGGTGAGGGTGAGGCGATCGCGCAGGTCCATGCGATCCTTCGCGGCTTTGCCAACCTGATCGGAGAGGGTCGCAGCCTCCGCGAGCACAGCCTCGGTAAAACTGCGGGGCAGGTCATGTTTGCAGTAAACAATATCGCGATCGGAGGAGGCTTCGGCGTCGCTGCCGAGAATCTGGGCCACTCTACCCTGGGGGGGATGTTGGCCGAGGGGATAACGCACGACCTCGACATGGGCCAGTTGATCAACGGCTTCCTTGAGCAACGCTGGTTCCCCCTCTAGGGCCAGCTCAAAGAGGAGGCGGTCGTCTAGGGGGACGGCTTGGAAGGTATCTTTCTCGGTCTTAACCCGCGCCAGCACCGAGGCGTTGGCCCGCTCTAGAATCAGATGGACCTCTCCTTCGGGACTACGGCGACGACTCCCTTCCTTGGTCACCCTCACCAAAACGCGATCGCCGTTCCAAGCCGTATTCAACTGGCTCTCACGGACGTAGATATCGTCGGCGGCTTCATCATCTTGGATGGCAAAGCAAAACCCTTTGCTAGAGCAGCGGAGCTTACCTTCTACAACCCCATCCTCCGTCACTCGCTGGTATTTACCCCGCTCCTTTGCCAAAACCCCGATACGTTCTAGGGCGTCTACGGCAATCTGTAGCTCTCGAATACTGGTTTCATCCTCACAGTGGAGCTTTTTTTGGAGGGTCTTGAGGGTAACGCTTTTGTCTTCGGTGAAATTAGCCAGCAGGGCAGCAATCGAAAAGTTCATGTAGCGAGTGATCCTTATCGGTGCAAATTGGGGCGAATTGACGGGGCAGGGGGTAGTGAACAGGCAGATCTTTAAGCTTGCAGATCTTTAACCTAAGGGTAGGCCAGTTCTATGATTCCGCTCACGTGCCACGGGTAGCAGCCCACATCCAGATAACAACCCAGCATGAATCAGCAGGCTGGGAAGCCGGAGGCCGATACCAAATATACCCTACTCTAGGTGCGCTCGCCCGTTACAACATAGGCGATGCGACGACCAATGTTGGTGGCGTGGTCTGCCACCCGCTCTAAGTAGCGGATGACGAGTACTAGTAATACAACGGTTTCTACATTCTCAATCGGGTTGTCGGGATGGACCAGTTGATCGTAGAGGGCATCGTAGTCGTCATCGACCGCATCGTCTTTTTCTTTAATATCCAACCCAATTTCGGCATTTAGATCCGATAGGGCGACGAGGCTGAGGGCTACCATGGAGCGGCAGCGGTCAAGCATCACTTGGATCGGCTGCATACAGGGATGGACGGGGTAGGGAAAGAGTTTAATCGCGACTTCGCCGATGTCCTTGGCATAGTCGCCGATGCGTTCTAGATCGCGAATCAACTGCATGAAGGCGCTGATGTGGCGCAGCCCTTGGGTGGCGGGTCGGGGCTCGGTTAACAGGTTGACGCAGTCGAGTTCGATCTGACGGTAGAACTGGTCGATGCGCTTATCGTGAACCTTGAGCTGTTGGGCGGCTTCGAGGTTGCGATCGCAGAGGGCACTGCGGGCTAGGAGACAGGAATTTTCAACTAGCGCACCCATCCGCAGGACATCGCGTTGGAGCCGCTTGAGTTGACGATCAAAGGGGGCAACTTGGGGGCTTTCAGACAGAGAGGAATCGATCACAGGGCCACGCAGGTTCAATTTAGGGGAGGAACTTAGGGGAAGAACATGATTCAGTCAGATCAGGGACTAGGGAGCAATGGCCGAGGCATGGCAAATGTCAGGGAATGCCATCAAAGCGCTGTATTGCAGGTTTACTCCATGCTAGCCCCGGCAATAGTGACGAAGATGACATTTTGAAGTTTAAGAAAAACCAGGAACAATAACAGCAGGCTCCCCCTATTTTGGCCTGCCCTCTTTCTCCCTGGGCAAAGTTACGCTGTGTAACAGTTGCCCTAGAGATAGGGCTGAAAGGTCGGGAGATAGGGAAAAATTGGACTCAGCTTCCCCAGGGAAGCCTTCAATGTCGATCAGTCGCTCAATAGAAAGGATTGATAACTATGGCGTTATCCGATACTCAGATTTTCATTGCCCTTGCGATCGCGCTAATTCCCGGCGTATTGGCATTCCGACTGTCCACTGAGCTTTACAAGTAGGGGACCAACCGGGGCCAGTCGGGCGTCCCTCTGTGGCGTTCGACAGTACATTCGATCTCAATTCAAGTTCAGTGCCGCCCCAGGGGTTTCCTCGGGGCGGCTTTTTATCGGGAGATTTTTATCGGGAGCATGGTGGGGATCGGAGGTGGGATGCAAATCCATCGCTTTTTTTCTCAATTCTTGTGGTTTTATCCCATAATTGAGGCTATTCTATGGCAGGCTCGCCCAATGTCGAGGGGTGAGTTTTCCATCTAGAGGTGCCCATGAGCTTACCCCAGCCCCTCCCAGACTTGGTACCTGTCCAGTCCCCCCAGCGGCGGCCCCGGCCTGCCCAGCCCCGAGTGAAGGCGCGATTGCCTTTGGCCGGTCGCAGACCCTCGCGCTCCGCAGCCCAAGCCCACCGAGCCTTGGCCTGGGAAATGACTATCCGCTTGACGGTGAATTTGGGCATTAGCTTAGTGGCCTTGTCTACCCTAGTTCGGTTAGTGCCCTACCACCAAGTCCAGCGCCAAACCCTCCAAAAAGTGCAGGCAGCAGTGGCTGAATCGGAAGGAACAACGGCCCAACTCCAGGCGGAATTTGACCGCTACTTTGACCCAGCCCAAGCCAGCCGCATGATGCAGGCCCAGGATGGCCAAAGATTAGGTCGCAGCATTCCGATTGTGCTCGTCGATCCCCTGGTCCCCCGCGCTACCGAGGGACCAGCGTCCCATCCCGACAATTAAGGATTAAGACCCTAAGTCATTAAGACAATCCCTCTGCCCATGGCCCTTTCCCACAGCGAATCCCAACAACTCCTGGCCCGCATGATCTTCCCCGATGGTTCAGCGGAAGAGTGGGTGCAGGATGTTTGGGGTCTGAGCCCCACCCTAGGGGAGTCGGCAGCCCGCTTGGTGGATGTGATGGCAGCGCTATCGGATTGTCTCTCAGAAGAAAAATTGGAAAATCTGGTCCACAGTCTCTATCACGACCAGTTAGAGGACCAGCTAGAGAAATAGGGCCTGACCCTGCTCTAGGAAATCGACCATGGGGGTCACGGGGTCGCGTACCAGGCCCACTCCCCTAAACCCCCAGCGCTTGAGTAAATCCTTGAGCTGGTAGGCCGAAACCGATTCCAGGGCAAAGCGATCGCGAGCCTCAGGGGCATGGGTGCTGAGGTAGGTCAACGCCTCATGGTCTGCCCCAAACAGGAGCAAAAAGGTTTGAGCCGCCCCCTCCTCTCCAGTACGAGCCGCTAGATGGCGACCATCCTGCTTGGACCGGAGGAGGTAATAGACCTGGGAATACATAGCAGAACTGGACTCGGTGACAGGGATTAAGGGGATCTCTGGAAAACGTCTTTTGTTCAGAACCCCTTGGCAATGGTGGGCAGTGCCCACCCTACATGGATTAATTCATCTCCGAAAGCTGAATCCGGGGATCCACTACGGTCAGGGCAATATCCGCCAGCAGGTTGCCAATAATCAACATGGTTGCCCCCATCATCAGACTAGCCATGACCAGGTACAGATCTTGGGCCTGCACCGCCTGCAAAATCAACCGCCCCAGTCCCGGCCAGTTGAAGTAGTTTTCGGTAATAAACGCCCCCCCCAATAGGCTGGCAAACTCAAACCCCAGCAGGGTAATCATGGGGTTGATGGCATTGCGTAGGGCATGGACATAAATCACCCGATTTTCTGGCAGACCCTTGGCGCGGGCGGTTTGAATATAGTCCTGCCGCAGGACATCCAGGAGTTGCCCCCGCATAATCCGCTGGAGACCGGCATAGCTGGTGACACTGAGGGCTAGGGTCGGCAAAATCAGGTGCCAGCCAATATCCAAAATCTGGCCAAACCAGGTGAGGTCATCGTGGTTAATACTGGTGCGTCCCCCAACAGGGAACAGGGGTGCGGTGCTCTGGGCAAAGAACAGCAGCAGCAGTCCAGTGATGATGGTGGGAATGCCCTGGCCGATGTAGCTGAAAACCCGTAGTACTCGGTCTAGCAGTTGATTTTGACGCACTGCGCCAATGATGCCCAGAGGCATGGCGATGGCCCAGGTGAGCACAATGGAGGAAAAGGACAGCAGTAGGGTATTGGGAATGCGCTCTGCCAGCACCTCTGCCACGGGGCGCTGGTAGGCAAAGCTTTGACCAAAGTTGAGATGGAGCACGATTTGCTCCAGCCAGCGGGTGTATTGCACCCAGAGGGGACGATCTAGGCCAAACTGCTGCTCTAGTTGCTCAATGGTTTCTGGGGAAACCTGAGGATTTTGACGATACAGGTCTAAAAAGTCTCCCGGTGAGAGCTGAATAATAAAAAAACTAAAGGCTGAGGCCAGCAAGAGGGTCAACAATGCCTGCATGACCCGCTTCACGATGTAGAGGCTGGTTTCACTCGTGAGCACCGCCTGGGCCAATTGCCAGACTTCAACGGGCGATCGCGTGGGTCGGGTCGTGGGGGTTGGGGTCATGCTGGGGGTTGCATCTTTACCGGCAGGCTTGTGACTATGTTAAGGCGGAAATCATCTGTGCTGGTACGTTATTGGTGCGTTATGCTTCGCTAACAGCACTCTACGGTTGCGTTATTAGGGTATCAATGTAAGCCGAGATATAAGTAAGCCGAGATAATATTGGCTCCGAGGAATTCAGGAGTTAGGAGCCAGAATCCAGGAGAGTACTGAATTCTGACTCCTCCCCAGGAGATTTGTCCCGCTTTGAGTTGATACCCCTTTATTAATACTGCACCAAGCTGACGATGGGAGCCTCTGGGAGTTTTTTCCGTCCCTCTAGAGCCAGAAGTTCAATGACGAACCCATATCCCGCTACGGTGCCGCCCGCTTGGGTAATTAGGGCGGCGGTGGCGGCAGCGGTGCCCCCGGTGGCAATCAGGTCGTCGATAATCAGCACCCGACTGCCAGTGGGGAAGGCATCCTGGTGTAGTTCTACGCGATCGCTGCCGTACTCTAAGGCATACTCGGCGCTGTAGATGGCGGCGGGCAGTTTCCCTGGTTTTCGCACGGGTGCAAATCCCACCTTCATTTGGCAGGCGAGGGGGACGCCAAACATAAATCCCCGTGATTCAATGCCGACGATGTAGTTGGCTTCAAATTCAGCACATTGGGCCGCTAATAGATCGATGGTGTGGCGTAGCGCTTCACTATCCGCCAGCAGTGGGGTAATGTCGCGAAATAAAATCCCCGGCTTGGGAAAGTCAGGGATATCGCGGATCAGACGTTTGATGTCCATGGGATAGGAAGCGATGGCGAAAAATCACCGATATCCTACCAGAGACTTGCAAGCGAGAGACGGGGACCACTGGTCCTGGGCATTCTCTTAGGGTTTCAAGTTAGGGCTTCAAGGTTGAGGATGGGGCAGCGAAGTTCTGGAACCATCCCTGTCGCCAGAAAAAGATCACTAGGACGATCGCGATCGCGGCCATACCTCCCAGACAGAAGGGATAGCCCCAGGCCCAGTTCAGTTCCGGCATATTCAACGGGGAAGATTCGGGATTGAAGTTCATGCCGTACACCCCGGCGATGAAGGTCAGGGGGATGAAAATCGTGGAAATCACCGTCAACAGTTTCATTACTTCATTCATGCGATTACTGACGGAGGAGAGATATACGTCCGTCAGGCTAGAGGAAATCTCGCGGTAGGTTTCCAAAATGTCGAGTATTTGTACCATATGGTCGTAGCAATCTTGCAGATAAATCCGCACTTCTGGGGGAATCCAATCTCCCCCATCTCGAATCAGGGTGTTAATCACCGCCCGTTGGGGCCAGATTGAACGCCGCAACACCAGAAGCCCTCGCCGTAGCTCGTGAATTTTGGTCAGGGTGTGATGGGTGGGAGCGGTTACGACCTCATCTTCTAACAGGGCAATATATTCTCCGTAGGCTTCTAGAATTGGGAAAAAGCCGTCCACAATGTTGTCAATTAGGGTGTAGGCCAGAAAGGCTACCCCTTGCTTCCGCATATCTCCAAGATCACGGCGAATGCGATCGCGGATTGGATCAAAGCAATCCCACAAACTTTCCTCCTGAAACGTCAGCAGAACCTGGGGACGGAGGACAAAACTGACCTGCTCTGTCAAAAAGTGATAGCCTTGGTCCGCAGGGCGGGCCATGTGCAAAATCAGCAATAGTTGATCGTCGTAAAACTCCACCTTGGGGCGATGGGGGACATTCACCACATCCTCCAGCACTAGGGGATGCAGATTAAACACCTGGGCCAACTGACGCAGGGTTGATTCGGTGCCCAGCCCCCGCACATCGACCCAGGCCACCCCCTCAGGCTCTAAATAGGGCAGCGCCTCAGCGGGGGTTGCTAGGAGATGGCAACTCGCTTGCTGGGGGTCATATTCGATCAAAACCACTTCCGTCGGTAGAGCATCTGCTGGAATATTGAGGGTGCCGATGGGGCTTCCCGGTAGGGAATAGTTAAAGGTCAGAGACTCTTCCAACACCGACTTTTTTTGATCCGCTTTTGGACCGGCCATAGCAAAAAACCTTTAGGGATAGGAACAGTGCTCGTTTTGAGTGTGACCTACAGTTGACTCTAATTACGGTTGTAATTGCGGTATGGTTTCACAGTAAATAATCGCCTGATGTAGGAAAACCAAGATGACCGTCATGGGCTTAGGGTATCTTCTGGTCTCAGGGCTATTGGCGGGGGTGTTGGCAGGACTCCTGGGGATTGGCGGCGGCACAGTGCTGGTGCCGATCCTGGTCACCCTGGGCTATGAACCGATTCAGGCCGTGGCCACTAGCAGCTTGGCCATTATCATTACCTCCGCCTCCGGCAGTTTCCAAAACTGGCGCATGGGTTATCTGAACTTCCAGCAAGTTGCGCTGCTGGGCTTACCCGCCATCGTCACGGCCCAATTCGGTGTGCTGATTGCCGATTATCTTCCTGCCCGCTGGCTGCTGGTGGCTTTTGCCCTACTGCTGCTGCTAAATATTTACTTGGTGGGGGTACGCAAGCGCCTCGCTCTCCAAGCCTTGACGGCGACGGCGGCAGAGCCCTCGGCCCCAATGAATCCCGTCAAGATGAATCCCACGGTGGCGGGGCTGCTGACAGGGGGCACGGCGGGTCTACTGGCGGGGATATTTGGTATTGGCGGTGGGGTGATTATGGTTCCTCTGCAAATGCTGCTGCTGGGGGAACCCATCAAGCGGGCAATTCAGACCAGTTTGGGGGTGATTGTCATAACTGCGATCGCGGCCACCACAGGTCATGCCCTACGAGGCAATGTGGTGTGGCCGGCGGGAATTGTCCTAGGTCTGGGGGGCCTCATCAGCGCCCAACTCAGCACCCGCACCCTTCCCAAGCTGCCGGACCCAGTCGTGACGTTACTGTTTCGATCCCTGCTCATGGTCCTGGTCGTCTATGTTCTTTGGCAGGCATGGCAACGGTAGGATCGGAGCGAAACAATGAGCGCACCCCCCCAAATCCCATGGCCATTCTAGTTATCAATGCTGGGTCAAGTAGCCACAAGGTCGCTTTATTTGACCTAGCCCAGGGAGCCCAACCCCTTTGGCGGGGGCAGTTAGACTGGACTGCGCCTGGGGAGCAAGTGGCCTTGACGGTGACCCTTGCCTCAGGGCAGCACCGGGAAATCCTGGCGGGATGCAATGGCCCTCTGGGCCGGTCTTTAGACCATCGCGCTACGGGATTACAACACCTGCTCAACCATCTCTGGACTGGCCCCTGTGCCGTTTTGAGTGATGCCCAGGATATTCAAGCCGTAGGGCACCGGGTGGTGCATGGGGGCGATCGTTACCAGCAGAGTGTGCAGATTACCCCCACGGTCATCGCTGCAATCCGTGACCTGATTCCCTTGGCTCCGGTCCATAACCCCGCCAATCTAGAGGGAATCGAGGTGCTGGGGACAGTGCTGCCCCACTGTCCCCAAGTGGCCGTGTTCGATACTGCCTTCCATGCCCAAATGCCCGCCGCTGCCGCCACCTACCCCGGCCCCTACCGATGGCGAGATCAGGGAATTCGCCGCTACGGCTTCCACGGCATTAGTCACCGCTATGTGGCCCAACGAGCGGCGGCGATGTTAGGGCGAGACTTAGCTGACCTGCGTCTCGTCACCTGCCACCTGGGCAACGGCTGCTCCCTAGCGGCGGTGCGGGGGGGCATTAGCGTAGATACCACTATGGGCTTTACCCCCCTAGAGGGACTAATGATGGGCAGTCGATCGGGATCGGTGGATCCCGGTTTGCTGATCTACCTGCTGCGCCAGGGGACTACGGTGGATGACTTGGATCACCTGCTCAATCATGAATCTGGCCTCAAGGGTATTTCAGGGGTTTCCAATGATCAGCGGGAGGTGCTGGCGGCGGCAGCGGCGGGCAACGCCCAGGCCCAGTTGGCCACTGAGGTCTTTATCCACAGCCTGCGCCGCCATGTTGGGGCGATGATGGCTAGTCTAGGGGGACTCGATGCCCTAGTGTTCACGGCAGGTATTGGGGAAAATAGTCCCCAGATATGGCAGGCTACCTGTGAGGGGTTGGGATTTCTGGGGGTGCGTTTGGCGCAGGAGAAGCTAGCGCGATCGCAAATCGACCAAGATATTGCCACCGCCAACTCCCCGGTACGGGTCTTAGTAATCCACACCCAAGAGGAATGGGCCATTGCCCAAGACTGTGGCCAAGTGCTGGGGCTGGCAGAAGGATGAAGGCAGAAGGATGTAGGGCTTTGCCCGTGCGTAGCAGGCAGAAGGGTCAAAAGGAATTCCTCGTGAGACGAGGGCTTCTGCCCTATCAAATAGGTGAGCTATTTATGTAGGTGAGCTATTTATGCTGTCGAGCACTAGTACAGCAAGGCAGAAGGATGAGTCTCTACTTCGGCGGCGGTGAGATGAGCTAAAATCTCCCGACAATACTCGTTAAACCGGGGGGAGGTCCGGAAGTCTTCATTGCGAGGGTGGGGTTCCTCAATGGCGACCTCCGCCACAATCTGCCCTGGATTGGCCGCCATTACTACCACCCGATTGGAGAGGTACACCGCCTCATAGATGTTGTGGGTGACGAAGACTACGGTCCACTGATACTGTTCCCAGAGGTGCAGGATATCGGCATTGAGGCGGCTGCGGGTCATTTCATCCAGCGCCCCAAAGGGTTCGTCCATAAGGAGTAGATGGGGCTGGATTACCAAGGCGCGGGCTATGGAGACCCGCATTTTCATGCCGCCCGAAAGCTGGCGGGGATAGCTGCCTTCGGTGCCCTGGAGGCCGACGAGCTGAATCACCTGTTGAATCTCACTGCGACAGGTCCGCAGAGCCTTACCCTTCAACTTCAACGGGAGATGGATATTGTCTACCACGGTGGCCCAGGGCATCAGAGCTGCATCTTGAAACACAAAGGCCAGTCGGCGCTGGCCTTTCTGGGCTTCCCCCTGACCATCACTGTCTGTCAATCCCCATTGCAAACTGCCCTGGGAGGGTTCCCCCAATCCGGCAATCAGTCGCAGTACCGTACTTTTGCCACAGCCCGATGGCCCCACTAAGCTGATAAAATCCCCCGGCTGCACGGCCAGATCTATCCCCTCTAGGGCTACAGTGCCGTTGTTATAGACCTTATGGACCTGATGAAGTGCGATCGCGGGCTGCCGTGTATACATAAGTCCTGAAACCCTTGTGGACAGGGCTTGCCCCACCCTGCGGAACGAGCAAGCTCTACATTCCCCTTTCTTGATGCCGTCAGGCTATGCCCCTGCTACGCACGTCCTACGGTCTCAGGGAGGGAGAAGGGGGACCGGAAAGTTTTATTCGGCCTCCCCCTCCCCCATTTTTGGGTGAGGGACTGTATAGCCTAAGGGCATTCGAGAAAGGCTTAGCCTGCCCGATAGGGCTTGGCGGTGAGGGCCAAGATGTGTTTACACAGTAGGCGATCGCGGGAGACGGCAACATAGGGGAGTGTTACGGGGGGAGTGTTAAGGATAGTTCATCTAATCATCTAATCAGCAACACACGGGCGTGGGGTTAGCCCTGATAGTAGTCAGCGCCCTTGTTCACAAAATCCAGGGTAAACGCTTGGGTATAGTCCGTATCGGCGCTAAAGATCCCCGCCGCTGCCATGGTATTGAAGAAGGACTGCCAGCGCTCTGCGGTCATGGCTCCAATGCCCAGGGTTTCTGCATCCCCCGACATCACAATGCCGTACTCCTTCATCTTTTCAATCCCATAGGCAATTTGGTCATCGTTCATCTCCGGGTTGGCCGCCTTGATTAAAGCATTGGCGGGACTCGGATCCCCCTCTAGGTAGCTGTACCAGCCCTTGATCGAAGCATCTACAAATCGCTGCACCAGATCGGGATCGCGCTCCACCAACTCTACTCTCGTCTCAATAGTGGTGGAGTAGGGATCGTAGCCATAGTCCGCCAGCAAGAAGACAACGGGCTCAAATCCTCCTTCCTTGGCAATGGCCAATGGTTCAGAGCTGAGGTATCCCTGCTGAGCCGAAGTTTTATCCGCCAAAAAGGGTCCAGGGTTGAAGTTGTAGGGCCGTTTCATATCCTCGGTAAAGCCATACTTAGCGGTGAGGAAGGGCCAATAGGTGACGTTGGCGGCAGCGGAAATATAAATGGGTTTGCCCTGCAAATCCTCTAGGGTTTCAATGCCCTGATCGGGGTGGGCGGCTAGAATTTGGGGATCCTTCTGGAAGATAGAGGCCACGGTGACCTTGGGAATAGACTCCTCTACGGCCTTGATGGCATCGGAGCCGTAGCCCATGAAAAAATCCACCGCTCCCCCCATCAGCAGTTGGGTGCCGTTGACCTGGGGGCCGCCCATTTGGATCGTGACCTCCAGCCCATATTCTTCATAAATACCTGTGGCCACTGCTTGGTAAAAGCCCCCGTGTTCGGCTTGGGCATACCAGTTGGTACCAAAGGTGATAGCGGTCAGTTCATCGCGGGCAGATGGGCTAGTGGTGCCCTCCTCCGTAGACGATGTACCCCCACCACAAGCTGCCAAGGCTCCTGCCCCTAAGGACAAAGCCCCGTACTGAATGAAGCGACGACGATTAACGGTAGTCATGGGTCCAATCTTTATTACTAACTGGTCATTCATTACTAGTGCTCAGTCAATTAATGATTGACGGGTGACCGAAACCCTGGCGTTTAGTTGGGGTTAAATTTTGAGGGTCTTCGACCCGTCAAAATTTTCCTGACGGAACACTAGCGGGGTAAAGTACTGCCCTGGGGCGAGGGAAATAGGATCGCTTCTAGGGTCGCAACAGCGCGATCGCAGTCGTCATTGACGATTTGCACATCAAACTCAGAAGCAGCAGCAATTTCTACCGGGGCGCGGGCAAGGCGACGTGCGATCGCGGCATCGGTATCTTGACCCCGGCCCCGAATCCGCCGCTCTAGTTCTGCCGTACTGGGGGGCGCGATAAAAATTCGCAGTGCATCGGGACAGGTTTTCGCCACCTGACGGGCTCCCTCCAGTTCAATTTCCAGGATTACCTGCTGGCCCTGGCGAATCTGTTCCTCCACGGGCTGACGGGGAGTACCGTAATAATTGCCTGCAAACTCCGCCCATTCCAGCAACTGCCCCTCGGCAATGAGACCTTCAAAGGTGGGGTGATCTAGGAAGTAATAGTCCTTGGCGTGCACTTCGCCGGGGCGGGGCGATCGGGTGGTGGCCGAAGTGGACACATAGAGATCGGGATACTTGGCCCGTAGACGGTGCAATAGAGTACCCTTGCCCACCCCACTTGGTCCCGTCAGCACGACTAGCCGCCCCGGTCCAGAATTCACCGGGCGATCTAGGATGGTCGTAGAGGTCGCCTCAGGGGCCAAGGGAGTGGACGGGGGTAAGTGGGGCATTCCCAATGTCCTTGGTTACAAATGTTATGACTTAGCTTAGATTATTCTCGCGTTTTGCCCCAAATCCAGCCCGAATCCTAGGTCAGCGGGAGGGCGATGTTCCCAGACTTCCACTGGGAACGGACGGCGACGACTCTGCCTAGAACGCGATTCTAGAGAAACTGGCTGTAGTTCTGACCCAGAAATAGGGCGCGTTCCGCATTGCGGCGGCGCACTAAGCCCTGGAGTGTTTGGCCTCCGGCCTTGACCCACCGGGGAAACTCATTGGCTGCCCCATTGTAGTCCCTGCTATTGAGCAGACGGCGCATGGTGGAGTTTTGAAAGGCTCCCAGACCCACATTGAAGGCAAAGGAGACGAGGGCCGAAAATTGGTTGCTGTCGAGGGTGACGCTAACGCGATCGCGGATACCCTGCTCAAACTTTCTCAGATCCTGCTTCAGAATCTCCTCCGCTTGCTCAGCCGTGATGGTCATATTAGGCGTGACCTCTGGTGGACCCGCCATGGAGGTATGGCCATAGCCAATGGTCCACACCTTGACGGAATCTTGATAGGCCCGCAACTCTCTGCCCTCAAAGGTTTTGATCAATTTTAGCCCTGCCGCATTAATTGCTCCTGTGGCACTGGTCTCCGTGGATGGGGTGGGCAGGGTCGTATTAGGCATGGATTGCACAGGGGTTGGGGGTGCCGGGGGTGGGGGCGGCAGGGCCGGGGGTTCTGGTCCGTTGTCATAGGCAACCGTCATCGCTTGGGGGGCATCGGAGCGGGTAAACCAGGCTTTCATCCCGGAGATATTCACCACCTTCTCCTTGGGGTTGGTCTTGGAGGGATACTTCGTAATCCGTGAGATCCAGTACCCGCCCTGCATCAGGTAGATGGCTGTGTCCGTTTCCTTGATCCAAGTCCCCATGGTGACTCTCCCTGAAAGATGACCGGAAATGCTTTATTGAATACCCAATCCTATCGGCAGCGCAACGATTCTAAGCCTATGCCTGTAAAATTCCCATTCCAGATCCGAGCCTAGACCTAGGGCCTGGGGACAATTAACGGGGAAACTCTTGCGGGGTAGGCATCACCACGACCGCCCTCCTGAAGCAAGCTAGGGTCTGTAACCGCCCTATTGCAAGGAATCTGGCTTTGATTGTCCACAGCCCCTAGCCATGCAGTTGCCGGGACAAACCCTTTATCCCCGAGTCGGAGGACATTTCAGTGGGAATAGGCTGAGCGGGGCTCAACACAACCTAGGCCGCCCCAGACATGACCTGCTCTGAAACGGCCTAGATCAAATTTATTCCAGCCCAGACAGGTTGTCTATCCAGCAGCTTGGGCGGGCTGCTGACCCACGGTGGCAGAATTAGAGGGGACGAGGGGATTCTCAGCCTGAGGATCTATGGTTTGAAACTCAATGTGATTTACCAAGGTGGTTACAAAGGCAAACAGCAAAAAGGGCAAAGACAGCACCAGCACCAACCCGACAGAAACGAGAGCATAGAGTGGCTGACGCGCCCCCATCAAGCCCATAGCCGCTGCCAGACTCAAGAACAGGACGACCAGCCACGCAATAATTTGGCCGTACACGTCGCCGAAGGTCAAGGTGCAAACAAAACGATACCGTTGTAGCTTATCCATAGGAGAAATCCTGAGTAATGATGGCCAGTTGGTGATCGATCCCGTTGGGCGACCTTATCCAGTTGGATAGTTTCCAAGAGGATGATCTATTTAGGTTAGGACCAAACTATAGTCATCAGCATATCGAGCTAGTCTACCGTCGCAGGCTTTAGCCACTAGAGTTTAAAGAGGTTGCAGTAAATAGTTACATTCCTTATCGGTAGCCTCATCTTCCTGCCTCATCCGGTCCCAGATTTGCCCCTCAATTTTCGCTGAAAATTTTGCCCAAGGCCCCCTGTGGTTGGTGATCATGCCCCCTCCAGATCCCGTCATCCCCACCGCTGTCGAGAGCCACAGCGGGCATCCCGATCTGGCCCCCGGCCTCCGGTTCCCAGTGCCTATCAGTATCTAATTTTCCACAAGCCCTACGATGTTCTTAGCCAGTTCACCGATCGTCAAGGCCATGGTCTAAAGACCGGCCCAGAGGGCCATCGCGCCACTCTTAAGGACTACATCCCCCTGCCAGGAATCTATCCCGTTGGTCGTTTAGATCGCGACAGTGAAGGGCTACTGCTGCTCACCAACCATGGCCGTCTGCAACACCGCCTCAGTGACCCTGCCTACGGCCACCCCCGCACCTATTGGGTCCAGGTGGAGGGTATCCCCACCGATGATGCCCTCAGTCACCTCACCCAAGGGGTGGTGGTTCAGGGACAGCGTACCCGCCCTGCCCAAGTGCAACGGCTTACCATTCCCCCCGATCTCCCCCCTCGCCATCCACCGATCCGGTATCGCCAGAGCATCCCCACCTATTGGCTAGAGCTGACTCTGCGGGAGGGCCGCAATCGACAAGTCCGTCGCATGACCGCTGCTGTTGGCTACCCTACGCTGCGCTTGGTACGAGTCGCTATCGGATCTCTACGGTTGGCCGAGCTGGCCCCCGGCGAATGGCGGTTCCTAACGCCAGAGGAGCGCCATTCACTAGGGGCTGTGGACAATCAAAGCTAGATTCCTTGCAATGGAGTGGTTACAGCCCCTAGTACACCTAGGCTAAAATAGGCTTACCATCCTGTCGCACCAGTCCCCTAGCAGAGTGTTAGTTTGCTTCAGTAGGGTAGTCGTGGTAATGCCTACCCCGCCAGGATTGCCCCATTAAGTGTCCACAGGCCCTAATGCCCTGGGAACAACCGCGATCGCAAGGTTTGTAAAGTTTGTGCGAAATTCCCTGGGATTTCCTGAAACCTTTGATCTGATACTGCCCTAGAAATTAAGCAGGATTGGGCAGTCCTTAGAATTTCGATATATCTTTATTGAATTGTTGAAACCTGTGGGGCCATAGATTTCAGTTATTGTCCCATTTCTAGTTTCTGCTTTCTCGGGTGCGATAAGGTAATGGCACCGCTGAAAATGACTGCCTAGATTCAATGTCTCTAGGTCTCTGGTTATGCTCGTCTGTCCCCAGTGTCAGTTTGAGAACCCCTCCTCCAATCGATTTTGCCAAAGCTGTGGCAGTCCTCTCAAACCTCTCCAAGCGGTCCTGATTCCAGTACCTTCGCATCCCCATACCGTTGACGAGGGAGAAGGCGCTGCTGAAGGCTTGGGTCAAAAGGTGGCCGTCCAGTCCTTACAACTCAAGGACTGGCTCACGGGTGATCGCTACCTAGACATTGACCATCGCTACCAACTCCAACGCTCGGTCGATGCCCATCAGATCCTCGACCAAGAAATCGTTGTGGGGGTGATTGACTGTCAACCGGGGATGGCATCACCCTTGGCCCAGGCCCAAGCGGCGTTGGAGGATACCGATTTCCCCGCTGCTACTGCCGCCCTCTTAAGGGATTTGCCCCCCCTAGCCGCACCCTATCTAGAACTGCAAAGCCGCCTGTTCTCAGCAATTCCAGACCTCCACGCCGCTTGGCAGCAGGACAACCATACCATTCTGATTTTAGAAGATCGCTCCACCTGGCGCTCCCTGGCCGATCCATGGGATGGGGACGAGCTGGAACCCCTAGAGGTGGTGCACTGGCTCTATGAGATGACAGAGCTGTGGCAGGCCCTAACGCCCTGGGGTGGACAAGTCAGCCTCCTCCAGCCTGAAAACCTGTGCATTGATGACGACCAGATTCTCTGTTTGCAGCGGATCTCCTATACGCCGGAAAATGCCGCCCCTACCCTAGAGGCCCTGGGCCACTGTTGGCAAACCCTATTGTCCACAACAACCCACGCCGCCGCCGATGCCTTGGCCCCAGTGTTGGTGGTGGCTGCGGATCTGGCCAGTGGCAACCTGAGCCAAATTAAGCGGGTGCAGGAGGCCCTAGCAGAGATCGCCGATCAACTCCAGTCCGGGGAAGGGCTTTCCCCTGAGATTGTCAATCCCAATGACTATCCGCAGACGGACCCTCCCTATGGCATGGTCGAGGCTGTGGATCAGCCAGACCTACCAGACCTGCCAAACTTGGACAGTGGTGACCTAGAAACCCAGGAACCACCAGAGGATGATCTAGATCCGCTAGATCTGGATCCGGGGGATCTGGATCTAGCGGATCTAGACTCCGACGCAGATGGGATGTTCTCTGCCGACATGATCTCCGACGAAGATCTGATGGCAAACTTTCCCGATACCAATGTCTCCGGCGAAGACGTTGACGACACCACCCAAGGGGAAGACGCGGGCTTCGCCGATCTACCCACCATGGCTCTGCCCATGAAGCTCTTTAAGCTAGATGAGGCCGGTCGGACCCATGTGGGTCGCCAGCGAGATCACAACGAAGATACCTTCTTTGCCCAAACCTGGTTGGAAAAAACCAACCTACCTACAGGCCCTACCCTCAAGGCACGGGGGCTCTACATCCTATGCGATGGCATGGGGGGCCACGCTGGGGGCGAGGTGGCCAGCGCCCTAGCCGTTTCCACCCTAGAAGCCTACTTTAACCAGCATTGGCAGGAGACTCTGCCTGCGGAGTCAGCCCTGCGGGATGCAATCGCTCAGGCTAATCAGGTTATTTTTGACAAGAACGAATTGGAGGGAAAAGTCGGCAGTGGCCGCATGGGTACTACCTTGGTGCTGGTGTTGCTTCAGGACAACCGAGTCTCTATTGCCCATGTTGGCGATAGCCGCCTCTATCGCTGGACCCGCCGCCAGGGCCTCCAGCAGGTTACGGTAGATCATGAGGTAGGTCAGCGAGAAATCCAGCGGGGGGTGGAACCCGCCATTGCCTATGCCCGCCCCGATGCCTACCAGCTAACCCAGGCTCTGGGTCCCCGAGACAGTCGGGATGTGGTTCCTAGCATCACTACCCTAGAGGTCATGGAGGATATGCTGCTAATCCTCTGCTCCGATGGTCTTAGCGACAATGATCTCCTAGAGCACCATGTCAATACCCATGTGGAGCCCCTACTGCGATCGCGCCATGACCTAGAAGAAGGGGTTTCCCAACTCATTGATCTTGCCAACGAGCACAATGGCCACGATAACATTACGACGGTAATCGTCCGCCTTAAGGTCCGGCCCAACCTGGAGGCGCTGCGGACCTAGAGCATTCCTAGATAACCCTCTGCCCTAACTCAGAATGACGGCTGTCCGGATAAGTCGTCGTGATTGTCGTAAGGTTTGACAGCAGATCAGGGAGATCGCCCTTGCCCACTGGAATTGAGAGCATATTTTCCAGTGCGGTCAATGTAACGGACCTAACTATTATTTCCCGTTACCGATCAACCCTGGGCATACTTGGGGGGCATGAAACCATGGCACATTTTGGGACGCATCTACCGACTGTCAATTTTCAGCGGTCTCTGGAGCAAGCCGACGGGACAGCAGATCCTCGCTGCCTGACCTTCTCGCGAGAGAAGGATCGGGGCGTGACAGCCTTCGCCTCTAGCGCTACAACTTCTATGTCTTGTTCCACCGTCGATGGTCCGACGGGTACTTTGCTCATCATTGATGCCCATCAGGAGACATATGCCGTTTTACTGCCCCAGTTAGCCGCTATCGGCCACCAGGTGCAGCAGGTAAAATCCGGACAGGAGGCCCTAGCCCTGCTGTCCAGTTTTAAACCCGATGTGGTGGTGCTAGCAACTCAGCTACCAGGTATGAGTGGCTTTGACCTGTGCCTACAAATCAGAAAGCTGAGCCACCTGAGTCGGATACCTGTGTTATTTACCGGAGCAGGTGATTGCAGCGCAGACCGCCTCCGAGCCTTTGCCGTAGGTGGTGTTGATTTTGTCGCCCACCCCTTCTTGGTAGAGGAAATGGTGGCCCGCATCCAGAGTCATTTAACCACTGCGCGCCTCCACCATCGTTTTCAGTATCAGACCCAGCGCGCCTTGTCCGCTGGGGGCCAGATTCCTCTGCTCGCTAGCTTGCAGCGCACGCTTCACCAGCAGGCCCAGAAGCTCCAGGACCAAAACCAGAAACTCCAGGCCGAAGTCTGGGAACGGCAGCAGATGGAAAAGGCTTTGCGTTTGGAACAGCAAAAGTCGGAGCAACTGCTACTCAATATCCTGCCGCGTGCCATTGTGGATCAGCTCAAGCAGTTTCAAGGATCTCTGGCGGAGCGATTTGAGGAGGCTACGGTGCTATTTGCTGACATTGTCAACTTTACCCCCCTGGCGGCGGCGGTGAGCCCGTTGGAATTGGTGAACTTGCTGAATCAAATCTTTTCTGCCTTTGATCTTCTGGCGGAAAAATATGGCCTGGAAAAGATCAAGACCATTGGTGACGCCTACATGGTAGTTGGAGGATTACCCCTACCCCAGCCTGACCATGCCCAAGCCGTGGTGCAGATGGCCCTGGAAATGCAGATGGTAATTCAGCAGTTTTCTCGCCATGATGGTCAGCCCTTGCAACTGCGTATCGGCATCAATACCGGTGATGTGGTGGCGGGGGTGATCGGTATCAAGAAGTTCAGCTATGACCTCTGGGGGGACACGGTGAATGTGGCCAGTCGTATGGAGGCTCAGGGTACTCCAGGCAAGATTCAGGTGACGGGGGCCACCTATGAACGGCTGAAGGAGGATTTTGATTTTGAGCCCTGGGGAGAACTGTTGGTGAAGGGTAAGGGCTATATGCCCATCTACCATCTAGTCGGGGCAAAGACATCTGCCGCACGCTAGGCATGGTTGATTTTGCAGATCCGGGCAGCCAGCAAGGGGACTGCCGCCAAGTAGAGCGACCCTCACGAGCCTTTTCTATCTGGGCGGACGTCAAGCGCAGAATTGGTCGAATCTTTGTTTCAGTTAATGCGTATTTCCCTGCTGGTGCCCGACCACAGTACCGTTTTTACTGACCACTCCAACCCTCGCTTACCCGCTGTTTTTTAGAAGCCGTAGCGCCAGCGCGCCCGGTACCCGCGTGCGTCAATGTGGGTAAAGCTACTGGCACTAGCCAGTCCACCCCGATTGCTCCACCAGGACTCTAGGCGGCGGTTCACCTCTGGGGGGGCAATTCCTTGGACGACAAAGTCCACTGCATCGCCATACATGTGGCGAGAGTCCTTGGCTCCACCCACTTTGCGGTTGCTGGCTGGATCCCGATACCAGGAATTGATGGTGATTGGACGCCCGCCGAGGAAGTCCCGTACCTCCTCCATGACTTCCGCAATTTTGAGAATGCCATTGACCACCTTCTCATCCACTGGGATGCGGCTGCCGTTTTTCGTCGCCTCGGCCCAACTAAAGTGGCCGTTGGGGAGGATGGGCTCCCCTAAGTAGACGGTTCCCAACTTGGGCACGGTAATGGGGCGACCGCGATCAGGTTGGGCAATTTTAGTTTCTGGTTCAACGGGGGGATCCTGGGGCTTGTTGTCGGGAGTCGTCCCCTCTAGCTGAATGTGCTCCCTAAACACGTACCACTCATAGCGGTTCTGTTGCCCCATCAATACCCCATCGGGAATTCGGAATTTAACATGGCCACTCTCGGCGGGAGCGTCCTGAAGTACCTGGAGCCGGGTACCCGCCGCCACCAACAGTTTGTCGCTCTCCGGCAAGCGGAAACTCTGATCAGGCTTGATCTTGAATAGGGTGTCGGTCAGGACCAACAGATCAATGGCTTTTTTAGGGGCAATATCAACAACATTTTGGTTTTGTAGGTGAACGAGGAGGGTGGCCGCCCCGAGTTGCTCCGTAGCCTGCTCTAGGACGTTGGAACCGCCCCAAACCCACCGGGAGGCGCTGCCAGCACCATCCCGAAAGCCATTCCACAGGTCAAATCCCCACAGATAGGCTCCTAGGGTCCGGGTTTTGGCCTGGTGATACTTCTTAGCCATCAGCACCTCGATCACCTGGCGCTCAAATAGGGCGGGCTCCTGAAAGTTCCACTCTCGGTAGTGGAGAATGCCTGCAAACCACCAGGGAATGCCAGTGGCTTGCTCTACGGCTTCGTAGTGCGATCGCAAAGCCACTAAGCGATCGGCCACCTCCTTCACCAATGTCTCGACTTCCTGACGAATGGTACAGGTCTCAAAGGTCTTGGCGTACTCTGACTGAAGGGTTTTAAGGGTCAAGTCCATAGGATTAAGTCCGGCAAGAAGAAACTGAATCAGGCGGGATTAAACAAAACCATTGCTTTGGCCATTTTGGCCAAAGCAATTAAAATCGTTGCCTTCTCAAATCAAGAAAACAAGCTTTGGAGGCAACGACAATCCAACAAAAAATTTATGCTTCCCCCTATTGCCAAAATACCATCTTTAAGGATATACACTGATATGAGTTCAAAATAAATATACATGCTTAAGGAGCTGGTTGCCTTAGGTGCCGGCGCTTTTTAATGCAGAAACCATGCCATTTTTAAGGCATTTAAACCTTGTGTTCGGTGCAAGTCTAGGAATCCTGTCAGGGAAAGCTCACAGGTTTCAAGTTGGAGCGCACACAAGAGTTTTTGCTACCACACAATCAGGGTGACAGGCAGTTTCAGATGGCAAAGAAGAATAGCTATGCGCAATACCTCAAGCAAACCTTGGGGGGACTTGTCGATCGGTTGACATTGTCGGAGTTGCACAAGGATTTCATTAAGAATCGCTGGCTAGACCAGGTTCTATGGCTCGAAGGTCGAGCTACAAAGGAGCGCAATCAGCACTACTTTCTACGGATGGTGACCATTATTGGGGGAGTCTTAGTCCCTGCCATGGTAGGATTCCGCAGTCCCGATCGTCCCAGGTTCCAAGAAGCCATCACTTGGGTCGCCTTCGGAGTCAGTCAGACGGTCGCGATTTCGGCAGCGGTGGAGGAATTTTTTAGTCACGGGGAAAAGTATCGCCACTATCGTAATACGGCTGAAGCGCTCAAGATTGAGGGATGGCAGTACATGCAGCTCACCGGTCCCTACCGTGAATATCCCACCGCTGAAGATGCCTACCCAATTTTTGCGGAGCGGGTGGAATACTTTATTCAACAGGATCTGGAAAGCTTTGTAGAGCGGTTAGAGAAGAAGCAGGACGATGGCAAAAAGGACGCCCAAACAGCGGTTGAGAATACCGAGAAAGCGCTATCTCGCCTCAATCAAGAGCTGGAGTTGCGGGCGCAGCGATTAGAGGCCATTGAAAAGCGGCTGGCCGAAGAATCCGCCGCCAAACAGCAGGCGGCGGCAGAGATGGCCACAGAGGCGGTAGTGGCCCAGACACTGGCCGCAACTCCAGTCCAAGCCCTGGTCTCAGCAAATGGCGGAACTTCGTTCCCCCCTGAGGGGGAAACCAGTTTCCCAGTCACCACCCATGCTGATGGTCAGGAGGCCACTACCGCCCTAGTCCAATCCGCCCCACCTGCAACTGCTACCGCCACCCTAGCGGTAGCAGCGGCAGATTTGCCCCCCCTGGGGGCAGCAGCCTTGGACTGGGAAGAAACCGTTGATATTGAGGCTCTCAAGGCCATTTTGGCCAGCCAAATCACCGCCACAAAAAGCAGCAGCCCCTCCGTGGGTAATGGAGCCAGTACTGCGCCCTCTGGTCCCGTTCCCCAACTGATTCAACCGGAGGACGTAGCCCACATCCTGGAATGTCCCCTAGGGGATTGCCAGACCTACCTACCGGGTATTCTGGCCGCCATGCACAAGTACGACATTCTAGACAAGCAAACCCTGGTGGGCTTATTGGCCACCGTGCGAGTGGAAACCGGCGGCTTCAAGCCAGTCCATGAATGGGGGGGCGCAAGTTACTGGAAGCGCTACGAAGGCCGCAAGGATCTGGGCAATGTTCATCCCGGCGACGGGGTGAAATACCATGGGCGGGGCTATGTGCAATTAACCGGTCGGGCCAATTACAAAACCTATGGCCAAAAGTTGGGGGTGGATTTGGAAAACAACCCCGATTTAGCCATGGATCCCAACGTTTCTGCCTTGGTTTTAGCCTGCTATTTCAAAGAGCGGGGGGTGTCCACAGCGGCCCGTTCTGGCGACTGGCGACGGGTCCGCAAGCTCGTCAATGGCGGTTATCACGGCTGGGATGTGTTTGACAAGTATGTTCAGCGTGCAAAAAAGAGGATGGTCTGATGGAAACCGCAATTGACACTGGCATTGAATCAACGATAGACGTGGCCCCCGAGCCCCAACTCGCGCCTACCCCTGACCCCCTCGTTCAAGAATTGACGGCGCTGAGGTCAGAGGTCAGAGAACTGCGTCTCTTTGCCGAACGACAACAGGATTCAATTACCTCCATGATTGCCCTATCCCAGCAACACACATCCATTATTGAGCAGCAGCATTTGTTGATTCAGCGCCTTGCCACCGTGGGCATGGCAGCCCCCACCAATAGCAATTCCTTTAGCCAGTAAGGGAATGGTGTACCAGGTTGTAGGATGCTGTTAGGCGGAGCCGTAACGCATCATTCCACGAGGATTTGATGCGTTCGCTGACGCTTTAGCGTAGCTATGCCGTAGGCTATACGCATCCTACAGATACTGATGTTTTGTCAGTTAACCAAGTAGGGGTGTCATGGCGGTATTTCAGGATGCATTCATTTCCTATGGGCGGGCCGATAGCAAGGCTTTTGCCGCTAAACTCTATCAGCATTTAATTGAGCGCGATCGCAAGGTCTGGTTTGACTTTGAAGATATTCCCCTGGGGGTGGATTTTCAAAATCAAATTGATGCGGGGATCGAAGCATCGGATAACTTCCTTTTTATTATTGCTCCCCACTCTGTGAACTCTCCCTACTGTGGCAAGGAGGTGGAGCTGGCCCTGAAATGCCGCAAGCGCATCATTCCTCTACTCCATGTTGAGCAGATTAGCCGCGAGATCTGGCAGCAGCGCAATCCCCACGGGAGCGATGGGGATTGGGACGCCTATACAGCCAAGGGGTTGCATTCTAGCTTTGCGAATATGCACCCGGAGATTGGCAAGATCAACTGGGTCTATTTCCGGGAGGGGATGGACGATTTTGATCAGGCGCTGACGGGTTTGCTGGGGTTGATGGAGCGCCATCATGCCTATGTGCATCAGCACACCTATTTGCTAGATCGGGCGCTGACCTGGAAGCGGGGTCAAAAACAGTCGCGCTATCTGCTCATCGGTGAGGAGCGGCAACAGGGAGAAGCTTGGCTCACGACTCGATTTCAGGAGGAACAACCCCCCTGTTTTCCGACGGATTTGCACTGTGAGTACATCACGGAAAGCATCAAACAGGCCAACAGCCTGATGACTCAGGTATTCCTGTCCTATGCCCAAGAGAATCAGGCGGTGATGCAGAAAATCCGCAATAGCCTCAGGCGGGAGGGGTTTACCGTTTGGACCAATACCACCGATATCCAAACGGGTGAAGCCTTTGAGAAAGCGATTCTGCGGGGGATTGAGCAGGCGGATAATCTGGTGTATCTGCTGTCTCCGGACTCTTTGCAGTCTTCCTTTTGCCAGCAGGAGCTTAACTATGCCCTGTCTCTCAATAAGCGGGTGATTCCAGTATTGGTGACGGCCACGGATCCCGAGGTGGTGCCGACGGTTTTGCGGGAGCTGCACTACATTGACCTGACGGACAATGTAGAGGAGCAGGACTATTGGCTGGATGAAAGTCAGTTGGTCAAAATTCTGCGTCAGGATGCTGACTACTACAGCCAGCATAAGGGGTTGTTGATCCGAGCCCTGAAATGGCAACAGCAGAACGATAATGCCAGTCTGCTGCTACGGGGATACGACCTGCGCAGGGCGGAGGCTTGGCTGAAGGTGGCGAGGCAACGAACCCAGAATCTGCCTACCCCCCTGACTGAAGCGTACATTGCAGAAAGCCTGCGTCAGCCCCCGGCAACGTCGCTGGATGTCTTTATTGCCTACTCGCCGACGGATGTAGACTTTGCCCGTCAGCTTAATGATGCCTTGCAAACCCAGGGCAAGACAACCTGGTTTGATCAGGAGAGCATTACGGCCAGTGAGGACTTGCAGCCGGAGATTGATCGCGGCATTGAGATGTCGGACAACATTGTGGTTGTCCTATCGCCTCGGGCGGTGCAGGCTAACGGTTGTCTGGATCAGGTGGACTATGCGGCCCAGCTCAACAAGCGGGTGGTGACGGTGCTGTGGCAGGGGATCGATGGGGCAGCCCTCCCCCCAGAATTGGCCCAGGTGCCCTGGATTGATTTCCGACCGGATAGTACTGAGTTCCTGAGTACCTTCAGTGAGTTGATCCGGACACTGGACACCGATCGCGACCATGTCCATGGTCACACCAAGTGGTCCCAGCGATCGCTGGAATGGCAGGCCCAAGCACAAACTGAGGATCTGCTTCTGCGGGGAACGGAGTTGGTGATTGCCCAAGACTGGTTCCAGATGGCCGAGGAGCGGGCTAAGCAACCTGCACCCACGGCGCTGCAAAAGGCGTTTATCACCACCAGTCAAGCCCTCAGCGATCGCCTGCAACAGGAGGCGGAAGCCCGTCGCCAACGGGAACTAGAGCAGGCCCAGCAGTTGGCTGAGGCCGCCGAAGCCCAGCGACAGGCGGAGGCGGAGGCCCGTCGGCAGGCGGAGCAACGGGCGGAGCAAGAAGCCAAGGCCCGCCGTGTTTCCCAGCGCCTGACCTTGATGACAGCGATTGGGGCACCGCTGATCTCGGTACTGGTATTGGTGGCCGGAATTGAGTGGCGGGCTACCCAGGTCCATGCGATTCAGTCCTTGGCCATTGAGGCCGAAGCTAATTTGCGGGATAACCAGCCTTTTGAGGCACTGGTGGCCAGCTCCTTGGCGGGGCTCAAACTTCAGCAGATGTGGCTTTTTCCTCCCCAATATTTGCAGAGTCAGATCTCTGGGGTGTTGCGACAGGCGGAGCAAGAGGTTCAGGAACACAATCGCATCGAAGGGGAGGCTCCTATCTATGCCATCGATCTGAGCCCCGATGAACGCTATCTGGCCATCGGGAACCGGAACGGTACTGTCGAGGTTTGGGATATGGTCTCTCAGAGCCGGATCAGGACGTTTTCCATCTCTGAGGAGCAGGTTTTTCAAGTCCAGTTCAGTGCCGATGGTCAGACTCTTCTCACCGCAGCCGAGGGCCAGCCCGTTCAGGCTTGGACCTTGGCGGGCGAGGGAATCGCGGATTTTGACATCCCTGGGGAGTGGATGGTTCGGGTGGGGGTGAGTTCGGGTGGACAGCACATCGTGACGGCTTCTGGAACGGGCAACGTCTACCTGTGGTCAACGGAGGGTGAGCGACTGCAAACCCTATCCACCCAGGGCGGGGTAATCAATGATGTCCAGATCAGTGCCGATGGACAGCATGTGATTGCAACAGATTATGGCGACGATGGTCTGGCCCATCTCTGGAATTTGCAGGAGCAACGCTACCGCCAATTGCCCCATGGGGAAGGAGAAGTATTGGCGGCCCATTTTAGCCCCGATGCGACCTCTGTATTTACGGCTGCCTGGGACCAGACGCTACGGGAATGGGACTTGCAGGGCAACGAATTACGGCAATGGCCTCTAGATGGCTATGTAATGGATATTGATCTAGCGGCTACGGGGCAGACCATGGCCATTGCCTACGATGATGGCCGAGTGGTGGCCTGGAACTTAGACGAGTCTGAACCCCTGGCGTTGATTGGCCACCAGGCTCAGGTGTATCGGGTGCGGATGAGTGCTGACGAGGAGCGCCTGATCAGCGGTTCTGACGATCGCACAGTACGGCTTTGGGATCTGTCTCGGGAAACCCGGGCGACGCTAGAGATACCTGAGGATGCCCAGATTCGGGATATGCGCTTGCAGGGGGAGGCGGGCTACGTTCTGGCTGAGCACGGCGATGGCAGTGTCAAGCTGTGGGATCGGGAGGCTCAATTAATAGCGACCTTGCCGTCTGAAGCTGGGGCGAGGGGAGCGGTATTGAGCCCGACAACGGATCTCCTGGCTACGGGCACTTGGGATGGCACGGTATCCCTGTGGAATTTGCAGGGGCAGTTGGTGGAGCAGTTTCAAGCCCATGGCGGCAATTACCTTGCCGCCTTGCAATTTAGCCCCGATGGCGCTGAACTGGCGACTAGTGCTGCGGATGGGACAGCCAAGCTCTGGACATTGCAGGGTAAGGCTCTAGCCAGCTTTGAGGGGCATTCCGGTTGGGTGGGCCATATCAGCTTTAGTCCCGATGGCCAAACCCTGGCCACCAGTTCCACAGACCAGACGGTCAGGGTTTGGTCCAGAGATGGCCGCCTTCAGCAGGTGCTCAAGGGCCATCTGGATTGGGTCGAAGCCTCAGCCTTTAGTCATGATGGGGCGCTGTTGGCAACGGCCTCTAAGGATCGCACGGTGAAAATCTGGGATGTGAGCACTGGTAAGCAAATGGGGGAACTGGAAGGGCATCGGGGGGATGTGACCAGTGTGGTTTTTGTCAGTGGGACAGACCGTTTGGTCACCACTTCTCGGGATGGTTCAGCGCGTCTGTGGAACCTGAAGGGGCAGGAGCTGAGTCAGTATCAGCTCTATAATGCCGCCATTATCTCGGCCAAGGTGAGTGCCGATGGTCAAGTCCTGACCACGATTGCAGACAATGGCACCGCCCGTCACTGGCCGATTGATTCCCTGGATACGGTGCTGACCCGAGCTTGTGAGCGGATTCAGCCCTATTTGCGCCAGAGTCCCAAGATTACTCAGGGCGATCGCCGTCGTTGCGATCGCAAAATCCGCCCCTCCCAACCGGCTGAATCCAGCTAGACCACACCCCCCAAGGTGGCAAGCGGCTGAAGATCAGCTTCACGTTCTTGATTCTTATAAAGGTTTAGGTTTACCGATGACTCAGTATGGTTATGTCCAGGGTGCGATTTTAGGCGGGTTGATGTGGGGGGGATTCGCCCTTGCTGCCCAAGCCGACGAGTACCAAGTGCCAGTTTCCAACCTCTCTGGCCAAGACTTGCAGTACCTGTATATCGCCCCCAGCACCAGTGATACCTGGGGAGAAGATCTCCTCTATCAGGTTATTCCCGATCAGGAAGAGATGTTCGTTGCAGTCCCACGCAATGGAGAGGATTGTCTCTACGATGTCTTGGGGCTGTTTGCCCCCGCCGGTGGTGATGGGACACTGACAAGTCAGGCCATCTTGCCGCCGATTGATCTATGCCTTCTGGAGGCAGAAGCGGAGGTTGTCTTTTTGCCCGAAACTCTCGCCACCTTCGAAGAGACCTTCGCGTATCAAGTGCCCGTCGTTAACTTTTCCGGCCAAGATTTGCAGTTTCTGTATATCGCCCCCAGCACCAGCGATACCTGGGGAGAAAATCTCCTCTATCAGGCCATTCCTGATCAGGAAGTCGTTGACGTTGCGGTTCCTTTCTCTGCGGACGACTGTAACTATGATGTCTTGGGACTGTTTGCCCCTACCGGTGGTGATGGGACACTGACAAGTCAGGCCATCTTGTCGCCGATTGATCTATGCCTTCTGGAGGCAGAAGCGGAGGCAGTTGTCTTTCTGTCCGAAACTCTCGACACCTTAGAAGAGACCTTCGCGTATCAGGTACCCGTCTTTAACTTTTCCGGCCAAAACTTGCTGTCTCTGTATATCTCCCCCAGCGCCAGTGATACCTGGGGAGAAGATTTCCTTTATCAACCCATTCCTGATCAGGAAGTAGTTGACGTTGCGGTTCCTTACTCTGGGGACGACTGTATCTATGATGTCGCGGGGCTGTTTGCTCCTGCCGGTGACGATGGGACACTAACAAGACAGGCGACATTCTGGCTCATGGATCTATGCCTTCTGGAGGCAGAAGAGGACGCTATTGTCTTTCTGCCTAACGATCTCTACCATCCAGAAGACAGCTTCATTCGGGTCATTAACACCAACAACTCTACGGTGTTGGCATTAGTAGTGGCTCCGGCAGGTGAGCCTACAACAGTAGAGAACCAGATTGATTTACTGGGACAAGTCTATCTCGGCCCCTATGAGCATTTTCAGTTTCCCCTATCTTTAGTCAGCCCTGATCTGAGTCAATGTGATTTTGATATAACCGGATTTTTTCTTGCAGAAGGGGTGGATATTAGTGGGGAACTGACCGAGAGGGACGTTTATCAAGGAACAGTGACAACAGTAGATCTCTGCAATACTGAACAAATCCCCATTGGCAACGGACCGACCCAACGAGTGACGATACAAAACACCACAGATATGTTTTTGTCTGAGTTGTATATTAGTCCCTCTGAATCAGAGACTTGGGGGCTGGATCAGCTCATGTTTGATCTTGGCCCTAGTGAAGATTTTGTTGTTTTAATTCCGATTAGCGCCACTGCCTCAGGCGACTGTGCGACCTATGATGTGCTAGGGATTTTCTATACCGATAGCGACTCTCCCTCAGCCCTCTCCTATGATGACAGGGGAATTAACTGGTGCCATACCGACGACGCTATCCTGAACTTCGCAAATCCTGATGGATTGAACATAGAAATTACGAATTAATTCAGATCTCTTTCTCAGATATATTCCTCGGAGCTGCCTCAGTTATGCAACCCTCGACTATGAAGATCATCAAGATGAAACTCCGTCCCTGGGCGACTGCACCCATTACCCTGATGCTATTGGGTGGTAGCCTGATCGCGCCTACTTGGCTCCCGGTCCAAGCTGCTCCCCTCCCAACCCTGGAGGAGAATCAGGACAAGTGCCCACCCCCCATCAATGTGCCGGGACAACCGCCCAAATGCCCTCAAGCCTCCCGCCCTCAATCCACGACCTCCTCTCGCTCTCAAGCTTCCCCTTCTAAACCAACATCCACGTCCCGGACTCAATCCCCCCCCCGGAATCACCCCTCCCGCCCTAAGCGTTGACAGACAACAGAGTTATGGGGTGTTCTAAGCTTCGGCAATGAAATCAAAAATATTTGATTATTTGGCGGTTTGGGTAGAACGCAGTGGAATCCAACACCCACATGCGGGCTATAGCGGCTCCCTCATGTATGGGGTATACCTCAACTGAATGACACTTCGGCGAACAAGGGGCTTAAGCCCCTTGCCTGTACTTAACCCGAGGGAGAACCGCTATAAAGTCGGCCTTACTACGAATTGGGTGCTCCCACAATCGGCGCTGCCAACCGCCCCTCAACTGCAAGTTGCCAAGGCTCTAATCCACCAATCGGGGGATCTCGGCGGGTGGCGAGAGACCTGCGATCGCGAACCAATCGGGGGTCTGCCAGTGATGGTGCCAATCATGGCGGCTACCGTCGCGCCACACCTGGGGCAAGCCATTCTGGAGATGCCGATTTAGGGCGATTTCATGGCCCTGGGAGTCGCGATAGGTGAGCCGTGTCCCGCTCAGGCTGAGGGCGGCGCGATCCACCACAGCGGTTTGAAAAGCAGCAAAACTGCCGTGGCTTTGCGGTTCCCCCACCTCCAGGGCAAACCCATCGGCCAAGGGATGAATTGCCAGCCAGGTGTTACCGACCGCGAGGAATGTGATCCCCTGCCGCTCAACCCGTTCCCCTGGGGGCAGATTTAGGGTGGGGGCGGCTTGCCCCTGCCAGAGCACAAGGTTGCGAAATTGTGCGATCGCGTGGGGGCCATCGGTAGTCACCGTCACCGTCGCCACACCTGCATCGGTGGCCATGGCCAGATGGAAGCCTTCCCAGTCGCCCCCTGTGCCCCGTGCTAAGGTGCCCAACTGAAAGGTGTGGCCGAAGTACAGGGTTTCCCAAAAGGCGGGGCCATACTGGTCGGGGAGCCAGTTTTCGTAGTGGGGATGGGTGCGGCGAATTTCGGCGGGGCGGGGAAATCGGCGCTGGGCCAGGGCTACGATCGCCGCTGGCGGGCGGTAGTCACTACCCGTGTTTCGGCCATCAGATAGACGGCGGTTTCCCGCATGGCCCGCAGGTTGTCGGTGTTGCGACAATCGATGCGGGTGGTGCAATCGTCGCGGGAGTTTTCCCAGAATTTGCGGGGTTCTTCAGCTTCGGTGGCTAGGGGATCGGTGCGGGTGAGTAGATCCATGGCAGCATACATGCGATCGCGATAGGCCGGAGCCAACGCCTCCCCAAAGGCAAAATATTTCCGCATTTGCCCCTTGAGGACAAAGCTGGAATACAGGTCGATTTCCAGGGTCTCGGTGGCCTCGGGGTCGGGCTGCTGGAGAAAAGCGATCGCCTGTTCAGCGTCGGGGGTGTCGGCCCACACATCCGCCAGAGCCAGGGGGTAGGAATTTTTTTCGTACTCGTAGGCGATGTTGCCATAGTTGATGGGCTGGGTCAGCAGGTACAGCGCCCACAGCGATCGCACCGCCCAGGCGATGCCCACAAATGATTCCACCATCACCTTGTCACCTGCCCCAGTCGTTTCCCCCATCCTAGGAAAATCCTTGAAGGGGTGACAGGGGTGCCCCCATCGGTGGGAGTTTTCGGCAGTTTGCGGGGGCGGGACTGTATGGGGAGGCAGATTGTGTGGGGAAGGGTAGATGTGGGGGAGATAGAGCTGGGTGGTGGGCAATGCCCACCACCCAGCTCTATCTCCACGGACCACAAATCGACCAGGTCCTAGCGACAGAAACCGCCGCCTGAGACACCCACCGTATGCTCACGGACCATCAGGGTTCGGTGCGGGATGTGATTGATGACAGCGGTGCGGTGCTGAATCACCTGGTCTACGACAGCTTTGGCTATACGGGCCGGGAGCTGGATGCGGAGACAGGACTGCTGTACTACCGCGCTCGGTATTTTGCCCCAGCGGCGGGGATTGTATGGGTGAGGACCTGTTGGGATACCTTCCTTAGCAGTAGGCGCAGATATTGTTCTGCACTATGATCAAGCCACGCTCACACTGGGTTAAACGCCATGGTTTACGTTGATCGCCACATCCTACCCAACAGTGACGAACTGCCCTGTTGCGACGATACACCCGTGGATAATGAGGATCAGAATTTCCTGCCCAACTACCTGCTCTTCCTACTTGAGTTGATCTGGCAACAGCGTAACGATTGGTACTTTGGTGTGGATATGGGCATTTACCACACCACTGGTGTCACCCCTAAAGTGCCCGTGGTTCCCGATGGCTTTCTCAGTCTCGGCGTCCCCCGTCGCAAACCCGGCAATAAATCCCGCAAAAGTTATGTGGTGTGGGAAGAAGACAATACGGTACCGATCTGGGTACTGGAAATGGTCTCTTGGACACCAGGTAATGAGTACGACAACAAGCTAGAGATTTATCAAAAGCTAGGGGTTCTCTACTACGTCATTTACAACCCCGAGTACTGGCAAAGGGATCGGCATCAACCTTTCGAGGTGTATAAACTTATTGACGGTCACTACCAGTTACAACTGGGCGAGCCCTACTGGATGCCAGAGATTGGTCTAGCCATTGGCCGCAGCCAGGGCAAGGTAGGGGGCATCGACCGCGAAGTTCTCTCTTGGTTTAACCCGCAAGGACAGCGCTACCTCTCTGCAGAAGAGCAAGCTCAGCGGGCTCAGCAGCAAGCTCAGCAGGCTCAGCAGCAAGCTCAGCAGGCTCAGCAGCAAGCCCAAAGATTAGCAAACCGTCTGAGAGAAATGGGTGTGGATCCCGATACGCTCTAAGCCACACAATACACCCACGGCGATCGCACCCTCCACCAAAGTGCGATCGCCCCTCGTTGTAGTCGTGTGTCCAGTCTAATTTGTTGAGTGAAGTGGGCACTGTCCACGCTAAATCGGCATTCGAGCGATCGCTTTACCCAATATTTTAGGCTTACCACGCCAGTAGGTTAGATTGCCGTCAGAAAACCCAACACCCAAATGTTCAACCACGCCACCATCTGTCAATCCTAACGATCCGAATCAAGCGGCCATCAACAGCCAGGTAGGGTGGGCAGTGCCCACCACTAACCCTCAACTATCTTCTGATCTCCAAAGGAGTGATGAATGGCCGGAAGCCTCCATTTCAAATGCTTTGAGCCATTTTCAGGGAAATCCTATAAGTGCCTTGCCGGCTAAGGCTTTTCAGGCTCCATCACCCTTTAATAGTCCAGTGTCCCTGCTTGCCCTTGCGACCTGACTCAGAATCAACGTAGGTGTGATAGCCCCCAATCCATGCGATCGCATCGCACAGCTTATAGAACTGGAGTAGTGGGTTGCCAGTCTCCTAATTCGTGGCTCTGGCAACGTGTGACGTTTACTGGCAAGGGGCCAAGTATCGGCTGAGCGGCGGTAGGGCCGGAAACCTACCAAAAGTCATGCAGCTTCAGAACGAATCCCGGCAATAGGGGCTCACCAGTCAACTGCTCAGGCTGGGCCACCACTTGCCTAGCTTGCTCCGCTGAGTAGATCTCGACCTGTTTGCCTTTGCGGTTAAATAGCCACGCCAGTTGCACACCGTTGTCGAGGTAGGCCCGCATTTTGGCCTGGGCTTCGACCAGATTGTCGGTGGGTGACATGAGTTCCAGAACAAAGTCAGGGGCCAAGGGCGGAAATTTTTCCCGTTGCTGGGGCGTCAGGGCATCCCAACGGGCTTGCCTGACCCAGGCCACATCAGGGGAGCGATCGCTGCCATCGGGCAAGTGAAACCCGGTGGAGGAGTCAAACACGACACCGAGTTGGGCTTGTTCATTCCACAGACCGACTCGAATCAGGAGATTGGCGTTGCGAGCGCCGGTTTCGCCTCCGGTCGGTGCCATGACCACTAAATCCCCTGACGCGGTTCTTTCCAATTTCCAGTCTGGATTGGCCCGACACAGATCATAAAACTGGTCAGAGGTGAGGGGCGCTGTAGCGGGCATCCGGAGAATGGATTGCGTCATAACCGCATCCGATGGAACTTAGCTGCATTCTAGCCGCAGTAAGCGTAGGGTACGTTCCTAAGGCAATGGATCTAAGGGTTCTCCACCCAATTCTCCAAAGCGACATCTGGATAAATCCGAAAATCATCCAGGTTGTTCGTCACAAGAACAAGATCTAAGCTCCTGGCATGACTGGCAATGAGCTTGTCTAAGGCATCGCGGCGGCGTTCTGGCGCAGCTGCCCGTACTTCTGCATAAACAGTTGCAGCAGGGCGACCAAATGCCACCGCCGGAATCATCTCCACCAAAGCATCTAGCGCCTGACGATTCTGCTGGCGACTGTCTTCACGACTGGCCCGAACGCCATATTCCAGCTCAGCCAGGGTAATCGCCGATATCACCACATCCCCCTGACGGCATTCAGCAAATCTTTTTGCCACAGAGGGGGGCTGATGCTTCATCAGGTAAATGCAGATGTTGGTGTCAAGCATATATTTCTTCATAGGCTTTCCCGGTCCTGCATTCCTGGGTCGGGGCGTCCTTCAGCCATAAAATCAGCCGAAAAGGCAGCAAATCGTTCTAGTACGTTCACCAGCGGGGCACCCACCGGGCGGATAATCAGCACATCCCCCTGGCGCTCGATCTCATATTCCACATCCAAGCGCTCAAACTGCATCTCTTTGGGGATGCGAACCGCCTGGGAATTGCCGCTTTGAAAAACACGGGTACGCATGGATATTGTCCTAAACAGCGGACGTATCTACAAGTATATACATGTTTTTATGGGGTATTCAGTGCGATCGCGTTCTGGTTGCGCGATTGCCTGCTGCTACTGAATGCTGTCCTCAGAGGGGGAAAGGTGAGGTTTGAGTGGTTGGTGGTCATCAATCGCTAGGTCAAACCGGGCGCGGGTATAAACCTCATTCAAGCGAGGCTGCCCCACCCCATCGAATGACCTGAACCTCAACCCCAAGATCGGCCTTAGCCCATACTTTATCTGCGGTTACCACTAAGCACTGGGTTTGCAAACCCAAAGCCAAACAGGCCCGATCGCCCGAAGTGCAAATGATCTTTCGGACAAATGTACTGAAAAGTCCCTGATCGGGGCTACCATGGCAGTCAAGTCGTGCAGGTAGCAGCGCCATGGAACCAGCCGCCCCCCTGGGTTCAGTCATTGAGGGCTCCCTGAGTCAGGGGCTAGAGGTGCGTCTCCACCCCAATGTGTCGGTAGAAGATATGCGGGTGGGAAAATTTGTCGTCGTGCAAGGATTGCGATCGCGCTTTTTTTGTATGCTCACCGACGTTGCCCTAGGCACCGCCAGCGCCCGCATACTAGCCAACCCCCCCGAACCCTCCAACATGTTTCTGCAAGAGGTGCTATCGGGAACCGGCACCTACGGCACCCTGAACCTAACCCCCATGTTGATGTTTACCCCTAAAGCCGTAGAGGAATGGGCAAGCAGGGGAGATGGAAAACGAGGTGAAAACTCAAAACTCAAAATTTCTCCTCCGGAGACGCTTCGCGAACAAAACTCAAAACTATCGTCAGCGTCTTACCAAGTTCAGAGCAGCGCCGAAGTAGAACTGCTGCCCGTCAAGACCATCCCTGGCCACTTCAGCCAGGTGTATGACGCCGCCGAGAGAGACTTTCGCATTGTCTTCGGCTGGGAAGATGACCCCCACCGCCGCAATTTCGTCATTGGCCAGCCCATCGATATGGCTGTCCCTATTTGCCTGGATTTGGATCGCTTTGTCGAACGCAGCAACGGCATTTTTGGTAAATCCGGCACAGGCAAATCCTTCCTCACCCGCGTCCTCCTCTGCGGCACGATTCAGCGGCAGGCCGCAGTGAACCTCATCTTTGACATGCACTCGGAATATGGCTGGGAAGCCGTCAACGAAGGCAAACACTTCAGCACAGTTAAGGGATTGCGCCAGCTCTTTCCCGGTCAGGTGCAGATTTTCACCCTAGACCCCGAAGCGACCAAGCGCCGGGGCGTGCGGGATGCCCAGGATCTCTACATCAGCTTCGACCAGATCGATGTGGAAGATCTGACCCTAGTCCGGGGAGAGTTGAACCTGTCGGAGGCCAGCTTAGAAAACGCCATTATTCTCCGCAACGAGTTTGGCAAGGGCTGGATCAGCCGCCTTTTGACCATGAGCAATGAAGAGATTCAAGAGTTCTGCGAAACCAAGCTGGGCAGCAAATCCTCGATCATGGCGCTGCAACGAAAACTCACCCGACTGGCGGACTTGAAGTACATCCGCGCCGCCTGCCCCCACAACTACGTCACCCAAATCCTGGAGGCTCTAGATGGGGGCCAGCATGTGGTGGTGGAGTTTGGCTCCCAGTCCAATATGCTCTCCTATATGTTGGCGACGAACGTGATCGCTCGCCGCATCCATGCCAGCTATGTGCGGAAGGCGGATCGCTTTTTGCAGACCAAGAATCCCTGCGATCGCCCCCGCCAACTGATGATCACCATCGAGGAGGCCCACCGCTTTCTAGACCCCGCCACTGCGCGCCAGACCATCTTTGGCACCATCGCCCGCGAGATGCGGAAATACTTCGTCACCCTGCTGGTGGTAGATCAACGCCCCTCCGGCATCGACAACGAAGTCATGTCCCAGATCGGCACCCGGATCACGGCGCTGCTGAATGACGAGAAGGACATTGACGCCATTTTCACCGGGGTTTCAGGAGCCCAGGGGCTACGCTCGGTCTTGGCCAAGCTGGACTCAAAACAACAAGCTCTCATCCTGGGTCACGCCACACCCATGCCGGTGGTGGTCCGCACCCGTGCCTACGATGCTCAGTTCTATAGCGATATCGGAGCCACTGCTTGGGAAGATATGGCCGATGCTCCCCTTTTTAAGGCTGCCGAAGCGGCCAAAGCAGAACTCGGTTTATAGGCTCTCGGTTTATAGGCTACTGTGCACACCCATCTTGTCTGGGAGTATCGAAGATGGGTATACACGGTAGGCCAGAGAGAGAGACCTTGAATCTAGCTCCCCTTTTCCGGCCAATTCAGCCAATCACCGGATCAACGGGCTTTACCTTATATAGGGTATATAGGGCTGGCGCTGCCGACCCTACAGGGCTTTGCTAAAGTTCTTGAGAAAGGGTTGGAACACGCTGAGTTTGGTAAATAAACCTTGCCCAAGTCCAGAAGTGGCGTTTTCCCGGTGGGGAAACCTCAGGTTTCGAGCTGGACTTGGTATCGCTTCCAGCTACCAGAGTTAATCGACAATGACCAGATAGAGATGATCGAGACCTTAGGTAATGCCCATGTCTAGCCCTAATCCCTTTAGCAAACCCCAAATTCGCTGGCTGCTGGGGGTATTAGTTCTGATCTGGCTGGTGACTACGATGCTGTTGGCTGTCCTCATTGCCGTAGGTGGGGTGGTCATTTCCGCAGAGAACCCAGTTTTAGAGGATCCGATTTTGATCCCCGTGGTGTATTTGCTCCTGTTTGGTGGCGGCAGTCTGTGGCTTCTGGGAAACTATCGCCAGCGGGGAGTCGATGTGCGATCGCTGTTAGGCCCCATTCCTGCCCCCGCCGTATGGGGAGTGGCCCTAGCCCTGTGGTTCACCGTGTTTATTTTCTCCCTCGGGGCATTTCAGGTTTCCTACGTCCTGTTATCCCTACTGGTGCCCAGCTATGTCGAGGCCACCCTAGGGCAATCGATCTTCCTTGGCCAGGGCGAGACCATTCTGCCGGGACTCTACAATACGTTGATGCTGGGGCTATTGGTGATTGCGGCCCCTGTGCTAGAGGAGTTCCTGTTTCGAGGAGCCCTCATCCATCGCTGGGGAAGTCGCTGGAATGGCGCTGCCGCCGTGATCCTATCTTCCTTAATCTTTGGCCTGCTCCATGCCAATCTTCTGGGGTTGACCTGCTTTGGGCTGGTGATGGCGCTACTGTACTTGCAAACCCGGAGCCTATGGCTGGTGATCGGTATCCATGCCATTAATAATGCGATCGCGGCCATCCTAGAGCGCATTACAGCCTGGATGGCTCCAGAGGCAACCTTGACCCTGGCAGAGTTTCAACAAGGTTGGTGGGTTGGACTGCTGCTGATGGTGGTGGCCACCCCCGTTTTGGCGCAATTTATTCGCCGCCAGTGGCATCTAACAGCCCAACCCCTGCCCTACTTTGTCAATCAGGATGGGGAAAATCAGGATGGGAATCAGGAGGCATTGAGATGACCGGCAGGCCAATGGGGAGTCTAACAGAGTTGCTGGGAGGACGTTATCGCCTGCTGCGCGACTTGGGACGGGGCAGCTTTGGCCAAACCTATCTAGCAGAAGACACCAACCGCTTCAATGAACTCTGCGTCCTGAAGGAATTTCTGCCCCAGGTAAAGGATCCGGCCTTTTTGCTGAAGGCCAAGCAACTCTTTGAGCGAGAAGCCGGGGTTTTGGCCCAGCTCAACCACCCTCAGATTCCTCGGTTTCGCGAACTACTGCGGGTACAGATGCCCGAGGGGGGGCGACTGTTTCTAGTGCAGGACTACGTAGAAGGCCCCACCTTCCAAGACCTGCTAGAGACCCGGCTGCGTAGTGGTAATACCTTCTCCGAGGCCGAGGTGATTCAACTGCTGATGCAGATTCTCCCGGTTCTGGACTATCTCCATGGTGTAGGGGTAATCCACCGGGATATTGCCCCCGACAACCTCATTTTGCGCAATGCAGACGGGCTCCCCGTGCTGATCGACTTTGGGGGAGTCAAGCGCGTGGCCACCCTGGTGCAGCAGCAGATCGGTCCCCCGGTCAACCCCACCCGGCTGGGAAAAGAGGGGTATGCTCCCGAAGAGCAGATGGAATTGGGGCAGGTGACTCCCAGTGCCGACCTCTATGCCCTAGCGGTGACAGCCCTAGTGCTGTTGACGGGGGAAGCCCCCCAGAATCTCTACGACGCCCACCATCAAACCTGGCACTGGCAGGAGCGCGTTACCCTGAATCCTCGATTTGAAGCGGTGCTCCGGCAGATGTTAGCGACCCGGCCAGGGGATCGCTACAGTTCCGCCGCTGCCGTTATGGAGGTGCTCCAGACGCCCCAGCCCTACAGCACCCCGTCCCCTAGCCCGACTCTCGCCGTCGCGCCAGGGCGAGGGTATGACGCCACGATATTGCCCGTTGCTGGCGGCCCCCCCGTCCGTAAAAAGCGCGGGCCGACCCATGGCTGTTGGTCCGCATTACTAGGGTTGCTGCTCCTGCTGGGGGCCGTGGGGCTGGTTTGGTGGGTGGCGGGGCGTTGGGATCCTACTGGGGGCAGTTTGACCCCCAATGCCGATAATAGTGCGGGGAATAGTTCGCAAGAAAATGCCGCCTTTTCTAGCGCTGAACAGGCCCGTAAGGCAGCCCTGCAACAGCGGCGAGAGAATCTGGGCGTAGAGGGTAGCATTCTGGTGGGCATAACCGATCAGATTTTCTACGACCGCTATCCCCAGATGCAGGGTCAGGCCCTCAGCGATCGCGCTGAAGATGCCGATCTGCGCGCCCAGTGGGACGGTATTGCCGGGGAAGTTTTAGACATTCTGGAGCGGGACTTGAGTGCTGCGGCCCGTGCCTCCCTGGGGCAGTATAGCGGTGGCGACCTAGACCGTTGGACCCAGAGCCTCCTAGAGCGCAACGTGGGGCGGGCAGCCTTGGTGGATTTGAGCAGGGCTAAATTTGCCGATCTATTTCCTAACTGGGCTGGGGGAGAGGTCCTGGAGCAACCCATAGGCCAAATTTGGTATGGCCTTGCCGATGATCGCTTCAGAGCTTTGCAGTCGGGCGATCGCCTAGAGGAAATTCGTTTTGCGGAGGGAACCTATCGCCAATCGGTGCGCGATCGCCTAGAGCCGGGATCGGGGCGAGTCTATCTGCTGAACTTACGAGAAGGTCAATTCATGCGCCTCAATCTCCAAGCCCCTGCTGGGGCTACTCGCCTTTCTCTCTACCTGCCCAGCCCCACCGCTGAGCAGCCCTATCTGCTGACGGCAGCTCCGGAGACGAGCTGGTCGGGGCAATTAACCCAGTCTGGCTACTACGAGATTGTTGTGGTTTCTGCAGGGAGTAATGCCTTTGACTACGCCCTAGACGTGGCGGTTGATAATGTCTCCGCTAGCCCCACTCCCCCGCCAGAGGAGGAGGAGAACTAGCAGCAACCCTCACACCTTAACGGGTGACAAGGGCACTCAACGTCATACGGTACAGGGTTTTGAGATAATGGAGGGGACAAAAAAAAGGGAGCCTCAGTACAGCTCCCCCAACCAAATATGTTCCCTACATTCTACCAAACTACCCTTCTCACCCATCTCAATGAAAAACAGTACT
>NZ_KI913949.1:2045725-2120486 GCF_000332095.2 Leptolyngbya sp. PCC 6406 | reverse complement strand
CCCCCCCACCCCATCACACCCCCACTCCTCAACGACCCCCTACCGTAACCTCCGCCATGTCTTGGGCAACAGCCTCCTCGACGGGTTCTAGACGATAGCCCAGTACCTGAATTCCTCGGCAAAACATGCCGAGCTTGGAGTGCAGTTCAAAGGCAGGGGGCTTTTCTTGCTCCCACTCTTGCTGGGTATAGATTTGGGAGCGTTCGGTCCCGGACGTGACTATGACGGGGATGCGCCGTGAGCGCGATACGAGGATATGGGTAGCCTGGAACATATCAACCTCCAACGAGTATCTGCTAGGAAACTGGGACTGGGGGATTCAGGATCAGCCGTCAGCCCTTCGTCAGCCCTTACCCTAAGACTTAACCAAAGTCCATACACCGTAGCAAACAATGTTACGATGTGTAAACGCCTCTCAGAAAATCGAGAAAGGTCAGCAATAGGCCGTTTTATTCGGCTCTCCGTACTGCCAACACGGAAGAATTGTTTGTACAGTTTCTTTACAGAGGTGAGAACGTTCGTCACGGAAGCAGGGCTATTGTCCTTGTGGATCCGTGCCAAGGGGGTCGCTGTGGCACCGTCCTCGCACACACAACTACCGTGGGTCTTATGTTTGAGCACTTCACCAACACTGCGATCGCTGTAATTATGAAGGCCCAAGAAGAGGCCCGACGATTGCAGCATAATTTTGTCGGCACCGAGCAACTGCTCTTGGGCATCCTCAAACAGGGCAACAGCCAAGCCGCCAGCGTTCTAGCGGACTTAGGCATCACCCTGGAAAGTGCCCGTCAGGAAGTAGAAGCCATTATTGGACGAGGCAGCGGTAATCCCCCGGTGGAAGTGCCCTTTACCCCCAAGGTGAAGCAGGTCTTCGAGCAAGCCTTTCAAGAGGCTCGCAAGTTGGATGCCGATTACATTGGCCCTGAGCATTTGCTCCTCAGTTTGACTCAGAGCGATGAAAGTGTCGCCTACCGAGTGATCGAAAATTTGGGCGTCCCCCCTACCAAGCTGAGAACTCGCCTTATCCAGGAACTGGGGGAAGTGGCGGCGGTGCCAGCGGGGGTAGACCGCTTCGAGCGCCAGGATGGGAAGAAGAAGCGGTCCAGTGTACTGGCGGAATTTAGTACCGACATCACTGCCCTAGCGGCGGCGGGCAAGTTAGACCCCGTCATCGGTCGTGCTCTGGAAATTGAGCGGGTGGTGCAAATCCTCGGTCGTCGCACCAAGAATAACCCCGTCCTCGTGGGAGAGCCGGGGGTGGGGAAAACTGCGATCGCAGAGGGACTAGCCCAACGTATCGTCAACCAAGACGTGCCCCCCGAACTCTTTGGCAAACGCATCCTCAGCCTCGACATGGGGCTGCTATTGTCCGGTACTCGCTTCCGGGGCGACTTTGAAGAACGCATTACCCAAGTCATTAAGGAAGTGCGAGAAGACCGCTCCATCATCCTCGCCATCGACGAACTCCATACCCTAGTGGGGGCCGGTTCCCTAGAGGGTGGCACCGATGCTGCCAACCTGCTCAAGCCCGCCCTAGCGCGAGGAGAACTTCAGTGCATTGGGGCCACCACCCTGGATGAGTTCCGCAAGTACATCGAGCGAGACGCCGCCTTAGAGCGCCGCTTCCAATCCGTGCGGATCAATCCCCCCTCAGTTACAGAAACCATCGAGATTCTCCAGGGTCTGCGCAGCCGCTACGAACAGTTCCACCAGATTGTCTTGGAGGATGATGCCCTTACTGCAGCGGCTCAACTCTCAGACCGTTACATCAGCGACCGCCACCTGCCAGACAAAGCCATCGACCTCATTGATGAAGCAGGGTCGCGGGTAAAGCTGCGCCACCAGCTCAACTACCCCTCCCGCGAACTCAAGCAAGCCTTTCGCCAAGTCAACCAGGATTTAGAAGGCGCAGTGCTTCGCCAAGACTTTCCCGCCGCTGGGACATTGCAGGAACAGCGCCAGCAGCTTCTAGAAGAAATCACCGCCGGACAGGGGGACGCCGACTCTAAGCACGCCCGTCGCCTGCCCCTAGTAGGGGAAGACGACATCGCCGAGATTGTCGCCTCCTGGACTGGTGTTCCCGTCACCCGCATGACGGAGTCCGAAGCCGCTCAACTCCTTCACCTAGAGGACACCCTACACGAGCGCGTCATTGGTCAGAACGAGGCGGTAATGGCGGTGTCCCGAGCCATTCGTCGGTCCCGCGTGAATCTCTCCAGCCCCGATCGGCCCATCGCCAGCCTGATCTTCTCCGGCCCCACCGGGGTGGGTAAAACGGAGTTAACCAAGGCTCTAGCCATGGCCCTCTTTGGTTCTGAAGAGGCCATGATTCGCCTGGATATGTCGGAATTCATGGAACCTCATACGGTGGCCAAACTGCTGGGTTCCCCTCCCGGATTCGTGGGCTATGAAGAAGGAGGGCAACTGACGGAGGCAGTGCGCCGTAAACCCTACGCCGTCGTGCTCATGGACGAAATCGAAAAGGCCCACCCCGATGTCTTCAATATTCTTCTGCAACTGCTGGAGGATGGTCGCCTGACGGACGCCAAAGGTCGCACCGTCAGCTTCAAAAACACACTGATCATCATGACCTCTAATATTGGTTCGCGGGTGATTGAAAAGGGCGGCGGCGGTCTCGGCTTCGACACCTCGGAAAATGACGCGGCTACCAGCCAGTACCAGAACATCCGCAATCTGGTGCAGGAGGAAATGAAGCAATTCTTCCGCCCTGAACTGCTGAACCGTCTGGACGAAATCATCGTCTTCCGGCAGCTCACGCGCTCGGAGGTGATGGAGGTGGCGGACTTACTCCTAGTGCAGGTCAACCAACGACTAGCGGAGCGGCAGATTCAGGTCAGCCTCACCGAGGCTTTCAAAGAGCGCCTCATTCAGGAGGGCTACGATATCCGCTACGGTGCCCGCCCCATGCGCCGTGCCATCTCTCGCCTCGTGGAGGATGGCCTCGCGGAAGCCATCCTCCGCAGCGACATTCAACCGGGGGACACCGTCACCCTTGATGTGGATGCCAATGGTGAAGTCCAAGTGCAACCCCAACGCCAGCCCGCCCTCGCCGGAGCCCGCTGAGGAACCCGGATCCTTGTAATGTAGTGGGCAATTACAGGGTGTTAACTCAAAGTGGGACCAATCTCCTGGGGAGGAGTCAGTAGCCAAGAATTCAGGCCAAGAATTCAGGAGCTAGGAGAGTACTGACTCCTAACTCCTGAGTTCCTTTGTCCCAATATTGTCCCGGCTTACGTTGATACCCCGATTACAGGATTACCAGGGACGCCAGTCATCCCAGCTCTCATTGAAGATGGAGGTTTCGGGGAAGGCAATGGGGTTGCCATTACGGATCAACTCCTGCTGTAGAACTTCCAATAGGGGCTCCTGACTGGGGAGGTTATCCACTAGTTCGTAGGGGAAAATTCCTTGGCGCAGGGCAAAGTCAATAGTGGTGCCTGCTGCGGCCCCCACGGACCATTCAAAGGAATGGACCCGATAGGCGGCGGCGGCAATGGTGCTGGCGGCGATGCTTTTGCTGGCCACCAGCATGTTGTCTAAGCGCTGGGGAATCATCGCCCGCAGGGGAATCTGGGCCGGGTAGGCTTGACCGTGGGCTTTGCGGACGCCGGGACGCTCGATATTGCCGGGAGCTTCGGGGGGAGATTCGGCCATGCAGGGGTGGAAGTCGATGGCATATTGGGCAATGCCTACGGAGTCGGGGTAAATGCGCGATCGCGTCCGCCGCTGAATTTCTTCTGGGGGGGTGCGGTTCAAAATCGTATCGATGACGCTCAGCCCCGCCAGTTCTCGCCAGAGAGCGAGGTAATCTGACTCCGAGAGGGTTTCTCGGTACTGCTCTCGCCGGAAGTCAGCCCAAGAGAAGTCCACCTCATGGATAGTAAAGCCATCGGTATAGCCGGGGCTGGGACGCCCAATAATCCGCCGACCTTCGCGAATGTAGGGGTACTTGGATAACCCGTGGGCAGTGCCCATGGGGGCATCAAAGCCCCTCAGAAACCGGCTGTTGGGATTGGGCACCTTAAAGCCTTCCCCCAGTTGAGAATCGGTGGTGCCGGTGGTCAGCCAGTAGTAATATGCGATCGCATTTTCCTCCCCCCGACGCAGGGCCTCCGTTCGTAGTCCCCCGCGCCAACCACCGGGAGCCAGTTGTCCATCCTGACGGAGTTGTTCTGGGGTATAGATCAGATTGTCCTGGGCAGTGCCGGGGCGGTAATCATTGCCCCAGGTCCAGTTCTGCATAGAGATATCACCAGGCTGGGGACGGCCTACCCCAGCAATACGCTCTGCTCGTCGGGGCTGCACAGCCCAGAGGCGACGGTAGGTAAACACAAAGTCGTAGTAATCCTCGGGGGCAAACCCCTGACGCGGATTCTCGTAGCTAAAGTAGGGCTCGTATTGGGGGTAGAACTCCGGCACAATCTGGGGCTGGGGTTCTGCCATCTTCTCCATAGCAAAGGTGTAGGTGAAGCCCTGGGTACAGTAGGCATCGTTGCTGGTGACGGGAGAGGAGGGATCTAAGGGTGATCGGGCATCCAAGCCCAAGCGATAGGGCAATTGGGCCAGGGCAATCAGCTCCCCCGTTTCCGTGGCCTCTACCACGTACCAGTCGGCGGGACCAGCGGTGGCCTCGGTGGGCACAAACTGAATGATGGTTTTCTGAAGCCGAGGGGAATCGCTGTACTCATAAGCATCCTCAATCACCATAGAGAGGGGCTCGGTATTCAGGGGCGGTGTTCCTGGCGCGGGGCGATGCTGCACAGCCACCAAGCTGGCTACCTGGCTGCCGTCGGCATTGTAGGTGAGATCCTTGGGCACCGTATTGGGGAACCACTTCAACTCACCGCCTCCAGCTCGAGCCGCCTCCGCCAGCATTTCTGAAAGCATGGTGTGGGCATCCTCCGGCAAAAAACAGGCGGCACTGACCCAGCAGTCCCCCGGATTTTGCCGACCACCGTAGTAGGCACGAACGCGATCGCGCAGGGCCAGATAGCCCTGGGCATAGAACAAAAGCTGGCGCTGCCGCCGCGACTCATCCAAAGCCGTCGTCCCCTGAGAGGAAATCTGTCCCCCCAGCCAATCCGTCAGCTCCGTCAGGCAAACGGTGCGCCCCGCCTTGAGGCTCTCATAGGCGGTGGCGGTTCCCGCTAGCCCCCCGCCCACAATCAACACCTCACAGGTCACCGTGGCATCCGGATTCCGAGGTAGGGGTAACGCCGTCTCGGGGGGTGTCTGTGCTCGAACCGATAGCGATCCTCCTAGTCCCAAGAGCAGCAGCACCGATCCCAATGTCGTCCTGAAGAATCTTTGCCTCATTCCCGTCACCATGGCCAATGTCTTACAGCGAATCTCTTACAGCGAATGTCTGGCAGCGAATGTCTGGCAGCGAATGTCTGGCAGCGAATGTCTGGCAGCGTTATTGCCGCCTCTAGCTTAGAGCCCTCCCTCTCTTTCCGACAATACTAAAGTTCTCTCCATGCCTGATTACCTATGCCTGATGGTTCAGGAACCCGTTCTTGAGTGTGAGGGAGCAGACAACATAACTCGTAAACTTCCGACGGTTAACCGTGTCCCCTAACACCTTGTAGCGATCGTTGAGGAAGGTTAGGACATCGATATAGCGATTCAGGTATGGCTATTCAGGCTACGCTGAAGGGCAATTGCCAAGTTTTCGATCTGCTGTTGCATAATCTTGCCTTGGGGATAGTCCACCCCACCACCCCACTCCCCACCCTATGACCGGAAAACTTACGACCCATGTTTTGGACACGGCCCAAGGTCACCCCGCCGCTTACATGGCCCTAGAGCTTTGGTACCTAGCGCCTGCCGGGGATGTCAAAAGCCTGATGACGACCACGCGCACCAACGCCGATGGTCGCACTGATGCGCCGCTACTGGAGGGGGAGGATTTTATCCTCGGCGTCTATGAGTTGCTCTTTGATGTGCAAAGCTATTTTGCCACTCAGCCCCTAGACCTCCCCGATCCCCCCTTTCTGGGGTGGGTGCCCCTCCGCTTCACCATTGCGGATGTTACTGCCCACTACCATGTGCCTTTACTGGTATCCCCTTGGTCCTACAGCACCTACCGGGGTAGTTAGAGCCTATCTGGCATCCTGTTTTGGCTAGGACATATCCAGGAATTGGTATGAATTAAGGAGTTAGCGATCCAATAACGTGGGATAGCCGTCTCGGTTGTCTACGGTCAGGCAAGATGCCTGCCCCACAAGAGTTGCACATTAAAAAGGATCCGGGTGCCTAAGGGGTTGGGATAGTTGCCAGATAGGGGGCTTGGAGTATGCACACGGGGTGGATGATGCGGTCATGATGGCCTATTCCCTAGAGCAGTTGAATCGGATGGAGCGGAGACCTTTTGTTGCCGCATTGGGAACAGTGTTTGAGGATACGCCAGAGGTGGCGGTGGCGGTCTGGCCCCAGCGGCCCTTTACTACGGTGGAGGCGCTGCACCAAGCCATGGTGGCGGTAGTACAGGGATGGAATCGCGATCGCCAATTGCTCCTGATCCGCGCCCATCCCGAGCTGGGCAGTCGTCAAGTCATGGCGGTGGACTCCGTTGCAGAGCAGACCAGTCGGGGGCTAACCCAGTTGTCCGCTGCCGACCAGGCCCGACTCCACAATCTAAATCGGGCCTATCGAGAGAAATTTGGCTTTCCCTTCATCATTGCGGTGAAATCCCACAGGTGGGATGGTCAGGGACCAGTCCAAGGGGGCCATTGCATCTTCACCGCCCTGGAAACCCGGTTACAGAATTCCCCGGAGACGGAATATCAGCGAGCCCTAACGGAAATTGCCGCGATCGCCCATTTCCGTCTCATAGATCGAATAGATACATAGCGACAGGCCATTGCCGATGAGCATAAAAGGAGCCCAGTAGTCAGGATGGCAAAGGGAGACAGGGGTATTGATAGGCCACCTGGGCGAAGTGTGCCAAAACTCCAGGATTAGAATAGGTCCACTTCTCTGTTCTACGCCAAGGTTTAGACCTGTGGGAAATCCGCTACGGCTGTCGCCCGATGTTTGGCAAGCCCGACTCTCTCGACGCATTGCCTTGTGGGTCTTTTTAAGCATTGTGGCCATCGAGGCCATCATTTTGGTGCCCTCAGTACTACGGCGGGAGCGAGAACTGCTGGGCTATCTCAAGGCACTGTCGGCAGCCCAAGCTACGGGATTGCTAGTGGAGGTGGAGCCCCACACCATTCCTCCAGAGGATTTACTCAGGCGGATGGAGATCATCCAGCAGGATCCGGTGATTTTGGGGGGTGCCCTCTATCGGCTGACGGGATCTGCTAACGGGCCGTCGGGGGCGGAATTGGTGGGAACCTTTGGGGAACCACCGGAATTGATGACCCCAGACATCGCAACTGGGCGCAGCGATCGCTACCATCGCCGCACCCAGCGCTATGATGCCCTGTGGGAAATGTCGCCCCTAGAGGGCGCATATCAGGTGGTAATTCGCCATGATGCCACCTGGGTAGGTCGCGAATTCTACGCCTTCATTGGCCGTATTGCTGGGTTAGTGGTGATTATTTCCCTTTTTGTGACGGGGGCGACGCTAGTGGTGCTAGAGCCTATGGTGATTGCTCCAGTCCTAGCCCTGCGCCGAGATCTGATGTTGGCGGGACGCACCATTCGCCAGAATCAGGATGCGCGATCGCTACTTTTTGAGTCTGTGCCTCAGCAGCAACGCTCCGATGAGCTGGGGGATGTGGCGATCGCCTTTGAAGAAATGGTAGACCAAGTGACGGCGGCGATCGAAGAGCGCGATCGCACTGAGCAAGCCCTGAGGGAAAGCGAAGCCCGCTTTCGGCTGCTGGTAGAGCAGGCCACCGACGCCCTGTTCGTCGTTGCCCCCGGCGGCAAGTTTGTGGATGTAAACCAACAGGCGTGCGAAACCCTCGGCTACACCCGAGAAGAACTGCTGACCCTCTCCGTCACCAATGTGCAGCAAGCTGTCTCCCCAGCGGACTTGGAGCAATTTTGGCAATTGGCCATTGGGCACCCGACCACCCGCGAGGGCATCCACGTCCGCAAAGATGGCAGCAGCTTTCCAGTAGAAGTTCGACTGGGGCGTATTGACATGCAGGGGCGACCCCTCCTGCTGGCTCTAGCGCGAGATATTACCGAACGCAAACAGGTAGAGCAGACCCAAGCTCGCCTTGCGGAAGTTGGGGAATTGGCCGCCATGATTGTCCATGAGGTGCGAAATCCCCTAACCACAGTGCTGATGGGGCTCAAATCCTGCCAGTCTTTGGATCTGCCCCCGCGATCGCACCGCCGCCTCACCTTTGCCCTAGAGGAATCGGAGCGTCTCCAGCGATTATTAAATGAGATTCTGCTTTATGCCCGTGAGTCCGTTTTAGAGTTAGAAACCCTCAACCTCACCCATCTCCTCGCAACCCTGACCCAAAATTTTGGCGAGCATCCCCTAGCAGCGGATCATCGGATCCAATGGCAGGGACTGACGAAACCCACTATGGTGCAGGGCGATCGTGACAAGCTTACCCAGGTCTTTATAAACCTCCTCAACAATGCCTGGGAAGCAGTACTCCAAGGGGAGTCCATTACCTGCACCGTGACGCCCTTATCGCCCCATCAGGTCCAGATTTGTATCCGTAACGGCGGCGACCCCATACCCCCAGAGATTTTGCCGAAGCTAACCCAGCCCTTCTTTACCACCAAGCCCACGGGCAATGGTCTCGGGCTAGCCATTACCCGCCGCATCGTGGAAGCCCATGGGGGAACGCTACACATCACCTCTTCAGCGGCTGAAGGCACACGGGTCACAGTGACACTACCCGCGATCTCGACTGGTGCTCCTGCCGATGGAGTTGATCAGTAGATTCTGGAGTACGGCCTAACGAACCCGAGGACAGACTGAGGCTTTGGGGGTGGCAAGATCACACTGCTGAGCCAAGCAGGGCTGGTGGTAAGCATCCTCCGTTTCCAACGGGGGTGGGGGCTGGCCGAAGACCATTTCGCAGCTAAAATCCTCGAAGTTAGGCGTCATGGTCAGGGGAATGCCAAATTCCTGGGTAAAAAAGTCTTGGGTCGGCAGCTTGCACATGTTAATGCACATGCCCACACAACGGCTCTGCTCTAGGTAACGACACCGTTCAATATGGACCCCGCTGCGCTGGGTTCGCTGGCTAGTCTGCCCCGGCACCTCCACCGCCGTCACCTCACAGGGACCAACCAGCCACTCAAACAGACGGGCGGCAAACCAAGCATTGAGTTCACACACCAGTCGAGTTGGGGAAAACACCGTGCGAATCAGCCATAGAACCGGGCTCGGCACCAGAGACTTCAATACGATTGCCACCAGAGCCTGCTGTTCCTGGGCATTACGTCCCTGCATGATTTTCTTGGACAAATCCACAAAGCCGTCGTAGCCCTGGAGGTTAGTGCTTTGGCCTAGGGCGCGGGACATCTTGCGACTAAAGAGCCAGATAAATACCCGGTCTACAAAACCGTCTTGGTAGACTGGGGCATCAGGCGCAGCGGGATTGGTTTCGAGGGAAGAAGATGCTGGTTTAGAAAGCCCCATAGTTCTGTGGTGCTCTGCAATTTCAGGAAATAGGCTATTCCTTCAGGGTAGTGGGAATGGGGGTGGATGGGGTGATGGGGGTGGGGGGGTATTGGGGTGATGGGGTGATGGGGTATTGGGGTATTGGGGTAAATCCTGTAGGGGCGGGTTTGGCTCGTGTCTACTGGGGAATCCCAAATGGGAGGCTCAAAACCCGCCCTACCCAGTGCCGGGTAATCCAGGATTGAGGTGACCCGTGATCGGGTGTGGAGGTAGGGGCGCGGTTTCCGCGCCCAATGCAGAATGTCACCGTAGGGGCGGGTTTGGCTCGGATGTACCGAGTAATTCAGGATGGGAGGCTCAAAACCCGCCCTGCTGTCGCCGGGTGACCCGGCTTGGGGAGTGGGGGAGCGCGGTAGGGGCGAGCGGTGCTCGCCCTGCCAGGGAGTGGGGGAGGAGGAGCGGGTTTAGCTCGGATCCTAGTGGGAAATTGCGAGATGATTGCTCACAACCCGCCCTATCCAGTGACATGTCCCCACTATTCGTCACGATGGCAGGAGAACGGGTAAATGAAACCCCTAATTCGCGGAGCTACAGGTATCGCGTGAGGTTGACTCGGTAGCGCTGCTTTTTCGTCACCACGACTTCGCCGATTTCCAGGCGACCCTTGCCGCGAATCGCCACCAGATCGCCGCTATGGAGGGTGTGGCTAGATTGGTCAATGGATTTCCAGTTCACCCGCACATCTCCGGCGCTGATCAGGTCCACCATTTTGCTGCGGGACATGCCAAATCCAGCAGAGGCCACCGCATCTAGGCGCAGGGAAGCTTCCACGGTGGTCAGTTCTTTTTTCTTGGGCTCCCGTACTCGCAGTTCCTGCCAATCAATGGGGCGGGTCTTGACGGGCACAGAACGGACCTGGGTCAGGCTCAGGGTCAAAAAGTCCACGAGTTCCGGCACCATAATGGCCTGGGCTCCCCGCTCCCCCAGCACAATGATGTCGCCTACCTTTTCCCGGACTAAACCTGTTCCCAGCAACGCCCCGAGAAAGTCGCGGTGGGTGGCGGTGTCGAAGAGAAAGTTGCCTGCAATGTCCACTAGGGTTAGGGGAATTTGGCTAGGGTCAAGGGGCAGTTCGGCACGGGCGATCGCGCCCCGTTGGCGCTCTGCCTGGGGATAGCCGCCACTGGCAATAAACTGCACCTCTGTCAGCCGCTGAAATAGGGACTGGGCCTCCACCAGTTCTGGCGGCGACAGGAAATCTGTCACGACTACTTCCCAGGTCCGAATGGCTTGGTCCGCCTGGTCTAGCAATCGGGTAAGGGCATCTTTATGGTCAACGGCTTTGAGAAGGTCAGCTTTGGGCAACATGCGATCGCAACAGGCAGGATAGGGATACAGACTGAATGGGTCATCTTCCATTGTGCCTTGTCCGCCGGTGGCCCTCGCCGCCTCGGGGGAGAACGGTAAAATACAACACGGCCTACCCTTTGGCCCCTGGCATCCCAAAACGCCGGTTAGGGTGTGTCAGTTAACATCCTGATTTAGGAGGATTAAAACAATGATCGTACGGTATCGGCCCATTTTGGGGCTGTTGCTGGCGGTGATCGCCACCGTATTGGTGAGCTGTGGTGGCCCCAGTGTCACCCAGGTTCCCACCTACACTCCCGACACGATTGCCCAAATTCAGAGTTTCAATGCCGGTGTGATCACCCTGCGCGATCGCTTCCCGGAACTAGAGGACTACATCCAGAACAAAGACTGGGTAAACATCCGCTCCTTTATCCATGGTCCGCTAGGAGAACTGCGAGCACGTCTGGGCCGGGTGACAGCGCGACTGCTGCCCCAGGATGCGTCCCAGGCCAAGACTCTAGCGGAGAGCCTCGCCGTCCATCTAGAACGCCTGGATGCGGCGGCGGCGGAATACAACCAAGTGGTAGCAGGCACCCAGTACCGCCTTGCCCTGGATGATTTCGATGCCTTCTTACAGCTCGTCCCGAGCCCGACTGGGGAGGCATGAGTCAACGGACGCGAATCATCGTCGTGGGCTGCGGTGTCGTTGGGGCCATGGTGGCTTACGAACTCAGCCGTTGCCCCGACCTGACGGTGACACTGATGGATGGCCAGCTTCCGGGCCATGGGGCCACGGGGGCTGCCCTCGGCATTTTGATGGGGGTCTGTAGCCAGAAGGTGAAGGGGCGTAACTGGCGGCTGCGGGAGGCTAGCCTACGCCGCTACCACACCCTGTTGCCGGAGTTGGCGGCCCTGGGGTTTTCCGTTCCCTATAATGCCCAGGGGATACTGAGTGTGTGTTTTGACCGGGCAGTGCTACCACGCTGGGAATCGCTCCAAGCTATCCGTGAGCTTCAGGGGTGGCCCTTAGAAATTTGGAAGCCGGAGCAGGTAGCTGCGGCCTGTCCCCATCTCGCCCCGGACCAGATAGCGGCGGGGATCTACTCCCCCTGCGATCGCCAGATTGCCCCCAAGGCCCTGACCCAAGCGTTAGTGCAGGCGGCGGCGGGCAACGGCGTCACCTGCCGATTCCAAGAAGCGGTAACGGGGTTTGAACTGGGATGGGACCAGAATTGCGATGACCAAAGGTCGCTCGGAGAGCGTTGTGTCCAGGCGGTCACGACACTGCGAGAGACCTATGCAGCGGATCGGGTGGTGCTGACGGCGGGGTTAGGCACTGGGGCGCTGACGGCGATGCTGGCTCAACCCCTTCCCTTGGGACCAGTTTTGGGGCAGGGAATGCGGGTGCGGGTCACCAGCCCCCTGGGCGACCCCCAGTTTCAGCCTGTGATTAATGGGGATGACGTGCATTTGGTGCCCCTGGGCGGCGGTGAGTACGGGGTGGCGGCGACGGTGGAGTTTCCCCCCGAGGAGGGGATGGCCCTAGAGCCAGACTCGGATCTGTTGCAAGCCCTATGGCAGAGGGCGATCGCCTATTGCCCCGCCTTGGCTCAGGCCGAAATTCTGGAAACCTGGCACGGCCTGCGCCCCCGGCCACAGGGTCGCGCCGCTCCGGTGATTGAGCCCTTAGCGGGGTTTACCAATGTCCTGCTGGCCACGGGGCATTACCGCAACGGGGTATTTTTGGCCCCCGCTACCGCCGCAATTGTCCGTGATTGGGTGAGGGGACAGTAGTTCCTAGCGCAGCCCCTAGAATTAAAGCAATACCGTGCTAGGTGGCACAATGGCTTCCCCTTTTCCGGGCATGAATCCCTATCTGGAACACCCCGATCGCTGGTCTACGGTGCACAATCGCCTGATCGTAGCCCTGGCCGATGTGCTCACGCCCCAATTGCTCCCCAAATACCAAGTTGACATCGAGAAACGGGTCTACGAGGTCATTGGCGTCAATTCGCTATTAGAAGGTACACGAGCACTCGGGCTACGACTACTTCATTGACTACCAGCAGGATCCGTTGCCGCCCCTCACGGATAGGGACTTGGCCTGGATTGATGCAACCCTAAAAGACCAAGGATTACGCCTCTAAAGGCTCTGCACAAACTATGCAAAGATGGTAAGGCTCTTCAGGAGACTGGGATCCCCAGGATTACCTGCAAGGATTCTTAACCATCTTGGCGGATCAAGCAAAGGTTAATTGGTTTATGAAAGTGGGCGATCGCGTTCGTATTAAGGAAACCGTTGTCTTTTATCACTATCCCCTCCATCGCAATGAACCCTTTGATGGCAAAGGGTTAGAGGGAACGGTGATTAAGGTGCTATCTGATTGGCAGGGCCGTCCCATCAGCCCCAACTTTCCCGTATTGGTTGAGTTTACGGTTGAAGGCGCGAAAAAGCCCTTTAAGGCCCACCTGCGGGCCGATGAGCTAGAAACCCTTTAGACCATCACTGGGCCACCACCAGAGATTGCCCCTACAGAGGGCGCGAGGCCCCGCGCCCCTACGGAATTAACCTCAATCCTGGATTTTTCGGCACTGGGTAGGGCGCGTTTTGGGCGATCATCTCGGGATTTCCCCATAGATCCGAGCTAAAACCGTCCCTACAGCCCTTACAATCTCTGTCAAACCCTGCATTGGGCGCGGAAACCGCGCCCCTACGGGATATTTAATTCAAAACCCAAAATTTCCCCTCCGGAGCAACAGACCCAACATTTGGGGTTGGGTAATGCATGGAAGAAACAGAGGGAAGCCTGTCATTCCGAGCGCAGGGAGGGATCCTGGTCTGGCTTTTAGGAAACTGGGCAGGGCGGGTTTTGAGCCTCCCATTTGGGATTTCCCAGTAGACACGAGCCAAACCCGCCCCTACGGGATTGATCGCCTCAACACCCCACCTTGCTGTCACGTCCTGCATTGGGCGCGGTTTCCGCGCCCCTACGGCACCATCTTGCATTGGGGGCGGCATCTCTGCGGTGCATTGCTTCGCGTGGGCGAAGCCACGCCTTAGCGTTATGCACCCTACGGGATCAATTCAAAACTCAAAATTCAAAACTCTCTGCCACCCCCCCCACTCCCCTAACGAAAGGGTTTCAAAGTGGGGCATCATCCATTGAAGCTTGGGGTGGCTCGAACTTATACCCTACCCCTCGCACCGTCTGAATCATGGCGGGTTGGGCAATATCCAGCTCAATTTTTTTGCGAATTTGACCGATGTGAACATCCACTACTCGCTGGTCACCCACGTATTCGTAGTCCCACACCTTTTGGATTAGCTCTGCTCGCCGCCAAACTCGACCTGGATGGCTGGCTAGGAAGTGCAGCAGATCGAACTCTAGGGCCGTTAAGGCAATCATTTCATTGTCGATGGCCACTTCACGACGCACAGGGTCGATGGCCAGCTTATTAAAGATGAGGCGTTGTTGTTCGGCCATGGTTACCGGGCGCTGGCGCTTGAGGATTGCGCCCACTCGCACCTCCAGCTCCCCCAAGCTAAAGGGCTTGGTCAGATAGTCGTCTGCCCCTTGGTTGAAGCCACGAATCTTGTCGGCCTCGTCACTGCGGCTGGTGAGTAACAACACAAAGACTCCCGTGCGGGCCTGGAGTTCTTGGCAAATGTCATACCCGTTAGCATCGGGCAGATTCACATCCAGAATCACCAGGTCTGGATTGAACTGGTCAAAGGCTGCCCGAGCACTCTTTCCGTCTTCGGCAGATTCCATCTCATAGTCTTGCTTAGAGAGAAACCGGTAGACCAGGTTCCGAATGGCAGGGTCATCATCAACAACAAGAATCTTGGCAGAAGCCATGGCTATGAACGCTTTACCGAAGGGACATCGATTGCTTCTTTGACAGCTTCAAAGGAAGGTACAGATATTTCCAAGGGGATGATCTCCTGGAGGTCGTCTCCAGCACTATTTTCCATAAAACGCTGAACCCATCCGCGCCATTATTATGAACGCCTAAACCACTATTCGCAGGCTATATGTAAATTTCCCGTAAAGTTGATGCCCCTGAACCTGAACATCCCCCTTTACAGGGGCTTATATTTGCAGGCTTTTAACAGGGTTCCCATGGATAGCCAAAAGTAACTGCTTAGACAACAACATTTCTGTATCAAAGGTTTAGCACAACCTCAGTATATTTAGGCAGGTATAGAGGCAAAATTAGCAAGACGGGACCGTTAGGGGCTGGAATGTCTGGATTCTAAAGGATTTACTCCGGGAATTTACGCTGGGGATACGTTGCGATCGCACCCGAAAGCCACCCGAAAGCTGCCCCAAAGTCACCCCAACGATAGTCCACCCTTAATGGCAGCCCTTTTCCCTAGTAGTAGCCCTCTTCCGGTTGGCCCATTCAGGTTCCAGAGAAGATGGAAAGAGTTGGGGCAGGTGGCTTCCGATCCCGGACTTAGCTGGTTAAACTAAAGGCTAGATCCATGCACCATTACCATAGCCATAGCCCGTTAGGTCAGTCCTGTGGTCTATCCCCATGTCCTAATGTCATGGGTCATTACCCTGTTCATGGCTGCCTAGGGCAGTCCTGTGGGTGATAGGCTTGACGGAATCGCCAGAGCTGACGGGGAAATACCGATGAGCGAGCAAAATTTCTACGACACATTAGGCTTAGATAAATCTTCCTCGTTTGACGACATTCAAGCGGCCCGCACTCGCCTTTTGGCGGAATGTTCCGGCGATCGCAAACAAATGGATGTCATTGAGGCAGCCTATGACGCCATTCTTATGGAGCGATTGCGTCTGCGGCAGGAGGGCAAAATCAAGGTACCTGACCGCATCCGATTCGCAGAAGAGCCCCCTGAGACCCCGGCCCCCAAGGTCCAGAGTCTAGGGCGAGAGCGCCCCGATTGGCTGGTGCAGGTGCTGGATACCCCCTCCCGCAATGATGTGCTCCTCTCCGGTGGTGTGTTTGCCACCCTCGCAATTATTGGCGCGATCGCAGCTCCCTCCCTGGCCCTCGCCGTTGGGGTCGGCTGCACCATTTATTTTCTCAACCGCAAAGAATATCGCTTCTGGCGGGCAATTCTCTGGACCATTGCCGGATTAGCAGTGGGTATGATCCTGGGCATTGCTATTGGTAACGGCATTGCTAGCCAAGGGATGATCCTCCCTGGCAGTAGCAACCCGGCTGAGACCGTTCAGATCTGGGCCGCCACCATTACCCTGTTTGTGTTTTGGGTTGTCAGCAGCTTTTTGCGCTAGAGCCCCCGTACCGACATCGCTGGGGCCTGCTGCACGATGGCATCCACCGCCTGGGGCAGGTTATCCACGATGGCATCTGGGCCGTAGGCTAGCAGTCGCTCCCGATTGCGAATCCCACTCAGCACCGCCACGATAGGAATACCGTGGGCGCGGGCAGCGGCAATGTCGGCCTCCGTATCCCCAATCATCCAGCTTTGGGGCTGGGGGGGCAGTTGGGCTAGGGCGCGGGCCATCAACCGGGGCTTTTCCACCACATCCTGATCCTTGAGATAATCATCGGCCAGACAGTAGCGTCTGTCGGTGGGGAAAAATCGACCGATTTGGGGCTGTTGCTCTAGAACTAAGTTCAGCGTGTGGGCACGCCGCATGGTCACAACGACGAGATCACAGCCTAAGCTTTGCAAGCGTTCCAGAGCCGTCGCCGCACCGGGGAGCACCCGATCATGGCGGAGATAGGGGAGGCTATGGACTGTTTCTCGCCGCAGTTGGGCAAAGCGGCGGGCTTGGTCGTCGTGTAGCCCTGACATTTGGCCGATGTGACGCTCGGGCACTTGGGCGCGTTTCATCTGCCAAAACTGCTCTTTGGGCAACACGGTCACGGTTTGATCCTGTTCTCGGGCCTGGGCTAGGCAAACTTGATACACCTGGTAATAGCGCTCGGACACGTCCATGATGGGGCCATCAAAGTCCGTAAAAATGCGCAGCATGGTGGGTGATCCCCTCGAAGTAGGGTGGATAGATGGGGGCAATAAACGGGGGTGCCGGACGGGGAGTGCCGGAAAATCAAACGGGGAAATTAAACTGACTGGGATAAAAAACGGAGGGCTTGGGGATGAAAATTTATTACAGACTACCCCATCCCTTCAGAGGAAAAATGGCTATAGACTGCCGCGCTGCTGCTGCTGGCGTTCGATGGCCTCAAACAACGCCTGAAAGTTCCCTTCCCCAAAGCCTCGGGCCTGCTGTTGGGTCTGACCCTCCCAGTGGATTTGGCGCTCAATCAACTCTAGGAAAAAGGTGGGCTGGTCAAACAGAGGATCGCTAAAGGTCTGGAGTAGCCGTGCTTTTGGGGCTTGGGGTACCCAGTCCACTAAAATTTGCTGTTCTGCGATCGCGCGCCAGTCCCCTGCCTCTGCCCAAAAATCAGCGCGATCGCGCAACCCCTCATGATAGGTGGCAGGTACAGGTAAAAAAGACAGTCCCCGCTGCCGGAGTGCCGCCACCGTTCGCACCAAATTCCGGGTCTTGAGGGCCGCATGTTGAATTCCTGGCCCCCCGTGGTGATCGAGAAATTCCTGAATTTGGGAATTGGCCGACGCGGGCTCGTTGATCGGCAGGGTGGCGGAGCCCTGGGGATGCCTCAGCACCAGACTCCGAAGACTTGATTGGGCCGTAGCAATGGCAAAACTCTGCTGGCGCTGGAAGCCAAAGCAATGCTCATACCAATCCGCCGTCGCCATCAGTTCCCCGTCCGGGACATTCAGCACCACATGGTCAATGGACTGCCAGGGGATTTTCCAGGTGCCGATCTCCGCCGCCAATGGCGTTAAGTCGGAGGGAAGCGGAGGGCCAGGGTCTTGCCTCCCGGTTTGTTCTATTACCGCAGTCCTGACTTCAGTCGGGGCGGGGGCTAGGGGCGGGGCGACATATTCCACCAGGGTATGGCGGAGGCTACCCCACCCCTGGACCTGGCAACGATAGCCCTGGGCAAACCTTTGTAGGGGGGCGGTCATCACCGCTCCCGCCTGGGTGGCAGTGGCCAAGGCCCGCTGCACATCCGGCACTCGAAAGGCCACATCCCCCACCCCACTGGAATAGTGCCGGAGGTAGGTAGCCACCTCCGGCTGGCGGGGGTTGGGTTCAGAGAGCAGAATACGAATTCCGGCTCCCTGAACCCCCAGGGTCGGAAGGACAATCCCCGGCCCCCTAGGCATAGGGACAAAGTCGAGGGTGTTGAGAAACCAGTCTCGCCACCGGCCTGCGTCCTCCACGTAGAGGTGCAGATGATCAATGTCCATAGGGTAAATTGCTCACGACTGCTCACGACAAGGGATACTGTAATCCTGAAAATGGGCGATCGCACCTCAGCCATCTAGGGGAAAAGAGGCCAAAATAGGGACAATGCTATGGCTACCCCTGCCATGTCTTTTTCTCAACAGCGTCAGCGGCGGATTGCCCTCTTGGTGATTGTGGCGGCGATTGCCACGATTTTGCTGGGCAACCAACCCCACCTGATTGGCCAGGGATGGCAATGGGTGGTGGGTTCTTCCAGCGCCACTCGGGCTGAAACCCTCGACCAGCCGACAGAATTTCTGGTTGTAGCGGGGGGAGGAGCCCCCAGCTACAACGAAATTGCCTTGGAAAAGAATGTGCTCTATTTCCAGCGCACCCTGGATTTCTTGGGGATTGATCTTGGTCGAGCCTCCGTGTTTTTTGCGAATGGCAATGATGGGCGGGCCACGGTGCGGTATTTGGATCCTGCGGGGCGGGAGCAATTCAAGGTACCGGAGATTCCTAACCTGCAAGGGGCGGCTACCCGGAGCAATACCCAGAGCTGGTTTCAGCGCTATCCCACTACCCCTGCTGGGAGCCGGGGTTGCCCCGCCTTTTTCTACTTCACGGGGCATGGTGAGCTGAATCAGGCCAACCTCAACAACAACGCCCTGATCCACTGGGGCGAGCAGCGTCTCTCGGTGCAGGAACTGGGGACGCTGTTGGATCAGTGGCCCCAGGAGATTCCCTTTGTGACCATGATGGCCCAGTGCTATGCGGGATCCTTTGCCAATCTAATCTATGAGGGCGGCGATCCCCGGCGATCGGTGGCCCTGCAAAGTCGGTGTGGCTTCTTTGCCACGGTGAAGGAACGCCCCTCTGTGGGTTGTACGCCCTTGGTGAACGAGGCCGATTACAAGGACTATAGTTCTAGTTTTTTTGCCGGACTCAGTGGCCGCGATCGCGTGGGCAATTCTGTTCCCTCGGCGGACTATGACCAGGATGGGAGTATTTCCTACGCTGAGGCCCACGCCTTCGCCAAGGTGGATGAGGAGACTCCCGACTGGCCGATCTCCACCGTTGAGGTTTGGCTCCAGGAGCGGGCCACCCGCAGTGACATCAGTACCCTATTGTCCACCCCCATCGCCACCTGGCAGGGGTTGGCTCGTCCTGAGCAGCGCTACGTCATTACGGCCCTAGCCGCTAAGCTGGGGCGTCCCCTCTCCCAGCCCTTGGGGGAGCGGTTGCCTCGCTCTGGCCATGGCGGCGGCAACGAGGTGCGGCAGGCATACCACATGCGGCTGCGGATGGAGCTGATCAATGTGGCTATGGAGCAGGCGGTGCGGGCCAGTGGGGATACAACCGCGATCGCAACGTTGGACAAGCTCCTAGCCTGCGAAGCCAGGACCTGGTGACGGGAACGGGCCAGAATTCCCTGGAGAGAATTTTGGCGAAACCCCGAGACGTATAATCGGGTTTCGGTGTGCAGGGAGACAGGCCATGGCGGACTGGCGGGTGATTGAAGGGGGCGTTACCGCACCCAAGGGATTTCGGGCAGCGGGCATCGCAGCGGGGCTCAAACCTTCTGGTGCTCCTGATTTAGCACTAATTGTGTCGGACACAGCGGCGATCGCCGCTGGCGTCTTCACCACCAGCCAAGTTCGCGCTGCCTGCGTGGACTACTGCCAGCAGCATCTAGAAGCTAGGGCAGCGGCCCAGGCGATCTTGGTCAATGCAGGACAGGCCAACGCCTGCACCGGACCCCAGGGCTGGCAGGATGCGGTCACCAGTGCGGAAACCCTAGCCCAGACCCTAGGTATTGCTGTGGAATCGGTGCTGGTGGCCTCCACCGGAGTCATCGGCCAGCCCCTTAACATGGCGGCACTGACGGCGGGTATTCCCCCTTTGGTGGCAGCCCTGAGTGGGACGGGCTCCGATGCCGCCGCCCAAGCCATTGTCACCACGGACCTGGTGCCTAAATCCATCGCCCTGGAACTGGAGATGGACGATCGCCCGGTGCGGGTGGGGGGCATCGCTAAGGGTTCCGGCATGATTCACCCCAATATGGCCACCCTGCTAGCCTTCGTCACCTGTGACGCCACCGTGTCGCCGCCCCTATGGCAGGCGATGCTGCGGCGGGCGGCGGATCGCAGCTTTAACCAAATCACGGTGGATGGGGATACCAGCACCAATGACAGCCTGCTGGCCCTCGCCAATGGCCAGTCGCGGGCGGTAGCGATTACGGAGCCGGGGCCAGCGGCGGATCGCCTAGAGGCAATGCTGACGGCGGTCTGTGCCCACTTGGCTAAGGCGATCGCACGGGATGGCGAAGGGGCCACCTGCCTGCTAGAGGTGACGGCCACCGGAGCCCCGGATGATGCCGCTGCTCGTCTCGTTGCCCGCACCATTGCCGGGTCTGCCCTGACCAAAGCCGCCATTTTTGGCCGTGATCCCAACTGGGGTCGCATCGCCGCTGCTGCGGGTCGAGCCGGGGTGCCCTTTGAGCTGAAAAATCTGCGGGTGCAACTGGGGAATTTTGTACTGATGGAACAGGGGCAACCTCTGCCCTTTGATCGCGCTGCCGCCAGCGCCTACCTGAAGCAGGCCAGTGCTGGGGAATACCTGAAGACTGACACCGTCACCATCCACGTTGCCATTGGCTCTGGCCCCGGCCAGGGCACGGCCTGGGGCTGTGACCTCAGCTACGATTACGTCCGCATCAATGCTGAATACACCACTTAGTACTGTGCAGCGTAAATACTCTGACCGTTCTATCGTGGTACACATTGGCCCCTCACCCTAGCCCTCTCCCCCTGGGAGAGGGGACTAGAAAATGTTGGGCTGATGCGGCAGAATCGTAAGCCTATTTCCGCCAAGCATTACTAGCGATATACTCCCCTTGCAAACCTTACTGTGTTACCCCTAAGTGCCGTGACAACCGCGATCGCAGATACCGCCCCCGATTGGTCCGCTCTGCTCCAGCAGATCATCGACAAAGCCTCCCTCACTACCGATCAGGCTGAAACCCTCATGCGGGGCTGGCTGACGGAATCCATTGATCCCATTCTGTCGGGGGGGATTCTGGCGGCGATCCAGGCCAAGGGCGTGTCAGCGGATGAACTGGCGGGGATGGCGCGAGTGCTCCAGGCCCAATCCCTCGGCGGTCCCGAGGGAGACGCCACCTTACCGACGCCCCTGATCGACACCTGTGGCACCGGGGGAGACGGTTCCCACACCTTTAATATCTCCACCGCTGTGGCCTTTGTGGCGGCGGCAGCCGGGGTGGCGGTGGCTAAGCACGGCAACCGCTCTGCCTCCAGCAAGGTGGGCTCTGCGGATGTCTTGGAAGCCCTGGGGGTGAACCTCAGTGCTGATCCCGAGCAGGTTCGGGCCGCTGTCAAGGAAGTGGGGATCACCTTTCTCTTTGCCCGTGGCTGGCACCCGGCCATGAAGGCCGTCGCCCCCCTACGCGGTACCCTGAAGGTCCGCACCGTGTTCAATCTCCTCGGTCCCCTGGTGAATCCCCTCCGGCCCACGGGCCAGGTGATTGGCGTCTTTGACCCCGCTGTCATTGCGCCCATGGCTGGAGCCCTTCAGCAATTGGGCCTGCCCCAGGCTATTGTCCTCCATGGTCGGGAGCGCCTGGATGAGGCTGGACTGGGAGCCCCCACGGACCTGGCGGTGCTGGCCCAGGGCCAAGTGCAAACCGCCGTCCTCGATCCCCACACCTTTGGCCTGACCCCGGCGGATAAGGCGGCGCTCCAGGGGGGAGAGGTGGAGGACAATGCCACGATCCTGCGTCAAGTACTCCAAGGCCACGGCACCCCTGCCCAGCGGGATGTCGTGGCCCTCAACACCGCCCTCGCTCTGAAGGTGGCGGGGCTCGCCCAGGGGGACACGCTGGAAACTGCGATCGCAGACGGCATCACCCAAGCCCAAACGATTCTCGCCAGTGGAGCCGCCTGGGAGAAGTTGGAGGCGTTGGTCGCCTTTTTGGGAAAGTAGATTGGGAAAGTGATTATTGAGACAAGGCAGTTGGGAGAGATATAACTGAAGGGTAGCTTCGGTGCAAGCTGGATTGGTCTAGTGAAAAGCTGCCGGACAATGCCCTTGAAAGCTTAGAACGCTGATATGTCCCAGCGGCTTGATCAACTGCTGCAAGATTGTACGGTCAAGATTACGGTTCCTGGTGGCTGGGGGACGGGGTTCTTTGTTGCGCCGGGATTGATTTTGACCTGTGACCATGTGGTCCAGGTGCTTCAGGGTGACGCTAGGGCTCAGATTGATGGGCAGCAGAGGCGTTTGGCTGAAGCTGAGGTGGTGGAGCGGCGGCCTGAGGTTGATTTGGCGTTGTTGCGATGCTCGCCACTGCCCTATGGGGAGATGCCCTGTGGGTATTTGGGGGAGGCGTTTCAGCCCCAGGATGACCTGTACACCTATGGCTATCCCGATAGGTTTCCTGAGGGAACGTCGGTGACGGGGGTCTGTGAGGGCTCGGCGACGGAGAATGGCTCGGAATTGCTGGTGTTTAAGCTGGCCCAGGTGCGTCCGGGGTTGAGTGGTGCGCCACTGCTGAATTTGAGGACGGGCCGGGTCTGTGGCCTGGTCAGTTTTACCCGCGATCGCGCTTCCGATCTCGGTGGTGGTGCCATCCCCACCCGCGTGATTCTGGAGCAGTTCCCTGAGTTACAGCAGCTTCAGCAGCAGGCTCACCAGCAGGATTCACGCTGGGCGCAACTTTTGCCAGAGATAACTGCTGAAGCGAGTCAGACAGTCCACGGTGATGTGGTCGCTGGCGACAAGGTTGGCAGAGACAAGATTGGGACGCAGATCAATTTCTATGAATCGGGAACTTCAACTGCCGACCAGCCTTCCAGTCTCGCTGACATCGACTTTGAGCCCTATTTGCAGACCCTCACCACAACTTACGAGAAATGGTGGACGCACTACACGCTGACGGATGCCACGGGCAAAGTTGAGCAACCTGCGCCAGAGCAACCCGCACCAGAGCCGCCGCCGATTTTTGACTTTGGCCTGATGGTGCAGACCGTTGAGAAAGAAACCCCTGAGGAGAAAGACCCCGCCCAGGAGAAGCGCGAGAAAACTGAGCGGTTGCCGGTGCTAGAGGGTATTCGCAAGTATGCAGATGACCATGTGCTGCTGGTGGGGCGGCCTGGATCGGGCAAATCTACAGCGTTGATTCGTCTGCTGTTGGAGGAGGCGAATTCGTTTATAGTCAAGTCCCCGGAGGCCCTCACCCCCAGCCCCTCTCCCAAACCTGGGAGAGGGGGGCCAGAGAAGATACCGGTATTGGTGGAGTTGCGCTATTGGCAAGATTCCCTTGAGGGGCTGATGCGGGGGTTTCTGAAGCGCCATGGGGTGAGGCTGGATGACGCTACCCTGGCGACGTTGCTAGACCAAAACCGCTTTTTGCTGCTGATTGATGGGCTGAATGAGTTGCCTTCGGAGGAGGCCAGAACCCAACTGACAGCCTTTCGGCGCAATCACCCCCAAGTACCGATGATCTTCACCACGCGGGATCTGGGGCTGGGGGGCGACCTGGGAATTGAGAAAAAGCTGGAAATGCAGCCCCTGACCGAGCCGCAGATGCAGGCGTTCATTCGCGCCTATGTGCCCGACCAGGGGGAGGCGATGTTGCGGCAGTTGAATGACCGTCTGCGGGAGTTTGGTCAAACGCCGCTGCTGTTGTGGATGCTGTGTGAGGTGTTTCAGCAGTTGCCCAATCGGCAAATACCCACCAACCTGGCTGAGGTGTTTCGGGCGTTTACGACGATGTATGAGGACAGCAGTGTGCGCAAGCATGAGGTGGCGCTGTTGAAGGGGGATGTGCGGGCGCTGAGCGATCGCCGTCTGTGGAAAAAAGCGTTGATGGCTCTAGCAGCCCGGATGATGCAGGGCGAAACCCCGGTGGATTTTCGCGTGGCGATTCACCGCACCGAAGCCGAACGGGAACTCAGCCAACTCTTTGCTCAGGAGAAATTCCCCGTCCGCGACATCTTAGACGATCTGCTCAAATACCACCTACTGCAAAACCGCACCACCGACCAAATCGAGTTTCGCCACCAACTGATTCAGGAATACTACGCCGCCGAACAGTTGCTGCAACGCCTTCCCGAGCTAAGCGATGAGCAACTCAGGCGCGACTACCTCAACCTGCTGAAGTGGACAGAGCCTATTGCCCTATTGCTGGCCCTGGTCAATGAATCAGCCCAGGCTTTGCGAGTGGTGAAGCTGGCGATGGACGACGTGGACTTGATGCTAGGGGCCAGACTGGCAGGGGAGGTCAAGGCATCTTTCCAACCTAAAACCGTTGGCTGGATTGATGCCCGAGCCATCCCCAAAAGGTTGAAAGTGAACTGTTGGGCCACCAGCCACAGCGAGGCGGCGATTCCGGGCTTACTCCAGGCTCTCCAACACCAGAACTGGTCTGTCCGTAGTAGCGCGGCTGAAGCTTTAGGAAATTTGGGGAGTGAGGCGGCGATTCCGGGCTTACTCCAGGCCCTCCAACACCAGGACTCGTATGTCTGTAGTAGCGCGGCTGAAGCTTTAGGGAATTTGGGGAGTGAGGCGGCGATTCCGGCCTTACTCCAGGCGCTCCAGCACCAGGACTGGCGTGTCTGTAGGAGCGCGGCTGAAGCTTTAGGGAATTTGGGGAGTGAGGCGGCGATTCCGGGCTTACTCCAGGCGCTCCAGCACCAGGACTCGTATGTCTGTAGTAGCGCGGCTGAAGCTTTAGGGAATTTGGGGAGTGAGGCGGCGATTCCGGCCTTACTCCAGGCGCTCCAGCACCAGGACTCGGATGTCCGTTGGAGCGCGGCTGAGGGTTTAGGGAATTTGGGGAGTGAGGCGGCGATTCTGGGCTTACTCCAGGCCCTCCAACACCAGGACTCGGATGTCCGTAGGAGCGCGGCTAACGCTTTAGGGGAGGTGAGGAGTGAGGCGGCGATTCCGGCCTTACGCCAGGCCCTCCAACACCAGGACTCGCATGTCCGTAGGAGCGCGGCTGAGGGTTTAGGGGAGGTGAGGAGTGAGGCGGCGATTCCGGCCTTACGCCAGGCCCTCCAACACCAGGACTCGCATGTCCGTAGGAGCGCGGCTGAGGGTTTAGGGAACGTGGGGAGTGAGGCGGCGATTCCGGCCTTACTCCAGGCCCTCCAACACCAGGACTCGCATGTCCGTAGTAGCGCGGCTGAAGCTTTAGGGAATTTGGGGAGTGAGGCGGCGATTCCGGACTTACTCCAGGCGATCCAAGACCAGGACTGGCGTGTCCGTTGGAGAGCGGCTGAGGGTTTAGGGAAGGTGGGGAGTGAGGCGGCGATTCCGGCCTTACTCCAGGCGCTCCAAGACCAGGACCGGAATGTCCGTAGTAGCGCGGCTGAAGCTTTAGGGAATTTGGGGAGTGAGGCGGCGATTCCGGCCTTACTCCAGGCGCTCCAAGACCAGGACCGGAATGTCCGTAGTAGCGCGGCTGAAGCTTTAGGGAATTTGGGGAGTGAGGCGGCGATTCCGAGTTTACTCCAGGCCCTCCAAGACCAGGACTCGTATGTCTGTAGTAGCGCGGCTGACGCTTTAGGGAATTTGGGGAGTGAGGCGGCGATTCCGGCCTTACTCCAGGCGCTCCAAGACCAGGACCGGAATGTCCGTAGTAGCGCGGCTGAAGCTTTAGGGAATTTGGGGAGTGAGGCGGCGATTCCGGCCTTACTCCAGGCCCTCCAACACCAGGACCGGCATGTCCGTTGGATCGCGGCTGAGGGTTTAGGGAATTTGGGGAGTGAGGCGGCGATTCCGGCCTTACTCCAGGCGATCCAACACCAGGACTCGGATGTCCGTAGGAGCGCGGCGGCGGCTTTAGAGAAGGTGGGGAGTGAGGCGGCGATTCCGGGCTTACTCCAGGATCTCCAACACCAGAACTCGGATGTCCGTAGGGACGCGGCTGTCGCTTTAGGGAAGGTGGGGAGTGCTGCCACCATAACCGATTTGTGGCAGTTACATTTGCGACAACCTGAGAACTACCTAGAGAATGCGATTGCCGCGATCCAAGACCGCTGCCAATTCTACAACTACGAGATTTGGCAAGCCTGTTTAGCCGCGCAGGAGGGCGATCGGCAAAACAGCCAGAACACCGATCTTACCCCCGCAACAAACCCAGTTACCTATGATCTAAGAGGAGCCACGATTGCCAATCTTGCCCATGAAGTCCACGGCAACCAAATCACACAAACGGAGGAACTCCCATGAAGATCCCCATTCCTGAAGACCTAGAACGCCGCCTTCAGTCCCATCTCCCCCAACTCTGCCAACGTGCCCTCGAAGCGTTGGCGCAGCCTGTCTTGGAGACAATCGCGATCGAAGCCTACACAAGTCACCTCATGAGTGCTGCCGAAGTCCAAACTCTGCTGAACCTTCCCTCCCATCTCGCCACCGATGCCTTTCTCAAACAGCACGGTGCTATTCGCTCCCTTACCCTAGAAGACATTCAGCAAGACATCCAAACCCTCGATCTCGTTCTCCATGATCATTCTTAGTGACACGTCTCCAATTCTTCAAGACTATTACCGCCATGTCCAACGCCCCTAAATTTGATCTTCGTGGTGCCAACATTGGCAATCTTGCCGAAACCGTTCAAGGCGACCAGATTGCTCATATTCAAACTGCGTCTGAGCAAAATATTGAAATTTTGTTGACAGACTACCAGCAATTTATTAAGCAACTTCAGCAGAAATACCCCACCTTGTCAGACCCAAGCACCGTGCCACAAATCATTGAAGTCGAGGCAAAACTCATCAAAGCCCAAGATCAGCAGCGGTGGCAAAACTTCCTTAACCTCAAACGACTTTGGAATGGTGGCAAGAAAGCAAGTATCAAAGTTGGCGAACACTTTGCCGAAAACAATGTCTGGGCAAAAGGCGCGATCGCCTTTCTCGAAGGCGTGAGCGAAGATGGGCAATAACAATCATTGAACTCAGCGAACTCAAAACCATGCAAATTACCCTGAACTTGCCTGAAAACCTAGATTCAACCGCAACTCTAAACCAAAAGGACTGGTTGCGGGAAATTGCCATTGCTCTTTTTCAGCAAGAACTGGTCACCCTAGGTACCGCCAGCCAAATCGCCGGGATGCACCAAATGGAATTTCAGCAACTAATTGGTAGTCGTGATATCTGCATTCATTACGACATTGAGGATTTTGAAGAAGACCTCCAAAACCTCCGTAATCGGGGTTGGCTATGATTGTCGTCAGCGACACCTCACCCCTAGGAAGCCTAGCGCTAATTGATTACCTTTGGCTGCTACCCAATATTTATGGCACCGTCGTCATCCCTAATCTTGTCGCGAATGAACTGACTGCGGCTCCGGATACTCGGATTCAAAATATCCTCACCCTTGATTGGATTCAAGTTCAACCCCTAAGCAGCACTACTATAGCTGAAACCTTGCAGCAAAACAGAAATTTAGACCCTGGAGAAGCTCACGCCATTGCTTTGGCCATTCAGCTTAAAGCTGATGAACTCCTGATTGACGAGCGGCTAGGTCGCAGAGAAGCACAGCGCTATGGTCTTTCTGTAATTGGACTATTGGGTATTTTGGTCATCGCTAAACAAAGAAACCTCATCCCCAAAGTTCAACCCGTTATGGATGCTTTAAGCAACCAAGCTGGCTTTCGCGTTAGTTCTCAGCTCTATCACTATATCCTGATGCTGTCTCAAGAATCCTAAAAGATGAATAACACGTTCAACATCCAAAACTTCAACGCAAACAATGCTGCCGTCAACCTGGGCGGCACGATCGAGGGCGATCAGATTGGGACGCATAATTCTGCTGTCACTGACCCCGAAGTACAAGCAGCCATTGCCGAGCTGCAAACCCTCCTACCCCAACTTCAGACTCAACATCCCCAAGTCACTACCGAAGTCGAAGCCCTAGCGATCATTGACTCAGAATTCATCGAGATTCAGCAATCTCCAACGAGTAAACTCACCATCCTCAGCCAACAACTCCTCAACCCGGAGCGTCACGCCCAAGCCCTCAAAGCCACCCTGGGCGAAGTTGTCAAGCACTACCTGGAAGACAGCGTATGGGCAAAAGCCACCCTAACCTATCTCGACAAACTGAGCGAAACCCCTGACCAAGGAGCCTGACCATGCAAATTACCATCGACCTGCCTGAAGCCCTTCAGCAAACCCTAATCCATCAAGCCACCCAAAACCAAACCACCCCTGAAAACCTGATCATACAAGTCCTCAACCAATACCTCCAACCCGCGATCGCAACCGCCGACACCGATCAACTCCTCTCCCTCATCGGCACCCTAGACCTCGGCACCACTGACCTCGCTGAAAACCACGACGAATACATTGGCGAAGCCCTCTACCAAGAACTTCACAATGCCGAATAATCTCTTCATCGATACCTCTGGCTGGGCTAGTCTCTTCATCCCCACCGAAAACCATCACCTGATCGCTGCCCAGCAGTTTCGTCAAGCGATCGCCAATCGGATCTCTATCATCACCACAAACTATGTCATTGCCGAACTTGTCGCGCTTCTCAATAGCCCCCATCGCCTACCGCGCGATCGCATCTTCAACCACATCAATATCGTCCGATAAAATCCCTACATCACCCATCTCCATATCGATCCCACCCTCGACCAAGCCGCCTGGGAACTTTGCCAAAACCGCCCCGATAAACCCTGGTCACTCGTTGATTGCAGTTCCTTTGTCATCATGCAACAACACAACATCCAACAAGCTCTCACTACCGACCACCACTTTGAACAAGCAGGCTTCACTCGACTCTTGAAATAATCACAAACTGAATCAACGGAATCTGAACAATGAAGCAATTGAAACTCCAGTAAGTGAAATTCGCGAAATTATTGATCACTTCAATAAATCCACCGAAACCCCTGACTTAGGAGATTGAACCATGCAAATTACTATCGACCTGCCCGAAGGTATTGAATTGGACAATACCGTTCGCCAGCAAGCTGAAGCGAAAGCCCGTCAGACTTACATCATGGAACTTCTGCGCTACGGCAGTATCAGTACAGGCTACGCAGCTCAGAGTCTTAACCTCAGTCGCTTAGAAGTTATAGAACTGATGGGACAGTACAAAATCTCGGTTTTCCCAGAGCAAACTCCTGAAGAGATCACCCAAGAGGTGGCTGAAACCCGGAGCCTGATTCAACCGTGATAATTGTCTCCAATACGACGCCCCTAAGTGAACTAGCCAAAATTGACCGTCTTGATTTGCTCCATTCTCTATTCACAAAGATCCTAATTCCTCCAACTGTTTATGCAGAACTCACCACAGGCAGTCATCCTGCTACAATTGCAGTCCCTGCTACCACATGGATTGAAACACGGACTGTTCAACAGGTAGGAAGAATTGAACAACTGCTACAGACCCCAGGACTTGACCGGGGCGAATGTGCCGCGATCGCATTAGCTGAAGAATTGAAAGCAAATCGATTGCTAATGGACGAACGAGCAGGACGCAAACTAGCCCAAATGCTAGCATTACCCACCATCGGCACCATAGGGATTTTATTGCTTGCCAAGGAAGAGGGAATCGTGAGCAAGATCACTCCCTTGCTGGATAACTTAATCAATCAGGGGACATGGATTAGTCCTAATTTTTATCAGCAAATATTACAGATGGCAGGCGAAGAATAGCATCAAAACTCGTTACCTTTCCACCTCAACTGGCCGTTATCTATGATCGAAAAGGAGTCGCAATCGCCAACTTGTCTATGAAGTCTACGGCGACCCAATCATGCAACCAGAAGAACTCCCATGAACATCCCCATCCCCGCAGACCTGGAACATCGTCTTCAGCTCCATCTCGCCCAACTCTGCCTGCCAACGTGCCCTTGAAGCGATCGCGATCAAAGCCTACACAAATCGCTTAATGAGTGCTGCCGAAGTCGAAGCAGAGCTTGGACTTCCCTCCTATCTCGCTACCGATGCCGGGTATATCGATGCCGGGTATATCTCATTTCTGTACCCCAACAGCAGCAACAGGAGGTGCCCATTGTGACAATCGACTCGCTAGAAAGTGTCAGAAAGGGCGGCGGTGCAGCGATCGCAGATCTGAGGATGTTCCGCTGAGTCACCGACGTGGGTGGAGTAGTTCCAACAGCGATCGCACTTTTGGCCCACCGCATCAACCACCCCAATCTGTACCCCGGCGCTTTCGCCGCTGAACTTAAGTCCCGTCAGAGCCTCGGGGCTGTCCAGAATTTCCACCTGGGAGACCAGAAAAAGGTAGCGGAGCTCGTCTACGTGGTTATTGCCAAGTGCGATCGCATCCCCAGGATTGAGGGAATCCAGGCGGGAGCGTAGCGTCTCGTCCTCAGTGTAGAGCCGCACCTTGGCCTCCAGAGACGAGCCGATCGCCTTCCCACTGCGGGCCTGCTCTAGAACCTGATTCACCCCTTGGCGCAGGGTGCGGAGGTGCTGCCAGGGGCTAGCCAGGTCGGGGTTGACCCACTGGGCTTCCATCTCGACCCAGCCGGATTGGAAGACAGAGGTATGGGAAGTGGGGTAGGGCAGATTTTGCCAGATATCCTCCGCCATGTGGGAGAGGACGGGGGCGACAGCGCGGGCTAGGTTTTCAATCGCGATCGCCAGTACTGTCTGACAACTGCGGCGGCGGGGGGAATCTGCCCCACTGATGTAGAGGCGATCCTTCGCCGTATCTAGATAGAAATTGGACAGATCCACCACACAGAAATTTTGGATGGTCTGGAAGAATCGGAAAAACTGGTAGGTGTCAAAGGCATCCTTCACCTCCGCAAACACCTCCGTCATCCGGTGCAGCATATAGCGATCTAGTTCCGGCAGATCGCCATAGGCCACTGCGTTTTGGGCCGGGTCAAAGTCGTGCAAATTCCCCAGCAAAAACCGGGCGGTGTTGCGGATCTTACGATAGACATCCGCCATCTGCTTGAGGATATTGCTGCCCAAAGGCACATCGGAGGAATAGTCCACCGAAGAGGCCCACAGCCGCAACACATCCGCCCCATAGGGAGGATCCTGTTTTTGATTCTTGCCCCCATCGATCACGATTTGGGGATCCACCACATTGCCGATGGATTTGCTCATTTTACGCCCCTGCTCATCCAAGGTGAAGCCGTGGGTGAGCACGGTTTTGTAGGGGGCGTGGCCATGAACCGCCACACTGGTGAGCAGGCTGGACTGGAACCAGCCCCGGTGTTGGTCGGAGCCCTCCAGGTACATTTCCACCGGGTAATGGAGTGCGTCCCGCTGTTGAGCCACCGCCGCCCAAGAGGAACCAGAGTCGAACCACACATCCATGGTGTCGGTGCCCTTGCGGTAGGTGCGGCCATTGTCGCGGTAGGCGGGCGGCAGCAATTCCGACTCCGACAGTTCCCACCAGGCATCGGAGCCCTTTTCGCCAAATAGGGCTTGGATATAGTCCAGGGTGTCTGGGTTGATCAGGGGTTCCCCGGTTTCTTCGTCGTAGAAGACGGGGATGGGCACCCCCCAGGTGCGCTGGCGAGAAATACACCAATCGCTGCGATCGCCCACCATGGCGGTGATCCGGTTTTCCCCCTGGGCGGGAATCCACTGCACCGAGCGAATCGCCGCCATGGCTTCATCGCGAAACCCGGCCACCGAGGCAAACCACTGCTCTGTGGCCCGGAAAATGGTGGGCTTCTTCGTCCGCCAGTCGTAGGGATATTTATGGACATAGGGTTCCTGCTTCAGCAGAGAGCCCGCCGTTTGCAATGCCTCGATGACTGCCGGGTTGGCATCCTTGAGGACATTCAACCCCGCAAACGGCCCCGCCTCTGCCGTCATGTCCCCCCGTTCATCCACGGGACAGAGAACGGAGAGCCCATAGCGCTGCCCCACCTGGAAGTCCTCTTGACCATGGCCGGGGGCGGTGTGGACGAGCCCAGTACCGGATTCCGTGGTGATATAGTCACCGCCGACAATCACCGGACTGGTTTCCCCCCGCTTATCCGTGGGCAGTTGATCCTGCAAGGGATGGCGATAGGTGCAGCCCTCTAGGTCTGATCCCTTCAGTTCTGCCTTTAAGGTCAATTCTGTACCCAGAACTTGACTGAGGCGATCGCACAGATCCTTGGCAATCAGCAGATATGGGAACGGCTTCCCTGACGCCACTGCCACCACTGCGTAGGTCAAGTCCCCATTCACCGCCACCGCCAGATTGGCGGGGATGGTCCAGGGGGTCGTGGTCCAGATCGCCACCCCCAGATTTTCTCCATAGGGGGCCAGGGTGGCCTTAGCGGCGGCGGATGCCTCCACTAGGGGAAAAGCGGCGTAGATACTGGGGGAGGTATGGCCTTCGGGATATTCCAACTCTGCCTCCGCCAGGGCGGTTTGGGAGGTGGGGCTCCAGTGGACGGACTTGAGGCCGCGATAGATGTAGCCCTTCAGGTACATCTGGCCAAAGACCCCAATTTGGGCTGCTTCGTATTCCGGTTGCAGGGTCATGTAGGGGGTGTCCCAGTCGCCCCAAACGCCGTAGCGCTTGAATCCGGCCCGTTGGCGCTCAATCGTTTTGAGGGCAAAGGCTTTGGCCTTTTTCCGCAGCTTAATCGGGGTCAGGTTGGCGCGGGTGTCGCTGTCCATAGCCTGCAACACCTTCAGCTCGATGGGCAGGCCGTGGCAATCCCAACCGGGGATATAGCGCACCTTGCGTCCCTGGAGAATTTGGTACTTATTAACAATGTCCTTGAGGATTTTGTTCAGGGCGTGGCCAATGTGGAGATCGCCGTTGGCGTAGGGGGGGCCATCGTGGAGCACAAAGGGAGCCCCTGGGTTGCTCTGGGCCAGGGTTTCGTAAATCTGCTGATCGGCCCAGAACTGCTGAATTTCTGGTTCCCGCTGGGGGGCATTGGCCCGCATGTCAAAGGTGGTCTGGGGCAGCAGGATGGTGTCTTTGTAGGTGTTGCCGGAATTTTGGGGCTTAGTCACGGCGATACAGCACTGGGAAGGGTTAAGGACAATGCCCGCCATTATCCGCTATCCTCTACCCGGCTTCAAGCTGGGCCGGTTTCAAGGTGGAGCGGATGGGGCAGATACCTTACTAGGGTAAGGCAGGCACGGTGGGGTCAGGGCAGAACGGTGTCATCGCCCTTTCCCTCCACGGCTGATTACCCCGGCAAAGAGGGCACTGGTGGCAAACATCAGCAAGCTATAGATCGCCGCTGGAATCGCCATTGTAGGCATATTAAGGAGAGTCGGGGCGCTGGCTACCGCGATCGCTAATGTCCCATTTTGGATGCCCACTTCCACCGCGATCGCCTTTGCATCGGGCTCCGACAATTGGCTCACCCTAGCCAGACTATAGCCCAGGGCCATGGCCACGAGATTCAAGGCCAGGGTCACGCTCCCCACTTGCAAGAAAAAGCCCAGGACACTAGCGCGTTCTTGCACCAATAGCCCCACAATGATCAACCCCAGAAATATCAGAGATAGCCATTTCACCCCTTTTTCCAGTCCCTTGGCCCAGGTGGGTGCAAATCGATGCAGCCCCATGCCCAAGGTGACCGGAATCAGGGTGATGACGGCGATTTGTAGCACCGTAGTTCCAAAGGGGAGTTGCAGCGCCACCGCCGACCCCATGAAGGTTGCCATCGCCAGGTTGACCACCAGGGGCAGGGTAAACACCGTCACCAGACTGCTAATGGCGGTGAGGCTAATGGACAGGGCCACATTTCCCCCCACCAGGTAGGTGATTAGGTTAGAGGTGGGACCACCGGGGCTGGCGGCCAAAATCATCACCCCCACCGCCAACGGCGGGGAGAGGGGAAATATCCAGGCCAATCCAAAACCCACCAGGGGCAGCAGCAACAACTGCGCCCCCAACCCCAACAGGACTGCCCTGGGTTCAACCAAGACGCGCTTAAAGTCGGCGATCGTCAACCCTAGCCCCATGCCCAGCATGATGATGAACAGGGCTAGGGGCAGGAAAATAGCGGTCAAAAAACTCGATTCCATCTCACCCCCTTCGTTGCGGACCCCAGTTCGGGGTGATAATTATTTTCCTACAATGGGGACGTTACGGGTTTGGGGAACCCTGACCCTAGTAGTCTGCGGCGTAAATACCCTAACCGTTCTATCGTGGCACACCTTGTCCCCTCTCCCTAGCCTCTCCGCCTGGGAGAGGGGACCGGAAAATGTTGGGCTGGTGCGACAATAATGGACTGATTTACGCCCTGTGGTACTAGCCTCTCCACGGCCTCAAGAGCCTAAGGGGGTGTGGGTCTATCACTGCCCATCAGAGACAAGGGGGCGGAGGCTGCGGAAGTAGAGGCTACCAACAGTGAGGATAAAGAGAAGGTAGGCCAGGAGTTGGCCGACATAGAGGTGGTCGCGATAGCCCAGGAGGGTTTTGAGCAGGATGCCAGGAAAGCGGTGATCGTTGAGGACGGTGCTGGTGTCCCACAGCAGTGGCCCTAAGAGGCAGGACTGCTGGGAAATACACAGATTCCCCTGGATCAGGGCCAAGCTGCTGAGGGCATAGAGGGTGGCGTCTAGGTTGCGGCAGAGGGAGATTACCAGTCCGCCGATGATCAATAGGAGGAGTACCCCCATGACCTGAAAAAATTGGCGCAGATTAATGCGGATACCCCAGCGAAATAGCCCTAGACCCAGGGTGGTCGCTCCGAGTAGCCCTGCGATCGCACCCAAGAGAGCCACTCCGCTCTGTTGCACGGTGGTGAATACAAACAGCATCGTTTCAATACCCTCCCGCAGGACTGCGATGGAGATCAGGCTGAAGATGCTCCAGCCAGCGGCATCCCCATCGGTCAAAGCCGTGTTCACAACCCCCTCAATATCAGCCTTGAGCGCACGGGACTGGCGGGTCATCCACACCAGCATCCAGCTCAACATGAGAATTGCGATCCCACAGAAGAGACTGTCAAACAAAGGCTCAATAATGGGCTCTAGAGTGGGAAACCCTTGTTGCACCTGGGCCACACTGGCACTGATGATGATCCCCACCAGTACGCTTCCCCCCAGACCTGCCCCGATTCCGAGATACACCCAGCGATTCAAAGAGGACTGCTGAGCCTTGCCCAAACAGGCCAACACGATTCCCACAACTAGGGCCGCTTCCACCCCCTCGCGCAGGGTGACAAAAAAAGTGGGCAGGGCTGGGGTGAGATCCATGAATAGAGTGTGAGTAGGACGGGTAGGGTGGGGCTAATGAAATTGTAAAAGATAGGCAGAGAGGGAAATGGGGCATGATCATGGAATTAATTACCTAGGATGATTGCGGTTGCATCCGGCTTGATCCGGCTGGGGCGCGAAGAATTCGGTCTGGGAAGTAGGATGCCTTAGGGACTACTCTGCGGCCATTTTTTGGCGATCATCGGAATGATAAGGAGAGAGGGCATGGAACTGCGACGACAGATCGTGCTGATGGGAATGGCCGGGGTGGCAGCGGCACTGCTCCCTACGGTGGCGATTTTGACCTGGACCAGCCGTCAAGCATTACTAGAAAAAACCGCCGCTGATGGCATTCAGATTGCCCAGACCCTAGCCACCAGTGCCGAGTTTGCGGAGCGCGTTTCTGATCAAGTCGAGGACGCCATTTCAGAACAAATGCTGGTCCAAGCCGCCCTGACCGCCCACCTCGTCAACCTTGCAACCAAGGTGGGCGTTCCGCCTCCCCAGATCACCAGTATTTTCGATCGTATTGCTGCCACGACAGCGATAGACGAATTCTGGGTGAGTAATGAGTCGGGTGGGGTCTTTATCAATAACGTAGATATTAACTTTACCTTTAGCCCCGATACCCAAGTGCAGCCCCAGGCATCTGTCTTCTGGCCTTTACTAACAGGGGAAGCCAAAACCGTTATTCAGTCGGCCAAACCCCGAGAATATGATGGGCAACTGTTCAAGTATGTGGGGATAGCCGGAATCGATCAGCCTCGCATCGTCCAGGTGGGTTATCGGGGCGACTTTATGGCCGATCTGCAACGAAATCTGGGGCTCGATCGCCTGGTGCAAACCCAAATTGATCTGGGCAGCATTGCCGGTGTTTGGATTGTAGACAGTAACTTAACGGTGCTTAGTTCTGGGGTTTCCCCAGGCAGACCCTCTAATTTGGGGGAGGAGGATTGGGATTTGATTCTGCAAGCCCAGGGGAGGGCTCAACCCAAGCGGCGGATTTTGGGACCGATCCTAAAGGTGGCGACCCCCTTGCGAAATGATGGGGACCAAGTAGTGGGAGCAGCCCTGATTTATGTGCCCATTGACGATGTCCGCGCTACCCTGCGCCAACAACTTTTTCTAGCGGCGCTGGTATCGGGGCTGGTGCTAGGAGGCAGCACCCTAGGGGCTATAGAGCTATCGCGGCGGCTGACCCAACCTCTGGCTCAGTTGAACCGGGCGGCGGCGGCGATCGCACTGACGGATTGGTCTGCCAGTGCTGCGATGGAACAGCTCGATACCGCACTCCCCATTTTCCGCCAGGATGAGGTGGGGCAACTAACAGACACTTTCAATCGCATGACCCAGCAGCTTAAGACTGCCTTTGTCACCCTAGAGGACCGGGTTGCAGAGCGTACCCAGCAAATGCAGGAGGCTGAGGCTCATAACCGAGCCATTCTGACCGGGATTCCGGACTTGATGTTTCGAGTGGGGCGGGATGGCACCTATCTAGGCTATGTGAAAACCGATCAGGTGCTGGATCTGCTGCCCCAGGATTACGAGCCCGTGGGCCAACCCATTACCAATCTCTTGCCTGAGAATGTGGCCCGCCGTCACCAACGGGCAATCCAAGCGGCCCTAGAGACCCAGGAAATTCAGCTCTACGAGCAGGCAAATCCCTTGGCGGACCGGATCCAGTATGAGGAGGTCCGGGTGGTGGCCAGTGGTCCTGATGAGGTGCTGTTTATGATTCGGGATATTAGCGATCGCAAGGCGGCAGAGGCTGCTCTGTATCAACGAAACGCCGATCTCGCTGCCGCCCTACAAGAACTCAAAACCACCCAGGATGAGTTAATTCAGTCAGAAAAAATGGCGGCCTTGGGCCATCTCGTTGCGGGGGTAGCCCACGAGGTGAATACACCCCTGGGGGCCATTCGGTCCTCCGTGGGTAATATCACCAAGTATCTGGACCATACCCTCAATAGCCTACCCAAGTTGCTTCAGGTGCTGCCTCCAGAGGCCACGGAGCAGTTCATCGCCCTCGTGATGCGGTCCTTGACCCGGCCTCCCCTACTGTCGGCCAAGGCTGAGCGGCAACACCGCCGGACCTTGACCCGCACCCTAGAAGTTGCGGGGCTGCCCCAGGCCGATACCATGGCAGAAACCCTGGTGGTCATGGGTATTTACGACGATCTGGAACCCTTCATGCCCCTCTTGCAATTGCCCAATCAGCGGGATCTGCTAGAAACCGCCTACCGGCTGACGGGGCTTTACCGCAGTGCCCAAACCATCCACAACGCCACCGATCGCGCTTCAAAGGTCGTATTTGCCCTCAAGAGCTATGCCCACCATAGTGTCAGTGGGGAGCCGGAGTCCTTTGATGTGGCGGAAAGCCTGGATACGGTGCTGACCCTTTACTACAACCAGCTCAAGCGGGGGGTGGAGGTGGTGCGGCACTACAGTCCGGTGCCTCCGGTCATCGGCTATCCCGACGAGATCAACCAAGTGTGGACCAATCTTATCCACAATGCCCTCCAAGCCATGGATAATCGGGGTACTCTGACTCTTACGGTGGGCGCGATGGCCTTTGGCCAGTCAGAGACTATCGCGGATGGCGTCACCATCACCATCACCGACGATGGCCCCGGCATTCCCGAAGACATCCAGGGACGCATCTTTGAGGCATTTTTTACCACCAAACCCGCTGGAGAGGGTAGCGGCCTCGGCCTCAACGTGGTGAAAAAAATTATAGAGAAACACCAAGGCCAAATTGCGGTAACCAGCCGACCGGGCTGCACGTCCTTTACCGTCACGTTGCCGATGCAGCCTCCGAAAATAGAGGAGCCATCCACCATCGCTACCACTTCAACGGACAATTAATAATTGATAATTATGAAAATTGCCAATCATCAATTCCCCCACTCCAGAACCGGACCGGGCGGGTTTTGAGCCTCCCATTCTGAATTCCCCGGTACATACGAGCCAAACCCACCCCTCCTCCCCCACTCCCTGGCAGGGCGAGCACCGCTCGCCCCTACCGCGCCTCCTACTCCCCAATCCGGGTCACCCGGCGACAGCAGGGCGGGTTTTGAGCCTCCCATTTGGGATTCCCCATTAGATCCGAGCCAAACCCGCCCCTACGGGATTTACCCTAATACCCCAACACCCCACTCCCATGTCCAAGCCCGTCATTCTCTGTGTAGACGACGAACCCATTGTCCTAGAAAGCCTGCGCGCCCAGCTCCGAGAAGCCTTTGGGGATGCCTATTACTATGAAGTTGCCCAGGATGCGGATGATGCCCTAGAGGTTCTCGACGAGATTCAGGCGGAGAATACCGATGTAATCGTAATTGTCTCCGACTGGCTGATGCCGGGAATGAAGGGAGATGAGTTCTTGATCAAGGTGCATCAGCGCTTTCCTAAAGTGGTGAAGGTGCTGCTCACGGGGCAGGCGGATGAAACTGCGATCGCACGGGTCAAGGTAGAAGCCAACCTGCACAAGTGTCTCTTCAAACCTTGGTCGGAGGCAGATTTGATTGAAGCCATCCAGTCGGGGCTTGCCAGCCATGGGTGAAGTTCAGGCCAAACCTGCCATTATCTGCGTGGACGATGAGCTGATTTTATTGGAGAGCCTGCGGGATGAACTGCGGCAGTCCTTTAATCAGAAGTTTCTGATTGAAATTGTGGATAGTGGCGAGGGAGCCCTAGAACTGGTAGAGGAATTACTAGAGGAGGATTACGAAATCCCCCTAGTGATTTCCGACTACATTATGCCGGGAATGAAGGGGGATGAACTGCTGAAACGCATCCACCAACGGTTGCCCAAAACCCTCAAGGTAATGCTGACAGGACAGGCCACCATCGAAGCGGTAGGGAACGCCATCCAGCATGCAAAACTCTACCGCTATATCGCCAAGCCCTGGCAACCGGAGGATCTGCGGTTGACGGTATCGGAGGCAGTCAACAGTTATCAACAGGACAAAAAACTGGCAGCTCAAAATCAACAGCTTCTCAGTCTCAACCAAGCCTTAGAGGAGGCAAATCGAACCCTAGAACAGCGCGTGGATGAACGAACCCAAGCCCTATCCACAGCTCTAGACAGCCTTAAGGCGGCCCAGGAAAGCTTAGTTCAGTCCGAGAAAATGGCAGCTCTAGGACAGTTGGTGGCGGGAGTCGCCCACGAGATCAATACCCCCATGGGGGCGATTCGAGCTTCCATTGGCAGTTTGATCACGGCCTCCGCCCGATCCCTAGAACAGCTCCCAAACCTGTTGCGATCGCTGTCAGAAGACCAGCTTGCCGATTTTCAAGCCCTGCTGGCACTGACCCTGGAGCAGCGCCCTATGCTCGTGGCTCGCGAAGAACGACAGGCCCGCCGCACCATCGCCGCTGACCTGGCAGCAGCGGGCGTTCCCGATAGCGAAACAGTTGCCCTGAGACTGGTGAGTATGGGAATTACCCAGGGCATCACTCGTTTCATCCCCCTCTTGAGCCACACCCTTAGCCCTGAAATACTCGCAGCAGCTCAGGCTTTAACGGTGCAGCGCAACAGTGGGGAACGAATTCGACTGGCAGTGGAGAAGGCTACAAAAATTGTCTCCGCCCTCAAGAGCTACGCCCGTCAAAGTAACGACAGCGAGCCCTTACGCACCAACCTCCAGGACAATATCGACATGGTCCTGACCCTCTACCACAACAACCTCAAGCGGGGGGTAGAAGTGGTGAAACAATACGAGTCCGTACCGGAGATCTGGGGCTACCCTGATGAACTCAATCAGGTGTGGAGCAACCTGATCCACAACGGCATCCAGGCCATGAATGGCCAAGGCACCCTTACCATTACGCTCAAACTTGAAGGCGAGGCCGTCCACGTATCTTTTAGCGATACAGGCTCCGGCATTCCCGAGAACATTCAGGCTCGCATTTTCGACCCGTTTTTCACGACCAAGCCCGTAGGCGAGGGCAGCGGCATGGGACTCAGCATTGTCCATCGCATTGTGGATCGCCATCGCGGCACCATTACGGTAGCCAGCCAGCCCGGAGCCACCACTTTTCATGTGCTTTTGCCCCTCCAACCTCCCCCAAGCAAGTCCTCTTAGAACCCCAGTTTGGGATAACGAATCTGTCGTCAAATAATGTACCGACTAACCCAGTTTTCTCCCTCCGGGTTGCATTAGCGAAGCAATGCACCGCAGGATGGCCGCGCTCCTGACAAACGTATAGGGGCGGTTTGAACCAACCGCCCCTATACAGCCACTAGCGCAACATACCCGAAGGGTTATAACCCGTCAGTTCATAGTCCGGGATAGCCTTAGATCTTCCCGCTAAGCACAGAGCACCCCTGCGTGATGGCGGATATGGTCCTCCATAAAGGTGGCAATAAAGAAATAGCTGTGGTCGTAGCTGTCCTGAAAACGTAGATTCAGGGGTTGTCCCGCATCCTTACAGGCTGTTTCCAACACCTGAGGCATGAGTTGGGACTCTAGAAAGGCATCCGCCGTCCCCTGATCGATCAAAATCAGGCGATTGGCATCAGCATGATGCTTCACTAACAGGCTGGCATCATAATCTCGCCAGGTTTCAGGATTTGAGCCCAAATAATTCGTAAATGCCTTCTGACCCCAAGGACACTGCATCGGGGCAGCAATCGGGGCAAAGGCCGAGATCGACTTGAATAGGTCTGGGTTTCGTAGCCCTGCCACCAAAGCGCCATGGCCCCCCATGGAATGGCCAAAGATGCCCTGGCGATCGGGTTGGATAGCAAAATGTTCGGCAATCAGGGTCGGCAGTTCCTGGGTCACATAGCTGTACATGCGATAGTGGCAACTCCAGGGCGCAATCGTCGCATCCACATAGAATCCGGCACTACTGCCAAAGTCCCAGTCGTCATCCTCCCCCGGAATATTCACCCCCCTGGGACTGGTATCGGGGGCCACCAGCATGAGACCATGTTGGGCGGCATAACGCTGGGCACCAGCCTTAGCCGTAAAATTTTCCTCGGTGCAGGTCAGGCCCGATAGGTAGTACAGCACTGGCACCGGATGGCTCTTGGCCTGGGGTGGAATGAAGACAGCAAAGCGCATATCACAGTCACAAACTGTGGATCGATGGCTGTAATAGGCTACGGTACCGCCGCCGCAGGTGGATTGTTTCTGAAGGGTGAGGGTAGTCATTTTGTCTGCCTAAAAGGTCACGACGCTGCGAATACCTTGGCCTTGATGCATGATGTCGAAGGCTTCATTGATGTGTTCAACGGGCATGACATCGGTGATCAGATCGTCGATGTTGATTTTGCCCTCCATGTACCAGTCCACAATTTTAGGAACATCGGTGCGCCCCCTGGCCCCGCCAAAAGCACTGCCTTTCCAGACGCGCCCTGTGACCAGTTGAAAAGGGCGGGTGCTGATTTCCTGGCCCGCTGCTGCGACACCAATAATGACGCTGACGCCCCAGCCCTTGTGACAGCACTCTAGGGCCTGTCGCATGACGGTGGTGTTGCCAATGCACTCAAAGCTATAGTCGGCACCGCCCTGGGTCAGATCTACCAGATAGGACACCAAGTCTGCCTCTACTTCTTGGGGATTGACGAAATGGGTCATGCCGAATTTTTCTGCAACTGCTTTTTTGGCGGGGTTGAGATCAACGCCGATAATTTTGTCGGCCCCCACCATTCGACACCCCTGAATCACGTTCAAGCCAATGCCGCCGAGGCCAAAGACCACCACATTGGAGCCCGGTTCCACCTTGGCGGTGTTGATCACTGCACCGATGCCTGTAGTCACGCCGCAACCGATGTAGCAGACTTTGTCAAAGGGGGCGTCCTCACGGATTTTGGCAAGGGCGATCTCAGGAACTACGGTGTAGTTGGCAAAGGTAGAGGTGCCCATGTAGTGGTAGAGCCCCTGGCCATTGAGGGAAAATCGCTTCGTACCGTCTGGCATTAAGCCCTTGCCTTGGGTGCTGCGAATCGCCTGACACAAATTGGTCTTCAGGCTGAGGCAGTATTCGCATTCTCGGCATTCCGGCACATACAGGGGAATAACATGATCGCCCGGTTTCAGGCTGTTGACCCCCGGTCCGACTTCAACCACGATACCCGCCCCTTCATGGCCGAGGATGGCTGGGAATAGACCCTCGGGATCTTTTCCCGAGAGGGTGTAGGCATCAGTGTGGCAAATGCCCGTGGCTTTGATCTCGACTAAAACTTCTCCCGCTTGGGGGCCGTCGAGCTGAACTGTTTCGATGCTGAGGGGTTTTCCCGCCTCTAGGGCGACAGCAGCTTTGACATCCATGGACAAGTCTCCTGGGGGGATGGGATCTGATGCTAAAAAATTGACACAAAAAAGAGGGGCTAGATACGTAGTACCTACCCCTCTTTAAGGTTATATCTGGTCTAGGTGACAAGATAAATGACGGTCTAAAAGCTGGATTACTTTAGTAAAGTTGTGGTCACTAAAGCTGCTTAATATCACGATCTACCGATCGCGAGAAAAGCCACCGCTTCTGCGTCCACCACCACCGCCACCGCCACCAAAGGAGTTACCGCGATCTTCACGGGGTTTGGCTTTATTGACTTTCAAGTCGCGGCCCATCCACTCAGCGCCGTCAAGGGCTTCGATAGCGGCAGCTTCTTCGGACTCTGCACCCATTTCTACAAAACCAAAACCGCGCATGCGGCCTGTTTCGCGGTCTGTGGGTAGCTGAACTCGCTTAACTGAGCCGTACTCAGTAAAGACGCTAGTTAGATCAGCTTCTGTAACCTCATAAGACAGGTTACCTACGTAAATTGACATGGATTGTCCCCAAGATTTAAAGGATGTGAAGAGTTAAATTTCGGAGGTAAGCCTGTCAATGGAAAAACGTGAAAACTCGTTAATACTAGAAACAAATGCCGCAACCGATATTTTCTCTATGGCTACTATAGCACCCTAAACCCAATTGCGGTCAACCCAGATCGTAATTGATGCGACAGAATTTATGCCCCACTTAGGGGGAGTTGGTGCCTGCTGTGGAAATGGCCGCAGGAGTCTTTTGTGGCGGCACTTTCGTCCTTACGTCGCAGGGGGATAAAACCCATTCGTATGAGGGGGGGATGGGGGAATGGGGTAAATCCCGTAGGGGCGGGTTTAGCTCGTGTCTACTGGGAAATTCCAAATGGGAGGCTCAAAACCCGCCCTACCCAGTGCCGGGTAATCCAGGATTGAAGTTAATTCCGTAGGGGCAATCCCTTGCTTGCCCTGTTTGCGTAGCGGCTCCGGAGGAGCAACGAAGCCGTATAGCCCTTCGGGCAATAGCCTCCGGCATGGCTACGCTAAGGCTAACGCTAGGGCGTAGTCTGCCCGGAGGGCATAGGGCCTGCCCTATATCTCACTCTACAAGCAAGACCGAGATTCCTCCCTGCGCTCGGAATGACAGACGGATTGTCATGTTATTGAATTGCACGTTCCTAAGGGCACGGGGTTGGGGCGGTGGGGAGGCCGAGGCGATCGCGAGTGACGGTCAGTGCCGCAGCGGCCCGCTGGAGATGGGCTTCTAAATCCTGCTTGCGGTGAACGAGGTGTCGTAATTGTTGATGGCGGGCAATGCCCTGGCTAATCACTGCCAATTGCTCTGGCGGGCAGAGGTGACATTGCAGACGCCCATCGGCATCTAGGCTGCATAGTCGATATTGGCTGGGGATGGTATTGCGGGGGGGCATCGCTGGTTGACGGGAAAGCTGTTCTACATAGGCGGCAAGCCGTGCTGGATCACCGTGGCGTAGGAGGCTCGCTTCCTCTGAATCTGAATCAGTCTGGTGTCCATCATGGTCTGGAGTCATGGCCTCTAGCCAGCCCTCCACAATCGGCCCTGCTAGGTAGACCGTCTCAATGTCTGCGAGTACTTGGCGCAGTTCCTGATGCCAACCTGCGATCGCATCTCCCACCTGGGCCAATAGATCTACCGCTAAGGTGGCGTTAGCCTCGTTGCGGTGGCTGCTAAAGCTGGGTCGCCGACCCTTGGGTAATGTGGGCAGTGCTGCGCTGCCCACATTACCCGATGCTGCCTTGCCCGATGCTGCCTTGCCCGATGCTGCCTTGATAGATGCGGATGCCGCTGTGATGGGTGCTGCTGTGAGCAGAGTGGGTGCTTGGGGAGTAGATGGGTTGAGGGTAGGGGAGTTGGCAGGGGCAGGGGGCACTACCTGCGTCCTGAACTCTGGACGGGAGTGCAATTTGTCTGGGTCTGGCTTACCTTGCTCGGGCTTGCCTTTGCCAAAAGTTGGCAGCTCTGGGGCAACAGATTTAACAGGAGATTTAACAGGAACAGAGGAAGTCATAGGCTAATGTCCGTCGATGCGATCGCGGCAGGCTGGTACCAAGCACCCTAGGGATCAAGACTATCCCTATCCTTTGCTTGGGGAGTAGGATACGGCCACCCTGTTTGCTGATATTAACGCTGAACCGGGAAAGGGCAACACAGAAATGATACCCATCTATAATCCAGGGCTATTTTTAAGGGGGTTCAACCCCCTTAAAAATAGCTCCCTCGAAATTTCCGCCAGCTAGGCCGCAGAAGCATTGGCCGCTTCCGGTAACGGTTGCGGGGCAGTGGCCTGGGTCTTCTCCCGCTGTTCTAGATAGGCTTGGAGTTGGCTCTCGATGTTGTCACGCACTACCTCACGGAAGTCGATAAAATGCTCTGCCTGGGCACAGACCGAGACATAGTTCGCTGCCACATGGGGATAACGCCAGAGGATATGGGCCAGGTTGGTCCAGAACCGGAAGCGGGTATTGCGCTTGACCCCCTGCCGCCAGCAGACGATCAAAAAGGCGCGAATCGTCACCCAGTTGATATCGGGACTGCCCGCCGTAGTCTTACGGTTTTTGTAGGTCCGCTTTTGCCCCTCCCCCAGCATGAGGAAATGGCGATAGGTGCGGTTCAGCACCGTCAAGGGCTCATAGAGTTGCCAAAAAGCTTCGATATATTCCTGGGCAATCTCCTCAATGGGGCGAGTGGGGACAAAATTCATCAGAGTGACCTGATTGATGTCGGCACTTTTTCTAAGCATTCGCCCCTCCCGTTCTAGACGATGCCATAGGGCCGTGTCTGGCAACGCCTGCAACATACTAAACAGGGCGGTGGGGATGGCAGTTTGCTCCACGAACTGACTGACCCGCTGGCCTGCTCCCCGCTTTTCGCCATCAAAGCCGATGATGAACCCCGCCATCACCCGCAGTCCAGTACGGGCGATGGAGATCACCGATTCTGACAGGGGATCGCGGGTGTTTTGAAACTTGCGAGTTAGGGACAGACTAGCCTCGTCTGGGGTTTCAATTCCCAGAAATACAGTGCCAAAGTTGCAGTCCACCATGGTCTGCATCAGTTCTGGATCTTGGGCTAAGTCTACGGAAGCTTCTGTGGCGAAGGAGAAGGGATAGTTGTGCTCCTCCATCCAGGGTTTCATGGCCTGCAACAGCCGTTTGACGTTGCGCTTATTGCCAATGAAGTTGTCATCCACCATGAAGATACTGCGCCGCCAGCCCAGGTCGTAGAGGCACTGGAGTTCCGCCAGCAATTGTTCTGGTTCCTTGGTGCGGGGTTTGCGCCCGTAGAGCACGATGATGTCGCAAAATTCGCACTGGAAGGGGCACCCCCGCGAAAACTGTACTGACATCTCGGCGTAGGCATCCATTTCCAACAAATCGTAGCGGGGAATAGGGGTGCCGGTGACATCGGGTTTTACGCCGTCGGAGCGGAAGGTGCCGCTGATCTCGCCCCGCTCCACCGCCGCCACAAATAGGGGCAGAGTGATTTCCCCTTCATCCAAAATCAGGTAGTCGGCTCCAGATTGGGCGGCGTCTTCGGGAATTGCGGTGGGGTAGGGGCCTCCTACGGCGACCCGTTTGCCCCAGCCTTTGGCCTCTTCAATGGCGGCGAGGAAGTCGGGCTTTTGGACAATCATGGCGGACAGGATGACTAAGTCGGCCCATTGCCATTCTGTGTCGGTGACCCCACGAACGTTGCGATCGACCAGCTTGTAGTTCCAGGTTTGAGGCAAAATTGCAGCGACTGTGATCAAGCCCAGGGGAGGTAATTGGGCTTTCATGTTGACCAGCTCTAGCGTTTTGTCAAAGGACCAAAAGCTCTTGGGAAACCGAGGATAAATTAAAAGAATGTTCATGTGTACACCTATAGCACCAGAGTTGTTGTCATCACTCAGGAACGGTATTCGTACCCGGCCAGTAGCCCTGTAATTTGCCCTGTCGGGAGTCTTCTAGAATCAACGGAATACCTAGAGTTTAGTGGTTATGGTGGAATCCGCCTATGTATGGCCCTGATGCCCTGGAAGGCCGGAATACGATCCGGAATATTATGATGGGTAACCCTTGATGGGTAATCCTTTGCATCTCATGCTTCTGGCCTAAGTTGGGGATAGGATATCCCTGGGGAAGAACGGGACAACTATGCTGTCAGGCGTGATCAAACCTACCCTGTAAGGGTTTCCCCGTTAATTGTCCACACGTCCTAGGGTCAGGGGAGCAGGGGAGCGGAGGAAATAGGGAGAGTCTACAAACCAGTTTGGGCATCCTAAACAACAGGCAATGGATTTGTACTGGATTAGCCCGCAGATCCCTGAGCAATATTTTAGTGTTAGCAGTATTAGAGCCTAGTTAGTGTTGTCCACGTTCATTCCTTGCACCTATGACGTTTGTGGATCCGTCTCTGACGGCGGCGGGGGACAGTACCAAAGGGGCTGGGGCCAACCAGGATTCCGGTACTGTGGCTAACTATGAGGAGCTTCTGCAGGGGTTAGTGCAGGCTAATCGACGGTTGCTGGCGACGCCCCACTGGCAGTTAGCCGCAACGGAGGTGCTGGCGGTTTTAGGTGAGGTGGCAACGGCGGATCGGGCCTGCATTTACAAACACCATCCCCATCCTGAGACGGGAGAGATCGCTCTGAGCCTGCGGTTTGAGTGGTTGGGGGAGGGGGTGGCGACGAGTCTTCCCCACTGGCAAAATTTGGCCTACACCGCAGCGGGCTTGGAACGGTGGTTGTCCTGCTTTAGCGCTGGGGAGATACTCCATGGGCGTACTGCGACGCTGCCGTTTCCAGAGCAGGCGGTGATGGCTCGCGATCGCATTTTGAGCCTCATACGGGTACCGATCTTTGTCGGGGGGGAAGTTTGGGGGCTGATCGGATTTGACCGTTGCCACTGCGATGGCCCCTTTGGGCCGGTCTCTAAACATCGCAGTTGGAATGAGGGGGAGCAGGCTATTGTTCAGGCGGTGGCGGATAGTTTGGGAAGTGCGATCGCGCGGCAGCAGGCATTGGAGCAACTGCGGACCAGTGAACTGCGGCTCAAAAAACTATCCGCCAACGTACCGGGAATGCTGTACCAGTTCAAGCTAGCCCCCGATGGTTCCAGTTCCTTTCTCTACGTCTCCGATGCCTGTCGCACGATTTTGGGGCTAGAGCCCGAGGCGATGGATCAGGCCCTGAACTACGTCCATCCCCAGGATCGCATTTCCCTGGAGCGGGCCATCCAAGAATCGGCCCGGACCTTTGAGCCCTTTGCTCACGAGTGGCGCATCCGCACCCCCGCCGGTCAGGAAAAGTGGGTGCAGGGCAATGCTCGTCCCGAGGTCCAGGGGAATGGAGCCATTGTCTGGGATGGTGTGCTTCTGGATGTCACCCTCCGTAAGCGAGCCGAGGGTGATATTCAAGAGAGCTACGGCCTCCTCAATAGCGTCATTAACGGCACCTCTGATCTCATTTTTGTTAAAGATCCTGAAGGCCGTTATCTGCTGGCGAACGATGCCCTGCAAAGGACTCTGGCTTCTGAAGATGCCTCCTTGGTGGGGCAGACGGACGATGCCCTCTATCCCCAGGATGTCGCCGCAACGATTCAGGCGACAGACCAGCAGGTGATGGCCCTGGGTCAGCCCCAAACCTTTGAGCAGACCGTGCCCCTAGGGTCAGAACTGCGGACTTTTTTGGTCACCAAGACTCCCTACTACAATGCCGCTGGGGAAAGCCAGGGCATTATCGGTATCAGCCGCGATGTGACGGACCTGCAACAGGCACGGGCGGAGCGCGATCGCTTTTTCCAACTGTCTCGCGATCTCATCGGCATCCTCGGGTTCGATGGCTATCTTAAGCGGATTAACCCTGCCTTTACGGCGGTGCTGGGCTACAGCGAAGCGGAACTGTTAGCCCTACCACTTCTGGAGTTCATTCACCCCGATGACCTGGCCGCCACCCTGGCGATTGGCGACTCGGTGCTAGCGGGACAATCGCTCCACAGCTTTGAAAATCGGTGGCGCTGTAAAGATGGCACCTACCGTTGGCTGTCTTGGTCTTCGGTGACCTATGCCGAGGATCAGATTCTCTATGCCACGGCCCGCGACATTACGGAACGCAAGCAAACGGAGGCGCGTCTCCAGGCCAGTGAACGGCGCTTCCGCGATGTCACCGAGGCAGCGGGGGAATACGTCTGGGAAATTGATGTGAATGGGGTTTACACCTTTCTCACGGATAAGGTGGAGATGGTGAAGGGCCACAGTGCCTCTGCCCTGATGGGGCGATCCTCCTTTGAGGTGATGCTAGCGGAGGATATTCCTCGGCTCCAATCTGTCCTGCAATCAGCGGCCATTGACAAGCACAGCTTCACCCTGGCCTATCGAAATATTAACCCCAGAGGGGAGGTAGTCTGGGAAGAAGTCAGCGGCCTACCCATGTTGGATGGGGCGGGTACGGTAATCGGCTTTCGGGGTACGGGCCTCAGCATTACCGACAAGAAACGGGTGGAGGCCACGCTGCGGCTGTTTCGCCAAGCTCTGGATAGTTCTGGCGATGCAATATGCATCACCGATACCGACTCGGTGCAAACCTATCAGAACCAAGCCTTCTGTGACCTATTTGAGTTTGCCTCTATCACCGAGTTCCAGGAGCAGGTGGGCAACATTGCTAATGTCTACGCTGATCCCCGCATGGCGGACTACATTTTTCAGGTAATTCGGAAGCAGGGAGCCTATACCGGAGAGGTGATGATGCGATCGCAGCGGGGGCGTCTGATTCCCGCCCTGTTGCAGGCCAATGCCATTCAGGATGATGATGGCAACATTGTGGGTACTATTCGCTCCTATACCGATATCAGCGATCGCAAAGCCGCAGAAGCCCGCCTCCAAATTCAAGAACAGTTTCTCCGCAGCATCTACGACGGGGTTGAGGACAGTATCTTTGTCTTCAATGTGCAGGCCGATGGCGACATCGTCTACACCAGCCACAACCGTGCTGCTGAAAAAGCCACGGGCAAATCCAGCGACAGCATTGCCGGAAAAACCCCCGAAGCCGTCTTTGGCCCCGAGGCCGGTCAAGAAATCCGCGATCGCTGCCGTCGCTGTATCGAGATTGGAACCGCCATCACCCAGGAAGAATATTTGCCCTTACAGGGCAAATTCGTCTGGCGACTCAGCACCTTCAATCCCCTGCGCGATCTCTCCGGCAATATTCACCGCATCGTCGGCACCTCCATCGACATTACCGGCCTCAAGATTGCCCAAGCCGCCCTCAAACAACAGGCCCAACTCTCCGCCTTCCGGGCCGAAATCGACAGTATTTTGACCCGAGGAGGGGATCTCGGGGCTATGCTTCAGCGTTGTAGCCAGGTGATTGTCAAACAAATGGAGGCTACCCTGGCCCGCATTTGGACCCTCAACGTCCCGGAACAGGTACTCGAACTTCAGGCCAGCGCCGGACTCTATACCAACATCGACGGTACCCATGCCCGTATCCCCGTCGGCCAGCTCAAAATTGGCCAGATTGCAGCGGAGCGGCAGCCCCAGTTCACCAACGACATGCCCCATGATGCGAGAATTGGCGATCCAGGCTGGGTGCAGCGCGAAGCTATGATCGCCTTCGTGGGCTATCCCCTAATTGTGGATGACGAACTCCTCGGGGTCGTGGCCCTATTTGCCCGCCATCCCCTCGCCGACTCTGCCCTCGATACCTTAGGGCTGGTGGCGGATGAGCTCGCCCTAGGCATCCGGCGTAAGCAAACCGAAGAACAACTACAAGCGTCCGAAACTAAACTACGCCTGCGGGCCAGGGAACTCAAAGCTACCCTCCAGGATCTACGGAAGGCTCAAGCCCAGTTGGTGCAGAGCGAGAAAATGTCTTCCCTGGGGCAGTTAGTGGCGGGGGTGGCCCACGAAATCAATAACCCCGTCAACTTTATCTACGGCAACCTCACCCACGCTCGGGTCTACGCCCAGGACTTGCTGGGCCTCGTCAATCTCTACCAAACCCATTACCCCCAGCCGGAGGCGGTAATCCAGGCGGAAGTGGCAGCCATAGATTTGCCCTTTGTGATGGAAGATTTGCCCAAGCTCCTGAACTCCATGAAGGTGGGGGCAGAGCGGATTCAGGAAATTGTCTCCTCCCTGCGGATTTTTTCCCGCATGGACGAGGCGGAGATGAAGGCGGTGGATATTCACCAAGGCATCGACAGCACCCTGATGATTTTGCAAAACCGCATCAAGGCCCGCCCCGATGGCGGTGAAGTGGCAATCCATCGCGACTATGGCCCATTACCGCTGGTGGAATGCTATGCCGGACAGCTCAACCAGGTGTTTATGAACATCCTCAGCAATGCCCTGGATGCCTTGGAAGAGCAACGCTCTGGTTCCACGCCTAAGCCCCCTGCCATCTACATCCAAACCCAACTCACGCCCGATCAGCAGGTAGAAATTCGCTTCAGAGATAACGGACCAGGGGTTCCAGCAGCGGTGCGCGATCGCTTATTTGACCCCTTCTTCACCACCAAGCCCATTGGGGAAGGCACGGGTATGGGGCTCTCTATCAGTTACCAGGTAGTGGCCGAAAAACACGGTGGCACCCTCACCTGCGACTCAGAAGTTGGTGTGGGCACCACCTTTATTATCACCATCCCCCTCCAGCAGGAGTGAGGCTATTGCTGGAGAGGGACGGTGGGCTGAGAGTATTTCATCCCAAAAATCATCCGCTTAATTCCGTTTGCTGACTCATTCGGGGTTTCACTTTTTTCTACCTACCCACGCTATGCTTGCTGGGCATGCTTAAAGAGGAGCTGGGAATCCGGAACATTCTAATCTCTCTTCGTTGTCGATTGATTGCGAATTCATTCGATATGTGGAAATCATGCTGATATATATTGGCTAAGACGATGATTATTTATTTCTGATTTGCTGCGGTTTAGACAGTATTAAAACTGCGTATTTACCTTGAGTCGGATCAGGAAGTCATTCAAAAGATAGGTGTAACTATCATGTGTTCGTCACTATCAATCCCCTACATTAGTAGACATGAAAGAGAAAGCACCTAGCCTGAACTGAATTCAAGAGTAAGTGAATTCCGAACTTCTCTACGGTTCATCCTCGTTTTTCTCTCGATTGCGAACATGCTCACAAGATGTGATCGCAGCACCCGTGCACACTACCAGGCTTGTCTTCAGACTTTCTGAGCCCTCTCAACAATGGGGCAATGCAGATCTGAAGATGACTTTTCAAAACCTCAGATCAACCTGGATCGATACAAAAATCAGGTAGATCATTTCCCTCTTAGGAGACTCAAATCATGTTGAACACTACTTTCCGCAATGTCCTCGTAGCCTCTGGTCTATTCGTAGGAGCAACCCTACTGATCGCACCAACAGCCCTAGCCCAAACGAGTGATGGTGAGGTCACCGGTGTCGTTGCCCCCATTAGCACATTGACCTTTTCGCCCACCCAGGGCACAACAATCGTCGGCGGGGTTGCAAACCCAGCCTATCCCATCGGCAGCTTAGGCATCACAACTAATTCTGCTACATGGACTCTACAGGTTAAATCTGCTCACGGTGGTCAACTACGAAATATCGGAGCATCCACTGAACTCACTCAATACATTGCATACACAGGTCTGACAGTTTCTGCCATTGATGGCACTACCATTACCCCAGTAACCTTTGGAGCAGTGAATACTGACGTGCTTTTGATTGATGCGGTGTACTCCGATGCTGCGGCCTCAGGGGTCGCGCCTACCGTTACCGCTGCGATCGCGGCTGGTCAATACGTGCCTCATGGAACCTACCGTGACACCTTGACCTTTACCTTGACCTCTAATTAATTCTTCCCGGAAAACACCTAGAGTCCTGGTTTCATTTAAGGTTTGACTCTTGTAAAGATGCAGTATTCAATACTGCATCTTTACAACATGACTATCTTGCGGAGGTTAAAGATGCAAGATTACCATTTTTTTCAATGGCTGATGTCAGCCACGTTAGGACTCACTATCCTCTCCCCCATCGCGGCTTCAGCATTAGGAATTGTGCAATATACCCCCAGCAATACCTTTACCCTAAACGTGACAATAGGGAATAGTCAGGAGGATTTTGGCACCGTCCATATTCAGTCTGATAGTCCCAATGGTTGGATTTTGCAGGTGCGATCTACCCAGGGCGGAGCCCTTAGACATTCCATCTATTCCTATACCATTCCCTATTCGTTAACCGTTGATGGGGAATTAATCAGCAATCTTTCTAGTGGGAATGACATTACTGTTCGCACCACATCAACGCTGACCTGTGATGCCCCTGTCGGGTGTACTTTTCCTGTCCAAGCTACCCTGATAGCTAGCGAGGTCAATGGCAAACCTGCCGGACCCTATTTGGACACCTTGGTATTCACCCTGATAAACCAGTAAACCCTCTGTAAAAGGTCTTGCATAGCAATCCCCAATCATGTTGTGAAACATGAAGCCCTTGCCCTTCAGGATCCGGGCTGGATCGCTATAAAAGGCAATTTACTTGTCTTACAACCTGGAGAAAATCGATGAAGACACTCACACGGGTGGGCTGTATCGCCTCAATGTTCATGGGGTTAGGGCTCCTCACGGCCCAACCGGGTTGGGCTGGCCCCACTTATCAATTGTCCCCTGCTAGCCTCATCCTCGAACCCAGTGGCAACCGCTCTACGGGAGCCTTTCAGGTCACGAGTACTGGCGACGAACCCGTCGCCCTTGAAATTCGCATCACCGATCGCCAGATGGATGCCGATGGCAACGAGAGCCGCGCTGATGCTGAGGATGATTTCGTGGTGTATCCTCCCCAAATTTTGCTGCAACCGGGAGCCGTGCAAACGGTTCGGGTGACTTGGTTAGGGGAGCCCAACCCAGATCAGGAGCTAGCTTTTCGCTTAATCACGGAACAGCTTTATATCGACCTGAATCTGCCTGTCCTAGAAGTGACGACTCCGGTGGTCAACATTACCGCCCTCTACAACTATGTGGCCTCTCTCTATGTCACCCCTAGGGGAGCTGCATCTGACGTGGTTTTGGACAGTGCCCGCCATCAATCCATTAACGGTGCTGATGCGCTGGTGCTGCAATTTAACAACCAGGGTACAGCCCATCAACTCTTGACGGGTTTGCACCTTAACCTGACTCCCCTGGGGGCAGGGGGCCAGCCCCAGGCCGCAGCAGTTTTCCTGACTCCCGAGCAACTGCAAGGGATCAGTGGGGAAAACATTCTGGCCCAAGGCCAGCGGCAGTTTACCCTACCCTGGCCCGCCGGACTGCCCGTAGGGCCTGTGTCGGCAACCTTTGAACTGCGCTGATGATCTGCGCTGATTTTTTAGCTGTGTTGTTTCCCTTCACAACTTGGAAGGTTACAGAGAACCAAGCCTGTTGACGCTGGCTGAGCGGAGTCGTAAGTCTTTCAGACAGGCTACGCCAACGCGCAGCGTCTCCCGAGGGGAGAAAGCCAGCCACGCCACCGGGTTCTGGCCGTTCCCTAGCCCCTCTGGGGCGGCAAAGCCAACGACTCCGTTGCTCCCTAGGGGAGCCGCTAACGCGAACAGGGAACTAGATGTCTGTATGAAGACAACGACATGGCAGGCTTTTCAGCTCGTTTCAAGACATAACCTTCCAAGTCGTGTTCCTTCCTACCTGTCTTGATGACTGTGCATCTTCCTGGCATGAACCGTGTTAACCCCTTACCTCCTGGCTACCGTAGAGGTGGCTTCGCCCCTGGCTAATCCGGTTATCCCGAGGCCAGAGCCGATTGTCCCTCCCCCTGTTGCTGCGATCGCAGTTCCCTCACCTCGATTAGCAGCCATTGGCGCTGGTGACACCTCAACGGTTACCAGCGCCAATGTGGTGGCTTCCTCCTTACCGACTCCGCAGCCATCCTTTTCTGCGCCTCAAGCTCCTGGGTCGGAGGTGGGGACTGCGACTGTCCAGGCCGACGCCGATGCTCTCCCGGCACCACGTTCTGTCCCTGCCCCACCCAATGCGTCAGCCGTGGCGGCATCTCCAGATCTGGAGGTCACCCCGCCTTTAGGGGCAGCACTGCAAACCCCGAGGATGGAGGGTGGCCTAGAGAGTCCCGTGTGGAGCCCCAGATCTCAGGCTATAGACCCCCAAGACCCAGCGGAAGCAACCGTAGAGGGTGCAACGGAACCGACCTTAGACACAGACAGCCCTCCTGAAACGGAGATGCCGCCGGAGACTCAGAGGGAAACTCCGGTGCCCGCCCCGCAGTCCCCGCCCCCAGATGCTCCACTGACGGAGGAATCGGCGGAGACAGAGGACGAACTCTTTGAGCGGGTTTTTGGACGACCTCGGTCCCAGGCCGATGCGATGGCCCCTGGGGGCCGGTCCCTGACCATTGCAGTTCCTTTTTTCATTAACGATCAGCCCCAGGGACAGGCTTTGGTTATCCTCTCGGCAGGAGTAGCCAGTCAGGTCCAGGCCGCCCCGGTTTTAGAAAAAACTGCCTCGATTGTGCAGGCTGATCTGCAAGCCCAACTCACCGCCGCCGTCGATGACCAGGGCTACTTAGCGCTGAGTGCGCTACAGCAGATAGGCATCACTACCCTGTTTGATCCGAGCCTGCTGGAGCTTTATCTACACATTCCGCCGGCATTGCGACAGACCAATGTCATTAACGCCCTGGGGTTACCCCCAGAGGCGGCTAATGCCGTGCCCGTTAGTACCGTCAGCGGCTATATCAACCTGCGAGCCGGGGAAGATATTGTCTGGTCAGGGCAGCAAAACACTGGGCGACAACCCCTCCGTCTGGCTCTGGATGGTGCCCTGAATATTTCCGGCTGGGTTTTAGAGGGCAGTGGCAACTGGGTTGAAGCGGGATCTCCCGCCCTGACCCGAGGCGACATCCGGGTCGTTCGAGACGATCCGACCCATGCCCTCCGCTACATCGTCGGTGATCTATCGCTGCCCATCACCAGCGCCTTTCAAACAGCGGTCCCCATGGCCGGGTTGTCTGTCTCCCGCAACTATGCCCTCCAACCCTACCGAGTCACTCGCCCCACGGGAGAATACACCTTCTTCCTAGAACGGCCCGCGACGGTAGAAGCCTTTGTGAATGGGGCACGGGTGCAGCAATTGCGCCTAGAGGCAGGCCCCCAAGATATTCGTAATCTGCCCCTGAGCACGGGGACCAATGACATCCAACTGATCATCACCGATGACTTGGGCCAAGTGCAGCGGCTGAGCTTTTCTGCGGCGCTGGCGGGTAATTTATTGGCTCCGGGGCTCCAGCAATTTTCCTATAACGTGGGAATACCCTCCCAGACCCTGGCAGGACAGCGCCAATACTCCTGGGATCAGCCTCTGGTTTCCCTGGCCCACCGTTGGGGAGTAACGGAGGTCGTGACCCTGGGGGGCTATGTGCAAGCAACCTCGGACTTTCAACTGCTGGAAACCGATGGGATCTGGGCTTCCTCCGTGGGTAACTTTGCTTGGGATGTGGCCGCAAGCAACCGGAGTGATGTGGGGACGGGGATGGCTTTCCGTCTCCAGTATGAGATTCCCCCTAACCGTACCCAGGATTCGACAAATCGGACCTTTCGTGTGGCCGCTGAATACCGGAGCGACGCCTTCACGACGCTGAACTCCCCTAACCCCAGCGACTATGGCTTGGATCTCTCCGCCTCCTACAGTCAGCGGATTTTTGGCAATACGGCGGCCAACCTGAGTGGCACCTATCGGGTGGGGCGAGGGGTGGCGGATATCTACACGGTGAATTTAGGATTGTCGCGGTCCTTCGGCAATGGCCTTACTGGCAATGCCACGGTGAGCTATGGTCGGAATTTTCAGGGCCAGGAAGAAACTCGCGCCTTTTTGGGATTGCAGTGGCTACCAGGACAGCGCCGTCAGTCGGTGGCTCTCAACACGACGCTGACCAATCGCGAGGGGCAAAGTACGCGCCTGTCTTGGCGTCAGAGTCCTGAACGCCCGGTACAAAGTCCGGGGTTTTCTCTGGATCTGACTGAAGGCAGCCAAAGCCGCGATTTGTCGGGGCGGTTGACCTATACCAACTACCGCTTTGATCTGGGCCTCACTCAGGATATTTCTTGGCCACAACGGGCCGGGGCAGAAACCCGCAATACCACCCGCCTTAACTTTGGTACGGCCCTGGTGTTTGCCGATGGCCATTTCGGCTGGTCTCGCCCCGTGAATAACAGCTTTGTGCTGATTGTGCCCCGCGATCGCTGGCGGGGACAGCGGATTGGGGTCAATCCTTCCCAGGAGAACTATTTGGCGGTTGTGGATGGGTTTGGCCCCGCTGTCTTGCCAGATGTACAGCCCTATTACGTCTCTCGGGTAGAACTGGATGCGCCGGAGGCTCCCTTGGGCTATGACCTGGGCACGGGATCCTATGTGGTCATGCCGAGCTACCGCAGCGGCACCGTGATTCTGGCGGGTACTGATGCCTCGGTTTTTATTCGGGGGGTGCTGGTGGATGGCGGGGGAGACCCGATTAGCTTGCAGAGTGGGGAGGTGGTGTCCTTGTCTGACCCTGACTGGACTCCCCAAATCCTGTTTACTAACCGGGTGGGCCGATTTGCTTTGATGGGCTTTGTCCCTGGACGCTACGAAATTCGCTGGCGCAATCGCGCTCCCATTGCCTTCGATATCCCCTCAGAGGCGGATGGGGTGTACGACCTCGGCGTACTGTCATTTCAGTAATCGCGGATCAGTAGCGTCATAGCTTAGGGACGTGCGTCTAAATAAACGTCAGTTCGGGATTAGCGCCGTCACCCCGCCGGGAATTCAAAATTCCCAGCTAACAGGCTTAAGTCCATTTTTAATGGACTGGGAGCTGGGCTGGGGATAGGGGGGCGAGTCCGTTTTAACGGACTTCTGCTGTGAGCCAGGGCAATTTATTCCCTGGCGGATGGGCAGCGAAGCTTAAGTCGAACTCAGGTCAAGATGGCAATTGGCACCTTATTTTCTTGCGAGTCCCTTAGCCGCTTAGGAATAGACAGTCAGGGGCGTATGATCTGAAATTATGCGCATATTGCTGGTGGACGACGAGGCCGAATTAGCAGAGCCCCTGAGCCGACTCTTGCAACGGGAGGGGTACGTTGTGGATGTGGCGATTACGGGCAACGAGGGGAGTCGTCTGGCCCGCCAAGGCGGCTACGATCTGCTGATTTTGGACTGGATGCTGCCCCAGGTCAGTGGCCTCGATATCTGTCGCCAGACTCGATCCCAGGGAGACGTAACCCCCGTATTATTCCTCACCGCCAAGGACACCGTGGACGATCGCGTTGCGGGTCTGGATGCTGGAGCCGATGACTACCTGGTCAAACCCTTTGAGCTAAGGGAACTGCTGGCACGGGTGCGCGCCCTGCTCCGTCGTCCCCCCACCCTGGACCCCCCTACCCCGCCGGATCGCCTCCAGTTTGAGGATTTAGCCCTAGAGGAACGCAACCAACTTGCCTACCGCCAAGGCCAATCCATTGAGCTATCGGAAAAGGAAACCCAACTGCTAGCCTACCTGTTGCGTCACCCCAACCAAGTCCTCACCCACGATCGCCTCTACCAGGCTATTTGGGGCGACACCGACAAGCCCAGCAGCAATGTTCTAGCGGCCCAAATGCGCCTCCTCCGCCGCAAGATTGAGCCCAAGGGCACCTTGTCTCTGATTCATACCGTCTACGGCAAGGGATATCGGTTGGGCGAGTAGGCCATCTGGCAGATAGGTTCAATCTGTTCCAGCGGTAAAGTGGCGCTGGACTAACTCGGCTACCATCGCTGGAGCCACGCGGCTGTAGCTGGCCTTGTCGGGCATGATCACCACATTGGGTCCAGCCTTGCAGCGATCCATGCAACCTGTTTCCTTAATAGTCACCTGATCGCTGAGATTCAGGGCATCAAGGGCCGCTGCGAGGGTTTTGCAGACTGTATTGCTCCCCCGTTTACGACAGCCGGATTTCTGACAGATCAAAACCTTGGCCTTCCTCCTTTGAGGTTGGGTCACTTCGCCCACCGTGCCCTCTGGGGCAACACCCAGTGGGGAAGGAAGGGAAGTGGGCATAGGCTCCAGGGGTACATCTAATTCCGGTGGGGCAGGCAACTTCAAAACTTCCTGGGCTTTCCACCGTAGGCCCCCATCTTTTTTGGCAATCTTTTGCTGGCCCACCACCCGCACCCAGTCGCCGGGGGTCAGGTCTCGAAACAGCATCAGCCGCAGGGATTTGCTGAGCTTGATACTGCGATTGCCCGTTGGCGTTGCCAGGGTCATGTACTTGTAGGGGGAGAACTTGTCCGGTGCAAATGCCAGGAAGCGCCCGTGGAGGCAAAAGGTGCCGTCGGGGCGAATAGTCACAGCATCCATATTCCCTCTTTGCTGCCTCAGCTATTGCAACCTATTCCAAGGTAGCATTGGAATAGCCTAATGGGGTATTGGGGAGCGATGACGCTATTTTCTTGGCCCACCACCCTCCGACCCCGAGGGTGGTGCGCAAAAATGGTGATTGCGCCTAGGACTCATCGCTGAAGTACAAGGGTTTTAGGCGAATATTACTTACCCAGCAAAAATAGGCCCAGTCATTACTGTCTCTTACTTTTGGAGGGTTCCGAAGGGTCTGAGGCTGTAGAGATTCTTGAATCTTTGATGAAACCCCTGGATTTTTATGACATCTATTCTCATTTGTGGGTATAGTGTATTTGCAGGGCAGATCAAAAAAACAGCCCCCTAAATTGGGAGCTGTATCGCAGATCGTCCGATATGAAATCTGGGGTAAAGACGAGCCGAACTCAGGAGAGATGGGGCGATCGTGTTAGGCGTTGCCGTTCAACATCACCAAGGTATCGGGGGCCAAGAAATGGCCCAGATGGTAAGCCCGTTCCTCTGTTTTCAGGAGGATGGTTTCGTACAGGTGGCGGGTGGCGCGATCGCCCAAGCTATCAGCTTGAGCCGCCTGACGACGCAAGACCCCCAGGATTGCCTGTTCCGCTGCCAGGTCATTTTCAATCATCTGGCGACAGCGGAAAATGCCATCGACTTCGGGGGTAAAGCAGCACAGCTCTGCCAATTTGCTGAAGCTGGCGGCAGGAACGCCACCCAAGCCGTTCAAACGCTCGCCCAAGTCGTGGACATGCCCCCGCACTTCGCCGTAGGCATCCTGGAAAAATTCGTGGATCTGGTAAAACTCAGCCCCTTCTACGACAAAGTGGTGCTTCTCGTACTGAATAAAGAGGGCTTGAAAACTGGCTAGCAGCAGGTTTAAGCCTTCACAAATAGGTTCGGTAACGGAGTGCTCCAGCAAAATGACGTTGTCGCCAACTTGCCCAAATGGAATCACAAGAGTGGATGCAGTGGCCATAGCAAAACTCCCTATGGTGGTGTCTTCCTGCGATCTAGGGATAACGGCTCAATGATTTGAGCCTCTGCGATCGCGACTGTTTTAGTTCTCAGTTCTAGGAAGACCCGTGAACATGACCTTATGTTAGCGCATCAAAATCCTGAATTCCTTGCCCCATAAGGCGTTTAGCCTTTGTGACCCGAAACCTCTTCTCAATAAGTGATCGATAGGAAAAGGCACATTATTTTTCCAAGCCCCCCTAAGCGTAGATCCTGCCTCTTAGACTCTGGGACGAAAAAATAGACATTCATTTTGCTATTGAGAGTACTTTTCGGTTTGCCCTCGTACAAATTTTGATCCGTATTAACTCCCTCGCCTAGGCCCCGTTCAATGGAGAAACCTGTGCAAGCCCCTTATCCAGACACGATGATTCCTATTGACTGCTGCGATCGCTGGCAGGTCTATTTTCGTCTCCAAGAACTGGATATTCCCTGTCATTGCCAGAGCCATCAACCGCTCCAGGTGAAGATCACGACGCCCCAGGCGGCGCTCCAGGTGTGGACTGTAGTTCGCCGCTGCTCTACCCCCCGCCCCGATCTGGCCCAATGGCTGGATGGCTGCTGGCACTTGCCCGCCCCCCTGTAGACTTGCTTTTCTGTCTGCCAGCCTCTGGTTTGCGGCAAGCCAAAGGCTGGCGCGACGACGATAGCCAAACTTATGTCGCCCAGTACTAGCCGCAGGCTAGTTGCTGTAGGCTGAGTCAAACGAAGTGTGACCCAGCACCCGTAAAGGCTTGCTGGGTCACGCTATCGAGGAAACTCCAGATTTCGAGCTGGACTTGGGATAGGGTCTGCGATCGCAACCGCTTCCCATCCGCCCGCTTCCATCTACAACGACTTCACATCCGTCTTGGTAACCAAGTGGGCTTCTAGGAACCAGAGGCGCTTGTCGATGGTGCGAGAAATCTCGGTGTAGAGATCGGCGGTATCGGCATCTCCGAGATCATCAGTGGTGTCGATGGCAGCGCGAAGATGCTTGCCGTAGGCAGCGTAGCGCTCTGCTAGGGCGGCGATGTGCTCTTCACCGTCCACCGCATCTACCGGATACTCCGGCAGGATGGAGACCTCGGCAGCGATGCGGGCTGTGCCGAGGGCGGTACCCCCCAGGGCAGTGACCCGTTCTGCCACCATATCCACGTACTGCTCTAGTTCCCCAGCCATTTCGTCAAACAGTTGATGAAGTTGGAAGAAGTCTTTCCCCTTCACATTCCAGTGGGCCTGTTTGGTTTGGGTCTTCAGATCCAGACTTGCTGCCAGGGATTGGTTCAAAAGCTCAACCACCTTGAATCGGATCTCTTGCGACAGATCAATACGACTGGGGTAAAACTGGGCTGTTGCCTTTGACATTGTTGCAACCATAGGTCGCCCTCCTAAAAAATTCAAAAAATTCAGTGAAAATAGTCCCTGCAAACTTGCAGGTGAATCGGGCAGTCCAATCAGATCATCTAACGCCCCGATCCATCAGTACTCCTAAATCATACTCATTATGAGTATGACTTGCAAGCTAGGGGAATGGACTTATCCTCTAGCAGCTAGAGAGCCCCAGGACCAGGGCTGTCAGGGCAGTATGGGTGGCGGCGTTACCTCGTCGCTCAGTTCCTCGCCGTATTCGTGCAAGGTTTCAATAAAGGACACGACTTGGAAGGTTACGGAGAATCGAGCCCGTTGACCGCTGGTTGAGCGAAGTCGTTCGCTTGCGTCTCCCAGAGGGAGAAAACCTGGCCACTGGGTACACTATTAACCCGCAGATCCCTAACGATCCAATATTCCTGCACCCCATAGATGGAATAGAGCTTTACTTTTACTTCGCGATGGTCAGAGACCGGCCCCAAGGGGCCATCGCGCTGCTCATTGCGCTCCCCCGGTGAGAGCACCTCCACGATCAACTCCGGTGCCACCGTCAAATGACCCGCCTCATCTACCCCCTGGGCCAACCGTTCCCGACTGATCCACACCACATCAGGAATCACCGCATCCTCCGGCGTAAAAATCACCCCCGGCGTTTGAAAGGCATGGCCCAAAGCCGTTTCCTCTTGAGTTTTTTCCAATGCCCATTGCTACGCCTCCGAAGGCATCACAGGGTAGAGCGTGGCAGCATCTATGCCTTCTGGCGCTGCATCATTGCCGAGGGGAGAGCTGACCATGACCAGACTGGGCTCAGAGTCGGGGGGGCTGACCACCAGATCAAACCAGAACGTAGTGCCTACCCCCACCTCACTGATGAGATGGACCTGGCTGCTGTGCTTTTCAATAATGTTTTTCACAATCGACAAACCCAGCCCTGTGCCCTCAAGGGTGTGGACCCGGTTTTCCACCCGGAAAAAGCGGTCGAAAATAGCATCCTGGTCTTCCTGGGCAATGCCCATCCCCGTATCTGCCACCTCTACCCGCACATACTCATCTGCCCCATCCACATGGCCTTGATGGTGTAGGCGGTAGGCCCAAATTGCTACATGGCCCCCGGCCTCTGTGAACTTGAGGGCATTGCCCACTAGATTGACAAACACTTGAAGGAGGAGATCATAGTTGCCCCGCAGCAGGGGCAGGTCCGGTTCAATGTGGTGGGAGAGGGTAATTTTCTTATCCCGTGCATTGAGCTGGTAGGTGCGGAGGGTCTGCTCAATGGGCTGGGTCATATCCACCGAGTCAAAGCGGTAACGGCGGTTGGATTCCAGGCGCGACAGATCCAGGACATCGTTGACTAACCGGGTCAGCCGATCGGTTTCGTGGTTGGCGGTTTCCAAAAACTCCCGCCGCTCGGCGTCGCTCAGTTCCTCGCCGTATTCGTGCAAGGTTTCAATAAAGGACTTGATGTTGAAGAGGGGGGTGCGGAGTTCGTGGGAGACATTGCTGATGAACTGGCTCTTGGCCTCGTTGAGCGCCACCTCACGGGTGATGTCCTGCACTGTGATGGCGATGCCCTTGACACTTTCTCGGGCCTGATCGCGCACCGTGTTCAGAAGTACCCGGATGGTGCGGTTGGTGGGCTCTGTCAGGGCAATGCGAAACTCCATACCTTCGGAGTTCCCCGCCGCCGCCATAAACAAGGGCCGGGTGAGTTGGACTCGCACTGCATTGGGGAAGTTTTGCAGGGCGCTGGACCCCAATAGGTCTCGTCCTTCCCAGCCGAAAATGCGACGGGCGGTAGGATTGACTAGAACAATGGCCATATTGGTATCGATCAAAATCGCCCCATCGGCGATGGTGGACACCAGGGTTTCCAGCTTGGCCTTTTCTGCCGTGAGTTCTTCAACGTTCTGGGCCTCATAGCGCTCTAGGCGCTCCGCCATTTCATTGAAACTGAAGATCAGTTCCCCCAGTTCTCCCCCTAGGGGCAGGTCTACCCGTTGCCTAAAGTTGCCGCTGGCGATGTTGCGAACCCCCGTCAGCAATTCTTTGATGGGCTGGGTAATAGTGAGGGCATTGAAGACTGCACCGAGGATCACCATGACCCAGATGGAGACAAACACGGCTACGGTCACGTCCCGCGTCAGGTGGGAGGAGGCGACCACGGTGGGGTTGGGGTTAATCCCCAGGGCCATCACTCCGAGATACTTGCCGTCGTAGCTGATGGGGACAAAGACATCGGTGACTTCCCCCGCAGGGGTAAGGTGTTGGCGGACAAAGGGCAGGTCGGCGCTCTTGGCGTAGTCTTCGGGCAGTTGCATCCGTCGCCGCAGGGTGAGGGAGTTCTGCACGGCGGCTTCGGAATAGGGGATGCCAAAGAAAATAGCACCATCTTCGTCGGCATAGAGCATGTAGCGAACGCTGGAGGTGCTTTGGTAAAAACTGTAGGAAAAGCGGGCTAATTCGCTGCGATCGCCTGCGTACACCATGGGGGCTACGTTTGCCGCCAGTAGTAGACCCAGATCACGCCCAAAACGGGTGTCGTTGAGGCGGGCATCGGCCTGAATCGTGTTGACAGCCCAAAAGGTCAGCCCGCTCATCAACAGGGATACCACTAGGGTTGCCCCCGCCATCAGCCGGGTTTGGAGGGTAAAGTCTCCCCACCACCGCAGGACTAAGTCACGCAATTCTCGCAGCAGCCTGATCAAAACAATCTGTATCCCGCTGTATGTCGTGATCCATAGCAGTCGCTAGTCCGATGAGGACGAAACTGCAAACCAATAGGATGGATACTCTAGTCCTTATTGTGACATGGTCTGTTGATGGTGATGGAGTGGGGGGGTGTTGGGGTGATGGGGTGTTGGGGTAAATCCCGTAGGGGCGGGTTTAGCTCGTGTCTACTGGGAAATCCCAAATGGGAGGATCAAAACCCGCCCTACCCAGTGCCGGGTAATCCAAGATTGAAATTAATTCCGTAGATGTAGGGAACGGTGGGCAGTACCTTCTTAGAGATGGATGGGTAGGGGGGCGGTTTCTGCACGGAATGCAGGAAGGGTTTAGGGAGATGTAGGACGAAGGGTGGCTCCTGTGTCGGAGTGGAAGAGGTGGATGTGTTCGGGTGCGATCGCAAGCCACAATTCCTCTCCTAGGGCCACCGTTATATCGGGAGCCACCCGTACCTGGAGGCTTTCATGGCCCAGGGTTACCGTCAAGTAGGTTTCGCTGCCTAGCGCTTCAATGCGAGTGACGGTGACGGGTAGATTTTTGGGAGCAGGTAGGCTGATGGTGAGGTGTTCTGGGCGAATCCCCAGGATAACCCTCTGGCCATCGTAGGAGGACAGTACCGTTTCCCACAGGCCCGGTAGGGTAATGCGAAAGCCGGGATGGCTGACCACGAGGGGGGGCTTTACCTGCACCGAGAGAAAATTCATCGGCGGTGAACCAATGAAGGAGGCGACAAAGCGATTGGCGGGTTCGCGGTAGAGGGTCAGGGGAGTGGCTACCTGCTGAATTTGGCCCTGGTTGATGACGGCAATGCGATCGCCCATGGTCATCGCCTCCACTTGGTCATGGGTGACATAGAGGGTGGTGATGCCCAATTGGCGCTGGAGATTGACGATATTGGCGCGGGTTTCTGTTCGCAGCTTAGCGTCCAGGTTGGACAGGGGTTCATCCATGAGGAAGACTTGGGGATTGCGGGCCATGGCTCGCCCCAGGGCTACTCGCTGCTTTTGTCCTCCGGAGAGCTGGCGGGGATAGCGCCCCAGGAGGGGCTCAATCTGCAACATCCGGGCCACGGACCGCACCCGGCTATCGATCAGCTTTTCCGCCTTGGACACGTAGCGCAATCCTGGCGGTAGGCGGCGAGACAGGGTGACCAAGATCTGTTGCCACCAGACCCGTTCTAAGAGGGCTTGTTGGAGAATGGCGTTGGCATCGGTGTGGGTGTGGGTTTCGGGATTGCTCTTGGCATTAATTGAAATTGCAGATGTCGCCGCTGTTCCAGCCACAGATTCTGCTGAATCTTGGGTTGGCTGGGCTACAACGAGGGGCCGGGGCTGCATCCGTCGCAGGCCAAAGGCCAGGTTGTCGTACACCGTTAGGTGAGGATAGAGGGCGTAGCTCTGGAACACCATGGCGGTGTCCCGCTGCTTGGGGGGCAGGTGGGTGACTTGCCGATCGCCCACCCAGATATTACCAGCGGTGGCGGTTTCCAGCCCCGACAGGAGCCGCAGTAGGGTACTTTTGCCACAGCCCGATGGCCCCACCAGCACCATGAATTCTCCATCTTCGACAGCGAGGTTGATGCGGCGTAGCACCGCTGATCCCCCAGCGGTGGGGTCGGTGATGAGATCTAGGGAGTCAACGACCTCGGTTCCAGGGGGAGCGGTGTGCACCCCTTGGGGGAAGGTTTTGTAGAGGTTTTCGATTACAACTTGCGCCACGGTTTCCGGTCCCCATCAGCCGCTGGATTGCTGGGATTCATTATCGGCCACAGTGGTCAGGGTCACGGACTCAATTCTTTCTCCGCGATCAAATTTACCCAGACGATAGTTGGCACTGGTGGTGCGACCCTGGCGAGGAATGGTGCTGAGGGCAATCTGGGCGACCCGTCCGGCGGTGGTCACCACGGTCAGTTCACCCTGTTGAGGGGCGGCGGTCATGGCGACGAGGGTGTCGGTCTTTTGCTTGAACAAAAAGGCTTGGGTACCGAGGCCGCCCCTTAGGGCGATGGGCAGTCCGGCAGTGGGGAGGCGCTGGGCAAATCCGGCGGCGGAAATCAGGGTGACACAGTCCCGCTCGTTTTGGAGGCGCACACAGCCGACAACGCATTCCTGTTTGCGCAGGCGCAGGGCTTGGGGGCCTTGGGCGGCGCGACCTATGGGTGGCAGGTTGTCGTCGTCTACGTTGAACCGCAGCAGTCGTCCGCCGGAGGTTGCGATCGCAAGTTGATCCCCCGTTGTGGCCAGGGTGGTATAGGCCAGTTCATCCCCCTCCTTCAGCTTCAGGGCCGTGAGTCCCCGTCCGGTCAGATGGGTAAAATCCGCCAGGGGCAAGCGCTTAATCCGACCCTGGCGCGTCAGCATGATTAAATCTTGGGGCAGGGCCGTTTCCGTCAGCACCCTCTGGACCGCCACCACTCCGGCTTCCGAGGGGACCGCATTGGGCAGCAGATTCACCAAGGGTACCCCCTTAGACTGGCGCTGGGTGGCGGGAATGTCGCCAATGGTGAGGGTATAGGCTTTGCCCTCACGGGTCAGGACCAGCAGTTCTTGGCTGGTGGTGGCGATGTCCACCTGGAGGGTCACGTCCTCCACCTCCTGAAATTCCGCCTCGGCCTCGGCTCCCTGGCGGGACTGCCGCCGCTGATAGGCGCGTGGGGAAGACCGTCGCACATAGCCTTTTTGGGTGAACTCCAGTACGGTTTCTTCCTCCTGGTGCTCCGCCAGGATCTCCGCCAGGTGTTGGCTTTCCTCCACCCGTTCCGCTTCCGACTGAATCCGGGTCCGGCGCTGATCGCCAAACTTCTTCTTCCGCGATCGCAGTTCCTTCTTCAGCGCCTTCAGCAGTTCCCGCCGATCCCCCAGCAGTTGCTGAAGGCGATCCCGCCGCTGGGCCAATTCCTCATATTCCTGTTGCAGATTGTCCCGTTCCAACCCCGTCAATCGCCGCAGAGGCATAGCCAGAATGGCATCCGCTTGGCGATCGCTGAGGTCAAAGGTCTCCTGCATCGTCACCTTGGCCGTGGTGCCGTCAGGGGCATTGCGCAGCAGGTCGATCAGCTCATCCAAGTGGTCCAGGGCCAGCCGTAACCCCTCCAGGAGATGGAGGCGGGCATCGGTTTTCTCTAGCTCATGGCGATATTGTCGGGTCAGCGTCGTTTCCCGAAAATCCAAGAATGCCTGGAGCATTTGCCGCAGGGTAAGTTGGCGAGGTTGCCCACCATCCAAGGCCAGCATGATCGCCCCAAAGTTGCTTTGCAAAGGGGTGAGGCGATAGAGGGTATCCAGGATTACCGGAGGCTGAGCCTCCCGTTTGAGCTCAATCACCACCCGCATCCCATCGCGATCGCTCTCATCGCGAATGTCGGCAATGCCCTCAATACGCCCGTTGTTAACCAAATCCGCGATCTTCTCAATCCAAGCCGCCTTATTCACCTGGTAGGGCAACTCCGTCACCACAATAGCGCTGCGGCGCTGGCGACCCCGACCGGGCTGAACCTCCTCAAACTGCGCAATCCCCCGCACAGGAATGCTCCCACGCCCAGTCAGGTAAGCATCCTCAATCCCCTTGCGATCAATGATCTCCCCCCCCGTGGGAAAGTCGGGACCAGGAATCAGATCCAACAAAGCGCGATCGCTGAGATCAGGCCGATCAATCAGGGCAATCAACCCATCCACTACCTCCCCCAAATTGTGGGGAGGAATGTTAGTCGCCATACCCACCGCAATACCCGAAGACCCGTTCAGCAAGAGATTAGGCAACTGGGCCGGGAGCACCACGGGCTCCTGCTGGGAATTGTCGAAGTTGTCGGTAAAATCGACAGTGGCTTCCCCAATTTCACTCAACAGCGCCTCATGGCCCACCGCCGCCAACCGGGTTTCGGTGTAGCGCATAGCTGCCGGAGGATCATTGTCCACAGAACCGAAGTTGCCGTGGCCGTCCAGCAGCGGGTAGCGGCTAGAAAAATCCTGCACCATTCGCACCAAAGCGTCATACACCGCCTGATCCCCATGGGGATGGTACTTACCCAGCACATCCCCCACCACACGGGCACATTTGCGAAACGGGCGATCAGGGGTCAAACCCAGCTCATGCATGGCGTAGAGAATGCGCCGATGGACTGGCTTGAGGCCATCCCTAGCATCCGGCAGAGCTCGGCCCACAATCACGCTCATGGCGTATTCCAGGTAGGACCGCTGCACCTCCGAGTGCAGCGCCGTAATCACGACCTGCCCCGCCGGTAGGATGTTGAGTTGGTCTGCCATGAATCGCTGTCCTCGCAGGGTTAAACGGTTGGGGATACCAGGGGGAACAAATGCCACCCTGAGGGAGCCTTAACAATGCTGTAAGGTATATGCAAACCCCCTAACATCGCAATAAAGGGGCCGCTAAGATTAAGCAGAAGTCCTGCCTTTACGGGCAGGACTTCTCGATAGGCCAAGGTTTGCCGTCCTCAAGAGGCCCCAGTTGAAAAGGAAGCACCATGAAGACCGTCCTCATCGTTGAAGATGACATGATCAACGCCCGCGTGTTCTCCAAAATTCTGACCAAGCGGGGAGGATTGGCGGTCAAGCATACGGAAAATGTCGATGAAGTCATGCGTATTGCCCAAAACCGGGAAGCGGACATTATTTTGATGGATGTGTCCTTAGCCCATAGTGTGTACCAGGGCAAGCCGGTAGACGGCATCAAGATTACCCAGATGCTCAAGTCTGATCCGGTCACCGCCAGTTTGCCCATTATTCTGGTCACCGCCCATGCAATGCAGGGCGATCGCGAAAATTTCCTCCAACAGAGTGGGGCAGACGGCTACATCTCCAAACCCGTGGTAGATCACCAAAAGTTTGTGGATGACATCGTGGCGATGTTACCGAGCTAGAACGCTAGGAATAACTTGAGCCAGGTTCCTACAGTCCAAGTGATCCCTAACGTGTTTCAGCTACATCCCTGTCCCAGATCTAGGCAGAGCCCAAAGCGTGAATCAGGTGGAGCTATCCCTTCCTAACCCAAGGGATGATTCCTTAGGTGGAATCCGCTTACCCAAGAACCATAAGACATTTGTACTGTCAAACTCAAGGATTCGGCAAGTCGTTCCTGCCCTTTATTCCCCTTGACTGAGGCGGCGCAACTTCAACACATCCGTCATCTTACGAATTTGGTTGAAGGTTTGCTCTAGGTGGGCATGGTCTCGCACGTCCAAACCCAACTCAATTTCGGCGGTTTGCCCAGGGAAGGTTTTGACCTGGGCCTTGTGGACATTAATTTGCAAATCCGACAGGTGGGAGAGGATGTCCTTGAGGACGCCGACTCGGTCAATCACCTCAATTCTGACCTGCACAGGATAGGTGGGAGGGCGATGGCCATTTTTACTATCCCCTGCATTCCAACTCACGGGCACGAGGCGATCACCGGGAACAGGCTCCACATTGGGGCAACCCTGACGGTGGATGGCAATACCGCGACTGCCCAGGGAAACCGCACCAATAATGGGCTCTCCAGGCAGGGGATGGCAACAGCCCGCCATGTGATGCAGCAGCCCCTCAATACCCAGAATGGGAGAATCTGAGGAAGTCGAGCTATGGGAACGGGAGGGACTCGTGACCGCCTCCGCTAGCAACCCCTCGGGATCACTCTGGGCTACCTCTGAACCCGTGAGGGGTTGATGGAGCTTCACCGCCTCCCGCAGGCGATTCACCACGAGATTGAGAGTCACTTCCCCATAGCCCAGCCCCGCCAAAAGATCCTCAACGCTGGAGTAGTTGCAGCGCTCAGCGGCGGTTTGGGCAGGGGCAGACTTCAGTAGAGATTCAAAGCCATTTTTACCTAGCTCCTTCTCTAGCATGTCGCGGCCCCGAGCCATGTTTTCATCCCGGTGCGATCGCTTATACCACTGGCGAATGCGATTTCTGGCCCCCGCCGTCACCACATAGTTAAGCCAGTCCAGGCTCGGGTGGCCATTCTTCTGGGTGATGATGGACACAATATCCCCATTCTGCAAGGGGGTATCCAGGGGAACGATGCGGCCATTTACCCGCGATCCGGCGCAGTGGTTGCCTACTTCGGTGTGAATGCGATAGGCAAAATCCACGGGGGTTGCACCCCGAGCCAGGGAGACCACATCCCCATCGGGGGTGAACACATAGACATCCTCGGCAAAGAGATTGCCCTTGATGTCCTCCATGAACTCTCGGGCATCCTTCAAGTCACTCTGCCATTCCAGCAGTTGCCGCAGCCAGGTGAATTTCTCATCGTCGGTGGTGACCTGGGTATTGCTGGAGCCGCCAGATTCCTTGTATTTCCAGTGGGCTGCAATCCCGTACTCGGCGACATGGTGCATCTCTAGGGTGCGGATCTGCACCTCAATGGGGCGACCATGGTTGCCCAGAACGACGGTGTGGAGGGACTGGTAGCGGTTGGGCTTGGGCAGGCCGATATAGTCCTTGAAGCGTCCGGGAATGGGACGAAAGGCGTCATGGACAATGGCTAAGGTCCGATAGCATTCATCCTTGTTGTGAACAATGACCCGAACTGCTGCCACATCGAAAATTTCGTGGAACGCTTTTTGCTGGCGCTCCATTTTGCGATAGATACCATAGAGGTGTTTAGGCCGACCACTGACTTCAACCACCTTGACCCCGGCTTCCTCTAGCCGCTCTCTTAAGGTGGCGGCAACGAGTTGGAGGCGACTTTCCCGATCGGTGCGCTTTTCCGAGACGCAGTCCTGCATGTGGCGGTAGGCGTCTGGCTCCAGGTATTTAAAGGACAGATCTTCCAGTTCCCACTTGAAGCGACCAATCCCCAAGCGGTTCGCTAAGGGGGCAAAAATCTCCGAGGTTTCCTGAGCAATGCGGCGCTGTTTCTCGGGTTTGAGGTGCTCTAGGGTGCGCATGTTGTGGAGGCGATCCGCCAGCTTCACCACAATGACACGGGCATCTTGGGCCATGGCCAAAAACATGCGGCGAAAGTTTTCGGCCTGACGCTCGGTCTTACTCTGAAAGTTGAATTTGGAGAGTTTGGTGACCCCTTCCACCAAACGCCGCACCTCGCCCCCAAATTGGGCTTCAATTTCCTCTGGGGTAACGTCCGTGTCTTCCACAATGTCATGGAGAAAACCTGCCGCAATCATGGCGCTGTCGCCCCCCAAATCCCGCAGCAGACTGGCAACAGCGATGGGGTGGCAGATGTAGGGCTCACCCGAGGCCCGCATCTGTCCCTGGTGGAGAGCGTAGGCAAATTCAAAGGCGCGGCACACGAGCTCACTGTTGGACTTGTCCGTTGGGGGCGTTCCTCTCTCCCCCTCAACCCGATGACTCAGTAGGCAGGTTTCCAGCCAATTGGGGAGGGTGCAATCGGCGGGGAGAACTGGGGTCACAGCGGAGGTCATGATCATGGGAGTTAGGGGTAAACAGGGATATAGATATGGAGAAGATCACCTGCCGGCATGGGGACGGGCCGGAAAAGCCAAAAATTACGGCAGTCACGCAAGGGCACTGCTGGCTACACAGGGAAGTAGAGAATCAGTATATAGAGGTAAGGCTCAGCAGGTCGGGTAAGGGCCAACCCCTTATTAATGGGCAATCAATCCCTAGACCAGACTCCGGTGAAGCTGCTTGACGGATGGGGGGAAGGGGCTGCCTGAGGGAGGTTATCCGGAATTGCTATGACTTTGTATTAACAATAATAAACAAACTCGACAACATTAGCCGAGGAAAGGACTATTCAGGTGCGATGGTCATTGGTATAGCCGCCCCGAAGGAGCTAGACCGGCTCTTTAGGACCATCACGCTTCCAAGAAACTTCCCTCTGTAAGCAAGCCCGAGATTCCTCCCTGCGCTCGGAATGACAGGGGACTCGCAGGAAAATAAGGTACCCATTGCCACCTTGCCTATTGGTGCATTGCTGCGCGTGGTCGAAGCCGCGCCTTAGCGCTATGCACCCTACAGTGATCAACGCTTCCGGTGCTTTATTTAGACGCAAGTCCCAGGCGGATTGTCATGTTGTTCGCGCAGCGACTTCTAAGCGACTTCTAAGCAACTTCAGTCGTGGACAGGCAAACTCTACTTCAGCAGGGGTTCCAGATCGAGGTAGGTCTCTACCGAGTCCGCGAGTACGTCCAGCATCATTTCCCGCTGCTCCCGGTAGTTGGGAATGCCTGTGGCCAGGGAGCCAAGCCCCCGCTGTTGGCGGAGGCGATTGAGCCAAGCCCGCCGCCAAGGGCCGTTGTCAAAGAGGCCGTGGAGGTAGGCTCCCCAGATGGAATGGGTGCTGTCCACCAGTCCCAGTCCTTGGTCGTCAAAGAGAAACTCGTAGCCGGGATGGCCGTCGGCGCGGCTACTGGCTTCCTCGGCGGGGATCACTTGGGTCCGGCCTTGGTGCAGCTCGTAGCCCGAGACCGGCAGCCCCATGGCGGGATATTGGGAAGTGACAAGGCGCTGGCGGGCCACCTTCTTGGGGGTGATGATGGTGCGGGTGGGGAGCAGTTCCAGCCCCTTGTAGCGACCGTCTTGGCCTTCGAGCCCTTCGGGATCGGCGAGAAATTCCCCCATCATCTGGTAACCGCCGCAGATGCCCAGCACTGTACCCCCGGCGGCAGCGTAGTTTTGAATCGCCTCCGCCATTCCGGTGCGTTGGAGTACGAGCAGGTCGGCAATGGTGGTTTTAGTGCCGGGAATGATCACTGCATCGGGGTAGCCTAGGTCGTCCTTGGGGGTGATGTAGCGTACCCGCACGGAGGTCTCTGCCTCTAGGGGGTCAAAGTCGGTGAAGTTAGAAATGTGGGGTAGGCGAATCACTGCAATTGTGATCTCAGCGGACTGCTTGGCGGGCAATCGTTCCAGAAGGGAGAGGGAGTCCTCTGCTGGGAAGGACTGATCTAACCAGGGCACCACCCCAATGACGGGGATACCTGTGCGTTCCTCTAGCCAATCCAAACCGGGTTGGAGAATTTCTCGCTGGCCCCGAAACTTGTTGATGACGAAGCCTTTGATCAGGGCACGCTCGTCGGGATCTAGCAGTTCTAGAGTGCCGATGATGTGGGCAAAGACGCCGCCGCGATCGATATCTGCCACCAGCACCGTGGGGGCGTTTAGATATTTGGCCACCCGCATATTGGTGAGATCTCGATGCTTGAGGTTGATCTCGGCGGGGCTGCCTGCTCCCTCGCAGACGATCAGGTCAAAGTCCTGCTGGAGACGGGTCAGGCTTTCCTGGATGGCCTGCCAACCGATTTCAAAAAAGTTTTCGTAGTAATCCTTAGCGTTGGTGGTGCCCACCGATCGCCCCCGCAAAATCACCTGGGAGGTCATGTCTCCCTGGGGCTTTAGCAGGATGGGATTCATTTCTACCTGGGGAGGAACCCCCGCAGCCCAGGCTTGTACCGCCTGGGCGTAGCCAATTTCTGCCCCAGTCGTGGTGACGTAGGCGTTGAGGGCCATGTTTTGTCCCTTAAAGGGAGCTACGCGCCAGCCTTTGCGGTTGAGGATACGACAGAGTGCAGTAGCCATGAGGGACTTGCCTGCATGGGAGGTGGTGCCCACCACCATGATTGCCTTCATCGTTGCCTCCAGAAATTGGGAAAATGGAATCGAGTTACTGGAGCCAGTTCGGTAGGCGCAGCCATCGATTCAGGAAATTATATAGGTGATCCTGGGGGCGGGGAGACAAATCCGGAACCCCAGAGCTTTCCCAATGGTCTAGGATCTGTCGGCCTAGGGGGGTGAGCCGAAAGCTGTCGGTGAGGCCCTGTCCATCCACTTCCCGCCGTAGGAGCCCTACTGCCAGCAGCCACAGCATCTCATTCTCGGCGGTTAGTTCCGAGAGGGGACGCAGGGTGTAGCCCTGGTGGATGCCGGTGTCATCCACTAGGGCATCGAGGGCAACACTGTGCGATCGCAGATCTTGCAGCAGCTTGGCGCGAAAGGGAGAGCAGCGCACCGCCCGTTCCGCCCGCAGATAGGCACGACTGTCGTAGTGAATAGAGGAATCCATCGGCCTGCCCCAAACCGTCTCATCCCAATTGTAGGCGGCAATTGTAAATACCCTTGTTACAGGTCTCCCTACCCCTAACCTAATCCCCTCCCCCAGGATTTTGAGATTGTTCGTAACACAGGCTACGATCACCCCTGCCGGAGATTGCTATATCCCTTAAGGAACATGGCGGTTCCCCACTGTATGAGGGACACCTCAACTTAATGACACTTCGGCGAACAAGGAGCTTAAGCCCCTTGCCTGTTCTTAGCCCGAGGGAGAACCGCTATACACAGTCTCAAGTCGTCGAAAAAATATCACAGGCTTCTAGGGTTCCGGTTTTAGTTAGCGCTGGCGCTGACTAAAATGTCTGGACCGAGAGAAGCACCTGAGCGGTATCCCTCCCCTGACCATTAGACAGGGGGCGGTATGTCCATCGGGCACACGGCGGGATAAAAGCCCGGGAGGCAAGTGAGGATGAGATTCCTTACTCGGCTTCCTGGGCTTTCGTGTTTTTACCCCCGACAGGGGATCGGGTGCATTTCATTTGGGCGCGAAGCCCCGCCCCGACCAGCACCATCCTGCATTGGGCAGGCACATAACCCACACCCCAACAAGCACCACCCTGCATTGGGCACATAACCCCCGCCCCAACAAGCACCACCCTGCATTGGGCGCGGAAACCGCGCCCCTACCCCA
>NZ_KI913949.1:2037928-2045625 GCF_000332095.2 Leptolyngbya sp. PCC 6406 | reverse complement strand
CCCCAACACCCCAATACCCCATCACTCCCCCACTCCCATCCACCCTTCACCCTTCACCCCACTCCCCACCCATCACCACCGCACCCCCATGACCGACCAACCCATCTTCCAACGTCCCACCGAAGCAACCGAAGCCCTGGAAAAAGAACGCCAACTGCCCATGACCGGGTGGCAGCAGGAGGTAGATCAAGGTCTGGAATATGGCCTGGAGGGAGCGGCTAGTATTCGCGATCGCACTATTCCCACCTTTTCGCGGGGAGAACTGCCCCACTACGCCGGGATCAACACCTTCATGAAAGCCCCCTATGTAGAGGATGTGCGCAAGGTGGGAAACTACGATGTGGCCATCGTCGGCGTGCCCCACGACTCCGGCACCACCTACCGACCGGGCACCCGCTTTGGTCCCCAGGGCATCCGCCGCATCTCCGCCCTCTACACCCCCTACAATTTTGAATTTGGCGTAGACCTGCGGGAGCAGATCACCCTCTGCGACGTGGGGGATATCTTCACCATTCCCGCCAACAACGAGAAATCCTTCGACCAAATCTCCAAGGGCGTTGCCCACGTTTTCGCCTCCGGAGCGTTTCCTATTCTCCTGGGCGGCGACCACTCCATCGGGTTCCCCACCGTGCGGGGCATCTGCCGCCACCTCGGGGACAAAAAGGTCGGCATCATCCACTTCGATCGCCACGTAGACACCCAGGAAACGGACCTGGATGAACGGATGCACACCTGTCCCTGGTTTCACGCCACCAACATGGCCAATGCCCCAGCAGAAAACCTGGTGCAGCTCGGCATTGGCGGCTGGCAGGTACCCCGCCAAGGGGTGAAGGTGTGTCGTGAGCGGGGCACCAACATCCTCACCGTCACCGACATTATGGAAATGGGTCTGGATGCAGCAGCAGATTTTGCGATCGCAAAAGCCACCGACGGCACCGACTGCGTCTGGATCAGCTTCGACATCGACTGCATCGACGCCGGATTCGTCCCCGGCACCGGCTGGCCCGAACCCGGTGGCCTGCTTCCCCGCGAAGCCCTGTACCTCCTGAAACGCATCATCCGGGAAACCCCCGTCTGCGGCATCGAAGTCGTGGAAGTCTCCCCCCCCTATGACATCAGCGACATGACCTCCCTCATGGCCACCCGCGTCATCTGCGACACCATGGCCCACCTCGTCGTCTCCGGTCAGCTCCCCCGGCGGGAGAAGCCCAGTTACATCCACGAGGAGGCGAATATGGAGGTAGATCAGGCGTGGACTTAGCTGTTGTCAGCTCCAATGAGCAATGATTTTCCCATTATCGAGGTTCCCACGGATGCTGCCCGTGCCGAAGAAGCCATGGGTAGCAAGCGTAAATTTTGGTACGACGATCACACCTTAGGTGAATGCCTGTTCAAGCGGGCGCGCCCCAATACTGGTGAAGACTGGTCAGAAAAAATTGCTGCTGAACTCTGCCAACTCCTAGGTTTGCCCCATGCCACCTACGAACTGGCCATCTGGAACGGGCAATGGGGGACTATTTCCCCCAACCTGTTACCCCCCAAGACCACATTGGTTCACGGCAACGAGATTTTGGCAGCGTTGGTGTCTAGCTATCCCAAGCACGAAGGTTACAACGTGTCTCAACACACCCTCACCTTAGTTTTTCAGGCCATCAGCCAAGCGGGCGTGCAACTGCCCCCCCACTGGCAGGCACCCCTCGGCATTGATAGTGCAGTTGCTACGTTTATCGGCTACCTGCTGCTCGATGCTTGGATTGGCAATGGCGATCGCCACCACGAAAACTGGGGCTTCGTGATGCCGTTACCCGGAGGAACACCCATGTTGGCTCCCACCTACGACCACGCTGCCTGTCTGGGGCGAGAACTGCAAGATACCAAACGTCAACGACACCTGACTCAACAAACAGTGGCAACCTATGCTGCCAAGTCCCGATCAGCCTTTTACCGGCAAGAGGTAGATCGTAAGCCCATGCTGACCTTTACAGTTTTTGCTACGGTGGCCCGCAATTATGGCCAGTCCGCCGCCCGATGGCTAGAGCAACTGGCAAACATTACTCCAAGCCAGATTACCGAGCTACTGAATCGGATTCCCCAGCACCGGATCTCGCCCACAGCCTTAGAGTTTGCCCGCCAGATGCTTGACATCAATCGGAACAGACTGATGCATTTACAGGAGACACTGCCATGAAAACCCTGTTTCTTGCTTGGCAAGACCCTGACTCCCGTACCTGGTTTCCGGTGGGGCGGCTGACCCATGATCAAGGACTGTACTCCTTTAGCTATTTGCAAGGAGCCCTAGAAGCCCACAAAAAAGCTGCGTTTGAGCCCATCTGGTCATTTCCAGAGCTTTTCCACACTTACGGTTCTCAGGAGCTATTTCCCCTGTTTTTCAATCGGCTGCTGCGTCCTTCCCGCCCTGAGTACAAAGACTTCGTGCAGTGGCTCAACCTTCCTGAACACGAAGATGATCCGATCGCTCTCTTAGCCCGCAGTGGTGGCAAACGCAAGACCGATAATTTTGAGGTTTTCCCCTGTCCTGAGCGGGAGGCTGATGGCAATTACCATATTCACTTCTTTACTCATGGTCTCCGCCATTTCCCAGAGACCGACCAGCAGCATATCCAGACTTTAGTGCCGGGTACACAACTGTTGATCATGCATGACCTGCAAAATGCCTATGACTCTCGTGCTTTAGTACTGAGAACTGAAGATCGGCATCAGGTAGGGTACTGTCCTCGCTATCTGGCGGAGGATTTTTTCAAACTGGCGTGTGATTTTCCTGAGCAGATCAGGGTTGAGGTGGAGCGAGTTAACCCCGCCCCTACACCACTCCAGTTTCGGTTGCTCTGTAACCTAACCGCTCCCTGGGGAGAAGGATTTGAACCTTTTTCGAGCCCCAGTTACCAGCCACTCTCCTCAGGGGGAATGACGGATGCTGCGTCCCCCGCTAACCAGGTTCCTCCGGCAGCAAGCGTTCAGAAGGTCTAAGTTGACACTTTTTACCCACAGACAGAAAGTTTTTTGAGCCGCTATGCACGAAACCGACATGACCAAGGCGCTAATCCTCACCGTGCGGGACTGGTGGGAGTCGCAGCCAGAGCATCCGCCTATTGAGAAGGTGCATTTAACCGTGGGGCAGTTCACCTGTGTAGAGCCTGCGGGGTTGCAGTTTGCCTTTGATGTGCAAACCCAAGGCACATTTCTGGATGGGGCGGAATTGGTGATTCAGGAAACGCCGCTGATTGCCTATTGCCACCCCTGTCAGGCGGAGTATCGCCCAGAGATGGGCCTGCACTATGCTTGCCCCACCTGTGGAACCCCTATGGAGGACATTCGCTCTGGGCGAGAACTGAAGATCGATCGCGTCGAATATGCCGCTGCTGCCCCCACGGTCTCGACGACTCAACGAAATACAGACAATGTTTAGGGTTTTGATATGAGCGCTGCATTGACGCCGGAAATTGAGTCTCTGAAATCTTCCCTAGAAGCCCAAGGGGTAAAATACGCCCTCGCCAGCTATGTGGATATCCACGGCATTAGCAAGGCCAAAATGGTTCCCCTGGCCCACCTGGGGCAAATGATGCAGGGCTCCGAACTGTTCACCGGAGCGGCACTGGATGGGGTGCCCCAGGACATCAGTGATGAGGAAGTGGCGGCGATGCCGGATCCGAAGTCCGCTACGGTGCTGCCCTGGAACCCAGAGATTGCCTGGTTCGCCAGCGATCTGTACCTGGAGAGCCGCCCCTTTGAAGCCTGCTGCCGCACCATTCTCAAAAACATGCTGGCCCAGGCGGCGGAGATGGGTTTCACCTTCAATCTGGGCATTGAAACAGAGTTTTTTATTTTCAAAGAGAACTCAGACGGCAGCTTTGGCCCCGTCAGCGATCGCGATATCCTGGCCAAACCCTGCTACGACCTAGGGGGGCTGCTGGATAACTATCCCTTCCTGACGGAACTGGTGGGGATGATGAACGGCCTCGGTTGGGATGTCTATTCCTTTGACCATGAGGATGCCAACGGTCAATTCGAGACGGACTTTGCCTACGCCGATGCCCTAACCATGAGCGATCGCCTCACCTTCTTTCGCCTCATGGTGAAGGAACTGGCGCGGAAGCACGGTTACTTTGCCAGCTTCATGCCCAAGCCGTTTTCCAACCGCACCGGGAGCGGAGCCCACTACAACATGTCCCTCGCGGATAGGTCAACGGGCAAAAACCTATTCGAGGATCCTGCCGATCTCCGTGGCTGCAAACTCTCCAAGCTGGGCTACCAGTTCATCGCCGGAATTCTCCGCCACGCCAAGGCCATCTGCGCCGTCACCTGCCCCACGGTCAACAGCTACAAGCGGCTGATTCGCAAGGGCAGCGACTCGGGCTTTACCTGGGCTCCGGTCTACATCTGCTACGGCAACAACAACCGCACCAACATGCTGCGCATTCCCCTAGCAGGGGGGCGAGTAGAGTGTCGGGCAGCGGATATCGCCACCAACCCATACCTGGGCGCAGCGATGATTCTCGCAGCGGGACTAGAGGGCATTCGCGACGGCCTCGACCCCGGCAAACCCCACACAGAAAACATGTACACCTACTCCCTGGCGGAACTGGAGACCATGGGCATTGACCTGCTACCCCGGACATTACAAGATGCGATCGCAGCCTTCGACGCCGATCCCCTCAGCACCACCGTCATGGGGCCACTGATGCAAAAGACCTACACCGACTTCAAACGCCAGGAATGGGAGGAATACCACACCCACATTTCTGATTGGGAAATCAAACGCTACCTGAAATTTTTCTGACCTGTCTCCTGCACCATTACCGAGTAATGGTGCATCGCTAACTTGGCGCATCGCTAACCTGGTGCATCGCTGACGCGGATGCACCCTACAAATACGTCTGACAGATGACCCACCACAGCGCAAAGCAGGTTTTGAGCCTTCAATTCTGGATTCCCCAGAAAACACAAGGCAAACCCGCCCCTTCCCCATAGCCCAATACCTGGATTGGTGGCGATGCCCTGAATTGGGCGCGGAAACCGCGCCCCTACCCAAACACCTGTCATCCCCTGCATTGGGCGCGGAAACCGCGCCCCTACGGGAAATTCAAAATTCAAAACTCAAAATTCAAAACTCTCTCACCTCCACCCCAACACCCCCCTACCCCAACACCCCCCCACTCCCACACTCCCATGCACCAATCCATCGACACCGCCATCGGCCTCAACCTGCTCCATGCCAACCAAGAGGGCGCAGACCACAACCGTGCCCATTTTGATCAGTGGGGCATTACCTGTTTCAACATCATGAGTAGCCCCGGCGCGGGGAAAACAGCGTTATTGGAAAAAACCCTGGCAGCCCTGACCCCGGAATTGCGGATCGCTGTGATCGAAGGGGACATGACCACAGAGCTGGATGCCGATCGCCTGCGGCAATACGGCGTGCCCGTGATCGCCATCAACACCGGACGCTCCTGCCATCTAGATTCCCGCATGGTAGCCGGGGGCATCCACACCCTGGCGCGGGATTACGAGCCCCAGTCCCTAGACCTGGTGCTGGTGGAAAACGTAGGCAACTTGGTCTGCCCCGCCGAGTTCGAGGTAGGGGAACATGCCAAGGTGGCGCTGCTCAGTGTCACTGAGGGAGAAGACAAACCGCTGAAGTATCCAGTCATGTTTCGAGAGGCAGATGTGCTGTTGGTTACAAAAACAGATCTCATCCCCTATTTAGATGTGGACCTAGGGCGCATTACCGATCATGTTCGCCAGATTAACCCCCAGGGGGACATCATTCCCGTCTCGGTGAAAACGGGAGAGGGATTAGATGCCTGGTATGCCTGGATTAAAGCCCATGTCCCCTTAGCCACCAGAGCATGAAAATTTGGAGATTACGTCATTCCTTCAGACTGGCTTCGCCCCAAAACACAATCTCCGAAGGAGAAACCTGAAGCCTAAAACCTGAAATCTGAAACCTAAATTTCCAGAGTTGAGTTGATTTCCAAGGAGTCCCATGAACCGCCGTAGCTTCATTCCCCTATTTCTCGCCTTTTGTTGCAGCTTGCTAGTCACCATAAGCTGTACGCCCCAATCTCCCGACAGTGCCAATACCCCAGCGGAGCCCACCACAGAGGCTCCCAGCGGCCAGCCCATTGTCATGGGCTACAGCAGTTGGGCGGGGTGGTGGCCCTGGGCGATCGCCGAAGCAGAGGGCTTGTTTGAAAAAAACGGGGCCAATGTGGAACTGATCTGGTTTGATGGCTACTTGGAATCCATGCAAGCCCTGGCCGCTGGGCAACTGGATGCCAATTGCCAAACCCTCAACGACACTATTTCCTTTGCCGATGAAGCGGTGAATGGGGAAGTGGCAGTGCTAGTCAATGACAACTCTGCTGGCAACGACAAGGTAATCGTGGCCGAGGATATCAATACTGTGGCTGACTTGGCGGGCAAAACCGTGGCCCTAGAGGAAGGGGTGGTGGGGGACTTCCTGCTTAACCTTGCCCTAGAGGAGGAGGGACTGACCCGAGATCAGGTCACGATTCAAAACCTGGAAACCGGAGCGGCGGCGACTGCCTTTGCGGCGGGTCAGGTAGATGCTTTTGCAGGCTGGGTCCCTTTTTGGGAGACTGCCCTCCAGCGGGAGGGCAGTAAGGAGTTGACGAGTTCGGCGGCGTTTCCGGGGGCGATTCCCGATCTTTTGGTGGTGACCCAGACCCTGATTGATGAGAAGCCTGATCAAGTGCAAGCCCTGGTCAATACCTGGTTCGACATCCTCACCTTTATGGAGGAAAACCCCGAGGAGGCTAATGCCATCATGGCGCAGCGGGCCAGTGTCAGCGATGAGGACTTTGAGCGATATCTGGAGGGCACCCGCTTTTTCACCATAGAGGAAAATCTGGAAGCCTTTTCCCCTGGGGATTCTATGGTTCACATGCCCTACGCCGCTGAGCGTATGACCGAGTTCATGGTGGAGGTGGGCTTTATCCCCGAAGCGCCGGACTTGGATGCTGTCCTGGATGATCAGTTTGTCCAGGCTTATGCCGATGCTGCCTAGAGTCCCCGGCACGGGGCAGTGAACAATCCTCCCGTAGGGTGGGCACCGCCCAGCATTCTAGGGGAGGGATTCTCCGGGACAGGGCAGGGCGGGTTTTGAGCCTTCCATTGTGGGTTCCCCAGTGGATTCGAGCCCAACCCGCCCCCAAGGTTCTCCCCTGTCCCCTGTCACCCCCTGCATTGGGCGCGGAAACCGCGCCCCTACCCATCCACCTCTAAGAAGGCACGGCCCACCGTTCCCTACATCACAGACCTGGATTGGTGGGCAATACCCACCCTACGGTTCTATGGCGACATCCTGCATTGGGCGCGGCATCTCTGCGGTGCATTGCTTCGCGAATGCACCCTACGGGAAACTCAAAATTCAAAACTCAAAACTTTCTGTCACCTATCCCCCCTCACCCCCTCACCCCCTCACCCCCTCACCCCATCACTCCATCACCCCCTCCCCTCCCATGCTGTCAAACGCTCTTAATTCCGAAAAACCCACTTCCCCCAGCCTAAAGCCCAGTATCTTTTGGCGAATTGCGGAGGCGATTCCCCAGCACCTCAGTTGGTCGCTGATGGGGTTGTCGGTGGTGGTGCCTTTGATGCTGTGGTGGGGGCTGTCGAGCACGGGATTGGTCAATCCCCGGTTTTTGCCCAGTCCC
>NZ_KI913949.1:2011755-2037828 GCF_000332095.2 Leptolyngbya sp. PCC 6406 | reverse complement strand
TCACCCCAATACCCCAATACCCCATCACCCCATCACTCCATCACCCCCTCCCCTCCCATGCTGTCAAACGCTCTTAATTCCGAAAAACCCACTTCCCCCAGCCTAAAGCCCAGTATCTTTTGGCGAATTGCGGAGGCGATTCCCCAGCACCTCAGTTGGTCGCTGATGGGGTTGTCGGTGGTGGTGCCTTTGATGCTGTGGTGGGGGCTGTCGAGCACGGGATTGGTCAATCCCCGGTTTTTGCCCAGTCCCCCCATGGTGATCGAGGCCATGGTGAGGCTATGGCAGAACGGGTATTTGGTGGGGGATATTCTGTCTAGCTTTGGGCGGGTGGCGACGGGATTTTTATTGGCGGGCTTGGTGTCGGTTCCTTTTGGTATTGCCATGGGGGCCTTCGCCAGTGTGAGATCGCTGTTGGAACCCATTGTTGGCATTGTCCGGTATATGCCTGCCCCGGCCTTCATTCCCCTATTGATCATCTATTTGGGGCTGGGGGAGGAGCCCAAGATCATGCTTATTTTCATCGGCACGGTGTTTTTCAACACGCTGATGATTATGGATGCGGTCAAGTTTGTCCCTAAGGAGCTGATTGAGACGACCTATACCCTGGGGGGCAATCGCCCCCAAGTGCTGTTCCGGGTGATTACCCCCTATGTGGTGCCCAATATTTTGGATGCCTTTCGCATCAATATGGCTGCTTCTTGGAACCTGGTGATCGTGGCGGAGCTGGTGGCGGCGGATGGGGGGCTGGGGAAGCGGATCCAAGTCGCCCAGAAGTTTTTTCAGACCGATGACATTTTTGCCTGTCTGATTATCCTGGGCCTGATCGGTTTTGCCCTGGATCTATCGCTTCAGGCGTTACTGCGCTGGACCTGTAAATGGGCGGTAGATTAGGTCTGTCCATGGGGGAGCAAGGGCAATCTGCATGGGGTGAAGGCTGTTCGCTCCTAAGGTTATCGGGGTTGTGGTGGTTATTAAGGGACTGAGACAATGCACCTAGAGGTTTCCCGGTTATATAAGCAGTTCGAGACGCCTAAGGGGCCGCTGGTGGCCCTCCAGGATGTCAATCTCCATGTAGAAACGGGGGAGTTTGTCTGTGCGGTGGGGGCGTCGGGATCGGGGAAGTCCACTTTGCTGCGGTTAATTGCGGGACTGGAAACCCCGACGGGGGGAGAAATCACGGTGGATGGTGAGCAGGTGCAGGGGCCGGGAGTGGATCGGGGCATGGTGTTCCAGAGCTATACCCTCTATCCCTGGATGACGGTGCAGCAGAATGTGGAGTTTGGGCTACGGCTCCAGGGGATTCCCTTGCGGGAGCGGCGGGAGCAGGCGTCCTATTATCTCAGTGTGGTGGAGTTGACGCCCTTTGCCCAGTCGTTGCCGAAGGCGCTGTCGGGGGGGATGAAGCAGCGGGTTGCGATCGCACGTGCCCTAGCAAACCATCCCAAAATTCTGCTAATGGATGAGCCCTTTGGGGCGCTGGATGTGCAGACCAAGGAGACTATGCAGCAGTTTTTGCTGGATCTGTGGCAACGCTTGGGGATCAGCATTCTGATGATCACCCATGATGTGGGGGAGGCGGTGTTTCTCTCTCAGCGGATCTATGTCATGTCGGCCCACCCTGGCACCATCCAGCGGGAGGTGGTGGTGGATCTGGGGGACGATCGTCCCTACACTGTTCGCCGCACCACGCCCTTCTACCATTACTGTGAGGAGATTATGGATCAACTGCGATCGCGCACCCCTTCCACGGTGGGATAAATGCTAAATGTCGTCGCGCCAGCCTCTGGCTTGCCAGGAAAATGTCGTAAGGGAGCAACGCAATGACATGGCAATTCGGACTCATGGCGGGGCTAGCGGTGATGATGGGGGGCGGCACTGCTCCGGCCCTGGCCCTAGCTCCAGTATCGCCGGAATCCCTGGTGACATCATCCCTAGCCATGACCCCGGTTGACCCGGCCCAGCCTTCCACCGCGTTGTTCGTGGCCTATCCGCCCCCAGAGCACACCACGAGCGCCGACCGGATCTTTCTAATCGGGACCGGGATTCCGGGACAGCCCGTGCAGGTGAATGGGGAGGTGATTGACCCCCGTAGTCCGGCGGGACACTTTGCCCCCAGCCTGCCCCTGGCTATGGGGGAAAATGTGTTCACCCTGACCCAGGGGGAGGAAACCCTGACGCTGCGGGTGATACGGGTATCGGCAACACCAGCGCCACCGGAAGGGTTGGCCTTTGCCCCCAACTCCCTGACACCGGGGGTTGATATTGCCCGACAGCCGGGAGAGATGATTTGCTTTAGTGCGATCGCGCCTCCGAATGCCACCGTCACCGTCACCTGGGCAACGGAAACCCTGACCCTACGGCCCCGGCCCGAGGCCGTGACGCTGCCCCCCAACTCCGCTGCCCTGACCGCTCAAAATGAACCCCTGCCCCTCGCCGCCACCCCCTACGAGGGTTGCACCGTGCCGCGAGAAACGGGACTCCTAGGCCAGCCCACCTACACCCTGACCCAACGCGGCCAAAGCCTTTCCCAAACGGCCCCCGGTGCGGTGGAAATTCTGGCGGCGGTGCCGACCCAGGTAGCGGAGGTAATCGTTGAGGGGGGCACCGCCCGGACCGGCCCCAGCACCGACTATTCGCGCCTGACGCCCCTACCCCAAGGCACCCGCGCCGCTGTGACCGGGCGAGAGGGGGACTGGCTGCGGCTAGACTACGGTGCCTGGATTCGCGCCTCGGAAACCCAGGTGGTCACCGCTGCCCCCCCCCGCACCACGATTCGCAGTGTGCGATCGCGCCAAATTCCCGGCTGGACCGAAGTGCTGTTTCCCCTGCAAACCCCCGTCCCCGTGACGGTGGCGCAAACAGCGGACACCGTCACCCTCACCCTCCACAACACCACGCCCCAGACAGACACCATTTACCTAGAAGCGGACCCGGTGATCCGTCGCTTGGACTGGATGCCGCTGCTGCCGGACAAAGCCCAGTATGTGTTTCACCTCCAGTCCCCCCAGCCCTGGGGCTACAAACTGCACTACGAAGGCACGACCCTGGTGCTGTCCCTACGCCACCCGCCCCAGGTACGGCGCGATCGCCCCTTGGTGGGAACCACGATTCTTCTGGACCCTGGCCATGGCAGCGATGAAGACCTGGGAGCCCGTGGCCCCAATGGCTACCCCGAGAAGGATGTCAATTTGATCCTGTCCCACCTGCTGCGGTCAGCCCTGGAGGCAAAGGGGGCGACGGTGGTAATGACCCGCGAGGGGGATGAGGATCTGTTTCCCGGCGATCGCGTAGATATCATCAATGCCGTGGAGCCCACCCTGGCCCTCAGCATCCACTACAATGCCCTCCCCGATGCGGGGGACGCCCTGAATACAGCGGGGATCGGCGCGTTTTGGTACAACGCCCAGGCCCATGACCTGTCGGTGTTTCTCCATGACTATCTAGTCCGGGAGCTGAATCGCCCCTCCTATGGGGTGTTTTGGAATAATCTGGCCCTGACTCGCCCCACCGCCGCCCCTTCGGTGCTGCTGGAGTTGGGCTTTATGATCAATCCCTTTGAATTTGAGTGGATCGTGGATCCTGCTGCCCAGGAAGCGCTGGCCCAAACCCTAGCGGATGGCGTCGAGGCATGGATCCTCAGGACGACAGATCCTTAGGAGTAGAGATTAAATAACGTGGGATAGCCGTCCCGGCTGTCCACGTTCAGGCATCTTGCCTGACCCACACGACTTGGAAGGTTATGTCTTGAAACAAGCTGAAAAGCTTGCTACGTCGTTGTCTCCATACAAACATCCAGTTCCCTGTTCGCGTTAGCGGCTCCCTTAGGGAGCAACGGAGTCGTTGGCTTTGCCGCCCCAGAGGGGCTAGGGAACGGCCAGAACCCGGTGGTGTGGCTGGCTTCGACTCCGCTCAGCCAGCGGTCAATGGGCTCGATTCTCCGTAACCTTCCAAGATGCCTGACCCACAAGAATGGTCAGGCATCTTGCCTGACCCACCAGAATTGCACGTTAAAAGATTCGGGTTCCTTAGGAAAGCGAGATCGCATCTGTGGCATCGTTTTGCCGTAGTTGCTGAACAAAATCCACAGCACTAGGATGGGAACCCGTGCGAGTTTGGATCGCGTTGCGGCGAGCCACAATCTGCTGGTGTAAATCCTGTGCTTGACGGCGAGCAATTTCCTGCCTAAGGATCGTGGCGACTAGGGCATCTAGCGATGGGAACTCACGAGCTAGATTTTGTACCTGGGGCCAAAGCTGTCCTGGGATCTCAACAGTGATTGTGTGGGTATCCATGGTGATTTCCTCAAAACTGACAGAAGGCTTAACCGATCTACGGGATGATTTTTTGGATGAAATACTCTAGCGCAAATCTAATCATGCTGCCGTGTTCAGCATCTCTTCGTGCAGGCTGCTCACCATAGAGTGCTGGTGCATAGACCGTTATTCTGATACCTGGACACTAACAGAGGAAAAGTCATGGCCAATATCGAGACCCCCCAAACTGGCGCTGAGGCTGTGGATGTGGCGATCGCCCAGGGCCTTGACCTTGACGGCAGTCCTATCCCAGCGGAAAAACTCTCCCTTTACACCACCGTCATGGCCAAGGAGGCCCAGCGAAAGCGGAGTGGGGTACAGACGACGATGCGATCGCGGATTGTCCGCATTGGGGCCAAGCATTTTCCCCAGGCGGAACTGAATCAAATGCTCTTAGATGCTGACTTTGCCCCCCTGAAACCCAAGGAAATCGCCTTTTACTACGGGGGTTGAGGATCCAGGACTTGAGAGACATCCTTGCGGTGCATTGCTTCGCGTTGGCGGAGCCTCGCTTTAGCGTTATGCACCCTACGGCACTCACTCAGCGATCGTGCTGCCCCTCTCCGGCTGGTCTAGCCCCGTCGGGGTGGCTACGCCATGACCATTGCGCCTCCCCGTCGGGCATCCCCCGCCCCTGAAAATCCGCCATCGGCGGTTCGAGCCACCGCATGGACGCCTCCAAAAAACATATTCTGCTGCTGCCAAGGGCAGAGTGTTTCCAAAAGGGGCTCCAGTTGGGGGGAGCCTGTCGCCCCTAGGGAGTCAGCCTCATAGCCCGGTTCCAGATGCAGCGTGCCCTGCTCCCAATGCAGGCGGGGGGCCGCTACCGCTTCTTCCAGGGGTAGGTGGAAGTCCAAAAGATTAGACACCACTTGGACAATAGCGGTGCGGATGCGGTTGGACCCGCCGGAGCCCAGCACCAGTCGGGGTCGCCCCGCCTCCAAGACCAAGGTGGGGGCCATCATGGAGGAGATGCGCTGGTGGGGCTGCCACTGGTGAAAGCCCTGGGGATGGAGATCGGCCTCCCCCAGCATATTGTTCAGCATGATCTGGGTACCGGGAATCACATAGGCAGATCCCTCCCCATTGGACGTCGTGACACTGGCGGCGTTGCCCTCCCGATCCAAGACACTGACGTGGGTGGTACTGCCCCATTTATTCAGTACATTCCCGAAGGCATGGTGATAGGGCTGGAGATGGTCGGGGGCCAGGAACCGCTGGGCCACATCAGCACTGTGGAGGTGGGCATCGTAGCCATCCCGGCGGGCAGTATTGGTGAGGGCCATGGCCTGGGCTAGGGCGGTGATGTGCTGGGGAGAGCCCCAGGGAATTTGGCTCCAGTCCCCCTTTTCCAACAGAGCTAGGGTAAAGGCAATTAGGGCTCCCCCAGAGCTGGGGGGCGGATTCGTCAATAGCGTATTGCCCCGGTAGGCCAGGGCTAGGGGCGATCGCTCTAGCACCCGATATTGGGCCAGATCCCCTTGGGTCAGGTAACCGCCGTGGGTTTGGCAATCCTGCACTAGGCGCTGGGCCAAGGCTCCTTCGTAAAAAAGGGCTGGTCCCTGATCCACCAAATCCTGGAGCGTTGTGGCTAGGTCTGGCAGGGTGAAGGTGTCGCCTGCGGTCAAGAGGGTGCCATGGGGGGCGTACATGGCCCTAGCGGCTGGGGTGGCGGTCAAGATTGGCGTCAGCAGGTTAAAGCAGTAAGCCATGAAGCCGTTGATGGCGACGCCATGGGTGGCGTAATGAATGGCGGGTTCTGCGATCGCGGCTAGGGGCAATCGGCCTAGGCGCTGATGGACATGAAAGAGCCCCGCCACACACCCCGGAACCGCCACCGACCCTAGGCCAATGTGAAACTCCTGTACTGCATCCCCAAAGTTGGCCTCAATGGGATAAAAGTCGGGAACGCGATCGCGGGGTCGCTGCCCTGGGGTTTGGGAAAAAAAGTCGAAGAGGCAATTCTCTCCCCCAGCAGTGTGGGCCAGCAAAAAACCCCCGCCCCCAGGGGACGTCAGCACGGGCTCCGTGACCCAGGCCGCCATTACCGCCGAGATCGCGGCGTCAAAGGCATTGCCCCCCCGGCGCAGTATTTCCGCCCCCGCCTCCGCTGTCAGGGGATGTCCCGCCGCCACCACCCCACGACAGGCTGCGCCGATCTGACTGTTCTGCCCCATCGGACCAAGGTCAATCGGCCTCCTTTGACTCTGGTTTCCCTGTGCCATTCTCCCGCCCCACCCATGGGTCAACATTCCGAACAGAATACCCCCACAACAGGCGTATAATTTGGCCTCAGCCCCCGGTTTGATGCCATTTTTCAGTAGGGTTGCTATAACCCAGGGGTCGTAGTCCAGATGGAGCTGCCATGAAAGGATGTTTGGTCGGGCTATCGAAACTGCTGCTAGGCAGCTTCCTAGCGCTGGTGTTGTTGTCCCTGGCGGGGGTGGCAACGGCCCGGTATTTCATGGCCCAGCTTGCGATGCTGCCGCCTAAGCCCGTGTTTAGCAATGATGCCCCCCCCGCCGTTTCACCCTCCGTACCTTCCGAAGAAGCGGTCAATGGGGCCGAAGAGACTCCGCCAGCGGTGGCCGAGACCGAACCTGAGGCGGCTCCCTCTGAACCCGCCCCCCCCGGTAGCTACGAGGCAGTTGTGTCCCAGCCCATTGGCTTGGTACTGCGGTCTGGTCCTGGCACAGAATTCGAGCGCATGGGGGGCGTGGACCACAACACCCCCATTCTGGTACTCAAGAGCAGTGACGATGGCGAGTGGCTCAATATTCGTCTCACGAGCACGGGCCAAGAAGGCTGGATTAAGGCGGGAAATTCCCAGCGACGAGACACCACACCGGAACCTGTTTCTCAATAAAGAGGGATCAACTCAAAGCGAGATCAATTTCCTGGGGAGGAGTTAGGAATTAGGAGTTAGGAGTTAGGAGCCAGAATCTAGGAGAGTACTGGATTCTGGCTCCTAACTCCTAATTTCCTGGGTACCAATATGGTCCCAACTTACTTTGATCCCCCAACAAGGTTCAGCCAGGTTAAGAAACATCTCCCAAGTTAAACCTTGATTGCGAAACTTCTGGGCCGCCACTGACCCGGTCACAGTCCAGTGATAGCGTGAGGTGACTAATTTTCCACTGTCACTAAGTAGGCGACTTAAAAAGCTATGTACGACAACCGCAAAGTTGACTGGGTCGGCTCCATGGTGACCGCTGGCCTTGGGGCTGGCATTGTTACGTCGTTTGCTGTGAGTCAGGGTCAGAGTCCCTGGTTGGGACTGGGCATTACAGTCTTTGCCGCGATCGCAGCGGTCCTCATTGATCGCATTGCTGCATCTTAGGCTACTTTAGGCAAGGTTTGTGGGGGTGGGAGTTTACCGCACGGATGTCGTTCTGAATTCGATTCCCCCCTCTTCAAAAGCGTACTCTGCAAGAAAGCCTAAATAGGCGGTGGGGTCACGCCGGGTGGAGGGGAAACGGAATGGCAAGAATCAGTCGGGGGGTGCGATCGCGGGCTGCCCTAAGTTACGTCTCGGGCCTAGGGGGCACGATAGCATTTCCAATCCTGGTGGGGATTCTGTCCCTATTTATGGATACCCGACAGCCCAGTACCGGGACCGCTAGTTTGGTCCTTCTGCTTGGGGCATTGCTCATGGCCTTGGGGGGGTGGCCTACCGCGATCGCGCTACAGCGCCTCTGGGTAAAATCCCATCCCTATCTCCAGACCCATGGCCAGCGGGCGGTCAAACTGTGGCGGGCCTTCGCGCTGGTGCTGATGGGGCTATTTGGGGTCACGATTCTCTTGGTGGTGCCCGCCTGCGCTCAGGTGGCCGATGAAGTCCCCACCAATACTCCGGTGTTTTTATTGTCCTGGGTCGCGACCTGGCTCTTCTTTGAAACCCTAATTGCGATCGCTATCATGGTCCCCGTGATGCTGGTGCTCGCTCTACGGGCCTACCTGGGGTTGCCTCGGCTCCGCCGCCCTAGGAGGGCAAACAAAGTTTGAGGGACTCAGTTGCCATCACCTCTGATGTCATCACCTCTGAAATGGGGTGATAAAGCGTATCTCGCTGCTGGTGAGGTCGTTCCAGAGTTGCGATCGCATCCTGCAACGTCGCCACCGTCAGACAAGTCCCCCCCTGGGCTCCCGCCATAGTGGTGATATGCTCCTCCATCAACGTACCGCCGATATCATTACAGCCCCAAGTCAGAGCCTCCGTCGCTCCCGCCAGCCCCAGCTTTACCCAACTGGGCTGATGGTTAGGAATCCAGTGGCCCAGATACAGACGCGATACCGCCGTTAGATGCAAGGTATCCGCCAGAATCGGCTGATCACGCCCCACCCGTCGCCGCAGAGATTTGGGAGCCTGTTGGCCCACAAAGGGCAGGAGAATAAACTCCGTAATCCGAGTCGGGGTCTGTTGCTGCACCGCTTGCTGCTGGAGGGTTCGCAAGCGATCTAAATGGGTAATCTGCTGGTCAGGGGTCTCAATATGGCCACAGAGCATCGTGCTGGTGGTGGGCAATCCCAGGCGGTGGGCCAAGCCGACAATCTCCAACCAAGTGGCGGTGTCAATTTTTTCTGGGCAGAGAATCCGGCGCACGACATCATCCAGGACTTCAGCGGCAGTTCCCGGCATAGAGTCCACCCCCGCCGTCTTCAGGGCCGTAATGACTGCGGGAAAAGACAAGCCATCTTCTCGGGCGATGAACTGTACCTCCTGGGGAGAAAAGGCGTGGAGATGCAGATGGGGAAAAGCCCCCTTGAGATTGCTCACCAGCCGTTGGTAGTAGCGCAGACTGCTGCCGTCAATCTTGGCCTCGGGGTTCAGCCCCCCCTGCATACAGATCTCCGTCGCTCCCCGTGCCACACCATCGGCAGCCTTTGCCACCATGGCTTCCCAGTCGAGCCAAAAGGCCCCATCGCTGTCCCCATCTCGACGAAAGGCGCAGAAACTACAATGCTGCTCACAGATGTTAGTGAAGTTGAGGTTGCGGTTGACCACATAGGTGACCGTTTCCCCGACTAAGCGCGATCGCAGTTCATCCGCCGCTGTTCTGATAGTTGCGATCGCGCCCAAATCCTGCGTTAACAGCAGGGACAGCCCCTCTTCTGGCGTCAGGTCAGCCCCAGACAGGGCTCGGTTCAACACAGTATCCAGAGTTGGGGCCATGATATTAGGTCAAATGAGGTCAAAGCGGAAAGCAAAAAGGAGGGCAAAAAGGAGAGTCCACAATGTCCCCTGCCCTTTCAATTGTGATCGATGATAGGGGTTGCCCTATCGGAAACCGTCATCGTGCAACGGGTCATCGTCCAGCCCAGCCAAATCCAAGGCTCCATCCTCACCCTCACCCCTGACCAGCTCCATTACCTGCAACGGGTGCTGCGCCTAAGATCAGGGGATTACTTCATGGTGCTGGATGGCCAAGGCCAAAGCTGGGTGGCGGTGCTCCAAGCTGGAACCGGGCAAGCCGATCTAAGGGAAGCCCGATCAGATCCCTTAGCCCTGCCCACCCTCACCCTAGCAGCAGCCCTGCCCAAGCAGGGCTTTGACGACGTGGTGCGCCAGGTGACGGAGTTGGGGGTCAGTCGCATCGTGCCCATCCTCAGCGATCGCACCCTATTGCAGCCCAGCCCCCAAAAACTCCAGCGCTGGCAGCGTATTGCCACCGAAGCCGCAGAACAATCAGAGCGCCCCCTCGTGCCGCAAATTGAATCTCCCCAGTCTTGGCCAGACTGGCTGGCCCAGTCCCCCACCAGCGATCACCGCTGGCTCTGTGTTGCCCGCCGCAACAGTCCGCCGTTGCTTTCCAGACTACTGGCCACCGGGTTGCCCATTACCCCTGAAAGTACCCTCACCCTGGCCACCGGACCCGAGGGGGGCTGGACCGAAACGGAGGTCGAGAGCGCCATTGCCCAGGGGTATCTACCCATTTCCCTAGGGCCGACAATTTTGCGGGCCGTAACCGCCCCAATTACCGCCATAGCAGTGATACAAGCCGCCATCCAATTCGCTAAGATGGGTCAACACCTGTAGTTTTCCCCTATGATCACTGTCACTTCTGCTGAGACGGTTCCCTGTATATCTGGCTTCCATGCCCTCTCAGATTCGCTGCGGATGAGGGTGCTGGACTGTCTGAGAACTCAAGAAATGTGTGTTTGTGATCTCTGTACGTTGTTGGAGGTCAGTCAATCTAAGCTGTCATTTCACTTGAAGGTTCTGAAGGATGCAAATTTAGTCAGAGCCCGCCCCCAAGGTCGCTGGACCTATTACAGTTTGAACCTGGCCCAGTTTGTCACCCTAGAGCAATATTTAGCAGAATTTCGCCGCTTTAGCCCCATCCTGCCGGATCGAGGGCCAAAGGTAAACGCCGAGTCTCCCTGCCCCTAGTACTGTGCGGTGGAACCCAACAGCCATGCCCGTGGTTGGGTTTCGCTAGCGCTGCACCCAACCTACCCGTGGCCCATAATTTTAGGCTTGACGGAACACTAGGCCAGCAGTTCCAGGGACGCAGTGCTCTGGGGAACCGTGCTCTGGGGAACCGTCTGCTGAAACAAAACCTCCTCCGCCACAATCTGCAAATCCTGATCAATCCACACCAGGGCTGCGGACTGCACCTGGTCGTTTTTGAGGGTCACCAGGGACACATTACGACGGCAGGTGGAGCCCTCGGTGATGACGCGGGGGACGCTGGCGGCATTGAGGTACACCGTGCCCTGGGCATCCGTGGCTAATCGTTCCCGCAGAATGTCCTTGCGGTGGCGTAGCTTGTGGTGCATGTGGCCAAAGGTCACTAGGGGAACGCGCTTGCCCTGGTTTTGAGCATGGGCGATGGCAGCGGCCAAGTCTGGCTCGCCGAAGTCTCCCCCCAGGGGGTTCCAATCCCGACCACAGGGGGATTCAGGCTCATGGCCCAGGCCCGTAGGTCCACAATGGCCGATGAAAATCATCGTGTCCTGGGCAGCAGCATCCACCGCTTGCACAATGCGGGCGGTGGAATCCGCCCACCCCATCACCCCATACCGCTCTCGATAAAAGGCGTCATTTTTCCAATCGCTGCCGCCCCAGCTAAAGGGGCGTCCCCCCACCACCGTCAGCCCCAGGGCCGGTAGGTCCAACTTGCCATAGCCCACATGGGCCGTGCCCAAAAGGTCGAGCTGCTTCTGCACCCGATCTTCCCGAGTGGGATCATAGGGGCACTTCTTCTTACCCCAGGGCGTAGCGGTATACCAAGCGTCGTGGTTACCCAAAACTACGGCCTTGGGTAAATCCAATGCTGCGATTTGACCAACGAGGGGTACCACTTCATTGCCAAAATCCCCCACCAGTAGCACCAGATCTACCTGGAGATGGTGCAGTGCGATCGCATCTTGCCCGTCCCATTGATCATGCACATCCCCAACCACAGCGATGCGAAGGGTTCTGTCCTGACTCTCCATAACTTCCAAGATAAGCCCCCTACCTAGAATAGTGCGTGGGAAGGGATCAGGGGAACGACACCCCTAGACCTTCTCCATCCTTGGGGCACAGACATAGGATGATGGAATCAGCCCACCATGGTCCCTCAGGGGCGCTCACCATGACTACCCTCCTCTTCTTCACCGATCTCGACGGCACTCTCCTCAATACGGAAACCTACAGCTACCAGGCGGCACTCCCCGTCTTAGCCACCCTAAAGCAGCAAGGGATTCCCGTGATTCCCGTGACGAGTAAAACCCGAGCAGAGGTGGAAACCCTAATCCACACCATCGGCCTAGACGGACCCTTTGTGGTGGAAAACGGCAGCGCAGTCTTTATCCCCCGCGAGACCTGTCCCTTTCCGCTACCAGAGGGGGAGGATGACGGCCCCTATCGAGTCTTGCAATTGGGCGTGGCCTACGTCATGGCACGGGCGGGGCTCAAGGCCATCGCTCAGGAAATAGGACGCCCCCTTAAGGGCTTTGGTGACCTAGCGGTGGAGCAGGTCCAGCAGTTGACCGGACTGGCGGAAACCGATGCCAAGCAGGCCAAAATGCGCGAGTTTAGCGAGCCCTTCCTCACTCCTAAGAATGTGGACTCGGAGAAACTGACGGCGGCGGTAGAGGCCATGGGCTTTCGAGTAGTGGTGGGCGATCGCTTTTCCCACCTGATTGGGGCAGCGGCGGGGAAGGGCGCGGCAGTACACCAACTCGCCGCCCTCTACGGCGGTCTTCTCTCCCCTGGTCAGGCACTGACGACCGTGGGCCTGGGTAACAGCCCCAATGATATTGACATGCTGGAGAATACCGATATTGCCATCGTCCTACCTGGAGAGGACGGGCCGCATCCTCGTCTGTGCGATCGCGGCTGGCGCATCGCCCCCCAGCCCGCTCCAGAGGGGTGGGCTACTGCTGTGCAGGCAGTCCTTGTAGAGACAGAACCGGGCTAAGGGTTGCACGGGTTATCAGCTTCAAACTAGCCCCCTACAGCAATCCCAGACGCTCCAACGCCAACCGCGCCGCCTGCTTCTCCGCGTCCTGCTTCCGCTGCCCCTGGCCACGCCCATAGACTTGCCCCTGGATCCGTACCTCCACCACAAACTGCTTGGCATGGTCCGGCCCCGACGCCTCCACCATGACGTATTCCGGAATTTCCCCTGTCGTTGCCAAAGACCATTCCTGCAACTGACTCTTGGGGTTGGCTGCCTGCTCCGCCTCCCCTCGCTGAGCCAGCGCCCACTGAAATAGAGGATTCACATAGGCCCGCACCGCATCTACATCGGAGTTGCAGTCCAAAAAGTACGCCCCTATCAATGCCTCAAAGGCACTGCTCAAGAGCCGAGGATTCTCCCGCCCCCCCGTTTTCTCCATCCCTTTTCCCAGGCGTAGGTGATCCCCCAATCGAAGTTTTTCCGCAAAGGTGGCAAGTTGAATTCTATCCACCAGAGAAGACCGAATCCGGGTCAAATCCCCCTCCGCCTTAGTGGGATAAGTCTGGTAAAGGAACTCTCCACACAAAAAGGTCAAGATGGCATCCCCTAGAAATTCCAGCCGCTCATTGTCAGAACTGTCGTCCCCCAGTTCTTGGGCATAGGACCGATGGGTCATAGCCTTTTGAAACAAGATGCTGTGCTGGAATTGAGGAAGATGGAAACCCATTAGATATCCCCACTGCGGCAGCGTTCAGCATAGCTACAGGTCAACCGCTCCTGACGCTGGGCAATGAGGGTTTGCAGGTCAGGGCGTCCGGTGAGGCGTAGCCGCCAATCTGCCCACAGACCATAGGCCCAATCCACAAGCGGACCAATCCCAGGCCAGCGGGTCGCGGCATAGACCCAACCCATGCCCAGCACCTCATATACCTGACGAAACACCTCGACATTTTTAACCACAGTTCCATCTGACAGCACGGCATGAATGCGGCCCATCGCCACCTCAAAGGAAACGTTGCCATTCTCCGCCGGGTCGTAGGCGTCATCGGCAATATCGACAAATGCCACCAAACCGCGCCCCCGGTCCTGCTTCTGCAAAAAAGTCACCTCCCGGAGGCAGAGGGGACAGGCACCGTCGTAGAGGAGTTTGATTTTCCAAGGGGGCATGGGGGTGATGGGGTGATGGGGTAGGGGGGTGTATAGCCTAACGGCATTCAAGAAAGGCGAAGCCTGCCCGAAGGGCTTAGGGGTGATGGGGTGATGGGGTAGGGGCGCGGTTTCCGCGCCCAATGCAGGATGCCGCCGTAGGGGTGCGGTTTCTGTGCCCAATGCAGGATGTCGCCGTAGGGGTGTGGTTTCGGTGCCCAATGCAGGATGTCGCCGTAGGGGTGCGGTTTCCGCGCCCAATGCAGGATGTCGCCGTAGGGGTGTGGTTTCGGTGCCCAATGCAGGATGTCGCCGTAGGGGTGTGGTTTCGGTGCCCAATGCAGGATGTCGCGGTTTTTGACAATCGCACCGTGGCACACTGACAGGCAAGGAGCCTAATTCTCTCAGGGAGACTTTATCCACGCCATGCCGCCTATTTCTGACCAGGACAATGGGGTCATTCTAGCCACTTTGCAGACCTGCGGGCAGCAGGCTCGGGAAGCTGCGACCCAAGCCTTTGAGGTGTTTGAAAAAGGGGTTGAGGACTACGTCACCACGGTGGACCGGGTTCTGGATCAGGTGCTAGCTGCGGCCTTTGCGACCCAGTTTCCCCAGGACAGCATTATTACAGAGGAAAATCAGGGCTCAGCGGCGGCGTTTCAAAGAAACCGCGATGGGCAGGGACTCGTCCAAAGGGGCGATGGGCAGGAACCCGTCCAAGGGGACGAGCGCATTTGGCTGATTGATCCCATCGATGGCACCGAGGACTTTATTCACCATGGCGAGAACTACGCCGTGATGGTTGGGCTCCTCGCCGCTGATCGGCCCCAGGCCGGGTGGATTTACGGTCCGGCTCACCAGCACCTCTACTGGGGTGGCCCCGGCTGGGGGTTGTTTCAGCTTGGTCCCCAGGGAGAAACTCTGCCCCTAGTCCCCTGCTCGCCACCGGATCCCACAGCGGCAACCTGTCCTCTAGTCTTAGGCACTCGGGATCAGCGGCGTTTTGGAACTGCGATCGCGCAATACGCCCCCCAACTACGCCCCTACGCCCTCGGCAGCTACGGTCTCAAGGTCATGGAGGTAATCAAGGGCCAATCCGGTCTCTACGTCTATTGCAATGGCCGGGTGAAACTATGGGATACCACCGGACCCCTTGCCCTCGCCCTCGCAGCGGGGCTAGTGTGCTGTGATTTAGATGGCATCCCCATCCGCTTTGACGCCACCAGCATCTATCCCCTCAGCCTGATCCATCGCCAGCCGATTCTGGTAGGCTGGCCCAGCTATATTGAGCGCTTTCGGGAACCCATCCGACAGGCGGTACAGGCGGTGCGGGTCAAGGAACTCGGCTGCCTCTGCCCCTAATCCAATCCCCTGTCACCCGTCACCCCCTGCACTGGGCGCAGAAACCACGCCCCTACGGCGACATCCTGCATTGGGCGCGGAAACCGCGCCCCTACCCCTAAGCCCTATGCCAAAGGCAGGCTCCTCGCCAACGGGCAGGCTTCGCCTTTCTTGAATGCCGTTAGGCTATACACCCCCCTACCCCTAAGCCCTTCGGGCAGGCTTCGCCTTTCTTGAATGCCGTTAGGTTATACACCCCCCTACCCCTAAGCCCTTCGGGCAGGCTTCGCCAACACCCCCCTACCCCATCACCCCCCCCCTCCCCACGATTTCCCGAGAAAATCCCTCTAGCGTCATGGATATTGGCCGAGGTTTCTGGGTAGTATGGGGGCAGATTTCTACGGTTCATCAGCATTTGCCACCGCAGGCGGTGCCATACTTTGATCACGACTGACCTGATCACACCTGATCACATCCGCTAGCGCTTCTCGTCCAGACGCACCCAGAGAAACCCCATGCAGCCCGAAGCCTTTGGTGAGCTTTTCCCCCTTTTCGACGTGGCCAATCCTGAAACAGTGGATTGGCTTCTGTCGGTCGCTACAGAACACGATTACCCCTCAGGACGAGCCGTTTTGATGGAGGATGCCTGGGGCAACGCGGTTTACTTTGTCCAGCGCGGCTGGGTCAAGGTGCGCCGCCACGTGGGCGAAGACTTTGTCACCCTAGCGGTGTTGGGCCAGGGAGATTTCTTTGGCGAGATGGCGATCCTTGATGAGTCGCCCCGATCTACGGACGTGGTGGCCCTCTCTCCAGTCAAGCTACTGAGTGTATCGGCCCAGCGCTTTATCCAAACCCTGTTCAAAGACTCCCAACTGCACCACCGGATGTTGCAGTTGATGGTGCAGCGGTTGCGGTTGACAAATATTCGCTTTCACCTGCGTAACCAGCCCCCAGCGGTGAAGCTAGCTAACACCCTCAGCACCCTGAGCGAAGCCTATGGATCTCCGGGGGAGGTGGGCACCGAGATTTTCAATATTCCCATTAAGGATATGGCGGACGTGACCGACATTTCCGAAGATGAAACCAGCAAGATCCTCGCCAAACTCACCGAGAAGGAATGGTTGAAGGTGGATGAAGATCGGGATGTGATTATCCTGATGAACACCAAACAGCTCAATCAGTTGGCGGGACGTGTCTAGCCTTGATTTTTGCTGCGATCGCACTGACGTTCTGTAGCGTTCAATTACAGCCTATCCTCAGCCTCGGAGGAGACATGTTAGCGTGATCACCAGTTCGTGATTCCGCTGTCTATCTCGGGTGAAACATTGGCTATGCCTCTCCACACTCCCCCTCCCCCCTCCATCTCCCCCCGCCAAATGACCCTCATGCGCATCGTGGCCTCCATGGCCTGGAGCGATGGCAACCTAGCGGATGCAGAAGTGGATCTAATGCTAGACCGCTTTAGTGGGCTGTTTGCGGATAAGGAAGACGGACAGCAGAGCCTGCGAGAGGAACTGCGGGACTACCTGATGCAGAACCTGCCCCTAGGGGAACTGGTGCCTCAACTGCAAGATCAGGCGGAACGGGAATTGGTACTGCGCCTGGGGTACGAGGTCATCAGTTCCAGTGCCCGCACCCCCGAGGAAAACCTCATTAATGATGAAGAGGCCACCGCCTACCAAACCCTGGTGAACCTGCTGAAGCTGCCCCCAGAGGTGGTGGATCGCATTGAAAGCGAGGCTGAGAATAGTCCCCGCACCACTACCCTCGTCAACCACATGACCGCCCATCTGGAAGCGTTTTTTCAGGAATAATCTCTAGGAATAATCAATCCCCAGCCGAACGAACGGTTGCCCAACTCCCATCCTGACTCCTCCTATCGCGGGGGAGCAGTTCGAGATCCACCATTACGCTATTGTCAAGAACACGACTTGGAAGGTGATGTCTTGGAACGAGCTGACATCCAGTTCCCTGAGCGGAGTCGAAGGGAACGGCCAGAACCCGGTGGTGTGGCTGGCTTCGACTCCGCTCAGCCAGCAGTCAACGGGCTCTGTTCTCTGTAACCTTCCAAGTCGTTTCAGGAACCCGTCCCCTGTTCCCGGAATTGGGGCAAAATCCAGGCAGGGCGAGGAAGATGGAATGGAACGGAATTGGGCCATTAAACCCGTGACTGGGGAGGATTCATGATCCATGGTGGATAAAGTATGGCTGACGATTGACTGGCGGGCCGGGGATGCCGAAGTGCCGGAATCGGTGCAGGAGCGGTTAACGGCGGGGCTGTTCCGGGAGATGGTGGGCCTGGAGGGAGTGGAGCGGGTGGAACGGGTGGCGGATGGGGCGATGCCGGATGGGGCCATGGGCGCGGCATGGCTGTGGGGCATCCTCCAGGCGGAGGTGACGGTGGCGAATGCGGGCAAGGTGGTGAAGGGAATTCAAGCGCGGTTGCCGGGGAAACCCATCAGTTTTACGGTCAAGGGAGCCAAAGGGGGTGAGGTCAAGGTGGAAAACATTCGGCCTGAAGAGGTGGATGCCACTCTAGCTAAGCTGGTTGCTGCCGCCAAAGAGTTGTAGGAATCATTGAGAATGATAAATTGCGTAACCGTGCAGGAAGTCCAGCAAAATTTGCTTGATTTGTTGGCCAGTTTGCATCCGGGGGAAGGGGTGGAAATTGTGCTTGAGAATCAGGTGATCGGTCGGTTAGTGGCAGATGGGGGAACAGTACGGGCTCCTCGACAACCGGGAAGCGCGATCGGGACGCTAAAGATCCTAGTGGAAGATAATGAGCATCTTCAGGATTTTTCTCAATATATGTCATGAGCAATATATGTCATGAGATTGTTGCTTGATAAGTAGGTGAATACAAATAAACGATGCTGTAGGGTGCTGTTAGGCGCAGCCGTAACGCACCATTCCCCAGGGCTTTGATGCGTTACGCTGGCGCTAACGCATCCTACAGAGCACTGACGGATGGCGATATTGTTGTGCGGTATGACGGGGCGGAAGCGATCGTGGGGTTGACGGTGCTCCATGCCAGTCAGCGGTAACCTTTGGGGCGGAATTTGTGGGGCGGAATTTGGGGTGCCTGATGAGGGAGAATGGGGCACCATTGCATTAAGGAATCCGTTGGGGCGGGGCATGGGGAAGAAGGTGGCGCTGTTGGTGGGGGTGGGCTCCTATGGTGGAGGTCTGAAGCAGTTGGCCTGTCCGGCCAAGGGGGTGGAGGCGCTGGGGGAGGTGTTGGCGGATGGGGCGATCGCGGGTTTTGACCAAGTGGTGACCCTGGTTGACCCCGATGTTGGCAGCTTCCGGGCGCGGATGGGGGAGGTGTTTACGCCCCTAGCCAAGGATGACCTGGCCCTGTTCTATTTCACCGGCCATGGCATCAATGAGATGGGGGGGGATTTCTATCTCACCACTTGCCAGACTCATTTATTTGACGATCGGCGGCTGAATCTGGGCACCGCGATCGAGGCCAGCTTCATCAAGGCCATCTTTCGGAATACCTATGCCCAGCGTAAGGTGATCATCCTGGATTGCTGCTTTGGGGCCGCTTTTGCCGAGGGCTTCCTGACCATGGATGATGGCCAGGTGGATGTGCAGAGGGACTTGGGGGGTGAGGGCTGGGTGGTGCTGACGGCAGCCACAGCCCGCAACTACGCCCTAGAGCAGGAGGGAGAACCCCTGTCGGTGTATACCCGCTATCTGGTGGAGGGGTTGAAAACTGGGGCGGCGGCTCCTGAAGGATATGACCAAATTACTGTCGGGCATTTGCATGACTATGTGCGACAAAAGGTGACGACAGCAGCCCCCACGATGCGTCCTGCAATTTTCAATGGTTTGGCAGGGCAGGCAATCACCTTGGCGCGGACGGTGATTAACCCTGAGCTAATTTATCGACAAAAGGTAGAGTCCTGCATTCGCAAGGGGAGGATTGCTCCAGCAGGGCGGCGAATTTCAGCAGAATGGCGGATCAAGCTGGGGCTGGATCCAGAGCGAGCCAAGGAAATTGAGGCGGAGGTGCTGAAGCCCCACATCCAAAGGCAACACCACTTGGATGGGTATATTGAAACGCTCCGGGAAGAAATTGCCGATGAATTTCCCCTTAGTCCTGAGGCCATTAGGGAACTGCGGGAACTACAAAAACTTTGGAATCTATCGGATCAGGACTTGGAGCCTGAGGTTTCCGCAGTGTTAGGGGAAATGGGAAACGTTCCTCAATCCTTTAGGGAAGTCATGCTTAACCCGTCTGTTGAGGCTGTGACACCAGCCAGGATCGCGGCAGTAGAGGTTATCCCAGCCCTTGTGGAGCGAGTAACACCCTCGCTGGAGACCTGGGACTTTGACGTGGTGACGGTGGATGCCCAGGGCAAGATCACAAAGCGGCAGGGGGGGAGTGCTGAGTACCACCGGGAGCGATTGCCGGGGGATGTGGGTCTGGATGTGGTCAAGATCCCCGCCGGAGCGTTTTGGATGGGTCAAACAGAGACGGAGAAAGCGGAGCTAATTCGGCAAGTGGGGGAAGAGCATTACAAAAAATACTTTGCCAATGAAAATCCCCGCCATCGAGTGCAGGTACCGGGGTTCTGGATGGGGAAATATGCCATCACCCAGGCCCAATGGCGAGTCGTGGCGGGGTTGCCCAAAGTCCAGATCGACCTGGATCCCGACCCCAGCAATTTCAAAGGGGATGATCTGCCTGTGGAGCAGGTGAGTTGGGATGAGGCGGTGGAGTTCTGCGATCGCCTCACTGCCCACACTAACCACCCCTACCGCCTGCCCAGCGAAGCGGAATGGGAATACGCCTGTCGGGCTGGCAGTGAAACCCCCTTTTCCTTCGGGGAAACGATCACCCCAGAGCTAGCCAACTACGACGGCAACTACACCTATGGCCAAGGGCCAAAGGGCACCTACCGGGAAAAGACTACTCACGGGGGTAGCTTTCCCCCCAACCGCTTTGGCCTCTACGATCTGCACGGCAACGTGTGGGAATGGTGCCAAGACCACTGGCACGACAGCTACGAAGGCGCTCCCACCGATGGCAGTGCTTGGTTATCCTCTAACGAAGAAAGTTATCGGCTGCTGCGGGGCGGTTCGTGGAGCTACGATCCCTGGTACTGCCGCTCGGCCAATCGCTTCTGGGGCACGCGCGATGCCCAGTACTACCTCATCGGTTTTCGGGTTGTCTGTGTCTCCTCGTGGACTTCGTAGCCCTTTGCCCTATAGTACTTTTGCACTATTCTCTTTTATTCTTTACCCTTTTTTCTGGCGCGAAGCGCTCGATTTTTTTTGGGTTTTTGGGGTCTTGAGGGGACGGGTTCCTAGATCATTGTCTTGCTTCGTAGCTAGTTTTCTCTCTAGGAGGGGCTAGGGGACGGGTTCCTAGATCATTGTCTTACTTCGTAGCCAGTTCCCTCTCTAGGAACCCGTCCCCTTCCTCGTGCTGCCGCCAACGCTTGACCAGAACGATCAGCAGGTTAGCATCTAGCACAATGGCCATAGCCCTACATCAGGCTCCGATGTTCGAGATCGTTGCGGCTGTGGCGGCTTAATGCCACGGCATTAGCGTCTCCCTTCGGGAGAAAACCTGGCCACTGGGTACAAACCCGCAGATCCCTAAGCCTCCCGAATACGCCTCAGCGGCTCATCGCTAGCATTCGCTGGATGGGGGCTAGGGCAGCGGCGCGAATGTCCTCAGGCAGGATGATTTCCGGCTGCCGATGTGCCATCGCCTGGTAAAGCTTCTCCAGGGTATTCAGGCGCATGTGGGGGCACTCGTTGCAAGCGCAGTTTGCCAGGGGTGGGGCCGGGATAAAGAGCTTGTGGGGCACTTGCTTTTCCATCTGGTGGATAATACCCGGTTCGGTCACGACAATGAACTGGGTGCGATGGCTGTTTTGGACATAGTTCAGTAACGCCGTTGTGGAGCCGATGAAATGGGCATGGCGTAGGACCGATTCCTCACATTCTGGATGGGCCACAACTTCAGCATGGGGATATTCCATCTGAAGCTGCACGAGTTTTTTTTCTGAAAAGGTTTCGTGAACCATACAGCTTCCCTGCCATAGGACTAGATCACGCCCCGTCTGAGCCATGACATAGCGCCCTAGGTTGCGATCTGGGGCAAAGATGATGGGTTGATCTGCTGGAATCTGCTGCACAATTTTGACGGCATTGGAGCTGGTGCAGATGATGTCACTCATGGCCTTAATGGCAGCGGAGCAGTTGATGTAGGACACCACCAGATGATCGGGATGGGCCGCTTTGAAGGCGGCAAATTCCGCCGGGGGGCAGGTGTCCGCCAGGGAGCAACCCGCCGCCAGATCCGGCAACAGTACCAGCTTGTTCGGGTTCAGAATTTTGGCAGTTTCCGCCATAAAGTGAACCCCGGCGAACACGATGACATCGGCATCGGTATCAGCAGCCCGCTGGGACAACCCCAAGGAATCGCCAATATAGTCGGCTACGTCTTGGATATCGGGCTCCTGGTAATAATGGGCCAGGATTACGGCATTTAGCTCCTGCTTCAGAGCCTCGATGGCCTCAAACAGGTCTAGAGCGGGGGAATGGGACGCGGTGGGAGATAGGGTGGTGGTAAACACAGGCGATCGCGGGTAGTCGGGTTTTAGTCAACTCACAGGATTGACTGGATCTGAATTATAGTCGATTCTACCAAAAACAGGATCCTGCTAGGATGGGCATCTTGCCCGTACAGGCGGGACGCCTGTCCTAGGAATTTTCATGATTCATAGAGGATCGCTATATCAAAATCTGCCCCGTCTCCTAACTAGTACTGGCTGGCAGAAGTCCTGTGCCCATTTCCCCTGGGGGTGGCATTTCTACGGTGCATTGCTTCGCGTGGGCAAAGCCGCGCCTTAGCGCTATGCACCCTACGAAACTACCCGCTGATCGGGCTTTCTCCCGAAGGGAGAAAACCTGGCCACTGGGTAAACTACATAACACGACTTGGAAGGTTACGGAGAATCGAGCCCGTTGACCGCTGGCTGAGCGGAGTCGAAGCCAGCGGTCAACGGGTTCTGGCCGTTCCCTAGCCCCTCTGGGGCGGCAAAGCCAACGACTCCGTTGCTCCCTAAGGGAGCCGCTAACGCGAACAGGGAACTGGATGTTTGTATGGAGACAACGACGTAGCAAGCTTTTCAGCTTGTTTCAAGACATAACCTTCCAAGTCGTGTATATAACCCGCAGATCCCTTGGTCGGCGAAGGCCGACTTTGTTTGTATGGCAGCGGTTTTAACCGCCGTGGGTCTAGCTAGACGATCCCTAGGTGAGGTTTACGGGAGGGGGGCTGGGTATCCTCCCGATCCTCCCCTGAAATCTCGTGCTCATTCACTAGAGGAAGGGCAATCACGACCAGAGAGCCCAGTCCCAGTCCTTCACTATGGAGCGTAATACTGCCTTCCATTAGGGTGATGAGATTGCGGGAAATCGCCAGCCCCAACCCGGTGCCCTCAAAACGACGAGTGGTAGAGCCATCTGCCATGACAAAGGGCTTAAAGAGCTTACTCTGTTGCTTGGGATCAACGCCGATGCCCGTATCGCGAATGGTGATGATCAGACGAGGACAGGGTGTGGACAGCATTACCCCTTCGGGTAAGGAACTGGCCCCAGGTTCTGGAGCCCCATTCTCTGTCTCCACCCTGGTTTGCAGGACGACTTCCCCTGACTCGGTGAACTTGATGGCGTTGTACACCACATTCAGCAGAACTTGCTTCAGTTTGGAGCGGTCGGCCCTGACCCACAGGGGGGTATCCAAGTCGGGGCCAATCAGGGTTAACCCTTTTTGTTGGGCCTGCACTGTTTGCAGGTCTACGACTTCGGTGATGATTTGCCGCACATCTAGAATCTCGGGATACATCTCTAGGGTGCCGGATTCGATTTTGGCAATATCGAGGATGTCGTTGATGATCTCCAACAGGTGGATGGCCGCCTGATCAGCTCGGTGAAGAAATTCCTGTTCCTCCTCTTTGCTATCACAGCAGTCCTCGCGCACGATACGGATGCAGCCAATGATGGCGTTGAGGGGAGTCCGTAGTTCGTGGGAAGTATTGGCGAGGAATTCACTCTTGAGCTGATTGGCCATCTGGGCATCTTGCCAAGCATGTTGCAGTTCCCGTGCCCGCTGCTCTAGCCGCTTCAACATTCGGTTGAAAACTTTGGCTAGGTGATCCAGTTCCCAGACATGGAAGTTCTGGGGGACTTCCTGGAAGTGGGAAAAATCCTGGAGACTCTGGGCATAGTTGGAGAGCCGTTCCATGGGGCGGGAGAGGCGACGGGCAACGTAGAGCACTAGGGCGATCTGGGCAACCAACAGCCCTAGAGTGAAGATGACTAGAGCCGTGCGGATCTCCCGGAGTCCCTGGAGGGCATGGTCGAGGGGGGTGATCGCCAGAATTGTCCAGGTTTCAGTTTGGCCGGGTGCGATCGCAAGTTCTAGTGGGGTGAATCCCGCTAGCCATTCTGAGTGCGTGGGTAAAAACTCGAATAGGTGCAGCGTGCTGCTCTCGCCTGTCTGGGCATTGCGGACAATAGACTGGAGGCGATCTTGACCCGGTAGGGTATCGATGGATCGTCCCACCAGGGTCGGATCGGGATGGACGCGAATGATACCTGCTGCATCAATGACCGCCGTGTAGCCCACCAGCGATCGCGCTCCGGTATTTTCAAGTTGATTGATCTGGGCTTGAAGACTGAGGGTGTAGCGAACCTGCCCCAGGGCATCGTAGACCGGGGTAGCTAGCACCACATCGATTTCGGCATAGTCCTCGGTTTCCGAAACTAGGGGCGCTTTATCCGCCGGAGACTGGAGAGAGGCGAGATAAAAGCTGCTGTTTTCAATGCCGTTTCCTGGCTCTGTCCAGGCCAGTTGGGGCAGAGCCAGGGGGGCTAGACAGGTATTGAGCAAAATGGTGTCGGTGGTCCCTTGGTTCACCTGCACACAGGCGTCGGCTAAGGGAATCTGGGCGGTAAACTGACGCACCTGGGCCTCTACTGCTGATAGATCCTCCCCTTGTAGAGCTTGGGTCTGGCTCAAGGTCTGGAGATTGCCCAGGAGCAGTTCTAGGGTTTTGTTGACAAACTCTCCCTTGCGAATGGCACTGCTGGTGAGATTTTGACGAGCCGTTTCCAGCAGACTGGTGCGCCCCTTGCGGAGGGTGACATATTGTCCAATCAGCAGAATGGGGATGCCCAACAGCAGCAGCCTGACAACCAGGATGCGGCGAAACGAGCGCGGACGGGGAGAGAGCATAGGTTCTGCAAGCGTGAGAGGATCTCTAGCGCGCTGCATTGGGAAGAAATCGCAGGAGCAACGCTTAACTTTGGGCAGGTAAGGCGGCAGGAAAGGGCCAAAGCAGCCAGACGATATTTGGTGTCCTTGAGTGCCTGCACTCAAGGCAATCCATCACGGTTATCGATCGACCTTGGGGGATTTAGGGGGCTAGGCAGGCTAGCCTACCCAACCGAAGACTTATAGCGGGTCTCACTCGGGTTAAGTACAGGCAAGGGGCTTAAGCCCCTTGTTCCCCGAATTGCCATCAAGTTGAGCTGTACCTCATCCATTAGGGAACCGCTATATGTACACAGAGTAGCCCACTCTGGGAAAAGGATTGAGGGCACATTTCACTCGTCTTCACCCCAGGAATAGTCCCGTTGAAAGGGGGGCACATGGTAGGTCAGCCCATCGCCAAGGCATTACCAGAAAGTGCCGTTAGTGGGGTTGAAGTTTTATGACATGAAATTCCCTTTCTGCCTTCAGCCTTCAGCCTTCTGCCTTCTGCCTTCTGCCTTCTACCTTTCCGTACCAGGGTGGTGTCCTCGCCAGAGGGCGTCGGCGACTTGGGCAACCTGAACCATTTCGCGGCCATCGTGGACTCGCAGGATGTCGGCTCCTCCGGCGATCGCAGCACAACAGGCCGCCGCCGTGCCCCAGACCCGCTGCTGGGGGTCGGGCTGGTCGAGAATCGAGCCGATGAAGCTTTTGCGGGAGGGGCCAATGAGGATGGGGCAGCCCAGGGGGCGGAAGTCGGGGATGCGCCGGAGAATGTCTAGATTTTGGGGGGCGGTCTTGGCAAAGCCAATGCCGGGGTCGATGGCGATGTGGTTGTGGCTGATGCCCGCCGCGATCGCATTTTCGATCTGGCGCTCTAGATGGCTGTAGATCTCTGAAATCAAGTCTTCGTAGTCGGTCTGCTGCTGCATCGTGGCGGGGGTACCCCGGATATGCATGAGGATAATGGGCACCCCCAGGTCCGCCACCGTCGCCAACATGGCATCGTCAAAGGTGCCGCCGGAGATGTCATTGACCACATCCGCCCCGGCTCGGACTGCCGCCCGCGCCACCTCCGCCCGTGTCGTGTCCACGGAGATCACCACCTCCCGCAGAGCGGGCTCCGAACTCCGGCGAATTGCCTCCACTAGGGGCACCACCCGCCGCAATTCCGCCTCCGTGGGTATCGTTTCCGCCCCCGGTCGGGTAGACTGTCCGCCGATATCCACCAAGTCTACGCCCCCCTCCACTAAAGCTTGGGCCTGGGCCAAGCCCTGATCCAACCGATAGAACTGCCCCCCGTCGCTAAAGCTGTCAGGGGTGACGTTGAGAATGCCCATAACATAGGTGCGCTGTCCCCAGTGGAAAGTGCGATCGCGCAGCGTCCAAGGGTAAAAAACAGGTGTAGTCGTCATCGGCGAGATAGATCGATGCAAAATTTTTCCTCCGTCCTCACGGTGACATTCTGCATTGGGCGCGGAAACCGCGCCCCTACGGGAAATTCAATTCAAAATTCAAAACTGCCACCTGTCACCGGCTACATTGGGCGCGGAAACCGCGCCCCTACGGGAAATTCAATTCAAAACTCAAAACGAAA
>NZ_KI913949.1:1636510-2011655 GCF_000332095.2 Leptolyngbya sp. PCC 6406 | reverse complement strand
ACCCCCCTACTCCCCCACCCCCTCAGCCCACGCCTTAGCCCAGGCCAAATGCTTATGCACCTCTTCTATTGTGGCGGCTTCACTGTAGAGGCGCAGGACCGGTTCAGTGCCGCTGAAGCGGATCAGCAGCCAGCTTTCGTCCTCTAGGGAAAACTTGTAACCGTCGATGGTGAGGCAGTGGGTCACAGCTTTGCCTGCGATCGCAGTGGGGCAGTCATTTTCCAACGCGGCTACGAGGCGATCGCGCACCGCCATTGTGGGCAGGGGCAGGTCAATGCGGTCGTACTCCGAGTAATAGCCTGTGGTGGCCTGGAGTTTGCGGTAGCGATCGCTGAGATCTAGCCCTGATTTCACCACCGACTCCAGAACGTATAGAGCCGACAGCAGGGCGTCCCGCTCGGGGATATGGTGACCGTAGCCCACACCGCCGGACTCTTCGCCACCGATTAGGGCATGGGATGTCATCATGCGGTCGGCGATGTACTTGTAGCCGATGGCGGTTTCATGGAGGGGCAGGTTGTGGAGGGCGGCGATCTTAGGAATCAGGTTAGAGCCGCTAATGGTTTTGATCACCTCCCCAGACAGGCCGTGAACCTGGGTCAGGTGGTCGATCAGGATGGGAATCAACACCTGGGAACTGAGGAAGGTGCCTTGACTATCCACCGCCGCAATGCGATCGCTGTCGCCGTCAAAGACGAGACCCGTTACCAGCCCTCCCGGCACCGCAGGTTGGTAAGCCGCCACCGCCGTCAACATTCGCTTCAGGTATTGGGGCAGGGGCTCCGGGGCTCCCCCCTCAAACAGAGGGTCGGCCTCGGTGTTGAACTCATGGATGGCGGTGCCCAGCAGCCGTTCTAGCCCGGTGGCAGCGGCTCCATGCATGACATCGGCAAATACGGTGAGTTGACCACTTGCGATCGCGGTTTGAATCGACCCTAAATCTACCTTGCTCTGGAGTTCGGCACAGTAGCTGGGCCAGGGATCAAAGGATGCGATGCTCCCTGGTTGGGTCGCTGGAGCAAAGACCGTCTCCAACTGGGCCTCGACCTGCTGGGTCACCTCAGGGGGCACCGACCCCCCAAAGGCACTTTTGATCTTGAGGCCGTTGTAGGCGGCGGGGTTGTGGCTAGCGGTGATCACCACTGCCCCCAGGGCTCCCTGGGATTTTGCTGCCCAGCTAAAGGCGGGGGTGGGCGCAAAGCCCTTGCTGAGTTGGACATCAAATCCGGCGGCGGCGATCGCTTCGGCGGCGGTGCGGGCAAATTCCGGGGACAGAAAGCGGCGATCGTAGCCCACGATCACGGTGTTGCTGCCGGTGGTGGCCCCATAGGTCTGTTGCAAGACCTGGGCGGCGACAGTGGCCACCTGCTGCACCCGCGCAAAGGTAAAGTCAGCAGCCATCATGCCGCGCCAGCCATCGGTGCCAAACTTAATCGGCTTATCAATAAATGTGGAGGGAGAGGGTGCGATCGCCATAGCAGCAGTCCAGGGGTCCAGGATATAAATCGTTGCACCCCCCGAGTTTACCCACCTTCATCCCCCATTTACCCGTCTGAGGAACCCGGATCCTCATCAGTCCAACATTGTCCGGTCCCCTCTCCCCTTGGAAGAGGGCTAGGGAGAGGGGCCGAGGTGTGCCACGATAAAACGGTCAATGTATTCCGCCGCCCAGTACTAGGGCGTGGCCTTGGCCAACTCCGCCTGCACCGATCGCAACAGCGTTTGGGCGTCGTCGTAGGGTGTGGTTCCCGGTTCCACCCGCTTCAGCTCATTTACTGTAAGCTGAAGCTCCGCTGCATAGGCTTCGGAACTCAACCGCCGAGAACTTTCCCAGAGACGGATTTGGCGTTCCTCTGCCCGTAACCAGTAGTCCTGAGCCTCTTGTTCCTGCGCTAGTCGAATCCGAATAGTTGCCAAGTTACGCCCATATTCCGCTAACTTAGCCTGGGCTTCGCTATAGCCCGGATCCTCAATGGGAACCTCTTCTAGGCGACTAATCGCGGTTTCCCAAAGGCCGATAATTTCCACCCAGATCTCCGCCCTATGGGGTGCGTTCTGGGCTGTATTGGCCGCTTGCATCGCGAACTGTTTGGCCGCATTAATCAGGGTAATGGAGCGATTGTCCCCTGCCAAGAGACCAGAGACCTGCTCAAAGTCGCGCCGGTAGGCCGCCAGCCTGGTTTGGGCCTGTCGCCCCGCCAGGGTTTCCGGTGGAATTTCGTTGAGCTTATCCATGCCCCCCTGCCAAGCCATCACCGCCGTGGTTTTGGCCTCGGTAGTAGGAGCGGCCTGGTATTGGACCTTGGCGGCATCTACCTCCGTGGTGCCCTGATCTAGCAGGGTGAAAGCGTTCTCCTCTTGGAAAATCTTGGCCTCCATGCGCCCGATCGCTTCCCGAGCTACCGCAAACTCGTCGTAGGTGAAGCGCCAAGTGCAGCTAAACAGGGTGCAGTAGGCCCGAGGATAGTAGCCCAGAAACCATACGGGCAGACGATCCAGGTGCTTTTGGGCGTCGGTCACCTTTTCTGCTCCCAGTTGAATATCCTGGGTACTGGTGGCCTGGTTCACCAGTTGGTCCGACTGGGCCACCAGGGAAACCGTCTGGCGGTAGCTATGATCCATGCTGATGTAGCTGGGTAGCAGCAGGATGGGGGCCACCCGAGACACGGGCCAGCGGATCATGGGATAGGGCAGGTTCAGCACCCACAGTCCCCCAGCGGCGATGGAGACGGTGACGGCGGTGCCCAGGGTCACCGCACCGATACGCCCGAGCCCAATGCCCCGCCGACCCCGGTTGATCCGGGCGGCTCTCCTCAAGATACGGTCATTGAATTCTGGAAAAATGTCTTCGACGGCGGACCTCAGTTCTTCATAGGTGAGGGGCTCGCCCTCTTGGAGGCGAAAGCGATTCAATCGCCGCAGGACGAGATCGCGACGGACTTCCTCTAAAGCGCCCTGGGTCAGGCGGGTCACCTCAGCCGACAGTAGTTCGAAGGCACGGTTATTTAAGCGACGCATGGGTGGGGGTGGCCAGCCCTAGGGCTGGATAGATCTCAACAAGGCATCTTTCAGTATGCCCAAGGAAAGATACAGGGGCGACGCCCGCGATCGCAGGTCAGATAAAGTGCGATTACACCTGGAAATCCCCCCAATCCCTGACGGTTTCCCCCCTAGAGAGCCCTTCACAGAACAGGCAAGAGGAGTCAGGGAAGGGACAACCTTAAGAAATCTCATGCCCTGACACCACCTGGGGCTTCCTGAAAACCCCAGGTTTGGCACCCCCCCCAATCCCTGAACAATAGGCGGTAGCAGGACTGTTCTCTGGGCCTAAAATGAGGACAGCAGTCGTCAATAGACCATGGCAAATCCGGTCACCCTTGAGGATATTTATGCCCTATTCCGCGCTTCCCAGGCAGAGGCGGATCGTCGCTGGGCAGAATTAACCGCCGCTGCCGATCAGCGCTCTGCGGAGGCAGATCGCCGCTGGGCAGAATCAACCGCTGCGGCTAAGCAGCTTTCTGCGGAGGCGGATCGTCGTTCTGCGGAGGCAGATCGTCGCCTGGAGCGATTAGAAAAAATCACCGCCCACACCAGTCGAGAGGTGGCGGGGCTCACCAGTCGCTGGGGGCTATTTGTCGAAAACTTTGTAGAACCCGGTGTGGTGCAACTGTTTCGGGCACGCGGCATTGATGTGCAAGAGACGGCTCGCCGGATGAAGTCCCAGCGTCCGGGGGCTGAGATGGAAATCGACATCTTCGCGGTGAATGGAGCGGTGGCAGTGGCAATTGAGGTGAAGTCTCGGCTCTCTCAGCGGGATGTGGAGTACTTCTTGGAGAAAATGGGTCGCTTTCGACTGGCCTTTCCCCACTACAGCGACTATCAGATATACGGTGCTGTAGCTGGCATTGAGATTGATCCAGGGGTGGATCGCTATGCCTATCAGCGGGGTCTGTTTGTGATCAAGCAGAGTGGAGAGACGGTAGCTATCGCCAACGACACCACCTTTAGACCAGCGGTGTGGTGAGGGCAAGGGAGGGGAATGGTGGGTGGATGCCCGCGATCGCAGGTGAGATGCGATCGCAGGTCAGATAAAGTGCGATGGTCAGGGACCGGCCCAAAGGGGCCATTGCACCTGGAAATCCCCCCAATCCCCGACGGTTTCCCCATGGGGAGCCCCCGCCGCTCTGAAGGAAGGAGCCCAAGATGGGGTGCTCAAAGACTGGGTGAATACTGTCTGGCCATCATCACAATTTCTTGGGCAAAGCGATCGCGGACTTCCTCTGGCCCAATCACAATGCAATCTGCGCCATAGCGGCGGATCTCGCGGAAAAACCAAAACGTACTGTGGATGCGCCGCACCACTCGGCGACGTTCCTGCTCCGGCACCCATTCATTCACCACGTCGGCCTCAGTTTTAGAGCGATAGGCAAAGGCTAGGCGGTTGAGCAGATGGAACTCGACGGTGATATGCCCCAGTTCTAGCTGCCAATAGCCCTCGGCGGGGGCTATGACGGCTTCGTCGGGGATGCGGTCTAGGCGCAGGGTCCAGTTGTGCTGAAGGGCGGTCACGTCCTGGTTGCCTTCGGTCTGATCACACCAGCAGGTGAGGTACTGGCGATCTTCTAGGGGCTCAATGCGGGCATGGCGCACGGTGAAGCTCCAGATGCGATCGGCGGCATCTTGATAGGCCAGTCGAAAGGGGCGTTGGCGCAAAATACAGCGGTCTAACTCAACGCGCCAGGGGGCATTGGGGCGATCAACCCAGGTTTGAATGGCTTGGCGCAGCGGTTGGTTCAGTTCGCTGCGTTCTAGTAAGACCTGGGCCAGGGTCAGGGCTTCATGGAGTCGCCCTGCATCTTTGAGGTGATTCAGGGCACGGTTGAGGGTGTCGATGCGATCGCGGTTCCAGTCGTGGTTAATGGCGAGACGCAGGTGGCCTTTGGCGATCGCTTTGCAAAGTTTTGAAACGTTGGGCTTTTTGCCCCAGGTCTGGTCAAACTCCAGGGCAAGCTGCTCTAGCTGGGCCTTTTCGTGTTCTTCGATAGACAGGGTAATGGATCGCTGTTTACGGGTCATAGGGAATCACGTTCAAGTATACGGACACTTCGTCCGTATATCTATTGATCAATCCTATTGTCGCTGCCAAGATAGGGTTATGCAACAAGGCACGGATACTTTCCCTGAAGCACCATGTATTCCATTCAGCTAAAGCCTGTTTACGCTTGCCCCGCCGATGCCCCCGCAGGAATCAAGCTGCCTAACGGATGGAAACTCGCTTGGCATCAGGTTGAAACCTTAAAGGCATTGCGCAACCCAGAGATAGATGTGGTGTTCAACACGGCGATGACCGGGGATGGCAAGAGTCTTGCCGCTTATTTGGAGGTATTGCAGGGAAACTGTTTTGCGATGGCACTTTACCCCACCAATGCCCTCGCCAGCGATCAGGAAACCCAGGTGCGGGATTACATCCAGCAGTTTCAGCCGGCCAATGCCCCACGGGTCAATCGGTTGAGCGGGCCTGAGCTGGAGGTCTATGCAGAGAATGAAGGCTTGCGCAAGGGAAGTGCGATCGCATCCCGTTCGGGCCAATCTGAAATCCTGATCACCAACCCCGACATCTTCCATTACCTGCACCGAGGCGCTTACTTAACGGGCAAAGATACCCCCGATAAGCTCTGGAACCGCATCGACAAAGACTTTGACCTGTTCATCTTCGACGAATTTCACGTCTTTGCAGCCCCCCAGGTTGCCAGCGTTCTGAACACGATGCTGTTAATTCAGGCCACCAATCGACGCAAAAAATTCCTGTTTCTCTCAGCTACCCCTAGCGACACGCTACTGAAAAGACTTGATCAAGCGGGTTTCCGGTGCCAAGTCATTAACCCGATTGAGGCAGGCAAGTACCAGTTTCCAGACACCCAAGCCGCCGCCCATACCCTCAGTAACCAGCATTGGCGACAGGTCGCCCGCGCCATCAACCTGACCTTTATGCCCATGGAGCCCACATCCAAAGCATCGGAAACCTGGCTGAAGGACAATCAAGACCTCATCCTCAGCCAATTTCTGGAGCACCCCGGCAGCAAGGGAGCCATCATTCTCAACTCCATTGCAGCGGTGAAGCGACTAACCCCAGTATTTAGAGCGCTTTTTGCCCACCATGGCCTGACGGTGCGAGAAAACACCGGGCTATCGGGTGGACAAGAGAAGGCCGAATCCCTAGCGGCTGACCTGGTGATCGGCACCAGCACCATTGATGTCGGCGTCGATTTCAAAATCAACTTCCTGATTTTTGAATCATCCGATGCAGGTAACTTCATCCAGCGGTTAGGGCGCTTAGGTCGCCACGATGGCCATCGGAAAGACGACCAGGATATTCCATTTGATGGCTTTAGCGCCTATGCTCTGGTCCCCAACTTCTTTGTGGAGCGGCTATTTGCGGGAGATGAGGCGGTTCTGTCCGATGGGCAGGTGTGCGACAGAATCACCTTCCAAAACCTTATTCGTGAGAAATACCGCCAGATCAACAACTTTGAGGGCTACTACAAACGCTGGGGAGCCGTTCAATCTGTGTATCTAGCTCAACAGCTCAAGAACCCGAACCTTAAACAGCAGTATTCCGATGCCCTGAGACAGTTTCATGATGCCTGCGAGAAGGTGTTTGCCACCAACCTTCGGCAAGTAGGCGGACGCATTGGCGGCTGGGCCAAGGAATGGCAGCACCTATCCGGCAAAAAAGGTAACCCCATTGCCGACGACGCCACCAGCTTTCGCGGCTCTAGCCCGTTGCAGTGTGGACTCTACGATTTGACAGAGCCGAGGGAGTGCGATCGCTTCAAAACCTACGACCTTCCCGGCATCCTCAGCAACCTGGACATCGAAATGTGGAGCAAAGCCGCCTTCTTAGACACCCTCCAGGAAACCGTCGCCCGCACCGGGCAACCCATCCCCAAGGGCCGCTTTGAATACTGCCTGGGCTTTATAAAGCTACGGGGCTACCGAGAAGAACGGCTGAACTGGACCTTTACCTCCCCTGGCGATCTCCAACCCATCGCCGATGCCTGGAAGGTACAGGTGTTGGTGGGTCTACAAATCTGGCAACCCGATAACCCCTGGGCCGGATCCATCAACCGCCGCTTACAGCAGCAGGCCATAGTCTGCTACGTCCTGCGGAAGCCCGTGCGGGAAGTGCGGCTGCGGCTCCAACTCCCTATGCACTTTCAGATCTACCCCATCAGCGACCTGAACAGCGTCCATGATGCCAACGCGCCCTACTCAGTGGCGTTTGGCGAGTCAGCCCTGCTGCTCGACACCCTCGCCCACCGTTTCCGGCACGATGGAGGTGAAATATGGGTGGCCTAATCCCCGGTAGGGGCGGGGGTTCCCCGCCCAATGCAACATTTCACAACCCAATGGTAGGGGCGGGATTTTCCCGCCCAATGCAACATTTCACAACCCCACACCGGGTTTCCCTGGACAGCGCAACATTTTGCCTATTGTCCACATTTTGCACTGGGCGCGGAGACCACGCCCCTACCCTATTGTTTATATGCTGCACCGGGCGCGGAGGCCGCGCCCCTACGGCACCGATTCCGGCACGATGGAGGTGAAATATGGGTGGACTAATCCCCGGTAGGGGCGGGGTTTCCCCGCCCAATGCAACATTTCACAACCCAATGGTAGGGGCGGGGTTTCCCCGCCCAATGCAACATTTCACAACCCCACACCGGGTTTCCCTGGAAAGCGCAACATTTTGCACTGGGCGCGGAGACCGCGCCCCTACCCTATTGTTTATATGCTGCACCGGGCGCGGAGGCCGCGCCCCTACGAAGATGAAATACAATCCCGCGATTCATCATCGACGTTCCATTCGATTAAGAGACTATGACTATAGCCAATCTGGGACATATTTCATTACCCTCTGTGTCCAGGGCAGAGAATGTTTATTGGGTAAGATTAATGACAAATCCCTTCATCTCAATCAGCATGGTTTGATCGTTGAAAAAATTTGGCAAGAAATACCCAACCACTTTCCATGCATCTCTTTAGATGCGGCGATAGTCATGCCCAATCATTTCCATGGAATTTTAACCATCTTAGATAATTCGATTTCCGAGAGGAGCAATCATTTGTCAAAAACAAAAAACATAAGAGAAAAACGGCCAAGGCTAGGGCAAGTCGTCGCATACTTTAAATATCAGTCCACGAAAATTATCAATATAAATAGAGATATGATCGGTGTGAAATTGTGGCAACGGAGTTACTATGAGCATATTATTCGTAGTGAAGCTTCTCTAAATCGATTGCGTCAGTATATTTTGAGTAATCCTGAAAAATGGCAACTGGATCAGCTTCATCCCGAGAATCCATCAAAATGGTAAAAAATCCATCTATTAATACAACATCAAAAAACCTCTCATAACAGTCCAAATCTTGCGAAAAAAATTCACGGTGGGGCAGTACCACCAGATGATCGAGAGAGGTATCCTGACCGATTGCATTGAACTACTTCAGGGAGAAACCTTGTTTAGAGTTACACACCATGAATGAAGCAGAACTCCTAAGCCGCATTACGACCAGTCGCAAAATCTTCGGTGGCAAACCCATTGTTCGAGGCTATCGTCTCGCCGTCGAGCATGTCTTGGGCATGTTAGCCGCAGGGGATACTATGGACACCCTAAAAGAGGAATATCCCTTTCTAGAACCAGAGGATATTCAAGCTTGCTTGCTTTACGCCCAAAACCTAGTGCAAAACGTTCGGCCAGGGCTCAAAGTTGAAGAACTAGCCGACTCAATTCCTGAAATCCTTGAAAAAGCACCTTACCTCACACTATTAGTTCTGTTCGGCTCTCGCGCCAGAGGCGATGCCGACTCAGGTAGTGATTGGGATTTCGCCTTCTTGTGTGATGAAGAGCAGCGCAAGCAATACGAGAAAGGCGGCTGGGATTCATTTCGAATGTGGGGGATTTTGCAGAATGCGTATGATCTCCTAGATGATCAGATTGATGTCATTGAGATGAAAGAATGCTCAGAACTCATGGCTCACTATCTTGCAGAAGACGGCAAGGTTATCTATGAGCGGGATCCTGGTTCTTTTGAAGATTTTAGGCGTAGTCATTTCAAGTCTCCACAAGAAATGAAAATATTTGAGAAGGCTTTGAGTGAGGAAACCGAGCGTAAACTAGAGAGGCTAAGACAGTCATGAGCCTTAAAGTCGGCTCGATCAAAGCCAAATTAAAGTTAATTGCTGATTATTTGGAGGAGTTGAGGCCATTAGCCTTGCTCAGCAGAAATCAGATAATCAGTGATGTTTATAAGTATAGAACTGCTGAAAGGCTTCAAGAACTTATTATCCAAGCTTCACTAGACATTGGCCGACATTTTCTCAAGGAGCTTTATTCTCTGGATCCAAAAGAAAATGCCAGTGTGTTTTTGGAGCTAACAAGGATGGGTATTCTCCCACAAGCTTTAGGAGAAATTTTGGCAGAAGCTGCCAGTTTCAGAAATGTATTGGTTCATCTCTACGACAAAATAAATCCCAACAAAGTAGTTGACAATATTCAGCTAGTCCTGAGAGATTTTCCTGCCTTTTCGGATTGTATTCAGGCTTTTTTGGGTTCTTTAGAGGCAAATAAGAATAATGCAGAGTCCTCATAATGATGATTATGGCTTTCTAGATGAAGACTATGGATTTGACGAAGCAAGCGACAGAACAGTAGCTCCCGCGCAGCGGGAGCTACTGACCCTCAAACTCTTGCGGGAAGCCATTCAGGCTCAGAATCCTGATGATGTCGTAATGCAGGATTTTGCCGCGATCGCACTCCCCCATCTACTGAAATACACCGTTGGGGTAACCGCCAAGGGGGGCAAATTCTTTGCCGAGTATCTAGATCGGGTCGTGAATCCCCAACGCATCGCTGCCGGTAAGGAGCCGATTCGTCGCGACAATGCGGCGGATCAGTCCCTCAATACTCACTTGCTCAATGGGTTATTCCCAGCCAACCTGATTGAGCGACGGTTACAGCGACTTGATACCACGGTTAAGCGTCTGGTCAAAGAGCAAGAACGCCGTCTCCTGGTATCGGGCTTTATTCTGCACGACTTCGAGAAGTTCGACTATGACCTCATTCCTGAAATGCCGGAAGCCTTCAGGGAAATCCGGCGGGATCCAGAGCAGGACATTCGGAAACGCACGATCCCAGAGCATCGCGAAATCATCACGACACTGGTGAAGGCGTTGGGGCTAGATTCCTTCATCTGCCCTGACCAACCAGACGATTGGACACAATACCTGGATGACCTGCTGTTTCTGGCCTATAACGCCCAGCGACGGAATGATACCAACCTCAACTTATCTGAGGATGGACTGAATCCTGTGTTGCGCGATCGCACCCTGCGCTGCCTATCCGACCTCACCTGCCTCGCCGATCGCCTCGCGTCTATCATCAAGCACCCCCAAGACGCTGAGAATTCCGCCTTGAATGAGATCATTCACGGGGTCAGCGATGGCCAGTTGCGCTTTACCTACCACGCCATTGCCGAAAACCGAGGGGTGCTGACCAATGTGGTCAACAACGCCCTGATGGATGCCCACAGCAGCCTTAATACGCCAGAGCAAGAGCACTACACCCCACTGCTGTATCTGCCCACAGGTGTCATCTATCTGGCCCAACGGGAAGCCCCAGCGATTAGCCCCAATACCTTGCCCGATCGCGTTGTCGCCAGCATTAAGGCACTTTGTGCAAACCAGCTTTCCTCACGCAAGGTTGGATTCAGCCGTGGAAACGTCGGCATGAAGTATGCCGACTACTATGAGCTATTTTTCAATATTCAGGAACTTATGAAGTTTTCCGTCGATGGTGTCATTAGCAAAATCAAGACAAGTAAAGCAGCCGATAAAGCTCAAAAGCTAGTTCAATTCAAGGAGAAAGGGGAATTACCTGAGAGTCTTGATATCAATTTTCCGGAAGATATCCGAGTAGATCATCTCGCTGAATTAGGAGCCCTCATCGTCGGAAAATTCTGGCAGAAATACACAGATCAAGTTATTTCACTTTTGAAGAAACATAAAAAGTCTCAAGATATTACTGTCATCGAAAATCTTGACCTAACTAGATCTGCTGTAGAGTTTCTTGATTTAGTGGATTGTTTACCTGAAGTTCTCAATCTTAAAAATCTTAAGAATACAGGCGGAGTCTCGTATGAGTGGTACTATATCGCAAAACAGTATTTGGAAAGAAATCCAGGTTATGAAGATGTAAGGCCAATTTGTCAAGGGCTAGTAAATCATTGGCTAACACTTACAAAACCCATTGTGGACAAATACGAAATTCCCGATGCCTGGATGGATTTACGAGATTGGGTTGGTAAAGTTGCCATGCTGCCGGGAAAAACTCTACAACCATCAGTCGAAAAACAGGCTGAAATCTTCCTGAAAGAACTAAATCATTACAACGCCGCCAAAAAGTCAAAAAGAGGTGCAAAAAAAATATGCTCTATCTCCCATTCCCCCTACTCCGTTAGCGAACAGATGGAATCGGCGGTGCTGTTCACGCCCCAGGTCTACACCAACAAACAACACCTGGGCGGCTCCAACGCCAAACGCAATATCTCCAGCATTGCAGGCATTGAAATGATGCTGCGGCAGATTTTGATGAACCAGACCCAGGCCGTGGGCAAGCGCTTTGAGGATGGCAAATACCGCTACCTCTACTTCTATCCCACCTACTACTTCACCCCGGAAACCAACTCGTTTCTACATCGGGCCTATAACAACATCGCCCAAACCCGCTTTGACACCAGCATTCGTAACCACTTCATCAACAAGCAGCTAGAAGCTGACTTTGGCAGAGAAAAGTATCAAACTGTCGATGCCTTTTTGATGGCAGACGACCTGGCTCAGCGCAAGCAGTTGTCCGACGACGACCCGAATTTCAAGCGAGACAGAACCTTCAAACTGGCCTACCCCGACAACAAACCCCTCACCTTCTACTTCATGGCCCTGCCCCCAGGGCGCGACAGCACCGACACCGAATCTTGGGTGATGCCGACTTGGCTGGCCCTGGCCTTTCCCATGATTCTGGATGTCAAAACCGTGGTGTCGGAGTCGCCCATTCCGCCCTTTACCGATGGGGCTGAGTTTGAAGAAAGCGTCTTCCTCGACAGTGCTCCCCACGCTTTCCGTACCCTGGTCGGCCACGATCGCTTTCGACTCGATTTCATCCTCGAAGGCTGGACGGACGAGAGCGGACTCAAGCACCCCGCCCCCCTGAATACCCTGACTGCCGCCTACGCCATCCACATGGATGTCAACGCCAAGCAGGGCAAAGGCGGCTACGACGCTAATTGGGGCCGCTTTACAGAACTAGCCAAAGACATCGAAACCAGCCCTCTGTATGTCTTTTCCTACCTAGCGAAGTGGAGTCGAGGGCAGAAAGCCGATGCCCCGAGTCCTCAGAAAATCAGGCTCTACGCCCACCACTTTTACCCCTGCTTTGACCCCTATGCCACCTACACCTTTGATCAGGAGAACTGGAACGTGACCCCAGCATCAGCATTGAATCATCCCAAGAAATTAACGGAACTTTATCGCGAATTCTATCGGGCCAACAAGCGCTACAACGCTAAGGCCAACGCAGTTCTCAAGCCTATCGACATCGCCGCCGATACCATCCTCAAAGCTGAAACCAGCATGTTCCACGACGAAGCTCTGGTCACCGTGGTAGCCGCAGAGGTCTTTAAGCTCATGGATCGCGTCCACAACTCAACCGCTGAGGGGCGCTGGGTGATCCGCGATCGCGAAAAGGAACGCCAACTTGTCCTCGACTTTGCCCGTTACTTTGTGGTCGATGTATTTGAGCAAGCCTTTGCTGGCGATCGCGCCCGCCTAGCCGGTCGCCAACTGAATCTGATTCGCGACACCTGCGAATTTCTCTACCGTCTAGAGCAAGACAAAGAAAATCAGGTGATAAATGCTGAAAAGCAGCTCAAAGAGAACTCCCAAGAAAAACCCAAGGAGGAGGAAGAATGAAGGTCTTAGAGCCTGGAGGCTCCTACACATTCAGTAGAATTTTTGAACTCAAGTTAATCGCCGCAGAACTCGCTGAAGAATTTGGCTATACCTTCAGCCGTAAGCGATTAAATCTACCTCAATATTCAGGAGATCTCGATCGCATTACCGAATTAAAGGATCGTATTGAAGAGACATTACCCTACGTCAATCTATCCACGGAAACAGCTCGTCGAGAAATACTCGTCTCTCCAGTCATTCTAGACCTGATCCACTACACCCAAGCAGAGCTTCGGATTGAATATCCCATCAAGGTTACGGAACAGCTTCAAGGGTATTTAGACTATTTTCTACAACGGCAGAGCCAATTGCTCATTATTGAGGCCAAAAAAGGAGACTTGGATTTTGGCTTCACTCAATTAGTGGCTCAGCTCATTGCCCTAGATCAGTGGGAAATAGATAATCCCGCTGACCGTATTTTAGGTGCAGTGACAACTGGAAAAATCTGGGAGTTTGGCTTGCTCCACCGCAAGCGTAAACACATCGATCAAGGCTTTGACAGTTATCGTGTTCCCGACGACGTAGAACCCCTGATGCGAATTTTAGTTCAGGCGCTAACGGGTTAAATCTATGCCTGCATTCTGCATTTTATAGAGGCGAGATCCTCTCTTTCAACGCAGAACTTATCAGAGACCGTGCCCCCACAGAAAATCAATTCATTACCTTCGGAGAAAAACTATGGCCCTGCTCAAAACCGTCGATCCTAAATTCTTTCACACCGCGATTCCCTACAAACCCATGGGCAAATACGTCCATTTCCTGACCGTGCGGGTCACCGAGTCCTATCCGCTCTTTCAAACCGATGGCGAACTCAACAAAGCCCGCGTTCGAGCTGGTGTCGAAGATAGAACTACGATCAGCCGTCTCTCCATGTTCAAGCGCAAGCAGTCCACCCCAGAGCGCTTGGTGGGTCGCGAACTCCTCCGCACCTACGGCTTCGTCAAGCCAGAGGACTGTGAGTACAACGTCGCCTTTGGTATGGATAATCCCGACTGCATCATCTACGGCTTTGCCATCGGCGACTCCGGCTCAGAAAAATCCAAAGTTGTCGTGGATACCGCCTTCTCCATTACCGCCTTTGATGAATCCCACGAAACCTTCACCCTGAATGCCCCCTATGAAAGTGGCACGATGGCCTCCAAGGGGGAAGCGGGCTCCAAGCCAGGGGAAGTTACCAGCCGCATTAATCAACAAGATCACATCCGGCCCCAGGTCTTTTTCCCCAGCATTGTCACCCTCAAAGATCCTACAGAAGCCAGCTTTCTCTACGTCTTCAATAACATCCTCAGAACTCGCCACTACGGAGCCCAAACCACCCGCACCGGGCGCGTCCGCAATGAGCTCATCGGTGTCGTCTTTGCCGATGGCGAAATCGTCAGCAACCTGCGCTGGACCCAGGCCATCTATGACCAGATGCAGGCTAATAGCACCCTGAAAACTCCCGATCCCCTTGATGAGAATGATGTCGCTCAAGCCGCTCAGGCCGCTATTCAATCGCTCATGGGAGAGGAGTTCATTGTGCATACTGATTTCATTGGCGCAGATTTCCAGGCTTTGCTCACCGAAGTCAAATCCCTAACCGCCAGCGAAGACGGAATCCGCTCCATTCTCAACCAGGCTGATCAAGAAGCCAAAGCCTACGCTGACAAGCACATTGGTAGCAAGAAAAAGGCTGCTAAAGCTGGAGCCTAGAACCATGCCCCATATCTATCGCGGCACCCTAGAACTGCACGACAACCTCTACTACGCCACGCGGGAAATTGGGCGGCTCTACGAGACAGAGCCCGTACTGCATAACTACGCCCTCTGCTACGCCCTAGGGCTAGTCGATAGCGCCAAGTATGCCACCACCGTTGTGGACGAAAATAGCTATCGATACTTCTGTGCCGAACAAGTGCCCCTGTATGAGGCCCATCTCACGCCCCTGAATCAACAGGGCATCTACGTCACCCCCGCTAGAGCAATTCGCCACGCGGCGGTGCTCAATACCTGGAAATACGCCGACAACCGCTACCACGTTGAAATGCAGAAAACCCAGAAGAATATCCCCAGCTTTGGTCGCGCCAAAGAAATTGCCCCCGAAAGTCAGTTTGAGTTCTTCGTCATTGCCCAAAAACCCCTAACCTTTCCCCGCTGGATTCGACTGGGGAAATGGATGAGTAAGGCAGAGGTAAACGTGAAGGCGCTACCCACTCCTAAACACAACTCCGCCAAAGAGTTCACCTTTCCCCATCCACTCAACCCACTGGATGTCATGTTCACCAACCAAGTACTGAGTTACGACACCCTCAACATGCCCCCCGTCAGCCTCATCCGTAACGTGCGAATGATCGGCGAGTTCTACACCTTTGAAGGACTCAGCGAGGCGCTCAAGCTCCCAATTCACATGCAGTATCGATTCAGCAATTAGTCATAACAGCCCAAGAACCCATCTAGGGAAAAGTCATGAAAAACCCTATTCTTGACCAAGTCAAACAAATCATTCACCAGATAGAGCCCGAAGCCGAAATCATTCTTTATGGTTCCCGTGCTCGCGGTGATGCTACCCCAGAGTCTGACTGGGATTTCCTTGTTTTACTGGATGGCCCAGTAGATGCTAAACGAACAGATCACCTCCGCCATGCCCTTTACGAACTGGAGTGGGATATCGGTGAAGTCCTCACTTCGATTATACGTAATCGCATGGAATGGCAAACACCACGTTATCAAGCGAGCGCCTTTTACCAGTTCGTACAAAAAGACGGAATTATGCTGTGAGTCACGGTTCTAACGAATTAGCAACTTATCGCATTCAGCGTGCTCAGGCCACGTTAGTTGATGCCCAGGTATTAGCCCAAGCCGAGCGATGGAATGCCTGTATGAATCGGCTTTAATACAGTTGCTTCTATGCGGTATCCGCCTTGATTGCCAAAGACAACCTGTCAGCTTCCAAACATTCTGGTGTTCGAGGCATTTTCAACCGTGAATATGTCAGGCCGGGTCTGGTTTCTAAAGACTTGGCCCGCTTATACAACGACTTGTTTGAGCGTCGTCAGGAAGCTGACTATCTAGACTTCCTAGAGTTTGAGCGGGAGCAAGTTGAGCCTTTACTCCCAGCCGTCGAAGCCTTTATTTGTCACATTGCTGAGTTATTAGGCGATCGCCATGCCCCATAGCCTCGTCCTCAACCTCCTCCCCACCTCCCCCATCCCTCCCGGCTTCACCACCGGCAAACACCTTCACGCCCTCTTCCTCAGCCTCGTCACCACCGTCGATGCCGACATGGGCAACCAGCTCCACGCTAACCAGGGGAATAAGGCGTTTACGCTGAGTCCCCTTCAAATAGTTGATAGTTTTGAGTTCTCAGTTTTGAATTCAGCTCGCAGCCGTTCAATTCAAACTTCAAAACTAAACATTCAAAACTCAAAACTTCTCCAATGGACCTACCACAAGCCTATCCCCCCCCAAACCCCCTGCTGGTGGCGCATCTCCCTGCTCGACGATCGCCTCTTTGGTCACCTCTCCCAGCTCTGGCTCAACCTCAACCCCACTCAGCCCTGGCACCTCGGCCCCGCCGATCTGCACATCACCAGCATCCTCGGCACCCCCCAGAGCACCCAGCCCTGGGCCAACTTCTGCAATTACCCACAGCTCTACGACCAAGCCTCCGACACCGAGCGCAAACTCACCCTCCAGTTCTGCACCCCCACCGCCTTTCGCCAGGGCAAATACGACTCCCCCCTACCCACCCCCGATTGCGTCTTCGGTAGCCTGCTCCGCCGCTGGAACCACTACAGCGATCTGGAATTTCCCAGGGAAATTCTGGACGTTCTACAACCCAGCTACTTCAACATCCGCACCGAAGTCGTCACCGATCCTCGCCAGCAATTCCAACACACCGGAGCCAAAACTAGCCCCATCAACCAGTTCATGGGCTGCATCGGCACAGTCACCTATCAAATTCTCGGCTCCCTGGACACCGACACCATCAAGCAACTCAACGCACTAGCTGACTTTGCCCTCTACGCCGGAGTTGGACGTAAGACGCCGATGGGGATGGGGATGGTGAGGAGGGGATAGTTTTGAGTTTTGAATGTTTAGTTTTGAGTTTTGGACTACGAAGTGGTTTTGGTAGTTTTGACGATTGCAGTCAATATCCGAATAAGTTCATCTACTTGGGATATTTCTGACTGGAAATCGATAGATGCCAGATCTGATTCTTGCAGTAATCTCAACCAATATTTAGTTTCTCTGGCTTCCTTAGAAGCAACTGACATTTTGGACAAGAAATCCCTACGACTCTGGGCAGCAGTCGCTTCCTCGACATTTGCCCCAATGCTAGTTCCACTTCTTAATAGTTGCTTAGAAAGCACAAATTCTTTTTGAGATTGCAATTTTTTATAAAGACAAATAATTCTCAATGCAAACTCAAAACTCTTTTTCTGAATAACACTCTCAGCCATTCCAACCTATTCCCCCCACTGCAACCGCTCACAATTCAAAACCAAGAACTCAAAACTAAGCATTCCCATCCCCCAACTCAAAACTAAGAACTCAAAACTCAAAACTCAAAACTCAAAACTCAAAAACCCTCCCCCTGAACAAGTATGTCCAAAGATTACATCTCCATCGCCGCTCTCAACCAATACGCCTACTGCCCCCACCGCTGTTGGCGTATGTTCTGTGCGGGCGAGTTTAGTGATAACCAGTACACCCTTGAAGGCACGGGTCTGCACGATCGCGTTCACACTTTGGGCAGCAATCACCGGGATGATACTTGGCAGGTGCGGGCGATCTGGCTCCACAGCGATCGCTATGGTCTGATCGGCAAATCTGACCTGATCGAAGAAAGCGATGGCCAGCTCTACCCCGTCGAGTACAAGCGCGGTCACCGGGGGGAGTTCGACAATGATGAGCTGCAAGTTTGCGCCCAAGCCCTCTGCCTGGAGGACATGACGGGACGTACCGTGACCCAAGGCTTTATCTACTACGCCCAGTCCCACCAGCGTCAACCTGTGGAAATCACTCCTGAGCTGAGGGAAAGCGCGATCGCAACTCTTACCGCCGTCCGCACCCTGCTCCACACCGGACACATGCCCCCACCCATCTACACCCAACGCTGCCGAGGCTGTAGCCTCTACTCGCAATGCCTACCCCAGGCGGCGAAGAAGGTTGGACAGTATCGAGAAAGCGGGTGATGGGGTGATGGGGTGTTGGGGTGTTGGGGTGTTGGAGGAACTCCCCCCCTCCCCTACTCCATCACTCCCCTACTCCATCACTCCCCTACTCCATCACTCCCCCCCTCCCCTACTCCATCACTCCCCCCCTCCATCACTCCCCTACTCCCCCCCTCCATCACTCCCCTACTCCTCCCCTCCCTATCACCTAACAACCACCATGGGAACAATTTACATTTCAACCGACGATGCCTTCATCGGCAAAACCGACGAACGCCTCCGCGTGCGCGCCCAAAAAGAAACGCTGCTCGATGTCCCTTTGATCAAGGTCGATGGGGTGGTGGTACTCGGTCGGGCTACTGTCTCTCCCGCCGCCTTGATTGAACTGCTAGAGCGCAAAATTCCCCTCAGCTTTATGACTGGTACCGGGCGATTTTTAGGGCGGCTAGAGCCGGAGTTGAACAAAAATATTTTTGTGCGATCGGCCCAGTGGCAGGCCGCTGGGGAAACCGAGCGTTCTATCCACGCTGTACAGGGTTTCATTCGCGGCAAGCTGAAGAACTACCGCACCCTACTGATGCGATCGCAACGAGAGGGCATCACCGACCTAGAACCCGGCATTACCCGTCTAGAGCAGGCCATCCAACCCATCAATCAAACCGCCATCATCGATGCCCTACGCGGACTTGAAGGGGCAGGCAGCGCCGCCTACTTCGGTCACTTTGGTCGCCTGATCCGCAACGACGACTTTAGTTTCACCACCCGCTGCCGTCGTCCCCCCACCGACCCCGTCAATGCTCTGCTCAGTTTTGGCTATGCCCTGCTGCGCCACGATGTTCAGGGAGCCCTCAACATCGTCGGCTTTGATCCCTATCTGGGCTATCTCCACACCCAGCGCTATGGTCGCCCTTCCCTCGCCCTCGACTTGATGGAAGAATTCCGTCCCTTGGTGGTTGATGCCATGGTGCTAGCCGCCCTCAACCGCAAAGCGTTGAGTTTAGAAGATTTCACCCCAGAACCCATCAGCCACGCGGTATCCCTCACCGACGAAGGCCGTCGTAAGTTTCTCCGGCTCTATGAACAGAAAAAGCAATCCAAATTCAAGCATCCCGTCATGGGTCGCCAATGCACCTACCAGGAAGCCTTTGAAATCCAAACCCGACTCCTCGCCAAATACCTCATGGCCGAAACCGATCAATACCCCCCCCTCATCTTGAAGTGATGAATTTTAAGTTTTGAGTTTTTAATTCCTGTTTTCTGCTATCAGTTCAAAATCCAAAATCATCAATTCAAGATTTTCCAATTATCAATTCAAAACTCAAAATTAAGCATTCAAAACTTTCCACTCATGCATGCCGTCATCACCTACGACATCTCCGAAGACAAACGCCGCACCAAAATCCACACCATTCTTTCCTCCTATGGACAATGGATGCAGTACAGCGTTTTTGAGTGCAGTCTTTCTGCTGCTGAATACACTAAGTTACGCAATCGCCTTAACAAGCTGATTCAGCCGGAAACGGACAGTATCCGCTTCTATTTTCTCTGTGCCTGTTGCCAGGGCAAAATTGAGCGTATCGGTGGGGAGGCGGTTCGGGATGAGACGGTTTTCTTTGCCTAGCGCTGGCGCGGTAGGGGGGGTGTCAGGCTGGAGGCCCTGGGAAAATGCCCCAACCCCCTGTCCTCAAAGGATTTTGGGTGTTTGCCAGATTGGATTGTCCGCGCAAGGGTCAGATGGCTTGGGATGCTTGGCTTTCAGCCTTTTTCGGCCCATGTTCTATCTGGTGTCTGACAGGGTAGAATGGCACAAATGGCGCTATCCGCGCATTTGTACCTTGAAAACCAAATACACCAACCTTTTCCCAGGCCCGCCGCTCCAACCCCCCCCAAACCCTCTCAGGGATTGAAACAATCCGAGTGCTACCGACAAAGGCACCGCGCCCTTGGCTCCAACCCCCCCCAAACCCTCTCAGGGATTGAAACTGGTAAATTTGGTTATCGGTCATCCGTCCTCGTCAGCTCCAACCCCCCCCAAACCCTCTCAGGGATTGAAACAACAGTTGCGGACAGCATGGTGAAATACCCAGAAAGCTCCAACCCCCCCCAAACCCTCTCAGGGATTGAAACTTCACCGCTATGAGCCAGCGGATCATGGCGGTGACGCTCCAACCCCCCCCAAACCCTCTCAGGGATTGAAACAGCAAGGTTAGCTCCGGCACCTTCGACAAGGTAGGCTCCAACCCCCCCCAAACCCTCTCAGGGATTGAAACAAATCCATCGACGAAGCGGCCAACGGACTCAATAGGCTCCAACCCCCCCCAAACCCTCTCAGGGATTGAAACGAACGCTCCCCCCTAGTACGGGTAGACGGCTACTGCTCCAACCCCCCCCAAACCCTCTCAGGGATTGAAACTCTTCAAGTCCGTCTGGGGGTTTGTTGCTATCCTCGCTCCAACCCCCCCCAAACCCTCTCAGGGATTGAAACGATCAGTACGCCCAGCAGATCGGGAAGCTGGCACCGCTCCAACCCCCCCCAAACCCTCTCAGGGATTGAAACCTGCTGTGATTACTGCCACGGCGGCAAGTGCTGCTGCTCCAACCCCCCCCAAACCCTCTCAGGGATTGAAACTGGCAACATTGACTTTATCGATAGGTCGAGCGATGCTCCAACCCCCCCCAAACCCTCTCAGGGATTGAAACCTTGGGAAGGAACTTGGCTAACTCGGTGTAGCAAGCGGCTCCAACCCCCCCCAAACCCTCTCAGGGATTGAAACAGCCAAATAGCAAGAGCGGGAAAAATAGAGCCAAGCTCCAACCCCCCCCAAACCCTCTCAGGGATTGAAACTTCGCCATGCGGCTGGCGAAATCCCGCCAGCGCTCGGCTCCAACCCCCCCCAAACCCTCTCAGGGATTGAAACGGTATCGGCATAGAGCACCGTCACGCTGGCCGGAGCTCCAACCCCCCCCAAACCCTCTCAGGGATTGAAACTAACTCACTAGTTAAACTACCAGGAGAGACTATGCTCCAACCCCCCCCAAACCCTCTCAGGGATTGAAACGAACACTCCCCCCTAGTACGGGTAGACGGCTACTCGCTCCAACCCCCCCCAAACCCTCTCAGGGATTGAAACTTAAAGCTGCTAACCATCGCGGGTGTAGTTGCCTCGCTCCAACCCCCCCCAAACCCTCTCAGGGATTGAAACTCCGGTTTCGCGCTCGGTCTGCACCGGATTGACCCGCTCCAACCCCCCCCAAACCCTCTCAGGGATTGAAACAAGACCTCGGGGGTGTCGGCTCCCTTGGCATTGAGGCTCCAACCCCCCCCAAACCCTCTCAGGGATTGAAACGATCAGGCTATCCACTGCCGATTGCGCCGCCTCGGCTCCAACCCCCCCCAAACCCTCTCAGGGATTGAAACGCGCACCGCCGCTGCCAACGCCCAAGGGATCATGGCTCCAACCCCCCCCAAACCCTCTCAGGGATTGAAACGGCGGGATGGGAGCTTATTTGACCCCAATCTAGGCGCTCCAACCCCCCCCAAACCCTCTCAGGGATTGAAACGGATCGAGGCAGAAGAAATATGCTCACGCCTAATGGCTCCAACCCCCCCCAAACCCTCTCAGGGATTGAAACGGATCATACCCAGGGGGAGTCGGTTCAGTAATAGGCGCTCCAACCCCCCCCAAACCCTCTCAGGGATTGAAACAACACCCATGAATTATCTGTCTGATTCTGAGTGGTACGCTCCAACCCCCCCCAAACCCTCTCAGGGATTGAAATGGTGGGCCGCCCCGCTGATACCCGCCGATTTTTGGCTCCAACCCCCCCCAAACCCTCTCAGGGATTGAAACTAGCAGGCTTTGGAGGCTTTGGCGGGGATTGGGTACCGCTCCAACCCCCCCCAAACCCTCTCAGGGATTGAAACGAGAAGTATTACTTTCCCGCCGGTGACCCCTTCGGCTCCAACCCCCCCCAAACCCTCTCAGGGATTGAAACAGCTAGGAACCAAGGTTGCCAAGTTTTTTGAACGGCTCCAACCCCCCCCAAACCCTCTCAGGGATTGAAACCTCCCCCCTGGACCCCCCTCTTTCCCCTGTCCGGAGCTCCAACCCCCCCCAAACCCTCTCAGGGATTGAAACTGCGTAGGGGCGGGCAGCGATCAGGCGATCCGCTGGCTCCACCCCCCCCCAAACCCTCTCAGGGATTGAAACGGCATCTGCAAAGCAAAGCCACTGGCCAGCCGGAATAGGCTCCAACCCCCCCCAAACCCTCTCAGGGATTGAAACTTCGGAGCTGGAAGCATGAGCCCTGGACAGCTTGCCGCTCCAACCCCCCCCAAACCCTCTCAGGGATTGAAACAATCTGCATACAGGGCCTCTAGGTCGGTGAACAACTCAGCAAGCTCCAACCCCCCCAAAACCCTCTCAGGGATTGAAACAGTTTCCAGAGGCCCATTTCGTCGCCTGCATCACCAGCTCCAACCCCCCCAAAAACCTCTCAGGGATTGAAACTCAAACAGCACCAAAAGCAAATCGGGAGAAGCGTCTGCTCCAACCCCCCCAAAACCCTCTCAGGGATTGAAACATGACGGCACGGGGGGAAGTTCCAATAGAGAATGGCTCCAACCCCCCCAAAACCCTCTCAGGGATTGAAACAGCTTATTGAATTTCAGCAAGGAACCGGATATCGGCTCCAACCCCCCCAAAACCCTCTCAGGGATTGAAACAGCGAAAATGAATCGGTATCGCCCCAAAGGTTCTAAGGCTCCAACCCCCCCAAAACCCTCTCAGGGATTGAAACTGTAAATTCTTGGGCTCTGTCACTACTAGCCTGAAGCTCCAACCCCCCCAAAACCCTCTCAGGGATTGAAACCTATTGAGTATTTTGAGGACTTTGTAGATGCTGAGCTCCAACCCCCCCAAAACCCTCTCAGGGATTGAAACAATTGCTATGATGGCAGGGTACTAATTCCGTTGTGGGCTCCAACCCCCCCAAAACCCTCTCAGGGATTGAAACTACATTGTCCCTACAACTATGGGATTCTGGCGGTGCGCTCCAACCCCCCCAAAACCCTCTCAGGGATTGAAACCGGCGGGATTAGATGCTTGCTTTACGATGCTCTGGGCTCCAACCCCCCCAAAACCCTCTCAGGGATTGAAACACATCATGGTCGCTTTCACATAGAGCTGTAGCTGGCTCCAACCCCCCCAAAACCCTCTCAGGGATTGAAACGGGGAATTCTGCTTTGAAGTGTTGGGGTTTCCCTGGCTCCAACCCCCCCAAAACCCTCTCAGGGATTGAAACGCTGGCTCAGGCGGATCTGGATGCCCAGGGGCTGTCGGCTCCAACCCCCCCAAAACCCTCTCAGGGATTGAAACAATACGGGTGGCAGCAGCGCCGATAAGGTGCGGATGGCTCCAACCCCCCCAAAACCCTCTCAGGGATTGAAACACCTCGTTTAATGGCCGCAGCGGCGTGGTATCCCCGCTCCAACCCCCCCAAAACCCTCTCAGGGATTGAAACCGGCTCCAGATGTCTGCGCGGAACAAGGACACGGGGGGCTCCAACCCCCCCAAAACCCTCTCAGGGATTGAAACGCCTGACACCTGTGGGGACCAAGAGCCTATCTACGCTCCAACCCCCCCAAAACCCTCTCAGGGATTGAAACTCTCTTCCTGCCGATATTGAGCCCAGGCCGCAAGAGCTCCAACCCCCCCAAAACCCTCTCAGGGATTGAAACCAGCAGGGCACGGGCTTGGGATGCGGTGAGGGCGGCTCCAACCCCCCCAAAACCCTCTCAGGGATTGAAACGAGATCTCACGCCCTGACCCGTGGAATTTCTCCCCCGCTCCAACCCCCCCAAAACCCTCTCAGGGATTGAAACTCCACGACCAAGCGCCCCGACATGAAGGAGGTACAGGCTCCAACCCCCCCAAAACCCTCTCAGGGATTGAAACCGGGATCGGCGCGGGCGTGGCCACGGGCTATATCTGGCTCCAACCCCCCCAAAACCCTCTCAGGGATTGAAACCCGCCAAAGTCAGGGATTAGAGAATAATACTCAGTTGGCTCCAACCCCCCCAAAACCCTCTCAGGGATTGAAACGTATATGCCAGTTGGCACCATTTCAAAATGCAGCTGCTCCAACCCCCCCAAAACCCTCTCAGGGATTGAAACTACTCATCTAGCGGTTGGTCTGTTGTCTTTTTTAGGCTCCAACCCCCCCAAAACCCTCTCAGGGATTGAAACCTGGGGGGGGATTATTTGCGATCGCGCCCCAAATCGCTCCAACCCCCCCCAAACCCTCTCAGGGATTGAAACGTTCTGTACAAAACCCATCAAACCAATGCCAACCAAGCTCCAACCCCCCCCAAACCCTCTCAGGGATTGAAACGGCATCAGAGGGTAAATCCCTTGGGTCTACCGCGCTGCTCCAACCCCCCCCAAACCCTCTCAGGGATTGAAACCCCTCAAGGGCACCCTAGAGGCCCAAGGCTTCAAAGGCTCCAACCCCCCCCAAACCCTCTCAGGGATTGAAACCTGGGTCGATTGCAAAGCCGCCCGGTGCAAGTCCTGCTCCAACCCCCCCCAAACCCTCTCAGGGATTGAAACACAGGGCAGATTTCGTTTCGGCTGATGGACCATACGCTCCAACCCCCCCCAAACCCTCTCAGGGATTGAAACCGGTCTTTGTCCCGGCTCCGCTGCCATGGGGGCCGCTCCAACCCCCCCCAAACCCTCTCAGGGATTGAAACTTTGCGGTCGCCGTCGCTGCTGTAAGTCTGGGGGCGCTCCAACCCCCCCCCAACCCTCTCAGGGATTGAAACTAAAGGGTGGCCTAGGGACACTCCTAAAAACGATGGCTCCAACCCCCCCCAAACCCTCTCAGGGATTGAAACAGCGACCGGGCTATCTCATACACGTCTTTGCCCTCGCTCCAACCCCCCCCAAACCCTCTCAGGGATTGAAACAGGCTACCAGCCCAGAGGGCGCGGCGATCGTGATAGGCTCCAACCCCCCCCCAAACCCTCTCAGGGATTGAAACGGCAACTTCTCCGGCCCTCGCTCCTATCGCCTGGGCTCCAACCCCCCCCAAACCCTCTCAGGGATTGAAACAGAGAAGATACCGCCTGGATGCGGGCTGCAAGATGCTCCAACCCCCCCCAAACCCTCTCAGGGATTGAAACTTTACAGCTTGGTGGATCAGCTCCCAGCCGCTGGGCTCCAACCCCCCCCAAACCCTCTCAGGGATTGAAACCAGCGGCTCAGACCCAGTTTTTCGGCGGCGGCGGTTGGCTCCAACCCCCCCCAAACCCTCTCAGGGATTGAAACCGCGCTGGCACTCGCACCATGCGCGAGCTAGGCGAAGGCTCCAACCCCCCCCAAACCCTCTCAGGGATTGAAACCTGTTCCACAACGCGACTCGGAGCGTGACGGTGGCCGCTCCAACCCCCCCCAAACCCTCTCAGGGATTGAAATGCTTTGGGACTGGTATAAGTTGGAGGACGTAGGGCGATCGCGCCCCCTGGCCCAACCTCTACCCAGTCATGCAGACAACTCCCGCAACATCCCTAGAAAGCGTTTATCGCACCCTACAACCCGCCCCCTTAGAGACTGCTGAGGAGCTTCAGGCGTTTTATCAACCCGCCATCAACGAAACCCGAGGCGGTGACAAAATGCAGCGCCTGCGGCTGCGCCTAAACCGGGCCGCAGGAGATGGCATTCCCTTCAAAGCCTGCGTCATGGGTCATCGGGGGGTGGGCAAGTCTACAGAACTCTCTCGCCTCATGGGCCAAGTCAAAGACCAGTTCACCCCCATTCGGTTTAGTGCCACCACAGCACTCGATCCGGGCAACTTTCGGCCCTTAGATGTGGTGCTGTTGATGATGGCAGAAGTCGCCGAACACACCGCTAAACCCATCGCAGCAGGGGGCGCGGGCCACCCCCCCTCAGAGGCACGGCTGCGAGATATTTGGAACTGGTTTGCCTCAGAGGAAGTGACCCGTAAACAGGCCGAGGAGATGACCGCTACCCTAGAAGCTGGCGTCGGGGCAGAACGAGAATCCTTGTGGGCGCAAGTGATCGGCCTATTCGCCGCGTTAAGGGGGGAAATCAAGTACGCCTCTACCCGCGAAACATTAGTGGTGGAATATCGCATTACCCGCTTGACCTCGTTAATTGCGGTGGCCAATAAGCTGCTGGATGAGTGTAATCAGTTACTCCTAGCGGCCTGTGGGCGACAGTGGTTGTTTGTGGGGGAAGATTTTGACAAGGCGGGCATCACCACCGATCGCATCGAAGAGCTATTTATTACCTATGCCAATATCTTTCAAGACCTCCGCGCCCACCTGATTTTCAACTTACCCATTGGCCTCTATTACTCAGACAAAGCGGCTCGGCTTCCGTTTCCTAGCGATTGCAGCTTTGTGATTCCAGATACCCCCGTTTACCAGCAAGACCACAGGGCTAACGAACTGGGGCGAGAGGCGCTGACCAAAGTGCTGGGGGCTCGCATGACCTTAGATCTCTTTGAGCCAGAGCAAATGATCCGGCTGATTGTGGCATCGGGGGGCAACCTGCGAGATCTGTTCGCCCTGGTGAACTACGCCGCAGATACGGCCCTACTGCGAGAGGGAAGCCAGATCAACGCAGAAGACGCCAGCGCCGCCATTTTTAACCTCCGCAGCGACTACGAGCGGCGACTGGGCCAAAGTCCCTTTGACCAGGCAGATATCACCTACGACAATAAGGCCGAGCGCCTGGTAGAGGTCTATAACGGAGATACAGAGGCCAAAATTCCTGATGCGGTGATGTATGCCCTGCTCAATGCCAGGGTGGTGCAGGAATTTAACGGCAAGCGCTGGTTTGGCGTGCATCCCCTCGTGGTCGATATTTTGGCCGACCAAGACCGACTGCACCGCAATGGGGCTGGGGAGGTGGTCGGTGGCACCGTCTGAGGGGAGTCTACAACCGGGCACCATCGCAGATATCAGTCGCCGTCTGGCTCTGTGGGCACAGCGCGACTCGTCGGGCTTGGTGCGGGTGGAATATAGCTCTGAGTTTGCCCGTCAGCAGGTGATGCAGCGCTTACAAGCCCTGCTGACACCCCAAGGTATTCCGCTAAAAGAAATTGGGCTGCCCCCGTTTCAGGAGGCCGAAACGGTGGTGCAAACCCTGGTTACTCGCTTAGAGGAAATTGCTACCCAGCCCTCTACTGTCGTTTCTGTGACTGGGTTTGCCACGGCCTTTAGCCGCCAGTCTCCGGAAGCAGATGCCCTGCGGGTACTGAACTTTAACCGCGATCGCTATGTGACCCTGCCCCTGCGACAAATTTGGTGGATGACCCCCGCTTTTATGCAAAAGGCTATCCATGCCATGCCTGACCTCAACAGTTTTTTTCTGCAACGATTGCAGCTCACAGAGGTCATTCTGCCCGAGGCGACGACCCCACAACTCAGGGAGACCGATGGCTCGACGACCCATATTGATGATGCACGTCAGCGCGCCCATGGGCTGATTCGTCAGTTTGAAATTGCTAAAACCAGTAACGCCTCCCCAGCGGACTTGCTCAGTACGTACATTTTGCCTGCTCTAGAAGCGCTGGCTGAAGTTGGAGCCCAAAAGGAACTCCGAGACCTAACCCAGCAGTTTGAAGGTATCCTCAGCCAGATCAAAGTCGCAGATTCCGTCCAGTTGGCCAGTAGCCTCGCACGCTTAGCCAACCTCTACAATGCTCAGGGGCGCTACGGCGAGGCCGAACCTCTGTATCAAAAAGCCCTTACTTTATGCCAACGGCTGTTGGGGTCAGACCATCCCGACACCGCCAGCAGTCTGAACAATTTGGCCGGGTTGTACGAGTCCCAAGGGCGCTATGGGGAGGCGGAACCCCTCTACCTGCAAGCCTTGGAAATTCGGCGATCGCAGTTGGGGTCAGACCATCCCAACACCGCCACGAGTCTGAACAATTTGGCCGAGTTGTATCGTGCCCAAGGACGCTACGGGGAGGTGAAACCCCTCTTGCAAAAAGCCTTGGAAATTCGGCGATCGCAGTTGGGGACAGACCATCCCGATACCGCCCAAAGTCTAAACAATTTGGCCGGGTTGTACGAGTCCCAAGGTCACTACGGGGAGGCGGAACCCCTTTTCCAGCAAGCCTTGGAAATCACGCGATCGCAGTCCGGGTCAGACCATCCCAACACCGCCACCAGTCTAAATAATTTGGCCGGGTTGTACTACACCCAAGGGCGCTACGGGGAGGCAGAACCCCTCTACCTGCAAGCCTTGGAAATTCGGCGATCGCAGTTGGGGTCAGAGCATCCCGACACCGCCAGCAGTCTGAACAACTTGGCCGAGCTGTATCGTGCCCAAGAGCGCTACGGGGAGGCGGAACCCCTCTACCTGCAAGCCTGGGAAATTTTCATGCAAACCTTGGGGAAAAATCACCCCAATACCCAAATCGTTTTGAAGAACTTTGTTGTCTATCTCCGTCAGATCATGGCCGCAGGGCAAGTCGAGATGCTTTCTGATCATCCCATCACCCGAGAACTGTTAAAGCAACTTTCGTAGGCCAGGAGCCAGAAAAGCAGATATGCCGGGGCTCAACGGCTAACTGTGCCAGCATGGCCTCGGCTGCTCTCAAATCTTCTGCCGCATAGCACAACCATCGGGCAGCCTCAAGATCATGCTCAGACTTGCTCATAGAGCACAGTCCCTTCTGTAAGCGCCTGATGTAACACGGTGCCAACCACGTAGCCTCTACAGGCAATTTCCTCAGGGGTAGTCACAACAATATCTTTGCCGATGGGTAGATCGGCCAAACTGGGCCGCATTGCGATCGCGGATTCCCAAGGTGGTAAGATTCTCATCGTGAGACTGGCTATGATGAAGCTAAATTGAGCTTCCCACACCACTAAGGCATTGGGATTTCCTCGGGTATGGGGTTACCGCTACAGGGTAAAACAATCTTGGTCACTCGGGCGGCGGGGCAGTCGAGTCCATTTCGGTCCCTACTGCTGGCCCAGGGAGCCCAGGTTGTGGAGATGCCCGCCCTAGAAATTCAGCCCCCCTCTAGTTGGGAACCCCTGGATCGGGCGATCGCTGAATTGTCCACCTACGACTGGCTGATTTTGACCTCCGCCAATGCCGTTACCTATTTTCTGGATCGCTTGGCAGCGGTGGGCCATGCCAACGCAGTCACGGGCATCAAACTGGCGGTGGTGGGCAAAAAGACGGCCCAGGTTTTGGCCCAGCGGGGGCTAGAAGCCGACTACATTCCCCCGGACTTTGTGGCGGATGCCCTGGTGGCCCATTTCCCAGAATCTGTGGCCGGACAGCGGTTGCTCTTTCCTCGGGTGGAAAGTGGGGGACGGGCGGTGCTGGTGGAGGAAATGACCGCTGCGGGAGCCCAGGTGATGGAGGTGCCCGCCTACGAGTCGGGCTGTCCCCCGGTCCCGGATGCGGTTGCGATCGCGGCTTTAGCCGACCAGCACATTCATCTGATCACCTTCGCCAGTTCTAAAACGGTGTACCATACCTGCCACCTGCTGGCCCAGGGGCTAGGCGCAGATTGGCAGCGGCAGATTCAAGCCGTGGCCATCGCCTCCATTGGCCCCCAAACCTCCGATGCCTGCCGCACTTGCTTGGGCCGAGTGGACATTGAGGCCGAAACCTACACCCTAGAGGGACTGACGGAGGCCATCACCCAATGGGCCAGCGCATCATTGGCTTAACCGGGGGCATTGCTACGGGCAAGAGCACTGTTTCCCACTATTTGGAAACCCACCAGGGTCTGCCGATTTTGGATGCGGATCTGTACGCACGGGAGGCGGTAGCGGTGGGGGCTCCCATTCTGGCAGCAATTGCCCAGCGCTACGGTCCTGGGCTGCTCCACGCCGATGGCAGTCTGAATCGGCCCCAGTTGGGCCAGATCATTTTCAACGACCAAGGGGAGAAGGGTTGGGTGGAGCAGCAGATCCACCCCTTTGTCCGGCAGCGATTTGCCCAGGAAATGGCGACCTTAGGGGCAATGCCGACGGTGGTGCAGGCGATTCCCCTCCTATTTGAGGCCAATCTCACGGATCAGGTGACGGAGATCTGGGTGGTAACCTGCCCGGAGGCGGTGCAGATCCAGCGGTTGATGGTGCGGGATGGGCTGGATCGGGAATCTGCGATCGCGCGCATCCGCAATCAATGGCCCTTGGCGGAAAAGGCCGCTCGTGCCCATTACGTGATTGCCAATGACACCACCCTAGAGGCGCTGTATCCCCAGGTAGAGCGGGGGCTGTTGTAAAAGGTGCATCGCAACGACGATGCACCCTAGGGTGAACAGGTAGATTTATTCGGGATAGGCCACCCTACACTGTTTGAAATGCGCCGCCGAGGCCCGCACTCACTTCTTGAGGGGTAACTTTGCCATCGTGGTCCGCATCCAGGGCATCAAATACCGCATCGGTACCCAGCCACTCCTCGCGGGTGATGAAGCCATCGCCATCCAAGTCGTAGGCGTGGAACAGATCCGCCGCCGCATGGGTGACAAAATCCTTGCCCTCCAGACGCTTGCACAGGCGCTCCGCCAAGAGCTTTTCCAGGGTTTCCAGAGCCTTGCTAAAGCCCTTGATGCCCTCATCCAGCTTGGCCGAGGCCATGGCATCCTCCCCATGCATCCGCTCAAAGGTGGCCTGATCCATGGGGATGGGCTCAATATCCAGATTGACGGCCTTAGCGGCATCCAACTTGCGGGGCAGGGGTTCTTCGACGGATTCCAGTTGGGCCAGAAGCTTAGGGGAAATCGTCAGCAGATCACAGCCCGCCAACTCCCGAATTTCGCCAATGTTGCGGAAGCTGGCCCCCATCACCTCAGTGGCGTAGCCAAATTTCTTGTAGTAGTTGTAAATCTCCGTCACCGACAGCACCCCCGGATCCTCGGTGGGGGCATAGTCCCGTCCGGTTTCCTGCTTATACCAGTCGAGGATGCGGCCCACAAAGGGGGAAATGAGGGTCACCCCAGCTTCAGCACAGGCAATGGCCTGGTGCAGGCCAAACAGCAGAGTGAGGTTACAGTGGATGCCTTCCTTTTCCAACACTTCCGCAGCGCGGATACCTTCCCAGGTGGAGGCGATCTTGATCAAAACGCGATCGCGCCCCACCCCCGCCGCCTCATACTGGGCAATAATGTCACGGGCCGTCGCAATCGTCGCCTCTGTGTCGTAGGACAACCGCGCATCCACCTCCGTAGACACCCGCCCCGGCACAATCTTGAGAATCTTGAGCCCAAAGGCCACCGCCAGCCGGGTAAAGGCAATATTGGCCACATCCTTATCCGATACCCCAGACCCCGCATCCTGACGGGCTTTGATCAGGGTTTCATCCACAATGTCTTGGTACTGGGGCATCTGAGCCGCAGCGGTAATCAGGGACGGGTTCGTCGTCGCATCTTGGGGAGTGAAGGTTTCGATCGCCTGCAAATCCCCCGTATCGGCCACAACGACGGTCATCGTCCGGAGTTGGGTGAGTAAATTTTCTGCCATAGTGAGACCCTCCATGCAACTGCAACTGCTTCTGGGGTCATTGTAATAAGTCCTGTCAAAGACCTCCGAGGTTTTCAGGCCCAACATATGAAAAGACCTCCGAGGTTTTTTAAACCTCGGAGGTCTGGTCTAGTGGCCTGTCAAACCTAATTTTGTAGGTTGGGTGCAGCGCTAGCGGAACCCAACAGCGGTCGGCCATGTTGGGTTCCACTTCGTTTCACCCAACCTACGCAGACTCACAAAGGTAAAGTTGACAGACCACTAGGTCCGGTCTTCGTCTAAGCGGGTCTAGTAGTCGAAGTCGCCGCCGCCCATGCCGCCAGCGCCAGCGCCAGCGCCTTCCTTAGACTCAGGCTTGTCCACCACGATGCACTCAGTCGTGAGCACCATGCCCGCGATGGAGGAGGCGTTTTGCAGAGCAGAGCGGGTCACCTTAGCGGGATCCACGATACCAGCAGCAAACATATCGACGAATTCACCGTTGGCGGCGTTGTAGCCCACGTTGAACTCTTTCTCCTTCACCCGCTCAGCGATGACGGCTCCGTTTTGGCCTGCATTTTCAGCGATGCGCTTCAGGGGAGAGGTCAGGGCACGGCCCACGATTTGTGCGCCGATCAGCTCTTCACCGCTCAGGGTGCTGTTAGCCCAAGTTTCCAAGCCGGGAGCGAGGTGAGCCAGGGTGGTACCACCACCAGGGACGATACCCTCTTCCACCGCCGCCTTGGTGGCGTTGATGGCATCTTCCAGGCGCAGCTTACGGTCCTTCATTTCGGTTTCCGTCGCAGCACCGACCTTGATCACGGCCACACCGCCGGAGAGCTTAGCCAGACGCTCTTGGAGCTTCTCTTTGTCATAGGAGGACTCAGTTTCCTCGATTTGACGACGGATTTGCTCACAACGGGCCTTGACATCCTTCTCATTACCTTCCGCCACTAGAGTGGTGGAATCCTTGGTGATGGTGATGCGGCGGGCCTTGCCCAGCATTTCCAGCTTGGTGCTTTCCAGCTTGAGGCCGGTGTCTTCGCTGATCACTTGACCACCAGTCAGCACAGCCATGTCTTCTAGCATGGCCTTGCGGCGATCGCCAAAGCCGGGAGCTTTGACAGCAGCCACATTCAGCACACCCCGTAGGCGGTTCACCACCAGGGTAGCTAGGGCTTCCTTCTCGATGTCCTCAGCGATGATCACCAGGGGACGACCAGCGCGGGCTACTTGCTCCAGCACGGGAACGAGGTCTTGTACCAGGGTGATTTTCTTGTCGGTGAGCAGAATGAAGGGCTCATCCAACACCGCTTCCATACGCTCGGTGTCGGTGGCGAAGTAAGGGGAGGTATAGCCCTTATCGAAGCGCATCCCCTCGGTGATCTCCAGTTCGGTAGTCATGGACTTCCCTTCTTCCAGGGAGATGACACCTTCACGGCCCACCTTATCCATAGCTTCAGCAATCATCCGGCCCACTTCTTCGTCGTTTCCGGCGGAGATGGTACCCACCTGGGCGATGGCGCTGGAGTCTTCTACGGGGCGAGCCAGCTTAGCGATCTCTTCCACCAAGTATCCGGTGGCGCGGTCGATGCCGCGCTTCAGGGAGATGGCGTTAGCTCCGGCGGCGACATTGCGCAGCCCTTCTTTGACAATGGCGTGGGCCAGCACCGTAGCGGTGGTGGTGCCATCCCCAGCGGCGTCGTTGGTTTTGGAAGCGGCCTGACGAATCAGAGCAACGCCAGTGTTCTCGATGTTGTCTTCGAGTTCGATTTCTTTGGCGATGGTGACGCCATCATTGACGATTTGGGGTGCGCCGAATTTCTTCTCTAGCACCACGTTGCGGCCCTTAGGACCGAGGGTGACGCCGACGGCTTCCGCCAGCATGTCCATGCCGCGCTCTAGGGCGCGACGAGCATCTTCGTTGTAAACAATACGTTTAGCCATGGGTTAAATCGTCTCCAGATAGGTTGAAACTAGAAAAAGTAGCGATGTCGCGATAGGGCCGGGTTGTGAATGCTGGGGTGTCGAGGGTTGAGGGCCGATATGTTGCGGCCAGCCCTCAGATCAAAACTCGCTCTTCACAACTCCAAACGTCCCTAGTGTTCCGTCAGGAAAATTTTGACGGGTCGAAGACCCTCAAAATTCAACCCCAACTAAACTCCAGGATTTCGGTCACCCGTCAATCATTAATTGACTGAGCACTAGGCCAGGGCAGCTAGGATGTCTTTCTCCGACAGGAGCACGTACTCGTCGGTACCTAGCTTGATTTCGGTGCCCGCATACTTGGAATACAGCACCTTGTCGCCCACTTTGATTTCGGGGGCCTGACGGGTACCGTCATCGTTGCGCTTGCCAGGGCCAACAGCGGTGATTTCGCCCACTTGAGGCTTCTCACGGGCGGTATCGGGTAGCAAAATGCCCCCAGCGGTGGTCTCTTCTGATGCACTGACCTTGATCAATACGCGATCGCCCAGGGGAGTGACACCGGACGCGCTCAGGGTTACAGCAGCCATACTAAACAACTCTCCAAAAATTCCTTACACTGAGATCGTGATGTCAACGGCGAGCCGGAACCAGGCTTTTAGGAACTGTTCCGAACTTGCGTTAGCACTCTCACGTCCTGAGTGCTAATCTATGCGCTTAGTCCGGCGATAGCAACTCGCTGAACTGTACGGGTTCCCGAACTGATGCCCGACCTGATGTTGTCTGGATGCGGTTTCTAGCGGTTTCTAACCGCCGCTCCCCCAAGAATAGAAATCCGCCGAAATGCGTCTCCTTCAAGTCAGCCACAACAGGATTTGATCCCGCAGTCGAGTCATATCTCGGTTGAATTCTTGCTGCACAAACTGACCTAGGGCATCCAAGGCGGTGAAGCTACTGCCGGGTTGCCAAGGCACCGCTTGGGCTAGGGGTGTGGTGTGGGTACCAGGGAGGCGCTCAATCGTCGTCAACTGGGGAAATTTGTCCATCAACACCGTCCCCAGGACACGAGTTTCGTCAATGTCGTCACGGCTGAATTTAATCAGTAGGTTGCGGCGAACAGAATAGCGATCGCGCACCAGCGCCAAGGTCTCCGCCGGAGAAGGGGTAAACTCCATCTCTCTGAACTGGGGCGAGAAAGACGTGAACTGCTCTAGCAACGGAATCGAGCGGCGGGCAGAATAGTTGTTAAAGGCCATCAGCACGTTACCGGCTCGCTCTAGCCTCCCTAAACTGCTCAGGAGTAGATGAATCTTCCCCCCCATACTATGACCGAGTCCGTAGATGGGTAGCGATCGCGGCGAAAAGCCCCGATTCTGCAAATAATACAGCGCTTGCTCGAAGGTAATCGCCACCTCGTGCGCGATCGCACGATGGTCAAAGGTATTCACAAAGGGCGTCGCCACAATCAGATATCCCTGCCGACCCAGCGCCTCCAACAGCAGGCGATAGGTCAAGTGGGGAGCCGATGCCACAAATGCCCCCCCCAAGAAATGGACAATTGCCTTCGGCTGGGGCGGTACCCACAGCCAGTTTCCCGTTACCTCTCGCCAGTCCATCATCCCTCTGTATTAACACTCCTCCATCCTAAAGGAATTACAATAGCAGAACCATCTCTCGGCTAATTGAACGATGACGATTTCCGTCCAGACTCTCTTCAAAAAATATCGATATTTCTTAACTGCAAATGTCTTACTACTAATAATATTTTCAGGGATAGCGGCTTATATTCTATTCTCTAGAATTGTAGGAACTTCTGCCCATATCGCTGGGGCTAACTACATATTAAGAGCTTTCGAGCAGCCTTTCAGTGCTCGAAGTCCTCAGATTGGCATCTTCCCCGGCTTATCCATTCTGCTTTGGTCCGCCGCCTCATTTATATGCCTTTTTAGCTTCACCTTAATCAAGGTAAAAACGATCCATAAAAGATTAAGTGAGCGTTATTTTCTCCTCTATCCCGGTGTCTTGCTGGGTGCAGTACTACTAGATGAAGCGTTTAGATTTAAGCTCATGCTATCCATTTATCTGGGCATCCCCAAAATTTTAGTATACTCCACCTATGCCATCCTAGCCTTCCTATTCATTTATTACTTTCGTCGAGAGATCAAGCGAACACCCTATGCCATTCTATGTATCTCAGGTGTATTCTTTCTGATTTCAGGGCTAGCTGACTCCTATCCTATGACTGGTAGAGGACTACCCATTATGCTGGAAGATGCAACAAAAATTTTCGGATCATCTAACCTCGCCCTATATTTTTGTCACGTCTGTTACTACGAAGTTCAACAATATATTACTACCTCCAGCACTCCTTCGTGAAGCATTAAGATCCATGGACCAGGTATCTTGATTGGATGGATTTTGGATAGATCAAAATTCCTGTCCTATCTTCAAAAATCAAGAATAGAAATTGGTGCCTTCAGTTCCAAATACCAAATTCATCTCTAATAGAATGTGTCAGAAATCTGTAATTTACTAGCACCCTTTTAATGAGCCTTAATGGATTATTGACGGCCAGTTTTTTCTTGCTTGCTGAGCTGACATTGATGCCATTATCAATAGAATAAATTGCCCCTGGAAACGGGAGGGGTTCCATTGACATACCTTTTTCCATGAGTAACTTAGGGGCGGTACTATGGTGGAGGCAATAGGTATTAGCCATAACTTCTTCAGAAAAATAATTGAATTCAGTACTCTCAGGGATATCAAAGATTCCAAATCTAAAAATATTACAGGTTCCACACCATTTATAAAAATCTTTTCTTTTCAAGAAGACCTTATTTTCTCCCTCAACGTATAAATAACCTTTGTCGAAAAATAACCCTTGACCCTTAAAATTTTTCTTTGTATACTCTACTAATCTATTGCTCACTAAGTCATCCGCATCAACACTCATGACAAAACTTGGATTGAGATACTGAGCATAGAAAATGCCAATACGAGTCTTAATCTTGGAATCCTTGCATTTTTCCTGAAAGCTGTTTGGAATAGGAAGAGTAGATCTAATAAAGTCTATTTTAGGATTTTTTATTACTCCATCAGGAATCTCACTGCAAACCACTAAAACCTTAAAGTCCTGATCTGTTTGATTGCAGATTGAAGTCAATGTACGCTGTAGAAAAGCACAAGCTTGAGACCAGTTGTCAGTTGTATATTGACTTCTAAAAGGAATAATAAAAACAAACATAGATGGCCTCTATCTCCGAGTAGTACAGAAAACTCAAGCGCGTCTATAATGAGACGATGTGATATGCAGAAGCGAACGCTGAAATGCCCTGGATTCGCTGATTCAGTACCCATATATGGACACATCTCAGAAATCGTTGTTTCATAAAATCTCTTATATATCAAAGCTTTCAGGATTTTCCTGCATTACTAAGCCTCTATACTTGAGGTGTAAAACAAGTTCTAAAAACCTTTATTTCAGGGAATAGACTGCACCTCACCCAGAAAGGAAGTACCCTACAACTAAATTTCAATCTTTATGTCTCCTATTCGAGTTTTTAGTAAAGCTGGAAAAACACAAAACTTGGTGCAATGACATCATTCTTTAATTAATCAAATAACTCTGTCGCATCCAAATTTAGACAGGAGTTGATCTTCTCCGCCAATAATTTCACCTGTGGTTCGCGAATCATGCCAATATGAGTGCCCTCAAACTCGTGTATTTCCAGTCCTTTTTTCGCCACTTTATCCCAACCCAAGCTTAAACTTGGGAAAGCTGACACAGGTTTATCATGGGGAAAGAAAGCTCGCCAATTCTTAGGAGAACATGTTGCTGCATAGCTATTTAATAAAGGTAGGAAGTAGGCTATTTTACCATCATAGGGCTTAGGCTTGTAAATCGATAGCGCCTGATTCAAATCCTCAAAAAAACGATGCTTTATAAGGGCGTGTTTTCGATCTGAACTATGGCGAGGGAAGAGGGAAGAACCAGAAATTGTATTGATCTCTGAATCGGAGTTCGTCTGTACTGTAGACCCTAGTGATGGAACTGTTGCCTCGCTATCTCCCATAGCCAAATTGTTTTGCACGGGAAAGGGATGGGGATCTCTCTTTTTATTGAGAAGTGGTAAGTGCATTTTCTTGATTAAAACTTTAACAAAACGCTGACCATAACTATATAGATATTCTCGCTTTTCTTTCAAGCTCCTCCTTTGAAACTGTCGTATATGGTAAGCCACCTTCCAACGCAGGTTAAAGCAGGTGAAGACATAGTATAAGGCTTGACTAGGTTGATAAAGTAGAGGCCGATTACTTTGATAAAAGCGGAGGCGCTCAGCAAAGTAATTTGTCAATGGAGGATAAGGGGTATCTAAGAGGGCTAAAAATTCAACGTGATCTCCTCCTTGTTGAAGCTGTTGAGCCATCTCATAGGCGATAGTACCCCCTGAGCACTGGCCTCCCAGAAAATAAGGGCCTTGAGGCTGTACCAATTTAATCTCGTCAATGAAGCAGCTAGCTATTGCTTCAATAGATGGGGGCAAGTTCTGAATGCCATCTAGCCCAATACCCTGTAAAGCGTAGAAAGAATAATTAGTATCCAAATGCTTTTCCAAGGTAACTAGCCCAAGTACATCACCAAAACCGCCGTGAACCATGAAAAGAGAGGGGCCAGTACCATTCGATCTTAGTTTAATGAGAGATGGCCAGGATGTTTGGATAGTCTCTGTTTCCAGGATCTTTCTACCAAGTTTCTCTATGGTAGGAGATTCTAATAACACCGTCATGGGAAGCTTTTTTTGAAAAGCATCCTCGATCTCCACAAATAAACTGACAGCCAGCAATGAATCTCCTCCAATATCAAAGTAATCTTCATGAATGCCAACTTGCTCAAGACCAAGAACCTTTCCCCATATTTCCACTAGTGCGCTCTCAACCTGATTACGAGGTGGATCTTTTTGTTGGCGAGATTGTAGGCATAACCCTTTGCGATACTTCTCAACCGCAGCATGGATGGCTTCTAGTTGGGATAGACAATTAGCCACTCTATCGATAGCGCTAATCTTATCAATATGAGAGGATGGTGAGATTTTATCCATAGGATTAGATTCACTATCCTCTGCTTTTAGCGTGACAGAGGATTCTGATTGCGACTCTTTACTCGTCTTTATAATAGGTTGATCATCATCAGAAGTTAATTTTATCGATCTGGCATAGTCTGCGGGAAAGCTAAAAATTATTCCCTGGGATGTCGACAGAGAAAATTCCCCACCAATTTTGTTTAGAAAATCTATTAGAGGTTGATTTTTGGCAGAATAAATATAGGGTATATTAACTCTATCAAGGTTTTGTTCAAGGGCAATTCTTCCCAGTTCAGCTAGCATTCGATATTCAACACTTCGCCCAAGGACACGACAACTTAGCAGAAAGGTATCAACTTCCAAACTGCTATTCTGAATTCCATAAATCACAGTACCAACTAAGCCATAATCTCCAAAGCGATCTTTAACATCCACTGTCAAGAATTGATACCCTCCTTGGGCACAAAGCTGTTGAATTGTGGATTCGGAGCGTCGAATAGTTGTAGCGTTGAACTGGTTAGTGCGTTGCGTTAACTGAGCCACTCTAACAAGTTGATTAGGTTTCATTGGCAAGATCGAAACCTGGAGATCCAAACCATTTAGAAATTCTTCAAAATCCAAAGCTTGGCTACGAACACGCTCACGTTCTAGATTTTGTTTGTACATTAAGGTTCGCTGCAAATCAGCTCCTGTAGCCACCTTGGAATGATCAAAAGCCCAGACATGCTCTAAGAAATTGGGGATTTCATCAATTTTCTGAGGTAACTGTAGGGTTAATACTTCAGGACAGTTAGCCATTACCTCCGAGCATTCCACTGGATTATCATCGATAAAAATAAAACTATCGAGTCCTAAATTCAGTTCTTGCGCTAGAGATCTGATATTTTCTGATTTAGGTTGCCAGTTAATTCGCCAGGCTACGATATGCTCTCTTTGCAAAGGCATATCTGAGCGAACATCATAAACTCGAATAACATCTTCCTCTACATTTTTACTGCATAGGCTGATCAACATTCCTTGTTCTGTCTGTTTGACCATGAATTCTTGGAGAAATTGACGCGCTGGATCGATGACAATACCTTGAGGCCCATCTTCTCCACAAACTCCTTTCCATAGAGTTTGATCGCAGTCAAGCACAATTACCTTGTAGGGACTACAGGTTAGAGATTGATATTTGCGAATAATTGTGGTGCCTAAGGCAGAGAAATACTCTGGGGTAAAGGGGATGTGTCCTAATTCGTCTGTGCGGCGATTATAATAATTGACACATGGATACCAGTGATGAATGTTGGTGGCTGTGATGACATAGATACCATCAATAGACTTAATCCTTTCAATTGCCAAAAAGGATATATTATTTAGCAAATTTATACTTTCAGAATTTCTGGCTTCTCCAAAGGGAGTATGAGGGCAAAATATGACAATATGTGGAGCCTGACACCGGCTAGAAGACGAAACCAAGGCTGCTGACAAATCATCAATGTTGCGTTTAAGATCTTCCTCTATGATGTCAATGTCAGAATTCGAATGATCTCTGAGCCAATCTTCCAGACGAATTAAAATAACGTTGCAACCATGAGCATTTTTAGAGAATAAACTATTCGGATCGATTAGCTCCTGAAAAATCTGGTTGTACCCACTAAAACTGATCTTTAGAGATAGAGATAATTCCTCGATCCAAAAATTGAGAGAATTCCTGATCGGTTCAATAGTGAAAGTACTAGCGATTGCTAGTGCAGGTGTCGATTGGCTAGGCTTTGTAGTTTTAGTAAGTTGATCGGATTTCAAGCTTTGTTGATGAACCATTGTAAATTTGTCTGTGGGTAATAGTTGTTGTTTTTGAAGAGATCAACGACTTGGATACTGATTTCTTAGCTTAATCCGTTGGAAACTATGATTCTTCTGAGTAGAACGTATTAGAAGGTAAATCTTGACTATGCCATATTGCTTTTCGTTGTCTTTCAGAAAGAGGGTGGGTAAAATAGGGTAAGCCCTTCCGGAAAGATGAAGACTGACAGAGTTCAGGCCGTTTAGGTCGATGGGAGGTATAGCCGTAGAAAATAGCTGTCCTCGCAGCTTCAGGAATCTTTCCATGATGAAAAACCTGGCCGGTATCAACCAAAATCACTGTGCCCACTCTACCTATACATTGTCGCCATTGAGAAGCGGGAATAACTCTCTCCATATCCTCATTGGTGATAGTGTAATTTATATTCTTAAAGGTTTTGTAGGAGGGAGTAAGGGATTTAGGTATATATTCAAATGGCCCACAGTGATGATCCACATCACTCAAGTAAATAATAATCTTGACAACATTTCGATCCTCTCCATCCATATGCCAGTAACGAGTTCCGATTTGTTTTCCATCAACAATATCTCGGCGTATATTAACGCCATGGCAAACGCTAGGAACGCCGATATAATAATCTAGAATATCGAGAATTCGTTCTTCCAATCCCCAAAGAAAGATTTCCGGGTGTTCTTGGGAAATCTTTATGGGATCAATTGGCAAGGAGTGGCTAAAAGCTTCTTTTTTATTTTGTGAAGGTGGAGTAGTAACTCCGTTATTCTCTAGATCTTCCACTAGATAACTAGCAGCTTTTTTGAGCTGAGGTGTCAGAGGAATTGCCAAATCTTCCAAAGAGGTCATCACTACCCCTTCCTTCTTAAGTTGATCAACTATATTGAGATCAGCCTTGGAAAGCAGAGGTAGATTCTTACTATTTATGGCTAAATCGAAACGATACAAAATGTCATTAGACAATCCATACAACTTTTGCTTAATTTTGGCTAGCATCTTGACGCTTCTCCTGTTCAGTGATAATGGCTATAGCTATCCTGCATGAGTCTTCAGTAAGCCTCTTTCTCTGTGGGTTACGCTTCACTTCTCCCACGCTACGAAGGTCTTCGGAAATCAAATGGGATTGTTATGTCAGCGTTAATGGTGGCAGTATTTAACAAGGTTTTGTCTCGGATTTTAGTAGGGATTTTCCATCTACTGTGGAGCTAATTTTAGCCTTGAGGAGATGTTGAATAGTTAGGCCAATATCAATAATTTGAGCATTAGCGAACCTATGCCCTGCTTTGACCTTTGTCCCCTTAATCATCAAAAAGCCATCGGGACGATGGCCACCAGTCCGGTAATAAGTCAGTGGCCCAATACGTCCAAATTCCGGGCTATCTACGACATCACTGGGTTGATCTCTCCACAGCACCACTAAGTCGGCATCGGGTAGGGTACTGTCATTACTCAGACAATTTTCGTAACTTCGAGTTCTAACGACTTTCTGGACAATGGGTTGACCTGTGCGGCCATCTTTAAGCTGGTGCAGGTGATCTGTGATTTCCTTGCATAGAGCTTCATAGTCTTGGGGCTGAACGATTCCTTGGCTATCCCGATTTTTCAAGTTAATGCGAATATGTCCAGCGGCAAACGCTGGCAAGGCAAATGCCTTCATTTTGGGCCAAAGGTTCTTGTACCACAAGGCTGGCATCCAATTTAGAGCAATTCCCTGTTGGCGTAGAATATAGGGCGACGTTAGCTCAGGAGTCGTGTCTGACTTTAGGTAGTGATCAAACTTACTGGGGATCCAGGGCATCAGCCAACGTTTTAGGGGATTAGAGTCATATCGTTTTTGCCAGACTTCTCCTGACCAACTTTTACGGTGGGGTTTGAAGTTGATCGCTGGGGGTTGGCGATTGACATTGCCACGAGCAAGACCGTAACTACCAGGAAAGTTGTATCGGTACAAAAACTCGGGCAAGAAAGTCATACTGAACATATCTGTGACATTGTTACCCATGCCATGGACAGCAAATACAAGCAAGTGAGCAGATTCGGGAATAAGCGCTTCTAACTCACCAATGCCCTGATCGATTTGCTGAAAGGTGGCTAAAAGGGGATCTGCCTGCCCTTCTTGTCTTTGATGTAGAGGGTGGTCGGGTTGACTGAGATGCCAGAAGTCATGGCCAGCAGTATGGGTTTCTCCAAAGACAGCTATAAACAAATCCCAAGCTTCTTTCTGTAGCAGTTCTTTGCAGATTGCAATACGCTTAGTAATACTTTCCTGGAGAGCTTTTTGAGTGCGATCGCGATAGGACTGATCCCACCAGTTGCCATAATCTTGGTGCAGCAGTGGATTTTTACCGTAGCGTTGAATGATGTCTGGCAATAAATCTGCTGGTAATGAATGACTGGGCGTATGGGGAGCATGGCCCCCCCATCCTAAAATTTGAAGACCATTAAGGTTATCGGAAAGAGCAGATACTGGAATGTCAAAGGTGGCAACCCTATAGTCTTGACCTAGAGCATAGAAGGGGGAGAATTCCTTGAAGTTGTAAGCTCCGTGGATGGTGTCATGTTCGACACTATAATCCTGAGGAGAGTACTTTACTGGACTCCAATATCCTGTCTTATTGGGCAAGCAACCAGTACTAAACATGACCCATAAACGCTCGGTAGATGACGTTTCTGTGGGAATGTTATTATAATTTACTGTGTTACCAAGGCGACCATAGCTCCCTTGTTGTCTGATTCTATTGAGATTAGGCAAATGTCCAGCGTCCATCCACTCTTCTAAGAGTTGGGGATCGGCAGCATCTAGGCCAATCGCTAAAACCGGTTCACCCATGATTTAATACACCTATGTGCTAAGAAGTTTTAAAAAGCCAACTAGTATGATTTTTTGGTGGCTGATAATTGATGTTGCTTTGGCATGATTTTATTCCAAACAAAATAGAATGAACTTAAGAAGCTACTTGTGAAAAAGGCTCGCTCACAGGCGAGAACTAAGTCGAATTTAGTTTGTTTGCGATACTGTATCCAATGCCGGCAAAGACGCTTAAGGGATCCCATAGTAATCTTCGCAAAAACAATGGGTTTTTGCCAAAGGGAGGTATTCATCATCCGTAGGCTACAAATACAGAGACCACAGCCACGACTTAGAGCCATAAGATAATCTCGCTCTAGTCGCCAACTCGGGATGTGATGATGAACATGCATAGTGGGGTTGTACCAAATTTCCCAACCAGCTTGATGTAGATACAACAAAGGCTCATAGTCATCCCCTTGTACCATGGAGCCTTTGACTCTGCCGCTGAGGGTAGGGCAGGGAGGGACAGCGGCCAACCATGCTTGACGATGTACAACCCAGGCGGCTGAGGGGGGCAGGATAAGCTGAACGGGATCGTATTGATGGGGGCTATTGCCACGTTCACGAATAGCCAGAAAGGACTGAATCCGGCCAAAATTTTCTGGGGGTGACACTTCAAAGTCGCCGTGAATTTGTCCCCCAAATACGGCAATGTTTGTCGCTTGTTGGGCAAATTCGATGGCCTTTGCGACCCAGTGGGGGGCGGGAAGGACGTCGTCATCTAGGAATCCTACCCAGTTACTGGAGGCAACCTGGATCGCTTTTTGTCTTGCGAAGGCTGCGCCTTGCTGCTTTTCGATGATGTGGATAAGGTCGTAGGGGAGAGGGTGTTGGCTGTTATAGGTTTCCAGAACCTCAGCAATGTTGTCGGTGCTGTTGTTGTCTACCACAATGACTGTCCACTGTAGAGACTCGATATCTTGCTGCGATCGCAATCGATCCAGCACTTGAATAATGCGGCTAGCTCCATTGAAGGTGGGAATCGCTACTGTGAATTCCGTCATACTTACACCTGACCTTCGAGGTGGAGTGGTTGCGGCTTGGCCAAAGTATAGCCTTGAGCGTAGGGAATACCTATCTGTTGCACTTGATGCAGCATGGATAGGGTCTCTACTCCCTTAATGATTGGTTGAATGCTACGGGCCACCCCCCATTGGGTCATCCCTGTTAGCGTCTGGCTAACACCATGGGAAGGTTGAGCTTTCCTAGATTGGAGCAGTTGACCACTAAGTTTGTAGTAGTCGATGGGGAGCGTTGTTGGCAGTTGTCTCAAGTGGGCAGGCTGAAGACAATCGTCAATGACGATCTGGCACCCCAATTCTTTCAACTCATGGATACGTCGAATAGCCGCATGAGAATGGGTTACAAGCGCTGCTGCTGGAATTTCAAAACAAAGGGTCTTGGGCTGTAGACCTGAACGGGTCAGTTGGTCCGCAATAAAGGGGGCAAAGCGGGAATCACTGAGGCTGGCAGGCGTTAGGTTTAGGGAGTAAACCCTACTAGGATTGGCTAGGTTGTCTTCAGCCTTCCAGAGGCTAGCCGTAGATGCCCCTGCCTGGGTTGAAAAAAACTTCCGAATCACCCAATAATCCAGGGTGCGAGTTAAGCCCAACTCAGTCGCTGCCACCATGAAATACCTGGGTAGCAGCAGTTGAGACTCACCAGTATCAGTCGTGGCGACTACCCGCAGCAGGATCTCAGCCTGGGCTTGGGCGGGAGTTTCTCTGCCATCCACCGTCATGACTGATTGACTATAAAGCTGGAATTGATCCTGCTCAAACGCCTGGGTCAAGCGCGTCAACCAGAGATCTCGATTTGCCGATGGTGTAGCCGTAAAATGTTGCCAAGCATCCTGGGAGGCTTTCTTCAATAAAAAGAGGGGACTAGCCAAAGTGCTTGTCAAATACTGCTGTTTACAAGCCGCTACCAAAGGAGCGTCAGGGTGAGATCGCTGCTTGAGCCAATGTAGGGCGAGCCGCCGCAGATCATTGGCAATATAGGCGGGTACCAATAAGGGCTGTTGCCAATCTTTGACCCCCAGCATGCGGATATAAAAGCGACTGAGGCCAACACAGCGAAATAGTTTGACCAGATAGTCTTGCTTGAGACGCCCATTGGGAATTTGATGATGGACCACCATGGTAGGGTTGTACCAGATTCCCCATCCTGCTTTTTGGATATGGAGAATAGCCTCTAGGTCTTCACTGGCTAGTCCTGCATCCTTCCCTTTGTGATTGAGAAATAGACGCTTAGGTACATTATCCAGCCAAGCTTGCCGACGTACCACCAAGCCGGCTCCAGGGGGAAGGACTTTGGACTTGGGATCATAGTAGTGGGGCTCATTTCCCCGTTCCGTAATCGCCAGGAAGCATGAAAGTTCTCCAAACTCAGAGGGAACCTCGCCTTCAAACTCACCATGGATCTGGCTACCAAAGGCTCCTACCTCTGGGCGACCTTGGGCAAATTCGTAGGCTTGTTTTACCCAATCCAGATCGGGAATATTGTCATCATCTAGAAAGGCTACCAGCTCACCACGGGCCAATTCAACGGCTCGTTGGCGGGCAAAGGAGGCTCCCTGCTCAGATGCGAAGCAGTAGCGGAGGCTGGAGTGGGCAGGCCAATCCTGTTGGTAGGTGCGAACAACTGTGGCCGTTTCGTCTGTGCTGTTGTTATCGGCAACGATTACTTCCCAGATAATGTTGTCAAGGTCTATCTGCGATCGCAACTGGTCTAGGACTCTGGGTAATCGCTGGGCTCCATTATAGGTGGGGATAGCTACGGTAATGGCATGGGTCTGAGCTACATCCAGACTCGAAATAGCTGGATGAGTAAATAACAAATTTTCTGAGCTATTTTCATATTCCAGAATCACTGGTTCTGTGGCACTTAAAAAAGAGGATGAAGGCCCAGAATCTGTTGATTCACCAAGACGAGTATAAATACTCGATTCAATATCCAGCATGGTTTTTAACCGGTTATGGTGATAGATGCAAAGGCTTAAAGCCTATACGAAAATTGTCCCAACCCCTTGGTGTGCTGTAGCCAAGGAATTGGGATGAATGCTAAGGAGGGTGATCGAGAAAATTCAAGGAACGTGGTGGAGTTAGCTTGACTGTCTAAGACAGGCGAGATAACTGTCATCACGGTTCATCTATGTTCGGCTCCGAATTGATATCACTTTGGAAGTGAAAAAATTATGCAGTACGGTCAAATACCGTAATACTTGACCAGTAATCAGGACTAATTCTCTCCTTCAAAGGCGATACGATCTTCGACCATCTAATATGGCCTGAAATCTCTACAGCTGAAATACGGATGAAATTTGGGCTATTTGGAGTGGGAATGTAGAGAAATATTCCAGCACCTATGTAATTTCACCACAACTTTCCTATGGGCTTCAAGCTTATAGGTCACGCTTCATGGAATCTTCAGGGAATGTGAGGGCAGCTTCATGGCCCACACACAAAAGTTGTTTTGGTGGCTATTGCTACATTGACTGGTCACTTTCTGGATCATTCAGTACTTTCCCATTGGGTGCCGTTACGGCGCGACGGCGCGATCGCGCCGTAAAACTTCCCCCTGCCAAGTGCGATCGCGCTGGCGTTTCATGTCCTGAATGCCGTTGATTCCCTGGATTTTCGCCGCTTCAGCAACTGGATGCAGCCATTGCCAGATCTCCCCATCCCCCAGAGGCTGCACCAGCACCTCAAAAGGCACCCGCGACGGGCTAGTTTGACGAGACGAATAGCGCACAAAAAAGCGGTAGGTTCCTGTCACCGCATAGGCAGGCCCCCCCGCCAGAGTCAGCCGCCGCGTCCGATTGGGTTTAACCCGGTCTACCACCAGGGTCGGAGCTTCAAACCCGCCGCCAATCCCCTGCCACAGGGTTTGCTGATTGAACTGAGCTTGCCGCTCCACCGCAGCGACCACAATATCCTGGGGCGGGCCATTCCCCACTCCGCAGCCCGAGAGTCCCAGAAAAATCACCCCGAGGAGTATCCCCCGCAATAGCCAAGGCCATGCCGATTTTGTCCCCCAACGCTTCCTGAGCCCAAAGGTCTGTCTCTGGGCAGAAAACCGCCCTGCTGAGACATCAGCACTGGTGTTCCAGGTGTCCCAAACGGAAGCCTTCTGGACGCGCCAGGGTCTAATCATAGGACCGCAAACTCCGGGGATCCAAAGCATCCCGCAGCCCATCCCCCAGCAGATTAAAGGACAGAACTGTTAAGACAATCAGCAGCGCCGGGGGCCAAATCAGCCAGGGATGGAGCACCAAAATAGAGGCATCGGTGGCCAGAGATAGCATATTTCCCCAGGAGGGATCGGGTTGCTGAATCCCCAATCCGATCAGACTCAGAACCGCCTCCGCCAGAATAAATCCGGGTATGGCCAGGGTGGCGGAGATAATCACATAGCTGGCGGTCTGGGGCAAAATGTGGCGCAGGATAATGTAAAAGGCTTTGCCCCCCATGGCTTGAGATGCCTGCACATAGGTTTGGGACTTGAGGGACAATACCTGTCCCCGAATCACACGGGCTAGCCCAGTCCAGCGCACAAAGGAGGTGATCAAAATAATCAGCAGAAACCGCTGGGCACTGCTGAGGGTTGGGGGAAGCACCGCCGCTAGGGCCACTAACAGGTAAATGTCTGGGATCGTCATAATCACCTCCACTAACCGCATCAGGACGGCATCCACTACGCCCCCGAAATAGCCCGCCAATCCCCCCACTACCAGCCCCAGGGGAAAGGACAGCACGATGCCCACCAGACCAATGGAAAGGCTAATGCGCCCGCCATAGATCAAGCGACTAAATTGATCCCGAGCCTGCCCATCGGTGCCCAGAAGGTTAATGCGCCCTGGACCAAGGGTGCCAAACAGGTGACGGTTCCCAGCAAAGCCCGGAAACAGTTCTATTTCTTCAAAACCGGGCTGCTGGAGAGACAAGCGGGTGGGCAAGGGCAACTGGATCTGCAACCAGCGATACTCCGATCCCTTGACCCCCAGACGTAGTGGGGAGGGCTGGTCAAATTCTACGGTCACCTGCCTCGCTCCGGTTTCTAAGGAAACGGGGCCTTGGGTGGTGGGATAAACGTGGGGACCAATCCAGTTTCCCGTCACCTGGTTGCGCCAATAGATTTGGGTTGGTGGCAGCAGCGACGCATTTATATTGGAGGTGTAGGGATCATAGGGAGCGATCATCTCTGCGGCAATAACCGCCCCATAGAACACCAGTAGGATGATTGCTCCTAAGCGGGCCAGCGGGTTTTTCTGAAGCTTTTGCCACCAAATCATGCCAGGGTCTACGGTGAATTAGGGTATGAATTAGGTTGCCACAATGGTGTTTTCGTTTTCCACCATAAACACATTGGAATAGAGGTTGGCGATGATCTGCTTGCCCTCTTGGGTTAGGGAAAGATACCGCAACCCATCCTGGATGTAGGGATGAACCACATTCCAGTAGAACTTAGGGTAGTTGCGGCGGAGATCGTCGGGGTGCTGGTAGTTCAGGTACTTGTTCTGCCCTGTTTCTTCAAACTCGTAGAACAGCGCCCCAATCTTTTTCAGGTAGCGGGGATCGCTTAACTGCCCAATCAGATCCGCAGCCCGCACCAGTCCGGGGAAACGGCGGGTATCCTGGTGATCCTCTTCCTTAGGGACGGGGAAGCGGGTTAATTCCACATTGCGCTTGATGCATTCGGCGTCAATGATGCGGTTGCCCCCAAAGCGTTCTTCGATAAAGCGCTTACCCCGATCAACATGGTAAGGGGTGAGGGAGGCATCGGAGGAGCCGGGGCGTAGTTCTACCATCTCTTCCCCCTTGCCGGTGGCGTAGAGATGTTCACGATCGCGATCGTCGCGGCAGACCCCTTTCACGTAGCCAATGTCGTGGCAGACCAAGGCGATGATGAAGTGCAGCCAATCATCACAACTGACGCCCCCCTCTCGGATGTGTTTGCCGCGCAGCATTTCCTGCCCCACTAGGGCAACCAAGATGGTGTGCTCAACATTGTGATAAAGGGCATCGCTATTGGCAATATTCTCTAATGCCATGCTGCCTGCCCAGGCAATGATGTCTTCATAGTCGGGCTTCATGCCACCGTAGGTACGGTGGTAGCCTGCCCGTAGCTTATCTACAAAGTCGGCAATTAGAATCTCGGTCGCATTAAACATGCTCGATGCTCACCTAAACGCAGGGTCGAAGAACACTTCAGCGTCTTTCAGGAACCTTGACCGCTCTTGACTGCTACTGAGTATAGCGACAGTTCTCACCGTTGTTACGGCGGGTTCGAGAAGTCTATGGGCGGGAGGATGACTGGGAGAGCAGGGGTAAAATCGGGATTTCCCCCCATCCCTGGCTTTAGAATGCCCAAGTGATTGTCGCGATCGCTGTTGGGGCAGGTTTGGCTTTTCGGGATGAATGGCATCCACTCGCGCGCTCCCGTTCCTAAACCCGCAACTGCCGATGGCAATCCCACAACATCCTCTGTAAATATTCTAAATTGACTATTCTAGTTCTGGGCCAAGGGGCTTGGATTGTACAGCAGGAATGATGAAGCAGGAATGATGAAATTGTGACCCACCTACCGGAAATGGAGATTGCCCCAGATGCAGACCCCATGGAGACTACCCATGGGGTGCAGATTGGGCGTTGGGCCAGATCGCGAAATTTATGGGTGGGGCTGGGACTGGGATTTGCGATCGCACTGATCGGCACCCGCTTAGTCGGCACCGATTCGGCCTCCCCGGAGGCGTCACCAGCGGCTCCGGCCCAGGGTACGACCCAAGCGGTAACGGTTGCGGCGGTAACCGTCGGGCCAATTGCGGAAACCTTAACCGTGACGGGCTCCGTCCAGCCTGCGGATCTGCTCACGGTGACACCCCAAATTGGCGGCTTGCAAATTCGCCAAGTCTTGGTCGCAGTGGGGGATCAGGTAGGGGCAGGGCAACCCCTAGTGATCTTGGACGATTCAGATCTGGTTACCCAAATCCAGCAGGCCGAAGCCCAAATCGACGTGGCCCGCGCCCAGGTGCAGCAGCAACGCGCTAGCCTAGCCCAAGCCGAGGCCAGCCGCACAGAAGCGAATACCAACTTGCAGCGATACCAGTCTCTCCAAGCCCAGGGAGCCATCAGTGCGGAGGAACTGGATAGCCGCGCCACCCAAGCAGTGACGGCCCAGGAATCAGTGCGGGTAGCCCAGGCATCGGTGGTCAGTGCCGAGGCCACGGTTCGCAGCCGTGAGGCCGATGTGACACGACTGCGAACTCAACTGGACTACACCGTAGTCCGCGCCCCGACAGCGGGCGTCGTCGCGGAGCCGCCAGCAACGGTGGGGGATGTGTCCTCCACCGGAAGCGCAGTGGTGTCCTTGATTCGAGATAATCAGCTCGAATTGGCAGCAGAGGTGCCCCAAGCCCAACTTGATCGGGTGGCGGTGGGGGCTCCAGCAATAGTCACCTCCAGCACCGATCTCCAGGTACGAGCCACAGGGGCAGTTCAGGAAATCCGGCCCCTAGTCGATGCCACCACCCGCACCGCCCAGGTAATCATCCGCTTTCCCGCCAGTAATCGCCTCCGATCGGGCATGTTCCTCACCGCCGAGATTCAGGTGGGTAGCCGCACTGGACTCACGGTGCCCGCCGCCGCCCTCCTACCCCAGGCCGACGGTAGTCTACGGGTCTTTGTCGTGGGATCTGAGAATCAGACTATCGCCCGCACCGTTGAAACCGGAACTCGCCTCTCCAGCCCTGACGGTGAAGCAGCCCCCGTAGAAATCCGCAGTGGCCTCCAGGCCGGGGAACGGGTGGTAGTAGCCGGAGCCGGGTATATCCAGGAGGGCGATCGGGTTAACATTGCCGAGGATTTTTAAGAGGATCCGACTTCCTTCATGAATCCGACTTCCCTCATGGATTGTGACAATCGACCTAGAGAACGACGGGCGCAATGGGAGACTAGTACTGGGCGGCGGAAATACTCTGGCCGTTCCATCGTGGCACACTCGGCCCCTCACCCTAGCCCTCTCCCCTTGGGAGAGGGGACCGGAAAATGTTGGGCTGGTGCGACAATAGTGGGCTGATTTACGCCCTGCGGTACTAGGGAAATTATTGGGGGTGGCAAAGACGGGGATGGGGCAGTATTTTGCGACGGTGGCGCGGGGACTAGAGGCGATCGCGGCTCAGGAATTGGCAGAACTAGGGGCCGGATCGGTACAGCCCGGTTTTTGCGGGGTGGCTTTTGCGGGCGATCGAGCGCTGTTGTACCGAGTGAATTTGTGGGCGCGACTCCCCTTCCGCATCCTCATGACGGTGGCGGAGTTCCCCTGTCGAGATGCAGAAGACTTGTACGAGGGAGTGCAGGGGGTGGATTGGGGTGAGATGGTCCCGCCGGATCGCACCCTAGCGGTGACGGCGACGGGGAAAACGCAGGATCTCAACCACACCCACTTCACCGCTCTCCAGGTGAAGAATGCCATTGTGGATCAGCAGCGGCAACGCCAGGGGGAGCGGTCCAGCGTGGAGCTGGACAATCCAGATGTGCGGGTCAATCTCCACCTGCATCAGGACCATGCCACCCTCAGTTTGGACAGTTCCGGCAGTAGCCTCCATCGCCGGGGCTATCGGCCAGCGGTGGGATTGGCTCCCCTGAAGGAATCTTTGGCGGCAGCTCTGATTCGGCTGACGGGTTGGACGCCGGAGCAGGCGTTTTTTGATCCCCTCTGCGGTTCGGGAACGCTGCCGTTGGAGGCCAGTTTAATGGCGTTGAACCGGGCTCCAGGGCTGCATCGCGATCGCATGGGGTTTGAAACCTGGCCTGATTTTGACCCAGCCCTATGGCAGCGGCTCAGGCAGGAGGCAGAGGCAATGCAACTCACCACCCTAGCCACACCCATTGGGGGTTGCGATCGCGATCGCGACATTATCATCCAGGCTCGTAGTAATGCCCTTCGTTCTGGTGTCGCCGATCAGGTTCAGTTTCAGCAGCAGGATCTGTCCCAGGTCGAGGCTCCAGCGGCAACGGGTATTTTGATGTGCAATCCCCCCTATGGTGAGCGGTTGGGAAAAGGCAGTGATCTGGCGGCCTTCTATGCCTTGTTGGGAGATGTGCTCAAGCAGCGGTTCAAAGGCTGGACCGCCTTTGTCCTCAGTGGCAATAAGCAACTCGCTCAGGCTATTGGCCTGAAATCCTCCCAGCGCTGGCCTGTTTACAATGGCACCCTCCCCTGTCAGTTGATGAAATATGATTTGTATTGATCCCCCCTTTTGTATCCTCATTTTTGCCTGTGTTCCCTCTGCTCCAGGCTTCGCCCTTTCACCCTCGGGCTAACGAAACCCTCTTCTGCGACATCTTGGTGGTAGGGGATACCCTGGCGGCCTACACGGCGACCTTGGCCATTTTGCAACTGGGGGGGCGGGTCTGTTGGGTCAAGCCTAGTGCTGGAGCCCAGATCGAGTCTGAGAGCAGGCTGATGGGTCCAGAGACGATGGTTGCTGATGGACTGCCTTGGGACTGTGCCGTTTCTCGCAGTCAGCTCCAGTTTTGGCAGCAGCAGGCCCAGCGGCAGTCCCCTGGGCAGGGTAGTCACTCCCTTCGTCATAGGGAAAATAGCTCCGAAGGACTGGTGGTTGCCCATCCCAGTGGGGAACTGGCGGCAATGGATTCTAGGGGAGATGCGATGGCCAGAGGCCGGTCAAAGACCATCGCATCTCCCCTAGACCTGCAAGGGCTGATGTTCATTTCCCCGGCTGTGCCAGTGCGCGTGCTCTACAGTCAGACCGCTGGAAAACGACGGGTCTATCAAGTGGTCTTTCGGGAGCAGCGGCGGGGGATCCCTTTTCGAGTTCACAGTGGCGTTACCCTCGACGGAACGGCAGGGGCGGCGCTTTCAACGATTCTGACTACCGATGCCTCGATTCCAGAATCGACCCATGTAAACCTAACGCCAGACCACCGCCATCCCCATCGTCCCCGAGGGGCTCGGGGGACTTGTTTTGCTGACAGCGTGGGCATCTTGCGTGGAGAGGGACGCAGATCCCTCGCGGGGGCGGGCCTCACGCCGTTGCAGCGGCGACGCCAACAACCCTACCGACCGATGACCCTACCGCTGACGGCGATGATTCCGATCGGGGTGGAGGGTTGGCTACGGATGAGTCAGCCCGCTACCGATCCCCGGTGGGAAACGTTCTGGCAGCAGCCTACTGTCCAGTGGGGGCTAGGGGAATCGGCGGGTCATGCCGCAGTGGTGGCGACTCGGACGGGACAGGGATTCCACACCCTGAGTCAGGATCCTCGCCAGCGGGGTCAGATGCAGGTTCAATTGGCCCGAGCGGGCGTGCCCCTTTTTCCCTTTGACGATGTGGGCCATGATGACCCAGATTTTGAGGCGATTCAAGTTTTAGCGACGGTGGGCATTGTCTGCACCATGAGCGATCGCGATTTGCACTTTCGTCCCCGTACTCCAGTGACCTGCGCCGTTGTGGCCACGGCCCTAGGGCGGCTGTTCAATTGGAAAACGCCCCAGGATACTTCTCTAGCCGCCAAGGTTCTCGGGCAAGTTGCCCGGAGCCACTGGGCTTGGGGCTATTTAGCTGCCGCGATGGTCAGAGACCGACCCAAAGGGGCCATCGCAGCGGGTAGTCTTAAGCCTATGAATGCTGCCCCATTCCGGCCCAACCAAGTCCTTTCGCGGCGAGAACTGGCGACATGGGTGCGATCGCACCTGCCAGAGGGCGTACCCCTGCCCCCTATTGTGGAGGATGACGCCCCAGCGCGACGACGGCATTTGTCCCGCTTGCTTTACGGGCTTTGGCGATCCCACTGGGACATCCGATAAGGGACAGGCCATTGAATCACCCCCCGCCTCGGGAAACGGCCTATGATAAAGATATGTAAAGTATTGTTTCCCTAGTTTCCCTGTCCTATGACCGCCCAACTCTTTCCTGCCATCTCCCTAGACCAGCTTGAAAAACACCCCTGGCAATGGCGCGGCCATACCGTCTACTACACCACCCAAGGCAGCGGCCAACCCCTCGTCCTCATCCATGGATTTGGAGCCTCCATCGGTCACTGGCGCAAAAATATTCCAGTGCTCGCGGCAGCCGGATACCAAGTCCATGCCCTAGATTTACTGGGTTTTGGGGCATCAGATAAACCCCCGATAGCCTACTCCCTGGAACTCTGGACCGACCTTCTCCAAGACTATTGGCGCGCCCACATCGGTCAGCCCGCAGTCTTTATCGGCAACTCCATCGGCGGACTGCTGGCCCTGATGATGATGGCCCAAGCTCCCGAAATGGCCCAGGCTGGAGTCGTACTGAACTGCGCTGGGGGCCTCAACCATCGCCCCGACGAACTAGCGCCACCCCTACGGCTGGTGATGGGCACCTTTACCCGTTTGGTCAGTTCCCCACTCTTTGGCCCCTTCATTTTCAATCAGGTCCGCCAGAAGTTTCGCATTCGGGGCTCTCTGCGCCAGGTCTATCGCAACCGCACTGCCATCACCGACGAGCTGGTGGACATGCTCCACGGCCCCGCCTGTGACCCCGGTGCCCAGAAAGTGTTTGCCGCCATTGTCACCGCTCCCCCCGGCCCCCGCCCCCAGGATCTGCTGCCCCAGATCCACCAACCCCTCTTAGTTCTCTGGGGAGAAGATGACCCCTGGACCCCCATTCAAGGGGCCGAGATCTACCGCAGCCTCAGCCAAGATCCCCAAGCCCAGTCCGCCGTCACCTTTCAATCCATCCCCGACACAGGCCATTGTCCCCACGACGAGCGCCCCGAAGTGGTGAATACGGCGGTGTTGGAATGGCTTCAGAACGGGATGGTGGGAGTTAGGGGTTAGGGAGTGGGGGAATTTCACCCTATTCCTGGTCACCGCCTGCATTGGGCGCGGTTTCCGCGTCCCTGCCCCATCACGGGTCACCCGGCAATAAGGGCAACCACAAGGGATTGCCCCTGCGGGATCCATCTGTCTGTCAACCTCTGCATTGGGCGCGGAAAACGCGCCCCTACGGGAAATTTAATTCAAAACTCAAAACTTTCCGTCACCTGTCACCGCCTGCATTGGGCGCGGAAACCGCGCCCCTACCCTCACACCCCATCACCCTCACACCCCATCACCCTCACACCCCATCACTCCTCCCCTCCCCCTTTGCCCTGCGCTGATTACGCAAATCCTTAGCCTTCTGGCTCAGTTCCTGGAAATAGGAGGTTTCAGTAATCTCTGCCACCTGACGCTCCTTGCGAGACTGGTCGATTTCGATGGTCAGTTCCGCAACTTGGCGCTTGAGGCGCTGCTCCCGCTTATAAACCTGCTCAACCATGCCCTGGAAAACCCGCGCCAGTTGCCCCAATTCATCCAGGCGGGTTTTGACGGTATCGAGGGCGGCGACATCGTAGGAGCCCTCTTCAATGCGAGCGGCGGTGTCGGTAATGATCAGCACAGGGCGCACGATATATCGGGCTAGCACATAAACCAGCACCAGTAAGATACTGGCGGAGCCCAGTCCAATTAGAAAAATATCTCGGGCTAGGAGAACAGCGGGTTGGAAGGCTTCTTCCTGAGATAGTTCGGCAAAGAGACCGACATTATTCTGCGCAACCCACTTATAGACCCCAATGACCGGCACTTCGGCATAGTTGTCGTAGAGATCCATGCCGTTAATGCCCTGCATGGCTTGATCAATCCCAAAACTGGTCACTGTGGTGCTGTTTTCACGTTCTAGAGGCTGACCGGAGACAAAGATATTGCCCCGATTTAGGGGTTGAACGAGGTAGGTTTCACCCGTTTTCCCCAGTCCGGTGCGTTCCCGGATGAGTTGATTGATGGCGTCTAGATTTAGGGTGATGGCCAGAACCGCTTGCCGCTCTCCGGCCTCATTCAGAATTGGCGTGGCCAAGGTGATGGTGGGTTCTCCGGTAATCGGAGACAGATAGATGGTGGGCACAACCTCTGCTTGGTCGGGCTCGAAATAAGTTGTGTTGTTGCCTAGACCTTTGTAAACCCCTGTTTGATCGGCATCTGTGGAAAATACAACGATGCCCCCATTGGTGAGGATATCGATGCTCTGAATCGTGGGTTTGATGTCTAGAACGTTGGTGAAATATTGAGAAAGCGCCTGATTGGGGGTGGGCGGCTCTGCTTCTACCGCTGCCTCCCCTTCCCCCAGGGCTGTTGGTGTTTCTGGAACACCCTCTGGAGCGCCTTCGGCAGGTGAGGTGAGGAGGGGACCTTGGGGGGGGAGCAGTGGCGTCAGATTATCAATGACTACGGGGGATCGCGCTAGCACACTGACTTCTTGCCGCTGGTTAATGAACCATTGATTCAGCTCAAATTCCTTGAGGGCAACGGCAACATTAAGGCGATCAAAGACCGCATTTTGGAGAGACTCCCTAGCCCGTCCGTAGGCGCTATAGGACACCAGGCTAATGGTGATGAGGGACAGCAGGGAGAAGGAACTCACCAACTGGGTTAAGAGACTTTTGCGCAGAAGTTTCATTCAGGAGAACTCTGGGGCGGATCGCCGAGGGTTGGAGGCTGTGGGACTGTCGAGACTGCGGTTTTGCCGGGAAGCGGTCCAGAGGAGCCAAACCCACGCAAAAGCAGCGAGAGCAATACCGTCAAACCCAGTCCAATTGTAAAAACCCGTCGGGCAATCTGTTGGGCCGGTTGAAACACATCGGCCTGATCAATTTCGACTAACAATGCCAGATTGTGGCGGCTAGCCCAACGATAGACGCCTATGACGGGCACTTTATCATAATCTAAGTAAAGGTCGGCCCCACTACCGCCCGCGATCGCGGCTTCAATACCATAGCTGTCCACACCGTCGGGATAGGTGGCCTGAAAATCGAGATCGCCAGAGATGATTTGATTTTGTACCAGGGACGCCCGCCCTACAAGGTAGCTAGTCTGGGAAGGCCGTTCTGTGATGGCAACCCGACTAGCCTCAGCGGTGTCCTGAATCTGTTGATGGAGACTGGTGAGATCCAAATCTACTGCTAATACTCCCAGCCGCCGTCCCTCATCATCGATAACCGGGGTGGCGAAGGTGATTTGCAGGGTGTTCGTCAGAGGCGATACGTACAGGTTGGGCACCTGATTAGCCTGCTCTCGGGTGAAGTAGGTGGTGGTATTTTGCAGGGGCTGATACTGACCTTCTCGCGTTTGGTCCGTGGCAAAGACAACAATGCCCCCACTGGTTAAGAGAGAGACTGCCAGGGTCGAACTGCCAAAGCCTTCCAGGGCGTCTAAATAGGTGGACAAGGCCCCGTAGGCGGCCTGGGTTTCAGGGTCTTGACGGTTGGGCTGTCTTACCAACTGCTCAATCTGGGGGAGGATGTCGGGGGCTGTCGCTGCGTCCAGCACGCCCTGTCGCTGCTGCTCAAACCAGGCATCTAGGGCGAGGGCCTGTTCATCGGCAAGCGCTTCTAGCTCCTGCTGCACCGGCGGCACGAGGCGGCTACGCACCGCTATATAGCTGCCAAAGGCAGTGGTGCTAGCCACGGTTAACCCTAGCAGGGGAAAGTAGCGAATAATTTTTGCCGGGGTTCGGGGGGGTGGAGCATCGCGGGGCATGGCAGCGGTTGTGCCTAGCAGACGGCGTTTCCAGTAGGTTAAGGCTCCGCCAATTAAAGGAATGGCGGGCATTATCAGCAGCCATAGAGGAGAGGGAGCGGGGCCAGATTGAGCCGTGGTCTCAGCGGCGGTCAGAAACTGCATACTGGGGAGGGTTTCGGTGGCGATATCTTGCCAAGGGCTGGCCCACAAACCCCCCCAAGTTTGCCAGGTGGCAACCCCCGTAGGGGATTGGCGATAACGCTGCTGCACGACTCTAATCGCCGTTTCAGTCTCGGCTCCATAGACCCCATCATCGATGAGATCGCCATAGCCTAGCGCCGTCAGTAACCGTTGCAAACTGGCCACGGCAGATCCGCGATCGCCGCTTGCCAGGGGTGCAACAGAATCCTGATTAACCCCAAGTTCAGAGCGCTCAGCACTATCCAACTCGGGGGCTTGGGCCAGACTGATATCAGTCCCGGTTCCAGCAGCCAAGACCGCTAGCCCTAGGGCTACGATGGAATGCCGCCAGAAATAAGCCATAACCGCTGCCTCGGGATTGACTGCCTCGGGATCTACTAGCAGGATTTACCAGTCTGCAAAGATTTGCTCGATAGCCGCGATCGCAGTATCTGTCGCATCCTCAGGGGAAACGTTCTGGACCACCACACTACGCACCGCTTGACCCCAGATATTCTGAGCCTGTACCTCGCTATAGGCCGGATTGTACACGGTGGGCAAGGGGCGCGTCTGGGTAAACTGCTGCGCCGCCACTGAAGTATGGGGGTCGGTAGTGTCGGTCCAGAAGCTGCCCTGGAGCAATTCTGGCATGACTGGGAAAAATCGTCCCTGGGCTCCTTCAATATACTGGGCCAGGATCTCCGGCTGGATTAGGTAGGCCACAAAGGACTTAGCTGCCTCCATCTCGGGAGAATCAGCAAAAATAGCTACCTGTTTAGTAGAGGCGATGTACTGTAAGGGCTCTCCACTGGGGGTATTGGGCCAGGGAATCGTCATCATCTGCTCGTTGTAAGTTACCGGATCCTGGCGTTGGGAGCCCGGAATCGACATGGTTGGATTCGGCGTCATCAGCGTCAACCGACTCAGGAAGGTCACATTATTATCCGGATCCCCCCATTCCGTCGCATTGGGGGGCACATCCCCAGAAAAATAGTACTGAGTGTAGTCCGTCAGAGCTGCAACGATGCCAGCGCGTACTTCGGGCACCTCCAAAAGAAGATTTCCCTGGGGGTCAATCAAGACCACACCATAGGCTTCTAGAAACTGCTCAAAGGTATAGGTGGTATCCGTTGCCGCCACCGACATGGGCAACCCCAGCCCATGGAGCCCCTCATTTCCGGTTTTGGCACGCAGATCACCCTGGGCTGTGGCCCAAAACTGCCAAAAACTATCCCAGTCCTGGGGAATATCCGCCGCAGTTAACCCCACCTCTGCCAGTAGCGACTGCCAATAGTGAATATGAATCGTCTGCTGGGAAATGGGTACAGCGTAGTAGCTCCGCTCCCCTGCCTCATTGTTTTGATAAAAGACGCTCTCCAGAGCCTCCGGACTGTAGAGTGTCTTAACGGGCTCCAGCACATCTGTCACGTCCGCCAGCTTCCCCTGCCAAGCCAATTGGGGCAGCACGGAAAAATCTAGACTGTAGCCATAAATAATGTCAGGGGGGGTGCCCGCCGCGATCGCACGCTCACTCTGCTGGATCAGATCCTTTTCGCTATAGAACTGTAATTCTACTGGGGTACCAGTTTCTTCAGACCAGTCATTGACCGCTTGACGAATGGCCTCTGTTTCTTCAGGGTAATAGCCCTCGCTCCACCAAATTTCCAGCCCTTCGGAGCCGCCACCACCGCCAAGTTGAGGTCCACTCTCTCCACAGGCTGTCAGGATCCCGAGAGCTAAGACCCCTAATCCCAGGATCTTACCGCTACGGGAAAAAGATCCCCCTCTCCAGCCAGTTGCAACCCAAGTCATAGCCGAATTAATCCGTTTCCAAAAAGAACATTGCCGAAGAAGATACTGCAACCCGCCTGCATCATACCGTTATTAGTGTAAGCACTGGCTTTGCTCCGTGATCATTATCACTGCAAGATCGCCAACAACCAAGTTCCCCAAAACGGTGTTAAAGAATCCCGCTTCTAAGCTCAAAGGGGCAGGATAGGCCCAGGGGTTGTGCCCCTACCAAGTGCAGAAGCCCCACAGCCACAGGGGTAGGGTCAATAACAGTACAACAGAACTGATGCCCACACAGGTCACCGCCAACTCTCGATCCAGGTTGTAGGTTTCCGAAAGCACTAGGGTAGCAAAGGCAGAGGGCATACCCGCCTGAAGTACCATGACCAGCCGGGATGGCCCCGCCATCCCTAGGACCGTCAGCGCCACGCCGACAACCAGGGGAACCAGCACCATGCGAATGCCCACAGCACCTGATGCAGGTTTGAGATTGCCCCAAGACCGCAACTGTTGCAGGCGCATCCCCATTAGCACCAAGGACAGCATCACCATGGACCAAGCAAACCCATTCAGCGTAATGTCTAGCAGCTCGGGAAAGACCACCGGACGCAGGGCTAACCCCAGGATAAAGGCCAGGATAGTCGGGTTTTTGAACAGTTCCTTCAGGGTCGCTCGCCAACTTCTCGACGTTCCTCCTGGCTGCTCTCCAAACTGAGCCGCCAGGATCACCCCCACAATGTAGGCCCCGAGCAGCGTCCCCAATACATCGTAAAACAAGGCCCAGCCAAAGTAGTCGGGGCCTAATTGGGGCAGCAGCAGTACCACGGGGAAGCCGATATAGCCCGTGTTACCTAGCATCGCCGCCAGGGAGAAGGTTCCCTGGGCGGGGCGAGCCCAGTTTCCCAGTTGGGGCCTGAGCCAAAATCGACTGCACAGGAGAGCCAAGGCCATAGCGCCCCAAGCTACTAGGGGCGCTAAGAATACTCCGCCAGATAGGTTTGCCCGGTGGAGAAAGTTGACGATGCTGATGGGGACGCCAATTAAAAACAGGAACTTACCTAGCCAAGCGGGTAGATCCTGATGCAAAGCGCGTTTGCTAAGACGATGAATCCAAGGCTGGCTAAGGCCAAAACTCATCAAGGCTCCCACCAAAACCGCTGCACAGATGGGGACATACAGGCGAACTAAAAACCACATGGGTAGACCGGTCCTAAAGTGGCAGACGCACGACAGTCAATATTCCCAAGCTATCTCCGGTAATTACGGTTACCGATTTGACTGTCTAAGTTAGCAATGCTGGCAATATGGCAATCCCAGGGCTTGCCTCCTCGGCAGACAAGCTCTGCCATACCTCAATAGTCTTCTTGGGGTATGGTCGAGATTCAGAACAGTTCTGAGGGTTTTTCTGGAGAAATTTACCCTCGGATCCTAATACCCTGCGGTATAAATTCTGACCCTGGTTGACTGACAAACGTTAAGGCGCGGTTGGTTAAAGCCGCATAGTAAGGGACTCGCAGGAAAATAACGTACCCGCTCCGCCGATCGGGCTTGCTCCCTGGGGGAGCCATTCCATGTTGGCGCAGCCTGTCTGAAAGACATACGACTTTGCTCAGCCCTCGATCACTGAAGGTTGAGCGAAGTTGTTTGCGTAGCGTCTCCCGAAGGGAGAAAACCTGGCCACTGGGTACACTATATAACTCGCAGCTCCCTAAGCTTCGCTGCCCATCCGCCAGGGAATAAATTGCCCTGGCTCATCGCAGAAGTCCGTTAAAACGGACTCGCCCCCCTATCCCCAGCCCAGCTCCCAGTCCATTTTCAATGGACTTAACCTTGTAAGCCGGGAATTTTGAATTCCCGGCGGGCTGACAGCGCTGATACCGACTTGACATTTTGTAGCCCTCTACTCCTTGTCGCACTCAGGTTGATTTTCAGGGTTTCGTAGGGTGCATTCGCGGCACCAACATCCTCTGTAAATGCGGGATCACCTTGCTTAGCCGAAATGCACCGCTATTAAAACCCAGATGGTGCTAGAGGATGGAGAAACCGTTCATAACGCTTTTTGCGATCGCAACTTCTATCGCCGTCAACTCCGGGGAAAAGTCCCGTTCCTTGACCCAAGCTACGGGAACTACGGCCCCTCTTTCACAGGGCGAGGGGGTTCTGAACAGTCTGGCTTCCCTGCTCCCATTTTGTAGGTTATGGAAAGCTCTGGAATCCTTTAGAAAGCGTCTAGATCTAGGGCTTTGGAGCCGCCCCGCTCAATCTGCACCAGGATTACCCCGAGTTGCCGCCACACTAACAACGCCATGAAGGCTGTTAAGACTAGGGCTAAACCATAGGCAATATTGGCGGGGAAGCCGAAGAATTGAATTCCGGAGGCGAGAAACACACAAACCCCAGCGCAGATGGTGAAGTAGGGCAGTTTCAACGACAGGCTACGAATGGCTAGGAGGGATTGGCCATCCCGCCGGTCGGCCCAGTTGCGCGTGGACTGCTGTAGGGTGGCCCCAAAAGCAGAACCCGCCGCGATCGCAGCTAGGAAACCAGCCACCATGAGGACGTAGGGGGGTTGAGGGTACATAGGTGAAGAATTGTGAAATTGCCCCAATTATAGGGGCTGGCGGGGTGCGCTTCCCGAAGAGACGGGCTGGAAATTGGCTGCGATAGCAGCAACGGGAGGCACCCAGGCCGCAGCTTGGGCTAGGGACGAGGCCCACAGGGCTTCCCAGGCGGCTCCCAAGACCCGTGTGGGGGTTAGGTCTTCCTTCACCAACTCCCAGAGCTTTTGCACCTCTTCGGTTTGGAATTGATTGTCTTCGGTGAGGGCGAGGAGGAGCTTTTGACGCAGATATTTTCCCTCATCCGACACGAGATAGCTGAGCCCCAGTCCCGCCGTAGGTAGCAGGTCAAAGCTGTCATCACTGCGGGCGATCATGAGCAGGTTTTCCAGCCGCTGCCACTGGAACTTGCCGTCCTTGAAAAGTACCTCTAGTAGTCGTCGCCGCAGGGATGGCGTTTCCCCCATCAGCAGACGGCGGGCCACGTAGGGATAGGCGATGTCCACAATTTTGAAGTTGGGATTGAGGCTAAGGGCTAGTCCCTCCTGGGTGACCAGGGAGCGGATAATCAGGGCAAACTTGGCGGGCACCCGGAAGGGGTACTCGTACATCAGCTCCGAGAAGCGATCGGTGATGGTTTTGAAGTTAAAATCGCTGACCTTGGCTCCGAGGGCATCCCCCAGCACTGATTCCAGAGCGGGGATGATGGGAGTAATGTCAGTGTCAGGGGTGAGAAACCCCAGCTTGACAAAGTCTGCTGCTAGTTTGACGTAGTCCTGGTTGATTAGATGGACAACGGAATCCACCAGGGTTTCCTTTGTCTCCTGATCTAGCTTGTCCATCATGCCGAAGTCGATGTAGGCCATGCGCCCATCGGGTAGGGCGAAGAGATTACCGGGATGGGGGTCGGCATGGAAGAAGCCAAACTCTAGGAGCTGCCTTAGCCCCGCCGTGACTCCAATTTCAATCAGAGTGTCGGTGCTGAGTTCAGCCTGCTGTACACGCTCGGTATCAGTGAGTTTGAAGCCGTTGATCCACTCTAGGGTAAGCACTTTACCGCTGCTGTAGCGCCAGTAGATGCAGGGCACCTTGACTTTAGGATCGTCTTGAAAGTTGACGGCAAAGGCTTCGGCGTTGCGGCCTTCATTCAAGTAGTCAATTTCCTCAAACAGCTTAGTGCCAAACTCGTCCACAATCAGGGTCAAGTCATGACCAAGATTTAGGGGCAAAAAGTGCCGCAGCCAGCCAGCGGCCCAGCGCATCAGGTGCAGATCGCAGGTGAGCGTCGGTAAGAGGTTGGGGCGCTGTACCTTGACTGCCACTTCTTCGCCAGTGAAGAGGCGGGCGCGATAAACCTGCCCCAGGCTGGCGGCGGCGATGGGGTCAGGCGTGATATAGCTAAACAAGTCTTCAGGGGCGGCCCCCAGTTCTCGCTCGATGATGGCCCAGGCCGTGGCGTTATCGCAGGGGGGCAGTTGATCCTGAAGTTTGGCGAGTTCGTCGAGGAAATCGGGGCGAATTAGGTCAGGTCGGGTGGAGAGGGCCTGACCCACTTTAATAAAGGTGGGGCCGAGGCGGGTTAGTAATTGCCGGAGTTGGGTAGCCCGCTGGGGCTGGTTTCGGGCTTCTTGATGAAACCAGCGATCGCACAACAGCCCAAACACAAAACTGCCCAGCATCAGAATGACTTGGAGGGCACGGAGGAACACCCGCCAGGGGCGCTTGCGATAATAGCGGGCAATCGCTTGGGGATCGTAGCGCTTCATTTGCGAGAACTGAGACTGAACCACGGACGCCTCATCTCCTATGGGAGTGAACACACTGAAACCGCTGGGGAGCTTTCTAAGGTTCCCCCTGGGAAGCCTGAAACTAGTACTCTGCGGCGTCAATATCCTCACCGTTCTATCGTGGGAAACCTCGGCCCCCCAGCCCTCTTCCGAGGGGAGAGGGGACTAGAAATTGTTGGGCTGACGCGACAATAGTGGGCTGATTTACGCCCTGCGGTACTAGGGCTAAAAGAATCGTTTTAGGGGTGATGTCACAGCTTGTTTATTAGGCTGAAAGAGAAAAATCTGCTTCCCTAAATCTTTTGCAGTAGCTACACAATAGTATAGAAAAATACAGATGCCACCGTTGCTTTGTTAAGCAGTGTTGCACGAAATCCGCTCTCCGCAGCCATTGACGAGAGTCAATGGTTTTTTCGTGTTGCTGTCCCTGCATTGGGCGCGGAAACCGCCCCTACGGGATTAACTTCAATCTTGGATTACCCGGCACTGGGTAGGGCGGGTTTTGAGCCTCCCATTTGGGATTTCCCCGTAGACACGAGCCAAACCCGCCCCTACGGGATTTATCCCATCACCCCAATACCCCAATACCCCAATACCCCATCACCCCAATACCCCATCACCCCAATACCCCATCACCCCAATACCTCATCACCCCAATACCTCATCACCCCAATACCTCATCACCCCAATACCCCATCACCCCAATACCCCATCACCCCATCACCCTCCCCTTAGGTCTAAAAGACTGCCATGATAGGCGCATATTTTCTTGCATGGTTCTATGGCTCCCCCTGTTGACCCTCTGCCTAACCTTCGGGTGTCCTTGCCAAGCAACCACCCCAATTTGCTTCAGGGGCTGGAAGCATGGATGCAATTGGGGCTGATATCAGAGGCTCAACTGCGATCCCTCTGTGAGGAGCACTTGATCTGTGCGGTGCCTTTTCCAAGGATTAATGTTCCGGAACTCGGTGGTCTAGCACACCCTCCAGCGGGGCTGCGGCTGGATCCGACTGGGTACGATAGCGCTGTGATGTCTCCCTTTGCATCTGTGCCCAGGGTGGAGGAAGGGGAGTCCAGTTCCCAACCTGAGGTGCAGCCTTCTCCCCCGGTCCCCCCGGTCCCCCCGGTCCCCCCGGTCCCCCCAGTCCCCCCGGTTCCTCGCGTGGTCCGGGCCTTTATGGACGAGCTAACGGTCATCTGGCTGTTGTTACTGGGGGTTTTTCTTGTCGTCGTGTCGTCGGTGGTGCTGGCGGCAACCCAGTGGCAGCAGGTCTCGCCGGTGGGTCAGTACACCATTTTGCTGGTCTATACCCTGGCTTTTTGGCAAATGGGGCAGTGGACAGCTCGTCAGGATAACTTGCAGGCGACGAGCCGCATGTTACAGGTCACAACGTTGCTAATTATCCCGATTAACTTCTGGACCATTGCGGCCTTTGGCCTGGGGCAGCGGGGGGTGAGTGGTTTGGGGGTGGCCGCGATCGCGGCTCTGGTTCTGTCTGCCATGACTCGACAATTGCTGGGGTCGCGGCCTCGGTGGGTGTGGCTCAATGCCTTGGGGCTGAGTTGGTTGCATTGGGGTTGGGCTTTTCCAGGGGTGCCCTTGGTGGCCATTTATGGCGGTGTTCTGGGGACGGCGGTGATGAGCTGGCGCTTCACTGCGCCCCGTTCTCGTCGGGGACTGATTCTGCTGGTTTTTGCCAATCTGTTGCTGATGGGGCGGGGGTGGTTGACGGCGGGGGTACCGGGGACTGCCCTGGGTCTGGCGGTGGCTCTCTTGGGCTGGAGTTTGTGGGTACAGGCTCCGAAGGTGGCCCATTCTGAGGCTCAGCGGCGGGGTATTCAAGGGTTGGGGGCGACGGGATTGCTCTTGGGTTGGTTAGTAACGGTGGGAGCCCATCCCCTCCAGTCCATTGCTGTCGGTGGGTTAATCCTCGGGGTGTTGCTGGTCCAGGTGCGGCGCACGAGAAATTTGGGCCTCTGGGGACTGGCTTTAGCGATGGGGTTGCAGATCTATATCCAGCTTTGGCGCTGGGTGCCGGAGACAGTGCGATCGCAGTTTGTCTCCAGCTTGGAAACTCTGCTCCGGACATCGCTGTCGGGGGAACAACTGCTGGGACTGGCGCTGTTTCCCTATGTCATCGGGTTGGTGGTGGTGGCGGGAGGGCTGCGGCGGCGGGAGCACCTTCCCCTGGCCTATCTGACGGAGGTCGTGGCTCTGGGATTGGGGGGATTGGCGCTAGTCCCCGGTGTGGGCAATGTTGCAGTGCGATCGCTGTCGCTGATCCTGGGGGCAATTACGCTGATCAGCGGCTACCGCCTAGGCCGTCAACGTCCGGCTTGGCTGGCCTATCTGGCCCATGGGGTGACGGTGTTAGCTCTGCTTTCCATCGTGGATTGGGCCTTCCCCACCGCCTCGTTGGGCTTTTGGGGCCTGGTGTTCCTGGGGCTGACGGGGGTGGAGTGGGGGCTGGCCTGGGGGCTGCGGGCGGTGGGTGCGGGACTCTTGGGGTCGGGATCTCTATGGAAAACCATGGGCTGGCACTGGGGCTTGGTTCTCGCCAGCATTAGCTATGTCCTGTTTCAAGGTCACTTGTTTCAGCTTTCTCTAGGGGAGGGATGGGAGGCTTGGAATCAGGCGCTTCCCCCCACCCAGAGCTATTGGGCTTTGCCATGGCTGGCGGTGCCTGTTCTCCTCACGTTCCTCAACTATCAACATCCCCTGCCGGATCAACGTCCTCTGGCGGGGGGACTGGGGGCTGGAGCCAGTTGGCTGGGGGTAGGTCTGGGGATGATCTCTGCACCGACAGCCTTGGTGAGTCTGGGCACAGCGGCCCTCTGTACAGGGGTGATCAGCGGTCGGCTGCCCCAGCGGATATTAGCAATCATGGCGGTGGGCTGGGGGGTGATGGCGGGCCTCGTGGTGGTGGTGCATTACCAACCCTGGGGTCTATTGGATTCGACTGGGTCAGCCCTGATCCTGTGGGGACTGTGGGGACTGCGGGCAGTGGTGAGTCGCGGTGCTGGTCCCCTAGCCCAGCGCTATGTTGACGCTTTGAATGGTTGGGCGATCGCGGTAGCTTGGGTGATCTTGCTAGGGGCAACCCTGGTTCTACCTCAACATTTAGGGTCCTGGGGGGGGGTGGAACCGATGCTGCCGGAACAGGTGTTGCCTGCGCTGGGCTTGACGGTGGCGGCTATCGCTTTTCGTCTCTGGCAGCAACCGACAAACCTGGGTTATCTGGCCCTGGCTTGGGGCGCAGAACTCTTGTTGTTGTATGGCTTTGTCCTGCGGGGACAGTCCCTAATGGTTTTAGCGACCTGGCATACTGCCCTAGCCCTGGGCACCCAACTGGCGGGGGATGGGGCCTTGGCCCTGGCCCGTCGTCGCCGGCAACGGCCTCGGGTCCGACTCAGTTGGGCGGTGGTTCCCCTGGCTTTTGGGGCACTGGCTTTCGGGCTGGCCCATCTGGAATTCGCCGCTAGTACGGGGCTGTACACCCTGGCTACGGGGGTGGTGGGGATTGGCGTGGGGCGACGCCAGCGGGCCTGGGGTCTATTCACCGTTGGCGGTATTGGGCTGCTGAGTCTGGGAGCCTATGAGCTACTGGGTTACCAGATCCTCCAGGGCAGTGGGGGGGAATTGGGGGATGCTTTTGTTCTCTGTGGTCTGTTGGCTGCCGCGATCGCGGTAGGCGTTGGGTTAGGTCTAGGGGGACTGCGGCGCTGGTGGCGGTGGCCCCAGGAACGGGTGGCCTGGGTAGGCCATCTGCACTGGGGCTTGGCGGTGATTCAGACCATCGCGGCGGCGACAGCCGGTATGAGTCCGACCTTCCATGCCTGGGGGCTGGCCCTAGCCCTAGGGTTGGCAGGGTACGCTCTCTGGCAGGGGCGGCGGCAGCGAGGCTGGGTTTATTGGGGCGTAGCCGCTTTGATGGCGACGGTCCTCTATTGGCTACCCTGGGGAATTGTGGAGCCTTGGGCAGCGGCGATCGTGGCCGCGATCGCCGTTGTCCTCTATGAGTTGCCCTGGAATCGTTGGGGTTGGCCCCTGCGCCCCTGGCAGCGATCTCAACTCATTTTTCCCGGCGTGATTGCCTACATTAGCTTCTACAATCACCTCATCAGCTTCTACGATACTAGCCCCGCCAGCTATCTCCTCGTGGGGGGATTCTACGGTTGGATGGCGCTACGAGAACAGCAGGTCCGTCTCAGCTATGTGGGCATTGTCCTAGCAGATATTGCCCTTTTCCAGCTCAGCGACACCTGGTTTGCAGACTGGGTACTGCTGCCGATCACGCTCCTGAGTGTATCCCTGCTGTACATCGCCCAGGTCGATCCGGCATTGCAAGCCGGCGATCGCCGTCAACAACGGCACTGGATGCGATCGCTGGCGGTGGGGCTGGTCTGTCTCACCGCCCTAATCCAGGCGGGAAATCAGCTTGGCCCCGCCCTACTAGTAGCCCTCTTGGGGCTGGGCCTAGGGGCACTGGGGTTGGGGTTGCGAGTGCGGGCCTATCTCTATGCCGGCACGATCACCTTTGCCCTAGAGGTGATGAATCTGCTGTGGACCTTTATCAGCAATCAGGCATTATTGCTGTGGGGACTGGGAATTCTAGTGGGGTTGGCCTTAATCTGGCTAGCGGCCACCTTTGAATCTCGCCGCAGTCAAGCGATAGCCCTGATGGATGAGTGGCTAGGCCAGTTAGAAAGGTGGAACTAGGGGAGCACCACCCTGGACTCTTAGAGTGTTTCATAGGCGATACCCCTAATCTTGGCTAGACTTGGGGCAGGTTTTTGCCTCAATACCCCTGACGCCTCCGTGCTGGTGCCTCCATGACCCACTTCCGCTCTCCCTCTGCTCTTGGCTCCCTGGGTGGTGCGATGGCCCTAATGGGCCAGTCTGTGACCATCGCGACCACAGCCCTCACCTTTCTCTGGCCCGCTTACCCTGTTGCGGCCCAAACCGAGGCCACCTTTGAAGAAGGGCCAAAGGCGGTATTGGATGAGGCTTGGCAACTGGTTAATCGGGAATACGTAGATCCCACCTTTAATCAGGTGGACTGGGACGCGGCCCGACAGCGCTTGCTAGGAGGGGAATACAGCTCTCGGGATGCAGCCTATGCTGCCCTGCGCCAGGAGTTGAACCGCCTCAACGATCCCTATACTCGCTTTCTCGATCCTCAGGAATATTCGGACCTGACGGATCAAACCTCTGGGGAAGCCTCGGGGGTCGGGCTACAACTGCGCCGCGATAGCGAAAGCCAGACCGTTCTGGTGATGGAAATTCTGCCCGGATCTCCCGCTGAGCAAGCTGGGTTACAAGTCGGCGATCGCATCGTTCTCGTGGATAGTCAGGCCACTGATCGCCTCACCGCCGCCGGGGTTGCTCGACTGCTGCGGGGAGCTGAAAACAGCCAAGTCACCCTCACCTTTTCCCGCAATGGTGGCCAAAACCGCACGGTAATTCTGACACGGGTGCGCTTAGAACTGCCCACGGTCCACTACGCCCTACGACAAGTGGGAGATTACCGGATTGGGTACATCCGCCTTGATGAATTCAACGCCCACGCCGCCGAGCAAATGACCACCGCCATCAATACCCTCACCGATCTGGGAATTGATGGCTTTGTTCTAGACCTGAGGGGTAATCCAGGGGGACTGCTCTCCGCCAGTATTGAAATCAGCCGTATGTGGCTCCAGCGAGGACCAATTGTATTGACCCAGGGCCGTAGCGGCGCATCGGAACAGATTAGCGCTAACCGTACCGCCCTGACTCAGGCTCCCCTAGCCGTACTCGTGAATGCTCGTTCCGCCAGTTCCAGTGAGATTGTGACGGGAGCCCTCAAGGACAACGATCGGGCGGTGGTGGTGGGTACCACCACCTACGGCAAGGCTCTGGTGCAGTCTCTCTATGGTCTGGCGGATGGTTCTGGTCTGACGGTTACCGTAGCTCACTACTACACCCCCAACGGCACCGATATTAGTACCAGGGGGATCACCCCAGACATTGAGGTGGCCATGAGTGGTCGAGATCAACAGGTGCTCTTTGGAGATCCCCGACTCCTGGGCACGGAAGCCGATCCCCAATTTTGGCAAGCCGTTACCGCCCTAGAAACCACCATCATCGCCCAACGCCAGGGGGGCCAATCACCTCGCCAATTGGGTCGATCTTCGCCGGAAGATAGCGCCGAATAGGCTACCAGCCCCAGGTACCCATACTGCCTTTGAATGGTCCCACAATGTCGGAGGTAATCCAGCCGCCGTAGAAGTCTCCGGGTTGGGGCTGGACCTGCTCCTCATCTACGTAGCAGGCATCCATACGGCTGGGATAAACCGCCAGGTAATGGGCGATCTGGGAAAATTGTTCCGTGGGCGTGGGATAGGACCAAAACACATCCTCGGCAGTGCGATCGCCCACCGTCAGCGTGTAGTACTGAGCCATCCCCTTCCATTCGCAAAAAGTGGATCGCTGGGTCAGGGTCAAATACTGCGACGGCACCGCTTCTGGTGGCAGGTAATAGACCGGAGGATGGCTGGTTTCCAGCACCCGGTAAGTTTGGGTCGTGTCCGCAATCGTGACCCCATTAAACACCACCCGAATGCGGCGGGAAGAGGGCTCTAGTCGAGGGGGACGGGGGTAGTCCCAGACTGACTCCTGTCCGGGACCAGGAATGATAGGTTGAACCATGATGACGCCTACTGAATCATGCCTATACCGCAGCCGGTACAGAGGCAAAACGGATTTTGAGGTAATCGTCCTCCATCTTGGCACCGGAGGGACTGAGGGCAGCTAGGGCTTGGGGTAGCACTAGGTTGCGGCGATGGTTGCCGATGCGGATATTCAGTTCATCCGCCGTCTTGCTCAACTCCACCTTGTCCTTGGGAATACCGGGGAGGTAGATTTCTAGACTGTAGGCTCCCTCAACTTGCACCACCCGCAAGGTCGTCTCCTTGTAATAGACCTGGGTGGGATCTTCGTCGGCATAGAGCACCTCCTTCAGGCGCTCTAGGGCGGCAAGACCACACATCTCTTCGGAATACAGGGGCACCTCCTTGACGGGCAAGGGGCTGAAATTGTCGTGGATTTCCTGGCGATACTTTTGCTGCTGTTCCTTCCAGCGCAGAAAGAAGGGATCCTGCACTGAGTCAGGAATGATGCGGTTGGCAATCACCAGATCCGTCCCCACGTTGTAGAGGCTCAGGTAGGCATGGGCGCGCAGAGACTCCTTAATCACCATCTTTTCGGGGTTGGTCACCAACCGTACCGAGGTGATGCTAGGGTCGCTGAGTACTTTTTCCAGGGCCTCTAGCTGCTCGTAGAACTCGTAGGGCGCATCCATAACCTCAGTGGTGGGCAGGGAAAAGCCCGCAATGGGGCGAAACAGCGGTTCTACCAGGGGCCGCAGGGCGGCGGACACTGCTTGAAAGGGCTTGTAGAGACGGCGCATATACCAACCCGCCACCTCCGGCAGACTCAGCAGGCGCAGGGCCGTGCCCGTCGGGGCCGAGTCGATGATCAGTACGTCGAACTCTCCTTCGTCGTAGTGGCGCTTCATCCGCACCAGGCTGAAGATCTCATCCATACCAGGGAGGATCGCCAGTTCCTCTGCTTCAATGCCGTCTAAACCTCGGGCTTGGAGCACATCGGTGATGTAGCGCTTGACAGCTCCCCAATTTCCCTCCAGTTCCATCAGAGCATCTAGCTCTGCCCCCCAGAGGTTGGGGCGCACCAGACGGGGTTCGTGTTCTAGTTCTTGGTCAAAGCTGTCGGCCAGAGAATGGGCCGGATCGGTGCTGAGCACCAGAGTCTTGTAGCCGAGTTCGGCACAGCGCAAACCGGTGGCGGCGGCTACGGAGGTCTTGCCAACCCCCCCTTTCCCGGTCATCAAAATCACGCGCATGAAAACCTTTGCCTTTACTGAGTTGAAGAAACGTAACGTTGCTCCCACTGTATAAGGTTTACTGGGACTTCTGCACGGGAAGGGGCGTTCCGGCTTTGTTCTAGAGGCGGTTAGGGCGTGTGGAGAATTAACGAGGAAACCCTTGCAGGGTAGACATGACTACGCCCGCCCTACTGAATCAAGCTAGGGGCTGTCAACTTTACCTTTGGGAGTCTGCGTAGGTTGGGTGAAACGAAGTGGAACCCAACATGGCCCACCGCTGTTGGGTTCCACTTCGTTTCACCCAATCTACAAAATTAGGTTTGACAGGCCACTAGTAAATGACTCCACCTTCGACGGAGCGGACTTCTGCGCCATCAAAGGCGGCGGAGCGGCCAATCCAATCAAAGGCGCTGATGCGAAAGCCGACGAATCCCGTAGCTCGCTCGGGATTGATTTGCAGAATGAAGCCATAGGTGCGACGGCTATATTCCAAAAGATAATCGGTGCTGATGATGGCCCCTGTATCAAGGTTGATGGCGGTTTGAAACCCCACCCGCACCGGGCCATAGAGTTGTTGAATAATGCCGAAGGACAGGGTGTTTTGGTCAACGTTACGGTCGAAGACGAAGGGAGAAGTGCTGTCCCCCACAAAGGATTTGGAGTAGGTGATGTTCCACTGGGTGTAGTCAAAGAAATCTTCGGCAAAGTGGCCGAATTGACCCTGAAGACCGACGCTGGCACTGACGTTTTCTTGGCTATCGGCGTTGGTGTAGTAGGTGAAGGTGCCTCGGGTGCCCAGATTTAAATTGATGTAGGGGGTCAGGGGGCGGGGGCTGAACCGGAGTCCTTGATCGGCGGTGGCGGGGAGGGCTGTGCCCTGCCACAGGTTGATGGATCGGCTGAGGGCAAGGCTGCCCTGAAATCGGCCCAGACTGGCAAAGTTGTTGAGGGGGTTGAGGGCCAGGAGTTCGGGGCGATCGGTTATGGCGGTAATGTACTGAGCGCCCACCTGATAGCTGAGGTTAATGCCGGTATCGCCGAGGACGAAGTTGGGGGACCGGAGGACAAGGCCAACGCTGCTCTGAACGTCCTGAAAGCCGAGGGATCCATTGAAGAGGCGATCGCGGTAGCTGGCTTCAAAGTCGAGGGTATGGGAGGAGATCTGTTGCGCCACTCGAACACTGGCACGTAGGCGATTGTCAAAGTTCTCTAGATCTAGACCTGCGAGGTTGGCGGTGGCGGTGACGGCGGTTCTGGGGCCAAATTGTCCGGTCAGATCTGCGATCGCGCCAAAGTTAGCCAAGCTGCCCAGATCCGAATTGCTCAGAAACCGCCCGATCAAAAACTGGGGTGTAATCGTCAATTTCCAAGGGTCGGCGGTGGCAATGGAAAAGGACCGCTCCACAAACAGCCCATCTCGGTCCCTGCCATCAATGCCGATGCCCGTGGGCAGGGGATTCAGGTCTTCTTCATCCACTCCGCCGCGACTAAAGCGGATTCGAGAACGGAGGAGGGGCACCGTAAAGGCTTGGTCAAAGACGAGACGAGCATTTTCAATTTGCAACTCGTCTTCATTCTCATTGATCCGCACCAGGCGAGCAGAGTTGCCGCGAAATTCTAGCTCCGGGGGTGAAAAGGGATCGCTGGTGAGGCGAATTTCGTCTGCGGTCCAACCCGTAGCATCCAAGTCAATCCGATCTGCTTCAAATCGAAAGCGTTGAATATCTCCCTCTTCTTGAAGGGGGCCAGTAATTAAGGTACCCGTGGCCAAGCTGCTGCCCCCCAGGGAAGTGACATTGCGGACGGGGCCGGTATCGCGGAGACGTTGGGTAATGGGGCGATTTGCGGCCACCGAGGCATCCCCCGGCAGAATGTTGGCGAAATCCTCGCCCGCCGTGGGCAAGAAGATTTCCCCCCGAGCCTGGTAGAGACTCCCATCTCCCTGCAATAGGTTGTACTCCAGGCGTTCCCCTTCGATGCGCTGGTCTCCTCGCAGCAGAACCACATTGCCCTCCGCCAGAACAAAGCGATTGATCAGGTTGACCCACAGGCGATCGGCATAGAGAAGGCCATTGCCAACCCTGAGACGTACATTGCCCCGTGCGATGACCACCTCGCGTTCGGGGTCAAAGATTTGGGAGTCGGCAATTAAATCGAGGGGAATGGCGGGGCTACTGGTAGGAAGGGTAGGGGGGAGTAACTGACCTTCTCCAGTGACAGCGCCGTTGCTCCAATTGGGTTCTGGCGTTGCCCCTCGGGGGACACGGGGAATTGCGTACTCCGGTGATTGGCGTTCTGGGGCGGCTGGGGGTGAACTCTGGCTAAGGGCTTGAGAGGGGATTGCCTGGGCCTGACCGCTAGGGGCAAGGGGGAAGGGGGCTCGCCGGGGAGCTGGGGGAACACCCCGGCCAACCTGGAGGGATGTTCCTAGAGATTGGGCTGAATCTTCGGCCCGTTCGGGAAACAGGCGATCGCGTCCTGATTGGGACGACAGATCGATCACCTCCGGCTCGGGACTCGGGGGCGCAGTTCTGGCTACGCTGGGTGCAGTGGTCTGCCCAAACTCAGGGGACGGGGCGGGCAGCGGTTGCAGGGAGGTGTTGGGGGCAATTGCGGTTCTGCCTGGAACGAGATGCCCTGGAAAAGAGAGGAGAAAGTCTTCTTCCCTGAGGTCGGGGGCGATCTCAATAATGGGAGGAGGCTCTGGAGGAGGCAGAGGATAGGGCATGGGCAAAACCGCCACGACTCAAAATTAAAGCCCGACAAGCGGGCTTAAAACAGCGTTCTCAATGCAATAGCATTGGGACAGCTATGGAGATTGATAGGACCCTTCCTAACAATTACTCAAGATCTTGACGACCGGGATTCCGGGCGGGATCACCACTCAAAAACCCGAAGATGAACAGCCCAACGAAGAAGGCAACGACGAGATAAACGACAATCTTCAGCGTTAACATTGAAGACTCCCTAAATATACAGACGGCAATCAGTATTGCCTATGATATCGCCAAATGAACCGATGCTCGATGCTGTTATCTATTCCTTTGGAGTGACGGTGTTGGGGGCTGGGGGTTCCAGAGTGATGCTCGATAAGATCCGAGGGTATCCCGGCGGTCCTTTTTCTGAATGAGGGGAGATGATGGGAAAACCTGTGATGGTTCTTCCCCTATGGCTCTGCTCTTTTCCCAAACTGCCCCTCGGACTCAGGTTTTGGACTGGATTGAGGTGATTGAGTCTGCGATCGCGAAATTGCGATCGCAAACCGAACAATCGGTGCAAGCCACCTGGCACCAGTGTCTGGACCTCCAGGACTTGTCCTCCCAGCAGGTGATTGAGGTGGGGGACACTTGGGAGATTGCCAACCTTAACGAGCGCCACCATATTCCCTGGCCCCGAGGTCAGCGCCAGCTCTGGCTATACCAGCGGATTCAAGTGCCGCCATCTGTGCAGCACTATCCCATCCAGGGGCACTGGCTGCGATTGGGGCTGACGTGGTGGGCGGATTTGGCCGAGATATTTGTCAACGGGGAGCGGGTGCAAACCGGGGATTTATTTGAATGCTTCACCCGAATCCTGCTCAGTGATGATGTCCAGCCGGGGGATAGCTTTGATCTGGCGCTGCACCTGATCAGTCCCGGCCATGATGACGGAGCCCTAGTGCGATCGCAATTAGTCTACGAAGCCCCGGAATCCTTGGGGGTCGAGCCGGGATTTGTCGCCGATGAACTTGCAGTGCTGACCCGGTACTTAGAGAAATTGGCCCCCGAGCTTTTAGAGACAGTAGTCGCTGCGATGGTCGGGGACCGGTCCAAAGGGACCATCGCGCCTCTGGACTGGTCCCATCTGGGGAATCAGCCCGTCTTTCTAGCGGAACTGCAAGCCCTGCGCCAACGACTGCTGCCCCTGAGCGATTGGATCAAACAGCGGGAGTTGGTCTGTGTCGGCCACGCCCACCTGGATTTGGCTTGGCTCTGGCCCCTAGAGGAGACCTGGGATGCGGCCCAGCGCACCTTTACATCGGTGCTGGAATTACAGCAGTCCTTTCCGGAATTGACCTATACCCATTCCAGTCCAGCCCTGTTCCAGTGGTTAGAGGACAACGAGCCCGCCCTGTTCCAGGCGGCACAATCGGCGGTGCGGCAGGGATGGTGGGCCATTGACGCCGGGTTGTGGGTGGAGCCAGAGTTGAACACCCTGGGGGGAGAATCCCTGGCGCGGCAGATTCTCTACGGTCAGCGCTACTGCCAAACTCGGTTCGGGTCGGTAAGTTCGGTGGCTTGGCTACCGGATAGCTTCGGATTTTCTGGGCAGTTGCCCCAACTTTTCCGACAGGGAGAAATTCGCTACTTTGCCACCCAAAAGCTGCGGTGGAATGACACCACTATTTTTCCCCACCACCTGTTCTGGTGGCGGGGGTTAGATGGAACCGACATTCTCAGCCTGACGCTGCCCCCCATTGGCAGTGATATAGACCCGGTGGCCATGGCGGAACAGGGGGCGCTGTGGGAGCAGCATACCGGCTTGTCCCAGGCGCTGTGGCTGCCGGGAATGGGGGATCACGGTGGGGGGCCGACCCGCGACATGCTGGAAAAGGCCCGCCGCTGGAGCCGATCACCGTTTTTCCCCCGGCTCACCTTTGGCCAGGTGGCAACGTTTTTGCAGGGGATGGAACCGGGGCCAGAAGCGTCCTTAGCGTCCTTGGGCATGGGCTCCCCTAATTCCATGGGGACTGATCCGGGGGCTGGTAAGCCTGGGGAATCGCCAGCATTGGAGACCCCGGAGGCAACCTTGGAGACCCCAGAGGCAACCTTGGAGACTCCCGATACGAATAGGCTCCCGGTCTGGCGGGACGAACTCTATTTGGAACTACACCGGGGCTGCTATACCACCCATGCCGATCAGAAGTGGTACAACCGCCGCTGCGAAATTACGCTGGGGCAGGCGGAACTGTGGGCCGCGATCGCAACGTTAGTCGCCCACCATCCCTATCCCCAGGCAGAGCTGGAAACTGCTTGGAAGCAAGCCCTCTTTAACCAATTCCACGACATTCTGCCGGGAACCGCGATCGCGCCGGTTTTCGCCACCGCAAACCAAGGTTGGCAGCAGTCGCTAGAGATAGGGGAACAGGTCTGGCGAGGTGCGATCGCGGCACTGCTGTCCCATCTGACCCACCCCCCCGCCCCTCACCCCGAGGCGATTCCCATTGCCGTATTCAACAGCCTCAACTGGAACCGGAGTGAGGTGGTGGAACTGGGGCTGCCAGGAGACTGGGCCACAGGCCATTGGCAGGTGATGGATGGGGCGGGACAGATCCTACCCAGCCAACGCAGTCAGCGTCGCCACGTACTCCCGCCGGGATGTTTGGGAAATTGCGATCGCGTTGATGAAATCCTGTTGTTCCCCGCCACGAACCTTCCCTCCGTGGGTTATGGCTGGTATTGGCTGGTACCCCAGGATGGGCCTGTGACCGTTCCCCCCACCCCCGCCTCCTGGCAACTGGAGAACGAATTTCTGATTGCCGTCATAGATCCCCAGAGCGGGGATCTGGTCAAGCTGTGGGATCGGCGGGAGGCGCGAAATGCGATCGCGGCCTCCGCTAACCAGATCCAGGGATTTCAAGACGCTGGCCAGTATTGGGACGCCTGGAATATTGATCCCAACTACAAAGACCATCCCCTACCCCCCACCCTCCTCAAGGACATCGCCTGGATTGAATCTGGCCCCCTGCGGCAACGGCTGCGGGTGGTGCGCCAATTGGGCCAATCCACCTTTCAGCAAGACTATGTTCTAGATCAGGGCAGTCCCCTCCTCAAGGTAGAGACCGTGGCGGACTGGCGGGAAACCCAGGTGGTGGTGAAAGCGGCTTTTCCCCTGACGGTGACCGCCACCGAGGCCACCTACGAGATTCCCTTTGGGGCCATTGCCCGCCCCATCCAATCTCCCGATCCTCACCAGGGGGCAAAGTGGGAGGTGTCCGCCCTGCGCTGGGCCGACCTGAGCGATGGGGATTACGGCGTAGCAGTCCTGACGGATTACAAGCATGGGTTCGATGCCACCCCCCAGCAACTTCGCCTGACCCTGCTCAAAGCGCCCCTCTGGCCCGATCCAGAAACGGATCGGGGTTGCCATGGGTTTAGCTATGCCCTGTTTCCCCACCCAGGGGACTGGCGGCAGGGGCGGACGCCGCACCAGGCCATCGCCTTTAGCCAACCCCTCCAGGCGATACTGGTGCCGGAGCACGATTCATTCCCGGTGGGGCCATCCCAGAGCCAACCGTCCCCAGCCCCTCTGACCCAGAGTCACCCGTTCCCCGAATGCGAGTCCCGGATTGCGCCCCACCGCCACAGCTTTCTCTCCCTGGGCACCGAGGCGGTGGCCCTAGCGGCCTTGAAACAGGCGGAGGATGGAGAGGGCTGGATTCTGCGCTGCTGGGATCTCTACGGTCAGGGGGGCGAGTTACAGCCCGAGACGGCCTGGGGTATTGACCACTGGACCCGCACCAATCTGCTGGAAATTTCCCAAGACATGGCCCATCCCCACACCCTAGCCCCCTGGACCATTGCCACCTATCGATTGGGTTAATTGCCCATCGCGCTTTCATCAGGGTGATAGGGATACGGAATCATCCGGCACAGAACATCCGGCTTTTTTCCGTTCACCCTGGTTTATCGTCAATTAGCCCAGCCCCATTGAGGATTGGTTATGGTGGTGTTTGGTCGGTTCGTTATTCCTGGAGCCATCCTATGAGCGTCGTTCTACAGTGCGCCCTGAGTGATCCCTATCTGGATAGCCATCAGGCCACCAGCCAGCGGCAACTGGCCATTTCCATGCAAGCGATCGCGGCTCCGGCCCAGGGCCATGCCCCCCTAAATTTGGGGCTAATTTTGGACCATAGCGGCTCCATGAATGGCCCTCCGTTGACTACGGTAAAAGAGGCTGCCGGACGCATTGTGGACCAGTTGACCCCAGCGGATTCCTTATCGGTAGTGGTCTTTGACCACAAGGCTAAGGTGCTGGTACCGCTGCAAGGGGTGAGCGATCGCGACCAGATCAAGCGCCAAATCTCCACACTGCGGCCCAGTGGCGGCACCGCCATTGATGAGGGGATGAAGCTGGGGATTGAACAGGCTGCCCAGGGCCGTCAGGGCAAGGTCTCCCAACTGTTTCTGCTCACCGATGGGGAAAATGAGCACGGCAGCAACGAGCGCTGTCTGAAGCTGGCCCAGGTTGCCGCCGACTATACCCTGACCCTCAATACCCTGGGCTTTGGGGATCATTGGAACCAGGATGTGCTGGAGCAAATCGCCGATGCGGGTGGGGGCACCCTCTCCTATATCCCCTCCCCGGAGACGGCGGTGGCGGAATTCAACCGTCTTCTCACTCGCGCCCAGGCGGTGTCCCTGACCAATGCCTATCTATACCTCACCCTGATGCCGGGGGTGCGGCTGGCGGAACTCAAGCCCATGGCCCAGGTGGCTCCGGAGACGGTGGAATTGTCCCCCCAGTTGGAGGGAGATACCATCGTTGTACGCCTGGGGGATTTGATGGTGGATGCGCCTCGGGTCGTATTGACCAATCTCTACATCGGAGCCCAGGGGGAGGGGAATTTTCCCATCGCCCAAGTCCAGATCCGCTACGATTCTCCCGGTACTGGCGAGGTAGAGGTGGCTTCGGAGGCGGTGACGGTGAGCGCGATCGCGCAGACCGCTTACCAACCCCAGCTTGATCAGCGGGTGCAGCGCCATGTCCTGACCCTGGCCAAGTATCGCCAAACCCAGATCGCGGAGCAGAAGCTTCAGGCCGGGGATCGGGTTGGAGCCGCTACCCTACTACAATCGGCAGCAAAAACGGCACTGCAAATGGGGGACACAGGAGCGGCAACGGTGTTACAGGAAAACGCCACGCGCCTACAGGCGGGAGAGGATCTGTCAGAACGCGATCGCAAACGCACCCGCATTGTCTCCAAAACCACGCTGCAATAACCCCCCTCAAGCGATCGGGCAAGGCTGAATCCTGGAGGAATTAGTGGCTTAGAAATCGGAGCATTTTCATATTCATTCCCGTTGAGCCCGCCTTTTTAGGCGGCCCAACTCAAAAAAAGCAATCTATGCTACAGTTAGCGAACATAAGTGTTGAAAGAAAACCCAATTAAGGCTTGAGAGCTTCACTGAAAAGCCTGCATGACTTAGACGATTTAAGATTTATTAGACCCAATAGTTTTTTGCTGCATAGCTTTTGAGTTAATGCATAAAAACACTACCCTCCCGCCAAGCTATGCTCTGTGCGGTTTTCGTGGGCAAACAAATCCTGAAATTTCAGGATTTGTTTGCCCATGCTCAACAATCTTCTGAGATTTCAGGAATAATTTAAAACAACTACTTAATGAACATTGAAAAAGAAACGGCTCTAGTCTACTGCGAAAACCAGTTTGGTTTGGTAGACGGCAAAACTGCTGCGGCATTAGTCCGACATTCTCAAATTTATACCATTGTTGGGGTGATCGATAGTTCATTGGCCGGCAGAGATGCCGGAGAAGAATTAGGGGAAGGAAAGAGTAATATTCCCATATTCTCTGACTTGCATCATGCTCTAGAGCACCTGCCTGAGGTGCCAAACTGTTACATCTACGGCAAAGCCCCCTTAGATGCCTGTCTAGCCAATGCAGAAAGATTGCTGATCGTAGAAGCAATGAACTGTGGCATGGATATCATTAATGGCCTCCATCAATTCTTCTCCGACGATCAAGAATTTGTCAGTGTTGCTGCTAAGAATAATGTTCATATTAAAGATATTCGAAAGCCTCCCCAACTAAAGGATTTACATGTCTTTACTGGGCAAATATCTGATGTCAATGTCCCAGTCGTCGCCATATTAGGGACTGACTGTGCATGCGGAAAAATGACTACGGCAGTAGAGCTCAACAAAGCTCTCAATCATGTAGGCATCAAGTCTGTATTAGTCGCAACGGGTCAGACTAGTTTGCTCCAGGGAGCCCAGTATGGGGTCTCAATCGATGCTCTAATTTCCCAGTTCGTGATTGGTGAACTAGAGCACTCAGTAGTTAAAGCCTTTGAGCATGAAAGCCCTGACATCATTTTGGTTGAGGGACAAAGCGCGGTGAGTCATCCTGCCTTTATGAGTTCTCTCGGCATCTTGAAAGGGAGCATGCCTGATGGCATCATCCTGCAACATCCCCCTGGCAGAAGGTTTCGGTGTGACTTTCCACGCTTAGTTATGCCCACCGTTGAAAGCGAAATTAAACTGATCGAGACCATTTCTCAGGCGAGGGTAATGGCGATCACACTCAGCCATGAAAACTTAGCCGAGACAGAAATCCTGTCCCTTATAGCGGCATATGAGCAGCAGTTTCAGTTGCCGACCACTGATGTCTTGAGCTATGGATGCCAAAAACTCGTTCAAGCTTTAGGCAATCAATTCCCCAAGCTAAAGCAAAAAATCCAGCAGGCGAGCTTAGAACAAGTTCCTGTCTTGGCAATGAGGTAGACATTACTGTCTAACACGAAACCATGACATTGTTCATGCCAAGAATAGAAATTTCTCTGGCAAAAATACAGGACAATGCCCGAATACTGTCTGAACTCTATGGACAACAGGGTATTTCCTTGATGGGCGTTTCTAAGGCAGTGTTAGGAGAGCCCGCCATCGCTGCTGCGATGATTCAAGGCGGAGTTGAGTTTATTGCTGACTCTCGGCTTGAAAATATCCAAAGGATGAAAGCTGCGGGGGTGACAACTCAGTTTGTGCTGTTGCGCACGCCGTTAAGTCAGGCAGAAGCCATTGTTAAGGTGGTAGATATCAGTCTTAACTCTGAGATCGAAACCCTCAAAAATCTCTCCTACTATGCGCAAATCCACAACAAAAGTCATCAGATCATTGTCATGGTAGAGATGGGCGATCTGCGGGAAGGAATCCTTCTCGCAGATCTCTCTAGTTTTATCCATAAAGCTCTGTCTCTTCCTCATCTGAAGATTGCTGGCATTGGCTGCAATCTCGCTTGCTATGGCGGGGTCAGACCCGATGACAGAAATATGCGAGAACTCTCTGAGCGCGTTGATAAACTTGAGAAAGAATTTCGGATTAATTTGGGCGTGATTTCGGGCGGAAACTCAGCCAACTATGAGTGGTATAAAACCGCCCAAGGCGTTGGTAGAATCAACAATCTTCGCCTGGGTGAATCTATCCTTCTAGGCCGCGAAACTATAGGCCGCAAGATTATCCCAGGCTTGCATACTCGGGCTTTTCAACTTTTTGCTGAAGTCATTGAGGCCAAAATTAAGCCATCTTTGCCCTGGGGAGAGATTTGTCAAGATGCGTTTGGCCATGTTCCTGTCTTCCAGGACCGAGGTCTTCACCAGAGAGCAATTCTTGCCTTGGGACGACAGGATGTGTTGGTCTCTGGCTTGAAATCTGACAACACCTTAGAAATACTAGGTTCTAGTAGTGATCACACCATTGTCACCAGCAAAAATCATGGCCTAAAAGTTGGTGATGAAGTAAATTTTAATCTGGATTACGGTAGCCTACTGACGGCGATGACATCGCCGTTTATTAAAAAGGTAATTCAAACAGAGGTCATAGATTTTTATGGCGATATCGCAGCATAAGCACAAATAAATGGAATGACAGGCTCTCCTTTGTCATGTTGTTCGCGAAGCGACTCCGCAGGAGTAATGGAGCGAAGCGGAGTCGTAGACGCGAAGCGGATTCTCTGGGAGTAGCATCTCGGTGTAGCCAGACCAGGATCCCTCCCTGCGATCGCAATGACAGGCTTTCCTCTGTTTCTTCCGGGCATTACCCAACCTTTTGGGTTGGGTCGGTTGCTCCTCCTGAGCAACGAAGCTATAGGGTGGTTGCCCGGTGGGCGGGTGCCCGATATTGGGGGGATGGGGTGAGTAGAATGGGGGCAAGCGTGGATGGCAGTGGGGAACGTTATGGTTAGCACAGCCTCAGTATCGCAACCCATTGTCACGGATGAGTGGGTGCGGGCGACTTGGGCGGAGTATGGGGCGCTTTTGGAATCTGGGGTGCCGCAGGATGCCCGCTGCTATTTTGATGACGGTTGGATGAGGGTGGAGATGTCGCCCCTGGGTGCCTTACACGGACGGGAAAACTCGATTGTTTCGACGTTGGTGGTGCTGTATGCCACGCTGAAGGGTCTACGCATGGTGGAGCTGACTAACACCACGTTTCGCAAAACGGGTCTGCAAGATGCCCAGCCCGATATTGCTTTTTATGTGGGACAGGGATTTGGCCTGCCGCCGCGCGACAATCGACCAATTGATGTGTTGCAATATGGTCCGCCGCAACTGGTGATTGAAATTGCCTCGACGACGCTGAATGACGATTTGGGCAAAAAGAGATTGCTGTATGAGCGGCTGGGCAGTACCGAATACTGGGTGGTGGATGTGCAGGCGGCTCAGGTGATTGCCTTTGAGATTGCCGATCGCCGCAGTGGTCAAATTACTGAGTCTCAGGTGCTGCCGGGGTTGGCAATGGCGACCCTAGAGACGGCGCTGGAGCGCTCCCAGGGTGAGGATGATACCGCCATTACCCGTTGGCTGCTTGAGCTGTTTAGCCAAGACAGGCAGGGAGGCTAGATGGTCGCTACTCTGACCACGGTGAAGTGGAGCATTGACGATTATCATCCCATGGTTGATATGGGGACTTTGGGCGATCGCAAGGCGGAGATTTTGCGCGGAGAAATTTATGATCAACCCTAATTTGGAATGGCTGATATCAGAATTAAGGTGGCGAAGGATAAGGCAAAGCTGGTGAAGGCGCTGCGGGCGGGGGATGGATCGACTTTATGAACATTAGGTTATGAACTGCGAACCCTGCTCCAGTGCCTTGTCTATACTCGAAGGCAACCTGCTGTTGAGCGTTGCACCTTGAGCCTGAAAGCGCTACAGATTCGGGATGAGTATCGCAGCGATCGCGATCGCCTGATTCAAGATTTCTACATCCCTTGTCTGGAGCAGGCTACGACCTATGACCGGGCGGTGGGTTTCTTCTCCAGCTCATCCATGGCGGCGGTGGCCCAGGGGTTGACGGCCTTTATCCGCTCTGGGGGACGGATGCGGTTAATCACTTCGCCGCAATTGTCTGCATCGGATGTGCAAGCGATTGAGCAGGGGCTGAGCCAGCGGGAAGCGGTGATTGAAGCGGCGCTGTTGCGAGAGTTAGCGGTGGAGCTGCCCCAGGTGCTACAGGATCGGCTAGGGGCCTTGGCGTGGTTGCTGAGTCGGGGCTTACTAGAAATCAAGCTGGCGATTCCCAAAACGCTGGGCCAACAGGGGATCTATCACGAAAAGCTAGGGATTTTTGAGGATGGCGAGGGGCAGGTGGTGGCCTTTACTGGCTCTGCCAATGAAAGCGCCAGTGCCTTGGTGGATAACTTTGAGTGTTTGGATGTCTATTGCTCGTGGGATCAGCGGGTGAGTCAGCGGGCTTTACAAAAGGCCCAGCACTTTCAGACGTTGTGGCATGACCAGACCCCCCAGGTGGAGGTGATCACCTTTCCGGAAGCGGTGGCGCGATCGCTGATCCAGCGCTATGGCCCCGCGACTCCCCCCCACCGGGAACCCACGGCTGCCAGTCCCCCAGGGCATTATGAGGTGACCCAGCCCAATTTCCCTTCCGTCTCGAACGGGGTTCCCGTGCTGCCTGGGGAGATCAGCCTGCGCCCCTATCAGCAACAGGCGATCGCGAACTGGTTCAAGAACAAGGGACGGGGCACACTGAAGATGGCGACGGGCAGCGGCAAGACGATTACGGCGCTGGCGATCGCGGCAGAACTCTACCAAAAGTGCCAAGCCCAAAACAAATCCCTGCAAGCCCTGCTCATTGTCTGTCCCTATCGTCACTTGGTCACCCAGTGGGCCGCAGAAAGCCGCAAGTTTGGCCTACAGCCGATTTTGGCCTTTGACCGGGTGCAAACCTGGCAGCGTGACCTGCAATCTCAGTTATTAGCCCTGATGGGGGGGCGACAACCCTTTGTTACCGTCATTACGACCAACGCCACCCTGCGGCAAGACTCGCTTCAGTCTCAACTGTCGTTCCTGCCCCAGTTGGTGATGATCATTGGCGATGAAGCCCACAACCTGGGGGCCGAGAACCTAGCCAATTGCTTACCGGAAAGGATTAAACTGCGGCTGGCCCTATCGGCGACCCCAGAGCGCCATTTTGATCAGGCCGGTAGCGATCGCATTTTTGATTATTTTGGCCCCGTGCTAGAGCCCGAATTCACCTTAAAGGATGCCATCCAGGCGGGGGCGCTGGTGCAGTACACCTACACCCCAATCCTGATCGATCTGACCCCAGAGGAGGTGGAGCGCTACGCCGAACTCACCGCCGCCATTGGCCGCGCCCTGGGCATCGGTGGCAGGCAAGACAACACCGCCTTAGAGCGACTGTTGTTTGAGCGGGCTAGGCTCATTTGCACTGCCGAGAACAAGCTCACCCAGCTTAGGGCGTTAATGGCAAACCGACTCCACACCGACCACACCCTGTTCTATTGCGGCGATGGCTCCGTAGAAGATGACACCACCGCCGAAAGTCGCCGCCAGCTAGAGGCGGTGACGGAACTGCTCAACTACCGTCTGGGCTACAAGGTCGAACCCTATATCGCCGAGACCTCCCTGGGGGAACGGGATGATCTGCGCTATGCCTTTGAGAAAGGCCATCTCAAGGGACTGGTCGCGATTCGCTGCCTAGATGAAGGGGTCGATATCCCCGCCATCCGAACCGCTGTGATCCTGGCCAGCAGTAGCAACCCACGCCAATTTATTCAGCGGCGGGGGCGGATTCTGCGGCGATCGCCGGGTAAACACCAGGCGGAACTGTTTGACATGGTGGTGGTGCCCCCGGATTTGGGCGAGGACTATTGGCAGATAGAGCGCCGGGTCTTGCGGGGGGAGCTGACCCGATTTGTGGAATTTGCCGATCTGGCGCTGAATGCCGGGGCAGCGCGTAAAATTCTATATCCCCTGCAAGAACGGTATGACTTGTTAGATTTGTGATCAATCCCATGGCTTCTCCCTCCAACCCCAGCCAAGACGACATCGAAGCGCCCATCACCACGGCTCCCCCAGCGGTGGAGCGGATCATTCGGGAGGTGATTCGGCTAGAGAAAGCCAATTTGTCCAGCGATCGCCCCCGGATTCGAGCCGACGTGCTCAAAATTGTGAAGGATAGTGTCAAATGAAGCTGTTGTCGCTGAAGCTGTTTAACTTTCGGCAGTTTTGGGGCGAGGTTGCCCTAGAGCTGGCCCATCAAAATGGCCGCAGCGTCACAATTATCCATGGCAACAACGGGGCGGGCAAAACCACCCTGCTTAACGGGTTTACCTGGGTGCTCTATGACCAGCGCAGCCCCGCCTTTGCCCCTGGCCCCTTGATCAACAACCGCGCCGTGGCCGAAACCGCCCCCGGTAGCCAAGTGGAATGCTGGGCCGAGGTGCTGTTTGAGCACAACGGCAAAGAATACCAGGCGCGGCGGTCTTGTCTGGGCACCAAAACCGCCGAGGGTGAGTCATCGGAGAGCGCTAGCACCCTACAGCTCAAAATTAACGGCAAGCTCATTCCAGACAAGGACGAGGTGGAAGATGCCATTGGCAGTGTGCTGCCCATTAGCCTGCACCGCTACTTCTTCTTTGACGGGGAGCGCATTGAGCAAATTGTCAAAACCGAAAACCGGGCCGATATGGCCACCGCCATTAAAACCCTGTTGAGTGTGGAAATGCTGGAGCGGGGCATTAATCACCTCGACTATGCCCGCAAACAACTGGAAAAAGAACTCCGGGACATTGGCGACACCGAAACCAAGCGGCTGATGACGGAAAAAGCCAGCCTAGAAGCCGAAAAAGCGCAGAAAGAAACCCGCCGTGCAGCGATCGTCCAGGATTTGCTCGACCAGGAAGACCTGAAGCAACGGTACAACGCCCAGCTCATGGATCTAGCTAGCGTTAAGGAGATTCAGGAGCGGCGCAAGGCGCTGCAAGATGAAATGGAAAACCTAGAGCAGCAGCTTGGGCGCAGCGAAGATCGCTTGCGGCGCACGATTTCTTCGCGGGGCTATATGGTGTTTTTGGACGACACCATTACCCAGTTCAAGGAGCTGGCTGCGGATCTGCGGCGTAAGGGGGAGCTACCTGCGGGCATTAAGCGCCAGTTTGTGCAAGATTTGCTCGATCAAGAAACTTGTATTTGCGGTGCCCACCTCACGGCAGGCACGACCCACCGCCGGGAAGTTGAGACCTGGCTGGGGAAGGGGGGCTTGCAGGATGTGGAAGAAGCCGTGATCAAGATGAGTGGTGAGGTGGAAAGCTTGGAGCGGCAGATCCCGGAATTTTGGGCCGAAATTGACCAAGAGCAGGCCAGTATTGAGCGTCTGCGTCAGCGCATTGTCCGTCTGCAAAACCAAGTCAGTGATATTCGCGACCAGCTCAAGGGCAGCGAAGATGTGAATGTGCAGGGCATTGAGCAGCGGCTGGAGGCAACGGAGCAAGCCATCACCGACCGTCACCGGGAGGATGCGGTGCTGAAGGATGAAATTCAGCGGTTGGATGATGCGATCGCGGAGGTGGATAAGCAAATCAAAGCCCACAAGGCGAAGGATAAGGAACAGGCCCGTGTGAAGCGGCAAATCGAAGCGGCCCAGGATGCGGTGGCCCGACTGAATGAGGTCAAGCACCGGGTGGATCTCAAGTTTCGGGCGGTGCTGGAACTGAAGGTGCGGGAAATTTTTCGCCGAATTTCCTTTACGCCCTACCTGCCGAAGCTGACGGAGAACTATGAGCTGCGGCTGATCGACCCTAGCTTGGAGGGGGAGGCAACGGTGGCGACCTCCACGGGGCAAAACCAGATTCTGAGTCTGGCCTTTATTGGCAGCGTGATTGAGCGGGTGCGCTACTGGAGTAAGAAGCACTCGGCCATTGGGCTCGATGGGGGTGGCTTCCCGATTGTGATGGATTCGCCCTTTGGCAGTTTGGACTCGGTGAACCGCAGCAACATTGCTGAGGCGATTACCACCCTGGCGGATCAATTGGTGGTGCTGGTGAGCAAGACTCAATGGCTGAATGAGGTGGAGCGGGAGATGGAGCCATCGGTGGGGGCGGAGTATGTGCTGGTGTACTACACCGCTAAGGAGGATGCTGAGTTGGAAGCGATGGAGCGGCACGGGCGTAGCTATCCGCTGGTGAAGCGCAGCCCGAATAAATTTACTTGGACGGAGGTGGTGAAGGTGGAGATGTGATGGGGTATTGGGGTGAGTAGAATGGGGGCAAGCGTGGATGGCAGTTAAGCGTTAATTAGACGATGGTTGCGACAAAACTCTCGCTGGTGGATTATCTAAGCTTTGAGGATGGCCCGGAAGCTCTCTGCGAATTTGTGGACGGGGAAATTATTGAAATGCCGCCGGAGAGTGAAGGGAATGTGCTGGTTGCTGGATATTTAATGGCCCAGTTTTTGAAGGTGTTGCCCTTTAACCGAGTGCGGCGAAATGAGACCGAGATGATTGTGGCGGGTCGGGCACGGTTACCGGATTTAATGATTATTGGTGAAGACCTAGTAACAGCCCTGGCAGGTCGTCGTCGCAGCACGATTACAGAAGAGATGCCTGCGCCGCTGTTGGTAGTGGAGGTGGTGTCACCGGGCAAGGAGAACGAAGACCGCGATTATCGCTACAAACGCTCTGAGTATGCGGCGCGGGGGATTCCTGAATACTGGATTGTTGACCCGGCAAAGGCGGTGGTGACGGTGCTAAAGCTGGTGGATGGGTGGTATGAGGCTGAGGAGCTGGGGGTGGATGGGGTGTTGCAGTCGCCTCAGTTTGCAGGGGTAACGCTGTCGGTGGCTCAGGTTTTGTCGCCAAAGCGCTAAGGATAGGAATAAATGGCGTATTTGAAACCGAGTGCCTATGACTATGGATGGACGGAAGTTGTGGCGGTAGAGCAATACGTCTTACCCTTGGACTAAAGGCAATCAGGATGGTAAAGGTTATGGCCAAAACAGCTACATTGACGGCGGAACTCCTGCAAGACATGACGAATACGATTGTCGGAGAAGTCGATCCTGACACAGTGATTTTGTTTGGTTCTCAGGCGAGGGGAGAGGCCAATCAACAGTCTGATGTTGACCTACTCATTGTGGAGAACAAACCATTTGGCGTTAACCGGAGTCGTCGTAAGGAAGCCGCTAAGGTTTGGCGAGCCTTGGCTAGATTCAAATTGCCCATTGACATTCTGCTGTATAGCGCTGACGAGGTGGCTGAATGGAGCCAAACTAAAAATCATGTTATCGCTAGGGCCATCAGAGAGGGACAAGTGATTTATGAGAAATCTGGAAGCCGCTAGGATTTTGCTGGAAGCAGCTTTACGAGATCTGAGGGCGTTGTATGGAATGCTAGATCGAGACACCTTTGCCGATGAAATTTTCGGGTTCCATGTACAGCAGACAGCAGAAAAGGCTTTGAAGGCTTGGCTTAGCTATTTTGCAGTGGACTTTCCTTACACTCATGATTTGAGTCTACTATTACAAGAGTTGGAAGATTTAGAGTGTGATGTTTCCGAATTTTGGGAATTAGTGGAGTTTAATTTGTTTGCTGTGCAGTTGCGCTATGATGCTTTAGTGGCAGTAGATGAGCCGATAAATCGACAAGTGGCTATAGCCCAGGTACAATCTCTCTACACCACTGTCGAAAACGCCCTTACCCAATAACCTCACGTCCACTACTCTCCTCAAGCACAATGGCTGATATCAGAATTAAGGTGGCGAAGGATAAGGCGAAGCTGGTGAATGCGAAAGTTCAATCAAATTTTGAGGGGGAGTTACTATGACACCAAGAGATTTGATTTTGCAAGAATTGGAGCACTTGCCTAATTATCTTCTAGACCAGGTGCTAGTTTTTTTGAGATTTTTAAGGCTGGAGTATGGACAAGAAAGCTTAGAAACTGCTTTACTAAGCGAATCAACTTTGCAGAAAGATTGGTTGTTGCCGGAGGAGGATGAGGCTTGGCAAGATTTGTAAAGGGTGATGTGGTGGTAGTACCGTTTCCGTTTTCAGATTTGTCTCAGTCGAAGCGACGTCCGGCTTTGGTGATTGCAAATCTGCGAGGCGATGATGTGATTCTTTGTCAAATTACAAGCCAGGGTGTAAGGGATGAATATGCTGTTCTACTGACTGAGGCTGATTTTTTGACTGGAAGCTTGCAACGCGATAGCAATGTCCGCCCTAACAGAATTTTTACGGCTGACAAAAAGATTTTGCTTTACAAGGCAGGAAGCATTACATCTGACAAGGTAGGAGAAATAATTACTAAGCTTGTTGAAATATTGAATACCTAGCTTTTGCTTCTGCTCTTTACTGTACAGAAAAATGGCTGATATCAGAATTAAGGTGGCGAAGGATAAGGCGAAGCTGGTGAAGGCGCTGCGGGCGGGGGAGGGATCGACCGGGCCATTTCAGACTTATGTAGATTTGATGATATTCGCTGCATGCTTAGGGGTTAAGCGCGATAAGTATATTCCTATTGAAGAAGCATCTCGTAAAGATCCTGATCCGATACCTTGGGATCACTTCGCGTCTAGAAACAAAAGCCAGATATTAAACTTATTAGCCGTCAGTACGACTCAAAACCCTAAAGTCCTCGGGAATAGCGAAAGAAGTGAACTCGACTGTGTGGAAATATTTGAAGGCTATGCAAATGGTGGTTTATCTATTATTCAAGAAGCTATGCTAGGTTCCAGCAATTATACTAGCCAGCTACAGCTGTTATTACTCTCAGAGAGACAAAAGAGTGAATTCGTGAGCGACTTGTTTGACATTAGCCTGCTTGAGGACTAGTCCTCAAGGGCGGATCTCTGTCGCCTATTGTCGCGCAAGCGCGATGGTGGACAAATTTCTTCCTCAGAGTACTAGACATTTTCCGTGATATGTGTGCTATGTTAAATCTGTTAATCCGTCCTGCCCTGGCCAGTGGCCAGCGGCGCTTAGAGGGCGATACAACAGGAGAAAAGTTAATATGGCGCGCAAACCGGCTGATACGAACGGTCAATTTCAGCTAGAGTACCATTCTTGCAGGAATATAACTTGTCCTGAGGATGAGGTAAACGGACGAAGAGTGCTGTGCGGGCGAGTCCCAGCTACGTCTCTGCTAGAGTTGCCAACGGATGAAAACGTTAGAGATTATCTTCTGGGTGTTGAAGGTAAGAAGCGAAAACGCCCTACTGACGTTCACCGAAGAATTAAGGATACGTTAGAGAACTATCCTTATAATTTCCCAGTTCTCAACGGCGGAGTAGTCATAGTCGCACGCGGCTATGACGTTGATGAGAAAACTAAGAGACTTTCCTTAAAGGGGCCAAGCATCATCAATGGAGCCCAGACACAGGGAGTCTTGCGAGATTTTTACCGAGATCTGCAAGCTAACGAAGATGATCTGCCAGTCATCTATGTGACTTATGAGTTGATTGTCACTAACGACGAAGATCTCATCTCCGAAACATCTATCGCTCGCAACTCCCAAAATAGTGTTGAAGCCATCTCAATAGTAGGTAGTCTAGGCCAATTAGAAGAGCTAGAGAAGAAGATAACTGATGCTTTTCCTGGCCTGAAGCTTAAAAAATCGGAGACAGACGTTTCTGATGACTATTTACCAACAGAACGGTTGCTTCAAGTAATTACAGCCCTCGTTCCTGATTCTCTGTACTTACGCCAAGGAAAGGAATCAAGTAGTGCAAGCAAAGCATATGCTTTTAGCCAGAAGGCTAGGTGCTTAAAAGAATTTCGCGAAATTTATGAGATCGCGAACTCAAAAAAAGAGCTTGGCAGCAATAGCAAGTTAACGATTGATGATTACAAGGAGCTTTATCAATTTTATTTAGATATTGCTCCAGAAGCATACGATCTATATCTGCGCTGGAAATCTCATCAAGGATTCAAAGGTACTAGACTTAAAGGCAGAAAAGGAAAAGACAAAGACGCTTTTAAGCGTGACGAGAACGGCAATATCTTGGAGATTCCAGATGGTGTTGTTTTTCCAATTTTAGCTTCCTTTTCGGCGTTTGTTGCTAAGTCTGAAGAAGGATGGAAGATTGATTTTCCACCTTCTTTTCAAGAAAAGATCCTTATTGAGGCTGCTAAAAGAGCTTTCATGGAGATGGCTAGCTCAGATCCTCCAACTATGGGAAAAAGCAAGGCCTGCTATCTTTCCCTCCATGAGATCACCTCTCTATACAAGAGCTTAACTTCGTAGGCTCTTCATTGGCCAAAAAGAGTTCTGGGGGCTTTACTTTGAGCATATTTCCTCCAAGTGGCCAAAAAATGTAATCTGAACCCATTGCTCTCTTACTAACCCTTGGCACCTTTACTCTTGCACGAGTAGGGGTGCCTTTGCTTCGATATACCTACTGTATACCAATTGGATTATTTTTGCAAGCATTATTCTCTGTTCTATGAAGCACCAAGGAAAAGGTCATCATGTATCAAGCCATATATTCCCCTAAATAGAGTGTTACAAATTCTCGACAGGCTTCAGGGTCAAGCACTCTCAACGCTTCTGCTATGGCTTCTACCTTTTCTGCCGTTGGGTCTCTTTCTTCTCTAACCCAACGCGAAATATTATTGCGCTCAATGCCCATAACCTCAGCCAATCTATATTGGCTGATTCCATGCTTCTCTAGCGTTTGCCTTAGCGCTTGCCCTGCTTTTCCCATGTCTCTGATCGTCTCAGAGCTTTCCCACGAGGGAAACGGTGTCTTTTGGTTGACGGTCAACCATTTAGGCTCTAAATTGAGTTGTCAACCAAAAGACACCTATTGAGATGGAGGTCAAAGCGTCATGCAAACGCACAGCTTCATTGGGCAAAGCCCATCCTTGTCAATTTCTGTAACCCTTGACCCTGGGCTAATTCAGGGGCCAAGGCACGAGCTAATCAAGATTTACCTGGTCGGTTCTTTAGAAGGAATCAAGGCCGTTACGCACTCGCTACATCGCAAAAACTTTGCTGAGGTCAACGAATGGAGTAAGCCCCAGCCAACAAGCAACCCTGGGGAGTACATTAGTGTTCTTTTTCGGCATATTTTGCTCGATTAGCTTAAGAGTTCGTTGCAACACAACGAATTTCGCTGGCGTCGTTGAACAATGGTCTATTACAGCCAGCCCTGGTGAAGTGTGAGGATGATCAATGGTCATGATAGACGAGGCCCAAAAGCCTCAAGGTCAGCGTACCGTTCCTGAACTAATTGAAGACATCAAGACACTGAAGGCTGAGATTCAGGAGCTTTACTGCTTAGACTCAATTCCTTGGGTGGTTGGTTATTCAGGGGGCAAAGATAGTACCTGTGTTCTACAACTCATTTGGAATGCTGTAGCTGAGTTGCCAGAAGACAAGCGAACTAAGCCAATCCACGTTCTAACAACCGATACTTTGGTCGAAAACCCAATCGTGGCGGCCTGGATGCGCCAGTCTCTTGACCGAATGGGTTTAGTTGCCAAAGAGCAAAATCTGCCCTTTGTTCCGCGTCTTTTGCAGCCAGAGGTCAAAGACACCTTTTGGGTAAACCTGATTGGTAAAGGTTATCCAGCCCCAAGGCACATGTTCCGCTGGTGTACTGAACGACTCAAGATTTGGCCTTCTAATCGCTACATCCAAAACGTAGTTCGGGTCAAAGGCGAAGTAATTGTAGTTCTAGGCACCCGTAAAGCCGAGAGCGCCCGTCGAGCTGGTGTCATGAATGATCATGAGGTTGGCACAGTTAGCGATCGACTAAATAGATCTGAAAATCTCAAAAGTTCTCTTTTATACAGGGGACAGTTACCTAACTCCTTGGTTTATAGCCCATTAGCAAACTGGCGGGATGATGAGGTCTGGCTTTACCTAATGCAATTCCCTAATCCTTGGGGACATAGCAATAAGGACTTATTCACTCTGTATCGGGGAGCAACGGAAGATAACGAATGTCCATTTGTGATTGATACCTCTACCCCTAGTTGTGGGGATTCGCGCTTTGGCTGTTGGGTCTGTACCCTGGTCAGCGAAGATAAGTCGATGTCTGCAATGATCCAGAATGATGATGAGAAAGCCTGGATGCAGCCATTACTTGATCTGCGTAATGAACTGGATGTCTATGATGACCATGATCGACGTGATTTCCGACGTATGACGGGTAAAGTTCAGCTTTTTGAGCGCCGCAAAGACAATGAGACTCAAATTGTTCCAATTCCTGGCCCTTATACTCGCTATTGGCGTGAAGAATGGCTAAGACGGCTACTCCAAGCTCAGATAAATGCGAAAGAAAATGCTCCCGAAGAAATGCGAGATATTGAGCTAATTAGTCTCCAAGAACTTAGCGAAATTCGCCGTATTTGGCGCGAAGAGAAACATGAATTCGATGATTCTCTCCCCTCTATCTACCACGAAGTCACTAACCAAAAATTCCAAGACCCCCGCCCCCCCGCCGATACCACCATCCTCGGCCCCGACGAATGGGCCATCTTGTCCACCCTCTGCGACGAAGACCCCATGTATCTCGAACTCGTCACCAAACTCCTCGACACCGAGCGCAAATACTACACCATGAGCCGCCGCATGGGTGTCTACAAAGCCCTCGAATCCTGCTTCGAGACCAGCGCCCTACCCAAAACCGTCGCCATCCAACAAGCGGAAGCCATCCGCGACATGAAACAAGCCCAAGGGGTTGCCCCCAACCCCAAAAGCCAGCCAGCCGAAACGCAAAAACCCAAAAAAAACAAAGCCGACGAGCAAAACAACGGCAGCATCGATGTTGCCGCCTTTCAAACTGCCTGGAGCCGCCTCAAATTCGGCCAATCCCCGGCTGAAACTGAGTAAGATTAAACTGGGCAGCCCAACTCAATCGAGTATTGATGTTCTTGTCGCTCAACTCATCTTTCCCGCCGCCGCAAGGAGATGTATGGCGACCTTGGCCGATAATTATTCTGAGCTATCAATGGGATTGAATTAACGATGATGTCTCCCCGCGATCGCACCATTCTCAACGAGTTTTCAGATCAAGTGCGTCAAAAATTTCCAGACGCTCAAATCTGGGCCTTTGGTTCACGAGCCAGAGGCGATGCCAAACCTGACTCCGATTTCGATATTTGCGTTGTTGTAGAAACGCTAAATGATGCAACCTGGAATGTCATTAGTCATATCGCTTGGTCTGTCGGCTTTGAACACGAGGTTCTGATTACGACGATCAAATATTCCCGCCAGAAGTTTGAGCAGAGTCCTTGTTCTGCGAGTCCCCTTGTTCGAAATATCTTGAGAGAAGGAATTGCCGCATGAGCCAACCAGAGGATATTCAAATTCTGGTTGCAGACCGACTACAACAGTCACAGGATGCTGTGTCTGAGGGACGTTTACTTATGCAATCAAAATTCTACAAAGGTGCCATCAATCGATTTTATTACGCAATGTTTTATGCCGTTCTGGCGCTTTTGGTGGCGCGACAACTAGAAACATCGAAACACAAGGGTGTCATATCTTTATTTGACCGTGACTTTGTTAAACCCGGCATTTTCAACAAAGAAATGTCTGTCTGGCTACACAGTAGTTTCGAGCTACGGCTAACCGCAGACTATGCTGAACTGACCGATATTTCAGCGGCGCAAGCTGAAGAATGCTACAGCCAAGCAAGCGAATTCCTTCAGCGAGTGAGAGATTTTTTAACCAACTCAGAGCGATCGTGATTCTCCAAGAACTCATCCTACAAAATTTCGGCCCCTACCACGGAAGTCACCGCCTCGATCTGCGCCCCACCCCGGAACAGCCCATCATCCTCATTGGGGGCCTCAACGGTGGCGGCAAAACCACCCTGATGGATGCCCTCCGCCTGGTGCTGTATGGTCAGCGTGCCCCCATCGATCGCCGCCGTAATCTGGCCTACGCCGACTTCCTCGCCCAATGCGTCAACACCCAAGCCTCCCCCGAAGCCGAAGCCGCGATCGCCCTTGAATTCGAGCGGGTACTCCACATCAGCGGTATCGAAAAACTCGGCAAAATCCGCATCATCCGCACCTGGCGACGGGGCACCAAAGACACCCTCACCGTTGACCTCGACGGCTGGCCCAACGAAATCCTGACCCAAACCTGGGATGAACAGGTTGAAGACTGGCTCCCCGTCGGTTTATCGAACCTGTTTCTCTTTGATGGCGAACAAGTCAAAGCCCTCGCCGAACAAGAAACCCCACCCCCCAATGTCATCAGCGCCATTCGCGCCGTATTGGGGCTAGAACTGGTGGATCGCCTCGCCCATGACCTCACCATTCTCGTCAGTCGCAAAAAAGCCGAACTCGGCGACGAAGCTACTCAACAAGCCTTCCAAGCCCTCAGCCGCCAAATCGAACAAGTCGAAACCGAATTGCCAGCAGCAGCAGCCACCCTAGCAGACCGTGAAGCGGCATTCGCTGTCGCCGCAACCGAACTGCAAGTCGCCGAAGATAACTTCTTCGCCAGCGGGGGCCACATCACCGAACAGGCCGCATCGCTCAAGGCGCAGTTAAAGACCCAGCAAACCGAAATCAAAGTCCAAACCCAGGTGCTTCAAGACCTGGCTGCTTCGACCCTGCCCCTGGCCCTCGTCCAAGATCTGCTGACCCAGGCCGCTGAGCAGGGACAGCACGAACAGGCCCAGCAAAAAGCCGTCATTGCCCGCGATGCCCTCACCGAGCGGGATCAGCGCCTGCTCGCAGTCCTGAACCAGCTCCAGCTCAAACCCACCCAGAAGCAGACGATTCAAGCCTTTCTTGCCCAAGAGACGGCAGCCCTCAGCGCCAACGCCAGCGGCGAGGCATGGCTGCAAGCGTCTGATGATGCGTTAACCCAGCTCCATCACCTCCTGCACCACCAACTCGCCGCCGAACAGCAACTGGCTCAATCCCATCTCACCCAGATTCAAACGCTCACCACTGTCGTTGATGCCCTGGAGACCAAACTCGCCAAAGCCGCTTCCCCCGAAGACTACGATCGCCTCAAGTCCGACCGCGATCGCGCTTGCCTGCATCGCGACGAGTGCCAATTTACCTTAGAACTCCATCGCCGCCATTATGCTGAGTTGGAACGCGATCGCCAGACCCTCAGAAAAAAACTTGCGGACTATGGTTCCCAAGCGATCGATGCCAGTAAAGACAATGCCCTGCTAGCCACCGCTCCCCGCGTCCAGCAAACCCTCATCCATTTCCGCCAACGCCTGACTGAAAAGAAGTTGGGCCAATTGGAGCAAGCCATCACCCAGTACTTTTTACTGCTGCTCCACAAATCTGGCTTGGTGCATCGGGTCATGGTCGATGCTGTAACCTTCCGCCTTGACCTGTATGACACCGACGGCGATCCCCTGCCCATCCAACGCCTCTCTGCGGGCGAAAAACAGCTACTCGCGATCGCTTTCCTCTGGGGGCTGGCCAGGGTTTCGGGCCGACAACTGCCTGTGGCGATCGATACCCCCCTCGGTCGCCTCGACTCCGCCCACCGCCGCCACCTGGTCGATCGCTACTTTCCCCAGGCCAGCCACCAAGTTATTCTGCTCTCCACCGATACCGAAATTCGCGCCGAAGAGGTGGAGCGGTTGAGGGAGCAAGGGGCGATCGCCCGTGAATACTTGTTGGAATACGATCCTGCTCATAGACAAACCACCGTGAAAGAGGGCTATTTCTGTTGAAGCATCCCCTTCCCATTAACCTGCCCCAATCAACTCTGGCTGACTTTTGCCAGCGCCATCATATCCGCAGATTATCCCTCTTTCCCAAAGCTTTATGCAATGCAGGAGCCAGGATGATCTAGACCCAGGCTCAATAACCCTTAAATCCCACTACCACCCATGCAGTCCCCAGTCGATCGCATCAAATTCTCCCAAGCCGCCAAAGACCAGCTCATCAAGCTCAAGCGCGTCACCAAAATTCCCACCTGGAACGTGTTGTGCCGCTGGGCACTCTGCCGCTCCTTGGCCGAGCCCTCCATCCCCTCACCAGTGCCCATCCCCGCCGATAGCAATCTAGAAATGACTTGGCAAGTGTTTGGGGGGGCGATCGCTGATCAGTTGCTCATTGCCCTTAAGCAGCGCTGCCATCAAGACAATCTAGGCACAGACACAGAAACCCTTGCTACCCAGCTACGGTTGCACCTGCACCGGGGTATCGGATATCTAGCAGGCGATCTAAACCTAAAATCCATTGAAGATTTTTGCAAACTCGCATTGTCTAAGGACTAAAGAGTAACGGCTGTACGCTACCATCTGCCAAAATCTCTGGCAGCCACTCATCGCCCCGGTGTTCGGTGCCGTCCCACTTGTCCGGCCAAGTCTCAGCGGCAATCAGCTCCCGAATCCGGGTCAGTTCTTCGCCGTCGATCAGGCAAATCTCCGGCTGTCCAGCTAAAACAGCCCCGGTATTGACCTCCGATTCAATGCGCAGAATTTCCCCCAGCATCCACCGCCGCGTGTCTAAGGTCAGCGGTCCCAGGCGACCCTGCTTTGCAGCTAAAGATCCATCCTTTTTGACTTCTCCATGTTTTCGCAGCCGGTATTGGGGCTTCTTCACCTCGCGATACAGGGGGCGCAACTGGCGCAATGGCGCTAAATACGCCCATTTCGGATTTGCCAAGACCCGCTCCAGAGCCGCATCTTCCTGCACCAGCGGGCACCCAATACAGCCTGTCCGCGCATTCATCGGCTCCGTTTCCCCCAGGTCATCCTGCGGGTCATGGCCATAGACCTCGGCAACCTCAAAGGTGGGGAAACCCAGCTCAATATCCGCCTGCACCAGCCAGTCCCACACATGGCACACCCGCCAGTGCAGCAATGGGGCCAGGGTATCGGCCACGGCTGTCGAGGTAGTCTGCTGAAACCAGCCCTGGCCACACTCGCCCCCATCCTTTGTACAGCTCAGGGCAATGCGTTGGTCACGGGCGGCGCTTTCGCCAATGCGCACCCCCGTCAGCATCAAAAACTTTTCCCCCCGCTCTTGGCGCAGGGTTTCCAGTTCCCGTTCCATGCTCATTACTTTCAACTTGGGGGTACACCAGCGGAAGGTGTTGGATGGTGGCGGTACCCCCCGCCCCAGCATATAGACGAAGTAGCGATGGTCAAGCTTGGGCAGGACGACACGGGTGTCAAAGCCGCGCTCCTTGAGGTTGTCCAACAGTGCCATGGCGGCATTGTGCAGCGGCGGCAACTCCTGGCGGGTGTCGGCATAAAGTACAGTGACGCTCTCGGGTCGAGGTACCAGCCCCCGCTCGATCAAATCGGCAACTAATGTAACAGTGGCGGTCGAATCTTTGCCGCCCGAGAACGCGATCGCCCAATGCTTATACAAAGAACCATAGTGGCGCAACGACTCAGCCGATAGCTCAATGCTGCGGTCGAGGGAGAGGCGGTCATTCTCAAATAGGCTGAGCGTTCTCATTCAAGCCAAGCATCACAGCGGCAAACTCTGGGTAGCGCCATTCTAACGGCAAAGGAGTAGCCAAACGCTAGATATAGGACTTTCTTTAGATAACGACCTCCGTCCTTATCTGCTACTGGTGGGATTAGCCACTGAGGCCCAAGGGTGTTGGCGCGTCGGTGTCCCCTGTTCGGTAAATGTCCAGATAGCGCGCTTGTGCTGAGGGCCATAGCTGATGTGGATGGGGCGATCTACCCCATAAAAATAGAGCGAGTCGAAGGGCAAGCCCTGGGCTAAAATCCAGGCCACCAGTTCATCGCTGGGCAGATCGAGGATTCTGAAATCGCAGGCAGCCCCCAATCGATCGCAGTAGTACCGCCCATTCCGATTCACCTCATGGGCCATGTGTTGATCCAGGCTGGGGCTAGCGATACCATGCTTTTTTCCCGTCACCGGGTCTTTCTTCGCCAGCCACCGCTTCAGATCGGTGGAGCAAAAGCCGTAGGTGAGCTGAACGAGATCGCGCCCAAACTCATCAATTACTGGGTCAATGATGTGCCGACACAGCGCCTCAAGCGCTGGCAACGTCTCATCCAAGTTTTTGGGAAACGGGTCAATCTGGTCAGCAAACCGCTGGTAGGTCTGCGTACAAGTGCAGAACTCTGTCAGCGTCAAATACTTCCCCAGCCGTTGCACAGGCACTAGCAATGTCTCCTGGAGCGTGCCGCTACGGGGGGGTATCGTAGTCATCTTGCTACCAATTTCCTACCACTCAGACGGCTAACAGCGTCCAAAAGTAGCCAACCCAAGCCCCTTATTGACAATATATTAGGGTGATCAAAAGGTTGATGCGTCGGCTACAAGGCGCTTCCGCATTAGGCTTTAGAAGAATCGGGATGGCGGGATTCGAACCCACGGCCCCTTCGTCCCGAACGAAGTGCGCTACCAAGCTGCGCTACATCCCGTAGCTTGTCTAGTCTAATCTATCACAGCAGACCCCCATACCCCAATATCAGCCATCTGCCCACCGGGACCGCAATCTCTGTCGCTCAACCACAGCTAGAGTTGCTGGTGCACCCACTCACGGAAGTCGGATTCTGCGGCTACTTCATCCACCCATGCTATTTCCAAGAAGCGGTACAAATCAGCTTTTTCAAGGAAGGGAAAGGTGGGAGTGCGATCGCATTCCCTATAACCCTCCTCCGCCTGACACAGAATCTGCCACTCCCGCCCATTGAACCGCCATAATTCCGGCACCCCCATACAGGCATAAAGTGCATTTTTATTAATGTCTGTAGGGGTGAGATCCACCCAGGAAAGGGATTCACCATGAGGCTGCTCAATAGGTGGACATTCATATAGCGGTTCTCACTCGGGTTAAGTGCAGGCAAGGGGCTTAAGCCCCTTGTTCGCCAAAGTGTCATTAAGTTGAGGTGTACCTCATACATTAGGAAACCGCTATAAGCGACACGCTGGTTTTCTTAATCCCGCGTTTCTCGTAAAGCTGCGTCAATATAATCACGAAGCTCCATATCTGGATTTGTCCCGCCATGGGGAAACAAGCTATCGCCAAAGCGTCCGGAGTCAGTAAAGTCAATTCCCTGAGACGTAGATACCGTATCGACCCATCCTTCAAAGCGACATTGGCTAGGCAGGACACCCTGCCATTCTTCTGCTATTTGAGCGCTATTACAGGCTGCCAATATAAAATAACTTAAATTAGGGGCAACTTGTCTTCCTGCCGCTACTCCTGAACGAATACTTTCAGGGGCAATTAGCCGATCATCAGATGTCCAAATATAGCCTCTTCCATTTCCATGTCCACTCCAGTAAATTCCATAGGCTTGTGGATCAAATATTGCATTACCCAAGTCCTGTGCTGTTCCTTCCAAGTCATAAATGACAGTGAATCCTTGTTCAGCGGCATAAATAACATCGTCCTCAATGAATGGAGCTTCCTCTTCTCTCATTTCTTGATCACTGGTGCTACCGGGAGGGAAGCCAAAGAAAAAGTATAATGTCCTTCCGTTAGGTCTCGATGGCACCAGAGTGTATCTTGTGCCATCTATGACTAAGATATGGTTTCTGCCACTGACGTATTCGCTTCGATCTGGAATTCCGCCAGACTCACCAGACTCATTTGTTGTCGTCTCTCCGCCAAGTCGTTTTGGCATAACGTGGCTAGGTGGAGTAGAGGAGTGACTCTGGGGAAAAATGCTGATGTGGGCAGTACTGAAGTTGGCGGCGTGGGATGTGCGCTGTAGCGTTCTGCCCCCTGCCATACCTGGGACGCTAGCGTCAGGGATCATCGGGCGCTCGCCCCAGGGACGATGGGCGTCGGTGGGGAAGCCAGGGACTAGGGGGCGCGATAGGGATTGCCCATCACGGGGTTGGCAGTGCTCTGCCTGGAGAGCGCTGAGGGGTCGCGATAGGGTTGGGCTAGCCGGAGTTGAGTCTCGTGGGGCGGGGGAATAGCTAGACATAGCAGAGAATTACCCGAGCGACGGTTCGCACCCGTGGGTTAATGATGGCACCCCGTCCAGGGACCGTCCTGGGTAGAGCTGACCTCGCCTCAGTATTTTTTGGGGCTAAAAACTTAGGTAATACCAAATCTGGATAGGCTATCCCCTTTCTCAGTCAATTTGCCAGATCAACCGGGATAATAGGGCTGCACCCTTAATCAGTTCAGGATTCCCGTGGATTTTGCTTTCATCATTGACCCCATTGATCGTCTTGACCCCGGCCATGACACCAGCGTTGCGCTGATGGAGGCCGCCCAAGCCTTGGGCCATAGGGTTTGGATTACCCAGGCTGAAACCTTGGGGGTGGAGGAGGGCAAGGCCATGGGTTGGCTGCAACCGCTGGCACTGGAGCCCGTGACTCTGGGGGAAAATCGCTGGGTGGCGGTGGCGGAGTGGTATCGCTTGGGAGAGGCGGTGTATCAGCCCCTGGAGACGATGGACGCGATTTTCATGCGCACCGACCCCCCGGTGACGGTGCCCTACCTCTATACCACCTATGTGCTGGACTACGTGGATGCGGCTAAAACCTTGGTGGTGAACTCGCCCCAGGGTCTACGGACGGCCAATGAAAAAATGTATGCTCTCCAGTTTGCTGATGCCATTCCTGAAACCATTGTCAGCCGGGATAAGGGGGTGATTCGCTCGGTGGTGGAGCGGTGGGGGCAGGCGGTGTTGAAACCGCTGGGGGGCAAGGCGGGGGAGGGGATTCTGTTTCTCTCGGCGGGTGATCGCAATCTCAATTCCATGGTGGAGATCAGTACAGGCCGAGGCCGCGAACCGGTGATGATCCAAACTTACCTGCCGGAGGCTAAGGCGGGGGACAAGCGGGTGATTGTCTTGCATGGGGAACCTATTGGCGCGGTGAATCGAATCCCCACGGGTAATGAGTTTCGCGGCAATATGGCGGTGGGGGGCCGGGTAGAGGCGGCGGTCGTGACGGAGCGCGATCGCACTATTTGTAGCCAACTGGCCCCGGCCCTGCGACGAGATGGCCTGATCTTTGTGGGCATCGATATTATTGGCGGCTACTTAACGGAGGTGAACGTCACTAGTCCTACAGGCATTCGGGAAATTGACCGCCTAGACGGCGTTACCTTGGGCTTGCAAGTCATGCAATGGGTCTGTGATCATGCACCAAAAGGTTCTGGCTAAGAAATTACCCTGAGCTGCGACCCTCTAACCGCAGGGCGTAAATCAGCTCACTATTGTCGCACCAGCCCAACATTTTCCGGTCCCCTCGCCCCCTGGGAGAGGGCTAGGGCTTCGGCGTGAGCTCAATCGAACGGTGAGGGGCCGAGTGTGCCACGATAGAACGGCCAGGGTATTTCCGCCGCCCATTCCTAATCTGGCCTTGAGCCCATTTACAAGCCCTCCCGTTGTGAGTGAAATCACAGATTTTCTTGGCTTCAGTTACAGGGCAACCTCCGTACAATCACGCTGGCATCCCCTCAGTCATCACCGCAAGTCCTTTCCCCAAGGGGGATACTACAAGCATCGAGTTCCTGCCTTGCCCCATGGTTGCCCCCCTTTGCCTCATCCCCACCGCCGTTTCTGAACTCTTTGCCCGTATTAGTGCAACGGGACAGATCACCCTTGCCGATCGCTTTGGTCTGATGGCCGCCGCCTTTGACGAATCCCTTTCGGTAGAAGAACGGGAAGCGATCGATCGTATCCTGCAAGGGATTCGCCGCCGCCGCTACCAGGTCGTATCAGATATCTCTGCCCTGAGCTAAGCCTGCCTTGATATACGTTTACGGTTTTTGCCCAACCCCGGTCAGCCCCTGGGAACTCCCAGAGGGCATTGCCAACCCCACGACCCTGATAACGGTGGGGGCAGTGGCCGCGATCGCAGAATTGGATCTGGATGTTTCTGGCTTGAAAACCAACGATCAGCAGTTGATGACGGCGGTGCTCAGCCACGATCGTGTTCTTCAGGACCTCTTTGCCCAGACCGACGTGCTGCCACTGCGGTTTGGCACCCAATTTTCTGACCCAACGGCCCTGCGGTCCTATCTAGAGCAGAACGGAGCCCGCCACGGGATGCAACTGGCCCAACTACGGGGCAAAGCTGAATACCGAGTGGAGTTGACCCCCAAGTCTCTAAACCTGCCGCCCCTAGCGACCGAGCTTAAGGGACGGGAGTATTTTGCAGAAAAGAAGCGTCGTCTCCAGGTCCAAGGAGATTACCAGCGGCAGCAGGACCAGGAACTCGCTGCCCTGATTGACTACCTCCAGCGCCACGGCCAGGGCCTGCACCTTGGCACCGCCCAGGATGGCCTAGAGCGCCTGTACTTGCTGGGATCGCGCCAGAGCGAGGCCGTGGATGCAGACTTGGCTGAGGCCGGGATGCTGGCCCCCGGTTGGACTATTCACCGCAGCGTTCCCTTACCCCCCTACCATTTCATTCCCTAGGGTTCCTCGAACAAGAGATGGGCGGCCTCTTCTACCTGCTGCCGGGGGTGGGGGGTTTCTGGTAGGGTGGGCAGTCGCACAATGGTCTGATGGGGAAAGCTGTCTGGGGGCAATTCATAACCAGTGCTATAGCGGTTGTGGACAATGTAGCGCTGGACAACCCCCATCGTCTGTAACGTGGTGCTAAGGCGGGTGGCCTCCGCCAGAATGGCAGATTGAGGCTGCACCACGCCGATAAACTCGGTGTATTGGCCATCGGTGAGACGCTGTTGGGCTTGGAGCACCTGCTTGCGGAGTCCCCGCAGTCGCCCCATCAGCTCTACCCGGCCCACCACGTCCTGATATTTAATCCACAGTTTGAAAATCCAGCCTAGCCAGTCCCCTAGGGCGGTGGGCATGGCGAGAAATCCGAGGAGATGTCCTGTGGGGGCGGTATCCAGAACGATCAGGGTTTCTTTGTCCTGCTCTAGTAATTCCATTACTGTAATCAGGGCCAGCATTTCATCAATGCCCGGTAACGCCTGGGAGACAATCTGCCGCCAGCCCTCAGGACCATAGGCCACTTGCAAACCCCCCAGATCTTCATCGCCTCCCATCATGCTGGCCAGTTCCCAAAGGTAATCTTGGCGAAATTGCTCTAGCATTGCGATCGCATCTACCTCCTGGGCACTGAGGTTTGCCGTCAGGGCCAAGGGGGTATGGCCTAAGTTTTGCTCAAAGGCGTCTCCCAGGGAATGGGCCGGGTCGATGGAGATCACGCGCACGGTAGCTTCAGGGTGGCGGTGGGCCATGGCAGTTGCGATCGCGGCAGCCACCGTGGTTTTTCCCACCCCCCCCTTGCCCCCCACAATTACCAACCGTCTTCCCTCGGTGATAAAGTCACTGCAACCAGGGGGGATAGGGTGAAGGTGGGGGAGCGTAACGGCTATCGGGGCCAAGCTGTGCCAAGTGGCGGCTGGGGCGATCGCTCCCCACAGCTCCCGTAGAGCCTCGACGCCAATGGGTTCCTGCTGCCGCAGAGGCAACCCCAGGACCGGAGTCTGGGGGGCAATGCGGTCAAAGGCCGTCAGGTGATCCAATTGGGTGGGGCTACCCGTGAGACGGTTGATAAGGATGCCCCCCAGGGGAATAGCGAGATTTGCTAGGGCGGCGACAAAGCGCTCCGTTTCGCGCAGACTCAGGGATTCCGCCAATGCCACCACCCAGCAGGCGGTGCGGACAGGATCCTGAAGTTGAGATCGCCCCGAGGCCAAATCCGCCGTCATTTGGGTCAGAAAGCGATCCTCCTCATCTTTGCTGTAGCGGCCCGAGAGCGCCTGCACCATGTAGCGGTGCTTGTCCTGAAATAGAGTCAATGCCTGGAGAAAGGTATCCAAAAAATCCATCAGGCCAAACAGATTGAGGGTATGACCACTGGGAGCCATATCCACCACCACCCGATCCGCCTCCTTGGCCCGGAGAATACGCTGAATTTCCAGCAGGCTCATCAACTCATTCAACCCCGGCCAGTCCATGTCCCACACTGGAGACAGATCATCCCCCTCCACAAAGCTGCCCCGCTCTACCAGGGTTTCCAACACCGCCCCATAGTCGGCCTTAAACATCGCCAAGAGACGGTCCGCATCCAGAGCCCGGAGTTTCAAATTGGCCAAGCTGGGATGCGATCGCGCCTCGTCATCCACCGCCACCCCCAAGACATCCCCCAGGGAATGGGCGGGGTCCGTAGAGAGCAACAGTACCGTCTCCTGGGGATACTCAGCGGCTCGGGTTAGCGCGATCGCACAGGCACTCGTGGTTTTTCCTACCCCCCCCTTACCGCTAATCAAGGTCAGTTGGGTCAGATCGAATACAGCCATAGGCCCCCAGCGAACAACTAATAATGTAGTCAGCGCCCCCAGAGTACCCATTCTCCACAGTTCCAACGGGGGTGCTGAAGCTCCAGATCTCTGATATTCACCAGAGAACTATCCACCCCCCACCTCTGCTCTCCGCCCTATACTCTGAGATGACAGGACAAACTTAGCAACCATGGGGGAGGAATGCAGCGGATTACGATCATCGTCCACGGCATCGTCCAGGGTGTGGGCTATCGCTATCACACCCGCGTTAAAGCCATTCAATTGGGGTTAACGGGGTACGTGCTCAACTGCTGCCCCGAGGGCACCGTGAAAATCGTTGCCGAAGGTCATCCCGAAGCCCTCACCCAACTGCTGAACTGGGCTAAAGAAGGGCCAACCGCTGCCAAAGTCAGCCACACCGACGTGACCTACAGTGACGCCCAAGGAGAATTTCCCTCCTTCAACATTGAGCGTTAATGATTTGGCCTTGATTGATAGTCAGGAATAGAGATTAAATAACGTGGGATAGCCGTCCCGGCTGTCCATGGTCAGGCAAGATGCCTGACCCACAAGAATTGCATGTTAAAGGATCCGGGTTCCTAAGCATTCCCTGGCTCTATCGTTAGGACAATGCTCTAACTCAGAACTGCTGGGTCAACGCCTGCACTTGAGATTCCAAGCGTTGAAATGCGGTCAAAGCACGAAGAAGCTTGAAGTCTACCATCGAGTTTGCAATCCGAATCATGCGGTCGCTAGCCCGCCGGTTGAATTGTTTCAGTCGTCTCCCAGAAGCACCACTAGCCCGCTGGAGCAGGTCCTGGAGCTTGGCTTTTGGATCGGCCAAATTCTCAACCGTTTTCACCGTCGGCAAATCCAAGGGTACAGTCCCCCGAGGGTTATCTGCTGCCTGCCGAATAGCAGCCTCATCCAGTAGCAACCAAGCCTCAGTCATACGTACTGGAATCACCGGAACCAGTTTGGCTGAGAGCGATTCCCGTATATGCTCATTGACAGCATCCCAGGCAGTATGGATTTCTCCATCCCTTTGTTCCCAGCCCTGATTATCTGTATCTCGATGGACAAAGAGAACATCACAAGGGTAGAGGTGCAAGCTCGTTTTTACTTTGTCAGACAAAGATTTCGGCGGTTTTGGTAAACCTGCCAAGTCAGCCCAAGTTGATTGAATTTCATAATCTTCAAAGTGTTGCCGCAGCAACCAGTTTAGAATTGGTATCAATGCCTGGTCTGATGTTCCTTCTGCCAGGAGTGTATATTTTATTTCCCTCATTGGATCTGCTCAGATAAGCCTGGAATGAGTGGGGTTAAATCCTCTCTATCAATCACCCTTCTCTTAGATCTCTGGGTGAATTCTTGAGGAGGAGATGTCGAGACTGGGTTAAGATAAGCCAGCAGAATTCCTCGGGAGAGAGTATTTAAGCATTCAGGCGCGGAGGTTTTTTTCTCGCGCCAAGTATCTGACAAAAATGCGAAGTTGACTCGCTTAAACCGCTTGCCGTTCCGCAAGGTGTCTTTTAGCTCAGCAACAATCAGATCATCGTCAGGGATTTTCTGTACGACAGATGGAGAGTGAGTATTAATAATGACCTGACGTAAGGGGTTATCAGAGCCAACCTCTTCATCGGGATCGCAGGCAATATCTTGAAGTAACTGAAGAATCTTAGGAATACGTTCTGGATGAATGCCATTTTCTGGCTCTTCCAAACACAGAACCCCCTGATTTCGGGTATCAAGTTCTAGGACTGTTAACGCCAAGAACCGGAGGGTGCCATCGGATAGGGCTCTAGCCGGATAAGCGGTTCCCTCTCGATCGGATAGCATTAAGGTCAAAAGCTCTCGGCGATCATCCCGTTCTACCCAGACTTGACCTACATCTGAAATTAGCTCTGATAACCGATTGGCTACTTGGGCATATACCTGCGCAGCCCTCACTTCAGGAGAAGCATTGTTCCCGTTATGAATAGGGGTTCTAGCCAGGTGATAGAGAGTTGCAGCTAAATGGGAGCCATCTGCACTCAAGCTGGTGGGGGTATTGAAGACCTGATCTGGTTTCCGCAAGGCTGAGGGCTCTAGCTGCAACAGTCGCCATGATCTCATTTCTTGTCTAGCGACCAAGGCGGTTGGACTCTCAGCAGCATTCGTGGCCGAAAGCACCGTTCTGGGCAAGCTCGATGCCAATCGGGAAACGGGCTGTCCGCTGCTGCCCCCATCCTGATGTAGCCTAATAACTCGACCTGAATCCTTATCCTCAGTAGAGATAAAGTAGGGAGATCTCCGTTCTCCAGTGATGGCTGTTTTGCGCCAAGTTTTAACGGTGTGGGGAAACAGAAAATGCTTACTAGCTTCTCCTCGGTTAATGTGAATCAGTTCTTCTTTCTGAATTTCGAGGGCACCAAGAGGATGAGAATCTTCATCGGTGCGATAGGTTAAAATTAACGAATATTGCAAAGATGTGATACTTGCATCAGCCTTTTGCCCCAACTCATCAATGGCATCATGGGGCACAATCATTTCTGCCTCGAAGAAAATCTGAGGATCATGATCCTCACCTACTTGATGGAATAGGCTGCGGATATCGCCAGTTTTGCTCTGTTCGTCCCGTACAGAGAGGGCCGCTTCAATGAGTGGCATTTCTGCTAATGCACTGAGAAAACGAATCGCATCAAAGAGGTTTGACTTGCCCACACCATTGGCCCCGGCAATGCAGGTGAAAGGGCCAAAGCGGATATCAACATCGATTAAGTTTTTGAAGCCGGAGACTTTGAGGCGGGTCAACATGGGAGAAAAGTTTGGTGAAGAGGGCGCTATTGCTCCGTTGGCGGTGTGATTTGATTCACGTCTTCAAGGGGCAGGTTCAGCGTGTCAGCAATCTGGGCTGGAGTCATACCCAGAGCTAATAACTTAGGCACAGCAGCTAGACGAGCCTGTTCCGCCTGCTCTGCCCGTTCCCGCTCCTGCTCTGCCCGTACTCGCTCCTGTTCTGCCCGTTCCCGTTCCTGTTCTGCCCGCTCTTGGGCGCGAGCCGTCCGCTCCCGCTCTTCGTTGCGAGCGGCTACGGATTCAGCATAGGTCACTAGACGCTCCCCTGTACGGGGATCATAGAGGCGCAGCGGGCGGGAAATTTGACCATTGACGACCACGCTCAGGGCCGTTAAGTCCGATGGGGGCAGGCACAGATCTAGCCCCAGGGCAGCACTGGCTATGCGCCAACGACCATCGGGCAGTTCCTCTAGGGGCAAGGGCTGGTAGGTGCCGTTAACTAAGGTAAATCCCTTCAGTTGAGGGATGAGGTAGTCGCCAGTGGGATCGTACTGAAAATACTCCTGTATCCCTAAGTGGGCATAGAGTTGGGGCTTGGTGACCTCATCCTGTTTGCGAGTGGTGCGAGAGGTAATTTCCATGACAAAGGCGGGCACCTTACCCCCTTCTTCCCAGGTTTTGTAGATGCGGCGCTGCCGTTTTGTCACCCCGAAAATGACAAAAACATCGGGGGAGACCACGGCGCGGGGATTGCCTTCTTCGTAGTAGATGAAGAGATTGCCCGAAACATAGACTTGGCTGCGGCCTTGGAAGAAGAGGTTCAGGGCTTCGACGCAGTAGGTCAAGTAGTCACGGGTGGGGTCACTCTCGGTCATGGGCTGGCCATCGGACTCGGGGTAATGGACGAGGGTACCGGGGCGATAGGTCATCTTTCAGGTTCCTGAACCCATTGCGGTGATCTTAACCGTAACACCCGCTGTTAGTCGGGCTTGGCTTTCCAGTTCTGCTCTGGAAAGCCCTGATTAGGCAAGGATGGGGAGTGGTAGGGGCGAGCGGTGCTCGCCCTGCCAGGGAGTGGGGGAGTCAAGAGGTTAACGCTGCTCTTACTAGGCGGTACTGGGGGGCGATCGTGCTTTGCATTGAGGGCGATCGCTTCACTTTCTCAGTGCATAACCATCTTTGACTATCTGCTGTGCCGGAAGCAGGATGAACCAAATCGGAACAGTTATACTAGGTGGCAACTAAGGGCCACTGTCATCGTGTTTCGGCCACCTACGCTCATTCATGGATAGTTTATCTGAACTATTGAACTCTAAAGCCTTGTTCCCCAAGGGTTACGGCTTCCTGGAGACTACGTTTACTTAGTCCGAGTGGCCGAAACGATGATTAACGCCCAACTAAGCCAGTAGAGTAGAGGTCTGGAAATCCTTGTGTTGGCGGTTCAGTCTCACCTCCTGAAATCGTTTTAGCCCTCTAGTCAGTGCATTTTACACCTGTGTCAGGCACAGAATACTATCAAGGACTGAAATATGGCCTCTAATGCTTGGTTTTACGAACGCCCAATAAACGAAGCTCTGAATCTTCCGAGAGGAGCTTACTCCCTCAACAATGAGCAGTATGTTCCAGAAGTCACAGATGTAACTGAAGCCGCTCACGCATTGCAGAAGGCTCAACTGAGTGAGGATTTTCATAGCCAATCGCAAATAATGTATGTGGCACAAAAAGAGGGACTAGCGTTTTGTGACTGGCCTGAAATCAAGGTCTTATATTAAATGATATAGTTTCAACGAACATACATAAAAGCTAAGCTTGGGGCTCTCCTGGGATTGCGGGGATAGCGGAAGGAGCTAAACCTTGAAACCCAGGAAGCACAAGGACTTGAAAAAATAAAATGTATTATCAGATACAGTTTCAGTCGCGATCCCAAGAGAGCCCTCTTCCACTACTGTGCAAGAGGGCAATTGCCATCAAAACCTAATTTTAGGTGACTTTATCTAGTGTTGCGAGGACAGTCGTAGGGTGGTATTGCCCACCGCTCAAACTCGCTCCCCCACCTCCAACCACCTCCCCGAACACTCAACATTCTCACATCCCCAAAAGGCATACCGGCTTTGATGGTAGCCATGGCATAGCGTAAACGTCGTACATTCTCCGGCCCAGGGATGGTAGGCCATGCCCACCCTACAAAGAGCTTGTCCAACAAGGGTTATGGATTACTGAGGAGAAGGCTTGCTCAGTCAGAGTGGCCGAAACGATGATTAACGCCCCCGCCAATCACAAAAATTTATAGATGTTTAGTAGAGCAACGGCACCCGCAATTTTGGATGTAAGCCAAACTGCTTTGGAATCTCAGCTATGAATTACAGAGACCACATCACGATCGAACCCAATAAACGTGGTGGCAAGCCTTGCGTACGTGGCTTGCGAATTACAGTTTATGAAGTGCTTGAGTATTTGGCTTCCGAGATGACCGAAACAGAAATTCTCGACGATTTTCCTGATCTGACGCGGGAAGATTTCAAGGCATGTATCGCTTATGAAGCCGACCGTGAGTGAACGAATTTGCTTGTCTTTACTAATTTTTGACACTGTAAAAAATGTGATGGTTGAGTCGAGTCGGTGGCTCTCAGTCGGGGTTGAGTACGTTATTATAATTTAGCTTGATAGAAATGCTTGAAGGGTTTGTTGAGGGGGAGGGTGGTGTGGCTACGACCCTACTACGTTGGACGATCGCTGACTACCACCGCATGATTGCCGTGGGGTTGTTAGGCGATCGCCGTGTCGAGTTACTGAATGGATTGATCCTAGAAATGGCTCCTGAAGGCCCAGACCATGCTGATCTGTCCACGGATGCCGATGAATTGTTTGCGGCTCAAGCACGTGGCCGTTATCGGGTGCGCGTCGCCAAGCCCATCACCATCGCTGAGACAGGTAGTGAGCCCGAACCTGACATTGCCCTGGTGCGACGGCAAGCCTATCGCCAGGGGCATCCAACCCCCGCTGATGTGTTCTTGCTGATCGAGTTTGCCAACTCATCTTTAGAGAAAGACACCGAAGAGAAGCGGCAAGTCTACGCCGCCGCCGGAATTGCGGAATATTGGGTGGCGAATCTCAAGCAGGGCGAACTGATTGTCTATCGAGAGCCCCAGGGCAACGACTATCGGCTTGAGCAACGGTTGCGAGACGGATTCATTGCGCCGCTGGCGTTTCCCGATATCGAAATTGACGTTCGAGACCTTTTGTAGCCAGAGGTTGCTGAAAAATCTTCGTCGTTCTCAAACTTAATTGAACTGCCGCCGGGAATCATTGCGCTGCAGGCAGGCATGGCCCTATCCCACGCAAAATAGTGTTGTGGAGAATAACGCCGCTGTGGATTGAGATAGCCAAAGCAGCCCTGCGGCGTATCGTTACAAAACAAATCGCGGCAACCCCCACTCGCTAGCAGCAAGTCACCGTAGAATAATGCCAACTGTAGGCGATTATGCAGTGGATTGCGTCGATTTTCCCTACAATTGGCCTGTGAACTGCATTTTTGAGCCGCTGAGGAGTGCCCCATGAGCTATCGGATGGATCGACGTGCCTATGGCGAGACCTATGGCCCCACGGTAGGCGATCGCATCCGCCTTGCAGATACAGAGCTGATCATCGAAGTGGAGCAGGACTTCACCACCTACGGGGACGAGGTCAAGTTTGGCGGCGGCAAGGTGATTCGGGACGGCATGGGTCAGTCCCCCATTTCCAGGGCCGAGGGGGCGGTGGATACGGTAATCACCAATGCCCTGATTTTGGACTGGTGGGGCATCGTCAAGGCGGATGTAGGGATTAGGGATGGCCGTATTGTCAAAATTGGCAAGGCGGGCAACCCCTATATTCAAGACAACGTAGACATCATCATTGGCCCCAGCACCGAAGCGATCGCGGGGGAAGGCATGATCCTCACCGCCGGGGGGATCGATACCCACATTCACTTTATTTGTCCTCAGCAGATCGAAACCGCGATCGCATCTGGCGTTACCACCATGCTGGGGGGCGGCACTGGCCCCGCCACCGGCACCAACGCCACCACCTGCACCCCTGGTGCGTGGCACATTGCCCGCATGTTACAGGGGGCCGATGCCTTTCCGTTGAACTTTGGTTTTCTGGGCAAGGGAAATAGCGCCCTGCAACCGGGGCTGATTGAACAGGTCCAGGCTGGGGTAATGGGGCTGAAACTCCATGAAGACTGGGGCACCACCCCAGCGACGATCGACACCTGTCTCAGCGTCGCTGACGACTACGACATACAGGTAGCCATTCACACAGACACCTTGAACGAAGCCGGTTTTGTGGAAGACACCATTGCTGCCTTCAAGGGGCGGGCTATCCACACCTACCACACCGAAGGGGCCGGGGGCGGCCACGCGCCGGATATTATCAAGGTGTGTGGGTTAGCCAATGTCTTGCCTTCATCTACAAACCCGACTCGCCCCTATACAGTGAATACTCTGGAGGAACACCTAGACATGCTGATGGTGTGCCACCACCTCAGCCGTAGTATTCCTGAAGATGTAGCCTTTGCCGAGTCCCGGATTCGCCGAGAAACCATCGCCGCCGAGGATATCCTCCACGACCTAGGGGCCTTCAGCATGATCGCCTCGGACTCCCAGGCTATGGGTCGGGTGGGGGAGGTGATCCTCCGCACCTGGCAGACTGCCCACAAGATGAAGGTGCAGCGGGGGCCATTGCCACAGGACTCTGACCGTAATGACAACTTCCGGGCTAAGCGCTACGTGGCTAAATACACCATTAACCCAGCCCTGACCCACGGCTTTGCCGATCACATTGGTTCCGTAGAGGCGGGGAAGCTAGCGGATCTGTGTCTATGGAAGCCGGCCTTCTTTGGGGTGAAACCAGAAATTGTGATCAAGGGCGGGGCGATCGCCTGGGCGCAAATGGGCGACCCCAATGCCAGTATTCCTACCCCCCAACCCATTCACATGCGTCCCATGTTTGGCAGTTTTGGGGGTGCGATCGCGGCCACCAGCCTCACCTTTGTCTCCCAGGCCGCCGTGGACGCCGGTATTGCTGAGCAGATTGGTCTGCAAAAACCCGTGGCAGCAGTGAAAAACTGTCGCACCATCCGCAAGGCGGATATGAAGCTGAACGATTACCAGCCCCACATGGAGGTTAATCCCGAAACCTACGAGGTGCGCGCCGATGGTGACTTGCTCACCTGTGAGCCCGCCGATGTACTGCCCATGGCCCAGCGCTATTTTCTGTTTTGATATAGCGATCCTGCATGACCTTTGAGTAAGCATCTTGTTCCGTGGGTTAAGCTTCGCTTCACCCACGCTACGAAGGGGTATCAACGTAAGCCGAGACAATATTGCTTCCGAGGAATTTAGGAGTCAGGAGTCAGTACTCTCCTAGATTCTGGCTCCTAACTCCTAACTCCTCCCCACGAGATTTGTCCCGCTTTGAGTTGATACCCCTTAAGTCCATTAAAAATGGACTGGGAGCTGGGCTGGGGATAGGGGGGCGAGTCCGTTTTAACGGACTTCTGCTATGAGCCAGGGCAATTTATTCCCTGGCGGATGGGCAGCGAAGCTTAAGTCGAACTCAGGTTAATACTGGCTGGCAGAAATGGGTATTTCCCCCTGTTCCGCCCGCCCCTGTTCCGCCCGCTTTATGGCCTGCTTGTAGACCTCACAGATGTCCGTCACTTTGGCGGCAAACTCACAGTCGGGGGGCCAGTAGCGGCTCTAGTACCGCAGGGCGTAAATCAGCCCACTATGGTCGCACCAGCCCAACATTTTCCGGTCCCCTCTCCCCGTGGGCTACTGTGTATACATAAGTCTTCGGTTGAGTCTTGTTTAGGGTTTGATCCCCCCAACCCCCCTTTTCAAGGGGGGCAGTCCTATCCAGAATTGGAGTAGCCCCCTTGAAAAGGGGGCGGCGATCGCGGGGGATTCGCCAAAATGTGACTGCTCAGAGAGATGTGTGTACACAGTAACCCCGTGGGAGAGGGCTAGGGTGAGGGGCCGAGTGTTCCACGATGGAACGGCCAGGGTATTTACACCGCACAGTCCTAGTGTGGTTTCAGTTCGGCTTCGGCTAACAATCGCCCCACATGACGTGTACTGATCTGCTCAACAATGCCCTGCTTTACCATCTCGTCGGCCAATTCCCGAGGGCTCCAATGACTGATGGGTCGCCCATATTGCTCAGGAAGTGCACAGGCCAGGGCATGGAGTTGCGTAATTTGTTCCAAGCTAAAGGTGGCAGGAGCACCTGGTCGGGGCGCATCCCGTAGCCGCTCTACCACGGGGAGGCCCTGGGGACTGACCTGGAGCCAGCGATTACGCCACAGTCGGCTCATGCCTTTGCAGATGCCCAACTCCCGCGATATCTGGCCGTGGCTTTCGCCTCGGCTGGCTCGTAGAATGATGTTCGCTCGTAGTGCTATCTGCTGAGCGGTGCTCGGTCGTCTAACCAGTGTCTCCAGTTCTGCCAGCTCTGACGCTGTTAAGGTGATGGGGGCTGCGGCCAGTCTTGGCATGGGGGGGTATCCTTAATTACGCCCTACTCTTTAATGGTAGATCCTTTTCTGCCAACCGATACTAGTACTGGGTGGCAGAAATCCTGTGTCCATTTCTCCTAGACGGTGCATTGCACCCTACGAAACCTCTTTCCTGGTTCCCAGGCTCTGCCTGGGAATCCTCACCGAACTCCTTTCCTGGTTCCCAGGCTCTGCCTGGGAATCCTCACCGAGGCTCTGCCTCGTCGTTAGAAAACGGTAAGGCTATTTAATCGGCCCAGTACTCGTACCGCAGGGCATAAATCAGCCCACTATTGTTGCATCGGCCCAACATTTTCTGGTCCCCTCTCCCAGGGGAAGAGGCTAGGGAGAGGGGCCAAGGTGTGCCACGATAGAACGGTTAGATTACTTCCGCCGCCCAGTACTAAGACGTGTGGACAATTAACGAACATCCTTTAGTTATTTGACCGTATATCTGACCGCAGATTCCTTAGGACCGTCCGAGAGCAGGACAAGATACATGGCGCTGGGTGAGGAGCCATAGATACAACAGTCGTTGCTCTAGACCTCTACTCAGTTCCGCTACAAAGACGCCCTCATCTTGGTCGGTGTCTTCCGCAATCCAGAGACCTCGCAGAGTCACTTCAACCCAATCGAGATCGCAGGGCGTCAGACTGATTTCGCTAAAGCGATGCAGGCTTTGCAATCCCGGTAGATTAGCGGGGAGAGGGATGCTGGCTCCGCTGGGCTGCACCACCACAGGACAGCGGCTACGGGCGTAGAGCCCCACTCGATCGGCCAGCAGGGTTTCGAGGGGTTCGTGCAGGCATTCTAGGGAAAGCCCCGTATCGGTAAAGGTAACTTTCAACATGGACGGTACCTGAAAAAGAAAGTGGAATCAGCGCGCTAGAACATGGCAAAACTGGAATGCCCCAGGAACGCCCCAGCGGGACATTAGGGTGGGAGCCGGGGAAATAGGGTACAGATCCGGCCATCAACAACGGCGGGCCGAGTGCTCCTGGCCAATGTCGTGCAACAGGGGGCGCGCAACAGGGGCCGCACAACAGGGGCGAGTAGAAGCAAAACCCGGTGAACAGAGGACTACGGCAAGCCCCCCAATTTGCCAGGATTTCTGAACAACCCAAAGACAAACGCGGAACGATTTCGCCCCGCCGTCGCCGCAATATTGACTGCAAACCCGCAATCCTAGGGGCCAGCCCCAGAAGGGTATGCGTAGGGAAAAATAGGGAAGATTAACCCAGTTGCAACTGCAAATGGGTGAGCTGCCGGTGTCGATACCACCAATCAGGCCGATAGCAATCGCTACCCCTCAGGTGGCCTCCCATAAGCTGGGGTTTGAACCCACCGAGCACGTGCCCTAGGCTGCGATAGCCTAGGCCAGTTGTGAACCCTGCCCCGATCGGTGCCCCTAGGGGAAGATCGCCAGCGATCGCGCCTGTGAAGTGATTTTGGATGCTGGTGAACTGATCGGGCATGGTTTCAGTCTCCTTTGAGCCCCTTCTGAAGTTGGGCAGTGGCTCGGCACTGTTACATTCTCTCGACAGTATTACACTCGTAGTATGGGTCTGTCTAGACTATTGGCGGGCTTTATGATTTCTTGTAATACAAGTCTATTCCCTAATCCTGTTCACTCCTGGAGATGTTGATTCCGATGCCCACCCTGCCTCGTCTATCCACCACTGAAATGGAAGTCACCAGCATTCGCTTGGAGAAAGACCTCAAGGAACGCTTGAAGGCGATCGCGGGTAGTCGAGGGTATCAAGCATTGATTCGGGATGTGCTGTGGACCTATGTGGATCAGCAGGTAGGACAGTGTAGCGCCACTCTCAACCGCAACAACATCCGCGCCACGATTCCCGCAACAGCGGAACGGCTAGAATACTGCGCTCTGACCGGAACTGCGATCGCACCCCAAGCCCCCATGCTTTTGGGCCTAACGCCCCAAGGAGCCCTAGTTCCCCTCTGTTGCGACAGCTTAAAGACGGACTCTAATACCCTTCACGCTGTGGAAGAAGATCGCTGAGGGCGCAAAGGCGCTGTTAATTGTTCCCACGCCCTAGTCTGCGTAGGTTGGGTGAAATGAAATGGAACCCAACAGGAACCCAACAGACAGGTGGGTAGCATCCTGTTGTTGGGTTCCGCTAGCGCTGCACCCAACCTACAAATTGAGGCTTGACAGAGCACTAGCGCATCCGCTGGAGACTGGTGAACACCGCCGACCCGACGGTGCAGAGCAGCAAAATCCACAACACCAAACCGGGTAAAAAGGCGAGGAGGCTGAGTCCCCGGAGTGTCCAAACCAAGACGGTAATTGCTAAAAAGCCCAAAAATACTTGACTTGCAGGGGAAGGCCGTCTCCATGTCATCGTTGCAGTCTCTCCTTGAGAGTAGAGATCAAAAAGAGTTAGAGATCAAAAAGAGTAGAGATCAAATAACGTGGGATAGCCGTCCCGGCTGTCCACGGTCAGGCAAGATGCCTAGGCCACAAGAATTGAATTACTAAGGATCCGGGTGCCTTAGCGCCGCACGCCGCCCAGAATGCCGATGCCAATAGCGGCCAGAACCATGGCCCAGATCACAAAGCCGGGAATTTGGTTAATCCACCCCACCCCTCGAAGCAAGAGCAGGGCGGCGCTCAGCACCAGCATCACCCCCACAATGTTGAGCAGAATGGTCATGGCCAGGTTAGAATTTCCGCGCATGGGTCCAGCAGCACTGTCTAACGGGGGCGTCCCCATTCTGCCATGGAGCGGGATTTTCGCTACTTTTCCCAGATCAAGTCCCCCATAGCGCACGGGTTGCTTCGCCTCTCCCCATTTCTCCCTAAAAACATCATTTCTTTGCATAGATTGATACAGTCAGGCGATATATTCTGCGCCACCTTGGAAATACTAAGGATGGAGTGTCGGCGCGATGGTCAAAACCCCATCCTTGAGGTGGGTCGCGCCTTGCCCCTTCAGTATCTCCCCTCTGGAGGATATCCCCATGGTTAGTCAAGCCTTATCCCAAAGCGCGATCGCAAGTTGGCAGGGCAATAACCAATATCCCTCTACCCGAGATCGCGATGCCCTGAGTCGGGGGAAAATTCTGGTCACGGCCCAACCCCATGGGTTCACCGGAGGCCACGTCAGTGCCACCCTATCCCTCCGTATTTTCCCAGATGCCCTGTGGCCCCACCTCACCGACTACCCCCGCTGGGTAGACTACTTCCCTGAAATGACCCACAGCGAGGCGATTGCCCCCACCGACCAGGGCCAGCCCCGCATCTATCAGGTGGGGCGGAAATCCATCCTAGGGCTAGGGGCCGAGGTAGAGGTATACCTACGAGTCCAAACCCATCCCCCCCACCGCCTGCAATTTGTCATGGAACGGGGCACCCTAGCGGACTTTACCGCCAGTTTTGCCCTGGCTCCTTGGCGGTTGGGTACCCTGCTCACCTTCACTGTCCAAGCCACACCACTGATTCCCCTACCGGGCTTCTTTGTGGAGCAGAGTATGCGGCGAGAACTCCCCACCAGCCTCGCCCAAATGCGCCGAGTGATTGAAGCCATCGCCCATCCAGCGTGATCCCAGGCCGCTGCATAATCCCAGGAAGCACCCAGGACAGAGGCTTCCGTACTATCATGACAGGGGGAAATAAATTTTTGTAAATCTGTAAACGATTTTGGTTTCCGCTGTCAGCCCCCTCAAAGACGCCGCCCGCCCCGCACCCTGGTATCCCTTGGATATCCTCTGGCAGGGAGGTGAAACGGTAGTGCAGCGGGGACTTCCCCACGATCAACTCTCCCCCCCATGGCAGATGCTCCTGCTAGGAGACGGCTCCCCCACGCGGCACTTGCAACTACTGACCCGCGATCGCACCGAAGTAGACGTGATCGACATGTCCCTGATTGGCATGGATCTAGACAGCGCCCCCGATGTGATCCGCGTCGTCCCCGGCCCTCGGCTACGGCGTCAGGTGTGGCTCCGCACCGCCTCCGGCCAACGGCTAGCCTACGCCACCTCTTGGTGGGAAGCTAGCCACGTAGACGAATATCTGCAAAACCGCGCCCTCCCCATCTGGGCCAACCTAGCTCGACTGAGGACGGAACTGTATCGCGATGTTCAGGGCATCTACTACGGCCACTCCCCCGATCTAGAGCGAGCCTTTGGCCAGCGTGGTCCCTTCTGGGGTCGCCATTATCTGTTTTGGCATCACGGCAGCCCCCTGACCCTGATCTACGAAGTCTTTTCCCCCTACCTCACTCGCTACCTCGGCCCCATGGGCATCGCCCAGTAGAGTCACAACTAAGGGACTTACAGGAAAATAAACTACCCGCCGATCGGGCTTCGACTCCGCTCAGCCCTCGATCACTGAAGGTTGAGCGATGTCGTTCGCGTAGCGTCTCCCGAAGGGAGAAAACCTGGCCACTGGGTAAACTATTAACCCGCAGATCCCTAAAGTCACAACCAATCCGTCTCTGGAGACGGGGTTTGGGGCCAAGGGGTATCGGGTCGCTCCAGATAGGCAGAAGGGGGCGGTTGGGATTCCTCCACCCAAATTTGAGTGCGAATGGGGCCGTACTGGTGGCGCAGAGCAGCATCCACCCGTTCCCCCACCAGATGGGCCACCCCGAGAAACTCCGGATGGACGGCAAGGTGTAGCTCCACCCACACCTGACGCCCCACCAGCCCTCGGGAACGAATGCGGATACAACGGGTCACCCCCTCAACCTGGGTGGCAATGTGGGCTATGGCCTCCGGTGCGATCGCCATCGGTCGCAGCAGCATGGGGACATGGCTATTCAGCACCCGCCACAGACTGCGCACCGCCAGCACCGTGAGAATGGCCGCCAGCAGCGGATCAACCCAGGTCTGATCCTGCCAAATGGCCACAAGTCCTGCCAGAGTCACCCCCGATAGCCAGCCATCCGTCAGCAGGTGGCGGGCATTGAGGGCCAAGGACAGGCTCCCCAAACTGCGGCTGCGATAGTGGACATAGAGGGCCAGTCCCAGGGAACAAACCATGAGGCTCCCGATCAAATACAGCACCGGGCGATCCATCGTGACGGGAAAGGCTGGGCTGCGCTGATTGACAGCGGCCATGCCCTGCTGAAGGGCAGCTAAAAGCAGACTGATGCCCGTGAACCCCAGAAAGGCCACCATCAGTAGACTGCCCACCACCTCAGTGCGACCATGGCCCAGCACCTCTCGCCCCAAAGGCCGCTGAGGGGCAGCGACAGCCACTAGGCTGAGGCCAGTGCCAAAGGCATCAATGAGGGTATGCAGCGCTTCGGCAAGTAGAAGTAAAGATTGGCTGGTCCAGGCCGCGATCGCTTCTACCCCCACCACCAATAGTGTTACCCACAGAGTAGTGAGCAATAGACGATAGCTAATCCGACGATGGGGAATTCCCTCGACCATGGGCGGTGGAGATGGGGGAACACCTAATCCGAGCAACGACCACCCGAAACCTGGATTCCCCCTTCTGAAAGGGTGTCTACAGCACAACTAATGGCGTGACTGTAGCACGATCCGCCCAGGGTATCGTCCCTGGCAGTGCGGCATGGAGATTAAAGTCTCATTTGTAGGGGGTGATGGGGTGATGGGGTGTGAGGGTGTGAGGGTGTGAGGGTGATGGGGTGTGAGGGTGATGGGGTGTGAGGGTGTGAGGGTGTGAGGGTGATGGGGTGTGAGGGTAGGGGTGTGAGGGTAGGGGTGTGAGGGTAGGGGCGCGGTTTCCGCGCCCAATGTAGAATGTCGCCGTAGTTTTGAATTGAATTTCTCGTAGGGTGCATAACGCTAAGGCGTGGCTTCAACAACGCGAAGCAATGCACCGCAGAGATGCCGCGCCCAATGCAGGATGTCGCGGTAGGGGCGCGGTTTCCGCGCCCGATGCAGGGGGGTGACGGCGTTATTTAATTGCACCTCCCTAAGCGGCCTCTGCCTCTAAATCAGCGGGGTCGGGGCGTTGGGAGAGGGCTTTGGCAGAATTAGCGGCTTTGCCCGAGAGAATGCGATCGCGCGTTTCCGACACCTTCAGCGTGTCACACCCCGGAGGGGCGGGAAACACACAGGCCAACTTTGCCGCTAGATTAGGAGAGGCTTCAAAGAGCAGACTTGTAAAGTCATCCGTTTCATGGCGGCTGATCATTCGTGCCTGAAGTTCAAACAGTCGCAATGCCACCAAGGGATATACAGGCCGAGGAATGCCTAATAGCGCCCAGCCCTTCTTGTCCTTAGCACGGCGAAAGCGCACGCTCTCCCAGAGGGGAGAAGCAAAGGAAACCTCACCAGAGGGAATAAGGCTAGCCATGGCCATATCTCACCTAGAAATCACCGCAAAAACCAGTTCATCTTTATTGTAGTTTAGACGTACTGCTTCGCCCAGGGTAGAGCCAGATTCGTCCCTGAACCTTCTGCCCTCTTTCACCTGGGGACTGCAAAGATTTACAATGTGTTAAGCACTGGCGCTGTCGCCACGGCCACAGAAAGCTTGAAGTCATGTTCCGCGTGATTGAGATCCAGTCCGCAATGACTACAAGGGTAGGCCAGCCCATCCTGAGCCACCCCCCAAACGTGGTCACAAACGGTTATCCCACTGAAAGAGACACAGTTATGAAAAAAGACATCACGCGCTATCGCAACATTGGCATCTTCGCGCACGTGGACGCAGGCAAGACGACCACTACTGAGCGGATTCTAAAGCTCACGGGCAAAATTCATAAAATTGGTGAAGTCCATGACGGTGCCGCTACCACCGACTTCATGGAGCAGGAGCAAGAGCGCGGTATTACGATTCAGTCCGCTGCGACCTCTTGTTTTTGGAAAGAGCACCAGCTCAACATTATTGACACCCCCGGTCACGTGGACTTCACGATTGAGGTATACCGCTCTCTGAAGGTGCTGGATGGCGGTATTGGTGTGTTCTGCGGTTCCGGCGGTGTGGAGCCCCAGTCAGAAACCAACTGGCGCTATGCCAACGACTCCAAGGTGGCGCGGATCATCTATGTGAACAAGCTGGACCGCACTGGCGCGGATTTCTTCCGTGTGGTGAAGCAGGTGGAGGAAATCCTCGCTGCCCAACCCTTGGTGATGGTGCTCCCCATCGGCACGGAACTGGAGTTCAAGGGCGTGGTGGATCTGCTCACCCGCAAAGCCTGGATCTGGGATGAGTCTGGGGATCCCCTGAACTATGAGATCACCGATGTCCCCGCTAATATGAAGGATCAGGTGGAGGAGTACCGTGAAGCCCTAGTGGAACTAGCGGTGGAGCAGGACGATGAGGCGATGATGAAGTACCTGGATGGGGAAGAGATCTCCATTGAGGAAATTCAGCGCTGCATCCGCAAGGGCACTCGGGATCTGGTCTTCTTCCCCACTTACTGCGGCTCCTCCTTTAAAAACAAGGGGGTGCAGTTGGTGCTGGATGCGGTGGTCGATTATCTCCCCAACCCGACGGAGGTGAATCCCCAGCCAGAGGTGGATCTAGAGGGGAATGAGACGGGCAAGTTCGCCATTGTGGATCCTGAGAAGCCCCTGCGATCGCTGGCCTTCAAGATCATGGACGACCGCTTTGGAGCCCTCACCTTTACCCGTCTCTACTCCGGCACCCTGAATAAGGGGGACACGATATTGAATACCGCCACGGGTAAAACCGAGCGCATTGGCCGCATTGTGGAAATGCATGCCAACTCTCGGGAAGAGGTGGATTCTGCCCAAGCCGGAGACATCGTGGCCCTAGTGGGTCTGAAAAATGTCCAGACTGGGCATACCCTCTGTGATCCCAAGCAACCCGCGACCCTGGAACCCATGGTCTTTCCCGACCCGGTGATTTCCATCGCCGTCTTCCCCAAGAAAAAGGGGGAAAACGAGAAGATGGGGGCGGCTCTCACCAAGATGGTGCAGGAGGATCCTTCTTTCTATGTGGAAACGGACCAGGAGAGCGGCGAAACCATCATGAAGGGGATGGGGGAACTTCATCTAGACATCAAGGTGGATATTCTGCGTCGTACCTACGGTGTGGAAGTGGAAGTGGGCAAACCTCAGGTGGCCTACCGAGAATCCATTACCAAGGTGCTGCAAGACAGCTACACCCACAAGAAGCAGTCCGGGGGCTCAGGCCAATACGCCAAGATCGACTACATCATCGAACCCGGTGAGGTGGGCTCGAGCTTCCAGTTTGAGTCCAAGGTGACGGGGGGGAATGTGCCTCGGGAATTTTGGCCTGCGGTGCAGAAGGGCTTTGCCACCAGTGTAGATAAGGGTCCCTTGGCGAGTTTCCCGGTGGTGGACCTGAAGGTGACCCTCACCGATGGCGGCTATCACCCGGTGGACTCCTCTGCGATCGCGTTTGAGATTGCGGCTAAGGCGGCCTACCGTCAGTCCCTACCCAAGGCTGGCCCCCAACTGCTGGAGCCGATTATGAAGGTGGATGTCTTTACGCCTGAGGACTACATGGGGGATGTCATCGGCGACCTCAACCGTCGTCGCGGCATGATCCTAGGGCAAGAGGCTGGCCCCACGGGGGTCCGCATCAAGTCTGAAGTACCCCTGAGTGAGATGTTTGGCTACATCGGCGATCTGCGCACCATGTCCTCTGGACGGGGCCAGTTCTCCATGTCCTTCTCCCACTACGCTCCCTGTCCCAAGAATGTGGCGGAAGAGGTGATTGCAGAAACCAAAGAACGCTTGGCTGCTGCTGCTTCCTAGGCCACCTTCCCCTTTCGCTAAATAAAGAACAGCCCGATGGAAAAAGTTCCATCGGGCTGTTCTTTGTAGATTCTTTCTTTCCTTAAAGGGCAACAAACCCCTAGAGAGCTTGCTGACTAAGGGATAGGACGTTAAACCTACGCTGAATGCCAAATACCAAACTTTTCAATCTTGAAGAACTGCGATCGCGCCACGTTACTCCCCGGCACCCAGCAAGGATCAGCAAACTTTTCGACATGCTGTCCAGCCTGGTTAGCCACCTTCCATTCACGACCCACTAACGGTTCAATCTCACCCGTTGCTGATACCTCTGCTGCTGAAGTGTGGGCTAACAGTCGCGTTGTCTCGACGAGCGCGTGTTCCTCGTTGTCGATAAAAACCGCCCGTCCACCAAACAAATGATGATCCCCTATCCCTAGTGGGTTCACCTCACCACATTTGACATCACCCCAGCCATAGCCCCGCTCCCCCCCCATTTGTAAACGTTGACAGGCATCTTGCCACTGGAGGTCACAGCCTTCTTTCTCAAACACGTAGCCCACCAGATAAACCTGTTCGCCCTGGTCTAACGTGCGTGGTGAGAGAAACTCTACTTCATGGAGTAACCCTTCATCGACTGCTTGTTGGGGATAGGCCAGGGCAGTGCTGGTGTAGCTGCTGAGAAAACGCCGACGAAACTGACTTTCGTTATCCCAGGGAAAGGGAATTTCATAATCTGGATGATTATTTTGATTCTCTTCTGAGTGACTTTTTTTAGGCTTTGCGATCGCTGGATAGAAATAGGTGAACGCTAAGTGGCTATTTACCTGATCTCCAAAAGTCTTGTACTGCTTAGAATCGGTTGCCGATCCACTGGTTGCATCACGAGTAAGCCGCAGCGTGAGTGCGCCCCAAAATACTCGTCCAGTCACATAGGAGCGGGTGCGCTGCACGTTGCCCACTTTGCCGCAGCCAATGTGCATGGGAGATTTGAGCTTAAACACTACGCGATAAGCTGCCCAAGGCATTACTGTTTTTCCTCCGCTTGCCCATTCTCTGGCTCTGCATCTTTCCGCGCCTTTGCCCCATAGCGGGCATAAATTAGCATCTGCTCTAATGTTTCTTTCGTTAACAAAAGTCGCTCTAGATCTTGAGTTACATAATCGGTAATATGCTTCAGAGCAACATCAGGAGATAAATCGGTTTTGTTATCTTTCGCTGGTTTCTTCCAGCCAAATCCTAATTCTTCAAGCAGATCCAGCATCTGTTCAATAATTTTCTTACCCGATTCCTTTTCTTTTGCTAGCAAGTAAAGAAAGCAGGCATATACGCCATCTTCTTGCAGTACACCCAATGCTTTAGTAACCGTATTTTCTATGTCTTTCGGCTTGCTATCTTCCGTGTTAACAATTACTACTTGGGCATATTTCGCAGCGAGGCGATCGAGGTTTATCGGCGTATCATTCATGGGTTGTCTCCGTTGCTAGCAAACGTTACCTCTGCTGGCTCACCAACGACTGCCATTCGTCCAAACCCGCGTGTGCCCAGACCCCCTACACCTAGCCACTCGATCATACGAAATCCTGATTTCACTACATCCAATGAATCATTCCAGGAATCTTCCCCTGGTAATGTTTTCGTGATCTCAGGAAATGCGTGACGGTAATCATCTAGCACCACCTCTGCGATGAGAAATGTGGCACGAGGAATGGCTTCGTAGGTAAACAGTGCGCCATCTTCGGCTGCTCCAGTTTCAGGGTTGATCGCCACCGATGTCCGCACTTCCAGATTGCTGTTCACGATTTGGCTAAAGAGGGAATCTTGCACAAGAACAATTCTCTTGACAGCCTGATAGCGTGGTTCATTTTGCCAATCTGAGGGTGCCGTTATCGTTGCCTGCCCTGCAACACCCAACATCAACCAACCCAAATTAAGCGGATCAGTACGCTGCCAATTCAATACTGCTTGGTTAGTATTCCAAGAATTAGGCAGAGTGCTGACGGTAAAGCCTGCATCCTCTAACCGCTCCACCGTACTCACCCACACTGGCCCCACCATTGAATGCACGGGAAACAGCAACACATAGGCATCAAAGATATTTACTACACCAGAATAAGCAACTTCTTTCTTTTTGGGTTTTGATGGATCGTCACCACTCCCTGAATTCAAATAGCCAAAGGTGTAACAAACTGGATTCGTTTCAGGGTCAGTAATACCTTTTTGATCTTGCCCTGCGGCTTCTGGAGTTCCATACATTTGGGCGGCATAGGATCGTGCGGCTCCATGCAAACTAGTGCCGGGAATTTTGGGAATTTTGGTGCCCGGTTCGCGCACGATGCTGTTGTCTACCCGTCCCAGGCGATAGCCACCAGTGCCAATATGCACGGGGTCGAGGGTCATAAATAGGTAGCGTTGCCGTTTATAGGTTGCCATAGGTGTTTTCCTTACCGCTCTTTTAAAATTTCCATATACAAGTCTGCCAGATCAGCCAGTTCGCCCCGCACTCCAGCTTGAATAAGTTGCTGACGCTCCCCCTCAGAAAAATCTCGCCATTTCTTATTTTTCGGCCATGCGGCATTGGCGAGTGTGTCAGCGACGAATTGCTGAAATACTGGATCCATAAGGAATTCCTGCTCATTTTGCCCATGCCAGGTTTCGCGGATCGCCTCAATGGTGTGAATCACCTGATGGCGTTGGGAGGTTTCCAGAGTTTTTAGAATTCCCCAAAGTTTCTCAAAGCGATCGAGGTCTTCTAGATAAAAAGGACGGGTGTGACGGGAACGGCGACCGTTTTCGTCGTAGTAAATCTCAAAGCGACGGGCAGTGCTATCGAGAAATTCAAAGTCGAAGGTGGAGGGGGTAAAGTAAATCTGATCGCCCTCCTTCAAATCTGCGGCATGAACTAGCCAACAGGGGATTGTTTCGCCCGGTCGCTGACTTTTGATTGCCCTTTGCCGTCCATTGACTTGGTTATCATCACCATTCGTTTCTAGAAAGACATAGGGATACCAATTATCAGGTGTGTTGCCATCTCCCATTTTGGTGGGAACGTGCCAAGTAATAGTGCGATCGGGAAGTGACTCCTTTGGAGTATCGCCCTGAGTCAATGTCAGAGTAATAGTCTCATCGAATTGCTTTGTACCCTTAGCCAGTTCCTTCTTCTCATCGGATAGTTGTTCCTGAGTCTTTGACTGTACCTGCCAGAGTTGCTGATTATCGGGTGATTTGTAGCTCAACATCTGCCGCCCAGCATCCAGAGCCGATCGCAGAGGAGTACGACGCTGAAAATATACAACACCAAGGTGTAAGGGAAGGCGATTGCGAACTTTGCCCATCTCCTGCTCATACTTGGTTTGGATCGCCTTGACCCCTTCCAGCGATTTGTCTGCTGGAACCAATACCATGAAGGTACGTGGTTCAGCCAGGATGGGAATAGCGGTTGAGTAAGCAACATCTTGGTGATCTGTTTTAACAATGCGTCGATCTTTCAGTAAATTTTTATTTCGCTCACCTACTAATGCATCAGAACTACTTAATCTTGGCGATTTACTGGTTTTGACAAACTCTGCCTGCACATAATCTTCGACAAAGATTGCCGCCGTCGCCGGGTTAGTGAATATCTCTTTCTCAGCTTTAAGCTGACGGGCAACGTAGCCGAGATTATCCGTTGAAATCAAGTAGCCACCACTACCGTCATCTTGGATCGGATACCAGGCTACGCTGAGTATTGTCGCTCCTAGCTCCAGTTCATAGACATGAAAAGGAGCAAGATTCGGCACTGGGTCAAGATAGAGAAGCAAACGCTGACGAGAATCAGTTAGAGAGTGTTTGAAATCAGCTTTCACAGCCTGCCAAAATTGGCGGGTCGTTTCCCAAATTCGTCGAATTCGGCTAAAAGATGGATTCTTGACCACACCCCCTGAACCAGAACCAGGAGAATTTAGAACGAGAGATTGAACCAATTGACCACTCAACCAATCATTTAGATCAAACTGACCTGTAATGAGAGCAAGTCTTGCATTTGTATCTGCAACTTCGTCGATCCAGATTGTTTTTTCTGATTGCTGGGTAGCCCATGATTGACATCTACCCAGTCGGGCACTGTCCTGTTAAGGGGTGATCCATTCAAATCCTCTGGATAAGAGGATCTCAGAGATTTTCAGTGGGCGCTGAATGAATCCCATTGCCATTGCTGGTGTTCTGGCTTTGCCTAAACTCCAATGGGGCCGCACCCAGTTGTGAATCAGGCGCTGTACATTTAAAGCCCGCTGCAATCCTTCTAACTGCTTAGCGTAGTGGTTCTGACGTCTTCGATAGGCCGTTGCTCGACGCCTCAAGGCACTGTTAAAGGCTTCAAGGTGATTGGCATGAACCTCTGCTATGGAACTCATCGCTGTCCAGGGATGCTCCACTTGGAGCCACTCCACCCGGGCCTTGCCTTGAGAGCCTTTGATCTTGATGGCCACTTCTAAACCTTCACGCCAGACCTTCTGATAGGGATATGCCTCTGAGGTCAGGTGGCTCGGTAGATAGACGCTGGCCAGTTTCCACAATTCCTTGCCATAGCGCCGCTCGCCATCGGTAAACCATCGAATCCAAGCACTGGACACAGCCCACTGCCAGGCCCGCTCCACCCCCTGCTCAAACAACTGAGCCGCCTTGAGTCCCGCACTGGCTTCTAGCCAGTAACGACTCTCTCGCTCAATGAAGCTGATCGTCCAGCCTTCTGAGGCTTCGGGGGGAAGGTTCTCTCCCACCCGGGTATAGAGTTCATCGCCCTCTATGGTGACTTCTCCGCCCTCAGGTGCAGGGGGAGACCAGGCGGGCAGATGAGATGATAAGCGCTCTTCCCAAGCGCTAATACTGCTCGGGGATGTCCCCACGACCCTAGCGGCGGCTCTGATGCCAAGACCTTCGCCTCTGGCATTCAGGGCCATCTCTACCGTGGCTGCTGGCGTTCGTAGGCGGGCCATCGGGGTACCGCTACGTTCATTGAAGCGACGGCCACACGTCTTACAGAGGTAGCGTTGCACGACTTGATCGCTCTTCAAGGTTTTGCTACCGTTCTTGACGACCTCTTCACTCTGGCAATAAATACAGTGCATTGGGCTTAAGGCTTGCTGCATCTACAGTCTAGCTCTCACCCCCTAAGCTGACAGTGCCCAGTCGCCGTCTTTCACAAATCTCACAAACCTTGCCGAAAGAGAATCTGTCTGTTTTAGCTTGGGGACGCAGCCCACAAACTGTACAAATATCAGCTACGTTATTTTGCCAAAATTGCTTGACATCTTTACTCGATGGTGGTGATGTAATAGATTGTGCAAGGAGCCTGCCAACTGGTGGAATTTCATTGTGAGGTGGATTTCTTGTCTGCCAGTCTGGGTCTTGTCCCCACCACGCAGCCCTGTCTAGTTCAACGATCGGAGTAATCTCCCCTCCAAGAGCTAGGTTGCTGTCATTTCTCAATGTTCCTTGCTTAAACGCCTGTAAGATCAATGCGTGTAGTGTTTTGCCATTGTTGTCTGTAAAACTTAATAGATTTGGCAAATCGGGTACGACAAAAAGACTACCATTCTCGTCCCGATATACTTCATTGGCTAAAGGATACTCTTCCTCTAACAACCGACGTGCTTTATTGAGAGAATCGCCTAAAATGTCTTGCCTACTCAACAAGTCGGGAAGTCGCGTAACGCTGGTGATGTAGTTAAGCCCATTGGCTCGAATGCTCAGCAACCGCCAACGCAGATCGTGAGCAGGTGGAGTTTGCCCCGATAACAATACTCCAGCGATCGCAGCTTTGTAGAGTGCTCCTACCAGCGTTCCCCAATCCCACAAACTAATTTCATTGATAGGGTGCCGTGTATCTGCACCGACTTGGGTGAATAATTTACTAGCTGAGTCAATGAGATTTGTCCGATCGTTGACAGAGTAGTTTATAAGAGTTGTCCACGGTAAATTCCAAAGTTGAGTGGTCAGATTATTGGGAATATTTTTCTCAAACCCGAATGGAGAACTGGCCTGAATATCAGGATAGTTTTGCTTTCCACCAATGGGATCTTGTTTGTCAAAATGAGATGTATTGTGACAGCGGGAGAGAAATTGTAAAAGGGATGAAGCAGATTGATCATTCCATTTGTTCTCCCACTTATTCAACATGTCGTCTAAATTCTCCGTGACACTGAGAATTTGTAACGAGGTAGACAATGGGTTTGGGTTTGCTTGATTAGCAAGTTGTTGAAAGAGTTGATTGCGGGGCAGTGCTTGATCTTGAGGTGTTTTGTTAGCCGCCTGCACCCTAAGTTGCTCATCCGAACATTTGCGGTAGTCATGCAACCAACCAATGGCTTCAGCCAACAAGATTACCTTACGGTGATTAACCAGAACATCAAGCTGACTCACGCCTTTACCTCGCTACGCCACTGCTTCAACTGCTCTGCTGTTCGCTGTGCCCGATCGCTCAACTCACGCCAAGTATCGCTTGATGATCCCAAGAATGATTCACTCATTGCTCCTGCTCTCCTTCAAACTGCCTCAATTCCTGAGTCACCATCTCAAATATCTGCCGTGCCAGTGCTAGAGCTTCCTGAGCATCGCTGGCTTCTGGTAACCCTTCCAGTAGCGAACCGGGTAAGGCATCGGGGTAGCGGGTAGGGATATAAAAACGATCGAGAAGTTGAACGTATAGTGCGATCGCAGCCAGAGGATTTGGATCGAGCAAATTCACTAAATCTCCCAGTCGATGGGTACGTGGTGGAACTTGCCCCTGGATAATCAGCAATGCTTTGGTTGTTTTCTCAGCACATTGTTGAGCATGGAAGCAGACCTGGTTGTATAAACCATCCGCGATCGCCAACTCCGACATCCGCAAATCTTCACGGGCAAACGTCAACCAAGATTCATAAGCTTCGCTCATGTAAAATTCTCCCTTTGCCCACAATTTCGTCCCGCACAAATGCCCGCTCTTGGCACAACTGCTCAAACTCAGCAGGCGTGTAGACCAACACATCCAGTCCTACTTTCGGTTGCAGCAACTGCAAGACTTCTTTAGTGCGCTCCAAAAACCGTTGGTTAGTTTCTTTAACAATCACCAAGTCAATATCAGACCATTCATGAACGGTTCCGGTTGCCATTGAACCAAACACCCGAATCGATCGCGGGTCATAGATTTCTCGCAGCACTGACACATAGCGGTTAAGCTCTGCCTTAAGTAGTTGCTGTCGAGTGGTTACTGCATCTAATTCAGGCATTGTTTACACCTCCTTCAATTTGTTGCCTGTGACAAGACTCTGCTGTTGCCATTAGTGATTCAAATGATATAAACTCCCTTCTTCCAAATAACTTAGGTCTGTCATTTCTAGATTCCCACCATTTTTTAGCCTCTTGGTATAGTTTTTTGTTGTGTGTTCTACCTTGACCTTGCAGAAAAGTTTTGTATTGTTTTTCTTTTTTGAAACCACTGTCATCATTCAAGAATTCCGATTTTAGGCTACCACTATCATCTAAAAATTCTAGTTTTTGATCTGAGATCGAACTTTCCTCTAAACACGCCCAATTCGCCCGAATTCCAAGTTCTATTTTGCTGTTTAACTCTGCAATGCCAAAACCGCTGCTGGTCTTTGCTCCGAAGCCATAGACCGTGAGCATCGCTTGTAAACCTTCGGCAACCAGTTTCAAATCTTCAGCAACTTCACTGTGCTTGACTTCTCCAAACGGAACATACAGCAACACAAATTTTCCTGTAGCATCGATCGGGACGCACTCAATCAAAATCGGGTTTTTGCCAACACCCGTTTTGCGATCGTGCGGGTTAATCACTTCCAGCCGTTTTTTCTCATCAATATTTCTGAAGAAAGTTGGATAAAAATAGAGGCGGCCTGATTGCAACTTTTTATGATCTTCCTCTTCACGCTCATTGCCAAAGAGCCGAATAATTTGCTCATCGTTTTCTTTACGCCCTAATTGCCACAGTGCTGCTCTTAACGCCCCTTTCCAACTGGTAGATGCAACCATTGGGGTTTGAAACACCTTGTCTTTGCGGACAGGGTTATCGAGCACGTGAAAGGTGCGATCGTCTTTGCTCAAGTAGGGTTTTCGCAGCTTGAAGGGAACACTCAGCATGAAGCTGACATATGGCAGGCGATCGAGGTCAGAAAGCTTTGGAGTGAAATCAAAATCTTCAAGTTTTAGATCGCGATCGATTTTCTCATAATAGTTTCGCCACTCCTCGTAATACTGCTTTTTATCCTTGGCAAAAAAGGCTTTTTCAAGCCAATCGTTATGAGCTGCCATTGCCATAAAGTCATACTGCATCAGCCATTCTCCTGCAATTGCAACAAGCTACGCAGAAATGCCTGAACATCAGTTTGATTTGCGGTGACAGTATCTCTCTCCAAGTTCATTTCTCGCCAACCATGCAAGGTATAGTGGGCTTTCAGGTGTTGACAAATAGCATCTACAATCTTTTCTCTGCTCCAGCCATTTTTATAAACCTCTGCTTTTGTAGGAACCCAACCCCAAATGCGCATTAACTTGTCATCGTTATAGGAACGAGAAACTTTAATTTTGGCAGCTTGGCAATTGTCTTTCTCAATACCCATGATGAAGTGCCGTAGTTCTTGTTCTTCTTTCTCTTTGTTGTTACCGCTGTCTTTATCTTTTTTAGTAATGGGTTTATTGCTTTGATTTTGCTGCTGGGGCGTAATTTGCTGTGTTCTGAAAAGTTGCCTGAGGTCATACTTCAAATTGAATGTGTCTTCCTCCTTAAACGAAGAGTTTGGGTCTTTGGGCTGAATCTGTGCCAGGAAGATGTTTTGTGGCGAAGGAAGATCTGGATAAGTGTGACTTCCGACTGTGGTGATGAGCCAGTCATAGAGAGGTTGCGTATCAATGCGGATTCCTTCTACTTGAATCACACCAAAACCCATTTGAGGTCGGGCACCCAATGCGGACCAATCCGCGATGAATTGAATTAATCCACCGATAATATTTGGGTTGAAACCTGGATGGAGACTTTGAATCTTAAGAACAAACGTCCCCGTTTTTGGAGCATTTGGAGACTTGGCATCTGGGAAATACCAAGTTGGTGTTTTTTGGTTGCCCTGCTTATCTGTATAAGTGCGATTTGCCTTCATCGGATGTTGGACTGAAGCATCAGTTACTTGAATGTCCTGTATCTCCAGCCGAAAACGGTGTTTCCAGCCTGTCGCACCAAAAATCTGGGAGACATCGCATAATCCAGCATTGCGCAAATACTTTCGACGCTCAAATTCATCTTGTAACTGGCGATATATCTTGGCATCAAATTCATTGGGATTTAAGCCGCTGCGATGCTCAGATTTCTCAGCGGTTGGATCTTTCACGTGACCGCCAACCCCGCGCACCAGCACTTCCATCCACCAGCGCAGGCTACCGAGGATGCCGGTTTCGTGGATGTGATCGCACTTTCCGGTTTCCACTCCCCCCGTCCAGAGAGGAGTTAGGGTTTTGATTTTTACTTCCATAGCCGTTTCTATTTCCTCTTGTGGAAGTTCTGGAATTATGTTACGGGCGATCTCAATAATTCAAACAGGCCATCGTCAATTTCGTAGCCCAGCATCTGGGTCATGAATTTGAGGCGGGTGAACTGGGGGATGCCCTGGGCCTGGAGCCAAGGCGCGATCGCAAAAATTTTGCCCATGACAAAAATCTCCAATGCCTCCGGGTTGTAGCGGATGCCGTCCTTGGTGCTGAATTGGTGGGGTACTAGCATGGCAGCATAGCGACCTAGTTCCCCTGTCTCCCAGTCCAGCACCAGGGGTAACCAGGGAAAGCGTTGATCCAGACGGAGGAACCAGAGCCGCACCTCGGGGATCTCCGACAGCTCCCGAGGATCCGTCGGATCCCGAGGCAGATCAATGGCAAAGCTCAGCTTCACCTCCGGATCCAAGATTTTCCCTGTTGCCACCAGATCCTCAATCACGGCACTCGCAGCGGCGATATCAAGGCTGGCCAAGAGGGGAGGAGTGACTGCAATACTAGGGGCCATAGGGAAATATTTATCGGTAAAACCATTGCCTTCATTGTGCCAGGGACCGTAGCGTCTCCAGTCCCCATGCCATGATAGAACCGATGCAGGCATAGCCTGTTTTAGTTAGATAGTTTTTGTGCTGGCATAGTTGCTGGCATCGTTTTTGTATTGGATAGTTTATGGCGACGGCACCGATTCGTATTTGTATTACCCTGGGCACGCGACCGGAGGCAATTAAACTGGCCCCGGTGATTCGGGCCTTCCGTCAAGCCCCAGAGTTTGCGACCCAGGTCATCCTCACGGGGCAACACCGAGAAATGGTGGCCCAGGTGATGGATCTGTTTGAGTTGCAGGCCGATGAAGACCTGGATATCATGCAGCCCCAGCAAACCCTGACGGATATCACCTGCCGCAGCCTCCAGGGTTTGGAAACCTGTTTTCAACGGCACCAGCCCCAATTGGTAATCGTGCAGGGGGATACGACTACTGCCTTTGCTGCTGCCCTGGCTGCCTTCTATCAGCAAATTCCCGTGGGCCATGTGGAGGCGGGTTTACGCACCGATGATTTGCTCAACCCCTTCCCGGAAGAGGCCAACCGCCGCTTGATTTCCCAGATTGCACGTCTTCACTTTGCCCCCACGGAAACGGCGGTGGGGCATTTGGCGCGATCGGCGGTGGTGGGGGCGATCCACCATACGGGGAATACGGTCATTGATGCCCTACTGGCGGTGGCAGCACGACACCCCGATTGCCCTATCCGGGGGCTGGACTGGGGCCAATATCGGGTGCTGCTGGCGACGGTCCACCGCCGAGAGAACTGGGGTGAGCCGTTGCAGGATATTGCGGCTGGGTTTCTCACCGTGCTGGACAAGTTTCCCGACACAGCCCTGCTGCTGCCTCTCCACCGCAATCCCACCGTGCGGGAGCCGTTGACGGCGATGCTGGGGAACCATCCCCGTGTGTTTCTGACGGAACCGCTGGACTACGGGCAATTAGTGGGGGCGATGCAGCGCTGTACGCTGTTGCTGACAGACTCCGGTGGGTTGCAGGAGGAAGCCCCTGGTTTGGGCAAACCTGTCCTGGTCTTGCGGGAGACGACGGAGCGTCCGGAGGCGATCGCGGCGGGTACGGCGAAATTGGTGGGGACAGATGGGACTGCGATCGCAACTGCTGCCACCACCCTGCTCAGCAATCCCGCCGCCTACGCCACCATGGCCCAGGCGGTGAATCCCTTTGGCGATGGGCGAGCCTCGGAGCGCATTGTCGCCATCGTCCGCGATTATTTTGAGTAGGGCCATTGGGTGAGGGTAGCCTGGGTCGTGACGGTAAGACCCTGATTACCTATCTGGGGATCGGAGCCGCCGCAGGCTCCAGAGGCAGAGGACGCCACCGATACTAATGCCTAGGGTCATCCCGGTTTCCGGCACCGTAGGCACATTCAACGGATTACCGGGAGTCGTGAGGGTATCTTCCCCGGTTTCCACGGTGCGGTCAAAGCGATCGCCGCCCGCCTCCGCTTGCCGCAGCGCCTCCCGTTGGCGATCGTCCACCAAGACCAGCATGGAGGAATAGGGGGTCACGACTTCAGCCCGTTTTGCGATCGCATGGAGACCATCCAGCACCGACACCTGGGTCACATCCTGACTGCGGCTGAGCCAGCGAATTCCCTGACGGGCTGCCATAGCCATCGGCCCAGGGGCTGGGACTGAAGCCCCAATCCCTGAATCAGCCAACAATACCCCCTCAGGACCAGCCAGTTCCCCCAGAGCACCCTGAGCCACCGTGGACAGAATCTGCCAGCGATAGCCCTCCATTACCGTGCTATCGCCGCCCTGCTCTGCACTATAGCGGGCCAGTGCCTCCGGGAGATCCGCCGCCACACCACCCCCAGTCCCATTCAGAGTTTGGAGCAGCCCATCCTCATAGGCAGGGGGAAACGCCCCATCGAGATGCACCAGGTAGAGGGCTCCGGGGAGATCCGGCAGGGTCGGCGCATCCGGCTCCAATTCGTAATTTCCTGCATCCGTCAGCACAAAGACCCCGTCATAGGCTTGCCCCGCCCGCAGGCGATCCCACTGCTCCAGCATTGTTGCCAGGGACAGATTTCCGTAGAAGGTGAGTGCCTGGGCCTGGGGGAGCGAAGTCAGCCGTTTCGGCGGCAGTGCCGCCGCCGTCCCATAGAAATCCACCTGATTCTGGGGAACTAATGCCTGGGCTTGCTCCAAGGCAGCGGACAGAGCCGCACTGCGATCGCCCATGCTGCGGGAGGTGTCGATCACCACCGCTAGCCGCTGGCCTTGAACCGAGGCAACCTCAGTCCCTGGGGAATCTACCCTTGGCGTCGCCGTCACTCGATAGCCCTCTGGCAAGGTGACCTGATGCGCCGCCGGGGGGGCTGGGGTGTGGGCAGGTAGCGCCGCCTCGTACCAGATATCCGCCTTGGGACGGAATGGTTCTTCCCAGCGCTGACGCTGGGTTTTCCCGGTCCAGTAGAGATTGCGCCGTTCCCGCAGTTGGGGCAAGGGCCACCCCCCCTCCTGTTGCATGACCTGGTAGGTGAGCCAGAGGTGGGTGATGCCCGGTTGATTACGATCCTGGCGGGGGGGAATGGGAAACACCCGCAGTCGATATTGACGCGGTCCCACCTGCTCCAGCAGGGCTGGATCCACTGCGGCTTGGGTTTGGCTGCGCTCAATTTCGGCCTTGTATACTTTTTGGGCCGCGCCTCGGGGGGAGACCACGAACCGATAGCGCTGGTCCATGCCCTCTTCCCCCAGCCAGATCCCGCTCAGGGTGGCGCTTTCTGGTAAGGAGAACTGGTACACGATCTCCTGATCATCACGGGTGAAGTTTTCGTAGCGCTCGTAGATCTCCACCGTGGCCCAGTCGCCCTGCTCCTGGGCCGTTACCTCTTGGGCAGCGAGGTGGATGACCCGCTGGTTGATATTCAGCAGGCTGGCCTCTACTGAATCGCGGTTGACCGTGGAGGTTAGGGCGTACTGAATAGTCTCTTTTTCCGCCTTTTGTATCGGGGTATCGAAGAATTCGGCATAGAGCGCCGCCGCCCGCTCACTATCGCCACGGTTACCCTGATAGAGAAAGGGGGACAGGAGCCGGTTATGAAAATTCTGGATCTGCTGGGCTGGGTCGGCAGGTAGCTGGAACAAGGACTGATACCATGCCCGAATGCGGTTGGATTCTGTGGCCGGACTCAGATAGCGATAGGGAAACAGGTAGGCATTCAGTAACCCTTGGCGGATTTGGGGCGACTGGGCCAGAAGGGTTTCGAGGCTGGCCTCTGTTGGGGGACTGTCCAGCAGGGCAAAAGCTTGGATCTGGGGTTGGGGCAAGACGATGCCCACGATAATACCCAAGGCCAGAGTGACGCCCCCGGTAATCAGCCATCCCTGCCGCCAGCTATATTGCCGCCCAAAGGCTTGCAGAATTCGCCCCCAAGACCGGGTGAACATGTTTACCAAGGCGTAGGGCATGGCAATGAACAGGGCAGCGGTGAGGCTGAACAGTGCTAAAGCTCCCAACATAATTGTCATGCCCAGCAGTTCCGCTAGGAACAGTTGGACAGACTGCCACAGGTTGCCAGACCAGGTTGGGGTCAGGGCGGTGCGTAGATTCCACGCTAGATCCGCCAGCCAATGGAACTGGAAAAAGTTGTAGAGCAGTTGGCAGAGCAGCGGCACGGTGTAGATCAGCAGGATTGACCCGATGTAGAGGCCACTGAGCAATACCAGGGTATGGCTGACCATCTGGAAGTAGGCCAAGCCCTTTTTGTAGGCGGCGTAGCCAAAGGCTAGTTCTAGGGTCACGGTTGCGATCGCGATTACCCCCACCGTCAGGACCACGGTGCTGGCCGGGGTCAGCTCCCGCAGGAGAAACAGCCGCAACAGCGCCAGGGTTAGCAAGGGCGCTTCCACCCCATAGAACAGCCGCATCAGCAGCACTGGGTGGGGCCGCAGTTTAACCAAGCCAAATAGGGTGCAGGCAACTGGGACCGTTAAAAGCGTGCCTAGGGGTAGCAAAAAGGGCCAGGGAATCTCTCCGGCCCAAATAGCTGCCATCAAAGGAAGGCCCACTATGGGCATGATGCCCAGATACACCACCATCAGAAATAGGGCATTCCAGCCCCAGAACAAAAGGTGGCAACAGGCATGAATCAGGTTTTTCATCGGCGATCCCAGGCGATTTAGGGCGTGTGGACAATTAACGAGGAAACCCTGGCGGAGTAGGCATGACCACGACCGCCCTACGGAAACAAGCTAGTACACCCAGGCCGAAATAAGCTTGCTATTCTGTCGCGCCAGCCCAACATTGTCCGGTCCCCTCGCCCCCTGGGAGAGGGCTAGGGAGAGGGACCGAGGTGTGCCACGATAGAACGGCTAGGGTATTTACGCCGCCCAGCACTAGGGGCTGTAACCGCTCCATAGCAAGGAATCTGGCTTTGATTGTCCACAGCCCCTAGCAGCGGACCAAGAACCGCCTCCATCTTGGCCTTGCTCTACTCCAAATGCCCACAAAGATCTTCCCACTCGAATGGGCATCAACGTAAGTCGAGACAATATGGGCTCCGAGGAATTCAGGAGTCAGGCGTCAGTACTCTCCTAGATTCTGGCTCCTAACTCCTCCCCACGAGATTTGTCCCGCTTTGAGTTGATACCTACCCGAATCCCTATGGCCTACCCCTATGTGCTTCTAAGAGAAACAAAATACAGTGGAAGGGTACTTGCAGCGTAGGAAGCCCCATGAAAGTTGCCATCACGGGAGCCACAGGATTCATCGGTAGTCACTTGGTCGCAGGGCTGCATCAATCCGGCCATGACATTGTGGTCCTCAGTCGCGATCGCGATCGCGCCCGCCGGGTTTTTCCCGAAGTCGCCTTTCCCCGCGTAGAAACCATCCCCTATACCCCACTGCAACTGGGGGATTGGCAAAGGGCGATCGCGTCCTGCGATGGCGTCGTGAATTTGGCCGGGGCTCCCATTGCCGAGCGCTGGACCCCCGCCCACAAGCAGGCTATTCAAGACAGCCGCATTAAGGCCACGGCGGTCTTGGTGGATGCGATCGCCCAGGCAGACCCGAAACCCACAGTCCTCGTCAGTGCCTCCGCCATCGGCTACTACGGCACCAGCGAAACCGCCGTCTTTGACGAAACCAGCACCCCAATCCAAACAGACTTTCTCTCCCAGTTATGTCAAGACTGGGAAGCCACAGCCCGCCAAGCTGAAGCCGCTGGGGTCCGGGTCGTCATTCCCCGCTTTGGGATTGTTCTCGGCCAAGGCGGAGCCTTAGCTCGGATGTTGACCCCCTTTCGCCTCTTTGCCGGGGGTCCCATCGGCAGCGGTCGCCAGTGGTTTTCTTGGATTCACATTGACGATCTCGTCAGCTTGATCACAAAAGCCCTGACAGACTCGACCATGCAAGGGGTCTACAACGGCACTGCTCCCGCCCCCGTGACCATGGCCACCGCCTGCGATGCCCTCGGCCAAGCCCTCCACCGTCCCTCCTGGCTACCCGTACCGGACTTTGTAATCCAAGCCCTACTCGGAGATGCCGCAATCGTGGTGCTACAAGGCCAGCAGGTGTTGCCCAAACGCACTCAAGCAGCAGGCTTCACCTACCAATACCCCACGGTGGCAGCGGCCATGAAAGCAGTGGTCACCTAATCTCTAGAGGCCGCAACCCAGCGCCCTTTTCCCCAAGTCAGAACCGGCCCTCTAGGGGCTGGGTATACTGAGTAAGATTTGCACCCAATACTAAGCCGGTGCCGTCGCAACCCACCTACGCCACCCTGCGGCGGTTTTTGCGGGTACGGAACGAAGCAGAAAATGAACACTCTCGATGGAACCCTCGTAAACTGAGGGGAATTGATGGTAGCCGTATCCATTAGCACCCGTGCCCGACACCGATTCTTCATCCCTATCTAGTGCTGAAGCTAGTGCTGAAGCTACTCGCCAGCGGCGGGCCAGACGGCAGCAGCGCACCCAGACCATTTTGCGAATTTTAGGATTGCCGGGGGGCCTGGGACTGGCCTTCGCTATTCACCAACTGAGATCGGGTCAACTGGGGCTGGCCCTCTTGACCGGACTCGCCTCCTTCGGGGTGACGATCATCGCCCTATTTGCCAAATTTTTCTCGGAACTGGGCAACAAAATCCTCGATCGCATCGAAGAACGCCTGGAGGAAACCACCGACTCCCTTGCAGAGTGGGTGGTTGTCCAATTAGAAAGCGCCCTGGTACGCCTGTGGTGGCAAATCACCCCTCAGTTTCGCGGCGCTTACTACGAGAGCCTGAACTATGGCTACAGTGCCTACAAAACCCAGGGCTTAAAAACCCCGGACCAAGTCACCCCCGACCTGGCAAAAGTATTTGTCCCCCTACGCATCGCCGCCAAGGGGCTCGACCAAATCTCCCCCGCCCTGATTCAGCGCCAAGAAACCAAGGGCAGCTTAGAGGTGTGGGACTTTCTAGAGCAAAGCCAATCGGAACCGACCTATCGGCGCATGGTGATCATCGGTGCTCCCGGCTCTGGCAAAAGCACCCTACTGCAACACATCACCCTGACCTACGCCCACAACACCCACCGCCGCCGCAGTCGTCGCATCCCCACCCTGGTGCCGGTCTTACTGCCCCTCCACGCCATTCGCGACCAGATTACCGCCCCCGAACCTCCGCCCTTGCCCAGGGTGATCGTGGCCCAGATCAAAACCCTCCCCAAGGGCAAGGGGTTACAGGTATCCCCCCAGTGGTTTGAGGCCAAGCTGAACCAGGGACAATGTCTGGTCATGTTAGACGGCCTGGATGAGGTGCCGGACGAAGCCCAGCGCCGCCAGGTGAGTAATTGGGTCGATCAGCAAATGCGGGCCTATCCCGAAGCCCGGTGGATCTTGACCTCCCGGCCCTATGGTTATCGCCAAGCTCCCCTAGAGGAAGCCCGCATCACCCTGGGGGTGCAGCCCTTTAGCCTGGGGCAAATGGAGCAATTTTTGCAGCGGTGGTATCTGGATACGGCGGTCAAGGGGCGGGGCCGTGACCCTGGGGTAGAGGCCGAGGCCACCGTCCAGGCCCAGGACTTGATTCACCGCATCAAAAACTACCCGCCCCTAGCGGCCATGGCCCTGAATCCCCTGCTGTTGACCATGATCGCTACCGTGCATAAAAACCGGGGGGCGCTCCCCGGCAACCGGGTAGATCTCTACGATGAGATCTTTGATGTGCTGTTGGTGCGACGACAGTCGGCCAAAAAGTTGACAGAGCCCTTTCCTTTGCGGGCAGAGCAAAAGAAGCTGGTGCTGCAAGTGCTGGCTCTGGCCTTGATGGAGGAAGAACGGCGGGAGTTCACCCAAGGGCAGGGGGTGGTCATCATTGCCGATGCCCTGGCCTCTGTGGCCGGAGATCGGGTCAGTCCCCAGGACTTTTTGACCCATATTGAAACTGTGAGTGGCCTATTGCTAGAGCGGGAATCGGGAGTGTATCAGTTTGCCCACCTGAGTTTCCAAGAATTTTTGGCCGCTGCCCAGATCAAGGAGCTGGGCCAAGCAGAACGACTGGTAACCCAGGTCCACCAAACCTGGTGGCACGAAACCATCCGTCTCTATGCCGCCCGCAGCGACACCACCGCCCTAGTCACCGCTGCCCTAGAGACCCCCACCCTGGCCACCCTCACCATTGCCTTTGACTGCCTAGAGGAGGGTAAAAGCCTCGCGGTGGCGGTGCGCCAGCGCCTAGAGGCCATGGGGCTAGATTCCCCCGACCCGGCGATCGCCAAGCTGGCGGCAGAGGTAAAACTGGCCCGCCGCCTCACCCGGCTGCTGCGTATCGATGAGGCGGTACAAATCGACCAAAGCCCCCTGACTTGGGCCGAATTCAACTTGTTCGGGCGAGGACATCAGCCCCAGCCACCGGGGCTCACCCCCCCATCGCTGGCCCAGCCCGCGATCCTATCCTTTGAGCAAGCCCTGGGGTTTTGCCAGGGCTTGGCCGATTGGGCCAGCCACAACCAAGTGGCCCAACTGGAGGGGGATCTCCTCGCGGCGGCAGGCCAGTCCACCCTCTATCGCCTGCCCACGGCAACAGAATTGGCACGGGTGCCCGCCGCCGAAGGTCAGATGTCCTGTTGGACCCTGGACAGCCTCCCCTTTGGCCATGGACTGCGGCTGGTAAAAGAAACGCTGCCGATGGAATATGGCCCCTTGTATCGGGCACTGCTGGCCCAAGATTGGCCCCAGGCAGACCAAGCCACCACCGCTTTGTTATGCCCCCAAGCCAGTGCTGCCACCCCAGGGGCGGCAGCGCTGGCGGCAGTGCCGGGACATCGTCTCCACCGCATCGATCGCCTGTGGGCACAGACCACCCAGGGCCATCAAGGCTGGGGGGTGCAGGCCAGTCTGTGGGCGGGGCTAACGGGGCCAGCGGCCCAAAAACCCCAGCAGTTGGCCCAAGCAGTGGGCTGGGCCACAGCCCCTGCGCCGCCCACTCCTCCCCCTGGGTACTACCCTCGCCAGAGCTTTTCGGCGGCCCTGTTGGCCAAGTTTATAGAAGGTGGGGCCGATCTGAACTTCCCCCGGCAGAGCTTTGAGGCGGTGACGGTGGATGGCCAGGGGCAAGAGCGGCAGCGCCAATGGCATCAGGTGCGTTGCTTTGTGGAGCCCTTGGGGCGGGGGGTGAATCTGGAAATGGTGGCTATTCCCCCAGGGGAGTTTTGGATGGGGCAAACCGATGAGGAAAAAGCCGAGCTAATTCGTCAGGTGGGGGAGGAAATATACCAGAGTTGGTATGCCAGAGAACTACCCCGCCATCGGGTCCAGCTTCCCGGCTTCTGGCTAGGGAAATATGCCATTACCCAAGCTCAATGGCGAGCGGTAGCCGGATTGCCCAAAATCAAGACCGAACTCAAGCCCAACCCCGCTAAGTTCAAAGGGGACAATCGCCCGGTAGAGTGCGTGTCTTGGGATGAAGCAGTGGAATTCTGCGATCGCCTCACCCGCCACAGCGGCCACGACTACCGCCTGCCCAGCGAATCCGAGTGGGAATACGCCTGCCGCGCTAGCACCGAAACCCCCTTTCACTTCGGTGAAACCATCACCACCGATTTAGCCAACTATCGGGGGCAAGACTGGGAATACAAAGGCACCACCTATCCCGGCAATTATGGTCAAGGGCCAAAGGGCACCTATCGCAAAAAGACCCTAGACGTGGGCAGCTTTCCCCCCAATGCCTTTGGCCTCTACGATATGCACGGCAATGTCTGGGAATGGTGTCAAGACCACTGGCACGGCAGCTACGAAGGAGCCCCCACAGATGGCAGTGCCTGGTTATCTTCTGACGAGAATAAAGAACGGCTGCTGCGTGGCGGTTCGTGGTACTACAATCCTGGGTTCTGCCGCTCGGCCTTTCGCGGCTGGGACTCGCGCGATGCCCAGGACAACGACATCGGTTTTCGGGTTGTCTGTGTCTCCTCGTGGCCTCTTCCGTAGCCCTCTGCCCTATAGTACTTTTGCACTATTCTCTTTTTTCTTTACCCTTCCCCTTCGCGCAGAGCGCGAAGAAATTTTTTTTGCATTTTGGGCTGTTTATGTTCGACTTCGCTCAAGGCAGTCCTCTTCCGCGCGAAGCGCTCGAATTTTTTTGCCTTGTTTCGGGTATCCCCGTCTCCCCCTCAAGCCCTATCCCTGACCCCGGCCCCACCGCCACAAGACCCCAGTCGGGGCGGGTTTGGCCCCCCTGTATCGCAACTCCCCCGCACCTTCGTATCAAAACCCGCCCCGGCTAGGCTGCCTCTTGCTTCCAGACGGCAGAGCCAGATTAAGGCAGGTCAACTGTCCGGATGAGTTGAACAGGAAACCCGAGACCGACTGCATTGCGATACAGAGGTCCGTCTAATGTCCAGAGCTCGGCATTTAAGGACTCGGCTAAGGCAAGGTAGGCGGCATCGTAAGCATTTTGGCGACCCAACGATAGAGCAATTTCTACCACCCTTGGGGTATGAGCGACAGGATGGTAAACAATCGGCAGGTTTCTGAGGGAGTTTAAGGCTGTGGCTAAATCAGCTTCCGAGAACTGACCCGCTACGATGGCTCTGGTAAGGGCATTGGCCACTTCGTAGGGCAGCAAATGGGGCGCATGGAGAGGGGTGTTTTGCTGCAACCATGCGTTCATTTGAGTAAGTACTCGCTCGCGGCGCGGATCGCCACTGACCAGAACGATCAGCAGGTTAGCATCTAGCACAATGGCCATAGCCCTACATCAGGCTCCGGTGTTCGAGATCATTGCGGCTATGGCGGCTTAATGCCACGGCATCGATGCTGGGTTGCCTGCGGCCAATGTCGCCGAGATGTTGGAGATGGCGCAAGGCATTGGTAACCCCTAGGGGAGCGTTGGGGACAGTGGGGTGCTTGAGCTTGAGGAAACACAGAAAATCTAGTACTTCCTGAATTAAAAAGTCAGGTGTCTGTTCAAGTTCTTGTAAAAGTTGTTCCTTGGCAGTCATGGTTGGGATCAGGAAAGTATGCTGATGGCAGATTCTCGCAAGGGCTTATAACCAAAGGCGCAAGCCCGACGCAATAGTCCATAGCCACTAGGGCAAAGACTTCTAGTTTAGTGTTACTTGCTTTTCGGCTCCCTGTCTTTGATGACCTTGATAATGCGGCCTGCTTCAAGGGGTAGGAGGCAGAGCCTCGGTGGGGGTGCCTGGGCTCTACCTAGACACCAGAGAAAGGGGGCCAGTTCCTATTGGTTCTGTCTTGCGGGCTGATTTCCATCCCGATAGTGATATTGACATTCTTGTTACGTTTGCGCCTGGGCAACGTTTGACCTTAGATCATTGGTTGAAAATCTGGGAGGAAATCGAGACATTATTCGATCGTAAGGTTGATCTTGTCAGTAAAGAATATCTCAAGAATCCCTATCGACGGCACGAAATTCTGAACACCTGTCAAGTCATCTATGCAATATCGCGATATTGCTTCGGTTTGGGATATGGTGCAATCCATTCAACGAATTCAAGGGTCAAGCCCCGCTGGCCCAGCAACACACACCCGCTAGGTCGCCCTCCGGTTGACCCAGCCTACGCCAAGGGATGGGGTAGACCCGCGAAGGGGACGGGTTCCTTGACAGCGGTAGGCGAAGTGGGGGAGATGGCCCCCAAGGAACCCGTCCCCGTTCACCAGCACCACCGGGGCAGGTTTTGAGCGCACCATGCCCCCAAGGCGTTGAGGGCGATCGGCCAAACCTGTCCCTACGAGCAGCCCGGTCCCCTCTCCCCCTGGGAGAGAGCTAGGGTGAGGGGCTGAGTGTGCCACGATGGAACGGTTAGGATATTGACGCCGCAGAGGACTAGTCCCGCAGGGCGTAAATCAGTCCACTATTGTCGCACCAGGCCAACATTTTCCGGTCCCCTCTCCCCCTGGGCCACCGTGTATACAGATAGCAGTGGCCATCCAGGTTAGGACAAGTGGCTTAGAATTGTGGATTTAATAAAACCGAATTCTTGCGTAGGATGTGTGTAGCCTGCGGCATGGCTGCGCTAAAGCGACAGCGTAACGCATCGACTTCAAGGGTTGTGATTCGTTACGGCTACCGCCTAACACATCCTACAAAAGCCCATCTTAATTCCCGGCGGGGTGACGGCGCTAATCCCGAACTGACATTAATTCAGGGCTTCAGCGCCGCCGACAATCTCCAGAATCTCCTGGGTAATCGCCGCCTGACGAGCCTTGTTGTAGTCCAGAGTCAGGGTCTTCACCAGTTCGCTGGCATTGTCACTGGCATTGTTCATTGCCGTCATTCGTGCCGCCAACTCACTCGCCGCCGACTCCTGGAGTGCCCGCAGCACCTGGTTATTCAAGTACAGGGGCAGCAGAGCGTCTAGAATCTGCACCGGATCCTGCTCAAAGATCATGTCTTTGGGCAGGGCTTTGTCTTCAAAGGTCACCTTTTCACGGGCTACATCAATGCGCCCCGCCCGAGTAATGAGCCGGAAGATCTCGTCATCGTGGGCCTCAAAACCCTGGGGATCTAAGGGGAGGAGGGTTTGAACGACGGGACGGGAGCTGACCAAGGAAACGAACTTGGTGTATACCAATTCCACTCGATCCACTGTTCCAGAGAGGAATAGGGAGAGAAGTTGATCGGAAATCCGGGAAGACTCCTCAGCGGTGGGAATCTGCTCCAGCTCTGTAAACTTATTTGCCACAGGCAGATCACGACGCTTGAAATACTGCACCGCCTTACGGCCCACCAGCACATTGGTATGGCCAATGCCCGCTTCAGTCAGTTCCTTTGCCCGCAGCTCAGCCCGCCGAATGACGTTGCCGTTGTAGCCCCCGCAGAGACCGCGATCGCCAGAAATGACCAACAGACCCACGGTTTTAACGTCACGCTTTTGTAGCAGTGGCAGATCCACATCTTCAAAGCGTAGCCGTGCCTGGAGACCGTGGAGTACCTGGGCCAGCCGATCCGCAAAGGGACGAGTGGCCAAGACCTGCTCCTGAGCCCGACGCACCTTGGCGGCGGCCACTAGGCGCATGGCCTCAGTAATCTTGCGCGTGTTCTTAACCGATTTGATGCGATCGCGAATCGCTTTAAGGTTAGCCATGGTAAATTCCTTGCCTAGTCATCGTGGGGCAGAGCGGCTTGGCCTCGCTCCACCCCAGCTTTGGTTTATCCCTACGCCGCCGCCAGGAAAGCCTGCTTGCTTTCCGCAATACCCTGCTTCAGCAGGTCCACCAGTTCATCGGTGAGTTTCTTCTGGGTTCTGACAATCTCACCATAGCGAGGCTTGGTGGTTCGCAGATAGTCCCGCAGTTGCTTGGAATATTCCACAACCTGCTCAATGGGGATGTCATCCATATAGCCGTTGGTGCCTGCATAGATGATGGCCACCTGGTCTTCTACCGGGAGGGGCGAATACTGGGGCTGCTTCAGCAGTTCCCGCAGACGCACCCCCCGAGCCAACTGCTGCTGGGTCGCCTGATCCAAGTCAGAGGCAAACTGGGCAAAGGCTTGCAATTCATCGAACTGAGCCAGTTCCAGCTTCAACTTACCCGCCACCTTCTTCATGGCCCCAATCTGAGCCGCGCCGCCTACACGGGACACTGAGATACCGGCGTTAATCGCAGGTCGCAGGCCAGAGTTAAACAGGTCAGAGGACAGGAAGATCTGGCCGTCGGTAATAGAAATTACGTTGGTGGGAATGTAGGCAGACACGTCCCCAGCCTGGGTTTCAATGATGGGGAGCGCCGTCATGCTGCCCTCACCCATCGCTGGGCTCAACTTCGCTGCCCGCTCCAGCAAGCGGGAGTGGAGATAGAATACGTCGCCAGGGTAGGCTTCCCGACCGGGGGGACGACGCAGCAGCAAGGACATCTGACGATAGGCTTGGGCCTGCTTAGACAAGTCATCGTAGATGACCAGGGTGTGCTTGCCCTTGTACATGAAGTACTCCGCCAGGGCTGCCCCGGTGTAGGGCGCTAGGTACTGCAACGGGGCCGGGTCGTTGGCGCTAGAGGAGACCACGATGGTATAGGAAAGGGCTCCCCGCTCCTCTAATACATTCACAATCTGGGCGACAGAGGAGGCTTTTTGACCAATGGCCACGTAGACGCAAATCACATCCTCGGACTTCTGGTTCAGGATGGTGTCAATTGCGATCGCGGTTTTGCCAGTTTGACGGTCCCCAATGATCAACTCCCGCTGACCCCGACCCACCGGAATCATGGCATCAATAGCCGTAATCCCCGTTTGCATCGGCTCATACACCGACTTCCGCTGAATGATACCGGGAGCCCCCGAATCAATCAGACGGGTTTCCGTCGTCGCCACATCACCCTTACCGTCAATAGGGCGAGCCAAAGCATCTACCACCCGGCCCAGCATTGCATCGCCCACGGGGACAGAGGCAATCTTGCCCGTCGCCGTCACGGGACTGCCCTCCTGAACCTGGCGGCCATCCCCCAGCAACACTGCGCCGACATTATCTTCTTCCAGGTTCAGCGCAATGCCGACCGTGCCATCTTCAAACTCCAGCAATTCCCCCGCCATAACCTTCTCTAGGCCATAGATACGGGCGATACCATCACCGATCTGGAGCACTGTGCCCACGTTGGACACCTGAACCGACTGGTCATACTGCTCAATCTGCTGGCGAATGATGCTGCTAATTTCGTCAGGTCTGATGCTTACCATGGGACTTGCTTTACTGAACCTATAGTGAACGACAAAAAAAAGAAATCAAAAAAATCGACAGGCTAGAACACGACGAACCCATAGACCAATTCTGGGGTGATGGAAATATTCCCCCAATTGCCCTAGGATGCCGCGCTCAACTGAATGCCCAAACGCCGGAGCTGACCCCGTAAGCTGGCATCCACAATCTGAGATCCCACCTTAATGACCACACCCCCCAACAGATCAGGATCAATAGTAATGCTCAGATCCACCTGTCGAGCCCCCGTCATCGAAAGCACCCGTTCCCGAAGCGCCGACTGCTGTTCATCAGTCAGGTCAACCGCCGCTATCACTTCAGCCAAAACCGTCTGATTTAGCTCCCGCAATAGCGTCTGGTACTGGCTCAAGACCCCCTCGACAAAGACCACCCGCCCCTTATCCACCAGCAGTTTCAAAAAGCTGACAAATAGAGGATGAAAGCGATCCGCCCCCACCTGGGTCAAAACCCCTTTCTTGGTGTCATTAGCCATGAGGGGACTGAGCAGGAATTGCCGAAGATCCTCAGAAGTACTCAAGATCTCCGTCAAAGCAGAAGCATCTTCCCCAAATCGATCGGCTAGCCCTTGATCCTTTGCCAGCCCCATAAGTGCTTGGGCATAGGGACTCGCGACCTCCGCAGTGATGGCGGCTGAACTCACAACTAACCTCCCAACATGGCAATACTCTGGTCAATTAAACGGTGCTGAATATCTTGGTTAAGACGACCAGGCAATTGCTCCTTAGCCCGAGCAATTGCCATTTCAGTCACCTGCTGCCGCAGCTCTCGCAACACCCGTTCCTGTTGGGATGACAAGTCCTGGGCCGCCGAAGCCTGCAAACGCTCCACATCTACCTTGGCTTGCGCCAACAAGGCTTCCCGAGCCTTAGCCGCGTTTTCCTGCGCCTCTGCCAAAATCTGTTCCGCCTTAGCCTTAGCTTGGGCCAGATTTTGCTGCTGTTCCGCTAACGCAGAAGACGCCTTCTTTTTCCGAGCCTCAGCGTCTTGAATGGCTTCTTCAATCCGTACTCGACGGCTGGTCAAGGTACTTCCCAAAAACTTTTTGCCGAAGTAGATCAAAACGCCGATGACAATGACCAGATTGATCAGATTGGTCTCCAAAATGTCAGAGTTGAGACCAAACCCTCCCTCTTCCGTTGCCAACAGCCAAAGCATGGTCATTAGAATCCCTCTTAAAACGTAAACAGGTGCGCTTAGCGTCCAACGACAGGACTAGAAAGATAGAAGCTACTAGACGGAACCCACTAGGCAGCGGTCGCCAGCAGCTTGTCTAGCAGTTGCTGACTCAGACCGTCAACCTGCTGCCCTAGCGTCTGCAAAGCAGACGCCTTTTGGGCATCCAGTTCCTGCTGAGCCTGCTCGCGCTGAACCTGAGCCTCCTGCTGAGCTACCGCCAACTGTTCAGCGGCGATCTTCTGAGCTTCAGCTTGTGCTGCCGCTACAACGGCTTGAGCTTGACGGCGGGTTTCCGCCAGATCTTGCTCGTATTGCTTAGCAACCTTCTCAGCTTGGGCCAATCTTTCCTTGGCATCAGTCAAGTTCGAGCGAACATAATCGTTGCGCCCATCAATCGCATTTCCCAAAGGCTTATATAGAATGGCGTTGAGGACAACGGCCAAGACTATAAATTGAATAGCCATCAGTGGCAGGGTCGCGTCTAGGTCAAAGAGACCTCCCGCTTCCTCGGCCAATATCAAAGTCCAGTTCATCACATTCAAGATCCCTAACAGGTCTGGGGATTTTCAAGTCTTCAAAATGGATTACGCATGAAGTCCATCCCCACTAAGGGCAAAGACCTAATTGCGAATCATGCAACTCAATCGCTTAAGCCCGCCACAAAGCCTCCGTTGGGAGTTAACAACCCAGCAGAGGCTTCGTTAACAATCCCTAGCTGAAGGGGTTAGCAAACAGGAGCACCAAGGCAACCACTAGACCATAGATGGTCAGCGCTTCCATGAATGCAAGGGACAGCAGCAGGGTGCCCCGAATCTTGCCCTCTGCTTCGGGTTGACGAGCAATCCCTTCTACCGCTTGGCCAGCAGCATTACCTTGACCGATGCCGGGACCGATAGCGGCCAGACCCACTGCCAAGGCAGCAGCAAGAACGGAAGCACTAGCAACAATTGGATCCATGGGTTCTTATACCTCAAAAGTAAGATTTGACAACTGCATCTGGGGTTGAGACAACCCGTGGGAGACACCTCCCGCAAAGGCGGGTCGTCTAGACCACCGTTGACCAAGCGGCACAAGGCCCATCAGCCAACAACCTTTCAACTGAATAATGGTCACAGACAACCATTACCCATGCTCTTCTGCTCCATGGCCTTCCATCGCTTCCCCAATATAGGCCGCAGCGAGGGTAGCAAAGATGAGGGCCTGGATGGCGCTCGTAAAGAGTCCCAAAATCATGACCGGGAGAGGGACAAACAACGGCACCAGCAAAACTAAAACAGCGACCACCAACTCATCTGCCAAGATATTGCCGAAAAGACGGAAACTCAGGGAGAGGGGCTTGGTGAAGTCTTCCAATATATTGATAGGCAACAGAATGGGAGTCGGCTCGATGTACTTGAGGAAATACCCCAATCCCCGCTTACTGAAGCCTGCGTAGAAGTAAGCCAGCGAGGTCAACAGGGCCAAGGCCACAGTGGTGTTGATATCGTTGGTGGGGGCAGCGAGTTCCCCCGAAGGCAGGTGAAGCAGTTTCCACGGGACCAGTGCTCCGGCCCAGTTGGATACAAAGATGAAGAGAAATAGCGTCCCCACAAAGGGCACCCAGGGACGATACTCCTTCTCGCCAATTTGATTCTTAGCCAAGTCGCGGATGAATTCCAGGGCGTATTCCATCAGGTTTTGCAACCCAGCGGGAATGCGCTCCACTTTGCGCGTCGCCAAGACAGAAATCAGCACGAGGGCTCCAATCACGATCCAGGAGGTCAGGAAAACCTGTCCATGGACCTTGAGGCCGCCCAATTCCCAGTAAAAGTGCTTACCAACTTCTAACTCGGCAAGCAGGGGGACAAATGAGTTCGGAACCAGGTTCAGCATTTCTAGGGAGTCTTAAGGTTTACAGAAGAGCCCGCCAAAAAAACAGTGCTAGACTTTCAGAACCCAACTTAGGATTCGGTTGGGATGACGGTCCAAAGCATATATGCGATAATCGCTGCTTTGTAGGTCAGGAAGCCTAGAAACACGGGGAGCAGCTCTAGCTGATTCCACTGGCTTGCCACTAAAAGAAGCAGAGCAACAAGGGCCAATCGGCCACTTGATAACTCCTTTGATTGCCTCCCCAGTCGGGCCACGCTCCTCGACAACATCCTCAAGTAAATCACACCTGTGCACGCGCCGATTAAATAGTTAAGGGCGATGGACAGGGAGTAAACAAAGTAGACACTGACGAAGATAACAGCGGAAAACGTAAGGGTAATAACCAACAGAGTTTGCTGAAGGCGATAATATTCGCCCATCGCAGAATCTGAGGGTGATGGCAATGCTGAAGTAGCGTCTACTTCCGCCGTTGGTGTATTTGGTGAACTTTCCACGCCTGACCGTTGGCTACGCACTGACAACCCTGAACTAGGCTATGGATGCACCATCGCCTAAGCCATGGCAGATCATATCACGGTAACAAACGGTAATTATTGGGGTGTCTCGCGATTCCCAAAGGATTTCAGCGAGGGGCGAGGCATGGTGGGCACAACGCCTCCAATTCATCCGGACCCTGATGGCCACCATGCCTCCCCCGCTGATCCCTAAGCAGTGGGCGCTGTCAATACAATCAGTTGTCGCTGCTGAAGCGATCGCACTTCCCCTAGATCTAACTCGGTGGCAGCCACGAGTTCTGCCACCGTGGGGGCAGACTCCGCCTGATCGCAGTAGGTGAGCGACTGAAACTCCGCCGCCGTCAGATCCACCATTTGATAGTCGTAGTCAAAGATCGACTGACTGGGCCACCCTTGCATACAAGGATGCCGCTGGACACGAGCCTGTCGAAGCTGACCATCATCGGACCAGTCCAGGCGATCCAGGGGCGGTTTGGCCAGGAAAAATTCGTAGTGGGTAATCTCCGGATCCAGCAGTTCCACCAGTCGGTAGCGCTGGTGTTGGGAGAGGACCGCAGATCGGGCCATCAGGTCCGGTTGGCTGCCAATCAACCGGGATAGATCCCAATAGCGGGGGTTGGAAAATCCCAGAAACATGAGGCCAGAGGCATCAATTAACTCAAACAACGTATTCACGGTGTAGTCAACTTCCTGGGGATGGACATACATATCGGCAAAGTTGGCATCCCGATGGTTCTCCAGGGACCAACGCTCCTCTTCCCGGCGGCGCAGCCGGTTGGTTTCCGGTAGATGGGCGAAGATCTGCCGACCTACCTGTACCCCGTCGGTGTAGTCCCCTCGCCGTTCTCCCTGCAACAGGCCAATGGCCTCCTGCATTAAGCTGATTTCCCAGCGTCCCAGGGCGGCATAGACAAAGATATGCAGCAATCCTCCAGGGGCCAGTTTGGTGGCCAGCGCCTGAATTCCGGCCTGGGGATCGGGCATGTGGTGTAGAACGCCGACACAGTTAATCCAGTCAAAGGTGCCTTCCAGTTGCCCTACGTCGTAGATGCTCAGGGTCTGAAACCGGACGTTCTGGGCACCGGATCGCTGACAGCGATTGCGGGCAGTTTCTAACGCACGATCGCTGAGATCAATTCCCGTAATCTTGGCTTGGGGATTGAGGTGAGCGATATATTCCGTTCCCACCCCCGTGCCACAGCCTGCATCCAGAACTCGAATGGCTTGTCGATCCGGCGATCGTCCGGTGCAAAAGGCATGGGCTGCCGTCCAATGCCAACGCCAGTTATATCCCGGTGGAGGTTCATCCAGCAGCGGTTCCGGCGGAAAAGGATAGGTGTTATAGAGCTGGGCAACAGCAGCGGTAACAGACTGGCGAGACAACGGAGATGAAGAAGAGGAAGCCATAAGCAAGCAGGTCGGCAGCAAGAAATTTAAGTTATGGAAGGTCGCAAAACTAGGGCCTCAAATCCCTAGACCCACAAAGAACCACTAGAGAATACAAATCCACAGAATCATGCCCCCTCAGTCCTTTGTTACAGAAGTTTATGGTCATCTCATATAAACCCCAGAACCCGGTAGGATGGCTCTGGGAATCGGCTAGGGGATGTTACACAGTTTTTAACAAAGCTTCGTCCGTTTCCGAAATCGTTTTAATCTGAGACCTAGGCTATTGAATTCCTAACTCAGGATTCATTAGCCCGTCGCCCGATTGGTACAGGGAGAAGTCCGACGTTGTTTCGTCTGCGTTCTGTCTGCTCAGTGTAAATCCGTCGAAGCGTCTGGTCCGGTGCCACGTTTTGAAAAAGATGATAGGGAGCTGTAGAAAAAGGAATGAGTCTAAAAGCTAGTGGTGGAAGCAGCGCGGTGCGGCCCCAGCTCTATCAAACTTTGCCGGTCGCCACAATTTCCCAAGCCGATCAGCAAGATCGCTATATCGATAGAGGGGAACTGGACGAACTGGCCCGTTTCTTTAGTTCTGGCTCGAAGCGTCTTGCGATCGCAGAGGCGCTCACTCGGTACTCCGAGCTAATCGTGTCCCAAGCGGCCAACCGAATTTTTACCGGGGGCTCCCCCCTGGCGTATCTAGAGCAGCCCGAAACCGACACCAATGTAGTAGAAATGACCCGAGGCGGGGCCATCCTGGACGATCAGGAAGCCAGCAAATTGGGAACTGCCACCTATATTGCCAGTGGAGGTGGCTTCTTTGAAGGGATTCGCTCTATTTTCAGTGCCACGAGTTCCGGCCCAATCCCCTCTGGATTTCGTCCCATTAACGTGGCTCGCTACGGCCCCAGCAATATGCAAAAGTCCCTTCGGGATTTGAGCTGGTTCCTGCGGTATGTCACCTATGCCATCGTTGCGGGTGACCCCAACATCATCGCCGTCAATGTACGGGGTTTGCGGGAAATCATTGAGAACGCCTGCTCAGGAGCCGCAACCATCGTCGCCATCCAGGCCATGGCCCAAGCTGCCCAGCGCTACTTCCAGGATGACAAAGAGGCCCAGGACATTGTCGCCCAGTACTTTGCCGTCCTGCTCTCAGAGTTTAAAGCGGCGACCCCCTCCGACAAACTGCGTCAGCGCCCCTCCGGTGATCTCCAGGGGCTGCAACTACCCCAGATTTACGCCAATGCTTCCGAACGGCGACCCAAGTACGCCATGAAGCCCGGTCTCTCTTCTACGGAGAAGACTGAGGCAGTCAAAGCCGCCTATCGCCAAGTCTTTGAGCGGGATATTATCCGCGCCTACTCCCTGGGCGTCTCGGACCTAGAGTCCAAAGTCAAAAATGGCGAGATCTCCATGAAGGAGTTCATCCGCCGTTTAGCCAAGTCGCCCCTGTATCGGAAAAACTTCTTCGAGCCCTACATCAACAGTCGGGCCTTGGAACTGGCGTTTCGCCATATTCTGGGGCGAGCTCCCAGCTCACGGGAAGAGGTACAGAAATATTTTGCCATCGTTTCCAGTGGCGGTCTCAGCGCTTTGGTTGATGCCCTGGTGGACTCGAAGGAATATGCCGATTACTTTGGGGAAGAAACCGTTCCCTACCTGCGGGGGCTAGGTCAAGAGGCTCAGGAATGTCGCAACTGGGGTCCACAATTTGACCTGTTTAACTACAGCGCCCCCTTCCGCAAGATTCCTCAGTTCATCACCCTGTTCGCCGCCTACGAACAGCCCCTCCCCGATCAGCATCCCTACGGATCCGGCAACGATCCCCTGGAGATTCAGTTCGGGGCCATCTTTCCCAAGGAAACCCGGAATCCCAGCAGTAGCCCTGCCTTCTTTAACAAAGATACCCGCCGGATTTTGATCCGCCGAGGGGCAGGTATCGAGAACCAACTCAGCAACCCTGGGGCTAGGGGTAAAAACCCAGGCTCCCTTGGACCTAAGGTGTTCAAGCTGGATCAAATCCCTGCGACGGGCAATACCCAAGCCAGCATCCGTTACTCCGAAACCTCTACCCAAGTGGTCATCAACGCCGCTTACCGCCAGGTTTTTGGTCGCTCCCTGTATGATGGACAGCGCCTCAAAGTTGCGGAAATCAAGTTAGAAAATGGCGATATTACGGTGCGAGAGTTCATTCGCACCCTCGCCAAGTCCGAAGTCTTCCTCAAGACCTACTGGTCTTCCCTCTATGTGATGAAGGCGGTCGAGTATATCCACCGTCGTCTCCTGGGACGTCCGACCTACGGTCGCCAAGAGACCAACCGGTACTTTGACATTGCGGCTAAGCAAGGCTTCTATGCCCTCATTGATGCCATACTCGGCAGTCCAGAGTACGACGAAGCCTTTGGCGAGGACACTGTTCCCTACGAGCGGTATCTGACCCCCGCAGGTTTGTCCCTGCGGAGTATGCGGGTCGGCACCCTGGCAGAGAAGGGAATGCGGCCTGCCTTGCCAGAAACAACTCCCCGATTTGTGGAACTGGGGACGGTGGCCGATACTCGGGCTGCGGTGGAAGTCCAAGTACGTATCAGCCAGGGCGTGAACCGCCAGCGGGAACAAACCAAGATCTTCAAGCTCACCAGCTTGGCAGACAAGCCCGCCCTAAAACTGGCAGCCCAGGCGGCTTATCGCCAGATCTTTGAGCGGGATGTCGCCCCCTATGTGGTGCGCGATGAGTTTACAGCCCTAGAGAGCAAGCTAGGTAATGGGGAAATTACCCTGAAAGAGTTTATTGAGGCTCTTGGATCCTCCCAGCTCTATCTCAAGGAGTTCTACGCTCCCTACCCGAACACTAAGGTGATCGAGCTAGGGACGAAGCACTTCCTTGGGCGGGCTCCGCTAGACCAGGCGGAAATTCGCAAGTACAACCAAATCCTAGCCACTCAGGGGCTGCGAGGCTTCATTCGGGCCATGGTCAATAGTCCCGAATATACGGAGTACTTTGGAGAGGATACGGTGCCCTATCGTCGCTATCCCACCCTACCTGCGGCTAACTTCCCCAATACGGAACGGCTCTACGACCAGCTCACCAAGCAGAACAAGGACTTGGTGGTGCCTAGCTTTGAGCCGGTGTCGTCTACGGTGGATGGAGCGCAACTACCCCTAATGGCGGGAGCCGTGGCTGACGCCAAGGTCTAATCAGTACGCTATTCGAAAAGCAAGTCCCTGTAGGGGCGCAGCGCGCCCTTACAGGGACTTGCTCGATCAAATGCAAATGATGAGGCTCCGCCAGCACTAAGCAATACACCAATAATTAGGCGGCAACCGACATTCTATTTTCTTGCGAGTCCCTGAGGACGAGACCGTGAGCCAATTTGCTGTGTCACTAAGCATCAGCAAGGTACCTGGTGTTTCAAGCAAATTGACCCAAGCTATTTGACCCAAGCTATAAGGTAGTTCTCTAGGCGGGAGATTCTGAGCCTGGGTTCTTTTGCTGAGAAAAGTGACGTTTTCCTCAGACTTTAGACAGGGAAAAATCTGCCCCTAGCTTGCCAGAGCATTAAAACGACCAACTGGCAAGCCTTAGGAAACCTGAGGATAGTATTACAAAATATTGCATTGCCCCTAAGAAGGTTAGTGCGATGCCGGAAAATGTTCCCGGAAGGTGGATGCGTTTAGGGCCTTTGGGGAGCAGTGCCGTTAGGTTCTGGACCGCTCGATCTGAGGAGCGTCTTTACCCAATTGTGAAGTAGTTTTGGGTTGGTCATCTGACCTGAGGCTAGTCTTTGCAAGCCCAGAGACAACGCTAGTTTTCCTTTCAAGTGGTTACTGGTGAACACTTGTGATCGCTGAATGCCAGTGAATTTGGCATCTGGTTATTTTTTTTGGAGGAATCCATCAATGAGCATTGTCACGAAGTCCATCGTGAATGCCGATGCTGAGGCCCGTTACCTCAGCCCCGGTGAACTAGATCGAATCAAAGGCTTTGTCACCTCTGGTGAGCGCCGTCTGCGCATCGCCCAAGTGCTGACCGAGTCCCGTGAGCGTATCGTCAAGCAGGCCGGTGACCAGCTTTTCCAAAAGCGTCCCGACGTGGTTTCCCCCGGCGGCAATGCCTACGGTGAAGAAATGACCGCTACTTGCCTACGGGACATGGACTACTACCTGCGCCTCGTCACCTACGGTGTTGTGGCCGGTGATGTGACCCCCATCGAAGAGATTGGTCTCGTGGGTGTCAAGGAAATGTACAACTCCCTGGGAACTCCCCTGGCGGCTGTAGCTGAAGGTGTGCGCGCTATGAAAAGCGTTGCCTCTGGACTGCTCTCCGGCGAAGATGCGGCTGAAGCCTCCGCCTACTTCGACTATGTCGTGGGTGGGTTGCAGTAAGCCTGCCTCCCCATTACGTTGTCAACCCAAGTAAGGTCATTTAAGGAAATTCATCATGCAAGACGCAATTACTGCTGTCATCAACTCCTCCGATGTGCAGGGCAAGTACCTGGATGCATCATCCCTGGCAAAGCTGAAGGCTTACTTCCAGACCGGTGAGCTGCGGGTTCGTGCCGCTAGCACCATCAGTGCTAACGCCGCTGATATCGTCAAGGAAGCTGTGGCTAAGTCCTTGTTGTACTCCGACATCACCCGTCCCGGTGGCAACATGTACACCACCCGTCGCTATGCTGCCTGCATTCGTGACCTCGACTACTACCTGCGCTATGCCACCTACGCCATGCTGGCTGGGGATCCCTCCATCCTGGATGAGCGGGTGCTGAATGGTCTGAAGGAAACCTACAATTCCCTCGGCGTGCCCATCGGTGCCACCGTAAGCGCTATTCAAGCAATCAAGGAAGTCACCGCTAGCCTAGTTGGCGCTGAAGCTGGCAAGGAAGCTGGTGTCTACTTTGACTACATTTCTTCTGGCTTGAGCTAATTGCGATTAGCGGCTTTAGCCGGAATGTGCTCCCGCAACAACCACGTCTGGGGCGAGTGTTGAGATCAGGACTTTCCTCCTTGGCATTGGTTTGGGACATGGATAGGTTGCGGGAGACATTTTAAGAAAAGGAATCTCCCTAGCCACTTCAGGGCTGGAGGACATTCGGTTTGCCAGTCCCCCGTTCTAGGCTTGAGAACGTCTATTAAATGCTGGTTGAGTCAAATACTGCGTCAGGAGAAGCCAAGACCTATGCGGATGTTTAAAATTACGGCTTGTGTGCCTAGCCAAACCCGTATCCGGACCCAACGGGAGCTACAGAACACCTTTTTTACTAAGCTGGTGCCCTATGACAACTGGTTTAGTGAGCAACAGCGTATCCAGAAAATGGGCGGCAAGATTGTAAAGGTGCAGTTAGCCACGGGTCGTCCCGGAGCCAATGCCGGACTTCAGTAACTATTCCTCCCAAGTTTTTACCCATTAGGGTTGGAATTCGGCTAGGTCACAGGATTCTGTGGCCTATTTTTATGCCTTTGAGATGCTGAGTAACATATAGCGGTTCCCTAATGGATGAGGTACAGCTCAACTTGATGGCAATTCGGGGAACAAGGGGCTTAAGCCCCTTGCCTGTACTTAACCCGAGTGAGAAGCGCTATAAGTACATGGACAGAATTATTTGACTTAGGGTTTGGGGAGAACCCCCCCCACAAGGGGCAGCGGCTCCTTGTGCTCCAACTACATGCTGAATTTAACTGTGTCCACTTATTTAGCAAATTGATTCGCTGTCTTGTCCGAACCGGGCTGGTGACCGCTATACTGACCGGGTGTTGCTGCATCTGGGCGATTTAGTGTGATGCATACCCCTGTCAGCGGACCCGTTCTGAAGTATTTTTTTCCCTTGATTGACCCGGCGACGGCGACTTGGTCGGGGGAAGCACGTCTGTTGCGGTGGCTAACCTTGCTGTGGTTGGGGATTGGTTTGGTGGCGTTGTTTTCCGCCTCCTATCCCACAGCTCTGTCGGAGGGGGTTCAGGGTTGGCGTTACTTGGCGGTGCAGGGATTGTGGATTTTTTTGGGCCTCACGGTTTTTAACTGGATTGTGCAGCAGCCTTTGGAAAGACTAGTCCGTCTCTCGGGGCTGGGTTTCCTGGGGATGTTGGGGGTACTGCTGCTTACCCTCTTACCTGCGGTGGGGATTACGGTCAATGGGGCTACCCGCTGGCTGGCGGTGGGTCCGTTTTTACTCCAGCCCTCAGAGTTACTGAAGCCATTTTTGATTTTGCAGGCAGCGCGAGTTTTTGGCTTGTGGCCCCGACTGTCCTGGGCCAATCGGGGCCTGTGGTTGGGTCTGTTTGCCTTTTCGGTAGGGGTGGTTTTGCTCCAGCCCAACCTGAGTACGGCCACGATCTGTGGGTTGACTCTGTGGTTGATTGCCTGGGCCGCTGGGCTACCTCTGCGGATGTTAGGATCTACGGCCCTGGGGGGAATGGTGGTGGTGGGTCTGAGTCTGAGCGCTAATGCCTATCAGCGAGAACGGATTTCAGCCTTTCTCAATCCCTGGGCCGACCCGATGGGGAGTGGCTATCAGCTTATTCAGAGTTTGCTTGCGATCGCATCGGGTGGTCTCTGGGGATCGGGGTTTGGCTTTTCCCAGCAGAAGCTGTTTTACCTACCGATTCAGTACACGGACTTTATTTTTGCGGTGTATGCCGAGGAATTTGGGTTTGTAGGCTGCTGCCTACTGCTCCTCTTTCTGTGCAGCTATGCCACCGTGGGCATGGTGGTGGCCCAGCGGGCACGATCGCCCCTTCAGCGACTAACGGCTATTGGCACCGTGGTGCTACTGGTGGGGCAAGCTCTGTTCAATATTGCTGTGACGGTGGGGCTGGTACCCACGACAGGACTGCCCTTTCCCCTCTTTAGCTACGGTGGCAGTTCCATGGTGGCTAACCTGATGATGGCGGCGTTGCTGGTGAGGGTGGCTCGGGAGGTGAATGAGGCGGGGGTGGTGACCCTGCCGATCCCTAGGAATGGGGCGTCGCCGACCCTTCTTTCCTAGGCTGGTGTTCCGCTAGGAAAATTTTGATGGGCCGAAGACCCTCAACAGTTAACCCCAACTAAACTCCAGGATTTCGGTCACCCATCAATCATTAATTGACTGAGCACTAGGGCGCGAATAGCGGGACGCACTGGATACAATAGGGAGACTATATGGGGGACGGCCTGAATTTTCCTCTGCATGGCATTTCCCTTTCCCCTATTTCCCCTGTTTCCCATGTTTGAGGCTCTACAAATTCACTTGTACGCTGTCAGCCAATACGCCAATCAATTGGTGGCGTCGCAGCTTACAAGCCTGTCGCTCTTGAGTGTCGTAATCGTGGGGGTGGCGGGGTTGCTGACTAGTTTGACTCCCTGCATGTTGTCCATGCTGCCGATCATGGTGGGGTATATGGGGGGCTACGAGGCAGAGGATCGGGGGCAAGCGATAGCCCAATCTACCTGGTTTGCCCTGGGACTGGCTACGACTCTGGCGGCTTTGGGTCTATTGGCGGGGGCGGTTGGTCGGGTATATGGCCAGGTGGGGATGGGGTTGCCAATTCTGGTCAGTATTCTGGCAATTCTGATGGGGCTGAATCTGCTGGAGGCGCTACCTTTGGCTTTGCCCAGTGGGGGAAACTTGGATTTTTTGAACCGGGGTTTACCCCAGGCGGTAAAAAGCTATCTTTTGGGGTTGACCTTCGGGGTGGTGGCTTCGCCCTGTAGTACGCCGGTTTTGGCTACCCTGCTGGCCTGGATCTCCACGACGGGAGATCCGGTGTTGGGGGCGGGGCTGCTCTTGGCCTATACCGTGGGTTATGTTGCACCCCTGGTGCTGGCGGGAAGCTTTACTGCCACGATTAAGCGTTTGTTAGCCCTGCGCCGCTGGTCGGGGTGGATTACTCCCGCTAGTGGCATTTTGCTGGTGGGGTTTGGGGTATTCTCGCTGCTGGTGCGAGTACTTCCTGGCTCCCTGGTCTAGATTCTGGTGATTCTTGTAACAACCCTGCGTATTGGGATTCAACCTAAGCTATGCCTCTGCCTTCACTGCTTTTAGAACCAGCCTTGGGCTGGCGCTGGCTCCAGCGCTATTTCAAACGAGAACTACTGCCGGTGTTGGCGGACCTCCGTCTTGCGATCGCACTTTTACTTGCGATCGCACTTTTCAGCATCCTCGGTACGGTGATTGAGCAGGGGGAGTCCATCAACTTTTACCAAACCAACTACCCCGAAGATCCGGCCCTATTCGGATTTCTAAGTTGGCGCATTATTTTCCTGGCAGGGCTGAACGAGGTATATCGCAGTTGGTGGTTCCTAGCCCTGTTGATCCTCTTTGGCGCTAGCCTCACCGCCTGTACCTTTACCCGGCAGATCACCGCCCTGCGCTGGTTTTCCCGGCCCTGGAACTTCTACACCCAGCCCCGACAGTTCACCAAACTTGCCCTCAGTACCGAGGTGGATCAGGGCACCCTGGCCCAGATGGAGCCTGCGCTAAAGCAAAAGGGCTATCGCATCTTCACCCGCGATCAAGCCCTCTATGCCCAGAAGGGCGTGGCGGGACGGATTGGCCCCATCGTCGTCCATGCCAGTATGTTGCTGATCTTAGCGGGGGCCATTTGGGGCTCCTTAACCGGATTTTTTGCCCAGGAAATGGTCCCCAGCGGACAGGTGTTCCAGATCCGCAATATTTTTGACATCGGCCCCCTGGCGGAGGCCCAAATCCCCAAGGATTGGGCGGTACGGGTCAACCGCTTCTGGATTGACTACACACCGGAGGGCGTCATCGATCAGTTCTACTCCGACCTATCGGTTATTGACCCCACCGGACAGGAACTGAAGCGCAAAACTATCCATGTCAATGAACCCCTACGCTATCGGGGCGTCACCCTCTATCAAGCCGACTGGGGCATCGCCGGAGTGCGGGTGCGATTCAACAACAGCCCGGTGTTAGAGGTGTCCATGGGGCCACTGGAGATGGCAGGGAAGAGCCGCCTGTGGGGAACTTGGCTACCGACAAACCCAGACATGACCGATGGTGTATCCCTAGTAGCAGCGGATCTTCAGGGCACGCTGTTGGTCTATGACAATGGAGGCCAACTTGTCTCTACAGTGCGGGCGGGACGATCCACCGAGGTGAATGGCATCACCCTCTCCGTGGTAGAGGTGGTGGGTAGTACCGGACTACAAATCAAGGCCGATCCCGGCATTCCCCTGGTCTATCTGGGGTTTGGACTGCTAATGGTGGGGGTGGTAATGAGCTATATTTCCCATTCCCAAGTCTGGGCTTTGGAGATAGAAGGGCGTCTCCTAGTGGGCGGTCGTACCAATCGCGCCCAGGTAACCTTTGAGCGGGAATTATTGGCGGTTGTGGAATCCATATAGTTCCATTGCAGTTTGTTGCCTTAAATTCACAAATCAGAATTCCGGCCAATGGATTGAGATATGTGGTTTAAGATACCAACAAGTAGACTCTGGCTTCAACGATCCGGCCTAGGGCGTGTGGATAATTAACAAGGTTTTGCCACCTTGTTTTGCCACCTTGGGTCTGTGCTTAAGGAACTTCGGTGAAGCCTCTAACGATCAGGGTTATACAGCTTTATCAATAGGGTTTGATGGTGGAGGGGTCATAGACGCTTCCCAATTGGCAACTCTCAAGGAAATAAGACACCGGTTGATACCGACTCATTGATGCATTGCTTTTCGTTTCGCAAGGGACATAAAAGGCAGAGCATCGCTTTCATGAATTCACTCGTGCCAGAACTGCTATGAACCGTGATGCTCAAGCCAGTCCGATCCTGGAGACCCTGCCACGAGAGGAGAACAGGACAGCACGGATAGATCACCTGTTAAACCGCATTACGCGGCGAATTTTGCGATCGCCAGACCTCGACCACACCCTCAGCATCACCGCGACGGAGGTACGGACTTTTTTGCGAGTGGACCGGGTCAAGATCTACCAATTTTATGACAATGGCGATGGCCAGGTGGTTGCGGAATCGATTCAGGATAATCGCCTACCTTCCTTGCTGGGGTTGAACTTTCCCGCTGATGACATTCCTCCCCATGCCCGTGAATTGTTCATGACGGCGCGGATGCGCTCCATCGTCAACGTCCATGAGAGTCAAATCGGTCAAGGCTTTCTAGTCCATCCTGAAACTGGAGAATCCGTGAGTGAAGAAATTCGCTTTCGGCCCGTGGATCCCTGCCACCAGGAATACCTCACTGCCATGGGGGTACAATCTTCCGTCGTGGTGCCCATTTTGCACGGTGTGGAACTCTGGGGTTTGCTGGTGGCCCACCATTCCCAACCCTGGGAAATATCGACTCCTATGCTCCAGGGTCTTCAGATGGTGGTGGATCAGTTAGCCGTAGCCATTGCCCAAGCTGCCCTATGGCAACAGGCCCATGTCAAGGCTCAGCGAGAAGCTGCCATTAATCATATTTCCCAGCAGCTCTATCCCCTGGACACCATGGATATCCCCGCTGCTCTGGAGAAAACCGTGGCTGAGTTGCAGGGATGTGGGGGGCGGTTGTACGTAGACCGATGGACCCTAGTCCATCTGCTCCAAGGGGGAAGATTACCGCATTCCGGCTCAGGGGAAAGGTCGGATGGAGAGATCTTTACCCAAGGGATCCAGCCCCAACCCCTACCGGGGGTGGAGCCGATTGAGGCGTTCCATACCTGGATCCGCTACTTTCAGACGGCTGCCCAGGAAGCAGACTTGTTAGCACATGCAGCTATCTCAGACCTGTACAAGGTACCGGAACTGCGCAATATTCAGGCGGCTTTTCGCACTACCCCCGTGCGGGGGCTGTTGGTGGTCCCGTTGACCTATGGCTCCCATATTTTTGGATATTTGAGTATTTTTCGGCGGGCAATTGACACCGAGACCCTATGGGCGGGGCAGGTCGATGCTGATCGGCGGCAAAGTCAGCCCCGACTCTCTTTTGACGTGTGGAAGGAATCTAAGCAGGGGCAGGCTCACCCTTGGAGTGAGCATGATCGCCTCTTGGCTCAAGCGCTAGGGCAGCATTTTGCGATCGCAGTACAGCAAAATGCCCTCTATCACCAAGTCCAGGATTTGAATGTGAACCTGGAGCAGCAGGTCCGCGATCGCACCGCCACACTGCATCGCACCTTGAAGGAACTGCAAGAGACCCAGACTCAACTGGTGCAGGCCGAAAAAATGTCCAGCCTGGGGCAACTCGTTGCTTCCGTAGCCCATGAAGTCAACAATCCGATTAACTTCATCGGCGGCAACCTAAACCATGCCCGTCAGTATTTTTCCGATGTGATGGGTTTGTTGGAGCGATATCAACAAACCATAGATCCTGAGACTGCCCTCCATCTAGGGGCAAATCAGGATGTAGATCTTGAGTTCATTCGAGAGGACTTTCCCCGCCTATTTGCTTCCATGGTCACTGGAACCGAGCGCATTCAAGAGGTAGTGCGATCGCTATTGAACTTCTCCCGCCATGGTCAGGCACAGGTCAAAACAGTAGATCTGCACGAGGGCATCGACAGTACCCTACTAATCCTGCACTATCGCATGAAGGCACGGGCAGATACCCCTGGCATTACAGTGGTAAAACAGTACGGGGAGGTGCCACCCCTAACTTGTTATGCTAGTCAGATCAACCAGGTGTTCATGAACCTCCTCAGTAATGCGGTGCAGGCTATTGAACGTCGCTGGTTAACAGAACCCCAGCCCCAGCTTGGACAAATTGAGGTACGAACGGCCTTAGTACAAGGGTCCGAACCGGATCAAGCCAGGGTAGAAATCCACATTTCGGATAATGGGGGCGGCATGGCCCCAGGAGTTAGGGAGCATATCTTCGAACCCTTTTTCACGACTAAAACCGTGGGCCAAGGGACAGGTCTCGGCCTCTCAATTTGCCGTCAGATCGTGGTAGACCACCATGGGGGTCTCCTTGATTGCGAGTCTACAGTGGGTCAAGGCACCGACTTCCGCATTCAACTCCCGCTCCAGGTGACAACGAAGATACCGGAGAGTGCCGATACCTGCTTGATTGATTGAGTACTAGCTGCTGCGGAGAGCAACAATAGGGTCGAGTTGAGCGGCTTGGCGGGCGGGGAAAACGCCAAAGAAAAGACCAATGCCACCAGATACCCCCACTGCCAAAGTAATCGCTGAGACCGAAACCCCCGCCTCAAAGGGAGAAATGGCACTGATTAGCAACAGTCCACCAATACCGAGTCCACTGCCCACAATGCCCCCGACGACGGACAGAATCAAGGACTCGATTAGAAACTGCACCAGAATGTCCTGCTGGGAGGCCCCAATGGCTTTTCTTAGGCCGATCTCCTGGGTGCGTTCCCGGACGGATACCAACATGATGTTCATGATACCGATGCCCCCCACCAGTAGAGAAATACCTGCGATCGCAGCTAACAGTACTGTCAAGGCTCCAGTAACCGTATCCGCCAAATTCAGCAACGTGTCCTGACTGTTGATAAAGAAATCGTCGCTGTCGGTAATGTTATGGCGCAGGCGTAACAGGTTAGTAATTTGAAATTCTGCCTGCCCCATGCGATCTCGATCCTGGGCCGACACAGCAATATAGGACACCTCAATCCCGTAGGGTGACCGACGCTGCCCCACCAAGCGACTGGCTTGGGTCGTGATGGGCACCAAAACCGCATCGTCATAATTCAAGCCCAGGTTCGCTCCCTTAGCCGCAAGCACCCCGGTAATTTCAAAGCGGATCCCTTTCACCTGAACAGACTGCCCCACGGGACTCTGCTGATCAAACAACCGTTCCGCCAGGGATGCCCCTAGCACCGCCACCTGGGCATTGCGGTCTAAGTCTAGCTTGGCAATAAACCGCCCCTGGGCCATCTCAAAACTGCGGACCTGCAAAAACTGTTCGCTGGTGCCCACGATACTGACATTGGCACTGCGATTGCGATACACAACGCGCCCTTGGTCGTTAAATTCAGGGGCAACGCCCACTACAGAAGGGACCTGAGCCGAAATCGCATCCGCATCCGCCACCACCAGGGTACGAGGTACCTCCAAGCTGCCCTGTTGCCGTGTTTCCCGGCTTCCCGGCAGCACAAAGAGCACATTTGGCCCCAGGGTCTGGAGCTGCCCATTGATGTAGGTTTGTGCCCCTTCGCCCAGACCCACCATAGCAATCACCGAGGCATTGCCGATGATAATGCCCAACATCGTGAGGCTACTGCGGAGCTTGTTAGCGACCAGAGTCTTAGTCGCCATACGAAAACTTTCAGCTAGATCCACGGAGGTTCTCCTAGGGCTACGATCTCGGCCCTGATTTTCCCCATGCTAACGGTCCAAGCCTAGTCCTGCCTGACGGAAATATTCCCAACAACTTTCGCGCAAGTGTCCCCCTTGCGGCTGCCGCCTAGACTTCGACCAGCTCAGCCAAAGTAGCCATTCCCATCCCCTCCGACCTTCGAAGGAGGGATCAGGGGTTGTAGCGGTTTAGCTGGGGGAGTGAAGTATTAGCAGCCGAACGCAGCTCGTACTGCGAAATAGGGGCAAAATTTACAGAGTTTCTTGTCAATTCGCTTCCGTACATTTCCCTAGGAACTGAATCCAGATCCAAAGATCTCCTTCATTATGCAAGGAATAATGATGAATGCAGCTCCATCTCAGAATACTTCCAGAACAGAATATTCATTTGAATTACGGATTGAAATGCTCTTCCGGCCTGAATTCCTTAATCCAGCATCGTTCTAAATACTGAATCTGGTATCCTCGCCAAAAAGACCAAGGATTTAATCGCGTTTTGTGAAGACGGCTAAAAACAGGTTGATTTAAATACTGCCACAGAGGAAATCGCATGGTGTGAGAGGAAGAAGCGGCCATGGGTACTGACCCCAATACGCGACGACAAGTTCACATCCCGACACATTGACCGACTGCATCGGGGCTTCTTTACTAAGTATAGACAGACGAAAATCTCGAAGCTCCATAGCGGAACGTCGAGCAGAGAAATATTCAAAAAAGAACAATAAAGTTCATAAAAATGGAGCTGACGGGAGTCGAACCCGTGTCCGCTTCGAGTATTAACACACCATTCATTCACAGGCTTAGCCTCTCTGACCCTTGAGGCGGGGACCGCTGATTATCCCTAGCGATGGGATGCTCTGATGATTTCTTTGTCCCATAGCTCACCAGAGAAGACTATAGGACGCATCCGTTGGGGTTTGTTCATAGCCCTTAACGGAGTCGGACTATGAACGCTCGCTAATTGAGTTTAGTTAAGCGGCAACAGGTGCAGCTTTACGAGCAAAAGGAACGATGTTGTTCGCAGTTACGTTTGTTTTGAGCCTGGATTAACGAGGGTGGACTCCCCCTCGGCCTGTATCACAGAGTGACTTTCGTCAAAGCGTCGAAACCGTTACAGCCCCTCGCTTGCAACCTAGTGTAGCGCATCCCTCTAAATTATTGACAAGAGCGACAGGGATAGGGGTGGGGATAGGGCAAAAAACTGCCATCTCTCAAGCTAAACTGACCCGTGCGCTCTTAAGCATGGGTGAATTGGGCTGGGAATTGCCGGACGGCTACTCCTGTTGCCCTGGGGCAGGATCCTACCCTGGGTTTTAGGGCGGGCATACGTAACACTGGGATTATCACACTGATAATCTTTTGCAAAGTAAATGAGTGAATCTTTTTCCTATAATGTTTCCTTAAGTATTGCCCGTTGTTAAGGTTCGCTTTGAAAGAATGGGGTTAGCACCGCCTAACCGATTGATCCCCAGACTACCCGCAAGATTTTGTTTAGTAGTGGCGATCTGGGATGATAGAGAAGCGCAGACGGGCGCAGTTTGAATCGCTAAGCCGAGAAGAGGTTAATTCATGACCAGCACTAATGAGGCCGCTAACGGCCAAGCCGAAGCCAAGGCAGCGGAGGCTAGCGCCGAGACGCCTCGCAAGACTACGACGCGCCGCCAACCCAAGAACAGCATCGTTAAGTCCAAGGACACTGAGGGAGAGTCTGGGGTGATTTTGCTAGAGGACCACACTCGCTTGGTGGTGACGGATTCCCTGCCTAACCATCGACCGATTGCCCTGAGCGATTTGGAAGTGGTGGGCAGCTTGAATTCTTCAGGGAGTCGTCCGATCATGGCAAATACTATGGAGGTGTTTTCGACGGATCTCTTACCGGGTCATCGTCCGGTTATGGTGGGGACTTTGCACTTATCTGAACTGAATTTCTTGATGGGGAATCGCCCCATAGCCCCTAATGACACAGTGGACCCGCTACCAGCGGCTCTGATGGGGTACCTCGATTAGACTTTAGATGCTTAGGAACTCCAGATCTTTAGTAATGTGCAATTCTTGTGGGTCAGGCCCTGTCTGACATCCGCTCAACATGACAATCCACCTGTCATTCCGAGCGCAGTGAAACGGAGAGAGGAATCTCGATCCCTCAGCGTAGTCCAAGATCCTTCACGACGCTCCGTTACTCCTTCGGAGCAACCGACCCAACCCACGATGTTGGGTAATGCCCGGAAGAAACAGAGGGAAGCCTGTCATTCCGAGCGCAGGGAGGGATCCTGGTCTGGCTGTTAGACCGAGATGTTTCGACTCCGCTCCATTACTCCTGCGGAGTCGCTTCGCGAACAACATGACAAACGAGAGCCTGTCATTCCAAACGAAGGGAGGAATCTCGGTCTTGCTCACAGAGGGAAGTTTCTTAGAAGTCGCTTCGCGAACAGCATGACATTGAATACTTCTCAAACAGCCTCTTAGGACGGATTGAGCTAGGGCCCCGAACAACTCTTGTGTGACCGAAGTCACAGATTGATGCTAGTAAAGTCACCCAGAGAACTCGTGATTGTCACACGGACAGTCCCTAACCTCGGGCATAGTCATAGAGCACAAGGAACCCTGTCGGGTCATTGCCTGTGGTAGAGATTTGTCCTCTTAAATTTGCGCTCTCGGAGCTGTTTGCCCAAGCCAGCGATCGCGGCCAGCTCACATTGGCCGATCGGTATGGTCTTCTCGCCAATCTCTTGAACGAACATAGCCTGACTGACGATGAACGCCACGCCATCGATCGGATTCTGCGGGCAGCGGCGCGAGGTCGCGTCATTATGGCCGATGAGCTTTCTGCCCTAGTGGATCAGATCGACTCCTAGCCCCGATTTTTGATTGTCATTACCTGGACGATTTGCAGGGCGGTATCACCAGGAATTTCTAGGATTCGATACAGGTCATCCAGAAAGGCTTGCTCCTGAGAGGTGACGGTGCCGTCGGAGAGAACGAGGTCAGTCGCGATCGCAAAGGCCGTTGGTCTCAGCTCTGGAGGGAGACAGGCTTTAGCCAAATTCACCAGTTCGCCAGGCCCCTCTCGCTTGAGCATAGCCAGGAGCTTGTCAAACATGCGGTGCATCAGATCATTGGAGTAGGTGCGAAAGAGCTGCATCCGAGACAGCATCATGCTCATGTCGCGGCTCTCTTGGTCTGAGAGGTAGCCATCTGCCGCGATCGCGACTAAAGCCACGGCAGCAAAGGACTCCGCAGCAGTGAGCTGCGTTTCAGTCATGCCTTTCTCAGCGTTGAAGACGCTATCAAACAGCCCCATTCCTACCTCCTAAAACTGTGGGTGTCCCCATAATGAACTAGAAGCCGAAGATGGGGGAAGTTTTGGGGACTTGTGACGGGCTTGGCGGCCCTAGCCATTGCTGAGCGTTGCTAAGTGTTGCAATTCTTAAAGCTTGAACCCCTTTCCAGCCCCACTCCCATTGATAGACTAAGACTCAGTAGGTCAAGCTCTGCCACCGCTGAAATCCGGTTCCGAAGGCGGCTTCAGGGGATCCATTTAGGCTTAGAGCCGATGGCAGCAGGTGCTTACCCATCCGAAGCTAACGGTACTGCCCCCTACGGCACCTCAAGCGTGTACTCAAGGACTCATGGTTGACTCCCTAAGAAAGCCCGAATTTACAGAAATCCGCCCCGGCGTGAAGGCTCCCGCCCAGGACACCATCCTGACGCCCCGGTTTTACACCACTGATTTTGATGAGATGGCCAAAATGGACATCTCTGTCAACGAAGACGAGCTACAGGCCATCCTGGAAGAGTTCCGCGCTGACTACAATCGCCACCACTTTGTGCGGGATGCGGAATTTGATCAGTCTTGGGAGCATATTGACGGCGACACCCGCAGGCTCTTCGTGGAGTTCCTAGAGCGCTCCTGTACCGCTGAGTTTTCCGGGTTCCTGCTCTACAAGGAATTGGGACGGCGCATCAAGGATTCCAGCCCTGTCTTGGCGGAGTGCTTTAATCTTATGTCTCGCGATGAGGCGCGTCATGCTGGCTTTTTGAACAAGGCCATGTCTGACTTCAACCTCCAGCTTGACCTGGGTTTCTTGACCAAAAGCAAGAAGTACACCTTCTTCAAGCCCAAGTTCATCTTCTACGCCACCTATCTCTCTGAGAAAATTGGCTACTGGCGCTATATCAAGATCTACCGCCATCTGGAATCCCACCCCGAGAACCGTATTTACCCCATCTTCCGATTCTTTGAAAACTGGTGTCAGGATGAGAACCGCCATGGCGACTTCTTCTCTGCACTGATGAAGTCCCAGCCCCAAATCCTCAATGATTGGCGAGCGCGGCTCTGGTGTCGGTTTTTCCTGCTGTCGGTGTTTGCCACTATGTATCTGAATGACCTTCAGCGTCATGATTTCTATGCCGCCATTGGTCTAGATGCGCGCACCTACGACATTGAGGTAATTCGGGAAACGAATGCTACGGCGGCGCGGGTCTTCCCTGTTCTGCTGAATGTGGATCATCCCGAGTTCTTCAAGGCACTGGATACCAGTGCGGCGGCTAATGACAAAATTGCTGCTATCGGGCGCTCTGACCAGCCTGCTCCGGTGAAGCTACTACGGAAACTGCCCTACATTGCCACCATTGGTTGGCAAATGGTGCGGCTGTATTTCATGAAACCGCTGGATGCCACGGTTCTACAGGCGGCGGTGCGCTAGGGCAAGCAGCTAGGACGGTTGCTAATTTGTTTATGCCATGGGTGTCTCTGGGGTTTTCCGGGGACACCTTTTTATGGGGGTAGGATGTCATGGATCCTGGTGTGCGGGTAAGCCTCGTTTGAGGGTTTTTATTCCCCCCAAACAACTCTCCTTTATCGGTCAATTCAAAAGGTCAATTCAAAATTGACAGACCACTAGGGAGGTGCTGGAATAGGGCGATGGTGAGGAGGGATGACGTGACCATAGTGCGGGATCAATGGCGGGGAAGAGGGGCAGTCGGGGGCGGAATTGGTCTGGCTTTGGCTAGCATGGTGGTCTGCGATGGTCCCTTTGGACTGGTCCCTGAGCATCGCGCCCTTGCCCTGCCCCTTTCAGCAATTTCGGATCTCTGCCCACTTCCCCAAGACGGGCCTACCACTGAATTGTCCTCAGAACCGAATGGGGTAAAGTGCGATGGCCAAAGGCCGGTCGGAGACCATCGCACTGCCGCGATGGTCCCTTTGGACCGGTCTCTGGCCATCGCGCCTCCCCAAGCTCCCCAGTTCAAGGGAACTCCCTACTTTTCCACCAAGGGCCGTTTGTCCCAGGGCACTGTTCGGGCTCCGTTGCCTGCCGAGGAATGGGTGGAGATAGACACCCCCCTAGAGGCTGCCCCCCTAGAAGCGAGCGCTCCTGAAGAGCGTGCAGCAGGAGCCGAAAGCTTTGCCACCAGGGAAATTTGGGTGCAAACGGTACAAAATTTGCAGAGCACCGCCTCCCCCGCCTTAGAAGAGACGTGGGATGGGGAGGCAATCGCCACTAATTCCTCCGCCATTGATATCGACCCCGCCATCATCGAAAGCAGCCCCGTGCTGCGACGATGGCTCCAATCCATCCCCGACGTAGCGGCAGATATTCGCCATGACCCAGCCTTTCGCCCCCGGCTACGGGTGGGCTATGCCCAGTTTCCCTCCAACAATCAAACTAGTGGATTTTACCTAGGGGTGCAGGACTTCTTTGTGGGCCGCACGCCGCTTACTCTCAGCGCCGACTATAGCCAGAATGCAAACCGCGATGGAGACCATCGTGCCAGCTATGGTATTGACGCCCAGTATTATTTACTGCCCTTGGGCTGGTACGGCAATGTCGCCCCCGTGCTGGGCTACCGTCACCTAGACACCCCTACCTACACCGTTGAGGGATTGAATGTGGGCTTTCGCATTGTCTTAATTCCTTCACGCACTGGGGCTGCCGATCTCGCTTTGACCCAAACCTGGGTAGCACCGGGAACTCAGAATGTGGTCGGGCTCACTACCTTCTCCGTTGGCTATGCCGTCACCTCCCAACTGCGAATCTCAACGGATATTCAGACCCAAAACGCCCCCGGTCGTCAGGACAGCCGCGTCGGCGTTTTCCTGGAATGGATGCTTTAGGTCACTTTTGCGGTATGGTATTTGTAGAGTGCGCGGCGGGGACTGTGTACCCAAACTCCGTGTATCTTTTCAGCCTTGAAAGGTAGCCATTGGCTGATCTTGAAGGGTTTCTCCATAGCAGTATTTACGTTTTTTACTTGTCGAGTCCAAACGATCGGTATGACCCAGGTCCTTGTTGGTGAAAACGAAGGCATTGAATCGGCATTGCGACGCTTTAAGCGTCAGGTTTCTAAGGCAGGGGTGTTTTCGGAGGTAAAGCGCCGACGGCACTTTGAAACACCCCAGGAAAAGCGCAAGCGCAAAGAAGTGGCCCGCCGTAAGAAGCGGTTTCACTAAATCCCCTAGCCCCTCTTTGGTCAAGTTCTTCCATTCCCCAATTTTGATAGGCGTCTGCAATGTGTAAATTGCAGACGCTTTTTTATTGCCTACATTGATCTAGTTCCCATCTTCAGGGATTAAACGGAGGTGATTATGCCTGAGGTATGCAACTCTACAGAGGTCGAACTTCATGCTTACTTCATAATTTGGAGGCTCTGTAGATGGTTGGATTACCTCCCCCCACCATTGAACCTATACCGTTGCAAACCCATGACTATCGGCAATTCTCTGGGCAGTACTCAGAGTTGAAGCTTGAGGGCAGCTATTTTTTGGCCTTCAACGCGGTAGCTGAGTGGTTCGAGCGTCACAACAGTAGGGGGAAGCTGCTCGATTTTGGCTGTGGCACGGGGCGATCGACTCGTTTTTTGAGGAGCCTAGGCTTTGATACCGTTGGTGTTGATATTAATCCGTCAATGCTCACAAAAGCACGGCAGGCGGCAGAGGGTGAATATTATCTGTTGGATTCCGAACAGTTACCTTTCTCTAATCACCACTTTGACGCAATCTTTCAAAGTTTTGTGCTGCTCGAATATAGTTCGATTACCCAAATGATGAATACATTCGGGGAGCTTAACCGCGTCTTAACTGATGAGGGCATTGTCATTATCGTCACTGGGTCAGAAGAGTACTATCGTCATCACTGGTCGTCATTTGAGATCGGCCCGATTGATGAGACCTGTCTAGCATCAGGCTGCAAAGTTAGGGTGGGCATTCGAGATACCGACATCGTGCTGTTCGACTATTACTGGACAGATAATGATTATCGTCAAGTATTTCAACAAAGCGGCTTTCAGGTGATTGAAGCTATGCAGCCCTTAGCCCAGGGCCATGAACCATTTGCGTGGGTCAACGAATGCGATTTTCCCTGCTGGACAATTTATGTCCTCAAGAAACAGTAATTGGTCAAGATCAGATCATCCAGGAAAACATGGTCGTCTCCTAACCTGTTGACTCATCAGTCACATAGACAGGGTTTACGATGTTGTTCTGGTAGGGGTTAGATCAGTCAGTGCAGTTTGTTCATGATGGATTTTCGCTAATACGAGGATTTAACCGATGGGTGCTGAATTGAAAAGTCCTAAGATAAGCCAGGAGCCGATCCAGGTATACGAGGGTGATAACGTTGTACAGCTTATGCTCGAAGAGGTGGTACAAACCTTTGGCAATGCTGGTGGGACGGTTTATCTGAGTGGAATTGATGCCGGAAAATTTCTGGCAGATAACCCGACACACATTTTAACGCAGCTACAAACGTTAACGGATCAAGGTATTAGTCTTCAAATCTTGACCCATCCAGAAAATATGGCACTGCTCCAAGAGCATCAGAAACACTGTCGCTGGATGCCAGAGCATGTTTTCAGCGCTATTCCTATCTGTATCTATGGTAATAAGGTCGCCACAATCATTTGGGGATCAACAGATAAAATCGTGGTGGTTGATGATTTCTCCGTTGCTGATACCCACCGAAAGCAGTTTTTGTGGATGTGGTCGGCGGCGAAAAATCCCTCCACTCAAACTAGCACGCTAGAGGATAAACACCGTTTGGCAGAAGGTATTGTCAAACGCTACGGTGGGCGGGTTTCTTACATCACATCTAAAGATCGAAACCTGTTCCATAGTTTTCGGGAAGCGGATCCAAATCCGGGCTATGGCAATAGCTTTTACTATCTTTGTCAAGCCGTCAATGGGTTGGGGCCTGATGGGTTGGGGATGAAATACTTTGATGGGCGGATGTTGGTCGCTATTGGTTTGGGCGATCGCTTTACCCTAGGGGGAAGCTGGCACTATCACGTAGTTAATCCCATGGGTGAATTTGATCCTGACAGTTTGCGCACCTTATCAAAACATTTGCTGGAGCTGAGTGGGGTGCCGGTGTTTGTGAAAAAGCTGACTCTTGAGGAGCGAGATCAATTACTTCAAACTGGATTTTCTCCGATTGAAGACTATCCCTGGCATGATCAAGCTATGGAAGAAGACGATACGTTCCCCGAGCAGATCGTGGATGTAGATCAAGTGCTTCAGCGACTCGAAAAGTATGAAGCCACTAGCAGTCTAAAACGCAACTACCGCAGGTACTGTGCGAAATTTGAGGCTGAAACAACCTGGGAACCTCTGGGCAAGGATCACAGTGAGGACAACTCTGCGGAAGCCGATACCATTGTTCAAGAGTTTTTTGATTATCTTGATGTGAGACAGTTACATATCTCTCGGCCTAGTGACTATGACAATATCGTTCACTATCCCCCGGTGGGCAAGAACGGGAAATCCTATTTTGCTCAGATGGTTCGTGTTGCCGGAGAAGCAGCGGGATTCTTTGCCATGGAAGCAGTGAGTGAAGATATGGCCGGATTGTATGCCAGTATTACTCTTCACCAAAAGTTTCCGTATCTGTCGGAGTATTTGATCGTTGAATGCTGCAAAGTGCTGAAACAGGCAGGATATCGCTACTTAAATCTAGGGGGTTCAGAAACTTCGGGGCTGTTTGGGTTTAAGGAAAAATTCTTCCCAGTAGCTCAAAATAGGATGTATTGGGTTGTTTACAAAATGTAAGCTGTCTGGCTCTCCTGGAATTTTGGTGCTGGCTGCACTTATAAACCTTGAAATCCAGACCCCGCAAGGGGTCTGGAAAGCAGAATGGATTACTGATTATGGTTTTCATTCTGATCCCAGGAGGGCGACAGCATTTCCCTTCTGGGTGAGGTATAGCCTATCTCTTACTATCAGGGGTTCCATAGCTTTCTCCCAACGATACTCCCAGGGTATGGGGTAAGGGAGGTACAGCCGATCTCCTGTTATCAAGGGTTTCATGGTTAACCTTGGCACCTCACAAGATTCCAAAATACTGGATCTTGATTGCCGGGGCTTTGGGCATTATGCCGAGGCTTTGGGCATTATACATATATGGGCACCTTGAGGTGCCCATATTCCATTTGATGACTGTGTGTGGATTCCTTGTATGACTCGGACTAATTCTCCAGCGTTCAGTAAAGCCCATGACTCTGGAGTGGGCGTCAAAATAGATGATTTTTTCACGGGGAAAATACTGCTGTTTAATGGGTTGATGGTTGTAACCCTTCATGCAGTGGGTATGATGGCATTTCAATTCGCTACGATCGGTGATGTCACTCCCATTTGGCCGCTTTCAGGTATTTCCCTGGCAGCATTGTTGATCAGTAGATTTAGGGTTTGGCCAGGTATCCTTCTGGGTTACTGGGTGCTTGATGTTTCCTTCTATGAAAGCTTGCCCATTGGTTTGACGATGGGGATAGGTGAATTTGCGGAGGCTGTGATCGCAGCACTACTGATTTTACGGTGGACCAACAATCAGGCGTTTCTAAGCACCGTAAGATATACCTTAATATTTGCGATCGCAACCAGTCTGTCTCCTGTCTTTAATGCCACATTGGGAACAACAGTACTGTATTTGAACGGGGTGGTACCCTCGGCAGACTACGCTACCGTATGGCGAACTTGGTGGACAGCAGATACCGTAGGATTTTTAGTCTTTGCGCCCTTCATATTGACTTGGCGGGAGAGGATCGAAAACTGGAATGTTACGCCTCAAAAAATAGGTGAACTAGCACTATTAATTGGGCTTACGGTTTTCATCTCGTGGCAAACTTTTGGTATAGGTAACCCTTTAGAATATATGTTTTTGTTGCCTATGGTCTGGGCAGCGTTTCGCTTTGGTGAGCGTGGAGGGACTCTTTTAGTTGTTGCTCTATCTCTGATTTCTATTGCCGCAACAGCCCAAGGAAATGGCATTTTTGCACTAATTTCATCCGAAAATTCTCTGGTTCTACTACAGTCCTTTATTGGTGTCGCTGCTTTAACTCTGTTGATTTTATCCTCTACAATCAATCAACAAAAGCTTGCAGAAGATGGATTGAAGGAAGCCAATATTCTTTTGGAGAGGCGAGTGGCAGAACGAACTGATGAACTGTCACAAACCCTAGTGAACCTGCAAAAAACCCAAACCCAGTTAGTGCAAACGGAAAAGATGTCTAGTCTGGGACATCTGGTAGCTGGGGTTGCTCACGAGATCAATAATCCCGTTAATTTCATCTATGGCAACCTAGTTCATACCAAAGAATATGCTGATAACCTACTAGACTTATTAGCTCTCTATCGACAAAGCTACCCCATGCCATCAGCAGATATCCAGTTAGCCCTTGAAGAAAGCGAAGTAGACTTTCTCAAGGATGACTTTCCTAAACTACTGGAGTCAATGAAGTTGGGAGTCGATCGTATTCGCGAAATAGTTAAGTCTTTACGCAACTTTTCTCGCTTGGATGAAGCGGAATTTAAGACCGTTGATCTGCATGAAGGCATTGACAGTACGTTGATGATTTTGCAAAATCGATTTAAGAGAAATAATGATTATCCTGAAATTCAGCTAGTCAAGACATATGACACACTGCCCTTGGTGGAGTGTTATCCAGGACAGCTCAATCAGGTATTTATGAATATAATCTCTAACGCCCTTGATGCTCTAGACGAGTACGATAAAAAACGCAGCGTCGATGCTGTGAAGGCAAATCCAAGCAGGATCACAATCTCTACGGCAACTAGTGGATCTAACCAGGTAGCCATTCGCATTGCTAACAATGGTCCAGGAATCGATGAGGCTACGCAGGCTAAGATTTTCGATCCGTTCTTTACAACAAAAGCTATTGGTAAAGGGACCGGACTTGGACTGTCTATTAGCCATCAAATCGTAACCGAAAAACACGGTGGAAATCTACGGTGCTATTCCACCCTAGATCAGGGAACGGAGTTTGTGATTGAAGTTCCTGTTCATCAAGATTTCTCAGTGCGCTCATCTAATCAGAAAGGCTAAGCTTGTTGACTGGCAAAAATCCTACATTGGACATAGAAACCGCTTCCCTAAAGAATTTGGGTGAAATTTAGGGGGCGTAACTGTTCACATCCCCCTTCCTTCAAACAAGGGATCAAGGGTTGTAGCGGTTTAGCCGGGGGTGAGTGAATCATTACTAGGGGATAGTTTTCTGACCCAACCCAGAATGTCGGTTCCAGATCGTGTTGTCAGTCAATGAGCACGCTAAGGGAGGTGCGGGTTAATAGTAGAGTTGTTGTGAATTAAACTCGAAAAACCTCAAAACGCCTTCTAGGCAAGGCTTTCAGCCTTTCTTGTCCAAAAACCCCGAAAGTGCTTTGTAGCAAGGCTTTCAGCGATTTTGAACAGTATTTCACAACAGGTCTAGTGTACCTAGTGGCCAGGTTTTCTCCCGAAGGGAGACGCTACGCGAACGACTTCGCTCAACCTTCAGTGATCGAGGGCTGAGCGAAGTCGTATGTCTTTCAGACAGGCTGCGCCAACATGTAATGGCTCCCAGAGGGAGCAAGCCCGATCAGCGGGTACGTTATTTTCCTGCGAGTCCCTAAGGGGTCTACGCTGCAATTAAACCATAGCGATCCCTTTCGTCGCGATGGTTGACATAGCCGCTACCAAGGGTGAAGAGGGTGCGTGACCCGACAAATGTAGAGACCAGTATGGGTACTGTCTCCTTAGGGGTGTGGCGCTATCTATGGCAAGGGAGGGTGTTTTTTTCGGGCACCCCACCTTTCTGCTTGATGCTTTGCTTCTCTACGGGGTGATTCTCTGCTGTGGGAGCAGAATTCTTGTCCTGATCCGTCTCTCAGAGATCAGAAAGTTATAGCGGGGTCAGTGCTCATCTGCCTTCTGGTTTTGCCCGAGTCCCCAACTCGATGGTCCCAGATCAGTCTAGGGGGCCACTCCCCGTTAAGCCCTCTTTACTTCGTGTGCATCCCGTGAATATTCGACGTTGGCCTCGTTTCAGAGAGTCCGCCCTGATGCTCACTGCGGGGGCAGGGACTGTAGCATCCCTTGCCAGTCAAAACGCAGCGCTGGTCTCCATTCCCGTTACGGCCTTGGTGGCCATGGGACTCATCGATCGCCGTCGCTTAGAGCAGCAAATTAACGGTGTCAAGCACCGCAGCCTCAACCTAGAGGGACGGATGAATAAGGATCTGAACCAGTTACAGGCTCAGGTTAGTGCCCTCCCGAGCCCGGAAACTTTGACGGGGCTCCAGCGGGCGGCCATGGCCCACAGTGATCGCGCCGTCGTGCGCTTTTCTCAGGCCCTAGAACGGACTCAACAGGATGTAGAGCGGCGGATTCAAGGGATTGAGCGCCCCAACCTCAGCCATCTATATCAAGACATGGCGGAGTTACAAGATCAGTACACCTATGCCTGCTCCACCTTGAGCAACCTGGACAAACAGGTGCAGCGGCTCTCTAGCCTGCCCCGAGTTGAAGCGACTGAAGCTGATGTGTCTCATTTAAAAACCGAGCTAATGCAGGTTCGGGTGAGTTTGGAAACCCTCAACAGCGAGAGTAAAGCTGCCCAATCTACCCTTCAGGATGCGGTGCGTCACCTGGATCGGCGTTTGCGCCAAGCAGCTCCCGGTAGTGACCCCCATCTCCTCAAGGGAGAGGTACGAGAACTGATCAAGGCTGTGGCGGATTTAGTGCCCCGTCGGGAATTCAATGCCTTGACTGAGAAGCTGCGGACCGTAGAAAGTATCCAAGATACCCTTCGGCGGCATATGGACAGTATGAAGACTGCTGGTTCCGCTGCCCTCAATGGTAGCCGTCCCGAGTCCTCGCCCCAATTGCGCGACCTCACCACTGAGGTAGATCGTCTCGCTGGGCTGCTGCGCCAGGTGGAAGAGCGGATTGATGGGATTGCCGTCCCCTTTGACATCACAGCAGAAATCCGGGGTACCACAGCAACCTACCTCAGCGGAATGCAGTGGCAGTTGGCCACCCTAGAACAGGCCACCCAGGATTTGATGCAGTACCACAAGAGCCTCCCTGCTCCTGGGGAACAGGGCTTTCTCCAGCGGTTTTCAACACCTGCACCGAGTTCTTCTGAGGCCGCAGCCCCGACGCAATGGTTGATGGCTTTCCAAAGTCCTGACGCCACTGAAAGCTGGTCTTCGACTGTTGATCAGGCGCTGTTTGCGGCGCTAGATCAGGTTCAACAACGGCTAGTTTTGGTATGGCCTTGGTCACCCTCTGCCCGCCTTGACCCAGAACTTATCACCCGCTTCAAAGAGGTGTTGGAGCGCCGCTGTCGGTTGGAGGTGGGCTGGTGTCACTCCGGAGATCGCCGGGATGGTCTCCTGTTAAGGAGTATTGACCAACAGTGGCCTGTGGCCAGCACCCAGCGCCAGATGCTGAAAACCGCCCTGAGGCAACTGTTGCCCCTCAAGCAGACCTATCCCGACCACTTCACCTTCAAAATTTTGGGGACTGACGAGCAGTTTTTGGTGTGCGATCGCGCCTATGCCATTGTCGGCCTGCGAGAATTACCCGCCGCCAGCAGTGTTTTTCCTAGTCTGGATTTGCGGCTCCGCACCACCGATGTCACCGTGGTGGAGCGACTGCTGCGTCGCTTTGATGATCCCAATCTCTGTCCTGAGGATGCGGTGGCCTACTTCAATCGGGCCGTCACCCGCTACGATCTACGGGATCCTGACGGAGCCATTGCTGACTATTCCCAGGTACTGCAAATCACGCCGGAGGATGCCCTTGCCCTCAACAATCGCGGTGTCGTCTGGGGCGATCGTAAACAACCCAAGCAGGCATTGGCTGACTTTGATCGGGCATTGGCATTGCACTCCGACCAGTTTGCCGCCCGTTGTAACCGGGGCTACTTGCACCTGAGTCTGGGCAACTATACCCAAGCTCTGGAAGATTTAGAGGTGGCGGCCACCTTGGCTCCCACCTCCAGTCTGGTCCATTTTTACAACGGACAGGCTCGACAGAAATTGGGCGATCGACCCGGTGCGATCGCGGCCTACAGCGCTGCCATTCAACATCAAGGTCAGGCTGCTCTGCCTTACTGCTACCGAGGCTCTGTCTATCAACAGCAGGGCGATACCCAACGTGCGATCGCAGATCTAGAAACCGCCGCCTCCCTACTCCATGCCCAACGGGATCACCGCACCCTAGGCCAAATTACCCAAGCCCTGGGGATTCTCAAACAAACCCCTATCACGCAACCTCTCCGCATCCGCACGCCCTAGAGAAGGAACACCTTCACCTTAGTAGCGATCGTAATCGGCGTACTCATCATCCCGGCCAGGGTCATTTCGATCCGGTTGCCGTCGAGGTCTTCCGGAAACCCCAGCAGAAGTTACGTCTCCGCTAGTCGTGGAAGGAAACGGAATCTCTCCACCAGTAGGAGAAGTCGGGCGATCCGATCGCCAGTCGTCAGCACTACTATCAGCAGGTGTTCCGTAGCGACCGTTGGCACTATACCCATCGCCACCGCCATTACTGCTGTAGCCTGAGTTCGCACCATAACCAGCATTGGCACTGTATCCAGCATTGGCACTGTATCCAGCATTGGCACTATAACCAGCATTGGCACTATAACCAGCATTGGCACTGTATCCAGCATTGGCACTATAGCCACCCGCTCCACCGACTCCAGGGTCTACCTCTCCCCTAAGTTGGAGAGGTCGCCGCCGCCGAATACGCTCATCGGGACGCCCACCGCTACCGTCATAGCCATAGTCTTCAGCACGAGGATCACCTCCCCCCTGCTCCTCCGGGTAGGGATAGGAGGCGGGATAGCCCCGATCTGAATAGGACGACCGTCCTCGGACACTCTCCTCACGGCCCCCCAAAATTCGGCGATTAGATCCAAACCGTCCGGGGGGGTCGTTGTCCAACTCCGCCCGCACATTGGTCCGATCCCCAGCGCGATAATCCGCCCGACTGGGACGATAGGTCTCTCGTCGAGGGGGCATCTCTGGCCCATCTTGCTGAGCATAGCGATCGCCACTACTAGCACTACGGGATTGCACATTCTCAATGAGTAGGGCAATCAACATCCCTGTCATCAACATTTGCTGAAATGACGGAATCAGCTCCATCGTCAAGTGCCCCAGCAGGAAAATCCCTGAAATAAGCAGCAGGATGGCATAAACCTTGTCGGCATCCCGCCCATAACCGGGCTTCAGCTTATCAAGGAAGAAAAGAGCAACAGCGCTGACAATGAGAACAATACCAATCAGCAGGGGAACAGGCGTACCAAAGTTCACGGTGGATTCCTCTCAGGGGTGCGACTCAACGGAGACGCTGTCAGTTGCCAAAATTAGGGATTGGCTAGAGTGACCTGACGGACTCCGAGCCGGGTGCATCTCACTTTTGCGGCCCTCACCCTAAATCCCTCTCCCAAAGGGCGAGGGACTTTGAATCCGGTCCCCCTTCTCCCAAAAGGGGAGAAGGGGCTGGGGGATGTAGAGCTTGCTCTTCCCGTAGGGTGGGGCAGAGTTGCAAAATTGAAATGCACCCCTCCGAACCGCAGTCAAAAAGCTAAAAATTTAGGACTGTCTGTGGTCGCTTAATGACCCTATAGACCTTCCTATCCTAGCGGGTACAGGAGCATTCTGCCCCATTCCAAGGCTGGATACTAGGGGCTGTGGACAATCAAAGCTAGATTCCTAGTACTCTGGGGTGGAAATCCTGTGACTATTTCCCCTAGGCGTTGCCTTTCTGCGGTGCATTGCTTCGCGTGGGCGAAGCCGCGCCTTAGCGCTATGCACCCTACGAAACCCTGAAAATCAAACCTGATGATGCACCAGCCCAAAATTTTCCGGTCCCCTCGCCCCCTGGGAGAGGGCTAGGGCTTCGGCGTGAGCTCAGCCGAACGGTGAGGGGCTGAGGTGTGCCACGATAGAACGGTTAGAGTATTTACGCCACCCAGTACTAGTTATGGGGCGGTTACAGCCCCTTGCTTGATTCAGTAGGGCGGGCGTAGTCATGCCTATCCCTTAATTACAAAGGGGACGCAGGTTATGCGTCCCCTTTGGCATGGAAGGGCTTTACCCACATATAACCATCAATTTTGAATTGACAAAACACTAGGATCGACGTAGCTTGTCTCGCTGGCTGATAAAAATCAGGGAGACCGTGACGGGGATCACAACGATCGCAGCACCAGCCAGGAGGCTCAAAAGGAAGTTAGTCAAAGATGGTGTCATAGCAGCAGGGAGAACCAACAGTTACTAAAGGTACCCCTGATTTTATCGCGTTGTCTTCCCCCTGAGAAGGCTACCCCTGACTTGGATTGGGGCAAAGTACCCTGGTTCGATATGATAGGACAGACTGTAACGATATATTTCAACCGCCATGGCCGATCCCTTAACCCTAGCCCAATGGACTCTTGGCCCCCTGCTGGGCCTCTATACCCTGCTCTTTATCGTGCGTATCGTGCTGACCTGGTATCCCCAGGCCGATCACAATCGCTTACCCTTCAACCTAGCGGTGTGGCCCACGGAGTTTTTGCTCATACCCGTGCGAAAGGTTGTGGCTCCCATCGGCGGTGTGGATATTGCCCCAATTATCTGGGTGGGGATCATCACCCTCTTGCGGGAGGTGCTGCTGGGCCAGCAGGGACTTCTGCGAATGATGGGATGATTTTCTGAGCTAGTACTCTGCGGCGTAAATACCCTGGCCGTTCCATCGTGGCACACTCGGCCCCTCACCGTTCGGCTGAGCTCATGCCGAAGCCCTCGCCCCCTGGGAGAGGGGACTTGAAAATGTTGGGCTGGTGCGACGATAGTAGACTGATTTACGCCCTGCGGTACTAGTGCCAATGCAGTGTCACAAATCCAGCATCTGAGCCACAAAATTGGTGTAAACCTCCCCTTTCAAAAACTGGGGATGCTCCAAGACTTTTTGGTGAAAGGGTATGGTGGTAGACAGACCCGTAATGGCAAATTCCCGTAGGGCTCGCTTCATGCGTAGAATCGCCGTGGCCCGGTCCGGTCCCCACACAATTAGTTTGCCGACGAGAGAATCGTAGTAGGGTGGGATTTCGTAATCGGTATAAACATGGGAATCCATCCTCACTCCCATGCCACCAGGGGGCAGGTAGCCACTGATTCGTCCTGGTGCGGGCCGGAAATTGTGGCTGGGGTCTTCAGCATTAATGCGGCATTCGATGGCGTGCCCCCGCAATTCCACCTGAGATTGGTCAAAGCCTAGGGCTTCCCCTTGGGCAATACGAATCTGCTCGGCGATCAGGTCTAGTCCTGTGATCATTTCGGTAACGGGATGTTCGACCTGAATGCGGGTATTCATCTCCATAAAATAAAAATCGTTGTGACTATCCAATAAAAACTCCACGGTTCCCGCCCCCACATAGTCAATGGACTGGGCAGCACGGACAGCGGCATCCCCCATTTTTTGCCGGAGTTCTGGGGTGAGCCCTATGCTGGGGGCTTCTTCCAGGAGTTTTTGGTGTCGGCGCTGAATCGAGCAGTCCCGCTCCCCGAGGTGAACCACGTTGCCGTAACTATCGGCCAGAATCTGGAACTCAATGTGACGGGGTCGTTCAACGAACTTTTCCAGATATAGACCTGGATTGCCGAAGGCCGCCTCTGCCTCTCCTTGGGCTGCCATGAAGAGCTTGCTTAGCTCTCCTTCGTTCTGGACCAAGCGCATTCCCCGTCCACCCCCGCCCGCTGTCGCTTTGATGATGACGGGGTAGCCAATATCTTTGGCGACTCGGTGGGCTTCAGTGTCATCTGTGAGTAATCCTTCACTGCCGGGAATGGTGGGTACGCCGACACGCTGCATGGTGGCTTTGGCGGTGGACTTGTCCCCCATAGACATCATGGCTTCTGGGGTTGGGCCAATGAAGGTCAGATTGTGATCGGCGCAGATTTCGGCAAAGCGCGCATTTTCCGCCAGGAATCCGTAGCCGGGGTGAATGGCGGTGGCTCCCCGAGTGAGGGCGGCAGAAATGATGTTGGGAATGTTGAGATAGCTTTTGCTGCTGGGGGCCTCACCGATGCATACGGCTTCATCTGCGAGTTGCACGTGGAGGGCATGGCGATCCACTGTGGAATGCACGGCAACAGTGGCGATCCCCATTTCTTCACAGGTGCGTATGATGCGGAGGGCGATTTCTCCACGGTTTGCAATCAGAATTTTGGAAAAGTGCATCGGGGCCGGAGAGGGTTTGGCGAAACTTTTCAACGGGATAGACTAGTACTCGACGGCGTCAATATCCTAACTGTTCTATCGTGGTGCACCTCGGTCCCTCACCCTAGCCCTCTCCCAAGGGGAGAGGGGACCGGAAAATGTTGGGCTGGTGCGATGGAATAGGAAGCCTATTTCAGCCTAGGTGTACTAGTGCTGGGCGGCTCAAATACTCTAATCGTTCTATCGTGGTGCACCTCGGTCCCTCACCGTTCGGCTGAGCTCACGCCGAAGCCCTAGCCCTCTCCCAAGGGGAGAGGGGACCGGAAAATGTTGGGCTGGTGCGATGGAAGGCTTGCGCCCTTGTCTAAGCACTGTTTGAACCGTTCTAATTGTCCTTCAATGACGGTAGTTAATCCTACCATGCGCCCAAGGGCTGACTGGCTTCTGGTGCAGATGGGGGCAAGGGTCTTGGGGGTTGGAGAGCAAAAAAAGCAAGTGGTGTCCGAAGACGGCAATTCTAAGCTATATTTATTGAGCGATTTAGGCGATTTCGGTAACCCTGTACGCGCTTTCTTGGCGTTGGCTAGGTTTGCTTAAATGTCAAGATCCAAGCGGATGTGGTGGAATTGGTAGACACGCACGCTTGAGGGGCGTGTGGCTTTGCTGTGCGAGTTCGAGTCTCGCCATCCGCATACATAATGTTTTCATGATTACTCTCCTATGCTTTTGCCTGCTCTATTGCTAGGTGGGCCAGACTTCCGTTGGTAGGATTGATGGGGCAAGGGTAGCTAGGACAGCATGGCAATTGTACATGCCTACGATTTAGGTCTCCTCGGCCTAGGAATGACGGTGGGTGGGGGGTTGGGCTGGTGGCTCCGCTCTCGATTTCAGGCACGGCTGTACCGGGCTGCGCCTCGCCCCAATCTGGTGGCGAGGAACGTGTCCACCGATGCGGAGCAGATGGAGTTAGAACTGCGATCGCTATTGCACCAAGCCCCCATTGGTTACCTCCAGGTGGACGAAGAGAATCAGTTGATGTGGTGCAACGGGGCTGCTCGTCGCCTACTCGGGATCACCTATGGCAACCAAGAGCCCACGAATACCCCCCGGCTGCTGTTGGAATGGGTCCGTTCCTATGAACTGGATCAACTGATTGAGCAGAGTCGCCTGACCCAGACCCCCCACGAGCAGGACTGGGTTCTAAATCTCGTTTCCCCCGACCCCCTGCATCCCAATGAAGGGGTAGCGTACCCGCTGCGGGGCTACAGCATTCCCCTAGGGAATGGGCAGGTGGGGGTGTTTTTGGAAAATCGCCAAGAGGCGGTGACCCTAATGCAGCAGCGAGATCGGTGGACTTCTGATGTGGCCCACGAACTCAAAACTCCTCTAACCTCGATCCGATTGGTGGCCGAGACCCTCCGCAATCGGGTTGATAGTTCTCTCCAGTCCTGGTTCGACCGTCTCCTTAACGAAATTCTGCGCCTCAGTAACTTGGTGGAAGATCTGCTCAACCTCAGCCGTCTAGAGAGCAGTGGGGGGCTCGGTCTTGCCCCGAAATCCACCGATTTGCCCCAGCTCATTTTTTCGGCATGGCGTAGCCTAGAGCCTTTAGCTCAGATTAAGCAGCTCGACATCGAGTACGATGGCCCACCGGAATTGCTGGTGACTTTGGATGAGGGGCTCATCCATCGGGTGCTGATTAATCTCCTGGACAATGCCATTAAATACAGTCCCCAAGGTGGCATGATTTTGGTCCGTACTGTTCTCCCTGAAGCCACCGCTGATATGCGGACGAGTGGTAGTGCCACTGTGCAAATTGATGTGATCGATCAGGGTGAGGGGTTCAAGGAAACCGATTTGCCCTATATCTTTAGTCGTTTTTATCGGGCGGATCCAGCCCGTGCACGGTTTCCGGCGACGGTTTTGGGGGCGGGACTGGCTGGTACCTCCACGGGTGGATCGAGTTCCTCTGGGGATGGAACTGGTAGAGGCGGCAACAACAGTGGTACGGGCTTGGGGCTGGCCATCGTGCAGCAAATTGTCGATGCTCACTCGGGCTATGTCACCGCCCGTAACCACCCGGAGACAGGAGGCGGCTGGTTGACTCTGAATCTTCCTGTTACTGCCACGTTACCCCTGATTCCCCACCTGTGAGCTGATTACCTCTTTGTGATCTGCTTCTGCTGATGCAGGGGCGGCCAAAATCTGAGGGAAGTATTAGCGTAGTAGCAATACTGTGATCGCTGTGAAAGGCTTCCAGCTAAAGAATCATCCCCTGACGTTTTGGGCTCTGCTCAGGTCTGGACAAGGGATTTAGCTGGAATACTCTCAGGCAGATTCATGTTTTGGTCTTTGCTCAGATCTGGGACAGGACTTTAGCTGATAACTGGTGAGTCCATTTCGCTTCAAAATCCAATGCCTTTTGCCCTCATGCCCCATGGCTATTGCTTTCTATGGAATCGACCCTTGACGTTGATCCATGTGCTGGGGGATAGCGCGATCGCGATTGCCTATTTCTCTATTCCCACCATGATGTACCTCAACCGCGATCGCGCTACTGAGGCCATCCGCCCCATCATCATTCTTTTTACCCTATTCATTTTGAGCTGTGGTATCGGGCATGTTTTCTCCGCCTGGAACATTTGGTATGGGAACTACTGGTTAGAGGGGTTTTGGAAACTAATCATCGCCAGTATTAGTCTTTGGACCGCTTGGGTTTTGGTCAAGACCTTGCCCAAATTTATGGGGTTACATAAGCACCTCCAAGAAACGGAACTTCTTGCCCTCACCGATACCCTAACCGGGCTTAAGAACCGTCGTGGCATCGAGTGGGCCTTTGAGCAGATTCAGGCTACCTTTGCTGACAACAGTAGCCTGGGCCACGTATTGATGCTGGTGGACCTGGATGGGTTTAAGGGGGTCAATGATACCTACGGCCATGCCACTGGCGATCTGGTACTCAAGACCGTTGCCCATATTCTCTGTTGCCGCACCCGCGCCGTGGATACCGTAGGACGGTTCGGAGGGGATGAATTTGCGGTGATTTTGGTGGGGTGCAGCTTGGTGCGTAGCTACCAGATTGCAGAGGATATCCGCACTGCGATCGCGGCTATTACCCTTCCCGCGAATTCATCCTCGGCCCCTGAATCCTGTCCGCAACCACCAACGCCAAAAGCTTCTCTGGTCACTGCCAGTATTGGGCTTCTGTCCCTAAGCGCCAACCCCAAGTTCGACGAGGCTTATAATTCCGCCGATATGGCCCTCTATCGCAGCAAGCAAGAAGGCCGCGATCGCACCACTTTCATTACCAAACCAGATCCTTCCGAATCAGTTCTTCCGGCTCCTTAGCGTATGTCAATTTCGGTGATGGAAACGGCTAGTCGTGGCAGCACGACTAATCTGTACTAGTTATCTAACGGTGGGCAAATCGCCGTTACCAGGGCTTCGCGACTGGCGACAAATTCAGCGGTGGGTTCAGAGACGCTAAATAGCGCTTGAAAGGCGTCGGCGGGTAAGCCACTGTAAAAGAGGTAGGTGACTTGGGCTCCGAATCCGAAGTAGCCGGCATCGGCATCGGCTCCCTCGGCAGTGCCCTGGGTCTGGAAGGTGGCGAGGTCGGTGGCGATGCGATCGCGCTCTTCCCCGGTTTCCATAATCCGAAAGGGCACGGTCAAGACATCTTTCAAACTGCGATCGCGCTGTCGCTGATATAACACCCACTCATAGTCTGCGCCGGGCGTGAGGGGCACACCGTCATACTGCACCGCCACTGTTTGAATTGGGGCCAAGGGAAACCGGGCTGTCCATAGGGCAGTTGGTTCTCCGGCAGGGCGAAGGGCAATTTCGGCCACGCTTCCCCGCAGGACAAACATAGGCTGCTGACTCCAGAAGGTTTCGCCCGCACCGGGATTCACCACACACACCGGTCCATTAGGGCCACGCGAACCGCCATTGTTGCCACGGCCAGGATCGTCTTTATTAAACAGAAAATCCACCAGCCTTGACCATCGCCCTAATTTGGGCAGGTTTGGAGACTGGGCTACGGCTATCGGCGCAACCCCAAGGAGGAGCAACAGGGCTATCCCACTCCCCAATGTCCTGATTCCCACCCTGATTCCCTTAATGCTGTTCACGATTGTTCTCCTTGAAAATAGGCCAGCAGACGAGCCAAACCGTCAATGACGGTAATAGCCAAGGCAATAACACCGCCCCAGAAATATAAAGCTGCAAACTCAAAACACCATAGAGGGCCGTTCCTGCCGCCAGCCCCGCAATGATGTGCCATCGCTGGCCTGAGCGCGGGGTGCAATAAATAACCCAGCCCTTCCCCACTAGGGCTGCCACCAGCACAAGGACTAGGTCAGGGATGGGCAATACCAAACGCTGAGTGAGGAGATGGTGAATCATGTAGGCATGGGCCTCACCGCCGGTAAAGCCCACGCGATCAATGTTTAAGCGGTTACGCCAATAGCCCATCCCTGGTGGCAGGGGTAAATTATCTTCCCCATCCCGAGAAAGGCCCGCTTCATAGTAGCCCCCAGCCGCTATTACCACCACCTTATCCGCCAAGGAGATCGTCCCCTGACCTAGGGCCGCTGCTGGATCGGCCAAAAATTCCCACGCCAGCACCGGCGTGTAAACCTGATCTGGCGGAATGGAGAAGTCTAGTAGGGGTTGAAGCCAGCGCTGGTGGAGCTTGTAAGACAGTCGTGTCACCCAATGGAGATCGGCACGGGGAGGCAATAGGGGCTCGTTTTCCCGTAAATAGCCCTGTACTTGACTGTCTAGGGGTTGCCCGGTCACACGGGGTCGGGGCAAATCCAGATCGCCGCTACGGGCCTGTTGCTGGAGGTGATGGGCTAGGGCCAATTGATAGCTAAAGGGTATAGGTTGCCCTGCCCTTGAGGATCGGGGTCGTAGGTACCAGTGGGGAACGCGGGCATCTCCCTGCAAAATCCATTCCGGGGGGGTGACGGCTCCATAGGGTTGAATCCATCGACCGTCGGGATTACGGGCAGTGATGAACACGGTCCATATTTGGTTTTGCTCAATTCCCTGGCGGATGACTTGGTTGAGGGTCTGATCATGCTCTTCCTGGGCCAGATCAAGGATGTAGTCAATCCCAATGACCTGCGCTCCCTGTTGGTTGAGACCCGCGAGAATATCCGCCAGCAACCCTCGATTGATGGGTTTGTAGTCGCGGAGGCCCTGGCGCGCAAAGGTTTCTTGGTCAATTTGTAGCAGCACGACGGGGGGGGCTACGGGGGGCGGCACTTGAGCGGTTAAGCCGCGATAGCGGGCTTGGACTTCAATCCGCTGATCCATCAATAGGTTGTGCAGGGGGGGGACCAGGCTTAACAATGCCAGGGTGGCGACGGTGAGGACTTCTCGTTTTTGGGGTCGCCAGCGCCCTAGGCGCGATCGCCAGCCCACGGGCTGTACCTGGTAGGGCACGGAATCGGGATGGCGAAACAGGGACGGCACCAGATAGGCGGAGGGATAGGTGAGGTGCTGCTCTAGCTTCAAAAACTGACAGGTGCCCAGCAGGGCTGCTTGCACATCCTCTTTTTGACCCAGCCGCTGCAAAAGCTGGGTCAAAAAGGTTTGGGCCACTTCGTTGTGGATCGGCTCTCGCATGATCGCCACTTGGCTCAGACCCAGGTTGATCAGCCCATTGGCAATATCAAGGCCACTGCACGAGTTGAATAGGGCAAACTGCAACCCCTGGCGCTGGGCCTGTTGCAGATAGGGGCTGAGTTCTTTGATGGAAATGGCGGTTTGAGGTGCGATCGCAACTTGACCATCCACCCAGGCCGCCTCATTACTGTGGCCAGCAAAAAACAAGACATCCCAGCCCAAGGGGTCGGCAATGGTCTGACAAATTCGCTGTTTTAGGGCTGCTGCCTCTTCTCCCGGTTGCCAGCCCACATAGTGCAGATCCAGCAGTCTCTTCTGGGCATTGAGAGCTGTACGTTCTCCGGCAAAATTCAGCCCTGTCTCATCCCCTAAAATTGCCAGCACCCGAGCCTTACCCCGGCGAAAGGGCTGACGACTGACCGTTGCTGCCCGAATTGTCGCGGGCGCTCGCACAATCTGCACCTGTTGACCAAATTCCCAAGTCTCCCAGGGCAATCGGGCAATTTCCAGCGGTGTACAGGTCAGAAACAGCTCCATCTTGGCTGATCCACTATGGGAAGCCGTCATCAACTCCCCCCGCAGGTCAAACAGGTCTCCATGCTTGAGCCACTTGTGGAACTCCGACAGCAACCGGGCTTCGGCCTGCACTACCTGACTATGCCAATCTACGGCCACCGCCGCCACCTGACCCGCCGCCGCCACCCGGCCCCGCAGCCCCTGTTTGTAATAGCCCAGATAGGCCCGTCGCCAAGCCTCATACAGCCCCAAAAGCTGAGCCGGAAAGGCCAGACTCGCCGTTATTCGCTGCCCCTGCCCCCAGGTCAACTCAAATAGACAGCTCTGGTCAATTTTATGAATGTTGAGGCGATACATTATCTGACTCATTCTCAGTCCCCAATTTCCAGGTTCCAGTCGCCAGATGCCAATCTCCAGATGCCAGTCTCCCGATCCCGGTTCTAAACACTGGGACGAAACACAAAGGGCGGCCAAGAAAAAGTCACCCCATCCGGTAGCGTCACCGTGACGGTAAATTGCTCCTCCCAACTGCCAATCACCTGGGTATAGAGATAGTTGGAATCATCTCCGTGGCCTACGGTTTGTTCCGCTAAGACCATGGTTTCATCCTGTATCACCAGATGGGTGCCTAGGGGAATTTCTGCCCCCGGAATTGGCCCTAAAAAGAGCAGCAGCGACCACTCCGATACTGAGACTGTCCACAGGGGCCAGGTCAGGGCATACAGCCGCAGGGGGGAGCCCAAGGGCTGCAAGTCGGTGTAGGCTCCCTTGGCGGTGGGGGGAATCGTCACCCCCCGCAGCTCTATCTCCTTCAGCATTTCTTCGAGCTGTTCGGCGGGGGTGCTGGTGGACATGAGGGCATGGGCCGTGGCCAGGGGGGGCAACAGAGTCCAGGCGAGGGTATCGGCAACGGCGTCGAGCTGATCCCGCAGCCAGCGCCCAACGTTGATGTGGCTGCCCTGTTGCACGGGGGATAAGCCGGGGCTGGGGGTTGGGGCTGGAGTGGCGGCGACAGGTAGCAGTTGGGCTGGGTTGAGGCAGCCCAAATACAGCAGCACATCCTCCGGCGGTGTGTCAAAGCAGGTCACGGGAAGGCGGTAACTGCCATTGGCCTGGGGTGTTAAAGCGCCTTGCTGCTGGTAGGCCAAGATGCGATCGCACCTCAACCCGCCCAGAATTATCACCTGATCCATTTCCTCCTGAACCTCGGCGAGGAGGTAGAGATGGGGACTGGTCTCATCCTGGGTCAGGGCGCTAGGGGGCAGAAACGCCACCTCATCACTGAGACTGCCCTGGGTGAGTAGGCTCAGGCGAAAGCCGTTCACTTGGCAAGTCACCCCATGGGGGGCAAGCTGGACCGTCGCCATATCCAGGACAAAGTTCTGGGCTCCTGCCGCGAGCCACTGGCGCAACCCCTGAAGGGCCATAGCGCTGATAAAAGTTTGCCACTGCTGAGTAGCGGCCACGGTTTGACAGGTGTCTACAGCCCAAGCAACGGCAGCCGGGGTGAGGGAAACGGTCGTTGATGACAGGGCATCAAACTCAAAATCCGGAAATTGGTTGAGGTAGGACATGGACGGTTGACTCCTGAGGGAGTGGGAGGAGAAAAGGAGAGTCATGATGAAATATCGGGCATGAATGGGTGGATGGTTTGGCAAAGCTGATGGCTAAACAGGCTCTGGTCAAGGCGACCTTTGGGGGCTTGGGCTTCGGCAGCGGCATCCGCAATCATCCGATCGACTTCCTGGGTAAGGAGATCTTCTAGTCGGTGGTCAATGGCCTTCAGCCGGTCTGCCGAGACGTAGGGTAATGCTTGATGCCGCACGGTTTCGTACAGTGGGGGAATCAGGCGGTGGCGCACATCCGATCGCAGTCGCTTGAGGTTGAGCAGGCGGGTCACCTGTACCTGGCTACTCAGACCAATCTGGGGGGCCAGTTTACCCATGGGTAGGCCCAGACATTGCCGCAGGTATAGCCCCTGGATGTAGGCTCTATCTTGGGGCGGGGTGCGGCTGCGCAAGCGGGTGATGTTGGCTTGCAGCACTTGGGCGATCGCATCGGCTAAACACTGGTCTAGAGCCTGACGATAGACCTGCAAGAACTGATCTTGATCATCCTCTTCTGGGTTGGTAGAGGTGTCGTTGGGGGCTTGTTCTTGCTGTTCCCAGTCGGGGTCTTCCGGCTGGTAGATCTGGGGACTGCCCCCCCGCACATGGATGCGGTACTGCCGCAGGTATGTCGCTAGTTGTTGCAGGTGTTGCAGTACCACTTTGGCGGATAGATCCGGGTTGATGGCTGCGAGTTGGGTCGGCGTGGGCGGGAGGCAGCGCCCGGTTTTGCCGCTCTGGCGCTGGACGATGCGATCGCGTCGATAGACCTGTTGATAGCGATTCAGCAAATCTGTCGCCTGATCGACTTCTGGCTGGCTGCACAGGTGATATTGCCCCAAAATGCGCTGGATCTGCTCGGGGCGCGTGTCATTGAGAATAGCCCAGTCACTAACCCGATACAGTCCTTTTTCTAACAGGGCTTGATTCAGCCCCCGGTGGTTATTAGTGAGCCGACTGCTCCAGGTGGTGAGGGCGGACTGACTAGGGTCGTAGGTGTCTAGAATATCGAGGGTCAAGGGCCGGTGTTGGGGCATCGGCTGGCCATCGTCATCTAGTACCAGGTAAAACAGGTCAGTGGCCCTAAAGCCATAGCCTTCCCCAAATTTCTGGGCTAAGCGCAGGCACACTCCGCGAATCTGATGGGTGACAAAACACCGTAGGCTGAGCTGGGCTAAGTCGCCATCGGACTGACCCGTGCGCCAGCGGTGCAGCAGCACCTGTTGCAGTTTTTCTTCGAGGGCATCCGCAGTCAGCTCTGGTATCAGGGTGGTTTTTAGCCAGGTCTCGACGGGGGCAATGACCTGCCGCTGACATTTGCCAGCCCCCGTCAGCCGCACTAATTGCCAATATCGAAACAGGTTGTCCATGGGTAGGGGTGCTGGGTTATCGCCAGCGGATAGGGAGCAACAGTTACGGGGCTAAGTGGGACAGGGACGGCCCTACTCTTCCACAATTTCAATGACGGTGGAGAAGGCTGCGATCGCACTAGAGTCCACCGCCGTATCTTGAGTACCGATTTGATAAACTCCAATGTTTCTCCCCGATCGCGAGACCTGATCTACATCCCCCAACAAATTGGTCAATAGGTTCAGGGGATCACCTTCTCCAAAGCCCACCGCACCACTGCGGTCGCCCCGATTGCGGGCTAGGGTTTGCAGACTGCGCAACAGGCCCCGCAGCGGCACTCGGCTCATAATGGTCAACAACTCCACAAACCCCGCGCCGGTGACCCGAAACTCTACCCCATCTTCGACCCGAGGGATGGTCACAGATTCCCCCGCGTCAATGCGGGCGGCTTCGTCGGGGGAGTCCCAGTTGGCCGGGTGCAGCACAACGATATTGCCGTTGCCGTCAATGACTAAAAAGCTGAGGTACACCGCCTCTGACTCTTGGTTGGTGACGTTGATCGTGAGGCGATCGTTAACCCGGTAGGGAAGTAGCGACACCTCGGTAGAGAATTGGCGTTCGTTCGCCCGACTGCTACTGCGGCCTGAAATCGGAATCACCGGGCCATCGGCTCGACTGCTGGCGATTTGCCCCTGCACCTGCAAGTCGGAGTTCGTGCTGGCCAAATCTTGCAACACCCGATTCACCAGCAGGTTTACCAACCGGGGCCGCAGGCGGATCACCGCTGCCGGGGCGGTCTCGTTGACGGCCCCGATGGAATTCGGCACCAAGCGACTCAGGTCGGCGGTAAATAGACCCACAGTCCCCAAGGGGGGCACCATGCCGCCCGGTGACAGATTGGTCCGCAGATCTTCGCTAACGCGGGCCAGCACATACTCCACATCAGACCGTTGATCCACGGGCAAGACCTGAACGCGATTGCTGCCGCCCTGACTGAGCACCGTGCCCAGGGCAGTTTCTGTGGCCTGTCGCTCTGACTCCAGGGAGGAGTCTACGCCAATGCGCAATATTGGATCTGCGATCGCAGCCACTTTTTCCCGCAGCAGCATCCCCGGAGTCACCACCACCGATGAACCATCCCCCAGTTCGCCGTAGGCCAGCAGCCCATTGCGAGACCTTAACACCACCTCCCCCAAAGCCTGGGTCGTCGCTGGATCTAGCACGGTATATACCGTGCCCTCTCGTGCCAGCTTCAGGGTTTGGTAAGACAACCCCCCCAGCCAAAACTCAATTTGGCTACCCGTCACACTTTTGACCACCGCCTCGGCAAAAGGCGCTATGGCAGGGGGGGCCTGGTTGAAATACAACGGGCGGCTGAGGTTGTTGCTGCTAGGCTTTTCTTCAAAGGTCGGTACCTGGCTACCTCGACCCTGGACAGCAATGCGGGTACTCCGCACCAAGTTGGTCTGAATCGCACGAGCAGTTTCCACCGTTGGCATTTGCCACAAATAGCTGGTGAGCAGATAGGTAAAGGCTCCGGCCACCTGACTCCCTTCGTCATAGGGCAGTTCGTAGGCTTCTTGATTGCAGCTCGCTGATCCCATCGCTACCCCCTTAGCAATCCCTCGGGAGCGCCGCCGACTAAACTCCGCTTCATCCCATTCCAGCTCCGCCAACCAACGTCTCTGCTGTTCCAATTCTTCTTCGCTGGGCACCAGGCTAAAGCCCGTCTGGCGAGAGAGGCGATCTCCCGTAGCCGCGCGCACCTTAGCATTGCCCCGAGTACTGGCCCCCGCAAAACAACTATCCAGTACCAGCGTGATGTTTTCGGTCTGAAGCCGCTCCGTCAAGAGGAATAGGCTACGCCCCATAATGTCCGTCACCGCCAGTTCTGAACCCTTCTCCGCCACCACCCTGGCATCCCTAGGCACCAAGGTGCCGTTCAGCCCTGTCAAGGCGCTTTCCTCTGGACACTGGGTTCCCGCCGTCGGGGTCGGGTCAGTCACCCGCGACCCGTGGCCCGAGTAATGCACCACCACCACGTCCCCGTCTTGTGCCTGCTGAATCAGATGCTCTTCAAAGGCTTGCAAAATGTTGGCTCGGGTGGGCAACATGTCCGGTGTTGCGTCCGTTAACTGCAACACATCGCTGGGGTTAAAGCCAAAGCGATTGACCAAAAGCTGATAATGCATTTCCACATCGGTCAGACAGCCATTCAGGTTAGACACCAATGGATCGGTGTATTGGTTAACACCAATCAACAGCGCCAACTTGCGCGGCGTCCCCTGGGCTAGGGCCTTGCCATAGCGATGGGCCTGACTCAAAAAACGAGTCTGACTTAATCCTGTTGCAGCCAAGGCCGAACCCGCAAATTGAAGAAAATGACGACGTTTCATAGGGCACACCCAGAAAAGTAGAAATTACGACAACACACAATCAGTCAAACAATCAGTCAAAAACCGCTAAGAGCAATTATCCTTGCTTCCTCATTGGTAGTGATTTTATGATCTGCAAGGGGGAAAATACTGAAGACAGTCAAAAAAGGGGTATCTCGCTTTTGCCGCCCCTCAACCGACCGATTGGATTTTTCTATGGAATGATTTTTGAGATGAAATCCTCTAACGCCTCATCCCCCCATATTCCTGACAAGCCAAGACTTATTCACAATCGCCTCAGATAGCCTCAGATATTCGACCTCCGGCCCCACCTAATGGCGATTTCCGCTGAATCCATGCAACCGAATCCATGCAAATGTACGCTCCATTTGCGGGAGATGCGCCGACTGTAGAGACACAGATGTATGCTCCATGCAGATGGGTATCGATACGGCCCGCCCGTCACTAGCCGCAGCGACAGCAGAGGCTTCTACCATGGCAGCAGACCCTGATCAAGGAGGGTACGGGATGAGACTCGGTTACCGCTGGAAACGTCTGCTGGTGAGCTTGCGGCACTTACAAAACCGCAACCAAGGGGACTGGTTGTGGCTACGGAGTAAATCGGCTCCTGTGGCCAGTTTGAACCGGGAGTTGTGGCGCTGGGCAGAACCGGCGGCTGACTATTACATCATGCTGGGATTGTCGGCGGTGATCTCTACCCTGGGGTTGTTGGCTAATAGCAGCGCCACCATTATTGGGGCCATGATTATTGCCCCCCTGATTGGGCCGATCACTGCGGTTGCCTTTGCCATTGCTATGGGTAATCGTCGCCTGTTCAAACGGGCCTTGATCACCCTGTTAACGGGGCTGCTCATGGCGGTGGCGCTCAGCTATGGCATCACCTTGGCGGTGGGACTCAATCGTCTCACCCCTGAAATCAGTGCACGGGTGGAACCCACTCTTTTGGATCTGGGTATTGCCCTCGCAGCGGGGGCGGCAGGAGCCTTTGCCAAGTCTCGGCGACGAATTGGGGATGCGTTACCAGGGGTCGCGATCGCGGTGGCTCTAGTACCCCCCTTAAGTGTGGTGAGCATTGGCCTCGCCATGCCCTCAGCGGAGGTGTCCTTGGGGGCAACCCTGCTGCTGGTCACCAATCTGGCCAGCATGATTCTCTGTGGAGCCCTAGTGTTTTTGAGCCAGGGCTACGGTTCCCTACGGCGGGCGCAACAGGGTATCACCCTCTCGGCGGGGGTGTTATTGCTCTTAGTGGTGCCCCTGGGGATATCCTTTCGGGATTTGCTCATCCGCGAAGCCACCCATAGCCGACTCCTGGAATTGATTAGAGAACGAACGGATACTTTGGGGCAGGTCGAAATCAATACTTTGGGGGTGAATCGTCGCCGTCAAGGGCTGACGGTGGAACTGGAACTGGCGGCCCCCCCGTCCCTAATTACCCCGGAGGAGGTGGTCGATCTGCATCAGGCCATTGAGTCCACGTTGGGGGAAGCTGTGGATCTGGATCTCACCGTGACTCCCATGGAACGGTTCTACCATCCTTCCCCCTAGAACTTAAGTCGGTGGGCATAATTAAAGGCTGTCATGCCTACCAAAGGAAGAATCTCGGACTCCGCCAACGACCGAAATTCCTCGATTTCGCTTCGCTCCATTCCTCCGTTGGAGTCGCTCCACAGCATGACCTACTTATGCAAACTGGGCCAGACCCTTTCCTCGCACCCAGCCGGAGGCTGGGCGCGTCCTCTGGTGGCTCCGCCGCCATTCCCCGCCCCTAGAGGCAGAGCCTCAAGATTGCGTGTCGAGGCTCTGCCTCGACATGAGGGAAAACGTGGGATGCACCCGCGCCCTCCTGCCTGGGGTCGTGAAGAAATATTGAACCCAGGGGTCAGTAATCTCCCTGATCGAGTGTTTTGGGCACATTTTAAAGTAAAGCTGTTTCCAAGGTCAGTTTGCTTTTCAACACCTGGAAAAGGGGTTGGCGGCAATCTGAGAGACAGGGTTCGGATAGGCAGCGAGGCATGGACAAAAAGCAACTCTCCGAACGCGATATCTGCACCAAGTACATCACCCCCGCCCTAGAGCGGGCCGGGTGGGATATTGCTACCCAAATTCGAGAAGAGTTTTCCCTCACCAAGGGGCGCATCATCGTGCGCGGCAAGCTGCATACCCGCGCTCAGCACAAGCGGGCCGACTACGTGTTGTTCTACAAGCCCAATATTCCCATTGCGGTGATTGAGGCCAAAGACAACAGCCATTCTCTGGGGGATGGTATGCAGCAGGGCTTGGGCTACGCCGAGATGTTGCAAGTGCCCTTTGTGTTTAGCTCTAACGGCGACGGCTTCTTGTTCCATAACAAAATCACCACCGACGGCACCATTGAGCGAGAGCTGGGGCTAGATGAATTTCCTTCGCCAGCGACCCTATGGCAGTGGTGGGTGACCCACCAGGGGCTCAACGACGCCCAGCAAACCTTAGTCACCCAGGACTACTACAGCGACGGCAGCAACAAAACCCCTCGCTACTACCAGCTTCTGGCTATTAACAAGACCATTGAAGCGATCGCCCAGGGGCAAAACCGCATTCTGCTGGTAATGGCGACGGGCACCGGCAAAACCTACACCGCTTTTCAAATTATCTGGCGGCTCTGGCGGTCTAAGGTCAAGCAGCGCATTCTGTTTTTGGCTGATCGCAACATTCTGGTCGATCAGACCATGACCAACGACTTCAAGCCTTTTGGCTCGGCCATGACCAAGATCCAAAAGCGACAGGCCAACAAATCCTACGAAATTTACCTTTCTCTGTACCAGGCGGTGACCGGTGCCGAAGAAGCCAGCAATATCTACAAGCAATTCAGCCCCGGCTTCTTTGACCTGATCGTGATTGACGAATGCCACCGGGGCAGTGCGGCGGCAGATTCTGCCTGGCGGGAGATTTTGGAGTACTTTTCAGCGGCCACCCAGATTGGCCTTACCGCTACCCCTAAAGAAACCAAAGAGGTCTCTAACATCGACTACTTTGGTGAGCCGATCTACACCTACTCCCTCAGGCAGGGTATAGAGGATGGCTTTTTGGCCCCCTATAAAGTGGTACGCATCGACCTAGATAAGGATTTGTCGGGCTGGCGACCCAGCAAGGGCATGGTGGATAAGTACGGCAATGCGATCGCAGATCGCATCTACAACCAACGTGATTTTGACAAAAACCTGGTGCTAGAAAGGCGCACCCAGCTTGTGGCCCAAAAGATTACAGAGTTTCTCAAGCAGACCAACCGCTTCGACAAGGCGATCATCTTCTGCGAAAACATTGACCACGCCGAACGTATGCGCCAAGCGCTCAACAACGAAAACAGCGACCTAGTGGCCCAGAACTCAAAGTACGTCATGCGCATTACCGGCGACAATGCCGAAGGCAAAGCCGAGTTAGATAACTTCATTTTTCCAGAGAGTGTCTACCCGGTGATTGCTACCACCTCCAAACTGATGAGCACCGGGGTTGATGCCCAAACCTGCAAGCTGATCGTGATTGACCAGCGGATTCTGTCGATGACGGAGTTTAAGCAGATCATCGGGCGCGGCACCCGCATCAACGAAGACTACGGCAAGTTTTACTTCACCATCATCGACTTTAAGAAGGCCACCGAGCTATTTGCCGACCCCGACTTTGACGGCGACCCGGTGCAGATCTATGAGCCCAAAGATTTAGACGACTCGCCGGTACCGCCCGATGAGCCGGTGGAGGATTCTACTGATGACCTCACCGACGGGGACTTTATTTACCCCATAGATGATGACTTCGGTAGTTTTACCACCAGGGAAAATGAGACTGAGGATGGGAGTCCGGTACGGCGCTATGTGGTGGCCAATGTCGAGGTCAAGGTGGCGGCGGAACGGGTGCAATATTTTGATGCCGATGGCAAGCTGATTACCGAATCTCTGAAGGACTACACCCGCAAGACCTTGGCCAAGGAGTTTGCCTCGCTCAACGACTTTTTGCGCCGCTGGAGCGATGCCGACAAGAAGCAGGCGATTATTGACGAGTTGGCTAACCAGGGCGTATTTTTTGAGGCCCTGGCGGAAGAGATTGGCCGCGATCTCGACCCCTTTGACCTGATTTGCCATGTGGCTTGGGATCGGCCCCCCCTGACCCGGCGCGAGCGGGCCGAGGTGGTGAAGCAGCGTAACTACTTTGCCCAATATGGCGACCAGGCTCGCCGCGTGCTGAATGCCCTGCTGGAGAAATACGCCGATGAGGGGGTGGAACCGATTGAAGAACCCCAGATTCTCAGCATCGCGCCCTTTAGCCAGTTGGGCACCCCGATGGAGCTGATTCGCGCCTTTGGCGGACTGAGCCAGTATCAGCAAGCCCTACGCGAGTTACAGCAGGCTTTGTATAGCGCCTAGACTGGATTCCCGCCTTCGCGGGAATGACGGAGGATTGACGGAAGCATCTACTTTCCAGATTCACTATGAAACAGCCCTGTGTCTACATCCTGGCCAGCAGACAAAATGGCACTTTGTACACTGGCGTGACCAGCGACTTGGTGAAGCGAGTCTGGGAGCATAAGAATAACGTTGTGGAAGGCTTCACGAAAAAATATAGTGTCCATCGCTTGGTCTACTTTGAAGTTCATGAGGATATGGTTTCGGCCATTACGCGAGAAAAACAGATTAAGAAATGGAACCGGGCATGGAAGCTACGGTTGATTGAGGAAAAGAATCCAACCTGGAAGGATTTGTATGAGGGCTTGTAGATTCCCGCCCCACGCCTTCGCGGGGGCAGGCTCTGCGCGGGAAAGACGGAAGATGGTCATTCCCGTGAAAACGGGAATCCAGGGTCGAGGTTCGGTTGCCTAGACTGGGTTCCCGCCTTCGCGGGAATGACGGTAGTAGTCAGCGGGAAAGACGGAAGACGGTCATTCCCGTGAAAACGGGAATCCAGGGTCGAGGTTAGGTTGCCTAGCCTGGATTCCCGCCTACGCGGGAATGACGGTAGTATTCAGCGGGAATGACAGCAGTAGTCAGTTGAGATTGAGAACGACAACCCCATGGCGATCGGAACCCTGATCAAAAGCATTCAAGACATCATGCGCAAGGATGTCGGTGTCGATGGTGATGCCCAGCGCATTAGCCAGTTGGTGTGGCTGATCTTTCTCAAAATTTTTGACGACAAAGAGCAGGAGTGGGAGCTGACCATTCCTAACTACGCCTCGCCGCTGCCCAGCCGCTTGCGGTGGTCAAGCTGGGCCAAAGACCCAGAGGGGATGACCGGGGAAGCACTGATTGAGTTTGTCAACAACGACCTGTTTCCCACGCTGAAGGGGTTGGCCACCAAGGCGGGGGTGACCCCACGGGGCAAGGTGATGGGCTCGGTGTTTGAGGATGCCTACAACTACATGAAGTCGGGCACCCTGCTGCGCCAGGTGATCAACACCATTGAGGCCGATGTCGATTTCAACTCGTCGTCCGATCGCCACCTGTTTAACGACATCTACGAAAAGATTTTGGCCGACCTCCAGGCGGCGGGCAATGCGGGCGAGTACTATACCCCCCGCGCCGTGACCCAGTTCATGGTGGATATGCTTGACCCCCAACTGGGGGAAGCCCTGCTCGACCCGGCCTGCGGTACGGGGGGCTTTTTGACCTGTGCGATCGAACATTTGAAACCCCAGGTGAAAACCCCCGACGACAACAACACGCTGCACGTCACCCTGCACGGAGTGGAAAAAAAGCCCCTGCCCCACATGCTGGCCATGACCAACATGATGCTGCACGGCATCGATGTGCCCAGCAACATTCGCCACGACAACACCCTCAGCCGCCCCTTGAAGGACTACGGCCCCAGGGAACGGGTCGATATCATTGTCACTAACCCGCCTTTTGGTGGCATGGAAGAAGACGGCATTGAGAACAACTTCCCCAAAAAGTACCAGACCCGCGAAACCGCCGACTTGTTTATGGCGCTGATTATGCACCTGCTCAAGTACGACACCGGACGCGCCGCCGTGGTGCTGCCCGATGGCTTTTTGTTTGGGGAGGGGGTGAAAACGAACCTGAAGCGTGAACTGCTGGAAGCCTTTAACCTGCATACGATTGTGCGGTTGCCCAAGGGGGTGTTTAGCCCCTACACCAGCATCAACACCAACCTGCTGTTTTTTGAAAAAGGTGGCCCCACGGAAGCCATTTGGTTTTTTGAGCACCCCTACCCAGCGGGTTATAAGTCGTACTCGCGATCGAAGCCGTTGACCATCGGTGAGTTTGACTGCGAAAAAGCCTGGTGGGGTGGCCCCACTCGCCAGGGTCGCCAGGTCAATGACTATGCCTGGGCGGTATCGGCCCAGGAGATTGCGGCCCGCAACTACAACCTCGACTGCAAAAACCCCCACCAAGATGAGGTAAACCACGGCGACCCCGCCGATCTGATGGCCGAGTACGAGGCCACGGTGCGCCAGATGGCAGCGGCCCAAATAGCCCTGAAACAGGCGCTGATGGAGGCGTTGGGGGGTGAATTAAAACCATGATTAGTTATGATCGAGCGGTACTAAACCTTTGGGGAGACTAAGTATGAAGGCAGAGCTGACAGCCATTATTGAAGCGGCTGAGGAAGGCGGATATTGGGCGATCTGTCCTGAAGTGCCTGGGGCCAATGGCCAAGGGGAAACCATTGAAGAAGCCAAGGAAAGCCTCAAAGGCGCGATTCAATTCATTTTGGAAGATCGATTAGACGATATTCGCAGAGGGCTACCTCAAGACGCTATTGAGGAAATCATCTCGATTCCATGAAACGAAAGGACTTAGAAAAGAAGTTGCGTAAGGCCGGATGCTATTTAAAACGAGAAGGTGCTTCTCATTCGCTTTGGATCAACCCTCAAACCGGTGTTGTTGAAGCTGTACCAAGGCATGCAGAAGTTAAGGAGATGCTTGCCAAGAAGATCCTAAAAAGTTTGAATGCAGAATAATTAAGACCCCATGCCCGACGACACTGCTCTGCTGCTAGAACGCCACTTTGAAACCGCTTTTGCTGCCCCAGAGGGGGTGAAAAAACTACGCGAACTAATTTTGACTCTGGCGATGCAGGGCAAGCTGGTGCCCCAAGACCCCACCGACCCACCCGCTAGCGAACTGCTGAAGGAGATAGAGGCGGAAAAGCAGCGGTTGGTGAAGGAAAAGAAGATTAACTCATCTAAGTCATTGCCAAAAGTTCAGCATGAAGAAGTCCCTCATAAATTGCCTCAATCGTGGGCATGGGTGCGACTAAATGACTTTGGAACTTGGAAATCTGGATCAACTCCTAGCCGTACAAACAGCTCTTATTACGGCGGTGAAATTCCCTGGGTAAAATCAGGAGAGGTAAAACAAGGAAGAATCTTTAAGGCAGATGAAACGATTACAAAAGAGGCTCTTGAAAACTGTTCTTTAGATTTAAACCCGCTAGGCTCTATCTTGATTGCAATGTATGGTGCCAATATTGGCGATACTGGTATTTTAGAAATTGAAGCGACAACAAACCAAGCCGTTTGTGCATGTCAGCCTTATTCAGGAATAGATAATATTTTCCTGAGTTATCTGCTACTTTCACTCAAGCAGAATTTTATTTCGCAAGGCGCAGGAGCTGCCCAGCCAAATATCTCAAGGCAAAAGATTATCCATACAGTTGTTCCTCTTCCCCCGCTCCCGGAGCAGCGGCGGATTGTGGCTAAAATTGACGAGCTGATGGCGCGTTGTGATGAGTTAGAAAAACTGCGTGACCAGCGCGACCAGCAGCGAATTATGGTTCATAGGGCGGCCATAAATCGTCTACTAGACACCGCTACCGCTGACTTTGGCGAAGCATGGCAGTTCATCACCCACCACTTTGGCGATCTCTACACCACCAAAGAAAACGTCGCCGAGTTACGTAAGGCGATTTTGCAACTGGCGGTGATGGGCAAGCTGGTGCCCCAAGACCCCAATGACCCACCCGCTAGTGAATTGCTGAATGCGATCAAAGCCGAAAAGCAGCGATTAGTGAAAGAAGGGAAGATTAAAAAGCAAAAGTCCATGCCGGAGATTAATCTTGAAGAAGTACCTTATGACATCCCCAAAGGTTGGAAGTGGGTAAGACTAGGTGAGGTTGGTGCTTTTGAGCGGGGGCGTTCAAAGCATCGTCCACGAAATGATAAGCAGCTATTTTTTAATGGGATCTATCCCTTCGTGCAAACGGGAGATGTTTCAAAAGCAAAAACCACAGATAATATAATAAAAACTTGCAATAGCTACTACAACGAGTTTGGCTTAAAACAAAGTAGGTTATGGCCCAAGCAAACGCTATGTATAACTATTGCAGCTAACATTGCGGAGACTGGATTTTTAGGCATGGAAGCCTGCATACCAGATAGCATAGTTGTTTTTCTGGCTTTAGATGAGGCTCTTCCTAGATTTGTCAAGTTCTTTATCGACATCGCAAAAGAAGATTTAGAGAATTATGCACCTTCGACAGCTCAGAAGAACATCAATCTAGGGATTATAAACGAATTGGTTTTTCCTCTCCCCCCCCTCCCCGAACAGCACCGCATCGTCGCCAAAATCGATCAACTCATGGCTCTCTGCGATCGCCTTGAGGCCACCATCGACACCGCCACCCACCAGCAAACCAAACTCCTCCACGCCCTCATGGCCGGGGTGTGAACAGCCCAGGCCATGCCCATCCTACCGCTGCCCACTTTGCGAGTCCTTAGGACAGCTTTCCTCGCACCTAGCCTCCGGCTGGGCGCGTCCTCCGGTGGCTCCGCCGCCATTCCCAGAACTAGGAGGCAGAGCCTCCCGATCCGCCTCCCAGTCTCCGGCTGGGAGGCAGGGGTGCTCGACAGGACAGAACTACGGCCCCTCACCCTAGCCCTCTCGCAGGGGGAGAGGGGACCGGAAAAGGTTGGGCTGGTGCGACGATAGGGGACTGATTTACGCCTTGCGGTACTAGTCCGTGTAGGTTGGGTGGAACGAAGTGAAACCCAACAGTAGCGGGCCATGTTGGGTTCCGCTGGCGCTGCACCCAACCTACAAATTTAGAATTGACAGAGCACTAGTACTGGGCGGCGGAAATACCCTGGCTGTTCTATCGTGGCACACTCGGCCCCTCACCCTAGCCCTCTCCCAGGGGGAGAGGGGACCGGAAAAGGTTGGGCTGGTGCGACGATAGTAGGCTGATTTACGTCTTGCGGTACTAGTCCGTGTAGGTTGGGTGGAACGAAGTGAAACCCAACAGTAGCGGACCATGTTGGGTTCCGCTAGCGCTGCACCCAACCTACAAATTTAGAATTGACAGAGCACTAGTACTGGGCGGCGGAAATACCCTGGCTGTTCTATCGTGGCACACTCGGCCCCTCACCCTAGCCCTCTCCCAGGGGGAGAGGGGACCGGAAAAGGTTGGGCTGGTGCGACGATAGGGGACTGATTTACGCCCTGCGGTACTAGTCCGTGTAGGTTGGGTGGAACGAAGTGAAACCCAACAGTAGCGGGCCATGTTGGGTTCCGCTAGCGCTGTACCCAACCTACAAATTTAGAATTGACAGAGCACTAGTACTGGGCGGCGGAAATACCTTGGCTGTTCTATCGTGGCACACTCGGCCCCTCACCCTAGCCCTCTCCCAGGGGGAGAGGGGACCGGAAAAGGTTGGGCTGGTGCGACGATAGTGGACTGATTTACGCCCTGCGGTACTAGGCTAGAAACCTTGTGTGATTAGGGGGGCATTGGGGTGAAAAAGTGGCTGGGGTGGGGATTAGTGCTGGTGTTGGGATTGGGGTTGCTGCTGAGCGATGGTCAGAGACCGGCCCAAATGGGAGATCGCGGTGCGATCGCGCGTGAGTCCTTCACCCTGACCCTGGAACCCGGTCAAACCTTGGTGGGGGAGGTGTATCACGCCACGACCCAATCGGCTCCTTGGCCAGCGCTGTTGCTCTGCCATGGCATCAGTTCCAGCAAACGCACCTTGACCCCCTTAGCGCGAGAGTTGGCCCGCCGGGGTATCGCCGCTGTGGTCTTTGATTTTCGGGGCTATGGCCAATCCTCTGGTCAGCGCAGTGATTTTGTCGGTAACCGTCGGGATGCCACTGCCGTTTGGGAATGGATGGCGCAGCAGCCCCAATTTGATTCCCAACGGCTGGGCATCGGCGGCCATTCCATGGGGGGCACCACCGCCCTAGAGGTGGCTTTGGATCACGCCAATGTGCGAACTACGGTGATTCTGGGGATTTCTGGCTATGCCACCCCTACGGCTCCTAACAATCTGCTGTTTGTCAGTGGCATCTATGAACAGCTCAACCCCGTCGGGGAAATGAAAGCCTTTTTTGCGGATGCGATCGCAACACCAACGCCCCCCTTTACGACCGTGGGGGACTTTACCCAGGGGACGGCTCGCCAACTGGTGTTTTCCCCCTCGGCGGATCACATCACGGCTCCCTTTGACCCAGCGGTGCAGCGGGCGGTGGTGCAGTGGGTAGAGCAATCCTTTGACCTGCCCCTTACGACCCTCCCCCTAGGCAGTCAACAATTTCAGTTGGGATCGGTGCTGGTGGGGTTAGGGCTCTTGGGGTTTGGAGATCTGATGTATGGAACCTTGAGCCGCCGCTGGCCTGGGATGCGTCTGGGCTGGGGGCTAGCGGTGCTCACCGCCGTGTTCCTGGGGCGCGGTGGGCTGGGGTTTGCCCTGGGGGTGGCGGGGGTTTGGGTGTTGGTGGCAGGGGGAACGGACAATCGCGCCCCGACTGACCGCCGTGCCGTCAGTCGGGGCGCGATCCTCTATGGCTGTCTGATCTTGGGGTTGAGCTTGGGGGCGATCGCCACCCATGCTTTGGTGACGGGTTCCCTAATCGCCTACCCCAACGCCCTCTGGAGTCTGCCGTCCCTGGCCCAGAACCTCACCTTTCCTTTGCTCTACGATCGCGTCCATGGTCTGCTCTATGTCCTCAACTCTCCTGGAGGGTTAGGTGCGATCGCGGCGATCGTCGTGGGGGAACTGGTCCAGCCGGGAGGGTTGCGGCGTACCGCTGGCCACGGGCTAGCCTGGGGCTTAGCCCGCTACCGCCAGCCCTTCCACTTCAAAGTCGGTCGCCCCACTTGGCGCAGTGGCCTCTTGGTGGTGACCCTAGGGGGAATTTTCGGCGTCTTGGTCATTTGGCAAGGGCAAATGGTGGGGTTGAGCTGGGCGGTGCTGAGATTTATCGGACGGCTAGTGGGGATTTTTGTCCTCTGGCCCAGCCTAGTGGGCTGGGCCATTGTCCGTTCCCCGGCGTTTCACAAGCTGGAAAACCGCTGGCTGGGGCAACGACTGATTGACTGACGCCACCTTACGGCGATTATCACTCTGGCCAAGTGGCGTCAGATGCAGCGGTGGCGAAATGTCCCAGGCAGACTTACAGGGGTAAGGGGCGATGATCAAGGGGCGATGGGTTTTGACTGGCCTCTGGCCATCGCCCATTTCCATTACAAACCGCAATGCTTGATTAAAACTCCGCAATGGGACGACACGTCTTGTTATCCAAATGTACTTTTGCTTTCCCAAGAATTAAAGAGCGCAACAATTTCAGCCCATGCGATCGCACCTTCGCTAAGTTGGGAACAACGGTAGCCCTAGAGACAGGTTCTTGTCTTGCGCCTACCACGCCCTTATCTCCCTAAATAATTTGGACGGAATCATGCTCTCTCCTACCCTGGGGACTTCCCCCGCTCCGACCCGTTGGCTGCCTTGGGTGCTCGCAGTAGCCCTCTTTTGGCTCAGCGGCAGTCTGCTTCTAGATCTGTTGGTCATGCCCGTGATGTACACCTCCGGCATGATGGCGGGGAGCAATTTCGCCACCGCTGGCTACAGCTTGTTTGAAGCCTTCAACCATGTGGAACTGCTCTGTGCAGCCCTAATTTTGACTGGGCTCCTGACCCTACGCCGCTCCACCGCCCAAGCCTTTGGAGCCGTGGTCAGTGGTAGCCGCTGCCGCTGGGCCGTGGGCATTGCCACCCTGTTGCTGACCCTGGCCCTGGTCTACACCTACGGCCTGACTCCAGAAATGGGAGCCCTGGGCCTATCCCTAGATGCCTTCGCCACCCAGGTCGAACCCCCCGCTGCCATGGCCTGGATGCACGGAGCCTACTGGGGACTAGAGCTGGTGAAGCTGGCGGGGCTGGGCTTTCTGCTCTCTCTCTGTGCCCAGGATCTGAGCACTAGCACCCAGTAATCTTCAACGTAGACTGTTTCCCGCCCCAAAAAAGTTGCTGGTGTAGGCGCATAGCTATGCGCCTACACCAGATTACCGTTCGCTCAGGTGGCATTGTTTTTGGGAAAGCCACGGGCGCATTTCATGCCTCCCATGACTTGTTGAACGTTAGACAGAGCTAGGACTTCAACGGAGAGATAGATATTGCACTTGTCCTTCCCATTCGCCCTCAAAACTTCCTTCCGTGATCAAGATGATCTCTTCGATCGCTAGCCTAACTGGGACGCTGCGACTAATCTCAAAGACTCCTGGCATTTCTAATCCTGCCTGCGCGCGCTCGTAAGCGTATCGAGTCATGGTTTCTACATCATGGGTTAATAGAATTCGACCCTGTTGTGCCGCCCATTCCAGAATGACTCGATCATCAGTTTCGGACAGACCTACATCTTGGACTCTGACAATATCAATCTCGGATCTTCGTCGAAGAATACCCCGAACAAGTTGATTGTTAAAGTTCTCGTCCGCTAAAAGGCGTAGCATTTCAACCCTGTCTTTGATGGTCAAGTCTTGCCATCAGCCGATCGCGGATTCCATTTGGATTGAAACGATGCTCATTTTCTTGGCGAACTTGCGCGGCACGCTCTTGTCGATTTTTTAGATAAGCATCGACTTCAGTTTTTTGCTGAAGGTAGTAAGCAATCACCGAGTACACATCTGCAAGTTGAAGTGATGGATATTGCTCGACAATCTCTTCTGCGGCAGCACCCTCCAAGAAGGCAGAAACCACAGTATCCAAGGTGACGCGAGTGTTCCCGACAAGAACCACACCATCCGCATTCAGTTTTAGAGGAGTTGGCTCAGCCACAATCGCGAGTGTCATACTAATGGTGAGCAACTTCACTCAGTGCTGTCTGAATCACTTCATCATTTACACCATGACGCTTTAAGCTGGCAACCAACGCAGATACCGTATCTCCTTCTAAACGCTCCAAGTCAGCTCTCAGCCCTTGCCCAAGGTAAGCACGCACTAGGGGTTGATATCCAGAAAAACCGAGCAACGGTGCAACTCGCTTCAAATCTTCAATCACATCTTCGGGAATACGAATCGTGATCGATGTCATCGGACGATTCTTGTCTAGCCGCTTCTTTAACGCCTCAACTTTCATAATGTTCTCGTTCCTTACGTGTCGCTTTACGAGCCGAAATAATCCGGATGATGTCGTTTTCACGCTCAATGTAGAGGATGTTTTAAAAGTCACATTTGTCATTCCGAGAGTAGCGAAGCGGAACGAGGAATCTAGGCTTTGGGCCGCTACACCGAGATGCTTCACTACGCTATCGCTCCATTCAGCATGACATTGGATACTTCTCAAACATCCTCTCAACAGCCAGTAGCACCTCATAGGCCCATTTTGCGGTTTCGCCCTCGTAGCACTCATCATCCGCGACTGCCTCGATCAGATCAGCGAGGGCTTCATCCTCCAGTCAATCCATCAGGGTGGCAAGGGTGGTGTTGAGCAAACTCGCCAGCGTAAACACCGAGACCTTGGAGCGACAGAAAAATCATTACTAACCTACACCAGCAATGATTTTTCCGATGTCTTGAGGAGTTGCACCTGTTGCCAAAATTGCTCGGATTAGCAATTCAAGAGAAACTGACGGATCGCCATTTTCAGCTTTGGCAATCCGAGGTTGGCTAGAGCCAATTTTAGTGGCAAGTTCACTTTGGGTCATTATCTTCTGTCGCTGATCTTTCAAATTCTTGCTAAGAGCCAGCTTGATCTCAACAAGAATTATCTCCTCAAATGTTAATTCTAAGAATTCTGAAACAGTTCCAATTTTCCAGCCTTTTGATTCCAAAATCTCTTTTTTAGTCTGTTCCATACGTTCTATTCCTACTGATCAGCATCGTATTTATTCAAACGTTTCTTGCAAATTTCAATCACACTTTTTGGCGTTGTTTTTGTTGTCTTATTAAAGACCTCAATAATCAAGATTGCATCTGCATCAATTCGATAAATAATCCTCTATCTGTTTGTCCAGGGAGGCGACTTGGCTCCCTCCCTACACTTGGTCCGGGTCAATGCCCAATTCTTGCAACTTGGCCCGCAGGCGCTGATTGTGCTGGCGCTCTGCTTCTACGGTTTCCTCCGGGCTGGACACCAAATCGCCGTCAGCGGTGAAAAAGCGCAGTTGGTTCTGATGCACCCCCAGAAATAGGCCCAGTTGTTCGCTCCACAGCCAACCTGACTCCGTCGGTTCGAGGGGTTGATAGGTGCCATCCACTAGGTGAAAGCCCTCGAACTCCAGGGTGTAGGGGTCGAACCAGAAATAATCCGGGGTGCGGAAGGTGTCTTGGTAGATTTGCTTCTTCAAGCCGCGATCGGTCTTGGCGGTGGAGTCCGATAGGAACTCAATAATCACGTTGGGATACTTGCCCTCCTCCTGCCACACCACCCAACTCTTGCGGGGGCGGCGCTCGGTGCCCAGCACCACAAAGAAGTCTGGTCCTCGGAAATACTCAGACTTCAGTTGCTTGGGGCTGTAGTAAATCGTCAGGTTGCCGGACACATAGAAGTCCTGACGATCTTGCCAGAGGAACCGCAGCAGGTGAATCAGCAGATCGATTTGGTCACGGTGCAGGTCGCTTTCCAAGGGCGGTTCGTCGCTGTAGAGGTCACCGGGGGGAAACACCACCGTCTCCCCGGTCTGGGACGCAAGCCCCTGAGACCACTCCTCAGGGGCGATAGTCTTCGACCGGCCTTTGGCCATCGCAGCGGTACCGGGTTCCTTGGCCAGGGTCATGGCAATACGAGGGTGGGGATAGGTTTAGTGTAGCCAGGTCTGCCGCCATACTGGCCAACGCTCAGCACGGAGCTTAACCCATCACTGAAGGGGGGCATTTTCCTGAAACTGCTGGAAGCACGCTTCTAGCTCCTCTAGTGCCTGTAAACTGCCCACCGTCCAGCTTCGGCTAACCGCTTGCTTTATCCATGGAACAATGGGCAACCCTGGGAAGAGGGGACTGGCTTCTGACTGGACATAGTCTCCGGCTTGCAGGGTATGGATAATCAAATTTCCATCGGCATAGATCCAAACCTCGGGGACTGCGATCGCGCGATAAGCCGTAATGGTCGTCAGCGAAGTGACATCGGTTTCAATGGCCAAATCAGGCGGCGGATCATCTGGCTGAAGTTTGCGTCGCCCAATCATGCGTTCATAGCTACCGGGGGTAAGGCGAAGTTGACTAATGGGTTTGCTGACAGGGATGAGGGTTGTCATGACTCTAGGAGTCCACTGGTCCGTAGGCATCCATGGGGAGGCAGGCGCATTGGAGATTGCGATCGCCGTAGGCTTGGTCAATGCGATTCACTGCTGGCCAGAACTTGGCATTTTGGGTCCAGGCGGTGGGAAATACCGCCTGTCGCCGTTCATAGGGACGATCCCAGGCGGATACCAGATCCTCCGCCGTGTGGGGAGCCCGCTTCAGCAGATTATTGTCCCGATCGGCCCGACCCGCTTCAATGGCGCGGATCTCCTCACGAATGGCGATCATGGCCTCACAGAAGCGATCCAGCTCTGCTTTCGCCTCGCTCTCCGTTGGCTCTACCATGATTGTCCCTGCCACAGGCCAGGACATGGTGGGGGGATGGAAACCGTAGTCGATTAGCCGTTTGGCCACGTCCTCCACCCCGACTTGAGCCGATTGCTTAAAGGGGCGCAGATCCAGAATGCACTCGTGGGCCACCAGGCCATTTTTCCCCGTATAGAGAATGTCGTAATGGCCCTCTAGGCGTTTAGCAATGTAATTGGCATTCAGGATCGCCACCGCCGTCGCCTGCTTCAGTCCCGCCGCCCCCATCATGGCCACGTACATCCAAGAAATGGGTAGGATACTGGCGCTACCCCAGGGGGCAGAGGTCACCGAGCCGATCGCCTGCGCGCCCCCCACCTGTGCCACCAGGCTATGGCCGGGGAGAAAGGGTTGCAAGTGGCTCTGAACGCCGATGGGGCCAACACCGGGACCACCGCCGCCGTGGGGAATGCAGAAGGTCTTGTGCAGATTTAGGTGGCACACATCGGCCCCAAAGTCAGCGGGGCGACAGAGACCCACCTGGGCATTCATATTGGCCCCATCCATATAGACTTGGCCGCCGTGGGTGTGGATCAGGTCGCAGATGTCCCGAATGCCCTCTTCAAAGACGCCGTGGGTGGAGGGGTAGGTGACCATCAGGGCGGCCAGAGTATCGGCGTGTTTTTCCGCCTTGGTTCGCAGGTCCGCTACGTCAATGTTGCCATCGCGATCGCACTTCACCGCCACCACCGTCATCCCCGCCATGACAGCGCTAGCGGGGTTGGTTCCGTGGGCCGACTCAGGAATGAGACAGATAGTGCGGTGGTGATCGCCGCGCTGACGATGGTATTCCCGAATCACCAGCAGACCCGCATATTCCCCCTGAGCTCCGGCATTAGGCTGGAGGGAAATGCCCGCAAACCCGGTAATCTCCGCCAGCCAGGTTTCCAAATCCTGAAACAGCCGCTGGTAGCCCTGGGTTTGGGCTAGGGGAGCGAAGGGATGAATTTGGCCAAACTCCGGCCAGGTGATGGGCACCATCTCCGCCGTGGCATTGAGCTTCATGGTGCAGGATCCCAGGGGAATCATCGCCGCCGTCAGGGAGAGATCCTTGGCCTGGAGTCGATGCAGATACCGTAGCATCTCCGTTTCGGAGTGGTAGCGGTGGAATACGGGATGGGTGAGGTAGGGGGAGGAGGGAGGACGGAGGAGGGAGGTGGGGTATTGGGGTATTGGGGTATTGGGGTATTGGAGAGATTTCGTAGGGGCAATCCCTTGTGGTTGCCCTTGTTGCCGGGTGACCGGTGGGGGGGTGGATGGGTGGCCGGTGAAAACGGTGATCAGGTCTTGGACATCGACTTCGGTGACGGTTTCGTCGAGGGCTACCACCAGGGTTTCGGGATCTAGAACCCGTAGGTTGATGCGGTGGGCGGCGGCGCGGTCAAGGATGGCAGCTTGGCGATCGCCGACGGTGACCCGCAGGGTGTCAAAGATCGGATCTGGCCCTAGGGAAAAGCCCGCTTCGGTGAGGGCGGCAGCCAGGGTGAGGGCGTGGTGGTGAATGCGGGTGGCGATGTGCCGCAGACCCTCGGGGCCGTGGTAGACCGCGTACATGCTGGCGATCACCGCCAGGAGTACCTGGGCGGTACAGATATTACTGGTGGCGGCGTCGCGGCGGATATGCTGCTCGCGGGTTTGCAGGGCAAGGCGCAGGGCGGGCTTGCCGTAGGTGTCTTTGGAAATTCCCACCAAGCGACCGGGCAGCTTGCGGGCAAAGGTGTTCTGGGTGGCAAAGTAGGCGGCGTGGGGACCCCCGTAGCCTAGGGGGACGCCGAAGCGCTGGGTGCTGCCCACGGCGATATCTGCACCGAATTCTCCGGGCGGCTTCAGCAGGGTCAGGCTGAGGAGGTCAGCGGCGACGGTGACGAGGGCTTTAGCGGCGTGGGCCTGGGTGACGAACTCGCTGTAGTCGTATACTGCGCCGTCGGTGGCGGGGTATTGGAGCAGGGTTCCGAAGATGGGGGTTTGGAAGTCAAATTCCCGGTGGTCCCCCACGATTACCTCAATGCCCAGGGGCAGGGCTCGGGTTTTCACCACCTCTAGGGTTTGGGGATGGCAGGCGGCGGAGACCCAGAAGGTTTTCACCCCCTTTTGCTTGCGGGCGTTGAAGCTGAGGGTCATGGCCTCAGCGGCGGCGGTGCCTTCATCCAAGAGGGAGGCGTTGGCAATCTCCAAGCCCGTCAGGTCCGTTACCAGGGTTTGGAAATTCAGCAGGGCTTCTAGGCGACCCTGGGCAATCTCTGGCTGGTAGGGGGTGTATTGGGTGTACCAACCGGGATTTTCCAGGACATTGCGCTGGATCACCGGGGGGGTGATGGTGTTGTGGTAGCCCAGCCCCAAATAGGACCGCCAGACCTGGTTTTGATCTGCGATCGCACCTAGGGATTTCAGCGCCGCCTGCTCCCCCAGTCCCTCAGCTAATGCCAAAGACCGACCCAGGCGAATCCCTGCCGGGATGATGGCATCCATCAGCGCCCCCAGGGAGTCGTAGCCCAGGGTCGCCACCATGGCTTGAATGTCCTCTGGACTAGGGCCAATGTGGCGGTCCGCGAAGGCATCCTCGGGGAATGTCGTCTGGGGGAATGGGGAGGTTACCGGATCTGCTGGGGGTGTCGGCTGTTCATTTTTAGGGGTATGGGAGGCCATTGCGGGGGGCTCTCCTCTTGGGATATCCGACGTGTGATCGCGCAGCAGATCCGCCATGGGCCTCTCTATTGATGAGTTGAATTGAATCTAGATGGGTGAATTGAATCTAGGTCAGTCAGTCAGGTCTACATATTGTGTAACACAACCGAGGCCACTGTTATTTGCTCTGGGGAGGCTCACCCTGCGGAGAATCATTCTGGCCCTAGATTGACCTTTGGGACCGGCAATCCAATAACACCCCACCACCCGCCCAATATCACCCACCCCATCACCAGGCAATCCTACATTGGGCGCGGAAACCGCGCCCCTACAGCGACATCCTGCATTGGGCGCGGAAACCGCGCCCCTACTCCTAAGCCCTATGCCAAAGGCAGGCTCCTCGCCAACGGGCAGGCTTCGCCAACACCGGGGCACCCGGCAACAAGGGCAACCACCCTACGACTAGGTTGCTCCTGCGGAGCCGCTACGCGAACAGGGCAAGCAATTGAATTCAAAATTCAAAACTCAAAACTCAAAATTCCTATCACCATCACCCCTAAGCCCTTCGGGCAGGCTTCGCCAACACCCCATCACCCCATCACCCCATCACTCCCCCACTCCCCCACTCCCTCACCCCTCAACCTGGTCCTTATACTCTTCAGCGGACATGGCATCGTCAAGGTCATCTAGGTTCTCAACCTTCACCTTGATCAGCCAAGCATCCCCATAGGGGTCGTCTGCGATCTGTTCAGGCACAGTCAACAAGGGATCGTTGCGCTCTAGCACTTCCCCTGTAACCGGAGACTTGAGATCTTCCACCGCCTTCACAGACTCCACCGTGCCAAAGGTTTCGCCCTTTTCCACGCTGTCCCCCACATCAGGGAGTTCTAGAAACACGATGTCCCCGAGTTGGTCAATGGCAAAGGCGGAAATCCCGATGGTGACAATGTCTTCGTCTTCGTCTAAACGCACGTACTCGTGGGTGTCCAGGTATTTCAGATTGTCGGGATACTCAAGCGCCATTACCGTCTCCTCGATGGACCACAGGGTGTTATTTGCAAGTTTCGCACGGGAAACCCCCGGTTTCATCGGGATTTTCCGCCTCCGGAATCAATATTGCCCCAGATAGTACAGGAAGGATACAGGTCGTCCTAGACTAAACCTCGGAGGTCTAACGCGATAGGTCCATCAAAATCTCTAGGGCGACCTGTTCCCCAGTTTCACAGGCTCCCTCCATATAGCCCTGGTAGCGACGGGAGCAATGTTCCCCCGCAAACCAAACATTGCCCGCCCGTTGTCCCTCCCAGCCGTAGAAGGCGGTCCACTGACCCACCCGATAGCAGGAATAGGCCCCTTGACTGTAGGGATCGGTGAGCCAGGGGCTGCGGAGGCTACCGACGGGGAGATGGTGACCCATGAGTTCTGGAAAAATTTCCCCTAGGTCTTGGAGCACCGCAGCAGTTGCCCCCTCTAGGCTGTTGTCTGACGCCGCCTGTCCAGTTTTACCCCCTAGATAGGCGACGAGTAAACCGCCGCCTGGGGTCAGGAGGCTGTCGCTGGCCTCCCAACAGTGGCGTAGGGGCAGATCGGTATAGGCTACGCCCTGGCTGGCCCGATGTTGCCAGGGTTTGGCATCGTAGGCGGTAATGACTTTGGTGGGGGTGTTGTAGCCCAATTCCGCGATCGCGCGGCGCTGTTGGGGCGGCAGGTCTAGGTCTAGGGGAATGGAGCGGAGGACGGAGAAGGGGATGGTCAGCACGACGCGATCGCACTTGACCCGGTGGATGGTTGTCCCCTGTTCCAGCGGGGGCTCCAGCGGGGCTTGCAATGTGGCCCAATAGCCCCCCTCGGGAGCTGTTTCCAAAGCTGTCAGGGCAGTGTTCAACACCAGGGCGTCGGCCACCTGCGCCGCTAGGGCGCTGGGCAATTGGCCATTGCCCCCCCGCAGATAGAAGCGTTCATCACTGCCGCCAAATAATTCCTCACAGTCCGCTGAACTGCGGAAAAAGGAGAGCAGATTCAGGCTGGACTGCTCAGCCGCTTCCATGCCGTATTTGATCGTATAGGCTACGGAGACCCAGCGCTGGAGGGGTGCCGATAGCCCCATGTGGTCCAGATAGGCGGGAATGGACAGGGCATCTAGAGCTGCTATCACCGCCGTCCTCACCCCGTCGGCCATAAACTGCTGCACCGCCTCCCAGTCAGCCGCGTGGGCCTGCATCCCGGCGGTGAATTCCGCCATCAGAGCCGTGCGATCCCAAGATTGGCCATCAAACCAGCAAAGGCCGCCGTCACTGGGGGGAGCCGTGGCCCAGAGATCGGTCATGGGCAAGCCGAGTTCCTGGGCTAGGGTAAGGCTGGCAATGTGGCCAGAGTCAAAGGCTTCTCCCCCTAGCTCCGCTGCGATCGCAGTGCCCAGGGCTTGGGGCACCGTTAGTACCCGCCCTCCAGCGCGATCGCGGGCCTCCACCACCGTCACCGCTTGCCCCGCCTGCCGCAGTCGATAGGCCACCACCAACCCCGCCAACCCCGCCCCCACCACCAGGGTGGCGATGGGGGCCTCCGACAGTAGACTCTCTGCCGCCGATGAGGATGGGAGCGCAGGGGCAGAAACCGACTGGGGGGGAAGGGTCATGGGGAAGGGCGATGGAATACGGGGGATGGAAATAGCCTTATTTCATTGTGAGCTGCCAAGAGCCATCCCAATCCTCTCGGGGAGGATGTTGCAGCAGATCATGGCACCGTTGGATCTGGAGGGAGGCGGCTTGATCCTGGGGGGAAATAGCGAGGACGGCGTTAAAAGATGCGATCGCAGTTTCAAAATCCCGATCCAGATAGTATTTTCGCCCTTGCCTGTACAGATCCATCACCTGATACTGCTGATCCGAGAGGAAATCCGATGCCAAGCCCACGAGTTCGTAGATGTGGACCGGCAGGTGCTTGCCCTTAACACAGATGTAATCCAGCTCTCGGACCACGAGGTTGCTACACCGTTGGTACGTATTTTCACTAATGATGATGTCACAACCATACTGCTTGGTGGCACTTTCTAGGCGGGCACTGAGGTTGACCCCATCGCCGATGGCGGTGAACTCCATGCGTTTACTAGAGCCAATATTGCCCGTGATCACATAATCGGAGTTGATGCCGATACCGATTTTGATGAGGGATTCTTGCGCCACTTGACGCTGGTGATTGAGATGCCGCAGCCGTTGCCGCATTTCCAAAGCTGTCTCGACTGCCCGTTGAGGATGGTCGGTTTGGGCAATGGGAGACCCAAACACCGCCATAATGGCATCGCCAATAAACTTGTCCAGGGTGCCCTTGTGGGCAAAAATCCCATCCACCATGCTCTCAAAATAGGTATTGAGAAAGGCCACCACCGCCTCGGGTTCCAAGGTCTCCGTCAGGGTGGTGTAGTCGCGAATGTCGGAAAATAGGATGGAGACAAACTGGCGCTCGCCCCCCAGATTGGTATGGCCACTCTGGAGCAACTGCTCCGCCAGATCCTGGGTCATGTAGCGATACAGGGTGGTTCTGAGTTTTTCGCTTTCCCGCTGAACAGCCTCGGCCTGTTTGCGATCGCTAATATCCTGCACGGTGCCCGTCATCCCAGCGGGGTGAATTTCCACCTGCTCATTCACGGTGCGTTCGGTGCCATCCGGCAGCAGTAGGCGATAGTCCAAGCTGTAGGGGGTGAGATTGTCCAGGGCTGTGCGAAAGGCATTCTCCGCCAGGGTCCGATCCTGAGGATGCACCCGCTGGAGAAACAACTCCCGATTCGCCGCCGTGGTGTCTTTGTCGTAACCCAAAATGCGGTACAGCACCTCCGACCACTGCATCCCGACATCAGCGGGGGTACCCGGAGCCAGCGCCAAATCCCAGTTGCCAATGCGGGCAATCCGCTGGGCATTGGCCAGACTGGCCTCACTCTGCATCAGCAAGCGTTCGCTCTCCTGCCGTTCCGCCACGGTGGCCGCCAGCACCAGAGCCGTCACCCCCACTACGGAAATATAGGCTTGCATCAGCAGAATAGCCTGCTCTAGATTGCCATCGGCCTTGGTGATAAAGGGGCCACCGCTCAGCACCGCCCCAATCACCGCCACAATGGACACCAGCAGGCTACACAGCACCGTGCCCCGAATCCCCAGACGCAACGCCGCCCACACCACAAAGGGAAAGGGGAGATACTCTAGGGGATAATTTGCGATCGCGCTGCCGGTAGTAGAGCCAAACACGATCCAGCTAATGCTCAGCAGCATCCCCAGCCACAGGGAAACCTCCAGTTTCCACGCCGGGGGCTGTGGGGGCAGGGACAACCCACCACGGGTTTCTCGGCGCTGAGGCAGAAACCCATGGTGGCCCTTGAGGGTCGTTCTAGTTCCTAGGGGATAACTGCGCCCACCATTGCTCCCCAGCCACACCAATAGCACTGGGGTCACCACCAAAATCCCCATGCCGTCCCCCAACCAGAGCAACACCCAGTTATTCACCACCTCCCCCGCCACCACCGTACCCACCCAGTAGCCATGGAACGTGCCATAGGTAGCATTCACCATCGGCGTCAATAGAATCGCCAAGAGCAAAAACTTCAGCACCTCCTGCACCCGTCGCAGGGAAGGATCAAAACCGTAGCGCCGCAGCAACCAGTCCCCAGCAATCACCTGCAAGGCATTACCGGGGACCGCCAGCACCGCACTCCACCAAGGCACCCCAAAGGACAGTGCCACCCCCAGGGCTCCCAAAGCCACCCCGACCCAAAGCTGCCGTCCCCCCAGCAACACAGCGGCCAAGGCAATGCCCGCCGGAGGCCACAGGGGAGACGCCCTAGCCTCAATACCCAGGGCAATGATGGACAACCGAGCCATTAAAAAATAGGTGATGGAAACCAGCGCCACCAAAGCCAGGTAGCGCCACCCCCGCACCGGAGAGGGAGAAAAAGCCATAGCCTACAATCAATTAAGCTTGCCCAAGCACACCCTGCTGGCGTTCCTAGTTTAACCAGTCCCCTAGACCCTATCCGGAAGCCACCTCAATCCCTTGATTTTTGACCAATTGGCTTAGAAGACTCCGGCCACAACCACCAGGGGGTGAACTCCCTGACTCATAGCAAAAGTCTGCCGTCGAGTACTAGTTAGCCTAGTACTCGACGGCATAAGTTTAGCTATCATCGTCGCACCAGCCCAACATTTTCTGGTCCCCTCTCCCAGGGGGAGAGGGCTAGGATGAGGGGCCGAGGTGTGCCACGATAGAACGATTAGAGTATTTAAGCCGTCCAGCACTATACCAAGTCCAGAAGTGGAGTTTCCCCAACGAGGAAACTCCACTTCTGGACTTGGGCAAGGTTTAGTACTCGACGGCAGAAATATTCTTGTCTTCTAATGACGAGGCAGAGCCTCGGTGAAGATTCCCAGGCAGAGCCTGGGAACTAGGAAAAGAAGTTTCGTGGAGTGCATAATGCTAAGGCGTGGCTTTGCCTTTTATGTCGCTTGCGAAACGCGAGGCAATGCACCGCAGAAAGGCCACACCTAGGGGAAATGGGCACAGGAAAATTTTGAGGATCTCCAACCCATCAAAGTTTTCCTGATTGAGAAACGCTATAGCGATCGATTGAAAAAGCGTTTCATATAACTATAGCGGTTCTCCCTCGGGTTAAGGATAGACAAGGGGCTTAAACCCCTTGTTCGCCGAAGTGTCATTAAGTTGAGGTATCCCTCATACATTAGGGAATTGCTATAAATATTTATTTTAGTGTTTCTCATAAAGTTCTCAGGGAAGATTAAGTTAGGCCCATAGATAGTGGTTTATGGTTAGTAATACAGTTTTAGAGGCTGAGGCATCATTCTTCTCTATGACTGTTGATGTTCTGGATAGGGTAAGAAAATATTGTTTACAATGCCTCTTGGAGTTGTGATCTCCAAAAAATAATAATATATCTTCCGTAAGCTACTACCAGATCGGGATTTCATCGATGCGATCGCCCCTTCAACATCAGGACTTGATCGATTATTTATCTGATGATTTAGGTATTCCCTACGAGTCTTTGCAGGTGGGGATTAGGGGCTCTTCCGGTCTGGCTATGGACAAAGGGCTACTGAGCAGGGGAAATGGAGAGAGAAATAAACGCTAGAAAGGCGTGAAGTGTTTGATATACAAGGGATTGGCTAGAATTAAAGGGTGAGAGAAAGTCGCCATATATGGGTGAGCGCCATGATCACAGAATCTGACGCGAGGCAATTGACAGAGCTACTGGGTCTTCCTGAGACAAAAGTAGAGGATATGACAATGATAGATGGGGTGGGGCTATTTTTTGTAATTAGCCCCACCCGCCGAGATGCAGAGTGTCCCCGGTGTGGGAAGCGAAGTCGTCATTTGCATGAGAATCATCGGTATAACATTGAGGATTTGCCGTGGAATCAACAGCCCGTAGTGTTGCGAGTCAATCGCCGCCAGTTTTGGTGCCAGGAATGTGGACAAGTGTTTAGCGAAGAACTGGCCTTTGTTAAGAAAAGGCGGTTGTATACGCAGCGGCTAGCGAAGCAGATTGTCGGCCAAGTGTTAGGGAGTAGCATTCACAGTGTGGCGGCTCGGACAGGGCTGAGTGACGAGCAGATTGAGACGATGATAAAGGATGCCGGAAAGGCGTATTTACCCGAGAGCCCAGAACCGATTAGATATCTCGGGATAGACGAGATAGCGGTCGTCAAAGGTCAGGGTAACTATTATGGGGTGCTAGTGAACCTAGAGACGCACCAGCCGATCACCCTTCTACCCTCACGAACACAAGAGGGATTGCGCCAAGTCCTTAGCCAATGGGGACCAGAGGTGCTTGAGGGGATTGAAGGGGTGAGCATAGACCTGTGGAAGCCCTACCAAAGTTTGGTAAAAGAGATGATGCCGAATGCGACCATTGTCGCGGATAGATTCCATGTCACCAAACTCGTCAATGAGGAGTTAGATAACGAACGGAAAGCGGAGAAGAGAGCGGCCAAGAAGATCGCAAAAAAGGCTGAGAGGGAGCGCGTCATAGAGGGTCTTAATGGCAGTAAGTATGCGTTACTAAAGAACGAAGGGAATTTGAATGAGAAACAGAAGAAGAAGCTCATAGAAGTGAGCGAAGTATCCCCTAAATTAGCAACGATGCATCGATTGAAAGAAGAGTTCAGAGAAATCTTTGAATCCTTCGAGAATTGGGCAGAAGGGACGTTAAAGTTACTGGACTGGATGGCGGATTCATCGACATTTTTCAATCAGAGTTGTGGCACGATTAAACGATGGTTTGATGAGGTGACATCATACTTTGAACTGAGAATAACTAATGGGGTTGTGGAGGGAATAAATAACAAGCTTAAGTTGATCAAGAGATTAGGTTATGGCTTTGGCAATTTTGACAATTTCAAGTTAAGAGCTTTGTTGCCGTGGGTATTTCCTTTTGAAACACCATAGCCAGACCGGAAGAGCCGGATTAGGCATTGCCATGGCATCTTTGACCAGTTGCCTATGGTGCTTTGGCAGTATGGCTTGGTTTCTTTGGCCCAACTAGAAGACATCTTTGACTGGCTGGAACAGGTGTAGTGTGACTACACCCTGGCAGACTTTTATTTAAGGTTTAATACAACGCTATGGCTCCCCATGCACCTCAGCCCCAAACACCCCAGTGGTGGGTATTGCCGCCCGTGAATATCCCCGGTGAGAAACCTGGATCTGCCTTGGTAAAGCGACCTATGGGCGACTGGTTCCTCGATGGGCTCAACCGCCTAGGGTTAGCCTACTGGGTCGAAATCACTACAACTGCGCCCAACTGCACCTATTTCTTTGGCCCCTTTGTGACCCAACCAGCCGCTCAGTGTCACTGGCCAAGCTTTGTCGATGATTTGATGCACGAGGGGGCCGAGGGAATTAGTGTGGAGATTCGGCGAGTCAGACCTCGGCAACTCACGATTAGCCATGACTAGATGCCGCAGCTCAGGGTACTCTCATCTCACCTCGATATAGTGATTTATGGAACACCGTCGAATTTGGAGTTTTTCTATGGGGTTAACCCAAGACCTAGCCAACCTCGCTGTTGACATAGCAGCTCAAATGCCCGATGACGTTAAGGCTCAAATGACCGCAGCGGCTGAAACCTTAGTCAATTCTAGTATTCTGGCGCAGAGCCTAAATGTCGGTGACAAAATTCCTGACGTGACGCTGCCCAATGCCACAAAACAGTGGGTCAGCTTGCCCACCTTGCTAAAAACTGGACCACTGGTGATTAGCTTTTACCGAGGCAGCTGGTGCCCTTACTGCAATTTAGAACTGCGGGCTTTGCAGCAGGCACTGCCTGAGATTCAGGCCCAGGGAGCAACCCTGGTGGCAATTTCGCCGGAGATGCCTGACAACTCACTATCGACAGCGGAAAAGTACGAGTTGGCTTTTCCGGTGCTGAGCGATGAGAAAAATCGGGTAGCCAAGGCATTTGGTCTGGTGTTTACGATACCCGAAGCGCTGCGACCTATCTATGACTCTTTTGGCATCGACATTCCAACCTACAACGGCGACGACAGCTTTGAGCTACCGCTGCCCGCCACCTATGTGGTCGCCACCGATGGCACCATCGTCCACGCCTTTGTCAACACTGACTATCAGCAGCGGCAAGACCCAGAGGGCATCGTCGCAGCCCTCAAACAGTTGGCGGTAGCGGCCTAGGTTTTCATCGTTCGCTCACGAACACCCTGGAGAGTGATCTCCAGGTCCACACCAAACTGCCCTGGAGATCATAACTCCAGGGCTTTTTTGACTCCTAGCACAGGTTAACGGCCTGAATTTTCCCTGACCCTGGCAACAACACCCTCAAAGAATTCCCGGCATCAACGTAAGCCGAGACAATATGGGCTTCGAGGAATTCAGGAGTTAGGAGCCAGGAGGGTACTAAATTCTAGCTCCTAACTCCTCCCCAGAAGATTTGTCCCGCTTTGAGTTGATACCCTAATTTCTTTCTCAGACAACTCTAAGCGTATCTTACGCTACATTTATCTGCCTCTCAGGGGGGCACCGCATTATAGAAACCATAGACCACAAAGCAAGCAAAGCTCATCCCTTTGCAAAGGAGAACCCGATGAAACGCTATCTACTTTCTGGTTTGGTACTGGTCATGTCTACGCTGGCTATGGCCTCTACCGCCAATGCCAGTCAGACCCACTTCAATGACCCCGCCGCCGACCTCAACGGCGATGGCGAAGTTACCCTAATGGAGCTTCAAGAGTACAACCGTGCTCAGCGCCAAGCTTAATATCAGTTCAGTATTGACCAGTGCACTGGGGACAATGGTGATGGAGCATTGCCGAGGCTAGGATAACGCTCTAGTGTACGGCCTTTGATCACCCCTCACCTCCCCTTAAAACATAAGCACCAAAAGTGGTCCAAGCTCCAGACTTTGGGCCACTTTTGGTGATCTGCTACGGTAGGGAAGCCCACCTTCAATGATGGCTAACCCGATGGCAGAATCGTCCTCTGCACAGGAGCAGCAGCTAGACCGGCTAGAGCAGCAGACGGTAGAGGCCCTGAGTTCTAGTGAGCAGCGATTGCGCAAGATTTTTGAGTATTCTAACGATGCTATTTTTGTAATTGATCCAAAGGGCGATCGTATTCTTGAAGCCAACCCCAAAGCCAGTAAACTCTTGGGCTACAGCCGTGAGGAGTTGTTGAATTCTGTGGCAGTGTCTTCAATTCATCCCCACGAGCTATCTAAGTTCCAGACCTTCGGCCTTACCGTTTTGCAACAGGGCCACGGCTGGACTAACGAACTCTCCTGTATGACGAAATCAGGCGTTACAGTCCCCTCAGAAATTTCGGCGGCAGTCGTCTCACTAGATGGTCAGGATTGCATTATTTCTATGGTGCGCGACATTACCGAGCGCAAGCAGGCCCAGGCCGCCATGGAGCGCTTGGCGGAAATTGGTGAACTAGCGGCCATGATTGTGCACGAGGTGCGCAGCCCGTTGACCACTATCCTGATGGGGCTAGAGTCCTTTCGAGATATGGATTTGAGCGACCGTGCTCAACGGCGGCTTGACCTAGCCTTAGAGGAGGCCGATCGCCTGAAGCAGTTGTTGAGTGAGATTTTGCAGTATGCCCGCGAGCCGGTTCTAGAGGCCAAACCCCTTGACCTAACAGCGTTCTGCCAGGATATCCAACCTCGGCTGACAGAACTGCTGGCGGTGGAGGGGCGATCGCTGGTGTTGGAATCTGACCTGCCCGAAGCATGGATAGACGGCGATGCCGACAAGCTTAAGCAGGTGTTTATCAACCTGGTACGCAACGCCTGCGAAGCTGTTGCCCCTGGTGATACTGTGACTTGGTGCATTACCTCACTCCCCCAGGCCGTGTGCATTAGCGTCCATAACGGTGGTGACCCCATTCCCCCAGAGGTATTGGCCAAGCTGGGGCAGCCCTTTTTTACCACCAAGCTGGGAGGCAATGGTCTGGGGGTAGCGATCGTCAAGCGGATTGTGGCTGCCCACAGCGGGAAGGTTGCTATTGAGTCCACCGCCGAGGCTGGTACAACGGTACGCATCATGCTGCCCTTGCGCGTTAGCGAGCAATAAACACTTCTAAGGTTTCAAACGCCTTCTCCCGTTCAGGGGTCAACTGTTGATAGGTCTCGCTGGCAAAAACCTCACGAATAGCCTGATCGGACGGGAACTCCATCATTACCACCAGAGTAGGATGGCGATCGCCCAACACTGGTTCGATTAGGCGGTAGCGGCCCAAGGGTGTTGCCCCAGCAGCTTTAAAGAGAGCCGTCACCTGGGTTGAATACTGCTCTAGCGCCGCAGCTTCGGCAGGGTTCACCACAGCATTGACAATGAGAATCGATGTTTCAGACATGGGAGGGTCTCCTTGAGAGGTCGAAGTAGGGACAGGAACCAGTGAGGTAGAGAGTTGAGCCCCACCACAAGCTGACAACAGCAGCAACAATCCGGCGCTACTGACGACAGATTTCAACCTTGGATGGAGTCGTTTGGATCGCCAGAGCATCATGGTATTGTTCCTTCTATTACTGGTGGTGTTGACGTAAATCAAGCCTAGCCAACATCCTCACTTAAAACTCCCAGATTCAGGCTTTTTTTTGTTGAATTTAGTTCCCTAGGGCTACCGTTTGGAATCGATGGTTCGAGCCCACCTTCTGTTGCAACTGCTTGGGCGTAATTTGATATTTCTCTTTAAATAGAACGATGAAATGAGACAGGTTGGCAAATCCCGCCTCATAGCAAACCTCAGTCACGGGTTTGCCGGTTCTGCTGAGTAATAAATGGGCACGCTCCAGCCGTTTTTGGGTAATCCATCGCTTGGGAGTGTCGTGAAATAAATCAGCGAAGTCTCGCTTAAAGCTCGTGAGGCTACGCCCGGTGGCGGTGGCAAACTGAGGCAAAGTATAGGGCTCGGTAAAATGCCTTTCCATGAAGGATTTTAGGTCGAGAGGTTGCTGGGCTGAGATCGCGGCTAACAAGCTGAAAACCGCTGGTTTCGCACTGGTCTCCAACAGGCTGAGCAAGACTTCATAGAGTTTTAGCTTGACCAGGTGTTTGCTATATATCGACTGATGGGTAAAGTGAGGCAAAAGAGAGTCTACTCCAGCTTTGAGAAAGGGCGAAACTACGATGGAAAAAACAATAGGATCATTTTGAAAATTACCTAATTTTTCGGACGTAAGCTCTGTTAAAGGGAGGAGATTGCTTTCAGTAATAAAGGTGTTTAGAAACCCGTCATCCAAGAAAAAGAGTAGGGCTTGGTAAGCTTTATTGTCCGCCGCCAGCAATTCTGAGGTGACATAGGCCCCTTTACCCAGAAAGATCGCTGCACCGGGCGCTAGATGATAATCACTATGGGCGGTATGGACGATTTTTTCACCCTGGAGAGTCACCATCAGGGTATGCTTCGTCACCTCAACAACTTTGCGAGTTTGCCGATGGAGCTGAACATACTCTACATAGGTGGCCTCATCCGCCTCTACGGCATATAGCCGCTGCTGAGAAATCAGATACTCGGGAACTTTAATCATGAAATCTAACTAGAATTGGGAGGGTGTTCCTCATCTGGATCAGATCTTGCAGATTGAGGGGAGCACCGCGCCGTAGTAGGGGAAGGCCGACCAGCAACAGCAGCACCACTGCGGTCAAGACCAGTGTCCCAGACGCTTGAGCGGTAAAGTTCTCACCCAAATAGCTCAACAGCAGTGTGGGTGGCGTCATACCTACTAGGGTGGCGATCGCATAAGACCGAGCCGGAACGTTGGCCATGCCCCAGCCGTAGCTCAAAAAGCCAAAGGGCAGAACCGGCAGCAGGCGGCTGACTAGCACCAGCCCAGTTCCAATATCTTCGCCCTCGGCGGCAAGGGTGAGCGATCGCCCGGTGAGCTTCTGCACCGCCGCCTGACCCAGGGTGCGCGCGATCGCATAGGCGATCAGACCACCGGCAAAGCCACCGACCACAGCGTAAACCCCGGCCACTGGCCCCCACATCACCCCGCCCATTACCACCAAGGGCGCACCCGGAATGGGGCTGATGACCACCGACAGGGCGAGAGTCCCAATGTAGAGCATTGGCCCCCAGTGGCCCAGGTGTTCTACTGCCTGCCTCAGCCCAGCGGGGGTAAACAGGGCGGTTTGATCCTTGAGCAGTAGCCAAACCAGCAGGGCCAGGGCGGCAAGGATGACGGCAAGGATGAGCGAGTGGATGGGTAGATGGGTGGGTAGATGGGTGGATGGGTGAAGACCATCGGCAGAATGGGGGTGAGCCATAAATGGGGGTGCCCTGGGCAAAAGAAACAGAGAGCTGGGTCAGACTGCTCTCTGTTTCTAAGATGCCGACCAATGCTGAGAGGCGCTTGAGCCTAAGCTGAGAAAGCCATCTCGGGTTGGGGCTGGGTGGCCGCCCTAGCGGGTTTTATCCCAACTCCCCGAAATAAGACTACAGATGTCACCTAGACCTACTGGGGTGGCAAAGCCAAGAACTATCCGCACAGCGGTCAGACGTGCAGCGTCTCCACTAGGAGAAAAACCACGAAGACACTTGCTTAAAGTTTATTCAGGATCGCTATATCATTTAGAGTCTCTCGACAAATCGGCCTTATTGAGAATATCCTGACTCCACTTGAGAATGGACAAGGAGATTATGAGACTTTTGTGCGACACAATCCTTAAACCCATCTATTATGTTCAAGGTTCCCTGTAGAGATACAGCTAAGAATTGACTGAATGCCTAACTGATTCGCTTACATTATTTGGAGGTGTATAAAATCACAATGAACTCACTTGGCCGTCACATCTTGGTGGAATTCTATGGCTGCTCCTCCGAAGTCTTGAATGATGTCCCTCGCATCGAATCCAGTATGTTATCCGCTGCGAAGGAATCAGGAGCCACCATCATCAGCTCCGTGTTCCACCATTTTTCCCCCTTTGGCGTATCGGGGGTGGTGGTAATTCAAGAAAGTCACCTTGCCATCCACACATGGCCAGAATATCGCTATGCGGCGGTCGATCTTTTCACCTGTGGCTATTCCGTCAATCCCTGGACCTCCTACGAGATTTTGAAAGCCGCCTTTGAAGCAGAGCACGGGTCGGCCATTGAGCTGAATCGCGGTCAACTGGAACTGCTAGAGCGCTCTGAAGTGGACCTAGGGGAATTGCGGGATGACGCCACCCAAAAACTGGTCGCCCCGCGCCATAGCCGCAGTGTGTGGTTCACCGATCGCAACGAAAATATTGCCCTCTCCATTCGCCACAAAGGGGATCGGGTTTTCCGCGAAAAATCTCCCTTTCAAACCGTGGAAATTTTCGACACCTTTGAGTACGGTAAAATGCTCACCGTTGACAACATGGTGATGTGCTCAGAGAAGGACGAGAAGGCGTACCACGAAATGATTATTCATGTCCCCATGATCAGCCGTCCCGATATCAAAGACGTGCTGGTGATCGGCGGTGGCGATGGGGGTAGTGTCCGGGAAATCCTCAAGCATTCTACGGTGGAATCCATCACCATGGTGGAAATCGATGAAGTGGTGGTGCGGGCCTCTCGGCAATATCTCCCTTCCCTCTCTTCGGGGCTGGATGATCCTAAATTGAATCTGATCATTGGGGACGGCATTGATTTTGTAAAACAGTCCCCCGCTGATGCCTATGACCTAATTGTGGTGGATTCCTCCGACCCGGTGGGGCCATCGGAGGGGTTATTTAGCCATAGTTTCTACGCTGATGTCCATCGCTGTCTGCGACCGGGGGGGTTGATGACGGCCCAGAGTGAATCCCCCCGCTTTAACCAGCCTGCCTTTGTGGACCTTAACCACTGTCTCCAAGACATCTTTGGTTCGCCCCAGGTCCATTGCTACTTGGCCTTTATCCCCACCTACCCTACGGGGATGTGGAGTTTTGCCTTTTGCGCCAAGGCGGGTATCCATCCGGTAGAGAATCTGGATCGCGATCGCGCTGCCCAGTTTGCCCAGACCCACAATCTGCAATACTACAACGCTGACATTCACCAAGCAGCCTTTTGCCTGCCCACCTTCATCCGCACCCTGCTGACTCGGTAGGCTTGCCCATGCCCCCCCGTGAAACGATTCTCCAAACCTTTGACCCCAGTGGAGTCGGCCTTGATAATGGCAACCTCTATGGGTTGCCCTTTGACTACGACAGTGCGGGCATCATCATCTTTGGGGTGCCCTGGGAGGTGACGGTGTCTTACCACGAGGGTACCGCTGACGGGCCGGGGGCGGTGCTGAAGGCATCGCCCCAGCTCGATCTCTACGATCTGGATAATCCCGATGGTTGGCAGCAGGGTATTTACATGCCACCGATGCCGGACTGGATTCGCCAGAGGAGTGATGCCGGACGCCGGGAGGCCAGTCGGGTGATTCAGGCGATGGAGCAGGGAGTTGCGATCGCGGGCAATCCAGACTTGGAAGCGGCCCTGGCCCAGGTCAATCGCGCTGGAGAACAGGTCAATACCTGGTTGCGGGGGGAAACCCAGCGTGCCCTGGGGCTGGGAAAACGGGTGGGGGTGATCGGCGGTGACCACAGCGTTCCCCTGGGGGCAATTCAAGCCCTGGCCCAGCAATACCCGGACTTCGGCATTCTCCACATTGACGCCCACGCCGACTTGCGGGATGCCTACCAGGGGTTTCCCTATTCCCACGCTTCCATCATGAGCAATGTGCTGGCGTTGCCCCAGGTGTCGCGATTGGTGCAGGTGGGCATCCGCGATATTGCCCATGGGGAGGTGGCGAAAATTAACGCTTCCCAGGGGCGCATTGTTACCCACTACGACCCGGTGCTGAAGCAGCGGCGCTATCAGGGCACCCCTTGGCAAGCCCTCTGTGAGGAGATTATTGCCCCCCTACCGGCTCTGGTATATCTCAGCTTTGATGTAGATGGGCTGGATCCTAAGCTCTGTCCTGGGACGGGGACGCCGGTGCCCGGTGGGCTGGAGTTGGAGGAGGTTTTTTGCTTAGTGCGATCGCTGATTGCTAGTGGCCGCACCCTCATCGGTTTCGATGTGTCGGAGGTGGGGGCGGGGGACTGGGATGGCAATGTGGCTGCCCGTGCCGTTTACAAGCTCTGCAATCTCATGGGGCTACGGGCCTAAACTCGACTTTATCCAAGGTCCGCATTCGCTGAACGAAGCACCAAGGGTTTTACAGGATGTAGCCCGATCTTTTTCCAGGATTAATGCCTATGGCTGACATCTGAAAATTCAGAAGCCTTGCAGGGAAAGGACTTTGTCTTCGGAGCTGCACCCAAATCCGAATGGATAAAGTCGAGCCAAGTGGGAATCACTATTTTCATTGCTATTTCCAGTGCCGTCTAACTTGTCACTGGTAAATCAAGCACCAAGAAAGACTTCTTCTCGATGAAAACGAAGGAAGTCCGGTTCAGGCTGAAACTTTTCTGGCAAACGTAGTTGATTACCTGCATATTCAACAAAGTTGCGCTCCAATGTTTCTTCAGGCAAAAACTCTTGAAGATAGCGACTTAAAAGCAAATTATAATTTTCATCAAATGTAATTAGCCCTTGATCAAATGCAGCATCATGAGTACGCGCAAGGCATAACCCATTTTGAGGATTGAGACGATGTTCTGATTGTTTATGCCAAGGAATAATATGGCTTGCAATTAACAGTTCTGGGATGGGATTTCCAGTGATACAACAACGATTTCCATATGATGACAAAACCATTTGCCGAAAGAAACTCTGTCCAATTCTAGTTTTGGCTGTAATCTGGGATTCTGTTGCTTCTATAATTCGATTTGGAGGATGTTTTGTTGGAGTTGGCTTGGAAGTTTTAGACTTTTGCCTGACAAGCAATTGATTGAGATCATGGAATTCAAAGCCAACCAATTCTTGGAAGCGCTCTTCACTTTCCGTTCCCAATTGCTCCCAATTTGCCGTGAATTCTTCCCAGATCCTTCGATCGGCTTTACTTGCCCCACTCAAGCCTCGAATACCACGCGCTTGCTGTACTGGATCAAGTGAGGCAAAGTTAACAAGCTTCATCGCTAGACTACTAGGCGTTCTACCCAGCTTTGCAGCAACTTCCATGATGATGGGTCTTCTATGATCAAGCTGACCAAATGGCAACTTGCAATACAAATTCATTGCAATGATGAGTTCATTTCGTGTCCAGAGTTTTCTGAAATTCATGAACTCTCAACCTTGTCATCCTAGAACGTCGGATCAGTGTAGGGATCATGGACACCTATCAAAACAGTGCGCCCGCCTTGTGAAATCCAGTTTTCTTTGGGCTTCGAGAAGTACACACGGATTTCAAAATTTCCATCACATGCATCTGAATGCTCCATCCAAAAGGTTTTCCCTGATTTGCTAATGCGGGTAATGGTGTAAGTACGTCGATCTGTATACCACAACTCTGTAGCACTCATCCCAATGACTGGTGCTGGCGTGCTCTGCATTGTAGACAGCATGGAATTTTGTAACGATCCATACATCTTCTTGTTCCTCTATTGGAAAGCATATACTAGTCCATGTTTTGTCTAAACGGAAGGTTGTTAAATATGCCCTACCTTCCAACACTGACTCTAATCCCACACAGTCGTAATTCCAGAGACTCCTAATCCAACAGATCAATGGTGAGGGCGGGCATGAGGCGCTTGAGATTCTTCAGGGAGCGGGTCTGCCACAGCACCTTGTTGGAGCCCCGGAATACTAGGTTGACATTGCCGCGATCGCGCACCCGCACGACAAACATGGATAGCATACTAATGCCTGAACTGTTCAGAAACTCCAGTTTCGACAGATCCACAATGCAGGATGTAGTCTGATCAATCGCCCCGAGCAACAGGCTCATGATGGGCTGATACTCCTCAATCCCGTTTAGCCGCAAAAAGCCTTGGAGAAAAACGGTCTGGGCATCAGCATCATGATGGGCTATAAAGTCTTCTGTTTGAATTTTTTCCACGGCCTAAATCCTGCCCATTACTAATATCCATCCATTGTCCATGCATTTTGTCAGGGGCACCACCCCTGACAAAATTGCTCACATACCTAGATATACCAAAACCTCTACCATTACCGTATTAGGATCTTCAGCTTTGGGATGGAATCGCCATGCAAAACGGGCACCGTAGTCACTGATCATAGTCAATATACCCATGTGGGATTCTCCACCTCCCAAAGCAGCCTTCTCCAGATGTGCGGTGTACAATGTCTCGATATCCTCCGCCGCTAATAGCGTCTCTATAAAAGTTTTGTAGTTTTCAGCAATATTTGTTCTGGCGTGATTTTTTACGTTGAAGACAATTTTTTCCTCCTCTAAATAGAGGGTGACAATGATGGGTTCAGGGATAGATGCATCGGCATACTTAATGGCATTTTCCAATAACTCATTGGCGATGTAGCTGATCGCGGCCTTGACCGTGTCGCGCTGGTTAATCGAGCTATCGGTGAGTTCTGTTCCAGGGAAAAAGTTGGCGAAATAATCCCCCAGGAAATCAGCGGAAAGGCCATAATTACGCCAGCGCCGTTGGCGGGGGCTAAAGTTGGGTGAAAACTGGATGGTGAGATATTCCGCACTATCCGTAGTGGGAGCTACAAACTCGCCATAGGTTTCAATCTCAGTAGACTGGATCATTTTCATTTAGAAGTTTCTATCTATAACAAAGTTTCTTTGGAGACAGGGTTCTAGGATGGAAAGAAGGAATTCCTTATTTTGTGGCGAATTTTGGTCACTATACCGCTGCCTTTATGCTGCATAGGCAATCTGATTTTTACCCCGTTTCTTTGCTAGGTATAGATACTGGTCGGCCACGGCTAGCAGTTCATGGGTAGGGTTGGAGGGACTGGGAGTGATACTGGCGGCACCGATGCTTAAGGTAACATGGGGGGCTACGATGGAGGCGTCGTGGGATAGATTGAGATCCGCGATCGCACTTTGCATCCGTCGCGCCACGCACAAGGCCCCCTTTAGACCCGTATGGGGCAATAGGATGACAAATTCTTCACCGCCATAGCGGGCCACCAGATCCGTAGACCGTTGGACGCAATGGCTTAGAACCTTAGCAATCTGGCGCAGACAGTCATCCCCAGCCAGATGACCATAGGTATCGTTATAGCCTTTGAAATCGTCAATGTCACACAAAATTAGGGCTAGGGAAGTCCGGTTTTCTATCCCCTCTTGCCAAGCTTGCGCATAGCACTGATCAAACCGCCGTCGATTGGGAATTTGAGTCAGTCCATCCAGATCTGCTAAACGAAGGGCTAGGTTGAATTTTTCATGCCACTGATTGTCCAAAATATCACCGTGCTCCATGATGGTTTGCACAATGATTTCTAGATCTTGCTTTTGGTGGGTAATGATTTGTAGGAGGGCCTGTAAAGTAGCTTGGGCCTTGACTCGCTCCACAATCTCCGTCTTGAGTTTGGTATTGGTTTCGTAAAGCTGCCCCTCAATGATGTCACCGTGTTCGGCGGTAGTCAGTAGGGCCAGTTCCAAATCATGAACCTGGTGACGAAGCGCTATATTCTCTTGGCGCAATCGCTCCAATTCAATCTGCAATACCGCTGTCCACTCCTGGAGGGAGGGCTCATAGGCCATGGTCATTGCCAACTTTAAGCCAACTTGAATACATTCAGTCTGTTGCAACCGATGCCCCTGGAGAAAGAAGACGAAATCCCCCTGGAAGCTGAGACCTGAGCCGCTGCCGTAACCTTGAAAGACCCTTGGTCTCCTGTGCTGATGTCCTTCCCGTCCTACCAGTCGTGATTATCATAGCGAAACTCCTAGGGATGAAAACAGCCCTAATCTCCTCCTTGGGGGGCTTTCCCTAGGATTTTGTTGTGGGTGTTGACGGCTATAGGCGCTAATTTGTTACAGGTACGGGCGGTTTTAGCCATGGAGCCTGCATGGGTGGTGGTGTAATGGGGTTTCCAGGGAGACGCAATGGGTAAGATTCGACTGCTGGTGCTAGATATCGACGGCACCATTTCTGGAGAGGCGAACCAGGTGACGCCGACGGTGTTGACCGCGATCGCGGCAGCCCAGAAGCAGGGGGTTGCGGTTGCGATCGCGACAGGACGGATGTATCGATCAGCCCTACGCTTCCACCAAGCCGTGGGCTCGACCCTGCCCCTGATTTCCTACCAGGGGGCATTGATTAAGGATCCCACCACCCAGACCCTCCACCGCCATACCCCCCTGCCCAGAGCCTTAGCCCTGGCCCTATTACAGGCCCTCAAAGATTCAGAAATCCGTCAGGATCTGTCCATTCACCTCTACATTGACGACCAGCTCCATGTGCGGGCAATCTTACCGGAAACCCAGGGCTACGCCGCCCGATCGGAGGTGACGCCCCAGGCCGTAGGAGACTTGCTGGCCTTTCTCACCCAGGGACCAACGCGAGACACCACCAAACTTCTGGCCCTCAGCCCTGATCCAGAGAAAACGGTGGCGATGCGAGCCCAACTGCGCCGCCAATATCCCCCGGAGGAGCTGTACCTGACCCAATCGGTAGCAACCTTCTTTGAAGCCACCCATCCCTTGGCCCACAAGGGAGCCGCCGTGAAATTTTTGGCGGAGGATCTGATGGGCCTCTCCCCCGATCAGGTGATGACGGTGGGGGACAATTTTAATGACGTGGAAATGCTGCACTATGCAGGTACAGCAGTGGCCATGGGGGATGCCCCGGCAGCGGTACAGGCGGTTGCCGATTGGGTTGCCCCCAGCGTGGAGGTGGATGGGGCCGCTGCTGCCATTGAAAAATTTCTGCTCTCCTAATTCCTATTCCGTTTCCGGGGTCACGGTGACACTCCCGTCGGGGTAGAGGGTGACCCCCAGGGTCGTTGCCCTACCCCTGGGGAGAACTGGGGTACCGACCTCGGGGAGCGGGATCTGATCTTGGTAGTCCGCTGATCGATCATCTACCGGGGTAATTTCCGCCACGGTGCCGTCGGCTGCGATCGCAAGGCGATACCCCAGATTTCCCTTGAGGTCAGTAGGGGGAGACCAATTGCTAGCAATGGTCTGGGCCAAGGTATCGAGGGGGGATGCCGTGAGGGCTTGGGGAGAGGAGTCAGCCCCTGGATCAATCCGCTGGCTGGGACTTGGGGCCGCAAAAGTTGTAGCTTCGGGCGCTGAGTCTGCTGAGTCGCCTGGAGATGCAGATGGAGATTCAGCGGCGGGCGGCGGGACAGGCGACGAAGCATCCGGAGCGACAGGTGCTGGGCGAGGAACCGGGGAACGGGGACGCGGTGGCGTGGTGTCACCACTGGCAGGGGATTGGGGAGCACCTGCTCTTGCCGTATCAGGGCTAGCCTCCGCCGCTGGCGCAGCCCCGACCCGATCACCCTGATTTTCCCCTGTTGCGTCTGCTTCTGAATCCGTGCCTAGGGCAACTTCAGGCAGGGTGTCTACGGGATCCACGGTCGTACTGAGGGACTCTTGGCTAGCAGTGGGCGCAAGGTTGGGAGACTGTTGCAGAGACGGCCACAGAGAAGCCACCCCCACTACTGCGATTAATCCGGCAGCGAGGGATCCCCACCGTTGCCAAGGGTGCGCTAGCCCAAGGCCGGTTCGAGACCATCGAGCTTTGGCCGTCAGGGTCACAGGTAGCAACCGAACCTGTTGATCCAGTTGACCCGAGAGGGATGCCAGATCCGCCAGTTGCAGACTACTAAGAAACAGGACAGATTCCCCATCCGTGGTCTGGAGAGAACCGAGGTGGAGACGATGGCGGGTCAATCCCTGGGGGCTGAGGGAGGGGGTGCGGATCGCCCCAGGGGCAACGGGGGGCGATTCCTCACCCCTTAAGGGATCCCTCAGATGATCCTGGATATAGGTCTCCAGCGCAGTGCAAAGGGCAAGGAACTGGGCGCGATCGCCACGAATTTCCACCCCCTGCGGCACCAACTCAGCACTGGGGAGAAGCTGAAGCCGAAAGCGATGGGGCTGAACTACAGGGCGATCGGACCAACGGGACACGGCTGCTTGTCGTCCCGTCACCTCTAGGGTGGCAGTGGCGGTTTCGTAGCGTAGGGATGTGATCTCTGCCGTTGAGGTCATGGCACTGGGCTGAGGGCGTGGGGCTTAGTGCGTGGGGCTTAGTGCGTGGGGCTTAGTGCGTGGGGCTTAGGACAACGGGGTGGTACGCGCCCGATCGAGGAGGGCTCCCCAGAGACGGCGGTCGCCACCAGGTTGGCTATAGAACAATAGGTCTACAAGAAGTTTGAGCGCTAAGTCAGTGAGGGTATCCATGGCCGAATCCGGATCGGCAGCCATACGGTCTTGGTACAGGTTACTAAAGCGGTCTAGGTAGTCCCCCAGGAGAGCCACCCGGTAGGGCGGTTGTTGCTGGGCAGTGACCGCTTCCAGCCGTTCTACGGCCTGACGGATCAGCACTTTTTGCTGCTGGGCCAAGTGAACACTGACGAGGACCAAGGCACGGGCTTCGTCTACATCCAGTTTTTTGCGGCCCTGGCCCTGGCGCAGGGGACTGGCCTGCCGCAGCCGCCACAGGCTGACGCGATCGCCCATGAGGTCTCCCAGGGCTAGGGCTTTGGCAGCCTCTAGCACTGCTTCGGACCCCAGCCCCGCCAGAGCCTCTAGGGCTAACAGGACCAAGTCCAAATGGGCCTTGATACTACCGAGTTGCTGAGCTGTGAGGGCGGGGCTCTGGGATGAAAGGTTCGGTTGGGAAGGGATAAACGGCTCCACTATCGGGCCACAACTCTACGTTACAGGGTAGCCGCGATGGCACCTTTGCGGTTACAGATCTAGAAACTCCATTGCTGGGTTGCTGGGGCACGACTGGAGTAGTGTCCCAACCCTTGCCAGAACTTTCTCTTCTCTACTGGTCAGGGGGGAAGGTTGGAATGTGACCTGCAAAGCAGAGGCGATCGCGGCACTGAGGGTTGCCGCAATCTGGCCCAACACTGCCTGTCGTTGTTCTGGAGCCACCGCCGCTTGCAGCCAATCTGGTGCAGACCACGGGGGCAGCCCTTGGCCAAAGACCTGGCCAGTCAGGTCCGGGTCGGGCCATAGACGCATAGACCCGTGTTGCAGCAGGGCATGGCCCCGCCGCAGTTGGGCACTGCCGATCAACTTGTAGCCCTCTGGTGTCACCAAGTCAGCCCCCGTAGCAGTCCCAAAACAGTCGGGCCGATGGATATAGCCCCGGCCAGCGGTGCCATAGTCCAGCCTCACCCCCAACGTTCGCCATCCTGCAATGAGACCATCACACAGAAGACGATAACTGTCCTGTCGCCGTTGCCTGCCCAGGGGAAGTGCGATCGCATAAGTCAAATCCCCCTGGTGCAGAACTGCCCGTCCCCCCGAGGGACGACGGACTAATGCTACAGACTGTCCCTGCCACTGCAAGCTATCCCAGTGAGGCGGCCAGTGCCGCTGGTGATAGCCCAGGGAAATCGCCAGCGGCACCCAGGTATAAAATCGCAGCGTTGGTGCCCCAGAATGGGCCACTTGTTGATTGAGCAACTCCCTATCTAGGGCCATCTGAGCCTCCCCACCCAGAGCGAGGGGAGGCAACAATCGCCAGACTTCAGCACCGCTAGGCAGCGCCGTACTCAGCCTGGAGAGCTTCGTCATTGTCATCCGCGATCGTGGCCACAATGGTCATAATGCGCGAAGTTTCCCCCGCCGTCATATCCGCCAGGGGACGGCTGGCCAAAACCACCACCTGATCCCCCAAAATACCGAAGCAGGCTTCAAAGGTTTCGCCGCAGTTCATTTCTAGGATGTGGCGCATGAGTTTGGTCTCATCCTTGGCAGGCAGACTCAGCACTGGCGACCACACCGTTAGCACATCTTCATCATTGGTTCCCGTGAGCTGGACATACACCTCCACACTGCCATAGGTGAATTTCCAGAGGTAGCCCCCCTCTTGGTGGCTAACCATGGCACTTTGGTCCTGATCCAGGCTGGAGATGACCGTCTCGATGATTTCGATATGATTCTCTACTTGGGACTCGCTGGCCTCATTCATGCCAAACATCGGTAGGGTTTCCAGGGCGGGTTGGGCGCTTGTCATAGTTGTAGGTTCCATCCTTCGTGCTCACTATCCCAAACTCTAACCTCTGCTGCCGGAGGTGGCATGACCCTCCCCCTTTTTTTTTGACAATCGCTTTTCCCAGTTCCCGGTAAGCCGTTCCTCTAATCAGTTAGGGGTTAGAGTAGTAGCAGTTTTAGGCTCCAATCGTTTCAATCGCTCTAGTTCCCCCTTTAGTCGCGATTCCTATGGCACCGTCTAACTCCAGCATGTTGGCGACCCTATCCCAGGTGAATCAGCAGGGTAGCTTGTCCCACCGCGTCAAGGATCTACCTGCTCCCCAATTCATTAATCTCCTGGATCAGATTACACGGGAATTTGAGCATTTCCTCCGGGCGATCGACATGATCAACAACGAAGCCCTGGAGACCATGCTGGAGCAGATCCTAGAGGCGTTCACCCTGAAGATTGGTCAGATTCTCTGCGCTGATCGCACCACCATTTTTATGGTGGACTGGGACAAACGGGAACTCTGGTCCAAAATTGCCCAAGGCGACGGAGAAGGGCGTCTGGAAATTCGGGTGCCGGTGGGCAAGGGCATTGCCGGACATGTGGCCGACACGGGTGAATGTCTAAACATTCCCGATGCCTACGCCAGTGATCTATTCAATAAAAAGACAGACCTCCAGACGGGCTATCGCACCACTAGCATCCTCTGTATGCCGGTGCTAAACAAAAACAAGGATGGGGTTGTGGCGGTGGTGCAGTTGCTCAATAAGCGACTGGATGATGACCAAGTGATTCCCTTTGATGCCCAAGACGAGCGCAGTTTCCGGGAATTTGCTTCCTCCATCGGCATTATTTTAGAGAGCTGCAACTCCTTCTACATTGCCGCCCGCAACCAGAAGGGGGTTTCAGCTCTACTGAAAGCTATTTCTTCCCTAGAGCAGAGTCTGGACCTGGAAAAAACGCTCCAGTCCGTCATGACCGAAGCGCGGAACCTGATGAATGCCGATCGCAGCACCCTGTGGCTGATCGACGAAGATAGCAATGAGCTGTGGTCCAAGGTCAAGACCGCCGATGGTAAGACCTTTATCGATCTGCGCATTCCCGCTGATCGCGGTATTGTCGGCTATGTGGCCTCGACGGGGAAAACCCTGAATATCCCCGACGCCTATAAAGATCCCCGCTTTGATCCCGCCTCCGACAAGCGCACGGGGTACGAAACCCGCACCATCCTTTGTATGCCGGTGTTTGACTCCGCCGGTAAGTTGATTGCGGTTACCCAGCTCATCAATAAAAAGCAGGGTATCTTCAACAGCTCCGATGAAGAGTTTATGCGAGCCTTCAACATTCAGTCGGGTATTGCCCTAGAGAATGCCAAGCTGTTTGAAAACGTGCTGGTGGAGAAGCAGTACCAAAAGGATATGCTGCAAAGCCTCTCCGATGCGGTGATTTCCACGGATATGGAGGGGCGTATTGTCACCATCAATGACGCCGCTTTAGAGCTCTTGGGGTGCCCCGAGGGCGGGGAGGGCGATCGCACCCTCCAAGACGCCTGGGAACAACGTCTAGTCCACCGCTTTGTGTGGGACGTGATTCCCATTGAAAAGCTCCAGTTCCGTCTAGAAGATAGCCTCGAAACCGGAGCCAAGCATTACGTCCCGGAGCAGTCCCTCACCCTAGGACTGTGCCAGCAAGATGGAATTGCCGTCGCTCCGAACGGCGCTGAAGTCCTAGCCTACCAGCCCGCCCTAGCCCATCCTCAAGACCCTGAGACCTTCTGGCTTTGGGGCGAAAAGACAGAAACTGCTGCTATCCCAAAGGATCAGGTTCAACTTTTAGAACGTAGCCTCAATCTCACGGTGAATCCCCTGACTAACCCCGAGGGAAGCGTGCGGGGGGGGCTACTGGTTCTAGAGGACATCAGCCAGGAAAAGCGGATGAAAACCACCCTCTATCGCTACATGACGCCCGGTGTAGCGGAGCGAGTGATGGCCCTGGGAGACGATGTGCTAATGCGGGGCGAACGGCGGGATGTCACCGTCCTCTTCTCCGATATTCGCGGCTACACCACCCTAACCGAGAACCTAGAGGCGGACAAAGTGGTGGAAATGCTCAATACCTACTTTGAAACCATGGTGGAGGCGGTCTTCAACTTTGAAGGCACTCTGGATAAGTTCATCGGGGACGCCATTATGGCAGTATATGGAGCTCCTCTACCCCTCAAAAACCATGCCTGGGCCGGGGTGCAGTCGGCTCTGGATATGCGAGAACGTCTGGTGCATTTCAATGCTGAGCGGGCCGCTAATAATCAGCCCATGATTCGCATTGGTATCGGCATTAGCTCTGGAGAGGTGGTCTCTGGCAATATTGGCTCCCAACGTAAGATGGAGTACACCGTGATTGGGGATGGGGTGAATCTCAGTTCTCGATTGGAGGGGGTCACCAAGCAATACGGCTGTGACATTGTGATTAGCGAGTTCACCTATGCCCTATGCCAGGATCAGATCTGGGCGCGGGAGCTGGATAAGACGCGGGTGAAGGGCAAGAACCGCCCTGTGGGCATTTATGAGCTGATTGGCTATCGCGATGTGCCCCTGGATGGTAAGACTCAGGATTTTCTCGGTCTCTACCAGGTGGGTCGAGCGGCCTATACGGCGATGAATTTTGAAGAGGCTCTACGCATTTTCCATCAGGCGGAGGAGTTGCGCCCCGGCGATCGGGCTCTGGATATCCACATCAAGCGGACTAATGCCTATTTGGTCAATCCGCCCCCCGCCAATTGGGATGGGGTCCACACCATGACTACTAAGTAATTCAGCGTAAGTAATTGAGTGGCGGCAATAGGCAGGCAGAATCTAAGGTCCGGGACCAGACAGTCAATATACTGTCTCCCCATTCGGGGCGAGATGGTCTTTGATCGGTAAGATGGGAGGATTGTTCGCGCCCCGTGGGGGAGTCCAAGCCCATGACCGAGGGACAAAAGGTATACGAAGGCAAGGCAAAGATCCTCTACACCACGGAGGATCCGGAGGTGTTGCTGAGCTATTTCAAAGATGACGCCACCGCCTTTAACGCTCAGAAAAAAGGCCAAATCCTAGACAAGGGGCGCTTCAATTGCACCATTGCCACCCATCTATTCCAGGTTCTGGAGGCGGACGGGGTGCCGACCCACTGGTTAGACACCCCTGGCGATCGCGAAATGCGAGTGCGGGCGGTGACGATCATTCCCCTGGAAGTGGTGGTCAGGAACTTTGCGGCGGGTAGTCTCTGTCAACAGACTGGGTTACCCCTGGGGACACCCCTCGATCCACCTCTGGTGGAGTTCTATTACAAAAAGGATGAGCTGGGGGATCCCCTTCTAACCCGCGATCGCATTCGAGCTTTGGCCTTGGCCAGTGACGAACAGATCGCCGCTATTACCCAGGTGGCCCAAGCTGTGAATGTGAGCCTCACGGCGTTTTTTCAACGGTGCCAGATTACGCTGGTGGATTTCAAGCTGGAGTTTGGGCTGGATTCCCAGCAACGCCTGTTACTGGCGGATGAGATTAGTCCAGATACTTGCCGTCTATGGGATCAAAGCCAAACTGATCCCCAGGCCCGCATCCTAGATAAGGATCGGTTTCGGCAGGATTTAGGCCAGGTGGCCGATGCCTATGCCGAAGTGCTCCAGCGCATTCTGGGCCAGGTTTCCCCAATCTGACCCAGGGGATGCGGTAAAATTTGTCCGTTTACCGAGAAACGCTGAGTTTTGTAAACCCCAGGTTGCCCCCGCCGGGACCACTCGGGAACCCATCGGTTTAGCCCCTATGCAGGTATTTTGTATGCGTCAGTCCTCTACCCTTATTGCCCTGTTGACGGTCTCAGCCACTTTAGGACTGGCGGGCCAAGCTCGGAGCGAGTCCTTGGCTACCACTGATGCCACTGCGGCGACGATGCGGGTGGGGAATATTGCAGCATCTACCCCGACGGAACCGAAGCCTGATGCATCCTTTGCACCGGGGCCGACCTCTACTACCCTGACTGTCCCCTTCCCAACACCTCTCCCCGCCCTGGAAACGTTACCAGAAGAGACTGCGACCCAAACCGCCGTCCCCGCCCTGGAAACCGATGGGTTTCTGAGTGCCACGCCTGAATTAGATCGGGAGTCTAGTCCGGCAACGGAAATCGCCCTAGAGGCTACTGTCCCCTCAGCGGCCTCGATCTCCCCCGCTAATGTCCTCGCTCAGGATGCTCCAGCCCCTGATGATACCGGGGCTCCCCCGCCTGAAGTTACAGAGCCGATTCCCCCTCAGGGAACAACACCATCAGCGGCGGAAGAGGAAACTCGGGTGTTGGTGGCGGAGGTGGCAGTGACCGCCCCTGATGGTCAAGAGATCAGTCCGGAGCTCACGAACCGGGTCTATGATGCCATTACTACCGTGCCCGGTCGCACTACGACGCGATCGCAGTTACAGCAGGACATTAACAATATTTTTGCCACCGGGGTTTTTGCCAATGTCCAGGCGAGACCCGAGGATACGCCCCTAGGGGTGCGGATTACCTTTGTGGTGCAGCCCAACCCCGTGCTAACCCGTGTGGATGTCACGGGTAGCGAAGTGCTTCCTGCCGAGGTGATTCAGGAAATCTTCGCGCCTCAGTACGGCGAAATTCTGGACCTCATCGCCTTTCAAGACAGCATCGTTGATCTCAACGAGTGGTACCAAGAGAATGGCTATGTCTTGGCCCAGGTTGTAGCCTCTCCCCAAATTTCCCCCAATGGCGTCGTCACACTGATTGTGGCCGAAGGGGTGATCGAGGATATCCAGGTCCGCTACCTCAATGATGAGGGGGCATTTGAGGATGAGGAGGGCAATCCCGTCCGGGGGCGGACGCGGGAGTTCATCATTACCCGCGAGTTTCGGACCCAGCCAGGAGATGTTTTCCAACAGTCCAGCATCCAATCTGACCTCCAGCGGGTCTTTGGCCTAGGACTATTTGACGATGTGGGCATCACCCTGAACCCAGGGACGACAGATCCCCGCAAGGTCAATCTGATTGTCAATGTCGTAGAGCGCAATACCGGCTCCGTAGGCGCGGGCCTGGGCTTTAACTTCACCGGGGATATTTTTGGCACCCTCAGCTATCGCCAAGACAACTTTGGCGGCAACAACCAACGGTTCTCCGCTGAAACCCAACTCAGCACTCGTGACATTCTCTTTGACATCAGCTTTACTGACCCCTGGATTGGGGGCGATCCTAACCGGACCTCCTATACCTTGAATGGGTTTGCCCGCCGTTCCATTCCCCTATCATTTGACAATGGTCCGATCACGGTGAATTTGGCCAATGGCGATCGGGTGCGACTCACGCGGTTCGGGTTAGGGGCCAATTTCCGCCGTCCCTTAGCGGGGGGCTGGGAAGGATCTGTTGGCGCGTCCTATCAACGGGTGCGGGTAACGGACGCCAATGGCAACACCAATGCCGTAGATGTCCAGGGCAATCCCCTCTCTGCCAGCGGCACGGGGGTCGATGATCTCTTGACTTTGCAGATCGGGATGGTTCGAGATTTGCGCGACGATCCCCTGATCCCGACCCAGGGCAGCGTCCTCCGGTTTGGCTCTGAGCAGTCCGTCCCCGTGGGATCCGGCAGCATCTTCTTTAATCGCCTCCGGGGCAGCTACAGCTACTATGTTCCCGTCAGCTTCCTTCGTTTTGGGGAAGGGCCACAAGCCCTTGCCTTCAATATCCAAGGTGGGACGGTTCTCGGGGACTTGCCCCCCTACGAAGCCTTTCCCCTGGGGGGCACCAACTCGATTCGGGGCTACGAAGAAGGGGCGGTGGGATCGGGTCGCTCCTATCTCCAGGCCACGGCAGAATATCGTTTTCCCCTGTTCTCTTTCCTCGGGGGAGCTTTGTTTGTCGATGTGGGCAGCGATTTGGGTAGCGGCAGTGCGGTGCCGGGGAATCCAGGAAGCGTGCGGGGCAAGCCAGGGAGCGGGTTTGGCTATGGGGCGGGTCTGCGGATACAGACTCCCCTGGGTCCCATTCGCCTAGACTACGGTCTTAGCGATCAGGGGAGTGGGCGGCTACACTTTGGTATTGGTGAGCGATTCTAAGCGTATTGCATCTCACAAATCATCCCGTGGGTCGATTAAGCCTGCTGCCCTAGGGGTGACATCCTCATAGATCTCACATCCCCTAGATCTCACATCCCCTAGATCATTGATGAAAATGCTGGACATGCTGGACAAGTACTTAGCTGGAACATTCTCATGATGACTTCTGGGGTACAGACCACACCAGTGTCGCCAGGGACTGACATCGCCGATCTCCAGGCGACCCTGGTCTCGGGGTTTGAGCAACGGGGGGTAGGACTTCATTCGGGAGTCCCCGTTCAGGTGCGGGTGTTACCTGCGCCGGAACAAACGGGGCGGGTCTTTATCCGCACCGATCTGCCCACCGCCCCCCAAATTCCCGCCACCCTTGATCACCTGGGCAAGACGCTCCTGTCTACGGAACTCACCCAAGGGGAGGCCACTGTCCGCACGGTGGAGCATCTGCTGGCAGCCCTAGTCACCAGTGGGGTGGACAATGCCTACATTGAGGTGGATGGCCCGGAGATTCCCTTGCTGGATGGTTCGGCTCAACCCTGGGCGACCGCGATCGCGGCGGCGGGGTTGGCTCACCAGACGGTAGCCCGCCCCACTCTGGTCGTGTCTAGCCCGATTCAGGTGCAAGAGGGAGACGCCTTTGTGATGGCAATACCTGCGTCCCACCCGAGGTTTACCTACGGCATTGACTTTGAGGTCGCGGCGATCGGGAATCAATGGCATAGCTGGTCTCCGGTGGACGCGGCCTTTGCCGACACCGTCGCTCCGGCCCGCACCTTTGGTCTGGCCTACCAAGTGGAAGCTCTTCGCCGCCAGGGATTAATCCAGGGGGGCAGTTTGGAAAATGCTCTAGTGTGCGATCGCGAGGGCTGGGTAAATCCACCCCTGCGCTTTGACAATGAACCTGCTCGCCATAAACTGCTGGATCTGGTGGGGGATCTAAGCCTCCTGGGTTGTTTGCCCAAGGCCCATGTGATTGCCTACAAAGCCAGCCATGGCCTCCATGGTCGGCTAGCTCAGGCCATTGCTCAAGGGATAGCGACTGGCTAGGAAACCCCTCTAGTGGGACAATTGGGGAGGTTTTGGGCCAATCTAACGCCCAGTTCTCTCAATGGCTGACGTAATTGATGACCACAGTGGTAAATCCGAACTCACCCCAGGATATGGTAGCCATAGCGGCCCCCGACTCCATCACCAATGGTCCCGCCCCGGCGGTTAAAACCACCTTTACCCTAGAGGAAATTCAAGCCCTCTTGCCCCACCGCTATCCCTTTGCGCTGGTGGACCGCATTCTGGACTATGTACCGGGAGAAAAGGCGGTGGGCCTCAAGAATGTCACCTTTAATGAGCCCCACTTTCAAGGCCATTTTCCCGGACGGCCCATTATGCCGGGGGTGCTGATTGTGGAGGCCATGGCTCAGGTGGGGGGCATTGTCCTGACCCAAATTCCTGGCGTCAGCGGCCTATGCCTGTTTGCGGGCATAGATAAGGTCCGGTTCCGTCGCCCCGTGGTGCCAGGAGATCAATTGGTGATCACGGTGGAGTTGCTGACCATCAAGCGTAAACGCTTTGGCAAAATGAAGGCTCGGGCTGAGGTGGAGGGCCAACTGGCCTGTGAAGGAGACTTGATGTTCTCCGTTGTGGATTAGACCTGTTGATTAGAACCGCGATCGCGTCCCCCGTATCTTGCACTCTACCCCTACTCTGGTCTCCGGAGGCATGTCCTTGACTACGCTGATCCATCCAACGGCTGTGATTCATCCTGGAGCAACACTGGATTCCAGTGTCAGGGTTGGTCCCTACTCGGTGATTGGGGAAAAGGTCACTGTGGGACCGGAAACCGAAATCGGTGCCCACGTAGTCCTAGATGGCTACACCGAAATCGGTGCCCGCAACCAAATTTTCCCCGGAGCGGCTATTGGCATTGAACCCCAAGATTTGAAGTACGACGGCTCCGTCAGCCTGGTCAAAATTGGGGACAACAACCGCATCCGAGAATACGTCACCATCAACCGCGCCACCCAAGCGGGGGAAGTCACCCGCATTGGGGACAACAACCTGCTGATGGCCTACGTTCACGTTGCCCACAACTGTATCCTGGGCAACCAGGTCATCATTGCCAATGCCGTTTCCCTGGCGGGCCATGTTGAGGTAGAGTCCAATGCCGTCATTGGCGGTGTCTTAGGAATTCACCAATTTGTCCACATTGGTCGCTTTGCCATGGTGGGGGGTATGAGTCGCATTGATCGCGATGTGCCCCCCTACACCGTGGTCGAGGGCAATCCCTGCCGAGTGCGGGGGCTCAATTTGGTGGGGCTGAAGCGGGCAGGGCTAACCCGAAGCAACGGTGGCCAAGCCTACCGAGAACTAAAGGAAGCCTACCGTCTGCTCTATCGCTCCCACCTGCCCCTAAAGGATGCTTTGAGCGCCCTAGATCGCTGGCCCGATAATGACCATGTGCGCCATCTCCAACGCTTTCTCAAGGCGTCGTCCCAGCAGTCTGGGCGGCGCGGCCCCACGCCGGGGCGGCGGCTGGGGGGAGGCTCTGCTGAGGATGGGGAATAGCGCTTTGACCCTAACGCCTGCGGCCCCGTCCCAACCTCTCAAAATTTTTATCAGCACGGGGGAGGTGTCTGGCGATCTCCAGGGTGCCCTATTGGTTCAGGCGCTCTACCGGCAGGCCCAGATCCTGGGGATTCCCTTGGAAATCACTGCCCTAGGGGGTGATCGCATGGCCGCAGCGGGGGCGACCCTATTGGGCGATACCACCGCCGTTGGCTCTGTGGGCATTTTTGAGGCCCTGCCCTATTTAATTCCCGCCCTCCGGTTTCAGGGGCAGGCCCGTCAGTATCTGGGTCTCAACCCACCGGATTTAGTCGTCTATATCGACTATATGGGACCAAACCTGAGTCTGGGTAAGTTTGTGCGCCGTGCTCTGCCCCATGTGGACACCGCCTACTACATCTCTCCCCATCAGTGGGTCTTGGCTATAAATCGGAAGGATACGGAAGCCTTGGTCGCGATCGCGGATCAAATGCTGGCTATTTTTCCCCAGGAGGCAACCTACTACCGAGAGTTTGGTGCCCAGATCACCTGGGTCGGTCACCCCCTATTGGATCGCTTTTCGCCGCCGCCCGATCCGCTCCAGGCTCGGCAACAGTTGGGTCTGAAGCCAGAAGATAAAGTGGTTGTCTTGGTGCCTGCTTCCCGTGGTCAGGAAATGGTCCGGGTGCTGCCCCCGATTCTGGCTGCCGCTAAGCTCATTCAGGCGACGGATCCCCAGGTGAAGTTTTTGGTTCCCCTGTCTCGCCCTGCCCTAAAGGCGGGTCTTGCCGCCGCGATCGCAGATTCTGGCCTCACTGCGACGCTGGTAGATCAGGATACCCAAGCCGCGATCGCGGCAGCAGATGTCGCCCTGACCAAATCCGGCACCGTCAATCTGGAAATCGCCCTGATGAATGTGCCCCAGGTGGTGACCTATTGCCTCAACCCCATCACCGCCCGCATTGCCTACTACCTGCTCAAGCTCAAAGCGCCCTTTGTCTCCCCTGTTAATTTGGTCCTAGAGGAAGGCATTGTGCCGGAATATATCCAGTGGCAGGCGACCCCCACCGCCCTCGCCGATGCGGTGCTCACTCTCCTGAAGGATCCCACCGCCCGCGCCCAAATGCAGGCGGACTATGGGCGATTGCGTCAAATTCTGGGGGAACCCGGAGCTTGCGATCGCGCCGCCCAATTGCTCCTCGCCCAGGCCCGCTCTCCAGAAGCCATCTCCTAGCTCCATCATTCCCTCGGCCACATCACAGTAGGGAAACGTGTCCTTGTTCTAACGTCAATTCGGTATCAGCGCTGTCACCCCGCCGGGAATTCAAAATTCCCGGCTAACAGGCTTAAGTCCATTAAAAATGGACTAGGAGCTGGGCTGGAGATAGGGGGGCGAGTCCGTTCCACCAGTCTTGCCGCCTGATTTGCCGGAGGCGCTAGTGGTCTGTCAAACGCATATTTGTGGGTGCCGTAGGGTGCATTCGCGAAGCAATGCACCGTAAGGATGTCATGCCAAGAACAGGCATACCCACAAAATTAGGGCTGACAGAGCACTAGTGCCTCTGGTGTCTGAGGCTCTAGCGGACCATGGCTGTATCCAGGGGGATTTTCCCGGAATTTCGTAGGCTGGGTCGAGGAACGAGACCCAGGGTGGTGCATTGCGGCTAAGCGGGTTGGTCCCGAATTCACAAGGAATGTTGGTGCCGCGAATGCACCCTACCAGCCATCGATATTGATTGAACGTAGGGTGCATAGCGCTAAGGCGCGGCTTCGCCCACGCGAAGCAATGCACCGCTGGGTTATGGCGGCGGCATCAGGGCGCGGGCATTGTCGATCATCCTTTGAACAGTGGCGGCACTGGGGGAGCCGATGCGTTGCAGGATGGCCAGGGATTCTTCTAGGTAGGGGATGGCGGTGGTGAAGTCTCCTTTTTGCTTGACCAATAAATTGCCTAATGTCGCCAAGGAGATGGCTTTGCCCTGGGCATTGCCGATGCGCTCTTCAATTTCTAAGGACTGCTGGTAGAGGGCGATCGCCCCTTCTACATCCCCCTGATTCGCTTTGAGGATGGCCATTTGGTGCAGGGAGGCGGCTTTGCCCTGGGCATTGCCGATGCGCTCTTGGATTTCTAAGGACTGCTGGTAGAGTGCGATCGCACCTTCTACATCCCCCTGATTCGCTTTGAGGATGGCCATTTGGTGCAGGGTGGCGGCTTTGCCCTGGGCATCGCCGATGCGCTCTTTGATTTCTAAGGACTGCTGGTAGAGGGCGATCGCCCCTGCCACATCCCCCTGATTCGCTTTGACAACCGCAGTGTTGTGCAAAATCGAAGCTTTAATTTCCTCATCCTCTTCAGGACAGAGATCCAGGGCTTGTTGATAATGCTGCAAACACTTTTCCCGATCCCCTAGATCATCCTCGGCCCAGGCCAATCGCTGATAAACCCGGTAATCCTCGACAAGCCGCAAAGTGTTCTTGCAGAGGTGAACCACTTCCCGAAAGCGGCTGCGACTATTCCACCCTCGCGCCACCACATCCGCAATCTCCGCCGCCACCTCCCCCACCTGTCCCGCCAGGGCCAAGCGATGCACCTCCAACTGCTGGGCCTCTGTGCCCCGCTGCCCCTGCCACCAGATGCCATAGAGCGCCTGGGCCGCTGCCGCCGCCAGTGCCGGTTCCGGGGGGGCGGTCAAGGGCAGCACACGGGGTACCCGTACTAAGAGGGTCGGATCTGTGGGGTCGGGGTGGGGGGGGGTGGTTTCCAGGAGGCCCAGGCGCAAGGCCCGCGCCACCAAGCCCTCAAACCCAGGCATGTCGGTGCAGACCTGGCCCAGCACCGCCAGGGGGACGGGCAGCAGAAACAGCAGCCCCCGGCGCAGCATCTGCCCCAGGGGGGCATCCATCTGATCCAGCAGGGTCGCCGCTAGCACCTGCTGCCGCAGTTCCCCCTGATCCTGCTCCAGCGCCTCCAGCCGCGCCAAAATCTGATCCAGATCCAGTCCCGGTTCCAGGGTGGCCTGCAAGAGCTTATCCAGCCATTCCAACAGGCGGGGGTTGCCATCCGCCAGGGCCAAGGCCCGTTGTCGCCGCTGGGGGGCGGCGGGGTCTTCTTGGGTTTGGGTCATAAAGCCCGGTAGCTGGGCACATTTTTTGGTCAGTTCCGCCCCCTGCATTTGGCCCAGGGGTTGCAACGCCAGCTTGGAGCTGAGGGCAAAGTCGAATTCATAGCGGCAGGTGAGGATCAGGCGGTGGGGGGCATGGGCCTCGGTGATGGCGGTGACCAGGGCTGTCAACACCGCCGCCGCTGCTGGCTTCAGGGTGCGACAATCCGCCTCCAGGTTTTGCTCAAAATCATCCAGCACCAGCAAGAAGGGCGGGGGCGGCTGGGGCAAGTCCAGCAATTGTCGAAAGACCCGCCGCAGGCGATATTTCAGGTCTTCATCATCCGCCAGCAGGGTAGGGCGCAGGGCGGGCTGATCCAGGGCATTGGCCAACTGGCTGACCAAGGTGGGCTCATCCACCCTGCCCACCCACACCAGGCGCTGGAACTCCGGCAGGCGATCCCCCAGCCGTGCCGCCAAACTGCTTTTGCCGTGGCCCCCCAGGCCCCAAATCAACACCCCCAACCGGGGGTCGCTGGGGTCGCGCAGCACCCGCAGGCAGTGCTGCAAGGGTCGCCGCCGCCCGACGAAACTCTCCCGGCTGGCCACCTTGACATTGCCCGCCCCGTCCAGAAATTCCGTGGTCACGGTGGGCTGGGGGGCTCGTTTCCGGCCCCGCGTCCGCAGGGGGGTGACCAAGGCTCCCGGCACGGTGGCCCCGACATAGAGCCGCAGTAAATGCCAGTCCCGCGCCTTCGCCTTCAGCAAGGCCCGCACTGTGCGGCTCTGGGCCTCCAGCAGGCCCAGCCCCTCCGCCAGTCCCCCATAGAGTGCCGCCGCCGCCCACATCGCATCCCGATCCAGCACCGGACGGCCCCAGCCCAGCACCGCCCCCGCCCCTTGGGCAATCAACGCCTCCGCCAGGGAGGGCACCGCCCCCTGGGCCATGCGCTCCCCGGTGCGACAACCGGACAAAAACAACAGGGACGGCCAGCGAAATTGCAACGCCTCACCGATATCCGCCGCCGTCGCCTCCCACAGATCCCCCGTTTCCGTCTCCGTCAGAAAAATCGGCCCCCGCGCCCCGTGGCCCGCATGACCAGAGAAATGGATCACATCGGGGAACCCCTCCGGCGGATAGCTGGCCAGGAGATAGCGCAGTTCCGTTAAACAGCCGCTCTCCTCCACCTGGAGAGCGATCTGCTGCCGCGCCGTGGCCTGGAGAATCTGGGCCTCCTCCTGTTCATAGCTCAGCTCGCTCACCCCCGGCGCGGTGGGGGCCGTGGCCATAAATAGGGCCGTCAGAGCCCGGTTTTGGGGCCTGTCCGTCAGGGTCAGGGGCCGGGGCATGGGGGCGCTGCCGCCACACCAGCGCAGCGGCACCACCGGGCGCACCTTCGTGGCCAAAAAGTCCTCTCCATCGTGGAGCAGTTCCCAGGGCACATGGGCCAGCGCGCCAGCGGTGGCGATCGCCAGTCCAATGGCCCGGTTCCCCTGGGGCGGGGCAGTGGCTAGGGTTTGGGTCAGCCAGCGATCGGCCCCATCCAGCCAGCGGTAAAGCTGCTGCCCCGCGCTAACCAGATCCCCCAGCGTGAGTTGATTGTAGGCGGTGTAGTAGGTAGCCTCGCTGGCGGCGACCAGATCCGCGATCGCCCCCAGGGGCAGCGTGCGGCGCTGGAACTGGTTCAGGTTTTCCCAGCCATAGCGCAGCACCGCCGTAGATTCATCCGGCCCCTGGTGCAGATCAATATGCAGAATCACCATGGCAATGGGTTAAGTACCGCGTTGAAAAATACCGCATCAAAAAATACTGCTCTGCACCCCCAGGGCACAATCACCGCCATTATGGCGGATCCCCCCCCTTTTTTGGGACTGGGGAGCGTTTGAGGGCACCTTCCCCGCCAGTAGGTGACGGCAGGTAGATTTCGCCAACAGCCCACTACCCAGATTGGTAAGCGATGCCTGGATAGGTGGGCAAAGCCCACCCTACGGTTCTGTCACCCGTCACGTCCTGCATTGGGCGCGGAAACCGCGCCCCTACGGGCAATTCAAAACTCAAAATTCCTATCACCTGTCACCTATCATCCGGCTACAAGGGCAACCATCCTTCGACTCCGCTCAGAACAAGCCCTATTCCCTCCGGGAAGGCTCCGCTCAGGGCAAGCAAGGGATTGCCCCTACGAAAACAGGGGAGGCAGAGCCTCCGACGGATGTACCCAGGCAGAGCCAGGGCACCAGAAAACACCCCATCACCCCATCACCCCTAAGCCCTCCGGGCAGGCTAACTCCCAGGGAGTGGCTTCGCCAACGCCTTTCTTGAATGCCGTTAGGCTATACACCCCATCACCCCATCACCCCTATCGGCGAACAAAACCTCTAGCCACAGGATTCCAACTCAGCCAAGGCGACCACAATGGTGTCGATGATCTGTCGGGCCGTTGAGCCGGGTTGGTCAATGTTGTTGATGATCACGGCGAAAGCGAGGGGCTCGTGGTTGGGGGGATCTAGATAGCCCGCTAGGGCAAAGTTGCGGCTGAGGGCTCCGGATTTACCCCAGAGTCGCCCCGCTGCGGGGGTATCCCGCAGGCGATTGCCCAGGGTGCCGTTGACCCCCGCCACCGCTAGGGAGTCGCGGTAGACAGCAGCATAGGGTGATCGCGCCATGGCTTGGAGGACGGTGACCAAGGCGGCTGGGGTAACCAGATTTTTGCGGGCAAGGCCGGAGCCATCCACCATGACGATGGTTTCAGGGTCTACCCCCAGATCCGCCAGTAGGTGCTGGGCTATCTCCAAGCTGACCTCGGTAACATCCTCAGTTTCCTCACCCCAGTCCGCCTGAGGATGGGGCGGCGATACTTGGTCTCGGCCCAACTGCTTCAGCAATGCTTCGGCGTAGAGATTGTTGCTGCTGCGGTTGGTCGGTATGAGCAGGGCTGAGAGGGGCGGCGACACTACCGCCGCCAGTTCTGGGGGTAGGGAGGGGGTCGGAATTGGGGTGACTACCGTTGTGCCGACCTGAAGTCCTTGATCCTGAAGCGTTTGGCGAAATTCCCTCAAAAAGGCTTCTCCAGGATTGGGAATCGCGATCGCGGTTCTCGCGGGACGAGAGCCCACCACCAACTGGCCCCCTACCCGTAGCAGGGGGCGATCCAAGGCTCGACCCAGGGTGACCGACTCCGACTGCCCCGCTGCCACTGTCCGGGAACGATTTTCCACCTGCCAAATTGCCCCCAGGGCGGGGTTGTCCCACACCACCTGCAAGGGCTGCCCCACGGCTTGGGGCACGAGGGCCAGCCCCAGGGCATTGCCATTGAGAATCAGGGCATTAGCGGCGGCTCCATAGCCCGCCTGCACATCCTCCCATTCCCAGTTGGGGTTGATGGCGCTGCCGGGGAAGGCGCTCTCATCGCCAATGAGCTGGGGAATCATGCCCAGATTCTGCCCCCGGAGTTGCTGGGCCAGATCCCCTAAGTCCTCGCTGGTAAAGCTGGGATCTCCCCGCCCCACCACCCGCAGCGGCGTTAGCCCGGTCCCATTCACGACTCCGTGAACAGAGGTCCGAATCTGGTAGTCCGGCCCCAGGTGAGTCAGCACCGCCGCTGTGGTCAGCAACTTCAGGGTCGAGGCGGGCACAAAGAAGCGGTCGCTCTCCCGCTCGTACACCACTGACCCATCCAGGGTCGCGACCTGGAGGCCCAACCGCGATCGCGCCATTTCGGGCCGCGCCGTCACCGCCTCAACGGCGGCGGGGAGATCGGCAGGGCACAGGGCCAGGGCGGGCGTTGCTATCCCCCCACTGCATATCAGCCCCCCCAAGAGCCCCCGGAAAAATCGCTGAGCTTTCCCTGGCCTCTGGTTCGCCGACCCTTGAGCCAACCCGCCTGCGACAGAACCCTTGTCCCCTGTCATTCCTTTTCCTGCCTTACGCCCATGCCATGAGCATATAGCGGTATTTATCTCAATCCAGTACGGCCACGGTAGGGGCGCACAGTTCTCCCTACACTAGTACCAACTTATAGCGCTTCTCACTCGGGTTAAGTACAGGCAAGGGGCTTAAGCCCCTTGTGCCCCGAATTACCATCAAGTTGAGCTGTACCTCATCCATTAGGGAACCGCTATAAACGCAAAGCAGCGTTTTCCTTATCGCGCCATGCCTTAGGCATCCCCTACATTCACCAACCGCTGAGCTAAATGGCGGTGGCGTTCGATCAAGTTGGGAAGATCCAGGGTGGTGAGGTGGCCCTGATCGACGACCCGTTGCCCATTGATGAAGCTGTAGTCCACCTGAGGCACAGTGCAAAACAGCAAAGCAGCAACGGGATCATGCCAAGCCCCGGCAAAGGCCACCTGATCCAAATTCACCGCAATAAAATCAGCGGCCATACCGGGGGCCAGGACTCCAATATCATCCCGTCCCAGCACCCGTGCCCCACCTCGGGTAGCGATGTGCAGCGCTTCCCGAGCCGTCAGGGCCGCCGCATCCTCATCCCGCACACGGGCTAGGAGCAGGGCCATGCGGGCTTCCTGGAGCAGATGGCTAGCGTCATTAGAAGCGGAGCCGTCTACCCCTAGACCCACGGGAACCCCCTGGTTAAGCATGGTGCGGAGGGGGGCGACACCGCTGCCAAGGCGCATGTTGCTACAGGGACAGTGGGCGACCCCGGTGCCAGTTTGGCCAAATTGGTGGATGCAGCGATCCGAGAGTTTGACGCAGTGGGCATGCCACACGTCTTCCCCCAGCCAACCTACGGACTCGGCATAGTCACCGGGGGTGAGGCCAAATTTCTCCAGGCTGTAGTTCACGTCGTTGTTGTTTTCCGCCAAGTGGGTGTGGAGACGCACTTTGGGATAGGCGCGGGCCAGGGCTGCTGACTCCCGCATGAGATCCTGGGTGACAGAAAAGGGGGAGGTGGGGGCCACCACGAGGCGGGTCATGGCGTAGCGATCGCGATCGTGGTACTGCTCAATGAGTCGCTGGGTGTCCTTGAGGATAGCCTTCTCAGTTTCAATCACATTATCCGGGGGGAGGCCACCCTGACTGACCCCAACGCTGAGGCTGCCCCGGCAGGCGTGGAACCTTAGCCCTGTGGCCTGAACGGCTTCGATCTCCGCATCCAGGGTGCAGTCATTGGGAAAAAGGTAATGGTGGTCGCTGGCGGTGGTACAACCGGAGAGGATTAGCTCTGCTGCCGCTACCTGTGCCGCTACTGCTAGCATCTCAGCGGTGAGATTGGCCCAAAGGGGATACAACGTGGTGAGCCAGCCAAAGAGTTCCTGATTTTGCGCTCCCGGTACGACTCGGGTCAGCGTTTGAAAAAAGTGATGATGGGTGTTGACGAGGCCAGGAAGGACTATGTGGCGATCGCGCAAATCCAGAACTTCATCGGCGCTGTCTGGTAGCTCGTCTGGTGTCCCCACCTGCTCGATCACGTTGTCCCGCACCCACAACGCCCCTCGCCGAACTTCCCGTTGACCATCATCCATGGTGACCAGGGTGTGGATGTTTGTGACCAGCAAGGTAGACATGGGGTGCACCCGATAGATGAATCTGTTTATTTTCCTCCAGAGAAGTCTAGTTCGTCTGTTTATGCTAGGCAGACAATCGAAGAAAAAGGTCATGGGTGGTTTTCCATCCCCATGACCTCTGTGGTACCGCTATTGGGGGAATATATCTAGGGATGGTGGCCCCGGATGGCCTAAGAGATCCTAGAATTTCGCCCTTAAATTGGTCTGGTGTTCCGCCAGGAAAATCTTGACGGGTCGAAGACCCTCAAAAGTTAACCCCAACTAAACTCCAGGATGTCGGTCACCCGTCAATCATTAATGGTCTGAGCACTAGTATCCGGCGTTGGCGGAGCAGGTGCCGACGGGGGTGCCCTGCACGACGCAGTACTCCCATTCGATCCGAGTCGCTAGTTCATTGGGGAGCTGATCGGCATATTCCAGGGCTTGGGCGAAATACTCCTGGCTGTCGCTATAACGTTGGAGTCCCGCCAGAATTTGTGCTTTCAGGTACAGCAGTTCCGGATTCGTGTTGTCCTCACCGGGGACGGCGTTATTCACGGCGGTGAGGGCGCGGTCTACCGCCCGCAAAGCTCGGTCATGTTGCCCTAAATCTCGATAGCCAATGGCAATTCCCCGCTGGGCAACATAGTCTGGTGCGCCATAGTTGTCTAACCGCGCGATCGCAGTTTCAGGGTTGGCAAAGGGGAGGTTCACCGCCAGCAGCAGATCCATAAAGCCCTTGAGCAAACTCAGCTCTGGATCATTGGCATTAATCTCCTCGGCTTTATCCAAGTGGTCAAAAACCTGTTGCAACATAGATAGGGCGCGGGGGGTGCCTCGGGCCACACCGACGGTGCGGAGGTGATGGGCTCCTTCTAGGAAAATGCCTACGGCAGCATAGAGATGCCCCCGCAGCGGGTCAGCCCCGTTAATGAGGGCGTTTGCCGCCTGCTGGGTGGATTGGGCGCGACTGAGCAAGGTTGTCCAATCCTGGTCTAGATAGGCCATGGAGGCCATCATGGCGTGGTAGAGGGGGTCACTGTCTTCCCCTCGGGCTGCCATCAGGATGGCCCGAGCCTCAACGTAGTCCCCATCTCGAAACATTTTGTAGAAGGCGGCTTCGGTGCCATCGCCAATGGTGGGGCTGGGATTCTGGGGGCGGAAGGGATCTCCGGCCCAGGCGGGCAGGTTGCCGAACTGGAGCACCACGGTGCTGGCCCCCACCAAGAGCAGGCCCACCCGTTGCCAGAAGCGCCGCCCAGGGCGCTGGGGAGAACGCAATGAAGAGATGGAATGTGTCATAGCTAATGTGTGGTGCTAATGTGCGGTCTGGATTGAATTAAAGGTCAACAGAATTAAAGGTCAACATTAGATCTCTAAACCAGTAGATCTCTAGACCAGTAGATCTCTAGGCCAGGAATCTAGGCTGGGTTGGCCAGCGGCTTCCCAGTGCCCGTATCACGCTATACCTGATGGGACGAGGTTGATCAGGGAGGGTTCCCGACCCCCCCTCGTAGCCCCTGATAGGGTGAGCCCACCCATCGACGATGAATTCCAGGTAGGTTTAATACAGGTTCCGATCTGAAATCGGGATTTCAAATTCCCAGTTCCCAAAACCAGTTCCCAAAACCAGTTCCCAGAAACTGACTGTCCTTAGCGAATGCTCTATCTGAACGATCTGGTCTACCATCCTGCCGCCAGTCCCGACCCCATTCTCAAAAGCATCAACCTAGAGCTAGCCCCCCAGGAAATGGGGCTGGTGGTGGGGCCGAGCGGTTCCGGGAAAACCACCCTACTGGAGATCCTGTCGGGCTTGGCCTATCCCACCTCGGGTACGGTGTGCTGGCGGCAACAGGTGCTTACACCTGAAGCCCTGCAACAGTTGGCGGGGCTGGTGTTTCAGTTTCCCGAGCGCCACTTTTGTGGCCACAACATTCTGGAAGAACTGCGCCTGGGTCATCCCGAACTCACCCTAGATCGCATTCATGCCGCCCTAGGGTCCGTGGGCCTTGACCACCTCTCCCTGAAGTCAGAACCCTACGCCCTCAGTGGGGGACAACAGCGCCGCCTTGCCCTAGCGGTGCAACTCATTCGCCAGCCCTACCTGCTGCTGTTGGATGAACCCACGGCGGGACTGGACTGGTCAATGCGCCAGCAGTTGATCACCCTGTTGCGCCAACTCAAAAAAGAGTGGAGCCTACTGGTGGTCTCCCACGACACGAGCGAACTGATGGGTTTGGCGGATCGGGTCTGGCAACTGCACCAGGGGGAACTGATTCCCCTCGAAAAAACGGCCCCGGTGGAGGTGGCTTAACAAAAATGACATTACAAATGGCGATAACTGGACTGGCGCGACGGGATGAGATCTGGCAGAGCACCCTAGGCTGGCAACCTGGAGATGCCCAATGGGCACAATTCCAGGCCCTCTATCAAGGGATTTTGGCGGGTAATGAGCAGATCAACCTCACCCGCCTGACGGAGCCAGATGACTTTTGGGAAAAGCATCTGTGGGATTCTCTCAGTGGACTCTGGCCTTGGCTAGGGAAGGGCGATGGGTCAGACCAGAGGCCAGATTGGGCGCAGTCTGTGACCATCGCCCAGGTGATCGATATTGGCACTGGGGCGGGGTTTCCGGGGTTGCCTGCCGCGATCGCATATCCCGATTGGACCATTACCCTGCTAGATGCCACCCAGAAGAAAATCCGGTTTCTGGAGGAACTGGCTCTGGAGATGGGGCTGACCCAGGTGCGGGCGATCGCAGATCGGGCAGAATCCCTCGGTCATCGTCCTCACCACCGGGGGAAGTACGACCTAGCCCTACTGCGGGCGGTGGGGCCAGTGAGCCCCTGTGTGGAGTATGGCCTACCCCTAGTGCGGGTGGGGGGCATGGCGGTGCTCTACCGAGGCCAATGGACCCCAGAGGAGGAGGCTACGGTGGAGCGCGTCGCCGCCCAGTTGGGGGGCGAGCTGACGGCGGTGCAATCCTGGCAGACTCCCCTGACGGAGGGGATGCGCCATTGCGTCTACCTGCGTAAGGTCCGTCCCAGCCCTGGCAAATTCCCCCGGCAACCTGGTCTGCCCGCTAAAAAGCCGCTCTAGTGTCGTGGTCCGCATCCCCGGAAGCGGGAGGGCTGGTGTATATTTTGGGCATATTCTTATCCCCTGTCTGAGGAGCCTCTCGGCTATGCAGTCCTCCAATTCCTTGGTGATGCTCTCGCCTGTATCCATCCGGCCAGCCGATCAGGTCGGAGGGGGTTTCGGTGCTCAGGCAACACCCCTATCCCAAACTCAGGCTGTGGTCCTAGCCCAGCAATTTGACCAAGACATCCTAGGAGATCTGGGCACGATGGCCAAAAACTTCGTGGATTCGGGTCAACTCTGGGCCTTGATTATCGGTGTTGTTCTGGGCTACATGTTCCGCAGCATGACCACCTATAAGTAGGAGCCCTTGAAGTTTGGTCCCGTCCTCCGCCCCCAAAGCCTGGAGCCAGAGATTTGAATCGGCGCTCCATCCCGCGATCGCAGTTTTCAACGCCAGCATTGGTTTTGACATTGCCCTAGTGGAATACGACCTCACCGGGTCCGTCGCCCATGCCCGCATGTTGGCCAAAACCGGCATCCTCACCCCCGAGGAGGGAGAAATCCTGGTGCAGGGGTTAGAGAAAATTCGTGCGGAATATCGTCAGGGCCAGTTTACCCCCGACATCGAAGACGAAGATGTTCACTTTGCGGTGGAGCACCGTTTAGTGGAATTGGTGGGGGATGTGGGCAAAAAGCTGCACACGGCGCGATCGCGCAATGACCAAGTGGGTACCGATATCCGCCTTTACCTGCGGGACCAGATCGACCAGATTCGCATTGCCCTGCGCCAGTTCCAATCCGCCCTCATCACCCAGGCAGAGCAGCACGTCGAAACCCTGATTCCCGGCTATACCCATCTGCAACGGGCGCAACCCGTGAGTCTGGCCCATCACCTACTGGCCTATTTCGAGATGACCCAGCGCGACTGGGATCGTCTGGGGGATGTGGCCAAACGGGTGAATATTTCCCCCCTGGGCTGTGGGGCGTTGGCGGGCACCACCTTTCCCATCGACCGGGCCTACGCGGCGGAACTGCTGGGGTTTGGGGATCTGTACCGCAACAGTTTGGATGGCGTTAGCGATCGCGACTTTGCCATTGAATTCACCTGTGCCGCCAGCTTAATTCTCGTCCATCTCTCCCGCCTGTCAGAGGAGATCATCCTCTGGGCCTCAGAGGAGTTTGGCTTCATCTCCCTCACCGATAGCTGCGCTACCGGATCCAGCATCATGCCCCAAAAGAAAAACCCCGATGTCCCGGAACTGGTACGGGGCAAAACCGGGCGCGTCTTTGGTCATTTGCAGGGGTTACTGGTGATGATGAAGGGGTTGCCCCTGGCCTACAACAAGGATTTGCAAGAGGACAAGGAACCCCTGTTTGATACGGTGGCGACGGTAAAAGCCTGCCTAGAGGCGATGACCATCTTAGTCGCCGAGGGCATTACCTTTCGGCCCCAACGGCTGGCGGCAGCGGTGGCCTCGGATTTCTCCAATGCGACGGACGTGGCGGACTATCTGGCGGCGAAGGGGGTGCCCTTCCGGGAAGCCTATGGTCTGGTGGGCCAAGTGGTGCGGACTTCCCTAGCGGCGGGGAAGTTGCTCAAGGATCTATCTCTAACGGAATGGCAGGCGCTACACCCGGCCTTTGAGGCAGATATCTACGCCGCGATCGCGCCCCAACAGGTGGTGGCAGCCCGCAACAGTTTCGGTGGTACGGGCTTTGATCAGGTCAGGGCAGCAATTGCGATCGCGCACGCAACCCTCTCCCCCCCCTAAGCTACGAAGAGCCAGGGGTTTCTGTAAAGCCTCTGGTTTTCCCATTGCGGGTCAGTATTCTCGGTAGGATAGAATGCAATGCCCTTCATGAATGAGCGCTGAGCCCATGGATCTCGTATCGCTTCAGGGTTGGTTAGACAACCTATCCTTTGCCGTTCTATTTTTGACCGTGCTGGTCTATTGGATCGGGGCGGCGTTTCCCCAGTGGTCGTTTCTGCCGGGATTGGGGACCGCTGGGATGGCGATCGCAAATCTGACCATTGCGGCGCTTTTAGTGGCGCGGTGGATTGAGGGCGGCTATTTCCCCATGAGTAATCTCTACGAGTCACTCTTTTTCGTGGCCTGGGGCATTACAGCAGTACATTTGATGGCGGAGCGCATGAGTCAAAGCCGTCTGGTGGGAACCGTGACGGCTCCGGTGGTCATGGCGATGACGGCCTTTGCCGCCATTTCCCTGCCGGATACCATGCAGCATTCTGAGCCCCTGGTGCCTGCCCTTAAGTCCAATTGGCTGATGATGCATGTCAGTGTCATGCTGCTCAGCTATGCGGCGCTGATGGTGGGGGCGCTACTTGCGATCGCGTTTTTAGTCGTCACCCGAGGGCAGGCGGTGGAGTTGCGGGGCAGTTCCGTCGGCACAGGTGGGTTTCGTCATAATCGCCCCTCCGTTCCGGCGACTCTAGCAGTTGGGGATTTAGCCCCCATCAGTTCCGTGAGTCCTGCAAATGGTGGCAGTCCGGCCCATAATCTAGTCAGTGACAGCGACGGTGGCACCTCTACCGCTGTCCTAGAGAAGGTCGCTGTCACGGCTGATCCCGCTCCGACCCTTAAGCTTTCTCCCCAGCGCTTGACCCTGGCCGACACCCTAGACAACATCAGCTACCGCATCATTGGCCTCGGCTTTCCCCTCTTGACCATCGGCATTATTTCCGGTGGGGTCTGGGCTAACGAAGCTTGGGGATCCTACTGGAGCTGGGATCCGAAGGAAACCTGGGCACTGATTACCTGGCTGGTCTTTGCTGCCTATCTCCACTCTCGGATTACGAAGGGATGGCAGGGCCGCCGTCCTGCCATCTTGGCGGCCTCTGGATTTGCCGTGGTGTGGGTGTGCTATCTGGGGGTCAACCTCCTCGGCAAGGGACTCCACAGCTACGGCTGGTTCTTTTAGGCTTCACCTAAAGTTTCACCATCACCCGTACCGACTGTGTTGAGGAACCGCAGCAGAATGGCTTGGTGGGGTGGGCCAATGGGCTTTACGCCCTGTGCCTTGGCGGAGTAGCGTTCTCCCCGTTGAATGTCCTCTACGGTCCACAGGCCCAAGTCCCACCCTTCCCCCAAGATGAGGTCTTCCACAGGAACCGTCAGGGGGCCATAGAAAACATTGCGGACAATCGCACCGTTTTCATGACGTTCAAACCGCTTGAGCCAGGGGGGCTGATAGCCAATTTCCTCTTGCAATTCTCGCCATACCCCTGTCTCTGGCGATTCTCCCGGCTCTACATGACCCCCAAAAAAGGTCCAGTAGCCGGGATAGACAATGGTGGGAATGTCGTCCCGCAGTTGCATTAAAAAGCGATTGCCCTGAAATAAAATCGCGATCGCAACTTCCGCCGAATTTGTCGCCAAATCTGTCGCCGAATGGATCGCCAAATCTGTTTCCTCTCTGCACGCCTCAGTCATCTGTGCCTGTGCCCCGTACAATAACGCCAGCCCCACAATCCAGCCCCACAATAACGCCACGCCACCCTAGAGGAGTCGCAGATGCCCTCCCCCCTGCCCGGAATGGATCCCTACCTGGAACATCCCCGCTCTTGGCCCAATTTTCACCATCGTCTGATTACCGCGATTGCCATCAGCCTAGGCTCCCAACTGCGGCCCAAATATCGCGTCGTCGTAGAAGAGGCCATCTATCAAACCGCGACCCAAGATTCTGTGCTATTAGGCATTCCCGATGTTGCGGTGCAAACCTCAGCACGGGCTAACCAGGGGATAGCCTCCGTGATGGATCGTGGCGTTGCCATCGCCCAGCCCATTGACGTGGAACTGCCCATGCCAGCGGTCATCCGCCAAGGTTATCTAGAGATCCGCGAGGTCGCCACCAGTGAAGTGGTGACCATATTAGAGGTATTGTCTCCCACCAATAAGCGTCCTGGGGAAGGCCGCCTCACCTATGCCGCTAAGTGCCAGACGATTTTAGCCAGCGCCACCAATTTTGTGGAAATTGACCTGCTCCGGCAGTGGTCGCCTCTGGTGAAAGCCCCAGAAGCATTGGCAGCCCACTATCGAATTTTGGTCAGCGCTAGTGCCCTACGTCCCCGTGCCAGTTTGTACGCCTTTAATTTACAAGACCCAATCCCTACATTTCCCCTGCCCTTGGCAATGGGCGACCCAGAGCCGATCGTGAACCTCAAAGCCTTGTTAGACGAAATTTACGATCAGTCGGGCTACGACCTCGTGATTGATTACAGTGCAGAACCCGTTCCCCCCCTCACAGGGGAAGATGCTGATTGGCTGGCCCGCTGTTGCGATCGCGATCGGATGCCCTAGCATGGCCTTTCTGCACTGCATTGCATTGCCCTATCCTTTGACCTTGGCCTGGGTGACATTCAAGGGGGTAAGGCTAAAGGCTCGGAAATACTGGGCCTGCTGCTCAATACGAGTGGCAATGCGATCGCACACCAGGGTACAGAGTTCAAAGGTCAGGTCATCGGACACGCTGTAGTAGGCAGAGGTGCCCTCAGCTCGACGGGAGAGCACCCCCGCCTGCATCATTACCTTTAGATGCTTCGAGACATTGGCTTGGCTCGTGGCGGTAACCTCCACCAAATCCTGCACGCATTTTTCACCATCTCGCAATACATTCAGAATTTTGAGCCGCATCGGCTCACTCAAGATACTGAAGTAGGCCGCGACCTGCTGAAGCACCTCTGGGGGCACGGGCTCCATAGATTTAGCTCCAAAAGGTGTGCGATAGAGATGATCCCTGCCATTTTAACAGTCGTATCAGAATTGAGGAATTCATGGAAATTGTAGGCCCCGAGGGAAAACAACCCGGCGATAACAGCAATCATTCCGCGAACATCAGGTGATAAGTAAAGAGTGATTCCAGGCACTTAGGGATCAGCAGGTACGTTATTTTCCTGCGAGTCCCTTACGACTGCGTCATCGCTAGGATTTGTTCCGCTATCGGAGTCGCAATGGGCATCACCGACAGGCGATTGCCCCGTTTCACCACCAGCAGCTCTTCGGGGGAGAAGGTGGCCTTAAGCTGATCCAGGGTTAGGGTATGGGCAAAGGTTTCTCCATAGCCCACCTTGACCGTGCGCCAGCGGGGATTGTCAGCAGGGGATTTGGGGTCATAGTACTTGTGGCTGGGGTCAAACTGGGAGGGGTCCACAATATCCGTCTCCAGAATGGTCATCAGCCCCACAATCCCCGGCGGCTTGGTATTGGAATGGTAGAAAAAAGCGCGATCGCCGATCTGCATCTCCCGCAAAAAATTACGAGCCTGATAGTTGCGCACCCCATCCCAGATTTCCTCGGGCTGTCGCGCCAGATCCTCAATGCTGTAGACATTCGGCTCAGACTTCATCAACCAATAGCGCATCGGGGGTTAGGGTCTCCAACAGGGTAGCTTGGGTCACGTCGGCAGGGGCCAGAACCACGTGGCGGCCTCCATCCCTATGAGTCAGGGCAACGCGCAACGGAGCTGGAGGCAGATGGCGAAGCCGCTCCGCCCATTCAATGGCCACGATGCCCGGAGGAAATTCTAGCCCGTCCCAGTAGGTCTCTAGATACAAATTGTCCACCGCTTTCCCCTCTAAGCGATAGAGATCCACATGGTAGAACGGCAAGCGTCCGCCCAGGTATTCGCTAATCAGGGTAAAGGTGGGGCTGTCGATATCTTCGGTAATGCCCAATCCCTGCCCCAGTCCCTTTGCCAAGGTAGTTTTGCCACTGCCCAAATCCCCCTGGAGTAGCAGCACCGTACCCGCTGTCAACCGTTCTCCCAGCCACCGGCCCAGGGCCAGGGTGCTTTCGGTTTGGTGTAAGGAGAGGGATTGGGGGGCAAAGGTCACCATGGCAGGTGTGTGAGGGTGGATGGGTTTGAGGGTGGATGGGTTTGAGGGTGGTGGAGTGGGGGGGTGACAGGTGACAGGTGACAAAACCGTAGGGTGGGCATTGCCCACCAATCCAGTGACATCGGGACAGGAATTTTGAGTTTTGAATTTCCCGTAGGGGCGCGGTTTCCGCTTCATCTGGCTACGCACGGGTATAGCCCTATATCCTTCATTCTTTCTGGACTAGGCTAGAGGCATCTGGCCCCAGAGCAATCGTCCCCCCACGAAGAGTAGGAATAGGGCAAACAGACGTTTGAGACGCTGGGCGGGGACAACGTGACACAGGCGAGTGCCTAGGGGAGCCCCCAGCATTGTAAAGGGAGCGACGAGGGCGACAGCAGGCCAGTAGACGGTACCCAGGGTTCCTGGTATTGCCTGCCCTGGTATCGTTAGCGTGACACACAGCAGCGTTCCGATCAGGGCAATGGGCAGGGTAAAGGCGGAGGAGGTGCCGCTGGCCTGCCCCATAGAAAATCCTGAATAGAGCAGAAAGGGAACGCTGATGGCTCCGCCCCCAATCCCCAGTACCCCAGATTTGAACCCTACGGCTATGCCCACTAGGGCCGTCAGCCCGAATCTCGGTGGCGAGGGCTCCTCAGGAGTGGGCAGCCAATTCAGCAGCATTTTGAGGGATACGAACAATAGAAAGAGGCCAAAGCAAATTTCTAGGGCTGCCGCACTCAGGTTGTGGGCCAACCCCTTGCCCGTTAAAACGCCTACTGCGATCGCGGGCAGAATTTGGCCCACAATGCCCCATTGCACATCACCCCGACGATGATGCGACCAGGTCGAGGCTATGGCGGTAAAGATCATAATGCCCATCGAGGATCCTACTGCCAAGTGCATGGCCGATGCCTCCGATAGCGCCATTACTTGAAACAGGTAAAACAAACCGGGCACAATCACCATGCCGCCGCCAATGCCAAACAGTCCCGCTAGGGTGCCTGCCAATAAACCTAACCCTGCAAAGAGGGACACATCTAAGATACTCAGCATTGCTGTTGTGTCTATCCCTTAGGCTGCAATAGCACAGGACTGCTCTGCCCGTTCCCACAGCATCACCAGCCAGTATGCCGCACAACACCGAAGGAATTTGTCCAGATGAAGCGAGTTAAGGGTTGCCATGGTCTAGATACATTACATCCCAAGCAATGTCTCTGAATCCTGCTGCGCTGGGGCAGACTCTATCCGTACTTCCCAATTACCTTAGAATGAGGTGAACAACTGTAAACAAAGGCGATCCCTGCCTGGGATATTGGCAGTCCGCCGTCACGACACCCTTGCCACCCATGCACACCTTGGCTCCACTCCGGCTTCTGTCTCCTGCAATCAAATGGTGTTTAGTTGCACTCCTTGCCCTAAGCTGCTGGACCCTAGGCACTCCTGCTGCCCATGCCTATGACAATCCAGATTTGCTCCCCGATGCTCCCACCCGCATCATCGATCTGGCCCGCTCCCTCAGCAGCGCTCAGGAAGAATCTCTGGATCAACACCTCGCGGATTTTGAAGCCGAGACGGGCTGGAAGCTGCGGGTTCTGACCCAGTACGATCAGACACCGGGGCGGGCAGTGAAGGCATTTTGGGGTCTAGACAAACACAGTGTGATGCTGGTGGCCGATCCTCGGGGGGGGAATTTGCTCAACTTTAGCGTCGGGGACGACCTCTACGATTTTCTCCCCCGCACCTTCTGGATTGAGCTGCAAACCCGCTTTGGTAATCAGTTCTTCGTGCGGGAGAATGGCGAAGACAACGCCATTTTGGAGGCCCTGGGTGCCATCGAGGTCTGTCTTCGCCAGGGGGGGTGCGCTGTCGTACCGGGACTGCCCCAGGAACAGTGGATTTTAACCCTGATTACTTCCGTTGTGGGTGGCGTTATTTGTGGGTTTGCTGCCCATCCCCGTCAAAAGGGTCAGGTGGTGGCTTGGCAGTGGATTCTCATTTTTTCGCCGCTATGGGGTATCCTGTTTATCGCTTTTGGCATTGGCCCCGTCGTCAGCCGTACCAGCGACTGGTTGCCCTTGGTTCGTAATATTTCTGGGTTTGCCATCGGTGCCCTCGTGGCCTACCTGACCCCCGCTTTCAACGCCCCCCCCTCTTCTGAGAATTAATCTGAGAATTAAGCAGGGTGGTTGGCTAAGACACTGCGATCGCAGTTCCATCGCTGCGGCGATCGCAACCCCCTTCCCTTAGTCCCGTGGTGGGATCAATGCGAATCAGATGGGCATGGCCCATGGTGGCAGTCCAATCAGGGGCAGATTGAACCGGGTGCCCCCGTTGGCCCAGAGCCGTTTGCACCGCTGCTGGGATTCGCCCCTCCAGCGTTAGTCCCGTGGTGGTGTCGCCCCAGGTGCGGCCCCAGAGCCAGCGGGGGGCATCGATAGCGGCCTGGGGGGCCATGGCAAAGTCTAGGACTCGGGTCAATAGAGCCAGGAGGGTTTGGGGTTGGCCCTCGCCTCCCATGGTACCCAGCACCAGATGGGGGCGATTCCCCTGTAATACCAAGCTGGGCATGAGGGTATGGAACGTGCGCTTGGCGGGGGCAAGGCAATTGGCAGTGGCGGGGTTGAGGTCAAAGAAACAGCCCCGATTTTGCAGAACAAACCCGGTTCCTGGCACCACCACAGCGGAGCCAAAGTCGAAGTAGACACTCTGGATCACGGAGACCGCATTGCCCCGGCTATCCACGACAGCGGTGTAGACGGTGTCGCCACCGATGGCGCTGGCCTCGTAGGTGCCCGCTCGCTGCCAATTCAGTCGCTGGCGCTGGCGATCGCCGTAGTCCCGAGAGATCAGGTCAGCTAAAGGAATCTCTCCAAAGGCGGGATCGGTGAGCCAGCGATCGCGATCGGCAAAGGCCAATTTGGTCGCCTCTACCATCAAGTGGTAGTAGTCAGCGGTGCCATGGCCCAGGGCGGCCACATCTACCCCCGCGACAATGTTGAGGGCTTGCAGCAGGGCGAACCCCTGGCTATTGGGCGGCACGGTGTAGACATCGTAGCCCCGATAGGAGGTGGAGATGGGGGCCACCCAATCGCTGCAATGCTGGGCCAGATCGGCGGCGGTGATCAGCCCTCCCACCTCTCCCAAGTGGCTAACGATGCGGGCCGCGAGGGATCCCTGGTAGAAGTCGGCAGCTCCGTCCCTGGCGAGGGTTTGCAGTGTCTGGGCCAAGTCGGGATTGGTCAGGGTCTGACCGGGGACGGGCACCTTGCCCTGGGGCAAAAAGGGACAGTCGCTGGGGCTGTGAGCCAGAAAATGGTGGTGGTCGCGGCGGGTCCAATGAACCTGGGACGCTGTGGCGGGATAGCCCGTCGTCGCCAGCGCGATCGCACCCTGGAATAATTCCTCCCAGGGCAAAATTCCATAGCGCTGATGGGCCTGGTGCCAGGAGTCTACCGCACCGGGAACCGTGAGAGCCGCGAGGGGACCGCGCTGGGGAATGGTGTCAAAACCGCGATCGCGGTATGCCTGAATCGTTGCTGCCTGGGCCGATCGCCCCGACCCGTTCAGTCCCTGGACCTGCTGTTGCTGGCTATCGTAGAACAGCCAAAAGGCATCTCCCCCCAGCCCAGTCATGGGGGGATAGACCACCGAGAGAGCAGCTTGAATTGCAATCGCCGCATCCGTCGCCGCGCCCCCTCGGCGCAAAACATCTGCCCCCACCTGCGAGGCCAGGGCATGGGGACAGACCACCATCCCCAACGACGGGGGTGCCATGACGGCCTTAGCCTAGACGATAGCCAAAGCCCCGCACGGTTTTCAGGTATTCTGGCTTACTGGGGTCCGCCTCCAGCTTTTCGCGAATCCAGCGGATGTGGACATCCACCGTCTTGTTATCCCCCATAAAGTCATGGCCCCACACCTTATCGATAATCTGATCGCGGGACCAGACCCGGCGGGGCTGACTCATGAACAATTCCAAGATACGGAACTCCTTAGGCGACAGATTCACCTCTGTATCCCGCATGAATACTCGACATTCTTTCGGATTTAGCAGAATTTCCTGGAACCTCAGGACGGGATCTGCCTCCGACTGGGTCAGCCCCTGATGGCGGCGTAGTAGGGCGCGACAGCGGGCCACCAGTTCCCGCATTCCAAAGGGCTTGGGCAAGTAGTCATCCGCGCCGATCTCTAGCCCCACCACCCGGTCCGTTTCCGTGCCCTTAGCACTGAGGATCAAAATGGGCACATCCATACCCTGGTGGCGTACCAATCGGCACAGATCCAGACCATTCATGCCTGGTAGCATCAGATCCAAAATCACCAAACTAATGTCAGGGGAGGGCTTACGGGCGGCAGCGGCGGTGGCCCCCAACAGGTCTAAAGCCGTCATCCCATCCTCCGCGATCAGAACTTCAAACCCTTCCTCCGCCAGGGCAAGGCCAATCGTGTCTCGGATTAGAGCCTCATCTTCTACGATGAGGACTTTGCCTAATCCCACCCGAACGCCAGAGGATTGGGCGGCAGAGAATGCTAGGGAAGCCATGGGTTCAGCTCTTAAGCCTATTACGCCCAGATCTTATCAGTTCTCAGCCCAGTTCTCAGCCTCAATCCCTAAGCCCCTGCCAACTCGGGGGCTGGAAGAACGCGGACGCGGGCAAATTTAAGGCCCGTCACACCTTGGAGCGGCTCCACAGTTCCCTGCTCAATCCCCTCATCCACCCAGCCTTCTCGCTGCAAATAGCGCAGATATTGCTGATATTCTTGCCATTCCTCCCCGGTGGAATACACCAATGTGAGGCAACCGGGTTGGGTAATACGAGCCTGGGTCTGGCTGTCTAGCGCCTTATCAATACGTTTTTTGACAATTTCGTAACGGGTGTCGCGGGTGCCCCGGACATCAAATAGGCGCTCGGTATTTTCGTCGTGGGTGATGTCTACGGTGGAATCCTGCACTAGCACCAGATGGGTGATGTCCATTTTGGTACTGTGCTCGGCCTTGAGGCGAAAGGCAGTGCGGGCACAGTCACATACGGCCCGGAGTTGTTCATAACGCAAACTACGGAGATGAAAGGGGGTGAAGGACGGGTCGATGGACTGCCCCGCATAGACCATGTGATCGATACCGTCCGTGGCCTCAATGTCACAATAGTGACGAGCAATGGTTTGCATGGTGCGCTGCCACTGTTGCCAGGTGGCCCGCAGCGCCTGATTAATGTCATGGATGGTGCGGTCGTATACCGCCCGCGCTGCGTAGACGCAGCCCTGTTCTGAATCCTGTGCCGCTTTGTAGGCCGCGATCGCAGCTACCGCCCCATCGCCACATTGGCTGAAATAGTCAAAATGGCTTTCCACATTCTCCTGGAGGTAGCGCAGCAGCGTCACCTCCGCATCCACCGTCACCCCCTGTTGCAGGGTGGCAACCTGCTCCTCTAGGTCTAGGCGAAACTGATGAATATAGGCATTGTCAGCCTCAGTACTCACCGCTGTCACCACCGCCGCCGCCAGGGTGAACTGGGTCATCAAGTCCGTTTGGATAGCCCGGTTACGCTCATCGGAGGAACCGCGAATGTCGGAAATACCGTAGAGGGGATAGACATTTTGAAACACGATGGGCTCTGGGGTCATCCCCAGGCTGCGGCGCTCCGCCTCTTCTTCAAACCGCCAGCGCACCGATTCGTGGATATTGGTAAAGCGATCCTGCACCGTGTGACGCATGGCCACCGTCAGGGCGGAGACCAGGGCAGCGGCGTGGGATTCGTCTAGGGTATCGAATCCGTCGATTTGATCCGACCCCAGGGCCACCAACCCCACCAGTTGAGCCGTTCCCTGGAGCCGGGGTGATCGAATCGCTAGGGGCAACATCAGCAAGGAGCGCGTCCCGCGATCGCGCAGTAACTGCTCACAGGGCGTCAGGGGTTCCGCCGACAGATCCGACACCTTCAGCACCTCCCCCCGGCAAGCGGCCTGAAATAGCCGGGACTCCTGGAGTGCGTCCACAGGATAGGACAGCACTGTCCACTCCGGCTGATCCAGATCCAGAAAAATCTTGGCCGAAGCTTCCTCCGCCGTCAAAATCAGGGTGTCCTGTGCCCGAAATAATCGCTGCATGAGCGCGTTGGCCTGACTAAAGCGCTGGGGTTGCAGAATCGACTCCCGCTGGAGCAGCAGGTGACCCAGGCGCTGAGCCACCTCCCGATCGGTCACATCCATCCCCTCCAGCAGCACGGTCCCGCTGGCTCGGTAGGTTTGGGGATTGATCCGCTGGAGCACCTGCTGGAGGGGGGAGTCGGGTTGGTGGATCTGGGTCATCACCGCCCCCAGATCTGGCGTAGTAGACCAGCAGTCAGTCAGGGCCGACCGGACCTCGGGGTCCAGGTGGGTAATGACAATGCGATCGCTACTGACGGTGAACTCCACATAGCGGGGGTGCGCCTGGGTGGCTTGCCCTACCGTCACAATCAACGGTTCATAGAGCCACCGATCCGCCACCAGCCTCTGTTGCTGGTACTGCTCCGTCAAAATAGCTTTCAAAACATGGCGGCGGATGCGTTCCCGCACCCATTCCTGCTCCGCAGGAGAAAGATGGGTCAGCACCGCATCTCCCGCCACTGGGGGCCGATCCAGCAGGCCCACCAAGGCTCGAAAGCGATCGCTACTCCATTCAATTTGATGGTTTTGTAGATTCACCACCGCCACCAGCAACTGGCTATGGCGCTGAATCACCGGCCACCAATTGGGCAAGGTGGAAGATGGCGGCGGTTCTGGAGCAGCCTGGGACATATCCTGGGACTTCCCCAGAGACGGGACGGGGACAGACTGCTGAGGTGGATGAGGTCGCTGATCCACGTGCTGATCTAAGGCCAAGTCGTCCCCCTGCGCCTGCCAGCGTTGGATCCACTGAGTCCACCGCTGCCACCAGGGGCGACGGATCGAGGGGACACTGGGACCATCCCCCCATGTCCCGTCTCCCTTCAGTTGTCCCTTCAGACCTTGGGCCATCATGACTCCCGCCACTAGAGGCAAACTACATCACCACCTTGCACCCTCAACCCGAGTAGGCATGGGCTCAGATTGCCCAGATTCCATTGAGAAACCATCCACCCCTTAGAATAGAGATCTTGGGTTTTGGGCCTGACCGCCCTCACCCTTGGTTTTAGCCCATTCGGTATCCTGTTTTCCCTATTGTGACGTCATCATAATTACGATGGCATGGGGATGCCATTGGCTCTAGTCTCCAGTTCCAGTCCCTAAACGATTACCCCATCTCGAACGTTCCCATGTTTGAAGCCCTCTCTGAACGCCTAGAAGGTGCCTGGAAAAAACTCCGTGGCCAGGACAAAATTAGTGCCACCAATATTGAGGACGCACTGCGGGAGGTCCGCCGTGCCCTGCTAGAGGCAGATGTAAACCTCCAGGTGGTCAAAACCTTCATTGCTGAAGTTCAGAACCAGGCCCTGGGGGCTGAGGTCATTACCGGGATAAATCCTGGTCAGCAGTTCATCAAAATTGTCAACGATGAGCTGGTGAAACTCATGGGGGAAAGCAATAGCCCCCTAGCCCAAGCGGACTCTGGGCCTACGGTGGTGCTAATGGCGGGCCTCCAGGGAACGGGGAAAACTACCGCCGCCGCCAAACTGGCCCTCCATCTCCGCAAGGAAAAGCGCACCACGCTACTGGTGGCGACGGATGTGTATCGGCCCGCCGCCGTGGACCAGCTCATCACCCTGGGGAAACAAATTGATGTCCCCGTCTTTGACCTAGGCACGGACGCCAACCCGGTGGATATTGCCCGCCAAGGTCTAGAGAAGGCGCGGGAATTAGACGTAGACACGGTAATTGTGGACACTGCTGGGCGCTTGCAGATCGACCCCGCCATGATGGCGGAGTTGGCCCAGATCAAAGCAGTCATCCAGCCCCATGAAGTGCTGCTGGTGGTGGATGCGATGACGGGCCAAGAGGCGGCTAACCTCACCCGCACCTTCCATGAGGAAATCGGTATCACCGGGGCCATTCTCACCAAGATGGATGGGGATGCCCGAGGCGGTGCGGCCCTCTCGGTGCGCCAAATCTCCGGCCAACCCATCAAGTTCATCGGGGTGGGGGAAAAGGTGGAAGCCCTCCAGCCCTTTTACCCCGACCGCATGGCCTCCCGCATTTTGGGGATGGGGGATGTGCTGACCCTGGTAGAGAAAGCCCAGGAGGCGGTGGATATTGCTGATGTCGAAAAGCTGCAAAAGAAAATCATTGAGGCCAAGTTTGATTTCAATGACTTCATCAAGCAGATGCGCTTGATGAAGACGATGGGCTCCTTTGGGGGGATCTTGAAGCTGATTCCTGGCATGGCGGGCAAGATTTCCGACGAGCAGTTGCAGCAGGGGGAGGTGCAACTGAAGCGGGTGGAGGCGATGATCGGCTCTATGACCAAGTCAGAACGTCAGCAACCCGAACTTCTCTCTAGTTCCCCTAGTCGCCGCCGCCGCATTGCCCAGGGCTCTGGCTATCAGGAAAAGGATGTCAGCAAGCTGGTCAGCGATTTTCAAAAGATGCGATCGATGATGCAGCAGATGGGCACGGGGCAGATGGGAATGCCCGGTATGGACGGCGGATTTCCCGGTATGGGGGGCGGTTTCCCTGGCATGGGGGGTGGCTTTCCTGGCATGGGGGGCGGTGCCCAGCCCGGTTTTCGGGGCTATCCCGGCATGGGCAGCGGCGGCAAGAAGAAGAAAAAGGACAAGAAGAAGAAAGGCTTTGGCCAGCTATAGCGGTTCTCACTCGGGCTCAGTACAGGCAAGGGGCTTAAGCCCCTTGTTCGCCAAAGTGTCATTAAGTCATTAAATAAGTCATTAAATAGCCAGGAATTACTATGGCTTTCGGTCTTTCCTCATCCGTTTAGAAACTCAGCGCTGACTTCTGTGGTGCCCCATCTTCCCGGACTGGAAGGCTGATCCTCCAGGCCATCATCAGGAAATGCTGACATCAGAATCGCGATCGCACGGTAACGTGATCCTGCAAAACAGGGACTCATCTAGTGCGATCGCTGCTTTGGGCTGCTCTAGACCCTTCGGGGCAGCTAAGCCAATGATCATCGCGCTGGATGTGGGCACCCTTGGACATGATTTCCCGGTGGGGAGGAAGTGAGCATTGTTATGGGAATAGAAGTTAAGAACCAGTACGACCTGTTTGCTAGCCGGGTAAATCCTCTACTGTCCAGAGTTTATGCCGCCGATATCGTCAATGAGCTGACCGAAAAGCTTTTTGGCTTGCTGCTACCGTCTCTACAACAGGGCAGCCGCGAAGATCTGCGCAAGTGGGACCATGACAATATTCTGCTGATCACCTACGGCGATAGCATTCAGAGCCAGGATGGTCGCCCGCCCCTAGCGGTGCTAGCAGAATTTTTAGAAACCCATCTTCAGGACACCGTGACAGGCGTACATATCCTGCCCTTTTTTCCCTACAGCTCCGACGACGGGTTTGCCATCATCGACTATACCCAGGTCAACCCCACTCTGGGGGACTGGTCCGACATCAAGCGTATTGCCCAGAGCTTCAACCTGATGGTGGATTTGGTGATCAACCACATCTCCAGCCAGCATGTGTGGGTCAAACAGTTCCAAGCGGGGGAGAAACCGGGCCGTGACTATTTGATCGAAACCGATCCTGAGCAAGACCTGACCCAAGTGGTGCGGCCCCGCAGTTCCCCCCTACTGACTCAGTTGCAAACCGCCCAGGGGCCAAAATACGTCTGGAGCACCTTTAGCGCCGACCAGATCGACGTTAACTTTGCCAACCCAGATGTGCTGCTGGAATTCGTCAAAATCATCCTGCTCTATGTTGAAGCCGGAGCCCGCTACCTGCGTCTCGATGCGGTGGGCTATCTGTGGAAAAAACTAGACACCTCCTGCATTCACTTAGCGGAAACCCACGCCATTGTGCGACTGCTGCGGGAGATTTTGCAGATGCTGGACCCCAGTGTCGCCATCATCACTGAGACCAATGTGCCCAACCGGGAAAACCTCAGCTACTTTGGCAACCGCAACGAAGCCCACATGATCTACAACTTCAGCCTGCCGCCGTTGTTGTTAAATGCCCTGATGCAGGGGAAGGCGGAGCACCTGAAGACCTGGATGATGAGTATGCCCCCGGCCCCCATCGGCTGCGCCTACTTTAATTTCACCGCCTCCCACGATGGCATTGGTATGCGTCCAGCGGAGGGGTTGCTCACCCCCACGGAATACACTGCCCTGGTGGACACTATGCGCCGGTTTGGCGGTCATGTCAGTATGCGGAGTCGCCCCGATGGCAGCGAGTCTCCCTACGAGATCAACATTTCCCTGTTCGACGCCATGGCGGGCACGGTGGCGGGGGAAGATGAATGGCAAATTCAGCGGTTCCTCTGCTCCCAAACCATCATGATGTCTCTGGAGGGGATTCCTGCTTTTTATATCCATAGTTTGTTGGCCACCCGGAATTACCAGGCTGGGGTGGAGGCAACGGGGCATAACCGTACCATCAATCGTTACAAGTGGGACATTGATGTCTTAGAGGCGGCCTTGGCGGATGACACCTCCCCCCACGCCATTGTGCTAAAGGAACTGGGGCGGCTGATTCGCATTCGCCGCCGTCAGCGCGCCTTTCACCCCAATGCCACCCAGTACACGCTCCATCCCCTAAACCCGGCCCTGTTTGCCTTTTGGCGGCAGAGTATGGCGCGGGATCAGAGTATTTTCTGCATCCATAACCTCAGCAAGTATCCCCAGGAGCTACAACTATCGGATTTGAACCTGGTGAATACGGATGATTGGGTGGATCTGATTAGTCGCGATCGCGTCGAGTACATCGACAATGCCTACACGATCCTCCAGCCCTACCAATCCCTCTGGATCACCAATAAGGTAGACTCCGCCCGCGATCGCACCACCCCCGACCCCCTCATCGGCAATTATTAGCCCATGGTCCCAATAGGGGCTCGCAGAAAAATAAGGTGCCCGCTGATCGGGCTTGCTCCCTGGGGGAGCCATTACCTGTTGGCGCGGCCTGTCTGAAAGACAATCGTTAGGATGTTTCAAAGCCTGGAACGAACAAGGGGCTTAAGCCCCTTGTTCTAATCTGGATGGCCACTGCTATACCCCCAGACCTAAACGGCGATCCGCTGATTACTATGCTCCAACGCAAAGGTCCGCACATGCTTGGGCTTGATAAACACAGTGCTGCCCACCTGAAGCTGAAGTGCCTTAAGCTGAGCCAAATTAATGTGGGCATTCACCGTCTGACCGCTCTCCAAAGTCAGCTCTACCCGAATATTCCAGCCCAGATGGCCAATGCGACTCACCTTGGCAAATAGGCTACCCTCCGTTTCTTCAAAGAGGATGTCAATATCATGGGGGCGTAGGAACACCTCACCCTCTAGGGGCAGATCTGCCTTCACCTGCCGCCAGGTGGAATCGGGGGACACAATATTGACCGAGCCAATGAAATTCATCACAAAGGGCGACGCTGGATTTTCATAGATCTCCGAAGGGGAACCCACCTGCTCGATGCGCCCCTGACTCATCACCACAATTTCGTCAGAGACCTCCATCGCCTCCTCTTGGTCATGGGTGACCAGCACCGTAGTCACATGCACTTCATCATGAAGATGGCGGAGCCAGTTCCTCAAGTCTTGACGCACCTTAGCATCGAGAGCACCAAAAGGCTCATCCAATAGCAACACCTCTGGTTCCACAGCCAACGCCCGAGCTAAAGCTACCCGCTGGCGCTGCCCCCCAGACAGTTGGGAAGGATAGCGATCGCCAAGGCCACTGAGCTGGATCAGATCTAGCAGGGTCTCCACCCGATGCTTGATCCGCTCCTTCGGCCACTTCTGAATTTCCATGGCAAAGGCAATATTGTTCCGCACCGTCAGGTGACGAAATAGGGCGTAGTGCTGGAATACAAACCCCACCTTGCGCTCCTGCACCTTCTCGTAGGTGGCATCCCGTGCCGACAGGTAAATGCTGCCAGTATCGGGCTGCTCTAGCCCCGCAATCACCCGCAGCAGGGTGGACTTACCAGAACCCGACGGGCCTAAAAGGGTCACCAAGGAGCCCGTCTTGACCTCAAGGTTGACGGGCTCTAGGGCTTGGAAGTCGCCAAATCGCTTGGACACATTCTCAACTTTGATACCCACGGGATATAAGCTCCGATATCTTGCACACGTAATTGGATTTAAGCACAAATCAAGCAAATCTCGGATCAAAAATATTTCAGTTTGTATTTCAAAACATCTTGAATTCAGATTCGACTGAATCGTGCTACATTGCTCTGCAAGCAAATGCTGTCAGTCCCTCACCCATCAGGGCTGGAAACAACCTGGAGCGCAATTGGAGCACGATTCATGACAACACCGGACTACATTCCCCAGGGTTCTCAATCGCAAGACCCCCAAACCCCATCAATTTCGACCTCGATTCACTCCCCGTTGAAGCGCTGGGGACGATGGATTGGAGGACGGTCTATTCCTCGACGATCGGCAATGCTGTTTCTGCTGGGATTGGGAATGGCAGGTGCGATCGCAGCCTCCTGCGGCGGCGGCACCACCACCACCACCGCAGACAGCGGCACTGAAGGCGCAGCAGAGACCGCAACCGAGCGCCCTGACACCGTAGAAGTCACCCTGGTGTCCTACGCAGTGACCCGCGCTGCCTACGAAAACATCATTCCGCTGTTCGTCGAGAAGTGGAAAGCAGAAACGGGGCAAACCGTTATCTTTGACCAAAGCTATGCTGGCTCCGGCAGCCAAACCCGCGCCGTCATTGATGGCCTAGAGGCCGATATTGTTGCCCTAGCCATTCCCGCCGACACCATCCAAATTCAAGAAGCCGGCCTAATCGATCCGGGCTGGGAACAGAAAACCCCCAATGGGGACGGCATTGTCCACCGCTCTGTCGGCGTTATTGTCACCCGTGAAGGCAACCCCAAAAACATCCAAGACTGGGACGACCTCACCCGTGACGATGTCACCTTTGTCACCGCCAACCCCAAAACCTCCGGCGGTGCCCGCTGGAACTACCTGGCTCTGTGGGGCTTCATCACCGAAAATGGCGGTACTGAAGAGGATGCCCAAGCCTTCGTCACCGACGCCTATGCCAACGTGCCGGTTCTCCCTGCTGACGCCCGAGAAGCCACCGACACCTTCTTTACCCAAAACCAAGGGGATGCCCTGATCAACTACGAAAACGAGGTGATCCTGGCCAAACAGCAGGGACAAGATTTGCCCTACGTCATCCCCCAGAGCAACATCTCCATTGACAACCCCATTGCCGTGGTGGATGGCTATGTGGATGACCGGGGTACCCGTGAAGTGGCAGAAGCCTTCGTGGCCTTCCTCTTTACCCCCGAAGCCCAGCGGGAATTTGCCAAAGTGGGTTTCCGTCCTGTGCTGCCGGAAGTGGTGGAAGAGTTCAAGACTGAGTATCCCGAAGTGGCAAACCTATTCACCGCTGACGACTTCGGCGGCTGGCCAGAGATCCGTAAGAATTTCTTCGCCGATGGAGCCATCTTCGACGAAATTCAAGCTGAGATTGCTAAGCGCTAAAATAACCTCTTCTCCCCAGCCATGACCACTTCTACTGCACTCTCTACTCTTGCTAGGGCGTCCAGCTTCCTAGTGCGATATGTATCTGTCCCCTGGACGATTACCATCGCCCATCTGTCGATCATTCTGCTGCTGCCCATTGCGGCTTTGGCCCTGCGGGCTACGAGTCTGAGCCCAGCGGAATTTTGGCAACTGGCTACCACCCCCATTGCCCTATCCACCTACAGCATCACCTTTGGCACAGCCATTGTTGCTGCTGTTATTAACGGTTTTGGCGGTACTTTGACCGCCTGGGTACTGGTTCGTTACGAGTTTCCCTTCAAGCGCGTTCTAGATGCGGTCATTGACCTGCCCTTTGCCCTACCGACAGCGGTTGCTGGTCTGACCCTAGCCACGATTTATAGTCAAACGGGTTGGATTGGGCGCTACTTTGCTCCCTTTGGCATCCAGGTTTCCTTTAGCCGCATTGGCGTCGCGGTGGCAATGGTCTTTATCTCCGTTCCCTTTGTGGTTCGGACTGTGCAGCCCGTCCTACAGGAGTTGGAACACACCCTGGAGGAGGCCGCTTGGTCCCTAGGAGCCTCCCAATGGCAAACCTTTTGGCGGGTGTTGTTGCCCCCCATTGTCCCCGCCATCCTGACGGGGGTGACCCAAGCCTTTGCCCGAGCCGTAGGGGAATACGGTTCCGTAGTGATCATTGCCTCCAACGTCCCTTTTAAGGACATGATTGCGCCGGTACTGGTGTTTCAGCGCCTAGAGCAAGCCGATATCCCAGGGGCAACGGTTATTGGTGTCGTGTTGCTGCTCATCTCTCTGGTGCTGTTGTTGATCATTAATCTCTTGCAAGCTTGGGGACGACGCTATGACGGTTGAACTGGGTTCAAACCAACTGCCTGCCTATAATTCCAAGCCCGTAGAAGGCATCAAGTGGGGCAAAGTTGGCTTAATTGCGGGCGCTTGGCTCTATGTCGGCCTCATTTTGCTCCTGCCCACGGTGTACGTGTTTGTAGGAGCCTTTAGCGAAGGCATTGGAGCGTTTTTTGCCTCTCTGGGGAGTCGTAACTTTATCAACGCTCTCCGCCTTACCCTGATGGCGGTGGCGGTGGCAGTACCGCTGAATGTGGTGTTTGGCCTCTGCGCTGCTTGGGTGATTGCCCGCCGTAAGTTTCGGGGGCGCACCCTGTTGCTCAGCATCATTGACCTGCCTTTTTCGATCTCCCCGATTGTGGCGGGCTTGATGCTGGTCTCTCTCTATGGTCGCCAGGGGGTGCTCCATCCGGTGTTGCAATGGCTCGACATCAAAATCATCTTTTCCTTCCCCGGTATTGCCCTCGCGACCATTTTGGGGGGAATGCCCTTTGTGGCGCGGGAGGTGATTCCGGTCCTCGAAGAAATTGGTACGGAAGAGGAGGAAGCCGCGAAGACCCTTGGGGCTAACGGTTGGCAGACCTTCTGGCGGGTGACCCTACCCTCGATCCGCTGGGGGTTGACCTACGGCATAATTTTGACCGTGGCCCGAGCCATGGGGGAATTTGGCTCCATTGCCGTGGTGTCCAGCAACCTAATTGGCCGTACCCAAACTCTGACGCTCTATGTGGATGGTGCCTACCGAAACTACGATTCCCAAGGAGCCTTTTCAGCAGCGGTGGTGTTGGCCAGTTTGGCTGTAGTCACCCTAGTGGTGAAGCAGGTGGTTGAAACTCGCTTTAGTACCCATCAAAAGGGTGATTGATATTACGCTCCTCAAGGAGGGCTGTTGACGATGGGTTCCATCTCCCTCGTCTCCGGTCTAGGGAAACGGAGGCGGGTTTTTAGAGGGTACTGTGGGCTAGGACACGGTAAACCCCTATGGGGGCATGGCGACCCTTGAGGGTCAGCGCCCCCCAACTTTCGACCTGAAATTGGTTCTGGAGATAGGCCAAGGTGTCCTCGCCGATAAGGATGCGGCAGGGGGTGGGCTGGCGAGTTTTGTCAAAGCTTTCCAGACGGGAAGCAATATTGACGCTGTCGCCGATGATGCCGTATTCCATGCGGGTTTGGCCCCCCAAACTGCCGACAACGACGGCCCCGGTGAAAATGCCCACTCGCATCTGGAGCAGGGGCTGGTTGCGGGTCTGGCGGTGCTGGTTGAGGCGATCCATACAGGCCGCCATGGTCAGGGCGCAGTGGACGGCATTTTGGGCATCCTGGGCGATCGCTTCTGGGGTATTGCGGGTAATGGGCACTCCGAAAACCGCCAGAAGGCCATCTCCGGTGAACTTATTGACAATGCCGTGATGGGTCTGGATGGCGTCTGTCATGGCGCTGAGGTATTCGTTCAGCCAGTCCAGCAATTGCTCGGGGGGAGTGACCTCCGCCAGGGTACTAAAGCCGCGAATGTCGGTGAATAGCATGGTAGCGGTGGTCTTTTGGCCAGGGAGTTTGCCAGATTTCAGTAAGCGATCGCGGTTTTCCCAGAGAGCGTCAGCAATTTCCGGCGAGGTATTTTGCCCCAATAGCATCAGCATCATTTGCCGTTGGCGGGCCGATTGTTGGGCTTGGTAGGCCAAAACGATGCCACTGGTACCGACAATGCCCACAGTCGGGGCAACGATGGGTACCCAGGCCCGTTGTAAAAATAGGCTAAATCCAACGGCGGCCAAGGCCATCAATAGGCCATTTTGGCTGAGGGCGAAGGCCACCGGATGGCGCAGTCGCCAAGCTACGGTTCCCGCCAGTAGTGCCCAGCCCAGACACCAGAGCGCCTCTTGCCAGGGGACACTAAGCCAAATTAGCGATCGCGCCCCCGTCGCTGCATCCAAATACTGGCTCACCATCTGGGCATGGATAAACACACCGGGCATCTGGTGGGTGGCAGCGATGCCCGCTCGGGTAAAGGGGGTATAGAACAGATCCTTGCCGCTGGGGGCAGTCATGCCGATGAGGATAATTTTGCCCCGCACCCAATCTGGATCCACTTGATTTTGCAGCACTTCCATCAGGGTGACTTGACGGGCCGGGGCAAGGGAATGACGATAGTCCAGCAGCACCTGGTAGCCCCCGGCGTCGGTGCGGGCATAGCCCCCAGATCCGGGCTGTAAGGGAACAAAGGTGCTTGGCCCCAACTGCATATAGTGGGGGTTGACCACACTGGATTGGGGGGTGATGTTCTGGAGAGCTAGGTAGCGCAGGGCCAATCGCAAAGAGAGGGAGAAGATGACCTGCGGCCCCTCGGGCGTGACCTGTTCCCCCATAATCAGGCTGCGCCGAATCGTACCATCGGCATCCACCACCACATCATTGAACCCAATGCGGTCAGGGTCTACTCCCTCCGGGGCAGGGATGCCAGTACCAGAGACATCCGGCAGTTTGGTAATCACTACCACATTTTCAGCCCGGATCTGTTCCCCCAGTTCCCCCTGTCCCGGTGGCTGGGGAATTGCCCGATAGATATCCAGACCAATGGCGGCGGGTTGGTGGGTTTGCAGGTGGGCCAGAACTGTAGCGATAGTTTGGTCGGTGAGGGGTAATGCCTGAATTTCCTGAAGATCCTCTTCTGTGATGGTCACCAGCAACAGGCGATCATCTAGAGGGGGCTCACCTAGCAGGTGCCGCAACCGCACCATTTGATCATAGGCTAGCCATTCTGCGCTCTCTAGGATGCCTAACTGATTTACGCCCAGCACCGTCAACGAAACACCAACGCTAACCAGAGTGACCACAAGAATGCCCTGGTCAGCGGCCCATTGACGGGCGGATTTCCGACACCACTGCCTTGCACGCTGAAGCGGAGACCGCCAAGGCGCAGTAAAACCTTTGAGACTCACCACGGAGTTGGAGGATTAGGGATTGAAGCGAGATGCACCTTGGTGGCATTGAGACCCCTGCTGAGAGTCAAAGCAAATTGGCTCGCAGTCTTGTCCTAATCGGATTGACGACTGCTATGTGCCGTGATTGCCATGGGGTATTCGGATGGGCTCTTGGCGGAACTGGAAGGCCGTGCCTTAAGTAGTGTGCCCAGAATGCGCCTAGTCTGGTAGGGGATGCCCCTATTTAATACCGGGCGAACTGACACAATCCGTGAGATCACCACAAGATAATATTTTCTTGCAATTAGGGTAGGTAGCGTTCCCTTGCCAAGGGGGGCAGCGCAGCCGGATTAAGGAATATGCGGTCAAATGATCAACCCGGTTTCGACGATAAGGGCGGGGTGTTGGGGTATTGGGGTAAATCCCGTAGGGGCGGGTTTAGCTCGTGTCTACTGGGAAATCCCAAATGGGAGGCTCAAAACCCGCCCTACCCAGTGCCGGGTAATCCAGGATTGAAGTTAATTCCGTAGGGGCAATCCCTTGGGCAGTCCCAAATGGGAGGCTCAAAAACCGCCTTGTCCAGTACTGTAGGAGGGGTTTAGGTCGGATCTGTCGGGGAATTCAGAATGGGAGGCTCAAAACCCGTGCTACCCAGTGGGAGACTCCACTTCTTTTGTCCGTCGAAAGAAGACTGTCTTACCCTATGCAGCCTTCCGGAAGAAGCAGTGGTAAAATCGCTGAAAATTTCCTACAGTGACCGATATGAGGAGATCTAATTTCCTCCGGCGGTGTTGGATTCATGTCCATTGGTGAGTGAGGAGTAGTGATAGATATGGCTTCCATGCAGCGAATTTCTTTAATGGCTGGTAGTGCCGCGATCGCAGCGGCCCTTGTCGGTGTTCTCCCAGCCCAAGCTGAGGGCATGCCCGCCGCTATGCTCAGTTCCATCAATTCCAGCGAAACAGACATGGAGGCCGTAGTCCATGGTGCTGACGCTGAGGCCACCCTGGCTCTAGAGATGCCGGAAGTGGCTGAAACCGCTGAAGTGGCTCCCATTGAAGCTATTTCCACGGAGATTGAACCCGTGGAAGTTGTGGCAACGGAGGCTGAACCCATCGAAGCGGCAGCGGCGGATGAAGAGACGGCAACTGCGATCGCGGCCCTAGAAATCTCAGAGCCCCTGGTAATCGATGAGACCGTGTCCACCAGCGCCGGTTCTCTGCTCCTAGCAGACCAACAGGTCGCCCAGGTAACCCGCCCCCTCTACGAAGGTGTAACCCCTTTCTATTTGGGTGTGGGCGGCAATATCGGTATTGTTGAATCCGGTCAAAGTGCCGTAGGCGACTTCGGCTTCAGCATCATCAGCAAAGTTTCCTTTGGCCCCCGCTTTGCGATCCGACCTTCCTTTACCATCAGCGAAAAGCGCACCTCCCTAGCGGTGCCCATCACCTATAACTTCAGCCCTTTGCAGGTTCGGGGAATCAATGTTTATCCTTTCCTCGGGGCAGGTGTGGATGTGGGCTTTAACGGTGGTACAGGTTTCCTGGTCAACGGCGGCGTGGATATCCCCATTTCCCAACAGTTCACCCTCAACGCCCAAACCAACTGGCGTGTTTCCAGTGACTTTGGCCTGGGTATCATCCTCGGGGTGGGCTACAACTTCCCCTTCTTCTTTGAATAGGAATTAGGACTAGGCGTTAAGATGCGTAACCCCCAGTGAGCTGTTACCAGCTCACTGGGGGTTACTTTTTTTTGGCTTTTGCCCCTGGCATTTTTGTCCATGGCATTCTAGGAATGGGTGTTTTCTGAGCGTTACCGTGGCATCTACAACTGGGATGTCTTGGCCCCAGGTCCAGGACGCCTTTCAGCGTATTTGGGGCTATCGCGACTTTCGTCCCCCTCAAGACACGATTATTCAGTCCCTTCTAGAACAGCGAGATACGTTGGTGGTGATGCCGACGGGGGGCGGCAAATCCCTGTGTTTTCAGCTCCCGGCGCTGCTGCAACGGGGGGTGACCCTGGTGATCTCGCCTCTGGTGGCGTTAATGGAGGACCAGGTGCAGGATCTCCGCCAACGGGGACTGGCGGCGGCGGCGTTGCATAGTGAATTGGCCCCCCGCGATCGCCGCCAGGTCTTGCACGATCTTGAGCAGCAGCGGCTCCGGCTCCTGTACCTATCTCCAGAAGGCTTACTGAGTGCTCCGGTGTGGGAGCGCCTCAGTAGCCCTAGTCTCGAAATCAACGGCTTGATCTTGGACGAAGCCCATTGTTTGGTGCAGTGGGGCGAAACCTTTCGCCCCGCCTATCGCCGTCTAGGGGCCGTCCGCCCAGCCCTCCTAGCCGGGAAGGCAACGGGGGTGAGCTTCCCCATTGCCGCCTTTACGGCTACCGCCGATCCCGCTGCCCAGGGCACTATCGGCACAGTGTTGGGACTCCAGAATCCCAAGCGGTTACGCCTCAGCCCCTATCGACCTCAGTTAACGCTGGGGGTGCAGACGGTGTGGACACCCCAACAACGCCGGCAAAAGCTAGGGCGGTTTATCCAAGCCCATGGCCAGCAGGCGGGACTGGTGTATGTCCGCACCCGTCGGGATAGTGAGGCGTTGGCCCAGGAACTGCGGCAGCAGGGCTATCGGGTTGCCCCCTACCATGCGGGCTTGACCGCCCGCGATCGCCGTCAACGGGAGGCGGATTGGCTAGGAGATCGCCTCCAATTCGTGGTTTGTACGAATGCCTTTGGCATGGGGGTAAACAAGCCCAACGTTCGCTGGGTGGCCCATTTCCATGCCCCCTGTCTGCTGACGGAATATGTGCAGGAGGTGGGGCGGGCGGGGCGAGACGGGCAACCGGCGACGGCATTGACCCTGGTGAGTGAGCCTACGGGGCTTTTGGATCCTTCAGATCGTCAGCGATCGCAGTTTTTTGCCCGTCAGGCCCAAGCCTTGCAACAACAGGCGGAAGCCTTGGCCCGAGCCATTCCCTCCACAGGGACGGTGGCGGCGGTACAAAAACAGTTCCGCGATGGGGCCATTGCCCTCTCCTATCTCCACAGTCAGGGGCGCTTGGTATGGCTAGATCCCTTTCAGTATCGTCTCCAGGCTGCCCCCGCCACGGGAGCCACGGGGGGCGCGGGGGATGCTGCCATGCATCGCTATCTCCATGGTCGAGACTGTCGTTGGCGGCAGATTTTAGCCCAATTTGGCTTTCGCCACCAGGGGGGGCAGCAGTGGCACTGTGGCCACTGCGATCGCTGTCGAGCCAAAGGTTGAGGCAATTCCCATGAAAATTGGCGGATCGTAGGGATCCCCCAGAGGTGAGTCACTGCGATCGCTGTTGGCCTAAAGGCTGAGGAGGTTACCTCTCTGGATAGAGCCCTATCTCGCCTGACTCTCCATCGTCAGTTCAGGATTCTGGCTCGTCCCTTGACGCTGCTTTTCTGGCCCCGCTAAGGTGCAAACAGATGTCGAGAGGCCGTGTTGGCAGATTTTGAGTCTAGTTCTGAGGCCAGACCATGCTCTTGAACATGTCCTTTCCAGACATCTCTGTTGAACAATGTGAGGTGGATATGCAAACTATCCCAACACCTAAAGACTTAAACCAACCTGGGATTAGCGACGGGAGTGAATTGATCCCGGCTGAGGTGGGCGCAGCGGCGGAGCGAGAAGGCCAACCAGCCGCCAACCCCTCTGCACCTCCCACGTCGTCCCTGTCGGCCACCGCCGAGTCACCGACAACCGCAGGCTACACCGTGGATCAGGAAGGGCTGGTGAATAATTATCCCGTCACCCCTGATATGTATGTCCAAAAGCAGGCTCGCTTTGGCTGGACCCACTATGCTGAGACTTTGAATGGCCGCCTTGCCATGATTGGCTTTGGGCTACTGCTGTTGACGGAGGTTATCTCCGGTGAAAGCTTTGTATCCCTATGGTCTCGCATCGGATAGAGGCGATATTAGCCGACCTAGGGCCATTGCCCCAAGTTCAGTTTCTCCCAGCGTAGCGTCAGTGCTGTTTACAGCACTGACGCTACGCTTTTTATATCAGTGGCTTCGCGCCCAGTTTATCCTGGGCAAGTGTCTTGCCTTTCGCCCTTGCCCTCCCCTGTGCCCTATCTATGACTCATCCTGGCTGCCTGTATGTCGTCGGTACCCCCATTGGCAATCTAGGGGATATGACCTTCCGGGCCGTCGAGACCTTGAAAACTGTGGACCTAATTGCGGCGGAGGATACCCGCCACACGGGGCGGCTGCTTCATCATTTCGCCATTGGGACTCCCCAGATCAGCTATCACGCCCACAACTGGCCCCAGCGGCTGCCGGAACTGCTGGAAAAATTAGGTCAGGGGCAACGGATCGCTCTGGTCAGTGATGCGGGAATGCCGGGGATTTCCGATCCCGGTTTTGAGCTGGTGGAAGCCTGTGTGGATGCTGAGATTCCGGTCGTGCCGATTCCGGGGGCGACGGCGGCGGTCACGGCCCTGTGTGTTTCGGGACTCTTGCCCCAGCCCTTTGTCTTTGAGGGCTTTTTGCCCCCGAAGGGACGGGATCGTCGTGCCCAAGTCCAGCGACTGGCCCAGGAACCGCGCACGGTGGTTCTGTACGAAGCGCCCCATCGGTTGCTGAGTACCCTGCGGGATTTGCAGATGGAGATGACGTCTGAGCGGCAGGTTGCGATCGCGCGGGAACTCACGAAGCAATATGAGGAAATCTGGCGAGGCCCCCTGGGGGCAGCCATTGACCATTATCAAGACCGGGCTCCCCGAGGTGAGTTTACCCTGGTGATTGCCGGGGCTCCCGCCGCCGCCCCCGTGGAGCTGTCGGCAGCCTTGGTACAAGCCCGCCTGCAAGCCTTGATGGCTGCTGGTCTCTCCCGCTCCCAGGCCAGCCGTACTCTAGCCCACGAAACCCAACTCCCTCGCCGCGATCTCTACCAAGTGGCCTTGGCTTTACCGGATCCTGAGGGGAGTGCATCTCCAGGGGATGGGGTGTGTGAGGGTGGGGGGGTGTGAGGGTATTGGGGTAATTGGAGAATTCGAGATCAACAGGTACGGGCTATCTCGATACAGGTTGCCATGGTGGCATCGGTCTTCACCGCCTGGGAGTCGAGGTGGGTAGGACAGGCCCGGTAACCGCGATCTCGTAGGGCCAGAATCAAGCGATCGCGGCGGGGAATATCCATCTGGCCCAACCGCCCGATGTCTCCCAGGCAATAGTAATAGGGTGGCATTTCCGCTTCGGCCCGCATGATTTGCAATAGCTTGACCCGCTTTTGCCAGCCCCAACTTGCGGCCAAGTCCATCATCTGGGTCAGCATTGCCCCGTCATGGAGGGGACCGAGCCAGAGGGGACCACTCACGACCAGGGGATCCGCCTTGTCGGGGCTGGTGGGGTTGGGGCAGGTGGCTTGGCCCAACTGCCGCCAGGAAAGGGTTTGAAAATGGCCACAACTGTGGCAATAGCCCAGGAAACCGTAGCGCTCTGGCTGCCAAGCATCCCCCATACTGAGGCGCACCATGACCCGATGTACATGTCCATTAAATAGGGAAAAGATAGGCTGAACATGCATTCCCCGCGTTGCTGCCTGTTGCAGGGCGCTACCGATGAGGAGCCGCAATCCCTGCTCATGGACTGCGGGGTGAGATCGTGCCACCGCTCCATACATTTGGATGCTGTGGTCAAGGTTATGGCCCCCGGTGGTACGGGTATCGGTGCTGGTCAGGTAGAGGAGGCCCCCCATGCGAGTCGCCCATAACCCGGTGGAGAGGTAAGGGGCACCGCTGCCAAAGCAATCAATATCCACCAGATCGTAAAAGTCTCGCTCTTGGTAGCAGGCAAAAAAAAGGTGGTTGGCATCCTGGTGAGTGATGCGATAGGACCGCGATCGCATTCCCATAGATAGATTTTTGGTCAGTACCTCCCGCAGTTCGGGGTTACCCTCATTGGCCCAAACCCAGTCCGCTTCTGCCTCTAGCTGATAGCGTAGGGGCCGTACACCACAGCCAGTCATGGCATCCAAGACCCGCAGTTGCCCCCGTTGTTGGCGATACACCGCCGCCGCCAATACCGCCAAGTCTCGGCCCACCTGACTGTGGGGCCGATAAAAAGCGGCCTCGACATAAAATCTGGCCTTGCCCTCCTGGTACCAGCCCGGTTCTAGGGTCATAAACGACGAGTGGCCTGGATCGCAGTGACAATGGCTGCCTCTAGACCGGGCTGATCCAACTCTGTTAGCACAAACACCTCTTGGGCCGACTTACCCCGACGGGCAATGAGCTTATAGCCCCCTCGAATCGGCACCGAGACCTTGAGGCGAAACTGGGGGATATGACTGCGCACCGAGGCGATCACCCCCGGTGTAACTGTTTGGATGCGATGCTCCTGGGCCAACAGGGTTTCCAAGAGCGGAATAAGTCCCGGAATGTGGGTGGAATGGTTCCACACCAGCCGCCCCTTCTCTGATTTACCGTCTGATTTACCCAAAACCACCCTCCTGGGCTAAACCTAGCTGCCGTTTCTGATGGTGTCGGAGAGGGAAAGCGCCCTAATCCAACGCGGGGGCGAATACCGCTAGAACCCAGGCCCAGGCCATTGTCACGCCTGCTCTAGGGGGGCCATGGTCAGCCCTGCACGACTCAGTTGACTGTGGTACAGTTCTGCCTGTTCTTGAGGCCCCACCCACACCGTGGCCTGTCCTTCATTGTGGACTTGATGGGTCAGTTCCCAAGCGCGATCGCTGCTCATATTGGGGATATATTTCATCAAACAGGCGGCGACATGCTGAAAGGTGTTGAAATCGTCGTTCAACACAATCACCTTGTAGTTGGGGTAGGGCTTGCGGACAACCTGGGTGGATTTTTCCGGGGCCAGGGTGGGGGAAGCAGAAGCCAATCGGGGGATTCCAGGAGAAAACACTGACATCGCCACAGGAGGGGGAAAGCTATAGGAGGAAAAAATCTGGAAAAACCGCGTTAGAGTGTTCCAGCTCAATACTTATGTTGCCTAGTCTATCGAATCCTATGACCTCCTCCCAGGGCGATACCTCCCCTCGCTTCGGTCACCCACCCACCGGGCAACCATCCTATGCCCGGAGGGCATAGGGCAGTCAAGGGATTGCCCCTACGGATTCTGACCAATATCGGTCACCCGGCCACAGGCAGGGCGGGTTTTGAGCCTCCCATCCTGAATTGTCCGTTACATACGGGCTAAACCCGCCCCTACAGACACATTCTGTACTGGGCGCGGAAACCGCGCCCCTACCCGATCAACTCAAAACTCCTGTCACCCCCCTCTCCCCACCCTTCACCCCCCACCCTTCACCCCCTCACCCCATGCTGCGCCTCACTCAAATTCTGGGTCAAAAGCGCATTGCGATCGCAGAAGCCTGCCTGATTGGTCTCGTCTCGGGGCTGGCGGCGGTGGCGTTAAAACAGAGCGTAGAAGGACTCACCCTCTGGCGGCTCCACAATCCCATCCCGGTGTGGCTGTTGCTGCCCGGATTGGGGCTGGTGGGGGGAGCTTTTGCGGGCTGGCTGGGGGAACAATGCCCGGAAACCGCCGGCAGTGGCATTCCCCAGGTGAAGGCGGCCCTCGGCTATGTCCATAGCCCCCTGAACCTGCGGGTGGCCTTGATGAAGCTGGCCAGCACTGCCGTAGCGCTGGGGTCGGGCCTCTCCCTGGGTCGCCAAGGGCCAACGGTGCAGATTGGGGCGGCCCTGGCGGCTCAGCTCAGCGACTGGGTGCCCACGTCACCGGAATACCGCCGTCAACTGATTTCGGCAGGGGCGGCGGCGGGGCTGGCGGCGGGGTTCAATGCTCCCATCTCTGGGGTGCTGTTTGTGGTGGAGGAACTGCTCCAGGACTTTTCTGGCCTGACCCTGGGCACGGCAATCCTGGCTTCCTTTGTGGGGGCGGTGGTATCGCGGCTGTTGGGGGGCCAAGGGCTGAACCTGAGCGGCATGGGCCTGACCCAGACTGGCCTTTCGGTGCAAGATTTACCTTTTTTGGCGCTCCTGGGGGTGTTGGCGGGGGTGCTGGGGAGCCTTTTTAGCCGGGGAATTTTTACCAGCCTGCGGCTGTTTCGTCGGTGGCAGCGGTTGCGGCTGGCGTTTCGGGTGGGGTTGGCGGGGGGCATTACGGGGCTGGTGGGGGTGGGGCTGTCGGTGGCCGCCCAGGACAATACGGGGCTACGGGAGTTTTTGGTGACGGGGGATGCGACGTGGCAGGTAATTGCGATCGCATTTATCTCGAAATTCTTCCTCACCCTCCTGGCCTACGGCTCCGGGGCTTCGGGGGGAATCTTTGCCCCCGCCCTGGTGCTGGGTTCCGCCCTAGGCTGCTTGGTCAGTTTTTTGGCCCAGGCTACCCACGGCTGGCTGGGCTTCCCCACCGATACCCTGGCTAGCGGCAACACCACCACCTATGCCCTCACCGGGATGGGAGCCTTTTTCAGCGCCACGACCCGAGTGCCCATTACCGCCATCGTCATTGTCTTTGAAATGACCACCAACTTTAACCTGGTGCTGCCGTTGATGATTGGCTCAGGACTGGCCTGCCTCGTAGCGGATCGAGTGACCACAGGTTCCCTTTACAACGGGTTACTAGCCTTCAAGGGCATTCACCTCAACCCGGCCCCCTCGGAGAACAACCCCTGGGCACACCTCACCGCCGCCGACCTCATGCAGCGACGGGTGGAAACCCTCACCGCCACCATGAGCATCCCCGAAGCCTTGGACGCTTTTGCGCGATCGCACCATCGCGGCTTCCCCGTCCTAACCCAGGGCAAGTTAGTTGGCATCGTCACCCAGACAGACCTAGCAGAGGTACCCCAAACCCGCACCGCCGCCTACACCGTGGCGGATTTCATGACCCCCCGGCCCGTCACCGTCGCCCCAGAAGCACCCCTGCCCCAAGTGCTCTACCTTCTGAATCGCCTCAAGGTCAGCCGCCTCCCCGTCACCGACGGCAGCAAGTTGGTGGGCATCATTACCCGAGGCGATATTATCCGAGCAGAATCAGAGAAAATTAGTGGTCAATCCAGTGGCAGAATGGCCACCTCAACCCCTTCCTACGGGATCTACCGAACCCGCAGCCCCGCCCTAGGCCAAGGGCGATTGCTGGTGCCCTTGGCAGACCCAGACACCGCGCCCCTCCTGCTCTCCATGGCGGCAGCCATTGCCCACCAAAACCAGTACGAACTGGAATGCGTCCATATCGTCCGCATTCCCCCAGACCTACAACCCAGCGAAGCCACCGTAGACCTGAAACTGGGCAAACGGTTGTTAATCCAAGCAGAAGCCCTCGCAGAAGAGCAAGGACTGTGCCTTCACACCCAGATCCGCGTCGGCCATGATGTGGCCCGTGCCCTGCTAGAAGTAGTCAATACTCGCCACATTGACCTCGTGCTCATGGGGTGGCGTCGCCACCCCATTACCCCCGGTCGCATCCTCGGCAGTGTGGTCGATACCCTCCTGCGACAGGCCCCCTGCCCAGTCATGGTGGTGCGTCCAGGGGAGACAGATCGGTACGAGCGCTGGCTAGTGCCCATGGCCGGTGGTCCCAATGCCCCCATGGCCCTATCCCTCCTCCCCGCCCTGGTCAAACTAGCCCATCAGCCCATGGTGTGTCTCTGCTCCGTGGTTCTGGATCCAGCACAAGTTGAGACGATGCAACCCCAATTGCAATCCGCCGCCACCGCCCTCGAAGCCCGCCTCGGCTTCCCCGTCAAGACCCGCATCCTCAGAACCACCCCAGTCGCGGAGGCCATTGTGCACCTGAGCCGTCAAGATCACAGCGACGTGGTATTTCTGGGGGCCAGTCGAGAAGGACTGTTTAGTCAGATGCTCCACGGCAACGTGCCCCTAGAGGTCTCTCACGACAGCCCCGCCATGGTGATTTTGTTGCGGCAAAATATCCTTGCAGAGCCCTCTGGTGACTAGGGCTGTGCCATGACCCCTATTGCAAAGGCCGCCAATTCCCTGCCAGCACAAACGCCGCCCAATAGTAGGGATGGCTATACTCGCCCCCCCGATTGATCATCTCCAACTGCACCGCCCGCAGCGCCTCACTGCGACCCATCCCCGCCATCAGCTTTTCGTAATACCGGGCCATCAGGCTCTGGGTGCCAAAATCATCCACCTGCCACAGATCCCCTCTGGCCCCACCAAGATTAGGTAACTATCAAAATCTGCACTCACCAGATCGATGATGATGATGTCTCCCGCGATGCCCTCAAAGGTATGAATGTTGAAATAGCTACCGTCGTCTAGGGTGGCGCTGTTTTCGTCCAGTTGCCCGGTGACGGTATGGGGAGTGACTTGGGCAAGGCGTTCAGGGTTGGGGGGATTGGCCCAGGTGGAGGGTTGACCTAGGAGCACAAGTGCCAGTGCGATCGCGGTGACGTCGTGTCGCTATGACCCACTAGTACTGGGCAGCGTAAATTCTCTGACCGTTCTATCGTGGTACACCTCGGCCCCTCACCCTAGCCCTCTCCCACGGGGAGAGGGGATCGGAAAATATTAGGCTAGTGCGGCAGAATCGTAAGCTTATTTCCGCCAGCCAGTACTAGTCGCTTAGGATAAGGGTCTCAATATCATGGCTGCATTGAGGCGGGGCGAAGAGATAACCCTGGCCAAACTCGCATCCCAGGGATTGAAGCCACTGAAGCTGCTCATGGGTTTCAATGCCCTCGGCAATAACTGCCAATTCGAGCTGGTGACCCAGGGTGAGAATGGTTTCGACGACTTGATAGCTCCGGCTCATAACCTGTTTCTGACTGACAAAAGATTGATCAATCTTCAAAATATCAATAGGGAAACGGTGTAGGTAGCCTAGGGAGGAATAGCCTGTGCCAAAATCATCCACACTGATTTGAATTTGGCGTGATCTCAGATCTTCCATCAAGATGATTGCCTCTTCAGCATTTTCCATCAGGGCGCTTTCAGTAATTTCTAGCTTGAGATAAGCCGGATTCACCCCTGTAGCCGCCAACACCGAGTCAATGTCGGCTAGCAGAGTGGGGCTAGCAAACTGCCGTACCGAGAGATTGATGCTCATGGTTAAGTCAGGCCAGCCCTGTTGATGCCAAGTCTGAAGCTGTTCACAGGCTTGCTGTAACACTACCAACCCTACCCGGACCACTAATCCCGTTTCCTCCATACAGGGGATGAATTCTCCCGGCGACACCAGACCTCGCTCAGGGTGTTGCCAGCGGACCAGCGCTTCAAAACCAACGACCTGCTGCGTCGCTAGCCTGACAATCGGTTGGTAGTAGGTGACAAATTCTTGGTGTTCCAACGCCCGTTGCAGATCTGTTTCGAGGGTGAGGCGACGGCGGGTAGCCACCGTCAGTTGCCGGTCAAACATTTGGTAGCAATTCTTGCCCCGGAGCTTGGCTCTATACATAGCCATATCTGCCGCTTGTAAGAGGGCCTCCGACCCAGCGTTCACTTCACTGTCCAAAGCAATACCCATACAGATAGACATGAAGATCTCAAGGTTTGCCACTAAAAAGGGAGGTTTAAATGCGGACATGACCGCTTCAATCCAACAATTTAGTTGGTCTAGGTTAGCAATATCAGACAGCAAAAAGCAAAACTCATCTTCTCCAATTCGAGCTAATATATCTCCAGGGCGCAAGTATTTTTTTAGCCGATGGGCAATAGCTTGTAATAACTGGTTACCCACTCCATAGCCAAAAGCGCCATTGACTAATTTAAACTCATCGCAGTCGATATAGGCAATTACAGGGTTTTTCGGCCTGTCCACATGACCTAAGTGTTGCAATAACCGTGACCGACTCGGCAACTTAGTCAAGGCATCTTGATCGAGGAGCGTTTTGAGTTGGGTCGTACGTTCATGGACAATCAGTTCCAACTGGGAATTAAAATTGGCTAATCGTTGATACTGTTGATGGATTCTCAACATGGAGCGAGTCCGAGAGATCAGTTCTAGCCGATCAATTGGCTTGGCGATGAAATCATCGGCTCCTGCGGCCAAACATTGAGATAAGTTTTCTTTGGAAGATAAAGCTGTGACCATGACAATAGGTACTCCAACCCATTCAGGCATAGCTTTAATGCGCTGACAAACCTCAAGTCCGTCAATTTCAGGCATCATCAAATCGAGCAAAATGACATCTGGTTGTACTCTTTGCAAACAGTCCAGTGCCGCTTTGCCACTAGCAACATAGTGTAATATGTAACCTTGCGAATCGAGGAACGCTTCAACCACATCAAAATTGTCAGCTTCGTCATCGACGACTAAGATAGATGGCTGAGTCATGGTTGTCGTTCCTAGGGGGCAAGCAAGTGTTGGATGCTCTGGACCAGTTGTTTGAGTCTGATCGGCTTGCTCAAGTATTCGTTAGCACCAGCGGCAATGCAGCGATCCCGATCACCTTGTCTCGCTAAGGATGCCAATGCAATGATGGGGGTTTTGGCTAAGTTGCGATCGCAACGGATATGTCGCATCGTCTCTAGAGCATCCATCTTTGACATTTGAACATCTATCAAGATCAGGGTGGGGGATATTGATTGGGCTAGTGCAATGATCTCTTGACCATCTTGGGCGATCTGGATGCGATAGCCCTTGGCACTGAGATAGCTGTCAATGTTGCTGGTAGTGGCTGCGTCATCTCCTGCCAGCAGAATGAGGGCAGGGGCAGGGAGGGGGTCGTCGGGGGCGGCCAGGTCAGGGGGAGATTCTGGCTGGCTGGGGCTGGCGAGAGAAATCCCAGACTGATAGGGCAGATCAATCGTGAAACAACTGCCCCTGTCTACTTGGCTAGTGAGGCCAACTTGACCCCCGTGGAGTTCAACAATTTGTTTCACCAGAGTCAATCCCAACCCCGTTCCTTGGTACTGACGGTTGAGGGCACCGTCGATTTGTATGAAGGGTTGAAAAAGTTTTTGGATATTCTCGGGAGCGATACCTATGCCGGTGTCGATGACGGCAAGCCGAAGGTAGGGATATTCCCCGTCCCTGTCAGTCTGGGAGAGGGTGGTTGCCTCTAGGGTAATGTGGCCTCCTTCTGGGGTGAATTTGGCGGCATTGTTGAGCAGGTTGATCAACACTTGGCGGATGCGCCGCTCGTCGAGGACAATATCTGGCAAATCGGGAGATACGTGAACGACGATCTGAATGCGCTTTCTGAGGGCTTGTTGTTTGATGAAGGCCAGACTAGACGTACACAGGGGGGCGATCGCCGTGGGTAGGCAGTTTAGTTGCATCTGACCGGACTCAATCTTCGCCACGTCTAGAATGTCGTTAATCACTTCTAGCAAGTGCAAACCACTGCGCTCAATGGTTTTCAAAGCTTTTAATTGGGTCGTGGTAATGCCGCCAAAGGCTTCTGCTTGAAACCCTTCAGTCATCCCGAGAATGACATTCAGGGGGGTGCGGAGTTCGTGACTCATTTTGGCCAGAAACTCATCCTTGAGACGAGTTGCACGCAGGAGTTCTTCGTTGGTTTGGTGAAGTCTTTCCTCCGCTTGACAACGCTGGTGATCAAGGCGATACCTTTCGATTAAATTGCTACAGTTAACGAGAAAGGGTTCAAGATACTGAGCCATGTTTTCATCATAACCCCCTGGTCGATTGGCAATACCTACCATCCCCATTAGGGTATTTCCCTGGAAAAAAGGTAGCCCTAGTAAAGCCTCTAGAGGCGGATGGCTGCTGGGAGTTTCTCTGGATCGAAGGTTGCTGTGGAGGGAATTGATGATGACAGGCTTACCTGCCATCATCACTGCGCTGAATAGGGCATTCATGGTCACAAATTCCATGCCCTGTTCGGTGTTATCTATATGGAACTTTTGAATTTCCTCATCCCAGACAGCGTTAGTGATGTTATGGGTTGTTAGGTTGGGAATTCCTCTGATTTTAAGAAAGCTTTCCTCCATAACGGCGATACCATTTTCCTGAAATGAAATTTCGCCAATGAAAGCATATTCACTATTGGTGAGATCTAAAAGATTATTGAGCAGGTCTTCAAAAACAACCAGGCGATTGACTGCTGCAATAAATTGTGCTTGGGCTTGACTAATAGTGGCAAGGAGTGAATTGGTATTTTGCAGAGCAATTTCAGCTTGCTTGCGAGCGCTCACATCTCTAACCATGATTAGGGCTTCATCTGGGCTGATACCCACGACACGCACCTCTTCATATATCAGGCGATCACCTAGGGGAATTTGATGCTCATAGACTTGCAGTGCTCCGGTGGTAATCGCCTGTTTCACTGCCTGCTGTTTCTGAGCAAGGATCTCAGCAAATTCCAGCTTGGCAGGATGGGCAGGAATATAGTGCTGGTCTGCTGCTGCATTTTTCGCCGGCTGGAAATATTTCAGTTGATCGCCGTCTAGTCGGACGCGAAAGAGAATATCGGGAATGGCTTCTACCATGGCCCGGAGCTGTGTCTCACTGTCTTGCAGCGCGGCGGTGCGTTCATCTACCTTTTGTTCTAAAGCCTGGTTGAGGCTATGGAGTTCTTGTTCAACTTGTTTGCGATCGCTAATATCCCGCACCAGTGCCAACACTTCATCATCTCCGTAGGGAACGATCCGGACTTCCTCAATTTTGAGCTGGCCATCCTTGGAGAGATCTTGCTCATAAACCTGCATCTCGTTGGTAGCTAGTACCCGTTGAATTGCTTCTAAACGTTGATGGGCTGCTTTTGGGGGCAGCGATTCATAAATATGGGTACCGACCATGTCTACAATATCGCCAACGACGGTAAAGTTGGGACTTGCTACAAATTCTTGATAAATGCCAGTAGCATTAATGCGCATGATCAGATCGGGCAGGGCGCTAATGAGAGCCCGTTGATGAGCTTCGCTTTTTTGGAGTTTCTGTTCATCTTGAACACGTTGCTGGGCACTAGAAATGGTTTGCCCCATGACCTGCAATAGGCGGATCGTTTCTTCATCCCAAAACGTCACCTGACTGAAGGAGGCAAACCCAATCACCCCCGTCACCCGAGATTTTTGGACTAGGGGCACCATCAATAATGAGGTCAGGTTGATTCCTTGCCAGTGGGCTTGGTCGGTGGCAGCTTCTGGGGGCAACTCTGCCAGGTTGGGGATATGGATGACTTGTCGCTCCATGATCAGAGGACTACTCCAGGGAAATAATGTCCAGCAGGGAATTGCCTGTGCTGCGGCAATTTGGGAAGGACAGTCGGCTCGGCACCACTCATGGGTCATGCTGCTGGTGCCGCTTTCAGCGTCGTATGTAAATAGGTAGCTGGTATCTACCTGGGTGATGCCTCCAATCAGCTGTAGCGTATGTTCGATTTCTGCATCTAGGGTATTCGGGTTGAAATCGACAAATCGACTACTAATTTCAGCAATCAGTTGGTTGAGGTCGCGCTGGGTTTTGAGGGCGGCTTCGCTCTGTTGGCGGGCAGCTAGTTCGGCTTGAAGCTTGGCTGTGCGTTCCGCTACCTGACGCTCTAGTTCCGCTGCCCGAGTTGCTCGCAGAGATATCTGCTCTGCCTCTAGGCGCGTCACTTTTTTCTCTAATGTTTCCGCTAGTTGGTAGATCTCTAGGGAATGCAGGGCTTGCAGCAAACTGGTTTGGGTGACCAGGCCCACTAGACAATCTTGATCATCCACGATCGGCAAATGGCGAATGCGATGCCGTTGCAGCAGGTTAAGCGTGGCGAATAGATCGGTCAGGTTCGACTCTCGTAGGGTGATGACGGGTTGCCTCATCACCTGCTCTAGGGGCAATTGGTCGAGGGGCTGCTGCTGGAGGCTGAGGCGCACCACATCTTGCTCGGTGAAAATACCCACCACTCGATGTTGTGCCACTACGACTACACAACTGGATCGATCGGCCAGATGCTGATCTGCATCTGGCTGGTGGGGCTGCTCAGTATGCCTTTGGGAATGCAGGCTATTCATAGTTGCGATCGCAGCTATAGCCGAAATATCCGTAGTTACAGTTAACGGATCGCGGATGATGGCGACAGTAGGCTCAATTTGCATGGAAGTCACCACAATCTCTATCCCTAAGAATACCCAAGGACTCTATCCCTAAGAATACCCAAGGAACTGGCGTAGGGCTTGCAATTAAGTAACACCCCACCACCAGCCCAAGATGGGCCACCCACAAGTTTGTCGTTCCAAGCGCAGGGAGGAATCTCGGTCTTGGCCACCCACAAGTTTGTCATTCTGAGCGCAGGGAGGAATCTCGGTCTTGGCCACCCACAAGTTTGTCATTCTGAGCGCAGGGAGGAATCTCGGTCTACGAGCAAGACCGAGATGTTACTTCCAGAGAATCCGCTTCGCGTCCTCGATGGCAGAAATAAAGTGACCTGATTGAGGGTGTCAGATCCCAGCGCAGGGCTGATTCATTCCGTTTTATTAATTCACTTCCGATGCCGGATGAGCAACGCCTCCACTAATTGCTGAGCCGTTTTTAGCCGTTGCGGACTCTCCGACTGGGCCACCCAAGCCGCCAGCTCATTCAGCGCCCCATTCACCACATGGGCAAAACCTTCGCCATCGATCACCTGCAATTGGCCCTCATCCACCGCCATCTGAATCGACTCCTGAAGCAATCCAAATCCATACTGGTCAATCTCGACCAGGGTGTCTGCGGCTAGTACTGCTGGTGCTTCGATAAACACCAACCGCCGCAAATCTTCTTGCTGGGCGACCTCCAGAAATGCCTGACAGCCGACCACCAACTGCTCCCAGTTGGTTTCCAACGGCTCAATGCGGGTGCGGATGTGGGCGGTGATTTCGCCATAGGCTTCCTCTACCACCGCTTTAAATACCCCCAGTTTGTCGTTGAACTGGTGGTACAGCGCCCCACGGGTAATCCCCAGTTCGCTGATGATTTCCTCGGTGCCAGTGGCGGCGTAGCCTTTCGTGGCGAATAAGTACCGCGCTCGATCCAATATGGCGCGGCGGGTGCGGCGGGTTTGTTCGGCTTTGGTCAGCTTGGCAGGCATGGCGATCGCAAAAAGACATTCAATCTGTATGTATCTTGACAGGGCAGGGAAGGAACCCTATTTTTAGATACATGCAGATTGTATCTTTTGTAAGGCTTACCTCAAGGGGGTTGTATGTCCGCTTTGCTGACAACTCGGAAAGCTGCGATCGCAGATATTCCATTCCTCACCCAAATTGAATACGAAGCTTCCCTGCCACCCTTCGATCACTGTTTTTGGGAAGACCTGCTGGAGGGTACGGGCACGACGGCTCTACAGTTTATTGAGGCGGAGCTGAGAGCCGATGGCTCTAACTGGGGAGATGTGGGTGATTTTGTGATTCTGGAGGAGCAGGGCAAACCTGTGGCGGCAGCAGCGGGGTATGTTCCCAATGGGGAGGATTACAGTCCGCTGCGGTTGTCCCGGTTAGATGCGATCGCCCAGGAGTTGGGCTGGTCGATCGCTACGACCTCTGCTTTTCGCGATCGCTACTTAGGGTTGTTTGGCGGCGACGTGAAACCCTTTTTCCTCACGCCTCAAGCGCCCTGGATTATCGAGAATGTGGCGGTTTTGCCCGAAGCTCGGGGACGGGGGTTAGGGAAAGTTTTGCTCAAAGCAGTGTTGAAGGAGGGGCGATCCCAGGGGCACTCCCACGCCGGAATCATGGTGATCAATGGTAATGACCGAGCCCGCCATACCTATGAATCAGTGGGGTTCAAGCCTTACCAAACTTTCTATGCCGACTACTTTCTGGATCAGTTCAACATCGAGTTTCCGGGAGTGACCAAGTTCGGGCTTTGTCTCAACTAAAGTCAATTCAATAGGAGAACGCTGATGTCCTTTGGAACCATTCTGGTCGCGGGTGCCAGTCGTGGTATTGGGTTGGCGGTGACTGAGCATTTACGGTCCCAGTGCAATCGCCTGCTGGCCATCTCTCGCACCCCTTCCCCCATTGGTGAGTGGATTCAAGCCGATTTATCTGACTTGGCTGGGATAGCAACGGTGGCCCAAGCTGTGGGGGACGGCAGCCTGGATGCCTTGCTCTACATGGGCGGCACCTGGGAAACCCACGCCTTTACCTCCCAGTACCGCTTTGAAGACTGCTCTGACGACGATATTACCCGTGTGATTGCGGTTAACTTGGTAGCCCCCATACGACTGGTGAAAGCACTGCTGCCTGCTTTGCGGCGATCTCGGAATCCCAAAATCATCGTCATGGGCGCACTCTCGGGCCGGGATAACTTTCCAGGGCGAGAGGTGGCCAACAGCGCCTCTAAGTTTGGCTTGCGGGGGATGGTACATGCCTTGCGAGAGGAGTTGAGAGCTCAGCAAATTGGCATCACGGTGATCAATCCCGGCAATGTGGGTACGCCGGAGGTGCTGGCTGATTTAGCCACAGACAACCTGATGGGCGGAGCAGCGATTCCACTGCCGGATCTGCTCAAAATCATTGACTGTGTGCTCTCGCTATCACGGGCGACCTGCATTAAGGAGATCGATGTGCCCGCCATGCTGGGGGAGGGGGCTTAGCACGGCTCCCAGAACTTGATCGGTGGTGTAATTAGGAGATATTGTGGGGCACACGCACGACAAGATCTGCGATCGCAGTGATTCCTAATCGGTTTGCCCTGGGGGGTGTTTTAGGCTTGGGTCAACTCATTTTCGCTTTGATGCCTGGGCCTGAGCAGCGGGGGCGGATCTATCCACACGGTACAACAGCCAACCGATCGGATCGACTAAAAACCCAACCAACCCCTGCGCCAGAGCGCCGATTTTTAGAGCTGTTGGATCGTCTTTTTTCCTGCTAAGACATTCACCGATCAGGCAAATGAGCCCTAGCCGAGGGCCAAAAAAGACTGCCGCCAGCAAGACCACCAGACCAGGTGGTACTTCTCCCCTCACCCCAAGCACAGTCAGCACTCCCCAGCCTAGATCGATCAGCAAGAGCACCAAACTCAGCCCCAAGGCAATCGTCGAGCTTTGCCAAATACCTCGGGCGAGCAAGCCATAGAGGGAGGACAGCACCAAGGCGATCGCCGCCGCCTGCCCTGGTGAGGTTAAGGCTCCCAAAAAAGTCAGTATTACTGGCACACCGGCCAGCAAAGCCATAATACCGCCTGCGCCAGAGTGAATTCCCCCCGGTACCAGCAGACCAATCACGGCCATGATAGCGGCAATCCAAACCATCAACCAGCCTGCAACAGAGCAGTAAACCTGGCTTGTTGCGCCTGACGATTTGCGTCGCACCCTAGGTCGTTGCACGATCGGTTCTGCACAATTTATCTAGTTACCTAGACCTACCATAACTAATGCCATGGAGCGACGGTAGGTTCAATCTATATTCTGAGGAGAGCAGCCTGCAAAGGCAATATGGTGCCGCCCAGGGAGGCTAGGACAGATGCTCAACCGATTGCAACGGATACTAAACCCGTGGCGCTGGCTAGGCAGTGCTGCCCTGTTTCTAATTGCAGCCCTAGCGGGGTATAGCGCTTTTGCAGTGGCCTTGGAAACCGTAGCCATGGGCTGGTTCGGTCCCGATGACCCAATTCCTGGTGGCTTTGGCCATGGCCTAGTGGCGTTTTTTGCGGCGTCTACCCTGGTGCTTGCTCTGCTGAATCTAACCCTAAAACGCTCGCCTACTCAGCCGCTCATGGTGGCAAGCAGTATGACCATTACGTTTAGCCTGCTGGCTATGGTGTTGCTGGGGTCGATGCAGGGCGTGCTGTGGTCGGGGGGCTCAAGCCATAACGATAATTTACTGAAGGGGACGATTGTGCTGTTTGTCGGGTTCAACCTTCTATTGATTCGCTGGCTACCCACCCGAGCCACCCACGACTGGCTTGGGTTTCCTCCCAGTAATGTGATTAAGCGTCGGGTGGGCGTTGTTCAGGTAGTAGTGTCGGGGCTGCTACTGCTCTATCTGTTGATGCCCTGGTCAACGGGACTACTGCTGCTCAAGAGCGACGCCGAACGAGATCGAGCAGCGGTAGCTACCTTTGGCGCTACTTTTACCGCAGCTAAAAATGCCCTCAAGACCTGTCCAGCCTTTTATCACCACGTTGGTGCTTTAGTCGAGCTGAGGGTTTCACCCATCAGAGGCTCTCTCACCGACCGGCCCAACTATGCGATCGGCTCCTATTGGTTTAACTACAGCGGTCAGGAGAACCGGGGTCAGGTTGGTATTTTAGTCACTCAGAGTAAGGCTTCTGGCCCCAGACTCAATGAGTTGCCCACCCCTGCGGATCCAGCCCCGCGCTTTACCTATGGCCCCATCTCGGTTTTCCGAGAGGGCGATAGCGACTCAATTCAAATTCACTGCGATACCGAGCCCGAGGCCCGTAACGCTACATCTGGTTTCTGATGGTTTCTGATGAATGTCTCTTGGTGTTGATTTGGGTGCTCGCGATCGCAGGGCAAGCCATTAGGGCAGGCAATGCATGTAGTTGTCCGCGTCCCAATCACTGGTTGTCGCCAAAAAGCGAATCCACTCATCCCGTTTGTACTCATCAAATAGACGATACATTTCTCCTGGCAGCGCCGACTGAATCACCTCATCCTCCGCCAGCCGGTCTAGCGCCTCCCCTAGGGACATAGGCAGCTTCTTCACCTGTTTGCCCTCATCCATGGCTTTGTAGATATTGCGCTGCTCCGGCGCACCCGGATCGAGGTTGTCGCTGATGCCATGATCAAACGCCTTCAACATTGCCCCCGCCATCAGGTAAGGGTTCACCATCGAATCCACCGCTCGATATTCAAAGCGGCCCGGTGCTGAGACCCGCAGGCCACAGGTACGGTTTTGATAGCCCCAATCGGAATAGACCGGTGCCCAGAACCCCGCATCCCACAGGCGACGGTAGGAATTCACCGTGGAACAACCGATTGCGGTCAGCGCCCCTAAGTGGGCGATCACTCCGCCAATACAATTGAGGCCAATGGGACCCGGCACCCGAGGGGAGCCGCCTTCAACTGGCATAAAGGTATTCTCGCCACCCTGGCTATAGGTGTAGTTTCCCATCATGCCCGGTAGGGTTTCGAGGTCAAAGGTTTTGACCGTCTCCTCACCGCCGCGCCAGAGGGATAGATTGTGGTGACAGCCCGATGCCGACACCCCCAAAAACGGCTTCGACATGAAGCAGGCAATCAGGTTGAACTCGCGGGCGACCTGGGCGCAGATTTGGCGATAGGTCGTGAGGCGATCGCTGGTGCGCAGCGCATCGTCAAACATAAAGTTCAGCTCTAGCTGCCCTGGCGCATCCTCATGATCCCCCTGGATCATGTCTAGCCCCATGGCGCGGCTATATTCAATCACCCGCAAAAACACCGGACGCAGTTCTTCAAACTGATCGATGTGATAGCAGTTGGGCTTGGTGACCCCGCCTGCGGGCTTGCCATCCGGTCCTTTTTTGAGCCACATCATTTCCGGCTCACAACCGTGGCGCAGTTGCAAACCGTGCTTGGCGTGAAATTCTGCGTGAATGCGTTTGAGGTTACCTCGGCAATCAGCGGTCAGAGCTGCACCTGGTGCCTCTTCTTCCTCACGGTTACGGAAGCAGAAGCAATAGACCCGCGCTACCCGCTTATCCCAGGGCAACTGGCAAAAGGTCTCCGCATCTGGAATCGCCACCAGTTCCGCCGACTCCGGGCCATAGCCCAAATAGTTTTGGGTGCGATCTAACGCCAGGTTGACCGTGGCCCCGTACACCAGTTGAATGCCCTTCTCGGCCATGGTTTCCCAATGGTCGGCGGGGGCTCCTTTGCCGGTGATTCGCCCCGTGACGGAAATGAACTGATAGTAGATGTACTGGATGCCGAGCTCGTCGATTTTGGCGCGCACCTGCTTGACCTGCTCATCCCGCCCCTCACTACGGATATAGGCTTCTAGATCCGTAGCAACCCTCTCGGTTGAGGGCTTAACCGGGTCAATCACTCCAGTCACAATCGCAATCTCCAGCAGCGGCAAAGCAACCTTAGTAAAGCGAACCTGTTATGACAGGTTTGTGTCAACAGCTACGAGAACGGAAATGGCTGCCAAGGAATCCACTGAGCCCAAAGCCCAGCCATGGTGCCGTCGGCCTTGAGTGCCGACAGCGTCTGGTCAAGTTTTTGCAGCAGCGCTGTGCGCGCTGGGGGCAGGCCAATGGCAAAGGGCACTTGGGTGGGCAGGGTAAAAGCCACCTTGAGGCTGGGATCATCCTGGGCCGCCACCACCAGTACGAGTTCATCATCAATCAGGGCATCAATTTCTCCGGCTCGTAGCGCCGCCAGCATCTCTGGCAACACCTGATCGCTGCCGGGATAGGGGACGGCTACGGCCCCTGGGAACCCCTTCACTAGAGCAATATTGGTGCTGTCGGCTAAGCCGCCCACCCGTTGGTCTGCTAGCATTTGTGCCGAGGATACCGGGCTACTGGCCTTCACCAACACCGCCTCATTAAACAAGCCATAGGGCTGGGTAAAGGTCACCACCTGCTGGCGCTCTGGGGTAATGGCTTGGTTAAACCAGATCAGGTCGTATTTCTGCTGACCTTCGCCCCCTGTTGCAAAGCAGCGGTAAAAGTCTTCCATGGGCAGGTTGTGCCATACCGGGGTCAGTCCCAGCCGTTCACAGACGGATCGAGCCAGGTCTGGTTCGTAACCCAAGCGATCGCCCGCTGGGGTCACATAGGTCATGGGGCGGGCATCAAAGTCGCTGGCGACGATGTGCAGATAACCGGGCTCAACGGTGAGCTCAGACCCGGACAATTCTCCGGACGATTCTGTAGATGCTAAGGCTTGAGATTCCATAAAGCGTAACGCAGCGCACTTCTTGAATGGAGCTAAGACTTATCATGACAGGCAAGAAGTCTTGTTATGACAAGTAGAGGGCGTCTGGCGGGCTTTGTCAACTTGTTAGTCGAGTTTTCTTCGATCGTGATTCGGGCTATCCCCATGGCATACCAACCGCTTCAGCTTTCCCAGGACCAGCTTCAACAGTTCCAAGCCGATGGCTTTCTGATTGTCGAGAATTTCCTGTCGTCTGATTTTGTCCAGCAGTTGATCGCCCGTATGGAACCCATGTTCCATGGCGAATTCGAGACGGGCATCTATCCCGATGAATGGCATTGGCGGCCCAATATGAGTCTGCCGGACATTACGCGGGAAATTTGCAATGGCTGGAAGAGCGATCGCACCATCGCCAGCCTTGTACTGTCCTCAGAAATCGGTCGCCTCAGCGCCACCTTGGCGGGGTGGGACGGAGCCCGTATTGGCCAAGACAGCCTCTGGATGAAGCCCCCCCAGGCCAAGGCGATCGCCATGCACCAAGACGGGGCCTATGTTGATTTTCTCTCCATGCCAGAGATGATGACCTGCTGGGTGGCCCTCAATGATGCCTCTACCGCCGACGGTACTCTCGTCTACGCCAAGGGATCCCACAAATGGCCCTTGGTGACTGTTGAGGGCGAGTTCCATGCTCCCCAGAAGGACTACCGTTGGGCCATGTTGGCCGCCGCCGAAAATGCGGGTGTCCCCGAGCCCGAGCTAGTGGTGGTAGAAGTGCCTGCTGGGGGCTGTGCCTTTCACCATGGCCGCACCTGGCATGGCCTCGGCCCCACCACCCGCACCGAGGGCACCTTCCATAGCATTGGTCTGCATACCATTCCGGCCCAGGCCCACTTCCATGCTGTTAACCCACCGGGCTATATCTATGGCCGCTACAAGCGGGTGAACGATTGCCACATGGATGAAAGCTTTTTTCCCATCCTGTGGCAGCGTGACGGTTATCGCAGTCCTCACCTGGCGGACTACTGTGCTGATCCCTTAGCTCGACTTTATTCATCAAGCGGCATGGCAGAGTGGTAGTGCATTAATGTAAAGGATAAAGAAAACCAAGGCATCGCCGTTGCAATCTCAAGGGAGTAGGGCACACGAAGATCGAGATGAGCTGTCCAATATGTGTGAGCCCATGATCAGGTGTCCAAGCTGGATCCACTATCGGCATGGGCTTGGCGTTAAATTGTGGTTGACGGGTGAATTTTCAGCTCTTTAGTCACTGATTAGAGGAGTAGTGAGATCCGGTTAGATGCTCTAGTACTGGGTGGCGGAAATACCTTGGCCGTTCCATCGTGGCACACTCGGCCCCTCACCCTAGCCCTCTCCCACGGGGAGAGGGGACCGGAAAATGTTGAGCTGGCGCGACAATAGTGAGCTGATTTACGCCCTGCGGTACTAGCTAGATCTTCTGATAAAAGGGTTGTGAATAGCCTGAAACTGTGGCCAAGCAGCGATAAGATAGCAGGGCTATGGGCAATTCAACTCACGACATCGTTGCTAAACTCTGGAATCTCTGCAACATCCTTAAGGATGGGGCGATCGTTTATCATCAGTACGTCACCGAGCTGACATATCTTCTATTCTTGAAGATGGCGAAGGAGACAGAGATTGATCACCAGCTTCCCGAAGGATATCGGTGGGATGATCTGGAAGCGCATGAAGGAGCCGAGCAGATTGAGTTTTACAGAGAACTGCTAGAGCATCTGAGCAGCGAAGGATCTGTAATTGTCAAAGAAATTTTTGCCGACGCTAGTACTGAAATCAAAAAGGCAAACACCCTGAATACCCTTGTCACTGAGATCGACAAACTTGATTGGTACAACGCCAAGCAAGAAGGGATGGGAGATATCTATGAGGGTCTGCTAGAGAAAAACGCCAACGAGTCTAAGGCAGGGGCAGGGCAGTATTTTACGCCAAGGGCGTTAATCGATAGCATGGTGCATGTGATGCGCCCAACTTTGAAGGATGTGATTCAAGATCCGGCGGCTGGAACGGGGGGATTTCTGATTTCAGCAAATCGCTACATCCAGAAACATGAAAAGCCTGCAAGTTGGACATCAGCCCAAAAAAAGAAGCATAAAACCAACACGTTTTACGGCATGGAGTTTGTGCCGGATACGTTTCGGATGGGCTGTATGAATTTGATGCTGCACGGTATTGAATCTAATCCTGAACAGGCTGGAATGCGCTGTGGGGATACGCTATCCCCTGAAGGGCAAGCCTTGCCGAAGGCATCGCTGATTCTGACGAATCCGCCTTTTGGTAGTAAGAAGGGGGGCGGCATACCAGAGCGGCCAGATTTTGATTTTCCCACGAGTAACAAACAGTTGTGCTTTTTGCAGCATATCTATCTTGGATTGGAGGTAGGGGGGCGAGCAGCCGCTATTTTTCCCGATAATGTGCTGTTTGAAAGTAATGTGGGACGTCAGATCCGTCAAGACTTGATGGATAAATGTAACCTCCACACGATTTTACGTTTACCGTCGGGTATTTTTTATGCTCAAGGGGTAAAGACCAATGTGTTGTTCTTTACCCGTGGCAAAAAGGCAACAGGTAATACGAAAAAGGTCTGGGTTTATGATTTACGCGCCCATGCTCCCCAGTTTGGCAAGCGAACCTCGCTTAACCGTGATTACTTTGAGGAGTTTGAAAAAGCGTTTGGTGACGATCCGTTGGGGAGTGCTGCCAGTCTTGCGAAGCGGAAAGATGAAGGGGAAAGTGGAAAATTTCGTAGTTTTTCCCGCGAATGGATTGCCGATCGCAGCGATAACCTAGATATCACCTGGCTAAATGGCGATCGCGATGAGACAGAGGAATCGTTACCTGATCCTGCAACCCTGGCTAAAGAGGCTATCACTGAGTTAGAGGCTGCTTTGGCTGAATTGCAGGGCATCTTGAAAGAACTGGGTGAGGAAGTCGATTAGGAGGGACAAGGCCATGATGGAAAGCGTTAAGGTACGCCAACGAATCGGGCAAGATGGCATCCTGCATCTGGATATTTCGGTCGGGTTAGCTGACCGAGATGTCGAGGTGATGGTGATTTATCAGGCGGTTCAATCCGAAATCTCTACCGAGCTATCCTTAGAAGATCTCTATGGCATTTGTGCGGATGATCTGATCCGAATTGATGAGTCGGGCATTGGGGATGCGCTAGACGAAGACCTAGCAGGAGCGTTTGAGTAAGTATGCGTTATTTGCTGGATACAAATGTCTGTGTGGTGTATCTGAATGGTCGTTCGTCATCAGTGCGCGATCGCTTGTTGGACACCCCTGCTGAGGAGATTGCGGTTTGCTCAGTCGTGAAGGCTGAGCTGTTTTATGGTGCTTTTCGGAGCACTAACCCAAAGCGGACCCTGGAGCGACAGCAAACATTTCTATCCCGCTTTGTCTCGTTACCGTTTCAAGATGAGGCAGCTTTGTTGGCAGGTGAGATTAGGGCGAAGCTAGCCAGTATAGGAACTCCGATTGGGTCTTATGATTTGCAGATTGCCGCGATCGCTGTGGCAAACAATCTGACTTTAGTGACTCACAACACGCGAGAATTTGAGCGTGCCAATGGGTTGAAGGTTGAAGATTGGGAGGTGCCAACTTGACAGAAAGTCTAACTATTCCTACATCTTGGCTCAACTGTACGCTTGGTGAAATTGTTGATTATGGAGCCACAACTAAAGTTGAGCCAAATGAAATTCCATCTGATGCTTGGGTGCTTGAACTTGAAGATATTGAAAAAGATACGTCAAAACTTTTGCAACGATTAAGTTTTGAAGACCGTCAATCAAAAAGCACTAAAAATTTATTTTTTCAGGGTGATATACTCTATGGGAAACTCCGTCCCTACCTTAATAAGGTTTATATAGCAGATCGGGATGGGTATTGTTCTACAGAAATTATTCCTCTCAGACCTAATGAAGCTATTGACGGTCGATTTTTATTTTATTGGCTTAAGAATCCTCAATTTCTTGAATATGCAGAGGCATCAAGTCATGGCCTAACGATGCCGCGATTAAGTACGAAAGCGGGCAGAAAAGCGCCTTTTGTATTGGCCCCATTCAATGAGCAACAACGAATTGCTGACAAGCTTGATAGTGTGTTTGTGCGAGTGGATGCGTGTCGCGATCGGCTTGAGCGTGTGTCTACCATTGTTAGGTGCTTCCGAGAAACTGTTTTATTAAAAGCAACTTCAGGAGAGCTGACTAAATCTTGGCGGGTTCAAAATTCAGGCTCAAATCAGAGTAATGAGGCTGAAGAATTTATTTCATTTGATTTATCAGATACAGACTGCTTCAAAGACTTAAAATTTCCTAAAAGCTGGGGTATATCCAGGCTTGGTGAAATATCTGAAGTGGTCGGTGGAATTACAAAAGATTCAAAAAAACAGAACTCGGATGATGAACAACTTCCCTACTTGAGAGTTGCAAATGTGCAACGTGGCTTCTTTGATCTAAGCGAGATAAAAACTATACGAGTACCCTCAAATCGTGTTGATGATCTCCTGCTTGAACCAGGCGATGTCCTTTTCAATGAAGGTGGTGACATAGATAAACTGGGAAGAGGATGGGTCTGGAATGGTGAGATCGAAAGATGTACTTTTCAAAATCATGTTTTTCGAGTTCGCTTATACAACTCATTATTTGCTCCAAAGTTCTTTTCCTGGTATGGGAATTCACGAGGGGCTGCTTACTTTCTGTCTATGGGTAAGCAAACAACAAATCTTGCCTCGATTAATAAGTCTCGCCTTTCTGCTCTTCCAGTGGCAATTCCTCCCGTAGAAGAGCAACACGAAATTGTTCGAAGAGTCGAGACTCTTTTTGCTATCGCTGATTGCTTGGAAGAACGACATCAAGGCTTACTTCAAAAAGTTGAAAAGCTAGTACCTTCAGTATTAAAAAAAGCTTTCAGGGGTGACTTGGTTTCACAAAATCCTCAAGATCAACCAGCCTCAATCCTTCTTGAAGAAATTAAAGCCGAGAGAGTTAAGCTAGAAGTTGAGCATAAAGCACGGCGTACGATTCGGCGTCCAATCAAAAAGATAAATAAAGTCTCTATGGAAACTCCCGCAGATTATCTTGAAGCCCTTTCGTCCACTTTTTCAAAATCAGGAGAAAGGGATGCCCGCAAATTATTTGATCAAGCGGGTTTTAGACCAGAAGAAGTTACAGAGTTCTATGACGCGCTACGAGTTTCCCCTGAAGTTCGCAGCGCCTTTGAGCAAGTGCGACAAGCATTACCATCACAAGAAGAACAACTAGGAATTCAACCGACAGAAGAAGAAGCATCAGAGAACGGTAGATTTCGTCTAGCCTCTCTTTGGTTGGAAGAATTTAAAAATTTAGTTGACTACACAGTCCGTTTTGATGATTCACATAGTATAGATATCGTTTTGGGTTGGAATGGCACGGGTAAATCTAATCTATTTGAATCTTTAGTCGTAATTTTTCGGGATTTACATGATTGGTCAAACGGAAAAACTTGGAATAAGAATTCAATCAAAGGTTTTCATCTGCGCTATGAAATCAGCAATCAGGTAGTGGAAATCACCTGGTATCCTCAAGAGATGCGAAGTCCGCTCTTAAAGGTTGGCACCTTTCAGGAAGGTCTAGAAGAAGCCACGGAATTCAAAAAGATTTCTAAAGGTAAACTACCTCTTCCAAAGTTTGTTTTTGGCTACTATTCAGGCCCAACTAATCGTCTGGCTGGGCACTTCTTGCCTATGAATCAGAGGCATTACAACAGGCTGATAGATGCAACCTCTGATGATCCAAAAACACTCTCTAATTTGCTAGAAGAGAGAACATTCTTCTGTGCTGAGAATCATCACGCCAAATATGTATTGTTAGCGTTTTTCCATAAAGAAGACCCTGCTATCAGCGAGTTCCTCGAAAAACGATTGCGAATTATTGGTTTTGAGTCAGCACTGTTTGTGATTCGCAAACCTCGCTGGGCAAAGGCAAAGTCAGGAGCTAAAGCAGACGACTTTTGGGGTGCTAGAGGTGTGATGCGAAGAGTCATGGAACGACTTCGGCGGTTTTCGATTGCTCCAATGTTGGTTACTCAAAACGTAAAAGAGGGATACAGTTCTCAGAACGAAGAGCATTACTACTTCTTTTTACCTGATCTTGAGAGCTTGCACGCTTTTGCAGCAGAGTATCAAGATGCTAGAACGTTTTTCTTGGCGCTAGAAAGCATAGATTTCTCTGAATTAATTTACGACTTAAAAATTCAGGTTAAGGTACAAGCCACCAAAACAGAACAAGTAGCCATTACATTTCATGAACTAAGTGAGGGCGAGCAACAATTGCTTATGGTTCTGGGACTGATGCGATTCACAAAATCACATCAGTCCCTAATTCTCTTGGACGAACCCGATACCCATCTCAATCCCCATTGGAGCGTGGATTACTTGAAATTGCTGTCCAGCGTCATGAGCGAAGTTCCTGGCGATGAGTCAGAGGAGCAAAAAACGAGCCAAATCCTCATGTCCACTCATGATCCCCTTGTGATTGCGAGTCTCCTAAAAGAGCAAATCCATCTTTTGAAGCGCGATTGGCAAACTGACGCATGCATATGGGAGCAACCCACCGTCAATCCTCGTGGGCTAGGCTTTACAGGCATCTTGACCAGCGAGATGTTTGGCATGCGGAGCGATTTGGATGAAGAAACGCTAGCTGATTTAGACAACAAGGTTCGTTTGGTTGCTCAAGAGGGTTCACTAACTCCGGAAGAGGCTGAGGAACTTGAAGAGATCAGCAAGAGATTAGAAGATGCCGGATTTGAGAAAGCGTTTAGTGATCCATACTATGCTGCCTTCGTTCGGGCTTGGGGGCAAAGGTATAAGGACTTGATGGCTGGTGCTCGCTTCATTGATCCTGAGCAGCAAGACGAAATTGATCGGATATCACGTGAAGTTCTTGAGGAAGTATTAGCTGAGTTACAAGCAGAGGCGACTAACTGATGCGCTGGATTGATATTGAGAGGTTAGCAATAGCAATTCCAGATGGCTGGGAAGCGACAGCAGAGACTGCGCTTAATGAGCTGCGAGGAGAAATTGAGCAAGCTGAACAACAGGCTATAGCTGACGGGAAAGATGTTAAAGCTGCAAGGAAAAATGCAATAACTAAGGGCTTAAGTAAGTCATCACGTTCTAAGATTTGGAGGGATTTGGCTCCTCACTTATCGAATCTCAGTAATAGAAAGTGTTGGTACTCAGAAAGTTTAAACTCAGGCTCAGATAAAGATGTTGATCACTTCCGTCCTAAAAATCGTGTGGACGAAGATCCTGATCATGAAGGCTATTGGTGGTTGGCTTTCAAGTGGAGCAACTATCGCTATTCTTGTCAGTGGAGTAATCAGCGCCGAGTAAATACACCTGGTGGTACGAGAGGAGGAAAGTCGGACCGGTTTCCCGTATCCGGTAGTTTCAGAGCTCGCCAAGAAACAGATGATTGGGAATTAGAGGATGTCGATCTACTCGATCCAACCGATCCTAATGACTGGAAGCTTCTAACATTTCGACCTAATGGCGAACCTGTTCCTGCACTAGATCCAGGAACTAGAGAATATCAAAGAGCAGAAATATCTATTGAGGTTTACCATCTCCATTCTCAGGAACTAGTCCGAGATCGCAAGAATAAAGATTCAGAAGTCAAGAGATTAGTAGAAGAGCTCGATACTTACTTCTCTAAAATCACAGATCCTCAGTTTAGAAGAATCTACAAAAATCGCCAAAAAGATTTGCTTAGATTAATTGACAAAGGCTCTGAGTATTCTGCGGCGGCATTGGCATATGCAAGATTCTATGTCTACAAAACGGAACAAGGACATCAAGTCAAGAGAGAGTGGCTTGAGGCAATGCTAAATTCTAATACTTAAATATTCCCTTTTTAAACGCTGGGTTTGATACCTCCCAAATTCCCAATTTCTTCAACCAGTACGGGGATGCGGTCGTGGAGCAGGTGTTGAGCGAGTATCCCGAAATCAACGAACGGCTAGACAATGCCATCACCGTCAACCCCGATGGCATTGTCAACCTGGAGGACACTACCGAGGGACCCATTGCTAAGGTAACGGGTCAGGGCTGATGCATTGGCGTTTAGACTAAGGCCACATTTCCTGAGCTTTGTCTAAACTGTCATAACATCTTCAACTCAACGCCATGCTGCATATCATTCCACCGTGGCCGCTGCTGGCTGCATTCTGTACCGCAAGCTTGATCTTGGCGGTGACCCCTGGCCCTGGGGTGCTCTACATCCTGACCCGTAGCTTTGCCCAGGGCCGACGACTGGGCTTGGTCTCAGTAGCTGGTGTGGCTTTAGGAAATTGGGGAAATGCGATCGCAGCCGCAATTGGCCTCGGCACGCTCTTAGCCCTCTCCTCCACCGCCTTTCTGGTGATTAAATACGCTGGGGCGCTTTACCTGATTTATCTGGGGATTCAAGCCTTCCGCGCCCCACCCACCCCGGCGACTGCCACCCCGCGCTTAGTCAACCGTTCCGCTCGTCGCCTGTTTTGGGATGGGGCGCTGGTGTCCATGCTCAACCCCAAAACCACCCTGTTCTTTGCCACCTTCCTGCCCCAGTTCATGGCAGTAGATGCCTCTCCGCTGCTGCAAAGCCTGTTTTTAGGCAGTCTCTTTGTTGCGATCGCAGCCTTCACAGACTCCGGTTATGCTCTCTTTGCGGGTAGTGCCACCCCCTTGTTAGCCCAAACCCAGAGATTGCAAACCGGCGGACGCTACCTGGTTGGTAGCCTGTTTATCGGTCAGGGGCTGTTTACTGCGTTTGCCGACACCCGCAGCGAACAATAGCGCCCTTAAGTCAACCTAGAGAGCTGAGTAAGTTTTCAGCTCAATCAAATAGCCTAGACGCTGGCTTCCCGATGGGGATATTCAGGCACCGTGAGTCCTTTTAGGGGCTGCTGCTGAGCTGAGGGGGGCACCCCCTTCTGCTGCACTAGGACGCCAAAATTGCCCAGACCTAGGGGACTGATTAATTGATGGAGGCTGTCTCGCCGTTGTAGCGCCCGGTTGAGGCTGGCTCCATCGGTGCCCTGGGTCTGGGCCACGGCATTAAGGCGGTCGCCTAATCCCAATGCCATGAGAAATATGGCCTGGGGGGTAAAGCCTACGGTAGAGAGGCCACAGCGATCGCCCTGGCGCTGGAGGGCGGTGAAATCCACATGGGCGGTGATGTCCTGCTGCCCCACCCCCACCCAGGGATCACTGTGGTGGGCCTGCTGGCGATAGCATTGCAGCGTTCCTCCAGTGCGGGTGGGACTGTAGTAGCGGTGGGCTTCGTAGCCGTAGTCGATGGTGATGACATAGCCCCGGTGCAGGCATCGGGCCACCGCTGCTAGCCAGTCCAAGGCGGCTAGGTTGATCTCAGTGGTATAGCCCAGGGGATAGGTGGGGGGTGCGATCGCAACTCCCACGAGAGATAAATAGGCTCCCAGATCGGGGGTAGACAGGGGACCGAGCTGTCCGCAAAAGGGCAGATCTGGGTGATTGCTGCAAACAACGTATTGCTCCTGGAGCCCCGCCTCCGTCAACACCACACGATGGACGGGTAGGGCATCCACCAGCTCATTGGAGAGGACACAACCCATCCAAGCCGCCTCGGGCACCTGGTCCAGGGCACACCACTGGAGCGAGATGCCCCGATCTTGCCAGGGCTGGAGCCGCTGCTGCTGGACTTGGCGGAGGGCTGGGGAAGTTTCCACCAGGGTATAGCGCAGCGCCGCCAGACAGGTGGGGTAGGCCCGCGCTAATTGGGCTAGAATATCCGCCGCCATGAGCCCCTGACCGGGGCCAAACTCTACCAAGTCAAAGGGCTGGGGCCGATCCAGGTGATGCCAGATATCCGCCACCTGCTCCGCCAGCAACTCCCCAAAGTCATGGCCCAGATGAACTGAGGTGACAAAATCTCCCCCCGGCCCCAGGTGAGACACGCTCCTGGTGTAGTAGCCATGGTCGGGATGGTACAGAACCAGATCCATATACCGGGCAAAGGAGATGCGCTGCTGGGGCGCGGTGGCAATTTCCGCCACGATCGCCTCACACAGGGGGAGATGATGGGGCAAGGACGGTAAGGTCAAGGGCTGTTGCTGCCCAGGGGAAACCATAACCCCCAGCCCTACAGTTGGGCCAGAATAGCCTGAACCGCAGGCACTCCAAAGAATGCTTCCGCATCCCCCAGCAGTCGTGAGCCCCAGAGGTTCTGTTCTAGAAAGTCTAGGTCGGCGTAGCGGCTATCCCGCTCTAGGGCTTCAATCCCCATTTGGAGTGCCGACTGACCCTGTCCCTGGGCGTACTGGGCCACTGCGATCGCGAGGCGAGGTTCGGGTTCATCGGGTACCAGCACCAGGGTGTCTTCCCAGTAGCGAATCGCGGCCCCAATATCGCCCTGCTCGTACAGCACGAGGCCAATATTGTTCACTGAGGGCCAAAACTCTGGCTCAATATCCACCGCAGCTTGGTAGCGGCTAATGGCTTGCTCATAGCGCCCTAGCTTGAAGTAGGCGTTGCCCAAGTCAAACAGTGCCCCAGGATTTTCCGGTTCTAGCCGCAGCCCCGATTCTAGGTAAGACACCGACTGGGAATATTGAGATAGCCGAAAATGGGTTGTCCCCAGGGCAAAGAGCACCGCCGTATTCGTGGGCTGTAGCTGACGCGCCTGCTCTAGAGCTGCGATCGCAGATTCAAGCTGCCCCACTTGCAGGTAGAGGCTGCCCAACAACCCCAGAACCGCCGGTTCCCCCGGAGCCAACTGAGCCGCTAGTTCCGCCTGTGCCAAAGCCTGCTGGTATTGCTGAAACTGCGCCAGTTGCGCCGCCTGTTGAGCCAGTTGTAATCCCTGCTCCTGTAAGCGCTCATAGTCCAACGGCAACACATAGGGTAACAACGCCTGTCCCCTAGCCGGAGCCGCCACAACACTCCCCAGTCCTGCTGCCGCCACCAGTGAGAGCAACAGTGCCCGATTCAGCCGATTCCCCACAGACCAACCCTCCATGAATAGTCCCCAAATAGTCCCCAAAACGTTAACGCTTTCCGCACCTGTCTTCAAAGGCCGGTGTCAGAAAAGCCTTATTCCCGTCAGCCTAGCCTAATTTATCCGCCTCCATGGAAAACACCATAGCCATAACCCCATTTCTAGAAACTTCCATAAAGAGAAATGTAGAGAGAAATTTCTCAGGGTGTTCTTAGTTTCCTTTGCTAGCCTAAGGCAGTTCCGGCCTTGGCATTACCATGTCTTCTCTCGCTCGCCTCCATATCGAAGTCACCAACGTCTGCAACTTCAAATGCGAGTTTTGCCCTGACGCCATTATGGAGCGGCCTCGGGGGCATATGGCGTGGCCGCTGCTGGAGAAAATTCTAGCGGAGGTAGCCGCAGATCACCTCGCCGACATCATTACCTTTCACCTGATGGGAGAGCCCCTGATCTATCCCCAGGTGTTTGAAGGGATCCAGTTGGCCCTAGCCCACCACCTGCGATTGCACCTGACCACCAATGGCAGCACCTTTCACCTGCGCCCTGATCATATTGATCAACTGGTGACCTCGGGCATTCCCAAGGTCACTATTTCCCTACAAACCCCCGATCCCCACACCTTTACCCTCCGGGGTGCCCCTCCCCGACTAAACCCTGAGGGCTATTTTGAGGGCATCACCGAGTATGTGCAGGCCAATCTACGCCGGTCAGAGACCAGCCCCACCCGCATCCACATCAAGTTCCTTGACACCACCCCCAATCCCTTTCTGGTACCCCACAAGCCCATGCATGTGGTGGAGGGCAAAACCCAGATGCGGGCAGAACTACGCCGCTGGGCCGACCGCCTGCTGAAGGGCATCCCCGATGCGCCGTCAGCGTCGGCGATCGATCAAGCCATTGCCCGCCATCACCCCGGACGCTGGCAATTGATCCCCCTCCATCCCAAGCTGGTCCTAGAAACCTTCCCGTTGGATAGCTGGGGCAACGGGGAAACCGCTACCGTGATTCCGGCCCGGTTTGGCTATTGCAATGGCGCTAGCCAGCAGACGGGCATTCTCTACGACGGCACGGTGGTCCCCTGCTGCAAAGACTATGAAGGCAAAATTCCCCTAGGCAATGTGCAGCACCAGCCCCTGCGGGACATTCTCCAAGCGCCCCCCGCCTGTGGTCTGCGCTCTGCCTTCAATCGATTTCAAGTTGCCCACCCGGTTTGCCAGCAATGCATGGGGGCCGATACCCAGGGTAAGGCCATTGCCCGTCAGGTGGGTTCCGTTGCCTATTTCAAGGCATACCAGCCCTTGATGAAACGACTCCAACCCCATTGGGGTGAGGTGTAGTCTTCTAGCGACATGCTATTGGATTGCGTACATCTCCGAGGGTGCACAACCATCATTCGAGCCAACTTATAGCGGTTCCCTAATGGATGAGGTACAGCTCAACTTGATGGCAATTCGGGGAACAAGGGGCTTAAGCCCCTTGTCTTTACTTAACCCGAGTGAGAACCGCTATAAGATGTAGAGCTTTGCGCTTCCCGAAGGGTGGAGCCAGCCCTGCCCGCAAGGGTTTCAGGACTTATGGATGAGCAGTAGCAGGGAGGGCTCACGAAAGTGGGATACGCCCGTAAGGATCCATTACTTTTCCTCTGGGTGATCGGTTTCGGGGCTGTGGACACCCAACTGATTGATCAGGCGAATCATTTGGTAGAGTCGCCCCAGATCGCGGTAATTGAAATGGAGGATCAGGCGGGGTAAATCCTCTGTCTCGTCCCCCTTTTCCACTGGCAGGGCGGTGCTGGCTCGAATGGTGCCCCGGTGCAGAATGTCACTAAATTCGACATTCAGGGTATCCAACAGGGATGGAGGCAAGGGGCATTTCAATCGCAGCACCAGTTGGTCATCCACATAGCGACTGGAGTGAAACACACGATAGAAGTCGGTGACCGCTGCGCAGGCTTCGGTGACGCTGTCGGTAATGGTGTACAGGCTGACATCATCGGGACTGATGAGGCCATCGGCCATTAGCTGCTTGCGAATGTACTGATCCCAGTTGTGCCAATAGTCACCGCCGGGATAATCAACCAGGACAACGGGCAGCGGTCCTGCCTTGCCAGTTTGAATCAAGGTGAGGGATTCAAAGGCTTCATCCTGAGTGCCAAAGCCACCGGGGAAGAGGGCGAGGGCGTCACTTTCCTTGAGAAAAAACAGTTTTCGTGTGAAGAAATACTTGAAGTCAATCAGTTTGGGATCCCCGGAGATCACTGGGTTTGCTCCCTGTTCAAAGGGAAGCTGAATATTGAGACCAAAGGATTGATCGGTGCCCGCCCCGGCGTTGCCCGCCTCCATGATGCCGCCCCCGGCTCCCGTGATCACCATGAAGCCAAGCTGGGTGATCTCCTGGGCAAAGGTTTGGGCCATTTGATAGGCAGGGTGTTCGGCGGAAAGACGGGCGGAGCCAAAAATGGTGATCTTGCGGGTATGGCGATAGGGATAGAAAATCCGAAAGCCCTTTTCCATGTCTTGCAGGGCGGAGCTGAGGATTTTCCAGTCGAGGCGCTCTGTTTCGCGCCCCATCATTTCTAGGATGGTTTCCAGCACTTGGCGAATCAGTTTGCCGTGTTTCATGCTGGGGAGTTGATCTAGCACCGCTGCCAGTTCGCTTTGGAGGGTATCTGACAACTGGCGCGGCAAGGAATCGACCATGTTGACAAACCTATGAACTGCTCTGTAACGCTTTTCTGTAACATTCTATTGTAGCGATTGAACTGCCCCCGGTGGGTCTTGGGCGGCAGTAGGCGATTTCCCGTTTTCATGCGCCTAGAGAAGACTAATCAAAACCCCCAGGGTGTCGGCACCCTGGGGGTTTTGAGGGAATTACAAAATATGGCTCGCCCTATGACGTTAGGGCGTGTGGGCAATTAATGGGGAAACCCTTGTGGGGTAGGCAGAACCACGCCCACCCTAGGGAATCACGCTAGTACTCTGCGACGTAAATACCCTGGCCGTTCCATCGTGGCACACCTCGGCCCCTCACCGTTCGGCTGAGCTTACGCCGAAGCTCTAGCCCTCTCCCATGGGGCTACGGTGTACACATATAGCGGTTCCCTAATGGATGAGGTACACCTCAACTTAATGACACTTTGGCGAACAAGGGGCTTAAGCCCCTTGCCTGTACTTAACCCGAGTGAGAACCGCTATAAGTCACTGTTTTGATGTGCATCCCGGCCTGACCCCCTCTAACTCCCCCTTGTAAAGGGGGAGGACTAGAGTTTCTCCCCTTTATAAGGGGGGATTAAGGGGGGGTTGCAAGGGGCCTCAGCACCCTTCCAGAAATATGTGTACACAGCAGCCCAAGGGGAGAGGGGACCGGAAAAGGTTGGGCTGGTGCGACAATAGTGGGCTGATTTACGCCCTGCGGTACTGGGGGCTGTAAGCGCCCCATAACCGGCCCAAAGAAGCCATCGCAGATCGAGATCCACGTCCAAATCTACAAAATCAGATGCAGATCTGCGAATCTAGAGGTACTTTTCCAAAGTATTGGCCAGGGTTGTTTTAGGAACAGCCCCCACCACCATGTCTACCCGCTGACCGCCCTTGAAAATCATGAGGGTGGGAATGCTGCGGATGCCGTACTGACTGGCAACACTGGGGTTTTCGTCAGTGTTAACCTTGACCACCTTTACTTGGCCATCGTACTGCTCGGAAATCTCCTCGACTACCGGAGCAACCATCCGGCAGGGGCCACACCAAGGAGCCCAAAAGTCCACTAGAACAGGAAGTTCGCTCTCTAGGACCGTCTGCTTGAATGTAGAGTCTGTTACTTGTTCGGCAGCCATGCCTGTCAGTATCCTTAGCCTTTGTTTACCAAGATCTTACCATAGCTAAGGATGGGGGCCTTTAACGGCGGGTTTTGCATTTAGACACACTGGTTAACGCGATGGTCTTTGACCAGCCTTTGGCTATCGCAGTTTAGCCCCTTCCCCCCTAGCCCATACTGCGCCATAAGGAAGCGCCCAGGTAAAAAACTTTACCTGGGCGTATGTGGTGTGAGGAGTGAACGGAAACTTACGTCTCCGCTAAGTCTCTATTGTAAGCAGTGACAGTTTTAGTTGTGCCACTTTTCTTTGCGTAACCTGTGTTTTTTTGTGTCTACGGTCTATTTGCCCATGCCCAACTGCTGAGCCTTTTGGTAGACCTTACCCTCGGTAAGCAGAGAGGGGGCAATCACCACTTCTACCTGCTGCATTTCCCGCAGATCCTTAGCTCCTAGGGTACCCATGCTGGTTTGGAGGGCTCCCAGCAGATTGTGGGTGCCGTCATCCAGTTGGGCCGGTCCCCGCAAAATTTGCTCTAGGGTCCCCGTAGTGCCGACACGGATGCGGGTGCCTCGGGGCAGGATAGGGCTGGGGGTGGCCATACCCCAGTGATAGCCACGCCCAGGGGCTTCGGCGGCGCGGGCAAAGGGAGAACCAATCATGACGCCATCGGCCCCGGAGGCGATGCATTTGCAAATGTCACCCCCAGTTACGAGGCCCCCATCGGCAATGATCGGCACATACTGTCCGGTTTCCCGATGGTGGTCTTCACGGGCGGCGGCACAGTCGGCAACAGCGGTGGCCTGGGGAACGCCCACCCCCAGTACCCCTCGCGAGGTGCAGGCGGCTCCGGGGCCAATGCCCACCAGCACCGCTGCGGCCCCCGCCTTCATCAGGTTAAGAGCTACGTCGTAGGTGACACAGTTGCCCAGGGCCACGGGCATGGGCATGGATTGGCAAAACTCCGCCAAATTTAGGGGCTCAACGGTATCGGGGGACAGGTGGGCGGTGGAGACAACGGTGGCTTGAACAAATACAATGTCGGCCCCAGCCTCTGCGATCGCAGATCCGTACTTGACGGCTCCGGCGGGGGTAATACTGACCGCCGCAATAGCCCCTTGCGCTTTAATATCTCGAATCCGCTGTTGAATCAGCTCGGGTAGAATCGGCTGGCTGTAAAGCTTTTGCATCAGCCCGACGAATTCATCTTTTCCCACAGAAGCGATTTGATCCAAGATGGGGTTGGGGTCAGCATAGCGGGTCTGGATGCCCTCCAAATTCAAGACGCCCAGGGCTCCCAGGTTAGACAGGGCCACGGCCATGGCCACATCCACCACCCCGTCCATGGCACTGGCGATGATGGGGATCTCTCGTTCGATACCCCCAATCTGCCACCGTGTATCGGCCAATTGCGGGTCTAGGGTACGGGGGCCGGGAACCAAGGCAATCTCATCAATACCGTATGCCCTGCGGGCAGTTTTACCCCGCCCTAGTTGAATTGTCATGTCCATAGCTAACCCCCTCTAACCCCAAAAATCATTCAGCTAGCCTAACATTTCCAAGTTCTGTAACGTGTAGAACAATCAGCGGGGGGAAAAGCCGAAGACTAATTTTTCTGCGGCTTTCTGGGGCTCTAGGCTCAATAATTTTGTAAACTCAAGAACACCTGAATCCCGATCTTTGTCGATTGGGGTCGCCCCATGGGATTCGGCCTCAACCCTGGAAGGAGATTCCGTTTGAACCTTTCATCGCTCGGTTTTTTTCGCAATCTGCGTCCGACCAACCGCCAGTTCGCTGTGATCGGCTTAGGTCGCTTTGGGCGGGCAGTCTGCGCCACGCTGAACGGTCTTGGCTATGAGGTTCTGGGCATTGATACCGATGGACGGCGGGTAACCCAGGCCCTCACCGATGAGATTGCGTCCCATGCCATCCAACTCGACTCCACCCAACCAGTGGCCCTAAAGGAGGCGGGAATTCCCGATTTTGACACAGTGATTGTGGCCATCGGTAACTACGTAGAAGAGAGCGTCATCACCACGCTGAACGTGAAGGAGTTAGGGGTGACCTATGTGGTGGCCAAGGCATCCTCTGAAATCCACGGCAAGCTACTCAATCGGGTGGGGGCAGACCATGTCGTGTTTCCCGAACATGAAATGGGCTGTACCCTGGCGCGATCGCTAACGCGCCCCGGCATTTTAGATCGCTTTGAGCTAGACCCAGACAACAGCATTGTCGAGCTACGGGTACCCCAAGCCTTTGATCAAAAAACCATTGTTGAGTTGGACCTGCGGAACACCTACGGGGTGACACTGTTGGCCCTGAGCCAGTCGGACAGCATGGAAAAGTTTGAGATTAATCCCAGTCCGGTGACGCGCCTCCGCTACGGCTCCATTATGGTGGTCATTGGCAATAATAAGGGGTTAGACCGTCTGCCCCTCTACAATCAAAAGCCGGAGTGACGCGCCATATTTCCAGGTGTTCCCTAGGCAGTCAGGCCACTAGCGGGGGGAATGGCGGGGGTCATGTAGGTGCTGGGGGCACGGTGTTGCAGTTCTGTAACCAGATCCTCAGCGGTAATGTCTCCCAGGGAGCAGTGATGCTTTTCCGTAAGCTTTAGTAGCAATTCCCGAGCCACCAAGGCAGCTTCTGCAAGAAACATATCATTCATCGTCAGTCCCGCGTTGTGAACGATGTTGAGTTCGTCCGTTAGGGTCCGGGGGCGAGTAGAAATAGTCATGGCTCAATCTCCGAGCAGAGAAGTGAGGAAGGGACGCGCCGATGTAGCTGGGCGCGTCCTTAGCGTTTGTGGTAGAGCGTTTGTGGGTAACCCTGCAATGGGGGTGAAGCTAAAGTCAGCTCTCACAACCCTCTTTATATCTTTATAGCACCGACGTTAGGAACCTAGAGGGGAGGAATTACGGCCTTTTTCAGCGAGATTGTCAAACCCATCCGTATATTTCCCAGGTGAACAGGCTAGTACTCTGCGGCGTAAATATGCTAATCGTTCTATCGTGGCACACCTCGGTCCCTCACCCTAGCCCTCTCCCAGGGGGCGAGGGGACCGGAAAATGTTGGGCGACGCGACAATAGTGGGCTGATTTACGCCCTGCGGTACTAGTGCTGGGCGGCGTAAATACGCTAATCGTTCTATCGTGGTACACCTCGGCCCCTCACCCTAGCCCTCTCCCAGGGGGCGAGGGGACCGGAAAATGTTGGGCGACGCGACAATAGTGGACTGATTTACGCCCAGCACTAGTGTTCCGTCAGGAAAATTTTGATGGGTCGAAGACCCTCAAAATTTAACTCCAACTAAACTCCAGGATTTCGGTCACCCGTCAATCATTAATTGACTGAGCACTAGAGGGGCTTAGTCATCCACAGCGCAGAGGTCTGGTAACCCTGGTGTTGATATAGCCCTAGGGCGGCGGTGTTGTCGGGGTAAACCTGGAGGCCAATCTGGTGATCGCCCCGCTGCCGTGCCCAGGCTTCTCCCAGGGCCAAGAGGGTGGTGGCAATGCCCCGGCGGCGGTGGTCGGGGTCTACATAGAGCAGCAGAACATAGGCATGGCGATCGCCGCTACGCTGATCCATAGCATTGCCCAGCCAGAGGCAGGCAATGGGCTGGGATCCAGTTTGGTTCCCAGGCAGTCCCCCAGGCTGGAGCGCATTTACCCACCACACTGGGGTCTCTGTAGACAGGTGGGTGTCGATGGTGTGGGCGATCTGCGCCGCCCCTAAATCTGACCCTAGTTCGGCTAGGGTACGGCCCATGATGGCCAAAAGTAGGGCGCGTTGATTAAAGACTGGCCCGGCAGGGCTATCGCGTTGGTTGCCCTGCCGGAACTCATATCCCGGTGGTTGATAGTTCTCCATTGCTACAGATAGGGATGTTGGGGTGGGCGGTAGGGGCGCGGTTTCCGTGCCCAATGTGGCAGGTGGCAGAAAGTTTTGAATTTTGAATTGCCCGTAGGGGCGCGGTTTCCGCGCCCAATGCAGGACGTGACAGGTGTATCCCGGAGGGGCGGGTTTGGCTCGTGTTGGCCGGGAAATTCAGGATAGGACCCTCAAAACCCGCCCTACCCAGTGCCGGGAAATTCAGGGTTGATGTTAATTCCGTAGGAGTTTCCTGGGAGTGGCTTCGCCAAAGTCTTTCTTGAATGCCGTTAGGCTATATATACCTTCATACCCTCCCACATAAGGGGCGATCACTATAGGGCCAGCACCCCCAGAACTAGCGGCAGCAGGGATTTGACGGCGGTGGCTAGCTTGGAGGTATCGCTGAGGGTATCGGTAATGCCCTTGAGGGCGGCGGTGGCCCGCTGGGCAATGCCTTTGGTTTTAGGGTCAGGATTGGGATTAGCCCCGACGGTGGCGAGGCGACCCACAGCGGTGAGGGCTTCTGCCTTCAGGTCGTCGTCCAGTTCCCCATCATTGTCAATGGCGGCTTTAAGTTGGCTCAGCAGATCTTTGAGGCTGGGCTGGTCGCCGCCGTCACCGTCTGGCAGTTGGCCAATCTGGTTGGTCACCTCCCCGCTGATTTCCCCCAGGTTGAGGGTGACGTTGCTGTGGGTGGCGTTGAAATCACCCCCAATTTTGACATTCCGGCTGTGGTCATTACCTTGCATTGATTTGCTCTCCGCGATCGCAGTTACATCCACCGTCACAGGCCGACTGGCCAATAGCTTCATCACTTCCTGCATATTGGCACTTTGCTGCCGGTATTCAGAAATTTGGTCATCCTTGGCCTCCAGTTGGGCCTTATAGCGGGCCTCTGCCTCCTTCAAGGCCACCTGATAGATCTCAGAAAACTCCTGGTGAATCGCCGCCCGATCGACCTCCGGCCCCGCGTTCAACTTCACCACCATCGCCCCTGCCCCCTTGGCCTCAATACTTTGCACCGACAGCCCCGTCTCCTGATGCTGCTCCTGCACCTGCTGGAAGGTGCGGGTAAAGGCTTTCCAGTCAATGCCGTTCTGGAAAATTAGGTCAATGGTTTCAAGTACTTCTTGAAAAAGCTGGGTAAACTCCCCCGGCTGAAACGTGCCACTGTTGGGCCGCCGCTCTTGGTAATCTCGCAGCAGATAGATATAGTCGCACTGCACCGCCTGGAGACAGGTGCTGCTATCGGTATTCCAAGCTTCGATGCAGGCTCCGGTCAGGTCTGCCTGGGTCAAGTCTGTGCCTAAACACTGGGCCTCCCAAAGCTGCGCCCCTTGCAGTTCTGCCCCCTGCAACGTGGCTCGGTTGAGATTGGCTCCGGTCAAGTTAGCCCGATGCAGTTGAGCCCCCGCCAGGTTAGCCCCCCGTAGGTCAGCATGGGAGAAGTCTTGGTCGCTGCCCTGGAGGGTGGTGAGCAGGGTGCGGATGGAGAGATTTTGCAGGTTACTGGTGCCCAGGCGGGCGCGAGCGAGCTTGGTGGCTCCGTGCCAACGGACGCGGGTAAAAGTGGTGGGGCGCTGCCGAGAGTCGGCAAAGTTGGTGCTCTTGAGGCCAGCCTGGGCGAAGGTGGCCTCGGTGAGATCAGCCCCGCTGAAGGCGGTACCGCCGAGGGCTGCGAAGGCAAGGCCAATAATGCGAAGGTTCTCGAACCTTGGGTCGGCCCTATGGATGCAGCGATTGATATAGAGAGAGAAGACAAAGCTAGCAACAGCAACAGTGACAGCGGTAGTGACAGCAACATTGTCAACACCAGCTTCAGTGCTAGCAATCGCAACAGCGACAATGGCAGAGGCAATGGCAGCAAGAGTGCCATTGACAGCGACAGCGACAGCGATAAAGATCACGCCAGCGACAGCAACAGCAAAGGCGAAAGCGATAACTATAGTAAAAGCAAAACCGATAACGACAGTTAAAGGTACAGCAAAAGCAAAAGCAAAAGCGGCGCTCCCCATTGCCTTCAGCGTAAAGCCCTGGCGGGCAAGGATAAAGAAGACCAGAACTGTCACAATGAGCGCCGCGATGCCAGCCGATTGGGTAGTGGGTTCAGAACCAATCAAAGCACGGCCAATGATCCCTCCGCCCAAGGCTTGCAGAAACCCAGACAAGGCGGCAATCAGTCCCACAATCCCCAGTTGCCCGATCCACCAGTGGCGCTGGAGTCCGGCCCTGGCATGGCTAAAGTTGACCCCGTGCAGGGTGGCGTTGACGAACCGGGCGCTGCGAATATCCGCCCCGGTGAAGTCAGCTCCCGACAGGTTCGCGTTGCGAAAATTGCCGCCGCGCAAAATCGTGCCGCGAAAGTCCCGCTCTCCGGCGGCGTAGAGTCGCAGCACCTCCTTGGCCCTGAGGGGCTGTCTGTGGTATCGGCCCTGCTCCATTCCTGCCCCCTCAGCGCGCCCCTAGACCCCCGGTTTCTGGGGGGAGTTTGCCCCCTTGGCCCAACCTGGGCACAGAAACCGGAGTTCTGTGCCGGGTCAGCAAGTTTTCCTTATTTAAGCCCACTTCAAGGACTCGCAGGAGAATAACGTATCCGCTGATCAGGTGGACACACTTCGCTTTGCCCATCCTGCGGGCTATCCCCATGGTGTTGGCCTGGGGATTCGCTAGCATGGAAAACAACCGTCACCAAGGTTCTCTATGGCTGAATCCACAGTGGAAATTACTGTCACCACTGAGGAAACCGTCGAAATCCCAGTCCCAGATATCAGCCATCTGGTGATTGAGGACGATACCCCAGTGGATAACTTCCAGAGCGAAAAGCAGCAGCGACTCCTGGTGGAGCCCCTCTACAGCGGCACCGTTCTACCCAAACCCTTCATCGCCGCCGCGAATGTGGGCCTTTTCCACACTGCCCGCCAGGAACAGATCGTGCCCGGTGTGTTCCTCAGCTTGGGGGTACAGATGCCCGCCGACTGGAGCCAGAAGCGCAACCGCACCTATTTTGTCTGGGAAATGGGCAAAGTCCCGGACGTGGCCATCGAGATTGTCTCGAATCGGGTGGGAAAGGAACTAGAGGAGAAAAAGGACCGCTACGCCCGCCTGAGGGTGAGCTACTACGTAGTCTTTGATCCCATCGAGCAGATCCAGGAAGCGGCCCGCATGGATGGTCAGCGGTTGCGGGTTTTCACCCTTAATGGTGGTCAATACATTCCCCTAGAGCCCCCGTATTTTCTGGAACATGTGGCCCTAGGGCTAGTGCTTTGGGAAGGCATGTTTGAAGATCAGCCCGGTACCTGGCTGCGCTGGTGCGATTCCGAAGGCCGTCTGCTACCCACTGGCGCAGAGCGGGCTAATCAGGAACGCCAGCGAGCTGAAGCTCTGGCTGCTCGCCTGCGGGAGCTAGGCATCGATCCCGATACGGTTTCCCCCTGAACTCCAGCCCATTGCCTAGGGTGAGCAATGCCCACCATAATTGCTGGGTCGCTGGATGTCCCGTGACTGGGCGGAGGGCAGCTTTTGAACCCCCTGTTCCTGGGCGCTCAAGGCCGCCAGCGAAGACGAGCCCGGTGACTGAGCGGGGGCAGCTTTTGAGCCCCCTGTTCTGGATTTCCCAGGAGCCCAACCCCGGATTCCCCGGCACTAGGCAGGGCGGATTTTGAAGGATTATCTTGGGATTTGCCAGCATCTCTGCGGTGCATTGCTTCGCGAATGCACCCTACGGGATATTAAATTCAAAATTCCTGTCACCATCACCCCCCCACCCCATCACCCCATCACCCCATCACCCCCCCATGCCCTACCCCCATCCCCCCCAAAGCCATCACATTGACACCTACCACGGCGTTGAGGTGCCAGATCCCTACCGCTGCCTGGAGGATGCCCACAGTGCCGAAACCCAAGCCTGGATCGAGGCCCAGAATCAGATCACCTTTGACTACTTGGGGAAATTGACGGGGCGGGAGCGGATTCGGTCGCGGCTGACGGCGCTATGGAACTACGAACGCTACGGTATTCCCTTTAAGCGGGGCGATCGCTATTTTTTCTACAAAAATGATGGTCTGCAAAACCAGAGTGTCCTCTACACGCTGCCAACCCTGGAGGCGGAACCCCAGATTTTGCTCGATCCCAATACCCTGTCGGAGGATGGCACCGTTGCCCTCAGTGCCATCGCCATCAGTGAGAACGGAGCCTATCTGGCCTATGGTCTCTCTGTGTCCGGTTCCGACTGGATGGAGTGGAAGGTACGGGAGATTGACAGTGGGGTTGATCTAGCGGATCACCTGAAATGGGTAAAATTCTCGGGGGTCTCCTGGACCCATGACCACCAGGGCTTTTTCTATAGCCGCTACGATGAGCCCGACGCCAGCACCCAACTGGAGGCGGTGAACTATTACCAGAAGCTCTATTTCCATCGCTTGGGCACGTCTCAAGCTGAAGATGTGCTGGTGTATGAGCGTCCCGATCAGAAGGAGTGGGGCTTTAGCGGCAATGTCACCGAGGATGGTCGCTATCTGGTGATCTCTGTGTGGCGGGGAACAGAGCCCCGAAATCTGGTGTTTTACAAGGATCTGAGCCAGCCCGACAGTGCGGTGGTGGAGCTGATCTCAGTGTTTGAAGCGGAATACAGCTACGTGGACAATGAGGGTTCTTGCTTTTGGTTCCGCACGGACTTGAACGCCGATAAGGGTCGTTTGGTCGCCATTGACCTAACCCAGCCCCAGCGGGACCAGTGGCAGGAGGTGATTCCCGAGGCGGCGGATACCCTCCAGGACATTAGTGTTCTCAATGATCAGTTCGTGGCGAATTATTTGCAGGATGCGCGATCGCAGATCCAGATCTTCGACCGCCAGGGTCAACTCGTGCGAGCGGTGGACTTGCCGGGAATCGGCTCCGCTGGCGGCTTTGATGGCAAGCGGGGAGACCGGGAAACCTTCTATAGCTTCACCAGCTTCACCACCCCCAACACCATTTACCGCTATGACATGGTGACGGGGGAGAGCACCCTCTACCGCCAGCCCCAGGTGGCGTTTAACCCCGCCGACTACGAAACCCGCCAGGTGTTTTACCCCAGCCGTGACGGCACTCCGGTGCCCATGTTCATCACCGCCAAGCGCGGGATTGAGTTGGATGGCCAGAACCCTACCCTGCTCTATGGCTACGGCGGCTTCGGCGTTTCCCTCACCCCCAGTTTTTCCGTCAGCAATCTAGTGTGGCTAGAGATGGGGGGCATCTACGCAGTCCCCAACCTGCGGGGGGGCGGTGAATATGGGGAGGACTGGCACCGGGCGGGCACCAAGTTGCAGAAGCAAACGGTGTTCGATGACTTTATTGCCGCCGCTGAGTGGCTAATAGCCCAGAAGTATACGAGTTGCGATCGCATTGCCATTATGGGGGGTAGCAATGGTGGCCTACTGGTGGGAGCCTGCATGACCCAGCGCCCCGACCTATTTGCAGCGGCCCTTCCCGCCGTTGGGGTCATGGACATGCTGCGGTTCAACCAGTTCACCATCGGTTGGGCCTGGGAGTCGGAATATGGTTCCCCCCAAGATGAGGCGGAATTCAAGGCGCTCTATGCCTACTCCCCCCTCCACGCCCTCACTCCCGGCACCGCCTACCCAGCCACCCTGATCACCACCGCCGACCACGACGATCGGGTCGTCCCCGCCCACAGTTTCAAATTCGCCGCCGCCCTCCAAGCCGCCCATGGGGGAGAAGCTCCAGTGCTGATTCGCATTGAAACAAAGGCAGGCCACGGCGCAGGCAAACCCATTACCAAAGTGATTGAAGAGGTAGCTGATAAGTGGGCTTTCTTAGCCGAAAACCTAGGTCTCTGGTCAGCATCCTAGTACTTGCATCCAAGGATGCTCGAATCAGCTTTTGGGTTAAGCCTTTAAGGTAATCGCTCGCACCCCTGGCTGCGGAGCCGGTCGTCAGAAAAATAATCGCCTCAAATAATAAGGGGAAGATATGCTCGGTATACGATTTATCAGAGTTGGACCCACGGATTTCGTTCTCCAGTTCAAACGAGGCCAGGTTGTGCGCGAAGGAGCAGGGCTATCCTTTTTCTATTTTGCGCCGACCACATCGCTCGTTCGTATCCCCATTGGCAGCGTGGATGTGCCATTCATTTTCGAAGAAGTCACAGCGGATTTCCAAGCGGTTACGGTTCAGGGGCAATTGACTTACCGGGTCGCGGAGGCCAAAAAATTATCCCAGCTCATGAATTTCACGCTTGCTTCACACGGAAGGGACTATGCGTCCGAGGATCCAAAGAAGCTGCCGCTACGGCTTATCAATCACACGCAGGTTCTCACTCGCACATGCCTGAAGTCGCTTCGACTCAGGGATGCATTGGGGCAATCGGATACTCTGGTTTCAACACTGCGTGACGGACTTCAGTCGGCGGAAGTCATTGCTTCGCTTGGTATTGAAATCCTTGGGCTTTCGATCCTAGCGATCAAGCCGACACCGGAAACTTCGCGGGCGCTGGAAGCAGAGGCACGTGAGCAGATTCTCCGCGAGGCCGATGAAGCTATCTACGCTCGACGGAACGCCGCCGTGGAACAAGAGCGGAGCATTAAAGAGAATGAGCTGAATACCGAGATTGCTGTGGAGAATAAGAAGCGGCAGATCAAAGAGGCTCAGATGGAGGCAGAGAAATCTGTCCAGCAGAAGAAGCGAGAGATTAGAGAGGCTGAAATGGCAGCCAAGATTGCGTTAGAGGAGAAGAATAGAGAGTTTGTTGCGCTATCTACGGCCAATGCCCGTGCGGAAGCGGATGCCAAGGCTTATGCTATTGCAGCCGTGATGAGGGCTCTGGCTGGGACTGATCCCAAAATGCTTCAGGCTCTGACCAGTGTTGGCATGGAACCTGGACAACTTGTTGCACTGGCCTTCAAGGAGCTTGCGGAAAGCTCGGACAAAATCGGCCAGCTCAACATTTCACCAGAACTGTTGCGTGAGCTACTCCACCGAGACCATGCCAAGTGATGGATCGACAGACAGAGAATAAGGTTGTGTTAGTTGTCCGCCGCACTCGCTTGGATGAACTAATTGCTCGATTCAATACTGAGGACCAGGCGCGATTCTACATTGAGCATTTGGGCGCAGACTTTTCTGACTACCAAGCTGAGGATCGCATCTACAAGCGGGTTGTTATGGAGACCGAGAACTTGCTTTCTCGTCATGGTCTTGTTCAAGTTGTAGACCGTACATTTTTGCCGAACTTCATCTTCGGGCCAAGGGACACAGTAGTTGCTATTGGGCAAGATGGCTTGGTGGCAAATGTTCTCAAGTATCTTGAGGATCAACCGCTTGTTGGCGTTAACCCGGATACGCAAAGGTGGGAAGGCGTTCTGTTGCCGTTTACGGTGGGAGACCTTGATCTCGTTATACCGGAGGTTTTCGCGCAAAAGCGACCAGTGGCCGACGTGACGATCGCAGAAGCAAAACTTAACAATGGTGAAAGTATTTCGGCGGTGAACGATTTGTTCATTGGTCCGCGATCGCACACGTCAGCCCGCTACAGGCTCCGGCTTGGTGAGAAGACAGAGTATCATTCATCAAGTGGAATCATCGTCTCAACAGGTCTTGGATCTACGGGCTGGCTGCGAAGCGTCTTGGCTGGGGCGATAGGCGTTACTTCAGCCCTATCGGAGCATGAGCCGAAGATCGACGGGCCAAAGTCAGTTGCGTGGGATGCTGACTACCTTTATTTCTCGGTACGTGAACCGTGGCCGAGTAAGACTTCCGGGGCGGCGATCACCTTTGGCAAGGTGACCCGAGATCAGCCGCTCATTATTGCTTCTCAGATGCCGGAAAACGGTGTTATTTTCAGCGATGGGATAGAGTCGGACTTTCTGCGCTTCAACTCAGGCACAGAAGCGACTATCTCTATCGCCCCCAGAAAAGGGCATCTAGTGATATGAAGGCATACGGTTACCAGGATATACAGATCGAGGATCTGCTGAAGGCTGCTGGCATGGCGCTATACCGGGCTAAAGATGCAGGCCGCGATCGCATTGTTGGCGCACCTGCCCTAGAACCCCATTCCCGTTAACGCTACCCTTGAATTGATACCCTTGGGTCCGCTTATGTCTAGATTGCTGGTGACACAGTACCAGGCAGAGGTCGAAAAAATCATCCGCTATGGGGGCTCCAAAAAGGAAACCAGCATTCGCAATGCCTTTGAGCGATTGTTGAATGACTACTGCAAACCCCACAACTATCTGCTGATCCCAGAACTGGACTTTAAGACCAAGTTCAATACGACGGTTTTTCCCGATGGCACGGTGAAGGATGCCATCCGCCTGGAGCATGGCTGGTGGGAGAGCAAAGACCAGTACGACAAACTTGACGACGAGATTGAGAAGAAACTGGAGAAGGGCTACCCCGACGAAAATATTCTCTTTGAAGACTCCCAAACTGCCGTCCTGATTCAGCACAGTCGAGAGCAGTTGCGCGTTTCCATGGGGGATGCGGAGGCGCTAGATGGGCTAATCAACACGTTTGTAGACTATGAACGCCCTGAAGTGCGGGATTTTCGGGCAGCGATCGTCAAATTCAAAGAAGATGTCCCGTATATTTTGGAAGCTCTGCGGAGCATTATTGCTCAGCAGGAGGAGAACAATACCCAATTTAGAGAACGTCGCAATACCTTCCTGGAGGTTTGTCGCCAGTCAATCAACCCTGAAATTGAGATCTTCGACATCCATGAGATGTTGATTCAGCACATTCTCACGGAGGATATTTTTACCAATATTTTCCATGAATCGCAGTTTCACCGCGAAAACAATATTGCGCGGGAACTATCGGAAATTATCAACACTTTCTTTACCGGAAACACCCGTCGCAATACGCTCAAGAGCATCGAACACTACTATGCGGTGATTCGTCGCCATTCGGAAAACATTGCCAACCACCACGAAAAGCAGAAGTTTCTTAAAGCGATCTACGAAAACTTTTACAAAGCCTACAACCCCAAGGCAGCGGATCGGCTCGGGATTGTCTATACACCCAATGAAATTGTCCGCTTCATGATTGAGAGTGCGGATTACTTGACCCATAAACACTTTGGCAAGTTGTTGAGCGATCCAGGGGTGGAAATTCTGGATCCCTGTACGGGGACAGGCACCTATGTGACAGAACTGATCGAATATTTGCCAGCGGATAAGCTGGAGCATAAATATAAACATGAAATTCACTGTAATGAAATGGCGATTTTGCCCTATTACATTGCCAATTTGAATATTGAATTTACCTATCAGCAAAAGATGGGAAAGTACGAAGAATTCAAAAATATTTGTTTAGTGGATACGCTGGATCACTGTGGCTTTGAAGGAAAGCAGTTTGATCTGTTTGCGATGAGTGTGCAAAACACGGCACGTATTCAGAGCAGAACGATCGCACCATCTCCGTCATTATCGGCAATCCGCCCTACAACGCCCATCAAGAAAACTTTAACCAACGCAATGCCAATCGTCTCTACAAAGGCATTGATAAAGCGATTAAGGAAACCTATATAGCGGATTTCACAAAGATGTGGTACGAATAGCGGGTAGAAAAAGCGCGAGGAGCCGATGAAGGCCTACAGCACCGATTTGCGACAGAAGATTATTGAGACCTATGAGAACGAGCGCATTTCGCAGCGCCAGTTAGCCCAGCGATTTCGAGTGACTCTAAGTTTTATCGTGAAACTGCTGAAGCAGTATCGGGAAACGGGTGAGCTTGCCCCCAAGACCAGTCCTGGGCGACCGAGGGAACTGGATGAGGCGCAGATGCAGAGGGTTCAAGCCTTCGTTGAAGCGAACCCTGATCTGACCTTAGATGAGCTTCGCGCCGAAGTGGCTCAACAGTATGGGGTGACGGTGAGTCGATCCACGATGTGTCGGGTGATGAAGCGGCTTCAGTTCACCCGTAAAAAAAAAGCCCTTCACCCCAGTGACAAGGTGAGTGATCGGGTACAGCGGTTGCGAGGGGAGTACTGGGATGAGATTCGAGACATCCGAGTTGAAGACTTGGTGTTTATCGATGAGTCGGGGATTAATCTGGGGTTGATTCGGTTGTTTGCCTGGGCGCTGCAAGGCCGACGAGCCTATGGAGAACAGCCCAAGCGGGGGAAGAATGTGTCCCTGGTGGCAGGGTTAAGCTTGGCTGGGGTAGTGGCTTCGGCGGTGATTTTAGGAGCCTTTGACGGCTTGAGTTTTGAGGCATTTGTGGCCACTCGCCTGGTGCCCAACCTTTGGCCAGGGGCCTGTGTCGTGATGGACAACTGTTCCATTCATAAGGACGACATGATTCGGGAGTTGATTGAGGCCGCAGGGGCACGTCTGGTATATCTGCCGCCCTATTCGCCGGACTTCTCGCCGATTGAGAACTTTTGGTCAAAGCTAAAGTCAATTCTCAGGGCACTGGGGGCACGGACTTATCAAGCGCTATCAGAAGCCCTTGAAATAGCCTTTGAGGACATCTCTGAAGCGGACATTAAAAGCTGGTTCACCCATTGCTGCTATTGTGCCGCATAATTATGAAATCCGCTATATCAAAGAGGGAACCGCTCAAAATCAGATTGTTGTCTACGATATGTATACCCGATTCTTTCGCTGGGCATCGGATAGGCTGGGTCAAAACGGCATCATTGCCTTCATTGCCAATCGATCGTTTATCGACTCCAAAACCTTTGATGGCTTCCGTAAGTGCGTCGATCGCGAGTTTGATTATGTCTATATTGTCGATACCCAATCGGATGTAAGAAATAATCCTAAAATATCTGGTACTAAAAATAATGTGTTTGGCATTCAAACTGGAATTGCAGTGATGTTTCTGGTGAGAACACGAAAAGAGAGCGGGAAAGCGGCATGAAATCCCTTTCAGAGATTCAACAGCAATTTAAAGCAGGTAGCTTTGAATTTACACGTCATGCTTTTAAGAGAGCGATCGAACGAAATATTAGCGATCAAGAAATTCGAGAGATTGCTGAGAATGTAGAGGTGATTGAAGATTATCCAGATGATAAATATTCTCCCAGTTGTCTTTTGTTAGGCTTTGCAAAAAGCGATCGCGCTCTACATATTCAAGTTTCAAGAATGGAGTCAGACCTTACGAAAATCATTACGGTTTATGAACCGGATGAGCAAGAGTGGATTGATTATAGAAATAGGAGAAAATGATGTTTAAGTGCCATGTTTGCAATTCAGAAGACTGCCATCAAGAGTTGATCAATGAGATTTTTCAGATTGATGGAAAGTTCTATTTAGTTGAGAAAATTCCAGTAACGGCATGTTCTCATTGTGGCGAAGAGATCTTTAGTCGAGAAACGACTGAACGGATTCGCGTGATGCTGCATGGCGAGACACAACCGCTTAAATCTATTTCTGTGGATGTGTTTGCCTATCAACCTGAATCGAAGGCTTCTTGAGTATGAGAGCAAAAATCTTCTACTTTACCTTGCAGGATGAGCAGACGAAGGACGGAAAGCTCGACTGGTTCGATCGTGCCCGATTTGAAGCGATTCCATTTGACCACATTACGCCTGACCAAAAAGCAAATTGGATTAATTTAACCGATAACGATTTTGATAGCTTTTTGCCGTTGATTGATAAAAAGGTGAAGGCTGAAAAATTGCAAAAGGCAGTTTTTCAGCTTTTTTCGGCAGGGGTCAAAACTCAGCGAGATGAGTGGGTTTATGACTTCTCAAAAGAAGCTCTGATTGAGCGAATGAAGTATTTTGTGGAGGTGTATGACGATCTACTGGAGAATGGAGTAAGGCGAGAGTTAGATATCAAGTGGGATGCGGATCTTGAAAAGTATTTAGAACGAAAAACAAAAAAGACTTTTGAAGAAGGAAAAATCATCAAGAGTTGCTGCCGTCCTTATGCCAAGCAATATCTTTATTTTGATAAGAACTTTAATGGCAGGACGTATCAATTACCAAATATTTTTCCGTCGGCAAAAAAGGCTAATCAAGCTATCTGGATAAAGTCAGGAATAGACGCGCCATACTTTCGTTTGGCTGTAGAACACATTCCAGATGTGCTCCCAAATGGCGGGTCTCAATGTCTTCCCCTCTACCGCTACGACGAAAACGGGAACCGCATCGACAACATCACCGACTGGGGCTTAACCCAATTCCAGATCCACTACAGCGATCCCACCATCACCAAAGAAGCTATCTTCCACTACACCTACGCCGTTCTCCACCATCCCGCCTACCGCACCAAATACGAACTCAACCTCAAACGCGAATTTCCCCGCCTGCCCTTCTATGCCGACTTTCACCAATGGGCAACCTGGGGCAAAGCCCTGATGGACTTGCACCTGAACTACGAAACCATCGAACCCTATGGGCTAAACCGTCAAGATATCGCCAGCAAAGAAAAGCCCAAAGCCAAACTCAAAGCCGACAAACCCCAAGGCATCATCACCCTAGACGAAAACACCCAACTCACCGGAGTACCTGCCCTTGCCTGGGACTACAAACTGGGCAATCGCTCCGCCCTAGAATGGATCCTTGACCAATACAAAGAAAAGAAACCCAAAGACCCGACAATCGCCAAACTGTTCAATACCTACAAATTTGCCGACTACAAAGAACACGTCATCGATTTGCTACAACGGGTTTGCACCGTCAGCGTCAAAACAATGAAAATCATTCAACAAATGCCCGCTACGGTTGAACATCAGGGGTGATATGAAAGGGAGCATCCCACTTTTGAAAATTTACGCCCCACCCTGCGGGAAGAGCAAGCTCTACATCCCCCTTTCTTGAATGCCGTCAGGCTATACCCCTGCTCTCAGAAAGGGGGAAGGGGAGCCGGATTCAAAGTCCCTCTCCCATCTTGGGCTGCTGTGTACACATATTTCTGGAAGGGTGCTGATGCCCCTTGCAAACCCCCCTTAATCCCCCCTTGTAAAGGGGGGAAACTCTAGTCCTCCCCCTTTACAAGGGGGAGTTAGAGGGGGTCAGGCCGGGATGCCCATCAAACAGTGACTTATGTGTACACCGTAGCCCATCTTGGGAGAGGGATTTAGGGTGAGGGCTCACGAAAGTGGGATGCTCCCGACAAGCTCTTTGTAGGGTGGGCATGGCCCACCATCCCTGGGCCGGAGAATGTAGGACGTTTACGCTATGCCGGGGCTACCATCAAAGCCAATATGCCTTTTGGGGATGTGAGAATGTTGAGTGTTCGGGGAGGTGGTTGGAGGTGGGGAAGCGAGTTTGAGCGGTGGGCAATGCTGAAAACCGGCCCTGCCTAGTTTCCGGGTGACTTGCCCGTGAGTTTGTTACAGGATGTGCATTTCGCCAACAGCGCCCAGTTCGTTCCACCCAACCCATAACTTAAATTTAGGCTTGACAGAGTGCTGGACTTGGACAAGGTTTAGATCAAAACACATAGGGCATTGGGGTTTCCCGGACAGATCTGGCGCTCCACCGGGTTGTTGTAGAGATAGACCCGCTCCAAGTTCGGGAGTTGTCGCAGCGGGGTAGCGTCAAAAACTTGGTTGCGATTCAGGTTCAGTTCCTGGAGATTCATCAGAGAGGCCAGGGGCGTCACATCGACGACCTCATTGGTACTCATATCCAGCACCTCTAGGGCGGTAAGGGTACTCAAGGGGGCAATATTGGTGATTTGGTTGTGGCTGAGATCCAGTGTCTGGAGGGTATCTAGGGCCGCAAGGGGAGCAATATCAGTGATTTGATTGCGGTTCAGACCCAGACGCAGCAAGTTCTCTAGATTCTGGAGAGGAGAGAGGTCAGAGACTTGATTATTTTCCAGCGTCAACACCTCTAGAGAATCTAGCCCCTGCAAGGGCGACAGATCCGTAACCTGATTGTGACTGAGGGTGAGGCGGCGCAGATTAGGAACGGCAGATAGGGGCGACAAATCGCTGATTTGGTTACTGCTCAGGTCTAGTTCTCGTAGCAGGGGAAAGGTGGACAGGGGGGCAATAGATTTAAGATTACGACCTCGCAGGTTCAAGAGAGTGAGAGTAGAGGCCCGCCGACTGGCTTCGGCACAGTTCTCAGTGCCCAACACCTCTAGGAGCACAGCAACGGTGTACTGGTGTTCTGGGGCTATGTCGGTCTGGAATAGACACCAGTCTTCAAAGAAATACAGGGGCTGCCCTAGGGAAGATCGGGCTGGACTAGGCGGGGGGGATTCTAGGGGAGTCTCCGAGAGGGCCAGGGCTGAGGGGGAACCTATGGTTCCTAGGACAATCGCCCCCAAGAAGGTCGATAGAACGGCAGGTTGTAAACATGCGATGGTCAGGAATCGGCCCAAAGGGGCCATGGTCAGGGACCGGCCCAAAGGGGCCATGGTCAGGGACCGGCCCAAAGGGGCCATCGCGAAATTCCAGCGCATTGGCGTCCGTCGCATCAGGGTCGGTCGCATTAAGGTCCAGTGCATCATAGGACTATCCAGAACGATTCAAAACGGGGCAAATCAAAACGGGGCAAATCAGGGTCAACGTGTAGGGGAACTTTAGGGGATTCAGGCCCAGGCATCTGTCTCTGTTCTACCCTGAGAGAAGAGTTTTGGGAGCATCCGGACCTATTTGGCCCAGGGGCGAAGGTGTAGAGATATCCCCAAGCCCTCATGATCACAAGAATAGACTGAAGCTTGCAGGGTAAAGCCTACAGGGTATGCCCAGACATAAAGGGACTTTGGGGTTTGGGGGTGTGATCTCAAATCGAACCATTGTCCCATTTTCCCGCCGACGGGGGCAGTCGTCTTGGCCCTCCACGCCAAGACTCCCAAACTATTACAGGGTTTGGGTACGCTAGATGTCCAGGGACTCTGAACTTCTCACCCCGTTACTGTCTTCACTGCCGCCGCGATCGCTGCCATGCCCATGTCGTCTTCTGCCGCTACACCCTTTGGCAATGGCCTGATCCAGGTAGTCGGTCTGCCGACCCTACTCGTGCAAATGCTGGATGGGGTCACTACCCCGGTCTACGTCAAAAATACCCAGCACCAGTGGGTGTTTGCCAATGCTGCCTGCTGTGCCCTGCTGGGGCGATCGCGACAGCACCTCCTGAGTCAACCCGAGACAGATTTTTGGCCCCCATCCCACATAGCAGAGTTGCGGGCTCAGGAAGAAGCCGCCTTGGCGGGGGCAGCAGCCACCCTCCTGCCCCTAGAGATTGTGGATGCAGCGGGGCAGCAACGCTGTTTTCAGCGGCGACTAGAAACCGTCGAAAACAACTCCCTGCTCATCAGCTTTCTGGATCCCCTACCAGAGGGGGTCGCTGTGGCCGATGCTGAGCCCGCCACCGCCCCCCAACCCCTGTGGAATACCCCCCAGTTTTCGGCGCTGTTGGCCAATGTGCCCGCCATGATCTACCAGTTTCGCCTCCACCCCGATGGCTCCCCTAGCTTTGCCTTTGTCAGCCCTGGAGCCTATGAGGTCTATGGCCTCCCCGCTGCCACGATTCAGGCTAATCCCCAGGTGGTACTAGACCGCATTCATCCCCTCGACCGGGCGGGATTCGATGCTTCCATGGCAGCCTCTGCCCGCGCCCTCACCCCCTGGCGTTGGGAAGGACGCTACTACAAACCCAACCAAGAACTGCGCTGGCTCCAAACCGCTGCCCGTCCCCAGGCCCAAGCCGATGGCACCATTTTGTGGGATGGGCTACTGATGGACATTACCAACCGCAAGCAGGCAGAAGCGGCCACCCTAGAGCGGGCGGTGATGGAGCAGGCTCTGGCGGATAACGAAACCCGGTTTCGCACCATTGCCGCAACGATTCCGGGGGCGCTGTTCCAACTGCGGGTCCAGGGAGACAAGTGGCAGGTGGACTATGTTAGCGATCGCATTCAGAACATCGCCGGTATTCCCGCCGCAGACATTATCCACAACATCCATATCTTTACAGAACGGGTTCACCCCAGCGATCGCACCGAACTGCGGGCCTCTGTAGAAGCTTCGGTGGCCCAGATGATGCCCTGGAACTACGAGGGACGGCTGATTACACCCGACGGTGAGACCCGCTGGTGGCGAGGGGATGCGGTCCCGGTGCCAGAAGCCCAAGGGACGGTTGTCTTCTGTGGTGTGATGTTGGACATCACCGCCCGCAAGCAGATTGAGGAAGCCTATCGAGAAAGCGAACGCCGCCTACGGATGGCCCTAGATGTGTCAGGCATGAGCGTTTGGAGTTGGGATGCCGCCAGCGATCGCATGGTCTGGAGCAATGAAATCCAGAGTATCTTTGGCTCCGGCATTGAGGGATTCTGCCAAACCTTCTCTGACTATTTGGAACGCATCCACCCCGAAGATCGCCGTCGGCTCCAGGATGTGGTCAACCTCACCCTGAATCAAGGGGGCGACTACCACGTGGAATATCGAGTCCTCTGCGCCGATGAGCGCATCTGCTGGGTAGGAGAACGGGGCGGTCTCTGGCGAGATGTGGAGGGACTGGTGTTGGGATTGGCGGGCACTATCGTAGACATTACCGAACGGAAGGCGGCTGAAGCCGCCCTTCAGGAGAGTGAAACCCGCTATCGCACCCTCTTGAGCAACATCCCCGGAGCAGTATACCGCCGCTGTGTGGATGAGAGCTGGACGCCCCTTTTCCACAGTGAGGCCATCGCTGATTTGACTGGCTATGGCCCCGACCACCCCATCCACCAAAACGGGTTCACTCTCATTTACGGGGATGATCGCGACCCAGTAGAAGCGGCCATCCAACGGGCCATAGCCCAACAGCAGCCCTATGACTTGGAATACCGTCTCTGCCACGCCAGCGGTAATGTCCGTTGGGTCCAGGACAAGGGACAGCCCATCTTTGACGCCGATGGCACCGCCATTCTCATGGATGGTGTCCTGACGGACATCACCCGTCGCAAGGAGTCGGAGAGCCGCTACCGCAACATTGCCCGCCGGGAAGCCCTGATCAACCGCATTTCCGCCCAGATTCGCGAATCTCTGAAGCTAGAGGCGATTTTGCAAACCACGGTGCAGGCTATCCGCAGTCAGCTCAAAACTGACCGGGTCGTGGTTTATCGCTTCAAAGCAGACTGGCACGGGCAGGTGGTGGTGGAGGACGTGATCGCCCCTTGGCGCTCTACCTTGGGCGAAATGGGGGCAGACACCTGCTTTCCCAATGGCTATGCGGAATACTACCAATCGGGGCGGGTGCGGGCGATTGACAATGTTCAGACGGCGGATCTGGACGAATGCCACCGCGACTACCTGCAATCGCTCCAAGTGCAGGCCAATCTGATTGTGCCGATCCTGATTCAAAATCGCCTGTGGGGACTGTTGATTGCCCATGAATGCGGTGGCCCCCGCCATTGGAATGGCGGTGAAATTGAGCTGCTTCTGTCCCTAGCGGGGCAGGTCGGGGTGGCTATTAGTCAGTCCGACCTCTACTACCAGGCGACGGAAAATGCCACCCGTGCCCAGCGTCAGACCCAGGAGCTAGAGACTACCCTGGCGGAGCTGCGGCGCACTCAGGCCCAGTTGGTGCAAACGGAGAAAATGTCTAGCCTGGGGCAATTGGTGGCGGGGGTCGCCCATGAGATCAACAACCCTGTCAGTTTTATTGATGGCAACCTCAGCCATGCCTGGGAATACGCCCAGGATTTGTTGGAACTGGTGACGCTGTATCAGACGACTTACCCCGAACCAACCGCCGCGATCGCAGCTTCTGAGAAAGCCATTGATCTCACTTTTCTGATGGCGGACTTTCCCAAACTGCTGGAGTCTATGCGGGTTGGGGCCGACCGCATCAAGAACATCGTCGCCTCCCTCCGCAACTTTTCCCGTATGGATGAGGCGGAAATTAAGCCTGTGGATATCCATGATGGTCTCAATAGTACGCTGATGATCTTGCAGCATCGCCTCAAGGCCAATGGCGATCGCGCCGAAATTGCGATTCAGAAGGAGTACGGCGAGTTACCCCTAGTGGAATGCTACGCAGGCCAACTCAACCAGGTCTTTATGAACCTGATTAGCAATGCCATCGATGCCCTAGAGGGGGCGATAGAAACAGGCTCCCCCTGTGATCCAATGATCACCATCCGCACCGCCGTTGTAGATGCCGACTGCATTCGCATCACCATCGCCGACAATGGTCCCGGCATTCCCGCCGATCGGCAGAAACGCATTTTTGAACCCTTCTACACCACCAAACCCGTGGGCAAGGGTACGGGCATCGGCCTCTCCATCAGCTACCAAATCATCCGCGATCGCCATCATGGAACTCTGGAATGCCAATCCAGCCCCGGCCACGGTACCCAGTTCATCATGACGATTCCCCAACAGCAGGGGACGACTTAGTGAGGGTGAAGGGTGAAGGCACCCTCACACCCTCCTACCCCAACACCAGCTCCGCTAACCCCAAGTACCGAATACCCGTGGGCTGCACGTCAAAACGACAGGGCAACACTCGTACCCCTGCCGCGATCGCACTTCGTAGCAGTTGACCATATTCCGGATCCGCTTCGTCGCCGGGGGCAAAGCGATCGCAATCGCCGCGATTGATGAAATACAACATCACCGCCGCCGCTGTGCCCTGCAACTCCGTCAGTTCCCGCAGGTGCTTTTGTCCCCGCGTGGTCACCGTATCGGGAAATAGGACCAGGGTGCCCTGAGCCCAGGTGGTGTTTTTCACCTCGACGTAAGTGTCGGGAATATCGGGCTGCTCCGCCGTCGATAGCAAAAAGTCAATGCGGCTTTTGCGATCGCGGCCATAGGGCACCTCCGTCCTGAGGTCGGTATAGGGGCCAACCTCAGGGATCACCCGATCCTTGAGCGCCGCCTTGATCACCCGATTGGGCAGAGCCGTATTGGCCCCCACCCAAGTCGGTACCGTGTCCTGGACCGCCGCCAGCTCCCAAGTATAGGCCAGCTTACGTTTCGGACTGGGGTTGTGGGACACCATCACTCGCCCCCCCAAGTGACACACCCCCGTCATCGGCCCCGTGTTGGGACAATGGGCCGTGATTATCTCCCCCGAGTCCAGCTCAATATCGGCAAAAAAGCGCTTGTACCGCTTCAACAACGTTCCCCCCTGCAAGGGAGGAAAAGGATAGATCCAGTCCGTCAATAGAGTGCCCAAAATCGTGAAAATCCGTAGGGTAGGCGTCCCACCTGCACGGGCAAGATGCCCGTCCTACCTTGACAAAACAATTCGGATTGCTAGGGATGGGCGCACATCTGTGCGCCCATCCCGCTAAAACAGACTGTTGGTTTGATCCAGCCAGCGGGCCACATCCTTGGCATGGTAGGTGAGAATCAAATCCGCCCCCGCCCGCTTGAAGCCCAACATCGTTTCCAGCACAATGCGCTGCTCATCTACCCAGCCATTCATCGCCGCCGCCTTCACCATCGAATATTCCCCAGAGACGTTATAGGCCGCCACCGGCAGATTCGTCGCCTCCTTCACCCGCCAAATCACATCCATATAGGCCAGAGCAGGCTTCACCATCAGCATGTCCGCCCCCTCCGCCATGTCCAAGGCAATTTCCTTCAGGGCCTCAGTGCCATTAGACGGGTCCATCTGGTAGGTCCGGCGATCGCCAAACTGGGGAGCCGAATCCGCCGCATCCCGAAAGGGACCGTAATAGGACGAGGCATACTTAGCCGCATAGGAGAGGATGGGAATATCCTGAAAATCCGCTGCATCCAGCCCTGCCCGAATCGCCTGGACAAAGCCATCCATCATCCCCGAAGGTGCAATGATATCCGCCCCTGCCTGAGCCTGGGACACCGCCGTTTTCTTCAGCAGCTCCAACGTCGGATCATTCAGCACCCGCCCCGTCAAATCCCCGGTTTCCAGATAGCCGCAGTGGCCATGGGAGGTGTACTCACACAGACAGGTATCCACAATCACCACCAGATCCGGCACCGCCGCCTTCACCGCCGCCGTAGCCTTTTGCACAATGCCGCAGTCGTGCCATGCCCCCGTGGCCTCGGTGTCCTTATCCGTCGGGATGCCAAACAAAATGATCGCCGGGATGCCTAGGTCGTAGACCTCCTTGGCCTCCTCCACAATCTTGTCCACCGAGAGCTGATACACCCCCGGCATGGAGGTGACCTCCTTGGCAATGCCGTCACCGGGCACGGCAAACAAGGGGTAGATCAGATCATTGGTGGTCACCACATTTTCCCGCACCATGCGGCGGAGCTGGGAGTGGTTGCGTAGACGACGGGGCCGATGGGTAGGAAACATAGCGCTGAGGAACGGCGTAGGTTCTGGGTCGAGAAGGGACGCAGAGGCAAGAATAAAAACTGAGAATGTAAAGAGTTTAAGGCTTTGGCGAGGCCGATACGGTGGAGTGGGATTACGTTCTGTAAAGGGGTGGGATGGGGAGCCTTTGATAGGGGAGACGTGGCGTTTGATTTCAGCACTTTCCAGAAGGATTGGGCCGGGGGTGGGGCTCGCTGGGATGCAGAAATCTTGACTTAGACATAGGGGACACAAGTCCATATCTGGGGCCAGATTGGCGATAGGATCGCAAAATTCCCTAGATGTAGGGCAATAAGATCGGCTAACCTATGGGCATCCCATCGCAAATCCGATCCCCCACAGATCCCATGCTCAGCCCCGGAGATCGGGCCGATGCTGGCGGCTGGGGGATACCTTTGCATCTTTAGTACCAACGGACCCGATAGAACCTATGACCTTTGTGGGCCTGCACATTCACAGTGACTACAGCTTGCTCGATGGGGCTAGTCAACTCCCGCAGTTGGTCGCTCGGGCTAAGGAACTGGAGATGCCCGCGATCGCACTTACCGACCACGGCGTCATGTACGGTGCCATCGAACTGATCAAAGTGTGCAAAGGGGCTGGGATCAAGCCCATTATCGGCAACGAGATGTACGTCGTTAATGGCGACATTGAACAACAGCTCAACAGCTATGGCAAGAAGGTCAAGCTGCCCCGCTACCACCAAGTCGTCCTCGCCAAAAACACCCAGGGCTACAAAAACCTGGTCAAGCTCACCACCATCTCCCATCTGCAAGGGATGCAGGGTTCCGGTATTTTCACCCGTCCCTGCATCAATAAAGACCTACTGGAGCAGTACCACGAGGGGCTAATCGTCACCAGCGCTTGCCTGGGGGGAGAAGTGCCCCAGGCCATTTTGCAAAAGCGCCCCGAAATCGCTCGCCGCGTTGCCCAGTGGTACAAAGACTTGTTCGGTGACGATTACTACCTAGAAATTCAAGACCACGGCTCCCCCGAAGACCGCATCGTCAATGTGGAGATCGTTAAGATTGCGCGGGAGCTGGATATCCAAATTCTCTGCACCAACGATTCTCACTTTATCTCCTGCAACGATGTCGAAGCCCACGACGCGCTGCTCTGCATCCAAACCGGCAAACTCCTAACCGAGGACAAGCGCCTGCGCTACAGCGGCACGGAATATCTGAAATCCGCCGATGAAATGCGCCAACTGTTCCGCGATCACCTGCCGGATGAGGTGATTGAGGAATCCATCGCCACCACAATGGCGGTGGCGGACAAGGTGGAGGAATACACCGGCATCCTAGGCCAGCCCCGCATTCCCGACTTCCCTATCCCCGAGGGCTTTGAGGGGGCCGAAGCCTACATGGCCCACGTTGCCCGCGAAGGTCTGGTGCAGCGGGTCAAAGCTGCCAACTATGAAGCGATTGAAGAAAAATACCGGGATCGCCTCGAATACGAAATCGAGATGATGATCCAAATGGGATTCCCCACCTACTTCCTCGTGGTGTGGGACTACATCCGCTTCGCCAGGGAAAACAACATTCCCGTTGGCCCCGGTCGCGGTTCCGCCGCTGGCTCCCTCGTCGCCTATGCTATGGGCATTACCAACATCGACCCCGTCCACCATGGGCTGCTGTTCGAGCGCTTCCTCAATCCCGAACGCAAGTCCATGCCCGATATTGACACGGACTTCTGCATCCAGCGCCGGGACGAAGTCATTGACTACGTTACAGAGAAATATGGGAAAGAACGGGTCGCCCAGATCATCACCTTCAACCGCATGACCTCCAAGGCGGTCCTCAAGGATGTGGCGCGGGTGCTGAATATCCCCTATGCCGAATCCGATCGCATGGCTAAGCTGATCCCCGTCTCCCGAGGCAAGCCCACCAAGCTCAAGGTGATGGTGGGATCAGACAGCCCCGCCCCAGAATTTCGCGAGAAATACGAGAGCGATCCCCAGACCCGCCGCTGGCTAGACATGGCCATGCGGATCGAAGGGATGAACAAAACCTTTGGTGTCCACGCTGCTGGGGTGGTCATCTCCAAGGATCCCCTAGACGAAATTGTGCCTCTCCAGCGGAATAATGACGGCCAAGTCATTACCCAGTACTACATGGAGGACGTGGAAGCCCTGGGGCTGCTAAAAATGGACTTTTTGGGCCTCAAAAACCTAACCATGATCCAAAAGGCAGTGGAGCTAGTACAGGTGGGTCAGGGAAAAACCATTGACCTGGATAACCTGCCCATGGACGACCCCGCCACCTTTAAGCTGCTAGAGAAGGGGGATCTCGGTGGCATCTTCCAGTTAGAATCCTCCGGGATGCGCCAGATTGTCCGGGAGCTGAAGCCCTCTGGCTTGGAAGACATTTCCTCCGTCCTTGCCCTCTATCGCCCTGGACCCCTAGATGCCAAGCTGATTCCCAAGTTTATCGATCGCAAACATGGGCGCGAAAAGATCGACTTTGCCCATGCCATCCTAGAGCCGATCCTGAAGGAAACCTACGGCATCATGGTCTACCAAGAGCAGATCATGAAAATTGCCCAAGATATGGCAGGGTACTCCCTAGGCCAAGCAGACCTGCTGCGGCGGGCCATGGGGAAAAAGAAAGTTTCGGAAATGGAGAAGCACAAGGGCCAGTTCGTCGAAGGCTCCATGGCTAAGACTGTTCCCAAAAAGGTGGCGGAAGACCTGTGGGAACAGATGGTGAAATTTGCTGAATATTGCCTCAGCGCCGACACCCAACTTCTCACGGTGGAATATGGACCCCTGGAAATTGGCCGTATCGTTGAGGAGCAAATTGCTTGTCATGTCTATAGTGTCGATGCCAATGGCTTTGTCTACACCCAGCCCATTGCCCAGTGGCACTCTCGGGGAGAGCAAGAAATCTTTGAGTATCAGCTTGAGGATGGCCGCACCCTCCGCGCCACCGCTGATCACAAGTTCATGACCACTACGGGAGAGATGGGGCGCATCAACGACATTTTTGAGCAGGGGCTAGATCTCAAGCAGATAGACCTACCCCAGGCCCATCGGTTCCGCCCTACATCACCCCCCTTAGTTCCTCCTTTCCCAGGGGAGAGACCAGAATTGCTCTTGTCCTCCCCCTTGCCAAGGGGGAGCTAGAGGAGGGCAGACCCGTTGGCACCACAAGCTAGGAATTGTGGTGCTACATCAACCATGAAGGATGTTGATAGTTGTCATTCATGGCATTTCTGTATCCCCTGCCAGGGACAGGCTAAGGTCAGGGCTGGCGCTATTGCAGGAAGCCATGACGTTATCCGCTGCTCTCAAATCCCGATTTCAGTCCCCCCTTGGGTTCCTGCTTCTGGCGATCCTATCTGTTCAGTTGGGGTCGGCTCTGGCAAAGGGCTTGTTTGTATATGTGAGTCCGGTGGGGGTGGCGTTTTTGCGGCTGGCGTTGGCATCGGCTGTGTTGCTGATGGTGACCCGACCCCGCTGGCGAGAGTATTCCTGGTCTGACTATCGCCTGCTAGGGCTGTTTGGGCTGTCTATGGGGGCGATGAATTCGCTGCTCTATAGTGCGATCGCATATATTCCCTTGGGGGTAGCGGTCACCCTGGAATTCCTGGGGCCGCTGGCGGTAGCGCTAGCCCATTCTCGCCGCGCCCTAGATGGGCTGTGGGTGGCCTTGGCGGCAGGGGGCATTCTGTTGCTGACCCCGTTGCCAGGGTCGGATCTCGATCCCCTGGGGGTAGTGCTGGCCCTGGGGGCAGGGGGGTGTTGGGCCGCCTATATTTTGCTGTCTGCTCGGGTGGGCAAGACCTTTCAAGGGAGCGAAGGGCTGGCAATGGCCTTGGGGGCGGGGGCGCTAGTGGTGTTGCCCCTGGCTCTAGCCCAATCAGGGCTGCAACTCTTTTCCCCACCATTGCTGGGGTTGGGGCTGGGGGTCGCCATGCTGGCCTCGGCATTGCCCTATTCCCTAGAGATGGCGGCATTGCGACGGCTGCCGATCAAGGTGTTTGGGGTTCTGATGAGTTTGGAACCGGCGATGGCCTCATTCTTGGGCCTGATACTGCTGGGGGAACAACTCAGCCCACAAATGATAGCCGCGATCGCACTGGTATCGATAGCGGCGGCGGGGTCTGCGGCGAAGCCCTAGTACTCTGCGGCGTAAATACTCTGACCGTTTCATCGTGGCACACCTCGGCCCCTCACCCTAGCCCTCTCCCAAGGGGAGAGGGGACCGGAGAATGTTGAGCTGGTGCGGCAATAGTGGACTGATTTACGCCCTGCGGTACTAGTACTGCTTGGCGGAAGTGGCCAAGGCATTTATGCGACCAAGGGCTTACCCGTGTAGTTCCACTTGAAGGGCTTAGCCATGGTGCGATTGAAGTAATCGACAAACGCTAAAATCTTCGCCTTGAGTTGGGCTTGACTGGTAAAACTCGAACGTCGGAGTAGCTTACGTACCAGGATGGAGAACCAAAGCTCAATTTGATTGAGCCAGGAGCAATGCTTGGGGGTGAAGTGAACGACCAGTCGATGGCTGGGGTCGCTCAAGAACGCCGCTCGGGTCGCCATAGACAGGAGAATGCCCGTCTTCCCTTTCTGGCCCAGATGAATCGGTTTTTCCTCGCGTTCCGCCACCAGTCGGACGAGAGATTCCGATTGATGAGTGTTGAGGCAATCCATGACCAGATGAATCTTGGAGGCATCTGGAACTTGGGCCAGTAAGGCTCTGAGGTGACTCTCGAGGTCTTGCTCGGTGCGGGTGTCTCCCACGGTGGCCTGATCCACCTGTCCGGTAGCGACATTGAATGAGGCAATCAGGGTTTGAGTGCCATGGCGAATATACTCAAACTCAATGCGGGTACAGCGTCCCGGCTTCATGGCGATGTCAGGCATCGTCCGTTCCAGAGCCTGGATTCCCGTCATCTCATCCAGGCTGAAGGTCAGCTCGCCGTGTTCGGCACGAGTGGCAGCCTGTTCGTAGACCTGGCAAATGTCTTTGACTTTGTCCTCGAAGTTAGGGTCGGGGGGGGGGAGAGCCAGTAACGGCTCTGGTGGGGTTTGAGGTCAGCCTCGGCCAACAGTCGGCCCACATGACGGGGACTGATACTCTCGACAATTCCCTGCTTGCTCAGTTCATCGGCCAGTTCTCCAGGGGTCCAATGACTGATGGGGCGGCCATACTGCTCGGGCGGTGCACAAGCTAGGGCATAGAGTTGCGTGATTTGTTCGAGGCTAAAGGTAGCCGGAGCCCCGGGACGAGGGACATCCTGTAGGCGCTCTTCCACAGCGACCTGTTGTTGACTCAACTCCAGCCAACGCCCCCGCCAGCGGCGACTCATCTCTTTGCTGACCCCCAAGTCTCGGGCGATTTCGCCATGGCCTTTGCCCTCATCAGCTGTGAGGATAATCTTGGCGCGCAAAGCGAGCTGCTGTGACGTCCGCTGACGTCGAATCAATTGCTCTAAGTCGCTCCGCTCCGTTTCGCTCAAAGTGAGCCTGGCGGCAGTCAGTCTAGCCATTGTAGAAAAGTCCTCTTTACCCTACCTCTCAATGGTAAGGTCATTTCAGCCACCCAGTACTAGTACTGTGCGGCGTAAATACTCTAACCGTTCTATCGTGGTACACCTCGACCCCTCACCGTTCGGCTGAGCGTTCGACTGAGCTCACGCCGAAGTCTTACGCCGAAGCCCTAGCCCTCTCCCAGAGAGGGGACCGGAAAATGTTGGGCTGGTGCGACAGAGTAGCAAGCCTATTTCAGCCTAGTTGTACTAGGGGGTCTTCTCCTCACCCTACCCTACGTAGTAGACGAAGATCTTTCTTTTTTGAGCAGCAAGCAAGCTACGACAATGCCAATCATCGCCAGAAATGCCATAGGGTAAAACACATAGGTATAGGTTCCAAATAAATCGCGAACGCCACCCATCACCAACGTTCCAATCAAAGCGCCAACCCCATAGGCTGTAAAAATAATGCCGTAGTTTTGAGCATACTGGTCAGGATTAAAGAATTTCAGCGTTATGGTTGGAGCCATGGCCAACCAGCCCCCAAGACAGAACCAAAAAAGACAGAAGGCAATGAGGTAGCTACCGATTTGTCCAGTCTCAATATTCAACATTAAGACACAGGCTATCAAAATAAGTACATAGGATAAAATGGCAATATAGTGGGGCTTAAACCGATCGGCTAACCAACCGAATAATGGACGACTCATCCCGTTAAACAGAGCAAATAAGGAAACACTACGGGCAGCCATAGTTGGATTGATATTAACAATTTCCTGCCCTACTGCACTGGAAATGCCGATCGCGCTCAACCCGACTAGAGTGCCAATCATATAGCAAATCCACAGTCCATAAAACGATCGACTCCTCAGCAATTTCTTAGGGTAAGACGAGGCCAAGATCGATGCCGAAGCTACAACATGGTGTTGAGGATGCCAACCCTTAGGCGGCAACTTCATCGTCAGGGAAATAGCTAAAATAATGCATGTAAAGGCGATGCCGAGAAGGCGCAAGGTGGGGCGAACGGTGTAGAGACTGATGAGTTGGTTCGCCAGGGGAGCAGTGATGAAGGGCGAAAGTCCAAATCCGACGATCGTCAACCCTACGGTCAACCCTTTCTTATCAGGAAACCAGCGAGATACTACAACTATGGGAACCCCATAGGCAATACCGACTCCGGTTCCAGCAATCACCCCATAGGTGAAGACTAGCATTCCAACATGGGTGGCAAAGCTCGAAAGGATATAACCTGAACCGACAATAATTCCTCCGATGGCCGTCATGACACGGGTGCCAATATGAGGAATGTAAAAACCTGCAATCGGCATTAGTGCAGCATAGAAAACCAATACAAATGTGAATGGCAACAGGCTTGAAGTCGCACTAATTCCCAGTTCATTTTCTAGGGGAGTTCTAAAAATGCTCCAGGAATACACACTTCCCAAGCAAAGCAGAATAATCATTCCCAAAGGGATCAAAAGCCATCTGCCCTGATCGGCAGGTCTTCCCAGAATCGTGATTGTTGTCTCATGATTAGTCGTGATGCCCATAAGTTTTCACTTCTCCAAAAACAAACATTTAGTCGAGTATGCAAGGGAAGTAAGCTAACCCAATAACACTTTCTGGAACGGCCTCAATAAGCTGAACACCACGCGCATCCCAGTTTAAGCACTTGATTTTATCAGCAAGAATGACCTCTTGAATTTGTGGTGTAGAAGGCAGGAGAACTTCAAAGGGATATCCTTTTTGAAGTTCTTCAGAAATCAAATGGGATTGCTATATCAGCCTCGCCAAAGGTAGTTGGTGAGCTGTTTGCCGACTCGCCGTTCTTCATCGGGATCGTCGGGGCGTTGCCAGTTCAGCCCTTGGTAAAGCAACTGACGATGGAGATCAAAGGTAGCTTCGATCAGGCTGGCATAAACGGTGGCGGCTTCGATGGCCCAACTGTAGACAACGCAGGCTGTGATCAAGCCTACGGGGATGGCCCACCAAGCCCAAATGCTCCAGATTAGAAAGAGCAGGCTCCAGAACACCAGCCGCACGGCATTATTCAACTCGGTTTGGGCGGCTTGGAGGTCTTTTTTGACGGCTTCGGGGAGCAGTAGCCAGAGGCGGGGCCAGCAGACGATCGCATCCAAGCCATAGCGAGAGTAGGGGCGGCGTTCGGCGGCGCGGAGGATGTTGCCTAGGCGGGTGGGGAGCAGGTCGTCGTCTTGCTCTGGCCACTGGTGCAGGGCGCGATCGCACCGGACAAATTCTGCTCGCTCGGCGGCGGTGGCGGTGTTGTTAGACAGCTTGGGATTGAGCTGTTTGAGGGTTTTGAGAATGCGGCGGCGACGTAGTTTTTGCCAATGCAACAGGGGGAGGGAAAGGCGGCGTAGACCGGGATACCAGTAGCCTTCTAGCCCCCGCAGAACGGCGGTGTCAAACCGTTGGGCGACGAAGGCGGAGGCGGCGACGGTGCAGAGTGCGATCGCGATTAGGCCCAGTTGCATGGGGTCAGAGAACTGCTGGAACCAGGTTTCAATCGGGTCGAAGCCATGGCGATCGCCGTAGGCGAGTAAGCCCCCGGCCCAGAAGACGAAGGCGGGGGTGAGGAGGGTGGCGACCCATTGGTCGGCGAGTTTGCTACTGACGCCTTCGAGCAGTTTGGTCGGCATGGGTGGTGGGCATAGCGGCAGGGGCCAGGGTTAAAGGCGCTGGAGCACGGCGGCGGGATGGTCGGGGCAGGGGTCGGGATCCATGCCGAGGAGGAAGATAACATCGCGATAGTCGCAGTGGGGGCAGGCGTAGATCAGGCTGCTGGGTTGGGCGACCATGTCCCCGGCAAGTTGGGAGCCGGAGCCTTTTACTTTCACCTGATTGAGGTATTTTGATCGCCAGCGTTGGGTTTGGGGCGATCGCTCCAGGGTTGCCCAGAGTTGATCGATGTCTTGGGCTGCCAGATGGATATTCAATTGTGCTTGCAACTGGGTGGCCGTGGGTTCATCCAGCAGTTTTGGCAGGGCCGGAAGGATGGCCTTGGCGGCATCGAGGATTTCTTCGGAAGTGTACATGTTAAAGGGGGGGAAGAGGCGAATGCTGGGATCGCGTTCTAGGTTTAATTCACTGTGGCATAGCGGTGAGGTGAAGAAGAAATCTCCTAAGCGTTGCTGGGAGGTGGTGAGTTTTTTGTATTATATGGTATAGGAAACCTGCCAATTGGTTTTAAGAAATTGTCGATTTTCTGATTTGGCATTATCAATCTCAGTCTATTTTGCCTTTATTTGGAAATTGGAGATTCAGAAAGAGTAAAGCGTATCGAGGAAAACAGTTCCTCCACATCCAATCAAAATATTACTGTGTAATCAACCTCGTAAAACCATGACCTCAACTCAATATCAACTTTCCCTCAGCTTTGAACAAATTTTGAGTCTAGTTAAACAACTGCCGGAGGTTGAGAAGTTAAAACTTAGTCAAGCGTTATCCAAAGAATTAGTAGACAGAAAACTGACTCATCTGCTCGAAGCTTTTCAGACGGATGAAGTCTCCTTAGAAGAAATCACCCAAGAAGTTGAAGCCGTGAGAGCAGAAATTTATGACCAGCAACTCACCAATTAGGGTTGTCATTGATACCAACCTTTGGATCAGTTTCTTGATTGGCCAGGAGTTGGCTAATCTAAAAACCTTGATGGTGAGTGAAGCCGTCCAGATTATATTGTGCGACCAGCTTCAAGAAGAAATTAGGCGAGTGACCCAAAGACCCAAGCTGAGAAAATACTTCTCAACCCAGAAGGTCTCCGAACTATTGGAGCTTCTATCCGTTATTGGCTTGTTCGTGGAAATCAAATCTGAGGTTTTGGTTTGTCGCGATGCAAAAGATAATTTTCTATTAGCCCTAGCCCGAGATAGTCAAGCAGCCTTTCTGGTTACAGGAGATGCCGATTTATTAATTCTGAACGAATTTGAAAGCACCAAAATTGTCACCTATCAGGATTTCTTGAGGCAGATAAATTTCTGACTATGGGCTAGACCCCGGTGTAGCTAAAGGCGGCCCAGTGGAAGGGATGGGCGTAGGGGCGATCGCTGGGGGTGGGGGTAAAGAAGCCACCGTAGGCGGCAATTTCTTGGCCGGTGCTGTCCCGCAGCCAGCGTTGGGCTTGGCGCAGGGCTTGGTCAGGGGGCAGGCCATCTTTGCGCCAGAGGTCGTAGAACTTGCTGAGCAGCAGCATGGTGCTGCGATCGCTGACAGACCAGAGGGAGGCGATGACGGCGGCGACTCCGGCTTGGAGCAATCCGGTGGGGAGGCTGATGGCTTCGTCGGCGTTTTCGAGGCCGATCATGCCGGTTTCACAGGCGGAGAGGATGGCGAGGCGGAGGCCAGGGTTGCCTTTCTCCAAGTCAGCCAGGTTGAGGTCAAAGATGTCTTTGAGGGTGAGGAGGCCGTCCCCCATGAGCAGGCCACTGTTGAGGGGATCGGTGAGGTTGGCGGTGCCGTGGCAGGAGAAGTGGGCAAGGGTGGCGTTGGGCAGTTGAGCCCGCACTTGGTCTACGGTGGCTTGGTGATGGCGCAGCACCGTGGGGTGGGGGAAGGTGGAGACTGCCGCCTGGACTTCTCGCTCGGAATTGGGCAGGTCTTGGCTGGGGTTGTCGATCGCCAAGATGGAGTCTGCCTGGACGCGATCGCAGATTGACCGAGCAGCGGTGAGGGACTGGGCGTTAGGGGCGTAGGTGAAGTGAATCTCATCAAGGGCGTAGCGGCGGCCTGTGGGTTGGGTGTCGTCTGGGGTCCAGGCGGCGTGGAGAGGGAGGAGGCTGAGGTAGCCGGTGGGGATGAGGGTGACGGGAGGCGTGGGGGAGTGGGGGGGTGAGGGGGTGGAGGGGTGAAGGTGGTCAATGAGGGGCTGCATCAGGGGTGCCCAGAGTTGGCGGGTGGTGGTATCGATTGCCTCTAGCCAGCCCTGATAGTTAGTTCGTGATTGGTTATAGGCTGCAAACCAGGTTTGGTTGAGGAGATCAATCAGCTTTGTTTCTGTTAAATCATTCAGCAATAGAACGTTGATCCCATCGACGGTGACGATCAGGGCGATGCTGCCGTTGGGGGTGGGGATGAGGTAGACCAGGGGGTGATCGGGCTGCACCGCCTGGGCCACGTCCTGGAAGGCGGGCAGGGCGAGGAAGGTTTCATAGCCGGAGATTTGGCGGATTTCGCTGAGGCAGTCTTGCAGGGCTTGGCGGGTTTGGGTGGCTTGCTGACTGAGGGCGGCGGCGAAGTCATTGGGGGTGTCTTGGGTGGTTTGGCGTTCGGTGGATTCCAGTTGGCGAATGGTGGCAGCGGCGGTGTGGTAGCGATCGACCAGGTCGGGGTTGATTTGGCGCACCGCCTCCAGGTCGGCTCTGTCGCGCTGAAGGGTTTCGCTGAGGCTACGGGCGCGGCCTTGTTCTATGGTGGCAACGGCGGTTTCAAGGTCGCCGACTTTGGCGTAGGCGTAGGCGGCGCGGCGGTAGAGGTCGTCGGTTGCTTTGAGTTCGGCGGCTTGGTTACCCTTGGAGAGGGCGGCTTGGTAGAGGCGTTCGGCGGCTTGGAGGGCGGTGCGGTAGGCGGTTTGGGCCTCTGCCCAGTGGCCTTCGGCGGCGTGGAGGTTGGCGAGGAGGCGGGCAGTGCGGCGGCAGTCGTTGGGGTGATCCTCTGGGGTGAATATGGTAAGGGCATGGCGATATGCAGAGATCGCCTGCCCAACATTCTCAGTCGGGTCACCGACAATGCGACGCTTGTAAGCATTAGCCAGGTTATTTTTTGCCAACGCCCAGTCAAAAGGAAAAGTCATGCGTGTGTAGACCGTCAAGACTTGCTCGTAAGCGACAATTGCACGCTCAATATTCTCAGCTAGGTTTCCATACACCCGCTCCAAGTAAGCATTACCCAGATTTTGTTGAGTCATAGACCAATCCTGAGGTGTATGTGTTCGAGTACGAACTTGCAAAGCAGATTCCAAGGCAACTATAGCTTGCTCAATGTTTTCTGCTCTATCACCTTGGATTCTATCCGTGTAAACAACGCCAAGATTATTTTGAACCATGGCCCAGTCTTGAGGATGCATTGCTTGACTTAAAATCGTCAAAGCTTCTTTATAGAAACTAATCGATTTTTCTAAATTCTCAGCTCGATAACCACGAATTCTTCTACTATAAGCATTGCCTAGATTATTATTGGTTATGGCCCACAAGCATGGAAAATCATATCGATTTCGAATCAGCAATGCATTCTGACAAGCAAGGATTGCCTGTTCAATGTTTTCAGCTCGATCTCCATAGAGGCGATTTACATAGACATTAGCCAAGTTGCTCTGAGTTCTAGCCCACTCTTCTGGAAACCTTTCACGAGTATATACTTGAAGTGCTTGATTTAAACTGAAAAGTGCTGCTTCAATATTTTTAGAACGATTGCCTCGAGGAAGAGCCATGTATACGTTTGACAAGTTAATCTGAATCCTAGCCCAATCCTGAGGATAAAGTTTCTGGCTTTTTATTTCCAGAGCACGCTGGTAAAAGACTTTCGCCGCATCAATATTTTCTCTTGGCTTGCCGTAATTATAAGTTTTCTCCATATAAGCATCAGCTAATTTTTCATTGATAGATGCCCATTCTTGAGGGAAATCATGACGTGTAAATACTTCTAGGGCGCAGTAAGCCGCAAAAATTGCTTGTTCTATATTGTCAGGCCGATTGCCTTTTTGACGTTTATAGTAAAGACTAATTAAATTATATTGAATCATCGCCCATTCCTTAGGAGATTTAACCTTGGTTCTGATCTCCAGTGCATTTTTATATGCTTTGAGTGCCTGTTCAATATTGTCGGATTTATCACCATATACTCGATCTTGATAAGCTACGCCTAAATTGTGATTGGCTAGACCCCAGTCATCTGGAAATATTTCACGATTAAAAACTTGAAGCGCATTTTTATGGGCTTCAATTGCCTGCTCAATTTTTTCGACATGATCACCTGATTGACTGTTGTACAGACACCAGCCCATCTCATCCTGTAAAATAGCCCAGAGATGCTCATTTCCTTTTTTAGACATTAATCTAAGTGCTTGGGCACAAAGATATACTCGGCGATCGATTGGAGGAGACTCTGATAGCTCTTGTAAAATTCCATTCAGTTTATCGGGTGATTTGTCTTGCGATTTTAGTGTCATTTCTTGCTATTCCCTGGACAATCATTAACCTCAAATACCACGGGAGCATCCCCTCCTGCCCCCCCTAGACAGGCAAACAGCTTCTGAATCAGTTCCACATATGCCTGCACCCGCTGCTCATCCATGGTTTCAATCCCGCCCTTGCATCAACCCCTCCTACAGTTCCCCCCCCACCCCCCTCCACAAATCCCCAGCCCCCCGGTTTCTTCAAGAAACCGGGGTTCTCTCCCTGGCCCCAGGACTCTACCCAGCACGGCTGCCCCGACCCCAGTGCTAACTTGAGAGCAAGCGACGAAGCGGTAATGAGCACGTTGCCCATGGGACAAATCCAGGCATAATGCCTAACCCTGGCCGACGCAGCTAACCCTACTACCCCTTACACATCCGCCCAACGACTACCATAGGGACACACATCCAGATCGACCTGCCATGGACGTAACCCTGCCGCCTGAACTGACCCAATTGGTAGAACGGCAAATTGCTAGAGGGGCTTATCAGACTCCCGTCGAGGTTTTGCTAGCAGGCGTGCGTCTCTTGGACGACACCAGCCTAAATCGCATTGACTCCGATTTAGCCTTCGGTGAACTGGACGAAAATCTGAATTTTCTGCCCCGTACTGAAGCTGAAATGGTGCAACAAAGCCTAGAGGTGCTTGCTAATTACCAACAAGACGCTATTCCCCACAATCAGGTTGAAGCTTGGGTTGACAGTTTAGGGACTGATACCGAACGCCCATGCCCACAGTAGTTTGGTCACGGGCCGCGATCGCAGATCTTGATCGCCAGCATCAATTTCTAAAAGCCCGCAATCCCGAAGCCGCTACCCTTGCCCTGAAAAAAATCGTTCAAGCTGCTAAAAGCCTGGGTCAAATACCCCAGCGCGGTACCCCGATCTCATCTGCACCCGGTTTAAGGAAGCTACCGATTCCGTTTGGCAAGTCCGGTTACGTTCTTCACTACACCCTTTTGGAGAATGAGGTGCTGATCCTCAAGGTTTATCACGGGCGGCAAAATCGCCCCTCGTAGCGCCTTTAGGGGCAGTATCGCCGTCAACGCCAACTCAAAATCTGGAAACGCCAGCGGCGTTACCATGCTGGGTTTCGCCAAAATCAGATGGTAACCGTCCCACATATCACGCTGGCTGAGCGGAGTCGAAGCCAGATTTCCCGCAAAAGTCCCCCTCGACTCCGCTCAGGGGACGGTTACATCAGATGATGGGCATAGCCCGCCGCCGAGGGCTTTAGACGGGTGAAGTTTAGAGAACTTGATTTTCCAAAATGCCGCCATGGCGCACTTTTTGTTACTCTCTACAATGCCCAAAGTTGCGATTCTGTACACAGCACCCATTTATACCCAGCAATTATAAATGCAGAATTTGACAGTTTTGCATCCCCCCCCGAGGATAGAGTCACCCCGATAGACGTGATGGGATGGAAGAGCAACGGCTGAGTTTTAGACAGAATACTTTTCCACCACCACGATTAACTGTCCCCAGTGCTCCCAGCGCACCCATAAGAGCGGCCAAGTCAGCTATCACCACAGTGTGATTTTGCCCGTCATCGTCGCACCAAGGCAAGAGCAAGTCATTTCCCTGATGCCCGAATTCCTTCAGCCTCAAGATGGCGCAGAGAAGCAGCTTCTTTGGCCTGCTCTGCCCGTTCCGTACCAGTCCAGAGCCAATTGCCCTCGTCGTCGCACCAGCGCAGCCAATGGCTGGGAATACCTTCAAAGCTGCCAGACCAGATGCCTAGCCCTACCTTTAAGTCCGGGAGCCAAATCTGAGGAGCGGTCTCGGCTAGGGGACGCTCTTGGTACTGCCCTGCTAAAAGTTGAAAGTACCGCAGTTGTTGGGTTTTGCGATCGTAGGTGATGTAGTGGGGAACCCGTAACTGCTGCTCATAAACGGCGAATTTACCAGGGGGCTGCTCGGCTGGCTCTAGGTTAGGTGGTTCGTCAGAGGGGAGCGCCTCATTGCTGCGATAAAAACGCCCTAGGTCTTCTTTTTCAGTGCCGGGGGAGAGGAATTCCACCACCACATGGGGATTTTGCCCTTCTTGCCAGGTGACGTAGCTGTGACGCAGTTCCCGCCGTTCGTACAGCCTGGGGACACCCACCGCCAGAAACCAGTCGGGGCGTTTGTGCCAAAGGGGATGATGAACATCGTAATAAAGGTTGAGGTCGGAGGCGGCAAACCAGTTCTCGCGGCTATAGTCCGCCAGGTTGAGGGTACGGCTCAGCAGTTGGGGCTGTAAATCGTGAAATACGTCTCGCGACGGGCTAGCGCCAACGTCCGGCAAACCGGGTTCTTCTGGCCACTCGCTGGGCAGATCATAATTCCCATTTTATCGAGGGTGGATCAGATGGGCGAACGCTCAGCCGAACGGTGAGGGGCCGAGGTGTACCACGATGGAACGGTGCATTAGACACCACTACCCGCATAAAGAGAGGCTGAATCCTTCACTAGGGTTTGATAGATGTTCTCAATCTGAGCCAGGTTAGAGGTGAGGGTATAGCGCTCCAGCACCCGTCGGCGCGCCTTTTGCCCTAGGAGGCGGGTCATCTCGGGATGGTCTCGGAGGATAGGCAGAATGATTTGGAGTTGCTGGGTGACGCGCTGAGTGTCCACGACAATGCCAGCGCCCTCCTCCAGCACCTCGCCATCGGCCCCGGCATCAGTGGCGATACAGGCGGTGCCGCAGGCCATGGCCTCTAGCAGGGACAAGGAGAGCCCCTCCACCAAGGAGGGCAGGATGAAGGCATCTGCCCCCCGCAGAATATCGATACGGCGTTGCTCATCCTCAATGAAGCCCAGCCATTGGATGGTGTCGTCGCCGTTGTAAAACATTCGCAGCGACTGCTCTAGGGGACCACTGCCCACGATCACTAATTTTCGATCTGGCCCCATCTCCGCCAGTCGCCAAGCTTTGAGCAGAGATTCGACATTTTTCTCCAGGGATAGGCGTCCCTGGTAGACAAAGAGCTGCCGCGCTCCGAGGGTGGATTTGATGGTAGAGGGGCCAGGGGTGTATCGGGTTACGTCCACACCGTTGGGGATAACGGCTACGGTTTCCTCTGCAACCCCTAACCGAACGAGTAAGTCTCGCTGCAAGTTAGAGAACACAATGACGCGATCGCAGCGGGCCAGCGTCGGTGCATACATTTGATAGGTAAAGTGCTGGGTTCCAGAACTGAGGGTCCGCAGCTTACGGTCAAAGGCGGGATGGAAGGTGACCACTAGGGGCAGCTTCAGATCTTGGCAGATCTCTGGCAGGCGAAAATCCAACGGTGACAGGGTTAGGGAAGCATGGACCAAATTGGGCCGCAGATGCTCCAGCGCCTCTACCAACAGGCGACGGGAACGGGGAGAGGGAATCGTCAAGACTTGGGATTTGAACAGAAAAGGTAGGGAGACCTCCCGCTCTTGACCGGGGCAAGGATGGAAAGGCGCGAGTTCTTGGCCACTGGACTCTTGGTCAAAATGCAAAAAAGAGACCTGATAGCCTCGACCTAACAGCGCCTGAGTGATTTCTCGGCTGTAAGTGACGTTGCCACAGAAGGGGGATTTCTTACCGAGCCATGCAATATGCATTTATTAAGAAGGAAATCTTCATATCCCCAAGGATCAAGGGGCAAGCTGGAAGCCTTGGGCAAAAGTAGGCGCAATCATCAGATTATTGAGACGAAGACGCTGAGGGCATCTTGTCAGCCCCTCTATCGGAAGCATACCAGCTTGCCAAACCTCCTGCAGCGACCAGGGCTCCCAGAAAGATGAAAACCCAGGGCAACCCTAGAAGCGTTTCCGCCACACTGGCCAGCACTAGGGGTAGACTCAGGGCAATATTGATGACGTTATTTTGCAGGCCAAACACCTTGCCTCGCATCTCCGCTGGCGTCTGCTCCTGGATCATGGTCTGCATGGGAATACCAATGCCAGCGGCAAAAAATCCCAGTAGCACTAGCAGTGCCAGAGCAGGCCAGAATTGGGTTGTCACTGTCGCTAGGGCAACCAGCACTAAGCCCATGCCTAGGGATCCGAACAAGCTCAGAATTTGGCGAGAAAACCGTTGGCCAAACTGACCTACCGCCGCCGCCCCTAGAGCCATGCCTACCCCGCCCCCTGCCAGTAGAAACCCAAACTGGGAAGATTTAATGGCGGGCATCACCTCCGCTAAGCTTACCGCCAGCACCGCCAACGCCGCACACACCGAGAATAGTAAGACCAATTGCAGCAGGGCACCCCGGACTTGGGAGTTGTCACCCAGGTATCGCAGCCCTTCGCGAATATCCTGCCAGGGGTGGGGAGAGAGGGCCGGAGGCGGTTGATCCTTCCGGATCCGTAGCGCCAGCAGCAAGAGCCCTGCCACCCCGTAGCCCACCCCCACCATGATCGCCTTGCCCCAGCCCGCCCCACCATCTAGGGGCATTAGGATGCGATCTGCGATCGCAAGAAAAGGCTCCCCCACGGCAAAGCCAATAATCACCGACGCCATCATCGTGGTGGTGTAGAGGGAATTAGCCGACAGTAGATTTGGTCCCTCCACAATCATGGGAATTGCCGCCTGCTCCGCTGGGGCAAAAAACTGAGTCAGGGTAGACACCAAAAAGGTCACAACCAGCAGCAACCCAAACCCGGTCGGCAGTTGGGCGATGGTGCCCCAATCCTGAGCCAGCCACAGCAGCGCAGGAAGGGCAACCACCAATCCCCCCCGCAGGAGGTTGGTCAAGACCAGAGTCCCTTTCTTGCTCCAGCGATCCACATAGACCCCCGCCAAGGAACCAAACAGCACCGCCGGAATGGTGAAAGCAATCATAACTGCCGACACCCAGAGGCTGATCCGCTGTCCTGGCCTGTCAAATTGGGTACTGATGATGGCGATCATCAGTACTAGGTAAATCTTGTCCGCCAGTTGGGAAAAAACCTGCCCACTCCAGAGGATTAAAAAGTTACGATTTTTGAAAATTGGCCACGCCCTTGAGACCGCTTCCGGCTCCGACTCTGGGGGCACATCAGAACCCGCGACGGAACCCGCGACAGACTGTTCCGCCAAGGGCGGGAGAGCATCATGTCCAGTATTGGGGGCAGCATCGGGCTCGGACTCGCGAAGCATCATTCGGGGGCAACCGTAACGGGAAAGCACGCCTCTAGGAGGGCAGCGGAGCGGATGGGGCGATCGAAATGGTACTGGGCATACTGACGTAGCAGATGTTCAATCCGGGACCATAGCGGCTGAGACAATAGGGAGCCAGGAAAATCCCCGACTCCCGGTGTTTCCTGCACCATCAGGAGTTCGGGCTGTCCTAACCGCTGGAGTAGAGCTAACTCCGCCGCTGTAATCGGGGTAGGACCGGGCACTGTCTGGGGGATCCCGCCCCGCCGTTGGGGACGATGGGAAGTATTTAACCCATTATCAGAGCTATTAAAAGAGTAGCGCCCTTGGGCAGTTCTCAGACGGTGGCGCGGAGAATGGCTCTCGGCAACGGTATTGGGTAGGTGCTGTCCCTGGATAATGCCGCCCGCGATCGCGCTAAACCCCACGTGCCAATCCGTCGCCATCAGATCCGGCACAATAGGTGTCTGGCTAACGCAACAGCGTTGCACCTCCGGCGCTACCCCCGCCAAGGCCAATAGGTGAAAGATTCCCTGGCAGAGACTCGCCATCACCCCCCCCATCGCCGCCTGATCCAACCGCTCTAGATGCTCCACAAAAAGGGCAAATAGCGCCTCCTGAGGCTGTCCCCCGAGGGCCTGACACAGCACCAACTCCGCCAAATACTGACTAGCGGTCAGTTTAGCCAGATGGGTCGCCAACCCTGGAAAAGAGCGCACCGTCTCGGCCTGCACCACCTTGTCCAACTGGCGACCCTGAATCACCAGCAGTTCATTAATGACAAACTGGCCACTACGGCCCCCTAGCCGTGACTTATGCTTGCGGGCACCCGGCGCGATCGCACGAATTATCCCCTGTTCCACCGTCAAAATCGTCAACAGACGATCCGTTTCCCCCATTGGGATCGCCTTTAGATTGATACCAGTAGCCTTGTATGACCGACTCATAGGCTCCAAACTTAAATAAAACTTATTGGTAGAGCTTATTGGTAGAGCCCCAAAACTTGGCCGCCAGGTAAGCAATAAATCTCCCACAGACCGACGTGAAGCGGCCCAGTATTCCTATCCTTTCTCTGTCACCCAGGGCGGGTGGACTGTCAACCTAGATGCCCCCATAAGACAAGGAATTCCTTGCCATCCTTCTTGCTTCTGTCTTTCTGTACTAGACCAAGAGGTCGCATCCAATTCCCACAGAATCAACCCCCCAAACCCTGTATTAACGCAGTAGCAGCCTCTGGGAGCAAGGGAGGCGAGAAAAAATACCCCTGCGCCGCCTCACAGCCCAATCGCTTCAAATGCTCAAGTTGTTGGGCAGAATCCACCCCCTCAGCAATGGCATCCATCCCTAGATTATGAGCCAGATCGATCACCGCTTGGACAATACCCTGCTGATTCGCCTGCATTTGCGTCACAAAAGACCGATCTATTTTTAACGTATTAACAGAAAACTGACTCAGATATCTGAGGGAAGAATATCCCGTACCAAAATCATCAATACTGAGTTGAATCCCCCGTTTTTTCAGTTCCGCCAGAATCTGGATAATACTCTCGGACTGTTCCAGCAAAATCCGCTCCGTAATTTCCAATTTCAAATGCTTAGCATGAATCCCTGTATGACTGAGCGCCTGGTCAATGGTTTGAATAAACTTAGGATCGCGAAACTGTTGACCGGAGACATTGATACTAATCCGAAAGTCTGGGCTGAGATCGAAGCTATTTTCCCAGAGCCTTACCATTGAACAGACCTGTTGTAAAATTTGCTCACCAATGGGTTTAATTAGTCCCGTATCCTCTGCAAGGTCGATAAAATCATCCGGCATGATCAATCCCTTTTGGGGATGCTGCCATCGGGCGAGAGCCTCGAACCCAATGAGTTTATCAGTTTGCAGAGAAAAAATCGGTTGATAATAGGTGACAAACCCTTGTTCCCGGATAGCAAGGCGTAGATCATTCTCTAGATTCAGAAGATCAATGGCTTCCTGATACATTTCCCAACCGAAGATTTCATAGCGATTTCGCCCTGCCCCCTTAGCTCGATATAGAGCAATATCTACATCTCTAAAAACATCATTGCTATTCTGATAGGTACTATCCCCCATTAAAATACCAATGCTAGCAGAGGTGAAAATCAATTTCTCTTCAATTTCCAGGGGATCACTGAGGCTATCTCTAATCCGTTCCGCGATTTGAATAGCTTCCTTGATATCGCTGATTCTATCCAGAAAGACGACGAACTCATCCCCCCCCCACCGAGCCACCATATCTACATCCCGAACACAGGTTTTCAAGACATTGCCAACTGCAATGAGTAGCTTGTCACCAATGAGATGGCCCAAACTATCATTGATGGCTTTAAACCGATCTAAATCAATCATTAACAGGCCGAATTTGAAGCCGTCATAGCGCTGACATTGCGATAACTCCAACTCCAATCGCCGAGCCAACCAGTCCCGATTGGGCAGCCCCGTGAGAGCATCATGGAGAGAGTCATGGCGCAGTTGCCTTTCAATTTTGACCCGTCGTGTCACATCCCGAGAACTGGTCACGACACCTTTCATCTCCCCCGCTTCACCAATTAAGGGTTTGGCAATAGTTTCTAGCCAAATGTATTGGCCCGATTGTCGCTTTACTCGGTAGCAACTGCAAAGGGAATCGTCCGCTTTAATGGGCTTCTGGAAATCGAGTTGAATACAGATACTATCCTCAGGATGGCAAAGCTCCTGAAAATTCTGACCGATTAATGCTTCTGGGGCATAGCCTAGCAACGCCTGGGAGGACGGGCTGACGTATAGCAATTGACCGTCCATGCCATGGAGACAGACTAAATCCCCCATATGGTTAGCAATGAGCCGATAACGTTCTTCACTTGTGCGTAAATGATCCTCTATCTTTTGACGGTTGTGGATCTCTGCCTGTAGAGACTGATTCGTTACCTCTAGCTCATGGGTTCGTTGTTTGACCCGTTGTTCCAAATCTTGGGTAAATTGCTGGAGTCTGAGTTGGGTTTGGCGCAGATTAATTTGAGTTTCAATCCTGGCAATAACTTCAACAATATTGAAGGGTTTACTGACATAATCTACCCCACCGACTGCAAAAGCCCTGACCTTGTCTAGGGCTCCATCTAGGGCACTTAAGAAAATGACGGGAATATCCTGGGTTTGGGGATTATTCTTTAGGGTTTGGCAGACGGTATAGCCATCCAAACCTGGTAGCATGACATCGAGTAGAATCAGATCAATGGTGGTTGAATGGGTAACTAATAAGGCCATTTCACCAGTGAGAACTCCACGCACCTCATAGCCCTGGATGGTCAACTCCCGAGTCAGTAGATGCAGGTTTTCAGGAATATCATCAACCACTAAAATGGTTGATTTAGGGTTGCGCTCTTGGATCATATTCGCCACGGGTGAGACTCATGATCTTGTCAAAGCGGAAGTTGGAAATCAAATTCTGTAGGACCTGGCTAAGATGGACATAGTCTTCTGGAATCTCCGTTAGGAGTTGCAGCAAAACTTTTTGGTTGGCTTGGGTTGCCGCCTGATAAAACTGGTCCAGCCAATTTTGGGGCATAAAGTCTAAGGCGTTGGCAGGTAGATCGGTGGATACTATCGTGGCGGCAGGGGGAAGTGCGATCGCAGTTGGCTCTGCATAGCGGAACTTAACCCCCAAATGTTGGATTAACTTATCGACAATCACCTCTGGTTGAAAGGGCTTGCGGACAAAGTCATCACAGCCCACTGAGAGTACGAGAGACTTTTCCTCATCAAAGACACTAGCAGTCAGGGCAATAATAGCGGTGGCCTGTCCCTGCATCTGCATCTTAATTTGTCGCGTGGCCTCATAGCCGTCAACTACGGGCATTCTCATATCCATCCAAATCAAGTGGGGCTGCCAAACCTGCCAAAGCTCAATCGCTTCTTGGCCATTACAGGCTTCGCGAACTTCAAAGCCCAAATCCGTCAGGAGCTTGACCAAAAAGCGGCGGTTACTGACCTGATCGTCCACCACCAACAAGCGGTAATGGGGCTGATCAGGGAGGAGTCCAATGGCGGGCAAAGGTTTAGGCTTAAATTCCAGCAGCGTTGGATCCCCAATTTTCACCGGAATCTGAAACCAGAAACGAGATCCAACCTCCACTTGACTCCAAACCTCAATCCGTCCCCCCATCAGCTTGATGAACTGATTGCTGATGCGTAGCCCAAGACCCGTACCCTCTTGGCTGACTCGACCCGCCTGGGTTTGGGCAAAAGCTTGGAAAAGCAGTCCTAGCTCCTCAGACGCAATACCGGGACCTGTATCTTCTACCTCAAACTGGAGCCAGCACCCAGATTCCGCATCCAGCTCAGCCCTAACTAGGGATATCCGCAGGCAAACCTGCCCCATTGCCGTAAATTTGATCGCATTGTTCATCAGGTTCATCAGCACTTGCCGTAGTTTGCGCTGATCGGCCTGGATCACCTGAGGAAGATTGCTATCAAGCTCTACCACTAGGTCTAGTAGCTTATCCCTGGCACGCAACTGAAAGATCTCCTCCAGACTCCTGATGAATTCAATTAAATCAAAGTGAATTTCATGGAGGCTGACTCGACCCGATTCGATTTTGGCCATGTCTAAGACATCATTAATCAAGTCGAGAAGATGTTCTCCACTCTGCTGAATCAGGGCCAATTCAACTTGATGACTTTTCAGACTGGCATGGCGACGCAACAACGTCGTAAAGCCCAGAATGGCGTTGAGGGGGGTTCTCAGTTCATGGCTCATATTGGCCAGAAATTCACTTTTGGCCTCACTGGCAACCTCTGCCTTTCGTCTGGCAGCTTGCAGCTCCTGGAATTTTTGCGTAAGGGTACCAGCCATCTGTTGAAAGTTGTATACGAGGGATCGCAGTTCTAATACAGGGCTAACGGGCCACTGAATAACTTTCTTTTCAAGTATTTGGTCGGGTAGATCAGTCGTGACCTGAGCAAGCTGAAATAGGGGATTAACAAGGTGCCGACTCAGCCAAGTAGCTAAAGCGAGGGCTAATCCCGATATCACCATGAGGATAGAAAGATTTTGAATATGCTTTTTTTGCAAAACTTGGACATAGGGACGGGCGGGAGATTCAACGACTAATATCCAATTCCTTAAGTCATGGAGGATGGTTTCCCGGACAAAAAATGACTGGGTCCAGCGCACCATAAATAGACGGCTTCCCGCCGTCGGTAGCCATTGATAAGCTTGTTCACTCAAGGGAATCCGCTCACCGGTCTGGTAGCGGTCAAAGGGCGTCCCCCAGTCTCGCTCCGAGGATGTGCTACTAATGACGCGCTGACCTTCATCTACTAGGGTGATCTGAACATCCAGGGTTTCGACCGTCGCCATCAAAATATTTTGCAGGGTACTTAGGTCTATTTCTGCCCAGACCCGCCCCTGAAGTTCTCCCTGGCGAAGAATGGCCTGACTCAATACAAGAATGGACTGTTCAGAACTTTCAGCTCCCCATTGGGGAGCCGAAAGTGTTGATACTAGGAGATCAGAGTTAATACTTAAGTCAGTATTTAGGGGCACTACCAGTTGGTGTTGATCTCCGTGATCGTCAGGGGCAATGGTGAGGATTTCATCAGCGGCGTTGGCCACTACCAAATGGTACAGATCGGGGGCTAAGGTTTGAATACTGGTGGTCTGTTGCTGTAGGGAGGCTAAAATTTGGGGTGTGAGGGGAGGTGTGAGGGTTAGATTGGCAGCAAACTGGGCTAATGCGGTAGTGGCGCGGAATTGCTGCTGATACCAGGTATTGATCTGGGCTGTAAGGTGTTGGGAAATAATTTGGAGATGCTGTTTTTGGCCTAAGGTAATATCTTCCACCACTCGATGGCTATCAATGGCCATTAGGGATAGGGTGGGGAAGAAGGCAAAGGCAACAAGCAGATTAAAGAGACTTTGTTGGAGGGAGAGCGTGCTATTGGCTTGGGGCCGAGCAATCCAGAGGTGGAGCGCAGTATAACTCAGAATAAGGCTGGCGATCAAGGCATTAAAGATGCCGTTTACGGCCTGTTTCAGCATAATAATCTGAACCTGGACGGGATCAACATCTAAGGCTTGGCTATAGAAAAACCAAACGAGGGGAATCCCGATGCAAATCCAGTAGAGGCCATCTAGAAGGACGAGGTTTTGGCGGTGTCGCTGGTGGAAAAAACCCACCAACAAAAATTCACAGGTAAAAATAATAATGGCATAGGGATGGTTCCAGAGAAAATAGGTACAAATTGCAGCGCTAAGGGCCGCGATCGCACCCCATCTGGGACCATATAAACTGAGGATTAGCCAGACAGAAATCGTGCCAAATAGAAAGTCAATATTGAAGAAAAAAGACCACCGGAAATAATTCCCCAAAGGCCCTAGAAACAGGAGCACAGCCAACCCCAGAAGCTCTCGCTGCTTGAGCAGTAGAGTTTTAAGAAAGGCTAATCTTTCCGGGGATCTATCCATGGACAAAAGGGTAAGTTAATAAACGAACCTCACGCGATCGCAGAAGGACTAAAAATCCTAGTGTTCCAACAGTTTTCTCAGTGTGATGTTGAATTTTTAAGGTACTATTCTAACCTTGGATACTCGCCATCCTAGCGATTATTTCGGACCCCCACTGCTTTTTTCTCAATACTTCAAGAAGGTGGCTGGGGTGCAGATCTAACTGGGATCCTGCCAGGTTTCTTGCTGGCGCACCAAGTCTGGGCCTTGGGAGGTGCCCAGACGGGTGGCCCCGGCTTGGATTAAAGCCATTGCTTGCTCCAGGGTCCGAATACCACCGGAGGCTTTAATGCCCACTTGGCCTCGGGTTAGGGTGCGGAGTTGCTGTACGGCTTCAACGGTGGCTCCTCCATGCCAGCCGGTGCTGGTTTTCAAAAAGGCGGCTCCCGAGTCCATGGCAACTTCCGCCGCCATCTGGAGTTCCGGTGGGGTCAACAGGGCGGTTTCCAAAATCACCTTGACCACCTGCCCAGTCTCAGAGCAAATTTCGGCAATTTCTTGATGAATGCGATCGCTCTGTCCTGTTTTGACCCAGCCTAGATTGATCACCACATCCAACTCTGTAGCCCCATTCTCTGCTGCTTCCTGAGCTTCGTAAAGCTTGGTGGCTGAGGTGGTGGCTCCAGAGGGAAAGCCGATCACGGTGCAAACCTGGGCGGGACGCCCCTGCAACTGTTCCCGAGCTAGGCGCACATAACAGGGACTGACGCAGACGGCAGCGAACCCGTAGCGATCCGCCTCGCTACACCAGTGGATCACCTGTTCCTCTGTGGCGGTGGGGGACAGGAGGGAATGGTCGATCAGTGGTGCGATTTCGACCTGAGAGAAGGAGTCACGACCAGCCATTTTGAGTAAGGTATCCCTAAGATGATTGCGGGCGATAGATGATGGGATCTGCTGAGAACTGATTGCTCTGTAGGACAATAATCTCATCGTAGCTTCACGGATGTTAACGCAAACTTGATGGGGATTCGGGAATGCTACAGGGGAGTTCCCTAGCCATAAACTCTACTGGCGGCACCATCCTGCACTAGGCGCGGAAACCACGCCCCTACGATTAGCAACATGCTGCACTGGGCGCGGAAACCGCGCCCCTACGATTAGCAACATGCTGCACTGGGCGCGGAAACCGCGCCCCTACGATTGGCAACATGCTGCACTGGGCGCGGAAACCGCGCCCCTACGGTGGCACCCCATCACCCCATCACTCCCCCACTCCATCACTCCCCCACCCATGCCCTTGCCCAAAATCTCCGCGATTATCTGCACCCACAACCGCGATGCCTACCTGGGGGCGGCGATTGACACGCTGCTGGATCAGGATTTCGAGGATTACGAAGTGATTGTGGTGGACAACGGCTCGACGGATACGACCCGAGCGGTGGTCGAGGCCCGCCTGCCCCACCCGCGTCTGCGCTACTTGTACGAGCCTACCCTGGGGCTATCGGTGGCCCGCAATACCGGAGCTGAGGCGGCCCAGGGGGAAATTGTGGCCTATTTAGATGATGATGCGGAGGCTAGTCGGGGTTGGCTTAGTGCCCTCCACAAGGTCTATGCCCGCCATGAAAAACTTGCGATCGCGGGGGGCAAGGTTACCCTCCTTTGGCCTCCCGGTAGGTCTTGTCCCCCTTGGCTTTCGACGGATATGTCCGGTAGTCTCGGAGCCTATGACCTAGGGGATGAGTTGGTATCCATCACCCAGCCCGGATTAACCCCACGGGGGTTGAATTACTCTCTGCGCAAAGCGTTTCTAGAGGAGGTGGGGGGATTCGATCTGAAGCTGGGGCGGGTAGGCAAGAACCTTCTGTCGAATGAGGAGCTGTTTATGACTCAACAGGCGCTCCAGGGAGGATGGCAGGTGTTCTATGTCCCGGAGGCACTCGTCGCCCACAATGTAGCCCCGGAACGCATGGTCCCGAGTTGGTTTCTGCGGCGGAGTTGGTGGCAGGGCATCAGTGAATGCTATCGAGAACAGGTGACTGGGCAAGCTGGAATACAACAGTTGAGCTGGGGGGGAGAACGATTTGTCCGTGGCCTCTATAAAAGTCTTAAATACCTGGCGGATCCGGCTCAGCGGTTTGAGAACTTTCTCTACGCCTATGGTCAACTGGGCTATCTGCTCAGTGCCCTGCGGGGGCTGGTACGGCCTGTGTCCTCTTCTTCCTAAGGAGTCCGGGTCTACTAGACTAGCTACTGGGGAGATCGCGGGGGAAGGCTGGTGGCGATTCACACTGTTAGCGTAAACCTTTACCCCTATGATGACCTTCTAGAGGTGTTGAGGATCCCAAAATTTTTCCAGCCTAAAAACCCCAGACCCGAAGACCCCAGACCCGAAGACCCCAGTCCCGAAAACCCCAAGCTAAAGGGTTCGAGCGATCGTCTTGTTGACCCATTGTGTCTAACGCTGTTTTATCCCTAGGAGCCCATGACTACCGTGTCGTCAAAAGTGCCCGTTTCTGTGCTGATTCCCGCCAAAAACGAGGAGGAAAACCTACCCGCTTGCCTAGAAAGCGTGGCACGGGCTGATGAAATCTTTGTCGTCGATTCCCAGAGTGAAGACCGCTCTATTGAAATCTGCGATCGCTATGGCGCTCAGGTAGTCCAGTTCCACTTCAATGGCCGTTGGCCCAAGAAGAAAAACTGGTCCCTGGACAATCTTCCCTTCCGTAACGACTGGGTGCTGATCGTAGACTGCGACGAACGTATCCCTCCAGCCCTCTGGGATGAGATCGAGCAGGCCATTCAAAATCCAGCCTATGGCGGCTACTACCTCAACCGTCGCGTCTTTTTTCTAGGGAAATGGATTCGCTACGGCGGTAAATATCCAGACTGGAATCTGCGCCTCTTTCGTCATGCCCAAGGCCGCTATGAAAACCTCAAGACCGAGGGCATTCGCAATACTGGCGACAACGAGGTCCACGAGCATGTGGTGATTGAGGAAGGGGCCGTCGGCTACCTCAAAAACGACATGCTCCACGAGGATTTCCGCGACCTATTCCATTGGCTAGAACGCCACAATCGTTATTCCAACTGGGAAGCGCGGGTGTATTACAACCTGCTCACGGGGATGGCAGATAGTGGCACCATTGGCGCTAATCTCTTTGGGGACTCGGTACAACGGAAGCGCTTTTTGAAAAAAATCTGGGTGCGGCTTCCCTTTAAGCCAACCCTGCGCTTCGTTCTGTTCTACTTTTTGCGCTTGGGCTTTTTGGATGGACGGGCGGGCTACACCTACGGACGGCTGCTGAGCCAGTATGAGTACCAGATTGGGGTGAAGCTCTATGAATTGCGGCAGTTTGGGGGTCGATTGAATGTAGGTACACCCGCCGCCCCGGTTGCCTCACCGGAAGATTCCCAAGGACAGGCAGATATGGAGCCCGCTACCCCTGCCAAAATTAAGGGCTAGGCGGCGCGATCGCAATGGCTGACCCGCCCAATGTTCCCTCCCCCTTCTCTGTCCCTTCCGAGACAAAGGCTGTGGTGCCCGATTCACCCCCGTCGCTGGTAGATCTGCGCCGTTATGACCAATCCTGGTACGACCCCGGACGGTCTAAAGTGGTGGTTCTGCTGTGGTGGTTGGTTCAGGCTGTGGCCTTTCCCCTCACCCTCCACGCCCACCATGCCCCCCGGCGATGCTTGCTGCGCTTGTTCGGAGCCCGCATTGGCCGAGGGGTCGTGATTCGCCCCACGGCTCGGTTCCACTATCCCTGGAAGGTTGCCATTGATGACTACAGTTGGATCGGCGGAGAGGTGGTGCTCTACAGCCTAGATACCATCCATATTGGAGCCCACTGCGTTGTCTCCCAACGGAGCTACCTCTGTACCGGTAGCCATGATGCTGAGGATCCAGCCTTTGGGCTGAAGACCGCACCCATTGTGATCGAAAACGGAGCTTGGGTGGCAACGGATTGTTTTGTAGGGCCAGGGGTCCGTATTGGGGCCAATGCGGTGGTGGGAGCCCGCAGCAGCGTTTTTAGTGATATGCCTGCCCAAACCCTCTGCTGGGGCACCCCCTGCCGTTCCCATCGCCGCCGCACCTTCTCCACGGGCGAGGCCGGAGGATGATCTCAAGTCCGCTTCAATGACCGTGCTGACTACCCCACCCTACTTCCAGTAGGGTGGGGCTAGCGCTAGATGAGGGGCCACGGATGGGTCCCCTCTCAGCCACGATGGGGGGATGGGCAGAACTGGATATTGATGCGCCTAATTGCGATCGCACCAATTCCAAATTCCCAATTAGCTACAGGGGATTGGACTTGACCGGGGCAGTGGGACGGGTGCGGGGCTTGCCCTTGGGGGCTTCAACAGAGCTGTTGCGACGTGCCCCAGCGGGAAAACTACGCTTTCCCTTGCCAGCAGGCAGGCGCTTTTTCGGTGGCACAATGCCGATTAGATTGCCTTGCCGCATCACCAGAGCCTTGCCCTGCCGCTCCACATCAAACTCCCAGAAGTAACCTACGGTCCTCGGGTTCGAGAGCTGACCAGACACATTCAGCCGGAATGTCTTGCTACCCTTACCCTCCTGTTTGCTCCCCTGCAAAATCTTGACGACAACTTCTCCATCATCTTCTTCATACTTGATGATTTCTCCCCGAATGGAAAAATAGTTTTCCTGGGGATCGGGAACAGCGACAGTGGCAGTCGAGGGAGCTCTAGTCGGAACCTCCTCCTTTGGAGCATCCAGATCTACGGTGTCAGAGGCCGAGCCCTCGACATCGGGAGTCTCTCCAGGAAGACCGAGGGTTTCAGGTTCCCAGACCCCCACAATCTGCAAATGTAAATCTACTTCCCGTGTCTCTTCGTTCTGACGAGTACGGGGATAAACCACCCACAGGTGGGGCTTCTCTAAATTGATGTGATTTTTTACCAGGCTAGTAACCCGCCCTAGCAACACCGAGTCGATTTCTAGTCCTTCATCGGTGACCAGATTACCCCGGTTGAACTGATCCTCTACGGGTTGGTAGGTTCCTCGCACCAGGCCAATAGCCCGATACTGGCGGGGCTCACTGGGGGGGGAAATGGGCTGAGGCAGGGTAATTGCCGGTTCCGGGGTCGCGGCTTTAGACTCAGGCTCCACCGCCGCCGGAGCACTGGCAACCGGAGCACTGGCAACTGGACGCACGGGGGGACGCACCAAATTGGGCCGCTTGGGGGATAACGCTTGCGGCTTGGTCTCTTTTCCCGCTGGACGATTCTCCATAAAACTCATACCTACTCGACCCTCCTCAACAGGACTTCAGCACCCCTACAGTGAGTTTGCCCAGGGTTTCACTAGCGTAACACCCAGATCAGAAGGCGATGGAGATAGGTAAAACGCCTATTTACAAAGAACCTCACGGCAATACACCCAGGGATGGATTAACTCTGTTCCTTATTTCGCCCATCCCCCCGCCAAATCCGCAATTTCTCGCAAAATTTGCCGGACTGGTCATCCATAGACCAAAGCTAAGACGTTTCCCCCAGGCTCTGGATACACCTACGTAAATCTCCTCTTCCTTGTCCCCTATTTCCTATAGCGATTCTGCATGAGCTTTGAGTAAGCCTCTTCGTGGGTGAAGCGAAGCGTAACCCACGCTACGAAGGTCTTCAGCAATCAAATGGAATTACTATCTCTTCTGTCTCCTGATCACCCGTCTCCTATCTCCTAATGATGTCTACAACCCCCACTCTGCGGTCTCTGTGGCATTGGCGGCAATGATGGTTTGACGCAGGGCGGACCAGTCCACTATGGGGGCGGGCCAATCACCCATCAACTGCCCTTGGTTCAGGTACCAGACGCGATCGCAGAATTCTTCTACCAGTTCGAGCTGATGATTGCTCATGAGCACCGTCAGCCCCCGCTGGCGGATCTCCCCTTGCAGCATGGCCAACAGGTGGGTGGCCGCGCCGACATCCTGGGCAGCGGTGGGCTCGTCCAGCAGCAGCACCGAGGGTTGGGCCACGAGGGCACGGGCGATGGCCACCCGCTGTCGTTGGCCCCCGGACAGTTCCACCTCTGAGCGGGATAGCCATTGGGGAGAAATCTGACAGGGTTCCAACCAAGCCTGCACCCGCTCTTGGCGATCCACTGCCGTCACCCCCTGCAACTGCAACGGGTATTGCAATGCCTGGGCAACGGTCATCCCTAATAGGTGGGACTCCTGGGCTACCAACATGATCTGCTGCCGCAGGGAGATGACGGGAAAGCGATTCAGGGGCTGACCCTGGAAGAAAATCTGCCCAGCGGTGGGATCCTGGAGGCGATTCAGGAGGCGAAATAGGGTGGTTTTGCCCGCACCGGAGGGGCCGATGATGCCAATGAATTCACCAGGTGCGATCGCGCCGGAAATCTCTCGCAGCAGGAAGGTGCTGCCCATCGTAGCCCGCACCGCCACCTGATCCAGCCGTAATAGGTCGACCACTGGGCTACCCTACCCCTGGTGCGAATTGGAGCGCGGTCACCACCGTCCAACCATCCACCAGCAATAGGAAGAGACTCAATCCCAGCAGTAGAACGTACATCCAGGGCTGGGCTAGGGGCTTCACGTCCTGGGTATCGAGGTTGGTATGGGCCTCCACGTACTGCACCAAGGCTGCAAAGCCCGCCACCCGCATAGGCAGTAGATAGGCCCGATCACCTTCGACACTGACGAAGTAATAGACCAAGCCTCCCTGCCCAGTGGAGCGGGGCTTGAGGGCGGTGATTTGGCTCCAGGATAGTCGCCAGCCCCGGCGCAGCACCCCACGAATCCAGGCCGGATATCGCACCTGAATGCCTTCGGCATCCACCACTACCTGTTCACTCAGCCCTCCGTAGAGGGCCACCGCTCCCAGACCGATTCCCCCCCATAGCCAGGAACTGGGAACTGGGGCAGCGGTGACCTCTGCTAAGAAGGGCAGTGGCAGGGTTAAGGCTCCATAGAGGGTGAGTAGGGTGAGGCGAATCAGGGGGGAAATGGGAAAGACCCGCTGATCACTGGGGACAGCAGCATCATCATCTGTGTTGGTTATCGATTTTGGCCCTGGGGACTGGGGATCAGACATGGAGTGGCGGTGGGGGAGCTGTTGTTTAGTGTAGGGGATGGGGGGTAGG
>NZ_KI913949.1:1477285-1636410 GCF_000332095.2 Leptolyngbya sp. PCC 6406 | reverse complement strand
GGCAGGAGTTTTGAATTTTGAGTTTTGAATTAAATTCCTGGTGCCCTGGCTCTGCCTGGGTACCTCTTCTGGAGGCTCTGCCTCCCCTGTTTTCCGTAAACAACCGATCAAAACCTGCTCTGCCCCATAGAGACAAAAAAAATCCCGTTGCGATCGCAACGGGATTGGGTCAGATAGGGTGTGAGGAGAACGCTGTTAAAGGGAAAATCTTTGAGGTCACCGCCGATTAACGGCTGGTGGGTAGGGGCTCAGGCTGCACCGTCAAGGTTTGGTTCCGCCCGTCGCGGGTGAACTCAACGGCCAAATCCTCCCCGACCTGAGTGGCTTCCACCTGGGTTTGCACATCCTGGGCTTCTTCTACTACCGTGTCGCCCACTTTGAGCAGGACATCACCGGGTTGCAATCCGGCTCGGGCAGCGGGGGAATTGGGCATGACCTCTACCACTAGCACCCCATTGCCCTCGGGGATGGTCAAATCCGTTTGCTGGGCTAGGTTAGCCTTGGTCTGCTCATTTAGGGTCACCATGCGAATACCGAGATAGGGATGGTCTACTCGCCCCGTCGCCGCTAATTGATCGGCAATGCGCTCCACCGTGTTGATGGGAATGGCAAAGCCGATGCCCTGGGCATTCTGGATAATAGCGGTGTTCATGCCGATGACCTCACCCTGCTCGTTGAGCAATGGCCCCCCGGAGTTACCCGGATTGATAGCGGCATCGGTTTGGATGAAACTCACCCGCTTGTCGGCAACGCCAACTTGACCACTAGAACGGCCCGTACCGCTGACAATACCCATGGTCACGGTGCTATCGAGTCCCAGGGGATTGCCGATGGCGATGGCCCATTCCCCTGGTTGAAGTTGGTCTGAATCGCTGAGGGCCACCATGGGCAGATCGTTGGCCTCAATATCGATAACCGCTACATCGGTGACGGGATCGGTACCCACCACGCGCCCTTCAAAGGTCCGGCCATCCTTGAGAGTGACCTGTACCGTATCGGCTCCATCCACCACATGGGCATTGGTGAGAATGCGGCCATCTTCGCTGACGATGAAGCCGGAGCCAACGCCCTGTTCTACCCGCTGTTGGGGATCCGGCGCTTCGCCAAAGAATTGGCGAAAGGCGGGATTGCGAAAGATTTCGGGTACCTGGGCGGTGACGGTGCGGGAGGCGTCAATTCTCACTACGGCTGGACCGACTTCCCGCACAATATTGGCGACAAAGCTTGTAGATGTAGGCGCGATGGGCTCATTGACCATCGCAGTTTCCCCTGTCCCATCCACTGCCGCCCCGTCTCCATTCTCTGAGGGGATGGACTCGGCTGGAAGATTGTTGGGGCGGGGCTGCATGGCCTGGAGTGCGCCGGTTCCAGCGGTGGCCAGTCCTGCCCCCAGTAGCACCAGCAACAGGGACTGGCCTGTGCGGGGTATCCAGGAGTAGCCACCAGGCGACTTGGGGTCAGGAAGTTGGTCTGTCATGGTCATCAGTCTAATACGGAGAAGGTAAAGGCTTATCGCTTAAATTCACTGTAGATAGGCGATTTGATTTCCCTGTGACCACGATGTGAAGGCTTTGTGATGCTGGAATTTTCCTGGCTTTCATGACAGGAGTAGGGGATTTCCTGTAAACTCTCCCCTTAGTGGAGATTATACTCTCCCCTAAGAGGAGAATTGCAGCAAAAGGAATGGTTTTACCGTGACAAAAGTGGCAAAAGTATTGATGGGTATGGTCTTGGGACTATACCTGATGGTGGTGATGGGCATCAGTCCGGCAATTGCGGCGGATACAGCCCACGGTGCCCAGGTGTTTGCAAGCAGCTGTGCGGCTTGCCATATTGGCGGCGGCAACGTGGTCAATGGGGCCAAAACCCTGAAGATTGAGGCGCTGAACCAGTACGAGATGGCCTCTATTGAAGCCATCAAAATCCAGGTGACCAAAGGGAAAAACGCTATGCCTGCCTTTCTAGGGCGGCTGACGGAGCAGGATATTGAGGATGTCGCGGCCTATGTGCTGGCCCAAGCTGAACAAGGCTGGTAATTCCCAATCCGTTGCGGGGTGGGGGCTGGTGCTAGGGATTCTGTTGACCTGTGTGGGGATCCTAGCGCTGCCCCAGCCCACTTGGGCTGGACCGTTCCAGCAGGGGGTGGCTGCTGCCACGCGGGGGGATTATGCTGCTGCTACGGACTATTTCACCCAGGCCGTTAAGCAGGGGGATCATCCAGGGGCAGCTTGGGGAAATCGCTGTGCGATCGCAGTTCAGATGAATGCCCTAGATTCTGCGGTGGACGACTGCACTGAGGCTCTAGGACTCCGACCAGATCATCCCCAACCCTATCTCCATCGGGGGCTTGCTCTATATCGCCTTGGTCAGTATGCTGCCGCGATCGCGGATTTCAGCCATTATCTAGCCGCTCAACCGGGGGATGCTCTGGCCCATTACAATCGGGGTCTGGCGGCCTTTGCCCAGGGCCAGTATGAAACTGCGATCGCAGATTACCATGCCGCTCTAGCCCATCGCAGCCAGCTCCAAGCCAGTGCCCAAGCCAGCCTTTACAACGATCTGGGCCTGTTGCACATGGCCCAGTCTCAACCCGCCGTAGCGATGGCCTATCTGGACCAGGCCATCGCCCTAGATGCTCAAGATCCCCGCGCCTATTTCAATCGAGGCTGTATTTGCCACCACCAAAAGCACTATGCTGCCGCCCTGAGTAATTTCGAGCAGGCCCTAGCCCTAGATCCTAACCATGGCGACGCCTATCTAAATCGGGGCGTCACCCGCCATGCCCTCGGGGATGAGGCAGGTGCGATCGCGGATTGGCAACAGGCTGCTCAAGCTTTCCGCGATCAGGGTGAGGCTAGGGGCTATCACCAAGCCCAGCGCCTGCTGCGCCAAGTCCAGGAAATTCCAGTGACCGTTGGTTAGTGCTTGCGGCAATCGGGACGATTGCGCGACGTAGATGAATATAGCCTCCAACCCCATCCGCCATGGCTGGGGCTGATAGGATCAGGATAGGATCGGGTGCCTGTGCCTGATCTTGGGATGATCGCTGTGATGGATCGTCTCGCTGTTACCCTTTTCTGATTGCTCCTATGCTGACCCCCACCGACTTTTTCGAGGTGACCAAATACGCCGGAGCCGCCACCCTGACCATGGCGGTGATCACCCTGATTGCCTTTATCGCAGGGTGGGGGTTCCGTTTTCGTCTAGTGGGGGTGACTGGGTTCATTGGGGTGCTGACGGTGGGCTTGTTTGGCCTCAGCTTCCAGCCCTTTAGTCGCACGACTATTCCGGGGGCAGTACCCTTTCAAACCGTATATGATTCTGGCTCGGCCCAAATCGCGATCGCGGTTCCCCCCACCATCACCCCCAGCGCCCTAGAGGCCACCCTCCAGCAAGCCGCTAGCAACCTGCTAAAACCCAGCCGCCTAGGACTTCTAGGCCAAGTCGCCACAATTCGGGCACGCACCCTAGTCCATGAGGCGGGGGGTGTCTCGCGCTTGGTCTATCTAGGAGAGGTGAAGGCGATTCCCAACCCCGAAACCGGGGAACCCTTGACCATAACCGTGCAGCGTGATCAACTGGCCCAGTTAGCCGCTGCTGCCGACCCGTCCTAGGTGAAGTCGGCCCCAAACTCCGATGCTCTCCCTGCCAAAGCCATGCTCTCTACTGTCTCGACACTGTTGACAATTGCTCCAGCCCAGGTAGTGCGGGGGGCAGGTATCTTAGCAGATCAGGGGTCTGCCATTGCTCGGTTGGGGCAACGCCCCTTGGTGACGGGGGGTGATCGGGCGATCGCGATCGCGGCTCCTGCTCTAGATGCAGCCCTAGGGAAACTCACCCCAGCCCAGATTCCCTTCGGCGGGGAATGTAGCGAAGCCACCCTAACTCGTTTGCGGCAGGCGGCGGAGCAACACCAAGCCGATGTGATTGTCGGCGTGGGGGGCGGCAAAGCCCTAGATGCCGCCAAACTTCTGGCCCATCAACTCCACCTGCCCGTGGTGACCGTACCCACCACCGCCGCCACCTGCGCCGCCTGGACCGCTTTGTCCAATATCTATTCCGATACCGGAGCCTTTCTCTACGATGTCCCCCTCGATCACTGCCCCGATCGTCTCGTGCTGGACTATGACTTGATCGTCACTGCTCCCCAGCGCACCCTGATCGCAGGCATCGGTGACGCCCTAGCGAAATGGTACGAAGCCTCCGTCAGCAGCGGCACCAGCGATCAAACCCTGATCATCGCCGCCGTGCAGCAGGCCCGCGTTCTGCGAGATATTCTGTTTCAGAAAACAGCCGCTGCCCTAGCGGCACCGGGCAGTGAGGTCTGGCGAGAGGTGGTAGATGCCGCCGTGTTAATGGCGGGCGTCATTGGCGGTCTTGGGGGTGCCCAATGTCGCACGGTCGCGGCCCACGCCATCCACAATGGTCTCACCCACCTACCCGCCAGCCACGGCACCCTCCACGGCGAAAAAGTGGCCTACGGCATTCTTGTACAACTGCGCCTAGAGGAAATGGCCCCCGGCACCTCCCTCGCCGCCACCGCCCGCCAGCAGTTGCGCCAGTTCTATGACGAAACGGGTCTGCCCCAAACCCTGAGGGATCTGAATATGGGAGACATTTCCCTGGCCGACCTCACCCATGCCGCTACCGTTGCCTGTCGGGAGGGATCGGACATTCACCACCTGCCCTTCTCCGTTACCCCGGAAGCCGTGGCTGGGGCCATGGTGTCTACCACGGCAGCCCTCATGGTGAGCCGCACCTCCTAACCGATAAATTGAGTTACGGATTTGGACCAATGGACTGACTGACAATTTCCTTCGCCTGCCGTTCAGTCTCTGCCTTGCGCTCACTGTAGCGATCGGTCAACTCGTCCACCTTATCCCGCAGCAGTAGTGTGAACTTGTACAGTTCCTCCATCACATCCACCACCCGATCCCGATAGGCGGAATCCTTCATCGTGCCGTCTTCATTGAACTCCTGGTACGCCTTGGGCACCGAAGACTGGTTGGGAATCGTAAACATCCGCATCCAGCGCCCCAAAATCCGCAGCGTATTGACGGCATTGTAGGATTGGGAGCCACCGCACACCTGCATCACCGCCAGGGTTTTGCCCTGGGTAGGACGGACAGCCCCCAGGCTGAGGGGAATCCAGTCGATCTGCAACTTCAGCAAGCCGCTGATATTGCCGTGCATCTCGGGACTAGACCACACTTGACCCTCTGACCAGAGCACCAGCTCTCGCAATTTCTGAACCTGGGGATGGGTTTCGGGCACGCTGCCATGGAGGGGAAGATCATGGGGATGGAAAAACCGGGCCTCTGCTCCTAGGGATTCTAGAATTCTGGCCGCTTCTTCCGCTAGGAGACGGCTATAGGACCGTTCCCGCAAGGATCCGTACAAGAGTAGAATTCTGGGCTTATGGTCAAATTGCATGGCTTTCTGGTGCCGATGGTTTTACCGACAGCCCAAGCTATCACGGGTAGCAACCCCAGTTACCGGGTTTACCCCATCAGCGTATTCACACATCTGGGCCACCTGGTAGCGGTCAAGAATGGTGCCGGAAAAGTCGGCTCCTTGGATTGTGGCCTCGCCAAAGGAGGTGCTGGTCATGATGGCATCGACTACTAGGGCATTGCTCAGGTCTGCTCCGTCAAAAATGACGCGATCGGCGAAGGACTGAGTTAAGTTCGCCCCCACCAATTTCGCCTTATAAAAATTGCCCTTGGTCAAGATGGTTTGGCTCAGGTCAGCTCCAGAGAAGTTGGCTTCCCGCGCATCTGCCGCCGCCAAGGAGGCCCCTGCCAAATTTTCTCCTGCAAAGTCCTGGCGATTCAGGTCGGAGTAGGTAAAGTCTTGGGTAATTTCGCCTATCGCGATCGCACGAGCCGCTATTCCCCCCCAGAGCACTATTGCGATCGCAAATAGCAGCCCCCCCCGCAAAATTTGCCGCCATTCCCCCGACCGTTGCCAAACCATAGGACTTCTCCCTTTATCCTGCCCCAGCTTTAGCCCATCGGGACTCAGCCATCAGCACGTTTTAGCCCCTATGGTAACGCTCACCCGGAAGGGCGTATCTTTGCTCTCTACTCCTGAGGGGATTCCTAGGAATGCTCTAATACCCCAACTCCCGGTAGTAGCGTTCGGGCAAGTTACTCACGGCTCGCTCCAGTGCTGCCAAAGAACGGTTGTAACCGAGGATGGCCTGTACGAGATTTACTTCCGATTCCGTCAGTGCCGACTGGGCTGTGATCACATCCAACTGGGTGCCCACACCCGCCTCAAAACGCAAACGGGCCAGTCGCAGCGCTTCTCGGGCCTGCTCTAGGGCAAGGCGAGCGGTGTTGATATTTTCCCGATTGGCTTGCAAGGTGAAGTAGGACTGCTCCACATCAAACCGGACCGTGGCCCTGGTTTCCTCAAAGCGGCGATCGGCAATGGCAATATCTGCCTCCCGTTGGGACGCCCGAGCCGCTGCGGCCCCCCCTTCAAAGATCGTCCACGATACCCGCGCCCCAAAGCTATAGTTGTCCACAAAGCCCGATGAACGGCTGAAATTATTTTGCACGCCGTAGTTGGCAAACAGATCTACCTGGGGACCCAGGGCCGATAGGGCAATGCGCCGCTGTTGCTCATTGATTTCTCGCTGGACTAGTTGCTGTTCTAGCTCAGCCCGGTTTTGGTAGGCTAACACGATGCTGTCCTCCAAGGGCAGGGGCCAAGTGCCAGCAATTTGCACCTCTGCCGTGGTGACATCTAGGGATGGGGGGAGATTTAGGCGACGAGCCAGTTGCCGCTGGGCCACTTGGCGATCGCTCTGAGCCTGGACTAACTGCTGACGGGCATTGGCCACCTGGACTTCGGCCCGCAGCACATCAAATCGGGTGCCTACCCCCACCTCTTCCCGCAGTTGGGTGTCCCGTAGGTTGCGGGAGGCTTCCTCTAGAAAAGCTTGGGTGATGGTGATCTGTTCTATCGCCCGTTGCAGGTCGTAATACTCATTGGTGGTGCTGAAGCGTAGGGCCGCCCGCCGCCGCTCTAGCTCTAACTCTGCTAGGCGCACTTGCTCTTCAGCCGTCCGAATGGTGGCTGCCCGCTGGCCAGAATTGTAGATGTTGTAGGTGAGATCCACTTGCCCATTGGCGGAGATGGCTAGGTCGTCGGCTTGGTTGATGCCCGTTGCGGTGATGGAGGTGCTGCGGCTGCTCTGGCCTTGGAGGGTACCGCTGACCGCCACTCGGGGTAGGAGGGCTGCTTGGGCTTCTCTCAGGGCAGCACGGCTCCGCTCCAATTCCAGTTGGGCCACCCGGAGGTCGGGGTTGTTGCGGTAGGCCAGTTCTAGTGCATCCTCTAGGGCAAGGGGCTGGGTACCAATGATGGTGACCTCTTCTGGCTGAGTCTGGATCAGGAGAGGATTGGGGTCAGGGTCAAGGTATTCCAGGGTGTCTACCACCCGTTCTGGGGGAATGGGGAGGACCGGAGGACCGTTGATTGGGGCGGGGGGGATGGGGCTAGTCTCCGGGGAACCTGTCACTTCCCCGTCTCGGAGGGGACGAAAGGTGCCCTCTTCATCTTCCGGTGGCAGGTCGGTAGCTGCGGGGGGATCGGTTTGGGCGAGGGATAGGGGGGCACTGGGGGGCTCAGAGGGCTCGATTTCCGCCTCGATCTCTGGGGAAATTTTTAGGGAAACCTCTGGGACTATCGCTGGGGAAGCCCAGCGCGTCTCTGCCTGGGCAGGAAGACCAAGGGCTAAAAGAATGCCCCAAGGAAGTGCGATGGTCAGGGAGCGGCCCAATGGGGCCACGGTCAGGAACCGGCCCAATGGGGTCAGCCAAAACTGAGCTATACCATTTTCCATGAAATTTATACTCACAGGCACTCGCAGGCTGACGAAGGAGGCGCTTTCAGGGAGTCATAACGGGGCTAACCCGAGGCTCGACCCTAGGATACTACACTGATCAGTTTAGTTGCCGGAAATGCCTCGGGGGGACGCAGGCAGCCCTGGATTAACCCTTCTACCCCCTCCACCACGGTGATGGGGCATTGCAGCGCTTGGCTCACCTCCACCACTTGACGATCGTCTAGAAACAGCCCTTGTTCTGAACCCTCTGCTCCCGGTTTCACCATGACTGAGGGGAGTAGTAGTCCATCCCCGAGGTCGCGATCGCGCAGGTGGTGCAGCAGGTCATGCCCCGTGAGCAGCCCCGTCACCGTCAGGTCTCGGCCCCAGTAGTCACTGGCGAGGGGGGCCAGGGTCACCCGCAATCCTTTTACCTGGTGGAGTCGATCCAGAATAGGCTGAAAGGCGTGCTGTACCGCATTCCCCACTACCCAGGTGTAGTGCCGGGGGGGAGTGACTTGGGGGGGCAATAGTTCCTCAGCCGCCGCTTCAAAGGCAGAAAGAAATTGGCGAATGGAACCCACGCCGTTACCCAGTTGGGGGTAGTCTTCATAGGCTGTCGCTGGGGGCAGCGATCGCCCCGCCAGCAGGAACCATTCATCCGCCAACCAAGCAAAGGTGGTGCCCCAGCGCTGGCGAAATTGGGCCTGGAGAACCTGGACTTGGTCCACTACTTCAGCGGCCTTGGCGGGGGTGACGGGCACGAGCTGATCCGCCGGGGGGCGGAATCGGGTCAACCCCACAGGCACCACCGCCACTGAGGCCACAGCGGGAATGTCAGCGTCATGGAACTGGGCTAGGTCTTGCAGGGTTTGGGTGAGGTGGTCACCGTCGTTGATGCCGGGACACACTACCACCTGGGCATGGATTTGCAGGCGGTGCTCTTGAAACCAGGTCAACTGGTCGAGAATTTGTCCGGCACGGGAATTTTTCAGGAGCCGCGATCGCACCTCCGGTTCCGTCGCATGGATGGAAACGTAGAGAGGCGACAGTCGCAATTGGGCAATGCGATCCCACTCCGCCGGGGGCAAATTGGTCAGGGTCAGATAGCTGCCATAGAGAAAACTGAGGCGGTAGTCATCATCCTTGAGGTACAGCGTGCCCCGCTTACCGGGGGGCTGCTGGTCGATGAAACAAAAGGGGCAGCGGTTATTGCACTGGATTAGCCCATCAAAGAGGGCAGTTTCAAACTCCAGCCCCAGATCATCGTCGTAGTCCTTCTCTAACTCAACGGTGTGGGTTTCCCCCGCCGCGTCTAGCACCTCTAGGGTCAGCTCCTCCTCCGCGCAGAGAAACTGGTAGTCGATCAAATCCCGAGGTCGCTGGCCATTGATGGACACCAGCCGATCTCCCGATTCAAAGCCCAACTCCGCCGCAATCGAGTCCGGTATCACCTGGGTCACCACCGCTGGCTGAATTGAGAGGGTACTCATAACTGTCGAAATTCCGAGGACAGATCATCACCCTACACATTTTGCATGAGTTGCAGGGCAATAGCCGCCAACAGTGCCACCCCAAAGCCCAGGCGATACCACACAAAGACCCAGGTGCTATGGCTTTTGAGGAATTCGATCAACCATGCGATCGCAGCATAGGAAGACACCACCGCCGCGGCCAGTCCACCGATCAGGGACAGCCAGCCAATCCCCGCCATATTGCTCTCCAGCAAGTCCTTTAGCTCCACCAGCCCCGCCAGGGTAATGGCGGGCACCCCTAAGAGAAAGGAAAACCGCGCCGCCGTAGACCGCTCCAGCCCCATAAACAGCCCCGCCGTCAGGGTCGAACCCGATCGCGATACGCCGGGAATAATGGCTAAAGCCTGGGCAATTCCCATCCAAATCCCGTCCCAGAGGCCCAATTTGTCAAACCCCCGCCCTCGCTGGCCCCACTGCTCCGCCGCTGCTAAAAATAGGGCCATAACGATGGAAGCGATGGCAATAGCCGCCGTGCTACGGAGAATCGATTCATCATAGTTGGGCACAAAAACCTTAACCAGCAGCCCAAAAAATACAATCGGCACCGTGCCCAGAAGAATCCCCAGCCCCAGTCGAAAGTCCACAGAAACCCAGTCTCGTCGCTGGGTTGCCCGCACCATATTCAACGTCACCTGGGATAAATCATCCCAGAAGTACCAGAGCATGGCGGCAATACTGCCCAGTTGAATCACGGCAGTAAAGGCCACTCCCGGATCACCCCACCCCAGCAGCACCGGGATAATCTTGACGTGGGCAGTGCTGCTAATGGGCAGAAATTCCGTAAAACCCTGGACAATGCCAATCACAACGGCCTGCCATAAGGGCATGGAGGAAACAGGCTCCGTCAGCGTCTCTGCCAGCAGCATCAGGGAAGGCGCGATGGCCCCAATGGGCCAGTCTGTGACTATCGCGGTCATAGACAGTTCTCATAACTCATAACATCGTTGTCCATACTGACACATCACCCCATCCCCCCCTGTCACCCCCTACATTAGGCGCAGAAACCGCGCCCCTACCATTCGCGGCATCACCCCACCACCTGTCACCCGGCAACAGCCGGGCGGGTTTTGAGCCTCCCATCCCGGATTCCCCATTAGATCCGAGCCAAACCTGCCCCTACGGTGACATCCTGCATTGGGCGCGGAAACCGCGCCCCTACCGGGAAATTCAATTCAAAACGAAACGACTGGATTACCCGGTACGGGGCAGGGCGGGTTTTGCTAGCCCATTCCTGAATCACCCACCCAATCCCGGCTAAACCCGCCCCTACGAGACATTCAAAATTCAAAACTCAAAAATCCCCCCCACTCCCTGGCAGGGCGAGCACCGCTCGCCCTTACCGCGCCTCCACTCCCCCACTCCCCCACATCGGTCACCCGCCACAAGGGCAAGCATCCTATGCCCTCCGGTCAGACTCCGCCCTAGCGTTAGCCATGCCCGAAGGGCTATACGACTCCGTTGCTCCTGCGGAGCCGCTACGCGAACAGGACAGGCAAGGGATTGCCCCTACGGAATTAACTTCAATCCTGGATTACCCGGCACTGGGTAGGGCGGGTTTTGAGCCTCCCATTTGGGATTTCCCAGTAGACACGAGCTAAACCCGCCCCTACGGGATTTACCCCAACACCCCAATACCCCATCACTCCATCACCCCATCACTCCATCACCCCAATACCCCAACACCCCAATACCCCATCACTCCAATACCCCATCACCCCATCACTCCATCACCGCCCCCTGCTCCACCGCTGCCTCCCAGCCCAACCCCTGTCGTACCAACAGCGGCACATCGGTCGCCGTCAGGTCCAGAATTGTGGACAGGCCATAGCTCAGATCGCGATCGTCATCCACAACGACATCCACTTGGCCCCCCACCCGATCAAAAAGTTCTGCCTTAGAGGCATGAGTTGCCCCCTCTGGGCCATGGTCTTCCCCCAACAGCGACAGTGCCGAGGTGGAAATAATAGGATTCCCTAGGGCCGAGAGCAGCCCCTGGCAAATGGCATGGTCTGGAACCCGAATGCCGGTGGTGCGTCGCTTTGGACTCATGACTAACTTGGGCACCTGCTTGCTGGCAGGAAGCAAAAAGGTATAGGGACCAGGAATCAATCGGCGAATAATCCGGTAGGCGGGGTCTGTGACCTCCGCATAGGCCGCAATATTCGACAGAGAGGAACAGAGAAAGGTGAGGGGCTTCTCGTTGGCAAGACTCTTGAGTTGACGGACTCGCTGCACCGCCGCCTTATCACTCAGGTCGCAGCCAATGGCGTATACCGTATCAGTGGGGTAAAGAATCACCGCCCCCTGGCGCAGGGCGTCTCGCACGGCATCTATCTTGCGCCGTTGAGGACTGTCGGGATGAATTTTATAGAACGTAGTCATAGCTCGCTTCCTTAGCCAGCTTCCATAATGAAAGCTGGCCGCTAGGGAAATAGAGCATCGCATGAAAACGTTAGCTTTCCTGGACTGCCCCACCGGGATTTCTGGGGATATGTGTCTCGGGGCGCTGGTGGACGCGGGGGTGCCCTTGGCCTACCTGCAAGCCCAACTAGCCCTGCTCCAACTCTCGGAAGTCTACGACCTGACCGCTGAGACGGTTCATCGCAACGGCTTAGCCGCTACCCAGGTCCAGGTTCACTTAGGGAAAAATTCCAGGCAGAATCCCGGCTATGGTCCCCATTCAGATCCGGATCATGGGCACAGCCATGGTCCCAACTACGCTCCTAATTCGGTTCAGGTTCAGGGGCATGGCCACAGTTCCCACGACGATCATGGCCATATCTCCAACCCGAACCCTGGCCATGGAGTCGATTCTCTGCTACCACCGCCCCGTCACCTAGCGGAAATCACTGCCCTGATCCAGGCTGCGCCTCTGCCGCCCCGTGTGGTCACCTGGAGCCTAGCCATTTTTCAGCGACTAGCCCAGGCGGAAGGGGCCGTCCACGGAATTGATCCCAGTCAGGTCCATTTCCATGAGGTGGGAGCTACCGATGCCATTGTGGATATTGTTGGTACCTGCTTGGGGCTGGATTGGCTCCAGATAGAGGCACTGTACTGCGGTCCCCTGCCTACGGGCTCGGGAACGGTGCGGGCAGCCCATGGGCGCTTGCCCGTGCCCGCTCCCGCTGTCTTGGCGTTAATGGCCATGGCCCAAGCCCCCCTCTACAGCAATGGGCTTCAGGGAGAACTGGTGACGCCAACAGGGGCCGCGATCGCAACCACCCTATGCCAAAGTTTCGGATCAGCTCCCGCTATGGTGCTGCGTCGGGTCGGTCTAGGGGCGGGCAATCGAGACTTAGCCCTGCCCAATATGCTGCGGCTGTGGCTAGGGGAGAGGGTTGGAGAGGAAATTTCGCAAGGGTCAGGAACTGTTCCCAACAGGCCATCGCAGTCCATGCCCACTCCAGTTCCATATATCCCAGTCTCCTCGAATCCCGTAACACCAGATCCTGTAATGCTAGATTCCGTAACACCAGATCCAGAGGCAGTTCCAAAAACAATCCCAGAGAAAACCCCAGAAAAAAAAACAGAGGCAGCAGCAGGCATCGAGACCGTAGTGGTCCTGGAAACTCAAGTAGATGACCTCACCCCCCAAGCTATCGGTTATGTGGGGGAGCGCCTGCTTCAGACCGGAGCCTTGGATGTCTTCACCCAATCCATCACCATGAAAAAATCCCGCCCTGGCCACCTGATTACCGTGATTACCTACCCGGATCAGGTGCCCCAGTGTGAGGAGATCCTATTTCAGGAAACCACAACCCTGGGCATTCGCCGCCAAGAGCAACAGCGCCTGCGCTTGGGACGAGAACACCGCACCGTAATTACCCCCTGGGGACCCGTGGGGATCAAAATCGCCTTTGATCCCCACGGAACTGTAGTGATTAATGCTCACCCAGAATACGAAGACTGTGCCCGCCTTGCCCGCCAGCACCAGATTCCCTGGCGCACCGTCCATCTCCAAGCTCTCTGCCAGTGGCAGCAGAGCCAAGCTGGGGAAAATCCCAATCTGCCATGCCACCTGAGCACTACCCCCACAGAAAAAGCGTAGTGCTCAGTCAATTAATGATTGCTGGGTGATCGAAATCCTGAAGTAAATCCTGAAGTTTAGTTGGGGGTAAATTTTGACGGGTCTTTGACCCGTCAAAATTTACCTAACCGCCGTCGGCCTCAAGGAGTGGGGAAGCCACCTTGACCTGATGTCCCCACTGGGACGCCGTCAATTGGGAAAATACTCGGCAGGCTTCCAGCGCCTCCGCTGACCACTCCACTTTTCCGTTCGGATCCTGAGGATTGATCAGGTTGTACTCCACATTCTCGGCATAGATGGCAAAGGTGACCTGGAAAACCTCCAGAAAGTTAATGACCCAGGCGCATTGATCCGGCGGGAACTGATCGTAGTACCAGATCAGGCTGGCAATGCGGCCCTCTAGGTAGGGGTGAGAGTTGCGGGAGATCAGGATAATTTTAAGCAGGACGATCGCCAGGGACAAAGAACTGCTCTGGGACAGCAGCAGTGTAAAGAGTTCTGAGGGAGACTTTTTATCCTCCGTCATCAAATAATCGATGACCCGATTGCAGGTTCGCAATATAAGGGAGGAATCGACAATATCGTCATCGTATTCCTGGTAGAGGGGGTCGAGACGCAGATGCAGGTGGCGTTTGAGGGTCTTGACCAACTGGGGTTCATGGGCGGAATAGATCAAATACTCGATCAGACTCCGCTTGAAACGGCGATAGCTGAGTTCCTCGGTTTGCGTCAAAAACAAGTGGGCCAAGTTGCGGTAGCTAAACCGCCCCCGCTTGGCCACGATGGTTTTGATGAGGCGCAGAGCACTATCTCCCAGGGCGGTCGGATTTTGCAGTACCCGCTGTTTTGCCAAGGCCGACTGGGAGTGGGCCGTGTACATGGCTAGGTCAAACTTGTACTTGTCCTTCAACCGCCGGGATAAGGTCCGCGCCGCCTCTCGCTGCTCTTGAGGATTGTCAGTATTCATATACTGATCCACTAGCAGATAGGGGGTGTAACGAGAGGTCCAGGGTGTCGTCTTGGCTTCCTCTGAAAACCGAGCGGCAAAAAGTTGGAGATCGCGGTAATCACTGCTCTTCACAAAATGCTGTAGCCATTCCCGTAGCCGCTTGAGTGTGGGGGAAAAGGTCTGGCGGGTAAGGCTTGTGTCTTGAAACAGGGCTACGACGGCTTGAATCGCCTCGTATTTTCGAGCTAGCTCCCAGTTGTTGACCAGGATGTAACATGCGCGCTTGAGGGTGTTGTGAAAGTCGGGCTCAGAGTTGGTAAACAGGATGGCGTAGAGTCCGGCCTCCGCTTCGGAGCTAGTGGTATCCCCCTGGTTGAAAAATAGCCGCTTGAATTCCTCCACCACGACGTCCCACGGCTGATAACGCACGATGTCTAAGAGAAAATCGAAGATCTGCTGCTGTGCCTGCTGAAGAGTCAGTTCGGCACGACTGCTGGAACGGAAGGAGTTTGATTGGCTACGATCCAACACGGTGACGGGGATCCTTTCCATGAACTTATGAGCTGACGCCTAGATATGGAGTGATATAAACCTTGTCCAAGTCCAGAAGTGGAGTTTTCCCGGTGGGGGAACTCCACTTCTGGACTTGGTATAGATCCCTGAGTGTTCCAGAACCGGAAAACGGTAGCAACGTAGGCCCATCCTAGCGGTCTTTACTGACTTCGGTATCGTTCAAGGATATGGATTCGGAACCCGTCAATAGGGAATCTATGGAGATCAACAAGGGCGCGATCGCATATTCCGTAGTTTTATAGGCGTTTTTACGGATGCCCCCATTATTGATCTTCCTGGATGGAAATGGAGGCCCCTGTCAATAATTACGGGAATTACGCGGGTCAATTGCTCCGACTCCATAGCCGTGAAGATGAGCCCCACTTGACCCCAGCCCCATTGACCCGTATTCCGTAAAATGGCGCTGGGGTCCGGGGACTCCAGCGCCATTTGGTCTGTCAAATTACATGGGGGCGGAGGGACTTGAACCCTCACGACCTTGCGGTCAACGGATTTTCATCCTCCCGCAGCTTTCGCTGCTGCCGAAAAGTGCGATCGCGCTTATTCGCCCGTTCTACACCTCTGGCTTTGAGAATTGGACCCTCCCTTTACCCTCGTCTTGACACGTTAGGGTAGCTCCCGTCGGGCCTCTGCACCTTCCAGGGGGTATCCCTGGCTTGGCTCAGGATTGCCATGTCTAGACTGCGTTGACAGCCTAGAGGTAGGTTTCCCTGAGTTTGAGAGCATCCACTTGGCAGGTTTCTCCACCAAGGCCCAGTTTTCCTAAGTCCGTAGCGTCTACCATTCCGCCACGCCCCCGCAGACAACGGGTAAGGTTGCCGTGCTGGCTTTCCATTGTATCGGTCAATAGCCCTTAAAATGAATGGGACTTCATGCTCTTCAGAATTAAGTGCCATGTCCCTTTTGAGCAATTTCAACCTATCCCCCGATACTTTGCTGGCCTTGGCCACCTACGGGGTGCTAGGGGGTGCGTACCTCCTAGTGGTGCCCGCTGCGCTGCTGTTTTACCTCAAGGTGCGATGGCACACTATGGGCTCTGTGGAGCGTACCTTGGTCTATGGCCTAGTATTTGCTTTCTTTCCCGGTATGTTGCTCTTGAGTCCCTTTGTGAATTTTCGTCCCCAGCCCCGTCCCCTCAAGCCCTAGCCATGCGCCGCATTGATGTAATTGGCATTGGCGTTGGCATCTTTACCGTGGGTGGGGTGCTCTACCTGGGTCTGCGGCTGGCGGGGTTAGATACCCTCTCGGCGGGAATCTGGAGTCAGGTACTCTTTCTTGGCGGCTTGCTGGGCTGGATCGCCACCTACCTCTTCCGGGTGGTGAATCGCGATATGACCTACAACCAACAACTTCAGGACTACGAGGACGCGGTGTTGCGAAAGCGTCTAGAGGAGATGACCCCAGAGGAATTAGCTGCGCTCCAAGCGAAATTAGAGGCGGAGGATTGATACGGGAGGTTAGGAAACTCAGCCTTCCGAGTTGAACACCCTAAGATGCGTTACGGTTTCACCTAACGCATCCTACTGGTTTGACACAGCTAAAACTGTGCTTTAGAAATTCCAGCGAATTCCTTTTTAGTGGGCAAAGCCCACCCTAAGTAATGCAGTAATGCACTATTTTAGCTATGTCGTACCACTACTAATACTGGACGGTGGCAGTAATTTACCTCGTTGTCAAAGCGGAAACCCTTCTTTCTGTAAGGGAATCACCTATTCATAGGTGGCCGCAGTCTTCTGGACCCGCATCCGTAAATTTTGGGTTCGCAGTAGTTCCAGATAATTTAGAACTCCCCGGCCCTCAATGACGGGGACTGCTTCAATGGCAGTGAGCAGATATTGAATCGCCTCCTGCTCACTGTAGCCCCGTCGTTGGGCCACACGAATTGCAGCCTCATCCGCCTCAATTTGGCTCTGGGCTCCCTGACGACTGCGCCAGATTTGGCTCGCCGCGATCGCGGCTAAGCCACCCCCGGCTAGAGTGCCCACCACATCCCCTTGAATCAGTTCAAAGATCCCCATCACGGCTCCCGCTGCCACCACCCCTTGATAGGGTTCCAGCTTTAGAAGGCGGACGGAACTAAGCCAGCAGACCGCCTGTAAAAACAACAGATCTCGCTGGGGCAGAGACATTTCCTGCCACAGTACCCAGTTGAGGGTAATCGGGTGACTGCGATGCCAGGGACGGGGAAAGGGAGTTTCAATCACGCTAGTGAGGCGATCATCCAGCATCAGACGGGTGTTCATTCGCCCTGAAGCGGGCATTAACTCCCGCAGGCGGGAAATTTCAGCATTAGTGTTGACTGCCATGGATCTTCGCTGCCATAGAGCCTTCAGGATGGCTCGGATTTCGGGTTACAGGCGGGTTACAGAATGGTGAGGCTTTCCACTAGGGCCGATGTCGCTTCAGGCAACTGCTCTAGCGCGGCATCCTGGGCGGCTACGACTAGCAGGTACACCGCTGCTCCTCGCTGCTGGGCCACAATCGTACCGCTAATGGGGGCTGGGGGAGCCATACCCTGGGTGAACTGACCCGTCCAGGCAATTTGAAGTCCCGTTGAGATCGGCTGAAATGTCTGGGTCTGAAACCCTTCGCCTCGCCCCAACACCTGCCGAGCCAGTTCCACCAGACCAATTTCCGAGAGGGGTGTTTCGCTATTGAGGGGAGCATGAATGAGGCTATAGGCCAAACTGCCATCCGGTGAGGTGAACAAAGAAGACCCTGCTGCCGTGCTCACGGCGTAGCCCTCGGCTAAGCCAATCTGAAACCGATTACGGGGATCTTCATAGGTGCCGCTGAGGGGAAAGGCAGAATTTGCCTCGGTAGCCTCAGTCTCAGGGGCCTCAGTAGCCTCAGTTTCAGTAGCCTCAGTTTCAGTAGCCTCAGTTTCAGTAGCCTCAGTTTCAGTGGCCTCGGTAGCCTCAGTCTCAGTGGTCTCGGTAGCCTCAGTTTCAGGCGTTGGCTCTTGGGCTATCAAAGCTGCGGGGGGTTCCGCTATCGCTACGGAGGCCGCAGGCACCCGCCAAACCAAGGTAAAGATGAGGGCGATTGCCGCCAGACCCAACCACCACCATGTGCGTCGCTTCATTGCTGTCTACACCTACCTGAATATGCCTACCCAGTGGGCTTTAACCCAAAGTCTTCCCTAGCTTACCGGGGAACTCTAGAGACAGCGTAGCCCTTGCCAGAATTTAACGAACACAGAAGGTTTCTACACAGCGCACAAACATTTCTACCCCTATGGCCAGGGCAGTTTCATCGAAATCAAAACGGGGGTGATGGTGGGGGTAGGTGAGATTGCGATCGCGGTTAGCAGACCCTAGGAAAAAGTAGCATCCCGGCACCGCCTCCAAAAAGAAGGCCATGTCTTCTCCCCCCATGGTCTGACAGTCAGGGGTCACCCCCGCAGGCGTCTCTACTACCGAGAGGGCCACCGAGCGCACCATATCGGTCACATCGGGATCATTAACTACAGCGGGGTATAGAGCTCGATAATCGAGGGTGTAGGTGGCCCCCTGGCTGAGGCAGATGCCCCCAATGACCCGATCCAGCCGTTGGGCAAAGAAGTCGCGGTAGCTGGGATCGAAGTAGCGTACTGTCCCACTCATGTGGGCACTGTCGGCAATTACATTCAGAGCCGTTCCCGCCGTCAACTTACCAATAGTGACCACCGCCGCCGCCAAGGGATCAACATTCCGAGACACGATGGTTTGGAGCGCGTTAATGATCTGGGCGGCAACCACGATGGAGTCCACCGTCTGGTGAGGGATAGCACCGTGACCTCCCTGGCCCTGAATGGAGCAATGGAAGAGTTCCGTCGCCGCCATCATGGGGCCAGTCCGCACCCCAATGGTTCCCAGGGGCAAGTTATTCCACAGATGGAGACCAATCATGGCATCCACTCGCGGCGATTCCAGGGCTCCGGCTTCGATCATCGGCTTAGCTCCCCCTGGCCCTTCTTCGGCAGGCTGGAAGAGGATCTTCACCGTCCCTGCAAAGCTATCTCGATGCTGGGAAAGGTAGTAGGCGGTGCCAAGGGCAATCGCAACATGGCCATCATGGCCGCAGGCGTGCATGACGCCATCGTGCTGGGAGCGATAGTCAACCTCATTTAGCTCATGGATCGGCAGGGCATCCATATCCGCCCGGATACCCAGGACGGGACCGGGCCGATCGCCAGGAATCACGGCGACCACCCCAGTCTTGGCCATACCAGACTGGTATTCAATGCCCCATTGGGTGAGCTTTTTGCAGATAAACCGGGCGGTCTGGGCCTCCTGAAAGCCTAACTCTGGGCGCTGATGAATTTGCCGTCGCCAGGTCATGAGTTGGGGCTGGAGCGATCGCAGGGCAAGGCGAACGCTAGCGTACTGGGCCGTAAGTGTGGGGAAAACCGTGGGGAGCATCGAAGTTATCAACCAATTCTTTGATAAGAGGGAGTTTCAAATAACAGCTTTGAAGCTTGAGGACCGCTGCCCATCGCAGGCGGGGGGATCCTTTCGGTTTCATCAATGCTTTTTGTCAACACCAATTTGGGAATGCTACGGGTAGACCAGCCCCTCGATCGGCTAAGGGTAGATAGGTAGGGTGCACCCTTCTATCAATGATTACCTATTCAGACTTCAGCCCCTAAAGCCTTAAGAATATTATGAAAGCCTGTCTCCCCGCTGTGTGTGATCCCAGTCTCTATGGTAAGTAAATTTTCTGGCGTACCCGTATTTTCTCGGTTGAAGGTTCTGTGAAGAAATCGGGGTGTCTTAACCATTGCAGGGCTTGAATTGTTTTTCTAGTAACAATTCCAGGGGATCGGTATTAGATGTTCAGTGGGGGATCGATTGCCCCGGACATTAGCCCCCGTTCCCCTCTGGTTACAAAGGGTGAAGCCCCTAGGGATCTTAACCCCCTTTAACAATTGCAGGGTCTGAGGGCGTCCAGAGGGCGTCTAGATTGAGGTGAGTGGCGGCGACCTCTAGGGCCGCCCGGTAGCCCATTTGGGACGCCCTCTGAGCATCGCGAGGGGCCTCCAGCCAGGGTAGAACCCCCAAAACTGGGGTTTGGGTAAGATTTTCCAGCAGGGGAATGGGAGCCCAAACGTCCTGCTGGGTTTCCGCCTCTGGGGTGCGGCAATTGAGGATCAGACCCCGGAGGGATAGGTGGTGCTGACGGGCTAGGGCCACATTGGCCACCGTCTGGGCGATGGCCCCTAGCTTGACGGGAATGACGAGTACCAAAGGCAGGTGCCATGCTGCTGCCAGATCCGCCACTGTCCATTCATGGGTGACCGGAGAGCCCAGCCCCCCTAAGGCTTCTACTAGAACCCGCTGGTGCTGCCCTAGAAGTCTTTGCAGTGCTTCCCAAACTGGAGCTAGGTCAATAGTGCGTCCCTCTTGGTCAGCGGCTAGAGGAGGAGCCAGGGGGGCTGAAAACCAGAGGGGATTGAGATCGGCAGGATTCTGGGTCAGGTCTGGGAAAAGGCGACTGTAGCATTCCCGATCCCCATAGCCCGTCTGCAAAGGTTTCATGACCGCGATTTCCGCCGGATCGCCATAGCGCAGCCCATGGGCCAGCAGGGCTGTAGTCACCACGGTTTTACCCACATCCGTGTCACTGCCTGCGATCAGCAGTGCCCGATCCATCGCTGCCGGGATCAATTTCGCACCCCTAACCGTAGGGTGAACTCGGCATCCCGAGGGGCGCTGACATCAATGGCGTATGCACCTCCCAAAGGCACCTTTCCCTGCCAAAACCGAATCCGTTCCGCATCGGGAATGAGCGTCCCCGAGGGTTGATTAATGGCAAACAGGACCGGACCTGACGCATCCTCTACATTCACCGTCAGGGTCTGGCCTTCCTGGATATTGATGACATAGCGCTGAATCCGACCCGACCCCACTCGGTTAGAAACTAAAAGGCTTTCTTCCCCCTGGGGAATACTGACCTGCTGTTCCGAGATGCTGGGAGCAGATTCAGGGGGGGATTCAGGGGGGCCAGGGGTCGGTTCTTCCGGCTCTGGGGCCGGATCCTCCAAGGCTACAGTCAGGGCGTAGTTGCTCTGGGTTAGTCCCTCTACGGGCTTAAGTTGCACCACGTATTCCCCTGTGAACTCCAGCGGCCCCGTCCAGCCCAGAACCCGACTGGCCTGACCATCCACCGGATTGCCGTTGGGGGCCAGCACCGTTAATAGCACCCCTTCTCCTGCCAGTTGTGCCCGCAGCGTTTGGCCTTGCTGTCCCTGGAAGCGGTAGTTCACTGTTTCATTGGCCCGCAGGCTGCCCTCCACCTCCGTTGACTCTCCCCCCCGCAGGTTGAGCTGTTGGCTGTACTCCACGGGCTCTGCTGGAGTTGTGGGCGTAGGTGAGGGGTCGGGGGTCGGGCTAGTAGTTTCTGGCTCTAGGGTGAGGGTGGGAGATGGAGGGGTCGTGTTGGGCTCACTCTGGTTGAGGGCATTCACTACCCCCCAACCGCCAATGCCCGCCACCACGGCAAGGCCCACCCCCATAGCGGCAACGGCCCAGGGATTTTCCCAAACGGAGCTGTCCTCTGCCACCATTGGCGGCGGTGCAGCGTGGGTGGGGCGGGCTCCAGGAGCGACGCCTGTAGTGGGTTGGTAGGGTCGGCCCACGGCCATGGTCCGCATCTGAGAAGAGGGCGGTACAGGCGTCGCTGGAAAGGCAGCGGGGGATGTCGCGATCGGGCCGAGGGGGGCACCGCCTAAGGCTTGGGCCATTTCACTGACGGACTGGAAGCGATCACCGGGGCGATAACTTAAAGCTTTGTTTATAACCTGGGCCAGATCGGGGCTGACATTGGCATACCGCTGCCAGTGCCAGGTGAGGTTGACATCATCGAATAGGTCTTGGGGTTCACGCCCGGTTAAGAGCACAACTGCGGTCACCGCTAGGGCGTAGAGATCGCTGTTGGGATAGGCGCGACCGGACTGCATTTGTTCGCTGGGGGCATAGCCAACCTTGCCTACGGTGGTGGCGGGGACGGTGGTTTCCGTCAGTTGAATGCGGGTAACGACCTCCTTCACCACCCCAAAGTCAATTAGGACGGGCAGGCGATCGCTGTTTCTCAACATCACGTTGTCGGGGCTAATATCTCGGTGGATAATACCCTTGGCGTGGATGTGGGCCAGCAATGGCAGCATCTGCCGCAAAAATTCCCGCACTTCAGATTCGGAGAAAGAGATGCCTTGGGGGCGGCGCTCGTTAAGGAGATCCCGGTAGGTGGTGCCGTCTACGTAGTCCTGCACCAGAAACAACCGCTGCTCGATCTCAAAGGTGGCCCGAAACTGGGGAATCTGGGGATGCTGAATTTGGTACAGGATCGCCGCTTCTCGCTGAAATAATTCTGTGGCCTTGCTGGAGAAGTGGTCTTCTCCCTGGCGGGGGACAAACTCTTTGATGGCGCATTGTTCGTCAAAGCGCCCTTGGTCTTCTGCCAGGTATGTACGGCCAAACCCTCCCTGTCCCAGCAGTTTGATTACACGGTAGCGATTTTGCAGCACAGTGCCGAGGGGCAGCGGGGGTTGCATGGCCGATATCCCTAAAACGTTGTCAATACAGTAGCGATCGCAGATGGAATCTGGGGGTATTCCGGAGCTGATTTCCAGCCGGGGGACACTCAGGGAATCCGCAGCGGTCGATTACTGATTGTAGAGCCTCAGCTTGAAAATTCTGGGGGATAGGTGTCAGGGGAGTAAACCGGAAAAGCGTTCTCCCCCCAAAAACTGCTCTGTGCCGGATGATCTGTTTGTCCTGGGATGCAGTGACTAGGGGCTGTGCGGCGTAAATACTCTGGCCGTTTCATCGTGGTACACCTCGGCCCCTCACCCTAGCCCTCTCCCACGGGGAGAGGGGACCAGAAAATGTTGAGTTGGCGCGACAATAGTGGACTGATTTACGCCCTGCGGTCCTAGGAGCTGTGCGGCGTAAATACTCTGGCCGTTTTATCGTGGTACACCTCGGCCCCTCACCCTAGCCCTCTCCCACGGGGCTACTGTGTACACACATCTCTCTGAGCAGTCACATTTTGGCGAATCCCCCGCGATCACCGCCCCCTTTTCAAGGGGGCTACTCCAATTCTGGATAGGACTGCCCCCCTTGAAAAGGGGGGTTGGGGGGATCAAACCCTAAACAAGACTCAACCGAAGACTTATGTATACACAGTAGCCCACGGGGAGAGGGGACCGGAAAATGTTGAGTTGGCGCGACAATAGTGGACTGATTTACGCCCTGCGGTCCTAGGGGCTGTGGGCAATCCAAGTCGGATTCCTGGTTATGGGGCGGTTACAGTCCCATAACCAGGAATTCATCCGTTAATGCGCTCTAATTGTCCGACAACCCAGGAACTCAGCTGCTGTTCCTCGCCTTGCAGTACTTCAAGAACCCGAGCCCCTAACGTTGTATAGGTATGGGTTGTTTCCTCATACAGTTTTACCAAGCGGTCATAATCTGGTATGGCCTGCTTCGGTGGCAAGGCCATTACCGCCAACGGAAAATCAGGTGAAGACTCTTTCACATCTGCAATCATCCAGGCCAAAGCATCTCTCACTGTTTCGGGGGGCTGCACCTCGAACGAAATGCCGTGAGCGGCAAAACAGGGTTTACCATTAGCCACTGCTACGTCAAACGTATGGGCTTGATGACGTCCCAACAGCTCATATTTTCTCTTTAATAGCCCCTTGGCCTTCTCGGGACCAACTTGCCGGATCAAAAGATCGCGAACAATGTTGATTGTTATCCGAGCAGCGGCTTGCCGATCTCGGGCCTTTGGCTGCTGCTCCATCTCCTTCAGATAGATTTGAGCCATATCCTCCAGCAGGTTTTCCGTTGGCTCCAGTGAGCCCTTAGGCTCCGTAAACTGAATCGCGTTCATCGACCCCTGAGCTACTTTCAGTAACCGTTCATGTCTTGGTAAACCGTTAGGCTGATCTCCTGGAAACACTTGCCCCAATTTTGCTGAGGCTTCCATCTGCCGTGCAAAATCCTTCAGAAGCGGCAAATCTTGTCGGTGGCCGAAACAACGTACCCGCTCCCAGCCCGCCAAAAATCGCACCAGTACCCTATCTTCATCAAACGCTACAACCCCAAAATTTATGCGCTCATCAGAGATCGGATCGGGCACATATTGAATCACGCTATAACGACTCACCATGGCTCTGTCCTCTATTCCTCTGCCTGAAGGGTGCTAGGCAACTCGCTCCGGCGATATAGCAAGTACTGCACCAATACCACTCGCTCTTCGATTGTAAGCCCCCATTCCTCTGGGATGGCGGCTACTGTATGCACGATCTCCTCTTCAGGGATCTGGGATAAAGCTAGCAATGCCTCTACCCAATCCTCAGGAGTCAGAGCACATACAGAAAAACACGAAGGAAGATAGGGGGGAGCAGCCTGTTGGAGATCTCTGACCGTCCACTCTGGGCCACCAGGGAAAAAATGGCCATGATCCACTGAGTAGACCAGCCGAGGGGGAGACTTGCTAAAGAGGAATTGCCAGTCACCTGGAACTACCCAAGCATAAAGCACAGCTAACCTGGCCAGACGCGAGCGGTTCTCCGGCTGACTGGTGGCAATTAGCTCAGGCTGATCCATGCAGTCTGGAATGAATCGGGTGCCGTGGGCGATCCCTGGTTGAAGATGAGACAGGTTTGGCTCAATCTCAATTAACGCTGAAGGAACATCAATCAGTTTTGGCTCTCCAACAGGAGCCCCAAGAAGCGTACCGAGACGGGCGACGACTTGGTCATTGATAATTTGGCGGCCTGCTTGACGACCTTTCACCATGTACTGCCCTCCATCTGCACAGTTCAACAGGACAGGCTGGGCCTTAGTGCGCCAAGCTCGGAGGTAGGTTCTAGCCTGGAGAGGGGGATCTTGTGTTGGAGATGCATTTTGGAGCATCTGTTTCCAGTGCTCATCTTCCTGATCTGTCCTGTTGGCCTCGTTTCTCACATACTTTCCTGACTGGTCAGAACCGTCAGCCCAGAGTATCGCAAAACTTGAACTGGGAAGAAGCTACCATCCCGTATTGGGCACCCTATGAGGTAGGGGCTGTGGACAATCAAAGTCAGAAGCTTTATTCAGGAGGGCGGGCGTGGTCATATCTACCCCACTGAGGACGAGGAATCGTCCAATTCCCGATCGCTTAGGATCCGTTCTGCGATCGCAAGATCGCTGGGGGTGGTGATCTTGAGGTTGGTTTCCTCCCCCGGCACGATGGTCACGGGCAGGCCGATTTTTTCAAACAGAGCGGCGTCATCGGTAACGGCCCAGCCCTCCGCCAGACCGCGATCGTGGGCCTGTTTTAGCAGGGGTACGGCAAACCCTTGGGGGGTCTGGGCGGCCCAGAGGGTGGCTCGATCGGGGGTGGCGACAATGATGCCATCGGTCCCGACAACCTTGATGGTGTCCTTGACGGGGACAGCGGCGATAAGACCGGGGCAGGTGTGGAGGTCTGCCCCACAGCGGTCAAACAGTCCCGGCGTCGCCAGACACCGTGCCCCATCGTGAATCAGTACCCGCTCTACTCCTGAGGGTAGGTTCTGGAGGCCGTTGTAAACCGATGCTTGCCGTGTGTCGCCACCGGGGATGAAGGTAATGGGTTTGGTCAGGGCCAAGGTGGGGAGTAGGCTTTCTAGAAACGGGCGGTCGCTGGGCTGGCAGATGATGCCAATCCAGTCCAGTGTCGCTGCTGCCTCCGCCGCCAGTAGGGTCCAGGCGATGATGGGCTGGCCCCGCAGGGTCAATAGCAGCTTGTTGCGATCGCTGCCCATGCGTCGTCCCATTCCGGCGGCTGGAATCAACAAATGCACGGGCGTCTCCTCGACATAAAGGTCTATTTTCCAACCCTACCGTGAATTTCGGCGGCAAAAATACCGGGTTAGGGATAGCCCGACAGGGTGACTTCAATAGGGTGACTTCAATCTGGCATGACAGTCCCGCTATCCCGCTATCTCCTACTTTGTCAGCTATAACGCACCTGGAGGGGCCACGTTCCACTAGAATGTGGGACGATAAGGCAGGACACTCAGCATATGCGCGTACTGGCTCTGGTTCCGGGAGGAATTAGCGAACAGCTTCTTTTCTTCCCGACCCTCGAACATATCAAGCAGGCATTTCCCAAAGCTGAGATTGCCATCGTGGCGGAACCCGTCTCTGGGTCGGCCTACCGGGTCTCCACCTTGGTGAAGGATGTATTTCCCTACAGCTTTTCCAAGCCCAACAGTCCGGCAGACTGGGCCAATCTTTTGGGGATTATTCGCGATCGCGAATTTGAAGCCGTTCTCACCGTCACCCCCAAAACCTCTCTAGGGTTGATGCTTTGGCTAAGTGGCATTCCCACCCGTGTGAGCTATCAAACGGGAATTAGTAATGTCTTAATGACAGCTACAGTTCCGGCTAAACCCAAGCAATACCAAGCCTTTCAATACCATGACCTACTGGCTGCCTTGGACATTACTGGTCCCTGCCCCGCCGCCACCATCAATGTGCCCCAAAAGGACATCGACTGGGTCGGTCGCCAAACTAAGGAGCAGGGTATTGGCGATCAGGGCTACGTGCTGTTCTACGGCGGTCCCGTGGATGGCACCCAAGGCGACCTCTATCCGGTGGAAAGCTGGGCCGCAATCGCCCAAGACTTTCAGGCTCGCCAGCCCGGACTACCGCTGGTGGTGGTGCAACAGCCAGAAACTGCTGACCTAGTCAAGGCGTTAACCCAGATTCAACCTAATCTCAAGGTGATTCGCCCCGAAAATATTGGCCAGATGGCCTCCCTGATTGCCGGGGCAAACTTGATGATCGCCACCGACAGCTACCCCCTGCAACTGGGCATCGCGCTGAATGTCTTTACCGTGGCCCTGTTTGGCAGTAACGTCCCGGAGCGCCGACTACCGCCGGTAGACGGTACGGAAACCCGGTTTGTGGGATTGACGGCATCAAGCGGTAAGGTGGCAGATATCACCCCTGAGACGGTGTTAAAGAAAATCTGGGGAGAAGGCTAGCTGTATTATTTTTCCTTGGCTACCTTTCCCTCTGCTGTGATGGGTTTAATGGGATAAACAACCATGGATAAAATCAAGACACAGGCTAGTAAAGTTGGGGAACTCCTATTCGCGCCAGACACTGGCGCGGCCTACAAGAAGACCCTCACCCTCACCTGGGACATCCTACGAGAAACGGGACTACTGCTGTGGCTAGTGATCTGTTTCGTCTTTGTCGGTGGAGAGTGGTTCTGGAACAGCGCCATTAGCCTGGGACAGAAGGGTCGAACTTGGTATGAAGGACTCAGTCAAGAGACCACTACCGAACCTAAATCTGCAGGGGAAATCGGTCAGTCCCTATTGGTCGCGGGGGAAAATAGTGCGGCCTTCCTGCTCTACCAGGCTAAGAAACAATTGGGTATCGATGCTGAGCCTCCCCAGCCCAAGGTTCCTGCTCCTCCCCAAGCGTCTGCCCCGAAACCCCCGACCGCTGCTACGGTCTCCTCAGCGCCAGTCTCCTCAACAGTGGACATGCCCACTGCACCTGCTCCAACAGCGCCTGCCCCAACAGCAGTAGACAGTGAGCCAGAAGAAGGCAGCGAACCAGAAGAGGAGTAGGGAGAGTTCTCCAGGGTGCAACCCCACTCGCAGAGAAGCTATTCCGTGTCTACCCTGAATTCCTATTCCAGGGTGGAAGAGCAACTTTGAATCCGGTTCCCCTTTTTCCAGTGGAAAAAGGGGAACCGGATCCCATTTAGCTGCAACATGCTAAAACACGTCGGCGGGGTCGGTGGTGACGGCCTTGCGAACGGAGATCAGGCCAGAGGCGCTACACATGACGATGGTGAGGAGCAACACAAAGATGATGCGGGAGAAGGTCATGGCGACGGGGAGGCTGCCAGCGGTGGCGGTGACGGTAAGTTCGTAGAGGCCCAGGGAGATGATCAATCCTGGCACGTAGCCCATGAGCGCTAGTATTACTGCCTCTTGGAGCACCAGTTGAAATAGGTATAGGCCGCTGTAGCCCATGGCCTTGAGCGTGGCGTACTCCATCATGTGGTCGCGGATATCGGTGTAGAGAATCTGATAGACGATGACGGTGCCAACGATAAACGAGACGACTACCCCAAGACCAAAGATGAAGCCGATGGCGGTGGTTTCCATCCAAAAGCGGCGGTCATTGTCGATGATTTGGGCTTTGGTATAGACCATGACATCGGCGGGGAGACGGGCCTCCATCAGGGGAATGACCCGGTTGGGGTCGGTGCCCGGTGTGAGTTTGATCACCCCTAGGTTAATCAGATTGAGGGGGCGGGGGCTAAAAAAGCGCCGGAAGTTCTGATCACTCATGATCACGGTGCCATCGGCAGCAAAGCCCCCGCCAAGGGTGTATTGGCCCCCAATGGTGACCCGCCGCCGCCCTGCCTCGGTTTCTAGGCCCGTGGTTTGGGGGCCAAATTCCTCGCGGGAAAGGCGGTCAATAAAGACTATGTTGGGCTGGGAGAGGGATGCGATCGCAGTTTCATCCTGGAGTTCCGGCATCAGAAAAACCGGATCCTGGGGATTGATGCCATAGACGAACATGGCCCGACTAACGCCAGTATCGGGGTTGCGCCACAACAGATATTCCGCATACAGAGGCATCACCCGCTCCACGCCTTCGATACCTGCTACCTGATAAAGGCGCGATCGCGGAAAGGACTTAGAGGAACTAATCTCCAACGTTTGGGGAGAGAGGAGAAAAATATCCCCATTGAACTGGTCGTAGATATTGGTCGCGGTCGCCAGCAATGCCCCCCGGAACCCTAGATTCATAAAAATCAAAAGCACCGCAAAGCCTACCCCCGCGATCGCCACCCCCAATCGAGTGCGCTCGTGGAGCAGATTCAGCCAAGCCAACGGAGTCCGCCCCATTCACCTCTCCACATCAATCAACACATCCACCTGCAAATTGGTCAATCCTCGTACCACCTCACTCTGGTCAATCCGTACCCGCACCTCCACCACCCGAGCATCAGCATTGGCGGTGGGGTCATCGTCCAGCACATCATTTTTGAAAATTTGCAACCCCACCTGCTCCACTGTGCCCGTTAAGGTTTGATCAAAGGCTCCATTGCGACTCGTGATATTGGCCCGTTGTCCCACCGCCACCAGCCCTACATCGGTCTCATAGACCTCCGCTACCACATACATTTGCTCCGTATTCCCTAAGGCCAGAATCGGCTGACTGGGGCTAATGGCCTCTCCCGGTTCCCCGTAGAGCCGCAGCACCTGGCCCGCACTAGGGGCGCGGACAATGGTTTGGGCCAGTCGTGCCTCTGCTAAGACTAGATTCTGAGCCGCTGACTCTACCTGTACTTGAGCTTGGGCCAGTTGCAGACTTGCCGCCTGGGAACCAACCTGGGCCTGGGCATTGGTGAGGCCGCTGGACCGGGCAGCTTGGAGTTCGCGCCTCCGGTTTTCAGCGCTGTCAATCTGTCGTCGCAGTTGGGTAACCACAGTCTGTTGCTGATCCAGGTCTTGGCGAGAGATTGCCCCATCTTGGTGCAGGCGCTGGAATCGAGCCAAATCCAGCTCGGCTCCATTGAGTTGGGCCTGCAAACTGGCAATGGTGTCCTGTTGGGCTTGGATGGCGGCAGCCTGGGGACCGTCGATTTGCCCAATGCGGGTCTGGGCTTCTTGGATGTTGGCTTCTCCGGCCTGGGTCTGGGCCGCTAGCAGGGCGCGAGCCTCTGTGAGTTGGCTGGCGGCATAGTCTCGCTCCGCTAACCGCACATCATAGAGATCTAGATAGGCTAAAACCTGATTGGCGGTGATCTGATCCCCTTCTGCCACCATCAATCGTTCTAGACGCCCACTCTCTGAAGGCACTACCTCCACCACTCGGCCAGCGGGCTCCACCCGACCTAGGGCCGCCACCTGAACCTGCTGGGGGGGTGGGACCACGGTTTCCGCTTGCTCTGCTCGGCGGGCCTCGATCAGCGATCGCACTCCCCAAAACGTTCCCCCCGCCAGCACAATCAGGACGCCGACTAAAATCCAGGGCATTGTTCCCGAGAGGGGCCATTGGGGGCGATTAGTGGCCATAGAGTAGCGGTTCCTTATTCCGAAAAAGAGAGAGGATTACGAGGCGAAAACCCTATCTAGGGTAACTGTACCGTTTAGTGTAGTGGGGTGACTTAACCTTATATTCCGCCAGCACCCAAAGGGTTTACCGTTGAGGTACACCAGAATCCCCGATATCCCCCTAGTCTTGAGGACTGTGCCATGGATCGTTCCAAAGTTGTTGCCATACTAACCGGGGCCGTGTCGCTGCTTCTGGCGATCGCCTACCTGCTTCTCGTCCAACTCCTCGACTTCCGGGGCGAGATGCTTCCCGCTCCTATCGGTACCCTATTTCATTGGGGCTAGGGGCCTGTCGCCGGGGAAAGACTGAGGTTTTTAGCAATCACCTTGGGCAAAGGGATGACTGCCGCCGCTTAATGCCGATCCCTTAACCGTAGTGATCGCCGGTAACTTTGCCGCGAAACACAACGTACTGATAAATGTTGTAGGCCAGCATGATGGGAATCAGAAAGCCAATAAAGATGATCATAAAGACCAGGGAACTAGGGGCAGCGGCGGCAGCGTAGATCGTCACCTGGGTGGGGATGATGTAGGGGAAGACAATCAGAGCCAGACCTAGGAACGTCAACAGAAAAATTAGAATCGTCCACAGGAAGGGAGCGCGCTCAGCCTCGGCATTGAGGCTCTTGATCAGTTGCCAGACTAAAAAGAGTCCCAAGAGGGGAATCACGGCAAATAGGTACACTTGGGGCGCTTGAAACAAGCGATCGCGGGCATATTCGATCAGTACCGGGGTTGTAATCGTAATCAGCAACGCCCCAATTAGGGTGGTGATTGCCGCGAGTTTGGCGGTGCGGTAGTGGGTGGCTTGCAGGGGTCCCTCAGTTTTCATAATTAAATAGGTGGACCCGATCAGCACATAGCCCTGGATCAGGGTGAGGGCTATCAAGATGGAAGGCAGGTTCAGCCAATCCCAGGTGCCGCCGATGAAGTGACCGCCACTATCTACCTCAATACCTCCCAGGACACCGCCCAGGGCAAAGCCTTGGCCCAGGGCGGCCATAAAGCTACCGGCTCCAAAGGCAAGGTTCCACAATACTTTGTTGTCGGAATGCTCGCGAAACTCAAAGGCCACCGCCCGAAAGATCAGCCCAAAAATCATGATCCAGATGGGCAGATAGAGGGCGGTCAAAATGGTGCCGTAGGCTAGGGGAAAGGCTCCAAAGAGACTGCCCCCCATGATCACCAGCCACGTTTCATTGGCGTCCCAGACGTTGCCCAGGCTGGTCATAAGAATGCCCCGCCGCTCTTCGGTCGAGGAGGTCAGCGACAGGATGCCCACCCCTAGGTCGAAGCCGTCGAGCATGACATAGAGAAACAGAAACAGGGCCAGAATGGCGAACCAGACTTGGGGTAGAAAGTAGGTAAGAGATTCCATGGCCTGATCATACCGATTTAGGCGTGTTTCAGCTAAATCCCGTTCCCAGTGGGGGTACGAAATATAGCGGCTCCCTAATGTGTGAGGTACACCTCAACTTCTTCATGGCACTTCGGCGAACAAGGGGCTTAAGCCCCTTGCCTGTACTTAACCCGAGTGGGAACCGCAATCAGACCCGTAGCGGTCATCTTCGGCCTAAGATCTACCCAGGGGTCTCTATACAAGGGGGCTCCAAAGGGGCAGGCTAGAATGCAGCCTCGGTTGTAAACGTTGGGGGCGATGGCGGCGATGGTGAGTCAACTGAATCTACCCCAGGATCGGCCTCCTGAGGCTCAGGACTGGACCGCCCTAGCCCAGGAATTTGCGGCGGTGCTGGGGAAAAAGGCGGTGGTGCGCCGCCAAGAGGAACTGCTGGTGTATGAATGTGATGGCCTCACCAGCTATCGCCAGCGGCCTCCCCTAGTGGTGCTGCCCCGGACGACGGAGCAGGTGGCGGCGGCAGTGCAGATCTGCGATCGCAATAACGTCCCCTTTGTAGCCCGAGGGGCAGGTACGGGGCTTTCTGGTGGAGCCCTGCCGGTGGAAAATGCGGTACTGATCGTCACCGCCCCCATGAACCAGATTTTGAACGTGGACTTGGACAACCAACGGGTGACGGTGCAACCGGGTGTGATCAACACCTGGGTCACCCAGGCCGTCAGCGGAGCCGGGTTCTACTATGCGCCGGATCCCTCCAGCCAGACCGTCTGCTCCATTGGCGGCAACGTGGCGGAAAATTCCGGCGGGGTCCATTGTCTGAAATATGGCGTTACCACCAACCACGTCCTGGGGCTGAAGCTAGTGTTACCCAATGGCGAGGTAGTGGAAATCGGCGGTGGGGTGGCGGAGCCGCCGGGATACGATCTGACCGGCGTATTTGTCGGCTCCGAAGGCACCCTGGGCATCGTTACGGAAATTACCCTACGCATTCTCAAAGCACCAGAGGCCATCAACGTCCTACTGGCGGACTTCACCAGCGTCGAGGCGGCGGGGGCCACGGTGTCGGACATTATCGGCGCGGGCATCATTCCGGCGGGGCTGGAGATGATGGACAATTTCAGCATCAATGCCGTGGAGGACGTGGTGCAAACCGCCTGCTATCCCCGTGATGCCACCGCCATTTTGCTGATCGAAATTGATGGGCTACCTGCTGAGGTCGCCGCCAGCCGCGATCGCATCGCCGCCCTGTGCCACCAGAATGGAGCCCGCCAGGTCACCGTCGCCGCCGACCCCGAGGAGCGGCTGCGACTCTGGAAGGGACGCAAAGCCGCCTTTGCCGCCATGGGCAAACTCAGCCCCGACTACTACGTGCAGGATGGCGTCATTCCCCGCACCCAACTCCCCTACGTGCTGCGGGAAATCGCCGCCCTGGGGGAACAGCACGGCTATCGGGTGGCCAATGTCTTCCACGCCGGAGACGGCAACCTCCATCCCCTGATCCTCTACAACAACCAGATTCCCGGCCAGCTAGAAGCGGTGGAGGCCCTGGGGGGTGACATCCTCAAACTCTGTGTCCAGGTTGGTGGGAGTATCTCTGGGGAGCACGGCATCGGTGCGGACAAGCGGTGCTATATGGCAGACATGTTTTCCCCCACGGATCTAGAAACCATGCAGTGGGTGCGGGCGGCCTGGAATCCTAAGGGGTTGGCCAACCCCACCAAACTTTTTCCCACCCCCCGCACCTGTGGCGAAGGGGCACGGGCGACCGTCGATCCCCAGTTCACGACGTTGGAGCGGTTTTAGTGGGACGGCGTCTCCAAAGATCCTGGCCAATGGTGATAGTCTCCGACCGGCCTTTGGCCATCGCCATTGGTCTGGCCATCCTCCTGGGAGTTATCCTGCGCTGCTGGGGGCTGGATCACAAACTGTTCTGGGTCGATGAGGTCTATACCCAATTCAACATCGGCGGCTATACCAACGGCGAGGTGGCCACTCTGTTCCATCCTCCCCATCTGACCACCGCCGAGGATCTGCTGGAGGAGATCGCCCTGAAGCCCAATCGCGGTTTAGGAGCCATGGTCCACAGCCTGATTACGGAGGACACGACCCATGTGCCCCTGTACTACGCCCTGACCCATCTCTGGGTGCGGGTCTTTGGCAGCTCCGTCAGCGCCCTCCGCAGCACCGCCGTCCTCTTTAGCCTGCTGGCCCTGCCCAGTTTCTATGCCCTGGCCCTGGGCCTATTTCGCAGCCGCTTGCGGGCTGGGCTAGCGGTAGCCCTCATGGCGGTGTCCCCCTTCCATGGCCTCTACGCCCAGGAGGCCCGCCCCTATAGTTTGTGGCTGCTGCTCACGGTGCTCTCCAGTGCGCTGCTGGTGCAATCCCTACACCGCCGCCGCTGGCAAGATTGGGGACTGTACGGCCTCAGCGCCAGTTTGGGACTCTACACCTTCCTCTATATGCCGCTGGTGTTGCTGGCCCAATGCCTTTACGTCCTGGGGCTGGAGTGGGGCCGCTGGACGCTGACCCTGCGGCGGTATTGGGTGGCCGCGATCGCGGCGGCGATATCCTTTTTACCCTGGCTGGTGGCCATCGCCCCCTACCGGGCCAACCTCACGGGCAACACCCGCTGGCAGGTCCAATCCGCCAGCACCAGTCCCTGGGAATTACTGCACAATCTGGGCCTAACCCTGACCCGAGGCTTTATCGATTTTGACTGGAACTACAACTTCAGCCTGGGAAACTGGTGGCCCTACGGCTTGGTGGTCCTCGCCACGGTGGCCCTCGTGGGCTACAGCTTTGGCCTGAGTATTCGCCACAGTCCCCGCCAGTCTTGGCTGCTGCCGCTGCTGTTATTTCTAGTTCCCCTGGCTGCGATCGCGGTTTTGGAAATCGCTATCGGCCAACAGCAGTCCGGCATTCCTCGCTATTTCACCCCCTGCTATGTCGGGGCGGAACTGGCGGTGGCCTACAGCTTGGGCCATTGGCTAGAAGGAGCATCCCGCCGCCTCGGCATCCTGGTAGCGACGGCAATCCTAGCCATCGGAGCCCTGTCCTACGGCAATAATGCGATCGCGCCCACCTGGTGGCACAAATCCGGCCACTACATTCCCGTCGTTGCCCAGATCATAGGAGCCAGGGATCGGCCCCTAGTGCTGCTTGACAGCGATGCCTGGAGCTTTGCCTTGGCCCACCGACTGCCCCCCACCACAGCCCTCATTCCCTTCAACAGCACCCTAGGAATGCCAGCGGTTCCCCCCGGCTATAGCGACTACTTTCTGGCCTATCCCCCCGCCGACTGGATGGCAGAATACGGTGCCGCCAGCGGCTATACCTTAACCCCCCTAGAAAATCTAGAAAATGTCCCCATTTGGAGCCTCACTGTTGAATAGCGATTGAATAGCGATCCGCAAGTATCCCCTAAAGAACTTTCCCAGGTAGCAACGGCGGTAGAGCGGGGACGGGCGGTGGTCAGGGACTGGCCCAGAAGGGCTATCGCTGCTTTGGAGAGAGACCGTACCCCTATCCTAAAACGGTTAAAATCTGAAAACTTGTGATGGGGCAAGGCGATGGCGACGAATGAGACACGGCTCGACCGTTTGGAAACTTTGGCCGAAGTGACGCTACTGGCGGTGCGGGAAAACGGCAGACAGATTTCTGAGCTAAGGCAGTCTGTAACGCAACAGGGTGAACAAATTACCCAGAGCAATCAGGAGCTACGGGCTAGTGTGACCGACTTGGTGGGGATGATCACCACTATGGCCGAAGAACAGGGGGAGATCAGGCAGCGCCAAGCAGAATTCAGGCGGGAACAGCAGGAAGCAAACCAGCGGTTTGAGAACCTACTGGCGGATGCTAGGGCGGATCGCCAAAGGGCTGACCGCGATCGGGAACGGGCTGACCGCGATCGCGCCCTCAATGAAGCAGAGCACCAGGCTTTTCTAGAATCCTTGCAGACAGACCGAGAACAGGCTGACCGCGATCGCGCCCTCAATGAAGCAGAGCACCAGGCTTTTCTAGAATCCTTGCAGACAGACCGAGAACAGGCTGACCGCGATCGCGATCGCAATGAAGCAGAACATCTAGCTTTTATGGAAGCCTTGCGGGCAAGCCAGGAGCAGGCAGAGCGTGACCGGGAAAGGGCTGATCGCGATCGCGATCGCAATGAAGCAGAACATCTAGCTTTTATGGAAGCCTTGCGGGCAAGCCAGGAGCAGGCAGAGCGTGACCGGGAAAGGGCTGATCGCGATCGCGATCGCAATGAAGCAGAACATCTAGCTTTTATGGAAGCCTTGCGGGCAAGCCAGGAGCAGGCAGAGCGTGACCGGGAAAGGGCTGATCGCGATTTCGCCCTCAATCAAGCAGAACACCGGGCCTTCCGGGAAACTTTTCAAACCCTGCTGGCGGAAGTAGCCCGGATCTGGGGACGGCTGGCGGGGTAATCCCATGCGGAGCTAGAGGATAGCCCAAATGGTTGAAGCGTCGCTTTCAGGTTTAATCAACCTTGCCGAAAATGCCTGTTTTCGGCAAGGTTTTTGACTGAGGTTAGGGATTTTTCCTTATTAAGGATGACATCCTCGCCGATGCATCGCTTTAATTAGGAACGGGTAAAAACAACTACGGCTGTCATGACTCAACCCATTGGGCTGTCTGAACTCATCAACCAGGTCAAAAAGGAGCTGCTGACGCCCCCAGACAAGGAGGGTGAGCCACCCATCTTTTTTGTGGACTCGGTGGAACTGGAATTACAGGTGACCGCCAAGCGGGAAGGCAACGCGGGAATCAAAATTGATGTGGTCGCGATTGGTGGGGGGGAAGCGGGCGGAACCCTCAGCCACGAGAAAACCCATACGGTGAAGGTGTCTTTGTCACCGCTGTTTGACAAGGCCCAACTGGTGGAGTGGTTTAAGGATGTTCGCGGGGAGCAGGTCATGCCTGCGATCGCGCGCAGCTTAGAGGCCCTGACGAAAGACGGGGCGGCAGAGGACAACCTAGCCGATCGCTTCTAGCCCGATGGCCAGTTCTCCCCATTTGTTTGAGCTGTATTTGACGCCGCTGGATTCGCTGCGATTCAAGGCGATCGTCACTGCATCGACCTTGGGCAGTGATGCGGAGTCTGAATCGGCCTTGCCCTTTTGGGACGGTGAACAGGATTGGCGGACGACGGTGATTAAGGGGTTGGAAAGTTCAGGGGGGTTCAAATCTGAACACTTTCCCCAGCTCGGTGAGCAAGATTGGATGAAGCGGGCTGGGATTTTGTCCGCAGGACATCCCAGTTTTGCACCGGACTATTTGGCCAGGATTGGGCAAGCCCTCTTTCAGGCGCTATTGCCGCCCAATCAGCCCGTCGGGCAAGCGTTTCAATCTGCCCTGCGCCAAGCCGAAAATGCCAGCGCGACTTTGCATCTCAGGCTGAAGTTTGCGGCGGATGCGGCAAAGCGATCTCGCCTTGCGGATTACCCTTGGGAACTGATCCACGACGGGACTCGATTTCTCCTAAACCGACGGGTGCAACTGTCTCGCTACATTGCCTATGATGCGGTGCCTCCCCGGCAGCCCTTGGGCGATCGCCTGCGCGTCTTGTTGGTTTCCCCACGGGCTAGGGATGTGGGCCACTTGTCCGATGGGGAGCCCCAGGCGATCCAAACTGGCATTGCTAAGGCTGAATCCGTTTCCCTCGAAAAGTTGCCTACCCCCACCTGGCGCGGGCTGAGTGCGTACCTGACGGAATCGGCCACCCCACCGCAAGTGGTTCACTTTGATGGCCACGGCATCTTTGGCAAGCGCTGTCAGGTGTGTGGCCATTTGCAAGCCAGCACGAAGGCGGAAACCTGTCAGCGTTGTGGTGCGCCGTTACCGGAGGCCCAGGGGTTTCTGGCCTTTGAGGATGAGCAGGGCAAGGCGGAGTTTGTCAGTGCGCGCAGGTTGGCGGCTTTGGTGGCGGATCAGGGCATTGCCCTGGTGGTGTTGAGTGCCTGTCAGTCGGGGATGGCGGTGACGGGGAAGTCGGTGTTTAATGGCACTGCCCAGCAGTTGATCGATGCCCAGATTCCGGCGGTGGTGGCGATGCAGTACAGCGTGCAGGTGCGGGCGGCGCAGGACTTTGCGGAGCAGTTTTATCGGGTGTTGGGGCGGGGGCAGTCGGCTCTGGCGGCGGTGCAGGCGGGGCGCACCTGGATGGATCCGGAGGGGAATCAGTGGTACCGTCCGGTGTTGTACCTGCGATGGCAGGAAAATCACCACGGCGAGCTGTTTGTGAAACCGGAACCCCAGCCCTCTGCACCACCCAAACCAGAAGCAGCGCGATCTCGCCCGCAACCACTGGGCCTAGCCGCACAGCTAGAGCTGCAAGACCTCCAAGCGCAACTGGTACAACTGCAAGCGGAATATCAAGCCTGCCAAGAAGCGGCCCGCTCCACCCTAGATCCCGATAGCAAAATTAAGCTGCAAACCAAAGGACAAAAAATATTGGCGGATATCTCTAGAATTGGTGAGCGCATTGAAGCCCTGCAATCTGGAAGTGGGGCGTAGTTGACAGGCGAGATGGTGAACGATCGCAACCCGCAACCTGATTTGACAAGTGTCGCACTCCAGAAAAAGGAATTAGAGCGCGACATGGCCGCCCTGATGCTTGAGCATAGTGTCTGTGCAGAGACAGCCCGCACCACAAACGATCCCGTGGCGAAGGTAAAACTAGAAGCTCAGAGAGATACCCTCCTAGGGAAGTACAAAGCCAAAGAACTGCAACTCAAAGCTCTGGAGAAACAGGGCCAAGACCTCAACCGCCAGACCCTGGATTTTGACGAGGCCCTGCCCAGAATTGACTTTCGCAAAGCACGAAAAGTAATCGAACAGGTTCTCGATACCCTTCAACTCGATGGAGGGGGAGCGCTGATGCTCATGCAGCAGAGTCGCGCCATGGCTGGAGACTTGTTGCTGCGGGCACTGGATGACGTGCTCAGAAATGGGGTGACAACGCCCCTCTGGTACAAAATCACCTTCTCCCCTGCGGTGGGTGGCACGGACGATCGCACCTTTTTGAAACTGTTGGGTAAGTACCTGGGGGTTGAACCCAGTGGCGACCCAGAGGCAGACATGGCCACTGTTGCCCAAACCCTCTGTGCCTCCCTGCGGGAGAGTTCCACCGTGGTCATTCACCTCACCAACTGGGATGCGGTGGGCAGCGGTAACCAAAAGGCGTTTATGGAATGGCTGCTGGAAACCTTTTGGCGATCGCTGGTGCAGCAACTCTCGTCCGTTCTGGACGATTGGTACGCTCGGGTGATTTTTGTGATTGTGGCTAACCGTGAGTTAACCCCCGACTGCCGCGAATCTGCTTGCTTTTGCACCGTAGACGAGTTTGACAGTCGCAGCATCTTAGAATTGCCCCTAGAACGCTGGACAGAGCAAGACATTCGCCTCTGGCTCCAGGATCACTTTCAGCTTCCTAAACACCAACGGAACCAATGGGCTGAGCTGATTTATACAGAGAGCAATGGCGACCCTGCCTTAACCCGCACCGCCCTGCAAGAGTATTTTGATGAGTTACTGGCATTCCAGACGGAGTAAGTATGGCCCCCCTCACGTTTACCGGCAACCCCGCCCATCGGCCCGCCGATGCCCATTCCGAGTCGCCCCAGCGGCCCGAGCCCTACCTGGCCTCGGAGGAATTGATTACGGCGGTTAATCTGGCCATTTTTCTCCAGCGGCCCCTGCTGCTAGAGGGGGAAGCGGGCTGTGGCAAAACTCGACTGGCGGTGGCGGTGGCCCATGAACTGGGATTGCCCTTCTATCGCTGGGATGTGCGCTCCACCACCAAATACCAGGAAGGGCTCTATGAATTTGACACCATCCTGCGGCTCCATGATGCCAACTTGGTGAAAGGGCTAGACGGCCAAACGGACCAGTCCCAGCGCTCCATTGACCCCAGCAATCCCAATAACTATCTGGAATTGAAAGCCCTAGGCAAAGCCTTTGAGTGTGAGAATTGTCCAGCGGTGGTGCTGATTGATGAAATTGACAAAGCGGATCTGGACTTTCCCAATGACTTGCTGGCGGTGCTGGATGAACCCTGGTCCTTCACCATTCGCGAAACCGGGGAAGTGAAACGGGCCAAGCACCCGCCCATTGTTATCATTACCAGCAATAAGGAAAAGGGCAATCTACCCGCCCCCTTTCTGCGGCGCTGTTTGTACTACTTTGTGGAGTTCCCGACAGAGCGGTTACAAGACATTGCCGCTGCCCACCAGGCGGTGCTGGGGGATCTCTCGGAAGAGTTGGCGGAGGTGGCCACGGAGCGATTTTTGCAGATTCGCAACCGAGATGGCCTGTTCAAGAAGCCCGGTACCAGCGAATTTCTAGATTGGCTCCGGGCTTTGAATCAGTTTGGGTCGCAACCTTTCTCCCCTCAGACTCTGGCCGATGCCAACCCGGTGCCCTACCGCGAGTTGCTCTTTAAGCTCAGAGCTGACTGGCGCAATGCGGCACGACCTGCGGTGACATGAGTTTAGATTTGTCAGCACTGGTGACCCAAGCCCTGCTGCGGTTTCGCCGCAGTGGCTTTGATTTGGGCGGTCAAGAGTACCTGTCCGCCTTGGCACTGGTCAGGGGGCAACGGGTGACGCAACCGGATGCCCTCAAATCGGCACTGAAGCTGCTCTGGTGCAGTTCCAGATCCCACCGCAGTCAATTTGACCCTATCTGGGAGGAGGTGTTGGCGATATTAGCTCCAGATCCAGCCCTCCCACTTCCGGGGGAAATCCCAAGACACCCCCCCCCCGTACCCCCGCTATCACCGGAATCAGTGCCGCTGTCCCGCCCGCAACCCGATCCAACAGTGGTGCAGACGGCAACGGAGGTGGCGGTGCAGCCAGTGCGGGCACCATTCACCCCAGCGGAGGTAGAAGACCCCACCGATTTAGCCGCCTATTGGCCCGTGTCGCGGCGGTCCATGAGCTATACCTGGCGATATTTGCGGCGGCCTGTAGCCATGGGAGTCGCCACAATCTTAGATGTGGAGGCAACGGTGCAATCAGCGGCCCGCAATGGCTTCTACCTGGCTCCGGTGTTGCGGCGTCGGGAGCAAAACCAGGCGCGGCTAGTGCTATTCATTGACCAAAATGGTTCCATGATGCCCTTCCATCGCTTCACCCGTGACCTTGTGGAGACCGCCAGTAGCGAGGGCACTTTGTCAGAGGGGCAGTTCGTCCCCTACTACTTCCACAACCAGCCAGGGGACTTTCTGTATCAAGATGCTTTTTTAACCCAGCCCATCGCCCTGGGCAAGGTGCTGGCAGCGATCGATAGCGACACCAGCGTGCTCATCGTCAGTGATGGGGGGGCAGCGCGGGGCTATCGGCAACTCTCTCGCATTCAGTCTACGACGGGCTTTCTGTTGAAACTGCGGCAGGTGACCAACCTGATGGCCTGGTTAAATCCTATGCCTACGGAGCGGTGGGAAGGTACTTCTGCCGATATCATTGCCAATATTGTGCCGATGTTTCAGATGGATGAGGATGGCCTCAGCAATGGGATCGACATTGTCCGGGGTCAACCCCTCCAGCACTTGCATTCTCCGTGGTTATGACTGATTCGCTGTCCTTAGAACAACGCCAAGCTCAGGCGGCACAAACGGTACGGCGTTTTGTGCGGCGGTTCCAGCCTGCTTACCGAGCGCTCGCCTGCCATGCGGCTCTGCCCCTAGTACTCACGCCGGAACTGGTCAACTACCTTCGCAATGAGTTTCTGCGGGACCAGGGGGTGCCGTGGGTGGCAGAGGTGGATTTGCTACTCTCAGATCTGTGTCAGCCCGTGGGCTATGAACTCTATGCCCTAGATACGGATGTTCGGGCTTATCTATTTGATGAATTGAAGCGCCAGTATGGCCAGGAACGGATAGAACAGGTGGCCAAGCTGCTGATTAGCTATGTCAGGTACCTGGCAGAAACCAACCCCCAGGCTAATGAAAAGGAATTGGAAGCCCAACAGTGGGCGGCGATGGTCTATTTGAATGAGGAGCAGCGCCGGGAGGCGGTGAGTCAGATGGCGGCCCAGTTGCAAATCGGCACCACCACGGTAGAACGTCTAGGGGACAACTTGGTGGGGAAGGCGGAACTGGCCCGACTGGCGGAGATCGCCCTGGAGCTAGCGCCGCAACTCGCGGACTATCCAGCACTGTTAGACTATGCGGCTCTGGTGCGGGCGGTGGTGGTGGGGGAAGGGGATATTGCCCCTGAGCATCTCGCGCAAAGCTATGAGGTGCTGCCGGGGCAAACCCTGAGGCTACCGGAGCCCGTGGCACGACAGCTAAAGGTTGCACTCTTAATTGGTGTCAGTGAATACACTCCGGACTTTGCTTCGTTACCTTCAGCCTTAAATGACATCCAGGCACTGAAGCAAGTCCTAGAGGATCCAGAGTTAGGGGGATTTGACGATGTTAAGCTCCTATCCAATCCTGACCTGCAAACCATGCAGTCAGAAATCGAGTCTTTTTTGCTCAACATCAGAAAAGCTGATTTAGGTGTCTTGTACTTTTCTGGATATGGCCTCAAGACTGACCTAACCAATAAAATTTACCTAGCGACCTCCAGCACGCGCAAGGATTCCAATAACCGCTGGATGCGCTCTACGGCAGTATCTTTCGACTTTATTTATGAGATTCTTCAACACATCAGAATCGGCGGATTAGTTATTATCCTGGACTGTTGCTTCAGCGGTGCCATTAATCAATCCTTCTTCAAAGCAGATATGTCTTTAGATCTTCAGCAAAAATTAGAAGCAAAGGGCCATATCGTCCTAACATCCTGTAGTCCTATCGAATACTCCCTTGCACATGTTTCTTTGGAGCCCGAGGAGGAGCCATCAGGACTGTCATTATACACCCACTATCTGGTGAGAGGCATTAACACGGGCGAAGCAGATATCGACCAAGACGGGTACATTTCCTTCGCGGAAATTCATGAGTATATCAGTCAAAAATTACAGGCCAATCCTGTTATTAGAGGCATGGATAGGTCCATAACTCCACAGATAATTCCGATTAATCCACTCAAGGGTCTCGGCACGGATATTAGACTATCCAAGGTCAAAACTATTGACCCGATACAAGTCTACCGTGCACTAGCCAGCGAGTATCACGACAATAGGGGTTCAGCCGGTCAAATATACCTGAAAATCAAAGCTAAGCAACTGGGATTGAGTGAAGTCGAAATAATCTCAATCGAAGAAGAAATCTTGTTTTCAACTCAACAAAACGTTGACCAATATCAACGGTATGAAAACATTCTGCGAGCGCAAGTCTTACAAGATGGTTCGATCAATGCTGCTAACCGCAAGTTTCTAGAGGAAATTGCTAACTCCTGGAATCTGAACGAGATAGATATCCAACGCATAGAAGCGGAAGTCATTCAGAGCCTAGAGCGTACGACTCTCCTAGCTTGCTGGTGGAAATGGTATTTTAAGATGCAAGATGATCGACCTTTGAGGGCTAAAGTTTCTGATTTATGGTTCATCAGACTGGCTTATCACCTTATATCCAGGAAAATTTATGAACAGATTACAAAAGCGCAAAGACTATACGATCGGAAGCAATTTCAGGCCTCCCTAGAGTTGCTGGATGTAATTCTAGAGATTGAATCGGAGTCTATTTTTGCCTATTATCAGCGGGCCTTGGTGAAGAAACAGTTGGGATACTACGAGGGAGCTATTGCTGACCTCAATTCTGCCATTAGGCGCGATGCTGATAACCATGTGATGTACTACGAGCGGGGGCTTCTCAAGATTGAGCAAGGGGATAGGGAAGTCGCGATCTCGGACTTGACCCAGGCAATCGATCTGCATCCCCAGTATGGCCCTGCCTACTACCGTCGGGGTAAGGCCCATTTTGAGCGGCGCTACTTTGCAGCCGCGATCGCGGACTATCAATATGCGATTCAGTACGCCTCTAATCAAGAGACCTATCAGGCCGACGCCTATTTTGATAGTGGCCGTGCCCATTTTCATTTAAGAGATTATCCAGCAGCGATCGACGCCCTGACTCAAGCCATTGCCCTTGACAGCAAAAATCCGGAATTCTATCGTCAGCGGGCCTACGCCTATGACAGCCTAGGCCAGCAAAGGTTGGCCAAAGCTGATTTTGATACTGCTACCAGATTGACCACAACCCCAGTTGCCAAGCCCAGATGGCCTTGGCAATCTGGACATTAACTCCTATGAGCCTGCACACGGGGCGCACTTAGGGATCTGCGGGTTAATCGTGTACCCAGTGGCCAGGTTTCGACTGTGACAGGGTAGCGCCCCATAAAAAAGCTGGGCACAGTCACCGGATGCTGGGGACGTTCATCGTTATATCCCTGGGAGTCTTGATCGGCGAAGCCCATGACAAACTCCCCTCCGGGCACCGAAACCATACCATGTCTAGACTCACTTCATCACTTAATTGCTCGGTGAAGTAACGGGCGGTCTTGGTTTCAGGCTTGAAAACGAGGCTAGCCATGGCGACAAAGCTGAGAGGGGTCAGTCAACGCTTCGGTTTCCCTACCACGCTAACCGACCCCGGTTGATTTTCGGATACCCGCAGATATCGCTGGAGCAGGTCTGGACTCCTCAAAACACGCCCGACAGATTCCCACCTGCCAGCTCTGATCCAGAAGAGTGCTGGGGGCAACGCAAACCACTCGAAACCCAATGTTGTTGTTGGATTCGCGCGGATTGTTGTTGTTGCGGAAGGCAGAACGGCAATTCCTAGCATTGTTGTTCCAGGAACCGCCGCGTTTACCCGGCCTGCCCCAAGAGCCAGAATACACCAGGCAAACATTGCGTAGGCTGGGTCAAGGCACGCCGACCCAGCGCCCCCCAGGAGCGCTGGAGTGGCCAGGGGACGGGTTCGCGCTATCTCCGCCGATGCTGCCGCTAGTACCACAGGGCGTAAATCAGTCCACTATTGTCGCGTCAGCCCAACATTTTCCGGTCCCCTCGCCCCGTGGGAGAGGGCTAGGGTGAGGGGCCGAGGGTGCCACGATAGAACGGCCAGGGTATTTCCGCCGCCCAGTACTAGCGCGCTGTCAGCCCTGATTTTGTGGGTATGACTGTTCTTGGCCTTACAGGGTGACAACCCCCCTAGAGAGCTTGCTGGATAAGGGATAGGGCGTGAAAACCTCGCTGAAAATAGCGGTGTTTATGGGGTTTGAGGGCTACCAGCTTGAGCGCCCAATCGGCCCATAAATCCATGGCATAGAGCCATCGTTGACCATAGAGACTGAAGCTAAAGTCACTGTGCCGTGGAGCCTTATCTTGGTGCTCTTGGAGACGTCCGGCATACTGAGCTAGCTTGGCCTCCTGCATCCACTGGCCGTGGAGAGTCGCCAAACTGTAAGCCAGAGCGATCAGTAAAACTAAGGCTAAGAATCGGGTGTCATTGACCTTGGTATCCTCCAAGTTATAGCCCCCAGTCTTAAAGTCTTTGAAGAGCTGTTCAATGCCCCAGCGACATCGATAGACTGCTAAGGCTTGCTTCAAGGTGGGCAGATTAGTCAGGATATACCACGGTTCCTTCGGCCCCTTCTGGCGATAGGAGCGCTTCCAATACACCGCTAAATTAAACGGGCCCATACCATCGCCCTTGTTGCACAAAACTCCCTCATAAAATCGAGACTGGCCCGGTTTGAAGCCAGCGTTTTTGAGGACTTGATAGTCGGTATCGGTATCGGTCTTGAAATGGAAGTCCTTTTTCTGTCGGAGTGCAAAGGACACCCCGCGCTGCTCCAACCAGTCCGCCAGTTTAGGGCTATGGAACTCCCGGTCACCCAGCAGTAGAACCGGGTAGGACTTAAACAAGGACAGGGCCGCTTTCAGCAGTCGCCGTTGCGTTTTCAGGTCACTCGTACCCGCCCGCCCTAAACGCTCCCAATAGACGGGTAAAGCATGAGTCCCCCACACCACGCTGACCATGAAGATATTTCGCCCTTTCCATTCCGTGCGGTCCATTGCCAGAATCCAATAGCCGTGTTTATGGTGTTTGAGCGTTCTCAGACGACGGCGTTGGTCACGGTTCAAGCCCCGTCCCGTTTCCACTTGGCGGATCCAATATTTGAGCAGCGGAAACCACAGCACCTTGAGCGTGAGTTGGGGTAAGGCTAAAAAGCGTTGTAAGTTCCGTTTGCGACTTTGATACTGAATGGGCTGAGGAAAGACGCTGGCTAAGACGGAGAGTTTGACTTGGCGATGCGCTTGTAGCAATAACAACAGTAACTGGAAGGTCAAGTACTGCTTTTCACTGAGATGGGTGAGAAGGGTAGTTTGGTAGAATGTAGGGAACATATTTGGTTGGGGGAGCTGTACTGAGGCTCCCTTTTTTTTGTCCCCTCCATTATCTCAAAACCCTGTACCGTATGACGTTGAGTGCCCTTGTCACCCGTTAAGGTTCTTGGCATGACATCCTTACGGTGCATTGCTTCGCGTGGCTTCGCCCACGCGAAGCAATGCACCGTAAGGCACTCACAAAGGCGAAGTTGACAGACCACTAGCGCGATCGCACCCAGGTACAGCAAGGTAGCCCAATGATGGTGTATTTTCGACCCATAGCCCTGGGCGCGATCCTATTCCCGTATGGCCCATTGAGTGAGGGGTAACGCCATGCAACCAGTGGTAGGGGGGCCACAAGCTCTGTTCCCCCTCAGCAATCCCTGTCTATCCGGCTAGATGGCGGAGAGTAAGATGGGAAGACACCGGGCACAACCCAAGCTCGGCCAAGGGGGGAAAGATGGTTGTCGCCGTAGAGAAAATGGGCCTAGCCGAATTTTGGGCCGCAACCGAGAACCGGGAAGCCCTGTATGAGCTAGAGGCGGGAGAGCTACGGCAGATACCACCAGAAAGTGATCTCAATCAAAGGATTGCCATTCGGCTCTTGGCGTACTTTGTGCAGCAGGGACTCCCCCCCGCCCTGTTACGCATGAAAACTGAAATTGTGGTGAGTGGAGCGCGGGCGACAGTGCGGGTGCCAGACTTGGTGGTGTTGTCCCCCGAGGCAGACGCCGCCCTAGCCGGGGCCACCCGCTCCACCCTCACCCTAGACATGCCCCCACCCCGGTTGGTAGTGGAAGTTGTCTCGCCGGGGAAGGAAAACAAAAATCGCGATTATCGCTACAAGCGATCGCAATACCAATCCCGTGCGATCGACGAATACTGGATCATCGACCCCACCACCCAGCAAGTCACCCTACTAACCCTCCTGGACGGCCTCTACGAAGAAACCACCCTAGCGGGCACCCAAGCCATCCCCTCCCCCCTGCTCACCGAACTCGCCACCGAACTCACCGCCGCCCAACTCCTCGGAGCCGGAAACTGATTCGGTGCATCCCCCTGCCTAACGCCCTCAACATCCCCGAATACTGGATTGTGGGTGCGACGTGAAAGCTGTACCTGCTGACTGAGAGGCCGTCCTCTCTGGGGAATTCTTGCTCCCCATCGTCCCGTAACGGGGTCAATGACCCTGCCTACGTTGCTAGTAAGTAATGAACGCAATGGAATGCAAGGCACGCAAGCACGACCTCTGGCAGCCTCCATCTGGAGAGAGTGCAAGACGAAGACTGTGAAGGGTTAACGCGAGTGAATCATCGTAAGTGTCGTCACAGTAGCCGAGTGAAAGAGGCTGAAACACTCTGACCAAAAGGTAAGTGGGTGGGCGGTCAAAGTCTACGAGTTGACCGTGCAGGAACCGAACTCCCACCGGCATATAGATGGAACCCCCCACAGTCGCAGGTCACAGGTAGGGAACACGGTAAGCCCGATAGGGTCTGAGGCCAGGTCGATAGCCTCAGTAAGCCAGTCTGTAAAGGCGGCAGAACTCCCTAGCGGGTAAAGGAAACTGGAGAAAGCGAAGGCTGTGGGTAATGCCGCAGATAGGGGTTCAAGCTTTGCCCCGGACTGAAAGGTCGCAGACTTCCAGTGGGTCTTCACCGATAAACCACTGTAAAGGAACCTAATCGTGAGTGAAAGATAGAGTCGGCAACGACATCGGAACTACGACAGCGCAAGTGGACTGGCACAGCATCGTCTGGAAGTCGGTCAACAAGCGGTTGCGGAACCTGAGACGGCGAATTTACCGGGCGAGCCAACAGCAGCAGTGGAATCGGGTGAGAAGCCTGATGAAACTGATGCTACGGAGTCATGCCAACCTGTTGTGGTCGGTGCGACGAGTCACCCAACTGAATGCCGGACGCAAGACGGCGGGCATTGATGGTTATACCGCCCTAACACCCGCCCAGCGGGTGCACCTGGTCCATCAGATGTCGGCCTATGCGCCCGGTCAGGTGCGTCCAGCCCGACGGATATATATTCCCAAGGCTAAGGGTAAACAGCGTCCCCTGGGGATCCCTTGCGTCCTTGACCGAGTGGCCCAAAGCCTGGTCAAGAATGCCCTGGAACCCAGTTGGGAAGCTCGCTTTGAGGCACATAGCTATGGGTTTCGGCCCGGACGCAGTGCCCAGGACGCTATCGACCAAACGTGGATTCGCCTCAACCAAGGCCATGACAGTTGGATTCTTGATGCCGATATCAAAAGTGCGTTTGATACCATCAGCCATGACTTCATTCTCGATGCCATTGGGCTCTGTCCCGGTCGCGAATGGATTCGGCAATGGTTGAAGGCAGGCTATATGGAAGCGGAGGTGTTTCACACGACCGATGCGGGCACCCCGCAAGGCGGCGTCATCTCCCCGCTCCTCGCCAATATTGCCCTCGATGGCATGGGCGAGCTCTTGAGTCAGTTCCGGGACCGCAAAGCCTTTCCTCGTACCCAAGCGGGTCGGGAGGGGCAAGTCGGATACCGCCAGGTTACCCGCTACGGGTTCATCCGCTATGCCGACGACTTCCTCGTTACGGCCCGCAGTCGCGAAGCGCTTGAAGCCGTAGTCCCTATCCTGCAAGACTGGCTCCAGCAGCGGGGGCTGATGCTCCATCCTGAGAAAACGCGCATCGTCCACAAAGACGAAGGCTTTGATTTCTTGGGCTTCCATATCCAGTCCCGACAAGGGAAGTGCTTGATTACGCCCCAAGCGGCGAAGGTGAATGCCAAACTGCAAGCGCTACGAGCCTGGCTCAAAGCGCACCTGCACACCTCACCGGCCCTGGTCATCCGTTTCCTCAACCCGATTTTGCAGGGCTGGGGACGCTACTACCGTCATGTCGTGAGTAAGCGGGTCTTCAATGCCATGGATGACCAACTCTGGCGGGCGATTTGGCGGTGGTGCCTCAGACGGCATCCCAACAAATCCAAAACCTGGGTGGCTAAGCGCTATTTCAAAGCCTTTGGCTATCGGCACTGGGTGTTTGCGGCCACGGTTCACACGCCAACCGACGGCGACAAGTCCATCTCATTGTTTCGGCTCGATTCCTTAACGATTGAGCGGCATGTCAAAGTCAAAGGCACCGCCTCTCCGGATGACCCTGACCTGCACGACTACTGGCAACACCGTCAACAGCGGCATGGCAAGCGATACTGGAGTCGAGGCTCCACGTATTATCGACTGGCCCAAAGTCAGCAATGGCGGTGCCCTGTCTGTGGTGAAGGGCTCGTCAATGGCGAGGAAGTCCATGCTCATGACCGCTCTCCTGTCCAGGCGGGTGGTTTGAGTCAGGACGAGAACCTACAATTGCTCCATCAGGCCTGTCATCGGCAGGTACATGGTCAGGCCAAAACACCTGTTGGCTCACAGAGGGCTTGATCCGGATGAGAGGAAACTATCAAGTCCGGTTCTTAGGGGGGAGAGGGGCAGCGATGTCTTTCTCTCCTACCCAACAACATCCCCTCAAAAACTGCATCACCCTCATGCAGCCCGTCGATGACCTCTACGAAGAGACACGCCTCACAGGGGGCGATCTCATTCCCTCACCCACCTTCCCCGACCTCCCCCTCACCGTTGCTCAAATCCTCACGGCTGAGTAGCCTTTACGCAAATTACTTGCGATTTTGGGCAAAAGGAATGCTGTTAAAAACGCGATCGCCGATTCACCGAATGCATTGAACCGCACACAGCCCCTGAGACACCACGGGGTCAAATTCCGCATGATTCAGAAGTCAACAGTTTCCCTTCCAGCTTTTGAGCCAGCGCCAAGGCAAAACAGTCTGCTAATGAAATTCTGCGGAGGCTGGCTTTGTGGGATGCCCCCCGCTTCCATCAATCAGCCTCTACTTGGTCATAGATTTGCACCTCAAAGCTGCGCAAATCAGCCAGCACTTGCGCTGCTGCTTGGCCCCCTGCCCGCAAAAAGTCGTAGTACACCTCGCAAAGATTAATCGCGTGGATCCAGCAGCGATCCTCTTCAACGAGAAAGCGCTCCACTATCTCAGCCCCGGCCTCGCCCCGCTCATAGGCAATCACCGCGCAAGCATCCAAAATGATGTTCATCGATGCCGATCTTCCCAGTCAATTTCAGCCTGCTTTTGCTGGGCAAAGGCTTCACTGCTGTTAGGCAAATGGGCAAAGCGTCCCTTAGCCTGCTGACTCAGGGCGACTCGCTCTGACTGGGTCGTTGCTACACACTGAACGATGGACTCCGCTGAGCCGTTAACGCCCAGCACCTGATCCTGCTGCTGCACAAACTGGGCAAACGTCAGCACCAAATTAGCCTTGCCCTCTGGCAATGTTTTCACGAGTTCGTAAATGGTGTCTGCGATCGCCATAGCAGGAACTTCATCAACTATTAGCTGAACGGGACTGGCGCGATTCGAACGCGCGACCTGCCGCTTAGGAGGCGGCTGCTCTATCCATCTGAGCTACAGCCCCAGGCTGTTGTGACCCAATTCTACGGTTCGTCCAAGACCTATAGGCGCGATTTCTGTAGGCACTATATCCTGTCCCGTCCCCTGAGCCCAGAGAAATGATAGCGGGATTTATGGAGTCGCAAGCCCCTTAGCGGGCAGCGGAGCCTCGATAGATCCGTTCCGCCTGGGCGCGGGACAGGCGGTTGGCCCCCGGCAGATAGCTGGGCAGCGGATCCTCTGAGACAGGGTCGGGGGTGGAGATGGGCAGATCTTGCCGCGCTCTGAGGGTGGCGTCAGGGTCAATTGAGCTGTAGGGAGGGACAAAGGCATGTTTTTCCATGTCGTAGGTCAAGACCTCGCCCAACTCAATCTTGTAGAGCCAAGCGTGGATGGACAGGTCTCCCCGGTAGAGCTTGGAACGAATCACCGGATAGGTGCGAAGATTTTCAATTTGAGTCAGGACATTTTCTGCCACTAGGGCATCTAGCCGCTCCTTTTTATCCAAGTGGCCATAGTGATCTTCAATCAGCTTGCGGGTGGCTTCGGTGTGGTGCAGCCAGTCATAGATCAGGGGCATCTTCTCCTCCAGCTCCCCCAGTTGCAATAATCCCTTCATGGCACCGCATTGGGTATGGCCGCAGATGATCACCTGGCGAATGCCCAGAGCCTCTATCGCGTATTCAATGGTGGCTCCTTCGCCACCATTGGTCGCCTCAAAGGGGGGAATAATATTGCCTGCATTGCGGATGACAAAGAGATCGCCAATTTCCGACTGGGTAATCAGGGCTGGATCCACCCGAGAATCGGAGCAGGCAATGAATAACACCCGAGGATGCTGCCCCTTGCTCAGCTCCTCCATAAGTGCCTTGTGGGAGGGGATGTAGTCGCTCTGGAATTGTCGCAGTCCCTTAATTAGCTTCTTCATGCCTCTTTTTCCCTCGGCCCCTAGGTCTGTCTCAGTCTATCCTGGTGTGTGCTGCGACCCGATGGCTGACCGCAACCGCTTTTCTGGTTATCCCATAGATAGGGGCCTATCGGACAGCAGGTTTGCTTATGGCATCAATTGCTGCCCCTTCTTGATATCCATCCGGCTTGATATCCAGTTGTGGATTGTCACATCCCAGCGGGTGGGTCCATTATGCGAGGCTGTTATTTAAAGCCAGTGCGGGGGGGCGGCATACCGCAGCGACTGCCAAACATATAGGCATAGACAAAGGTCATTTCACTACCCAGCAAAAAGACTTGGCAGGTGAGAAACAACCACAGCATAAGAATCATGACACTGCCCACCACCCCATAGGATCGAAACTGTTCGCCCACTCGAATAATGCTGTTGCTCACTAAATGTTGCAGCAGCATAAATAATCCGGTAGTAACCAAGCCCCCCAGCCACACATCCCCCCAGCGGATCGGGGTTGAAGGCAGTACCTTAAACATCACCATAATCACGGTGGAGAGGATGACAAAAGTAAAGCTGGCCTGGAGCGATCGCAACAGCAACAAGTCATCAATCTGAAGGAAATCCATGACGCCATCCAGATTTGTGATCAGATCTAGAATTACCCTGATCACAATGTTGGATACTAGGGATACCAGCATCAGGGCAGTGGTGCTAAAAACGAGTAAAAACGCCAGCATCCGGTTCCGCAAAAAGGTGCCGACCGCTGTTTTCAGGTTGGTCGGGCTGTCTTCCATGGGATGGGTGCGCCAAATTTTATTCATCGCCCGTGTCAAGGCCCCAAAGACGCCGCTGGCGGTAAAAAAGAGTAATAGAAAGCTGATGATACCCGCCCCGACACTATTGCGATTCAGGTGAATCAGGGTATCGGTGACTAGGGTATAGGCTTCGGGGGGCAAGCCATTTTGAGCAAAAAATAGAATTTGATCGTAAACCTGACTTGTCGGGCCTGTGAGGGCTCCAAATACGCTTAGAATCACTAAAAATAGGGGAAACAGGGAAAATAGGGCGTAATACGATAGGGCTGCTCCCATCTCAAAGCAGTCATCCCGTTGCCATTTGAGGACGGTTTGGAGGACGAGGACAACGGGTTTGGCCTTAAGGAGGCGGAAGGGGGGCGTGTTTTTCAGATTCTTCAAAGGACAATAGGCTTACGAGTACTTCGATCGTACCCGTAACCCGACCTGCTCTATCCCCTGCTATGGACACTATCGATTTTCGTTCTGATACCGTGACTTGGCCCACCCCGGCGATGCGGGCGGCCATGGCGGCGGCTCCCGTCGGAGATGACGTGTACGGTGAAGACCCTACTGTCTCAGCCCTAGAAGCCAGGGCGGCGGAGAGGCTAGGCAAGGAGGCGGGTCTTTTTGTTAGCAGCGGTACCCAGGGCAACCTGATTGCCGCGTTGGTCCATGCCCAGCGGGGGGATGAGGCCATTCTGGGGGAAGATGCCCATACTTTTTGCTGGGAGGCGGGGGGCTTGGCGGTTTTGGGAGGGATTACCCCTCGGCCCTTGCCCACGGATGCCCTGGGGCAGATGGATTTGGCCCAGGTGCAGGGAGCTATTCGAGGGGACAATCCCCACTGGCCTAGAAGCCGCTTAATTCTGACGGAGAATAGTTCTGGCGGCAATCATGGGGCGGCCATTCCCCCCGTCTATTTTGAGGCGCTACGGGCGATCGCAAATGGCCACGATCTTCGTATTCACCTAGACGGTGCCCGGTTGTTCAATGCCACTACGGCCCTGGGCTGTGAACCCACTGCTATTACTCGCTCTGTGGACTCCGTCAGTATTTGCCTGAGTAAGGGCCTCTGCGCTCCGGTGGGGTCGGTGCTGGTGGGCGATCGCGAGTTTATCCATCAGGCCCGTCGCACCCGCAAGCTGGTGGGGGGCGGGATGCGTCAGGCGGGTATTCTAGCGGCAGCGGGGCTGATTGCCCTAGAGGAGATGACCCAGCGCCTGGGGGAAGACCATGCCCTGGCTCAGCGTCTGGCTCAGGGGCTGGCCTCTGTGCCGGGAATTGAGATTGACCCGGCTGTGGTGCAAACCAATATGGTGTTTTTCACCCTAGCGGCGGATGCTCCGCTGACACCCCCAGAACTGGTGGCGAAACTGTGGGATGGCTACGGTATTAAGGTGGGGATCTATTCCTATCGCACGCTCCGTGCTGTTACCCACTATTGGATCACCAATGACCATGTGGAGCTGCTGGTCAATGGACTCCGACACCTGCTGGCCCAGTCCTGATGTTCTGGGGGTGATCTGGAATTGAAGGTGAACTGGAATATTCTCAAGGAGGTTGACCCATGGGCATCCTTTCTCTGCTGGATCGGGCGAAGATGGGAGATGCCGATGCGATCGCGGATCTGATTAACCCGGCTCTCCAGGGCAGGGGGCTCACGGTGCATTGCGATCGCCAGGGTGAGCACCTGACTGTGTGGGTGAGTGGGGCCACCCTACCGCCGGAAAATGCCACCGCTCTGTATCTTCGGCAGGGGATTGAACGGTTGCAAATTCCCATGTTGCGAGAACTGCATATCTATGCCGAGCAGACGGGCAAGGCTGAGCAGACGGACAAGGGCGCTGGTGGCTGGCGCAAAACCATGATCCTCAGCCCTGCCCCTGGGCCGTCTGCCCCCCATCTCCAGGGAACTGCGTCTGGGCAAATGCCTGCTCCAGCTTCTGCGCGGCGTTCTGCGCCCTATTCCCATCCCCATGGGGTTCAAAATGGGGGCGGGAATTCTGGCGGGAATTCTGGCCCCCCGCCTTCAGAAACATCCTGGGAGCAGACCGCCGCCATCGCGGATGCCTATCAGCACCTTCGCCTCCCCCTGGGAGCCCCCTTCGAAGCTGTCAAAACGGTCTATTTCCAGCAGCGATCGGTCCTGATTCGCCAAGGGGAACGAGGGGAGCTAGAGCCCCTGAAAACCGCTTACTTGGTGCTCAAGGCCCATTTAGAGGCACTGCCCTCGGCTACCGATAGTTCTGGAGGAACTGGTCCGCTAGAGGAGGCGGAAATTCCGGCCCTGACCCAGCTTCCAACGCTCTTGCAACAACGGGGCTTCTCTGCCCAAGTCGCCCTCCGTAATGGCCAACTGCACATTGGTCTGCCCGCAGCTCGAACGCCGAATCCCGCTAAGGCTTTGGCCCAGATCTACACGTTTTTGGCCCAGCAAGACCTAGCGGCCCTGGGGCTAGGGGGGGTAGAAACCCTGGTGGTGTCTGGTCTCAGCAGCACGCAGAAAAGTACGCAGAAAAGTACGCCAAAAATAGTCTGGAAACGGACCGCTCTCCTACCCCGCCAGGATGCCCTATCTCCAGACAACACCGATTTATTTTCCTTTCGGAATCGCTATAGCAATACCTATATCTTCCCGGCCCTATTGGTGTTGGGCATGGTGATGAATGCCCTGCCCATCGTCAACTGGCTGCTGTTTGGCATCAAGATTTGGTTCCACGAATTTGGCCATGCTACGGTGGCTTGGCTGGCGGGACGGCGGGCGCTGCCCCTACCCCTGGGTTGGACCGCCGTGGACCCGACGCGATCGCTATTTGTGTATTTCGGTCTGCTGATTTTATTTGGCCTGCTGTTTGCCTATGGGCGGAAGGAGCAGCACCGCTGGCCCATGATCTTGGCCGTCGTGCTGATGGTGATGCAGTTTGCCATGACTTGGCTAATGCCCGCCCAGACCTTCGATATGCTGCTGTCCTTTGGGGGCATCGGGGGTGAACTGTACCTCTGTGCCCTGCTGATGGTCAGTTTTTACTTTCCCCTGCCCCAGTACTTTCGCTGGGACTTTTACCGCTATCCGGTGGTGTTGGGGGCAGCCTTTTGTTTCTGGGGCCAATTTTGGCTCTGGAAGCAAATTGTCCGCTTCCAAGCCTCCATTCCCTGGGGGGCGATGTGGGGCGACCCGGACCATGGTGATATGAATCGCCTTGCCAATATCCATCACTGGACGCCGGGGCAAATCATGGGGACTTATAATGCGATCGCGAATCTCTGTTTGATCGCAATTCTAGGGGTTTATCTTTATTTCTTCTGGAAATACAACCGCCAGATGCTCTTTGCCCTCTCCCAGCGATGGATAGCCCGCTCCCGTTAATTGTCCCCACGCCCTAGAACAGACCAGTGGTGGTCTTGATCTCGTCTAGGGCCACGATCAGGTACCGCTGGTGGATGTGAAGCCAGCCCTCGGCCTTAAAATCCTTGAGCAATCGGGTCACCGTAACGCGAGTGGTGCCGGTGGCATTCGCCAGTTGGTGATGGGTGAGGCGCACGGGAATGCGGACCCCCTCCCGTTCCACTTGGCCAAATTCTTCGGCTATCAGACACAGCAGTTGCCGGAGGCGATCCGCTACTAGCCGCTTGCCCGACAGCGCTAACCATGCCTCGGTTTGTTGTAGGCGCAGCATCAAATGGCGACACAATCCTGCCATCAACACCGGAGACTGTTCCACCTCTACCATGGGCAGGGGCAGCACATCCACATCGGTGAGCGCTGTGACCCAGTAGGGATGAACAATAGTCAGGGGGAGACCCACAGGCATAGATGGCCCTGCCAATCCCAGGAGAGTTTCGCTACCGTCCTGTTGAATGGTGAAGAGTTGCACGACACCACGACAGATCACCAGCACCTCCTCCAGGCGGAGGGGAATGGCTTGACCCGCTCGGTAGGGGGCTAGGGTGCGCTCCTGATAGAGCTGCTCTAGCACCGCCACAAAGCTCCGAGCGGTTAGGGGAGATAGGGGTCGAGACGGCAGCAGTGAGGATTTTGCCAGCACAGAAATCACCTTGATCGCAGCAAGCAGTCCCCGACAGGCGATCGCAGTTTTGCCGTGGGATGACAACCAAAGGGATCATCCGTCCCCCAGTCCTTGAGGGAAGTCGCAACAAGCTGCCGACAGATATGCTTACTGGCTATGGTGGGTGCTGTTTATTAACAGGTGACGATGCCAATATTAACAAGCCGTTAAGCTTTAGCGCTGGGTGCAGGGGCAATGGCTGGCGCGCTTAACAGCGATCGCACATCCCCCACCTTGCCCTCAATGGCGGCGGTGGCCACCATGGCTGGGCTCATCAGCAACGTCCGCCCCGAAGAGGATCCCTGCCGCCCCTTGAAGTTGCGGTTTGAGGAAGAGGCGCTGACTTGACGGCCTTGGAGCTTGTCGGGATTCATGGCGAGGCACATAGAGCAGCCTGCCTCCCGCCACTCAAAGCCAGCCGCCTCAAAGATTTTGTCCAGCCCCTCCGCCTCGGCCTGCTGCTTCACCCGTTCAGAACCGGGCACCACAAAGGCTTTGATACCCTGGGCCACCGAGCGCCCCTGGGCCACCTTTGCGGCTTCGCGCAAATCACTAATACGGCCATTAGTGCAACTGCCGATGAAGCACACATCCACTGGGGTGCCCAGGATGGGGACGCCCGGTTGTAGATCCATGTAGGCGTAGGCTTCCTGGGCGATGGCGCGATCGCCCTCGGCCATCTCCTCTGGTGTGGGGATGGCCTCATCCACCCCGACCCCTTGGCTGGGGGTGATACCCCAGGTCACCGTGGGGGCAATGGTCGCCGCATCTAGAGTGACCACATCGTCATAGACCGCATCGGCGTCGCTGCGGAGGGCATTCCACCAGGCCACCGCCCGCTCCCAATCCGCGCCTTTGGGGGCAAAGTCCCGCCCCCGCAGATAGTCGTAGGTGATGCCATCGGGGTTGACGTAGCCACAGCGGGCTCCCCCTTCGATGGACATGTTGCAGAGGGTCATGCGCTCCTCCATAGACATGGCCTCAATAGTGCTGCCGCCGTATTCGTAGGCATAGCCCACCCCCCCCTTTACCCCCAGGGTGCGGATGGTGTGCAGGGCCACGTCTTTGGCGTAGACTCCCGGTCCTAGGTCGCCGTTGACTTCAATGCGGCGGACCTTGAGTTTCCCTAGGGCTAGGGTTTGGGAGGCCAGGACATCCCGGACCTGACTGGTGCCAATGCCAAATGCGATCGCACCAAAGGCCCCGTGGGTGGAGGTGTGGCTATCACCGCAGGCAATGGTCATACCGGGCTGGGTCAGTCCCTGTTCTGGCGCAATGACATGGACAATGCCCTGGTTGCCAGAGCCAATGTTGTGGAAGGTAATGCCATTCTCTTGGCAGTTTTGCTCCAGAGCCTGCATCATCTCCTCCGCCAGGGTGTCCACAAAGGGACGGGCCTGGTTTTCCGTTGGTACAATGTGGTCCACCGTTGCCACCGTCCGCTGGGGAAACAGCACCTTCAGCCCCCGTTCTCTCAGCATGGCGAAGGCTTGGGGGCTGGTCACCTCATGGATGAGGTGGAGGCCAATAAAGAGCTGGGTCTGCCCCGAGGGCAGTGTCCCCACCGTATGTAAATCCCAAACCTTGTCGAACAGGGTGCCCTGACTCATGGTGCTAATGACTACAAAACCGCAAAGAACCATGGTAGCCCAAAGCCAAAGCCCTTCACTGCTGAGCAGCGACCCATTGTCTCAAATCTTGGCGCTTGATGGCGGCGGCCATCAGGTCAGGAAAGCGATCGGGGGTGCAGGCAAAGGCAGGGATGCCGAGGGTGGTCATAAATTGGGCCGTGGTGCCGTCATAGCAGGGAACGCCGTCATCATTCAGGGCCAGCAGGGTAATCATTTGGACACCGGAATGGACCAGAGAAGAGACACGCTGGCGCATTTCCGCTGCATTGCCCCCTTCAAACAGATCACTGATCAAGACCAAAATCGTGTCCTGGGGATTGCGAATCAGGCTCTGGCAATAGGTGAGCGCCCGGTTGATGTCGGTGCCGCCCCCGAGCTGGATGCCAAACAGAACTTCTACCGGATCTTGCAGCAGGTCAGTTAAATCCACCACCGCCGTATCAAACACCACCAGATGGGTTTTCATGGCGGGAATCATCGCCATCACGGCGCTAAAAATTCCGGCATAGACCACTGAGGTCGCCATGGAGCCGCTTTGATCTACACAGAGGACAATGTCTCGCAGGGCGGTACGTTTGCGGCCATAGCCAATGCGGGTTTCGGGGATGATGGTGCGGAGGGTGGGTTGATAATGCTTGAGGTTGGCGCGGATAGTGCGGTGCCAGTCAATTTCGTTGTGGCGGGGGCGACGGTTGCGGGTGGCGCGGTTGAGGCTACCGGCGATCGCTTGTCGGGTCGGATTCTCTAGCTTTCGGATCAGGTCATCGACGATTCGCCGTACTACGAGGCGGGCTGTTTCCTTTGTTTTTGCTGGCATGATGCTGCTGAAGGCCAGTAGATTCGACACCAGATTCACGTCTGGTTCCATGGCTTCTAGCAGCTCGGGCTCTAGCAGCATTTGACGCAGGTTCAGCCGTTCTAGGGCATCCTGCTGCATGACCTTGACCACTGAGGGAGGGAAGTAGGTGCGAATATCCCCCAGCCAGCGGGCCACCCGAGGGGAGGAGGCTCCTAGGCTCCCCTTGCGATCGCAGTCATAGAGAGCTTCCAGGGTTTGATCTATCGCCCTATCGGCGACGCCGAGGGAAACCTCACTGTCGCCCGCTGTGCCGCCAGCGCTAGTCTCCGCGCCTAGGATGAGCCGCCAGCGGCGTAGTCGTTCTTGGTTTAGGGCACTCAGGGCGTCGGTCATGGGATGGGTAGTCCAAGGAGCTGGGTAATCAGGGGCAGGGCAGCATCGGCACGATGCCAATCAAAGGCATTTGATTTGGCATTCCCCTGAGAACGGGTCTGACCCTGGCGTACCCGTTCAGCCATCTGTCGTCGTTCTGGCGCAGCAAAGGTGGCAAAGGTGCGACGCAATAGGGGCAAGGTGGCGGTGAAGCCCTCGGGGGAAAGCTGCATCACCCAATCCTCTAAGACCTCCCAGAGGGCGGGGTTATGCAGCAACAGCAGCCCGCTGCCGGATAAAAACCCTTCTATCCAGGCGGCGGCTTGGGGCGGATCGGTGGCCATCGATAGGGCAAACCCCAGGCGGCGGCTGGTTTCCTCTGGCGAGAAAAATCCGGCCTCAAAGAGCAGGCGACAGCAGCGCCCTGCAATCAGTCCGTGGAGTCCCTGCTGGTCGCTGAGTTGGGCCAAAACCTGTTGCCATTGGGCCAATGCATCGGGGTGCTGGAGCAGTGCGATCGCACCCTGCACCGAGATCAGCAGTTGATATAGATTGGCGGCGGCTCCATCGTCCAGGGACACTGCTGCCAGGGGGAGGCCAATACAAATCCGAGTGATTAGCCCTTCCACCACCGGAGCCACCATGATCGTGTCTACCTGCCGCACATTGCCGTAGCGCATCACGTTTACCAGGGGGGGCAGGGCCGCCATCAGGTGGGTGATGTCGCTGGCGATTGCCGCTTCTGATTCCAGCCGGGTGATCAAATGGGCGATCGCTTCGGGCAGGTTGGCCAGCAGGGTTTGCTCAATCAGATGGGTCAGGTCTGGCAGGGTGGCTCGATTTGCGCGATCGCAGGTCCAGGCCGTGGTGGCTTGCTCCAGGGTATTCCCCCAAATCCCAGCTTCAATCAGGCGCAGGGCAAATTCCGGCTGCCACTGCGAGAAATGCCAAGACTCGCGGAAGGTTCCCATCCCTTTGGTCCTGGTGGCGTCACGATAGCGAGCCCAGGTCAGCCCCAGCAGCACAAGCCGGTGGAGCAGGTGCGATCGCGCCAAATCCATGGGTTTACGTAGGTCTAAATCTAGCTCCGTATTGGCGGTCTCGGGCTTTAGCCGCAGCCGCTTTAACTGGCGAAACAGGTCTTGCTGGAGAGGCACCATCGGGGTTTCGGCAGGAACTTGCCCCAGCCGTTGGCCGACGATGAGCTGGTTGTGGATGACCCGCAAAGGCAGGGTATCGCCAAAGCACAGCACCGTTTGGGCAGCTTCGTTCAGTTCGCTCAAGCCGGGAAAACTGCGATCGCGCAGAGCCGACAAGGTCTCTGCCAGTCGCACGGCTTCAATCACGCTGGCGGAAGAGGCATCTAAGTCCTGTTGGCGCAGTAGACGCGCCACCCGAGTCATCCAGTGAATCGAGCTGGTTCTAGCGTCGGTTCCCTGAGTAGATCCCTGAATAGATGCCTGAGCAAAGTCCTGGCCAGATTCCGCCGCTTCCCCCTGCTGCCACAAATGCTCATACCATCCCGGCGACTCAATCCCTGCGCCGTAGCCGCTACTTCTAGCTAAATTGCGGTAGGTCCAGGGAATCCAGGTGGCGGTCACCTTCAGTTTGGGTAAGCCCTTCAGCAGCGCCGTGTCGGTTTTTGCGGTGGGCATAGTCGCTAGGGCAGGGGCGTGCCATGCACCGCAGACGACAGCAATGGTTTCAAAGCCCTGCCTCTGAGCCGCCCGAATGCGCTGCCGCATATAGGCTTCTCGCTGAGCCTCCAGCAGTTGCGGTGAAGCCCCTGGCTCCCCTGGAGATGCTTGAACTTCTGGCTGAATTCCTGAAGGTTCCCCTACGGACTGTTCTTCTGGAAACTCTTGAATTTCTGAGGGCTCCCCTACGGACTGTTCCCCTGGAGAGGCTTGAATTTCTGAAGGTTCAATCGGCAAGGATTCCCCTTTGGCCGGATGAACCGCTGCTTGCTCCACTTCGGCCCGCAGAACCGTCATTGCCTCTAGGATGGCGGCAAACAAGTCGGTGCTGTCCCGACGTTGCTCCACCAGATCTTCCCACCAGTGCTCGCTGTCTTGATAGCCTGCGGCCTGGGCCAGGAGACGTAGGGGATCGCTGCGATCTAAGGTTTCCGGGGTTTCCGGGCTGTCGCTGGTGTCGAGGGCAAACCGATGGGCCTGGGGCAGGTCGATCAACCAGACTGGAATCTGCTGGGTCAGCCCATAGTGAATCGCCTGCCATTCCGGGGAAAAGACAGCCAAGGGATAGTAAACCGCCTGTTGGGGGCAGTCAGGTACATAGACCAACAGAGCCACCGGGGGCTGCATCTCGGGATGCACCAGCAGGGGCAGCATTGCTTCAGCATCGGGTGGCCCTTCCACCAGCACAATGTCGGGTTTGAGGTGGGCGAGTGCCTGACAGAGGCTCCGGGCGGAACCGGGGCCGTGGTGACGGATACCGAAAATGTGAACTGACATGGCTTAGGGCTGATCGCAATTCCTAGAGCATCTCGCGGCTGGCGTGGTACAGATCTTGCCAGTCGTCTCGTTCCTTCACGACGGTTTCCAGATATTCCTTCCAGACAATCTGATCCTGCACGGGATCTTTGACGACAGCCCCGATTAACCCCGCCATCAGATCGCTGGCGTTGAGGGTGCCATCACCAAAATGGGCGGAGAGGGAGAGGCCGCTGTTGACGACGGAGATGGCCTCTGCCGGACTGAGGGTGCCACTGGGGGATTTGAGCTTGGTTTTGCCGTCCAGAGTGACGCCGTTACGCAGTTCTCGAAAGATGGTGACCACGCGCTGGACTTCGCCTAGGGCAGGCTTTTCGGCAGGGAGTTCTAGGGCTCGGCCTAGTTGCTCTACCCGCTGATGCACGATGCTGACTTCCTCTTCCATGGTGCTGGGAACGGGCAGCACCACGGTGTTAAAGCGGCGCTTGAGGGCGCTGGACAGTTCGTTGACGCCGCGATCGCGGTTATTGGCTGTGGCGATAACGTTAAAGCCTTTGGCAGCCTGAATCTCCGTATTCAGCTCGGGAATCGGCAGTAGCTTTTCCGACAGAATCGTGATCAAGGTGTCCTGCACGTCAGAGGGAATCCGGGTGAGTTCTTCCACGCGGGCAATTTTGCCATCGTTCATCGCCCGCATCATTGGGCTGGCGGTGAGGGCGGCCATGGAGGGGCCATCGGCCAACAGGCGGGCGTAGTTCCAGCCATAGCGAATCGCTTCTTCACTGGTGCCTGCGGTCCCCTGCACCAGTAGCTTGGAGGTACCAGAAATGGCGGCGGCTAGATGTTCTGAGACCCAGGATTTGGCGGTGCCGGGGACGCCGTAGAGCAACAGAGCGCGGTCGGTAGCCAGGGTTGCGATCGCAACTTCGATCAACCGCCGATTGCCCACATACTTGGGGGTAATTTCAAACCCGTTTTCTAAGGAGCCGCCTAGCAAATAGAGGGCCACGGCCCAAGGAGATAGATGCCAATTCGGAGGCCGATGTCGGGTATCCGTCTTGGCCAGCGCCGCCAACTCCTCGGCAAACTGCTGTTCGGCCTGTTGGCGCAGCAACCCCGATGGGGAGTCTGCCGGAGAGGACTGAGGATCGGACGAATGAGCCTTGGATTTTGCACTTGCCATAGGGTATTTAGGATAAATTTTGTCGTCGCATCGTACTAGCGGAGCAGGCGAACAGGGTTCCTGAGGTGGACAGGCAGACAGAGGTTATGGATCGGCAAAGGCTTGGTGCATTTCCTGGCGAAACTGAAGGATGGCCAAGAACTTTTGCAGTTCCTTCTCGTAATAGTCGTGGAAACGGGGCTCCGCCTGAAGCTGGCCACAGATGGCCGTCGCTTCCGGCAAAAAGTTGGGGTCGATACAGAGAACCGCGACTTTGAGCATGTCGAAGGTGTACCAGGTAGAGCCCTTAGGACTGTTCAGCGTTTGCAAGACGTTTTCCAGTGCTAAACGGGTTAGGTCATGGCTCCAGGGTTCTCGGTCTTCTGCCAACACTGAGAGTAACCAATCGCTAGCCTGGGCGGTCCACTGCTGGCGCGCTTCAACGGTTAGGTTGTCCATTAGCCACCGCACGTCCTTAGAATCAATTCCAACGTTGGTGAGCGTGTCCAAGTAGGTCAGCCATGCCCAAGACCAGCGGGGATTACCTTGGCGTTCGGTGGCCTTTAACCAACCGCGATGGAGAGGCTTCCTCCATTCATGGCCTGTGATCTGATGCAAAAAGGCTTCGACTACCACTCTGTCGTGCAGTTCCCCCTGTTGTTCCCAATAGGTCAGGGGAGTTGCCGCCAAAATTTGCTGTAGCCACCAAGCCCGCTCTCCGATAGTGATGGACTTTGGGGGTTTGGGGTCAATGCCGTCTTGCTCCATCGCCCCATCGCAGACCTCGGGCAAGGTAACTGAAATAGCCCCTACCTTGTCGTCCTGCACCGTCAACGAAATCAACGGCTGAATCCGCGCCACCATGCGCTGGGCCAAGCGTGAGTCGGGTAAATAGGTGAGTAAATGGGCCGCCGTATTGCGAGCTTTTTTGCGGTGATCCTTCAGTACCGCTTCCAAAAACGGTTCATCTGCCATCCTAAGTCCTGCTCGTAATGCCTCCAGCAATTTGGGGGCATCCGGAGCGGCTTCCTCGGGCCAGGTTTCGCAGAGGAGGGTTCGGGCTTGGTCGGGATCCTGCGATCGCAGTTTCTCTAAATAGGCCACCCGCTGCTCAATGCTGCCGGTGTGCCAATGGGCTGAAGTGAGCGGCAGACCATAGTGCCAGTCAGGGTTTTGCGCCGCCAACCATAGCCCCCGCCGTCCCAGCACCGGGAGGATGAAGGGGCGTAAATCCTTTTGTTTTTGTCCCAGCGCCAGCAGGGGAGACAAATAGGATTCGGGCAGGCGCTGCCCAGACCGGGCGACAGTTTCCAGCCATTCGGGCAGGACTTGAGCCTCCCGTTTCAACAACATTTGCTGAAGGAAGCGGCAGGCCAGTGGCCCACAGGGGGGCCGATCATCGACGGGGCAGGGGGCATCCGTGGGGGGCGGGGCCGATGTCGGTAGCCAGCCGATGCGGCGATGGAGGGACAAGGTGGCCGCTGTGGCCAGCAGGGCGACTTCAGGCGGTTGATGGCTCAGTTGGGCCAATACCTGACCCAGCCCCCCTGGGGCACTCGGGGGCTGAAAGGGCTGGCGATCAGTGCCGATGAGGGCGGCAGCCACCACCGCCTGCCAGGGGGAATCAGTTGCTAAGACCATAAAATTCGTCCTTGACCCACACACTTAACGGCATTAACTCAGTGCCATCCCATTCCCCCAGTACCGTGACCGGATGTCCACCACTCAGGGCTAACAGTTGCCAATTCGCGTCTGACTCGAGTCGGTTCGCTAAGGGCAAGACGACGCCTTGGGCATCTTGCAGCAGCCAGCGATCATCGACCCTTATCGGCGTCATCGCCATCAGCAACAGGGGAAAGTGGTCTAGCCAGGGGCAGGTGGTAAAAGCTTGGCTATAGGCTGCGATCGCAGTTTCAATCGACCCTTGACCAGAAGGAGTCTGGGTCTCGGAGATCCCTTCTTGCCGGGTTTTGATCACCGCCCGCTGGGGATAGGTGCTGGGATAAAACACCAGCTCCGCCTGAATTCCGCTGCCTTTGGGCAACACCTGCTCAAAGGTTCGATGTCCCTGGGCAAATTCCAGCAGCAGCGCCTGTTTACCGCTGGCGTCTCCCTGCAACCAAGTGCGTCTTACCTTGAGATTTTTCGCTTCTTCTTCTGTCCGCTGGCCCAGCACCCACCAGAGATCGGAGCATACGTCCGACTCCGCCGTTGTGGTCAAGACTTCTTCCTGGGTCAAGGTCCAGCCAATCTGCGATCGCAAATCTGCCTGTACCGCTGGAGGCAGCGTTTCAATCCGCCCATAGCTTTCCAACAGCAGATAGAGTCGCCCCCATTCTGCCAACATGAGATCGCACCACCCGTCTCCGGTATGGGCCATACCCGCCATGTTCCGCAACCGTCGCGCCAGCCCCGGAGCCTGGGCATCCACCATTCGGGCGGCGATACCATCCCAGAACTGATACGACTCCTGGGGTAACGTGGCTAATCCTTGCCGGACCCGATCCGCCAACCATAGGCGCAGTTCAGCAACGCCCGCTTTGATCTTCTCTTCCCGAGCTGCTGCCCGCTTTGCTTGGGCCTTGGCATCACGGGAGGCTGACGGGGATTTCTGGGCTGACTTGTCTTGACCTTCAGAGGATCCCTTTGGGCCGGTTCTTGCCTTTCGCGCCGCCAGCCATTCCGCCACCCAATCCGGCGGTGGTCCTTCAGCTATACCCTGCGGCTGTTCCACCAGTAACAGAAACAACCCCAACCCATGCTTGCAGGGAAACTTGCGACTCGGGCAACTACAGCGAAACGCAGGCTCAGTGATATCAATTTGGGTGCGGTAAGGGGTTTTGCCGCTGCCTTTGCATTCCCCCCAAACCGCAGGGTGATGGACTCCCAAAGAGAGCCATTTCTGCTGAGTCGCCAACCCCCGCCCGTTTTTAGCCGAGGCAGCATCGGGAGCCAGAGCTAATACTTGTTCAGTGGTCCAGTGACCAGGCGTATCCGCAGGCATAGTGGCTCCCGGTCAGTGAATACCCACCGCTATAATGGCCTCTTTCGGCAAATAGGAGCAACCTTGCTGTCTGGGCAGGGCTGGTCTAAAACTCCCGCCCAGATAGGTCAAAGTTATGAACGGGCAGCGAGGGTCACAGCATCCCCCATGGCCTGTTGCGGTGGTAATACTTCCCCTGTTTCCACGGGCTGCACGATGGGCAATTCCACTGTAAAAGTCGTGCCTGCGCCGGGGCTAGACTGACAGCTAATCTGGCCATGATGTTTTTCCACAACCACCTCACGACTGATGGATAGTCCCAAGCCCGTGCCCACCCCCGTTGGCTTGGTGGTGAAGAAAGCCTCAAAAATCTTAGCTTGGTGTTCCGTAGGAATGCCGGGGCCATTGTCAGCAATATGGATGGCCACGTGATCTGGACCGCTCCGTTCCGTCGTGATGGTCAGGATGGGAGAGTTCGGGGGCTCATCCTGGAAGGCATCTAGGGCATTGCTGAGCAGGTTCATAAATACTTGGTACAGCGATCCTGGGGAGCCCTCGATCAGAGGAATATCCCCGTATTGGAGCACCACCTCCACCCCCTTTTTGAGACGGTTATGGAGCAGCAACAGCGTGGTGTCGAGGCAGGCGTGGAGATCGACGGAGTGACTCGTGTCGTTGTCTAGGCGCGAGAAATTTTTCAGGCTCATGACAATCTGACAGGTGCGCTCTGAACCGATCTGCATGGACTTGAGCAGTTGGGGCAGATCCTCCTCTAAAAATTCCTGGTCAATGTCCTCGGCGACCACTTGGACTGAATCGGGGATCTCAGGCAAAGCGGCTTCGTAGGCATGGATCAGGGAGAGTAAGTCCGTGACATAGTTCTGGGCGTGGATAAGATTGCCATGGATAAAATTCACTGGGTTGTTGATCTCATGGGCAACCCCCGCCAGCATTTGCCCTAGGCCGGCCATTTTTTCGCTCTGGATCAGTTTTTGTTGGGCTACAGCCTCCTGCTCTGTCAACAAGGTCTGCACCCGTTGGGCCAGTCCATTCAAGGCCGCTGCCAAGGTGCCGATTTCATCCCGACTGGTGACGGGAGCTTGGAGAGCAAAGTTGTCTTCGCGGGTGATGCGCTGCGCGATCGCAGTGACCTGTCGCAGGGGTTGGCTGAGGGAATGGCTCAGATAGCGCCCCAGAACGAGAGCTAGCCCAATGGATAGGGTGACGCTGCCCAGAACAATCCAGCGGTTGAGCACAATGGCCTGATCCAGAGTGGCCTGCGTCTGTTGCAAGCGATTGTAGGCCGCTGCCGTCAGATCCTCTAACTCATGGGATAGGTCATCGAGATCCGCAGCGGCCTCGCTGTTGATCAGGGCCAACAGGGCAATCTCTGCCGCTTCTTGAGATACAGTCCCCTGACCTGCTGGGTTGGAAAGCTGGCGGTCTAGAGCTTCAACCTGCTGCAAATAGTCGGTGAGGCTGGCATCAAAAGCCTCAATAACCTGGGGAAGAGAGACTTCAGGATTACCGCCATGCCTGTGATCTTCATGCCCGTGATCTCCATGGCCATGGGGCTCCGCTTCAGAACCATGGCTGTGCTCGGGATCTGTGGCGTCCCCAGAAAACAGGGCTGCCGTCGCTTCCCCTGTTGCCTCTGGACCTGACTCGGCTAAAAAGACCTGAAGATCCCACCAAGCCAACTGGGTTTCCCGGCTATATTCAGCAAAAACAGCGCTCTCTTGGCGCAAACTCTCTGGATTGTCTAGGGCAGAGAACAGCAGATATTCGTGGAGACGGGTTTCCAGAACGCTGGTCCGCAACCGATTCAGCAATTCCGCTTTCGTCTGTGCCCAATTGGCAACCGCAAAGGCTCGCTGCTGGGTATGGGCTCCAATGCCCATACCCAGCAGCACACCACCAATAGCAATGCCTAGGGTTACCCCGTATCCCAGCCAGATTTTTTGGCCTATGCCTAGGACACCTAACCGGAATCCTTTCCCTTTAGAGGCCATAACTCATCATGGATGATCACTGATTCCCAGCAAGTTTTTCCTGCAAAACCCAGCCAGAGGGAAAAGTCTGGGCGAGTTCTACATAGGCTGGCCTACAGTCCGTCGAAGGTTTCCTCTTCGATCTCGATGGGCTGGCTCCCAACCCCGGACTCTTGTCGTAGGGCTTCTTGCTGACGTTGGCGGAAGGCTTCTGCTTCGGTACTAATTTGCCGCCCAGCCTGAACTCGGTACTCTCCAGAACTGATGGAAGGGGCCAGAATGGCCCGGTGGAGCAGATCAAAGGGATTTGAGCTGTCGCCAAACAGATTGGCTCCGGCATCGTTGTTACTGCCCAACCCTTCTAGAGGGTCAATATTGTTGGCTTGGGCCATCGCCCCCGGTACTAATACCGTCAGCCCGAAGGTGGTTAGAGCCGCGATGGTCAAGGACCGGCCCAAACGGGCCATCGCAACTCCATGAATAGAACGCTTGATCAGAGCCATGACCTCAGCCTCTTAAAGTTTTCAAAAATCAACTTCTCAAACCATCCACAGGGGCAATTCTGCCCCCAACCTTAGCAAATATCTACCAGAGATCTTCAGGGATAGGCAGGATTTTACCCAACGCCGAGCAGATCTATAGCAATCTCATTTGGTTTCTGAAGACCTTCGTAGCGTGGGTGAAGCGAAGCGTAACCCACGAAGAGGCTTAATCAAAGCTCATGCAGGATCGCTATAGCCCAGCCAGATCTAGTCAGTCCAGCCCAGATAGATGAGACGCCCTAGGTTTCAGGAAGTTGCCATCACCCTGGACTCATGCCACCTAGGCAATCCGCCGCCGTAACAGGGGTTGCACCAACACCAGGGACCCCAGACAAAATCCTCCCAATACAGCCAGGGCTGCCCCCAACGTAACGGCCCCAAAGGGTGCCGCCATCACCACACTCCCCAGGCCCCACTGGGGATGGAGATATAGATAGCGAATGGGCTCAATGGCATAGCTGAGGGGGTTCAGACTGGCCACCACCTGGAGCCAGGGGGGCATAAAGGCCAGGGGTACCAAGGCGGTGCTGGCAAACAGCAGGGGCAGATTGGTGACAAAAATCACCGCAATCAGTTCAATGTGTCCCGGCAGGGCAAAGGCCAACCCCAGGCTCAGGGCCGTCACTCCTAGCACCAGGGTCAACACGATCAGGGCCACCAGCGCCAACCCCAGGGGACTGGGCAAGCCTGCCCCCAGCGCCGCACTCAGGGCGACAATCGCCGCTGTCTGCACCAAGCTCATGGCAGCGATAAACAGGGCTGAAGCCATGACGATGGAATAGCGAGAAGCCAAGGGAGCCACCAGAAAGCGATTGAGAAATCCGAACTCCCGATCAAACATGATGGGTAATCCGGCATTCAGGGCTCCCCCAAAGGCGGTGAAGACGATGATGCCCGCCCCCAAAAACTGGCCATAGTTCTGGCTTTCCCCAAACAACCCCTGGGGCACATTCTGAAACAGGGCTCCGAACAGAATCAGCCACATCAGCGGCTGCACCACCCCCGCCACCAGGGTCGAGGGTCGCCGCTGGAGCTGGATAAAGAGGCGACGGGTCATGGCCGCCGTTTCCTGGACAAAGGCAGCGGAAAATAGTCCAGGGGGTGGAGTATTGGTCTCTGCGCCCTGGGCCGCCTTCCACTGGCGCAGCTCGGGGTTTTCTAGGGCAAGGGCTTGGGATTCCGGGGTCAAGGTGGTACTCATGGGTTTTATCGGGAAACGTTTTGACTTGTGACCTGGGGTTTTGAATTCGGAATTTTGCAAGTCTGCACTTTGACTGTCCCTAGGCCCCCTTCATGGCCTGCTTGCGCTCCGCTTTGAGGTCGCGGTTGCCCGCTGCCGCCATTTCGGCGTCGATTAGGGTGCGACCTGTCGCAGCAAGGTAGACATCATCTAGGCTGGGACGGGACTGGGCGATGCCAAAGGTAGGAAAGCCTGCTGCTTTGAGGGATTGCTGTACCGTCATCAGGGCATCAGTTTGCGCCGCCACCACGAGGTTGAGGGAATTACCCTGGGCGCTATTCACGATCACGTTCTGCACACAGGGAAGCTGTTGCAGCAGGGTCTTGGCTTGCTCGGCTTCGGGGGCGGGGGTGAATTCTCGCAGGCGCAGGGTGATGCGATCGCCGCCGATGCGATCCTTCAGCTCGTTTGGGGTGCCAGTGGCGATGACCACGCCGTTGTCAATGATGGCGACCCGGTTAGCCAGGGCATCCACCTCTTCTAAATAGTGGCTGGTGATCAGAATGGTGGTGCCGCTGTGCTGCAACTGGCGCAAAAACTGCCATACCGCCGATCGGGTTTCAATATCCAGGCCCACGGTGGGTTCATCCAGCACTAGGACATCGGGCTGGTGCAATAACCCCAGGGCTAGGTCTAGTCGCTTTTTGAGTCCGCCGGAATAGGTGCCGGATTGACGATCAGCCCAGTCTTGAAGCTCCAGTAGCTCCACCATTTGCTGAATGCGATCGCGGGCTACCTTAGCGGGAATGTGGTACAGCGCCGCCTGGAGTTGCAAGAGTTCCCGCCCCGTCAACATCTTGTCTAGGGCGACCTCCTGGGCAATGTAGCCGAGACATTGCCGCGCCAAACGGGGATTGTCCAGCACAGAAACCCCGTTGATCAATACCGTGCCACTATCGGGGGCCGTGAGGGTGCAAAGGCAGCGGATCGTCGTCGTTTTACCCGCCCCATTTGGCCCCAGGAGGCCAAAGATTTCCCCCGGCTCAATGGTGAGGGAAACGTCCTTCACCGCTTCGACGGTGCCATATCGCTTCCGTAAGCCTTCGATGTGAACAGCGGCGGCCATGGCAAGGGACTCAGGTAAGGAATGGGTTTACAGTTCTTATCTTAACGAAAGCTGTCCAGGGAGTTGTAGATGAAGCACCTCACACCCTCACACCCAAGCCCTGATGCCTTCGGCATCGCTACGCGAACGGGCAGGCTCCGCCTTTCTTGAATGCCGTTAGGCTATACACACCCTCATACCCAAATCCCCAACCCCATCCCCGCCAAGAGCAAAAACCCAAGGCCAACATTTTGCCGAAAGATCTGTCCGTACAGCTTAGGGGGAGGATTGTAGCGGCTGAGGAGATAGCTCTGGCGTAGCCACAGCCCTAGGGCGGCGACAAGGGTGAGCCAGTAGGGCCAAGCCAGCCCAATCACGATTCCCAAGGTGGCCAGCAGGGCTGTGGTGCCCACAAAGAAACTGCCCACCGCCAGGGGGGTGTGGGCTCCAAAAAAGCGGGCGCTGGAGTTGACCCCCAACTTTTCGTCAAAGGTGCGATCGGGTATGGCGTAGACTGTGTCGAAGCCCAGGGTCCACAAAACCACTGCCCCCCACAGCAACCAAGTCGCCAGTTCCAAAGCCCCTGTCACCGCTGTCCAGGGAATCAACACCGCAAAGCCCCAGGCAATGGCCAACACCAGTTGGGGCACTGGAAACACCCGCTTGGCTAGGGGATAAACCACAATTACGGGCACCGCAGCGACACAGAGGCCGTAGCTGAGGGCATTCAAGTATCCCGTTAACCCATAGGCACAGAGAAAAGCCGCGATCGCAAGTGCGATCGCAACTGGAACCGAGAGAGACTTCGAGGCCAACGGACGGGTGCGAGTCCGTTCCACCTGAGGATCAATATCGCGATCCCACAGGTCATTGACAATGCAACCCGCCGCACTCGTCACCACCGTCCCCACGACCACGACTCCCAACAGCGGCAATGGCGGGATGCCCCGCGCCGCCAGCACCAAGGCCCACAGGGCAGGCACCAGTAAAATCAGGCGTCCCGCCGGTTTATCCCAGCGCATAAGGCGCAATACCGCCCTCCAAGTCGGCTCCGGTCGGGATTCAGAAGAAGCTTCCATGAACCTAGAAGAAAGTGAAGAGACTTTACTTGTCAGGATAGGCCATAGGGAATCGTAACCCCCTAATCCCCCAATACCCAAACACCCCATCTCCCAATACCCAACCTTCGTCCATCGGCATCTCGCCTATATAATCTAGATGCAGTTTATATAGATGCGGCCTCAAGCCCAGATTGGGTTGGGCGCACTAGATTAGGCGCGCACTAGATTAGACGCACAGTATAGGGAGCTGACAAGGGCGGTTACATGAGTCAAGGCATTGACCTGCAAGGCAGTTTTATTCAACTACTGGTCCAGTTGGGGCTACCCGCTGGGGCAGCAAAGGCCATCTGGCTACCCATTCCCATGACCTTGGTGTTGATTGCAGCCACCGTCAGTATTTTCGTCACCGTTTGGTTGGAGCGAAAAATTTCAGCGGCAGCACAGCAACGTATTGGCCCAGAATATGCCGGTCCTCTGGGAACACTCCAGGCAGCAGCGGATGGGATCAAGCTGCTGTTTAAGGAAGACATTGTTCCGGCCAAGGCGGACACGATTCTGTTCACCCTCGGGCCAGCCATTGTCGTTATTCCAGTCTTTTTCTCCTTTCTGATCGTGCCCTTTGGGCAGCACATGGTGATTACGGACTTGGGCATCGGCATTTTTCTATGGATTGCCCTCTCCAGCATTACCCCCATCGGGCTGTTGATGTCGGGCTATTCTTCCAATAACAAATATTCTTTGCTGGGGGGGCTCAGAGCGGCGGCCCAGTCCATTAGCTACGAGATTCCCCTGGCATTGTCAGTTTTGGCCATCGTCATGATGTCCAACAGCCTCAGCACTATCGACATTGTCGATCAACAGGCCACCTATGGCATTCTGAGCTGGAATGTCTGGCGTCAGCCCGTGGGCCTGGTGATTTTCTGGATTGCGGCTCTGGCGGAATGTGAGCGACTTCCTTTTGACCTGCCGGAGGCGGAGGAAGAACTGGTGGCCGGATACCAAACCGAGTACACCGGCATGAAGTTTGGCCTCTTCTATGTCGGCTCCTACGTTAACTTAGTGCTGTCGGCCCTGATTTTCTCGGTGCTGTACCTGGGGGGCTGGGGCTTCCCAATTCCCGTTGAGATGCTGGCCAATCTCATTGGTGTCAGCGAGACGACCCCTTGGCTGCAAGTGATTACCGCTGGCCTAGGGATCATGATGACGGTGCTGAAGGCGTACCTGCTGGTATTTCTGGCGGTGCTGCTGCGGTGGACAGTGCCTCGGGTCCGTATTGACCAGCTTTTGGATCTGGGTTGGAAGTTTTTGCTGCCGATTTCCCTGGTCAATCTACTGCTGACGGCGGCGCTTAAAATTACTTTCCCCTTTGCCTTTGGGGGATAGTGACTAGACCAGCCCTAGCTTGAGATGAAAGGGCGATGGTCTGCGATGGTCAGAGACCGGCCCAAAGGGGCCATCGCACTTTCATCTCTGAACGTTGACCTGTATTGTGAATTCCCCTATTTTCCCTAAATTGGGATATTGCGACTGATGATGACCTGCTGCGGAGATGTCCCATGCTGAACTTTTTGAAGCAAGTTGGTGACTATGCCCAGGAAAGCCTACAAGCGGCCAAATATATTGGCCAAGGTCTTTCCGTCACCTTTGACCACATGCGGCGGCGTCCTGTCACCGTTCAATATCCCTACGAAAAGCTGATCCCCTCAGAACGCTACCGGGGACGCATCCACTTCGAGTTTGACAAGTGCATCTCCTGCGAAGTCTGCGTGCGGGTGTGCCCCATCAATCTCCCCGTCGTAGATTGGGACTTTGACAAAGCCTCTAAGAAAAAGACCCTAAACCACTACAGCATCGACTTTGGTGTCTGCATTTTTTGCGGCAACTGCGTCGAGTATTGCCCCACCAACTGCCTCTCCATGACTGAGGAGTACGAGCTAGCAGCCTACGATCGCCATGAGTTGAACTACGACAACGTCGCCCTAGGACGTCTGCCCTACAAGGTGACCCAAGATCCCATGGTTACTCCCCTGCGGGAGTTAGCCTACCTGCCCAAGGGCGTCATGGATCCCCACGATCTGCCAGTGGGCTCTCGGCGGGCGGGCAAACTGCCCCAAGAAATTTTGGCCGAGGCGCAAGCCAAGACGGATAATGACCCTGAGCAAAACTAGGGTGCATCAATCCATTCTCAGCCCAATTCTGGGCTGGAACCGTACTGTCAATAGCGTTCAATAAGGGGTTTACTGCGTGACACTTGCAGAAGGGGTTCAACTCGTTTCCTTCGGGCTGCTGGCGGCCATGATGATTGGCACAGCGCTGGGGGTGGTCTTACTCGCTAATATTGTCTACTCCGCCTTTTTGTTGGGAGGGGTGTTTATTAGTATGGCGGGCCTGTATCTGCTCCTGAATGCCGGTTTTGTGGCGGCGGCCCAGGTGCTGGTGTACGTGGGAGCTGTCAATATCCTGATCCTATTTGGGATCATGCTGGTCAACAAGCAAGAGGACTTTACCCCTATCCCACGCGCTTGGATTGGCCGTGTCGCCACCGCTGTGGTCTGCTTTGGGCTCTTTGCCCTCCTGAGCAGTATGGTCTTGGGCACATCCTGGGCTCTGTCTTCAGAGCCAGCGGCGGGAGATGGCGCTACGGTATTGATCGGCCTGCATCTCTTCAGTGACTTCCTACTGCCCTTTGAACTGGCCTCGGTGTTGCTGTTGATGGCTTTGGTCGGAGCGATTATTATTGCCCGTCGCGAATACATCCCCGACGACGTACCCACAGGTAGTACCGTGGACACCCTGAAACTGCCGGAGCGACAGCGAGAATTGGTCCCTGCGGCGGGTTCTGAGAGTTCTAAAGCCTCCTAAACCAACATCCTAAAACAGCGTCCTCAAACCCATGATTCAACTAGAGTATTTTCTGCTGTTGGCAGCGGCCCTGTTTTGTATCGGCATCTATGGTCTGGTGACCAGCCGTAATGTGATTCGGGTGTTGATGTCCATCGAGTTGATGTTGAACGCGGTCAACTTGAACCTCATGGCCTTTGCCAACTATCTGGATCCTGCTACGGCCACGGGGCAGGTGTTTGCCGTATTTGTCATTTCCATCGCAGCGGCGGAGGCAGCGGTGGGGCTGGCGATTGTCCTCTCCATTTACCGCAACCGGGACACGGTGGATATGGAACAGTTCAACCTCCTGAAGTGGTAGCTCCTGAAGTGGTAGATTCCCTAAAACATCCTTAAGGGGCATCAAAATGCGTCGGGCATCACATTCTGACGGATGCAGATCAAGTACCTTAAACCTGGTTGCTGTTGTGCGATGGCCCCTTTGGGCCGGTCTCTGACCATCGCGCTTGGGGCCAGATTCCGGTTTGAAGCCTCTGGGGCTATTGCCGCAAGGCTTACGCTGCATGATGATAGGCTAAGAAAAAGCCTGACGCCTGTAGAGTCTGAGGTCATCCCTGGATGTTGGTGTCCTAGAGATGGTCCGGTTCCCTCCAGGGTACTCCGTCAGTCTGACTTGGTTCGGAGATTTACAAAGCAGCACATGTACAATCCAAGCGTAAGTGGTGGGACCGCCAACTCTGTAGCGGGTAGCCGCCTGTTTGTCTATGAGGTCGAGGGCCTGCGGCAAAATTCCGAAACTGACAACACGGAATATCCCATCCGCCAAAGCGGTAGCGTGTTTATCACAGTTCCCTATGGCCGCATGAATCAGGAAATGCAGCGCATCACCCGTTTGGGTGGCAAAATCCTGAGCATTCGCCCCCTAGACAGCACCAACGGTCAAGCCGCGCCGACAGCAACCGCAACGCAAGACACTGGTAAGGCAATGACTCAAGCGACCCCCAAAGCAAAAAAGGCCGTTCCGGTCAACATTTACCGCCCCAAAGATCCCTTTATCGCCAAGGTAATTTCTAACGAACCCTTGGTGCAAGACGGCGGCATTGGGATTGTGCAGCACATCACCATCGATCTCTCTGGGGGCGACTTTGAGTACCTAGAGGGCCAGAGTGCTGGCATCATCCCCGCAGGTACCGATGAAAACGGTAAGCCCCATAAGCTGCGGCTCTATTCCATTGCCTCCACCCGCCATGGAGACCAGATGGATGACAAAACCGTTTCCCTTTGTGTGCGGGAATTGGTGTACAAGCACCCTGAGACAGGCGAGACCGTCTATGGTACCTGCTCCAGCTATCTGTGCCACCTAGAGCCCGGTTCTGAGGTTAAGGTGACCGGGCCGGTAGGTAAGGAAATGCTGCTGCCCGATGAGGAAGACGCCACCGTCATCATGTTGGCGACGGGCACGGGTATCGCCCCCTTCCGCGCTTTTCTCTGGCGCATGTTCAAGGAAGAAGAGCGCAAGGCTAACCCTGACTATGCTTTCAAGGGCCATGCTTGGCTAATCTTTGGGATTCCAGTCACCCCCAATATCCTCTACAAAGAGGAGTTGGAAGCGATGACGGCCCAGTACCCTGATAACTTCACCCTCACCTATGCCATTAGCCGGGAGCAGCAAAATGCTGAGGGTGGCAGAATGTACATCCAGCATCGGGTGGCGGAGAATGCACCTAAGCTGTGGGAACTGATGCAAAAGCCCAACACCCACACCTATATGTGTGGACTAAAGGGCATGGAGGACGGCATTGACGAGGCGCTTTCCGCTGAGGCGGCGAAGCATGGCGTCAACTGGGACGACTTCCGCAAGCAGATGAAGAAGGAACACCGCTGGCACGTAGAAACTTACTAGTACACCTAGGCTGAAATAGGCTTACTATTCTGTCGTACCAGCTCAACATTTTCTGGTCCCCTCTCCCCCTGGGAGAGGGCTAGGATGAGGGGCCGAGGTGTACCACGATGGAACAGTCAGAGTATTTATGCCGCACAGTACTGATACACCAAGGTGTAAATTCTGTGGGTATTGTGTCGTTACACAAGCCTTTCTAGACCTTTGAAAGTGCACAACAACAGCCGAGGGAAACTCCCTCGGCTGTTGTTGTGTTTAGGATACCGCTATGCCGCCATGGAGGGTGACCGTGCTGTCTCTCCGCCACTGAAAAGGGTTATGGACTGACAGATGCGGAAGGATTCACTTCTGCTTTCTTTGCCCTGATGCCGCTTTAGGCGTGACAGAGGGTGTCTCCCAGCCGTTGACGGCAAAAGTCCACCTCTGTGGCCTGTAGCTCGTCCATATCCACATCCCGCCGTAGCACCATGCCATTGTGGCCCGCTAGGAATCGGGGCAGTTGTTCAAACTCGATTAGTTCCAGCGTCTGGGCATCGTAGGTAGTGTAGGTGGTGAGATTGGGATCGGCAAAATTGATGTCTAGGACTGTAATGGCCTTGCGGGGGGCGAGATTGCTATCGATCAAGGGGCGGGGACCGGAGCCCAAAATACCCATGTGCAACAGTTGCAGATTGCCTCGGTGGGCAGGGTAGTAGGCGTGGTGGTGGCCGCTGATGTAGGTGTGCACGTCATAACGCTCTAGAAGCGTCTGGAGGGCTTCGGCATTCTCCAGCACCTCAGCAGGCTCATTGCGACCCACTGCCACCGCATAGAGGGGCAAATGTCCCAGAACGATCCGTAGTTTAGCCCCCTGGGCGGCTTCACTGGCTAGGGCCGTTTCCACCCATCTCAGTTTATCCTCAGGAATTATGTGGGAGGAGCCATCCCAGGCTAGGAAGAAAACATCGTCGTGCTTAAAGGTGTAGTAGAAGGGAAACTCGAAGCGATCCACAAACTCCACCCCTGGATCATGTTCTGGTACGGCCCAGTAGTCGAAAGCTAGATCCCGATCCTTCTGGAACAGGAACTTACCGCCGCTGCCTATGGCGCTGGAGGCGTCGTGGTTGCCGACGGTAAAGCCAAAGGGCAGGTTGTAGGCCCGCAGCCGACGGGCTACATGGGTTTCAAATCCATCCCACATGGCCTTGATTTGGGCCTCTGACAGGCTCAAGTCCTGACCTGCGACCATGTCGCCACTGCACGCCACTAAGTCAGGAGCCCAGAAGGGCAGGAGGCTGATGCCCTGATCTACCTCGGGGTCGTAGGTAATGGAACCGTAGGAAGCGTTGAGATCGCTGACTACCACTAGTCGCACATCGCCTCGGGGCGGGTTAAACAGCCCTCCCCCCGGCAAACCGTCGAGAACGGCTTGGGTTTCTGGGGGTAGGGGTGCGGAAGTTGCGATCTCAACCTCTTCAACCTCCTCAACACCGGATGGTACCGATTCAGTAACCTCCGGCCCCAATTGTCTCTCCCCAATACAGGCCACCCCCACAGCCATCAAAAAGCCTGCCAATAACAGCAGCAAGCCTTGTCGCCAAGCCCTAGCGGTCATCCTTCATCCCTCAAAATTCCAAGCCCACCATACCCTATCTCTGGGTAGAGGGCGTCTGTCGCAGCCATCCCAACTGGGGGGTAGTCGCCATATCCCACCGCGTCCAGCCCTGGGCTTTGTCATCTCTTTGGCGGAAAACTCGACTAGGCTATAGGGCGGATCTATGCATACGGCATGGATTCCCTCGTCTTGAAGCCGAGTTATCTGATCTAAACCTTGTCCAAGTCCAGAAGTGGAGTTTTCCCACCGGGAAAACTCCACTTCTGGACTTGGTATAAGCAGTCTCCCAAAATGAGATCTACAGTGCTCATGATTTCAGCGCTCCGAAGCTGCTGGTGTCCCTAGAACCTTAACCTTGTCCCCGGTCTTGATCTGGCCCGGTTGCAAGACTCGGGCATAAACTCGGCTAGAGCCAGGATAATGCTTCTGGCTGATACGGCTATAGCGCTTGTCGCTGAACCAGCGCATATTTTTTCGGCAGGGGGTGGTGTAGCTGACTACCTCCAATAGCACGGTGTCTCCTAATTTCAGCCGGACTCCTGGCCCGATTGCCGCCCAGTCCAACCCGGTGAGGGTGACATTTTCCCCGGCAGAGCCCGGTGCCAGGGCATGGCCTTCGGCCCGCAACTGCTGGATCACTTCCTGGGACCAGAGGCACACCGCCTTTTCTAGGCCACCATGGATGTCGGGGGCGTTGTGGCCATCCCCCACCAGTCCGGTCTCGGTTACCTCGACCTCGGGAATGGCAGTTTTGGGCACTCCTCCAGGGGAGATGCTGATTTGCAAGATTTTTGCGGTCATGGCCTTTTGTCCAATCAGCACTGCCAGTGAATCTGTCTCTGCCTGTATCGGTTGAAACTGTCGCGGCTGCGCGCCTACTGCTCCCCTCGCCTCGCTGCCGGGGCAGCTATCCCCTTCTACTTCTTCACAAAGATCGCCCGATATACCGGTAGCCCCTTCCCCAATGTGACCTCTTCCCGATCTGTCTGAGCCGGGAAGGGACTAGTGGGTAGCCAGGACTCAGGGGTTTGATAGAAGCCTGGGTGTTCAGCAAAGCGATCGCTCATGTCTACCGCCACGTCTAGAACATCGGATTGTAGGACGATGTCACCGCCAGAGGGAAGAACAGCGGCAAGGCAAGCCACTAATTCGGGCTGCACGACGCGGCGCTTTTGATGGCGCTTTTTGAACCAGGGATCGGGGAATTGGATGCTGACCCGTTGCAGCGTTGCGGGGGGCAGACTGGCCAAGAGGGGCTGTAGGGAGGTATTGGCGTTGCAGAAGAGAAAATGCAAGTTATGCTGTCCCGCCTCGTCACGCTGTCGTAGACAGTAGTCCACCAAGGGGGCACGAATCTCTAAACCCAGAAAGTTCCAGTCGGGGTAGTGGGTCGCCATCTGGCGTAGAAAATGGCCCTTAGCGGAGCCAATATCCAGGTGTAGGGGCTGCTCAGGTTGAGGATAGAGGGTGCCCCAATCTGGCAGGGCAGGGATGCCCTGGTATTTGTTGCTGAGGGGATTAACGTGCTGACGAACACGAATAAGGGCCAAAAAACACCTCCACATACCCGCAAATGGCTCGGAGCCCTACGGTAATTCGTGATGGAGTGCGATCGCAACTCCGCCCCAGAATTATGAGCGTCTATAAGCTAAGGGCTCATCACAATAATGGGGTATCACACAAGAGGGGGTATAGCATTGCTACACCCCCTCTTGGTTTGCATTGAGAAATACTGGTGATGGCAATAGTCAAAGACTCACCCCCAAGGGCCATTGCATCCAGCCCTAGAACCCTTGTCGAGACACCATCTTCTCAAAATTGGCCTGGGTCTGGTGGAGCAAGATCTCGCGGCGATCACTCTTTTGACTCAAGGAAGGCACAAGGTTACGAGCTTGGAGGGTCATGTGAAGCTGAAGATGAGCCACATAATCGCTGCAAGCTTCGCGGGATGCGTCGATTGCTTCAGTAGAATGCTCAGAGAATGCCAACACGCTTATTATGTCTCCGTTACGGAATGCAACGCTTAACAGGTTTGAAGCTATCACGAACCGTTAAACCCCTTGGCGATCTCGAAATGAACCTTAATGCACCTACCCATGCCCCTATCTGGTGGCCAACCATCCGATGGCTCTCCTGTAGATATGGGTAAGATATAGATACTGCAACAACGGTTCGCTGAAATGATGGATGTTCCTCCAATTCTGCGCTCCGCGATCGCGCGGGCCAAACCCCTAGCTCGACCCCTCTTCGTATCGTCGAGTCTCTTTACCGTGCTGTTGGGTATTTTTGTCTGGGAATATACCCACAATCCCGAGCGCTTTGGGGCCTTTGAAGAAGGGGAAGATGCCAATGCTGATGCTGATCTATCGGGGTTGACCCCTGATGAGCAGGCGCTTTTGGCTAATATTGACAACATTTCTGTATTACAACGCGATCTCGGCGATGTCCCTGCGGAGGGGGACAGTGATAGTGATGAAATTCAGCAAGACCTATCACTACTCCAAGAGCTACTGGGCACCGCGCCTAGGGAAGGTTCAGAGGGGGCACAAGCGACTACGCCACCCCTCTCTGAATATCTAGACCGCTATCAGTTTCTCGGGGCTCCTCAGAGGGCAGAGACCGCAGCCACCAATATCTACAGCGGTTTGTTTGGCCGCAATTCCTTGTCCGCTACTGCCAGTAATACTGCCAGTAACTTTTTTGCCGGAGATAGATCTCAGAACGATCCCACAGCGACTGAGGCTAACCGGACCATCAGTCCCCTAGAGGCTGTTTTGCGGGGCTATGACACTGCGCCGAATCAAAATGCTGCCCAAGGAACCACAACTACGGGCAATAATGGCGGTGGGAATACTGCTGAGACTGCCTCGGGGCAGCGCACTGCTAACACCTCTGGAATCGGCCCTAATGGCCTACCGGCACCCGTTTCAATTCCAGGGGTAGCGGGACCGTTTTTACCCACAACGCCCCAGATGTCGCCGCCGCCAGGAACGACGGGATATACTCCTCCTGCTTCTTTCCAGATAACTCCCACGATTCCCAATGCTACGGGGACATCTAGTAATGGCTTCCCCAACAGTGCCTTTCCCAACAATGCCTTTCCCAACAGCAGTGCACCCCTCAATCTGACAACCCCCAATGCCAATGTGGGCGGGGGATCGGTCTTGCCGACAACACCTGTTGTACCCGCCGCTCCGGCGATTCCCCCTGCTCCCTTCTCGGTCCAGAGACCGCCGGGATCCTACATTGGTGGCGGCTACATCAATACGTTTTCTAATCCTTCTGGACCGCCTCCAGAATATTAGGGGCTGTGGACAATCAAAGCTAGATTCCTGTTTATGGGGCGGTTACAGCCCCTAGCTTGATTCAGCAGAGCGTGGTCATCCCTACCCTGCAAGGGTTTCCTCGCTAATTATCCACACGCCCTAAGGCATTGCTTGGGCCAATTTGCTGGGAGTATTGCCTGAGGCGTCCCTCCTTCCTCCCACCCAGGCTCTGCTGCAAATTCGAGGGGGAGAGGGTTGTGGTTGCAGTGCGATCGCGGATTCTGTTATCGTAGCTGGGCGCTTAGATGCGCTCCCAGGCCGGGATAGCTCAGTTGGTAGAGCAGAGGACTGAAAATCCTCGTGTCGGCGGTTCAAGCCCGCCTCCTGGCATCTTCCAAGCTTTTCACCCTCGTCCCAGGCTCTACCTGGGGCGTATGCTGCGATGTTGTCCGATGGCGCTGCGTTGCCATTAGCACCGATGCCTCCATCCACCCTGCGGTCAGCTCTCCGCCGCCGGAGCGTCGGCTGTGAGCAGCGCCTGAAATCGCAACTGCTCCTGAAAAATTTCAAAAGCGGGCTCGGTGCGTGCCGAGTCTTTGAGCCCCGCAGCCAGCCCGATGGCGGCTTCCAATGCCTCTAACGCCGCAGAACTATTCCCTTGGTGGGCGTGGCAAAGAGCTTTTTGATACCCCTCTGCACCTCTTCACTCTTGATTGAACGTTCCCAGAGCAACAGCAACATAGACCAAAGAGGCAAGAGCACACATCGGCAGAAGGATAATCATCAACCAGGGCACAATGGCTGCTAAGTGAAAAGAGTCCCCTACATCAAGTCCAAACAGGTAACAAGCACCCACACCCCCTTCGTTGAGAGCGCATTGGGCTCGACTCGCAAAGTATGCAACAAACAGGATCCCAGTAATGGGCGGGCAAAATCCCAGATGCCAAACACTGAAAAACCCAATTAAGACACGATACCAGCCGCGAAAGCTTTTGTAGATTAAGACCAACAGACCGACCAAAACTGCCATGCCCAGCAGTGGAATCCCAAATATGATCAGGCTTGTAAACGTAAAAGTCCAGCCCACCAAAAGGCTGATGCTGTGGCCGATATTAATCCCTGCAACCCGACATACTGTCGCCGTTTCGCCTACCATTTGACAACCCGCTATGTTGCCAACAACGGCAAGCAAAGTTGCTAGCAGTATGGGTATGACTAGGCTAATAAGTATGACTCCTATTAACCACTGACGCTGAGTTCTGTGAAAACGGATAGCCATGTCACCTAGGAAAGTCTTCGTGGAAAACAAATTCATGTACCCAGTAGGAGTCTACCAAATGGGTGGGCGTGGTTCTATTCGCCCCCAGTACTGGGGTAGGAATCTGCTACCGTAGGCGGAAGCTCTGTGTCCAGGACCTGTAACGCTGTTGGATCAAGACTCTAGGTTTGCGACTCCGCCGACTCCGCCGACTCCGCCTATCCCACTGAATCCGTCAAATCCGCCCAAACGGCCCCATTCTGCCGCTGTCCCACCGGAACGTACTCTTACCCTCGGGGGCGTCACCATTACCCCTGGCAAGCGGGTCAAGATTGAAATTCCGGTCACACGCCTGCCCACAGGGACCGACCTATCTCTACCCGTCACCGTGATCCACGGTCACCGCGATGGCCCCTGCCTCTGGCTCAGCGCCGCCATCCATGGGGACGAGCTAAATGGTATCGAAATCATCCGCCGGGTGATGCGTCTCCTCAAGCCCAGCCACCTCTGCGGCACCGTCATTGCCGTACCTGTTGTCAATATTTTTGGTCTTCTAGAGCAGTCTCGCTATCTCCCCGACCGTCGGGATCTGAATCGCTCCTTTCCCGGTTCCCCCCGAGGGAGCCTCGGGGCGCGTCTCGCCTCTATCTTTATGCGGGAGGTTGTGACCCACTGCACCCACGGCATTGACCTCCACACGGGGGCAATTCACCGTACCAATCTGCCCCAGATTCGCGCCAACCTAAGGGATCCGGAGACTTACCGCTTTGCCAAGTCCTTTGGGGCTCCTATCGTTATCCATACTGGAATGCGGGACGGATCCCTGCGCCAAGCCGCCGCCCACCGCCACATCCCTACCCTGCTCTACGAAGGGGGAGAGGCGCTGCGTTTTAGTGAAGAGGCGATCGCGGTAGGCGTAGAGGGCATCCGCCGCGTCTTGGATTTTTTGGGCATGTATAGTGTTGCCGCCCCCACCTCTGTACCGCTGTCTTCAGAGGCCCACGATACCCGTTGGGTGAGGGCCTCGCGGGGGGGCTTTTGGCACTGCCGAGTGGGTCTAGGACAGTGGATTGCGCGGCGACAGACCCTAGGAGTGATTGCTGATGCCTTTGGTGATAAGGCGGTGGAGGTGCGAAGTCCCCTAGAGGGCTGGGTGATTGGCCATAACCAAAATCCCTTAGCCCATCAAGGGGATGCACTAGTTCATATTGCGATCGCAGTTAAGCGCGATCGCGACGACGACGGCTCACAAAGCCCAACCCTGCCACTAGCCCCAGACCCAAGACTGTAGTGGGTTCTGGAACCGCAGCGGCAGTGGCAGCCGTACCCACCACCTTGAAGTCAGGACCGTTGTAGCTGGTTTCGCTGGTCAGACGAATGCTTTGAATCGGACCTGAAACCCCCAGATCCGCCAGGGAAACCCCCAGAGAGCCGACGTTCTGGGCACCGCCAATTTCCGTGGTGTCAATTTTGAAGCCAGCATAATCCCAGGTTTTGGAATCCAACAGTAGGAAGTTGCCAACCAAGTTGCCAAAGGCATCCAGAGCTTGCACACCCAGCCTGCTGTTCTGCCCCCGCTCCCAAAACAGCAGATTATCCACCAGACCATTGAAGGTTACGTCGATGATGAATTTGCCGTTGTCCTCGCCATCAAGGATGTTATTTAAGTTCAGGTTGCCCAGTGCCTGCACCACATGGCCATTGGTGGGGTCTTCAACGTTAATGCCGCTGGCATTATCCCCTCGATCAGCACTAGCAGCCCCAGTGTTACCGCCCGTGTAGGGGGCGTTGTAGATAATATTGGCGCTATTCACCACTGCAAAGTTGCTAATGACCTGATCGCCAATGGTGACGGAATTGAGCCAGATATCCTCTTTGGCATTATTGCCAGTGAAGTTGGTGGTGAAGCTAAAGGCATTGGCGCTACCAGCAAGGGTCATCAGGGTCGCGATCGCGGTACCCGTTGCCATAGCGAATCGAGTCGAGTGTGAAGTCATAAGCCGTGTCCCAAACGTTTGATACCGAGTCAAGGTGGCAAGCATCCCTTACCAATGACAGTATCAAAATAGACCCAGATGCCCACAATCAGATGAGTGTCTTTACTGAAAAATTATCGGACGATTTAGCTACCATCAAGATCGACTAGGTCTTTCCCCGGTCATTACCAGAATTCATCACATACCATCACCCCTTCCCCTTTTATACCTGTGGAGGCTCGCCCAAAACACCATTAGAGTTCCAGTTCAACCGGGTAAGTGACCTCCCCCACCTGCACCCTGTCCCCCTGAACCAACTTGCGACCGCGACGGGTTTCCGGCTCCCCATTCACCCAAACCGAACCCGATTGAATCAGCATCTTGGCCTCTCCCCCCGTCTGGGCAAGCTGTTGCCACTTTAAGAACTGATCTAGTTTGATAAACGGCTGTGTCATAGGGTAAAGAAGGGCACTGGTCTCTAAAGAGGTGATGAATACCTGAAAGGCTGATCTTGCAAGGGCTCTAGCTGATTTGCCGCAAACAGGCTGAAACGCATGTCTGGTGGGGCTTCTAGAGGCTGGCCACCCGTCAACAGTCCAGTGCCCCGTAGGGGCAGGTTGCCCTTGTCGCCCGGTGTATAGCCTAACGGCATTCAAGAAAGGCGTTGGCGAAGCCACTCCCTGGAAATTAGCCTGCCCGTTGGCGAGGAGCCTGTCTTTGGCATAGGGCTTAGGGGTAGGGGCGCGGAAACCGCGCCCAATGTAGGGGGTGACAGGTGTGAACCGTGTTGGGCTGGTGTGGGGCTAACTGGATGCCTGTGCGCCGTGGCTGCGGGGATTGTCGCTGCGGATGGAGGGTGGGGTTTCCAGCTCTGAGGTGCGGCCCGTGTGCTGCTCGTAGGGCAAGGACTCGCCGCTGAGGAGGGCATCAAGATTGCTGGAGAGAATTGTCTGGGGCTGCTCCCCAATGGCCATGGACACGGTCTCTCCTCGATCATCCAAATAGACAAAGTGGGGAATGCCGTCTACCCGGTAGGACAACATCTCCGGAAGCCACTTACTGTTGTCGATGTTGAGCATGACAAAGTTGACGCGATCGCGGTATCCCTCTCGCAGATTTGCCATCTCCCCCGCCATGGCTTGACAGGAGGTACACCAATTGGCGTAGAACTCCACCAAGGAGGGTTTGCCATTTATTAGGGCCGATTCCAAGGGCACCGAATCCAGGGCAAGGGCCTCTAGAGAAGCTGCCGGAGTTTCGGTACGGATACCTAGGACTACCAAGACCGACAGGGTCACCGCCACTAAGACAATCAGCAAATTACGCCAGCGTTGGCCTAGGGAGGGGGAAGTGTTAGCCTCCGGTACAGCCCGGTTGATCGCATCAGTGGACTCAGAGGATATAGGCGGAACCGTCATAGGACTCTCCGAAGACATTTTAGGGTTGAGGGTCAGAACTGGGGGAGATAGGGACAGGGCTTGGATGTAAAGCCTGTCTTTACGATAACGAACCGTACGGGCAATCCAGAAACCGGGCTGTCTCCTGAGTTTTGTCAGGAAAGGTTCTGGGTATGCCCGTAAAAATGCATATCCTAGGTGGAGAGTGGGCTGTGAATTCAGCAGCAATACTGAAGAGATGGGAATCCTCAGGGAATACTGGAATTTTACAAGCAGGTGCATCCGTGACGCTGAGAAGTTGTGACATACGGGGCCAAGGTCTAGGTTAAATGGGGTGATGACAGCAGCAGGGCAGGACCAAGCATTACCAGGGCAAGGATCGGAGTCAGCGCGAGATCAGACGGCTGAACTTCAGCAAGAATTGGCGCGCCTACGGCAAGAGAATGAGGATCTTCAGATTGCACTGCTGACTACTACTGAGCACGGCGATTTGATTGAGGCGCAACTTTACCAGACCAACCAACAGTTACAAGCAGAGGTGGCGGAGCGGAAACAGGTTCAAGCCGTACTGCAAGAGATCTTTGAGAAGGTTTCCCAGGACAAGGCGGATCTGGAAATCATGCTGGAGGCTACTGCTCAGCATGGTGACACCGTGGAATATCAGCTCTACACGCAGGCCGTGGAAACCATGCGCCAGAGTGAGGCGCTGTTTCGTGCGATCGCAGAATCTACCCCGATTTTGATGATCCTGTCCCAAGCTCCCGATGGCATCATCACCTATGCCAACTCCATTTCGATACAGCGCCTCATGCCAGAGGAAGAGAGTCTCGTGGGTCGCCGCCTTGGCGAGTTTTTGCCCGACCCAAAAGATGACGAACAATTACAGCAACGTCTCCAGACTTCGGGCTACGTGCGGGACTACGAAGTGCAACTTCGTAATCATCAGGGATGTAACCTTTGGGTCTCAGCTTCCATCCATCCTTTGGTTTTGAATGGACAACAGATCCTGTTAACCACCCTCTACGACATCAGCGATCGCAAACAGGCCGAACTCCTCTTGCAAGACTCTGAGGATAAACTGCGGCAGCAGGCCCAAGAGCTAGAACTGCGCGTGGAACAGCGCACCCGTGACCTAGCGCAAGCTGAGGCCAAATATCGCGGCATTTTTGAACATGCAGCCCAGGGTATCTTTCAAATTACCGCCGAGGGTCGCTATCTCCAGGTCAATCCCGCTTTGGTGAGGATACTGGGATATGACTCCACCGCAGATTTAAAGGAAAACCTCACTGACGCCCGTCGGCAACTCTATGTTGAGTCCCATCGCTGGCATGAGTTGATGGCCTATCTAAAGCGCTATGACACTCTTTCGGATTTTGAATCTGAGGTGTACCGCAAAAATGGGTCCACGATATGGATCTCCGAGAGCATTCGCCCTGTCCGCGATCCCCAGGGCAAACTCCTCTACTACGAAGGCAGCGTCTGGAATATTACCCAACGCAAGCAAACCGAGGCAGCCCTACGCCAGGAGCGCCAGACCTCTGAGCGCCTACTGCTGAATGTGTTGCCCCAACTCATCGCCCAGCGCCTGAAGCGAGGCCAAAAAAACATTGCTGACTACTACGACAATGTGACAGTTCTTTTTGCTGATATTGTTAGCTTCACCAGTCTCTCCAGCCGCATCGATCCTAAGTCCATGGTTGCCCTGCTCAATGACATTTTCTCGACCTTCGATCAACTGGCAGATTACTATCGTCTAGAGAAAATCAAAACTATTGGGGATGCCTACATGGTGGCGGGGGGATTGCCCAAGCCTCAAATCGATGCCATATCCGCGATCGCGGATATGGCCTTAGCCATGCGAGAGGCCATGGACCCCTTCCAAATTGATGGCCAGCCCATTCGACTGCGAGTGGGCATTCATACCGGCCCCGTCATTGCTGGGGTAATTGGCACCCGCAAGTTTACCTATGACCTCTGGGGAGACACGGTCAATGTGGCCAACCGTATGGAATCCCAGGGAGAAAGCGATCGAATTCAAGTAACGGAGGCAGTTTATCAACGCCTAGAACAACGCTACAACTTTGAACCCCGAGGCCCCATCGAGATCAAGGGCAAAGGGCACATTCAGACCTATTGGCTACTGAGCCACAAGAGTGATTAGCAGATGTCTCCCATGCCTTTTGCAAATGCTGTATAGCGGTTCCCTAATGTATGAGGTACACCTCAACTTAACGACACTTCGGCGAACAAGGGGCTTAAGCCCCTTGCCTGTACTTAACCTGAGTGAGAACCGCTATAGAGTGTCCCATTCAAAAAATAATCCATCTGACTCCAATGCCAAAATTTGATGATCAGTTAGAAGCAATTTATGCTAACAATCGCAAAGAATGGAGGGAATGGCTAGAAAAACATCATCGTACTACGCTTGGTATATGGTTAATTTATTACAAAGTTAACAGTAGTCAGCCAAGTATTAAATATAGTGAAGCAGTCAAAGAAGCTTTATGCTTTGGTTGGATTGACAGCAAGGTTCAATCATTAGACGAACAGCGTTATCGGCAGATCTTTACACCCCGAAAATTGAAAAGTGTATGGTCAAAATTAAATAAGCAATATATTGAAGAACTCATTGAACAAGGTTTAATGACTGGAGCAGGTCTTGAAAAGATTAACACGGCTAAACAAGATGGCTCTTGGACTGCGTTAGATGCGATTGAGGCACTCATCATTCCAGCAGATTTGAAGCAAGCCTTAGAAAAAAATGAAACAGCTAGCCAGAACTTTGAGGCATTCAGTAATTCATTAAAGAAAAACGTTCTCTTTTGGATTGATAGTTCAAAACGTTCAGAGACAAGGTTGAAGAGAATTGAAAAAGTTGTAAATTCAGCAGCCCAAAACAAAAATCCGTTGACATAGAGATTTTTGTGATGATTCGGGACGGGATGGTGTCTGCGTTGCAAGATAAGTAGGTTGACCTCGTTAATCCGAGGTGAATCAGAGCCAGAAGCGCTGGATACCAAGCAGCCCAGATTTCATGTTCCGTAACATAAAACGAAATTCTAACGAAATTCTTAGGCCAACCTACTTAACTAGTACTGCCCACCCCACAAAGCCTGCAATTGATAAGGTCAAGCTGGGATTTTCTGTTCCGGAGATCGCCTTAACAATCCCCTTTGCCTCCGACGGGGGTTCGGCGGGAATATTGTCGGTTCGGAATCTCAAAGGAGATAGAACCCCTGGAGGAGGAGGTCGCAACGGGGGTAGGGGTGGGAGAAGGTGGCGGGTAACGGGAGGGTGCTGGGGCTGAGAGGGTGTCTGAGAAGTAGAAAGGCCCTCAAAAACGCTACTCTATCAGTCAGTAAGTACACTTGATAGGGTTTTTGAGGGCAATGCGATTATCCTACCCCACCGATTTGACTGATGAACAATGGGATATTCTCTCTCTCTTGATTCCTCCGGCGAAGCCTGGTGGACGACCTCGGAGCACGGATATGCGAGAAGTGGTCAATGCGATTCTGTACGTTCTGGACAATAGCACCAAGTGGCGGTGCTTACCCCATGATTTCCCGAAGGCCAAAACGGTCTACCATTATTTTCGCCAATGGCGCAATGATGGGGTGTGGGAACACATCAATCACCGATTGCGGGAGTTGGTGCGGTTAACGGAGGGGCGCGAAGCGTCTCCCAGTGCAGCGGTGATGGATAGTCAGTCGGTGAACAGCGATGTCTACATTTCGGAGTCGGTCGGCTTCGATGCAAACAAAAAGGTCAAAGGTCGGAAGCGAAACGTGGTGGTCGACACAATGGGTTTAGTGCTGATGGTTGTGGTTACCGCAGCGAGTCTCCCTGAGCGGGATGGCGCACGAAAGGTGCTAGAAAAAATGCATCAGGTTAGTCAGTGGTTCACTCGCCTGTGTGTCATTTGGGTTGATGGGGGATATAGCGGTAACGATTTCATGAAAGAGATCATGGACCGCTTTCGATGGGTGATTGAGGTGATCAAGCGCCCCGACTGTGCGCAGGGATTTGTGCTGTTACCCAAGCGGTGGGTGGTGGAGCGCACATTTGGCTGGTTTACTTTTTGCCGCCGCTTGAGTAAAGACTATGAGCGCCTACCAGAGACCGCTGAGGCATGGATTTATGTGGCCAATATTCGAGTCATGTTAAGGCGACTAACGTGCTAATTCATACCTACATTCCAGCTTTTCAGACACCCTCTGAATTTGGGGAACTGGAAGACTGGAGAGAAGATGCGGTTAGATTCTCCCGCTTCCCCGCCCGATCTACCAACATCTGAGGATCCGCCGAAATCGGCTGCATCTGGGCCTTGGCTTGGCGGTAATTAGACGCGATCGCGAGACCCAGCCCCCCCAACACCAGCCAGGGTAACCCCAGATCGGGATGGGTAAACCAGCCCTGGTGGCTAAGCCAGTCGTACCCCTGCGCCCCTGCAAATATCACCCCACAGCACAGCAGCCACAGCCGCATGGTTCTTGCCTCTCTACCCTTTCTCTCGAATCCTAGCTAATTCGATCCCCCTGTCAAGGGATTTCTCCGTTTCAGAGGTAGGTCTGAAAGCTACAGTAGATAAAGTAAATATAGCTTTGCTTATTTGCTGAGGACACCAGGCACCTCTCAGATGCTGAGTGCCACAGCAAATTGGTTTACAGTCCTGTTCTAACTGGGCTGGTAACCGCTATATACCGTGTCGCAACGAGATCATCGGGTACCGTGGAACAGCAAGATGTCATTACGCTGCTATCGCGGCGGGAAATTGAAAAAATGCGTCAGGCGGGGCAATTGGCCGCCCGTCTTCTAGACTATCTAGAGCCGATGGTGAAACCGGGTATCAGCACCCAGGAACTCAATGATGCAGCGGAGGCATGGACCCAAGACCACGGAGCCATCAGCGCCCCCCTAGGCTACAAGGGCACCGTCATTGATTTTCCCCGCTCCATTTGCACCAGCGTCAATGAAGTGGTGTGCCACGGCATCCCCAGTCCAGACCAAATTCTCCGTAACGGTGACATTATCAATATCGATGTCACCCCCATCCTAGAGGGCTACCACGGCGACACCTCCCGCACCTTCTTTGTGGGGGAACCGTCGCCCTTGGCCCGCAAACTGGTGGAGGTAACGGAGGAATGTTTGTGGCGCGGTATTCGCGCCGTCAAGCCCGGAGGACGGGTGGGAGATATTGGCGCAGCGATTCAAGCCTATGCCGAGGCGGAAGGCTTTTCCGTCGTGCAGGATTTTGTCGGCCATGGGGTCCATCGCATTTTCCACACTGCCCCCCAGATTCCCCACTACGGCACCGCTGGCAAGGGTAAGAAATTTCGCAAGGGGATGGTTTTCACCATTGAGCCCATGATCAACGTGGGCACCCATGAGGTAGAGATTTTGGCAGATGGCTGGACTGCTCTAACCGCCGATCGCAAGTTATCGGCTCAGTTTGAGCACACCATTGTGGTGACTACCGAGGGGGTGGAGGTGCTGACCCTGCTGCCCGCCCAAGTCCCCGCTTAATGGTCCCCGCCTAGGCCCAACTTTAACGGGGACTATCCCGCCTTGGGCATGGGCACTATTGGGCTTAGGTTGTGTTCCCCTAACGCTCTCCTGACCCTGTTCTTCATTGTGGCTTTATGTATCCCCCCGTCGATCCGATTATTTTTGAAATCGGCCCCTTTGCCCTACGGTGGTACGGGCTGCTAATGCTGGCGGCAATTCTGGCTGCCGCCCAGGTGGCGGTGCGGGAGGTGGAGCGCAAAGGGGAGGATCCAGATACCCTCTGGGATATGCTGTTCTGGATTCTGATTCCCGGCTTCATTGGGGCGCGGCTGTACTACGTATTTATCCAGTCTCCCCGAGGACCGGAAGGGCTGGGCTACTACCTAAGTAATCCCGGCACCATTCTACAAGTGTGGGGCGGAGGCATTCACATTTTCGGTGGGTTTATCTTTGGCGGCATTGCCCTGTGGTTGTTTAGCCGCATTCGCAATCTAGAGGTCCGGCGCTATCTGGATGCGATCGCACTCGGTTTACCCCTAGCCCAGGCCATTGGTCGTTGGGGTAATTTCATTAATCAGGAACTCTATGGTCCCCCCACCACCCTGCCTTGGGGACTACGGATCGATCCTCAGCATCGCATCGCCCCTTACAACGATTTGGGCACCTATCCCCTTGAAACCCGGTTCCAGCCTCTATTTCTCTACGAGTCGGTGTGGAATTTGGTGGGATTTGGGCTAATTTTTTGGCTGTCACGCCGATTTGCTAAGGATTTAAAAGAGGGGGACATTGCCCTGATGTACCTGATTTGGTATCCCTTGGGGCGGTTTTTTATCGAGTTTCTCCGCACCGATTCCTGGTTTTTCCCCGGTACTCCCTTTAATCCAGTACACGTTCTATCTGCGATCGCCATTATCGGAGCAGCAGCAGCCTTGTACTGGCGTCATCGCCCCACTTCGGAGCCGATAGGATGACAGACTGCCCCTACAATACGTCCTCAGGAAAGGCTGAAGCAGTGATCATCCGCTTGGCCCGGACCTCTAAAATGCGAGGACCATCCATGGCCACGACAGTCCATTCCAGCCCTCCATAGACGGTAGTATCCCCCTCCGTGGGAATTTTCTGGAGTTGATGGATCAGAAATCCAGCTAGGGTCTGATAGTCTTCCTCCAGCGGCAGATCCACATTGAGGAATTCGTTGACCTCTTCAATGTGAATCTGGGCTTGGACCTGATAGGTCTGGTCATCTACTATCCGTACCAGCACATCGGGCTCCTCTTCGGGCTCGTAGCCATCCCCCATAATTTCAGCAGTCACATCCGTCAGGGTGACGAGTCCGGCGGTGCCACCAAACTCATCCACCACCATCACCATGGATTTACCTGACCGCTGCATAATTTGCAGGAGTTCATGGAGTTGGGTGTATTCCGGCACAAATCGCGCAGGGCGAATCCAACTTTCAACAAGACTTTCGGGCGTGACCTGCTGGCGGGCCAAGGGCTCCACTAAATCCTTTAGGGACAGTAGCCCCGCCACATCATCCAGAGACTCACCAATCACCGGAAACTGGGCATAGCCCGTTTCCACCATGGTGTCGAGCAGCACTTGCAGGGTCGCGTTCTTGGGTAGCGCAGCAATCTGGGTACGGGGTACCATCACCTCCCCAACGGTGACATCCCGAAACTCAAAGACGTTATTGAGCAATTCTCGCTCCTCCTCCTCTAGGCCAGGGGATTCGGTGGAGGTGCGAATAATCAGATGCAGCTCCTCCGGTGTGACCCGGCTGTACCAGCTCTGGTTGCCGGAGTAGCGAATGCCCACCAGTTGCAATAGCCAGCGGGTGGACTGGTTCAACACCCAGATAAAGGGCATAAACAATCGAGCAATGGTGAGGCTGGGGGGACCCAGGAAACGGGCCAGGGCCTCGGGATAGAGCATGGCAACGGCCTTGGGGCAGAGCTCCCCCAAGACAATTTGCAGGTAGGCAATGGAGAGGAAGGCGACGGGAATGGCCAGGGAATGGGCCAAGACATGGAACCGGGAATCTGGCGGAGACACGGGGGGCAGGGTGTAAAGCAGCGCCGCTGCAATGGTGTCTTCCCCAATCCACCCCAGGGCAAGGCTGGAGAGGGTAATGCCAATCTGGGTCGTGGAGAGGAGCCGATCTAGACTGCGCTGGAATCGCTGTACGGTGCGGGCCTGGATGTCTCCGGCCTCCGCCAATTGATTGATGCGCGATCGCCGCACCGACACGATGGAAAATTCTGCCGCCACAAAAAAAGCATTGATGCTAATGAGCATCAACACCGCCAGTAGCCGCACCGCAATATCTTTTCCAGTCAGTTCCGGTCCGATCAGCAAAGGTAGATCACCGATTTGGGCAACGATCATTGAGCGGCTGGCTCAGCCTCCACTGCCGCTCCCGAGATTCGGGCCTGTACTTCGTTCAAAATATCTTGTTCGCTCCGGAGAACCGTGGCATTTCCAGCAGCAGGGGTAGGGCGGTTGGCGGCGGCACTATTGGCGGGTCGGGAGTCAGGTTGACGGACTCCCATGAGGGCTTGACGACCCAGGGCATATCCCCAGGAGGAGCTAACAATACCGGCTCCCACCATCAGGGCCAAGAGAATGGTTGTGAATGCAACGGCTGGATTGATGCGCATCGCCAGGTCAGGTCAAAAGGATTGGGGCAAAGGTGCATTAATCATAGTGGTTCTTGCCCAAGGCTTCCATTCCAATTTGAGGAAATTCCTATGCACCGCTGGCGCTGGCTAGGTTGGGTTTGTGTAAGTACGTTGATCGTATTGGGGTTAGGGAGCATTCATCCCCGAGGACTAGCCCAAACTGAGCCAGTGCCTCCGCCCTTGGTGGTGTATCAGCCTGTCCAACGGCTGGAGTGGGAGGGGCTCCAGAGAACGCCCCAGGGGCTGGAGTATTTTGCTTTGACGCCCCTACATGAGAATTTTTTTATTCCCAGTGAGGGGGATTTGTACCAGGCTCAGCAAATGGGGAATCGCGAGGCCGAAGCTGAAGCCCTCCTGAAGCTTGGCTTGGCAGACCATTTGGGCGGCAATTTCTATACCCAGGCCGAAGCCTATTACAAACAGGGGCTGGAGGTCGCGCAGGATCTGCGCGATCGCACTTTAGAGATTTTGCTGCTGGGGAATCTGAGCCTGCTGTATCTGCAACACTCCTTTTTCTATCGGGATGCGGTTGACTACCTAGAGCAGCTCTATGCCTATACCTGGCATGGAGCCTATTACTACGAGGGCAGCGATCCCCGCTGGGCGGAAATGGTTCTGGGGAATCTAGGAAACCTTTTTCTCGGTGCGGATTATTATAGCCGCGCCCTTGAGCTGCATCAGCAACGCTTGACCCTAGCCCAGGAACTGAGGGACACCGCAGGGGAAGGCAAGGCTCTGGGGGATTTGGGCACGGTCTATCAAGGGTTGGGGGACTATACCAAGGCCATTGATTATCATCAGCAGCGTCTTACCCTAGCTCGTCGCCACCAGGATGGGGGCGGGCTGGGGCAGGCCCTCTCTAGCCTGGGCATCGCCTATCACAGCCTGGGAGACTATGCCCAAGCGCGGGACTACCAGGAACAGTTTTTGCAGGTGGCCCGCGATCGCAATCAACTGCGGTGGCAGGAGCAAGCTCTAGCCAATTTGGCCGGAGCTTATTTTTTCCTGGGAGACACAGATCGTGCCATTGCCCTATACGAAGAGGCGATCGCGATTGCCCAGCAGATCAACGAAACCCAGATGCTGGCCACTATTCGCAACAATCTGGGGCTGGTTTATCAGCAACAGGGCAACTTAGAAGCGTCCCAATACCTCTATGAGCGTGCCCTCCGGTCCGCCACCTATCGCGATAATCTCCAGGGCGAGGCGATCGCCTGGAATAATTTGGGGGCAGGGCATCTCAAGGCAGGAAATATTGAAGCCGCGATCGCAGCCTACTACCAAAGTCTAACCCGTCTGGAATCAGCCCGAGGGCGGCTCGGCGGCAACGACGCCCACAAAATTTCCCTGTTTGAAACCCAGCGCTTTCCCTACGAAAACCTGCAAACCCTGCTACTGGCCCAGGGGCAATCCGAAACAGCACTAGCGGTAGCAGAACGGGGACGGGCCAGAGCCTTCGTCGATTTGCTCAGTCGTCGCCTGGGGTCTTCGGATGTCGCTGCCATGCAGATTCCCACCGTAGAGCAGCTCAAGACACTGGCCCGCGATCGCCAAGCCACCTTGGTCGAATATTCCCTCCTGTCAGCCCCCGCTGCCCAGGGGAGCCAGCCAAACCGCCTTGCCATCTGGGTTATTTCCCCCGAGGGCAGCATCACTGCCCGCCAAGTGCCCTTCGCAGAGACCTTGCCCACGGGCTCCGGTTCCCTACAGGAATTGGTGTGGATCAGCCGCCTTGCGATCGGCGCACGGGGGCTCGGCATTGCCGCCACGCCCGTCGCCTCCGCCTCTATCAGGGATGCCTCCTCCGGAGATCCGGCCCTCTCCACCTCACGGTTAGCCCGACTCTCCACAGTGCTGATTGATCCCATTGCCGATCTGCTGCCGTCAGATCCTGAACAACCTGTCATCATCGTGCCCCAAGCGGAGCTCTTTCTGGTTCCCTTTGCCGCCTTACCCACAGCAGATGGGCACACCCTGATTGACCAGCACACCCTAATTGTGGTGCCGTCGCTCCAGGCATTGGACCTCTCGACCCGCCTGGATTCTGGTTCCCAAAACGTTGTCAGGAGCGAAAACACGCTAATTGTGGGGAATCCCCAGATGCCTAGTGTGGCCCCCAGCTTTGGGGCCGCGCCCCAGTCCCTGCCGCCCCTACCGGGTACAGAGACGGAGGCCATCGCCATCGGTCAGTTGTTGGGGGTGTCACCCCTACTGGGTGCCCAGGCTACGGAAACAGCAGTGAAGGCCCAATTACGATCGGCGCGGCTGATTCACCTAGCCACCCATGGGCTACTGGATGAAACCCAAGGACTCAGCAGCGCCATTGCCCTTACCCCGTCAGCTCAGGATGATGGCCTACTTACAGCGGCGGAATTACTCTCCCTATCCCTACGGGCGGACTTAGTGGTGTTGAGTGCCTGTGACACGGGACGGGGCCGGATAACTGGGGATGGCGTGATTGGCCTCTCGCGATCGCTCTTAGCAGCGGGAGTTCCCCGCCTCGTCGTCTCCCTCTGGCAGGTGCCCGACCAGCCCACCGCTGACCTGATGACGGCCTTCTACACCGCCCTGCAATCCGGCGCAGACACAGCCCACGCCCTCCGTACCGCCATGATCCAAATCCGCGATCGCTATCCAACTCCCTCTGCTTGGGCTGGCTTCATCGTCGTCGGTGACGGGGTCAGGCGTAGCCCCGCCCAATGAGCTGCGATATGGCTGCTATATGAGGGACGTGTAATTGAATAACACCCCACCACCGACCCAATATCGACGCAAGGGATTTGTCCATTTTTTTGTTTTATCCAGATCCCTGACATCGGGGATACTACCCCCCACGCTACTGAAAGGCAATAAAACTTAATTGGCAACTTATTGAGAATAAATCCGATCTATGGTGAGATACTTATTGACATCGTAAGTCAATAGAGCTGGATCGGTTAAGCGTGAGTCTTCGGGTTGATGGAGCAGGGTCTATGGCCAAGCCCATGCCTTAAGGCATGTCGTGAATCTTTCGTCTTAGAATCATCCATCCTGTTCTGTCGCGTCAGCGATTGCTTTATGAACTACTTCCGTCCTGTTGGACAAGGTTGGTCTAGGGCCAAAGTCTCAATCATTACTGTTGACTTTTAGTATCAATAACAATACCCATGATTGCCCCAGAGAGGATGTGAGGATGTATTGATGGCACAAGGATTATTTTGGATGCCTTTGCTGCGATCTCTAGGCTGGTCGTTTCGCGTCACCGATCAGGTCGGTGCCCCCCTACTAGCCGGTAATGATCGTTTCAAACACCTATCCGGGCGACTGCTCGGTGCCCATGTGGCCCACGCTGGGCTGATTGTTTTTTGGGCCGGGGCCATGACCCTGTTTGAGCTGTCCCAGTTTGACCCAGCGCTACCCATGTACGACCAAGGACTGATCTTGCTGCCCCATCTGGCCACCCTGGGCCTAGGGATCGGGGCAGGGGGCCAAATTCTTAACACCTACCCCTACTACGCCATTGGCATGGTGCATTTGATCAGCGCCGCCGTGTTGGGAGCCGGAGGCATCTACCACGCCGTCCTGGGGCCAGAGCGGCTGGATGAGAAAGGCTTCGGCTACCGCTGGAATGATGGCAGCAAGATGACCACCATCCTAGGCATTCACCTAATGCTGCTGGGCATTGGGGCGCTGCTGTTGGTGCTGAAGGGAGCGTACTTTGGTGGCCTCTACGATCCCCTAGTGGATCAAGTGCGGCTGGTACAACCTAACCTCAACCCGATCCGCATTTTCGGTTACCTGTTTGGCTTTGGCCCCCAGGGCTGGACCCCGGCGGGCATGGCCAGCGTTGACAACCTGGAGGATCTGGTGGGCGGTCACTTTTGGGTCGCATTACTCTGCCTGGGCGGCGGCTTCTTTCACATTATGTCCAAACCCTTTGTCTGGGCCGATCAGCGCCTGATCTGGTCGGGCGAAGCCTACCTCAGCTATAGCCTGGGAGCCCTAGCGATCGCCGGTCTGAGCGTCGCCGTTTTTGTCTCCGTCAACGACATCGCCTACCCCAGTGTCTTCTACGGCCCCGTCAACGGTACTCCCTCTGTCCGCGCTGCCCTGGCCAGCGTCCACGCCGGACTCGGTTTCTTGGCCCTACTTGGCCACCTCTGGCACGCCTGCCGCGCCCGCGCCGCCGTCCGAGGCATAGCCTGGGGCACTTTCTTTGACGTGATGGCGAAGGAGTCGGGGATGGCAGGTGTGAGGGTGTGAGTCCGAACAATCAGCCGACCCATCCATCCACCCATCCACTCTCTACTCAAAGACTGAATTCAATAAGGAGTCTCTATCTATGACCATCACGATGGAATCAACATCTCAAATTCCCTGGCGGGCGGGTAATGCTCGGCTGGTGGATTTGTCGGGGCGATTGCTCGGTGCCCATGTGGCCCATGGGGGGCTGATCGTATTCTGGGCCGGAGCAATTACCCTGTTTGAAGTAGCGGGGTTTGACCCGGCGCGCCCAATGTACGAGCAAGGGCTAATTGTGCTGCCGAACCTGGCCCGGTTGGGCTGGGGGGTGGGTGAAGGGGGCCAGATTGTCGATACCTACCCCTACTTTGTAATTGGGGCGCTGCACCTGATTAGCTCGGCCTTTCTGGGGGCGGGCGGTATTTTCCATGCCCTGCGAGGCCCCGCCAAGCTGGAGGGTAAATTTTCCTTCTTTGGCTATCGCTGGGACGATGCCGATAAGATGACGACGATTTTGGGCATTCACCTGGTGCTGCTGGGGCTGGGAACCTTTTTGCTAGTGACGAAGGCCATGATCTTTGGCGGCCTGTACGACCCAACGGTGCAGCAGGTGCGGGTGATTGCTAATCCCACCCTGAATCCGCTGACGATTTTTGGCTATTTGTTTGGCACCCAAGGTCGGTTTTGGCTGGCCAGTGTGGACACCCTAGAGGATGCTGTCGGTGGTCACATTTGGGTGGGGCTAATGTGCATGCTGGGGGGCATCTGGCACATGCGCACCATTCCTTGGCCCTGGGCAAAGCGGCTGTTTGTCTGGTCGGGAGAAGCCTATCTCTCCTACAGTATCGGGGCAGTGAGCCTGATGGCCTTCGTGGCCACGCTGTTTGTGTCGGTCAATACCCTGGTATTTCCCACCGAGTTCTATGGGCCACCGTTGCAGTTGGTGTTTGACCGGTTCCCGGTGTTTCGCAGCATCGATGGTGCCCTGACGGCGCGGGTGTGGTTGGCCAATGCCCACTTCTGGCTAGGGTTCTTCTTCTTACAGGGACACCTATTCCACGCCCTGCGGGCAGCGGGCTACAGCTTCAAGGAAGGTAGAGTCGTGCAGTCAACACGAGGGCAGGTGAGCTAGCCATGACCGTTACTGAAGCAAATCCCCTCAAGCCCCTCGGCTTTTCCACCGATACGGCCCTGGCCACCAACTATGTGGCAGACTCGCTGAACCCCTATTCCTGGTGGGCAGGCAACTTCCGTTTTGCCAACCTGTCGGGCAAGCTGCTGGGAGCCCACATCGCCCATGCCGGATTGATTGTGCTTTGGGCCGGGGCCATGACCCTGTTCGAGTTATCCCGATTCGACCCCACCCTGCCCATGTACGATCAGGGGCTAATCCTGCTGCCCCACTTGGCCAATCTAGGCATTGGGGTGGGGACCGGGGGCGAAATTACTAGCACCTATCCCTATTTTGTAATTGGGGTGGTGCATTTAATTAGCTCCGCTGTGCTAGGAGCCGGGGGCTTGTACCATACGGTCCTTGGCCCAGATAAGCTCGACCCCAAGGGCTTTGGCTACGACTGGCAGGATGGCCGCAAGATGACCTCGATTTTGGGGATTCATCTGGTGCTGCTGGGGGTGGGGGCGCTGCTACTGGTGGTGAAGGCAACGACCTTCGGCGGCCTCTACGATCCAGCTCTGTCTCATGTGCGCCAAATTACCCAGCCCACCCTCAATCCCCTGACTATTTTTGGCTACTTGGTGGGCATCACCCCCAATGGTTGGAGCTTCCAGGGGATGGCAGCGGTGAATAATCTGGAAGATGTGGTGGGCGGTCACCTGTGGATTGGGGCAATCGCTATCCTGGGCGGCATTTGGCACATCCGCACTGAGCCCACCCCCTGGGCCAAAGGGCTGTTTGTCTGGTCGGGGGAAGCCTACCTGGCCTACAGTCAGGCGGCTCTAGCCTATATGGGCTTTTTTGCCGCTTACTTTGTCTGGGTGAATGGCACCGTTTACCCAGAGGTATTTTACGGCCCAGTCGCTACGACGACAGTAGGCGGGGCGATCACCGCCCGCACCTGGCTGATGCTGTTTCACGTTGTTTTTGCCAGTCTGCTACTAGCGGGGCACTTTTGGCATGGGCTGCGATCGCGGGCCATTGCCGCCGGGTACAACTTCAGCCAAATGCGGTTTAACCCCGATGCCCTCTACGGTGACACCCAGTTCAACAACGGCCCCCTAGTCCAGGGCATCGTTCAACCCTTCCGCCAAGACCCCCAACAGGGCAACCTAGCTACCCCCCTCAACAGCAGCGGCCTTACCCTCACCTGGGTCAAAAACCTACCCATCTACCGCCCAGGGCTCGCTCCCATCACCCGAGGTCTAGAAATCGGCATGGCCCACGGCTACCTGCTACTAGGGCCGTTCCTTAAGCTTGGCCCTCTGCGCAACACCGATGTTGCTCTCCCTGCCGGTTTCGGCGGTGCCTCTGGCCTAGTGGTGATTCTCAGTGTCTGTCTCTTCCTCTACGGCGGTGCCGTCTTCCAGGGGCGCGCCAAACCAAAAGGCGAACTTCCGGGCAACATCGCCACCTACAAAGACTGGAGCCTGTTTACATCCGGCTTCCTGATCGGTGGCCTCGGCGGCGTCACCTTTGCCTGCTTTATTTTGCTTGAGATTCAGCGGGCGGGAATTGGGTAGGTAAGTTTTGAGTTTTGGATTTTTTAGTTATCAATTCAAAACTCAAAGCTAAGAAGTCAAAACCCACCTCTCTCACCCATTCACCCATTCACCCAAAATGACCCTCCCTCTCCTCTCCTACTCCCCCTCCAGCCAAAACCAGCGGGTTCAGAACTTTGAAATCCCTGGGGATGAGCAACCAAGGGTGTTTTCCTTGGATAATGCGCTAGATAGTGTCGAGATGGATGACCTCATCCGAGCGGCCTATCGACAGATTTTCAACGAACAGCAGATGATTGCAGCCCATCGCCAAGTGGCGCTGGAGTCACAGTTGTGTAATGGCCAACTGACGGTGCGCGATTTTATTCGCGGTCTGCTGCTGTCGGACTCGTTTCGGCGGCTGGTATTTGACACCAACAGCAACTATCGTTTTGCCGAGCTGTGCATTCAGCGGGTACTGGGGCGGTCTATCTATAACCAGCGAGAGCCTCTAGCCTGGTCAATTGTGCTAGCGACGAAAGGATTGGCCGGATTTGTGAATGCTCTGCTCGACAGCGAAGAATACCTAAATCATTTTGGCGATGCCTGCGTGCCCCACCAACGTCGCCGCATTCTGCCTCAGCGGGCTCAGGGAGAGTTGCCCTTTGCGCGCATGGCCCGCTACGACAGTCACCACCTTGATCAATTGCTGCGCTCTGGACAACTGCGATCGCCCATCCCCGACATCGTCGATCGCAGCGCCGTAGTCTATCGCCGCGTCATCTTTCTGGTGCCTGCCACCTCGGTCGCTGTACTGCTGGCCACGCTGATTGTTGTAGCAGCGCCGAAATAGGTGTTAGGTGCTGGATCCCAGAACATCAGAATTAATATCGTTTTCGGCTAATTGCCCACAATTTTGAACAGGGCGAACAGCGGTTCGCCCCTACTAAGCAACCAATAGATTTTTGTGGCTAATTAAACAGACTTGATATAATGAGGTTTCAAATTTTGAGTTGTGAATTTTAAGTTGAACAACCCATTCAAAACTAAGAACTCAAAACTCAAAACTAAGAACTCAAAACTCAAAACTAAGAACTCAAAACTCAAAACTAAGAACTCAAAACTCATCCATTCCCGAGTACCCAAAACCCGATACCCCTCCCATGCCCTCCACCAACCTCCCCCTCTCCGGCGTACCCCGCACGATGCTGATGACCACTCGGGCTCGGGTTGAAGAGCACCAACGAGACGATGGTCTATTTCGTGATCCCACGATCGCAGAATGGTGGCCTACTCTACAGTGGGATGAGGCTTTAGACTCGATGTACAACCCCATTGCCCAGCTCACTTGGGCGGTGCGAGCCTATCTATTTGATCAAATTGTGCAGCGACATCTGGGCACCTACACCGATGCCACGGTGGTGGAACTGGGGGCGGGGCTATCGACTCGCTACTACCGGGTGGGGCAGAGTTGCCACCGTTGGATCGAGCTAGATCTGCCCGAGGTGACGGAGCTACGCCGCTATTTTGACCACGAGAGTGATCGCCACCGTTTTGTCAGTGCCTCGGCCCTTGACCCTAGCTGGATGGATACTGTGCCCGATGGTCTACCCGCATCACGGCTGATTATTGCTGAGGGGTTGCTGATGTATTTTGAAAAGGCTCAAGTGCAGGCATTGATTGCTCACCTCAAGCAGCGTTTTCCTGGTGCGACCCTAGCCTTTGATGCTGTGGGCGGGGTAACCCATGGCCAAGGATCTAAGCAGTTGGCGAGGCTAGGAGCCCCTCTGAAGTGGTTTGTCAAAAACGAAGCCGATGTAGTAGCAATGGGGCTACGACTGATGGAGGTGCGATCGCTGCTGCAAGAAAACTGCCGCTACCGCGATCGCATCGGTATTTTTCGATGGGTGCCTTGGTTCAGCCAGTTGCCGCCCCTGCGCAATGCGGGGTTGGTGATTGAAGCACGGCTGTAAGCTGACGGTTAATAGAATCAGAAATTTCCCCTCAAGAGGTCGTGCAGGTAAAAGAGTGGTCCTTGGGATCTGCGCCATGGGACACTAATCCTGTCACCGTGACGGATTGAGGGGCTGGGCATGACGGTTAACTCATTTTCTAAAGGGTCTAACGGGGCATTTGCCCCTGGCATCGAAACCCAAACCCGTAAGGCCGATCATCTGCGGGTGTGCCTAGAGGAAGATGTCCAGTGTCGTCAGGTGACAACGGGGTTAGAGCGGTATCGTTTTACCCACTGCTGCCTACCGGAACTGAATCGGGCCGAGATCAGCCTGGAAACGTCCTTCCTCGGCAAGCGGCTGGGATCTCCCCTGCTGATCTCTTCTATGACTGGGGGCACCGATCAGGCCCATACTATCAATCGTCGCCTTGCCCAAGTGGCCCAGCGCCACCGCCTCGCCATGGGAGTTGGGTCTCAGCGGGTGGCGGTGGAAAATACCCCCCTGATGAAGACCTTTGCCATTCGAGACGAGGCCCCCGACTGCCTCCTATTTGCCAATTTGGGGGCGGTCCAGCTCAACTACGGCTATGGCCTCGACCAGTGTCAGCGGGCTGTGGAGGGTTTGGCTGCCGATGCCCTGATCCTGCATCTGAATCCCTTGCAGGAAAGTGTGCAAACCCAGGGTGATACTAACTTCAAGGGGCTTTTAGGCAAGATTGAAGCCCTCTGCGATCGCATGTCGGTCCCCGTCATTGTGAAGGAGGTCGGCAATGGCATCTCCGCCCCCATGGCTCAGCACCTGATCAATGCGGGGGTACAGGCCATCGATGTAGCCGGAGCTGGGGGCACCTCCTGGGCCAAGGTGGAAGGAGAGCGAGCGCGGGATCTGCGCCAACGTCGTCTGGGTCAAACCTTTGCCGATTGGGGATTGCCCACCGCCGATTGCATTACCGCTGTGCGGGCGATCGCCCCCACCCTGCCCCTGATCGCCTCTGGTGGCATCCGCACCGGGCTAGATGTAGCCAAGGCCATCGCCCTAGGGGCAGACCTCGTAGGGCTGGCCTATCCCTTTCTCCGGGCTGCCGATGAGTCCACCGACGCCTTAGAAACCCTAGTCTCGCTGCTGCGAGAGGAACTGATCACCGCGTTGTTTTGCACCGGACAGGCGACCCTGTCGGAATTACAGGCGGCTCCAACCCTTCAGCGACTACCATAGAGGCATTCTTGACTCCCTTTTCGGTTGAACGGTTCCATGCGTGAATTTTTCAAATGGATGGCGGCTAGCGCCCTCGGCACCCTAGTGGGCCTCGTCACCTTTACAGCCCTAGTGGGCATCGGGGCCGGTAGCCTACTGTTTCTGATCATCGCCTCCACCAGTCGCGAAACGGAAACCACCCTGGAGCCCAACTCCATGCTAGTGCTGGATCTGGCCACGGATATCCGCGACTCGATTCCCCCCTCTGGCGCGGGAATCGTGTTTGGAGACACCCTTGCTGGCACCACCACCCAATCCATCTCTGTTTACCAAGCCCTGAACGCGATTCAGCAGGCTGCAACGGATGACGACATCTCCGGCCTGTTTATCTACGGCAACTCGGACTCGGGGTTTGCAACCCTCTGGGAGCTACGGCAGGCCCTCACTGACTTCCAAGAGTCTGGCAAACCCATTGTGGCCTACGAGGTGGGCTGGTCTGAGCGCGACTATTACATCACCTCCCTAGCGGATACCCTGGTGCTGGATACCACCGGCATTTTGGAACTCAATGGCTTTCAGGCAGAAACCCAGTTCCTCGCCGGAGCATTGGAAAAATATGGGGTGGGGGTCCAGGTGCTCCAGGCAGGACGCTACAAATCCGCAGTCGAGCCCTTCACCCGCAGCGACAATAGCCCTGAAGATCGGGCACAGACAGAGGCTCTACTAGCCAGCCTCTGGCAGGAATTTTTGACGGTGGTAGCGGAAAGTCGGGACTCTACCCCCACGGATCTCCAGCAGCTTGCCGATGCGGGGGGCATTTTGATGGCGACGGAGGCGGAAACCGCCAAGCTAGTAGACCGAGTGGCCTACTACGAGGATGTGCTGACGGATCTCCAAGCCCTCACTGAAAGCGATGCCGACCTAGGGGAAGATATTCCCGCCATTGATCTGGTGTCCTACAGCCATACTGTCTCCTCAGACCATGGCCGCTCCCGCGACGTGGTAGCCGTTCTCTATGCTGAGGGGGAAATTATTTTGGGTGAGGGGGGAATGGGGGTGATCGGCTCCGATAGCTTATCTCGCAGCCTCCGAGATTTGCGTCTGGATGACGATATCAAGGCCGTAGTCTTGCGAATCAATAGCCCAGGGGGCAGCGCTACTGCCTCCGAGATCATTACCGATGCAGTTAAACGACTCCAAGCAGAGAAGCCCGTGATCGTGTCTATGGGCAATCTGGCCGCGTCAGGCGGCTACATGATGGCAGCAGCGGGGGAGCGTATCTATGCCGCTCCCAACACCATCACTGGCTCCATTGGCGTCTTTGGCCTGATCTTGAATCTTCAAGAGTTGGCCAACCGCAATGGCATTACCTGGGATGTGGTTAAAACGGCCCGCTTTGCTGACATGGGCACTATCGCCCGTCCCCAGAGCCCTGAGGAACTCGCCCTGCAACAGGCGGTGGTAACCCAACTCTACGATCGCTTTGTCACGCTGGTGGCAGAGGGGCGGGATCTCACCAAGGCCCGCGTGGAGTCTGTAGCCCAGGGCAGGGTCTGGGCTGGTAATGATGCCCTTCAAGCAGGTTTGGTAGACGAAATCGGCGGGATAGAAGCTGCGATCGCGGCAGCAGCAGAGGCGGCGGAGCTAGACACTTGGCGGGTCCAAGAATATCCCCAGCCCCGGACCCTCAGCGACGAAATCTTCGAGCGTCTCTTTGGCAACGTGGTCAGTCGCCTTCAGGGTCAAAGAACCCACCCCGTTCTCATGGAACTCCAGCGCGCCCAGGCCCAGTGGACCCTGCTAGAGTCCCTCTCCGATCCCCACGGAATCTACACCCGCCTGCCCTTCAATACCGAAATTGAATAGCCCTGAATGTCTGGGAACCCCCTAAAACTCATCGTCGGCAGTCGAGTAACTCGGTGCATCCCCTTCACTGTCCCGCTTCGAGCCCAGGAGTTCCAAGCGATCCACCCGAATCACTGGAGTAGACCGTTGCGCCCCCGTGGCCCTATCGGTCCAACTATCTAGCTTAAGAGACCCTGTCACCCCTATCAATTTGCCCTTACGCACATAATTAGCCGCCACTTCGGCGGTGCGCCCCCACATCTCCAAGGTGAACCAATCCGGTTGATCATTATTGCGGCTGCGGCGATCCACCGCTAGAGAAAACTTGCACACCACACTTCCTGACTCGAAGTAGCGTACATCGGGATCCTGACCGGCTCGACCCACCAGGGTCACTGTATTAATGCTCATGGAAGAAAATGACTCCTGATCACTGCTCCGCTTCTATGGAATACTATCCTGACAGGCGTGGGCCTTGTCGAAAAATCAGTCATAGATTTTTGATGGAGCTAGGGCGTGTGGACAATTAACGAGGAAACCCTTGCGGGGTAGGCATGACCACCCCCGCCCTACTGCATCAAGCTAGGGGCTGTAACCGCCCCATAAGCAGGAATCTGGTTTTGATTGTCCCCAACCCCTAGCTCAACGGATTTTCCTAGGAGAAAGAAATTGGATCTGGCCCCAGAACGTATCGCTAGACGAACCGATACGAAACGTAATAGAATCCACTTCGATTGAACGGCGCAATTTCTAGCCATCATTCCTCCAACAGTTGCTCTGTTTCGATGCTAGGGTGACTCCAAGGTCTAGCCCGTTGATATAAAGTCGATAATTTACGCTTTAGCGCAGACCAATTGGCAATTTCGCTGTTACTACACTTCACAGGTTTTGGGGGCGTATAGACTCGTGGGTTTTTTTGATCGCTTTTCCTTATCTCGGGATATGGGTATCGACCTCGGTACCGCCAACACCCTTGTCTATGTCTCCGGCAAGGGGGTAGTGCTGCAAGAACCCTCTGTCGTCGCCATTGAGCAAGTCCACAAAAAGCCCCTAGCGGTCGGGGAAGAAGCCAAGCGGATGCTGGGGCGTACCCCCGGCAACGTGATCGCACTACGCCCCCTGAGGGACGGCGTAATTGCGGACTTTGACACCGCTGAGCTAATGCTGAAGCATTTTATTCGCCAAGTTCATGACGGACGGACTCTGGTCTCCCCCCGAATCGTCATTGGTATTCCCAGCGGTGTAACCGGGGTTGAGCGGCGGGCGGTGATGGATGCTGCCCAACAGGCGGGAGCCCGCACCGTGTACCTGATCGATGAACCTGTAGCTGCTGCCATTGGGGCGGGTTTACCCGTGGCGGAACCCACCGGCAACATGGTGATTGACATCGGCGGTGGCACTACTGAGGTTGCTGTGCTGAGTTTGCAGGGCACTGTGCTGAGCGAGTCGGTGCGGGTCGCCGGGGATGAGATGAGCGAGGCCATCTCCCAGTACATGAAGAAGGTTCACAACCTGGTCATCGGGGAGCGCACCTCCGAGGAAATCAAGATCAAGATTGGCTCTGCCTACCCCAGTGCCGATGATGGCGAAACCATGATGGATGTGCGGGGGCTGCACCTGCTGTCGGGCTTGCCCCGTACAGTGACGGTCAAGGCCGGAGAAATCCGCGAGAGCATGGCTGAACCGCTCTCGGTGATTGTGGAAGCGGTGAAACGTACCCTAGAACGGACACCCCCAGAACTGGCGGCGGACATCATCGATCGCGGCATTATGCTGGCGGGGGGCGGAGCCTTACTCCATGGCCTAGATACCCTACTCAGCCATGAGACTGGCATTGTGGTGCATGTGGCGGCGGATCCCCTAAGCTGCGTTGTGCTGGGCACAGGGCGGGTGATCGAGAACTTTAGCCAAATGGGTCGGGTTTTCAGCGGCAGCTCCAATATGTAGGCCAGCAGAGCACTAGAGTATGTTTGCACTGCGACAATGGTGGAATCAACATGCCCTGAGGACGGGGTTGATCGCGCTTGCGATCGCAACGGCCTGGGGAATGCGCCAAACCCAAGGGGCTCTGGTGTATGAGACCTACCGCTGGGTAACAAGTCCGTTGCAGCCCGGACCTTCTCGCCAAGCCTTGCTGGAGAGCAGCTACACCCAGGAGCTTCAGCAGCGCATTGTGGAACTGGAGGTGCAGAATCGAAACCTGCGCCAGATGGTGGAAACCGAGCCCTCAGTGCCCCTCAACGATATTCCGGCAGCGGTGATTGGTCGCAGTGCTGGGGATTGGTGGCAGCAGATTGTCATTAGCCGAGGGAGCCGTGACGGCATCCAAGTCGGCTACATTGTTACAGGTCCAGGAGGATTGGTGGGACGGGTCGTGGCGGTGTATCCCACCAGTAGCCGCGTCCTGTTATTGAGTGATGCTAGGAGCCGCGTCGGAGCCCGCATCAGTCGCAGTCGGTCTACAGGCTATATTCGCGGTCAGACCGGGCAACAGGTGGTGATGGAGTTTTTCGACAAAATGCCCGATGTGCGGGTAGGAGATGTCGTTATGACCTCCGCCTACAGCCGTCTGTTTCCCCAAGACATGCCCATTGGCCGGGTCGTAGAGTTGGATCTCAGCAAGAGTCCGGCCCCGGAGGTGACGGTGGAACTCTCTGCCCCGCTGAATATTTTGGAATGGGTACAGGTGCTGCCCTTTGCAGCACCGACAGAGGGTGAGCCCCTCCCCCTCCCCGCAATTGACCAAGACTCAGAGGAAAATGGTTTGGGGGACTTTGAAGTTCCATGACCGCCATCCTACCCGTATCCCCCGCTAGGGCGGCCCACTATCGTCGCCTCAATTTACTCATCATTATCGGTTCCGTGGCCCTCTGTTTATTGGTGCTGCCCATCCGCCCGCCAGGAATGGAAATCCTCGGGGTTGGTCCCAGTTGGCTCCTGATCTGGGTGGTGGCTTGGAGTGTAAAACGAACGGCCTGGGAAGGCGCGATCGCGGGTTTAGTTCTGGGACTAATACAGGATGCCATGACCGGGCCTTACCCGAGTCATGTAGTCAGTCTGGTGATAGTAGGCATCGTCACGGCACGGCTTCAAAAACAGCGGTTCATCCAGGAAGACTTTGTCTCCGTAGCTTTGATTGTCTTTGGCATGGTGGTCATGGCCCAAACCGCTATGGCGGTCCAGATTACGGCCCACCGCTTTACCCAGCCCGACTCCCTCTATCCTGTGCTGACGGAAATTTGGCTGCAACATCAGCGCATTGCCCTCAGCTCCGCGATTCTCAGTAGTCTGTGGGCTCCGGTGCTGTACTATCCCCTCAATCGCTGGTGGTCTTACCTGGAGCGTCACACGATGCCCCCCAGCATTTGATCTCAGCAGATGCACCCATGAATGGCAATCAGGTGCATTACAAGAGGCTGAAACCCTTGAAATCGCGTTAATACTTTCAGAAAAACCTGGTTTTTTCGAGGTACCCCTATATTCCGCCTGGGGAGGGGAGAAGCAAAAGCGAAGAAAACCCTAAGAAAAACCCTTCTTAAGGATTTAACGGGGATCAATATAAATAGGCTGATTTTATAGCCTTGAGGGGATAGATCGAACGACTAAGGGCCTGGAAATGTTGTCTGGAATACCCTGTTGCCAGAGGTATTTTGAATGGCGTTTCTATGACAGGTTCATTTTATTCCCCCCATTTTTGAAGATACTGTGCTACTGCGATGGTGGCGATGATTAGGAGCATCGCCCTAGATCATCTGTTTTATTAAAGCCGCCTTTGGTAGACTGCCCCACTTAAATACCAAAGGATTTTTGTGTTCTACTCCCGGTTTTGCAAAAACACCATTTGCAAAAACACTATTTGCGAAAACACCATTTAAGAAAGGTCTATCTATGCCAGTCGCCAACATAACCCTCGATTTGTCCTCTACTATCGATCTGGCTCAGCGCATTCTTCCCGCCGCTGACCACTTTCAGCAAGCCGATACCGATACTCGCCTCGTCATGCTTTGGATGATGGCCAAGCGTCTCCAGCAGGCATCTACCACAGCGGTTCCCGCTGCCATCTTTTCCCAAGTGGTACAGCGACTTATCCGGCAGCTCTACCAAGTCCGTCGTGAAGACCGCCTAGATGCCCTGCGAGATATGGTGTCTGGGGCTGATACCCGGCTTGCTGAAGCCTACGTCACCCTAGATGCGAATATGAAGTTGGCATTTTGGTATCGCTTGGTCAATGACAGTTCGCGGATGGCGATGGGAGCCCAGTTGACCCATCTTCAGGGACGTGGCCCCATGGAGGCGGTGTTGGAGGATCTGGATCGGCGCGATTTTAATGAGCTAGTGGGCATTTTCAAAGGGGCTGTAGCCGTCACCGGGCCTGCTACACCCTCGGGCGTATGAGTCATTAACGAGAAAACCCTTGCGGGGTAGACATAACCACGCCCGCCCTACTGAAGCCAGCTAGGGGCTGTAACCGATCCCTAGCCAGGAATCTGGCTTCGATTGCCCACAAACTCTAGGACTCTACAGAGTCATAATGCGCCTTCGCCTTCGATGCACTATACGCAGGGGCGAGGGTGCTTTTTTGTGGGTGTATATTTTCTGGACTGCGGGAATCGTTAAGGGGGCTTTACAATAGTCACTTTGGCTCATTTCTAAACTTAGGAAAATTGCGATCGCGGTTTTCCCTGTTCCAGGCTCCAAAACTGTCACCCATGCTGCCCCCCACCCTCACGATTCGGGATGCCTGTCGTCAGGATATTCCCTTACTTATGGACCTCGGTCGGCGCACCTTCTACGACGCCTTCGCCGCCGCCAATGATCCCGCCGATATGGCTGCCTATCTGGCGGAAGCCTTCGAGATAAAACAGATAGAGGCGGAATTTCACACGCTGCATTCTATTTTCCTGTTGGCCTACGATGACACCCGCCGCCCCGGTCAGCCCCTAGGCTACGCCCGTTTGCTAGGGGGGGATTCTAGCCCCTGCGTCACGGATCCCCATCCGGTGGAAATTATGCGGTTTTATCTGGAGCAGTGGGCCATCGGACAGGGCTATGGAAGTGCCCTGATGCAAGCCTGTCTGGATCGGGCTCTGGCGGAGGGATATCAAACGGTTTGGCTGGGGGTGTGGGAGCACAATCACCGCGCCCGTGGCTTCTATAGCCGGTTTGGCTTTCGGGAAGTGGGCCGTCAATCTTTTCCCCTGAGCAAAGACGTGCAAACCGATTTGGTGATGGTGCGATCGCTGGTTTAGGCACGGACAGGGCAGATTTTTAGTGGTTGCCTCGGAATTTCCCATCAGACACAAGGCAAACCCACCCCTATGGCAGCATTCTGCATTGGGCGCGAAGCCTCGCGCCCCTATAGAGACATCCTGTATTGGGCGCGGAAACCGCGCCCCTACCCCTAAGCCCTATGCCAACGGCAGGCTCCTTGCCAACGGGCAGGCTAGGGCGGGTTTTGAGGGATTTCCCAACGCAATTAACGTCAATCCTGGATTACCCGACACTGGGTAGGGCGGGTTTTGAGCCTCCCATTTGGGATTTCCCAGTAGACACGAGCTAAACCCGCCCCTACGGGATTTACCCCAATACCCCATCACCCCATCACCCCAATACACCATCACCCCAATACACCAATATCGGTCACCCGCGCACCGGGCAACCACCCTACGACTAGGTTGCTCCTGCGGAGCCGCTACGCGAACAGGGCAAGCAAGGGATTGCCCCTACGAGATCTATCTGTCACCCTCTGCATTGGGCGCGGAAACCGCGCCCCTACGGGATATTAAATTCCTGTCACCTGTCACCTGTCACCCCACTCCCCCCCATGCTCGCCTTCTCCAAAACAACAGCCCTCCGCACCGAAGCCCATGCCTTTCTAAAGCTCGCGATTCCCCTATCTAGTGCCCAGGTGGCGCAGGCGATGACGGGATTTGTGGATACGGTAATGATGGGCTGGCTGGGGCAGACGACCCTGGCAGCGGGGGGGCTGGCAGTGATGTTGTTCACCAGCTTTTTGTTTACGGGGGTAGGCGTGCTGTCTAGCATTAGCCCCTTAGTAGCGGCGGCCTATGGCGCGGGGCGACGACGGCAGGTAGGACCGATTACCCACCAGGGTCTCTGGTTAGCGGTGCTGCTGAGTCTGGTGAGTCTACCGGCGATCGCCCACTTAGACGGTCTCATGCTCCACTTCGGGCAAGATCCGGTGGTGGTGGATCTGGCGGATCGCTATCTCGGTATGGCTCGGTGGGGATTGCTGCCTGCCCTGGGCTTCGCGGTGCTGCGGGGCAGCGTGACTGCCCTCTCCCAGGCCAAGCCGATCATGGTGATTGTGGTGGCGGCGAACCTGCTGAACATCGCAGGCAATTACCTGTTGGCCTTTGGCAAGCTGGGGTTTCCGGCCCTGGGGATGGAGGGGCTGGCCCTGGCCAGTTCCCTGGCCCACGGCACCATGTTTCTGGCACTGCTGGGCTACATGGTGTGGAATCTGCGGGGGCATCTGGCGGACTATGGTTTGTTTCAACGCCTCCATCACCTGGACTGGCCGTTGATGGGACGGGTCTTGAATTTAGGGTTGCCCATTGGCTTTTCCACGGTTTTAGAACATGGGCTCTTTACCGTAATCACCTTCATGATGGGGGCTTTGGGGACGGCGGTACTGGCAGCAAATCAACTGGCTTTGCAAACGGTGGTGGTGGTATTTATGGTGCCTTTGGCCATGTCCTATGCTGCCACAATTCGGGTGGGGCAATGGTTTGGCCGGGGAGATTGGCTAGGGGTGCGGCGAGCCGCGATCGCAAGTGTGGGTCTATCTGCCGGGTTCATGGGAATAGCTGCAATTGCCCTGATAAGCTTGTCACGACCCTTAATTGGGCTGTATTTGGATCTAGGGGATCCCATGAACCAAGAGGTCTTGCAGGTGGGGACAGCACTGCTGATGGTGGCGGGGGTAGGGCAGGTGGTGGATGGCATTCAACGCACCGCCAATGGGGTCTTGCAGGGGTTGCAAGATACCCGCGTTCCCCTCCTGTTTGGCGTCATAGCCTATTGGGGGGTAGGGTTGACCAGTAGCTACTGGTTGGGGTTCCATACTCCCCTAGCGGGAATTGGGGTGTGGATTGGCTCCTATATTGGTCTGACCTTGGCGGCGATCGCCTACGTGGTGCGGTTTTGGGTGTTACTGAATCGGGGCCAGCGGCGGCTCTCGGTGCAGCCATGATAGGGGTACGTCCATTCCCGGCCTTGGCGTTGCCCCTGGCGCTCTTGGCGGCGCTCCGTCTGGGATTTTGGCTGGGGGCCTTTCCCAATCCCGATGAAGCCTATTACTGGCTCTGGGGACAGCATTGGAATTTGTCCTATTTTGACCATCCGCCCCTCCAAGCGTGGGGACAGGGGGCGTTTACAGCGCTGCTGGGGCGATCAAACTGGACCCTACGATTGCCTAATTTAATTAGCAATGGGCTGCTACTGGGGCTCTATGCCCAGATCTGCCATGACCTCTACGGGGGTCGGCGGGGGGTATGGAAGCTGACGGTGCTACTGCTATTCACCTCGCCGTTATTCTTCCTTTTTCTCGCCTTTGCATGGCATGACCATTGGCTGGTGCTGTTTGCGACGACGGCTAGCTATTGCCTGATGCGGTTTTTGCATCGCTACCCTACGGGCGCGTCCTGGGGGTGGCTCTATGCAGCAACCCTCTGTCTGGGAATCACGGCGCTGTGTAAATACCTGGCGGTGTTTCTGGCCCTAGGCATGGTGGCGGCAATTGTCAGCTATCGACCCTGGCGACCTCTGCTCTGGGATGGACGCTTCTGGGGAGGCATTGCGATCGCACTCCTTGTCGCCAGCCCGGTGCTAGTGTGGAATGCCCAAAACGACTGGGCTTCCTTCAATTTCTACTTGGGGCGCAGTGTTGGGGCACAAACCAGCCAGATCCGCTGGGGGGCACCCCTGGAGTTTTTGCTGCTGACGGGGATTATTTTTGGCCCGATCCATAGTTGGGCCACGGCACAGGTTTTGCGTCAAGGTCTCGGGGCAGGTTTTGGCAACACTTATCGTCGGGTCGCGATCGCGATTTTCCTGGTTTCCACCGGCTGCCTAAGCCTACTGGCTCTCAAGGCTCCAGTACTCTACTACTGGAATATTCTGGCCTATCCCCTCCTGATTCCCCTAATGACAGGGCTATTTATCTCCGCCCCTTCGGCGAACCATCGATCCCGCTACCGGGGTGGGCTCCGGGCGGCCCAGATCATCGGTATTGGTGCGATCGCGATCCTCCTCGTCCACTTCACCCTAGTGCCGCTGTCGGCCCTGATTGGCGTAGACGGCGACGAAGACTCGCGGATGCTGTTTGGCTGGAAAACCATTGGCTCCAGGATACAAACGGAAGCCGTTGCCCTAGGAACGGACGCTCCCCTGCTACTGACCACCGACTACCGCTCCGCCTCCGCCCTGGCCTACCAGCTCAGGGAGCCTGAAGTCATGGCCATCTCCGGTCGGCGCGATCAATTCGACCTGTGGTATGACGCTGCGGCTATGGAGGGACGCGATGCCCTGCTCTTAGGGGACAACTGGCATCCCATCTGCCCCACCCACGAGGCCATGTTTGACACCACGGAAACTCTGGATCCGATCACCATCAGTCGATTTGGCATTTTCATCAAACGCTACACCCTGATTCGGGGGCACAACTTCCACGCCGGCCCCAATGACCGCTATCCCCTATCGCCGGAGTATCCCCTCGCCTTCACCGGAGACGGCCAAACCTGCCAGTGAGGCATGGCCTCACTGGCGCTAGGATGAGCTTAGGTATTTAGGTTCTGGCATGGTCGATACGGCGTCATATCCACGGCCCAAGGGCATTGAAACTAATGCCTGGGTGTCAGCCCGGTGGGATGAGTATGTGGCTCTCTGTGATGGAGAGAAGGATCAGGGTGGAGATGTCCCCGCTATCGAAAAAGCACGGTGCTACTACGACAACGGATGGATGCGGATCGAGATGGCAGCCTTAGGCCCCTGGCACGGTCGCGATAATTCCATCGTGTCTAAGGTTATCTCCCTGTTTGCGACTCTTCGCATTATTCGCATGGTCGAGTTGACTAACACGTCATTTCGCAAAACTGGCGATCGAGAAGCACAACCGGATATTGCTTTTTATTTGGGGAACACCTTTAAACTACCGCCTCAAACCAATCAACCGGTTGATATTGAGCACTACGGTGCGCCCCATCTGGTGATAGAAATTGCCTCAACCACTCTCAGCGATGACTTGGGACGTAAGCGTCTGCTCTACGAACGGTTGGGAATTCAGGAATATTGGGTCGTCAATGTGGCCACATCAGAGGTGCTGGCATTTGCGATAGAACAGGGCGGCAGTCGAGAGATTCGAGACTCTCAGACTTTACCAGGGCTGGGCTTATCTACCGTAGAAGAAGTAATGCGGCGCAGCACCACTGAAGATGATGGCGCGATCGCCCGCTGGCTACTCCAGATCTTTCAGCCGTAGCGATCCGCGCCTGCATTTTCTGACATTCCCAGAGGGTTTATGACCTTCGCTAGGGTAATGATTCACTCCCCCCCCGGCTAAACCGCTGAAACCCTTAATCCCTCGTTCGAAGGTAGGGGGCAGGGTGGACGCTTACCTTTATTGAGCGCCAGAGTCGTTATTGGGTCACCGCCCACGCTGGCTACAAAGACGAGATGCTGTTCACCACAGGCACAGAACAGACTTGGCAATGGGCACAAGCTGCCCGGTTTATTCGTTGGTTCACAGACGGTGAACGACGTTATGGCAAAACCCTATGGGCTTTAGCCAGCGGATACCTATCCAAACAGCCGCGCAGACGGCGAAGTACTCCTGGCGCAAGGTTTGGCGAGAAGGTCTGGAAGTAGCAATGAAAATTGACGATGTTGTAGTACCTATCGCCGTCGCCAAAATCTCTATGCTAAGACGGTAGCAGGGTTACAGCGGGTATTAGAGGTGCAACGATTGATTTACAACTGGTGTCGCCCCCATTACAGTCTGGGGAAGAAAACCACCCCAGCTCTAGCGAAGCCATGCCCGGAGGGCTATTGGCCATGGGATACTGCAAGCGGCCCCTTTCAACCTATAAAATCCTCACCACCAGAAGGTTCCACGCCATCACCTCTTAGGCGACCAGTGCCGGAACACGCTAAGCAACGTTAGCACTTCACAGAAAGTCTTCAGGTCTATCCTGAATAGGGAAAGCTACACTCGGAAGTTAAGTAGAACCGTGGATCAGGCTGTAATGTTCAACCCTGCTGATTCTGGCTACTCTTGGCAAGCATTACTCTCTCAGTATCAGACCCTAACTGAGTTTAAGGGATGGCTGCCAGAGGCCGTAGGGAACTGGTTAGATACCTGCGAATGGACCCTCACCGCCCAAGCCGGGGAGGGCGGTATTCCCCTAATGGTGCTCCGGTGTCCAGGCCGGGTTCGCCTGCGCCATCCCCTATTACTGCAACTGGCAGAGGTAGCCCAAATCTACTGGGGACCGCTAGATTTCTCCCTCTTTTCCGGGGAAGCAACTACCCCAGTGCGAGTTCTCAGCACCACCCTCCTGGACCTGGGGCATCGCCTCTAGCCCCAGGGCTGAAACCGACAAGGCGAGAGACTATCGATGGAGGGTATTGATCACCCGCTCACCGGGCAGGCTCCGCCCTAGCGTTAGCCTTAGCGTAGCCATGCCGGAGCCCTATAGCCCTCCGGGCTATAGGGCTCCGTTGCTCCTCCGGAGCAACGGAGCGAACAGGACAGGCAAGGGATTGCCCCTACGGATCCAGATTAATATCGGTCACCCGGCACTGGGTAGGGCGGGCCTTGAGCCTCCCATTTGGGGTTTCCCAGTAGACACGAGCTAAACCCGCCCCTACGGGATTTACCCCCACACCCCATCACTCCCCCCTACCGATGGGATTCTGTGCAAACCCCTTAGGACTGTGCAGTTAAAAAGAAAGATTGAGGTAGCTGTCTTGGAATTTAGCGCCCCGCACAGCGCGATTGCGGAGGGCTCCAGGCAGATAAAGATTACGGCGCTGATCTCCAGCTTCGATAGTGACCTCGGGGCCAGACTGGGTGAGGTTGATTTGGGATTTTTCAAACCCAGGTAAAAAGAGCCGTACCGTTCCTGCTGCTTCGTCGATGGTTATGGCACGGGGGGCTGTTGCGATCGCACGCTCCACATCCGGTAGCGCCGCCAGCACAGCATCCCAATTTCCATCGCTCAGAGCAGGTAGAGGATGCATCGGTAGCGGCTCAAAGGCAGCAGCCAATTCCGTGCTATTGGCGGATTCCAGGGCCAGAACTCCACCGACCGTCAGACCCACCTGTTGGGCACTGCCCCAGAGGTAGCGACTAGCGGCGATTGCCAGAGGCTGATCCGAAGTCACCAGAAAGCCTAATACCCGTCGGGGATTCTGCACCGCCCTGCGCCCCGCATCCAAAAAGGTGCGGGCTTGGCCCAGGGGTTCTTGCCAGCGATCGGAGCCGCCACCTCCAGAAAAAATCACCCCAGCAATGGGCTGAATAAAGGGACTGAGGGAGCGGGCCAACTCTGACGCCTGAATCAATTCCTGAAAGCGGCGGATATACCAATCCAATCCATCTGGCATTCCCCACATGCGGAGCGTGGTTTGACCATCTCGACCGTCAAACACAATAGCGTCGTAGTCCCCGCTAGCGTCAAATTCCCGCAGCGCATTCAGCGCCAGGGCCTCATCCATGCCAGGGAGCACTGTCAGCTCCTGGCTATAGACTTGCTTCAGCAGAGGATCCCGCAGATATTGGGCCTCTAGGGTCTTAACGACATCCCAGCTATGGGCCAGCAATGGCGCTGCCCCCAAGTACACCGCCTGCACCCCTTCTGCGATCGCGGTAGGCGTACCAGACACCGGGGCTCCCCAGAGCTGGGTAGACCAGGGGCTACCCTCCTGAGAGGCCCACAGCACCCGCTGGCCCGATTGCCCCAAGCGACGGGCCATAGCCACGGAGGCCACAGCGCAGGCCGTGCGATCCGGCCCCAGAAAGGTCAAAAGTTGCGCCATGGTACTACTCAAATGCCCCTATTCAGGGGTGATTTCATCTTCAAAAAACCAAGTGGAAAACTTGTCATCAAACTCCACCACTAGGCCGACACCGCTGCCATCCACCATCTTGTACTGGCGAATGACACCACTTTTACCCAGTCGTCCAGCGGTGTCCTTATCCACGCGATCGCGCAATCGCCGTACCTTTACCCGTTGTCCAATCTCTAGACTCATGCCCTCTCATCCCAAATAGCTGAAGCCGATGTGGTTCCATGGCCGTACCTGGCAGGCCCAAAGTCCTAGACCGAGCATCCGTAAAACCAACCCACAGTTTATCAGCGTCTTGTGCCATCTTGATCTGTCTTGTGTCATCGTGATCTATGGTGAAAAGCGGAATCAGGAAACACCGAAACTATGCTGGCAAAGCGCATTTTGCCCTGCCTGGATGTGAAGGCGGGGCGGGTGGTCAAGGGGGTCAATTTTGTGGACCTGCGGGATGCCGGCGATCCCGTAGAGCTCGCCCAGGTCTACAACGAGGCCGGAGCCGATGAACTAGTATTCCTAGACATCACCGCTACCCATGAAGACCGCGACATTCTCATTGATGTGGTCTACCGCACAGCGGATCAGGTCTTTATTCCCCTGACGGTAGGAGGGGGCATTCAGGATCTAGCCAAGATTAAGCAACTGCTACGGGCAGGGGCCGACAAGATCAGCATTAACTCCGCCGCCGTGCGAGATCCGGACTTTATTAACCGGGCCAGCGATCGCTTTGGACGGCAGTGCATTGTTGTGGCCATCGACGCCCGTCGCCGCCCCGACCCGATCAATCCGGGCTGGGATGTCTACGTGCGGGGGGGCCGAGAAAATACAGGTTTGGATGCTCTGGCTTGGGCAGAGGATGTAGTACAGCGAGGAGCGGGGGAACTGTTGGTAACCAGCATGGACGCCGACGGCACCCAGAACGGCTACGACCTAGCCTTAACCCGAACCATTGCCCAGCGGGTACCCGTGCCCGTCATTGCTTCCGGCGGAGCAGGTACCTGCCAGCATATTCATGAGATTCTGACGGAGGGGCAAGCGGAAGCGGCGTTACTGGCGTCCCTACTCCATTACGGCCACTTAACCGTGGCGGAAATCAAAGCCTACTTAGCAGATCGAGCGGTTCCAGTGCGGCAATAGTAGCAACATTTCTGAAAGCCCTGTTACAATGCTTAATTAATAGGGAAGTATATTCAGGCTCCCGAGTCTGCTCATCAACAACATGTTGCTGTTGATTTTAATCATGGTCATTGCTCTGGTGGCTTGGGCGCTCCGTCTTATGGAGCGAGCCATTGAGAGTCAAGAATTTTCGCTGATGCTAGCCGGATTTTTGGTCGCATCCTCGGCAGCGGCTATGATGACCGTTTATTTCCTGATGGGGAACTACATGGTCTACATCCACCAAGCCTCCACTCACCTCCCTGCGGACTATGCCCTATCTCTGGAAGCAGAGTTAATAGATTTGCCGGTCGAGTCGAGTCAGGTCAGTTTTGATTTCCAATTTGGACGCTAATCATCCAGCGCTGATTCCCCTATAAATCTACCGTGTATATATAATCCTGAAACCCTTGCGGACAGGGCTTTCCCCACCCTTGGGGAGACGCTAAAGCGTTTGCTAAGCCTGTCTGAAAGACTTACGACTCCGCTCAACTAGCAGATCCCTTACCAGAAAAGGAGTAGCGGGACCGGAGTGAGATCCACCCCATGCTGTTTCCCCATGGATGGCGCGTTATGACAAGAGGGAGGCACTTTTTTCATGTCCCCCCAGGTGTCTGGATATAGCCCAATAGTTAAGGTGCTGTGCCAAACTAGTGACTATAGCCTCAAGGAGTGAGCAGATCGTTATAGGAGGGTCTATGCAGTCACAGGAATCCATCAAACCAGCCAGTTGGGATACGATTTCCACGCTACAGACAGCAGTCCTGACCCAGCGACCTTTTAGCGCCGAGCATTTAGATGGCTCGCACCCCCCTAATCACGCCCAGGGATTTGAACTCAGCCAGATTCCTGTATCCACCCCCATCCAAGCCAAGCTGACCGTTGGTCCCGTAGGCGATCGCTACGAGCAGGAAGCTGATCAAGTCGCTAGTCAAGTGGTGGACCGCATCAACTCCCCCGCTGCTGACGCCGTACAGCGAGATGCCCAAGAAGAAGAGCTACAAATGAAGCCCATGGTGGGTTCCCTGCAACGGGAAGCAGTGCCCGAAGAAGAGGAGCTGCAAATGAAGCCTATGGCGGGTTCCCTGCAACGGGCAGCTATAGAGGAAGAAGAACTCCTTCAGGGAAAATCCATGGACAGTTCCCTGCAACGGGCAGCTATAGAGGAAGAAGAACTCCTTCAGGGAAAATCCCTCCAACGCCAAGGTGGCCAAGAGGCCATGACTGCTCCAGCCGACGTAGAGCAAAGAATTGAGCAATCTCGCGGTCAGGGCCAAACTCTCCCCTCAGACATCCAGGGCAAAATGGAGTCCGCCTTTGGTGCCGACTTCAGTGGCGTTCGTGTCCATGCCAATTCCGCCGAATCCCACCAACTTAATGAGGCCGTAGGAGCCCGCGCCTTCACCACCGGGCAGGATATTTTCTTCCGGCAGGGAGCCTACAGCCCCAGCGATCGCGGTGGGCAAGAACTCCTTGCCCACGAACTCACCCATGTGGTCCAGCAAAATGGTGCCACCGTGCAAAAGCGGACTCAATCTTGAGGGAATCCTTCCCGATTACCCCAGTTTTGCTGAAATTCCCAGAACCTTTGCCACCAATCCGGGGGCTCATCCTTAGGGCCATCATGTTCCGTAGGGCGATCACTCGGCCCATCTAGTACCAGGCTACCTACATAGTCGGCATCGGCATAAACTCGATCAATCTGCTGACGAATCTCCGCCATATCTGCCGCCGTGACCACCCCATTGCTGGTGGCCTTGTAAAACTGAACCGTCACCCGAATCGGATAGGCCGGATCCCGCTCAATGGCAAGACCATCAATTTCCGTAAATGGTCCCTCTACTGCGCCATGACCAATCACCGCCTCCTCCACATCACTGGGACCACTCAGGCGGGCCAGCGGAGCCGCAGCTTGAGGCAGTGGCATGGCCTCATCCGCGAAGGCGGGAGAAAAGGGAGCCCGCTGTTTCAGCGGCACCTGAATCAGCAGCACCATGTTGAGGCCAGCGGTATCTTCATCCACCGTGCCCTCTGCCTCGGGGATTGATGCCTGGTCAGCCTGAAAGTCGCTGAGGCGTTGCCCCGTAAAGCTAGCCCGCTCACCATTTTTGTTGAAAAAGAGACGCTGTCCCCAAGTTCGCCCCGCCTCAAAGCCATCGCGTTGATTATCGATGATGGTTACACTCGTGCCCTCTCGGGTGGCCAGAATCGTCAAGACTGCCGGATCTCCCGGACGCGATTGGTAGTTGAAGAGTACTGGGTTAAAGGTGGCTATCCCCGCTTGGGGAATGGGCAGGAAGCACGCCTGGGCACTGACGAGAACGTGGCTATCACGTTCCGGAGCCAATAGAGATTGCAATCGTCCAGCCCAGGAGTCGGGGGTATGGAGGTAGCTGCGTAGGTCTCCCAGTACCTCAGCCAGAGACACCCGCCGCAGGTCTTCACCCTTTTCGTTCCCGACTCGCACAAAGAAGTTTTCTAGGGGAATATCGGCACTCAGGTCGGCAAAGTTGGGATGGCGGATGACGGGCATCAGGTGCAGTTGATACCGTTCTGTATCGGGATCCTGCTGCTGAACCTGGATAGTCATATCGCTGATGTTGGGGCCGACCGCAGATCCGTAAAAACGCCCTGTATCTTCCCAGGTAACGTTGAGGATATTCAGGTCTAGGGCGTCCGCCAGTTGGCGGGCCATGGGGTCTGACACCATGGCTTGGGTGCGCTCAATGACTTGGCGATAACGGTTGTAGTGATGACGGCGCACAATCAGGGGAGTATGACGGGGCGTGGCTTCGGTTCGATCTAAACCCTCGGGCGCGGGGGTTGGCCATGCAGGCGCGGCTAGGGAAATTGCAGGTACGTTGGCTAACCCTGCCCAGAGGGCAATGGTCAGGGACCGACCCAAAAGGGCCATCGCCCCCAGTGGCAACCAAAACCTTAATCTGTGGACCATCCTTGGCTTCCTCCGGTTCCTATTCTCTTACCCTAGGGTGGCTTGCAGTCACCACCAGGATGGTTGCCAAAACTGTAACGATACCTGGCCTGTAACGGCAATGTCCCCGCGCTCCACACCCATTCCCCTTGCATGGGGAATGAAGGCAGCCTTCGGCGCTTGACGATAATGGCCATAATCTGAGCTTTTTAAGGCCCAAAGCCAGTTACCCGGATAGACTTCCTCCATGTGGAGAGTTGGATCCGCCGCTAGGGTTTGACGTAGGGTGCGTGATGGCCTTAGTAGATACACATCACTGTAGTCCTCTAGGGTGGGTCGTTCAAAACCCTCCTCTTCTGGAAATAATTGCAGGGTTACGGTTCCTTCTAAGCTGTAGCTTAGAGCTAGAACCTCCCCAAAGTTCTGCCGATAGGTGTTGGCTATCACTAAAGGCTGGGGCGAAGCGTTAATTAGACGGGCAATTTCGGGATGGTGGTGGCTAATCTTCTGGGTCCACCAGGTCTCTGACTGGGAAATTGTCATACAGGACACGAGCCCAGCTCCTATGACCAGAAGAGTGATCCCCTGCCATAGTGAACGCCTCTGGATGTTCGACCCTTCTCTGGTTTGCCAATGACTGGCTAGGACATAGGCGACGGCTATTTGAAATCCTAGTGCCGTCGGGAGTAGGTAGCGGGCGATGGCAGAGCGCTGGCCCCCCAGCAGTAGATCTGCTCCGACCAGGGGCAGAGCACTGGTGCCGATCAGTAACCATAGGAATATCTGAGCTTGCTTGGGAGCCTCCCGACTAAAGGAATAGAGACTATAGGCGACTAGGCATCCCATCACTAGTACCCCCGGTGCACTGAGCAGGAGCGGATCCTCTACGTCAAAGTTGAGGTCAAAGAACAGACGACTGGTATTTGCCGCCCAGGTTTTTACCAGGGTGGTCCAGGGTACTGGCTGGGCTGTCCATCTGGTTGCCGCCTGGGCCTGCTGTAGTCCCTCTACCATTACCCAGGCCCAAGGGATAAAGGCAACGCTTCCTAGTAGTCCACTCAGACCATAGCGCCGGGTTAGTTGCCGCAGGGGGAGCCCATCTACTCCCAGGCAATAGAGGCCATGGCCCAGCACTGTAAAGAGAAAGAAGGGAAAGGTGTAGAGTCCTAGGGCTATGGTGATGGCGTAGATTAGCCAACTGGGGATCGTATTTAAGCGCCTTGCCCGCAGTAGGGCGGCACTGGCCACTACGATCATCAAGGTCCAGAGGCTAAAGGGTCTGCCCTCTTGGGCATAGATTAGGTGAAAGGGGGAGAGGGCCAATAGGGCCGCTAGCATCAAGGCGGTTCTAGCATGGGGAAATAATTCCCGTCCTAGCCAATACCCTCCTAGAATGACCAAGGCTCCACCCAGGGCGGCTAGACCCCGCATCCCGATGACAGCGGAGTTTAGCATAATGGCCCAGAGCCGCGCTCCAGCATAGTACAGGGGGGGATGTTGGGGATCTCGTAGGGCTAGGTTGTGTAAGGTATCGCTTAGGGTAGTGCCGGGTTGGGGCGATAGCAAAGATACTAATTCCGACGGGGACAGGGGAAGCCCTGAAAAAGTCTGGGTTTTGATCTCATTGGGAGACAGTCCTGAAATCCATATCAGGGTGAAGATTTCGTCGTGCCAGGGAGGTTTGAAGCTGAGGTGATAGAACCGCAGGAGGGTGCCTAGTGCGATCGCGATTATTAGACACCCAAATCCAAGCCATCCAAACCCTGAAGCTCGGAAAAATCTAGCCAGACTGTCCCGTTTTTTTCTGTTGGTCATTTGCCATGCAGATCTCTTTGGAGAAAGTCTACAGAACGGGTGGATATTAGACTTGTTGCTTAATAAGGGACGTGCGCCTAAATAAAGTACCGGAACCGTTGAGCACTGGTAGGGTGCATAGCGCTAAGGCGCGGCTTCGCCTTTTATATCGCTTGCGAAACGCGAAGCAATGCACCAATAGGCAAGGTGGCAATTGGTACCTTATTTTCTTGCGAGTCCCTAAGAGGTCTTAGAAGCAAGACACAGACTGTCTTTCCCTTCCCTTGGCGAATTAAGCAGCATGCAAATAAAAGTTCCATAGTCCTGCTGCGGTGAGCATGAGATGTGAGATGGGTAACCGTTCACATCCCCCCCTACCTTCGAACGAGCAAGGTGGTTTCATACCAGCCAGCGTAGAAAAATGAGGATGGGCTGAGTCATGATCTTGAGCCTCAGCCCATGACCCTCATAGAGCAATTAAAACAAATTCCCGACCATCGCCATCTGCGGGGGCGTCGCCACCCCTTGTGGATGCTGCTAATCCTGAGTTTGCTAGGCTTTCTCTGCGGCTATCGTGGCTATCGCCCGCTGGCTGACTTCGCCCAGCAACATGAGGCCCAGTTGCGTGAGCTGCATAGGTTAGCCGATGCCCAACCTATGCCCTCCTATTCCACCTTGCGACGAACAACGGCACGCTCAGGTGTTTCCCCCCAGTCCAGCACTGGAAGCAAAGTGGCCCCAACTGGCCTTTGTTGGCGCTGTGCATCGAACCGGGGTACGCAACCAGAAAGCCTTTGCTGAAACGCTCTACTACCTTGGCAGTGCACCCTGGACGGCTAACGACCTCTTGCACGCTAGGATTACCCGACACTGGGTAGGGCGGGTTTTGAGCCTTCCATTCCAGATTCCCCAGCAGATACGAGCTAAACCCGCCCCTACGGGATTAACCCCATCACCCACACACCCCAATATCGGTCACCCGCGCACCGGGCAACCACCCTACGACTAGGTTGCTCCTGCGGAGCACCAGACCCAACCCAAAATGTTGGGTAATGCACGGAAGAAACAGGGGGATGGGTCTATCGTAATCGTAAGCTCTAACAGTTAAGGCCGCAGCGCCACTGGTGCCTCAGTGCCCGTTACGGAGCATGGTCCTGGGATATATGGTGATGACACTGGTGAAGCCCTAGCTATCCCGTTTAGAAGACTCTCTAACAACCGTCCCAGGTTAGAGCCCCTTATCTTCTCCTAGAATTGCCATGACTCAGCCATCTACCAAGAGTTCGGTGCATCAGCTCTGTCCTAACGCCGCCGGAATTGACATTGGTGCAGATACCCACTGGGTCAGTGTGCCGCCTGAGCGAGATCGGCAGCCCGTCCGCCCGTTTGGGTGCTTTACCAATGATCTCCATGGGTTAGCGGACTGGCTGCAACAATGTGGTATCACCAGCGTCGCGATGGAATCGACCGGAGTCTATTGGATACCGGTGTTTCAAATCCTAGAAATCCGAGGGTTTGAGGTCTGCTTGGTCAACGCGCATCATCTGAAAACGGTACCGGGACGAAAGAGTGATGTCTTAGATTGCCAGTGGTTGCGGCAGTTGCATAGTTATGGCCTACTGGCAGCGGCGTTTCGTCCCGACGATGCCATCTGCGTCTTACGAAGCTATATCCGGCAGCGCGAGCGGCTGACCGAGTGTGCCAGCGTTCATATTCAACGGATGCAAAAGGCGTTGACGGAAATGAATCTGCAGCTACCTCGGGTGGTCAGCGACATTACGGGGGTAACTGGCATGAAGATTATTCGCGCCATTGTGGCGGGTCAACGAGACCCGCTCCAGTTAGCGGCGATGCGAGACCCACGCACCAAACGCAGTACGGACGAGATTGCGGCAGCTTTAGAGGGGGACTACCGGGGGGAACACGTGTTTGTGCTGGAGCAAGAATTGCTGTTATATGACACCTACCTTCAGCAAATTGCCCGGTGCGACGACCAGATTCAAGCCTGTCTGGAGACCTTTGAGGATAAGAGTGCTCCGGATGCGCCGTTGCCGCCAAGACCTAAAGGTCGAAAGCCCAGTCGCAATGCGCCCCAGTTTGACCTGCGCTCCCATCTCTATCGCCTCTGTGGCATTGACTTCACCCAGATTGATGGTCTCGAAGTGCTAACCGTGCAAACGATTCTCTCCGAAGTCGGACTTGATCCCAGGCGCTTTCCGTCGGTGAAACACTTCGCCTCTTGGTTAGGGCTCTGTCCCGGTAGCCGAGTCAGTGGGGGTAAAGTCTTGAGCTCCAAAACCCGTAAAGTTGTCAACCGAGCGGCAAAGGCGTTTCGGATAGCGGCACAATCGTTGGCTCATAGTCAGACTGCTATGGGCGCGTTCTATCGACGGATTCGCAATCGCCTTGGGGCACCGAAAGCCGTTACCGCAACTGCGCACAAACTGGCATGCCTCTTCTATCGGTTATGGTCAACTGGCGAGGCTTATGTCGATATTGGAGCTGATGCTTATGAACAGCAGTATCAGCAACGAGTGCTTAAGCACCTTAAACAGCGAGCCCAGCAGATGGGGTTCGAGCTTGTCCCTAAACCCCCGCTCCCGGAAGTTTCTTAGAAGCCGCTACGCGAACAGGGCAAGCAAGGGATTGCCCCTATGAGATCTATCTGTCACCCTCTGCATTGGGCGCGGAAACCGCGCCCCTACGGGATATTAAATTCAAAATTCCTGTCACCTGTCGCCTGTCACCTGTCACCCCACCCAACACCCCATCACCCCTCCTCCTTCATCCGACTCAGCAACCAATTCGCCATGGTCGCCCGCCGGGTAAGCCGGGGAATAAGCTGATCTACGGAATAGCCCTTGAAGCCTAGGACATCCTTCAAAAGCTGTTTATTCTCCGGGGGAATGGAGCGGGTAAGCTGCACCGTGGCGGGACGGCTCTCGATAAAGTTAGGGGCTTGGGGATACTTCTCAGCCCACTGGGGAGGCGTGGACGGTCCCGCTTGCCAGGTGTCGGCGGCATCATCGTAGCCATAGCCTAGGTGATGCCACACCAGAGCATTCACGGTAGCGTCATCCAGAACCTCGTTGAGGATATCCCAGAGGGTATCGGTGGTTAGGGGCGGTAGGTCATTCATGGGGCAGGTCAAGTCCGGCTGGGGAAGGGCTGGGGAACGGCGTGTCCTATGTGCCCGTTGCCCTCAGCATACCGATTTCCAGGTTAGGGATTTGCGAAAAAAATCCCCGACTGGGGTACAGCCGGGGAGTTGTTAGTACGTTTCTTGGGAGTGCTCGTGCTCTCGTCATCTTCAGGGAACAACTTGAGAACCCTTGACCTTTACGGTCCATCTCCTTACGGTATGTGGGGTTCTTCACCGTTGCTATGGTTCTAGCTTGCCCTAGCATCAGGTCTGATGTGATACACTTCACCAAACCTTGTTGCCTTCGATACATTTATTTCACAATTCGTTCTCGATGGCTCCCCTAGGCATCCCAGCACAGAATCCTGCCTTACACCTTGGCATAGTGCTGTTTGAGGGACTCGATGTAGGGGGCACGGAGAATGCCTCGGTCCGTAATTAGCCCTGTCACTAGAGTATGGGGGGTGACATCAAAGGCGGGGTTGCGCACGGAGATGTTCAAGGGGGCAGTGCGGCGATCCCCAAAGTGGGTCACCTCCGCCTCGCCGCGCTCCTCAATCACGATGGTGCGGCCCTCGGCGGTGGCAAAGTCGATGGTGGAGTAGGGGCAAGCGACATAGAAGGGAATGCCGAAATATTGGGCCGCGATCGCAACTCCTAATGTGCCAATCTTGTTGGCCACATCTCCATTTGCCGCCACCCGGTCGGTCCCTACAATCACCAGATCGATTAATCCCTGACCCATGAGATGGGCAGCCATGTTGTCACAGATCAGAGTTACATCCAGGCCACTCTGCTGGAGTTCCCAACTGGTCAGTCGGGCTCCTTGGAGCAGGGGTCGGGTTTCATCGGCATAGACCCGAAACTCCACCCCCTGCTGGTGGGCCAAGTACAGCGGCGCTAGGGCAGTCCCCAACTCCGAGGTAGCCAAGGCTCCGGCATTACAGTGGGTGAGTATCCCCATTCCGGGCTGGATCAGGGGCAGACCGTGCTCACCAATGGCACGGCAGAGACGGCGATCTTCGTCATGGATTTTGATCGCCTCCTGTTCCAATGTGATCAAAATCGTTGCCGGATCTTCCTCCCCCAGTCTCCGAGCGACAGTGACCATACGGGTCAGCGCCCAGTGCAAATTCACGGCGGTGGGACGGGCGCTGTCCAGGTAGGCGGCAAGGCGCTCTAGTTCCCCGAGGAAATCGGGGGGGGACAACTGGATCTGCGATCGCAGTCCCACCACCAAACCATAGGCTCCAGCAATACCAATGGCGGGAGCTCCCCGCACCTTGAGTTGCTTGATGGCATCCCACACCTGCTCCACAGTGTCCTGTTTCTCAATCACCGTTGCCAGGGGCAACTGAGTCTGATCCAAAAGGTACAGATCTGCGCCGTCCCAGTGGATGCTGGTAGGTAGGGTAGCCATGGCGATTGCCTCCAAACGTTTATGATTCCCCGTAGTGATGTTAGCGGACTCTAGGAATGCAAATCATCGTGGCATGGGGGTTTGGAACCTGGGGGCTATTAGCGGTAGTTGCGATCGCGGCGAATTTGATTTTTCAATCTCGGTTGAATCGCTCGCTCAAATCAGCCCCCGTCTTGCTGCCCCTAAAAGACCTGCCTCCACAACTCCCCAGAGTCACGGTGGTCATCCCCGCCTACAACGAAGCGGTGAACCTGAGGCCCTGCCTAGAGGCGGTGCTAGCCAGCCACCTACCAGACCCCAGCCATCTCCAGGTCATTGTCGCGGATGATGAGTCCACCGATGAGACCGCCGCGATCGCGCAGCACTTCGCCGCCTGCGATACCCGCATCACCGCCTTCACGGTGCCACCGCGCCCCACCGATGTGGCATGGCAGGGGAAAAACTGGGCCTGCACCAATGGCGTGGAGCGGGCCACGGGGGACTATTGGCTATTCATCGATGCCGATGTACGGTTAGAACCAGATGCGATCGCGATTGCGGTGATGGAGGCGGAACGCACCCAAGCAGACCTCCTCAGTTGCGCCCCCACCATCCTCTGCGGCTGCCTAGCGGAATGGCTGGTACAACCCCTCGTGATTGCCCTGATTGCGGTAGGCTTTGACTTCACCCCAGTCAATGATCCTGCCCAGCCGGACAAAGCCTTTGCCGCTGGGCCTTTTATGCTATTTCGCCCCAGCGCCTACAACCAAATTGGCGGCCATCGGGCCGTCGCCGCCACCGCCCTAGAGGATGTCACCCTAGCTCGACGCATCAAGGCAGCAGGGCTCAAACTGCGCTACGTGCTGGCAGGGGCTCCCATTAAGGTCCGCATGTACGAAAATTTTGCTGGGCTCTGGGAGGGCTGGACCAAAAACTTTCACCTAGGAGCCAATCGTCAGGTCGGAACAACCCTCTTCGCTGCCCTAGCAGTAAAGCTAATCTTTGTCCTGCCCTGGAGTTTGGCCCTAGGGGCAGGACTGGTTGCGATCGCAAACCCCGCTCCCACAACAGCCGCGATTGCCCTAGTCGGCATCAGCATCCTGGCCCTGCACCTGCGGTTGCGCCTTTCCCTAGCGCAACAACTGGGCGTCCCCCCCCGATACCTTTGGCTGGGCTGGCTGGGGGGCTTACTGATGACCGCCATTCCCCTCGTCTCCATCATCAAAGTAGAAACTGGCTGGGGTTGGACTTGGCGGGGTCGCCCCCTGGCCAATGCCCCCCAAGAGTCACCCTGACCCGCCCAACGGTCACCATGAACAATGTTAAAATTCCATCGCAGAACCAAAGGCATCGGTTAAGCAGCCAGCGTTGACGCTGCCCCTAGCCCAGTCTCCTGTCAGCAAGGGCACTTGATAGCCTACGCCCGCGTCATGGGGACAGCAGAGAAGAAACGTTCTGGGAACGCAAATCCAATTGGAGGTTCAACACATGGGTTCTAAAAGCTGGCTTCGTAATTTGACCTTAAGCGCCATCGCTGTCGCCGGATTCGGCGTCGTGGGCGGACAAACCGCCATCCAGGCTACCCCGGCTCTAGCCCAGCTCACCCAAACCTGTCAGGGCCTCACCCTCTTTGGGGGGGTTGAGAGTGAATATCGTCTGGGCTACTGCCTAGACAACAACAGCCGTCGCAATACCCGCGCCCGCTACTACCTGTATGTGGGGGGACGCACCTTTACCCGCGACATCATTGAGCTACAAATTAGCTACCCTGAAGCCTTTGAAGAGGAGCGGGGACATTTTAACAACGCCACCATTGAACTGCGGGAAGGGACAGGCCGAGGGGGTGCCACGATTCCCATCAGCGAAGTCGTGGTCGATAGCGATCGCAACATGATCGAGATCTATCCTGAAAATCCCATCCCTGGAAATCGCAACTTTATGGTGGTGATCTCCAGCGTCCGCAACCCCAACAACTTTGGCGTGCACAACTTTAATCTAGACGCCATGTTCCAGGGAGACAGCTTCCGGCGCTTTGTCGGCGTTTGGCCCCTAGACGTGGCTGCTCAGTAGACCCAATTGGGTCAGTCGGGGTATGGGGTAAAGCCTGATTAGGCCGTTTCTCGCAAAGGAATGAGGATTCTTGGGTATCAACTCAAAGCGGGACAAATCTCTTGGGGAGGAGTTAGGCGTTAGGAGCCAGAATCCAGGAGAGTAGTGGATTCTGACTCCTGAATTCTTCGGAACCAATATTGTCTCGGCTTACGTTGATACCCAAAAATAGTCTTTTTCCCCTATTGTTCTAATGCCTGCTCGCAAACAGCCCATCTACCAGCTCAAAGTCGCCCTGAGAGGCAGCCGTCCGCCGATCTGGCGACGAATCCAGGTGCCCAGCACCATAACCCTGGCTCAACTCCATCAGGTGATTCAGACCAGCATGGGCTGGTACAACTGTCACCTCCATGAATTTGAGATTCAGGGTCAAACCTATGGCCAGCCAATGCCAGAATATGATGAGTTTGGCATTAAAGATGAAGGCCGCATCCGGCTGGACAAGGTGATTTCAGGGGAGAAATTCAAGTTTTCCTACATATATGACATGGGAGATGGCTGGGATCACCAGATTCTGGTGGAAAAAATCCTACCCCCTGACCCTGAAGTGTCATATCCCCTCTGCGTCAAGGGCAAGCGAGCCTGCCCTCCAGAGGACTGCGGTGGGATTTGGGGCTATGCCGAATTTCTGACAACCATCCAAGATCCCAGCCAGGATGACCATGACTCCATGCTGGAATGGGTGGGGGGTAGCTTCGATCCAGAAGCGTTTGACCTAGAGGAGATCAATCGCCAGCTCAAACACGAATTTGCTGGCGGTTGATCTCCTCACCGAAGCCCGATAGGTCTATATCAATATCAATGCCAACACATCAGTAACCCTAGACAAGGAGCTGATGATGATACAATTACGGATTGTGTCTTTGGTTAGCCAAAACACCTGCACCCATCTGGAGAAAAACAGCTATGACTAAGCGCACTTTGGGAGGAACGGTTCGCAAGCGCAAGCGGACTTCTGGCTTCCGTGCCCGGATGAGAACGCCAACCGGACGGCGGGTGATTGCCACCCGGCGACGTAGAGGGCGGGCTCGACTGGCGGTCTAGATTCTCTACTTTTCTTGAGGCTCTAGACCCTGACAGATTGCCCCCATATCGGTTCTACCCAGCACCTTGGCCCTGCCTAAGTCTCTCCGCCTCCATCGTTCTGATGCCTTCTCCGCTGTGCATCGACAGGGGCGTCGTCGTCGCTCTGATCACCTCAGCGTGGGAGTTTTGCCTATCCGCAACTCCCCAGAGCCCCACTCCTCCCGCTTTGGCATCACAGTGAGCAAAAAGGTGAGTAAGCGAGCTGTAGTTCGCAATCGTCTTAAGCGTCAGATTAGCGCCGCTCTTCAGCAGCTTTTGCCTGCGATCCAGAACAGCTACTGGGTAGTGGTAGTGGTGCGTCCTCCAGCGGTGGAATGCACCTACCGTCAATTTCTGCGAGAATTGAGTCAATTGTTGGCAGATCTTGAGGTGATCGATGGGGATTCGAGAGGACGTTTACTATGAGGGTGGCCCCCACATCGGGGATTTGATTCTCAATGTGTTACTGGGCTTCACAGTGATTTGCCTACCCTTGACGGTGGGAGCCATTGTGCGGGCATTTTGGTTGCGCTATCGCATCACCAATCGGCGCATTTCGGTGAGCGGTGGATGGATGGGTCAGACCCGCTCCGACATCATCTACTCAGAGGTGGCTAAGGTGGTCACAGTGCCTCGGGGCTTTGGCTTTTGGGGTGATATGGTGGTCACCCTCAAGGATGGGAGTCGCCTCGAACTGCGAGCCATACCCAAGTTCAGAGATCTCTCTGACTACATCAACGACAAGATTTCACCTAAAGCCCAAGCCGCCAGCGGGGCAATTGGCAGCTAGGGGCTGTGGACAATCACAGTCGGATTCCTGCTTATGGGGCGGTTCCAGCCCCTAGCTTGATTCCGTAGGGCGGGGCGTGATCAGACCTACCTCGCAAGGGTTTTCTCGTTAATTGTCCACACGCCCTAGGCTTTAAGGTTCCACCCATCTTAGAAATATTTCTGGGAGTGAACCAAAAGTTTTTGGGGGTCACTCACTACAGCTTCCCCAGGATGTGACGCTTTTCGATAGAGTAGGGTCAGACTTAAAGTTGTATAAACACCAGGCAGGTTGAGGTAGAGCACGCATGGATTTTGGGATCGGATTCCTGTCGAACAACATCATGCTGCCAATCCTGGATTTTTTCTACGGGGTTGTGCCGAGCTACGGACTCGCGATCGTGGCGCTGACCTTGGTGATCCGATTTGCGCTCTATCCGCTGAACGCGGGATCTATCCGCAATATGCGCCGGATGAAGGTCGCCCAGCCCGTGATGCAGAAGCGGGTGAAGGAGGTCCAGGATCGCTATAAGGATGATCCAACCAAGCTCCAAGAGGAAATGAGCAAGGTCTATAAGGACTTTGGCAACCCCCTTGCAGGCTGTTTCCCAGTGCTGTTGCAGATGCCAGTACTGTTTGCCCTGTTTGCGACCCTGCGGGGATCACCCTTCGCTGACATTACGTACCCTGTGAATCTGCAAATTGTGCCCCAGGAGCAGATCGAGCAGGTTCAAATCCAACCTTTGACCAGTGGTCCCAAGAGTCTCTACATCACTGATGGTATTCACTTTCCTGTATCAGCGGTGGTGCCCAGTGGTAACCGACTGGCGGTGGGTGACCAAACCGATGTAACCCTCCAGACCTCTGAAGGCAAAAGCTTAGGCACCCTAACGGAAGAGTACGATTCCAGTCATCCCCTAGATCTGCAATGGCAGGTCACCAAGGGTCAAGAACTAGTCGCTGTTAGCCCCGAGGGCCACATCACCGCGATCGCGCCGGGAGATGTCACGGTCCAGGCCAAGGTATCGGGATTGGCCTCCAACAAGGGCTTCCTTTTTATCAAAGCCCTTGGACGAGTGGGAGTAACTGGAGATGATGGCACCATCCACTGGGACATCTTGATTATGGTGCTGTTCTTCGGGGTTAGTCTCTATGTGAACCAACTGCTCTCGGGCCAAGGCCAGCAGAGCGACAATCCTCAGCAGAACGCCATTAACAAGTTCACCCCCATCATTTTCTCCGGCATGTTTCTTTTCTTCCCCCTCCCTGCCGGGGTGCTGATGTACATGCTGATTGCCAACATGTTCCAGACCCTCCAAACTTTTATTCTGTCGCGGGAACCCCTGCCGGAAAACCTCCAAAAAATTGTGGATGCTCAGGAAAGTGGTAAGTCTAAAGAAGAGGGTGGACGTCAGACTCTACCCTTTGAACCAGGACGTTCCAAGAAGAAGGCATCCTAGCCATGGGTGAGCAGGCGAAGCAAATCGGTGTTGACTGGTTGGAGCGCCTAGTGGCACTCCAGGGCCTTTCTACATCGATTACAGCGGCTTGGGTAGAGGATGAGGCGGGGTCAAGCTGTTGGCTCACTCTAGATGAGGGGGCATTTTCCCCAGAACAGGTGGCTCAACTCCAGGGGGATCGGGGTGAAGTGCTGGATGCAATGCAGTATCTGGCCAATACCATTCTCAATCTGGGGCGATCGCCGGAGCAGCAGCAGGCTTATACCATCGAGCTAGCGGGATATCGCGCCCGACGACAGGAAGCCCTCAAAGCTCTGGCAGCGGCAGCGGCGGAAACGGTTCGCGCTACGGGTGAGGAATATGAAGTGGAACCGTTGTCTTCAGCAGAACGGCGGCAGATGCACCATATTCTGAAGGGCTATGAAGGACTGGAAACCTTCAGTCGAGGGAAGGAGCCGGACCGGCGCTTAGTCGTGCGGCCTGTACCTTAGCCATACATTTCTAGCGATAAATTGGGGCTGCTCTCAGGCCCCGTCTGTGGATCTTCGGAAGACCCGTGATGAATTCGATCTACATTCCCCATCTGCTAAGCGCGCCAGAACGGCAACGTAGCCTTGCCTTAGAAACCCGGTTTCCTGATTTGGATACCCTAATGCCGGTGCGGGGAGAGGTGAGAGTAAGGCACTGTACCACCTATTTGGAGGTCAGGGGGCGGGCGGAAACCATTGTTACCCTCACCTGCGATCGCTGTCTCCAACAGTACAACCATCGTCTCTCTCTAGACACCTCTGAGTTGATCTGGTTAGAGGAACCTCTGCCAGAGGGCGAAGCCTTGCCCCTAGAACGGGAGGTCAGTACGGAAGACTTGGTGGAAACCCTGGCTCCCCGAGGGCATTTCGACCCTGAAACCTGGCTCTATGAGCAACTGTGCTTGGCGCTACCCCAGCGGAAAATCTGTGATGACCTGTGTCAGGGCATTCCCTTAAAAGATGACAATCCTGCACCGACAATGGAGGAGCACGATCACCGTTGGGCCGCCCTTGCTGCCTTAAAAGGGCAACTGCCAGAGCTTTAGAATCGCTATGGGCTTTATTGATGAACTAACTCTGCTCCTACGAGCCCGCTATCCGATCATCTATCTGGCCACCCAGGAGGAGGAGCGGGCAGAGCAGGCTATTGCCCACTGTGCTCGTCAGGAGGGCAACCGCAGCCTGTATGTATGGGACTTTGTCGATGGGTATCAGGGCAACCCCAACGATGCCGGAGCGGCCCGTCGCAATCCCCTCCAGGCCCTAGAGCAGGTGGAGAAGCTCCCTGCCACCGTCGCTGCCGTTTTTGTGCTGCGGGATTTCCACCGCTTTCTGGATGATGTTGCGATCGCACGTCAATTGCGTAACCTAGCCCGTCGTCTCAAGTCCCAGCCCAAGAACTTGGTCATCTTAGCTCCCCAAGTCACCATCCCCGACGACCTCAGCGAAGTCGTGACCGTGGTATCCTTCGACCTCCCCGACGCCGAAACCATTCGCACCGAAGTCACCCGCCTTTTAGACGCCTGTGGTACCCGCCTGCGCGATCGCGATACTGAAGCACTGGTCCGGTCCTGCCAGGGACTCTCCATTGAACGCATCCGCCGGGTCTTAGCCCGAGGTATTGCCGCCCACGGCAAGTTTCGCCCCGAAGACATCGACCTCGTCCTAGAGGAAAAACGCCAAACTATTCGCCAGACCCAAATTCTCGACTTCTATCCCGCCACAGAGAGCATTGCCGATATCGGTGGTCTAGACAACCTCAAAGACTGGCTCCTACGCCGAGGTCAAGCCTTTTCCGATAAAGCCCGCCAGTACGGTCTACCCCATCCTCGCGGACTCTTGCTGGTGGGCATCCAGGGCACGGGAAAATCCTTGACGGCCAAGGCGATTGCCCACCATTGGCACCTGCCCCTCCTGCGCTTGGACGTGGGCCGTCTGTTTGCAGGGCTGGTAGGGGAATCAGAATCCCGCACCCGTCAGATGATCCAAATTAGTGAAGCTCTCGCCCCCTGCATCCTTTGGATCGACGAGATCGACAAAGCCTTTGCTGCTGTTGACGGTCGGGGAGATGGCGGCACCAGTAACCGAGTCTTTGGCACCTTTGTCACCTGGCTAGCAGAAAAAACCTCCCCCGTTTTTGTCGTCGCCACCGCCAATAACATCCAGACTCTACCCCCAGAAATGCTACGGCGCGGACGGTTCGACGAAATTTTCTTTGTTGGGTTACCCAGCCAAGAAGAACGCTGCGCCATTTTCAATGTTCACCTCTCTCGGCTCCGAGCCCATAACCTCCAGAGTTACGACCTCCCCCGTCTGGCCTACGAAACTCCCGACTTCTCCGGAGCCGAGATTGAACAGGCAATTATCGAAGCCATGCATTTGGGCTTCAGCCAAAACCGGGACTTCACCACCGAAGATATCCTAGAGGCGGTCAGCCAGATGATTCCCCTAGCCCGCACCGCCCAGGAGCAAATTGAAGCCCTAAAGGACTGGGCTGCCGCTGGCCGTGCCCGCCTTGCCTCCCGCAACAGCGACCTCAGCACCCAATTACAAAATCGTCTCCGCCCCGAATCTTCTTGAAGAGGACATCAACGTAAGCCGAGACAATATGGGCTCCGAGGAATTCAGGAGTTAGGAGCCAGAATCTAGGAGAGTACTGAATTCTGACTCCTGGATTCTGGATTCTGACTCCTTGCTAAGGATCTCGGACTACGCTGAGGGATCGAGATTCCTCTCTCCGTTTCACTTCGCTCGGACCAGCCCTTAATCCTCCTGCCCCTCACGGGGACCCTGAAGCTCGGCTTCACGCCGCTCTAGGTCCGCCCGCTCTACCTTGAGACTCTTCTCTAGTTCCTGAATTTCATCGCGCCGTGCTGCTGCTTCTAAGGAGCGCCGATCCACCTCTTGACTTTCTAAGGTGAGGGACTGCCGCCATTGTTCTGCCCGCTCTACCTCCTTTTCCAGAAAATCAGGCGTGATGCCCCGCGCCAAGAAGGTGTCAATCAACTCCAACACCCAGGGCAGGGCGTCTTCAACAGCCTGGACTGTCATGTCGTCAGGATTGAGGCGTAACAGCACTAGGGTAGCCTCAGAAAACCCAATGGGACTATCGGTCTCCAGCCTCTGGGGCTCCGCCAAGCGTTCCCACATATAGCCTTCTATTTGCTGTGCTAGGAGCTGTAACGTTGCCCCCCCGAGGAAAGAGGCTTTATCCACCTTTGCCAGGTATCGCATGGGCCTTTCAGACGGTTACGGCTTGAGTATACCTCTCCCTTTCCCGGTCTTCAGCAGAGGCTGAAGGTAGAGTTTGTAGATGTGCCAAAAAAATGAGAGGCACATGACCACTATGACGGGGATAGACAATCACAGTACAACTCAACTAACACCTGTAGTGCATCGCCCTTCATAGCAGTCGCCAGTCCCGTTAGGACAAGACTAAAAGGCAATGTGCTTTGACACTAAGCATCAGCGATGTCCCCAGTGTCCTCAGCAAATTGACCAAAGCTATACCAAGTCCAGCTCGAAATCTGGAGTTTCCCCACCGGGAAAACCCCGCTTCTGGAGTTGGTCAAGGTTTATATATCCGGGCTTTGCCCCTATCTGGGCCAGGGCCATCCCATTTGTTTTTGTTTCCGCCGCGATTACTGGATCTACACCTATGAGTCAGTCATTATCCGCGCTCTGGTCTTCTTCCCCATTTCCCGTTGTGCTCAGACAGGTTCGGCCAGCCAACCTGTCTAACTATGACTTGATCCAACAGTGTCAAACCCAAAACCGTCCAGATAAGGTCATCTTTTCAGAACTGGTCCGCCGATACCAAAGTCATGTAGAGCGGTTGCTCTATCACTTGGCCCCAGACTGGTCTGATCGTGCCGATCTATCCCAAGAGGTATGGATTCGGGTCTATCGCCACATCCATCGGCTCCACGAGCCTAATCGATTTAAGGGCTGGCTCAGCCGAATTACTACCAACCTGTTTTACGATGAGTTGCGCAAGCGCAAGCGCCATAGGTCTCCCCTCTCCCTAGACGCACCTCGCCTTTTGGATGATGGTGAGGTGGATTGGGAGCTGCCCTCCCAAGAGCCCAGCCCCGTAGACACGATGATGACAGACGAGTTCTACGGACAATTACATAAAGCGATCGCAACCCTTCCCGAGGTTTTTCGCACCACTATCGTTCTGAGGGAGATTCAGGGCCTCAGCTACGAGGAAATTGCAGAGATTACAGGTGTTTCCCTCGGTACTGTCAAATCTCGCATTGCCCGCGCCCGCCATCGGCTACAGCACGATTTAAACGGATATTTACACGATGAGGCATTGGCCTAAATTCCTTCTTCAGGAGGTGGCCCTGTAAAAAAAAACAATCCTGAATGCCTCCAGTATGCAGATCTTCCGAGTATGATTGGATGCGATTAAAATATTGGCCAGTGGATTCAGAGGTTGATTGTTCCTACGTGTAGTCCGTGACTGTGTTAGCTTGACTCAAGCTAGGCTAGCAGCTAGGTTGCTCTGGGAACAGAACTGGAGCCATAGGCTTCTAAAGCTAAGGTGGGCTTTCTGCGATTACAGGGTACGGCAATTAATATGACTGCACACCGCAACCAATTTACTCTGCCCAAGATTGAATCTGAAAAAGACTGTTCACCAGGCACCTCCCAGGTACAAGAGCCCCTGACGCGGCAACTGGATGTGGTGAAGCGAGATCGCTTTGAGTTACTGAGTGCTTACCTAGATGGGGAGGTTACCCCTGAGGAGCGTCGGCTAGTACTTCAATGGCTGGAAGAGGATCCTACAACTCAATGTTTGTACCAGCGACTCCTTCACCTCAGAAATGGTTTTCATGTGTTGTGTCAATCTTCTTGGTCAGCCAATGCAGCGGATGCCACTGCTCAGAAGGTTGTAGACCGCCTCAATCATCGTTTTAACCTTACCTGTATGGCAGGGTTTGCAGCCTTAGCGGTGGCTGTTGTCGGGACCTTGTCTGGAGCCATCGGTGGGCGTCCTTTCGGTGGGTTACTCCAAACCGCAGGCGGATATCCCAGTGATGCTCCCCTCGAAATTGCTCTGGATCAGCCTGTGATTCCTATTCCCAAATCGGTAGTAGGCTCCCAACCCCAGCCCAAGCTGATGGATACTGAGCTTTATTAGGCTCTAATGCGGGAGGCGCACTTAGTTTTTGTGAGTGCGCAAGTCTCCTGACAAAATATCAACTCTTAAACAAATGTCCTTTCCCTTTGACTTCGGCAACAGCAATTGTTCTGAGGGGTCTGCGGTCAAATAACGTACCGACCAACCCGGTTTTCTCCCTTCGGGAGAGGCATAAGGGAATAGGGACTATATGGAATGCGATCGCAGCGCACATTACCCAGGTCACGGTCCTGTACTTTACCGTACAGGGCCGTCGCAGTGTCGGGGGCGGTAGTATCGAGGTTCCCTCTGCCGGGAAACGGCGGCGGATTCTGCCTGGGATCTGGCAGCAATGCATCGGGTCAGAAAGGAAGCGCCTAGGGACTATTGAGGGAATTTTCGAAATTCCTGCTCATGAAGTTGTAGCATCACCCTAGCCAGGCTTGAGTTCAAGCCGCTTTTTGTCCTGAACGCTTTAATCAGACTATGCCGACGACTCAACACCCCCTCCGTCGCGGGGCCGACCCTCGCCTTACCATTACCTACGATCGCGGGTGGAAAAATATTGTTCTCACCCTGGATGGCCAGGAACTCGCCAGCTACCCTAATCGCAAGGCGTTAGCCACCGCCCAAACCTTTACCCTAGAGGATGGATCTACCCTAAGCGTGCAGTTTCAACGGGGGCTAGATCTGCGGCTCAATGGCCAGCCCTTGCCAGATTCGGCCCAGGATCCGATGAAAGCCCTTGCCGGTGCCTATTTCATGGCCTATTTCCTGGCTGCCATGAACTTGATTATCGGTTTCGTATTTGTGGCTATGAACCCTGAACAGGGAGCACTGCTTCTGCTCACCATTATCACGGCAGTTATTTATGGCGTTTTGGGGTATTTGATCCATAAGCGACGATCGCTGCCAGCCTTGGTGCTGATCACTATCATCTACAGTGTGGACACGATAGTTGTTCTGGTGAACCAGGCGGCAAACGGCGGTAACATCGGCGTGGTTCTGCCTATTCGGATTGCCTTTTTGTTTGCCTTTATCCAGGGTTTTTCTGCCATTAAAGCATTGAAGCAAGAGGCCGAAACGACAGCGCCCAAGCTACTCTAGCTCGATCTCTACATCTAGCCAGTCACCTCACCAAGGTTGGAATACAGCTAAATCGTCCAGATCCGTTATCTTACCTGTGATACCTGAGTTCGACTTGGGCTGCGCTGCCCATCCGCCAGGGAATAAATTGCCCTGGCTCACCACAAATGTCCGTTAAAACGGACTTGCCCCCCTGCCCCCAGTCCATTTTCAATGGACTTGAGCCTGTTAGCCGGGAATTCAAAATTCCCGGCGGGGCGGCAAATCTGATCTGAAACTGACGTTAACACGGGTTAGTAAGTCGGCGAAGGCCGACTTTGTTTGTATAACAGCGGTTTTAACCGCCGTGAGTCTAGCGGCAAGCGGGACGCTGGCGCGACGATGGTAGGGCTTCCACCAAGCAGTACTAGGGAGATGCCTCTACTGGGCTGACTTTGGCCCGATAGAGCAACCGTTCCCCTTGTCGATATCCGGTGTAGCGCACCCGGACGAGATCTCCGGCTTGGGCGCTACCCTCCATCAGTTGGTGTAACTGGGGATCATAGGGGACTTCAGCGCCAACGGAGGCCAGGGATTCGATATTCCACTGGTGCAGCAAGTCCAAGACGGGTTGGACCAGGGGTATGAGGCGTTTGGCTGGGAGATCGGGATTTTTGGCAATGGCATGGACCGCTGTGGGCCACTGGAGCAACCAGGGTTCAAGCTGGGCGATCGCGGTCTGTTGTAACGTCTGGCGGGCGATTGCTTCCCGTTGGGTTACCTCCGCCTGAAGTCGCTGGTATTCTGCTTCTAGGGCCGGGATGCGATGGTCCTTTTGGGCCGGTCTCTGACTATCGTGGTTGTCGGATTGAGAGATGACGGCAAGATCTAACATTCCAAACCGCTGCAATAGATCCACCACAGATAAGCCTAAGGCTTCTGCCAAGGCGGTCACCGTCCCTACCCGCATCTGCTGAATCTGCCCCTGCCGCAGTTGGGTCACGCTCCAGTCAGACACCTGGGCTGCGCGGGCTAGGGCACGAAAACTGGGAATCCCTGCCGCCACCATTAGGGCGCGGAGAATAGGGGTGGTATCGGCACGATGGGCCATGACTTCTGCAACCTCTAAGCGTCGCAGGATAGGGGGGGAATATCCGCTCGGTCTAGAATCTGGGGAATCAAATCCTCCCGTCGCACCGCCATCAGGTGGACCCCTTGGCAAATATGACGGGCAGCCTGCACCTGCTCTGCGGCGATGCGGATCCCCTCCTGGAGGGGATCGACGGCGGCGGCAAGGCGATCAATCACTCCTGAGGGAATCTGGACACCGGGAACATTGCGGTTAATGAACTGGGCGTTTTTGGCGGATTTGAGCAGAAAGATCCCCGCCAGCACCGGGCGATCACACCCCGCCGCCACCTGATCCATAAATTTGGTCAACCGCTCGAAATCAGTGATGAGCTGGCTTTGGAAAAATTGGGCTCCCGCCTCTACCTTGCTGTTAAAGCGGCGCTGGAGGCCAGACCAACTGGAACTTTGGGGATCTACAGCGGCCCCGGCAAAGAGGTCGGTGGGTTGATCCGTCAGGGGCCGATCTTGAATGTCTAGCCCATGGTTAAGCTGGCGGATCACCCGCAACAGCCGAACTGATTCCAGGTCGAACACGCTGCGGGCATCGGGATGATCTCCCGCTTTAACGGGATCTCCGGTTAAGGCCAGAATGTTGCGTAGCCCCAGGGCGTGGGCTCCCATTAAGTCGGCCTGGAGGGCAATGCGGTTGCGATCGCGGCAAGCCATTTGGCAAATTGCTTCGATGCCGTGGCGTTGCAAGATCACCGCTGAAGCCAGGGACGACATCCGCATGACAGCGCGGCTACCGTCAGTGATATTTACAGCATGAACCCGTCCCTTAAGGGCTTGGGCCATGGTCACCATGTGGCTAGGATCCCCCCCCTTCGGCGGCATCACCTCCGCTGTGATAAGGAATTCCCCGGCTTTAACCGCTCGTCGAAACTCCTGCCCCACCCCATACTCCTGTGTTGATGCCGCTACCATTCAACTCTGCGTTCTGTGACTGAAGCTCTTTTCCCAATATTCAACCGTAGCACTCCCAGACCAGCCTGGGGAAGCATCGGGAATTCAGGAACTCAGCCCCTGTAGGCGGTCCTAGGAAAACGGGGAGAATTCACCCGCAGGATTAACTGCTAAAAACGTTGACCATGGATCCATAGATGGATCCGGCCATGGATTCTAATAGATAGATCCCAGGAATAATGTTCAGGGTGTTCCTGGAATTCCACTGAACTCTCTCACTCCAATTCCTCCACAATCACACCCGGTTTCTAGAAAAATAAAGTATAAAATAAAACATCAATTACAAGGGCAGTGGAGTGGCATCAGACACCTCGGTAGAAGTGCGATCTCGAATTCCATAAACAGACCCCATCCTTCTATAAGTTCTACGGAAATCCACGTAGCCCCCTGAAATAAAAGGCTCTGGGTAATAGGCTCAGTGGAGAGAATCTCCTCTTTGGATCCTTGAAGGGCCTAGCTCGGTAGCTTACACCTAATCTTTATCTTGTTAGAGCCTACGTGATGACTTGATAAACTTTTGGTGTCAAAGATTACTTCCCTGCACGCAATGGGTATGTTTAATACATGACCCGGCTGGGTCGCCATACATCACTTCAGACGACTCTGAGCTAGGAGATGAGATCCATGTTTTCAATAAAACGTCTTTCCACCGCTGCTGCCTTTACCGGGGGACTCATGATGTTTGTGCCGGGAATGGCTGAAGCCGCCAGCTTGACGCCCTCCGGCGCGAGCTGTAGCAACGCTACCGGGATGAGCTTCGTGGCCTGTAGTGGGTCTTGGCAGGGGAATGACTCCAATCAGATTCCCGCCATTTTGCAGCAGCTCACCACTGATTTTGGATCCATATTGGGAGAGGGAGCCTGGAACTATAGCGGGGCCAATAAATCCGATGCTGCCGGAAATGGCATCTTTACCAGCAACCCAAGCAGTACCTCGGGAAAGCTCACCTTTGATACCGTTCAGAAAGGGTTCTTTGTGGTTTCTCTGAAAGCTGCCAATGCCTTCAGCTTCTATCTGTTTGATGGGGGTGATGAGGGGCTTCTTTCTATTGACTTCAATACCCTCGGCACGTCAACGAACAATAACGGTCAAGCTCAAGGGCTATCCCATGCCAGTTTCTTCAGCTTTGCCCCTACTGTGCAGCCTCCTGTTGAGCAGCCCCCGATCTTTGAGGAGCCTCCCGTTGTTGAACAGCCTCCCGTTGTTGAGGAGCCTCCTGTTGTTGAACAGCCTCCCGTTGTTGTAGCGCCTCCCGTTGTAGAGCAACCGACAGCGCCCCAGTCCGTACCGGAGCCGATCACCGTTCTCGGCACTGCGATCGCAATGGGTCTAGGCTTCAGCAACAAGCGGCGCAAAGACTAGTACTGGGCAGCGTCAATACTCTGGCCGTTTCATCGTGTCACACCTCGACCCCTCTCCCTCTCCCTCTCCCAAGGGGCGAGGGGACCGGGAAGTGTTGGGCTGGTGCGACAGAACAGTCCATTTCCCCTAGGCGGTGCATTGCTACGGTGCATTGCTTCGCGTTTCGCAAGCGACATAAAAGGCGAAGCTGCACCTTAGCGCTATGCACCCTACGAAACTTCTGTCCTGGTTCCCAGGCTCTGCCTGGGAATCCTAACCGAGGCTCTGCCTCGTCGTTAGAAAACGGAAAGGCTATTTACGCCGCACAGTCCAAACCCGATTGCGCGGGTTGGTGAGTCGGCGAAGGCCGACTTCGTTTGTATAGCAGCGGTTTTAACCGCCGTGAGTCATCTGAAGAACAAAAGCCCCGTCCCCTTTATAAAGGGGACGGGGCTTTTGAATGGGACGAATTTACCGATCCCTTAACCCGCAGACGGAGCCTTCTTCACGTTACGGGCCATATCTCTAAAGGGAGACAGGCTAGGCCCCGGACGCCGCCGACTGGTGAAGGTCAAATCGGGGTTGACCAAAAAGTTGGGGGCAAAGGTTAAGGCTGGCTGGGCCGACGCCGACACCGTAACCGGCTTAGACTCAGCTACCGGAGCCACCGGAGCCGTAGTCTGGGCCTCAGGTTTCGCTACCTTTTCCACCTTGGCGGGCGGGGATGCGGGGGTCTCCGCCGGAGCCGCTGACTCATCTAGTTCCATGAAAAACTCAGACTTCTTGCCCAAGCCAAACACACCGCCCACCGCTCCCAATAGGCCGCCGATGAGGGCAAAAATACTACCAAAAATCTTTTTCACTAAACCCATGACTCTTAGGACTCCCGAGGTCGTCTTGAGGGGATTACCGCTGGGGCAACCGATGATACAAGCCGTTACGCTTGTTTGTCATTATCAGATTTTGCGTTACGACAACGCAAGGATTCTCAGGAAAGCGGTTATAAAACTTCGTAAACAGAATGCCCGTGGACAGTCTTGAGACTGCCCACGGGCATTCTAGGTTGTTCTGCGGACGGTGGATATAGGGCTAGCGCTACTCAGCCCCTTGGGGCAACAAAAGTTCTCGCCGCTCTCCGGCCTGAATCATTACCTTGCCCTGGTCGTCTACATCTACGGTGGCAGTACTCCCATCCTTCAGACGGCCCGACAGAATTTCTTCCGCCAGGGTGTCTTCCAAAAGGCGCATGATGGCGCGACGCAGGGGACGGGCTCCGTAGCTCGGGTTGTACCCCTCTTCGACTAGTCGATCCTTAAATCGCTCGGTGACCTCCAGCGTGATGCCCTGTTCCGTCAGACGGCCAAATATCTCCCGCAGCAGAATGTCGCTGATGCTCTTGACTTCATCTTTGGTGAGCTGACGGAAGACGATGATCTCGTCTAGACGGTTGAGGAACTCAGGACGGAAGTACTGTTTCAGTTCCTCGTTGACCAAGGAGCGGATGCGGTTGTACTGAGACTCGGCTTGGTTGTCCTCGAAATCGAAGCCCAGACCGCCGCCGCCTTTTTCAATGACCTTGGAGCCGATGTTGGAGGTCATGATTAGCAGGCTATTTTTGAAGTCCACTGTGCGACCCTTGGCGTCGGTCAGGCGACCGTCCTCCAGGATTTGCAGCAGCATGTTGAATACATCGGGGTGGGCTTTCTCAATTTCGTCGAACAGAATCACCGTGTAGGGGCGACGGCGTACAGCTTCGGTAAGCTGACCACCCTCGTTGTAGCCCACGTAGCCGGGAGGGGAGCCGATGAGTTTAGAAACGGTGTGGCGTTCCATGAACTCCGACATGTCTAGGCGGATCATGGCTTCTTCGGAGCCGAAGAAGTAGGCGGCCAGGGACTTAGCCAGTTCTGTTTTCCCAACGCCGGTGGGACCGGAGAAGATGAAGCTGGCAATGGGTCGGTTGGGGCTCTTGAGACCGACACGGGCACGGCGAATAGCACGGGAAATGGCTTTCACTGCTTCGTCTTGACCGATGAGCCGCTGGTGCAGGGTATCTTCCATGTGCAGCAGCTTTTCGGACTCGGATTCGGTGAGCTTGTTTACCGGGACTCCGGTCCAGGAGGCGACGATGTGGGCAATGTCTTCCTCGGTGACCACGGGAGAATCATCCCCGTCTTCACTTTCGGCCTTCTTACCTTGGGCAATGGTGCGGATTTCCGCTTTGATTTCCATTTCCCGATCCCGCAGTTCTCCAGCCCGATCAAAGTCCTGGGAGCGGACGGCATTGTCCTTTTCCTTCAGGAGCTGACGCAGTTCCTTATCTAGTTCCTTCGCAGCGGGGGGGAGTTGGGAGTTGATCAGGCGCACCCGTGAGCCTGCTTCATCAATCAGGTCGATGGCTTTATCTGGCAGAAACCGATCGCTGATGTAGCGATCGGAGAGTTTTGCGGCGGCATTCAGGGCTTCATCCTCAATGCGGAGCTTGTGGTGCTGCTCATAGCGATCGCGCAGGCCATGGAGAATTTCAATAGTCTCTTCTACGCTGGGTTCGCCCACCATCACGGGCTGGAAGCGACGCTCTAGGGCGGCATCCCGCTCAATGTGTTTGCGGTACTCGTCTAGGGTGGTGGCTCCAATGCATTGGAGTTCTCCCCGAGCAAGGGCGGGCTTGAGGATGTTGGCGGCGTCAATGGCTCCCTCGGCAGCGCCGGCCCCAATTAGGGTATGGACCTCATCGATGACCAGGATGACATTTCCCGCTGAGCGGATCTCATCCATGATTTTTTTGAGGCGTTCTTCAAATTCCCCGCGATATTTGGTGCCCGCTACGAGGAGACCAATATCTAGGGTGACGACCCGCTTCTCTTCCAAAATGTCGGGAATATCGCCGGTGGAGATACGTTGGGCCAGACCTTCCGCGATCGCGGTTTTGCCCACCCCCGGTTCCCCAATCAGCACCGGATTGTTCTTGGTGCGGCGACCGAGAATCTGAATTACCCGTTCAATTTCGTTCTGACGACCCACAACGGGATCCAGCTTGCCCTCTCCCGCCATTTGGGTCAGGTTGGAGCCAAACTCGTCCAGGGTGGGGGTTTTGGTGCGGCCCTGGCCGCCCCCCGCAGATACCTCCGCAGTTTCCCCCAGCATACGAATGACTTGGGTGCGGACCTTGGAGAGATCAACCCCAAGATTTTCGAGGACACGGGCGGCGACCCCTTCGCCTTCGCGGATCAGCCCTAGGAGCAAGTGCTCCGTACCGATATAGTTGTGGCCCAGTTGGCGGGCCTCCTCTAGGGATAGCTCTAGAACGCGCTTAGCCCGAGGCGTGAAAGGGATTTCCACTGCCACAAAGCCAGAGCCACGACCAATGATTTTCTCGACTTCAATGCGAGCGTCTTTGAGATTGACGCCCATGGACTTTAATACCTTGGCAGCGACACCAGTACCTTCACCGATGAGGCCCAGGAGGATTTGCTCGGTACCCACGAAGTTATGACCCAGGCGGCGGGCCTCCTCTTGGGCGAGCATGATAACCTTAATTGCTTTTTCTGTGAAGCGTTCAAACATTGGCGGAAATCCAAATACCTGCTGCGCGCTGGGTACGCTGATTCTAGCACAGGGGTATTGGGGAACTGTGGCCTAGCAAACAGCCTGTAGAATCAAGGGATTTGGCGATTTCTAGAGGGGTAACCGCACTACCGGGGTACGGGAGGCCAAGAGAGCATTATTCAGCAGCGGCGATCCCGGAGACTAGGGCTGGAGCAGCACGAACGGGTAGCCGCCATCCTTGGGCGCGAAGCTGGCGATCGCTCTGGTCTTGCCACTGGTCCCAGGCGTCGGCCCAATGTGGGGTTTGAAGGCCGTTGCACCAGAGGATAAGGGCATCTTCGCCATCGTCGTAGTAGCCCCGGCGGCGGCCTGCGGTCTTAAAGCCTAGGCATCTATAGAGGGCTAGGGCTGGAGCATTGCTGGCTCGCACTTCTAAGGTGGCCCGTTCCATACCGCGATCGCGGGCTCCCTGTAGCAGATGGAGCAACAACCATCGTCCCAACCCCTGACCTCGATAGGGGGGGGTTACCGCTAGAAGCGTAATGTGGGCCTCGTCTAGAATGGCCCAGTAGCAACCCAGGCCAATTACCGTTTCTGGGGACTGGGAAGAATAGGGAAGCACCGCCGCTGGCCCCCGGTCCCCAGACGAAGGATTCCTAGCTTGATCTGCCGGTATCTGGCTTCCAGGCTGATCCCCACCAGAACCCCGATCCCCAGAGCTTGGCTCCATATTGGGATAGCTAGCCCCCCCTTCCTCAGCTCTGGGATTTCCGCTCATAGGAAGATCCCCACCTATAGCAGGCCCTTCATTGATTTGCTCCCAGGGGGAAGCTGCACCCCCTGGGATTAGGAGCACGCGCATATCGCTGTTGGGGCTATCCATCTCTCGTCGATAGCTTGCCTCTGACCAGAGTCCGCCAAAACAGACCTGATCGAGGGCCAAGACCGCTGGCAAATGGGATTCCGTCAGAGGGCAGCAACGCAAGGAGTTCACATCAGGACGAAGAGACCGCCAGCGATAATTCTACATGGGTTGCCGAAAATCTCTCCATTCTGGATTTTCCGCTGCTGGGTAGGGCGGGTGTTGAACCGCCCATACGGTCTGAAGGCCCGTTTGAAACGTATGATTGCTAAAGAACGGTTCAGGGGGTTGACTCGCCAGCGATCCGTCGCGCTCTGAATGAGGGGCGTTGAAGCTTGGCGAAAATATTCCCGTTGGCCTCCTTCACTGCAATATCGGCCACTTCAATATCGAAATATCGACATTATTATCTTTGACCCATGGTCTCCACCCTAGAGTCTGCCCCTACCAGCCACCGCTATTTGCCCTTGACGGCCACCGCGAATCCTTCGCCCAACCAGTCCCTTTTGCCCCTGACAGCTACGGTATCCGGGGCAGATCATCTGGTCATTGGCGACTGTGATGTGCCTGCTTTGGTGGCCCGCTTTGGCTCTCCTCTCTATATTCTGGATGAGACCACACTGCGGACTGCCTGCCGCCAGTATCGCGAGGCGATGGTGCGCCACTATCCCGGTGAATCCCTGGTGCTCTATGCCTCTAAGGCGTGGAGTTGTCTGGCGGTCTGCGCTATTGTAGGCAGCGAAAATTTGGGTATTGATGTGGTGTCTGGGGGGGAACTTCAGACGGCTCTAGGGGCAGGGTTTCTCCCTGAGCGCATCTACTTCCACGGCAATAACAAATCTCGGGAAGAGTTGGAACTTGCGATCGCGACCCACTGTCGCATCGTGGTGGACAACTGGCATGAGCTACACACCTTGGTGGATCTGCTGGTGGGGGCTGAGACTCCGGTTTCCATTCTGTTGCGGCTCACCCCCGGCATTGAATGCCATACCCACGAATACATTCGCACTGGCCATTTAGACAGTAAATTTGGCTTTGATCCCGATCAGATCGAAGCGGTATTTGCCTACGTCAGTCAGCAGCCCGCCCTGCGTTGCATCGGTCTCCATGCCCACATTGGGTCGCAGATTTTTGAACTCCAGCCCCATGAGGATTTGGCCGGGGTGTTGGTGCAGTGGTTCCAAAAGGCCACTCAGTATGGTTTACCTGTCACGGAATTGGATGTGGGCGGGGGCTTGGGAATTTGCTATACCGAAGCTGATGATCCCCCCACTATTGACGCCTGGGTTCAAACTGTAGGCACTGCGATCGCGGCAGCCTGCGAGGCCCAAGACGTTCCCCTGCCGCGCCTGCTGTGTGAGCCGGGACGCTCCTTGGTGGGCTCCGCCTGTGTCACCGCCTACACCGTCGGCAGTCAAAAAACCGTCCCCGGTATCCGCACCTATGTGGCGGTGGATGGGGGCATGTCCGATAATCCCCGCCCTATCACCTACCAATCGGTCTATCGCAGCCTGGTGGCCAACCGCATGGGCGCGCCCCTCACGGAAACCGTCACCCTAGCGGGTAAACACTGCGAATCTGGGGACGTGGTCATCGCCGCAGCCCAACTCCCCCCCCTAATGGCGGGAGATATTGTCGTCGTACCGGGGACAGGTGCGTACAATTACAGCATGGCCTCTAACTACAATCGGGTTCCCCGTCCCGCTGCTGTTTTAGTGGGGCAGGGAGAAGCCCATCTGATTATTCAGCGGGAAACCCTCCAGGATCTTCTTCGTCAGGACTGTATTCCCGCCCACCTCCAGTCTCTGACAGAAACCAGGCCCCAGTAAATCACCGGTCGGTCTACAACGCTGGGCTAAGATTGGTCTGCCTTGATCTCTGGAAGCCCGCATCTCTCGAAGTCCCCTAGGATCGAGGTAGAGGGGATCCCAGCGACGGAGCCGGGAATCGGGGAGACCTCGCGGCGGGGGCGTTGCACACATACGGGTTGGGTTCACGCAACAGTACTACTCATGGGTTATTTCTGGGAGTACGGCCAGATCATCCTCAACCTAATGAGACTCTGGCTGCTGCCTGTCCTGGATATTACCCTGGTGCTGCTACTGATCTACGCCATGCTGGTGTTGATCGGGGAGCGCCGTAACCTGTGGATGGTGCGCGGCTTTATTGTGCTGATATTAGCGGCCACCCTCAGCGAGCGGATCGGTCTGGGATTGCTGGCCTTTGTCCTCGACAAATTGGTGATCGGGGCTGCCGTCGCCATGGCCTTTATTTTGCAAGGGGAGTTGCGACGACTGCTGGAGCAGATGGGCCGGGGGCAGTTCGCACAGTTATTAGCCATCAACCCGCAGGAGACTCCCCCCCAGACCGATAACGTCATAGACGAACTGGTGGACGCCATCAAGGAGCTGTCCCAAAATCGGATCGGGGCCTTGATCATCCTGGAAACAGATCGTCCCATTGACGAGCGGGATTTTTCGGTGCCGGGGGTTCGCCTCAATGCCGATATGTCTAAAGAACTGCTGCAAACGATTTTTCAAACCACGACGCTACTCCACGATGGCGCAGTATTGATTCGGGGATCGCGGTTACTGGCAGCGGGGGTGATTTTGCCCATTTCGGAGCGGGTCGCCTCCCGCCAACTGGGAACCCGTCATCGGGCCGCCATGGGGATCACGGAGCGGGTTGATCACTGCATCTGTCTAGTTGTGTCGGAGGAGACAGGCTCCATTTCTCTGGCAGAAAGGGGAACACTAAATCGCCCCCTGACCAGCAGTAAACTGAGGGAGTTGTTGCACGCTAGGCTCTCTAAGAGGGTAGATCGAGATGCGGTTACCCCACAGTTGTGGAGCCTCGGTAAACGGCTTCCGGGTCAAGCCCTGGCCTTTTTTCAGCGACTATTACGTTTCCCGTCCTCAGCCTCCCGTGAAAAAAGATGACTGCTGAGCCTGCTGTTAAATCGCCGTTGCCCGTGGATTTGCATCCAGAGCGCTTGCCCTATCACGTCGCGGTGATCATGGATGGCAATGGGCGCTGGGCCAAGCAGCGGGGGTTGCCCCGAGTGATGGGGCACCGTCGAGGGGTGGATACTCTGAAACAACTCCTGCGTCGGTGCAGCGATTGGGGCATTGGAGCCCTGACGGCCTACGCCTTTTCTACGGAAAACTGGGGCCGCCCCTTGGAGGAGGTGGGGTTTCTGATGACCCTATTTGAGCGGGTGCTGCGCCAAGAACTGACGGACATGATGGCGGAGAATGTGCGGATTCAGTTTGTGGGAAATCTAGCGGGTCTGCCGGCCTCTCTCCAGACGGAAATCGACCGGGCGGTGGAGCAAACTCGCCAAAATCGCGGGATTCGCTTTACTGTAGCGACGAACTATGGCGGGCGGCAGGAAATTTTGCAAGCCTGTCGTGCGATCGCAACCCAGGTGCAGGCAGGGGTGCTTCAGCCGGAGGACATTGACGAAAATCTTTTTGGCCGTCACCTATACACAGCGGATCTCCAGGATCCTGACCTGCTGATCCGCACCAGTGGCGAAATGCGGATTAGCAACTTTCTGCTGTGGCAGCTAGCCTACGCCGAAATCTATGTGACCGATACCCTGTGGCCTGATTTTGACGAGGGAGAGTTCCACCGTGCCCTGCAAACCTATCAGGGTCGCGATCGCCGCTTTGGCAAGGTGTCTTCGTAGGGCAGAGGGGGGGTGATGGGGTGATGGGGTGATGGGGTGATGGGGTGATGGGGTGTTGGGGTGATGGGGTGTTGGCGTTATAGGTGGCAGAAAGTTTTGAGTTTTGAGTTTTGAATTGATCCCGCCCGGAGGGCTTAGGGGTGATGGGGTGACAGGAATTTTAAGTTTTGAGTTTTGAATTGAATTTCCTGTAGGGTGCATAGCGCTAAGGCGCGGCTTCGCCCACGCGAAGCAATGCACCGTAGAGATGCCGCGCCCAATGCAGGGAGTGACAGGGGACAGGTGGCAGGAATTTTGAGTTTTGAGTTTTGAATTTTGAATTTTGAATTTTGAATTGAATATCCCGTAGGGGCGCGGTTTCCGCGCCCAATGCAGACGGTGACAGGTGGCAGGAATTTTGAATTGAATATCCCGTAGGGGCGCGGTTTCCGCGCCCAATGCAGACGGTGACAGGGTGATTGGGTGTGGATGTTGCCGAACCGTAGGGGCAATCCCTTGTGGTTGCCCGGTGGGCGGGCGATCAATATGGGGGATGGGGGCGATGTTCTCAAACCGTTCTCCAATGGAAGAAGTCAGATCTTGGGGTCTGATAGCCATTAAAATGGGCAGGATTTGTAACACTGTGCCCCTAGGGAACCTATGCCACGCCGCAACGACCTCAAGAAAATTCTGCTGGTTGGGTCTGGCCCCATTGTGATTGGGCAAGCCTGCGAGTTTGACTACTCCGGCACCCAAGCCTGCAAAGCGTTGCGGGAGGAGGGGTATGAGGTGGTGTTGGTGAACTCCAACCCCGCCACCATCATGACGGACCCCGAGACCGCCGACCGCACCTACATTGAGCCTCTGACGCCGGAACTGGTGGCCCAGGTGATTGAGCGGGAGCGGCCAGACGCCATGCTGCCCACGATGGGGGGGCAGACGGCTTTGAATATTGCCGTGGATCTGGCCCAGTCGGGGGTGCTGGAGAAATACGGTGTGGAGCTGATTGGGGCCAAGCTGGAGGCGATCCAAAAGGCGGAGGATCGCAAGCTATTCAAGGAGGCCATGACCCGGATTGGGATCGCGGTGTGTCCCTCGGGTCTGGCGGAAACCCTGGCGGAGGCCCGGACGGTGGCGGCTCAGATTGGCAGCTTTCCTTTGATTATTCGCCCTGCTTTCACCATGGGTGGAGCGGGGGGCGGCATTGCCTACAACCATGAAGAGTTTGAGCAGATTGCTCAGTCGGGGTTAGATGCCAGCCCGATGTCACAAATTTTGATCGAGCAGTCGCTGCTGGGTTGGAAGGAATACGAGCTGGAGGTGATGCGGGATCTGGCGGATAACGTGGTGATTATCTGCTCGATTGAGAATGTGGATCCGATGGGTATCCATACGGGGGATTCCATCACCGTGGCTCCGGCCCAGACGTTGACGGATAAGGAGTACCAGCGGCTGCGGGATGCATCGATTCAGATCATTCGGGAAATTGGGGTGGAGACGGGGGGCTCCAATATCCAGTTTGCGGTGAACCCGGAGGATGGGGCGGTGATTGTGATTGAGATGAATCCCCGTGTCTCTCGCAGTTCGGCCCTGGCCTCTAAGGCGACGGGGTTTCCCATTGCCAAGTTCGCGGCCAAGCTGGCGGTGGGCTATACGTTGGATGAAATTCCCAATGATATTACCCAAAAGACTCCTGCCAGTTTTGAGCCCACCATTGACTATGTGGTGACGAAGATTCCCCGGTTTGCCTTTGAGAAGTTTCCCGGCACGCCTCCGATTCTCACCACCCAGATGAAGTCGGTGGGGGAAGCGATGGCCATTGGTCGTACCTTCCAAGAGTCCTTTCAAAAGGCGCTGCGATCGCTGGAGACGGGCCGCGCTGGGTGGGGCTGCGATCGCAGGGAAACTTTGCCGAATCTCTCCAGTTTGCGATCGCAACTCCGTACCCCCAATCCAGAGCGCATCTTTGCTGTTCACCATGCTATGCAATTGGGCTTAGACCTGGGGGAAATCTACCAACTCACGGGCATTGACCCCTGGTTTCTGCACCAGTTAGCAGGGCTACTGAAAACAGAGAAATGGCTGAAGCGCACCCCTCTAGCCTCGATGTCCGGGGCTCAAATGTATGCGGTGAAGCGCCAGGGTTTTAGCGATCGCCAGATTGCCTTTGCTAATGGCATCAACGAAGACACGGTGCGAGCCTATCGCCAATCCCTCGGGGTCAATCCCGTCTATAAAACCGTAGACACCTGCGCGGCGGAATTTGAAGCCTACACCCCCTACTACTACTCCACCTATGAGGAGGAGACGGAGGTACTGCCAAGCGATCGCCGCAAGGTGATGATTCTGGGAGGGGGTCCCAACCGCATTGGCCAGGGCATTGAGTTTGACTACTGCTGCTGCCATGCCTCCTTTGCCCTCCAGGCGGACGGCTTTGAAACCATCATGGTCAACTCCAACCCAGAGACGGTTTCGACGGACTACGACACCAGCGATCGTCTCTACTTTGAGCCCCTGACTAAGGAGGATGTGCTCAACATCATCGAAGCGGAACAGCCGGAGGGGATCATCGTCCAATTCGGGGGGCAGACGCCGTTGAAGTTGGCGGTTCCGCTCCAGACCTATCTGGCAAAGATTGCAACCCACGGCGATGAGTCCCGACCCGTCACCCAAATTTGGGGCACCTCCCCCGATTCCATCGATATGGCGGAGGACCGGGAGCGCTTTGAAAAAATCCTGCGGGAATTGGATATTCTCCAGCCCGCCAATGGCATTGCCCGCAGCTATGACGAAGCTCTGCGTATTGCCCACACGATTAACTACCCGGTGGTGGTGCGTCCCAGCTATGTGCTGGGGGGACGGGCCATGGAAATTGTCTATTCCGACCGGGAACTGGATCACTATATGACCCATGCGGTGCAGGTGGAGCCGGATCATCCCATTCTCATTGACCTGTTTCTAGAAAACGCTATTGAGGTGGATGTGGATGCGATCGCGGATGCCACCGGAGCCGTGGTCATCGGCGGCATTATGGAGCATATCGAGCAGGCGGGTATCCACTCCGGCGATTCTGCCTGTTCCCTGCCCACCATTACCCTGCCGGAGGCCGCCCTTACTACCATTCGTAACTGGACTGTGAAGCTGGCCCAGCGGCTGAAGGTGGTGGGGCTGATGAATATTCAATTCGCCGTCAAGGGCGAGCAGGTGTACATTCTGGAGGCCAACCCCCGCGCCTCCCGCACCGTCCCCTTTGTCTCCAAAACCACGGGCCGCCCCCTAGCCAAACTGGCGGTGCAGGTGATGGCGGGCAAAACCCTAGCGGAACTGGGCATTACGGAGGAAATCATTCCCCGCCACATCGCCGTCAAGGAAGCGGTGCTGCCCTTTGACCGTTTTCCTGGCACCGACACCATCCTCGGCCCTGAGATGCGATCCACCGGAGAGGTGATGGGCATCGACACTGACTTTGGTAAAGCCTTTGCCAAGGCGGAGTTGGGAGCCAACCAAAAGCTACCCCTTGCCGGCACCGTGTTCATTTCTATGAACGATCGGGACAAGGAGGCGGTGGTGCCCGTGGCGCAGGATCTGGTCAGTCTCGGCTTCACCCTAATGGCTACTAGCGGCACCCGTGCCGTGCTGCAAGACCATGGGATCGCGGTGGATCTGGTGCTGAAAATCCACGAGGGCCGTCCCCACATTGGGGATCAGATCAAAAACAGTCAGATTCAACTGATTATCAATACCCCCGTGGGGGACAAGGCCCAACAGGACGATCGGGCCATTCGCCGCGCCGCCCTAGCCTACAAAATCCCTACCATTACCACCATTGCCGCCGCCCGCGCTACCGCCGCCGCCATCCGTTCTTTGCAGCAGGCGGGGCTTACGGTGCGGGCACTCCAGGATTATCTCGCCGCCGCCCAGGCGGACTGATCCCTGGCTTAATCCACGATGATGCGGTAGCGGGGGCGCTCGGGGATGGGGACCTCCGGCAGGGGTTGGCGCTGCAAAATCACCATCTGATTCCCCACGACGGGGCTGCGGGCGAGGAGATCTGCTGCTGGAGACCGCATCTCCAGTGCCCCAAATTGTAGATCTCCGGCCCGTTTCAGTAGGTCCGCTGCTAAATTGTCCTGTCCGGTGGCCGTCAGTCGATACCAGCCATCGCTGAGGTTCACGGTCAACCGCGATCGCGGCAAGTTTGCCTGTACCGACTGCACCAAGCCCTCGCCATAGAGGGCGGAAACTGCCTTCAGTTGGGCCTGAATCTCTCCAATACGATGGCCCATTTGGGCCGGTCTCTGACCATCGCTGCCCTCTGCTTCCACCTGTAGCTGCCCTTGATCCAGCCCGATTTCCTGCTCCTGCAACCTCAGATCTGAGGGGGGGCGGGTGGTGATCTCGGGCCTCGACCCAGACTCCGTTGCCGGGGCAGGACTGCCCCCTAAGCCATTGATGAGGGTCAGCAGCAGCACCAAGCTACCCACGATCACGCCCCCCAGTACCCCATCAGAGAGGGCGGCGGCGGCGGGAATCCGCGATCGCACCCCCGCCAGTAGGTGTTGCCAGAGTCTTTGCCCCTGGGACCAAAGCTGCCGCCATTGCCCCATAAATTCCATTGCCATCCCTGGCGCTTTCGGCTCCGGTGGGGGCATTGATGGCGGTGTCTCCCAGGTGGAATCGTCCAAATCCCAGTCTTCTGCCTCCGCCGCTGAAATGGCAGGGGTTGGCATCTCTTCCGCATCATCCAGACGCTCCGAGGGTGGGGCAGGAGAATCGTCTGAGAACTTAGGCTCTGAGAACTTGGGCTCCTCGGTCATGGGTTACTCCATCTGGGCTCCCTGCTATTTTCCCTCAAGATTCTCCCGGCGATGAGCCCATTGGGGCCATTCCGGCAAATCCAGATGTGTGTATACAGTCTTCTGCCTGCTACGCACGGGCAAAGAAAGCCCTACTTACTCCTGCCCTTCTCTACTTGTCTCCTGGGCAACTTGGCCTTCAGCGTAGGCGGCGTACACCCCCTGCACGTTGTACCAGTTCAGAAAGATGCGGGCAATTTCCTGGGCCAGTTGGGGTTTCCCCTGATTCACAATCCATTGGAGGAGGGGGGTCATCGTCTTTTCATTCAACCGTCCCCCCAGGGAGAGCAGCCCCCACAGAGCCCGATGCAGCCAGGTCATTTGAATCATCATCCGCACGTTCCAGGTGGGATGTTTTTGATAAAACACCACGCCCATGCGGCCCCGCTGAATTTCCTTTTCGATTAGGCTGGGGATCTCGGCGACCGAAAAGGGGGCGTGCCAATGGTAGCCAATGGCGGCGGGGCATTTTGCCACCGTCAGCCCCATATTTTTCAGCCGTACTCCCAGTTCCAGATCCTCCCAACCGTACTGGGTGAACTGGGTGTCAAAGAGTCCTGCCTCGATTAACCAGTGTTTTGCGATCGCAACATTATTGGTCTCAAAAAAGGCCGCTGAAAAGTCCGTCACCTTCACCTGAGCCGCCGTGGGATTGTCAAAATCACAGGTGCTGATCAACTGACCATAGGTAAAGCATTTCTCCTGACCTGCCTGGGCGCGGGTGTGGAGCAACTGGGCATGGTTGTCTAGACAGGTGGGCTGGACAATGACATCACTATCGATAAAGACAATCACATCCCCCGCCGCGCTAGTTACCCCCAGATTTCGCGCCTCGGCGATGCCCTTGTGATCCTGGGGCACCAGCCGCACATGGGGAAACTCGGCTCGATGGCGATCCAACCATTCCACTGTGCCATCGGTAGATCCATCGTCCACCAGCACTAGTTCGTAGCGCTCCACAGGGCTATCGGCGGTAAACACCTGAGCCTCTAGGGCACGCAGGCATTTCGCTAAAATCGGCTGGCGGTTGTAGGTGGGAATGACAACGCTCAAAAACACAACAGAACCTCCACAGAGCTATCCCATCCTAACCATAGGCCGTGAAATCACTGCCTTTAGAGTTTTTCCGCTAAATCCTTGTGGCTCTGAGCAGCGCCGAGCCCAACCTGAGGTTATTTCCTGAGGCTATTTATAGCTGCGTTGGGTGAGTTCAACGTTCTCAAAGACAAGGGCCTCCCGGTGGAGTTCTGGTAGGCGGTCCTCGCCGCGATACGCCCAGGCGGCAACGTAGGCAAAGTCGTCATCGTCCCGCTTGGCTTCCCCCTCAGGTGTTTGGGACTCTTCCCGAAAGTGGCCACCGCAGGACTCTTCCCGGTGCAGGGCATCCCGTGCCATCAGTTCCCCTAGCTCCATAAAGTCCGCCACCCGTCCGGCAAATTCCAGATTCTTGTTCAACGTATTGGCGGTTCCCGGCAGCTTCAGATTTTGCCAAAATTCCTCCCGCAGATCTTGTATTCGGGCGATCGCCCCTTCCAGCCCTTCCCGATTCCGGGCCATCCCAACGTGATCCCACAGGATGCGCCCCAGTGCCCGGTGGAAGTCCATCACCGTTTTCTCTCCCTGGATGGCGAGGAGACGAGAGATGCGATCGCGGGCCGCTGACTCGGCCTCGGCAAAGGCGGGGTGATCGGTTCCGACCTTTGGCAACTCCACCCCAGCGATGTAGTGCCCCAGGGTATAGGGAATGACAAAATAGCCATCCGCTAACCCCTGCATCAGGGCGCTGGCCCCCAGTCGATTGGCCCCGTGATCGGAGAAATTGGCCTCCCCCAGAACAAAGAGACCGGGAATCGTGCTCATCAGGTGATAGTCCACCCACAGGCCGCCCATGGTGTAGTGGACGGCGGGATAAATCCGCATGGGCACCTCGTAGGGGTCTTCCCCAGCAATGCGCTGATACATATCGAACAGGTTGCCATATTTAGCCGCGATCGCAACTTGTCCCTGCTCCCGAATCGCATCCCGAAAATCCAGATACACCGCCAGCCCCGTCTCCCCCACACCGCGCCCGTCATCGGTCATGGCCTTGGCATTGCGAGAAGCCACATCCCGAGGCACCAAATTGCCAAAGGCCGGGTAGCGCCGCTCCAGGTAATAGTCCCGTTCCGATTCTGGAATCTCCTGGGGCGGTCGCCGATCCCCCGGCGTTTTCGGCACCCATACCCGACCATCGTTCCGCAGTCCCTCACTCATCAGGGTCAGCTTCGACTGGTAATCCCCCGACACAGGCACACAGGTCGGGTGAATCTGGGTATAGCAGGGGTTGGCGAAATACGCCCCCCGCTGATGACAGCGCCAAGCCGCCGTCACATTAGAATTTTTCGCATTGGTAGAGAGGTAATAGACATTGCCATAGCCCCCGGTGCAGAGCAGCACCCCATCCCCCCCATGGCGCTCTAGTTCCCCGGTGATCAGATTGCGGGTAATAATGCCCCGCGCCTGTCCATTCACCACCACCAGATCCAACATCTCCCGACGGGCAAACACCTCCACCTGCCCCACCTGCACCTGACGCATCAGAGCACTATAGGCCCCCAGCAAAAGTTGCTGTCCGGTCTGACCCTTGGCGTAGAAAGTGCGAGACACCTGGGCTCCGCCAAAGGAACGGTTCGCCAGCAGGCCGCTATATTCCCGCGCAAAGGGCACCCCCTGGGCCACACACTGATCGATAATGTGGCTGCTAATTTCCGCCAGCCGGTAGACATTAGCCTCACGGGAACGGTAGTCACCCCCCTTAATCGTGTCGTAGAACAGCCGCCACACGCTGTCCCCATCGTTGGGATAGTTCTTCGTCCCATTGATACCCCCCTGGGCAGCGATGCTGTGGGCGCGGCGAGGGGAGTCTTGAATACAGAAGCTCTTGACCCGATACCCCAGTTCCGCCAAGGTTGCCGCCGCCGAAGCCCCCGCCAACCCAGTGCCCACCACCAGAATGGTGTGTTGCTGCTTGTTCTTAGGGCTGACTAGGCGACAGTGCTCCTTAAAAGTGCTCCACTTGTCGCGTAGGGGGCCGGAGGGGATGTGGGGGTTGGGCATGGGGGGTGATGGGGTGGGGGGGTGATGGGGTGGGGGGGTGAT
>NZ_KI913949.1:1470472-1477185 GCF_000332095.2 Leptolyngbya sp. PCC 6406 | reverse complement strand
GCCTCCGGCATGGCTACGCTAGGGCGGAGTCTGACCGGAGGGCATAGGATGCTTGCCCTTGTGGCGGGTGACCGATGTGGGGGAGTGGGGGAGTGATGGGGTGATGGGGTGATGGGGTGGCAGGAGTTTTGAGTTTTGAGTTTTGAGTTTTGAATTGAATTTCCCGTAGGGGCGCGGTTTCCGCGCCCAATGCAGGGAGTGGCAGGTGACAGGTGACAGGGAAGAACCGTGGGGGCGGGTTTAGCTTGTGTCTACTGGGAAATCCCAAATGGGAGGCTCAAAACCCGCCCTACCTGGTCGCCGGGTGATTGGTATTGGGGTATTGGGGTGTTGGGGTGTTGGGGTATTGGGGGAATTTTGAATTTTGAATTCAATTTCCCGTTGGGGCAATCCCTGCCCTTTGGCATAGGGCTTAGGGTGGGTAGGGGCGCGGCTTCCGCACCCAATGCAGGGGATGACAGGTAACAGGGGTTAGCTGAAATAGGCTTCCTACAAGGAATTCCTTTTCATCCTGCTACGCACGGGCACAAACCTACATCCTTACGGTCTTTCTCCACTAGCTGCATATCACATCAATATCACTCTTCTGCCGCAACGGGCGGTTAGCAGCGGTCACGATTTTCAGCACCAACAGAGCAAACTGATGCCCTGATTTCGCATTATCCAGCACTTCTAGAGAGAGCTTCTCATAGTCGGTCATCGCATCGAGCACCATATCCAGCACTCGTTTAGGAAACAAGCCGTGCATCACCTGCTCCGGCGTATGGTTATTGATCTGAGCCATCACATCCTCCTGGCGGCTGACGCGATCAGCAATATCATTCAGGAACTTAACCTGGTCGTCATCACTGACCTCTGCGCCAAACAGCTCGTTGAGGGCCTGAATGATTGCCGAGAGGCGCTGTTTTTCAGGATCATGGGCTTGGCCAGTGCCGATCGCGCTCCCCGGTTTGAGAGGATACTGCCCTTGGTTGTCCGCCAGCCGCAACTGCTGTTCTGCTCGCTTTGTCAGCCGATAATGGGTCAGCGCCAGCTCAGAGATATCAACATCTTCTTGATCAAGACGATCACGGCGCAGCAGGGGATAGAGGTGCTTAGCATAGACACAAAGCTGTTCTAGCTCCCGGTCTTCGTAATCGACGATTTGGGAGAGAAACTCGTACAGCCGCACAAAGCTCTGGAGATTCTTTTTGAACAGGTCGAGCTGGTCAAGTTGTTCCCCTGCGGCTTTTAACTCAGACTCCGCCTGTTTCATAGCGGCGCTGTTGCCGTGGGTGGTGGCGGCGCGTTTCTGCTCTAGGGCTTGGCGGCGAGCGGTTTCCCCTAGCTTGTAGCGCTGCTTAAAGCGATCGACAGCGGGCTGACAATGGTACTTGAGTTTGGCATTGGCGGCCTTGGAGTCAAAAAAGGCCAGGGCAAAGGCTTCTACCTCCTGCCAGTGGTAGATACCTTCGCCATCGAGGGTGGTTTGCAGGTCGTAGAGAATCTGCGGGTCGGACACGTCCGCTAGTTCAGCCCGGTTGTAATAGGGCAAAAAAGCGTCGAGGATGTCCTGGGAATCGTTAAAGAAGTCGAGGATGAAGGTGGCTTTGCCGAGAAAGATGCGGTTGAGGCGCGACAGGGTTTGCACACAGTCCACGCCATGCAGTTTTTTGTCTACATACATGGCGCAGAGCTTGGGCTGATCGAAGCCAGTTTGATATTTGTTGGCCACAATTAAGACGTTGTAGTCATCGGTATCAAAAGCTTTGGCCAGGTCGCGCCCGTTCAGGTCAGGATTCAGCCAACTGCTGGTCTCAGACACCTCTTCGGGGATGACGTTGTCCGGCGGTACTTGCCCAGAAAACGCCACCAGGGGATGCACGTCGCCATAGCCTTTTTCTTGGATGTAGGCTTTGAGGGCCAACTGGTAGCGCACCGCTTCTTGACGGCTGCCAGTAACCACCATGGCCTTGGCCTGACCATTGAGTCGGTGCCGCACATGCTCCCGAAAGTGCTCGACAATCACCTCAACTTTTTGGCTGATGTTGTAGGGATGCAAACGCACCCAGCGGGCCAGCTTGGTGCGGGCTTTTTTAGAGTCAACTTCCTCATCTACCGCTGTCTCGTCAGAGGCAGGATGGGCAATCTTCCAGGCGGTGGCGTAGGTGGTGTAGTTCAGCAGCACATCGAGAATAAAGCCCTCTTCGATCGCCTGCCGCATGGAATAGAGATGAAAGGGTTCGGGCTTGTTGTCGGCACTGGCGGGCTGCTGGGGATTGGGCGGACGGCCAAACAGCTCTAAGGTTTTGGCTTTGGGCGTGGCGGTAAAGGCATAGTAGCTGATGCGATCGTTGGGGCCACGGGCCTGCACAGCAGCATCCATCAGGTCTTCGGCGCTAATTGCCTCCGGGTCGGCCCCGTCGCCGCTCGTTTCCCTGGCCAAAATGGCTTTGAGTTTGCTGGCGGCGGAGCCGGTCTGGGAGGAGTGGGCCTCGTCGGCGATGACGGCATAGCGGCCACTGGCCAGGGCCGGGTATTTATCCAGCGCATCAAACAGGGCCGGAAAGGTCTGGATGGTCACGATAATAATCCGGGTTTGGGCGGCCAGAGCCTCCGCCAGTTGCTCAGATTTGCTTTGGCTGGTGCCATCGCGGGTAATGGGCACGACCACACCCTGGGCGTGCTCAAACTGGTAAATGGTGTCTTGCAACTGGCTGTCGAGGATGGTGCGATCGGTGATGACGATGACCGAGCTAAACAGCTTATTGCCCGCCTCATCATCGGTATCGGCGTAGAGGGCAGCGAGCTGGTGGGCGACCCAGGCGATGGAGTTGGACTTACCCGACCCGGCACTGTGCTGAACCAAATACCGCTGCCCCACTCCTTCGCGGCGGGTGGCGTCGATCAGACGGTTGACCACTTGCCACTGGTGGTAGCGGGGGAAGATTAGGGTCTCTTTGGTGGTGCGGGTGCCGTCGAAGTGTTCGATGGGTTTCTGCTCAAGGTGCAGGAAGCGACCCAGCACCTTGAGCCAAGCATCGGGCTGAAACAGTTGTTCCCATAGATAGCTGGTGGCGTAGGAATTTTCGTCAGCAGGGGATGGATTCCCGGCACCGCCATCGGCACTGCCCTGGTTAAAGGGCAAGAAAAAGGTATCTTTACCCGCTAATTTAGTGGTCATAGCCACTTCTTGCTGGCTGACGGCAAAGTGAACCAGGGCACCGCGCTTAAAGGTCAGCAGGGGTTCGGCTTTGCGGGTGAGGGGGTCTTTGGTGGGCCGGTCTTGGCAATACTGGCGTTTGGCGTTTTCGAGGGATTGTTTGAACTCGCTCTTGAGTTCGAGGGTGGCGGTGGGGATGCCGTTGACGAATAGCACTAGATCAAGGCGGGGGTTGTAGCTGTTGCTGGAGTCTGGGCCGGGTCGGGCATGGGGCGAGTAGGAGACTTCGGGCACGACGCGCAGGCGGTTGGCCTGGTAGCGGGCCTGGGTGTCGGGGTTCATGGCGTGGTCGGGCTTAAAGCTGCACAGCTCGACTTTGACGCCGGGGAGTTTATAGCCGTGGCGCAGCACATCGAGGGTGCCGCTGTGCTCTAGGGCGCGGACAGTTTTTTGAATCAGCACGCTGGCGGGGTCGCTGGGGTTAGCTTTGCAGAGTTTTTGCCAGCGATCGGGCCAAGCGGTTTGAAAGTAGGCTAGAAGGTCTTCGGTGTAGAGGGCGGTGGTGGGGTTGTAGCCTGCGGCGGTGCCGACGAGCCAGCCCTGGGCCGCCAGGGCGTTGAGAATATCTTGCTGGAAGGCGAGTTCTTTACTGTCGGCCATGGGGCTTCCACGGGGGCGGGTCAGATGTGCTGCGGTTCTGGGACTCTCTCGTATGCGATGGGCTAGGCCCAACCTACAGCATTTTTAGCGTTCCCAATGTGGAAGGAAAGTGATCCGGCGCACCCCTGTATTAACTCTTTAATCTAGAGCAGCAGATTTTGAAAGGGCTGTGTGTTTGTCCAGCGATAGGTGTTGAAGTCGCGCTGATCGACGGAAAGGATGCGCCCATGGCCCAGATGCTCGGCCAGGATAACCAGGGATGCATCCGCCAAGTCCATCGGTAAATCGCGGTATTGATCCATGAGCTGGATGACGCGAGGGCAGTGCTCCTGAGTTAAGTCAAATACTTGCAGCGCACTGACGGAAACCTTGTTCAGAAAAGCCTTGGGGGCATCAGTGCCAACTCTTTGCTGTAAGAGGTAGCAGGTTTCTGTAATCACACACCAGGTCGTGATGAAGCCTTCTTGTTTGAATTCAGCAAACCTGATCTTGGCCTGTTGGTGCATATCATCGCGTTTGTTAGCCAGGGCTAACCAAAAGCCAGTATCAGTGATTACCATATTTTTGTGCCCACCCCTCTGCCAGATAGGTCTTGTAATTAACTGATAGATCTTCTTCAGCCTCTACACAGCCGATGAGGTCAGACCAATCTGCAATGTCGGAGGTAGGGGATGATTCTGTGACAGAGGGAGTTTCGGAGGACACAAGGCTCCCTTTTTTGAGTAGCTGAACGAATTGTGCCACCAAGTCAAGAGCCTCTTGGGGCAGGGTCTGGATGTCTTGTTGAATTTGTTCGCGGGTTGTCATGACTAGGATTATTCAAAATATGCAGCGCGTTGGGCTCGTAAGGTGTCGATGGGTGCATCCCACTTTTACTCGTTAAGGGGGTAATTAAAAGGTCTTGGGATGGATGTGTTGAGCTAACGACAACGGCAGGTCTAACCTTTGAGCTTGATAAATCAGAGAATGGATATCGCACCAAAATAACGTCGTATTTAGAGTAGCTGGGAATACACGTCATCCTCGGCGTTGTTCCAGACTGCGTTGAGCGAATTTTGGCTAGCCTGTAGCCAAAATTCGGCTTCATCGTCGGGAAATAGAGTGACGAGTACCCTGGTACCTTCGGGTAGCTCGGTCGAGTCGATTAGCTCTATTTTTCCCTGTCGAACTGTAGCCCAGAGGGTTTTGATCATGGCGTTCACCTCAAAACATCTAGTGGGATCATAGCGACTGGCCCCGCCGCAGTCGGTAACCTGACTGGGTGGTCAGCTATGGACGGGCTCTAGGGTGGGGGCAGGGGCAGCGCTGGCGGGGGCTTGCCAGCTTCGGACATCGATCTTTCCCGTCACGGCAGCGGAGATCAGGGTGAGCGGCGTTCTTGGAGGAGCGAGAACGTTGGCACGATGCCAGGGTTTGCTAGGCGGCAGACTGAGCGGTGCCAATTTCAACGTTAACGGAGTCAAACCGGGCGTCGCCAGGTTTGTAAGCCAGCAGTTCCATGCCGATGGGTTCGCCGCTATCGGCATCTTTAATCAAAATGATGCCATTCCCTAGCTCGGTACAGAGTTGATTAGGGCGGGGGCTTTGCCAAAAGACGGTCAGCAGTTCCATCTCTGGTTCATAAAAGACTTTTATTTGGGCCATAGCACGACTCCTTCTTTGATGGCATCGGTTTGATAGGCCGTAATGAGAAACCCTTCTCCATTTAAGCGCCGAGCAACGGCAACCACCCAGCGCTGGGGTCTCCGCAGGCAATAAAACAGCAAGATCCCCTCGTCTCGACTGCTCTGGCGGATTTCGTCGGGGGCTTGCAAGGCTTGGTGTACCAGGTCTTCGAGACTGGCAATATCGGGATGCTTGATGATGAGGGTTTGCCAATAGGCGTTGGTGGTTCTGACACTAAAGCCGAGAGGGGTGGCAATATCAAAGCGCATGTCAGCCATGGACGGGCTCTAGGGTGGGGGCAGGGGCAGCGCTGGCGGGGGCTTGCCAGCCTCGGACATCGATCTTGCCTGTCACCGCAGCGGAGATCAGAGCAGAGCGGCGTTCTTGGAGGAGTGCAACTTGTTGGCAGGCAAGGTTTGTCAGGCTGTCATATTGCTCAGAAATTTTCTCGACTTGCTCCAAAATCATTTCCTGCTCAACTTTTGGAGGTGTGGGCAATCGAATTCTTCCAAGGATTTCAGGATTCAAGTTATCCATAGTTGAACCTTTTGAACAACACTTCGGACAGATTTAGGCGGCTATAGCTCCAGCTTAGGCGGCTATAGCCCCGTAATTTAGGAGGCTCTGGTAGTTGGGGTGGGATTTAATCAAAGTTGGCTCTAGGTCGAACATGGCCGTAAATAGGTCGAGAAGATGTTGATTGAGGGCTTGCCGTTTGAAAGAGGCCATGGAGAAGCTGACAGGTTCAGCGGATTCAGCTCCCGATTGAGTAGATTGCAGTGCTGCTTTGGCCAAATTGAGGGCCATCAAGCTGGCATTGACATGGGAGTCGAGCGCCTCGGGAGACCGGGCCTGGCAGTCCGCTAGTCCTGTGAATTGACGGGCATCGCGGAAGATGAATTCAATTTGAAACCGAGCAGCGTAGCAGCGATAGAGATGGATGGGGTCAATGTCAATGTCGGTGGAGAAGAGGACGACATAACTCTGCCGTCCGTCCTGCTCTTTCAGCAGATAGGCTAAGCGGATGCGGCGCTTGAGAGAGACCGACCAGACGACAGCCGTGTAGAGAGAGACCCCATTTTCTAGGGTCTCGACGAACGTGAAGCGACTGGGGTCGGCCAGATTCACCTTGTCGCCATAGCGACGGCGGTTACCCCGCCGCTTCTGGGGGCCATCATAGAGAAATTTGAGGTTGGCATCGCTGCGTAGCCGCCCAATGGACTGGAAACCCAACTGCACCACTCCC
>NZ_KI913949.1:1421100-1470372 GCF_000332095.2 Leptolyngbya sp. PCC 6406 | reverse complement strand
TCAACTCGGCTCTTGGGGGGTGTTGTCTCGTCAGCCGTGGCAGGTTCTTGTGCCCCTAGCCCCGCTGCGGTTTGTTGCGCCGATAGGGCATAGCCGGTCTTCTGCCCCAGATCAACCACCGCCACCACTGACCATTCCAACCCCCGTTCGGCCCGCTGCGTTTTGCCGTTGTAGAACCAGTCCAGTCCGTAGGTGTGACGACCACTTTTCTCAGTAAAGGTGCAGTCCACCACTGCAATCTGAGTGCTGGTGTCTGCAATCACCTGCTCAATTAAGGCTTGGTTCAAGCTTTCTAGGCCCAGTCCAGCCTCAAAATGTCGCCGGTAGGTTCGTTCACAGCGGTCGCTGTATCGACTCAGGTTGGTGTAGTTGACTTTGCCACAAACCACAAAAATCGTGGTCATCAGCGTCATCAGAAACTGGCGCTGCGGTTTGCTAAATGGCCTGCTGTCGTCAGCAGACCGGCTAAGATGCGGTTGAGGCTATCCATCGGTGCACCGTGTTTTTCGTACACCTGCACTCTATGCGGTGGATAGCTTTTCTCCAACCTACCCCGAAAAACTGTCCGGAGTGTTGTTTGAAGTAACTGATAGCTCTGCCTTAACACCTTCAGAACTTATCAGAAGATATGTATAATCTGACATTAGCTTCTCAGATAGTTCAACTCGCATACTCCCTGATCCACATAACCAGCCAGAGTGCTGCTGACGCACAACTGCACATCGCCCTAGCTCACCTCTCCGAGCCAAAATTAAATCACTTTCTTTAAGATGGTGTCTTGGTAGGCGCTCTTTTGTTTTCTCATCAACTGAGACATTTTGATCTGGTACTATTTGCCCTTCAATTATGTGAGCAGGGTTAATAAGGGGAATACCATTTTCAATATAATCCTCTGCATGTAATTGACTCCCAAAAGGGCCAGTCTGCATCAAGTTAGTCGCAAACTTGAATTGCATGACATCCCAATGGACGGGGACTTGGCCTAGCCACTCGACGCCGGAATCTTTCATGGGGGCGGTGGGGTCGAGACCCTTGGTGACAGCATGGGAAATCACCGCCTGCCGCTTTTCCTTGAGCAGTTCGATCAGCCGCTGCTGCTCCGCGATCAATGCGTCAATACGCGCCGTTTCATGGTCTAGGAAGTTGGATATTTGTATTTGCTCTGCCTGTGGAGGCAAAGGCATTTCAATATTCATGAAAGTTTCAGGGCGTACGACCTTTCTCAATCCGGTATAAAAAGGTCTTAGCCCTTTCCGTAAGTCAATATTGAAATAGTAATAATAAATAAAGCGAGGATCCGCATAAGAAAGTGCAGTTGCGACTGTATAAGCCCCGGTGATCATCCCAGAATTACTGGACAGCCCCACTGTTCTAGGAGTCTCATCAATATCAAACAAACAGAAAACTATATTTCCTGGCTCAACTATTTGATATGTATCAAACTCTGCTGGAAACTTTCCTTTTCCACTGTCAATATCTCTAGGTATTACACCACGAAGAGTCAATGATAAAAGTTGAAATTCCGTAGATTTTTTTCCTACAGTTTTACTCACGATATTAAAAACACGTTTGTTCCTGCTGATACCCCAATGCTCGGGCACTTCCCCCAACCATTCCACCCCAGAATCCTTATACGCCTCATACTTCGGAAAGCTCATACCGTTTCACTCAAAAAAATATCTTGTAGGTTGGGTGGCGCGTTAGCAGAACCCAACAAAATCCGGTCTGGTGTTGGGTTTCACTTCGTTTCACCCAACCTACCCTTACTTGCCAAAAATCAGCCGTTGTGAAGGATTTCATCCAGATCCCTCACATTATCAGCCGCAATATCAGCCTCAGCCCTGGCAATCAGGTGATCTAACCTACCTGCTTCTACATCAGAGGGTGTCTGAAAAGCTGGAATGTAGGTATGAATTAGCACGTTAGTCGCCTTAACATGACTCGAATATTGGCCACATAAATCCATGCCTCAGCGGTCTCTGGTAGGCGCTCATAGTCTTTACTCAAGCGGCGGCAAAAAGTAAACCAGCCAAATGTGCGCTCCACCACCCACCGCTTGGGTAACAGCACAAATCCCTGCGCACAGTCGGGGCGCTTGATCACCTCAATCACCCATCGAAAGCGGTCCATGATCTCTTTCATGAAATCGTTACCGCTATATCCCCCATCAACCCAAATGACACACAGGCGAGTGAACCACTGACTAACCTGATGCATTTTTTCTAGCACCTTTCGTGCGCCATCCCGCTCAGGGAGACTCGCTGCGGTAACCACAACCATCAGCACTAAACCCATTGTGTCGACCACCACGTTTCGCTTCCGACCTTTGACCTTTTTGTTTGCATCGAAGCCGACCGACTCCGAAATGTAGACATCGCTGTTCACCGACTGACTATCCATCACCGCTGCACTGGGAGACGCTTCGCGCCCCTCCGTTAACCGCACCAACTCCCGCAATCGGTGATTGATGTGTTCCCACACCCCATCATTGCGCCATTGGCGAAAATAATGGTAGACCGTTTTGGCCTTCGGGAAATCATGGGGTAAGCACCGCCACTTGGTGCTATTGTCCAGAACGTACAGAATCGCATTGACCACTTCTCGCATATCCGTGCTCCGAGGTCGTCCACCAGGCTTCGCCGGAGGAATCAAGAGAGAGAGAATATCCCATTGTTCATCAGTCAAATCGGTGGGGTAGGATAATCGCATTGCCCTCAAAAACCCTATCAAGTGTATTTACTGACTGATAGAGTAGCGTTTTTGAGGGCCTTTCTACTTCTCAGACACCCTCTCATCCTCAATCTGCCGATCCCACTGTTCATCCAGATAACTCTGCAACCACGTTGAGAGTTCTCGTACCTCTGCTTCCGGCAGTTCTTGAATAGCAGCAGCAATTTCTAGCAACGTCGTCATTGGCAAAACCTGCTGTGTACTGGTTCTATGGTATCCCTGCTTCATTGGCGTCCATACTCCCGCACGACAAAAACCGGTTGGCTTGCGCCGGGTTGATTTTTCCGCAAAACCCGCAACAAACGGTTATGCAAAGTCTCCTGAGCCGTGAGATAGTCGTGCAGCACCTTTCCTAAATCCCCAATATTGCTGTCGTCCTTACACACCACAATGCCGCTGTGGTCTACCCCACTGCGATGCAGGGCCAGAAAATCATCTCGATTAAACGTGAGCACTGCCCTACCATCAGTCGTTGCCGTGGTTAAGACCTGATCATCGGGAATGCGCTGATTAGCGTTACCAGCTTCATAAGAGGTCAAAACATCGTGGCCCAATTGCTGCAATGTCTCGACTAATTCCGCAGCCAAGTTTTCGTTGGCATAGAACCTAAACTGCATCCCAAGCATCCTCACTGTGATGAGAGGCAATCAGGGCATCAATTTCTGCCTGGTGAGCCTGGTAATAGACCCGAGCAGCCAAGAGGTCAAAGGGAGTTAGCCCAGGGAAGTTTTTGATCAGCCCTTCATCATTCATCCCTTGCTGAGCCAGAGAAATGAGCGTCCACACCGCGATTCGCGTGTTGCGAATACAGGCATGACCCCCAGCGACCCCCGGCGTTTTTTTCACCATGTGCTCCAGCAGTGCAGCCTGAAATCCCTGGAAGTCCTCCAGGGACAACGCCGATACAGCTTCTGCTAACGAATTGGCCAGTTGAGTATTCATGGGTCGTTTTATAGGAAAGTTTCTACGTCCTCAGTCGGCGATAGATTCACTGTTGTCTCGCAACCAATCTGCCAACTGCTGCATACAGATATCCTGGGTTTCACAACTTGCCGCTAGATTCCAAAAAAAGGTGGCGGCCTCGACCTCCGAAGCCGTCAGCTCCACCCCATTTACCGCCAAAAATGTGTACACCGCAATCAACGCGATACGCTTATTCCCATCCACAAAGCAGTGGTTTTTCACCAACCCATAGCCGTAGGCTGCGGCCAGATCGAACAGCGTTATCGCCTCACCGTAAAAATAGAGTTGCTTGGGCTTGCTGAGGGTGGCCTCTAGGTTCCCCTCGCTTAAAATCCCCATTGCGCCCCCCGACTCGGCGATAATTTCGCCATGAATGACCCGGACATCTGGCCCTTCTAGCCAGCATGGCTCCTTCATTTCGCTAGCTCATTCAAAGCATTACGATACTTCTTCATGCCGCGACGGGCTGCTTCGATTTTTTTGACAAACTCCGGATCATAGGGCGAAATTTCGTAACCCGTCGGCGTTTTTGTGACGAACAAGGTATCACCATCGTCTACCTGCATACTTGTCGCCATTTCCTTCGGAATAATGACGCTGAGAGAGTTGCCGCGTTTCCTGACGGTTAAATACATGATTGCCTCCAGAATAGGCGTTACCACAAATGTTGCAACATTAGACACCTCAATACTATCAAGCCGATAAATCTTCGATCATCTGTTTAATGCGATCGGTGCAAGCCTTGAGATCCTGGTCAATCTCCGCCAAGGGGCGCGGTGGCTGAAACACATAAAAATGACGATTAAAGGGAATCTCGAACCCGACAATGCCCACCTCTCCATCCAGGGCATCGCACTTGTCCCGATCGATCCAGGCATCGGGCACATGGGGTTTCACCTCCCGCTCAAAGTACTCATCGATCGACTCGCCTAGGGGCACATTCTCATAGTCTCGCAGCCCCGTATCTGGCTCCGGATCGCCCTGGGGCTTATCCTTCACCCGGCAAATCTCTGCCTCGGGGTGGCGCTCCCCAAAGGCATTCAGCAACACCTTCAGGAGGACCGCACTGGGGGTAACATCATGCACCGCTAGAGCCTGTTTCAGCAGCTTGCTAAAGGGGGCACGGCTGAGGTGAAGCGGCTCATCCTCCAGGGTTTGCAGCGCCGTAATTAGGTGGCTTTGGGCCTCGCCATCCAGCTTTTGCACCCCCTTTTCTGCCAGTACCGCCTTTACCCGTTCCGCCGTTACCTGAAAGGCCAGCCGCAGCGGGCGTTCAATGGTGATACGGCGATAGCCAAACGCCTCCACCGGAAAAATTTTGCTCTGGGGCGTTTCCTCAAACCGACCATAGAGGCGCACCAGCGCGTCAATTTGGGCCTCATTCAAAAACTGGCGCTTGCTGCCCAGGGATTTCCGCATTTTGCTGAACTGCTGGCTGCCGTCGATCAACTGCACCTGGCCCCGGCGTGGCGCTGGCTTGTGGTTCGACAAAATCCATACATAGGTAGCAATGCCGGTGTTGTAGAACATATCGGTGGGTAGGGCGACGATCGCTTCCACCAGGTCGTTTTGCAGTAGATAGCGGCGAATCTCTGACTCGCCACTGCCCGCCCCGCCGGTAAACAGCGGTGAGCCATTGAGAATGATGCCAATGCGAGAACCGCCCTCGTGGGGAGCGCGCATTTTGCTGACCAGGTGCAGCAAAAATAACAGTGAGCCATCCGACACGCGGGGCAGACCGGGGCCAAAGCGGCCTGCAAATCCCCGTTCTTGGTGCTCATCGGTGACCTGCTTTTGCACCTTCTTCCACTCCACCCCAAAGGGCGGATTGCTGAGCATAAAGTCGAAGTGGCCCCCCGCCAACTGGTCGTCTGACAGGGTATTGCCCAGCTTGATATTGCTCACCGTCTGCCCCTTGATCAGCATGTCTGCCTTACAGATGGCGTAGCTCTCGGGGTTCAGCTCTTGTCCGTGGAGCGACACGGTGACCTTTTCGCTGATCTGCTGAATGTACTCATCCCCCTCGGACAAAAAGCCCCCTGTCCCCGCCGTGGGGTCATAGATGGTGACAATGCCGTGGGGCTTAAGCTTGGGGTCTTGTCCAGTAATCACCAGGGAGGTGGTCAGGTGGACAATATCGCGGGGGGTGAAGTGTTCCCCGGCGGTTTCGTTAGAACTCTCGGCAAACTTGCGAATTAGCTCCTCAAAGATGATGCCCATGCCGAAGTTGGGGATGCTCTGGGGGCTCAGATCCGTCACGGCAAAGCGCTGCACCACCTGGTAGAGCAGGTCGCTGGCCGCTAGCTGCTGCACAAATTCCTCAAAGTGGAAGTGCTCAAAGATTTCTCGCGCATCGGTGCTGAAGGACTGGATGTAGCTGATTAGGTCATCAGCGGTCTGGGTATCCGACAGGGTGCCTAGGGTTAACGGCGAAGCGTTGTAAAACTGCTGGTCTGCCGCCCGTAGTAGCAGCTTTTCTCGAACCGAATCGGACTTGTCTTGATGTTTCTCGGCTGCTTTTAGGACATCCTTCTTGGTGGTTTCCAGCACACATTCCAGCCGTCGCAACAGGGTAAAGGGCAGAATGATGCGGCCATACTGGGACTGCTTGAAGTCGCCCCGCAGCAGATCGGCGATGGACCAGAGAAAGGCAGCGGTTTGGGAGTGGTTGATCGGATTCATGGCTTTGGCGCTGGATTTGCCCTGTCTTGATTAGATCAGCACGCTGCCGTTTGCCGCTGCTGTGAATTCATTTTGCTTCAAGCAATTTAGTGAAGACATGAATAATATCCTACCCAGCGGCATACTCCCCATGGAGCCCTAAGGAACCGGGAATACCGGCACGGGGCAGGGCGGGTTTTGCCAGCCCATTCCTGAATCACCCCCCCAATCCCGGCTAAACCCGCCCCTACAGTTCTTCCCTGTCACCTGTCACCTGTCACCTGCCACCTGCCACCTGTCACTCCCTGCATTGGGCGCGGCATCTCTACGGTGCATTGCTTCGCGTGGGCGAAGCCGCGCCTTAGCGCTATGCACCCTACGGGAAATTCAAAATTCAAAACTCAAAACTCAAAACTCCTGCCACCCCATCACCCCTAAGCCCTCCGGGCAGGCTAACTCCCAGGGAGTGGCTTCGCCAACGCCAACACCCCATCACCCCTAAGCCCTCCGGGCAGGCTAACTCCCAGGGAGTGGCTTCGCCAACGCCAACACCCCATCACCCCACCCCATCACCGGATTACTGTAGGATTTACCCATCTATCCCAGCCCTCTGCTCCAGTCCTCTGCAATTCAGTCCCGCACCTGAGTCTTGTCCCCATTTCAAGCCCGCCCCCGAAAACGTTTTGGCCAGCACTGGCTGCGCAGTGAGGTGATTCTGGACCGCATTGTGGCGGCGGCGGCGCTGGGCTTGTGCGATCGCGTTTTAGAGATTGGCCCCGGTACGGGCTTGCTGACCCAGCGGCTTATGGCTCAAGCCGGGTCGGTCGTGGCAGTAGAGGTAGATCGAGACCTGTGTCGGCGGCTCCGGAGTCAGTTTGGGGACCGTGAGACCTTTGAGCTGATTGAGGGGGATGTCCTCAAGTTAGACCTGCGGTCGATGCTAGCGGAACAGCCCAGGGACTCCCAGTTCAGGTCTGATCCCCATTCCAGCGCTAATCCCAGTCCCCATAAAGCCAGTCCCCATAAAGCCAGCCCCAATAAAGTTGTCGCCAACATTCCCTATTACATCACTGGCCCGATTTTAGAGCGCCTGCTGGGGACGATTGCCCAGCCCAATCCCTACCCCTTTGAGAGCATCGTGTTACTGGTGCAGCAGGAGGTGGCCCAGCGCCTCTGTGCCCGACCCCACAGCAAAGCTTTTGGAGCTCTCACGGTGCGGGTGCAGTATTTGGCGGATTGCGAAGTCATCTGTCCCGTGCCTGCCAAAGCCTTTCAGCCCCCCCCCAAGGTGGCCTCAGCGGTGGTGCGGCTCACCCCGCGTCCCATCCCCACCCCCGCCCAAAATCCCCAGCTTCTCGCCCAGATTGTTACCCTTGGGTTTGCCAGCAAGCGTAAAATGCTGCGGAATAATCTGGAGGGGCTAATCCCCCGCGATCGCTTACTTCCCCTTCTCGCTGCCCTAGAGATTCCCGAGACAGCCCGAGGCGAAGACCTCAGTATCGCCAACTGGGTGGCATTGAGTAATAAAATCCTGGAGGAACAATCCCCTTCCGGGGGAGCCGCGTCCTGAGGCGTAGCTCCAGTCTCTCTCCAGAGCCCTTAGGGACTTGCAGGAAAATAAACTACCCGCCGATCGGGCTTTCTCCCTTCGGGAGACGCTAAAGCGAACGACTCCGCTCAGCCCTCGATCACTGAAGGTTGAGCGAAGTCGAAACCTGGCCACTGGGTACACTATTAACCCGCAGATCCCTTAATATCCCCGTCCCCAAGGTGTAATGCGTCTGTATTCCCTATTGGCAGCGGCCAAAATCAATCTTTATCTGGAAATTATGGGCCATCGCCGGGATGGCTTTCATGAACTGGTCATGGTCATGCAAAGTGTAGACTTGGCCGACCGCGTCACTGTTCGCAGCCTACCCAGTTCCGAGATTCGGGTCCAGTGTGACCACCCCCTCGTGCCCCAGGATGCCACCAACTTGGCCCACCGGGCAGCGGCATTGATGGCGGCTAAATACCCCCAAGCCCATCACCACCACGGCGGCGTGGAAATCAGCATTGAAAAACAGATTCCCGTCGGCGCAGGGCTGGCGGGGGGCTCTGCCAATGCGGCGGCGGTACTGGTGGGGCTGGATATGCTGTGGCAGTTGGGGTTAACCCAGGGGGAATTGCAAACCCTGGGGGCAGAGTTGGGCTCTGATGTGCCTTTTTGCATCGGCGGCGGCACTGCGATCGCAACGGGTCGCGGCGAGCAGTTAGATTCCCTCCCGAGTCCCCCCAACCTATACGCCGTGCTGGGGAAATACCAGAGCCTTTCTGTGTCCACTCCCTGGGCCTATGGCACCTATCGCCAGCAATTTGAGGCCACCTATTTGCAGGGGGACGAAGCCCATAGCCGCCGTCGTCAGGCGCTCCATTCTGGTCCCATGGTAAGTGCGATCGCGCATCAGGATAGCCCTGCCCTGGGCAAAGCCCTCTACAACGACTTAGAAAAGGTAGTCCTCCCCGCCCATCCAGCGGTGGCGGATCTCAAGGCGGCCATGGTCGCCGCAGGGGGCCTCGGTACCCTAATGTCCGGTTCCGGCCCCACAGTGTTTACCCTCACCACGACACGGGAAGCAGCAGAGACGATTCAAGAACAGGTACGAGATCGCCTCGCCGACCCCGATCTAGCCCTCTGGGTAACCCGCTTCAGCAGTACCGGAGTACAGTTGACGGCGTAGTCATGGTGTTGTGACGATTATTTCCCACCGCCCCTATAGGATCCTCCCCCAGCTATGCAGGTGCAGTTTCGCGAATGCGACTTTTTCAATATTTGGATCTGGCTGCGATTTAGCAGCACCCCCTCTAATATGGAACGCCAATATATCGAAGAGGTCTTCGACTCCTGGTTTTTCCTCGGCAAGTTGGGGGGCTTCAATGCCGAAAACCTCCAAGTGCAGGAAGAGGGCATGGAGATCAGCTACTTTACCTACACCGATCCCGATAGCCGCGATACCCTGAGTTCCCTCATGCACAATATGGGGGAAATGGAATACGAAGGGGTCTGGGCACGATGTTGGTTTGACCTAGGCACCACAGATGCGATCGCACTAGACATTCTCATCAACGCCCTCACCCAGTTCAGCCGAGATTACGTCACGGTAGAAGAAGTCATCATTGGCGGCGACAATAGTGACTGGCCGATTCCCGACAGCTATCGCGCCGACTTCATCCCCGATACAGACGCTTAAAAGCCAGAGGCCCAGGGAGCGCGATGCGCTCCCTGGGCCTTTAATCCTGGGCCTTTAATCTTTGTAGCACTGCCCACCATTGGAGAAGATATAGCGGTTCCCTAATGTATGAGGTACCCCTCAACTTAACGACACTTCGGCAAACAAGGGGCTTAAGCCCCTTGCCTGTCCTTCACCCGATTGGAAAACCGCTATATTTTCTAGAAACCGCCTTAACGGAACATACTGCTGACGGAGCTTTCTTCGTGGATGCGCCAGATCGCCTCCCCAATTAGGTTGGCCACTGACAGCATGGTGAGCTGGGGAAAATGGTTTTCGTCCGGCACTGGGATGGTGTTAGTGACAATAACCTCCTCAAACAGGCCACTGGACAGGCGCTCAATGGCGGGCGGCGAAAAGACCGCATGGGTGGCGCAGGCATAGACCTCCCGCGCCCCTTCCTTCCGCAGCAGGCGGGCTCCTTCGCAGATGGTGCCAGCGGTGTCGATCATGTCGTCCACCAGTACGGCGGTTTTGCCCCGCACATCCCCGATCAAATTCATCACCTCCGCCACATTATGGGCCTGACGGCGCTTGTCAATGATCGCCAGCGGCGCATCGTCTAACTTCTTGGCAAAGGCGCGAGCACGGGCTACCCCCCCCACATCAGGAGAGACCACCACCAGGTCTCGAATCTCCTTGCGGGCAATGTAGTCAATGATGACGGGGGAACCGTACACATGGTCGCAGGGAATGTCGAAATAGCCCTGAATCTGAGCTGAGTGGAGGTCCATAGCCAGTACCCGACCCGCGCCACCCTGGGCTATCAGGTTGGCCACCAGCTTGGCCGTGATAGACTCCCGGCCAGCGGTCTTGCGATCGGCCCGTGCGTAGCCGTAATAGGGAATCACCGCCGTGATCTGTCGAGCTGACGCCCGACGGCAAGCATCTATCATGATCAACAATTCCATCAAGTGGTCGTTGACCGGATAGCAGGTGGGTTGAACCAGGTAGACATCACAGCCGCGAATGGATTCCTGGATCTGGATATAGAGTTCACCATCTGCAAATCGCTTGCGGACCATTGGCCCTAGGTCTATGCCTAGGTAGCGAGCCACCTCCCGAGAGAGGTTGACATTTGCCGAGCCCGAAAATAACTTCAGACGATTGTTATCGCTGAGGGTAGGCAGTGTCGCCTGGAGAGGCAGAGTTGCAGAGCCGATCACAACAAACCCCAAATCTAAAATCAATACGGCAATGCTAGCATCCTTGCCTCAAAACCTTCTGAGCATTTTTCCCGAAAAGTTTTTTCGCTGCTAGCCTGACCCAGCAGCTATGCCACCGGGCCACCTGCTCCCCTCCTTGTCCGCTGGAGTTGAGCCTAGGAGAGGATACCCCTCTACTCTTGAAATAGGGTTTCGAGTTCCTCTCGCAGGGTGGTGAAGTTGGCCACTCGACCCACAATCAGGCTATCCTCATCTGCCCGTTGAAACTCCGCTCGCCAATGGTTGATGGCTTCTCCGTGGCTGACCCAGAAGGAGACGATGTCATTCACGACCGCATCCCAGTCCCAGTCAGGTTTCTCGTGGATGAGATCCGTGGCAGCAATGAAGCTATCGAGGGTGCAGTGGTGGCTGCCTAGATAGGCGCGACTGCGGTGGGGGGTACTTTCAACCCGTTGCTGGTGGGTAAAAAAGTTCCACAGGGGGGAAATGCCGACGATTTCAAAGGTGTAGCTCATAGGACGGTTTTGAACACAGAATTACGAAGCTGACGGCCAGTATGGCTGCCATGAAAAATGGCACGGGCGAACCCGTGCCATAGGAGAGCTGTTTATCTGCAATAATCCCGTGACACAGTTCCCTGCGCCTAAGACCAACGGCGGTGCTAAGAACGAGAAACAGTGACAAAAGATCATAGGTATGAAACCAACTGCCTACACTGAATCTAGATTTCAGAGGGGTTTCCAGAGAGGAAGAGCAATACCTGCTCTAGGCAGCGATCGCACTTTCCTAACATTGGAGAACCCACTGGCGCTGATGCCTTGAATATTAGACAGATTGCCCTAGAAAAAGTGTTACTGACTAACTCTAGGGACAAAGTTTTGTAACATGCTCCGATAATGCAGTCCCCTTCTCTTCTCCTCATCCACCCATGTCAGTCAGCCCAATATCGATCACCCGCCCACCGGACAACCTCCCTTCCTATGCCTCCCCCAGTCGGCCCTTGAGCAAATAGGTGAGCATTTCCCCCTTGCCCTTCACATCGATCATGCCCCTAGACTCAAAGACATAGCGGTTTTTCAGGTGTTCGTAGACGGTTTCTGTGACCTGAATGTTATCGGCTATTCCCTGGGATTCCATGCGGCTGGCGACGTTGACGGCGTTGCCCCACAGGTCATAGGAAAATTTCTTCAGGCCAATGACCCCCGCCACCACTGGACCCGTGTCAATGCCGATGCGGAGGCTGAAGGGGATGTCATCGTGGCGTTTGAAGTGGGAAATAGCGTCCTGCATATTGAGGGCCATTTCTGCGATCGCTTCTATATGGTCTGGCATGGAGTTGGGAATGCCCCCCACCACCATGTAGGCATCACCGATGGTCTTAATTTTCTCCAGACGGTGGCGCTCCGCCAGATGGTCAAAGGTGGAGAAAATCTCGTTCAGCAGGTTTACCAACTCCGTCGGTGATAGGGCAGAGGAGAGGGCTGTGAAGTTGACGATATCGGCAAAGAGGATGGTGGCTTCCTCAAAGCGATAGGCTACGGACTTGGTGTCCTGCTTCAACTGCTCAGCGATGGAGACAGGCAGAATATTGAGCAGCAACCGTTCGGATCGCTCCTGCTCTACCCGCAGCGCCTCTTCAATTTCCTTCCGGTCTGTGATGTCGGTGAGAAAGCCCTCAATGGCAATGGGGTCGCGATCGCGGGAAAAGACCCCAATCCCCTTTTCCAGCACCCACTTTTCCTGACCATTGGCGGTGAGGATGCGGTAGGTCATTTGGAAATGGTGTCCATGGGTTAAGGCCCGGTTCATCTCCCCCTGGACATAGGCCCGATCGTCGGGATGCACCATTTGTTCAAAGGGCACCACATCATTCCCCAATAGGTCCGCCGGAGAATAGCCCGTCAGTTCGTAACAGCCATCACTGACGAACTCCAGCGGCCAATCGGCAGTACAGCGGCGACGGTAGGCCATACCCGCCAAGTTCCCCAAGAGGGTCGCCAGGGTTCGTTGGCTTTCCCTGAGCGCCTCCTCCGCCTGACGGCGCTGGGTAATATCCGCCATGGTGCCCTCGTAGTAGGCTAACTGCCCATGGGTATCCCGTACCATCCGCACATTTTCCGACACCCAAATCACCTTGCCGTCGGCCCGGTAGACGCGGGACTCAAACTCAAATACCGCCCCCTGGGTATGGAGCCGCTGGAGCATCATCCGTCGCCGAGACTCGTCCACATAGAGCTGGTCAATGTTCTGCACCTGCTCGATTACGTCCGCTGGGCTCAGGTAGCCATACATGCGAGCCAGGGCTGGGTTGACACTGAGGTAGCGAGCATCAGGGCTAGCCTGGAAAATACCCTCAGCGCTGTTCTCAAAGATACTGCGGTACTTTTCCTCCGCCTGTTGCAGGGCCACATCCGCCCGCCGCTTTTCGGTGATATCCCGTGCTACCCAGATCACCCGGTTGTCTGGCATGGGGGAGACGATGGCGGTGTACCAGGCGGTATTGTCAAAATTGTCAATTTCCGCCCGCCCACTGGCATCCCCTTCCCGATTCCACGCGCCAATGGGCAAGCTGTACTCTAGCCGCACCGGACGACGGGTATTGAGGGCCTGCTGGATGTAGCGCATAAATAGGGTGGCTTGGTAGGGGGGTAGCACCTCATAGACGGTGCGGCCAATACGCTCTATGCCGGGATTAAACAGAAGCTGGGAATTCGTAGACACGATGTTGAGGTAGCGACCATCGGCATCAAACACCGTGATCACATCCGTCATGGCGGCAAATAGTGCCCGCAGTTCCGCCTCGGAGCTGCGGAGGGCTTCGCCAATACGGTGCCGTTCGCGAATCTCTGACAGGAGCCGCTGGTTCGATTCCGTCAGGGCGGCGGTGCGGCGGGCGACGCGCTGCTCCAATTCCTCGTTGGCCCGTTGGAGGGCGGTCTCGGTTTCTTTGCGGTGGGTGATGTTTTCAACGGTGCCCTCGTAGTAGAGCACCTGGCCATCATCTCCGTAGACGGAGCGCGCATTCTCGGAAATCCAAATAATGGTGCCGTCTTTGCGGTAAACCTCGGACTCAAATTCCTGAATTGAGCCCGATTCCTCCAGATGCCGGACAAATTCTTCTCGGCGGGAGGGATCGACATAGAGCTGCTGTTGAATGCTGGTGAGGGACACCATCATTTCATCGGCATTGTCGTAACCGTAGATGCGGGCTAGGGCTGGGTTGGCGCTGAGGTAATGGCCTTCGGTGGTGGTTTGGAAAATGCCCTCGACCGCATTTTCGAAGATGTTGCGGTACTTGGCCTCCGCATCCCGCAGGGCGATCTCCGCTTGGTTCCGCTCGGTAATGTCGATGCCGACGGTGAAGGCGGCTTTTCCGTGATTGTACTTCTGGGCCACGATCAGGAAGCGCCGCTGGAGCCCCCCAACTTGGGCGCTGATTTCTCGGTAGGCGTCTGGCTGGCTGCTCTGGAAAAAGTCTTTGACGAACTGAATAAACTCGCCGCTGGTGTGGAGAAAGCCAATGTCCTGGTTTTGGAAGGCTTCCACTGGCATGTTGAAGGTCTTGGCCAGGTGCTTGTTGACCCCCAGGTAGCGAAGGTCGTCGCTGATCCAAGACACAATGCCAGGAACGGCATCCAGGATAGCTTGAAGTTGGTCTCGGGCTGACCGCAGGGCGTTTTCGGCCTGACTGCGTTCGACAATCTCCGCTACTAGGGTATCGTTCGATTCCCGCAGGGCTGCGGTCTGCTCCACAAACCGCCGTTCTAGGTCGGTGGTTCTTTGCTGGGTCTGCTCCAGGCTACGATTGCGATCGCTCAGGGCGGCACGCAGTTCCAGCACCTCCTGGCGCAGGCTTGCGACTTCCTGATGTAGATTAGGTCCGTCTGAGTTCCCCGAGGTCATATCCGACAAAGCATTCAGTTCTTTCTGGGCTAACGATCGCTCAGTCATGGTAGATGGAGTCCGTAGTCGAACAGCCGATGCAGCGGCATTCGTCTGTGGTCACAGAGAGTGTCTCCGATGAGGTTTGTCTCCACAGGTTCCCAGAAGCAGCCTCCTTGCGGGAAGTCAGATACTGGATGATCGGGGAGAATACCTCCGAAACTGCCGCCATTGGCCCTGGCTATTCCTTCAGCCCTCGGCAAAGCAGTCCGGTAAATCTGGTTAATGGTTGGATGATGCCGTGACCCAGATGAATGGTGTGCAGCCCTGAGATGTGCAGCCCTGAATCCGATTACTCGTCCCTATATTGTGACCTAAAGCCGCAAGCATTGGGATTTGCATAAAAACAGGGAAAAAATCCAGCCAATATTGCCTTAAATTTAGACCATCACCATGGGAGAATAGCGGCACTAGATTTTGTCGGAGGTTACTTTGTGAAAGCTCTTGTGATTGGCAGCGGCGGACGCGAGCACGCCCTAGCCTGGAAGCTTTTGCAGTCGCCTCGGATCACGGAAGTGGTGTGTATTCCGGGCAATGCCGGCACTGCTACCCTAAAGGGCTGTACAAATGTGGCCCTGAACCCCAGTGATTTTGAGGGTATTGCGCGGGTGTCTTTGGTGAATAACCTGGCCCTGGTGGTGGTGGGGCCAGAGCAACCCCTGGCTGAGGGAATTGTGGATGCGCTACAAGCTCAGGGGATTGCGGTCTTTGGTCCTACCCAGGCGGGAGCCCAGGTGGAGGCTAGCAAGGCTTGGGCCAAGGATTTGATGGCGGCGGCGGGTATTCCCACGGCGGCTTCGGCGGTGTTTTCAGAGGCGTCCGCTGCGATCGCCCATGTCGAAGCCCAGGGAGCCCCCATTGTGGTGAAGGCGGATGGTTTGGCGGCGGGCAAGGGGGTGACGGTCGCCCAGTCTGTGGAGCTAGCGAAAGCGGCTATCGAAGCGGCCTTTGGGGGGCAGTTTGGCTCCGCTGGGCAGCGGGTGGTGATTGAGGAATATCTGGTGGGCCAGGAGGCATCGGTGCTGGCGGTGACCGATGGCCGCACCATTCGTCCCCTGGTGCCTGCCCAGGATCACAAGCCTATTGGTGTGGGAGACACGGGACCGAATACTGGGGGGATGGGAGCCTATGCCCCAACGCCAGTGGTGCCGCCGGATTTGCTGGTCCGGATCCAGGAGACGATCCTAGAACCTGCGATCGCGGCTTTTCAGTCCCGAGGCATTGACTATCGCGGTGTGCTCTATGCCGGGTTAATGATCACCCCCGACGGTACGCCCAAGGTGGTGGAGTTTAACTGCCGCTTTGGCGATCCCGAAACCCAGGTGGTGCTGCCCCTCTTGGAAACGCCCCTAGACGATATCTTTATGGCCTGCATTGAGCAGCGCCTCGAAGATTTGCCCCCTCTAGAGTGGAAGTCCCAAGCTGCGGCCTGCGTCGTAGCCGCCGCTGAGGGCTATCCCGACACCTACCAAAAGGGGATGGTGATCTCGGGTCTGGCCGCAGCGGAGGAGGTCGGAACCCTAGTTTTTCATGGGGGTACCCAGCTTAAAGAGGGCCAGGTTATCGCTAATGGAGGCCGGGTTCTGGGGGTGACCGCCCTAGGAGATACGGTGGAGGCAGCGGTGGCATTGGCCTATCAGGGCATGGCAGAAATCCAGTTCGATACCCTCTATTTCCGTCCCGACATCGGCTACCGGGTGCGGGCAGAGAGCTAAGGGACTTGCAGGAAAATAAACTACCCGCCGATCGGGCTTCGACTCCGCTCAGCCCTCGATTACTGAAGGTTGAGCGAAGTCGAAACCTGGCCACTGGGTACACTATTAACCCGCAGATCCCTAAGGGTTTCGCGGTCAAATCCTACTCCGTTCGCGCACCATGTTAAGGATTGCCCCGGACCCTGGGCGTGATGGGGGCTCCGTGGTAATCTATCTGGGCTTGGCTTCGATGGGGATCAGCCATCGAAAATTCAGTCGCTTTAGGACAGGCAAATCCAGTCCTGGGGCACTGAATGGGGGAAAGTTCGGTGCAAGTCCGACGCTGTCCCGCAACTGTAATCCAAGGGGAAATCCCTTTTCCAGTGACTATCCGCCTGGGGCGCAACTGGAGGTAGGGAGCGAACTTGGTCAGTCAGAATGCCCGCCAGCCCTTACACAGTCTCGAAATCTGCGAGGTACAGATGACTAAACGGTTTTGGCAATCCCAGGGATCTGGGAAAGTTTTTGGCATGGGGATCGGACGGATGAGCACCGTTTCCCTCTTCGGCATGGGGCTGCTGCTGCTGGCTTCTCCTGCCTTTGCTCACCATCCGACAGGGGGTGAAATCCCTAGTACTGTCTTTGAAGGCTTTTGGTCAGGGTTGGCCCACCCTGTCATTGGCCTGGATCATTTCGCCTTTATTGTCGCTGTGGGGCTTCTGGCCACCATCCAGAGGGCCTGGGGCTGGGTCTTGCCCGTTGTCTTTGTGGCGGGAACCTTGGGGGGCACGGGATTGCACTTAGGACGTGTTGATCTGCCGGGGCTGGAGCTGGTGATTTCTCTATCCGTTCTGACCTTTGGGCTAATTTTGGCCCTGGGACGGGGGGTGAGTGGCATCACGATGGTCCCTTGGGTTCGGTCTCTGACCATCACAGTTCTGGGCGCGATCGCGGGTCTATTCCACGGCTATGCCTATGGGGAGGCGGTGATTGGGGCGGAGATGACGCCGATTTTGGCCTACCTGGCGGGGTTTGCCCTGGTGCAACTGGGAATTGCGATCGCAACCCTGACCCTAGCCCGTCGCTGGTGCTCAGCCCCCGAAGCAGCAGAACTTCCCCTCCGGTTTGCGGGCTTCACCCTGCTGGGCATCGGAGCCACCTTCCTCTCCAGCGCGGTATTGGGATAGATCACCATGCATAAAATCCCCGTTACCGTCATTACCGGATTTCTAGGCTCCGGTAAAACCACCCTGGTGCGCCATCTGTTGCAACACAACCAAGGGCGGCGCATTGCCGTCGTGGTAAATGAATTTGGAGAAGTGGGCATCGATGGTGACCTGCTCAAGTCCTGCCAGGTCTGCGATGAGGAGGGGAAAGCCCTTGACCCAGGGAACGCCCCCACCGCCAACATTGTCGAACTCACCAATGGCTGTCTCTGCTGCACCGTCCAGGAAGAGTTTTTGCCCACCATGGCGGCCCTCGTCGCTCGCCGAGAGCACATCGATTGCATCGTGATCGAAACTTCGGGGCTGGCCCTACCCAAACCCCTGGTTCAAGCCTTCCGCTGGCCCGAAATCCGCACCCACGCCACCGTGGACGGGGTGATCACCGTTGTGGACTGTGATGCCCTAGGGGCGGGCCGACTGGTGGGGGATTTGGCCGCTCTGGAGGCCCAGCGCCAAGCCGACGACAGCCTGGATCACGAAACCCCCATCGAAGAACTGTTTGAGGATCAGCTCAACTGCGCCGATCTGGTGCTGTTGACCAAAACTGACTGCGTGGATGAGACCACCCAACACCGCGTCACCACTTGGCTCCAGGCCCAAGCGCCCCAGGGCGTCAAGATTGTGCCTTGCGATCGCGGCCAGATCAGCCCCGATGTTCTCCTGGGGTTTAACGCCGCCGTCGAGGACCATCTCGATAGTCGTCCCAGCCACCACGACCCCGAAGAAGACCACGACCACGACGACCACATCAACGCCATCCCCCTCACCTTTGAGCAAGGGTTTGACCCCCAGGCTTTGGTCCAACGCCTAAAAGCCCTAGTGGAAACCCAGGAAATCTATCGCATCAAAGGCTTTGTCAACGTCCCCCATAAGCCCATGCGCTTGGTCCTGCAAGGGGTTGGTCCCCGCTTCGACACCTTCTACGATCGGCCCTGGCAGTCTGAGGAATCCCGCCAAACCCGGCTGGTTTTCATCGGCCATGACCTCGCAGAAGCCAGTTTACGGGCAGCGATTGAGGTGTAATGGATTACCCGGCACGGGGCAGGGCGGGTTTTGCCAGCCCATTCCTGAATCACCCACCCAATCCCGGCTACCCTCCCTACAGAGCGGCATCTCTGCGGTGCATTGCTTCGCGTGAGCGAAGCCGCGCCTTAGCGCTATGCACCCTACGGGAAATTCAAAATCCTGTCCCCTGTCCCCTGTCACTCCCTGCATTGGGCGCGGCATCTCTACGGTGCATTGCTTCGCGTGGGCGAAGCCGCGCCTTAGCGCTATGCACCCTACGGGAAATTCAAAACTCAAAACTCAAAACTTAAAATTCCTGTCACCCCATCACCCCATCACCCCATCACCCCATCACCCTCACACCCCTCCACCCTCACACCCCTCCACCCCATCACCTCCCTTAACGCGACTAACAACCGCCCATTCTCCTCCGGGGTTCTGACGGCAATACGGAAGTAGCGATCGCGCAGTTCTGGAAAGCTAAGGCAATCTCGAATCAGGATGTGATGGTTGACAAGGAGGCGGTGCTGGAGGTCGGGACCGGAAATGCCATCACCGCTTTGGGCCGATCCCTGACCATCGCACCGCACCAGCAAATAGTTGGCAACACTGGGGCAGGGTAAAAAACCGGGGATTGCTTGCAATCCGGTAGCGAGGGCGGCGCGGGCAGGGGGCAGCCATCGCCAGGTGGCCTGCTGGTAGTCGCTATCTTGTAAAGCTGCGATCGCGGCAATCTCCGCCAGCGTGTTCACAGGCCAGGGGTCGCGCCACTGCTGCCACCGCTGTAGACGCTCAGGCTGGGCAATGGCATAGCCCAGCCGCAGTCCCGGTAGACTATAAAACTTAGTCAGCGATCGCAGTACTACCAGATTGGAGTGGTCCGCCACCAGAGAAATCACACTCTGCTGCTGTTCTGGGGGCAAAAAGTCCATAAAGGCTTCATCCACGACGACCAATGCGAATTGGTCGAGCCAAGAAGCGATGACATCCGCAGGAATCAGCAGCCCTGTGGGGTTATGGGGTGTATTGACCAGTAGCCCCCAGGCTTGGGGAGACCTTTGAAGGGGCAAGCTGTGCTGTAGGACGGCCTGCCAGTCCACCATTCCCGCTATGGCCTGCTCTAGGGGCAGGGGGCAAGGGTGGGGGCGACCGCCAAAGGCCCGTAGCGATCGCGAATAATCGGCAAAGGCGGGGGTAATCAGGGCAGTAGCGTCCAAAGCTGCCAGGTCGCGCCCAATCCAGGTCAGCAGCTCCGCCGCCCCATTACCAGGTACCACCCAGTCAGGGTCAATGCCATGGTGGGCACCAAGAGCCTGCCGTAGGGCTCCATAGGTGGGATTGGGATAGCGGCTGAGGGCAGCTATCCCAGCTTGGATGGCCGCTAGGACCGACGGGGGTGGACCCAGCGGACTGACACTAGCGGAAAAATCCAACAACCCATGGGGAGAACAATTCGCAATCTGGGCTGCCCAGGCTACGTTGCCCCCATGGGTTGGTCGAGTATTGCGGGAGGGATGTGCCAACGGTTGAGAGCTACTCGCTAGCCGTTGCCGCCACTTTTTCCTTGAACTGTTTCCCGGCGGAAAATGCGGGGACGGTAGTGGCAGGAATAACCATAGTTTCGCCCGTTTTGGGATTGCGCCCTTCACGCTCTTTACGTTGGCGGGGCTCAAAGGAGCCGAACCCGACTAGGGTGACTTTCTCGCCCTCGGCAACGGTTTCGATGATGGCATCAATAGCCGCCGTGAGAACGGCATCGGCCTGCTTCTTGGTTACGTCGGTTTTTTCCGTAACCTTATCAACGAGTTCACCTTTATTCATATCGGTCAATCTCCTTTGGGGGACGTAGGACAAAAGGGGGCGATCTGGTGTGGAAACCAGTTATCAAGCGGCTATGGCCTGAAATCGCTGAAACCCCTAGAATTTCAAAATTTCACTGACCTATTCTAAGGGCTACTTTCTGAATATGGATCGCCAAAACCTTTAATTTATATAGATCCCGGCCTTTGTAACAGAAGGTAACGCAGCAAGGCCAGTTCTTAGACCTGTCTTAATCGAAAAAAGTGACACAAGGCCACCCCAACTGGTTTCCCCATGCCACTTCTCTTGTGAATAGTTATTTGGATGGTTGAGATTAGATGCAGATAACCGATGTTGGATTTACCATCAAAACATCTTTAGAAAAGATCCCAGAAAACAAGCGCTTCCCCCGTCAATCTTTCCACCATTCTCACCACAAAAGCTAAAAGCCATAGGGTGGGCAAAGGGCCTTAGCTGGTGCCCATCCTATTACTTCAGCTTCTGGGAACGGTGGTGAACACGCTTTGCGTTGTCAATCCTATGTACGACGACTATCTCTCTTGTTGAGGTGAACGATTAATCAGCTCCTGAACCTCTTCACTCGGTGTATAGCTATAGCCATACACAGATTGATCGGAATCATCTAGAACTTGCGGTGTAAGCAAAACGATCACTTCCCGTCTTTGAGTGTCGCGAATTGTACTGCGGAATAAAGCACCTAGAAGAGGTAAATCTCCCAGGATGGGGATCTTAGTTACATCTGTCCGATCGATTTCCTGAATGATGCCGGAAAGTATCAAGGTCTGACCATCCCGAACACGCACCTGACCAGAGGAGAGCTGACGCTCAGCGAGAAGGGTAAATGTACCTGCACCAGTGTCAAAGGTACTTGCAGGAGCCGATATGCTGGGTGCAACGGACAAAGAAACAAATCCATTGTCATCAATACGATCAACCTCCACTAGCAGGATTAGACCAGCCGGTGTCACTTCAAATTCACGGGTTGTCAGGGCAACGTTATTGACAACTTCCCTGGTTTCTGTGATAAGCGTAACAACATCTTCCGTAAGGGCAACGGTGGCTGATTGTCCTTCTTGAACAATTAGAGTTGGGTCCGTTAGGATTTTTGAATTTCCATTTCTAATTGTTCCCAGCAACTGAGCCAGAAAATTGGCTCCAACGTTGAAAGCAGTGGGTGCGCCAGCTCCGATTAAGGGAATAGGAGCTGCTCCTGGTACAGTCCTTGTTGCTCCAGGAAAAGGAGTGTTGCCACCCCCGAGGTTAACAATTCCAACCCCACCGGCACTAATGAAACCAGTATTACCTAGAGAGAAGGAAAAACTGGTGCCAAAAGCATCAATAGCATTGAGATTGATATCAATGACACGAACATTGATAGCAACCTGACGTTTCCTTAGATCCAGACGAACAAGTTGTTCGGTTGCTAAACTCAATAATTGAGGAGAACCCACTAAGGTGATTGAATTTGTCCGCTCTTCTCCAACAACTTGAAGTCCTCTAAAAATAGGGTTGATATCCTGATAATCGACCCGTTGAACTTCAACCCGTTGCTCAGTCGTTGTTTGCGTTTCTGTGATGGGAGGCGTGCCCTCACCGACAGAGACCGCGTTTACGCTGGTAACTAGGCGCTCGCGGCTGATGGCGCTTTCTGCACCCAGGGCGACGAGAAAATTGACGGCTTCACCGACGTTGATTTGATTCAGGCGCAGGCTACGGACGGAGACATCCTGGGCGGAAATGGGGAGGTCGGGGCCGACGTAGATAGTGCGACCGACGCGATTGGCTTGGAGGCCCGTGATGCGCAGAACGCTGTTGAAGGCGTCTTGAACTGATTCGTTTTGAATGTCTAAGGTAACCGGTGGCCCTTCACTGCTTGCGCCTTCGCCTTCACCGCCCACAAACACAAGGTTCAGGCCAGCGGCGCGAGCTAGGAGGGAGAGAACTTCCCGAGAGGGGGCGTTGCGTAGGACGAGGCGGGGTACCCGCTCGGCGGTGCCGAGGTCAATGGCACCGAATTGGGGCTGAAATTCGGAGACTGCAATGTCGCCAACGGGAGGGGCGACGGCGCGGGGGAGGAAGGGCGGCGCGATTTGGACCTGTTGGGGGGCGGCGACGGGGGTGCCGTCGATGGTGACTTGGGGGTTGGGAACCAGGACATCCGGCTGTTGCTGGGTTTGGACCGGACCTTCAGGGGCGGGTTGGGCCTGGGGTTCAGGGGCAGCTTGAGCGATTTGGGTGCCGCCAGGGCCAGGGACTGTGGTGATCTGGTCTGGGACCGGAGTGCTGGCCTGGGACGCACGGTTGCGGGTATCGATATCGATGACGATATTGCCATTGCGGGCTTCCGTCACGGAACTGACGGGGACATGGTCTTGACCATTCACCGTCAGGCGCACCCCGTCGTCCCCGACAGGGATGAGGGCGATGGACTCAATGCCGGGGGCCGGGTTGTTCTGGAGGAACTGATTGCGTCCCTGCAAGCGCAGTTCCATCTGGGTCAGATCGGTGCGGAGCGTTTTGCCTTCACTGATGGAGAACACCTGGGGAGTGCCGTCGGCCTGAGTGTTGAGGGTAATGCGAACACCGTTGTTCGTGGGGGCAACGCGCACCCCTGTAATTGCGGTGGCAGCCCCATGGGCGGGTTGGGTGACCAGAGCCAAGAGGGCTCCGCCGACTAACCAGTTGTCAAATCTCAATAGACGTTTCACAGTTCACTCCTTGGGCACAAATCATTAGGGCTGGCGCTATCCGATCGGTCTCGCGTGGGCTGGTGGAACTTGGGGTTAACCTCCCTCAGGCGGGGCTTCTCCCTCAGGCGGGGCTTCCCCTTCCGCTGGAACCCCCTCACCCTCCGCTGCGGGCGGCGGTGGTGGTGCCGGAATCTCGGTGGGATCGGCGACGGGCACCAAGACCTCTAGGGTGAAGCTGGTGGCAATCGGGCGCACCACTCGATTCAAGACATCTTCATCAATCTCATCAGGGGCAATCGCCCAGGTTTGGTTAAAGTCTCGAATGATGACTAGGGGTTCTAGGCGCTCCACATTCCGCAAGATGGCTTGGGCTTGGTCAAACAGGGAAACAAAACTGATGTTGACCGACTGCCGTTCTAACTTGCCGTCAAGCTCTGGGCCATAGGTACCATCCGTAATTAGGCCCGCATCTCCTGCGGGATTAAACTGCCGCAGATCCGCAGTGTAGAGCGCCCGCACTACGGGATCGGATGCCCCTAAAAGCTTCAGCGTCTGAACCGTTGTGGCTAAGCGACCTGCTAAGAGCTGGGTTAGCCCTCCATTACTGGCTTTGATCTGTTGGTTGATGTCCAGAAGTAGGGTGTCTAGACTGCTGGAGTCGCCTAGAAGGCCATAGATACCCACCCGTTGCTGAATGACTTGGTCAAGTTCGGCCTTGACCTCCTCCTGTTGGGCAAGGCTGGCTTGCTGGGATTCTAGTTGCAGTTCTTTGTCTGCAATGCGGGTCTCTAGCTCGGTCACGGATTGCTGTACTGGAGCCACAATCCGCGTGAACAAGACCACTGCGCCGACAATGCCTGCCACCGCGATCGCAATTCCCTGGACCTTGGGAGTCAGCTCAATACCAAAGGCTGTGGGGTAGGCTGGCCCTTCCCCTAAATCATCCATTCCCTCAACGGGGACAAAATCATCAGTAAAGGTCATGGCGTGGTACCTATTCCTGCGTCACGAATAGCCCGGATACGGGTGGCTAGACCCACGGCTCCTTGGCGATCCAGCACCTCCAGTAGCTCGTTGGCGGGGGTTGTGGTCATGTCTGCCCGGATGGTGAAGTCTACCAGAGCGGTCAAGGTGCCTGCGGGGGTTCCGGGACAACTACCATCGGTGGTGGGGTCCAGGAATTCCAACTGCCGTTGGGACTGACCAATGGCAACGGTATTGCTGGTGAGGAGGGGAGACTGCTGGAGGACCAAGACAAAGTCGTTCACATCATCAAAGGAGCAGGCTGTCCCGATAATTTCAACCCCTCCGGTAGGAGTTGGTGTTGCTTCTCCCTCCACTGGAGCCGCTGCTTCTGGAGCCGCTGCTTCTCCGCCACCCGTACCTGCGGTCTGGCGCATAGTTACGATGCGAATACGGGCAGGGGTGCGATCGCGGATTTCTTGCAATAGGGCTGACCAGGGCCGAATGCGGTTAAAAACGTTGGCAAAGGCCATATTTTCCGCCCGCACGATGTCAATCTGGGCGCGGATATTGGAAATTTCCTGAAGCTGGCTCTGGATGGCGGCAATGTCACTATCTAACTGTTGCTCCCGCGCCCCTAAACGCTGAAGCTGCTGTTGCAGCACGAGCCAATAGCCCCCCACCGCTGCTAGCGCCACTACTGCCACCACCAGCCCCAAAACGAGGGGTCCACGGTCACCAGGGGTCGCGGGGGCCGTCCCTGTCGTCGTGGCTATGGGGCGAATTTCGCGATCGCTGAGAAAGTTAATGTCAAGACTGTACATGGCTAAACCTCCCTCAGGCCGAGGCCAATCACCGTTGCTAGGCCCGGTCGCTGTTCTGGAGGAATCTCCTCCGTCACCTCCAGAGACAGGGCCGCTACTGGATCAATCTGACTGGCGGGCAAGCTCAGGCGTTGGGCAAAGAACTCATCCAGTTGCCCAATTGAGCCCCCCGGTCCCGCTAGCAGTAATTGAGCCACCTCCATGTCTTCTCCCTGATTCAAGTAGAAGTCGATGGAGCGTCGTAGCTCGTCCGCCAATTCCCCCAGAATCCGCAGCATCGCCGCCGTGCCGGGGTTGCCCCCAACCCCCGCCGACATCGGCTGGGGAGAGCCCACGGTGTCCATGGAGCCCGTGGGGACCGTCATGCCCTGGAGCAGATCGGTATTGCGGGATGGAGGCAAATTCATGGCCCGACTTAGGGCGCTCTGAATTTGGAAGGTGCCGATGGGAACCGCCCGAGAAAAATGGGGAATGCCATCCACAACAATGGAAATTTCTGTACTTTCAAAACCAATGTCTACGATGGCCGCTGCCTCCTGGGGAGTGAACTGGCGCAGTTGCTCCCGGATGGTCCGAATCAGGGCGAAGCTGGTGGTTTCCAACACATTCAAATTCAGCCCCGCCTGCTGGAATGTCTCCACGTAGGAGTCTGTAACCTCCTTACGAACGGCGACCAGCAACACTTGGACCTTCTCGATCCCGTCTTCGTCTACAAAGAAACCTAATTTCTGATAGTCTACGTCGGCCTCTTCTCGGGGAAACGGAAGGTATAGGCTGGCTTCTTGCTCCAGCACCATGGCCCTCAACTCACTCTCTTCCAACTCTGCCGGTACAGGGATCACGCGGGTAATGGCCCGCCCTGGAATCGCAGTGGTGGCGTACCTGACCTTCAAACGACTCTCCGCCATCACGGTTTGGATGGCTTCGGCCATAGCGGGCGCGTCCAAAATCTGCCCTTCTTGGAAAACGCCCTCTGGAATCTCTACCGAGGCCAAATTTTCCAGCTTGATCTTTTGCCCCTGCTTTTTCAACCGGGCCACATTTACCCGCTCAGGTGTGAGTTCAACGCCAACACCCCGCTGCTTCGATGAAAATAGGGACTTAAATATGTTCACCGCCGTCTCCGTTCACACCCGCATGAATCGTCCATCATATCCATCGCTAAAGCTAGAGCACATACTCTATGTCAACATCGCTGAAAGGGCGAAGTTTACAAAAATTGTGCTAACGCATGGTACACAATTTAGGCCAGAATCGCCATAGCGACGAACAAGACACAAACCTTAAGAAACCCCTGCTAAGATCCCCTCGATTTCCGAGGTGGAAGTCGGAATAGATCTTGGCGCGATCTCGGCTTCTCCCCATGCACCCCTACCCGTCTGGCTCTGGGTCGCTATGGCGTCCCAGAAAGCCGGATTCACCTGAGATAGTACACACAATTGCGAAAAGTGGGTCATCTCTTCTAAAAAAAGATCTGTAAAAAGATCGATAGTAGCCTCTGCACCATCCTGCGCCGACCCCTGACCTCAAGACAAACCCACAGGAGACTCCTATGGATCACTTCCCCTCTCACCTGGCTACATCCCCCTGGGGAGCACCGGGTTCAGATCAGGCTAAACGCTTGCTAATACTGGGTTCTGGCGAATTGGGCAAGGAGCTGGCCCTAGAGGCCATGGCTCTAGGCTTAGAGGTGATTGCCGTGGATAGCTACGCCAATGCTCCCGCCATGCAGGTGGCTCACCGTGCCTACGTCATCGATATGTTGGACGGGACGCGGGTGCGCTATCTGGTGGAAACGGAAAAGCCAGGATTAATTGTGCCGGAGGTGGAAGCCATCGCCACCGACACCCTGATGGATCTAGAGCAGGAAGGCTGGACCGTCATTCCCACTGCCCGCGCTGCCCGCCTGACCATGAATCGGGAAGGGATTCGCCGGCTTGCCGCTGAGGAACTGGGACTCCAGACCTCCCCCTATCGTTTTGCAGAAACCCTGGAGGAATACCGGGCAGCGGTTACCACCGTGGGGTTGCCCTGTGTGGTCAAGCCGATTATGAGTTCCTCTGGTAAGGGGCAAAGTTTGGTGCGGCAGGCCAGTGAAATTGATGCGGCTTGGGACTATGCCTGCAAGGCGGGGCGGGGCAAGGCCCAGCGGGTCATCGTGGAGGGCTTTGTCACCTTTGAAACAGAAATCACGCTGCTGACGGTGCGGGCTCAGGACGGCACCCACTTTTGCCCCCCTGTGGGTCACCGCCAAGAGGCGGGTGACTACCGGGAATCTTGGCAGCCCTGCCCCCTCCATGACGATACCTGGGCCGAATGTCAGCGCATGGCCGCTGCTGTCACCGAGGCGTTGGGGGGGTGGGGCTTGTTCGGGGTGGAGCTATTCATTGCCGGAGATGCGAGTCAACCCCAGACGGTTTACTTCAGCGAAGTGAGCCCCCGCCCCCATGACACGGGGCTGGTGACCTTGGTGAGTCAAAATATGTCGGAGTTTGAGCTACATGTGCGGGCGATCGCAGGATTGCCCATTGGCAAGATCACCCTCACCCAGCCCGCTGCCTCGGCGGTGATTCTAGCCACCGACAGTAGTGAAGCGCCGCGCTTTACGGGCATGGCGGAGGCGCTCCAGGTGCCCACTAGTAAGCTGCGCCTGTTTGGGAAACCCCGCTGCCACCGCAATCGTCGCATGGGGGTGGCCTTGGCCCTGGGGGATACGGTGGAGACTGCCCGCGATCGCGCCCGCACCTGTGCCAGTAAGGTACAGGTTTTGCTCTAGGCTAGAATCTTGCTCTGGTAACAGGTCTCAGGGTTGGCCATGGGAATTAAGGGAGGGTAAGGGAATGATGCGATCGCAACGGGCTTGGAAACGATTTGGACTGTTGGCCCTAATGGGACTTTTGCTGAGCTGGATTGTGAGCTGTGGCTCTCCCGGTGACAATGCCAGCGGTCCCGCCGAGGGCAGCCAAGAGGTGGAGTTTTGGACCATGCAACTCCAGCCCGACTTCACCGATTACTTCAACGACCTGATCGCCCAGTTTGAATCGGAAAACCCCGACATTACTGTGCGCTGGGTGGATGTGCCCTGGGCCGACATGCAGAGCAAGATTCTGACCGCCGTGTCAGCGGGCACCGCCCCCGATGTGGTCAACCTCAACCCCGACTTTGCCTCCCAATTGGCCAGCCGCAACGCCTGGTTGTCCTTGGACGATCGCATCGCCCCTGAAGACAAGGCCGTCTACCTGCCCAAGATTTGGGAGGCCAATACCCTCAATGGCAGTAGCTTTGGCCTGCCCTGGTACCTGACCACCCGCGTCACCCTCTATAACCAGGATCTGTTTGAGGCGGCGGGGGTGAGTCAGCCTCCCCAGACCTACGAGGAGCTGGCGACGGTGGCCAAACAAGTCAAGGACGCCACGGGTAAGTACGCTTTCTTCCTGTCCTTTGTGCCGGAGGACGCCGCCGATGTGCTCCAGTCCTTTGTGCAAATGGGGGTGCCCCTAGTGGATGAGGTGGGCAACGCCGCCTTTAATACCCCCGAGGGCAAAGCGGTGTTTCAATACTGGACCGATCTCTTCCAGCAGGAACTCCTCCCTCGGGAGGTGCTGACCCAGGGCCACCGTCGCGCGGTGGAACTGTATCAAGCGGGGGAAACGGCCATTCTCGCCTCGGGGGCGGAATTCCTTAGCACCATCGAGACCAATGCTCCCGCGATCGCAGCCGCCACCGCCAGCGCCCCTCAGATCAGCGGCTCCACGGGCAAAAAGAACGTCGCGGTCATGAACTTGGCCATTCCCCAGGGCACCGACAGTCCCGATGCGGCGCTCAAGTTTGCCCTCTATGTCACCAACGACGCCAATCAGCTCGAATTTGCCAAGGCTGCCAATGTCCTCCCCTCCACCGTCGCGGCCCTAGAGGATAGCTACTTCACCGATCCCCCTGCCGACGCCTCCCCGGTGTCCATTGCCCGCTCTGTCAGTGCTGGACAAATGCAGGACGCTGAAGTCCTGATTCCGGCCATGGAGGACATCAAGACGCTGCAAAAGGCCGTCTACGAAAATCTCCAAGCTGCCATGCTGGGCCAGAAGACGGTGGATCAAGCGGTCGCCGATGCCGCCGCCGAGTGGGATGGACGATAGGGATGGTAGGAGCGCACGGCTGTGCGCCCTCAGGGATGTACGCAATCCAACTACATGTCGCTATAAGCAATGAGGGTTTTATTAAGTAGGTGGGTGCAATTAAATAGAAGATGTGAGTGGGGGTGGAGGGGGTGAAGCCCCCTGCCTGGGGGCGCAGCCCCCAAACCCCTTCTTACAATTAATTAGACTTGGCTACTTAAAAGTCTTGTAGGTTAGGCATCCTGCCTGACCGTGGACAGCGGAGGCTCTGCCGGGATCAATCGTCTCGCTTGGGTGGCAAAGGCATGGCCTACGAGGTATAGGGAACCGCAGAGGACTGTCAGGCCAGAATTTTCATGGAAAGCTGCGGCTAATCCAGTTTCCAGATCCGGATGGGTGTGGCACGTAGCCAGATCGGGGCAGACGGTGGTCGCGATCGCGGCTAGTTCCTCTGGGGTGGCGGATAAATGACCAGGGACAGGAACGAGGTGGAGATGATCGCCGGGACGCAGGAGAGCCTGGAATACCTCGGTGTGGTCCTTAGTGCTGAGCATACCCATGAGCCAGGTGACGGCGGGGCCGACCTGGGTTTTCCCCCTAGCCTCGGGACTTGCCTCTTCCCTGATCTCGGCCCTAGTCTTGGTCCCGGTTTCGGCCCTGGTCCCCCCATTAGTTTCAGGACTGGGTCCAGGACCGCTCAGGGAGGGCAAGATCGTATCCACGTATTGGCGGAGAACGGCGGCAGCGGCGGGATTGTGGGCTCCGTCAATGAGCAGGGGATAGCATTCTCCCCTAGGAGCCTGCCAAGTCAGCCATTGTAGGCGACCGGGCCAGCGGGCTGCTCCTAGGCCAACGGTAATGGCGGTATCAGGGATAGCCCAGCCCTGATACCGCAGGAATTCTAGGGTCGAAACTGCGATCGCGGAATTAATCAACTGGTGCGCCCCCGGCAGCGGCAGGGGATAGGTCAGCGTCCCCAGTTGGGCCATCCCGTTCCCGAGGGCAACAGCGGGCTCAGGGCGACGCATGGGGCAGTTCAGGGCGGTGAGGCGGGCGGTGACCACCGCCTCCGCTTCCGGGGGCAGGGGACCGACAACAGCAGGGCATCCCGGCTTGAGAATCCCCGCCTTTTCCCTAGCGATATCCGCCAGGGTAGGGCCAAGACGCTGCCAATGATCGCGACTGAGGGAGGTGATGACCGCCACCAGGGGGCGATCGCCCACATTGGTAGCATCCAGACGCCCCCCCAAGCCCACCTCCATCACCGCCACATCCACCCGCTGTTGGGCAAAGTACAGCCATGCGGCGGCGGTAATCACCTCAAATTGGGTGGGGGCTTCCCTATCCGGCGCAATTGCCGCCTTAACCTGATCCAGTACCGTTGCCAATTCAGCCGGGGCAATGGGTCGCCCATTTAGGGTGATGCGCTCACACCAACTCACCAGATGGGGGGAGGTATAGCGCCCCACGCGATAGCCTGCTGCCGTTAGGACCGAGGACAGGTAGGCGCAGACGGATCCTTTACCATTGGTGCCCGCGACATGGATAAAGGGCACTCGCTGGTGGGGGTGCTCCAGAGCCGCCAGCAGGGTTTGAATCCGTTCTAGACCCAGGTGCACCCCAAAGCGACCGTAGGGCTCTAGTCGATCCGAGATGGCGCTATCGGCCAAGGGGATGGGGAATTCCCAACCCTCAGGATCAGGAGGCTGATGGGACATATTGCAACTTGCCGTGGAGTAGCCGACATTCTGTGGAGCACAAAAATTCCTCGCCCTATAGCGGTTCTCCCTCGGGTTAAGGACAAGCAAGGGGCTTAAGCCCCTTGCTTGTCAAAGTGTCATTAAGTTGAGGTGTCCCTCATACATTAGGGAACCGCTATATCTCTCCCGTAACCATTCTGGCGGAACCCAGAGGGAACATTAGTGAACAGGGAATTTTAATAAACGGGGAATTAAAATGCGATGGCCCCTTGGGGCCGGTCTCTGACCATCGCGCCCCCCTCCAGCCGGAAAAGGGCGCGACGGTAGAGATTACACTGCTGCGGTATTCTTTTCGCCCGTGCGAATGCGGATGATCTCATCCACAGGGGTTACAAAGATTTTGCCATCGCCGATTTCGCCCGTGCGTGCGGCAGCAATCACCTTTTCCACCACCATGTCTACCTGATCATCGTCTACGACGATTTCCAGCTTCAGCTTCTGCAAAAACTCCACCGTGTACTCAGATCCCCGGTAGCGCTCGGTTTGTCCCTTTTGACGGCCAAAGCCCCGCACCTCAGACACCGTCATGCCCACAACTCCAGCATTGACGAGGGCAATTTTGACCTCATCTAGCTTAAAGGGGCGAATAATCGCTTCAATTTTCTTCATTGCTATGCATAACCTCCCTATAGAACGCTGCACAATGGCAGCGCAGCCCTATGTCTATCGAGGCTGCCTGTTCAATACTGTAGCTTGAGATACGGTTCTCGCCCTAACGGTTGCCGCCCCCTGGGGATCAGGCTGACGGGCAACCACCCTACGGCGGCATCCTGCATTGGGTACGAAGCCTCGCGCCCCTACGGGATTTACCCCATCACCCATACACCCCATCACCCATACACCCCACCACCCTCACACCCCATCACATCCCCTAACGGTTCAGTAGGGGGCGCATGATCAAGAACCCTGCCCCAAAGGCGGTGAAAACCACCAGCAGAATTGTGGTTACTAGCCAGAGATTACCCAAATCTTGGGATCGGGGACTGGGAGCGTGGCTGCGGCGATAGTCGTCCCGCTGTTCAGTAAAAAGCTTGGGTTTGGGGCTAGAGACCTTGGGTCGGGGCCGTTGGCCGTCTCGGGGAGGACTTTGGGCCTCCCGCTCCCGAGGCACGATGGCAAGATCTTGGGGAATTACTGATGGGGCGGTAGCCGTCAGTTCCAGACTGGGGTCATCCTCTAGATTCTCTATCTCTACCCTCGGTATGCTCCGAGCTTCAGGAGCCACTGCCGAATCCTGGGGAACCAGACCCGCAAACTGCCCCAGTTGCTCCGCCGACTGGACAAAGCGGTAAATCTCATTGCGCAAGAGCTTGTTCTGCCGGGTCAACTGTTGATTTTGGCGACTCAGGGCATCCACCATAGCCTTGGTGGTTTGCAATTCCGTGGCCAGCTCTCGATACACCGAAATGGGGACTGAAGGGGCATAGTTGCCCGCCGAGCTGGCCTCAGTAGCGGTGGTGTAGGGCATGGAGTCAGACTTCAGGGAAGGGTTCATAGAAACTGAATGTTCTGAAATATTCTGAGGCGTGGATCGGGGCAGGAATGCCAATGCCGGGGCAGGGCTAACCATCTCAACGGCAGAGGTTATTTATGGGGGACTTTAGCAGCGACATAGACATTCGTCAAAAAAAGAGTAGTTCAAGTTAGCGCAAATAGAACACTTTCAGCTCAGAAACGTTCTAAAAGTTTTTGGCCAAGGTGCATTGCCCCCTAATGTTGGCCCCTGCACTACCCCGGAAAAGGTCGTTTTGGAACTTTATCTGGAAATTTCCTGAAACTTTTTCGAATTTTGGATTGAATTCTGGCTCCTAACCAGGGGAGATTACTATGGCAGTGATCCTTGTGAGTCCCATCGCGATCGCAGCCCATGCCCACCGTCACCTTTCCCCTGGCCTACCTGCAACGACTGACCCAGACCCCTCCCCAACAGTTGGCCCAACAAGCCTTTGACTATGGCCTCGACGCCACCCTCCACAATCAGGGGTTAGAGGTGGAGGTGACGGCGGAGCGGCCCGACCTACTAGCTGCCGAAGGCTTTACGCGGGCTATCAACATCTACAATGGGCAGCCCCGCAACCTGACGGATGATCTTGGTCCCTCGGGTCGCACCCTCCACGTTTCGGCTAACGTCACCCCCCTGCGACCCCACATCGCCGCCCTAGTCGTGGAAAACGCCTCCCTGCAAGCGGGCGGGCTAGAGGTGCTGATCCAGTTCCAGGAAAAGGTGACCCAAACCTTTGGCCGTCAGCGCAAGAAGATTGCCATTGGGGTTTACGACCTAGATCAGGTCACCGGAGATCTCTACTACACCGCCCTGCATCAGGATGAATTGTCTTTCATTCCCCTCCAGGGCCACCAGCCCATGACCGCCCGCCAAATCCTGGCGGACCATCCCGCCGGACGGCTCTATCGCCATACCCTGCCATCGGGGAATCTCGTCCCCGTGTTGCGGGACGAGACCAGCACCGTCCTATCCATGCCCCCCATCATCAACGGAGCAGGACCAGGACAGGTGAGCGCCGACACGCAAAACCTGCTGATCGACGTGACCGGGATTCAGCCCCAGACCGTTCTGGATACCCTTAATATCCTGGCCCACAACTTCCTGGATACGGGAGCAGTGGTCAAAACCGTAGTCGTCCGTACCGAGGAAACCAGCCAAGTCACCCCCAGCCTCACCCCCAAGGCCGTCCCCTTTTCCGCCAAATATTTGAATGAGATCATGGGCAGTGCCATTCCCAAACATGCCCTAGGGAAATACCTGTCGCGTATGGACTTGCATCCCACTGGAACGGATGTGGTGCTGGTGCCCACCTACCGCACCGACATTTTGAGTCAAGTGGACCTAGCAGGGGATCTGTTAGTGGCCATCGGTATCGACACGATGCGTCCTGACCCCACCGCTGTCCAGTTCTATACAGGAAAGGCCGATGTCCTGAAGGGGTTTGTGGCTCAGGTGGGGGATTTAGCCCAGCGCATGGGGCTGATGGAGGTGAAAAGCTTTATCCTCACGGACCCGGAACTGATGGCGCTGTTTGCAGATACCGAGAATCCGGGGGGAGTGAGCAACCCGGTGCAGATTGGCAATGCTAAAAGCCGCAGCTTCAGTACCACCCGCACCACCCTGCAAGCGGGGCTGCTGGAGATTCTCTCTCGCAATATCAACGCTCCCAAGCCCATCAATATCTATGAAACGGGTGAGGTGCTGCAATTGCGATGGTCAAGGACAGACCCAAAGGGGCCATTGCACCTTCCTAGTCCTACCGATGTGAATCCTGAGTCCCTGCCTACCATCACTGAAACCCTGTATTGGGGCTTTGCCAGCCTCGATGCCCGTGCCGCCTTCAGTGGTGCCAAGTCCTATGTGCAGACGCTGCTAAAGGCATTGGGGGTGTCCTATAGCCTGACGGAATGCCGTGCTCCCTACTACTTACCGGGGCGGGCGGCGACGGTGTGGATCGGGGACCAGCCTGCTGGACAGTTTGGCGAAATCCATCCCCGTGTGCTTCAGCACTTTTCCTTCCCCGAGCCCGTGTGTGCAGGGGAATTGGACTGCTCCGCCATCATGACGGCGGCTCAGGGGGCAGGAGGTGAAGGGGCAATGACCTCCGCTTCGATAATTTGACCCGGTTGAATCGTCACAATTTGGGGGCCTGTGGCGTAGCCTGTGGCGGCTCCTAGAACGGCTCCCCCCAACAGTCCCACCCCAGAAAAGCCAGACAGGACCGTAATGGCAGCGGCCCCAATGCCCGTATTGGTGAGTAGATTGCCGCCGCCCTGGGGTGTCCCCGGTAGGGTAGGAGAAGTGGCAGACAGGGGTTCGCGATTGTCTCCTTGCAAGATCACCTGGGAGACAAAGCGCTGCCCCCGGCGATTATTGCCCTCAAAGCGCCCCAGTACCGGAGTCCCCTCCGCGACCAACACCACTCCTGTTGTGGGATGGCGCACATCCTCCGCCACAATCAAAACCTCATACCAGGGATCGGGACGATCTAGCACTAGGGGGCTGCTGCCGGGGTAGCGCAACTGGAGACGGGTTCCCAAGGGTAGTCCCGCCTCTAGTCCCGCCTCTGGGGCGGGGGCAACACGTACCTGACTTGGTAGGGGTGCGCCAAAGGGAATGGTGTTCTCTGTAGCATCCCCACTCGGAGCGGGGCGGGGGGGCGGCGCTGGAGGTGTTGTACCAGTCCCTTCCAGGAAGGGGGGCGAGGAAGATAGGGGGGCAACGGTCGTTGGTGATGCGGGGGGTGAGGGCTCCAACTCTGGAGCTGCCACTGGGGACGCCGGGGGAGATTCTGGGGCGCTGGTCACCGCAGGACTGGGTCTCACTGGAGACTGGGGCGAAGTTAGAGGTTCAACGGCAGGGGGAGCCGTTGGCGGCGGCACCGCTAGCGTGGAGGGGCGCTCGGGGATTGGGGATGTCGGGGCTGGAACTGCCGAGGGAGGTGTTGCCGGAACCGGGGCTGCGGGAGCTACGGGAACGGTTGAAATTGGCGGCACCACAACCTGAGGGGGATTCGAGGATGGCGGGGCACTGCTGTCTAGGGTTGGCACCGTTACGATGGGTTGTCCCGAGGAGCCAAAGGGCGCAATGGGCAGCGCTTCCGGCGGCTGATCCATCGGAGTGGCGGATCCCAAGAGGGCACTGGCGTCGGTGCGGATGCCATCATCAGCGGTGTAGGCTGGGGCGATGGGTGACTGTGCTGCACCCACGGCGACAGCGGTTCCTGTTTCCGGCAGTCCCGGCAGGGCTGGGGAAACCCCACTGGATGCCGGAGCTGGGGTACTCGTGACCGGGCTAGGACTGGCAGGGCGTTCCGGGGAAGCCGGAGCCACAGTGGTAGGGGCTGTGGGCGGAACTGCCGCTGTCGGGGGTGTGGTCGTTGCCGGGGCAGTGACCGGGGGAGCAGCCGCAGGGGGAATTACGGGAATCTCGATCGGGTCAGGGGTGATGGAACTGGCGGTGTCAGGGACTGTCACCGGGGATGGGGTGGGATCTGGGGCGATGGTCACGGACTCGCCCAAGGGGGCGATTGCAGTTGGCCCAGGACTGGCACTAGGCGGTGGCGACACCGGAGTCGGGGGAGTCGAACTGGGAATGGCGGGGGGGGGCGGAATGGGCGTGGTCGCGGTTGGTGGTGCCGTCGCCACCGTCGCTCCCGCATCCGCGACTAAAGGTCGCAACACCCAGCGATTTCCGCTGGGGACGCTGGTAGAAGATAACTCTGCATGGCGTGGATCTAAAACGGTGTTGGGGGCCAGTTCCACCACGATGCGGGTGGTGTTGCCGTCAAACTGGGAAACCCGAATCCCCCGAATGGCTCCGCTGTAGTACCGCGATAGGGGGACATTGCCCAGTTGGGTATTGGGAATTGTCAGGACGATGCGGGCGGGTTCCGCCAGCAGGAAATAGGTGGGGGTGATGTTGCTGGGTAAGGTCAGTACCAGTTGGCGACTATCTGGGTCAAAGGACCAGTTCTCCAGCACCGCGCCCTGGGCTGGTAGGGTCAGGGTCACCGCCGCGATCGCACCTGCCATACCCAGCATCCAGGGCAGGTCTACGATCAATCCATATCTAGTTGTTTTGGCCCATGGATGGGGATACATTGCTTTACCCCTAGTGTTCCATTCCTGAATAGTGAGTTACTGGATAGCCCGTAGCCACCCCAAGCATACGCAGTTTATCTATAAATTCAAGAATTGCCTTTCCTCGTTACCCCTTGTAACTGATGGCAATTGGGGGCGAGAATAATTTTAGAAAGAGCTAGGCTAGCCAAACGCTAGGATAGTTCGGACAGGAAATTAGGGAATTAAAGAAGAGGCAGGGTCCGTGCTAAAGACATTGCAAGCGGATTTTCGGATCATTTTTGACCGTGACCCGGCAGCCCGCAACTGGCTGGAAGTCCTGTTCTGCTACCCCGGACTGCAAGCCTTAATCTTCCACCGGGTGGCCCATGGATTATGGTCGATGGGACTGCCCTTTTTTCCCCGCCTGATTTCCCACGTGGCGCGGTTCTTGACGGGGATTGAAATTCATCCCGGAGCCACCATTGGCTGTGGAGTATTCATCGACCATGGCATGGGGGTTGTGATTGGCGAAACCGCCATCGTTGGTAACTACAGCCTGATCTACCAGGGTGTCACCCTGGGGGGCACGGGCAAGGAAGTGGGCAAGCGTCACCCGACCCTGGGCGAAAACGTGGTAGTAGGGGCGGGGGCCAAGGTTCTGGGGAATATTCAATTGGGCGATAGTGTCCGTATTGGCGCAGGCTCCGTAGTGCTCAGAGATGTTCCTGCCGACTGCACTGTGGTGGGGGTGCCGGGACGGATTGTCTATCGCTCTGGAGAGCGGGTGGAGCCTTTGGAGCATGGTCGCCTACCGGACTCCGAGGCCCAGGTGATTCGGGCTTTGGTGGATCGGCTGGAGGCTCTGGAGCAGGAGATCGAAGCGCTAAAAACGGGAGATCTGCCGAGGGATCTACAAATGGGAAATCTGCCACAGACCGAGAAGGTGCTGGCAATGGCGGGGGCAGGGGATGTCTCCTCAAGCTGCCGCCTCCAGGATCGCATCATTGAGGAATTTCTAGGTGGCTCTGGAATCTAAACTAGGGTGTGTGGCGTAAATACTCTGACCGTTCCATCGTGGCACACTCGGCCCCTCTCCCTAGCCCTTTCCCAGGGGGCGAGGGGACCGGAAAATGTTGGGCTGGTGCAACAATAGTGGGCTGATTTACGCCCTGCGGTACTAGTTAATTGCTACCACTGCAAGGCTCAGTAATCCTCTAAACAAGCGCCGATGGTGGCGACGATGGATTGGGCTAGGGCCGAGTAGTCATAGCCTCCTTCTAGGCCAAACATGATTCGGGGCTGCACGTTTTGGCACAGACGGGTAAAGAGGCCATAGTCCTGGGGTTGTAGGGCAATGCTGGCCAGGGGATCTGCCTGGGTGGCATCATAGCCCGCACTGATGATCAGCAGATCCGGTTGAAAGGATTGCAGAAACGGGATCACGGCGGTGTCAAAGGCGGCTTGGTACTCTGTCACGGTGCTGCCGGGAGCCATGGGTAGATTCAAAACAGTCCCGTGGGGGCCGCGATCGCGGGCGGCTCCAGTGCCAGGGTAGGCCGGAAATTGGTGCAGGGAGCAGTAGGCGATGGCGGGATTGTTTTGCACTAGGGCTTGGGTGCCATTGCCGTGGTGAACATCCCAGTCCAGGATGGCGACGCGCTCAATACCGGCCTGGGCCAAGGCGTAATGGGCCGTGATCGCAGCATTGGCAAAAATGCAAAACCCCATGGCGCGATCGCTGAGAGCATGGTGACCCGGGGGACGAGCCAAGACAAAGGCAGGCTCCCCCGTCATCACCACCTGATCCACCGCCGCCAGCCAACCATTCACCGCCAGCAACGCCACCTCGTAGCTGCGGGGCGAAACGGGGGTATCCGGATCCAAGGAGCCGCCCCCAGTTTCCGCTAGATGCTCCACATCGCTGATGTAGTGCAGGCTATGGAGGTAACGAATTGCCGGCAGCGGATCCCGATCCTGTAACCTCGGGGGCAATCGCCAGCGCAATTGGGAGGCAAAAGGGGCAGCTTGGAGCGCCTGCACCACAGCGGTCAGACGACCGGGATTTTCGGGATGGAAGGAACCGGTATCATGCTCCAGAAAAACATCCGAGTAGAACACCGACAGCGTAGGGGGCATGGGGTAAAACCTCAGGAATAGCAACGGCTAGAGACCGGATAGGGCAAGAGCGATCCCCGCGATCCGCCACCCCCAAACCCTGGAAAATGTGATAGGATATTATACGCAGTAATGCAGTTTCTGCAACGTATTCGGTGCTATAGAGTCCTATCCGACTCAACTTCCGGACTTTTGACTGAATACTTGCGATTTTGGAGCTTTTTACCCCATGAGTATCATCCCCACAGATTTGCGGAACGAGATGTCTCGCTCCTATCTGGAATACGCCATGAGCGTGATCGTGGGGCGCGCTTTACCGGATGCCAAGGATGGACTCAAGCCCGTCCATCGCCGCATTCTCTACGCCATGCACGAACTGGGATTGACGGCGGATCGCCCCTTTCGGAAATGCGCCCGTGTGGTCGGGGAAGTGCTGGGTAAATACCACCCCCACGGGGATACAGCGGTATACGATGCCTTGGTGCGCATGGCCCAGGACTTTTCCATGCGATGGCCATTGATCAACGGCCACGGTAACTTCGGTTCCGTGGACAATGATCCCCCAGCGGCGATGCGATATACAGAATGTCGCCTCCAAGCCCTCACCACCGATGCCCTACTCCAGGATATCGAGTCCGACACAGTGGAGTTTGGCGATACCTTCGACGGCTCCCAGCAGGAGCCCTTGGTGCTACCGGCCCGGATTCCCCAACTTTTACTGAATGGCTCCTCCGGCATTGCCGTGGGCATGGCCACCAACATTCCCCCCCATAACCTAGGAGAACTGCTGGATGGGGTGATTGCCCTGATCCACAACCCGGAGATTACCCTAAATGAGCTAATTGCCCTAATCCCTGGCCCCGACTTCCCCACTGGGGCACAAATCCTAGGTATCAGTGGCATTCGCGATGCCTACACCACGGGACGGGGTTCCGTTACCATGCGGGGGGTAGCTGCCATTGAAACCCTGGAACAGCGGGGTCGCCCCGATCGCGATGCCATTATCATTACGGAGTTGCCCTACCAGACCAACAAGGCGGCGATGATCGAGCGCATCGCCGAAATGGTCAACGAGCGGCGATTGGAGGGCATTTCCGACATTCGCGACGAGAGCGATCGCGACGGGATGCGCATCGTCATCGAGCTAAAGCGGGACGCTTATCCCCGAGTGGTGCTCAACAACCTCTATAAGCAGACCCCCCTGCAAAACAACTTCGGGGTTAACATGCTGGCCCTGGTGGACGGGGAGCCCCAACTGCTGGGGTTGAAGCGGATGCTGGAGGTGTTTCTGGATTTCCGGGTGGAGACCATTACCCGCCGTACCCGCTACGAACTGCGGAAGGCCGAGGAGCGAGATCACATCCTCCAGGGTTACCTGATTGCCCTGGACAACATGGATGCCATCATTGCCCTGATTCGCCATGCCGCCGATACCCCCACCGCCAAACAAGAACTGATTAGTTCCTATGGCCTCTCGGAAATGCAGGCGGATGCCATTTTGCAAATGCAGTTGCGGCGGCTCACGGCCCTGGAAACGGACAAAATCCAGCAGGAACACGAAGACCTGCGGGCCAAAATTACTGACCTAGAAGACATCCTGGCTCGTCGGGAACGGATTCTAGGCATCATTGAAACGGAACTGGCCTACATTCGCGATCGCTATGCCAATCCTCGCCGCACGGTGATTGAGCGAGACGACTCCGAACTGACGGACATTTCCCTCATCGCCAACGAACAAGTGGTGATTCTGGTAACGGAATACGGCTATATCAAGCGGATGCCCGTCACCACCTTCGAGGCCCAAAGCCGCGCCACCCGTGGCAAGGCTGGAGCCCGAATCAAGGAAGACGATGGTATCCAGCATTTCATCACCTGTTGCTGCCACGACCATGTGCTGTTCTTCAGCGATCGCGGTGTCGCCTATTCCCTGCGAGCCTACCAAGTCCCCGAAGGCTCCCGCGCTGCCCAGGGAGTGCCCATTGTGCAAATGCTGCCCATCCCCAAGGAGGAGAAAATTACCTCCGTCCTCGCGGTACAGGGCTTCACCGATGACGAGTACCTGATCATGCTGACGCGGGGAGGCTTTATTAAGAAAACCGCCCTCTCTGCCTTTAGCAATATTCGTGCCAATGGCCTGATCGCCATTTCCCTAGAGGAGGGGGACGAACTGCGGTGGGTGCGTCTAGGCCGCACCAGCGACAGCATCCTGATCGGCTCTAACCACGGTATGGCCATCCACTTCAAGGCCGACGACGACCAACTGCGGCCCCTGGGGCGGCCCACGCGGGGGGTGCGGGCCATGAACCTGCGCAATGGGGATGAGTTGATCAGCATGGATGTGCTGCCCTCCCAAATTACCGATGCCGTGGCCCTGGCGGAGGCGGAGGGCAATGACGAAGACAGTGAAGAGGCGGCAGCCAATAGCCAAGGCCCCTGGGTGCTGGTGATCACAGCGCGGGGCATGGGTAAGCGGGTACCCGTTTCCCTCTTCCGTCTGCAAAACCGGGCCGGGATGGGGCTACAAGCCCTGAAATTCCGCCTGGATAATGACAGCCTGGTGGCACTACTGGTGGTGAATGAGTCGGAGGAACTGATGCTGGTGACCAACCGGGGCATCATCATTCGCCAGCGTATCAATGCCATCTCGATCCAATCCCGCGCCGCCCAAGGGGTACGGGTGCAGCGGTTGGATGAGGACGATGCGATCGCCGCCGTCGCCGCCGTGCCCCAGATTTTAGATGAGGATGAAGAGGATGGGGACGGAATTAATGGTGCTGATGTAGCCAACCATGGAGATAGTGGAGACGCGATCGCCCCGGATGTTGCCGTCAATGAAGAGTCCCCAGAATAAATCCAGGGAGATTAATCTAGGGACACTTCGACGAACAAGGGGCTTAAGCCCCTTGCCTGTACTTAACCCGCTTAAGCCCCTTGCCTGTACTTAACCTGAGTGAGAAAGGCTATCCATGGTCAGGCAAGATGCCTGACCCACAAGAATTACACATTATAAGGATCCGGGTTCCTAAGAATTCAGAATCTCCATCAGAGCTCGCCAGACCGCAATGTAGAAATTCCCATCCACCTCCCCCCGCAGTAGCTCAAAAGGCATCCCCTGACTGCCGACAAAGGGACGTAATCGCCAGCCCAACTGCATCCCTACCACGGCATAAATGGCCATCCAAATCCTCAACAGCGTGTTGTTAAGGGGCTGCTCCATACGAAAGGCAATGTAGGCAGAGCCACGATAGAGATAGCGCACGCCATAGACACCGCACAACCCAAAAATCAGGACGTGCAGCAGCAGTAAAAACTGGTAGTTATCTGGGGTGGTGAGGGTGAAAAAGAGGGCAATGGGGGCCAGACTTACGAGCAAAATGCTGGTGGTGGCCAGGGTAATCACCATCAACGCTAGGGTTTGGAGAAAGCGGAATCGTTGCCCCAGCAGCACATTGAAGGTGTAGAGGGAGGGCACACAGATCAACGCCGTCAGCAAAAATAGAATGGGCAACTTGATGCCGGAGGAAATGGCCTGAAAAAAGCCGTTGTAGGAGCCCATCACCACGCCGTACAAGCCCGAGAGCAGCATACAGAGCAACGCCATGGCGGGAATGATGCGCGGTAACTGCTTACGGCTGTGGATTTGCTCAAAGAGGGCGGTCTGCGCCCGCAAAATGTAGTCTAAAAAATAGAACGCCAACTGCACCAGGTGACTATCTTGGATCGCCCGCCGCAGAGCCTGGAGATCCTCTAGGGCATAGGTATAGGGGGGACTGTTGGCGGCGGATTTAGGGAGTTTGATCCGGTCTTCTAGGGGCTGGTGGCCCGGTCCTGATGGGCTAGCTAATGGACTGGCGAACGGCCCACCTAGTCTGTCGGGGGTTGAATCGAGTGCGAAGGCAAGCTCTGGTTCTAGCTCAGGCGGTAGCTCCGGATCCTCATCTAAGGATTTTTTAGAGGATGGCTCTGCCGCACCTGAAGCCTCTACCTGCCCCGATAGGGGGTGGTCATCACTGCTCATAGGATCTTCCTCAATGATTGTGGGGAGCTACCCCTTCTCTCCAGGCAATTACAGAATTTAGACCCAAAATCGATGGGGCGGGGTGGACAAATTTTTGTGCGGGATACTGATCGACGGTGGGCGATGCCCACCCTAAGCTTAAGTTTTACATTGGCAACACCGTTTTTTTTGGTTCACCCGATGGGGCATTTCAGATCAACATCTTTCTCGGGATAGGATTCGGATCAAAAATCGACGCCCCGCTTCAGATCAACGCCTTTCTCGGCATAGTGCTTGTGGTTAAATACCTCCGAAAAGGTGCTGGCCAGCTCAAAGTAGGCAGGGGGATTTTTGCAACGGCCTGTGATAATCACCTCCGTATCCCGAGGTTTCCGTAGTAGTGCTTGGACAATGGGCTCCTCTGGCAGGAGTTCTAGATCTACGGTGGGGTTGAGTTCGTCCAGAATGATGGTTTTGTAGAGGCCGGACGCGATGGCGGTGGTGGCCAGTTCCCACCCCCGCTCCGCCTCTACATAGTCGATTTCCTGCTGTTGGCCCCGCCAAACGATGGCATCTCGACCACAGCGCTGGTGATCTACCAGAGCGGGATAGCTCTGGCGTAGTGCTGCGATCGCGGCATCCTCCGTATACCCCTGTCCTCCCTTGAGCCACTGCATGATCAGCACTCGGTGGGATTTGTCCTGACTAATGCCGCGTCCAATGGCCTGAAGTGCCTTACCTAGGGCACTGGTGGACTTACCTTTACCGTCCCCGGTGTAAATTTCCACGCCCTCAATGCCGGGATAGTCAGCAGCACGGGGGTTGCGGGACTTCATTTCTGAATGGAGGGCGGCGATATCCAGTAAGGGTTGGGGGGCTCCCCGTCCCGTGGCAATAATTTCCAAGGTTTCTGGCTTGCGCTGGAGTGTCCGCACCACCTCGTCGATGGGTAATAGCCCTAGGTCCAAAACCGGGTTGATTTCGTCTAGCACTACCACAGAATAGAGGCCCGATGCGATCGCACCCTTGGCCACATCCCATCCCCTCTGGGCTTCCTGCTTGTCAAAGCGGGTAATGCCATCGGCATCAAAGAACTCTGCTCGCCCGGTGCGGACTTGATCAATTAAATGGGGAAATCCCCGCTGGAGGGCTTCAATGGCGGCATCTTCGTCATAGGTGCGTCCTGGACCCTTGAGAAACCGCAGCAGCAGCACCCGACTCTCCATAAAGGTCTGAATCCCCAGCCCAATGGAGCGCAGTACCACCCCCAGTGCCACCTGGGACTTGCCCTTGCCCTCTCCGTCGTAGACATGGAGTTGTCCTGCCAGTCGCTCGCTAGTGCGTTGGGCCGTGCGAATCCCGATGCCAGTTCTAACCATGCGCTCTAAAACCCTACAAAATCCCTAAACATCGATTTATCCTTACCCCAAAGCCCCAGTCCCAAATTCTAGCGAAACGCCTCCAGAGGAGATACCCTTATGCCTAAGAGTATTCCATCTAGAAAATCATCCCGTGGGTCGATTACGCTTACTGCTCTAGAGGTTGTATCCCTGGAGTTGTATCCCTGGATCGTTGGATGACCATGCTGGACAAGTCTTTAGCTGGGACACTCTCTGGGACACTCTAAGTAGGCTAGGGTGAGCCCTGGACCTTAGGGTGAGCCTTAGATTAGGGCAACAAAGCCTTAGATTAGGGCAACAAAGAGATGAGGCTCTCCTGGGTTCCTGAGCCATCGTACCTGGGGCCAAATGCCAAGAACATAGCCGCAAAGGCAAGGATGATACGGGTGTAACGGAGCGATGCCATTCGATTTACTGGTGAATGAGGCAGCGGTAGTACCGCTGCGGGCGGTGGTGTTCCAGAGCTTGTTGCTACTGGTTGCGATCGCACTGGAGGCAGGTATGCTGCGGCAAAGATTGCGGCTGGGCTTTCAACCTAGCATTCGCTATGCCGCCAGTCTGAATCTTTTTGCCACAGCACTGGGATGGCTGCTGTTTTTAAGCCTAGAACCCCTGGTTCCAGCAGCCCTACGCACCCAGATCATCAGCTACGTTCTATTTGGTCGATTTTACGACAACGCCTTGCTCAACAGCCTAACGCCCTTAGTGGTCGCAGCGGGCCTAGGCGTATTTTTTCTGACTTTTGGGCTGAAGGTTAAGGGTCTGGAGTGGTTGACCCAACTCCTAGGGGTTCCGATTCGTCCCACCCAAGCCCCCAAGTTATCTCGCCGACGAGGCTTTGGAGATTTGCGTCAGAACCCTCAGACTCAGAAGACAACCCCAGCCTACATCCTTGCCATTCTCCATGCCAACGCCTTAAGCTTCAGTGCCATTTTGGTACTGCTACTCCTGCGCCATCGTTTGGAGGGGGGCCTGTGATTAAGATCTTGCAAGACTTGTGGAACAAGATCACCGGTTTCTTTCTGCCCCAGCAGTACTTTGCTTGGCAGACCCTAATGTACTTGGCCCTGTTTTCCTGGGCCATGTCCTGGATTGCGCGCTTCTCTGGTACCACGGAGATCACCCAGTTCATCATCACCACCAGTAGTTGGGGCTTTTGGACCTTGGGCATCGCCTGGTTTCTAGAGGCCAGGAAGGTGCGCCCCTTCGGGATTCCCATTGCCCCTTGGGTAGCGGGGGCAATTGTCTGTACCTATTTTCATGATCTGATTCCCGGCGCTGAGTTTGCCAACGCTCTGGTCCTCTGGCCACTGGTGTCTGTGGGGTTGGCAGCCCTGCCCGTCCTCGTAGATTGGGAGCTTAAGCCTAAGAACCCCCTACCGGGAGTACGCCAGAAGTTGGTTTTGATGCTACTGCTAGCGGTGTTGTTTAGTAGTTGGTTTCAGTTTTATTTTCGGCTACAGAGTTGGCTCAAGGAATACCCCACCTTGGCTACAGACAACTTCACTGGCAGCGGCTTTGTCACACGCCTAGCAACAGACTCCGGAAGTCGATCTGGGGGTATTCCCCTGCTGATTGCCGCCGAAGAACGCATTAAAGCGGAACTCAACGACACTCCTTGGCCCTGGGTAGAACGCTGGCTGCTGAACTTGAATGGCCAGATGGAGAAAATTCGCGCCGAAACTCAAACTGTGTTGGTTAATTCCGCCGAGGGAGAGATGTGGCATCTCCAGGCCCGTCCCCATAGTCGGGAGAATGGCTATGACTTGTCTCTCATGGCAGTGTGGAACGGTCCTAGCTCCAGCCCTGAAGGGTACTATTTGGAGAAGATCTGTCTGATTCGTCCCCAAGCACCCCGACCCCAAGCCCCACGGTCCGAAGGATCGCCGCCGCCGCCGGACGCGCCGCCGCCTACGGTTTTGGCCCAGGTAACCTGTAATCTGGAAATTCCCAAACGTCTAGGTAAACCCCAGTCCATTGCAGGCTGAGGGGGATTAGGGAAAATGGGGGATGCTGGAGGTAGAAAGACACCCAGCTTTGATTGAAAATCAAGAGTTGAATATTACGTGACCATTTACGTGGCTATTGCAGTATGGCGATGACGGTATTGCGTATCTGGGTGATTGCCTGCAATGTGTTTCTGGAGGTAATTCGCGATCGCGTCCTCTACCTGGTGGCCCTCTATGCTTTGGTGATGGGGGCCGCAATGCTCCTGTTGCCGGAGGTGGCAGCGGGTGCCCACGACAAAATCACGCTGGATCTCGGCCTTGCTGGCATTCACGTTCTGGGGCTGTTGGTGGCCATTTTTGTCGGCACTGGACTCATCAACAAGGAAATCGAAAAGCGCACTGTACTGGTGCTGATTGCCAAACCCGTTAGTCGAGGAGAGTTTATCCTCGGCAAACACCTGGGACTGGCAGCGGTGTTAGTGGTGCTCTTGGGCCTACTGCTGGTGCTTTACTTAGGAGTCCTGAGCCTCAGTGCCATTTCCTACAGTTTCACTAGTCTGCTGCTGGCGGTAGTCTTCACCTTCCTAGAGATGGCCCTATTGACAGCGGTGGCGATGCTATTTGGCGTCTTCACCAGTTCTCTACTCGCCACTTTGATGACCTTTGCGGTGTATCTGATGGGGCACCTCAGCACCGATATCCTTGCCCTCGGGGAAATCAGCGAAAATCCGACCATCCAACGGGTCACCAGTGGCCTATATCTGGTGCTGCCGGACCTAGAGCGCCTGAACCTGCGGAATCAGGCAGTCTATGGCCTCGATCTATTGCCCACTACCGGGGAGTTGCTGGGGAATCTGCTCTACGGATTGCTGTACATTGCCCTGTTGCTAACTCTAACCAGTGCCATTTTTGCGCGACGGCAGTTTTAGAAGGGGTTCGTTAGGCTAGGCGGAAGACTGGAGTTAGGAGGTCAGCGGTGGGTACGGAAGCGGGCGCTAAGGAAAACAAAGCGAAATTAGCGGCACTGCGATCGCTATTGGCGGAGATGGGGCCAGTGTTAGTGGCCTATTCGGGGGGCATCGACAGTACCCTCGTGGCAAAGGTAGCCTATGACGTACTGGGACATCGTGCCCTAGCCATCACTGCCAATTCCCCCTCCCTGATGCCAGATGACCTAGAATCAGCCCAGATTCAGGCCGCAGAAATCGGGATTCGCCACGAGATTGTCCAGACCCACGAACTGGACAACCCCCAATACGCCAGTAATCCTGTCAACCGCTGCTACTTTTGCAAAAGTGAACTCCACGACACCCTCAAACCCCTGGCCTTAGACCGGGGCTATCCCTATGTCGTGGATGGGGTGAATGCCGACGACTTGGGAGACTATCGACCGGGAATCCAGGCGGCGAAGGAGCGAGGGGCACGTTCCCCTCTAGCTGAAGTTGGTATCACCAAGCTGGAGGTGCGAGAAATTGCCCGCGCCCTAGGGCTGCCCTGGTGGGATAAACCCGCCCAGCCCTGCCTCAGTTCTCGGTTTCCCTATGGGGAAGCCATCACTCCAGAAAAGCTCCAGCGTGTCGCTCGCTGTGAGCGCTACCTGCGGCAGTTGGGATTCCGGGACTTGCGAGTGCGATCGCAGGAGAATACCGCCCGCATTGAACTGCCCACCCAGGAGATTGTCACCTTTATCCAGAACACCGATCTCCCCGCCCTTGTTACCACCTTTCAAGGCTATGGGTTCACCTACATCACCCTCGATTTAGAAGGATTCCGCAGCGGCAAGCTGAATCAAACCCTCCCCACCGCTCTCCTGGCAAATACTTCAGATCACTGAATTTCCAACAGCCCCTCTCAGGTGCATTGCTCTGCTTTGCGTTTCGCAAGCGACATAAAAGGCGAAATCACGCCTTAGCGTGATTCACCGCTACGGAATCCCGAAAATCAAACTTGACGCTGTACCAGCCCCATATTTTCCGGTCCCCTCTCCCCTTGGGGCAGGGCTAGGGCTTCGGCGTGAGCTCAGCCGAACGGTGAGGGGCCGAGGTGTGCCGCAATAGAACGGGTAGAGTCTTTACACCGCCCAGGACTAGTCATCTTTAATCCTCATCAAACACCGTACCAAAGAACTGGATGGTGTCCTTCAGGGCGGTGATGAACAGGTCAATTTCCGCACAGGTGTTGTAGAAGTACAGGCTAGCGCGGGCAGTGGAGCTAACGCCGAGGATGCGGTGCAAGGGTTGGGTGCAGTGGTGACCGGAGCGAATAGCGATACCGGACTGATCCAGCAGGGTCGATAGATCCTGGGCATGAACCCCCTCCACGGTGAAGGTGGCCAGGGCAGCGCGGCCACTGCCATCGGCCTGGGGTGGGGGGCCGTAGAGGGTGAGGCTTGGAACTTGAGTGAGCTGTTGGTACAGATAGGCGGTCAGGTCATGTTCGTAGGCCGCGATCGCATCCATACCCACAGACTGTAAATAATCCACCGCCGCCCCTAGGGCGATCGCCTCACAAATCGCCGGGGTGCCTGCCTCGAATTTATGGGGCAGCTCTGCATAGGTGGCGCTCTCCAGAGAGACCTCAGCGATCATTTCGCCGCCTCCCAAGAAGGGGGGCATAGCCTTCAGGATGTCCAATTTGCCATGAAGAAACCCAGCACCAGTAGGGCCACACATTTTATGGCCGGAGGCGACCAACCAATCGCAGTCCAGGGCTTGCACGTCCAAGGGCAGGTGAGGGACACTCTGGCAGGCATCAATCAGTACCTTGGCCCCGTAGTGATGAGCCAGGGTAACAATTTCCGCCACCGGGTTGATGCAGCCCAAGGTGTTGGATACATGGTTCACCGCCACTAGCTTGGTGCGATCGCCTAGCAAGCTGCGAAACGCTTCCAGGTCAAATTCCTGGGTCTCCGTCAACCCCACAAACTTCAGCACCGCCCCCGTGCGCTGGGCCACGAACTGCCAGGGCACTAGATTACTATGGTGCTCCATCACCGACAGGATAATTTCATCCCCCGCTTGCAACTGGCTCATGCCCCAGGCATAGGCCACTAGGTTAATGGCCTCGCTGGCATTGCGGGTAAACACAATTTCATCCCGCGACGCAGCCCCCACAAAGGCCGCCACCTTATCTCGCGCCCCCTCGTAGGCATCTGTGGCCCGTCCACTCAGGGCGTGAACCCCCCGGTGGACGTTGGCATTGTCCTGTTCGTAGTAGCGCTGAATCGCCGCCAACACCGCCTGCGGCTTTTGAGAGGTAGCCGCATTGTCGAAATACACCAGGGGATGGCCATTCACCTCCTGCTTCAGGATGGGAAAGTCATCGCGGTATTGGGTGGCGAGGGTAGGGGTGGCGGTGAGGGGCATGGGAGTGGGGGAGTGGGGGAGTGGGGGAGTGGGGGAGTGGGGGATTGGG
>NZ_KI913949.1:1086290-1421000 GCF_000332095.2 Leptolyngbya sp. PCC 6406 | reverse complement strand
TAATGGGGAATCCGGGATGGGAGGCTCAAAACCCGCCCTGCTGTCGCCGGGTGCCCCGGATTGGGGAGTGGGGGAGCGCGGTAGGGGCGAGCGGTGCTCGCCCTGCCAGGGAGTGGGGGTGGTGGAGTATTGCGACTATTTCCGTAGGGGCAATCCCTTGCCTTGCTGTGCTCAACAAATCTCCTCCTAACATCCCCTCTTGGGAGGGGTGCCCGAAGGGCGGGGTGGGTTCCTGGCTCTATGCCATGGCTTTTACGACCGCAGCCATGAGGTCATCGCGCAGGGCAGGGATGGGGATGGTGTGGATGATGTCCATGGCAAAGCCGTAGATCAGTAGCTTCTGGGCCTCCTCTGCGTTAATCCCCCGGCTCTGGAGGTAGAACAACTCGTCATCATCGAGTTGGCTGACGGTGGCTCCGTGGGCGCATTTGACATTGTCCGCCACGATGTCTAGCTCCGGCTTGGTATCTACCCGGGCTTTATCCGACAGCAGCAGATTGCGGTTGATCTGGCTGGCATTGGTGTGCTGGGCGGTGCGGGATACCTCTACCTTGCCGTTGAAGACAGCGTGGGCGCGGCCATCGATGATGCATTTGTGGCGTTGCTCTGCGGTGCCATGGGGATGGGTGAGGGCCAGCAGGCTGTGGGTGTCCGCCAGTTGGGTATCCGCGATCGCACTTAAGCCATGGAGTTCCGTATGGGTTTGTGGCCCCCGCTGGGTCACCTCCAGATTGTGGCGCGACAACCGGGCTCCAAGGCTAATGGCGGTCGTGACATAGCGACTGTCCCGCCCCTGGCTCACCGCTGTTTTACCGATGTGGAACGTCCCGGATCCCTCTCGCTGGAGACGGACATGGTTGACCTGGGCAGTGTCATCCACCCAGACTTCCGTCACGCTGGTATTGAGGTGATCCCCGGTGCCAGTGCCGTAGAAATCCTCGATCAGGGTCAGGGTACTGGCCGCCTCCGCCACCACCAGACAGCGGGGATAGCTGACGATCGGCTGATCCTGAGGGATGCTCAGATACAGGATCTGAATTGGGGCAGCCACAGTTTGAAATTGGGACACCCAGACCACAGCCCCATCCTGGAAGCCAGCGGTATTCAGCGCCGAAAACAGGTCTTGCTGTCCCCCAGCGTGACCCAAGCGAACGTCAATCTGGTCCCCCAGGGGGCTGTTGTGAAGTTGGGCTAAACTGCCCACCGCCACCCCATTCGGCAGGGTTTCAGTACTGGACAGGGCAGCGCTGAATTGACCATTGATAAATACCAGTCGCGCTGACACCTCCGGCAGTTGCACCGCTGCCAAGGCCGTTGCCTTAACGGTTGGCATCGTCGTAGGAGGCTGGAAAGGTACCGCTATCAGGGAACTGAGGTCGGTGAAGCGCCAGTCCTCATCACGGGTGGAGGGAAAGCCCTGCTCCTGCGCGATCGCGATCGCCTGAGTTCTCAACGCTGTCAGGGGCAAGCTCTCCGGTACCCCCGCCTGGGCCGTGGCCAGTAGCGCCTGAAGACAAGCTTCTCGCTGGGCCTGGGGGGTAAGCTGGGCCGCCTGGGAATTGGGGATCTGGGAATTGGAAACCTGGATTGCCATTACACCGCCACCTCCGTCTGATGGGCTGCCAGAATGTTCTCGTAGCCCTCTGCCTCCAAGCGTTTCGCCAATTCCTTGCCGCCCGTGGTGATAATGCGACCATCGGCCATGACATGAACATAGTCCGGCACGATGTAGTCCAGCAGCCGCTGGTAGTGGGTGATTAACACCACTGCATTGGTGGGGTTAGCCAACTGGGTCACGCCCCCCGCCACGGTTTTGAGGGCATCAATGTCCAGACCGGAATCCGTCTCGTCCAAGATGGCCAAGCCGGGTTCCAGTAGCGCCATTTGCAGGATCTCGTTGCGCTTCTTTTCTCCGCCGGAGAAGCCCTCATTCACACTGCGATCCAGGAAGGAGGCATCCATCTTCACCACCTCCAGCCTTTCCTCGATCAGGTCATCGAAGTCAAAAACATCGATTTCCTCTTCTCCCCGCGCTTTGCGGTGGGCGTTGTAGGCCACCCGCAGAAAGTCGCGGTTGCTAACGCCAGGAATCTCTAGGGGATATTGAAAGGCCAGAAAAATCCCGGCAGTGGCGCGATCGTGGGGCTCCAGATCGGCAATATCTTGCCCCTTGAAGATCATCGTTCCCCCGGTCACCTCGTAGTCGGGATGCCCTGCTAGGACTTTGGAAAAGGTACTTTTCCCGGAACCATTCAGGCCCATGATGGCGTGGATTTCCCCAGCTTTCACCTCCAGGTTGACCCCCTTGAGGATTTCTGTCCCCTCCACTGTGGCCCGTAGATCCCGCACTGATAAAATCACATTGCCCTGTTCGTTACCCATAACCCTCAACTGTCTCACCTGAACTGCGTCTGAATTCTGAACTCTGAATTCTGAACTTGATGCGGTGGGCAATGCCCACCCTACGACCTGAACATTTATGCGGTGGGCAATGCCCACCCTACGATCTACTTAAGCAGCATTCGAGCAGTATCTGGATTGCTAGGATTCACAATCAATTGCTCCCGTTTAGGATCTACCAAAACATCCATCCGTTGCATTGGAATTGCGCCCAACAGCACGTCAGTATCTGCGTTAACGACGATAGCTTCCACCAAAGCCTTACGATTCTGAAACCTGACTTCCAGTGGCCCAACCACTTCAGCTTCCATGATGGAACCATCTGCCAACTCAGCTTGAACCTGATCTAATTTCGATAAATTAAGTCGCTGGCTGAGGGACTTGGGTATGGTCAGCATCGATGCCCCACTATCGACTAATGCTAGGACGGTAATCCGACTGACTTGATCGGCAGAGAGATATCCGGCTCTTTCTAAAGCTAGATCGTCCCCTCGAATTAGTTCGATTTCAGCGTAGGTAATACCCATGGTGTCGCTGACCATTAACCCACGGAATTTTCCAGTTTCAGGGCCATGAGCTTGTCCGCCTCGGCGGCAAACTCCAGGGGCAACTCGTTGAACACCTGGCGACAAAAGCCGCTGATGATCATCGACACCGCATCTTCTGGGGAAATGCCCCGCTGGGCGAAGTAGAACAGTTGGTCTTCCCCAATCTTGGAAGTGGAAGCCTCGTGCTCCACCCGTGCCGTGGGGGTTTGCACCTGAATATAGGGGTAGGTGTTGGCGTTGCCAGTGTCGCCAATCAGCATGGAGTCGCACTGGGAATAGTTGCGGGCTCCGGTGGCTTTGGGGCCAATTTTCACTAAGCCCCGGTAGCTGTTTGTGGAGTGTCCGGCGGAAATGCCCTTGGAGACGATGGTGCTGCGGGTATTCTTGCCCACATGGATCATCTTGGTGCCGGTGTCGGCCTGTTGATAGTGATTGGTCAGGGCCACGGAGTAGAACTCGCCCACGGAGTTGTCCCCCACCAAGACGCAACTGGGGTACTTCCAGGTAATGGCGGAACCCGTTTCCACCTGGGTCCAGGAGATTTTGGAGTTCTTCCCGGCACAGAGGCCGCGCTTGGTGACGAAGTTGTAGATGCCCCCCTTGCCGTTTTCATCTCCGGCAAACCAGTTCTGTACGGTGGAATATTTGATGTTGGCATTGTCTAGGGCCACCAGTTCCACCACAGCAGCATGGAGTTGGTTGCTATCGTACATGGGGGCGGTGCAGCCCTCCAGGTAGGTGACGGAACTGCCCGCCTCCGCCACGATCAGGGTGCGTTCAAACTGGCCCGAATCGCTGGTATTGATGCGGAAGTAGGTGGACAGATCCATGGGACATTGGGTGTCCTTGGGGATATAGACGAAGGAGCCGTCACTGAACACCGCTGAGTTCAATGCGGCAAAGTAGTTGTCCCCCACGGGGACGACACTGCCCAGGTATTTCTCTACCAGTTCGGGGTGCTCGGCCAAGGCTTCGGAAATGGAGCAGAAGATCACGCCCTCTTCCGCCAGCTTTTCCTTAAAAGTGGTGCCGATGGAAACGCTGTCGAAGATGGCATCTACCGCCACATTGGCCAGACGTTTTTGCTCGGAGAGGGGGAGCCCCAGTTTCTCGAAGGTTTCTAACAGGGCTGGGTCGGCATCATCCAGGCTGGCCAGCTTTTTTTTGTCCCGCTTGGGGGCGGAGTAGTAAATGATGTCCTGGTAGTTGATGCGGGGATACTGGACGTTGGGCCAGGTGGGTTCCGCCATGGTCAGCCACTTGCGATAGGCTTTGAGGCGGAAGTTGAGCATGAACTCCGGCTCATTTTTCTTGGCGGAAATCAGGCGCACGGTGTCTTCGCTGAGGCCGCGAGGGATGGTATCCGCCTCAATGTCGGTCACGAACCCGTACTTGTAAGGCTGGCTCACCAGTGTCTGTACAGAAGATGTCATGGTGTGGGCGGTAGGGCTATGGTGAAGGGCAATGCTGGGGGGCGGGGGTGCGATCGCACCCCGGCGCTGGGAGCCTAATACTGGCTGGTTTCGGTGCGGATTTGATCAAAGGAAATGTCTTGATCCTTCCCGGCGAAGGCGTTGTCTTCAGTGAGGAACAACATGCAGTGACATTCCCGCCGCTCCTGCATGGGGACACAGGGACAGTTCCAGTAGGTGGACTTGACCTCCGCCTCCTTGTCTTCGTAGTGACGACAGGGACACAGGGGGGCACCGAGGTCGTCTTTGTGTTTCGCCAACCCCTCCAGCACGACCGCCGTCACGCCGAGGTCGGCGCAAAAATAGGTTCCGGTGCGCTTGGCGTAACTTTGGGCAAAGTTGCGCATCAGCTCCAGGTTTTTTTCGGTCGCTTGGGTAGTTTTGGTGTCGCTCATTAGACCTAGCTGGATAAAGTGGCGTGTCAGTCTGATAATTCTATAATTAAAGCAACATTCCTGTTGCTTAACTAGCTTAAGCTTACTTTAGCAACAGGAATGTTGTCAAAGTCGGTATCGGGTCTATCCTGATGGTGACACGTCGGTGTTAATCGAGTGACTCCCCATGACTTCCCTACAGCCCTCCGCTACACCTACGTCCACTAAGGACGATATTCTCCAATACCTGCTCAGGCAGGGGGAGGCGACAGCCTTGGCCCTAGCAGAACATTTGGACATGAGTCCCCAGGCGGTGCGCCGCCATCTCAAGGATCTGTCGGCGGAGGGCTTGATTGAGCACCGGACGGTGCAGGAGGGCATGGGACGGCCCAATTATTTCTATCAACTGAGTCGGAAGGGGCGCGATCGATTTCCGGCCCAGTACGACACCTTTGCCCTATCGCTGCTGGATACCCTGGCGGAAACCGTCAGCCAGGATCAGATGCAGGATATTTTGCAGAAGCAGTGGCACCGCAAGGCCCAGGACTACTACGCCCAAGTGGGCAATGGCTCCCTAGGGGAGCGGGTGGCGCGGCTAGTGGCGTTGCGCCAGGGAGAGGGCTACATGGCGGAAGGTCATGCGGTTGGCCCGGAGGAGGGGGGGCCGGGGTACATCATCACGGAGTACAACTGTGCCATCTCCCACATTGCGGAATCGTTTCCCAGTGTGTGTGGCCATGAGTTGGAGATGTTCCAGGTGGCGCTGCCGGATTGTCGGGTGGAGCGCACCCACTGGCTGGTGCAGGGGGAACACCGCTGCGGTTACTTGATCAAGCAATAACTTGATCAAGCAATAATTTAAGTCACTGGAGAATGGCCTTTCTGCGGTGCATTGCGGCCTACGTTCAATACCGATGGCCAGTAGGGTGCATAACGCTAAGGCGTGGCTTTGCCTTTTATGTCGCTTGCGAAACGCGAATCAATGCACCAACACGAAGCTGGGTTTTAAGAGCGGTGCATTGCGGCCAATAAGGTTGGTTGCTCATTTGCAAAGGATGTTGGTGCCGCTGGGTTTTAAGAGCGGTGCATTGCGGCCAATCAGCAATTCTGAATTCAAAATAGTTAGGATGTATTACCCGTGGCAGGTGTGGTCCCATCGTCGAGCATGAAGTCAATGAGATGCTGCCAGGAGTCAAAGAGCAGATCCTTAGTCAGGGTCTGAATGTCCTGAAAGAAGCCCTTGCGGGTACCACGTTGCTTTCGGATGCGCTGATAGGAGTCATCCACGAGGTGCAAGATGGTATGAAACAAGAAAGCCAGAGTGTTGAGGGTGAGTAGCGTCATGGCCAGATGCTGTTGGCCATGGCCAAAATTATGCTCTAGGTGATAGACCTTGGTTTTGAGGACATTGTGGTTCTCATTCTCACTCTTCCAGCGAGCCCGAGCCGCCGTCACAATCTCCGCTACCGTCGCGTCATTGATGTCATGTAAGGTCACAAAAGCATTGTGATAGCCCTGTTGTCCATCAGCCTCTCGCAGCACTGGCACCTCACACCAATTAACCCATAGGGCGGGTTGTGCGTCCCGCAGAGGAATGCCGTTGATATAGCGGTACTGCCGCAGTTCATAGTCCCGGCCTGGCCAAACCCGTTCTTGGTGATTGTGCACCTCATCGTTGCCCTCTAGATAGGTCAACCAGTCATACAAGGCTGGATCGGAAGTGGGCAGACAGGCAAAGATAAAATTCACCTGATGGTCGATGCAGTGCTGACAAGTCGGTTGACGACTATGGAGGTCGTCGCCGAGTACCGTCAGGCGACCCGCAGGAAAGAGGCCATGATCAGTATTGAGCCAACGTTTGGCAGCAGCGGTTTCGCTATCCTGCTTCTCTGCGCCATCTTGAGGCTGAAGGAATTCGGGCATCAGGGAAATGGCCTGCTCCTACCCTGGTGCGACGATGACGGGCAAAATCACACTGTGGTGATAGCTGACTTGGCCGCTCTTATGGGTGCGCTGGGAGCACTGGGGACAGTTAATCGTGGTGGTGGAAAAGTATTCTGTCTAAAACTCAGCCGTTGCTCTTCCATCCCATCACGTCTATCGGGGTGACTCTATCCTCGGGGGAGGATGAAAAACTGTCAAATTCTGAATTTATAATTGCTGCAAGGCGGTTAGTGGGCAAAGGTTCCTAATCCGGAGTTTCCTATCATGGAGGGATGCTCCCTTGGTGCTGTCATGGCTAACCCCTGTCCTGGCATGAACCCTTATCTAGACCAGCCCGATTACTGGTCCGACTTCCACAACCAGTTGGTCGCTGCGATCGCGCGCAGTTTGGTTCCCGTGCTGTTGCCCAAATACCGAGTCGTCGTTGCAGGATCTTTACGACCAACTGGGGTATGACTATTTTCTGGACTACAGCCTAGACCCGCCCTCACCGTGGTCAATGGCGGAGATCCGGTCAGCCCGAAACATTCCACCAGCCAAAGCCGGGACCAATGAAGCGGACTGTGAGCCATAGGACGACCATCAGGCCAATGCCAATCCAAGCGCCTTTGGTGGTTAGGGTGACGAATTTCTCTGCCTGCCCCTTATTGATGGGCAACCAGGGCAAGATGGGTTCTTCCTTGCCGTAATCATCGCCGAGTTGCTGCTGCCGTCGTTTTGCCTCTCCCATGGGGATGTCCTGTGGTGTGGGGACAGGGGCAATCGCCGTTGGAGACTGCCCAAATAGAGCGAAATACCCGTGGGATGTAGTAATCCAAGGCACACATTCAACTCGGGTTTCGCCGCCCCCATCATACCTTGGCAATCTACCCTCTTCACCGTAATGACGCCCTAGTGTTCCTTCAGGAAAATTTTGACGGGTCGAAGACCCTCAAAATTCAACCCCCACTAAATTCCAGGATTTCGGTCACCCCTCAATCATGAATTGACTGAGCACTAGGGGTGGGAACAGTCGGCGGGGCTGAGCCAGGTCGGATCAAGGTGGCGGACGCGGGCGGCGGGGCTGAGGGCTTCTAGAATCTGGGGGCCGTAGCTGCGATAGTTGACGCGGTTGTCGAGGAGGGCCACCATGCCTTGGCGATCGCGCACTGGGGCAATGGCCCGTTGCAATTCATTCAACGCTGTGGGCAGCAGATAGAGGCGAAACCAATCCTGGCGCTGGCGTTTGTAATAGGCTACTCGTCCCGCCACTAGGGGATCCTCTAGGGAGGGGAGGGGGAGGGTTGCGATCGCAAGTAGTTTTGGCGCAGGTAGGTGGGTCTGATGTTGCCGCCAAAACTCCCACCCCGTCACCAAAATATTGTGGGCAGATAGGGCTGGCACTTCCACTTGAACGCGGGAGCCAAACTGGGCCGCGAGGGCTGAGCCCACCTGGGTCTTGAGGGGCATATCCCCCACGAGTACCACCGTAAACCCGCCTTGCAGATCGGGTTGCACCAGTAACCGGGCCAGTTCCCCCAGGAGGGCGGGCTGGAATTGGGCCGTATTGGGCAGGGGGAGGCGGTCGGGAACGTAAAGCTGAATCACCTCGTTGTGGCGGTCGGGGGCGAACTTGAGACAGGTCATAGCCCCCACCCCCAGTCGTTGGCGATAGGTGGCGGCATCACTCTCCTGGTCGAGGGCTCCCCCGAGAAGCACAAGGGGCTGGCGATCCCACCGCTGGCGCACCGCTGGAGCCACATCCACCGGAGCACTATGGAGAGTCCACTGGCCGCGATCGCGATCGGGCTGGCCCCAGAGCAGTTGCTCCGGTTGATCCAGGTGAGCCCAGAGCTTGCGCCAAGCTGCGGGCATCGCCGTTGCGGTCAGGGCATTGAGATGCTGGCTCAGGTGACGGAGGTGCGATGGCCCTCTGGGCCGGTCTTTAGACCATTGCACCTCCGATTCCAGCAAATGGCAGCCATAGGGATTGGGCGGGTGTTGAAAGAGGCTGTGGGTGAGGTGGACCCGCACATCCCGAATCCCATCCTGCTCTTGGGGATAGGCCAACATCAGCGCCTCCCAATCCTCTGCCCCTAGGGTTAGGGTCAGGCATTGGCGAATCCACTGCTCTAGATCATCGACCCCATCAATAACCACCGGCAGATGGCGGGGAAAGCGATCATCATCTTGAAGCCAATGGTCAAGCCAAGCTTCTGGCGAAGTCAGTAATAGCCCCCGAAAGTCCGCTCCAGGCCAGGTTTCCCCCCAGAGAATGGGTTTGTGGGTCGGCAGCCACTGCTGAAGCCGAGGAATTTCTACCCGTTGCACCTGCTGCCGCAACGGCGCTGGCAGCACCAGCACCGCTGGCTCGGGCCACATCAACAGCGACATTAGATAGCTGAGACGATAGTGCCCCCGGTAGAATGCTGTGCCCCCCACCTGCATCAGGGCGCTGCGCCCCAGGCGCAGGGCTCGGGCCACCAGGCGAGCGACGGTTAGGTGGTGGGGCCATGCCGCTTCTCCCTGCTGGCGCAGAAATGCCCTCAGTTGCTCGTGAACCCTGGCCTCCAGCACGGAGTGTCATCCTCAGTCATTAGGTAAAGGGTGAATCTCATTGTGACATAGGATTCCCCAGCGGCTCAAACTAGTACACCTAGGCTGAAATAGGCTTGCTATTCTGTCGCGTCGCCCAACATTATTTTCCGGCCCCCTCTCCCAGCGGACTGCTGTGGACACATATTTCTGGAAGGGTGCTGATGACCCTTGCAACCCCCCCTTAATCCCCCCTTGTAAAGGGGGGAAACTCTAGTCCTCCCCCTTTACAAGGGGGAGTTAGAGGGGGTCAAGCCGGGATGCACATTGTTTCAAGACATAACCTTCCAAGTCGTGTTCAGTACAGACAAGGGGCTTAAGCCCCTTGTTCACCGAAGGGCGATTAAGTTGAGGTGTACCTAATCCACTAGGAAACGGCCATATGTGTACACCGTAGCCCAGCGGGAGAGGGCTACGGTGAGGGGCCGAGGTGTGCCACGATAGAACGATTAGAGTATTTCTGCCGCCCAGCACTAGTCCGCTGCGGTGAAAGCAAACTACCTATTTCCTAAGGCGGAAACCCTTGTGTGTCTTGAAATCCCCCTTCTGCCTTCATCCTTCTGCCTTCATCCTTCTGCCTTCATCCTTCTGCCTTCATCCTTCTGCCTTCATCCTTCTGCCTTCTGCCTTCTACCTTCATCCTGATGTCCCATCCCGAAACCCTGCCACAAAGGACTGATAATCTTCCAAATGGGGAAAGGGATCTTGCCGGGGTTGGACCGGAAACAACCCCTGGGCCAGGGGAAAATTGCGCACACCAAAACGAGGGTTGTGGTAAAGCTCTAGAGCCTGCCCCGTGGTGTTGGTGAGCTTCACTTGCAGGGGGGCGGCAAAAAAGGAAGATTGATCTAAGTCCTCCCGCAGGGGACACAGTTCCAAGGTATCCACTTCGGATACGGTAGCCTCCAGGCATTCGAGGATAGCCTGGTTGGGCAAATTGGGGACAGCAGCAGTCTTCTCCGCCGTGACAAAGCCCAAGAGAGCGGTCCGCACCGCCTTGCGATCCTTAAAGGGCCAAGTGGATAGAAATGCGATCGCCATTAGCGTCGTCTCGGTATCGGCCTTAAAGGTCAGCACGGTGCGACGATGGCTAATCTCGATATCCGGCGGCATGACAAACCAATCCAGCACCGCCGCGAGCTGATGGTACGCCTGGGCCAAGCTAGCGTGGGCTCCCTGGGTTAGAGCCACATCCACCACCACCTGCACCTGGGGCGGTCGGCGATTAAAGAAGGCATGGATAGCCCCGGCATCGGTGAAGCGCTGCACCTTAGAGCCATCCCCATTCACACTCAGATCCACCCAATCACAGGTGGTTTCAGCGGTCACGAGGTCGTAGCACACCGCCCCGGCCAAGAAAGCACCATTCAGGGTCGCCCCCGACAGATCGGAGTCTACGCAATAGACCCGCTGGAGTCTGGTCCGGCTCAAGTCCGTATGGACCAGGATGGTATTGACCAGGGTGGCTCCACTCAGGTCTGCCCCCACCAGAGTGGCCCCGCTGAGCTTGGCATCGGTCAGGTCTGCCTCCTGGAGATTGGCCCCACTCAGGTCGGCCCACCGCAGGTTAGCCCCCCGCAGGTTGGCCCCACTCAGATCCGCCCCCATCAGGGTGGCATGGCGCAGTTCTGCCCGCTGCAAGACCGCTCCACTCAGCACCGTGTCCTCCATCTGGGCGGCGTAGAGTTGTGCCCCCTCTAGGTTGGCCCCGAGAAAATTACTTTTACGCAGATCACTCTGGCTCAGGTTGGCCCCGCTCAGGCGCGCCCAGCGCAGACGGGCCTCCCGCAAATCTGCCTCGCTGAGGTTGGCTTGGTTGAGGGTGGCGTTACTGAGATCTGCCCGCAGCAGTTCTGCCCGAATCAAGGATGCCTCTGACAGGTCGGCCCCCACCAGCACCGCCCGAATCAGGTTGGCCACATTGAGTTGGGCCTGACGCAGACAGGCTTGGCTGAGGTTGGCCCCGCTGAAACGACTCACATTCAGAGACGCCTGCTGAAGGTCACTGAAGCTGAGGTTAGCGGTACTGAGGTTGACAATATTGAGGTTGGCTTGGCGCAGCACGATATGGGGAATCTGGGCTCCAGCCAAGTTGCATTCATTCAGAGAGACCTGGGAAAAGTCCCGTTCTCCTTGGGCATAGCGCTCTAGTAGCAACTCTGCGGTAGTGACATCAGTCGGGCTCATGGGGTAAAGCACTCTAGAACTCTATTCCCAGACTGCCCAGAATTGTGCCCCCCGCACGAGAAGCGATCAGGGAGCGATGACAGTGAGACTGGGAAAGTCAAGGTGACTCTAGGATAGGAGGATTTTGAGGGCGTGATAGCACCCTGGACGAAAGCTGGCTATTTCCGATGATGTCCGGTTAATGGGGCACAATTCTGGAAAGGGCGAAAAGCCTTAAAGCCTTCGGCATGGCTACGCTAACGCCCCTACCGATGGAATAGATTTGTGTGGTCATTTAATCGGACTGGATTTCCGAATAGTTTCTCAATTGGGCTGGTCTAAACTAAGACATTGCTTTGGGGACTGAATAATGGATGACACGACCCTAGCGCTGCGAATCTCCGTGACGGATCCCCAAGCAACGGATGAAGACTTGCACCAGATGTTGACCACCCTGGCGATGACCTTGGCCCGTCAAGGGGCTGAAGTTGTCCCCGTTGCAGGGCCGGGGCCGGAGCCTGACCCTCGACTGGTGGAAAAAGGCTGGACCCGACCCGACTGGTTTGATCTCAAGGTTGATTTGGCCCTGCTGAAGCTGCTGGTGGGGGGATTGCAGAACCTGGTAGCAGGCAGTACCAGTGAAATTAAGCTGGAACACGAAGGCACCAAGCTGGAATTCAAGGTGCGGGGCGATCGCGACCCCATGGCAGATTTCCAGACTTTTTTAGCTGCGGTCGAGGCGACGAAGCAAAAACGGGATGGGTGAGCGGCGGGCATTGCTGGTGGGGGTGAGTGACTACGGCGAGGGCTTCGAGCCCCTGCCGGGGAGCGTGCTGGACGTGCAGGCCATGACCCGTGTGCTGTCGGACCCAGAGGGGGGTGCCTTCGATGTCACCTCTCTGGAGAATTGCGACAGTGAGACCTTCCGCACCCACCTGGAGCAATTTTTTCAACGGGGACAGTCAGAGGATTTGCTGCTGTTGTATTTCTCTGGCCATGGCGACTTGGGCAGTGGGGGCATTTTGTCTCCCCAACTGCATTTCTGCACCCGCAGCAGCCAAAAGCCCCAAGGGCGCTTGGTGGAATCCAGCGCCGTTTCCGCTACCTTTCTCCAGCGGCGAATGGAGCTGAGTCGGAGCCAACGGATTGTGGTGATTTTGGACTGTTGCTACAGTGGCGCGATCGCAGATCTACTCAAAAAGGGAGACACCCCCATCGACTTTGGCGAACTAAAGGCCAAGGGGCGGGTGATTTTAGCCTCCTCCAGCGCCACCAACATCGCCCTGCAAGAAAAAGACGGCCTCTCCCTCTATACTCGCTACCTAGTTGAAGGGATGGAAGGAGCCGCCTACCCCGGCCATGGCGATTGGATCTTGGTGCGCGATCTCCACAACCACGCCGAGCGCCGCTTCGAAATCGAGCGCAAAGGCGGCTATCTCCCCAAAATCCTGGCTGAGGATACCGGATTTGATCTGCCCCTGGTGCGGGCACCCAAACTGGATGCCGAGCAGGAATATCGCAAGGCGGTGGATGACATCTTTCAGGAACTGGATGCAGAGCTAGACCTCGACTTCAATGGCACCATTGAGGACGATCTGGATCGCGGCATCTTAGAAACGCGACGCCAACGGCTAGGCTTAACCCGCGAAGCCGCCGCCGCCATCGAGGCCCAAGTGCAAGCCCCCTATCAAAAACGGGCCAGTCAGCGCCGTGAGTACGCCAAGTACTTTCAAATGGCAGCTAAAAATGGCTACCTACCCACAGAGCGTAACCAGCGGCGGCTGGCGGAAATCCGCCTCAACCTAGGTCTGGGGTCAGCCGATGCCACCAAAATCGAACAAGCCCTCACCCAACGCCTCAACCTCAAACCCACCCCCGCAGCGCCGCCCCCCGCCCCCGTAGGGTGGGCAGCATCGCCCCCCATCCCGGAGGGATCGTCCCCCAACACCAACGCTGCCCCCGTAGGGTGGGCACCGCCCACCATCCCCACAACACCCTCCACTGCCCCTGAGACCTTCCCTACATTTGAGTTCAGTGTGCTGAAGATCACGGGAGTTGAGCGGAAATTATTGGGGCTCGGATCGCCCAGAGTCCTAACGAGCCGAGAACAACATCGGGCTGAATATCGCCGAGAGACCCTGCCAGGGGAAGTGCCCCTAGATCTGGTCAAGATCCCTCCAGGGGAGTTCTGGATGGGTTCCCCAGATGGGGAGGGTTATGGCGATGAGAAGCCCCGCCATCGGGTTCAGGTTCCCGGCTTCTGGCTGGGGAAATATGCCATCACCCAAGCCCAGTGGCGAGCGGTAGCCGGATTGCCTAAGGTCAAGACCGATCTCAAGCCCGATCCTGCCCATGTCAAAGGGAACAATTGCCCGGTAGAGCGCGTGTCTTGGTATGACGCAGTGGAATTCTGCGATCGTCTCACCCGCCACAGCGGCCACGACTACCGCCTGCCCAGTGAAGCCGAATGGGAATACGCCTGTCGGGCTGGCACCGAAACCCCCTTTCACTGCGGCGACACCATCACCCCTGATTTAGCCAACTACGATGGCAACTACCCCTATGGCAATGGCCCCAAAGGCACCTATCGCCAAAAGACCCTAGACGTGGGTAGCTTTCCCCCCAACGCCTTTGGTCTCTATGACATGCACGGCAACGTGTGGGAATGGTGCCAAGACCCCTGGCACGGCAGCTACGAAGGTGCTCCCACCGATGGCAGTGCTTGGTTATCCTCTAACGAGAATGAAAATCGGCTGCTGCGGGGCGGTTCGTGGTACGACGATCCCAGGTACTGCCGCTCGGCCAATCGCAACTGGGGCACGCGCGATAACCAGAACTACATCATCGGTTTTCGGGTTGTCTGTGTCTCCTCGTGGCCTCTTCCGTAGCCCTCTGCCCTATAGTACTTTTGCACTATTATCTTTTTTCTTTACCCTTCCCCTTCGCGCAGAGCGCGAAGAAATTTTTTTGCATTTTGGGCTGTTTATGTTCGACTTCGCTCAAGGCAGACCTCTTCCGCGCTTCGCGCCCGAATTTTTTGCATTTTTTCGGGTATCCCCGTCTCCCCCTCAAGCCCTATCCCTGACCCCGGCCCCACCGCCACAAGATCCCGTAGGGGCGGGTTTAGCTCCCCTATATTCTGGTGCCGTGGCGCTGCCACGGCACCTCCCCGGAGGCTCCGCCTCCCCCGCAATAGCCCCCCAGTCCATCCTAAAAACGTTGTTTCTTCAGAGGTAAGAGGATTACCATACCGGATGCAGCCCTATTGATGACCGACCTCCTACCCCTATGACTACCCAGGACATTCAAGCCATTCATAGTGGTGCCCAGCGCCATCTGCCGGGGGCTGACCTAGAGGATGAAGATCTGTCCAATGCCGATCTCAGCGGTATTGTGCTGAATGGGGCCACCTTGGTGGGGGCTAATCTCGCCCAGAGCAATCTGGCGCGGGCCAAGTTAGAGGGGGCGAACCTGATGGGGGCACAGCTCCAGGGCACCGACCTGCGGGCGAACCTGTGGGGGGCTAACTTGATGCAGGCGGATCTCACCGGGGCCGATTTGCGGGGGGCGAACCTGCGGGGGGCCAACTTCATGGGGGCGACATTGACTGGGGTGAGTTTGGCGGGCGCTTTTTTGAACGGGGCCAACCTAATGGGGGTGAACCTCAAGGGGGTGGACCTGCGGGGGGCCGATTTGCGGGGAAGCAATCTGAGTGGAGCCAACTTACAGGGAGCGATTTTGGCCCACGCCGACCTCCAAGGGGCGGTGCTCAACGAGGCCAACCTGGAGGAGGCGGATTTACGAGAGGCGAATTTGGCGGGGGCTTCCCTGAGTGGGGCCAACTTGCTTTGTGCGGAGGTGGATGGAGCCAACGTGAAGGGCATCACCTTGGCAGGAGCCTGTTTGCTAGGAACGCGGCTCGCTCTGTAGGAGGGGTATCAACTCAAAGCGGGACAAATCTCGTGGGGAGGCGTTAGGCGTTAGGAGCCAGAATCTAGGAGAGTACTGACTCCTGAATTCCTGAATTCCTCGGAGCCCATATTGTCTGGGCTTACGTTGATGCCCAAAATATAGCGGTTCCCTAATGGATGAGGTACAGCTCAACTGGATGGCAATTCGGGGAACAAGGGGCTGAAGCCCCTTGCCTGTCCTTAACCCGAGTGAGAAGCGCTATATGTGTACCCAGTCGCCCCTTGGCAAGGGGCGACTCAGGGAGTGTGCTTTTGTTCGTTCACCCCCGCCATGGTCGTTGCTATCGAGTTAGAAGAGGGAATCTTCCTCTGTAATCTCCGGGGCATTAGGGCTGCTGGGGGGCGCTCCGTTGTCGCCACCGCCCCGAATGAGTTGGCTCACCTGCCCGAGGACGCTCCCAAGTTTGCCATCTTCGAGCAGGCTATTGATCAGGGCAAGGCCGCTGGTGGAAAGCATGAGCTTGTTGATGTCCCCGGCTCCATGGCCATTCTCTCCAGCACCAGGAAAGGCGTAGATCCGGGCATCGCCGATGACCCCCGGTTGGGGAGCGAGGGCGCGCAGTACCTCCGGCAGTCGATCCGCTAGCTCGGGCCAGATTTGGGCAATGACATCGGCGGTGAGGTTGGCGTTGCTGATGACATTACGGGCTTGAATTTTGGCCTCAGTACCTTGGGCTTCGGCGAGGGCGCGATCGAGTTCTGCCTGGGCCAGGGTACGGATGGCCTCTGCCTCTAGTTCTGAGGTCTGGCGGGCAATTTCTGCCTGTCGCCGCTTGCGGAATACGTCGATCTCTACTACGTTTTGGTCGGCAATGCGGCGCTCTTGGGCGTCCTGTTCTGCGGCGATGATGGCAAGGCGTTGTTGCCGTTCTGCCTCTTCTACGGCGGTGGCGGTCTGGACCTTGGCTTGGGCCTGGGCGCGTTCTGCCTCGGTCTGGAATCGGTTCCGTTCTCGCTCCGCGATCGCGATCGCCGCATCCTGCTGGGCCACCTTCGACTCCCGCTCTGCCTCCGCTAGTTCTACCAGTGCCTTGTATTGGGAGGCATCGACGGATTTTTGGCGCTGGACTTCCGCGACTTCCGCCTCTTCTTGCTGGCGGGCCTGGGCTACCTTCAAGACTTTTTGCTGTTCCTCTAGTTCAATATCCGCCTGGATTTGGGCCTGTTGGACACTCAGCTTGCGCTGAATTTCTTCCTCCTCCACCGACTTCTCTTGCAAAATCTTGGTGCGTTGGGCGGTGGCTGCTTCGCGATCGCGCTTTTCCTGAATAGCCCGTTCGCGCTCTGCCTTCAAAGACTCAATTTCCAGAACCTGGGCCAGTTTGGCATCCTCCTGATCGCGGGTAATTTCCAGCGATCGCTTCTCCGCATCCAATTCCTTTTGCTCAATAGCGACCCGCGTCGTCAGCTCCACCTCCCGCTTTTGCTGGATTGAGCGCTGAATCGTTTCCGTCCGTAGCCGCACCCCCTGGGCGTCAAAAAAGTTGTTGGTGTCGTAGGTATCGCTTTCCTCAATCTCCGAAATCGCCAGATTATTCAGAGTCAGCCCCACCTTCTTCAGATCCGGCTCGATCAGGTTCAGCACCTCCTGAGCAAATCCCAGCTTGTCCGAATCAATTTCCGCCAGAGTCTTGGTCTTCGCCGCCGCCCGCAAGCCATCATCCGCCCGCTTTTCCAGGGCATTCTTAATGTCTTCCGGCGTAATTTTGCCATCCCGTGAAAGGCGGGCCGCAGAGGTCAGGACATCATCTTCCGAGGCATTGATGCAGACATAGAACGTTGCCCGCATATCCGCCCGCAGATAATCCTGGGTCCGTACCGCCAGCTTTCCCGTGCGTTCCACATCAATGGACATTTCCCGCAGAGGCACCCGCGTCAACTCATGGAACCCCGGCAGCACCACACAGCCGCCGTTGAGAATCACCTTCTTGCGCTTGCGGATGACCCCGCCCGTTTTCACAAATGCCTCGTTCGTGGGCGTGATCACATAGACCCGCGTGTAGGCCCACACCGCCGCCAACAGCAGCACCACAAAGGTAACCACCCCGCTGGAAGCCAGCACCCCCAGCCCGCCCAACTGCCCCACCGTCGGCGCAATTCCCCCCGGCACCGTCTCCACCAGCGCCACCCTCTCCGCCTGAGATTCCGCCTGAGATTCCGGCTGAGATTCCGCGCCCTGATTTTGCCAAGACACCGACGCAGGCAGAGTAGGCAAGGATTGAATAAAGGTCAACCAGTACAACATAAACACCTCCACAGGAGAAAAATAACGATTTCGCCACAGTCCCTACAGAGGGCGCTAATCCCCGCGCCCCTACAGCGGCATCCTACATCGGGCGCGGAAACCGCGCCCCTACGGGAAATTCAACTCAAAATTCAAAGTTCAAAACTCAAAATTCCTATCACCCCATCACCCCCACACCCCATCACCCCATCACCCCATCACCCCCACACACCCATCACCCCTCCTCCAACCATCGCGCCTGATCCACAGTGTCTTGACCGATGACCAAGTAATAGCCACCCTGGCGCTCGATCACGATGACTCTGGCTCCACGCCGCAGGGTAATGGTGGCCCAGGTGGGAAGTTTGGCGCTGATGGTGACTAGATTGCACGCTGCGTCCTTCACATCTACCTGGCCAATTTTGCCAGACTCCTCTAAGGGAATAAAGGCGGAGGTGACGGTGCCTAGGCAGCCCACGAGGCGATCGCTGCTGGCGTCTTCACCAAAGGCGGCGAAGATGCGACCGATGGGTTGCGACAATAGGCTGCCCACCATCAGCGCAAAGATCAGAGATCCCCCAAACACCCCTAGGGCCAATAGCCCCACTGGGGGCTGGTTGAGGACATCTCCAAGGGCCACATTCAGCACCCAGCCCATGAAACCCCACAGGGTCAGGTCCATCGCCAGCAGCAACAACAGCGGTGTTCTGCCTACCCCAAACCAGGCCAGTATTTGCAGAGGGCTTAAGCCCTCTCCGTCACCATCAATTCCCCAGAAGCTGTCGCCCCCTACGTCGGCGTCTACATCCACATCTACATCAGCATCTACATCGAAGTCGAGATCGGCATCCACATCGGCATCTACGTCGGCATCAAGGTCATCGTCGCTGCCGCCAGAGACAATGACAAATAAAAACAGGGTGATTCCTGCGCCTAGGAAGATCCAGTAGGGTAGATTAATGCTGCTAAAGAGCATAGGGGCAGTGAAGAACGAAGGACTGGGACTAGAGCCTGTTTAAGAGTATTCCATCTAAAAATCATCTCTGGGATCGATTCAGCCTACGGCCCTAGGAATAGCATCCCTGGATCGTTGATGAAGATTCTGGATAAGTCTGGATAAGTATTTCGCTAGAAAACGCTAAACCTTTGGCGGCTTACCGCCCTACCCATCCTGCCCCAAGATAGCTGCATTACAATGAAAAGTAAGATTGTGATAGCTTTATTTAACCCATGAAACCTAAGCGCCTCGGACACGTGGCTATCTGTGTACAAGACATTGGCAAGGCCGTTGAGTTCTATAAAAATCTCGGCATGGACGTGGCTTGGCATGATGCGGATTGGGCCTATGTCAAGGCGGGAGAGGACGGGCTGGCGCTCCTGAGCCCAAGCTACAAGCAAGCGGGTCCGCATTTTGGGTTTGTGTTTCGCGATCGCGCTGAAGTCACCGCAGCCTATGATCGCCTCAAGGCTGACGGGGTCTACATCACGGAAATCCATGAACATCGGGATGGTACCGCCTCCTTCTATGGCAAGGATCCCGACGGCAACTGGTTTGAGTATCTCTACGAGCCTGAGCCCGAAGCGGTCACAGTGTAGGGCAGGATTTTGGCAATTAGGGAGCAGGGTAATCGCATCTAATGCTCACCGATTCAGACCTGCCAGTTGAGGCGGTGGCGAGACGGGTGGGCTACTGCGATCGCAGTTCTTTGGCAACGACATTTCGCAAGTCGTATGGCATTCACCCCAAAACCTATAGCAATCCCATTTGATTTCTGATGCAAACCACTACGCTCTACGACCAAGACTTTTACGCTTGGACTCAGCAGCAAACAAAGCTACTGCGCTCTGGTCGATTCGGGGAACTCGATATCGAGAATCTGGTCGAGGAGATTGAATCGTTGGGCAAACAACAACGGCAAGAGTTACGCAACCGATTAGGGGTGTTGCTGGGGCACCTCCTCAAGTGGTATTACCAGCCAGAGGCGAGATCGAAGAGTTGGGTCTATACCATTAGAGAGCAGCGGGAGCGGATACAAGACCACTTGGCAGAAAACCCTAGCTTGAAACCCTATCTGAGCGAAGCGATTGGTAAAAGCTATCGATATGGTCTAAGAGGGTGTCTGAAAAGCTGGAATGTAGGTATGAATTAGCACGTTAGTCGCCTTAACATGACTCGAATATTGGCCACATAAATCCATGCCTCAGCGGTCTCTGGTAGGCGCTCATAGTCTTTACTCAAGCGGCGGCAAAAAGTAAACCAGCCAAATGTGCGCTCCACCACCCACCGCTTGGGTAACAGCACAAATCCCTGCGCACAGTCGGGGCGCTTGATCACCTCAATCACCCATCGAAAGCGGTCCATGATCTCTTTCATGAAATCGTTACCGCTATATCCCCCATCAACCCAAATGACACACAGGCGAGTGAACCACTGACTAACCTGATGCATTTTTTCTAGCACCTTTCGTGCGCCATCCCGCTCAGGGAGACTCGCTGCGGTAACCACAACCATCAGCACTAAACCCATTGTGTCGACCACCACGTTTCGCTTCCGACCTTTGACCTTTTTGTTTGCATCGAAGCCGACCGACTCCGAAATGTAGACATCGCTGTTCACCGACTGACTATCCATCACCGCTGCACTGGGAGACGCTTCGCGCCCCTCCGTTAACCGCACCAACTCCCGCAATCGGTGATTGATGTGTTCCCACACCCCATCATTGCGCCATTGGCGAAAATAATGGTAGACCGTTTTGGCCTTCGGGAAATCATGGGGTAAGCACCGCCACTTGGTGCTATTGTCCAGAACGTACAGAATCGCATTGACCACTTCTCGCATATCCGTGCTCCGAGGTCGTCCACCAGGCTTCGCCGGAGGAATCAAGAGAGAGAGAATATCCCATTGTTCATCAGTCAAATCGGTGGGGTAGGATAATCGCATTGCCCTCAAAAACCCTATCAAGTGTACTTACTGACTGATAGAGTAGCGTTTTTGAGGGCCTTTCTACTTCTCAGACACCCTCTAAACCTTGTAGGTCAAGAAACGCCCCTCGATCCCAAACAACTTCCTCAATCTTGCCCTTTCTCTGAGGCAGACATCTTTGAGGAGCCCGTAGACTGGCAACCGTAACTCCAGAGCAGAGGTTCTCTGCTCTAGTACTGCTTGGCGGAAATAGCCTTACGATCTGCCGCACCAGCCCAACATTTTCCGGTCCCCTCTCCCCGTGGGAGAGGGCTAGGGTGAGGGGCCGAGGTGTACCCCGATAGAACGGCTGGGGTATTTACACCGCAGAGTACTAGGCACTGGCCTCTTAAAGGGTGATAAATCGCTGAAACGCCTGTGTAACACACGACTTGGAAGGTTACGGAGAATCGAGCCCGTTGACCGCTGGCTGAGCGGAGTCGAAGCCAGCCACACCACCGGGTTCTGGCCGTTCCCTTCGACTCCGCTCAGGGAACTGGATGTTTGTATGGAGACAACGACGTAGCAAGCTTTTCAGCTTGTTTCAAGACATAACCTTCCAAGTCGTGTGTAACAAGTGCTTTAAGTAGGGTGGGCACTGCCCACCAACCTGATCGAAGGATCGGGAGTGCTCTGATCGCGAGCCCTCTTAAAGAGGACGGTTGGGATGGGCGGCGGAATACCATTCCGGCGCGGGGGGGCAGCGGTGGGACACACGGCTTTTGCTAAGAGATGCTGATCAACGGTGGGCATTGCCCACCCTACGCTGACTGGGCAACCTTTTGCCGCACAAAATCAAGATTTGCCCGCATGGTCTGAGTGTTGGGATGGTCCGGCCCCAGCAGCCGTTCAATTAACACCAGCGCCCGCTCCAAATACGTTGCCGCCTCGCTGTAGCGCCCTTGGCTAAACCGCAACATGCCCAGATTATTGAAACTGGCGGCCACATCGGGATGCTCGTCACCGAGCAATTTTTGCCTCAAGGCCAGGGCTTGTTGATATAGGGGTTCCGCCTCGGTGTAGCGCCCCTGAGATTCGTAAAGGTACGCCAGATTATTGAAACTGGAGGCCACATCGGGATGCTCGTCGCCGAGCAATTTTTGCCTCAAGGCCAGGGCTTGTTGCAAGAGCGGTTCCGCTTCGCTGTAGCGCCCCTGAGAGTCGTAAAGTGCCGCCAGATTATTGAAACTGGAGGCGACATCGGGATGCTCGTCGCCGAGCAATTTTTGCATCAAGGCCAGGGCTTGTTGCAAGAGCGGTTCCGCTTCGCTGTAGCGCCCCTGAGATTCGTAAAGGTACGCCAGATTATTGAAACTGGTGGCCACATCGGGATGCTCGTCGCCGAGCAATTTTTGCCTCAAGGCCAGGGCTTGTTGATAGAGCGGTTCCGCCTCGCTGTAGCGCCCCTGAGAGTCGTAAAGTGCCGCCAGATTATTGAAACTGGAGGCGACATCGGGATGCTCGTCGCCGAGCAATTTTTGCCTCAAGGCCAGGGCTTGTTGATACAGCGGTTCCGCTTCGCTGTAGCGCCCCTGAGAGTCGTAAAGGTACGCCAGATTATTGAAACTGGAGGCCACATCGGGATGCTCGTCGCCGAGCAATTTTTGCCTCAAGGCCAGGGCTTGTTGATACAGGGGTTCCGCTTCGCTGTAGCGCCCCTGAGAACGGTAAAGGTACGCCAGATTATTGAAACTGGTGGCCACATCGGGATGCTCGTCGCCGAGCAATTTTTGCATCAAGGCCAGGGCTTGTTGATAGAGCGGTTCCGCTTCGCTGTAGCGCCCCTGAGAGTCGTAAAGTGCCGCCAGATTATTGAAACTGGAGGCCACATCGGGATGCTCGTCGCCGAGCAATTTTTGCCTCAAGGCCAGGGCTTGTTGATACAGGGGTTCCGCCTCGCTGTAGCGCCCCTGAGAACGGTAAAGTCCCGCCAGATTATTGAAACTGGAGGCCACATCGGGATGCTCGTCGCCGAATTTTTCTCTGGCGAAAGACAAACAGCGGGTACGCCAGGGTTCCGCTGCGCTGTAGAGTCCTTGGCCCTGATAGAAGCGGCCTAGACCCACAAACGGCCAGATGGCATCTTCGTCAGTCAGCCAACCTTGCCATGTTGTTGCCGCCTCAGCAATATGGGGCACCGCCGCCGCCACCGCCGCAATCTGCCCACGGGTCGGGGTATCGGGGATCTGCTGCGCCACCGCCACCATCCCCTCGCAGTAGCGCCGCTTCAGCTCCTCCACCTGCGCCGCCGCCAGCGTCTCCGGCCCCCACAGCCGCACAAACTCCCGAATCAGCGGGTGCATTTGATACAGCCCCGCTTCCACCCGCTTCAGCAGGCTGCGGTTCACCAGGGCACTGCGCCCCGCTTCCATCGCCTCCTCATCCGCCTCCGGCAGGCAGGGCGACACCAGTTCCCACGGCATCGCCCCATTGCCAAACAAACTCAGGCCATAGGCCAGTTCCCCCTGGGCCGCCGTCAGTTCCGCCACACTCAACTCAAAGGCCGCCGCCACCCCCAGTTGGGCGGTCATGTCGCCGTAGCTGTCGTCCTCCTCTGGCTTCAGCAGCGATCTTGCCCGCACCGTCTGCGCCTCCAGGCGGCGTTGCAGCGTCGGCAGGTCCAGGTCTGGCTGGTTGGCCAGGTAGCGCCCCACCAGTTCCAGCGCCAGGGGTAGCCGCCCCAGCCACTCCACCAGTGCCTCTGCCTCAGTCCGCACCGCCTCGATGCGCTCCTGCCCCGCCAGCGACCCCAGCAGGGCCAGGGCGGGCTCCAGATCCAGTACATCCAGTTCCAGGGTCGTCACCGAGGGGCCAAACCGCCGCCGCGAGGTCAGCACCACCCGGTAGCGATCCTCCGTGGGGGGCAGGTAGGGGCGCAGGGCGGCGTAGTCCGTCACATCGTCAAACACCACCAGCACCCGCCCTGGTGCGTCCTGCTGCGGGGGCCAGTGTCGCCAGCAATAGGCCACCTGCCCCGCCAGGTCTAGGTTGTCCGGTGGGGTCAGCCCCAGTTGGGCCTGGGCAAAGGTCACAATTTGGGTACCCAGGTCCACCCCCCGCCCCTCAATCCAGAGAATGCCATCCGGGTAGGTGCCCGCCGCCAGGTTGGCCAGGGCATAGCGCAGGGCCAATTCCGATTTACCAATGCCCCCCATCCCCTTCAGCGCCGTAATCAGCAGCGGCCCGCTGCCCTGGAGTTGAGCCGCCAGGTTGGCCAGGGCATCTTCTCGCCCCACAAAGGCCAGGGCACCGCTGGGCTTGAGGGTGTTGGGCGTGCCCTGGGGGGAGGGCATGGGTTGTCCGTGGTAATGGGTACCGCCGAAGTAATTGGTGTTGTGGGGGCCGGTGGTGACTTGGTAGTTTTCACCGCCCTGGTTGGTTTGGGTGCTCATGCTCCCCCATGACGATGCTCGCCGCCAAAGAAATTGGTGTTATTGGGGCCGGTTTTGGTCTGGTAATTGGTGCCGCCGTAGTTGACCTGGGTCATGGTGCTGTCGTCATCAATTTGCAGCAGGGTAATCTCCTGGGCCAATTGCTGCACCGAAGCGGCAAACTGGGGATCCTCCACCATCGCCACCTGCAAATAGCTTTCCACCTTCTGCAAGTCCGCTTCGCTGCCCCGCTGCTCCGCTAGGGCTTTGATCGAGGTCTCCGCTGAGGGATTGCCCCGGAGCTTTTGCCAAATGGTTTTCCGCAGGGCATTCAGCTTTTCTGCCGCCGCCTTGGTGGCCGCCCCGGTGAGGGCTTTAGCCGCTTCGCCTGCCCCCGCTTCTAAAAAAGCCTTAAAGGCAATAGAGGCAATCACACTGGCGGTTAAGGGGTCGCTCATGGCTAGGGGATGGCTCAGCATGGGGCAAAATCCCCTCTAAAGTAGCCTTTTACTCACTCTCCCGGCCATAGGGCTCCTCAGTGCGTATTCGCCTAACTTCGGCACCCATCTCGATTGCTGCCTCCAAATGCTGTATCGCCCCCCTTAGTCCCCCCAATTCTGGGGGGAGACCAGCGTTCGATGTTGCTGAGCGCAATGCAAATGGGTAATCTAGCCTTGAGGAAATCGCAGAAAAATAAGGTGCCCGTTGATCGGGCTTTCTCCCTTCGGGAGACGCTGGCTTTCTCCTTTCGGGAGACGCTGGCTTTCTCCCTTCGGGAGACGCTAAAGCGAACGACTCCGCTCAGCCAGCGGAAGAGAACGACTTCGCTCAGCCCTCGATCACTGAAGGTTGAGCGGAGTCGCAACCGGGCTACTTGGTACGCTATTAAGCCGCAGATCCCTAATCCCTGTTTGTCTTGACCATTGTTGTTTGCTAAATCGCTAATGTTGCCAGATCACCCTTGGGGTAACCAACTGATCAGCTCAGAATTAACACAACGGTTTCTGTGCTATGCCCCTGTGGCGATCGCCATGTTAGACAGTAACCTTAATTACTTGTTTGTCAGTCAGCGGTGGCTCGACGATTGCGATTGCAGTGATGACCTCACCGGGCAAAACCACCTAGACAGGGCTGGCCATCAAGTGGGGGAATGGCCGCTCATCTACCAGCGCTGCCTACGGGAAGATCGAGAGATCTGCCGAGAAGAATTTACCGAGGTCGGTCCCAAAACCACGGGCTGGCTCAAGTGGCGACTTGCCCCATGGCGCGATCAAGATGACGCGGTGGGCGGACTTTGCGTGATTCGGGAAGATATTACGGCACAAAAACGGGCCGAGGCGGTTCGTAGTGGCAATACCAGTTCCAGTAGTCTTGAAACTGCTCTGGCTCAGAGCGAAGCTAAGTTTCAGCGGATGATCGAATCGGCCAATGACCTGATTTATATGATTGGCCTTGATGGTGCCTTTACCTATCTATCACCCCAATTCAAAGCCATGTGGGGCTATGAGCTGGAAGAATTTGCCGACAAGTCTTTTGCTGAAATCGTTCATCCCGAGGATCTTCAGCAGGTGATGACCTCTGCCCAACATGTGATGCAAACGGGGCAGAAAGATAATGGGCTCGAGTTTCGCACTCAGCGCAAGGATGGCTCTTGGTGCTGGATTATCTGTAATAGCTCCCCCATGTTTGATGCTGAGGGGCACCCTATTGGCCTACAGGGGATCGCTCGGGATGTCAGCGATCGCAAAAAAGCAGAAGAAGCCCTGCGGGCCTCAGAAATTGCCCTGCGGCAAAAAGCTCAGGATCTAGAGGTCACTTTGCAAAAACTACAGCAGACCCAATCCAAGCTGCTTCAGAGCGAGAAGATGTCATCTCTGGGGCAATTAGTGGCGGGTGTTGCCCACGAAATCAATAACCCCGTTAATTTCATCAACGGCAACCTCAACCATTCCAAAAACTATATTCAGGACTTGTTAGGTTTACTCAGTCTGTATCAAACCCATTACCCCACCCCAGCCCCAGAGATTCAAGCGGAAATTGAGGAGATCGAGCTCGACTTCATGGTGGAGGATTTAAACAAATTACTCACCTCCATGAAAATCGGGGTGGATCGCATTAGCCAAATCGTCCTGTCCCTAAGGAATTTCTCCCGCATGGATGAGGCCGACCTCAAAACCGTCAATCTCCAAGAGGGAATCGAAAGTACCCTGATGATTTTGGCTCATCGCCTCAAAGCCAACCCCAAGCGGCTTGCCATTCAAGTCCATAAAGACTATGGTGACCTCCCTTTGGTTGAATGTTTTCCAGGACAGCTCAATCAAGTCTTCATGAATATTTTGGCGAATGCCATTGATGCCCTAGAAGAGCAGGAGAGTAAACGCACCGATCCCAAAGCGTCCATCCCCAGTCAAATTCAGATTCGTACTGAGGTTACTCCAGACCAACAGGCCCGCATCACCTTTATTGACAATGGCCCCGGTATACCAGAAGCGGTGCGCGAGCGCCTGTTTGATCCCTTCTTTACGACTAAACCCGTTGGCAAAGGGACTGGTATGGGCCTTTCCATCAGCTACCAAATTGTTGTCGAACAACACAATGGCACCCTGACCTGTAACTCCCACCCAACGGGTGGCACAGAATTTGTCGTTACGATTCCGCTGAAACAGACGGAAGCCCGCACCTAAGGCTTAACCCCCGTCACGAGACTCCAGTACCCGCTGCTAGGAATAATCTCAACCTCAATAAACCCCTGTTGCTTTAGGAGCTGCACTAGCTCTATATCGCTATATTGCTGGCCTTCGGTCCAGAGCAACATCGCCGTATTGTAATTGGCCACCGAGATCGGGCCGGTTTTATTCGCGTTGAGCAACATCTCATGGATGATAATGCGACCACCGGAGGGCAATTGCTCAAAGCTCTTAGCGGTCAAAAATGCGCCCTTTTCTGGTGGCCAATCGTGGTAGATATCGGCATAGAAATGGACATCAGCATCGGGGAATGGGGTTTCCCACATATCCGTCGGCTGGGTGGTAATTCGCTGCTGTAGCTGATGGCGTGCAATCACCCCATCCGCCACTTCACACACGGGGGGCAAGTCGGCCACCACCGCTCGGAGTTGCTTCCATTTGAGGACCGCTGCGATCGCATGGGCACCAGAACCCCCGCCCACATCCAGCAGCATCTGATGACCGGAGAGATCCAATAGCTCAACCCACTCCAAGGCAGCGGCCATGCTGTGGCCATGCATCGCCAGGGTAAATGCCTTTGCTAGCTCCGCCTGTTGCTGATGGGAGGCAAACAAATCCCCATCGGTATAAACCTGAGCCGCGTTATCTGTAATCGCTTTTTGCAAGCTGTCATAGGTATTGACCGCATGGTTAGCCGTGACCATGTCCAAAAAACCCCCAAAATAAGTAGGGCTGCCCTCCAGCAGGTACTCCTCTGCAAAGGTAGTGAGGCTGTAATGGGCTTGATCGACCTTGATGAAGCCCATAGAGGCGACCGCTGTCAGCATGGCCTGGGTGGGTCGTAGGGCAATACCGAGTTGGCTGGCAACTTCCTCAAGGGTTTGAGGTTGTTGTGCCAGTAGTGGAAACAGCTTGCGATTGTGGGCCACTAGCAGCATGTGGTTGCTGAAATGCCCCAGCACAATATCCCAAAGGTCGCTGTCATCGGTGGTAGATCGCTTTAACATCGGTTTCCGGAAAATCGAACGACGAGGACTAACCTTAGTTCTGTTTATGGCAGCCTGAGAGAATGTCTGAGAAGTCGAGTATGGGTGCTGAAACCCTTATTCTTTCGTCATACCCCAGTGCTGAAATCCTTACTCTTTTGTAGGCAACCATCCTTTTCAGACACCCTCTGAACCATATCTGCAATCTCTTCAATAATCTAAATGTCTGACATTAGTAGGTAGGTGCGACCCATGGCTGTGCCAAAGAGCTGAGGTTCAAAGTCACTTGATTTTGCCTCCTCAACTCTTTGGACATAGCAACGGTATGACGATCAAATAACCGTACTAAACGTTGGATCAAGCACTGACTGCAGAGACCAGCTCAGGTTGTTCTTGAGCTTGCCAAGGCTGCTGATCAAGCTCAAGCAGCATGTAGTCAAACATGGCTACTAGCTGCTTAAAGATCAACTCAAAGTTGTACTTAACAATGTCAATGTCAGCTTCGGATTGTGTATTTCTGCCAATCACCTCTAACAAATCAGACTGATGTTTCGGATCAAGCTCACTATGGATGTAGAAATACTCGATCGCTTCATCGGAGATGGCCGGGAAGGTCTTTTTAAGACCCTTGATATACTGTGGGAACAAATCAGGTAAGACTGTTTCAATGGCCAGGAACCGGGCTAGGACTCCGGCAAAGGGTTCATCGCGATTAACCAAAAACCGCTTAAAGGCGAGGGCTGAAACTCTGTCACTGCCGTCATCTTCGTGAACAGAGATATTTTTGCAACCAATGGCTTTCATGAAGTTCATATACAGCTCAACATGGGTTGTTCCAGGCTTCAAATAACCATGTTCACTGTAAACATTGTCTAGCAGAATAACCCGATCCTGCACATCGGTAGCCATTGATACAGCTAGGATAAACGATGTATTAAACCGATTTGAACCGGGCAGCATTTTCTTGGCCCACCACTGAATTTGACCAGCAGTGAATCCCCCTTTTGCAAACCGCACCATAAAAGGATGGGCGCAAAGGTTGTAGGATTTAGCGATCGGATTCAGGTGTTCCAACAAGATATCAGGGGTCATCATTTGGTGAATTCTCCACATAAGACAAAAACCCCGGCTATGCAACCCTTCAGAAAGATGCAACCCTTCAAAAAGTACTCAGCCGTTAGGACTATGCAAGCAAAAATGGTACTTCATTGCCATCCGTACTGCAAAATAACAATTGGTAACAATTGACAGTGTTTTTCCCGTGCTTTTATCTAATTTGGGTGAGTTTATAGGGATGACACAGTTATTTAAGAATGTAGCAGGATAATCGCATCTGAAATGTATAAAGCGAACTTGACAAGAGCGCGATTCTCCAGTCTTGCATAAAGTCTATAGTTCAGAGGGTGTCTGAGAAGTAGAGTATGGGTGCTGAAACCCTTCTTCTTTCGTCATGCGCCAGTACTCATATTCCTGAAAGCCTTCGTAGCGTGGGTAGAGCGAAGCGTAACCCACGGAGCAAGAGGCTGACTCAAAGCCCATGCAGGATTGCTATACCCTTTTCAGACACCTTCTCAGCGGGATGGCACCTATATCTCCGACCCGGCTATGAGCCAAGCACTTACCCACACACATAAAGACGAGGCAGAGCCTCGTGCAGAGTTCCCAGGCAGAGCCTGGGAACCAGGAACAGAGTCGTTATTTCCACAGGGGACTTTCACCACTCCTCCCCACAAAATTTGTCCCGCTTTGAGTTAATACCCTGCGATTACCCTGAATTAGGGCGGATATTTTCCAGAAATCACCCTATGCGATCGCAACTGCCGTAGGAGCCGCCGCCAGTGTTTGGGGTAGCCAGAGAATGAAGGTGGCCCCCGACCCTGGCGTACTCTCGACGGTAAATCGGCCCCGGTGTTGCTCCACCACCACTTGATAGCTGATGGAGAGTCCCAACCCCGTGCCCTTGCCAATGGGCTTGGTGGTAAAGAAGGGGTCGCAGAGGCGATCGCGCAATTCGGTGGGGATGCCCAAGCCATTGTCACCAATGCGAATTTCCACTCCCGCCTCCCCGTTGTGGGGGGTAGCGGTGGCGGCAATGGTGATCTGAGGCTCTAGGGTGGGATCCTGGTGCATCGCTTCCTCTAGGGCATCAATGGCATTGACCAAGAGATTCATAAACACCTGGTTTAGAGCGGAGGGGTAGCACTCCACCAAGGGCACATTATTGAACTGCTGCTGAAGTGCGATCGCAGGACGATGGCCCTGGGCCTTGAGGCGGTTCTGCAAAATCATGATGGTGCTGTCGATGCCCTCTTGCAGCTTGATGCCTGGGGTCGGCAGGTTGTCCTGGCGGGAGAAGGTGCTGAGGCTACGGACAATCCGATTAATACGTTCCGCCCCCTCCTGCATCGAGGCCAGAAGTCGGGGGAAATCAGCCTGGAGAAAGTCCACATCCACCGCCGCCATTTTTTCCACCAAGTCGGGGGGGGGATTGGGATAGGCTTGGCGAAAGGCAGCCATTAAAGCCAACAGTTCCTTGGCATAGTCCTGGGCAAAGGTCACATTACCGGAGATAAAGCTGACTGGGTTATTAATTTCATGGGCCACCCCCGCCATCAACTGTCCCAGGCTGGACAGTTTCTCCGCCTGCACCAGTTGACTCTGGGTGCGGGTGAGTTCATCCAGAAGTTGCTTTAGTTCCTGGGCTTGGATCCGCAGGGCATCCTCCGCTGCTCGCCGCAGCGTGATATCCCGCAACACCGCTACGTAACTGCCTTCGGTCTCAACTGCCGCCCGCATCTGGACCGAGGGACGGGAGAGGGTCACCTCCACCATCCGCTCCCCCAAGGCCGCTGTGAGGGCTTCTTTCCCCGACTGGGTTTGGGGGGTGAGCGCAATTGGGAGGTCTGGTAACAGAGCCTCCAGGGTCATTCCCCGCAGATCCGTCGCCGTCTGGGCAAACAGGCGTTCACTGGCCTGGTTGGCCTGCTGAATTCGCCCCCCCTCGTCGAGGACCATAATGCCGTCCGCTGCCAGGTTGAAAAACTGCTCTGCTTGCTCTCGGGCGGTGGCTACCGCCGCTACCTGGGGCAACATTGTCCAACCCGCGATCGCAACCCCCACTGAAGCCCCGATCAGCAACACCACTATCAATATATTGCTCTGGGCTTGGGTGGGCAGGGCGTCAACAGCATCATGAATGAGCCAGCTTAGGACAATGGCCCCCGTGATGAGGGCAATGAGCCCACCAATCTGACCCATGATGAAATCGTCACTGCGCTGCACGGCAGTTCCCAAGGGCAACTCGGGGGCTGATGGGGGCAGGGGAATTCGGCCCAGGGTTTGCCCTAAGAGCCATGCGCCTCCCGGCAATGCCAGCCCCAAAACCAGATCCGTCGCCCCCCAAGACCAGCCTCCCGCCCCGATCGCCACGACTTCTAACCCAGCAAATCCCAAGGACCACCAAGGCCAGAGGACATAGTCCTGCTGCCGCTGTCGCCATAACCCCCAATGGAAGATCACAAAGGAGCTCATCCAACCAATACCCGTCACCAGCACAATCTGGGCGATGTCTCCCCACAGTAGACAGGCAATACTCAGGATCAAGGTCAACAGCAGTCCCGGCCCCAACACCCCCTGCCGAGACAATTGGGCAAAGGACGCGGGTAAGTGGCCGTCTAGGGCTAGTTGATAGAGAATTCTGGGACTATTGGACACCGCCGTCGCACAGATCAGCAAACTCCCCACCGCCAGCAAAAAAGTGACAATGAGCGGCGCACTTTGTCCCCAAAAGGGGGATGCCCCCAGCAGTTGTTCATAGGGGGTATTAGCCCCCAAGGCGGGATCCGCCAGCCCCAGCAAAACCCCACTCCCCCCGAGGTACACCAGGGGGATTAGGACCGCCGCCACAGGTAAGACTTGCAGCGTGCGGTGGGGATTGCGGCTATCCGCGACAAAGGCAGCAGCGGTTTCGCAGGCATAGACTGCGTAGGAGGAAATGATGTACCACTTGGCCCAATTGCCCAGATGGAACTGCCCCCAGTCCCTCGGGAGTTCCACGGAATCTACCCACACCAGCCACCCCAATCCCTGAAGGCAAAACAGCAGCATTAGGGCGATCGCGGGGACCACAAAAAAGAGATGCAGGACGCCCAAGGCCCGAGTACCTGTCAGGGCTACGACAAATGCGATCGCAGTAAAGCCTACCTCCAGAACCACCGTAGGACAAGCCAGCCCAAAGGGTTCCAAATTAGCCCGGACTAAATCCGCTAGCACAATGGCACTCACGGGCAGCGCCGACACCCAACTCAGGTAGTAACCCAGGGCTGCATAGGTAGCCAGCCCTGGGCGATCGGGAAGGAGCCGACGAATGTAGCTGGGCGTTCCCCCCGAGAGATCTGCCCAGGTTTCCCCCAGTCGCCGCACTTGGAGATTGATTAATACGCCAATCACCGTTCCCGGTAGCCACACCCACAGAACTTGCGGGCCAAGATCAAGCTGCATCGCCGGAGCCACCCCCAGCCAAAGCAAGAGCCCGGTGAGGCCAAATCCCCAGGTTTCTAATGAACTCAAGCTACGGGGTAGACGGTCAGAAAAAGCCATGAACTAAGCTTGAAGGGCAAAGACTTTGGAGATGCAACCCAGAGACCAGCGGCATTGAGATTAAGTCTCTTCAGATCGCTGTAAACCTTGTTATACCTTAGGTAGGGCAAGATCCTGGGTCTCCTGTAGATTAGGCAATGCCCACCTTAAGCATTCTGTAGGGTAAGCAATGCTCGCCAAATCTTAAGTACCACTGAACCCAGAAAATCCTAAGACCCTACGATATAAATCCCAATATCATTCCGTTACGCAGGCTTCCCTCGGTTGAGTTTAGTACTGCAAGGCAGAACTGATGTAGGGCTGTGCCCGTGCATACCAGGCAGAAGGATGAAACGGGATTCCAGGAAACACAAGAGTGCTTGCTTTAGCAGATGGGTAGGATTTCTGCCAGCCAGTACTAGTACTTGAGATGGCAGAAATCCTGTGTCCATTTCCCCTAGGTGTGGCCTTTCTGCGGTGCCTTGCTTCGCGTTTCACAAGCGACATAAAAGGCAAAGCCACGCTTCAGCGTTATGCACCCTATGAAACCCTGAGAATCAAACTTGTGCTGTACTAGGCCAAGATTTTTCGGTCCCCTCGCCCCCTGGGAGAGGGCTAGGGCTTCGGCGTGAGACTTCGGCATGAGCTCAGCCGAACGGTGAGGGGCCGAGGCGTGCCACGATGGAACGGTTAGAGTATTTCTGTCATTGAGCACTAGGACTCAATGACAGAAATACCTCACCTCATTTGATGCAGCAGGAACCCTCGTGAGACAAGAAACTCCTTTTCATCCTTCTGCCTTCATCCTTCTGCCTTTCTGTACTAGCCTGCGGCAAGGGAAATCAGAACTACGGGGGCTAACCACTACGGGGGACTCATAGGGCCAAATCTGTCCCCTTTCTACAACCCTAGACCTCACTTGTCAGTACAGTCTAAAAGCCTGCTGACAGGGGAATGTCAGCGAATCCGTACTTGCTAGGGGGTAAGATTCTTGGCTGAGGCTGCCACAGAATTTTTATCACCCACCAGAGAACGTTACTTTCCTCTATTCTGCTTTGAGAAGACTAGTCAAATTGTTATATTCATCACACCTATGTCGATTCGCTGCGCCTGGGTCCACGATGATCCTCTAGAAATTGCCTACCACGATCAGGAATGGGGCGTCCCCCTCCACGAAGATCAAGCCCTATTTGAGTTCCTCATCCTCGAAGGCTTCCAAGCCGGACTAAGCTGGCTCACGATTCTACGCAAGCGAGAGAACTTCCGCCGCGCCTTTGATCAATTTGACCCCGCAGTGGTCGCCCGCTACGAGCCCCCGAAACACCAATCCCTTCTGGCGGATGCTGGCATCGTCCGGAATCGACTCAAGGTGACCGCCGCAACCCTCAATGCCCAAGCCTTTCTCCAGGTACAGGAGGAATTTGGCAGCTTTGACGCCTACCTATGGCGATTTGTAGAGGGCAAACCTCAGCAAAATCACTGGGCCACCTTGGCAGACATCCCTGCCCGCACGCCTATATCTGATGCCCTGAGCAAAGATCTCAAACAGCGGGGATTCAAGTTCGTCGGCTCAACAATTTGCTATGCCCTAATGCAAGCCATCGGCATGGTCAATGACCACACCCTGGATTGCTTTCGCCATGGGGAGCTAAAAACTGAATAGCCCCACCAACGCTGAACACAATTTTGTTCAGCATCTCTGCGGTGCATTGCTTCGCGTTTCGCAAGCGACATAATAAGGCGAAGCCGCGCCTTAGCGCTATGCACCCTACAGAACTGCATGGTCCCTTAGGATGAGCAAAATTTTGTTCACCCAAAGGAGGAAAACCTAATGATCCCTTCCGGGAGGCTAGTGATATCTTAGGGGCTGAACTTTCTGTCCATGTGGTCCGTCTAGCCCTTGACGGATGATGTTTGTTCTCCCTTGGGATTCTAAACAATGGTAAGTGCTCTCACTCGCGCCCGTGCCTGGGCTCAAAAGGTTCGTCCCCAGAGCCCGCGCCCTGTGCTCGGTAAAGGACTGACTCTGCTCCTATGGCTGGTTCTCTGTCTGCCCGCCAGTGCCCTGGAATTGCGCGTAGCTATTCGCGAAGGGGCCAGCCAGATTACCGTGGGCACCTCCACCAATGGTACGTTGCGAGACCTCAACGGCAATGCGGTAGGGACCACGCCTGCTGGACGATCCCTCATCGTGCAGGCCCAGGGAAGTCAAGTTAGGGCAGGGGACTGGCAAAGCACCGCCTTTTGGGTTGAACCTGGGAGTGATGGCCATGTCTTTATTGGCGATCGGTGGTATCGGGGTCGGGTGCTGGTGCGCCCTAACGGTAATGGCCTCGCCGCCATTAACTACGTGGACCTAGAGCATTACCTCTACAGCGTTGTGGGGGGGGAAATGCCCACAAGCTGGCCCAGCGAAGCCCTTAAGGCCCAGGCTGTAGCCGCTCGCTCCTACGTGATGTATCACCGCCAGCGGGGCCGCAACCCCCACTACGACATCGGCAATACCACCGCTTGGCAGGTTTACCGGGGTCTGAACGATGAAGCCCTCAGTACCCAGACGGCAGTGGAAAATACCCGTGCTCAAGTTCTGACCCATAATGGTCAGGTGATTGAGGCGGTGTTTCATTCGGCCTCCGGGGGCCATACGGAAAATGTCGAGGATATCTGGAGTCAGCCCCTGCCCTACCTGCGGGGCGTCCAGGATTTTGATGCGGGCAGCCCGGTATACCAATGGACCGCCACATTTTCCCTAGATGAATTTAGCAATCGGGTGCCGGGAGTGGGCAGGCTACAGACCGCAGCCCCCCAGCGCTTGACGCCCCGAGGCCGCGTTGTGAATATGCGTCTAGAGGGTAATGGTGGCTCGCGTGTGGTCAGTGGTAATGATCTGCGCCGTGCCTTGAATCTCCGCAGCACCTTATTTTCCATTGCGGTGAATGGCAGCACGGTGCAGGTATCGGGTCGAGGATTTGGTCACGGGATTGGTCTAAGCCAGTGGGGAGCTCATAATCTCGCCCAGCAGGGCAATTCCTATCAGCAAATTCTGGGTCACTATTACCGAGGGGTCCAACTGTCTCAACTTCAGCCCCAGTAGTCCTCCTATCCAGGGATCACCATCGGTGGGGAGTGTATGGGGATGTTTTCCAGACATTCCCTAGGATTCTCAGGAAATTCTCAGGTCACCTTCAGCGGTTAGGGCGGAGGTGTCGTGTTGACTGGAATGGGGCAATGTTTTGCCGTAGCCAGTTCAGTAAGAACTCCCTTAATGTTGGTGGGGATTGTCAGATTTTCCTCGTTCTCAACCGGAGGCCGGGAACCGCCAACAAGAGGCGCTGCCACTGGTGATTGCTCTAGCTGCCTCTTGCCCACCTTGGTGCCGGAGTGATGGTCCTGTCGATCTTGCGCAAAAAGAGCTTTTGGTTGCTGGTGGGCTGTGGGATTGTACTGGCCCTGGGCGGACGCTATATTACCATCCTCTTTAATCCCCCCGCGTTACTGGATTGGCTGGATACCCTCGGCCCCTGGCAGGTGCCTGTATTTCTGGGAATTCATATTATTACCAATGTTCTGGGAATCCCCGCCAGCCTGTTGGTCGTTGTAGGGGGGATTCGCTTTGGGCTGTGGTGGGGGTCGCTCTGGTCGTTGCTGGGGGCAACGGCGGGCGCGATTGCGGCTTTTTGGCTGGCTCGCTATCTGTTGCAAGACTGGTTCCGTCACCGTTTTCAGCGCCATTCTCTACTGAGTCAGATTGATCGGCTGATGGATACCCATGCCATCAATTGTGTTCTAGCGGTGCGGTTTTCGCCCCTTTCTCCCTTCAATTTAGTCAACTTTTTGTTTGGCCTGACCTCGGTGCCTGTAACGACCTATGCCCTGGGCACCTTCATCGGCATCACGCCGGGGACCATCGCTTACACCTGGTTGGGGATGGCGGGGCTAGATGCGATCGCGGGCAGAGGACTCTGGCAGCTCGGTCTGGCCTTGGGTTTTCTGACCCTCCTCTCCCTGCTACCCCTGTGGCTACAACGGCAGCACCGAATACCGTGAACTAGGGGCTGTCAGCCTTCAATTTGTGAGCCTGCGTAGGTTGGTGAAGCGAAGTGGAACCCAACCTACGCAAACTCACCAAGGTAAAGTTGACTGAGCACTAGGAATACAGGCACAGTAGCCTATAGGCTATCCCCTAGCACAGCAGTGGATAGCCTGGAAGCAATGAATCTCCCCGACGAACCTGAGACCCGGACCCAGATCAACATCGTACCGATGGTTGATGTGATCTTTGCGGTGCTGATTTTCTTCATGGTATCGAGTCTGTATCTAACGCGATCGCAGCAGTCCCTACCCGTAAATCTGCCCACGGGCACCACCGGAGAAGAGAGCGGCCCCACCCAAAACACCTTGACAGTGGTGATGCAGCGGGAGGGGGGCCTGTTCCTTGGGACTCAACCCACCACCCTCGATGCTCTACCGGAGGCGATTCAGGTGCGTCGGGTGGGCACCCAAACGGTGGTGGTGGTGATTCGAGCTGATACCCAAGTGCCCCATGGTCAGGTCGTGGCAGTGATGGATCGGCTGCGCTCCATCCCTGGGGTGCAGATCGGCATCGCCATTCAGCCCCCCAGCCTGGAACCAAGTTTGTAGGCTACCAGGATTACGGCCCTGTCCAGCAGCTTTGTAACGGACTGTTGTGGAGTGGCTTTTCGGACCTCGATCCCCTACCCCTGGAGCCTTGAGGCCCATTGAAGCTTCCTGTACCCCCAGGAACAGTCAGGAAGTATTCCCAATAAGCCGACATTCTTGCAAATACCCCAGAGAAATCGCTATTATTGTCAATAGCCAAGCGCTATTGATAAGGAGGAGCTGGTGGCTTACACTGCATCTGCATTACGAGCAGAACTCAACGAGCGCGGCTGGCGCATGACCCCTCAACGGGAGACAATCCTGGAGACGTTTCAAAACCTGACCCGAGGGGAACACCTGAGTGCTGAAGATTTACGAGATCTCTTGGCGGATCAGGGGGAGCAGGTCAGTCTCTCTACGATTTACCGAAATCTCAAACTCATGTCCCGTATGGGTATTTTGCGGGAATTAGAGTTGGCGGAAGGTCAAAAACGCTACGAAATCAATCAACCTTCCCCCCACCATCACCATCATTTAATTTGTGTGCGCTGCAACAAAACCATTGAGTTCAAAAATGATTCGGTGCTTAAGGTGGGAGCCCGCACGGCAAAGAAGTCGGGCTACCACCTCCTGGATTGCCAACTCACCATCCATGCGGTGTGTCCCACCTGTCAGCGATCTCTATTGCCCGTTTAGAGTTTTTCGCTAACCCCCTGAGCCCGTTTGCGACTACAGGCGGGCTTCGCCATAGGTGAGAAAGCGGTCGATGGTGACCAGTCGCAGTCGCCATGCCTCTAGGCGATAGTCGCGGTTGGCGGTTTGCAGATCCATGCCTGCACCCAAGCCTTGGCGGAGATTTGTGAGGCGCGATCGCACCGCTGCAATGTCCCGTGGAGAGGGGTTAGAACCCAAATCATCTAGCGCTTCCCCAATGGCGTTGACCTCTGCAACCCAGTAGTCCAGCAGGTCGGGGCGCAGCCAGAGCTGACCATTACTCATCAACCAGTTCCATTCCCGTTGTAGGGTTCGGTAGCGGGCGGCAGCGGTGGCAAAGGGAGCCTTTTGGGGAATCGGCTGGGCTGTAGATCCTTGGGTACGACTCAGGATGGTTTGAAAACTGGTGTTCAGATTTGCGGTGGCAAAGAGGGCATAGCCAGGGCTGGGCAAATCTCGCAACGCCTGCATTTGATCCAACACTGCCGATTCCGACAGATTTAGGAGGCGAATGCTGGGAATGATCAGCGTCGAACCGTAATCTGCCCCTGCCGTTACCCAAGGTCGAATCAGCGATCGAAAGCCATTGGTGTCTTGGGCATAGCTCATCAACACAATCCAATCCACCAGCCCTTGCTTGGCCCAGGTGCCCCAGTCTTGCTGAATTTTTTGTAGACGCTCGTGGTCGGGCTGGGCAAAGACCGCCGTGGAGAGCACAATATCGGGGCGCAGTTGGCGCACCAGCCGTGAGGTCTCTCCCACAAAGGAGGTGATGCGCTGAATGCGAAACTCAGTCCAGCGATCCCACAGGAGACGCTGCCGCTCTTGCACGGCGGCGGGTTGGGAGAAGTCGATGCGGGGGGTTAGGGTCAGGGGATCAACCCCTGAGAGGGCTTCAAATTGCTGGCGGGCAGCGATGCCATAACCATAGGTACGGTTGGCGGAGGGATCCTGAAAGGGATAGCGAATATAATCGAGCTGGATGCCGTCCACATCATAGCGGGTGATAATTTCCTCCACTAGGCTCAGCAGGTAGGCTCGGGCCTCGGGGTTGGCAGGATCTAGGAAGGGCTTGGTTTGGCCTCGGGGGATGGGGTTGCCACTATTGTCATAGGCGGCCCAAGTGGGGTTGGCGCTGAGCACAGGGCCGGGATAGTCCTGGGGCTGGTTCAGCAAGACGTTGTGGAGTTGGTTGCCTGCGGCAAACACCCACACCCAGGCATGGAGTTCCATATCCCGCTCGTGGGCCAGTTCCACAGCAGCCTGGAGGGGATCCCAGCGTTGGGTGAAGGGGTTTTGCTGGGGGGCGATACGGCTGGGGTAGATCGGGTAGCTGGCGTTGACGGTTTCTAAAAAGACGGTGTTGATACCAGCGGCATCGAGGCGGTCAAAGAGGGTGGCAAGGCGATCTCGGGATCCGGCTTGTACAATCGTGCCTCGGTCCAGCCATATGGCTCGAATTTCTGGCTGGGCAAAGGGGCGATCTACCGGGAAGTTTTGCCAGAGGGTTTGCCGTGCCGCCAACCAGCGATCGCGGGCTTCTCCATAGGCTTGACGTTCATTTAAATCTGCCCAGTTGGCCAACAGTTCACGGGTTTCGACCAGAGCTGGGTGGAGGTCTGGGGGAAGAATGCCCACATTGCCATCTGTAGAAGCGGTCAGGATCGTATCGGGGTTGATGGCCCTAAGTGTGGTGGGTTGTTCAGCAGCATTGGCGGAGATTAGGGCGCTTTCAAAGCGTCCCATCAGGCTTTCTAGCTCCTGGCGCATGGAGATGGCTAGGTAGGGGCTGATGGGGGTATTGCCTGGTTCTACCCGTAGACCCGGTGGCGCTACTTGATCCGCTGGGTCGTCAAAGTTGCCCAGGGAACCGGCTGGGTCACTGCGGGGGACGACGCGCTGGGCCAGATGATCGTCAGTAGCTGGGGCCAGCAGTGCTGCTGGCGTGGTGGTCGCTGAGGGGCTGGCGGTTGCCGTCGCTGAGGGGCTGGTGAAGAGGGTTCCCAGGGCTATTGCCCCAACTGTAAGGCTCCATCGGTGCCCAGAAATCCTAATCGGGTTGTGGTCAGACATAGTGCGCTGTAGGAGTCCAATGCGGCCAGGAGGCAACTGGCCCTCTGACAATGGGGCAACTGGCCCTCTGACTATACATCCCCTCTCTGGGATTTCCCTGAACATTCTCCCTAGGGCTGGGACACCGAGATGGGGCTGGTGAGGGGGAGACTGTGCCAAGGCTTTTCCCATGGGCCAAAGGGGGTTTCAAGAGCTTAACATTTTGGAACATAATCCTTGTCCCGGTAGCATCGGCAGGGGGGCGAGACTGTGCCCTATTTTTCCCAGGGGCATTATCCTGGGGAGCAACTCTCGTCCTCATCTGGGGCATTGTGCCTCGGTCTAGCCGCGCCCATGCCTAGCCGCCGCAAGCTGTTAATGTTTCGACCACCGCTGCCCCGCTCACCCCGGCGGTCTCGCTTCCATGGCGTGGGACGCTTCTTGCGCTATCTGGACGGGGCTGCCTGTCGCGAAATTGCCCAAAAGGCCCATCGCCAACGCCTCCCTGGCCGGTCGGCGGAGATAGCCTATGGAACGCTGCTGGTCCTGGGGGCGGGAATCGTGGCGGTGTTGACAGCAATGGGCTGGGGGGAGAATCTGCGATGGTCAGAGACCGGCCCACAGGGGCCATCGCAGATCCTTGTCTTGTTGGCCCACTGGAGCGCTACGGTCCTGCCGGGGGAGATGGTTCCGGGGACTGACGAGATCTCTGGTCTAGGCCAAACCCAACAGCGGTGGTTATTTTTCGGGAGTCTATTCTTGGCTCTCTGGGCTGCTGTGGGGGTGATGGGCACCGTGCGGGAGACGCTGGATCTGATCCATGGCTTGCCGCGATCGCGATCCCAACTGGGATCCCAACTGCGATGGCTAAGGGCCGGCCCTTGGCCATCGCGGCTACTAACCCTGGGGCTGGCCCTGAGTACCCTGAGCTTGTTGATCCTGGCCTGGGGGCTCGTTTTTGCCAGCGATGCCCTACTGCGGGCTGGGTCTTTCCCGGAAAATTCCCCCTGGTCTGGATGGTGGTTACTTGGGTGGCAGATGGTGAGTTGGCCCCTAGCGGTGGGGGTGGTCACCCTGGCGCTGGGATTGCTGTATCGGTTTGGTCCCCGTCGTCACCGTCGCCGCCGCCCGGTGCTGCCGGGAGCAATCTTGGCTGCAATGAGCTGGGTGGGGTTAGCTGCTGTGGTGCGACTGGGGAGTCCTGCCCTCTCTAGTCTCTGGCAGATTCATCCCTGGATCTACGGTGGGGTAATCCTGGTGGTGTTGCTGCTGTGGCTGCACTTGGGTTGGTTGCTACTGCTGCTGGGGAGCCAAGTCAATATAACGGTGGGCCATCGCCGTGATCTCGCCCTGGGTCCCCCTCCCGGCAGTACTCCCCGCGTGCCCCCTCCGGCCTTTGAGACCTTCACTATCCATCGACCCGCTCGATCTACGCCCCCTTGGTATGACGGCGATCGGGATGTGTAGGCGAGATTGAGAAGCTAACCCTAATACGGGCATCAACCTAAGCTGAGACAATATGGGCTCCGAGGAATTCAGGAGTCAGAATCCAGTACTCTCCTAGATTCTGGCTCCTAACTCCTCCCCACGAGATTTGTCCCGCTTTGAGTTGATACCCCAACCTGAGTTCGACTTAAGCTTCGCTGCCCATCCGCCAGGGAATAAATTGCCCTGGCTCATAGCAGAAGTCCGTTAAACAGGAGCAAAGCCCTTCATGGGCAGCCGCTGGGATCAGCGTCAACGGTGAACTCTAGCGTATACAGCTTGTTATTTGGCTTCCCGTCTTGGACTGCATCTGCGGGTGGAGTAGGTGATGGCCAATCTAATTGCCTAATTTCTTCCTGGGCTTGGTCTATCGCTTGCTCATCCAAGAGAGGATATTTCGATGAATAGATAACTTCAAACCCTTCCAGAATAGTGCCGTTTGGATCTAAGACAACCGCTAAAAGCCCTTTTGCAGGGGGAGGATTCAGGGGATGCTCACATTTGAGCTGATAGGAGATGCTGAATGTATGGGGTATCAACAAAATATCCTTGATGGCAAAGTCAAGATTATCTCCCCAATTACTGGCATCAGTGATGGCAGGTAGTCCTTGCGGATCTCCAGCCTTTGCGTTTGCATCAATGGCGTAATTCTGGGCATTGAGTAGACGCTCTTCTAGAGTGGGCTCTCCCGCCGCAGAATCATCCTCAACTAAAGGGGGGCCATCGATATTGACATCTAGATCAGCCTGAGTGGAAGGCTGGGGCTGAGATGTTTCCGAAGACTGGGTTGGGGCAGGACGTGGGGCTGGGGAGGGACTCTGGGATTGGGCCGGAGGAGATTTAGGGACTTCCTTGACCGGAGTGGGGGGCCTTTCCGCCTCAGCGAATTCCGGCAGAGCCACAACTTCCATGGCTGGAGCCTGGGTAATTTCGATTTCTTGTGGCTCTAGCTCCTCCAGGGTTTCGGCTTCCGGTAGGGGCAATGCCAACAGTAACCCGTGGGCCAAGGTGGAAACAGCGATCAAGGCTACTCCCCGCCAGTGACTGCGCAGCGACCTTACCGCCAAGAAGGACGAAGCCTGTGGGATTTCAGTGGAATTTTGGCGCGATCGCGCTATTCGGGGCGATGAATTTTCAGGCGATGTTGGCCCAGTCACGGTCTGATCCTCTTGGGGCGCAATGGATACAAGCGGGACTAACGTCATAGGGGTTGCAACCCTACACCATCGATACAGCCAGGGTCTGCAAGGGTTTGCCAGATATTTTCAAGCCTAGGAGCCTTTGCTGATCGCGATCGCACCAAACAGGACAGTTTTTCTAGCGGCTCTCTACTCCTAGGGAATCTAGAGGTAGCCAAGGTGTAGCGAGCATTCTGGGGAGTATGTTTCTGTAGAATTCCCCGTTTTTCTGAGATCTGAGAAGGGAAATAAGGGCTTCATGTTTCCCATGCAAGTTTGTTTTTTCTGTAAAGCGTCTCCGTATTTTCATCAGCCTACCGAAAACCTGTGTCAGTATGAACCTAAATCTTTTGCCAGGGATGAGTGATGGGCCTAACCCCTTAGCCTTGGCCTGTTGAGGACTCTGCCACTGCTGTCCAGCCCACCCTAGATAACTCGAATTAACCACTATGGTTCAGTCTCCCTCAGTACCTCAATTTGCCACGTTGGTAAATCTGCTACAGCACCGCGCCGAGTACCAGCCGCAGCAGCTTGCCTATCAATTCCTAGAGGATGGCAAAACTGAGGCAGCCTCCTATACCTATAGCGAGCTAGATTGGCAGGCCCGTGCGATCGCAGTTCAACTCCAGGAGACTAAGGCCAAGGGGGAACGGGCGCTCCTTCTCTATCCTCAAGGCATAGAAGTGATGGCGGCCTTTTGCGGTTGTCTCTACGCTGGCGTAATCGCCATCCCCGTGCCCCCGCCAGATGCGGGCCGAATGAAGCGGGCTTTGCCCCGCCTGCGGGAAATTGTCAAAGACGCCGCCGCCACCTTGGTTCTCAGTACTCAGCGCATCATTGATCTGTTTCGCGATGCCGAGGTGGATTTCCCCGAGTTCGACACGATGCGGTGGATTGATACCGAACAGGTGGATCTCACCCTCGCCGATCAGTGGCAAAATCCCCAAGTTGATAAGGACGTTTTGGCCTACCTTCAATACACCTCTGGCTCAACCTCGGTTCCCAAGGGCGTGATGCTCAGCCATTACAACCTGATGCACCACTCCGCCTATCTTCAGCGGGCCTGTGGTTACACCCCCGACGGAGCCACGGTCACCTGGATGCCCTACTTCCACGACTACGGCCTCGTTGAGGGATTAATCCAACCTCTGTATACGGGAGCGCCCTGCTACATCATGTCGCCCCTAGCCTTTGTAAAACGACCCCAGCGCTGGCTAGAAGCCATTTCCAAATATCGGGCTACCCATAGTCAGGCTCCCAACTTCGCCTACGACCAATGTGTGCGTCGGATCAAGCCTGCCAAGCGAGAAGGTCTGGATCTGAGCCATTGGAAAGCGGCGGGTAATGCGGCGGAACCCATCAATCCTCGGGTAATGCGGGAATTTACCGAAGCCTATGCCCCCCATGGCTTCCAATGGACTACCTTTGCTCCGGCCTACGGACTAGCGGAGGCCACTCTGCTGGTGTCGAGCAAGCCCGTGGCAACTGAGCCTGTGATTTTGCCCTTGAATGCCGATGCCCTAGAGCAAGGTCGGGTGGCTTTGGCCCAAGCCGATCAGTCCTGCCGGGACACGGTGAGCTGTGGCCAATTGGTCTGTGAAACCGAGGTGGTGATTGCCCACCCGGATACCCTGACTCGCTGTGGAGCAGATGAGGTGGGGGAAATTTGGGTGGCTGATCCGGGTGTGGCCTCTGGTTATTGGCAGCGACCTGAGGTGAGCGCGGAAACCTTTGGTGCCCGTCTAAAGGGAGAAAGCGGCGGACCTTACCTACGCACTGGGGATCTAGGCTTCCTCCGGGCAGGGGAGCTCTACATCACTGGACGGATTAAGGATCTGATCATCATTCGCGGCACCAACCACTATCCCCAGGATATTGAGTGGACGGTACAACAGTTGACCCCAGCGCTGCGGCCTGACTATGGGGCAGCCTTTTCCATCATTGATGAGGGGGAAGAGAAACTCGTGGTAGTGCAGGAGGTGGAGCGACAGCATCAGCTCACGCTGCCAACGGAAGAGGTGCTGGCGGATATTCGACAGGCTATCTCCGAGGTCCATGAGCTACAGGTCTGTGCGATCTCGTTGGTGAAATCTGGCAATGTCCTCAAAACCTCCAGCGGCAAGATTCAGCGTCGCGCCTGTCGCGCCAGTTTCTTGACGGGCACCCTGGAGGTGATTGCTGACTGGAGCGAGAATCCCCGCTTCACCGCCAAGGTCCGCGACTTCAGCGATGATATTGAGTCCCTTGCCCGTCAAATTCAGACAGCTCGAACTTAATGGCACTACTGGATTGCACTACTGATCAAAACCAAACAATCCGACCTGTTTCCCCCTAGCCGCGTCACTTTAATGGACAGCCCCATGCCTCCACTCAAGCAGTACTGGATTGCCGCAGCCCTAGAGCGTGACTTGGGTCACCCTGCCGACCCCAATAGCCCATTGTCCTTTCAGCGCACCGCTGAGTTAGATGAGCAGGAGACCTTCCCCACTGCTGAAGTGGAGTGGCTCTATAACTGGAAGCTGCAACGCTACTACATTCCGACCGATTGCGGAGGCGAGTTTACCTCCTTTGAGGAATTTGTCGCCTTTGTCCGGGTGCTTTCCCGCCGTGATCTGAATATTGCGATCGCATTCACCACCATGTTTTGGTCCTTCCTCACTTGGATGGCCGGAACCGAGGCCCAAAAACGGAAGCTGGCCCAATTCATGATCGAAGACCATGGCACGATGTGTCTGGCCTACTCCGAGCGCGACCACGGCAGCGATTTGGTGGGTGGCAGCGTCGTGGCCAAGAAGGTTCCCGGCGGCTATCGTCTCACCGGAGAGAAATGGCCCATTAACCGCGCTACCCGATCCGGTATCACTTACGTGCTGGCCCGTACTGATGAGGAAGGGGGCAATCGGGGGCTTTCCCTCTTCATGGTAGACAAGCGGGAACTGGATCCGGCCCACTATGGCAACTCCCCCAAAATCAAAACCCACGGCATTCGTGGGGCCGACATGAGCGGCATTTATTTCGAGGACTGCTTTGTTCCTGACGAAATGCTTCTGGGTCCAGAGGGCCATGGACTAGAACTCGCCCTCAAGGGTTTCCAGATTACCCGCGCCCTCTGCGCTGCGTTCTCCCAGGGCTCCGCCGATACCTGTCTGCGTACCACCCTCAACTTTGCCCTGAACCGTCGTCTCTACGGCAAAACCGTGTGGGATATGCCCCACCCTCGCCGCACTCTGATCAATGGCTTCTTAGATATCCTCACCTGTGACTGCGTTAATATCGCCGCTGCCCGAGGTTTTCATGTGGTCCCTCGTCAGTTTAGCGTCTGGTCAGCAGTGGACAAATACTTTGTCCCCGTCACCCTGGAGAAGATGCAGCAGGAGATCTCCGTAGTGTTGGGAGCGCGGTTCTACATGCGCGATGAACACGATAACGGCGTGTTTCAAAAGATGCTGCGGGACAGTTCTATCATCAGCGTCTTTGACGGCAGTTCCGTCGTGAATCTCCACGCCCTGATTCTCCAGCGACGGCAGTTGGCTAAGGCCCGAGACCGCCGGAAACCCAAGGATTTGGAAGCACTACAGGCCCGTCTGCACAATAGCTTTGACCTGAGTACCGATCTACCGCCCTTTGCCCCTCAGCAGTTAGAGCTGATGAGTCGTGGGGCCGATGATGTCCTCCAGGGTCTAGAAACAGCATTGGCCACCCTTCAAGACCAGGGGCTCATACAGGCACAGGTCGAAGAGCAGGTGTTGAGTCTTCTTCAGCAACAAGGCGAATTACTGTTGAAGGTATTGGATGAGCAGGACACTGCGATCGCAAATAGTGCCTTCGAACATGGCCACGACCAGTCCTTTGAGTCTTTTGAGATGGCAAAACAGTACTGCCGTCTTCATGCCGCCACTGCCTGTCTGCACATGTGGTTATACAACCATCAGCAGTTGGGCGACTTCTTTGCCCAGGGCCAATGGCTAGTGCTGTGCGTGGATCGCCTCCTCGCTCACCTCAGCCCTGAGCGGCCAGCGGTACCCACCAGCTACTACGAAACTGTAGCGGTGGAGCTGCTGCGGCTACATCAGGAGGACAAAATGTTCTCCATTGTGCCATTCCAACTGGCTCAGGCATCTGTGCCGGAGTCTAACGTGGGTGCTGCTGAATCAGCGATGCCTGCCCTTCAGTTGCAAGCCTAGGCTGCCAAACCGAAGCCAACTGAGTCCTCTACCTGCCCATTTTCCTAACCCATACCTACGAGCACCTATGAACTCCACTGTCACTCAATCCCAAGTTGCAACCTCCCCCGTTGAAGCAATTCAGGTCTGGCTGGTCAATCAGCTTGCTGATGTGCTGTCCCTAGATCCCAACACCGTAGATGTGACCCAGCCCCTGACCCGCTATGGCTTGGATTCCATTGACGCCGTCACCCTAGTCGGAGATTTGGAAGATTGGCTAGACCTAGAACTACCCTCCACGCTCCTGTGGGATTACCCCACCATTGCAAAAGCCGCCACCTATCTCGTGGACGAGTTCGAGGTTTCCGTAAATGTGAGCGACCTGTAACTTTTCCCTAGTTACTGCGTGATCTGGGGATTGGGAAAACTTGTATCCTAGTCCCTCCTAGAACCAAGGCGATCGCCCTGCTGTCTTACCAGGGACTGATGCCCAAGTTTTATCTGCCTATGTCCAGCCCCGTTCCGGTCTATGGGATCAGTAAGGAGACACCACTTTGAATTTTTCCGAGTTTTCCTTTTGGTGGATTTTACTGCTGTTTTCCGTACCCTTCTTTACGGTGCGAGCGGTAGCAAGATCTTTCAATCTATGGCGCGACGTATTTGACACGGTGGGCCTAGCCGCCATGTCATTATTCCTATTTTCTAATGCTAGCCGTACGAGCTTTTTAGTATTTTCAATTGAAATTATTGTCAACTATTTAATGGTGAAGTGGATGTTGACTCGCGAGGGCAAACAGGCTCGTGCGATCGCCACTGCTATTATCGTATTTGATGTGGCTGTATTGGCCTATTTCAAATACCTCACCTTTTTCATAGAAGATTTTATGGGTATTGCAATAACAGTCCCGAATAACTGGCAGGCAGGTTTTCCATTGCCAGTATTTAGCCAAATCCCACCTGGGGTATCTTTCTATACCTTCCAAATGGTGGCTTTTGTTGTGGACTCCCTCCAAGCCCGTCGCAAAAAGCCCATTGCCTTCCTGGATTATCTCAATTTCGTATCCTTTTTTCCCCAAATTGTGGCAGGACCCATTGAGCGTCGAGCTAGCCTACTACCTCAAATTGAAAAGTTTCGCTTCAAATTCACCGTTGAAAATTTTGACCTAGGGTTGCGATGGCTCACCTTGGGTCTTTTCATGAAGTTTGTCTTAGCAGACAATATCGCTCCGTTTATTCAGCTTGAAGAGGCTAGTAATGCTTGGTTGGTATGGTTCTATGCTTTTCTCTTCACCCTGCGGATTTACTTTGACTTTGCCGGGTACAGTTTTATGGCTTTGGGCATTGCCCGGATGCTAGGCATACGGCTAACGGTGAATTTTCTCGCTCCCTATACCTCCCAGAGCATTAATGAGTTTTGGCGACGCTGGCATGTGTCCCTAAGTACTTGGTTTCGCGATTACGTTTTTTTACCTCTGATGGGATCTCGAAAGTCCTGGGCACCAGCCTTCTTGTTTATCACCTTTGTACTCTCAGGATTTTGGCATGGAGCGGCCTGGAACTTCATTTTCTGGGGAGCTTACCATGGGGCGTTGTTATTGCTACTACGCTATGCAGGGCGACCTTTTCAGCGGATGGTGGGCAAGTATGTGAAGCGGCCTCAAGTTCTGTCTTGGGCACTGACCTTTGGCTCGGTTATTTTTGGCTGTCTGTTCTTTATGGAACTGAATACGACTAGGCTCTTTACCAAGCTGCTGACCCTGGTAACGCCTTGGTCCTATTCCTTCAGTAATTTGGCCAGCGCTTTTGGCCATTTCACTATTAATGAAGGCATTGCCTTAGGGCTGACATTGTTTCTGGCGGCAGGATTTTTGCTGATGGAGCATATTGCTATATGGCAGGAGCGGACTCTGGAGTATGAACTATTTCTGGTGCCTTGGGTCTCGCGAACATTACTGGTCCTGACTATTTTATTTGCCGCCAATATTCCGTCGGAGTTTATTTACTTCGAGTTTTAGAACGAAGCCTCGAACAAACGCAGTTTAATCAGTCAATTTTGGAACAGGTTGAGAGTTATGAGAGGGTCATTAAAGCTACTGAGTTGGGCCGCGATCGCAGGCATCACTTGGACCGCAGGGAGTCTATACAACATCTATGGCGGCGGTGAAACGACGTGGCTGCGGGCAATGTACCAGCGCAAGGTGGCACTCGCCGAGGAAATTGAGACCCCCAAATTGCTCATTACGGGGGGGTCTGGTGCCCACTACACCATCAACTCGGATATTTTAGAAGCCGAACTCGGTCTGCCAGTGATCAATATGGGTATTGACGGACCAGTCGGGCTCAACCTGATTTTGCCCAGCGTGTTGCCCCAGGTGAACCCTGGTGACACGGTTCTGCTGATTCCTGAATATTTGTTGTTGAGCCATGAGAACGGTTTAGGGGAACGTTCCGGTTCCTTTGCCCTTGCCACCGGACAGCCCTTCACAGGAAATATTCCTCCTCGGCAATTGGCCCAGGAGGTCATGATGTTGGGTATCCCCTCCCTGCGAGGGATGGTGAAATCTGCCACAGATGTTGCCACCCTAGGTCGGGTAACGGGCTACTACGACGACCCTCTCACCCCAAATGGGGATCCTACGGTAGAGAAAGAGCGGGTGGGAGACTGGTGGAAAATAACTATTCGCCAGCCTGCAACTCCCCATACCCTAAAGCGGATTACCCAGTTTCGAGAGGAGGTCGAGGCGCGGGGAGGAACCCTATTGCTCTCCCTGCCCTGGGTCTATGCTGATGGTAGTGATTCTAGGACTCAAGACAGCATCCGTACTACGGCGGAAGCGTTGGCCCAGATTGCCCCCTTGGTGTATGACCCCAAGACCTTCAACATTCAGGTTGATGTAAATCTCTTTGCCGATACTCATTACCACCTGAAGCCTGAGGCCAGGGAACTGCGATCGCAGGAGCTGGCCCAACAACTCCAACCCCTCCTGCCTACGCCTTAGATTCCCCTTCTATTTCCATTGCCCTACGATTCCTGTTGCCCTATGACTGCTGCTGCCCGCCCCGGATTTTGGGAAAAACGCTATGGTCTCGATCTGCGATCTCTAGCCCTATTTCGGATGGGCTTAGCCCTTGTTATTTTGGCAGATCTGACTACCCGCTTCGGTGACCTGACCGCTCACTATACAGATGCAGGAGTCTTGCCTCGACAAGCAGTGGCTGAAATTCTACCCGATTGGTATTGGTCTCTGCACCTGATCAGCGGCCAACCCTGGTTCCAGGCAGGGATCTTTTTGATCGCGATCGCGATCGCGATCGCCCTCTTCGTAGGATGGAAAACTCGCCTTGCCACCATTGCCTCCTGGGCACTGCTCATTTCCCTGCACAACCGCAACCCAGCCCTCATCTTCGCAGCCGATGATGTTCTGCGAGCCGTTATGTTTTGGGCCATGTTCCTCCCCCTTGGGGCCAGCTACTCTATTGACAGTGCTCTCAATACTAATTCCCGCTCCCTACCTAAACGATTCTTTGGGGCTGCTACCCTAGCCCTGATGGCGCAGCAATGTTTCATCTATATATTCTCTGCCTTTTTCAAAACGACTAGCCCTACTTGGTGGCCTGAAGGTAGCGCTGTTTACTACGCCCTTAGCTACGACCAATATGTCACCCCACTAGGCGCTTGGCTCTTGAACTTGGGCGCATTGTTGCCTTTATTCACCTTTTCTACTTTAGTTCTAGAATGGGTAGGGCCATTGTTTTTATTCTTTCCTATTCGTACGGACTTAGTTCGCAACATCACAATCGTTACCTTTATTCTACTTCATTTAGGATTTGGTCTTACTCTCAATTTAGGTATATTTCCAGCTCTAAGTATTACCACTTGGCTTGTCTTTATCCCTACATCGGCCTGGGAGCGTTGGAGTAAGCGAGTTTACGACTCAGAACGGTATGGATTGACCATTTACTACGACATAGACTGCGGATTTTGCAAAAAAGTTGTGTATTTAATTCGCACCTTTTTAGCTTTGCCCAGTACCCCCCTAACCCCAGCTCAAGAAATTCCTGAAATTGCTGCTGCTATGGAGCAAGAAAATTCCTGGGTCGTGGTCGATTGGCAAGGACATCATCGCTATCGGTTTGAGGCAATCGCCTATGTTTGTAGCTTATCCCCTCTATTCTGGTGGATAGCTCCCCTGTTGCGATGGTCACCTCTGATGGGATTAGGGACACAATTCTATGAGGCGATCGCTAATAATCGGCGGCGAGCGGGCCTACTCACCCGTCCCCTCGCCTTCAAAACTTTTTCCGTGAAACCAACTCGGCTCCAGAACGGGGCCGCTGGGCTGCTACTACTATTGACCTTTCTGTGGAACGTGCGCAGTATTACCAACCATTACGCCTTTGTAGATAGCCCCAACTCCGCCATTCGCGTCCTGCGTCGTATCACCAATAGTCGTACAGCTAATCGTCTCCACGGTCTTATGCAAGCTGCCCGCCTAGACCAGTCTTGGAGTATTTTTTCCCCTAGTGCTCCCCGTGATGATGGTTGGTACATCGTAGAGGGAATTCTGGAAAACCAAGATCGCGTAAATCTACTTCAGACTGACCAAGCTATCTCGATGGAAAAACCCACTCTAGGCCAGCGGCAGGCTCTCTACCGCAACCTGCAATGGCGCACCTACTTCATTAACCTCAACCGTACAGTGGGAGAAACCCTATATCCTTACTACGGCGACTACCTATGCCGGAGTTGGAACCAAAAGCATGACTCTGGACCACACCTCAGTAGCTTAGAGGTCACCTTTATGGACGAACGGACTGTCCCCCCCGGTAAAACACAAACCGTGGCTGAGACCCAACCCTGGAGCCAGCCCTGTCCTGATCCTTGACGACCTACTTAGGAGAAATACTTCACATAAACGACAGATTTTCCCAAATCATACCAATCCCTTCTCCCCTTCTATTACACGCTGACCACAAGGATGACAGTATGCATGAAACCTTAGAGCAGCACAATATCAGTCCAGATAGCATCTTTTCTCAGAATCAAATCGCTGTTTTAATTCCCTGCTATAACGAAGCTATCACCATTACTCAAGTGGTTCAATCCTTCAAACTAGCTTTACCCGAAGCAACGATTTACGTTTATGACAATCGCTCTACAGACGACACTTCTATCCGAGCCCAAGCAGCCGGAGCTGTGGTCTGTTACGAAGCCCAAGCAGGTAAAGGACATGTCGTTCGCCGCATGTTTGCCGATATTGAAGCCGATATTTACATTATGGTTGATGGAGATAACACCTACGAGGTTCCTGCAGTTAGGCGACTCGTAAACCGTCTAGTGACTGAAAATCTAGACATGGTAGTCGGTACCAGACAACCCTCTCCAGAAAGCAACGAAGCCTACCGTCTAGGCCATCGAGGCGGCAATTTGTTTTTGACTGGAGTGGTGCGATTCCTTTTTGGGCGGCAGCTCAAAGATATGCTATCAGGCTATCGAGTTATGTCAAGACGATTTGTTAAATCCTTTCCCGCTTTATCCAATGGCTTTGAAACGGAAACAGAACTGACTATCCATACCCTAGAGCTAAATATCCCCTTCGTTGAAGAACCAACCCTATTCTATTCACGTCCCGATGGTTCGGAAAGCAAGTTGAAAACTTTTTCCGATGGATGGCGCATCCTAGGGACAGCTCTACTCCTATTTAAAGAAGTGCGTCCCGCCCTGTACTTTGGCATTCAATTTATCGTTTTGAGTATATTAGCGATCGCTCTGGGGATTCCCTTGATAAAAACATACTTGGAAACGGGATTAGTACCACGAATACCAACTGTGATTCTTTCAGCCTCTATGATTTTATTGGCTTTTCTGAGCTTGTTTTGTGGACTGATATTAGATTCAGTTGCCCGTGGAAGACGAGAGACAAAGCGACTAAACTACCTTGGCTACCCTGCCACCAAAAATTATACTAAATAGCACCAAAAGTTCTAAATAAAGGTTGGTTTTGGGTCAAAAATTTTCGCCTCAACTACTGAATAGTTAATTTGATGATAAAAATTTGATGATGAAAACCTTACTCAAGCTGACCCTAGTTTCCTTGCTCTGGCTACTGACAATCACCTCAGGAGACATGGGCAGTCTGGATACAGAGCTGAGACTACAAATGGCCCATGCTTGGTGGACAGGCACAGAAGAGGTAAAAGTATCACCAGATATCACACCCATTGTCAGAGGTGACATTCGATTTGGAGTGGAGGGGGCCGATGGTAGTCGCTATATCGCCTATGAAACTGGCCAATCATTTTTGATGTTGCCAGCTGACTGGATTGGAACTCAGATTCACCGTAGTTGGCCTGTACTTTCTGAGCAAACTACAAGAAATATAGCCGTCAGCATATTGACATTCATTCCTGTCAATATTGCTTTGATTTTAGCTGTATATTGGTTGCTTAAGTTGTTCTCTTTTGAAAATAATATTGCTGTTGCTAGTAGCTTACTTCTACTGCTGGGAACAACTGTCTTGCACTATGCTCAAGTTCACCAGCATAACAATCAACTATTATTGTTGGCAGTATTAGGTTACGCAACAGCTATAAAATATCTGCAAACTCAGCAAGCTAAATGGTCCTTCTTGAGTGGTTTGGCATTGGGGATGGCAATTTGCATCCGAGTGACTAGCGTAATTCATGCCTTTGCAGTGATGCTATTTCTAGTTGGTGCAATTCTATGGCAGGAAAAACGATTTAGAAAATTGATTAATAGCCTAATTCCTTGGATTGTGGGTATTCTTCCTCTTCTGATTTTTAGTAGATATGTGGATTTCCTCAGGTTTGGTAGTTTCTTTGCCTCCGGCAAAAGCGTTGAAAAACTTCAGCTAGCGACTGACCCCATGTGGGAAGGATTACCCCAGTTACCAGACAACTATCCCTTAATCAACAATCCCCATGTGGGTATTCTAGGGCCATTATTATCTCCGGCAAAAAGTATTTTTCTGTATGATCCATTACTAATTCCCTGTCTGATTCTAGTTGTGATAGCTTGGCACAAGCTGTCACCTTTACTGCGGTTGTACCTCTTTACAGCCATTCTGAATTTATCGTTGCATCTAGCAGCCTACAGTCGTTTCGTTTTTTGGCATGGGGACTCTGCTTGGGGAGCAAGGTATCATGTAACCTCAGTTCATCTTCTTCTTATTCCCCTTCTAGGCTTATTCTTGGGTAACTTACTGATAGTAAACAAGGTTAGACGTTGGGCAATGCTAGGTATTGCCGGTGTTGCTATCTCAATACAGCTTTTCTCAGTCTCTATGCCTATGAACTTAGAAATATTCCAGAAAAATGTAGGGGTACCAGGGACTCGATTTGATCTGCGTTTGCTGCAAAGACCTATTAATTTGGCTTGTTTAGTCAACTCTTCTTTGTCAAGAAGTTGTGTTGAGCAGAATCCTAATAGTCAAGAATTCGTAGAAGGTTGGAATCATATCTACTTTTTACCTTTTAACCTGGCGCAAAACTCAGATGAAGCCAAGCAAGCACCAAGGTTAATAGGCTTTTTATACTTTTTCTGGACTGCAATGCTAATAGGCTCCGTAGCTTCAACTGCTTGGCTCACCAGCTCCCTATTAAACCCGGAAAACAAACTGGATATGCCCAAGAATTTGTCGCTCTAGCTAGTATAATGATGATCTTCAGATTGTTGCGAATATATCTAAACTTAGGAACTCATTGGTAATGCAAAATGTTTTGATTTTGATCTTACTTGTACCTGTTTCAGTCGCTTTAAACACCATTGGTCAAATTCTACTGAAATTTGGTTCTGTCCATGGAATGGTCAACTGGCATGTTCTGGGGGGTGTTACAGCCTATGCGATGAGTACTGTTTCTTACTTACTAGTTTTACGAAGACTTGATGTTTCCATTGCCTATACACTGGTTTTCGGTTTGACCATTGTAGCTACGACCCTTGCTGGAGCAAATGTATTTAAGGAGCAGGTGGGCATCCAGCAATGGATGGGTGTAGGCTTAGTGCTCAGCGGTATTTGTGCGATCGGATTTGGAAATCCCAGATAGGGATCTGTGCGATGAATTTTGCATCAATTCCACAAGGAATTTCTCTCCATCAGCGGCTACGCTCTCTATCAGCGGCTACGGATGCTGTCGTTGGCAGCTAACGATACCTATTTCACTATTCTTTAGATTTATGGCAGATACGTTGAAGTTGGCAGTGAATGGAACGCTGATGCGAGGGTTGGCGCTGAATCCTAATTTGCTCAATGTGGGGGCGATTTTCAATGCCGAAACTCAGACAGAGGCGGCTTATCGCCTGTGGAGCATTGATGATGAATATCCGGCGATGGTGCGGGTGGCGGCGGGGGGAGTTGCGATCGCGCTAGAGATCTGGACTGTGCCGTTGGCGGGCTTGGGGGTGATTCTGATGCAGGAGCCGCCGGGACTAGCTATTGGCAAGGTGAAGCTGGCGGATGGGGAAATCGTGTTGGGGGTAATCGGTGAACCTCTGACGGTGCAGGGCAAACGGGAAATTACAGAGTTTGGTGGCTGGCGCGCTTATCAGCAGTTTCTCTCTTCGGTTGCGACTGCTACCTAGGCATCGGTGGCGCGATCTCAGCACTGTTTCACAATCCCTGAGAGGGTTTGGGTGGGGTGAAGCCCCCAGCCTATAGGCGAGCGAGTGGAGGCAGAGCCTACGGTTGCGGTTTCCAGACGGGGTCTGGGGCACCTATCACCCATCCACCCTGTCACCCGTCGGTACACGGCGATAGTGCAAAAACACCTCATCCGCCACCACTCGACAGGAGACTAGGCGTAGGTGCGGAGCTTCGGATAAAGCCAGCCCCGCGCCGTCACAGGGGGTCGGAGTCTGGGCTCCTCCTAAGAGTCGGGGACAGACGGTGAGGTGGAGGTCATCGATGAGATCCGCCTCGGCCCAGGCGGCTACCAGAGCGCCGCCCCCCAGCAGCGCCAGGGATGTGAGTCCGGCGGCTTTGAGTGCGATCGCAATTTCACGCCAATTTGTGGTCTTGTCAGCCTTTGGAGAAATCTCTCCACTACAGGAAGCGTCAGCGGTAGTCAGGAGCGGCAAAACCCGATCGAATTTCTGCTCTCCCTGCCAAAGTCCTCCCCCTGCTGGGGTGGTCAGCAGCCATCGGGGTACCGCCTGCCGGAAAAAAATCATCTGGGGATCTAACTGGCCACTGGCGGAACAGACGATTTGAATGGGCTGGGGTATTTGCCCCCGGTGCTGGCGCTGAGCCAACAGGTCTCGATCTCGCACTGAGAGGCAGGTGCCATAGGCCCGCAGCGTACCGGCCCCAAACAGCACCCCATCGACCTGGGCCACCTGGCGTTGGAGATGGACTAAATCCGCCGAGGAGGAGAACCGGGCAGCACTGCGATCTCGCGGGGCGATCTTCCCATCCACACTCATGGCCAACACCACCGTTGTCTGGGGGCGTTCAGGGAAGACAGACGCAACACAGCAGTTTTCTGGGTCAGTAGTCATCTCCCCCAACTTCTGGATCCGCTAGCCTTGAAACGTATACGGAGAGGGAGGGATTCGAACCCTCGGACCTTTTGGGTCATCCGATTTCAAGTCGGACGCAATCGACCACTCTGCCACCTCTCCTAGGTCTGACCTATTTTATGACAAATCCTTTCTCTCCATTGAGGATAATGGGGCAACATCCAAACCAGAGGCTATAGGAATGTATGTTCTGATTGGTGGCGCGGGGATGATGGGATTGGACTTGGCCAAAACCCTGCTACCGATGGGCCACACTATCGCTGTGCTGGATACGGATCCCCTCGCCTGCCAGCACGCCCGAGAAAAGATTGGGGTCATGGCCTTTGAGGGCAGCGCCGTGAATACGAGCATATTGATGGAGGCGGGCATTCGCAAAGCAGATGCCATCATCGCTGCTCTACCCCAAGATGCGCTCAACTTGGCCATGGTGACCCTAGCCAAGCACTATGGCGTGGGCCAGATTGTGGTGCGAATGAGCGATCGCGATTTTGCTGAACCCTACCAACTGGCGGGGGCGACCCACATCATTAGCACGACGGAACTTGCGATCGCGCGGGTAGTCAACGCCATTGAATATCCCCAAGTAGATGCCATGATGCACTTTGAGCAGGGGCAGGTAGAGGTACTGAAACTCTCCCTTCCCCAGCAGTGCTCTATCGTGGGACGCAGTGTGGCAGAGATTGCTCAGGATCCCCGCTTTCCCGAGGGAACCTTGATCATCGGCTACCAAGGCCACCCCCATGAGGATTTAATTATCCCCAACGGCAGCACGGTTTTAGAAAGTGGCTCGACTATTCTCACCGTCACAAAACCCGACCTTGTGCGGCAAATGATCACTTTTATGGGGTTGTGCACCTAACCAGAATTTGCGACAGCGCCGTTAGGGCAAAGCCAGCGGAGCCTGGGTTCGAGTTCTGGAGTAGGACTTCGCCCTAGGGCGTGTGGACCATTAATGGGGAAACCCTTGCGGGGTAGGCATGACCACGCCCGCCCTACTGAAGCCAGTTAGGGGCTGTAACCGCTCGATAGCGCGGGTAAAGTATTCGGAGAAGATATTGCATCTCGGGTGCGACCCTAAAGCGATCGCCAATTCCCCGCCAGCACAAACGCCGCCCAATAGTAGGGATGGCTATACTCGCCCCCCCGATTGATCATCTCCAACTGCACCACCCGCAGCGCCTCACTGCGACCCATCCCCGCCATCAGCTTTTCGTAATACCGGGCCATCAGGCTCTGGGTGCCAAAATCATCCACCTGCCACAGACTCAGCAGTTGCGTCTCCGCCCCAGCAATGCCAAAGGCCCGCCGCAGACCATACACCCCCTCCCCATTGGCCACATCCCCCAACCCGGTGTCACAGGCAGAGAGCACCACCAATTGGGTGCCAAAGAGATTCAGTTGGGACGCTTCCAGGGCGGTGAGCACCCCATCTTCATCGCCACTGCGGCGGGGATTGAACCCAGCCAAGGCCAAGCCCGATCGCAGTAGGGGATTCTCGACAGCGATACCAATAGGGGCAGTACTGGCGAGGGGATTATCGGTGCTGAGGATGCCCAAGCCTCGACTGTCGGGTGCAGGCCGTTCCACATCCGCCAGAAAGAACCCATGGGTGGCGATGTGGAGAATGCGGGGGGACTGCACCTGCTTGAGGGCATTCTCCGTAGCACGGCTCTGATCCAAGACGGTGGGATTGTTCAGGAGAGGTGCGATCGCATCTAGTTCCACCGCAGTCCCTTCCAGGGGGCCAAACTGCAACTGCCCCAAGGCTCCAGAGGTGCGTTCACTGGTCGCCCTAGAGGCTGACCCCACTGCCGCCACCAGATCCCCTGGCCCACCTCCCGAGCTGGGCGGCGGGGTAAGAGAGGCGGTGTCATAGTCAGGATTGGCGACCACCACAGCGGGGTTAGTGCTGGGGGGGACAATGCCGAACTTGACCAGATCCCGTCCCGTATTCAGATAACTGATCTGGTATTGCTCCACCAAGTAAGTCACTGAGCCGCCCCGCCCCGCTCCCTGAACGGAGTCGAAGGGCAATGCCTCAAAGGGCAGCAGATTCAGTTGACCATCGGGGGAAATCAGCAAATGCTCTCGCCCCTGGAGGTGGGGGGCGATGGGGTCAAAGACCAAGGCTTTAATCGCACCCGTCACAGTCTCTACCCGATCTGGGGCAATTTGTACTGCCACAGTACCCCGCCGTTGAAAATCAGCGCGGGTATCTTGCAGCAACCCCACAAAGGACTGGACGGCGGCATCAATCTCGGCGGCATCGCCCAGATCCACTGCCTCAATGCGGCCATCGGGAAACAGCAGATAGGCAGCGTAGCGGGCTGCTGCTCCCCAGGGATTGCGGGGATCTTGGGCGTTGAAAGGGCGATAGCGAACGTATTCGACTAGGACGCCATTGGTGGGGAGGTTGGCGGCGACGGTGGCGATATCGGCGGGGGTGCTTTCGGCGCGGAAGGTGGCGCTACGGCGAGCGAGGGTGCTTTCCAGTTGGTTGGCTTCGGCTTCCAGTTCTGCCAGTCGAGCCCGGTAATGGTCTGGGGGCAGGTTGGGGGGTGGGTTGAAGGTGAGGTTGGCCAGTTGGCGCTGGGTGTCGGTGAGTTGGTCGAGGGTGGCTTGGTCTGCGGGGGTGAGGTTTTGGCGCAGCACTTGCAGGCTACTGGTGCCCGCATCCAGGATGCGGCCTTTGCGGCGCAGCAGCGTGGTCAGCGCTAGTTCTGCTGCTTCGGGGGAGGTGGGGGCGGATTGGAGATGGAGGGAAGTGGGAGCTTGGCTAGTGCCCAAGATGGTGGTCACATAGGCTTGTCGCTGGGCCTCGGACAACGTTGCCAGGTTTAGATCCAGGTGCCACTCTTCAATGTCGAGTCCCTGCCTGAGAAGCGCTACCGCCTCCCCATAGAGCCCCTGGGCTTGGTAAAGCAAGGCTATGTTATTGAGGCTGTTTGCCACATCGGGATGGCGATTTCCCAGACTAGTTTCAAAAATGTTGAGCGCGCGCCGGTAGAGAGGAAGGGCGGCAGCATAATTGCCTTGGTTTTTGTAGAGTCCGGCCAGGTTGTTGAGGCTGGTTGCCACATCGGGATGTCGATTCCCCAGACTGGTTTCAAAAATGTTGAGCGCGCGCTGGTAGAGAGGGAGAGCAGCAGTATAGTTACCTTGGTTACTGTAGAGTCCTGCCAAGTTATTGAGACTTTGGGCGACATCAGGATGGTTCTCGCCTAGACTAGCTTCTCGAATGTTGAGGGCGCGCTGGAGAAAAGGTAGGACAGCAGTATAATTGCTTTGGGATTGGTAGAGTAGTGCTAAGTCGTTGAGGCTGGTTGCTACATTGGGATGGTTCTCGCCCAAAACAATCTCTCGAATGTTGAGGGCACGTTGATAGAGAGGAAGGGCAGCAGCATAATTGCCTTGGTCTTGGTAGAGTCCGGCCAAGTTGCTGAGGCTACTAGCAATATCAGGATGGTTCTCGTCTAGGGTATTTTCATGGATGCTGAGGGCACGCTGGTAGAGGGGTAGGGCAGCAGCATAATTGCCTTGGGCTTGGTAGAGTCTTGCCAAGTTGTTGAGACTGATGGCGACATTGGGATGGTTCTCGCCTAGGACAGTTTCAAAAATGTTGAGCGCGCGTTGGTAGAAAGGGAAGGCAGCGGCATAGCTACCTTGGTTGCTATAGGCTAATGCCAGATTATTGAGACTGATGGCGACATCAGAATGGTTCTCGCCTAGGACAGTTTCAAAAATGTTAAGCGTGCGCTGGTAGAGGGGAATAGCAGCAGCATAGTTACCTTGGATACGGTAGAGTTCTGCCAGATTATTGAGACTAATGGCGACATTGGGATGGCTCTCGCCTAGAGCGGTTTCGTAAATATTGAGGGCGCGTTGAAGGAGGGGGAGGGCAGCAGTGTAGTTGCCTTGAGCACCGTAGAGCACTGCCAAGTTATTGAGGGTGATGACAACATCTGGGTGCCTCTCGCCCAGCTGGGCTTGGCGAATCCTCAGAGCCTCCTCAGCTAGAGGAATAGCCTCAGCGTAGCGGCCTGCTTGATGAAGTTCGATAACTTGTTGGTTAAGGCTTCTGACTCGCTCCAGAGCCTCACGTTGTTCCAGGGTTAATCTAATGCTCTGCCACTGGAGACGGTAGGAGTCAATCCGATTTGTATCACTCCCCATAACACTAATCAGATATCTGCCTGTGCGGGGGAGTGTGACTTGAAGACGGGCAATAGCCCCTGAAACCTGACCCAGATATCTCCCAGTTTCAATGTCGATCAATACCAGTAGTGCTGCAAATCCATCGGTAGTAAGTTCGAGTATGAGAGTGTCACCAGCATTGCCCTGAATTACATGGTTATTAAAACGGCCCGTCTCTCCTAGAGCCCTGCTGTTTTCATCCAGTTGCCCAGTAATGGTAGTGGGGGCGGTTTGGGCTAGGGTGACGGGTACTGCTTGCGGGGGTAGGGCTACGGCTCCCGGTGCCCACAGCAGGCTCATCATGATCCACGCCGCCCATTGCCGTTGCCGTGCCATTGGTTTGCCCCCAGGTACTCTCCGTAAAGGTACCTACTTCCCCGCCCCGCGCACTTATTCACCCCCAGTCTCTTTAGATTTCCTGCCCGCCCCGTAGGCTGGGCCAAGGCACGCCGACCCAGCAACTTTCAAGGGCGACACCCCAGTAGCTGGTCAACGGACCCAGTCTACGGTTGCTAATAACTTAAACAGTCCCGTACCCTCCACACTTCCATGGCGCTGCGTGACCTTGAGCCTCAGCTTCTAGCCCTCAACCCAGCAGAAAAAGCCCAAGCCGTGCAGATCTTGCTTCAGAGCCTCGGCACCGTCTGGGCTGGGATTGAAAAAACACCGGGTATTTGCGGTGGCGATGCCCGAATCGCTCAGATCCGCATTCCGGTCTGGGTACTGGTGCAAGCCCGTAACCTGGGTATCAGTAGCTTTGCACAACGGAGCAAGACCAAAGCTTACAGCCTCTCAGCTTAGGGATCTTCGGGTTAATAGTGCACCCAGGGGCCAGGTTTTCTCCCTCTGGGAGCAAGCCCGATCAGCGGGTCGTTTATTTTCCTGCAAATCCCTTATGTTCCTCAAGCCTCAGGAAAAATCATCCTCATGGGATCTAGTGACTGGAGAGGGAGAACAATCGCTATGGTCATTAGCAGGCAAGATTACCTCTTTTGAACCAAGCAACAGCGATAGAATGGAGCAATTAGCGAAGCATCAACGATCGGTTAGATGATCCTATGCTGAACCCCTTTCCCGGTATGAATCCCTATCTTGAACACCCGGAATTGTGGCATCAGGTGCATAATCGGCTGATTGTGGGCCTTGCAGATGCGATCGCCGATCAAGTTGCCCCCCATTATTTCGTTTCTATTGAGCAGCGCATTTATCAATCCTTTGCAGATCCTCAAAGTTTAGTTGGGATTGCCGACGTCGGCATCAAGCGAGATCCGTGGGTCACCGATCAATCTAATGCTTTATCAGGATCGGTGAGTGTGCTCACCAAGCCCCAACGGGTTCAGATTGCAATGCCCTGGGAAGTCAAAGAACGCTATTTAGAAATCCGCGAAGTGGCCACTAAAGAATTAATTACGGTTCTGGAAGTCCTCTCTCCCAGCAACAAACGAGCTGGAGAAGGGCGATCAATCTACGAGTCTAAACGCATCAATATTCTGGCCTCTAAGACTAACTTGGTGGAAGTTGATTTACTGAGATCAGGACGGCCAATGGCAGTTCAGGGGGCACAGAAGTCCCAATATCGAATTTTAGTGAGTCGAGCCAGCGATCGCCCAGAAGCAGACTTATTTGCCTTTAATTTGCAGGAAGAAATTCCAGATTTTCCTATCCCTTTGCGGAGAGAGCACCCAGAACCGATGGTGAGTTTACAAGCCACCCTAAATGATACCTATCGGCGAGGCCGATTAGATTTGCTGATCGATTATTCAAAAGACCCCGTGCCAGAGCTAGGGGCGGGTGACCGACTCTGGGTTAAGGAATTGTTGGTTTAAACCGCTTATCGCCAATTTAAACCTTGCCCAAGTCCAGAAGCGGAATTTCCCCGGTGGAGAAACTCCAGATTTCGAGCTGGACTTGGTATAGTCTTCAGTCATGGGAGTCAGCTTAGAGAACGGCAATCATCACTAGGAAGGAGGAAGCTTCGACCAGGGGCGATTGCTCCCCTCACCTGATGCTGGGCTGACGAATATCAATCTCAAGCGGGCCTTAAATCCCTGGGAGGATTAGCTGTATTGTCCCCCCCGCAAACAAAATGTGAGCATGGAAACGGTTTACCCCTAGCCCTTGGCTTACCATAAATCAACGCTGTGTAGTTCTTGGATCCCACCAAAATCTTGGATCCCGCTAAAATTATGGCCACTGACTCTAAGGTGAATACTAATAACGGTGCTCCCAGCCTAGGGGATAACGCTGACTCTGAGACTAAGCTCAGCACGCAGAATAAACATAAAGGTAAAGGCTCTAAAGCCCTAAAGGTCAAGAAAACCAAGGCTCAGAAGCCGAAGGATGCGGTATATCGATACACCTCGGAGGCGGAGGGGAGTTCTAAATTAAAGAAGAAAAGTTACGAAGAAGAACTGGCAAAGCTGCAAGTGGAGCTGGTCAAAATGCAGTACTGGGTCAAGCATTCTGGCTCCCGCATTGTGATTCTATTTGAAGGGCGTGATGCCGCTGGCAAGGGGGGCACCATTAAACGCATTACCGATCCGCTCAACCCTCGTGGCTGTCGGGTGGTGGCCTTGGGAACCCCCAGCGATCGCGAAAAAACTGAGTGGTACTTCCAGCGCTATGTAGCCCACTTACCCGCTGCCGGGGAAATAGTTTGCTTTGACCGCAGTTGGTACAACCGGGCTGGGGTAGAGCGGGTCATGGGCTTCTGTACCGACGAACAGTATCAAGAATTCATGCAAACTTGCCCGGAGTTTGAGCGCATGTTGGTGAGATCCGGCATTATCCTGCTGAAGTATTGGTTTTCCGTCAGTGATGAAGAGCAGGAGCGGCGCTTTCAGTCCCGCACCACCGACCCGGCCCGCCGCTGGAAACTCAGCCCCATGGATTTAGAATCCCGCGATCGCTGGGTGGAATATTCCCAGGCCAAGGATGCCATGTTTGCCTACACCAACATTCCAGAGGCACCTTGGTTTACGGTGGAAGCCGATGATAAAAAGCGGGCACGGCTTAACTGCATTAGCCATATTCTCAGCAAAATTCCCTATGTTGATATGACCCCTGCCCCCTTGGAACTGCCACCCCGCAGCATTGCTCCCCACAACTACGTCCGCCCCCCCCACAATGAGCAGTTTTTTGTCCCTCAAGTATATTGAGCTGAGCCTAGTACTGGCTAGCAGAAGTCCTGTGCCCATTTCCCCTAAGCGTGGCATTTCTGCGGTGCATTGCTTCGCGAATGCACCCTACGAAACTTCTTTCCTGGTTCCCAGGCTCTGCCTGGGAATCCTCAACGAGGCTCTGCCTCGTCGTTAGAAAACGGCCAGGATATTTACGCCGCCCAGTACTAGTACACCTAGGCTGAAATAGACTTACTATCCTGTCGCACCAGCCCAACACTTTCCGGTCCCCTCGCCCCTTGGGAGGGGGCTAGGGTGAGGGGCCGAGGTGTGCCACGATAGAACGGTACGGCTATTTAATCGGCCCAGTACTAGGACTTCATCGCGTAAGTATCCCTATCTCCGTCCTACCCGTGACCATGCCCCCACCGAGATGGCTCAGGAGATCCATCTCGGCGAGAGCGATATGGCAATGTCCGCAACACTTGCCCCTGTCTCAGGGTTCTTAGCCCACCAACTCCTTGACCTTGGTCATAATGCCCGTAGGGTCAATGCCCTGGTGGGGATACTGTTCCCACAGACCGCCGCAGCCTTCCTCATGGGTGCCCAGGTAGGCAAACTTGGGGGTGTAGCCCCTCTCTAGCAGCCAGGAACCAAAGCGGCTACCCAGACCCGTGCGGCGGTTGAAGGCTTCCGTCACCAGCACAAAGGGAGACTGGCCCACCTTGGCCAAGACCTCCTCATCCACCACATTCAACGTAGCCTTATTGATTAGGCCCACGTCGATGCCCTCCTGCTTCAGCCGTTCCACCGCATCCAGTGCCCGGTAAACAGAGTCGCCAAAGGTGACAATGTAGCCCGCCGAGCCTTCCCGAATCACCTCGTCCTTGCCGGGAGTGAAGGTGTAGTCGCCACCAAACAACTCATGGCCATCGGTATCCAATAGCATTGGCACCTTGGAGCGGGTGGAGAAGATAAACCGCAGACCGGGATCGTTAAAGACCGCCTTCACGACCGCCTTCATCTGGTTGGCATCGGCGGGGAAATAGAGTTTGGTGTCGTAGCCGTCATCCAAACCATTGTCGGCAAACATGTTGTTGATGCCGAAGTGGCAGGTGTTGTCCGCCATGTCGTCAATCCCAGAGTGGGAGAAATGGCACAGCAGGTTGGAGTAGTTCAACCGGGCCATGGTGATTTCGGAAATACACATTTCCAAAAAGGCGGCGAAGGTGGCGAAGATGCCCTGTTTGCCCTTTTCCATCCCAAACCCAGCGGCGGCGGAGAGGTTGCCTCGCTCCTGAATACCACCGCTGATAAAGACTTCGGGATGGGCTTTGCGAATTTGGGCCAAGCCGCAGGAGCCTTCTAAATCACTGTCCACCACCAAGACACTGGCCTTACGCTCGTCTTCGCCCATGGCCCCCAGCACTTCCACGACCGCGTCGCCAAACACGTTACGGTTGGAGCCCCATTTATCGCTGGCCCCCAGGAAGGTGTAGGTATTCTTGGGCTTTTCAATCCCCTTGAGGAAGGCTACCGCAGCAGTGTGGCCCTTAGCCTCTAGGTACTTGAGGGCGGCATCTACGGGGATGACATCGTGGCCGTGGGTGCTGCCTTCGATGCCTTCGATGCCTACGGACATGGGCCGCTTGTTGATGATCGCAATCGGTCCTGGGGTATTGATCGCCTGACAGATGTTGGCATAAAGGCTATCCAGATCTTCTCCGTCCCCTTCTAGAACGGTCAACCCGTGGCCCTCTAGGGTTTGCTTGACGCTGTAGCCTCCCATGTACTGGGAGGGATGTCCGGCAATGGTGACATCGTTGTCATCGATGAGGAGCTTGACATTGACATGGTTAGCCACGGCAAAGCGGGCTGCTTCTGCGTCGTTACCTTCCTGCTGGGAACCGTCGGACCCTAGGCAGAACACCGTTTTTCCGGGGTTGGCTAGGGCCACGCCATTGACGTAGGGCCACATGTGGCCCAGGCGACCAGAGCTAAATTTCACGCCGGGGGTGAGGCCCAGTTCAGGGTGACCAGGGAGCTTTTCATGGGCGGCTCTGTAGCGCATGAGCTGCTCGGCGGGCAGATCTCCATTTAGGGTTGCCATCAAGTACTGGGTGGCGACCCGGTGTCCCGCTTCATCAAAGAAGGTGGGGACAAAATCATCGGGGCTACCGCGAAAGATCGCATCCAGGATCATCACTTCAGGCACGGTGTCATAGGGACCGCCGGTATGACCCCCTACTCCCCGCGCTGCACCGGTGGCGGTGAAGAATACAATGGCATCGCGGCAGAGTTCAATGTTGGCCTGGAGGGCACTGCGCTGCTCATCGGTCAGGGTAGGAACGGCAGGATCCAGAGTAATGCGCTGATACGCGCCTAGGTCAATGGGGAATTGAGTGGAGGTGGCGGTCATGGTAAATAATCTGTGGGGCATAGTTCATGGGTTATCTATATATATTGAGGGATGGCTGCAAGGGCGTCTATCAAGAGCAGGTTAAGTTCCCTGTCAATCCCTGTGTTATGGATCCATGGAGGTGCATCTGTGGGCTGCATCTCCATGGATTTCTGTTTTGAACTGGGCGCGTTGCGAGGGTCTTTCAACCCACGCTGCGAAGGGGATACTATGGTTAATTGGAAAGCTTTTGAGACCTGTTGAGCAAGGACAGAGGGACTGGCGCAATGACCCAAGTAACGACCGTGGCTGGCCGTGGCATTCCCCTTCAGGGAGATGACATTGATACCGATCGCATTATTCCTGCCCGGTTTCTGCGTTGCGTCACCTTTGATGGGCTGGGGGAGCAGGTCTTTGCTGACGATCGTACCCAGACTCAGGGCCGACATCCCTTTGATCAGTCTGTCTATGCTGGGGCGAAGGTACTGGTGGTAAACCGTAATTTTGGCTGTGGCTCCTCCCGCGAACATGCTCCCCAAGCGATTGCCCGCTGGGGCATTCAGGCCCTGATTGGTGAGAGTTTTGCGGAGATTTTCTTTGGCAACTGTGTGGCTATGGGTGTTCCCTGTGTCACGGCTAGCGCTGATGTGGTCTCTACCCTGCAAGCTCAAATTACAGAGAATCCGCAGCGGGAAATTCGCCTCGACCTCGACAGTCTGACGGTGCAGTGTGGGGACTATGAAGCCGTGGTGACTCTAGCAGCGGGGCCGCGACAAATGTTTCTGGCGGGCAATTGGGATGCCTGTGGTCAACTGGTGGCCCAAGCGGATGCCGTCCGCGCCACCGTAGCCCAACTTCCCTATGTAGCCTGGAGCCATACTTAGGGACTCGCAGGAAAATAACGTACCCGCTCCGCTGATCGGGCTTGCTCCCGAAGGGAGAAAACCTGGCCACTGGGTATACTATTAACCCGCAGATCCCTTAGTGGTTAGTCAATTTTACCTGTGTGAGTCTGCGTAGGTTGGGTAAAACGAAGGGTCACCCAACAACAGTGGGCCATGTTGGGTTCCGTTAGTGCTGCACCCAATCTACAAATTGAGGCTTGACAGAGCACTAGGGCGAAGACACAGGAGTTGCCTCTGACTGGAGTTGTTCTAGGGCTGAATAGGCCCATGCGTCTTCCTGGGGATTGGTTCGGTCGGCTTGCTGCACGCATTGAACCGCTGCGGTCTCTGCTAGGGTGGTATTCCCTGTGGCTGTGCTAACTTGAGCCAGCAGGCAGTAAGACTTGCTAGCAGAGACTAGGTCGGATTGTTCCATCGCTAGAATTTCATCCTCCTGGATCGGTGATTGATCGCCTAGGGTCGGGGTTGAGGGAATGGGCAGGGACTCGATGCCTATGTTTTCAGTAGGCTCCCCTAGCAGGGAGTCTCCCCCGAGGGCTAAGCTCTGCTGGAGATTGGCCTCCGCCTCTTGGTAGCGGTGTTGCTGAAATCGAGCCCAGCCTAAACTGGTTAAGAGATCTGCTCGTAGGGCTAGGGTATTGGGGCTATCGCCGATCTCCTCTAGGGCCTGGGTGAGGAGGGCAGCGGCTTTGTCGGGGTTGTCATTGTTCAGGTACAGCAGAGCCAGTTGATTGTAGGCGGGTAGGAAGCCGCTATTCACCGCTAGCAATAGTTGCTCCTCGGCGGTGTCACTACGTCCTAGGGATTCGTAAACCCCTGCTAGTTGGTAGCGAGCCTCTGCATTGTTAGGGTCTAGGGCAATGGCTCGTTTGTAGGATGATTCGGCTTTGGGGTAATTGCCTTCCGTCTGCACGGTCTCTCCTTGATGGGTCAGCCGCTCTGCGAGGTAGGGGAGGCTGGTGCGGAATCCTGCGAGGGTGAGGAGCAGAAGGAGGGACAGGCCCAACTTTGTTTCCTGCCACAGGGGGCGTTGGATGCCGGTTGTTGCGATCGCATTTTCAATTAATTGCCGCCCAGTTTGGGTCAGCACTCCCCCTGCTGTCCCTAGGGTGGCTACGCTTTGGGAGATAACGACGAAGGAGCCCCACAGCCCTGGTCCTCCGCTGAGGAAACGACTGCTAATATCCACCAGCAAACTTCCCGATCCCGTTAGGGCCACCACTGTCAGGGTGCTCCAGAGCCAGTCGTAGCGATCGAGGGGATGAATGGGGGGATCCAGAAACCACCACCAAGCAGTCTCGGGGGGGCTAAAGCTGCGTTGCCAAGCGGCCAAATCTATCGTTCTATGGATCGCCCCTGCCTGCTGTCTCAAGCGTTGGTCCAAATCGATCAATTCAATGAGCAGGTCAGCGGTGGGGGCCAAAATGGGAAAACCGGGAGGTTGACGCGCCGCTTCGATGCTATCCCGAGCGATTAGCGCGGCCAAAATTATGGCGGGGGTCGGCTGGGTCTCTAAAGTTGCGATCGCATCCCCATAGTGGTGAATAGCGGTATCTAGCCCGAGGGCCAAGGAACTGTTTTCCATAGCAACACCCTGATAACACCCTGATCGGATATCAACTCACCCCCCGGCTGTCGCCGCCCTCCTTGGTAAGGAGCACTACAGGGACTGTCTGTAATTGTGTCTATACTCTACTTACCATTTTCCCTAGGGAGAAATCGCCTGCTGTAGAACCGCTGGAGGCAAGTCTCGAATCAGGCTTACCGGCGTGAGCAACTCCCCCGCCATGGCTTCCTGAAGGTAGCGGGCAGTGAGAATGCTTGCATACCGAGTATCCCCCACCAGATGGGTCTGGAAAAAGCCCAAGCTCAACACCTCCAGGTAGGACCGGGCCAGATTGGGATTAGGGCCAATCAGCGCCAGGGGAACTGAAAGACTCGCCCCCCGCCGAGGTACTTCCGGGATCACCGAAAAGTGGGTGAGACTGCCCACCAACACCAGATAGCGATCCGGGGTTTGCAGCCAGGTAAAGGGACGAATCTGCTCCGGTAGTGCTGGGGCAACAGTATCCGCTACCCCAGCCAAGATCAGGGTGGGCACTTGAACCGTGCCATACCCCGTTGGTCCAAACAAGGCACTACCCACGGGATTCACCAACAACACCGCCCGCACCCGATCATCCTGCAAGGGGGGCAGGGTTGACAGTGACTCCGCCTGACATTGAAGGAGCAAAGATGGGTTAACGGGAATCAGTTGGGAGCCGCAAATCTCCGGTTGGGAGCCGGTTTGCACCGGGGCTCCGGCCAAGGCTAAAGCCGTATAGCCACCAAAGGATTGGCCAATGATCCCCACATTTTGCCAATTAATGCGATCGCGCCAGATACTATTGCCCGCCAAATGAATTTCCAAGGTATCCAGTAGGGCCGAAACATCCTGGGGGCGAGCCACGAACTCCTCATCACTGACCACATTCTGGCTCAGCCCCTCCAGCAGGTTCTCAATCTGTTGGCTGTTACTGCCGGGATGGTCAGGCACCACCACCACAAACCCCCGCCGTGCCAAGTAAGTGGCCAAGTAGTCATAGCTAAAACGGCTATCCCCCAAGCCATGGGAAATCACAATCACCGGCACCTGGGTCGGCAACACTATCCGTGCATTCGAGGGACTGGGCAGATAGAGATTGGCCTGAAATCTGCGATTGGGTACCCGTAGTTCCGACCGTAGCGCTTCATAGGGCGGAGAAGCCCCCACCAATTGGCGCGCTTCCCGCACCATCGCCTCCGGCTCCTCACTGGCAATGATGGCAGCCTGACCATGAACTAGGGCAACGGATTGAGCCGCATCGCTCAACGTGCGCCCCACTTGGTCGGCAATGGCTAAGCCTCGGATTGCATCCACCCGAATAGCAGGCGCTGGGAATTTCTCAAGAAAGTTCAGAATTGTCAGCCCCTCAGGCTGATCCGCAGCGGCTAAAATCAGAGCTGCCCGCACCGCATAAAAACCTGATTGCCGGGGCGGCGTTTGCATGACATTCCCCACAATCTCCAGCAATGCCTGTCCCTGACGGGTATAGAGAAACTGAGAAATCAATACCGCCTCATTTACCGACTGACTGTCATTGTTTAGGGTGAGGGATTGACTCAGGGTATTGCTCAAGGAGAGGTTGAGAATCCGACGGATTTCCTCCAGTTGCCTTTCCGAGAGATTAAACAGTCGAATATAGGCAGCCAACTGCCGACTAGGATGCTCGCCTCGGGCAAAGGCTGCTAAGTCCTCGACCTGAATCGTGCGCTCAAAAAAACCATAGGTGAGAATGATCTCTTCGGCACTGAATCCAGGTCGGGGCGTCATTCCCACTAGAGATGCCGCCGCTATGGTGCCCAGGAGAAAGGTCCACCCAGGGCGTCGTAATTTCCACCTCTCTCCGTGTCGTCGCAGTGTTTTCCCCCAGTCTTCATTGCGACCATGGAGACGGGTACGGCGATCGCCCGACGGTTTCCAGAGCAGTTTTCCTACCCGTGCGATCGCGCCCCCATTCGCCTCACCCGAATTCGTCACACCTACATTCGGATTATTTGGTACTTGTGCGATCATTGGGTTGCCTATCCTAGTTGATGACAGTGTGACGAAGGTCTTCAGGAGGCGACAGATACTTCCTCTAGCCAATCCAAAAAGCCGCCGCAGGCATCCATAAGTAGATCAATAACGTAGCGAAACCCCTCAGTTCCGCCATAGTAGGGGTCCGGCACCTCGGTATCAGGATGGTGGCGGCAAAACTCGCAAATCTTACGCACCTTGTACCCATAGCGACCATCGGGATCCAGGCGCAAAATGTCGCGATAATTGTCGTCATCCATGGCTAAAATCCAGTCAAACCGCTCAAAATCAGCGGCTTGAAACTGTCGCGCTTGGCCCACTAGGGTAATCCCCTGCTGCTGCGCCGCCGCCGCCATGCGGCGATCGGGAGGACTGCCGATGTGGTAGCTGGAGGTGCCCGCCGAATCACACTCAACATGATCTAACTGCCGCTGGCGCAGGAGATGGCTCATGATGTTTTCGGCGGAGGGAGAGCGACAGATATTACCAAGACAGACAAATAGCAACTTAGTCATAGCATCGAAGTCATAGGACACAATTTCCCCTAGGTAATGGCCCCAGGGAACCAGGGCGGACGCAGAACAGGTATAGCCTTGGCCGATTTGGTGCAGGCATCGGATATCTCTACAGATGCTCAATGCCATAGCAAATGGGTTCGCAGTCTCGTCCCAATGGGACGGGTGACTGCTATCCACAGGGTGGCTAGGGGGCAATGGGGTCTAGGCATGATCCCTGGAGGTCAGCATTTTCCCATTCCTCCCTAGCCCTAGAGACTATAGGTTTGGGAGGCTAAGCCCCCCAGTCAGATCCTCCATTCGCTGCCGCATCGTTTCCGTAGATTTTTGGTAAGCATCTTGCATAGCTGCCGTCACCAAATCCGATAGAATGTCTGCCCCTTCGTTCAGGGCGTCGGGGCTAATCACCACCCGTCGGGGTTCCTGGTTGCCACTCATGACTACGGTGATCAAGCCGCCCCCCGCAGTTCCTTCAATTTCCATTTGCTCCAAGTCTTCCTGAAGCTGCTTGGCTCCTGCTTGGATCTGCTGGGCCTTTTCAAAGGCATCCTTCAGTTCCTTCATTTTGCCGAGGCCGAACCCAAATCCTTGCCCTTTTGTCATGGTCAAACCTATGTAAAACTCCGTTTATCGCTGTGCTCAGGATGAGCTATTCGATTCTACAGCGGGGGCTTCCCCTGGTAGGGGGGACATCACTACCTCCCCACCCTAGCAAGGGGCAAATTCTCCCAACATCCTCACTTCTGGGTGCAGGCAAAAATCCCAATGATCGCTGACCTTGTCCTGGACATGGTGAATCAACCGCAGAACATCCATGGCCTTGGCTCCACCACAGTTGACAATGAAATTGGCATGGAGGGTAGAGACCTGAGCTTGACCAATCTGGTAGCCCTTCAGTCCCGACTGCTCAATTAGCCAGCCTGCTGTGTGGGGTATGGGGTTGCGAAACACACTGCCGCAACTGGGAAGGTGATAGGGCTGGGTGGTCCGGCGTTGGCATAGAGCTGCTTGGGTGTCTGCCATCACCGCAGCGGGATCATGGCCCGGTTCAAGCTGGAAGGTAGCCTGGGTAATTAGATGGGGGCTGTTTTGCAGATAAGAAGTCCGGTAGGAAAAGTTGAGATCGGCGGCGGCCCACTGGACGGGCTTCCCCCCCAGAGTCAGTCCCTCAATCGTAACCAAGCTATCGGCGGTGCAAGCTCCGTGGGCTCCAGCATTCATAAATACCGCCCCGCCAACGGTGCCAGGAATACCTACCGCCCACTCTAAGCCCCGCCAACCCCGGCGGGCCGCCTTCCAGGCTAAGTTGGGTAGGGGCTCTCCAGAGGCGGCGGTCAAGCGCCCCAACCCTGTCTCAAAGGTCACCTGGCGCAGATGGCGGCTGCATATCACTAGTCCCAGTAAACCGCGATCGCTAATCAACAGATTGGAGCCTGCCCCCAGCAGCGTGATGGGCAGAGCCTCTGATGTCGCCCAGGCAAGGCAATCGGCCATCTGATCCACTTGACGGGGCTGGGTAAACCATTCAGCCCTGCCCCCGACTCGATAGGAGGTATATCTAGCCAGGGAAACCTGGGGCTGGATAGGACAGTCAAGACTGATAACTACAGGGGTTGGGGTATCAATGGAAAGGACCATTGGGAAAGACCTCGGGAATGACAGTCAGCGTAGGGAGTCGGGAGGCTGAAGCACCCTTCAGCGGTAGCGATAGCAGCAATGGGGAATTTAGCCTCAGACCCCTCAGTTTTAGGGGGTGGCAGTACCCCACGCAGGGCGGGCCAGATCCCCTGGATCTAGATCGTTTCTGGGCCAAGGGTCTCACCTGACTTAGGCCCGTTGGGCAACGGGAGTGGGCATTGTAGCTCGATCCGCCAGCACCTCTGGGATAATACGGTTCAAGTTGCCTGCTCCCAAAAACAGGGCCATATCCCCCGGCTGAAGCTGCTGCCCCAGGGCGGCTCGAACGTCATCTAGGGTGGCGCAGTATTGGGTGCTCTGCTGGTGACTGGCGATGGCTTCTGCTAGATGCTGACCGCTAATACCAGATTGATTGTGTTCTCCAGCACTGTAAATGTCTGTGATGATGACTGCATCTGCATCCCCAAAGGCCGTGGCAAATTCCTGAAGAAAGGTGGCGGTGCGGCTGTAACGGTGGGGTTGGAATACGGCCACGATGCGATTGACTGGGCGATCGCTGTTCCCCTGTCGCCGCTGGAGGCTGGCGGCGGCTAAGGTGGCCCGAATTTCGCTGGGATGGTGGGCGTAGTCGTCAATGAATTGCACCCCATCCTCGTAGCCTCGCAGTTCAAACCGTCGTCGGGCTCCCCCAAAGGTGGAGAGTCCCTCGGCTAAGATCTCAAAGGGCTGTTTCAAATAGCGACCCACGGCAATTGCGGCTAGGGCATTGCTCAGGTTATGACGCCCTAATACCCCTAGGGATAGGGTACCCAGGATGGTGCCCCGCTCCCAGATGCGGGCCTGGGTGCCCGTGGCTGCGGAGACGATCTCGTCGGCCCAATAGTCGGCCCCGCAATCCGCTTCCAAACTATAGGTCAGGGTCGGGGAAAGGGTGCGGCGTACATTGGGGCAGTCCCAGCAGGCAACTAGGACCTCCGATTGCTGGGCAAATTGTTGGAATGTGGCCTCGACATCCGCGAGACTCTTGTAGTGGTCGGTGTGGTCCAGTTCGATATTGGTGATGACCCCAATGGTGGGGGCGAACTTGGTCAGAGAACCATCGGATTCGTCCGCCTCTGCGACGAACCATTTGCTTTGCCCCAAACGGGCATTGCCTTTCCAGGCGGTCACCTCTCCGCCAATGACAACGGTGGGATCCAGCCCTGCCTGCAATAGGGCATAGCCCACCATGCTGCTGGTGGTGGTCTTGCCGTGGGTACCCGCGATCGCAATGCTGCAATACTGCCCCATCAGGGCCGCGAGCAAATCCGAGCGATGAAAAATCGGACAGCCTAATTGTTGGGCTGCCCGATATTCAAGATTAGTGTCATCAATGGCCGTGGAGCAGATGACCTGAGGGAGACTGGCGCTGACGTTGGGGGAAGTCTCAAGGGCCAGAGTCGGAGCGGGATGAAGGGTCGTGCGAAAAAACTGTAAATTCTTCGCCTCCTGGCTCCAGAAAATATGGGCCCCTGCTTCCTGAAGGCGTTGGGTAATGTGGCTCAACCGCACATCGGAGCCCGAAACCGGTAGATGGCGCTCGGTTAGCACATAGGCCAACGCCGACATGCCAATGCCCCCAATGCCGATGAAATGGAAGGGCCTACCGCTAAAATCTACGGAATTGGGCATATTAACACTCCTTACACACCACACCACACCAAATATCAGGCGTATCATACCAGGAATCTTTCGGATGGCCCATGAAGCCCGGAACCAGCGATTTTGCGCCCAATATCGCCCCTCAGCGGTGGAAAGGGATCTTCCCACCTAGGTCCATTCCCCAGGGCCGGGGGCACATCACCCCAGGCGATTCCGAAAAATCTTGGTGATTTCGCAAATAGATGGGGGGATGCGCTATGTAATTCCCCATGGGATGCAACCATCCCGGAAAATTCCGTCCTACAGTCCCTTCCCCCCACAAAAGCTTGGAAAAATTGCGATCGCGCTGGCCACCCAAGGATGCTTTTCCCAAGGAAAATGGGGATCGGGGCTAGCGATCCCCTGAAGGGTACCTCAGTAAACTCTTCTCCAGGGCTCTAGAAAAGGGGAACATCCTTTGCGATAATGGATCGGACTAGGAAATCTTACCTATTGATTACATAGAGGGTTAGGCGCAGTGATTAGAGTAGCAATCAACGGTTTTGGACGCATTGGGCGAAACTTTCTGCGTTGCTGGCTCACTCGGGAGAACAGCCAGCTCGAAATCGTTGCCATTAATGACACCTCGGATCCGAAAACCAATTCCCATCTGCTTAAATACGACTCCATGTTGGGGCGACTAGATGCGGATATCCAGGCTGGGGAAGATACCCTGATCGTCAACGGCAAAACCATCAAATGCTCCTCTGATCGCAACCCCAATAACCTGCCCTGGAAAGCGTGGGACATCGACCTAGTCATCGAATCCACCGGAGTTTTCTGTAGTTTAGAAGGGGCCTCTCGCCACATTGAGGCTGGAGCCAAAAAGGTTCTGATCACCGCCCCTGGTAAAGGTGGCGGTATTGGTACCTTTGTCATGGGCGTCAACCACGAAGATTATGATGCCAGCAAGTTTAACGTGGTCAGCAATGCAAGCTGCACCACTAACTGTCTAGCTCCCGTGGTCAAGGTCATCCACGAGAACTTTGGCATCATCAAAGGCACCATGACCACCACCCACAGCTACACAGGTGATCAGCGCCTGCTGGATGCCAGCCACCGTGACCTCCGTCGTGCCCGTGCAGCGGCCCTGAATATTGTGCCCACCACCACCGGAGCCGCTGAGGCCGTGGCCAAGGTCTATCCCGCCGTGGCAGGTAAGCTGAACGGTATTGCGCTGCGGGTGCCAACCCCCAACGTTTCCGTCGTGGACTTTGTGGTTCAGGTAGAAAAGCAAGCCATTGCTCAGCAGATCAATGATGCCTTCAAGGTGGCGGCAGCAGATGCGCTCAAGGGTATTTTGGGCTACAGTGACCTGCCCCTCGTCTCCATTGACTATCGTAAGACCGACGAGTCCTCCATTGTGGATGCCAACTTGACCATGGTGCTGGGAGGCGACCTTGTCAAGGTGGTGGCTTGGTACGATAACGAATGGGGCTACAGCCAGCGAGTGGTAGACCTAGCGGAACTGATGGCTCAGAAGTGGGCATAGATTAAACAGCCCTCTAGAGCCTAGACTTCCGGGCTCTAGAGGACGACGCTATTGCCTAATTACATCGACTCCGTTAGATAGTTGATATAGCGCTGAACGCGGGCAAAGTCCCCAGTGGCAAGGCAGGCTGTTTTCAAGCTGCTGAGGGTTTGCCGTTGCAAAGATTCATCGTTGAGGGCTAAGGCCACTCCCAAACGCTCTTCTCGGTATTGCAGGGATTTGAAGACATCCCCTAGGGCGTCGTAGGCGATCGCTAAGCTTTCTAAGGTCTGGGCCTCGCCCCGCAGGTCCCGAACACGGCGGACAAGGATCAGCCGTTCTTGCAAGTAGAGGATAGCCTGCCCATAGTCTCCTAGGGCATAGCAGGCGCTATTAAGGTTACGTAGAATTTTGCTGACCACTTGGTCATCCATGCGATCTCGGGCCAGTTGCAATAGGCAATCGTAGTAGTGAATGGCTTGCTGGGAGTCGCCGAGGGCATGGTAGGTGTTGCCCAAGTTCCGCAAAATTTGCTCCTGAGTGACGGTATCCTGCAAGATTTGCGCTAGGTGTAGACTTTTTTCGTAGAGACTTGCCGCCATGGGCGCTTCGTTGCGCGTACGATAGATAAGCGCCAGGTTATTGAGAGCTCGCATCTCAGCCGCCTGATCCCCCAATTCCTCCGCCAGAGTTAGACTTTCGGTCATGTAGTTGAGGGCTTTGTGCAGGTCCCTCAGGTGGCGATAGCTGTTGCCCAAATAGTTGAGGGCTTGCTGGACAATAGCCTTAGCGTTTAAGGGGCGAGCCAAGACTAGACTCTGGCGGGCATAGTCCACCGCCCATAGATAATCGGCTAAGCCGTAATAGAGGCGAGCCATGGAGAGCAACACCTTGGCTTCGGCGGCAGGTTGCTCCAGGGTGCGATAGGTTTGTTGGGTCTGTTGAAAGGCTGCCAAAGCCGCTGTAAAGTTACCTTCTCGATATTGGGCAACGCCCTGCCGGAGCCACTGTTGAGCCTCGGCAGCCAAGCAACGGCACTGCTCAGGGGTTAGGGATTCGGGAACTTTATCCCAGGCCGGAACCAGGGTCAACTGCTCTAGCAGCGACTCAGCAGTCATAGTGCGATATGTGATACCCATTCCTATTGACCTGCCACTGTGAGGATTTTCTAGGAAGTAAATGCCGAAAAATAAAATCTAAATTGATATCTTGAGTATTGAGCCGGATGATAACCTCAGCAAAATTGGCCAGATCCCCACAACACTTTGTCCTTGTTTGTCATCCTAGTTGAGGGATTTTTGATCTGTAACCGTATATTCCACAGGGGGATTTCTCGGACAAAGACAGGATTTTATGAAGTTTTCGCGAGTTTATGAAGTTGACATCGGGTAAAGAGACGGATTTAACCCTTTACTGGGTTCCCTACCAGGGAATATTGCTGAGGGGGAATGGGGATGATTGACGCTTTCTTTTCGGAAGAACGCCTACTCTTTACCCCCGCGATCGCGACTGGGGAGACTCTCCCCGTCATCTTTGCCTTTCCCAATGAGTACACCGTTGGCATTACCAGCCTGGGGTATCAGGTGGTGTGGGCAACCCTGGTCCAGCGTCCGGATCTGGCGGTAACGCGACTGTTCACCGATGGTCACGAACCCCTGCCCGCTGCCCCGGCCCTACTGGGATTTTCCGTATCCTGGGAGCTGGACTACATCAATATTTTGAAGATCTTGGAGTCCCTGGGCATTCCCCTTTGGGCCTCGGAGCGCACGGCGGAACATCCCCTCGTCTTTGGCGGTGGTCCGGTCCTGACGGCGAATCCGGAACCCTTTGCCCCCTTCTTTGATGTGGTGCTGTTGGGGGACGGGGAGACCTTGCTGGATCCCTTTATCGACACTGTGGTACAAACCCAGGGTTGCGATCGCGCCACCCAACTGCGGCAACTGGCCCAGGTACCGGGGGTCTACGTACCCGCCCTGTACGAGGTGACCTACCAGTCTGCAACCGGACCCATTGCCCAAGTGACGCCCCAGGATAGCGACATTCCCCCGCGACCCGAAAAGCAAACCTACCGTGGAAATGTCCTCTCCACCTCCACGGTGGTGACAAAGCGGGCCGCCTGGGAAAACATTTACATGGTGGAAGTGGTGCGGAGTTGTCCAGAAATGTGTCGCTTCTGTCTGGCCAGCTACCTGACCCTACCCTTTCGGACAGCGACGGTGCCGGGGGCGCTGATTCCCGCCATTGAGCGGGGACTGGCGGTGACCAATCGTCTGGGTTTGCTGGGGGCATCAGTGACCCAACACCCCGAGTTTGAGACCCTGCTGGACTACCTCAACCAACCCCAGTTTGATGGGGTGCGGGTGAGTCTGGCCTCGGTGCGAACCAATACGGTGAACCGTAAGCTGACGGAAACCCTAACCCGCCATGGCAGTCGATCGATCACCATCGCGGTAGAGAGTGGCTCCGAGCGCCTGCGGCGGATTGTGAATAAAAAGCTGGATACCGATGACATTGTGGCGGCGGCTGTCAATGCCAAGGCGGGGGGACTTAGTAGCCTCAAGCTCTACGGTATGGCTGGCATTCCTGGCGAAATGCCAGCGGATCTGGAGGCCACAGTGACGATGATGTCCACCTTGAAAAAGGCGGCTCCCGGCCTGCGCCTGACCCTGGGGTGCAGCACCTTTGTCCCCAAGGCCCACACGCCCTTCCAGTGGTATGGGGTGAATCGGGCGGCAGACAAGGGGCTGAAGAGGCTGCAAAAGAGCATGGGAGCCCTGGGCGTTGAGTTCCGTCCGGAAAGCTACAACTGGTCTATCATCCAAACCCTCATTTCCCGAGGCGATCGTCGTCTGGCTCCCCTATTGGTGCAGGTGCGAGACTATGGCGATTCCCTGGGCAGCTACCGTCGCGCCTTCAAGGATTTCAAGGGCCAACTGCCACCCCTAGAGTTCTATGTGCATGAGGATTGGGCTACGGACCAGCCCCTCCCCTGGGATCACATTGGCGGACCGTTGCCCAAGGCGACGTTGCTCAAGCATCGAGAAAGTGCAATCGCGGAATTTCCCGAAGGGTTCACCCCGACCCCCACGGGCAGGAAAAAATCCCCTTACAGCGGTTCTCACTTGGGTTAAGTACAGGCAAGGGGCTTAAGCCCCTTGCCTGTACTTAACCAGGGTCAATGATTCCAAGTTGGAACGCTACCAGGCGCTTGGCCGTGGTACACCTCGGCCCCTCACCGTTCGGCTGAGCTCACGCCGAAGCCCTAGCCCTCTCCCAGGGGGCTAGGGGACCGGAAAATGTTGGGCTGGTACATCATAAGGTTTTTTCAGGGTTTCGTAGGGTGCATAGCGCTAAGGCGCGGCTTCGCCTTTCATATCGCTTGCGAAACGCGAAGCAATGCACCGCAGAAAGGCAACGCCTAGTGGAAATGGGCACAGGATTTCCGCCCCAGAGTACTAGGTTCTAAGCTTTGCGTTACCTTCGAGACAAGTCCTTTATTCTCACGCTTCTGAATGCTACCTAATCCTCAAAGTTCGAATGTCCACACCAGTTCAACTAAGCCAAAACAGGGGCAAGTGCGGAACGCCGTGCCCCCTGTAGGCGCTGTCTTGCGGCGTCAGTCGCCCCCCGCTGGCGGTCCCTGGCCCTGGAGTGACATTGTGCACTGGGGTCAGCGATGGGTTGTGCTTGGATGCTTGGTGATCCTGACTGCGATCGCACTACCCAGTCCTAGCCTTGCCGCTGGCCTTTCCTCCTGGAATGGAGCCTTTAACCCAGAAACAATAGCCGCCCTCCCCGGTTTCAAAGCGCTTTTTTCTGGGACGCGCCCGGACAACTTAGGGGTCAAGGACGGTCATTTAGCCCTCTGTCCCAGTACCCCCAATTGTGTGGTCAGCCAGGGGGGAGATGACAGCCATGCCATTGCGCCCCTGACCTACTCTGGGGATTTGGCCGTGGCCATGACTGCCCTAGCCCAGGTGGTGGCAGATCAGCCCCGCAGCGAAATCGTGGAACAAACCGATGCCTACCTCTATGCGGAATTTTCCAGCCGATTGATGGGCTTTGTCGATGATATGGAGTTCTATAGCGATCCCGCTAACCCCGGCGTGATTCAGGTGCGGGTGGCCGCTCGTCTAGGGGAATCGGACTTTGGGGTAAACCGCGATCGCGTTGAAACCATCCGCGCTGCCTTTGAAAGCTCTACTCACAACTTGGCAGGTTAGGGGCTAACTTGAAAATATTGCCTCAAGCGCGATCGCCCCATGATTTACAACATTTCCCTTGACGAGATTCATGAGTACACCGAACCCCAAGTATTTGCGCGGGGAGAAAACTACTATCAGTCAGGGGCAGTGGAACGATTGGTGCAGCGAGGGCAGACCCTTGAAGCGATGGTGCTAGGGAGTGATCCCTATCGGGTACAGATTGACCTTAACGCAGAGGGGATTACGGCAGCAGCCTGCACCTGCCCCTACGATTGGGGAGGCTGGTGCAAGCACATTGTGGCCACGCTGTTGGCCGTTCTAGACCAGCCCCATCAGGTAGAGCAACGCCCAGAATTAGAAGCATTGTTGGCGGACCTCTCCCAAGAGAAACTGACCACCCTGCTTCAGAACTTGGTTACCCACTTTCCCGAGACCCTGGACTGGCTAGAACGCCAGCTTCAGATCGTTACTGTCGTTGCTTCGGGAATGAGTGTCTCAGAATCCACCGCTATCCCCCCTGCCCCCGTTCTCTCCATTGACCCGTTCCCCTTCCGCCGCGCTGCCCAGAATGTCGTCAGGTCAGCCGTCGAAGACTGGGAATATGGCGGAGAAGAAGATAACCTCACACCGGAGTTGGAGGAACTAGTGCAGGAAGCCCTGGCCTTTGCCCATCGCGGCGATGGCCTCAATGCCTTGGTTGCCCTAGAGGCCATCATTGCGGGGGTCAGTGCCGAATGGTCCCAAGTGTGTGACTATGGCGGCGATAGCTATGACTCCCTCTTAATGTTGGATGATGCCCTGACAGAGGCAATCCTGACGGTGGACTGGCAGGGGGAGACCGATCTGCCTTGGCAGGAAAAACTAGAGCAGTGGCAGGATGACCTGGATGTGAGTCTGGCCATGGCCCTGGAAGCTCTGCGGCAGCAATGGCATTATCCCCCCTTGCAGCGAATTCTCCAGGGGCAGGAGGAGACCAACACCGCCATGACCTCCCTGCCAGACTGGGCCAGTACCCTAGCCCGCATTCGCCTACGGATTTTGGCCCGTCAGAAGCGCTATGAGGAATACCTGCGACTGGCACGGGGGGTCGGTCTGGGGGCGGAATATCTGCTCATGCTGACCCAGTTGGGGCGCATTGATGAGGTGATGGCGGCAGCTCCGGAACACCTGACCAATCTCCGGGATGCCTATGCCCTAGCCCAGTTGCTGTGGGTAGAGGATGCGAAACAGGAAGCGTTGGCGATTTCGAAGTTGGGGCTATCTTTACCGCAAACTTCGGTTCCCTATCTGGAGAATCCCTCCGGCACGACTTATGGCAACACCCATGCCCAACTCATCTGGATCAGTGACCTGGCCATGGATTTGGGAGATCGGGAAACCGCTATCACGGCCCAGATTGGGGCATTTAAGGACGAGCCTTCCCTGCGAGGGTATGAGCAGATCCAATCGATCGCCCCCCAGACTTGGAGCCATCACCGGGCCGAATTACTCGATTACCTGCGGCAGACCGAGCAGTGGAATGCCCAGGGTGCCAAGGTGAATATTTTTCTCCATGAGGGGTTGCTGGAAGATGCGATCGCGGTAGTCAGCGAGCGTTTTTTCTACAATGACCACCTAATCTTGCAGGTGATGGATGCGGTGATGGCCACCCATAGCGATTGGGTCGTGGCCACCGCCTGCTCAAAGGCGGAGGGGATTATGAATGGAGGTAAAGCTAAATACTATGGTCAGGCGGTGACTTGGCTAAAGCGCGCCAAAGCAGCCTATGTAGCCAGAGATCGCGCCGCCGACTGGCAGGCATACTATCAGCGTTTGAAAACCATCCATGGCCGCAAGTACAAACTCATGGACCTAATGCGGCAAGCCTTGGACTAGTATTCATGAAGATAGGAACGCAATAAGCGAGCAGCAATTCTGAATTCAAAATAGTTAGGATGTATTACCCGTGGCAGGTGTGGTCCCATCGTCGAGCATGAAGTCAATGAGATGCTGCCAGGAGTCAAAGAGCAGATCCTTAGTCAGGGTCTGAATGTCCTGAAAGAAGCCCTTGCGGGTACCACGTTGCTTTCGGATGCGCTGATAGGAGTCATCCACGAGGTGCAAGATGGTATGAAACAAGAAAGCCAGAGTGTTGAGGGTGAGTAGCGTCATGGCCAGATGCTGTTGGCCATGGCCAAAATTATGCTCTAGGTGATAGACCTTGGTTTTGAGGACATTGTGGTTCTCATTCTCACTCTTCCAGCGAGCCCGAGCCGCCGTCACAATCTCCGCTACCGTCGCGTCATTGATGTCATGTAAGGTCACAAAAGCATTGTGATAGCCCTGTTGTCCATCAGCCTCTCGCAGCACTGGCACCTCACACCAATTAACCCATAGGGTGGGTTGTGCGTCCCGCAGAGGAATGCAGTTGATATAGCGGTACTGCCGCAGTTCATAGTCCCGGCCTGTCCAAACCCGTTCTTGGTGATTGTGCGCCTCATCGTTGGCCTCTAGATAGGTCAACCAGTCATACAAGGCTGGATCGGAAGTGGGCAGACAGGCAAAGATAAAATTCACCTGATGGTCGATGCAGTGCTGACAAGTCGGTTGACGACTATGGAGGTCGTCGCCGAGTACCGTCAGGCGACCCGCAGGAAAGAGGCCATGATCAGTATTGAGCCAACGTTTGGCAGCAGCGGTTTCGCTATCCTGCTTCTCTGCGCCATCTTGAGGCTGAAGGAATTCGGGCATCAGGGAAATGACCTGCTCCTACCCTGGTGCGACGATGAATTTATAATTGCTGAACCGCCTTGCCTTCTGCCCACGACGAGATCGCTTCTGGTGTAGGGTATCTAGACGGGACAATAACGATGTAATCAGAATCGCGACTGCTATAAAACGCTGCGTTAATCTCTCTGCTGCAATGAAAGAGCTGCTTTATCTTGAGGTGCCCACCCCAGACATCGGGCGGGTGCAGCGCTGGCTGCAAACCGAGTTTGTGCCGGTCCGAGGCAACCCCCGAGTTACCCCCGATGGCATTCGTATTGAGCTAAAAGCCCCCAGCGCCGCTGAGGCAGAGTTACCCCCGGCCCTATCCGTGGTCACCTGGTCCCTCCAGCGCACCACCTATCTCAAGGTTTTTCGCTGGGCCAGTGCCCCCTTGCCCCAGGAAAAGGCTATCCTCCAGCAGCTTCAGCAGCAAATCCAGGCAGCCTTCCCCATCGCCTATCCAGAACTGCCGCCCTTTCAGCCCGACCAGCAGACCATCTTTGAGGCGTTGCGAGAGGCTTTTCCCAAGACAGTCACCTACTTCCAGCGGATGCCCAATGGCGAGGCCGATCTGGAGCGGGTTTACTGGTGGGAAAGTCGCTGGCATCAGAATGTGCGTGCCCCCCAAACGCCCCAGCAGGTCATTTTTCGGCCTGGGGAACGTCCCAGCTCCCAGCCCTGGGACCGTACTGGTGAGGATACCGGGGAGATTGAATCCTTCGACCTGATCTATGTAGGGGGAGCCCTAGGGGTAATCCACGCTGCCGTCATGGCCCAACTGGGACATCGTGTATTGCTGATCGAACGGCTTCCCTTTGGCCGAATGCATCGAGAATGGAATATTTCTCGGCAAGAATTCCAGAGCCTGATCAACCTGGGGTTGTTTACAGCAGAGGAATTTGAGGCCCTGATTGCGCGGGAATATCAGGATGGGTTTAACAAGTTCTTTGACGCCAACAATCCCGAGGCGGCTAAGGCCCCGGTGCTGCACACCCCCACGGTGCTGAATATTGCCCTCGACTCTGAGGCATTGCTGCGACTCTGTGGCAAAAAACTCCAGGCCGCTGGGGGAACGATCTGGGATGAAACGGAGTTTGACTGGGCCGAGGTGGGGGATACTGGGGTGACGGTCTGCGGTCATCATCGCAAAAACCAGGCCCCTGCGATGGTCAAGGACCGGCCCAATGGGGTCATCGCGCAGGGTCGCCTCTTGGTGGATGCCATGGGCACCGCCTCCCCCATTGCATGGCAGCTCAACGGGGGCCGTGCCTTTGATAGCGTCTGTCCCACGGTTGGGGCCTGTGTTTCCGGTGGCTTTGAGCCCGGAGTCTGGGACTCTACCTATGGCGATGTGCTGTTTAGCCATGGCGATATTTCACGGGGACGGCAATTAATTTGGGAACTCTTCCCCGCTAAGGGGGATGAACTCACCATTTACCTGTTCCACTACCACCAGGTTCATCCCGATAATCCCGGTTCCCTGTTGACGATGTATGAGGACTTCTTCCACATCTTGCCAGAGTACCGCCGCTGCAACCTGGACAAGCTTACCTGGCGTAAGCCCACCTTTGGCTATATTCCCGGTCACTTTAGTACCCATCAGCGCGATCGCACCGTCGCCTTTGACCGCTTGGTCGCCATCGGTGATGCTGCCTCCCTCCAATCTCCCCTGGTGTTTACTGGCTTTGGATCCCTAATCCGTAACCTGCCCCGCCTGACGGAGTTGCTAGATCTGGCCCTGCGCCATGATCTGCTCCAGGGCAAGTACCTCAACCGGATTCGCGCCTTTCAGAGCAATGTCGCCATCACCTGGCTATTCTCTAAGGGCATGATGGTGCCTACGGGCAAAACCCTGCCCCCAGAGCGCATCAACGCCATGCTCAACACCTTCTTCGGCATTTTGGAAGACGAATCTGCCGAAGTGGCGGAGCGGTTTATTAAGGACCGGGCCACTTGGGGGGAGTTCAATCGCATGGCCCTCACCGCTGCGACTAAGAACCCGGCGCTACTGGGGTGGATCTGGGGGATGGCGGGAGCCCAGGATATGGTGCGCTGGGTGGGCACCTATCTGAATTACACCCTACAAACCTTCTTAAGTTGGTTGCTGAGTAGCCTCTCGGTCTGGCTCTCCGGCAGTCGCCGATGGCTAGAGCCCACTAATCCGGGACTATTCTTTACCCTGTTGGCTCTCAACAATCACCTCACCTACGGCATGGGTCGCCCCCCGACCCAGCAGGCGGTTCATATTACCCCGCTCGAAGTGACGCCAACGGAATCTCCCCCCCAGGTCAAGCGTCCTGCCCGCCCCCCCCTCTCTGCCAGCGGTGCTGCCTCATCTACCACGAATGAAGGGTAGGGTTTTTCTGGCAATTTCAAGCTTGACGCGCCCCTAGCCCAGTCGCTGTTTTAGTTTAGTCAGCAGGTCGCTCTGTTCCTCTAGGTCACCCGCCAAGAGCACACTCAGCTTGCCGGCATGGATGGTGCCCCAGTTCACCAAGATTACCCCCTTGCCCGTAGCAGGATTAAACTCCAGCCCCGCCAAGTTCAGATCGGGAATGGACCGGGGAGCTAGGGCACAGGTGGCACTGCTCCACTGGGAAATCTGGAGTCGATTTGCCAGCCCTGTGGGGTAGGACGATCCGTTAAAGCGGGGATTGCATTCAATGGCCACATATTGGATTTCATCCCCAGTAGGCACCACGGCCACGTCAAACGCAAAGATGCCCTTCATACCCCGATCTACCAGCCACTGGGCCATGGGGGCGACAATATCCCAGGGTTCGTGGCTGGCGGGATAGCGATTGCCGCCGTGAACACAACCCTCCAGAATTTGTTCGGAGACTAGTACCGGCTCGGCCCGCCCGTTGACGGTCTGATATTGCAGGTTCAAAAAAGCGCTGGCGGCAACCTCGGTCTGCACTTGAAAGGGCACATCGGGCTCCAATTGAGCCAGGGCTGCCTGGACATCCTGGACTGTTTCACAGCGAGCAATGCCAAACCCATGGTCTGATACGGAGGGTTTGAGATAGCAGGGATAGGGCAACTCAGCGAGGTCTGCTAAGTCGTCCTGGTGGTCAAAACAGAGGGTGGGGGGAACGGGGATATTTAATTCTTCGGCTAGGTGAATAAAGTTGTTTTTGGAATTAATGTAATCAACGGCTTTGCGCCAGTCCGCATCAATCGCTTCAAAGAATGCTTGGTAGGAACTCCTGCGGTTAACGGCATCTCCGAAAAAATACACGGAAATGTCGTGGCCGGGATGGCGGTTAATTTCCTCAATGGAAACATCCCAGATGATGTCTTCCGTAAAGGTGAGTCCAATCCGGTGGTAATGCCCTGCGATCGCATCCCAATCAGCCTGGAGAGCGGGATGCATTTGTAGCTTATCGCCGGGGACGGTCAGACCCAAAGCCCGCCCTGAGTAAAAATGAATACCCCCGTACTTTTCATGGGTACTCAACATGATGTCGTGGTTATAGATGGTCATGATGAATCGAGGTGCGGAGAAAGAACAGGACCGAAGAATTCAGAGAAGCGCAATCGCGGACTGTCAAACTTAACCGAACCTATCAGAGGTCATCTTCCTAGCGAGTTCATGACAAACGCTATGCCAAGATTCCATGACTTAATTCTCTATCCTGGGCATCCGGCTGGCAACCGAGGCCGTCCGGCCCATTGGCGATCTGGACTGAGTTTTGCGGTCATATTGAGCGACGACACAGACTGACGATTTTGGCCACCACCTGCTCAATGGTGAGGCCGTCTGTCACCACCTCCACAGCATCCGCCGCCTTACGAAGGGGGGCGACTCGGCGGGTGCTGTCCTTGCGATCGCGCTCATCAATCGCCTTTTCCAGCGCCTCCAAGCTCGTCGCCGGTTGGTTTTGGGCGGCTAGATCCCGCTGGCGGCGACGCGCACGTTCCTGCACCGAAGCGGTCAGAAATATCTTCACCTCTGCTTCAGGAAAAACCTGGGTGCCGATATCCCGGCCTTCCATCACGACCCCCCCAGCTTGGCCATAGTCCTGCTGCTGCCGCAGCAGCACCTGGCGCACCATGGGCTGGGCGGCCACCGTTGAGACTAGGGCCGTTACCTCTGGGCTGCGAATCGCCTGGGTTACCTCCACCCCATTGACCCAGACCTGACTAGGGCTGGGTTGACCCTCTTTCTGGGGGCTGGGAGCAAGGCGAATGATGCAGTCCGCCAGCAGTTCCGCCACCGCCACCTCATCCTTGGGGTCAATGCCTACCTGGAGAACACGCCAGGTCACCGCCCGATACATGGCCCCTGTGTCTAGGTACAACAGCCCCAGGGCATCCGCCACCAGCCGGGTGACGGTGGACTTGCCCGCCCCCGCTGGGCCGTCAATGGCGACGATGGGCTGGCGCGATCGCAATAGGAGATTATCAATCAACCGGGTACGCCCTAGATAAGCCGCGATCGCCAATAGCCCCGTGGTTTCCACCTGCTCTAGGGGCTGAAGCATCACAGGATGCACCAGTTCCACATACTGAGGCCGCAGATCCGGTGCCGCCGCCAAACCCTTCTGCACCATCGCCACCAGCGTTGCCGCCCGTCGCTCTCCCCCCTCAAAAGCATCCCTAGCCACCTGCAAGCCCTGGTAGAGCAATGAAGCCTGGGTCCGTTCCGCCGGGGTGAGGTACTGATTGCGGGAACTCAAAGCCAGACCGTCGGGTTCCCGCACTGTGGGACAGCCCACCACCGTAACCGGCCAGTTCAAATCCGCCACGAGCCGCCGCAGAATGGCCAACTGCTGGGCATCCTTCTCGCCAAAATACACCCGATGGGGCTGCACTAAATTCAGCAGCTTAGCCACCACCGTTGTCACCCCCGCAAAGTGACCGGGGCGGTAGGGACCGCAGAGATGGGCCATTAGCTCTGGGGGCGGCACCACCTGAGTCAGAGCGATCTCCTGGGGCTCCCCCCCGTAGAGGGTGATGGGACTGGGGCAAAACACCGCATCCACCCCTGCTGCCTTGCACTGGGCCAAGTCCGCTTCCAGAGTCCGAGGATACTGGTCTAAATCTTCGCCGGGGGCAAACTGGAGAGGGTTCACGAAAATCGTCACCACCACCCGATCATTTTCCCCTCGGGCTCGGTGTACCAAGCTCAAGTGGCCCCGATGCAATGCGCCCATGGTGGGGACCAGTCCCACGGAAGCGGTGTCCACTGCCCCTGCGGCCAAGGCAGGTTGCTGCCAAGCCGATAGACAGCACTGCAATCCCTCTAGGGTTTTGAGTTCTCGCACTGTTGCTCCCTCCCACCAATAGGGGGCTTGCGCCCCACCTGCAAAGCTGCCCTAGTTGGGCTAGGCGGCAGCCACAAACTCTATACAGTACCAGACCGTTGAGTGGGGTAGCGGGCGACAGAAGGACGCAGAAACACAACCCGCCCGCCTTGGGCGCTAATCCCATTATTTTTGACCGTACTAGGTTTCTTCTTGCCGCTGTAGTTACGTCTTCCGGATAGCAACGGTGTAGGAGGGGCGTTGGGATTTTTCCCGCTGGGTCTTGACCAGGCGAAACTCCGAGTCAATGTACAGGTTATCGAGCTGGGGGCGGGCTTTAGCAATTTGCTGGTATTGCTTTGCCTTCAGCCGTCCCTTCTGGGGAGCCTCTGGCGGGGGGAGCGCGGAGTCTGCCGACTGCTGCTGGGCAATAGCCTTGCGGAGCCATATCTGCGCCGCCTCTGGACTAAAGGAGCGGGAGCCAATGCGAAGCGCCTGCTGAATGCACACATTTTGAATCTCCCAGTATTGCTGCATGGGGGGAGTTCCATGGATGGCATCCTCCGACTTCCCCTGGGCCAGGGTTTGCACCCGGTAGGACTGCATAATCAGCAAGTCATAGCTGAGGAGCCAGCGGGAAATCCGGTTCAGAATCGGGGTCTTGCGCCCCGGTTTATAGCGAGCCAAGTTGGCGTAGTAGCCGCTGTCATCAAAAATCTGGTAAGACTCGTCGTGGACGCGCCCCGGCAAAATATCCTGAAACGGGTTGGTAGACCACAGGGACACCCAGAGCCCTTGTAATAGCGGAATCTGCTGGTGCAAGTCCGGGATGGGGTTACGCTTGGCCAACTCGTGAAAGAGGGGCATCAGGGTTTCGTTAGCAAAGCGCACCTTTTTCGCCATCGATTCAGCCTCTCGCCCCTCGACGTGCTTCAGCAGGGTGGCCTTGAGGGTAGCGGTATCGGCTGCGGCTAGGGCAGCAGGCTCAAAGGGGGTACTGAGTACGGCGGTGTCCATGGTTCACCAGGTCTCCACAAGTGGAATGGACGGTTGGTTACGGCCTAGGCTCATGATCATGATACAAAACCTATTGTTCAGCGCTACGTATACAGTGCTGGACGTAGCGGGGGTTGAAGCATGTTCGCGCAGTGTCTCCGCTAGGAGAAAACCCAGGGAACATATTGATCGCGCCGCCTCCAGAACCGGAGACAGACCCAGTACAATAGAGGTTTTGGACCTTCCTACCCCGCCCCTATGACTGCAACTCCTACCATTGCTGTAACCCACCTAGGCTGTGAAAAAAATCGCGTTGACACCGAGCACATGCTAGGGCTGCTAGTGCAAGCAGGGTATGGGGTAGATGCCAACGAGGAACTGGCGGATTACGTCATTGTCAACACCTGTAGCTTTATTGAATCAGCGCGGGAAGAGTCGGTACGCACCCTGGTAGAACTGGCGGAAGCCAAGAAAAAAGTAGTGATTACCGGGTGTCTGGCCCAGCATTTTCGGGATGAACTGCTGGAGGAAATTCCCGAGGCGGTGGCCCTCGTCGGCACGGGGGACTACCACAAAATTGTGGAGGTGATCCAGCGGGCCGAGGCAGGGGAACGGGTGAAGGAGGTGAGCCTGGAGCCCACCTACATTGCCGATGAAACCGTGCCGCGTTATCGCACCACCAGCGAAGGCACCGCCTACCTGCGGGTGGCGGAGGGCTGCAACTATCGCTGTGCCTTTTGCATCATTCCTCACCTGAGGGGGGATCAGCGATCGCGGCCTATTGAGTCCATCGTGGCGGAGGCCCACCAACTCGCTGCCGAAGGGGTAAAAGAACTGGTGCTCATTTCCCAGATCACCACTAACTACGGCACCGATCTCTATGGCAAGCCCCAACTGGCGGAACTGCTGCGGGCCTTGGGGGAAGTGGATATTCCCTGGGTGCGGATGCACTATGCCTACCCCACGGGTCTGACGCCAGAGGTCATTCAGACTATGCGAGAGGTGCCCAACGTCCTACCCTACCTAGATTTGCCCCTACAACATTCCCACCCTGAGGTGCTGCGGGCGATGAATCGCCCCTGGCAGGGCCAAGTCAACGACAACATTATTAATCGGATTAAGGCGGCATTACCTGAAGCAGTGCTCCGAACCACCTTCATTGTTGGCTTTCCCGGCGAAACGGAAGCTCACTTTGAGCACCTGATGCAGTTTGTTCAGCGCCACGAGTTTGACCATGTAGGGGTCTTTACCTTTTCTGCTGAAGAGGGCACTCCCGCCGCCACCCTGCCGCATCAGCTTCCCCAGGCTGTGATGGATCAGCGCCGAGAACAGGTGATGCTCGCTCAGCAAGCCATCTCCCTGAGGCGCAACCAAGCCCAGGTGGGTCAGGTTATGGAGGTGCTGATGGAGCAGATCCAGCCGACAACGGGGGAAATGATCGGGCGATCGGCCCGCTTTGCCCCCGATGTGGACGGTGTCGTTTACGTGACAGGGCAGGCCGCTCTGGGCCAAATGGCCCGCGTTCATATTGATAAGGCTGATGTATACGATCTCTGGGGCACGATTGTGGCGTAGGGGGTTCTCACCCTTCTGGACTAAATCCCCGTTTTCATATCCCTGTGGGCAGGCGATCCCCGGCATTTGACCGCAATTCCACTTATGTATTCTCTCATAAGCAATAAGCCCAGACTATATGAGTCTTGGTGATGAGTCCCCCATTTCTAAAAAGGGGCTGCTAAGGTGTAGTGGCTTGAGAGGATTCTTAACTAATCTAAAGTTTTCGTAGCCTATGCAGCGAAATATGCATTGCTTCGTTTCTGGGGAAAGCCGAACTGCGGCGGTGGGCTCAGTGCCGCTGTCCCATGGGGCAACCCTATTCTGTGATTTTGATGGTCCCATTGCCGATGTGTCGGATCGCTACTACAGCACCTATCGACAGGCGCTCATGGATACCCAGGCGGGCTATGCCGCCCAGGGTCTTGACCTATCTGTGCGGGTGTTAACGAAGGCGCAGTTTTGGCGAATGAAGCAAACCCGAGTGCCCGACCCGATGATTGCTGACTGGTCGGGGCTGAGGGGTGACGCGGTGACTTGGTTTCTGGGTCGGGTGAATGACATTGTGAATCAAGCGGATTTACTGGAGCAGGATTGTCTTCAGGTTGGGGCCAGGGAAGCGCTGTTGCGCTTCCAGGCCCATGGCATCCGCTTGGTCATTGTTACTCTGCGCCATGGTGCTCAAGTGATGCAGTTTCTCTACGACCACGACCTGACTACCACGGTGCACCAAATCTATGGGGCGACGGAGGTGGAGGCCGCTTACCCTAACCGCATCGAGCACAAAATTGCCAGCCTCAGGGGCGCGATCGCAGATCGCCGCCGACTGGGTCTAGATCCCGTGGGAGCTTGGATGATTGGCGACACAGAGGCCGACATTCGGGCTGGACAGGCCGCCCATATTCCCACGATTGGCCTGACCTGTGGCATTCGTAGCGCCTCTTCCCTGGCCAGTTGTAAACCTACCCGCCTCTATGGCTCCCTGCAAGCAGCGGCAGATTTTCTCCTCACACCCACCAGTGCCAAGATCCTTTAGTCCCCTCACCCCGGCCCCTCTGCCATTTCCCGGCTCCTGTTTTTCTTTTAACCCGAAGATAAACTTTGGTTTCAAAGTTGGGGATCAGGGCAAATGACCCCCTATCTTAGTAGTTAAGGAGCTTAAGGCTCCGGTTCCAAATCGGAAGTTCAGTCCCCGTTAAATAGGAGGTTAAGTATCGATTTAACGTCTGAACCGGTTTCGTCGAAGACAGCAGTATCCAAGCAGGTTTTTGATATTTCCTCTGCTCAGTAGCAGGGAGCAATGCGATAAATACGGCGGGGCGAGAAGTCACCGAAGACACCGTATTGAGGCAACTCCAGGCAGGTTTGACAGATGTGAGGAGATCACTCAATGGAACCGTTCTGGGTACTGCTATTCTTTGTTTTATATCTCCTAATTTTTAGTCCTAATAAACGTCCAATACCCCTGAGGACTTTTTCCGGAGTACTGAGTAACCGCTGCCATACAAAACCGCTACGATACATACCATATAATCAAAGCTGGTCTGTGCTGACTCATAGGCGCATAGGCGCATAGGCGCGACTTGTCGCCAATCGTCCCTGAACTTTTGTCAGTCAATCAGACGGCAATGACAGATACCACCATCGATTCAACCCTATCTCCAGAGCCTACCGGGGACGGGAGCCAGACGTTTTACTCCACCACCTTTGGAGAATGGTTTCACAGTCGCGGTGGAGCCTACGAAGAAGCCCGTGGCACCTATGTTGAGGCTACAGATTTAGTCGCACGAGCACAGCGGCACAGTGCAATAGCCTTTGGTCGGCCAAAGGCCATCGGAATCCTAGACCTGTGCTACGGCTTGGGCTACAACACCGCTGCGGCTCTGGAGGCGCTGTGGGCCATAGATCCCAGCTTGCCAATTCGGATTGTGGGGCTGGAGTTAGATGGACAGGTGCCCCAAGCTGCGATCGCCCAAGGGTTAGTCAGCGGCTGGCCTCTTGCTGTGCAGACTATTCTGGAGCAATTGGCCACAGTGGGCCAGAGTTCTGTCCACTCCCCAGGGCTGCAAGCAGACCTGCATCTGGGGGATGCCCGCCAAACCATTCAAACCCTGGTGCAATCCGGTTTCCAGGCGGATGTCATCTTTCTTGATCCCTTCTCGCCCCCCCGCTGTCCCCAGCTCTGGACCGCAGAGTTTTTGACCCTAGTGGCCCGCTGTCTGGCCCCTGGGGGATGCTTGGCCACCTACTCCTGCGCAGCGGCGGTGCGATCGGCTCTGCAACTCGCGGGGCTGCACATTGGCCCCAGTGCCGCAGTGGGTCGCCGCTGGCCAGGAACCCTTGCCAATTGGGGAGATACACCCTTGCCCGCCCTCTCTCAACAGGAGGTGGAGCATTTGCAAACGCGAGCAGCGGTGCCCTATCGGGATCCGACCTTGACAGATTCAGCCGTAATAATTCAGCAACGCCGCCAGCAGGAACAGGCTACTTCCCCACTCCAGCCGACGGGGGCATGGCGCAAGCGCTGGCTCAGTGGTAGGAAGGGTTAAATCCTGTAGAGGCCATGGTTATCATGGGTTGCCGTGCAAGGGGTCGCATTTCATTGTTGGGGAGAGGGCCAGAATCGAGGGATCCGTTAGAGAAAACGACTGGGGACTAGCTTGATCACTTCTCGTCCCAGACGTTGATAGAGGGGAATCCACTCGGAAAAAATCTTGGCGTAGCCGCCGGATCCCGGTCGCAACTGCTGATCAGCATTGTCAATGACGACGCGCACGGTGGCAATCCGGCGCTGCTGGGTGCTGTCGGGGGCAACATCCTTCAGCACCCGATCGACTTCTGCATCGTAGGGTGTCAGTTTAGAAGAGGTGGGTCGGAAGGTGACGGCGGCTCCCGGCTGAACATAGTTCAAATCTTCTTCCTTCACCTCTACATTGGCGGTGAGTTGGTTAAGTTGGGCAATTCGCAGCAAGTTCTTCTCGGGGGTAACTTCCTGCCCGACCAGCAGGTCGAGATCGTCGTCCAAAACCGTTCCGGTCTGGGCGGACACCAGCACCAAGTTCTGCTGCTGGGCCTGGAGGGCCAGTTGGCGCTCACGGTGGCTGGCGATGACCTGTTCTTGGGCCGTGATGAGATCTCGATAGCCTGCCAGTAGGGCAGCAGCATCTGCGCTGGCTCCCTGCACCTGGGCATTGCCAATTTCATCGGCGGCGGTGTCTGCTAGACGCTGACGGGTATGGGCAATCTCTGCGGCTTTAACTTGGAGATCCTTCTGGGTGTTGAGGTAATTGTTTTCTCGCCGTCGCACTTCCTCATCTGCGATCGCACCCTGGGCATGGAGAAATTGGTACCGCTCCCATTCCTCCCGATCCGTGACCAATTGGCTGTCTAAGCGATCGCGCTGTACCTCTAGCAGGGCAATTTCAGGCAAGGTGGCCCCCTGGGCTCCCTGCTCACCTCGGACCACGGCACGCTTGGTCTTGTCCTCGGTGACCACCACTACGGCGGTGATCTCCCTTACTCTTGCTTGGGCTTGGAGTTGCTCTCGCTGCACCTCTGCCAAAAGCTGCTGGGCCTGATCAATGTCTCTCTGTAGCTGAGCGATCTCTCGCTCTAGGTCCAAGCTGGAGAGTCGCACAATTGTCTGTCCTGCCGTTACCTGATCCCCCGGTGCCACGTAGAACTCCTCGACAATAGCCCGCATCGGAGCCCGGATTTGCTGGCGATCACCTTCGGGCCATGCCAGGGTGACTTCGCCCCCGACTTGGTAGGGGGTGGGGATAAATCCCGCTAGGACAAGGCCGCTTGCCACGATCAATCCGCGCCAAGGCCACCGGAATGGCGTTGTTTCAGGGGCTGTTGCCGAGGGCGATGCCGCCGAGGCAGGGGCATCGGTGGGTAGAGGTTGGCTCGGGGCGGCTGGGGGGGAAGCTGGGGATGAGGTCGGCTGGGGTGTCGGGGCGGCTGGGGGCGGCACCACCCTAAAGGGCGCTTTTTGCCGGGGGTTAGGGGAGGTTGTCATGGGGTGAAAAGTAGTAGAGACACCAGAGAACGAACAGAACCAGGGCCACATAGGGAATGTGGGTCAGGATGACATTGGCTAACCAGAGGAATAATTTGCCAAAGACCAGCAGCAGGTAGAGAAAGCTGAGGGGGGCATAGGTGGCCAGAATGGCGCGATGGCCTCTGGCCGGTCTTTGACCATCACGGCCCTGCTCGGGGCTGGGCTGTCGCCGTAGGAGGGCGGCATAGAACAGAAAGGAGCGGGGTTTGAGGTTGCGAATGCCGGTGGCGGCACTGAGGAGGTAATAGCCGTCGAAGCGGGCCATGGGATTCAAATTCAGGGCCACAGTGAACAGAGCCGCCACCATTAATAGATAGGCCAGGGTGTGGAGTCCGGCACTGGCGGCGGTGCCAAACCACAGCCAAAATGCGATCGCGCCAATGACAACCTGACACAGCACCCCAGCCCCAATCACCAACACCTGCTGACCCTGGCGCAGGCGGTAAGCATCGCTGCTGTTGGTATAGGCGGCGGGGATCAGGCACATAAACAGCAGTCCCATGTCGGACACCGCGCCGCCAAAGTGCTTCAGCGTAAAGGCGTGGGCCAGTTCATGTAACGACACGACGGCCATGGCCAGCAGGCCAAAGGGTAGTAGCAGGGTCCAGCCATAGGCGTGCAATAGTCCCTGGCCAAAGAACAGGAGGTCGGGGCGATGGGCATTGGCCATCACCGCCGTCAAGGCCAAAAACCCACAGAGCAGCAGGCCGGTAGATTGCCGCCACAGCCAGCCCAGTTTGCCGACGTGGCGTTCTAGCCAGCGATCGGGGTTGAGCAGGGACTTTTTGAAGTACAGCAATTGTATAGGGGTAAATTTGCGCCGGGGCGGGGGGGGTGTCTCTACCCCCGTGAGCATTTGGGCCTGGGCTAGAAGGTTGAGCAGCGATCGCAGATGGTGTGGAGTGCAGTGGTGCTGATGTGCGATCGCCGCCAGAGGCAAGTGACCAATCTGCTCAATAATCACCTTATCCCCAGGACTGACTTGCAGGTGACGCAACCCCTCCGCATCCCCCAAAATCCAATGACCATCGGCCTGATGCACCCACCGCACCCCCGGCTTCAGCCCCAAGGATTGAGGGGCGGCGGGCTCTGGGCCGGTCTCACCCTCAGGGGCCAAAATCCCCAGTTGCACCAACTTGGTCAGCACCGTTACCACCAAGTCCGGCGGCACGTCGGTGCCAAATTCTGCCTCACACTGGGCCTGAATCTGGGCCACGGTCCAGCCGCCGCTAAAGCGGGCCAAGGCATAGCCCTCCATGGGGTCAAAGCGAATCTGACGTGGTGTCTCCCGCCCCTGCAAAATCCAGCAATTGGCAACCCGGTTTTGCCGCAGTCGCCAATGGGCACTGAGGTCGGGGCAAAGCCAATCCTGGGCAGTTGGGCTATCAATTTGCATAACACCCAATGTCTACCGGAATCTACTGAGGCTTAATCCGGGAAATTACTGAATTATTGGCTCACCTTTTTTGATTTTGGCTCACCTTTTGCTGAGCCAAAAAGTGAGTCAATTCCCCAGAAGCTTTGTTTGACAAGGGATTAAAGGAGTTTCATGGCCCCTCATCCCATCAGCTAACCCCAAAACAGGGGGGGGCATTTCAAACATTTCAGGTTAGTATCCCCAGTATGACCCTGTAAGAATTATCACGGTCATTCCCAGCATTCTGCCTTAGCCTTCTGCGTAAGCTACCTAGACCGCTTTCTTTCCAGCAATCAGGAGCATTCCCATGAAACTGTTTGGTTCTCTTCGGACCCGGCGTCAACCTGCTAAGGGCTTTGTCCCCCAGCCCACTGAAGCCTCACCTGTCCACCAAACCTTTCTGCTGGAACAAATCCTGACCCCCAGTGGCCTTCTCGATACAGGAGAAGATGCTCCTGACGGGGCCGATATTGATCTGTCCTCTCTGGATGCTGAAGCTGATGTTGACGGCGGTTTTGACCCCGGTGACCTTGAGGACACCCCCCCCTTCGACATCGGCAACACCCCGGAAGAAGACCTCGAAGACATTGATTTCATTCCACCCCCAGAGGATTTCTCCACGAGCCTCTCCTTCGAGTTTGAGTCTGGCGTCTTTACTGTGGGCGAGAGCGGCGAAGTCACCATCGACTATCTCTTCGATGGCGGTAGCTACCAGGGCGAACTAGCCATCTTTAGCCTAGAGGGGATGGAGGAGTTTGAACTGGGCTCTGAGGACTTCATCCGCGAAGCCGCCCGCCGCGCCCTCACTGGCACCGAAGAAGGCCACATCGTCATCCGCGATCGCCTTGAAGGTGCCCGCTTTGGGGAATACAATCCCAAGCTGGATCAGTGGAACTCGGGGGATTACCTGGGAGCCAAGACCTTTCAGATGAAGGCGGGGGATGAATTCGGCCTCATGCTGGTGCCCAGGGGCCGGGTCTGGAGCGCCTTCAATAACCCCCGTATCGATAGCAGCGGTACACCGCTGTTCTCGATGGCCACGGCGAACCCCGATGACATGTTCGCCATGGGCCAAATCGCCGATGTCTTCGGCGATGGCAATACGTTTGCTTTTGAGGACATACGGGTAGACCGGGGCTCTGACCTGGACTACAACGACATCGTGTTCCAAGTGCGGGGAGCAGAAGGTAAAGCCCTGTACATGGGCGACCTTGTGGATCCCAGTCAGGATTGGCGCTCCACGGATATTGGGCGGGCAATTCACACCTATGCCGAATCCTATGTGGCTCCCTTCGACAGCAGCTTGGCGATCTCCGCCTCAGCCCCGCCAGCGGCCCAACCCCTAGTCGGCATCATTGACACGGGCCTCACCACAGGCCACCCCGATCTCAATTACAACAACATCACCTCTGGCTGGGACTGGGTGGATGGCAACAACAACTCCTTCCATACCCTGGGAGCAGGGGATGACCATGGCACCTTTGTCGCGAGTAAGATTGCGGCAATTCGGGATAACGGCATTGGCATCGACGGTATCAACGACCAATCTCCCATCTGGGTTTCTCGGGCTGTGGGCTCTGGACAGTGGGCCAATTCCTTGACGGAGTTTGTGGATGCGGCGATCGAGTCGGGCCAACCCAATGCGGTGGTCAACCTCAGCTTTGACCTGACTCAGATTGATACCGATGGTAATGTGACCACCCGCTATGAATTCACGCCCCAAGAGCGGGAGGCAATTGAGTATGCCCGCCAAAATGGGGTGCTGATGGTGGTGGCGGCGGGCAATGATGGCGGGGTGATGTCGGTGCTGGGGCAGGCGGCCCAGGAGTTTGACAATATCCTCACCGTGGGCGCGGCGGATGGGCTGGGTAAAGCCGCCTATTCCAGCTATGGCAATGGGTTGGGGCTATTGGCTGCGGGGGGTACGGCGGAGAATCCGGTGGTGTCGCTGATGGCGGATGGTTTGGGGACGATGGCGGGTACGTCGGTGGCGACGGCTCAGGTGACGGGGGCAGTGTCGCAGGTGTGGGCGGCGAATCCGCAGTTGAGCTATCGTCAGGTAATTGAGATTTTGCAGGCGACGGCGACGGACCTAAACACGCCGGGGTGGGATGCTCAGACGGGGGCGGGGCTCCTTAATCTCCCTGCGGCGCTGTTGATGGCGAAGGCGACATCGCCCAAGCCTTATGATCCAGAACCCTGGTTTACACCGCAAATTTGGTCAGGGTCAAAGGAATTTACAACTTCTGAACGTGCCGTTAATGGAACGGGGACAGGTTACGCACAAGTCAGCTCGATTCCACAGAATTTAGGCGCTTTCATCAAAGAGGAAATGAGTAATGGTGTCACTGTTCGTTACTACACCAAGGGCTATTTAACGATTCAACCCAGCGGTCACCAGTCTTGGTATGCAGTAGGGACTGGGTTGCCTGTAACTATTGCGCCTAGTGCGACACCCCAGCGGCTAACGCATCGCTCAACAAACCTGGGCGATTCTATCTATCAACTTCAAGGTGATTTCTGGGCAGAAATGCCAGGTAAAGCTAAAGATATTTCCGTTGGAGCCGATGGTTCAGTTTGGGTCATTGGAACGGAACCTGAATCAGGGGGCTACAGTATTTATAACTGGAATGGCCAGGGTTGGAACAAGGTAGGCGGTAGTGCAGTACGAATAGCTGTGGCACCCGATGGTACGCCTTGGGTCGTCAACTCTAAAGGAAATATCTACAAGCGCGAGAATAATGTTTGGCGGCAGATGCCTGGGCAAGCCAAAGACATTGGCATTGGAGCCGATAGCTCAGTTTGGGTAATTGGAACGGAGCCTGAGTCAGGGGGCTACGGTATTTATAACTGGAATGGCCAGGATTGGAACAAGGTAGGCGGTAGTGCAGTACGAATAGCTGTGGCCCCCGATGGTACGCCTTGGGTTGTCAACTCTAAGGGCGCAATCTACAAGCGAGAGAATAATGCTTGGCGGCAGATGCCTGGAACAGCCAAAGACATCGGCATTGGCGCTGATGGCTCAGTTTGGGTGATTGGAACACAGCGCGTTTTTGGCGGATACACCATACACCGTTGGAATGGGACAGGGTGGGATCGACAAAATGGTGGCGGCGTTCAGATTACAGTTACCCCTAATGGCAACCCCTGGGTTGTTAGTGAACCAACGCCAAACTTGCCAAACTCGGGAAATCATATTTACCAGCGCAGTCACAATACTTGGCGGCAGATGCCTGGGCAAGCCAAAGATATTGGCATTGGCGCTGATGGCTCAGTCTGGGTAATTGGAACTGGGTCTGAGTCGGGAGGGTACGGTATTTATAGCTGGAATGGAATTAACTGGGACAAAGTAGGCGGTAGTGCAGTGCGTGTAGCCGTTGCTCCCGACGGTACGCCTTGGGTCGTTAATTCTAAGGGCACAATCTACAAACGCGAGAATAACGCTTGGCGACGGATGCCTGGACAAGCCAAAGACATTGGCATTGGCGCTGATGGTTCAGTTTGGGTAATTGGAACTGGGGCTGAGTCGGGAGGCTATGGTATTTATCGCTGGAATGGAACTAACTGGGACAAGGTAGGCGGTAGTGCAGTGCATGTAGCCGTGGCACCTGACGGTACACCTTGGGTCGTCAATTCTCAAGGCACCATCTACAAGCGAGAGAATAATGTTTGGCGACCGATGCCTGGAAAAGCCAATGACATTGGCATTGGCGCTGATGGCTCAGTTTGGGTGATTGGAACGGGGGCTGAGTCAGGGGGCTACGGTATTTATCGCTGGAATGGGCAGGGTTGGGACAATGTCGGCGGTAGTGCAGTTCAGATTGCCGTAGCACCTGATGGCACGCCCTGGGTTGTCAACGCTGATCCTAAAGTAGCCTCAGGTGGCTATTACGCTGAGTTGTCAGCTTTAAGCCGTTCCGAATGGAATCAACAGAGTAAAGACAATTTGTTCTTTGATGGGAAAACCAGTAATGGTGAGAGTTCGTTGTCAGTGAAGCAAATCTATTCCGATCTCTCTAATGAGATATTTGGCTCATACAAAGCCATGACTGCTGGATACTTCGACAATACTAATTACTCTGGCACCCACTATGGAATAGATATGGCTGGATTGGCTGGTGATGCCGTTAGGGCTGTAGTTGGGGGTACTACAACATTAGTCCAGAATATTGCAGGCAACTATTTTGTCGGTGTGAAGGGAGATGATGGAAACCTTTGGATCTATGGACACCTTGAGAACTACTCGGTAGGCATTGGCCAAACTATCACCAAGGGTATGAAAATTGGCACTGTTTTTGATGGCGCTTATCTCCCCAGCGGTTATTGGATGGCTCAACATTTACACTTAGAGGTTCATGAAGGGCACTCTTACAATCGATCTAAATCGATAAGCCCACTTCAAGCATATTGGCGTTCTAGGAATCTCTGATATCACTTAATTTTCACATGATGGGCGATCACCCCTTGATGGTATCGGCAGCGCGATCGCGTCCTGGGCAATGGCGACGGCTTGGATATTGGCAGCGCGATCGCCTGCTGCCTGGACATTTATAAGGGTGGTCAATGATGTTGCAGGATCAACCCCAGATGAACGATATAGGTACATCCGTGCCATCGCCGCATCCAGCAGTTTTGGCTAGCGATCGCACCTCCCAATCCCACATGTCCACATCCCTAGAAACCGGGCTTTGCTCTCCTTGGGATCACCTTGCCAGGGAGTTAGCAAAAGCTCGGTTTCTTGCGTTCACCAGTTGCTTGCATCCAGTGCTTCTCACTGCCGACTTGACGATGGAAAACATCCATTGAGCGGTGAGCCCCATACCGCGATCGCGGAGCTGTTATTTCTTTCATGGGAACAGATTTCGATCCTACCTTTGGTCACGTAGACATCGTTACACGTTACGATGCTGCAACAAATCGTATTTACTACATTGACATTGGCAAAAAACAAGGGGGTGCGAGATCGTGCACCACTGTTCTTAGCGGTTGGCGATCGCTAAAATAGAGTCAGTGCGATGCCTTACCTACAGTGAGCTTCGCTAACGCATCCCCAGAAAATCCATGATTGCCGTTCCCAACTACGTCAGCCCCGAAGAATATCTCGATATCGAGCGACAAAGCCCAGTTCGCCATGAATATCGACGGGGGCTGGTATATGCCATGGCAGGTGGCACCGATAATCACGATCGCATTGCCCTCAACCTGTTGACGCTAATCAACTTAAACTTACGCAACACAGAGTGTCGATTTCACTCAGGTAATGTCAAGGTCAACTACCGAGATGAGTTTTATTACTATCCGGATGCCTTTGTGACCTGCGACCCGCGAGATCGGAGCGATCGCTATGTGAAGCGCTATCCCAAACTGATCACAGAGGTGCTCTCATCCAGCACAAAAACGTTTGACTTGGGCGAAAAATATAACGATTACAAGCAGATTGAATCTCTAGAAGAATATGTCGTGATTTCTCAGAATGAGCAGCGCGTTGAGTGTCGCCGTCGCAACAGTGTGGGCGATTGGGAAACGGTTATTTATACGTCGGGGGAGCGGGTTGCTCTGACCAGCATTGGCTTGGAATTTGAGATATCTGAACTGTATCGCGGCCTTGATGGTTAGGGTGCTTAAGCCCAAATTCTTTGCAGATTCAGCGTAAACCCTGGCAAAGTCTTTGCTCCCGACAATGTTGTTGGGTTGTCTAAAACCTCAATGTTTTGACCGGCACGGTAAATTTCCACTCACCTGTATTTGGAGTCAATTAACCAGCAGCAGTTTTGGCTAGCGATCGCACTTCCCAATTCCACACATCCACATCCCCAGAAACCGGGCTTTGCTCTCCTTGGTATTACCCTGCTAAGGAGTTGACAAAGGCCCGGTTTCTGGCTTTCACCCGTTGCTTGTATCCAGTGCTTCTCACTGCCGACTTGATGATAGAAAACATCCACTGGGCAATGAGCCCCATACCGAGATCGCGGTGTTGCAGCATTGAGCGAGACGGGTCAGTGAGATCACCTCAACCCTATCCCAAATGACCTGATATCGCGATCGCCGCTTCCCAAAATGGGGGGGCGCGTTAGCGAAGCTCACCGCAGGTATCGCCCCTTATCTAGCAACACCCTGTAGAGGCGAACGGTGTACCTTCCCATCAAACCTCCCCGGTAGTGCATTTTAGTAAAGGACAGAGGAAACCATGGACTCTTCCCTTGCTGCCAGCTTCTCTCTGACTCGGCGATTGTAGTCATGGATGAACGTTCAGATCGCGCCGATGTGATTCTCTAGCTTCTTGGAAAAGGACAGTGTCTTCCTCACTAACCGAGAAATCCGCTGCCTCAGGGTGTTGTTTAGTCTTTCGATGTAGTTCGTCAAGCCGCTATCTTTGCCAACAGCAAAATGTCGTTTGCTCGGAATGACGCTGACGTAGGCTTCCCAGTAGTCGGTGTAGATCTGGCCACACTGTCGGTATACAGCCGGGATGGACTGCCATAGGGCAATGGCTGATTCTCTGGAGCGGTCGCCGATATGACAGCCGATGATTTCTCGGGTGTCTGCATCGATCGCCAGCCAGACCCACTGCTTGTTGCCTTTGTTATCGACAAATGACCACAGCTCATCCATCTGCACTTTCAGCTTGCCTTTGGCCTTGGGGACAACCTCTGCCGCTTTTGGCACTGCCTCATAGCAAGCGTTGACGTAGCTTTGTAGCCAACTATCAGAGACGTCGGTGGCTCTGGCGATGCCGGCTAGGGGGATCTTCTCTAACAGCAGCAGATCGACCAAACTCCGAGTGTCTTTGTCCTTACAGGGTGACAACCCCCCTAGAGAGCTTGCTGGATAAGGGATAGGGCGTGAAAACCTCGCTGAAAATAGCGGTGTTTATGGGGTTTGAGGGCTACCAGCTTGAGCGCCCAATCGGCCCATAAATCCATGGCATAGAGCCATCGTTGCCCATAGAGACTGAAGCTAAAGTCACTGTGCCGTGGAGCCTTATCTTGGTGCTCTTGGAGACGTCCGGCATACTGAGCTAGCTTGGCCTCCTGCATCCACTGGCCGTGGAGAGTCGCCAAACTGTAAGCCAGAGCGATCAGTAAAACTAAGGCTAAGAATCGGGTGTCATTGACCTTGGTGTCCTCCAAGTTATAGCCCCCAGTCTTAAAGTCTTTGAAGAGCTGTTCAATGCCCCAGCGACATCGATAGACTGCTAAGGCTTGCTTCAAGGTGGGCAGATTAGTCAGGATATACCACGGTTCCTTCGGCCCCTTCTGGCGATAGGAGCGCTTCCAATACACCGCTAAATTAAACGGGCCCATACCATCGCCCTTGTTGCACAAAACTCCCTCATAAAATCGAGACTGGCCCGGTTTGAAGCCAACGTTTTTGAGGACTTGATAGTCGGTATCGGTATCGGTCTTGAAATGGAAGTCCTTTTTCTGTCGGAGTGCAAAGGACACCCCGCGCTGATCCAACCATTCCGCCAGTTTAGGGCTATGGAACTCCCGGTCACCCAGCAGTAGAACCGGGTAGGACTTAAACAAGGACAGGGCCGCTTTCAGCAGTCGCCGTTGCGTTTTCAGGTCACTCGTGCCCGCCCGCCCTAAACGCTCCCAATAGACGGGTAAAGCATGAGTCCCCCACACCACGCTGACCATGAATATATTTCGCCCTTTCCATTCCGTGCGGTCCATTGCCAGAATCCAATAGCCGTGTTTATGGTGTTTGAGCGTTCTCAGACGACGGCGTTGGTCACGGTTCAAGCCCCGTCCCGTTTCCACTTGGCGGATCCAATATTTGAGCAGTGGAAACCACAGCACCTTGAGCGTGAGTTTGGGTAAGGCTAAAAAGCGTTGTAAGTTCCGTTTGCGACTTTGATACTGAATGGGCTGAGGAAAGACGCTGGCTAAGACGGAGAGTTTGACTTGGCGATGCGCTTGTAGCAATAACAACAGTAACTGGAAGGTCAAGTACTGTTTTTCATTGAGATGGGTGAGAAGGGTAGTTTGGTAGAATGTAGGGAACATATTTGGTTGGGGGAGCTGTACTGAGGCTCCCTTTTTTTTGTCCCCTCCATTATCTCAAAACCCTGTACCGTATGACGTTGAGTGCCCTTGTCACCCGTTAAGGTCTTTGTCTTTCGGCTTCCACTGGGGATCTTCTACGAATTGACGATTGCAGTCTCGGCACTTGTAGTTTTGCTTTCCGCGTCTGGTAGTACCGTTCTTTGAGATGTCGTGAGACCCACAAGTTGGACAGGTCATCTCGATCTTCATGTGCCCTACTCCCGTGAAATTGCTACGGCTATACCTTGTTTTTCTTTATCCTTTACATTAATGCACTACCACCTCCCCTATCCCCAAACCCCTCACCTACACTGGTGGTAGAGTACCGGGAGTCAAACCCATGTCTACCGAACCAATGGGCAAAATCCTCACCACCCTGACCATTACCAACCGGGCTGATCAATCAGCAGCCTCTCGCGGGTATATCCCTGCGGACCAGGTGCGATCGCTCACCCTCAACAACGTCCTAGTGGATACCGGGACGACGACCCTGTGTTTACCTGCCACCACGATCGCCCAGCTAGGGCTGGATCTCCTGCGGGAAGTCGATGTCTCCACCGCTACTGGACTGAGCAAAGCCCGCATTTTTCAAGATGCCCAACTGTCATTACTGGGGCGAGAAGGGAACTTCGAGTGTTTAGAGCTGCCTGGGGGTCAAAATGCCCTGTTAGGAGTCATCCCCTTAGAAGCCCTGGGCATTGAGTTAGACCTGCAAAACCAAACCCTGAAAGTGCTGCCAGAAACCTCGGTCGATACCTACCTGACCATTCTTTAGCTGGGGCATTGGGAGCAGGAGAAAAGAAATGCGATCGCCCTTTAGAAAATGCATTGAGTTGAGTTGCGCGATCGCCGCACCAATGCACCATCAGGGCCAAGTATCAACCTTCGTCAAACTGCTGCAATACTGCTTGAATAAAGCGATCGCTGAAATAAATCCCAGCGTCTCTCATGGCCTGAAGGTAAGGCTTGACTGCTAAAATATGCCCCAATTGTTTGGCCCGAATCAGCAAGCCAACCGAGCCAGTTACTTTTAGATTCAAAGACTCTGCAACCTTACGCCCCGTCAATTCATCCATTAAAACAACTTGAGCGTCCACTTCTAGAGCAAGAGCAATGACCTCAGCTTCACCTCGATCTAAGGTAGATAGTAATAGAGAGACCGTATCCTCCGATTTTACCGAAACCGTTTCAATCCAGGATTCATGGGCCAAATCAATACTCCCTGGAGGCCCTGGCTTATAGGCCGAGATTTCCTGGGCGACTCCCAATGGAATGAAAACTTTTCCCACCACTTTTTGTAGTAGAGAAAGCTGATCAATACGGGCGAAAGCAATTAATGGAGTCGCATTACTGATAATCATGCACCACTACAAGTTGAGCATTGAGAGAGCCGAAATCCCTTCTAACTCACCTTCCACCATTGACTCGTCATAATCAAAAACAATAATTCCTTTCTTTGCCAGACTGTCCATGAAAGCCAAGCGATTCATGCCTGCCAATTGGGCTGCCTTACCCAGAGACAGTTTTTTCTCCTGGAAGTAGGAAATCGCTGCTATTAAGCGAATATGTCGCCCCAAGTCAATAGCACCTAATTTAAGTGCTGCCAGCAGATCAGGTGAAACCTCAAAAGTGACTGCTTCCGTTGGCATAATTCCCCATTTGAAAATAGCAATCAGAACAGAGTTAAGTACATCGATACTTAATCGATTGTCATCATCATAGCTTGCATTTCTGGTTGGGGTTCGTAGCGCCATTGGCATCCGACTGAAGAAGGATAGCCGCGATCGCGGCTTGACTACACCGATATCCCCGCCTGGACTTTTATAATGGTGGTCAATGATGTTGCAGGATCAACCCCAGATGAACGATATGGGTACATCCGTGCCATCGCCGCATCCAGATACATCCAGTGATAACACCTTGAGGGCGATCGCCTACAGCATGGATGCCCTAATTCCAGGGATTTATCTATGGTGGGGCGCATGGCAGATCCGCATTGGCGGTAGTCAACCCGAACCGAACTACACCGGAACCATCCACGATACCCGTGGGGCCGCGATCGTGTTGCCGGGATATCGCATCTACAGTACCTATCAGGGCTCCTATGACCCTGGATAAACACAAACTAGATGGTATTCCTCAAATCAAAAGCAAGACCTTACCCGTTGATGGGTTTGAGTCCCTGCTACGCACTGAAGGCTATCAGCAAACGGCTACAGCCCCCGCCCAAGACAACCGCATCAAAGTGTGGTGGTACATCCCACCCATCGTCGTATTGAGGCGATTTACAGCCGCGACGGTAAGGTTGCTATTATGGCCTATCACGTCTCTTGAACACCCCTTGAGGTTTGAGATCGCCTTAGCTACATCCCAAATAACCCGATGGGTGTTGGGGTTGATTCGGGTTGTGGGCTATCGGGTTTTGGTAGGGCGATGGCCCTTAGCCGGTCGGAGACCATCGCGCCCCATGCTCCCCCCTACAATGGTGGTAGAGTACCGGGAGCCAATCCGATGTCTACTGAACAGATGGGTAAAATCCTGACTACGTTGACTATTACAAACCGAGCCGATCAGATCCTCGCCGCTCGTCAGGTGATTCCACCGGAAGACGTGCGATCGCTCACCCTCAATAACGTCCTAGTGGATACCGGGGCGACGACCCTGTGTTTACCTGCCACCGCGATCGCCCAGCTAGGGTTGGATCTCCTGCGAGAAGTAGACGTTTCTACCGCCACTGGGCTGAGTAAAGCCCGTATTTTTCGAGATGCCAATATTTCTCTGCTGGGCCGCGAAGGCAGCTTTGAGTGTTTAGAACTCCCTGGCGGCGAAAATGCCCTGTTAGGGGTGATTCCGCTAGAAGCCCTTGGCATTGAATTAGATTTGCAAAATCAAACCCTGAAAGTATTGCCAGAAACCTCAGTCGATACCTACCTGACTATTCTTTAGGGTGGCCAGCTCGAATAGGGGTCAAGGAATGCAATGGTCAGGGACCGGCCCGAAGGGGCCATCGCTGTTTGACTGCGCCGAATGGCTAGGTCGGGCGGTGGGTCCAAGGTCAGGTCAATCTCATCCTTACCCCGCACCGTCCGCTCATTTTGAATGTAAAAACACTCGTCTGGTTCTAGCCCCTTTTGCAGGTCTTCCCGGCCCCAGGTGGTTGAGCCCAGACTGCGAATCTCGGTTTCCGTTTCTTCGGTAGCAACTTCCACCATGCGCCCCATCAGGCTCTTGTAGCTTTCATGGGGAGGCAGTGGGGCCATAATTTCTAAGGTTCCCTGATCGTAGGTCAGCCGTTTCCCCGGCTCCGATTCCAAATCGTGAATCAATGCCTGGTAGGTAGCCCAGCTAACCCCTCGTAGCACCATGCAGCGGCTAGGGGCAGTTAAGGTTGCGGTCATACAGTGCCCTCCGGGGTGAGGTCAGCCTCGTCGTCTGGCAGGCTCAAGTCTACCCCAATCGGGTGAAGCGGGGGGTATTGAATTCGGGCATCAAGAATGCTTGTGGAGGAAGCGGTCTAGATCAGAAAAGGTGCTGGCGTGGGTGACAATAGGGGTTTCATAGCCCTTCATCATTACCGTGTAGCGCTTGAACAGTTCCTCCGTAGCTCCCAAGCGCACGAGGTATTCGTAGGTCGTCTCGCCTATGGCTAGGTCTAGGCCCAACTGCTTGGTCGAGGTTTCAAAGCGAAAAGCAGCGTTGACCGTATCCCCCAGGGCGGTATATTCGGGGCGATCGCCGCTGCCCGCATTTCCCACCATAGCGTAACCCGTGTTCAACCCGGCCCCAATCCGTAGGGGAAAGGGCAGGGGGAAGCGCTTGTGGAGCGATCCCGTCATTTTGGAGAGGGCGCTAATGGCGCGACCAATCTGGAGCATTTCCTCCAATTCCGCCCCCCCTGGGCCATGGATCCACACCGCCATGACGGCATCGCCAATGTACTTGTCTACCCAACTGCCGTGCTCAGCAATGATGTCTCCGGCACAGCGAAACCAGGTACCGATGGATTCTGATAGCACCTTCTCATCGGTTTGGCGGGTCATTACCGTAAAGTCGCGAATGTCCACCACCATGACCGAGATCAGCCGCCGTACATGGAGGCTGGCGGTGGCGGTGAAATCCTGGGTACTGGGGCTGGCTTTGGGCAGATCTGACTCATGGGTTGGGCAGTAGAACTGAAGTTCTGTTTGCCCAAAGGTGAGCATATCCTTGTCCCGCAGGGTGACGGGGACACTGACTCGCCGTCCATTCACAAAGGATCCATTGCGGCTGCCCAGATCGATGAGGTAAAACTCCCCTGTCTCCATGCATTGGATCATGGCATGGTTGCGGGAGATCCAGCGATCGGGAAGGACTAAATTGTTGTCGTCACTGCGCCCCACCGTCCAGCAGTTGCTACCCGCTAGGGACAAATGGCGATTGCCAGCGTCAGTTTGCAACACCACGTAAGGCCCAGGTCTTCCAGTCACTACGAATTAAGGGCTGTATGGGATAGCGGGAGGGCAGCGTTAGGATCTGGAAAACCAGAAAATATCTCGTTTTCCAGATCCTAACGATTGAGTTGGCATCATTATGCCAAAGATATTGCTGCCCTGCGGTGTATAGAGTACAACTCAGGCTAGCAAAGCGCTCACCGCAAAAAGTCCATCTACTAATAACGTACTCAAAACTGCACCGCTGAAGGCCCACCAACAAGGCTGCTGCGATCGCAAAGGCACCACCCCCACCGTCAAGAGCCCAAGCCCCAAGAGTAGAGCCCTACTAGCGGCTATAGGGGTCTGTAATATTGCGATCGCATCCCGCAGCACCCAAGCCACCTGATCCGGTTCCGCCACCATCACCTGCCGCCACAGGGGCACCAGATCCATCCAATACACATAGAGATCCGTCACCGCCGTCCCCAGGAGGGAGCCCAGGTAAAAGTAGCAGCCCACCCGACTGTGGCCCCGCAGCAGCAGCAGCAACACAATGGGAATGCCCACAGACTCCAGGGGTAGGTGAACGAAGGGTTCCCAGCGAAACCAGCCCCAATAGAGGGATCCCGCCAACCAAGTCCAGGCAAACCCCACCAAGATATCTCCCCAGATGCGGGTGCTGCTGTGGGTCATCAAAGCCACCCCCACTAGCACCCAGGAACCTGTCAGCGTCAGACTCAGCCAGGGAAGCGATCGCACCAAAGGCGCTTCAAAGAAGACGGGCACCACAACTAGACCCACCGCCGCCAGCAAGACCCGTAGAGTCAGGGGCCACGATGCCCAGGTCTGTAGCACCCAAGCCCCAAACCAGGGGCGATCAACCGTTAGTGGAGAGGGAGGACTGTAGGAGGACAAGGAGCTTCTCAGAATAGTTAACTCTTTGTAACATACCACAGGCCGATGGGGGAGGGGGGGATAGGTTGGGTTGCCCTCCGGCGACCCAACCTATCTCTGGACTTCATCAATAGGGCCACTAACTAAGCGTTGGGATTAGTAAGGCCACTTCCAATGCACCAGTTCATCAGCATCCTTGCCATGTTCAAAGGCATAGCTGATGCAGTCGATGATGTGGTTTTTCATCCGTTCCTTGACGTAGGCCGCCGCTGACCCCAGTTTGGGCACCCGATCGATCACATCAATGACCAGGTTGAAGCGGTCAATCTGGTTGTGAATGGCCAGCTCCAAGGGGGTGTTGATATTCCCTTCCTCCTTATAGCCCCGGACGTGGATCCGGTGCTGGTTGGTGCGGCGATAGGTGAACTTGTGGATCAGGAAGGGGTAGCCGTGGAAGTTGAAGATCACCGGCTTGTCTGGGGTAAACAGGGTGTCGAAGTCGCGATCGCTCAACCCATGGGGGTGCTCCCGTTCTGGCATCAGCTTGAACAGATCCACCACGTTAATAAACCGCACCTTCAGGTCAGGAAACTCTTTCCGCAGGATGGCCGTCGCCGCCAGGGACTCCATGGTGGGGATGTCCCCCGCACAGGCCATGACCACATCCGGCACATCCGGCTCGGTGCCACAGTCGTCATTACTGGCCCATTCCCAGATACCGATGCCCTTGGTGCAGTGCTTCACCGCTTCATCGATGGGTAGGTACTGCAAATGCTTTTGCTTATCCGCCACAATCACATTCACATAGTCCTTGCTGCGGAGGCAATGGTTTGTCACCGACAGCAGGCAGTTGGCATCCGGCGGCAGATACACCCGCACCACATCGGGGCTCTTGTTGGTGACTAAATCGATGTAGCCCGGATCCTGGTGACTAAAGCCGTTGTGATCCTGCCGCCACACCACGGAAGATAACAGGATGTTCAACGACGACACCGACATCCGCCAGGGGGCATGTTTCTTGGAAATATCCAGCCACTTGGCGTGCTGGTTAAACATGGAATCCACCACATGGGCAAAGGCCTCGTAGGTGTGGAAGAGTCCATGGCGACCGGAGAGGAGATAGCCCTCTAACCAACCCTGGAGGGTATGCTCACTGAGCATTTCCATCACCCGACCATCGGGGGAGAGTTCGCCGCCGTCCAGATCCTCTGGATAGAAATCCGCCATCCAGGCTTTTTTCGTCACTTCATAGAGGGCCGACAGGCGATTGGAGGCGGTTTCATCGGGGCCAAAGACTCGGAAACTGGTCATGTTCTGGGCCATCACATCCCGCAGAAACAGCCCCATGATGCCGGTGTTTTCCACCTCCACCTTGCCGTAGCCGTCCATTTGCACCGCGTAGTCCCGGAAATCCGGTAGCCGCAGCCGATGGCGCAACATGCCCCCGTTGGTGTGGGGATTAGCACTCATGCGGCGGTGGCCCGTGGGGGCCAGTTCTTTCAACTCTGGAACCAAAGTCCCATTGTCATCAAACAGTTCCTCTGGGCGGTAACCCTTCATCCACACTTCCAAGGCCCGCAAGTGGTCGGGATTGCTGTGCATTCCCCCCATGGGTACCTGGTGGGCGCGCCAGAAGCCTTCCACCTTATGGCCGTCTACCTCCTGGGGGCCAGTCCAGCCCTTGGGGGTGCGGAGGATGATCATGGGCCAGCGGGGGCGTTCGGCGTGGCCGCTGTTGCGGGCTTCCTGCTGGGCGGAGCGAATTTGGTGGAGACAGGTTTCCATGACTCCGGCCATTTTTTGGTGCATTTCCGCTGGGTCGCTGCCCTCCACCACGTAGGGGGTGTAGCCATAGCCCCGGAACAGACTCTCCAGTTCTTCTCGCGAAATCCGGGCCAGGATCGTGGGGTTGGCGATTTTGTAGCCGTTCAAGTTCAGCACCGGCAGCACTGCCCCATCCCGGATCGGATTGAGGAATTTGTTGGAATGCCATGCGGTGGCCAAGGGGCCAGTTTCTGCCTCCCCGTCGCCGACGACACAGGTGACGATCAGGTCGGGATTATCGAAAGCTGCCCCAAAGGCGTGGGAGAGGCTGTAGCCCAGTTCTCCCCCTTCGTGGATGGAACCGGGGGTTTCGGGGGTGACGTGGCTACCAATGTGACCGGGGAAGGAGAACTGCTTGAAAAACTTCTGCATCCCTTCCGCATCTTCGCTTTTGTCGGGATAAATCTCGCTGTAGGTACTTTCTAGGTATACCGGGCCGAGAACCCCCGGCGCGCCGTGCCCTGGCCCCGCCATGAAGATCATGTCGAGGTCGTACTTTTTGATCAGGCGGTTGCAGTGGATGTAGGTGAAGCTGAGGGCGGGGGATGCGCCCCAGTGACCCAGCAGGCGGTGCTTGACCTGCTCTGATTTCAACGGCTCCCGCAGTAGGGGGTTATCCCGCAGGTAAATCATGCCCACAGCTAGGTAGTTACAGGCCCGCCAGTAGGCATCAATTTTCCGTAACTCATCATCGGTGAGGGGGCAGTTACTTTGGGTGGAGCTAGATAAAACCATACAAGCTTCTCTCCGCAAGGGGTGTACAACTGGAGTCTTCTCTATGGATCCTAGGAATGCTGCGCTACAGGGCTTTGATGGTCGCTGCCTGAGCCCGTCTCTGGGGGCCTGTTTTGGGGACGACCCATGAACTTTGCTCCTGCACGAAGCGTTAAGCGATCGCCTAGAGTGTACCGACGGGATCACGTCTCCCTAGGGAAACCCAAAGGCATCTTTAGATTTGGTGGAAGAATTTACTGGGGCGCATCACCAAACAGGGCGCGATCGCCCCAACCCGTCCCCTCCGTAAAGACAGGGTATACATGGCTATCAGGGTATCTCATCCGGCCAGCATCCACGCCGGTGGGCAAGGGGTTTGTGGTCGGATGTCACGTTAGGGCTGGCTGTTGAGGGGAACCCAGCTCACTTCCTCCGTTAAGATTCGAGTCAGCGTTATTTGAGTAACACCCGTGGACGGTCATCGCTTTATCAATCAGCTCAAACTCAAGAATTTCCTCTCCTATGGCAGTGAGGGGATAACGATTGACCTAGAACCGCTGAATGTCATCATCGGTCCGAATGCATCGGGTAAGTCCAATTTGCTGGAAGCATTGGGGCTTTTTAAGGCGTTACCAAATGATTTGAGTGTGCCAATCCGACAAGGGGGTGGCGTTGAAGAATGGCTGTGGAAGGGTGGGGCAGCGACACCGACAGCAGAACTTGAAGTTGTTGCCAACTATCCTGATGGGGTGATGCCCTTGCGATATAAGTTGCAGTTCACGATGGCGGGGCAGCGGATGGAGATCACCGATGAAGCTGTTGAAAACGAGTATCCGATTAATCACCACCAACAGGATGTTTATTTCTTCTATCGCTATCTACAGGGACGGCCAGTTCTCAATGTCAGGAACCAGCTTGAGGAAAAACCTGGAACGGATGTTGGGCGAAATCAACGTCGTCTCCGCCGAGAAGATTTAAAGCCGGATCAGTCAGTAATCTCTCAGCGGAAGGATCCTGACCAGTATCCAGAGCTAACGTATTTGGGTAGTCAGTTTTCGGAAATTCAGCTCTATCGAGAATGGAATTTGGGCCGCTATACGGCTCCGAGAATGCCCCAAAAAACAGACTTGCCGGGAGGCTTTTTGCTGGAGGATGCCAGCAACCTAGGCTTGGTAATCAACAACTTGCAACATGTGCTGGGAAGTCAGGTTCTGGTGGATCAGCTCAAGGTTTTTTACGAAGATGTAGAGGAAATTCCTACTCGAATTCTAGGCGGGACGGTGCAGCTCTTTTTGCGGGAGCGGGGACTGCGGCAACCGATACCAGCAACACGGCTGTCGGATGGGACGTTGCGATACCTGTGCCTGCTGACAATTTTGTGCCACCCCAGTCCACCGCCGCTGGTGTGCATCGAAGAACCAGAACTGGGGCTGCATCCCGACATTCTGCCGACAGTGGCGAAGCTATTGATTTCGGCATCGCAGAAGACTCAACTGATTGTGACAACGCACTCAGAAACGCTGATATCGGAATTGAGCGAGATACCAGAATCTGTCATGGTCTGTGAGCGGGGACCGGATGGGACACAGCTTCAACGGTTAGAGCCGGACCGCATGAGTGCATGGCTCGAAAACTATCGTCTGGGCGAACTCTGGAGTATGGGTGAACTGGGGGGCGTTCGGTGGTAGCTGAAATCCGGATTTATATAGAGGGAGGAGGTAGCGACAAAAGCACCAAGGTCAAGATGCGTCAAGGCATGGATGCGCTTTTATCCCACCTAAAGACAAAGGCAAGGAATCAGAAAATCCGTTTCAGGGTGATTGTTTGCGGGGCAAGAAATGATGCTTACGGAGACTTTACAATTGCTTGCAAACAAAATCCTAATGCGTTAAATATTTTGCTGGTGGATGCAGAAGACCCCGTTTCAAAGACACCGATTGAGCATTTGCACCAAAGAGATCCTTGGGATTTATCTAATGCTGAAGAAAACCAGGTTTATTTGATGACACCAACGATGGAAGCGTGGTTAGTGACTGACCCAGATGCGTTGGCAGCTTATTACGGCCAAGGATTTAATCGTAACTCAATTCCTCGCCGTAACAACATTGAGGAAACAACGAAAAGTGAAATTGAAAGTTCACTCAACAACGCTACTAGAAACACACAGAAAGGAATCTATCGAAAAATCGCTCATGGAACAGAACTTTTGGGCAAGATTGATCCTGAAAAGTTGAAGGAAAGGGCTCCTGAATTTAAGCGCCTTTGGGAAACGTTAGCAGCAAAGCTGGATGAATTAAGACGATGACAGATCAAATTGCTCCTACAAGCCGAGCTTCCCGAGTCTAGGCGGAAGAGCTGTCCCCGGAGTCTCCGAGCCAGAGGCTGGGAGCCAGGGCAAATGGAAAAGGAAGAAATTCAAAAATCCTCGTCTTCGTCGATGGGTTGCAGGTCTTGCTGCACCCAGTCTCGCCAAACGCCTAACACTTCGGCACTGGCTCCTGCCTGCACCAGGGCAGTGGTGACAGGCCCAGGATCTTGCTTGAGGTGGGGGAAGGTGAGTAACAACATGGCGATATCGCGCCAATCGGTCCCGGCTTTGGGTTTGCCCCGCCGTTGGTGGAAGGCGATCACTTTTTGAGCGATCAGATCCGTCGGGGCCAAGATGCGCACTTGCTCAATTTGCTCGTAGGCAGGCAGTTGATCAATGGCGCGAATATCAACCAGATGGCGGTTTCCAGTTTTCTGGAGTTGATACACCCGGTACCCCAGCCCTGCTTTCACTTCTCGCACCCGCACCGCAATCTGAAACCGCTGGGACAACATGTGACGAATGGCTTCGGCCAGTTCGGCGGCATTGAGGGCCATGAGGTCAATATCTTGGGTCATGCGGGGTTCGCTGACCCAGGCGTTGACGGCTTGTGCGCCAAAAACAACTACATCGTCTCGGTTTTGCAAAAACTCAAATACGGCTGCTTGCACTGTGGCCAGCGGCAGGGATTCTCCCATGGCAAATTCCTGAAAGGTCAGCACACCTGCGTTCAGCATGGGGGCTCTTGGCAAAAGGGCTCTCTACCCAAGGATAAAGCGGGATGACAAAAGCGGGATGACAAAAGCGGGATGACGAAGGTGCCTGATCTCACCCCTGTAGACCGAGCTGTTGTTTCAGTGGGCGTGGGCTGGGTCTCACTTCGTTTGACCCAGCATCGGGACAGGTTTGCTGGGTCGGCGTGCCTTGACCCAGCCGACAAATTCTGCCCAGGATCGTGGATTTAATAAAACTGAATTCTTGCGTAGGATGTGTATAGCCTGCGGCATGGCTGCGCTAAAGCGACAGCGTAACGCATCGACTTCAAGGGTCGTGATGCGTTACGGCTACCGCCTAACACATCCTACTGGTACAACACAGCTAAAATAGTGCATTACTTAGGGTGGGCTTTGCCCACTAACAAGGAATTCGCTGGAATTTCTAAAGCACAGTTTTAGCTATGTCGTACCAGTAGTGGATCGACACAGCTAAAATAGTGCAATAAGAAGTGTCGATGCAGGAGTTTTACAATGGGGCGCGGGAAAAAAGATGAAAATAAAATTTGTTTAAGTGCTGAGCAACGCCACCGATTGGAAGACATCAGTCGCAATGGTCACGCCCCTGCCAAGAAAATCCTCCATGCCCAAGTTCTACTGATGGCGGACGAGGGAGAGTGGGCAACCAGACACTGGACGGATGAGGAGATTGCAGCAGCACTCAATCTGCACCGCAACACGGTGGGACGGATTCGCTACCGCTTCTTAGCGGACGGGGAACAACCAGCGCTCAACCGACGAGTCCGAGCAACACCGCCAGTTGCCCCGGTGGTGGATGGGCATTTGGAGGCTCAAATCATTGCCCTGTGCTGTTCTGAAGCCCCTGAGGGACGCACCCGCTGGACACTCGAACTGCTCACCCAGCAGTTGAAAGCCCGACAAATTGTGGCGCAGATCTCGCGAGAGACGGTGCGACGGACGTTTAAAAAAACAAGTTACGCCCTTGGAAAGTAGAACGTTTTTGCATCCCAGAACGGGACTTGCCGCGCTTTGTGGCTCAGATGGAAGTGGTTTTAGACCTCTACAGCAGCGAACACACAGCCGATGCACCGTTGGTTTGCATGGACGAGGCGGCTTACCAGTTGCAGTCCGACCTTTATTCGCCCGTTGAGATGGAACCGGGACAGGACACAAAGGAGGGCTACCACTACCAACGCGAGGGCATGCAATCGTTGTTCATGTTTTTCGACCCCAATCGGGGTTGGCGGCGCGTCAGTCAAAGGGACAGTCGCACCAGCATTGACTGGGCCGAGGAAGTGCGTCAGTTGCTGGATGTCGATTACCCCGATGTGCCAGTCGTGAAATTGCTCTCAGATAACCTTAATACGTACAACATTGACTCGCTCTACAAAGCGTTTCCGGCTCTAGAGGCGCATCGACTCGCCAGACGCTTGATCCTCTATCACACACCCCGCAACGGTAGTTGGCTCAACGGGGCTGAAACCGAGCTGAGCGTCTTGTCCCGGCAGTGCTTAGACCGCCGCATCGCCTCACCAGCAGAACTCAAGAACGAACTCGAAGCTTGGCAGCAAGAACGCAACCAAAGTGCGGCCAAAGTGATTTGGAAATTCACAACTGATGATGCCAGAGTGAAATTGAAGCATCTTTACCCGGTGTTTGAGGCAGCGACATAGTCGACAATCTATTGCACTACTTTAGCTGTGTCGTACCACTACTGGATAGCTAGTTCCGTAGGGTTTTCAACTCGGATTGATGCGTTACGCTGCCGCTTTAGCGCAGCCATGCCGCAGGCTGTACACAGCCTACTGGATAGCTAGTGCTGGGTGGCGGAAATACCCTGGCCGTTCTATCGTGGCCCACTCGGCCCCTCTCCCTAGCCCTCTCCCAGGGGGCTAGGGGACCGGACAATGTTGAACTGGCGCGACAGAATAGCAAGCTTATTTCGGCCTGGGTGTACTAGTGGGTCATTTGCCATTAACTTGCTGACTCAAGCCACTGCTACCACAAGTTTCAGGAGCGTTCAGGGGGGGTCTAATCCTCATGCTCGTCGAAGGGGTCCGTCAGTTGCTTGGCAGGGGGACCAAAGGCGGTGTACACCGCGTAGGCGGTGAAGGCGACAATGATGGCACCGACGGAAATAATAAGAACTGTTGCAGGTTCCATGGCGAGATCTCGTTATGTCATTGTCTTCATCCTATGATATTACGGAATATTAAAGTGCGTAACACGGGTGACCCATGGCACAAAAGACTTGGCTGGGCGATGTTTTGAAGCCCCTTAACTCTGAATACGGTAAGGTTTCTCCGGGTTGGGGCACCACCCCGTTGATGGGCGTCTTTATGGGGTTGTTTTTGGTGTTCCTCCTGATCATCCTTCAGCTCTACAACTCCTCGCTACTGCTGGAGAACATTGATGTGGACTGGAGAAGCCTGGGCCTCTAGCCTTGGCGGCACCAAGCTCTAAATTCTCTGATCGGGCAGGGTAGAGACAACCTCTCTACCCTGCCTTTTTACTGTTCACCTATAGCGATTCTGCATGAGCTTTGAATAAGCCCCGTAGCGACGGGGGGCAGAAATCAAATGGGATGGCTATAGTCCCCCTAGATCGGGGCCATGGGCTGGCTTGGACTCGTCTAACTCCTAAAAACATCCCGTTAGCCCCTCACTCCTGCCCCTCTCCCGCAGGACGAGAGGTTCTGAGCATCCAGTTACCCAGTTACCCTGCTTCCATTTTGGGCGTAGGGACTGGGGGAAGAGGGTCAGAGGGTCAGAGGGATGGTTTCTGCCATGGCGCACCCTCAAGACAGGATTTTCCAGTGTCCAGTCCTATTTGTCGGCTATTACAGTAGTGTGAGTAAGGACTGCGATCGCATAGGGGAGACTGTCCCATGAACTTTTTTGGCATTGGCTTGCCCGAGATGGCGCTCATCTTGGTCATCGCGCTGTTGGTATTCGGCCCCAAAAAATTACCGGAAATTGGTAGCAGCCTTGCCAAAGCCCTCAAGAGCTTCCAGAAGGCACAGCAAGACTTTGAGGCGGAGTTTAAGCGGGAAGCGGAAGAACTACAAAAATCCGTGACCGAGCCGATGAAGGCTTCTCTTGAAAAACCCGAGCCGAAGGCGCTGGCAGCCCAAAACCACGACCAAAACGGTGCGGCAGTGGCGGGGGAAACCCCAAAGGTGGCCACCGATCTCGTTGCGACGGAGGTTTTGGCGGAGATGGAGACAGCCTCGGACCCTGGGCCGGAAGATGCTCCCGCTGAAGACCCTCAAACGGCCTAGCACCTCCTCTTCTCCGTCCTCACCGCTCTACCCTGGTTCAGCAGTCCACTGCTATCGGTTCCGGGGCTGGTGAGGCAAGATTCTGGAAAGGGCGAAAAGCCTTCCTTCGAGCAAACTTAAGCTGCAAGGTCTACCGCCTGATTCAGAGATGTCTATAAGCGGTAGCTCCCTAGGAGGCGGACTTTGAATCCGGCCCCGCTTTTCCCGTGGGCTTCGACTCCGCTCAGCCCACGGGAAAAGGGGCTGGGGGATGTAGAGCCTTGTGCTTCCCGAAGGGTGGGAGTAGGACTGCAACGTAGTCAGGCCAGAGCTTTGCGCTTTCGCTGACCATCCACCAGGGAATAAATTGCCCTAGCCCATAGCAGAAGTCCGTTATCCGTTAAAGATGCTGGGATAGTCCTCCCTCAGCACCTTTAGCCCTGCCCTTTAGCAACGGTTGATACGAAGCAAACCCAGGGCATCTGTTTAATTAGTAGCCAAGGATGGCATGGGGTAGATCCCCTAGGTTGATAGTGGGCATGCGCCTAGAGCAGTTAGAAGCATTTTTAGCCGTGATGGAAACGGGCAGCTTTCAAGCCGCTGCCCAGCAGTGTGGAGTTACCCAGTCCACCATCAGCCGCCAGATTCAGGCTCTTGAAGCGGAGTTGGATGTGGTGCTGGTGCACCGTCAGGCCCAGGTGAAATTGACGGTGGCAGGGGAAGCCCTACTGCCCCGTGCCCGTCGCATTTGCCAGGACTGGCGGCAGGCCACGCGGGAAATTGCCGACCTGATGGCAGGCAAGCAACCGGAACTCTGCGTCGCCGCCATCCATTCCGTCTGTTCCCATCTGCTACCGCCAGCCCTGCAACAGTTTCGGCGAGACTACCCAGCGGTGCAACTGCGGGTCACGGCCCTGGGCAGCGATCGCTCCCTCAAGGTACTGCGGGATGGCCTCGTGGACATCGCCATCGTTATGGATAACCCCCGCCTCACCCTTAGCCCTGATATGGCGGTGCAGCCCCTCTACGAAGAACCCGTGGAGGTGCTGATGTCCGTCGATCATCCCCTCAGCCGCTTTCGCCAAGTACCCTGGGCAGAACTGGCGGCCTATCCCCAGGTGGTCTTCAAGGATGGTTATGGGATGCAGCGCTTGGTCCAGGAGCAATTTGACCAGAGTGGCGGTATTCTCCAAGCCGCCTTGGAACTCAACACCCTCGATGCCTTCCGGGGGGTGGTGCGCCAGGGCGATCTGGTGGCGCTGTTGCCCCAGTCGGCCTTAGTGGAGAGTCGTCGAGATCCGGGTTTGGTGGTGCGCCCCACCCAAAACCCGGTGCTCACGCGGCGGGTAGTGCTGGTGACCACGGGGGATCGCCTTGCGATTCCCCCCATTCACCGGTTTAGCCAATTGGTGCAAGCCCAGAGTCGCGATTTTTTGCCTCTGGATGATATTCCTACCCTGCTCTCAGTTCCTTAACCCCCAGCGTCCATGAGTCAGGCTTTCAAAGACTTGTTAAAGAAGGTGGGCAGTGGTAGTCACACCTCGCGCCCCCTTACCCGTGATGAAGCTGCGGATGCGGGCCGGATGATGCTGACCCAAACGGCCACCCCGGCTCAGATTGGTGCGTTTTTGATCGCCCACCGAATCAAGCGCCCTGTGCCAGAGGAACTGGCGGGGTTGCTGGATGCCTACGCCGACCTCGGCCCCATGGTCATGCCCATTGAAACGGAGCAGCCCGTGGCGGTTTTGGGCTGTCCCTACGATGGGCGATCGCGCACTGCCCCCATTACTCCCCTCACCGCCCTCATGCTGGCCGCTGCCGGAGTACCCGTGCTCCTCCATGGGGGCGACCGGATGCCGACGAAGGAAGGGCTTCCCTTTATTGATATTTGGCGGCATTGGCGGTTACCCCTGGATCGCCTGAGTCTGGGGCAAGCCCGCAGTCTGCTCCAGGAAACGGGGTTTGGCTTTATCTATCTCCCGCGCCATTTTCCCCAGGCGGCAGACCTGGTGCCCTACCGCGACCAGATTGGCAAGCGTCCGCCCTTGGCCACGATTGAACTGTTTTGGTGTCCCTACGGTGGCAATGCCCATGTGGTCAGCGGCTTTGTTCATCCCCCTACGGAAGTTTTTGCTCAGGCTACGTTTGCCCTCCAGGGTCGGGAACAGTTCACCACGGTCAAAGGACTGGAGGGCAGTTGTGATCTGCCCCGCAGCCGCACTGCGATCGCGGGTTTGGCCCAAGCCGATGGCACCCTTCAGCGGCTCCTGCTCCATCCCCAAGACTACGGCTTTAGCACTGAAGACGTGCCCCTAGGGGATGAAGCCGAATATTTAGAGTCCCTTTCTGCCGTCGTTCTGGGTAAACCCAGCCCCTTGGTTGAGTCGGTGATTTGGAATGGGGGCTTTTATCTCTGGCGCTTTGGCGTCTGTGACAGCCTAGAAGCTGCCTTTACCCAGGCTGAGAAAATGTTGACCGAGGGAGCCCTGTTTGAAAAACTAGAGCACATTCGCCAGATAGCCACAGGATTGCTAGGAGAGGTACTAAACAATTGCTAGCCATCCCCACCCATAGATAGCCATCCCCACCCATAGAGTGGACGGATAATTCGGCTGTGACGATCTGGCTGTGACAAAATGTGGGTACCAAATCCATCCCAGGGTAAGTCCCGAGGCTTAGCCCTGCCTATTTAGGGACGTGCAATTAACACCCCACCACCAGCCCAATATCGGCTACCCACCCACCGGGCATCCTGCATTGGGCGCGGAAACCGCGCCCCTACCGCCCATCCTGTGCCCTTCTGCATTGGGCGCGGAAACCGCGCCCCTCCCGCCCTTCCACCCACGCCAAAGCCCAATATCGATCACCCAGCAACAAGGGTAACCACCCTACGGCTAGTTGCTCCTCTGGAGCCGCTACGCGAACAGGGCAAGCAAGGGATTGCCCCTACGGGAAATTGAATTCAAAACTCAAAATTCAAAACTCCTACCACCTGTCACATCCTGCATTGGGCGCGGAAACCGCGCCCCTACCCTATCTCCCCATGCGCCACCTCACCCCCAACCCCAGCTACGGCCTTACCCTATGTCTCAAACTCCCCAACCAGGCCGGAATGCTGGCCCAGGTCACCCAAGCGATCGCAGTGGCTAGGGGCAATCTAGAAGATGTGCGACTGCTGGAGCGCACCCGCAAATGGGTGGTGCGAGAACTGACGGTGGACGCCGCCAGCATTGAGCACGCCGAGGAAATTGTGACGGCGGTACGGGACTTGCCGGATATTCAAGTCCTCTCGGTGGCGGATCGTACCTTCCAACTCCATGAGGGGGGCAAGATCCGGGTCGAGAGCAAAATCACTGTGCGGAACCAGGATGACCTGGCCATGGCCTATACCCCCGGTGTGGGGCGAGTGTGCAAGGCGATCGCGGCGGATCCTGATCGGGTCTATGACCTCACCATTAAGCACAACACCGTGGCCATTGTCACCGACGGCAGTGCCGTGCTGGGGTTGGGCAACCTGGGACCAGCAGCAGCCCTGCCGGTGATGGAGGGTAAGGCACTGCTGTTTAAGGAATTTGCGGGCTTAGATGCCTTCCCTATCTGCCTAGACACCCAGGATGTGGAGGAGATTGTGCAGACGGTGAAGCACATTGCCCCTGTCTTTGGCGGTGTCAATCTGGAGGATATTAGCGCCCCCCGCTGTTTTGAAATTGAGGCGCGACTGCGGCGGGAACTGGATATTCCCGTTTTCCATGATGATCAGCACGGGACCGCTATTGTGGTGCTGGCGGCCCTCACCAATGCCCTGAGGTTAGTGGATAAGGCCATGGCGGCAGTGCAGATTGTGATCAATGGGGCCGGAGCGGCGGGGGTTGCGATCGCACATCTGCTGCAAAAGGCGGGGGCGCAGCAGATTCTGCTCTGTGATTCCAAGGGGATCGTAAGTCGCGATCGCACCGACCTAAATCCCCAGAAGCAAGCCTTTGCCGGAGAGCCCTCCGGCACCTTGGCGGACGCTCTCCAGGGAGCAGATGTGTTCCTAGGGGTAAGTGTGCCGGGGGCGGTGACGGTGGAGATGGTCAAGTCCATGGCGTCCCAGCCCATCCTGTTCGCCATGGCCAACCCCATTCCTGAAATTCAGCCGGAACTGGTGACAGACTTGGTTGCAGTGATGGCCACCGGGCGCAGCGACTATCCCAACCAGATCAACAATGTCCTAGCCTTCCCCGGTGTCCTGCGGGGAGCCCTAGACTGCCGCGCCGAGGCCATTACCACCTCCATGTATCTGGAGGCGGCCCATGCGATCGCGTCCCTCGTGGCTGTGAATGAGCTCAACCCCGAACACATCATCCCCTCGGTATTCGATGAGCGGGTGGTGCCTGCCGTCTCCGCCGCTGTGCAGCAGGCTGCGCGGGATGCGGGGGTGGCGAGGGGGTGATGGGGTGTGGGGTGTGGGGGTGATGGGGGTGTGGGGGGTGACAGGTGATAGGTGATAGGAATTTTGAGTTTTGAGTTTTGAATTTTGAATTCAATTTCCCGTAGGGGCAATCCCTTGTGGTTGCCCTTGTTGCTGGGTGACCGATATTGGGCTTTGGCGTGGGTGGATGGGCGGTAGGGGCGCGGTTTCCGCGCCCAATGCAGGAGGGGACAGGGTGATTGGGTGTGGGTGTTGCCGAACCGTAGGGGCGCGGTTTCCGCGCCCAATGCAGGGTGTCGCGAATGGTAGGGGCGCGGTTTCCGCGCCTAATGCAGGGTGTCGAGAATGGTAGGGGCGCGGTTTCTGCGCCCAATGCAGGAGGGGAGAGGGTGGGTGGGTGGTGGATGTGAATTTTGAAATAACTGGAGAATATTCATGCTAGATGAACAGGCTAAGAAAACCCTACTGCGGAAGATCCCCCACGGGCTCTATGTCTGCGGTGTGCGGAATGGGGAGGAGATGAATGGCTTCACCGCGAGTTGGGTGATGCAGGCATCGTTTCAGCCGCCCTTGGTGGTGAACTGCGTTAAAAATGACTCCACCTCCCACGCCATGATCAAGGCCAGCGGTGTCTTTGCCCTCAGTTTTCCAGAGGCAGGGCAAAAATCTCTGGCCCAAAACTTTTTCAAACCCCTGCGCCGGGTGGGAAATAAGTTTGAAGACATCGAGTTCTACGAGGCTCCGGAAACGGGTTGTCCGGTGATCAAGGACACCCTGGGCTATGTGGAGTGCCGGGTGGTTGGCGCTGTGGAGCACGGCGACCATACGGTTTTTGTGGGTGAAGTGGTGGGGGCGGCGATTCACCGCGAGGGTGATCCCCTGCTGCTGGAGAGCACTGGCTGGAATTACGGGGGCTAACCGTGAGGCAGATGGAGCGCTGGTTGTTGCCTGGGGTTTTTGCCCTAGTGGGTGTCCCCTTTCTCGGTGCTGGGATGGGCTTGAGTTTCTGGTCTACCCGATCCCTCTCTACGGCTGCTGAGATGGCGGCGACACCAATGGCTAGGGCCAGTAGCTTTCAGGAAGCGGGGACTCGGGTGTGGCTAGAGGGGGATATTAGCGATCGCACCCCCCCCGGTGAAGAGCTTCCCTTTGTGGCCTACCGTCGCTATCGACGGGTGACCCGTGACGGCGAAACCACATGGGAGTTGCGAGAACGGCATTCGCCGCCCCTGTGGGTCAAGGGGGTGGATCTAGAGGTGGAAGTCACCTCTGGCTACACCATTGGCAGGACGATCCACAGCGAACGGGATGGTGCCGATCTCTATGAAGGGCTGCGGGTTCGAGATCCGGTCTTTGTGATTGGGGAGGTGGTCGCCCCTTCCACACCGCCCAAGCTCCAATCTGCCACAGTGGCCTTTGGCACCTATGAAACCTATATCGCCGATCTGAATCAAGGTGTCATTGTGCTGCGGTGGATGGCGCGGGGGTTTATGGGCTTGGGCGGAGGGCTGGTGCTGGGTGCGATTTACACTGGTTTTTCTACTTGGCGACGCTATCGACAGCAGCGGTAATCACCTAACAGCCCGCTGTTCTAGGGCGGCGCGGGCCTGTTCGCGATCGTCAAAGTGAATCTTCTCTGTACCCAGAATTTGATAATCCTCGTGGCCCTTGCCTGCAATGAGAACACTATCCCCCGGCTGAGCTTGCAGAATGGCTTGACGAATAGCGTCAGCGCGATCGCAGATCACCTGCTCTGGCGGCAGTTCCGTTGCAATGCCTGCCAAGATATCCGCCAGGATCCGCTCTGGGTCTTCAGTCCGGGGATTATCAGAGGTAACCACCACCTGGTCCGCCAACTCATAGGCAATGCGACCCATCTGGGGCCGCTTGGTGCGATCGCGATCGCCGCCACAGCCAAACACACAGATCAACCGACCCTTAACAAAGGGTCGCGCCGCCTTCAAGGCATTCTGAAGACTGTCCGGCGTGTGGGCATAGTCCACAATCACGCTGATATCCTGCTCCCCAATACCCACTACCTGCTCCATGCGGCCAGGCACCCCAGAAAATCCTGCCAGTGCCACCGCTACGGCGTCTAGAGCCACCCCCAAATGCAGAGCCGCCCCCACCGCCGCCAGCATATTCGCCAAGTTAAACTGCCCCACCAGCGGCAGCGTGAAGGGAATACTCCCCACTGGGGTATGGAGGGTACCCTGGACCCCCTCTGCCCCGTAGGTCAAGTCCTGGGTATAGAGATCCACCCTAGGGTCAGAGACACTATAGACCCACCGGCGATCACTGGGCAGGGTATCCAGCAGTCGCCTACCGTAGGGATCGTCCCCATTCACAATGGCCCGTCCCACCAGGTAGTCAGAACTAAACAACAGGGCCTTAGCCGCAAAATAATCCTCCATATCCCGGTGGTAGTCCAGGTGATCCTGGGTCAGGTTCGTAAACACCGCCACCTCAAAGGGGCAGCCCCAGGGACGACGCTGGGCCAAGGCATGGGAACTGATCTCCATCACGGCAGTAGTGCAGCCCGCCTGGAGTGCCACCTTCAGATCACTTTGGAGATCTACCGCAAAGGGGGTGGTGTGGAGGGCGGTAGCTTGGTGCCCCGGCCAGCGGCTATAGAGGGTGCCTAGCAATGCCGTGGCACCCTTGCGCTGAAGGAGGGCTTCAATCAGGTGAGTCGTTGTGGTTTTGCCATTAGTGCCCGTTACCCCCACTAGCTTCATCTGGCGAGCCGGGTAGCCATAGAAAGCCGCCGCCGCCGCCGCACAAGCAATAGCCATATCCGTCATCGGAATCACAAAGGCGCGGGACTGGGCCGACTGGGGCGGATGGGACTGGAAAGCACCGGGGGAAATCAAAGCCGCGATCGCGCCCGCCTCTACCGCACTGGGCCAAAACTCGCCCCCATCCACCCGCGTCCCCGGCATCCCAATGAATAGATCCCCCGGTTGGCAGGCATGGGAGTTGGTACAAATCCCCTCCACCGATTGTCCTAACGCCGGATGACCTGCCGCAAAGGTGTCCTCCATGGCCATTAGACTACTCGGCAGCTTCGCCAGTAATTCTCGCAGCTTCACGTCAGCAACTCCTCACATCTCGGGGCTTAGGCTATTGTGCCGTATCTGCGTCCAGGTATTTCTGTATCAACCGCTCCACCTGAGCTACAGGAGCCCGAGGCGATAACCGGGGTAGGGGCTCCTCCCGACTGTCCGCCGCCGTTATAATTCGACGGCACAGCACCGGAATCTCATACTGATAGGCGGCAAACCAATCGGGCCTAGAGGTAATATCCCGCACCTCCAGGGTGAAATCCAAATGTCCCAGCGCCGCCAACTTCTCCGCCAGCCCTTCGCAGAGGTGGCACCCCGGTTTGCTATACAGCACCAGTTCCATCGCGGTGAATTTTGAACACTACGTTGGAAATTGTAGCCCCATCCCCACCCTCACCCCTTTTCTGAATTGGGCACGAAAACCTCGCCCCTACGGCGACATCCTGCATTGGGCGCGGTTTCCGCGCCCCTACCCCAATACCCATTTTCCGCTCACAAGGAATATAATCCCCACTATCCCGACCGATTTATGTGTGATTCCTGGTTAAGATAGGGTGTATAACTAAACTTGGCGCTGCCGCAGACGCTTAAAGGCAAAGACATTATGGTTCAGTGCATGATCTCTTCTCCTCGGTCTCTCACGGGTGACTTTGACTTAGAGACCCTTAACCAGCGATTTGAAACCGCTACTCCTCAGCACATCCTGAGCTGGGCCATCAACAATATTCCTGAAGGTCTTGTGCAAACCAGTGCCTTCAGCCTATTGGTGATTACCGATATGCTCTACCGAGAGCTAAAGCCCAACCCTCCTATTCCCGTACTGTTTCTCGATACGCTGCACCATTTTCGTGAAACCTTGGAAACGGTCGATCGGGCCAAATCTCGCTACAACCTAGATCTACGGGTCTATCGAGCCAAGGGGGTCAGCAGTCGTGAAACCTTTGCTGCCCGCTACGGGGAAGCCCTATGGGAACAAGATATTGCCCAGTTCCACTATCTTACTAAGGTGGAACCTCTCCAGCGGGCTCTAGAGGAAATCGGGGTCACCGCCTGGATCACTGGGCGTCGCCGGGAACAGGCTTCTACCCGTGAGCAGATGCCGATTCTGGAACGGGATGGGGATGGGCGGCTCAAGATTAATCCCCTGGCCAACTGGAGCCGGAATGACGTGTGGAGCTATACCCTCAAGCACCACGTTCCCTATAACCCCCTCCATGATCAGGGCTATGCCAGCATTGGTGACGAACCCCTCACTACTCGGGTCAATCCCGGCGAACATGAGCGGGCGGGGCGCTGGCGGGGCAGCGGCAAAACCGAGTGCGGCATCCACATTTAGAGCCCACCCGGCAAAACCCTCAAAGGCTGTTTGAGACGTATCCAATGTCATGCTGTTCGCGAAGCGACTTCTCAGAAACTTCCCTCCGTGACCTGAGTTCGACAAGGAGTAGGGGGCTAAAAAACGTCAATGCGGTATCAGCGCTGTCACCCCGCCGGGAATTTTGAATTCCCGGCTAACAGGCTCTAGTCCATTTTTAATGGCTATTAAAAATGGACTGGGAGCTGGGCTGGGGATAGGGGGGCGAGTCCGTTTTAACGGACTTCTGCCTCGGGTTAAGTACAGGCAAGGGGCTTAAGCCCCTTGTTCCCCGAATTGCCATCAAGTTGAGCTGTACCTCATCCATTAGGGAACCGCTATTTGAAAACATCCTCTCAAAGCCTGTATTTCTCGTAAACAAAGCGAGCTATAGGCATGGGTTCTTAGCGACCAGCCTTTAGGCTCCAGTTGCTCAGTTCTAGTTTTCTGATACCCACCTTAGGGATTCGCAGGAAAGTAACGTACCCGCAGATCCCTTAGCTTTACCCAGGGAGACCACAGGAAGCGAGGAAAGGCTATATCCTGATGATTCCGCCACTTTGGTGGATAATCTCTTTGGATACGGCACGACGGGGAGTGGCTGTGAAATATTTTTTTCTCTCAGACGGCTGGGTAACAGGCCGGATATGGGAATTTGGCGGGCTCTGGAATGAAATGAGCTGGCAGCGCAAACCCCAAATTCAGCGATTGGATCTCTGTATTCAGGAGCAGGGGGAAATCCTCTGGCTCTATCAGGTCGAGGAGGCGGTGCTGATGGTGGAGGTGTGCCCTCAACCCGGTCACCCTCTATCCCGTGATGTTCCAGGTGTCGCCCCGGAAGGATCACCGCCTTTCGGGCAAGTGGTGCTCAAGCGACTGATCACCGCTGAGCAGGCTATTCAACACCTTTGCGGTGCAGAACAGGTGCTGTCAGCGGAGCAAGTCCGTGGAATCGCCGTGGAGGCATCGGTGTAACTAAGGACGTTCTGTCTCAGCGGTATCAATGTTCCATAGGGCAAATAAAGCCTCTACGCGCTCTGTTCCTGCTAGATCTCCTTGACTGTCATAAAGACGACGGGCCTGTTGAAGAGAGGCAATGGCCTGTCCCCTTAATCCCTGGCCCCACAGTGCCAGTCCTAGATTGTAGTGGGCACCGGGGTTATTCGGGAGGGCGCGGGTGATCCGACGGTAGGCTAGGACTGCCTGGATATATTCTTCTCGGGCCAGATACTGGGCTCCTGCTGCCGCTTGGGCCGGAATGAAGGTTTCATCGGCCTGGGCCGCTCGACGGTAGCTGAGGTAGGCGGCGTCTTCATCTCTCCGCTGCATGAAAATTTCCCCTAATAGGAAATGGGCTTGGGCATTGGAGGTGTCTATCTGGACGGCCCGCTGGAGTGATTGAAAGGCGCTATTGCTCTGCCCTAGGGCAATTTGGGCCTCTGCTAGCCCTACGTGAAGGCTGCTGCGATTAGCATTGAGGCGTAGTGCCTGTTGAAAGGCGTCGCGGGCGGCGGTGTAGTTTTCCTGAATGAGGTAGAGGTTACCGACCGCTTCCGCACCACTGGGATTGTTGGGGGCAACTCGCCGCAGCCCTTCGTAGGCTTCTAGGGCGGCGCTGTAGTCTTCTTGCTGAATGTAGATACTGCCTAGACCGAGATAGGCGGTTTCATTCTGGGGGTCTACGGTCAGGATATTGCGGTAGACCTCTAGGGCGCGGTTGTACTGTTCTAGCTGGATGTAGCTATAGGCTAGGGCGTAACGGGAGGGTAAATGTGCTGGGTCGAGGCGAATGGCTTGTTCATAAGCGGAGATGGCTTCGGCATGGTTACCCTGCTGGGTGTAGAGATAGGCGATACCGGAATGGAGCCTTGGATTGGCGGGGTCCAGGCGCATGGCCTGTTGGTAAATTGCGATCGCATTTCCATAGTCCCGAGCCGAGACCCGTTCCTGCCCTTGGCGTAACAGTTCATCAAACTGTTCCTGGTCGGCATCGTTGAGGGTTGCGGTCTGGGCCAAGGTGATCGGGCTGGGGAGCAAGATGGCGGTGGGTGCGGTAGCCAGGGGTGGGGAAACTGCGCCCTCAGCGGCCCCAATCGGCTCTCCCCAAGTGGCTCCCCCCAGGGTCAACACACTGGCTCCCAAGAACGATGCTATCCACTGGCGTTTGATCATGGTTTATCTCTCCTAGAAATTCTGCATGGGGGACTGCGCTCCAGACGCCCCCAGACAGGGATGTCTCCCTACCGCTTTGATCCCCGTTGCCCTCTCCTCCGGGAATGGGGGCAATGGGGATCAACCTTGGGTTCTCTATACCGCCCTGATGCCATCGGGTCAGGGGCCGATATCTAAGCCAGTATAAACCCAGGAAAAGTTACATAAGTTCATGGGCCAGTCCCGGCTGCTAGGCACTGTGAAGCCTTATGTGAAGCATCAACGTCAGATTCCTGGTTATGGGGCGGTTACAGCCCCTAGCTTGATTCCCTAGGGTGGGCGTGGTCATGCCTACCCCGCAAGGATTTACTCGTTAATTGTCGTCAATTGTCGTCACGCTCCAGGGCGTGACGACAAAACACCACAGAAAGGTTGTTGGCGGGCATGGCTATAACCTGAGTCAGCGTTAGACCGTGGGTCGTGGCTAGGGCCACCACTGCTTCCAAGTCCCGGACTCCCCAGCGGGAATCCTGCGATCGCAGGCTAAGGTCAAAGGCTTCATTGCTGGGAGCGGTATGGCTTCCCCCCTGTCGATAGGGGCCGTAGAGATAGAGCAGGCCACTGGGGGGCAGCAGGATTTCCGCCCCTGCCATCAGCCCTTGGCAGGCGGCCCAAGGGGAAATATGGATCAGGTTAATGGCGACGAGGGCTACAATCGGGGGCACATGATCCCGGTGATGTTGTTTCCAGTCCAGGATGATTTGGGACCAGTCTGCCCGCATTACATCCAGGGCAAGGGGGGAATGCAACTCGACCCCATCTACCTCAGACCGCCAAGCCTGAATGCTTTCCCGTGCTTCTGGGTTGGGATCGCTGGGTAACCAGTGACGGGGAGCGAGGGCGGGGGCAAAATGGGCGGCGTGCTGGCCGGTACCGCTGGCAATCTCCAGCACCGTACCCGTGGTGGGCAAGATCTGCTGGAGTACGGACAAAATTGGTTCGCGGTTGCGCTCTGCTGCTGGGGCATGGCGGCGGCGATCGCTAGACTCAGACATGGTGGTGGTATTCCAATACGGCCAATACGGATTCCCAGGTTTCCATCGTTGACTTGCAGTCTCTTTACAACGTCTACCCCTAGCCTCCCATGCCACCTTTTTTCTCGCCATCTCTTGCCCAGACCTCTCAGCAGTCTTGGCCCTGGCTGGGGTGGGGATTGGTCTTGGGGCTGACGATTGTGAATTTGATCCTGCGGTGGGGGGCCATGGCTACCCCCGCCACCCTGGTGTTTGATGAGGTGTACTACGTTCAATTTGCGCTGGACTATTTGCAAGGCGTCCCCTTTTTCGATTTGCATCCGCCCCTAGGCAAACTTGCGATCGCGGCGGGGATCTGGCTTTTTTACGCCGTCACTACGGGCAACGGGTTGCCAGCGGGGCTCACCCCTGAGACCCTCGATCCCCTCAGCTACCGCTGGCTGAATGGGGGGCTGGGCACCGCCATCCCCCTACTGGCGGGGTGGGTGGCCTGGGAATGGAGCTACGGCACCGATCCCCGTCGCCGTTGGGCTTTCACCCTATTGGCAATGGGGCTAACCAGTTTGGATGGATTGGCCCTGGTGGAATCCCGTCTGGCCCTACTCCATCCCGCCCTAGTGGTGGCGGGTTTAGCGGCTCTCGGGGCTTGGGGACGGGCAGCCCATAGTTCCTGGGCTTGGGGGTGGCGATCTCTGGCGGGGATCTGTTTGGGAAGTGCGATCGCGGTGAAATGGAATGGGGCCGGATACCTGCTAGCCCTAGGGCTGCTGAGCCTCGGTCCTGGCCTGAATTGGGCAACCCGCCTTTTTACCCTCGGGGTGCTGCCCGCCCTCACCTACAGCCTGTGGTGGTGGCCCCATCTCCAGCTTATGGGTCAGAACCTGGGGAGTCTCCATAGCGAGATCTTTTTTACTCACCTCGGGCTCACGGCGTCCCATCCCTACCAGTCTCCCTGGTTTAGTTGGCCGCTGCTGCTACGACCCATGGCCTATTTTTACGAGGACTTGGGAGATAGCAGGGCGATCGCCCTCTACGGCACTGGCAACCCGGTGCTGTGGTGGCTATCTACAGCAGCCCTGATCATGGTGCTGAATCAATGGCTGTGTCCGTTGATTTCCAAAGTCTGGACTCACCGCATTGAGATCCTTGGGGCCATGAAATCAAATAACACCCAAGCCCTATGCCAAAGGCAGGCTCATCGTCAACCGGCAGGCTCGCCTTTCTTGAATGCCTTTAGGCTATACACACCCATCCACCCCAATATCGGTCACCCACCCACCGGGCAACCCCCCTACGACTATGTTGCTCCTTCGGAGCCGCTACATGAACAGGGCAAGCAAGGGATTGACCCTACGAAGACATCCTGCATTGGGCGCGGAAACCGCGCCCCTACCCCAATACCTGGCATTGGGCGCGGCATCTCTGCGGTGCATTGCTTCGCGTGGGCGAAGCCACGCCTTAGCGTTATGCACCCTACGGGCCATTCAACTCAAAACTCAAAACTCAAAACTCAAAACTTAAAATTCCTGTCCCCCACTCCCCCACCCCCAATATTCCTATGCGTCACCTATCTGACCCTATGGTTGCCCTGGGCCGGGATCAGCCGTAGCACCTTTCTCTATCACTATCAGCCCGCTGCCCTGCTAGCGGAACTGGCCCTGGCTTGGCTTATGGGGCGATGGCTCACCGCCCCCCGACCAAGCTGGCGCTGGGCAGGCTGGACTCTGCTGGGGGCGATGCTCGCCAGTTTCGGCTTTTGGCTGCCTCTGTGGCTGGGCTGGCCTCTGCCCCTGGAGGCCCTGGCTTGGCGCTGGTGGGTTGGGTCTTGGCTGTAGGGGAAGCGATGCCCTTTAATTTCCCTGTAATACCATTACAGGGAAATCTGGAGTTGGGAGCCGTCGGGGGTTTTGATGACATCAATGCGAGTCTGGAAGGCTTCCCGGAAGTGGGATACGTGGGTCACCGCCAGGATGCAGCTAAAGTCCGCCGCGATCGCATTAATGGCCCCCACTAAGCGATCGCAGCCGTCTTGGTCTTGAGTGCCAAAACCCTCGTCGATGATCAGCATTTGCAGGGGGGTGCCGGAGCGCTGGGCCAGGAGTCGCGCTAGGGCAAGGCGAATGGCGAAATTGACGCGAAAGGCTTCACCACCGGAATAGGTTTCGTAGGGGCGGGTGCCCTGGGCATCGGCGATCAGGATATCCAGGGTATCAATCAGCTTGGCCTTATTGCGTCCCGTCCGCTGGGTAACGAATTGGACGTGGAGTTGGTGGGCACTGAGGCGACCGAGGAGTTGATTGGTTTCCGCCTCTAACTGGGGCAAAACATTTTCGATCAGCAGGGCTTGGAGGCCATTGCGGCCAAAGGCAGTGGCTAGCTCCTGATAGACCTGCCCTTGACGTTTGGCGGTGAGCAGGGTTTGCTGGTGCTCCAACTGCTGGGCTTGGAGCTGCTCTAGGTGCTCAAGCTGCTGGTGCAGGGCTCCAGTGCGGGCCAGGATGTTCTCCCGCTGCTGCTGGCGATCGGCCAAAATGCCCTCTAACTGGACGATCTGCCCCTGGGGCTCGGGCAAGGCTGTCAGCAGTTCCTGGGTTGCTTGAATGTGCAGGGTTAAGGTTGCCTGGGCCTGCTCTAAGTCTGCCTGTCGCTGGGCTAGTAGGGTTCCCTGGTGCTGAACGTGGGGCAGGGTGTCACGGGCCTGTTGTAGGGCGGCGTACTGGACTGCCCAGGTTTGGGCCTGTCGCAGGTCTGCCCGGACCTGCTGGTGGTGATCAAGGGAATAGTCGAGGGCGGTGATCTGCGCCCCTAGGGCTTGAATGTTCTGGACGACTACCGATTGCTCCAGCGCCATAAGCTGCTGGGTGAGATCTGCGATCGCACGCTCCAACTGGGGGCGTTGGGCCTGAAGCTGACCCTGTTTTCGCTGGGCTTGGTGGATTTCCGCCTGCTTGATCTCTGCCCACCGTAGCCGATCCACCTGACCCCGCACCAGGGCATGATCTCGCTCGTCGTAGGCCAGGGCCAGCAGTTCCTCCGTCACCTGGGCTAGAGCCGCCTGGAGATCTGGCGCATAGGATCCCTGGCTGAGGGTCTGTTCTAACTGCTGGCGCTCCTCTAATAGGGTGGCCAAATCTTGGCGCAGGCTGGCGCTTGAGTCGAGCTGGGCCTGGAGTTGCCCCCGGCGCTCCAGCACCGTGCCATAGCCCGCCAACTCCGCCTCCAGATCGCGGTATTCCTGACGCAGGACTTGAATCTCCCGCTCCGAGACCGTGAGCTGCTCGTGGATGCCCCAGATATCCCGCTGAATCTCCTCCCGCTCTTGGTGATGGCGACTGCGGACCAACTGCCAGTGGAGAGGATCTAGCGGGTGGTCACAGAAGGGGCAAGGGGCACCGGGGGTCATCAAAACCTCTAGTTTTTGGTCGATTTGGGCCAACTGCACCTCATAGCTGCGCTGGGTGGCCTGGAGTCGTTCCATAAAGCTGCGGCGCTCTAGCCCCTTTTCCCGGACCTGCTCTTGGTAGGCACGGCGGGCCATGAGCTGATCTAGGGTGTGCCCCACCGCCACCGCCGCCTGTTGGAGTTGGGGCTGGGCCTCCATCTGCTGTTGTAATTGCAGGGCAGAGCGGTTCAGGGCTTGGATCTCAGCGGTGATCTGGGCTTGGGCCTGGGTTAGTTGGGTCTGAATCTCCCGTTGCCGCTGGATCAGGGGGGCAGCCTCTGCCTGCTGTTGATCGAGGTAACGCAACTGGTCTCGTGCCGCCTGGAGTTGGGCCATGGCGGCGGCGATATCATCCTGCTGGGCCACCGTGGCGGCGAGATCGCTGCCCTGTTGATCCACCCAGTCCAGTTCCCGTTGGGCCTGATGGCGTTGTTGCTCTAGGGCATCTTTCTGACTTTGGTAGGTGTGGATTTGCGCCTGGTGCTGTTGTTGCAGGGCTTGCAGTTGGCCAAACCGATGGGCGAGATCCTCCTCTTCTACCTGGAGGGCTTGCAACCGTTGCCAACCGATTTCGATGGTTGCAGCCTCTGCCAAGGTGGCTTCTAGGGCCAATTGCTGGGTACGATGGGCGGCTATTTCCGTATCGAGGCGCGATCGCTGTTGGGCTAGATGGGCTGCTTGCTGCTGGTGCAGGGTGAGGCGCTGCTGCTGTTCTTGCCGTTGGGTCTGGACCTCTCGCCAGTGCTGGAGTTGGCTCTGATCGTCCTGCTGTTGGGCTTGCAGGTCCGTCAGTTGGCTCTGAAGCTGGACGGCTTCCTGGGCGATCGCACTGCGCTGATCCAGTTGGCCCTGGAGGCGGGTGAGGGTGGTTTCCAGCACCACCGTCTGGGCCTGGGCTTGCCGCGATCGCACCTTAGCCCGTTCCGCTAGGGTGTCGTACTGGGAGAGCTTCAGCAGGTCCGCCAGAATTTGCTTGCGTTCACTCGGGCGCTTCACCATAAACTCATCGGCCCGACCCTGGCGCAGATAGGCCGCGTTTACAAAGGTGTCATAGTCCAGCCGTAGCGTCTCACAAATTAACTGTTGGGTGGCCCGCATTCCCCGCTGGGTCAAGGGTCGAAATCCGGCTTCGGTCTGGACCTGAAATTCTAGGCTACCCCCCTGTTGGCGGTGGCGATGGCGCAGAACGCGATAGGTTTGCTGCTGATGTTCAAAGGTGAAATTCACTTGGGTTTCCATAGCCCCAGCGTGAATCACATCGTCCTCCGTGGCGACCCGACTTTGTCCCCAGACGGCCCATGCGATCGCCTCTAGCAAAGAGGATTTTCCAGCCCCATTGGGACCACAAATACAGGCCACATGTAATCCCCGGAAATTCAATTGGGTTTCCCGATAGCTGAGGAAGTTTTTGAGGGTTAATTGATGGGGGATCATGACGCTAACGCGACATTGCCCCTTCAGAATAGCAGTACATTAGACCTTGAGTACACCTGCTCTGTCCCCATTTCTGGGATATTGGCCCTGCTTCTAGAAGAGTAGATTATGGTTAATATCTGAAGTCTGTGGGATTTTGGACCCGCTCTAGCGTGAGAGTATTTCAGTACGACATTGCCTCCATCATTGAGGGCTACACCCAGGGTTACTTCTTGATGGCAAACGAGGGGGAAGGCAACGTAGCCTGGTATTCCAGCCGTCAACGGACTCTGCTGCCTCTGGATGAGCGGTTCCGTTATCCCAAGTCACTGCGGCGGGTGCTGAATCAAAACCGCTTTGAGATCGCTATTGATCGGGCCTTTACTGAAGTGGTGGAGGGCTGTGCCAATCGGGATACAACTTGGATTTCAGAGGAACTCAAGGGTATTTACCAAGCGCTCCATGGGGCGGGCTGGGCGCACAGTTTTGAGACTTGGCAGGGGGATGAACTGGCAGGGGGCATTTTGGGACTCACCATTGGCGGGGTCTTTGTGGGGGAGTCGATGTTTTACCGCATCCCCGAGGGCTCGAAGGTGGCCATGGTGAAGCTAGTGGAACGACTGCGATCGCGCCGATTCCAACTCTTCGATGTCCAGATGATGAATCCCCACCTAGCCCGATTTGGGGCCTACGTCGTCCCCCAGCGCATCTATCGCCAGCAACTCAACTACGCCCTGCAACAACACTGCACGCTATTGTAGATACGCTATTTCAGTCACCATCAGGGACGCTACCCTACTCGGGCATCTAGTGCGCTGTCAAGCCACAATGCTGGCTTACTCTGGCCTAGTACTGGGCGGCGGAAATACCCTGGCCGTTGCATCGTGGCACACTCGGCCCCTCACCCTAGCCCTCTCCCACGGGGAGAGGGGACCGGACAACGTTGGGCTGGTGTGACAATAGTGGACTGATTTACGCCCTGCGGTACTAGTCGTTTCTAAAGATTTATTTTGCCCGCTCACAAAATAGTACATAAGAACTATATTGATTGCGTGGTTAGCCGATACTGAACCAGCCGGTACCCACCATGTCTGAGTCAAGCGCCATTTCATTGCGGCCCGCTACCCCTGCCGACACAGCCCTACTCCGTTACTGGGATGAGCAACCCCATGTGGTCGCTGCCGATCCCAACGACGACTGGATGTGGGAGGTCGAGCTAGCCCGCACCCCTGTCTGGCGCGAGCAGTTGATCGCCGAGCTAGGAGGTCGCCCCATTGGCTTCATTCAAATCATTGACCCTGCCGAAGAAGACAGCCACTACTGGGGCGATGTGCCTGCCAATTTACGGGCGATCGACATTTGGATTGGCGAACCCACTGCGTTGGGCAAAGGCTACGGAACCACCATGATGCGGTTGGCTCTAGTCCATTGTTTTGCCAACCCCGAGGTGACTGCGGTGCTGATTGACCCCCTGGACAGCAACACCCGCGCCCACCGCTTTTACCAGCGTCTCGGGTTCAAGTTTTTGGGACACCGCCGCTTTGGCGACGACGACTGCTCAGTCTATCGCCTAGATCGAGCGGATTGGTCTGAGTTCAACGCTAAGGGAGCTGCGGGTTAATAGTGTACCCAGTGGCCAGGTTTTCTCCCGAAGGGAGAAAGCCCGATCAGCGGAGCGGGTACGTTATTTTCCTGCGAGTCCCCTAGTACTCTGCGGCGGAAATACCCTGACCGTTTCATCGTGGCACACTCGGCCCCTCACCGTTCGGCTGAGCTCACGCCGAAGCCCTAGCCCTCTCCCCTTGGGAGAGGGGACCGGAAAAGGTTGGGCTGGTGCGACAGAATAGTAAGCCTATTTCAGCCTAGGTGTACTCGTATTCCTGAGGCGTTCCCAATTGTTCGATGTAACTCAGCTATTCAAGGAGATCATGATGCAAGTCAATCCTTACCTCTTTTTTGATGGCCAATGCAAAGAAGCCTTCACCTTTTACCACCAAGTCTTGGGGGGCGAATTAGGTGACATGATGACCTTTGCGGGCTCCCCTGCCGAAGCCGAAGTGCCTCCTGAGTTTGGCAGCAAAATCATGCACACTCAACTGACCCTGGGCGACTGGGCCATCATGGGGTCTGACTGCCCCCCTGGGCAGTACGATGTGCCCAAAGGCTTCTCGGTTTCTCTACAAATTCCTGACCCAGACAAGGCTGAGAAAATCTTTCAAGCCCTGGCCGAAGGCGGCAACATTCAAATGCCTTTAGCAGAGACTTTTTGGGCCAAACGGTTTGGCATGGCCGTTGATCAGTTTGGCATTCCCTGGATGATCAACTGTGATTAGTCTTATACCAAGTCCAGCCCGAAATCTGGAGTTTCCCCACCGGGAAAACTCCACTTCTGGACTTGGGCAAGGTTTAGATCGATCAACCGGGTTTCTGTAAGACAGCAAAAATCAGTCACCGAGGACACCACAACTATCCAGCAATTTCGATGCAGCCATATTTGTAATGTGACGTAAATGGAGAAGAACTATGACAACGACAACTGACGTGCAACAGGCTTCGCCCACAGTAGAACAGCCCCAAAAAGAACACCAGTGGCTCCAACAGTTGGTAGGTGAGTGGACCTATGAGGTTGAGGCTGTGGCAGAGTCAGATCAGTCCCTTGAAACATCCACGGGGATAGAGCGTGTCAAATCCCTGGATGGTCTCTGGGTGGTCGCCGAAGGTCAGGGCGAAATGTGTGGCAGTATGGCCACTACCCTTATGACCCTGGGCTACAACCCCCAAAAGCAGCGCTATGTCGGTACCTGGCTGGGGTCAATGATGAGTCACCTTTGGGTCTATGACGGCGAACTCGACGCCGCTGAACGGGTGCTCACCTTACATTCTGAGGGGCCTGCCATGGCTGGCGAAGGCAAAATGTCTCAGTACAAAGACGTGATCGAATTTAAAAGCGACGATCACCGGGTACTGACCTCTTTTAACTTGGGCGATGATGGTCAGTGGCACCAGTTTATGACGGCAAACTATCACCGTCAGTTTTGAGGCCTTTTCCGGTGATCTGTCAATCATGAGTTGACAGACCACTAGCGGTCTGTCAACTTTGCCTTTGCGAGTCTGCGTAGGTTGAGTGCAGCACTAGCGATTCGCAGAAAAATAAGATGCCCGCTGATTGGACTTGCTCCCTGGGAAGCCATTATTATGAATGACTTCGCTCAGGCTTTTTCCCTTCGAGAGACTCTGACGCCAACGACTTAAGCTATACGCTTTGCGTCTCCCGAAGGGAGAAAATCTGTACACCTGTACACCATTAACCCGCAGATCCTCTAGGCCGCGAGCAACTGCCGCAGGACATAGTGGAGAATGCCGCCGTGGCGGTAGTATTCCACCTCATCCAGAGTATCGATGCGACAGAGCAGAGGTACTTCCATTTGGCTACCATCGGCACGGTGCACCGTTAGGGTCACCGTCATCCCCGGCTGAATGCCACCGCTGAGGCCCGTCAGATCAAAGGTTTCGGTGCCCTCTAGGCCCAGGGTGCGGCGATCGCTGCCCGGTGGAAACTGCAAAGGCAACACCCCCATCCCCACTAAGTTGGAACGGTGGATGCGCTCAAAGCTCTCCGCCACTACTGCCTTTACCCCCAGCAGGCGGGTGCCCTTCGCGGCCCAGTCGCGGGAGGAGCCGGTGCCATATTCCTTCCCAGCAATCACCACCAGGGGAGTCCCTTCCCCTTGGTACTGCATGGCGGCATCGTAGATGGATAGCTCTGTGCCATCGGGCATGTGTTTGGTCACGCCGCCCGAGGAACCGGGCACCATCTCGTTTTGCAGGCGAATATTGGCGAAGGTGCCCCGCATCATCACCTCATGGTTACCCCGGCGGGAACCAAAGGAGTTGAAGTCCGCCACGGTGACCTGATTGCCCGTGAGATAACTGCCAGCGGGGCTATTGGTCTTGATTGCTCCGGCGGGGGAAATGTGATCCGTGGTGATGCTGTCCCCCAGCAGGGCCAGGGGCCGCGCCCCATGGATATCGCTGAAGGCTTGGCCATTGACCGTTGCCGCCATGCCCTCAAAGAAGGGAGGATTTTGCACATAGGTGCTGGCGGATTGCCAGGGGTAGGTTTGGCTGGCTTCGGTGGAGATCGCCTGCCAGTCCTCTGTCCCGGTGAACACGTTGCTATAGCGGCTACGGAACATCTCTGGCGTCAGGGCCGCTGCCATCACGGTTTTAATTTCCTCCGTGGTGGGCCAGATGTCCTTGAGATAGACGGGCCTACCAGTGGAATCTTGACCAATGGGATCGGTTTTCAAATCCATGGCCAGATTGCCGGCAATGGCATAGGCCACCACCAAGGGGGGCGATGCCAGGTAGTTGGCCTTGGTGTGGGGGCTCACCCGCCCTTCAAAGTTGCGGTTGCCCGACAGGACAGCTCCCACCACCAGATCTTCCGCATTAATCGCCGCCACAATGGCATCTGGCAGGGGACCAGAGTTGCCAATGCAGGTGGTGCAGCCGTAGCCCACCAGGTTAAAGCCCAGGGCATCCAAGTCTTCCTGGAGCCCCGCCTTTTCTAAATAGTCGGACACCACCTGACTGCCGGGAGCGAGGGAAGTCTTCACCCAGGGCTTCACCATCAGCCCCTTGGCCCGTGCCTTTCGCGCTACTAGCCCCGCCCCGATCATCACGGAGGGGTTGGAGGTGTTGGTGCAACTGGTAATGGCCGCGATCGCAACTGCCCCATCCGTCAAGTCGTAATCCGTTCCTACGACAGGCACCGACCGCTTCTGGGCATAGGACTCCAGGCCACTAAAGCTGGGAAAGTCCGACTCCCGGAACTGCACCGCCAGATCCGACAATAGCACCCGATCCTGGGGCCGCTTCGGCCCCGCCAAAGAAGGCTCCACCGTGGCCAGATCTAACCCCAGACTGTCGGTGAAAACGGGATCGGGGGTATCATCCTCCCGCCACAGACCCTGAGCCTTGGCATAGGCTTCCACCAGGGCGATGCGCTCCGGATCCCGCCCCGAAAATGTCAGGTAATTCACCGTCTCCGCATCAATGGGGAAAAAGCCACAGGTCGCCCCATACTCAGGGGCCATATTAGATAGGGTGGCCCGATCCGCCAGGGTCAGGCAGGAGAGGCCATCGCCATAGAACTCCACAAATTTACCCACCACGCCCTTTTGCCGCAGCATCTGCACCACCGTCAGCACCAGGTCGGTGGCGGTGGCCCCCTCCGGCAGGGCTCCCGTCAGCTTAAAGCCCACCACCTCCGGCAGCACCATGGAGATGGGTTGGCCCAACATGGCTGCTTCTGCCTCAATGCCGCCCACACCCCAGCCGAGGACAGCAAGGCCATTGATCATCGTCGTGTGGCTATCGGTGCCCACCAGGGTATCGGGGTAGGCCACAGTTTGACCGTTCTCCTCCTTCGTCCACACCACCTGAGCCAGGTACTCTAGGTTGACCTGGTGACAAATGCCCGTTCCTGGAGGCACCACCCGGAAATTGTCAAAGGCGCTCTGACCCCAGCGCAGAAAGGCGTAACGCTCATTGTTGCGATAGAACTCCTTGGTGACGTTGTCGGCGAAGGCATGGTCACTGCCAAAGCTATCCACCATCACCGAATGGTCAATCACCAAATCCACGGGGGCCAGGGGATTGATCTGCTCTGGGCTTCCCCCCAGGGCTACCATCGCGTCCCGCATGGCGGCTAAGTCCACCACAGCAGGGACTCCTGTAAAGTCCTGCATGAGGACGCGGGCGGGACGGTAGGCAATTTCGCGGTTGGAGGTTTTGCTCTGGAGCCAGTTGGCCACTGCCTGCACGTCTTCCGCTTTTACCGTGCGCCCATCTTCGTAACGCAGCAGGTTTTCCAGCAATACCTTGAGGCTATAGGGCAGCCGACTGATGTCGCCGAGGGTTGTGGCGGCCTCGGGCAGACTGTAATAGATATAGTCTTTGCCGTTAACGGTGAGGGTTTGCTGGGCGTTGAAGCTATTGGTCACGGTGCGGATCTCTCCCATGGCGAATGATGCGGCGTGGTGAAGGGTCACCTTTGGCCCATCGTTCAGTCTAAACAACCTTGGCCTTGGATTTCGAGCGTTCTGCTACAAAGCGATCGTCCTGGCCCCTGGCTAGCGGCTGGGAGCCTCCGGGGCGGCTCTGCGAATTTTTGTGGGGGCTGCTGATCTACGGTGGGCGATGCCCACCCTACGCTTAAGCTACTTCGGAGTTCACCTGCTGCATGAAGAGCGATCTCTCCCCACGGATTTAGGGGGTGCAGCGCCCAATCTACCCCACCAGTCCTGCTAGGCGAAGGGTACGGGTTCCTAGAAAGGGGGCTGGCTACGAAGTAAAACTGTGGCCTAGGAACCCGTCCCCTGGGTCAAAGGTTATGGCTTCATTATTGTATCAATGGGTTGGTGGGCCTCACTGCGCGCAGGGCGATCGCAGCTATGGTAGAGATAGCACTAATGCCTATTATGCTGACCAGTCTTCAACTAACAAGTCTGCTACTTGCTTAAAATCTGAGGTGTTGCGGGTCAAAAGAGTTGCTTGGAGTGAAATCGCGATCGCAGCAATTTTCAGATCCGCAGCGGGCTACCTAATCGGCGGTCTTGCGCCAGTCTTGCCCAAAGGTGATCGCGGCATCAAAGGTAGGATCGTTTTCAAAGCTGCCTGAGATCGCTGACCACCAGGGGGTTGGCTTTTGCAGAAATGCAGACAACACCTGCCTGAGCTGCGCCAGTTCTGTTTCTAGGGCTGCAACTCGCGCTTCGAGGTGCTGGGAGCGCTCTTCGAGTTGTTGAGAAGTCATGGCAGCAAGCATGAAGGCTGCTGACATTATACAGCGATCGCAGGGGTGCATCTCAATGTGGTGCCGATGGCTGCGGGTCTACGGGGGCTGGCTCTGCCGCCTGGGATCGGGAGGCAGAGCCTCAGCGGGGGGTGCCCAGGCGGAGCCTAGGCACCAGGGGTAGCCTAGGCAAAGGGGACGGGTTCCTAGACCATGACTTTACTCCGTAGCCAGCCTCCCCCCTAGGAACCCGTCCCCTGGGCAAAATTTGTCGGCTGGGTCAAGGCACACCGACCCAGCAAGCCTATCCTGATGCTGGGTCTCACTTCGTTTGACCCAGCCTACGCCCACTGGGCAGAGATTCGGTTGTAGGGTGCATCCGCGCTAGCGATGCACCCTTGCAGGGGACTCCCCCAGACAATCTGAGGATACTCTAGGGTATGGATTCCCTGGGTAATGCCCTGATGTCCCCACCCCCGCCCACCCCCTGCCCCTTTGTGGCAGGGCCAATGATTCAGTCGCCCCAGAGTTTTGTGGGGCGCGCGGACGAGCTGCAAACCCTGATCAACCGGATGGCCGGAACCTCCCAACCCACCAGCGTCAACGTGGTGGGAGAGCGCCGCATTGGCAAGTCCTCCCTGCTCTATCACTTTTACCAAACCTGGCCCCAGCGGTTACCCCCAGAGCATCGCCACGCCTACGCCGTGATTTACCTCAGTCTCCAGGGAGCCCCCTGCACCGAGGAGCGCAGCCTGTACCAAGCGATCGCCCGCACCCTCTTAGACAGCCACCCCCACTACCCAGAGGAATGGCGGGCCATCTGGCGGGAGCGACGGCTAGATCGCCCCGACTTTGGGGCGGCGGTGCGCCAGAGTCGGGCAGCGGGGGTGTTGCCGGTGCTGTGTCTGGATGAATTTGAAGCCCTGTTTGCCCATCGCGCCGTTTTCCAGGACGACTTCTACGACAGCCTCCGCACCTTGATGAACAACAGCGATCTAATGCTGATCACCGCCTCTCGTCGGTTGCTGGATGAATATCGCCGGGACTATCAACTCACCTCGGCATTTTTCAACCTGGGACAGGTTAGCAGGCTAGAGTGCTTCTCCGATCCCGAAGCCCGCCAGGTCGTCACCTTACCCGACCCGGCCCACCCCGCCCTGTCCCCCGCTGCCCAGGAAACTGCCTTGCAATGGGGCCGCAAACATCCCCTGTTGTTGCAGATGGCGGCCCTAGCCCTGTGGGAAGCGGCCCAGCTCGACAAGCCCGAAACCTGGGCACAGCAGCGATTTGCCCTAGAAGCCCAGCGCCTCCAGAGGGAACTCCGCCAGCCCCGCTATTGGCCCCGATGGTGTCAATGGCTGGTGTTTGGTCTACCCCGAGTGCTGGGGAATTGCCTCAGCCGTGGCTTTAATGGGCTGGAGCGGATCTTGAAGTTGGGGCCGGGGGCGATGGTGCCGTTGATTGTGCTGCTGCTGGCAATGGGCATCATTACCCAGTCCCAATGGGCTTGGCTGAGAAATGTTATTCGCGAAATTTTAGAGACATTTGGAATGGGAAACTAATGATCCAAGAAACACGCTGGCAAGGGGCAATCACCTACCTGGGGGAATGTCTGCGGTTGCTCTATTGGATCTATTTCAAACCCTTTACCCTGCGGCGCTGGCTGCGCACCCTGCACCCGGAGCTAGAACTCGACACGAACCCCTTCTGTAAACAGGCAGAGTTTGCCACTAAACCAGCCTTGGCCCGCTATACCAGTCAAGTGTGGTTGCTGGCGGCGGTGTTGCCCCTAGTGGCAGCGGTGCTAGTGGCCGTGCCCTATTCCATCTGGGCTAAACCTTTTAACTGGTCAGAGAGTGGGTTGTTTCTCCTGGGTTTGGTAGTAGGGCTAGTTGTTGCTCACCTAAGTATCCAAAAGCTACATCGCTTGAGAAGAATAGTACTACTAGCATTAAGCACTGTTTTTATCATTCTAGGGATTGCAGTGCAGTTTAGATCGGATTTGCAGTTTATGTCAGGTTTAAGTAACTTCATTGGGCAGCAAATAATTGGCCATTCGCCCTTGGGAGAAATCGTCTTCGTTGCAATCGTCTTTATTGCAATTGGGATCGCACTCGGTATGCCAGAAATCGGTCTCGCAGCAATCGGTGCCCCAGGCAGTGTCGCATTCAGTATCGCAATCGGTGTCGCAGTTGGTGTCGCAGCAATCGGTGCCGCATTCAGTGTCGCAGGCATTGTCGCAGTCGGTGTCGCAAGCGGTGTCGCAAGCGGTGTCGCATTTGGTGTTGCAGTCGGTGTCGCAGTCGGTGTCGCAGTCGGTGTCGTATTTGGTGTCGCAGTCGGTGTCGCAAGCGGTGTCGCAGTCGGTGTCGCAAGCGGTGTCGCAGTCGGTGTCACGATCATCTTGGGGGTACTGCGGGTCTGGTTTTGGCTACCGGAGTTGCTGTGGATGGTGGGGCTGGGGTGGGTGCTTCCAGAAGAACAGGCGGCCAAGGGGTTGCGGTGGTTACCCCCTCGGTTTGATGAATTGATCTACCTGCCCCTGCCCTTTATGGCGGAGTTCATTGCCCAGGCCCACCGCACCAACCCCGTGGCGGCGCAGCAGACCATCGACTACCTGATTACCTCCACCAACCAGCAGCGGGTCGCAGCAGTGGCCATGGCGGAGATTGCCGTGGATCGACTGGCGGGGTGTCAGACCGTGGCGCAGATGGGGGCCATGGCCGGGGAGTTGGCTTGGATTCCCTCGCCACCGCCGCCCCAGGTAGGGCCACTGTTGCCCCAGTTCCTCGACCTCAGCCAGGGGGTGCGGGCCGCAACGGAGATGACCTCCACCTATCGCCAATGGGAAGCCCTGGGGCCAGTAATCCAGCAGGTGCAGCGCCTGAAACAGGAATTAGCCCAGCAGTCCCCGGCCCTGGCCACCACCTATGGCGGCATTGTGGAGCAATGGCTGGGGCTACTCACCACCGCCCAGGCCACCCTCAAGGATCAAGCCCTGCGGGCCTCTGAAATCCCAGCGGTGTATGTGGCCGGTGCCGCCCTAGACCCCACCACGGCAGGGCTGCGGTTCCGGGGTCGCCAAGACCTGTTTCGAGAAATCGAAACCCTGGCCACCGCCAGCCAGCCCCCGACACTGTTGCTCTATGGCGGTCGCCGCACCGGCAAAACCTCCGCCCTGAAATATCTGCCCCAGCGGGTCGGTCCCGACCTGGTGCCCCTGCTGGTAGACGTGCAAGGGTTAGGCATGACCGTCACCCTCCAGGGCACCGCCCAGTTTTTGGTCAGTGCCATCCAGCAGGCGGCACGGCAGGGCCGCAACCTCACCCTGCCAGCTCCAGACCTCGAAGCCCTAGAACGTGATCCCTTCGCCGCCTTGCAGAACTGGTTCACCACCATCGAGCAGACCCACCGGGGCAAGCGGTTCTTGCTGTGCCTAGACGAATTCGATCGCTTCAGTGAAGTGGTCAACGCCACCGGCAGTCGGGCACCGCTGAACTTTCTGCGCTACATCATCCAGCACCAACAGCAATGGATCGTTCTCTTCAGTGGTTCCCGCGCCCGCCACGAACTCGAAGCCTACTGGAGCGACTATCTAATCAATGCCCAATCCCTCAAGCTCAGCTATTTAGAAGAGCCGGAAGCCCGCGCCCTGGTGCAAAACCCCATTGAGGGCTTCCCTGACATCTACACCCCAGCGGCGGTGGAGACCATCCTGCACCTGACCCACTGCCAGCCCTACTACCTCCAACTCACCTGCCTCGTCCTCGTCGAAGATCTGAACCGTCGCCAAGCCAGGGAGCGGGGCTACCAAGCCATCCCCGCCGACATCACCGCCATCCTGCCCAAGGTGATCGAGCGGGGCGGCGAAGTCCTGCGGGAGCGCTTTGAGACCTTGCCCGACCCAGAGCAAGCCCTGCTGCTACACCTGGTCACCCAAACCACCCTCTCCCCCGACTCCCAGCCCACCCTCCAGCGCCTAATCCAGCGGGACATCCTAGCGCTAGACCCCCAGGGCTCCCCCCAATTCCAGATCCCCCTCTTCCGCCACTATGTCGAGGGCGTGGCCGCAGGCCGCTACTGAGCCCATCCCCCCATGGGGTAGGGGACGGGTTCCTAGGCGATGACCTTACTCCGTAGCCAGCCTCCCCCCTAGGAACCCGTCCCCTGGGCAGAGATTGTTGGGTTTTCTTCTGTCGGCGACGCTGCACGAACGTTCCTCGACCCAAGCTACGCAATCTACAACACACCGTTCCCTACGGCGTGATACCTGGATTGGTGGGCGATGCCCACCCTACGGTTCTGTCACCTGCGGTGCATTGCTTCGCAGGGGCAAAGCCGCGCCTTAGCGTTATGCACCCTACGGGACATTGAATTCAAAATTCAAAACTCAAAACTCCTACCACCTGTCACATCCTGCATTGGGCGCGGAAACCGCGCCCCTACCCCCTCACCCCCCCAAACCCTAAACCTCAACATAGACACCGGGCCGCTAAGACAGCGCGGTAAACTGAGAAAACAACGGCTCTGGGCTGGTCCCAGTCCGAGTTAAACCCAGCTCCCAAAATGGACAAGGGTTCAAATCATCGCCAAAAACTAGTGATTGCGTAGTAGGTAACCCGTGACCCTGAGTGTAGATTCGGCTGTAACAACCGCCCCCCCTTCCGCCCCCACACCTCCAGCCCACCAAGGCTGGGGGGGATTGATGCGCCACTATGCGAACTACCTGCCCATCAGCGATCGCACTCCCATTGTCACCCTCAACGAAGGCAATACCCCGCTGATCCCCGCCCCCGCCATCGCCCAGCGCATCGGTCGCCAAGTCCAGGTTCTTGTCAAATATGATGGACTCAACCCCACCGGCAGCTTCAAAGACCGGGGCATGACCATGGCCGTATCCAAGGCCAAAGAAGCAGGAGCCGAAGCCGTCATCTGCGCTAGCACCGGCAACACCTCCGCCGCTGCCGCCGCCTATGCCCGCCGGGGAGGAATGCGGGCCTATGTAGTAGTGCCCGACGGCTATATTGCCCTAGGTAAACTGGCCCAGGCATTGCTCTACGGCGCTGAAGTCCTAGCCATTCAAGGCAACTTCGACGATGCCCTTGCCCTAGTGCGCCAGATGGCAGACCAGTACCCCGTTACCCTAGTGAACTCCGTCAATCCCTATCGTTTAGAAGGGCAGAAAACCGCCGCCTTTGAAGTCGTAGACGCCCTCGGGGACGCCCCAGACTGGCTCTGCATTCCCGTTGGCAATGCAGGCAATATCACCGCCTACTGGATGGGCTTCTGTGAATACCATCGAGAAGGCCGCTGCCGTCGCCTGCCCCAAATGATGGGCTTTCAGGCCGCCGGAGCCGCTCCTCTAGTGCTAGGCCACCCTGTCCATGCCCCAGATACCCTAGCCACCGCCATCCGCATCGGCAACCCCGCCAGTTGGAATCAGGCGGTGGCGGTCCGCGACGCCAGCCAGGGAGCCTTCAACGCCGTCACCGACGATGAGATCCTCGCCGCCTACCGCTTCCTAGCCCAGGAAGAGGGCATTTTTTGCGAACCCGCCAGCGCCGCCTCCGTAGCAGGTTTGTTCAAGGTCAAGGATCAGGTACCCACCGGAGCCACCGTCGTCTGCGTCCTCACGGGCAATGGCCTCAAGGATCCCGATGTGGCCATCACCCACGGCGAGAATGGGGTCAAAACGGGAATCCCCGCCACCCTAGATGCGATCGCCCAGGCCATGGGCCTCTAGTACACCTAGGCTGAAATAGGATTACTATTCTGTCGCACCAGCCCAACATTCTCCGGTCCCCTCTCCCCGTGGGAGAGGGCTAGGGTGAGGGGCCGAGGTGTGCCACGATAGAACGGCCAGGGTATTTACGCCGCACAGTACCAGTACCGCAGGGCGTAAATCCTTGCCGTTTTCTAACGACAAGGCAGAGCCTCGGGGAGGATTCCCAGGCAGAGCCTGGGAACCAGGAAAGCCAGAAATTGACCAAAGCCATACAGCAGAGATAGGGGCAGCTTTAGAGCCATGTGCTAAGACTAGAGACAGGCAGTGACCTGCCGCCCAAGGGGTTTCTCTCAAAGGGTTAAGGAAACCGGGCCGACCGCCGGGTATAAGGCTAAGGTGTGGGCATCCTGCTGTCTAGGTGCCAGCCTGGGAGTCTAGGGACTGCCTAAGCGTTCCACATTGCACGGACCCAACGCATTGGTGCGTAGCATCCCTGCGAAAGGATACCCTCCGACGAGTCACACATACATTGGAAGGAAACTCAGAGTCATGGGGTTGTTTGATCGAGTCAGCCGAGTTGTTCGCTCCAACCTGAACGCCGCCGTTAGCGCCGCCGAAGATCCAGAAAAAATCCTAGATCAAGCCATTATCGACATGCAGGAGGATTTAATCCAAATGCGTCAGGCCGTGGCCCAGGCGATCGCCTCCCAAAAGCGAGTTCAACAGCAATACGAGAAGGCCCAGTCCGAGTCCAATACCTGGCACCAACGGGCACAACTGGCCCTGCAAAAGGGTGATGAGAGCCTAGCGCGGGAAGCCCTGAGCCGTAAGAAGGCGAACACCGACACCGCTGCCTCCCTCAAGACCCAACTGGACGGCCAAGTCACCCAGGTAGACCAGCTCAAGAAAAGCCTGATTGGCCTAGAGAGCAAGATCTCCGAAGCTAAGACCAAGAAGGACATGCTGAAGGCTCGGGTCAGCGCCGCGAAGGCCAACGAGCAATTGCAAAGCACCATGGGCCAGATGAGTACTGGCAGTGCCATGGGAGCCTTTGAGCGCATGGAAGAAAAGGTGTTGATGATGGAGGCCAAATCCCAGGCTGCATCAGAGTTGGCGGGAGCCGATCTAGAGAGCCAATTTGCGGCCCTAGAATCCGGTGGCAATGTGGATGATGAACTGGCGGCCATGAAGGCCCAACTGGCGGGTGGGTCCGTCGGCCAATCCTCGCTGCCCGCTTCTGACGAGCCCGTGGCCGCCCCTCAAGACCAGGCGGTAGATGCCGAGTTGGAAGAACTCAAAACCCAGTTGGACAGCCTGTAACCGTTGCCCATCTTCGGATCTGGAGTTTTGACCCCCACTTGTCAACCCGCACCAAAGCTCCCCATTGCCCACCTAGGTGGGCAATGGGGAGCTTTGCGTTAATCGACCAAAACCTTGCATTGGGCGCAGTCGATGCCTTGCGGTATCAGAATGTTAATGACTGTTTCATTCCAGTTACAACGGCGAGAGTGCCTCCAGATCCACCAAACCCCCGTGATACGATACTTTCCGTAGCTTTGTACCGTGTGGAGAAATTCCCTTGTCACTTCGGGTTGCTGTTGTCGGATCAGGGCCAGCGGGATCCTCTGCCGCTGAGACTCTCGCTAAGGCTGGAATCGAAACCTATCTTTTTGAACGCAAATTAGATAATGCCAAACCCTGTGGAGGGGCCATTCCCCTCTGTATGGTGGAAGAATTTGACCTGCCCCCCGAGATCATTGATCGCCAAGTGCGAAAGATGAAGATGATCTCCCCTTCCAACATCGAAGTGAATATCGGCAGCACCCTCAAGGATGGGGAATATATCGGCATGTGCCGCCGGGAAGTGTTGGATGGGTTCCTGCGCGATCGCGCTGCCATGCTAGGGGCCAAGTTGATCAATGGCACCGTCCACACGCTGGAACTACCCCAGACCGAAAGTGACCCCTACACCCTGCACTATGCAGATCATAGTGAAGAGGGGCTAGTGGGTAATCATAAGAGCCTACAAGTGGATCTTGTGATCGGGGCCGATGGGGCTAACTCTCGCGTGGCCAAAGCGATCAAAGCTGGAGATTACAACTACGCGATCGCATTTCAAGAACGCATCCGTCTGCCCGCAGACAAAATGACCTACTACGAAGACTTGGCGGAGATGTACGTGGGTGACGATGTTTCCCCCGACTTCTACGCTTGGGTCTTCCCCAAATATGACCACGTAGCGGTGGGCACCGGCACCATGCGGGTCAACCAGGCCAAGATCAAACAACTCCAGGCAGGCATTCGCGCCCGCGCCGCCAAGCGCCTAGAGGGCGGCGAGATCATCAAGGTAGAAGCCCATCCCATTCCCGAACATCCCCGCCCGCGCCGGGTGGTGGGTCGGGTGGCCCTGGTGGGCGATGCCGCTGGCACCGTCACCAAGTCCTCCGGCGAAGGCATCTACTTTGCTGCCAAGTCCGCCCGCATGTGCGCCGAGGCCATCGTGGAATTCTCCCAGGGGGGACAACGCATCCCCACCGAGGCAGATCTCAAGGTGTACCTGAAGCGCTGGGATAAGCAGTACGGCACCACCTATCTGGTGTTGGATTTGCTGCAACGGGTGTTCTATCGCACCGACGCCACGCGGGAAGCCTTTGTGGAAATGTGCGCCGACATGGATGTACAGAAGCTAACCTTTGACAGCTATCTCTACAAGACCGTCGTGCCCGCCAATCCCCTCGTGCAAATGAAGATCACGGCCAAAACCCTGGGGAGTCTATTGCGGGGTAATGCCCTAGCACCGACTCGGGGTTGGTAATTTCTGAATCTCAACGAGCTGACCTATACATTCCCCCCACGCGCTGAGCCCCGGTTCAGCGCGTTTTTTTTGCTTTCTGAGGAATTTTTCAGGGGGTTTCGGGGGAGATTCTACAGCGCCGCTTTTCGCAGTACAAAAACATTTCCCTCGTTGCCCCGACCAATCCGCAAATCCGCATCCAGGTAGGTCACTTCTAGCCAGCCCGATGACTCCCGGTTGATGCGAAAATCGATGCCTTGCCACAGGGGTAATTTGGCTTGGGTGGTAAGGGTCTGGATCAAGGCACTAGGCCGGGTATAGCCCAAGATCCGCTGGAGTCCAAAGACACCGCGCTCAAAGGCCACATTCACCCGCTGACGAGACACGACCTCAAACCGGGCCGACACCGACACCAACCCCTCCAGTAGGGGTACCCCCACCACCTCTGCAATGTTGTAGATGCGCTGCTCATCGGGACGAATACATTGGTAAATTTGTCCCAAGCGATAGAGGGGAAAGCGGTCGATCCCCAGCAGTTCACTGCTGGTGGTGTAGAGCAAGCGCCAGTTTCCCCCCAGCAAATCTAGGGCGGAGAAGGGCTCGGGGGTGGGGTTGCGCTCCTCTAATCGAGCGATGGCGATGCCAATGGCCTGTTGGTCTTGTTTAGAGGCTAAAAGCCCGCGATTTGTTGGGGAAATTGCCTCAATTAGTTCCGATTTTCCCAGCATAGGTCCGTAGTAATAAACAACAAGGCATTGCTACCGCCGCGATCGCCCGTATCTTCCCTGTGAGGTTGGTCGGGATCACTCGGGATAACCCATAGGGACTTTCCTACAGCTTAGTAACGTTACGTTCCTTCAGGGAGAATTGACATTTCCAGGGATGTCGTCTAACACTCCAGTGGTAAACTCTAGGCGGGCTTAGTTTGAGTCAAGCCGCGATGGTCCATTTGGACCAGAGGATGTTTGGACCAGAGGATGTCCGCCCAGCAGGACCAGAGAACTGCCCAAGGGGTTTCTGTTATGCTAATCACCCCAAGTTTTGATTTTTTGCCAATTTCAGGAAATAGTTTATCCCTATGGTTTATAACCCCTCTCTCCGTCAGATTCCCCGTAGCCAATTAGCTGAAGTGCTGCCTGCGCAGCAAGAACCCTCTATTCTCGTGTGGCTAGAAGGCACGGGGCGGCTGAAACCCCGCGAACCTGCCGAGGTCGTCAAGGAAGAGGCTGACAGCGAAGAACTGTCCGATCTGATGGGAGACAGCGATAAGTACGACGACGACGATCTCAGCCTTGGCGGTGACGACGACGATTAGAACGAAACGTCATCTGACCGAATCGTAATGTCCTAGGGGCATAGGCATAGATCGATGTGCCCCATGCAGATAATTTCTTTTCCCCAATAGAAACCTTAACCCTTGCCTTGCCAGTACGTTCTGGGGGTTTGCATGGTAAAACGATGGGGGAAAACCTAGGATTTCGCTGAGGCGTAGGGAATTTGTTCCCGCCTGGGTACTGGAGTGGTGTGAGTGGCAATCTGTGAGGAGTGAACGCGCTTGTGGACGCAAAATTTTCATCGACACGACCGATTAACAACACGGTTATTTCGGGACAAACCCTTCTAGCTTGGGTTGGTGGTGGCTTGCTGTTACTGGCCCTAGGACTAGACGCCCTCTGGGGACGGCTGGGGCAAATCACCTCCCTGACCCTGCCTTGGGTCGGGGCGGCAGCGATAACGGCAGCAGCGGGGTACGGTGTGGTGCCCCTGCTGCGATCCCTCAAGGCGGGGCAGTTCATTCGTGAAGATGGTCCCCAGGCTCACCTCAAAAAAGCCGGGACGCCTACCATGGGCGGCATTTTCTTGATCCCAGCGGGGGTACTTGTGGGGGTGCTCGTGGGCGGTGCCCAACCCCTAGTATTGGCGGCGGCTCTCCTCACCCTGTCCTATGGCTTCATTGGCTGGCTCGATGACTGGCAAGTCCTACGCCGCAAATCCAATAAAGGGATTTCCCCCCGCACAAAACTCGGACTCCAGATCGTCTTTGCCGCCCTCTTCTGTCTCTGGGTGCTGCTGACCCAATCCTCCACCCTGACTACCGTGGCCCTGCCCCTGGGCTTAGCCCTGCCCTTGGGGGCCTTGTTTTGGCCCATGGCGGGGTTTGTACTGGTGGCGGAGAGTAATGCCACTAACCTCACTGATGGATTAGATGGATTAATGGGGGGCACGGGCGCGATCGCACTTTTGGGTCTAGGGGCCATCGTGGCACCCACCCACCCGGAACTAATGGGGTTCTGTGCCGCCCTGAGTGGAGCCTGTATCGGCTTTCTGGTTCACAATCGCAATCCTGCCAAGGTCTTCATGGGGGATACAGGTTCCCTGGCTTTAGGGGGAGCTTTAGCCGCCGTAGGCATCCTCACGGGCCAACTTTTTCCCCTGTTGATTCTCACCCTGCTGTTTTTTGCTGAAACCCTCTCGGTCATTATTCAAGTCACCTATTACAAGGCCACGAAGGGACCAGACGGCATCGGCAAGCGATTTTTCCGCATGTCTCCCTTGCACCATCATTTTGAATTGTCAGGCTGGTCTGAAGTTCGCGTCGTGGCGACCTTCTATGCCGTGACCGCAGTTTTGGCCCTGATGGTCATCTTTCCCCTCAGCCCCGCCTGATCTGAATGCGTTGCCCCATTAATTCCAAGTGGGGAACGGCAAGATTTCGACCTGTCCCTCTGGGGGCAGGTTTCTTTCTGGCACGTCAAAGGCTCCATTCAAAAACAGGTATTCCCGTAGGAAGGCTTCAGCCTCCTCTCGATGGTGGAAGCCGTAGTTGACGAGGTAGAGGTAGGGATAGGGATTTTTCTGAGAATCCGGCGCAATTTCCCAGAGTCTCAGACGAATTTGTCCTGCTTCTAGGACAATCTTGTAGTAGATGGCGTATTCCGCTGCCAAGTTAGGAAGAGAACTCATAGTGACGAAGGAAGGAGTTTCGCTAGCTGACGGCACCCTGATAGCACTCTGATAGCACCCACAATGGAGCCGTTCAGTGAGGACTGATATGGGCGACTCATGCCGTAGCGCTGGTCCTGAGAATCTGGCGGCTGTTGCGCCAGTAATATTCCGGTAGTATTCCAGTAATATTACGGAGTTCTTGCCCCAGCAATATAGTCCCCCGAATGCGCGATCGCGAATCGCCCCCTAACACCCTTAACACCGGGTGTGGCTACAATCCCGGAAAGTCTCAGTGTAAATGCTGAATCTCTTGGGAATTAAATCAAACTTTATGGTTGTGATCCCTAGTCTTCAGGTGATCCCACGGTTTTATTCCCGGCTTTGGGAATGCAAAGGGGAAATGGGGGGGTAAATGGGGCGAGTGAAGAGCGAGATCGCGGCCAGCCCTAGCAGCAAAGGGGTGAGCCAATCTCCCCAGCGGACATAGAGGGTCTGGGTGCGGCGGCGGTAAATTTGCTCTAGATGGGTGACGTACTCATGGTGAGGGGCCAGCCACCGGGTTTCCCCTCGGGGGGTAACCACACCGGAAATTCCTGTATTGGTCACCCGCAGCGCCCAGCGATCGGTCTCAATGGCCCGCATCACATCCTGGGCATGGTGCTGGAGCATCATCCGAGGCGGGTAGGGATCATTGTTCGAGGCGGTCATGATCCATTCCCCGCCTCGGACCGCCTGTCGCCGGAACAGGTCACTGTAGGCTGACTCGTAGCAAATCCCTACAATGGCTCTGCCAAAGGGAGTTTCCAGCCCCGTGGGTAGGGCTCCAGGGTAGAGACTGCCCTCCAGGGGGGAGAGCCGGGAAATGATCCGCCCTAACACTGCCGGAAAGGGGATGTATTCCCCCAGAGGCACCAGCTTGACCTTGTCGTACTGGCTTATGACCTGGGCATTGCCATCTAGGGTCACGAGACTCTGGGTGAGGCTGCGCCCCAGGGGAGTTTCTACGGGGCGAAAGGTGCCCAGCCACAGCACCCGTCCCAGTTCCGCCACCGCCTGATAAATCGGGCTTTGGCGTTGGGTGTGGTCCAGCCATACCTCCGGGATCGCCCCCTCTGGGGTGAGGACCGCTTCTGCACCCTGGGCCACTAGGGCGCGATAGCCCTCCGCATAGCCCCGTGAGGCCCGACGCATTCCTTCGGGGGTGAGCTTGATGCGGGTCGGGACATTCCCCTGAATTAAGCCCAGCGTCAGCCCCTGTTCGGCGCTATCTGCCGGGGCCAGGGACATCAGCCCTGCCCCCAAGCTATGGAACCCGAGCCACAGCCCCAGCCCGATCCCCGCCCAAGGGGAAAGGGGCCGTCGGGCTGGGTGGGCAGGGGATCCGATCGATCGCCCCCGCCGTTGGGCCATCCAAGCTTCAGCCCAGCAGCCATTTACCAGCACAATCGCTGCCGTCACCGTCATCGGCCCCGAGAGCTGACCCAGGTGCAAAATCCAGCTATTGGTTGGGCTCTGGGTGTAGGACAGGGAGGGCCAGTAGAGCGGCCCCCAACTCAGCAAGGTTTCTAGGGCGCACCACAGGGCAGTCCCCAGCACTAGTCGCTGGAGGGCATTGAGGGACCACCGGGCACCAGCCCAGTGCATTAACCCGGCCCAGGCCCCAAAGGTGACGCCCCCCAGTAGGGTGATAAAGCTCCAGGCAAAGGCCGCGATCGCAATACTGCCCAGCCAGGGTACCCCCAGCCACATCAAGGGATGGAGAGCCGTAATCCAGGACAGGACAATGCCATGGTAAGTGAGGCTCCACCAGAGCCCCTGACGAAAGGCCCATCCTGGAGAGGTGAATTTGGACGGATTGGCCACCGTTAGCCACAGAGGCACGAGGGCCACCCAGGCTAGGGGCCAGACATTCACCGGAGCAGGGCACAGACCCATGGCGATGCCCCCCAGGATGACCGTCAGCGGCGATCGCCAAGACCGGGGCAGGTGGGGACGGTTGAGGGCGGATTGTACAACCATGGTGGGAAAAACCCGCTGGGATATCGGCCTTTGCGAACCCTAAGGGCGGTTTTCGCCCTGGGGCTTGTTCCCCACCTTCGTCATGATGATGGAGACATGTACAGGACTAGGGTTCTCCCCATGAAGTATCTCATCCAGGCGTTTTACCAAGGTTACCGGCGCTTCATTCGCCATCCCCAGTACCGTTGGCTGGTCATTGGTGCCACGATGCTGTATCTCATCAGCCCAGTGGACCTGATCCCCGATGTATTTCCCATCGTGGGCTGGATTGATGATGGTCTGTTGGCAACCCTGATGCTGACAGAACTGAGCCAACTGATTGGGGAGAAGGTGCGGCGGCGACCCCAGGGGGTAAATACGGTGGCGGAGGAAGGACCAGTGGTGGATGTGGCGGCTAGTTAGGAATTCGCCCGATTAGTTCGTGCCCCTTAGCCTGCACCACAACAGCGATCAATCCCTAGACTATCGAGGAGGAGATCGCTGACAGCATTTGCGATCGCAAATTCGCCATAGAAGCTCTGGGAAAAGTCAAACCCCTGCATTTCCATGACAATGGCCACCACCAGAGAACCCAAGTCATTTTCCCCCTCCATGCGTTGTCGGACAAAAACCTGGGCAGCCCGCGCCGCAATCTCTCCATTCACCGCTTCGGGGATGAACTCCTGATCAAGCCACCGATGTAGGGTCGCCTGGAGCCATTCTCCCTCTTGCAAAGGATCCTCAGGTGGAGGCAGGGTAATGGGGGGAATTGGTTCAGCCATTGCACTCAACGCTCAATCAGCCATGGGCCAACGCAGATCGCCCCTAGTTCTGGGGGAAGCCCCGCAGGGCATCAATTTCCTGCCGGAGAGTAGCCAATTCCTGGGTCAAAAGGGCGAGATCCATCTGGACCGATGGGTCCACAATCGGCGTCGCAATAGTATCCACCGTAGCATCAGAGGCAGGGGTGGGGTTGAAAGGATTGGGCACCTGAGTCATCAGGCTATCCACCAATTCTCGGGCTTCCCGCTCGGTGGCAACCCCTCGGGACTCTAGTTCCTCGGTTAGCCTATCGACATCGCTACCAATCTCAGCAAACCTAGCCTGGGATCCCTGGGGATCCTTGAGCGCCTCCAACAACGATGCTGTTGCACCTAGGGTGACGCGGAAGCTTTTTTGAATCGTCTGAGTCAGAGTATCTGGGTTCATGGTGAATGCGGCTTAGCTATGCCAACAACAGAATAATGAGCAGACGAAAAGGAGCATAGGCGAGACTAACCCATAGGTGTTAACCGAGGGGATAGATAATTCCCCCTGCGGCCCGAGTCTCACCAGCTACGTCTCCGATTCTAACCCGTCTCCTCAAGGCGCTTAGGCCACGGTCTCTAGGTACTGATTGACATCCTCTAGAATACGCGGCAGTTCAGCCTCGGTGGTTAGCCGAATGCGATCATCCCGCACAGTGATCAGCAGTTTAGCCGCAAAGGGGTTGGGCCAAATATTGGGGTTACAGAAGACCTCCAGAAAGATCTCCCCAGCGTGTTGATATTCCAAGGAGGGCTCCGGTGATCGCCGCCCACCACTGGCGGTACGATCTGCGATCGCTTTTAGAGAAGCCATGAGATCCCCCAGGGACTGCTTGAGCCCCTGGGCCACCTCTGGGGAGAAGCTAAACCGAACTGAGCCCTGGAGCAAATTGAAGGTGATTTGTGAAGTCATGCCGCCATTGATTCAATACCAAGGCTCATTGTGCCATCCCGCTTCACTGGCCACTCGTCTCCCTGGCCAACTTTGGTCCCCCACCCACTGGGCAACCATCCTATGCCCTCCGGGCAGGCTCCGCCCTAGCGTTAGCCTTAGCGCGGATTTTAAGCGCGGATTTTATATCACTTGCCAGCTAGCAAAGGATACAGAAATTCCCGCATCGATCTACCCCCAGCGGCCTGGACTGAGGCGACCCTGGGGGTCAAATTGGGCCTGGAGCAGCGCCATCAGACGGCGGCTATCAACACTCAGTCCCCAGGCGTCAAAGTCCTGTTTCACCGCTGGGGGCGCTTTGAGCAGGACACAGTAGCCGCCATGCCTCTGGCAAAAGCTCCGCAGTTGCTCCAGAGTCTCTCGGGCTGTGGGAAATGGCAACATCCCAAGCTGGCCAATGCCACTGCTGGCGTGGAGACGGCCCCGCCAACCCGGTGGTAGGTGGGTGGTGAGCCATGCCATCAGGGCCAAGGCGTCAGCGGGAGAAATGCCCACCTTCAGAAGCAGTCCCGGTTCTGTCTGGGGACATATCTCGGTTTGGATTTGGGTCCAAAAGGCTGTATCAGTGCCAGCGGTCAGGATGTTTCCAGAGATCCCCCGATCCCCTGCCAGGGCAGTTAAGACCTGAGCTTGTTCCGCCACCCCAGCGGCAATGGCTTGAAATTGTAGGGCAAGGCCGTAGGTGCCGGTATCGGCAAGGTCAGTTCCAGTGGCCGCTAGCAAGCTGGGGGACAACAGATCCATGGCCACGGGAGTAAGGGGCGATCGCCGCACCGCTGCCATTAGGTCACCGATGGTGGTGTCGGCCCCCGCTAGTAGAACGGTTTGAGATGCCTCGGGTTGGGGATAGGTGCGGAGAGTGGCCTGTCCCACAATGCCCAGGGTGCCGTAGGATCCCGTCATTAACTTCATCAGATCGTAGCCCGCCACATTTTTCACTACCCGGCCCCCAGCCTTGGCAATTTGCCCATCATGGCGCACTAGGGTGATACCGATAACCCGGTCCCGAACCCCGCCGTAGCGCTGGCGCAGGGCTCCCGTATCCGCTGTCGCGATGATGCCCCCCAAGGTAGCCCGGTGCGGATAGGCGGGATCTAGTCCCAGGGATTGTCCGGTCTGGGCCAGTTGGGTTTGCAACTGGGCAAAGGGCAGACCTGCTTCCACGGTTACAGTCAGATCGCCGATGGCATGGTCCACCACTCGATTGAGGCGGGTAGTGCTCACCACCAGATCTACCCCGGCTACCAGACCGCCCCAGGCCACCTTGGTGCCGTGGCCACAGGGCAGGATCCGCCAGCCCTCCCGATGGGCACAGGTCATGAGTTCCGCCAGTTCTTCAAGGGTGGCAGGCTGGGCGATGCAATGGGGGGGGGTGATGCGTCCTGCTCGGTCAGGCCGCAGGGTAGCAGTGAGGCGCTGGCGCAGGTCAGGGTCCACTGCCTCCCAGGGTTGAGTCGCTGTTTCCCCCAGCAGAGCCGCAACCTGCTGTGCGATTGTCCCCATGTTGCCCTCTGTACCAACGCCATCCTTCAGTTTACGACGGCTTATGACGGCCCTTGACTGGCCCCACCTCACTTCCCCCTGGGCTTTTCTATACTGAAGTGCAGACAGTCATGGCAAAAGGAGACACGATGCGACTACTGCACACCATGCTACGGGTGGGAAATCTCGACGCTGCTCTCAGGTTCTACTGCGAGGTGCTGGGGATGAAACTGCTGCGCCAGAAGGACTATCCCGGCGGCAAGTTTACCTTGGCTTTTGTCGGCTATGGGGATGAGGCGGACCATACGGTGCTGGAGCTGACCTACAACTGGGACACGGACCACTATGACCTGGGGGAAGGCTATGGCCACATTGCCATTGGTGTAGATGATATCTACGCCACCTGCGACAGGATCAAGGCCCAGGGCGGTCAGGTGGTCCGAGAACCTGGCCCGATGAAGCATGGCAGTACCGTCATTGCCTTTGTGAGTGATCCTGACGGTTACAAGGTAGAACTGATCCAGCTCGGTAGCCAAGGATCTGCCCGCCAAGAGGCAGTGCCTGTAGCCCAAACGGTCTAGGTGGGGGGGTATTGGGGTGATGGGGTGATGGGGTGATGGGGTGTGGGCGAAGCCTGCCCGAAGGGCTTAGGGGTGATGGGGTGATGGGGTAGGGGCGCGGTTTCCGCGCCCAATGCAGGATGTCTCCTTTAACGGACTTCTGCGATGAGCCAGGGCAATTTATTCCCTGGCGGATGGGCAGCGAAGCATAAGTCGAGATCAGATCTCCGTGAGCCAGACCAGGATCCCTCCCTGTGCTCGGAATGACAGGCTTTCCTCTGTTTCTTCCGGGCATTACCCAACATTTTGGGTTGGGTCGGTTGCGCCGGAGGAGCAACTAGCCGTAGGGTGCTTGCCCGATATTGGGCTCCTGGCAGGAAATTCAGGTATGGTCACTCAAAATCTGCCCTGCCCGGTGGCAATATTCGGTCTGTATTGGGGTCATGCTGAGGTAGCGGATAACTCCCCCGGATTCTCAATAGGGCCGAGAACTACAGGTTAGTAAAGCCACAGGTTAGTATTGTTAAGAACTGTTTTAGGTCTGGCCTGTGTCCGGTCCGGATTCCATTGCAGCGAGAACAGTTTTCACTGCCCCTGGTTTTGTCCCTATGCCCCAGTCTCCTCCTCCGACTGAGCCCACACCGCCTGACACTATGGCTGCGAATCTTGTTAGTTCTACCCAGGGTCAGTCGCCTGTAGGGAACCTGCCAGAGGAAAACCTAATTAAGGTGCGCGGGGCGCGGCAGCACAATCTCAAGAATGTCGATCTAGAACTGCCTCGGGATCAGCTTATTGTCTTCACCGGGGTTTCTGGGTCGGGCAAGTCGTCTCTGGCCTTTGACACGATTTTTGCTGAGGGCCAGCGGCGCTATGTGGAATCCCTCAGTGCCTATGCCCGTCAGTTCCTGGGCCAGGTGGACAAGCCCGATGTGGATGCCATTGAGGGGCTAAGTCCGGCCATTTCCATTGATCAAAAGTCCACCTCCCACAACCCCCGCTCTACGGTGGGGACGGTGACGGAGATCTATGACTATCTGCGACTCCTGTTTGGACGGGCGGGGGAGCCCCATTGTCCCCACTGCGATCGCGCTATTTCCCCCCAGAGCATTGACCAGATGCTGGACCGGATCATGGCCCTGCCCGATCGCACCCGCTTTCAAATCCTAGCCCCGGTGGTGCGGGGCAAAAAGGGTACCCACAAGAAACTCCTGTCTGCCCTGGCGGCGGAAGGGTTTGTCCGCGTCCGCATTAACGGCGACGTGGTAGACCTGAACGACAATATTGAGCTGGATAAAAACCATGCCCACACCATCGAGGTGGTGGTGGATCGCTTGGTGAAAAAGGACGACTTGCAGGAGCGACTGGCGGACTCCCTGGGAACCTGCCTCAAGCGATCTGAAGGCATTGCCATCATTGACGTGATTTCCACCCCTGACAGTACGTCTCAGGGGAATGGGGGTACAGCCACCGCTGCCGCCGCAACCGCAAAAGCCACGACCAAGGTGGTGCCTCTGAATCCCGGCATCCTCTCCGATCGCCTGCCGATGGCGGCGGAGGGCAATGGCACCTATGCTGTGGTGTCGGAGACGTTGAAACCGCCGGAGGCTCAAGAGCTGAAGGAATTGGTGTTTTCAGAAAACTTCGCCTGTCCTGAGCATGGGGCGGTGATGGAGGAACTGTCGCCTCGGCTGTTTTCCTTTAATTCTCCCTACGGAGCCTGCCCCCATTGCCATGGGTTGGGTAACCTACGCACCTTCTCGGCGGATCTGGTGGTGCCGGATCCTAGTCTGCCGGTCTATGCCGCGATCGCGCCCTGGTCCGAGAAGGACAATACCTACTACTTCTCTCTCCTGTTCAGCGTCGGCCAAGCCTTTGGCTTTGAAATCCAGGACCGCTGGGAAACCCTCACCCCAGAGCAGCAGGAAATTGTTCTTCACGGGTCCGACGAGAAGATCTATGTAGAAACCGACTCTCGATACCGCGATGGCAAGGGCTACCAACGCCTCTACGAAGGGGTGCTACCTATGCTGGAGCGCCAGTATCGGGAAACCACCTCCGACACCTACAAACAAAAGCTAGAAAAGTATCTCGTGGATCAACCCTGTGAAGTCTGCCATGGAGCAAGGCTAAAGCCGGAATCCCTAGCCGTCCGCATCGGACCCCACACCATTCAAGACCTCACCAGCGTCTCCATTCGGGAATGCCTAGACCGGATCAAAAAACTGATGGGGGCCGACGGCCATACCCCCCTCCTATCCCCCCGCCAGCGGCAAATCGGCGATCTGGTCCTGAAGGAAATTTGTGCCCGTCTCCAGTTCATGCTGGATGTGGGCCTGGATTATCTGACCCTACACCGCACCGCCATGACCCTCTCCGGCGGTGAAGCCCAGCGCATCCGCCTCGCCACCCAGATCGGTTCTGGCTTAACCGGCGTCCTCTACGTTCTAGACGAGCCCAGCATTGGCCTCCACCAACGGGACAATGATCGCCTGCTCCACACCCTCCACCGCCTGCGGGATCTGGGCAACACGTTAATCGTCGTCGAACACGACGAAGACACCATCCGCGCCGCCGATCACCTCGTCGATATCGGCCCCGGTGCAGGCGTCCACGGCGGTCGCATCGTCGCCCAGGGCCAGCTCCAAGATTTGCTGGAGGCCCAAGACTCCCTCACCGGAGCCTACCTCTCCCGCCGCCGCTCTATCCCGACCCCCGCCGCACGGCGACCGGGCAATGGCCGTGTCCTCAAGCTACACCAGGCCAACCGCAACAACCTCAAGGGTCTGGATGTGGAAATTCCCCTGGGCAAGCTGGTGTGCGTCACCGGAGTGTCAGGATCAGGCAAATCCACCCTCGTCAATGACCTGCTCTATGGAGCCCTGCGCCACCACTTCGGCAGCAAGGTGCCCTTCCCCCAGGATCTGGAAAAGCTCTCGGGCCTGAAGGCATTGGATAAGGCCATCGTCATCGACCAGTCCCCCATTGGCCGCACCCCCCGTTCCAACCCCGCCACCTACACAGGGCTGTTCGACATCATCCGCGACCTCTTCGCCACCACCGTAGAGGCCAAGGCCCGAGGTTACAAAGCGGGTCAATTCTCCTTCAACGTCAAGGGGGGCCGCTGCGAAGCCTGCGGCGGTCAGGGCGTGAATGTCATTGAAATGAACTTCCTGCCGGATGTCTATGTCCAGTGCGAAGTCTGCAAGGGAGCCCGCTACAACCGCGAAACCCTCCAGGTGAAATACAAGGGCAAGACCATCTCCGATGTCCTGAACATGACCGCTGAGGAAGCCCTAGACTTCTTCCAAAATATTCCCAAGGCTGCGGCCCGCCTACAAACCATGGTGGATGTGGGCCTGGGCTACGTGCGCCTAGGCCAAACCGCCCCCACCCTCTCTGGTGGCGAAGCCCAGCGCATGAAGCTGGCCTCGGAACTGGCCCGCCGCGCCACAGGCAAGACCCTGTATCTGATTGATGAACCCACCACCGGACTCTCTTTCTACGATGTCCACAAGTTACTGGATGTAGTGCAGCGGCTGGTGGATAAGGGCAACTCAGTGCTGACCATTGAGCACAATCTAGATGTGATTCGCTGCGCTGATTGGATCATTGACCTAGGACCAGAAGGGGGCGATCGCGGGGGTGAAATCATCACCCAAGGCACGCCGGAGGAAGTGGCCGCCCATCCCCATTCCTACACGGGCCACTACCTAGCCCGCGTCCTCGCCCAGCATCCCCCCAGCAAAAGCTAGCGGTTGCATAAATCTGCCCCCAATAGCCCTGTGTTGCGAGGGCTGAGGGCATAAGGGATCTGCGGGTACACTATTAACCCGCAGATCCCTAAGGCAGCGGACAAAGGTCTGTGGAGGCTGCCGTCCGGAGTGAGAGGTCACCCCTTCAGAGTAATAGTCCCGAAGATACTCCTTGGCCAAAAATATGGTCTGCTTTGCTGACCAACCTGTGGCATATCCGTTTATGGTGCGGTGCGATCGTCCAAACGATTGGGAACCTTAATTGAAGATACTTCGACCTGATTCGGGCTCGCGCCGCCCATCCCGACCTATGAAATCTCTAAACCCACATACACCTCATTCATTCCCGGATATTTCCGGCTATAGCATTGTTGAACAAGTGTATCTGGGTTCTCGAACAGCGGTATATCGAGCCGTACAAATAGCGACTAAGCATCCAGTCGTGATTAAGATGCTGCGACGCGACTATCCAAGCTTTGGCGAACTGGTGCAGTTTCGCAATCAATATGAGATTGCGAAAAATCTCTCCTTTCCCGGTATTGTCCGGCCTTTGAGCTTAGAACTCTTGGGCAGTAGCTATGCCCTCGTCATGGAAGATTGGGGAGGCGTGGCCTTAGAGGGTGTCTGAGAAGTAGAAAGGCCCTCAAAAACGCTACTCTATCAGTCAGTAAGTACACTTGATAGGGTTTTTGAGGGCAATGCGATTATCCTACCCCACCGATTTGACTGATGAACAATGGGATATTCTCTCTCTCTTGATTCCTCCGGCGAAGCCTGGTGGACGACCTCGGAGCACGGATATGCGAGAAGTGGTCAATGCGATTCTGTACGTTCTGGACAATAGCACCAAGTGGCGGTGCTTACCCCATGATTTCCCGAAGGCCAAAACGGTCTACCATTATTTTCGCCAATGGCGCAATGATGGGGTGTGGGAACACATCAATCACCGATTGCGGGAGTTGGTGCGGTTAACGGAGGGGCGCGAAGCGTCTCCCAGTGCAGCGGTGATGGATAGTCAGTCGGTGAACAGCGATGTCTACATTTCGGAGTCGGTCGGCTTCGATGCAAACAAAAAGGTCAAAGGTCGGAAGCGAAACGTGGTGGTCGACACAATGGGTTTAGTGCTGATGGTTGTGGTTACCGCAGCGAGTCTCCCTGAGCGGGATGGCGCACGAAAGGTGCTAGAAAAAATGCATCAGGTTAGTCAGTGGTTCACTCGCCTGTGTGTCATTTGGGTTGATGGGGGATATAGCGGTAACGATTTCATGAAAGAGATCATGGACCGCTTTCGATGGGTGATTGAGGTGATCAAGCGCCCCGACTGTGCGCAGGGATTTGTGCTGTTACCCAAGCGGTGGGTGGTGGAGCGCACATTTGGCTGGTTTACTTTTTGCCGCCGCTTGAGTAAAGACTATGAGCGCCTACCAGAGACCGCTGAGGCATGGATTTATGTGGCCAATATTCGAGTCATGTTAAGGCGACTAACGTGCTAATTCATACCTACATTCCAGCTTTTCAGACACCCTCTTAGGGACATATCTTCAGTTACAGCCCCTAGATTGGAAAGAGGTACTGGACATCACCCTCCAATTGGCAGATATTCTCCACGGACTCAGCCAACATCGGGTGGTGCATAAAGACATCAAACCCGCCAATATTCTGATTCATCCCGAGTCAAAGCAAGTCAAACTCATTGACTTCAGTATTGCATCCCTATTGCCCAAGGAAACTCAGGAGATTCAAAACCCCAATGTTTTAGAAGGAACCCTGTCCTATATCGCGCCCGAACAAACCGGACGGATGAACCGGGGTATTGATTATAGGGCTGATTTTTATTCCCTGGGTGTAACGCTGTATGAGCTATTGACAGGAACGCTACCCTTTATCGCCGCCGATCCATTGGAACTTGTGCATTATCACATGGCAATGTTGCCCGTCCCTGTTGATCAAGTGAATGCAGCGGTGCCCGGAATGGTGGCAGCGATCGTCACAAAACTGATGGCGAAGAATGCGGAAGACCGCTACCAAAGTGCGCTGGGACTCAAGCATGATTTACAACAATGTTTAACCCAGTGGCAGAAAACAGGGGCAATCGCCCCGTTTGAATTAGGAGAACGGGATGTGAGCGATCGCTTTCTGATTCCCGAAAACCTCTATGGACGGGAAACCGAGGTGCAAACCCTACTCCAGGCATTTGATCGAGTTGCCGAAGGCACTTCGGAACTTATGTTGGTAGGGGGATTTTCGGGAATTGGCAAAACAGCGGTGGTCAATGAAGTCCACAAGCCTATCGTGCGTCAGCGCGGCTACTTTATCAAAGGTAAATTCGATCAATTCAACCGCAGTATTCCCCTATCAGCCTTTGTCCAAGCCCTGCGAGATTTGATGGGGCAACTCCTTTCAGAATCCGATACTCACATCGACCGCTGGAGGACCAAAGTTCTAGCAGCCGTAGGTGAACATGGTCAAGTTTTAACAGAGGTCATTCCTGAACTAGAGCAGATCATTGGCAAGCAAACCCTCGCTCCAGAATTGTCGGGCAATGCTGCACAAAATCGCTTTAATCGACTGTTTCAACAATTCATTCAGGTCTTTACCACTGTCGAGCATCCCCTAGTATTATTTTTAGATGATTTACAGTGGGCAGATTTGGCCTCGCTCCAATTGTTGAAATTGTTGATGGAAAACGGTGGTCACCTGTTAGTGATAGGAGCCTATCGAGATAATGAAGTATCTTCAACTCATCCATTTATCGCAACAGTAGAAGAACTCAAAAAAGACAAAAAAACGATTCACACTATTACCCTAAAACCCTTGTCATTTGATGACACAAATGCTCTGATTGCGGACACCCTACACTGTCCCTTTGACCTAGCAGAACCATTAACTCAACTTGTCAATCGCAAGACTCAAGGCAATCCTTTTTTCACCACGCAATTCCTCAAATCCCTGCACGAAGATGGGCAGATTCACTTTGACCAAAGCCGCCGCTATTGGATCTGCGATATGGCTCAGGTGGATGCCCTTACTCTCACTGATGATGTGGTGGAGTTTATGGCAGACCAGTTACAAAAACTACCGCCCGAAACTCAATCGGTTTTGAAGCTAGCAGCTTGTGTGGGTAATCAATTTGATCTGGCGACCCTAGCCATTGTTTCAGAGCAGGAACCTCAGCAGGTTGCAATCGCCCTGTGGGAATCCTTGCAGGAAGGGTTGGTGATTCCAACCAGCCGCATGTATCAGTTCTTCCAATCCAATCAAGCCGAACACCTTCATAAAGAACAGGATGTCAATCTAACCTATTGCTTTTTGCACGATCGCGTTCAACAAGCGGCCTACTCCTTGATTCCAAATGATCAAAAACAGGCAACCCACCTCAAGATTGGACGATTGCTATTAAGGAGCGCATCTCAGGTAGAGCAGGAGGAAAGGATTTTTGATATCGTCAATCATTTGAATGCCGGGATTGAATTCATTACATCTTTAGAAGAACGTCATCAGTTTGCTGAACTCAATCTCCTAGCTGGGCAGAAAGCACGCTCATCTACAGCCTATGCTGCGGCTGCACAATATTTTCGTACTGGAATTAGTTTGCTCACAATCGAGAGCTGGAAAAATCATTATTCCCTTACTTTATCGCTCTATGAATCTGCGGTCGAAGCTGAATATCTGGACATTAATTTTACTGAGGCACAAACTTTAGCCAATGTGGTCTTGCAGCACACGACTACCTTGCTCGATCGCGTCAAGATTTATGAACTACAAATTCAGATGTATATGGCTCAGGCAGAAATGCCCAAAGCTCTTGAAGCTGGGATTTTAGCACTGGATCTGTTGGGTATTGACTTAGATCAGGCTCCGTCTCTACTAGAGATCAAACTACCTACGATGGCAGAGATGGAATGCTTGCCAATGATGACGGATCCTAATCAGCTTGCAATTCAGCGTATTTTGATGGCCCTTTTCCCATCTGCATACACGACTCAGCCAGCCCTTCTGCCATGCATAGTGACCAAGATGATTGCCTTGAGCCTAGAACATGGTCAAGCTTCTGCCACCGCCAGCGGTTACATCTATTACGGTCTTTTGTTGTGTGGACTTGAAGAACATCTGGATACAGGCTATTACTCTGGATTGCTAGCCCTCAAAACAGTAGAGCGATTTTCTGCAAAAGAACTAGAGTGCCGAGTTAACAATCTATTTAATAGCTTTATTAAACCCTGGAAACAGCCAATTCGAGATACGGTTGATCCATTGGCACGAGCTAGCCAAATTGGATTTGAAACCGGAGATATTGAGTATGCTAGTTATGCCGCAGCTCACGGCTGCACACACTATTTTCTGGCAGGAGAGCCACTAAAACAAGTCCAAGATAAACAGTTTATTGCGCTTGATATTCTTCTACAAACCAAGCAAGATCATGCAATTTACAACGCCAAAGTTTGGCAGCAATTAGTTTCCAACTTGCTTGGCGAAGCACTTGATCCTATGCAGTTGTCAGGTCGGTATTTCGACGAATTAAAGCTTTTGCCAACCTTCTGTTCAGGTAACGATCGCACATTGCCATTCGCAGCTTACGTTGCGAAGTGCATTCTTAATTATTTGTTTGAAGAGTATGCAGGTGCTGCTTATTATGCAAGTCAGGCCACTAATTACTTGGATGCGGTGCCTGGGTTTATTACAGTTAGCACCCATAATTTCTATTATTCCCTTGCCCTGCTCACTCAACATCATAATTTGCCTCGGACGGAAAGTAGCCCTGAAAAAGCCTCACAGCAAGAAATCTCAAATGTGTTGCAGCAGGTTAATGTCAACCAAACCCATATGAAGCTGTGGATGTCTAATGCACCCGCCAACTTTGAACATAAATACAACTTGGTGGAAGCAGAAAAGGCAAGACTGCTCCAGGACTGGCTGTTAGCTGTTGATCTTTACGATCGGGCGATCGCTGGAGCTAGCGCCAATGGGTATATTCAGGAAGAAGCTCTTGCCAATGAACTGGCGGCCAAGTTCTATCTAGAATGGGGTAAGTCCCGTATTGCGCAGGACTATATAGCGGATTTCACAAAGATGTGGTACGAATAGCGGGTAGAAAAAGCGCGAGGAGCCGATGAAGGCCTACAGCACCGATTTGCGACAGAAGATTATTGAGACCTATGAGAACGAGCGCATTTCGCAGCGCCAGTTAGCCCAGCGATTTCGAGTGACTCTAAGTTTTATCGTGAAACTGCTGAAGCAGTATCGGGAAACGGGTGAGCTTGCCCCCAAGACCAGTCCTGGGCGACCGAGGGAACTGGATGAGGCGCAGATGCAGGGGGTTCAAGCCTTCGTTGAAGCGAACCCTGATCTGACCTTAGATGAGCTTCGCGCCGAAGTGGCTCAACAGTATGGGGTGACGGTGAGTCGATCCACGATGTGTCGGGTGATGAAGCGGCTTCAGTTCACCCGTAAAAAAAAAGCCCTTCACCCCAGTGACAAGGTGAGTGATCGGGTACAGCGGTTGCGAGGGGAGTACTGGGATGAGATTCGAGACATCCGAGTTGAAGACTTGGTGTTTATCGATGAGTCGGGGATTAATCTGGGGTTGATTCGGTTGTTTGCCTGGGCGCTGCAAGGCCGACGAGCCTATGGAGAACAGCCCAAGCGGGGGAAGAATGTGTCCCTGGTGGCAGGGTTAAGCTTGGCTGGGGTAGTGGCTTCGGCGGTGATTTTAGGAGCCTTTGACGGCTTGAGTTTTGAGGCATTTGTGGCCACTCGCCTGGTGCCCAACCTTTGGCCAGGGGCCTGTGTCGTGATGGACAACTGTTCCATTCATAAGGACGACATGATTCGGGAGTTGATTGAGGCCGCAGGGGCACGTCTGGTATATCTGCCGCCCTATTCGCCGGACTTCTCGCCGATTGAGAACTTTTGGTCAAAGCTAAAGTCAATTCTCAGGGCACTGGGGGCACGGACTTATCAAGCGCTATCAGAAGCCCTTGAAATAGCCTTTGAGGACATCTCTGAAGCGGACATTAAAAGCTGGTTCACCCATTGCTGCTATTGTGCCGCATAATTATGAAATCCGCTATATGACCCAAGCCTACTACGGCTATGCTCGTTGGGGAGCTAATGCAAAAGTTGCCGATCTGGAACATCGCTACCCGCATTTACTAACCCCCATCTTGCAACAAATAAACCCTTCCCTTTCCATTCATGAAACCGTCTTTGCCACAGGAGATATTACGCCTACTCAATCTAGTTCTAATTCCAATTCTAGTTCTAATCTTGTCAGTTCGCTAGATTTAGCCACTATCCTAAAAGCCTCCCAGACTCTTTCTAGCGAGATCAAACTTGATAAACTATTGGCATCATTGCTCTCTATCGTTCTTGAAAATTCTGGAGCGAGTAAATGTGTGTTGATGCTCCTGCGAAATAACCACCTACTAATAAAAGGTTTAATAATTGCAGGATCTGATCCTGTTGTCTTACAGCGTCTTCCTGTTGAAGATAGCCAGGATATTATTCCCCTAAAGCTAGTTCATAGAGTCGAGCATGATAGTCGAACTTCCGTATTAATAGACGCTAGTGCAGATCCAACTCTCGCCAGCGATCCCTATGTCATTCTTCAGCAGCCTAAAAGTGTTCTGTGCAGCCCCATCTTGCATCAAGGAAAGCTTATAGGCGTTTTATACCTAGAAAACAATTTGGTTAAGGGAGCATTCACAGAGGATCGCGTTGAACTCCTCAATCTGCTGTGTGCTCAAGCTGCCATCTCCTTGGAAAATTCTCGGCTATATGAACAATCACAACAATACTCTCAGCAGCTAGAGAACTCTCTGATGGAGTTGAGAGCCGCAGAGTCTAGCTTGCGAGCATCTCAGAAAAGGCTTCAGTTGTTAGTTCAACAAACTCCCCTTGCGATCATTGAGTGGGATGTTAATCAGCAAATTACTAGCTGGAACCCAGCAGCAGAAAGAATATTTGGTTATACCCAAGAAGAGACTCTGGGTCGTCAAGTACAATTTCTTGTCCCTGAAAAAAATTGGGTCGAATTCGCCAAAATAAACTCCGATCTTCTATCGCAACAGGGTGGCCATCACAATATCAACGAAAACATCACAAAAGAGGGCAAGATAATCTTTTGTGCTTGGTATAACAGTCCACTTGTAAATGAGGATGGCAAATTAATTGGAGTGGCGTCGCTAGTAGATGACATTACCGAGCGCAAAATAGCTGAGATCAAGCTTCAGCAACAGGCCGAAGAATTGGAAGCTGCATTGAGTAATTTGAAACAAGCTCAACTCCAAATGGTGCAAGCGGAAAAAATGGCATCTCTGGGAAATCTCGTTGCTGGGGTCGCGCATGAAATTAATAATCCCATCGGCTTTCTCAATGGCAGTATTAACAACGCTAAGGAATATGCGCGAGATTTGCTCGGACATCTTGCCCTTTATCAGCAACATCATCCTAATGCCGCCGCCCCGATTCAAGACAAGGCTGAAGATATTGATCTGGCGTTCCTAAGTGAGGACTTACCGAAGCTTCTGGAATCAATGAAGGGTGCCACCGATCGCATCAAAGGTATTAGTACTAGCCTACGCACCTTTTCCCGTGCGGATACCGATTGCAAAATCAAGGTCAACTTGCACGAAGGAATTGAGAGTACCCTGCTGATGCTCAAATATCGGCTCAAAGCAAATGAGTATCGGCCTACTATTCAAGTAATTCGAAACTACGGGGAGGTGCCATCTATCGAATGTTTTCCTGGGCAGCTAAACCAGGTTTTCATGAATATTTTGGCAAATTCTATTGATGTTTTTGATGAATCTGCTCAGGGATTTTCCTTTAGGGATTTAGAGGCCCAGCCTCAGATCATCACGATTCAAACCACAGCGTCAATAGCAGAGAATATTGTGGAAATTGGCATTCGTGATAATGGTGCTGGGATGTCAGAAGATGTGAAATTCAAAATATTTGATCATTTATTTACAACTAAAGGGATGGGCAAGGGAACAGGATTAGGATTGGCGATAGCCCGTCAAATTGTGGTAGAAAAACACGATGGGACATTAGAAGTTCATTCAGAGTTAGACCAAGGCACTGAGTTCTATATTCGGCTACCGATAGTGGATTGAGAAGCTAATTCTGCATAATCTGTATGACAATAAGGGTGTAGAGGCAAAATCGCCTCTTCCGGTCTGGTTATGCTGCTTTAAGCGGAAATGCTCACGGCAACAAACCTCTTAACTTGAAATTGTCGAAATTAGAAAAGCCATAACCCAATTGCTTAATCAACTTAAGCTTGTTATTTATTCCCTCTACAACCCCGTTGTTATTCTCAGTTCAAAGTATGATGTCAATTCATCAAACCATGGAATCGATCTGCGACTACCGTCGCATTCGGCATCATCTCTTCGACCAAACTCTGGTAGGGTCTCCACAGGTCTATGCTCACCCCTTTAATCCCCGCAAGGCCCACTGTCAATAGGGCATAGGTGTTCTCTGGCCTTGGCAATGCTTGCAAAGGCTGGCAGTAGTTCTGAGCCAGGTTGATGCACTTCAGACTTGAACTTGCGCACTTCACCCCTTCCTAGCGTTTCTTTCTCTCTCCACTTCTCGCCCTCAGGGGCTCTTTCCCATGTCTAGGTCGGAAGAGCCGGACGTTTCAAAGCCTGGAACGAACAAGGGGCTTAAGCCCCTTGTCCTAATCTGGATGGGCAACTGCTATAACGCTTAGAAATTTCCAAGGAGATCTAGAAAAAACCATGGCAACGTATCTGGTGACGGGGACCAATCGTGGCATTGGCTACGAGTACTGTAAGCAACTCCAGCAACGGGGCGATCGCGTTATCGCCATCTGCCGTACCCCCTCTGAGGATCTAAAAAGACTGGGGGTACAAGTTGAGCCCGATATTGATATCACTGATGACGAATCCATTGCCGTTCTGGTGCAGCGTCTCCAGAACACAGCCTTAGATGTGCTGATCAATAACGCTGGGATTTTCGAGCGGGTCACCCTCGACGGGCTAGATGTTGACAGTATTCGCCGCCAGTTTGAGGTCAATGCCCTCGGCCCCCTGCGCCTAACCCAGGCGCTGCTGCCCAATCTCCAGGCGGGGTCCAAGGTGGTGCTCATGACCAGCCGCATGGGATCCATTGCCGACAATACCTCCGGTGGCTCCTACGGCTACCGCATGTCTAAGGTGGCCCTGTCTATGGCGGGTAAATCCCTCTCCCATGATCTCAAACCTCGGGGCATTGCCGTCGCCATCCTGCACCCAGGGTTGGTCCAAACCCAGATGACGGGGTTCACGGCAAGCGGCATTACCCCCACCCAGTCCGTCACCGGACTTCTGGAGCGTATTGATGCCCTCACCCTGGAAAACAGCGGCACCTTTTGGCACGCCAACGGAGATGTGCTGCCCTGGTAGGTGCACTGCCCTGCGGCCCATTAGCACCACCCCATGAGGGAGTCGTGACTAGGCAGGGGTCGGTAAAGTTGGTTTTCACCAAAAATAGGTGCGAGTTTTCCTGCTGTTATTTCAGCATTCAGACCTACCTTGGCCGACCAGACTGTCCCGTATAAATTGCCTGGAATCGATAGCGGTTCTCACTCGGGTTAATTATAGACAAGGGGCTTAAGCCCCTTGTCCGCCGAGTCCCATCAAGTTGAGGTGACCTCATACATTAGGGAACCGCTATAGATGGGCAACCGCCAAAAAACTGTCAGAAAAATTGGTTTCCCACTTTACTTGGCAAGTATTTATGGTTAAAATAACCATAAGTCACAGGAGGACTTGCCATGCCGACGCCGCCCCTGCTGAGCGCCCCAGAGGATTACAGCCTGCTGACGGATCTGTACCAGATCACTATGACCGCCTGCTATGTCGGGGAAGGGTTGGATCAGCGCCGTGCCAGCTTTGAACTCTTTGCCCGTCGTCTGCCGGAAAATTTTGGCTATATCATCGCCGCTGGCCTAGCCCAGGGGTTGGAATTTCTAAGCCAGTTCCAAATCCGCGATCGCCATTTAGCCGCTCTAGAGGCCACGGGCATTTTCACCCAGGCTCCCCCAGCGTTCTGGTCTCGATTACGCGGGGCCAAGTTCACCGGAGATGTGTGGGCCGTCCCGGAAGGCACCGCCGTCTTTGCCAATGAGCCCCTGCTGCGGGTAGAAGCACCCCTGTGGCAGGCCCAGATGGTGGAAACCTATCTGCTAAATACTCTGAATTATCAAACTCTGATCGCGACCCGCGCCGCTCGTTTACGGGATGTGGCGGGTCCCGAGGCACAATTGCTGGAGTTCGGCACCCGGCGGGCCTTTAGCCCCCAGGCTGCTCTCTGGGCCGCACGGGCCGCGATCGCGGGGGGCTTTGATTCCACTTCTAATGTCCTCGCTGCCCTCACCCTAGGCCGCAAACCAGCAGGCACCATGGCCCATGCCCTGGTAATGGCGATCGCCGCCACCCAGGGCAGCGAAACCGATGCCTTTGACGCATTCCATCGCTACTTTCCCGGTGCGCCCCTGCTCATCGATACCTATGACACCATCGCCGCTGCTCGCCGCCTCGCCACCCAGCACCAGAATGGTCGCAGCGCCCTAGCCGGGGTCCGCCTCGACTCCGGCGATCTGGTCAGCCTCTCCCAGCAGGTGCGGGAACTACTTCCCGGCGTCCCCATCTTCGCCAGTGGAGATCTGGACGAGTACGAGATCCAGCGGCTGAAACAGGCCGGAGCCTGCCTCGACGGCTACGGCCTCGGCACCCGATTGGTGACAGGTACCCCCGTCAACGGCGTTTATAAATTAGTGGACATCGACGGCATTCCCGTCATGAAGGAGGCCCATAACAAAACCACCTACCCCGGATGCAAGCAGATTTTTCGCCCCGCCGACCTCAACCAAGGCGACACCCTAGGGCTGATGACAGATAGTCCCCCGGCCAATACCACACCCCTACTCCAGCGGGTTATGCACAATGGAGAACAATTGTCGCCACCGGAGGATTTAGCCACCATCGCCCAATGCACCACCCACAGCGTCCAAGCCCTACCCCCCGCTGTTCGCGCTATCACCGCACCCACTGTCTACCCGGTGGAGATTTCCCCGGCGTTGGCGGCGCTGCGGGAGAGGACGGGACGTAGGGTATTGGGGTATTAGGGTATTGGGGCGTGGGAAGTGGGCGAGTAATGGGGTGGGGTATTGGGGTGTTAGGGAGGGAAGGGAGTGGGTGAGTTTATTCGACAACACCAAGACTTGAAAGTCTACAAAGTCGCTTTTGCGGCAGCTATGACAATCTTTGAAGTCACTAAAACATTTCCCAAGGAGGAAAAATACTCACTAACCGATCAGATCCGTCGATCGTCTCGTTCTGTCTGTGCCAATATTGCCGAGGCTTGGCGAAAACGGAGGTATGAGGCCGCCTTTGTCTCCAAACTTAGTGATTCTGAGGCAGAAGCGGCTGAAACCCAAACCTGGCTCGAATTTGCCCATCATTGTCACTATTTGAGTCCAGAGGCATCCGCAGATTTGATCCAGACCTATGACCAAATTCTGGCCATGATAGTCACCCTGATTCGAAATGCTTCCCACTGGTCAACCCCTGCCACTAAATCCACAAAAAAACCGTGACGACTTCACCCCCCACCCCGCCAATGCCCCACCATCACCCCTCCTCTAGCCACATCAACGACATACCCCACTCCCCCACTCCCCCACTCCTCCACTCCCCCACCCCCCCACTCCCCCACTCCCCAAATCGCCCTCTTCGGTACCAGCGCTGATCCCCCCCACCGGGGCCATTGTGAAATCCTGCGATGGCTGGCGACCCAGTTTGACCATGTGGCGGTCTGGGCTTCGGACAATCCTTTTAAGGAGCACCTCAGCCCTTTGGGCGATCGCGTTGCTATGTTGCGGTTGATGATTCGGGATATCCCAGCATCGCCGGGACGTATTGCCCTAGATGAGAGTCTGAGCGATTCCCGGACCCTGGTGACGGTCCAGCGGGCTCAGTCAAAATGGCCGGGGGCAACGTTGACCTTGGTCGTGGGTTCGGACCTAGTGCGGCAATTGCCCAAATGGTACGGTGCCCAGGAATTGCTGGCCCAAGTGGAGGTGCTGGCAATCCCGCGCCCTGGTTTTACCCTAGCGGAGGATGATTTGATGGAGGTGCGTCGTCAAGGGGGAAAAATTGCGATCGCGGATATTCCCAAACAATTCGACATATCCTCCAGCTATTTTCGTCAAACTGACGACGCAGAGGCGCTGCCCACAGCCGTCAGAGCCTATATCCATCAAAAAAATCTATATCCACCATGCCCGGAAAACTCCAGAGAAAAACAGCCGACCCATTAGAGGAGGATGCCCTTGCAGACTTCAAGGTCGGGGTGGATAACGTCATCTTCTCGGTGGATACGGACCAAAACCGCCTGCTGGTGCTCCTGGTAATGCGCCATCAAGAACCCTTTGTGGGCTACTGGAGTTTGCCAGGAACGTTAGTACGCCAGGGAGAATCTCTAGAGGATGCTGCCTACCGGGTGCTATCGGAAAAAATTCGGGTCAGCAATCTCTATCTGGAACAGCTCTATACCTTCGGTGGTCCCGATCGGGATCCCCGCGAAGGCCGCGATGCCTATGGGGTGCGCTATCTCTCGGTGAGCCACTTTGCCCTGGTGCGCTTTGCGGAGGCAGAGTTAATTGCCGATGGGGTCAGTGGCATTGCCTGGTATCCCCTCAGCCGGGTTCCTCGCCTCGCCTTTGACCACAACGAAATCCTTAACTATGGCTACCAGCGCCTCCGCAACAAACTGGAATACAGCCCCATCGCCTTCGATGTATTGCCAGAGGTATTCACCCTCGGGGATTTGTACCAGCTATACGTGACGGTATTGGGGGAAGATTTCTCCGATTATTCCAACTTCCGTGCCCGATTGCTGAAGCTGGGCTTTCTGGAAGACACGGGCCAGAAAACCTCTCGCGGTGCCGGTCGCCCCGCCAGTCTCTATCGCTTTGATGCTGCGGCCTTTGAGCCCCTCAAAGACAAACCTATGGTGTTTATTTAACTGTCTTTCAAAACTCCTAACCCAAAGCCCTCAATACCATGAAAGATCGCGCCCCTAGAAATCGTACCCTTACTCTAGAACCTGATGAATTCAGGAAGTTATCACAACGTCTAGTCAAACTTCATCAAAAAGTTGCTCTAGCAGAGATTCTAAATAAAACTCTTTGCCAAGATTTATTGGAAACGTTGAACTATTTGCCTCGAAACTTTGTAGATTTAATGATAATTGATCCGCCCTATAATCTTAACAAGAATTTCAATGGCAGAAAATTCAAGCAGTTAAATGACGAGGAATATGCTGCCTGGTTCGACACCTGGATTTCCCAATTGAAATCTCTACTCAAACCCAACGCCTCAATTTATGTCTGTGCCGACTGGCTAACTTCAGCCGCCCTTTATCCGGTATTAAAACAACACTTCCAGATTAGAAATAGAATTACTTGGGAACGAGAAAAAGGGCGAGGTGCTAAACAAAACTGGAAAAACACCTGCGAAGATATTTGGTTTTGCACGGTAACTAATGACTACTATTTTAACGTTGAAACGGTTAAGCTTAAACGCAGAGTAATCGCTCCCTATAGAACGGATGAAGGTAAGCCGAAAGATTGGGAAGAAACGGAAACGGAAAAATACCGTCTTACCCATCCGTCTAATCTGTGGACGGACATTACCATTCCCTTCTGGTCAATGCCAGAAAATACTGATCATCCCACTCAAAAACCCGAAAAACTCATCGCCAAGCTGATCCTAGCCAGTTCTGAACCTAATGCTGTGGTTTTTGACCCGTTTCTCGGCAGTGGTACTACGTCAGTAGTAGCCAAAAAGCTGGGGCGAAATTTTGTCGGCGTTGAGATTGAGGAGGAATATTGCTGCTTGGCAGAAAAACGTCTAGCTTTGGCGGATTTGGATGCCAGCATTCAAGGTTATTCAGATGGTGTATTTTGGGAGCGTAACTCACTTTCAGATCAAAACAACTCCAAGAAAAATATATCCTCTAGCACTCAACAATCGTCTTTGTCGGAAACACAAATGAGTTTACTATAGAAATCCGAATTGATTCTTGAAGCTAGATTGTTTGTGCAGACAAGATCCCTGTACTACAGATTTTTGCAATTCACAGAGAATCTCTATATGAAACCAACATTTTACTACGGTGGCCATTATCGTGATTTAGCCCTTCAAGTAAAAGATTATTTAAATGATCAAGCTGATTTTCTTTCAATCGAAACTGTCAGAAGTACAAGGACAGCAGGAGATGCCTTGGAAGGCATGATAGCCGATGTATTTAACGACTTTTTAGGAGATTTTTGCCAAGAATATTCCAGGGATTTCTCCAGGAGGGCTATGGCAGACTTGGCCTTCATAGACTCAGAAAATTTTTATACGATTGTCGATGTTAAGACCCATAGGGAAGGGACTGAATTCAATATGCCAAACCTTACATCTGTAGAGAGAATTTCTAGATTTTATGAAAGCAAGACAAATGTATTCTCGTTATTGATGGTCAAATACAAGGTTGAAAGCTTACAAGTAGTTGTCACGGATGTTAAATTTGCTCCAATTGAGTTCCTGGATTGGAGCTGCTTAACTATCGGGGCATTGGGCTGGGGTCAAATTCAAATTAAAAATTCAAATAACATCCAAATTGTGCATGGCTATTCACGAAAGCAGTGGATGCTTCATTTATGCGATCTATTGATGAATATTTTTTATCCTGGAGAGATTCTCAAAATTGAAGGGCGTGTCGGTCGATTTGAACAGGTCAGGCAATTTTGGCTTGACCAACCTGATACTTGAAGTATGGCGTTATTACCACCAATAATTTTACGTGTAAGTTATGTGTAAAGTGAACATCGCGATCGCACAACTCAACCCCGTCATCGGTGACCTGCCCGGTAATGCCGAAAAAATCCTGGTGGCGGCTCAGGTGGCGGCAGATCAGGGCGCACGGCTGATGCTAACGCCAGAACTGTCTCTCTGCGGTTATCCCCCCCGCGATCTACTGCTACGACCGGGTTTCATTGATGCCATGGGAGCAACGTTAGCAGATCTAGCTCAACAACTACCGGACAACTTGGCGGTTTTAGTCGGTTTTGTGGAGCGCAATCCCGAAGCGGAGAATCACGGCGGCAAGCCCCTATTTAACAGCATGGCGTTACTGGAGAAGGGATGGGTACAACAAATTTTCCATAAGCAACTGCTGCCCACCTACGATGTCTTTGACGAAGACCGTTATTTTGAACCCGGTCGTCAGGTGAATCATTTCTCCCTCGCCATTGAGGCAGGGAAGACCCTGCACATTGGCGTCACCATTTGCGAAGACTTGTGGAATGACGAGCAATTTTGGGGCCAGCGCAAATATCCTACCAACCCCATCGCAGCCCTTGCGGATTTGGGAGTGGATGTGGTGGTGAACCTGTCTGCCTCCCCCTTTACTGTGCAAAAACAGGCTACCCGCGAAGCCATGCTAGGCCACAGCGCCGCCCGTTTCGCCGTGCCCATTCTCTACACCAATCAAGTGGGAGCCAATGACGATTTAATTTTTGACGGTAACAGCGTCGCCGTTAATCGGTCTGGAACCGTGGTTGGGCGCGCCCGTACCTTTCAGCCAGACCTGCTGACCTTGACCTACGATCCCCGCCGCCAGGATTTACAGGCTGGAAGCATAACCCCCGCGATCGCCGATGCCAACGCCGAACTCTGGTCTGCCCTGGTGCTGGGGGTGCGGGACTACGCTCAAAAATGTGGCTTTACCCAGGCGGTGATTGGCCTCAGTGGCGGCATTGACTCAGCTCTGGTAGCCGCGATCGCAACCGTGGCCCTCGGCCCCAACAACGTCTTGGGGGTGCTGATGCCCTCCCCCTACAGTTCTGACCATTCCCTCAGCGACGCCCAAGCCCTGGCAGAGAACCTGGGCATCCACCACCAAACCTTGGCCATTGGGGAACTGATGACGGGCTACGATCGCACCCTTGATCCCCTATTCGCAGGTACAGCCTTCGGCGTAGCAGAGGAAAATATTCAGTCCCGAATTCGCGGCAACCTACTCATGGCGATCGCCAACAAGTTCGGACACCTGCTCCTTTCCACAGGCAATAAGTCCGAGATGGCCGTAGGCTACTGCACCCTCTACGGCGACATGAACGGTGGCCTCGCCGTGATTGCTGACGTACCCAAAACCCGTGTCTATGCCCTCTGCCAGTGGCTCAACCAGTCGCAGGCTGGAGCCGAGATCCTACCCTTTCCCTTGCCTAGCACCCCTGTTACTCCGGTAATTCCCCCCAATATCCTCACGAAACCTCCCAGCGCTGAGCTAAAACCGGGCCAGATGGATCAAGATTCCCTCCCCAGCTATGAGGTGCTGGATGATATCTTGGACCGCTTGGTGAAGGGCCACGAATCGGTGACAGATATCGTGGCAGCAGGCCATGATCCCGAGATCGTAGATCGGGTCATTCGCTTGGTGTCCCGCGCTGAGTTCAAGCGCCGCCAAGCTCCCCCGGTATTAAAGGTCACCGATCGTGCCTTTGGCACGGGTTGGCGGATGCCCATTGCCAGCCGCTGGCATCTCCCCACTACCCCCCCCAAGCCCCCAGTTTCCAAGGATCTAGGCTTGCCGCCGTGCAAAACCAGCCCTTCCCGGTAGACTGATTTGAGATGTAGCTTTGGCCAAAAGGACACGGAATCCATGCGACTGTCTCAGATGCTCTTTGTGACCCTGCGGGAAGATCCCGCCGAGGCAGAAATTCCCAGTCACAAGTTACTGTTGCGGGCGGGCTACATCCGGCGCATTGCCAGCGGCGTCTACGCCTACCTACCCTTACTATTGCGGGTGCTGAACAAGGTCTCCGCCATTGTCCGGGAAGAAATGAACGCCACCGGAGCCCAGGAATGTCTGCTACCCCAACTTCAGCCAGCGGACCTGTGGCAAGAGTCAGGCCGCTGGGATACCTACACCAAGGCCGAGGGCATTATGTTCTCCCTGGTGGATCGACGGGAACAGAAGATGGGCCTTGGCCCCACCCACGAAGAGGTGATCACTGCCGTAGCGCGGGAGATGATCCGCTCCTATCGCCAGTTGCCCCTGCATCTGTACCAGATTCAAACCAAGTTTCGCGATGAGATTCGGCCCCGCTTTGGCCTGATGCGGGGCCGGGAGTTCATCATGAAGGACGGCTACTCCTTCCACACTGACGCCGAGAGCCTGAAGCAGACCTACGACGAGATGTATCGAGCCTACAGCACTATCCTGCGGCGCTGTGGCCTTGCCTTCCGAGCGGTGGAAGCAGATTCTGGAGCCATCGGCGGCTCTGGCTCCACGGAGTTCATGGTGCTAGCGGATGCTGGTGAAGATGAGGTGCTGTACACCGAGGATGGCCAATACGCCGCCAACGTGGAAAAGGCGGTGTCCCAACCCCCCGAGGCCGTGGCCTCCCCCTTCACCACCTTTGAAACCCTAGAAACCCCCAACACCCCCACAATTCAAACCCTGGCGGACTTCCTCAACTGCTCCCCCACTCAGATTGTCAAGAACGTCCTCTATCAGGTCGCCTACGACAATGGCAAAACGGTGCTGGTGTTGGTCAGCATCCGGGGAGACCAGGATGTGAATGAGGTGAAGCTACAAAACGAACTGGTGAAGCTGGCTCCCCAGTACGGGGCAACGGCGGTGCTAGCCCTGATGGTGCCCGATGGGGAAGCCCAGGCCAAGTGGGCGACGAAGCCTCTGCCCCTGGGCTACATGGCCCCTAATTTGGGAGATGATTATATTCAAGCGGGGCTGGCGGGGATTGAGCCCAAATTTCTGCGGCTGGTGGATGAAACCGCTGTAGACCTGACCCACTTCGTCACCGGGTCGAATCAATCCGGCTACCACACCGTCGGCGGCAACTGGAATCGGGACTTTCCTAAACCCAAAATCACGGTGGATGTGCGCAAGGCCCAGGCGGGCGATCGCGCTTTGCACGACCCCAGCCAAACCCTACAAACGGCGCGGGGGATTGAGATTGGCCACATTTTCCAATTAGGGACCAAATACTCCACTGCCCTGGGGGCCACCTACACTAATGAGGCGGGGGAAGAAAATCCCTTGGTGATGGGATGCTACGGCGTCGGTGTCTCCCGGTTGGCCCAGGCCGCCGTGGAGCAGTCCTACGACAAGGATGGCATTGTCTGGCCCATTGCGATCGCGCCCTACCAAGCCATTGTGGTGGTGCCCAACATTGGCGATGCCACCCAAATGGCCGCCGCTGAGCAGCTATACCAAGACTTGAACGCAGCGGGCATTGAAACCCTGCTGGATGATCGCGACGAGCGGGCCGGGGTGAAGTTTAAGGATTCGGAGCTAATCGGCATTCCTTTCCGGATTGTCACCGGGCGATCGCTGAAGGAGGGCAAAGTAGAGGTGGTAAAGCGGGCCACCAAGGCATCTCAAGATCTCGCCTTGGCGGATGTGGTACCCACCTTGCAGGGCTGGATTCATGAGGCATTGACCCAGTGATTGAACTCTTCACCATTGTCCTGTCAGGGCTGTTTACCCTGGTGTCCCCCGTCGGCATCGTGGCAGATCACGTCGCTGAGGGGCTAATTCGAGAACGCCTTGTCCGGGCAGATTTTCTCGACGTGCGCATCGACAACGCCCCCAACTTCCAGATTTTGCAGGGCCGGGTAGAGCGGGTGCGGCTGGCAGGACGAGGAATCTATCCGGTGCCAGAGTTACGCATCGACATCATTGATGTAGAAACCGACCCCATCGACATTGACCTACCGGGGGTGCAGCAGGGTCGCCTCGCCCTGGATGCGCCGATTCAATCCGCCGCCCACTTGGTCCTGAAACTGGAGGATCTCAATACCCTGCTCCAGTCACAACGGGTCCAGCAATTATTGGACCAACTACCCTTTAGCCTACCGGGCCAGGTGGGAGCCCGAGAGGCAGACCGCTACCGCCTCACCAATCCCCAATTAGAATTCCTGGGGGGCAATCGCATCCGGGTACGGGTGGATTTGCAAGATCAAGTACTCCAGGAAGCTATTGAAGCCACGGTGGAGTCGGGTCTAGAGGTCGTTGAGGGCCATCGTCTGGTTTTGGTGGACCCTTTGGTAGCGGTAGAGGGTCAACCCGTGCCCCGGCAATTGATCAATCGGTTTGTGGAAGGGGTACAGGACCAACTCACCCTCAAGCAACTGGTCGATCTGGGCATCACGGCGCGAGTGTTGCAGTTTGAAATTACGCCTGAAGCCCTGGATCTGGCGGTATTTGTGCGTGTCGATCCCGACTCTCCCCTTCTGAATCCCTAGGCGCGGCATAAGTGCAGATCATCTCATGGGGGGTGTATAGCCTAACGGCATTCAAGAAAGGGGTAGGGGCGCGGGGCTCCGCGATCAATACAGAATGAGGCTTTTCAATGACTGACGCGACTCTACTGCGACACCAGCGATGGATGGCGCTAGCCCTGGATCTCGCTACCCAGGCGGGAGAGGCGGGGGAGGTGCCCGTGGGGGCGGTGGTGGTAGATGCTCAGGATCGGATTTTGGCCCAGGCGGCTAATCGCCGGGAAACGGATGGGGATCCCACCGCCCATGCCGAGGTGTTGGCGCTGCGGGCGGCGGGACAGTCCCTAGGCCATTGGCACCTGGCGGGCTGTACCCTTTATGTCACCCTAGAGCCCTGCCCCATGTGTGCCGGGGCGATTATCCTCAGTCGTATCGGCCTGCTAGTGTACGGTGCAGAGGATGCCAAGGCGGGGGCGGTGCGATCAGTCCTGAATCTACCGGACAGTGCCGCCTCTAATCATCGACTGGCGGTGTTGGGGGGGATTTTGGGGGTACCCTGTGGGCAACAGTTGCAAACTTGGTTTGCCCAGCGGCGCAAGGAATGCTAGACCGGGGAAACAGAATGCGCTTTCTAGAGTCAAGATCACCATCCCTCAGGGTGAGGAAGATAAACCGCAGTTCTGTCGAGGAGGGGTTTCGGGAAAATACTGGGACACGATACCATCAAGGGCAGTCAGCGGGAGCTGGAAAAACAGTAGCCCAGGACACCCTGCCAACTGTCCTGTCCAGAGACCATCAGTACGGGCTTTTCCCTACCCTGAAGGAGTAGCCGCCACAGCCCATCTCAGTCGTTGGGGAGTATTTCACAGGCAATGGTCGCGAAACTCACACTACCTCTTACCTCTGTGTCCAAGACACAATCTCACCAGACACAATCTCACCCGAAGCCGTCAGACTCCCACTCGTCCACGACCTCCCGCTGTTCTCCCTGGCTCACCCCTCTAATTTATTTTCTGGGGAGACGCTTGGTGTTGCCCACCTACTTTGGTCGCATCACCATTTCCGGTCAAGACAACTTACCTACTCAGGGACCAATCATCCTTGCTCCTACCCACCGCTCCCGCTGGGATTCCATCCTCTTGCCCATGGCGGTAGGGCGTCCGGTGACGGGGCGTGATCTCCACTTCATGGTCACTTCCGATGAGGTTCAGGGTATTCAGGGCTGGTTTATTCGGCGCTTGGGGGGATTCCCGGTTAATACCCGTCATCCCACTATTTCAAGTTTGCGCCACGGTATTGATCTGATGCGGCGGCGGGCGATGCTGGTTATCTTCCCCGAGGGCGATATTTTTCGGGATGGTCAGATCCATCGGCTGAAGCCTGGTCTGGCGCGAATGGCGGTACAGGCGGAGTCGATGCCGGAGCGTCTAGGGGTGAAAATTGTACCGGTGGGAATTCACTATAGCGATCCTTCGGTGGGCTGGGGTACCCATGTGGATGTCTCTATTGGCAAATCCCTGGATGTGGCCGCCTATCTCCAGGATCAACTGCCTTGCGATGGTCTCAAGGTGGCGGCGGCGGCCCTCACGGCGGATCTGACAATTGCTATTACGGATGTGGTTGCCTCCCAACGTCAGGCCCATCAAGATTCTCGGAAATGTGCGATCGCACCCTCCCGACATTAGAGGCTGTTTTAAAAGTCAAAGTCACATTTGTCATTCCGAGAGTAGCAAAGCGGAAGGAGGAATAGTGACGCCAGAGTGACGCCAGAGAACTGTGGCGTCACTATCTTTAGTTTTGAGGATTGAGATGGTTGGCGAGGAGCGCTACCAACGTCATGGGCAGTGCCGCCCCGATACAGATCAGCAGTTGTAGCCCATCCAAAGGCGTCGTCAAAAATAGGAAGTTCATCACCCCCCACTGACTGAAGATGAACTGAAATGCGATCGCGGCTAGAATGCCATAGCCAATGGCAGAGGCATCCCCCCAGGGTACCGCCACCCCCCGCATCTTAGCGACCACACTGTCCCAAAACTGGCTGATGCTAAAGAGATAGATAATCCGCCCCGCTACTAGCGCCTGGATAGCCATAGTGCGGGCCAGGGCTAGGGTCTGCTCCCGTTCCGCACCTGTTCCCATTAGGTCAGGGGCAATCCAGCCCATACTACCTGCACTCTGCCAGACCCACTCGAACATGCCGAAAATCAAAATCCAGTTAAAGAGAGAAATTAACCCAATCCGCTTAAGCAAATTTTTGGATAGCAACGGCTGATTGGGTAGGCGGGGGGGGCGCTGCATCAAGGTGTGGGATTTAGGCTCAAAGGCCAACGGCACCGTCATGGCAATGGAGTTCACCATATTGAGCCAGAGGACTTGCAGAGAGAGAATCGGCAACATATCCCCCCGTCCGATCAGCACACTGAGCAAAATGGTCATGGACTCGCCACCATTTACCGGCAGGATAAAGGCGATCGCCTTCATCAAGTTGCGGAAAACAGCACGTCCCTCCTCCACCGCCGCCTCGATAGAGGCAAAATTATCATCCGTCAAGATCATGTCAGCGGCTTCCTTGGCCACCTCAGTTCCGGCCTTCCCCATGGCGATACCAATGTCCGCCTGTTTCAGAGCCGGGGCATCATTCACCCCATCCCCGGTCATTGCCACTACGTGGCCCTTGAGCTGAAGTGCTTCGACGAGGCGCAGTTTTTGTTCCGGTGCCACTCGGGCAAAAACTGCGCCGTCCTGCACCGCATTGGCGAGCTCGGATTTGTTTTGGGTGGCGAGGTCTTTGCCCGTAAAGGCGAGGATGGGGTCTTCGCTGCTGAGCCCCATGCGCTGAGCAATGGCCGCCGCTGTCACCCGGTGATCTCCAGTGATCATCTTCACCTGGATACCCGCTGACTGACAGGCGCGCACCGCTGCAACCGCTTCGGCCCGAGGAGGGTCGATCATGCCCTGGAGGCCCAGGAACACTAACCCCGTTTCCAGATCGCCATGGTCTACTTGATCCTGCTCAAGGGGCTTGGTGGCAAAGGCTAGCACCCGCAGTCCCCGAGAGGCCATCCGTTCCGCCTGCGTTAGGATGTGGTCTCGATCTACGGGAACTTCTGCCCCGTCCGCCATTAAGATCCGTTCACAGCGAGCCGAGATCGCTTCCGTAGAGCCCTTAACCAACAGGACTCGACCCTCTGGCCCCCGATGCAGGGTGGCCATGTACTGAAACTCAGACTCGAAGGGTAGGCTATCCAGTCGGGGATAGGTCTGCTGCAACTCGGCTCGGTCAAAGCCCGCCTTACGGGCCGCCACTAGCAACGCCCCTTCTGTCGGATCTCCCACAACCACCCATTGCCCTGCTTTATGTTCTAGTTCTGAGTCGTTGCAGAGCATTCCAGTGTGCAAACAACGGACTAAGGGAAGGGGTATGTGTTCGGGGGGAACGGTTTCCTCTTCGCCGTCGCGCACCTCACCAATCGGGGTATACCCCTCTCCGGTAAGAGAATAATGGTGCCCACCGGCAAAAAGGCTCTGCACCGTCATTTGGTTTTCCGTCAGGGTTCCGGTCTTATCGGAGCAGATGACGGTAGCGCTGCCCAGGGTTTCCACTGCTGGAAGTTTCCGGACGATGGCGTTACGGCGGGCCATACGGGAGACGCCAATGGCTAGGGTAATGGTCACCACCGCTGGTAGTCCCTCGGGAATGGCACTGACCGCTAGGGCTACTGCCGCCTCAAACATCTCAATGGGGGAGTTGCCATAGCCGAGGCCGATGACAAAGGTAAAAGCAGCAACGCTGAGGATGATGTACAGCAGGGTTTTGCTGAAGCGATCAAATTTGCGGGTCAGGGGGGTGACGAGAGTGGTGCTTTCGTCCATCAGCTTGGAGATTCGCCCCGTTTCGGTTTGGAGCCCGGTGGCGATTACCCAACCTTCCCCTTGGCCAAAGGTGACAAAACTCCCGGCGTAGGCCATGTTGTGGCGTTCCGCTAGGGGCGTGTCTTCGGGCAGGCACAGATTCGCCTGCTTTTCCACCGCTACGGATTCTCCGGTGAGGGCCGATTCGTTTACTTGGAGATTGCGGCAGCGCACTAGGCGTAGATCTGCGGGCACTTTGTCGCCGGAGGTGAGGAGTACGATGTCTCCCGGCACTAGATCCCGTGAGGAGACTTGCATCATTTGGCCATTGCGGCGGACCATGGCGTCGGTTTCTACCGCTGAGGCTAAGGCCGCGATCGCACTTTCTGCCTTAGATTCCTGCACAAAGCCAATAATGGCGTTGATGACGGTGACACCCCAGATCACCCCGGCATTGACCCATTGCCCCAGCAAGGCTTTGATCAAACCCGCCACCAGCAGGATGTAGAGCAAGGGTTGATTGAATTGCAATAGAAACAGCAGGATGGCAGGCTTACTGGCTTTGCCCTTCAGTGCATTGGCCCCATAATGGCTGAGGCGGGCTTGGGCCTCTTCACTAGAGAGCCCCACCTGCGATCGCACATCTAGCTTTTGAGCGATCGCCTCAGCTTCTAAATGGTGCCAGGGCATCGGTGGACTCGATGGGTCTAAGGATAGGAGTGTCTCTGATTTCCGACCACTGTCCATAGATCTTTCCTGATGAAGCGTCATGTATTTACTGCCGTCCTAGTCTTGCTCAGGCTAGTTTCCCAGGGTATCTGTCCCCGTACTCCCGCTACCACTGGCCCCATTGTTAGAGCGATCTCACCGGATGCCCTCTATCCCAGGGACGAATTCCTTCCCCAAGGGAAAACGTTATGTATGATACAAAATACAACTCTCCCAGATTATGCGGATATTCTAGGGACAAGCGCGAAGTGAAGGACAGAAAACCTGGGACATCCCCGAGGCAACTTGATCTAGATCACGAGTACCCTCAGATCTAGATCTCCAAGCAGTTTTGGGGATATCACGTAGCTCTAGGGCTACCCCCAGTATGATCACTGAAGATCGGTCATTGTGATCTCTCACCATCAGGATGTAACTCAAGATGTCAGTCTTTACCTACTCCTCAATGGACAATACTCCCAACCATTACAACTGGCGCTTACCCAAGCCCAGTGCCCAAGCTAAACTTCAGCCCCTCGACATGAATGCCATGGACGAATTGTTTGAAGCACTTGGCGATCCTCAGGACTTGGAGAAAACCAAAGCCCCAGCCCTGAGTTCCACCGAGTGGCCCCATCCTCCCCAATTATTTTGATCGTCCCTGCCCTCTGGCGAAGCTGGGCTTGGATTTAGACAACGTTATAGTCTCGATAGTCTCGGCTGGGTGCCACTCTAAATTCCCCCAACATCCAGAGACTTTGGCGCTGCAACCCCCTCAGCACGGCATTGGGTTGCTCTGCCCTCAAGCCACTCTGGTGAGCTTTTCGAAATAGTAATTTTGATTTAGTAGAGACTTGAGGACTGTTTAAGCTGGATTCAGAGTATGAGACGATATCTATCAGCGATCCTGCATGAGCTTTAAGCAAGCGTCTTCGCGGGTTACGCTTCGCTTCACCCACGCTACGAATGCCTTCAAAAATTAAATAGGATTGCCATACCACCTCACGGGTTAAAACATCGCAAAATTTAACATTATGCCCTCAATTCTATCTCGCACTACCCCTACTATCAACACCGCCCACCGCAGTTCCCTCGCCCCTCTTGTGGTGCCTGAGCGCCTGCTGCTAGGCCCTGGCCCCTCCAATGCCGACCCAGTAGTGGTGGCAGCCATGGGCCACCAGCCCATCGGGCATCTTGATCCCGCCTATCTGACCATGATGGATGAGGTGCAGACCCTGCTGCGCTACGCATGGCAGACCAGCAACGAGCTGACCTACCCGGTGCCGGGAACTGGATCCGCCGCGATGGAGGCTACCCTGGCAAACGTGGTAGAACCGGGCGATCGCGTTTTGGTCGGCGTCATGGGCTACTTTGGCCATCGCTTAGTAGATATGGCCAAGCGCTACGGTGGTGATGTGCGCGCCATTCACCAATCCTGGGGACAGGTGTTTAGTCTGGAGGCCCTTCGCGCTGCCTTAATCGAACACCGTCCGGCTGTACTAGCCCTGGTCCACGCCGAAACCTCTACTGGAGCACGGCAACCTTTGGAGGGGGTCGGTGCCCTCTGCCGAGAATTTGACTGCCTGCTGATCGTCGATACCGTCACCAGCTTGGGGGGGGTGCCCATTTTTCTGGATGAATGGCAGGTAGATCTCGCCTATAGCTGTAGCCAAAAGGGGTTGAGCTGTTCCCCTGGGGTTTCCCCCTTCACACTGGGGGCACGGGCGGAGGAAAAGCTGGCCCGTCGCAAAACCCCTGTGGCGAACTGGTACCTGGATGCCAACCTGCTGCGAAAGTATTGGGGCAGCGATCGCGTTTATCATCACACTGCCCCCGTCAATCTCACCTACGGCCTGCGGGAAGCCCTGCGCCTGCTAGCGGAGGAAGGGCTAGAAGCCCGTTGGCAGCGCCATCAGAGCACCGCTGAACTGCTCTGGGCGGGTTTGGCAGATCTAGGGTTGTCCTGTCATGTAGAAGAAGAATTTCGCTTGCCGACCCTAACCACCGTCCGAGTGCCCGCCGGGGTAGATGCTAAGGCTATTGCCCGTATGCTGCTGACAGAGCACAACATCGAGATCGGTGGTGGTCTTGGTGACCTAGCGGGTCAGGTCTGGCGAGTGGGGCTGATGGGGGCTAATAGCCACCCCGATCGGGTTGAAACCTTGCTGACGGCCCTAGGCCAGGTGCTCCACAGCAACCACTAGGGCGTGGGGATAATTAATGGGGAAACCCTTGCGGGGTAGGTATGATCACGCCTACCCTAGGGAATCAAGCTAGGGGCTGTAACCGCCCCATAACCAGGAATCTGGTTTTGATTGTCCACAGCCCCTCGTACTGCCTGGTGGAAATAAGCTTACGATTCTGCCGCACCAGCCCAACATTTTCCGGTCCCCTCGCCCCCTGGGAGAGGGCTAGGGCTTCGGCGTGAGCTCAGCCGAACGGTGAGGGGCCGAGGTGTGCCACGATGAAACGGTCAGAGTATTTACGCCGCCCAGTACTAGTCCTCTGCGGCAGAAATAGGCTTGCTATTCTGCCGCGCCCGTCCAACCTGTTCTAGTTCCCTACCCTCTTCCGCCCTCCCCCAGCAGGGAATTGAGTCCTGTTGCCCGATGCCATGATTGCCCCTAACTCCACAGACTTCCTGCTCGATCCGCCCCTATATCTACGGCGTTGCCTTGCCCGCCTCGGACTCCCCGAGACGGTGGCAATTAAGTGGGACTTGCTCGATCAAGCCCTTACCCACGTATCGGTGTCAGCCACCCGCAATAACGAGCAGCTAGAGTTCCTAGGGGATGCGGTACTGCGACTGGCGGCGGCAGAGTTTCTCATGGAGCGCTACCCCGATGCCTCCGTCGGGGAACTGTCGGCATTGCGATCGCACCTGGTTAGCGATCGCATTTTGGCAGAGTTAGCCGAGCGCCTGGGGCTAGAACCCTTTCTGCAAATTTCCGCCAGTGCCGAGGGCGATCAGGCCGCCCGTCCTGCCCGCCTTGCGGACATGATGGAGGCGATCTTGGCGGCGTTATACCTAAGCCAAAACAACCTCAGCTTGGTGCGTCCTTGGCTCGACAACTACCTAGAACCCATGGCCACGGCCCTGCGCCAAGACCCCACCCGCCAAAACTACAAGGCGGCTTTGCAAGAACTCACCCAGGCCCACTACAAAACCCTGCCCCTTTATCAGGTCACCGAAGTCAGCCAAATCCACGGTGATGACCATCGTTTTCGGGCCGAAGTCTGGTTTCAAGACCAATGCTGGGGCACGGGCAAAGGCCGTTCCATAAAGCTGGCCGAACAGGCCGCAGCCCAGGTCGCCTATACCGCCATGCAATCTGGCAGCCCGCTTGGGCCAGATTCTGATCTTAAGACCCGAGACTAGGACCGAAAGTAGGGCGAAAAGTTAAGCGAAGCGCGCTAAGGTGAGTCCTGACATAGAAAATCACCACTAGGGACAGCACTATGGGCGATCGCGTGCGGCTGGCGGTATTTGGCGTCGGACGTTGGGGTGTCAATCTACTGCGGAATTTTCTCCACCTGCCGGATGCAGAAGTCGTGGCAGTGGTAGATCCCCGTGCCGATCATCTGGCCACAATCCGCGATCGCTTTAACCTAGATGCCGCCATCCATCTCAGCACCGACGGGGCCGCAGTCATGGCCCTGCCCACGGTGGATGCCGTCGTCATTGCGACCCCCGCCACCAGCCATTACCCGTTGATCGTCGCTGCCCTGACTCAAGGCAAACACGTTCTTGCAGAAAAGCCCCTGACCCTAGAAGCCGAAAGCTGTGAAGCCCTCTACGCCCTAGCCCAAACCCACCAGCGCCAACTGGTGATTGACCATACCTACCTATTCCATCCCGTGGTTGAGCAGGGGCAGACAGTGGTGGCGGCTCACCGCCTAGGGGCATTGCGCTACGGCTACGCCGCCCGCACCAACCTGGGTCCCGTCCGGCCCGATGTCGATGCCCTGTGGGATCTGGCCATCCACGACATTGCCATCTTTAACCACTGGCTAGGGGAAACCCCCCAAACCGTTGCAGCCCAAGGGCAAGTCTGGCTCCAGCCCCAGGCCCCCAATCCCCACTTTCCCCAAGGACTAGCGGATACAGTGTGGGCACGATTGCAGTACCCCAGCGGCGTCCAGGCTACGATACATCTGAGTTGGGCTAACCCTGACAAGCAACGGCGACTTTGCCTAGTGGGCGATCGCGGCACCCTAATCATGGATGAGCTACAACCAGACCCATTGGTATTACAACAGGGACAGTTTGAACCCAGCGGCGACGGCTACTTTCTGCCCACCTCTCTAGACCGGACGGTGATCTCCGTCCCTGCCGGTGAACCCCTCCAGCAGGTCTGCCAACACTTTCTCACCTGTGTCCAAACCCAGACCCCCAGCGATCGCTCCGGGGGCGCGGTGGCCACAACCTTGGTTAGAACCTTGCAAGCCCTCTCCCAGTCTCTACAGGCCAACGGTGTCCCAGTTGCCGTAACCCCTAGGACTGAAAGGTAGAAGGCAGAGGGCAGAAGGCAGAAGGCAGAAGGCAGAAGGCAGAAGGCAGAAAGGGAAGTCTATGTCACATATAGCGGTTCTCACTCGGGTTAAGTACAGGCAAGGGGCTTAAGCCCCTTGTTCGCCAAAGTGTCATTAAGTTGAGGTGTACCTCATACATTAGGGAACCGCTATATAGCGGTATTGATCTCAATCCAGTACGCCTACGGTAGAGGCACACGGCTGTGCGCCCTCAGGAATGTACGTAATCCATCTGCATATCGCTATAAGGGTTCCTGCTTTAGTAAATGGGTGGTTTTGGCGCTGCCCCCTCACGCCTAGTACAGCGTCAAGACTAAAGATTAGGGTACTCGTAGATTGGGTGAAACGAAGGGTCACCCAACAGCAGTGGGCTAGGTTGGGTTCCGCTAGCGCTGAACCCAACCTACCAATTGAGGATTGACAGAGCACTGGGGTAATTAACAGAGATTACCAACTAGGACAGGGGTAAACTAGGGCTGACCTTTTAAGTGGTAAAGATATCCATGGCCTATGAGCAAGAGCGGGCAGTAGCGGTAGAGGCCGTCATCCTGGCTGCCAAACTGTGTGAAGCGGTGCGGCGGGATATGGTGCCCGAGGCGATGGAAAAGTCTGATAACAGTCCAGTGACCGTGGCGGACTATGGCTCCCAGGCGATCATTTGCTGTGCCTTAGCAGCGGCATTTGGGGCCGACCCGGTGGTGGGGGAGGAGGATGCCGCTGATCTGCGTCAGCCAGAGATGGCCAGTCGCTTACAGCAGGTTACGGCCTTCGTCAAAGCCCACATTGCGGAAGCTACCCCCGACCTTGTGGCTCAGTGGATTGATCACGGCAATGGCAATGTGGGCCGACGCTTTTGGACCCTAGACCCCATTGATGGCACTAAGGGCTTTCTCCGGGGTGATCAATATGCGATCGCATTAGCCCTGATTGAAGATGGCGACTTGAAGGTGGGGGTCCTAGGCTGCCCTGCCTTGGCCTTTGGGGAAGGGGATCCTGGACTGCTATTCGTGGCGGTGCGCGGAGAAGGCACCACGATGCAATCCCTCAGCGATGGTCCAGCCCAGCGCATTCACGTAGTACAGCCAGGGGATACGGAGCGACTGCGGTTCGTAGAAAGCGTAGAAGCCAACCACGGCAACCAGGCCCAACAGCAGGCGGTCGCCAAGGCGGCAGGCATCACTCAAGCCTCAGTCCGCATGGACAGTCAGGCCAAGTACGGGACCGTCGCCGCTGGAGAAGCAGCTCTCTACCTGCGCCTCCCCTCCCCCAAATATCCGGACTATCGGGAAAAAATTTGGGATCACGCCGCTGGTGCCATTGTGGTGGAAGAGGCCGGGGGCAAGGTGACCGACATGCACGGTAAGCCCCTGGATTTCTACTCCGGCGTCAAAATGATGGACAACCGAGGTGTGGTCGTTAGCAACGGAGCCATCCACGCATCGGTGCTATCTGTCCTTTGACCCCACTGCCCGCTATGGCCCAGATTCGTCCCGCCGCTGAACCAGACCTGCCCGCTATTCTGGCAATCTACAACCACGCCATTCTCCACACCACCGCCGTCTACGACTATGCGCCCCACACACTAGCCATGCGTCAGGATTGGTATCGGGCCAAAGTGGCGGCTGGGTTGCCGGTGCTGGTGGCAGAAACGGGGGACCAAGTGGTTGGCTTTGGTTCCCTGAGTCCCTTTCGGGCTTGGGCCGCCTACAAATACACCGTGGAAAATTCCATCCACATTGCCTCCGCAGCCCAAGGGCAGGGCCTCGGAGGGCAGATGCTAGCGGCCTTGGTGGCAGCGGCTGAGGCGAGGGATTATCATGCCATTGTGGCGGGCATTGACGCCGATAATGCTGTGAGCCTGCACCTCCACCGTCGCCAAGGCTTTGAGGAGGTCGCCCACCTGCGCCAAGTCGGCTATAAGTTTGGGCGCTGGTTGGACTTAATCTTTATGGAACGACTGCTCAGTACGCCTGATGATCCGACGGAACTGACGGGCACTACACTGGCAACAGGACTGACAACAGGACTGACAACAGGAAAATAGTGCGTCATCAAGATGATGGCGGAATGGGATAGCAGATGGCAGATATCCAGGTGAATACCAATCAACCCATGGATGATGGCGTGATCACCACGACCAAGGCCCTATTGCGGGCCTATAGTGCCGGTGAACGAGCCTTTACGAATGCGGCGCTGGCGGCGGTGGAACTCATTGGCGCAGATTTGAAGGGGTCAGACCTGAGCTATGCCGACCTGCGGGAAGCTAAGCTCAATCGATCCAATCTGCGGGGGGCAGATCTGAGCTATGCCTGCCTGCGGGAAGCGGATTTAACTGAGGCGGATCTGCGAGGGGCAATGCTGATCGGGACCGACTTGCGGGAAACTCAGTTGGCAGGGGCGATGCTTCAAGATGCGGATTATGATCCCAAGGAGACTCATTTTCCTAAGGGCTTTGATCCGGTTCAGGCTGGCATGAAGTGCGATCGCGCCCCAGGTTAACCCCTTCCCTGAAGGTCTTCCTATGACATCCCATTCAAGCCAGTCCTTCAAGGCAATGTCCATGACGGCTGTGCGCCCAACGCATCGGAGCCTATGGACAGAATGTGGTCTCAGGAGTCCAAGCAGTTGGGGATGCCGTCACAGCCACCGGGAATGGTCTGGCGGGTGGCTTCTCCACCCCAGCGGCAACAATATTGGCGTTGTTCCTCCGATAGGCGCTTGACCTGGAAGAAATTGGCCCCTTCTACCACTGCTCCAGTGTGGGCTCCTGTCCCGTAGTCGGGCAACTCGGTGCGGCTACGGGGAGAGGCTGTTTCGATAGAGCCGTAAAACAGCCGTGTATTCATCAGGTCAGCTTGGTTGAGCAGAGCGCAGTAGAGGATGGCGCGGCTGAGATCGGCGCGGGCTAGATCGCAGCGGCTGAGGTCAGCTCGTACGAGGTTGGCTTCACTCAGTTCAGCCCAGCGCAGATCGCTACCTGCCAAATCAGCCCCCGCAAGGACGGTATTTAGGTCAATCACCCGGACACCCTGGGCACGGTCTTCGGCATAGCCCCCTTCGCCGTCCAGAATGGGGCGGCCTAGGTGCCGGTCGCGCTTCAAGGGCGTCAGCAGTTTTGACCGCGATAAAAAGCGAATAACTTTGGCCTTGCCGGAAGCGTCTACGCTGGTCAGGATAGCGGCAGTGCGGGCTTCCGCAATGATCCGCTCTTGGGGCCAGTCCTCCAACATGCCTTCGTCATCGAGTACCAATTCGGAAATACCCTGAAAGTAGGCGTCAATAGTTTGCTGCTGGGTAATGCGGTTTTGCTGGGTGGTCAGATCGCGGGAAATGACGTACTGCTGCCAAGCTACATAGAGGGCCAGCATCGCCACAAAAATCTGCCCAAAGGCTCCTAAAAAATCCCCTAGGGCACCGACCACCTCCCAGCGAATTGTGCGCCCCCAGACTAGGATGGCTTGGGTCAGACCCACTGCCCGCATGAGTCCAAAGCTGCCAAGCAAGAAAGCGGGCACAACAATGAGTAAGACCTGCTGCTGGGGAGAGAGTCGTACCAGTAGTCCCCGCAGGGAGGGCCATAGGAGCCGCCAAGATAGGCTAACCGTCACTAAAGCCCCGGCCAAAATGAGCCAGTTGCTATCTAGGACAAAGCCCGCCAGCAGTGCCACCATGCCCACCAACAGCGTTAAGGCTAGGGAAGTTGTGGGCTGTACCCACAGTGCGGGGCGCGGGATCATGGCGGGCATATCCCCTTCACGACTCGGTATCGGTTTAGAAGGATCTTGTTTAGAAGAATCTGGGTGATGTCTCCCATCGGTGTTGGCGGCGGAGAAGGGCTTTAGGGCTGGGGCGCTAGACTGCCCATGGGGGAGGGTGCCATTAGATTTGGCGGCATCAGATTTGGCGTCCTGGAAAGCGGGTTCCCCAGGCTCAGCGGTAGGATGAGGGGTTTCAGCGTCAGCAGCCATGGGCGATCATAGTTTCCGATAATACATAGCAATCCCATTTGATTTCTGAAGATCTTCGTAGCGTGGGTGAAGCGAAGCGTAACCCACGGAACAAAACGCTTGCTCAAAGCTCATGCAGGATCGCTATAAACCTTGCCCAAGTCCAGAAGTGGAGTTTCCCCGCCGGGGAAACTCCACTTCTGGACTTGGTATAGATCCCGGATCCCGTAGATTTCGATAAGCAGATCCCGATCCCGATAATCCAGATCTCGATAATCCAGATCCCGATACACAGATCACAATGAAGCCAGAATTCTCGCTCAATTTAGCGCTTCTGAAGCATAGGAACAATGGGAATCCCAGAATGCGAGGGGATATCCGAACGGGATAGTGCGATGGGGCGGGGACTCGACTCAGTTAAAGTATTCAATGTCTGGCAATAATCATCGGTCATCAAGGCCGGATGTATCTGGACCTGAGAACTGGCGCGTTGGGGGTTAGGGCATGATTACCCTGCTGCTTTTGTTGGCTGCGGTGGGATTATTGGGCTGGGGGTTCTATCGAGCTTGGCCCTATGGCAAGCTGGGGCTTTTTGCTTGGCTCCAGTCCGTTGTCTTGATGGCTCCCTGGCTACTCTTTTTTGCCTTGTTTGCCCTGGGGGTATACCTCAACTTGGCGGTGGTGTTGGGGTTAGTTCTGGGCTCGGCGGGTATTTACGTCTATCTAGGACGCCAATTACGCAAACTGGGACAGGCAGAACTGTTGGCCCAGCGGGCAGCAGCACTAACCCAGACCGATGGGGTGACCGATGCCGATGCTAGGGGTCCGGATGAGGTATCAGGGGAGTCAGCAAGTCATGGCTCGGATGATGCGGCAGAATCGACTGCTGGGGCAACTATAGCCAGCAATGCCGTTGAAGCCATTCCCGAGATACCAGCGGCGGATCGCACTGCCCTGGAGGGTATTTTCGGTGTGGATACCTTCTTTCGCACTGAGACGGTGCCCTATCAACAGGGGGCTATTTTTCGGGGTAATCTCAGGGGCACTCCAGAGGACACTCTAATAAAGCTCAACGCCCTGAAGGCGGAGCGGGTGGGAGATCGCTATCGGCTGTTTTTGATCCAAGACCCCAGTAGCAAGCCCGTGGTAGTGGCGTTGCCCAGCGAGACCGACCCCAGCCCCCTGACTACGCCGCAGAAGGTACTGGCGGTAGTGTTGGCGGTGATGACGTTGCTCACTTGTCTGGAAGCAAGTGGCCTGTTGATGGGTATTGATCTGGCGGCCACGCCGAATCAATGGATCCAGGTGTGGCCGGTAGCGGCGGGTATTATTTTCATCCTGGTGGCCCATGAGGTGGGTCATTGGTGGATGGCGCGGTGGCGGCAGGTGAAACTGAGCTGGCCCTTTTTTCTGCCAACTTGGCAGATTGGCTCTTTTGGGGCAGTGACCCGGTTTGAGTCGAACCTGCCAGACCGCAGCACGCTATTTGATGTCGCGATCGCGGGTCCAGCGGCAGGGGGGCTGGTGTCTTTGGTCATGTTGTTTATGGGCTTAGTCCTCTCCCACCCCGGCAGTCAATTTCAGGTCCCAGCCCAGTTTTTCCAGGGCTCGATCTTGGTGGGGGCTTTGGCTAAGAGCGTCCTCGGCTCAGCCCTGTCCCAACCCTTAGTGGATGTGCATCCCCTGACCCTCGTTGGCTGGCTGGGGCTAGTGATCACTGCCCTGAATGTGATGCCCGCTGGCCAACTGGATGGAGGCCGGATTGTGCAGGCTATTTATGGTCGCAAAGTAGCGGGTCGGGCGACGGTCATTACGCTGATCGTGCTCGCGATCGCATCCCTGGCCAATCCCCTGGCCTTATACTGGTCCGTCCTGATTTTGTTTCTCCAGCGCACCCTGGAGCGTCCGGCGGAAAACGAACTGACGGAGCCCAACGACGCTCGGGCAGCCCTGGGACTCTTGGCCCTATTTCTCATGCTGGCTACCTTGGCTCCCCTCACCCCCAGTTTGGCTGGGCGACTAGGCATTGGCGGGTAAGGCCAGGTTAACTGGCCCAGGGCGTAGGCGTAGGCATAGGAGACATCTGACGGTCTGGCATCGTGCGGAAGGCTTCGCCATAGGCTTGGCGAATATTTTCCAGGGTCATTACTGCCTGGGGTTTGTCGTTGGCCAACAGCCGACCATTCAAAAGCAGTAGGCGATCGTACCGTTGTAGTGCCTCCCCCCATTCATGGCAGCTCACCAGCAGGGTTTTGCCTTGGGTTTTGAGTTCAGTAAAGATTTCCAACATTACGGCTTCGGTTCTTTTGTCTATACCCGTAAAGGGTTCATCCAGCAAAAAGAGATCCGCATCCTGGGCTAAGGCTCGGGCCAAAAATACCCGCTGCTGCTGCCCACCAGATAACTGACCGATGGGCCGATGACTCAGCGTTGCCATCCCCACCCGCTCTAGGGCGGCTCGGACCCGTCCCCGCTGTTGTGGCGTGGGGGCATGAAGCCAGCCTGCCGCTAAGGTCTGGGACATGAGGGCCACGGTCCAAGCGGTGGCGGGATAGTCCCAGTCAATCTGCGATCGCTGGGGAACATAGGCCACCTTTTGCCGCTGCCACCGCAGGGGAGCCCCGCGATACAACACCCGTCCCTGGTAGCGCACTAAGCCCAGAATGGCTTGAATCAGAGTACTTTTTCCCGCTCCATTCGGCCCAATGAGACCCACCAATTCCCCAGGAGCCAATTGCAGCGATACCGCCTCTAGAGCCAAAGATCGCTGGTAGTTGACAGATAAATTTTCGATGTCTAACATCATTCAAAGTGGAATGAGAATCGTTCTCAAGCTTGTCCGCTAATCATAGCAAACTTGGTGAGGGTCAACACAGGGACTTTATGATGCGTCAAACCTTGCAGAAAATTGGGAAATGGATGGTCGTTATCGGCGGCCTAGGGCTAGGGCTGGCGGGGTGTGGCGCAAGCACCTCTACCCCCTCCGCCTCTGAATCTGTCGAACCCGACGGCGATCGGCCCTTAGTAGTGGCCACCAACGGGGTGATCTGTGATCTGGTACAGCAGATTGCTGCTGATACCCTCGATCTCACCTGCCTTCTGGAGGCAGGGCAAGATCCCCATGTCTATCGCCCCACCCCCTCCGATCGCCGCGCTATTGAAGAAGCCGACTTGGTGCTCTATGACGGCTATAACTACGCACCGGGGGTGATTCAAATGGTGACCTCGGCCAATACGGCAGGCTCACGGGTGCCCATCTATGAGGTGGCAGTGCCCGAGCCGCTCTTGGCCGCTGCCCACGACCATGACCACGGCCATGATGACCACGGCCATGACGACCACGGCCATGATGACCACGGCCATGACGACCACGGCCATGACGACCACGGCCATGACGACCACGGCCATGATGACCACGGCCACGGGGAAACAGATGCCTTGGTGCCCGATCCCCACGTGTACCAGAGTGCGGTCCACAGCGCCGCGATCGCAGAGGCCATCGGGACAGAATTGGCGACCCTCAACCCAACAGAAGCCGATCGCTATCAAACCCGCACGGCGAAACTGTCTGGGCAATTTCTGGCCTTAGATGACTGGATTCGAGAACAGGTGGCCACCGTACCCGAGGGTAACCGCCAATTGGTAACCACCCACGATGCCTTTCGCTACTTTGCCGATGCCTATGGTTTTGAGGTGGCAGGAGCCTTGAGTGGTCTCAGCACCCAGGAACAGCCCACAGCTGCCCGCCTCACCGCTCTAGTGGAGCAGGTAAAAGCGGCCCAAGTGCCCGCTATTTTTGCCGAATCCGCTACAAATCCCCAAGTGATTCAAACCGTAGCCCAGGAAGCAGGGGTAATGGTGCCCGACCAAGTCCTCTACGTGGCGGGACCAGGGGAAACGGGTTCTACTGGGGAGACCTTGCAGGCCATGCTGGTATCCAACACCTGCGTGATTGTGGTCGGCCTAGGCGGCACCTGCGATCCCGCCTCCGCTCCCGATTAGGGATGTGCCATTAATAGCGGTATCAATTCTGGGGAGAACCGAGTTTTATCGGCTTGTGTGGTTCTTTGGCCGGACTTGAGATTAAGGGGTGATATCAGGGGGCGTGTCCTTGCAACAGTGCTAGATCGAGTTGCACTTTGGTATCGATGAGTTGTGGGCCGATGGCAAGGCGTTCCCCCGTGACCCATACCGCATTGGGACGAAAGTGGTAGATGCGGCGGGGCGAGTCCCCCAGATAGTCTGTTGGGGTACGCTGGGGCCAGTTGTCGGCGCGCTGAAACAGTAGGGTCATGATCTCTGGGATGGCTGCGGGATCCAATTCCCCAGCGGTCCCGGCTAGATAAAGCCCCTGGCCCTGGCCTTCGGCACGATTGCTGGCATAAATTGCGATCGCGCATCGCCCCTGGTTGTCATAGAGGTTCTGGGAATGCTGGGACGCCGTGGCTGAAGACCAGTAAAGATGCCAGTCTGAGTCATAGGCGAAGAATACGGGAGAGGCCCAGGGTATCCCCTCAGGGGAACAGGTGGCGAGGGTGCAGTAATGGACCTGGGTCAAGATATTTCGGGCCTTAGCGATCACTTTAGGATGGTCCCCCTCCTGAGTATCGACCCATTGATTAGCAACAGTGGCGACCATAACAGTGTCCGACAGTCTGAACATGGTCAGGCAAGATGCCTGACCCACAAGAATTGCATATTAATAAGGATCCGGGTCTCTACGCGAATTGGTCAAAGTATAGTCCGGGCATCTCACCGATGGAGTCAGATGCCCGGACTCGCTTCATGAATCAGAACCGTTAGCGGGTGGGTGGAGTCCCCGGTGTGCGGCCATCTTCGTCATTGCTGCCGCCTCGGGGGCTAGAGTTGCCCGGATCACACCCTTCAGGACCGTTGCCGATGCCCTGATTGCAGTTCTGACGCTGACCGTCATCGTCGTCATCGTCATCGTCATCGTCGTCATCGTCGTCATCGTCATCGTCGTCATCGTCGTCATCGTCATCGTCGTCATCGTCGCTGCCGATGACACCTGTGTCAGTTTCCGTAACAGTTGAGGTATTGACGATGTAGGTGGAGGTGATCTCTTCCACTAAGCCCTGGCTAACCATAGCTTGGTACAGGAGGGCGCAACCCTCCGCTCGCGTCACCAGTGAAGACAGATTCAACTGGGAGACGTTGGGGTAGTTAACCATCACCCCTTTTTCCACTAGGGCCGCGATGATGACGCGATATTGGCTGGGGATGGTGTTGGCGTCGGTGAAGACACTGAGCAACTCATCCACACTCTTGCCAGAGGTGACCTCGGTGTAGCCCAGAGCTTGGGCCACCGACACCAACAAATCCAGCTTGGTCATGGTGGCTTCTGGATTGAAGGTGCCACTTTCCACATTCAAAAAGCCCATGGAATAGGCTTGGCGAATGGCACTGTAGGCCCAGTAGAACTGGGATACGGTGCGGAGGGTGGTCACTTCGCGCACAGCGGGCAGGTTAAAGGCACGGCTCACTAAAGCCGCGTATTGGCCTTTGGTAAGGTAGGCATTGGGCAAGAATTCTCCCTCGGGGAAGCCGCTGACTACGTTTACCGCTGCTAACCGATAGATGAAACTACTGGCCCAGTAGGTGGTAGTGATGTCGGTGTAGCTGACCTGGGTTGTGGTGGTCGTTGTGGTGGTCGTAGTTTGACTACTACCGCTGCTACTGCTGCCATCGTCGTCATCGTCGTCGTCATCATCATCGTCGTCGTCATCATCGTCATCGTCGTCGTCGTCGTCCTTAAGCTGAGCCTCCGCCGTTAACTGCGAAAATCCAGGTTGGGAAAAGGGAGATTGTCCCTTGTCGGCAGCCGCTTGAGCGGTGGTCCCCATCAGGACCGGAGCAAATAGGGGCGCAATCAAGGCCGCCAATACCCATAGGGAAATCCCATTTAATAGAGAACGAAGCATTATCTGACCCATAAGTTCACGCACTGATTTTTACTGGCAAATTAGGTAGTCGCCCCCGATGATTCCTGCGCCTTGATCGAGGCCGAATTGCAGGTTTGAGATCATCTCAGTGATCGTTCATGGAGCACCCTCTTGCCTGGATGGCATGACTCCGTTTTCTGCCAGAAGTTTCCCAAAAGGCGATTACGCCAGAATATGGGCGAATTTCCGGCTGTTGCCACGTCATCTCCATACTGTTCAATCCGGTCGATCTGTTTCAGCGCAATTCCTATTCCGAATCTGGGTAGAGGCTCCCAGGGGCAATCAATCTGCTAGGGCCAGAAGTTTCGACACTGCATAGACGCACTAAAATGGCGATGTCCCCAGTTTCCAGGCAGTTCCGTGCGTGATTTGGCCGAATTATTTCCGTTCCCCCTTGATAAATTTCAGCTCGACGCTGTTCACGCATTGGATGAGGGAAAGTCCGTCGTGGTCTGTGCGCCTACCGGATCGGGGAAGACTCTGATTGGGGAATATGCTATCCACCGCGCCCTAGCGAACGGTAAACGGGTGTTTTATACCACTCCGCTAAAGGCCCTATCGAACCAAAAGCTGCGGGACTTTCGGGAGCAATTTGGTTTTGATCAGGTGGGGCTGCTGACGGGGGATACCGCTATCAACCGGGATGCCCCCGTGGTGGTGATGACCACGGAAATCTTTCGCAACATGCTCTATGGCACCCGCATTGGGGAGGTGGGCACCTCTCTGCAAGATGTGGAGGCGGTGGTGCTGGACGAGTGCCACTATATGAATGATCGCCAGCGGGGCACGGTCTGGGAGGAGTCGATCATTTACTGTCCGCCGGAGATTCAACTGCTGGCCCTCTCTGCCACGGTGGAAAATGGCGATCAGTTGACGGACTGGTTAAGTAAAGTCCATGGCCCAACGGAGTTAATTTACTCCACCTTTCGCCCTGTGCCCCTGGATTTTCACTACTGCAATGGCAAAGGGCCGGGGCTGGGACCGCTGTTGGATGCGGACCAAAAGGAGATGCATCCGATTCTGAAGAAGCATCAGCGCCGTCGTCAACCCCAGTCGGGGCGGCGCGATCGCAGGGATGGGGTCAGTCTGCAATACGTGTTGTCCCAGCTCCAGCAGCGGGATATGCTGCCCGCTATTTACTTTATTTTTAGTCGTCGAGGGTGCGATCGCGCCGTCAATGAGATTGGTGATTTTTCCCTGGTGAACGAGGCGGAAGCGGCCCAGCTCAAGGGGATTATCGACGACTTTCTCAAGCACAGCCCCGAAGCCGCCCGTAGCGGTCAAGTTGACCCCCTGTATCGGGGTATCGCTGCCCACCATGCGGGCATTCTCCCCGCCTGGAAAGGGCTGGTGGAGGAACTGTTTCAGCAGGGTTTGATTAAAGTCGTCTTTGCCACGGAAACTCTGGCGGTGGGCATCAACATGCCCGCTCGCACCACGGTCATTGCCAACCTGTCCAAGCGTACCGATTCTGGCCATCGCCTGCTGATGGCCTCGGAGTTTTTGCAAATGTCGGGGCGGGCCGGACGGCGGGGCATGGATGAGCGGGGCAATGTGGTGACGGTGGAGACCCCCTTTGAAGGGGCTAAGGAGGCGGTTTATCTGGCGACGGTGGGGCCAGATCCCTTGGTGAGCCAGTTCACCCCCAGCTACGGTATGGTGCTGAACCTACTGCAAACCCACAATTTAGAAGAGGCACGGGAGCTGATCGAGCGCAGCTTTGGTCAGTATCTCGCCACCCTGCACCTACTCCCCCAGCAGCAGGCCATTGCTGCCCTCAAGGACACCCTAGAGCATCAGCGGGCACAGTTGGTGGGGTTTGATGAGGCGGTGCTGGCGGCCTACGAAAAGGTGCGGGAGCACCTACGGGAAGAAAAACGTCTGCTCAAAATCCTGCAACAGCAGGCGGCGGAGTTGCTGCTGGGGGATATGGGGGCAGCTCTGGCTTTTGCGATCGCGGGGACGATCCTATCCCTCAAGGGCAAACATATCCCCGTGGCCGACCCTATTCCCGCCGTTCTGGTCACCAAGGCCCAGGGATCGGGCCAGTTTCCCTACCTGGTCTGTCTGACCCAAGCGAACCAATGGTATGTGGTCACCGTGGCCGATGTGGTGGGGCTTCATGGCGAATATCCTCGGCTGGTGGCGGTGGATGGTCTCACGCCCCCCATCGATATGCCCCTCAAACCCGGTCAGCACCGCACAGGAAACGATATCACCGCCCTAATTGTCCACCAGATTCCCCAACCGCCTCCCCTAGAAGATACGGCTCCGGAGGTGAAGGAGCAGCTTGATCGGGTGCGGGAGTTGGATCGCCAACTCGCCACCCATCCCGCCCGTCAGTGGGGGAATCCTAAACTGCTGATGAAGCGATGGCGGCAGGTGCGGCGTTTAGAGGCAGAATTGCGCGATCGCACCACCGCCTTGGCCCAGTCCTCTGACCGCTACTGGCAGGAATTCGTCAACATCATGGCGGTCCTCACCCACTTTGGAGCCCTAGAAGCGGACCACCCTACCCCACTTGGTGAAATTGCCGCCGCCATCCGGGGCGACAACGAACTCTGGCTGGCCATTGCCCTAGCCTCCGGAGAACTGGACCACCTCTCGCCCTCCCAACTGGCCGCCGCCTGTGCCGCCCTGGTAGTGGAAAACAGCCGCCCCGATACCTGGTCTAACTACGACCCCTCGGCCTCGGTGCTAGATGCCCTCGGGGGTCTACGAAACCAGCGGCGAGAGCTGTTTCAGATCCAGCGCCAAGAGGACGTGAACGTTCCCATTTGGCTGGAATTCGACCTGATTGGCATCGTGGAGCGCTGGGCCGACATGGGGGAAGGGCAACTCTTTACCCTGCCCGCGTCTAACCCCGAGCAACCAGAGGCGGAGGACGAGGGGGAGGGCAAGGATTGGCCAGACCTCTGCGGCAACACCAGCTTAGACGAGGGAGATATTGTCCGAATTCTGCGGCGTACCCTCGATTTTCTGTCCCAGATTCCCCATGTGCCCCACATTGACGACAACCTGCGGACAACCGCCCGCCGCGCCGTGGCGCTCCTCAACCGTTTCCCTGTGAATGAGGTTCTGCCCTAAAGAATACATCCGATAAGGAATACACCCGATGCTGAGGCAGTTTATTAAAACCATGGCCTGTCGCGAAACCCACCATTGGTTTCTGGTTCTGTTTCGCTGGCAGGGTTCAGTGCTGCCCGCCGTGCTGCCCCGCGCGTTCTGTTGTGCTCTGTTTGGGGCCTTAGTGGCAGATTTCTATCGTCGCGGTTGGGCTATTTCTCTCCCTGTTTTGGGGTCAGTAGTCCCCAGTATTGTTCTGGGGCTGCTGCTGGTATTTCGCACGAACACGGCCTACGAGCGCTTTTGGGAAGGGCGAAAGATCTGGGGCCATTTGATCAACCTAAGTCGTAATCTGGCCCGCCACATTTGGGTCTCTGTAGACGAAAGGGTCGAGGCCGATCGCCATCACAAGATCAATATGCTGCGGTTGCTAGTGGCTTTTGCGATCGCACTTAAGCTGCACCTGCGGTCAGAACCCCCCAACGCCGAACTGGCGGCGATGATGACCCCTGAGCAATTCCAGAACCTACAGGCCATGAATCACCCCGCCCTTCAGGTAGCATTCTGGATGGCCGACTATCTCCAAGACTGCCACACCCAGGGTCGTATCAACACTTACCAACTCGCCGCCATGATGAATCTGATCAACGGCATGGTAGATGCCATCGGCGGCTGTGAGCGCATTCTCAAAACCCCCATCCCCTTGGCCTACAGTGTTCACCTCAAGCAACTCCTCATGCTCTATTGTCTGGCCCTACCGTTTCAAGTCGTAGACAGTATGCACGGTTGGACTGCCCTCATTGTGGGTCTCATCAGCTTCGCAGTTTTCGGCATTGAGGAAATTGGCATTGAGATCGAAAACCCCTTCGGCCATGATCCTAATGATCTGCCCCTCGACCTTATTTGCCTCACCATGAAACGGAATATCGAAGATTTGATTTCCCTGGCCCCCAGTTGTTCTCGCCCCCAGGAAGCAAATTTCTCTTCAGCCGCTCAGCGTCTCTGTTAGGAGAAAACCTAACAAGACCCAGGCAACGCGAGAGGTGTTGGGTCGCGCTGGTGCTTGACTCAACTACAAATTTATAGCGGTTCCCTAATGGATGAGGTACAGCCCAACTTGATAGCAATTCGGGGAACAAGGGGCTTAAGCCCCTTGCCTGTACTTACCCCGAGTGAGAACCGCTATAGGATTGGGCCAGGGGACGGGTTCCTTGAGGACAATCTCCCCCACCCCATTTACTGCTGTCTAGGAACCCGTCCCCTTTGCGGGTCTACCCCAGCACCACCCATCCACTGGGTCAGCGGGGCTTGACCCTGAGGTGCTAACACAGTAAATACACAGACTCCCAACGGTAAAGTTGACAGACCACTAGGGGGTGGTCAAATGGTGACGAAAAAATTCGATTTGCAGTTGGGCTGCAATCCGTTGCAGGCTGATGTCGAAGATGCTGTGACCTACCCCTTCAAACTCATACAGTGTTACGGGGACACCATTGGCATCGATGACATCGTGGAAGTTGCGGGCCATATCCACCTGCAAAAAGTCATCCGACCCGTGGAAAATCATCGTCGGGGTTCGGATCAAGTGGGCGTTGTAGAGGGGCGAGATCTGGCCGTATAGCTCCGGGGCTTCCATGGGGGTCTGCCCCGTCAGGTATGAGAGCAGGGCAGAATAGCCCAACTGCCACTCAGTAAAGGCATCCAGCAGCGAACATTGAGGATTGGCGGCGGCAAATACGCTCGGGAAGCGGGAGATGGCCTGGGCACTGTAGTAGCCCCCATAGGAGCAGCCCGTGACTCCCAACTGGCGTGGGGTTGTCCAACCCTGACTCACCAACTGGCCTGCAATCTCCACCCCCTCCAAAATGTCCACTTGGCCAAAGTTATTGCCGTCTGCCTGGAGTCGATAGGTCTCGGGGCCGAAACCTTCGCGCCCCGCCAAGGGCACCGCCAGGACGGAGATACCAAAATTGGGCAGCAGGTTATAGGGCATCTCCACCTCAACGGCGAACTCGTTGACCATGGAGAACCCTGGTCCCCCCTGTTGCCAAAAAACGATGGGGTTTTGGCGTGGGGGAAAGGCAGCGCCAGCGGGCTGGACTAGGAACCCTTCCCGAGGACCATTGCGGGTTTGAAAGGCGACGGGATTGACCTGAACCCGGTTACTGGAGGCCACATCACGATTGATATCGGTTAACGCCACTGGGGGACTATTGCCATCCAGGGCTAGGGAAAATAGTTCCGGCGGCTGGGTCACGGAGGAAAAGCTGTAGAAGACCGATCGGCCATCGGCGGTGACCTGCCAGGACTCACCATCCACACTACCGGGGGGCAGCGGTAGCGATCGCAGTTCTCCCGTAGGCAAGTCGTATAGGTATAAATGGCGATTTGTCCCCAGCGTGGCATGGAAGATCAGAGTATCCCCATCCACAAATCGCCCACTATTTTCCAAAGGACCGTCCAAGACGGGGTGCTCAATGGTAGTGATGGGAGTGCCATCGATGGCAAAAACCCGGTAGTAGGATCGCTGGGGAAATAGGTAGGTGGGATAGGCTCGTCCCACCACCTGTCCCGGCTCGTGGTATTTCACCAAGACCCGCTGACCATCGGGGCTTATGGCTACCCCCGCCACCACGTCCCCATTGCCATTCCCTACCCCCAGCTCCATTTGCAACGGTTCGGTCTGGGTCAAGTCATAAACCTTAACCTGGCTTTGCTTCAGAAAAACATTGTCCTCAGGGGGGGTGCGCCCGAGGGCATCCTGGCTGACCGGATCTGCCAAATTGGGACTAAAGGGGGTGCGATCGTACAGCGATCGCACCTCAGTAGAGGCAATCAAAACAGCCACCTGCTGCCCATTGGCAGACCAGGAAGGAGGCTGAAGATCGGTCTGGGTAGGAATCCGGCCCACCTCAATCCGCCCCAGGGATCCCAAGGACACCAGGTAAATAATGTCCTCCTCCTCACCGTAGACCTGGAGCGCAAACCCCGATAGGTCTGGGGCCGCCCCCAAAATTTGCCCCGATTCCGCCTCCGTAGGGTACACCGTGGTCCGGGAAACAATGCCCGTAATGCGGTTGATGGAGACAATTTCCCAGGGACCAAAGAACCCTTCCTGGACAAATCGGATCGTCGTATTGTCTACCCAGCGAATGGGTAGGGCAGGGCTCACCACCTCATAGCTCAGGGCTGCGGACTCCTCCAGTTCCCCCGTCTTGAGGTTGAGTAACTGCACAGGACCGTTGCCATATTGGCTGAGGCGGTTGTAGCTGCTGACGATCAGGTATTCGCCATTGGGGCTGACATCGCTAAGGATGATCGGGCTCTGGGCGGCCTGAAGGATGTCGAGACGGTCCTGCTCCGCCTGGTTGAGACTCGGCAGCTCCTCTCCAGCCTCATAAAAGCCATAGGAGCCCACAGGCACGATTTCAGCGGCGACGGGACTTTTGCCCAGCGCGATCGCAACCCCCAACAGCAACAAAGAAAGGGCACAACGATTCCGGGGACCGAGGGGAAAGGAAAGACGGGGCATAGAGGGGAATCCCGGCAATAAAGCCTAAGAGCAGCAATGGTCTCCCTATTTCTATCCCAGAAGGGTTACGGCGTCCCACCATTACGGCAAATTCCTCACAATTTTTCCTTGTCCCTCTCGTCTCTTGCCCTTGTTTATCCCCAGCTCCAGATGGGCATGATCCATCCAGGGATCTACCCAGGGATTTCCTGAAATTCTGCCTTGCCCAGCAGTAGGGATAAAACTCCTGGGATACCCTGGAGAGAACCGAGAGCTAGGCGATGGCCTAGCCAGACTTGCCCCTGAGTCCCGATTGCACCTGTGCCCCAAGAATTTCACCTATCAATCACAAATCTCGGCCACGATCGCTACCTCATTCGCACCGAAGACATGGTGGATGGGGTTCCCGTGGCGGAGGCTTTGGTGACTTGGCCCGTGGACGAGTGGTTAAAGCGATCGCAACCCGCCATGGATGATCCGATCTTAGGGTTGTTGCAAGGACGCTCCCCCAGTGCTCAAAGCACCGGCGAAGATCTGACGGCTCTGGGTAAAGACCTGTACCAGGCGTTGTTTGAGCAGGATGCCATCCGAGAGAGCTGGCATTGCGCCCAAGGCATTGCCCAACACCACCAGCAGTATCTCCGGCTGCGTCTGGGGTTCAAGGATAGTCGCCTGCAACGGCTCCCCTGGGAAGCGCTCCATAGCCAGCGACAGCTTCTAGCAAATCGCATTAACCTAATTTTTGCTCGCTATTCTGCCGAAATGGTGGCAGTGGCCGAAACTCGACGGCCTCCGGTTCTACCGAAGGGAAATCAGCCTCTGCGGGTGTTGATGGTGGTGGCCAGCCCGGATGATCAAACCCGGCTCAACCTGCGCCAAGAGGTGACATACATTCAGAAAAGTCTGAAGGAGACCGCTGGCACCGTGCCTCGGGTCCAAATCACGGTGCTAGAGCAGCCCGATCGCAGTGCCCTGACCCAGGTGCTAGAACAAGGCAACCATCAGGTGTTGCACTATGCGGGCCACAGCGACTTTGGGGAAACAGGGGGCGATCTGCACCTTGTCAATCAACATACCGGCCTCACAGAACGTCTCAGTGGTGAGGACTTAGCGGGACTGCTGGTACACAACAATATTTACTTGGCGGTGTTTAATTCCTGCCGCAGTGGTCATTTGGCGGGGGACGACGCCGAAATGGACTGGCGGCAGCAAAACCTGGTGCAGGCATTGGTGAATCGGGGGGTTCCCAGTGTCATCGCCATGGCGGAGCGTATTCCCGACCCGGTGGCAGCAGCCTTTACCCGGAGTCTCTACAAGAATATTAATGAAGGTTACCCCATTGACCTGAGCCTCAAGTTCACCCGCCAGAGTTTGGTGTCTGAATTTAGCTCCGATCGCCATTACTGGTTGCTGCCGGTGCTGTATTTGCAACCGGAATTTGACGGCTGTTTAACAGAGCGCGATCGCACTGCCGCTGAACGACTCAACCCCTGGGACAACGACGATAATTGGGCTACCCCAGAGGCCCATTCAAACCCTGCTAATGACGCCCTTACCGGACGGGATCCCGGACCTAGCATTGATTTTGAACCTGATGCTAAAACAGCCCCCAACCCTGGGACTGAGATGGATGTCCCATCCAACTTCGATCAAGGCGCAGCCCTACCCCTTTCTCTTCTGGATCCAGATACCTTCACCCCAGAAGACACCAGCCTGGACCCTACCGACGCCAGCGTGGCCCAGTTGGTGGAACAGTTATCCCAACCTGGCTCTGAAGCGTCAACAATAGACATCCCCGATCTCGCCGCCCAGGAAGAAACCCTACTGCCAGACAACTCCCTGAAGCAGGGCTTGGGCATTTACGAAGAAGCCCTAGGTAACTCCCCTGACAACCCAACACCCCCCCCTAGCTATACCCTCCCCGAACAGGAGCGATCGATCCCCCCCTATCGAGGTCTGTACCATACCCCCTTGACAGCTCGCCCCAATCTTGGCGATGAAAACCGTTCCACCTTTCCCCTTTGGATGCTTGTAGCAGGTCTGGGAGTAGCAGCCACCCTGGCTCTTGGTACCATTACCATTCTTGTCCGCACTGACCCCAGGGCCACCCCAACCGCAACCTCTGGGACTATCACCAGCAGCGATCCTGACATTCTGCGAGATCAAGCCCAGACAGCCCTCCAGGCCGGAGACTATCAGACTGCCCAGACCCTATTGACTCATTTGCTAGAGCCCACCGTGCAGGCAAGAATCGGCAATCTCTTAGACCCCAACGAACAAGTCCGCACCCTGCTGGTGGGCTACGAAGACGAACAACTGCTGTTTGTCAAAGGCCGAGCCTATTGGCAAACCTACAAGTTGGAGGTGGGAGAAACGCCGGGATTAGCCCAAAGCCCCACCGCCATTGAAGCCCTCGACACCGCCGCCACTGCCTGGGCCGATCTGGTGGAGCGCCGGACCCTGTCTCCAGAGGGGTTGGTCGCCCTGGGATTTGCCCGCTATGCCCAGGGTCAGGTGGATGAAGCCATTCGTCTCTGGGAGCAAGCCGTGGATAAGGTGGAACTGGATCAGCGATCGCGCCAGCCCGACCCCGCCACAGCCCCCCTACAAGAACCCATTGTGCTCCATGCCTATGGGGGGTTAGTTTTGGCCTACTTCCAGATTGCCACTGCGGATCTAGATGCTGATACTACGGCCAGAAACCGTGCTTTTGCGCTCAGCTATCTAGAGGATTTGCAGAACCTAGACCCCGAGGGCGGGTTAAGCCCGACCACCCTAGCAAATGCTGTTGGCGGCTCTTCCGGCCCCCAATACAGTTGGCTCTGGACAGCGCCCCTGTTGGGAGAATGGTCTACCGCCTATGCCGCCCTGATGCCGGAGCTTGCCCCTGGTACTCAGCCCCAGACCGCCCCCTAACCCACCCTTCACCCTTCGACTCCGCTCAGGTTTCACAAAATCCCTTCACCCTTCGACTCCGCTCAGGTTTCACAAAATCCCTCCACCCTTCGACTCCGCTCAGGTTTCACAAAATCCCTCCACCCTCCCCTCCCCAATATCGGCTACCCGCTCACCGAGCAACCCGGTGACCCATGGATAACGATCGCACTGACCAGCCTCCCAGCTCACCCCCGTCGGGGGGATCGAAACTACACTAAAACCAAATTGTGACCTATGATCGTGACTTCATACATGTGTCTTTTGATACCAGCTAAATTTATGGCTGCGGATAACCCAAACTCATGATTAGGGCAATGAAAGTTGATCTCACAGCGGCGATTGTTCCCAGCCCCCTGACCGTTACACCAGAGACTCTGGTACAGGATGCGATCGCCCTGATGAGCAGCGTGCGCACCCTTTGCTCTACTGACCGCAACCCCACTTCTAATGACAATCTACACCTAGAGCACCGCTCCAGTTGTGTGCTGGTAGTAGTGGAAAACGACCTGGTGGCAGGTATCTTGACCGAGCGGGATGTAGTACGCCTCAGTGCCCAGCAGCAGCCCCTCGATCAACTTTTAGTAGCCGAAGTCATGGCCCAGCCGGTGATCACCCACCGTCAATCTGACCTCACTGACCTATTCAGCACCATTCATCTGTTAAAGCATCATCACATTCGTCACCTGCCGGTGGTGGATGATCAGAATCGCCTGGTGGGTCTGCTCACCCACGAAAGCCTGCGGCAGTTGACCCGCCCCGTGGACTTGCTGCGGCTGCGGCTGGTGCAAGAGGTGATGACCGCAGATGTCCTCTGCGCGGCACCCGATAGCGCCATGCTAGAAATTGCGCAACTGATGGCCGATCGTCGGGTGAGTTCAGTCGTGATCACGCTGCCGGGTGGTAGCACCGATGCCCCCTTTCGGCGGGCGGTAGGGCTGCTAACAGAGCGAGATCTAGTGCAGTTCCAGGCTCTGGGGCTTAGTTTGACCACAACCACGGCCCAAACGGTGATGAGTAGCCCCGTGTTTGCCGTTGCCCCCCAAGACTCCCTGTGGACGGTGCAGCAGGTGATGGAGCAGCACAGAATTCGCCGGGTGATTGTGGCGGGGGAGCAGGGGGAGTTGCTGGGCATTGTCACCCAAACCAGCCTGCTGCAAGCCTTTAACCCAATCGAACTGTACCAACTGGCGGAGGTGCTTGAGCAAAAGGTAGTACACCTAGAAACGGAGCGGATTGCCCTGCTCCAGAGCCAGTCGGCGGAGTTGGAATGGCACATAACAGAGAGCAACCAAGCGATACGGATGCAGGCGGAAATCGATCGCCTGTTACAGGGCTTTGCCCTGGCGACCACCCATCTGATGACCCTCCAAGATGGCCACGAATCGGTACAGGCCGCGTTGGATGCTTTAGGATCTGCCCTCAGAGTCGATCGCAGCTATATTTTTGAAAATCATCCTCACCCCAAAACGGGGGAGATGGTTCTAAGCCAGCGCTGGGAATGGGTGGCTGAGGGCGTAACCCGCCAAATTGACAACCCTGAGTTACAAAACATCCCGGTTGATAAAGTTCTTCCGAACTGGTATCAAAGTCTTTCTCAGGGTCAGACCGTGGGTGGTTTAACCAAAGACTTTCCCGAAGAGGAGCAAGCCCATCTACGGCCCCAAGGCATTGTGTCCATTTTGCTAGTCCCTATTTTTATTGAGGACTATTTTTGGGGCATGGTTGGATTTGATGACTGTCACGAGGAACGGGTTTGGGAAAACAGCACTCAATCGGCCCTGAAGTCGATCGCTGGCACGATTGGCAGTGCCATTGCCCGACGGAGAGCTGAAGCCAATGCGACGTTGCTAGCTAAGCGTCTCCAAGAGGCCCAGCGCCTTGCCCATGTCGGCAATTGGGAACAGGATCTCCAGCGCCATACCTTCTACTGGTCAGAGGAAGTTTTTCGCATCCTCGAAATCGATGCGCAGCAAATCAGTGCTTCCTATGAAACCTTTCTCGGTTTGGTACATCCCGACGATCTCACCCTCGTTGACGAAGCCTATGCAAACCATCTGCGCAGTCGCCAGCCCACTAGCCTAGTGCATCGCCTGCAAATGCCCGATGGTCGCATTAAGTATATGCAGGAGTGGTGGGAAACGACCTATAGTGCTGACGGCGCTCCCCTGATCTCGCGGGGTACAGCCCAGGACATTACCCAACAGCAAGAAGCCGAACTTTGCCGCGAACGGGCCGAAGCCGCTCTGCGCCAAGTAATCGAAGGGACTGCTGCTGTGACCGGGGAAGCCTTCTTCCCTGCCCTAGTGCGCCACATTTCCGCAGCCCTAGGGGTTCGCTATGTTTCGATTGATCAAGCGATGCCAGAGGGCTTTCAAGTCTTGGCCTTTTTTGCCGATGGCGAACTTTCCCCCCCTCTATTTCTGCCCTACAATGAACTCCCCTGTTGCTTCAAATCGCTCCAAACGGGAAGTTGTTGTCACCCTTCGGGGGTGCAAGCGCTGTACCCTGGCAATGCCCTTTTTCATGACCTACAGGTAGACAGTTATCTCGGAGTCAGGCTGCAAAATGCAGCAGGAGATCCCATTGGCAATCTCTGCATTCTCCATGATGCCCCCTTGGCTGATCCGGATTGGGCGCAAACCCTGCTCTCTATTTTTGCTGCCCGTGCCGGAGCTGAACTAGAGCGGTTAATGACGGCGCAGGCCCTAGAACAGCTTAATGGGGAGTTAGAATCTCGGGTGGCAGAACGCACCGCAGCATTGGCTGAACGGGAAGCTCTCCTGCAAGACTTCTTGGATAATGCCAATGACCTGATTCAAATGGTGGAGATTGACACTGGGCGGTTTGAGTTTGTGAATCGCGCTTGGCAAACTGTGCTGGGGTACACCACCGATGACGTGGCACAGTTGACTTGTTTCGATGTGTTAGCGCCGGATTGTCATCCCCACTGCCAAGCGATATTCGCGCAAATGCAATCCGGGGATATCACCCATTTAGATCCGATGGAACTTACCTTTGTGGGTAAGTCAGGGCAACGGGTGGTGGTAGAGGGGAATGTCAACTGTCGGTTTGTCACCGAGGCCGACGGTCGCCAACGCCCCGTCTCTACCCGAGGCATCTTCCGAGATATCACGGCTAGAAAAGCGGCAGAGCTAGAGCTAGAGCGGCGAGAAGCCCGCTACCGTGCCCTGATGGAAGGGGCCAGCGACGCCATTCTGCTGGCCAATCCCGAGGGATACCTGATTGAGGTCAACCCTCAAGCCGTAGATCTGATGGGGTACGAGCACCATGAGTTGGTGGGGATGCACTTCACCCAGCTCCACCCCCCAGAAGCTCTGTCTACTGTGTCAGAAGCCTTTGGATCCTTGGCCCAAGGGGGACGAATAGAGGTTTTAAACTTTGAGATCCTGCGGCAGGATGGGCAACGGGTGCCGGTGGATATCACGGGCTCAGTCATTGAGGTGGGGGAAGAAACCATTATTCAGGGCATCTTCCACGATATTCGGGAACGCCTGCAAGCGGAACAAGCCCTACGAGACAGCGAAATCCGCTTTCGGCGAGTATTCGAGTCCAACGTGGTGGGGATGATATTTGCCGACTTCAGTGGCCACATCAGCGACGCTAATGATCGCTTTTTAGACATGCTGGGCTATAGCCGCCAGGAGCTAGAGTCGGGCTGTTGCCTCAACTGGGCCGACTTAACCCCATCGGAATATCAGGCCCAAGACGAAGCTGTGATCGCCCACCTCCAGCACCACGAGGCCATCACCCCTTGGGAAAAAGCCTACCGCCACAAAGATGGGCATCTCGTTCCGGTGTTGATTGGGGTGGCGGTGCTGTCTCGCGAGGAGGGGAGTTGTGTGGGGGTGGTGGTGGATATTAGCGATCGCAAGCGCTATGAAATCGCCCTGCAAGAATCTCAACAATTTCTGCAAACCATCTTGGACACCGTGCCCCTCTCGGTGTTTTGGAAAGATCGAACCTCCAAATACCTTGGGGCCAACCAACGCTTTCTCCAGGATGCGGACCTCAGTTCTGTCTCAGAATTGGTGGGCAAAACCGACTTAGATCTACCCTGGGGCGCAACTGAGGCAGAAGCCTATCGCGCCGACGATCGCGCCGTCATAGACAGTGGCGAGGCCAAACTGGGCATTGTCGAAACCCTGCACCAAAAAGACGGAGCAGAAATTTGGTTGGAAACTAACAAATTGCCCCTCCGCAATCTGGCAGGAGACGTGATTGGGATTCTGGGCACCTATCAAGACATCACCGAACGTCGAAACGCCGACATTGCCTTACAACGCCAGTTGGTGGTAATCGAAGCCGCTATTAATGGCATCGCTATTCTTCAGAATGAGCGTTACCTATATCTCAACTCCTCCCATGTAGAGCTATTTGGCTATCAAAGTCCTCAAGAACTGATTGGACAAAGTTGGCGCGTTCTCTATTCTCCTGAGGAACTAGAACGGTTTGATCAGGAAATTTGGCCTGCTTTATACGAGCAAATGTCTTGGCGGGGAGAAGTGATGGCAACTCGCAAAGATGGGACCACCTTCCCTGAGCATTTGTCGCTGACACTCTCGCCAGATAACCTCCTGATTTGTGTTTGCGAGGATATCAGCGATCGCAAACAGACAGAAGCAGCCCTGAAAGAGAGCGAACAGCGCTATGCCATGCTGGCTCAGGCAGCACCCGTAGCCATTTTTCGCTTCGATCTTCAAGGGCAATGCACCTACGTCAACGAGCGCTGGAGTGAAATGACCGGGAAACCGATCGCCTCGGCCATGGGCGATCGCTGGCTAGAAACCATTCACCCTGATGATCGGGAGCGCAGCCAGACTGAAACCCAGCAATGGTTACAGTCGGGCACAGTAACAATGTTTCAAAATGAAGCCCGAATTTTGCGCGATGACGGCAGCATTGTCTGGTACTACTGTCAGGTTTTAGTTGAAACCGATGCCAACGGAACACAGACCGGGTACGTGGGCACCCTCACTGATATCAGCGATCGCATGAAAGCGGAACAAGCCCTACGGGACAGCGAGATCCGCTTTCGGCGAGTATTCGAGTCCAACGTGGTGGGGATGCTGTTTGCCGACCTGAGCGGTCACGTTACCGATGCCAACGATCGCTTCCTAGACCTCATTGGCTACAGTCGGGCCGACTTAGAGGCCCATCGCATCAACTGGGCACAGATCACCCCTCCAGAGTACGTTGAAGCCGACCAACGGGCGATCGACCAATTGCAACGCTATGGCGAGATCTTGCCTTGGGAGAAAGAGTACCTGCGCCCAGATGGCCGTCGCGTCGCGGTCTTAATCAGCGTCGCGTTGCTCTCTGCAATTGATGGTCGTTGTGTTTGTGTGGTGGTGGATATTAGCGATCGCAAGCGCTACGAAACCGCCCTACAAGACTCCCAGCAGTTACTGCAAACCGTGCTCGACACCGTACCCCTGTCCGTATTTTGGAAAGATCGGCAGTCGGTGATCCTCGGCTGCAACCAGCCCTTTGCTTCCGCCTCCGGGTTTGCCGAAGTTGCTGATGTGCTTGGTAAAAACAACTTCGACCTCGGCTTTACCCAAGCCGAAGCTGAAAGCTATACCGCTGATGATTACGAGGTGATGACCTCGGGCATTGCCAAGCTAGGAATTGAGGAAACAGTCACCCCTGCGGGCAGCCAACAGCGGTGGATTGAAACCAATAAACTGCCCCTGCGGGACGGAGCCGGGAACGCCATCGGCATTGTCGGCACCTTCCAAGACATCACCGATCGCAAACAAGCAGAAGAGGCCCTGCGGGAAAGTGAAGAAAAGTTTCGCCAACTCGCCGAAGTGGTCGATGCGGTCTTTTGGATTTTGCATCTGAACCGCACTGATCGGGTCTATGTCAGCCCTGCCTATGAGCGGATTTGGGGTCGCCCCTGCACCGAACTCTACGTGACCCCCGATGCCTGGGTTGAGATGATCCATGCCGACGACCGGGAGCAGGTGTTAGCGGCTATTCCCAAACAAATCCAAGGCACCTTCGACGAGGAATATCGAATCATTCGCCCCGATGGCACCCAGCGCTGGATTCATGATCGGGCCTTCCCCATCCGCAATGCCCAGGGAGAGATTTACCGCCTAGCCGGCATTGCTGAAGACATCACCGAGCGTAAACGCAGTGAAGAAGTTATTCGCCAGCAGGCCGCGCGCGAAACCGTACTGCGGGAGATCAGCCAGCGCATTCGCGAATCCCTCGACTTGCAAACCATTTTTGACACCGCCTGCGAGGAAATTCGCACCTGTCTCCAGGCCGACCGGGTGGGCATTTTCAAGTTCTACCCCAACACTGGCTACGACGATGGCGAATTTGTAGCAGAATCGGTGGTGAATGGCCTTTCCTCCGTGGTGGCTATCCGAGTCCATGACCACTGTTTTGGCGAAAACTATTCTACCCTCTATGCCCAAGGACGCTACCAGGTGGTGGATGACATCTACCACCCTGGTCTCACCTCTTACCATGCCGACATTTTGGCCCAGTTTCAGGTGCGGGCTAACCTAGTCATGCCGTTGCTCTGTAACCACGAGCTGTGGGGCTTGCTGTGCATCCATCAGTGTGATGGCCCCCGCCATTGGCACCAATCTGAAGTTGACCTAGGGCAGCAACTCGCCAACCAGTTAGCCATTGCCATTCAGCAAGCCATTCTCTACGAGCAGCTCCAGGCCGAACTGCAAGAACGCCAGCGGGCAGAGTCCACCATCACCCAGCAACTGCGGCAGCAAACAGCCTTGGAGCTGATCCTACAGCAGATTCGCAAGTCCCTCGACCTGCCAGAAATTTTGGCGATCGCCACCCAGCAAGTGCAGGAGCTTTTGCACAGCGATCGGGTGATTGTGTTTCAGGTTTACCACGATGGCCACAGCCGCATCGTCGAAGAAGCCGTCACCCCCGACCTGCCTAGCCTCAAGGCCATGCACTGGGAAGGTGAAACCTGGCCTCTGGACATTCTGGAACACTACTGGCAGGGACAACCCCGCATTGTGCCCGACGTGATGGATGATATTTGGACGGATTGTTTGGTGGACTATGCCCAAGCCGGACAGATTCAGTCCAAGATGGTAGCCCCCATTCTGCAAGAGTTACGCAGTGTCGAGGAGCATCGCTGGGTCTGCCCAGAAGGCAGCAATAAACTGTGGGGGGTGCTAGTGGTCCATGCCTGCCAGACCCAGCGGGTGTGGCAGGCAGACGAGGCCCAGCTCTTGCAGCAAATTGCCAACCAACTCGCGATCGCCATTCAACAGTCCAACCTGTTTGAGCAGTTGCAACAGGAACTCACCGAACGCCAGCAGGCGCAACACCAACTTACAGAACGCAACGAGGAGCTCATCCGCGCCACCCGCCTCAAGGATGAATTTCTGGCCAATATGAGCCATGAACTGCGCACTCCCCTAAATACCATCTTGGGCATGACAGAGAGCCTGCAAGAAGAAGACGTATTTGGGCCAGTTAACCCCCAACAACTGAAAGCTCTGAAAAGCGTCGAGCGCAGCGGTTTACACCTGCTGGAGTTGATCAACGATGTCCTAAATGTGGCCAAGATTGAAGCTGGTCAGATGGAGCTAGACTACACCTCCACTGAGATCGCCCTCCTGTGTCGCTCTAGTCTCACGTTTGTCAAGCAACCCGCCTTCAAAAAGCGCATTCAACTCACCGTCAATATGCCCCCCGACTTGCCAGAGATTACTTTAGATGAACGGCGTATTCGGCAGGTATTGATCAATTTGCTCAACAATGCGGTGAAATTCACCCCCGAAGGTGGACACATCACCCTTGATGTCACCCCCCTCACACCCTCACCACCCAGCAAGGAGCCCCTCTATCTGCGATTTGCCGTGACCGACACCGGCATTGGCATCACCCCTGAAGATCAGCAGCGTCTGTTTCAGCCCTTTGTACAGGTGGACAGTGCCCTCAACCGCCAATACCAGGGCACCGGGTTAGGGTTGGCCCTAGTTAAGCGCATTGTTGAGCTGCACGGAGGGCAGGTCGGTCTCACCAGTGCAGTGGGGGTGGGAAGTTGTTTCACCTTTGACCTACCCTATGGAGTGGAGATCGCGCTGCTGCCCACCCCCCTAGGCCCACAACCAGACTTATCCGCCACAACGCCACTCCAGACGGAGGCGGCCATTCCTGAAAGTAAGGCGCTAATTTTGCTGGCCGAAGACAACGAAGCCAGCATCAGCACGATGGTCAGCTATTTAGAGGCCAAGGGCTATCGGGTAGCAATAGCCAACAACGGCCAAGCCGCGATCGAGAAAGCCCAGCGCCTAAGACCTGACCTAATTTTGATGGATATCCAAATGCCGGGGATGGATGGACTAGAGGCGATTAGCCACATTCGCCGCGATCCAAACCTAGCCGATATACCTGTGATCGCCCTGACGGCCCTAGCCATGTCCGGCGATCGCGATCGTTGCCTTACCGCTGGTGCGACTGACTATTTAAGTAAGCCGGTCAGAATGAAGCAACTGGTCAAAAGGATCCAGACGCTACTAAACCCTTAGGGATGTGCGTCTAAATAAAGTACCGGAACCGTTGAGCACTGATTGTTTGATCAGGTGGTTGATGAGGTGGACACTTACCGTCAGCAACTCGACTCGTTTGAGGATGCCTCAATGTGAGCCTCTGGATTCTGGATACCGACCCTGTTTCACTCTTTCAGCGGGGATATGCTGAGGTGGTTCAGCGGGTCAGTCAGTCAGAGTCCGAGAATCTTGCGATCGCGATCAACAATTCACCGCTGATTGCACTGTACGGCTAAACTTTAGGCAGAACCGATGTCTTAGGTCGTCATGCTGACCTTAACGCTAGATCTCAACACCGCTGCTACCCTTTTGGGCACAGAGCCAGAGTCACTAAGGAGCTATATCTAAAACCCCTTCCTTTACCCGACCGCGTTGCTACTCACTTCCCCTCCTTCGCTAAAACATAATTTGAGAACATCAGGACTGTTGTGGGCGTTAATTATCGTTTCGGCCACTCCGACTGAGCAAGCATTTTTCTCAGTAATCCGTAAACTTTGTGGGACAAGGCTTTAGATCGAATAGTTTGTTTGAACTATCCAGCAAATGGATGAAGGTGGCCGAAACGATGACAAAGGCCGCTGGTTCTACATTGGGTTCGATATACTCCGTAATCCAAGATTAAATCGATGTGACTTAAAGAGACTTAAGACGATAGCCAATGCTATGAACCGTCTCAATAAAATCTTCATCTGCGCCAGTGGCTTTGAGCTTTTTTCTTAAGCTTCTGATGTGGACTTTTATTGTATGTTCATCTGGAGAAGATTCGGTTTTCCAGAGATGTTCGATAATAACGCTACGGCTAAGAACTCGGCGATTATTTCGTAGTAGTAATTCTAACAAACTAAATTCCTTAGGTGTTAGCCGGAGAGGATGGTGATTGTAACTTACTTCATAAGTGCTGGGATTCAATTGTAAATCACCCCATTCTAGGATGGGAGGAGTGATATTGCTGCCTCGTCGGAGAAGAGCACGAATGCGAGCAAACAATTCTCCTAGATCAATTGGCTTGATGATGTAATCATCAGCTCCGGCATCCAACCCGGTAATTTTGTCGCTAATTGTGTCTCGTGCTGTAATCATCAACACTGGAATTTGATAACCGTGGGATCGCAGTCGTTGGCACAGAGTCAGCCCGTCTGTTTCTGGTAACATTACATCCAACAACATGAGATCGTAGTCAAAGGCTTTGACGCAATCCCAGCCTTGCTCACCATCCTCTGCTAAGTCAACAACATACAGATGGTCAGTCATGGCCTCTGCCAGTGTTTCTGCCAGGGGAATATCATCTTCAACTAAAAGGATCCTCATGCGGATCGATATTTAAACCTCATTCAATTTCAGCATAGAGGAAAAGGGACCATGCCCATCTTTAAGAGAGATTAAGGGAAATGCAAGCCAAGCTTCAGGAAGCGCTGCAAAAGGACTTTCAGCCCGATTAAAGGCGAATCTGACGAGAAAATCCGCTGTATATTTGTTGCGTTCTGTAACAGATGACACATTTTCCCTGGTCTTTCCGATTTCTTTACGACTTCCGTACCGATTTTCTTACCTTTCACGCCGTAAGCTCCTAACTCATGTGGATTGAGGGCAAAACCTTCTTACACAGACCCCAGAAAAATTAGGAGACTTTACACTATGTTGGATGCTTTTTCCAGAGTTGTTGAACAAGCCGATCGCCAGGGTTCATACCTGAGTGATACCCAAGTGAACGCTTTATCTGCAATGGTTGCTGATAGCAACAAGCGGTTAGATGTGGTCAACCGTCTGACTAGCAACGCAGCAGCAATTACATCTAATGCTTACCGGGCTTTGGTTGCTGATCAACCCCAAGTCTTTGGTCCCGGTGGTGCTTGCTTTCACCATCGTAATCAGGCCGCCTGCCTTCGTGATTTAGGCTTCATTCTGCGTTATGTCACCTATTCGATGCTGTCTGGTGATGCCAGTGTAATGGACGATCGCTGCCTGAATGGCTTACGGGAAACCTACCAAGCTCTGGGCACACCAGGTGCAACCGTTGCTTCCGGTATTGGGAAAATGAAAGATGCAGCTCTTGCCATCGCCAACGACTCGAATGGCATTACCCAAGGCGACTGCAAGTCCCTTATGTCAGAACTGGCTGGTTACTTTGACCGAGCTGCTGCATCTGTTGCTTAATGTCCGTGATTTTCAATTGTGCTTTTGCCATCGTTTTTCATTTTTGCATTCTTAAGGAGACCTATTAGCGATGAAAACCCCTTTGACTGAGGCAATCTCTGCTGCTGATTCTCGTGGTGCTTACCTGAGTAATACCGAGATGCAAGCAATTTTCGGTCGATTTAACCGTGCTAAAGCTGGTTTAGATGCAGCCAAAGCGTTCAGCCAAAATGGTCAAGCGTGGGCTGAAGCGGCCGCGAACCATGTGTATCAAAAGTTCCCCTATACGACCCAAATGCAGGGCTCTCAGTATGCCTCTACGCCTGAAGGCAAGTCCAAGTGCGTACGTGACATCAGCCATTATCTTCGGACTATCAGCTATTGCTGTGTAGTTGGTGGTACTGGGCCATTAGATGAGTATGTGATTGCGGGTGTGAAAGAGTTTAATGCCGCTCTCGGTTTGTCACCAAGCTGGTATGTTGCTGCACTTGAATTTGTTCGGGACAACCATGGTCTGTCTGGAGATGTGGGTGGCGAAGCTAACATCTACCTCAACTATGCCATCAATGCATTGAGCTAATCACCAGCAAACGGAGAGCTGGGGTTAGTTAACCGCGTTTCTACAGTGGTGTACAACTCAGGATAATCGGAGAATTGAGCTAGGCTACAGACCTTAATCTCCGATTTATTTTTGCAACCTCTTTCCAGTATGGCAATCCTATTTGATTTCTGAAGACCTTCGTAGCGTGGGTGAAGCGCAGCGCAACCCACAAAGAAGTTTACTCAAAGCTCATGCAGGATCGCTATAGAAGATGCAGGACAAGAGTTAACTAATCCTGGTTCCCTTTTTTTCCTAACATCTTGTTGTTATTTATGGAGACGAAATCATGAGCTTAATGGAATCTCGACTGGGGATTGGTGAAGTGATTGATGAGAAAGTTGAACTTCGCCAAAATTGGAATGAAGACGATTTGCAGCAGGTTTTTCGATCTGCCTATACCCATGTATTTGGACGGGAAGGTCTAGCCCTCAGCGAGGCATTTGCCAGTGCTGAGGCATTACTGAGAAATGGCAAAATTAATGTGCGTCAGTTCATTGAGGCCCTAGCCCAGTCAGAGTACTATAAAGAACGCTTCTTCTACCGTAATTCTCAGGTTCGATTCATTGAATTGAACTACAAGCATCTGTTGGGACGCGCGCCCTACGATCAAGCAGAAATTGCTTATCATGTTGATCTCTATGCCTCCCAAGGTTATGCGACAGAGATCGCATCTTACTTTGAAAGCTCTGAATACAACAATGCCTTTGGCGATTTCATTGTGCCTTACTACCGAGGATTTCAATCAATTCCTGGCATGAAACAGGTAGGATTTAATCGGTTGTTTCGGTTGTATCGGGGAAATGGCAGCAGTGACAATGCTCAAGGGGGTGGCAAAAACTCTCGCTTACGGCAGCAAGTTGCATTGAATCTGTCCAATGCCATTGTGCCGCCAAGCTCATCCTTCAGCTCACTAGAATTCCTTACTGGGTTGGGAATGACTCCTGTACGGGGAGACAAGCGAGTGTTTATGGTGGAAGTTATTCAGGGAGCGAGTAAGACCTCGGTTACGGTTCGTCGGAGTCGAACGATGTATGCCGTGCCGTTTGATCAACTATCTACTCGGTATCAAGAAATTCACCAACGCGGCGGCAAAATCGTTCGAATCACGCCCGTCTAATATTGCAGCTAGTTCAGTTACTGGTAAACGTCCCCTAGGTGGGGGCACAAGGGATGCTGGCCGTGAAATCTGGCTTAAACAAGCTTAGCCCGAAGGGGGCGTGGGGCGTTTACAGTTACTGTTTGTGGGCGTATTTTTGTACGCCCTAAATCTCCTTGCCTATTTTTACTGTTTGAAACATAAATGACTGTAACGACTTCTGCAGAACCTGTCCTCTCGGCTGAGTCAGCGATCGCAGCTCTCCAAGGAAATGATAACCAGCTTCGATATTATGCAGCTTGGTGGTTGGGCAAACACCAAATTCAAGTGGCCGGGGAAGTGCTCTGCGACTTACTCCACGATGACGGCTATCGGACGGTTCAGGGTGGGTATCCCCTGCGGCGGCAGGCAGCCCGTGCCCTGGGACAACTCAAACAGGTTGAGGCAGTGCCCGCGCTCGTGGATGCCCTCTGGTGCGAGGAGGATTTACAGTTCCGGGAAGCGGTGATTCAAGCTCTTTCAGCAATTGGTGATCGCCGTGCGGTTGTCCCCTTGTTGCATTTGTTGCGTTCTGGTGAACCCCAACCTTATGAGGCATTGATTGAAGCGTTAGGGCAGTTGCAAGTGCAAGAAGCGTTATCTGATGTGAAGCCATTTTTACAGGATTCCTCAGAACGTATTCAATGTGCGGCAGCTCGCTATTACTATCAAATGACTCAGCAACCCCAATATCTGGAGCGAATTATCCAGAATCTGAACCATATCAATCCCTATTTGCGTTGGGCGGCGGTCTTTGACTTGGGTGCGATCGGGCATCTGGAAGCAGCTCAGGCGATTTTGCAAGCCAATATTGCTAACAGTCTCAAGCTATTAAATCTAAAACGCATTTTAGAAGCCGTTTTGGAAAGTGATCGTTCAACCACCGAAAAACAGAAGGCGACGCAAATCTTGTTTCAGGCGATTGATGGACTGCTATTACAACTTTGAAGCTACTGCGGTTGCAGTTCTACTGCCATGCCATTCACCCGCTCATCCATTGATTCATCTTAACTGTTATGTCATCTCCCAACTCCAAGCAAATCATTTATCAAATCCGCAACACGACTACACCCACAGAGGCAGCACTGTGGCTGAGAATTCTGGTTGAAAACCGTACTCAATCGACAATTCTAGCTCTAATTCAACTTCTGGATCACCATTACACTGAGATTGCGTCAATGTCTGCCCAGGCATTAGAACAGTTTGCACCCGACAGTGTTGAACCGCTCATAGCTGCTTTTGATGACAGTATTGATCACGGAATGCAAGCACGAATTGTCCAAATATTGGCAAATGTTGGGGATGATCGTGCCTTGTTATTACTGATTAATATGGTCGGAGTTGAGATTGCCAACCATTGTCAGGGGAATGTGCGCCGGATTGCCGCACGGGGATTGGGTAAAATGCTGCGCTCCCACCCTTCACGCTGCAATCATCACTCACAGGCGATCGATAAACTCATCTGGGCATTACTGCATACCGAAGACTGGGCACTTCGATATGCTGCTGCTGTTTCCCTAGGGGAAATTGCCACAGATGAGGCGATCAATGCACTCCAGCAAGCATTAGTGCAAGAGAACGATCGCGTCGTTCAACAACGGATTCATCTTCTTTTTTCCACCTAAGCAACCCTCTAAACTCTCACCAAAACAATGACAATTCCTTCTCTCACCTATACCCCTTCCAGTCAAAATCAACGAGTTCAAGGGTTTGAAGTGCCCGGAGATGAGACCCCTAGAATTTATTCGATGGATGACTTGTTGGATTCTTCTGAAATGGATATGCTGATTTGGTCAGCATATAGACAGATATTTAACGAGCAACAATGCATTGCTTACCACCGCCAAGTTGCACTTGAGTCGCAGCTACGAACTCGTCAAATTACAGTTCGAGACTTTATTCGTGGGTTAGTTTTATCTGACTCATTTCGGCGCTTGAATTACGAGGTTAATAGTAACTACCGATTTATTGAAATGGTAATTCAGCGTGTCCTCGGCCGTTCGATTTACAATAATCGAGAGACATTTTCCTGGTCAATTGTGTTGGCGACGAAAGGGCTAAAGGGCTTTGTTGATGCTCTGGTCAACACAGAGGAGTATCTAGAGCGGTTTGGTGACAATATTGTCCCTTATCAGCGGCGGCGCATTTTGACCCAGCGTGTTCAAGGTGAGTTGCCTTTTGCTCGGATGCCTCGCTATGGTGCGGACTACCGTGACAAACTTCCGAAACCATTACCCACAGGTTTATTTGATCAATTTGAGAAGTTTGAACTGCAAGCTTTTATGCAACGGGCAAATTGGACTAGAGCATCTAGAGTAATGCTAATTACCTTTATGATCATTATCTTTTTGCTGCTATTTTCAGAGACCAACCGGCTTTTCTCTTCTTGACCCAATAGACCTCTTAAAGAATAAGCCGAGGGTTTCACAATAGGGAGAGGAGTCGCTGGAGAGGGGTGATGAAACAGGACTTTTTCAATCATCTACTGCATCTGCTGAATAAGCGTCCACAGCAAGGGAAGCGAATGGTGGGGCTAGGCCCAGACGCACTATGGGAACTGTGGCAACGGATCGCAAAACTCAAGGAAGCGGAGGAGCTCGATCGGGCGCAGCGGCCTGGACGGCAACGGCAAGTGGGTGGTGGGCGTAAACGGGATGCCAACGTGTTATGTCGCTTGTTGGTCACATTAATCTACCTGAGACAACACTGGACGATGCAAGCCCTCTGTGAAACCCTGGACTGTGCGGAATCTACCGTGTGCAACTACATTCACGAGATGCTGCCTTATGTGAGTAGCCAACTGCCAGCGAGCTTGTTGGAGCAATGGCAACAGGAGTGCTCCAGTGTAGAGCGGGCTGAACTGGAGAAGTGGTTAGCCGAATTGCCAGCAGGGGACTTGCTGGTGGATACCTGGGAGCAGCCGATTCCCCGTCCCCAAGACTCTGAGGCTCAAGAAGCCTTCTATTCTGGCAAACAGAAGAGCCATACCCGCAAGAATCAACTCATTACCCTGCCGGGAGGCACCGATATTGTTGATGTGGTCATCGGTGAACCCGGTCCTCGCAGTGATAGCAAATTTTTGGAGCAGGCCCAGGCAGAGTTGCCAGGGGCGTTGCGGTTTACAGCGGATAAAGCCTATGTTGGTCGCCGCAACACCACCACCGCGATAAAGAAACCCCCAGGCGGAGAACTGACCCAAGCGCAGAAGGACTTCAATCGCCAGGTCAGCCAACGGCGAGTTTATGTGGAGCACGTCATCCGAGTCATCAAAATCTTCCGCATTGCCAAGGAGGAATTTCGGATGCGCTCTCGGATGTATGAGGAGGTAATCGGGTGTGTCTGCGGACTGGTCCGATTACGGGTTCAGTATGTCTAATTTTCAGCCTTAAGGGGCTGGAAACAGATTGACCTGCCGATTTTTCTTGTTTTTGAAGAGGTCTTTTGAAGAGGATAAAGAGTCAAAATGTAAAGTTCTTTCCCGAAACTATCCCTGCATCCACTCCTCTCACTTAATAATAAGGAGTAAAATTCTAGTCCTATACAATCAGAATGGCGTTTAGTCAGATTATTAATCTAACTCTCAATTCCTTGCCTTGGCTCAGTTCGCTAGGGTTTGGGATTGGGGTGTTTGCGATTGTTCTCTTCGCAATTTATTACGTCCTATCCTGGCAAATCGCCCAGCGACAACGAGCAGAGCGCACGCTACAGAAACAAACAGAGCGAGAGCGACTGGTTAATCAAATTGCTCAGCAGATCCGGCGATCGCTTGACTTGGATGAAGTATTAGCGACTACTGTTGCAGAAGTCAAACAGTTTTTACAAGCTGATCGGGTATTAATCTATCAGATTTCGGAAGACGCTACAGGTAGTGCGATTGCTGAAGCAGTATCCTCCCATTATATCGCGATTTTAGATGAAACTTTTCCAGAAGAGGTGTTTCCTAGAGAATATCATCATGCTTATACCCTAGGCAAAACTCGCGTGATTGCTAATGTTGAACAGTTGGATGTCGAACCCTGCTTGGCGGAGTTTGTTCAACAGTTTGGGGTAAAAGCAAAATTGGTCGTGCCCATCCTTCAAGAAAGACTTGAGAAAGCAGAACCATCTGCATCTGACCCAGCAGTATTACCCACCCAACCACAGCCTAACTCTGCTCCTCCTCTGACCCAGCCTTACCTGTGGGGACTGTTGATTGCCCATCAATGCAGTCAACCACGCCAGTGGCATCCCTGGGAAGTGGAACTAATGCAACAACTGTCAACCCAAATCGCGATCGCTATTCAGCAATCCGAACTCTATGAGCGGTTGCAGCACCTGAATATTGATTTAGAAAATCGAGTCCAACAACGCACCAGAGAACTCTCTCAATCCAATGTATTACTTCAAGCAGAAATTATTGAACGTCAGCAGACTGAAGCCGCCTTACGTCATACCAACCAAACTCTGCAATCGCTGATTGCTGCTTCACCTCGTGCAATTTTTACTGTAGATTTAAAAAACCATATTAGGATTTGGAATCCGGCAGCCGAGCACATGTTTGGCTGGACTGAAGTGGAACTGTTGGATCAACCCAACCCAATTATGCCTGAGGAGTTAGAGGAATATCAAACAATTAAGAATAATGTAATGAAAGGGATTACACCTCCAAGCTTGGAGATTCGACGACGGAAAAAAGATGGCACTCCGATTGAAATCGTTTTTTCGGCTGCTCCTCTACGAGAGAGCAATGGAATCATTAATGGAATAGTCGTTGTCGTTGCTGATATTACCGAACAAAAACGTCAGGCAGAACAGGTAAGGTTACTTCAGTCCGTTGTTGTTAATACGAATGATGCAGTCTTGATTACAGAAGCTGAGCCGATTGATGAACCAGGACCCAGAATTTTGTATGTCAACAAAGCGTTTACCCGAACAACAGGTTACTCTCTTGAAGAAGTAGTCGGTAAAACTCCTCGAATTTTTCAAGGATCTAAAACCGATCGAGCGGTTCTTGATATAGTCCGAGCATCACTATTGGAATGGCGACCGGTGACGGCAGAGGTAATCAACTACCGTAAAGACGGTTCAGAGTTTTGGGTTGAGTTTAGTATTGTACCTGTGGCAGACCGGACGGGTTATTATACCCATTGGATTGCCGTGCAACGAGATATTACCGAGCGCAAGCGCATTGAGCAGGAACTACGTTGGAGTGAAGAACGCTATCGATCGCTTATCGAAAATGCGCTTGATATTGTGGCAATTCTCGAAACAGATGGCATTATTCAATACATTAGTCCCTCAGTTGAGAAAGTGTTAGGCTACTCACCATCTAGTTTGATTGGTAAGAATTTTTTTGAACTGATCCATTCTGACGATTTCGTTGCAACCTGCTACAGCATTACGAATGCAACTAAAAATCCAGAGGTAGCTTTGCCGATAGAATTTAACTGTCGGCATAAAGATGGCTCTTGGCGGAGTTTGGAAGCGATCAGCCAAAAGTTTATCAACGATTCTGAATCTACTCAAGTCGTGGTTAATTCACGCGATATTACTGAACGAAAACGATTGATTGAACTACATACCGCATTAGAGCATGAAAAAGAATTGGGCATCCTGAAAACTCGCTTCTTCTCAATGGCATCCCATGAATTTCGGACACCGTTGAGTACAGCTCTAGCCGCCGCTCAAATCCTGGAGAACTCACCACAAGCTTGGGAAGATGTCGAGAAGCGATCGCGTAACTTTCGGCGAATTCAAGACGCAGTCAAAAATATGGTGCAGCTTCTTGATGACATCTTGACTATCAGCCGAGCAGAAACTGGAAAGTTGGAATTTAACCCCCAATGGCTAGATTTGGAAAAATTTTGCCGTAATTTTATAGATGAAATCCGTCTAGGAGATGCATCTAATCATGCTTTAGAATTTTCGTGTGAAGGGCAGTGGCAAAAAGTTTATATGGACGAAAAATTACTTCGCTCTATCCTGGGAAATATACTTTCAAATGCCATTAAATATTCACCTAAAAATGCTCAAGTTAAATGCCTTTTGAATTTTGATAAGTACAGTTCGATAATTCAGGTTTCCGACCAAGGTATTGGCATTTTAGTTCAGGATCAGAACCAATTGTTTGAACCCTTTCATCGAGGAAGGAATGTCCGCAATATCCCTGGTACAGGATTAGGACTTGTGGTTGTCAAAAAGTGTATTGACTTACATGACGGTAACATTACAATATCTAGTGACATAGACAGGGGCACGACGGTTACTATCATCTTTCCTCACACGAAGCCAGCAGCAGCTAGCCGGGATAGGGAGTGCGATTCGTTGCAGACGAATAACGGTTAGAGCCCGTAAATAACTCTGCCAGCTTGGCTTCCAAATATGAAGCCCTCTAAAAAGCTGAACTGTCCTCTTGATGAGGGTGAAAGTCCCCCCCATCAAACTTGGATGTGACTCCTGATCTGCCCACGATGACCCGACTCGGAATTCGGGAGGTCGAAGCTGGGAGCAAGGCGCAATCAGATACTTGTTGCAAGTGATACTGGCGCTAATCGGACGCAATCTCCAATGCGCCTGCCTCCCCATGGATGCCTACGGAACACTGAACTCCTAGAGTATTGTTCCATTGATAGAGCAGGCGGTTAGCCGAAGCTGGACGGTGGGCAGTTTACAAGCACTAGAGGAGCTAGAAGCGTGCTTCCAGCAGTTTCAGGAAAATGCCCCCCTTCAGTGATGGGTTAAGCCCCGTGCTGGGCGTGGACCAGTATGGCAGCAGACCTGGCTACACTAAACCTATCCCCACCCTCGTATTGCCATGACCCTGGCCAAGGAACCCGGTACCGCTGCGATGGCCAAAGGCCGGTCGAAGACCATCGCCCCTGAGGAGTGGTCTCAGGGGCTTGCGTCCCAAACCGGGGAGACGGTGGTGTTTCCCCCCGGTGACCTCTACAGCGACGAACCGCCCTTGGAAAGCGACCTGCACCGTGACCAAATTGATCTGCTGATTCACCTGCTGCGGTTCCTCTGGCAAGATCGTCAGAACTTCTATGTATCCGGCAACCTGACGATTTACTACAGCCCCAACCAACTGAAGTCTGAGTATTTCCGAGGGCCAGATTTCTTTGTGGTGCTGGGCACCGAGCGCCGCCCCCGCAAGAGCTGGGTGGTGTGGCAGGAGGAGGGCAAGTATCCCAACGTGATTATTGAGTTCCTATCGGACTCCACCGCCACGACCGATCGCGGTCTGAAGAAGCAAATCTACCAAGACACCTTCCGCACCCCGGATTATTTCTGGTTTGACCCCTACACCCTGGAGTTCGAGGGCTTTCACCTGGTGGATGGCACCTATCAACCCCTGGAGCCGACGGAGTCAGGTTGGCTGTGGAGCGAACAATTGGGCCTCTACCTGGGGGTACATCAGCAGCAACTACGCTTTTTCACCGCTGACAGCGACTTGGTACCCAGCCCGGAGGAACGCAATGAAAAACTGGCAGCTAAGTTACGGGAGTTGGGGGTTGACCCCAATACTTTGGCGTAGCGTCTCGCGGCTAAACTTTAGGCAGAACCGATGTCTTAGGTCGTCATGCTGACCTTAACGCTTACACCAAAACGTTCCTTGCCGACACCAGCCCCCAAACCCACGAAAAAGCCTGGGAGCGGGAACCCCAACTGCGGAGTGAGTTAGAGGCGTTACGCAGTAATCTGGAGCAGTATGCCGATGCCCTCGCAGAAATTGCGGGCGTGAGACATTGAAAACGACAGCCTATTTTGAGCAAAAGCTGTTGGAACGTCCTAAAATTCGCCGGGAGTGGTGCGACTTCGTTCTACGAGAACCCATGAAAACAATGACTCAGCCCAATGGTCGAACTAGCGCTTGGGCGGTCATCCCAGAATATGGCGATCGCGTCCTCAGAGTGATCATATTAGAAGATGGTGAAACGCTACATAACGCCTATTTTGACCGTAATTTCCGCGCTCGTTTACAAAGGGGTTTAGAGCCATGAAGGTCCAGTATTTTTCAGACACGGACACGCTCTCAATTCGACTGAATAACAATCCCAGCACAGAGTCGTCAGAAATCGCCCCAGATGTGGTGATCGACTTTGATAAAGCTGGGAACGTTGTCGGCATAGAAATTGACCTCGCCTCGACCAAAGTAGATCTGAAAAACTTGGATTTGAGAGGGTTGCTGACCCCAGAACTGGTTTAAACCCTGCATCCCCCTGGTGCCCTGGCTCTGCCGGGGCACCCGCTGCTGAGGCTCTGCCTCTGGCTCTGGCGGCGGAGCCGCCCCCGGAGAAGCGTTTGACCAAAAATTTGTCAGGGTCAAGAGGACATCATTGATGACCTAGACCTGTCTCAACTCAAACGCCCTGGCCATGAGCAGCAGCGCATAGATATCGACTTCCCAGTCTGGATGATTGAGGCGCTAGATCGAGAGGCAATGCGGCTGGGGGTCAGTCGGCAATCAATCATTAAGGTCTGGCTGGCTGAACGGCTGGAGCAGGTTTAAGGCGCAGGAGCGTTCCGGGAATAGCGATGTTTGCGCCAAATGACCCGCTAGCCCATGTTTAGCCAGCCAAAGATGCGATCGCGGGTGAGAGCAAGATCCAACTCAGGAACAATGGGCAGGACTTGGTCGCTAGCCCAGAGGCTGGGCTGCTGTTGGGGGCGAAGCACCAAAATGCTGCGATCATCGGGATCAATAAACCAGCCCAACTGGCTGCCATGCTCTAGACAGTGAAGGATGTTGCCCAGAACCTTGTTGGGCCTTTGTTCAGGAGAGAGGATTTCAATCGTCCAGTCGGGGGGCAGGTCGAAGTTGTCGGGGATGTCGCCAGTTGGGGTAAAGGGAATTCGCTCCCACTGAAAAACAGCGATGTCTGGAACAATGGAGCGTCCGCCAAAAGTACATCTCAGCTCTGGGAAGGCATAGGCCCGTTTAGCGTCTTCTGCCACTTGGTTAATGGTGCTACAAAGTTTGCCTTGCAAGCGGCTATGGCGTCCCTTGGGCATGGGCTTTTGGGTGATTTCACCGTTGATGTATTCACTGGCAGGCTTGGTTTCTGGCAGTTGCAGAAAGTCTTGCAAGGTCGGTGATTTGGAAGGGGCTTGTACCATGCGACTCTCCGGCAAAGCGACACATCATCGGGTTTCCTAATTTTAATGGCTCAGCTGGTGGCGTGTTTGCAGGTATTGAGGATAGATCCTGAATTCAGATGTAACCTACCGAGGGGGTAAGGTTCGCATCATCTCAGGCGGTACTCTCCCTCGCCCTCCTGGGCAGCTAAACTCCCCCCCCACCCAATCCCCTGCCCCCCTAGAATCAAGGTGTAGTCACCAGGGACGCGACGCAACCATGACCCTATCAGAGGTTCTACAGAAAAATCGGGCTCAGGTTTTAGCCATTGCCGCTAAGCATGGAGCCCATAACGTGCGGGTCTTTGGCTCGGTTGCTCGGGGTGAAGAGACCCGCGATAGTGACATTGATTTTTTGGTGGATTACGACCCGGCCAAGGTGACCCCCTGGTTTCCGGGTGGATTATTGATGGATTGGCAGGACTTGCTCGGTTGCCGGGTAGACATCCTGACGGACCAGGGAATTAGCCCCCTAATCCGGGAGCGGGTGTTGGCAGAGGCTAAGCCCCTATGATCTCTGACCAAGATCGGGTTTATCTGGAGCATATTTTGACCTGTATTGCCCTGATTCAAGACTACACAAGCCATGGCAAGGCTAGGTTTATGGCAAGTGCTCTGGTGCAGGATGCGGTACTGCGGCGGCTGCAAACCATGGCGGAGTCAACGCAGCGGCTATCCGATGACCTGAAGACCCGCGCGCCTGAAGTGGACTGGCGGGCACTGTCTGGCTTTCGGAATGTGTTGGTGCATGACTATTTGGGGGGCATTGATATGAATCGAGTTTGGGATGCTGTGGAGGTGTACATACCAGAGTTGGAAGCCGCAGTCCACAGGCTGATCGCCAATGACGGAGACGATAGTTCCTAGCATCGTAGGCTGGGTCCGTTGACCCAGCAACCGGGGTGTCGCCCTTGAAAGATGCCGGGTCGGCGTTCCTTGACCCAGCCTACGGGGGTTGCTCGATGGAAATCTAAAGAGAGGGGGGGGTGAATAGGTGGATGGGGCGGGGAAGTAGGTACCTTTACGGAGAGTACCTGGGGCCGACATTCCGCCCTTCCAACTGGCACATTAGATATTTAGAACGAAAGCATAAGGATCACGGCAATTTTCTTCGGCCAGATTTTCATTAGTCAGCTCTAATTGAGAATCGACCGCACCTAGTTCAATTGCACTGCTAAACGTTGAAACCCCTGAACTCAAAGGCTTTTAAGGTTAATACCTGAGTGTGACACTTCAAAGTGCGGAATGTGGGCTGAACAATCCCACTGTCCTAGACCAGGGCCGTGCCACCGAGAACGCCCTGAAGCAGGTACAGTCCCCCCGCATTCTCCACATCGCCACCCATGGCTTCTTTCTGGCAGATGTGGAGCGCCCCAATGCCGACTCGCGGGGATTGGGCTTAATTGCCGGGGGTGAGTCGCTGAACCCTAGCGCCCTTGTCGGCATCCCCATCGAGAATCCCCTACTGCGTTCGGGCTTAGCTCTGGCGGGATTCAACACCCGCAGCAGCGGCGATGAAGATGGGGCACTCACCGCATTAGAAGCGTCGCAGTTGAACCTGTTTGGCACTCAGTTGGTAGTGCTCTCTGCCTGTGACACGGGGTTAGGAGATGTGGCCAATGGGGAGGGAGTGTATGGCTTGCGGCGGGCTTTTGCCATTGCTGGAGCGGAGACGCAGTTGCTGAGTCTGTGGCAGGTGGATGATTTTGGCACCCAGAGTTTGATGGCCCGCTATTACGAGAAGCTGATGGCGGGGATGGGTCGCAGTGAAGCGCTGCGGGTGGTGCAGTTGGAGATGATCAACCAGGGGGGCGAGTATAGCCATCCCTACTATTGGGCGGCCTTTGTGCTGGCGGGGAATTGGGAAAGGATGGAGTAGGAGAGGCTGTCTCACCGGACTTGATATCAGGCCATTAACTCATCCACCTGGACTTGGAACCCCAGCATGAGGCGCTGGGTTTTGGCCACCTCATGGGGGCCAAAAATTTCTCGGCTGTCCGCCGTCACCACCACAATCCAGCCACTTTCCGGATATACCAGCCAAACCTCCTGGCTCCCAGAGTCCAGGTACTCATACGCCTTAGCCACCACCTCCTCCGCCAAATCCGTCGGCGAGACCACCTCAGCACAGAGGGGAAAACTCTGGGGCAGCACCTTGGCTTCTCCGTACTGGGCCAGGAGATCTGGGGGCAGGTAGGCCACATCCGGAGATCGCCCTTGTTGGTTGGTGCGGCAAGGGGGCTCGGTATACACTTCCCCGCCCTGTCCCTGGGCCTCAACGTACAAACTCCAGAGGGTGCTCAGTCGTCGCTGGATTTTGCTGTGCTTCAGGGTCATCTCAGATTTCCGAACAAGAAAGCCGTCCACCCATTCGGTTCTGGAGGGTGGGTTTTCTAGCCACTGCGCTAGGGGCAGGGTAATGGGAGGACTCTGGGGGATGGCAATCATGGGGGCAATGGAACGTCGGGAAGTGGCGCGGCAGTTTTTACCCCAGGTTAACCGATGGGGTCAAGGTGGGCGACTTTCAGACCATACCGTGGTACACCTCGGCCCCTCACCCTAGCCCTCTCCCAAGGAGAGAGGGGACCGGAAAATGTTGGGCTGGTGCGACGATAGTGGGCTGATTTACGCCCTGCGGTACTAGATTCCATATCTCCTTCTCAGCCCTCTTGGTTTAGGGCTAGGCGTTCCAGCAAGACCCCCTCCCCATCCTGCAGCGTAAAGGCCCGGAGATCCTTCAAGTCTCGCTGGACATTGAGGCTCGGAGACGCCAAGGTGACCTGCCATTGGGCCATATCCAGTTGCAACCAGTCGCCAGGGTTCACCGTCATCGGTTCGCCCCCCATGTGACTGATCAAAACCACCTCGTTGGGGCGGTCGTCGCTGGGATGGGGTTCCGAACGGTAGCCATAGAAGATGATGCGCTGGTCATCGCTGATGCGGTTAAAGCGATCGCGCCCCGTCAGGTTTTCTCGCAACCAAGGACGCTTCTGGCGAAATTGGCGTAGTTGCACGCCAAAATGGCCAATGGCCGGGTCTAGACGATCTAAATATCGACCGACATTACACATGTCATGGCCATCTTCCATAAAGGCCATGGCAAAGGTTTTGAGTTTAGGCACATCCAACGTTGCCAGAAAACGGGGCAGGCTGGGCTCCTTCAAATCCTCCAGGGACGGCACCTCACAGGCCACCGCATCGCCATTGGCCCCGAGGCAATGTTGGCAAATTTCCGCCACCGCCTGGAGATCGTAGTCCGTTTCCTCCATCGCGTCCCGGAGGGCGTAGGCAAAGCCTCGCAGTTGGTCATAGTCCTGAAAGCCCAGAGCCTTGAGTCGAGGAAAGGTGTCCGCCTCGTCATACATTTCTGGCTCGATCTCCCAGTCCAGAAAACCCACCTCCTCCGATACCACCTTGACCCCATAGCGATCGTCAGTGTTGCGGAAAAAGCCCCAGGGCGTCCCCACCGTGGCATTCAAAAAGTCCATCGGTAGTCCCGGCGAGAAGCCATGGACCCACAGCAACGTGGCGGAATTGTTGTAGGCCCGATGGAGCACTTGGGGGCGAGTGGTGCCCAAATTCCAATTAATATCTGCGTCCAGATCGATCTGATTACCCCGGCGCACTGTGTCGTGGTTACCACAGCCCGTAATCCAGTGATCGCCTTGGAAAATCACCTCACAGACCCGCCGCCATTTGCGATCCCAAAAGCCCTTCACCGTGGGGGTATTGTGGGCGAAAATAAGTGGTCCCCATTGGTAAGAGCCGGGTTTCATCTCCGCCAGTTCTCGATAGGTAGACTTTTCCTCCCAGCCCGGTTCTGGCCAGGGACGACCATCTTCAAAAATGGTGAACATGAGTCGTCGATAGCCCTGGATATCCTGCACCACATCGCTCATGGCGAGGAGGTAGACATCGTCCTGCTCTACCCGACCGGAGAGGGGGTTGAAAAAACGGAAGTCCTGACCACCATCCACCCGAATACCATCGGCCCCGGTGTTGATCTTGCGCCGCTGCATTTCTAGCAAGATGGCCCGCACCTGAGGCAGTTGGTGGTTGAGGTCTTGGCCGTACATGTTGGGGCCTTTGAAAAATTGCTGGGTTAGCAGTTCCAGCCCCTGGTTATCGGAGTGGCCATACACAAGGTCATAAATTACCCCCATCGATCCTTGGGAAAAGTTATGGAGGGTGGCGATGAAGTCCACTACCTCATCGGGGCGTAGGCTCCCTAATACGGCGGGGTTGGTGGCGGAGGAAGCCAGAATCGGGACATCATAACCCCAGTTCTGGGTCTGGGATTTGCGTAGGGTCACCTCAAGCTGGGTGGATTGGGCTTCGTCGGTGAGGGGTGACTCGTCACCGGGGGCAGCGGTGCGGGGAATTGCGAATAGCTCGTGGTCGATGTTGGCATCTTCCCGGCGGTATTCGATGGTGGGCTCTATGGGCAGGAGTTGCACGGCCTCGTACCCGGTATATACCGCTTCGGCAGGGGTGAGCAGTTCTCCCGCTGCTAGTTTGTCCGAGATGCGCTGAAAGATGCGGGTCAACCCTGCCAGGGTGCCTTCGGGGGAGGCGGTGGGTACGTGGATTTGCAGAATATTGGTGGGGGCAGATACCCGAGGAATTTCGGCATCGGGGATGTTCTTGGGTGCGGCATGGCGACGAAAGTAGGCTAGGTCTGGCCGCTGTCGCTGGAGCAGTCGCGTGTCGTAGACTTCGGCGGGGGCAAAGATGCCGTAGGGGGTGGATTTGGCTAGGGGATCACGAATGATATGGACTCGCTGCTCAGCGTCTACGTGGCGCAGCCAGTAAAAGGCCCCGGCGCGATCGCGCTTTCCGGCCTGTACCCCCGCCACCACGGCCCAGACAAATTCTCCCTGCTGGGCTACGGGAACGCGATCGCGCTGAAACAGAATTGTCTGCTGATCGGCCTGAAACCGAATGGGCTCCAAGGGCGTAAAAATTTCCAACTCCAGGGTTCGCTCTGACTGGATCACATCCGCAGCTAACTCCGGCGTCCAGAAGCCAAACTCCGTCAGCCCATCTCGCCGGGGATGGGCTCCCAAACGCTTGGCCAGCCGCTGCCCCCGGCCAAAATAGGTATCATCAGACCCCATTACCGAAGCCGCCCAATGGAGCAAAGTTTGGGTTTCATCCTCCACAAGATAGATAGGGGAGGAATTTACAGGGGGTAAATCAGACGTGATAGACGCGGTCTTAACTGCCACAGCACCTAATTCTCAATACCAATTTTCAATGTAACTTTCAATGTAACCAGTCCTGTTACCAACCGAACCCAGCCAAAGATTTAAGAACATTTAGCAGGGAATGGGCAAAGCTAACACGCTTATTCTGATGAGCGTAAGGAGACTTTGCCACCCCCATCGCTCGCAAATATGCGCCATTGCTCCGATTTCCCGGCAAAAATCTATCCCCCGTCAGAGGCCCAGAGACCCTTTTACGGGATTGAATAGGGTGGAAAGGAGGCTAGATAGCAGATCTAGCGTAGATCTAGCCCTGCTCCGTCCCCAGGGATCAGACCCACCATATATCCGTATATCCGTCATCAGGAGACCGCCTGTCATGAAATCTTCCCTAGTCATCCTTTACCATCGTGAACCCTACGACGAGGTTAAGGTTGACGGCAAGATCGTCTATCGCGATAAGAAAAGCCCCAATGGCATTGTGCCCACCCTCAAAACCTTCTTTGCCAATGCCAAAAGTAGCACCTGGATCGCTTGGAAGCAGGTGCCCCAAAAGCAGCAAAACGACTTTGAAGAGCGGGTGACCATGGAAGGTGGCAACGAAAGCTGTGTGGTCCGCCGGATTCCCCTTTCAGCCCAACAGGTTCGGGAGTTCTACCACATCACCGCCAAGGAAGCTTTCTGGCCGATTTTGCACTCCTTTCCTGAGCATTTCACCTACGAAAGCTCCGATTGGGAAAATTTTCAGCAGATCAACCGCCTCTTTGCCGATGCTGCTTGCGAAGATGCGGCGGCGGATGCCCTGATCTGGATCCATGACTACAATCTGTGGCTAACTCCGTATTACATCCGGCAAAAAATGCCGAATGTCAAAATTGCCTTCTTCCATCACACCCCTTTCCCCGCCGCCGATGTGTTCAACATTCTTCACTGGCGGCAGGCCATTGTGGATAGCCTGCTGTGCTGCGACCTTTGCGGCTTCCACATTCCCCGCTACGTGGAAAACTTTGTCTCTGTGGCCCGGAGTTTACGGCCTGTGGAACTGGTAGAACGCGGTCCCGTCCGCTCCGCCTTTGTGCCCTATGGTCAAGCCCTAGCGGAGCCAGAAATGACCACCCAACTGCGCTATCAGGGGCGCACTGTGCATCTGGACGCCTTCCCCGTGGGCACTAACCCCCAGTACATCGCCGATACGGTTAACTCCCCCAAGGTGCAAGCACGGGTGGAGGACATTCGTAAGGACGTTGGCAACAACAAGCTGATTGTCTCGGCGGGGCGGGTGGATTATGTCAAGGGCGCGAAGGAAATGCTGCTGTGCTTCGAGCGGCTGCTAGAGCGTCGCCCTGAGATGAAGGGCAAGGTGAATCTAGTGATGACGGCGGTGAAGGCGGCTGAGGGGATGCGGGTGTACAAAAATGCCCAAAGCCAGATTGAACAGTTGGCGGGCAAGATCAATGGTCGCTACGCCAAGCTCAACTGGACCCCAATTCTCCTCTTTACAGAGCCGATTCCCTTTGTGGATCTGATGGCCTTTTATCGCACGGCGGATATTGCCTGGATTCCGCCCCTGCGGGATGGACTGAACCTGGTGGCGAAGGAATATATTTCCGCCCACCAGGGACAGGACGGAGTACTGGTGCTGTCGGAGTTTACCGGATCAGCGGTGGAACTGCCTCAGGCGGTGCTCACCAATCCCTATTCCGATAAGCACATGGACGAATGCATTGACAAGGCTCTAGACATGAGCCCCGAGGAGCAGCGGGAACGGATGACCAAACTCTACGAAGCGGTACGCCGCTACGACGTGCAGGAATGGGCCAATCACATGTTCCGAGAGGCCAATGCTACAGGACTCGCCCTAGAGCCTGCGTTAGTCTAGGGACTCGCAGGAAAATAACGTACCCGCTGATTGGACTTTTTCCCTTCGTTCAGCCCTCGATCACTGAAGGTTGAGCGAAGTCAAACCCTGGTCACTTGGCACACTATTAACTCGTGATCCCCTGGTCTTCTGTTCAGAATTGATTGAGGCGGTGCACCGCCTCAATCAATGCCCTCCAACAATTTTTCTTCAACCCATGCGAGATCTCCAAGCCCTTCAGCGCCGTGACTACGACCTGATTGTGATTGGTGGTGGCATTAATGGTGCGGCCACTGCCCGAGACGCAGCCCTGCGGGGCTTGTCTGTCCTCCTAATTGAGAAGGGGGACTTTGCCAGCGGCACCACCAGTTGGTCTACGCGCCTGATTCATGGTGGCCTGCGCTACCTGGAATATTTTGAGTTTCATCTGGTGCGGGGATCTCTGCGGGAGCGGGAAATCCTGCTCCGTACGGCCCCCCATTTAGCTAAGCCGATCCAGATGACAATTCCCATCTACAAGCAGGGTTCTCGCAGCTATTGGGAAATTCAGGCGGGGATGATTCTCTATGACCTGCTCAGTTATGACAAGAGTTTGCCCAACCACCGCATGTTGTCGGCCCGGAAGTTGCGGCAGTTGTTCCGTTCCCTGGATGCGGAACAGTCCTGTGGGGCGGCTCAGTATTACGATGGGCAGGCGGCTTACGCGGAGCGTCTGTGTTTAGAAATTGTGCTGGATGCCCAGGTAGCGGGGGCGGATGTCCTCAACTACGCTACGGTGACGGCGCTGGGTCGGGTCGGCGATCGCATTACCGCCCTCACTGCCCATGACCAGATCGCCGATGAGTCCTTCACGGTAACTTTGTCGGAGACCGCTGTGGTGGTGAATACCTCTGGTCCTTGGGTGGATCAGGTGTTGGGGCTGGAGCAAGGTCAGGGTGCGGAGGCGGTTCTGGGTCGCGATCGCAAAATTGGGGGCACCAAGGGTAGCCACATCATCGTGGATCCCTTTCCTGGAGCCCCCAGCGCCGCTCTCTATATTGAGGCCAAATCCGATGGCCGCCCCTACTTCATTACCCCTTGGCTGGGGCAATACCTGATCGGCACCACGGACCTGAAATATGACGGCCCCCTAGATCCCCTCAAGGCCAGCAATGACGAGGTGGATTACCTCCTGCGGGAAACCAATCAGGTGATCCCCACGGCCCGTCTGACACGGGCGGATGTGCGTTTCACCTACTCCGGCATTCGCCCCCTGCCCTATGTCGGTGAGGGCAAAAAGGCCGGCAGCATTAGCCGCGACCATATTCTCTACGACCACGGTAAGGATGGGGTGGTAAATCTGGTCTCCTTGATCGGCGGTAAACTCACCACCCACCGTCAAGTCGGGGAAGAGATGACGAATTGGGCCTTTCAAAAGTGGGGAAAGACGGCTCCCCCTAGCCCCACCCGCGATCGCGCTCTACCGGGCTGCATCTGGCCCGATGATCCCCGGCGGGCGGAGGCTGCCGCCCACTACCGCACCCTAGTCCCCGCCTCAGTCCTAGAGCACCTATTCCAAATGTATGGGGCACGGGCGCTAGAGGTGCTGGCCTTGGTAGAGGATGCCCCCGACCTCGCTACCCCGATTGTGCCCGGTCTGCCCGATATTCAGGCCCAGGCCGTCTATGCCATCCAGGCGGAAATGGCCCACACGCTACTGGACATTACCCGCCGCCGCACCACCCTAGCCATGCAGGCCAACTATGGCCACGACGCCTTACCGAGCATCGTCGCCGCCCTCCAGACCCACTGCGGCTGGACCACCGCCCAATCCGAAATTCAAATAGCTCAACATCAAGCGTTTATGGAAGCCAATTGCATTCCCGACTATGCTCTCGATACCCCTGCGGTCCCGTCCCAGGCAGTCGGAGTCGTTGCATCTGGGTAGGGCTGACAGTTGCTGCTATGACCCCAAGATGCGGTTTCTGGTAGCGAAAATCCCATCTTACGAAATCCCAATCTCGTAAGGTTGCACGGCTATGCAACCCATGCAGGGAATTTCTGTTCGAGCAAAATCCTTCGGTTTCGTAGTCCCTTTAGTTTTCTACCATGCCTGTGATGCCAAATGCCCCTTCTATCCTTTCTCTAGATGCTGAGGTTGTCCAAACTGAATCCGTTGAGTTGACGGTGATCGGGGCGGGAGCCTGGGGATCGGCCCTAGCGTCCCTAGTTCAGAAAAATAACCATACCGTCCGGTTGTGGTCCCGTCGCAGTGAGATTTCCCTAGGGGAAGCGGTGGATCAGGCCCAGGTGATTTTGTCGGCGGTGTCGATGAAGGGGGTGCCGTCGGTGGTGGCGCAGTTGCGGGACATCGATATTCCTCCAGAGACGATCCTGGTGACGGCCACCAAGGGTCTGGACCCGGAGACCACCCGTACCCCGTCCCAAATGATTCAAGCCGCCTTTCCTGATAATCCGGTGGTGGTGCTGTCGGGGCCAAACCTGTCCAAGGAGATTGAGCAGGGCCAGCCCGCTGCCACCGTGGCGGCTAGCCTGCATCCGGCGGCGGCTGAGGCGGTGCAGTATCTGTTCTCTTCCGATACCTTTCGGGTGTATAGCAGTCCCGATCCCCTGGGGGCAGAGTTGGGGGGGACGCTGAAGAATGTGATCGCGATCGCAGTTGGCGTTTGCGAAGGGCTGAATCTGGGGGCCAATGCCCGGTCGGCGCTGATCACTCGGGCGCTGCCGGAGGTGATCCGCATTGGTACCCACTTGGGAGGACAGCCGGAAACCTTCTTTGGCCTGTCGGGTCTGGGGGATATGCTGGCCACCTGCACCAGTGTCCTTAGCCGCAACTATCGGGTGGGCTATGGGTTGGCCCAGGGTAAGCCCCTGGCCCAAATTCTGGAGGAACTGGGCAGTACGGCGGAGGGGGTGAACACAACCCAGGTGTTGGTTGCGATCGCAAACCGCGAAGGTATCCCCGTCCCCATTGCCCGCCAAGTCCACCGCCTGCTACTGGGCAAAATCACCCCCCAAGAGGCGGTAGAAGCCTTAATGGAACGAGACCTAAAGCCAGAAGCCTGCGATTTGTGATAGCTGCCGCCCGTCCCCTATTCATATAGGGGCAATTCATATAGGGACAGTTGGAGGAATTGGTGAATAGTGGCAGTCCTGGGGAGCTTTAGGGGAACTTTATTGGTACCCTCGTAGCCAATGGGTCTCTACTGTCTTCTGCTGAAGCCACCTCCACCATGCAAGTTAAGCCGCCCAGCCACGACACGCCGCCCCCACCCTACAGTCAGTGGGGCTACCAAAGCCCGCCGCCACCGCCGAAAACACCCCTGATCCTCAGAATATTGAAGGCTCTTGCGGGTAGCCTGTCGGGGGGGATGTTGGTGTTGGGGATTATTGTGGGCATTGGCCTGTGGCGCTCGGGGGAGCAATTCGTCAACGGCATTAAGATGGCCTTGACCCCCCAGCCACCTCAAGAAGAGGTGGATGTGCGCACCGTTGTCGTCCAGCAGGTGCGGGGGGCCAGTGAACTGACCACAGCGGTGTTTGCTATGGAGGCTGTCGTACCCGCCACCAGCAGTCGCACCGTGGCCAACTATGAAATTGGCAAAACCACCCTCATCTACGTGGCCTATGGTGAGGTGCGGGCAGGGGTGGACCTGAGCGAAATCACCGCCGCCGATGTGCGGGTCAATGGTGAGACGCTGCGGGTGATTTTGCCGCCGCCCAAAATTTTGGACAGCAAAATCGATGTCAGCCGCTCTGATGTCTATGACTACAGCCGGGGCTTTCTGGGGCTGGGACCTGACCGTGCTCCAGAACTCCAGGGCCAAGCCCAGGAAGCAGCGCTACAAAAGGTGATGCTGGCGGCCTGCGAGGAGGGAATTTTGCAGGAGGCCAGTGCGCGGGCGGAGCTAGTGGTGGCCCAGCTCTTGGCCCACACTGACTTTGGCACCGTGGAGGTGGAGTCCCGTCTGCCGGAAAATACGGGCTGTGCAACGGCAGCAGCAGGCGCGCTACAGTGAACGGGGCCAGTCCTGAGCTGGTCTCAGCCCTGGCCTTAGCGCTACCCCGAGAATTGCCATGCTAGAGCTCTATCAGTTTTCTGCCTCCGCCTACAGCGAGAAGGTCCGTCTTATCCTGGACTACAAGCAACTGCCCTACCGCACCGTGGAGGTAACGCCGGGGGTAGGTCAGCTTGAGGTCTTCCATCTATCGGGACAGCGCCAGGTTCCCGTCCTTAAGGATGGCTCGGAGGTGGTGCCCGATTCAACTGCGATCGCACGTTACCTCGATGACAAATATCCTGATCGTCCGCTACTGCCCTCGGAGCCCCAACAGCGGGGTCTGTGCCTTGCCCTAGAGGACTGGGCCGATGAATCCCTAGGGGCAGCGGGACGCAAGGTGATGGTGGGAGCCTTTAACCAGCATCCCCGCTTCCGCACGGCGGTGCTGCCGGCAACGACACCAGATTTGCTCAAAACCCTGGTGGAGGCGGTACCGGGGGATGTGCTCAGCTTTTTGGGGACGGGGGTGGGCTATGGCCCCGAAGTCATCAAGGCCGCTACTCGCAGTCTGAAGCAGGCATTAGAAGCACTGTGCTTGATGTTGCAGGACCGCCCCTACCTGGTGGGGGAGCACCCCACCCTGGCGGATTTCGCCGTGGCCGGAATGTCCTTCTACCTGAAGTTTCCAGCCTATCGCTATGTAGATCTGCCGGAGGGAATTTGTGATAAAGGGGTTCCTGGTCTGGCCGATGACGCCAATTATCAGCCCTTTTTTGACTGGCGCGATCGCCTCTATGCCGACTACCGCCAGGTTCGCACCCATGAACCCGCCGCCACGGGTCCCACGACCATTCCCCTAGATGACTAGTGGTCTGTCAAGCCTAATTTTGTAGATACTGTGTTAGCGCCTTAGGGTCAAGACTGCTGAGGCGCTAGCTTTTTGGGGTCAAATTCCTGTCCAGAGGACAAGACCGCATAGATCACACGAATGAGCTTGTGCATCACCGCCCCCACCACCGCCATCTTGTGCTTGCCATTGCCCAAGAGCCGTTGGCGAAAAGCTCTGACCTCAGGGCAATGACGCATCAGACTCAGCGCTGGGAAAAAAAGAGCTTCGCGCAGATGAGCATTGCCAATTTTGCACAACCGCGCCTTGCCATTGATAGAAGAGCCAGACTGATGCTCCTGGGGAGTCAACCCAGCAAAAGCCGCCAGTTGAGCGGCAGAGCCAAAGACCTTAATCGAGCCAATTTCCGCCAGGATAATGCTAGCGCTATGTTCAGCAATGCCAGTAATGGAGGTCAACAAGCGGCAGGGCTCCGCCAACGATTCCTCCCCTTGAATATGCTGCTGGCAGCGCTCCTTGAGAGCCTTAGCCTGTTTTTCGAGAAACTCGATATGGGCCTCAATATCCGTTCTCAGTTCCGAGTCACGACAGAGCTCAAGGCGATTTTCTCTTGGGTGAGCATCTGCTCCAGCGCCTTCAGACGGCGGGTGAGGCTCTGGAGCTGGGCGATCGCCGCTGGCGTGGGATGCCACAGACTGGGCTGGATATCTCGACAAAAGCGGGCAATCAGGGCGGCATCAGCGGCATCGTTCTTGGTGCGGCTGAGTTGACTTTTGGCATACCCCTTGATGCGGGCTGGGTTGACGATACTGACCTGGTGGCCCTGCTCATGGAGATAGGTAGCTAAGTCATGGCCATAGATGTTGGTCGCCTCCAGACAGGCATGAATTGCCCCGAGAGCATTCCCTTGGAGCCAATGGCTCAACTGCTCAAAGCCGCTGGGGGTGTTGTCAAACTTGGCGTGTTTAGAGGATTTGCCATTACGCTTACCACCACTCAGTAAAGCTACGTCAAAGGTGGCTTTGCTGATATCAATACCGAGGAAGATGATGGGGGCTGTACTCATTGGACTGGCTCCAGAGAATAGAGGTTGGCAGGGGCTCAACAATCGCACTATCCTTGCTAAATTCGAGGTGCCCAGTCGGGCCGCTCATGATACTGTCCAGGCTGATTGGCGATGCCCTTGGGGGAGGGGGGAGGCTCAATGAATCTACGAAACAAGCTTGAAGGCTTGGGGTTGGGTTCGGAGTTCTCCCCTGACGGTCTGCTTCCAAAATAACTCTCGATGGCAGGCCGCTTACATACAAGGTTGGGTGCAGCGCTAGCGGAACCCAACATGGCCCACCGCTGTTGGGTGACCCTTCGTTTCACCCAATCTACGCAGACTACGAAACCCTGAAAATCAAACCTGATGATGCACCAGCCCAACATTTCCCGGTCCCCTCGCCCCCTGGGAGAGGGGCCGAGATGTGCCACGATAGAACGGTTAGAGTACTTACGCCGCCCAGTACTAGCGATCTCGCTCCATGTGGTCAATTGCGGTTTTCACAAAGTCTTGGATGAAGGCTTCTCGGCGGTTGATCTGAAACTGTTGCTCCACCACCGCGCCGATGCCCCCATCGCCCCAGTCCTGGTTTTGCTGAAAGTAGGTGATGAAGCTCTTGCCCGCAATCCGGGTCAGGTAGGCAGCGCTGGCCCCCTGCACCGCCCGACTCGCGATCGCGGTAGCCAGATTGGCCTGCATCCCCACCGCCAGCAGATTCATTGCCCCCTTGACAATACCCAGGCTGGTGAGGGTGCGGGCTAGGGTCAGGGCTAGGGTCTTGCCCTCCTCAATCGATAGATCACAGCGGTAAACCCGTCCCAGTTCCACCACCATCTGAGCATTGATCGCGGCTGTCGCCAGCAGGTCCACTAGGGGCAGGGGCGTCGCCGCCACTACCCCGGCGCTGATCCACTGGTAGCGATCCACAATGCGATCGCTATCCTCCCGGCGCTGGCGATCGATGAGCTGGCGGGCTTCTGCCCCCAACCGCTGTGATCGCAGCAAAATCGTATCCGCCATCAGACTTGCCCCCTCCGCCCGTAGTACTGCCGTCAAGCGCTGTTCCAAGGGCCACAGGTCAGGATCCATTTGGGTCATACCCCCGCTGGCCAGGGGGATGGGCTGGGGGTCGGCGGCGATATCCACCACATCCTCGGGATCTAGGGCGGTCTGGAATCGCGATCGCACCCGTGCCAAAATTTCTGCCAAATCCTCTTCAGGATAGAGATCCGCCTTGTTGAACACCACCAGCAGCCGCTTGCCCATCGCCAGCAGAGATCGCGTCAAAGCATATTCCGACTGGCGCAGATCATCATCAATGACAAACAGCAGCAGGTCCGCCTCCGTGGCCAACTGACGCACCTGGGCCTCCCGTCCCGGCCCCTCGGCGCTAGCCTCTAGTAATCCCGGTGTATCCGTCAGCCACAGGGTTTGGTCCACACCGGGGAGGCGTAGGGGATAGGTGGCAGCAATGGTGGTGCTGCCCAGGGGGGCGGCGACTTCCCCTACAGCTTGACCCAGGAGACGATTCACCAGAGCGGTTTTGCCCACGGAGCCGACGCCGAATACGACAACCCGGATATCGCGCTGGGCTAGATTTTCACTCAACTGCTGTGCTCGCTGTCCCAGAGCTTCGCGGGCCACTTGGTCTTGGATTTGGGCCACCTGCTGGCTGAGGGCGTCCAAGGCGGTATGGGTTGCCGCCACAGTTTCCTGGGGCAGGGTGGGGACGGGGCGAGATTTCCGGGGGCGCAGAAATTGCCTGCCATAGAAGAAAAGTGCGATCGCACCCATCCCCACCAGCAGCAGAAAAATCTGAGCCAGCAGCGGTGACATTAGCGCCAGCGCCGCCTGCACCCGCACAATAAAGTCCACCAACCACAGACCCATACCCAGGGCCAGCAAACCCCCGAGGGCGATTGCCAATCGGCGCAGTCGTGTCATTACCATCCTCCATGACCCAAGATGAGTTATTGCGCCCGATTGACCCAACCACCTACAAGAGATATCTCCTGAATTGTAGGGAGGCTAACGGGTGTGGTTACCCTAGGATGGAGATATTGCTGGTTGTGAATAGGACAGCCTTGACCGATGGCACTCCAGGTGAGCAATTTTTCCTTATCCGATCAAGCGGTGGCAGAGTTCTGTCAGCGGTGGCAGGTGCAAACGCTAGCCCTATTTGGGTCTGTCTTGCGACCAGATTACAGCCCTAACAGTGACATCGATATCTTGATTACATTTTCCCCAATAGCCAAGCGAGGGCTATTGACCCTAGCGAAAATGAAACATGAGCTAGAAGACATGACTGGACGCAAGGTGGATCTAGTGGTTCGGCAGAGCGTCCTTGATAGCGCTAACTGGCTGCGACGGCAACATATCCTCAACTCAGCTCAAGTTATCTATGAAGCAAGATAACGCAGCCCTGTTGGATATTTTTCATGCTGCCCAGAGAATCTTGGCATTTTCAGCGGGACTAGAGCCATTGGCCCTAGCAACAAACCTGGAAAAGCAGTCTGCAATTCTCTACCAGATCATTGTCATCGGTGAAGCAGTGAAGCGCCTGTCTCCAAAGTTTCGCAACCAGCATCCGGAAATCCCCTGGAAGGATATTGCTGGAATGAGAGACATTGTTGCCCATCAGTACGACCGGGTTGACTTGAATGATCTTTGGTCAGTCCTGAAGTCGGATATACCTGAACTGTTGGCTATGATCCGCCCCCTACTAACATCAATGTGATTCAGGATGAAGACGCATAAGAGGATCCACTGAATCTTGATAGCAGTCGCTATGGCGGCCAAAGCATTTTTAGAATGAAATAGCCTTGACCGCCACCGTTTCTGGTCGTCGAATTGAGTTGGGTCTAGAACTAATTCCCTACACTGCTAGCAGTTTGGCGGGTAGTCCGCACCACCTCCGTCAATACCTCCAGCGCCCGAGCATACTGGGGGTCATCGCCCGTACCGATCAAAGTGCGATCGCTGGCCAGCAATTCCTGCGCCTCATCCGATAACTCTAAAATAATGTCGGGTTCAATCCCTAACTTATTGATGTCGCGACCACTGGGAGTCAGATATTTCGCCACTGTAATCGCGAGGCCAGAGCCATCAGGCAGACTACGCACCGACTGCACCAAGCCCTTACCAAAGGTTTTAGTCCCCACTAGTTGGGCGCGTCTGTTGTCCTGCAACGCCCCCGACAGAATTTCACTAGCACTGGCGGAGCCGCCATCTACCAACACCACCAAAGGCTTGTCCGTCAAAGCTCGATTGCTGGCCGCTTCCTCATCCACCACGCCTTGACGGTCCACTGTGGAAACAATGGTGCCTTCACTCAGCCACATGCGGGCAATCTCAATGCTGGAATACAGCAACCCCCCTGGGTTGGAGCGCAGGTCTAGGATGTAGCCCACGATATTGTCGTTATTCAGGGTCTCAATGGCTTCACTCATTTCCTTAGCAGCATTGGCACTGAACTGGGTCAGGCGGATATAGCCCACCCGCCCCGCCGGACTGTCTTGGATAGAGTAGCGCACCGGATGAATCTCAATCCGGGCTCGGATCAAGTTAAAGTCAATGATTTCTTCCCCCCGACGTATCGTCAGGGTCACCTCAGACCCCACCGTGCCCCGAATGCGGCTTACCGCGTCATTCAGGTCCATGCCCTCAGTGCTCTCGCCGTCGATGGCGGTAATCACATCCTGGGAGCGTAGTCCCGCCTCAAAGGCAGGGGTGTCTTCAATCGGAGACACCACCACGATCTCCTTAGTCTCTTCTTCCTGGCTGATCTGAATTCCGACCCCCGTTAGCTCTCCGGAGGTATCCACCTGCATGTTACGGAACTCTTGGGGATCCATGAACCGGGTGTAGGGATCCCCCAGGAGTTCTAACATCTCCCGGATTGCAACGTAGGCGTCTTCGCGGGTGGAGTAGTCGGGTTCTAAATATTCAGTGCGGACTGCTTCCCAATCCACCTGATTAAAGGTGGCATCCACATAGGTGCGATCAATGAGCTGCCAAACTTCATCAACCAGTTCCTTGGGGCTTTCTTCAAAAAAAGCTTTGCTCTGGGAAAAGTGCAACCCTGCGCCAGTGACCGTCACGGCAGCAACAGCCAGGGCCGTTGCCCCAACAACAAGTCCACGCTTCGCGATCGCCATATCCGAATTCCTCTGGGCAGTTCCTTTGGGCAGCTAAGCCCCAATCTAACACAGGGTTTCTGTGGGGGTAGCAACAATCTGAACGCAGTCATTCTAGTCCTGTTGTGCCATTCCTGCTGCGCCAAAAAGCCAGATCACAGACTGTCCCTTGTAGGCTGGAAATTAAGGGCAAGCCTGAGTTCGACTTTGAGTTGATACCCCCCCCAGCCCATCTCCCAGTCCATTAAAAATGGACTGGGAGATGGGCCGGGAATTTTGAATTCCCGGCGGGGTGACAGCGCTGATACCGAATTGACGTAAGGTCAAAGAATATGGTCTATATTTCACCCTATCGCCCATTGCCTTGCTTTTCTTGTTCCCTGCCTGCGGCTGGGAACCTCCAAGAGGCTCTGCCTCGGGTCGATGATTTTTTAGATGGAATACTCTGAGCCGGAACCCTCTAGCCAGAATGCGACAAAGGCGGTGAGATCTGGGGGATAAATAAGCCAGGTCCGGGCTTGGATCTGGGTTAGGGGGGCGACCAAGGGCGAGACTTGATTAATGTCTTGGGCCTGATTGTCCACCCAGATCTGGATACCTTGTTGGTAGAGGGTGTAGCCCCGGCTGTGGCTGTGGCTAAAGCCGCAGTAAATCTCTGGCGATCGCGCCTGTTGCTGTAGTGCCTCTTGCACAGTCGCCAATAGCCTCTTCCTAGCCGCTGCCGACAAGTGAGATACCTCCCGCGCTTTGAACAGATCTCGGTCTAAAAAGCGGCGACAGAGATCCGCTAGGGGCGCGGTGGCGGCGGTGGCCGCCGCCCGCCACCGATGGAGATGGTAGGTAAAGACAATGTCATCGGCGGAGAGATAGGTGTCGAGGGACCAATCGGCGGCGGGCTGACGGAGCCACTGACCGACGGTGTCATCGACCTGGATGTCTCCTGCTGCCAGGGCTTGACGGGCCAGGGCAAAGGCTTGGTGTAGCATCCAGGTGGCGGCTAGGTTTTTGGGATGGTTGTACACCTGGGCATACATGAAATAGCGCACCATCAGATAGTGTTCCACCGCCGCCAACCCCTTCTGGCGGACCACCATCTGTCCCGTAGTGGGGTCCATGGCCAAGGCATTTAAGATGCGGTCTAGATCCAGATGGCCGTAGGAGGCTCCGGTGAAATAGCTGTCCCGCATCAAGTAATCCAAGCGATCGCAGTCGAGCTGGCTGGAAACCAACTGCCAGACCAACGGCAGGGGGTGTTCATGGGTATAGACCGAGTCAATGGCGGGGGCCAACTCGGGGCTGTAACGGTCTAGGCGCGATCGCACCGACACCGCCTCCTGCACAATCCGTCGTGTCCAGGTTTCATGGTGAAACTGAAACAGGTCTTCTGCTGCATGGCTAAAGGGACCATGCCCAATATCGTGGAGCAGGGCGGCACAGAGTACCGTGGCCCGATGCTCCTGCAAGTTGGGATAGGTCTGGGCCAAGGTGTCAAAGGCACGACGGGCTAGGGCCATTACCCCTAGGGCATGGGTAAAGCGGGAACTTTCCGCCCCGTGGAAGGTGAGGCTGGCGGGTCCGAGTTGGCGAATACGCCGCAGCCGTTGAAAGGGGGGCGTGTCGATCAGGTCAATTAGTAACGCTTCCACGGGATCTTGGGCATCCAGGGTGATGGCCCCGTGGAGTGGGTCGTGGTAGGTGCGGCGGCGTTTAGGAGACACGCGCGATCGCAACCCGTTGCGTCAGTAACTCCACCGCCGCTTGGTATTGGGTGTCCGCCGCCGTCGCCACCTGGTCCCGGCCTAGGGGCGCAAGACTCACCCGCTGGTCGGGACGAATACCCGAGCGATTGATGTCGTGGTGGGCAGGGGTTTCGTACTTGGCTACCGTTACCACCAACCCCGAACCATCAGAGAGATCAAAAAGGGACTGAATTAAACCCTTACCAAAGGTAATGCCCCCCACTAAAACCGCCCGCTGATTGTCCTGGAGCGCCCCGGCCAAAATCTCGCTGGCACTCGCGGTGCCCTCATTCACCAAGACCGCTAGGGGAGCCTGGGTTAGGGCTGCTCCGGTGGCGGTATAGCTGTCCAATACCCCCTGACGGTCTACGGTGTAGACAATCGTGCCCTCCTCTAGCCACTGACGGGCGATTTCAATGCCAGCGGTGAGTAAGCCCCCCGGATTGTTGCGCAGGTCCAACACATAGGCATTGGCCCCCTGAGCCTCTAGGTCTTTAATCGCTTGGGCTACCGCCGTGACGGCATTGGCATTGAACTGACTCAGGCGAATGTAGCCAATCCCCAATCCATTGTCTAGGGTCTGAAACTGGACAGTGACGGGGTTGAGACTAATGCGATCGCGCTTCAGTTCAAACCGCTGTTCTACAGGCTGTTCTAAGGACGATGGCGCGGCCCCCCCAGGGCGCAGCACCGTCAAGACCACCGTGCTCCCTAATGGTCCCCGCATTCGCTGGGCCGCTTCATCTAGGGTCAAGGTGGTGGTGGCAACATTATCAATAGAGAGAATGCGATCGCGGGGTTGCAGGCCCGCCGCCGCCGCCGGAGATCCCTCCACCGGGGCAACAACTTGCAACGTGCCATCCTGCTCATCCTTGGCAATCTGTAATCCCACCCCCGTCAGCTCCCCTGAGGTACTGGTTTGCAGACTGCGGTACTGCTCCGGGGGCAACAGTCGAGTATAGGGATCCCCCAGCGTCGCCAACATCTCGTCAATAGCCCCATAGGTCTCTTCCCGCGTCTCTAGGGGTTGTTGGAGCCAGCGCTGACGCACAAACCACCAATTCTGATGGTTAAAACTTTCATCAATATAGGCACGGTTGACGATGCGCCAGACCTCAGAGAGCAACTGATGCTCATCCGTAAGAGCATAGGCAGGCTGAGATCCCCAGCCCAGCCAGAGCCCAGCCACCAGCATCAGAATGCTCAACCCGCGCACGACGTATTTTCCCATAGTGATTAATTGTAAACCGAGGGCAGGGTGATGGGGTGTGGGCGAAGCCTGCCCGAAGGGCTTAGGGGTGATGGGGTGATGGGGTGTGGGCGAAGCCTGCCCGAAGGGCTTAGGGGTGATGGGGTGATGGGGTGTGGGCGAAGCCTGCCCGAAGGGCTTAGGGGTGATGGGGTGATGGGGTGTGGGCGAAGCCTGCCCGAAGGGCTTAGGGGTGATGGGGTGATGGGGTGTGGGCGAAGCCTGCCCGAAGGGCTTAGGGGTGATGGGGTGATGGGGTGTGGGCGAAGCCTGCCCGAAGGGCTTAGGGCTTAGGGCTTAGGGGTGTTGGGGTGTTGGGGTGTTGGGGTGTTGGGGTGTTGGGGTGTTGGGGCGGGTTTAGCTCGTGTCTACTGGGAAATCCCAGATGGGAGGATCAAAACCCGCCCTACCCAGTGCCGGGAAATCCAGAAATCCAGGATTGAAGTAAATCCCGTAGGGGCTTGTGGTTGCCCTTGTGGCCGGGTGACCCGTGTGGGGGTGACAGGTGACAGGGAAGAACCGTAGGGGCGGGTTGGACTCTTATTGGCTGGGGAATCCAGCATGGGACTGGGGAATCTAAAAATGAGGAGACAGGGTAAAGTTTTGCAACAGGATTTTCATTTGGCGAATACAAAGCCTTCTTCGGCCAGATCTCGTCAAATTCGGATATCCCGGCTGGTCGCCTGCTCTGAGGCCATGAAATCTATGCCCCCCAAGGAATCGGGGCCGTTTCAACTGTGTTACATTTTTAGGGACTGCACTGCATAGATTATTAGCTCCCCGCTTCATGTTTACAAAGCAAGTAACGAATTCAAAAGCCTACCAGTGGTTTAATGAGCGGCTGGAAGTGCAGGCGCTCGCCGATGACATCTCCAGCAAGTACGTCCCCCCCCACGTCAACATCTTTTATTGTCTCGGGGGAATTACTCTAACCTGCTTCGTCATCCAGTTCGCCACTGGGTTCGCGATGACCTTCTACTACAAGCCGACGGTCACCGAAGCCTTCTCCTCCGTTCAATACCTGATGACGGACGTGAATTTTGGTTGGCTGATTCGCTCCATCCACCGCTGGTCCGCCAGCATGATGGTGCTGATGATGATCCTCCACGTTTTCCGTGTCTATCTCACTGGCGGTTTCAAAAAACCCCGCGAACTGACTTGGGTGACGGGCGTCGTCCTAGCAGTCATCACCGTAACCTTTGGGGTAACGGGGTATTCCCTCCCCTGGGACCAAGTCGGTTACTGGGCTGTGAAGATCGTCTCCGGTGTTCCCGGTGCGATTCCCGTCGTAGGCTCCACCATTGTGGAACTCATGCGCGGTGGAGAAGCCGTAGGCCAAGCCACCCTGACCCGCTTCTACAGTCTGCACACCTTCGTACTGCCTTGGGCGATCGCGGTGTTCATGCTGCTGCACTTCTTGATGATCCGCAAGCAAGGCATTTCTGGCCCCCTTTAGGCCAGGGATGGGCACTACGCTAGCAACCTAGCGCTATCAGCTTCGTTTTCATTAAACTGTCTGTACCTAATCTGAGTCGAAACGCTATGGCAACTATCAAAGAGCCGGATCTAAGCGATCCTAAGCTGAGAGAGATGTTGAAGCAGGGCATGGGGCACAACTACTACGGTGAGCCCGCTTGGCCCAACGATTTGCTCTATATCTTTCCCGTTGTTATTCTGGGCAGCATCGCCTGTTGTGTGGCCTTGGCCGTCCTTGACCCCGCCATGGTGGGTGAGCCTGCCAACCCCTTTGCCACCCCCCTAGAGATCCTGCCGGAGTGGTACCTGTATCCCACCTTCCAGATGCTGCGGATTGTGCCGAACAAGCTGCTGGGTATTGCGGGCATGACCGCCATTCCCCTGGGCTTGATGCTGGTGCCCTTTCTGGAAAACGTCAACAAGTTCCAAAATCCCTTCCGTCGGCCCCTAGCGACGGCGGTTTTTCTGTTTGGCACGGCCTTTACCCTCTGGCTCGGTATCGGTGCAACTCTGCCGATCCGCGAATCCTTGACTTTAGGTCTGTTCTAGAAAAACACTTGTGGTTCTGGAAAATACCTGTCCTTTTTCTTAGGAAAACGGACGGGTATTTTTTTTGATGCCAGGATTCCGAGAAACCTGAGACTATTGTGGAGGTAGTGTTTCCGACAGAGTCTATTAGCGCCACAGTGGAGTGGATCGCCATGGCCCAGGAATGGGCTGGGAGGGGGATCGGGAATTGACTTACGGCAAAGCAATGCACCTAGTGGTCGAAAGTCGTCTGGAAGCCTTGCTGAAGGTTCAACGGTGGTTTAAGGAGGTGTGTACGTCTCTGGAAGCGGAGATGCCCTGGGTCAGGGATCGGTTTGATTACCTGAATCTGGCTCTGGCGGAGGGGTTTACCAATGCGGTCCGCCACGCCCATGCGGCCTTGCCTCCAGAAACCCCCATTGATATTGAGGTCTCCCTAGCGATCAATCGCGTTGATATTCACATTTGGGACCGGGGCCAGCCCTTTGACCCTACGGGGCTGCCGGAGCCGGAACCGGGCAGTCTTTCCCAAACGGGTGGCTATGGTTGGTTTCTGCTGCGCCGGGTGACGGATGAGGTCAGTTATCGCCGCACCTGCGATCGCAATTGTCTGGCCATTACCCAGTACGCTCCGCCATAGGTACAGAATTGTTACCAGAACGGGGAAAGACCCTTAATTCTCCCTTTAGAAAGAGGCGCAGCGCAGCATCTTAAGCTAACGTGAAAGCACAATAACTTTAATAAGTTCGCTGAGCTAAGGAGCCTAGTGCCATCGTTAGAAGAAGTCTTGACACCCGCCGCGTTCGTCCTGAACAGCCCAATATCAACCACAACATCAAGGCCCCTGCCGTGTTGTTGATTGACCACGAGAACAATAATCGCGGACTCATCGACACCCGAGATGCCGTGGCAATCGCCCAAGAGGCAGGACTGGATTTGGTTATTGTGTCAGACGGGGCAGAGACCCCCGTTGCCAAAATTCTCGACTACGGCAAACACCAGTACCAACAAAAGAAGCGTCAGAAGCAGAGTGCTAAGCCCACCATGAAAGAGGTGAAGCTGCGCCCCAATGTGGATGATGCCGACTATGGGATTCGTATTGAGCGGGCCACCAAGTGGCTCGACAAGGGCGATCACGTCAAATTTCAAGTTCGCCTGCGGGGTCGCGAACACCAGCACCGCGATCGTGCACGGGATCTTTTGCAACGCATTGTCGATGACCTCAGCCAAGTCGCCAAGGTCCAAACCTTTGACCAGCAATCGCTGATTGTACAACTGGTGCCCAGTTCGTAATTGTCAACCTAAGTTTTTCGAATCATGATTCGATTGCATTAAAAGAGCGCGGCCCTAGGGCCGCGCTCTTTTAATTTGGATTAATTTGGAGCCTAGGCTCAGTCCCTAGGGCGTGTACTCAACCTGGGCTCTGAAACCACTGGCATTTAGCCAGTCAGCAGTACGCTGAGCCTCCTCCTGGGTATTAAAGGCTCCGGCCTGCATCATGGATCGACCATTCACTCGCACCTGGAAGGTATCGGGTACCAGCGATCGCAATCGGGTTCGGGCCACCTCGTCATCAGCCTCCACAAAAACGCGGTAATAGAGGCCCAAGGAAGATGCCCGCGAGGGGGGGGGCGGCGGACCACCGGGGGTCAGCGTTCCCAGAACAACACTGGGAGCAGAGCCCCCATTCCCCACAGGAATACTGGCACTGGGCACCGTCAGGATGTTACTAGACAGGGAGCCCTGGGGAGCTGTGCTAGGGGTGGGCAGGAGCGCGGTAGCGCTACTAGGCACTGGCGGTAGATCCCCGACGGAAGGGGCAACGGGAGCGGAGGAAGCTGGAGGGGGAATGACGGCAATCTCGATGGCATCAGCCCCCACTGTATCGTTGGCTACCGCCGTATCGTTGGCTACCGCCGCTGCCTGCTGGGCGGCGCGATTGGCCTGGATGCGTGCCCGCAACGATGCCTGTCGATCGGCGATCTCAGTATTAACCTCAGCAGTCTCCGCCTCAGGGGGGCTGCTAACGGCAATTTCCACTGGAATTGCATCTCCGCTGCTGGGGGTTGGGGACTGAGTTGCAGCATCCAGCGGGGTGATAGGGGGGGGGACGGTCACAGAGGCTGGGGGACGGGTTGCCCGTGGAGCGATGGGAATCTCCTCCACGGGGGCTTGGAGAGCAGCGGGTGCGGGATCTCGTAAGGTCGTTGGGGCAGCGGCAGACTCAGGGATGTTTGGCAGTGCTGCCACCTCGATTGGGGCTGGGGCCTCGGGCGTCGCCGCTAGATTTATCGCAGGGCTGGATGGAGGCGGGGCAGCGGCCACGGGCACAGCACCAGGGCTGGCTTGGGGCCAAGGGGCGTAGTCTAAGACGCTATTGCGACGATTGTCACTAATTTGGTTATTGCTCAGGATGGGCTGGGCGTCGGCATGAAGCACAAGTCCATCCTGGTTGCGGGTGATACGATTGCCCTGAATTTGGGGTGTCGCTGCCGGAGCCACCACAATGCCTGTACCCGTATTTTCAAAGATATTGCCCTGCACCTGGGCCGAAGAGGGGCCGTTAATCACCAGTCCCGCTTGGCCATTTTCCAGGAAAAAATTGCCCTGGATGACGGGGCTGCCTGCTCCGGCAATGTAAATGCCGGTAGCTCCACTGCCTACAAAGGCACTTTGTAAAATCACCGGGCTGCCCGCCTCAATCCAAAGGCCGTGGCCGTTGGGATGGGGATTGTTGACGGTAACGTTGGCAAGGCCAGCCCCGTCAGCCCCCAGCAAAGTGACGTTACGGAGTCCCTGACTGGGGGTGAGGTAGCTGCTGGTGCCCTGGATCACCACTTCGGCCAAGTTGGGGCTGGGGTTGCCCTGGAGGGTGATTCCCGGTCGCAGTTGAATGGGAAATTGCTCCCCACTGCGATCGCTATAGATGCCCGCCGCTAGGACAATTACCGTATTGGGCTGGGCAATAGTGAGGGCATGGGTAATGGTCTGAAAGGGCCGCATCTGGCTCCCATTTCCCCGGCGATCATCCCCGGCGCTGGCATTGACGTAGATTACCGTGTAGCCACTGGGCTGCTGGGCGATTACCGTTGCTGGGGGGGGGGTCGCCTCTGGGGCTGGGGTTGCGCCGTGGGCGACCTCCGGTGTCCCCAGGTTGAGGCCACCGATAAGGCCGCCGACACAAAGGACTGTCGATAGGAGGAAACGATTGACCATGGATTGGCTTTGCCCCAAGAGGAAACTCGCTCCACTTCTTATCTCAGATCCAAGAGTGCCGTTTAGGTTGTCAATAAAACTTCATCTTTCAGGGCAGGATAATCGGTATATCCATGCTCATCGCCGCCATAGAAGGTGCTGGGGTCTGGTTCCGTTAGCGGTGCATTGAGGGCAAAGCGCTTGGGCAGATCCGGGTTGGCAATAAAGAGCTTGCCGTAGGAGACAGAATCCGCCTCTCCAGCGGCGATGACTTGGTGGCCCTTGGCTTGGTCGTAGTCCCAGTTCACCATCAGGTGCCCTGAATAGAGGGGCCGAAAGTCCTTGCTGGGAACGGGAGTGCCGCCGTGGCGGAGGTCGGCTTCACTGGGATCCAGCAGGTGTAGGTAGGCTAGATCTAGGGCATCTAGCGCCTGAATCGCATAGCCAAAGGTGGCCCGAGGATCGCTGTCGGCCATGTCGTTAAAGGTACTGCTGGGGGAGAGTCGAACCCCGACGCGATCGCGGCTCCAGACCTCCACGACTGCCTGGGTTACCTCCAGAAGCAGACGAGCTCGATTTTCCACCGGACCACCGTAGGCATCGGTGCGATGGTTACTGCCATCCCGCAAAAACTGATCCAGTAGATAGCCATTGGCCCCGTGTACTTCGATACCATCAAAGCCCGCTGCTAAAGCATTCTTGGCCCCCTGGCGGTACTGGTCGATGATGCCAGGAATTTCGTCTAGTGCTAAAGCTCGGGGGGTGACAAAGGGTTGCATCCCCGCGTAGGTCATGGCTTCCCCAGCAGGGGCGATGGCGCTGGGGGCTACGGGTAACTCACCCCCATGAAAGGAGGGATGGGATACGCGCCCCACATGCCACAGTTGCAGAAAGATCAGTCCTCCGGCTTGGTGCACTGCCGTCGTCACTTTGCGCCACGCTTCTACCTGCTCTGGGTTGTGGATGCCGGGGGTCGCGGGATAGCCAACGCCCTGGGGAGAGACCTGGGTGGCCTCGGTGATGATCAGCCCAGCGGAGGCTCGCTGTTGATAGTAGGTGGCGTGGAGATCTAGCGGTATATTCCCGGCCCCGGCCCGGTTACGGGTCAGGGGAGCCATGATGATGCGGTTGGGCAGTGTGTAGCGTCCCAGTTGCACCGGAGTAAAGAGATTGGGTTCAGGTGTTGTAGCCATGGGGTGCTAAATTCAATAGTTCAATTTAGTCGAACAATTAGACGATAGTCTGTCCTGTGGGATAATGCAACCATGCGACCGATTTATCACCCAGACATCACGGAGATCACTCTGGAAGGTGTGCTGTATGCCCTCGGGGATTCCGTGCGCCTTGCCATCGTTACCCGCCTTGCCGCTGAGGGAGAGTTGTGTTGTGCCGCGATCGCGGCACCCGTGGCTAAATCCACCCTCTCCCACCATTTCAAAATTCTGCGGGAGGCGGGGGTGGTCTACTGCCGCAAACAGGGCACCCAACATCTGAACTCCTTGCGTCGGGAGGAGCTAGAGGCCCGTTTTCCCGGTCTGCTGGCGACCATACTGCAATCCGCGAAGGAGACGACACCGTCATGATGACCGCTGATGATACCTTTGGGGCCAAGTTTGGGGCAAGGTTGCACAATGGACATGCTCTCGTAGTGGGGGCAAGCCAGGGCATTGGTCTGGGTTTTGTCAAGCACCTGCTGGTGGATCCTCGGGTGGAGCGGGTCTATGGCACCTATCGTCAAATCGAGACGGCGGGTGGGCTACTGGCGCTGGCAGATCACCCCCAACTGGTGTGCCTACCCCTAGATGCCACGGATGAGGAGCAAATTGCAGCGATGACGGCCCAACTACAAACCCGCAGCGATTGCCTTGATCTGGTCATCAACTGTGTCGGCTTTCTCCACTCCGCCACTATTCAACCGGAGAAAAGCCTACGCCAGATCAATGCCGACCATCTGCTCCGGTATTTCCAGGTGAACAGTATTCCCACGGTGCTGCTGGCCAAATATCTGCTGCCCCTGCTCAAGACCAGTTCCGCCAGTGTCTTCACCACCATCTCCGCCAAGATTGGCAGCATTAGTGACAATCATCTCGGCGGCTGGTACGGTTACCGCGCCTCTAAGGCAGCCCTCAATATGTTCCTGAAAACCATCGCCATTGAATACCACCGCAAGAGCCCCCATACCATCGTCGCGGCCCTCCATCCCGGTACCACCGCTACCCGCCTCTCGGCCCCTTTTCACCGCACCGTCCCCCCAGAGAAGCTGTTTCCCCCAGCCCGCACGGCCCAGCAACTAATGGCAGTGATCGACAGCCTCACGGAAACCAATAGCGGCGAGTTTTTCTCTTGGGACGGCAGTCCCCTACCCTGGTAGAGAGGCTAAGCACCGGCTAGAATTTCCCCGCCAATCCGAACCCACGGGATCCCCATTCCTGTCACCCCCTGCCTTGGGCGCGAAGCCCCGCGACCCTACGGGTGCATACCATTACTGGATTACCCGGTACGGGGTAGGGCGGGTTTTGAACCTCCCATTCTGGATATCCCAGCCAATACGAGCTAAACCCGCTCCTACAGACACATTCTGCACTGGGCGCGGAAATCGCGCCCCTACCCACCCCAATACCGGTCACCCGGCAACAAGGGCAACCACAAGGGATTGCCCCTACGGGAATAACCCCAATACCCCAATACCTCACACCCTCACACCCCCGGAGACCGCCTACGTTACCCTCTGACCTCCTGATTCACCGCCCCCAAGGCGAATCTATCTACCCCAAGCGTTTGCAGATCGTGGGGGAGAATCTTGCGATCGCAACTACCCTGATTGACCTATTCCAGGCCCACCAAGGACGGACCCAGGGGGATCTAAATGAACAACTCCAGAGTCTGGAGGGGGATGACACCGACTATCGGGTCAAGCGGGGGCTGGCCCATATTCTGCGCTCCAGCTTCAGCACCTTTGAGGCGGTGAGTCCCCTAGAGCCTGAGATGCTGCGGGAACGAGTATTTGCGATCGCAAGTCAGACGGTTCCCAGTCCCGAAGCCACCCAGCAGCACCTGGCCCACCTAGCCCGCCACCTCGGGCAAGAACTAGAGCAGGAAATTACCCCAGAACAGGTGCGCCAGGGCCTCTACGCTGACCTTAAGGAAAACCACATCCTCACCGCCTTTGAAGCCCCTACCCCCGAAGCCTTGCTACACCGCTACAACTTGTCCCAGGTCCAGGGCATTTTCTACAAAGCGAGCCAGGTGGTGCTAAATGTCCACCGCAATGATCCTGGCGAATACAAGCTGATGTTCCGCTATCTGAAGCTGTTTCGCCTCATGGCCTACATCGAGGGGGATGCAGACCACGGCTTCACTGTCACCATTGACGGCCCCACCAGCCTCTTCAAGGCCAGTACCCGTTACGGGCTGGATATGGCCAAGCTCATCCCTGCCATTCTCCACGTCACCCGCTGGAGCCTCACCGCCACGTTACAAACCCGCGACAACTACAGCGATCAGATCCGCGATCTCCGCTTCACCCTAGCAGCGAACTGTGGCCTGGTATCCCACTATCCCCCCGGCAAGCCCTACGACAGCATGGTGGAGGCATCCTTTGCCAATCGCTGGCCCCAAAGTACCCCTTGGCAGTTAGAGCGGGAGGTAGACCTGATTCCCATTCCCGGCAGCGTCATGATTCCTGACTTCCGCCTGGTACATCCTGATGGCCGCACCTTTTTGTTGGAGATTGTCGGCTACTGGCGACCTGAGTATTTACGGAAAAAATTTGCTCAGGTTCATCTGGCGGCACGGGATGACTTGATTTTGGCCATTTCGGAGCGCCTGAGTTTAGACAAGGCAGGGGTGAATTTGAGTCAGGTCTCGGCGCGGGTGGTGTGGTTCAAAAACAAGCTCACCCCCAAAACGGTGCTGGATTGCCTTGAGCGCTAATGAATATCAGCGGTTTTTGTCAAGGGGGTGATTGCCTACCAGAATTTCGCCATAATACAGAGACGATGCCGTAAGGTATTGAAGCAAAGGGAGCGTATCGGAGCCGCAGGTCAACACCATGAGCACTATCCTGATTGTGGATGACAGTTCAGCCCTACGGGAGATGGTGGCCGGTCTGCTAATTCAAGCGGGAATGACAATCCTAGAGGCCAAGGACGGGATTGAGGCCCAGAAGAAACTGGCAGCCACTACCCCAGACCTCGTAGTTCTGGATATCGTTATGCCCAATATGAACGGTTATGAACTTTGTCGTTGGATCAAAAATAATCCCGGCACCCAAGATGTGCCAGTGGTAATTTGCTCCTCTAAGGGTGAGGAGTTTGATCGCTATTGGGGCATGAAGCAAGGGGCCGATGCCTATATTGCTAAACCCTTCCGCCCAGATGAAATGTTGGAGACCGTCAAACAGCTCCTCCGCAGCAAAGCTTAGTACTGGGCGGCGCAAATACGGCAATGTAAATCCCTCCCCCTGTTGGTCCTCACCTTAAATGCCGCTCCCAGGGTGGAAGCGGCATTTAGATTCTTCATTGGGGCTGCTGAGCAGTAAGGATTTGCGATCGCAACCCATCCACATTCGCCAAGAGATCCCCTTGGGACTGGGCTGCCTGCTCCCCCGTTGCCAACCACTTCACCTGCACCGTTCCCTGGGTCGCCTCCTCATCTCCGAGAATGAGACAGACGGCAGCACCACTGCGATCGGCCCGCTTAAATTGCTTGCCAAAGGCGGCTCCGCTGAGGTCCATTTCCACCGCCAAGCCCGCCTGACGTAGACCGTGGGCGAGGCGCAGGGCAGCGGCTTCAGCGGCCTCCCCTCGGGAGACCACATAGACATCCATCGAGGTTGCGGGGGCATTTTGGAGTTGCTTCAGCAACAGCGTGAGGCGCTCTAGGCCAATCGCCCAGCCAATAGCGGGGGCATCTGGTCCCCCCAGTTGGGCTACAAGGCCATCGTAGCGACCGCCCCCGCACACCGTAGCCTGGGCTCCCAGATCAGCGGACTGAATCTCGAAGGCGGTGTGGGTATAGTAGTCTAGGCCGCGCACCAGTCGGGGGTTGAGCTGATAGGGAATGGCCAGATTGGTGAGGAACTGCTGTACTCGCTCAAAGTGGCGCTGAGAGTCATCGCTGAGGTAATCCCCCAGACTAGGAGCCGTTTGAACGATGGCTTGGGTGGTTTCGTCCTTACTGTCCAGAATGCGTAGGGGGTTACGCTCTAGGCGGTCTTGGGAGTCGGCGTCTAGGTCTGCACGGTAGGGTGTGAGGAAGTCGACCAGGGCCTCTCGGTAGCGCTGGCGATCATGGCGATCGCCCACGGAGTTCAAATCCATGGTCAAGGATTGGAGACCCAAGGTTTGCAGCAGGCTATGGGCAAGGGCGATCACCTCCGCATCGGCGCGGGGGTCGCGACTGCCGATCAGCTCCACATCCAGTTGGTGAAACTGGCGCTGGCGTCCCGCTTGGGGCCGCTCATAGCGAAAGGCGGGGCCGATGTGCCAAAGACGCTGCACACCCCCCTGGGCTGTGAGCTTGTGCTCAATTAGCGATCGCACCAGCCCCGCCGTAATTTCTGGCCGCAGGGTAATAGAGCGCTGCCCCCGGTCTTCAAAGGTGTACATCTCTTTGCCCACCACATCGGTAGCCTCGCCGATGCCTCGGGCAAAAAGGTCAGTCTGCTCAATCAGGGGTGGGCGAATCTCCCGATAGGCAGCACGCTGCAAACTGTCGCGGGCCACCGTTTCTACCCACTGCCAAAGGGGTGTTTCCTCCGGCAGAATATCCCTTGTACCCCGTAGCGCCTGAATCGTTGTCATACCTTTGTTGTCAGGTTCTCCCACTGGCCATAGCGATCGCCATAATAGGCCAAAACAGTTTCTATCTGGGGTTGACAGTGGTCAGCGGCGGCCTCGGCGTAGCGAATCCACAGACCCCCCACCTGGCTTTGGAGGTAGTCAAACTGCTGGGAGGTTTGGGGCACCAGTCCGGTTTCGACACCCTCAATCTGGCGCAGATGAGCGGCCACCTCTCGATATACCGCTAGGGGTAGGCGTAAGCTACAAAGGCGATATTCAATTTTTTTGGGGGTCTCTTGGGGCTCCCCTAGAACTGCTGGGGGACTGGCCTCTTCGGCGCTGGCGCAATCGGGGAAAGGGGCGGTATTGCTAGAGGGGGCGGCGGCCCTGGGGAGAACCGCCTCTGGCGATGGTGGGGTGGACTTGTCGTTAGCCGACTTTTCGTTAGCCATAGTCATGGATCATCGTCATCAGTAGCCGCCCTTCGCTGTTGCCATGGACACCGGATTCAGGACAACCCCTAGGGGTTTTCGGTGCTGGGATCGAGTTCGGGCAGAGCACAGCAGTTTACATCATTGATGCAGACCTTACCCCAGCGCAATGCCCAGCGCACCAGCGCCACCCGGTTGACGGTGGCGGTTTTGGTCAGAATGTTGCTGATATGGTTATCGACAGTCCGTTTGCTGATTTCTAACTTTGCGGAAATTTCTTGGTTGGTGAGTCCAGCGGCGACCAACTCAACAATCTGCAACTCGCGCTCCGAGAGGGTGCCCTGGCTATAGGTGGGGGGAGGCTCGTTGCTTGCCATAGGTTGTTAGAGCTTCGATATGTATATATGCCTATTTTACTGTGTTTACTGCTTATTCCTGGGGGTGAGGGTGGGGGAGTGGGGGAGTGGGGGAGTGGGAGCAGGATCCCTCCTTGCTGAGGGATCGAGATTCCTCTCTCCGTTTCACGATGCTCGGAATGACAGGCTTATTGTCATGTTAAGTACACTTGTCATGTTGAGCGGAGTCGTAGACGCGAAGCGGCTTCTCTGGGAGTAGCATCTCGGTCTAACGACCCAGATCGAGATTTCTCCCTTGCTTCGGAATGACAGGCTTATTGTCATGTTAAGTACACTTGTCATGTTGAGCGGAGTCGTAGACGCGAAGCGGCTTCTCTGGGAGTAGCATCTCGGTCTAACGGCCCAGATCGAGATTCCTCCCTGCGCTCGGAATGACAGGCTTCCCTCTGTTTCTTCCGTGCATTACCCAACATTTTGGGTTGGGTCGGTTGCTCCGGAGGAGCAACCTAGTCGTAGGGTGGTTGTCCTTGTTGCCCGGTGACCCGGTGTATAGCCTAACGGCATTCAAGAAAGGCGTTGGCGAAGTCACTCCCTGGGAGTTAGCCTGCCCGTTGGCGAGTAGCCTGCCTTTGGCATAGGGCTTAGGGGTAGGGGCGCGGTTTCCGCACCCAATGCAGGGCATCGCCCACCAACCCAGGTATTGCGCTCAGACCCTCGCACTCTCATAACAGGATGCTCCAGTGGGTGGGTGCTCGATATTGGAGTAGATAGGTGGCAATTTTGAACTGTAAAGGGGATGGACGGATGTTAGATCGGTTTCTGGGACTGGGGGCATTGGGCTGGGGTTGGTTCGCTTCCTGGGAGATGGGCTTTTGGGTCACTGTGGGGAAGGCGGTGGTCTGGGGTTGGCAATGGTTTTGGTCGGTGGTGGCTGGGCTGGGCTGGACGGTGCAGGGGGGCTGGCGTCCGTTGTTGAGGGGTGGGCTGGTGGGGATTCTGGTGGGCAGCTTGGTGTTTGGGCTGGGGATGGCTCCGGCGGGGGCGGACTCGGAATCTGAGTCTGTGTTGCCGGAGCCTTTGGCTTCGGAGGTCAATTCCTCTGATATTCCGTCGGAAAAGGTGACTCAATTTGTGTCGGCCTATATGCAAGTGGTGAATCTGATCGATAGCCGCAGTGAGGAACTGGAGCGTGCTCAAACGGAGGCGGAATCTCTGCGGCTCCAGCAGGCGATTCAAACTGCGGCCTATGATCTAATTGAAGAGACTGGGCTGACACGCCTAGACTATTGGCAACTGCTGGGGCTGGCGAATACTGATACAGAATTTCGCGATCGCGTTTTGGCCCAGTTAGAAGAGCGCGATCGCTAAATTTGCCATGCTGGGCTACTTAATTGTTCTCTCTTCGTCCCTATTTTTCTGCATCCAAAACGTGGTGGTGCGGGTGTTGTTTACCGAGCAGCCCGTCATCGGCTTGGGGATGATTGGGGGCTATGTACCACCGACCCTGGGCAACTCCTTTCTGTTGCTGTTTTTGCGAATGCTACTGGCAGTGCCCTTGATGGCAGCACTCTCCAAGGGGCTTCATCCTAAAATTTGGACTGACCTGTGGCATTTGGGCCACCCGACCCAGCGGCGTGCCCTGTTCCACAGCCTGGTGGGCGGCGGGCTGATGTTTGCCTACTTGGCGCTTTTGTATCTGGCGGTGGGGCTAGTGCCCACGGGAATTGCCATGACCCTGTTTTTCACCTTTCCTGTTTTCACTGCCCTCTTTTCCTGGGGGCTATTTGGCAGTCAACCCTCGTTCTTTCACTGGGGCATTATGACCTGTGTGATCGTGGGCAGCGTCATGACGGTGCCGCCCTCGGATCTGACTTGGAGCGGCGGTAGCACTTGGGGGTTGGTGATGGGAGTGGCCTCCGGGGTGGCCTATGCTCTGTACACCGTCAATGCCCAGAAAGCCTTTGAGATGATCCATCCGGTGCTGTTCACCTGGATGAGCTTTGCCGTCACCTTGGCTTTGGCGGGACTGTGCCTCGTGGGCAATCATCCAGAGGAGATGGCGTCCCTAGAGTGGGGGCCGCTGTGGATCGGTAGCCTGCTGTCGGGGCTGGTCACCTTCGGTGGCCATGTCCTCTACAACTCTGGGATTCGTCTGGTGGGGGCGACGGCAGCGGCCATGGTGGGGGCCAGCAATCTGGCGTTTACCGTGGTGTTGGCCTGGTTCATGATTCAGGAAACCCTAGGTCCAGTGCAGGTGCTGGGGGTGATTTTGGTGACGGTTAGTGTGGCGGCTTTGAGTGGAGAGCGACGGGGAAACGCGCCTACTGAATAGCGATCTAAGTAGGTGGACATAATTAAATGCTGTCATTCCGACGAAAGGAGGAATCTCGAACTCCGTCAACGACCGAGATGTCTCGACTTCGCTTCGCTCCGCTACTCCCTTGGAGTCGCTCCGCAGCATGACAGAACTACGTTTATTGATGTCCACCTACTTAATTATCCTGGGTATCGACCTGGGCTATTAGGGCTGTGATCTGGTTGCTGAGGTCGGTCTTGCCCTCAGCCAGGAACTGGCGACGGGCGGCGGTGAGGTGATTGCGGGCTTCTGTTTTTTCACCCTGCATTATTAGGACTAGGGCGAGTTGGGTGTGGGCATCCATATCCTCGGGGTTGGCTTGCAACCGATCGCGATAGGTTGCGATCGCGTGCTCCCGCTTAGCGGTACCCCCCGTTACTAGGGTGAACAGATCCTTGAAGTTGGGAACCAGGGGATGTTCAGAGTTGGTGCTGGGCGGGGCGAGACCGAGAAACGTGGAGATGCGTTCCCCTGTTCTTTGCTTCTCGTCGTAGCCAGAGCTGTAGTAGGGCGTTAGGGGAATGACCTCTCCTGAATTCAGGACCAAACTGAGGCGATAGGTGGTGCTGCCTTTGCTATTTCGAGAGGATTCAATGCGGGTGCTGACGATAGCCCGTAGCGGATGCTCAATGCGCTTGACCCCCAACACCCCGCGCTGGGTGAGGGTAAATTGATTGGCCAGTTTATCGAGATCCACCGTGACGATCTGGCCAAAGACCAGAATGATCACCAGAGCAACTCCGGTAAAAATGCCGACGAAGAGGAGCCCGAACCAGGCATCATTGTGCTGGATGAGCAGTTGGGGTTGGGCTGAATCTTGCAGAAACTGGTTGATGTCAGCGGCTTGCTGTCGATGGCGTTCCTCCCCAGAACTGGAGTAGCTGCTCAAGGGAATGCTGTCTTCGCGGGTCCGCAGTATCACTTGATAGGTGGGACTGCCATCGCTACCGCTGGAGACATTTACCTCGGCCCCTTGCAGTTCTGCCAAGGGCCAGGTTTGACTCTGCTTGCGCAAAAGGGTGGTTTGGGTCAGCTCACATTGACCGGGTGGAGGATTGCGATCGCAGAGTAGACTTTGGCTCCCCAGAAACAGGCTGGGTAATAGACCCGCCACCCCAAAGATGCTGCCAAGCAGCCATAGAAACCAAGGACGCAACTGTAGCGTGAGGTGACTAGAGGTCTCTTGAACAACCTTCATGACACTTGTCGAGATAAGTGAGATCCAGATCCCCTGATTATCCTCAACATTTCCCCCAATGCTCCATCCCTGAGCGGATGCAGTCGACGGATTTTCCTGGAGGGCATTACCGAGGTGGCCTAGAAGAGGCGGATCCCCTGAACAGTCTCTCCTTCAACGCCTGAGGTTCTCCTTCCGCGCAGCCCCAGGCCGCTGACCCCCAGAATATCCCGCCCAGTAGAGTAATCTGTTTTTGGGAAGCACAAGTTCTGGACAGCACCGGGACGTAGGGGTACGGATAAAAGCTCCCTATCACCCTTCCCGCCACAGGTTTCTTTTTTCGAGGTGTCATGGATACTCCGCTGCAAGCGTTGCAAAGCCAAATGGGAGCCGTGTTTGCCCCAGAAGTAGGGCTGGCTGTGCCCCTCAGCTATGGCAACGACGATGCAGCCTATGGGGCCGCGAGATCGGGGGTAGCCCTGGTGGATCGCAGCCATTGGGGCCGACTGCGGGTGAGCGATCGCGATCACCTGCGCTTTTTGCACAATCAAACCACCAATCAACTGCAAACCCTCCAGGCAGGCCACCAATGCGACACCGTGTTTGTGACCCCCACAGGCCGCACCCTAGATCTAGCCACGGCCTACGTTGATGACGGGGCCGTGGTGCTGCTGGTCTCCCCCGGACAAGCCGCCGCTCTTCTGGAGTGGATGGACCGCTATGTCTTCTTTGCTGACAAGGTTCAGCTCACTGACGAAACCGAGACCACCGTTACCTTGACCCTGATTGGCCCCGAGAGTGCCAACCTATTGCAGGGCTTGGGCCTCTCTACGCAGGCGCTCCCCGCCGCCCAACGGCATATTCTTGTGGATTGCCAGGGCATTTCCTGTCGCTTGGCGGCGGGGAGCGGTTTGGGGCTTCCCGGCTACACCCTGACCGCCGCCGCCGCCGAGGCCGCCCCCCTGTGGTCGGCCCTCATCGCGGGCGGCGCAATCCCCCTGGGGGAAAAGCGTTGGGAGCAACTCCGCCTTGAGCAGGGACGGCCCATTGCGGGGGCAGAGCTAACAGCGGATTACAATCCCCTAGAGGCAGGGCTCTGGGCAGCGGTGTCCTTTGATAAGGGCTGCTACATCGGCCAGGAAACCATCGCCCGCCTCCAGACCTATCAGGGGGTGAAACAGCAGCTTTGGGGTCTCAGCCTAAGTGACCTGGTGCCCTCTGGCACGGAGATTACCCATGGGGGAGTGCGAGCAGGACGGCTCACCAGCGTCATGGCAACCCCCACCGGGGTCAGGGGGTTGGGCTATCTCCGGACTAAGGTGGGCGGGGCAGGGCTCACGGTTGAGGTGGGGACTGCCACGGCTACGGTCCTAGAGATTCCCTTTGTCTCTCGGGGGTATTTGACCCTAGGGGCGAACTAGGCGGTCTGGGGCTGTAATGGGATGGCACTGGGGTTAGGGAGGGAACGTTTGTCGGGAATTCAGGGGAACTCAGGCTAAAGTTAGGGCGCACGCTCTTCAAGTTCTTCCCTGAGGTCATCACCCATGGCAGTTCTACTAACCTGGCCTAACCGAGTTATTGCGATCGCGCTATTGACCCTCATGGCCTGTGGATCCGATCCCCAGAATGTCACCGAACCCTCTGCTTCCAGCGTGCCTTCCAATGGCGTTTCCAGTCCGGCTTCCAGCCCTGCCCCCGTTACTCCCCCCCCAACCGCCGTCGCCAGTGCCCCCGCCTTGGCCCCCGGCCCAAAGTGCTACGAGACGACAACCGACACCCTCACCGCAGCGGTGCGCCTGACGGTCGCCAGCGATGGCACCGTGACCGGAGACGGCCTCGGCACCGTTCACGATGAATCCAACAGCTACTACACCTCCTACCGCGAAGTTCTAGCGGGTACCCTCAGCGGTGATCAACTGGCCCTAGAGATCACCACCTGGATCGAGTATGACCAGCAAGAAAACGAGGCCACCTGGACTGTGACCCCCGATCGCCTTGCTGATGGCAGCAACACCTTTAGTCCGGTGGCCTGTGAGGCATTGCAGGAGCGCTTCACCGAACCAACCGGCGTAGAAGGCACAGATTTATTGGCCTATGCCACCAATATCAATACCCAACGGGTGCAGTTTGCCTCCGGCAGCAGCGAGACGGTGGTAAGCAATAGCGTGGTTCGGGGGGACCGAGATGTGTATCTGCTCGGAGCCAGTGGTGGACAGGTGATGATCCTCTCCATTAGCGCCCTGGAAGATAATGCCGCCTTCGATGTGGTTGGCCCCTCGGGCTGGGTGCAAGTGGTGGAGGGAACCAATGAAGAGGTCTTTTTGCCCCACACTGGCGACTACCAGGTGATTGTGGGCGGCACCCGAGGTAATGCCAGCTATGACCTCTCCATTGCGATTCGCTAAGAATTTGGCCCTGAATCCGTTGACTCGGGCATCAACGTCAGCCGAGACAATATTGGTTCCAAGGAATTCAGGAGCCAGAAGCCAGTACTCTCCTAGATTCTGGCTCCTAACTTCTAATTCCTGAATCCTCTCCAGGAGATTTGTCCCGCTTTGAGTTGATACCCATTGACTCATTGCCAGGGGATTCGCCAAAACTGCGCCCAATCGTTACCATTAGTATCTTTGGGTCTCAATCAGACCGCGATCGCTGTCACGATATGGATATTCAAAAACTGAAAGGCGCTGGCAGGCGCTGCGATAATCAGATCACTAGCGACTGCAATCCAGGATGAAACTTGACGAAGCCACGATTCAAACCCTCGGCAAATCCCTGAGCTGTATTAACCCGGAGCTGATGAAAGGTGATGCCACTGGGGCCAGCGAACGCCTCTGGTATCAGGGCAATGAGCCCTATTTCGACATCATTGTGGAACGCAGTCAGGACGAAATTACTTGGTTCCAAATCACCCTACGCGGGCGGGTGTTGTCTTGGCGTAGCGGCCAAGACTATCTGCAAACGGGAGAAACGGACGAACTAGATGTGTCCGCAGAGGCGGCTAACTATGCCGCCAGTAAAACCATTCGCGATGGCTCCGAGACCAACTGGCCCTTGGTTAAGACTGTGCAGGCCATCGTGGCCACTCGTCCCGAAGATCCCCTTCTGCATCAGCTTGATCGCCTGATTCAGTCCCAAATGCCCGCTGGCTCCCTGTAAAGCTAAGGCTTGGCTAAGGCTTGAATTTCTCGTACTGCCTGGTGGACACCATTGACATTAGGAACAGCGGGCTCAGGCTGGACCCAGGGTAAGCGGGCTAGGATCTGGGCAATCATCCCCAGGCAATGGGCAGGGTTACTGGCGGTAAAGCTGTGTCTACAACTGCGATCAAACTGGCGATCGTACCGCCGGGGCAAGGGCAGGGCAATGAGAGGCTTCCCCAAGGCAGCACATTCGTAGGTGAGGTTGTAGCCACCGCCGCCGATGACGATATCGGCAAGTTGGAGTACTTCAATACCCGGCCAGTGGGTGATCCACAGATTAGGGGGACAGGTCGGTGGGCAACGATGGGCAAGGCAGCGCACCGTGCAGTAAGGATGGGTTTCGGCGATCGCCCGAACTAACTCCCCAAATAGGCTTAACTCGTCGGGGCGACCTGTCGCGCAAATGAGGATAAGGGGCTGGTCACCCTGTAGACGATAGCGATCGCGCACGGTCTCACGCATTGCGCTTAGCTCATGGCTCTCCCGCAATAGCCAAGGCGCGGTCAACCTAGCCTGGGGCAAATGACGCAGTGGCGCACTCTCTTCGCCGGGAACCAGGATGCGGTCGTAATGCTGCTGGACAAAGCCGGGAATCTGTTTGGCAGCAAGGTAACGGGGATCTAGGTCACGATGCACCAAAATACGGGGCATCTCCAGTGCTGGCAGCAAGTCCGCTAGCTCCCCCACTAGTCCTCGGGGAAAGGTATCGACGATCAGGCAGTCCGCAGGATGTTGGGTAATCCAGTGGTGGATATAGGGGGGGACACCATTCACCGAGAGTCCCTCGGGCAGGCCGTGCAGGGTGATATCAGACCGCTGAAGGGAGGCTTGCACCGTCGCGGTGTAGGGACTATTGACCAGAATGTCTACGAAATGGGGGACTGCCTGGGTCAAGGCAATGGCTCGATTGAGGTGTCCCCAGCCGCCCCCCAAGGCATAGATCAGCCAACGGTTTTGCCGCCGCTCTTTTTCTAGTTCTAGTTGCGCTGCGGTGTCTCCCATTTCTGGATATTGCGTCAGATATTGCGTTGCCCTGGGGTCATGGGACAGGCCCGAAACCATTGGCTCAAGCTATACCTTATCCCCCAGTTCCTTGTAAGTAGGTGGACATAATTAAATGCTGTCATTCCGACGTAAGGAGGAATCTCGGACTCCGCCAACAATCGAGATGTCTCGACTTCGCTCCGTTACTCCGTTGGAGTCACTCCGCAGCATGACAGAATTACGTTTATTAATGTCCATATTTTCCGGTCCCCTCTCCCCTTGCGAGAGGGCTGGGGTGAGGGGCCGAGGTGTACCACAATGAAACGGTCAGAGTATTTACGCCGCACAATAGCCAGTAGCCTTACGATTGCGTAAGGCTACTGGCTATTGTGCGGGCAGTGATGAACAAAAGGTTCCCCTTAGGGGAGAGATCTCGATAGGCTAGAGGAGTTCTCTGCTCCGACCCTATGATTTTCTTTTCTGATACCGCTGTATCTTCTCCCGACTTTTGGGCTACCACGCTAAAGGTGCTGGTGCGGCTATTTTGGGTGGTGCTAGTGACTGCCTTACTGTGGGCAGTGCCGCTAGCGCGTCCCGCCATGGTCTTTGACTGGTCTCAGGCCATCGCGGCTACTGACCTGACCCATCTCTCCCCCGCTGACATTGAAGCCATTGCCAGCCTGCGGGAAAAAGCCTTTGCCGCCAGTCAGGCGGGGCAGTATGATCGGGCGGAGGCATACTGGGGCGATCTACTGGAGTTTTTGCCCGAGGAAGCAGCTATCTGGAGTAATCGTGGCCTGGTGCGGGCTAGCCAGTTGCACCTGCGGGAGGCGATTGAGGACTATGGCCAGTCCATTGCCCTAGCCCCCGAGGCTCCCGATCCCTACCTAAACCGGGGGGCAGCCTACGAAATGCTGGGGGACTGGGAGGCCGCGATCGCGGATTACAACCAGGTGCTGGCCCTAGATCCTCAAGAGGCGGCAGCCTACAACAATCGCGGTAATGCGGAGGCGGGGCTGGAGCATTGGGAAGCTGCGATCGCGGATTACCGCACCGCCGCTGATCTAGATCCAGAATTCGCCCTAGCGCGGGTCAACTATGGCCTTGCCCAATATCAAATAGGAGACATCAAACCCGCGATCAAGACCCTACGGGCGGTGGTGCGCCGTTATCCCAACTTCACCGATGCCCGAGCGGCCCTCACCGCCGCCCTGTGGGTGGACGGCCAACAAGGGGAAGCGGAAAGTCACTGGGTCGCCGTCTCCGGCTTAGATAGCCGCTATCGGGATTTGGACTGGATTCGCACCATTCGCCGCTGGCCCCCGGCGGTGGCTGACGCCCTGGCCCAGTTTTTGGCCTTGGAGGGGTAGAGCCGTGCTGGATCTGGTTCTCGTGGCCAGCCTGGGATTCCTAGGCAGTTTTGGTCATTGCCTGGGTATGTGTGGCCCCATCGCCATCGCCTTTTCCCTAAGCGCCCCATCAGATAGCCCCCAGGCGAATCCTACGGGACGGGACTCAGCTCCCTCCCGCTGGCAGCAGTTGGGCTTTCACCTGGCCCTAAATCTGGGGCGACTGTGCAGCTATATGCTCGTGGGAGCAGCCATTGGAGGGCTGGGCTCGGTGTTGGTGGCGGGGGGCACCATGGCGGGGGTGGGCAGTCCCCTGCGGCGGGGAATTGCCCTGGCCACAGGACTGCTGCTGATCTGGTTCGGGTTGCGCCAAGTCGCTCCCAGCCTATTGCCCCGCCTACCCTTCCTCCATCCCCTCCAGGGGGCGATCCATAATCGCCTCCAGGGGGCCATGGCCCGGATGTCCCAAGGAAATCGCTGGTGGACTCCAGCCCTGCTGGGGCTGGGGTGGGGACTGGTGCCCTGTGGCTTTCTCTATGCCGCCCAAATTAAGGCAGCGGCTACCAGTTCCGTGTTGGGGGGCGCAGCTACCTTGGGAGCCTTTGGTCTGGGGACGCTGCCGATGATGGTGGCGGTGGGGGCCTCCAGTGCTTGGCTTAGCCGCGATCGCGCCAGTCAGCTTTTTCGCCTTGGGGGTTGGATCACCCTGGGCATCGGTGTACTCACCCTGACCCGCACAGGGGATTTAATGGTGGACTACACCGGCCACCTGGCGCTGCTGTGTTTGGTTCTGGCCCTAATTGCCCGCCCCATTAGCAAACTGTGGCCAGGGCCAAGGCAATATCGACGGCTGCTGGGGGTGGGAGCCTGGGGGCTGGCCCTGGCCCACACGGTCCACATGCTGGAACACAGTTGGGGCTGGAACCCCGCCGCACTAAGGTTCATGATGCCCCAACACCAGTGGGGCATCGTCGCCGGGGCGATGGCCCTAGCGATAATGCTACCCTTGGCCCTCACCAGTTCCCCCCAGGCCCAGCGCTGGTTGGGGACACAGTGGCGACGCCTCCACCTCCTCAGTCTTCCTGCCCTGGGGTTGGGGGTGCTCCACTGCATTCTGACGGGGTCTAGCTACCTGGGCACAACCCGCTGGCAGGGATTGCCCCTGATCCACACGGGGCTACTGGTGGGACTGGCGCTGATGGTGCTAGCAGTGCGATCGCGCCGAATTTGGTCTTTGTTGAATCTGGAAAAGTGGTATGTCTCTCCCAAATCCTCTCCCCCCCTCCAGTCCTAAACGACCCAGTGATGCCTCAGGATTTAGGTCGGCAATCGGGAGCCTCAGCCTCCTAGTCGTCTTCTCAGTTCTAGCTGCCACCCTAGCCCCCGCCCTAGCCCACCAAGTCCAGGTGGCCCAGGATGTGGGAGCCACCCTACATATCGAGCCCAACGACATGCCCCAGGCTGGAACCCCCTCCCAGGTGTGGTTTGCCCTGACGTTAGCGGGGGGACAGTCGGTGCCCCTAGCAGACTGTGACTGCACCCTCATCCTTTACGATGCCCAAGGTGCTGTGGTAGACAACCCCACCCTAGAACCCGTCTCCGCTGAAGACTATCGCCAAATTCCGGGGGCAATGGTCACCTTTCCCACGGTGGGAGCCTATGAACTGGTGCTGGCGGGGCAACCCCAGGGCTCGGGGAACTTTACCCCCTTTGAACTCCAGTTTCCGGTACTGGTGGCAGCGGGGCAGACTGTAAAAGCGGGGCAGACTGTAAACCAGACTGCTGCATCCGGTACTGAGCCTGAGGATGCAGTGGAGACGACTGCTGACACAACGGCTCCGGCAGAAACCCCTGCTTCATCTGGGGAACCCGCCGGGGCCGCCCCTACGTCGTCTAGAAATGATGCCCCTTGGGGATGGCAGCTTCCGCTACTGGGGGCTATGGTACTGCTGGGGGGCACGGGAACTGTGCTCTATCGCCTGCGATCGCGAGGACAAAAACCATGACCATAGGCTGGATGAAATGGATAGGCGCAGGGTTAGGACTGCTGGGGGGGCTGGGCTTAGGGCCACTCTCCGCCACTGCCGCCGACCGCATCGTACTCACCTACGGCTCCCTAGCCATGGAGATTCCCATCGCTGAGCTAGATACCCTAGCGACAACGGGGGAAGTCTCTGAAGATCTGTCCCAACTCCTGGGGTTGGCTAATCAGGAACCTGCCGCCTTGCAAAAGGTGCTCCTAGAACCCGTCAGTGTTAACCCCACGGTATTGAATATCGCCCTCAATACCCCCGCCGGAGAGCGTCTGCTAGATCTAGTCGGTGAATCGATCCAACCCCTCTCAGGTGTTGATGGTCGATCGGCCCTGCGGGCCGCAATTTTGGCCTCCGCAGCCGATGGAGAACTGTCCCTCCTTGAAGTTCTGCGGGTCTATCCCAGTCCCGATATTGTCGTGCAGGGCGATCGCCTGATTTCAGCCTACGGTGAAGTCCTAGAGGCTATTGGTCCCTGGCTGAGAATTCTCACTCTGGGCCAGTTCTAGGGGCTAGTTCTAGGGGCCAGTTCTGGCCCCTAGTTTTCAGTATCACAGACCTCACAGACCAAACACATCCGCTGGGTCAGCATCTTGGACCTTGCGAACTGCGATCGCGCCAGAAATCAAACACATCACATAGGTCATGGCATAGAGCACCACCACCCGCGTCAACGTCATCTGAAACAGGAGCCCCGTCACATTTCCCGTAGCCTCATACAGCAGATTCCCCACCAAGAAACCGGGGATAAAGCCCAGGGTTGAGAGAATCAGCGCCTCCTGAATCACCACCCAGAAGAGAAAACCATTGCTGTAGCCCATTGCCTTGAGCGTGGCATATTCCGCCCAGTGGTCAGCCACATCGGTATACAGGATCTGGTAGACCAAAATGATGCCCACCACAAAGCCCATCGCAGTCAGCAGGCTAAACACAAAGCCAATATTCGTGTTCTCTTGCCAATACCGCCGCTCCCGCTCCACAAAGCCCTCCGGTCCATCCCGCGCCAAAATCAACACATCCTTGGGCAGTTGATTCTGAAGTACCGCCACCAAGCGATCCACATCGGTACCAGGAGCCACCTTGATCAGCCCCACATCCGCCGTAGCAAAACTGCGCTCATCTTCCTCTGGTCCCCGATTGGCAAAGTACCGCAGAAAATTCACATCGCTCATGATCAGATTGCCATTGCCCGAGGCAAAGTCAGTCCCCAGGGAAAACGTCCCCACGATGCGAATCTCCCGCTCCGCCAGTTCCGTCGTAATACCCGCCTCCGCTGGACCCAATTCAGCCCGAGCCCGAGTGTCAATCAGAGCGGTATTGAGCTGCTGAAGCTGGCTGCGATGGGCGGTAATTTCCGCCATGGGTAACACCGGATCCGCCAAATTAAAGGCCAGCACTCGCACCGGGCGAGTCCGCTTAGTCTCGGGATTTTTCCAGTTGGCGTCGCTGAGGTAAAGGGCGTAGGCATCCGTTACCCCCTCAAAGGCACGGGCCTGATCTAATCGGCGGCGGGCAAAAGAAATCGGCACAAACATGTTGCTTTTAAGGCGATTCACCATGATGATTTCGCCGTTGAGCCGTGACAAGAGCTGAAGCTGGCTGTCGTACAGGGCATTCATAAAGCCCGTAAACAAAAACATCAGCAGCACCGCAAACCCGACCCCCAGCAACGAAGTGACAAACTTGAGGCGATCGTGGGTAAGATTTAGCCACGCTAGCGGCGTCCGCTTGGAAAACAACATGCAGATCAATGCTCCTCTTGTCTCTGTCGGCGTCGCCGCCGCCGAAATTCTTGAGATGGCAGTGGTTCTAGCGCTTTCAACCCTGAATCCCCAGTCAGTATTTCCACTTCATACCCTAGCCTTACATAATGATCGGCGACGGATTTGATCGCCGCATCCCCTAAGGAAACCCCTTGCACCACTAGATCGGGCCACTCATCTGCTATCTGCTTGAGTCCAGCAGCATCCCACAAATCCTTCTGGCTGGTGAAAGCAGCCCAAGGCGTAGTTTCATCGGCAGCCTGTTTCATAATGTTGGCCAGAGCTAAGGCCAGATCCCGTCGCCTCGGCCTAAGCTGAGCAATATGATTACCGGTTTCAATGATGCTAGCAAGGGGTAAAACCAGGGTGGCTCCAGCGGCAATCGCTTGCTCCAGATAGGGCTTTAGACGGGACAGGTTCCAGCGATCGCTATCAGGGCCACAGCTTTCCTTCCCAGGGATGTTCAGCCAAACACAGAGGATGGAGGTGTCCAGAATCAAGACCTTCTGTGGCATGGGTAGCCCCTAGCTAGCCCGCTCTAGGGTGCGCTCAATCAACCCTTGGCTGGCAGCTTTCCCCAAAGGACCCGAGGCAAGAAGTTTGGGCAACGCTTGTAAATCCTCCAAGACTGTTAACTTGCTATCTCCCGTATGGGGATCGCGATGGGCCACAACGACAGAGCGGACTAGTTCTAGGGCCAATTCATCCAGCAAGGCTGGGTTATGGGTGGTGATCAGCACATCAATGTGGCGCTGATCACCAATCTCCAACAACATCTTTAATAAAAGCCCCGATCGGGATGGATGCAGGCCATTGTCAACCTCCTCAATGACGACTTGACTGCCTTCCGGTCGAGTCAGCAAAGCGGTTAAAATCGCCAAAAATCGTAGGGTGCCATCGGACATGCCACGGGCATCAATAATTTCAGCCTTCTGATCGCTGACCCAAGTTTCTTCGCAGTACAACATGGCATCAGCCCCGAACTTGCCCACAGGTTCCGCCCAAACTCGACGCACATCCCGTTCTGGCAACTGGCTGACATACTTAGACATCGTAGTTTCGAGCTGATGTTGCTCATCATCGCTGAGCGCGGCCAGCACCCCAGCAATATTGGAGGCATCACTGTAGAGGTACTCCGTTAAGGGAGAATAATTTCTCATTTTGGAGGGAATGGGATCTAAAATCAGGATTTCTTCCAAAATACTGGCAACCCGATCAATCCCTTCCGTAATATCTTTGCGTAGACTGGTTAATCCGCCCAGTTGACCTAGGATTGAGGTGGAGCGGTGCATTTCCTTGGGCGTACCGCTTTTCTCGTTGTAAAGTCTAGCGGTAATGCTGGGACTATCGGCGGCCACTTCATCGGTTTCAAAAAGATGAATTTGATAAGGATTCTTATCAGTTCTTGGTCGTTTACGAATGCGATCTAGGGACTCAGCAACGAGTTGTACCCTAGGTAGCGTTTCAACGGTAATCCGATATAGGTAATCCGTCCTTTCATCTTCAGAACCAATCAAGATCTGTAGGGTAAATTGGGTTTCGGGCCTGAGGGCTGCCCATTCAATGCCACCTCTCAGGGGAAGAATTTGAGGATCTCCTGCCAGGGCTGATTGGAGATCTTTTCCCTGAGCCATCCGATTTAAGAATGCCAAACCATCCAGGGCATTGGACTTGCCGCTAGCATTAGTGCCAATCAACACTGTCAGGGCTTCGATGTCCAGCTCTGCATATCGGAAGCTTTTCCAGTTCTCGAAAACGAGTTTTTTTAGCATTTCATTATTGGGGGAGCGGCAGGTTGTCTCTCCCACGTCCTGGATAGGCCCCATGTTAACTAAAACACGTCGGCAGGGTCGGCGGTGACAGCCTTGCGGACGGAGATCAGGCCAAAGGTTGGGCTGGTGCGACAATAGTGGACTGATTTACGCCCTGCGTTACTAGGGTGCTGTTCTGGCGGGGTAGGGGGGGTCAAAAATCTAAGAGCCACTCGGAGGCGCGTTCCCCTAGATCGAGGGGAATGCTGACCGCTTTGCCGAGGCGGGGGCGATCGCGGGTTTCGGTAATGGCGGTACGAACATGGTCTGCTTGCCCCCAGCCCATGAGATAGGTGGCGATGCTGTTGAGGTGGGCCTGGTACTGGGCCTCGTCCATAGGGAAGGACGCCTGCTCTAGGTAGCGCCACATTACCTGGAAAAAGATTTGCCCTTGCTGGCGACGGAACTGCACATCAAAGGAATAGCCCCATTTTTGGACAATGAGTTCGTGTAGGTCTTCTCCGGTCATGGGTACTCCAACCCCGCAGCGTTCATATTTTTTCACATTTCCATCATCCCCCCAGGGCCGGGGGCGCGATCGCAGTCTTTCGTCCCCTAGAATCCCCCTCAGGTTGGTCGAAATGCCCACCCTGGCAATCATTGGGCCGATGCGTAGGGGAATAGGGGGGGAAATAGGAGCCACCCATCGCCCCGATCGCGACCCATCATCTAGACACCTCTGGCCCCCTTCCTATCCAGTTCCTCACGGTAGGGGCGATCTCAGAGACGGGGGAATGCAATAATACCCGTAGAAGTCTGCAAACTTATGTGACGAAGAACTCATACAGGGTCAGGCCCGAAGGGACGTTCCCTGGGTCAGATTCGCGTTTGAAGGACGCCAAGTCCTTCCCCTGAAACCATTCTCCGTTACTAGCGCCTGTAGTTTGTTAATTAGTTTGTACTGAACTCAACACCCTGCCTGGAATATGACTCAAGCGTCTGGAATGTCCGATGTCCCCGATTTGGGACGCCGCCAATTTATGAACCTACTGACCCTCGGTGCTGCCTCGGGAGCCGTGGGCGGCATGTTGTATCCGGTGGTTCGATACTTTATCCCCCCTTCCAGCGGTACAGCCGGGGGGGGGCTCCTTGCCAAGGATTCGCTGGGCAAGGATGTCATTGCTAGCCAGTTTTTACAGACCCATGGACCGGGCGAGCGCGTCTTGGTGCAGGGACTTAAGGGCGACCCCACCTATCTGGTGGTTACAGAAGACAGTTCCCTAGAGCAGTACGGCATCAACTCGGTCTGTACGCACCTCGGCTGTGTGGTGCCCTGGAATGGCAGCGAGAACAAGTTCATCTGCCCCTGCCACGGGTCTCAATACGACTCCACTGGCAAGGTGGTACGCGGTCCCGCCCCCCTCTCTCTGGCCCTAGCCCATGCCGATGTCACGGAAGATGACACGGTTTCTCTAACGGAGTGGTCAGAAACCGATTTCCGCACGGGGGAAAATCCCTGGTGGGCTTAGGCAGTCGTCTGATAACCCGCTGTCCTAATCTCTAGTCCGCTGCTGTGTTGTTTGCACATCCCTTGATAGCTAATACCTAAATGAAGATGCGAGCCCTATTGAGTCGGTGCAACCCCATCCTGGGTTGGCTGCACCCCCTAGCGAAATCCACCGCGATCGCGATCGCGGTTGCCCTGGTTGTGGTTTCCGGAAGTCTCGTGCTTCCCCAGCCCGCCGAAGCCTATCCCTTCTGGGCTCAGGAGAACTACGAATCTCCTCGGGAAGCCACCGGGCGCATTGTTTGCGCCAACTGCCATCTGGGGGCCAAGCCCACCGAGATCGAAGTTCCCCAATCTGTCCTGCCAGACACGGTCTTTAAGGCTGTGGTCAAAATTCCCTACGACCTGAAGGCCCAGCAGGTGTTGGGTGACGGCTCCAAGGGTGGGCTCAACGTCGGTGCAGTCCTGATACTGCCCGAAGGCTTCAGGATTGCCCCTCCCGACCGCATCTCGGAGGAATTGAAGGAAGAGGTGGGTAACACCTACTTCATGCCCTACGCCGAAGACAAGGAAAACATTCTCATTGTTGGCCCCTTGCCCGGTGAGCAATACCAGGAAATTGTCTTCCCCATCCTCTCCCCCGATCCGTCTCAAAACAAGGCGGTCAAGTTCGGCAAGTATGCTGTTCATGTCGGCGGCAACCGGGGCCGAGGTCAGATTTACCCCAACGGCCAAAACACCAACAACGTGGTAGTTAAAGCGCCGACGGCGGGCACTATCACCGCCATTGCCGGTGTAGAAGCTGGGGGCTACCAGATCACTATCCAGTCCGACACGGGAGAAGCCGTCGTCAAGGACGTACCCGCTGGTCCTGAACTGATCGTCACGGAAGGGGAAACCGTTGCTGCTGGTGCCTCCCTCACCGCCGATACCAATGTGGGTGGTTTTGGCCAGGTGGATACGGAGATTGTGCTGCAAAGCTCCGGTCGGATTAAGGGACTGATTGCCTTCATCGCCGCTGTCATGCTCACCCAGATTATGCTGGTGCTGAAGAAGAAGCAGGTAGAGCGCGTCCAAGCCGCCGAAGGTCTTAGCCTCTAGCTCTCCTAGTACTGGGCGGCGGAAATACCCTGGCCGTTCCACCGTGGCACAATCGGCCCCTCACCCTAGCCCTTTCCCAAGGGGAGAGGGGACCGGAAAATGTTGGGCTGGCGCGGCAATAGTGGACTGATTTACGCCCTGCGGTACTAGGTGTCTTCATCCCAGAGAAAACGCTCAAATACAACGCTAAAGAGGGGCAATATTGCCCCTCTTTTTTGGTCTATGGCACCCCTGACACTACTGACGGACTTTGGCCTCCAGGATCCCTATGTGGGGGTGATGAAGGGGGTGATCGCCACACTGGTTCCCACCGCCCAAGTGATTGACCTCAGCCACCAGATTCCCCCCCAAGATGTAGTGGCGGCGCGGTTAGCCCTGATCTTGGCCTATCCCTACTTTCCCGCTGGAACCGTGCATGTGGTGGTAGTGGATCCGGGGGTGGGGACCGATCGTCGGGAACTTGCAATCGCACTTCCCCAGGGCTATCTCGTCGGGCCAGATAATGGGGTCTTGATGGGGGTAGTGCAGGACCAGTTAGCCTCCCCCCCAGTAGCCCCAGACAAAACTGAATCCCTGATCACAGCGGTGGCCCTAACCCAACCCCAGTATTGGCGCACCCCGACCCCCAGCCGCACCTTCCATGGACGGGACATTTTTGCCCCTGTAGCGGCCCATTTGGCCCTAGGCGTTCCCATTACCGCCTTGGGACCGGAGATTCCGGTGCCAGACTTGGTCACCCTACCTCTAGATCGCCCTGAGGCCCAAAGCAGTGACGGGGTGGGTCAAGTGCAGGGCTACGATCGCTTTGGCAACCTGATCACAACCCTGCCCGCCCCTGTGCCCTTGCCCTCGACCGCTAGAGTACTGTTCAAAAACGAAACCCTCCCCATAGGACAGACCTACGGGGAGGTTCCCATCGCGACCCCTCTAGCCCTAGTGGGTAGCCATGGCTGGATTGAGATCGCGGTGAATCAAGGCAGTGCCCAGGCCCATTTTCAGGCCCAGGTGGGAGATAGAGTGAATATGCTGTGGGAGTAGTCGGTCTATTGTGGTGTGGTGCTGTGATGGACAGGGTCCGCCACAGCACGGGTTTTGCAAATAATGGATCTATTGGGGTGGATCGACGGGCTGCCCCGGCTCACCCCCTCCTGGGCCATCCTGACCAGGAGCTGCGGGGTCTGTGGGAGCCGTTGGATCTACTGGTTCCCCTGGAGCCGCAGGTTCCGTAGGTTCTACCGGGGCGGTCCCATCAGGAACAGGCTCTTCGGAAGGCACGTCTCCCCCCCCACAGGCCACCCCCACGACAGAGATTCCCGCTAAAAAGGGCAATACGGCCCATTGCGTCCATTTCAATTGTGTCCATTTCATAGGATGGTTCCTCATTCAACACTGGTTTATAGCGGTTCCCTAATGGATGAGGTACAGCTCAACTTGATGGCAATTCGGGGAACAAGGGGCTTAAGCCCCTTGCCTGTACTTAACCCGAGTGAGAACCGCTATAGGCCCCAGTAATGGGGCCATAGGTAGGGAAGATCATCCCCGTCTGTCCTGTGGAATATTCCCTGAAAATAGCTATAGCCTTGGCCAATTTGCTTAAGACACCGAGCACCGTAGGTGCTTAGTGGCAAAGCAAATTGGCTCGCAGTCTTGCCCTAAACGGACTTGTGACTGCTGTAGTTCCAGCTTTAGTCCTCCGCTAGACGCTGGTTAATTTCTGCCCGCAGGGTGGGGTCTTGCTGGGCCGCCTCTAAAATGGCGTCAAACTCCTCCAGAGTGAGACCTTCTGCCTGAATGGCTTCCTGCATATCTGCCCGAGCGGCCTGCTGAAGTTCCACGACTTGCTCCGATGCTTGGGCAAACTGTTGCACCTGTTCCGGCGGTACCTGTTCCGCCGTTTCCGGCGCTTGCTGGGCTTGGGCAATGGTGTTGAACTCTTCCACCGTCAGCCCCTCTGCCTCAACAGCGGCGACCAGTTCTGGCTGGATGTCCTGCTGGATTTGTTGAATAGCCTTGTAGGCATTGACGAAGAGGTCAATTTGCCCGCCAGAAACCTGAATTTGTGGTTGCTGCGGTAGGGGTTCCTGGGTTTGGGCTAGGGCTGCCCCGGCGCTCGGGAACCCGATTAGGAGAAGAGCGGCTAGGGAACCTCGGAGCAGTTTGGATGTGACCATGGTTGAGTCCTTGTTACTTACATCAGCAGCCCACGCGGGACTCGGGCGATCGCCTTTGTCGAAGTCTGATGGGGAGATGACTTGGCTACTATCCTGGGTGCGACTCCCCTAATCAGTTCCAATCAGTTCCGAGGGGCCTAGAGTTTGCCCGAAATCGGTGGTGCTGCAAGGCACGGTTTGTCTGTCTGACTGTCTATGCCTCAGTTATGGAGCAGCTTAGGAAATGGGTATGACAGAGATGTTCAACAGAGATGACAGGGATGTGAAGTTTTTGAGGGGCTGGGGCCAGATCGGTGGATCTGGGGGTGATGATCTAGGCTGAAGGCAGGTTGTCTCCGTCGTGAAATGCCATGGTTTTTCCGTCTCCCTCTACTTCCCCTCCAACCTCCGAGGTCTACCAGGGCCAATTTGGGGAATTTACAATTACTGAAGATGATCGCTGGGGGGTGCGGGTCTATCGCGGTGGACTTGCGATCGCAGCCCTGAGCCTCGTCTTGTCTACGATGGTCGTTCTCTGGCCCCAGCGCCCCGACTGGGCACTGGCGGTGGTGAGTGGCCTCTATGGTCTATTTTGGCTGGCCTTAGGGGTGAGCCTGTGGACTATTCATATTTATCTCAAGCCCCTGCACCGCCTACTCCAGGTCTTTTGGCTGGTGGGGGGCGTGGCCTCCCTGGTGGTGGCCCATGGTGATGCTGCCCCCTTTGTCCAGACGGTGTACCAGCATCCCGTAACGCTCTGGGGGGTAGGCTTTACCTTTGTGGCGCTGACGGGCATCTACTTTAAGGAAGCCTTTTGCTTTAATCGTTTGGAGGCAAAAGTGCTGACTCCCCTCGTTCCCCTGCTCCTTTTGGGCCACTTGGCGGGGGTTTGGTCCGTCCCTTGGGCGACGGGAATGCTGATAATCTGGGCGGTGGGCTTCACCGTCTTTGCTCTGCGGAAACTAGTGCAGGCAATTCCCGATGATGTAGGGGACAAGAGCGTCTTTGTCTATCTGGCCCAGCAGCGCCAAGCCCCATCAGAGGGAGTTGGCTAGTACAGAAAGGTAGAAATCGGGTATCAACTCAAAGCGGGACAAATCTCTTGGGGAGGAGTTAGGAGTTAGGAGCCAAAATCTAGGAGAGTACTGGATTCTGGCTCCTGACTCCTGAATTCCTCGGAACCAATTTGGCATCAACGACCTTGGCATCAACGACCTTGGCATCAACGGTATCAGAACGGGTATTGTGGTGGGCCTGGAGCCGCATTGATGGGGTTGGCCCCGTCACCCTCAAACGGTTGCACGATCACTTTGGCTCGCTGGCGGATGCCTGGATGGCGGATGCGCTGTCGCTCCAGGCGGTTGAGGGCATCGGGGCTAAATTGGCGGGGGCCATTGCCCAGCAGCGTCACCAGCGAGATCTAACCCAAATTCAGCCCGTCGTGCCCGCTGCGCCGGGGGCCTATCTGACTCCCGCTGATGCCGCCTACCCTGCCCTGCTATTTGAAATCGCCGATCCGCCTCCGGTGCTCTACTACCAGGGGGATTTGGCGCTCCTGAGTCAATGCCAGATCCGCCCTGCGGTGGGTATTGTGGGAACTCGCAGTCCCTCGGACTACGGACGACGCTGGACCCGCCGCATTACGGTTGCCCTGAGTCGGGCAGGGGTGACGGTGGTTTCAGGGCTAGCGGATGGCATCGATCGTGAAGCCCATCAGAGCTGCCTAGAACACCAGGGAGCCACCATTGCCGTCCTCGGGACGGGGGTAGATGTGGTGTACCCCAGCGTTAATCGGGATTTGCATCGCGCGATCGCAGATCGGGGTCTTTTACTCAGCGAATATCCCCCCGGCACTGGTCCAGATCGCGCCCACTTTCCCCGCCGTAACCGCATCATTGCCGGGATTAGTCGGGCCGTGCTGGTCACCGAAGCCCCAGCCAAATCGGGAGCCCTGATCACCGCCCGCCTTGCCAATGACTATGGCCGCGATGTGTATGTGCTCCCCGGTTCCCTAGATAATCCCCGCAGCCGAGGCTGTTTGGAACTGGTGAATCAAGGGGCGCAACTGGTCCTAGAGGAAGACACCCTGGTCGCCGCCATGGGGGCGATCCCGGTGGATGGAGAACCAGGATCTACCGCCTCCCCACCCCCCACCCCTCTGCCTCCCCCGGACCTGGCTCCACCGCTGTTGCAGGTCTGGCAAGTATTACAGGGAGAGCCCCTGACCTTGGATGCCATTGTGATCCAAGCCCAGCCCTTGACCACAGGGGAGGTGCTCAGCGCCCTAACCCAGCTAGAGCTGATGGGGTTGGTGAACCAACTACCGGGAAGCCGCTACCAGCGGGCTTCCTGATGAGGACAGGGTATCAACTCAAAGGGGGACAAATCTCCTGGGGAGGAGTTAGGAGTTAGGAGCTAGAATTCAGTACCCTCCTGGCTTCTGGCTCCTAACTCCTGAATTCCTCGGCAGTTACGTTGATGCCCGAGAACCAGGTGCGGTGCAGTGCCCACCCGACAGAGCCCATCTCAGGGCTGGAGGACAGTGGCCGCAGCGGTGATGTGGCCAGCCTGCACCGTCAGAATTTGAGAGGAATTGAGCCACTGGGCATCGAAGGAGCCCAGATGGGTGGTGGTAATCAGGGTTTGAAAGCGGTCTTGGATGGTGTCGAGGAGCTGGTTTTGGCGATTCAGGTCGAGTTCCGCCAAGACATCATCCAGCAGCAGCAGGGGCGGCTCCCCCACCACCGACTCAATCAACTTCAGTTCCGCCAGTTTGAGGGCCAGCACGAGGGTCCGCTGCTGCCCTTGGGAGCCGTACTGGCGAGCGGGGGTGTCGTTGATGGTGAAGGCAATGTCATCGCGATGGGGACCGACGAGGCTGGTGTGCTGCATTTGCTCCGCGATCGCGCGTTGTCGAATCTTGTCCAAAAAGGCGGCTTGAATCTCCCCCGGCTCATCCCCCTCTAGGGGCACATTGGGCTGGTAGTCCACCCGCAGTCCCTCCGTCTGTCCGCTGATGTCCCGGTGCCAGGTTTCGGCTAAGGGAGCCAATCGGGCCAGCCCCCGCGATCGCCGCCGCATCACCCGCGTCCCCAGGGTGGCCAGTTGGGCATCCCACAGGGCCATCTGGGTAGGGTCTGGCGATCGGTCCTCTGCGCGCCGCAGTAGGGCATTGCGCTGTTTCAACGCCTGGTTGTATTCCGCCAGAATACTGGCGTAGACGGGCTCTAGCTGCATTAGCAGGGTATCGAGCCACACCCGCCGCTCCCCCGGTCCCCCCCGGACTAAATCCAGGTCTAGGCTGGAGAACTGCACCGCATTCAACGCCCCGAGAAAGTCTACCTGCCGCCGTAGCTTTTCGCCACTGCGGCTAGCGGTGCGGCGACCCGCCTGCCGCAGCACCAGTCCCAGATCCGCCCAGCCCACTTCCCGATCCACTGTGGCGGTGATCTGGGCCAGGGTCGCCCCCGATTGAATCAAATCGCGATCGCGGCTGGTGCGATGGGATTTGAGGGTGGCCAGTAGCTCCACCGACTCCAGCAGATTGGATTTGCCCTGGGCATTGTCCCCCAGCAGGATTGTCTTAGGAGCTGTGAACTCCACGGCCTGTGCCCCGTAGTTGCGAAACTGCCTCAGTTGTAGGGTCTTGAGGTACATGGAGGGGAGTGGGGGAGTAGGTGACAGGTGACAGGGTCTAGGAATTTTAAGTTTTAAGTTTTGAGTTTTGAGTTTTGAATTGAATTTTCCGGTAGGGGCGCGGTTTCCGCGCCCAATGCAGGATGTCGCCGTAGTGCCCGCGTCCCATGGAAGATGTCGCCGTAGGGGTGCGGTGCTCATGTCCCATGCAGGATGTCGCCGTAGGGGTGCGGTGCCCGCGCCCAATGGAGGATGCTGGAAATCTTCGCTCAAATCTAGAGATGGTGTTGGAGTCTGCGGAACCCTACCGGCTCCCCCCGGTACACTCTATGCGATCGCACATTTACTGACGCCTGCAAATCCAGACCAGCGTGTTTGCCTATGCCCCATCTTTTCAACCTGGTCCACTGTGACATGGTTCCATTGAAGCGCTCAACCCTGCCCATCCCAACCGCCAGTATCTTTCCCGTCACGTTCACCCGTTACTGGATGGCGCAACGGCATTATCAGCGCTAAAGGATCAGTTTGCCCCGTGAAGCCTTTTAACCCCAGCACTGTTCGTCCTGGCTCCTAGCCTCTGGCTGGGAGCCGCCTGGGATCGAGAGACAGAGCCTCAGCGGGGGGGCCTAGGCTCTGCCTGGGCACCAGGGGTAAAGACGAGGATTTTTGCAGAAATTAGTGATCATGCACTTTTTCGACCTACTGCATCTTTTTGCAGCATAAAGTCGATGTATTCCTCAATCTGAAGTAACCGGGCTGGAGATAATTGACGCAACTTAGCCAGAATTTCCGCCTCTTGTTCCCATTGATGTACTGGGATAATTTGTGATGCGATTACTTCCACGGTGATATTAGGTACGTTGAATCCTTCCAGACTGTAGCCATCTTCCTCGCCATCAGCCATAGGGTAGTGCTCAACGATAGTGGCAACACTTCCTCTTTTTAGATTGTGTTCCGGTAAATCGATCGCTAAGGCAACCTTGGAGAATAAAGAATATTTATCACTCATGATCCGCCCCCTTGTCTGGCACTAATGTCACAAATTTTGTTGCCTCAGTCGTGACCATCCAGATGGTTAAAACATTCAACTCAACGCCATTGACACCCTTGAGGCAGGCTCGAATACGATACTTTTTACCAAAGCGATTGGTCTCGACCAGTTCAGCAGACTTTGTCAATACTTGCGAACGTAGATCTTGCTCAAGCTGATGCCAATTTTTCAGAGAATAGCCTGCCTGCTCTAAAAACTTAGACTTATCATCCTTGGGCAATGGAATGAGTAGGTACTGTGTCAGCTTCTCCTCGGAAATGATCGCATCCTGTACCAGGAAAGTCATTTGCCTTAAATATCACCCTGTTTTTGCCTAATGTATCACTTTGTCCTTGGAGGACACACGCCAGAGTTCACCTGCTGCATGAAGAGCGATCGCGATCTCTCCCCGCTGATTTAGCCATGTTTTAGAGGATACAGTGCCAAATCTACCCCACCAGTCCTGCTGGGCGAAGGGGACGGGTTCCTGGAAAGGGGGCTGGCTACGAAGTAAAACTGTGGCCTAGGAACCCGTCCCCTGGGTCAAAGGTTATGGCCTCATTATTGTATCAATGGGTTGGTGGGCCTCACTGCGCGCAGGGCGATCGCAGCTATGGCAGAGATAGCACTGATGCCTGTCATGCTGACCAGTCTTCAACTAACAAGTCTGCTACTTGCTTAAAATCTGAGGTGTTGCGGGTCAGAAGAGTTGCTTGGAGTGAAATCGCGATCGCAGCAATTTTCAGATCCATTGTGCCGAGGCGAGGGTAGGCTTTTCGTAACCGTACATAAGCTTGAGCGGCATTGGTGTCGAAGGGCACAATGGTAATCACACTGTAATCAAGGGCAAGTTGTTGTAGCCAGTGGTAAGCAGAAACTTGCTCTTCGACTGTTTTTGCCCCAGCGACGACCCGCAGCCGCCCTCTAAGCTGCTCTTCGTAAGTGATGACGGTGACTGCTACCTCGGCTCCTTTAATGGCAGCAAGTCTTTGTAGAATGCGTTGGCCTGCTGGGTTTTTACGCTGAATGAAGCTGAGGTGGTCAGTATCAAAGATATACATACCGCAGCAGGCTACCTAATCGGCGGTCTTGCGCCAGTCTTGCCCAAAGTTGATCGCGGCATCAAAGGTAGGATCATTTTCAAAGCTGCCTGCGATCGCTGACCACCAGGGGGTTGGCTTTTGCAGAAATGCAGACAACACCTGCCTGAGCTGCGCCAGTTCTGTTTCTAGGGCTGCAACTCGCGCTTCGAGGTGCTGGGAGCGCTCTTCGAGTTGTTGAGAAGTCATGGCAGCAAGCATGAAAGCTGCTGACATTATATAGCGAATATAGCGATCGCAGGGGTGCATCTCAATGTGGTGCCGATGGCTGAGAGCCTGCGGGGGCTGGCTCTGCCTCCCGTTCCCTGGGGGCGGGGGAAAGGGGACGGGTTTCTGAGAGGCAGAGCCTCAGCGGGGGGTGCCCAGGGGTAGCCTAGGAAAAGGGGACGGGTTCCTAGAAAGGGGGCTGGCTACGAAGCAACGCCATGACCCAGGAACCCGTCCCCTGGATGCAAATAATTGACAGTCCTGTCGCTTCATCGGCAGGACACTATCCTCAACCAACGACATGTCTAGGACGCTTACCATTAGGATGAAGCCAGAGAGTGTGATTAACCCAAGGGCCGCTGCTGCACCCCCCGTAGCCCGGATACTGATCACAGTTCTGAGGTGCCACGCACCTGCGCCTGCAACCTCAAATCTTCACCTGCTACCGCGATCGCACCTATGCTGACGCAGCAAATTACCATCGAATTGCCGGAGCCTGTGATGCGTCAACTGATGCGCATCGCTGCGGCCACGCAGCAATCAATCGAGACGTTGGTGGCTCAAAGTGTGCTGGGTAATCTGCCCCCCTCGGCTGAGAATGCGCCGCCCGAGCTACAGAAGACCGAGTTGTTGGCGATGCAAGCCTTGAGCACTGATGAGTTGCTGACGATTGTCCAAGCCCAAACTCACCCGGCCCAAAGCGATCGCCACACTGAGCTTTTGCAAAAGAATGAAACGGCCCAACTTTCTGCGGAAGAAACCCAGGAATTGACTGCCCTAAGACAGGCTGCGGATCATCTCATGTTGCGTAAAGCCTACGCCTGGTCGCTGCTGCGATGGCGGGGACACAAGTTGCCTAAGCTGGCTGATTTACCCACGCCAGCATGAGCATTGCTGCTGACCTGCGGCGGCAGGTGATTGAGGAAGCCAGTCATCGCTGTGAATATTGCCAAGCGTCATCGCGGCTAACTGGAATGCCCCTGGTCATGGAACATATCCTGCACTGCCTGCTACCGCTGTAATGAGTTCAAAAATGGAAGATTGCGGCGAAAGCATTACTCTTCTCAAACAAACGCCCTTGCGCTCCCATTGCAATCTTGTCAGGAAGGACTAACTTTCAGACGTAACCGTCACCTTGCCGTTGCTAATTACAATTCGGGTGGGTTGCTGGATGCCTACACAGTAAGTTTCTCGACGAATGTTCGCTGCTATTGTCTTGAGGTGGGGTTGAATCCATTTGGGATCATTTTCGGGATACAGATACACCTCCCAGCGTTTACCAGTCTCGGTTGCATGTTCAAAATCATCAACCCGCCGAATCCCTTTTACTACTGCCGCTTGATAAAAGAAGTTGATACTCTTACGCAAGCATCTTTCCCATTGCGTCATTGAATACACGTTCTGAACTTTGAGAAGTTCGTTTGGAAATGGGTTGCTAGGTTTTGACAGTGGCGATTGGTGCTTGCGGAAGTTGATTTCTTCAATGCCTTTTTTCTGATTACATGCCCGACAAAGCATCTGGAGATTTTCTAAATCATGAGTGCCACCATGGAATTTAGGGTTGATGTGATCTACCTGCAACCACTTGTCAGTACCGCAACATTGACATTGAGAATAATCGCGTTCTTTAACTTGTTCCTTAGTCGCCTCGTCTAATTCTGTCGTTGATGGCCCGACTCCCTCGCCACCGGGCGGATTAGGTGGTTCTATACCTAACTGCTTAACTCTCCTTACACAAGCATCAAAATAAACTCTGAAGTTGGCAAGATTCTTATAAAATACTTGCCAAAATCTGTCTTCACGTGAATATTCGCTTGCCAGAAATTCTTCGATCTCACTCATGCGAAGATCCCTAGCAATACTGTCCTGGGCAATCAAATCTAGATCATGTTCTTTGCGAGCATCGAAATCAAACCATTCTGGCTCTTCGCCGTTTTGAGCAATGTGCTTTGCGATTTGATACAGGTTCGTCAGCAGGCGATTTTGGTTCCCTTCAGTATTTGGGAAGAAGCGCTCCATTATCGAAAATATCGAATGACTATCTGGCTCCTTTTCGTAGTCAACGTGCACTAAATTATCCAGATCTTCTGGGCTCATTCTTTGGAAGAAGTCGATACTGTGACTGTAGGCATCCTTTTCATGCTCAAACACCATGGCGAGGCGCTGAACTACTTCTGAATCTTCGTTGTTGTCAACCAGTTCAATTTCCGTGAGATACCAGCCGATAGGAATAAGGCTTAAGAATGGCCCTGGTGTCACCTCAAATTCTACTTGGGCTAACTTGCGAATTAAATCAAGCGAAATATATTCAATCTCTTTGGGCTTGGTAGGTGGTCGATCACCAATCTCGATACCACCTTCTAAGTCATCAAATTTTGCCCAGTCAATCACCTGTTGCCAGTTGTCAATAAAGCAGACGATATAAGCCTGCTCAGTACCTCCAGCCTTCGGCCCTCGCAAGGCCCGACCCACCATTTGGGTTAATAAAATTTGGCTGGTGGTTTGTCGAGTCAAAAAGACTGATTCTACATCTGGAATGTCCGTTCCAGTGGTCAACATTTGAACGTTGATTAAAACCTGAATTTCACCTCTCTTGAACTTTTCTAGAACCTCTTTGTTATGGGTCTTGTCTATTTTGTTGCGCTCATCTGCTGTGGCTGGCTCTGTTTCTACATACGTAAACATGAAATCAGCTTTGATGTCTCTTCGTTGTAGAGCCTCTTTTAAATAAACGCATTGAGCTCTGCGATCTGCAAAGATGATGGTTTTGCCATACCGCTTTGCGTTTCTGGCGTAAACTTCTGCGATCAATTCATTGCGACCTTTGTTTTTCGCCAATTGAGTCACGATGTCATCGGGAAGATCGCGACTTGCCTGCATCCATTTTCGATATTGTTCTTCCTTTAGCTCCACATCTACTTGGGTGTTTTCATGTTCGTAGATGGGCTTTGCTAGAATCCCTTCTTGGATAAGTCTATCTACATTAACTGTATATAAAACTCTCTGCTGGAAGAGTTTCGCTAACCATCCCTTTTTGCTAGCATTGTTGTAAGTTGGGGTTGCAGTTAGACCTAGTAGAAAGTGCTTGGGTGAGCGATCGCGAAAACTATTGAGCAATTGGCAGTAGCTCGTTGCCGGAGCATGATGGGCCTCATCGAAAACCACAAACAATTTGTGGCCCGCTGACTTAATGAAGGCGTGAAATGCTTTCTGATTGTTGTTGTAGGCATTGCGGGCAGTTTGCAGAGTGGCAATTACAACATCATCCTCTGGTTTGATCTCCGCTGCTTTGAAATGTCCTTTAGTACCTGAGACTACACGGACAGTCAGAGTTTTGCGTTGCTGAATATGCCCAACCTCTCGTTCCAAGCTATAGAAGGCTTGCTCTAGCAGGTGATGGGTATGGGCTAACCACAGGACTTTGTAGCCTTCAGATAATGGCCCCCGGCAGAGAAAATGCCATGCAGTAAAGGTTTTACCGCCCCCTGTCGGCAGGGCCAAAATGCCGCCGGGTTGGGCTGGCTTTTGGGTAAACCATTGATGTAGTGCCCTAAGGGCCTCGCTTTGGTGCGCAAATGGAGTATGTCCTGTGGGCCTTCGTGCTGTCAGGTCATAGATTTTGCACAAGTATTCGATGTGCTCAGGAGAAGTTGGGGCTGCCATCTTGAAACCTGGGGGCTATAGCTAAAGCCAGAATTCCCAGATCCTCTGCAACTATCCCACAAGGGTTTCACCATCGTCCTGGCTCCTAGTCAGAATTTGTAGGCTGGGTCAAGGCACGCCGACCCAGCAAGCCTGTCCTGATGCTGGGTCTCACTTCGTTTGACCCAGCCTACATCGACGAAGACGAGGAGGTTTGAATTTCTTCCTCTTCCATTTGCCCTGGCCCCTAGCCTCTGGCTGGGAGCCTCCGGGAGCGGCTCTGCCGCCTGAGATCGCGAAGCTTCGTTTGACCCAGCCTACGTCAACTGAACTATGCAGTCTGAAGAGCATCCAAAACCAAGACTTCCAAATCAGAGACAGCAGCCAAATGGATATCATTAGTCAAGAAAAACATGGCACCTCCTTGCATAGCAGATGCAATCTGGATTGCATCTGGAGTTCGCAAGTTTTGTGTTGCTCTTAACTGGGCGGTAATTTCGGCAATCTCAACAGAAACAGGTAGCGTAAATAAGTTCTCTTGGTCAAGAAAAATATCGCGATACTGGCCAGCAAGTTCTACATTGCCTGAGCGTAGTGGATGGACTAAAACTTCGGTCAGCGTCAACGTAGACGTAACAACTTGAAACTCACCTTGACTCATCGCCCCAAAAAAGGCACGAACAAGCTCCAAATATGTCTCATTTTGCTCAATCAAGTAAATGAGTGGTGCAGTATCCAAGCCCACAACTTGACCTTGCAGTTGCATCAGCCATTCCATGAAGTACGCTCCTGGTTAACGTACTCTTGAGCATCAATCCCATACCAGGTTTTTTTTCCTAGTCCTTCCAATTCCATAATGCTACGCTTGGGCTTGAGAAGCATACGGTGACGTACTATCCCAGCCAACTCTTCTAGTAAACGAAGTTGCTCATTTGGGGTAAGATTCTCAACTTGGCGACGGATATCTTGATAGGTAGCCATATTCTTCGTTTAATAGCTCTACCGCCAATCATGCCACATTACTAACAGATCCAACTTTCTCTTCTGCTTAAGTAATGACTAAGTCCATTGTCCAGAATCTCCCCTCCAGATGGCTTGATCCTAGCCCAATCTCCCAGCCCGAATTGGCAAAGGGGACGGGTTCCTAGACCACGACTTTACTCCGTAGCCAGCCTCCCCTCTAGGAACCCGTCCCCTGGGCAGAGACAGAATTTGTAGGCTGGGTCAAGGCACGCCGACCCAGCAAACCTGTCCTATCGCCATGTTGTTACTCACCTTCCCCCACCTCAAACAAGATCCTGGGCCTGTCACCACTGCCCTGGTGCAGGCAGGAGCCAGTGCCGAAGTGTTAGGCGTTTGGCGAAACTGGGTGCAGCAAGACCTGCAACCCATCGACGAAGACGAGGATTTTTGAATTTCTTCCTTTTCCATTTGCCCTGGCTCCCAGCCTCTGGCTGGGAGCCTCCGGGGGCGGCTCTTCCGCCTGGAACCGAGAGCAGTGGGTGCCCAAAACATCCAGAACAGCCGCCCTATCAGGGAAATCTGCTATCTCCTAAATGAAACCTGTCGCCACCATGGAGCGGTTACACTCGACATAGCTGACTTGGTCAACATCGCAAACAACGCCATGCTTGAAACCACCCATCAGTCCACCGAGTATAAGTACATCAGGCTTAAGGATGATGGCGTTCCCCATATCGCCGAAACCACCATGAAAGTGGTAGAGCTCGTGACCTCCCACCTCACCTACGGCTGGAGTCCAGCAGAACTGCACTTTCAATACCCCCATATCACCATGAGCCAGATTTATTCCGCCCTGGCTTACTACTGGGATCACAAAGCAGACATTGATGCCGATATCGATCGCCGCCTTGCCCTAGCCAAGCAACAGCAAGCCACCGCTCCCCCATCGATCGTGGCAAAGCTCCAACCATAGGGTTGATCAGGTGACCATCAGCTTTTACATGGACGAACAAGTGCCCCGCCAAATCACCTTGGGGCTGCGGCTACGCAATGTTGATGTTTTAACCGTCCAAGAAGATCATCGCGCGGGCTTAGATGACCCCAGTGTGCTGGTAAGGGCGGGGGAATTACAGCGGGTTCTGTTTACCCGTGATGATGACTTCTTTGCGATCGCTAACGCCTATTTAGAATCAGGACAAGCTTTCAGTGGCATTGTCTACAGCCATCAGCAACTCGCAAGTATTGGTGACTGTATTCGTGATTTAGAGTTCATCGCCAACGCTTGCGACATAGCAGACTTCGTCAATCATGTTGAATTCTTGCCCCTATAGGAACCCTATGCCAACTGTAAAACTCCCAATACCCCTGTCACTTGCAGCCCTACTCTCATTGCAGCCGCTCTCCCACAGATTTACTAACGACGATCATCGCCAATCATTGACTTCTAGGGTTCTCAGGTCTTGCCGAAAATCTTCAAGGCCATAATGGATAGGGATTCGGAAATGACTAACCCCATTGTCCAGAATCTCCCCTCCAGATGGCTCGATTCTAGCCCAGTCTCGCAGCCCAGATTGGCAAAGGGGACGGGTTCCTAGATAGGGAGGCTGGCCACGGAGTAAAGTCATGGCCTAGGAACTTGTCCCCTGGGAAATGAGAATTACAGAAGATCGGCTTTTGTGGTGGATCGACACAGCTAAAATAGTGCAATAAGAAGTGTCGATGCAGGAGTTTTACAATGGGGCGCGGGAAAAAAGATGAAAATAAAATTTGTTTAAGTGCTGAGCAACGCCACCGATTGGAAGACATCAGTCGCAATGGTCACGCCCCTGCCAAGAAAATCCTCCATGCCCAAGTTCTACTGATGGCGGACGAGGGAGAGTGGGCAACCAGACACTGGACGGATGAGGAGATTGCAGCAGCACTCAATCTGCACCGCAACACGGTGGGACGGATTCGCTACCGCTTCTTAGCGGACGGGGAACAACCAGCGCTCAACCGACGAGTCCGAGCAACACCGCCAGTTGCCCCGGTGGTGGATGGGCATTTGGAGGCTCAAATCATTGCCCTGTGCTGTTCTGAAGCCCCTGAGGGACGCACCCGCTGGACACTCGAACTGCTCACCCAGCAGTTGAAAGCCCGACAAATTGTGGCGCAGATCTCGCGAGAGACGGTGCGACGGACGTTAAAAAAAACAAGTTACGCCCTTGGAAAGTAGAACGTTTTTGCATCCCAGAACGGGACTTGCCACGCTTTGTGGCTCAGATGGAAGTGGTTTTATACTAAATCCGAGTAGCATACCCCCGCAATGATTGGACTTGTCATACGGGCCACCAGTGATAGTTGGTCAGGGCTTTAATCTCGGATTGCATTGACAGCAACGTGCGGCAGCGGGCCTCAAGGACATACTCGAGATCACTGAGAGTGTCAAAGCAGCGATTAACTAAGGGTTCATCGGCGAGTCGCCAGAGCCGTTCTGCCGGCTGCAACTCGGGTGAGTAGGGGGGTAATATCTCCAGATGAATGCTGTCCGGCACGACCAGGTCTTTACTGGTGTGCCATCCGGCTCCATCGATCACCAACAGGATCTGCTGATGAGGGCTAGCCCCGACTTGCTCAGCAAAAGTGGCTAGGGCTTGGTTAACGTGAGTTCGACAGTTAAAAAGCTGCTTGTGGCAGGGCTTTAAGCTCATCGTTAGGGATGCCCAGCGAGGGCTTATCGGGGTGGTAGGCGTAGGCGATCATGCCTGACACCAGATTGACGTGGAATGGACCCCCTCGGCCCTGCTGCCCCTGTGTGTGTATCTGAAACACTGCTTTGGCACCTGTAGTGGCATTAGCTTCATCGATAGCAGCAGCCTGAAGGTTTGTCATAACCGTCGCATCCGCCGCCACAAAGTCTTCCGAGGCATAGCGGCTCGTGGCAAAATCTCGGTGGATTGGTTCTTTGGCTTCAAACTCCATCTGGTCGTGAATGACCAGGGCGAGTTGCTCAATATTGAGATCACACCGGGCAATACTGATGACCGTAAGCCAGTGGAGAGCTTGCTCAAAGGCTGCTATGGCAAGGTCTTTGCCGACCGTGGTTATGTGTCTAAGGCGTTGGCTAACACCCTCTTTGAAACCTATGGCATTGAGTTCTTTGCCAAATCCAAGCGCAATATGAAAAATCAACTGATGCGCTTTACGGACAAGTTACTGGCCCGCAAGCGCTCCATTGTTGAGACCATCATTGACCAGCTCAAAAACATTTCCCAGATTGAGCATTCTCGGCATCGCAGCCCCACCAATTTCATGGTCAATGTCATCTATGGCTTGATTGCTTACTGCCATCAGCCCAAGAAGCCGTCGCTCAATCTTGACTTTGCTCTTCCTCAAGCCGCTTAACCCGAACTCAGGTTACAAAACTGCCTTCTGCCAGCCCCTAGAGCCACTGGCGCTGCAAATAGGGCTGGAGCACCTCTGGCACCTGCACCGTGCCGTCGGGTTTCTGGTAGTTCTCTAGCACCGCCGCCATAGTGCGCCCGATGGCCAGCCCCGAGCCATTGAGGGTGTGAACAAACTGGGTGCCCTTCTGGCCTGGTTCCTTGAAGCGGATATTGGCGCGGCGGGCTTGGAAATCACCGCAGTTGGAGCAACTGGAGATCTCCCGGTAGGTGCCGGAGGAGGGGAGCCACACCTCCAGGTCGTAGGTCTTGTTGGCGGAAAAGCCTAAGTCCCCGGTACAGAGTTCAATCACCCGGTAGGGCAGCTTCAGGGCTTGCAGAATTGCCTCTGCATCGGCGACGAGAGCCTGATGCTCTGCCTCCGAGGTGTCGGGGTGGACGAACTTGTACATTTCCACTTTGTTGAACTGGTGCAGGCGAATCAACCCCCGCGTGTCGCGCCCGTAGCTGCCTGCCTCCCGCCGGAAGCAGGGGGTATAGGCGCAGTAGTGGAGGGGCAGATCGGTGGCGGATAGAATTTCGTCCCGGTGCAGATTGGTGACGGGCACCTCCGCCGTGGGGGAAAGCCACAGGTCATCGTCTTTGCACTGGAAACTCTCTTCTCGGAACTTGGGCAACTGGCCTGACGCTTGGAGCGAGGTGGAGTTGACCAAGTAGGGGGGCATGACCTCGGTGTAGCCGTGCCGGGTGTGGCGATCTAGCATGAAGGTGAAGAGGGCTCGCTCTAGGGCTGCCCCTAGGCCCACCAGGGTAACAAAGCGACTCTGGGCAATTTTGGCGGAGCGCTCAAAGTTGAGGATGCCCAGGGCTTCCCCAATTTCCCAGTGGGGCTTGAAGGCGTCCCCCTGGGGCAGGTATTCGTCTCCCCAACGGCGCACCTCGACATTTTCGCCCTCGTCCTGGCCGTCGGGGGTGGTGGCGCTGGGCAGGTTGGGCAACCCCAGCAAAATGGCCTCAATCTCCGTCTTCAGGGCTCTTTCCTGAGGATCCAGGTCGGCCAGTTGGGCTTTGACGGCGTTGCCTTCGTCCCGCAGAGCCTGCACCTCGGGACCATTGGGGTCGGCTCCTTCGCGGATGCGCTGGCCCACGGCTTTGCCCACTTCGTTGCTGCGGGCTTGGAGGTGCGATCGCAGTGTTTCGAGCGATCGCTGTTGCTGGTCAAGATCCCGCAGGGGGGCGAGATCGTAGGTTCCCCGACGGCTCAGGGCCGATTGGGTGGGGTCAAACTGTTGTCGAATTTGCTTGAGATCCAGCACGGCGTTCCACTGAAAACGGAATAGTTAAGGCGAATTAAAGCGCGAACCAGTATGGCGCAGCCAGTATAGTAAACCCAAAGCCGTCGCAGGCCGCAGAGATTGGGTGAACAAAAAGCGATTTCCGCCGTTGCCCAGCAGACTCCTCACTTCCGCCTACACGGGAATACCCCCCTATGTCATCGTCTGCCGCTGATTCCTCTGCCCCTATGCCCGAATCTGATACCAGTGGGAAGGCCACGACTCCCCAGTCCTCCGAGCCTTCTACAACCCTATTTCCCATTGTGGGCATTGGGGCGTCGGCGGGGGGGTTGGAAGCCTTTACTCAATTGCTGAGCCACCTGCCTAACGACACAGGCATGGGGTTTGTCTTGGTGCAGCATTTAGATCCCAGCCATGACAGCTTTCTGAGCGAGATTTTGGCAAGGACGACATCGATGCCGGTGGGTGATGCTCAGGATGGGATGGCGATCGCCCCCAACCATGTCTACGTGATCCCCCCCAATACCACCATGACCCTAGAGGGGGGGAAATTACATCTTGTCCCCCGAGTAAAAGTTCATGGCACCAGCAAGACCATTGATACCTTTTTTGAGTCCTTGGCAATGGACCGCCACAACAAAGCCATCGGTGTGGTGCTGTCGGGGGGAGACTCTGACGGCACTTTGGGGCTAGAGGCGATCAAGGCAGCGGGGGGGATTACCTTTGCCCAGACCGAGACATCGGCCCAGGTGAGGAGTATGCCAAGTCAGGCGATCGCGACGGGGCAGGTGGACTTTGTGCTGTTGCCAGAGGAGATCGCCCAAGAACTGGCCAAGATTAGTCACCATCCCTATGTCTCCACGGCCAAACCTGAAAACCTGGCTTCCACCTCCAGCAGTGAACAGGAAGTCTTCTCGATGATCCTGGGGCTGCTGAAAACTGCCACGCGGGTCGATTTTCAGCACTATAAACCCACCACCCTCAGGCGGCGGATCTTCCGGCGGATGGCCCTCTACCGCCTACAGCACCTAGAGGACTATGGGCGATATCTGCGAAAGCATCCGGAGGAGGTGCAGGCACTGCACCAGGAGATCTTGATTCACGTCACCAGCTTTTTTCGCGATGAGGAAGCTTTTGCGGCACTCAAGCGTCATGTCTTTCCTGCGATCGCAAAAAATCGTTCCCCCCAGACTCCGATCCGAATTTGGGTGGCGGGCTGCTCCACAGGAGAAGAAGCCTACTCCATTGCCATCTCGCTGCTGGAGTTTTTGCGCCACCGCACCGATGCCCCTGGGATCCAGATTTTCGCCACCGATGTCAGTGACTCCGCCATCGAATTTGCCCGCTTGGGGGTGTATTCCCACAATAAGGTAGCGAATGTTTCCCCTGATCAGCTCAAACAATTCTTTGTGCCGGTGGAAAACGGCTATAAGGTACAAACCAACGTGCGGGAGCTATGTATCTTTGCGCGCCAAGACTTAATTAGTGATCCGCCTTTTTCCAATCTAGACCTGATTAGCTGTCGCAATGTTTTGATTTACTTTGGCTCAACGTTGCAAGGGCAAGTCTTGCCTATGTTTCACTATGGCCTCAAGCCCACGGGATTTTTGCTCCTAGGAACATCAGAAAGTGTCGGGGAATTTTCTGATCAATTTGCAGTGGTAGAGAGCAAGCAAAAACTCTATACCAAGCAATATTCCTCACGACCATTGAATATGAACTTCATCGCCAGTAGTGAACCCCCTAGATTTGCAACACCCCAGGTCAATCGAAGCAAAGGAAAAGCCAGCGACAGGGCACTATACGAGACAGCAGATCAGGTTGCCTTGGCCCATTATGGGTCGGTGGGGGTCGTGGTCAATCCCCATTACGATATTGTGCAATTTCGAGGCCAAACCGGGGCTTATCTAGAGCCTGCACCAGGAAGAGCCAGCCTAAATCTAATCAAGATGGCTAAGGAAAGCCTAAGATTGGAACTCCAAACGGCACTGCATCAGGCTAAACAGACGGACCAAACCGTTAGCAAAATGGATATTCCCCTAAGGGAGGAGGAGATCCAATCGAGTGATGCCCCTATGGGGATCCGACACATTCGCCTAGATGTGATTCCCTTTCAACCCGCAGGGATTCAGGAAAAGTACTTTTTGGTGTTGTTTAAGACCCAGATCACCGTATCGCCAGATCAGAAGAATGGGGTAGATCTAGATCCAAAGCAGGCCCAATTGTCTAGGGCAGACCGCTCAGAAGTTCAGCGACTCCAGCAGGAATTAGCCACCACTAGTGAGCATCTTCAAGCCATCATTGAGGAGCAGGAGGCCACCAACCAGGATTTTCGGGTCGCTAATGAGGAGGTACTCTCTAGTAATGAGGAACTCCAAAGTACAAATGAAGAGTTGCAAACCGCTAAGGAGGAGGTTCAGGCGACCAATGAAGAACTCAGCACCATTAACGAAGAATTGTACCGACGCAATGCGGAAGCGACGCTGATTAACAATGATTTTCAGAATCTATTGAGCGGCATAAGTATTCCCATCTTAATATTGGATCGAGGGCTACGCATTCGCCGCTTTACCCCCGTTGCCGGCATCATTTTTAATCTGATTGACAGTGATATTGATCGTCCCTTTAGCAATATAAATCATACTCTTAAAATTGGGGATCTAGAGCAGAAAATCACCACCGTTATCGATACTCTTGCCGTGTCAAATCAAACGGTGCAATCTCAGGGTGGGCACTGGTATGACTTGCGGATTCGGCCCTATCTCACGGTGGATAATCGCATGGATGGGGCGGTGGTGGTACTGGTGGATATTGACGCCCTAGAACGAAGTAGGAAGGAATTAGAGGCGGCGCGGAACTATGCTGAGGCAATTGTGCAAACGGTGCGGGAAGCGCTGGTGGTGCTCAATAGTGATCTGCATGTGGTGACGGCAAATCAGAAATTTTATGATCTTTTTCAGGTGGCACCCAGTCAGACGGAAAACCGCTCCATCCTTGAGTTGGGGAATGGTCAATGGAACAATCCCCAGTTTCGAGCACTGTTAGAAGATATTTTGCCCCACCATCAGCAAATTAAAGACTTTGAGATCATCCACGACTTTGAGCAGATCGGGCCGAGAACTCTATTGCTCAATGCCTCTGAGATGATCCAAGGGGAGGGCCAGCGACTGATTCTCCTAGCCATTGAAGATATTAGTGATCCCCAGTCTTAATTCTGAGATTTTTCCAGAAATAGACTTGAATCTTTACCGGCACAGCATCTTATACATGGTAAGACTGAGATGTAGGCAATGTACATCTCTTCAGTATCTTAATTCCCCATCGGACATCAACTGTGTGTTCCGGCAAGCGATGGGTTGAACATAGAGGTCAGATCCGCGAATCCAAGACAGAGTAAGGATTGCAGATGAGTTTTTGCTTAATTAGCATTTAGATCCTTTCTATCGCAATGAGGTGACGCCCTCACCTTGATCGCGTCCCTAAGTTGGGTTTCATTCTTTCATTAAATTTTCATTGAATGTAGGGTTCAGGTTTCCTGACCCAATGGCGGATGTAGGTGGCGGACAGTTGTGTCAGTGTGGAGACGCTGCACGAACGCTTCTTAACCCACACTACGACGGCTAGATATAGTTTATGGCGGTTAGGGATCTGCGGGTTAATAGTGTCCCCAGTGGCCCGGTTTTCTCCCTTCGGGAGACGCTACGCGAACGACTTCGCTCAATCTTCAGTAATCGAGGCTTCAGTGATCGAGGGCTGAGCGAAGTCGTATGTCTTTCAGACAGGCTGCGCCAACATGTAATGGCTCTCCAGGGAGCAAGCCCGATCAGCGGGTAGTTTATTTTCCTGAAAGTCCCTTATTGGAACTACGAAGTACACCAAAAGTCCTGAAGATCTGATCTGACAAGACTCTGGCTTCTTCTAGCTATTCTCCTAAGGATGAATATTGCCATGGCTGGATCTTATCTTTGAGGCCGTAGCACCTCACTCTTCATCTTTTGGATTGGAGCAATTCACTCCTCCCTCGGCTAAACCACTACCACCCTTGATCCCTCGTTCGAGGGTAGGGGGGAGGTGAAGGGTTACGTCGCATCACTCAATCAAACATTATTTCAAGCTTTTTTCAAACATTACTTCAAGATTTCAAGCTTTTGTTCGATACCCTTTTAACACAGGCGATTAAAATATGAGCATTTCCCTACAGATCGAAGCCGTATATCAGCGGGCCTTACTGCTCCGTCAGCGGGCGACAGAAAACCCGGTGCAGCATGATTTGATGTCGGAGGCTCTGAAGGAACTCTATTTTGTTCTGGAGGAGTTGCAGACCTCTGACGAGGAACTCCAGCTTCAAAATCAAGCCCTCGTCCGCACCCACCATGATCTGAGGGTGGAGCGCCAGCGCTATCAAGATCTGTTTGACTTGGCCCCCGATGGCTACATCGTCACCGACCGTAAGGGGATCATTCAGGAGGCGAATTATGCGATCGCGTCTATGCTGCAAGCGTCCCAGGATTTTTTGATCGGGAAACCGCTGGTGTTGTTTGTTACAGAGGAGGCCCGAGCAGAGTTCCATACAAAACTCCTAGAGCTGTGCCGCTTTAATGGCTCTGACAAACCCCGAATGAAAGACTGGCATGTCCAGATCTGCCCCCGTCATGATCCCCCCTTTGAGGGGGCGCTCACCTTGTCGATTACCCGCGATCTCGCTGGCAAAGTTTCCAGCTTTCGCTGGCTTTTTCGCGACATCACTCAACAAAAACAAACGGAGGCAACGATTCGCCACCAGGCGTTTTACGATACCCTCACCGGGCTGCCCAACCGGGCCTTCTTTAATGCCTGCTTACCCCAGGTCTTGGCTCAAGCAGATCGCCAGCAGGCCCTTGTGGCGCTGCTATTCCTAGATTTAGATGAATTCAAGGCGATTAACGACACCCTGGGCCATGCTGTGGGTGATCTGCTGTTGCAGGAAGTGGCCCAGCGATTGAGCACCTGTTTCCGAGAAGGAGACACGCTGGTGCGTTGGGGTGGAGATGAATTTACGGTGATTTTGCACCCAGTCGAAACGGCGGAGGCTGTAGCGGATGCCTGTGAACGGGTGTTGGAGAGTCTGCGGGAGCCCTTTGAGATTCACAGTCATCCCCTGCATATCAGTACCAGTATTGGGGTGAGCCTGTTTCCCCACGATGGCCGCGATGCGGAGACATTACTGCGCCATGCCGATGTCACCCTATACCAGGCGAAGGATGCGGGTCGGAATACCTATCGGTTTTATACGGCTAGTATGAATGCCGATGCCGCTGAAGCCTTGCTGCTGGAAAATGAATTGTATCAGGCTCTCGGCAATCGAGAGTTCCGCCTCTATTTTCAGCCCCAGTTGGACAGTGTCACGGGAAGCGTGGTGGGGATGGAAGCTTTACTACGTTGGCAACATCCTCGCCTCGGACTGCTGTCGCCAGAATCCTTTCTGAAGTTAGCGGAACGGACGGGGTTAATTATTGCCATCGGTGAGTGGGTTTTGAGTATGGGCATCGCCCAAGCCCAGATTTGGCATTCCCTCGGCTTTGGTCATCTAACTTTGGGGATCAATCTTTCGGCGAGACAGTTTCACCATCCTCAGTTGATGGCCCAAATTCAGCGGGCGGTTGAGGCGGTTAACTACGATCCCACCTGCCTGGAGCTAGAAATTACAGAGACGGTGGCTCTCCGCAAGCTCAAGGCCAGCCAAGAGATGATGGCGCAACTGAGGGTAATGGGGGTGAAAATCAGCCTTGATGATTTTGGCACGGGCTACTCTGCTCTCCATGCGTTGAAGGTGCTGCCCCTGGATCGGTTGAAGATCGATCGCTCCTTTATTACTGAGTTGGTGGACAGTCCTCCAGACCAAGCGATTGCGATCGCAATTATTGCCCTTGCCCAGGGTCTATTTTTAGATGTGGTAGCGGAGGGGGTAGAAACCGAAGCCCAAGCCACTCTCCTCAATTCCCTCGGCTGTGCGCACATGCAGGGCTACTGGTTCAGCCATCCCCTGAGCGAAGCGGGGGCGATTGATTTCTTGACCCAGCATCGCAACCAACTTGAGCATCAATCTGCCTAGTGCGTTCATCCTAAGCCGCCGACACCGTTACCCCTTGGTAGAGATCCGTCATCGTCATTGTCAACCCAATACTCTCCAACACAACGGTGTCCTCAGCTTGATAGACCATCTTATGCCACCCATCCTGGGGCGATCGCCGTCGCCAACACTCCACTCGTCGCTGATCTTGAGCAATCAACACATACTCTTCCAGGGCGTTTAGTAGAAGAAGTTATCGACTCTACCTCACATCCTCAGATCCCTAGGGCAAAAATGGCTCTTGTACCCGCTTGAGCAGGTCGGCAAAGGGTTGCCAGTCATTTTCCACCGTGATCGGTTCCCACACCGCCTCAATTTCAGGCCGCAGTAGCACCGTAACCGGGTTAGTAGCTCGAATGCGATCGCGCACTCCCGGCAGTTCCGTCTCCGGTATGGCTTGCAAACAGCGGTGGTAGACCTGCCGCCAGTGGTGCAGGGGCGGCAGGGCAGCGGGGTCAGACCCCTGCACCGCCGCCGCCAAAATTTGCTCTGCTTCCCCCCGCCATTGGGGCGAAAACTGCTGCGCCAGCTCCACAAAGAAGCGAGAATACCCCACCTCCACCGCCGCCAGCAGCGCCACCGTCGCCGCCACCAACGCTGTCCCTAGGGGCTCCGGCAATTGGGCAAACCCCAGCTTCTGAAGCATTAACCCCTGGTAATGGGCCTCATAGCGGGGCAAAAACTGCTCTAGGGTCGCCACTAAGGTTTCCTTCGGCATTACCCGCTGAAGGGGCTTTTGCAGCATGGCCAGGTTCCAGCGACAGATTCCGGGCTGGTTGCGATAGCAGTAGCGACTGCTGTAGTCAAAATAGGCCGCCGTAAACTGGGGATCATAGCGATCCATAAAGGCATAGGGGCCATAGTCAAAGCTCTCCCCCGTGATGGACATATTGTCCGTATTCAGCACCCCATGGCAAAACCCCACCGCCATCCACTGGGCGGCTAGGGCGGCGGTGCGATCTACCAGCTCATCGTAGAACTGGGCATAGCGCTCCGCTGCATCGGTGCAGAGGCGGGCCGCTGGATAGTAAATGTCAATCACATGCTCCAGCAGCCGCTGGATCAGGTCTGTCCGGTCTAGATAGTCCAACCGCTCAAAGGTGCCAAAGCGAATGTGGGAGCGGCTAAAGCGCACCATCACCGAGGAGCGGGTGGGGGAGGGCTCATCCCCCCGCCAGAGCTGTTCCCCGGTTTCAATCAGGCTCAGGGTGCGAGAGGTGCGGACCCCCAAGGCATGAAGGGCTTCGGCAGCCAACACCTCCCGCACGCCGCCCTTGAGAGTGAGGCGACCATCTCCCCCCCGAGAATAGGGGGTCGGCCCCGAGCCCTTGGTGCCAAAGTCGTAGAGTTCTCCATCCAGTCCCCGCACTTGGCCGTAGAGAAAGCCCCGGCCATCCCCCAAAAAGGGATTGTAGGTGCCGAATTGGTAGCCGTGGTAGCGCAGGGCCAGCAGCGGTTCCCGCCCCTGGAACTGGCCAAAGGCTTCGATGAAATGGCTATCTTCGACCTGACTGGGATCGAGGCCCAGGTGCCGCAAAACGGCATCATTACGAAACCGCAACTGGTGCTGAGGAAAGTCCGCCGCCGCGACTTGATCGTAGTAGTCATCGCCGATGGCCTCTAGGGCAGGCACGTAGTCTAGGGTCAGAAGGGGATTTTCAGGGGCAGCGGTGGGGGAGGTCATAGAGGGTAAAGGGTGCAGGGTAAAGGGTAAAGGGTAGGAATCTGCGGGTTAATGGTGTACCAGGTGGCTAGGCAAGGGGCTTAAGCCCCTTGTTCGCCGAAGTGTCATTAAGTGCATAGCGCTAAGGCGCGGCTTCGCCCACGCGAAGCAATGCACCGCACAAATGCAACACCTAGGGAAAATGGGCACAGGATTTCTGCCGCCCAGTACTAGGGCACGGAATGGGGCGGGGGCTACATCCGCTCTAGGACGGCGATCCCCAGGAGGGACAGCCCCAGCTTGAGGGTGCGGGCGGTGAGGTCACAGAGAATCAGGCGGGAGGTACGCTGGGGTTCCTCCGCCTGGAGTACGGAGCAGCGATCGTAGAACTGGTTGAACTTTTGGCTCAGTTCAAACAGGTATTGGCAGAGACGGCTGGGGAGGAGATCCCTGGCTACCTCCGCCACTACCTCATCCAGTTGCAGCAGGTGCTTGGCGAGGGTGAATTCGCTGTCATCGCCGAGATGCACCGCTGCATCCGTCCCCAACTGACTAAGATCAATGGTTCCCTTGCGGCTGATGCCCTGCACCCGCACATAGGCGTAGAGCAGATAGGGGGCGGTGTTGCCCTGGAGGGCCAGCATCTTGTCGTAGCTAAAGATGTAGTTGCTGGTGCGGTTTTGACTCAGGTCGGCGTATTTCACCGCGCCAATGCCGACGGTTTCTGCCACGGTTTGGATGAATTCCTCCGTCTCTTCCCGGCCCTCGGTTTGAATGCGGGTCTCTAGGTCAACTCGCGATCGCGTTACCGCCTCATCCAGCAGATCCTTCAGCCGCACGGTTTCGCCGGAGCGGGTTTTGAACTTTTTGCCATCCTCCCCCTGAACCACGCCGAAGGGAACGTGGGTGAGTTCCACCCCCTCGGGAATCCAGCCCGCCCGCGCCGCCACCTGGAACACCTGGGCAAAATGGTTGCCCTGACCCGCATCCACCACATAGAGAATGCGCTGGGCTCCATCCTCCTGGGTGCGGTAGCGAATGGCGGCGAGGTCCGTGGTGGCGTAGTTAAAGCCGCCGTCGGATTTTTGAATAATCAGCGGCAGGGGATCTCCCTCTTTATTGGAGAATCCCTCCAGGAACACCACTTGGGCTCCCTGATCCGCCACCAGTAGCCCCTGGGCGGCTAATTCCTGAACCACATCGGCGAGGAAGGGATTGTAAAAGGACTCTCCCCGTTCCGTTAGACAGATATCGAGGCGGTCGTAGAGGGTCTGAAATGCCTTGCGGGATTGGTTGCAGAGGGCTGTCCAGGCGGCCCGTGCGGTGGCGTCACCGGATTGGAGGGCGACGACGGCTTCCCGCGATCGCGCCTTAAAATCCTCATCCTGATCAAACCGCTCCTTAGCCTGTTTGTAGAAGGTGACCAGATCACCGATATCTACATTGCCCCCACTGGTGAGGGCTTCTGGACAGGCGGTTTGCAGGTGGGTGATCAACATGCCGAACTGGGTACCCCAGTCGCCCACATGGTTCAACCGCAGGACATCATGGCCCGCAAACTCCAGCACCCGAGCAATAGAGTCGCCGATGATGGTGGAACGCAGGTGGCCCACATGCATCTCCTTGGCGATGTTGGGGCTAGAGAAATCCACAATCACCTTCTGGGGCTGGGCCACCGCCGCCACCCCTAGGCGCTCATCCCCGGTGAGGGCGTTGAGCTGGGCCTCTATATAGGTAGCCTTGAGACGCAGGTTAATGAACCCCGGCCCCGCAATTTCCGGCGGCTCACAGAGATCCGTCACCTCTAGGTGGGCGACAATTTTTTCCGCGATCGCCCTGGGTTTGTCCTTCAGTCGTTTGGCCAAGGCCATGGCCCCATTGGCCTGAAAGTCCCCAAACTTAGGGTTGCTGGCGGGTACCAAGACCGGATCGGTCCCGGCCAGATCTGGTCCAAAGGCACTAACCAGGGCTTGGTCTAGGCGGGTGGTGAGGGTTGCGATCGCGGCCAACATAGGCTCTCAGGTCTCGGGCTAGGTCAACAATTAGGTCTCGAACCTTTCCAATCCTAGAGCATGGGGGAATCCCCCGAGTTACGGGATAGAGCGCAGCCAGTATAGTAAACCCTAAAGCTGTCGTGGGCCGCAGAGATCAGCGTGCCGTAAACACCGTAATTAACATCCGCGAGTTTTTTCAAGCCACGAACCCCGCCCGCACCCCCACAAAACCTCACTGGCATCCACGCATAAAATGAGAATAGGTAGATATTGACCCATCGTTGACACCACTGCCATGGCCACCACCGCAGATGACGTTTGGCGGATTTTGAATGAAGTGGCAATTTCCCAGAAAGAGCTGTCCGCTGCTCAAAAGGAAACTGATCGCCTGTTCCGCTTGCATGTGGAAGAGAACGATCGCCGCATGAAAAACCTGCAACAGGAACTTGGCAAGCTGGGTAACCGCTTGGGGGAATTTGTGGAGTGGCAGGTGCGGCCTGCGGTGTTGCGCCTATTTAAACAGCGGGGAATTGAGGTCCATGAGATTTTGCCGGAGGTGTCGATCCAGCGGGATGACGCCGGGTTGGAAATCGACCTCCTAGTGGTCAACACCACTGAGGCGATCCTTGTGGAAGTGAAAAGCAAGCTGTCCCAAGGGGATGTGGATGAGCATCTGGAACGACTCGCGAAGTTCAAGCGGCTGATGCCCCGCTACAGCGATGTGCAGGCCATGGGGGCGGTGGCGGGAATGGTGGTGCCGTTGGAGGTGTCTCGCTATGCCTATCGCAAGGGGTTGTTTGTCTTGGCGCAGTCGGGGGAGACGGTGGTGATTTTGAACGATGATCGGTTCCAGCCCAGGACTTGGTAATCTGCTCTGTCTGGATAATTCTGGATAATCTTGGTGGGCATTTTCATTAACTCTGGCGCTAAAGAGTGCATCCCACATTCCGCACTTTGTCTCGTGCTGAGGCTCTGCCTCGACACGCGATCCTGAGGCTCTGCCTCTAGGCTCTGGAATGGCGGCGGAGCCGCCGGGGGACGCGCCAGCGGTCGGCTGGTGCGAGTCAGGAATCATCTTGGGGCCACCCACTGCGCTGGCGAATCGTGGCGACCAGTGCCGCTGCTGCTTCCTCGGACTGTAAATACTCGCTCAACACCTGCTGCGCTGCTTCCAGGGTTTGCCCTGCCCGCAGTTGGGTTAAATCCGCCCGCAAACACCGCCCAATATAAAACTTCAGTAACCCTTCCAGGGACATCTGTTTCTGCGCGGCGACGACCCGCAGAGAGGCCAGCGTATCTATAGGGATAGAAAGAGCAACCGCTTCCGTGGGGCGGGGGGTGATTGTCAACTCCCAGGGTTCTTCAGGACTGCCCATAGAGATCACGCTCAGAACGGGTGGCCACACGGGCGGAAATGAGACGAGTTCTCACGCCCCTTTCAACATAAATCGCCAGCAATAACCCGGTAGCCAAAGAATATCCGAGAATAAAGCTCCGGTTTTCCCCTTGCCTAGATGCATCACCCACTTGGTAGAAGGGAGCCAGCCCGACTTCTAGGGCGCAGGAGCGCCACGGGCAGCATTCCTATGCAGAGGGTGGGAACGGTGGGAGGGAAAGTGGCGGTATCATAGCAGCTATAGACCATCGGCCAGAGAAACCATCCTAGAGATGCGGTTAATGACTACTCAATCGCTTCAACTGTCTCACCACTTCTACAACCTTTTCCAGGCTTTACCCGACGATGCCAAGCAGGGTTTCCTAGCCGCCCTTATCACCCACAATCGTCAAGAGATTGAAGACCTCTTGTTTTACCAAGCTTGCAAAGCTGCCAAAGAGGAAGGCTTCTTGTCTGATCAGGAAGCACAGGAGTTTGTAGCCAACCTGCCGCAAAGTAGTGTCCCCCTCGTGCCGAGGCTCTGCCTCGACACGCTATCTTGAGGCTCTGCCTCTAGGAGTGGCTCTGCTGCCGGGGGCGGGGGAATGGCGGCGGAGCCAAACAGTGTGGCAATAAAACTTGTCTGATTCCTCACTTCAAAATGTCTCCACCCGTCCAACCCGATCAACTAGAAGCAGGCATCAATAAAAATGCTCCCCATATTTTTCGCCAAGCCCTAGGACACTTTTCTGAAGACACACCCGCCATTCGTCAATTACTGATTGACACCGCAATGAATCCCAACTACCACCTCGGTCAAGACAAATACAAAACGGATTGGTACAGTCAAATCTTGCCTAGTGGCGCTCAAGTTTGGGTTCAAGTCAGGAAAGGAGAAATCCGCAATGCTGGCATCAACGCGACTCCTAGAACCTGGCATCCTGACACAGGGTTGGCAGGCTCACCAGAACTTAATTAGATTCTAGGTAAGAGGTAAAAGTCATGGAACAACTTACAGAACGCCAAGCCTTTGAGGCGATGGTGCTGTTTTTAGAACAGGTGTATGAGCGCACCGAGTCTGATGATATTGGAGGTCTTTTATCTGATCTCATGATTGCTGCTAACAATCAGACTGCTGACCCCGCTGCATGGCAAGACTGGCTCAACTGCATTCACCAAGTCGCCAGCACCCAACTAACCTCCGTCAACATATCGACCCAAAACAACGAGTCACGTTAGCTCCCTACATCCCAGTCGGAAACATCGCAATTATTTGGGGAAGCCGGGGCTGTTGGAGATGACGCCATTGGATTGATCTAGCCCCCTCGTGCCGAGGCTCTACCTCTAGGAATGGCGGCGGAGCCGCTGGGGGGCGCGCCCAGTGGTCGGCTGGGTGCGATTTAGTCCCTTCTCCTGCGTCCCCGTCTCTGCTTGGGATGCGGAAACGTACAATAGGATTAAGTAGCAAGGAGTGTGGCCATGAGTGTTATTGTCCCTGATGAAGTCCTAACTGCAACTTGTATGACTGAGGCTGAAATGCGTCAGGAAATTGCTGTTATGCTCTTTCAACAGGAAAAGCTTACCCTTGCTCAAGCTAGTCGATTTGCTGGAATCCACCGCGTTGCATTTCAGCACTTACTTGCCAGTCGTCGGATCCCAGTCCATTACGGCGTAGAGGATTTTGATCGGGACATTCAAAATCTACGGGAAATGGGTAGATTGTGATTATTGTCAGTGATACATCACCTATTAATAACCTCGCTGCAATTAACCACCTACACCTCCTTCATCACCTGTATGGAAAGGTTCTTATTCCCGAAGCTGTTTATCAAGAACTAACCGACCCCAATTTTCCTGTTGCAGGTGCGACCGAAGTTCAAACCTTTAGCTGGATTCAAACTCGTGCTATTAGCGATCGCACTCTTGTTGAAGCATTGAGTAACGAACTTGATATTGGAGAAGCAGAAGCGATCGCTCTAGCAGTCGAGATGAAAGCTGATCAAGTTTTGATTGATGAACGCCGAGGTCGGCTAGTCGCAGGTAGGCTGAATCTCCACTACACAGGTATCTTGGGAGTCTTAGTTGAAGCGAAAAGTAAAGGCTTGATTGTTGAGGTGAAGCCTTTATTGGGTGCGTTGATTAATGAAGCTGGGTTTTGGATTGCAGAACCTTTGTACAACAGTGTTCTACAACTTGTTAACGAGATTGACCTACCTTGATCGTTGGGGTGACAGGTAGGCTTTGTGGATGTTCCATAGTGACCTAAAGAGTAGGGTGGGCATTGCCTACCCTACTACTGAAAGTCTGGGAGGCGGCGCTGGCGGCGCTGGCTCTTGGGAATGGCGGCGGAGCCGCCGGGGGACGCGCAATGTAGATCATAAATAATGAATATGGATAGAGTCATTTTTAGTACTCAGTGGATTTTAGTTAAGGAATCTCCCAGAGGATTTCAATATTTAGAGCGCAAAGGCAAAGACTCCGTTGCCGTATTTTTGCTCAGAAGAACTGGCGAAAGTCCTGACCAGTGTGAGGTATTAATTCGTCAACAGCATCTTTGTATTGATAACCGAGAAGTGGATGGAAAGTTCAGGCTGTTTCCCTGTCCAGTGACAGGAGCGTTAGAGGAGGGGGAGTCGCCGGAATCGGCGGCTCAACGGGAGGTGTATGAGGAGACGGGGTATCGGGTTCAGGTGTCACCGTTGGGTCGGTATATTGTGGGAACTCAGGTGAATGAGATCTGCTATCTGTACTATGCTGATGTCACAAACATGAAACCAGATGTGGCTCAACAGGATGGCACTTATATGGAGTCGATCGCCAAAAATGAATGGCATCCATTTCAGTATTTAGAATCTTGTGAGTATTCAGCTTGCCAAATTGGATACTTGAAGCTAAGAAAGACACTCTTTAAAAATACAGACTAAGATCTTGAATTTAGGCAGCTATCCCTTTATGAAAACCATGCCAACTAACGTTTCAGACTGGGTTGAAAAGAATCAGGACTACTTGATTAAGCAAGCTGAGATGTTGCAAAGTGCGATCGCTCGCATGGCAAATAACTCATTAGAAGTCAAAAAAGTTGGCATCACCGTTTGGGCAGCAATCGCAGGCTTTGGGTTTACTAATCACAGTGCAGCTTTGTTTGTGTTGGCATTTGTCGCTTTTGCGCTATTTGGTGTCTTGGATGTTTACTATTTATATCTGGAGCGAAAATTTCGCGATAACTTTAATCGATTAGCCCGAATTTTGAGTGGATATATTATTCCTGACGATCAGGAATGGATCGAGAAAGTTAAAGGGAATTTTATCAAACCCGACAACTCAACTAAATTCCTGGAGCAGATTCCTAACACGCTCAAGTCCTGGGCAAACCTGCCGTATTTGATTACGTTCTTGATCACGATTTTGCTGCTGGTGGTGCCACTGCCAGCATCGCCATAGGAAGCTTGTCAATCATCGACCCGCAGCCCTCGCTGCATCTTCAACCCACTTGCTAAAGTTATTGTATCCATCGTTGTAAACCCAGTCATAGGTTGGGTAAATCTGAGACATGCTAACGTAAGTCTTCGGCATATGGGAATACAGACCGGGCTTTTCGAGAGTGAAGCTATCAAAAGGGTTGCGACCTTTCGAGTCAGCAAATCCGTTTATGCTCTTAATGTTGTGAATGTATATCCCCAGCATTCCATTGCCGCGTTTGTAACTTTCCTCAATTTCATATTGAACCCACTTACGTTCAGATGTCTCAGTGCCAATCAGCACAACGGTAACGGATGTATTTTGTAAACCTGAATTAATCAGTCGCTTGAGCGCAACTTCGCCTGTTCTCTTTGTTGATTCCCAAAGAGAGCAATCCCAATAGCCAGCTTCTTGATATCCACTTTTCACCTTGGCATGGTTGCGTACAACATTGACACGCCAGATATCTCGCTGGTAATGAAAGCTAAAGAAAACTCTTCTAGGCATAAGAACTCCAGGAAACTGGCCAAGTGGATAGTACTATTGTACGAAGGCTCTGCCCATAGCGTCAAGTCTCAAGTATTTCCTGAGGTGTACCTGATATGTAGTGCCCTAGGGAGTAGGGTGGGCACTGCCTACCCTACAAATCTGTGTAGCGATTTACTAACTCTTCACGCCACTTTTCCTCGGCTTAACGCTCTTCAATGACTCTAGGCAGACAAAATCTGTAATGCTGATTACTCGTCGGAAATCCTGCTGACTGTCAGGCGATCGGGAACGAAAAATGGTTATTTCAAATAACCTCTAGCGGAAGCTATTGAAGAGCGTTAAAGCGTTTATTACTCCCGTGAGGTACAGCACGATCCCTAAAATCCTTGCCATGCGGGAATCTTAGATATAAATTTGTACCTCATCCAACTAGTACCGGCTGGCTGAAATCGCCTTACTATTAAGTCCTATGAGCCTAAGCTATATCGCCTACTGGCATTTCGCGATGGCAAGGACACTTCCGCCACCCGGTACTAGGAAACGCCGTATTGTTTTAATTGCGCTTAATGTTACTCTTCTAATTCTTGAGACTTGGGCCTTTCTGTACCTGCACAGCTTACAAGTCTTGACACGAGAGAAGAAACATAACTAGGTGACCTTCTGATAATATGTTCCCAACTACTAGTCGTCCACCCATAAGCCCATGCGTTGTGAAAATCTTTCTTCCATTTCCCCAGTTGCATAACGCTGTTCCAACCAATAGGGAGGTGACCAGATGGTGCTGAAATGTCAAAAATCACTTCGCTGAAGATTTTCCAATCATTTTTTACTCCGAGAACGCCCTTCTTTTTCCATCCCACCTCTTCACCAAACTTTTTCCACTGCGTACTGTACTCAGTTGGGCTACCCCATTTCTGCCAGATCTGTTTCTGGACGCTGAATCCAAACTTGCCCTTGCTATACTTCACCCAAAGTTGATCCATCATGCGGAGATCAGCACAAGGAAACTGCTCAATATCTTTAACCCGAAGTAATTCTGTTTGTCGTTCCATCACATCGGACATTTGCTTGGCAGTTTCATAATCTGCCTCTTTCCACTTACCTGCCTTCATTAGTGCTTCTAAGTGAGCATAATCTCCCCTTAGAGCGTCAGGCGATGATCTCGTTTGATCGGATGGTTGCTGCTCTTGCTGGATGCATTCCTGTTCTTCCTGTGCCTGACTACTACGTCGTTCCTTAATCTTTGTTGCAGCAAGATAGACCCCATTCACCACATTCGTATAGGCTTCATCAATATCTTTCCAACTTTTGATTGGCTCAGCCTTTTCAGGATACGCCTGGATCTTTGCCAGGGGAGTATATCGCCAGCCGCATGATCTCAAAATGACGGGCATTACTGTAGCTTCGCCCGCTTCATGTCGCCGCAATGCCTCTGGGATCTCAACTCGGGTGCAGTAGTCAGTTGCTAAAAAGTCAGAACTGATCAGCAGCAAAATAATGTCTGCGGCGTTGAGGCGGGCTTTAATTTCTGCGTCCCACTCGGTACCCGGTAGGATTTGGCGATCGTGCCAACTGATGATGCCTTTTGCTTCGAGGGGGCGTAAGTGGGAAAGCAATCCATCACGCAATGCTTTGTCTTGCTTAGAGTAAGAAATGAAGACTTCAATGGTGTCCGACATAAGGATTGAACGCAAAGATTGCTTTAATGCAAATTATATAACCACAAACTTTTTAAGCCAGAGCAGATCTTAGTTGACTTCAAATTCTAAAACCTAGTCTTACGAGCGGTTAGACAAAACCATTTCACTCCATTTGTCCCACTCGCTCCATTAACGCCACAAACTGCTTCATAGTATTTCCATAACCACCATGTAACCACAATCTAGTCCGGGGGAAACAGCCTGGAGGAGCTTTGATCGAGAAATTGAGTTTTGAATCTGGCAATAGCTTCTCATCCTCACTACGCCAGCCTACTAAGCATCCCAGTCGGTTCCATATCTGTGATTCAGTTAAAGGCTCTATCTTTTTAGCAAAGAGAGTAAAGCGTGGTTTTTCTGGCTCCTGAGTTTTTTGCCACATCTGCTGCTGAACTTTCAATCCAAACTTTCCAGCACTATATTTCATCCAGAGCCGATCAATGCTGTCAAGTAAATCCAAAGAAAGCCGTCTAATTTCGGGAGCAGTTAAAGGCTTATTTTGGTTTTCCATCAAAATTAGCTTTCTGGTTTGCTCGTCTGCTTCTTTTATTTTTTCCGCCTTCAGCAGGTCTTCTAACTTCAGCAGGTTCTCTGGCCCAGTCGCCTTTTCTGTCAAAGTGTTTGTCGGTTGTTCTTGTTTTTCCAATCCTTGTTGAGAGGCAATTTCCTTGGTGCTTGTTTGCTCAATCTGGCTCCCATACACCCTTTCTAGCCTCTGCTGCATCTGTTGAGTTTGAACTGCCCCCCCTGGAACTGTTCCACGGAGAGGAACATGCAGGTTTGCTTCAGATTTAAAGACATCTCCTGTGGATATCCTCACATAGAAGTTTTGGCAAGCATGCTCACGATTATCTACAGGAAGCTCATTTACAGAAATCCATGTTTCCCAAGATTGATCCAAGTCTAACCTTACAGGAAGCGTTCTTGAAGGTTGAGCCACTGATATATGATGATTTTTGTCATCTTCGTACCAGATATGAGTTATTTCTAACAGCCTTACAGGTGATAAATTTGTCACATTTATGAAGTAATACTCGGTTGGGCTATTAGTGAAAAAAGCTCGATGAACCCTTACTTTTATTGTTCGAGAAGCATCAAAGGAAACTAGTGGAGGCTGTGTTTGATCTGTGAAAAACTTTGGTTCTAAAGGTGCTTTTAGTTTTGCTATTGCAACGTCTGGTATTGCAATAATCGGCTCTTTTCTGAGGCGATAACACAGTTCTGTTAAGCTTTTTTCATCCTCAAGTATATATTTATCGCTTCCATTGAAAATGATGGGAATATGGGGTAAATCTTGAGACGAAAAGACAACGGGAATAAACTTAGTGCATGCCAATTGATTGTTATAAAGATGTTGCCTGATGATCGTTCCTTCCCAGGTGCTTCCTCGTCCAATCCCAGGTTCTTCATCCCCTCTAAATCGCCGCTGATAGGTTTCCGTACAAACTATCAGCACAAACTCAGCCCATTCAATCCTTTTTTCCATCCACAAGTCCCACCCCTGTGGGGGAGTAAATGGATGCTTGGCTCTAACGTATCGATCTATATCAGTTTCTATTCCCCAAGGGTTTCGCAGCGTGTTTGCCAACGCCAACACACGGTCTTTGTGGGCTTCTGAGTCCCAGCTATAGCTGATAAAGACTTTGGTCGGTGCTTGTGTTTCCTCGGTCACGTGTTTCTCCGCCAAGCTTTGGATCGATTATAGTTTCTCTCTACGAGTCGGCGAGAGAGCCTTTAATAGAGACTCGTCGCCAGTTTCAGGAATTCCCCTTGGGCCACCTGCCAGTGCTGGTTGACCCAGGTGTCGAGGACGCAATCGCGGTACTTAAACCACCGCACCAAGCTCAGGGGCAGCTTCCACGTCGTCCAGGGCACGGCAATATCCTGGGCGGGCAGCTTCAGCAACCACAGAGGCCGCAACCACAACACCCCCAAGTAGCCCCCCAACAATAGTCCCGCCAGAATCACCGAGATCTGATGCCCTTGCCACAGGGCTTCCACCCGCTCTCGGGGCGTGGGGGCGGTAGTCACCAGGGCGGGGGTTTGGGCCAGGGTAGGCGTACCGCCATGAATCGCGATCGCGCCGGAGAGCAAGCACCCCGCCAAGAGGGAGTGGAAACGTTTGGCAGTCATGCCGATGGATTATAGCTGGGGGGCGCGATCGGGTAGGGCAAACGCATTCTGGCAATGAAAATATTACCCATTATCTTCGTCAGTGAGGGCGATCGCACGGTGTTCTGCACCATTGATGGGGAAATTCGCGATCGCGCGGTGTTCTGCACTATTGGCGGGGAAATCCGCGATCGCGCCATGTTCTGCACTATTGGCGGGGAAATCCGCGATCGCACGGTGGTCTGTACTATTGGCGGGGAAATCCGCGATCGCACGATGGCCTGCACCATTGACGGGGAAACTTGGCGCTTTGATTGAGCGATGGCGATATAAAGTGGGAACCTGTTACCCCCTTCGGCATTGTTTTCCTTCTCGGAGCGATCGCTGTGCTTGACCTGCGCCAGTTTTTTCAAACCACCAACCCCGCCCGCACCCCCGACCCAGAGAGGCAAACAGAACAGCAGATCCTCCCGGTCAAAAATCAGCCCACCCGCCGATTTTTGACCGGGACGGTAGCGGTGGCAGCACTGGTAACAACAGGCACTCTGGGGGTAATGACTGTTGCCCTAGGCCAACAACGCCTCGTCCAAGCCGGAACCCAACTGGAACGCGCTGGAGCCTCGGCCCTCCGACCGTTTCAATCTCAAGAAACAGAGCCCCTAGTAGCAGCCCCACGGACAACCAGTACCCTTGATGCCCTAAACCAGAAACACGGCATCACCGCCCTGGCCAATTCCCCCGCCACCAGTCCTCTCCTAGCGCTGCAAATCGCCCTAGGCACGATTCGCGCAACCCGCCTAGAAGGCCATCAGGGTTGGGTCGGGCAAGTACGCTTCTCTCCCAATGGCCAGCACATTGCCACCCTCGGGACGGATGGTACCGCACGGCTATGGGACTTGAACGGCAATCAAATCGCCCTGATGCAGAGCGAGCAGGGCCGTTTCTGGCAAGTGCTCTTCTCTCCTAATGGTCAGCACATTGCTACCAACGGAGGGGATAGCACCGTGCGGCTATGGGACTTAGAGGGCAATCAAATCGCCCTGATGCAGGGCCATCAGGGCTGGGACTCGCAAGTGCTGTTCTCCCCCAATGGCCACTACATTGCCACCAGCGGGACGGATGGTACCGCGCGGCTATGGGACTTAGCGGGCAATCAAATCGCCCTGATGCAGAGCGAGCAGGGCAGTGTCAGGCAAGTGCTCTTCTCTCCTAATGGCCAGCACATTGCCACCAACGGGGAGGATGGTACCACACGAATTTGGGACTTAGCGGGCAATCAAATCGCCCTCATGGAGGGCCATCAGGGCTGGATCTTGGCAGTGCGCTTCTCTCCCAATGGCCAGCAACTTGCCACCAGCGGGACGGATGGCACCGCGCGGCTGTGGGACTTAGTGGGCAATCAAATCGCCCTGATGCAGGGTCATCAGGGCAGTGTCAGGCAAGTGCGCTTCTCTCCCAATGGCCAGCAACTTGCCACACTCGGGGAGGATGGTACCACACGAATTTGGGACTTAGCGGGCAATCAAATCGCCCTCATGGAGGGCCATCAGGGCTGGGTCTTGCAAGTGCTGTTCTCTCCCAATGGCCAGTACATTGCTACCAACGGGGAGGATGGTACCACACGAATTTGGGACTTAGCGGGTAATCCAATCGCCCTGCTGGAGGGCCATCAGGGCTGGGTCGGGCAAGTAAGCTTCTCTCCTAATAGCCAGCACATTGCCACCAGCGGGGAGGATGCCACCACACGAATTTGGGACTTGAATGGGCAGCAAATTGCCCAGCATGAAGGGCGGTTGGGTGATCTGTCCCCGGATTGGCGGTGGGCGGCGGTGGTGCAAACAGTTCTAGGGAGCCGGGACGAAGTGGTGAAGCTGTTCCCGGTGGATGATCTAGAGGGGTTGGTGGCGCGGTCCTGTGGGCGGTTGGGGTCGTTTCTGCGCCAGAGTTCCCTGGCCACAGATAGCGATCGCGCCCTTTGCCTAGACGCTCCAGCATCGTCAACCCAGGGCGCAGAAGCGCCACGGGCAGTCTGGTCGGCTGGGGCAAGGCACGCCGACCCAGCAAGCCTGTCTTGATGCTGGGTCTCACTTCGTTTGACCCAGCCTACGCCAATCAACTATCGACTGGTAGCGATGGTCTTTGGCCGCTTCTGGCCATGCGACTCCAGGGATTGAACTCTGAGCGCCCAATCTACCTCGATTCCAGCCAATCGCGCAATCTGGGTTGGCAAAGGGGACGGGTTCCTAGACCATGGCCTTACTCCTTAGCCAGCCTCCTTTCTAGGAACCCGTCCCCTGGACTGGATTGGCAGAGCCTCAGCCCCAATCTCCGTTACAGACCTTGGCAAAATTCTTGGATGGCCTGGAGCACGGGGAGGGTGATTTCGTGGCCCATATCCCATTCTTGATAGGCCACCGAGACCTGGAGAGACTGAAGGCGATCGCGGGCTTGGTGGGCTGCTGCGATGGGCACCACAGGGTCCAGTCGCCCGTGAACCATGAACACCGGGCTGGAGGGCTGATGGGGCTGGGGATCGCTGTGAAGATAGCCGCTCAACACCAGCACCGCCGCCAGGGGAAGTTGCAAGGCCACATCCATCGCCATGGCCCCGCCCTGGGAAAACCCCGCCACCACCGTGCGCTCTAGGGGCACGGCCATCGCCGCTGCCGTCGCCTCAATCCAGTCCCGGAGCTGCTGACGAGTGGCTTGCAGATCTGCCTGGTGTTCGACTTGGGGCGAGGAGCGAAAATCGTACCCAGCAGGGAAGTCGTACCACATGCAGCCCCCCGGCACCTGGGGCAGGGGCAGGGGGGCGTCGGGAAAGATCTTGGTGTAGTGAGGCAAGTTGAGGTAGGTGCCTAGGGCGGCCAGATCTGCACCATTGGCTCCCCAACCGTGGAGGCCAATAAAGAGATAATCAACGATACCTGTGGTGGCGGGTTGGGTGATGGCCCGGAGAGTCATGGTGGCTTTGGGGTGGGAAAGGGCGTTTGCTTTCCTGTTCTACCGTTCTGGGGCTTTTCTGTATAGTGATTGGATGGCGTTTGGGAGCAGGACCATGGCGGGGCTAGCACTACTGAGTGTGTCGGACAAGACTGGGTTAGTGGCGCTGGCGCTGGCTCTGGTGGAGCAATTTGGCTTTGAGTTAGTCAGCAGTGGCGGCACGGCCCGCGCGATCGCAGATGCGGGTCTAGCCGTCACCAAGGTGGCAGACTTTACCGGATCCCCGGAGATTCTGGGGGGTCGGGTGAAGACCCTCCATCCCCGCATCCACGGCGGCATTCTGGGGTGTCCTGGTTTATCCAGCGACCAGGCGGATATGGCGGATAACGATGTCCGCCCCTTCGACCTAGTGGTGGTCAATCTCTATCCCTTTGAGCAGACGATCGCCCAGCCAGAGGTGACGCTACCGGAGGCGATTGAGCAAATTGATATTGGTGGCCCTACCCTGTTGCGGGCGGCAGCCAAAAACCATGCCTATGTCACGGTGTTGTGTCACCCCAACCAGTACGAGGAGTATGTTCAGGCGCTGACGGAGCATGACGGCAGCGTTCCCCCCGCCTTCCGCGCTGCCTGTGCTCGCCAAGCCTTTTGGCATACCGCTAGCTACGATCAGGCCATTGCCCAATATCTGACCCTAGAAACGGCGACGGATACCGAGGCCGGGGTTCCCCTGCCGGAGCGCTGGACCCTCACCGCCACCCAGCACCAAACCCTACGCTATGGCGAAAATCCCCACCAACCCGCCCACTGGTATCAGGTGGGGGCAGTGCCCTCGGGTTGGACGGCGGCGGAGCTACTCCAGGGCAAACCCCTGAGCTACAACAATCTGGTGGATCTGGAGGCGGCTCGCCGCTTGATGGCGGAGTTTCCCCCGGTGGTGCCAGCGGCGGCGGTGCTGAAGCATACGAATCCCTGTGGTGTTGCGATCGCAGGTAGCCTCGCCGACGCCTATACACGGGCCTTCAATGCCGATAATGTATCGGCCTTTGGTGGCATTGTGGTGCTCAACCAGCCTATTGACAAAGCCACCGCCACCGCCCTTACCCAGACTTTTTTGGAATGTATTGTTGCCCCTGGCTGTGACCCAGAGGCAGCGACGATTTTGAAGAAGAAGGGCAATTTGCGGGTGCTACTGTTGGCGGATTTGACCCAGGGGCCCCACCACCTGCCCCGAGCCATCGCCGGGGGACTCTTGGTCCAGACCGCCGATGACCTCCCAGACGATCCGGCGACGTGGCGGGTGGTGACGGAGCGCAAGCCAGATACAGCCCAGCTAGAGGAACTGCTATTTGCTTGGCGGGTGGTGAAGCATGTGAAGTCTAATGCCATTGTCGTTACCCGCGATCGCGCCACCCTGGGTATCGGTGCGGGGCAAATGAACCGGGTAGGATCGGTCCAGATCGCCCTGACCCAAGCGGGAGAGCAGGCACAGGGGGCAATCCTGGCCAGTGATGGCTTTTTCCCCTTCGACGACTCCGTGCGGACAGCCGCCGCCGCCGGAATTACCGCCATCGTGCAACCGGGCGGCAGCAAACGCGACGAAGACTCCATCCAAGCAGCGAATGAATTGGGTTTAGTGATGGTGCTGACAGAGGTGCGTCACTTTTTACACTAAAAGTGATCCCTTGCCTGGGCACAATTGACTCTAATTGTTCCCCATCCCTTAAATTCATGACTCAGGTATTGATCAAAGGCGGTCGCATCATCACCGCCGTAGACGATTACATCGGCGACATTCTGATCCAGGACGGACAGATCGAGGCCATTGGCCGCAGTCTCTCCGTAGCGGAGGCCGAGCACCATGATGCTACGGGATTACTGGTGCTGCCCGGTGGTATTGATGCCCATGTCCACATGGAAACCCCCATGGGCAACGACATCTATACCTGTGACAGCTTTGAAACGGGGACAGTGTCCGCCGCCTTTGGTGGCACCACCACCATCATCGACTTTGCCCAGCAGTTCCACAACGACAGCCCCAAGGCGGCCCTAGATCGCCGCCTCGCTGCCGCCGAACCCCAGTGCTGCGTAGACTACGCTTTCCACGTCATTCTCACCGACATTAATCCTGCTTCTCTGGGGGAACTGCCGGATCTGATCAACCACGACGGCGTCTCTAGCTTCAAGCTCTATATGGCCTACCCCGGCGTGTTGATGGTGGATGATGCCGCCATCTTCAAAACCATGCGCAAGGTGGGGGGCCATGGGGGGATGGTCAATCTCCATGCGGAAAATGGGGTGGTGATCCAAGCTCTGATCGAGGAGGCATTGGAGCAGGGTAATACGTCACCCCAATATCACCAACTTACCCGCCCCAGCTTGATGGAGGGGGAAGCGGCCCATCGGGTGATTCGTATTGCGGAGCTGGCGGAGGTGCCGGTCTATATTGTTCACCTGTCGGCGGCGGAAGCTCTAGAGGCGGTGGTAGAAGCCCGCGATCGCGGTATCCATGCCTTTGCTGAAACCTGCCCCCATTACCTCTTTCTGGACCATCATGAATACGAGCGACCGGGCTTTGAGGCGGCGAAATATGTGATGACGCCGCCCTTGCGGGACCACAAATGCCAACATGCCCTCTGGCGGGGACTCCAGTTCGACGATCTACAACTGGTGGCAACGGACCACTGTCCCTTTTGTTTCAACGAAAATCCCCTGGGTCTGCTGAAGTCTAAGCGGTTTGGTCAAGACGACTTTTCTAAAATCCCCAACGGAGCCCCTGGGGTGGAACTGCGCCTCACTCTGCTCTACGACGGGGGCGTTCGGGCGGGGCGGATTAACCTCAATCGCTTTGTCCAACTCACCGCCACCGCCCCAGCCAAGATGTTTGGCCTCTTTCCCCGCAAGGGCACAATCGCCGTGGGCAGTGATGCCGATATTGTCCTCTTTGACCCCAACGAAACCCACACCCTCAGCGCCAGCACCCACCATTCCCTCGTGGACTATTCCCTCTTTGAAGGACGGGAGGTGACGGGCAAGGTGAAAAAGGTGTTTCTACGGGGGCAGTGCATTGTCGATTGCGATCGCTGGTTGGGGCGGGCGGGCATGGGCCAGTACCAGCCCCGCAGCGCCTCGGGCCGGGTGCTATGAATCTGGTTCGCCATTGCCTTGCCTTTCAACCGTGGCAAAGCTTTGTGCCTATCGTCATCAAATCCGCTGCGCCTCGGTCTATGTGACTAAGGATCCAAAAGTCAACACATATACTGACTCATAAAATTTACATAGGTAAATCATGAAATTCACGTAAAGTTCCCGTCCTTTATATGAATTTTGCGTGAGGTTTTACGAGATTCCTGGGATGTGGAAAGTACGTACACTGTTCACTGCTAAAGGATACAAGTTATGGTCGTGATGAATCAGTGGTTCCAATTTATAGCAATTCCATTTGATTTTTGAAGGCCGTCGTAGTGTGGGTGCAGCCGCGTTCGCGCAGCCTCTCCACCAGGAAAAAACCCACGAAGACGTTTGCTCAAAAAAGTTCATACAGGATTGCTATAGCAAATTTTCTCAGGAGACTTAACGATGCGCCCCATCGTAGCCTTTTACCAGCAACAGCCGAATGACACCTCTAATTCTGATAAACCCCAGCCTCTCCCAAGCATCCGCTTGCCCAGGCGCAAACTTTTAGGGGTAGTAAGCCTAGTCTCTGGGTTTATGACCCTGGGGGCTATGTTCGCCCAGGTTGCCTACAGTGCGACCCTGGTGGGCACTAAGCTGGTACTGTCCGTAGATGTCTCTGGTAGCGTAGACGCGAATGAGTTTGCCATCCAACGAAATGGCTATGTTGCGGCCTTCCGCAATGCGGAGGTGATCGACCGGATTGAAAATACTCCGGGGGGCATTGCTGTCGCTTTTTCCTACTGGGCGACAACAGCAGCCACCACCATCGACTGGTTTCACATTACCGACGCTACCACCTCCAATGAATTTGCCGACCTCATTGCCGGGGCAGCCCGACCCGGTACACTGGGCGTTCCCAGTGTCGGCCCCTTAACCAGTATCATTAACGCAATGGGAAAGGCATCGGATCTCTTTGCCAATACCAGCACCTTCACCACCAATCGCCGTGTACTGGATATTTCCGGGGATGGGACTAATAATTCTGGCGGTAATCTCAATACCTTAGCCGCCGCACGGCAGAACCTCTTGGATCAAGGGGTGATTATCAATGGGTTGCCCATTTTAGATTCCCCATCGAGTACCCTGGATGACTACTACACGAACAATGTCATTGGTGGGGAGGGCTCCTTTGTAGAGGTTGCAGCCAGCTTTAGTGACTTCGAGCAAGCAGTTCTGAACAAAATCAAGAAGGAAATTGTGGTGCTTCCCCCCGACCCTGGGCCAGGAACCTCGGTGCCAGAACCTGGTGTCACGGTGGCCTTAATGCTGTTTGGGGCCGCAACTCTAAGTTCGGTGTTACGGCAAGCATAAGGAGTATCCGTAGGATGGGCAAAGGGCATAGCCCTTTGCCCATTACCTTCAGGGATTGGAGGCCGGAAATCGTCGAGGGAAGATTACAATTTATTAAAGTACTGCTTAATGAAGCGTAATCTGCCTCCCTATGCCAACCCTACCTGCCTCCACTGCAACTACTGATCTGTCCTACACCTTGGCGGATTGGCGCAGTGGCTACCGTTCCCAGCCGAAGGAGTTTGCCTACTGGATTGACGCGGTGGAGGGAGTCATTCCCCCGGAACTGAGCGGCACTCTGTTTCGCAACGGGCCGGGGCTACTGGATATCCATGAATACCCCGTCCGCCATCCCTTCGATGGAGACGGCATGATCAGCAGCATTGCCTTCTCCCAAGGGCGGGCCTATTATCGCAATCGCTTTGTGCAGACAGCGGGCTATGTGGCGGAACAGCAGGCCCAGAAGCCCCTGTATCGGGGGGTCTTTGGTACCCAAAAGCCTGGGGGACTCTGGGCTAATGCCTTTGATCTACGGCTGAAGAATATTGCCAATACCCACGTCATCTACTGGGGCCAAAAGCTTTTGGCGTTGTGGGAGGCGGCGGAGCCCCACCGTCTGGATCCCACGACCCTGGAAACTCTGGGGCTGGATAATTTAGATGGGTTACTTCAGCCAGGGGACGCCTTTGCGGCCCATCCCCGTATTGATCCGGGGGATGGGGGAGTACCGCCGCGCTTGGTAACCTTTTCCCTTAAGGCGGGGATGTCGAGCACGATTACCCTGTTGGAGTTTGATGCAGAGGGACGGCTGTTGCACCGCGATGGTCAAGAATCGGCCTCAAAAGGCTATCGCACCACTGTTCCCGGCTTTGCCTTTCTCCATGACTTTGCCATTACGCCGAATTACGCCATCTTTTTCCAAAATCCCGTTAGCTTCAATCCCTTGGGGTTTATTTTGGGGAGCAAGGGGGCAGCGGAATGCATTCATTTCAACCCCAAGCAGCCGACCAAGGTGCTGCTAATCCCCCGCCAAGGTCAGGGGGCGGTAATTACGGTTGAGGCTCCCCCCTGCTTTGTTTTTCACCATGCCAATGCCTTTGAAGAGGATGGCCAGGTGGTGATCGATTCTATTGCCTATCGGAAGTTTCCATCTCTGGATGAGGGTATGGGCTACGAGATGGTGGACTTTAGCCAACTGCCGGAGGGGCAACTCTGTCGGTTCACCGTGGATGTAGCGACGCGGAAACTGACAGCCAAAACTTTGGTTGAACGCTGTTGCGAGTTCCCAACGCTGCACCGAGATCGCGTTGGTCGCCCCTACCGTTATCTCTATATAGGGGCAGCCCACCAACCTACGGGCAATGCGCCCCTCCAGGCACTCCTAAAGCGGGATCTACTCACGGGTGAGGAGCAGATGTGGAGCGAGGCCCCTCGGGGCTTCATGGGAGAACCGATCTTTGTGCCCCGTCCAGGGGCCACGGTGGAGGATGACGGCTGGGTGCTATGCCTCACCTACAATGCCGCTCGCCAATGCTCGGATGTGATCATTGTCAATGGGCAGAATATTTCGGCAGGTCCCATAGCCCGACTCAAACTCCACCACCATGTCCCCTACGGCCTCCACGGCAGCTTCACGGAGACCTACTTCGGTCCTTAGTACTCAGTCAACTTTGCCTTTGTGAGTCTGCGTAGGTTGGGTAAAACGAAGGGTCACCCAACAGCGGTGGGCCATGTTGGGTTCCGCTAGCGCTGCACCCAACCTACAACCAGAAAAAGCCCGGTTTGCGAACAAACCGGGCTAGGCATGTGTTATCAGGGAGTGAGACAGATGTCTTCGATGAAGTTGACTTCACCCCTAAGGCTGGGATTTCCAGAGCGTTGGGGTAATTTTTCTGTTTCAGTTATTTTCCCGACAGAACGTCTCTAAATCTATTGTGCGCACAGCCGTCATTCGGATTGAGTTTTTACTCGGATTGAGTTTTTACTAATGAACTATCTCAGGATGCGGGTGGTGCCCTGGGGCGTCATGGCTACGACCCGTTTCGCTAAGCCTAACCGCCGTAGGAGTTGAATGGTCCACCAAGTGACATCCACTTCCCACCAGCGCCAGCCCGTCTGGGCGGCACGGGGATGGGCATGGTGGTTGTTGTGCCAGCCTTCTCCGTAGGTCAGGAGGGAGACCCACCACAGGTTGCGGGAATTGTCTTTGGCGGCAAAGGTGCGATAGCCCCAGCGGTGGGTGGCGGAGTTGACAAACCAGGTGGCGTGCCACAGAAACACTGCCCGGACAAAGATGCCGTAGATCACCCAAGACCAACCGCCTAGGGCATAGAGTCCTGCGGCTAGGGGCAGTTGGAGCAGCAGAAAATAGCGGTTGAGCCAACGGTAGAAGGGTTGGCGCATAAGGTCTGGCGCATATTTGCCGTAGCGCTTTTGATCAAAGGTATCGGCTTGTAGGTAGATTAGCCAGAGCACATGGCTCCACCAAAATCCCCGTTTGGCGGAGTAGGGATCGGCGGCTACGTCTTCTGTGAAGGCATGGTGCCGTCGATGCCCCGCTACCCAAAAGATAGGTCCGCCTTGGATGGATAAAGCGCCGAGAAATGCGATCGCATATTCGAGCCAGCGGGGCACCTGAAAGCTCCGGTGACTAAGCATCCGGTGATAACCCAGACAAATGCCGATGCCGCCAAATAGCCAGTGCAGCAAGACGGCAACCCCCAGGGCTGACCAAGAGAAGAAGAAGGGGGCGGCCACTAGTGCAATGAGGTGAAACGCACTAAAAAAACCGAGGCTAATCCAACTAAACTGCTGGGTCGGCTGAGTGTTGTAGGGGGCTAGGGCTGCCCCTGCTGGACTAGAAATCATAGGAATGTCCTTGTTTAGCATCGCCTGTTATGGTGAGATGCAAGTGTCACTTACATCCATAGCGATACGCTAACAGTATTTCCCAAAACATGCAAGTGACACTTGCATCTCCTCTAGCCTCCTACTGCCCTACTAAGGGACGTGCAATTAAATAACATCCCACCACCAGACCAATATCGGTCACCCACTCACCGGGCATCCTTCATTAGGCGCGGCATCTCTGCGGTGCATTGCTTCGCGTTGCGCAAGCGACATAAAAGGCGAAGCCGCGCCTTAGCGTTATGCACCCTCCAACCCCAACTGAAGATGGTGCATTGCTTCGCGTGGGCGAAGCCACGCCTTAGCGTTATGCACCCTACGGGACATTCAACTCAAAACTCAAAACTCAAAACTCAAAACTCAAAATTCCCTCACACCCTCACACCCAAGCCCTTCGGGCAGGCTTCGCCAACACACCCCCACACCCTCACACCCCCATACCCTCACACCCCCCCACCGTCCTCCCATGACCTCTCCCTCCACCCGCGATCGCTTAATCCAAGCTGCCCTAGACCTATTTGTGTCCCAGGGAATTAGCAATACCACCACGCGCCAAATCGCCAACTTGGCGGGGGTGAACGAGGTCACGCTGTTTCGCAACTTTGGCAACAAGTACGGTCTATTGCTGACAGTGATTGAGGAATCTCCCCTCTTTGCTGAATTGCCAGAAACCCTACGGCGATCGCTGCCGCCCAGTACTGATCTAGCCCAGAGCTTTTCGGCCTATGTCCAGGCCAATCTCCGCCTGTTGGGTCAGGTGCCGGAACTGGTACGCTCCCTGATCGGTGAGGCAGACCAATATCCACCCGAAAATCGGCGGGCCATCGGGCAATGCCTGACCCAGGCTACCCGTAGTGTGGCGGAATATTTTGCCCCCGCGATCGCAGATGCCGATCTAGCCCCGCCTCTGTCCCCCGACCAGTTTGCGGCCCTCCTCCACTGTCTACTGTTGGGCTACGCCGTTATTGAATGCACCAGTGAAGCCCATCAACTCTGGCCTCACCAAGACCAATTCATAGACACCGTGACCCAGCTCTTTTTGAGACCCCAGCCCATCACCGCCCTGAGACTCCCCATCCCTATTGCCCCTGCCACTGATACCCCCGCTACAACCGTAATGGACCTACCCCCCTCCCTGGTGCAGACCATTCTCCAATCAGCCCGCAAAGCCAGCCCCCAAGACTATGCCCTCGCCTATGGCATCCTAGGCGCGGGCCTATTCCCCACAGAGGTCGTTTATCTGCAACGGATTCATCACAGCAGCGAGCCCCAACAACAACTGTTACGCCTGAGCAGCCCCCAGGGCCGTCGCCAAGTCGCTATCAACCAGTGGATTGGCGGAAAGCGCTACGGTACACCCAAAAACAATCCCCTGACCAAGTGGCTCAAAACCCGTAAAGACGATCTGCCTGCCCTATTTCTAGACGAGACCGATACCCCCCTCACCCTGACTACGGTGCAGCACCATTGGCAACGTTGGACTGAAGGACTCCGTACCCCCGAAGGGCAGCCCCCCAAACTAATCCAGGCCCACCAAACCTGGTGTATCGACATGCTCATGCGAGGCATCAGCTTGGAAAATCTCACCCTTCTCACCGGGCAATCCCTGGAGCAACTTCAGCCCTATGCCGATCGGGCCAGAGAGAAGATTGCCCTAGAGCAAGCAATTCGTTTGGATCGCAAACCCACCTCCCCGCCCTCAGCTCCGCCCCCCACTTCTGGGGGAATCTAAACCGAAAAAAGGGTTTGAGGAGAGGGCTCGGGGCTTGGCAGCGTTCCCTGGATTAGCACAAACAAAAACCCGCGCCCCTACGGCGACATCCTGCATTGGGCGCGGAAACGCGCCCCTACGGAAAAAACAAAACAACTAGATGACCCGGCACGGGGCAGGGCGGGTTTTGCCAGCCCAGTCCTGAATCACCCACCTAATCCTGGCAAAACCCGCCCCTAGGGTTCTTCCCTATCACCTATCACCTGTCACCTATCACCTTCCCCCCACCCCCACGCCATGCATCCAGGACTCAACTCGGCAAAATCTGAGGCGACGGGAGTTGTAAGGCAACTGCCCTAGGACTGGAGTCTGCTTCAGAGAGCATCTCAGGGGCCTGAGGCGGGATTAATGCCGTAGCCACCTGTGCCACCTGCTCCGGTCCCAACTCTTGAAGGGCGATTAACCACTCCGCCGCCCGATCCAGCAGATCTGTGACATTGATACCGTAATAGGTTGGTTCGTAGGGTTCTAGACGGCGACTGCCCTCCCCAAAAAGAATTGCCGCCCCTCGCCAATTGTGATTACTCAGGTGATAGAGAGCCACAGCGATTTGTAAAATACCCTGGTAAAAAGGCTTGTCAGGGATATCCGCCGTCATCCAAATCGCCTCTAGGGTGTCATGGCAATCGTAGAACTCACCTTGATTAAACTGGGCGATTCCATCCCGGAAGGTAGGGGGGGGAGGCATGGGGTGTGGGGGTGTGGGGGTGTGGGGGTGTGGAAACCGCGCTCAATGGATGCTGCTGTCAATAGAATTTTAAATTTTGAGAGGTGAACGGGGGATCTGGGGGCCAATGGGGGAACTGGCTACAGATCCAAAGATTTCTAAAGAGAAATGGTATTCTCCACTGGATAGTGTGCGTGTGTGAGGAGCGATCGGTCAATGGTAGGGTCTTCTGTACGCTTGGCGGTGAATGGGGCAGTGCCTACAGTGGAGACAACCCAGTGGGGATCGCTGGTGTTACCGACCTCTCCCCTGTTTGGCACCGATGGAATTCGGGGGCAGGCGGGGCAACTGTTGACAGCTCCTCTGGCGATGCAGGTCGGCTACTGGGCAGGTTTGGTGTTGCAGCAGCAGGGTGGTGCTGTGGGACCTGTTTTGGTGGGTCAGGACTCGCGCACCTCTGGCTATATGTTGGCCACAGCCTTGGCGGCGGGGTTGACCTCGGCGGGTTTAGATGTGTGGCAGTTGGGGCTGTGCCCGACGGCAGCGGTGGCCTACCTGACCAAGGCTATGGGGGCGGTCGGCGGCATTATGATTTCCGCTAGCCACAATCCTCCGGCGGATAATGGCATCAAGTTCTTTGCCGCAGATGGCACCAAGCTGCCGGTTCTCCTTCAGCAGCGTATTGAGGCGGCACTGCGGGGCACTGGAGACCTGCAACCGGCGGCAACGGGGCGCTGGGGCCAGTGCTATAGCCGTCCTGAGCTGATTGATCGCTACCTGGACTTTCTCCACGATCCCTTTCCCACAGGTTTGGCATTGGGGGGAATGCGGATTGTACTGGATATGGCTTGGGGATCGGCGGCGGGTATTGCTGAGCGAGCATTTGCGGGCACCCAGGCGAACATTGTGGGGCTCCACGGGTTACCGGATGGCGATCGTATTAATGTCAACTGTGGCTCTACCCACCTAGGAGCCCTGCAAGCAGCGGTTCAGGCCCACAATGCTGACATCGGTTTTGCCTTTGATGGCGATGCCGATCGGGTGCTGGCGGTGGATGCCCAGGGACGGATCGTAGACGGTGACTACATTCTTTATTTCTGGGGCAAGACCCTGCGGGACACGAACCGCCTGCCGGAGGACACGATTGTCTCGACGGTGATGGCAAATTTGGGCTTCGAGCGGGCCTGGAATCACTTGGGGGGAACCTTAGTCCGCACCCAGGTGGGGGATCAATACGTTCATGCTGCCATGGTGGAGCGGGGGGCTAAGTTGGGGGGCGAACAATCGGGTCATATTCTCTGCCACCACTACAGTCTGACGGGGGATGGTATTTTGACGGCGCTGCACTTGGCGGATTTGGTTCATCAGTGTGGCGGCTCTCTTTCCGCTCTGGTGGATCGAAGTTTCCAAACCTATCCCCAACGGTTAGAAAATGTGCGGGTCGCGGATCGCGATCGCATTAAGCATTGGCAAGACTCTGCGCCGATCCAAACTGCGATCGCGGCAGCCCAAGCAGACATGGGAGATCGGGGCCGGGTGCTGGTGCGCCCCTCCGGTACAGAACCCCTGATTCGCGTCATGGTAGAAGCCGAGCACCAATCCCTAGTGGATCACTGGACTGATCACATTGCCCTAACCGTCCGACAACATCTCGTGGGGTGAGGCCATTACGCCCATCAGAGACCTGCTGTAACCAATGCAACTTTATTTGAGCGGCATTTTGCCCTATGGTGCTGACTAATCCCACCCTCTAGTGATCAAACAATGGCCTTCAACGTGAAGACGCTGCTGCGGGACGAGCGATTCTGGAAAATTGCCTTCCAGGTGTTGACCGTTCTGGTAGTCGGGGCACTAATTGCCTTTTTCCTAGGCAACTTAAATCGAAACCTGATTCGTCAGGGTAGCCCTTTTGGCTTTAGGTTTTTACTCAACCCAGCGGGCTTCAGCATTGGCGAGAGCGCCATCAGATACCTGCCCCAGGATCCCTACTGGAAAGCTCTCGCCGTAGGGCTATCGAACACCGTAACCCTGGTAATTGCGGGCATTGTCTTCACCACCATTGTCGGGGTGACAGCGGGGGTCGCCAGTTTTTCCCCCAACTGGCTCCTCTATAAAATCAGTCGGGCTTACGTTGGCCTAGTACGCAACGTTCCGCTGCTACTCCAGCTCTTCTTTTGGTACTTCGCGGTCTATAGCAATCTGCCCCGGCCCGCAGACCAAATTAATGTTTTGGGGCTGATGTATCTCAACAACCGAGGGGCCTATCTACTCTGGCCGGCAACGGCCCAACTGGCCTTGCTCGGAATTGGGGTCATTGTGGTGGGCTTAGTAGGCAGCTTTTTCCTTTGGGGGTGGTACACCCAAGTTCGGGTGGCGACCGCAACTGGCGGTCAATCCCAGCTTTACGGCCTAGTGGGGCTGGTGGCGATTGTGCTCCTAATCGTCATCTTTGGGTTGAACTGGCGCGTTCCTGAGGCCGTAGAGGGTGGCGGTGTTACGGGCGGGTTACGCCTCTCGCGGGAATATGTGGCAGCCCTATCAGCCCTAGTGTTTTACACTTCTGCCTTTGTCGCGGAAATTGTCCGGGCAGGCATCCAATCGGTTTCTAGAGGCCAGTGGGAAGCAGCGCGATCGCTGGGTCTGTCCGCTGGGGCAGTCATGCAACTCGTCGTCTTTCCCCAGGCCATGCGGGTGATCATCCCCCCCCTCAACAGCGAGTACATGAACCTGACCAAGAACTCCAGTCTGGCCTTCGCTGTTGCCTTCCCGGAAATCTATTCCATTGCCAACACCACCTTTAATCAGACAGGTCGCCCTGTAGAGGTGTTTGTGGTCTTGATGGCCACCTATTTGGTGATGTGTCTAGCCATCACCGTTGTTATGAACCAGCTCAACCGAGCGGTGCAGTTTAAGGAGCGCTAAGCCATGACCACCGCAACTCCCGATTCCTTTTCCTCTGGCCCCCCTGCCCTAGTCAAGACTGGCCCCCTCGCATGGGTGCGTAAAAACCTGTTCAACGACTGGTTCAACAGCCTGCTGACGATCATCATTACTGCGATTTTGGGATTTGGAGCCTATCAGATGGTGATCTGGGCCTTTACCAAGGCCCAGTGGATCTTGATTCCGAACAATATCGGCCTGTTGATGTCAGGCACCTATCCCTCGGCAGAATACTGGCGGATATGGACTCTATTGGGGATTATTTGCACCCTAGCAGGACTGTCTTGGGGGGTTATCGCCCGCAATCTCCCCCGTCTATTCAGCCCATCGGTACTGGTGGGTCTGGGGGTCGTTTGTGCCTTTTTTGTCCTGTTTCCGCCGACTCGGCCCAGTAGCGCTATTTTGCTGCCCATGGTGGCAATTGTGGCGGCAACGGCCTGGGTAGGATACGGGGTAGGACAAAAGGTGCCGGGATTGGGGAAAGGGCTTTCCCTGCTGTGGTTTTTGTCCTATTTCGCTGCGCTGTGGCTGATCGGGGGTGGCTTGGGCCTCCGAAATGTGGTGACCAATGACTGGGGTGGGTTAACCCTGACGCTGTTCTCTGCTGTCAGTGGCATTGCCCTATGTTTTCCCCTAGGGCTGCTGATGGCCCTGGGTCGCCGCAGTGAGTTGCCCGTTGTGCGCTGGTTGTCTACGGCCTATATCGAGCTAGTCCGGGGCGTCCCCTTGGTAGCGTTTCTGTTTATGGGCCAGGTGATGATTCCCCTGTTCCTGCCGGAAGGGGCACGACCGGACCGGGTGATTCGGGCCATCATTGCCCTAGCCCTATTTAGTGCCGCCTATCTAGCGGAAAATGTGCGGGCAGGTTTGCAGGCGGTGCCCCGAGGCCAGCAGGAAGCTGCTGCATCCTTGGGGCTAAATACCCCCATGACCCTGGGGCTGATTGTTTTGCCCCAAGCGTTGAAAATCGCCATTCCCGCGATCGTGGGTCAGTTCATTAGTCTCTTTCAGGACACGACGCTCCTAGCGATCGTGGGCTTAGCGGAACTGCTGGGCATGGGCCGATCGGTCCTAGCCAACCCCAGCTACCTGGGACGCTATGCGGAGATGTATCTGTTCTTGGGGGTGATTTACTGGGTTTTCTGCTACTCCATGTCCCTGGCTAGTCGCAAGTTGGAAGAAAAGCTCAACACTGAGCATTAACCTGTCCCAGCTAAGTTAATTGTCTACACGCTCTAGTACCGTAGGGCGTAAATCAGCCCACTATTGTCGCACCAGCCCAACATTTTCCGGTCCCCTCGCCCCGTGGGAGAGGGCTAGGGCTTCGGCGTGAGCTCAGCCGAACGGTGAGGGGCCGAGATGTACCACGATAGAACGGTTAGGATATTTCCGCCGCAGACCACTAGTACCGCAGGGCGTAAATCAGTCCACTATTGTCGCACCAGCCCAACCTTTTTCGGTCCCCTCTCCCCCTGGGAGAGGGCTAGGGTGAGGGGCCGAGATGTACCACGATAGAACGGTTAGGATATTTCCGCCGCAGACCACTAGTACTGGGTGGCTGAAATGACCTTACCATTGAGAGGTAGGGTAAAGAGGACTTTTCTACAATGGCTAGACTG
>NZ_KI913949.1:971197-1086190 GCF_000332095.2 Leptolyngbya sp. PCC 6406 | reverse complement strand
TTCAATCGCACCATGGCTAAGCCCTTCAAGTGGAACTACACGGGTAAGCCCTTGGTCGCATAAATGCCTTGGCCACTTCCGCCAAGCAGTACTAGGGCCTGGGGACAATTCTCGGAATGACAAATGGGACTTTTAAAACATCCTCTAAGCCTTGCCTAGGTCAGTCGCTACAGCTCCAGCGTAAAAAACATAGTGGTTCCCTGATTCGGAGCGCTTTCAGCCCAAATCCTGCCGCCGTGGCGATGGATAATGCGCTGCACAATGGCCAATCCGATACCCATGCCCTGAAAGGTGTCGCCGCTGTGGAGCCGTTGGAAGGGGCTGAAAAGTTTGTCGGCATAGGTCATGTCAAAGCCGATGCCGTTGTCTTGAACGTAGAGGACGCCATCGGGGCGGCAGCCGATGGTGATGCGGGCGGGGGTGGCATCGCGGCTAAATTTCACCGCATTTTCCAACAGGTTAGTGAAGACCTGCTGCAACAGGGCGCTGTCACCGTTAACGGTGGGGAGAGGATGGGTTTGGATACTAAGATGCTCAAGGGCCGACCCTTGAGAGCCATCACCCGTTTCTGGAGGCAGAAGATTGAGTAGGGCTAGCGAGGCTTCCACCAGAGACCCTAGATCTACGGGACACAGTTTTAGCTCCCGTCGTCCAGCACGGGATAGGGTCAAGAGACCGTCGATGAGCTGCTCCATTCTGAGACTGCTGCGCTGAATCACCCCGATGTAGTGAGAGATCTTGGCATCCTCTGTGGCTATGGGGCCAAGTTGCCGCTGGAGGGCGGCAATAAAGCCGTTGATGTGACGCAGGGGAGCCCGCAGGTCGTGGGATACGGAATAGGAAAAGGATTCCAGTTCTCGGTTAGCGGCCTCTAGCTGACGGGTTTTGGCGGTTAGGGCTTTCTGGGCCTTGACCCGGTCCGTAATATCGCGGGAGGTGCCAATCAGGGCATAGACTTCTCCGTTGGGACGCCTGAGGGGAATTTTGTAGGTATCTACAAAGCGCTTTCCTTGGGCCGTATCCATGGTCTCTTCAATATGGAAAATCTCTCCAGTGGTGAACACTTGATGATTTTGGCGTTCATAACAGGCGGCCTGCTCAGGCGCAAAGATCTCGGCTACGGTGTGTCCTTCAAACTGATTTCGTCGCCGTCCCGCTGCGGCAGCTACGGCCTCATTGCCCAAGGGCATTTGCCCCGTTGCCCGATCTACCACAAAGATTTGGTCTGGCAGGGCGTTAATGAAGGTCATGAGTTCGGCGGTGCGCTGTTCCACCAACTGCTCTAGGTGCTGGTTTTGGCGGGCTAGTTCTTGGTTCAGGCGGATGACTTCCTCCTCAGCGCGCTTGCGTTCATCGATGTCGCGCACCAAAATCAGCACCTCATCCGTTGTTAGGGGGACAATGCGGGCCTCTTCCCAGCGGAGTTGATCCGCAACGGCAATTTGAAATTCATAAATCTGGGTGCGCCCCGTTGCGATCGCGCAGGCTGCAACTATCAGTCGCTGCTCCACAATTGAGGCAGGAAGCATGTCCTGAATCATGCCCCCCTTAGCCTGGGGTAAGGGCACCACCACCGGATAGTCCGGCGGGTAAGACAAATCCAGGCATTTGCCATCGATCCGTTGGCGAATCAGCATATCCGGCAGAGCATTGATGATCGCCTGATTGACCGCCTCACTCTGGCGCAGGGCGGCTTCTGTCTGTTTGCGATCGCTGATCTCAATGACAAGGCCATCCCAGATCCAACTGCCGTCGGGTTGGGGCTCAGGTTTGGCCACGGCCTGAAACCATTTGATCTGCCCAGAGGGATGCATGATGCGGTGCTCGTAGGACCAAACGGTGCCCTGATCAATGGCCACCTGGATGGACTGACTGAATCCTGCGACATCGTCGGGATGGACCAAGGCCCAAACAGATCTGCTGTCGGCGTACACCGTTTCGGGGTCTAGTCCCCACAGATTGCGACAGGCGGCACTGACATAGCTAAAGCTGTCCCGGCCATCGGGGTAAGTGTGGTAGCGGCAGATAATTCCCGGCATATTCGCCGCTAGTCGTTGAAAGCGGACTTCACTGGCCTGGAGGGCTGAATTGGATCGCTGACGCTCTAACTCGGCGGTGGCGCGGGCGGCAAAAATCTGCAAAATATCTCGGATGTATTCTGGATCTGCCATGGGTCGAGTATCCAGAACACAAATTTCCCCCAACGTTTCTCCATCGCGGCTCACAAGGGCAACGCCCACGTAGCTCTGGGCCTGCATAGTCACCAAATCTAAGTCCGCTGGAAACGCCTCCATTACGCCCTGGGGACAGAGGTAATACCCTTGGCGTAAGGTACGTTCGCAGGGGGTGCTGTTGACGACATAGGTAAAGCAAGATTGGGGCTGGTTGTGGCTCCAGAAGGCCAAGGTCGAGAGCTGCCCCGCCTGGGAAACTTCGCTAATGAGGACGTAAACGACGCCGAGGGCGGTGGCCAGATGTTGGGCTAGGGCGTCGAAAAAATCCTCCCCGGTGAGGGCGGCGGTGCCTTCAATCACATGACGGAGAGCCTTTTCGGCCCGGACCCGATCGGTCACATCTCGGCAGTGGGTGACAATGCCGTGAACAATGGGGTCGTGGAGCAGGTTGATGCTGCTGGATTCAAAGGTACGCCAGGAACCGTTTTGGTGTCGTAGGCGATAGGTGATGAAGGGAAGATTCACACCAGGTTGGGCCACGATCAATCGCATCCGGTCTAGAACTATAGTCTGATCTTCAGGATGCAGATATTCGGCGACATGGCGGCCCACCAGGGCTTGGGGAGTATAGCCCAGGTTCCGTTCTACGGCGGGGGACACGTACTGAATGATGTCCTGGTCGCGGGTAATCACCACAATTTCTGAGGCTTGTTCCGTCAGAGCTTGAAAATAGTGCTGCTGGCGGCGCAGGGTGTTCTCTAGCTGTTTGCGATCGCGGATGTCTCGAATGGTGGTGGAGAGCATAGACACCATGCCGCTGTCGTCCTGATGGGCGGTGATGACTTGGGAGACGGGCACAACTTCCCCCGCCGCACTAATCAAGGCAGATTCGCCCCGCCAAGTCCCCGTCGCGATCGCAGTGGGAATCCCAGTTTCCAAGAGGGTAGTCCAGGCTTCGGAGGGATAAAAATCCTGAATCAGACCCTGATGGATCCACCCGCTCTCTCCGAGCTGGGAACTGGCACTCTTGCCCAAAAAACCCTCCAGAGCCGGGTTCAGATAGATAACCCGCCCATCCAATGTGGCCATGCCAATGAAATCAGCAGTACTTTCGATGATTTCCAACAGCTCCTGCTGCCGAACCATAGCCAACTTAAGATCCGTCAAGTCTCGAATGGTGGTGACAAAGCCAGAAACCTCCCCATTGGCTTCCGCATAGGGAATGCAGGTGACACTCCGGAACCGCCGCCCTAAGTGAGGAAAGTCAAACCAACGGGCATAGTGAATGGTTTCTCCGGCCAAACATCGCTTCAGGAGGGGCTGGAGACGATGGATAAAGGCATCCCGCCCCAGCACCTCCGCCACGGTACGCCCCAAAATAGACTGGCCATCCTCGCCATACCACTCGGTATAGGTTTGGTTGGCAACTTGATAGCGATAGTTTCGATCCACCAGACAGATGCCATCGTTGGCAGCCTCCACCATTTGCACATAGCGATGGAGGGACTGTTCGGTCTGCTTTTGGGTGAGGATGTCCTCGTAGGCACCCACGACGCCGACAATGGCGTCTTCTGAAGATTCTCCAGCACCTCCCCTAGACTGCCGCAGAGGAACCTTGTTGGTCCTCACCCAACGTTGCAGGCCATCGGGGTAGTTTTGGCAATGTTCGACTTGGAGATGGGGGCGACCCGTGGCGATCACGGCCTCATCAGCCCTGCGATATTGGCTGATTTGTTGTGGACTAAGCCCCAGCTCCTCATCGGTTTTGCCAATAATCTGAGCCGGGTCCGAACGCCCCATGTCCTCGGCGAATTGGCGATTGCAGCCCAAAAATCGTCCCTGGACATCTTTCCAGAACACTCGCTGGGGCAGGGTGTCTAGGATCGTCTGGAGCAGTTGCTGGGAAGCCGAACAGTCTGCCATGGCGACGGTGGCATAGCTGGGCTGACCCGCTGTATCCCGAATACCCGATACACTCCAGGTGATGGGGCGATAGGTTCCCTCAGAGGTGACCAAATTGCAGTGAACGGTTGTGGGCTCTCCATCCCCCTGCCAGCAGCCTTGCCAAGCCTGGGTCACGGCTGATCGCGCTGGAGGGTCGATAAAGGCGATCGCAGGTTGCCCCACTACCTGCTTTCGGCTATAGCCTAGGGTCTTGAGCCAATAATCACTGACGAGGGCAATGGTGCCATTGGGGCGTAAGGTCCAGAGCAGGGCTGGGGTGCGTTCGTAGAGGGTGCGATAGCCCCTTGGGGTCGGTCTCTGACCATCACAACTATTGCTAAGGGTGACCATGATGGATTGGGGTTGGGTGAGATTCAGGAACGATCCATCCCGGCCCCGTCTTTCCACGACAGGCGGAAAGCGGAGCCCATGGGCTGCATCCAGTCTGGGTAGTCTGGATGGGTGGCTCCACCGACGACCCTACAGGCCATTCATATACCGGCCCCAGAGGGCGGCGGCTTGGCCACTACTGCCGCTGGTGGGTTCATTATCATCATTGCCTAGCCAAATACCGGTCACCAGATTGCGACTGGGGACATAGCCCACAAACCACAGATCTCGGTTGTCATTCGTGGTCCCGGTTTTCCCCGCTTCTCCCAGTCCCAGGGCCGCTGCCCGTCCGGTGCCGCTCTGTACCACCCCCTGAAGGAGGCCCGTGAGCTGATCGGCAATTTGCGGGGCCAGCACCTGCTGCTGGGTGTCTCCGGTTTGGCCAAATTCGTAGATCACCCGACAGCTATTGGCATCGTTAGGGTCGGTGCAGTCGCTGCTGTCCAGTACCCGCCGAATGCCATGGGGCGGATTCCAGACCCCGCTATTTGAGATCGCACCAAAGGCTCCCGTCAGATCTATCGGTGTCACCTCACTTTCCCCCAACACCAATCCCGGCGACAGCCGCAGTTCTGTGGTGATGCCGAGGCGCTGGGCCACCCGCACCACCGCGTCTAACCCCACCTCCTGGGCCATCCGCAGCGCCACCACATTGTCTGAGCGGGCCATGCCCCCATACATATCCACCGCGCCGCCGCCAGAGCGACAGCCTTCAAAAAACTGGCCCTCCCAGTTCAGTCCGCTACAGTCCCAAGCCCGACCGGGGGAGATCCCCGCCTCCAACGCCGCCGCAAAGGCAAACACCTTGAAGGTAGATCCCGGTTGCCGCAGGGCCTGGGTCGCCCGATTGAACTGGCTGGTCTGGTAGTCGGCCCCCCCCACGAGAGCTTGGATTTCGCCATTTTGGCTGTTCAAAGTCACCAGGGCTCCCTGGGAATAGCCCAGGGCTTGGCCATTACTGGCGATATCCTCCGCCAGGGTCCGTTCCGCCCGCGTTTGCAGGGTTAAATTAAGGCTGGTCTCAACAATGAAATTGCCCTCCCGCGCCAACTCTGCCCCCAGTACCCGATCCAGCTCATCAAAGACATGGCTGTAAAAGTAGGGAGCACGAATACTCTGCAACTCCTGCCGTGCCCTAGGGCTAATCTCAATCCGCGATCGCCGTGCCCGCCGCGCCTCCTCAGTGCTGACCATCCCCAAAGCCGCCATACGATCTAAAACGCGATCGCGATAGGCCACCGCCGCCTCATAGTTCTGCACCGGGTTAAACGCATTGGGGGCAGGCAAAATCCCCACCAGCGTCGCCGCCTCCGACAGATCCAGATCTGACGCCGACTTGCCAAAGTAAAACTGAGCCGCATCCTCAAAGCCGTAGAGATTGCCCCCCAAATACACCCGATTCAGGTACAGCAACAACAAATCATTCTTGCTGTAGAAGCTCTCCAGCTTCAGCGCCACCACCGCCTCTCGCACCTTGCGTCCGGCAGAATCCTCCGTCCCCACATATTCCCGATAGATGCTACGGGCAAGCTGCTGGGTCAGCGTACTGCCCCCCTCGCGAATCTCCCCCCCGCGCACATTGGTCACCAAGGCCCGCGTCACCCCCAGGGGATCCACCCCCAAGTGCCAGTAGTAGCGGGAATCCTCCGACGCCACCACCGCCTTGGGCAGAAAGGCCGAAAACTCCCCCAGTCGTCGCTTTTCCTGGTGGGCTTGGGTGGGCTCGGGCCGCAGAGGCACCGTCTGCCCCCCCTCCTCGGCGTAGATAATCACCGGCCCCTGCACCGACTCCGGCAGCGGTCGCAGGGGAATCCGAGGCCATTCCAACCCCACAATCCACAGCCCCACCAGCGCCGTGAGGCCACTGAAGCCGTAGAGGCTATAGCGAGCAGTCCGCACATACCAAGGCGGCGGATCAATGTAATGTACCGTTACCGCATCGGCCAAGTCCGCTGGCCCCAGGGTGAGCCGATCCCCGTGCTGCAAGATCCAGTAGTTCAGCCGCTTTTTGCCCCGATACAGGCCGTTGGTAGAGTTTTTATCCTTGAGGATAAAGGGCCGTCCGGGCCGATTGGGGTCGCGGGTGAGGGAGGCGTGAACCTGGCTGACGATGGGGCTATCAATCGTGATGTCGCTGTTCTGGGAGCTGCGGCCCACAATGTAACGGTCCCCCAGCAAGGGATAGCGCTGCTGTTCGCCCTTCACCTCTACCTCTAGGAGGGCTGGACGCGCCCCCGATTTGAGAGTCAGTTCTTTGAAGTTGACCTGCTGTTTAACCGCCTTCAGAGCATGGGTAACAGTACCCAAAAAGGTCCGAGGGGGCGGGTTCGGCGGCGGGGAGGGGCTCATACGGATCTAGAGAAAGCTTTGCCCTATTCTACGAACAATATCGGGTAACGGCGGTTTCTCCTAGGGACTGCATCTGGCCCCCTAGAAACTCAGGGCAATCCGTTTCCCCACAATCCTTCAACTCCCCCACCAGTCGCGCATACTTGCCAGCAAACAGGTGGAGCTCATCTTGGGCGCGGGTCATGGCGACATAGAGCTGACGGCGGGCGATCGCTGCAATTTCCCCATCGTCATTGCAGCAATCGGCAAACTGCTCCACCCACAGCAGCAGCACCACTTTGAACTCCAGACCCAGGGATGATAGAGCCGTTACGATGCGAATACCGGAAGCAGTGGCACTGTAGGTCTGTTTGCTGGCCGTGCTCTGGGTTACCCAGTAGGGCCGCAGATCCATATCAGTCAAGCGCTTCAACAGGTCTTGGAAGAGGGCTTCATCTCGTTTTTCCTTGCGGCGGTAGACGATGGCCAGATCTGCTGGTGAATAGCCGCTCTCACACAGCGATCGCACTTTCTCCAACAATGCCTCAACCGCATCGGGGCGGCTGGTGGCCAGGTGGAGTGTAGGCCGGGGGCCACGGCGGAGAGCCGCTGAGGGCTCGACGGCGGGAAAAGTTTCATCATCCCCATCGGTGCCTGTTCCCTGCACCACTGACCAAGCCGCTGACAAAATCTCTTGGGTGTTGCGATAGTTCTGGTTGAGGCGCTTGGAGCGGCCTAGGGCTTGGACGCCAACTGACTTCCAAGTGAACTTACGGCGCTTGTAGAGACTCTGGCTACCATCATTTACGATCAGCAAATCACCGTTCTCAGGGTCTTTCAGGGCCGCCACACAGCATAGGAACCAACTGCTGGAGAAGGTATGTCCTTCATCCACCAACACGGAATCGTAGTGATCTGTGGGGGGCAGTTCAACGAGGCGTTTCAAGACCTGCTGGCCTAGAAAGTCGTTATATTCCTCTTCATCAGCAAATTCTCGATGGTTGGGCAAACTGCCCAGCAGCGATCGCGCCCAATCGTGGAAATGTCGCACTTCTATTCGTTGGCGATACTGAGGGTTACGGCCATCCCCATGGAGAGTAGATCGCAGGTGAGCCGCTAGGGTGGTGTTGAAGCACAGCACCAAAATGCGGTGGGCCTGGAGACGATTGGCCAACGCTTTGGCACGGGCCAGCAGAATTAGGGTTTTACCGCTGCCAGCCACCCCAGAGAACACCCGATGGCCATCTTTCATGCGGCGGGTCAGGCGCTCCTGCTCCACATCCAGACTCAGCAGCACCGTGGCATCTTCAGGCAGATCTGGCACTTCATCGCCGGGGTAGAGCGGCAGGCTCATTTGGGTGGCAGGCACCTCTTTGATAGCCATTTCAGGATGAAGACAGCCCTTGATCGTGCTGATTTGATCAGGGGTGAGACAGGAAAAGGCAAAGTCCACGGTAAACATGGCTTTGAGGCGCTGGACCAAGGCATCGCCTGTGCAGTTAGCCCAGTCCAAAACTTCGTCTCGGTAGGCTGTTTGGGGCTTTTCTAGGAGGCCATAGAGGTTATCTTCACGAGCCTGGGCCTCAGTCATGTTGCTCATGATCGCCCCCACCCCCACGGGGAAGGACAATCGGCCCTGGTAGTTGCCCTCTGGTTGGCAGATGATGGGATAGCCCATCAGCACATCAGATACCTGCCCAAAGTAGCCATGACCCTGGCGCAGCGGAGAGGGATAGCTTTCTAACTTGACCGTATTTCCCCGCTTCCAGCGCACGTCAAAAGTGCGATCGCTAGCCCGTTCAATCTGCTTGGCATACCAGCCCTTCACCTCCAGAATCAGCACCCCAAACCCCGGCCCCAACACCAGGAAGTCAGGGTAGAAATTTTTCACCCGAGGTTCGTACCACACCAGAAAGTCATGGGGTAAGCGATCGCGCAAAATTGCGAACAGCATCTGCTCTCCCTGACTAGCCTTTCCCGGAATAGCTTCGGGAATCATTTGAGCCATTGGGTTTCAGCCGACAGACCCTAATGAGCCTGAAGTGCGGCCTCCAGCTTGGCAATACGGGCCTTTAGTCGTTTCGTTTGGGGGCTGCTGTCATTACTGGGACTCAGAGAATGCTCCAGCGCTGGGATAGTCACCTTGGCGCGATCGCAGCCTTCTTCAGCAGCACAGGTTTCGATTTGTTGATATAGCTCAGGCGCAATCCGCACAGAGCCCAGTGGTTTCGGCATGGTGGGTAATGATGACACTGATTTAATTCTCAGATTACCCCTGATGACAATTTAATAACGTCACCCCTGATTGCTGATGACACTCTCCGACCCAACCTGATGACAGATAGTGATGACAATCTGATTACACGATGATGGCAACTTGATGACACCCCCACAGCAGGCTATTTTCAGCCTGTCATCAGCGCTTCTTATGAATTGGCAGACAATCCACGGAAAATCAAGGGTTTCAGCCGTTTGCCCCATGATGACCACTGATAAGGAATCCTGAAGCCAACTTGCTCCAACGAGAAACCAAGGGTTTCAGCACCCCCAACTGTCCGAAAAGAAGCTATTTTATGGACAGTAGTACAGAAAGACTATGATGCTGGTTCGGCAGAAGAATTGGGTCTATCGCAGCCGCGAACACCTCACCGCCGAGGAAGTGGAGCGGTTGATCGAGGTGGCCGGGTTGCGGGGCGCTATCCATGGCGAGACAGCACCCTGCTACTGGTTATGTTTCGCCACGGCCTCAGGGCCGGGGAAGCTTGTTTGCTGAAGTGGGATGCCGTCATGGTGGAAGCCCGCAGCATCAGCATCACCAGGCTCAAAGGCAGCATGAGCGGAGTGCATCGCCTCCAGGAGGATGAACTAGAGGCCCTGGCGGAGCTGCGATCGCAGTTTCCCGACAGCGCCCACGTATTCACGGGAGAACGACGCAAGGCGTTGACCACAGGCGCGATCGCCAAAATCATGAAGCGGGCTGGGGAGTTGGCAGAGCTGCCCTTACCTGTTCACCTCCACATGCTGCGCCACTCCTGCGGTTACTTTCTGGCGGAACAGGGCTTACCCACCCGCGACATTCAGGAATACCTGGGCCACAAAAACATCCAGCACACGGTTAGGTATACCGCTGCCAACCCAGCTAGGTTTGATCGCATTCAGTGGGAATGTTGAAGGTAGTTATCTCTGAAGAATGTACGAATTTTAAGCTGAGAGTAGTCTGGCATCAGACTGGAACCCAGAATCTCTTCTCTTGCTTACGCAGTGTTTCCTGTTCGCGCTGATTTTACAATATCTGAGATGGAAAAATCCAAACAAATTCTGTACACTGCCGCGCTTGATAGCACAGGGAAATTAGTTCTTATTGATGCAGCAGACAAGATACAGATTTATGCCTGCCCAATTTGCAAGGGGCAGATGATTCCTCGGAAAGGAGAAAAAAAACGTCACCACTTTTCTCACAAAGCACTGACAGAGAACTGTACACCTGAATCAGTACTGCACTACAGCTTCAAAAAGCTTATAGCCCAAAAGCTTGAAGCACACATCGCATCCAAGGAGGCACTACAGATTACTTGGGGGTGTCGCTATTGCCTAGAAGAACATACTGGCAACTTAGAGGGTGTCTGAGAAGTAGAAAGGCCCTCAAAAACGCTACTCTATCAGTCAGTAAGTACACTTGATAGGGTTTTTGAGGGCAATGCGATTATCCTACCCCACCGATTTGACTGATGAACAATGGGATATTCTCTCTCTCTTGATTCCTCCGGCGAAGCCTGGTGGACGACCTCGGAGCACGGATATGCGAGAAGTGGTCAATGCGATTCTGTACGTTCTGGACAATAGCACCAAGTGGCGGTGCTTACCCCATGATTTCCCGAAGGCCAAAACGGTCTACCATTATTTTCGCCAATGGCGCAATGATGGGGTGTGGGAACACATCAATCACCGATTGCGGGAGTTGGTGCGGTTAACGGAGGGGCGCGAAGCGTCTCCCAGTGCAGCGGTGATGGATAGTCAGTCGGTGAACAGCGATGTCTACATTTCGGAGTCGGTCGGCTTCGATGCAAACAAAAAGGTCAAAGGTCGGAAGCGAAACGTGGTGGTCGACACAATGGGTTTAGTGCTGATGGTTGTGGTTACCGCAGCGAGTCTCCCTGAGCGGGATGGCGCACGAAAGGTGCTAGAAAAAATGCATCAGGTTAGTCAGTGGTTCACTCGCCTGTGTGTCATTTGGGTTGATGGGGGATATAGCGGTAACGATTTCATGAAAGAGATCATGGACCGCTTTCGATGGGTGATTGAGGTGATCAAGCGCCCCGACTGTGCGCAGGGATTTGTGCTGTTACCCAAGCGGTGGGTGGTGGAGCGCACATTTGGCTGGTTTACTTTTTGCCGCCGCTTGAGTAAAGACTATGAGCGCCTACCAGAGACCGCTGAGGCATGGATTTATGTGGCCAATATTCGAGTCATGTTAAGGCGACTAACGTGCTAATTCATACCTACATTCCAGCTTTTCAGACACCCTCTTAATTAAACAGGCGACTCGTGTTGCAATTGAACATGATCTTGGTCGTTGTCGGCCAGATGTCGCTCTCTTCAATGCATCAGGGAAGGTGATTGCAGTTGTTGAGATTGTCGTCACACATGAACCAGAGACCAAGGTTCTCGACTACTATGAGCGGCAAAAGATTGGGGTAGTTATTTTTCGTATCAAATCTGAAGCAGACCTTGACAGGATTTCATCCTCAATGATTCCAGACGACGTATTGTCCTGCCTGAATCCAACGTGCAAGCGCTGTGGCTGTCGCACCAACCGTAAGGACCTAGCTGTCATCCAAAGTCACTGTAAATGGTGTCAGCAGCCAATGCTGGTTGCAGCAAACTTGAGCAAGGGAATCTTATGCGGCAATTTTTTCCCTTCAGATTTAAAGGTGGCTGAACAGAAAGGCGTGCGGATTCGCTATTGGGATAATAAGCAATCTAATTGGTCATACCCCACCAGTGCCTGCCCTAAATGTAGCAGGACTGTAGGTTTGAAATGGCTTTGGGATGAACATGTAAACCCAGATCTTGACTTGCCAAAGGAGATAATAGCAACTGGACATGTCTGTAGTAACTGCGAGATTAACTTGGACGGTGAAAAAACCGTTTATCGAAAAAGATAAACTTTCACAGCATTGATGATTTACCAGTGTTGAAAATAACATGCATGTCTTCTAGAGCGAATAGAAAATAGTCAGGGTGGCTCTTACAAAGCTGTCCTATGTCCTGTAGGACTGTCCTATGGTTCCCGTGGGTTTGACGACAACCGTTGGCCGTGGCCGCAATTTTTGGCTCAGTTTTTGGCTCACTTTCCGGCCCTTGTCCTGTCAGTGGGTAAGCAACCGCAGGACAAGCAAACCACAGGCTACCCCCAGCAACGGCGTCGAGATGGCCACCACCCGACTCGATAGCCAAGGCGGTAGGTAGATATCCACCACAGGTTGCCCGGTGGGGGTGAGGCGTTCGGCCCAGGTTCTGAGGGGACACTTCATCCCATTGCTGGCATAGATCACCACCTCGATCGCGATAGTGACAAAGGCGATCGCCGTCCACACCGAGAGCTGATTCACCATCCCGCAGTAGAGCAAAAAGAGGATCGCGCCAAACATGACCCCAAAGACCAGGGTGTGTAGCGCTCTGATCAGCGTCAGCATAGCCTTCGCCCAACCGAGGGAACCCCCAAAGCATACCGGGCTCCCGCCTTAGCCCAAAGGGCATGGATGGAGCAGGTCAGGGTCTGGCATGATAGGGGTGCAGCCCCTAGGATGGATACATGAGAACGCCACATCCAGACATTGTTGTCATGAGCCCCGATGGGGAATATCTGGCGGTTGTTGAGATTAAGCTCACCGATACACCAGATGACCATAACGGTGCTGTTATGCAGTTGAAACACCTGATGACAGCTATGGGTTGCTCAGTGGGCCTAGCCGTGACAGGAGAGCGAATTTCTCTGCTAAAAGATTCGCTAGAAAAACCCCACGGAGAATCCATTGCCGTCGTCGGTGAGGCAACCTTACCCGAGTCTCTACTGCCCCCAGCGGACGATCAGTGGAAAGGGCAACGGGGCCTTGAATTTGAATCTCGGGTACAACGGTGGCTAGAACACTTGAAACAGACACCGACAAGCCTAGCAGCGCTCCCTAAAGATCTCAGAACACTGCTAGGAGAGCCGATTATCAACCTGCTAAAGTTAGGTGAAATTCGGGCCGCTGGTCCCAGATGGAGCAGAATTGCCAGTTGAAGCCGAGCATAGTTTTCGTTGAAACCAATTGGGTCGTTGATGTCACCGCCCCCGCCCACTTGCAAAGCCCACAAGCGATTCAGTTGCTAGAACGCGCTGATGCGGGTGAGTTTCAGCTTTTCGTCCCTGCCATCTCTCTGATTGAGGCCCGCGAAACCGTACCCCGTAGGTTTGCCCCGCGATCGCGGTCCACAGATTTGCGAAAATTTGTTCGATGGGCAAGGGAAGCTAATTACATTAGTGCTGATGATGCAGAGGCGACGTTTCGAGTATTTGACCAATTCGATGGACTGGTGACCAACGAAATCACCAAGGTTTCGGAGAGAATCAGTCAACTATCATCCCATTCAGGACTCAAGATTTTTCCACTTTCAGAGGCGATGCTAGCGCGTCAAATCACCATCGGCGCGATGGATCTGACTTTGAAGCCTTATGATCTAGCCATATTAGCGGCTGTATTAGTTAAATCCGAAGAATTGCAGCAAGCAGGGCACCCCTGGACTGGCTTTTGTGAACTGGATTCAGATCTCCAACCCTGGGATAAAACAGGCAGTCGAAAATCCACGCTGAGCGATCTTTACAATCAGTCGCGGGTATGGGTCTATGGCGACTTTTTGTTAGAAGATATTGACCCAATCCCGCCAGCTTGGTAAGAGGGGGTTTGATAAAGGGGTCAGGGTGTAAAAAAGCTCTCCAGGCATAAGCTGAACATGACGCATCAGTTTCCCAGAGAGCATGAGCAAAGCATATCCGAGTGATCTCACCCACGACCAGTTGGAGTTGATTGCCGCTAGATTGCCTGCCAACAAGGAACGGGGCCGGCCTCGCAGCACTGACCTATGGGCAGTCCTCAACGCCATCTTCTACGTGCTGTGCGAAGGGTGCACCTGGCGCGGTCTACCAGGAGACTTCCCCCCCTGGCAAACGGTTTACACCTACTTCCGTCGCTGGAAAAAAGACGGCACCTGGCAGAGGATTCATGACGAGTTCTATGTCCTGACCCGTTTGGTTTCGGGTCGTGCCGAAAGCCCCTCAGAGTTGATCATCGATAGTCAAAGCGTGAAAACGGCTAACTTTACGCATGAGGATGTGGGCTATGACGGGGCCAAGCACATCAAGGGTCGCAAGCGTCACCTAGTCGTCGATACCCTGGGTTTGGTGTTACGGGTGCTGATCACTGCGGCCAATGTCGGTGAACGCGATGGGGCCAAACAAGTGCTGGCAAACGTTAAGGCAATGGGGCAGAGGGTCTCTCGGGTGATCACGGTGTGGGCCGATGGCGGTTATGACGGTAACCCCCTCTATCGCTGGGGCATTGATGTGCTGGACTGGGTGATTTGGGTGACCTTACGCCCCACGGAGCGCAAGGAATTTGTCCCTGTCCCTCAGCGTTGGAAGGTAGAACGTACTTTTGGCTGGTGGAACCGCTACCGACGCTTGAGCAAGGATTATGAACGCTTGACCCAGACCAGTGAGACCTTTATCTATCTGGCCATGATCCGCATTATGGTGCGCCGATTGGCCTAATTCGATACCCGCTTCGATTTCTCAAACACCCTCTAAAGCGCGATCGCCTCTACAAAATCATCCCAGAAACACGAAAAGCCCTAGTGTCAGGGCTTTGGGGAGAATGGACGTAACTGGACTCGAACCAGTGACCCCCACGATGTCAACGTGGTGCTCTAACCAACTGAGCTATACGTCCTTGCAGAGAATCAAAGTAACATACTCGACTGAGGAGATGCAATCGAGGATTGCGGTACGGATTGCGCCAACAAGCGTGTAGAGCCACCCGACCATCCCCCCTACTCCGGCCCAGAAGCTTGGGAGCGGCGGCGGCGGCAGCGCTCCGAACAGTACTTCACCTGATCCCAACAGTCGGCCCATTTTTTGCGCCAAGTGAAGGGCCGCTGGCAGACAGGGCAGACCTTGACGGGCAGATCAGATTTAGCGCGATCGCGTCCCATTCACAGTCCTCCCATTCACAGTCCTCCCATTTACAGTCCAGGGGATGAGGGAAACGGCGAGGAGCCCAGCCCCTTACCCCTAGGCTACCCTGTCGGCAAGTTCTGGGTTCCCGCTTGGCAACCCAGGGGCAATCTGGGGCATACTCCGAAGGCTGGGATGATCTTCCAGAGCCATGCCTTACGATTCTGGAGGGGGATCTGCCCTGTCTCAGATCTACCCCGTCTCAGATCAATGCGGACCAATTGCGATCGCTGTGATGTCTAAGTCCACTGCTACCGCCGCTGCTGATCCAGCCCAGCCCCCTCGGGTGTCTGTGATCGTGCCCATCTACAACGGCGCGGCGGATATCCCCGAGTTGGGGGCTTGCCTCTTGGCCCAGACCTACCCAGCGGCAGGGGTGGAATACTTGCTAGTAGACAACAATAGCCAAGACACCACCCCTGAATTGATCCAAGACTTCGCGACCCAAGCGGCAACCCAGGGACTGCGGGTGGTGTCCTTAACCGAGGCCGAAATTCAAAGCTCCTACGCTGCCCGTAATCGCGGCATTCGGGCAGCGGTGGGGGAACTTTTGGTGTTTACCGATGCCGATTGCCGTCCTGAACCGGACTGGCTGGCAAACATGGTGCAGCCCTTTACCGATCCAGATGTGGCCCTAGTGGTGGGCGAGATCCGAGCCTTACCGGGTCGGACGTGGCTAGAGCAATATGCTGAATATCGGAGCGTGTTGACCCAGGCATACACCTTGGCCCACAGTTTCTATCCCTATGGCCAAACCGCCAACCTGGGGGTACGACGGGTGGCTTTGGAAAAGGCGGGGCTCTTTCGGCCCTACTTAACCACGGGGGGAGACGCCGATCTATGCTGGCGGGTGCAGATGGCGGGGTCTTGGCGGGTCGAGTTTGCAGAAACGGCCATTATTCGCCATCGCCACCGGGCCACGTTTTCAGAACTGGCGAGCCAGTGGCGGCGCTATGGGCGCTCCAATCGCTATCTCCATGACCTGCACGGCGTTCCCCTGCGACCCGAGATCAGCCGCCGACAGCAACAAGCCCATGTCCTGCGCTGGCTGTTTAAGGAATTACCCAAAAGTACTTGGCGCTGGCTGCGGGGGCGGGCTCCAGCGGTGGCGATGGTGGCGGGGCTGGTGGATCTGTTTTGTGCGCGATCGCGGGAGCAAGGGCAGCGCGATGCCCAGTTACCCGAGGCGGCGCGACAGATCGAATGGCTTACCCCACCAGTACCAGACGATCAAGTTTCCCCCTCCAAATAACTCCGAATAACTCCGAATAACTCCGAATAAGCCAGACCCCATGCCCAAAGTCACCGTCTGTATCCCCACCTATAACCGGGCCGAGATCCTGCCCTATGCCGTCAACAGCGTCCTCAACCAGACCTATGGCGACTTTGAGCTGATCATCTGCGATGATGCCTCCCCCGACCAAACCTCGGAAGTTGTAGCCCAGTGGCAGGATCCCCGTCTGCGCTACATTCGTCATCCCCAGAACATCCAGCGCAGCCGCAACATGCGCTCTGGCTACGAAGCTGCCACTGGAGATTATTTTGTCAAATTCGACGATGACGATGCCCTGACCCCGGAATTTCTCGCCCAAACCGTAGCGGTGCTGGATCAGCACCCTGAGGTGGATTTTGTCTGCACCGACCATTGGGTGATCAACGCCCGCAACCAGCGGGATGAAGCCGCTACCCAGGCCAACTCTGCTAAGTGGGGCAAGGATCGGCTGACCCACAGTGTCATTCCCGATCTGGTGACGGAAACCTTTGAGCACCAGAGTTTGCAGGTGGGCTCTACCCTGTTCCGCAGATCCAGCTTGGAGGCAGTGGACTTTATGCGGTTCGAGGCCGATGGCTGTGAGGACTTTGACCTGTTGGTGCGGCTGGCGCTGGCGGGGCAGGTGGGCTATTTCATCCCGGAGCGGCTAATGGAGTACCGCTTCCACGGTGGCCAAACCAGTCTACGGCAGGATATTCATTTCCTCTCCGCCAAACTGTTTTGCCTGGAGGACTATCGCTTTGACCGTCCTGAATTGGAGCAATCCCGCCGGAGCAAGATCCAGGGTCTAAAACAGGTGCTAGCCCTAAGACTGATTGAAAAAGGGGAGGATCAACGGGGGCGGCAACTCCTCACAGAACTCTGGCAATCGGGCCACAACTCCCGTCGCGCCCAGATCGGGCGGCTCCTCTCCCGCCTGCCTCTAGCCCTGCGGCGGTGGGTGTTTCAGGGTTTCCGTCAAGTTCGGGCGAAGGATTATAGTGAGCGGGTGAGGGGTGAGGGGTGAAGGGTGAGGGGTGAAGGGGTGAGGGGTGAATTGTCGCACCAGCCCAACATTTTCCGGTCCCCTCTCCCCGTGGGAGAGGGCTAGGGCTTCGGCGTGAGCTCAGTCGAACGGTGAGGGGCCGAGTGTGCCACGATGGAACGGCCAGGGTATTTACGCCGCACAGTACTAGGCCGACTTGAAAAAGCGGATGATTTCGCGAACATTTTCTAGGACGCGCCCATCCTCAGAAACTTGCGCGATCGCAGTTCGAGCATCACGAGCCAGTTGGGTATGGGCAGCCTGGTTATCGCTCATCAGATTGCGATGTTCTGCCGCCAGATTGGTTAGATCTTGACGCAGGGTTTTCAACGTAGTTTCCTGCGTTGTGGCCCAACTGTCTGAATGGGACTGATCCAGGTTGAGTTGATACCGTAGATCCTTCACCTGAGAGACCATATCCATCACCCGCTGCCGTAACTCCATGACATCCTCACGGGGATACTGCACCTCCTTGCGAATAGCGCTGAGCCGCATCGCCAGATATTGATAAAACGACACCGCAGGCCGCAACCCCGTCAGCAATAGGGCTGCCGCCGAACTGATATAGCCGATGGGACTAATGCCGATCGCCGCCAACCCATACAACCCCAGCGCCGACACCCCATGGAGGGCAATCGCCACCCACAGCGATCGCTGCGCCACCACCTGCACATAGCGCACCTGACCCATATCCACCGTGATCTCCTTCCGGCGAGACTCCGCCGCCTCCGCCAATACCCCCTTGGCATCAAAGTAGATATTCCACGGCACCGTCACAATTACCAACAGCCACCAAAAACTCGCCGTGCCAATCACCCAATCCAAAAAGTTGCCCGCAGGCACTTGCAGCCACTGCAAAAGACCAAATACCAGTAGCAGCACCAGCGCCAGAACGACCGAAGAAAAGGCAAATCCACTCATAGCCCGAGAATTCATAGCCAGCCTCCGCAGCACATATGCTGAATTATGGGCCGACCATGGGGAAATACCGGGAACCTGTGCCAGTTTGCCTAACCTGATCCCCTACAGGTACTTGCCCAGCAGAAGCCGTAGCTTCTCCAGGGTGGCGGCGGGAGCCTTGTCCAAAGGCGTAATCACCGCATATTTGAGGGCCGAGTGGGCCTCAGATGCTGGCGGATTAGCGTGAAGGCGTTCCACCACCGTTTGAATCACCCGCTGAGCATTGGTGGCATTTTTCATCAGATTGCCAATTACCATCTCCACCGTGACGCTGTCATGGTCAGGGTGCCAGCAGTCATAGTCCGTCACCAGCGCCAACGTCGCGTAGGCAATCTCCGCCTCCCGCGCTAGCTTCGCCTCTGGCAGATTAGTCATGCCAATGATCGTCGCGCCCCAACTGCGGTAGAGATTAGACTCCGCTCGGGTAGAAAAAGCCGGTCCTTCCATACAGACATAGGTGCCCCCCCGGTGCAAGGTGACCTCAGGCAGCGCTAGGCTATCCACCGCATCAGCCAGGACTGCTGCCAAATTCCCACAGATGGGGTCGCCAAAGGCAATATGGCCGACAATCCCTTCCCCAAAGAAAGTAGAGACTCGATTTTTCGTGCGATCAATGAACTGATCCGGCACCACCATGTCTAGGGGCTTGGCCGCTGCCTGCAAGGAGCCCACCGCCGAGGCGGAAATCAAGTACTCCACCCCCAGGGTTTTCATAGCGTAGATGTTGGCGCGGAACGGTAGCTCCGAAGGCATCAGGGTATGGTTGCGCCCGTGGCGGGCTAAAAATGCCACCCGTGCCCCCGCCAAGGTGCCCACAATTAGGGCATCGGAGGGAGGCCCAAAGGGGGTCTCGATGCTCACTTCTTCAATATCTGTGAGGGCATCCATTTTATAGAGGCCACTACCGCCGATGATGCCGATTTTTGCCTGGGCTGTCATGGGAATTAGGACGCAACGCCGTTAGTCGCAGCGGGTTGAATAGGAGCGAGTTGATTGTAGCGAGTTGCGTCCAGAGAACGGTACCCCTGTCTTGGATCGGAAAATTTCATCTCCATTCCTTGACAGATTGACACACTACATTTTGCGCTATGCGTAATACGTGCTATCACTGACAATAAGGCATGTGCCCTAGGCACGATCGCTAGGGCTGAGTTATGGCATTTGGATCGGTTTCTACTCCATCCAACTGGGGCATCCACCACCATGAGTTCAATGGACTCCTTTGCATCCTGGTCGAGTCGGCCAGTATCGGATCTACAGGCGCAACTATATGGCCACTTGGCCGAATGTCGCCATCAAGAAAGCACTGAAGCATTGCTCCAGCGATTCCAATCGCTATTTATCGAGGGCAATCGCTACGGGGATGAGGAAATTTGGGCGGCCCTGCTGGAGCTGATTTATCAGCCCGAAGCCGAGCGGGAGTTTAAGTACACCCTAAACCGCTGTAGCTATACCCTCGTCAATCCCTGGTATACCCAACCCCGCGATCACTGGGCTATTCCCGCCTTAGTGGATCTGTTTGACCAGATTCCCGCAACCACCACCGATACGGAGGATGCGACTTGGCGCATTCGTCAGCTTAGCCAAAACTTTACCACCACGGAACAGTTCGCCTCCCTACGACGGTTGGCGGCGCTGTTTGAGCCCACGACTGATGAGGCCGAGGCGGTAAATTTTGAGGATCAGTCCGTTGCCCAGCAGTTGCGTCACTATCCCTTCCTACATGACAGTAGTCTTTTGGTGACCAAGGACAGCGATCGCGAACAAAAGGATCGCGCTCACAATTTGCGCCAGCAGAGTGAAGCTCAGTTGGGCATCAAGCTAGCCCGCTATTGGGCACAGTGCCGATTGGGCACCGGCGGCTCCTTCCCCAACCCCACCCGGCTACCCGACGATGAGCTAAGGCAGGCGCTGGAATACTACACGGGTAAGGTGGAGGGCAATCGCAGTCACCGGGACATCGCCAAGATGTTCGAGACCTATCGACAAACCGTGCGCTCCTTCCGCGAGTTTAAGGAGGAGTTTCTGGAGTATTTACTGGCTCCCCTGACCAATGCTGATTCTCGGTATCACAACAACACCTTTACCCGCTCTCTACGGCAGTTTGTTCGGGAAACCATGCGGGAGTTTGACGATCAATGTCCCAAGGATTTCACCATCGTCACCTTCTGCCGCCGCTTGCTAAACTTCCTGGTGATCCACAGTCGCAAGGAACCTATTTTCCGTCGCTTTCGCCAACTGCTGAATGATGTCGGCTCCAGTGTGACCATGGGAGTGTTGCTACGGGTTGTACTGTTCTGCGCCACGGTGAAGCCCTGGCTGGAGAATAGGATGGCGATCCTGTTCAATCACCACGAACCAACCCGCTGTGGTGAGGCTCCCTGGCTGATTGAAGCTCTGGAGCATACGAATGTGGCCCTGATTACCAACTTCAATAACGTGGGTTATTCCTTCTAGTGCGTGTGGACAATTAACGAGTTCTGTAGGGTGCATTAGCGAAGCAATGCACCGCATAGGTGCCACGCTAAATTTCAGCATTCACAGAGCACGAGAGTCATTCTTCAGCCCTGAACAATGGGGATGGGCTTGACCTGGGTGTTACGGGTGAGGATGCGAGGACGGCAAAAAATACGCAGCAGCAGCCACAGCGATCGCAGTTCTCCTGGGGAATTCCACCGCTGCCACTGGCCGGGACGGCAAAACAGTAGTTCGACTAACTGTCTCTGCTGCGGTAGGGACAGGGGAGCAAAGCGGATCTGTGCTTCCATCCCAACATCGCCACTACCGATTGCCACCAGGGTGCCAGGAAGGGCGAGGGATTCCTCCGCCAGCACCAGCGTCACAGGGCGGGTTTCACCCGGTAGTAAAGGGGGTAAATCCGACTGAGTCAGAGTAATTTTAGCCCCCTTTTCCGAGAGTTCCACCGTGGTTCCCCACCAGGAAGTCCGGGGTGAATTTTCTGCAATGGTTAGAGACTGGCCCCAAGGGGCCATCGCACCTGGGATTTCTGCACCTAGGCCAGGGGATAGGATCAATCGCACCACCCGCCGCAGCCCCAGCCACACGGCGGGGTCTGGATCCGGCACATCCAGCAGGGTAAAAAGTGCGATCGCGATCATCACCAGGTTGTAGGCTCCCCAGATCCACCCCAGTCCCAGCCCAGGGGGAGCATTAAGCGGCGGTGGCGTTGTCCAAGCGATGGCCAGACTAACCGCCGTGAGGCCCCAGGTTATCAGCAGAGGCCATGCCAAAGACCAGTTGAAGCGAAAGCGATCGCGCCGCTGCCCCTTCGGCGTCACGGAAAAACCCTGGGCAAAGGGGCGTAATAGGGCCTGCACCACCGTCACCGCCAGGGGAAACACCAGCACCAGGGAATAGATATCCGACAACAGCGCCGATCGGGAACGGTGGTTGAGCCAGGAAAACACCGTCAGTTGAACGAAATAGTAAGGGGCAAAAAAATACAGCGCCTCCGCTGCCGTCGCCTGGATCGGAATCACGCCAAACAGGGGATAGGCCAAGGGCATCAGCAGGAACACCAAGCGGGGAATACTGCCAAACCAGTGCAATAGCCCCTCCAAATGGCCCAGCCGTTGCAGCGGTCTCAGCCCCGGAATTGTCAGGGGATTGGAGTCGATGAAAAAGGCTTGCAGCGTGCCCCGCGCCCAGCGGATGCGCTGGGTGGCCTGAATGCCGATGGTTTCCGCCGCCAAGCCCGCACTCAGCTTTTCATCCAGGTACACCACCCGATCTCCCTGGGCGGCAAGGCGAATGGCGGTGAAATAGTCTTCGCTGAGGGAATCGGTGACAAAGCCTCCGGCCCGCTCTAGGGCGCTGCGGCGCACCACAAAGGAGGTACCGGAGCAGACCACACTACCCACCCCATCCCGCATGGGCTGGATCTGGCGGTAGAACACCTCTTCATCGGGGGTGAGAATGCCCTCCAGCCCCAAATTGCGGGCAATGGGGTCGGGGTTGTAAAAGCTCTGGGGGGTTTGCACCAAGGCCAAGTGGGACTCTTGAAAAAAGCCTAGGGTGCGGTGCAAAAAGTTTCGCGTCGGCACAAAGTCCGCATCGAAGCAAGCGATGAGTTCCCCTTGGGTGTGGGCAAGGGCGTGGTTGAGGTTGCCCGCCTTGGCATGGCGATTGTCAGGCCGGGTCAGGTATTCACACCCCAGTTCCGTCGCCAAGGCCCGGATTTCAGGACGGCGGGTATCGTCCAGCAGATACACCGTCTTGTGGGGGTAGGCCAACGCCTGACAGCCGATGATTGTGCGCCGTAGGATGAATTCGGGTTCGTCATAGGTGGGGATCAACACGTCCACTGTCGGCTGGTAGTGGCCCGAGATCACGTCTTCCTGGAGTTGCGCGGCCTGGGATCTGCGATCGCGGATTCCCAGCAACAACAGCAGTTGAATCACACTGCCCGCAATCCCCAGCAACTCCATGCCCAGTAGTAGCAAACTGGCAGTCCCATTCAAGGGCGTGCTCAGGTTCAAGGTCGAGAGCATCCGCCAGCCCAGATAACGCATCAACAGCGCCAGCAAAATCACCACCACCCAAAAGCGAGACCAGCGCCTCGGCACCCGAGACCCTTTCGTAATCCCCCAAGCCACCCCACTCAGCACCACCGTCGGCAGCAATAGGGTTTTGACCGTGCCCTCAGGCGCTTGAACCCACATAGGCGGATAGGCTTGGTCTAGAGCCAAAGCCTGGAAAAATTCAGCGACGGGATTGTTCCCGACAAACCAAGCAACCATCAGTACGCAGATTCCCAGCACCGATCCCACCACAATCCCCGTCGCCCAGGGGACCCGAGACCGTTGCGTCACCCGAGGGGTAAATCTCAATGAAGGCTTAGAGGAGAGAGGTTTCACAGGAGTAGATGCCATTGGTAAAAAGAAGCCAACAGAATATTTCTTAGCGTGGAGACCAAAGCTGAAAGGACGCTGAATCTGGGGTGATAGGATAGACCGTTTTTTTCTCCCTTAGGACAGCGGGCATCCTAAACTGGGTTTATCCACAACACATACGAATGCAATGCTGGCACGGATTTGGAGTGCCGCGATCGTCGGCATTGATGCCGTCAAGGTCGGGGTAGAAGTGGATATTTCCGGGGGGTTGCCCGCCATGGTGGTCGTGGGGCTACCGGATACGGCGGTGCAGGAATCCCGAGAGCGCACCAAGGCAGCACTGAAAAATGCCGGATTCCCCTTCCCCATGCGCAAGATCGTGATTAACCTGACCCCGGCGGATCTGCGCAAGGAAGGCCCCAGCTTTGACCTCCCCATTAGTGTCGGCATCCTCGCCGCCTCAGCTCAGGTCCGCACCGAAGCCCTCAACGACCTGCTATTTCTAGGAGAAGTGTCCCTCGACGGATCTCTGCGCCCCGTGGCGGGGGTGCTGGCCATCGCCGCCGCCGCCCAGCGTATGGGCATCAAGGGTCTGGTGGTGCCCAGTGGTAATGCTCAGGAAGCGGCGGTCGTGCCCGATTTGACGGTGTATGGCTGTGCCAATTTGCAGGCCGTCGCTGACTTTTTGAATAATCCTGCCCGCCATACCCCAGTGCAAGTCGATGGACAGGCAGCTCTAGCTCGATCACCCCGCGCCAGTCTGGACTTAAAGGATGTGAAGGGACAGGCCCAGGCCCGCCGCGCCCTAGAGATCGCCGCCGCTGGCGGTCATAACCTGGTCTTTGTCGGCCCCCCCGGCAGCGGTAAAACCATGCTGGCCCGACGGTTGCCCAGCATTTTGCCGCCCCTCACCTTTAGCGAAGCCCTAGAGGTAACCCAGATCCATTCCGTGGCAGGACTGCTCAAAGAAAAGGGCTCCCTCGTCGCCCACCGCCCCTTTCGCAGCCCTCACCATTCCGCCTCCGGCCCCTCCTTGGTCGGGGGGGGGAGCTTTCCCAAGCCGGGAGAAATCTCTCTGGCCCACCGAGGCGTGCTTTTTCTGGACGAGCTGACAGAGTTTAAACGGGATGTGCTGGAGTTTCTGCGCCAGCCCCTAGAGGACGGCTACGTCACCATCACCCGCACCCGCCAGTCCGTCGAGTTTCCCGCCCAGTTCACCCTGATCGCCAGTACCAACCCCTGCCCCTGCGGCTACTACGGCGACCCGGTACAGCCCTGCACCTGTTCCCCCCGCAGCCGGGAGCAATATTGGGCCAGACTTTCCGGCCCGCTGATGGATCGCATTGATCTCCAGGTGGTAGTGGGGCGGCTCAAACCGGAGGAAATGACCCAGACCCAATCGGGGGAGCCCTCCGAAAAAGTGCGCCAGCGGGTGGATAAGGCAAGGGAACGGGCGCGTCAACGGTTCCACTCGGATCCGGAGCTTCAGTGCAACGCCGATATGCAAAGCCGCCACCTGCGCCAGTGGTGTCCTCTGAATGACACCACTCGTACCCTGATCGAGGCCGCCGTGGGCAAGTTGGGCCTCTCTGCCCGCGCTACGGACCGGATTCTCAAAGTAGCTCGCACCATCGCTGACCTAGATGGGGCAGAGCATCTGGAGGCCCAGCACGTGGCGGAAGCGATTCAATATCGCACCATTGACCGAATGCAGTAATTCCCATCCCATGATGCTCTCTACCCTGCGATCGCTACCCGCCAATCCCATTACAACGGAGGGCTTTGCCCCCTTTGGCCAGGTGATTTTTCCCAGTGGTGATGGCGCGGTATTGGGTCCCGAAGATGCCCAGCTTGACCTGAGCCAGGGCATTCCCCGGTTCTACATCATGCAACTCACCCGCAAAGGGCGGCGGTTCCACACCATCACCCGCCACCAGCGCTGTACCCAATGTCTAGGGGCGCTGGCGGGGGCGACTTGGCTCTTGGCGGTGGCTGCCCCCGGTGAAGGTGAGGAACCGGATCCCAATGCCATTCGCGCCTTCCAGATTCCGGGAGACTGTTTTGTCAAACTCCACCGGGGCACCTGGCACGCTGGCCCCTACTTTGATGCCCCTGTGGTCAATTTCTACAACCTAGAACTGAGCGACACCAACCTTACAGACCACCACACCTGTAACCTGCGCAGCCGCTACCACCTAGAATTTGAGATTGTAGATTCCGGCTCAGGAGGATGACCCATGGCGAAATATGTGATGTGGGGCAGCTATTGCGAAAATGCCCTGGAAAAGCGCACCCCCTACCGGGAGGCCCACCTCAAGGGGCTTCAGGAACAGAAGGAGACAGGCATTCTCGTAGCCCTAGGGCCAACGGTGGACAATGCCAAGGTGTTTGGCATTTACGAAGCCGAGGACGAGGCTCAGGTGCGATCGCTGATTGAGCAAGATCCCTACTGGCAAAACGGCATCTGGACCGACTATGAGGTTCACGCCTGGAATCAGGTGTTCTAGGGGCTGTGGACAATCAAAACCAGATTGTTGGTTATGGGGCGGTTACAGCCCCTAGCTTGATTCAGACGGGCGTGGTCATGCCTACCCCGCAAGGGTTTCCCCGTTAATGCTCCACACGCCCGAGAACTACCCCACCACCCCAGCGAATAGGTCACCGTAGGATTGAACGGTGGCGGTATCCTGAGCCACAATCTCCACGGTCTTGTTCTGGGCGGCGGGGAGGGATAGGGCTTCGATACAGGTTTCCGCGACCTTCCAGCGGGGAACATTGCCTTCAAACAGGGTATCGGGGGCAGCCATGATCAAGGGACGGCTATCACTATCGTCACTCTTGAGGCCACCGGGACGGACAATGGTGTAGGTCAGGCCGCTCTTCCGCAGGTAGTCCTCCGCCTGCTTTTTCCACCACAGCACCAGCCAGAACAGGTTCAGGGGATGGAAAAATTGGGAGACACAGAGGGAGGAGACCAGGACAAACTGCTGGATCTGGTGGGCCTTGGCCACGTTTACTAAGTTTTTGGTGCCTTCGTAGTCCACCTGGTAGGGGCCAGTGGGGTCAAAACTGGGTCGGGCTCCAGTTGCGCAGAGGACGACGGTGCAATCTGCGATCGCAATTTCTAAACTCTCCCGCTTCAGCACGTCACCCTGAACACATTCGACCCCAGCGGGAAGTTGAGACCGCGCCTGGTCCAGATCACGCACGAGAGCCTTCACTGAGATATTTTTAGCCACCAACTGCTGCACAATTCGCCGACCCGTCTCACCCGTAGCTCCAGCAACAAGGGCTTTCATCATGGTTTCCTTACAGGATTGAATGGATGTCCCCACAAGAGGGTCACTGGGGGAAAGCGTATCCTAGGCATCATTTTCGGGAGGCGTGCGCCTCTAAGCTACGGCAACGGGAGGCAAACCTCAGCAAATGCCAGTAGGTCTCCGTTGGGAAATAGACCCGCTCTCAGTGTAATTCCCCCTGATGGGATCAAGGATGACTGGGTTAAGCTATCTCCAGCGATCGTGGCATTGGTCCTCAAATTCACCCCCCAGGTAGATCCTGATCACAGGGTACTACTATTAGAATGGGTAAGAATTAAGGGGATTTGGTGAATTGCCCCCTTGGCATCGACGCAAAGACCTGTGAGGTTCCGGCGCATCTATGCAGACACCGTTTACTGATCTATCCTCCGCTAGCCTGCCCGAACAGCCAATCCACGCTGTATCGGGTTGGGGAGACAGCACCGCCCCTCGCGAAATGGTGGGGCCATCCTTAGTGAAGCCATTTATTTTCCATGGGGCCTACGTGGGCAGCATGGAGATGGCAGCAGATCGCCAAACTGTCGCCAATTACCTAGATATCCACCAAGACTGGTTTCGTCGCTGCGCCCACCCTATGACCGCAGAAGCCATTGGGGATACGGGCTATGCCCTGACCGTGGGCCATTTTGGCGCTATGGGCTACGACATTGAGCCCCGCATTGGTCTCAACCTACTGCCCCAAGACCATGGGGTGTATCGTATTGAGACCATTCCAGTACCCGGTTACACCCCCCAGGGGTATGACGTAGACTTCCGGGCCGCCCTAGAACTCAAGGAACAACCCGCCGCACCAGGGGCAGCGGTATTGACCACAGTGGAGTGGACTTTGGATTTAGACGTGGCGGTGCAGTTCCCCCGCTTCATCCGGGCCTTACCCCCCACCCTACTTCAGCGCACGGGGGATCATCTCCTCAGCCAGGTGGTCCGCCAAGTGTCTCGATGTCTGACCCACAAGGTCCAGGAAGACTTCCACAGCACCTTGGGGTTATCCTTGCCAGAAAGTTTCCAAAAGCGCCATCACCAGTTCTTAGAACGGTTTTCCAAGGGATTTAACCGAGCTTAGACCGAGCTTAGTAAGTATCCTTCCTGATGGACTGACAAACCATTTCCGGCAGGTTGGGTGAAACGCAGTTAGGGAACGCAGTTAGGGTTTGCCTTGTCCCAGATCTGTCTTGGCCTGACGGGTCAAGCTGAGCACGGCTTCTGGGGTCAGCAGATCCTCAGTTGGGGCGTCCATCGCCAGCCATAGCAGGTATTCCACGTTGCCCGCTGGTCCTGTGATGGGGGAGTAGGTCAGGCCGCGATCGCGCCACCCCAACGTCCGCGCTGTAGACAGCACCTGGCAGATAGCCTGAGCCTGATCCGCTGGATCTCGCACCACGCCCCCCTTGCCCACCTTATCCTTGCCCACCTCAAACTGGGGCTTCACCAGCAGCACCACCTCCCGAGGTTGCCCTAGTAATGCCCACAGGGCGGGCAGCACCTTACCTAGGGCAATGAAGGACACATCCATCACCCCCAGATCGGGGCGCGGCGCTTCTAAGGTAAATAAATCCTCTGGGGTTAGGTGGCGTAGGTTAGTCCGTTCTCGCAATACCAAACGCTCATCCTGGCGCAGTTTCCAAGCCACCTGACCGTAGCCTACATCAATGCCGTAGACCAAAGCAGCGCCCTGTTGCAGCAGGCAGTCGGTGAATCCTCCAGTGGAAATGCCGCCATCCAGGCAAACCCGGTCTGTGACAGAAATCTCAAAGGTCTGGAGCGCCTTGGCCAGCTTCTCCCCCCCTCGGGACACGTAAGGGGGCTTGGCCTTGACCTGGATCTCGGCTTCAGGTGCGATCGCAGTTCCCGGCTTATCCACCACCTGATGGTTGACCTGCACCTCCCCCGCCCGAATCACCCGCTGAGCCTGCTGGCGAGTTTCGCATAGCCCCAGGTCTACCAGCACCATATCTAGTCGCTGCTTTGCCAAGGGATACCCATTTCCTGGAGGATCGTGACCAAAGTACCATCAGGGCGGCATCGAGTCCAGCGCCCTACGCCTTTCCATGCTATCCATTTACCGATGAAAAATGGACCCATGAAAAAATGGGCTGGTCCAATGGACCAGCCCACAAAGTTTGGGAACGCTCTGGGACGTGCTTTACTGGAGCACCAGCTTGACGTTGGCGTTCTGAAGACCGGGCCGCTTGACTTCAGCCAGGGTCTTATTGACCGCGTACTTCTGGTTAATGGAGTTGATTAGCTCGGTTTGATTGTGCTTTTTAGCAACTCCCCAGAGATCAGCAATGAGATCAAAGCTGCCATCGCCATTGCGAGACCAGCCTAGATCGTACTCGCCTTCTAAAACAGCAACGATGTCGGCACGAACACGCTGACCGTTGTAGCCCCGAACATCAGCGTCATTTCTGACAGAGATGCCCAGATCCCGCAGAGATTGGGTGAGAACCTCGGCGTCGGCAACTTTCGTGCGCAGGGTGCTGAAGTGAGACATGGGTATTTCCTCCTGAAGAGAACTTGAGAGAGACAACGAGTTGAGAGAGAACGGTAACTCAAGATAAAATCAACAGTTACCTGGTGTGCTGCTAGCAAAAGTGCTAGCCCCTTTCTCCGGTGGCTCCGGAGAAAAAGCCTGTTAAAACTCCATGCGCTGATATTCAGCGACGGAGGCTGCTGCTGGTCGTGCCCGCTGCCGCGCCCAGTCCCGGAGCGCGGTGACCTGTTCACTCATGGTCTTCGATAGGGGCAACGTAGCTCGAATCGCAGCAATAATGTCCAGTTGGGTAAACTCTCGACCCTGGGCAAAGGCTTCATACATGGCGGAGATCAAGCCCTGCTCAATCTCTGCCCCGGAAAAGCCCTCACACACTTTGATGAGCTGGTCGAGGTCAAAGCGGGAGATGTCCCCTCGCCGCTTCTGGAGATGAATATGAAAGATTTCTTTGCGCTCTTCTTCGTTGGGTAGATCCACAAAGAAGATTTCATCAAATCGGCCCTTGCGGAGAAACTCACTGGGCAAACGCTCCACCCGGTTAGCCGTGGCCATGACAAACACTGGGGAGGTTTTCTCCTGCATCCAAGTGAGAAAGGTACCAAAAATCCGGCCTGAGGTGCCGCCATCGGAGTCGGAGGAGCCGCTGCTACCGGAAAACGCCTTGTCGATTTCATCAATAAATAGAATGGCGGGGGAAATGGACTCAGCGGTTCGCAGGGCATTCCGTAAATTGGCTTCCGAGCGACCTACCGTAGACCCGTCGTAGACCCGTCCCAAATCTAGGCGCAATAGGGGCAGTCCCCAGAGGCGTGAGGTGGTCTTGGCAATTAGGGACTTACCGCAGCCCGGAACCCCAAGAATTAGCATCCCTTTAGGCTGGGGCAATCCATACTCACGGGCACGCTCGGTAAAGGCATTGGAGCGCTGGGTCAGCCAATGCTTGAGTTCCTCCAAGCCCCCTACGGATTCTATGGTTTCGTCTACCTCCATAAATTCCAGGATGCCATTGCGCCGGATGAGCTGTTTTTTCTCCGACAGGACAATTTCTACCTCGGCTTCGGTCAATTGTCCGGTGATGACACGGGCTTTGCGATATACCTTCTCGGCTTCGTCCCGAGTCAGCCCCAAGGCAGCCTTCAGCAACTTTTCCCGCACATCGGTGGTGATGGTGGTGCTCTTGGACTGCCCTAGCTCCTGGGTGAGGACTTGATTCAGTTCTCCCATGGTGGGCAGTTGGAAGTCGAGGAGGACAACCTCTTTCTCTAGTTCAATGGGAATTTCCTGAACCGGAGACATCAGAATTACCGTTTTCTGGGTGTCTCGGAAGCTAGAGATAGCATCCCGCAAGCATCGAGTAACGGCGGGGGAATCGCGAAAGGGGTGCAGATCCTTAAAGATAAAAATGCCGGGTTCCCGCTGGCGCATCACCCACTCAATGGCCGCTTCGGGAGAAACGGTGCTGTTGTGCTGGGTGACATTACGGGGCTGGCCATATTCCACAATGCCGTGGGTCATGGTCCAGGAAAATATCCGGCGCTGGGGCCGTAGGCGTTGAGCAACGGCGGCGACCATCTGCTCGGCGCGTTCTTCCTCGAAGGTGACCAAATAGATCAGAGGATATTGAGCCTGTATGAGTACGTTGAGATCTTCTCTCACAATCGTCGCTCCCGCTGTGACTGGTGGCCCCATGCATACTTCCCGGTGGGGGAATTCCCTACGCGCCAGTGCTGATGCTCTGGCTTCAAATGATATTCGCCCCCTGCGGGACTAACAGGTCACCAACTCTCCTTCGTCCGGTAGATTGGCCCCTGTTGCTACGCCCTGCATGGCGACGGGTAGGTCGTCGGCCTGGGCAGGTGCGATCGCAGACTGAATCGGTATCAATTCTCCGTCCCGTACCACTAGGGACTCCGAGCAAGAAGGGCAGCTATAGAGGCGGTGGGTCTGACCATAGCCCTCGGAATGGTCATTGACCACTTCAGCATGACTCATGTAGAACTCCAGCGCCCGTTCCGCAATGGCAGACATAGCCTCACCATCGACCGCAGACCGGATCTTTAGCTGCCGGTGGAGTTCAGACGGCAGATAAAGCGTGACTTTGTTGGCCTTTTGCTGGTCTTGCATATCGCGTTTCAAATCTATTGGACCCGGGTATGGGAATTACCGTAACGACTCTGTTCGGTGCTGTCAAGACGGCATACTGGTATGACGGCATTTTGTTTACAAAGCGCAATACATTGACGGTCTGGTCTAGAGAGCGGGGTGGCTTCGGTGCTGGTGAAGTCTGGAAGTCAGATTGTACAAAGATTAGAGATGGATTAACCTGGAGTTAACGTTCTGCAACGAACTGACGGAGCAGGTTTCTCTAGCCCGGTATAGTTGGCCGCAGGGGTATAGCGAGAACACTGACGGTGATCTCTGGGCTGAACTCGAAGGGGAGGATTCGGCAGTTGTATGGAGATTGAGAAACTTATTGCCGCGCACCAATACCAAGCCGTCCTAGATTATTTTCAAGCTGTGGGGGCACCTCAGGGGAGTCGAGATTGGGCTTTTCAGGGAGAAGCCCTAATCAATCTTGGCCAGTACGCCGCCGCCCAGGCTGCCTTCGCCCAAGCGGTGAACTTGGGGGGAGAATCGGCGGACTTGTGGGTCTCTCAGTCAGTGTGCTACCTGCACCTAGAAAAGCCTGAGAAAGCTTTGACCTGCTGTAATCGGGCCTTGGTGTTGATGCCTCGCCATGAGCGGGCAGCCCTATTTCGAGGCGTAGCCCTACAGCAGCTAAATCGCCATGGAGAAGCCTACGCCAGCTACCAGCAAGCTTTGGGGGCAGCGCGTTTTCCCGCCCAGAAACGTCCCTTAGGCCGGATGAAAGCTGGGCTGAAACGCCTAGTTAAGCGCATAGAGAAATTAGCTGTCGTGCCCATGTAAGCCTGTACTACACTGAAACCATTGGGGAATGCATCAGAGTAGGCACTATGACCTCCACCTCCACCGCTGCTTTTCCTTCCCTAGAGGCAGCCCTCAAGCACTTTTTTGGCTACGACCAGTTTCGCCTTCAGCAGCGGGCGGCCATTGAAGCCGTCCTGAATCAGCAGGATGCCCTAGTGGTCATGCCCACTGGGGGCGGCAAGTCCCTCTGCTATCAGCTTCCGGCCCTTCTGCGGTTGGGGGTGACGATTGTGGTCTCTCCCCTGATTGCCCTAATGCAGGATCAGGTGGAGGCGTTGAACAATAACGGGATTGCCGCCACGTTCCTGAATAGCAGTTTAGATCTCATGGAGGCGCGATCGCGGGAATATGATCTGCTCCAGGGCCGCACCAAGTTACTGTACGTCGCTCCCGAACGGCTGCTGAGCGAGAACTTCTGGCCCTTCCTGACCCGGCTCCAGCAGCAGGTCGGACTGGCGGGATTTGCCATTGACGAGGCCCACTGCGTTTCGGAGTGGGGTCACGATTTCCGCCCAGAATATCGCCAACTCCATCGCCTCCGATCCGCCTTTGCCGGGATACCGATGCTGGCCCTGACCGCCACCGCCACAGAACGGGTGCGCCAGGATATCGTGCAGCAGCTCCAGCTTCAAAAGCCTGAAGTACTGGTGGCCAGCTTTAACCGGCCCAACCTCTACTACGAAGTCCGACCCAAGGATCGGCAAACCTACGGCCATCTACTCCAACAGGTGCAAAGTATTAACGGTGCAGGCATCATTTACTGCCTCAGCCGCAAGCGGGTGGATGAAATTGCTCTGCGGTTACAGAATGACGGCATCGCTGCACTGCCCTACCATGCGGGGCTACCGGACCTGACCCGCGCAGAAAATCAGCGGCGCTTTATTCGAGACGATGTGCGGGTGATGGTAGCCACGATCGCCTTTGGGATGGGCATCAACAAGCCAGATGTGCGCTTTGTGGTCCACTACGATCTGCCCCGCACCCTCGAAAGCTACTACCAGGAATCAGGGCGGGCGGGACGAGACGGGGAGCCTGCCCACTGCACGGTGTACTTTGGCTATGCCGATGTCTCCACCGTCAATTATTTAATCGACCAAAAGCCCGACGAACGGGAGCAAAATATTGCCCGCCAGCAGCTCCGCCAGGTGATTGACTATGCCGAAAGCACCGTCTGCCGCCGTCAAATTCAGTTGGGTTATTTTGGCGAATTTCTCAGTGAGTCCTGCGATCGCTGTGATAACTGCCGCTTTCCCAAACCCAAACAGGACTGGACCATCGAGGCCCAAAAATTCCTTTCCTGCGTAGCCCGCTGCCGAGAACGCTTTGGCATGACCCACATTATCGATGTCCTCCGGGGGTCGGGGAAAAAACGGATTCGCGATCTCCAACACGACCAGCTCTCCACCTACGGCATCGGCAAGGACCGGACGGCGGAGGAGTGGAAAATCCTGGGGCGATCGCTCCTGCACCAGGGCCTTTTGGAAGAAACCGTAGATGGCTTTCCCGTATTGAAACTGAATGCCGCCAGTTGGCAGGTATTGCGGAAACAACTCACCGTAGAGGTGGCCATGCCGGAAGGACTCCAAGGCGTAGCGACGGGAACGACTTCGGCGACGGAGGATGGACTCTTGGCCCGCCTAAAGGCGCTGCGGAAACGACTGGCAGATGCCCAGGGGGTGCCGCCCTATGTGGTGTTTACGGAAACTACCCTGCGACAAATGGCCCAGCGACTGCCTCAGTCCCTAGATGCCTTTGCCCGCATTTCCGGGGTCGGCAGCCGCAAGCTAGAACAGTACGGTCAAACCTTTGTGGAGGAAATCACGGCGTTCTGTGGAGAGCAGGGCATCACCGCTACCGCTACACCCCCGCCGCCCCTCCAAACCGGAGATACCCATGCCATTACCCGGCAACTCTACCAACAGGGCCATTCCCCCGATCAGATTGCGGAGCTCCGTGACCTGCGGCGCAGCACCATCATTCGTCATTTGTCGGACCTGATTGAGGCGGATGATGGGGTGGAGCTGGATGATCTGGTGTCGCCGGAACGACAGCAGACCATCTGGGCGGCGTTGGAGGAGGTGGGCGGTGATCGGCTGGGGGAAATCCGCGATCGCTTGGGTGATGGCTATTCCTATGACGAAATTCGCCTCGTGCGGGGCTACTATCACCGCGCCAAATTGGAGTCATAACAGGAAAATCCGACTCTATTCCCAGGGGTTGCCACCATGGGCAAGCCCCCACCTGCCCTAGGTGTCTTGAGTTATGTGTCTTGAGTCGGGAACCATAGATCCCTAGAATTGACACACATTCTTGGATCAGGTTCCCTGTCCAAGTTCAGCCAGGAGGAACTATGCCCAGCCGTCCCATCATTCTCGGTATCGTGGGCGACAGCGCAGCCGGTAAAACCACTTTGACCCGAGGGATTGCCCAAATCCTAGGCGAAGATCAAGTGACCGCCATCTGCACCGACGACTACCATCGCTACGATCGCCAGCAGCGGAAGGAAATGGGCATTTCCGCACTGCATCCGGACTGCAACTATCTAGACATTATTGAGCAGCACCTAGAGCTGTTGCGGGAAGGCAAGTCCATCCTGAAGCCAATTTACAACCATTCCAGCGGGGCCTTTGATCCTCCTGAATATATCCAACCCCGTAAGTTTGTGATTGTGGAGGGGTTGTTGGGCTACTCCACCGCCACCGCCCGCAACTGCTATGACGTGATGGTGTACTTGGCTCCCCCAGAACCCTTGCGGGCCACGTGGAAGGTCAAGCGAGATACGAGCAAGCGGGGCTACACTGAGGCCCAGGTGCTGGAGCAACTCAAACAGCGAGAATCGGATTCTACGGCCTTTATCCAGCCCCAACGGCAGTGGGCCGATGTGATTGTGTCTTTTTATCCCCCCAGCGACAAGACCGATCAGGATGACCTGCTGCTGAATGTACGCCTTGTTCTGCGTCCCACCATTCCCCACCCGGACTTTACCCATTTGTTGGATGACAAGGGCAACCACCTGGGCGATGCGGTACGGCTGGTGCTGGACCGAGACATGGGCAAGCCGGTGGATGTCCTGGAGATTGACGGCAATGCCACCCAGCAACAGGTGCAGGAACTGGAACGCATTCTCTGTAGTGAAGTGCCCTATCTGGGGCGGTTTTGCAGCATTGAGGGCAACGACAACATTGGTAAGCTGGTGGGCACCACCGGAGAAACGCTGCAAAGCTATCCTCTAGCCCTAACGCAATTGCTGATCACTTACCACATGCTGAAGGCAGACAAGGTAGAGAAGCAGCTAGAGGCAGAGAGCTGAGGTTGGTTTTTGGGTCTAAGGGATTTACACCTAAAAAAAGGCCCAAACGAAAAAAGCGCGATAATTCTGGAGCTTCTTCATAAAATTCCGTTTGGTGTTGATGCATCGGTGCTGATTAGGCATCGGTGCTGGCGGATCAAGAGGGCTTCTAGTCGCCTAAAGTGGTGAAAGTTTCCTATGCTGGGAAGCTGGAGTGTTATACAACCTGGACCTGAAGCATGGATACACAGGCGATTCGCGATCGCATTGAGCTCATCCGCAGTAAGCGGGAAGTTCTGCTGAAACTGCTGGAGCAGCCTGATTTAGGCACCCTTCGCATAGATGTCAACCAAGCCCTAGAGGAAATGGATGACTTGCTGGAGGATTTTGACAGCACCTTTACGGTGACGAATTAAGACGGCGACGAATTAACGGATTTTGATTCCAAGACCCATGGCAGAGACCTATACGGTTGAAATTAATCATCAAGGCACCCTGCATCAGCTTCAAGTGGCTGCTGACCAGACGGTACTAGCAGCGGCCCAGGATGCGGGGATCGAAATTCCCTATTCCTGTAGTGCGGGGGTTTGTACCACCTGTGCCGCCTTGATTACAGAGGGTGAGGTAAACCAAGACGAGGGGATGGGGGTAAGCCCAGACCTCCAAGCGGAGGGCTACGCCTTGCTCTGTGTGTCCTATCCCCGCTCTGACTTGAAACTGGAAACGGAAAAGGAAGATATTGTCTACGAAAAGCAGTTTGGCCAACCTAAGTAGGGTGTTACAGCACTCTGCGGCGTAAATACCCTAACCGTTCTATCGTGATACACCTCGGCCCCTCACCCTAACCCTCTCCCACGGGGAGAGGGGACCGGAAAATGTTGGGCTGACGCGACAATGGTGGGCTGATTTACACCGTGCGGTACTAGTACTCTGCGGCGGAAGTGACCCACCTATCTGCTAACGCAGAAGCCCTTATGTGTCCCGGAATCCCCTTTCATCCTTCATCCTTCTGCCTTGCAGCACTAGTCGTCCTACTAGACCATCCACAGTTTCTACACTTCAGGATTCTGACCCATGACAACCCACTTCATCAGCGCTGAGATCACCCTGACCGAAAATCCCGCCGATCTCCCCAGGGCAGTGGAGGCGGAACTGCAAAAACGGGGAGAGCCCCTGCGCTGGGCGGTGACCGCTGTAGATGAGACCGCTCAAACGGCTCAGGTAGAGGCGGTGGTGACCGCTGGCGTGACCGCTGGGGAATGACTCGGCCCTACATCGCTGTCCTGATTGTCCCCACGGGAATTGGCGCTGCCATTGGTGGCTATGCCGGGGATGCACTGCCTGTGGCGCGGGCTATGGCCCAGGTGGCTGATATCCTGATCACCCATCCCAATGTTCTGAATGGAGCCCAGCTCTACTGGCCCCTCCCCCAGGCTCTCTATGTGGAGGGGTACGGGTTGGATCGGTTTGCAGCGGGGGATTGGGGATTGGCTCCGGTGCACCATAACCGGGTGGGGCTATTGCTGGATGCGGCCATTGAGCCGGACCTGCGGGGACGCCACCTGCAAGCGGCGGCGGCGGCGCGGGCCACCCTGGGCATAACCTTGACGGATTATGGTGTCACCGATGCCCCGCTGGGGGTGACTTTAGACCGGGCTGCTTCGGGGGCCACTTGGGGCACGATTGCTAATCCGGGGGCATTGTTACGGGGGGCGGAACGGCTGTTGCAGGCGGGGGCAAATGCGATCGCAGTGGTGGCCCGCTTTCCCGATGACGTTGATTCCCCGGCTCTACACCAGTATCGCCAGGGCCAGGGGGTGGATCCCTTAGCGGGGGCGGAGGCGGTGATCAGCCATCTTGTCGTGCGCCAGTTCCAGGTGCCCTGCGCCCATGCTCCGGCCCTGTTACCCCTGCCCTTTGACGCTACAGTTGCCCCCAAGGCGGCGGCGGAGGAAATCGGCTACACCTTTTTGCCCTGTGTGCTGGCGGGGTTGAGTCGCGCCCCCCAGTTCGTGACGAAGGGGGATGGGACGAAAGGGGTAACGGAGTCTGGTTCCAGGGAGGATCCCCTTTTGGGTGGAACCCTCTGGGCGCATCAAGTGGATGCGGTGGTGGTGCCCGCGACGGCCTGCGGCGGCAGTGCGGTGCTGACCCTGAGTCGGCGGGTGCCGATCATTGCGGTGGAGGAGAACAGGACAGCGTTATCGGTGTCGCCGGAAGCCCTCGGGCTCCGGGCGATTCGGGTGCCCTCCTACCTGGCGGCGATTGGGGTGATGGCGGCCCACAAGGCGGGAATTGATCCCAATTCCCTAACAAGTGCGATCGCACCTCTCGCACCCCTATAGCGACATGCAGTTGGATTGCGTACATCCCTGAGGGCGCACAGCCGTGCGCCCCTACCTCGGAATTTAGATCCTTTATTAATCTGCAATTCTTGTGGGTCAGGCAGAATGCCTGACCCTGGGCAGCCGGGACGGCTATCCCAGGCTCAATGGACAGCCGGGACGGCTATCCCACAGGCTAATTTAATCTCTACGCCTTAGGCCCCTACAGAGGACCAATTCTGGCGATTTTGCTCAGGGGGCTTTATGAGAACCTGGGTAGCCTGCTAAGATTAGAGACTGGTCAAGAGTGTGCGTTTCCGGAATTGGGTTTCCGGGCGTTGGCTAAGTCCTGCACTCCTGCGTAACAGTGTTTAGCGAAGTCCACAACCATTCATGATTAAGTTGCGTTTGAAGCGTTTTGGTAAAAAGCGGGAGGTCAGCTACCGGATTGTAGCGGTCAACAGCACCTCTCGACGAGATGGCCGACCCTTAGAGGAACTGGGATACTACAATCCCCGGACTGATGAAACCCGTCTAGAGGTGCCCGCTATTGTGCGCCGCCTCCAGCAGGGAGCCCAGCCCACCAAAACGGTGCAGCACATTCTGACAAAGGCCAATGTCTTCGAGCAGCTTAAATCCTCCGAGTCCTGAGCCATTGGTTAACCCTGTGGCCCCCAGCCCACCGGACTATCCGGCGATGGTGCGGTTCTTGATGGAGCCCTTTTTAGAAGTAACGGACTCCCTCAAGATCGATTGTGAAACTGCGGCCAACGCCAGTAAGGTTTGGGTACGAGTCGCCTTTGAAGGGGATGATCGAGGGCGCGTCTTTGGTCGCGGGGGGCGTAATATCCAGGCTATTCGCACGGTGTTGAGGGCGACCGCCGCGATCGCCGGGCAGGTGGCTCACCTAGATGTCTATGGCATGTCCCCCGCAGACGAAGAGCACCATGCTCCCCGCCATAGTCCTCCCCATAAAAGCGCTCCCCATAAAAGCGCTCCCCAAAACAACGATGCTCCCAGCCGTGACGAGAGTCCTCGGCCCCGACCCCGGCCCCGACCTCGCACCCAAGGGGATTAGGCTCCACCTGCAATATGCAGACCATTGTCGTCAGCTTGCCCAGTCCTGAAAGTGCGATCGCACTCTCAGGCTACCAAAACGAAAATCTGAATCTCCTGTCCCAGCAAACGGGGGCCACTGTGGTCCTGCGGGGACAGGAGATTCGCATTTCTGGCCCTGAGAATGCGGTGGAGCTGAGCCGACGGCTGATCGGACTCTTGGAACCCCTGTGCAGCCAGGGAAACCCCCTCAGCCGTGCCGATATTTTGACCGCACGTCAAGCCTTGGAAGGGGATCGCCTAGAAGAATTCCAGGCGATGCAGACTGAAGTCGTAACCCGCACCCGCCGGGGTGAGGTGATTCGGGCCAAAACCTTTCGCCAGCGCCAGTACGTGCAGGCGCTCAAGCGGCATGATCTGATTTTTTGTTCGGGGCCAGCGGGGACCGGAAAGACCTTTTTGGCGGCGATGGTGGGGGTTCAGGCGCTCTTGAGTGGAGACTACGAACGCCTGATTTTGACCCGCCCAGCAGTGGAAGCGGGGGAAAGATTAGGCTTTCTGCCGGGAGATCTTCAGCAAAAGGTGAATCCCTACCTGCGGCCCCTCTACGATGCCCTCCATGAGTTGATTGACCCAGAGAAAATCCCCCATCTGATGGACCGGGGCATGATTGAAATTGCCCCCCTGGCCTATATGCGGGGCCGGACCCTCAGCAATGCCTTTGTAATCATGGACGAGGCCCAGAATACGACCCCGGCCCAGATGAAGATGGTGCTGACGCGGTTAGGATTTCAGTCCCGCATGGTGGTGACGGGGGACACGACCCAAACCGACCTGGATACGCGCCAACCATCGGGGCTAGCGGTGGCGCAGAAAATTTTGGCGGGGGTAGAGGGGGTAGCGTTTTGTCGGCTCACCGCCTCGGATGTGGTCCGCCACCCCCTAGTGCAGCGGATTGTCGCCGCCTATGAAAAATACGAAAATCACGGGCCTCAACATAGAAATCCGGGCAGTGCCTAAGAAGTAAGGATGAAGTAAGGATAAGGATAGAGTATTTATTTTGCGAACAAAAGACAGGCCAAAATATCATCCTGCGGTACTAGGATGAGGCGTGATCTCAGTCGAACGGTGAGGGGCGTTTCTGTACTAGGCAGACTGGGGTAGGGACCAGCTCTGGGAGCGTTGGAGGTGGTGCATGTGGTGGAATAATTTCCAGCAATATTGCTCCGGTAGGCCACAGGTGTAGGCCCCCCGCAGCACCACATTGAAATACCAGTCATTGGGGGCAATTTCTTGGGAGAGTTTTTCGATGACGGTGTAGGTCCGCACGGTGGAATAGGTGACGCCGTTGCAGCACACGGAGACCTTCTCTTGGTTGTAGCCGATCTCCCGCGCATCTAGGAGGGGGCTGAGGCGCTGGGGCAGACGGTAGAGGACACCTTCTACGGAGGCGGTTGGATCCTTAACTACGTCTAGGACGCCACAGTTGCGTCGCTCTGAACGCCAGAAAAATCCAAGACGATAGTGGGGCAGGGTGGCAGGGCCAAGGACGTAGTGGTGGGTGCTTTCCCCCAGGGATCGTTTGAGGTCCACTGGACACATGCAGGACCCGTAGGCGAAGTAGTAGAAGCTGGCTTCCTCGGAGTTCATCACTGCCAAATCCTGTGCCGTCATTAAAACTACTATATCCCGACTGGGATACCGGGGATTACTTTAATCCTGTTGCAGGTCTGGGTATTTATGGTGTTTAGCTGATTATGCACAATTCTGCAAAGGGCGAAAAGCCTTTCGCCCCTACGGTATGGAATATAGCGATCCGGGATGACCGTTGAGCCCGCGTCTCTGTGGGTTTTCTCTTGGCGGAGACGCTGCGCGAAGGCAGGGTTCAACCGAGGCTACGACGGTCTTTGAAAATGAAATGTGGTTATTCCGCAGGGTGGGGCAAGCCCTGTCTGCGAGGGTTTTAGGAGTTATGTAGAGACGGTAGCCCTTTTAGGAGGGTGGCCACGACTTGATCTAGGGCTACGGCGCGGGAGGCTTTGAAAAGGAGGCGATCTCCTGGCTGCATTAGGGTGCGTAGGTGAGCAGTGAGGCTGTCGGCATCGGGGAAGGCCAGGGATGGGACTGGATCGGCCCCGGCGGCTAGGGTCTCTGCCTCTGCCGGATCCGCCAGGATCAGGAGCTGATCAATGCCTAGCTGCTGTACCGTTGCTCCTACTTGGCGGTGCAGGGCTAGGGAATGGGTGCCTAATTCTTTCATCGTGCCTAGGACGGCGATGCGCCGCTGGCCAGGGGTTGCCGCCAAGAGGTGGAGGGCGGCCTGCATGGATTCCACCCCGGCATTGTAGGTTTCGTCTAGGATCACGATGTCTTCGGGGAGCGTAAGGCGACGCCCCCGACCCGCCGGTAGGGTCACCTCTATTCTGGTTTGGAGCTGGGTCCAATCCAGATCTAGGGCGCGCATGACTGCGATCGCGGCTAGGTAGTTCAAGGCATTGTGGCGACCGGGCAGGGGCAGGGGAATGGTCAGCCCATCCACGAGGAGGGTGTTTTCTGGTCCCTCTTGGCCTTGGACATCTCCCTGGGTCAGGCCAAAGCTGATCTGGCGACCTGACCACACCCCTGCTGCGGTGACCATCAGGCGCTGATTTTCAGCATTAAGGACGGCGATGCCCTCGGGGGCGAGCTGGGCCAGAAGTTCACATTTAGCATCGGCGATCGCCTGTTCTGACCCCAGGCGACCAATGTGGGCGGTGCCGACGTTGGTGATCACCGCCACGGTGGGTTGGGCGATTTGGGTCAGTAGGGCGATTTCCCCTGGTCCCCGCATCCCCATTTCCACCACGCCAAAGTCGTGGTCTGGGCTCAGCTCTAGCAGGGTTTTGGGGACGCCAATCTCGTTGTTGTAGTTGGCGCGGGTTTTGAGCACGTTGCCCTGGGTTGAGAGGGCGGCGGCGATCAATTCCTTGGTAGTGGTTTTGCCTACGGAGCCGGTAATGGCGACGATGGGGATGGCGAGGCGCTGTCGCCACCATTGGGCAAGGCGTTGGTAGGCGGCGAGGGTATCGGGTACCAGGAGGCAGGATTCGGTTCCGACCACGGGCCGCTGCACCACGGCGGCCACGGCTCCCGCTGCTAGGGCGGCGGCCACAAACTGGTGGCCATCAAAGCTGTCTCCCTGGAGGGCAAAGAATAGATCGCCGGGTTGAATCTGGCGGGTATCGGTGGAGACGCCGGTAACGGCAATGTCTTGCCGGATATCGACGGAGGGCGGGAACTTGCCTTGGAGCGCGATCGCAATATCCCTAAGTGATGCTTGAAAGGCCATGGTCAGAGAAAGAAGCAGGATATATAAACCTTGCCCAAGTCCAGAAGTGGAGTTTCCCCGGTGGAAAACTCCACTTCTGGACTTGGTATGGCTCGGGTCAATCAGGCGTGACACCCGCCAGTATTCTCAGCATCCTACCCCAGTCTGTGTCCCAGGCAATTGCCCATTAACAACCGTCCTTCTGGTTCTGCCTCAACAATGGCTTCAACAATGATCGTTGCGGACAATCCCCCCCGGCAGAGTGGTGTGGCAAAATTGAGCGCCTTCCAGATTGGCGGAGTCAATCCCCTGGGCATAACGCAGATCCACGTTGGTGAGAATAGCGCCCTGTAAGTTAATGTTCGTCACTATGGACAGACTGAGGTAGGCATCGGTCAAGTCAGCCTCCGACAAGTCCGCATCCGTGAGCACGGCCATATCAAATTCCGTGCCTCGCAGATTGGCTCCCCTGAGATTGGCCCCCCGTAGTGAGGATCCGTGGAGGGTGATGCCGGAAAGATTAGCGCCGCTGAGGTCAACACCATTCAGGTCTTTGTACTTGAGACCTGTCTCTACATGGGTACAGTCTGTGCCCGGTTCAATGACACAGCCGTTGATCTCTCGGATCTCGGCTGAGGATGAGGGGAGTTTAACCAGTGTCATTAAGGTCAGAATGATGGCAGCTCCAGTGCCCCGGCAAATTAGACTCAAGAACTGCCCCATAGCTTTCAAATCCGATAGCTGTATCTGGACTTATCCTCTGCTTTATGAGAAGCAATGTCAACTAGGCTATGGTTTATTCAGTCCTATCCCCAGCATCGATGGGATATGCACCCTACGAAACTTCTTTCCTGGTTCCCAGGCTCTGCCTGGGAATCCTCACCGAGGCTCTGCCTCGTCGTTAGAAAACGGGAAGGATATTTATGCTGCCCAGTACTAAGGGCAAACCCAAATGTTGATTCCAAATACCGATCAAGTTATGGGGCTAAAATGCGACTAACTTTTGAGCCGCATAACGTTTGAGCAACCATAAATGTCAGATTTAGATAGGCGGACTGAATTGATCTCGGTGGACTTGGGGGATGGCCTGATCGCTCAGGTTGAAGTCACGGAAACCGGACGGGAGCAGGTGCGGGCCGGAACCTTGCCTTTTGACTCGGTGGGTAGAGCGATCGCAAAAATTTCCCAGGTCATCGCGGCCCCGATTCAGGCGGCGAAGCCCACCAAAGCCACGGTGAAATATGGTTTAGCGATCGGCATTGAGCAAGGCAGTTTAGTCGCCGCCATTGTCCGGGGTACGGGCACCGCCAATTTAGAAATTACCCTGGAGTGGGAAAACAAGCCAAAATCAGACAAGCCCGCCCCTTAGCGCCCCCTACTTGCCGATGCCGTCATCCCGCGATCGCCTGCTTCAGCACTGCACGGTTAAGCTTGTCCCGGCTAATTCCAGCAATTGGGGCACGGGCTTTTTGGTCACGCCCAATCACATTCTCACCTGTGCCCATGTGGTGGCAGGGTACGAGGTGATTCCGGTCTGGTGGCGGGGGCAAGCGTGGGCGACGGCCAGGGTAGAGCAGAGTTTGCCGCCGCCCGTTGATCTGGCCCTATTGCAGATTGCACCCACCGAGGGCGAACAAACGCCCTCGGTGTTGCTGAGCGAAACCTTCAACCCCTTTGATCGGTTGTATGTCTATGGCTATCCCGATGACTTCCCCGATGGGGGATCGGTGACGATTCAGTGTGAGGGCGAGGTGCAGGAGCAAGGGGTGACCCTGATTAAGGCCCAGGCGGGGCAGGTGCGACCGGGGCACAGCGGTTCCCCGGCCCTCAACTGGGAAACGGGGCTGGTGTGCGGGGTGGTGAGTGTCACCCGCAGCCGCTCAACGGACTTGGGCGGACTCCTGATTCCGGTTTCGACCGTATTCAGCCACTTTCCCGATCTTCAAGCCCAAAACCAGGCGGCCCACCCCAAGGACTCCCTCTGGTTGACGCTGCCGCTGCAATCCCCGGCGGTATCCCAGCCTCGGTCTGCGGTGCCGCCGCCCCAATTTTCCACCTATAATCCCGCCACCTTCGTCGGACGCACCGCTGAAACGGCAACCCTCACCGCTTGTCTCCAGGGCAGTTGCCGGATTTTGGCGATCGCAGGCATGACGGGCATCGGCAAAACGGCCCTGGCGGAACGGGTGGTGGCTAATCTGATGGATGCCCCTCTCCCGATATCCCTCTCCCAAGGAGCGAGGGACTACAATCCGGTTCCCCTTCTCCCTGGGGAGAAGGGGCTAGGGGATGAGGGCAACGCCCTGCCCTACTATTGCTTTAGACTATATGAAACTCTCAGCCTCGCCCCCGACTTTGCCAACAGTGGCGCGGCCCTGTTGCGGGAACTGGGGGAAGAACCCACCCTGGCGGATCAGCAAGATCCCGCCAACCTGGTGGAGCACATTCTCCAACGGCTGCACCACCAGCCCTGCCGCTTGCAAATTGACTCCCTGGAGCGATTGCTGCGGGGCAATGAGCAGGAGGGCTGGAGTGAGTTTTGCGACCCCCTCTGGCTGGATCTGCTGCAAAAAATCCTGGCGGGTACCGACTGCCCCAGCCAACTGCTCCTCACCAGCCAATACATCCCCGGAGACCTGGATGCCGTCGCCTCCCGCTATCCCCAGTTCTGGCACTGCGAACCCCTCCAGGGCTGGACCCCCGACGAACAGCGCACCCTATTCCAAAACCTAGGCTTAACCCCCACCGATACCGACTGGGAAATCCTTCAACGCATTGGAGCCTTCTACGACGGGCATCCCCTGGTGTTGCAGGTGATTGCTGAGGAAGTCCGCCAGCGCCCCTTTCTGGGCAACATCCGCCAATACTGGCACCACTACGAGGCCGAATTCACCCCCACCACGCCTGCCACCGCCACCAAGCTCGATCGCAGCCGCCTCTTCCGTCGCCGCGTCCGTCAGCGGGTGGAGCAAACCCTCCAACGCCTCCCCGAACCCGCCCGCCAAATGCTCTGCGCCAGTGCGGTCTTCCGCCGCCCTGTGCCCATCGAGTTTTGGCACGCCATGCTGCCCGATGGCGACCCCCAAGCCGCCTTCGACACCCTCCAAGATCGCCACCTCGTCGAATACGCCTTACCCCCAAACCCATCCACCCATCCACCCACTCCCCTCTTAGTCCGCCAACACAACCTCATCCGCGCCGTCGCCTACGCCCTGCTCAAAGCTGCCCCACCCATCTGGGAAGCCGCCGAACGCCAAGCCGCCCACCTCTGGCTCACGGAGTACCAACCCGCCCCGGATGCTCCCAACCTGGAAACCGTGCGCGGCTACTTGGAGGCATTTGAGCATTTTTGTCGAGTTGAAGACTGGAGGGAAGCCGGAAAGATTGCAGAGAATAGAGATGTTAGGGATCAGCTAATTTTTGGTGGCTATAGCGGATTTCACAAAGATGTGGTACGAATAGCGGGTAGAAAAAGCGCGAGGAGCCGATGAAGGCCTACAGCACCGATTTGCGACAGAAGATTATTGAGACCTATGAGAACGAGCGCATTTCGCAGCGCCAGTTAGCCCAGCGATTTCGAGTGACTCTAAGTTTTATCGTGAAACTGCTGAAGCAGTATCGGGAAACGGGTGAGCTTGCCCCCAAGACCAGTCCTGGGCGACCGAGGGAACTGGATGAGGCGCAGATGCAGNGGGTTCAAGCCTTCGTTGAAGCGAACCCTGATCTGACCTTAGATGAGCTTCGCGCCGAAGTGGCTCAACAGTATGGGGTGACGGTGAGTCGATCCACGATGTGTCGGGTGATGAAGCGGCTTCAGTTCACCCGTAAAAAAAAAGCCCTTCACCCCAGTGACAAGGTGAGTGATCGGGTACAGCGGTTGCGAGGGGAGTACTGGGATGAGATTCGAGACATCCGAGTTGAAGACTTGGTGTTTATCGATGAGTCGGGGATTAATCTGGGGTTGATTCGGTTGTTTGCCTGGGCGCTGCAAGGCCGACGAGCCTATGGAGAACAGCCCAAGCGGGGGAAGAATGTGTCCCTGGTGGCAGGGTTAAGCTTGGCTGGGGTAGTGGCTTCGGCGGTGATTTTAGGAGCCTTTGACGGCTTGAGTTTTGAGGCATTTGTGGCCACTCGCCTGGTGCCCAACCTTTGGCCAGGGGCCTGTGTCGTGATGGACAACTGTTCCATTCATAAGGACGACATGATTCGGGAGTTGATTGAGGCCGCAGGGGCACGTCTGGTATATCTGCCGCCCTATTCGCCGGACTTCTCGCCGATTGAGAACTTTTGGTCAAAGCTAAAGTCAATTCTCAGGGCACTGGGGGCACGGACTTATCAAGCGCTATCAGAAGCCCTTGAAATAGCCTTTGAGGACATCTCTGAAGCGGACATTAAAAGCTGGTTCACCCATTGCTGCTATTGTGCCGCATAATTATGAAATCCGCTATAAGGAGGTGTGATTGTCCAAGAAAAAGTTCCGTAAGTCCGTTGACAGCATTCGACGGCAGATAGAGATCCACCATGAAAAAATTGCCCATGAACAGCAAAAAACTGTTCCAGATGAGAATCTAATTAACTATTGGCAGAAGGAAATCGCGGGTTTGCAGAAAAGTTTAGCCAGAGCAGAAAAACGATTGAGGCGAGGAAAATGATCTCTAGTATTCAGCAGCCCATCCAAGTAAGTTCCACCCTATGCACCCTTTTGGCGGAGCTAGGCGAGGAATGTGAAAAGGTTGTGTTTTTACTCAGCCAACTCAAGCTCACCAACCTCACCGATGATCAAAAAGGCGATATTCTAGCGGAGCTGACTGGCTCTGTCTGCCATCTTCACGTTCACACAGAGCAACTGCCAGCGCTCATTGAGGACGAAATCCTGACGTTACCTGATGATCTAGATGATGATTAAGTACGAACTCATTATTTACTGGAGTGAGATTGATCAAGCCTTCATTGTCGAAGTCCCTGAACTACCCGGTTGTGCGGCGGATGGCGAAACGTAATTAGTCACCGCAATAGGAGAGGCTTAATGAGAAAGCCTCCAGAGACCCAGGATTATCCCGGTAAGAGAGCAGGAGGGGAGCACCCCGATGAGGCGATGAGCTCAAAGAGGTGGTCTACGGCGTTTTTACCCTGACGACGCATGGATTCAAGAAAACTGAACATCATCGCCACTAACTGAGCGCCCCAATCACTGCGGGCACCGCCACTGACTTTGCGATGAATCACCACGGGCCGTAGACCCCGTTCTGCATCATTGTTGTCCGGTTTGACCTCAGGCTGGGAAAGAAATGTGAACCAGTCTGCCCAATGCCGCCGAAACCGATTCGCCAACCCTTGGGCATCCGCAGCCCAGCGTCCGTGGAGAGGATGCTCTAGGACATAGGCTAACTCCGCCTCAATGATGGGCCGCAGAGCCTGGAGTTCAGCCCGACTGAGCTGCCCCTGATGATAGTCCCGGTGGGCTTGGCGAGCGGTGTAGATAATGGGGAAGATCCGGTGGGCGAATTCCCGGTTTTCTGAGAACCGAGATGTGGTTAACGCCTTTAGCTCCCGCTCCAGGTGAGCCCAGCATTTCTGTTTGGCGACCGCAGATTGCGGCCCATAGGCCGACCAGCAATCGCTGCTGAGAATGCCTGCGAAGTCCTCGCCCAAAAGTGTCTTGACTTCGGCTGAACTGCGGGTCGGGGCAAAGAACAGGGCGCAGCACTCCGGGGCGGTGGCGATCCAAATCCAATGGTTCACCCCGTTCAAGCGATAGCTGGTCTCATCGACACAGCGCACCCCCGGTTGTTGAATCCAGCTCCACCATTGCTCATAGGCAGGTTGCAGAGCCTCACAAAACCACTGATGCAGCTTTGCTAAACTCCCCTGAGACATCGGAACACCGAAGATGCTCTCGACGACATAACGCTGTTTTGACCAGGATAGGTTGCCCCCATACCCCAACCAGCCCACCACACTACTCAACCGTCCGCCATAGCTAAACCCCTCCCGGCACCCCAGAGGCAACTCCTGGTGGCCTTGCCACCCGCAGGCCGGACACCGATACAACGGGCGCTCGTAATCCCAAATCTCGACGAGGTCTGGCACCAGTTCAGCTACTTGCTGGCGTTTTGTCCCCTGGGGTTGGCGCTCGACGGCACCGCCGCAGACAGGGCATTTCTCCACGTCGAGCAATATGGTGTGATCAATCCAACCAAAGCCATTGCGCGTCGTACCGGGGTGGTTGTATTTGGGGCCTCGTTTGCGTTGGGGCTTGCGTTTATCCCGGTTCGGTTTCTTTGGGCCATCAGCAGAGGGCGGCTGAGAGCTCGTTTCACTGGTGCGCCCGGTCACTTTCTTGAGCTTCTCGCCCAACGTCTCGAACTGTTCCTCTAGCTCTTTCACCCGTTGCTTGAGGCGCTCAGTCTCTGAGCATTGCTCGCAGTAGCGCTCATACCAATACCTCGCCCCTTGCTCTTCGGGGGCGATCTCCGGCAGGTTCAGGTCTGAGGGCGGCTGAATCGTCATGACTCTTACTTTACCGATTTTCCCCTCATTCGCAATAGCCCCCTCTTGTTGCGGTGACTAATTACGGCGAAACCTACCAAGAAGCGGTGCAAAATGTCGAAGTAGTGATTCAAGAATGGATTGCAACGGCACAGGAATTAGGGCGATCCATCCCAGAACCTAAGAGGGTGTCTGAAAAGCTGGAATGTAGGTATGAATTAGCACGTTAGTCGCCTTAACATGACTCGAATATTGGCCACATAAATCCATGCCTCAGCGGTCTCTGGTAGGCGCTCATAGTCTTTACTCAAGCGGCGGCAAAAAGTAAACCAGCCAAATGTGCGCTCCACCACCCACCGCTTGGGTAACAGCACAAATCCCTGCGCACAGTCGGGGCGCTTGATCACCTCAATCACCCATCGAAAGCGGTCCATGATCTCTTTCATGAAATCGTTACCGCTATATCCCCCATCAACCCAAATGACACACAGGCGAGTGAACCACTGACTAACCTGATGCATTTTTTCTAGCACCTTTCGTGCGCCATCCCGCTCAGGGAGACTCGCTGCGGTAACCACAACCATCAGCACTAAACCCATTGTGTCGACCACCACGTTTCGCTTCCGACCTTTGACCTTTTTGTTTGCATCGAAGCCGACCGACTCCGAAATGTAGACATCGCTGTTCACCGACTGACTATCCATCACCGCTGCACTGGGAGACGCTTCGCGCCCCTCCGTTAACCGCACCAACTCCCGCAATCGGTGATTGATGTGTTCCCACACCCCATCATTGCGCCATTGGCGAAAATAATGGTAGACCGTTTTGGCCTTCGGGAAATCATGGGGTAAGCACCGCCACTTGGTGCTATTGTCCAGAACGTACAGAATCGCATTGACCACTTCTCGCATATCCGTGCTCCGAGGTCGTCCACCAGGCTTCGCCGGAGGAATCAAGAGAGAGAGAATATCCCATTGTTCATCAGTCAAATCGGTGGGGTAGGATAATCGCATTGCCCTCAAAAACCCTATCAAGTGTACTTACTGACTGATAGAGTAGCGTTTTTGAGGGCCTTTCTACTTCTCAGACACCCTCTAAAGGTCGATTGCTATTTGCATAAATCGTTCAGAAGGGTTGGAGTCCCGCAGTAGCCGAGACGAGGTTTTACATAGCACGCAGCCGACAGGCGTTGGCGCTGGCAACGAAGCTAGGTATTCCCCTCCAAGCCGAGTGCAAGGCGTTACAATTAAAAATGCAAAATTCAGAATTCAAAGGTGAGGAGGATGGTGCGAGTCCATGCCCAGGAAGATCAGAGAGTTGAAAAGTTTATTGTTAAAGGCAGGATTCACTTACAAGCCTGCAAAAGGTAGTCACGGCAAATGGTCTCATCCTAGGCTATCTAAATCCATCATTATTGCTGGAAAAGACGGCAGTGATGCCAAGACCTATTTAGAAAAGCAGGTTGATGAAGCGTTGGATACATTGAAAAAACTGGAGGATTCTGAGGGATGAAGTACACAATCGTCATCCAATGGTCAGAGGAAGATAGTTGTTTTGTCGTGTTCCTACCCGAATTTGAAAATGTGATGCAGCCCGTCACCCACGGCGAAACCTACGCCGAAGCCTTTCAAAATGCCCAAGAGGTGCTGGAACTCTTGGTCGAGTCAGCGATCGCAGCGGGTGAGACTTTGCCCGTTCCCCAGCAATTCTTTCAGGTGGCTTAACCATGGTCTATCGCTATGCACTGACTCTCCAGTGGAGTGAGATTGATCAAGCCTTCATTGTCGAAGTCCCTGAACTACCCGGTTGTGCGGCGGATGGCGAAACCTACCAAGAAGCGGTGCAAACAAAATGTCGAAGTGGTGATTCAAGAATGGATTACAACGGCACAGGAACTAGGGCGATCTATCCCAGAACCCAAAGGCCGGTTGCTATTCGCGTAAATTGCTCAGAACAGTTGGAGTCCCGCAGTAGCCGAGACGAGGGTTTACATAGCACGCAGCCGACAGGCGTTGGCGCTGGCAACGGAGCTAGTACTGGACGGTGTAAATACTCTAACCGTTCTATCGTGGCACACCTCGGCCCCTCACCCTAGCCCTCTCCCAGGGGGCGAGGGGACCGGAAAATGTTGGGCTAGTGCATCATCAGGTTTGATTTTCAGGGTTTCGTAGTTTCGTAGGGTGCATAGCGCTAAGGCACGGCTTCGCCCACGCGAAGCAATGCACCGCAGAAAGGCAACGCCTAGGGGAAATGGGCACAGGATTTCCGCCCCAGAGTACTAGTACTGCTTGGCGGAAGTGGCCAAGGCATTTATGCGACCAAGGGCTTACCCGTGTAGTTCCACTTGAAGGGCTTAGCCATGGTGCGATTGAAGTAATCGACAAACGCTAAAATCTTCGCCTTGAGTTGGGCTTGACTGGTAAAACTCGAACGTCGGAGTAGCTTACGTACCAGGATGGAGAACCAAAGCTCAATTTGATTGAGCCAGGAGCAATGCTTGGGGGTGAAGTGAACGACCAGTCGATGGCTGGGGTCGCTCAAGAACGCCGCTCGGGTCGCCATAGACAGGAGAATGCCCGTCTTCCCTTTCTGGCCCAGATGAATCGGTTTTTCCTCGCGTTCCGCCACCAGTCGGACGAGAGATTCCGATTGATGAGTGTTGAGGCAATCCATGACCAGATGAATCTTGGAGGCATCTGGAACTTGGGCCAGTAAGGCTCTGAGGTGACTCTCGAGGTCTTGCTCGGTGCGGGTGTCTCCCACGGTGGCCTGATCCACCTGTCCGGTAGCGACATTGAATGAGGCAATCAGGGTTTGAGTGCCATGGCGAATATACTCAAACTCAATGCGGGTACAGCGTCCCGGCTTCATGGCGATGTCAGGCATCGTCCGTTCCAGAGCCTGGATTCCCGTCATCTCATCCAGGCTGAAGGTCAGCTCGCCGTGTTCGGCACGAGTGGCAGCCTGTTCGTAGACCTGGCAAATGTCTTTGACTTTGTCCTCGAAGTTAGGGTCGGGGGGGGGAGAGCCAGTAACGGCTCTGGTGGGGTTTGAGGTCAGCCTCGGCCAACAGTCGGCCCACATGACGGGGACTGATACTCTCGACAATTCCCTGCTTGCTCAGTTCATCGGCCAGTTCTCCAGGGGTCCAATGACTGATGGGGCGGCCATACTGCTCGGGCGGTGCACAAGCTAGGGCATAGAGTTGCGTGATTTGTTCGAGGCTAAAGGTAGCCGGAGCCCCGGGACGAGGGACATCCTGTAGGCGCTCTTCCACAGCGACCTGTTGTTGACTCAACTCCAGCCAACGCCCCCGCCAGCGGCGACTCATCTCTTTGCTGACCCCCAAGTCTCGGGCGATTTCGCCATGGCCTTTGCCCTCATCAGCTGTGAGGATAATCTTGGCGCGCAAAGCGAGCTGCTGTGACGTCCGCTGACGTCGAATCAATTGCTCTAAGTCGCTCCGCTCCGTTTCGCTCAAAGTGAGCCTGGCGGCAGTCAGTCTAGCCATTGTAGAAAAGTCCTCTTTACCCTACCTCTCAATGGTAAGGTCATTTCAGCCACCCAGTACTAGGTATTCCCCTCCAAGCTGAGTGTCAAATGCTTATGGCAGAATTGGAATAGTCCACTCAAGGAGGGCGAAAACCATGAATATACAAGTAATGGGCGATCGACAGATCACAATTCCCCTAGAAATTTGGCAGCGACTAAACCTGCGGGAAGGGGATGAACTGGCATTCAGTTTAGAGGGCAATGAACTGCGATTGCGTCCCGTCAAACAACAACGACTAAGCCAGTTTCGCGGGGTACTACCTGCTACTGTTCCCTATCCCGGTAAAGAGGCAATTCGCCAGCAGTTTGCTGAGTCTTTAGCCGAGTCATAAGCTGCCATGACTAACCTTAGCCGTAACGCATCACAACCCTTGAAGTCGATGCGTTACGCTGCCGCTTTAGCGCAGCCATGCCGCAGGCTATACACATCCTACGCAAGCGTTCGGCTTTATTAAATCCACAATCCTTAGTGTTGAACTAGTACTGGGCGGCAGAAATACCCTGGCCGTTCCATCGTGGCACACTCGGCCCCTCACCCTAGCCCTCTCCCAGGGGGCTACTGTGTACACACAAGTCTTGAAACCGTTGCCTAGTGCCTATTTCAGGCATCAGTCAGTTCTCAATAAACCCAGTCTATTGAGAACTGGCAACGAGAAATCAAGGTTCTAGAGCATCAAGATTTTGAGAAAACGAGCCAGAGATCGATTGTGTATGCAAAATAGCCTCCTGGGAGAAGGGGCTGGGGGATGAGGGAAAGCCCTGGCCGCAAGAGTTTCAGGAGTTATGTATACACAGTAGCCCAGGGGGAGAGGGGACTGGAAAATGTTGGGCTGGTGCGGCAGAATAGTACACCTATTTCGGCCTAGTAGTCTGTCAACTTTACCTTTGTGAGTTTGCGTAGGTTGGGTAAAACGAAGGGTCACCCAACAACAGTGGGCCATGTTGGGTTCCGCTAGCGCTGCACCCAACCTACAAAATTAGGTTTGACAGACTACTAGGTGTACTAGGGCAATAATGCCTGACAAAGCTGGCGGAAGTGATCTCCTCGGACTTCAAAATTGGGGTATTGGTCAAAGCTGGCGCAGGCGGGAGACAGCAGGACTGATTTCACCTTCAGATTAGGGGCGATTTCAGCGCTGCGGGTCACCGCCTGCTCCAGGGTTTCCACAATGTCGTAGGCGCGATAGCCGCTCTCATGGAGGCGCTGGGCAAAGGCATGGGCGGCGCTGCCAATGAGTAGCACTTGGGCTGCTCGCTGGTGGATGGCACGAATCCAGGCGGTGTCATTACCTTCCTTAGCTTCGCCTCCAGCAATGAGAATGGTTGGGGCCGGGACTGAGGTGAGGCCCACTTCGGCGGCGTCATAGTTGGTGGCTTTGCTGTCATTGATGAAGGTGATGCCGCGCCAAGTCAACACCGTTTCTAAGCGATGGGGAACGCCGGGGAACTGGGCGACTCCTGTTGCGATGGTCAGAGACCGGCCCAAAGGGGCCATCGCACTAGGCTCCAAACCTGCCAAACAGGCTGCTGCCACTGCCAGTAATAGGTTCTGCCGATTGTGATCTCCCCCCATCCTGAGGTCTGCTGCTGCCAAAATCCGCCGGCCTTCTACGTGGACCCAGCCCTCCTCGATGTAGGCGTAGGGGGTAAGGGGCGCGATCGCAGTTCGGCCCCCGATGCTAGTCCAGTGGGCATCGGGAAAATGGTGGGGGGCATGGGCGCGCAAATAGGGATCGTCCCCATTCAGCACCACTTGATCGGAACGATGTAGGAGACTGGCCTTGATGGAGAAGTAATTTTCCAGCGTGTGGTGGCGGGCCAGGTGGTCGGGGGTGAAGGTGGTCCAGAGACCAATGCGGGGGGCCAGGGTGGAGCTGGCCTCAATTTGATAGCTGCTCAGTTCCGCAATTACCCAGTCCGGCATCGGCTGGGCCAGGGCTAGATCACAGGCGGCATAGCCGATGTTGCCACAGGCAGGAGCTTGGCGTCCCGCCGCTTGGAAAATAGCAGCGGTGAGGGCGGTGGTGGTGGTTTTACCGTTGGTGCCAGTGATACCAACCCAAGGGCGATCCTTCAGCGCCCGCCAAGCCAGTTCCGCCTCACCAATCACCTCCCAAGCCTGGTCGCGGGCCGCCACTAGGGCCGGTAAATCCCAGGGCACACCGGGACTGACCACCACCAGATTGGCGGCGTCAGCGAGGGTGAAACTGTGGCCCAGTTGCACTGTGATCCCCGCTGCTTCCAAGGCGGCGATGGCCTCCGGGAGGTCGGGGGCGGGATTGCGATCGCTGATCACCACCCGCCAGCCGTCCTGCACCAGCAGGTGGGCAGCGGCGATCCCCGATTTTCCCAAGCCAATCACATGGGCGTTTTTCAACATGCAAGACTGTCGGCTTACCATCCCTTTCCTGCTCGATTTCTGTTCCTGCGCAAACCCTGTTTCTACTCGAATCCTATTTCTACTCGAATCCTGTTTCTACTCGAATCTATGCCTTCACGATTGCGCCAAAGTCCGCTAGTACCCGTGCGTGGTTTCGCAGCAAGCCCAAGAGATTGAGGCGGTTGCGCTGGATGGCAGGGTTTTCGTCCATTACCAAGACACTGTCGGGGCCGTCGAAGAAGCGACTGACAACAGTGGCGGCTTGGGCCAACCCCGAGACCAGTTGACGGTAATCGCGGTTCGCTTGGGCGGCTTGGGTTTGGGGCAGCAGGGTCGTTAATGCTGCTAGGAACGCCTTTTCCGAATCTTGCTGGAAGCGGCTGGCATCCACTACCCCCTCTGGATCAAGAACGATGGGATCCAGATCTCCTTGGCGGGCAAGGCGGGCGGCGCGGTTCACCGTGGCATAGATGGTATCGAGGGTGCCGTCTTGGCGGATCTGCTGCAAATACAGGGCGCGATCGCGACCATCTAGGGGATGGGCTAGAACGCGGGCAGCATAGTCTCCATCGCCATCCCCCAGCACTGCGTTCACCAAGTCGTAGTCCACACCATAGTCGTCCTGGAGCAACGTTTGAAAACGCTGGAGGAAAAAGTCTCGCAGTTGAGACCGCAGTATCTCCCCATCGGTCACCGTCACCTCAGGATTGGCCTCAAAGTCCGTTACCACCTGCTCTAATAGGGCCGCTAAATCCAGATCCAGATTGGCAGCCCAGGTGATGTGGAGAATGGCATTGGCGGCACGGCGCAAAGCAAAAGGATCAGAGGAGCCGGAGGGAATCCGCCCCAGGCTGAAAATCCCCACTAGGCTATCCAGGCGGTCGGCGATACCCACCACCTGACCCACCAAGCTCTGGGGCAGGCGATCTCCCGCCCCCTTGGGCAGGTAATGCTCAGTAATTGCGATCGCAACTGCCTCCGCCTCACCGCTATGACGGGCATATTTTTCCCCCATCACCCCCTGGAGTTCAGGAAATTCCCCTACCATTTGGGTCACTAGATCCGCCTTGCACAGGTGGGCAGCCCGCTGAATCTGGGAGCGAATATCGTCACCAACCTGAAGCTGGGTGGCAATGCGATCCGCGATCGCGGTCAGCCGCACCACCTTTGCCGCCATCGACCCCAGACTTTCCTCAAAGGTGACGGTTTCCAGCTTCGACAAAAAGGCATCTAGGGGCTGAGCGCGATCGGCATTAAAGAAAAACTTGCCATCCGCCAGCCGCGCCCGAATCACTCGGCCATTGCCCTCGGCAATCAGGGCCGACTTGGCGGGGTCACCATTGGAAATCGTGATGAAATAGGGCAACAGCTCCGGGCTGTCTTCCCCCCGACGTAGGGGGAAATAGCGCTGATGGCTCTCCATTTCCATCACCGCCACCTCTGGCGGCAATTCCAGAAACTCGGGGTCAAATGCCCCCACCACCGCCGTCGGCCATTCCACTAGGTTAGTCACCTCCGCCAGCAACTCCGGCGACACTTGGGCGTGGCCCTGCACTGAAGCAGCGGCAGCGAGAATCTGCGCCTGAATTGTGGTTTGGCGACGGCTGGGATCCACATCCACAAAGGCAGCAGCCAAGGTTTCCTGATAGCCACTGGCACGACTCAGGGTCAGGGGTTCTGGATGCAGGACGCGGTGGCCAAAGGATCTGCGATCGCTGCTACACCGCTCGGAACCATTCTCCAACGTGAGGGGAATTAAGGTGTCGTCTAGGAGGGTCACCAACCAGCGAATGGGGCGGGGAAACCGCAGGTCGCCGTCCCCCCAACGCATAAAGCGCTTGCCCTCTAGCCCCAGTACCCACTGGGGCACCAGTTCCGCCAAAATCTCGGTGGTGGCCCGTCCGGGGATACGGTGATTGACAAAGACAAAGGCTCCTTTGTCGGTGTCGCGAATTTCTAGGGCATCCACATCTACCCCCTTCGAGCGGGCAAACCCGAGGGCAGCTTTCGTGGGCTCACCGTTTTTGAAGGCAGCTTGGGCGGAGGGGCCTTTGGCTTCTTCCTGGCGGTCGGGCTGCTGCTGGGGCAACCCCTGGATCACAAGAGCTAAGCGGCGGGGGGTGGCGTAGTAGTCGATGGCCTCGGCCCCAAGAAATGCCTCCTGAAGATCGACGGGAATGCGATCGCGCCACTGGGCCAACGCAGACTCTACAAAGCTGGCGGGCAGTTCTTCTGTCCCCACCTCCAATAAAAATGTCGCCATAGCCTCTTAGTTTAGATACCCTAGGTCACGGAAAATCTGCGGCAGTGAAGGGGTGCAAGCCCCAGACGAGTCTGTGTAGCGCAGATTTTTCAGCTTCACCAGTGTATCGCGGGGGTCGTCCCCATAACGCTGGAATTTAGAGGCCGGGTGACACAGCGCAGATCTTGGCGGAGGTTCACAAGAACGGGTACTCTCCCATGCCTCTAGCGCAGAAAGGCAGAAGGAGGCCAAGAGATTCCTCGCCTCACGAAGGCTCCTGCCTAGATGTACTCGTCAATTCCTGGCCCCAGTGAATTTCTCCGCATTCCTCTCAGCCCTACCCCTCTTCGGAACTGAATTGTTGATTGCTACTGCTAAAGCCGATCATTATCTGAGCGATTCCCTGGTAGACAGCCAAATCCTTCACTGTAGGCTTTTGGTCTGAGACGAGAGGTTCAAGATTTTGGGCAGTCAACCAGAATTATCCCAAACCAAAGGCAAGAGGGTCCAGTGGAAATCTTGAGTTTAAGCACTTCTTAAGTACTTGGATTGATAAAAAATTCCAATACTTCTCCCCAATATAAGGCTGGTAATCCACCACGCCATCCTTGTCATACTGAAATCATGCAATACACCTTTGTAGGAATAAATCCTTGCACCCAGGGGGGTACGGCTACTGTCGTGATCATGAAATAAGCTATGTCCAAGCATTCTTGGTTCTGCTAGAGAATAATTTGCTACATCAACATTTACGCGAACTTGCTGGGGACGCTCTGCGGAATAGCCATGTTAAGCTTCTACACAATGAATTGTCCTGCCATGGAAGTGTGATGACGCCAGGATAGATCGAACAGTATCCCCAGCATATTGAATGGGAACTTGCCCAGTATTAAAGGAAAATAGCTTTGTCTACCGTGTAATCCCCAGTACCGCGACACCCAAATTGATACCCTCAGAACCCTATTTTGTCCTACCTTGACTAGGTGAAACGTCCGTTCTATGGGCATGTATTTTCCAAGTTGTCATTCCAATCAACTTTTTGACAGAGAATCAAGGCTTATGATTTTGCCTCGGTGATTTCACTTAATTTAGTCATTAGCAAGTTACTAGCCAATGCTAGCCAATGACTAGCTTGCCGTCGAAAACACGGTGGTCTATGGCAACGCAAGTGAAAATCTAGCGGAAATTTCCTGAATCATTATTCGTGATGAAGCGTCTATTCCGTTTGTACTTAGGAGGATTTCCAATATGAAGCATCTTGCAACGGTTACCCTAATTGCCTCAACACTATCTGTTCTGCACGCACTGCCCAGTGATGCATTTTCTCTCAGTGCTATTAACAGTAGTCCAGCACAATTTGGTCTCGGTGCCACTGAATCCGAGATCATAGCCAGTGGTGCGGCAGCAATTACCTTTGGTGACACCACGATCTACATCGGCACTCGTCAAGCCTCTGCTAATAACCAAGATCCAATCCTGGCAAGTTTTACGAATGGTGTTAGGAATTGGGTTCGGGCAGACTATGATACCTCCCCTGCGGATGCCCGAGGTATTGGCATTGTTTGGGATGGGACTGACAATTTGTATGCTGCTTTTACGATCGATGGGGGCACTCCCAGTGGGCAAGGTTTTACTCGCTTTACTCAGGGAGGCTGGCTATCAAGCTATGGTCCCGGCGGGGGGGCTCCTGCTAGTGTCTTGCTGAAATTGGACCCGACGACTGGGGATGGCATTCCCGGTATTGGAACCTATATTCGCTCGCAGACCTCAAATGGGCAAACCAATACCGTTCGCCCCACCGGCTTAGAGCTGCTTACGGGTTTAGAAATGATGAACGATAGTATTGCCTTTTTTGGCAATTCCTTCTTTTCTCCCCTTCGTGTCGATCGTACGCGGATGACCCAGACGGACACCTCTGTCTCTTCCCCGTTTGACTATCGGGTAGTGTTCAACCTAGATCTCACCCAAGCCCTCAGTGCCGAGGCCATTGGATGGGATGGGGTCACAGCCTTTAGTGATTTAGGGATTCCCGATGATGGCGAAGACCCCATTGATGGCGAAGACCCCATTGATGGCGAAGACCCCATTGATGGCGAAGACCCTATTGATGGCGAAGACCCTATTGATGGCGAAGACCCTATTGATGGCGAAGACCCTATTGGCGGTGGTGATCATGGGGGGATGGATCCACAGCCAGTTCCGGAACCTGGAACTCTCCTCGGGATTGGGGCGCTGCTAGTAGGAGGGGCCATGCTGAAGCGTCGCTAACTGCGAGGGTCATAACTTGACCGCACCCTCTCCGATCTGGATCTCTTGAGCTAGAGATCTACCCGTAGACAGCGGGGATCGGAGAGGGTAGCTTTCTCGGGTTCCCGAGGAAACCAGAAGGCGGTACCCTTGCAGACCTCAACTAGTGCCAGCATGACCGGCACCTCAATCAATACCCCGACTACGGTGGCCAGGGCTGCGCCGGAGTTGAGGCCAAACAGGGTTACTGCTGTTGCGATCGCAACTTCAAAGTGGTTGCTGGCCCCGATCAGTGCCGCTGGGGCAGCATCCTCATAGGCCAAGCCCAGCTTTTGGGCTGCGACATAAGTCAGCAAAAAAATCAGCGTGGTCTGAATAAATAGGGGCACCGCGATCAGCAGAATGTGGAAAGGATTCTGGACAATAACTTCTCCCTTAAAGGCGAACAGCAGCAATAGGGTCATCAGCAGCGCCACCACCGATATAGGACTGAGGTATTTCAAAAACACCTCATTGAACCAAGCTCGTCCCTTGTGACGCAAAATCCACGTTCGCGACACCGCCCCCGCCAACAGGGGCAAGCCGACATAAATCAGTACCGAAAGCAAAATTGTCCCATAGGGCACCGCTAGGTTATTCGCCGCCAGCAGCCATTGCCCCAGGGGAGCATAAAGAAAAAGCATAGCCAGGGAGTTAATCGCCACCATTACCAGGGTAAGTCCCTGGTTGCTGAAGGAAAGATACCCCCACATCAATACCATCGCCGTGCAAGGGGCAATACCCAGCAAAATTGCCCCCGCAATATAGGAATCCGCTAGGGCGATCTCCCCGCCTCGAAGCAGTTCTGTACCCTGAATCCAGGGCAGAAATAGCCCCCCCAAAAAGGCTTGGGCAATGAACACCATGGTAAAGGGTTTGATCAGCCAGTTCACTACGAGGGTGAGGAGTACCGGCTTGGGGGTCTGGACCGCGCGCTTGGCTTGGCCAAAGTCAATTTTCACCATGATTGGGTACATCATGAAAAAGAGACAGATGGCAATGGGCACCGACACCTGATGTATGGCCATGGCATCCAGTGCGATCGCCAGATCGGGGAACACCCGCCCCAAGACAATTCCCGCCCCAATACACAGCACCACCCATACCGTTAGATAGCGCTCAAAAAAGCTCAGTCCCCCCTGGGCTGGTCCAGCCGGGAAATTCTCGGGAGAAGTCATAGGTCAATCCTTTAGCAAGGGGCACCGCCGCAGGCACAGTCAGCGGCGAACCCCTTAATCATATCAATAGTGATTGATGTTTTTGTTTCGACTTATGAGGGAAGGTTACTGCTAATACCCATCTCGGCTCTCACCCCCAATCCCTATCGGGCAGGACTGCAACGTAGTCAGGCCAGAGCTTTGCGCTTGAGTTGAGACGAGTACACCTAGACCGTAGCCCCTTGGGAGAGGGCTAGGGCCTCGGCGTGAGACTTCGGCGTGAGCTCAGCCGAATGGTGAGGGGCCGAGGTGTACCACGATAGAACAGTTAGGGCATTTAAGCCGCAGAGCACTAGTGACGGCAGTCGAGATTGGAATGGTATCGTCTTTCAATAAAAATTGATATTAGACCCATCCAATGCTAGCGCCTGCTAGCGCCATAGGATTCAGCAGGATTCAGCCGCTTGCCTAGCTGGTAAGGGGGGCATCGCAAAATTCCAACACCCCTTTAAGGCACCCCTGCAAGGTCGAGCAGCGCTCACCCCTATCTACCCCAATACAGATGGGACTTTGTTGTTGTCTTGAAACTAGGGCGAACGATGGGATTCGAACCCACGAATGGCGGAACCACAATCCACTGCCTTAACCCCTTGGCTACGCTCGCCATGCATTTCTGCACGGTCCCCATTTTAGCACCGAGTTTTGATCTGTTGCTATCGAATTGATTTCTACATCAAAACCCGCCCTGCCCCGTAACACCTCCCCACTTTTGGCCCCCAGTTTGGGGGTTCGCCCTCTACAATGAGCCCCATACCCGTTGAGAGTCCTAATCGTGCCTGCTCATTAACACCCATGGAGTTGCGACAGAAACGGATATGAAAGTCTCAACCGTCATTGGATTTTTGATACTGGGAGCAGTAGTTGGTGGGCTTGTAGCCACCAATCCCACCCCTATCGCCTATCAAGCCTATGCCACGGAGCAAGCATCTCTTTATCTCAATGAAACACTCTGTGATGATTTGCCAGGAGCCGTAGCAGAGGTGCTTCAGGGACAATGCGCCGAGGTGATTGCCTTGGGACAGCCCCAGATTCCCACCTTGATTCGTAATCGGACAGAGCGCCTGAACCTGTGGGTCTGTAGTATTTATCGCACGTCTCTGGGGGTACCGGGCCTCGACTTTCTGCCGAGCTATGAGGTCAAGACCTTGGGAATTGTGGGGCGCTTTATTCCCCTGAGTGCTCGGCAACTGCCTTGACTAACGCCTTGACTGACAAGGTATAGCTTGTTACGACCCTTTGCTCCGGCGTGAAGTCCTTGATACAGCGACGGCGTTGGGGGATTCCTATAATTTCATTACTTGCTAGCCGTTCTTGAGAGGTGGGGCAATTGCCCCCTGAGAGTATTTCTGTTTGCGTCCTGTCACCGGAGTTTAGTCCGCTGTCGTCCAGGATGGTTTTTATGTCCACCGCCTACCTACTCGTTGCCCACGGCAGCACCGATCCCCGCCATCGTAAGTCCCTGATGCGCTTGGCCCAAACGGTGCGACAGCAATTGGCTGATCCGGCCTGGGTGGGACGCCAGGGGCAGCCCATGCGCCCAGAACATCCGGAGGGAATGCTGTCGCGGTGGCCCAGGGCTAGTCCGGGTGGTGGCCCTCGACGCTTTCCACTACCTCCCGAATCAGAGCTTCTGGTCTCGGAGGACGATGGACGGCAGCACCCGATGCCCCTTGTGGGTACCGCTACCCTGGAAACGGCGGCAGTGCCCTTGGCAGAGCAAATTGCCATTTTTGGACACCGGGCGGCGGCTCTAGGGGTACGGCAGTTAGTGGTGGTTCCGTTGTTTCTATTGCGGGGGGTCCATGTGGTTGAGGATGTACCCTCCGAACTGGCCCAAGCTCAGATCCATTTGCCTGCTGATATGCAGGTTCACATGACGGATCATTTGGGGGGCTATCAAGGGCTCCAGGCGTTTCTGGCTAGTCGTCTTGCCCGCACCACTGTCGAGACTCGGTTACTGGTGGCCCACGGTAGCCGCCGACCGGGCAGTAACCGTCTGCTGGAGCGTACCGCTGCTAAGTTGGGGGCCGCGATCGCGTTTTGGGCGGTGGCACCGGGGCTAGAGGAGCAGGTGATCCATTTGATTCAGGCGGGGCATCAGCGTATTGCGATCGCGCCCTATTTTTTGTTTGCTGGGGGCATTACCGACAGCATTACCCAACAGACCGAAGCCTTGGCAGAGCGTTTTCCCCGTGTGCGTTTCCGTTTGCTGCCCCCCTTGGGTAGCAGTGCCGATCTGGCGCGGGTGGTGAGTGATGTGGCCTTGACGGCTCCTCCCCCTTTGGAGCAGGGCAATAATATCAGCCCAGTGCTGCTGGGAAATGGTATAACGGCCTAACGCCGAGGGAGACATAGAATGACGCATGGAGCAAGGCCGCCAGGGGAAAAGCGGAACTTAGGCACGGTATATCTGGTGGGGGCAGGACCGGGGGATCCGGGGTTAATGACCCTCAAGGGCCGAGATTTGTTAGAGCGGGCTGATGTGGTGGTCTATGACGCCTTAGTGAGCGCTCCTGTTCTGGCCATGGTGAATCCCCAAGCCGAGATGATCTCAGCAGGGAAGCGCCGAGGGTACCATTCCCTCAAGCAGGAAGAGATCACGGCCTTGCTAGTGCACCAGGCCCAACACCATGCCATCGTGGTGCGTCTGAAGGGCGGCGATCCCTTTGTTTTTGGGCGCGGGGGAGAGGAAATGCTGGGTTTGGTGGAGGCGGGGATTGCAGTGGAAGTTGTTCCTGGCATCACCGCTGGTGTGGCGGTGCCCGCTTATGCCGGGATTCCCCTCACCCATCGGGACTACAGTTCCTCCGTCACCTTTGTTACGGGTCACGAGTCGGTGGGTAAGTATCGGCCTCAGGTAGATTGGGCCGCGATCGCGCGCGGGTCGGAAACCATTGTGATCTATATGGGCATCCATAACCTAACCAATATTGTCACTGCCCTGACCCAGGCAGATCTCGCCACCGATACCCCCGTGGCCCTGATTCGCTGGGGCACTCGCCCCGAACAGGAAACCTTGGTGGCGACCCTAGGTACAGTCCTCTCAGAAATGGTGGCAACGGGATTCGCCGCCCCCGCGATCGCGGTGATTGGTACCGTAGTCAACCTACGCCCCCTGCTGGCGCAAAGCCAACCCGCCCACACCCCTCTCCCCTGGATTGCCAAGGCTTTAACTGGCCCATCCTTAACGCCGGGATTAACCAAGGACGCATCTCCCATTGCTAGGATGGACTAGTGCAGCGTCAAGACTAAAGATTAGAGTACTTGTAGGTTGGGTGAAACGAAGGGTCACCCAACAGCGGTAGGCTATGTTGGGTTCCGCTAGCGCTGCACCCAACCTACAAATTGAAGCTTGACTGAGCACTAGGTAAGATTTGCAAGAATTTGAAGCCTAGGGGTTTTAAATTCCCCACCACTGTTCACGCCATTGATGTCCTATGACCACCGCCACCCAGGTAGACAAGAAAAAGCTGAAAACGCCGCCCCTAAAGATCCATACCCTGGGCGATCGTGTCCTCCGTCAGCCCGCAAAACGGGTGGCTAAGGTGGACGATGAAATCCGTCAGTTGGCTCGGGAAATGCTGCAAACCATGTACAGTTCCGACGGCATTGGCCTTGCCGCACCCCAAGTGGGGGTAAACAAGCAGGTGATTGTCATTGATCTAGAACCGGATAATCCTGCCGCCCTACCCTTAATCTTGATCAACCCCAAGGTTCTCCGCACCAGTCAAAAACTCTGCACCGGAGAAGAAGGCTGCCTAAGCATTCCTGGTGTGTATCTGGATGTGGTGCGCCCCGTCGCCATTGAGGTCAGCTACAAGGACGAAAACGGACGACCCCAGAAACTCGCCGCCGATGATCTTCTGGCCCGCTGCATTCTCCACGAAATGGATCACCTCGCTGGGGTCATGTTTGTGGATCGGGTTACCAACCAGTTGGCCATGAACCAAGCCCTCCAAAAGCAAGGGTTTTCCGCGAAGGACGTAAAGCTCGTCCACAGTTAGGGACGGGCAAAGAAAATTTCCACCCTGGCCCCATCACCGCTACTTAGGTTGTAGCCACGTCCCGGCTGTGTCACTATTGCATCAAGATCTGGGTAGAGGCTAAACACTGTGTGGACACCAAAGAGCGGGTTATTTCTATTGGGTTCCTGTGTCGCTGCGATCGCGGCAGTGGGCTCCATCTTTGAGCTCTCCTCTGGCCAACCTGACTGGGGCAACCTACCCACCAGCATTGTTCTTGCCCTCAGCATCCCCATGACTGGCGTCTTTTTCTACGCTGCCGTCAAGGATGCTCGGGCCAATATGTAGAGCCTTGGGGGTAGAGCCTTGGGGTATCAACTCAAAGCGGGACAACTCTCTTGGGGAGGAGTTAGGAGTTAGGAGTCAGCATCTAGGAGAGTACTGGATTCTGACTCCTGAATTCCTCGGAACCAATATTGTCTCGGCTTACGTTGATACCCCACAAATCTAGCTCATGGATAGGGGCGCAGGGCTTTGCGTCCTTTGCAGAATTGTACGCAATCAACCAGACATCATGTTAGGGAGTATTTGTGCCGTCGATTGAATCGTCAGCCTCAGTTTCAATCCCTGTCTCCGCTGAAATCCGCTCTCCGGTAAGTGGGGGTCGCGCTTGGCAGGGACGGGCCACCCTCACCTATCGCCGTCAGGGAGACAAAACGGTGCCCCTGGTGCAGACCCAGGCCCCCCTTAAGGTGCAGCGTCCCTTCTACCCGGAAGCAAATCGCCGTTGCCACACCATCCTGATCCATACGGCGGGGGGCATGGTGGGAGGTGACCGTTTGGCCTATGACCTGACGTTAGAGCCCCAGACCCAGGCCCTCATTACAACGGCAGCGGCGGCCAAAGTCTACAACGACCAGCCTCACCAACGACCAGCCCAGGTAACGGGGATAGTCCGAGTGGGCGAGGGAGCCCGACTAGAGTGGCTGCCCCAGGAATCTATCCTGTTTGAGGGGGCGTGCTATCACCAGACCTGGCGGGTGGAGTTGGCCCCTCAAGCCCATTGGCTGGGCTGGGATATCCTGCGGTTGGGACGCACGGCTCGGGGAGAGCGGTTTGTAGCGGGAGAAGTGCGATCGCGCTTTGAGATCTGGCAAGACGAAAAACCCCTGTGGGTTGATCCCCAAAGGTTCATCGCCAATGAAACCCGTTGGCACAGCCCCCATGCCCTAGCGGGCTGTCCCGTGGTGGCGACCCTCGCCTGGGTCGGTAGCCCAGTAGAGCGAGAATTCGTTAACCACATCCGCGACCTCTGGCAGACCACAACCCAAAACCGAGGCGAAGCCGGGGTAAGCCGCTTGCAAGCAGGGCTAGTGTGTCGCTATCGGGGCCACAGCACCAGCGAGGTACGCCGCTGGTTTGAGGCCGTCTGGGTCCAGATCCGCCACACCCACGGCGGCCAAGATCCGATCTTGCCTCGGGTCTGGCAGCGTTAAATATAGCGGTTCCCTAATGGATGAGGTACAGCTCAACTTGATGGCAATTCGGGGAACAAGGGGCTTAAGCCCCTTGCCTGTACTTAACCCGAGTGAGAACCGCTATAAATGACCCACTAGTTCCCATCAGTCCCAACGGCATCATCGCTCAGGGAAGCCAATAGCCCTTCCCCATAGTTCAAAAGGCGTTCCAGGCGATCGCCCATTTGGGCTTGACGCTTTTGCCCGGTCAAGGACTGCCGTGCCGCCTGCATAAAGGTAATATCCATCCCCAGTAACCGTAGGGCGCGACTGATTTCCGTCTGGTAGGCCACCACCGACTGAGGTGGTAACCCCTCCTGGTGGCGGGGAGTCATCTGCAAAATTCCCTGCTGGGCCGATTGTTGCAGGGCAAGAAACTGCTCCTGGAGCGATCGACCATCGGGATTGGGCTGGGTGGCAGTCTGACGCAACCTCTGCACCTGGTCCATAAAGGTGGTAACGAGGGCACGGGGGCTACCTCTCAAGTCAGCACAGTCATCTGCTGGGGCCATAGTGGGTTCACAACTGGATTCAGCAAGCTTTCTAGGGGGAGACCCTGTAAGCCCGTAGGGGCTACGAGCACCGCGCCCAATGCAGGCGATGGCAAGGAAGAACCGTAGGGACGGTTGGGGATCTACAGACCGAGATCCGTGAGACGGGTGGCGAAGGTGAGCCAGGAAATAGCACGTTCTAAATACTGGGGATTGTCAGGGGTGTAGGGGCCTTGGAGGCGATCGAGGCTGGTGATGGTGGCCTCCTCGGGTAACACTGGTACCTCGGGATCAAAGGCGGTGGGCCGCATGAGAGAACTGGAAAATCCCCGGAAAATGACCACCTGATCCGCGTCTGCGCCAATGGTGGCATTCACTAACAGCACCTCTTGGGGATACTGCTGGCTATAGGCTTCGAGGCGTTGAATGGGGAGGGGGGAGGTCATGGGTGAAGCACCTAGTTCATAGCGGAGCGGCCTTGGCGACCTAAGCGCACAATTACAAAGTAGCCCAGGGCAATCATATAAATGACTAGGCCAAGGATGCCGAAGAAGCCTAAAAAGCCATTGGGGTCTCCATCGTGGAACTGCGCTTTGTAGAGGAAGTTGGGCTGAATCCAGGCTTGGCAGCGACTGCTACCGAACAGCTCGGTGGAAAAGGCGCAGGGGATGAAGAGTAAAAGCGCGATCGCACCTAGGCCATGGTAGATTGTCACGGCCCAGCGCCAGGAAACAAAGACAAACCGGAGGATACTTTGGGGCTGTTCTCGGATCTCTTCATTGAGATCATCCCAGAACCAGAGGGTCATGGGGATGAGAATGCGCGCCATTAAGGCGGTGATGAAGCCGATCCCAAAGCCGCCGATCATCAGATACACCGTGATCATCAGCAGACTGGCAACCTTCCAGTAGATCGTGAGCAACAGGTGCAGGGCTTCAGATTTACGGATAAAGGCCCAAGTCAGTAGCACCAGCGGCATGAGGACTGAGAACAGGACCGCCAGACGGTAATCGGTCCAAACCAAGGATTCCAGTAGAACAGGGTCAATCATCAACGCTATGGGCCGGAAACATGCAGCCTTCCTAGACTATCATTTGCCGATTCTGACCATCATGTAGATTGTGAGTATCCAGCATTTCTCTCCACTCCAGAAAGTAATCGGCCCATGGTTTCCACTGCAATCCCCGCGTCTAGTACGTTTAAGAAGCTCCAGGCTCGGCTCCGTAATCAGGTGGGCAAGGCCATCCACGATTACGCCATGATTGGGGCGGGCGATCGCATCATGGTCTGCCTGTCGGGGGGCAAAGATTCCTACACGCTGCTGGATATGCTGATCAGCCTCCAGCGCAATGCTCCGGTACCCTTTGAGCTGCTCGCGGTGAACCTGGACCAAAAGCAGCCCGGATTTCCGACCCAGGTGTTGCCGGACTATTTGACAGCCTTGGGAGTGCCCTACCGCATTGTGGAGCAGGATACCTACAGCACCGTCAAGCGCGTGATTCCTGAAGGCAAGACAATGTGCAGCCTCTGCTCACGGTTGCGGCGGGGGGTGTTGTACCGGGTGGCGGAGGAGGAAGGCGTCACCAAGATTGCCCTCGGCCACCACCGGGATGACATTGTAGAAACCCTATTTCTCAACCTATTTCACGGGGCGAAGCTGAAGGCGATGCCGCCCAAGTATCTGACGGATGACCATCGCCATATTGTGATTCGGCCCCTCGCCTATTGCTCTGAGCAGATGATTGCCCGCTATGCCCGCCAGCGCCAGTTTCCCATCATTCCCTGCAATCTCTGTGGCTCCCAGACCAACCTGGAGCGGGTGCGGATCAAGGAGATGCTGGCGACCTGGGAGCGGGAATCCCCTGGGCGCATTGAGTCCCTATTTCGCAGTTTGCAAAATTTGGTGCCGTCCCACTTGGCGGACCCAGCGCAGTATGACTTTGCAGGGTTGGAGGACTTGCGGAGGGGAGGGGGGTGAGGGGGTGGCAGAGAGTTTTGAATTTTGAATTTTGAGTTTTGAATTGATCACGTAGGGGCAATCCCTTGCCTGTCGTGTCACCCTTCACCCTTCACCCTTCACCCTTCACCCTTCACCCTTCACCCTTCACTCTTCACCCTTCACTCTTCACTCTTCACCCTTTCGGCATTATCCGTGGGGTAAGCAGTGTCTAGCTTGAGAAAGGTGTGGAGCAGCACCGTGGCCCCCTGGGTGCATTGCTCCGGGGAGGTGTATTCCGCTTGGGAGTGGCTGATGCCCGCCTGACTGGGGACAAAAATCATGCCCATGTCGGTGATACGGCCAATTTCCAGGGCATCGTGTCCGGCGCGGCTGGGGAGAGAACAGTGGCTCAGGCCCAGTTCATCGCAGACAGTTGCGATCGCACCTTGAATCCCTGGAGCCGCTGGGGTCGGTTCCACACAGAGGAGGGGCTTGAAGGTGATGGCCACTCCATGGGTGGCGGCGATGCCCTGAGCCTCCTGTTTCAACCGCTGCTCCATCGTGTGGAGACAGTTGCAGGAAAGATCCCGCATATCTACCGACAGATCTACCCGCCCCGGCACAATATTGACCGCATTGGGCAAGACATTCAGATAGCCCACCGTGGCCACGGGATTACCGGGTTGCTGGAGGGCGATCCTCCGCACCGCCAGGGTGATTTCAGCGGCGGCTACTAGGGCATCATGGCGCAGATCCATCGGCGTCGTACCCGCATGGTTCGCCTCCCCGGTCAGGCTCAGAGCCCAGCGGCGAATGCCCACCACCCCTTCGACCACACCAATGCTGCGCTGCTGATGTTCCAACACTGCCCCCTGCTCCACATGGAGTTCTACAAAGGCGGCAAGATCCGACCGCGATCGCAGGGCCGTGGCAATCTCATCCCAGTTGCCCCCGACCCGCTCCAGGCAAGATTCCAGAGTGGTGCCATCGGCAGGATGGTAGTCAGCAGCCCGCGCCTGGACAGTGCCCGCCATGGCCTGACAGCCGATCATGGTACTTTCCTCGTCGGTGAAAACGATCACCTCTAGGGGATGGCGCAGGCGCAGGTGCCGCTCTTGGAGGGCAGCGATGGCCTCAATGCCCGCCAGCACCCCCAGCACGCCGTCAAAGCGCCCTCCAGAGGGCACCGTGTCAATGTGGGAGCCCGTGGCTAGGGCGGGAGCATCCTGCACCTGACCGGGGTAGCGCCCAATGATATTGCCCGCCGCGTCGATCCGCACTGTCATCCCCGCTTGCGCCATCCAGGTCTGCACCTGCTGACGGGCCTGGAGGTCTTCGGGGGTGAAGGCGAGGCGACGGATATAGCCCGATGATTGACGGCCTAGATTAGCGAGGATTTCGATGCGCTGATTGAGGCGATCGCCGTTGAGGGTCAATCGAGAGGGCTGGGAAAGCAGGGTAACCATGGACAGTCCTAGGTTGAGCGCAGTCTATAAGGGTGGGATGGGTCGTGGAATCCGACGGTATCGGACGTTACCCTCAAAGATGCTTGTATTCTGTATACAATCTACAGGGTTGATGGAGAACCTTGGTGTTTTAGGGGACACCATTTGCCCATTGAGGGATCAGCCGGTAGGTTATTTTCCTGCGAATCCCTAATCTCATTTTTGGAGTTGTCTACCGATGAGCCAGACCACGACCCAGGCCAGCCCCGATACCACGAGCACCCAGACCACCCACCGTATTTTCATCTGCGGATCGGCGTTGCGGGGACAGCCGGACCACGACAATCTGCAATCCGCCACCTTCCTGGGGGCTACCCGCACCCAGGCCCGCTATCGGCTCCATGCCGCTGAGGCCGGGTGGCATCCCGCCATCTACGAGGTGGCCGAGGGTGGCATTTCCATTCCCGGCGAAATATATGAACTCACAGCGGCCCAGTTTGAGTATCTACTCGCCCATGAACCCCCCCACATGTACCCCGCTGATGTGGTGACGGAGGATGGGACGGTGCTGACGGCGATGCTCTATCCCCAGGCGTTGGTGGAGCGCTACGGCTGGGAAGATATTTCGTGCCATGGGGGCTGGGCGGCCTACAAAGCAGCCGCAGAGTAGCTAGTACTCTGCGGCGGAAATCCTGAGCCCATTTCCCCTAGGCGTTGCCTTTCTGCGGTACATTGCTTCGCGTGGGCGAAGCCACGCCTTAGCGTTATGCACCCGACGAAACTTCTTTCCTGGTTCCCAGGCTCTGCCTGGGAATCCTCACCGAAGCTCTGCCTCGTCGTTAGAAAACGGCAAGGATATTTCCGCTACCCAGTACTAGTACCGCAGGGCGTAAATCAGTCCACTATTGTCGCGCCAGCTCAACCTTTTCCGGTCCCCTCTCCCCTTGGGAGAGGGCTAGGGTGAGGGGCCGAGTGTGCCACGATGGAACGGCCAAGGTATTTACGCCGCAGAGTACTAGTGTGGCATCTCTGCGGTGCATTGCCTCGCGTGGGCAAAGCCACGCCTTAGCGTTATGCACCCTACAACACTGCCGCACCAGCCCAACATTTTCCGGTCCCCTCTCCCGCTGGGAGAGGGCTAGGGAGAGGGGCCGAGGTGTGCCGCTATGGAACGGTTAGAGTATTTCTGCAAAAGACCAGAAGGCTACAGCGGGCGGTGCAGAGGCAACCCTGAAAATGTCAGTCTGGTTGCCTGTGTGGTGATTATGCTGCACCGCCAAACCCTTCAACTTTTCCACGATCAGAGACGATCGCCCCTGGTGTTCCGTCAGGAAAATTTTGACGGGTCGAAGACCCTCAAAATTCAACCCCAACTCAACTCCAGGATTTCGGTCACCCGTCAATCATTAATTGACTGAGCACTAGGACTGGCGACGGCGGAAGCGACGCTTTTGCCGATGTCGGGCAATTTCCTTGCGTTTCCGTTTTTCGGCGGGGGTTTCAAAATGCCGATTTTTCTTCATATCAGCAAAGATGCCTGCGCTAGACACCTTACGCTTGAACCGCCGCAGGGCTGATTCAAGTTGCTCATTTTCACCTAAGACCACTTGGGCCATGTAGTTATCTCCTATGGAACGTATGTGTACAGCGGCGAAAAAACGGGGCGGGAATAGCTCCCCCGCCCCGCCTTCGGGTTGGGAATTTGGGTATAGGTTGGACTTTGAGCCTTAGTAGCGATCGCCGCCACCGCCGCCGCCGCCACTCCAGCCACCACCACCGGCACTGCGTCCGCCGCCTGAGGGCTTGCGTTCCGTGCGGGGGCGCGCCTTATTCACTTTTAGGGTGCGGCCCATCCACTCTGCACCGTCGAGATCCTCAATGGCAGCATTTTCTTCGGCGTCTTCAGACATTTCCACAAACGCAAAGCCGCGCATGCGGCCTGTCTCACGGTCAACGGGTACTTGAACACGCTTAACAGCCCCGTATTCTTTGAAGACCTCAGTCAGATCCTCTTCCGTTGCGTTGTAGGAAAGGTTCCCTACATAAACCGTCATAGCCTACCTCATTAAGTCGTCGAACATGTCAGAGATTTGGAATACGGAGGTAAGCTTACGGACCCGAAAGGCAAGAATAGCGTTTCTAAAAGACCAGAGAAGACTCAGCCACCGATACCTAATCCAGATACCACTATAACCCCATTGTTCCTTTCTCAGCGAATTGATGTCCAGGTTCGCTGAAGTTTCTAGAACCGTTGCCCAGAGCCAACCTATGGCCATTTCCGGGGGACAATATCTCCCTCGGGGCGGCTGATTTCGCCCTGGAGGGCAGCCGTTGCGGCCTCGGCACTGTTATACTCCCAGCCCCACGAGACAACTTGCCCGATGCTGATCCCAGCTTTCGGTGTCTTGGTGAACCTGAGTTCGACAAGGAGTAGAGGGCTAAAAAACGTCAATTCGGTATCAGCGCTGTCACCCCGCCGGGAATTCAAAATTCCCGGCTAACAGGCTACCGAGTGGGTGCCCGTCCCCGACCATCCCGACCATCCCCCCCTGGATTACCAAGAACTCCTGGGTCTGGAGGATATGGGGGAACCCAGTGTCACCATCGGCAAGCTGCGCCTGCGCCTCAACCTGCGTCAGCTCCTGGATGGCTACGAGCCCATTGAAGTCCGCCAGCGCCGCGACCTGAAGCAGATGGGGATCGACTTTGAGGAGCGCGACGGCAGGCCGGGGATTCAGGTCAATATTCGCCAAGACAACAGCGCCACCCACCAGCATGGGGCGGGGGATAACTTTGGCGGCGATCGGGTCGCCGGGAAAAAGGGTTCTGGCGTTGCTTAGCACAGCTATGATTTGCCCCCAACCCCCCATTCTGCGGGAGCCAGAACCTTCACACCCCACAGCCCCAAGATCTCAACTAAACTCGTATAGACTCAATGCGATACCCGACCAGGATGACTCCACAATGGCTGAGGACTTTGGGCCTTTGCAGCAGACCGATGGCGCTGCTCCGACGTTCCCCCAAGATACCTATCTTTCGGTTGAAGATGTACAGCGCCAACTCCGCCGATCTCGGGCATCGGTATATCGCTATGCCAATACGGACCCCGACTTGCTCAATCCCCCCTTTAATCCCAGTAAACTCAACCCCGAGGTCCGCAGCGATCGCGATGCCCCCCTAACGTTTCACCTGCGGGAGGTACGGCGCTTTGCCCAAGACGTGCTGGGGCTAGCCCCCACTCTGGAGGTTCATCTCGCCGCCGAGACGGCCACCAATAGCCTATTGCGGGAAATTCTGGCGGAACTCCAGCAAATTCGTCATCATCTCCAAAAAGACGATGAGGGTCAGTAATGTCGCCCGTTTAACCAAGTTTTAAAGGGGGCTCTGTTAGCGTTAAAGGTACAGACGCCTGAGGCCATGCCCCCGTCCCAATGAATAATCCTTTCCTTTGACTTCTTTTTTCAGGTCACTTTTCATTTTTGTATGGACTCTGTCAGTTCTTCTGAACCGCCGCCGCATCCCCCCAGTCATCCCCTAGCCCATATCGTGGGCACCATCGTCGCAGTGATGACCTTGATTCTGCCCCTAGCGGCGATCGCCCATTTTTCCTCAGTGCCCCCACCAACCCCACCCAGCGGAGCCTATCCCTTCTCCTCGCCCCGCCCCTAACCACCCACCGAATCCTCCGCAAGCAACTGCCCAGATCTGCGTTCTGACGTGACAGCGTATTCGCCTACAATGCTAGGCGAAGCCTCTAAGGGCGTGCCCTGGGGGTTTCGTCCTGAGGGCCGTTGACCCTATTGATTGTTGGAGACGCACTGTGGATTTATCTCTCATTCCTGCGCAACCGGACCCAGGGCTGATCAATGTGCTGATCGAAATCCCCGCCGGGAGCAAGAACAAGTACGAGTTTGACAAAGACATGCAGGCGTTCATCTTGGACCGTGTGCTCTTTGCCTCCGTACAATATCCCTACGACTACGGGTTTGTACCCAATACCCTCGCAGATGATGGGGATCCCCTGGATGGCATGGTGATTATGGATCAGCCCACCTTCCCCGGCTGTGTGATTGCGGCCCGCCCCATCGGTATGTTGGAGATGATTGACGGTGGCGATCGCGATGAAAAGATTCTCTGTGTTCCCGCCGAAGATCCTCGCTATGCTGAGGTCAAGTCTCTGAAGGACATTGCCCCCCATCGCCTAGACGAAATCGCCGAGTTTTTCCGCACCTACAAAAACCTAGAGAAAAAAGTGACCGAAATTCTAGGGTGGAAGGATGTGGAGCAGGTGATGCCCCTGGTTCAGCAATGCATTGCGGCGAACCAGTAATCTTTCTTCCGGCGTGTGCCCCTAGGGTTAAATGGGTATCCTCTTTATAAGTAGAGGCAAAATTTGTCACCACCGAGCAATACTCTGGGACAGGATTTTGTGGGTTGCTAGAGACCCTAGGGGCAGACTGGGAAAACGGGCGATCGCTGAGGACTCTCCTCAGCCTCCTGTGGGACGACAAATCTCCAAGGAGTTTGCTAAACTTTCCCGACATCCCCGACTCAGGCCAGAATATACAGATACATTGGGCCTCAGGTGCTCCTGGTTTTTCTGGGTATAACGCTTGCAAAAGCTAAAACCTCAGTCCCTTGTCATCTACCACCATCCTTGATCCGTCAATCGCAAGATGCCAGATTCGGATTCACCATTGTTAACAGCCGCGCCTACCCAGCACACCCAACCCCAAGCTGTAGCCAAAAGCGAGTTGGGCTTTACCGTGCAGTTCTGGGGCGTTCGAGGAAGTATCCCCACACCGGGCTCTGATACCGTGCGCTACGGGGGAAATACCGCTTGCGTCGAAGCCCTTGTAGGCGGCAAACGACTTATTTTTGATGGTGGTACGGGGCTCCGGGTGCTAGGTAAACACCTACTCCACCAGCCAGACACCGTCTCTGCCCATCTTTTCTTTACCCACACCCACTGGGATCGTATCCAGGGGTTTCCATTTTTTATGCCCGCCTTTGTTCCAGGCAACTGTTTTGAGATCTATGGAGCCCCCGCTGCCAATGGAGCCTCCATCAAGCAGTCCCTTACGGATCAGATGCTGCGACCCAACTTCTTCACCCCCCTCCAGAAGATGCGGGCGGACATGCACTTTCACAATATCAATGCTGGCAGTGTGGTCACCCTAGAGGACGGATTGATTGTCGAAACCATCGCCCTCAACCGCCACACCAGTGCCCTCGGGTTTCGCATCAATTGGCAGGGGCAGTCCCTGGTCTATGCCACCGATACTGAGCCCTCCCACACCCTCACCGACCAGAACCTACTGTATTTGGCCCAAAAGGCAGATCTGCTGATCTACGACGGCACCTATGCCGATACGGCCTATCACGATCTCAATGGCAGCGCTAATATTTCCTGGGAAAGCGGGGTGGAGCTGGCTAAGGAGGCGGGAGTCCAGGAACTCATTCTTTTCCATCATAATCCTGCCCATGATGATGATTTTCTAGACCACATGGAAATGGAAATCCGACAGCGCTTTCCCAATGTGCGCCTTGCCCGAGAGGGGATGATCTCTCAGGTAGCCTAGTACTGGGCGGCAGAAACACCCTGGCCGTTCCATCGTGACACACTCGGCCCCTCACCCTAGCCCTCTCCCAAGGGGAGAGGGGACCGGAAAATAATGTTGGGCGACGCGACAATAGTGGGCTGATTTACGCCCTGCGGTCTTAGTGTTCCTGACGGAACACTAAGACCGCAGGGCCTGTGGACAGTTAACGAGGAAACCCTTGTGGGGTAGGCATGACCATGCCCGCCCTACTGAAGCAAGCTAGGGACTGTAACCGCTCTATAGCAAGGACTCTGGCTTTGATTGTCCCCAGTCCCTAGTCCCGGAAATCCCCTGGGTTGCGGGGCAGAACGATAGAATGGGAAAACGTATGAATTTGACCCTTGATTTGATCGGGTCTCCTTCACCCATTTGTCTCGTCTTCTGAGGGATTATGTCCGTTCTGGCTGCGATCTCTGTTTTGGCACTGCTGATCATCGTTCACGAAATGGGGCACTTCTTAGCAGCCCGCCTGCAAGGCATTCACGTAAATCGGTTCTCCATTGGCTTTGGTCCTATCCTCTGGAAGTACCAAGGCTCCGAGACGGAATATGCCCTGCGCGCCATTCCCCTCGGCGGCTTTGTGGGCTTTCCCGACGACGATCCCGACAGCGCGATTCCCCCGCAAGATCCAAACCTGCTGAAAAACCGCCCCATCCTCGATCGGGCGATTGTTATCAGTGCCGGAGTAGTGGCTAACCTGCTGTTTGCCTACCTGGTGTTTGTGGTGCAGTATGCCTCGGTGGGAGTGCCTCAGGATTTTGTGCCCGAACCTGGTGTGCTGGTGCCCCAAGTGCTCTCGGAAACTTCCCCTGCTGCGATCGCGGGGCTGGAATCGGGAGATGTCATTGTGGCGGCTAATGGGGTTCGATTTGATCAAGGAGAAGCTAACACCGTTGAGGATTTGGTGACGCTGATTCAAACCAGCGCGGAGCAACCCATCGAGATGACGGTAGAGCGGGGCGATCGCACCTTGAACCTCACGGTGGTCCCAGAAATCAGCGGCGAGGGTAAGCCTATTATTGGGGTTCAACTCCAGCGCAACGGAGAGTTTACCTTCCGGCGAGCTAACACGGTGCTGGAAGTATTCTCCCTGTCCGCCGAGGCATTTCAAGACATGCTGGTGCGTACCGTACAGGGTTTTGTAGCCCTCATCACCAACTTCTCAGAGATGGCGGGCCAAGTGGCTGGCCCCGTCAAGATTGTGGAGCAGGGGGCAGGCTTGGCTAGGGCTAACTTAGCCAGTCTCTTTCCCTTCACCGCCATCATCAGTATTAACCTCGCCATTATCAATATCCTGCCCCTGCCCGCGTTAGATGGGGGCCAGTTGGCGTTTCTCTTGGTGGAAGCCCTTCGGGGTAAGCCACTGCCGGATCGCCTTCAGGAGAATGTCATGCAGACGGGCATCGTCTTGCTGCTGGGGCTGGGGGTCTTCTTGATTGTGCGCGACACCACCCAACTGTCGGTATTTCAGGACTGGCTTCAGTGACCTCTCGGCGTCGCCTACCCGCTAAAAAACAGCGCATTCTAGAGATTCTCACCCGCCTCAAACGGCTCTATCCTGACGCCACCTGTTCTCTGGACTATGAAACTCCGGTCCAACTACTGGTCGCCACGATTCTCTCTGCCCAGTGTACAGATGCACGGGTAAACAAGGTCACGCCCGCTCTGTTTGCCCGCTGTCCCGATGCCTATGCTATGGCGGCAGTGCCCTTAGAGGAGTTGGAAACCCTGGTCAAGTCTACGGGCTTCTATCGCAATAAGGCCAAGAATATTCAGGCCGCTTGCCAGAAAATCGTCACCGACTTTGGGGGAGAGGTGCCTCAACGGATGGAGGATCTGATTAGTTTGGCGGGGGTGGCCCGTAAAACTGCCAATGTGGTTATGGCTCATGCCTTTGGTATTAATGCTGGGGTGACGGTCGATACCCATGTTAAGCGCCTTAGCAATCGCCTCGGGTTCACCCAACATAGCGATCCGATCAAAATCGAGCGAGATTTAATGAAGCTGCTGCCCCAGCCCGATTGGGAAAACTGGTCTATTCGGCTGATTTACCACGGTCGGGCGGTCTGTATGGCTCGCAACCCTGCCTGCGATCGCTGCCAGTTAGCAGATCTTTGTCCCTCGGCCCCACTTCCCTTGCCAGGGTCTTCGGCATAGTAGGGGAAGGCAGAAGTAAGAAGGATGAAAGTACAGGGTTTTGTCCATCAGAGCGCTTTACAGGTTCCAAGTTTTTCCGTTACCATTGAAGACTGTGGTTACAAATAGGCTTAGGAGAGCAGTAGGCGTTGCATGGCTAAGAAAAGCATGGTTGCGCGGGAGCGCAAGCGGGAAAAACTGGTCGCCCAGTATGCTAGCAAGCGGGAAGCGCTGCTAGAGGAATTCAACAACGCAAGCAACCAGCAAGAGCGGGTGACCATCCACCGCAAGATTCAGCAACTGCCCCGCAGCAGCTCTCGGACTCGCTTGCGTAACCGTTGCTGGAAGACCGGACGCCCCCGAGGCTTCTATCGGGACTTTGGCCTCTGCCGAAATCAACTGCGCCAGATGGCCCATGAGGGTCTTCTGCCCGGTGTGGTGAAGTCTAGCTGGTAGCAAGTTCAGTTTTTGTGTTTACTGTGAGACCCGCCTTGTCAATGGCACTGGTCACGGTCAGCGACGGAGTGTCCAAATACCAGCAGGGGCCATACAGGTTAGGACAAGGGGCTTAAGCCCCTTGTGGGTTGCAGCCCTTTAAATAACCTCACGATACTAACTCCTGCTATGCCAACAGGGGCGGACACATTTCATGGGCAAAGATGCAGGCAGTAGCGATCTCGACCTTGGGCCTTCGCTCGATATAGACTGGCATCGGCCCACTGAACTAACTCATCAGGGCTAGCGGCCTGCATTACTTCCCTGTGGCAGGCAATGCCCAAGCTAAGGGTGATATGGGAACTGACGGTAGAAAATCCGTGGGGCAGGTTTAGGTGGGCAATGACAGCCTGAATCCGTTCTGCCACCTGGATGGCCCCTGCCTCCGTTGTGTTGGGCAACAGAATCGCAAACTCCTCTCCCCCATACCGGGCCACCAAATCTCCAGATCGTCCTACCGCCGTCTGAAGTCCTTGGGCCACCTGCTGAAGGCAGCGATCCCCCGCTGGATGGCCATAGTGGTCATTGTAGGGCTTGAAAAAATCGATATCGCAGAGAATAAGCGCCAGGGAAGTGCGATCGCGCTTTGCCCGAATCCACTCCTGGGTTAGTGCCTGATCAAAATAGTGGCGGTTCGCGACCTGAGTCAGGCCGTCAATTGTGGCAAGGCGATAGAGGGCAGCATTAGCCGCCTGGAGTTGCTGATACAGCTCCGCCTGCCGGGTCTCCGCCTGTTTGCGTTCAGTGATGTCCACAATCGTGCCAAACAGCCGTAATCGGGGGCTATCTGGAGACACCATCGTCCCATCATGGCGATCGGCATCGGTACGGGCATTGACATGGCGAACCTCGCCATCGCTGCGAACAATGCGAAAGTCTAGCTCTTGGGATATCCCTTGCTCACAGACAGTACGGATATGCTGAAGCCAGCGGCCATAGTCATCAGGATGGATCAGTTCCGGATGATCTTTGAGAAGAACCGGAGTTTGGTCGGGACTCAGGCCAAAGATGCGAAACACCTCCTGAGACCAGTAAAGTTCTTCCCTGGCCAGATCAAACCACCAGTTACCCATTTGGGCCATGCCTTGGGCCTGCTGGAGCTGCTCCGTCAGGGTTTGGAGGGCCATTTCCGAGTGCATCTGGGCATCAATATCTTGAAATGCACCGCAAATGCGGGTGCAGGTTTCCCCATCCCAATCAGGCCGACCAATCGTTCGTACCCAGCGAACATTGCCCTTGGCGGTGACAATTTGCAGCTTTAGATCCCAAGATTTTCCCTGATGAATGGCCCGTTCGACAGCGGCTTCAATCTGGTTGCGGTGATCCCCCTCTCGGTAAAAATTTAGCCCCGTTTCCAGAGTGGGGACAAAGTCGGCCTCGACTTCATGGATTTCTCGGGTCATCTGGCTCCAAGACACGTCGTGCTGCAATAAATCCAGCTCCCAGCCCCCCACCCGTGCCAGGGTATTGGTTTGCTCTAGAAACGCTTTAGTGCGTTCTAGTTCCTGCTCAATCTGTTTGCGTGCGTTTTCCGCCACCACCCGATCCGTCACGTCCCGCACCATTACCAGCACTTCGTCCTGGTTGAGGGGCACGATGCGGGTTTCTTCATGGCAAAAATCCCCGTCAACGTCAATGGTGTGTTCGTAGCGTTGCCGTTCCCCCGTATCTAAGGCTTGCTGGATAAAGTACATCCGCTGATCAGCGATGGGCTTGGGCAGGGTCTCGTAGATAGACTGTTGTTGTCCCCATTGCACTGTTGGGAAGAGTTTGATTTCCCCTCCCGACATAAAATCCAAGCGAATGCCCTGACGATTGATCCGCAGTAGAAGATCGGGAATGGCCTCTAGCATGGCTCGTTTTGTGGCCTCGCTTTGCTGGAGGGCTAGTTCTGCGGCTTTGCGATCGCTAATATCTTGCACCATCGCGATGTCAGCAATCGGCTGCCCCGACTCATCTCGCAAAATTGACAGCACCATACTGGTCCACAAGGGGGTGCCATCCTTGCGGATATAGCGCTTTTCTATGGCTACCGAATCAATCTGCCCCTGGTAGAGTTTTTGCAAGTCTGTGTGGGTTTCTGGCCCATCCTCAGGGTGGGTAATATCTTGGTAACGCAGTTGGAGTAATTCAGCTTCGCTATAGCCCAGCATCTTACAGAAGGTCTGGTTCACCTGGATAAATCGACCATCCAGTGTTGATTGATTGATGCCAATGGCTGCTTGCTGAAACACAGCACGGGTGCGGGCCTCATTGAGACGTAGGTCCGCCTCCATCTGCTTGATGTCTGTAATATCGGTGGTGATGCCATCAATTCGCAGAGGATTTCCGGCAGCGTCGTTGACCAAATTGGATTGTTCTCGCAACCAACGCACCTGACCGTCTGACCGCACCAATCTGTACTCCAAGCACATTCGTTGGGGGTGAGGCCGGACTGAGATTTCTGCGGCGACCCGAGCCTGATCTTCGGGATGGACGAGACCAAACCAGAAACTAGGATCCGCCAAAAACGTCTCCGCCGGATAGCCATAGATCTGGGCCACTGCTGCATTCACATAGGCCACTTCCGAGGTGATGGGATTGACAGACCAGACAACGCCTTGAATGGAGCTGAGAATACTGTCAAGCCACTGTTGCTGTTTCTTGAGATCTGCCTCAGCGGCTACCAACTCTTGGGTCCGCTCAGCAACCCGTTCCTCTAGCTGCTGGGTCAACACCTGGCATTGGGTCTCCGCCCGCTTGCGCTCGGTGATATCCCGCAGAATCGACAAATGCTGGTGGGGATGAAAATTCGCCGTGGCGGCATATTCCACCTCGCGTCGCTCCCCATCCCGGCAAATCAGGGTGAATTCCCCCCTGCCCTGCCCTGCCTCTAGAAATTGCTGCCAAGTCGCCCTCCAGTCCAGTCCAGGTTCCGCAAAGTCGGCAATGGTCAGCCCCAGCAACTGCTCGCGGGGTAGCCCCAGGAGGGCACAGGCGGCGGGGTTTGCCTCCAGATAGTGGCCCTGATCATCGGCAATCAGCATGGCATCAAGGGCCATGTGAAATAGGCGGGATATCTGGGGCTGAGCTTGATACTCCTGCGCTATCCAGACGGATTCAGAGGTTGACTCCTCTGAGGGTAAGGGGGAAATCTGAGAAAAGGTCATGAATGCTCTATCGGTATGTCATTCCCCCTACGATTGTTTTTCTGAGGAGCGTTTAGGCCACTTAAATGAGGTGTCTAGTTAGGATGACATTCTCTGTGGGAAATAGCCTAATACCCCCTCCCCTTTGGGGAAAGCGTGTATTTCACAACTTTACACAATATATTTTCTCTTTCCGGGAGGAGCGGCATCTGCTCCTCCCGGAAAAAAAACCAACTTACGATGTCACTCTGTTGGGGCGGGGGGCGAGCCTTCTGCCTCCGTTACCGGGGTCTCTGAGGCGGGTACTGAGTCAGCAGGACTGGGCGCACTGCTCGCCGCCGCCAGTTGACGGACCTGATCTTTGAACTGGGCCGGAGCCAGTTCCTCTGCTTGCTGAAACAGGGGAGCGGCCTCGCCAGTGTTGCCCATATTCCTCAGCACCAGGGCTTTAGCTAGGAGGGGGCGGAAGTCATCAGATGCGATCGCAATTGTCTCGTCATAGAGGCTGAGGGCATCGTCAAAGCGTTCTTCCTGGACGTACACCTCTGCCAACAATAGCCGCACTGAGACATCATCAATAGTGCTTCCCCCAGTGGCAGTGCCCGTGGGGTTTGCCGCCTTCAGCGTGTCCTGGAGTAGTCCGACCGCCGCCTGGGGCCGGTTCTGATCTAGCAATAGTTTGACCAATCCCTGAAGGGCCTTCATATCCCCTGGGCTACTGGTGAGGACGGTGCGATAGGCTTGGGCTGCTCCCTCCAAATCTCCCAGGGCTTGTTTGGTCTGCCCCAGCAATACCCGGTACTCCGTGACATCGGGGTTCAGATCTGCCAGCTTACTGAGGGGCTCCACGACGCCCGCCAAATCGCCCAATTGGATCCGGGTTTCTACTAACCCCAGAATGGCGGTTTGATTATCGGGCTCTCGCTCTAGGACCAATTCGTATCCCCGAGCCCGATCCGCCAGTTCTGTCTGCATATCCACTGCCTCGGGGGTGCTACCCGGCGTGCTGGCGCTGGTGGGACGAGAATTACGCCCGCCCAAAATAGGCAGAATCGATAGGGTCAAAAAGGCTCCCAGAGCCACAACGAGGACCCCGGTCACAAGCCAGCGATTACGCTTTGCAGCCACGGTTGGGCACTCCATAACATCGTGCCCATCTTAGCGCCTCTACTGTCCGAGACCAGATCTCAAGGGCTCAACTCGTGATTCCCCAGGGAAACAAGGAACGAGTACTGGGCGGCGTAAATACTCTAACCGTTCTATCGTGGCACACTCGGCCCCTCACCGTTCGGCTGAGCTCACGCCGAAGCCTTGGCCCTCTCCCAGGGGGCGAGGGGACCGGAGAATGTTGGGCTGGTGCGAAGGTCTTCAGAAATAAAATGTCAGAAATAAAATGGGATTGCTATGGGATGCTGAAAAAGCTGAGAAAGGGGCTGGCTTTTGCTTAAAATAAGAGACTACAAGTTTAAGCTTTGTAAAAGACAACGGTTTGTAAAAGACAAGTAGGACATTGGTTCATGGCTCATATTGAATTTGCGCGGGGCGTAGTAGAAGAGGTCATCCCCGACGTGCGAATGACCCGCTCCAAGGACGGCAGCAATGGCACCGCCACCTTCTACTTTGAGTATCCCAAAGCGCTCTCTCAAGATGAGGGGGTCGAGGTCACAGGGATGTACCTTGTGGATGAGGAGGGGGAAATGGTAACCCGCGATGTCAATGGCAAATTCATCAACGGTGAACCAGCGGGCATCGAAGCCACCTACTCCATTAAGAGTCTGGCGGATTGGGAGCGTTTTATGCGGTTTATGAATCGCTACGCCGAGGAAAATGGCCTCGGCTTTACCAAAAGCTAGGCCGTCCCATGGCTGCTACCCCCCATGCCGATCCATCGCCCCTAGCCATTGGGTGCGCGGTACTGACAGTCAGCGATACCCGCACCCCAGAAACCGACGGCAGTGGTCAGTTGATACAGACCCAACTGACGGATGGAGGCCATCAGCTAGTGGCCTACCAGATTTTGCCCGATGAGCCAGAACTCATTCGGGCCACGGTGCTGGCCTGGTGTGCCGATGCCGCGATCGCAGTTATCCTCATCAACGGTGGCACGGGCATTGCCCCCCGCGATACCACCTACGATGCGATCGCGACAGTGCTAGAAAAAAAACTGCCCGGTTTTGGTGAGCTGTTCCGCGCCCTTAGCTACCAAGAGATCGGCTCACGGGCCATGGCCTCCCGTGCGATCGCAGGCACCCACAGCTCCACCCTAATCTTTTCCCTCCCCGGCTCTAGCAATGCCGTCCGTCTGGGCATGGAAGCCCTAATCCTGCCAGAACTCAGCCACCTATACCGCCAACTACACCTCCAGTAGCCCCCACAGACCCCTCGCGGAGATAGGGTCGCACAAGCATAGCAACGGGTAGATCCACGCCACCTCAGCCCACCACTTCTTTAGCTGATCTAAAGACTACCCCGGTTTTTAAGGCAATTTCCTTACCATGGGGGCGACACCACTTGAGTGTTGAGTAGCTCCCGCCAAAGCTGCCCTTGTGTTCATCGCATGCCAAAAGGCCGGAGGATTTTATGGCTGACGGCTATCAACCGTCCATTGAACAGACCCTAGATCGGGACTGCACCACCCTATCGCGTCATGTCCTGCAACAACTCCATAGCTTCGGACCCGAGGCCCAGGATCTCAGCACCCTCATGAACCGCATCGCCCTAGCTGGGAAACTCATTGCCCGCCGCCTCTCCCGTGCCGGACTGGTCGAAAACGCCCTCGGCTTCACTGGACAGACCAACGTCCAGGGAGAGGCGGTTAAGAAAATGGACATCTTCGCCAACGACGTATTCATCTCCGTCTTCAAACAGAGTGGCCTAGTCTGCCGCCTCGCCTCCGAAGAGATGGAGAAACCCTACTACATCCCTGAGAACTGCCCCATAGGGCGCTACACCCTACTCTACGACCCTATTGATGGATCCTCCAACGTAGACATCAATTTGAACGTCGGCTCCATCTTTGCCATTCGCCGCCAAACCGGCGACGATCTCGACCAGTCGGCCTCGGATCTATTAGAAAATGGTCGCAACCAACTGGCCGCAGGCTATATTCTCTACGGCCCCACCACCGTTCTGGTCTACTCCATTGGTCACGGGGTCCACGCCTTCACCCTCGACCCCAGCCTCGGAGAATTCATTCTCGCCTCAGAAAACATTCGCGTCCCCGATCACGGCCCCAACTACAGCGTTAACGAAGGCAACTTCTGGCAGTGGGAGGACTCCATCCGAGACTATATCCGCTACGTCCACCGCCATGAGGGCTACTCCCTGCGCTACAGCGGAGCCTTAGTCGGAGATTTTCACCGTATCCTAATGCAGGGCGGCGTCTTTCTCTATCCTGGCACCGTGAAAAATCCAGAAGGAAAACTACGACTTCTCTACGAATCCTCCCCCCTAGCCTTCCTAATCGAACAGGCCGGGGGCCTTGCCAGCACGGGCACGGAACCGATCCTAGATGTGATCCCTGGTGAACTGCACCAGCGCACCCCCCTAGTTATTGGCAGTCGCGAGGATGTCGATCTCGTCACCTCCTTTATCCAAGAGCGCATACACGAACAAAAATCTCTCACCGCCCCCCGTCGGGATCCAAAAGGAACAGCCTAGATTATCCGCCACAGGGCAGGGCAGGTTTTGAAAGCTCATCCCTGAATGACCCATCCAATACGAGCTAAACCTGCCCCTACGGGATACACCCATCCACTTCCCCAATATCAGTCACCCGCCCACCGGGCAACCACAAGGGATTGCCCCTACGAAATTCTCTATTGGAGCATCCTGCATTGGGCGCGGAAACCACGCCCCTACGACGGCATCCTGCATTGGGCGCGGAAACCGCGCCCCTACGAGACACTTAATTCAAAACTCAAAACTTAAAACTCAAAACTTAAAACGCCTGTCACCTCCCCCACTCCATCACTCCATCACCCCCTCCCCCCATGGTTAGCCTCATCGACAACCCCCTCCGCGTTGGCCTCCAGCAAGACCGGATCCCCGAGCCCCAAATTCTGATTATCTTTGGAGCCTCTGGTGACCTGACACAGCGTAAGCTAGTACCCGCCCTTTACCAGATGAAACAGGAACGGCGGCTACCGCCGGAACTCACCATTGTGGGGGTAGCCCGCCGAGACTGGAGCCACGAGTTTTTTCGAGAGCACCTACGGGAGGGGATAGACGGCTATGGCGGTGGTATTGGCAACGAAGCAGTATGGCAGGACTTTGCTCGAGGGTTGTTTTACTGCTCCGGCAACATTGACCAGCCAGAAAGCTACCACCGCCTCAAGGCATTTTTGTCGGAACTGGATGAATCGCGGGGAACCCGAGGCAACCGAGTATTTTACCTATCTGTGGCCCCCCGTTTCTTTGGAGAAGCAACCCAGCAATTGGGGGATGCGGGAATGTTGGCAGACCCTAGCAAGCAGCGGTTGGTGATCGAGAAGCCCTTTGGCAAGGATTTGGCAACAGCCCGAGTCCTCAATCGAGTAGTCCAAAAAGTCTGTCGCGAAGAGCAGATCTATCGTATTGACCACTACTTGGGCAAGGAAACCGTTCAGAACCTGATGGTGTTTCGGTTTGCCAACGCCATCTTTGAGCCCCTGTGGAATCGCCAGTTTGTGGACCATATCCAGATCACCGTATCGGAAACGGTGGGGTTGGAAGGACGAGCGGGATACTACGAGACCGCTGGGGCGCTACGGGACATGGTGCAAAATCACCTGATGCAGCTCTTTAGCCTGACGGCGATGGAGGCTCCCAACTCCTTGGATGCCGACAGCATTCGCAATGAAAAGGTGAAGGTATTGCAGGTGACCCGTCTGGCGGACTTGGACGATCTCTCCCTTTGCGCCTCCCGAGGCCAGTATGCACCGGGGTGGATGAAGGGGGAGGCGGTGCCCGGTTACCGCAGTGAAGAGGGGGCGAGTGATGAATCCACCACACCCACCTACGCTGCCCTGAAGTTGGTGGTGGATAACTGGCGCTGGAAGGGGGTGCCTTTCTATCTCCGCACGGGCAAGCGGATGCCGAAGAAGGTGTCGGAGATTTCCATCCACTTTAAGGAAGTTCCCTTCATGATGTTCCAGTCGGCGGCCAAGCAGTTGAACCACAATGTGCTGGCGCTGCGGATTCAGCCCAATGAGGGAATTTCTATGCGCTTTGAGGTGAAAACACCGGGAAATTCCCTACGGACGCGATCGGTGGCAATGGATTTTCGCTACGATGCCGCCTTTGGCAAGCCCAGCACCGAAGCCTATGGTCGCTTGCTGGTGGACTGCATGTTGGGGGATCAAACCCTCTTTACCCGAGGGGATGAGGTGGAAGCATCATGGCGACTGCTGACCCCAGTCCTCGAAGTCTGGGATGCCCCTGCGCCACCGGATGCGATTCCGCTCTATGAGGCGGGCACTTGGGGGCCAGTGGAAGCAGAATTGTTGCTCAACCGCGATCGCCGCCGCTGGCGTCGCCTCTAGGAGTTCTATGGTCTGAAGCAGACTCCCGGTGCATCTCTCAATACCTTGAAGAGTAGTAGATTTCGCTAGCATAGGGGCGATTGCGCCCGGTCCCTCACACCCCCCCATTTCCTATGACTACGACCCCAGTAGTGGCGCTTCAGCGCCCTAAAGACATCTCTATCGACGATATCGAGGCTGAACTCCGTAATATTTGGCGCAGTCAGGATGGTGGCAGTTCCGCCCCCGTTGCCACCCGAGCCACTTCCTTTAGCATTGTGGTCTACGAACCGGAGGAGTTTCAGCAACTCCTAGCAGCACTGAGCTTTTACAAAGGGGCGATTGACGGCATCCATGGGCCGGAGACTCGGGAAGCGGTACGTCAAGCCCAAATGGCCTACGGACTGCGGGTCACGGGTCGGGTCGGAGAGCACACTCTCGCCCGTCTGCGGAAGGAATATGACCAGCTTTCCCCCTCCCGTCAGAAAATTTCCAACCCAGATCTACGGGGCTTTAATCTCAGTGAGGCAATTTCAGCCCACAACCCCTGCCGGGTCATTACCCTGTGCCCCACCGTTGGCCATGATGACATCGTCACGGCCCAGGTGTCTGCCTACTGCCCAGTACAAAAGCGCAACACCAGCAACTTAATTTGCTGTGAATACATCACCCTACGGGGAGCAAAATCAGCGTTAGAACGGGCGGCAGGCATTGTGGGGTCGCTGATGATTGGCGATTTACCTAAGTTTGTCTGGTGGAAGGCGACGCCAAACCCGGAGCAGTCCCTCTTTCGCCAGCTTTCGGAAACCAGCAATTGCATCATTGTGGACTCTAGTTATTTCAGTGATGCGGAGTCAGAAATGCTGAAAATGCAGGAACTGACGGAGTCGGGCACCTACATTGCTGATCTGAACTGGCACCGCCTTTCCCCCTGGCAAGAGCTGACAGCGGAAGCCTTTGATCCCCCTGAACGGAGGGAGGCGCTGATCCATGTGGACCGCATTAGCATTGACCATGAACGGGGCAATGCAGCCCAAGCTCTGATGTTTTTGGGCTGGTTTGCTAGCCGCCTCAACTGGACTCCCATGCGCTATGTCTACGAAGGGGGAGATTACGACATCCGCAAGATTTATTTTGAAGGCATGAATGGTCTGGAAATCGAGGCGGAATTAGCGGCAACTCCGGTGGCGGACGTTGGGGAGGTGATTGGGGATCTGATTGGCATTCGCCTCACTTCAACTAACCTCTGTGCTGATTGTTGTACAATCCTCTGCTCGGAGACGACGGGCTGTATGCGGATGGAGGCGGGGGGCAGTGCCCAGTCTTGCCGGGTGGAGCAGGTCAGTGCGATGTCGGATCAGCGGGCGGATCTGATTCTAGGGCAGCAGCTTCAGCGCTGGGGTGAGGATATTCTCTATCAAGAAAGTCTCGCGACAGCGGACCAAATGCTACGTCTGCGGCCTCAAGAACTCGCAGAAAAATAAGGTGCCTGCTGATCGGGCTTGATCCCTGGGGGAGCCCTTTAAAATGCCCGCTACACTGGGGCCAACCTGTCGCGCTGATGAGGAAGCGGCCCAAGGGATGGTGCAGGTGAAGTGGTTGGCTACGGGAGAGCAGGCAGCCCAATCCCAAGCGGATCTCTTGGCCAATGTGGATGGGTTGCGATCGCAAATCCGTACTGCTCAGCATTGAAGTACGAGATGCCCAACTCACAACTTGGGCTTGCCAGGTACATGAGTTGTCTCCAAGGCAATCCCTATCGAAGGATTACTGGAATCTGTAGTGTTCTAGGGGAGGGTAGCTGTTTGGCTGCTCTCCTATTCGCCTATGGGCCGAGTGTGGATATTCCTTTCAGCGATCGCCCCCTTGCTAAGCTGCATCAACTGTCTGAAGCCTTAGATGCTGGTGTGGTGAGCGTTGTCGAGGTTGCGATCGGGCCAGTTACACTCGTGCTAACGGTACGATCTTCAATCAACTCCTTGCGCCACAAACTATAAACTCTAGCCGCTGTCTCGCGCTGAACTAAACTAATGAGACAAGGCAACATTTATTTCACACTGTCTACTGCAACAAGTGGTATGAAGTAGCCTTAACGAGATGCAACAGCAACTAATTACTTATACCTGAGCTCAAGTTGTAATTGATGTCAGAATCTCTTCAAGCAGCCATCCAAAGAGTGTTGTCGGGAAACGCTGACGACTCTGACATTCATACGATATCGACAGCTATTCAAACTGGTCAAGTAGTTCTGGCTCACGGCAATGGTGTTATCAAAGTTGATGGTGACGTTCAAGACTCACAGATTATCACTGGTAGCCACAACTTGGCGGGCGATAAAAATATCATTATTAATGGTGATAGCAACATCATTATTAATGGAGCAAAAGCTGAATTTATCCAAAGTATTCTAAATCAGCGACCACAGATTTCACTTGATACACTGATCCAGAAAGTGCGATCGCGGGCATCTGAGAAAGTTCTCAAAAATTTCGGAAAAATTCAACTCCTGAATAGACGCCAAGTTGATGTTGATCAGCTTTATGTAGATGTTTATGTTCTGGAAGTGCAGGACTATCGAACCAACATTCCAGGGTTACTCAACGGTCAGAATGTCCGAGAACAGTTTGACCGACTAGGGCTTGCAAAGAGAGGGGAGCGGTTACAGGGATTAAAAGTTGCCGAGAGTGAGGACTATCCTCGATTAATGGTGCTAGGGAAGCCCGGTTCAGGGAAAAGCACATTTCTAAGGCACTTAGCAGTAGGCTGTGCCAAAGGTATTTTTCTGAACGACTACATCCCCTATCTGCTTGAGCTACGGGATCTTGATAAAACTGATTTCAGCATATTTCAGCATATCCACGAGGAATTTGAATTAGACAAAGAGGAGCAAACCAAACAACTCCTAAGTCAAGGGAAAGTCTTGGTTTTGTTGGACGGTCTGGATGAGGTGTCCAGTGCTGTGCAGCAAAAATTACAGGATGAATTGCGAAGGCTTGCAAGACGATACGACAAAAACCGCTTTGTGCTGACTTGTCGTACTCAAACAACGGAGTATATTCCGGAGCAGTTCAGTCCCATAGAGGTAGCGGAATTTAAGCCAGAACAGGTAGAAAGCTTTGCATTGAATTGGTTTACGGCATTAGCAGAAACACCAGAACAAGGTAAAGCGCTAAAAGAACACTTCATGGAGAAGCTGAGGGAACATCAACAAACTTCTGAACTAGCCGTAACCCCAGTCCTACTAAGTTTGGCGTGTTGGATTTTTGAAGACTTGGAATGCTTGCCAGAGAGAAGGTCTGATTTATACCGGGAAGGATTGGATTTACTACTAAAACAGTGGGACGAAAAACGAGGAATAAGTCGAGAGATCAAAAGTGAGATCTATCGGCAATTATCTCTCGATTCACGCAAGCAACTACTGAGCTATTTGGCGGTTCGTAAGTTCGATCAGACAGAAAATTTTGTACTGTTTGAGGAAGCGGAAATCTGTAGTTACATTTCGGAGCATCTTCAAATTTCAGAGGAGGAAAGTAGAGCAGTACTAGAGAGTATTGCAGAGCAGCATGGAATTTTAGTTGCGCGCGCCCATGAAATTTGGTCGTTTTCACATCTGACATTTCAGGAATACTTGGTAGCGAGATGGTTTTGCGATGGAACAGACCTCCAACCTCTAATGAGGCATATTACGGACTACAGATGGCGCGAAATCTTTCTGTTGTCATCAGAAATGCTTCAGAATAGAGCCGAGCTATTGTTAGAGGTGCATAGACTTGCAAATGAGTTGATTGCTGGCAATCAGCTCATTCAACAAATCCTCAATTGGGTTAGCGAAAAGGCTACCTCCCTCGGCCTAGAGATTTTTTCATGTGAGCAAGTACAGTTGCAGGTTCAAAATGCACTCCTTCTAAATTCAGAATTCGCGGATCCGACGCAAGAAAATCAGCAGATTATTATTGAACTGACTCCCTCAGTACCAGACAAGTCAAGATATATACCAATTATTTATCAGCAGGCTCTCCTACGAGGATTTTGCCTAGATCTTATCTGCATATACAACTGTGACAATAGTCTTATCGGGGACGTGAAGATCATTTCTCAGCTGAGCCTCTATATGTCTTTCAAGAGAAAGAACCAGTTCATAGAATCAGTCATAATCCTTGACCATTCTATGAATTGTTTTTTTGCATATCTCACAAAATTTTGCGCTCCTTTTTTCGTATTTGAGCATTCATACTCTGCCTTGACAGAAGCACTTGCTAAATGTGCCGAAGAATGCTCGATATTAATCTGTATAAAGGTAGTCTCAATAACTTTATTTGAACGGATCCTTGTATTCTGGCATAGTTTTCTTAGTGTGGAAGATACTTCTTCAGAAACATTGAGGGCATGGTGGGATAATGAAGGAAATACATTGGCCGAGCAACTGCTTGAAAATTTGCGCAAAGAACGTAATATATGTCACGGTTGGGAATTAGCAGAAGAATCCAAAGAACTCATGAATAAGTATTATGCAGCAAATCGATTGCTGGCAGATTGTATAAATGATCTACCAGTCACAGAAGCCTTTTTGGCAGAAGATCTTATGAGCAAAATTTTGCTTCCCAATACTGACAACTTAATTTCAGAAGAGGAAGTTTTAAGCTAGGATGCAAACTGCTAAACGTGCCTCTGATAGCACTTTCGGCGGCTACCTATCGTTCCACAAAATATGAAAATTTAGATGATCATTCTACTTTAAGAAGAACTTCTTGAGAGCGGAAATCTTGGGCTAAGTAAATTCAGCTTTACAAGATTTAGTATGCTGAACATTCTCACTGAATCAGCCAAGATTTATACGGAGAAAAACTTTCATCAATTATACAGCCTGTAAAAGGCTGCTTTCGATTCTGGTGTACGTAAGCCTTGTTGACCAAGGACTTTAGCCTATTTGAGATATAATTAGCATGATAGATCCGGTAGGGTCGTGAATCTTGTCAACAATAAATAATGTTGGTTATGACAGAGTCCTTTGCCCATGGATATGCACTTTTAGTCGGTGTAGGGCACTGTGTTGAGCCGCAGTCGTCTTTGCCTGTAACCGTGAAAGACATGCAGGCATTGAAACAAATCTTGGTTGATCCAGAACTCTGTGCTTACCCTGACAATGACCAGCATTTGAGGCTGCTTCACGATGAGGACGCTACTCACCAAGCAATCCTGGACGGCTTAGAGTGGTTGAAGGCTCAAGCGACGGCTGATTCAGAAGCCACAGTAATTATCTATTACTCCGGTCATGGCTGGCTGGACACAACCAGTGGTAACTACTACCTCATTCCGCACGATTTTGATTCCTACGACTGGCGCAACACGGCCCTATCCGCCGAGACCTTCAATCAAGCCCTGCATCAAATTCCGGCCAAGCGACTGCTCGTGATCCTCGACTGCTGCCATGCGGCCGGTATGGCTTCACCCAAAGAAAATGTGTCGGAACCTCGTTTACCCAAAGGCATTGTGCCTACAGCCGATCCCAAAGGGCTGATTGATAACCTGGCGCAGGGCGAAGGACGAGTCGTGTTTACGTCTTGTCGAGGAGATCAGAAATCTTGGATTCGACCCGACAATACGTTAAGTCTCTATACCCATCACCTGATTGAAGCTTTGCAGGGAGCCGCTAGCCAACCGGGAGCGACGGAGGTAACCGTGTTTGACCTGGCAAACCATTTAGGAAAGGCCGTTCCAGAAAGCGCAGCAACTATAGGGAAACAGCAAACTCCTAGATTTGAAATGTCGGCGACAGAAAAATTTAGTATCGCGCTACTTCAAGGAGGCAAAGGTCTGCCTGTCGGTGGATGGAAAGCTATGGAACAACAGGCAGATGCTTCTCATCAGGTTCAAGTCAGCACATTAGGTAAAAGGAGTGTCGCAATAGGAGACAGCACTATCAGCAGCACAATTATTACTGGTAACAATAATGTGACTGGAAACGGCAATGTAATTCAACGGGGTTGAAAATAATTTGCATGATCCTCCCAGGTTTGGTAATCAATGCAAATTGACTAGCAGTGCGCTCGCCCTCGTAGGTTGGGTTGACGAAGGAAACCCAACACGCACAAGCCTTCGATTCCCACCATAATACAAATTTAACCGATGGTTTTGTCGGTTGTACTAACGCGCAACCCAGTTTGCATTTCTAACATATCTTCTAGAGTATAGGGGCATTCCTTAGGAAAGGTATCAATTGACATCTGGGTTTCTTTTGCCGCATCTCTGCGGGCGCGACGATAATATTTTGCCACCCATTCTGCATCGTTTAGAAAGCCTTGCAGGCTGGGGCTATCTTCCAAATAGTCTTGAATGCCATCGCGACAGTTCGACAGCGTAACCTCCCAACTGGCTGTTCTACGATCGGGCTGATATTGCCATTTGAGTAGGTGCATCATCAACACCATTAAGGAGCTGCCTAGCTCCTTCTGCTCGCTGCGTCCCAAATCCCCCAGTTCCTCAACCAAATTATCTCCATCTACGTTTTCCCATTGCCCTTTCTGAAGACAGGCAATTTGATGATCTGTCCACCGCAAAAAGTCGCGACCATAGAGGGTTGCTTTTACCATTAGCGTTATGTCCCTGCTCACCAAATTAGCGATAAATCCAAGGCGTTAATCACCGTTTCGGCCACTCCGACTGAGCAAGCCTTCTCCTCAGTAATCCGTAACCCTTGTTGGACAAGCTCTTTGTAGGGTGGCCATTGCCCACCATCCTGGACCGGAGGAATGTACGACATTTACGTTATGCCAGGGCTAGCATCAAAGCCAATATGCCTTTTGGGGATGTGAGAATGTTGAGTGTTCGGGGAGGTGGTTGGAGGTGGGGGAGCAAGTTTGAGCGGTGGGCAATGCCCACCCTACGACTATCCATGAATGGCCGTAGGTGGCCGAAACGATGAAAGTGACCTACCTACAGGATAGGGAAGCGCAAGTTGGTCACAGCGCACAGATTGGATCCACTGGATCGACAAGCCGCTGACCTGTTGTTGTCCCTAGGATTTAGGTTCCGGCTGGGTACGGACTAGAAGGCGGAGCCTCGGAGGAGCGCTTCCCGGCAGAGCCGGGAAGCGAGGAATAAGCTGTGTTGGATACATCCCCTGTCCCCTCTCCAGAGAGTCAAGATGTGTATACTTAACCTCAGTTCGGGTTAGGCTTCGCTGCCCATCCGCCAGGGAATCTGGCTCAGCGCAAAGCTCTAGCCTGACTACGTTGCAGCCTTCTCCCTACCCTGCGGGAAGAGCAAGCTCTACATCCCCCTTGCTTAAATGCCGTTGGTCTATCGCCCTGTCCATAAGATACAAGGGGGGGCGGAACGTCTTGTCCGGCCTCCTCTGCTCTCACTTTTGGGAGAGGAGGGCTCTATAGCCTAACGACATTCAAGAAAGGCTTAGCCTGCCCGATAGGGCTTGGGGGTGAGGGCCAAGATGTGTGTTCACAGCAGGGGACTATGGGGAGGTAACTGGGTCAAGCGTTGGGAGGCCAGACCACTTCTCCTTGCCCATTTCCCCTTACAATAAGCAACAACAATCATTCATCACATCGTTGAGATTTTTTTAGATAATTTTTTTTGGATAATTTGTCACAGAACTTTGCCAGTTCTTCCCATGGGCCACCGTGAGTAAGTTAACCGCCGCTCAGCAAGAACAGTTGTCTAGTCTTGGTCTCTACCTCCAGAGTGTTCGCAAAGAACAGGGTCGGGCTTTGGATGAGGTTGCTACCCAGATCTTTATTCGGCCTGCTTTGCTTAAAGCCCTAGAGACGGGAGATGGGGAAGAGTTGCCGGAGCCTGTCTTTATTCAAGGATTTATTCGTCGCTATGCCGATGCCCTAGGGTTGGAGGGTCGCGATATTGCCAAGCAGTTTGAATCAACCCTCGTAGCGGTGCTGCCGGACCCGACCCAGGCCAATGGTGGCGGTATGGATGGGGTGGTCTCTCAGCAGGATCGCCACCAGCTTAAGGTGATTGCCCCGGCGGACTCCGGCAACCGCCGTTCTTGGTCTGGTTCCGGGCTGGGCTGGTTAATAGGCGGTTTGATTCTACTTGCGATCGCAGGGGGAGCAATCTGGGCCGTTGTGGGTCAAGGCGGTAATCGTCCCCGCCTCAATCTGGCCGATTCCGACACCCCGACAGAGCCGGACAGTAGCGCAGAGACAGCCGACACCCTTCCCGAGAAGGAGGCTGACCCTGCTCCCCTACCTCTGACTGAACCCATCACGGTGAAAATTACCCTTACCGGCGACTCGTGGTTGCGGGTAACGGCGGATGGAGAAGAAGTCTACGAAGGCATTTTGACCGCTGGCAGTGAGGAAACCTGGACGGCTAAAACGGAACTGGTGATTATGTCGGGCAATGCCGGGGCCGTGCAACTGTCCTTTAACGGTTCAGAGAGTGCCCCCCTGGGTTCCCCCGGCACCGTCGAGCGTAGAACCTTTACCCTCGATACCACCTCAACCCTCACGCCGTAGCCGTTCCGAATCATCCCAGCCATTCTGCTTCGCCGCTATTCTGCTTAGAATGAAACCACTGGATGGAACTGCCCCATGTTTACCCAGCCCACGTCTAAGCGATGACCTCCTCGACCAAATCCGATACCCTCGCCGCCCAGGACAATCCTGCTGACCCGGATACCTTTCTAAATGAGGCTCCCGATGATGTGGAAATGTCCCTGTTCGACCATCTGGACGAACTGCGCCAGCGAATTTTCTACAGCTTGATTGCAGTCGCGATCGCAATCGGGGCCTGCTTTAGCCAGGTTAAGCGCATCGTCGAACTCCTGGAAGTACCGGCCCAGGGGGCGAAGTTTTTGCAGCTCTCGCCGGGGGAATTTTTCTTCGTATCCCTGAAGGTGGCAGGCTACAGTGGTTTACTGATCGCCAGTCCCTTAATCCTGTACCAGGTGATCATGTTTGTCCTGCCGGGATTGACTCGGCGGGAACGGCGGCTCTTGGGGCCATTGGTACTGGGGTCAGGGGTGCTGTTTTTTGTCGGGCTGTTCTTTGCCTATATTGCGCTGATTCCCGCTGCTCTAAACTTCTTCATCAGTTACGGCGAAGATGTGGTGGAGCAGCTCTGGTCTATTGACCGCTACTTTGAATTTGTACTGCTGTTGCTGTTCAGTACGGGGCTGGCATTTCAGGTGCCTGTGGTACAGCTCGTCCTAGCCCTACTGGGGATTGTCTCCTCTAGCACCATGGTGTCTAGCTGGCGCTATGTGCTTCTAGGAGCCGCCATCCTAGGGGCGGTGCTCACCCCCTCCACGGACCCTATTACCCAAAGCTTGCTGGGAGGCGCAGTGTTATTCCTCTACTTCGGCGGCATTGGCCTGGTTAAGCTCTCGGGGCGATAACGTCAGGTTATTGTTTTTGGGATCCAAGTTTTTGTGGCCCAAGTTTTTATGATCCAAGCTGTGGTGCCTATCGACAATCGGCGATGGTCAGAGACCGGCCCACAGGGGCCATCGGGCCAGACCTGCGAGTCCATGTTACGGCTCGTATCCCCCATACCACCAGCTTTCTCAGCCTTTCTATAATTGATGTAGAACTGCATACAGAGCATCGGGGTCGCTCCCATCTGTTCCACAGAAACCGCTTGCCTACGGTGCTAACCCTCCCCCGCTACAGTCTCGGAAGGGCTGCCAGCGCCTAGATGCGGCAAGTTGGCTTGCTGCTAAACGCAGCCCCTAGTTTTAAGGGAGTGATGGTCTTTGACCCACCTCTGGCCATCCCAGCCCCACTGTTCATTCAGGAGACCTCTCAGGAGCCCCTATGTACCACAAAATCTTAGTCGCACTAGACCGCTCTGCTACCCGCTCCCCGGTGGCGGAAAAGGCCATTTCCCTGGCCCAAGCCCTAGAGGCCAATTTGATGCTAGTTCATGTGTTGTCTGCCTACGACACCGATAGCCCAGGGCTACCCGTGCGGGCCTACCATTCCTACTACCCCATTCTGGACAGTGTTGCCTGGGATACCTACCAACAGCGCTGGTCCACCTACGAACAGCAGGGGCTAGAGGAACTCCGCCACACTGCGGAGGCCGCCGAAGCCGCCGGTCTTTCCACGGAGTTTACTCAAGCCGCAGGCGATCCAGGCCGAGTTATCTGTGATGTGGCCAAAAGCTGGGGCGCAGACCTGATTTTGGTCGGCCATCGGGGCCGCAGTGGGTTGAGTGAATTTTTGCTGGGTAGCGTCAGCAACTATGTCATGCACCATGCCCCTTGCTCAGTGCTAGTGGTTCACGGCGACAAGGTGACAGCGGCACAGGACAGCAATGAGGCGACAGAGTCTCATCCTATGTCAGCGGCCTCCTAGGATCTGTAGACCATTAATAATGCCAGTAATAATGCCAGCCCTGATTCTGGGGAGAAATGCCCATTGCCCTCCCCCGAGTGGGATAGTCTGAAAGACGATATTCCTACAGGAGAGTCTAACGGACAGGCCATGGCACAATCACGGCTGCTCTGCATTTGTAACGGTCATGGCGAAGACGTGATCGGCAATCGTATCCTTGCTGCCCTGCGACAGCGGGCTCCAGGGATGGAGTTGGCAGCCATGCCCCTAGTGGGAGAGGGCAGCACCTTTCAGCACCACGACATTCCCCTCGTCTGCCCCACCAAAAAACTACCTTCCGGCGGATTCATTTACATGGATAGTCGGCAGTTGGCTAAGGATTTACAGGGGGGACTAGTGCAGTTGACCCTGGCCCAAATTCGAGCCATGAAGCAATGGGCCAAACAGGGCGGCAAAATCCTGGCAGTGGGGGATCTGGTTCCCCTTCTATTTGCTTGGGTGGGGGGCTTGCCCTACTGGTTTATCGGTACTGCCAAATCAGAATATTACCTGCGGGATGAGCTCCAGCGGTTGCCCACCTTGCCCTGGTACGAGGGCTACGGATCTTCGATCTATCTGCCTTGGGAGCGGTGGCTGATGCGGCGACGGCGCTGTCTGGGAGTGGTGGTGCGAGATAGCCTTACCGCTGATCGTCTCCGCCAAACGGGACTGCCTTATGTCTACACGGGCAACCCCATGATGGATGGGCTAATGGCCAGTGATCGCAGCTCTGGTCTGGCTGCCCAGGCTGAGAATGCCCTCGTTGTGGTAATCCTGCCTGGTTCCCGCGCTCCCGAAGCCTATGGCAACTGGCACCGTATCGTCACGGCCTTAGCCGGGGTTCAGACCGCCCTCGCTCCGCGTCCTATCCATTTTCTCGGGGCCATTGCCTCTGCCCTCGATCTGGATGAGTTGGGCCGTATTCTCCACCAATCAGGCTGGACCCAAACCCCAGAGAATCCCGCGCCCCAGTACCGCCAGGGCAGGGCCACCCTAGTGTTGACTCAGACTGCCTACAGTGACTGTCTCCAGCTCGCAGACTGCGCGATCGCAATGGCAGGCACCGCCACCGAGCAGATTGTTGGGCTGGGCAAACCAGCCTTTACCCTACCGGGCAAAGGACCACAGTTTAGCTCCCAATTTGCCGAAGCCCAGACTCGACTCTTGGGAACCTCGGTGATTTTAGTTGAGTCACCCCAAGCCCTAGGCCCCCGAATGCACCAGATCCTTCAAGATCCAGATCGATTGCAAGATATCCATGCCAACGGACTCCGGCGTATGGGGCAACCTGGAGCCGCCGAGCGCATCGCCCAGCTCATCCTGAAGCCAGAACATCGGAGCTAGCGGACACCCACGCCATCTCCGCCCAGTACGCCCCTACCCATGGCATAGACATGGTATAGATTTGTGGGTTATGGGGCCGGACTTGATATTAAGACTCCAGCTTAGGGTCAGAGGCCCGCAGGAGGGTGGAGACTTCGCCGTGGATTTCCGCTACATCGATATCCCGTTGCAGTGCTTGGAAGTAGCGGATTGCCGCCTCACTCTGCTCCGCTGCCGGGGGCACGAGATCCCGCGCTTCTGAGAGCAGGGTGTGGATTTGGTTTGGGGAGATGGGTTCTTTGGACCACAGCACTTCATCCATTTGCACAATGAACTGGGACATGGGGCGCAACCAGCTAAACCATTCGTCTCCAATCACCAGTTGGAAAAATTCCCCTTTGGAGGTGATGGGGCCATGGATGCGCTCGTAGTGGTCGCGCTCTACGTTGAGGAGCGCTTTGTGGAGCTTGAGCAGAAGGGGACGGAGGGTCTTGAGCTTTTGATACGCAGGGATGGATTGAAATTCGGAGGCTGCCATGCGATCGCGAGGGACGGTCTAGACAATCGGTAACAATTCCATCTTGTCATACTCCGTGGCGGTCTTCCGGGGGCGATGTTACCCGTCCGGCCTGGGTTAATTTGGCCTGGAGTTCCCCCTTAATGCGATGCAAAATCGAGCCCTCATCTAGGCGATCTAAAATTTGGGCCACCACGGCTTTTGGCCCCTGTGGTCCCCAGGTGGCCCCATTTACCAGGTAGGCCCGCGTCACTTGGCCAATACTGTAGGTTGAGACTCCGGCTACCGCTGCTTGGGTTACAGCAACGGACAGGTAGGGGGGCAGGGACAGTCCTCCGGTCGCTGGGGTGGCTACCCCCAGCATGCCCTTGAGGGAACTGAGGCCAAAGGTCACCAGCAGTTCGCTAACAGATAGTCCTCCTAGTTCTAAGGCCACGGTCTGCAACAGTTTGATCGCCCCTACCTGGGTCATGGGTAATCCATAGAGCCGCGATAGGGTCAGTACTAAGGCCACGTCAATGGCAGCTCCGGTGAGAATATCGATGCCTGTAACAGGATTCAGGGCAATGGCAATGGCTTTGGTCATCACCCCACTCCAGATCAGCTCTTCAGCGGCGCGATCGCGAATTTGCAACTTTTTCGCCACAATCTTTTCATTCAAGTCATCGGCATAGAGCAGGGTATTCAGGGCCACTAGGGAAAGCCCCTCCTGGTGCAAGATGTCCAGAATTTTCAGCTTTAGGTCTGTGACTTGGGGCTGACCCCGCTGTCGCCGGGTGACCAGGCGACCATCGGCCCCTCGGGTTGCTGTCGCCACGAGGGGAGCCGCCGCCGTCATCACAATTTCATCCGGGGAAATCAGGCTCTTGAGGCGCTGGTCTCGTAGGGTTTCATAAATGGTCTGGCGATCGTGATCGGGATACTGATCCACTTTGTTAAACACCAGCACGATGGGCTTGCTAGCTTGACGCAGGGCCACTAGGGCGTCATATTCCACGCGGGTAATATCCCCTGCCACGACAAAAAGGATTAAATCCACCTCCCGCGCAATCTGTTGAGCTAGTCGCTCCCGCGCCGCACCGTGGACCTCGTCTAACCCTGGGGTATCAATCAACTCAATCCGCGATCTCCCCTGTCCCTGGAGGGCTACCCGCCATACTGACTGGCCCTCCGGCAGGGTTTCTTCACTGATTTCCCAAGCGGCTTGACCGATATCCTGGGTAACACCATGGGTTGGTCCCGTGGCAAATATCTCTGCCCCTAGCAGACCGTTCAACACCGAGGATTTACCCCGCCCCACCAGTCCAAAGACGGCAATGTGGATCACGGTTTGGTTGAGTTTGTCGAGCAGCCCCGTCAGGCGAGAGACCTCTGGAGCCAGCTCAGCGGTCTCCCGTGGGGTCAGCCCCAGTCGCTCTACCAGGCCCTGCACGGTACCCTGGGCCTGGTGATAGCTCAACTCTGCCTGAAGGTCGTCAAATTCCAGTACCACTGCTTCCAACTCTGCGGCCAGGGAAGGGGTCGCCGGGATTTCGGGCTGGGGTGGGTTGGTCGAGTTCGGGGGCAAGGGGGGCATGGTGGCAGCAGGATCCCAGGGACGAAAGACAGAAGGATGAGACAAGTAATGAACTTGATGATCTCAAGGTAATGAAGAAGTGCGAAAATTGGTTCGGCTCGCGATCGCTCACCCCTATTCATGGAATTTCAAACCAACGCTCAAAAAGAATGCTACGAACGCATCAGCCCTTGGATGTATGAGCTGTTTGGGGCCAATGTGCTCACCTTTGGGGATGAGCCGCTCTTTATTATCAATTTTGGCTCAGCCGTAGCCTCCACCCGCGTCACCCCCTGGGAAGAAGATGACGCCCTGATCACTACCCGCTCCTATGTGGTCACCGATGTTGATTTGAACCCAGACCTGACCTATTTTCTCCTGCGGGAAAACAATGGTCTGCGGTTTGGCCGCTTTGCCCTAGATGCGGAAAACGACATTGTCTTTGAGCACAGCCTGGTAGGATCCACCTGCGACCAGATTGAGCTGAAGTACTCGGTCACGACGGTGACCAAGTTGGCAGATAACTATGATGACGAGATTGCTAACCGCTGGGGAGGAAAACGCGCCCTAGATCGCTGGTCGTCTTGGTAACGCTGTCCATGGTCAGGCAAGATGCCTGACCCACAAGAATTGCCCAGGAAAGGATCCGGGTTCCTAAGCTTGTTTGGCCAGGAATCGATCGAGTTGGTTGGCGAAAGCTTCGCGATCTCGTTGACTAAAGGCGGGGGGGCCACCCGTCTCGACACCACTGCTGCGTAGCTGGTCCATAAAATTGCGCAGGGCCAGCCGCTCTCGAATATTACCGGTGGTGTAAAACTCGCCCCGAGGGTTTAAGGCATAGCCTCCGGCTGCAACTACGGCTGCCGCTAAGGGAATATCGGCGGTGATGACCAAATCCTGGGGCTGGAGGTGCTGGACGATGTAATTGTCGGCCACGTCTAAGCCTGCCCTGACTTGAATGGCCTCAATGTAGTCGGAGGCCGGAATTTTTAGTTCTTGATTGGCCACGAGAACGGTCTTGATGGCAACTCGCCGAGCTGCTCGAAACAGAATTTCCTTAATTACCTGGGGGCAAGCGTCGGCATCAACCCAAATTTGCATGGTCAGCGGCTCCATCCCATCCCATCACAATTTATCGCGTCTGCTGTGATGCTCTAGCCACAGCAACAGGGTGTTGACTCCTAGGGCTAGGATAGCCACTGCGATCGCACCGGCCCAGATTTTGTCGAGGCGATTGGTTTGAATGCCGTCAAAGAGGAGACGTCCCAACCCTCCGGCATTGAACTTGGCTCCAATAGTTGCGATCGCAATCGACACCACCGCCGCCATCCGTAGCCCCGCCAGAAACACCGGCAATACCAAGGGCACCTGCACCCACCACCACCGCTGCCAAGCGTCCATCCCCATACCCCGAGATGCCTCCAGTACCGCCGGGTCAATGCCCTCTAGCCCCACCGTTAAGTTACGGACCAAAATCACCTGGGTGTAGAGCACCATCGCCACCACCACCGATGTTGCATTCAGTCCAAACAACGGCACCAGGAAAATGATCAGCGCCAAACTGGGAATCGTGTACAGCACCCCCAACAAGCCCAAAATCGGCACCTGGAGCCACCGCACCGTCGTCACTAGCAGAGTTACGGGCACCGACACCACCACCGCTATCCCTAGGGTGGTGAGGGTCATAGACAGGTGTTGCCAAACCAGGGGGAGCACCACCTCAGGATTGCCCAGGAGATAGCCCATCAGTTCTGTGTTCCCCCCATGGCCGAGGTGCGAATGTGATCCAGGGTTAAGAGGCCGACGGGACGGCCATTGTGAACCACCGTGATTTCAGGAAAGCCGGTTTTCAAAATCAAAGAGAGGGCATCTCGGAGACTGTCCTCAGGGGTGAGGGTCGGTTGACCATTGCGAATCGGGGAATTGGGTAAGGGAGCCATGGCGGGGGCAATCCGTAGCAGCCCGAGTTGTCGCACCCGGTCATCGGCCCCGAGCAAATCATGGACAAAGGGATCTGCTGGCTGGGTCAGGAGACGAAAAGGGGTATCAAACTGTACGACTTCTCCCTGCCGTAAAACTAGGATGCGATCCGCCAAGCGCAGCGCCTCTTCGACATCATGGGAGACAAACAGAATGGTTTTGCGAAGCTGGTGCTGGAGGCGCAGGATTTCCCCCTGGAGGGCGCTGCGGGTAATGGCATCGATGGCCCCGAAGGGTTCGTCCATGAGGAGGTATTCCGGATCGCCAGCCAGGGCACGGGCAATGCCCACCCGCTGCTGCTGTCCACCGGACAGTTGGGCCGGATAGCGATCGCGAAATTCCCCCGGTGACAGTTTCACCAGATCCAACAACGCCTCCACCCGGCTTTGAATGCGGGGACGAGACCACCCCAGGAGCCGGGGCACCACGGCGATATTCTGGGCCACGGTCATGTGGGGAAAGAGCCCCGACTGCTGAATCACGTAGCCGATGTTTTGGCGCAGTTGGGTGGGTGGGAGGCGGCAAATGTCTTGCCCCTCTAGGGTGATCCATCCTGCCGAAGGTTCGTAGAGGCGATTTACCATTTTCAGCAGGGTGGTCTTGCCACAGCCCGATGGCCCCAACAGCACCACCAGTTCCCCCCGCTGGATCTGAACGCTGACAGCCTTCACGGCTGGACGGGGGGCCTGGGGAAAGTGGAGGGAAACTTGATGAAATTCAATCGTGCCCACGGTGGATGGCTCTTCGCTAAGGCGGGGTGCAGCCCCGGCACATCGTCCTGGGATCCTCGCAGAATCCTAGGCTCCGACTAGCCCCTGCTCTTGTAGAAACGTGCGGGCCACGGCGGCAGGTTCTTGCTGCTCCCCCGAGACGGCATAGTTCAGCCCCTGCATGACCTCATCGGTGAGGAGAGGCGCTAGGGCATTGAGGGCATCCGCGATCGCGGGGTTGGCCTCTAGGGTATCTTGACGCACCACCGGAGCCACTTGGTAGGGGGGAAACAGGCCCTTGTCATCCTCCAGCACCACCAGGTCAAAGGCGGAAATTTCCCCATCGGTGCCAAAGGCCACCACCACATCCGCTTCCCCATCCACCAAGCCCTTGTAGCGCAGGCCCGCATCCACAGCCTTGTAAGCCTTCAGGGCAAAATCTCCATAGGTGGTCTTCAAGCCCAGCAGGCCATCCTCCCGCACCTCAAACTCAGGGGGACCAATCAATGTCAACGCACTGGCCTGAGCCACTAGGTCCGAGATAGTGGTGATATTCAGTTCCGTGGCCCGCGATCGCGTCATCGCTAGGGCCTGGGTATTGTTCATGGGAGCCGGGTCGAGCCACACCAGATCGAATTGCTCTAGATACTGGCTTGATACCGTCTCGTACACCGCCGCCGGATCCGTGTTGACGGGTTCCTTCAACACCGTCAACAGACCTGTGCCCGTATATTCTGGGTAGAGATCAATATCACCACTCTCTAGGGCGGCCTGGGCCACCGGAGTGCCCCCCAGATTTAGACTGCGGCTTACGGTCAAACCCGCCTCCTCCAGCACCAAGGCGTACATCTCCCCCAGAACAAGCTGCTCGGTGAAGTCCTTAGAGCCCACAGTAATCGTGGTACCGGATCCGCCGCCACCCGTGCAGGCCACCACCGCGATCGCCATCAGCAGGGTAGCCAGGGCGTAGGTCAACCAACGGCGAAGAAGTTTCATAGCAATGCGTTGTCCTTGGGACGATAGAAGAGGGAAAAATTTCCTTTGAGGATACCACTTCCCCCCTGTTTCCCTGCTCACCCTTTCTGCTTGCTTCAAGCTCTACACTGCTGAGGCAGCGGATTATACTACTTTCCAGTAGCCGTCCTACCCATGCGTCTCAAACGTCGCCTCAATTACCTAGAGCCCACCTGGGGATACCGGACGGTCCTCTGGCCAGTGGTGCAAGTCAAGGAAGTCTGGGAAGCCGCTTACAAAACGCTGTTGTGGTTGCTGTGGGCCAACCTAATCGGTCAGTCCCTGCATGGATCCCTCCGAGTAGGACTCTTTTTTCTCGGATTCTGCGGCTTTTCTGTCGTGGTGTATGGTCTGCAAGACTACGAAAGCCAGATTTTCATTGCCTTTTTGGCTGTATGGGGGCTGGATGCGGGGGTGAGCCGTTGGCGCTATTTTCAAGGAGCCGAGGCGGCTTGGGTCTACCTAGAGGCAGGCGATCTAGGCAAAAGCGACCCAGGGCAAGGCACCCTAGAGACTACCAAGGTTCATCAGGCCCTATCTCCAGTCCCCGGCGATGGGGCTTCAAACTGGGGTGATCGACCTCTCTATTACTGTCTAGAGACCTACCAGAACCGCTTAATTCAAGGTAAATTCACCGCTGCCCAAATCGCTACTATCACGGTGACCTACAACGAAGCACGAGGGGGACCGTTTCAGACCCATCTGGGTTGGGTTTGGCGGGTCTCCCTGACCCTAAGGGATCAAACCGATTGGCTCCTGGGGGAAGAGACCGATCTGACGGTGGCCCTGCGCCAAGCTCATCAGTTGGCAGCTCAGTTTTTCTGGGTACCAATTCGGATTGCCGCCAGTGAGGGGACGGGACCCTATGCCTGCACCCATCCCCTTGCACAAATCATGCAACGCTACCGCGACCACCCGCCTGACACGGTGCGCTTACGGCCTACAACCTTGGGCTATCACCTTTGCAATCGCTGGACCTGGAGCAGTGTAGGGCGTTTTTGTCGAGACCTCTTTCAGCAATCGGGCTTTTTACTGTTTGTGGTGCTGATGACGGAGGTGATGGAGCTGTTTGGCGAGCTGCTGTACGGGTCGGCACGGATCTATGGCAACGACGCGGCTATGGGAGTTTTGCTGGTGCAGACGGTACAAACTTTGGGACTGTCCCCCCGCTGGCATGACTGGGCGGAGGTTGCGATCGCAATGGGCCTGCTGTTGATCAACGGCTGGCACCTGAGCCAAAACAAGCATCTGTTGCTCGATCGGCATCGCGTCGCCTTTTACCTCAATCGTCGTCTGGTTGCCCAACTGCCCACACCGGATATTCACACGCTACTCGTGGTTCACGCTCCCCAGCCCTTGGTGCTGATCGTGGCCCGACATCGTGCGATGGTCAAGGACCGGCCCACCGGGGCCATCGCGATTACTGGATTCCAGACTCTAGAAGATTGCCGCGCCGCCTGGGTCGCTATCCACGACAGCCTCCAGAAACTCCAACAAAACGTCCAAATGTGAACCTGAGGTGCGCTCAGCTTGCGCCTAGTGTGACAGCGGGCAAATCTCTGCCTAAAGCTCTATTTGTATTCTGTAACACATCTGTCCGATGACGGAGGGTATAGCCCAGCGAGAATCGTTAGCGTTTTCCTAGCGTTAAAAAAGCGCATTCATCTTTGGAGGTCTTTGCACCATGTCCAACGCATTTCATAACTTTTCCAAGCCCCTCACCATTGGCCTCGTTAGCTTGGGTGCAGTGTTTGCCCTAGGAGCCTGCGGCGATGCAGGAGATGTTACGGCAGATCCCGTAGAGGAAACCCCCACGGTGGAAGCTCCCGCTGAGGAAGAAATGACAGCAGCGGAAACGGGTTCCACGGTTGTGGATATCGCCGCCAGCGACGAATCCTTTAGCACACTAGTCACCGCGCTTGAGGCCGCAGGGTTAGACGAAGTCCTAGCTGGTGAAGGGCCTTACACCGTTTTTGCCCCAACTAACGAGGCGTTTGCGGCATTACCAGAGGGTGTCCTAGAGGAACTGCTGCTGCCGGAAAACCAAGCCCTATTAACCCAAATTCTGGCCTACCATGTTGTGCCCGCCGAGGTGCTCTCGGCAGATGTCACCTCCGGCGAAGCACCCACAGCCGCCGGAGTCCCCCTCTCGATTACGGTGGATGACACTACGGGGGAAATCATGATCGACGAAGCCACCGTAATCCAAGCAGATGTGCTGGCTAGCAATGGTGTCATCCATGGCATCGACCAAGTGCTTCTACCCCCTGATGTAGCGCTATAAGCGTGCCGTCCGCTTAACCTCTATTATCAGGGGGCAACTCCCCTCGCCACCGCAGGTGCCAAACGGTGCTGACGACCGCTGTGTCTCTGCCCTAGTTAGCACCTTTGGATTGGGCCAGGGCAAGATCAGGTTTCAGCGTATCCCGAACCCAGGTTGCTTACTGCCATCAGCCCAAGAAGCCATCGCTCAATCTTGACTTTGCTCTCCCTCAAGCCGCTTAACCCGAACTCAGGTTGAGTATTGGCTGGCTGACCCCGTGACCCAAACCGTGGTGGTACTGACTCTGGAAGGGGCCACCTATCGGGAGATAGGGGTGTTTGGCCCCCAGGAAACCATCACCTCGGTTGAATGGCCAGACCTGGCGCTGACGGTTGAGCAGATTTTTAGCGCTGAGCGCTAAGGGAGCTGCGGGTTAATAGTGTACCCAGTGGCCAGGTTTCGACTTCGCTCAACCTTCAGTGATCGAGGGCTGAGCGAAGTCGTTCGCTTTAGCGTCTCCCGAAGGGAGAAAGCCCGATCAGCGGAGCGGGTACGTTATTTTCCTGCGAGTCCCTAACCTTTTACTCTTCCAGGGACCGCCTCGGCGGCGTAATGCCTCGGCGCACGAGTCCGGTTTCAATCTCCCGCAGGAAGGCAAAATCTGCTGTGGGAAGGGGCGGCGGGGAATATTTTGGGGAACCCTGACCCGCAGCGTGGACGGGCAGATCTGTAACCTGGGTCGGACCCGGATTGCTACCCAGATTGCAGTCGCCCAACCCCTCGACAAGAAAGCCAAAGGCGGCTTGAAATTCTAGGGGTGTTATAGCTAGGGGGGCTGTCAGATGACAGGGAATTACTCGCTCAAATTGCCAGCGGCTCACCTGCTGCACCCAGTCCATCACCTGGGCCGGACCTCGGTTAAAAATCAGGGTTTGCAATACCGGGGCCACAAAGGGCCGCCCCTCCCCATGGAGTGCCTCAAAAGACGTTTGCCAATCGGGTTGCCAGCGGAAGGGATAGAGGCCAAAGTAGGCCCGTCGGGAGCGATCGGGGGCATGACGCGCCTCCTGCCATGCCTCCCCTAGAGTCGGTACCCCCAGGGCGCTGGGGCGAAAGTAGAAGGCAAATAGGGCAATACGCTGCCAACCCCGACGGCGGGCCTCCGGGCTGTCGTGGATCGGGTCATCGGCGCGATCTCGGCTATGGAATAGGAGGGGGTAGGGATCCAGCGCTAACACTGGGGGCGGGTCGGCGGGCACTGATACCAGACTATCTGTGAGCAGCAGCGTACGTGACTCCCGGTGAAAAAGGGCAACCTCGGCAAAAGGCCCTAACCCCAAGGCGATCGGCCCCAGCAGAGCATAGTCAAACTCAGCGGCAAAGGGCACCTGGCTGCTGTCGCTGGGGAGCCAATGGGTCCGGCGATGCGGCAACCCCAACCAACTCAAGGGCAGATTCAGGGGATAGCTCCACTGGTGGGGAGCCACATACACCTGGGCTTGGGGAAACCGCCGCGCAAAGGGACCGACAAAAACCTTATGCTCAATCCCCGTGGTGGTGGTGAGGAGAATATAGCGGACACACCCATAGCGTTGCTCTAGGTCTCGCACTAGGGCTACGCATTCCGGCGTGGGCGCGACTGGGGCATACACTAGCAATCCCCCTCCATTGAGTCGCACCACTGTCATCCGAATCGGTACCACGACATAAAAAATGCCCTGGTACTGATCAAAGGTCCAAATTCTGTCTGGAACCACCACTCTTCGCAGGGTGCGCCGCCGCCCGTAGGGATAGAGCGGTGCCGCAGGCCAAAAGGGCCAAGCAAATTCACGGTGGGGCACAGAAGCCTCAGGGGCAGAGGAGACTGGGGAAAGACGGGCCATAGGGAGAGCGCTACTCTTCGATCTGTTCTGGAGGAGCCTCAGCAGGGGGGGAAGCAAGGCGTCCTGCTAACCACCAGCCCACCAACCCCGCTAGGAGCAAAATGCCCGCTGCCGCGATCGCGACCCATTGGGCCGGGATTTGGGGTTGGGCCAAAGGTTCCGCCTCTGGGGTTGGTGGTACATCTAGATCGTCGCCGTAGAGTAGGGCACGAGACGCTGCCGTCAGGTCGTCCGGATCTGCCGGGGCATCAGGTTCTGCTTCAGGAGCAGTGGCATAACTCGGAGCCAGCAGTTGCTTGCAGTGCATCAGCACCACCGCCACATTGTCATGACCATTCTTTTGGTTGGCCAATTCCACCCAGGAGGCCACCGCTGACTCCAGGGTAATGATGTCCTTAATAATTAATCCAATGTAATTGGCCCAGGCCGATTCAATCCGGCCCCGATCGCTGAGGCCATCGGAACAGAGGAGCAGCACGCCCTCCTCATCCACCACAAATCGCTGAATGTGGGGGTGGAGGTAGGCGGCCTCGCGGGTGCCCACCGCCTGACTCAGGGCTCCAGCATCGGGGCGATCCCGCAGCGTACTGTAGAACTGCCGCCCTGCTTGGACTTCGCGCCCTGCAATATCGTCATCAATGGTGAGCAGATGGCAATAGTCGGGGGTTATCCAGTAGGCGCGACTGTCCCCTACGTGGGCAATGTAGAGTTCATTCACCGAAAGCCAGCCCTGTTCTGTCCGGAGCCGCTGGGGAACCATGACCGCCATGACCAGGGTGGTACCCATGCGCTGGCGATCACTACGGCTCTGCTGATCGTTGTGACGATTGACCAGATCATTCACGACGCGAAGGGCAGCTTCGATCTGCTGGACAATGACCTGGGGCGGCGCTAGCCCCTCGGGGCTCTCGGTTTCCACCAGTAGACCCTGGAGTTGGAGTTGCAGCGATCGCACGACTAATTGACTGGCTACTTCTCCCGCCTCATGCCCCCCGACACCATCACAGACAATGGCAATCCGGGGCATGGGGGACTCAGGGGCGACGCCATCGGGGTAGCAAGCGTCTTCATTGCGGACCTGCCGAGGACCGGGGTGGGTGCTACCCGCTACCCGCAGCCGCACGGGGGACTGGGCCGATTCCTTTAGCAGCAGATAGTTGAGATCAACGGTGACCTGCTCCGGACTGTAGTCCCCGATGATCATGGCTTCGCAGAGCTGGCTCAAGGGTTCCGCGATGGCAGGTTTGGCCTGGGGCAAGAGCGCCCGCCAACGGGTCGCCAAGTCCGCCAAAGTGGGGGTCGCCGGTTCTGGCACGAGCTCCCCCAACCGCAGCCGCCACCCCTCCACCCGCAGGTTTTCGGGCAACAGCAGACTTGCCGCCACCCCCTGGGCCATCAAAGGCATCCACAATTCCCAGATCTGCCACAGCCAAGACAGTTGCCGCACCGCCGTAGATTGCTCCCAAACCTCCCCCAAGCCGGGAAACTGTTTCCCCGATCGGGGATTGATGGGGGCATTTTCTAACAGTAGCCAGGGGGCTTTATCCCCTTGAGAGACCACGTCATAGACCCCCGGCAGATGGAGGCGATAGGGATGGAGGCGCAGATAGGGCAGCACCCGGTCGGGCACCGAGTCGGGAATGGGGGGGGGCGACTCGGGCTGGGTATCTTTCCAAATCCGAGGGGCGATGACCTCGTAGCGGTTGCTCACCCGCTGCCCCACCGCCGGAACCTCGCACCCCGGTCCAGTGGCCCAGAAATAGGGGGCATGACGGGTCGTGACAGACTCAGCATTGGTCATCATTCAGACGTTGGTGTTTCCCAACCCTTAAAACAAGTTGATTAGTGCCAAGGCACCAGCAGGCAAAAAGGATAGATTAATCCTAGTGGATCTTGGGTTAACCGCCTGATATCCCTACGGAATCCTGTCCCCCTATCCTGAAGTGAATGGCAACTGTAGATAGCGATGACGGCTGCCCAATGACCCCAGTGTTACCTTCTGTGCTGCTATGAGCCTCCCCATGTTTTGGTTTATTGCCGGGGTGGTGCTCTGTTTGATGGAGCTATTCCTGCCTACGGCCTTTGTGGAGGCTACTTTGGGAGTGAGCGCCCTTTTGGTCTCCCTCGTGGCCTTAGTGGTACCTAACTTTGGCATTCAAATTGGCCTGTGGCTGATCTTTTCGATCGCGACGGTATGGGGACTGCGGCGATTTTCCTCCAAGCGCACGCCCTATGTCTTGGCGGACTCTACGGAAGCCCGTGCCACCACCACCATTGCACCGGGGGAAACCGGGCGTGTGCTCTACGAGGGCAACTCCTGGCAGGCTCGATGTGAAGACCTGAGCACCGCGATCGCAACTGGCCAGCGCGTCATTGTGGTGGGGCGTCGAGGCAACACCCTGCTGATCATGCCGGAACCTAGCCTGGAACCCTAGGGGCTGTGGACAACCAAAGCTAGATTCCTGGTTATGGGGCGGTTCCAGCCCCTAGCTTGATTCAGTCGGGCGAGCGTGGTCATGCCTACCCCGCAAGGGTTTTCGAGTTAATTGTCCACACGCCCTAATCCCATCTCAGTGCAGTTCATTCCTCAATTCAGGAGCCTGTTATGAACCCAGTTGTTCTACTTTTCATGTTGGTCTTTGGTGGATCCGTTGCCGCCAGTTCCGTCAAAATCATCAACCAGAGCGATGAAGCCTTAGTGGAAACCCTAGGCAAGTACAACGGGAAAAAGCTGAGACCGGGTCTTAACTTTGTCGTGCCCATGATGGACAAGGTGGTCTTTAAGCAAACCATTCGGGAGCGGGTGCTAGACATCCCCCCCCAATCCTGTATTACTCGGGACAACGTTTCCATCTCCGTGGATGCGGTAGTGTACTGGCGTATTGTTGACTTGGAGAAAGCCTATTACAAGGTGGAAAACCTCCAGGCCGCTATGGTCAACCTCGTCCTGACCCAAATCCGCTCCGAGATGGGGCAATTGGAACTGGACCAAACCTTTACCGCCCGCTCTGAAATCAATGAGTTGCTGCTGCGGGAACTGGATATCTCCACCGATCCCTGGGGCGTCAAGGTCACTCGGGTCGAACTGCGGGATATTGTCCCCTCCAAGGCGGTGCAAGATTCCATGGAGCTGCAAATGGCAGCGGAACGGCGCAAGCGGGCAGCGGTGCTGACCTCAGAAGGGGAGCGAGAAGCAGCGGTCAACAGCGCCCGAGGTCGGGCAGAATCCGATGTGCTAGCGGCGGAGGCCCGTCAAAAGGCAGCTATTCTCGACGCCGAAGCCCAACAAAAAACCATCGTTCTCAAAGCTCAAGCGATGCGTCAGGATGCGGTGCTCAAGGCCCAGGCCACCTCTGAGGCCGTGCAGATCATTGCCGACAAGCTCAAAAGTGACCCCAAGGCCGAATCTGCCCTCCAGTTTCTCCTCGCCCAGAATTACCTCCAGATGGGTCAAGAAATTGGGACCAGCGGCAGTAGCAAGGTCATGTTCATGGATCCCCGCACCATCCCTGCCACCCTAGAGGGCATGAAGGCCATCGTCGGCGAGGCTGGCAATTAGTTAAAGACTATCGCGCAGGCGCTGCAAGGAAATTCGGGCGGCTTCTGCGACCTGGAAATGGCCGTCTTTTTCCAGAAACCGGAGGGCAGATTCGCTCTTGGCGCTGGGGAGGTTTCCCAGCGCCTCGGCTAAGCGCTGGCGCACCAGCCAATCTTCGGCCTGGGCAAAGTTGAGGATGTCTTTTAGGGCGGTCAGATCGCCAATTTCTCCCAAAGCCGCGATCGCGGCCTGCTGAATCACCACCTCTGGGCTTTTAAGCGCCTCGATCAAGACATCGTGGGCGCGGGGATCCTTAAGGTTGCCCAAGGAAACGGCGGCACTGAAGCGCACCAGCCAATCCGTATCTTCGTAGAAGGCCCGCACTAAGGTTTCAAAGGCGCGGGGATCCTCCAGGTAACCTAGGGCTCCGGCAGCGTCGGCCCGAATACCGTAATCGGGATCTGTTTCCACCAACTTGACCAGGGTGTCCAGCGTGTCGGCATCGGGTTTAATGCCGAGGGCAAAGACCGCCATAGATCGAATTTGCAAGTTCGTGTCGTTCAGAACCTTCCTCACCAGGGGGGCTGCCTCCGCTGAGGGCACATTTCGCAGTTTCGCTAGAGCCAGCATCCGATCTTTAGAGTCCTCACTCTCTAGCTGGGCAGCAATATGGACTAGATCTACGGTGCTCATGGCTCTCAGATTTGTTTACAAAAATTTACCAACTTGCTTGTATGGTAACGCACTGTACTGCCAGTGACGCAATCAGGAAAATTTTGACGGGTCAAAGACCCGTCAAAATTTTCCTGACGGAACACTAGGGGCTGGAAGGCATTGGAGAGCTACCAACCAATCAGAGTCCAGTGCCCTCAGATACAGTTCCCGAGTACCTTTGGCGTCACAATCCCAGACTAATGACTCACGTGACGGCCCTAGGTCTAAGCCATGCGAATTCTACTCGTCGAAGACGATCGATATCTGGCTGATTCCCTCGCCGAAGCCTTAATCGCCCAGCAGTACACCGTCGATGTGGCCTCTGATGGAGAGGCTGCATGGCAAAATATGGCCACCTATCCCTACGATCTGGCCTTGCTGGATATCACCCTCCCCCGCATGGATGGGATGCAGTTGTGCCAGCGCTTGCGTACCCAGGGTTATCAATCCCCAGTGCTGATGTTGACCGCCAGAGACACCAGTACAGATAAGGTGGCAGGACTGGATGCCGGGGCCGATGCCTATATGGTGAAGCCCTTTGACTTGTCAGAACTATTGGCCCAAATTCGGGCCTTGCTGCGGCGCGGTCAGTCGGGCGTTAACCCCTGGCTACAGCACCAAGACCTACGCCTCAATCCCACCACCTACGAGGCCACCTATCAAGATCACCCCCTGCGACTCACCCCCAAGGAATTTGCCATTCTGGAACTGCTGTTGCGCAATGGCCGCCGTGTGCTGAGTCGGCCTTTTATCATTGAAGCCCTGTGGCCCTTAGGAGAAACCCCTGGGGAAGAAACGGTGAAAGCCCACATCAAGGGGCTGCGACACAAGCTGAGGGCAGCAGGGGCACCGCGCATCTCTATTGAAACGGTCCATGGGCTAGGCTATCGCCTCAAATCTTAGTGCAACATCAAGTTTGAATTTGTAGGCTGAGTCAGCGTTAGCGTGACCCAGCAAGCTTGTATTAATGCTGGGTCGCACTTCGTTTGACCCAGCCTACGGCAGCTACTGCAACCCGCTACATTGGGCGCGGAAACCGCGCCCCTACCCCAAAACCTATGCCAAAGGCAGGCTCATCGCCAACGGGCAGGCTAACTCCCAGGGAGTAGCTTCACCAACGCCTTTCTTGAATGCCGTTAGGTTATACACGCCATCACGGGTCGTCCGGTAACAAGGGCAACCACCCTACGACGCTGTTGCTCCTCCGGAGCACCAGACCCAACCCAAAATGTTGGGTAATGCACGGAAGAAACAGGGGCATGGGTCTATCGTAATCGTAAGCTCTAACAGTTAAGGCCGCAGCGCCACTGGTGCCTCAGTGCCCGTTACGGAGCATGGTCCTGGGATATATGGTGATGACACTGGTGAAGCCCTAGCTATCCCGTTTAGAAGACTCTCTAACAACCGTCCCAGGTTAGAGCCCCTTATCTTCTCCTAGAATTGCCATGACTCAGCCATCTACCAAGAGTTCGGTGCATCAGCTCTGTCCTAACGCCGCCGGAATTGACATTGGTGCAGATACCCACTGGGTCAGTGTGCCGCCTGAGCGAGATCGGCAGCCCGTCCGCCCGTTTGGGTGCTTTACCAATGATCTCCATGGGTTAGCGGACTGGCTGCAACAATGTGGTATCACCAGCGTCGCGATGGAATCGACCGGAGTCTATTGGATACCGGTGTTTCAAATCCTAGAAATCCGAGGGTTTGAGGTCTGCTTGGTCAACGCGCATCATCTGAAAACGGTACCGGGACGAAAGAGTGATGTCTTAGATTGCCAGTGGTTGCGGCAGTTGCATAGTTATGGCCTACTGGCAGCGTCGTTTCGTCCCGACGATGCCATCTGCGTCTTACGAAGCTATATCCGGCAGCGCGAGCGGCTGACCGAGTGTGCCAGCGTTCATATTCAACGGATGCAAAAGGCGTTGACGGAAATGAATCTGCAGCTACCTCGGGTGGTCAGCGACATTACGGGGGTAACTGGCATGAAGATTATTCGCGCCATTGTGGCGGGTCAACGAGACCCGCTCCAGTTAGCGGCGATGCGAGACCCACGCACCAAACGCAGTACGGACGAGATTGCGGCAGCTTTAGAGGGGGACTACCGGGGGGAACACGTGTTTGTGCTGGAGCAAGAATTGCTGTTATATGACACCTACCTTCAGCAAATTGCCCGGTGCGACGACCAGATTCAAGCCTGTCTGGAGACCTTTGAGGATAAGAGTGCTCCGGATGCGCCGTTGCCGCCAAGACCTAAAGGTCGAAAGCCCAGTCGCAATGCGCCCCAGTTTGACCTGCGCTCCCATCTCTATCGCCTCTGTGGCATTGACTTCACCCAGATTGATGGTCTCGAAGTGCTAACCGTGCAAACGATTCTCTCCGAAGTCGGACTTGATCCCAGGCGCTTTCCGTCGGTGAAACACTTCGCCTCTTGGTTAGGGCTCTGTCCCGGTAGCCGAGTCAGTGGGGGTAAAGTCTTGAGCTCCAAAACCCGTAAAGTTGTCAACCGAGCGGCAAAGGCGTTTCGGATAGCGGCACAATCGTTGGCTCATAGTCAGACTGCTATGGGCGCGTTCTATCGACGGATTCGCAATCGCCTTGGGGCACCGAAAGCCGTTACCGCAACTGCGCACAAACTGGCATGCCTCTTCTATCGGTTATGGTCAACTGGCGAGGCTTATGTCGATATTGGAGCTGATGCTTATGAACAGCAGTATCAGCAACGAGTGCTTAAGCACCTTAAACAGCGAGCCCAGCAGATGGGGTTCGAGCTTGTCCCTAAACCCCCGCTCCCGGAAGTTTCTTAGAAG
>NZ_KI913949.1:964810-971097 GCF_000332095.2 Leptolyngbya sp. PCC 6406 | reverse complement strand
ACCCCAACACCCCAACACCCCAACACCCCAACACCCCAACACCCCATCCCCCCAACACCCCAACACCCCATCCCCCAACACCCCATACAAGCGAGAACTATTACGCCCTTCCACCATGGGTAAAACAGCATTGCAACCTGATCTAGTGGATCAACAGGGCGATCAATCAATTCGGGGTAGGCAGACGGTGACAGTTGTGCCCTGGTGCTCTTGACTGTGGATGCTCAGGGTGCCCTGGTGCCGCTCTACACAGGTTTTAACCACTGCTAATCCCAGGCCCGTGCCGGGAATATCGCCCACATTCTGGCCTCGGTAGAAGGGTTCACAAATGCGGGTTTGGGCAGCAGCGGGAATACCCAGACCCCAGTCTTGCACTTGGAGGGTCAGGGTTGTAGCCGTGCTGGTCAGTCGCAACCAGATCTGGCCTGGGGTGGGGGAATATTTAATCCCGTTTGACAGCAGATTTACGAGGATTGATCGCACCAATTTGGGGTCTAGATAGACTTTGGGGCTGGTTAGGTGCGACTCAAACTTGAGAACTTGGCCGGGGCGTAGCTCTGGTTGTAGCTCGTCCACAAGTTGCTGCCCCAGGCGGGTTAAATCCACAATTTCTGGGGCAATGTCGAGGTGCTTAGCCTCGGCCCGAGCCAGGGTGAGAATATCGCTGAGTAGTTGGGTCATGCCCTTGGTAATGGTTTGAATGCGTTCTACGGTTTTGAGCGTTTGGCCCTCTGTCCAAACGGTGTAGTTGGCGGCTAAGGACTGGGCCGACACCAAAATAATGCTGAGGGGGGTGCGCAGTTCGTGGGAGGCCATGGAGAAAAAGCGCAGCTTTAGGTCGCTGAGTTCGTGGGTGCGCTCGACCTCCGCTTGAGAGCGAGACAGGACCAGCAGCAGGCTCGCCGTCAGCAACAACCCCAGCACCAGGGTAGCGGTGGCCCCCCAAGGAAAGGTGGCGATGCCCCCGATGGCGGGGTCAAATTCAATCGCCCACTCTCGCTGGGCAAAGGTGAGGGTCTGGCGACAGGGGGTGGGGCAGAGGGGGCTGCGGGCAACGGTGCCTAGGGGGGCTGGGGTGGGGGGAATGCGCACCTGCTGGGATAGGGCGTCGTACTGGCCCAGGAATTGCTGGTTGGGTCGCCCGGTAAGGTCGTAGAGGCGAAAATTGGTGGTGTAGCTGAGATCTTGTAGAGACTCTTCCACCACATCGGCTACGCGAAACACCCCCAGCACATAGCCCATCAGGATCTTTGGGGATGGTGGGGATGTCTGGGAAGCGTCAGGGTCTTGGTAAATAGGCAGAAAGACCAGGAAGCTAAATTGATCGTTGGCGGTCTCTTGGACCAGACGAATGCGTCCGGTGGCGGCCAACTGGCCGGTATCGCGGGCTTGGTGCATGGCAGCTAGGCGGATGGGGTCAGAGGCTAGGTCGTAGCCTAGGGCGACTTCGTTGCCCTGCCAGGGTTCTACGTAGGTGACGGGAACGTAGTCGGGGCGATCGCCCGCTGGAATTAGGCGATCGCCGTCCTGGCGTTCTGTAATCGTGGTGATCGATCGCCCTAGGGTTTGGAGATCTTGCTCGTAGCGAGTGCGATCGCGAGCCTCAATCTGTGGAGCCCACTCTAGAGCTTGAATACCGGGATAGGACACCAGCGCCCGCTGCACAAATCGACCAAACATGGCGGCTGTGACTTGATTATCGGCAACCCGATAGAGATCTTGAATGCCCAGCAGCACATCAGTGTAGCGATTCAGATTGCGCTGAAGCGTGGTCGTCAGATTATCGGTTTGCTGCTGAAACTGGGTACGGCGACTGAGCTGTTCCCAGCGGTGGACCCATAGGGCCATGGCAATAGATAACACGACCCCACACCCCAAGGTCAATCCCATGGTGAGGTAGCGGGCAATCGGAGAAAGTCTCCTATCTTCCCGATTTCTTCCCGAGTATTTACTCAATTTCTTCCCGCTGATTCCCTATGGTAAAGGGCAATTCCTTAGAGGTTCCTTAGGGTAGCAGGGTTGAATTTGGCAGCGCAACCACGGCGTTATTTTTGTTGCTGCTAGGCTTGCAAGTCCGCCCAATAAAAAGTATCACATTTTACCGATTTTAGATTTTCAATTTGTTCGCAAGTATCGATTGGAGGATGGTTCCATGAAATTAAGACGACGCGATATGCTCCGAGTCAGTGGCGGTGCCGTAGCGGGCATGGCCCTATCTACCCTGATCAAGGGCTGTAGCAATAGCCAGTCCCAGGTCACAGGGGCAACCGCAGGTAGCAATAGCAGCGGCAATGGCAGCACCCTGACTATGGTTCAGGGTTCAGGATTTCCTAACAGCTTAGATATCCATCGGGTAGGGACAAATCGTCCAGCCTACGGGGTGTCTTGGGTTTTGTATGATCGCCTGATGACCTTTGGCACCACGACCTTAGAGGATGGTTTAGAATCCTACGATTTCACCATCCTGGAACCGGAATTGGCCGAAAGTTGGGAAATGGCAGCGGATGGCATGTCCGTCACCTTTTTTCTGCGTCAGGATGCGGTATTCCATGATGGGGCTCTGGTCACCGCTGCCGATGTGAAATGGTCTTTTGATCGGGCGGTGTCGATGGGTGGCTTTCCCACGTTCCAGATGAAGGCAGGGGCTTTGGAAGACCCTGAGCAATTTGAGGTGGTGGATGATCACACTTTTCGGGTTAAGTTCTTGCGCCAGGATAAGTTGACCATGATGGATTTGGCGGTGCCGATTCCCGTAATCATCAACTCAGAACTGGTGAAGCCCCACATCACCGCCGAAGACCCTTGGGGGGCAGAATGGGTTAATAACAATGATGCGGGCAGTGGCGCTTATACCATTGGGGATTATCGCCCCAATGAACGCATTACCCTGGTGCGGTTTGAGGATTGGAAATCTGGCCCTCTGCCCGCCATTCAAGAGGTGATTTTGCTGAATGTTCCCGAGGCCGGTAACCGCCGTGCCCTGCTGGAACGGGGGGATATTGACATTAACTTTGATCTCTCGGAACGGGATATGCAGGAACTAGGGGCGATGGATCGTTTCCAGGTGGTTTCTAACCCGATTGAGAACTGTACCTACTCCTTGGATATGCACGCGAATCCAGAACTGGATGGAGCGGTGAATCCCCTGGGGGATGCCAAGGTGCGGCAAGCGATCGCCTATGCGGTGCCCTACGACGCAATTATGGAAACGGCCTTTTACAGTCAGGCGATTCCTCTGTTTGGAGCCGATAGTGTTGAGCCCAAAACCGCAGATTGGCCCCAGCCCCATCCCTACACCCAGGATTTAGATAAGGCTAGGGAACTGCTGGCGGAGGCGGGCTACCCTGATGGGTTTGAAACCAGCATTGCCTTTGATTTGGGGAATGAAGCCTGGGCAGAGCCGATGGTGGTGTTGATTCAGGAATCTCTGGCGGAAATTGGCGTTCAGGTCACGGTGGAAAAGGTGCCTAGCGCCAACTTCCGCTCTGTCTTGGTGGAAAAGAGTCGCCCCATGATTGTGAATCCCTTTGGGGGCTGGCTCAATTATCCTGACTACTTCTTTTTCTATGCCTACCACGGCCAAGATGCCACGTTTAATGGCGGCTCCTACAAGAATCCGGAGATGGATGAGCTGATTGACAAGGCGCTGGCTAGTGAACCGGGTAAGGGGGACTACGAGGAGAACGTCAAGGGCTTTATCCAGATGGCCTGGGAGGAAATGCCTCGGGTACCCATTGTGCAGCCGGTGTTAGCGGCGGCGATGCAGCCTAATGTCAGTGGCTACCGCTATTGGTTCCACCGTCAGGTGGACTTCCGCTCGATCCAGAAGGCATAGCACTCTTGCCCCCTCCCAGAAGAACCCACCCCCTGCCCCCTCCCAAGAGGGGGTTCTGAGCAATCCCCTCCTGGGAGGGGTGCCCGAAGGGCGGGGTGGGTCAATCCCCTCCTGGGAGGGGTGCCCGAAGGGCGGGGTGGGTCAGTCAAGCCCTGATTTGTCGGTTGGGTGGCACGTAGCAGAACCCAACACAGCCCACCGCCGTTAGGTTCCACTGCATTCCATCCAGCCTATAAAGATATCCCCCCGGAGTAATTCCCATGGCCCGTCCTTCAACCCACCAACTGATTGGTCAACGGATTTTAGGGTCGATCCCTAGCGTGATTGGCGTGGTGATTGTCACCTTTATCCTCACCCGCGCCCTGCCGGGAGATCCAGCAGCTTTTCTGTCTGGGCCAGCGGCGACCCCTGCCGCGATCGCGGAAATTCGAGCCAACTTGGGCTTAGATCGCAGTATGCCGGAGCAGTTCTTTATCTACCTGGGGGATCTCTTTCAGGGGGACTTGGGGATGTCCTACACCACAGGGCAATCGGTGGTCTACGACTTGATCACCCGGTTGCCTGCGTCCTTGGAGTTGACTTTGGCGGCGTTGACTTTTGCGATCGCACTCGCCCTACCCCTGGGCATCCTCGCTGCAACCCGTCCCAATTCCTGGGTTGATCATGGGGTCAGGGTATTGGCCACCGCCGGAGTGTCTTTGCCCACCTTTTTTACGGGGCTATTTCTGATTTATATCCTCTACTATCTCCTGGGGGTGGTGCCTGCCCCCACTGGGCGATTGGATATTCTGTTTAGCCCCCCATCAACGATCACCGGATTTTATCTGATCGATAGTTTGCTGACGGGGAACATTCGCATTTTCTGGGCTGCCCTGAGCCAACTGTTTCTTCCTGCCGTCACCCTGGGACTTTTTGCCTTGGCTCCCCTGGCCCGCGTCACCCGTGCGGCCATGTTGGGCATCCTCTCCAGTGACTTCATCCGCACCGCCCGCGCCAGTGGTCTCCCCCCCCGCAAAATCCTGTTTGGCTACGCCTTTCGCAATGCCCTGTTGCCCGTAATCACTACCTTGGGAGTCGTTTTTTCCTTCCTTTTGGGCGCAAACGTCTTAGTGGAAAAGGTATTTGCTTGGCCCGGTATCGGCTCCTATGCGGTCACTGCTCTGGTGGCCTCTGACTATGCGCCAATTCAGGGGTTTATTTTGACCATGGCCCTGCTCTACGTTTTTCTGAACCTACTGATTGACCTGCTCTATGTGGTGATTGATCCCAGAGCGGGGGTTGAGGGGTAGGAGTGGGGGAGTGGGGGAGTGAGGGAGTGATGGGGTATTGGGGTGATGGGGTGTTGGGGTATTGGGTGCCTTCACTCTTCACTCTCCACCCTTCACTCTCCACCCTTCACCCCCCACCCTTCACCCTTCACCCTTCACCCTTCACCCTTCACCCACCACCCTTCACCCACCACCCTTCACCCACCACCCTTCACCCTTATATGGACTACCACCATGAATGCCACGCTGCGCCATACCCGTTATGTGATTAGCGAAAACTGGATTACGTTTGGGGCGTTTGCTCTGTTCTTTGTCTTTGTCTTGTTTGCCATTTTCGGGGATGCGATCGCGCCTTATCGGCCCACGATGAGTGATTCTGCGATCGCGCTTCAGGGTCCAACCTTGGCCCATTGGTTTGGCACTGACCAACTGGGGCGCGATGTGCTCAGTCGGGTGATTGTTGCCACTCGTCTGGATTTGGGCATTGCGGTGCTGGCGGTGGCCCTCTCGTTCATGGCGGGGAGTATTTTGGGTACCTGCGCTGGGTACTTCGGTGGCTGGACGGATCGGATCATTTCCCGTCTGGTGGATACGTTGATGGCCTTTCCCCTATTTGTCTTAGCGATGGGGCTGGTGGCTGCCCTGGGGAATACGATTGAGAACATCATCTATGCCACGGCGATTATTAACCTGCCCTTATATACGCGGGTGGTGCGATCGGAGGTGCTGGTGCGGCGGCAGGCGGGGTTTGTGGATGCCGCCCGTCTGGTGGGGAATGGGGACTGGCGGATCATGGCTCGCCACCTGTTTCCCAATGTGATGCCGGTGCTAATGGTACACATTTCCCTGAATATGGGCTGGGCCATCCTCAATGCCGCAGGGCTGTCCTTCATTGGCCTGGGTGTTCGTCCCCCCACACCGGAGTGGGGAATCATGGTGGCGGAAGGGGCGAGCTACATCATCTCTGGGCAATGGTGGCTAGCTCTTTTCCCTGGCGCGGTGTTGATGCTGGCGGTATTTTGCTTCAACCTCCTCGGCGACGGTTTGCGAGATTTGATTGATCCTCGGATGCGGACTTGAGGTGGAGGGTGGGGGGTAGAGGGTGAAGGGTGAAGGGTGAAGGGTGAAGGGTGAAGGGTGAAGGGTGAAGGGTGAAGGGTGAAGGGTGAAGGGTGAAGTCACCC
>NZ_KI913949.1:890632-964710 GCF_000332095.2 Leptolyngbya sp. PCC 6406 | reverse complement strand
ATCCGAGCCAAACCCGCCCCTACAGACACATTCTGCACTGGGCGCGGAAACCGCGCCCCTACCCACCCCAATACCGGTCACCCAGCAACAAGGGCAACCACAAGGGATTGCCCCTACGGAAATAACCCCAACCCCCCAATACCCCAATACCCCATCACTCCCCTACCCCCCACCCTCATACCCTCACACACCCCTACCCCCCCACTCCCCCACCCCCACCATGACCACCATCGCTCCTCCCAAAACCGCTTTACTCTCTGTTGACAATCTGAGTGTGGAATTTCGGACCCGTGCTGGGGTGGTTAAGGCCCTGGAAGGGGTGAGCTTTGCCCTGAACCCAGGGGAGACCTTGGGGATTGTGGGGGAAAGTGGTTCGGGTAAGTCCGTTACGGCCTTTACCCTGATGGGGGTGTTGGATCGAGCGGGGAAAGTGACCCAGGGAGAAGCTTGGTTCCAGGCAGGGGAGCGATCGATCGATCTGCTGAAGGAACCGGAATGGGCACTGCGATCGCTACGGGGCAAGGAACTCTCGATGATTTTCCAGAACCCACGGACGGCCCTGAATCCGATTCGGCGGGTGGGTAAGCAATTGACGGATGTGCTGCGCTGCCACAGCGACTTGCCAGGGGAGCAACTACGGGCCAAGGCCATTGAGCTGCTCAACAGTGTCCGCATTCCCGACCCAGAGAAACGCTATGATGCCTACCCCTATGAACTATCGGGGGGGCTGTGCCAGCGGATCATGATTGCCCTGGCCCTGGCCTGTTCTCCCCGGCTACTGGTGGCGGATGAACCCACCACTGGCCTGGACGTGACCACCCAGGCCACGGTGATGAACCTGCTCAAGGATCTGGCGGATCAGCGCCAGATGGCCACCGTGTTGATTACCCATGACCTGGCCCTGGCCTCTGAATTTTGCGATCGCATTGTGGTCATGCACGCGGGCCATGTGGTGGAATCCGCTACCACCCATAGTCTCTTCACCCACCCCCGCCATCCCTACACCACCAAGCTGATTGCCGCCACCCCCGAACCCCACAAAACCTTCACCGACCTGATCCCCATCCCCGGCAACCTACCGGATCTAAAAGCCGCCACCATTCCCCCCTGTCGGTTTAGTCTCCGCTGCGATCGCTTCGAGACCGGCATCTGCGACCAAGCGCCCCTGCCCCGCACCGAAGCCGCCCCCGAACATTTGGTGGCATGCGGTAAGCCGTTGTGAAGGGTGGAGGGTGGAGGGTGGAGAGTGGAGGGTAAAGGGTAGAGGGTGAAGGGTGGAGGGTGGAGGGTGGGTTTTGACTGATCACCACCGTATTACCCGGTAGAGGGTGGGTTTTGATTGATCACCACCGAATTGCCCGGTACAGGGCGGGTTTTGACTGGCCAACACCGAATTACCTGCTCACCAATGTTGGTCACCCGGCCCAGGGCGGGTTTTGACTGGCCAACACCGAATTACCCGGTACATTTTGGCTAAACCCGCCCCTACGACCCGCCCCTACGACCGCCTCCAATAACCAATACCTGGTCACCCGGCAATAAGGGCAACCACAAGGGATTGCCCCTACGAAATCTCCCCAATACCCCATCACTCCCCAACACCCCAACACCCCAATACCCCATCACTCCCCCACTCCCATCCACCCTTCACCCTTCACCCTTCATCCCACTCCCCAACACCCCAATACCCCAATACCCCAATACCCCATCACTCCCCCACTCCCCAATACCCCAATACCCCAATACCCCATCACTCCCCCACTCCCCAACACCCCAATACCCCATCACTCCCCCACTCCCATCCACCCTTCACCCTTCACCCCACTCCCCACCCATGACCACCACCACCGCACCCCCAACCACGCTGCTCCAAATCAAAGACCTGTCCAAGACCTTTGCCGTGGGCAAGGGGGCAATATTGCACGCGGTAGATCACGTCTCTTTCAACATTCAGGCTGGGGAAAGTCTCGGCTTAGTGGGGGAATCGGGCTGTGGCAAGTCCACGTTGATTCGCCTGATTACCCGGTTGCTGGATGTGACCTCCGGGGAAATTCGCTTTGAGGACACAATTTTGAGCACGGTGGCGGTGCGGCAGTTTCCCCAGAGTCGCCAGCGCAGCCAGATTCAATTGGTGTTCCAAGACCCCACCGATAGCCTCAATCCCCGCTATACCGCCCATGACACCATTGTTGAACCCCTGAAGCGGCTGGCTAAGATTCGGGATAGGGGTCAGCTTCAGCGGCGATCCCTAGAGCTAGCGGAACTGGTGGGCTTAGATGCGGAACTGCTGGGGCGCTTTCCCCATCAACTGTCGGGGGGACAAAAGGCGCGGGTGGGCATTGCCCGTGCCATTGCCCTCAACCCCAAATTGCTGGTGCTGGATGAACCCACCTCCGCCCTGGATGTGTCGGTGCAGGCCATCATTCTCCATCTCTTGGCCGATCTGAAGGAACGGCTGGGGATGAGTTATCTATTTGTCTCCCACGATTTGAATGTGGTGCGGCTCTTGTGCGATCGCGTTTTGGTCATGTACCTGGGCAAAATTGTCGAATCTGGCCCCGTGGACCAAGTCTTTAACCATCCCCGCCATCCCTATACCCAGGCGCTAATTTCCGCTATTCCCAGCTTTGAGGCCAAACCCCACCCCATTCCTCTCACGGGGGAACCCCGCAGCCCCATCAATCCTGACCCCCAAGTGTGCCGCCTCCATGGCCGCTGCCCCCACGGGCAAGACCGTTGCCACCAGGCGATGCCGACCCTAGAGGAATACGCCCCCGGCCACTGGGCCGCTTGCCACTTTCCCCTAAATCACGTTAAGGGCAATAGCCCACAGGTAGCGTAATTGAGCGATCGCTGACCTGAGGGTCACCCTAAATGTGGCATTTCCCAGAGGATGTGACGTATGATAGGCGTCCATTGGGCCTACCCTAGGCGCATCTTCTGAGCCTTGGGATTTTGGATCCACATCGTTTGTCCCTTCCCCCCTCAGCAGGCAGCACCCATGGTTCAGGAACTCCCTCGCACTCGTGCCCACAGCGCCTTCCCCGAAGCGGCGACCACGGCCTATCCCGTGTTCTATCGCACCTACAGCCGCAAGGATGCTACCCCCGATGGAGAGCGGGAAACCTGGCAGCAAGTCTGCGATCGCACCCTCGGCGGTTTGGTAGAGCTGGGCCAACTCACCCCTGAGGAGCGGGACTTGATCGCCCGGATGCAGCAGGAGGTGAAGGCGCTACCCTCAGGCCGCTGGCTCTGGGTCGGGGGAACTGACTGGAGCAAGCGGCCCGAAAACTTCTCAGGAGCCTACAACTGCACCAGTACCAACGTCGTGGACTGGCGAGCCTTTGGCCTGATGATGGACTTGGCCATGATGGGTTGCGGCACCGGAGCCGTACTAGAGCCCAAATACATTGACCAGTTGCCCGTCATTCGCAATCTCCTGGTCGTGAAGCAAGAAGGGGCCATCGGTACCACTCCCGTGGAGCAGCGGCGGCAGGTCACAGAGGTCACCATTGACGGCAACCAAGTCACCGTGAAAGTAGGGGACAGCCGCCAGGGCTGGGTCAAGTCCTACCAAACCATTCTGGAACTCTCCTCTGATCCGCGCTTCACCGGAGATGTGACAGTGACGGTGGACCTCCGCGATGTGCGCCCCGCCGGAGAAAAGCTCAAGGGCTTCGGGGGCGTCGCCAACCCGGTGAAGCTGCCCACGCTTTACGAGCGCTGCGCCAAGATTTTGAACAAGGCCATCGGACGCCAGCTCACCTCGGTGGAATGCTGCCTGCTGATCGACGAAGCCGCCGCCTGTGTGGTGGCGGGTAACATTCGCCGCAGCGCTGGAATTCGTCAGTTCGACAGCGAAGACAGCCTAGCAGCGACGGTAAAGGACAACCTGTGGCAGCAGGGAGAAGATGGCAACTGGCGCATTGACCCAGAGCGGGATGCCCTACGAATGGCCAACCACACACGGGTCTTCCATCGCAAACCCACCCTGGCGGAATGCACCGATGCGGTGCGAAAGCAGTTCTACTCCGGTGAAGGGGCGATCCAGTGGGCTGGGGAAGCGGAGCGCCGCGCCGGAGGCCAAGGCCGCTATGGTCTCAATCCCTGTGGTGAGATCATAGGCCAGAATTTCCACTGCAACCTAGCAGAGGTCCACCTCAACCAAATTGATCCCCAGGATTTACAAGAGCAGGAAGACGCCTTTACCGCTGGGGCGTTGGCGGTGGCCAGTCTGCTGAATCACCAGTTTGTGGAGGAGCGCTACCGCGAATCCCGCCTAGAAGACCCCATCGTCGGGGTCTCCTTCACCGGGTTATTCGACTTCTTTGTCATCGCCTTTGGGGTGGACTGGCTGAAGTGGTGGGAAGCGGGTCGCCCCGACACCATGCAAGGGCTAGAGTTCAAAGCCCAAGAGCAGGTATATCTGAGCCGCTGGCAGGAAATCGTCCATCGCGTCGTGGGCAACTACTGCGATCGCCATGGCATCAAGCGCCCTAACCGCTGTACAACAGTACAGCCTGCGGGCACCAAGTCTCTCCTCACCGGGGCATCCCCCGGCTGGCACCCCCCCAAGGCTCAGCGCTACATCCGCCGCGTCACCTTCCGCAAAAACGACCCGGTCGCCCTGGCCTGCATTGACTACGGCTACTCGGTAGTCCCCTCCCAATCCGACAAGGACGATCAGGGCAATTTGCTCAATGATCCCTTCGACCCCCGCTGTACGGAGTGGCTGGTGGAAATGCCCGTGGAGGTCTCTTGGGCGAATTTGCCCGGTGCCGATGAAATCTCGATCGAGAAGTTTTCGGCCCTAGCCCAGTTTGATTTCTACATGCAGGTGCAGAAGTATTACACCGCCCACAATACATCGGCCACCATTGAGCTGCGAGAAGCGGAAGTAGAGCCCCTAGCGCAGCGGATCTATGAAGGGATTCAAGCGGATGAGGGCTATATCTCGGCGGCACTCTTAGCCCGTTTTGATGATCTGCAAACCTTCCCTCGGCTACCGTTTGAGCCCATCGACAAGGCCACCTATGACGCCATGGTGACCCAGGTAAAAACCCGCCGTCGCATCGCCGATTTTCACTCGGCGCTGTCTCGCTACGATCGCGGTGATCTAGTAGAGGCTGGCCCCGCTGGCTGCGATTCTGACAAGTGCCTGTTACCGGAGAAGAAGCCTGATTAATCAGGTTTGGCATTAACTCAACTGCTCTCTTTGTTGACCATCTGTTTATTGAAACACAACAAAGAGAGTATTTTTTGAAATCAGTTAATTCAAACACTTTAACCTCGAAACAAATGAAATTCTGGAACGCTATTAATTCACTATTGAACTGGGAAAAATCACCAATATTGAAAGATGTTCAAAGCTTGGCAAAATGGAGCAAAAACCATAGAGGCATGACACTCAAGGAAGTCATGAGAGTTAATAAGTCATACAGGATACTTGTTTGGCTTCAGCTAGGAGGGATGGTTTTTTCAACAGTAGCAATTTTGAATCTTCTAATTCCACACTTATTTTCTGGCTTGATCTCTTTTCGGGCCATTCTATTGAGCTTTTTGAATGTCGACTTGGATGCGTACACCTTACTTGGAAAGACGGCTTGGGAATGGATGAACTTACTTCTGATTCCCATTGTTTTAAGTATGGGAGGTTTTATTGCGAGAAATATACTGGAGAACAAAGAGCGAGAACAGAGACTACAGGAAGCCCTCAAGAATTACTATAGTGAAATATCTTCTATTATTCTCAATGAAAAATGGACTACAGCAGGTGATGCTGAACTCAACCACCAAAGTGCTTATTACAAGAAAGCTCTAGCTGTTGTTAGAGCGAAGACTATAGCCCTTGTAAGGGAACTCGATAAAGAGCGACTGAGTGCCTTGCTCCAGTTTTTGGGGGACTCAAACATTCTAATCAATGTGCCTCTGGAAAACCTGGATTTGAGTGGAGTCAAACTCAAGAATGTCGATTTCAGTGAGTCTTGCATAAAGAACGTTGATTTTAGTGGTGCTTCCCTTGAAAATATCAGTTTCTGTGAGGCATCAATCCAAAACGTAAGTTTCATCAATAGTGATCTAAAGAATGTAAACTTTAGTCGAGCCAATTTTAAAGATATAAGATTCCAATTCAGTGATATAAAAGGAGTAAATTTCTCTGGTTCTAGGCTCAATGACATCAGTTTTGAACATTCTTGTTTTAGTGAAACTAATTTTTCTGAAGCGGTTTTGGTTCAAGTTTTATTCATTATGCTCTATGGCTTCAAGGACGTTTCCTTCCAGAAAGCACGTCTAGATAAAGTCTCCTTTGATACTAATTTTCTCGAAGACATCAATTTCCGCGAGACGTGCTTTGTTGATGTTTTCTTCAACGAGATTGATTTTAAAGAGTCGGACTTTTCAAACGCTGAATTCAAACGGATTTATTGGTGTGATACATACTGGCAATATGCTGATGGATTGCAATTGGCTAGAAATGTTCCAAAAAACGTTTTAGGAAATCCGACTTAAGGGCACCTTGAACAATAGTTATGTAGGTTGGATGAAGCGATCGCGTAACCCAACACCACCACGTTAATGTTGGGTTCCATTTCATTTCACCCAACCTACCGTCTGATATTGCAATGGCTAAAATAAACCCCATTGAAAGCTTTGGTTCTGCGGAGTATGTTGCTCAGTTCTTGCTGCACGAAGCATTTAGATATGCTCATGATGCTGCCGCTTACGAGGTTGCCAGCGATATTTTTGGTGAAAAGATAAGGGCAATAGAAGTTGTCGATCCTTCCTGGGAGGAACCTGAAATGCCAAATAACCTTGCCGAATATTTAGAACATCAAGCAAGGATCACAAGGGACTGCTTGGATCCAGAAACATTGGACAATTTAGCAGATGCTTGGTATTCCTCTTTGGACTTTGCTTCAAGGTCTAACAGAAAAATTGAGAGGTCGAGAAAACTTCAATCTACGACTGACATGGTAGGTCACGTTATAAATCTCACGATTTGCTTGGAGTCAATTCTAAATCGCCAATTATTTTTTCTTAAAGAGATAGGACAATTAACTCCTGAGCTCTATCAAAGCATAGATCGCTCTGAATTGATGCCCAAACTCCTGTTTTGTTTCAAAGAAGAAATTTTTGATGGGCGATTACATATCAGTGGAATCAAAAGATTGGTTTCAATGAGGAATTGTTCTGTTCACTACAGAGTGGATACACCCAAAACAATACAGCCAACCATACAAGAAATTATAGGGATTTGGACTCAGCTTGGCAATATTTTCTCTCATACCGCAGGAGAGCCAGAAAAAGCTGAGATTCAGGAACTGACAAAGTTTTTTTTGGAGAAATGGATTTCCTAATTAGGTTGAGAGGAGCATAAGTGCAATCCAGTACATTAAGCCATATGCTAGTGTTGGGTTGCACTTCATTTCATTCACCCCATAGAAACTCCAGCCCCTCTTAGCTGAAATTGCACTTAGACATGCAAAGTCCAATTTCACAAAAGACCAGCTATTCCACCACTTACTCCACCAAGAATAGATGTAACTAGCGGATGCTCAAGAAATTGATACAGTAGATTTTTAGCCTCTTGCTTCTCTTGAGGGGCAGCATAAGAAGAATCAATTTGTTGTTCAAGGTTTGAGAAAGAAGCCATTATTTGTTGGATATTATCATCTCCAACTTGGACGGCGTGGCAATTTTTGATGTTTATTGTAGATGCCTGCCTGCCTTTCTTCAAAGAAGAATCTTTCCTAACGCTTAGGATGTAATGTGCAGGAAACAATAGAGACCCTTCATGTTTAGTGGCAGAGCGAAAATCCACTTCTAAAACTGTATATAGCATTGTCTTACCACCTGGAAGAATTCGCTGAATTTTACTGCCTTCTTCCACATCTAAGGTGTCAGAATAAACCTCAACAACATTGTTAGATTCAAACCGACATGTTTTTATGGTTTCCTCTATGCCAGAGTCACCTAAAATCTGGATTACATCTTCGCAGTGTTCAAGATACAAATCTGCTAAAACCATGGCAACAGAATCAGGTTGATTTTCAAAGCCTGACTACATATAGTACATCTAGATTATAGTCAAACTATTCTGTTTTGTGGTGCACCTAGAGCACTCTTTAGACTTGGCTCAAAAACATTTTGGGTTTCATTTCATCCAACCTACGGTTATTCTTGTCCAATATTTTCGTTAAACTTGGGGGCTACTTCTGCGCCCCAGTTATGTAGGGTGGGTGAAGCGATAGCGTAACCCAACGCCACCACGTTAATGTTGGGTCTCATTTCATTTCACCCAACCTATGATTATTCTTTGCCGATATTTTGGGTGAAATTGGGCGCTACTTCTGCGCCCCAGTCTTATTGGTAGATGCCATTTCAGACATACTTGTGGAAGCTGGAATGAGGCCAATCTTTTGGTACAGCAACCAGCCCATACTTCACAGGATTGTAGTGGATGTATTCGACAGGTTGGGCAAAATCGGTCTCATCGCGGATTTGATGTTCCCCAAAACGGGGCTGCCAAACTGCCTGCTCCCCCTTCCGCTTGCCGCGACGCGATACCGATGCTGGCGGATGAAACTTAGGCTAGCTATCTGCCGAGGTGTCACAAAACAAAGCCTTAAACGTGGCGACAGTCACAATATTGGTCTTGATCGACAGCTCAGCATTGAGCAGATCAGTGTCTCCGGTGATGATGAAGTCCGCATCTGCTGCGATCGCGCAACTGAGAAACATTGCATCTTTTGGGTCTCTTGGGAAACTGGCTGTAATGTCCACATTAACGATCGCGATCGCAGCTTCTAATAGGGTTGTCCAAGCATTTTGGAGGTCTTGAGGTAAGCGAAATTTTGGACGGGCCAAAACGGCTTTATATTCGGCCAGAATCTCGGACGATGCAACCCACTCAACATCGGGGTTCTCCACAATGTACTGAATGACAAGTTCTGGGGTTCTGTCCCTGAGGATGGCAGAGACGAGAACATTGGTGTCAACAATGACTGTCTTCATGCGCCCCGACGATAAGCCGCAATTTCTGTCAGGATATCGTCATCGGTGACATCTGCTACATCTGGCAGCGCTTGGGTAACTCTGAAGAGGTCACGAAACCGCTGACTGATGATAACCGCTTCGTCTTCTGCCGATAGGATAACCACACGAACTCGCTGCCCTTTCTGAAAGGGCAAGTCGTAAAGAATAACCTGGTTCGGATCATCAATCGTAATGAAGGTTTTGTAGGCTGTCATCTCAGTTTCCTGGGTTTTTCAGCTCGGTTCAGAGCAGTGCCGCCATCTTTATGCCTTCTATTATCGCTAACGCCGTAGGCTTTGAAGGTCGATGTTAGTAGAGATCGCGGTGATCTGGTGGAGGCTGGCCCCGCTGGCTGCGATTCTGACAAGTGCCTGGTGCGGTGTTAATCATCGTTTCGGCCACTCAGGCAGAACAGTCTTCCCCCTCAGTAGGTGTAACCTGTATGGGACAGAGCTTCAGGGTAAATAGTTCAAATGAACTATACCGCAAATGGCCAAAGGTGGCCAAAACGATACCAGTGACCGTATTAATGCGTGAGGCTAAGCCAAGGAACGACGACCAACTACAAAGAAGCATTCAGTCAGTTGGAATGGGATGCTTTGCCAAATATTTTGAGGCATTCAGTGACCTTGAAAAGAGCGATGACGACTTGGTTGAAGCCTTGATGAAGATTGAGGGGTATGCAGAGGGTGGGGCAAGAACTAGAGTTTCACAGGCTCGCCATATCCTTCGGGAAGATCGTGCTGTAGATGCTCTGAAAAAAATCACAGAGAGCAAGAGAACTGAATCGTGGGTAATAGCAAAAGCCAGATATCTGGTTGAGGAAAATTAAGTGCGATCGCCCATCGCTGTAGGTTAGATTGCACGAAGTAAAACCCAACAGTAAGAAACGTTTTGTTGAGTTACACTGTCGCCATTGGTGTCGAGCAGATAGAGAGTCATTAGTCGTAAATACTCGCTCGGTCAAATGCTGAATCTGGCAAGCTTTGCCCTTGACCGTGAGGCAAATTAGCTAACCATTCCTTTAATTCTTTTACTCTTTCGATATAACTGAGCCGATGCCATAAAGGAGTCGGTGATATCGTTCGATGCTGCCGCAACTCCAGCAACGTTATGAAAGTCGCAACTTGCTGTAAATGTTCGGCGCTAAGGGCATCAAGCTTTTGCTTCAATTCTTCTACCTGCATTTACCCGCCTCTATTAGCGTTCTGTTGCTTATTCTAGTTCGACCTTGAGTGAGTTGATAAGGGAGTCGTGGACGATCCAGAGTCCGGCCAATCGTAGCCGTTCCAGGGAATCCGTTCAGGGGATGGTTACGGCCAAGCCTTGGGGACTGCGACCAAGCCATGCTTGACGGGGTTGTAGTAGATGTATGCGACAGGTTGGGCAAAATCGGTTTCATTGCGGGCTTGATGTTTCCCAAGAGCGGCGTTGCCAAACCGCCTGTGCTCCCCTGCTACTGGCCGCGATCGCGAAGCTGAGACCCCTGCAAATTATGCTTTGACCTTTTGGGACAGCGATCGCGTTGCTGGTGCGCTGCTGTAGAGGGGCGTCCAGTGGCGATGGGGTGATTGGGAGAGAGCGCGATCGCAGCTTGGTGAGGTGGGATGGCGGGGAGATCTGCGATCGCGTTGCTTTCGGGGTGTCTCTGATGCGCGATCCTTCAACATAGAGACTACAGTATTGGATAGACGCGCGATCGGCCCAAGCCATGAAGCACACGCGACGAAACGCCATTCTAAAAAGCGTGAAGCAGTACCTTCAGGCGCTTTATCGTGAGCAACTGAAAGCGGTAATCCTTTACGGTTCACAGGCAAGAGAAGATGCCCATGAGTTTTCAGATATTGATATTCTTGTGGTTTTAGATGCCCCGATTAATCCGTATCGAGAAATCGATCGCAGCAGCGAATTCATCGCTCAAATTTGTTTGGATAACGATATCGTTATTTCTCGGCACTTCATTTCATCTGACAAGTTCAAAAACGCTAACAACCCTTTTCTCCAAAATATCCGTAACGAAGGCATTTGGATTTGCAGATAAAGTCAATCGTCCTGTCAGTACGAAGTATCATGAAAATTGGCCAATTCGTAAAAGCACACATTAGAGAAATATTTTCCCATTGTGATACTGGCGATCATAATGAAATCGATTTTCTTCTTGATCCTGCTTACTCAAAGCGCACATTTGGAGTAAACTTTCCTTTTTGTGCTGCTGTTGAAGACATTGAAAAAACTGAATCAAAGCGATATTGGACTGATGTTTATTTGGTTAGGGGCACAAGGGTACGGGTAACCAGTCAGTGGTTTGAATCAAGTAGACCCTTATTTTTCCAATATCTAAAGTCCAAGAATATTGAACCCAAGTCAAAACTGGAAAATTACAATCCAACATTGACTAGCAGTGATTCCGGCAATAAGGTTTTTACAGCCAGATCGAACAGCCGTTATCGTGGCAACGCCATCGGTAATGCTCAGAACTTATTTGTCAGAAATATTCTAAGTAGATTAGGAAATGAATCCTTTAGTGAAAAAGATTGGGAAAACACAAAGGATTACTTTTCACGAAGATGTGCCTATTGCAATGCTGACGCGGACTTGCTTATCGAACATGCAATTCCCATCAACAAAGAAAAGTTAGGAGAGCATAGACTTGGCAATCTAGTCCCTAGCTGTAAGCCTTGTAACAGCAAAAAAAGAGGATTGGACTTTAGAGAATTTCTAGGAGATGACTTAGAGGCAATTCAAAAGATAGAGGCATACATGGACAGTCGAAACTATGTTCCCCTAGAAGATAGTGAGCAGATGCGGATGATTTTAGACATGGCTCACAAAGAGGTGGCATCCCTAGCAGCGAGATATATCCGGATCGTTAATGAATTATTCCCTCGAAGTTCTGACCCCGATTCAGATGACGATCAATGCGATACCACATCAATCTAAATTAGGATACACCCCCAGCACCGGACTTATCTGTCAAAAATGACGGATAACACCCCCAAGGCTAGACTTATCCGTCATTTTTTATACTTGGTACATAGTTATACAGGCTGCATTCTTTCGTATACTCATCCTCGACGTGCAGTCCTTGTGAGGGTGATTCGCGTGCCAACGCTTCAAGCCCAAGAAGCTTACTCTTTCTACAGAACATACATCCTCGAGTACAGCCGGAATAAAGCCGAAATTTATGAACAGTACGGTTTTTCCTTGCAAGGTAGCGTAGGTTCAAAAGATTGGGAAGTGTTTGCAGCAATTTTAGTGAACGATAGAGCAAGAAAAGGAGATGGGGCGGATTTGGTGAACTACGAAGTGAAATCTGCCACACTTGGAAGTAGTTTTGAATACCAGTACCATAGAAATCGTAGACTAAATAAACTAGCCGATGACAGGGATGTAGATCACATTTTTGTTGCCAGAAGCGAAACCTATATGAATGTTGAAGTTTGGTTGGTTGAACGTACCAAAATGATTGCTACATTTGATAGGTGGCTACCCGAACTCCTTCAAAATTATGAAGCCGCAGACAGGCAAAGATTTCGGCGTTCAGTAACGTATGGTTTTGTTAAGAACCAAGGCGTTCGGCTTCTAGAAATTACGAGTGGAGAACTAAGCTACTTTCTCGAAGCGACTTAGCTAAAGGATTCAAGATATTTTCAGCAATCCAGACAATAACAGGTACACAAACAGCATCACCAAACCCTGTCAAAGCTTGATTGATTTGTAGTGGAAGTGGATAATCATCTGGAACACCTTGCAGCCTCGCATATTCCCGAGGTGTCATTAGGCGCATTTTAATAGTTCCTTGCCCAACTCTAACAAGCATTTGCCGACTACTACCACCTCTTGCAGTTCTTAGGCAACCTGCAAAACCATCTTTTCTAAGTTCTGCCCTTTGCTTGCCTCCGCGAACCCGCCTATACATAGGACAGTAAGAATATATTGATAACTCCTGTAGCCCTTGTAAGTATGAGAGATTGATGGGCGACATCATATTCAAATGACGCTTTACTTCATCATCAGACCACCAGCGATCATCGTCATCTAAAATATTTTCTATGACAAAACTCAAGTCAGCTTTTATCTTGTCTGGCAGTGATGGAATATCCAAAAAGTGCCAGCATAGATCGAGATTAGTTATAACGGCCTTTTCGAGTGTTTGCGTTTTAAGTGAGGAAGAGCGCTTAGAGAAAACGAATATATCCTGATTGACATTAGATATTTGTATTCCAACTACGAATACTCTTGGTCTACTTTGAGGTACAAAATGAGCCGCATCAATAGTGAAAATATCACAAGCATAACCTAGTCGATTCAATTCTTTAACTGTGATTCGGAAGTCTTTTCCGCTGTTTGATGTGAGCCAACCAGCTACATTTTCAAGCATCACAATCTTAGGCTTATTTGCTTGACTATCAAGAATTTGGGTGAACCCCCAAAAAGCGCTGGAATGCCGTCCATCAATACCTTCTAAATTACCTGCTAAAGACAAATCAATACAAGGAAATGATGCTGTTGCAAGTATCGTGTCAGGAATATCGGCAGGACAAATGGAAAAAATATCTTGAACCTTATAATGTTTATTCGCATCTTTAAAGTGGGCTGAGTACATTTCGAACTTGCTATGCGCCCAGTCATTAGCGAAGACAACGTTCCAACCTAATTGCTCTAGTCCTAATCTGACTAGACCGATTCCTGCAAAGTACTCTGCACAGGTTAAGTGACCATAAAGACTTGCAGCCTCTTTTCCGCCAACTAGAGCCTTGTTTTTCATCACCGAAAGGGGCATAGTGCTTACGTCACCAATTTACAAGCGCAAATTCATAGCTATTGCTATGAAAGCATAGCGCCATCCTTATTGCTGAGTCAACTAAATTTATGAGGCGATTTGGGGAAAAGCTATATCAACTAAGAATTCGGCGAGGCTTGACACTGACAGAACTAGGTAATTTGCTAAGTGTTCACAATACATTTGTATCGCAGTTAGAGAAGGGAAGGAAGGTTCCTAACGCTGAAATGATTCTTAGAGTGGCAGATACTTTTGACGTGACAACTGATCAATTAATGCGTGATGAGTTGGATTTGCCGAAAGAACATTGCTGAAACGCTGTATACCAACGCCCATGCACCCGACTGCCGAGGGTTGTCTGTTAAGCGTTCGAGATGATCTACGGCAGGTGATGGGCAATGTTAGCGATCGCGCCCTCGGCGACCATGGGCACCCCGACGATTGCCCTGCTGCCGTTTAACCACAATGGCCCATTTATCCACCATCGTAATCATGGCGGGCATATCCCGAGAGGCGCGATTGGCCCAGCCCAACTCCTGTATCACCGTGGGGAAAGTCCGGCCCTGGGTCATGCGGAAGGCGATTTCCTCCACCTCTGCCCAGGTCAGATCACTCTCAATGAAGGCTTGGGCCATGCTATTTAGCAAATCCTGGTAGGTATTGCCCTCAGCGGCGGTCATCATCGTGTGGGGAATGTCTAGTACTCGGCCAAAGCGGTTGTACCAGCACTTAGGTTGGTAGGTCAGCCCCCGCTCAAAGAGAGTCTGGTGGTCCATATTATTGACCGCCTTGTCACTCTCACTAGAGATGACAAAGAGGGGAGCGCTGGGGCCTTGGCGGGATTTTGCCATCACGTATTCGCCGATGGTGAGGATGGCCCGCAGGGCCTTGAACTCAAAACCGGGGTAGCCCGAACTACCGGTCTGGTCCCAAGCGTAGTAGCTGTCGAAGGTTTTTACAAACAGATCCACCACCCGACGACTGGCGCTGAGATAGGGGGCAAACAGCAAGGCTCGATCAATCGCCGCCGCCTGCTCAAAGGCCAGCCATGCCGCCAGGGTTCCCCCCCCCGACAGCCCCCCTACCACCACACGATCCCCCATTTGTCGTGCCAGGTTGAACCATTGCAGGGCGAATTGTAGATAAGTTTTAGGATCGTCGGGTAAGGGCGACGGCGTCTGGGCATCCCAGGTTCCCGCCCGTCCATGGCCCGGTAGCAGGGGGGCCAACACGTTGTAGCCTGCCCGGTGCAGCCGTTCCCCCAAGGGCTCAAATTGGTAGGGACCAGCGGTGAAGCCGTGGAAAAACAGACACACCCGTCCGGTGGGCTGAGGATGGAGCCAGAGACGGCTGCGGCAGGCCAGATCCATTAGAGGATAGGCAGCTTCGCGGGTGGGCAGATCCCGCTGTAAGACTCGGATGATGTCGCTGTAGTTGGCCATAGATGTCCCCTGTAGCTCGCACGTTTGAGTTATAGCAGGTGATTACCAGCAGGGAAACCGGGGATGAGGGCCGAGGCGTGGTGTCTCAGGGGTAGAATTCCGCCAAAGCTACCGTTGGCGATAAGGGTAGGGTTGAACTGAGCCAAGCGTCTCACACCCGCCGGAGGATCAGGGGATGGCTAAGAAACCCTGTATTGATTTCTGATGCCTCGGGCTTATGCCATTGGCAATAGCGCAGGGCCAGGGCGGTGGCATCGGTGGGAGACTGATGGTTCAAGTCAATAGGAACCAATCCCAGCACACTGGCCCGAAGTCCCTGCTGGCGATAGGCGATCTGCACCGTTTCTGGCAGGTCTGCGGTAATATCTGGGTCGAGCCAGTTCAAATAGTCCAGCACTGCTCGCTGCTGAGTTGCGATCGCAAGTGTCATAAAAGTCCGACATAACCGCAGCAGTCGCAGGGTCCGCTGGCCCCCTTCGCCTAACCCCTCATGCTCCTGGTAAAGGGTAGCAGTATCCGTCAGCGCCGCTAACAACGCCTGCCAGTCCCCCGTGTGCTGAAATCGATAGTCGATTGCCGCGATCGCACGATTCACATGGTTCGGTCCCCGCCCATAGCGTTCCAGGCGTTCCTGGAGATACTTGGTGAAATCCCGAGTCACCTTCCCCTGGCGCGTCTGGTGATAGCCCGTGCGGGCAATACGCTGGAGGTCCACCAGCCATTCCGTCGCTTCACTGATGCTGCATAGGTGCTGCTGCCAACGGCCCAACACAGTCTGGCGAGTCAAGGTCAAGAGTTGCCGCGCCGAGTCCGGCGTCGTCGCCTGAGTCAGGCTGCGGGTCAGTTGGGGCCGCAGACGTTGGAGCAGATCCCCCAGCACATCCATGTGCAGCTTAGTGCCATCATTGCCAATACCATTATTGTTCTTCGGTTCGCCGCAGGGGTTGAACAATAGCGCCACACACCCCTGCTCAGGATGGTTCAGCAGCAGATTACTGGGACGATGCCAGTCGCAGAGGTATTGCAGTGCCCGCGCCCCCGCCGTAATATCCGTACCCTTATGCCGTTCCACATCACTAATCACCACGTCCAACGGCTTGCGAACAGAGACGGTGTAGCGCTGAGTCAGGGTTTGGGCTAGGGGCTGACGAATCTGTTCCTCCTGACCAAAGGCCATGCGCCAGATAGCATCCTCCGACTGACCGATAACCGTGAGGCCATAGGGATCCACCATGGCCCGACTGTCGGGGCGGGTGCGGAGGGTATCGCGGATGCTGCGGGCAGTAGCCGCCACCCGATGAACAAAGGGGCTGCGACCTTCCCCCACCCGTGTCAGGGGGTCCATGAGAATGCGGGTACTGTGGCTACGGCGAATTTCGTTGAGACTGGCAATACCCACCGCCAACATTTTGTTAATGCCGCCGCTGCCAAAGCGCCCCTCGTAGGGGTGGATGCGAGTATCCCCCGCCACCACAATCAGATCGTGGGTAAAAAGCAGTTCCGGGACTTCAATCGTGTAGCGATCCCCCTGGCGTAGGCAAAACTGTCCCTGGCGATTGCGATCCAGAAAGCGAATCTCCCGCCCAGTCTCCGGCTCCTGCCCCAGATCCGGCAGTGTGGTGTGGATGTGGATCGAGGTCGCCACCGACGCCCCCAATTGGGTCTGGAGCCAGTGGTTCAAACGGGGATCTCGGCAATCCACCACCAAGGGATGGGAAGCAGCAGGACGGGCTTGGTGCAGCGATCGCAGCAGCCCCACCAAGCCCGCCCGTTCCGCCTGGGCCACGGCGGGAAAACAGCCCAGCCACAGGGAAGCATCCCGCTGATGGGCCGCAGCCCAGGCCATGAGCAGGGGCTCCCGCAGCCCCCATAGATCCGCCACCGCCACCTCTGGGCCGGACTGATCCTGCCACACGGTGACAAAAGTCATGGGATTGGTCACTGTCTTGGTCGTCTGCTGATGAATATGGGCACCCAAATCCGCTAACCCCTGAGCCCGTGCAGGAGACATAAGCCGCCGGATTTCCTCCGGCTCCATCAGAGGATGAGTGCCCAAACCGTAGAGCAAGGTGATGGTGGAAACCCCCTGGGCTGGGGCCAAGGCCAACACACTGTCTAGGAGTAAATTGGCCGCCATCTGGGTGCGGGTCTTATCTGGCAGCACCAACAACAGTCGCTCCACCGGACGCTGCAATTGGGTTGCAGCCCCCCACATCGCCCCCTTCAGTGCAGCCATCGCCTGCTCCAGCAGGACTGACCGGGGTTGAACCGTTAGCCCTTGGGCCTGGGGTTGCAGCACTTGGGCCTGGGCTGGCAGTTGAATCGTGGTTTCAGGAAAACTGCGGAGGGACAGAGAGGTGCCGGTCAGGGCCGACGGGGAAATGGCTTCACTGCACACGGACGGGGGAGACCCATTACTCATAACCTGTCTGTTTCCTACTGAGTGACGAATCGGACAATAGTCCCTAGCCCAAATGATATCCACAGCGTCCAGGAGAACGCTTGTGAGGGGCAGGTAGAGATCGTGCTCTTATAGCGGTTCTCACTCGGGTTAAGTGCGAACAAGGGGCTTAAGCCCCTTGTTCGCCGAAGGGTGATTAAGTTGAGGTGTTGTACCTCATACATTAGGGAACCGCTATATATCTCCCCATCCTCTACGGTCAGGGGATGGAGGTGTAATTTAAAGCTGTAGGGGAAGCTATGGCGGACTCAATACAATGCACCCGTCCCATGGTTTCCGACCCTGAAAAAATGCACCCGTCCCATGGTTTCCGACCCTGAAAAACGGTAGCTCTAACTGCGATTGCCCCTTGGGGCCGGTCTAGCTCCTTCGGGGCGGTTACACCAATGACCCTCGCATCCTATGGAACATTCTCCAGGGAACATCACACAGATGCCTCAGCAGTAGGGTAATCTACCGACAGATTATAAAAAAGACTACAGGCATCTTCCCGGCGGTCAGGTGATAGAGGTCACGGTTTACCCTAGACCTAGAGCCAATCGCTGATTCTAGACTATTGTTCTGCACAAGATTCCTACGGACGGTGGCGAGTGGCTCCCAACTCCTTTAGATCTATTGACGATGTGCCTGAGGCCCAACGAGATAGCCTCACCCCCAATCGTCCTGGGGGCCAGCGGGGGACTCAGCGCTGGGTCTTGTGGTTTAGTGTTGGCCTCCTCAGCGCCCTAGCAGGGCTGATGGTTTCTTGGGTCACCTACCAAGTGGGCTCCCTAGAGCCCCTATCCTTCCGGCCAGCAGTGACGACCCTGAGTGTTCCCCCTTCCGCCGCCATTCCCGAGGGCAGCGGCACCCTGCTGGGTCATCGCCCCTACGCTGAAGCGCCCCCGGAATCCCTCGTCCCCCTACCCTCTGCCCCCGAGATTCAACTCCACGTCGCCGCCGCTGAGGCACTGGAGAACATGATGGCGGCAGCACGAGTCGAGGGCGTCACCCTGATGCCCCTCTCGGGCTTTCGATCGGTGCAAGATCAGCAGTATTTGTTCTTTAGTATCAAGGCAGAGCGGGGCCAAGACGCCACTACTCGCGCTGAGGTTAGCGCCCCACCGGGCTACAGTGAGCACCACACGGGCTATGCCGTTGATCTTGGCGACGCCAATGCCCCTGAAACTAATGTGCAGATCAATTTCGAGGAAACTGCGGCTTTCCGTTGGCTGCAACAAAACGCCACCCGCTACAGTTTTGAGCTGTCTTTCCCCCTCAACAATCCCCAAAATATCCAGTACGAACCCTGGCACTGGCGCTTCGTGGGGGATTCCGCCAGCCTAGAGACCTTTTATCGCAATCCCTAATGGGTTTGGAGGGCAGCTTCCCCCTGGGTTTTGAGCAGAGCAGCCACCTTTTTGCGAATCATAATGCCGGGGCGATCGGTAAACATATGCTCCTCTTGGCTGAGGCTAAGGGGCACATCATCATCGGTGGATTCTAGGATGTGCTTGTCTTCTAGGGTGACGGCCCGATCAAAAGCAATCACCGCAGCGGCAGGGGTATCGACTTCGGTATCATTGCGGACACAGAACTGCACCATCTGGGAGCAGCCATCACTAATGGGGGTCATGGTGTTCACAACAATGTGCACCAGGCCATTGGGATAGGTGATTTTGAGCTTGATGGTGAAGGGCATCAGCCAGTCCATTTCTAGGGTACGGAGGGTCTGGGCCTCAGCCATCTTGAGGTTTTGCTGTTGCAGTTCGGGGTTCACCACCCCCAAGGTGCCATAGACATGGATGCCCCAGTCTGTTTCGGTGATCTCCAGCTTGTCTGGGGTGGGGTGGTCTTCGCTGCCAAAGGTTTCGGTATGGACAAAGGTGGGATGGGCCAGATCCAGTTCGTTCTCCATAACCCGGAGCCCCGCGCATTGCCAAGGCTCATAAAATTCCTGGATCAGCCGGTAGTTAGGATCTTCGGCTTCGTCAATCTGAGGAACATCCAGGAGGGGATCTTCTAGACAGACCCAAACATAGCCGTAGCGTTCTGTGCAGCGATAGGCTGCCACTCGATAATGGGCCGGAATTGCTGCATCTGCCTTAAGCTGGGGCACCCGCACACAGGCCCCTGAGGGGTCAAACTCCCAGCCGTGATAGGGACAACAGATGCGCCCTTGATCTACGCGGCCCAGGGAGAGTTTTGCAGTGCGGTGACAACAGCGATCTCGGACTGCGGCGGGCTGTCCCTGCTGATCTAGCCAAAGGACTAAGGATTCTCCCAGCAGTTCAAAGGTTTGTGGCCCTTCGGCTAGACGCTGACGGGGCATCACCGGATACCAAAAGCGGCGGAACACAGGCTGCTGAGTGACTAGCATGGGGGGAGGATAAAAATGACCTTATGCCTGGATACAGTAGGTCTCGAAATTGTTTTGTAGTTTTGAATACGATGAATGATCAGTGAAATAGGGGCGCAACTTGATATTACCCTTGCCGCTGGGTGCCCTTGTAGCGTAAATATTCCGCTAGGGCGGCAATCAAACCCGAGCCCATAATCAGCAGCACACTGAGGGCATTCATATCGGGTTTAACCCCGGTGCGGATGCGGCTAAAAATTTCAATGGGCAGAGGATTGGCTCCGCTCCCGGCGGTGAAGCTAGAAATCAGCAGATCGTCCACGCTGAGGACAAAGGCCAGCAGACAGCCGGAGACAATGGCGGGCATAAGCTCCGGCAAAAGCACCTTAATGAGCGCTTGAACCGGATTGGCCCCCAGATCTAGGGCTGCTTCTTCCAGATTGGGGTCAAGGCCGCTCAGGCGACTAGACACCACCACCGCAATGTAGGCCAGACAAAACACCATGTGGGCGGCGATTACAGTCCAAATACTCAGGGGCACCGCCATGGAGGCCAGAAAGACCAAGGTAGCAACTGCGATCGCAATATCAGGAATAATCAACGGTAGATAGGAAATACCCCGATACAGGGGCTTGCCCCAAAACCGATACTTCGCCAGCCCCAGAGCCATCAACGTCCCCAGCACAGCGGAAATGCCCACCGCCACACAGGCAATGAATAGGGTGTCCTGGAGGGCATTGAAAATACGACTGTCCTGTAACAGCGTTTGGTACCAGCGCAGGCTAAAACCCTGCCATACAGAGGTATAGCGCTGGGAATCGTTGAAACTGTAAATCGCCAGTACCAAAATGGGGATGTACATAAACCCGTACATCCCCACCGTGAGGAAACCCTGCCACGAGAAAGGGAATCGAAATTGGAACTGACTGCCTCTCACACCCTTAATCCCCTAGGTTTCCGACACAGAACTGCGATCGCCATACTTCAGCAGTAGAGCAATCCCCAAACTCACCGCAAAGATTAGCACCATACTCAGGGCTGAGCCCAAACCCCAATTGCGAGTAATGCCCAAAAATTGGTTGTAGATTAGTCGGGCAATAGTCATGCTAGAGGCTCCCCCCAGCAACGTCGGCACCACAAAATCCCCCATGCTAGTGATAAACACCAGCAAACAGCCCGCCGCAATCCCCGGCAAACTCTGGGGCACCGTCACCTTCCAAAAGGTTTGACTGGGCACCGCCCCCAAGTCAGCAGCAGCCTCCAGTAGCGATCGATCCAGCTTTTCCAAAGAGGCATAGAGAATCAGCACCATGTAGGGCAGAAAGCTATAGGTCAGTCCAATGAGCACCGCCGTCGAGGTGTAGAGCCAGTTTTGGGTAGGTAGGGGAACCCCAAGACCCGCACTAAGCCAAGTGATCAAACTATTCAACAGTCCCGTAGGACGCAGAATACTAATCCAGGCATAGGCCCGTAGCAACGACGAAGTCCACAGGGGCAACACAAAGGCCACCACCAGGATATTGCGCCAGCGGGCCGGAGCCATGATCGCCAGCCAGTAGGCCACCGGAAACCCCACCACCAGACAGGACAGAGTAGTGCCGATGGCGTAAAACAGCGATCGCCCAATCACCTGAAGAAAAACCGGATCAAAGACCTCCGATAGGGGATTAAAAATCTGGAAATAGTTGCCCAGGCCATAGCCATCCGTCGCCTGTCCCGGTCGCAACCCCGGCACAAAGCTGATGTCCAAGATCAGCAGGGTGGGTAAGACCAAAAACAACACGAGCCAAATGCCAGGGGGACCCAACAGAGTGACCGGGCCAATGGCCCCCCGCAGTCTTTGCAGCCACGGGCTCTGGGACGGACGGGGGGAAACAGTAGGCGGCGGAGAAGATAGGGCCATGGCAATGCCTATGCGCTGGTAAGTCTGGTCCAATACTCGTCATAGAGATCCGTCGCGTCACCAATGGGAGCAATGCCCTCACAGCGCGCCAGCACCTCATCGGAGGGGAAAAGATCCTCATTATTCCTCACCTCATCGGAGAGCAGATCTAGGGACACCGCATTGGGAGTGGCAAAGAACAGGCTCTCGACGGCACTGGTGGATACCTCCGGCTCCAGCATGAAGTTCATCCATTCATAGGCCGCATCCACATTAGGGGCCGATGTGGGAATCACCATCGTGTCCGTCCACACAGAGGAGCCACTAGCCGGGACGATGTATTCCATCCGATCGTCCTCAATGGTGGCAGAGATGGCGTCCACGGAGTAGGCCATAACAACGGTCAAGTCTCCGCCGAAGAGGGCATCTTCATAACCAAAGGACATAAAGGAAGCCAGGGCAGGCTTGATTTCCACCAGTCGTTCATAGGCTTCCTCAATTTCAGCGGGGTCAGTGGAATTGTAGGAATAGCCCAAGGACTTCAGGGTAGCCCCCATCGTCTCCCGCACATCGTCTAGCAGGGTAATTTGGCGCGCGAGGGAAGACTGATTCTCCCAGAGGTAGTCCCAATCCTCTGGCGTACCAGAAACAACCTCGGTGTTGTACAGCAGACCCGTCGTGCCCCAGCTAAAGGGCACACTATGGGCATTACCCGAGTCGTAAACCGGGTCTTGCCACTGATTCAGCATATTTTCTAACCCCTGGAGGCGATCCTGATCCAGTTCTGTCAGCATCTCCAGTTCCAGCATCTGCTGCACCATGTAGTCGGAGGGGTAGATGATACTGTAGCCGTCACCGCCCCCTGCCTGCATCTTGGCCAACATCGTCTCGTTGGAGTCGTAGATGTCGATGACGACCTCAATGCCAGTGCGCTCAGTAAACTGGGCGGCAAGTTCATCACTCGTATAGTCGGCCCAAGTGTAGATGCGTAGGGGGCCATCGCTGCCGCCAGTAGTAGCGGAGGTGGACTCCTCTGCGCCTGGGCCACTGGTCAGATTGCGACGGCAGTTAGACAGTGTGACCCCAGCCAAGGCAGCAGCAGATCCCTGCAAAAATCGGCGACGGGTCGATCCGAAATGGTGAGATGAACTTGACAACAGAGATCGCTTACGGGGCACAGTTTTTACCTCCAGTAGACTTGGCTAAACTCCAAAATCACAAACGAGTCTACACTACCCTTCCTCGGTACCTAGGGAGCTTGAACAATCTCCGGTTAGGCCGCTAGGGCCAGACAATCGGTAGGCTGCCAGTAGACATATACAGCGGTCTCCGCCTCCAGTTGATGCTCTGCCCGATTGGACTGGAAGACCGTCAGACAGTCGCCATTTTCGAGTTGAACGACACAATGGACGTGGGTTCCCAGGTACATCTTGTGCTGAACAAAACCGGCATAGCAGTTACCCGAAGTTTCAGGGGCCGTCTGACTCAGGTGAATTTTCTCTGGGCGCACACTAATGACCACATCCCCTAAGGGCGCGGCTTCTGCCTCTACCCCCCGCTTTACCAGTACGGTGAGTCCGCTCTCGGTGGTGATGCGTAGGATACTGCCGTCGCGGTAGTCTACGCGCCCCCGCAGGAGGTTAGTATCGCCGATGAAATCTGCCACAAAGGGTGTTCTGGGATACTCGTAAATGTCGCTGGGAGAGCCCACTTGCTCAATGCGGCCATCCTGCATCACCGCAATGCGGTCGGACAGAGACAGGGCTTCTTCCTGGTCATGGGTGACCATGATGAAGGTAATCCCCAACTGCTGGTGCAGGTTTGACAATTCCACCTGCATCTGCTTGCGGAGTTTGAGATCTAGGGCTCCCAAGGGCTCATCTAATAGCATCACCGCTGGCCGGTTGACCAATGCGCGAGCTAGGGCCACCCGTTGCTTTTGCCCCCCAGAAAGTTGGGCGGGGCGACGGTGGGCAAAACTTTCCATTTTGACCAGTTTGAGGGCATCGTTCACCCGTTCCTGGGTCTGGGCACGGGGCAATCCTTTAATCCGGAGGCCAAAGGCGATATTGTCCCATACGGAGAGGTGGCTAAACAGGGCGTAACTCTGAAAAACCGTATTCACCGAGCGTCGATAGGCAGGCATGAACCCAACATCTCGCCCTTGGATCAGGACTTGACCCGTGGTGGGCTGTTCAAATCCAGCCACGAGGCGGAGGGTGGTGGTTTTGCCGCAACCCGAGGGACCAAGAATACTGAAGAATTCTCCCTGTTGAATCTGGAGGTCCACCCTATCTACAGCGGTTTCCCCCTCGAAAACTTTAGAAACCTGCTTGAGCTCGACATCTAGGGTGGTGGCCCGAGAGGCGCGGGTGGGAGAAACCGTCTGAGTCATCACAGTACATCCCCTCTGAGAGATTGAGATTGAGCAATTTTAGAGATATCTAGAAAGTTCCCTAGAGAATTTAGAGGGCTACAGACCCCTTTAGGTCTGCATGGGTCCACTGAAATGTAGCAGAATGTCCCAATTTTAGGGTCTATTTGAATACCCTATTTCAGATCCGGCATATCAAGGGCTGGGGAAGGTTTCCGGATAGGGTCTTAGGGATCTGCGGGCACCTTATTTTTCGGCAAGTCCCTTAATGGAATGGGCGATGGAGCCTGTTCGCGATCCTCTAGCCTCTAGGCAAAATATTCCCCCCACTATTCAAGGTAAAGCGCTGGCAAAATGTAGTGTCTGTAACGGTTTCTGTCCCAATTTGGGCTGAATGACGGCCCTCTAGCGGTCTCCTGACGGTCCTGAAACCACCCTGCACACCCCTAGATGGGGGGAGGGATAGGCGGACTGAATCGTTACGGAATCGTTTTTGATACAGTTTGAAGCATTGGTCTACTCCTAAGGATGGAACCATGGCCCTCACTTTCCCTAATGTTCAGGTCCGCGATCGCGATAGCAACCGTACCGTAGGGCGATCCTTGCAGTCGATCGTTTTTATGGTTGTGGTCTCGGTGCTTTTGCTCGGGGGCATGGGCAGTCGGCTGGTGCAGTTGCAGTTGGTGGAGGGCGATCGCAACCGCCAGCTTGCCGAAAACAACCGTATTCGCCTAGTGCCCAAGCGTCCAGCCCGAGGAGCCATTCTGGATCGCAATGGCAAGGTATTGGCGGGCAGTCGCCTGTCCCATTCCGTCTCCATTTGGCCTATTGCCCTGCCCCAATCCGAATGGCCCCAAGTCGTCAGCCGTCTAGCAGAAATTCTGAACGTGCCCCCCGAATCCATTCAGATGCGTTTAGAACAGGCGGGCTACGAGTCCATCGAGTCCATTACCGTGGCCCGAGGCATTAGCCCCGCCCAAGCCACTGCCCTAGCGGAATACAGTTCAGAACTGCCAGGGGTGCGCCTAGAGGGGGAAGCAGTACGCAACTACCCCCATGGAGATTTAGCTGCCCACGTTTTGGGCTATACCGGGGAAATCACAGAAGAAGAATTGACGGCACGGGCAGAGGAAAACTATCGCCTTGGGGATGTGGTAGGCCAATTGGGTTCAGAGGCTGCCTTTGAACCCCAATTGCGGGGCCAGTGGGGCGGACAGCAGGTAGAGGTAGATAGCGCCGGTCGAGTCCTCCGCATTTTAGGTAACAAGCCAGCGGTCTCAGGGGAAGATATTCATCTCACTATTGATTTGGAAATTCAGCGGGCGGCGGAGGCAGCCCTAGGCAACACCCGAGGAGCCATTGTGGCCATCGACCCCCGCAATGGGGCGGTGCTGGCGATGGTAAGTCGTCCTGCCTTTGACCCCAATATCTTTACGGGCAACATCAGCGATGCCCAGTGGGCGGAGTTGCAGAGCGCCGAGTTTCCCTTTGTCAATCGAGCCCTTCAAGGCTTTGCCCCCGCCAGCACCTTCAAGATTGTCACCACCACAGCGGGCATCGAATCGGGGAAATTCTCCCCTGACGCTATCCTGCCCACCTTTGCTTCGATCAATATTGGCGGCATCCAATTTTGGGACTGGAACAACGCTGGGTTTGGTCCCTTGGGTTTCCGGGGAGCCATGGCCATGAGCAGCGACACTTTTTTCTATCAGGTGGGGATGCGAGTAGGGGGTGAAACCCTCATAGACTGGACCCGACGTTATGGCTTTGGCTCTAAAACCGGGATTGAACTGGGGGCGGAGGAAAGTCCAGGGCTGGTGCCTGACGATGCCTGGAAACAGGAAAATATTGGTTATGGCTGGTTCCAAGGGGACACGGTAAATATGTCCATCGGCCAGGGCTTTTTGCAGACCTCACCCTTGCAGGTGGCGGTGATGTTTGCGGTGCCCGCCAATGGTGGCTACCTCGTGACTCCTCACCTGCTGAAGGACAATGAGGAAGCTAGGAACTGGCGACAATCCCTAGAATTGGCCCCCACAACCGTGACGGTGTTGCAGGAGGGGCTACGGCAGGTGATCTCGGCGGGGACGGCCCGATCGCTAAATGATTCCTCTATTCCTCCCATTGCGGGGAAAACGGGTACCGCCGAAGCTCCCCCCAGGGAAAATCACACCTGGTTTGGAGCCTACGCTCCCTTTGACAATCCAGAAATCGTCATTGTGGCCTTTGGTGAGCACTCCGGTAGTGGCGGTGGCGCGATCGCGGCTCCCATGGTGAAAAAAGTCCTGGACGCCTATTTCAAAAAGCCCGCCGCCGCCACCGCCCAACCCTAGCCACCCCTCGGGACTCCCCATGGAATAGGCAACCCCAAGGGAATCCATTCAAAATTGCCTGTCCATGGGTGACATCCTGCATCGGGCGCGGAAACCGCGTCCCTACCCCTAAGCCCTATGCCAAAGGCAGGCTCCTCGCCAACGGGCAGGCTTCGCCAACACGGGTCACCCAGCACAAGGACAACCATCCTACGACTAGGTTGCTCCTGCGGAGCCGCTACGCGAACAGGACAGGCAAGGGATTGCCCCTACGGTATTAACCTCAATCCTGGATTTCCCGGCACTGGGTAGGGCGGGTTTTGAGCCTACCATCCTGGATCTCCCAGTCAATACGAGCTAAACCCGCCCCTACGGGATTTACTCCAATACCCTCACACCCCATCACCCTCCCCCCTGCTGCTCCATCAAGTAAGCCAGTAGCGATCGCAATTGCATTCGCTTGATATGGGGCCAGCCCCCCTTCGTCTCAATCTCCCTCAGCAGGGCGTATAGATGTTGGCGATTTGTGGGTAGCGCCTCCTGAAACCATCCTTCCCGGATATAGCCGTGAATCTGTTCTAGCAGCCTTAGCAGTTCCAGTAGGGCAATTTCATCCCCTTTGCGGGCCAGGGCTATCTCCTCAATACGGCGGGCTAATGCCTGTAGCTCGGGGGATAGATGTTCAAAATCGGGTGCGCGGCGATCGCCCATGGGCTCTAGATTTCCTTCCCAGAAGGGTCATTGGTCCTCCCCAATTTACTCTGCAACGCCACAATTCGTTACACGTCCAACCCCCTTCAACCCTCTCCCCTGGCCTATTCGGGGAACAGCGCCATGTAGAATGCTTCTTGAGGCTTTTGTCGAGTTCCTAGCGTTTTTGATATGCAAATCGCCATGCAGACAGCCCTGTCTGGGGAATTCAGGTGGCCTAGGCAAAAGAGCCTGCGGTAGCCCGATGTAGCCTAGGGCGGATGGCTAGACCGAATGGATTTTTCTCTCCATTCGTTGCGCTAGACCCTAAAGCCATTTAATAAGAATCTGCGCTGACAGAAGCTCCATAGCGATTTATCCGAATTTTTGAGGTTGACCATGAGGTATCGCGCTCTGATTGTTGCCTTCCTGGCAGTTTGCCTGGGGTTTTTGACCGCCTGTAGCGAGGGGCCGGTCGCCACAGCGGACGTTCCGCTGACCTATGACCAAATCCGTAATACAGGTCTAGCCAATAGCTGTCCTCAACTGTCAGAAACCAGTCGGGGCACTATTGAGCTGGTTTCGGGCAAGAAGTACCAAATTGCTGGGCTCTGCCTAGAACCCACCACCTACTTCGTGAAAGAAGAACCCAGTAATAGCCGTCGGGCAGCAGAATTCATCCGTGGCAAATCCCTAACTCGCTATACTTCTTCCCTGAATCAAGTGCGGGGCGATCTGGTGTTGGAATCCGATGGCAGTTTGACCTTTTCAGAAAAAGATGGCATGGACTTCCAAGCCATCACCGTTCAGCTCCCCGGTGGTGAACAGGAACCGTTTCTCTTTACTATCAAGGGTCTGACCGCGAAGTCCCAGTCTGGGCTGAATGCTGTCACCACCTACACCGACCTCAAAGGCAGCTACCGCGTGCCCTCTTACCGCACCTCCAATTTCCTGGATCCCAAGGGTCGAGGGTTGGCCACGGGCTATGACACCGCTGTTGCTCTACCTGCTCGGGGAGATAGCAAGGAACTACGCCGGGAAAACACCAAGGCGTTTGATATTGGCGAAGGGGAAATCGTTCTCCAAATTTCCAAGGTAGACAGCTACACCGGAGAAATTGCCGGAACCTTTGAGGCAAATCAGCCTTCTGATACGGACATGGGCACAGCCGAGCCTGTGGACATCAAGGTCCAGGGCATCTTCTACGGTCGTGTCGAAGACCTAGAAACCGCCTAGAGGCCAAAACCTCTTCGTCTTTGAAGGCCAGAGAGAAGCACAAGACCTCCGAGGTTTAAAAACCTCGGAGGTCTTGTGCGTGAAATGGAGAATAGGGGAGTCGTTCACGCAGTGTCTCCGTAAGGAGAAACCCCTCACCTCTGCGGTGCGATTGCCCTCCGGGCAGGCTCTGCCCTAGCGTTAGCCTTAGCGTAGCCATGCCGGAGGCTATTGCCCGGAGGGCTATACGCAGCGCCCTACCAACTGAGCTAATTCCCTGAAATGGAGAATAGGGGAGTCGTTCGCGAAGCGTCTCCGTGAGGAGAAACCCCTCACCTCTGCGGTGCGATTGCCCTCCGGGCAGGCTCTGCCAACGCAGCGCCCTACCAACTGAGCTAATTCCCTGAAATGGAGAATAGGGGAGTCGAACCCCTCACCTCTGCGGTGCGATCGCAGCGCTCTACCAACTGAGCTAATTCCCCAGGCTGGGTGTCATTTTAGCAAACCCGCCGCAACCTGAGGACAGGTCTAGCCCAAAGGTCCGGTCAAGGGATCGAAATAGAAAACCAGCGCCACAATGGCGTAAGTTGCCAGCAGTAGCACCCCCTCCAGCCAATTGGATTTGCCATCAGAGCTGATGGAGTTCGCGATTAACACCGCCACTGCCACCGCCACCAATTCAAACGGGTTGAAGTTCAAATCCATCGGCTGCCCCGTGACCCAGCCCGCCAGAACCAGAATCGGGGCCACAAATAGGGCAATTTGCAAGCTAGATCCCACCGCGACCGACACCGATAGATCCATCTTGTTTTTCATGGCCACCGTGACCGCCGTGGCGTGTTCAGCGGCATTGCCAATGATGGGCAGCACAATCACCCCGGTAAAGAGGGGGGTCAGGCCCAGTTGTTCCGTTGCCACCTCTAGCGCCCCCACCAGTAGTTCCGACTCTAGGGCAACAACCAAGGTAGCCCCCAGTAGCACGGGAATCCAGAACTTCAGATTCGGGGTATGGCTTTCCCCAGCTTCGCTTTCTTCCCTGGCGGTACCGGAGTCATGGGAGGCTTCTCCGAGAGCGACATCAGGGGCATTGACGGTGTCTAGATCCTCAGCCACACCGACATCGTAGAGATAGGCATGGGTTTTCATGGAAAAGAGGAGGGTGAGGCCATAGACCCCAATCAACACAAATGCCACAGCATAGGACAGTTCTTCTAAGGTCAACTCCGCCATACCGCCGGAGGTGGTTGCTAAAGCTGTAGGCAGTAGCATGGCAATCACAGCGAGATTCATGGTGGACGCATTCACCCGCGCCAAAACGGGCTGAAAGCTCTGCTCCTTATATTTCAGCCCCCCCAAGAACATCGAAAGTCCCATCACCAGCAGCAAGTTGCCAATGATGGATCCGGTGATGCTGGCCTTGACGACACTGACCAGTCCTTCGTTTAGAGCGATGAGGGCAATGATTAATTCGGTGGCGTTGCCAAAGGTGGCATTCATCAAGCCACCCCAAGAGGGTCCGAGGACAACGGCAATTTCCTCGGTGGCGGTGCCCATCCAACCCGCCAAGGGGATGATGGCCAAGCCCGCTGTGATAAATACGATCAGTTCTCCCCAACCCAACAGATGGGCGGCAATGGAGACGGGAACAAACACCAGCAACCCAAAAAAGATAAGGTTTTTGATCGCCATACAGGCTCCGCCTAAGGGGGACAGCATGGTCTTGCAGCAAGCCATGCCAGTGCTTTCCTATTCTCAGTGGCAGTGGTCTTAGGGAGCAAGCAGATTCACTGTTTGATGTGCATTCCGGCCTGACCCCCTCTAACTCCCCCTTTACAAGGGGGAGGACTAGAATTTCCCCCCTGGATTAAGGGGGGGTTGCAAGGGGCATCAGCACCCTTCCAGAAATATGTGTACACAGCAGCCCAAAGGGCGAGGGACTTCCGATCCGACTCCCCTTCGCCCTTTGGGAGTAGGCCAGAGGACGTGCGTAGCAGGGGCTGGGGGATGAGGGGGCGTTGGTGACGATAGGGACAGAATGGGGCGTTTTGCAGCGTTGTACCAGGGTGAAGTCTAGATCAAACAAAGTTTATCCGCTAAGGGGGTGTCAATGGCTGGGCAAGGTGTTATGGTAGCGTAGCCAGGCAGTTACCGGGCCTAGGTGGTTAACCGATAGAGGAGTGCCCCTTGAGAACGGTAATTCAGTTGTTGACTGGCAAGTAATTGGAAAAAACTGTGCTATCGTAAGCAACTGAATTCGCTGAAGCACACTGGTGCAGCGCTTCGATTAAGCGTGCGAGTTGAGCTTCGGCCTCCCCTTTGAAGAACATTTGTAAAACTCGAATATGAGCAAAACCATGATCAACCAGACGGTTGCCCACCCGATGGTGAAATTTCAGCGTCAAGTTAAGTCCCTTGTGAAGCGGCAGGTGGTTCAACCCACGGACAGCATTTGGAAGGTTGCCTTCCTATTTGGTGATGAGTGGAGCCACTGGCGGAAGGAAATGGAGGATTTTGACTTCTCCATGCATGATCCGATTGAGGACTTGCTAGCGGTCGAAAGCTGGGAAGAAGAGGAGTAGGCTTCCCCTGGCGAACGTCCTTGTCTCCTATAGCCCTCAGTACAGCTCTGGGGTACCCATCGTGCCCTTGGGGTTAGTGCTGTTGGGCGTCATTCTTTTCCGTCTCATAAGACAGTCTCCGGAGGAGCGGATCTACACGGTGGTATGGCTTGCCATCTTGGTCATCGGCATTGCGATCGCAGTTACGATCACCTCCTCCACCAAACTCAATGCTGTAGAGGTAACCTCAGCCGGAACCGTGGACTTTGTGTATCGGTCCAAGCGCGAGTCTTTTCCCCTAGCGAGGCTGACCCAGGTGGAAGGGTACACAAGACCGTCTACAGGTAGCTGGAACCCCCTGTCTCAAGGCATCAAATTCACGCTCCATGAGATTGGGCAAGAGCCGGTGGAAAAAAGAGCCCATATTCTTCTGGAGGATATGGATGTAGCCCGAGACTTTGTCCGTCGTCTAGAGGATCTGAGTCCTCGGACCGATACGGATAAATTCTGGCAGTGGAGTCGCGCCATGATGGATAGCTAGTCTTGGACTGCGATATAACTAACTCCAGAATCTTGGCCCCAGAATTTTGGGCGTGGGGCTTGTCCGGCGGTCTTCCCCAGCATGGGACTGTAGCGGTAGGAGCAAGGATGTATGAGGCGCGATCGCAGATATTCCTGGCAAGTGCTAGGAACCCTAGGACTGGTAGTGGGATGTTCCCTGGGAGGGGTCGCCTATGCCACCGAGCCGATTTTCCTAACCCAGGCTAGGCCCAATCTCTCCCCCGCAGAGGCGGCGCTGGAACGGGGGTTAGCCCTGATTCAGCAGGGGCAGGTAGCTAGTGCGATCGCAGCCTTTCAAGAGGCTACTGGCCTAGATCCCGCCTTGGCTCCAGCCCACTACAACCTGGGCCTAGTCCTGCGCCAAACGGGAGATTTGCAAGGGGCAGCCAGTGCCTTCTGGCAGGCCATCCAAGCCGATCCCCAATTTGCCATGGCCTACTCCAACCTAGGAGCCTCCCTCTGGGAAGGGGGAAATCTGGATCAGGCGGTGGACTATCTAGAGCGGGCTATTGAAATTCAGCCCGATCTGGGTAACGCCCACTACAACCTGGGGCTGGTCCACATGGCGCGGGGTGATCTGGAATCAGCCCGTGCCGCTCTCCACCGGGCGACGGAACTCACCCCCTCTGCACCAGAACCCTACTTTCACCTAGGGCGACTGTACATGCAGCAGCGGCAATTACCCGCCGCGATCGCGGCCTTTGAGCAGGCCATCACCCGCTTCTCCGGCTATGTAGAAGCCCACTACAACCTCGGCGTTGCCCTCTACGCCCAGGGCAGCTACCCAGAAGCCCTAGAATCCTTCCGCACCACGACGGACCTCAATCCCAACTACGCCAACGCCTACTACAGTGCTGGCCTAGCCTTCACCCGCCTAGGGGACTACGAAGAGGCTGAAGGGGTACTGGGCCACGCCAAAACCCTCTACATCACCCAAAACAATCCCCAATGGGCCGCCAATACCCAGGCCCAGCTAGACCGCATCGCAGATCTAAAAGCCCAATGAAAACCTTGCCCTTGGCAGAGGCACTAGACAAGATCGACCGCACCTTTTCCATTGCAGCGGTACTCAAGGACTTTGAGCGCGATCGCCTCTCGGTGTACTACAAACAGTCAGAACGGGGCTACCGCCGCTACCACTCCGAAGCAGGCAGCATCCACATGGCCATCAACGAAGATGGCATCTTCAGCCCCGACGGTTACTACACCCAGCCCCGATTCGTGGCCAATCAAATCACCGCCATTGGAGCCCAGCGCGTCCTAGAAGTGGGCAGCGGCAAGGGCTTCAACCTCGACTACCTGGCCCGCCAGTTTCCCGAAGTCACCTTCACCGGACTCGACCTCACCCCCCTAAATATCAACCTAGCCCGCCAAAAGACTGCCGATCTGGCCAACCTCACCTTTCAAACGGGAGATTTCAACCAGATTCCCTTGCCAGAGGCTCAGTTTGACCTCGTCTTCGGCGTCGAGTGCCTGTGCTACTCCCTCGACAATGCCCAGACCCTTGGAGAACTCCATCGGGTTCTGAAGCCGGGAGGCCGTCTCGTCATCTTCGACGCTTGGCGCAATGCCGGGTTTGAAGACTTTCCCCAGGAGTTGCAAACGGCAGCGAAACTACTGGAGGCATCCATGGCGGTGCGGGGAGGCATGAACCGCATTGACCATTGGCAAACCGTCGGCACCGGACTAGGGTGGCAAACCCTAGAGGTCACCGATGTCACCGAAGCCATCATGCCCAACGTCGCCCGCCTCCACCGTATGGCAGAGCGCTACTTTAACGCCAATGGCCTAGTGCGCCGCCTCAGCCGCCTGGTGCAACCCTATCTGGTCCGCAATGCCATCATGGCGCTGCTGTGCCCGACGGTCCTGGAGTCCGGCATTTTGGGCTACTACCGGGTCGTGGCAGAGCGCCCCCCCAGCGACACGGAGTCCTCATAGCTATGCTTCTGTACTCAAAATTCAAAACTCAAAATTCAAAATTCAAAACTCCCACCCCCCCATCACTCGGCTAGGGCTCAGGGGAAACATTGCTAGTGGTCATGGAAAACCCGGTGCGGGGTTGGGGGCTACGCTGATGGGATCGCCAGCGACGAATGCTGAGGGCCTGCCGCTGGACCGGGGTCAGGTAACCCTCGTCTGGCGTTACCCCATCCTGTGGGGAAGCTTGGGGACGGCGTTGGTGGCTGAGCCCCTGAGCAAAGGTGGTTTCGTAGGGTTCTAGGGCTAGGGTGCGGAGGATATCATCGACGTTTTGATAACGATCGCTGTGGTCCTGCTTCAGCATTTTGTCCAGGAGACGGGCAAATCCGTCGCTCACTTCCACTAAATGTCGCCAGAGAATATCCCCAGTGGCGGGGGCAGAGTCAAACTCTAGGGGAGTTTTGCCCGTAAGTAGAAACAGGCAGGTCATGCCCAGGGCATAGATATCGCTGGCAAAGGTGGGGCGCATGGCTCGTTGCTCCGGGGGGGCAAAGCCGGGGGTGCCCACAAACTGGGTCAGGGGGTTCTGGTATCCGGCCACATCCAGATCCGCCAGACACTCCCGGACTGCGCCAAAGTCGATCAGCACCAGACGACCATCATCCCGGCAACGGATGATGTTGGGGGGCTTGATGTCGCGGTGAATGATACGACAGCGGTGGACGAACTTGATCACGGGCAAGAGTTCTAGCAGAAACCGCCGTACTTGGGCTTCGCTCTGGCAGCCTAGGCGACGCACCTCTTTGGTCAAGACCTCCCCTGGCACGTATTCCTGGACCAGATAAAACTCTTCGTTGACGGTGAAATAGTCCAGGAGGCGGGGAATCTGTGAATGACTTCCCACCTTGGAGAGTACCCTTGCCTCTTGGCGAAAGCGGCGTTTGGCCCGTTCTAGGGCCATTTGGTTCCGCACTTTGGGGCAGAGTTGCTTGATTACACAGAGGGGACTACCGGGGATGGCTCCATCCTGGGCCAGGTAGGTGACGCCAAAGCCTCCTGCGGCCAAGACCTTGATCACCTTGTAGCGATCGCGAAATAGATGGCCTGCTCGGTGGAGGGCTTGCCGCCGAGAATCTCGCTTGGGATTATTACGATAGGCCGAAAGATCGGGGGGCGTGTCCTGCATATAGCCGTGAATTCCCTGAGGGGCTGCCCAAAATCACCTCAACTGTACACCCTTGGCCGGGGTGGTTGGCTCCGTAGGTTTGGGTAACCAGAACCGAAAGGTACTGCCTTTACTGACCGTACTCTCTACTTCAATGTGCCCACCATGGAGGGCGACCAAACGACGACAGATAGTCAGGCCAATGCCTGTGCCTCCAGAGGTGCGATCGCGGGAGCGATCGGCCCGCCAAAAACGATCGAAGACATAGTCTAAATCCTCAGGAGCCATGCCCACGCCAGTATCAGCAACAGCGATCCACACTCGGTTGGCCTCAGACCAAGCGGATACCACCACCTGACCCTGCTCGGTATAGCGCAGGGCATTGGCCAGTAGATTCACCACGATCTGTTCAATTCGTTCTGGATCCGCCCATGCCCGCAGTAGATCATCGCTACAGTCGAGCTTGATTTGCACAGGATCCTCTGGTAGCCGCTGGCCTTGGAATCGCGCCACCAAGGAGCGTAGCAGGGGGCAGATGGCTAGGGATTGGGGTTGGATGGGCAGATAGCCCGACTCTAGTTGGGAGAGTTCCTGCAAGTCATTGACCAACCGCTGGAGTCGGGCGGTTTCTCGGGCAAGTCGTTGATATACCAAGGGTTCTGATGCCACGGTGCCATCGGCGAGGGCCTCTAGGTAGCCCTTGAGAATGGTCAGCGGGGTGCGGAGTTCATGGGACAGGTCACTCACCAGTTCCCGCCGTCGCTGTTCGACTTGGGCCAACTCCGTCGCCATTTGGTTGACGCTCTGGGCCAATTGGGTGAGTTCTTGAATGTCGTAGGCGGGCAGGCGGCGATCTAGATTGCCAGAGGCAAACTCCCGTGTCACCGCCTCCATTTCTAATAAGGGTTGAATGATGCGACGGGAGAGCCAGTAGCTGGCGCTGCTGGCGGCAATGCCCCCTAGCAGTCCTGCCCACACCATACTGCGGCCCCAGGCAAAGTGAAATCCCTGGACCAGTTGGGTTCGGACCTGGGCGGCGCTGAAGTTGCGGGATTCAATCCGCTCCAGATAGACCACAAATAACCGGGGAGAATAGAGCCAGCCGATGGTGACCATGGAAATAATACCAATCGCCATCACCACCAGATGGGACCAAAACAGTCGTCCCCGTAGGTTTGGTTTACTCATGCAGTCCCCGTCTGCTCGTTACCGTTGGGGGTCGGGGGTTCTGTCCAGGGTTCAGGCATTGCTTCCGCTGTCTCTGCTGCTGCTGTGTCTACTGGGATATCTTCAAACTTGTAACCTACGCCGATCACGGTTTTGATAAAGGTGGGTTGGGAGGGATCGGGTTCGACCTTTTTTCTCAGGCGGGCAATGTGGGCGTCTACGATGCGCTCGTCGCCGTAGAAGTCGTCGCCCCAAAGACGTTCGATCAGTTGCGATCGCGTCCAGACCCGTCCGGGATAGCTCAGGAATGTGGACAAAAGGTCAAACTCCAGAGTTGTCAGTGCCAGGGCTTCCGGCGTTTGGGTTGGACTCAGGCGGGTCGCTGTGCGCTGACCCAAATCCACCTGGAAGTGGGGGCTCTGATACTGGGGTGACTGTCCCCCTTGGCGCAGACTACGCCGCAGTAAGGCCCGCACCCGTGCCACCAGCTCTCGCGGGCTAAAGGGTTTGACCAAGTAGTCATCGGCCCCAGTGGACAGGCCCACAATTCGATCCACTTCTTCCCCCCGCGCCGTCACCATCAGGATGTAGGGATCCTTGGGACCGGGCTGTTGCCGTAGACGGGCGCAAATCTCTAGGCCATCGAGACCGGGCAACATTAGGTCTAGCACAATCACATCGGGCTGAGTGCTCTGGGCCAGGGCCAAGCCCTGGATCCCATCGCGGCAAGTCTGGCAGCTAAACCCCTCCTTTTCTAGGTAAAGCTTGATGAGGTTGGCAATTTCAACTTCGTCTTCTAGGACTAGGATTTCCATACGGATGGGGGAACCAAAAATGAGATCGGTTTCGGGATCTTGAATTAGCATACTCAGTGACCCACAGGATGCGGGGCATTCTCTCTGTCCCTATACCTATTTACCCAGCCAATTCGCTCAGCGGGAATTTCCCCATGTCTTCGACCCCGGCTCCTCCTTCTCTATTCTTTGAGTCCTTTTTAGTGGCTCTGGAAACCCGTCTCCAGGCGGCGATCGCGCCTGCTTTGGGGAGTGTGCGGTGCCGGGTGTTGCAGGGACGGCTACTGGTGCTTCTGGAGGAGACGACCCCCGCTACCGATGAAGCGGGTCGTCAGCAGCGGTTTGGTGCCCTTGCGATCGCAGTGCGTCAGAGTCTACTGGAGACGGAGTTACCGGAGGAACTGCCCCTGGTGGAGGGGCATCTGCCCGTGCGCCTGTACCTGCGCCAGTTGGGCCAGACCAGCCCCTATGCTGCTCGTAACTGGGGCTGGAAACCCGCTGATGACCTGGCCGATCTCTTTGATGAGGCGACCCAAGCCCCCCCAGAGGATCCCCCTGTTGCTAGCGCCACGGAAACTGCACCCCAGGGGGCCATTGTGCTCCTGCCCCAGCCACCACTGGGGAACTCCGAGGAACTGCCTCAGGCATCAATCCCGATCCCGACCCCCCTTCAGGCTCCCACGCCTTTCTTCCGTTTCTCCCTTCCCCCTCTCCCTTGGCGACGGCTGGGGGTCTTTGCCGCCAGCGGTCTGGTGTTGGGTAGCATTGCCTATGCCTTGACTCGCCCCTGTGTAGTAGGGGCTTGCTCTCGGCGACAGGTGGCCTACGACCTGAGTACCGAAGCCCTAGATCAGTTGGGCCAGGAACCGACAGGGGCAGAGGTTCTGGGGGCTCACCAGCAGCTTTTACAAGCCGTCCACTTGCTGGGGGCGGTGCCCCCTTGGTCTCCCCACTACGACCGGGTCCAGGGTGACCTGACCCGCTACCGGACTCAACTGGCGGATGTGGATTGGATTCTCCAGGCCCAGAGGCGGGCTATGGCGGCGGCGGATCAGAGTCAAAATCCGCCCTATCCGGTGGCCCATTGGGTGGAGATTCAGCTTCTCTGGCAGCGCGCGATCGCGGATTTGGATCGGGTTCCTGCTGATAGTTCGGTGGCCATCCTGGCAACGGCGAAACGGGAAACCTATGAGGCCAATGCAGCTACGATTGGCGATCGCGTTTTGGCGGAGCAGACTGCTGAAAATAATTTGAACCAGGCGCTCCAGTCGGCCCAAGCCGCCACCACTCGCCAGGAAACCGCCGCCACGCTGGGAGCCTGGGAACTGGCTCAACAGGAATGGCAGGTGGCAGTCAATGTCCTGCGGCGGATTCCCCAGGGTACCCTGGCCCATCAGGATGCCCGCCCCCTACTGGAGCGCTATCAGGTGCACTTAGTAGAAACTCGCACCCGTGTCAATCGGGAGAAGGCGGGGGATCGGGGCTATCGATCTGCGATCGCGGCGGCCCAAGCGGCCCAGCAGGCAGAGCAGCAAAGCCAATGGACCCGTGCTGTGGACTATTGGCGAGAGGCGCTGGATCAAGTGCAGCAAGTGCCTGCCAATACCAGCCTCCATGGGGAGGCCCAGGTGCTGCGTAACACCTATGAGGGAGCCCTGCGGCGGGCGCAAACCAATCTCCGCCAAGCGGTCGCGCTCCAGACCATAGAAACCGACCTTGCCGCCATTTGTCCCCTGGGAGGCGATCGCTGCACCTACAGCACCATCAATCGCCAGATTAGAATCACCCTGCTGAGTCCCTACGATCGGGCCTTGAGCCAGTCCATCTCGCCCCCCTCGGGGCAGGGCACCGTGGTCCCGGCCACCCCGGTGGTAGAGCAGGCCCACAGTCTGGTCCAAGACATTATGCAACTGGGCAATCGCGCCCAGTTGCCCATTGAGCTATACGACCCCCAGGGAGGCTTCATTGCCCGCTACATGCCGGAGTACGGCGGCTTTATGAAGCGCTAGCGTATTCCCCCTAAAAAGTTATTCCCCATTCCCTGCTAAAACGCAATTTTCTAACTTTCGGCGCAAATCTTCTAGGTCTAAGTTCCGGCCAATGCACACCAGTTGATTCTCCGGTGCCCCTTGCCATTCTTGATCCTCTAGTTGAAATCGTTTACCCGTGAGTTGAAAAAAGTGACGAGCTTTGCTTTCCTTAAACCACAAAATTCCCTTCATCCGAAATACTTCCTCTGGCAACTCAAAATCAAGAAACTGTTGGAATTTTTTCAGCCCAAAGGGTTGATCGCTGCGGAATGACATAGAAATAAAGCCATCATTATCCAAGTGAGCCGAATGGTGATGATGGTGTTCATGTCCATGATGGTCGTGGTGCCCATGGTCATGAGCACCATGGCCATGAGGGCTAGGATCATGAACACTGTGATCATGACTGTGATCATGATCGTCATGGTGGTGTTCATCTCCATGATGATCGGAGGCATCAGGATCATGGCTCGCCGCCTCAAGTTCAGCCGCAACTTCTCCCTGATAGAGGCCCGAGTCTCCCAGCTTGACATCAATAATTAACGGTAGAGGAACCTGGCCATTCTGGCTGCGGAGAATTTTGACATTTTCTCGCAAAACGTGCAGATCTCTTTCAACTTGGTCAAGGCGTTCAGGGGATACTAGGTCGGTTTTATTCAACAGCAAAATATCACCGTAGGCCACCTGACTATAGGCTGCCTGACTCTTGAACAAATCAATCTCGAAGCTCTCAGCATCTACCACGGTTAGGATTGAGTCGAGCCGAGTCAGATCTCGCAGTTCTGTACCCAAAAAGGTGAGAGTAATGGGCAAAGGATCTGCAACTCCTGTTGTTTCTATGACGAGATAGTCGATGCGATCGCGCTTTTCTAGAATTCGATACACCGCCTGCATCAAATCATCATTAATGGTACAACAGATACATCCATTGGTCAGCTCTATCATATCTTGTTCAACAGTGATCAAGAACTGGCTATCGATATTGATATCGCCAAATTCATTCACCAATACTGCGACCCGAAAGGCATCAAAGTTTTGCAGAATATGATTCAAAACCGTAGTCTTACCACTGCCCAGAAAGCCTGTAATAATGGTAACAGGGAGGCAACTATCCAAAGATTCAAGAGAATTTTCCATGGTTTTTAGAAGAGATTTTTAGAAGGGGTTTCCAGAAGATTAGACAGCGTTGTCATCAGCTTTGTCCATCACGGCTATTCCGTTACCTCTCCCCAACCTCCCCTTGCCAAGGGGAGGTGCCTAGGGGATGGATTTTAGAGCTTGTAAACAGCCATCAGAGCAGGAGTATTAATGAAAGGTCGGAGCATGGTGAATCAAGCTCATGAACTCCTGACGGGTTTTAGGATCATCCGCAAAGACGCCCCGCATCGCACTACTGGCAGTCCAAGAGCCAGGTTTTTGCACTCCCCGCATGGCCATACACATGTGGGCAGCTTCTACCACAACCGCCACCCCTTGGGGCTTCAGTAACCCTTCCACCGCATCAGCAATTTGAGCGGTAAGCCGTTCCTGTACTTGCAGACGGCGGGCATACATTTCACAAATGCGGGCGATTTTTGACAAACCAATCACCTTGCCATTGGGAATATAGGCCACATGGACACGGCCAATAATAGGCAAAATGTGGTGTTCACAGGAGCTAAATAAGTCAATGTCTCGCACCAACACCATTTCATTAGTGTCTTCGTGAAATACGGCCCCGTTGAGTAACTCATCTAGGGACTGATGGTACCCGGAGGTCAAAAATTTGAGGGCATTGACTACGCGCTTGGGGGTATCCCGCAATCCTTCGCGATCGGGATCTTCTCCCAACCCTAGCAGCAGGGTTCGCACCGCCTGCCGCATTTCGGCATCGGACACTGGAGCCTCAGATTCGGTCTTAAGGATACCAGTACGCATATCTTCGCGGGAAATGGAAAGGGTCATTAACAACAGTCCTAACGACAATAACAACAAGGGAAAATGGAGGAAGTACCCCCAGAACAACCTGCACCCTAGGGTGCAGGGGATGGATGGGTCTGTAATAACAAGGCCCAGAGCCAACTTTGGTTTAGCCGATACGCCCCATGAAAGGGTGGGCATCATCGCAGCAGCGGCACACGGTCTCCGGCTAAACAATTGGTGAGTTGCTGATTGAGTTGTAATGGATTAAGTTGACGACCGATTAGTACCAGTTGAATAACACCATGCAAGGTGGGAATATCTGGGGTCAGACGACAACGCTTGCCGCTGAGCTGAAAGACATAACCCTGGGGTTCCCCCTGAAACCACAGCAGCCCCTTGGCGCGGAAAACCGTTATGGGCATTTGGGTCATCAGAAAATGCTCAAACTTGGTGAGATCAAAAGGACGATCACTCTGGAAACTTACCGTAGTAAAATCTTCTCGATATTCTCGCCCAAAGGTCTCTGGAGCCGGAATCGGGTTGACCAAGGCACGAGGTTCTAGGGTGGGGCCAATATCTAGTAAGGCAGACAAGCTTAATGAATTTGGAGTTTCAGTGAGGGAGCAGGGCAGAAATCTAACTCCTTCCTTACAGTCGTAGAGATAATTTTCCAGATCTGTGATCTGTTCTGGAGCCGCTAGGTCAATTTTATTGAGAAGGATGATATCTCCGTAGAGTAACTGTCGCAGAGCAACTTCACTTTCAAAATGAGCTGGGGTAAAGGCTTCTGTATCAACGACTGTAATCACTGCATCTAGGTTGGTCAGGGCTTTTAGCTCGGTGGTTAAAAATGTCATCATAATCGGCAAAGGATCAGCCAAACCCGTGGTTTCTACAATCAAGTAATCAAATCGCTCCTCCCGTTCTAATACGCTATAGACAGCATCGATCAGACTGTCATTGATCGTGCAGCAAATACAACCATTACTCAGTTGAATAGTGTTTTCCTCCACGGATAGCAACAGTTGGCTATCAATATTGATGGCTCCAAATTCGTTAACTAAAACCGCCACCTTTACCCCTGAAATATTGGCAAGAACATGATTCAGCAGCGTGGTTTTTCCACTGCCCAGAAAGCCAGTGATGATAGTGACAGGGAGCCCCTGTTTAGGAATGGATAGGAAGTCCATGGGGGATAGCCTTATCGAATACGGAAATGATGACGGTTGTCATTCTGCACCTTGAGACTTGGGGCCTAGAGAGCAAATTAGGGGGATTGAAGCATTAGTTCTAGATGTCGTTGACGGACTTTGGGATCAATTCCCAGTAGCCGAACATGGTGGTGGGGGTGATTGATGAGAAATTGTTGCAGGGCAGCTAGTACTTGAGCTTCTTCGTGAAATGGGATGATGGGGCCATCCTGCCAGGAGCCAACTTTGAAACGGCGGGGGTCTGTATATTCCAGGGCAATGCGGTGACCTTGGTGCAATTGCGATCGCACCTGTGCCATCACCTCCGGCCCCAGAACTAGAGTGGAATGGCCAGGGATAGAAGGAGAAGGAGGAACGGTCTCATGATGCGGGTGGGCTGCTACCATCGCGGCCAAGCACACTCTATCGGCGGCACATTGGTATCCCATCCGCAGAGCTTGGTTAACCTGCACCACATGGGAAGAAAATTCGCGATCACTGCTATTGGCATCCGACAAGCGATCTGCCGCCTGTTGAGTGGTGATCACCGCCCCCGAAGGCACATATTTACCAGGTGGAATCTCCACATCCTGAATTAAGACATGCATCATCACGATGCAGCCATGGCCCACCTTGGCATTGAAAATCGTAGAGCGGAAGCCAATAAAACAGTCATTTCCCACATAGGCAGGGCCATGGATTAGGGCCAGATGGGTAATACAAGTGTTTGCCCCCACCCATACAGAATAAAGCTGGTGATCATCCCCCATAACCCGGCCCTGTTCTAAGCCGTGGATGACGACGCCATCCTGAATATTAGTATTGGCCCCGATGAAAAAGGGTGCTCCCTCATCCGCCCGAATTGAAGTTCCCGGTGCGATGAGAATATTTGGCCCCAAGCGCACATCTCCAATCAGACTAGCTTGGGGATGGATATAGTCAGTATCCTGAATTTGAGGCTGTTCTAAGTCCCGATCCCAAGGGGTAGGGGGAGCAGATTGATGATGCAAAGGCATAGTAATCGGTTCCCCTTAGAGTCGCGTCGGATTAGGAGCATCACCATAAACAGCCTGGGGGTCAAAAACCTTGGCCGTTTCCGTAAAGGTGAGAGGAATGACTACTCCCGGTCTAATCACCATCGAACCTAGAGGGATTTGGCGATAGAAGCAGGAGCGATACCCCACATGGCAACTTGCCCCCGACCCTGCTATCGTCACCCGCAACCATATACAGTCTTGATCATCATCAATCAGACACTGCTGTACCCGCTGCACTAACCCACTGGTAGCCCCTTTGTGCCATAAGGTCTGGCGACTGCGACTGTAATAGTGGGCTTCTCTCGTGGCAATCGTCCGCAGCAGCGCTGCCGCATTCATATAGCCCTGCATCAGCACTTCTCCCGACTTTGCATCAGTGGTGACGACGGGAATCAAACCCTCAGCATCAAACTTGGGCGCTAACCAAACCCCTTCCTCCACCGCTTCTACTGAAGCACGGACAGCAAATTGGGCAACCATACGCTCTCGATCCATGGTGGTTTCATTTCTCTTGTTCAAGGTTTCTGCAAATCTTGGCGCGGTCAAGCATTCATCATTCAGAGGGCTGGAACTCAATTTTGGGAAGGGGAACAGGAGTCGCAGAGCCCAAAAAACTCCAAGGTGTAGTAGTAGATCTGAAACATCCCAACTCGGTTAAGCTGAGCGGCCCACTCCGGCTCTAGACCCAAGACAACCGGCAAGGAATGGCCACAGCGGAGACAGGTCAAGTGGGACTGTTCTGGGCTGGCCACACTGTAGAAAGACTCGCCCCGCTGACCCACCCGGCGCTGGATCAGCCCTAAGAGGTTGAGGGTATCCAGGGCACGGTATACCGTTGCCAGCCCTATGGGACGCTGCTCTTGGATCAGGGCATGAAGCTCTTGGGCCGAGAGGGCTATGGACTGTTGACCCAGGAGCGTTAACACCAAGGCTTGATTGTCCGTGAGGGTATCAGTACTGCCCAGTTCAGGCAGTGGATGGGAATTGGACTGGACAGAGTCACCGTTCATGACGAGATACGGTAGAATTCCAAGAACGATAATCATTATCATCTTTTATCCTACCTTATCTTTTGTGATTGACTGCCATGGTTCTTTCTCCTTCGGTATCTACCCGGCCCTCTGAAACCCCAGCCCCAGCAGATTCCATCCCAGACAGCCCCTTCTCTAGCCCTGCTTTGGCCCTGAAGCAGCGGCCTCGTCGTCTTCGCCGGACCCCAGGGCTACGGCGTATGGTGCGGGAGGCTCACCTTACGGTGGATGATCTGATCTATCCCCTGTTTGTGATGGAGGGCACTGGGCAACGGCAGGAAATTCCCTCTATGCCTGGTTGCTGGCGGTTCTCACTGGATCAACTCCTGGTTGAGGTGCAGGCAGCCCAGCAGTTGGGCATTGGCGCGATCGCATTGTTTCCCCTGGTGCCCGCTGACCTCAAAGACAATGTCGGCACAGAAAGCTATAACCCCGATGGGTTAATTCCGCGAGCGGTGAGAGCCATCAAGGCAGCGGTACCCGATGTCTTGGTCTTTACCGATGTGGCCCTAGATCCCTATAGCAGCGAAGGGCACGATGGCATTGTGCAAGGGGGCCAGATTCTCAATGATGAAACCGTTGCCGTACTGGTCAAACAAGCCCTCTGCCATGCCGAGGCTGGGGCCGATTTTGTTGCCCCCTCTGACATGATGGATGGCCGAGTCGGGGCCATCCGTGCTGCCCTAGATGCCGAAGGCTGGATCAACGTGGGCATTTTGGCCTACACCGCCAAATATGCCTCTGCCTACTATGGCCCCTTCCGAGATGCCCTAGAGTCGGCTCCCAAGTTTGGTGACAAAAAGACCTATCAGATGGATCCCGCCAACGGCGATGAAGCCCTGAAGGAATTAGCGTTGGATGTCGCTGAAGGGGCTGATATGGTCATGGTCAAGCCTGCCCTAGCCTATTTGGACATCATATATCGCCTTAAGCAGCACACTCCTCTACCCGTTGCTGCTTACAACGTCAGCGGCGAGTATGCCTTAATCAAGGCGGCTGCTGCCCAGGGCTGGATTGATGAAACCGCCGTCATGCTGGAAACCCTGACTAGCATGAAGCGGGCCGGGGCCGATGTGATTCTGACCTACTTTGCTAAGGCTGCCGCGATCGCCCTAGCCCCCAAATCCCAAACAGCCAAATCCTAAAAAATGATAATAATTCCCATTCCCGTTGAAATCTCGGGCAACTTCCTGTGCTAGGCTCATGGCATAGCACTAATGATAATTATTCTCAATAAGACTTCTGGGAGCCACTTCGATATGCTACCGCTACGCCCTTTTGCTTTTCCTTGGAATTTCCAGCCCCAGGTGCGTCGGGGTCTATTGTTCACCGCTTCTTCCCTGACCTTTGCCTTGGGGAGTTGTGCTCCTTCCACAGTGACGGAAGGAGATCCAGACGCGGAAGTGGCAACGACTCCAACCTCAGAAATCCAGGTGGTGACTACCTTTCTGCCCATTACCCAGTTCACCAAGGCGGTGGTGGGCGATCGCGCTGAGGTGGTGCAACTGATTCCCGCGAATGTTGGCCCCCACGACTACCAGGCCAAGCCGACCGATGCCCAGGCTCTAGTCACTGCTGATGTGCTGGTGAAAAACGGCCTAGAAATGGAGTTTTTTCTAGATGACTTAATTGCCAATGCTGATAATGCTGACCTCGTGGTAATTGACACCAGTATCGGCATTGCCACCCTCAGCAATGAAGAGGTAGAGGGCCACGGGCACGATGATCACGGGCACGGGCACGATGATCACGATCACGGCCATGACCACGGCCACGAAGATAAAGACGATCACGGCCATGACCATGCCGATGGTGGTCACCATCATCATGGGGAGTTCAATCCCCATATTTGGCTTGACCCCAAGCGGGCGGTGCAACAGGTCGAAAATATTCGAGACGGTCTGATCGCGGTAGACCCCGATGGGGAACCTGAGTACACCGCTAATGCGGCGGTTTACATTGAGCAACTGCAAGCTCTAGATCAGGAAATTGCCGAGCGCTTGGCCCCCTACGCTGGCCAAACCTTTGTGGCCTTCCATGACTTTGCCCCCTACTTTGCCGAAAGCTATGGTCTAGAGGCGGAATTTTTGGTGGATGTACCGGAGGACAATCCTTCTCCAGAGGATGTGAAGCGGGTCATGGATACGGTAACCGCCTCGAATCTGAAAACCCTGTTGACGGAACCCCAAGCAGGGGAAGATTCCTTCTCAGCTCTAGCAGGGGATTTGGGGGTGGCCATTAGTGTCTTTGACCCCATTGAAACCGGTGGCCCAGAGGCTCTAGAACCTGAGTATTATTTCATTGCCATGCGCCAGAACTTGGATGCTTTGGTGACGGCCTTTGAGGGAGAAACCCAGTCGTGGCTACCCCAGCAGCGGTTTCAGGCGATCGCGCCGGGACTGCGGCGAGTCCCCACTGTGGCGACGGTACCCCAACGGCTGGGCCTGGGGTTTTGACCCTGGGTTCATCTTGCTATTCAAGTCATCTCTACCCCAGCTCTAGTGGTCTATCAAACCTAAATTTGTAGGTTGGGTGCAGCGCTAGCGGAACCCAACATGGCCCACCACTGTTGGGTGATCCTTCGTTCTACCCAATCTACGCAGACTCACAAAGGTAAATTTGACGGAACACTAGGGGCTGGGTTGCCTCTGGGCCGTACCATTGGAGGTCAATTTTGTCAGATCCGATATTGGCAGTGATGGGGCTAACGGTTTGCCATGGTAACTATGTGGCCGTTGAGGACATGTCCTTTAGTCTCGAAGCAGGTACCGATACCGCCATTGTTGGCCCCAATGGGGCGGGTAAAAGCACGTTGATTCAAGCCCTGCTGGGAATCTTGCCCCGACAGAGGGGGCAGGTGTGGATCTTGGGGCAACCCTTGGGTCGTCAGGGGGCACTGTCTGCCCGCATCCGTGACCAAGTGGCCTATCTACCCCAGCGATTTTTGTTTGACCGCCGCATTCCCCTAGTGGTGGAAGAGTTGGTGGGCCTGGGCTGGGATCGGATGGGGCCGCAGTTGCCTTGGGGGCAGCGTCAAGCTCGACGGCGGGCAGTACGTCAAGCCTTGGCGCGGGTGGATGCTCTGCACCTAGCCACCCAATCTATTCGGGGATTATCTGGGGGGGAAACCAAGCGGGTGCTGCTGGCCTATTGTCTGGCACAACCCCGAAAGCTGTTGATTTTGGACGAAGCCCCGGCAGGATTGGATGTGCGGGGGGAGTCGGAGTTTTATCAGTTGCTCTATGACCTGAAACGGCAAGAGGGCTGGGCCATTATCCAGATTTCCCATGACCTAGACATGGTACGCCGCCACTGCGATCGCGTTATTTGCATGAATCGTCGTCTACTCTGCCAGGGCTCGCCTGATGTCGCCCTAGCCCCAGAGCAACTGGCTTTGGCCTATGGGTCAGAGTTTGTCCGCTATCGCCATACCCATTAGTTGAGGGGGGAGGGTGAGAGGTTTTAGGAGTTTTGAGTTTTGAATTTTGAGTTTTGAATTCAATATCCTGCATTGGGTGCGCAAACCGTACCTCTACGGTGACATCCTGCATTGGGCGCGGAAACTGCGCCCCTACCCCATCACCCTCACACCCCACCACCCTCACACCCCACCACCCCATGTCCCTCGCCACCGAACTCACCCGCATCCTGGAACTTCTGCAACTCCCCTTTATGCAACGGGCGCTGATGGGGGGAGTCTTGACGGGGTTGATGGGGGGAATGCTGGGTAGCCTGACAATTTTGCGGCAATTGTCCTTTTTCAGCGATGCCCTAGGCCACTCAGCCCTGTTGGGTATTAGCTTGGGGCTGCTAGTGGGGATGAATCCCTCCACGGTGCTCCTCCCCTTTGCTGTTTTCTTTGCCCTGGTGGTGAACTACTTCTTAGAGCGCACTAACCTTTGGACCGATGCGCTGCTAAATATCATTTACTCCTCTTCCCTGGCCCTTGGGGTGATTACCCTCAGCTTTGTGGGGCGCTACAAAGGGGGCATCAACAACATTTTGTTTGGGGATATTTTGGCGGTGCGTCAAGGGGATCTGCTCTTGAGCAGTGGCTTGCTGGTGATCTGTGTGGTGTTTTTGGGGCTGACGTTGCGATCGCAATTACTCCTGACCCTAAATGAATCCTTGGCTATTGCCCGAGGTGTAGCGGTACCGACTCATCGGGCTATGTTCATTGTGTTGCTGTCCCTGGTAGTGGGGGTGTCGATCAAGGCGATTGGGGTACTGCTGGTCAGTGCCTTTGTGGTTATTCCCGCCTGTGCCGCCCGCTTACTCAGTCAGCACTTCACCCACTATGTGCTGCTCTCCACGGCCCTAGGGGCAGTCAGTGCCCTGGGGGGCATTTTGTTATCTGCTGCCTTCGACCTGCCCTCCGGCCCCAGTATTGTTGTGGTTCAACTGGGCTTCTTTCTCCTGGCCGCTGGTTTACCCAGGGCCAAAGCTCTGCTGGCATAGCAAAGCTGTCATAGCAAAATAGCTTGTGGAAGAGGAGACAGGGGACAGGTGGGCTGACTACCTGAGGCCATAGCCGGACAGACATTGTGAGGCTATGGCCATTTCTCCCTGTCATCATTCCCAGGGACGTTGCTCCAAGCCGGAAAAGATGCGAGAATGATTATCATTACCCTAAGTCGGCCCCTTAATGGGTGTCATTGAGGTGGGTCATTTGCAATTGGTGCTGGCTTAATCCAACTCGCCAGCATCATCACCGCGCCGATTCCGATCCTTGGCATCTCCTTGGGGTGCATTCCCCAGTCCTTTCGCGCCATTGTTGCTGTATGCCCCAATTGATTGCTGTTGCTGGGCCTCCCGGTGCGGGTAAAACCACCTGGATTAGTCAGTTTTTGAAAAACCGCGATCGCCCCTTGTACTACCTCTGTCCCGGTGGTGCCCAGGGCATTGATACCCCCTATCTGGGCTATCGCTTCCCCTGGGTGCAAGTGATTCCCGAGGGCAAGATGCCAGCAGTGTTGGCTGACCTACCGCAAGAGGCCGAAGTCTATCTAGAGCTGGGGTTTCACCTGAGTTTAGACAGTCCCCTCTTGGCCTCTCTCCCGTGCCACCGGGTTGCCCTACTGCCCCCAGGGTATCCCCCCACTGATTGGCAGAACTGGGCCGATAAAGTCATCCCTGGACAAGGGCATCCCCCGACCCAGACAGATACTTTGCCCCCGCTCTGGCGCACCGCCCTAACGGGGCGGGTGTTTGATCCCCCTAGTTTAGACCTGGTGTGGACAGAGATTATCCAGGGAGCCTATGGCCCTGTGCAACGGGCCAAGGGCATTGTTGAATTGCCCGATGGTCGTGCCTTTTATGTGGATTTTGTCGAAGGGTTAGAAGGCAGCGAGTATGGCGAATTGCCCCTGGCCCCCTGGTTGGAAGGGCGACCCCAGCGTCCCAGCGGCCTAGAGGTTGTGGGCTGGGGATTGGACACGGAGGCGATCGTCTCCGCCCTGCTGGATAGTTGCCTCCCCGATGATCTCCTGACCCAATACCAAGCCCACTACCGGAATTTGATCCCTGCTTGATCCAACCCCACCCTGCCCTGGAGCAAATTTGAGATCACCACTCCCCCCTCGATTCCCGGCGGCATTGGGCGCGACCCCGCCCCTGTCACCCCCTGCATTGAGCGCGGAAACCACGCCCCTACGGGTAATTCAATTCAAAATTCAAAATTCCTGTCACCCCCTGCATTGGGCGCGGAAACCGCGCCCCTACCCCTAATCCCCAATATCGGCCACCCGGCAACAAGGGATTGCCCCTACGGGATTTACCCCACCACCCCAATACCCCATCACCCCAATACCCCATCACCCCAATACCCCATCACCCCCTCCCATGAAACTCGCTGTCATCTCCTGTATCCACGGTAACTACGAAGCGCTGAACACGGTGCTTAGTGATATTGACGCTCATCATGCTGACCAGATCTATTGCCTGGGCGATCTGGTGGGCTATGGCCCCTTCCCCAATGCAGTGGTGGAAATGATTCGCTCCTTGGATATCCCCACCTGTCAGGGCTGTTGGGATGAGGACATTGTGGAAGGGCTGAATGCCTGTGAATGTAGCTATCCTTCCCTACTGGCAGAGAAACGGGGGAAGCAAGCCCATGAATGGACAAATCAAGCCATCCACCCGGAGGTACGGGACTACCTAGCCACGTTGCCCATGGCTCTCCGGCAAGATAACTTCTGCTTTGTCCATGGCAGCCCCAACAGTCAGCACGAGTATCTGCTTCCCTCCATGGATGGCTTTGCCGCCCTAGAGCGAGTCTTGTCTACGGAGGCGGATGTTCTATTCTGTGGCCATACCCATGTTCCCTACGTGCGGAATCTGGAGGGAGCGACCCTGGCGGTGCGCGTTCAGCAGCCCGGTGCCCCCCAGTCGGAACGTACCGTGACCACCCCCCTGAAGCGGATCGTCAATGCCGGTTCCGTCGGCGAGCCGCGCCACGGTCGCCCCAATGCCACCTATGTTCTCTACGACACGGACAATGCCGAAGTCACCCTGCGGGAGGTGCCCTATGACTACCAGAAAACCTGTGCCGCCATCATCGAAAAAGGCTTGCCCCCGATTTTTGCTTGGCGCTTAGCCCATGGCCTGGAATTTGCTGAGCGGGCGGAGGATGCGAGCCATGTGTGTGAGCGGTAGGGAAGGATGGGGTTTTAGGGGACAGGGGACAGGGGACAGGGGACAGGGAACAGGGGACAGGGAACAGGGGGCAGGCAGGTGACAGGTGATAGGTTTTAGGTTTTAAGCAACCATGCACTGGGCAATTTTGAGCGGTATTGAAGGTAATCTGGCGGCCTATGAGGCGGTGTTGGCGGATATTAAACGACAGCGCTACCCCGTTACTGACCTCTATATCCTGGGGGATGTGGTGGGGTTACGGGGGGATAATGGGGCGCTGGTACAGCGGGTGCGATGGTCAAAGACCGGCCTACGGCCATCGCACTTGCCAGGGGAACTGTCTCCCAAAATCTGCCTGGGCTGGTGGGAGGAGCAGGTCTTGAGCTTAGCTGGGCTAGGGGCGGTGATGGATGCTCCGGAGTTGCAGGCGCAGTATGGCCTAGAGGCGGTGCAGGTTCTCTGGCAGTCGATATCGCGGGAGACGGTGCAATGGGTGCGATCGCTGGACTTTGGCTTCCATGAGCTGGACTGTCTGCTCATCCATGGCAGCACAGCGGGCTGTGGGGATGAGTTGACCCCAGAGACTCCGGCGATTCAGTTGTGCGATCGCCTGATTCGAGCCGATGCCAATACCCTGTTCTGCGGGCGATCGGGGAGTGCCTTTGACTGTTGGGTAGAGCCCCAAGGACTGCGCTCCACCGTTACCACCCTCAATGGGGATGAACCGCCCCAAGACCAAGGTAAAACGGCCCGCCGAGTGGTGGGGGTCGGCACTGTGGGTCGCCAGGGGGGGCAGGCCACCTACACCCTCTATCAGCCCGCTAATAACCAAGTCACGTTCAAAACGGTTCGCTATGGTTCCCGAGGTCAGGGATTTGCCTAAATTTTCTAAATCCAGATGCCGTTTCTGTCCATCTTGCATCATCCCCATCCCTGGCCTCAGGTGATCGCCCCCCAAGTTACGATCTCGCCCCAGAATCCCCCGGCTGCCAGCCCTTGGCCCTGGGGATGCCAAGCCAGGGTAGAAAATCCATGGGGGGCTCCGGGCAAAATTTGAGCCGCTTGGGCAGCTTCCCGCCACAGGCAGACCCAGCCATCTTCAGCAGCGGAGGCGAGAAGTTGGCCCTGGGGTTGAAACGCGATCGCAGTTATATCCCCCTGGTGCAAATCGAATACACGGGCATCCCATTTACCCTCTGGATCAGAGTCTTTGAGCCAAATCACCATCCCCTCAGCGCTGGTGCTGGCTAGGACAGGGAGCGTAGATTGTCCCTGGCAGTATCCCCAACTCAACTGCCGCACTTTGCCCGGAAACCCTTGCATACGCCAAGGGTAGGGATTATTCTCAGCCCAAATCAGTAGAGTGCGATCGTGGTTGCCCGCCGCTAGGTACTGTCCATCAGGAGACCATGCGATCGCACCCGAAGCACTGCCGGTTTCCCGCACCTGGGGATCATCCTCCCAAGCGGGGGAATGCCAGGTTTTCACCGCCTGATTGCCCCCGGCAGAAAGGTATTCCCCGCTGGGGTGCCAAGCCAGGGTCAGTATCGAAGACGAATCAAAAGGGAAGGTGGCCAGAATTTCTGGAATCTGGACATCCCAAAGTTGCACCGTCCGCCCTAGGCCCAGGGCGAGCTGGGGTTGATGGGGATGCCAAGCTATCTGTTCAATCCAATGTCGTCCCCAGGCTTCTTGAATAATGGGGGTAGGAGTATTTCCATCCAACTGCCACACTAGCAGCCTGCCCCCCTGCCCCGCCGCCGCCAAATACTGACCATCGGCAGAAAAAGCCAGGGTGCTGATCGCCTGATTAGGACAGGAATGTAACTGGGTTGGGGTGCCTGTAGTGCTGTCATAGAGCATCACCTCCCCAGCGGTGGAACTGGCAGCTAGGTAGGTACCATCAGGAGCCCATGCGATCGCACTGACATAGTCGGCTAAAGTCGTCCGCCACCGCAGTTGTAGTAAGTCCTGATTCGGGGCCGTCGGGTGGTCACGGGTTGGACGGGAAGAGGGGGGCGGTTTGCTGGGCATGGATTTGGGTGAGAGGGAGTGGGGGGGGTGATGGGGTATTGGGGTGATGGGGTGATGGGGTATTGGGATGGTGGGGTGGGGGAGTGATGGGGTGGGGGAGTGATGGGAATTTTGAGTTTTGAGTTTTGAATTAAATATCCCGTAGGGTGCATTCGCGAAGCAATGCACCGCAGAGATGCCGCGCCAGATGCAGGGTTTTGGGGTAGGGGCGCGGTTTCCGCGCCCAATGCAGGGGGTGACAGGAATTTTGAGTTTTGAATTTTGAATTGAATTACCCGTAGGGGCGCGGTTTCCGCGCCCAAGGCAGGCAGTAGAAGGGTCGATGGGGGAGCTTAGGGGACTAAGCAGGCTCGAAAGCTGTCTTGCAGATTCATGTCCTCTAGGTTGCGGCCAATGAACACCAGTTCATTCTTACGGGATTCATGGGTGCGCCAAGGGCGATCGCCTCGGCCCTCAAACAGCATGTGAACCCCCTGGAATACATAGCGATCATCCTCCCCAGCAATATTGAGGATGCCCTTCATGCGGAAAATGTCAGGACCGCGATCGCGCAGGAGTGTCCCCAGCCATTGGTTCAGCTTGACCCCATCCACCGCCCCTGGCTCCACTAAGGCTAGAGAGCCCACAGTATCGTCATGCTCATGGGCTGTTTCAGATAGAAAATCAGGATCCACCTTAAGGGCATTATCTAGGTCAAAGGCATTCACCCCTAAAATCGCCCCTAGCTCCACCTCGGCGTTTTGCGTGGAGTAGATTTTTGCCAGGGCATTCATAGCCCGGATCCGTTGCTCCAGAACCGTCAGCTCCTCTGGCGTGACCAGATCGGTCTTGTTCAACAAGATCACATCAGCAAAGGCAATCTGCTCTGTCGCTTCCTCCGCCTGCCAGTGCTGATGAATGTGGCGGGCATCCACCACCGTCACTACCGCATCCAAATGGGTGCGGGTCTGCACCTCGTCGTCCACAAAAAAGGTTTGAATCACCGGAGCCGGATCCGCCAGCCCCGTGGTTTCGATGACCAAATGGTCAAACTTGTCCCGCCGTTTCATCAAGTTGGCAATGATGCGGATCAAATCTCCCCGCACGGTACAACAGATGCAGCCGTTATTCATTTCAAAAATTTCTTCATCAGCATCCACCACCAACTGATTGTCAATGCCTACCTCGCCAAACTCGTTAACGATCACCGCGACCTTTTTGCCATGTTCGTGGGTGAGGATACGGTTAAGCAGGGTGGTCTTGCCTGCCCCCAAGTAACCTGTCAACACGGTCACAGGGATGGAGTCTAGGGTCGGACTAGCCATCATGATCAACACCTCAACCAGAATAAAGATTACTACATTACATTGTAATGATAATCATTATCGGAAACGGGGAGGCATGGGATGTTCCCTATCCTTATCTACATCTACAAGACTCTCCCAAAAATGGGCATAGCTTGCTTCCCGCCGGGTGGACTACGGTGTAGGGTATCAACTCAAAGCGGGACAAATCTCTTGGGGAGGAGTTAGGAGTTAGGAGCCAAAATCTAGGAGAGTACTGGATTCTGACTCCTGAATTCCTCGGAACCAATATTGTCTCGGCTTACGTTGATACCCACGGTGTACACACAAGTTACTGTTTTTTCATGTGAATCCCGCCCTGAACCCCTCTAGTACTCTGATGGAACAGTCAGGGTATTTCCGCCGCCCAGTACTAGTCCTCCCCCTTGTAAAGGGAGATGACTAGAGTTTTCCCCCTTTACAAGGGGGGATTAAGGAGGGGTTGCAAGGGGCATAAGCACCCTTCAGAAAGATGTGTACACAGTAGCGCCAAGTGGGGGAGACCGGACAAGACCTTCCGGCCCCCTTCTGCCGTTGGCTGAGCGGAGTCGAAACCAGGAGAAGGGGTTAGGCCAACCCTAGCCAACCGTAGCAGGATTGGGTTTAGTCGCGGTTTTGGCATGGCTACCATTACCATTCCCGTTCATCTGTTCCGCCTGACGGGGTTGCAGTAGACCGTAGCCACCGTGGTTGCGCTCATAGATCACGTTGATTTCCCCCGTCTCCCCATTCAGGAACATATAGAAATCGTGGTCCACTAGCTCCAAATGTTCCAAGGCATCCTCAACCGACATAGGCGGCATCGCAAAGTACTTAGTGCGCACCACCGCCTCTGGAAGTTGAGGCGCTTTACTCTTGAGCACCTCCGAAACATTTGTAGTGGGGGTTTCAGGGGTAATCAGAGCATCATTGGGCTTCACCGGCGAGAAATTACGATCTTGACGCTTCTCCTTGTAGCGGCGGAGTTGGCGCGTAATCTTATTGGCGACTAGGTCAATGCTGGCGTAGAGATTTTCGCTACTTTCCTCTGCCCGGACGACCGCACCATTGATATACAACGTAACCTCTGCCGATTGTTTGGGTGTGATGCGGTGGTTACGGGCAACAGATAGGTTTACGTCAACTTCGTTGGTGAGATGCTTAAAGTGACTGACCGCCTTGGAAATTTTCTGCTCGACATAGTCCTGGATGGCTTCTGTGATCTCAATGTTCTTGCCTTGAATCACAAGCTTCATGGAGCGGCCTCCGTACAAAATTCTGTTTCTGTCTTCACCCTAGCACCTTGTATTCTAGGCGACAGAGCCCTTTAGGATCCTTTGCAGCAGTTGATAATTCTTGATTGCAACTTCAGCAAGAATTTAGTTTCTCTGGGGATAATCCAGTATAAGAAATGCCGTTATCTGACGCCTCCCAGTCCTCTAACCCCGCCAATCTCCAGAAAACCCCTAGGATTACAGCCTCAGATACCCGTGCGATCGTCACAGACCGGCCCAACAGGGCTATCCCACCCCATGCCCCATGCTGGGTCTACCGTTGCGGCTTAGTCCCCTACGATAGGGCTTGGCGCGTACAACAACAGTTGCTAGAAGCCCGCCGCCAAGATCCTGACCTCGCAGATGTGCTGCTGCTACTGGAACATCCCGCCGTATACACCCTGGGGCAGGGGGCCGATCCGACCTTTGTAAAGTTCACCCCCACCTCTCAAGATCCGCCCGTAATCCGGGTAGAGCGCGGCGGCGAAGTCACTTACCACTGTCCAGGGCAGTTGGTAGGCTATCCCATCCTCAATTTACGGCGGCACCATCCCGACCTCCACTGGTACCTGCGCCAACTCGAAGCGGTTATCATCGCCACCCTGGCCGAGTTTGGACTCTGTGGAGAGCGTCACACTGCGATGACCGGAGTCTGGGTACAGGGCTACAAGGTGGCAGCGATCGGCATCAAAGTCAGCCGCTGGATCACGATGCACGGCTTCGCCCTAAATGTTTGCCCTGACTTAACTGGATTTCAGCGCATTGTGCCCTGCGGCATTACTGACTATCCCGTCGGTAGTCTGGCCCAATTTCTACCAGGAATCACCCTCCAGGCGGTACAGCCTGTCCTAGAGGCTCAGTTTGCCGCCCACTTTTCTCTGACCTTGGTCCCTAGTACTGGGCAGCGTACTGGTACCCCTTAATCCCCTGAACCCGTCGGTATCGAACTCTCCCTCAAGCTCCACAGCTACCCTAAGCCAGACCAAGAACCCGTCAAACTCCTCGTCATCGGCCCCAAAGCTGCCGTCAGCGCCATTCCCCGTAGCCTGCATCAGCGTTGGTTTGCTGAAATTTTCGAGTGGACTGACTTCCTCTCCGTCCCCACCGCCGAGCATCCCCTCCAGAGCCGACCCAGTGAAGTCATTAAAGTGTTAGTGAAGTATATGGCCTCATGATTTTCGGGAATCCTAAAATCGGTACTGTATTGATTAAGAGGTCTAAAAGCCCTTTGATGACTGCATGAGTCCTTTTGCCAAGCAATTTTGAAGCTTTGAGAGGTTTTTCAAGGCTTAAATTGATTTTTCAACCCCTTGATTACAGTTCAGGTATCAGGTATAAAGATTTATTCACCATGCGATTACTCATTCAATTAATTGGTCTAGCTCTGATGCTCTTGGGCATCTATTTTTTAGGTAAAAATATCTTCTTCACAACCAATGTGAGTCCTTACTGGTGGCGTGGTATTGCCGCCGATGCCTCGATCTTTTTGCTTTGTGCGGGTATTTGCTTACTGGTATTCATGCCGTTGGGCTTCATGAAACAGCTTGGCTGGGTATTTGTCGCGGGGGGAGTTGTCTGCATCTTCATCAGCAGCCGCGCCATCTTAAACCCGACTAGCCTCTGGCAATTTTTTGTGTCGATGATCGCGATGACCTTTGGCTATCGCCTTTTTGCGACGGGTCGATTGCAGATATGATGCTCGCGATCGCGCTTCACGAAGTACTTGCGTGAGTCAAATGCGGCCAAAAATCTAGCGTTGCTGAATAGCGGTATGATTTTGCGAAAATTTGAGCAAGGTTCCAATACCTACAGCACTCGGTTCATACCTGGAATCAGCAACCCCTATCAAATACTCTCGCCAACAATTTGAACAGAGTCCCCGTTCCATCAGTGTCTTGGTTCGGAATATCCTTAGAGAAGGAGTTGCCGTATGAGCCAGTCAGGGCAGCGGAAGCAAGTAGGGTGGGCAATGCCCACCACCCAACTCAGTCCCCCACAACCAACCCCTTCCCCTCAAACTCCAGCTTCCGCCCCGCCCCATCGCAGCCCCAATTCTCCCCATAAACCCCCGCCGCCACAAACCGCCGAAAACTCGACAATTCCCACTGGTGCGGGCAATCCACCAAGCCATGCTTCACGGGGTTGTCATGCAAATAATTAAAATGACATTTCGACTTTTACAGTAGCCGTGGCCCAACGCAACCGTTGCACATTTTCTGGCACGGCAAAAATAAGCTGAGCGTTCTCCTGTAGGTAAGAAGCCAGGGTAGCAATGAATTTTGGGTGGCGTCGTTCCAAAGGAGATTATTGTCCGATCAGGGGTGCCCCGAGGACTTGGGTAATGCGATCGCGCATCTCTTCTAGGTGAGCGCGGGTGGTCAGGTTCAAGTCGCGGGAGCGGCCCAGGGCGGATTGCACCTCCTGCTGAATCTGCCGTAGTTGGTAACGGGCGAGAACCCGAGCATCCTCGGGAGCCCCAAGGGTTGAGAGGACCGCCATGAAGTCCGTGAAGCTCTGGGCCGACAGTGCATCCCAGAAGCCCCGGCGCAGCACTAGATTCGAGAGTTGGTTGAGGTGGTGCCGCTGAAGCCCTCGTCGCAGACTAGAAATTTCCATAGACGGGCCAGACTGAACCACCTCAGTCCAAATGCTGTCGTGGAGGGAAGTGTAGAGTTCGGAAATCGTGAGGGTATCGTCATTCGTAGTCCTGAACTCAACGTCTCGGAGGCGAGAGAGGCGGTCGGCATACATGAGCTCACTCAAAATACTGGTCTGGAGAGCTAAAACCCGCTCATAGACTGGATAGTCGAGGGGGTATACCGTCAGGGAGGTGCCCCAATGCCACCAGCGATCGGGCGCGAGTTGGTTTAGTAAAAGCGGTGAAAAGCTAAAAGCATCGGCGGCAAACACGTAGTCGGTGAGTAGCTTTAGAGCGTCTCGCTGCTTGTCGGCGGCAATGGGCTCAAAGGGGACACGCCCATCAAAATCCCAGGGATTAATCCGGCGGAAGCGTTGGCCTCCAATGTAGTTGGCAATGGTCATGGCATTGCCCATGTAGTAGTTAAACACCATATCTACCCGTCGCCGTAGGCTACCGTAGCCTTCTCCTGGCACTACAGACCAACGGTTGAGGCGACCCCATACCGCCTGGGCATTGTCGAGTTGGATCTGGGCATAGGCCATGGGATCAGTGGTTAAATCCCAGGCGTCCACTTCGGGATCCAGGAAGTCCATGATGTCTTCGTCGGGGGCATAGGCCAGTTCGGGCCGACTGCTGCCTTCCCGCAGTAACTCGTTCAAGGCCCGCTGTTCTTCCCGTTGCCCCAGGGAACGCCCAAAGACACGATAGCCATATTCAATTGCCCAGTTGTCGTAGGCTCCCAGGCGCTTGGGGAAAAAGTCTCCCTGGGGCTGTCCCGGCGGTGCAATATTAGGGGGAAAGTAGTCCATTAACGAGCTGAGCATTCCCCTCTGGGCGGTCACGGCGGGGTCATTTACTTCCTCAGGACTGAGGAGACTGCTGCCCGCAAAGTTATGGCGCAGCCCCAGGATATGACCGACTTCGTGGGCCGTTACAGATACTAGGTATTGATGGATGTAGTCATCCAGTTGGGCTTGGCTAAAGTTAGCGCCGGGTAGGACCGATAGGGCCAGGGAGCCAAAGGCCATCCGCTCCGTGGCGGTGTAGGCAGCACAGTGGTCATCGGTGAGGCGGTTATTGGAGGTGTAATCGGGTCTGGACCCTTGCCAGCGCCTAGGGTCTAGCCCTGCTTCCCCGTAGCGCTGCATCGCCAACCATTGCAGATACCAGATCTGCGATCGCTGTCCACAGGTTTGTAGATAGAACTGAGCCTGGGGATTATCCAGACCCCGCGTTTGGTACTGCTGCTGGAGATAGCGAATGATGTTGGCATCCAGAATGATGTCAGCGTCTAGGATTTGACCCGTCAGCGGATTTACCCGCGATGGCCCTAGACCAATAGCCCAAGGGTAGAGGGAGTCAGACCAGCGCACGACGTTATAGCGAACATCGGAGGGATCCCAGTCAGCCCGATCCGGCATCTGGGACACCTGGATAGCATTCTCAAACCCGGCCTGCTCAAAGGCTTCATTCCACATCAAGATGCCTTCCCGAATCGCCTCCCGATATTGGGGCGGGACGGTATTCTCAATCCACAGCACGATCGGCTCCTTGGGGGGAGACATCGCCGCCTGGGGATCGGCCTTTTCTAGATGCCAACGGTTGATGTAGCGGACAAAGGGTTCGGGCTGTCCGGCTCGGAAGGGGATGCGAAAGGCGGAGATAAAGTACCCTACCCGCTCATCGGCAAGGCGGGGCTGGTAACCGTTATTGACGGGTAACTGGGAGAGGCTGTAGCGGATCTTGAGGCTAAAGCCCCGGCTGTCCGCCAGTCCCTGGAGGGCAAAGCCAAATAGCCCTGCTAAGGGATCGGTAGATATCCCGCCCCCGATAAAAGCCATATCGGTGCCGACCTCGACATTTTCGGCAAAGGCATTGAGGCTACTAAGGCCAGACAATTCGTAGTTGGGGGAATAACCGCCTAAGGCTGACCCTAGGGCCGCAAAGGAATTGACTAAGTCGCGATCCAGAATCAGGGAGGTGAGGTCAATAACCATGGCCCCAGAGTTGGGATCGGTGCTGAGAATGTCTACGGCAAAGAGGGTGGAATCGCTAAAGGAGGTATCTAGGAGTCGCTGTTGCCAACTTTCGCCATCGGGGTTGCGGATGTAGGTGTTGGGCACGACGACTTGCAATCGATTGCCCCGTGTCTCCCGAAACTGAAACACCACATCATTCACGGGCCAACCCCGAAATAGACCCGCTTCGCCTACGCCTGACTCTAGGGTGGCCTGCAACATGAAATTGCGGTTGAGCTGTTGGGGCTGCACCGCTAGATAGGCTTTTCCCTCAGAGAGGTCTGTATAAGCGGTAAATAGGCCGTCGTGCCGCTCTAAACCGGCTACTAAACTGTCAAAGGGTTGGCCGCTACCGCCGAAGTCACCCAAAAATTCTGGGTCATTTTCCTTGCCATTGTCATTGGTGGACTCGTGGTCAGTTTGGGCAATGGCCTGACCGAGAGACCAGTCATGGCTAGAGAACTGGGCAGAGAAGGTAACTAGGGTCGAAAGCACCAGCCCGATGAGGAGACTGGCCCAAAATTTTGCAGATCGCGGGAAGCGCAACATAGGTGGGGGCGTTTAGAACGGGGCTGATGAGCGGCTGATTACTAGTGTGGCCACAACTGGGCGGGTCATATCACTCCACTACAGAGTTTTCGAGAAGTTTTCGTAAAAGACTGCGAGTCAGGGCAAAGGGCAAATAGGGTTTGCCCTTTGCTACCCCGCGCCGGAATGGAATGCCGCTAGGGTCACCTTGGGGCTCCTCCGGTAAGGTGGTTTATGCGGTCTATCATAGGTTCTAACGCTGGCATCACCATTGCCGAACCAGTTTTGGGGATAGGGGGGCATAGATGGTAATGATTCAGCTACGGCAACTCGATGTGCCGCCCGGTCAGCGGTTGTTGCTCCATGATGTGAGCTGGGATGCGCCTCTATGCACCTGCACAACTGGCGACCCCAGGGGGCCGGGATCGCACCCCTGCCGGTGCGACGGCGGATGGGGGCGGAGGCGAGGCAGGAGGTTGAGGGCTATGGCCATGGCTGATATCCCCAGTGCGGCTCAACTTAAACAGCAAGCGATCGCCCTCGGGTTTCATCGGGTGGGTATTGTGGCTATTCCCTCTATTGCCACCGAGGCAGAACAGCAGAGTAAGGCGGCTCTCCAATCTTGGCTAGACCAAGGGTATCAAGCGGACATGGCCTGGATGGGCAATCCCAAACGCCAGGATATTCGCGCTGTTATGCCGGAGGTGCGATCGCTAATTGCTGTCGCCCTGAACTACTACACGCCCCATGCCCATTCCCACCATCCCCACCAGGGCAAAATCTCTCGCTATGGCTGGGGTCGAGACTACCATCGGGTGATGGCAACGCGGCTGAAGGCGCTGGCCACTTGGCTAGAGTCCCATAGCCCTGATATTCAAACCCGTTATTACGTGGATACGGGGCCTGTGCAGGATAAATTTTGGGCGCAGCAGGCGGGTCTGGGCTGGATTGCTAAAAACGGCAACCTCATCACCCGTGACTATGGCTCCTGGGTGTTTCTGGGGGAAATTCTGACCAGTCTGCCCCTGGCTGCCGATGCACCCCATACCGCCCATTGCGGTACCTGCACCCGCTGTCTAGACGCTTGCCCAACGGCGGCGATTACATCCCCTGGTGTAGTAGATGCCAACCGCTGCATCGCCTACCACACCATTGAGAACCGGGAGGAGGTATTGCCAGATGCGATCGCAAAAAATCTCCAGGGCTGGGTAGCGGGCTGCGACATTTGCCAAGATGTTTGCCCCTGGAACCAGCGCTTTGCCCAGGAAACGGATGTGGCCGACTTCCAGCCCTATGGCGATAACCAAGCCCCTGACCTAGGGGAACTGGCGACCCTAACCCAGGCGGACTGGGAGCGCCGCTTCCCCGCCTCCGCCCTGCGCCGGATCAAACCCGCCCAATGGCGACGCAATGCCCGCGCTGCCCAGGGCTCCACATTCCTTAACACATCGCAACCGATGGGGAGCAATGGCAGCATAGGATAATAACTCTTTGAGAGACATAGGAGAGGATAGCAATCTTGGTTAGCACTGCACCGTTGAAGACCAGCAAATCTGAAGCCATTTTTACCGCCGCCCAAGATCTGATGCCCGGTGGCGTGAGTTCCCCTGTGCGGGCCTTCAAGTCTGTGGGAGGCCAGCCCATCGTCTTCGACCATGTCAAGGGAGCCTACATCTGGGATGTGGACGGCAACCAGTACATTGACTACGTGGGTACTTGGGGACCAGCCATCTGCGGCCATGCCCACCCCGAAGTGCTGCAAGCCCTTGCCGCTGCCCTGGAAAAGGGCACCAGCTTCGGTGCCCCCTGCCAGTTGGAAAACGTGCTGGCGGAAATGGTGATCGACGCCGTTCCCAGCATTGAGATGGTGCGCTTCGTCAACTCCGGCACCGAAGCCTGTATGTCGGTACTGCGGTTGATGCGGGCCTTCACCGGACGGGACAAAATTATTAAATTCGAGGGCTGCTACCACGGCCACGCCGATATGTTCCTCGTCCAGGCCGGGTCTGGGGTCGCCACCCTAGGCTTGCCTGACTCCCCTGGAGTGCCCAAGGCCACCACCGCCACCACCCTCACGGCTCCCTACAATGATCTGGCAGCGGTCAAAGCCTTGCTGGAAGAGAACCCTGGAGAAATTGCCGGGGTCATTCTAGAGCCCGTTGTGGGTAACTCTGGCTTTATCACCCCCGATCCTGGCTTTCTGGAAGGGTTGCGGGAACTCACCCAGCAGCACGATGCCCTCCTGGTTTTTGATGAAGTGATGACGGGCTTCCGGATTGCCTACGGCGGTGCCCAGGCAAAATTTGGCATTACCCCCGACCTCACCACCCTGGGCAAAATCATCGGTGGCGGACTTCCGGTGGGAGCCTACGGTGGTCGCAAGGACATTATGTCCATGATTGCCCCGGCAGGTCCGGTGTACCAGGCCGGTACCCTATCGGGCAACCCCCTGGCCATGACCGCTGGCATCAAGACCTTGGAAATCCTCAAGCGACCTGGCACCTACGAGCAATTAGAGTCCACGACCAAAACCCTGAGCGATGGGCTCCTAGCGGTAGCTCGGGAGACCGGGCACGCAGCCTGTGGGGGCAGTATTAGCGCCATGTTTGGCCTGTTCTTCACCGAAGGGCCGGTCCACAATTTCGAGGATGCTAAGCAGTCGGATCTCAATAAGTTCAGCCGTTTTCACCGGGGGATGTTGGAGCAGGGTGTTTACCTTGCCCCCTCCCAGTATGAGGCTGGATTTACCTCCCTAGCCCATACCGCAGCGGACATTGAGCAGACCTTGGCCGCTGCCCGCACGGTGATGGCGACGCTTTAGGTTCTGTCCATAAAAATGCTGAATTGGGCGCAGTTTTCCCGTCCAATTCAGTGCAGAATTAGGCCATGGCGCAGCCCATCCCACCCGACCAACTCGCCCGCTACCGGGCCTCAGCCCAGCAGCGGGAGCAGGCGCGATCGCAACAGCGCCTTGAACGCCAGCAGCAGGGGCTCCAAGTGGCACAGCGTGCAGCCCAGGTCTTGAAGCAGGATTTCCAAGCCCATCGAGTCCGTCTGTTTGGTTCCTTGCTTGACCCGCGACGGGTACGGGCTGAGTCAGACGTAGATTTAGCCGTTGAGGGGCTAGCGGACAGCCGCTACCTAGAAGCTGTAGCCCAATTGCTTGACCTCTCCAGTTTTTCTGTAGATCTGGTCCAATGGGAATATGCCTCCCCCAGGCTGCGTACTGTCATTCACCAGCAGGGCGTTGATCTATGAGTCGCTACGCTGTTCTGATTGGCGAGATCCATCAAGACTTAGCAGACCTAGAGCAGATCCTCGCTAATACCCAAGCCCTGATGGCGAAGGTCCAAGCAACAGGGGATAGGGATTATTTAGGCACCATTGCCCTCAATCTCCATGGCTTTTACTCAGGAGCCGAGCGAATTTTTCGAGAAGTTGCCCTCAGTATTGATGACACATTGCCAGAGGGATCTGACTGGCACCGTCGCCTATTGCGCCAAATGGCCTCAGAGGTGCCCGATGTTCGGCCTAGGCTGCTAGAGGATGCCACTCTGAAGTCCTTGAATGAATTGTGTGCCTTTCGCCATGTAGTGCGCAATGTCTACACGTTTGAGTTGATTCCCGAACGAGTTGAGGCGCTGGCAGAGATGTTGCCTCACTGCCTGACACAACTGCGGACAGATTTGCAAAACTTTTGTCAGTTTTTAAGGGCCGCTAATAGGAGCTAATACGGAAAGATCCATCCTGCGATGGTGTCTAAGTCCCAGGTACTTTGGCATAGGCTGGGATAACAGTGACAGCATAGGCGTATGTCTCTCCCCGCACAGGTTTTGATCGTTGACGATTCTGTAGATAATCGCTTTTTGCTTCAGTCCCTTCTCGAAGATGAAGGTTACATCGTTACAGTGGCGGAGAATGGCGCTAAGGCGCTGGATCACATTGCTGGGAAAGGGGAGGCGCAGCTTCCAGACTTGATTTTGCTGGATGTGATGATGCCGGGGATGAGCGGATACGAAGTCACCCGCTGGGTGCGGGGACAAGCTGAACTACCCTTTATCCCCATCCTATTGGTGACGGCCCATGAGCAGTCGAATGTGGTGGAGGGTCTGGATGCCGGGGCTGATGACTTTATCCGTAAACCCTTTGATGTTGAGGAATTGTTGGCCCGAGTGCGGGCGTTGTTGCGGCTCAAATTTAGTGTGGATGCAGAGCGAGAGATTGCTCAACAGCGGGACGATTTTGTCTCTCGTCTGACCCATGATCTGCGCACCCCTCTGGTGGCGGCTAATCGCATGTTAGCCCTGGTGCAGAGGGAAGCTTTGGGTACAGTGGCAGCAGAAGCTCAGGATGCGATCGCACAGACCATTCGCAACAATGAACATCTCCTCGCCATGGTAAACACCTTGCTGGAGGTCTATCGCCACGAGGCAGGGCGCAAGACCATGACCTTTGCCCCCTTTGATCTAGGCCGACTGTTGAAGGAGGTCACTGCGGAGTTACAACCCCTAGCTTTAACCAAGGGACTGGACCTGAAGCTGGACTTAGCCCAGACGCCTAGTTGGAGTCTGGTAGGCGATCGCTTAGAAATCCGCCGGACGCTGGTGAATTTGATCGGTAATGCCATCAAATTCACCGATGTGGGCCACGTTCATATTGCGCTCCATTTAGACGAAGGCGATCAGGGCCATCAGTGGGTACTTGAGGTTCACGACACAGGTTCAGGCATTGCTCCAGAGGCACAGGACACCGTTTTTGCCTGGTTTCGCCCCGGCAACCATCGGCGCTCGGGGAGTGGCCTAGGGTTACACCTGGCCCGCCGCATTGCCCACGCCCATGGCGGTAACCTCACCCTCCATTCCAGTTCCGAGGCGGGCAGTCTGTTTGTGCTGACCCTCCCCCTCCAGCCCACTGCTCCCAGCGGAACTGCTGGAGCAGAAAATGCTGTCGTCCTGTAATCTGGGTTCGATCCCTAGGATGGACCCCATCGATGGCCAGTCTTCACCCCCCATTAGAGACCCTGCGGGGGGCTCTAATCGTCTCCTGTCAAGCGCCAGCAGCCTCTCCACTGCATGACCCGATAGTGATTGCGGCTATGGCAAAAGCAGCAGTCATGCAGGGAGCGATGGGGGTCCGTATTGACACCCCGGCCCACATCCAGGCGGTGCGGCAGCAGATCACAGTTCCCATCATTGGCCTGTGGAAGCAGGTGCTGCCCGGTTCCTCGGTGTACATCACGCCCCAAGCCCACCATGCCCAAGCGGTGGCGGACGCCGGGGCCGACATTATCGCCATTGACGCGACGGATCGCGATCGCCCCGGCGGTGAAACCCTACCCGACTTGATCCGCTACATTCACGATGATCTCCACAAGCCCGTCATGGCCGATGTGGATACCCTGGCAGCGGCCCAAGCGGCCCAGGCAGCGGGGGCCGATATTGTCGGCACGACCCTCTATGGCTACACGGAGACCACCCAGCACTGCATCCCCCCCAGTTTTGACCTTCTAGCAGAAATGGTGCAGGCGCTCACGGTGCCTTGCATTTGCGAGGGGGGCATTGCCACGCCCAGTGAGGCGAAAACAGCTTTGGAGAAAGGGGCTTTCGCTGTGGTGGTGGGGACCGCCATTACGGGTATTGACAAGCTGGTAGCCACCTACTGCGCCGCACTATAGCGATCTGACAGGGAAATGACTGAGATCATGCCATCCCCTGAAGACTGGCATATATAGCAGTATTCATCTCAATCCAGCACGCCCACCGTAGGGGCGAACGGCTGTTCGCCCTCAGGGCTTTACTCTGCGGTGTAAATACCCTAACCGTTCTATCGTGGGACACCTCGGCCCCTCACCCTAGCCCTCTCCCACGGGGAGAGGGGACCAGAAAATGTTGAGCTGACGCGACAGCTGACGCGACAATAGTGGGCTGATTTACGTCCTGCGTTACTAGTGGTGGGTCAGGGGTGTCCCGGAAGAACCCACCTCTGCCCCTCCCAAGAGGGGGTCTGAGCAATCCCCTCCTTGGAGGGGTGCCCGGAGGGCGGGGTGGGTTCGGGGTGCCCGAAGGGCGGGTGGGTCAGGGGTGACCCGCCAGCGGGGGGCGGCGGCGGGGATTTTGGGGCAAGATGGGGAAAATTGATATCAGTGTAGGATTCTGGCCCCCTTGCCATGCCCACCATCACCCTCCGTTACCAGCAGACCACCGAGGCGGGCTTTGCCGCGATCGTCAGCATTGATCATCAAACCCAGTACCCCGTTACCCTCTGCGACCCCTTCACCGCTAGCGAGGAGAAGGATCTGGAATTTTACTTCGAGCAGTGGATCCGCTTTCCCTTCGACCACCAAGTGAAAGCCCAGCGGGCCGCTGCCAGTGTGCAGACCTACGGTGAGCACCTGTTTGAGCAAATCTTTGCCGATCGCCGCGCCTACGCCGACTACAGCCGCGCCTGTAGCGGTGGGCTAACCCAGCTCCAGATCGAAATCGAGGGGGAATCCCCCGACTTCCAGGCTCTGCACTGGGAGGCGCTAAAGGATCCCGATCACCCCACCCCCCTGGCCACCGAGGCCATCTTCACCCGCAAGCGCTTCCGCGCTGGGGGCACACCCATTGATCTTTCCCCTTCGCCCGTGATCAACCTGCTGGTGGTCACCGCCCGCCCCGACGAGGAGGCCGATGTGGGCTACCGCACCATCTCCCGCCCCCTGATCGACGCTATCCACCAAGCCCAGTTGCGGGTCAATGTGGAGCTGCTGCGCCCCGGCACGTTCCAGGCTCTGTCTCAGCATTTGGAAAACAAAGCCGGGCATTACCACATCATCCACTTCGATGCCCACGGTGGACTGATGACCTACGACCAGTTCGAGGGCGGGGTAACGCAGGATCGGTACCTCTACAAGGCCCGCTACGGTCGTTCTGAGATGGCACCCTACACGGGACAAAAAGCCTTTTTGTTTCTTGAAGGGGACACGAAGGGCAAGGCCGACCCGGTGGAGGCGGAGGAACTGGCGGCGCTGCTGACGGCGAAAGGGATTCCCATCTGCATTCTCAACGCCTGCCAGTCGGCGAAGCAGGTGAAGTCAGCAATTCAAAATGCAGAATTCAAAATGCAAAGTTCGGAGGGGAGCAACTCCGACCCCTCTCGGCCAGAAACCCACCCCGACCCCTCCCAGGAGGGGACAGAGGTTAGCCAAAATACTGAGACCAGTCTGGGCAGCCGCCTGATGGCGGCGGGGGTGCAGATGGTGGTGGCCATGGGCTACTCCGTCACGGTGACAGCGGCGGCGGTGATGATGGAAAAGCTCTACGCCGAGCTGTTTGCCCAAAAGGGTATCCCGGAGGCGATTCGGCTGGGGCGCAAGGAACTGTACAACCGCAAGGAGCGGCGGGTGTACTTTAACCAAATGGTGCCCCTGGAGGACTGGCTGCTGCCGGTGGTCTACGCCAACCGCGAGGTGGACCTGAAGCTGCGGGAGTTTACCTTAACGGAAGAGGAGGCTTACTACGCCGACCTCGATGCGCTGGATCACCGCTATGAGTTCAAAGCACCCCTCTATGGCTTTGTGGGGCGCGACCTAGAGATTCTTAAAATTGAGAAGTCGCTGCTGCGGCACAATGTGTTGCTGCTGCGAGGCATGGGCGGCACGGGCAAAACCACCCTATTGCGCTATCTCTGGCGCTGGTGGCTGACCACCCATTTTGTCGTCGATGCCTTTTACTTTGGCTATGACGAAAAAGCCTACACCGTTGAGCAAATCATCCATGACCTGGGCAAGCGCCTCTATGGTCGGGAGGAACACGCCCGGTTTTTGGCGATGCAACCCGCTGCCCAGGGGGCAAAACTGGCTAAAACCCTCTGCGACCTTACAGGGTGACAACCCCCCTAGAGAGCTTGCTGGATAAGGGATAGAGCGTGAAAACCTCGCTGAAAATAGCGGTGTTTATGGGGTTTAAGGGCCACCAGCTTGAGCGCCCAATCGGCCCATAAGTCCATGGCATAGAGCCATCGTTGGCCATAGAGACTGAAGCTAAAGTCACTGTGCCGTGGAGCCTTATCTTGGTGCTCTTGGAGACGTCCGGCATACTGAGCTAGCTTGGCCTCCTGCATCCACTGGCCGTGGAGAGTCGCCAAACTGTAAGCCAGAGCGATCAGTAAAACTAAGGCTAAGAATCGGGTGTCATTGACCTTGGTATCCTCCAAGTTATAGCCCCCAGTCTTAAAGTCTTTGAAGAGCTGTTCAATGCCCCAGCGACATCGATAGACCGCTAACGCTTGCTTCAAGGTGGGCAGATTAGTCAGGATATACCACGGTTCCTTCGGCCCCTTCTGGCGATAGGAGCGCTTCCAATACACCGCTAAATTAAACGGGCCCATACCATCGCCCTTGTTGCACAAAACTCCCTCATAAAATCGAGACTGGCCCGGTTTGAAGCCAACGTTTTTGAGGACTTGATAGTCGGTATCGGTATCGGTCTTGAAATGGAAGTCCTTTTTCTGTCGGAGTGCAAAGGACACCCCGCGCTGATCCAACCATTCCGCCAGTTTAGGGCTATGGAACTCCCGGTCACCCAGCAGTAGAACCGGGTAGGACTTAAACAAGGACAGGGCCGCTTTCAGCAGTCGCCGTTGCGTTTTCAGGTCACTCGTACCCGCCCGCCCTAAACGCTCCCAATAGACGGGTAAAGCATGAGTCCCCCACACCACGCTGACCATGAATATATTTCGCCCTTTCCATTCCGTGCGGTCCATTGCCAGAATCCAATAGCCGTGTTTATGGTGTTTGAGCGTTCTCAGACGACGGCGTTGGTCACGGTTCAAGCCCCGTCCCGTTTCCACTTGGCGGATCCAATATTTGAGCAGTGGAAACCACAGCACCTTGAGCGTGAGTTTGGGTAAGGCTAAAAAGCGTTGTAAGTTCCGTTTGCGACTTTGATACTGAATGGGCTGAGGAAAGACGCTGGCTAAGACGGAGAGTTTGACTTGGCGATGCGCTTGTAGCAATAACAACAGTAACTGGAAGGTCAAGTACTGTTTTTCATTGAGATGGGTGAGAAGGGTAGTTTGGTAGAATGTAGGGAACATATTTGGTTGGGGGAGCTGTACTGAGGCTCCCTTTTTTTTGTCCCCTCCATTATCTCAAAACCCTGTACCGTATGACGTTGAGTGCCCTTGTCACCCGTTAAGCTCTGCGACACGCCCTACCTACTCATGCTCGACAATCTGGAGTCGGTGACGGGGCAGGCGCTGGCGATTCAAAATACGCTGCCCGCTGGGGAACAGCAGAAATTGCGGCAGTTTTTGCTGAAGCTGGTGGGGGGCAAAACCAAGGTGGTGCTGGGGTCCCGCAGCGATGAGGCGTGGCTGACGGATGCCTACACCCACGGGGGCAAGGCCAATGTCTACCCCCTGGGCGGTCTAGACCCGGAATCGCGCACGGTGCTGGCGGAAAAAATTCTAGAGGCCCAGGTGGGGGATGGCCAGCGCATCGCCGCCCTGCGCCAAGATGACGACTTTAAGCGGTTGATGGCACTGCTGGCGGGCTACCCCCTGGCGATGGAGGTGGTGCTGGCCAACCTAGCGCGGCAAAGCCCCCAGGAGATTTTGGCGGCGCTGAATGCCGCCGATGTGGATCTGAATGTGGGGGGTGGGGACAAGACGAACAACATTTTGAAATGCGTCGAATATTCCCACAGCAATCTGTCGCCCCAGGCGCAGAAGCTGCTGGTGTGTTTGGCTCCTTTTGACAGCTTTATTTTCCAGGGTGCTTTGGAAAACTACGGCAAGCAACTCCAACAGCGAGAACCCTTTGCCGACTACGACTTTGCCCAATTCGATGTCGCCATTCAAGAAGCCATCCACTGGGGTTTGCTATCCCCCCACGAATCCGGTTTTCCCGGATTGCTGACCATCCAGCCCATCTTCCCCTACTTCCTCCGCACCAAGCTGAATCACCTGGAGGCCACCACCCGCGACGCCCTCTACGACGGCTTCAAAGCCCACTACCAAGGCTTGGCAGGCAGCTACCAGCAGTTGATGGCCTCCAAAGACCCCAACCAGCGGCAACTGGGGCTGCTGTTCTGTCGGTTGGAGTATGAAAACCTCTATACGGCGTTGCAGATTTGCTTGAGAAAGCGAGAAACGATTGATATTTTTTTCTGCCTCGCTGAATATCTAAAGCAGATCAACGATATTGATGGTCGTTTACAATTATCAAAATTTGTTTGTGACGCTCATGATTCATATCCAAAAGAGATTTGTAAAGGTGAAATTAGATTTGAAATGACCATGGCATTAGATAGACTTGCTTACTGCTATCTCGCCAAGCAAAGCTATCAACAAGCGCAATTATCTTACTCCAGGATTGTCAACTTACTTGAGCAGATGGAAGAGGGCGATCAAGATAGTAAAAGACATAAAAATATTTCTCTTGCTTCTACTTACCACCAGTTGGGCTATGTGGCGCAAGAGCAGCGGCAGTATGAGCAGGCGCGATCGCACTATCAGCAGGCTCTCGATATCAAAATCGAGTTCAACGACCGCTACAGCCAAGCCAGCACCTACCACCAGTTGGGCAATGTGGCGGAGGAACTGCGGGAGTATGAGCAGGCGCGATCGCACTATCAGCAGGCCCTCGATATCAAAATCGAGTTCGGCGATCGCTACAGCCAAGCCAGCACCTACCACCAGTTGGGCATCGTGGCGCAAGCGCTGCGGGAATATGAGCAGGCGCGATCGCACTATCAGCAGGCCCTCGATATCAAAATCGAGTTCAACGACCGCTACAGCCAAGCCAGCACCTACCACCAGTTGGGCATCGTGGCGCAGGAACTGCGGGAGTTTGAGCAGGCGCGATCGCACTATCAGCAGGCCCTCGATATCAAAATCGAGTTCGGCGAGTCCGCTGGCGCGGATGGCTCCGCCTCACGCTACAGCCAAGCCCGCACCTATGGTCAGCTTGGCTTACTGGCTGAGGCCCAGGAAGACTATTCCCAGGCTCAGCAGCATTTGCAAAAGGCGCTAGAGATTTTTGTCGAATTCAACGACCAGCACAGCGCTGAGATGGTTCTACAAATTCTGGCCCGCCTATACCAAAACACCCAAGACGATCTCATCCTCACCGCCATCGCCCAGTGCCTCCACATCACCCCCGCCCAGGTGCAACAGCACTTCGCCGCCGCCAGCGCCTAGCCCCTAGAAACCCGGTTCCTGCCGCGCTTGGTGGCGGGCCTGAATTCTTGCGGTGATAACCGCTCGGCGGGTTTCACGATCAGACAAGCCCCCCACCGAAAGCAGATCCTGAGGGAGGCCACCCATCCGCTGCAAGACCGTTGGCTGAGTCGGTGCTGCTGATCCACCCATACTCGTAATGCTCTGAGCCCCGTCAGAAGCTTCCTTAGCCTGGGTCAGGTTCGCCAACTCCTGCTCACGCAAAAGCTCCAGTGCCTTGGTAATCACTTCAGAGGGTGAGCTAACAGCATGGGTCTGCTGGTAGTCTGCCAAAAATGTGAGCAAAGACAGCGGCAATGAGATGGATAATCGATCAACTTGCATAAGACCAACCCCAACGACGGGTGTATGGTCAGTGTAGCCTTGCCCTAGGGGGTCTGGAGTACAGCCAAATATTCTTGAATGGCTACTTGAATATTTGAGATCGCCGCTGCTTCGGTATCTCCCTGGGACCAACACCCCGGTAGCCCAGGGCAAGACACGCTGTAGCCTTCCTCAGAGCGGTAAAGCGCCACCTTGTATGTCAGCGATCGCATCTCAAACGCCTCCCTTGCCTAGAAATGAAAATTAAACAAGATCTGCTTTTGTAGGATGTGTTAGGCGGTAGCCGTAACGCATCAAAACCCTTGAAGTCGATGCGTTACGCTGTCGCTTTAGCGCAGCCATGCCGCAGGCTATACACATCCTACGCAAGAATTCGGTTTTATTAAATCCACGATCCCTAGTGAGCTAATACTGCTGCACCCAAATCATATCGCAACCCCATGACCCCCACTGAACTGACCCATAAAGGCTTTCAGGCGTTAGTGGATGCCCTAGGCTGTTGATGCCGTGCGTTTTATTAAGCAGTTCGACCAGGGCCACGGCGACTACACAAAAGACCGTACCCAATGGCTCGACCCCCTCACCCTCGATGAGATTCTTTCCTCAGAATCCTAGGGCACCGATACAGTAAGCTGTAGGATGCCTTATCTGGTTCCTAGCCTCCGGCTGGGAACCTCCGCTGGGGGCTCTGCCCCCCATCGAGGCAGAGCCTCGGTATAGCGTGTCGAGACAGAGCCCCGGCACGAGGGAAAAACTACAACGACCATCAGCCCCCTCATTTCCATGCTCGATATCAAGAGCAGGAAGTCATTGTGGAAATCACAACTGGCGTAGTCGAAGGCAGAATGTCGAAACGGGCTTTGAGAATGGTGCTTGAGTGGCTAGACCTTCACCAGGCAGAATTAATCGCGAATTGGGAACGCGCTAGGGAACGCCAAGCCCTGAATGAAATTCAACCGTTGCCATAGTGAGGAACTTAGCATGTTTCTTCATGTGACAAAAATAGAGTCTCTGGAAGGCTATAAGCTCAGGCTAACCTTTAGTAATCAGGTGACTAAAGAGGTTGATTTATGGCCAGAATTATATGGCGAAATCTTTGCTCCACTCCAGGATAGGGAACAATTTAGACAGGTTTTCTTAAACCCAGAAACCAATACCATTGAATGGCCCAACGGTGCAGACTTTGCCCCAGAATTTCTCTATGGGATTGGACAGTCCCTTTCTCAAACAGCCTGAAGACAAAAGGCAAAAGACCGATGGCCCCTGACGAACTCACCCCAAAAGGTTTCCGGCTGGGAACCTCCGCTGGGGGCTCGTTCTCTAGGCATAGCCCATGCACTACCCAGCCTCCCCCGCCAGAACCCTGGGATCTGGGATCGTTTACAACAGCTTTGCCGCATCCTCGCTGCGACTCGCTTACCCAATGGCTACACTGGCCTTCTCTGGTACACAATAAACTCAAGCTTACCCAAACTGGATGACCTACCCCCATGGAACCCACCGTATCCCTCGATATCCAAGCGCTCAAATCCCTGATCAAAGAAAGTGTCCGAGAAATCATGCGAGAAGAGTGGTTCAAATTCTTTGACCTGCTCATTCCCTACGTTGACACCCAAGAACAAGCAGAAATCGAAGCTTCCTTTTCTCCCATCGACTATAGCGACGAAGACTTTGTAGACATTACTCACTGGTTTGACCATGAAAATCAAGCTGAGTAAACCTGCCGACAAGTTTCTCAAAAAGCTGGATGGCAGCGGCAAAAAAACTGTGATTAACAAGATTGGCATTCTCAAAACTTGCCTAGAAAGCCAGAAAATCTACCCACCAGAAGAACTGGACATCAAGAAGCTCAAAGGTGAATTGGCAGGATTCTCTAGGATTCGAGTCGGCAAGATTCGTATCATTTTCCAAATTCGTAGAGAAATCGATGAAATCTTTATCTATGACATCAACTACCGAGGCAACATCTACGACAGATAAGGCGACTTCTAGAAAATTGCAATGGGTGTATTGTCAGTGTAGCCCTGCCCTAGGTGGTCTGGAGTACAGCCAAATAGTCTTGAATGGCTACTTGAATAGTTGCGATCGCTGCTTCTTCGGTATCTCCCTGGGACCAACACCCCGGTAGCCCAGGGCAAGACACGCTGTAGCCTTCCTCAGAGCGGTAAAGCGCCACCTTGTATGTCAGCGATCGCATCTCAAACGCCTCCCTTG
>NZ_KI913949.1:884565-890532 GCF_000332095.2 Leptolyngbya sp. PCC 6406 | reverse complement strand
CTGATTGGCGATGCCCTTGGGGGAGGGGGGAGGCTCAATGAATCTACGAAACAAGCTTGAAGGCTTGGGGTTGGGTTCGGAGTTCTCCCCTGACGGTCTGCTTCCAAAATAACTCTCGATGGCAGGCCGCTTACATACAAGGTTGGGTGGAACGAAGTGAAACCCAACATGGCCGACCGCTGTTGGGTTTCACTTCGTTCCACCCAACCTACGCAGACTGAGTAACCGTTCTCACGGCACACCATACCGTCTGTCCAGAAACCGGGTTTCTGCACTCTGCCCCACCCCCAGCGACAACCCCTCCATCCTACGGCTACACTGATTTTGTGCCGCACCCACGCTGAGTAAATCTGCCGACAAGTTTCTCAAGACGCTGGATGCTGCTAGCAGCCAAAAGACTGTGGTTGACAAGCTTGGCATTCTCAAGCAAACAACCAGCCTAGAGGAGTTCGTATGAGTAGCCAGATCATTACCCAAGTCATCGAAGAGATGAATGCGTTGCCAGATGACCTACAGCAACAGGTTCTAGAGTATATCGAACAGCTCCGACAACAACATTTCCAGCCCCCTGGCAACGCCTGGGATGTGCTCGAATCTCTTGCGGGCACCGTTGAAGCCCCCGCTGACTGGTCAGCAGAGCATGATCATTACCTTTACAGCACAGCCAAACGCCAGAAAGATGAATCATGAGCCGCGAGCGTCTATTTTTGGACACTGCTTTTATTCAGGCATTGCTGAATCCTCGTGATGACTACCATCAGCAGGCTAAACAGCTCCTTCCTCGCATTCGTGCCGCCTCAGAAGTTTGGCTTACCGAAGCCATTTTGGTGGAAGTCGGCAATGCCTTGAGTGCTCTCAACCGCAATGGTGCAGTCCAATTTATTCAGCAGTGCTACCGCACCGAAAACATCAACGTCGTCAGCGTCAATACCGCACTGCTCACACAAGCCTTAGCCCTTTATCAATCTCGCCCTGATAAAGATTGGGGCCTGACTGACTGCATTTCTTTCGTGGTGATGCAACAGCAAAATTTAACTGATGCAGTGACTAGCGATCGCCACTTCCTTCAGGCCGGTTTTCGTTCCCTAATGGCAAAAGATGCCTAGGATTTAGTATGGCTGTACGCCGGACTCGGCCCCTGCAGAACGAAATGTAGGGTGGGTACCGCTCAACATCTACTATCACCCATCCCCTTAAACTTCACCGGGTTCGGTGTAGTCGCAGAAAGTACGCAAGCCAATCTTTAGCACCCAAAGCACAGCAACTGTTGCGATCGCGGGACTCATCCACGGCAGCGCAATCAGATCCACCACGTAGACAATCAACCCCGTCAGCAAAGCCGCCTTGGTCGGGTTTTTGTTGTACTCCTCCACCCGTTCACGAAAGCTGTCATCGCCGCACACCTCCCGCCGCAGATTGGCCAGCAACACCTGACGCAGGGTTTTGCGATCCTCCCCATAAACCGCAGCCGCCGCCGCCGCTGACACCAGATCCTCCAGACTGCTTTCCAGATCGCCCTGGTGCTGATGTAGGGTCGCCAAGGCTGGTTGTGCAGGCCCATAGCCCTGCAATAGGGCCTCGGTAGCTTGAAGTTCTGCCGTCGAGAGCTGTGTCGTCATACAGACATTATTGCCAAAGTAAAACTTTTTGCAATGGCCTGACGCTCCGAAATAGGCTTACCATTCTGCCACACCAGTCCAACATGTTCCGGTCCCCTCTCCCCCTGGAAGAGGGCTAGGGCTGCAGCGTGAGACTTCGGCGTGAGCTTAGTCGAACGCTCAGCCGAATGGTGAGGGACCAAGCCGCTACCAGTCCAACATTTTCCGGTCCCCTCTACCCCTGGGAGAGGGCTAGGGCTGCGGCGTGAGACTTCGGCGTGAGCTCAGTCGAACGCTCAGCCGAACGGTGAGGGACCAAGCCGCTACCAGTCCAACATTTTCCGGTCCCCTCTACCCCTGGGAGAGGGCTAGGGTGAGGGAGCAAGGTGTGCCACGATCGAACGGTTAGCCTCCTACACCACCTGCTCAACCTCAGCAATCTCAGGGATAAATTCCCGCAGACGACGCTCGATGCCCATGCGTAGGGTCATGGCAGAGCTGGGGCAAGAACCGCAGGCTCCCTGTAGGCGTAGGCGCACCACGGGACCATCCAATTCCACCAGTTCTACATTGCCACCGTCGGCCATCAGGTAGGGGCGCATTTCATCCAGCACCTTTTCCACATTCTCGTCGGTCAATGCCATTGTGCTCATGGAGCAGATTTCCTTAAAGGTTTTGCAACTATCTCAATTTTAGAGATAGAAACGCCGATCCAGGCGGTTGCCCCGCCTCCAGTTCATGGAAATCCCCTAGAGGAGACTCAGGAACTCCTCAATGCCATAGCAGCCCTCCGTGCAGATTCAACCTTAGGACAGTTGCAGACTGTCGAGGGCTGATAATACTTCGGTGCTGTGGATGGGGGGGCGTACGCCGAGGAACCGCTGCCGCAGGATGCCCTCGGGATCAATCAGGTAGGTATGGCGCAGGGATCGCCCGGTGAGCCAGGAGCCATAGGCACGGCTCACGGCTCCATCGGTGTCAGATAGTAGGGGGAAAGCCAGTCCCTCCGCGTCGCAAAAGTCTTCGTGGGAGGCCACATCGTCGGCGCTGACGCCCAAGATCTGAGTATTTCGGGCTTCATAGGCGGCCAGGTTTTGTTGGAATCGTTTGGCTTCTAGGGTGCAGCCGGAGGTGAAGTCCTGGGGGTAGAAGTAGAGGACAACCCATTTCCCCCGGTAGTCCATGAGGGAAATCTCACCGTCCCCGGAATTGGTGGGCAGGGTAAAGGCTGGAGCTGGGGTATTCAGCTCTGGTTGGGGGCCGCCAAGCGCGATCGCGGGTTCTGTAGCCCAAGCCCCCCAGGTTAATATCACCGCTAGCCCCAGGGTCCATAGACGTACCAGCCAGTTCCGACGGGTTAGAAGCATTGCAGTACCCTTAGATCACATAACAAAAGTTTACGATCTAAAGTTTAGGGCGTGTGGACTTATGCTGCCTAGTGCTAGGCGGCGTAAATACTCTAACCGTTCTATCGTGGCACACCTCGGTCCCTCACCCTAGCCTTCTCCGAGGGGGAGAGGGGACTAGAAAATAGGGAACTGGTGCGACAGAATAGCAAGCCTATTTAAGCCTAGGTGTACTAGGATCTGATCTGAACAATACTGTATATAAGCAATTCACGAGGATCGCCGGACCTTGGGCTGAAAGGCGGTCTGAGCCAGGTTCTGTTGCCACTGTTTCGTAGTCATTACCGTTAGCCAACGGCCTGTCAGGGGGTCACGATAACTCCAAAAGGGATTGTCACGCGGCGACTGCGGCGGCGACGCTTGTGGCGATTCGGCCATATCTCAAAACTCCTACCCCGTGGATTATGGCTCCCGTAAAGCTCCTGTAGCGCCCTAAAAGCCATGTCTTAGTATTTGCTCTAGGTTGGACTCTAGCGCCCTGAGAAATACTGATTTTTTATTGTCACATTTTGTTCCGGGATTACCCCATTGATTTCCCTTACTACTGAGATGTTGTCCCATCTACCTCAGAGCCTAGATGCCCTGCGGGGAGCTGATCGCCTGTGGGAAAGCTACCGAACGGGGCGGATTGCCCATGATTCTGTCGTGACCCAATCCGCCGATGTCCTAGGGCAGCCGGATTGGGATGTGGTGATCTGCGGCGGCACGCTGGGGATTTTGCTGGGAGCTACCCTGGCCCAGCGGGGGTGGCGGGTGGCGCTAGTGGAAAAGGGGGCGCTGCGGGGGCGACAGCAGGAATGGAACATTTCTCGGCTAGAAATGCAGAGCCTGGTGGCCTTAGGGCTTCTGAGTGCTGGGGAACTGGAAACTGCGATCGCAAGTGAATACAACCCCGCCCGAGTCCAGTTTGGGGCGGGTGAGCCCCTCTGGGTGCGAGATGTGCTGAATGTGGGCATTGACCCGGTGTATTTATTGGAGACGCTGAAACAGCGGTTCCTTGAGTCGGGGGGCACCCTCTTGGAGCACACCGCCTTTGGGGGCGCAGTGGTCCATCCCAATGGGGTGGTGATGAAAGCCGGGGACCAAACCCTGACCAGCCGCCTTCTGGTGGATGCCATGGGGCATTTTTCCCCCATTGTCCACCAGGTGCGGGGGGGACAACGGCCCGACGGCGTGTGTCTGGTGGTGGGCACCTGCGCTACGGGGTTTCCAACGAACGACAGCGGCGATCTCATCGTTTCCTTTACCCCCATCCAGCACCAGTGTCAGTACTTTTGGGAAGCCTTCCCCGCACGGGATGGGCGCACCACCTATCTGTTTACCTATGTGGATGCCCAGCCTGAACGCCCCAGCCTAGAAGCCCTCTTTGACGACTACTGGCGCTGGCTACCGGACTATCAACAGGTGGCCTTAGGGGATCTCACCATCGAGCGGGCGCTGTTTGGTTTCTTTCCCTGCTACCGCCAGAGCCCCCTGACCTATCCCTGGGGCCGGGTGCTGCCGGTGGGGGATAGCAGTGGTAGCCAGTCTCCCCTCAGTTTTGGCGGTTTTGGGGCCATGGTACGCCACCTAGAGCGGTTGACGCGGGGCATTCATGAAGCTCTGGAGCAGGACTGCCTGACGGCGGCGGACCTGGGAGGATTGCAACCCTACCAGCCCAACCTATCCGTCACCTGGCTGTTCCAGAAATCCATGGCGGTGGGGCTGGATCAAACCCTAGATCCCCAGCAGATCAACCGTACTCTGGCCACCATTTTTGCTGATATGGCGACCCTCGGGGACGCGACCTTAAAGCCCTTTCTCCAGGATGTGGTGCAATTCCTAGCACTGGCCAAAACCCTAGGATTGACCTCCCTGAAGCACCCAGCTCTAGTGGCCCAGATTTTGCCCCAGGTGGGCTTGCCCGCCGTGGTCCGTTGGCTCCCCCATTACCTTGCCTTAGGGGTTTACAGCGGTCTCTATCCCCTCACCCAGGGGCTCCAACCCTGGGCAGAAGGCTTGCCCCCTAGGGCGCGATACCGCTACCATCGCTGGCTGGATGCGCTACGGTATGGAACTGGCAGCGACTATGGGTCTGAGTTGCCGATAGAGTCAGAATGACGGTGGGGAGGGAGGGATGGGCATTATTGCAGCACGGCAGCGCTTCCAAGCAGAGGTGGAGAAGCCGGATGGGGAGATGAATCTTGCGATCGCAGCTTTGGCCATTGCCCAGGAAGAATATCCTCACCTAGACTGCGACAGCTATCTTCAACGCCTAGACCAGATGGGGACAGAATTGGCCGCCCGTCTCCCGGAGGGCCGCTACCCTCTGAAGGTAATCCGCGCCATCAACCAATACCTCTTTAGTGAACTCAATTTCCAGGGCAATCAGCGAGATTACTACAATCCCCAGAACAGCTTTTTAAATGACGTGATGGATCGGCGTACGGGCATTCCCATTTCCCTGTCGTTGCTCTATTTAGAACTGGCCCAGCGGGTGGGATTTCCCATGGCGGGGGTGGCAATGCCGGGGCATTTTCTGGTGCGCCCTACCCTAGAGGATATGGCCATTTTTGTGGATGTCTTCCACCAGGGGGAAGTGCTTTTTGAAGAAGACTGTCATGCCCTGATTCGAGAATTCTACGGCGAGGCTGCCCATCTGCAACCGGAGCACCTAGCCCCCATTGGTCCCCGTCCCTTTCTGGTGCGAATGCTCACCAACCTCAAGGGTATCTACCTCCACCGTCAAGATATCCCCCGCGCCCTTGCCGCCATCGACCGAATTCTGCTAGTTTTTCCCCACTCCCTCCATGACCTGCGCGATCGCGGTCTCATCCACTATCGCCTGGGCCAGCTTGACAGCGCCAAAACCGACCTCAAGCGCTATCTGCAAGCCGCCCCTGACGCTCCTGATGCCTTTGAAGTGCAGCAGGTGTTGAGTCAGATTCATCGGGTTGAGAGGGGGTGAGGGGGTGAGGGGGTGT
>NZ_KI913949.1:780210-884465 GCF_000332095.2 Leptolyngbya sp. PCC 6406 | reverse complement strand
GAGGGGGTGTGGGGGTGGGTAATAGGAATTAAGTTTTGAATTTTGAATTTTGAATGTCCGGTAGGGGCGCGGTTTCCGCGCCCAATGCAGGATGTCGCCGTGGGGGCGTGGTTTCCCTGTCCGATGCAGGATGTTGGGGTGGGGGCGCGGTTTCCGCGCCCAATGCAGGATCCGCGCCCAATGCAGGATGTCGCTTTGGAGGAGAAATTTTGAACTATGGAAATCATCCCGGCTATTGATCTACTAGAGGGTCGCTGTGTGCGGCTCTATCAGGGTGACTATGACCAGTCCCAGGTGTACAACGAAAATCCGGTGGAGGTGGCGCGGCAGTGGGCCGACCAGGGGGCGACGCGGCTGCATCTGGTGGATTTAGATGGCGCTAAGGCGGGGAAGCCGGAAAATGGGCGGGCGATCGAGGCCATCGCTCGGGCCGTGGATATTCCCATTGAGGTGGGGGGCGGACTGCGCGATCGCGATCGCGTTTCTGCCCTATTTGATCTGGGGGTGCGCTACGCCATTCTGGGCACCGCAGCGGTGGAAAATCCTGACTTGGTGAGTGAGCTGAGCACTGAGTTTCCAGGGCGAATCATCGTGGGCATTGATGCTCGTGATGGCTGGGTGGCCACCCGAGGCTGGCTGGAAACCTCCCAGGTGCAGGCGGTTGCCCTGGCGCAGGATATGGCCCAGCGGGGAGCCGCCGCCATCATTTACACCGACATCCAGCGGGACGGCACCCTGCAAGGGCCAAATCTCCCGGCTCTGCGAGAATTGGCCCAGGCCATTGAGATCCCGGTGATCGCCTCTGGGGGCGTTAGTTCCGTGGTGGATGTGCTGAGCCTCCTAGCCCTGGCTCCGGTGGGGGTCAGTGGCGTCATCATCGGTAAGGCGCTCTACACGGGAGATATTGTGCTGAAGGAGGCGATCCGCGCCGCTGGCCCCGGTCGCTGGCAGGATGTGCCTCCGACCTTGGGCCAGTCTACCTTTGGTTAATCTGGTTAATCGTTAACCTGACCTCAACCTGGGGTTGGGGCCATTCAACCTTGGGTGAAATTATGGGCTATGGAGAACTGGGCTTAACCTGAGTTCGACAAGGAGTAGAGGGCTAAAAAACGTCAATTCGGTATCAGCGCTGTCACCCCGCCGGGAGTTCAAAATTCCCGGCTAACAGGCTCTAGTCCATTTTTAATGGCCATTAAAAATGAACTGGGAGCTGGGCTGGAGATAGGGGGGCAAGTCCGTTTTAACGGACTTCTGCCCATCCGCCAAGGCAATTTATTCCCTGGCGGATGGGCAGCGAAGCTTAAGTCGAACTCAGGTGGGCTTAGAAGCCGTAGGACCAGCGGGCACGGTAGCCCCGAGAATCGATGTGGGTGAAGACCGTAGCACTGGCTAAGCCGCCCTTGCTGCCCCACCAGCGGTCTAGCTCCGCGAACACGTCGTAGGGGTGATAGCCCCCAATCACAAAGTCCACCGCATCCCCCACGATGTGTCGGGAGGCGCTGGCTCCCCCCACCCTGGCATTGGTGGCGGGATCGCGATACCACGAGTTGACCCGCACGGGGCGATTGCCGAAAATCTTGCGGATTTCCTCCATGGCCTTGGCAATCCGCAGCATTCCGTAGACTACATCGGCACTGACGGGAATGCGGCTGCCGCCATGGGTGGCCTCCCCCCAGGTGAAGCGTCCTCCGGTTAGGATCGGATTATTGGTGTAATACACCCCGGAGAACCCAGGAAACCGCAGGGCTTTGCCGGGATCTGTCGGCTGGGCCGGATTGGTGTCCTTGGGCTTGTTATTGGTTTCCGTCCCGTCAATTTGAATATCGGGGCCAAAGGCATACCAGGTATTGCGCTTATCGGGACCGAGGAAGGCTCCAGACAGAGCCACCCGGACGTGGTTGCCCTCTGACTGACTGTAGGATTGCAGTTCAAAGGTGGTCTTGTTGCGGACAAATATTTTCTCGTTGTCCGCAAGTTGACTAGAGAGGACGGGCTTGCCCTTAAACAGGGTGTCGCTGATCACCCGCAGGTCAATCTTTTGGCCATCGATCTTGATGTCGGGATTGTAGGCGTACCAGGTATTGCGGTTTTGGGGACCGAGGAAGGCATTTGCGATCGCAACCCGCACATGGTTACCGTCGGCGGGCAAAAAGGATTGCACCTCAAACTGGGTCCCGTTTTTCACAAAAACCTTTTCCTCATCCGCCAGTTCACTAGAGAGGACAGGGCGCAGCTTAAACAGGGTGTCACTGGTCACGGTTAGTTTCACCGGAGAGCCGGTTACCTGGAGGTCTGGCTTGTAGGCATACCAGGTAAAGGTAGGGGGATTGCCTAGAACCGCATTGGCCAGTTCTAGCTGGAGGTGATTACCTTCCACTTCGGTGTAGAACTCAATCTCAAACTCCGTCCCATTTTTGACAAAAACCTTTTCCGCCTCACTCAGCTCACTAGAGAGCTTGGGGGCCAGTTTGAAAAGTGTGTCGCTGGTGACTTTGATGCGCATGGTGATAATGCATCCCCCTGTGAGGAATCGGTACTGCCCCTTGCCCACAGACAATGAATCTTCCAGGTTGAAACCTAGGGGCCAATGTACCGCTGATTATGCCCTATACCCTTTGGGATGACGTAATTTTCTTAAAAGACTTTATCCCAAGAAATCCTAGGGCGTGTGGAAAAGTAACGGGGAAACCCTTGCGGGGTAGGCATGATCACGCCCGCCCTACTGAATCAAGCTAGGGGCTGTAACCACCCCATAACCAGGAATCTGGCTTTGATTGTCCATAGCCCCTAGAAGACCTGCAAACTGGGAATGGCCTGCAAGAGCCCCGGCACCGCAGCCGGGAACCAAGTCCCTTCTCCTCGTCGCCCCGTCAGGAGAATCAACCGCAAACCATAGGACTGAGGATAACCCTCCACTTCTAGCCACAGATGGGCACTCTCTGCTTCGCAGGTAATGCGCTCTTCTGCCATCAGTTCCGTCGCCATGGTTTCCATGGTGGCGGCTAGTTGTAACCCTAGACGACAGAAATCTTGAAATTCCGCAGAACTTAGCTCCAGTGCCCAATGTTCTCCTGCTACTAGGCCCGGAAAGTCAGTGGCGTCTGGGTTCCAACCCAGACGCCACCCAGACCCTTCTTTAAGATGACGAACCGTGGCCTATTCCCCCAGAATTTCGGGCTGGGTCAGCTCGTCGGACATTTCGATGATGGCCCGCAAAACGGGCTTCATGCGGGATTCATCTAGGGATTCAAAGTCTTCGTAGCGCCGCCGCTGGGCACGATTGGCGACCTGCACCGTGATCCGATACCGATTGGAGGCGGCCTGCACTAAATCTTCGGTGCGTCGCATCAATTGCTGGTTGTCAAAGGGGGAGAAGGGCTGCAACATACTACTCACTTTTCCGGACTGGCCGGAATCTTGGAAAACCAGACGCAAAAGTCGTCTGTCTCTAAGCATAGCAGTCGAGTTGGGGGGGCACCTCAGGGACTGTCCACTCCCTCACCTCCTCTGGCCCCAGTACTGATCAGAATGGGGAACATCTCGACCTGTACGAAACCTGTAAGAAACCTGTACGAATCTACCTGCACGAAAATTTAGAAGTCTTACCTCAAGTAAAAAATTGAAAAGCATCCTTGGGAGTGATACAGTCCCATGCAGATACCTCCCTGTAACGACACCAAGGCTCCGCAGCAGTCTGACTTGCTCAGATCCGTTTGCGATAGAGCCCCTATCGAGTCTTCTATGGCGGCTACCCTTTCCCATCCTCAAGTCTCTTCTCCTCAGGTTGCGATCGCGCAGCCCCGGCGCATTGTCGCCATTGGCGACAGCCTGATCTACGGCTACGGCGATCCAGAGGGGGGGGGTTGGGTAGAGCGACTGCGCCGCCGTTGGTTTTGCCCTGAGACCCCCGGCCACGTTCTCTATAACCTGGGGGTACGGGGAGACGGCGTGCAGCGGGTGAGTCAGCGCCTGAATTATGAATTCTCTCGTCGGGGAGAACTACGGAATCGCCTCCCTGACCTCGTTATCCTCTCGGTGGGGGTCAATGACTCTGCCCGCGTGGGTAAGCCGAATGGTCGTCACCATACTGATTTTGCAGTTTTTCAAGCCCAGATGGCAGACCTGCTAGACCAAGCTCAGGATCTGGGGCCAGTACTCTTTGTGGGCATGGTGCCAGTGCTGCCGGAGCGGATGCCCTTTGCCGAAGTGCTGTACTACAACCACACTGATCAAGGGCGCTATCGGGATATCACCGCCGCTGCCTGTGATCAGCGCCAGATTCCCTACCTGGATGTGCTGGATCTCTGGCTGGGTCGGGGGGATGCCTGGTGGCGACCGCGCCTCTCTGGCGATGGCCTACACCCCAATGTGGAGGGCTACCGCGCCCTGTTGGAAGACATTACCCAATGGTCTGCCTTTCAACACCTGCTGTAGGACTTAAAAATGGCGGAAACTGTTTTCCCAGGGCAGGGGCTGGCCATCCCCATCCTCCGCCTGCTCCAGTAGAATCACCCCCTCACCAGCCTCTACGGTGCCGATGATCGCGGCTTCAGGGCCAAGGGACTGGGTGAGAGCTAAGGCAATCTCCGGCGGCAGAGCCAGCACCAGCTCGAAGTCTTCTCCCCCGTACAGGGTCCAGTCCAAGGCCGTTTCGGGACCGACCCAGGACAATAAGCCTGGGGGAAAGGGCAAGTGCGATCGCACCAAGCGTGCCCCCACCCCACTGGCCTGACACAGGTGCAACACCGCATTGGCCAGCCCATCACTGCTGTCCATCGCCGCCACCGGCAGCGCTGTCCCCTTTCCAGAGGGAAAACAGTGGTGCAGGGCGGCCACAGCATCAAAGCGGGGCCGGGGGCGCTGGTGGGACCGGATAAAGCGATCCCGCATTCCCGATACCAGCCCCACCCCCGATTCAGGTTGGAGCAACAGTTCCAAACCCGCCCGCGAGGCTCCATGGGCACCCGTGGCGACGATTACCTGCCCCGGCTGTGCGCGATCGCGGTACAGCATCCGGGCAGGATCCCCTTGCCCCAGAGCGGTGATGGCCAGAGACACCTGGGAAGATCGCACCACATCCCCCCCCAGAATGTCACCCCCATAGTCCCCTAAACAGGCCAGCATACCTCGGTACACCGCCTCCACCCAGGCCACGGCCACCGTTCCCGGCAGGGCCAAGCCCACAGTAATCCCCAGAGGCACCGCCCCCATCGCCGCTAGGTCCGATAAATTCGCCGCCACCGCCCGCCAACCCACATCCTCCGGTGCAGTAGTGCGATCGCTAAAATGCACCCCCTCCACCAAGACATCAGTGGTCACCACCAAACTTGCCTCGGGCCGGGGCAACACCGCCCCATCATCCCCAATGCCCTGGCAAAAGGGCTGGAGCCGCCGAAGCAACTCCAGTTCCCCAATATCCCCAACGGTTTCCAACACCATGCCCTAGGGCTACACCCCTTGGGGTTGCACCAGGTTTTCTAACCCTGTCACCACACGGGCCGACTCAATTGAATCCTCCTGGCTTAGCTTCTCCAGTACCTCCTTGCCCTCCACCACATAGCCAAATACGGCATAGCGGCCATCCAGCAGGTTTAACCCAGCAGGGGTCAGCTCCGGCTCAAAGAGGAAGAAGAAAAACTGGGAAGAGCCACCATTGGGCTCACTCTCAGGTCGCGCCATACCCAGGGCACCAAAGGCAGAGAAGGGCAGCACAGGCTGTTCCAAATAGCGGCCCAAAGACTCCAAGGTGTTGCCATAGACGGGTTCGGTCTCCCCTTTGACCAAAATCTCTAGAGGAATAGAACGGTATTCACCAGTTTTGGGATCGATGAACCCCTCGTCTGGTCCCACCGGATCCCCGGTTTGCAGCACATAATTGTCTTCGGCTCGGATGAAGGGCAGGTGGTCATAGAAGCCGCGCTGCACTAAATCCACAAAGTTACCCGCAGTGACGGGGGCACTGTAGCCATCCACGATGGCGGTGACCGTACCCTTTGTGGTTTCAAAGGCCACGGTGGCTCGACCCTTGAGTTGGGGCAGCATGCTATATTCCGCTGGCACCTCAAAGGGAAACTCCGCCACCATTAACGCCTCTAAAGATCCAATGGTCTGGAGTAAAGATTTCCGCAACCGCTGTACTGCTGACTTATCGCGATTTTCGATAGCCTCAAACATGGGGATCAATCCAGCCTGGAGATCGTCCAGAAGAGTGCTGGCGCGATCTCGATCCGCAGCGGATACCGTGTCTAAAATGGCCTCCCGGCGACGGCTTAGCAGCCGATCCACCTTTTGCACATCTCCCCGCATCGGTGCCCAGCGTTTGCTGCGGAGCCACTGGGACAATCCCTCCAGATCTTCCTGGATTTTGCGCAGGTCTTTACTGTCAATGGGCAGGGAATAACGCAGCAGGGCTTGGCCGTCAGTAATGGCATTGCCGGGGGGCAGGTAGGCCACAAGGGCCTGATCTAGGGTGGTGGCCCCAGCGGTCCCAGGATGGATTCCGACCTCTCCGGCGATGAGGCCCAGCCAGAGGAGGGTGGCGAGGAGGGGAGGGGTCAGCCAGTGCTTGAGTAGTTGCATGGGGGTGAATATCGGTGAATATTATCGATGGGGACAGCGATGCCCACGGCATCCTGCCGCTTTGATCTTGCCATAGGGCGGTTCATCTCCATAGGGCAGGTGAGATTCCGGCGAGGTGGGTAACTGATTATGGGGGTGGAATAACTGCCGATCAAACGTGGGGAAATTCCGACTGGGCGGTAAAATGAATTGCCGATTATGCAGATAATTTGCCGATTATGCAAACCTTTAAGTATCCAGGGCCATGATTTCCAGTAATGACTTTAGAACCGGCGTCACTATTGAGTTGGACGGATCGGTGTGGCGGGTTGTGGAATTCTTGCACGTCAAACCGGGTAAGGGCTCTGCCTTTGTCCGCACCAAGCTCAAAAATGCTCAAAATGGCAGCGTTGTAGAGCGGACCTTCCGGGCTGGGGAATCAGTGCCCCAGGCCACCCTGGAGAAGCGAAATATGCAGCACACCTACCGAGAGGGTGAGGATCTGGTGTTTATGGACATGGAGACCTATGAAGAGGTCCGCATGGTCAGCAGCCAGATCGGCGATCGCGTCAAGTACCTCAAGGAAGAGATGGAGGTCAGCGTGGTGTCCTGGGATGGCCGAATTCTAGATGTGGAGCTGCCCAACACGATTGTTCTGGAGGTGACGGAAACCGATCCCGGCGTGAAGGGAGACACTGCTACCGGGGGCACGAAGCCCGCCATTGTGGAGACGGGAGCCCAAGTGATGGTGCCCTTATTTATTGCTCAGGGTGAGCGCATCAAAATTGATACTCGAACTGACTCCTATATGGGGCGCGAATAGGGGAGTCGGGAATAGGGGTTACGAATCATTTTTGGGTGGGTGTCGCCCCAAAGCGCCCCTGGGAAAGAAAGGTGGCAATCACCGCTGTGTTGGTAGGGAGTGGATTTGGTGGAACTCAATTTTCAGGAGCTACGGGAGCTGGTTGCGGCACTGAACCAGACCGACATTTCAGAGCTGATCCTCAAAAGTGCAGAGTTTGAACTAACACTGCGGAAGCCGGGATCGGTTCCGCTGGCGACGGCGGCTCCCATGTCCTCAGCGGCTCCTAGCCCTGCTCCCGCTGCCCCACCCCCACCAGCGGTGGAGCCCGTCTCACCACCACCGTCGTTGGTGGTGGACAGCAGCTTGATAGACATTACCTCGCCGATGGTGGGCACTTTCTATCGCTCCCCTGGGCCAGATGAGTCTCCCTATGTGGAGGTTGGCGATCGCATCCAGACGGGGCAAACGGTCTGCATTATTGAGGCGATGAAGCTGATGAATGAGCTGGAGGCGGAGGTCTCGGGTGAGGTGATGGAAATTTTGGTGGAAAATGGCCAGCCTGTCGAGTTTGGCCAGCCCCTCCTGCGACTCCGCGCTAGCAAGTAGGCCACAGATAATTCTGTTGAGTTAAATCCTGTGATGGCTGCTAGGGACTAGTGCTGCTTGGCGGAAATAAGCTTACGATTCTGCCGCACTAGTACTCTGCGGCGCAAGTCCTGTAACCATTTCCCCTAGGCGTTGCCTTTCTGCGGTGCATTGCTTCGCGTGGGCGAAGCCGCGCCTTAGCGCTATGCACCCTACGAAACCCTGAAAATCAAACTTGTGCTCTATCAGCCCAATATTTTCCGGTCCCCTCTCCCCGTGGGAGAGGGCTAGGGTGAGGGGCCGAGGTTTGCCACGATAGAACGGTTAGGCTATTTACGCCGCCCAGTACTAGAGCTTTTTTGTCATAAATACACTATTCGGGTCGTCAATGTAGTCTGCGAAAGGGCCTCGGTACTGGAACCCATAGCGAAGGTACAAAGCTCGGGCCGGAGCAAACTCTGCTTGAGCCCCTGTTTCTAAATGCAGGTGATGGTACCTCCGCTGTTGGGCTGTGGTAATGATGTGGTTCAGAATTTTCGAGGCTACCCCCCTACCACGATGGGCCTTGGCAGTACGCATAGATTTGATTTCACCACTGCTTGCATCCAGTTCCTTCAGTGCCCCGCACCCGAGTAATTCATCGCCTGCCCAAGCCGACCAGAAGGTAATATTGCGCGATCGCAATGCCTCTAAGTCAAGGGCATGAACGCTTTCCGGCGGTGTAATCTCCTTCATATCTTCGAGGTGCTCCCGAAGAAAGTCAGTAATCTTGCTACCCGTTAGATCATCTTCGCGAATCTGCAATCGGCTCATCTCCTTAACATCGCCAGGAAATTCCAATTGATCCTGTAGCGGTTTTCACTCGGGCTAAGGACAGGCAAGGGGCTTAAGCCCCTTGTTCACCTAGGGAACCGCTATATCCTCGGGCGGCGGCTTACACCGTCGGGTATTGGGCCATTTCCATATCCTCCAGGGTGACAATGCAGGTCTTGAGCATTTCCGACTGGTCCGCTAGAAAGCCCTCCACCGATGCCTCTTGCCCCAGTAGGCGCACCTCAATGGGGAGATCCGAGGGGAAAGCCATACGATTAGCGGTGGGGATCGCCAGTTGGGGGCCAAAGCCCTCCATGCTTTTAAAGGCCATGGCGCTGTAGATGCCTTGCTCTAGGGCCGTGGCGATAACCGCCTCGTGCAGCGGTCGCGTTCCCCAGCGGCTGGCTTCACTGGTATAGATGCTGAGTTTTTTCCAGGTCGTCATAGCCGTGTGTGATCTTTTGATCTCTCTGTAGATTTGATCTCTGAAAATGAGTCGGTCTGCTGGAGTTTTACCGCAAGATGTGGTCGGATAAACCGATGGTGTATTAACTCATTACCCATCGGTTTGTCTCTTGACATTTTCCCTTAGCTTTGCCGCTAGGGGAGTAAACTTTGCCCCAGCCAGAAAACCCCCATGCCGATGGCGATGGTGAACAATAGATTTTGACGCCAGAGGCCCATTGCGATCGCAGCTAATGCCCCTAACAACCGAGGATTGAGGGGGCTGATCCATAGATCCCCATCCACCACTACGACAGCGGGAACTGCGATCGCCGTTAGCACCGCCGGAGGCACGTACTGGAGCGCCTGGAGCAACCGGGGTGGCAGGGTAAGACGACCGCTGACGGCGAGGAGCGGATAACGGATCAAAAAGGTAATCAGGGCCATAGCGGCGATCAGTCCCGTTTCTGCCAGAGGAGAAATCATGACTGCGGTCCTGGATGGGGCCAGCGGCTCTCTGCCGCCATGCCTGCACCAATCCCCGCGATCGCGGCTACCATCAGCCCCAATTGGTGGGGCAACCCTTGCGCCAGGAGTGCCGTTCCCCCTGCCACTACGCAGGTCAAGACCATGGGGCGGTTGATCAGGTAGGGCAGCACCATACCAATGAAAGTTACCACCATGGCAAAGTCTAGCCCCCAGGCCGCTGCGTTGGGAATGTGTTGCCCTACCGTTAGCCCCAATAGGGTGCAGAGTTGCCAGTTTCCATACATAGACAGAGCCGAACCCAAGTGGTACCAATGTTTGTAGGGGGTCTCATCGATCTGACGATACCGGCGGATGACCACCATAAAGGTTTCATCGGTAAGCCAAAACCCTAACGCTGCCTTCCACCCCTGGGGCAATTGCTTTACATAGGGTACTAGCCCCACTGCATAGAGCAGATGACGCAAGTTCACCACAAAGGTGGTGAGTACAATCACCAGAATCGGTGTTCCGGCACTCAGCAGCCCTAGGGCAATGAATTGCGATGATCCCGCAAAGACCATGGCAGAAAGTGCGATCGCACCGCCAAAGGAAAACCCACTACTTTGGGCCAGGGTGCCAAAGATGAGGCCAAAGGGGATGGCCCCCACAATCAGGGGCAGGGTATCCCGCGCTCCCAGGTAAAACTCTTGCCAGGGCGATCGCCCCGACTCCGCTACTACTGTCATATCCCGCCTGTCCCTAGGGATTGAATTCTGGAATTTTGGGCGTCTTCTATATATCTTGATATTTTGGATAGATCTGACTTGGGCAGATCTGAATCTTTCGCCAAGTTTTCATACATTTCCCCCGCCTTCTTCTACATTTATGAACCTAAAAATGGGGATCACGCTAGGATGCCTAAGCCAGGTTATGGTGATCTTTAGGCAAATTGTCCTGATTGCCAACGATAATCCCTGCCCCGACCCAGTCCAGACGTTAGATTCCGGTTCTGACTGGTGATCCCTCGCCGACATTCTTCGTCATTTTTTATGCACCCATCCTCCCTGCGGTCCCAGACCGTTGAGTCCCTGAGGGCGATTTCCACTCACCCCAGTCGCCCTTCCGCTTGTAGTACGGGGGTGTCAGTGTGCATCCACGGCCACTTTTATCAGCCCCCGCGCGAAAATCCCTATCTGGGCACTATCGAGCGGCAGCCCAGCGCCAACCCCTTCCACGATTGGAATGAGCGCATCCATGGCGAATGTTATCGCCCCAATGCCTTTGCCCGCGTTCTCAACCATCGGGGCGAAGTGATCGACATTGTCAATAACTACGCCTACATCAGCTTCAACATTGGCGCGACCCTCTTTCGTTGGCTAGAACGTCACGATCCCGAAACCTACCAGCGCATCCTCGAAGCAGATCGCCAAAGTTGCGATCGCTTAGATGGCCATGGCAATGCCATTGCCCAAGCCTACAACCACATCATCCTGCCCCTCGCCAACGAGCGAGACAAGCGCACCCAGCTCCGCTGGGGCAAGGCAGACTTTGTCTCGCGATTTGGCCGAGAGCCAGAGGGCATCTGGCTGGCGGAAACCGCCATTGACTACCCCACCCTCGAAGCCCTGGCAGATGAAGGGTTTAAATTCACCATCTTAGCTCCCTCCCAAGCCCAGCGCTGTCGGCCCATTGCTCCTGGAGATCAGGGCGAAAACCCCTGGCATGAAGTCGGTGGGGGCCAGATTGATCCCACCCGGCCCTACCGCTGTTTCTTACCCAGTCGCCACCCAGACGGATCCCAACGCTACGTGGATCTGTTTTTCTACGATGGCCCCATTTCCCGAGACATGGGCTTCAACGATGTGCTGAGCGCATCGGAGCACTTTACCGGACGCCTAGGTCAGGCGGTGCGGGGAGATCATCGCCCCAGTCAGCTTATTGCCGTGGCCACCGATGGCGAAACCTTTGGCCACCATCGGGGAGGGGCAGAAAAAACCCTGGCCTATGCGGTGACCCAGTCCTTTCCTCGGCAGGGCTGGACCGTAACCAATTTCTCCCATTACCTCCACTGCCATCCCCCCGACTGGGAGGTAGTCCTCAAACCCGTCACTGCCTGGAGTTGCTCCCATGGGGTCGATCGCTGGCAGGATGACTGCGGCTGCGGTGGGGGTGGGATCTGGCACCAGCGCTGGCGGCGACCTCTACGGAATGCCCTAGACTGGCTGCGAGATCAGGTAATAGAGGTTTTTGAAACCCTTGGCCCTCAGTTTTTTGCTGATCCCTGGGCCGCACGGGATGCCTATGTGCAGGTGATTAGCGATCGCAGCGAAGCTAGTGTAAAACGCTTCTTTTCCGTCCACCAGAGCCGCAAGCTGACCCGAAGCGATCGCGTTGATGCCCTACGGCTGCTGGAAATGCAGTACCATGCCCTGCTCATGTACACGAGCTGCGGCTGGTTTTTTGAAGAGATCTCTCGCCCCGAGGGAACTCAAATTTTGCGCTATGCCGCTCGGGCGATGGAACTGGCGGGAGAAGTTGCCGGGGTTGAACTAGAGTCCACCTTCATTCAGAAACTGGAACAAGCCCCCAGCAACGTTCCTGAATTTGGCACCGGGGCCGGGATTTATCGCCAGTTGGTAATCCCCTCCCAGGTCAGTCTGGAGCAGGTGGCGGCCCACTATGCCATGGGGTCTCTGTTTACCACCTTCCATCGGGAGCAGTCCCTCTATTGCTACACCGTCCACCAGCAGGACTACCAGATCCAGCGCATGGGCTCCCTGAGTTTGGTGGTTGGCCAGGTGCAGATTACTTCCACGGTGACGGGGGAAAACACAGAACTCAGCTTCGCGGTACTCCACCTCGGGGGCTGGGATTTCCACTGTTGCATTCAAACTTTCCGCCGCCGACTGGCCTACCAGCGGGCTAAGGAGGCGGTGTTTGCTGCTATGACCCAGGCCAGTGCGGCCCAAACCATGTTGGCTATTAGCCGCGAGTTTGGGGAGCGAGCTTATAGTCTGCAAACCTTGCTGGCGGAGGAACGCCACCGGATTATGCAGGTTTTGAGCCAGGATACCCTCCAACGCCTAGACCAGCTCTATACCCAGGTCTACCGCGACAACTATGGTCTGCTGCGGGCCTTTCATCGTGATGGCATTGCGGTACCAATGGAGCTCCAGATGGCGGCTCAGGTTGCCATCGGTCACCGCGCTCTAGAGCGGCTTCGGGCTTTAGAACGAGACACCAGTGATCTCGATGTGCCGCCCCTGCACAAGGGGCTGAATCATCTCGCTGAACTGGAGGCCATCGCCCAGGAGGCTCGTCAGCTCAACTGTCCCCTGTCCCTTCCCGATGCTCCTGGTATTCTGGAACCCTTGATTCGCCGCGCCCTGTGGCAGGTTCTCACCCACCCCAATCTGGATACCCTTGCTGCTGATAGTGAGTGGATTGGTCGTCTGATTGGCCTCAGTACTGACCTAGGGCTGAACCTATCTCTAGCTCAGGTTCAGGAGCTCTACTGGCGACAGATTCACCCATGGCTAGCGCTGTTGGATACACTGGAGCCTGCTCAGGCTGTCCAAGCCATGAAGCCCCTAGCTAAGTTGGGAGAACAGTTGGCTATCGATATCCCGGCGTTATTGCAGGCAAATCTGCGATGTTTAGAGACCGGCCTAAATGGGCTATTGCACCCGGCTCTAGCCTCAGTATCGACAGGTTAAAATCCCTGCCCTAAAACCCGCTAAGGGACTCGCAGGAAAATAACTCCCTATCCGTAGGGGGTGGAGTGTTGGGGTGTTGGGGGAGTTTTGAATTAAATATTCCGTAGGGGCAATCCCTTGCCTGTCCTGTTCGCGTAGCGGCTCCGGAGGAGCAACGAAGCCGAAGGGTGGTTGCCCTTGTTGTCGGGTGACCCGTGGTGAGGGTGTGAGGTGTTGGGGTAAATCCCGTAGGGGCGGGTTTAGCTCGTGTCTACTGGGAAATCCCAAATGGGAGGCTCAAAAACCGCCCTACCCAGTGACGGGTGACCGATATTAATCTGGATCCGTAGGGGCAATCCCTTGCCTGTCCTAAGCGGGTCGTATAGCCCTTCGGGCATGGCTCACGCTAGGGCGGAGCCTGCCCGGAGGGAATAGGATGGTTGCCCTTGTTACCAGGTAACCCGTGGTGGCGTGGATAGCCTAACGGCATTCAAGAAAGGCGTTGGTGAAGCCACTCCCAGGAAGTTAGCCTGCCCGTTGGCGATGAGCCTGCCTAATGACAGGCTTCCCTCTGTTTCTTCCGTAGCCCCTAGACTACAGCTCATTCAAGATAGGGATTAGATAGAGGGCAATAAAGGCTTTAGCGGCGCTGGGGTCCAATTGGTTGAGCCCCCGCACGATTTCCACGATAGTTTCTCCGGTGGGATCCACTAATTCATGGACCCAGCGGTAGACTACAGTTCGCTCCATGCCCATTGTGACCGCCAGTTTGTTCTGGCTGAGGGCATAGGTATCTAGGGTTTCTTTGAGCGCACGGCCAGCTCTGCCCATAGGGTGCAGGGAAAAGGGGAATTGGGAAAGTCCCTTAACGGTAAACCCTCAGGTACCCAGGAGCCAATCAATGGCCCGTCGAAAGGATCGCTTGAGCTGTTGCTGGCGTCGCCATTTTTCAAATTCTTCGGCGTAACGATAGTCCGTTGGGCGAAAGGTATGCCAACCGTGAAGCGCGATCGCAAGTCCCCAGATCAGTGCTAAATACAGGGACCAAGATAGCCGATCAGCCGCCATATAGTTCAGTGCCATGGCAAAGCCATTGACCACGGTGTAGCGAATCAGGTGGTGTTGAAACCGCTGCTGTCGAAATTGGTCAAAGACCTGTCGCTCTGCCTGCTCCACTTGGCGCACCTGCCATTCTTGTTCCGCAGCAGCCAAGGTGTCCGAGGAAATACCCAGTTCTGCCGCGATTTCCAGCAGTTGTCCCCGACTCATCTCGCCACTCTCCGTTTCTCGGGCGATGGCTAGTTGCAAAATCGCCTGGGCATCTTCTGCCCCGTAGAGATCACACCTATCCTCAAACAGCGCGTCGGACGGCATTTCAGTCATGACTGGCGTTGGCGACATGCAGTGCTCAAACCTTCTCTATCTCTAAGTTATAGAAAATTTTTGCCTACTCCGCCCTGTTATTTTGCATTGCTTGATAAAAATAATTCCGTGGCATCAGCGCCCTCATCCCCTCCTGGTCTCCTCCTAAATTGACCGTGGATCCTGCATTGGACACGGAAACCGCGCCCTTACCCCATCACCCTAATATTAGGGTCACCCGCCCACCGGGCAACGGTTTCGCCGAGGGACTCTAAATGTGCGATCGCACTTTGCAGCAGTGCCTCCCCCTCTGCGACGGATTCAATGCGGCACAGTTGATCCCGCAGGGCGGCGGCACCAGAGAATCCAGTGGCGTACCAGGTCATGTGTTTACGGGCTTGGCAGATGCCACGATAGCCCTTGTACTCGGCGATTCCTCGTAGATGGTCCTGGGCGCATAGGAGCCGATCGATCAGCGTGGCCTGGGGAGTGCGCTGTCCGGTTTTGAGAAAATGATCGATTTCTCCCACCAGAAAGGGATTGCCCAGAGTTCCCCTGGAGCACATGACGCCATCGGCTCCAGTTTGCTCTAGGCAGGCCACCGCTGTGTCAATGGAAGTAATATCTCCATTGGCGATGACGGGAATGGAGAGGGCTGCCTTGACGCGGGCAATCCAGTCCCAGCGGGCAGGTCCGGTGTAGCCCTGAGCGCGGGTACGGGCGTGGAGAGTCAGCATTTGGGCTCCAGCGGCCTCCATGCGGCGGGCAAACTCCACCGCGTTGATGTGGTCGTCGTCCCAGCCGATACGGGTTTTGACGGAGACGGGTACCGCTACTGCGGCGACTACCGCCGCCACGATCGCCTCAGCGGTGGCGGGATCCTTCAGCAGCGAAGAGCCGCCCCCCTTGCGGGTGATTTTGTTGACGGGACAGCCCATATTGAGGTCAATGGTGTCGGCCCCTTCTGCCACCGCCCGCTGCGCCGCCACCGCCAGAAAGTCAGGGCGGCAGTCAAAGAGTTGAATACTGATGGGATGTTCCCCTGGATCTACTGCCATGATCTGGGGCAGGGTATCTACATGGCACACCCCCGCCGCGTGGACCATCTCGGTGTACAACATGGCGGTGGGGGCATAGCGGCGCACCAGTCGCCGAAAGACAAGGTCTGTTACGCCGGAGAGCGGAGACTGGAACACCCGACTGTGGAGGGTGACCGTTCCAACTTGGAGTGGTTCCACAAGACGGGTCTGGAGTAGGGGGGAAAGCGTTGTCATAGGACTATCCAGTATCCCATTCCGCCAGCCTGTTTCCCTATTCCCTGTCCTTGGCTTGGGCATCTAGAGCCTCCTTCGACTGGGTAGATAGGGTGACAAATTGATTGCGCCCCTGATCTTTAGCGACATAGAGGGCCGCATCAGCATGGGTAATCAGGGTTACGGGGCTACTCTTGAGGTCAGGTACTAGGGTGGCAACCCCTAGACTGAGGCTGAGGTGAGGGCTAATGGGGGAATCGGGATGGGGCAGGGCCGCAGTTGCGATCGCAGTTTGCACCTGCTCCGCCAAATAGCACGCCCCTTCATTGGGGGTATGGGGCAAGATCAAGGCAAACTCTTCCCCACCATAGCGGGCCACCAGATCGGCGGGACGATTGATCACCTCGGTCAAAATCTGGGCCACCTGTTTAAGGCAATCATCTCCCTTGAGATGTCCCCAGCAATCGTTATAGCGCTTGAAATAGTCCACATCACAGAGCACCAAACTTAGAGGCTGTTGCTCTCGCCGCTGCTGCGCCCAGATATAGGCTAAATAGTCATCAAAGCGACGACGATTAGCCACCTGGGTAAGGCCATCCAAATTAGCCAACCGCTCCAGAGTGCGATTGGCGTCTCGGACCTGCTGGTATAACTCCGCCTGTCGTAGGGCCACCGCCAACTGATCCGCTACCTCCCGCAGCAGCAACTTATCATCATCGTTCCAATGGCGTGGGCCATCACACTGCTGAACGCATAGGATTCCCTGGGCCTTGCCCTCTGAGCGAATGGCAATCGACAGCATCGCCTCAATGGCACAGACCTTAGCCAGGGGCCGCATAGACTCCATCAGGGGGTGATCCTGAACCGACCCCACCGCTATAGGCTCATTACCACTAAGAATCGCCAAAGCATGAGGATTTCCCTGGAGCGGGATCTGCCTTACCGCTAAGGGCGGCACCCCTGGTGCACTGGCTACGACGTTGTGCTGGAAGTATTCGTCCGTTTCTTGACACAGCACAATCAAAGCCCGACTGCTATTGAAGGCAGTTTGTATAGCCTGAGCGGTGTGCTGCAAAATTAATTCTGGATCCAGACTTTCACGCACAGCATCAAGAATCTGGTTGAGCAGCACCTCTCGGGAGGCTTGACGAGATAACTGTTCATAGAGTTGAGCCCGCTGGAGAGCCACCGCCAACTGGGCTGCAAGCTGCTGCATCAGCTCTTTAACCCAAGTGCCCCAGGGGTGGGGGCCATCGCAGTGGTGGGCAATCAGTAGCCCCCAAAGCTTTCGTCCTGTTTCAGGACGCTGTAAAAGGATTGGGACAATCAACTTGGCCCGGACCTGAAAGCGCCTCAGCATTTTGAGATAACAGGGTTTTAGATGACTGGCTTCAACATCGCCTAGTCCCTGGATCCGTCCGTTTAGGTAGGGCAAGTGCCATTTGTGTTCAAAGCAGGGGTCATGGATGACCTCGCCCAGAATAGAGAGTTCAGGCCGAATGATAGATTCAGCAGTGATTTCGCCGCTCCAGTCTTGGTTAAAGCGGTACACCACTACCCGATCCACCTGCACGAGTCGTCGCACCCCTTCCACAGCAGCCTCTAAGATGTCCTGAACATGAAGAGACTGGTGAATAGTCTCGGTGATGCTAGCCAATAGTCGCTCCCGACCCGCCTGACGGGTCGCGTTGAACTCCAGACTCCGCTGCTGGGTTATGTCCCGAATGACCGCCAGCACTTCCTTGTCCCCAAAGGCGGTGAGGCGAGCTTCCTGGTGCCGGATCTGTCCCTGGTCGGCATTGATGTAGTCAATCGTGACCACAGCCCCCGTAGTCAGGGCCTCGTCCACAGCTGACACCACCATGTCATGGGCGGTAAAGGGCCAGGGTGGGTCTAAGACTGTCGGTTCACTGGGTTCACTGGGTTCACTGGGTTCACTGGATAGAGCGGTTGGGGCCGCAGGCAGGCTGTTGTCGGCCCAGGAATCTCCCAGAATTGTGCCATCGGGCCACAAATGGAGGATGCGATCCGGAATGGCCCGGAGGATAGTAGTGAGGGTTTGGTTTTGGCGGGCTAAGGTAGCCTCAATCTCTTGCCGTTCGGTGATTTCCTGTTGGAGCGATCGCTGCTGGCGCAAAATCTGTTCTTGATGGCGAATGCGGGCCAGAACCTCTGTGGCGGCAAAGGGCTTGGTGATGTAATCACTGCCGCCAGCTTGGAATGCCTGGAGCTTACCCTGAACATCATCGAGGGCACTCAGAAAAAGAACGGGAATGCCGCTATGGAAAGGGTCGGCCTTAAGCTTGCGGCAGAGTTCATAGCCATCCATGCCCGCCATGGAAATATCCAGCAAGATTAGATCAGGGGATTCTACCGCCACGGTATCGAGGGCTGTTTGGCCGCTAAGAGCCTTACGCACACGGTAGCCCTGTCCGGTTAAGAGTGCCGACAGTGTGCGGAGGTTGTCGAGTTGATCATCAACGATCAGGATAGTAAAGGGGGCAGAGGTCATTACCTAGAATGCAATGCATAGTCAACTAAATCAGGACTTCTGTAGAACCCCGTATGAAGCGCCACTGGGTCTCTAGAATACGCGATCGCAACCCTTCAGACCCCTGGGTACCTGTCCTGAAGAGGGTCAGCGGCGACCCACTAACCAGTAGGTTTCAACCAATCCCCCTCCCTTTACAGATATTGTCCCCCGAGATTCAAAAATAAACCGCTGTTTGAGACGGTTGTATACCGCCGTGGTAACTTGGATCCGGCCTGCTTCCCCCGTCGTTTCCATCCGGCTGGCCATATTCACCGTATCGCCCCAGAGATCATAGGCAAACTTCCGCATCCCAATCACTCCGGCTATAACCGGGCCGAGGTTAATACCAATCCGCAGCCGAAAGGGAGTGCCGTCAGGGCGGATAAAGTGCTCCATCGCCTGCTGCATGTCTAGAGCCATTAACGCCACCGCATCGGCATGGTCGGGGATCATCACGGGTAGCCCCCCCGCCGCCATATAGGCATCGCCAATAGTTTTGATTTTCTCAAGCTGATAGCGCTCCGCAAGGCGATCGAAGGTAGAAAACACGTGATTTAAAAGACTGACGAGTTCCTTAGGCTGCATCTGTCCCGAGGCAGCAGTAAACTCTACCAGATCAGCAAACAGCACCGTCACATCATCAAAACTTTCAGCAATAGTGCGAGTTCCCGACTTCAGGCGCTGGGCAATCTGATAGGGCAGAATATTCACCAGCAGGCGATCCGCCTGTTGGCGCTGCTGGCGCAGTTCCATGTCAATCAGTCGTCGCTCAGTGATGTCATGGACAATTCCCTCGTAGTACAAAAATTTGTTTTCAGCATCACTAACCTCACGAATGGTTTCGCTGACCCAGATGTGACTACCGTCCCGGCGCACCATCTCTGACTCGGCACCGACAATCTTGCTGAACTGCTGGAGATATACCATCAGTTCCTCACGGCGTTTGGGCTGGGCATAGAGTTGGCGGCCTACATCGGTGACAGCAGCAATCATCTCCTCCGGAGAGTCATAGCCAAAGATTTGGGCCAGAGCCGGGTTTACCCGCAGATAACGCCCCGCTTCAGTAGTTTGAAAGATACCTTCATTGGCGTTTTCAAAGATACTGCGATATTTCTCCTCTGCCTGTCGCAGAGCCTGTTCTATCTGCTTGCGTTCACGCACCTCCTGGAGCAGCATGGCGTTTTGCTGACTCATGTGCTGCCGCCGCCGATAGAGGATGAGCTGGTGATTGACCCGAGCAATTAACTCAGAGGGGTGGCAGGGCCAGTAGAGGTATTCGTTAGCTCCGGCTTCAAAGGCGTGGGCTGCTTCGGTCCCGTCAGGATCGGTCCCACTGCCAAGGATCAGGATCGGAACATCTTTCACCCGACGTACAGCTTTGAGACGATGACACAGATCAAAACTGTTGACCTCTGGCAGTTGGGCGGATAGCAGAACCAAATCTGCTCCACCGTCCTGAAGCAGATCTTGCAGGTGATGGGCAGAGGCGGGGACAATGACGTGGTCGAGATCGCGCAACACCTCAGTTAGAGTCGCTACGATATCCCCATCGCCATGGACAATGAGCAAGGTACTGGGGGACTGGGGCAATCTGTAGGTGTTGGCAGCCGTAGCCATAACGTCACTAAATTTGAGAGGGGTTGAAACCTTACCTTCCCCCTGCCGAGGGGAGCACGGGCAAATCCGGAACGATCATGGTCATTGTGCCCCCATTTCCCACTTCAAGTCATGATTATTACCGTTGCCAGCTTTAAGGGGGGGGTGGGTAAAACCACAACAGCAATTCATCTTGCCGCCTTTTTGCAGGGGCAGGCCAAAACTCTGTTGATTGATGCAGACCCCAATCGGTCGGCCCTCAGTTGGGCGCAGCGCGGGGAGTTACCGTTTCCCGTAGTAGATGAGTGGCAGGTGGATCAGCTTCATAACCATTATCACCATGTTGTGATTGATACCCAAGCTCGTCCCACCCAAGCGGATCTGGCCACATTAGTAAGCCACTGTCATCTGCTCGTCTTACCCACAACGCCCGATATCTTAGCCCTAGATGCTTTAGTGCTAACGGTAAACCATCTCCAGCAGTTGCCCGCACCCCAATACCAAATTCTGTTGACCGCGATTCCTCCCCATCCCAGTCGGGCCGGAGATGAGGTGCGATCGCTGTTGCAGTCGGCCCATTTGCCGACCTTTGCCCGAGGCATTCGCCGATATGCTGCGTTTCAGAAGGCAGCCCAAGCTGGCGTTCCCGTCTACGGCATACAGGATCCAAAGGCGGAGGCAGCTTGGCAAGACTACAAAGCCGTAGGACAAGAAATTCTGACCCGGCTGCATCCCTAGCTCCAATCCTCACGATTGCGCCCCAGATTTTGGTATACCGTTCCCGTCTGGTGGATGACCTGGGTCTTGGCGTAAAGTTCCGCCTCGGTCAAGCCCCAGAGGTTCAAAACCTTTTGTAGATCTGTTTGAATGTCGCGGGCTCCAGGAAAGGCTTTATAGCGAATCAGTAGTCGGCCCAATTCCGCTAGGGCGTGGTCACTCGGTTCCCCCGCCATAATCTGGTTTACCGTAGTCCGGTCCTTTGCGTATTGGGGATGTTGTTGATCCTTGAGGTCTGCCATAGGAGAGGGTAATGGTTAAATCGATAAATGACCATCCTGCCTTCAAGAATCAAGTCAGATTGCTATAGGACAGAATGACATAACGAACAAGCCCCATACGACTCAAGACAGCTAACCCTGCCGTTGCAGATTGAGAGGAGGCGTCAACGTTCTTCATCAACTGATTAACAACGGGATAGGTCGGCAGGGTATTGCGCGTAATGTCTTCTATTTGTCGTTGCTCAAACCCCATTGATACTGACAGTTGGGCGTATTGAGAAAAGGTCCAAAAATTGATGGGGGGATTGCGCTCTGCGGTGAACTCTCCATAGGCTTTGGTGACAAGGCGGTTGGTGAAACCTTCGCATTGCTTCCACAGCGGGCCAAACCAGTTGGGGAGTAAAAAGTCGCAGAGTATGAAGGTTCCCTCTGGTGCCAGCACTCGCTTCACTTCCGAGAAGAATCGCTCTCGGCTGGGGAAGGCAAAGATGCATTCTACTGCCAGTACTATATCGAATACGTCATCAGCAAAGGGGAGAGCACAGGCATCTCCGACAATGAATTCAATTTGATTGCCCCCTTGAGGGACGACCCGAGTTTTGGCCCGTTCAATTTGCTCGCTATTGATGTTAATCCCCGTCAACTGCAAATTCTGATAGCTGGAATTTAGGAGAGCAATGGTGCCCCCAAAGCCACATCCTGCATCCAGAATCCTGAGACCATCTTTCAGGTTGGCATGGCTCAGGAGTTGGCGTGATAGACGTTCTGCGGCTTCAGAAAAATCCTTTAAGGAGCCGTCGGCTCGGATTGAGTCAGGCCAAAATCCCCAGTGGATATGTTCGCCAAATGCCTCTAGGGCTTGGGTATCGTTATTGGCGAACAAGGTCGGTAAATCGTCAAAGTAGGGGCGACTCATGGGGGCTTTGTCCGTCCTAAGGGGTTTGGCTGGGGGCGGGGAAGGGCAGATCGAGGGCGGGATCTTGGAAATTTTCAGGGGCAAAGGGATCGAACTCCTCCGAGCCGGGAGCCGGGAAACCCGGTTGAGGCAGCAGGGGATCGTTCTGTCCGGGGAGGGGCAGATCAAAGCCATCCTCCGGGAATGCCTGGGAATTATCGGGGGACGTGTCCGGCAAGGTCGCCAGGGCTACCCGATTGCCCCCCACTGATCGCAGTAGATCCAGGACCGACACCACATCTTCATAGCGGGCATCCCGAGAGGCATAGAGCACAATTAGTCCCTCTGGATAGCTCTGCTGATGCTGTTGGAGTACATCGTAGAGCAGATCTAGGGTGACGGGCTGCTGATCCAAATACACCTGACCAATGGCATCAACGCTGACATAAAGGCGATCGCGCAGAGCTGCCTCCGTTCCCAAGCCCTGACCGGGCAGCGGTGTTCCCGTGCTGGCATTGGGCAGATCGAGGTCAATAGCCTGCTGCCGGGTCAAACCCACCGCCGCCAGGATAAAGAAGGTCAGAATACAGAAAATAACGTCAATCAGGGGCAGAATTTCAATGTGAACATCCTGGGATGGATTTTCTAACAGGTCAATTTTCATGGCGTTTCCAACGGTTTGGCCGTAGCCGATAGGGGCACAGCATCTTTATCTGAGCGATTGGCCCAGGCTTGGCGATATAGCAACTCTAGCTCACTACCCGACTGCCGAAAGACCTTGGCCTGCCCAAAGACAAATCCTTGGAAAAGCCGAAAGAAGGCCAAGCCGACAATGGCAATCACCAGCCCCGCCGCTGTACTGATCAGGGCTTCCCCGATGCCCAGAGCCGTGCCAGCGGCGGCATCGCTGCCTAGATCGCTAAGCTGGATCGATCCTAGGGAATTGATCAGACCCAAGACGGTGCCCAGCAGTCCCAGCAGGGGAGATAGAGCAATCACCGCTTCTAGCACCTTTTCCCCCCGGCGCATAGTGGCTAGTTCTTCGTTGGCAGCGGTCTCTAGGGCAAGGCGAAACACCTCGGGATCGGGGGTCTCTAGTTTCAGGGCAGCCTGCAAAAAACGACCCATGGGCAAGCTGTTGGCGCGTTGGGCAATCTCAGCGGCGGCAGACCATTCCCGACGGGCTGCTTCGATCACGCGCCCCGCCACTTCCCGCTCTCGGGTCAGAATGCGTGACCAAAACCAGATGCGCTCGATGATGGTGCCAAAGGCCAGCACCGACAGCAGCAATAGCGGCCACATGGCGATGCCACCACGAGCAAACAGCTCAGTTATATTCACAAACCATCTCCTGACGAGGGATCCACAAAGCTGCCCAAGGGCTCGGACAGCCTGATCTGCTAGCAAACTCGTCGAGCCTGCAAACAGAGCATTCCAATTCTAGAGAGTCAAGTGCATTATCGACAGGTTCCCAACCGTTTGCCCTCACCCAAAACCAGCACAATAGTGTGAATCAGGAGGTTATTAACGATGAAACTTACAGGACTTTGGCACATCTACGAAATGGACATGCGGGACGAAGACTATCTCCACATGGAGGTACAGGCATACATCCAGATCAAAGAGTCTGGATCAGGAGAGTTTCAGTTCGGCCTCGTAACTGGCTACATAGATGGGGACTGGGTGAGATGGGGACTGGGTGACCGATGGGGAAGCAGAGCGGTTGGACTTTCCTTGGGAAGGCAGTGACGAATGTGACGAGGCTTCTGGTCGGGGATGGCTTCAATTGGAAGATGAGAATCACCTGAAAGGGGCGATTCAGATCCATCATGGCGATCGCTCTACGCTCCTAGCCAAGCGAGCATAGGGCGTATCATCCATTGGCGACGAACTAAAGGGGCCGGTAGACCCGGTAGTTGATGTTGGGGAAGATATTGTCGATCGCTTCCACCTTAGTCAACCAGCCGGAGTCAATTTTGCCCTGGGGAATCTCTTCCCAGAGTTTGTTGAAGCGCATTAGGTGCGATCGCGTCCGCCGCACCGCATAGGGCACCATCGTCCCCGTCCGCATGATGAAGGCCCAGTCAGAGGATTGGGCCAGCAGCACCTCCCGCGCCGCCTGGTTCAGCGCCCGCCATTCCAGCTCGTCAGCGGGTTCCCGCTTGGCCAGATCAATCATCCGCTCCGCCGCCTTATGCAAATGGGGATACACCCAGGCATTGGTCTCATTCAACCAGTATTCATGGAAGCCCTTGAAGCCCCAACTGGACTGAGAGGGCTTGGCCACCTGCTGGGTGGGATTAATCCGAAGATAATCCGCCAGGTGGGTCATGTCGTAGGTGTTCTGGTCATACCAGCTCTTGCGGAATAGGTAGTCCAGAAACCAAGGGCCTTCGTACCACCAGTGACCAAAAAGTTCTGCATCGTAGGGGGAAACAATGATGGGGGGGCGATGCATAATGCCGTGGAGATGCTCCACCTGGCGCTCCCGGTTGAACATAAAGTTGTCGGCATGTTCCGCCGCCTTTTCCCGCGCCCAGTAGGGGTCGTACCAGTCCTTATCGGACAGTCCCAGCCCCTTGCCGGTGATCTTGTGGTACTTGATGCCCACATTCTTCCGCTGGCCGTTGGGCATGATGTAGGGCTTGATGTACTCATACTCCGCATCCCAACCCAGGTCGCGGTAGAACTCCCGGTATTCCGAGGCCCCAGGGTAGCCCACCTGGGAAGACCACACCTGCTGGGAGGACTCGTGATCTCGCCCAAAGGCCGCGACTCCCGTTTCTGTATAAATGGGGGCATAGGAGCCAAAGCGGGGCCGGGGACGAGCGTAGAGAATACCGTGGCCATCGGTGAGGAAGTAGCGCAGTCCGGCATCCGCCAGCATCCGCTCTAGCCCTTCGTAGTAGGCACACTCCGGTAGCCAAATGCCGTTAGGGGCACGACCAAAGTTCTCTTCGTAGCTCTCACAGGCGACCTGAATCTGTGCCCACACCGCCTGGGGGTACATCTTCATCAGGGGCAGGTAGCCGTGGGTGGCCCCGCAGGTGATGATTTCCAGGTTATTACTGTCCTGGAACTGCTTGAAGGCTTTAACCAAGTCGCGATCGTACTTTTCCCAGACCTGGCGCACATGGTTGAACTCCTGGGCGTAGTGCTCCGCCAAGTAGCGCAGGTGACCATTGTGGATGTGGCGGTCCACCTCCATTTCCGTGAGTTCTTCCAACTGGGCCAGGTGATCGTCGTAGCGATCCTGGAGTAGGGGATCCCGCAGCATCGACACTAGGGGCGGTGTCATGCTCATGGTCATTTTGAAGTCAATACCGTCCCGTTTTAACCCCTCGAACATAGTGATCAGGGGAACGTAGGTTTCTGTAATCGCCTCAAATAGCCACTCTTCCTCCAGCACAAAGTCACTTTCGGGGTGGCGAACGTAGGGTAGATGGGCGTGCAGAACCAGGGCCAGATATCCGGTGCTCATGATGGGTCGCGGGGAGGCTATAAAGAACGGGACTTGGAGGCAGGGAGAGTCGAAAGACGTTGCACAAATTGTAAAGCAGAACCGTGATCCCCTTGATGGGGTGTTGGGGAGTGATGGGGTATTGGGGTATTGGGGTATTGGGGTATTGGGGTAAATCCCGTAGGGGCGGGTTTAGCTCGGATCTAATGGGGAATCCGGGATGGGAGGCTCAAAACCCGCCCTGCTGTCGCCGGGTGACCCGGATTGGGGAGTGGGGGAGTGGTTTCCGCGCCCAATGCAGGGGGTGACAGGGTGATTGGGTATGGATGTTGCCAAACCGTAGGGGCAATCCCTTGCCTGTCCTGAGCGAAGCCGAAGGGTGGTTGCCCTTGTGCCGGATGATCCGGTGTTGGGGGGTGTTGGGGAGTGATGGGGTAAATCCCGTAGGGGCGGGTTTAGCTCGTGTCTACTGGGAAATCCCAAATGGGAGGCGCAAAACCCGCCCTGCCCCGTGCCGGGTCATCTAGTCGTTTCGTTTTGAATTGAATATTCCGTACGGGCGCGGAAACTGTACCCCATGCTTATTTATCAATGTCCTGTCGAGTTCCTGCTGCCTTCTGAAGCTTTCGCAGCCCTTGGTACATGTCGGGTAGACGGTTGTAAATGGCGGTGGCCTTGAGAAAAAGCTTGTGGGGGATGGCGGGGATGCCGGTGACGATTGCGCCGGGGGAAACAGAACTGTGGACGCCTGCCTTGGCGGTTGCGATCGCACCATCACCGATTTCCACATGGTCTACGATGCCAACCTGTCCCGCGAGGATCACCCGATGGCCGATTTTGACGCCCCCGGCCATGCCTACCTGGGCCGCGATCGCGCAATTTTCGCCAATCTTGCTACCGTGGGCGATCTGTACTAAGTTGTCAATCTTAGTGTTGCGACCAATCTGGGTGGTGCCCAGGGCGGGGCGGTCCACAGCAGTATTGCAACCAATTTCCACTCCGGCGGCGAGAACGACCCGACCCGACTGGGGCATTTTAAGCCAGCCGTCGGGGATGGGGACAAAGCCAAAGCCTTCGGAGCCAATCACCGCACCGCTGTGGATGATGCAGTCTGGGCCGATTTCGCTGCGCTCGTGGATGACGCAGTTGGCATGGAGAACCGTGCGATCGCCGATGGTCGCGCCGGGATAGATCACCACATTGGGGTAAATGCATACCCCAGCCCCCACCTTCACCCCCGGCCCAACCACCACATTTGGCCCCACCGCTACATCCGGGGCAAGGTGGGCAGTGGGGTGGATCGTTGCCGTTGGAGCAATTCCTGCCTCCGGCTGGCAGGGGCAATAAAAGCAGTTAATAGCCCAGGCCAACACCACACGGGGTTCCTTCACTGCCATCCAGGCCAAACCGCGATCGCACGCTTGGGTTTGGAGCTTGGCATTCAGGGGCAAAATCAGGGCACTGGCGGCGGTAGTGGCGATGTGGTGCCCATACCGCTCCCCCTCGATGTAACTCAGGGTCTGGGGTAGGGTTTCTTCAATGGCGGAAAGTCCAGTTAGATCCGGATCCGTAGCCACAGAGACCTCATAGCTTCCTATTTCCCCCGCCAGCCGTTGCACCAACTCGCTAAACTTCATGACGGAACGTCCTCGGATTGGCTGCCTCCAAACTCCAGCAGTCCTGAAGGCTGATTGCCTTGACTGCCCATCGCCGCCGCCCTAGTCCTGGTGAAATGCTCATGACACCTCCGACTGGGAAGATTCCAACCGCTGTTGCAGGTCCGCAACCTGGCGCTGGAGATCCCGAAGAGTGCGCTGCATATCCGGCAGACGGTTATAGATGGCGGAAGATTTGAGAAAGATACGGTAGGGGGAAGCTGGGTTACCCATAACCACAGATCCAGGAGCCACCTGGCCATGGAGCCCCGCCTTAGCCCCGGCCTGGACATCAGCCCCAATCTGGGTCTGATTTGCAGCCCCCACCTGACCCCCTAGGATAGCCCGATCCCCCACCTGCACCTGCCCCGCTAGCCCCACCTGGGCCGCCATAACGCAGCTCTTGCCCACCTGGCAGTTGTGGGCAATATGGACCAAATTGTCCAACTTGGTATTGGCCCCAATACGGGTTTCCCCCACCGTAGGTCGATCGATAGTGGTGTTACAGCCCACCTCAACTCCATCCTCTAGAACTGCAAAGCCAGACTGCTGAATTTTCTCCCAGGCTCCATTGGTAAAGGTAAAGCCAAACCCTTCAGCCCCAATAACCGCCCCACTATGGATAACGCAGTCCACACCGATCTGGGTGCGTTCATGGAGGACACAGTTAGCGTGGAGCACCGTGCGATCGCCCACCACCACATCGGGATAGATCACCACATTGGGATGGACACACACCCCAGCCCCTAGGGTGACATTGGGTTGAATCACTACATGGGCTCCGATGGAAACCTGATCCCCTAGGTGAACGCTGGGATCAATCACCGCCGTGGGATGAATTCCCGGCTGGGGTTGGAAAGGCTGGTAAAAAATTGAGATCGCGCGGGCAAAGGCCAAACGTGGGTCCGTACTACTGAGCCAGGGTAACCCCCGCTCCGTGGCCTGGGCCTGGAGAACTGCATCCTGGGGCAAGATCACCGCACTGGCACCAGTCGTGGCCAGATAGGTCGCAAACTTTCCCCCCTCGATATAGCTCAGGGTTCCAGGCTCCGCCGAATGGATAGCTGCAACCCCCGTCAGGTCGGGATCATCACCGCTGTCGCTGCTCAAGCTGGACTGCACAGGTAACCCAAGACGGGCAGCGATCTGACTAAACTTCATGGGAAAAGCAGCAGGGAATTTTCATCCTACGCTACCAGAAACGCGACACACTCCACATGGGCAGTGTGGGGAAAGAAATCCGCAGGCTGTACCCGACTCAGGTGATAGCCGCCCCCGCACAGTTGCTTCAAATCCCGCGCCAAGGTAGCTGGGTTGCAACTCATATAGACAATGTGCTGGGGCCGTAGCGTTAGGAGGGCCTCCAAAACTCCTGCCTCACAGCCTTTGCGAGGCGGGTCAAGCACCACCACATCAGGTTGCTCTCCCCCCAGGATTTTCGTTACCCGAGGGAGCAGCGTGGCCACAGTTCCCACCTGAAAGCTGATGTTTTCAATGCCGTTAAGCTGGGCATTTTCCGACGCCACCTCCACGGCCTCCGCCTGCATCTCTAGCCCCAGGCAATAACCCACCCGCCGCGCTAGAGGCAGAGTCAGCGTACCAATGCCACAATAGGCATCCACCACAGTTTCCCGCCCCTGGAGCTTGAGATGGTCCAAGATACACCGCACCAGCAGTTCTGCCTGCTCTGTATGCACCTGAAAGAAGGTGGTGGGATAGATGTGGAAGCGCAGCCCCGCAAACCGTTCCTCCAGAAAGGGCCGCCCCACTACGTACTGGGTTTCCGGACCGAAGATGGCGTTGGTTTGATCGGGATTGCGGTTGACACAAACCCCCGCCAGAGCGGGATAGCGCTCCTTCCACTCGGCGGCAACCTGCTCCAGATTGGGCAAATCCCAGGTGGTGCTCACTAGCGTTAGCAGAATCTCCCCCGTGCGCCGTCCCACCCGCAGCACCAAGTGGCGCAGGAGACCGCTATGGGTGGTCTCGTCGTAAATGGGCCAGCCCTGGGTTTGAATATCCTGCTTCACCTCCGCCAGCAGGGGATCCAATCGATCGTCCTGGACCGGACATTGGTTTAAGTTGACAATCTGGTGGGTGCCCTTGCGGTAGTATCCCGCCTTGACCGTGCCCTCCGCCGAGACCCCCAGAGGATAGGTCGCCTTGTTGCGATAGCTGAGGGGATTCTCAGCGGCGAGAATGGGATCTAGCTTCACATCTGAAAAGCCGCCGACGCGCTGGAGTGCCTCCATGACTTGGTGTTCCTTGGCTGTCAGTTGGGCTTCATAGGTCAGGGTCTGCCACTGACAGCCACCACACTTGTCCGCCACGATACAGGGGGGCCGCACGCGATCGCGCCCCGGCTCCCGTACCTCCAGCAGTTTCCCGCGCCCAAAGGTGGGTTTGACAAATACCAACCGTGCCTGAATGTGATCACCCGGAACCGTATCCGGCACAAACACCACCCGGTTCTCCCAGCGCCCCACGCCATCCCCGCTGCTGCTGAGACCAGTGATGGTCAATTCTAGGGTTTCTCCCTGTTGCCAGAGGGTCATAGCAAGTCTCCTGAGCACATGGTGAAAATCGGGGATTTCTAAAATAACCCCAGGAATTTCTAGATCGTCCCAGGAACTAGGGGCTGTGGACAATCAAAGCCAGATTCCTTGCTATGGAGCGGTTACAGCCCCTAGCTTGATTAATTAGGGCGGGCGTGGTGATGCCTATCCCTATCCCGCAAGGGTTTCCCCGTTAACTGTCCGCACGCCCTAGACAGCGTAGCTCTAAACCCCCCAAAGGGCTAGTCGGATCAGGGCAAAAGGCTGACCATGTCTGCACGCCTGTCTGAAACCAAGATATAACTGCAAAAGGCTACCGAGTATACCGAGTAGGGCAAACTGGGATCGGCAACGCCATGCCCCCTAGACTGTCCCAGTCCAACCAGAAGGGGCTCTGGCCCCCTACGCTAAAGGACATGGTGACCGTTACAACAGCCAATACCACGACTCCGGGGCGCTTACTTCTACATCGGAATATGACCCAAATTCTTGTGATCGGGGCAGATCAGACCAGCCGCCAAATACTCCAGCGAGTGCTAGAGGGCGAAGGCTATGACCTAGGCTGGGCAGCGGATGGAGCCACTGCCCTAGAAAAGCTAGCCCAGAATCAACCCGCCATGGTCATCTGCGATTGGGATCTACCGGGAGACCATACTGGCCTCAGCATTTGTCAGCACATCCACGGTACTCCGGCCCTATCCACAACCCTCTGCCTGATGCTGGCGACGCGCCGGAGCAGTGCTAAGCGCATTGAAGCCCTAGAGATGGGGGCCGATGATCTGCTTATCAAGCCCGTAGACCCGGCGGAAATTAAGGCGCGGGTGCGGGCGGGCATCCGGATGTGGCAGTTGACCCGCGATCTCCAAAAGCAAAAGCATCTCCTAGAAGCGGAATTGTCAGAGGCGGAAGCCTATGTACGATCCCTATTGCCCGTGGATCTAACCGAGCATGTCACCATCCGCTCCCGATTCATTCCCTCTCGCTTACTAGGGGGGGATTGCTACGACTACTACTGGCTCGATCCCGATTATCTGGTCATTTACCTGCTGGATGTCTCCGGTCATGGTCTGGGCTCCGCCCTCCTATCCACATCGGTCCTGAATGTATTGCGATCGCAATCCCTGCCCGATGTGAACTTTTACCGCCCTGAAAAGGTTCTCAAAGCCCTGAACGAGACCTTTCAGATGAACGATCAGAACGAAAAATACTTCACCATCTGGTACGGTGTCTACAACCGTGCCAACCAGCAACTCCTCTACGCCAGTGCTGGCCATCCCCCCGCTGTCCTCGTGTCAGAGGCCGTTCCTGGCAACGTCACTATTGAACGCCTCCGCACCGCTGGAATGCCCATCGGTATGCTCCCCGACGCTACCTACACCTGGCAGCGCTGCCAGGTCCCCCCCAATAGCCGCCTCTACGTTTTCAGCGATGGCATCTACGAGATCCTTCAGGCAGACCAAACCCTGTTGGGCCTAGATTCCTTCGTAGATATCCTGGCCCAAATGACGCCCCAGCGCACCGTCGATGATATTTTGCAGCAGGTGGGGGGCTATAACCAGCAAGGCACCTTTGCCGATGATCTCTCCCTGCTAGAAGTCTGCCTCAACTAGCCCCCTTGCTCCCCTGACATGAGCGGGATCTGGTTTCAGGACCGGAGCCCACAATGCAGCTCCCCCAAGCCACCAGACAACCTACTGGAGGAGAATTTGGCTATCTCTGGAAAGGTTAGAGACTTCTGGGCGACTGGGCGACTTTGTTCTCAAAGGCTGTGCGATCGGGCAATACTTCAAACACCCGATCCATGCTGGTGAGTTCAAACAGCATTCGCACCTGGTCGTTAATGGAGCACACATACATCTCCTTTTGGGCAGCCCGCACCTTTTTCAAGACCATAACCAAGGCCCCCAACCCAGAACTATCGACAAAGGAAATATCCTTAAGGTCAATCAGCAAGGTATTGGTCCCAGTGGCTAGAGCTTCATCCACCTGTGCTCTAAAGGCATCGGCTTGAGTGCTGTCGAGAATACCAGCAGGTTCTATGATCTTGACGCTCGAATCCATAATGTCCTCAATGAATTAAACGCTTAGGGCAGGTGACCGGCCCAGATTCAGAAGGATCCAGCTCAGGTGGGTTCAGCTACAGGCCGGTGCTGACACTGACCTGTAGCTGGAACTGGTTGCCTTAGAACTGGCCAGAGACAAAAGCGTGAATCAGTTCCATCAACCCCTGGGGTCCAAACCAGGGAATCAGGTCTCAGATTAAATATTCCCAAGAGCCTACCCATAGATTTGGTCCTGTTGGCCTGAACTTAGCTTCAACACTGTAAAGTACATCGCCTTATCCCCCAAATCGGGGGGGTTTTAGATAGCCTTGGGGTCAGGGAGCAGATAGGGCAATGTCCACCTGGACGCGCTGCATTGTATTGCTCCCAGACTCCGTACGCACTAAAATCGGCCCCACATAGGCGGTGACGGGTTCCGCTACCTGATCTAGCAACCGCAGCCAGGGCCATTGGGCTAAAAGATAGGGTCGCAATCGAGGCCAGTTGAGATAGATCAGGGGAGAACCGTGAGATCGCGACTCAGGCTGCCACAAAGGATCCCTCTGCTGGGGGTTCATAGCGGGAACCGTGAGTACCGATCCCATCGTGGGAGCCTGGAGAGACTGCTGGAGTGCTGCCAAAGAAGTGGCAAATAGCTCATAGCCCTGAACTTGGGTATGGACCGCCACGATATCAGCTTGCACCCGTAGGGCGGCGGCGCTGCCAGGGGCAATGGACAGTTGAGTCCAGGCTGTGACGGGCTGTTTCCCCAGCATGAGCCGACCGACCCCCCAGCCCCGCTGTTGAGCCAAGTTATCCAACTGAGCAACGGCCCTAGAATCGGAGCCCTGTTGAGAAACAAAAATCCAATCCTGTTGCTCCGCAAGCCAACCCAGGGCATAGGTACCGGGGGCCTGAGCCCAGAGATTGGGCACCGCCTGGGGAAGCACCGCAGCCCCTAGGGCAAGGTGCTCCCCTAGGGGCTGCCAAGTCGAGGCGAGACCGTAACCCCCCACATTCGCCATCACCCCCTGCCAGAATTGGGGCAAATTACCCCCTCCCAGAGCCAGCACCGATTGGGCTGGGAGCCAAGCCATCGCTGCTGTTGCCCCAGGAGTCGGCCCTTCCACCTGAGCAAATTCAGCACCGGGGCGGGGAACCAGAGCAGTATCCGCAATCAACCCCGTTTTGCTGGCTCGCCAAGATAGGAAGAACCGTTGGAGTTGAGTTCCTGCACCAAGGTCAGCGGGACTCAAGGGTGGATCAAGGCCCAGCCAGTCTAGGGTGGCGGGCAGCGTGCCATACATCCAGCCGATCCGCCCTGGGGGGAGGTCGGCGATCAGGCGGCGGTAGGTAACCTCCTGGGCCAAGCTAATATCGGGGGCCTGAAAGGTAGCGATGGCCTGCCGCAGCACCTGGGGATCGTTAGCCATCAGAATATAGCGATCCCCCACCACCGTAGAAGCAAGGGGGCGGAAGTCACGGGTGGCAGGATCCTGGGATTGAGAGCGATTGTAGATTAGGGTCAGGCCCGATAGGGGCTCAAAGACCAACTCCTCCCCTGCGATCGCGCGCTGCTGCCAAAAAAAATGCACTGCCTCCCGTGCCGCGAGTCCTTTGCGACTGGTAAGCACCAACAAATATCCGGGCTGCTGCCCATTCTCCGGGGTTTTGTCCAGATCTGCCGATGTGACGGCAAAGGTAATTTCGTCCCCCAACCAAGGGCGTAAATCCGTCTCGTAGTCAAGGCCGCTGACCCGCTGTAGCCCCGCTTGCAGGGTCTGCCAGTCTCGCCGCGACTGAAACCGTCGGTCTGCGGGCGTCAACACTTGCCGTAGTTTCCAAAGGCGATCGGGGCGAGCCAAGAGGGACACCATCAGGGGAGACTGACGGGGTACAAACTGGGCTGCGAAGGGGGCCGGCTGTCCGCCCTGGGCCAAAAGCGCCATCGGATTATTTGCGGTCAGGTTCCAAAAGCCAACGCCCCCCAGCACCAGCAGGGCACCTGCGATCGCGGCCAGTCCCGTGAGGAATGCTCGAAACTTCATCCACCCAATCCTCAGCCCCCAATGTTTTTCCTAGGAAAGACATTGATCCGGCTCCCAACAACAGGATTAGTGTATTACTCCGACGGGGACGCCGGTTGACCCTAATCGAAATAGCCCCGCCACACGGCCACTAAACGACCCTGCACATCCACCTGAGTAGCGGGGAACTCCTGTACGGGATAGGCCGGATTAGCAGGGATCAGACGAATTTGGTTGTCGTTGCGATGGAAATATTTCAGTGTGGTACCATCCTCGACGCGGGCGGCGACGATAGTGCCTTCCCGAATGGACTGGGGATCTTTGACCGGACGCATGATGACGATGTCACCATCCTGAATCATGGCTCCCACCATGCTGTCTCCCGTCACTTGGAGGGCATAGTCGCCCGCCTTAATGGGTACCCCTGCCATATCCAGGCGATCTACGTTGTCGGTGAAGACGGCATTCACATAGCCCGCCGCAATGGTGCCGTAGATGGGGACACCTTGGGTGCTTTGCAAAATGCGGATGGTACGGGCTTGACCCTCGCTCCAATCGATGTAGCCCTTTTTCCGCAGATGATCGAGGCGGCTCTGAATCGGAGCGGGGGACTTCAGCCCCATGGCTCGCATCATCTGCCGAATGGAAGGGGAGTGCTGGTGTTCGCGAATGTAGTCCACCAGCCAATCGTAAAGCTCCTGCTGGGCATCGGTGAGGGCTTCCATCGCAGTTACGTCCGAGAAATGTTTATCAGAACAATTGTACTCGCAACTGGTACACCTGTCCACTATTTGTCGGGCTATAACTTGTGAAAATATGTAAAAAAAGAACGCTCCAGTTTCCTGGGAAACCAGAGCGTTTCTAGGAGTCTAGGGGTATCAACTCAAAGCGGGACAAATCTCTTGGGGAAGGGTTAGGAGTTAGGAGCCAGAATCTAGGAGAGTACTGGATTCTGACTCCTGACTCCTGAATTCTTCGGAACCAATATTGTCTCGGCTTACGTTGATACCCCCTTAGCGGATATATTCCTTGAGGATACTGTTGCGGTTGGGGTGACGAAGTTTGCGCAGGGCCTTAGCCTCAATTTGGCGAATGCGTTCGCGGGTAACGTTGAAAATCTGGCCAATTTCCTCCAAGGTTTTCATGCGGCCATCATCTAGACCGTAGCGCAGCCGCAGCACGTCCCTTTCTCGGGCGCTGAGGGTGCCTAGAACGCTCTCTAGGTCTTCCCGTAGAAGGCTTTTGGACACTTCATCTTCAGGGGTCTCCCCATCGGATTCAATAAAGTCTCCGAGGCGAGAGTCCTCTTCTTTACCGATTGGGGTCTCTAGGGAGATGGGCAATTGGGCCGACTTGGCAATAAATCGAAGTTTCTCGATGGTCATTTCCATGCGAGTGGCGATTTCTTCTTCCGTCGGCTTGCGTCCCATTTCTTGGGACAGGAGCTTGGTGGTTTTCTTGATACGAGAGATGGTTTCGTAGAGGTGCACCGGGAGGCGAATGGTGCGGGACTGATCTGCGATCGCACGGGTAATGGCCTGACGAATCCACCAAGTAGCGTAGGTAGAGAACTTATAGCCCTTTTCGTGGTCAAACTTTTCCGCTGCCCGAATCAGACCCAAGCTACCTTCCTGAATCAAATCCTGAAAGGATAGCCCTCGGTTCATGTACTTCTTAGCAATGGAGACCACTAGACGCAGGTTGGACTGCACCATCTTGTCCTTAGCGCGGCGACCAATGTGGAGGCGGCGCTGAAACTTCGGCAGGGGCATGTCCACCGCTTCGGCCCATTCCGCATCTTGGGGATCCCGCTGAAGAGTTTCCGCCAGTTGGTCATAAACCCGCTCTAGCTCTAGCAGGTCGGCAATTTTTCGGGCTAGCTCGATCTCTTCTTCAGCGCGCAAGAGGCGAATGCGGCCAATTTCCTGGAGATAGAGGCGAATGGAATCTTCGGTGTAGTGCTTCTTTTTAGTCTGGGTACGGCGTCGAGATGTCTTGCCCTTACCAGCCTTTTCTGGCGCTTCTTCTTCAATGGTGCCAGCAATAATCGGTTCGGCATCGGCACCAATCAGCATATCAAGATCGGCCTCCGCTGGCTTAATGGTGGTGAGCAATTCATTCGCTTGAGTCATGCCGCGTTCCTCGTGCTCCTTCGTGATTCCTGAGTCGTAAAGGTCCTTCAGCTTAGCACTCCCAAATTTTGACGGGCCACTGTTGCCAGGGCAAGTCAAGAAACAAGCGTAAACTCAGCAAAGCGTCAATCCTGTAAATAACGCTGGCCGAGAAAAATATCTGAGCTAAGCCGAAAACTCTAAAAATTAAGCCGAACTGTGCCTGTCTCCTGTCGCAGATAAACACCCTGTGTCAGATGAGGTTGAGCAGCTTTGGCTGGACCTCCACGATTGTAGCCGTTCCTCCTAGATAGGTACCAGTCCTCAAGAGCATCATCAGCCCCCTTTAGACCCTAAAGAGGTGGGGTTTTGCAAAGTTCATTTGTACTGTTTCGGGGCCTTCGATTTTCGCCCCAAGCCTTGAAAGCATTGTGATTTCGAGCACATCTTCCTGGGGACCAGATCACCATCTAACGTCTCGTGGCGGACTGTATATTTTGTGTAACTTATAACAAATGTTAAGTCCCATCAAAAAGAGTCATCGGACTGGGCTTAAGCGGGGGCTGAAAACCGACTGATGGAAACCTGCTCTTAGTGAATGAGGGTCAGCTTGCGGTAAGTCAGTTCCAAGAGAAATTCGAGGATTTCGAGGTGGCGACGGGCTTGGAACAGGGTTTTACCCCAGGTGTAGAGGCCGTGGCCTGCCAGCAGGATGCCATAGGGCGGTGTCGGCTGTTGTAGTAAGGCACGTACAGTTTGGCTGATCTCTGCCATATCTTGACTATTGGGCACAATCGGGAGCGCTACCGTGATGTTGTGGGTGGTAACACCCTCTAGGCCCTTAAGCATTTCATAGCCCGCGATCGCAATCTCACCTTGGGGCGCATAGTGCATCGACAGCAGGGTGTTAAAGACTGAGTGGGTATGGAGGACGGCCCCGGCCCCCCTTTCCTTAACAATAGCCAGGTGGAGTAAGGTTTCTGCCGAAGCTTTACCCGAGCCCCCGATAACTTGGGCCTGGGCATCCACCTCAATCAGATCTTGGGGCTGCACCAGTCCTTTATCTACGCCGCTGGGGGCCATGAGCAACCGTAGGGGATATCGTCCTAGGACGGCACTGAAGTTGCCGCCTGTGCCCGTGGCCCAGCCCCGTCGGTGGATGTCTTGAATAACCCAACTGAGGGCAATGCGGGGATCGGGGTTGTGGAGCATAGGGAGTCGATTGCCAGATTGGGGCAGTCCTAGCGGGGTAGGATGGCCTGACAGGTGGCCAGAACCTCATGGTCTAGGTTGCTGAGGGTGTTGATGGCGTGGAAGCCATCTAGGGTAAGGGTAGGAGCCCCACCGCCCACTGCCGCGATCGCACTTTCGCCGCTAAAGGCGAGGGCGTAGTCGTAGGCGGTTTGATCATAGCTGTTGATGATAGTGGCGGTGAGGGTGGTGGCCCTCACCTGACCGTGAAAGCAGTCGAAGGAGGAGGCGGGCATGTAGAAGGCTCCCGTCGCCTGTCCATTTTTCACCTGCATCACAATATAAGTGGAGCCGTGCTGTCCCGCTTCTGGCGCTTCACCATAGAGGTAGGTGCCATCCGCCAGGATTGAAGGGGATGCTGAGGTTTGAGCCACTGCGCTGGAGGTGATAGGGCCAGTCGCCAACAGCCCAAGACCCAGGGCCAGGAGTGCTAGGGGGCGCTTCAGTCGGGCTAGAACGGGGGTGACCAAGGGACGGGAAGCCAAGGGGGAGTGGGGGACAGGGCACAGCATGAGGAGGGCTTCGGAGGGGGACGTTATTAATATCAACCCCTACCCCGGATTTTCCAGTGATGGACCGGAATTTCCCCTATGATCTTTTCTCCGATTCCCTGTGATCTAGATCAGGGTATGGGGGTGAGGGAGTGAGGGGAGCCCCAGCCTACGCTCACCCCCATACCGTAGGCTGGGTCCATTGACCCAGTTAGAGGGATACCGCCTTATGTCAGCTGGGTCGGCGTACCTGGACCCAGCCTACGCTGGGTTCTCTAGTTGTTGATTTTTGTGTTGATTTTTGAGTACTGCTTTGACTCTATTGTCCCAAGACCAACTCCGAAGCCTTCTGCTGGGCCTCGATGGCCAAAGCTACAAAGCTTACAAGTCTCTTCAGGGAGCCTACGACTGCGGCGACTTTACCCTATATCTGGACTATATCCAGGGGGATCCCTTCGCTGCCCCCAGTCAGGCACGGGTCTGGATTCCCCAGTCAGTGGCCCAGTTTCCGACAGATCTGTACCGTAACTCCAGTCGGGCCGTAGCGCTGGCGGACTATCTCACCCGCCAGTTTTATCAGGCGACCCGAGGACCATCCCCTCGACGGGGATCGGGCAAAAGTGGCCTGATTGAAATCGTCCGGCCTTCTCAAGCGGTGCTGGGCCGCAGTGCTGCCCAGGTATCAGAGGCGGGGGTAGAACTCCGTTTCACCGTGGGGCTCCCGGCCTTTGGTCGCCGCATTGTAGGCAGGCAGGCGGCGGAACTGTTGGGGGAAGATGTGCCCGACATCGTGCTGGCCACGGCCTGTTATGGCAGTCTATCTGCATCGGAAATTGAGCGCCATGTCACCGTGATCGAGGATGGGGATTGGTTGCGATCGCACCTAGAAACTTTAGGGCTGGTGGCCTTTGTGGCGGATGGGGCGATTTTACCCCGCCGCAGTGGGGTGGATGAGCGGCCCCTACTAGAAGCGGCAACACCCTTCCAGTCACCGGAGTCGCTGCGAGTGATGGTGGACCTGCCCAACGGTGGGCGTATCACCGGCATGGGTATCCCCCAAGGCATTACGTTAATTGTCGGCGGTGGCTACCACGGCAAGTCTACGCTGCTAAAGGCACTGGAGATGGGGATTTACAACCATATCCCAGGGGATGGCCGGGAGTATGTAGTGGCGGATCCCAGTGCCTTTAAGGTGCGGGCGGAGGATGGTCGCAGTGTTACTGGCGTGGATATCTCCCCCTTTATCAATCACTTGCCCCAGGGTAAATCCACCTGCGCCTTTTCCACCTCCAATGCCAGCGGTAGTACGTCCCAAGCGGCCAACATTATGGAAGCGCTAGAGGTCGGGGCCAAGGTGTTACTGGTGGATGAAGATACATCGGCGACGAATTTCATGATTCGCGATCGCCGGATGCAGGCGTTGATTGCCAAGGATCGGGAGCCCATTACCCCCTTTGTAGACAAGGTTCGGCAATTGTGGGGGGATCACGGCGTCTCTACCGTTCTGGTGATGGGGGGCAGCGGTGATTACTTTGATATGGCGGATACGGTCATCGCCCTAGATAGCTACGTGCCCCAGGACGTTACGGCCCAAGCCCAAGCCATTGCAGCCAAATATCGCACCGACCGTGCGACCGAAGGCGGGCTGCACTTTGGCCGTCTCACCCCCCGTCGTATCCGACCCCAGGGTATCGACCCCAGTCAGGGCAAACGGGACGTGAAGTTAAAGGTCCGCTCTACCGATGAGATTCGCTTTGGCACGGAGGAGATTGACCTGTCGGCGGTGGAGCAATTGGTGGAACCGGGACAGGCGCGCGCGATCGCGGTGGCCATTGTCCATGCCCAGCGCCATTACCTCGACGGCCAGAAACCACTGGCAGGAGTTCTAGACGCGGTACTGGCCGATCTAAAAACCCAGGGACTAGATTGCCTAGATGATCGGCGGCGAGGGGATCTGGTCTACTTCCGTGCCCTAGAACTGGCAGCGGCCCTCAATCGATTGAGGACGCTTCAGGTCGTGATTTAGGTTGGAAATCTCTTAGTAGGCAGGCCGGGGCTCACTACTCCGGACTCGGTCCTTAGCTTTGGCGGCGCTCTTTTTTAGAGCGTCTAGACGCTTAATATATTGATCCCGCTTGCGCTTCTTGGGGGTCTGCTCGATGAGGGTCTTGAGGGCACTGCCCAAACTCTTATAGGCATTGGGCAGGGTATAGCCAAAGCGAGTTGCGATCGCGATTGCCCGTTCGTCGGCGTCAATATCTTCCACCAGGGTCTTTTGGGGATTGTTGCGGCGATAGAGTCGCCAGCCAGAGAAGCTACAGAGGGCCAGGGCCAAGATCAACAGCAGCCCATCTTGGACCCAGAGTTCCCCAATAGCACCCCCCAGACCAATGGCCAGAGCCGCCATTTCCCATCCATCACGGGGGATCGTGTCGTTTTGAATACGGCCCACCTCATGCCAGAACATCAGGTTGCGCTGGTCGAGAGCCAAGCCTTCCCACTTTGCCAAGTCAACCTGAATTTCCACCTGATCCTTACCCAGTTCTTCACTCGTGATCAGGGGCGGCGTCACATCCGTAGCCGCTTCTACCGTTACCCAACTCTGGAGTTCCGGTGGCAACAGGCTCCGCAGGCGGCGCAGTTCTCCCATATCGGCACGGACGGTGGAAGTAGCGTAGGAGGTCATGGACTTTCAGTTCGTACAAGGGCTTGGGCTCAGACAGAAGTCGTTTAGGCAACCCCTGTTTGAAATTATTGACATCTTAGCCTATGGCGGGGAGTGGGGGAGTGATGGGGTGTATAGCCTAACGGCATTCAAGAAAGGCGTTGGCGAAGCCACTCCCAGGGAGTTAGCCTGCCCGTATCACCCACTGACAACCCGATTTCGCCCCCCGTTTTTAGCCTTCAGTAGATGGCTATCGGCTCGGGCTAGGAGTTTTCTGCCCTTTCCATCATCAGTGGGCAGAAGGGTGCCCACCCCCACGCTAACGGTGAGGGCTAGATCCTGGGTGCCATCAATGATGAAGGGCACATCTCCAATCAGGCGGCGGAGGCGCTCCCCTGCCCGTTCTCCCTCTGCCAGGTTGGCAGATTGCAGCAGTACTACAAATTCTTCCCCACCGTAGCGAAAGGGGGTTTCGTAAAAGCGCATATTGTGGCGCAGGCGATCCGAAAACATCTCCAGCACCTGATCCCCGACTAAATGACCATAGCGGTCGTTGATGGTTTTGAAATAGTCGATGTCCAGAATCAGCAAGCTCAAGGCATCCCCCTGAGCGCGAGCAGCCTCAATCTGGCGGGGCATTTCCCAGTCGAAGGCGCGACGATTGCCTAATTTAGTGAGGGCATCGACAAGGGCGATCGCAGAGAGAAGATCATTGGTCTGGGAGAGTTCTCGGTAGGCCCGTACCCGGTCTTCCCCCACCTTGAGATAGGCGTGGAACAGTTCTTCTAGGGCATCGGCAACGCCCGCTTGCGTACCCTGGGACGCGGATTGTGCGGATTGTGATGTAGGGCCAGGTTCTGCATATTTATCCCCTAGAAGGGGATACCAAAGGTAGCTATCGGCTCCGCTGGCGAGGGACTTGGCAATTTGGCGGGCCTGATATTGGAGGAGCGCTTGGGGCGAGGGTGCCGCACCCAAGTCCGAATCATCTATGAGGATGCAATACATTCTCAAGGGGGAATGATAGCGGTGCAGGGCATGGCACAACTCCCAGTTGGCCGGATCACGGGCTTCCAGCAAAACTAGATCGGGTTGATGCCTAGTGGCCAAGGAGACGGCGGTGGCGGCGTCCTCTGCCTGCCATCGTGTTCTGCTAGCCAAACCTTGTACCCTCTGGAGCAGGCGATCACAGAAGGGCTTAGCCCCGACAATTAAGACCGATGCATCCATGAACTGAAGCGATTGGTTGACTTGGGCGAACACATACCATTCACTGCGGCCCTTAGGGTGTGGTGGCGTCTCTTAATGACGACTTCGCAGGATAGCCTAGCACTGTGATCTCGGACCTATCCCAGAGTGGAAATACCCCAGCTCAACCACGCAGAAGCGGCCAAGGAGAGTCCTCTAGTTCCAGGGTCCATTACGGTGAAGGCGAGGGAAATGTCCCTGATCAGCAGCGAATTAGGCTCCAATAGCGGATATTCGGGAATATGCAATATCTAAGAAGCGGGTTTGCCCCATATTGGCATCACTAACGACGTTCATTACAGCTTTGATTGTCCCAGGGAGAACCCGGAATGGCTATGGTAATGACCCAAAATAGGCCGATTCTTAGGGAATATTTGGGTAATTGACTCTGAGAGGGGCTAGAGTACAAACTCCCGAATACAAGTGAATGTACGATTCAGGCGATGAATTTGGATCAGGCTAGGTCTACTGGGGGCGGCGACCCTACATAGCCACTGTAGCGAAGTCAGCACTTGCCGGGAAAATTTGCTAGAGTAGCCCGCCTAGAGTGCCACGAGAGGGGCAACTATCCTTCACAATAGGAGGGTAAGGGCATCTCCTTCAGGGTACGGCGCTAGATTTTCCGCCAGTACGGTTTTCCAGTTCGTTGATCCAGTTCGTTGATCCAGCTCCTTGATCCTGTCCTTTGACCGTTCCTAGTTGAGTCCCCATGGTATCCTCCCCCTCTTCTGCCGTCGTCACCAGCGGAGCTGCAATTCGCCAAGCCTTCCTAGAGTTCTATGCTGCGAAGGGGCACCGGATTGAGCCTAGTGCCTCCTTGGTGCCTGAGGATCCCACGGTATTATTGACCATCGCGGGGATGCTGCCCTTCAAACCTATTTTTCTGGGGCAGCGCCCTGCCCCTAGCCCGCGCGCCACAACCTCTCAAAAGTGTATTCGCACTAATGACATCGAGAATGTGGGGCGCACCGCCCGTCACCACACCTTTTTTGAGATGCTGGGCAACTTTAGCTTCGGCGACTATTTCAAAAAAGATGCGATCGCATGGGCCTGGGAACTGTCCACCGAGGTCTACAAGTTGCCGCCGGAACGGTTGGTGGTCAGTGTCTTTCGAGATGACGACGATGCCTTTGCCCTCTGGCGCGACCACGTGGGCATCCCTCCCCACCGCATTATCCGCATGGGGGAAGAGGATAACTTTTGGGCCTCTGGCCCCACGGGACCCTGTGGCCCCTGCTCCGAGATTTACTACGACTTCCACCCCGAGTTGGGGGATGATCACCTGGATCTGGAGGACGACAGCCGCTTCATCGAGTTCTACAACCTGGTGTTCATGCAGTACAACCGGGACACAGAGGGCCACCTCACCCCGTTGCAAAACCAGAATATTGACACGGGCATGGGTCTGGAGCGCATGGCCCAGATTCTCCAGCGGGTACCCAATAACTACGAGACGGATCTGATCTTCCCCATCATCGAGACGGCGGCACAGTTGGCGGGGCTGAATTATTACCAGAGTGACGAGAAAACTCAGGTTTCCCTGAAGGTGATTGGGGATCACGTGCGGGCGGTGATCCACATGGTTGCCGATGGCATCACCGCCTCCAATGGGGGCCGGGGCTACGTACTGCGGCGGCTGATCCGACGGGTGGTGCGCCATGGGCGACTGCTGGGAATCGAAGGAGCCTTCATTAGTCGGGTGGCCGCAGCAGCGATCCAGCTCTCGGAAACCGCCTTCCCCAATGTGCGGGAACGGGAAGGGGCAATTACAGCGGAACTGGATCGGGAAGAGGCCCGGTTCCTGGAAACCCTGGAGCGGGGGGAAAAGCTGCTAACGGAAATTCTGGCCCAGGCCCAGGGGCAAATTTCCGGGGCCGATGCCTTTGTCCTCTACGACACCTATGGCTTTCCCTTGGAATTGACCCAGGAGATCGCCGAGGAGCAGGGGTTGACGGTGGATGAGGCGGGCTTTGCGGTGTCTATGGCGGAGCAGCGTCAACGCTCTAAGGACGCCCACGAAACCATTGACCTGACCGCCCAAGGCAGTTTGGACCGGCTAGCGGATGCTATTCATCCCACGGAATTTATTGGGTATGATGCAGCGGTGGGAACCAGTGCTGTGGCGGCGCTGATGGTAAATGGGGTAGGTCGGGAAACGGTCCCGGCGGGAACTGAAGTCCAAGTGGTGCTGGCGGAAACCCCATTTTATGGAGAGTCCGGGGGCCAGGTAGGCGATCGTGGTTACTTGGCGGGGGAAGATTTTGTCATTCGTGTGGAGGATGTGCAAAAGGAATCTGGTTTCTTCCTCCATCGAGGTCGGGTGGAGCGGGGCACTGCCACGGTGGGGGCTCAAGTTACCGCCCAGATTGACCGAGCCTGTCGGCGGCGGGTAATGGCGAACCACACCGCCACCCATCTGCTCCAAGCGGCGCTGAAAAAACGGGTCTCTGACGACATCTCCCAGGCGGGTTCTCTAGTGGATTTTGATCGCCTGCGGTTTGACTTCAACTGTCCCCGTGCCCTGACACCAGAGGAGGTGCAGCAGGTGGAGGAGCAGGTCAATACCTGGATTGCCGAAAGCCATGGTGCTGAAGTTGCGGTGATGCCCATTGAGGCCGCAAAGGCCAAGGGCGCGATCGCAATGTTTGGCGAAAAATACGGCGCTGAAGTCCGGGTAATCGACTTCCCCGGCGTCTCTATGGAGCTGTGTGGCGGTACCCATGTCGGAAACACCGCCGAGATTGGTCTGTTCAAGATCATCTCAGAAACCGGCGTGGCTTCAGGGATTCGCCGCATTGAGGCCGTAGCTGGACCCGCCGTACTGGCCTACCTGAATGTGCGCGATGCCGTAGTCCGAGACCTTGCAGAACGGTTCAAGGTGCAGCCGGAGGAACTCCCTGACCGGGTCACTGCGCTCCAAAATAACCTCAAAACTGCTCAGAAGGAACTCGACACCCTACGGGCTGAACTGGCGGTAGTCAAATCTGACCAATTGCTGGATCAGGCCGACACCATTGGCGGCGTCAAGGTTCTGGTCGCAGAACTTGAGGGCGTCAGCGCCGATGCCCTCAAGACCGCCGCCGAACGCCTCCTGCAAAAGCTGGAGGATGGAGCCGTAGTTCTGGGCTCTAGCCCCGAAGCGGGCAAGGTCAGCCTTGTCGCCGCCTTTGGCCCCACGGCCCTGGCCAAAAAACTTCAAGCAGGTAAGTTCATCGGTGGTATTGCCCAACTCTGTGGCGGCGGCGGCGGCGGTCGGCCCAATTTGGCCCAGGCTGGGGGTCGCGATCCCGAGAAGCTACCGGAGGCTTTGGCAACAGCTCAGCAACAGCTTCAAGCCGCCCTTGGGTAAGCTCGTGGCTCGATTAGTTAGAGAAACGTGCCCACAACAACTACGTGCCCACAACAACTTAGTAGAGATCAAATAACGTGGGATAGCCGTCCCGGCTATCCACAGTCAGGCATCTTACCTGACCCACAAGAATTGCACCTTCAAGGATTCGGCATCTTAGTACTTGACGGCATAAATGACTTGACCATTTAGTGGAGCAGGAGCCCTTGTGAGACAAGGAATTCCTTTTCATCCTTTTGCCTTCTTACTTGTGCCTTTACGTACTAGTACTGCTTGGCGGAAGTGGCCAAGGCATTTATGCGACCAAGGGCTTACCCGTGTAGTTCCACTTGAAGGGCTTAGCCATGGTGCGATTGAAGTAATCGACAAACGCTAAAATCTTCGCCTTGAGTTGGGCTTGACTGGTAAAACTCGAACGTCGGAGTAGCTTACGTACCAGGATGGAGAACCCAAGCTCAATTTGATTGAGCCAGGAGCAATGCTTGGGGGTGAAGTGAACGACCAGTCGATGGCTGGGGTCGCTCAAGAACGCCGCTCGGGTCGCCATAGACAGGAGAATGCCCGTCTTCCCTTTCTGGCCCAGATGAATCGGTTTTTCCTCGCGTTCCGCCACCAGTCGGACGAGAGATTCCGATTGATGAGTGTTGAGGCAATCCATGACCAGATGAATCTTGGAGGCATCTGGAACTTGGGCCAGTAAGGCTCTGAGGTGACTCTCGAGGTCTTGCTCGGTGCGGGTGTCTCCCACGGTGGCCTGATCCACCTGTCCGGTAGCGACATTGAATGAGGCAATCAGGGTTTGAGTGCCATGGCGAATATACTCAAACTCAATGCGGGTACAGCGTCCCGGCTTCATGGCGATGTCAGGCATCGTCCGTTCCAGAGCCTGGATTCCCGTCATCTCATCCAGGCTGAAGGTCAGCTCGCCGTGTTCGGCACGAGTGGCAGCCTGTTCGTAGACCTGGCAAATGTCTTTGACTTTGTCCTCGAAGTTAGGGTCGGGGGGGGGGAGAGCCAGTAACGGCTCTGGTGGGGTTTGAGGTCAGCCTCGGCCAACAGTCGGCCCACATGACGGGGACTGATACTCTCGACAATTCCCTGCTTGCTCAGTTCATCGGCCAGTTCTCCAGGGGTCCAATGACTGATGGGGCGGCCATACTGCTCGGGCGGTGCACAAGCTAGGGCATAGAGTTGCGTGATTTGTTCGAGGCTAAAGGTAGCCGGAGCCCCGGGACGAGGGACATCCTGTAGGCGCTCTTCCACAGCGACCTGTTGTTGACTCAACTCCAGCCAACGCCCCCGCCAGCGGCGACTCATCTCTTTGCTGACCCCCAAGTCTCGGGCGATTTCGCCATGGCCTTTGCCCTCATCAGCTGTGAGGATAATCTTGGCGCGCAAAGCGAGCTGCTGTGACGTCCGCTGACGTCGAATCAATTGCTCTAAGTCGCTCCGCTCCGTTTCGCTCAAAGTGAGCCTGGCGGCAGTCAGTCTAGCCATTGTAGAAAAGTCCTCTTTACCCTACCTCTCAATGGTAAGGTCATTTCAGCCACCCAGTACTAGGTACTGGCGCAAGGTCATTTTGTCTTAGGGGAGGGCCTGAAAGCGCTCACCCCTAGGGCGATGCATTCTTTAAGATTTCAGGGCATATTATTAATATTCGTTACACTAGCCCTAGGAGTCCTTCTGGAATTTCTCAGGTTTTTGTTGCTAAGGATGCAGTTGTTTAACCCTAAACTCATTATCCTACGGACACTTAGACCGACTGAACTCCCTCATTAGGGGGAGAAGGGGAATCAAAAATAATTGTGAGCATTCCTCTCATAAATGTTACGATAGTTAATATAGAAGCAGTGAAGTCCTCTTCGCGACAAATTAGGGGCCTATCTCTGCTGTTCCCGACATACTGGCATCGTTCAGATGCATCCCCGGCGTTATTAGTGGCCTTTTACCCATGAAAACGATTCAGAATACCGATTTAGTTCGGACCTATCTCAAGGAGATAGGTCGGGTGCCTCTCTTAACCCATGAAGAAGAAATTGTGTTGGGCAAACAGGTCCAACATTTGAGCCTTTTAGAGAAGCGGCGAGAGGCGTTAACCGAAGAGCTAGATCGTACGCCCACTCAGGCTGAGTGGGCGGCGGCGGTAAATCTCTCGGAAGGGCAACTGCTCACTATTGTTCGGGCAGGCGACACCGCCAAGCGCAGAATGGTGGAAGCGAACCTACGACTGGTGGTGTCCGTCGCCAAAAAATATATCAAGCGTAATGTGGATCTCCTGGACCTAATCCAGGAGGGAACTATTGGTATGCAGCGGGGGGTGGAAAAGTTTGACCCTACTAAGGGCTATCGCTTCTCGACCTATGCCTACTGGTGGATTCGACAGGCCATCACCCGTGCGATCGCAGAAAAGAGCCGCACCATTCGCCTGCCTATCCACATCACGGAAAAGCTCAACAAAATCAAGAAAGCCCAGCGCCAACTCTCTCAACAGTATGGCCGCGCCGCCACAGTGATGGAGTTGGCCGCAGAACTGGAACTAACCCCCAAGCAGGTGCGGGATTATCTGGAGAAGGCGCGGCAGCCCCTGTCCTTGGATCTGCGAGTGGGAGACAACCAAGACACCGAGTTAAGCGAACTGCTAGAGGATGAAGGCCCTTCCCCCGAGGAATTTGCTACCCAGGCGGCTCTGCGTCGCGATTTAGACCGCCTGATGGGCGATTTGACTCCCCAGCAGCAGCAGGTTCTACGTCTCCGATTTGGCCTCACGGATGGTCAAACTCTGACCCTAGCCAAAATTGGGGAAATGCTTAGTATCAGCCGGGAGCGGGTGCGTCAGATTGAGCGGGAAGCCCTGACGAAGCTGCGGAAGCGCCGGGGTGATATGCAGGAATATCTAGCTAGCTAGCTCTCTAGCTAGAGGCGCTTAACCAAAATCCCGGTGCTGGCGACGGTCAGGCGAGCCTATGCAGACTTCTGTTCTGTATAGGCTCGAAGCTATGCCCGAATTGTGTGGCCTGCCGCCATCTCCCAAGTACCTGCCTCTGGTCAAGGTAGACCAGTTCCCTTCTAGGAGCCTGGACCGCAGGTCAGGGGTACCATTGGGGAAACTGGGCCATGCGATCGCGCAATTCTTCTGCCTGAGCTTCCCCACTGCATAGCAGCCAGACCAAAATCAGCAGCGATAGCCAGATTAGGTTGCGACGGAGCTGTTTAGGGAAATGTGGCATAGATGAATTGAGAAAGGAATCACGAATTCTAGGCCACCCTTGTTTTACAGTTGTTCCCTTCCCTCTGTCATCCCTGCCTGAGGCATAAAAAAACGGATGGCAGTTGCCATCCGCCCTTGCTAGCCGGAGCAAGTCTATAAAACTAGGTTCAGAAACCTGAATTCGGGGGAAATAGCAGCGCTATCTCCCCCGGTTAGGTCTACTTAGACTCAGGCTCAGTGAACTCAGCGTCAATCACGTCATCTCCTGTGCCCCCGCCCCCACCATCACTAGCATCACCGGCAGCAGCTTCTGCACCCCCGGTCTGCTGGTAAAGGTTGGCGCTGATGGCGTAAAGCGTCTGCTGAAGTTCCGTGGTCAGAGACTTCATTTGGTCGTAGTCCTCGGCGGCCACAGCATCCTTCAGCGCCTTGATTTGACCTTCGATCTTGGTCTTATCATCAGCAGGCACCTTGTCGCCTAGTTCCGTGACTTGCTTCTCAGCTTGGTACGCCAGGGAATCTGCCTGATTTTTCAGATCGATTTTCTCACGGCGCTCTTGGTCAGCAGTCGCATTAGCCTCCGCATCCCTGACCATGCGTTCCACCTCGCGCTCATCCAGGGTAGACGCCCCAGTGATGCTGATGGACTGTTCCTTGCCCGTGCCCTTATCCTTGGCAGTGACATTAAGGATGCCGTTGGCGTCGATGTCAAAGATGACCTCGATTTGGGGGACACCTCGGGGCGCTGGGGGAATGCCATCTAGGCGGAAGGTTCCCAAGCTCTTGTTGTCATTGGACATTTCCCGCTCACCCTGGAGCACGTGAATTTCCACATTGGTCTGGCCATCCACGGCGGTGGAGAAGGTTTCAGACTTTTTGGTAGGGACGGTGGTGTTGCGGGGAATCAGCTTAGTCATGACACCGCCCAGGGTTTCCACACCAAGGGACAAGGGTGTTACGTCTAGCAGCAAGATGTCCTTGACTTCTCCAGCCAGGACGCCCCCTTGGATAGCGGCCCCTACCGCCACCACTTCATCGGGGTTAACGGTCTGATTGGGGGCTTTACCCAGAACCTTTTGCACCAGTTCCTGTACTGCCGGAATTCGGGTGGAACCTCCCACTAGGACGATCTCGTCGATAGCGGTTTTATTAAGCTTGGCATCCTTGAGGGCTTGCTCTACGGGAATACGGCTGCGGTCGATTAGATCCGCCACAAGCTCTTCAAATTTGCCTCGGGTCAACACCATTTCCAGGTGCTTAGGACCGTCCTGGGTCGCCGTGATGAAGGGCAGGTTGATTTCTGCTTGGGTAGTGCTGGACAGCTCAATCTTGGCTTTCTCCGCAGCTTCCGTGAGGCGCTGGAGGGCCTGCTTGTCCTTGCGGAGGTCAATACCCTCCGTTTTTTGGAACTCAGCAGCTAGATAGTCCACGATCTTCTTGTCGAAGTCGTCACCGCCAAGGTGGGTATCGCCAGAAGTGGCCAGCACTTCAAACACACCTTCACCCACCTCTAGGATGGACACGTCAAAGGTACCGCCGCCAAGGTCAAAGACCAGGATGGTTTCGTTGCTCTTTTTATCAAGACCGTAGGCCAAGGAGGCGGCGGTGGGCTCGTTGATGATCCGCAGGACCTCTAGGCCCGCAATCTTCCCGGCATCCTTGGTGGCTTGCCGTTGGGAGTCGTTAAAGTAGGCGGGGACGGTGATGACGGCTTGGGTCACAGTTTCACCCAGGTACTTGCTAGCATCATCTGCTAGTTTCCGTAGCACTTGGGCCGAGATTTCTTCGGGAGCAAACTGCTTGCCCGCTTGGGGACAATCCAGTTTGACGTTGTTGCCCACATTCAACACGTTGTAGGCGACTTCAGTGGATTCATTACTGACTTCGTCGTAGCGACGACCGATGAAGCGCTTGACGGAATAAAAGGTGTTCTCGGTATTCATAACCGCGCCGCGCTTGGCGATTTGACCCACGAGACGGTCACCATTTTTGGCATAGGCCACTACCGATGGCGTCGTGCGGAATCCTTCCGCATTCGCAATCACGGTGGGCTTGCCCCCTTCCATAACGGCCACCACTGAGTTGGTGGTGCCTAGGTCTATACCAACGACTTTACCCATAGCTTTTCGTGCTCCGGCTTAACAGCTATCTCTATAGTGCGGGGCAGCTTCGATTCTCTGAAGGGGGGGATACCGAACCTGAAGGGGTTGGAAAACAGGCTGATGGGCCGATTTGGGGGCACAGAGGGAAGTTGGCAGCGACCATCTTCCCTCTGTCGGAAGCAATTCAGACACGATTCAGAACCAAACCGGCCTATCCCTTCCTCAGAAGCGTCTCTAGCATCGAGACTCGCTTGGCGTTTGGCATTACAACTTGGCGGTGGAAACGGGTACTGGGCGGGCAAGTCGCCGACGGGAACCTAAAGCCGGACTCCGGGGGGTGATCCACCAAGTATTGTTGCCCCGCAGATAGTCATATAGCCCAACAATCGCGATCGCATTTTTTAGCGTAATGAGGGGAATCAACATCAGAGCATGCTTGATATGGCTCAGCAGCGGATACTGCAACGCCGCCACCCGAGCAGTTACCCAACTCTTATAGGCTATTGCCGACAGCCCCAGGCAGGTTACAAACCACAGATAGGGATCATGGGTGCCTGCCCAACTCCCCTGAAATAGGAGCACACTCAGCAAAACTGGAAAAACTTGCACAGCCATGATCGGATAGAACTGACAGCCGTAGAGTAAACAGGTCCAGTACAGCTTTTGCAACACCGTAAATTTTGGGAAACCCCAGATAAAGCGTTGGTATTTGAAGCTCACCTCAATCCAACCCTGTGCCCATCGTTTGCGCTGATACCAAAAAGATAGGAGATCCGTGGGAGCCAGTTCGGAGGTAACAATACTACGATCGTGAAGGATGCGATAGCCCCGCGACAGAGTGCGTAGCGTAGCATCAATATCCTCCGTCAACATGCGGGCGTCAAAACAAACCTGCTGGAGGACCGTAGTCCGCCAATAGCCATTGGAACCCGCAAAAATGCTAGTGTCCGTCAAAAAAGATACGGCGGAATGGCTAATGCCATAAATGCTCTCAAACTCGATCGCAATCGTCTCCGTCAGCCAATTATGATCATAATTACGGACCACATTTCGCCCCTGGACGACATCATAATTCTGCCCTAACCAATGCCAAGCCCGAAGGAAACAGTCCGCAGGGGGATGATGGTCGGCATCTAGAACACAGGTGACCTCACCCGTCACAATTTCCAACGCTGCATTTAGGTTTTCCGCCTTGGAACGACTGTCCTTGACCCGCAGTAACTGCAACTCGGGATGCTGTCGCGCTAGGGCTTGCAACGCTGACTCCACGGGTAGATCCATCGGCGTATTATAGGCCAGAATCACCTCTAGCCCTGCCTTAGGACGATGTATATGCTCCAAAATATGGATTAGGGTTTCCAGGATAATATCTTGCTCGTTGGGCAAATAAGCCACCACTAAAAAAGAGCAGCGTGGCAAAGGAAGCAGGGGAGCAGGAATCCTAGCACCACCCACCCCTAGGCCCACCTTAAAGGCATCCCATTGCTGATCTATAAACCCTTTGGAAAACCTTTTAGGATGACTCGAAAATCGACGAAACAGGGCTACCGTAGACTCCAAAATCAAAACGAAAGCACTGATCAAGTAGAGGGTTGAAATAGTACGGTGAAGACCCTGTATAGAATATCCGTTAGACTGTAACGCTAGCAGTAATGCCGTCGGAATGAAAATGAGAAGAGAATGGGTCAAAAGTACTTTTCTGATTTCGACAGACCAGCTTCTATTCATGTTTTTGTTTCTGAGTCGTTGATTTATTTCTGAAGCAAGAAGGACTTAGAAGGTGAAGAATAGGCTTTAGAATCTAGCCAGTTAGCATGGATTTTACAGAGTAAGTCTTCATCAAGATCACCTTAAAAGATCCAGCTTCACCTGAAAGCAGAAACGTGAGTTTAAGAGTTTCAGCCTCTTGAAATGCGCTATAGCAATCCGAATTGATTCTTGAAGGCAGGACGGGCATCCTGCACGAGCAGGCGAGACGCCTACACTACTAACTTTCACAATTCACGGAAAATCGCTATACAAGGCAATTAATCAAGGAGTCTTGAATTGTGTGCTGAGCGCACAGCCCTCGGGTATGGCTACGTTAATTCCACAACAATCCCACCTATGTCTCGATTTTTTATACCCAGCTACTGAACTATGGCTTGTAGATCCAAGAGGGTGTCTTAAACCCTGGATTTGCCTGGGAGTGGGACTACAGCCTAGCTAAATCACTGTCGGAGAGAGACGCCCTTAACAAAACAAAAAAAAGAGAATAGCTCCCATCTCTCCCTCGAAATTCCATGAGGACTGAGCAAGGATTTATTCTTCACCCAAAACAACTTCAATCAGTTTGGCTGGTTTCCCGACAAAGATCCTGTCCTAAATTGACCAGAGAATCGGAGATTTAGCCGACGTGTTGCTCCTAGAACCCTCGCTTTGTGCCCTATAGATAAGAAAAACTGAACAGATCCCTATCCGCTCATCCTTAGCCCGAAAAATGGCTATCCGCTAATCTAAATGGATTTCCATATAAGAGCAAGATAGTAGTCCATAATTGACCTATACCAAGGCTTTCCCTCCTCAAGAACCCAGCCTTCCGCCCCTTGAGACCAGACTTTAGTGCTTCCCTACAAGCTGTTCCCAGAGGTGGATCACCGCCAATTCTTGACCGCTAACGTGGGTTGGTCACCTTGACCACCCAAAGCAGGAAGATAGCCATCTTGACCGCCGAAGGCAGACAGTCGGGATAGGCATGGCCCCACCGTTTATCTTTGTCCACCGTAGGGAAGCAGAATGTCTGTGCCTCCAGGGAAGAGGGGGCGTAGCCATCCTAGCCGTGAATCGGCCCCTAGCACACTGAGCTGGAGATTGGTGTACTGAGGGCTGACACCCGATATTTTGACTCCAAGGTATATCAGGGAGATCAGAGTCAGGGCTATCTTACTTAGAGGGTGTCCGAAAAGGGTGGTTGCCTACGAAAGAATCAGAGTTATGAGCACTGGCGCATGACGAAAGAATAAGGGTTTCAGCACCCATACTCGACTTCTCAGGCATCCCCTTAGGGGCACTTCAATTAATTCACCCTAGCCTTTCTGGATTCTCTTTCCTTTTCAAACCACTTTCCACTTCATCCATATGTTGAACCGATTGCGTCGATATATAGCTCGTTTTTTCAGAAGAGCTAGAACCATCAACAATGAACCCCTAAACCGGGTTAGTTTGACAGTGATCATCCTGATCGATATTTTCATATTGGTCAATGTATTTACAGGGCTCCATGACATCAGCGCTTGGCATCTGAGTCCGTCCCAAGCCTATCCCTGCTATAGCGAATGGAGCCAATACCGCACTCAGACCGACCCGGCCAAGGACTATAATCTACTCCGACCCATCGCATCCTATGATGCGGCGATCCAGCCCGGTTTTCAGGAAAACCATACTCAGTTAGAGGTTGGACACCTTGGAGAAGTGTCGGAAACCTGTCTTAAATATGCCGAATATCAGGACCAAATTGCCACTCCTGAAAATCAACAAATCATTAGAACCTTAGACCAAAAATATGGTGAAATTGTTCAGCTTGAAAATGCCAATAGTGCCATTCGCTCTGAATATGACTCCACGCTTTTGGAAGAGTTGGCGGGACAGCCCCGTGATCAGTCCATTAATACGGTAGATGCATCCCAGGCTAGGCAAACCCTGGACCGTAACCTAGAAAACATTGCCCAACTCCAACAGGAGATGGCCGCCCTCCGCAGCGAGTTGGTAGAGCAGCCGACTAGTCAAGCTTTTCTTGCCTTTGTTCAGGATGAGGGGCAATTTCAAGCGGTCGAAGCGGGCTACGATCGCGCAGCCTTTTGGTATCCCAGCATTCAACTTTCGCTGCAAGGGGCGTTTTTGCTGCCGTTGATTGTGTTGGCAACGGCGCTCCATGGCTATGCCGATCGGCGACGTTATGGATTGCTGGCGTTGATGAGTTGGCACCTGTTGGCCATTTTCTTCATCCCGCTGGTATTCAAAATCTTTGAATTCTTGCAGGTGGGAGTTTTATTTGAGCTGATTTTCTCAATCATCAGTGCCCTGTTGGGGGGACTCCTGTTTCTGGTCAGCTATGTCTATATCTTGCTAATTCCTCTGGTGGGATTTGGAATTATCAAGTTTTGCCAACAGGTTATTTTCAATCCTCGGGTTCAGGCGGCAAATCGGGTACAAAACTCTCGCTGCATTCGCTGCGCCAAGAAAATCCGTCACGGTGAGGCTCACTGTCCCCACTGTGGCTATGAGCAGCACCGGGATTGTCCCCACTGCCATAGGGCCACTTATAAGTATCTGCCCTACTGCATCCACTGTGGAGAATCTCAGTTGGGTCGGACTTAGAAGGATTGGAAATAATGGCTCAGGCGTGATTTGAACACGCGACCAAGGGCTTATGAGTCCCCTGCTCTACCACTGAGCTACTGAGCCACCCAGGTCAGAAAAACTGACATTGATTAGCCTAGCATAGGACTGAGACAACGCTAAAGATGGACTTTGGATTTCCCTGAGGATTCTGGGAACCTCATTCCTGGGGGAGGCCAGTCTCACTGGGTAGACCAGGGGAATGGGTTTAGTACCGATATATTATTGAAGTGCGATCGCGATCCCTCTGCCCCTATTGCCCGTTCCCCGTATTGCCCGTTCCCCGTATTGCCCGTTCCCCGTATTGCCCGATCTATGTCTGCCCGTTCCCCAGTTCCTCAGCTTCGCCCCTACCAAGTCGAGTTGATCAACGATCTCTATCGTCAACTCAACGCCGGACATCGAAAAATCGCCATCATTGCCGGCACCGGGGCGGGCAAGACCGTCATTAGTGGGCAGATCTGTGCCCATGCGGAGGCGTCGGGGAAGCGGTTGATGTTTCTGGTTCACCTGGATGTGTTGGTGGGGCAAACCCACGAAAAGATGAAGGCGTTTGGCCTCCATTGTGGCTTTATTAAGGCAGGGTGGGAGGAGGATCAAACGGCTCCGATTCAAATTGCCAGTGTACAAACCATGGCCCAGCGCAAATGGTGGCGGACATGGCCTGCGGATGTGATTTTCTACGATGAGGCCCATACCACCCTGTTTAGCCGAATTGGCAAGGCAGTACTCTACAAAACCCATCCGGAAGCGGTCCACCTGGCGATGACGGCTACTCCAGAACGGCTGGGCAAGGATCAGTTGGGGGAGCATTTGGATACCCTGGTGGCGTCTCCGGTGCCCAGTGACCTCCAGGCTATGGGCTTTTTGGCCCAGATGAAATATTTCAGTATGCCGCCGGATGGGGTGGCGGATCTCAAGGAAGTCAAGACGGTGCGGGGGGACTATGACGAAGCGGGGTTGAAAAATGCCTGCGATCGCCCTGAATTAGTGGCTCGGATTGTCCAGGAATGGCAGCGCTTAGTGCGGGGGAAGCGGACTATCGCGTTCTGCGTAGACATTGATCATGCTCGCCATGTGGCGGAGGCGTTTCGGCAGGCGGGAATTGCCGCTGATACCGTCGAAGGCGGCACTCCGATTAAGGAGCGCCAGCGCATGTATCTGGACTTGCGGGAGGAGCGAATTTTGGTTCTCACCTCCTGCAATGTGATCAGTATTGGTTTTGATGAGCCTTCTGTGGAGGTGGGACTACTGTTGCGCCCGACCCAATCCAGCGCTCTACATTTTCAGCAGGTGGGGCGGGTGATGCGGATTTCGCCGCAAACGGGTAAGCAGTACGGCATTATTTTGGACCAGGCGGGGAACCTGGAGCGCCTGGGCTTTCCTGAAGATGTGGAGGAATATCACCTGCCCATGCGGAAGGAGGGCAGCGGTGGTGGTAAGCCACCGCCGATGAAAGCCTGTCCCCAATGCGGGCGTATGGTCTATGCCTTTTTTGTGAAATGTCCTGACTGCAATCACCAGTGGGTGTCGGAGCGGCCCCTTAATCTGGAGGACATGGTGGAGATCTATTCTCGGGACCAGGCCCACCAGATTAAGGATATTCCGACCCTAATCGAAATTTTCCATGGTCATCGGCGGCGGGTGTTTAAGAGTGGCTATGCTTTAACGCTGGCAGATCATCATTTTTTTGAGCATACGGGGCGATCACCTCGACGAGAGTGGGGCTTAGGATCTATTTTTGGCTCCCGCTCCACATGGGAACAGCGACAAGCGTTTTTGGAGTATCTCCATCGCAGTGCCCGCCGTATTGGAAAGCGGGGGGACTGGATTATGGCGGAGTTTGAGCGGGAGTTTGGTCCCGGTACCTGGGAACCGATGGCGCAACGACAGGCTCAGATAGGTCGCGATCGCAAATAATCCTCTCCCCACACCCCCACTCCCCATCATCCCTTCTGCCCCTTGTACTTTTCCTTGAACAACGCCTGTTGGCGCTTGTGATCCACGATGGGGGCAGGATAGCCCGTCTGCTGTCGGGAAAGAGGGGAGAGAACGCCGCTGACCAGTTCTCCGGTGTCGAGGTGACGGATCTCCGGGAGCCACTGGCGAATATATTCCGCTTCTGGGTCGAATTTCTTGGCTTGACTCGCGGGATTAAAAATTCGCAGGGGCTTAGGATCCATACCACTGGAGGCGCTCCACTGCCAGCCACCGTTGTTGGCGGAGAGATCGCCGTCCACCAAGGTTTGCATGAAATACTTCTCTCCCCACCGCCAGTCGATAATCAGGTCTTTGGTCAGGAAGCTGGCAACAATCATACGGCAGCGATTGTGCATCCAGCCCGTTTCGTTGAGCTGACGCATGGCAGCATCCACGATGGGGTAGCCCGTGCGCCCTGCACACCAAGCTTGAAACTGGGCTTCATCATTAACCCAGGGAAAATTCTGCCACTGGGGGCGATAGGGGCCTGTAGCCAACTGGGGAAAGAAATACATGACATGTTGGTAAAACTCCCGCCATGCCAGTTCTTGCTGCCAAGTGGTCACGCTCTGGCGGGTCTCGTCGCTACGGCAACGCTCCATCGCTTCCGCAGCAGCGGCCCAGACAGTACGAATGCCGATCACACCAAATTTCAAAGCGGCACTGAGGCGAGAGGTGCCGAGGGCAAAGGGGAAATTTCGCTGCTCATCGTAGGCTCCAATGGCCTGGTCTTGGCTACAAAATGCCTCAAGCTGCTGGAGAGCTGCGCCTTCCCCCGGTTCCACGGGCAGGGGTTGATCCCAGCTAAACCCCAGGTCAGTAGTACTGGGTAAGGGCATCGCTCCGGCGGCGTTAGCCCGTTCCCGTTCCGCTGGAGACAGACCCTCGAAATTGGTCGGTTCGAGTTCCGGCGGTGCCTTCGCCTGGGTGCACCAGTTGCGCCAAAAGGGTCCATAGACGGTGTAGGGGGAACCAGTCCCCGTCAGGACTGCCCCCGGCGCACAGAGCAGTTGATCCCAAAAGGTCGTTTTAATTTCAATGCCCTGCTCCTTGCAGGCGGCGGCCACGTGGGTATCGCGATCGCGGGCATAGGGCTCCACATCCCGATTCCAGTAGAGGGCAGTAACAGCAATGACCTGGGCCAGATTGGGTAGAACTTGGGCTGGCGACCCCTGAAGTATCAACAACTCTCCACCAGCAGCAGCATAGCGGCCTTGCAATGCTGCCAGACAGTTCATTAGATAGGCGACCCGAACGGGGGCCACATCATCCCGGTGCAGGATGCCTGGATCTAGGCAAAAGACTCCGGTGACCTGTGGTGACCTTGCTCGGGCAGCGGCTAGCCCCAAATTATCGTGGAGTCGGAGATCCCGCCGATGCCAAAACAAAATGCGATCGCCCACCGTTAATCTCCTGGAATGCCTTGGCAAAGATGCAGGCTTCAGTATACCGAGGCTCTTGATACCGAAGCTTGGGGCGCAATGGTCAGAAACCGGCCCAAAGAGACCAAGACGATCCTACGGGCAGAGTCCAAACTGTCAATCACCCCACAACTGTAAAGAAACACTTATGATTTACCCAATCTTCGGCAAGGCACAATCAAAAACATTAAACTGTATATATAGACACAGTTTAGTCGGGCTTTACAGGTCGCTTCAACTGTTTCAGCCTTGCCAACAGCACATTTTCCTTTGGAGGACTCTTTCCATGAAACTCTTCTACCGTGGCCATCAATACGAAACCAATCCTCCCCACCTCGAAGCGGATGCAGTTGAAGAAATTGGCACCTATCGCGGTGCTCCCTTCAAGCGCAATCACTTCCCCGCTGTCCAAAACCGCAGCCATGGCCAAGTACAGCTCACCTATCGCGGTGTGAAGTACTCTCAGGATGTCTAGAATGCCTGGACTCCGCCGAGGCTTTTCCCTGGAATCTTGTGTTCCTGCGTGACCCGAAAAATCCCCGCTACTCAAAGCTGAGTAGCGGGGATTTTTATCTATCTCGTAGCAATACGGGGCTGTAAGCCCGATCCAGCTCCCTTTTGTAGGGTCTTTTGGAGCAAACCATTGGTCCCAAAGACCCTAGGGACAAGTTACGCCCCGGCTCAGCCCCCAGCTACTGCAGGGACAATACTGACCTCATCCCCATCCTGTAGGGGGGTCTGTCTGCCGTTGAGAAAGCGGATATCTTCACTGTTGACATAGAAATTCACAAAGCGCCGTAGTTCTCCCTCGTCATCGCAGAGACGCTTTTTGATGCCGGGGTATTGCTGGTCAAGAGCGGCCAGGAGATCGGTGATAGTGCCGCCGTCACAGTCGATGGTGGCCTGATTGTTCGTGAACTTTTGCAGGGGAGTAGGAATAAGAACCTTAACGCTCATGGGAATTGATGAATCGACGGTATATCGACAAATTAAGTTGTTAGACGGAAACCTGCTGCCAATCCAGCCGTTCTAGGGTGCGGGCTCGCTCCAGAGCCCGCTCGAAGTTCTCCAGATTGGGCTCAATGGTGAGGGGCTCGCCCACGTAGCCCTGCACGGCTTCTTGGGTCTTGAGACCATTGCCAGTGATGTAGACGACAGTAGTTTCATCGGGGTTGATCTTGCCAGCTTCCACCAGCTTCTTCAGTACCGCAATGGTGGTGCCGCCAGCAGTTTCGGTGAAAATACCCTCGGTCTCTGCCAGCAGTTTGATGCCATCCACAATTTCTGCATCGGTGACCGACTCAATGTTGCCATTAGTCTTGCGGGCCACATCTAGGGCATAGACACCATCGGCAGGGTTACCGATGGCGATGGATTTAGCAATGGTGCTGGGTTTGACGGGGGTAATAAAGTCCCGACCTTCTTTGAAAGCTTGGGCAATGGGGGAACAGCCCTCGGCCTGGGCTCCACTAAAGCGCACGGGTTTGTCGTCCACCAAGCCCACTTTGATGAATTCCTGGAAGCCCTTATGGATCTTGGTGAAGAGGGAACCGGAGGCCAAGGGGGCGACGATATGGTCGGGCAGTTGCCAGCCCAGTTGCTCTGCCACTTCATACCCTAAGGTCTTAGAGCCCTCGGAGTAGTAGGGCCGCAGGTTGATGTTGACAAAGCCCCAGCCGTGGGTGTTGGCCACTTCAGAGCAGAGGCGATTGACTTGGTCGTAGTTGCCCTTAACTGCCATCACGGTTGGGGCATAGATCAGGGTACCCATGACCTTGCCTGCCTCTAGGTCAGAGGGGATGAAGACACAGCAATCGAGACCGGCATGGGCTGCGATCGCGGCAGTAGAGTTAGCCAAGTTTCCGGTACTGGCACAGGACACCGTAGTGAAACCCAGTTCTTGGGCTTTGGTCAAGGCCACAGAAACGACCCGATCCTTGAAACTCAAGGTGGGCATATTCACCGCATCATTCTTGATATAGAGAGACTTTAGCCCCAGGCGACGGGCTAGACGATTGGACTTCACCAGGGGAGTCATCCCCGTACCGACATCAATGGGGTTATCGGTAGAAACGGGCAGAAAAGCTTTGTAGCGCCAGATGGACTTCGGCCCCGCTTCAATAGTGGCCCGTGTCACCTGACGACGAATGGCGTCGTAATCGTAGGCCACTTCCAAAGGCCCAAAGCACACATCTTCACAGACATGCTTGGCACCCAAATCGTAGGTTTCACCGCATTCTTTACATCGCAACGCTGTAAAGGTCTTCTCAGCGGAGGCCGTCTGGGTTTGCTGGATTCGATCAATCGCCTGGGTCATGGGTTTTGAGGGCCTAAGTCGCCAATAGGAGGAGGGAGAGCATTACCTTCCCGATTGCTGACGAGATACTAACACGGTCCTTTCTGTAGCGTCAAACAATCCCGACTTTTTTGGTCGGGATTGAGTGGTGTGAGGATGATGGGGTGTGAGGGTGATGGGGTGGGCGGTAGGGGCGTGGTTTCCGCGCCCAATGCAGGAAGTGACCGGGATGGGGTAGGGGCGCGGTTTCCGCGCCCAATGCAGGATGCTGCCGTAGAGGTGCGGGGCTTCGTGCCCAATGCAGGACTGTTTCTGGTGCCCTGGCTCTGCCTGGGTATCTCTACAGAGATCCTCCAGAAGTAGCAAAAATGGTCGAAATCACGCCACTTCTCAAGAGCTTTGCCGTTACTATGTATTAACCGATACAAAAAATGGCTGCGGAGTCGCGTTAATTGGTCTATGCCAGTTTCTGTAAGGGTTTAGGCGCGTTGTTCCATGGATTTGGCTAAAGCTGTTTAGGGACTCTTCCCAAGTAGAGTCGATATACTTGGAGCGACTTCTCCAGTACACCCGCAGCCCCCAGGCGCAATATATAAGCGTGGATGAATGGTGGTGACCCAGGATAGACCCTTAGCCAATGCATTTCGGCAACTCGCCAGCGGCTCGTTTCCGCCCGTGGTGGAAACCTATGAGCGCGGTAAAACGATCTTCTTCCCAGGAGATCCGGCGGAGCGAGTCTACTTTTTGCTCAAGGGAGCAATTAAGCTTTCGCGAGTCTATGAGGCAGGTGAAGAAATTACAGTTGCTCTGCTGCGAGAAAACAGCGTCTTTGGAGTGTTATCTCTCATCACAGGTCACCGTTCTGACCGCTTCTACCATGCAGTGGCTTTTACCCCGGTGGAACTGCTGTCCATGCCCATTGACCAGGTGGAGCAGGCACTAGAGGAAAATCCCACCCTGTCTATGGTGATGTTGCAGGGGTTATCTTCCCGGATTCTGCAAACAGAGATGATGATTGAGACCCTAGCCCATCGGGATATGGGATCGCGATTGGTGAGCTTTTTGCTGATTCTCTGTCGGGACTTTGGCGTGCCCAGTGCTGATGGCATCACGATTGACTTGAAGTTGTCCCACCAAGCGATCGCAGAGGCGATCGGTTCTACCCGAGTCACGGTGACCCGTCTGCTAGGGGATCTGCGTCAGGACGGGATGATTTCCATCAATAAGAAAAAAATTACGGTTCACGACCCTGTTAACCTTAGCCAGCAGTTTACCTAATTCGAAGCGTCTGGGGTCGAGCGGGCTGGAATCGAAGAGCACTGGCGTAAGGCTGGCGGACAATGCCTACCCTAAGAGATCAGAACTGCTTTCGTAACCGCCATCCTGCATTGGGTTCTAAAATCTGGGATTCCATAGCGCGGCCATCCTGCGGTGCATTGCTTCGCGTTTCGTAAGCGATATAAAAGGCGAAGCCATGCCTTAGCGCTATGCACCCTACGGAACCCTAAAAATCAAACTTGACCCTGCACTAGGTTTCCAATAATGCAACCTAATTCTGCTGACCTTGGGGGAGTGCAGTAGAGTGGTTCAGAACGACAGGTAGTGGCATGACCACAGGCTTTGTCCTGATTTTTGCAGTCTTAGTCTTGGGGGGGGCCATCGCCACCCTCGGAGATCGCATTGGCATGAAGGTGGGTAAGGCGCGATTGAGCCTGTTCAACCTACGCCCCCGCCAAACGGCCACCGTTGTCAGCGTTCTGACGGGTACCCTGATCTCCGCGTCCACTCTGGGTTTACTGTTTGCCGTCAGCCGTCAGCTACGCACGGGGGTGTTTCAGCTAGAGCGAATTCAGGCTGATTTAGTCCAGGCTGAGGCCAGTTTGGTCACCGCCCAAGACCAACGAACTCAGATTGAAGCTGAACTCAGTGATTCTCGACGGCAGCAGTCCCAGGCCCAACGGCGATTGAGGGACATTAACGAATCTCTGCAAGGGGCGGTGGCTCGTCAACAGGAAACGGAGGAGGAACTGCTAAATACCCAGGAGCAACTGGAGCAACGTCAGCAACTCCTGGAGCAGTCCAAGGATCAGCTTATCCAAACGCGCCGCCAACTGGATATAGTTTCGCGACAATCCAGCATCCTTCAGGGGGAAATTAGTCGTCTCCAGACGGATCGGGATACCCAGATTGCTCAGCGTGATCGCGAAATTGCAGAGCGCCAACAACGTCTTGGTCAACTCCAAGAACAACAGAACCTATTAGAAGCGGATGTGGCCCGCTTGGAGCGCCAGTTTACCGGGCTTTTTCGGGGCAATGTAGCCGTGAGCCGCAATGAAGCCCTCGTATTTGGCCTTGTGCGCGTCGGCAATGTCCGCGAGGCTCAGGAAGCCGTGAATCAACTGCTACTGGATGCCAACCTTAAAGCGTTACAGGAGATTGCTCCCGGCACCGATATCAACCGACAGGTTCTCCTAATCTCGCGAGAAGAGGTAGAACGCTTGGTGTTGCGTATCAGTGATCGCCAGGAATACGTGGTCCGTCTGCTATCTGCGGCCAATTACATCATTGGCGAGCCCTGTGTGGTTGCTGCGGATGAACCTTGTGTGCAGGTCTTTGTCGATGTGTCAGTCAATCGACTGATCTATACCCCAGGAGAGCGGCTGGCGGCGGTCAACGCGGATGTTCCCAATCTCACTAACCAGGGGCTCGTAGAGCAAATTAACCTGCTGGTGGCGTCGCTTCAGTTTCGTGCTCGCCAGGAAGGGGTAGTGGCAGATACCCTGCAAATTGCCGATGGCCGGGGAGAGACCCTCCGCGACTTCATTCAAGTATTGCGGGCCATCAACCAGCCGGTGGAAATTTGGGCAATTGCCGCTAATCCCATCTATACAGCGGGACCGTTCCGTGTGGAACTGGTGGCTGTGCGCGAGGGCCGCATTCTGGCCCAAACCCTGATGACTCCGGTTCCCGGCTCAGGACAACCTCTCCCCCGTGACAATCGCTAGTGGAGTAGCTGCCTAAGTTACGTAATAAATCGCAATCTTTATTCTCAGACCTAAATTTGCCCTAACATCTTGACCCATGGATACTTACAGCGGCTTCAGCGCCTATCTACACCATTTTCTCTGGTCGCTTTAATTTAATAATGTCTAAAAAAATTTGCAGATAGTTACTATCCGACCGCTGACTGATCAGACCGGAAACAGGTGTGTTTAGAATTAACCTACCCAGCGGGGGAAATATCTTGGGAGGGCAGGCGAAAGCACTGCGCTAACCGGGACAGTCTCCGTTTTAGGGGCAGACAGTCAGATCCCTGACGCTTTGTGTTGATCCCTGCCGCCTTGCCATCATGATCCTAGCTCGAAGGCTTTCCCTAGCCCTCGTAACGAGAGATGGGTTGTAGGTCCAGGTGCAGCGACAGGGCGTCCCCTCATTTAGGAGAAATCCGATGAAATTCCAGGATATCTATCAGTTCTTTGAAGATCCACCTCCGATGTATCTCAATAAAGAACTGGCCGTTTGCTACGTCCTGGCTGTCTTGTTACAACAGGATTCCTACGGCACAGCTCTGATTCAGAGACTGACCCAGGTTTACACGGACTATCGTCTCTCCGATACGGTTCTCTATAGCGCCCTGAAATTCCTAGAGGATCAAAACGCGATCGATGGCTACTGGAAAAAGGTAGAAGGTCGGGGCCGTCCCCGTCGTATGTATCGCCTCAATTCTGATTGGCGGATGCAGGCAGAGGAACTGGCGGAATTGTGGCGGAATTACATGGGAGATCGCGGAGCCGCTAGTGTCCCTTCTCCTACCCCAACCACCCAACCTGCCCTGATGACCCATTCCTGACCCTCCATCTGGGGATCCCAGCATCTGATAGCATCAACAGAGCATGTGCTGGGGCAAGGTATGGATCCGGTATTATCGTCTATCTTCTTTTTAACCCTACTGCTGGCAGTAGGGTTAGGTTTCTTTTTGCGGGCTTCCACCAAGGACCGCACTGAACAAGCTGAGTTTTTGACCCCCTGGGATCAGGCAGTCTTACTGGAGAAACTTAAGCAGTATTTTGCTGCCCGATCCTACCAAGTGACGGTGGTAGATCCAGATCAGGGCCGCATTAGCCTAGTTGGAATTGTCCAGGCCAGTTGGGTCTTAGCGGCATTCCTCTCCCTCTTGGCAGCCATTGGTTTGGGCTCCATTGCCCTTGTCTTAGCCCTGACCTTCCCCCAAGGTGGCTGGGGATTTGCCGGCTTAGTTTTACTCTCTCCCTTGGTCGGTCTCTTTTACTGGCGGGGGGCTACGCGACCAGAGACCGTGTCTTTCCAGATGACAGCCCTGGAGGATGCAGCCTTGGAAGCGGAAACCCGTTTATGGATCTCTGCCCATCGTGATGAAATGGCTACCCTTCAATCACAGCTCGGGCTTAAACGCACAGAAGCAGAGTTAGAGTAACTCTGCTTCTGAAGCTGCCGTCGAACGGTATTCACAGTAGGCAGGACTAGCTATTCGCTAGACCCACAACTTCTTCCTCTTCCTCGGTCAAAAGAGCTCGTAAACTCGGGAAGAGAAAATGGTTCTCTTCCACGTACTGGGCTCCAAACAGTCCTTTCTCGGCCCAAAAATAGCGATCAGTGGTGTGCTCGTTTCGCTTTACTAGCAGTAGGGCGGGCGGAGCGATGCCCTCAGTCTGAATAAAGTTCCGAGCAGCCGTTACGGGCTTTTCCTGCCCACTCTCGATACTATACTGGGGGACACACTCCAGAATGCGACGTCCTTCAAGGCGACGACGGCTCTTGCGTTTGCGTCTGCGTGCCAACCTGACAACCTCCTTTTATTTGATATAGCTTGTAATGTAGTGGTGGTTACAAAATTGCTTAACCCAGCAAAGTATATCCGCTGAAAATCAAAATTTCAACTTGTCTTAAAATTACCGATACAACCGGAAAGAGCGCATTTATCCCCTAAAAAGGGATAAATGCTGGAAAAAGCCCCCGATCAGGGGTGTCAAGATCGATAAAGTTTCGTAATCATAGCCCTATATCCTGTCCCCATCTTCCTTTGTCATCAATACGGTTTTGATGGCCGTGCCTAGGGTTTGATCATGCTGATGTCTGCTAGTCCTGAATTTGTCACCCTCTGTCAGTCCCAAGTCATGCTTACGGGGCAGAGTTTGGGCGCGAGTTCAACGGCGGTCTATCTGGCGGAAAATTGGCGAGATCAAGCTTTGCCTGAACTGATCCCCGTGGCTACCTATCCGGCCCAAGGAATTTGGTCTCCCTCGGATACGGCGGCTACTGCGATGTTGCCCCATATGCTGCCTGCTCAGGGGGTGGCACTGACGGAATTGCCGGGTATGGAGTCGTCGGCCTTGCGGGGTAGTCTATCTTCAGAATCGGCTACAGAGGCTAGGGAAGCCCTATCAGAGGATCTTGATGGTGCTGAGATGGGTAACGATAGGGGGGCAGATGTCGGGGATGATCGTGTCGTTATTCCCCTGGTCCATGAGAGTTTGGTGATGGGGGTGTTGGTAAGCTGGCGTAGTGATCGCCCCTGGAAAGTGACAGAACGCCATCAACTTGAACGGGTTGCCCATACCCTGGCGTTGGCCTGTGTGCTCGATCAACGGGGGCAGTGGATCCAGGCTCAACTTCATGAGCATCGGCGAGATCAAGCCCAGCAGTCGGAACGGTTACACGACCTACTGCACCAGGTTCGTAATCCCCTCACTGCGCTAAAAACCTTTGGCAAGCTCTTGACCAAGCGGCTGGAGCCCAGTGATAAAAATCATCCTCTTGCCGCTGGGATTGTGCGAGAGAGCGATCGCATGACCGATCTGCTGGGCTACTTTGACCAGGTTTTGCAACGGCGGGATGCGCGCTTGACGGCGGTGACCCTGCCGCCGTTGCTTCCCCCTGCTGCTGACTCGGGATCGGCAGCCTCGGTGGCGCTACATCGGGACTGGGATCTCGCTTTTAACTCGACGGAGTTACCCAGGGCTGGGTTCGGAGGGCCTCTAGCCATTCAGCCCTGCCTCCTGGGGAACCTGCTGCCTGCCCTTTTGGCCTCTGTCCCGACTCTGGCGGTGGAATCTCAGATCCAGTTCCAGGTGGTGATCCCCGAAAATCTGGCGGTGATTTCTGCCGATCCCATGGCTTTGCGGGAGGTGGTGATGACCCTGTTGGAAAATGCTTTCAAATACTGCCCTGTGGGGTCTTTGGTGTGGGTGGAGGCGGGTGTCAAGCCGCCTGTGGGAAATCACGATACTGGCGGGGCTGCTCGTTTCTACCAGGGGTTATTGGTGGGGGATACGGGACCGGGTATTCCTGTTGTGGATCAACCCCGTATATTTGAGCGTCAATATCGTGGTATTCAGGCCCAGGGGACAATCCCAGGGACTGGGCTGGGACTGGCAATTGTGCAGGAATTGGTGCAGCGCATGGGGGGCTGGGTGGATGTGTACAGCCCCCTCTCTACTTGGCCTGGTTCCCTCTGTTTGCCTCTGCCGTCGGGAGCCTGCGATCGCGGCACCTTGTTCGCTGTTTGGCTGCCCCTAGCAGACGCTTCTGCCTAGTCCTGGGCGACAGAAAAGGATCTACCAGTGTCCCACTAGTCGTAGTAGCGCAACCATTTTGCCTGAACACGATTATTCACTAGCTCAACGTAGGCGTAATATGCCCCGCTGGGTACCTGCCACCGCATCACCTGGATGCCACCGGAGGATTCATCCACCTCCCCAGGACTTCGCAGAATCTCGCGAACCTCATCCAGGGACATACCAACCTCTACTTGGAGATAGGGATCATAGGATCTGGTCTCAAATACGCAGAGCGTTTCATCGCGCCATTCTGACCGTGGCTGATCAAAAATGGGTTCGCCACCCAGCGATCGCCATTCAAGGTTTTCTGCCTGCATGACAAGATACAGATCGTTGGTATTCCAAATGCCTAGATGTAGGCGTTCAGAATCATCCGCTGAACCCGTCAGCGACACTTGCAATACGGTGCGGCTGATAGTCGGTTGATTCGGAACACTAATATCTGGCTCCATCATGACGATGGTGTAGTCATCAAAGGGCGATACGGCATCTGGGTAGGCGCTGGGAATGCAGTATAGGGACTGGGCCGTGGCCACGTCTCCCGTCTGGAGAGCGGTGAGGTAGGCATCAGCCAACTGATCCTTGGTCTCCCTTGCTGTGCCAAGATCTGTTCCATGACTTGGGGCGGTGAGGTAGGCATCGGCCAACTGATCCTTGGTCACCACATCAGATTCACAGCCTACTAGCAGACCCAAAAGAGCGATCGCCCCTCCAGCCAACGGTGGGCGAATTTGCTGAAACCAATGAGAGTTCATGGCATCGTTGTACTCCATGACCAACAGTACTGCTTGGCGGAAGTAGCCCTGCCAGTGTCGCCCAGGCTAGACTCCCGGTGGTTAAAACCGCTGCGATACAACCAAAGTCGGCCTGCGCTGACTGACTAACCCGCGTTAGCGAAGCGGTTCGTAGAATTGGCGGGTTATAACCCTTGGGGTATGCTGCGCTAGTGGCTGTCTAGGCGCGGTTTTAACCGCCTTTATAGCGTTACGCTGCGCTTTAGCTTTTTAGCTTTTAGACTCCGGTGCGCGCCCACTGGCTTTGACACTCACTACCTTTTTGAGCAGATCAAACCAGAAACTTGCCCCCATGGAAATGGCGACAGCGGTGATCAACCATCCCAAGACCCGACGGGGAATTGGAAATGTCCAGAACGCCTCTGCTGCCTCCTGTTGCTCCAGAATCTCTGACTGGTACCCCAGGGGAATCGGCACTGTTCCCAGGGCATTATCCATTGTGGCTCTCAATTCCGCCAGTTCTGCGGGCAAGGCGTCGGGGCTACTGGCGGAGAACTGCTCCGCAGACTGGGCGATGGCTTGACGCAGGATGGGGTCGGTGGCAAGGCGATTTACCATGTGGATGGAGTCGGCATTAAATGCGATCGCAATCCCAAAACCAATGATGAGACCTACCGCTTTAGCATTGCGGCGATAGACCCCGCCTGCCCGTTCCATGGCCCGGTCAAACCAAGACTCCACCGCCTGAGTAAGTTGGCTGACATCATCTTCGAGATCCGTAACCCGAGTTTGAACCTGTTGAGCCATCATCTCCAAACTGCTGCGGACACTGGTGGGCAAAGGCTGCGTTTTCAATCGGTCGAGCACCGCTTTCGCCAGCCCCCCTTCCCGTTTCCCCAGGTTCAGCAACTCTTGGTAGATCGCGCTGTTGTCGTCCAGTACCGTGATCAACTCCGACAAACTAGGCTGTAATTTCCGCAGAAGAGCGATGCGATCTAACTCGCTGTAGATCACATTCCGCTTCAAATATTGCAGCCGCCGCATGAAGGTTTCCGTCAGGTGATGGTTGTCGGGGAGAACATCCTGGGCAATGACCCGAAACTCCTCCAAGCGTTCTAGGAGGCGATCGAGAGTTTCCGCCAGATTGGTCCGCCGTTCTTGAAAATCCTGGGTAATCTGGCCTAAGGACTGCTCTAACTGACGGACTTCACTGTTGAGTAAAAACTCATTGGCTGTACTAGCACGGAGATCATTAACAATATGATTGACTGGTAACATCAGCCGCTCTTCAATAAATCTCCTCAGCCGGGAATCCACCACTAGCGTCCGAATGGAGTCTAATTGCAGGTTTTCCAACAGGGTTTGGGCAAAGGCTGGGGCCGGAATGTAGGATGGGCCACTGTGCGCCTCGCCAAAAATGTTGCGGGTACGGGTCAACAAGCGGTATAGGCGACCCAGGGTATGGTTAAACACCCGAAAGACCCGGCCAATGGGGCCAGTGGCCTCTTGATTAAGGCTGCGAATTAAGGGACTGCTGTAGAGATAATTGGCTAGGGCCGTCGCATCGGTTTCCTCTGCGGTTTCATTGCCCGATAGCAACACCTCAATGGAACGCTTGAGGTGTTCGGCCCGCCACTGTAACAGGGCACCCATAATCTCTTGGATTTCGCTGGCAAGGAGACTCAGGGTGAGGTAGATAAAAATCAGCCCGAGCGCGACTTCTAAAATAAGGGGCAGGGACATGGATCTGGTTCAAGCTCAAGGGAGAACAGCACATTCAACCCACTTGGGCAGGATCCAAGGGGGCCAAAGGCGCACCCAAATCCTTTCCACCCCAAGCGGTCATGCAATCATAAACGCCCTAGGGCAAAGCGCTCCATCGGAAACCAGAAACCTGAATGAAACGCTAGGATTTGCGACTCTGGCGTAATTGACGCCGGCGACGGGCAGCCGCCATGGTTTTATCCACAGGGAAACCGGCCACAGGAATTACTTGATGCTTTCGTTCCGCCTCTAGTCGCCGTAGTTCCGTATAGTCCACCCAATGGATACAGTCCACCGGACAGGTATCAATGGCTTCCTGCACTAACTCTTCGGGATCCCCATCCTGACGAATTGCCCGAGCCCGTCCATAATCTGGCTCAATGTAAAACGTATTGCGAGCCACGTGGGCACAGTGAGTGCAGCCAATACAGGTTAGCTCATCTACGTAGACCCCCCTTTGACGCAGGGTACCCCCCAGTTCTGGCTCTAAGCCACTGCGGTTAGGGAGGTCTCGTAACTCTCCGCCTAATTCAGGCTCTAGTCCTGACGGCGTTGATTCAACTTGGGTCGGGTCAAGGTCCTGGGCCATTGTGAGCCCCTCTACAAAGGTCTATGAGCCCCAGCGCTGGACTACCAGGCGAATTGCGCCATCTTCGGTGGTCTGCTGCTCGGCGATTTGGAAGCCCTGTTGAGCTGTAGTGGCCATAACGGTGTGGAGGGCATAACGCTGACTCACCTGATTCAGGAAGCCATCTACGGAGAGGGGCTGTTGCCAATATTGAAGGTCAGCGACAAGTTCATACTCTTGGGTAGCAGGATTCAATCGAAAGCCAACGTCATAACCGTTGTCTTGCTCGATTACCACTGCGGCGGTCTGAACTTGTCCTTGATAGCCCCGAACAGCACAGGGGCCAGCTTTCCACTCTGTGCCCAGATCGGAAAGAGCTGCCTCTAGAGAGGCTAAATCGCGAATTTTAGTGCGAATCTGGCTAAAGTGTGACATGTTAATCCCGTATTAATGAACATCAACTAAGTCCAGTTGCTATAGGAAACCGTCGCCTCAGCAGCGGTTTCAGCGGCGAGGGGCTGGATCTGCTGGTAATAGTCGGCGGTAGCTTCACGGCTGACAACAGATCCCAGTTTCGCTTCGATGGCAGCGGTCACCTCTTCACAAGAGCGGCCTACGACACCTGTCACCATTTCCTTCACACGACCGTCGGGGTAGATGATGAATTCTAGGGTTTCCATGGGTGCAAAGATTCATGGTTTTGAGGGCATTGCTTCCCGAAGGGAGCTGCAGACAAGGTTCTGAGTTTTATTTCTCAACCAGAGTGTGGTGTGGAGGGATTGGACGCTGGAGTCGTTTAGATTTAGATCTAGATACCCAACTTAATCTTATCTATCAAAACAAGAACTTGATTAACCCAGCCATAGCAAAAGTTAATGCAGATTATTGATGTCAGAAGTACCTACGTCAATTAATGCTTAGTGTCGCGTAGATATCCCAAAACCGTCAAGTTGAGTCCAGGGACCAGAATTCCAGGCGTCTGGGCTGGAGAGGTGGGGCCAGGTTGAAATCTCTCTAGGAACCTGGATCCTTGTAATGTGCAATTCTTGTGGGTGAGGCCAGATGCCTGACCGTGGACAGCCGGAACGGCTATCCGACGTTATTTGATCTCTACTCCTTAGCCTGTGGGCAAATCCGCTAGATAATAGGAGGTCTGGTAAAACAACGCAGGAGTTAAGCAGGAGTTGTCATGGATTTACAACCGATAGGCCAATCAGTAGTGCACGGGCGGATACAGCCGTCTGCCCCCATCGCAGTGGGAATTCTTGGGTTTGGGGGATTGGGCCAAGCGGCGGCTCAGGTGCTGGCCACTAAGGGAGAGATGCGTCTAGTGGCGGCGGCGGATAAGCAGGGCTATGCCTATAATCCGGCGGGGCTAGAGGGGATAACCTGTGCGGCGGTTTATCAGCGTCAGGGATCTGTGGGTTACCTTGATCCGGGAGGAACCCTCAGCCAGGAGAGTATTGGGGATCTGATTGCCGAGGCTACCCAGGTTCAGGGCTACTTTCTAGCTCTGCCTAATCTGCCCAATAGCTTTATGGCTGCTGTGGTGGATCAGTTTATTGCGGCTGGCTGGCGGGGAGTGCTGGTGGATGCCCTTAAGCGCACAAGTGCCATGGAGCAAATCTGGGCACGCCGGGAGGCGCTTCAGGCGGCGGGGATCACCTACCTGACGGGTTGCGGTGCGACACCGGGGCTGTTGACGGCGGCGGCGGTGGTGGCGGCCCAGAGCTATGCGGATATCCACAGTATAAAAATCACTTTCGGGGTGGGTATTGCCAACTGGGAAGCCTACCGAGCCACCATTCGCGAAGATATTGCCCATCTGCCCGGTTACGACGTAGATACGGCCCGAGCCATGACCGATGCAGAGGTGGCAGCTCTGCTGGATCTCACCCAGGGGGTCTTGACTTTGGAAGATATGGAGCACGCCGATGACTTCATGCTGGAGTTGGCGGGAATCTGCGATCGCGATCGCGTTACCGTCGGTGGCGTTGTTGATACACGCAACCCCAAGAAACCCCTGAGTACCAATGTGCAGGTTACGGGGCGAACCTTTGAGGGTAAAATTTCCACCCACACCTTTACCCTTGGGGATGAAACCAGCATGGCGGCTAATGTTTGCGGTCCTGCTTTTGGTTACCTCAAGGCGGGGGCCAAGCTACACCAGCGGGGGCTGTACGGCTTCTATACAGCGGCGGATGTGATGCCCCAATTTGTCCGATAGATCTTCCCCTAGCTCTCGCTAATAGAGCCCGATAGAGCCCGGTAGTCCCTAGGGAACCATGACCGCATCCCCCTTCTTTCAATTTGAGGCAGATTTTGTCCAGAGCCTGCGCTGCATTCCCATGCGGGTGCGGTTTAAGCTCGATACCTGCGGCGTAAAGCTGAAGCTGCACCATTGGCATCAGTTCACGGCAGCAGAACGGCGATCGCTGGTGGATTTGCCCTGCGGCGAAGGAGATTCGATCCAGTCCTATCGGGACTATCTTCAGGGGTTAGTCATTCACTATGACGGCACCGCCGCCCAGGACTTGCTCCTGGATCCTGAGCCACCTTGGCTGAGGTCCGATCTACCTAACGCCGTCCAAGCCCAAGCTGAGACGCTAGGAATCACCCTGAGCGCTGCCCAATGGCAGGCTCTATCTCCCCTCCAGCGCTTTGCCTTGCTCAAACTCAGCCGCCCTGGCCACGAAAACCATAACTTTTTGCCTGCTTTGAGGGAGTTTGGTCTAGCGTAAATCATCCCAATTGCGCCCAATGCTGCCGTGCTCTGTCTGTTGGTCCGATTTCTGTTGATGCAATTTGGGGTATCACCGAGGCAATAGGGTTAGAGGGACAGGGTCACCATCCAGAAGCCGACGAGGAAACCTGCGATGGTGGAGAAGGTGACTGACCCACCCCCAAGTTCATAGGCTTCGGGCATCATTGTGCTAGAGAGCATAGCCAAAATTGCGCCTCCCGCTAGGGATTGAGTCGCGCCCACTACCCAGGGATTGGCGTAGGTGGTCAGGGCACTCCCCACCATGGCAATGAGGCCACTGAGGAGGACAACTCCGCCCCAGAGGGTGATGATGCGCTGGGCCGAGGTACCCGCTTGTTTCATGCCAATGGAACTGGACAGAGCTTCGGGAAAATTCGAGATAAAGACGGCCATCAGAAAGGAACTGCTGATGTGGCCAATGCCCGCATTCAGACCGATAACCAGCGCTTCTGGGATATTGTCGATCAGCGTACCCACGAGGATGGCTATTGGGGCAGAGCTTTTGGCTAACTGCTGAATTTGCTGCTCCGAGAGGGGAAAATCTACCTCAACGCTGTCCAGAACCCTTTGACGCCAGTGCTCGTCCGATTCTTCCCGCAGTTTTGCCCGATTTTGAGTGGTTTCCCGCAGCCGCCGCGCCAGGATTCGACTAAGGCCACTGGCCAAGTGGGGGGAGCGCGTGAGCATCGCGTCGAAATCCATCTTGTCCAGCTCATAAAGTGCCATGGGTGTCCGGGCAATCACCGTGGCGGAGCGTTCTTCCCCGGTCAACAGCGCCATTTCACCAAACATTTCTCCTGCCCCCAGCAGTGCCATAAACTGCTCACCCTTGTAGATCTCTGCCTCCCCGTCAACGATGACGAACATGGCGTCACCGGGAGCCCCTTCTTGGCAGAGCAGGGTACCCGGTTCTACATTCAACGGCTTGAGCAGGGGAATGATGGCCTGAACCTCCGAGGGAGAGAGATTGTGGAGCATCTCTACATGGGTCAGGCGGTTTAGAACCTCTGAAGTTTCTTCCTGACGATTTTGGTACAGAAAGCGACGGGAGGCAGAGGGGTGGCGGATAAAGCCGCCGTGGTCGTCGATGTATTTGATCACCAAGGTGAACAAAGTTCCCCCCATGGCAAACCCTGTCAAAATGGGCCAAAACCCACTGGACTCATAAACGGGTTGGGTAATGTCAAAGGCGATCGCTGACAGCAAGGTACCACTGCCAAAGGCCATAATGGCGGCAGAAAAAACCCGTCCAGGCTGCCAATAGACTCCAACCAGAGCACCAATCAACAGACTGGAGGCCCCTAAGATTCCTTGTAATAGTGCGTCTAGGGATATAGATGGCATAATGCATCAGCATACGATGAAAACCTGGAATTCGCTTGGTGGAGTGGGCCTTTCAGCCAAGTTTTTCCATTGCAGTAGCAAGCCATGATCCCTCTCATGGGGCTTGATTTTGAGGTTGCTGATGGGGGTATGGGTGTCACCCATCCAGACATTGTGGTGCTGATGGGTATACTCTTAACTAAGATTATGGGTTTTGTTTCCGTTTGGGTAGATGCCCTGGGGACATTGCCCAATGGCTACAAGCTTGCGAGTTGTTTCCATCGATTTATATGGCTTCTACTCCCCGACGCCACCGCCGACGTTTGTCGTTGAGGCAGCGTTTTCAATCTCAATTAGCGCTTCCTGACAGTCTTCCTTGGGGCTGGATTTTCGCCACCGCCTTTCTCTACGCCGTGGCGGGGCTGATCATGGCCTCCTTTCCTGCCCCCTACTGGATTTGGAATCTTGCCCTGGGTGGGGTGATTGCCCAAGCCTTAGCCTTAGCAGGTCCTAGAGCCTTGTCGCGATTTGGTTGGTGGAGTTCTAATCTTATGGCGCTGCTGTCCATTCTGGGAACTGGGGCTATCGTGGTGGCCTTGGCTATTTCCCTAAACTATGTCGGCACTGACAATTTGGATGAGATTGTGCCGAGGGAAGCGGCTGCCGAAGTGGTCAAAATGAGCCTGATGGCGGTCGTGACCGCTGCTGTGGGGGGCATTATCGGTGCTGAGACAGGAGATCGGCTGTTGTCTTTCTTTAATCGCTTGCAAACTTCGTTGATCTTGGCGGCAGTCTGTATTCTGGGTCTAGGCATTGGCGGATTGATTGGGGTTGTTGCTGTGGTTGGGGTGGCCTAGTCCCAGTCCCTTTGCATTTGTCCCCCTCCTCTCTTCACCTATTCGTTGCCAAGGATTTTGGGTACCTTGAAGTAGTTTGCTTCTCGATCAGGCGCATTCTCTAGGAGAGATTCGCGATCGCGAAATGACTCCAACTCATCAGGTCGAGTAATGTTGCGGGTTTCAATGGCCCTTGTTGTGGGGGGAACATCGGTGGTGTCCAGCTCGCTCAACTGCTCTACATAATCCAGGATGCTGTTGAGCTGAGTTGTGAATTGGGCTTCTTCGATGGTGGTCAGATCAAGGCGGGCTAGACTGGCCACCTTGCGAACTTGGTCGAGATCGATCATTGGTATTTAGGGAATAGTGAATGGTTGTAAACCATGCTGCTGTCCAAAGGTCTCATTAACTGGTGGGCAATGCCTAATTCACTCCAGTTAATGAATAATGGTGGGCAATGCCGACCCTAGGAGAGGGGAGGGCTACTACGGGATACAGCTACGGGAGGGCTCTTGGCGATCCGAAGAGGCTTATGTCAGTGCCGTTAATCTAGAAGTAGGTATCTACCTTCATGCGGCCTGTGTTTTTGAGCCAGTTTTGAGCTTCGATATAGTTGTTGGGAGCAACGTTGATGGCCTCCATCCAGTACCGAGCTGCTTCGTCAAAGAGGTCTTCCGCCGCTTGATGGTCTCCGGATGCTTCCGCCTGTTCCCCCTGATAGTGGTAGATTACCGCCATGTTATTCAGGGCTTGGCACATGCGGGGGTTGAGTTCTAGGGCTTCTTGATACCGGGCCATGGCCTTTTCATGTTCACCATTGCTGGCATGGATCAGCCCCATGTTATAGAGCACATAGCTCTTGTCGTAGGGATCTTCCTCTAGTTGCAGCGCCTCTTCGTAGTTCTGCATGGCCTCGGCATATTCCCCATCGGCTTGGGCAGACATACCATCTCGGTAATAGGCAAAAGCTTCCTTAGCCTTCTGGTTGGTGGGCAGCATTGTGAGGATCATGTCTGCCATCACCGTGAAGGTTTTGTCGATGAAGTTATCGTTTCGCTGGGTTCTGGGCATGACCAAAGGGGCTCGGAGTGAGCAGTGTGACCGTTCTTACTGTAGCGCCTTGGGCGGCGCAGGTAGCGCTAGTGTGGACAAGAATGTTCGGAACTGGCTACGTCTGACCTGAGGATAGGGAATCCATCGCTACGAGTTGGCGATGAAGGAAGACCACGAGATCCGCTACGGTGTCGAAGTGGGATTCGTCAAACTCGTCTGCCATGTCGATATGGAAGGTGTCGCCAAAGTCCTGACAGAATTGATGGGGCCAGTCGAACCAGCAGACCAAGGGCAGGTGTAAATCTTGGATCAGGCGATCCCTGGGACGAATGCACCCTACTGCCAGACCAGAGTGGATACCAAGCTGGTCATAGACGAACTGAAGCAGCGACTCCGGCGGGACTTGCGATTCCGAAGAAAATTTCGGATCCGCAAAGGTCTGGATCCAGTCCTCTAGGCTCAGTTCAAGGCGTGATCGCCGGAGCTGGACATTGATGCGATGCCGAAGCCCTTGATCAGGGCTGAGATCTCTATAGGTGCGTAGACTCAGGAGCCAATTGGTAAATGCTCTCCACATACCATCACAGCAGGTACGCCTGTTAAGCGGTTTTCTCAAGTGTGCCCACAGATGCCCATCGGACTTGATGCCGCCATAAAAAAAGGTAGGGTACTGACGAATCAGCACCCTACCTTTTCTAAATCTGACCTGTAAAACTAGGGGGGGCTACAGGTCGCCACCCCGAGCTGCTAACAAGAACACGATCACGGGTCCAGCAATGACGATCATGGCTAGCATGGTGAGCTGGGCAATCAGCTCAAAGTTAATGCCACTCAAGAAGCCGCTCAAAAATTCCATGGATCCTCCCAATGTACGCGGAGCCACCCGCTCTGAACTCTCAGCTTATTGCGGTATTTTATCCGGTACTCGGATCACAAATTAAATTAAGTTTACAAAATTCTAAGGAATTTTCCCCTGTCCCCTGTTCCCTGCCCTCTAGAAACGACCCCCATGAGCCATTGGCACTGTATTCAGAGCTGCGGAGCTTGTTGCCATCTGGATCCTAGCGATCGCCCCGACTTGGACCAATATCTATCTCCGGAGGATTTAGCTCACTACCTCAGCCTAGTGGGCGCTGATGGCTGGTGCATTCATTTCGACGCTGACCAACGCCGCTGTGGCATTTATGAGGATCGGCCCTGGTTTTGTCGGGTCCAAGCGGACACCTTTAACGCCCTCTATGGCATTACCCCTGCCGATCTCGACGAGTTTGCCATTGCCTGCTGCCAGACTCAGATTGCTGAGGTCTATGGGGAGGGCAGCGATGAGATGGAGCGTTTTGAGGTCGCTATTGAGGGCACGATTGCCGACCGGATTGATGGCACGGTTTCGGGCACCATTGCCAGGGTGCCCAAAACTCTTGATAATGAAAGCAATATGAAATGAGTCAGGGTCTCCCTGGTCCTTGTCCTGTCCAATTTAATGCCCTGCTGTAACGACCCACTGTGACCATAACCGTTGATATCCCGACCGTTGATACCCCGACCCCCCAGTCCTCTGACCCGGTAATGGCTGCCCAGCCGCAGCCGCAGGATGTTGCCCTGAATCAAGTTGCTCTGAATCAAGCAGAAGTCCGCGATGGTCAGAGACCGGCCCAAAGGGGCCATCGCGGTGGTTTCTGGCGGGTACTGGCTACAACCTTTGTCACGATTTTTCTGGCAGAACTGGGGGATAAAACCCAGGTGGCGACGCTGCTCATGAGTGCGGAGTCGGGGCAACCTTGGGTGGTGTTTTTGGGGGCCGGTAGCGCCCTAGTGACCACAAGCTTGGTGGGGATACTGGTGGGTCGCTGGCTATCGCGCCGGGTGCCTCCCCGCACTCTGGATACCGCTGCTGGGACTATCTTGCTGGTGATTACGCTGTGGCTGTTATGGGATGTGATGGCGCTGTAGAACTATGGATTGGCAACTGTTGGGCTTGACCTTTGTGGCGGTATTTCTCTCGGAGTTGGGGGATAAAAGCCAGCTTGCTGCGATCGCGCTGGGGGGCAGTTCTAAGCATCCTCGGGCGGTATTCCTAGGGACTGCCGCTGCTCTGCTGCTGGCCAGTTTGCTGGGGGCACTCCTGGGGGATGGCACAGCTCAAGTTTTACCCACGCGACTGGTCAAGGGGCTGGCTGCCGTAGGGTTTGCCCTGATGGCGGTGCGTCTGCTGTGGGCAGGAGAAACCCCAGCAGGCTTTGGGAAAGCATCGGATCAGTTAGATTGATTTCATAACTGACGCCCTATTTATTCGTAGATTCTTAGGATGCGTATAGCAGTCCTACGTGAATTGTGAAAATTCGTAGTTCAGGCGTCTCGCCTGCACCGGCAAGATGTCCGTCCTGCCTTCAGGAATCAAAGCGGATCGCTATAGTGTTTTGGGGTTGTGGCAGCCACGAAAAAATTAGGTACGACTAAGTTAATGCTCTCTGCGATACAGGCATCTTGAACATGCTTGAGCACGTGGGACTTAATCCACCAATCCTTTTCAGGCTCGTTAGTATATATCCTGAGGCTGTAAATCGCACAGGACTCTTCATGTTTTTCATGGAGCACGTAGGAAGCGGGATCAGTCATGACGTGTTCCGAAGATTGGGCTGCTTTGAGAAGAATGTCGTAGACCTTTTGCCAGGGCACATCGTAGCTAAAGCCAAACTGCATCAGAATGATTGGTGGCGGGCTTGATTCACCAATTTTTTGCCCGCCTTTGCGGAAATTCGTCACGTGACTGCTCAACACTTCGGAGTTGGGAATGCTGACGTAGCAATGTTCCCAGGTCAAAATCCGGATTACCAGCATCCCCTTTTCAATTACCGTGCCGCCAACGCCGCCAATTTCCACCTCGTCCCCGATCCGAAAAGCGCGCGTGTAGGTCAACAAAATACCGGCGATAAGGTTTGCGATCGCAGAACTCGAACCCAGGGATATGAGAATACCCAAAAAAATTGAAATTCCCTGGAATGCATCGCTGTTGGCCCCAGGCAGATACGGGAAAGCAATCACGCCCGCCAAGGCAAAGGTCAAAATTTGAATAATTCTTGAGGTGGGAACCGCCCATTCCTGATCAAAACCGGGGACGGAGATTTCGCCCTGTTCTATTTCCTCAAACACGAAACGGATTATTTTCAGAATATAAAGGGTGATTATGACTAAAAAAACCAAGAAAATAAGCTTTGGAATATAGCCAATCACCCCCTGCAAAATCTGGCCGATGGTCGAGGTAACTGGCCGAAAAATCCCCTGGGCTGCCAAGCGAGTTTGAGGAAAAAAGGTGAGAACAGTTTTGAGGTAAATTGAGGCCAGAATGAAAAACAAAAAATAGCGAAATAGCTTTGAAATTAGCAGTAAGCTCTTGTTGATTTGTGCTGCATTGACAATTTCGCGTCTACCAATTTGAATAGTGCGAATACGATGGCTAGCCTTTGTGTTAAACCAGTTGCATCCGAACCAAAACAGCCGATTAATAACCAAGATTAAGCTCAACAATCCTAGGGTCGCTGCACCTGCCTTGACAAAGCCAATCAGCATCGAGCGAGGTGAGTAAAGCTCACGATACCCAGCAACACCCTGGGAAATTTTGTCTAAATAGAGCTGGGCCAAGACGGATTGATCTTCCCCTGCGGCTTGGGCATCGGCTTTGTATATGCTCATCAGCGGTGTATCTTCAGCCCTGATTTCTACCGTCTGACCATCAGGGAATTCTTTAAGATTGAGACTGTCTAGGGTGCGTGAGCGATCACGGGCAAAGTTCTGAATATCTTCCGAGATTTTTGCGGCTCTCTCGGAGCGATTCATGGGGCCAGCAGGAGACCCAATCAGAAAAAGGGTTTTGTCTCCTAAGACAACGCGATCGCCATTAGGGTAGGTTGTTTCAGGCGCAGAAATTTCTGAGGCGTTCTCTCCTTCAGTTTGAGAAAGCTGCGCCTGGGTAACAGAAACCGACCAAACAGACGACTTTGGCGACGTCTCAGAGCTGGCTACAGATAACGGTATAAGGTTCAACCCTAGGGTTAAGCAACAGCCCCAAAAAAGGCCAAGTGTACATCTTTGCCAAGGCTTGAGCCGATTAAATAGATTTACCATTGAGATCTCGTTATGGCGCTATACAACAATGGGAGCATCCAACTTCCGTGAGTCCACTCGCAGAGAAGCCGCTCCCCTTCTCCCAAAAAGTGAGAAGGGATATAGCCTGACGGCATTCAAGAAAGGCGGATGTAGAGCTTGCTATTTCCGCAGGGTGGGCGATGAATTTGCAACAGTGTGATGCTCCCTACAACAATTCCCATATCCGTTCGTTCTGCCAAGAAAATCTACGGTTGACTTCTGTATTAAAGAATGTAACAAGAAAGTCTGGCTCTTCCGGTCTGGCTATGGACAAAGGGCTACTGAGCAGGGGAAATGGAGAGAGAAATAAACGCTAGAAAGGCGTGAAGTGTTTGATATACAAGGGATTGGCTAGAATTAAAGGGTGAGAGAAAGTCGCCATATATGGGTGAGCGCCATGATCACAGAATCTGACGCGAGGCAATTGACAGAGCTACTGGGTCTTCCTGAGACAAAAGTAGAGGATATGACAATGATAGATGGGGTGGGGCTATTTTTTGTAATTAGCCCCACCCGCCGAGATGCAGAGTGTCCCCGGTGTGGGAAGCGAAGTCGTCATTTGCATGAGAATCATCGGTATAACATTGAGGATTTGCCGTGGAATCAACAGCCCGTAGTGTTGCGAGTCAATCGCCGCCAGTTTTGGTGCCAGGAATGTGGACAAGTGTTTAGCGAAGAACTGGCCTTTGTTAAGAAAAGGCGGTTGTATACGCAGCGGCTAGCGAAGCAGATTGTCGGCCAAGTGTTAGGGAGTAGCATTCACAGTGTGGCGGCTCGGACAGGGCTGAGTGACGAGCAGATTGAGACGATGATAAAGGATGCCGGAAAGGCGTATTTACCCGAGAGCCCAGAACCGATTAGATATCTCGGGATAGACGAGATAGCGGTCGTCAAAGGTCAGGGTAACTATTATGGGGTGCTAGTGAACCTAGAGACGCACCAGCCGATCACCCTTCTACCCTCACGAACACAAGAGGGATTGCGCCAAGTCCTTAGCCAATGGGGACCAGAGGTGCTTGAGGGGATTGAAGGGGTGAGCATAGACCTGTGGAAGCCCTACCAAAGTTTGGTAAAAGAGATGATGCCGAATGCGACCATTGTCGCGGATAGATTCCATGTCACCAAACTCGTCAATGAGGAGTTAGATAACGAACGGAAAGCGGAGAAGAGAGCGGCCAAGAAGATCGCAAAAAAGGCTGAGAGGGAGCGCGTCATAGAGGGTCTTAATGGCAGTAAGTATGCGTTACTAAAGAACGAAGGGAATTTGAATGAGAAACAGAAGAAGAAGCTCATAGAAGTGAGCGAAGTATCCCCTAAATTAGCAACGATGCATCGATTGAAAGAAGAGTTCAGAGAAATCTTTGAATCCTTCGAGAATTGGGCAGAAGGGACGTTAAAGTTACTGGACTGGATGGCGGATTCATCGACATTTTTCAATCAGAGTTGTGGCACGATTAAACGATGGTTTGATGAGGTGACATCATACTTTGAACTGAGAATAACTAATGGGGTTGTGGAGGGAATAAATAACAAGCTTAAGTTGATCAAGAGATTAGGTTATGGCTTTGGCAATTTTGACAATTTCAAGTTAAGAGCTTTGTTGCCGTGGGTATTTCCTTTTGAAACACCATAGCCAGACCGGAAGAGCCGAAAGTCTTTGATGGAGAAATTTGGGGGGATTTGGGCGATTAAGCTGCCGCGCCTTGAAAGCGGCGATAGGCGAGGGCGAGGGCGTCAGCATCCCCCACATTACCGGGGAAAAGAACGACGGGAAGATCGGGGAAGGTGGGGTGATCGGTGGGGGTGCAGACGACGGAGCAACCGGGAATGATCTGTCCCAGCAGGCGGGCGGTGCGAAGGGCAAGACCGCTGCTGAGGGTGTCGTTAGAGGTGATGCCGCCTTTGCTGATTAAGAAACCGATGGTGGCGGGTAAGCCCCGCTCAATATCCATGAGCAATTCCGACACCTGCTGGCCAAAGGCGAGGCGAGTGGCAATGTTGTCGAAGGTGAGTTCCTGACGACTGGTGTAGATCACTGGGGTTTGGCCCCCACGATGGGCGGCGTGGGCCTGCTCTAGGACGGTGGTGAGCAGGTGTGATGGTCCTGCTCCGGTTGACCGTCGTGTTTCTGGAGCAGGCTCTTGGGCTAATTGGGCAATGTCTACCTCAATGCCCACGGTGCCCGGTTCTTCCAGCAACACCGCCAACTGTTGGGTCGTTTTTTGCACATGGGAGCCCACCAATACCGCCCCTGGCTTTCCCCCCCGGACGTACTGGGCCATGGCTACCGGAGCCACGGGCTGGGGGGGCAGTGCTGCCAGGGCTGTGAGGAGGCTGGCGGCACTGCGAAACAGGAAGCGTTTACCCTGGGCCGCAGCCCAGATCACATCCTGGGCAAAGTGGTCCAAATCGGCCTGGGTTTCGCCATCTACAACGGCGCAGGTATTGTTCTGGAGAGATTGGACGCGATCGCGGCTCCCCTGCCGGATTTGGTCTAGGGTGAACCGCTCCACCGCAGCAGCGGGAATGTGGCCCTGGGTTTTCTCCGCCACGTAGTCGGGGAGGTAGCTGTGGCTGTAGCCAAAGACGGAATCACGGGCAAACTCTGTTTCATGGGCGGGGACAGGGCTGCCCTCCTGCATGACGTAGTGCACGCTGTCACGGGTGATGCGGCCCCCTTCAAAAAAGGCGGGCACCAGAAAATGGGCGTCAAAGGGTCCCAGTTCCGCTGCGATCGCATCGGTTTCTACGGGATAATGGCCCCGTAACGTCGAGTCGGAGCGACTTACTACCAAAAAGTCCTGAATTCCGGCTTGGGGGAGTGCCTGCTTCAAATTACGACAGACCGTGCGGGTGATGGCTTCGGCCTCGGCTGGGGGCAGGGCGCGGGTATTGGTCAAGATGAACACAATGGGAGCGCGATCTTGCAAGCCCATCACCAGGGTCTCCACATCCCACTGCATCAGCAGCAGGCAGCTATGGACTGTTTGGGATCCGGTGGGGTCATCATCCAGCACAATAATCTTGGGCGCAGTAATTTCGGACTCAGCGGCCATAGCTCTCTCCAGCACCAACCCCGCCATTATCCCCCATGTCCCTGAAGCAGCGCCTTGCCGCCTATTTAGACGATACGAATACGGAGACGGGAGCCTGGGTAACCGTTGCGATCGCGCTACTCATTCTCCTGTCAGCGGCCATTTTTGTCGTAGAGACCTATCCCCTCAGCGATCGCCTGGATCCTGTGCTGATAGGGCTAGACCGGGTGATTTTGGCCCTGTTCACCGTGGAATATGGGCTGCGGCTGTGGAGTGCAGAAAAGCGTTGGGAATATGCCCTCAGTCCCTATGGCCTGGTAGATCTGCTGGCAATTTCGCCTTTTTTGCTGGGTTTTTTGGACCTACGGTTTTTGCGGCTGCTGCGGTGGCTGCGGATCCTGAGACTGACAAGGTTATTGGGGGAGCGGGCCTTGATTGGGCGGGTCACCGCCGCCGATACCCTGGCAGTGACTCGCATTCTCTTTACCCTCTTTGCCCTGATTTTTATCTACGCCGGGGTCATCTTTCAAATTGAGCAGCGCTTTAACCCAACCACCTTCAACACCTTCCTAGATGCGATCTACTTTGCGGTGGTCACCATGACCACCGTGGGCTTTGGTGACATCGCCCCCGTATCGGAGGCGGGGCGCTGGTTCACGGTGCTGATGATTTTGACGGGGATTACGCTGATTCCCACCCAACTCAGCTATCTGATCCGCAGTGTGATGAAGGTAGCCCAGGCCCAGGAGGTGACTTGTCTCCACTGTGGTTGGCGGGTCCATGACAGCGACGCCCACTTTTGTAAACGCTGTGGGACGCCGCTACCGCCGCCAGCGCCCCCATCCTCCTCCGCTATGGCTGCTGAGTTCAGGGCAGCGGATACGTCTCCGACAGCTACCCTGCCCATGGCACCGCGATCGCCTTCGGAACTCGCCTCGCCCCCTTAGCCTCTAGACGTAGCCCACTCGATGCCGCTAGAAGCGTGCTGAGCTAGCCTATGTCCCTCGGGGACTGTAGCGTCTTGTTCTGCCCCGAGAGGGGGTTACAAAATGGATGCTTGTAGCAGTCTTCTCCTAATCGCGCTGGTGACTGCTATACAATGGGCCTCTGATTTAAGTCGGACAGCACCTTTGCTGTCTTAGGCTAAGACCGATAGAGGGCTGAAGGGTGTTTTCGCCGTTGGAGCTATTGTGGGCCTTGATTGGCCTGGTTCTCACCATTGGAGCTACGTGGCTAGAAGCCTTTGTCACCAATGCTCCCTGGGATTGGGGGACGACGGGGATTCAGGTCTATTCTCTCCAAGTAAGTTTTCAGGTGGGGGCGGTGCTATTGACCGGGTGCTTGGGGGGCAAAAATGCCGCTGCCTTGGCCCAAATCGCCTACCTCACGCTGGGCTTGGTACTGTTTCAGGTGTTTGGTCTGCCCCTGTTTACCCAGGGGGGGGGGCTGGGGTATGTGCGGGAACCCAGCTTTGGCTATTTAGTGGGCTTTATTCCGGCGGGATGGGTCTGCGGCTATCTGGCCTTTCGGGAACCCCCTAAACTAGAGGGGTTGGCCTACAGTAGCCTCTGCGGTTTGGGCCTCATCCACGGTTGCGGCTTGATCTACCTAGCGATTGCATCCCTTGGGGGTTGGCTGGTGGTCTCACAGTCCTGGGCTTCTCTGGCCTGGATCTATTCCCTGGCGTTGCTGCCGGGGCAATTGATTATGGTGTGTGCCGTTTCGGTGGTGGCCTTTATCCTGCGCCGCCTTTTATTTTATTAGGACACTGTTATTAGGGCATTATGCGGTTAAGAAACCAACTGTTTTGGGTGGCTGCGATCGCGGGTCTGGTGCTGGATCAACTGACCAAATTTTGGGTAGTCCAAACCTTCGAGTTGACGGTGCCCCCAGAAACCCTGCCCCTGTGGCCGGGGGTGTTTCACTTGACCTACGTCACCAACAGCGGTGCTGCCTTTAGCCTCTTTAGCGATAACGGGGAGTGGCTGCGCTGGCTCTCCCTTCTCGCTAGCCTGGGGTTAATTGCTCTGGGCACCCTAGCGGCCCTACCCAACCGCTGGGAACAGGCGGGCTATGGGTTTATCCTCAGCGGTGCGGCGGGCAACGGTATTGATCGCTTTCTGGCGGGAGAGGTGGTGGATTTTCTGGACTTTCGCCTGATTCAGTTTCCCATTTTCAATGTGGCGGATGTGTGCATCAACATTGGCATTGTTTGTCTCATCATTGCCGCCTTTCGCCCCCCTGCCAATGGCAACAGCAAGACTGCCAAAAAGTTACAGTCTTGAGGGCGGGGGTGAGAATTCAAAACTCAACATTCTGCTACCCCACAGCCCGGAGACCATCGGGACTGCCCCAGAGGAGTAAACTTAAGGGCGGGGGAAACGTAAAAATCGGTTAATTTTGGACAGTCTGCCCCCTGATCTGGCCCTATTGTCTAGGCTGACGTAATCTGCCTGTATCTCTATGCAACTGTCGCCCCAGGAGAAAGACAAGCTGCTGATTTTCACCGCTGCCCTAGTGGCAGAGCGGCGCAAGGATAGGGGGGTCAAGCTCAACTACCCCGAGGCGGTGGCCTATATCTCAGCGGCGATTCTAGAAGGAGCGCGAGAAGGGCGCACCGTGGCGGATCTAATGCACTATGGCACGACCCTGCTGACGCGGGAGGAGGTGATGGATGGCATCGCTGAAATGGTGGACGAGGTACAGGTGGAAGCCACCTTCCCCGATGGGACGAAACTGGTCACCGTCCACAATCCCATTTCCTAACCCCCACTCCGCCTTCCTATCCCGGTCACCCCATCACCCCCCCACCCCATCACTCCCCCACCCCTATGACCCCTGGTGAACTACTACCCGCTGAAGGTGAAATTGAACTTAACGCTGGCCGGGAAACCGTGACGCTGACGGTGGCGAATACGGGCGATCGCCCAATCCAAGTGGGTTCCCACTTTCATTTCTTTGAGGTGAATACGGCCCTGAGTTTTGAGCGAGATCGCGCCCGAGGGATGCGTCTCGATATTCCCGCTGGCACTGCTGTGCGCTTTGAGCCCGGAGATGAGCGCGATGTGACGCTGGTACCCTTTGTGGGCGATCGTCAGGTCTACGGTCTCAACGCTCTGATCAATGGTCCCCTGGATGGCTAATCGCGATCGCGATTAGCCTCACCTTTCTTCTGCATTTAGCGCCGCAACTTCAAAGTTGCGGTTGGGTTAGCCCTCTTGCGGGAGTTGCTTGAAGGGCAGGTCGGCGTTGATAGCGTCGATCTCCTGCTGCTCTAGGGTGTTGATCTCTTCGATGTAGTTGACCAAAATCGTCTGTAGGCGGCTGTTGTAAAAGCGGTGCAGGCTGTAGTTGGGGGTGGCGGGAAATCCGCGCCGTTTTTTGTGACGGCCCCCGGCTCCGGGATCAAAGTATTGAATGCCCTGATTAATAGCCCATTCAATCGGGCCGTAGTAGCAGGCATTGAAATGGAGATGGTTGTATTCCTCTAGGCTGCCCCAGTAGCGGCCATAGAGGCGGTTGCCTTTGCGGAGACAGAATGACATGCCGATAGGCGTGTCATTGTCCTCGGCGTAGGCCGCGAAAAATACAAGGCGCTGGGCATAGTCGGGATGGAGTTGTTCAAAAAAATTGCGGGTCAGGTATTTGCTGCCCCACCAGCCAAATTTGTCGCAGGTGTCGCTATAGAAGTTGTACATCCGGCTACACAGAGCGCGGTGGATGTCTTCCCCTGCGATCGCATCAATGCGTAACCCTGATGTTTCTAGGGATTTGCGCTCGCGCTTGATGTTGCGGCGTTGGTTAGCATTGAATCGTCCCAGGTAGTCGTCAAAGGTTTGATAGCCTTCATTGCGCCAGATATAGCTGTGGTGCAGCCAGTGATGGAAGCCTGCCCGTTCCATCATGGCTCGCCAGTCGGGGTCTACATAGAGAAAGTGACACCCAGAAATGCTGTTGCGATCGCAGAATTGATCAATCGCCCCCACCATAATCGCCGTCAGGGTTTCCTCATCCTCCTCTGGCGAGACGAGAAAACGGTACCCCTCCGCCGGCGTAAAGGGGGACATCCCCAGCAACTTGGGATAATAGTCAATTCCCAATCGCTGCGACAACTCGGCCCACTGCTGATCAAAAACAAATTCTCCGTAGCTGTGACCCTTTAGATACAAGGGCGCAGCCCCTACTAGCAAGCCATCGCGCCAGATCGTCAGGTGGTTGGGTAGCCACCCGGCATTGGCCACTGCACTGCCAGACTGCTCCAACGTATGCAACCAAGTCCATTCTAAAAAAGGTGTTTCTAGCGGCAGCGCTAGGGCATCCCAAGCCGTTTGAGGAATCTCCTGGATCTTGCGCATCCAGGCAATTGTGTACTGAGATTGGGGAGGATGAACCATTAAACCTCTGATTTTGCCCTAATTGTACTAGTGGGTCATTTGCTTTGAATGTAGCCATTAACTTACTGACCTAAGCCACTGCTATAGCGATCCTGCATGAGCTTTGAGCAAGCGTTTTGTTCCGTGGGTTACGCTTCGCTTCACCCACGCTACGAAGATCTTCAAAAATCAAATAGGATTGCTGTGCCACAAACTTTAGGAGCGTTCAGGAAATGGTCATGTTCATTCCGAATGACCCACGAGTGGTCTGTCAAGACTCAAACTTAGGGTTATCCCTGTTTGTACGCGGCATTTGTAGCGCGGCCATTCTACAGTGCATTACTTCGCGTTTCGCAAGCGACATAAAAGGCGAAGCCACGCCTTAGGGTTATGCACCCTACGAGAACCCTAAAATAAAAATTGAGCTTGACGCTGTACACCGTAGCCCCCATGGGGGCTACGGTGTACACATAACTCACTGTTTGAGGTGAATCCCGGCCTGCCCCCCTCTAGTCCTCCCCCTCGTAAAGGGGGAGGACTAGGGTTTCCCCCCTTCATAAACCGAAGACTTATAGCGATCCTGCATGATCTTTGAGCAAGCATCTACGTGGATTACGCTTCACCCACGCCACGAAGGTCTTCAAAAATCAAATAGGATGACCATAGGTACAAGCGGTGACTTAATCCCCCCTTGGAAAGGGGGGAGACCGGAATCTATTTAGTTAGTACTCTGCGGCGTAAAGACTCTGGCCGTTCCATCGTGGCACACGTCAGCTCCTCACCTTCAGGGTTTGGGCCTACCCAGATCCGACGCAGGTATTGAGCTGGAATCCTCTTAGACCGATGTCATCTCTAGTAGGGGATCCAAGCTTCCCTGGCGATCTAGGGCGTGGATATCATCGCAGCCGCCGATGTAGGCGTCGTTAATGAAGATCTGGGGTAGGGAACGAGGCCCTTGAGTACGTTGTGCCATCTGCGATCGCGCGGCTTCATCCCCATCGATGCAATATTCGGTATATTGCGCCCCCTTGCGGTCGAGGAGGGCCTTGGCTCGGATGCAGAAGGGGCAGCGGCTCCAGGTATAGATTTCAATTTTGGGTGATGACATAGGCCCTCAACATTGTTAAGAAATGCTTCAATGTTTATTCTAGCGTTCTCCTTTGATTACTTCAGAGATCACAGCGGTCTGTACGGTCTCCTGTCTCTATATGCCGTCAGCGTGTGTTGACAAACTAGAGGGTTGAGTCAGATTGTTGAGTAATTTTTGAGTGGAAGTTTTGAACGAGCCGGAGACGGTAATGGGACAGCCCGTGTTTGAGTTGCAACGGGCGAGTCGGTGGTTTGGCGCTTTACCGGCACTGGAAAACCTGTCTCTGACGATCCAAGCGGGGGAGCGGGTAGCGCTGCTGGGGCCGAGCGGCGCTGGCAAAAGTACTCTGCTGAGTCTGCTAAATGGCTCCCTGGCTCCCTCTAGCGGATCGGTGCGGGTGCTGGGGCAAGACCTGGGCTACCTCAGCCCTCGCCACCTGCGACGGGTGCAGCGACAGGTGGGCATGGTCTACCAGCAGCACCATTTAGTGACAAATTTGTCCGTTATCCACAATGTGAATGCGGGGCATCTGGGGCGCTGGTCACCCCTGCGGGCTGCTTGGTCTCTAGTGTGGCCCCAAGCGGTACCTGTTGCCGCTGCTGCTTTGGCCCAGGTGGGCATTCCCGAAAAGCTCTATGCCCGTACCGATCGCCTCTCGGGGGGCCAACAACAGCGGGTGGCCCTAGCACGGGTGTTGGTGCAAGATCCGGTGGCCATTCTGGCGGATGAGCCCATTGCCAGTGTGGATCCGGCCCGTTCCCTAGATTTAATGGATCTGCTGCGAGATCTCTGTACCCAAACGGGCAAGACGCTGGTGGTGAGTCTCCATGAGGTGGCCTTTGCCCAGAGTCACTGCGATCGCATTATTGGTCTACGCCAAGGACAGGTGCTCTTTGATGTCCCCACGGCTGCTGTTACCACTGACTGGGTAGAAGCCCTGTATCGTTTCTAAAGGTCAACTTTCAGGATTAACTTTCAGGATTAACTTTCCAGGACCAGCAATTTCAAGGACAACCAGGAGAACCCCGATCAACGGACAGGCATTAGATCCAGCTAAACTGCCCCAGCCCCCCAGCCATTGGGACCGACGGATCGCAGGGATTGTGACGGTGGGTGCGATCGCTGCCAGCCTGTACGGAGCAGGGGTAGGGCGTCAGGAGGTGATCAACTGGGGTGGGCTGCCCCTGATTGCCACCTTTTTTCGCGCTAGTCTCACCCCGGATCTGGGGCGTGATTTTTTGCAAATTATCCTCCGGGCGACCGGGGTCACCTTCGCCTACGGCGTGTGCGGCACAGTGCTGAGTTTGCTCCTGGGATTTATTGGGGGTATTGCCGCCTCGGAGATGTGGTGGCGGACCCTATGGCCCCGTCGCCCCTGGCTGGGGCGACCTCTGTGGGTGATGGTGCGAGGGCTGTTGGCGGTGCCCAGGGCTATTCACGAGCTGATCTGGGGGTTGATTTTTGTCAATTTGATTGGGCTGGATCCCCTAGTGGCGGTGATTGCGATCGCGGTTCCCTTTGGAGCCATCGTCGCCAAGGTGTTTTCAGAAATTCTGGATGAAACCCCGTCGGAACCCTTGCAAGCCCTAGTGGGAGCGGGGGTGCCCCCCCTGATGGCTTTCCTTTATGGCCTCCTCCCCCAAGCTTTGCCCAATCTGATCTCCTACAGTTTCTATCGCTTTGAATGTGCCCTGCGATCGGCAGCAGTGCTGGGAATCATTGGGGCGGGGGGATTGGGATACGAGATTTTTCTGAGTCTGCAATCCCTGCGCTATGAGCAACTTTGGACCGCTTTTTATGCCCTGATTTTGCTGAATGGGGCAGTGGATGCTTGGAGTGGCTGGGTACGGCGACAGATGGGCTTTACCAGTCGCCTGGATATTAATGCGGGCGGTGCCCCATCCCAAGGGAGCAGATCCCCCACGGCCATGGCCCGGTACCTAATGCCCTTGTCTTTAGTAGCAGGTGCGATCGCGATTCCCCTTTGCTTCGCCAGCTTGGATCTGGGCTGGCAGTCCCTCTGGGCTGCCCCCACCTGGGCACGATTGGGGGAACTGGTGCAGTCCAGCCGCCCCAAACCCCTGACAGGGGAGCAGATAGGAACATTGGCATCTTTGGCGGGGCAAACAGTAGCAATGGCCATCTTAGCCATCACCCTGGCGGGCATAGGCGGCATCATCGCCGCCTTCCCCGCCGCCCAAAATATCTGGATGCCGGGGGGACTGCTGCGCCCCATTGGCCAGCGCCTTGAAGCCAATGACAGGACGGGGAATCGCGGCTGGGGAGCTGGATTAGCCCTAGTGCTAAGTCGGTTACTTCTCCTGGTGAGTCGGGCGGTCCCCGCCCCAATCTGGGCACTGGTGTGTCTCTACGGCCTGTTCCCCGGTTTGCTACCCGGCGCGATCGCCCTAGCCCTCCACAACTTTGGCATTCTGGGGCGGCTGATGGCAGAGGTGAATGAAAACCTAGACGATCGCCCCGTCCGTGCCCTACGTGCCCTGGGCTCCCCCAGTTCCTTAGTGCTGCTCTACGGCCTCCTACCCCAAACCCTGGGCCGCTTTCTGGCCTACATTCTCTACCGCTGGGAGGTCTGTATGCGGGAGACCGTGATCGTGGGGTTGGTGGGGGCAGGCGGTCTAGGCCGACTGATGACGGAGCAGATCAGCAGCTTCGACTACCAGGGCCTGACAGTGACGTTGGGCGTGTTTGTGGTCCTGACCTTTGGGGTTGATTTGATCAGCACTCGACTGCGCAGCGTTCTACATTGAGAGCTTGGCTACATTTTCAATATATTTTGATTAGTATCCCCTGCAAAATGGCTCTTTGAGGGGTGAGCTGACTACTGAAGTTAATCAGTATTGCCTATAAAATCCTTGAAATAATAAGGAAAATGCGCTTCCGCCAATGTCATCCACACGACAGTTGGAGGAGATCAGGTTGAATCAATCTTGCTTGATGTGCTACTAATGCCCATAGGGTAAATCAGTCTTCACATCGGAATAACGCCATGGCAAGAGTTGCAATCAACGGATTTGGCCGCATCGGGCGGCTCGTGCTGCGGGCCGCCTGGGGATGGCCAGAGCTGGAATTTGCCCACGTTAACGAGGTGAAAGGAGGCAGTACCGCCGCTGCCCATCTGCTCAAGTTTGACTCGGTCCATGGCCGCTGGGCTGCCGAGGTAGATGCGATCGCAGATGACAAGATCCACATCGACGGCACCCCCCTCAGCTTTAGTGAGTTCAAAACCCCAGGGGAAGTCCCCTGGGGAGACCTAGGCATCGATATTGTCCTGGAATGTTCCGGTAAGTTCCGCACCCTAGACACCCTAGAACCCTACTTTCAACGGGGAGCCAAGAAGGTGATCGTGGCGGCTCCGGTGAAGGAAGCCAGTGCCCTAAATGTGGTTTACGGCATCAATGATCATCTCTACAATCCAGCAGAACATCGAGTCCTCACCGCCGCCTCCTGCACCACCAACTGCCTCGCCCCGGTAGTAAAGGTGATCCAAGAGGAACTGGGCATCCGCCACGGCATGATCACCACCATCCATGACCATACCAACACCCAAACCATCGTGGATGCCCCCCACAAGGATCTGCGGCGAGCTAGGGCCACCACCCTATCCCTAATCCCCACCACCACCGGCTCTGCCACCGCCATTACCCTGATCTACCCCGAACTCAAGGGCAAGCTCAATGGTCTAGCAGTGCGGGTGCCCCTGCTCAATGCCTCCCTCACCGACTGCGTCTTTGAAGTAGCCCGTCCGACAACGGTGGAAGAGGTAAACCAGTTGCTCAAGACCGCCGCTGAGGGAGAACTGAAAGGCATCCTCGGCTACGAAGAGCGGCCCCTCGTCTCCATCGACTACAAGGATGATCCCCGCTCTTCCATTGTCGATGCCCTGTCCACCATGGTGGTAGACGACACCCAGGTAAAAATCCTGGCCTGGTATGACAACGAATGGGGCTACTCCAACCGCATGGCGGAATTGACCCGCAAAGTGGCCTTGAGTTTGTAGTGAAGGGTGAAGGGTGAAGGGTGAAGGGTGAAGGGTGAAGGGTACAAGGGTGAAGGGTGAGTTTGTAGTGGTACGACACAGCTAATTTGATGCATTAGAAAAACGCTGAAATTCTTGGATTACCTGAATTACGCCGAAAATCTAATGCACTATTTTAGCTGTGTCGTACCAGTAGGATGCGTTAGGCGAATGCCGTAACGCATCAGCCGTAGGGTTGCTACTGTCCACCAGCCTTGCGATCGCCTCACGCACCCAAAGGAGGCAGAGCCTCCGCAAGCGGTACCCAGGCAGAGCCAGAGCACCAGAAAAATTCCTGCCACCTGCCACCTGTCACCCCCTGCATTGGGCGCGGAAACCGCGCCCCTACGGACAATTCAAAATTCAAACAAAATTCCTGTCACCTGTCACCTATAACCTGTCACCTACCCCACTCCCCCACTCCCCCACTCCCCCACCCCATGACCTCCGCCGCTGCTCAACAGTCCAACTTCAAAAACTACATCCTGATTACCGCTGCCTATTGGGGGTTTACCCTCACCGACGGGGCGATTCGGATGTTGGTATTGCTCCATTTCAATGCCCTGGGCTACACCCCCTTTCAGATCGCCATGCTGTTCCTCTTCTACGAGGTATTCGGGGTAGTCACTAACTTCCTAGCGGGATGGATTGGCTCCCAGATGGGGCTGCGCCTCACCCTCTATGGCGGCATTGGTCTGCAAGTGTTTGCCCTAGTGATGCTGGGGCTACTGAACCAAGGCTGGCCCGTGCTGGGACAGGTGGTCTACGTCATGGTGGCTCAAGCCTTTGCGGGCATTGCCAAGGACTTGACCAAGATGAGTTCCAAGAGTGCCATCCGCCTCGTGGTGCCTAAGGAAGCGGAGTCGCGCCTATTCAAGTGGGTAGCGGTGTTGACAGGGTCAAAGAATGCCCTCAAGGGCGTGGGCTTTTTCCTAGGGGCCGCACTGCTGGGCTGGCTGGGCTACCGTAATGCGCTGTTTGTTCAAGCAGCAGCTCTGTTTGTCATTTTGCTGACGGGGCGGTTTCTCCCCGCCGATATGGGCAAGATTGGCAAAAAGGTGCGCTTTCGCCAGTTGTTTTCCAAAAGCCGCGAAATCAATATCCTCTCTGCGGCCCGTTTCTTTCTCTTTGGCTCACGAGATGTGTGGTTTGTGGTGGCGTTGCCCGTCTTTCTCTATGACGCTGAGGTGGGTTTGGGTTGGAACTTCTGGCAGGTGGGCTCCTACATGGCCTGCTGGGTGATTGGTTATGGCATTGTCCAGTTCTTTGCGCCCCAGTTATTGAAGAAGAAGGGGCAGCCTAGGATTGCGCCCAAGGCGAGAACGATTCAGTTCTGGACTTTCGCCCTAACGGGGATTCCTGCCGCGATCGCGCTAGCGTTCCGCGCTGGCGTTCCCCCGGAATATGTGATCACCGGGGGACTCATTATCTTTGGCATCATCTTTGCCTTTAACTCAGCGGTGCATTCTTACCTGGTATTGGCCTACACCGAGGATCAGGATGTAGCGCTGAATGTAGGCTTTTACTACATGGCCAACTCCGGCGGACGCCTCCTGGGTACGGTAATGTCGGGGCTCATCTACCAGTTCTATGGGCTACCGGGCTGTCTATGGTTTTCCACCCTGCTGATTTTGGCTGCGGGGATATTCTCCATGAAGCTGCCGGATCCCAAGGGCGGAAGTGCGATTTAGTCAACCTCATCAATGATGGCGTTGCGATCTAGCAGTAGCAGGTTGCGGAGCTGGTCCGTATCCAGTTCTGTGAGCCATTGTTCTCCAGCTCCCACCACCTGCTCTGAGAGTGCCCGTTTAGACTCGATCATGTCGTGGATACGTTCCTCCAGGGTGCCATTGCAGACAAACTTGTGAACCTGGACATTGCGGGTCTGGCCAATGCGGAAGGCGCGGTCGGTGGCTTGATTTTCCACGGCGGGGTTCCACCAGCGGTCGAAATGGAAAACGTGGTTGGCGCGGGTCAGGTTGAGACCGACGCCGCCCGCCTTTAGGGACAGGATAAACAGGCGGGGTCCACTGGGATCTTGCTGGAAGCGATCTACCATGGCTTCCCGCTGGTTTTTGGTGGTGCTGCCGTAGAGAAAGAGGGTTTCCTGTTTGAAGGTGCGCTCTAGGTGGGCCTGGAGATATTTCCCCCATTCTGCAAACTGGGTGAAGATTAGGGCGCGATCGCCCTCATCCAGGAGTTCCTCCACCATGGCATCAAAGCGCTGGAGTTTGCCCGAGCGGTGAGCCTGGAGTCCGTTCTCATCCGAACCTAGAAAATGGGCAGGATGGTTGCAGATTTGCTTCAGCTTCGTCAGCAAGCCCAAAATCATGCCCCGCCGCTGCACCCCTTCTGCCGCGTCGATCGCCGCCAGAGCCTTGTCCACTGCTCCCTGATAAAGTTGGGCCTGCTCTGCGGAAAGGCCGCAGAAGATGGTCATTTCCTGCTTTTCGGGCAAGTCTTGGATGATGGACCGATCGGTTTTCAATCGCCGCAGGATGAAGGGCTGCACCAGCGATCGCAGCGTTTTCAACGAAGCTGTATCGCCATAGCGCTCGATGGGGGTGGCAAACCGCCGCTGAAAGAAATTCTTCGGCCCCAGGTAGCCCGGATTGAGGAAATCCATAATGGACCAGAGTTCCGCCAGTCGGTTTTCTACGGGCGTCCCCGTTAGGGCAATGCGAAACTGGGCCTCCAATTGCCGCACCGCCCGAGACTGCTTGGCCTCGGGATTTTTAATATTCTGGGCCTCATCGAGAACTAGTCCCTGCCATTCCACGCGCTCCAGATCCTTCAAATCTCGCTGGACTAGGGCATAGCTGGTGAGGACGACGCTGGCGGACTTGGCCTTGCGGGCAAAGGCAGCTCCGTGGGCGCGACTGTCGCCATGGTGCAGTAACACTTTGAGGGCGGGGGCAAACTTGCGAATCTCCCTCTCCCAGTTCCCCAGTACCGAGGTGGGACAGACCAGCAGGGTTGGTCCTTCTAGCAGGTCTTGTTGTCGCAGGTGGAGTAAAAAGGCGATGAACTGGATGGTTTTCCCCAAACCCATATCGTCGGCGAGGCAGGCTCCCAGACCCCACTGTTCCAGAAAGGACAGCCATGAGACGCCTCGGGCTTGGTAGGGGCGCAGGGTGCCTTGGAATCCCTCGGGCTCCTGCAAGGGTTGGAGGGTTTGGTTTCCCTGGGTTAGGGTGCTGATTAAATCCTGGAGCACGCCGGAGGCTTCAAAGCTGACCACGGGCAGGCGATCGATCACCTGAGTATCTCCGGTACTCATCCGCAGGGCATCTTCCACACTGAGGGCGATGGGGTCTTGGCGCTTTTTGAAGAATTCGCGGGCAGAGCGGATATCTTGGGGACGCATTTCTACCCACTGGCCGTTGATTTCCACTAAGGGCATTTCTAGGGATACAAGTTTCTCAAAGTCCTTTTGGGAGAGGGTTTTTCCGGCGATGGACAGTTCCCATTTCACATTCAGCAGGCTTTTGAGGCCCAGGCGTTGACGCTGTTGGCGACTGGGGGCTTCTGCCTCTAGGCGAATGCCTAGGCGACTATTGCCCTCTTGGTTCTGGGGGTTGAGGCCGGGGGGCAGGACCACGCCAAAGCCGCTGTCTTGCAGACGTGGGGCGCTGATCTTGAGAAAAACGTAGGTCTGGGCAGGATCCAGGGGACAGGCACTGGGGCGTTCCCGTTGCAGACTGTCCCGCACCGGATCGCAGAGGCGGGCGGCCCGTCCTAGACCCGCTAGCAGGGTTTCTTGGGGGGCGGTGATGGTGTAGCCCGCAATCACCGCCTGCTCGACGGGGTATTGCCACAGGGTTGCGGCGGGGATTAGGGGGGTACCCCCTTCGCGGTGTTGCAGGTGGTATACCAACTGCCAATCGGCACCTTCTTCGGGGGGGGGGGTGAGGACAAAGCAGAGGCGAAATTGCTGGGTGTCAGCGTCTCCGGTTTGCAGGGGAGCGGTCCAGGTGTGGAGGGCATCCCGTAAGCGGCCCGCTGCGATGGTCCTAGCGGGCTGATCGAGGGGGGAGGCAACACTACTTGCGATCCCGCCGCCGTCGATTCCTTCGAGTTTTCCACTGGCACTGCTGAGGGCCTGCAACCATTCCCGCACGGGTAGATCGGGGCTGAGTACGTCGCTGCCGGCTCCGATGGATGGACTTTGACTACGGACCTGGGCATCTACAATCGCGCCGAGGAAGTTCTGGAGTAGGGCTTCGGAATCCTCGGGTTGATCGACCCGCAGGGCGATGGGAGCATCTCGGCGGGTTTTCTCTGGGGTTTGGTAGGTGCGGCAGGCTAGGGGCATGGCGGCTTTGAATTGCCGCAAGCGTTGGGTGTCGGTGTCGCTATCGAGGAGGACCTGCCAGCGGGCATAGGTGGCTTTGCGGGTAATGACGACGCTGGGGAGGTATTTACTGCGGGCGAGGAGATCGAGTCCCCAGCGAGCGATTTGGGACCAGTAGCGTAGGTCGGGACCGAGATCGACGCCTGCCACTTGACTGGGGCCGAGGGGCAACTGTTGCAAAAAGGTGGCGGCTTCGCTGGGGGTGAGCCAGAGACCGCTGACCTGCCAAGGATAGAGGGTGATCTCCCCTGGGCTCTGGGGGGAGGTGGCGGCAAGGTCGGTGGTCCAGTTTGTGGCGGAATGCTGGGGTAGGCAATGGGTCTCTGTCAAGGCTGTGGGGAGGGACAGCCAGCGACTCCAGGACCGTTCATGGCTGGGGCTGTTATTATCCCCCCGGTTTTTGCTCCCCTTGGTCTTACCTACGAGGGCAATTTTGGGAATGCCACCAACCCTATGGAGGCATTCCACCAAATCCGCGATCGCAATGGCGAAGGGATGGTCATGGACCGTGAACTCTGGAGCTAGGGCGTCTGGATCGAGGCGTTGCCAGGTTTCTCCCCAGAGAAAGAAACGTTGCTCTGCCGTCAACCAGCTACCGTGTAGGATTGCCATGCAATACTAATTAATCGCGTTAATGAATTAACAATATCTGTGTTTGCAGTCTGTGCCCATGGAGGGTGTCTATGCAACTCCCTATAACCCGTCAACTGAAGGACGCTACCTGGGTGGAACTGGATCGAATGCAGTCAGGGGAAGAGGAGATAGTGCGATCGCACTTCAATGCCATCATTGCCGAGGGGATGACCTATCCCCAGGCAGGTCCCCTATCCCCGGAGGAATTTGCCGACTATTGGCTAAAGGGGGAGGCGTTTGTGGCGCGGGGCTGCCCCTCCACCTTGGGTACGGAGGCAAAACCGGCCAAAATTGTCGGCGCATTCTATATCAAGCCCAATTTTCCAGGGCGTTGCGGGCACATCTGCAACGCTGGCTTCATTGTACCCCCTGAGTCTCGGGGTCAAGGACTGGGCCGTATTATGGGAGAAACCATGGTAGCTTTAGCGCGGGATCTGGGCTATCGAGCAGTAATGTACAATCTGGTGTTTGAAACCAACACACCTTCCCTCAAAATCTGGAATACCCTGGGATTCCGGGAAATTGGCCGCATTCCCGCCGCTGCCCATCTGCCCGATGGCCGCTATGTGGACGCCATTATGTTGTACAAGTCTTTGCTTAAAGATATAGAACTGGAATAGAACTGGCAGCGATGGTCCCCACCTACCACTACGAAGGGCGCTGTCCCCGTACGGGGAAATGGCTGAGATTACCCCGTACGCCGGAGGTGGAGGCGATCGCCCGTCAATTGATGACGGAGCTACAGCAGGACGCCACCTTTTACGCCGAGGGCAAAATGTACGGTGTCCTCTTGGCCCAAACCTCAGCGGGAGAAACCTTGGTACTGCGGGCTTTTTCGGGTCTGCTGCATGGGGTAGCAGAGCGGTCGGGATGGGTATCGCCAATTCCGGGACGGGCACAGGTGGCCTGGGTTGAAGCCCGGACCCTGGCCCAGTTAGCCGATATCAAAGCAGAACTGATCACCCTGGGAGCACTGCCAGAGCGGGCTCAACTGGTGGCATTGCAGGCCCACTATAGGCAACAGTTGGCAGATCTCGCCCCTGTCCATCGCCAGCGGAAATGCGATCGCGCCCAACACCGTCAGCAGGCCCAAGCCACCTTGGGGGGAGATGCCCTGACGACCGTCTTGGGGGAGTTGGATCGCCAGAGTCAGCAGGATGGTATGGCGCGGCGACGGCTGAAGCGCGACCGGGATACTGCGATCGCACCGCTGCAAACCGCCGTTACCCAAGCTGATGAGCGCATCCAAACCCTGAAGCGTCAGCGCCGCGACCTCTCTTGCCAACTCCAGCGACACATGCACGGGATCTATCGTCTCACCAACTTTGCCGGAGATTCCACCGTCCTTCAAACCCTGGCCCCCAGCGGCCTGCCCACGGGCACTGGAGACTGCGCCGCCCCCAAACTCCTCCATGCCGCTGCCAGTCAAGGACTCCACCCCATTGCCCTAGCGGAGTTTTGGTGGGGGCCACCCCAGGGGGACAAACAGCCGGGACAATTCTACGAAGCCTGCCGCGATCGCTGTCAGCCAATCATGGGTTTCTTGCTCTCCGGCCTAGCGCCTCCAGAGGCCCAGATAGGTTTTGCGCCCCAGGATGCCCCGCTACTGAACAGGACAGATTTTGCCCCCCTACCCCCCCTCTACACCGACCCCCACCTAATCGCCATCGCCAAACCTCCCGGTCTCCTCTCTGTCCCTGGGCGCACAGGAAATCGTCAGGATAGTGTCTTGAGTCGGCTGCGGTGTCAGTTGCCCCCAGGGGAAGAACTCTTCCCCGTGCATCGTCTGGATCAGGACACCTCGGGGGTGTTGCTATTGGCGCGATCGCGACAGGTGTTGATTGCGCTTCAAACTCAGTTTCAACAGCACCAGGTTCACAAGCGATACTGTGCCCTGTTGATGGGGCAGTTGACGGGACCGTTGAACTGCGATGGGCAAAGGCCGGTCGGAGATCATCGCGGCACGCTGGACCTCCCCCTCTGGGCCAATCCTGCCACCCGTCCCCGCCAACAGGTGTGCTGGCAGCGGGGTAAACCCAGCCTCACCCACTACCGCATACTGGCGGGCAATCGCACCACCACCCTAGTGGAATTCCAGCCCATTACTGGGCGCACCCATCAACTGCGGGTCCATGCCGCCCATCCCCAGGGGTTGAATGCGCCGATTGTGGGCGATCGTCTCTATGGCGGTAGCAGCAGGGGCGACGGCAACGAGGCTAGAAACAGTAACGGGGGAGGGACGGCGGATCGACTCCATCTCCACGCGACTCACCTCACCCTCACCCATCCCATCACCGGCAACCCCCTAGAACTGGTGAGCCCCAGTCCATTCCCCAGCTCCGACCTACAGCAGGGCGGGTTTTGAGCCTCCCGTCCCGGATTCCCCAACAGATACGAGCCAAACCCGCCCCTACGGGATTTACCTCAAATACCCCAATACCCCCGCACCCCAATACCGATCACCCGGCGACTGGGCAGGGCGGGTTTTGAGTCTCCCATCCTGAATTACCCGGTACATCCGAGCCAAACCCGCCCCTACGGAGACATCCTGTATTGGGCGCGGCATCTCTGCGGTGCATTGCTTCGCGTGGGCGAAGCCGCGCCTTAGCGCTATGCACCCTACGGGAAATTCAAAATTCAAAACTTAAAATTCCTGTCACCCCCACTCCCCCACCTTTAACTAGGCCGACACCGTCACACCGCGCCAGAAGGCTACATAGTCCTTGATTTTCTTGGCCGCATCCTTGGGTTCGGGATAGTACCAGGCGGCGTCAGGATTGGTTTCCCCATTCACCGCCAGGGTGTAGTAGCTGGCGGTACCTTTCCAGCCACACACCGTATGGGTCTGGCTGGGCTGAAAATATTCCGAGTGAATCGCATCGGGGGGAAAGTAGTAGTTGCCTTCAACCTGTTCACAGCGATCGCTTTCCGCCACGGTCACCCCGTTCCATACTGCCTTAGCCATAGCTCACCTCTGGTTCTGTGTTGGGGAAAACTGGTCTTTCCCTACAGCATAAAGGGGGCGAAGGACTTGAGCTAGGGGCTGTGGACAATCTAAGGCAGATTCCTAGTTATGGGGCGGTTACAGCCCCTAGTACTGGGCGGCGTAAATACTCTGACCGTTTCATCGTGGCACACCTCGGCCCCTCACCGTTCGGCTGAGCGTTCGACTGAGCTCACGCCGAAGTCTCACGCCGAAGCCCTAGCCCTCTCCCAAGGGGAGAGGGAACCGGAAAATGTTGGGCTGGTGCGACAATAATGGGCTGATTTACGCCCTGCGGTACTAGCTTGATGCCGTAGGGTGGGCGTGGTCATGCCTACCCCGCAAGGGTTTCCTCGTTGATTGTCCATACGCCCTAGGACTGTCGAGTTTCCAGGTCTGCCTCGGCTTCATGGGCGATGGCTCGCAAGGTATCCAATAAATCCTCCGAAACCTGCTGCCATAATCCCCGTTGATGGGCCTCCAGCAGGCGTTCCGCCATATCTCGCAGTGCCCAGGGGTTCGCTTGGCGCACAAATTCCTGCACTGGGGGATCTAAGAGATAGGCTTCCGCCACCCCGGTGTACATGTGGTCCGCGACACAGTGGGCGGTGGCATCGTAGGCAAAGAGGTAATCCACTGTGGCCGCCATTTCAAAGGCTCCCTTATAGCCGTGGCGCATTACCCCGGCAATCCATTTGGGGTTGACCACGCGGGAGCGATAGACGCGGGTGATTTCCTCCGTCAGCGATCGCACTTTGGGATTCTCCACCACCGCATTGTCCCCAAAGTAGGTGGTGGGCTGTTGGCCTGATACCGTCCGCACCGCCGCCGTGAGTCCCCCCTGGAACTGGTAGTAGTCGTCGGAGTCCAGCAGGTCATGTTCTCGGTTGTCCTGGTTGTGGAGCACCACCTGCATCTGGGCCAAACGGGCGGAGAAGGCTTCTGGGGCGGCGGCACTGGTGCCTTGGACACCGTAGGCGTAGCTGCTCCAGTTGATATAGGCGCGGGCTAGATCCCTGTCGTCCTGCCAATTTTGGGCTTCGATCAATCCTTGTAACCCCGCCCCGTAGGCTCCCGGTTTAGAGCCAAAGACGCGATAGCGCGATCGCAACTCCGCCGTTGCCAAATCCAATCCTTGAGCCTGTCCCTGGGCCGTTTCTTGACGCACCCTGACCGCCAGGGGATTCTCCTCCGGGGGTTCCTCCAAATCCGCCACCGCCATCACGGCCTGATTGAAGAGATCAATCAAGTTGGGGAAGGCATCTCGAAAGAAGCCAGAAATCCGCAGGGTGACATCTACCCGAGGCCGCCCCAGGAGGGAGACGGGCAGAATCTCGAAATCCACCACCCGTCGGCTAGGGCCATCCCACACCGGGCGCACCCCCAGCAAGGCCAGGGCTTCCGCCAGGTCATCGCCCCCCGTTCGCATGGTGGCGGTGCCCCATAGAGACAGCCCCAGGGCGGTGGGATATTCGCCCTGTTCTTGGGTATAGCGCTCTACTACGACCTCCGCTGCCTTCCGTCCCACGTCCCAGGCGCTCTCGGTGGGGATGGCACGAATGTCTACGGAGTAGAAGTTGCGCCCGGTGGGCAGGACATCGGGACGATTGCGGGTAGGGGCTCCGGCGGGGCCGCTGGGGACATAGTGGCCCCCTAGCCCCTTCAGTAGGTTGCCGATTTCCTGGGGGGTGGCCTGGAGGGCGGGCAAGAGGGTCTGGCGGATCCAGGCCAGTTCTTGTGCGATCGCGGGGGTTTCCACCGTCCTACGGATATGGGGTGCTAGTAGGGTGGGTGCAGTGTCAACGGAACCCAACCCAGGGGGCTGCTGTTGGGTTCCACTCCGTTCCACCCCACCTACGGGATGTGTCGGTTGTTGGTCTGGAGGGGACACAGTAGGGTGGGCACTGCCCACCAAATCCGTCGCACCCCCCATTCCTGCTTCTCCCTCAGCCTGAAGCAACTCTGCCACTATTCCTGCTGCCCGCCCCTCCAACAAGGCCACAACATCCCCAGCAGTGCGGCACCCTTGCAAGCCATCGGGCCAAGCCTCCCGCTGTTCAGGCTCAAACGGAGATCCCAAATCCACCGTGAGGGGATCCAGGTCTAACCCTAAATCCTGGGCGATGGCGCGGGTTAACCCCACCCGATCGCGGCTGGGATGACGTGCGATCGCAATGATCAAATCCCGCAATTGCTGTCCCGTGGGGCATTGACCAAAGATGTGGAGTCCATCGCGGATTTGGGCTTCTTTGAGGTCGCAGAGGTAGCCGTCTAGTTGGGGCAGCAGGGTTTGCAGATCGGGTTTCTTCCCCCTGCTGCCGGAGCCCTCACCCCTGCCCCTCTCCCACGGGGAGAGGGGTTCTGAGGTAGGGACGAACGGCTGTTCGCCCTGCTGCGGGATCAACGGCTGTTCGCCTTGCTGCGGGATCAGGGCGAGATCTTCCGCGAGGTGGGTGTCGGCGAGGAGGGTGAGGATGCGATCGCGGATCACCGGCAGGCGAGTGGGGTCCAAACTTTGGGCTTCGTAATACTCATCCACCAGCCCCTCTAGGGCTTGCAGGGGACCGTAGAGTTCTGCCCGTGTTAGGGGTGGGGTGAGGTGGTCCAGGATTACCGCTTGGGCACGGCGTTTGGCCTGAGCCCCCTCCCCCGGATCATTGACAATGAAGGGATAGAAATGGGGCATCGGCCCCAGAGCAATTTCGGGATAGCAGGTGGCGGCTAGGCCCACCCCCTTCCCCGGTAGCCATTCCAAATTGCCGTGTTTGCCCACATGGACGATGGCCTGGGCCGAGAAGGACTGCCGCAGCCAGAGGTAAAAGGCCAGGTAGGCGTGGGTGGGCTCCAGATCCGGGGCGTGGTAGTTCAAACTGGGGTCGCGATCGTAGCCCCGACTGGGCTGGACACCGACAAAGATGTGACCCAGTTGCAAGCCCGCGATGGGAAAGGCCAAGGGCACAGGAGGCTGGGGAGAATCGGCCCAAAGCTGGGCCAGTTCTGCCTCGGGGGTGCCCCAGCGGGTCTCTAGGGCGACGCGAACCGTTTCCGGCAGGGTGTCATACCAGCGCTGGTAGTCGGCTAGGGGCAAAGTTTGCCCCACCGGGCGCAGACCATAGGATTCGGAGTCGTTGGTGCGTCCCGCCGTCAACCGCTGAATCAACTCATCCCCGGTGTTAGGAATCTCAGCCACGGTGTAGCCCGCCTGGGCTAGGGCCTGCAAAATCTCGACACAGCTCTGGGGCGTATCCAACCCCACCCCATTGGCCAAACGGCCATCCCGGTTGGGATAGTTGGCCAAAATCAGCGCCACCCGCCGCTCGGAGGCCGGAGTGCGGCGCAGATCCACCCAGCGGGCAGCGAGATCGGCAACGAATTGAATGCGATCGTCCACGGGGGCATAGGTGACCACATCCATCTCTAGGGCAGCACTGCGCTGCTGACTGGTTTTGAAGGACACGGCACGGGTGATGATGCGGCCATCCACCTCCGGCAGGGCCACATTCATGGCGATGTCGCGGGGCATCAATCCCATGGGGTGCTGTTGCCAAGCCGCCTCGGTGCCACCGCTGAGGATGACCTGGAGTACGGGCACGTCCAGCGCCTCCCATAGATCTAGGCGGGGGGTGGCTCCGTCGAGTTTGGCGAGGGAGAAGCTGGTGGTGTTGAGGAGGAGGAGGGTGGGGGTATTGGGGTATTGGGGTATTGGGGGGTGGGGGTATGGGGGTGG
>NZ_KI913949.1:778953-780110 GCF_000332095.2 Leptolyngbya sp. PCC 6406 | reverse complement strand
CAGGATTCCACCGTCAGCCCCTTCAAACACCGTTTTCTGAAGTGGTGCCAGCAACTCTGCACACCCGCCCAGGCCCCAACTACCGCCCAGTAGGGTCAGAACAATCAAACAACGCCACAGATACTTTACGGGCATAGATACGGGCATATATAAGGAGCGTGACTGCGCACTCATAAGGATTCCATCTCAAAAATCATCCCATGCCTTCATTCAGGTTGCAGGTTCCCTCTTTTTCAAAATAAGTAGCTGGGGGGATATAGACTGCCAACCTTATTCGCTATGCTGTTTGGAGCGATACCCCTGCCCCCCATAGGCATGGGTTAGGCAACCGGGTTGCCGTCGTTCAGACCTGATTCTGAGCGGTTCTCACAATCCTTTTGTCCTTTGAAACAAAGATCACCCCTTTAAGCATGATGCTCAATCAAGTCCTTTCCCAATTCAAATCACGGTTCCCCGCCCCTGCGGTCCATGCCCACTGCGACGGCCCCTGTGGCGTCTATGATTCTTCCTCAGCACGGGTGGCGGCGGAAGCGGTCCTGTCTATGACCAAAAAACTCCTGGACCTGAATAACGACGGTTCTGTCGCGGCTCAGAATACCTTTTCTCGCTTTGTCGCGATTAAGGAAGAACAGGCCCAACTCGCCAAGGACGAGCTACTCATCCTCTGGACCGACTACTTCAAGCCCGCCCACCTAGAGCAGTTTCCCGATCTCCACGACACCTTCTGGAAAGCAGCGAAACTCTGCTCTGCCTGCAAGGTAGAAGTAAGCCTGCAACACGCTCAGGAATTAATGGCAGCGGTGGAGAAAATCCACGGCATCTTCTGGACTAGCAAGGGCCGCGATGTCACCTGGTACACCGCTAGCTAGGGTGTCATATCGTGTTCGGCTAATTGCCCACAATTTTGAACAGGGCGAACAGCCGTTCTACCCACCCAATAGACTTGTGTGGCTAATTAAACGGACTTGATATCAACCCTAATCAGTCCTGTTTTGGATCAACGCACTGTGAGCCAAAGTAATGGCCCCGTACTTTAGGCAATGTTGCAACCTAAAGTACGGGGCCATTATCCTAAAAAATCTGAATTTTATTGATTGACGGGTGGACGACCCTCAAGATTCAATCCAACTACGCTTCCAGAATTTCAGCTATGGCGT
>NZ_KI913949.1:773259-778943 GCF_000332095.2 Leptolyngbya sp. PCC 6406 | reverse complement strand
GCCCCTTGTTCCCCGAATTGCCATCAAGTTGAGCTGTACCTCATCCATTAGGGAACCGCTATATCTGCCAATGATTGATTGACTCACTACTGGGCTGTCGCTAGGTTTTGCGCCGCAAAGTCCCAGTTCACCAGGCTACCCAAGAATGCGCTGATGTAGTCAGGACGCTTGTTTTGATAGTCCAGATAATAGGCATGTTCCCAAACATCCATCGTCAGTAGCGGGACTTGTCCACTCGTTAGAGGATTGTCGGCATTCAAGGTTTTGGTGACCTTAAGGGTTCTCCCCTCTAGGACTAGCCAAGCCCAGCCACTACCAAATTGAGTTGCTCCGGCCTGTTTAAAGGCGTCGGCAAAGGCATCGAAGCTACCAAAATCGGCATCAATTTTTTTTCCTAGGTCGCCGGTGGGCTGCCCCCCGCCACCAGGTTTGATGCTGTTCCAGTAGAAGGTATGGTTCCAAGCTTGGGCGGCATTGTTAAAGATGCCACTCTTGGCCGAATCTCCAGCAATAGCCTTGATGACGGCTTCAATGGGCTGGTGGTCAAGATCAGTGCCCTTGACAGCATCGTTGAATTTGGTGACGTAGGCTGCGTGGTGCTTGTCGTGGTGAAACTCCAATGTGCTTTTGGAAATGAAGGGTTCCAAAGCGGTGTAGTCGTAGGGCAACGCGGGTAGCTCGTATGCCATAACGGTAGCAATCTCCTCTCATTGAGCGAATTAGGGCAGGGATACAATTAATGTATGCGACCGATGTCTTCTGCATGGGGGCTGGAATTTAGAGACCAGCGCCCTCCTAGGCACGATACCGCAGTTGTACGGAAGCCGCCTATCCACCCAGGGGGTATCGGTTGGGTCTAATTGAAGGAGAGAAAAACCGGATAGAAGGGCAGCAAGGAACGCTCCGCTCCGCCACCTGGTGGGATGTGTTGTTGTGGCTAGGCCGACGGCGGCGGCGGTGGCGGGTGACGGGGGAATCTATGGTGCCTCTGTTACAGCCGGGGGAAGAGGTGCTGATGAATCCCCATGCCTATCGCGATGGTCAGAGACCGGCCCAAAGGGGCCATCGCCATCCTCGACCCGGTGAAATTGTAGTGGCCCGCCATCCCCAGCGGCCCGATTGCTTTCCCCTGATTAAGCGAGTCAGGATTGTGGCATCGGACGGACGCTGTCATCTCGAAGGGGACAATGGGGCCGCCAGCACGGACAGCCGCCAGTTTGGCCTCGTACCTCCCCAAGACATCTTGGGCCAAGTGGTGTGCCGATTTCCCTAGTACTGGGCGGCGGAAATATCCTTGCCGTTTTCTAACGACGAGGCAGAGCCTCGGTGAGGATTCCCAGGCAGAGCCTGGGAACCAGGAAAGAGGTTTCGTAGGGTGCAATGCACCGTCTAGGAGAAATGGACACAGGATTTCTGCCACCCAGTACTAGTACCGGGTGGCGGAAGTGTCCTTGCCATCGCGAAATGCCAGTAGGCGATATAGCTTAGGCTCATAGGACTTAATAGTAAGGCGATTTCAGCCAGCCGGTACTAGTACCGTAGGGCGTAAATCCTGTGACCATTTCCCCTAGGCATTGCCTTTCTGCGGTGCATTGCTTCGCGTGGGCGAAGCCGCGCCTTAGCGCTATGCACCCTACGGGAAATTCAAAATTCAAAACTTAAAATTCCTGTCACCCCCACTCCCCCACCTTTAACTAGGCCGACACCGTCACACCGCGCCAGAAGGCTACATAGTCCTTGATTTTCTTGGCCGCATCCTTGGGTTCGGGATAGTACCAGGCGGCGTCAGGATTGGTTTCCCCATTCACCGCCAGGGTGTAGTAGCTGGCGGTACCTTTCCAGCCACACACCGTATGGGTCTGGCTGGGCTGAAAATATTCCGAGTGAATCGCATCGGGGGGAAAGTAGTAGTTGCCTTCAACCTGTTCACAGCGATCGCTTTCCGCCACGGTCACCCCGTTCCATACTGCCTTAGCCATAGCTCACCTCTGGTTCTGTGTTGGGGAAAACTGGTCTTTCCCTACAGCATAAAGGGGGCGAAGGACTTGAGCTAGGGGCTGTGGACAATCTAAGGCAGATTCCTAGTTATGGGGCGGTTACAGCCCCTAGTACTGGGCGGCGGAAATACCCTGACCGTTCCATCGTGGTACACCTCGGCCCCTCACCGTTCGGCTGAGCGTTCGACTGAGCTCACGCCGAAGTCTCACGCCGAAGCCCTAGCCCTCTCCCAAGGGGAGAGGGAACCGGAAAATGTTGGGCTGGTGCGACAATAATGGGCTGATTTACGCCCTGCGGTACTAGCTTGATGCCGTAGGGTGGGCGTGGTCATGCCTACCCCGCAAGGGTTTCCTCGTTGATTGTCCATACGCCCTAGGACTGTCGAGTTTCCAGGTCTGCCTCGGCTTCATGGGCGATGGCTCGCAAGGTATCCAATAAATCCTCCGAAACCTGCTGCCATAATCCCCGTTGATGGGCCTCCAGCAGGCGTTCCGCCATATCTCGCAGTGCCCAGGGGTTCGCTTGGCGCACAAATTCCTGCACTGGGGGATCTAAGAGATAGGCTTCCGCCACCCCGGTGTACATGTGGTCCGCGACACAGTGGGCGGTGGCATCGTAGGCAAAGAGGTAATCCACTGTGGCCGCCATTTCAAAGGCTCCCTTATAGCCGTGGCGCATTACCCCGGCAATCCATTTGGGGTTGACCACGCGGGAGCGATAGACGCGGGTGATTTCCTCCGTCAGCGATCGCACTTTGGGATTCTCCACCACCGCATTGTCCCCAAAGTAGGTGGTGGGCTGTTGGCCTGATACCGTCCGCACCGCCGCCGTGAGTCCCCCCTGGAACTGGTAGTAGTCGTCGGAGTCCAGCAGGTCATGTTCTCGGTTGTCCTGGTTGTGGAGCACCACCTGCATCTGGGCCAAACGGGCGGAGAAGGCTTCTGGGGCGGCGGCACTGGTGCCTTGGACACCGTAGGCGTAGCTGCTCCAGTTGATATAGGCGCGGGCTAGATCCCTGTCGTCCTGCCAATTTTGGGCTTCGATCAATCCTTGTAACCCCGCCCCGTAGGCTCCCGGTTTAGAGCCAAAGACGCGATAGCGCGATCGCAACTCCGCCGTTGCCAAATCCAATCCTTGAGCCTGTCCCTGGGCCGTTTCTTGACGCACCCTGACCGCCAGGGGATTCTCCTCCGGGGGTTCCTCCAAATCCGCCACCGCCATCACGGCCTGATTGAAGAGATCAATCAAGTTGGGGAAGGCATCTCGAAAGAAGCCAGAAATCCGCAGGGTGACATCTACCCGAGGCCGCCCCAGGAGGGAGACGGGCAGAATCTCGAAATCCACCACCCGTCGGCTAGGGCCATCCCACACCGGGCGCACCCCCAGCAAGGCCAGGGCTTCCGCCAGGTCATCGCCCCCCGTTCGCATGGTGGCGGTGCCCCATAGAGACAGCCCCAGGGCGGTGGGATATTCGCCCTGTTCTTGGGTATAGCGCTCTACTACGACCTCCGCTGCCTTCCGTCCCACGTCCCAGGCGCTCTCGGTGGGGATGGCACGAATGTCTACGGAGTAGAAGTTGCGCCCGGTGGGCAGGACATCGGGACGATTGCGGGTAGGGGCTCCGGCGGGGCCGCTGGGGACATAGTGGCCCCCTAGCCCCTTCAGTAGGTTGCCGATTTCCTGGGGGGTGGCCTGGAGGGCGGGCAAGAGGGTCTGGCGGATCCAGGCCAGTTCTTGTGCGATCGCGGGGGTTTCCACCGTCCTACGGATATGGGGTGCTAGTAGGGTGGGTGCAGTGTCAACGGAACCCAACCCAGGGGGCTGCTGTTGGGTTCCACTCCGTTCCACCCCACCTACGGGATGTGTCGGTTGTTGGTCTGGAGGGGACACAGTAGGGTGGGCACTGCCCACCAAATCCGTCGCACCCCCCATTCCTGCTTCTCCCTCAGCCTGAAGCAACTCTGCCACTATTCCTGCTGCCCGCCCCTCCAACAAGGCCACAACATCCCCAGCAGTGCGGCACCCTTGCAAGCCATCGGGCCAAGCCTCCCGCTGTTCAGGCTCAAACGGAGATCCCAAATCCACCGTGAGGGGATCCAGGTCTAACCCTAAATCCTGGGCGATGGCGCGGGTTAACCCCACCCGATCGCGGCTGGGATGACGTGCGATCGCAATGATCAAATCCCGCAATTGCTGTCCCGTGGGGCATTGACCAAAGATGTGGAGTCCATCGCGGATTTGGGCTTCTTTGAGGTCGCAGAGGTAGCCGTCTAGTTGGGGCAGCAGGGTTTGCAGATCGGGTTTCTTCCCCCTGCTGCCGGAGCCCTCACCCCTGCCCCTCTCCCACGGGGAGAGGGGTTCTGAGGTAGGGACGAACGGCTGTTCGCCCTGCTGCGGGATCAACGGCTGTTCGCCTTGCTGCGGGATCAGGGCGAGATCTTCCGCGAGGTGGGTGTCGGCGAGGAGGGTGAGGATGCGATCGCGGATCACCGGCAGGCGAGTGGGGTCCAAACTTTGGGCTTCGTAATACTCATCCACCAGCCCCTCTAGGGCTTGCAGGGGACCGTAGAGTTCTGCCCGTGTTAGGGGTGGGGTGAGGTGGTCCAGGATTACCGCTTGGGCACGGCGTTTGGCCTGAGCCCCCTCCCCCGGATCATTGACAATGAAGGGATAGAAATGGGGCATCGGCCCCAGAGCAATTTCGGGATAGCAGGTGGCGGCTAGGCCCACCCCCTTCCCCGGTAGCCATTCCAAATTGCCGTGTTTGCCCACATGGACGATGGCCTGGGCCGAGAAGGACTGCCGCAGCCAGAGGTAAAAGGCCAGGTAGGCGTGGGTGGGCTCCAGATCCGGGGCGTGGTAGTTCAAACTGGGGTCGCGATCGTAGCCCCGACTGGGCTGGACACCGACAAAGATGTGACCCAGTTGCAAGCCCGCGATGGGAAAGGCCAAGGGCACAGGAGGCTGGGGAGAATCGGCCCAAAGCTGGGCCAGTTCTGCCTCGGGGGTGCCCCAGCGGGTCTCTAGGGCGACGCGAACCGTTTCCGGCAGGGTGTCATACCAGCGCTGGTAGTCGGCTAGGGGCAAAGTTTGCCCCACCGGGCGCAGACCATAGGATTCGGAGTCGTTGGTGCGTCCCGCCGTCAACCGCTGAATCAACTCATCCCCGGTGTTAGGAATCTCAGCCACGGTGTAGCCCGCCTGGGCTAGGGCCTGCAAAATCTCGACACAGCTCTGGGGCGTATCCAACCCCACCCCATTGGCCAAACGGCCATCCCGGTTGGGATAGTTGGCCAAAATCAGCGCCACCCGCCGCTCGGAGGCCGGAGTGCGGCGCAGATCCACCCAGCGGGCAGCGAGATCGGCAACGAATTGAATGCGATCGTCCACGGGGGCATAGGTGACCACATCCATCTCTAGGGCAGCACTGCGCTGCTGACTGGTTTTGAAGGACACGGCACGGGTGATGATGCGGCCATCCACCTCCGGCAGGGCCACATTCATGGCGATGTCGCGGGGCATCAATCCCATGGGGTGCTGTTGCCAAGCCGCCTCGGTGCCACCGCTGAGGATGACCTGGAGTACGGGCACGTCCAGCGCCTCCCATAGATCTAGGCGGGGGGTGGCTCCGTCGAGTTTGGCGAGGGAGAAGCTGGTGGTGTTGAGGAGGAGGAGGGTGGGGGTAT
>NZ_KI913949.1:766770-773159 GCF_000332095.2 Leptolyngbya sp. PCC 6406 | reverse complement strand
GCGGTAGGGGCGAGCGGTGCTCGCCCTTCCAGGGAGTGGCGGGGTTGAATTTTGAGGCGTTGGAATATCGAGGTTAGAGAGCAGATCAATCAGTTCCTGTTGGACCTCTGGGTCTTGCAGGGAGGAGGCATAAACCGCGATGGGGGTAAGGTGGCGGGCTACTAGGGCTGCCATTAGGGCATCAATGGGGGCGGTATTACCTGCTAGATAGTGGGCGCGGTAGAAGAGGATGCCTACGCGGGGGGTGTCGCTGGCGTCGGGCATGGGACCGAGGACACCGACCCGAGGGACTGGGCGGGGGGGCGGGGGTGAGAAGGTGGTGTCTAAACTGCGATCGCACAGATACATGAGCCCATGGCGCAGATTGTCCACTCCCCCTTCACAGAGGTAGCGCCACACCTGATGGGCCATGGCCAAGGGCACTGTGGACAAGCTGATTAAATCCGGATCTGGGCGATCGTCCCCCGGCACCACTACCAGGGCTACCCCTGTTTCCGCTGCCACCTCCCGCACCACCTCTAATCCATAGGACCAATAGGCCCGCCCCCCCAGCAGCCGCAGCAGAATGATGCGGGCGTGGCGCAGCACATCATCGGCGTAGGTATCAATAGTGAGCTGTTGCTGAAGTTGCAGCAGGTTTGCTCCCCGCACCGGGGGCAAATCCCCAGGGGATTGGGCCATCACCTGGGCCAGACAGTGCAAATCCGTATCCGCCGCCGTCAGCACCACCACCGGGGCAGGGCTCTGCTCTAGGAAAATTACTCCGTCACTGTCGGGGGTCCAGCCGCCGGGGGTTGCTGTTAGCCGATGCATAGGGGTGAGGGGGTGAGGGGGTGAGGGAGTTTTGAATTTTGTTCGCGAAGCGTTTCCAGAGGAGAAATTTTGAATTGATTCCGTAGGGGCGCGGTTTCCGCGCCCGATGCAGGATGTCGCCGTAGGGGCGCACGGCTGTGCGCCCTCAGGGATGTACGCAATCCAACTGCATGTCGCTATAGATTCCGTAGGGGCGGGTTTGGCGGGAACCGCGAAATCTGAAGGAACTCTAGTGTAAGCGGGGGGTGTATTTCTCTGAAAGCTAGTATGAATTCCAAGTGCTTGCCTAGGGCGATCGCCCCACGGGGCAGTCTATGCCCTGAGCGCCCTCAGCCCAGCCTGTCCATGGCATTCGCTGCCAAAGATTTTTCCCACCTATGGCCTTGCTGCTCAAGTCTTCAGGAATTGTTCACCCCCTCACCGTGGGGCATTCATGGCTCCAGCCCTAAGCTCAACCGCATTCACATGGCAACAATTGCCGCCGGATACCTATGTCACTATCCAGCGTGCTTTGATGCGCTACGGCCAGAAAACTGGAGGCGAGGGATTCTGCGATCGCGACTTACCCCTACCCTTAGCATCGGGCTGGGATGCTTGGATTCCCTTCACGGTATGTGTCACCCCCACTACCCAGGCTCTCGTGGTCTATCGGGCAACGCGGAGGGTAACGGATGGGGATGGAGACAAGGCTGCTCCATCCCATCGTCATGGACTGGGGCTGACCTGTGACAGCATCGCCATCGCTCAGTTTTTGGCAGATTTAATGACCCAACTGCCGGATGAGTCTCCCCTGGGTAACCAATGTCTAACTCTGGTGCAAAGGCTGAAGGATCGACAATCCCAGGGAGATGGCATCGGCTTGCTGCTGACACTGCTGCCCTTCTTGCAGGATCCTCAGAAACAGCAGACTCACCCAAACCATGCCTCGAACTCCCCTGCTTGGCATGTTCTGGAAGCAGGCTTTTTAGTATCAGACACCCAGGTACCTCTGGGGCAGCAACAGCAACAGGATCTGCTGCTGCATCAAGTCATTACCCAGATTCGCCAGAACCTAGATCTTTCGACCATTTTGTCTACGACGGTGGCGGAGGTGCGCCGCTGCTTGAAAATCGATCGTCTTCTCATCTATCGGTTCAATTTTGCCCCCCGGTCAGCGGCGGTACTCCAGGGCACGGTGGCCAACCGCTTTGAGACCCCTGAGACCCCGCCCCGAATCATTGACGGCACTGTGATTGATGAATCCTGTTCCACAGCGTCGATTGCTTCGCTACTGGCGTTACCTGAACCCTATGGAACTGATGCGATCGCAGTTCACTGGTCAGACTATGGCAGCGGCAAACCCATCGCCATAGCGGATGTCGCCCAAACCTATGGAGATGACCCCGACCTCACCGCCTACCTCCATCGGGTGCAGATAAAGGCACAGATCCTGGCTCCAATTATGATCCGAGACCAACTCTGGGGCCTCCTCATCGCCCACCAGTGTGATCGCCCTCGGGCTTGGACCGCTCCCGAGTGCCTATTTTTGCAGAATATTGCGGAGCACTTGGGGGTAGCCATTCAACAGACGGAACTCTACCAGCAAATTCGTGACCAAGCCCAATCCCTAGAGCATTGCGTGGTAGCCCAAACCCAAGACCTACGGGATGCCATGGTGGCCGCCCAGTCCGCCAGCCGTACCAAAAGCGAATTTTTGGCCACCATGAGCCACGAACTCCGCACCCCCCTCACCTGCATCATCGGCATGTCCGCCACCCTGCTGCGGTGGTCCTTTGGGGAACTCAGCCCCCGCCAACGGGACTACCTCACCACTATCCACACCAGCGGCGAACGGCTCCTAGCCCTGATTAACGACATTCTAGACCTCTCTAAAATTGAGGCGGGTCGCACCGTACTGGCAGTGGCTCCCCTCTCCCTCAGCACCCTAGCCCGCCATTGCTGGGAATCCTTTCGGCCTGAGGCCCGCGATCGCGATATTGAAATCACCTACGACCCCATCCCCTCAGCAAGCCAAGACACCTTTGTGGGAGATGCCCGCCGCATTCGTCAGATTTTGGCCAATCTCCTCAGCAATGCCCTAAAATTCACCGATGCCGGAGGCCAAGTCAATCTCCGGGTCCGACGAGAGCACCAGACCGCCGTATTCCAAATCGAGGATACGGGCATTGGCATTCCCGAGGCCCAGCAATCTCTATTATTTGAAACCTTCCACCAGCTCGAAGCCGGACCCCAACGTCGCTACCAAGGCACAGGACTAGGATTAGCCCTCACCAAGCAATTAGTAGAACTCCACGGCGGCAATATCACCGTTAACTCCCAAGTAGGGGTGGGCTCTGTCTTTACCGTGCGACTGCCCAGTCAACGGTTAGACAAAGAGCCCAGGCCCATGGGTCTGGGCGCAGCCGCCGAGGGGCAAGAGCAACCCCGAGGGGCCAGCACACCCACGGAACACCCGCCCGAACCTGTGGTAGGACGCATTGTCCTAGTCGAGGATCAGGAGGAAACCGCCGGAATAATCTGCGATTTGCTCACCGCCGCCGACTACCAAGTAATCTGGGTGATCGAAGGATCCCAGGTCGTAGAGCAGGTCGCCCTGCTGAAACCCGCCGCCATCATCATCAACCTTCAACTGACGGGGGTAGATGGGCAGCACATGATCCAAGATCTGCGGGAGTCTCTGGTGACCGGCCAGATTAAGATCCTGGGCTTGACCTCCGATCTCGACAACCCCAGTCCAGTACCGGGGGCAGACGCCATCCTTACCAAGCCCCTCGATCCCCAGCGTCTCCTAGAACAGGTCAATGCCCTGATGGTGCCAGTGTCTACACCGTAGTTTCTAGCCTTCCCCCGTCAAGAAATTTCCCTGACCTGTGCCAACCCTCCAGTCCTGGGATATCCTGTGTAATCCGAACCGTCTACTGGAGATCCGCTGTTGTTGTTCTTCTTTGACCTCACGCTATGAACCCTAGCCGTCACCCCTCCCAGCGTTCCGCAGATCCCCTACAACGGCCCCATCGTCGCCGTCGCCGCTCCCCCTTGATGCTGCTGGCACTGTTCTTCGCGGGAGCCGTTTCCGTCTGGGGAATTACGGATATTTTCTCGCGGGCGGTGGTGGAAGCGGTAGAACCCCAGGTCACCCAAACCGCTGCCCTAGGGGACATGTGGAGTCAAGCCTCTTTTCCAGTGGAAGATTTTCAAGCCTATACCTCTCCCTTTGGCTACCGCAGCGATCCCTACAGCGGTAGCCAGCGCTTCCACTACGGCTTAGATCTGGCAGCCCCTTCGGGCAGCTACATCCGCAATTGGTGGGAGGGCCGGGTCGTAGAGGTGTCGGACGATAGCGCCTGTGGCACCTCAGTGGTCTTGCAGTCGGGCAATTGGCTCCATATCTACTGCCACATGCACGGCCATGTAGCGCGGGATAGCAGCGGTCGCTATTTCATCGATAGTGCGGGAGGACTAAGGCTCCAAGAAGGTCAGACGGTGCCGACGGGAGCCCGCATTGGTCGGGTGGGGATGACGGGCCGCACTACGGGGCCACACCTGCACTGGGGTCTGAAGTATGACGACAGTTGGGTCGATCCGGCGCTGGTGTTGCGGGCTATGTACACCAGTCAGCAGGCGGTTCGGCAGGGCAATTGAGACTCCGTGGAGGAAAAGATGGGTCCGCTAACATTGGGGAAGACCCTATTGCAGACTCAGCGATGGCATCCCCCTTCCCAGGTATGGATCCTTACTTAGAACAGGCCATCTTTTGGTCGGAGTTTCACAGCCGCTTAATTGTGGCGATCGCAGATGCCTTAGCCCCTAGCTTACTGCCGCAATACTATGTAGCGGTCGAGACTCGCACCTATAGAGATGGCACCAATGAGGAACTGTTGGTGGGCATTCCGGATGCGATCGTGTTATCTACCCCAGGGCCATCTGCCCCGGCTAAACCTGAGACTTCTGCCGCTGGGGTAGCAACGACAGTGCGGCCCCAGTCGGTGATTTTGCCTATGCCGCTAGAGATCAAGGAGCGCTATCTAGAAATTCGAGAAGCGGGTAGTAATGCGGTGATTACGGTGGTTGAGGTCTTGTCACCAACGAATAAGCGCCCCGGAGAAGGGCGCAGGATCTATAGCGCTAAACGACAAACGGTATTGGGGAGTGCTTCCCACTTGGTCGAAATTGATTTGCTGCGGGCCTATGAACCGATGGCGATGCACCCGATAGAAACCGGACCAGCATCGACGGCCCAGTATCGAATTTTGGTCAGTCGATCAGAGTGTCGTCCTCGGGCAGACCTCTATGAATTGACGCTACGGGAACCTATTCCTGAGTTTCCGCTGCCCCTAAAAGAGGCAGGGGAGCAGGTGATGGTTGATTTGCAGCCGCTGGTCAACGGGATTTATGAGCGCAGTGGATACGGAATCCGGGTAGATTATCAAGCCCCTGTGCCCCTACCAGCGCTATCGGCGGCGGATCAAGCTTGGGTGAATGAGGTACGACACAGATGATTGTGAAATATAGCCACAGTCACTTAGATTAGGACATCCAGCAAGCGTTCAAACGTTTGAAGGTTCAAACGCTTAGGGACTACTGCAAGTCTTCCCACGATCCCTATGACACCAAAACAAGAACCAAAAGCCCTGCTCGAAAGGTTCATCGTCGATAACCAAGACCTGGAAGAGCTAGAAGCGAAAATTTTCCGATTCAACATCTTCGAAGCTGTGGGCATGGTGCGCCAAGAAATCAAGCACTCCAACTTTATTCAGTTTCTTCTCAACCCAGCGGAAAAACATCAGCTCGACGACCTTTTCCTCAAAGAACTGCTCATCGAAGTCCTACGCGATACCGAAGATGAATATTTAGATAGCCTCAACAACACCGCTAGCTTCACCCAACACTTCGGACAGATTTAGGCGGCTATAGCTCCAGCTTAGGCGGCTATAGCCCCGTAATTTAGGAGGCTCTGGTAGTTGGGGTGGGATTTAATCAAAGTTGGCTCCAGGTCGAACATGGCCGTAAATAGGTCGAGAAGATGTTGATTGAGGGCTTGCCGTTTGAAAGAGGCCATGGAGAAGCTGACAGGTTCAGCGGATTCAGCTCCCGATTGAGTAGATTGCAGTGCTGCTTTGGCCAAATTGAGGGCCATCAAGCTGGCATTGACATGGGAGTCGAGCGCCTCGGGAGACCGGGCCTGGCAGTCCGCTAGTCCTGTGAATTGACGGGCATCGCGGAAGATGAATTCAATTTGAAACCGAGCAGCGTAGCAGCGATAGAGATGGATGGGGTCAATGTCAATGTCGGTGGAGAAGAGGACGACATAACTCTGCCGTCCGTCCTGCTCTTTCAGCAGATAGGCTAAGCGGATGCGGCGCTTGAGAGAGACCGACCAGACGACAGCCGTGTAGAGAGAGACCCCATTTTCTAGGGTCTCGACGAACGTGAAGCGACTGGGGTCGGCCAGATTCACCTTGTCGCCATAGCGACGGCGGTTACCCCGCCGCTTCTGGGGGCCATCATAGAGAAATTTGAGGTTGGCATCGCTGCGTAGCCGCCCAATGGACTGGAAACCCAACTGCACCACTCCC
>NZ_KI913949.1:689619-766670 GCF_000332095.2 Leptolyngbya sp. PCC 6406 | reverse complement strand
TCAACTCGGCTCTTGGGGGGTGTTGTCTCGTCAGCCGTGGCAGGTTCTTGTGCCCCTAGCCCCGCTGCGGTTTGTTGCGCCGATAGGGCATAGCCGGTCTTCTGCCCCAGATCAACCACCGCCACCACTGACCATTCCAACCCCCGTTCGGCCCGCTGCGTTTTGCCGTTGTAGAACCAGTCCAGTCCGTAGGTGTGACGACCACTTTTCTCAGTAAAGGTGCAGTCCACCACTGCAATCTGAGTGCTGGTGTCTGCAATCACCTGCTCAATTAAGGCTTGGTTCAAGCTTTCTAGGCCCAGTCCAGCCTCAAAATGTCGCCGGTAGGTTCGTTCACAGCGGTCGCTGTATCGACTCAGGTTGGTGTAGTTGACTTTGCCACAAACCACAAAAATCGTGGTCATCAGCGTCATCAGAAACTGGCGCTGCGGTTTGCTAAATGGCCTGCTGTCGTCAGCAGACCGGCTAAGATGCGGTTGAGGCTATCCATCGGTGCACCGTGTTTTTCGTACACCTGCACTCTATGCGGTGGATAGCTTTTCTCCAACCTACCCCGAAAAACTGTCCGGAGTGTTGTTCACCGATGCTGATATTCGGCGTGAATGGCGTCATATTGATTTGCTGATTCACTCTCCTAGAAACAACTTCGTCTGCGTAATTGAAAACAAAGTTGACTCCACCGAAGGCTTCAACCAACTCCAAACCTATCAAGGCGTCATCGACCGAGAATTTCCTCACTGCAAAAAGCTGTTCATCTACCTCACCAAAGAAGGTGATACGGCATCCCAATCTGATTGGCTGTCCTTGAGCTATGGCACCATCGCTGCCATCATCGAAAAAATCTGCGAAGAACACCAATCTGGCCTCAGCTCCGACATCGCAATCTCGATGCGCCACTACGTTGATCTAATCAGGAGACATCTCATGAGCGAGTCAGACATCGCCGAACTGTGCCGCAAAATCTACAAACAGCACCGCCAAGCGATCGACCTCATCTATGAGCATCGGCCTGACCTGAGATCGGACATCGAGGCGTATCTCAGCCAGCTCATTCAAGAATTCTCCGGATCTGCAAACCTCGAACTGGATTCCATCTACGGAAGATGGATTCGCTTCGTGCCTAAAGAGTGGGATGAATTGGGCTTTCAAAAGACGTGTGCTCGCTGGTCAGCAAGCAAGCGGCTACTCATGTTCGAGTTCTGGAACGATCCTCAAAGCCTTGAGTTGCGGTTGGTCATTGGCCCCGGCGATGCCAAATTCAAGCAACCCATTTATCAGAAACTTCAAGAGCTTGACCTCCAGGGATTGAAGCGCTGCCAAAACAAAGATTCCAGCTACACTCAAGCATATGGTGTATCAGTCCTTGTACCGACTGACTACGAGAAAGGTGATTTAGAAGCTCTCCAAGACAACATTCGACAGTTCTGGCTCAATTACGTTGAAGGTGAGCTGAAACGAATCCGCAATGCTTTCTCCGAAGCATTTCCGAAAAATACCGACAGTCATGTGTCGTAGAAAATATTACTCAAGTCTGATGCTGCATCTGTAATTACTGCCAATGCAGCATCAGGGCCTGGTTTGAGTAAGTTTCTACACTTTTTTACCTTAGCCACTCACTGTGCCAATGCAATCTCTGTTAGTTCGGAACTTGTATCACTCCCAAAAGATCCAGGGCTAGGTAATCCTAAGACTGGGCAGGGAACCTGATCTACTAACCCTTGAATTAAGGGATGTTGGGTCTGGGAACAGCCTAGAAGTATGACTTCAGCCCCAAGATCTTCGGCCACCCGACTTAGCTCGGTAGCTAGGTCACCAATCCGAAGATGGGCATTCAGAGCGCCCCGCCATTCACTGGCCAGACAGCGGGCTTGCCACAGGATATGGTCAGCATTTTCAATAGTTTCAGGGCGCGCCTGATCCACAACATAGACCACATGCACGACAACTGGATTGGCGCTAGCGATTCGGGTCTGGTGGGCAATCCACAGCGCCAGATCCAGGGCTCCCTGACTGCGACTAGAGCCGCTATAGCCGACGACAAGGTGGAGGGTATTATCCCTATTTTTCCGTTTTTCCGAGGATGCCTTTGAGGATGTCTTTGAGTCGGGCACCAGCACCATAGCAGGGGCCAAATTGTCATACCCGAGGACACTCTGTAATCGCATTAACATCAGCTTTAACATGGCTCGAAAACCACCTTTAAGGCGGGACGAACAAAGCCCTGCCTTTGACAGGCAGCACTGCAAATATAAGAAACGGATCCCATGGATCTGCTCCAGAAACTAGAGGTACAGCGAACAGGCTGTGTAAATCACAGCGCAGGGCACTGAAGCAGTCATCATTTAGTGAAATGCTGACGATTCAGTTTCCCCTCAATGCCGACGAGGTTAGCTGACGGGCTAGGACTGAGAGTTGTCCTTTTCCGATTACCCTCATTTGGGTATAAGAACTCGGAAATTCGCCCCTTAACTGGTTCCCCCGCTCCACTAGTCTTTACAAAACGCAAAGAGATAGCAGACTAGGCCAACTCATTCGATTACCTGAAAGTTAGATCAAGAAACCCGATTCTGTCAACCTTCGGCTGACAGGTCACTGGTCCAGTCATAAATGCGGTTGCCAAACTCCGCTCCCCCAATTAATGAAATGTGCCCTTGAAGGGTGTACCTGCTAGGGCAGCAAGTTGAATCGAACCACGAGATGATTTGTTCGATGGAATACTCTGAGCCTGTTCCAGCATGAACTCTTGAAGCTAACCCTGGCACTGAGCTGATCACTCACCGATGAACCAAGCCAGTAGGCTTATCAGGACTACGCCCCAGAGCCAGCCTGGCAACAAATGTCCCACCTGCCCCAAATGGGTGAGGTTAACCAGCTCGATGGAGAGAAATCCCGCTAATAAGATTGCCAATAGTGCTGTTATTAGCCCCATGCAGACCCCAGAAAGGTTCCCCGACTAGGACAGTTTACAGGGTTGCCCAAGCGACCGCCTCTGGAACGGTATTTTAGGGCATTGTAGGGATAGGTTAAGGCGGGCTATGAGCCCCCTAACCGCCACCGACGCACCGCGAGGCAACACAATGACAACACGCTCAAAATCCTTCCTCCGCCGCGCCCTAGCTATCGGTAGTCTAGTGGCTGTTATGGGTGTGGCTCCTGCGGTGGTCAAAGACCAGGCCCAAGTGGCCATCGCACAGACCGCCAACTTTCCAGGACTGTCCATCTCCTTTCCCCCCCGAGATGCCAGGGTTAATGGCCGCACCACTGGTACCTACTCTCTAGCTAACATTGCGCGGACCGACAAGAACGGCAACCCTTGTGTCGGCTTTGGGGACAGCAACCCTGACCACATTATCATTCTGGAAACTGACTTTCCCACCCTTCGCCTCACCGTAGACAGCGGCCAGGACACCACATTGTTGGTCCAAGGCCCTAACGACAACACCATCCGCTGTGGCCAAGATATTAGTCGCAGCAACCCGGATGCCCAGATCAGTGATACCAATCTGCCCGCAGGCACCTACCGGGTCTGGGTCGGCAGCCACAACCAGGGACAACGGTTTAGCTACACCCTCTCCGCAACTGAGTGAATTTACGGTGTGAATTCACGGTAAATGCACCAAGAGCAAAGTGTTATGACCAGGAAAGCCCCAGCCAGATGGCTGGGGCTTTCCTTTATAGACTTAGCAGGGCATACCCTATGCAGCGTTAGTTGCCGCGTATGTCATGGTTGTACATCATCAACTCCATTAGGGTGACCTTGCCATCACCATTCAAATCAGCCCTTAAGTCACCAAAGCCTACCTGACTGGGACTCGCGTTAGCTGTAGTCGCCATCGCACCCATCGCGAGAAGGATGGCCATGAGGGAAAATAAATTGCGCTTCATAGGAAACCTCTTGAACTCTGTATCGATTGCAGTGTGTTTATGACCGCTCTCTATGGTTCCTATAGTGGGCGCGCAAGCTGAGATGCTCCTAAAGTCAGGATGAGCTGACATTAAGTCCTGTCTGAGAAAGGTGTAAGAGTCCTTCCGGGGCGAAATAATCCCCTGGATTAGCCAACAGGCAGCGCTTTGGCTGATGCCCGGTTTGGTAACCGTTCATATCCTTCCCCGCTTTAGAACGAGAGATCAAGGGTTGTAGCGGTTTAGGCGGGGGGGAGTGAATCATTACCCGGTTTGGGCTCTGCTGAGATCTATACCAAGTCCAGCTCGAAACCTGGAGTTTCCCCACCGGGAACACTCCACTTCTGGGCTTGGGCAAGGTTTAGAACAGGAATGTAGTTGGCACCCTCTTATTCTGGCGATCGCGGTTCTCCAGAGCGCGATCGCTCCGTAGCCAATTGGGGAGGAGAGGCTGTATCGTCACTACGCCCCTCTACGGGCCATTCCTCAGGCCAATCTGCTTCCCCTTGAGTCTCTTCTGGAGCACTGGAGGGACCGGCAGGTAATTGGGCGGTGGTGGGGCGAGTCTGTTGGAACCGATCCATAGGCGGGGCGGTGTTGGCATTGAGGCGGCGGCGAAGGCCGGAGGCCGGTCGGAGACCATCGCGGTTGGTCTCCCGAGGAGACTTTTGGGAGCGAGTGAGGGTACCCCAGGCCGCCCGCACCCCTGCCATCAGACTGCGAGTGCCCACTTGTACCCGCTGGGTTTGCTGGCGAACTGTACTTAAGCTCTGATCAACCTGTTTTACTACCCGACCCGCCTGCTGCACCCCCGTATTGACATCGTCGGTCAGTTCTGTAATTTCCAAACTGGTGAGGCGAATGGACTCTAGGGTGGGGGGTAGTTCGCGGCTAATAGTGTCGCACAGCTTCTCAACGCTACGGGCCGCCCGCGACAGTTCCTGCACTGCTGGCAAGAGCACCAACAGCACAGCAGTCAAGCTCACTGCCACTAGCAAAAACGATAGGCCCAACCAAAACAGGGGATCGATCACAGTGCTACCTATCGAAGCGATTCATCATAGGGGGCTGAGGTCGTCCGTTGTTCCTCTGCCGGTGTCAGGTTGGCATATTCCTCCTGGGTAGCTACCTGCCCTGCCGCGATCGCATCTCGAAGCCGATTCAAGGTTTGCTCCCAGTTGCGTAGCGTACTTTCTGAGAGACGGTCGGCTTGGAGTTGCACCGAGCTTGCTAAATCTTCCACCAGTTCCGGCAGCGCATCCGCCGACTTGCGTAAAAACTGTCGCGTTTCCCGACCGCTACGGGGAGCCACGAGTAGTCCTGTGACGGCCCCTATGGCCGTACCCAGCATGAGCCCACCTAAAAATGCTCCGGATTTATTCTCTGCCATGGGCTTTCTCCTCCTTTTAGGTCAGGTCTGTACAGCGGGGGATAGGGCGGGGATCTGGCAGGATGCCGATTTACCCCCCTTCCATTTCACTGTAAATTCGGCTTGAACCTGGCTCAAATGTGGCCTAAATCCAGTTATTTGGGTACCCCTGCCGAAGGAATTTTAGCGGGTTAGTACCCATCGTCGTCCCCGAGGGGAGCCTGCCGGCCCGGATTTTGCGCCTCGCTTGGCCCCTGATCGCCGTCGCCGCCGTAGCAATCGTGTCCCCAACCCCACTAGATCCAGCACTCGCTGGGCCTGCTGCAACTGCCGCCGCAATTGGGCATATTGCTGTCGCAGAGCGGCAATGCCCTGTTGCCCCAGGAGAATGTTAGGGGGCGTCACTGCTGGATCGAGGACGGCATGGGTGTTTTGTTCCCAACTCAGAATATTGTCTGCTACCTCCGCCAAGGTATTTCGTAACTGCCAGAGACGCCAAGCCAGATAGAATCCAGCTAAGGCGATTAATAGGTTAAGACCCACGACAAGGGCCACCCAGGGCGAGAGTCCGAAAACAGTCATGGCATTGTGGGGCATGGGGGGGCAAGATGTGGGTTGATCTTATCGGCATATCTCCCTAGCCGGGGGTACTCTGGACCACTTTACTGAAAATCTCTTCTCTATCCAGGTTCTGATTCTCTCTGTCTTGGTGTCTCCCGTACCTGAAATTTGTACCTGAAACTCTATGGATCAGTCCTCTCTTTATGTGCATCCCGTCAGCGGTGACGATCGTAGGGATGGTCGTGCCCAGAACCCTCTCAAAACCCTAACGACGGCTCTGGAGCGCAGTGTTGCGGGCACGACGATACACCTAGCGGCGGGGCTGTACAGCACTGCGAGTGGGGAGCGTTTTCCTCTGGTGATTGGCCCCCAGCGGCGAGTGGTGGGGGCTGGGGGAGCAGGGACTTCCCCTTCGGACCAGCGCCCTGCTGCGTTACTTCAGGGCGGCGGTACGGTGAACCATGGGGCTCTAGGTCTAGGGACAGCGACCTGTGTTCTAGAGCATCAGGCCCAGCTAGAGCAGGTGACGGTGATCAATACAGCGGCCAATGGGGTGGGGCTATGGATCACCGCTGGTCGTCCGATTGTGCAAAATGTTCATCTTCTGCGTTGTGGACGCTATGGCATTGCGATCGCAGATGGGGGGCTGCCGACGATTCTCGCGGGGCAGGTGGCAGAGAGTGGGGTTTGCGGCATTGCCCTGTTTCGCCAGGCGAAGGGATCCCTGGTGCGGGTGCAATGTCAGCAAAACCCCATTGGCATCGGCCTCTATGAGCAGGCTGCGCCGCTGATTCAGAACTGCGACCTGAGCCAAAACCAGACTGGAATTGTGATCGCGGGGCAGGCCCGTCCCGTGCTCCGAGGCAACCGCATTGGCCAAAACCAAGCCGATGGAGTACGAATCCAAGAGCAGGCAGAGCCGGACCTGGGCTCTCCCTGGGATTTAGGGGAGAACGACATCCGCGACAATGGCCGTGCCGACCTTAACAATATGGGACTTGCCCTCACCGTCTATGGCAATAACCTGGTTCCTCAAAGACTCCAAGGACCGATTACCTTGGGGGCCAGTGCTCTGCCAGACCCGGCGTCGGTGCCCGCACCACGTCGTGCTGAGTCCCCCCCGACGCCCCCCCCCGACGCCCCTCTCCCCGCCCCCTCTCCCGATCCCAGCCCCGCGCCCTCCCTGGGCTCCCGACGGTTTTCAGATTTGGGACGACACTGGGCGGGGCCATTTGTCGATGGCCTTGCGGATCAGGATTTGATCAAGGGCTTTATAGATGGCAGTTTCCGGCCTAATGAACCAGTCACACGGACTCAGTTCGCAGCACTGGTGGCGGCGAGTTTTCCCCAGCAACCCGATCGCCAAGCTGCCGTCTCCTTTCGCGATGTGTCTCAAAATTTCTGGGGGGCCATAGTGTTGGCCCAGGCTCAACGCCGTGGGTTTCTCAATGGCTATCCCGATGGCACCATGCGCCCAGAGCAGTCTATTACCCGCATCCAGGCCATTGTGGCCCTTGCCAGCGGACTGCAATTATCCGCTGCTGGGGTAGAGGCTATTGGCATCTACCGCGATCGCGCCCAGGTACCCAGCTATGCCGTGGATGGTCTTGCCGCCGCCACCCAACAGCGAATTGTGGTCAATGCTCCCGAGGCTCTCGAACTACGCCCCCTAGAACCGATCACGCGAGCGGAGGTGGCGGCCCTGGTATACCAAGGTCGGGTGGCTCTGGGGTTGTCCCCCGTTATCGCCTCTACGTTTATTGTGGAGCCCGACAGCACCCAACCGGGCTTCAGCGACCTTGGGGGGCACTGGGCCGCTGACTTCATCCGGGGGCTGGCCACAGCCCATCTGGTCAGCGGCATGAAGAATGGTCAGTTTTTGCCCAACGAGCCCATGAACCGCGCCCAGTATGCGGCTCTGGTGGTGAAGGCATTCCAGCCTACCCCCCAGCGAGCCGCCGCCCCGTTCCGTGATGTGCCTGGAAACTTTTGGGCGGCAGAGGCCGTGCAGGCGGCCTATCGCAGTGGCTTTGTCTCTGGTTTTCCTGACCAAACCTATGGGCCGTCCCATCCTCTGCTGCGAGTGCAGGTCTGGGTGTCCTTGGTGGAGGGTCTTTCTCTAGGAGAAGATATTACCGTTGATCTCAATACCCTGGGCCAGTTCACGGACTATACCCAGATTCCTCGCTATGCCTTGCGGGCAGTTGCGATCGCATTAGCCCAGTCTCTGATTGTGAATGCGACCAGCCCCACACTTCTGCGACCTAACCAGGTAGCAACTCGGGCGGAGGTCTGTGCGGCGGTGTACCAAGCCCTTGTCGCCTGCGATCGCCTGCCGCCCCATCCCAGTCCTTACATTGTCACGCCCTAAATGGGGGGGGGCGGTTTTGGCACGGATGTACCGGGTAATTCAGGATGGGAGACTCAAAACCCGCCCTGCCCAGTCGCCGGGTGATCGGCATTGGCGTATTGGCATATTTTAGAGGCGGTGATTTTGCTGTAGTCTTTGTTACAAATATTGGCCGATCGCAGAAAATGTCCCTCCATTCTGTTTTGCTAATAGATAAGAGGCTCCCGCTGTAGCAGCCCTTGTCGTTATCACCGGAGGTGTCCCATGACCCATGCCAGCGCCCACAATGCCCGCGATCGTCAGCAACGGATCCACGAACTGCGCCACCGTCTCCGCTACACCAATAGTCCCCTAGAGCAGGAACAGGTCCGCACTGAGCTAGAGTTTTGGATGCGTCATCGGTAGTCCTAGCCCTCAGAAGTTTTCACTGGAATCCCTCAATCGTCCCCACGTCACAACAGAAAGGGTAGCCCTCGACGAGAGCTACCCTTTCTGTTGCAGTTTTGTCTCAGTGTTCTATTCGTTCCCTAACAGAACCCAGACCTCCAACGGTGGTTCTAGGCGTTCGCCTTGGCCATCGCTTGACCAGCCGCAATCGTGAGGCGTTCGTAGGTACTGCGCATCTTCAGACCCACAAGCACTTGGAATAGGCCACTACCGTTGTTAGAACCGGGGTATTCCCGATGCTTCAGCAGTAGCTCGGTCATTTCTCCGTAGTACTTGGTGGAGGTATTGCTGAGGTGGCTCTCTACATAGATCACTTCTTCTAGACGATCGAACTCGCCATCAATCTCCAGCACCGACACCTCGTTGCCAAAATAGCTGTCCGGGCCATAGTACATGCGAATGCCGGGATAGGAACAGGTCAATTTGCGACCACAGGGCACCCAGTTGATGGTAGAGCCTTCGTCGAAGAGATAGACAGGAGCAAAATCTTCGATGCCTTCTTTCTGTACTAACCGCACCCGTAGAATCTTGTGATCCTTGTCATCAGGAATCAACTGGGTAGGCAGAATTTGAATCACTACATCGGCGTACTGCTTCTGAACGTCAATGTAGGCTTCAAAGTCAGGGCGGCGAGCATTGATAGAGGCTAGGACATCTTCGTAGGTGTGACCGCGCTCCGCCATATCCCGCTGTATCTTCCAGGCAATCTTCACATCATCGTCGATGTCTAGGTAGACGCTGAAGTCCAGCAGTTCCCGCATCCGCTCGTCATACATGGGATGCAGACCTTCCACCACCACAATCCGATTGGGTTCGATACGCTCGGGGGGGTCAATCTCCCCGGTTTCGTGGTTGTAGATGGGCTTGTCGATGGGCTGGCCCGACTTCAGGGTTTTGATCTGCTCATACATCAGATCAAAGTTATTGGCCTTGGGGTTTAGTGCTGTTACCCCAGCGGCTTTCCGTTGCTTGCGATCTAGGCTGTGGTAGTCATCTAGACAAATAACGGTCATAAACTCTTCCCCGAACAGATCGGCAAGACGCCGCAGGAAAGTTGATTTACCGCATCCAGAATCTCCAGCTACTCCAATGAGAACTACCCGATCTAGCGGATTCGCCATAGTTTTCCTCAAGCAAAATTAAGTAACAACAACAGCACTACAAATAGGACGTTAAGTAAGGATCGGTCACGGGTGCTACCGGGCTGTGGTGCTGCCGTGGACTGACCACTTTTCCTAACCCACCGTACAAACCTGCTTCCAGCCTGGGGTGTCGTCCCACTAAGGCCAGAAAACCTAGGTCCCCAAACGCACGGAGAAACCAATGTTCGCCTACTAAGCTAGATTGCATCGTATCAAAATGGTATCGCCGCTCACAAGTGGGATCGGACTTCTGGTTGCCCCCTTTGGTGCTCCTCCATCGACCGTCTGGGCCTAGGGGATGCTTCTGTTTGCAGTTCTATCTCCTCTTCTGAGGGAAATTCCGAGGGCAATATTGCTGCATCCTGTTGGCCTTACCTGGGCGGATAGGAGGTAATCAACAGTTCTGTGATTTTGCCCCGCCGTCGGGCATTGGCATTAATGGCACGGTTGGCCTGGATGGGGCGGACATGAAATCCTTGGTATAGGTCGTGAATGAAGGGGCAGTCGGAATTGGAAAGCATCACTTGGACTCCACGCTCAGCCAGAGTGGCAAAGGTATCCCGAAGATGGATTTGGTCCTCGGGGGTGAACCCATAGCGGTTGTAACTCGTGAAGCGACTCGTGGCACTGATGGGGTAGTAGGGGGGATCAAAGTACACAAAGTCTTGGGGATGCCAAGCTTGTTTGAGAACCCGATCGAAGGATTCGCATTGGATTTCGGTTGATTTCAGGGCGGCAGAGGCTAGGCGGAGGGTTGTGCGATCGCAGATTTTAGGATTCTTGTAGCTTCCCATGGGGACATTGAAATAGCCCTTGGAGTTTTCTCGGTAGAGGCCATTGAAACAGGTTTTATTGAGGTAGATCAGGCGAGCGGCTCGCTGCAACGAGATCTGCAACTCAGTTTGGGCACGGGTATCGTAGTAGTGGCTATGGCTGTGGTGGTGGCCATGGTGCTCCAGCAACTGGATCAGGGGTTCTACCTGATCGCGCACACATTGATAAACATTGACCAGTTCAGGATTGACATCCGCCAACACTGCCTGCTTAAACCGCCCCACTAGGTAGAAAAAAATAGCCCCACCCCCGAGAAAAGGCTCATAATACTGGCGAATCGTGGTGGGGAAATGGGGACGATACTGCTCAATTAGGCGACCTTTACCCCCCGCCCACTTAAGGAACGGACGCGGCTGGGGTGGACTCGACAGGGCAAGCATCATGGGGCGAGGAGAGAAGATAAAGATAGATGTACCCAGGCCGGGATCTCCCCCAGGGTGAACTGCCGCCATCCTAGATGAACAAATGTACCCATTGCAATCATCGACGAATTATTCCCTCAAAATCGGTCAGATTCAGCACCTGCGATAGGATAATCAACAGGCCATGGGCTAAGGTTTTGGATATCTACGGCCTGAGATTCGCTTAAGGGTAGCGCGAGTTAAGACAATGCAAGAATTTTTTAATAACGTTGCTCGATATCCCCGGTATTTGATTTCCTTTTCCCTGGGGATTTTGTTTAATGCTCTGGAACCCCTCCGACCCCTGTTGAAGCGTCCCGTAACTGCGATCGCACTAATTGGGGCGGTGGTAGCGGGCTTTGTCCTCTTGACCTTTACCCTAGAGGCGATGCTGGGATTGAATTCGCCCTTGTCCTAGTAGTCAGGGGACAGGGGGCAGGGGATTTGGTTCCCATTGAATCCCATGGCATTAATCCCTATTGAATTGCTTACGAATGGAGATGACGTTATGGCAACCAGTCGGCGAGTGGCGCGGGTGGCTTCCCTAATCAAACGAGAGGTAAGCCAAATGCTAGTCAGCGGCATCAAGGACGACCGGGTAGGCGCAGGGATGGTGAGCGTCACCGATGTGGAGGTTTCGGGGGATTTGCAGCACGCCAAGATCTTCGTCAGCATCTACGGGACTGACGAGGCTCGGACTGAAACCATGGCAGGGTTGGAGGCAGCCACCAGCTATGTTCGCAGCGAACTGGGGCAGCGGATGCGTCTGCGCCGTACGCCAGAAGTCCTGTTCCGCGAAGACCGGGGGTTTGAGCGAGGCACCCAAGTCCTGTCGCTGCTCAACCGCCTCAGTAGTGAGCGGGTGCAGCGGGAACTGAAGATGGATTCCCTAGAGAACGATGCTCCGGACGAAGGGGCCAGCCTCTAAATGGGTCTTCTGGGTTTACCCTCCCCTGATGACCTTTCCCTAGCGGGCCAAGTGGCTCAGTTGGTAGTGGTTCGGGCCTCGGGGATGCTCTTTGACCATCAGCGCCGCTATCCCCAGTGGGAACTGGCCAATGCCGACCTCCACACCTGCATTGCGGACTTGGGCGTTGGGGGCGTGATTTTGTTGGGGGGGAGCGCACCAGAGGTGGGGGTGCGGGTTCAGCAGTTGCAGGACTGGGCCACGGTGCCCCTGCTGATGGCGGCGGATATTGAAGAAGGAGTCGGCCAACGGTTCACCGGGGCGACGGCCTTTCCTCCCCCCCTGGCTCTCGGGGCGATTGGGCAACGAGATTTGGCTCTGGCTTGCCAATATGCTCAAGCCATGGGGGCGGCCACCGCTCAGGAAGCTCAAGCTATTGGGCTGAACTGGCTTGTGGCTCCGGTGGTAGATGTTAATAACAATCCTGAGAATCCCGTCATCAATGTGCGGGCCTTTGGCGAAACCCCGGACGTCGTCAGTGCGCTGATCCGGGCTTTTCTCACCGGAGCCCAGGAACATCCCGTCCTGACGACGGCAAAGCATTTTCCCGGTCATGGGGATACGGCGGTGGACTCCCACCTACACCTACCGCTGTTGCCCCATGATCGTGATCGCCTGACCCAGGTGGAGTTAGCCCCCTTTGCCACCGCGATCGCGGCGGGGGTAGATACCGTGATGACGGCCCACCTCCAGGTACCGGCGTTGGACCCGGATTACCCGGCGACCCTATCCCCAGCCCTGCTGTCGGGGTTATTGCGCCGGGAGTTAGGATTCGATGGTCTGATTGTCACTGATGCCCTAGTAATGGGGGCGATTACCCAGCACTACGGTCCCTATGAAGCGGCAGTGCTGGCTCTGGAGGCCGGAGTGGATGTGCTGCTCATGCCCGTGGACCCGGTAGGTACGATTGAGGCGGTCTGTGAGGCAGTGCGGATGGGACGGTTATCCCCTGAGCGCATTTTGACCTCGGTGGAGCGAATCTGGCGGGCGAAGCAAAAGGTGGCGACGGGTTTATCCGCTCCCCCCGACAGCGGCCATGCCTGGGAACACCTGCTGCCGCCCCCAGTACAACTGGACCAGTTGGCCCAACCTGCTGCTCAGCAGTTAGCGCGGCACATCACTCGGGACTCGATGCAAGTGCGGGATTGCGTTTCTCCCTGTGCTCCCCAAGCTAGGGGGGTTTCCCTCGTACTGGTGGATGATGTGCTGGCCACGGACTGGCTCAGCCGCCGTGCTCCTGCGATCGCACTTCCTGAGCAGTATGGCTATACCCCGCGTTTGCTCGACGTGGGCATCTGCTCCGCCAGCCCTGGCAGCTTTCCCCCCCGACCCACACTGCTACAAATTTTCAGCCGGGGCAATCCCTTCCGGGGCACCGCTGGGGTGGGGGAATTTGCCCTGAGCTGGTTCCGAGCACTACGGGATGTGGATTGTCTGGTGGGGGTGGTGGTCTATGGCAGTCCCTATACCCTTGATATTTTGCTACCGGAGCTACCGGATACTGTGCCCTACGGTTTTGCCTACGGCCAGATGCCATCGGCCCAGGAGATTTTGCTCACAGCGCTCTTGGGCGCAGGGAGTGCCACCTCCCCATCCCAGGCATTTACGGATTAAGGGACTCGCCCTACCTCTGGGATTTCTGCCTTGGCGTATTAGTAGCCTGCGGCGTCAATATCCTAACCGTTCTATCGTGGTACACCTCGGCCCCTCACCCTAGCCCTCCAGTCCAGATTTACCTGGAGTTGACAGTCAATCAACTCGTTACTCTGGGATAGGATCCTGTTAAGCTGCCGTCTAAATTTTGTCCTATGCCTAGTTTTCCCTATACTCCCCCCGTTGCCGGCTTTCTGGACTACGGTAAGCAATTAGATGTGGGCCAGCCAACGGTCTCTAGTGCCTCCCAAAACATGCCCGATCGATGGCCCAACTACATTGAAATAGCGGGGTTGACGATAAACCATATCCCAGAACTGATTACTCTGGTTCAGGATGACGTAATCTGGCAGCTTTGGCTGGACGATGAAGCGGCGGCGGAAGCTTTCCAGGCCAATTACCCAGATCGCGATCCCGACAAGGCTTTTTTTGCGCCGATCCATGCTTGGCGAGCCCTGGGACAACTCCAAGTCCTAGAGGCTGTCCCCGTCCTAGCTCAGGTGCTAAGCCGTTACGACTTGGATTGGTGCTGGGAAGAAATTCCCTGGGCCTTGAGCCTGATGGGGCCAGATGCGATCGCGCCACTTCTAACCACAATCGCCAATCCTGAGATTAGCGGTGAATCGAAGGTCTTTTTGGTGGAAACCTTTGATCACCTAGTCACCCTTTTCCCAGAAAGCCGGGATGCGTGCATTGCTGGGGCAATGGAGGTGTTGGCCAACTATGAAGAGAATATCCCCGCCGTAAACGGCAACCTATGCGTCTTCATGGTGCAAAACAAGGTTGTAGAAGCGGCGGACCTATTGGAAGCTGCCCATAGCAAGAACTGTGTCGATATCCATTTCATAGGCACTTGGGCCACGGTTCAGGTAGAACTGGGGCTGAAATCCAAGGCAGATTTTAGCCCTGAGGAATTCAGGCTGCCCCCCATGCCAGGGTTTGAGAAATTTGACGAGATGCTCGGTACCCTACAAACCATACTCACCCCAAAAAAGCCGTCGGCCATTGATCTAGGGCTGCCTATCAATCGCGATCACCTCAGCTCAGACCCCCTGACCTTGGATATTCCCCGCAGTGCTTCTCAGCCTAAAACCCCGGCGAGTGGCTTTAGGGATAGTAGCTCTGGAGGCAAGTCTAAGTCGGGACGTAAACAGGGCAAAAAGTCGAAGTCCTCTCGCAAAAAGCGGTGATGAGGTCAAGAAACACCCATAAAGCCCCACATTAGGCCGGGTACGAAGGGCCAGTCATAGTCCAGTCATCAATCGCGGTCCTCATCCAAGAGGTCGGGCTCGTCCTCAGGGGCTTCGGCCATTTCATCCTTAAAGCCCCGCAGGGTTTTGCCCAGGGCGGCCCCGAGTTCAGGAATTTTCTTGGGGCCAAAGATTACCAGGGCCACCCCCAGCACGATCACCACTTCTGTCCAGCCGATGTTAAACATGGGGTTCTCCGGGTTTCCTTACTACCATCCCGTTCCTAAGGATGGGATAAATATTGGCTGCTTTGAGATTCTACTGTGTGAGGGACCACAGGCGCAGGGGTAGATGCTGGGACCAACCCTGGGCAAAAATCCCAACATTACTGGGATAGTCCCACCGGGGTTGTACCGTAGCGGATATTGGCCTGCCGGAGACGGGCCATGGCCTCACCCAAGCGATCACACTCCGCAATCAGACTGACCCGTACATAGCCCTCGCCCCCTTTGCCAAAGGCGTTGCCGGGGGTCAGCACTACCCCCGTCTGCTCCAGCACCGACAGAGCAAAGTCCGTGGAGCCAATCCCTGGCGGGCAGGGTACCCACAGATACATCGTGGCCAGGGTTTTGGGCACGGCCCAACCCAGGGTGGCAAATTCCTGAATCAAAAAGTCCCGCCGGGTCCGATACCGAGCTTGGACCTCGTTCAGATACACATCGGGCAATTGCAGAGCGGCTTCCGCCGCCTTTTGTAGGGCAGCGAAAATACCGTAGTCTAGGTTGGTTTTAAGGGTGCGGAGCCCCTGGATGATATGGCGGTTGCCCACCACAAAGCCCACTCGCCAGCCCGCCATGTTGTAGGTCTTAGATAGGGTGTGGAACTCGACGCCAATATCCTTGGCACCGGGAATCTCCAGCAGACTGGTGGGCTGATAGCCGTCAAAGGCCAGTTCTGCGTAACAGAGGTCATGGACTAGGAGAATTTCGTAGCGGCGGGCAAAGGCGACAATGTCTTCAAAAAATTCCCGAGGGGCGGTAGCAGCGGTGGGGTTGCTGGGGTAGTTAAAGAACAGCATCTTGGCCTGTTCCGCCACTGTATCGGGGATTTTCGCCAGATCAATCAGCCAGTCCCCCTCGGCACTCAGGGGCAGATCGATGATGTGGCCCCCCGCGATCGCGGGTCCACGAAAGTGGGCCGGATAGGCCGGAGTTGGCACCAACACCGTATCACCGGGATTGATATAGGCCATAGCCAAGTGAGTCAGTCCCTCCTTAGACCCCAGCAGCGGTAGGGCTTCTCCATCAGGGTCCAACTGCACCCCGTAGCGGCGATGATACCAAGCCGTAATCGCCTGTCGAAAGCTAGCGGTGCCCTCAAAAGGAGGATAACCATGGTTCCGGGCATCCTGTAATGCCGCCGCTGCGGCATCTACAACAGGCTGGGGGGTCGGACCGTCGGGATTGCCCATACCCAGGTCAATCAGGTCAAGGCCCCGTTCCCGCGCCCGCGCTTTGAGTTCGTCTAGCCGCGCAAACACGTAGGGGGGCAGACGACGCACCCGCTCCGCTGGTTGAATCCAATCTAGGGTCATGTCTGCAACTCCTTGTCTGCCGCCGCAATTTAGGTCTGGGGGGAACTCACCAGAATTGCCATTTTCCCCCGTTTGGTCCCCCAAGACTAGCCTCTGCTCCAAGCACCATTCTGAGCTGCCTGTAGATCACCCTGGACTAGACTCGATAAAATTCAGCAACCACCGCCATTTTCCCCCACCGCCTTGGGCACGGAAACCGCCCCCCGTCCTGTCACCCCCTACATTGGGCGCGACATCTCTGCGGTGCATTGCTTCGCGTGGGCGAAGCCACGCCTTAGCGCTATGCACCCTACGGGAAATTCAATTCAAAACTCAAAACTCAAAACTCAAAACTTAAAATTCCTGTCACCCCATCACCCCATCACCCCATCACCCCCATGCCCCGCTCACCTCTCCAGCATTTCCATCCTCTTCGCCAGCGTCTGCGGCAAAATCCCCAGACTCGTCTGCGATCGCGGGGAGAAGTCGAGATCGCGGCGGCAATGGGTCTAGGGATCGATGCCAATCGAGCCACGATTGATGACTGGTTGCGGTTGCCGGGGATCTCTATTCACCAAGCTCGTACCTTGACGGAGTTAACCCGCAGCGGAGTGATCTTTTTTGCCCTAGAGGATGTAGCCGCTGCCCTGGGGCTCCCGGTAGCGGCCCTAGATCCTCTGGCCCCCGGAATTCAGTTCCGCTACTACGACACCGATAGCCTGGTTCCCACCCCAATTGACCTGAATCAGGCCACGGTGGAACAACTTTGTCGGGTGCCGGAACTGCCACGAGACTGGGCAGAGTGGATAGTGCGATCGCGGTTAGCTGGCCCCTATCGTAGTCTGGAGGACTTTCAACACCGCTGCCAAGTGCCCCCTGCCGCCATGAGCCGCTGGCTCCACCACCTCCGGATCTAGGGCGTTAGGAACAGCAGAGGTTAGGGCAGACTGATGCCAAGGTCGTTGAAAATCCAGGCTAGATTGCCCCACTTGGATAAAACTCCGTTACTATTTCTCTACGGTCATTCCTTGTTAGGGGCGTCCCTAGAAATGGCGGTCGTCTTATTCGCGCCCTAATCCCCCTGGCCTGGGGAGGGTGCATTGAGTCTCCCCAAACTGGCCCCAACCTCTCGACCAATGTCCCCCTACTGCATCGCTACCACCAGAGGAGTCAACTGTGGCAACCCACAAAATCCTGGTTATCGACGACAGCCGCGTAATTCGGATGCGGGTGCGAGATATGTTACCCCAGGGCAATTTTGAAGTGCTGGAGGCAAAGGACGGGATAGAGGGCCTAGATGCAATTCGAGGTCAGCGACCTAACCTAATCATGTTGGACTTTCTGCTGCCCCGGATGAGCGGCTGGGAAGTGTTCCAGGAAATCCAGGCCCAACCCGACCTCCAGCACATTCCCCTTGTGCTCATGTCTGGACGAAAGGAAGAGGTCACCGAAAAGATTTCCGAACCCTTTGAATACTTCGAGTTTATCCAGAAGCCCTTTGAACAAAAGGAGCTGATCGAAGCTATTAAAGCAGCCATGACTAAGGCTCGGAAGCCTCGGCCCAAGGCAGTGGTAGCGGCAGCACCTACTGTCGCAGCGACAGTAGGTGCTGCGGATTCAGGAGAAGTTGCCGCTCTGAAAGCCCAAGTTGCCAAGCTAGAGGCAGAAGTCGTTCAGCTCAAGGGACAGGTGTCCAAGATCCTAACCTTCATCAAGCAGCGGATGAAGTAGCGTTAGTCCAACTCACGGCGACCCTCTAGGGCACGGGCGAGGGTCACCTCATCAGCATATTCCAAGTCCCCACCCATGGGCAGACCAAAGGCAATGCGGGTGACCTTGGTAAAGGGTTTCAGCAATTGCCCCACATATAACGTGGTGGTATCTCCTTCGATGCTGGGGCTAATGGCGATGATCACCTCTTGGATTTTGTCCTGACTAACCCGGTGTACCAGAGGCCCAATGGTGAGTTCCTCGGGGCCAATACCATCCATAGGGGAAATGAGTCCTCCAAGAACATGGTATTTGCCGCGATATTCCCGTGTCTTTTCCAGAGCAATCACATCTCGGGAGTCGGCCACTACACAGAGGGTCTGGCGATCGCGACTAGGGGACTTGCAAATGTCACACACAGGCTCTGAGGACAGGTGAAAGCAGACAGAACATTGCCCCACCTGGGTCTTGGCCTCCACCAGCGCTTGGGCTAGGGCCTGGACTTCAGTATCGGGGCGCTTCAAGAGGTGGAGGGCTAATCGCTGGGCGGTTTTAGGGCCAACCCCAGGTAGCTTCTGGAGTTCCTCGATCAGGCGGGCAAGGGGACGGGCGTAAATGGGGAACCTCCTTGGGGTATAGCTATGGCAAAAGGGATTGCAATCCTTTATCCCTCTATCTGTACCACCCGCAGGCGATTTTGTCCGCGCTGCTGGGCTTGCTCTAGAGCGGTCTGGGCTGTATTCAGTAGGGTGGAAACATCCCCTGGCTTGGGAGCAGTTGCGATCGCGCCGCCCAAGCTCACCGTGAGTTTCACTTGATGACCATCCCCTAGGGTTGGCGGATGTTCCAAAAGGGCAGTTTGTAGCATTTCGCCATAGCTACTCACCGCCTTGGGGTCAAGTCCTGGAGTGGTTGCCCCGTAGAGTCCATGGCCATCACTATAGAGCCAGGTTCGTTCCGAGGCATGGCGCTGGAGCATTTGGGCAATCTCGCGCCAGAGTAAAGCCCCCGTATTCCCTTCATCGACCACTGCTGAGGTGACCTGGAGCAACAACAGGCTGAAACTAGAGAAGGGCGCTGCGGTCGAAGCTGGAGTGGAAAACTGCTGGAATTGGTTAATCAGGGAGCGCTCCAGTAGAGACTGTTTCAGCAATCCCGTAGTGGGCTCAATCAGATCCAAGGTGTCGAGAAGGGCACGATAGCTGTGGTGAACAGACTGGATCTTGCGCGTTTCAGCAGCGAGAGACTGCTCCCGATCCTGAACGAGATCCGTGAGGGAATCGGTTTGTTTTTGAAAGCGGGCGATCCGCCAACCCCGCCGCATCATCGCCGGCATAGACACCAGCAAGCCAATGATCACCCCGATGGCCAGTGTCCCCAAGAGCACCAGAGCCAGAGACTGGCCATAGGACCACACCAGCAGGTTAATGGTGACCAAGTTGTTATTCTGTAGGGCAAACAGAATTGCCAAAAAGGCAATGACCAGAGCAGAAATAATATAGAGACGCATGGTGGCGATGATATAAAGACTGGGTCAGATCAGATGCTATTGGCCTCTGCCCCCGGTCATACTAGGACAATGGGCTCGAAAAAGGGTCGTTATCCTAAAAGACAACGTTATGGCAGACATGAGCGGTACTTGGTTGGGAACCTATTGGCAGCGGGGTGAGCCTACACGTTTTGAGGCCACCCTAGTACAGGGAGGCAATACCCTCAGCGGTCGTATTTTAGACGATGGCCCCTTGGGGGCAGCACACCTGACGGGAGAAGTGGTGGGTCGTCGGGTCCAGTTTACCAAGCACTACGGGGCCGCTCCCAACAGCCCCATTGACTACACTGGGCAACTGTCTGAGGAGGGCAACTACGTCCATGGTCAGTGGCGTATTGGGACATCCCACACAGGCATGTGGGAAGCCCGCCGCGAGGTGGACACGCTGACAGCGGACCTCAATCGTGTTTTAGAAAAACGGGTGCCCGCCACGGCGGCAGCTTCAAGGGGCTAAAACCGTGGGGGATTACAGCAGAGTCACCTGCTCTGGAGACAATCCCAACACCGTCGTGACCTGCTCCAGAGTCATACCCGTGGCCATCAGGTTGCGGGCAGCCTGTAAAACCTGAGCTTGCGCCTGTTCCTTGGCCTGCCGTTCCTGTTCTCTAGCCTGCCGTTCCTGTTCCTTGGCCTGCCGTTCCTGTTCTGTATCAGTGGGCAGAAAATAACCGGACTCGTCGCACCACCGCAGCCAATGGCTGGGAATGCCCTCAAAGATGCCTTCCCAAACGCCTAACCCAACCTTTAGTCTCGGTAGCCAGATCTGGGGATTGCGGTCCTGGAGGCGCTGTTCCTGATATTGGCCACCTTCAAGCTGAAAGTATCGCAGTTGGCGGGTATGGCGGCTGTAGACCACATAGTAGGGAATGCGCAGGTACTGCTCATAGACCCAAAACTTGCTGGGTGGGCGGTCTTCTCCATCGCTGCTAGCCCTGGAGGAAAGGACAACGCCATCGGCAGCACCATCGGCAGCACCGTGAAACCGCCCTAGATCCTCAGCCTCGGTGCCGGGGGAGAGAAACTCAACGACTACGGAAGGCGCTTGCCGCTCTTGCCAGATCACATAACTACGCCGGAATTCTTGCCCATCGTAGAGACGGGGCACACCCACCGCGAGGAACCAATCGGGGCGCTTATACCAGAGGGGACGCTGAACGTCGTAGTAGAGGTTCAGGTCAGATCCGGTGAACCAATCGTCACGGCTGTAATCCCTCAGTGCCAGGGTACGGCTGAGGAGTTGGGGTTGTAAGTCGTGGTACTCGTCAGGCAATCCCGGTTCCCCTACCGTTTCACTCGGTAGATCATACATGGTGGGCAGGGTTTCCCGAGGTGAACGCGGGGGGTCGGTTTGGGGGACGGCGTGCCCGGTAATCAGCGTCTTCATGGGGGCAGGGTTAGCTGAAGCGGCGGGGGTTGAATATTGCGGCAGGGATGCGGTCATAGTGTCTCTTTGACTCGCTTGACCCTAGTTTAACTGGGATAATGATGACGCCTCTGCCCAAATTCGGGACAGGATTTGAGCTGGAACACGTTTCACGTGGTCATGAATTCCGTGGATCGCTGAAGGGATCCCTGAGTAGCCCCCTGGAGAGATTGCGTCATTATTCTCTCTACAATGGGAGCACTAACATACCGAATTTGCCTGTGCTCTCTACGACGCCTTCTGCCCTTGTGCTCCCCGACATCCCTGATCTGTTAACCGAGACCCTAGACACCCTGGATATCCCCGCCGACTGGGTGGGCATTCGGGCTGTGGTGGAACGGGGTACCCAGCGATCGCTGCGGGATGGCCTGCCCGAAACCAATCACCGCAGTTGCGATCGCGGAGCCATGGTGGAGGTACTCGTCCAGGGGCAACTGGGCTATGCCGCCACTAACAATCTGACAGTAGCAGGGCTACGCACAGCGGCAATGACCGCTCTCCAGCAAGCCCAAGCAGCGGCAAGTTGGGGGCTATATCCCTTCCCCGCCGAGGTGCGACCCCCCGTTTCTGGCATCTACTATTCCCCCGTGACCACCCCCCTGGATAGGATGACCGCAGGGGCAGTAAATGACCTCCTAACCCGCATCTGCCAGGGGCTGAAGGTATCCGACCAGATTGTCCAGGCCCAGGCCAGCATCAGTACGCGGGAAGTAGAGACCTGGCTCGTCAGCACCAAGGACAGCCACATTCACCAGCATTTTTCCTTCCTAACCTGCCACTTTGGGGCCACTGCCCAGGATGGCCCAGTGGTACAAACCCGCAGCTACAACGGTCCCAGATCTCACTGCTACCAGGGGGGCTGGGAGCACCTAGCCCAGGATGAAACCCTGTGGGCAGCAGTGAACCAGGTAGGGGAACAGGCAGTGGAACTGTTGACCGCAGCGGATTGCCCAGAAACCACCACCACCCTAGTGCTGTCGCCGGATCAGATGATGCTGCAAATCCACGAGAGCATCGGCCATCCCCTAGAGCTAGACCGCATCCTGGGGGATGAGCGCAACTATGCCGGGGGTAGCTTTGTGCAGCCGGAGGATTTCGGCACCCTCCAGTACGGCTCAGACCTGTTAAATGTCACCTTCGACCCCACAGTGGAGCAGGAATTTGCTAGCTACGCCTTCGACGACACCGGAGCGGTGGCAGAGCGCCAGTACCTGATTCGTCAGGGCAAGTTGGAGCGGGGGCTGGGCAGTCTGGAAAGTCAGACTCGCCTGGGGGTGCCGGGGGTGGCCTGTGCCCGTGCCACCTCCTGGGATCGGCCCCCCATTGACCGCATGGCCAATATCAACGTAGAACCAGGAAATCTCCCCTTTGCTGACCTGATCGCCACCATTGAGGACGGCGTCTACATGGAGGCAAATCGCTCCTGGTCCATTGACGACCAGCGTTACAAGTTCCAGTTTGGCTGCGAATACGCCCGACGCATCCGCAGGGGCCAACTGGCGGAAACCCTCCGCAATCCCAACTATCGGGCCACCACCCCCCAGTTTTGGCGCAGTTTGGTACAGGTGGGCGATCGCGATACCTGGCAAGCCTTTGGCACCCCCTTCTGTGGCAAAGGGGAACCTAATCAGATCATTCGGGTAGGCCACGGTGCCCCCGTTTGTGCCTTTGCCAATATTGAAGTCTTTGGGGGCGCAGGGTAGAGATGGATTGGGAAACAACCTTTAATCAACTGGTGGACGCCCTCTTCTCCCAACGCCAGGGGGAAGAAGCGATCAAGCTGACCCTAGTGGCAGAGGACAGTCAATTCACCCGATTTAACCAGGGACGGGTGCGGCAGACGGGCATCGTAGTCAGCGGCGAGATCACCCTGACCCTAATGGTTTCCCAGCGTACCGCTAGTGCTTCTGTGCCCTTTACCGGAGATAAGGGCACGGACTGGTCCCTATTATCGGCAACGCTGGAGGAGTTGCGTCAAGAGCTACCCACGCTCCCGATAGATCCCTATGGGGTGTTACCGGAGGGCTCTGCCGCCAGCCGGGAACTGTACCCCGGTCATCTGCTTCCAGCGGAGCAGGTGGCCCCCACCCTCATGTCCCCTCTGGCGGGATTGGATGCGGCGGGACTCTATGCGGGGGGGCGATCGCTGCGGGCCTATGCCGATTCCGAAGGCCAGCGCCACTGGTTCGAGACAGAAACCTTTACCCTGGACTATTCCCTATTCACCCCGGATGGGCAGGCGGTGAAGGGTACCTATGCGGGGCGCGACTGGGACGACAATGCCTATGCTGCCACCCTAGCGGAATCTAAAACCCTGCTGGGGCGCATGGTTCCAGGGCGCAAAACCCTGGAGCGGGGTCAGTATCGCACTTACTTGGCTCCGGCAGCGGTAGCGGAACTTGTGGGTATGCTCTCTTGGGGCGGCATTGGGGAAGGCTCCATCCGTCGAGGGGGCAGTGCCCTAGGGCGGCTCCAGCGCTGTGAACAGACCTTGTCCCCCCAAGTTCATCTAACGGAGGACTTTTCCCAAGGACAAGTCCCACGGTTTAACCAATATGGGCAACTGGCTGCGGTGATGTTGCCGTTAATCCAGTCGGGGCGCTTGGTGAATACCTTGGTTAGTGCCCGGACTGCGAAGGAATACGATATTCCCACGACCTATGCAGAAGGAGGGGAATATCTGCGATCGCCAATTTTGGCCCCCGGTACCTTGGCCACGGAGGCGATTCTAGAGATCCTAGATACGGGGCTCTATGTATCAAACCTGCACTATCTGAACTGGAGCGATCGCCCCCAAGGCCGCATCACGGGCATGACCCGCTACGCCTGTTTTTGGGTGGAGCAGGGGAAAATAATCACGCCGATTGAGAACCTGCGGTTTGATGAAAGCCTGTACAACTTCTGGGGTGACTATCTCATCGGCCTCACCCAGGAAACCACCTTTGTGCCCGCAGTGGGCAGCTATGGCTACCGTGACTTAGGCGGCACCCAGGTGCCGGGAATGCTGCTGGATCGCTTCGCCTATACGCTGTAGCGCCCCCTGCTTGCCTGACAAGAGTCCTGTGGACGAATTTTTGTCGGGATGCTGATCTACGGTGGGCGATGCCCACCCTACGCTTAAGCTTTCCTTGGCAACAACGCGTTTTTTCGTTTACCCGTTTAATAGGCCAAGGTTTCTAGGGTCTCTCTCAGATATCGCCGCACGAGCTTATCTAAGGATGGATCCTGGAGGATCTGAGGAACCTGCTCTCGACGCCAGCGCTGGAAGCCGGAGCTAGTTGCGATCGCATCCTTGAGGCTAGCCCAGATTTGGGCATCGTCTGCACCACTATGCACTGCTGCGGAGGAAGAAATGGCCATACGCTTTCCCCTAGAAATCTCCTCTAGAATAACGCAGACAATTCCCTGGCATTGTGCGAACAGCGACAGTTTGGGGAGTGGGGCAGCTACCCATCCCCCCTCAAAAATCGTTATGGTTCAGGGGAAAACCTTTGCCGTAGGAATCGAGGATCCAATTCGATGGATACCGTTGTTCTCTCCCGGATGCAGTTTGCCCTGACCGCCATCTTCCACATGCTGTGGCCGGTGCTGACCACAGGGATGGCCATCTACCTGGTCATTGTCGAGGGGATGTGGCTCAAGACCAAGAATCCTGTCTACTATCACCATGCCCGCTTTTGGGCCAAGCTCTATGTGCTGAACTTTGGCATTGGTGTCGCCTCGGGGTTGCCGATGGAGTTCCAGTTCGGCACCAACTGGGCACCGCTTTCTGAGGCTACTGGAGATTTCCTGGGCAGCATTCTGGGCTTTGAGGGAGCCATGGCCTTCATGCTGGAGGCGGGCTTTTTGGGGATTATGCTTTTTGGCTGGAACCGGGTGCCCCCGGTGATGCACTATGTGGCCACGATTATGGTGGCCTTTGGGGCTAATCTCTCTACCTTCTGGATTTTGGCGGCAAATTCTTGGCTTCAGACTCCGGCAGGGGGGGATTTCACTGCTGGCGGAAAGTTCATTGTGCGGGATTATTTTGAGGCGATCTTCAATCCCTTTATGGTGAATAGCGTGGCCCACATGTTTATGGCGACGCTGGAGACTTCGCTATTTGTCATTGGCGGCATTAGTGCCTGGTATCTGATTAACAAGCGCCATCCAGAGTTTTTCGCCACCTCGTTCAAAATTGTCTTGGCTAGCGCGATCGCAGTGGCTCCCCTGCAAATCTACATCGGCCACCTCAGTGGCGAGCAGGTGTACCACATGCAACCCACCAAGCTGGCGGCCATGGAGGCCCAGTGGGAAACGACTCCGGCGGGGGAAGCAGCGGACTGGAGTTTACTGGCCCTGCCCAATGACAAGGGGGAGACCAATACCTGGGAACTGACTATCCCTGGAGCCCTCAGCTATATCCTGGAGGTTAAGCCCACGCTCTCTACCCCCATTCAAGGACTGCGGGACTTTGCCCCAGAAGATCGGCCCCACCAGATTGGTCTGATCTACTATGCCTTTCGCTTGATGATTGGCATTGGCTTCTTTCTCACCGCATTGATGGGGATCACGGTGCTGCAATGGCTGCGGGGGAAACTGGCGGCAGATGCGATCGCAGATCAAAAGTGGTTGCTGCGAGCCTGGATTTTTTCCGCACCCCTGGGTTACCTGGCGGTGGAGTCGGGATGGATTGTCCGCTGTGTCGGACGGCAACCCTGGACCGTCTATGGCCAAATCCGCACCGTTGATGCCGCCTCCAACCTGCCCGCTGGGGATATTCTGACTTCCTTAATTGCCTTTACCGGCGTCTATCTCGTCCTATTCTTCGCCGCCCTCTACTTCGGAAGTCGCATCATTCGCCAAGGGCCGAACCTAGATTTACCCCTGCCGCTGTCGGCAACGATTGATCTCGACGCCCCACCCACCCCCCAGCCCAATCAACGTCCCGCCGAAGTTCAGCAATAATTTCACCCTCACTTGCCCCTACTAGGAATTCATTCAATAGGGGCCGAGAGATGGACAACCCCTAGCCTAAGTCAAGGGCGTTTCTGCGAGGAGGGGCTGTATAGCCCAAGGGCATTCAAGAAAAGCCTTGGCGAAGCCGGCACTGGTCGCCTAAGAGGTGATAGCGTAGAAGCCTCTTTTGGTGAGGATTTCATGGGTTGAAATAGGCTGCTTGCAGTATCCCATGGCCAATAGCCCTCCGGGCATGGCTTCGCTAGGGCCGAGGTGGTTTTCCCCAGACTGTAATGGGGGGCGACACCAGTTGAAAATCAATCGTTGCACCGCTATGTTTGGCTTTCTCTCTAATCAAACAGACCTTCTACGGTTTGGCGAAAGACAATCAGAGCGTGGGTTTCTTGAAAGGGCTTCAGCGCTTCCAGTAGCTGATCGGAAAGTTCTGAAGTAACAATGGTTTTGATTTCAATATTGGTGTTGTAACCTGCGATATCTCCCATGCGTCTACCGTGGCTCCCGGCCCCTTTAGCAGGGACAATTGTGTAGCCAGACACCTCAAGTTGGGTGAGCAGATAAATCAGCCGATCTTGCAAGACCGCTTCACCAATAATGGTGACTAGAGTGCCTTTAATCAGAGAAGATGACATATAAACCTCTAAAAGAATTGTGTTGAAACGGCCTCGGTGTATCGGTTAGGGATCTGCGGGTTAATAGTGTCCCAAGTAACCAGGTTTTCTCCCGAAGGGAGAAAGCCCGATCAGCGGGTACGTTATTTTCCTACGATTCCCTTAGTGTCAGGTCACGGGAATAGCCTGAACTTGGTCGAGGAGATGATGCAGGGTCTTGCCTTCGAGTGCTTCGGTTTCCAAGAGCTGCGTGGTGATGGTTTCCATCAGATCGCGGTTGTGTCGAATAGCCTCTAGGGCTTGCTGGTGGGCGGTTTCAACAATGTCTTTGACTTCACGATCGATGGCCTGGGCGGTTTCTTCGCTCATGGAACGGCGGGCATTGGGCATACCCTGATCAAGGAACATCGGTCGCGCCCCCTGTTGGTAGGCCAGTGGTCCCAGAACCTTGCTCATGCCGAAGGTGGTGACCATTTGTTCAGCCAGATCCGTAGCCCGCTGCAAATCATTGGAAGCCCCGGTGGTAATGCTGTTAAAGACAATTTCTTCCGCCGACCGCCCCCCCAGCAGAGTGGCAATCTGCCCCCGCAGTTCGGCTTCATCCATTAAGAACCGATCTTCTGTGGGCAGTTGCAGGGTATAGCCCAGGGCGGCCATCCCCCGCGAGACGATGGAGATTTTCTCCACTCGACCGCTCCCTGGCATCAGCGACCCAACGAGGGCATGGCCGACTTCGTGATAGGCGACGATTTTCTTTTCTTTGTCGTTGAGGACGCGGCTTTTCTTTTCCAGACCGGCCACCACCCGTTCGATGGCTTCGGAAAAGTCGGTCTGAGCCACCGCTGGCCGTCCGCTCCGAGCGGCTAGCAGGGCGGCTTCGTTCACCAAGTTGGCGAGATCAGCCCCAGCGAATCCAGGGGTGCGAGTTGCGATCGCATGTAAATCCACATCGTCTCCCAGCTTCACCTTCTGGGCGTGGATCTTAAGAATGGCCTCTCGTCCCGATAGCGCAGGGCGATCGACCAGCACTTGGCGGTCAAAACGACCAGGACGCAGTAGGGCGGGATCGAGAATTTCGGGGCGGTTGGTAGCGGCCAGCACAATCACCGTGGCATCCTCGGCGGCAAAGCCATCCATTTCTGAGAGCAACTGATTCAGCGTCTGTTCTCGCTCATCGTTGCCACCGTAGAAGCCATTGCTGCTGCGGGATTTACCAATGGCATCCAGCTCATCAATGAACACAATGCAGGGAGCCTGCTTTTTCGCCTGCTCAAACAAATCCCGTACCCGCGAAGACCCAACCCCCACAAACATTTCCACAAACTCAGAGCCAGAGATGCTGAAAAAGGGTACCCCCGCCTCCCCAGCCACAGCTTTCGCCAGCAGAGTTTTTCCTGTTCCTGGTGGCCCTACTAGCAAAACTCCCTTGGGAATGCGTGCCCCAATCTGCGTATAACGGCCTGGAGTTTTGAGGAAATCCACAATCTCCACCAACTCCGTTTTGGCTTCCTCAACGCCAGCAACATCGGCGAAGGTGGTCTTGGCCGCTTCTCCCTCGACATATACTTTGGCCTTGCTTTTACCAATAGAAAGCATTCCCTGGGGACCGCCACCCCCAGCACCACGACGGATAAAGAACTGCCAGATGCCCACGAAAATCAGCGGCGGAATCACCCAACCTAGAACATTCCCAATCCAACCATTCTTGGGTGGCGGGGCGGCGGCAAATTCCACTCCCTTTTCCTCCAGTAGTGTGGGCAGACCCAAATCGAAAATGGGCGTTGTGGAATAGACCTGCCCTAGGTCTTCGCCGCCGATTTCCGTCTCCGGCTTCAGTTGGAATTGAATCTGATTTTGTCCCACCTGGACCCGTGCCACGTCGCCTTCTTGCACCTGATGAATGAACAAGCTGTAGGGCACACCGGGAATTTGCGGGCCTAGGATGCTGGGCAGAATAAAGTTAGCGGCTAAGAATCCTATACCCAGAATCAGAAAAATATTATTGAAGGGCCGAAAACGAGGCGGGTTGGGCTTATCTTTTATCGCCATGATAATCACGTCACACAATTGCGTATCGCAAAAGTGTAACCGGGTGCTGTTTGATTACTTGGGTCGTTTGATGAACTACGACATTAAACGTTAGTTACATCTGTATCAAAGCCCGGCACTGCTCCCTAAAGGGGTGATGAGTGGCCAAAAGCCTTTGCCTAATGGGCTTCTGGCCGTTTGCGAGGAAAGCCCCTAAAAGCCTTGCCGGATAAGGCTTTTCAGGTTGTATCACCCCTTAGCAGTCCAGTGCCCAAAGCCCGCCCTGCCCCATAACTGTCCCCATACCAGGGCAATTGGTATAATGATGAACCCTCGCCAGGGCGACCGCACTACGGTATGGCATCGCGATGGTCAGAGACCGGCCCCAAGGGGCCATCGCACCCCCGATTCTGCCCATGACTCGGTTCATCCCTCAGCCCCGGTTGTAATAATCATGCCCCAATACACTGCCCTTTCCACCGCCACCGAGCTTGCCGACCTTGATGATCACCTCTCTAACCGCTTCATTGAGCTTGATCCCAGTGGCTATTTTTTGATCTACCTCGATCCGGCCCAGGGGTTGATCTGTGCCAAGCACTTCACTAACACCATTAACGACAAGGGGCTGGCCTGCGACCCAGAAACAGGGGAACCCCTGCCCTGTGGCGGCGAGGTCCAGCGCCAGCACAGCCAGCTTTACACTGGACGCACCGCCAAAGAACTCAGCATTGCCCTGTTTGAATCTTCCCCCACCTCCTGTCCAGTGAGCCGATTAGATCACGCTGCCTACCTAGGCCGAGAGTTTGTCCGGGCAGAAATCGCCCTCCTCTCCGGCCAAGACTATGTGCAGGATTAGGGTATCAACGTAGGCTGGGACAATATTGGTACCAAGGAATTTAGGAGTCAGAAGTCAAGAGTCAGGAGTCAGTACTCTCCTAGCTACTGACTTCTTCCTAGGAGATTAGTCCCGCTTTGAGTTGATACCCCAGGATTAGGCCATCTCCAGGAAAGAAAATTCCATTTTGATAAAGCTGAATGTTGCAAGGTGCCCTCTACCCCTTTTGGGGTGGAGTAGAGGGATTGTCCCGAAGGACTTGGGACAGCTTGCGACCCTGCGAATTGAACGCCCGCACCGGGATCTCGCGGATTTGGTGGCCAATCAGGGTCCAGAGGTAACCGTACTGGGGAAAGCGACGCAACAGCAGAATTTCCGCAAACACATAGAAACGGCCCTGCCGCTTGTGTTCTGGGGGATTATCTTCTGAACGCAACTGTTCGGGTTTAGGCATTTTGTGGCCGATGACCTTGCCCGCCTCAAAGAATTTCGCCTGGAGGGAAAGCCCCAGCAAGCGATCCAAGCACCAGAACGGCAGGTATCTTACTGGGCCAAAAAGCACCATTGCTTGCAGGATTTCTTGCAGTGCCGCCTGTACTAGCGTGTTTTTCCAGACTTTTTTATCAAAATTCTCCGTATGGCTACCTCGCTGATCGCGGCGGCCCCGCCAGAGAAAGGCCAAGTCAAAAGTATTGTTCAACGGTGCAATGGGAATCTCTAACAAATCTCCCTGGCTATGGCGGGATTGGGTACCCTCTCGGTAGCTACAGACTCCCATATTGGCCATGTCCGGCAACGGTTGCCAAGGAGCCTTGAGAGCTACTTCGTCGCCATAGTCCGCTTTTTTCGTACTCAGGCGCAAAACCCAACTTTCAGGAAATCGCTGAAAGTATTGGCGCGCTAGTTGCAAAATGGCGGGGGACAGATATTCGTCGCAGTTAATGGTCAAAACATAGGTGCCAGAGGCATTGAGCAGGCCCGTCAACCGCTGGATAATCTCGCCGCGAAAGGGGCTGATGAACTGCTTCAGACGCGGATCTGCTGGGGCATCGGGCTGGGCTCCTGGCGGATAGACTAGAATGAGCTCCACCTCGCCCTGGATCTTGAGAAAGGCGTCAAACCAGTCTCGGGGTACCCCTTCTCGCATGGGCACAACAATAGATAGGTAGGGCGCAACCATAAACATTTCCCCTGTCCCAGTATTGGCTTCCACGATACTGCGATGGCCCCTTGAGGTCGGTCTCTGACCATCGCGGCGTTGGCTTTAAAGTTCCCAAGAAAAGCTTCTTGGAACATTTACAGGATTAAAGCCGGATTTAATCCTATCCTTCGGCACAATAGAGCCGTTAGCCTAGAGGCCCCCTTGCTATCTCCATGAAGATTACGGCAACCCCCATTCCCGCCGTGCTGATCCTAGAGCCCCGCGTCTTCCAAGATGATCGCGGCTTCTTTCTTGAAAGCTTCAATCAGCGGGTCTTTCAAGAGACGACCCAACTAGACTACACCTTTGTCCAAGACAACCATTCCCGATCCACCCAGGGTATTTTGCGGGGACTGCACTACCAGTTAGAGCACACCCAGGGCAAGCTGGTGCGGGTAGCCAGCGGCAGCATCTATGACGTAGCGGTGGATTTACGCCGCAGTTCTCCCACTTTTGGCCAATGGGTGGGGACGGTGCTGAGCGCAGAAAATCAGCAGCAGTTGTGGGTACCCCCTGGCTTTGCCCACGGCTTCTATGTCATCTCCGATCAGGCCGATGTGCTGTACAAAACCACGGATTATTACCATCCCGCCTCCGAACGTACCCTGGCCTGGAACGATGCCCAAATCGGGATTGACTGGCCCCTGACTACCCCCCCAATCCTGTCGGCGAAGGACCAAACGGGGCTCTCTCTAGAGACGGCCCTGGAAACGGGAGAGGTATTTCCATGAGTCGGATATTGCTGCTGGGCAAAGGAGGTCAGTTGGGAGCCACCCTGTTGCCCCATCTCCAGACTTTGGGCACAGTGACCGCCCTGGGACGAGATCAGCTTGAACTATCCCAAAGCGACCAAATCGCCGCAGTGGTGGCGGACTATCAGCCAGAGGTGATCATCAATGCCGCCGCCTATACCGCTGTCGATCGGGCGGAAACGGAGGCGGAACTGGCCCAACGGGTCAATGGAGATGGCCCCGGTAAACTGGCAGCTTCAGCGGCGGCCCAGGGGGCACGACTGCTCCACATTTCCACTGACTATGTTTTTAATGGCCACCAGGGACAGCCCTGGCAAGAAGGGGATGATACCCAGCCCTTGAGTGTCTATGGCCGCACCAAGCTGGCGGGGGAGCAGGCTGTGCGGGCAGCCCTGCCAGAGGCCCACTGGATTCTCCGTACCGCCTGGGTCTATGGCACTCAGGGCCAGGGTAACTTTGTCAAAACCATGGTGCGGCTGGGACAAACACGGAAAACCTTGAGGGTGGTACAAGATCAGGTCGGTAGCCCCACTTGGGTGGAGGATTTAGCCGCAGCGGTGGTGGCTTTGGTGCGGCTGGGGGATAGGGCTCCGGCAGGTACCTACCACTACACCAACAGCGGCGTGGCCAGTTGGTATGACTTTGCGATCGCGATTTTTGAAGAAGCCCGCGCCCTGGGGCTCCCCCTAGCAGTGCAAACCGTACAACCCATCCCCACCTGTGACTATCCCACCCCCGCCCACCGCCCTGCCTACTCCGTCCTGGATTGCCAAAAAATCACCGCTCTCCTGGGTCACCCTGCCCCCCACTGGCGGGAAAGTCTGCGGATCATGCTGAAGGACTACCTACAAACACTGGCGAAAGAGGTGGGACAATGAAAGGCTTGATTCTCTCCGGGGGCAAAGGCACGCGCCTACGACCCCTCACCTACACCGGAGCTAAGCAGCTCGTACCCGTCGCCAATAAGCCCATCCTCTGGTACGGCATTGAGAGCCTAGTTAAGGCGGGCATCACCGACATCGGCATCATCGTTAGTCCCGAAACCGGCGGGGAAATCGAAGCTAGAACCGGGACAGGGGAGCAGTTTGGAGCCAAAATCACTTACATTTTGCAGGCCAGTCCCGACGGGCTAGCCCATGCTGTCAAAATTGCCCGTCCCTTTCTGCAAGCTGATCCCTTTGTCATGTACCTGGGAGACAACCTGATCCAAGACGGCCTCAAGGGCTTTGTGCAGCGATTCCAGGCCCAGGCCCTAGATGCCCTGATTTTGCTAAAACCCGTACCAAACCCCACCGCTTTTGGGGTAGCAGAGGTAGACCCCAAAGGCCGGGTGTTGCGGTTGGTGGAAAAACCCCCCATTCCCCCCTCGAACCTTGCCTTGGTAGGGGTGTACCTGTTTTCTCCCGAAATTCACACCGCCATCGACCACATTCACCCCTCAGCGCGGGGGGAACTGGAGATCACCGACGCCATCCAGCAGCTTATCGATAGCCAGCAAACCGTGGAAGCCCAAACCCTATCGGGCTGGTGGTTAGATACGGGCAAAAAAGACGACCTGTTAGAGGCCAACCGCATCATTTTGGATGAATACCTGGGGCCACCCCAGATTGAGGGCACAGTGGACGCCATCAGCCAAGTGAGTGGCCGGGTGAAAATTGGCATCGGTTCCCAACTCGTAAACTGTACCGTGCGCGGCCCAGTGGTGATTGGGGAAAACTGTCATTTGGAAAACTGCTTCGTCGGAGCCTACAGCAGCATCGCCGATGGGGTCACTCTGACGGATGTCGAGATCGACCACAGCGTTGTCCTCCAGGGAGCGCAAATTGTCGGCATTCACCAGCGCATTGTGGACAGTTTGATCGGCCAGCGGGCCAGACTCACCACCGCTCCCCAGCGGCCCAAGGCGCTACGGTTTCTAATCGGCGACGATAGCCAAATTGAGTTGACCTAGGGGGTCTTCGGTAGGGGCGCGGTCTCCGCGCCCAATGCAGGATGTTGCTGATAAGGAGAAATTGCAAGTGTCCCCATCAGGTCTGAAGCGACCATTGATAACCGGTGGAGCCGGATTTATCGGCTCTAATTTTGTCCATTACTGGCAGCAGCACCATGGCACGCCAGTCGTAGTGCTAGATGCCCTGGCCTATGCCGGGAATCGGGCCAATTTAGCCGATCTAGAGGCGGATCCAGCGGTGGCGCTCACCTTTGTCAAGGGCGACATCTGCGATCGCGCCCTTGTAGATCAGCTCCTGAAGGACCACGAGATCGACACGATTGTCCACTTTGCCGCCGAATCCCACGTAGATCGCTCAATTTTGGGACCAGCCCCCTTTATTCAGACCAACGTGGTGGGCACCTTCACCCTCCTTGATGCCTTCTATCACCATTGGGTCAGCCAGGGAAAACCCGAGCACCTGCGCTTTCACCACGTCTCCACTGATGAGGTTTACGGCAGCCTGGGAGAAAAGGATCCAGCCTTTTCTGAAACCACCCCCTACGCCCCCAATAGTCCCTACTCCGCCTCCAAGGCGGGCAGCGATCATCTGGTGCGGGCCTACCACCACACCTATGGTCTGCCCACCCTCATGACCAACTGCTCCAATAACTATGGCCCCTACCACTTCCCGGAGAAACTCATCCCCCTCACCATCGTCAACATTCTTTTAGGAAAACCCATTCCTGTCTATGGCGATGGCCAAAATGTAAGGGACTGGCTCTATGTCGAGGATCACTGTAGTGCGATCTCGGCAGTACTCCACCAAGCTTCACCGGGCTCCACCTACAACATCGGTGGCAACGCTGAGGTCAAAAACCTGGATTTAGTCGAGAATCTATGTGATCTAATGGAAGAGATGGCCCCTGATCTTCCGGTGCATCCCGTCCGATCCCTGATCACCTTTGTCCAAGACCGGGCAGGCCACGATCGCCGCTATGCCATGGATATCCGCAAGATTCAAACGGATCTCGGTTGGTCACCCCAAGTCACTTTCAAGGAAGGACTACGGCACACCGTTGCCTGGTATTTAGACCACCCCGACTGGTGGCAACCCCTCCTCACTCCAGACTATCAGGCGTTCTATGATGAGATTTATAGCTGATGGCCATGGGCCATAGAGGTTGAAATGGTGAATCTCACCGTCGCTATTTGCACCTACAACGGCGCATTACGCCTACCTGAAGTGCTAGATTGCCTGACAGCTCAAACTGTCTCCGAATTGATTTCATGGGAAATTATTGTTGTTGACAATAACCATCACTCATAGACAAAAGTGAGCTATGTCTTGCCAACTTGCATAGTCTTGCTGAACTCTCATTATCAATTCCAAGGGCAATCTGAATCATGGAAGAATCACCGAGCATTGGTGTTGTCATCCTTAACTGGAATGGCTTGTCAGATACGCTAAACTGTCTTGAGTCTGTTTATAAAAGCAATTACGAAAATTACCATATTATTGTCGTTGACAACAACTCTAACGAAGATCCAACTACGCCCATTAAAAACCAATTTCCTGAAACTATTATCATCAGAAACTCAGCCAATCTAGGTTTCTCAGGAGGATGCAATGCTGGTATTGACTACGTTATTAACCAGTCATACGACTTTGTTTTCCTGCTAAACAATGATGCTATCGTTGATCCTGAAATCTTTAGGGCTTTCATCCTAGCTAGTCAACAACACCCAGAGGGGGGAGCCTTTGGTGCTAAGATATACCGCTACGACCGCCCTGGAGTTTTACTCAATGCTGGAGGGAAATGGTCTTGGCGAGACGCTCGATACCTCAGCTTAGGCTTACATCAGGTTGATGATCATCAGACGTGGGAAGCAATTCAGGATACTGATTTCATCCCAGGCTGCTCCCTATTTATTAAAACCGAGATCATTCAAAAGATTGGTAGGCTTAATACGGATTATTTTCTCCTCTGGGAAGATCTCGAATTAGGAAAAGCAGTTCAACGCTTAAATTATCGACTTTTGATTGTGCCCCAAGCCAAAATTTGGCACAAGGAATCAGCTAGCTTTGTTGGGGGATTATGGGCTGCCCATAGGCAATACTTTGAATCCCGTAATCAACTGCTCTGGATAGAGCGTAATATTGGCTTTCCTCAAGCTCTACGTTTAACTTGGCCCCTGGCCAAGGGGCTTGTAAAACATCTAATCTATGCCTTAAACCCTGTCGGTAGCGCTCCCAGCCGCCGAAGTCATCATGCCTACCTAGCTGGGGTTCGAGATTATGCGCTACGACGTTTTGGTGACTGCCCAGCTTGGGTGCGAGAGACTCCCAAAACCTCATAAAAATACTGAATGTATTGCTCTGTAACGGTTTCCAGGGTGAATTGTTGCAAGTGCTGTGCTAAGGCATCATCGATAGGGGTGGTCAGTGAGGGGGATTCTAAAGTCTCCAGAATACTAGAGGCAATGGCATCAGGGTTTTCCACAGGTACCAATGCCCCAAATTTACCCTGACTCAAAATTTCCCTAGGCCCACTAGGGCAATCTGTTGAAACAACAGGTGTTCTTAAAGCTAGGGATTCAACTAGTACTGTTGGCAACCCTTCCCATCGAGAAGACAGCACCAAGACTGCTGCTCGAGAAATGTAGGCATAGGGATTCTGGACAAAGCCTGCAAAATGCACATGCTCAGCAACGCCAAGATCTTGTGCAAGGCGTTCGAGTGAGCCTCGTTCGGATCCGGACCCCAAAATCATGAGGCGAGCCGATCTGCTCTTGACAACCTGACTAAATGCCGTGATCAGAGTTTGAAAATCCTTTTGCAAGCCTAAACGCCCCACACCTAAAATCACAGGTGGTTCGCCCGGTTCTAGCCAAGGATGCTGCGGAGATATTGCGGCCTGAGCAAGCATCTCTGGGGTGATGACCGGATTGTAAATGACCTTAATCTGCTCAGGTGTCATGTGGGTCACCTGGGCTAAATCCATGGCAGCAGATTGGGAGACACAGATCACACCATCAGCCCAAGGATAGAACCAGCGAGCGAGCAAGGGGGAAAAGCGCTCGGCTTTACAATGCTTGGCATGGGCAGAGAGAGTATTATGTTCTGCCACAATTACCTTGGTTTTAGCCCCCGATAAACGGGTGGCCCAAATTGCAACTTCATTGGTGTAATGCAGAGCTGAAAGCAGGATCAAGGGTTGCTCTTGGCGAAGATAATTGGCCAATTTGGGCAGACCCTGGAGCAGACGAGGCGCTTTTAGGTCAATAATCCGAATACTTTCAGGGACTTCATCTAAATAAGCTCCTGCCTTGGTATTCAAAACCAAATCAACCTGAATTCCTTTTTGGAGAAGTCCCTTGGCAAGATTAAGCATTACCCGTTCTGCGCCACCACCAACCAGAAGCCTTAAATACATGGCAATCTTGAGGTTGGCCAAGTTAGGAGTAGCCCAAGCAGAGTCATCAGTGTTAGACATGGTTTAGCGCAAACTTGATATTGATAGGGCAGCGGATTCAGTCCGCCATTTTTTCCAAGGCTTCCTGGAGATGTGCCTGCATATCAGAGGGGGTGTTCATGGGTGGGGGTAGTGTTCTTTGCCGGAGATACCAGGCTTACGGAGCGGGAAATATTGAGACGATGGCATCTGGGATGTCATTTTTTTCTGTCCTTGGGTCTGAAAGGTGCTTTGCAAACCCAGGCATAGAAAATGGCACAGGAAATATAGGGGGCTAACCAAGCTACCTAGAAGCAGTAACCGTTCTCCATCCGCAATCAGGTCGTGCTGCCAGGGGGCATGGCGACAGCAGTGGCCAATGAGCTTGCGGCTATCATTCAGCCAAAACAGCGGCAGCATGGCGGCATATCGCCAGGGAGGATGGGCCAGACGGCGGGTATGGTGGCGGCTGAGGCCCGTGCGCCAGAGCAACTTATGCAGATAGGCCCGTTCTAAACGCTGGCGCGGAATATGGTGTTCGATCACCATGGCGGGGTTGTGCCAAATTTCCCAACCCCCGGCCCGCAGGTAGGAAAAGGCTTCGACATCTTCGCCCGGTAACCCTAGCCCCGTGACCCGGCCCTGGAGTGCCAGGGTCTTAGGCACTAGGGCCAACCAAGCAGCCCGCCGCACAACAGCCCCGGCCCCAGGGGGATACACCTGTTTATGAAAGCCCTCATAGTCTGGGCTACTGTAGCAGCGCAGTTGGGAACTGCCACCAATGGCCAGGAAACGACTAATGCGCTCAAAGCCCTCTGGTGGTGGAACTTCATAGCAGCCCTGAATCCGACTACCGTACACCCCTGCTTCTGGATGGGTTTGGCCAAAGTGATAGGCAGCATCAACCCAGTTCTGGGCAGGGGGATTGTCGTCGTCGAGGAAGCCCACCCACTGCCCCTGGGCGGTTTCTATCGCCCGCTGACGGGCAAAGCCTAGCCCTTGACGGGCTTCAAATTCGTACCGTAGGGGGATCTGGGTCGGCCATTCTCGTTGATAGCCTGCAACGATGTCGGCGGTCTGATCGGTACTGTTGTTGTCAACAACAATGATTTCCCAGGGACAGGGCTGGGTCAAGATCTGCGATGGCCCCTTTGGGCCGGTCGCTGACCATCGTAGTCGCTCCAATACCAATGGCAATCGCTCGGCACCGTTATAGGTGCAAATCGCCACGGTGAAATCCACGTCATCTGCCATGATCCCTCGGTGTTGATAGGATTAGCACTAAAAGTTTTTCGTCCTAAGCAGGGTAAGTTGGGGCAGCTTCATCATGACAAATACACCCGACTGATAAGGCTCAGCTTCATTCAACTTGTCACAATTTAGTATGCTGACGGATAGTAAAGGTTCACTCCCCCCCGGTCAAAAAACCTTGTTTAAACGGCCTGAGTTAGCAGCATAGGAACCGGATCAGCCGATAGACCTTTGCGTCTGAGAGCAATGACCTCGACTAAGTAAAGCCAAGGGGATAGAGGTTCCGGCGGCGACAGGTTTCAATCGCGGTTAGTAAAGCGGCATAAGCCTGACTGCCTTCGGTGGAGCGAGTGGCGTGGGGGATATATCGTCCGTCATCTGTTAGAGGCGGCTTTACCAAGGGGCCATGAATCAGGAATTCTTGGGTAAACGCTAGTATCGCCCAACGGCAACCCTCATGGGGCTTAAAAAAACTGGAACTTATCGGCCTGATGGCAAGGGGGGAGTAAACCTTTACGCCGCAGTGGTTTACTAGTTTGGCGCTATCTGTGGCAATCGCACCGTAACCAACCTTCCCTATGGAGCACGACTCCCTCAGCCAAGGCTATTTTCAAGATCGGAATGGAGATCGTGCTTCCCCTGACCCTATCTAAACCATTAATAACCTGTACTGTCCAGCGCTTTAGATAAATTCAAGATTAAACAGTCCAAAAAAGACAAGGTCGCCAGTAACCTACTGGCGACCTTGAAGAGCTAAACCTCTAGCGGAAGAGTCTAGGCTTCTTGGGTTTGACGCTTGAGCAGAGAGCCGCCACCTAAGAGACCCATGGCCACAAGACCCAGGATGGAAGCCGGCTCAGGTACGGCTGTCTTGGCCGCAACTTCAAAGGCAATACCTGTTCCTAGAGTGTCATGTACAGACAAAACAGCTTTGTCGAAATCTCCCTCAAACAGGACATAGGCATCAAAGTGGTAGTTGCCCGAGCTGTTTGCGGGTCCAACACCAGCCGCTGTCGCAATATCTGAGCCAGTGAAGACGAAACCTGTAGAAACACCACCCTTGAAGAACTCGACAACATTGTAGGTGTCAACAGATCCCCAGAAGAAGTCAAACGCACCCTTGAGGTCAAAAACTTCGATTGCGGAGGTAGCCCCTACAGGAACATTTTTCCGACTGGTAATGTTATAAGAGGTAACCTTGTCAGAATCATCCACAGTATCTGGCCCGCCGATATCGGAACCGGGAGTCAAGTAAGAGTTCTTAAGATCCCCAGCCGGGTCGATCAGCGCTCCGCCAGAAGTATTGTAGCCAGCAGCAGCTAGGTCAACACAAGTAGCGGTGGGGCACTGATAATCCAGGATACTAAAGGTAACAGCTTGAGCGGGTAGAGCGGAGAAGGCGACGGCGGCTCCAGTGGCTAGCCCAGTGAAAATGGCGAGATTTTTGATAGTCATAGCAGAAAGTACCCACAAAAAACGCTAAGGACAAAACTGATTTCGGAATCGACTGTGCAACTCAGGCAGCCGATGGTTAGTGAGGGGTCACCCCAGAAGAACACAATGCGATGCACACCCAATCCCGAATCGCTCCCATAAATTTTGTGTCAAACACATTAACCATTCGGCTGGAGCATTCATTCGGGAGCTCTACACCTACGCATCATAGTGACATCTCTATAAAGGATCTGTGAAGACGGGCTCGAAAATTAAAAAGATCAGTCAAAGATCAAAGCCTTACTCCTACAGGATCCACGGATGCGCCGCTGCTGATTACAGTATCCCTACGGTTTTATTGCGATCGCGTCATACCCTGCTGCTCCCTGAACCCTCCGTAAAAGTCCTGCCCCGGCTGTGGGCCACTAGCAGAAATCTTACGGAGAAACATGGGCTGATCTGACGAGAGTCAGAGGGTTTCTAGCAGGGGATCAATTTAGTGAGGAATAATCTCGGCCCTGGGCAAGTAGGCTTCCCGTTCGAGGTAGGGCCAATGCACTAGCACCAATGCCAACGGAGAACCGATGCTGCTTTCACCCAGAGGAGAGATAGCCAGCCCCAAAGATTAAACTCCGCTTCAATAAGAGTGGTTCGATAGCACTTCGGGTCCGAGGCAAGTCCTTAGGGAGGCTACGCCAAGGACCATCGCGGTGGGAATGTCCAAGACCCAGTATGGATCAGAGCCAGTATGGATCAGAGATAGTCTACCCTGAAAGCTTGCCCTCAAAGGTAGGGTGTGAGCCAACTTGGCAATACCGGGTTGGTGGGTAGTGGAACTGCCCCACAGTTTTGACCACGGCACGAATCCCGACAAAACCGATCCCGACAAATTCGGTCACAATGGACATATAGTAAGCGTGATCAGCAGGTGGGGATTGGCCATAGCAACTGAGCCCGTTCAACAGTCTTGGGGAGGCGCGATCGCAGTTCCCGCCCAAGAGTTCTCCCTCACCCCACTGTCAGTCCAATCAGGACAGCTACCCCAGGGGCTCCGGGGCAGCCTTTATCGCAATGGACCGGGACGTCTAGAACGCCAAGGCAGGCGCGTGGCCCACTGGTTTGATGGCGATGGAGCCGTACTAGCAGTCCATTTTGCCGGGGGAGAAGCCACCGCCACCTATCGCTATGTGCGCTCCGCTGGCTATGTGGCCGAAGAAGCCGCCGATCAGTTCCTATACAACGGCTACGGTAGCCTGGCCCCTGGCCCCCTCTGGCAACGCCTCAATACCCAGCTCAAAAATGCGGCTAACACCGCCGTCCTAGCCCTGCCGGACCGAGTCTTGGCCCTATGGGAAGGAGGCTGGCCCCATCGCCTCGACTTAGATACCTTGGCTACAGAGGGTATTGATGCCCTGGGGCAACTCGCCGCCAACGAACCTTACTCGGCCCATCCCAAGCGCCATCCGACCACAGGGGATATCTTCAACTTTGGACTGGTGGCAGGGGCTAATGCCACCCTGAATCTCTACCGCAGCGGAGTTAATGGGAATATTCTCCAGAAACAGGCTTTGCCCCTGAACGGCATTCCCCTCATCCATGACTTTGTACTAGCCGATCGCTATCTGGTCTTTTGTGTGCCCCCAGTACGATTGAATGCCTTGCCTGCGGTTTTGGGCTTGAAGAGCTTTAGCGATGCCCTGATGTGGCAACCCCGGCAGGGTACCCAACTGATTGTGATCGAGGCAGACACCCTAGAAGTCGTGAGTTGGGGTGAGACAGAACCCTGGTTTCAGTGGCACTTTGGCAAAGGCTACGTAGATGAATTTGGGGATATTGTGCTGGAGGTCGTGCGATACCCCGACTTTGCCACCAACCAATACTTGAAAGAAGTTGCCCAGGGGCACATCCAAACCTCGGCGGCAGGTCATCTGTGGCGACTCCGGATCAACCCCCAAGCGGGAACTGTTCAGGAACAGAGCTGCCTAGTTAACCAGTCCTGCGAGTTCCCCTCCCAGGGTGGGGGAGTTGATATCGCGCAGACCCCCACCTACCTTGCTATCCATCGGCCTGAACCTGCGAGCCCCCAAGGTGAACTGTTCGGCGCGATCGCTCGTTTTGATCCCCACTCCGAAACCCTTACGATTGCTGATGCTGGCCCTGGACGATATCCTGCGGAACCCCTATACGTTGCCGCTGATGATGGGGGGGGTTGGGTGTTGACCGTTGTTTACGATGGGACCGAACACCGCAGTGAAGTCTGGATCTACGACAGCGAACAACTAGAAGCCCCACCCCTATGCCGATTGGCGCTTCCCAGCGTTATTCCTCCGAGTTTCCACGGCACCTGGCATCCTAGAACCTAAAAAGACCTGGTTAGAAGCCTTTCGCAAGGGTTCCGCTTTCTGATAGCTTACTAGAGAGACTCGTCGGCTAAAGTGGCCCTGTAGCCGCCAAGCCGGAGGCCGCTGTGTTGGGAGAATAAAATAAATGCTGTTGATTCTATTCCAGTTATCGTTGTTTGCGCTGGTGCTTTTGTCCTTCTTGATGGTGGTGGGGGTACCTGTAGCCTATGCCTCCCCCCAAAATTGGGATCAATCTAAGCGATTGATTTTACTGGGCTCCGTTGTTTGGGGTGCTCTCGTCGTCGTGGTTGGCGGCTTGAACTATCTGGTGGCCTAATCCAGTCCATTTTCACATTTTGGGCTACGACCATATCCAGAACGGGGATTGATCTGGAATTCTTTTACAGTATTCCATCTGCAAAATCATCCCAGGGGTCGATTAGGTTTGCTGCTCTAGGGGTTTTATCCCTAGATCTGTTGATGAACATGCTGGACAATTCCTGAGCTGGAACACTCTTAGGCTGAAATCGCTGAACTGAATTTATGACTGTTTTTGAAGGAACCTTTGTCCAGGGCAAACCCTTGAGGATTGCCCTGGTTATTGGTCGTTTTAACGATCTGGTGGTAGAAAAGCTGTTGGCAGGTTGCCAAGACTGTCTCAAGCGCCACGGCATCAATGTTGATCCCCATGGAGATCAGGTGGACTATGCCTGGGTGCCTGGTAGTTTTGAGATTGCCATGGTGGCTCGACAATTGGCCCTCAGTGGGCGTTATCACGCCATTATTTGCTTGGGAGCCGTCATTCGAGGACAGACTCCCCACTTTGACTATGTGGCGGGGGAGGTGTCTAAAGGGGTGGCCGCCGCCAGTTTTCAAACGGGGGTTCCGGTTATCTTTGGGGTGCTGACGACGGACTCGATGCAGCAGGCGTTAGAGCGGGCTGGCATCAAGAGCAATCTAGGCTGGAACTATGCCATGAGTGCTCTGGAGATGGCAAGTTTGATGGGGCAAATCCACGAATTATCTTCACCTGGATCCTCCAAAAGCTTCTCGGCTGGCTCTGGGGATACCGCCCTACCGGCGTCCACTTTTCCCGTGGTAGCAAAGCCTTCGGCCTAACTCTAGCCGTGAAAGTCGTTGACAAAGTCACCATTTTTTGTGAGACTGGTGACAGTCAAAAATGACACAAGCGGGTATAGCTCAGTGGTAGAGCGTCACCTTGCCAAGGTGAATGTCGCGCGTTCGAATCGCGTTACCCGCTTTTTTAGAAAAACGGCTGGAACAGCGTTAGGATTGCTTCAAACTGTCCTTGGCTTGGCTGGGCATTCTGTGCGTTCTCGACGAAATCATAAGATTGACTTGCAAGCAGAGTATCCTTGCCCCTGTCGGCGGCGAGGTCGCCTGGTTCCCATTACGCTAACGGAGGCGTTTGGTTGCGATCGCTGCCAACAAATTTTTGTGGTTAAGGAATCGGGCCATCTCTTAGAGCAGCTCTCTACCCATTACCCCTACAAGCGGGTGTGGTATTGGACGGGGCAACAGTGGCGTTTAGACCGCTCCCGCTTGAGCCGTCAAATGCTACCTATGGTGTTAGTGCTGGTCTGTGTGGGGCTGTTTGTGCTTCTGCTAGCAGTCCTAGAGCCACCGACCACCATGGCGATGGCTCTACGGTTATTGATGGTGGCAGCGGTGCTATTGCTTTTTGTGGGGGTCTTTTGGCTGGCCTATCGCCGCTGAGACATTCTGCCACTATGGCTGCCCCCACCGCCTTCGATGTCTGAGCGCCTTTGGTTTCTTAGGTAATAGGTTTGATGCCCGACGATGTCATGATTTCTGTACAGTCCTTGGCCGATTTGGCAGAGGTGGTTCGACAGGGACGATGGGCAGCCCAGGGTGCTCCCTTTATGGCCCGTCAGGCAACCCTCTCCCGCCTAGCAACTGCCCTAGATGAAGCCCAAGATGACATCTTGGAAGCGAATACGCTTGACCTAGAAGCCAGTTTAGAAATGGCGGTACCGGAGTTGGTTCTGGACTGGCTGAGACTGACACCAGATCGCCTCCACACGGCTACCGCTACTCTTCGGCGGCTAGCAGCGCTGGATATCCCTGCCCCTCTCCTGGGGGGGTGGGGCATGGCTGGAACGCCCTATGGTTTAGATCGGGTCGCCCAACGGCAGTGGGTTCCCCTAGGGGTGATTGCCCTTGTCTATGAGGCGTTACCGGAACTGGCAGTGATCGCGGCGGGGCTTTGTCTGCACACGGGCAATAGTCTCTTGCTTAAGGGGGGAAATGAGGCCAGCCAGACTAATCTAACGATCGCAACTGTATTTCACACTGTCTTGGCGGAGAGTTCTCTGCACCCTGGGCTGATCCAGGCGATTTCCGCCCGTGAGGGGGAATCAGCCCGCCGCTGGCTGATGCAAAGCCCAGATTTGGATTTACTCATTCCCTATGGTCGCCCTAGCTTGGTACAGCAGGTGTGTCGAGAGGCCCAGGCCCCAGTGCTGGCTCCTGCCCTAGGCAACTGTTATCTCTACTGGTCCGTTTCAGGGCAGGTTAAAACTGTAGCGACGATGGTGATCGAGAGCCATCGCGGCAGTCCTGACCCAGTGAACTGTGTGGAAAAGGTATTGATCGATGACCAAGTGCCACAGGTTGCGATCGCGGAACTCCAGCATCTATTGCAGACAACATTGACAGTCAAGGTCTTGGAACCGGGTACGACACCGACCACCATGGGAGATGAGAGCTGGAAACACACCTCCCTACAGCGCACGGTATGGCTGTGCCGGGTACCGGATATGAGCACTGCGATCGCCTGGATTAACCGCTATAGCAGCGGTCATGCCGACAGTATCGCCACCGAATCCTATGAAGACAGCTACCAGTTTGCCCAGGGCTTACGCAGTGCCACTGTCTATATCAATGAGTCGCCTCGCTTTATCCGTAACCCAGCCCAGTCCGGGGCCATTGCTCTGGGTATGGCAGCTCAACACGGTCCCTATCGAGGTCGCATTACCCGTGAAGCATTTCTCGCACCGAAAAGCGTTATCCAAGGGCTATCTAGCCGCCTCTGATCCTTAGGCAGTAGCGCTAAGGAAGGGTATCAACTCAAAGCGGGACCAATCTCCTGGGGAGGAGTTAGGAGTTAGGAGCCAGAATCTAGGAGATTACTGGATTCTGACTCCTGACTCCTGAATTCCTCGGAGCCCATATTGTCTCGGCTTACGTTGACACCCCTAGAGAGGACTAAGCATCGCTAGCCAGCTTGATTTTAGAGGCAAGCCCCAGAGCCTTCAGTAGGCGGATGTGCATCCAAGTCAGATCAATTTCCCACCATTGCAACCCATGGCGGGCAGAATGTTGAAAGGCGTGGTGGTTATTGTGCCAACCTTCACCGTAGGTAAGCACGGCAACCCACCAGCAGTTCGTGGAGGCATCGTCGGTCTCATGGCTGCGGTAGCCAAACTTGTGGGTGGCGCTGTTGACCAACCAGGTGCAGTGGTACACCACAACAAGGCGAACGAAAATCCCCCACACCACAAAGGGCCAGCCCCCCATCAAATAAAGGCCGATCGCTAGGGGCAGTTGCATGGGCAGGAAGTAGCGATTACAGAACTGATACACTGGATCGCTGCTGATGTCTCGGGTAAAGCGATATACTTCCGCCTGGGAAGGGACTTCATGGAAAATCCAGCCCATGTGGCTCCACCAGAAGCCTCGCCCCGAGTTGTGATGATCGGCCTCTTGATCTGAAAAGCGATGGTGATGACGATGCAACCCCACCCACTCGATGGGGCCATGCTGGCAAGCCAAGCTGCCGCAGATCACAAAAAAGTACTCTAGCCACTTGGGCACTTGAAAACTGCGGTGGGCAATCAGGCGATGCCACCCCAAAGTAATGCCAAGACAGCCTGTGATCCAGTGGAGGGCAAGGGCAATGCCCACGGCCCCCCAGGTGGTATTACCTGGAATCAGGGCCAATAGGGTAAGGGCGTGGATCAGCACCATAAAGACCGCTGTCGGCCAGTTGATGCGGGGTTGGACGTTGGGAGTTGCAACAGTCATTCGAGAACGTCTCAGATTATGAACAAGTGAATGTTAATCCGCGAGAAAATAAACCCGCAGGGACTTTAACGCGAACTAAACCGGGATGGGACAATTGAAAACGCTAGAGCTTTCAAATCCGGAATTATTCCAAATTTTTTATGGAATCGACGCTCAGGTCAAGAAAAACCTGAGTCGAGTGCTGGCTGCCTTTCGAGAACACCGGGTGGGCAGCCACCACTTTGCCAGTGTCTCTGGCTATGGTCACGATGATCTGGGACGAGACACCCTAGATCAGGTGTTTGCCTCGGTGATGGAGGCAGAGGCTGCCGCCGTACGAGTTCAGTTTGTCTCGGGAACCCATGCGATCACCTGTGCCCTGTTTGGGGTTCTGCGTCCAGGGGACGAGCTGTTGGCGGTGGCAGGGAATCCCTATGACACCTTAGAGGAAGTTATTGGACTCCGGGGCCAAGGTCAGGGTTCCCTTATAGAGTTTGGCATTACCTATCGAGTCTTGCCGCTGGCGGCAACGGGACAGGTGGATTGGAATGGGCTGATGACGGCGGTGAGCGATCGCACCCGAATGGTACTGATCCAGCGATCCTGCGGCTATAGCTGGCGAACCAGCCTGACCATTGCGGAAATTGAGAACATCGTGGCTTTGGTGAAGCAGCAAAATCCTGGGACGGTCTGCTTTGTGGACAACTGCTACGGCGAGTTTGTGGAAACTCAGGAGCCTACGGCTGTGGGGGCAGATCTAATGGCCGGATCATTGATTAAGAATCCGGGGGGCACCATTGCCCCGGCGGGGGGCTATGTAGCAGGACGGGCGGATTTGGTCGCTGCTGCCACTTGCCGCCTGACAGCACCTGGCATAGGGGCCAGTGGAGGCTCCAGCCTACAACAAAATCGTTTGCTCTACCAGGGACTGTTTCTCGCCCCCCAGATGGTGGGAGAAGCCATGAAGGGTAATTATCTGATCGCCACCACCTTGGCGAATCTGGGATACCCTGTCAAGCCCGCCCCCGATGCCCCTCAGCGGGACGTAATCCAGGCAATAGAACTGGGCAGTGCTGACAAGCTTATTGCCTTTTGTAAGGCTATCCAGCGCCATTCTCCCATTGACGCCTATGTTGAACCTGTGCCTGCTGGAATGCCCGGTTATGACAGTGAGTTAGTTATGGCTGGAGGAACGTTTATAGACGGTAGCACTTCAGAGCTATCGGCGGATGGCCCCTTGCGAGAGCCCTACATTGCCTATTGCCAGGGAGGCACCCACTGGACCCATGTCGCGATCGCACTAGAGGCTGCCATCGAGGCCATTGGCCCAGCGAATTAGGTAGTTCCTCACCTCACCCCCTATCGGCGGGTTTCGCAAAATCGCTGATAGGCGTGGGTGGGGTGATAGAGGTGACAGTAGTCCACGATGCCCTTGAGCAGCCGCCAGGAAAATACCTGCTCTTGGACATAGGGCCGCCAGTGCTGCTTGAGACTACGATGGGCCTGCCGTAGGCGATAGGAGGGAATCGCTACGGAGACATGGTGGGGAATGTGGACGTTAATGTCATGACACAGCATCTCAATCCAGCGGGGATAGGTACAGTGGACGGTACCCGCCAGTTGGGCTTGGGCAGCCTGCCAAGACTCTGCGGGATGAAACTGAATATCCATGCTGGTATGGTGCACCAGGGTGAAGGTGCTCATCCAAAAGTGATACACCAGCCAAGGCATCAACCAGAATTTCACCAAGCCCCACAGACCCGTGGTGGCAATCAGGGTGGGGAAGGCAATAGCAGCAAAGACTAGGACGACCACTACAGAGGTTTTCACCTTGGCGCGATCGCGGGGGGCGACATTCCCAGGCGCAAAGTGCATCCCGGCCCAGTGAATGATCGAGGCCATCCACCAAAGTCGGCTGCGAAAGGCCCGATAGCTAGAGCTAATAGCGATGGGAGCCTGTAAATAGTCATGGATATCCCAGGGATGCCAAGCATTGTCCACAGCGTACTTATTGGTATGGACGTGGTGGTGGTCATGCAAGAGCCGCCAGCTATGGAAGGGATATATCAGGGGCAGCATGAAAAAATGCCCTACCCAATCATTAACCCATCGCTTCTTGGCAAAGGAACGGTGTCCACAGTCATGGGCAATCACAAACCAGCCCGTAAGTGCCGTACCTGTAAAAATCCAGGCCAAAGGTAGTAGCCATAGGGGAGACACTGCGATTGCCCAATAGCCCAAGGCCGCTGCCCCTAGACTGATCCCCACCGCCCGCCATGCTAAGCGCCAGTCCTTTTCAAAGCATTGATCCGGAAGGGTTTGAATAATGTCTCTAATCTGAATATCGCTGAGGGAACTTGGAAATCCATCGGAAGCTGGTTTTTCAGTCGTAACAGTCATGGACAGAGCTAGTCTCCTGCAATATCTCAAACAGCAGCTTCTTTTATGCGTATGGTGGTAGGCCGATGGTGGAAAGCCTGGAACTCAGGACTATCGCCCATTAGCCCCTCGACGGAAATCCGCGTAGCCAATTCTGCCCAACCCTGGGGTTGAGACCGCCAAAGTCCGCTGTACCTCTGAAATGAGAGTAGGTTTACAAACCTTTAGATTCTACTACGGTGTGGGGGGATGGGTAGACATGGCTCAGAGATGGGGATCGATAGTCACCTGATCCACCGCCGTGATGAATAGGCCATCCTATTGAAGTTATTCCCCTTGAAGTCATTCCCCTAACTGCCCCTCCCCCTAGGACGTGTGAACAATTAACGGGGAAACCCTTGTGAGGTAGGCATGACCAGGCCCGCCCTACGGCATCAAGCCAGGGGCTGTAACCGCCCCATAACCAGGAATCTGGCTTGGATTGTCCACAGCCCCTAGTCGTCACCCAGCGAGGGAAGGAGCCGAACATCCTGATAGGATCGGGAAGCCATTGCATATTAGGATCACTATGTTGACCATTGCACTCCCCAAGGGGGCGCTGCTCAAGGACGGTATTCGGCTGTTTCAGGCGATTGGATTGGATTTCAGCGCTTTTCTTGATCCTGCAAATCGGCAACTTCAGATATCCGATCCCAGGGGTCAGGCCCAGGCATTGCTGGTGCGGACTCAAGACGTTCCCGTGTACGTGGAGTATGGGCAGGCACAGTTGGGCATTGTCGGCTACGACGTGCTCAAGGAAAAGCAACCCGCAGTGGCTCAACTGGCGGATCTGGGATTTGGCAATTGCCGGATGTCGGTGGCGGTAAAGGCAACGAGCCCCTATCGATCAGCCTTGGACCTTCCTCCCCATAGCCGGGTAGCTTCTAAGTTTGTCAACTGCGCTCGGGACTATTTCCAAGGGTTGGACCTACCCGTAGACATCGTGCCCCTCTATGGCTCGGTGGAGTTGGGACCCATCACGGGGATGTCGGAGGCTATCGTAGACTTGGTATCCACTGGGCGCACTCTCCAGGAAAACAATCTGGTGGAGCTAGAGGTGCTCTACCAAAGCACTGCCCGCCTGATCGCCCACCCTATCAGCTATCGGATCAATGCAGATCAGATGAATGAGTGGATCGATAAGCTGAGGCAGGAGGCCCTAGCGATCGCGTAACTCCCCTGAGTGTTGGGAGGGCTTGGGAGCGTTCCATAACGCTCCCAAGCACCTAATATCCCTAGTGCTCAGTCCATTCATGATCGGCAGGGGACCGAAATCCTGAAGTTTAGTTGGGGTTAAAAAATTTCAAGGATCTTCGACCCGTCAAAATTTTCCTAACGGAACACTAGCCTATACCAAGTCCAGCTCGAAATCTGGAGTTTCCCCACCGGGAAAATTTCACTTCTGGACTTGGGCCAGGTTTAGTCTCCCTAGTTAGACAGAACTCATTTAGGACTACTCCATGACCGCTGTAACCGCTTCAATACCTGCTGCGGAGCGCCAAAGTGACTGGCGACTATTTTTGCGGCTGTGGCCCTATATTCGGGCACAACGGCGGGAGCTGTGGCTCCCGTTTGTCTTGCTGGTGCCCCTATCTCTGGCCAACGCGGCGCAGCCGATTTTGATTGGACAGGCCATCTCCCTGATTCGGGCAGAGCCCGTGGCGTGGTTTCTGGAGGGTCGAAGCCTTCAGGGCGGGTTGAATTTCCTGGTGGGTCTGCTTTTGGCAACAGTGGCGGTCCGGTTGGCTCTAGACGGGTGGCAAAGCTACTTGGTTCAGCGGGTGGGGCAGCGAATCACGGCGAATATTCGCAATGATCTGTTTCACCATGTCACCGCCTTAGCCATGCGATTCTTTGACCACACCCCCGTGGGCAGGCTGATCACGCGCCTAACCAGTGATGTAGATGCCCTGGGGGATGTCTTTTCTACGGGGGCAGTGGGCATTTTTAGCGATCTGTTTTCCATCGGCGTGATCGCGGTGACGATGCTGTTTTTGCAGTGGCAACTAGCGTTGCTGTTGTTGACTATGCTGGTTCCCGTAACCTGGCTGATTGTGTATTTTCAGCAGCAGTATCGCAAGGCCAACTATCGAGCACGGGAAAAGCTATCGGAGCTGAATGCCAATCTCCAGGAGAATATCACTGGTATCAATGTGGTGCAGATCTTTCGGCGGGAACGCTTCAACTCGGAGCGCTTCCGTGCTGTAAATCAGCAGTATATTCGGGCGGTGGATAAGACGATCTTCTACGATTCAGCGGTCTCCGCTACGTTGGAGTGGGTGGCCCTAGCTGCGATCGCAGCAGTTCTCTGGCTGGGGGGGGTTCTGGTGATGCAGGATGCTCTCACCTTTGGCACCCTGGCATCATTTATTTTGTTTGCCCAGCGTTTATTTGATCCCCTGCGGCAATTTGCCGATAAGTTCACCTCAATCCAGGCAGGATTTACCGCCGTAGAGCGGATTACCGATCTGTTTAGCGTGGCAGTAGAAATTCAGGATCCAAAAGGTGCGATGGTCAAAGACCATCCCAAATGGGCTATCGCAGCCAGTTCAGGTTCGCCCAGTCCAACCCCCAGGGCTCTAGGGGGCGATGGTCAACCCCCCATTCCTAATGACCAGCAGGTTACCCCCCGTGCGGCTGAAATTCGCTTTCGTGACGTTTGGTTTGGCTACAAATCCGACGAGTATGTGCTCAAACGATTAGACTTTACCATTCGTCCCGGCGAGAAGGTTGCCCTCGTCGGCCCCACAGGAGCCGGAAAAAGCTCCATTATTCGCCTGCTGTGCCGCCTCTATGACGTAAGCCAAGGGGATATTCTGCTGGATGGGGTCAGTATTCGCGATCTTCCCCAGGCGGAACTGCGGCGACGAATGGCAGTGATCTTGCAAGACGGCTTTCTATTTGCGGGGGATGTCAAGAGCAACATCACCCTAGGCGAACATTATTCCCTAGCCGCCGTTCAGGACGCCGCTGCCCGCACCAATGTAGATGGCCTCATTGAGGCATTGCCCCAGGGCTACAACACGATGTTAAGAGAGCGGGGGACAAACCTGTCCGGAGGCCAGAAGCAACTCCTAGCCTTTGCCCGTGCCGCCATTCGCAACCCCAGCATTTTGATTCTGGACGAAGCAACCGCGAACTTGGATGTGGGCACCGAGGCACTGATTCAGGAAGCTCTAGAACGCCTACTGGAAAATCGCACCGCCATCATCATCGCCCACCGTCTCTCCACGATTCGCAACGTAGACCGAATTCTGGTGCTGAAGCAGGGAGAACTGGTGGAACAGGGCAGCCACGACCACCTGCTAGCCCAGGGAGGACTTTATGCCAGTCTTTACAAGCTGCAAATGCTGGAGGCATAGGCGTCACAGTCCACAGAACTAGTACACCTAGGCTGAAATAGGCTTACTATTCTGTCGCACCAGCCCAACATTATTCCGGTCCCCTCTTCCCTTGGGAGAGGGCTAGGGTGAGGGGCCGAGGTGTGCACGATAGAACGGTTAGAGTATTTACGCCGCCCAGTACTAGGGATTTTCAAGCACCTTCTGCTAGAAACCTCAGTCAACGGAGAGAGAGGGATTCGAACCCTCGTTAGACGGTTAGCCTAAACAGCATTTCCAGTGCTGCGCCTTCAACCACTCGGCCATCTCTCCAATTCAAGGGGGAGATTGAAGCAATGCCAATCTCGCCACAGTTTCCTATACTACCTGAAATGGGACGCTGAATGGTGCCAGACATCCATCTTTCTAGCCATCTTCCGGCAAGAAAATGACCCGCCGCCTCACCGGAAAGGCAGCAGTTTGCAGTTACAGCGGGAGTCCTGTGAGAGCATAGATCTACGAGCACTCTGCTGCGCCCAACCATCCCATACCCCCGTTAGCCTTGGCATGACCCGTTCCCACACTGTTCGCATCCACGATCGCCAGCGGCACCACCACTACACCGTTGAGGTCCCTGAAAATCGCTACATTCTGCAATCCGCAGAAAATCAAGGGGTAAACCTGCCCTTTGCCTGCCGCAATGGAGCCTGTACCACGTGTGCGGTGCGGGTTCTCTCCGGGGAACTGTACCAACCCGAAGCTATGGGCCTATCGCCGGATCTGCGCGATCGCGGCTACGCCCTGCTCTGCGTCAGCTACCCCCGCTCCGATGTAGACGTAGAGACCCAAGACGAGGACGAAGTTTACGAACTTCAGTTTGGTCGTTACTTTGGCAAAGGGAAAGTCCGGTTCGGGTTGCCCCTAGAGGATGATTAAGTCCTTGGATCTATGGGTATCTCAGCGCTTCTAGCCAAAGTTTGCGAGATCTTCGGAATCACCAAGATCTTCAAAACCATAGCGGTATTCATCTCAATTCACTACGCCCAAGGTAAGGGCGCACGACTGTGCGCCCTCAGGGATGTACGCAATTCAACTGCATGTCACTCTATTTCTAAAATCATCGATCAGATCCGGCCATCTCCCAGTTGGGTCATTGGGCTTGGGGTTGGATTCAGTCTCCTCCTAGGGAATAGTCTCCAAGCCCAGCCCCCAGGCATGCCCGCTACCGTAGATCGGGTCCAGAGTGGACAAACCTTAGAACTGCTCTATCCATTACCAATAAATAGCGCCTTGACAGTGGACAAAATTCGCCTCAGTGCCATAACCGCCCCAGACCTGAAGCAAGAACCCTGGGGGCCAGAGGCGCGGAACTGCCTGCGGGACCAGGTGCAGCGGCAAGTTGTCCGCATTGAGCCAGCCTCCGCCAACGCCGATAGCTACGGTCGTCTTTGGGCTAATGTCTGGTGGGGCGATCGCCTCATAAACGAGACCCTCCTTGAAGCGGGCTGTGTCTTTTTGGATGAAGCCGCCCTTGCCCACCATCCTCACCGAGAAAAGCTGATCTACGCCCAAGAGCGAGCACGAATCCTCGGGTTGGGGGTGTGGAATCCAGCTCAACCCCTGCGCCAAAGTCCTGACGACTTTCGCCGATCCACCGCTGTGGCCCCGGCCTCAGAACCCTAGGCCAAACCCTGAAACGACAGAATTGACTGTCGGAATCTATAGGTATTTCTGTTCCCTTTTACCTAGCCCGCCCATGCCCACGATGCCCGCACTGTTCTCCCCATTGGTTATCCCATGCCTGCAATGACAGATTTATCCCCCCAGCATCTCCAGCAGTACCTCGACATCGCTACAGAGGCCGCCTTGACCGGAGGGGCCATTCTCCAACGCTACTGGGGCAAATTAAAGAGCATTGAGCAAAAGGGCCGATCTGGAGATCTGGTCACAGAAGCGGATAAAGCCTCGGAAGCAGCAGTGCTGGCGGTCATGCAACGACACTTGCCCGAGCACGCGATTTTAGCGGAAGAATCTGGACAGATGGGGAATCGCGAGAATACCTATCTGTGGGCCATTGATCCCCTCGATGGCACCACAAATTATGCCCATCAGTATCCCTTCTCTGCGGTATCCATTGGATTGTTGGTGGCGGGCAAACCCACCGTCGGCGTGGTCTACGACCCCTTTCATCAGGATCTATTTCGGGCTGCTACGGGACTGGGAGCAACCCTGAACCGGGAGCCGATTCAGGTTTCCCGCACTAAGCGTTTGGAGGAGAGCCTATTGGTCACAGGATTTGCCTACGACCGCCGGGAAACCCTGGATAATAACTACGCTGAATTTTGCCACTTCACCCACCTGACTCGGGGAGTTCGGCGAGGCGGGTCGGCGGCCTTGGATTTAGCCTATGTGGCCTGTGGCCGTTTAGATGGCTACTGGGAGCGAGGACTAGCGCCCTGGGATCTAGCAGCGGGGGCAGTGCTTGTTGAGGAGGCAGGGGGGCGGGTAACGGCCTATGATGAAGGCACTTTTGATTTGTTTTCGGGGCGAATTCTGGCCAGCAATGGTTCCCTCCACCGTCCTATGAGTCAGGTGCTGGGGCAGGTCAAGCCTTGGGCGGGCTTCAAAGGGATCACGCTTCAGGATTAAGCCTGAGATCTCACTTCCCCCATCAACGTTCACCGGCAATTCCCAGCAAAATTCCAGTCAAGTTCCAGAAAACCTATTCGATGCGATGTAGGTTAATGTCTCTCCGAAATTGAATGGGAGACAAAATGGTATCGCCTGAACAGTATCTCTGAGGGATGCAACGAGTATGCTGGGGTCAAGTAAAGTGAAGACATTCATCCAGATGGCTGGGGGAGATCACACATAGTCATGAATATCGATCAAGGGCTCTTTAAGTTTGATTTCACTGACTATCACGCCATCTTGGGCGTCCCCCTAGAGGCGGATGCCAAGCAAATTCGCAAGCGTTATCTCAAAATTGCTCGGAAACTGCACCCTGACAGTCTCAGTGGAGCCACTGTCGATGAAAAGCAGCAGGCCAGTGAGTTTCTCTCCAAAATGGTGAACCCGGCCTATGAGAAACTGACCCAGGAAAAAGAAGCAACAGAATACCGGATTGTCCTAAAAATGCGAGGCCAACAGCTCAGCAAACAACCCGAGGCGCTCCAGCTTCAGTTTGCCCCAGCCCAGGAACTGGTGGGCTCCAAAAATAGTAATGTAGACAGCGTCTACAACAGCAGTCTCCAGCCCCTCGCAGATGAACAGTACGCCTCGTTAGAGCAGGTGCTGTCCATTACTGGTCAAATTAGCGAACTTAATTTGGCCTACCTTGTGCGCACTGCTGGCGCAGGTGGTGCCCCTACTGCCGCTCCCAGTGCGGCTCCTGCTGCCGCCAATAACGACAGTACGGCTCCCACCTCCGCTGCTACGCCAGCATCGGCTCCAACGTCTCCCCGCCAGCATCGCGCCTCAATTATTGAGCGCTATCTCAACCGGGCGAAAGAATTTGAGGCGAAGAATGACTTTTCTCGGGGCATTCTCGAAATGCGGGAGGCGATTCAGTCTCACCCCAACAATGCGGAGTGCCATAGCTATTTGGCTAATTTATACCTTAAGGCGGGGCAGACCACCATGGCTCGAATCCATATCAAGCGGGCTTTAGAGATTAATCCCAACGATAATCTTGCTAAGCTGCTGGAACCCCGAGTGGGTAAGTCTACTGCTAAAAGTGCCGAAGGTGACAAGGCTAAAGGCGGTGGTCTGTTTGGTTTATTCGGTGGTAAGCGAAAGTAATTCTAATTAAGATGACCTATCATCCCCCCTCCGGTGCTCGCGACCTGCTGCCTCTAGATGTCGCTCAAAAATATTGGATTGAAGATCGCCTAGAGCACCTGTTTCAGCGGTGGGGCTACCACCGCATCATCACCCCTACGGTGGAGAGCTTGGATACCCTGATGGCGGGGGGGGCCATTGATCGATCTACGGTGATTCAGCTCCAGGGGTCGGGTTGCCAATCCCAGGGGCTGCGACCGGAGTTGACGGCCTCTGTGGCCCGAGCGGCGGTGACGCGGATGGCGGAGGTGAGTTACCCCCAGCGGCTTTATTACACTGCGAATGTGTTTCGACGGGCGCAGCAGGGAAGTCGGGGAGAACAGCAGGAGTCTTACCAAGCAGGGGTGGAATTGCTGGGCACGGGAGGTTCCTTGGCGGATGCTGAGGTGCTTTTGGTGGTGTTGGACTGTATCGAGCACCTGAAACTTCAGGGATGTCATGTCATTCTGGGCAATGCGGGGCTGACGCGATCGCTGTTGGATATTTTCCCGCCGACGGTGCGAGGGACGGTGCGGGATGCGATCGCAGGTTTGGACCGAGTCCGGTTAGAAACCTTGGCCTTGGATGAGACCCTGCGCCAGCGGGCCTTGGCTCTGATGGATTTGCGGGGGCAGCCCCGAGATGTCCTTCAGGCCGTTAGCCAGCTTGATCTGGAGCCGGAGCAGTGGGCGATCGTGGGCCACCTCAAGTCCCTAATTGAAGTGATCGAGAGCGCCACTGATGGACCGCCGCTGATCCTGGATTTAAGCTTGATTCAGCCCTTTGACTACTACACAGGTATGGTGTTTGAGGTAGTGGCAGATACCCCCCAAGGACGGCAGGTGGTGGGGCAGGGAGGACGCTATGACAACCTTCTGGGGGTCTTCCATCCCCAGGGCCATAGCTATCCCGGTATTGGCTTTGTCTTCAGCATTGAGGGATTGCACCAGGCGCTACTGCCCATGGGTCATTTGCCGGAGGCTACTCCCGCCAGTGAGTGGCTGGTGGTGCCGATCCGGGCTGGTGCTGCCGTCGCTGCCTTTACCTATGCCCAAAAAATTCGGGAGGGGGCGAATCTGGTACGGGTAGAACTGTACCTGGAGCCCGATACAGACCGGGCAGTCATTCGCGATCGCGCCCAGGATCGCCGCATTCGCCACATTGCCTGGATTGCCGAGGACGGAACCCCAGAGATTGAAACTGTAAACTAAGGTTGCGGGCTGTAGAGCTTTGTCTAGCAATGCCCGCAACCTATGGTTTTGGAGGAACTCTGTGGCTCACACCATCGTGACAAATGTTTGTGAAGGGGTGGCGGATTGTGTAGATGCTTGCCCAGTGGCCTGTATCCACGAAGGTCCAGGCAAAAATGAAAAGGGTACCGATTGGTACTGGATTGACTTCTCAACCTGTATCGACTGTGGCATCTGCTTTCAGGTCTGCCCCGTAGAGGGGGCGATCCTACCGGAGGAGCAGCCAGAACTGCAACAGACCCCCGCTTAATTCCCAGACTGCGGGACAGACTCCAAGGGCAGCGGGGGCCGGAACGCCAGGTAGGCGGCGGCCCCCACCAGCGGGACTGCCATAACCAGAGCCAAGATGCTGGGACTTTTCCAGCTTCGCCGCGCCATGTCATCCGCCAGCAAGCAGGGGACCAGCAACCACAGAGCGCAAAAATCCAGGCTCATGACATGGATAAAGCGACTGGTCCGCCATTGCCCTACAAAATCGGCCCAGTCTCCAGCATACAAACCATAGGCCATGAGTCCTGCTGCTCCCAAGGTCAGAAAAACTCCCAGCCAGCGAGACTCCAGCAATTTGAGGAGGCGTGATGGCCCTTGGTCCCCAGATCTAAGCCCTGCGGCTGAAAAGGTAGGATTAGGCGACCGCAATACCAAGTAAGGCAGCAGCAGAAAAGCCCCCAGTCCAAAGGATCCCACCACAAAGGGCCAAGCGGGTACTCGTTGTCCATGGCCATCTACCAACGCCAAACCGGCATACACCAAGGGCCAGATCCCCATGAGATTAAACAGGACCACAATCGCTGGATTGATACCGTCCCAGTCTCCCCCCGCCAGTCTCTGAATCAAGGCCAGAGTATCAGGCTGTTCCGGTGGGGCAAACCCAAAGGAATAGATTATGAAGCTGATCCAGAGAAGGCTTAAGCCCAGGGGTCTCATCATCTTGGTCTGCTAAGCCTCTACTAAGTTTTTCGCTGTTTTATCAATCAAGATAACGGAAGCCTCTGCCCTGGAAGACCACCGACTAGTCTAGGGATAACGCTCCCCAGCTAGGTGCTGAGCATCGGATGAAACCCATTCCTGGGGATCCGGTCAGTGCCATGGCTGGGGGGCAGAACTTTAGGATCAATCCTGCGTCCTGCGGGGTGATCACGGTGTCTAACCTTATCAATCCTTGTTTAGATCCCTTTTACGATCCGACCTGCCCGCCTCGAAAAGCATATTCGCCCTAGGGCTGCATACCATGATCGAGCTGAGGCAATGTTATTAACTGTTCTATTCAGAGGGTCATGGATTTGGTTCTTTCCACAACCCGACAATGCACTCCCAGTCTGGCACTCAGTCTCCCTACTATGAACGCCAGCTATTTTCTAGAGATGTACGAAGCCGGGTATCGCGATTTTGCCGGTATCCATCTCAATAGTGTGAATTTAAGCCAGCGCATTCTGGTGGCAGTGGACCTAGCCGAGGCCAGCCTCGTGGGTGCAGACCTAGCTCGTGCCTTTTTGACTAAGGCTAATCTGTATCGGGCGAACCTTCACCGCGCCAACCTCAGCTTTACCAAGCTAAGTGATGTCAATTTGCGGCAGAGTGACCTGAGTAAGGCCGATCTGCGAAGCACCTTTATGGTCAAGGCCCACCTCGAAGGGGCTAACCTGAGCGGAGCCAACCTGGGCCAAGCCAACCTACGGGGGGCCAATCTAGAGGGGGCCAACCTCTGCGGCGCTAATCTCCAAGGAGCCAACCTACGGGGGGCTAACCTGAGTCAGGCAAATCTGTCTTGGGCGAATCTGAGCGGAAGTCGTATGGGGGGCGTGGCGCTGGACCGCACCCAACTGGCTGATGTCACCCTAGAGGGAGCCTACCTCAATGGGGTAGACCTACGGGGGATGGACTTGAGCGGGGTTAACCTGAGCCAAGCCCGCTTGAATGGGGCCAAATTGGATCTGGTTAACTTGACGGGAGCTAACCTGAGTCAGGCGACCCTGCGACGGGCCAGCCTCCAGCAGGCAAATTTGACCGGGACCATCCTTACTGGCGCTGTGTTGTGGCACGCCGATATGCAGGGTGTGAACCTCACCCGAGCTGATCTAAGTCAGGCCAATTTGGCCGGAGCCCTCCTCCAAGCCACGTCTATCACCGGGGCAGAGTTTACCGATGCCATCCTGCCGGAGGAGTCCCGTAATGGTCTCTATGCCCTAGCCACGGGGGAGACCCTCTGGAGTCATCGCCTCACCCGTGAAACCTTGGATCGATCTCAATTTGTTAACCAGCTTGTGTTCTAGGGGCGGGCTCGCCATGATGAACTCTGGAGCCGAATCTGACTACGGTATTGTGTTGGTCACCATTGATTCTCAGGCCCAAGCCCGTGCGATCGCGACGGCGGTGATCAACGCTCGCCTCGCCGCCTGCGTCAACATGTTTCCCATTCACTCGGTCTATACCTGGCAAGGTATGGTGCAGGAAGAGGAGGAATGGCAGTTGGTGATTAAAACCAATCTGGCCTACTATCCGGCTCTAGAAGCCAAAATTCACAGCCTCCACCCCTACGATCTGCCGGAAATCATCGCCCTACCTATTGTCCAGGGAGCATCAGCTTATCTGGCCTGGATTGGCAGACAGGTAGATGGCCTGTCCCCGCAAGCCATCCCGTCCGCCTCAGCCCCCCTCGACCTATCCGATTGAGGTGAAACCAGGGTGGAGCCGACCTAAGGGACTCGCAGGAAAATAGTGTGCCCGCTGATCCCTAACTATCTTCCGTGTCGATCAAGACGGGCTCTTGGTAGAGGAGGACGGTGAAGGTAACCGTGGATCCTAGCCCCTCGCCCATACTAATAAACTTCACCACGCCCCCCATCGCTTCCACGAGCTTCTGGGAGATCGCTAACCCCAAGCCAGTTCCACCATACTGACGGGTTCGTTCGCCATCCACTTGGCTGAAGGTTTGAAACAGACGATCCTGCTTTTCGAGGGAAACGCCGATTCCCGTGTCCTCTACACTAATTTTCACGGTTCCGGGCCATTCCTGGTTTTGGAAGGTGACTTTCTGGAGCTTCACTTCAGCGCTGATGGTCACACTGCCCTCGTGGGTGAACTTGATGGCGTTGCCCACCAAGTTCAAAATTACCTGGAGGAGTCGCTGGTAGTTGCCCTGCAAGATAATCTCATCGCGGGTAGGCGGAAAGGAGATCTCAAAGGCGAGGCCCTTGCGCTCAGCTTGGGGACGGGTAAAGTTTTCGACGGCCTGTAGGAGTTCCCTCAGATTGAGAGGCACCATGTCAATCTGCATCTTGCCCGCTTCGATTTTGGCAATGTCGAGGACATCGTTGATCAGATTCAGCAGGTGCAGGGCGGAGTTGTGGGCTTCATCCAGGAATTCCTTTTGCTCCTCAGGGTCGTCGGCCATGCCGTCTAGAATCAGGCGCAGGAAGCCGATCATGCCATTCAGGGGCGTCCGTAGCTCGTGGGAGGTATTAGCTAGGAACTCACTTTTCAGGCGGGAGGCTTCCTCTGCTTGACGACGGGCCTCCTCTAGTTCCTCGTGTTTTTGGCGCAGGCTGTCGTTAACGGCCTGGAGCTCCTCCGTTAGAGACTGACTCTCGCTAAACAGGGAGGCATGGGCGATCGCAGTGCCCACTTGGTCTGCTAATTCGCTAACCAGATCTAACTCCTCCGAGCTCCAGGCCGCATCATCCGCTAGGTGCATGATGATTAGGGCATTGGGCTGCTCCTGGTAGCGGGTGGCCACGACCAGCATGATCCGCCCCCCCTCTTCATCCACCGTTGTATCCCAGACTTCCACCATGGGTTGGGGGGTGGTGAGCGCTTTACGCATACAAGGATGATGGGCCAAGGGTAAGGATCGTCCCTGCCAGCTCGATAGATGGGGCTGGCAGTATTCCGCTACCACCGTCAGGTCCGTGGCCCCTGGTTGGTAGGGGCAAATCAACCCGCGATCGACGGCAAAAAGGTTCCCTAGGCCATCCACGGTTTGCTGCCAAATGGTGTCTAAATCTAGGGTGCGACGGATATTCCAGGTGATTTGGGTGAGCTTGCGGTTGTAGTTCTGGGGGGTAGCCTCAGCAGCAATATCCGGATTCGATGTGACTTGATGTATGGTCATGATCCCCATGCCGGGTCGGGGGGCGGGGGGGGGTAGGGGATAGAGGTGTAGGGATCCCTGGAGGCGGTAGGCATCTAACACCAGTTCACAGGGGTCAAGGGTGGGGGTTTCTCTCTGCCAGAGCAGGGCCAGGATCCGCTCTAGGGGCTCCCGTTCCGATTCCGCTACCAGGTCTGACAGGTCTTTCCCTAGAAACTGGCTGAGGCTGAGATCACAGTGTTCTGCTAGGGGCCAACCCAGGCTGGCAATGCGGCCCTGGGAGGTCAGGGTAAAAACCAGGTCTGGGTTGCCCTGGGGTTGGAACAATTCACCGCCAATAGGGAGGTCGCACCTCGCCGCAGGGGCGTCTTCGGGAAATAGAGGTGAAGGGGTAGAGACGGTCATAGCCCAATTCTGACGGCATTGAGACAGGCATATCCACCCAAAGAATACCCCGCCGCCCTAGCCACGTCAGGGAAAATCAGGGAGAAAGCCAGAGCTTTAGCAAAAACTTTACCCTAGGGCGTGTTTCAGAGTCTTGGGTGTGGAGGTTTCCATGGGGTGGAAACTGTACGCCATGGAAACCTCGGCCCTCGTTGGCAGTTCCCGTTAAAATGCATGAAGGCCCGATGGGAGAGGACAGCCCAAATTTATGACCGACGTACCCGTTTCGCGCATTCGCAATTTCTGCATCATTGCCCATATTGATCATGGCAAGTCTACCCTGGCCGACCGCCTGCTTCAGACAACTGGGACGGTGAGCGATCGCGATATGAAGGCGCAGTTTCTAGACACAATGGATCTAGAGCGGGAACGGGGCATCACCATCAAGCTCCAAGCGGCGCGGATGAATTACACCGCTCGGGATGGAAAGGATTACGTTCTGAATCTGATCGATACTCCTGGACACGTGGATTTCTCCTACGAGGTGTCGCGATCGCTGTTGGCCTGCGAAGGGGCGCTGCTGGTGGTGGATGCCTCCCAGGGGGTTGAGGCTCAGACCTTGGCGAATGTGTATTTGGCCCTAGAGCACGACCTAGAAATTATTCCCGTCCTGAACAAAATTGACTTACCGGGGGCTGATCCCGATCGCATCAAGCAGGAAATCGAAGACATTATCGGTTTGGACTGTAGCGATGCCATCCTGGCCTCTGCAAAAGAAGGTATTGGGGTAGAGGAGATTTTAGAGGCGATTGTCTACTTGGTGCCGCCGCCCCAGGAAAATCTAGAGAAACCTCTCCGGGCACTCATTTTTGACAGCTACTACGATTCCTACCGGGGGGTGATTGTGTACTTCCGGGTGATGGATGGCACCCTGCGACGGGGGGATAAGGTGCGGCTGATGGTCTCTGGCAAGGAGTACGAAATTGATGAGCTGGGGGTGTTATCTCCTCAGCAAGTGCCAGTGGAGGCACTTCATGCTGGAGAGGTGGGTTACCTCTCTGCTTCGATTAAGGCGGTGGAGGATGCCCGTGTGGGGGATACCATGACCCTGGTCAAGGATCCCGCCAAGGAGCCCCTACCGGGCTATGTGGAGGCTAAGCCCATGGTGTTCTGTGGCCTATTTCCCACGGACGCCGATCAGTTTGAAGACCTGCGGGAGGCGTTGGAACGGCTGCGTCTGAGTGATGCAGCTCTGCAATATGAGCCAGAAACCTCCAGTGCTATGGGGTTTGGCTTCCGCTGTGGCTTTTTGGGTCTCTTACACATGGAGATCGTGCAGGAGCGCCTGGAGCGGGAATACAACCTGGATTTGATCACCACCGCTCCCTCTGTGATCTATGAGGTGACGCTCATCGACGGCACCCTCGTTCACATCGACAATCCCAGCACACTACCGTTGCCCCAGGAGCGGGAGAGCATTGCTGAGCCCTATGTGCGGGTGGATATGATTACGCCAGAGGAGTTTGTGGGGGCGCTGATGGAACTGTGCCAGGGCCGTCGTGGGGATTTCAAGGATATGAAGTACTTGGCCCAGGGACGGACTTCCCTCATCTATGAATTGCCTCTGGCGGAGGTGGTGACGGATTTCTTTGATCAGCTCAAGTCGCGATCGCGAGGTTACGCCAGCATGGAGTACCACCTGATCGACTACCGGGCAAATCCCTTGGTGCGTTTGGACGTGCTAATCAACGGTGAGCCCGCTGACCCGCTGGCCACCATCGTCCACCGCGACAAAGCCTACTACGTGGGTAAGGCGCTGGTGGAAAAGCTGAAGGAACTGATCCCCCGTCACCAGTTCAAAATTCCGCTCCAGGCCGCCATCGGCAGCCGCATCATCGCCAGCGAAAGCATTCCCGCCCTCCGCAAGGATGTGCTGTCGAAGTGCTATGGCGGCGACATTTCCCGGAAGAAAAAGCTGCTGCAAAAGCAGGCGAAGGGGAAAAAACGCCTGAAGGCGATCGGCACGGTAGATGTGCCCCAGGAAGCCTTTATGGCAGTCCTGAAGCTAACGTAACCCATCCCCCCAATACCCCCATCACCCCAATACCCCCATCACCCCAATACCCCATCACCCACACACACCCCCACTCCGCTCAGGGCAAGCAAGGGATTACCACTACAGCAAATGCTGAAATTTAGGATCCTTCCCCAGGGTTTGGACTACCTTTTTGATGTCCTGGGTGCGGTCCTTGTGGACCACTAGGGTGGCTTTACCATCCCGGACGATCACCACATCTTCTAGACCAATGGTGACAACGACTTCCTCTTCATCACTGGCATAGATCACACAATCCTGGGTGTCGAGGCCCAGATGTTGGGCCAGGGCTACATTGGGCTGATCCGGCATTTTCATCAGACGCTCGACAGCGTTCCAATCTCCAAGGTCATCCCAGCCAAAGGTGGCGGGCATGACACAGGCGCGCTGGGTTTTTTCCATCACCGCGTAGTCAATGCTGAGCTTTGACAGTGAGGCGTAGGCGTCATCTCCCCGTTGGCGCAGGGCGGTGATTAGGTCTGGGGCATGACGGTCCAACTCCGCCAGCATCACCGCTGCCGGGAAGATAAACATGCCGCTGTTCCAGCTAAAGCGACCGCTAGCGACAAAGGCTTGGGCGGTGGCTGCGTCGGGCTTTTCGGTAAACCGAGCTACTTGGTAGCCCCTGAGGCCCTGAAAGTCGCCTACGAGGTCGCCCTGTTCAATGTAACCGTAGCCCGTGGCTCCGTAGGTGGGGCTGATGCCTAGGGTTGCGATCGCACCTTGGGTCGTGGCCAATTCCGCCGCCGCCGTTAGGGTAGCCCGATAGGCTGCCTCATCTTCAATCCAATGATCGGCGGGGAAAAATCCGATCATGGCATCCTCTCCATGGCGCTTGGCGATTTCCAGGGTGGCCCAGGCTACCGCTGGAGCCGTGTCCCGCCCCTGCGGCTCCACCAGCAGATTGGCTTCGGGCAGGTCGGGAAGTTGCGATCGCACCCCCGCCGCCAGATGGGAGGCCGTGACCACCCATAGGGATTGCCAACTATCGGCCACAGATAACAGACGCTTGGCAGTCCCTTGCAGTAAACTGTTACCGCTTCCGTCTAGGCTGAGGAACTGTTTAGGATGGTGTAGGCGGCTAACCGGCCAAAATCGCTCCCCTTTTCCTCCAGCCAAAATAACTGGGATGATTTTTTCCACCATAGGGAGCCTACTCCAGTACGTCATTGTCGAATTTGCCGGATTCATCCTAGCCTTTAGCTCAGCATTGCAGGCTATAATCTGCCGTAATATTGATTAACAAACCGTTATGATCTGGCCGCGATTCCGATCGTTGCGGATACTCGCTTCCCCTGTCTGTAGAAAGCTCCTGGGTTTCCCCCACCGTTCTGCCTCCTGCGGTACCCGAAGAGGCTGCTCCTGTCTGTATGTGAGGATGTGCAAGAACCCATGACGATACCGTCACTGGAACAGCCGAAGATCGAAATCGAATCCGCCCCCACCCCTGAGTCCCCCTCCGTTCCTGGGCGACCCCAAAATTCGGATACCGCAATTGTCCCTCTGCCCCAGTCTCGCTCTAGATCTCCCCTCAAGCGCTGGAGTCATAGAATTGCCTGGACCCTCCTCTTCACCGGAACCGCTCTATCAGCGGCGGTTGCAGGAGCCCTAATTGCTACCACCACCCCCCTACCAGGTTGGTTAGTAGGCGAATCTTCGGAGCCGCTGAGTCTAGTGGACCTGTGGCAGTCGGGATTTCGCTATCGAGTCACCCGCCCGGTTAACATTCTGCTCTTAGGGGTTGACGAGGTGCCCGACGCAACTCCGGGCTCGGAGGAGGTGTTCTCTGGGCGTACCGATACGATGCTGTTGGCCCGCTTTAATCCTGACAAGAGCACCCTCAGCGTTCTCTCCATTCCCAGAGATACCCGAGTCGAAGTCCCTGGAGATGGCATCGCCAAGATCAACCACGCCAACATCGTGGGTGGTCCTGAGAAGGTTGCCGAAACAATTCAGTCAAACCTAGGGCCAGTAGCCATCGACCGCTATGTCCGGGTCAACACCGAAGGTGTACGGGAACTCATTGACCTAATTGGTGGGGTAGAGGTGTACGTGCCCCAACCCATGGTCTATGAAGACAAAACCCAGGGGCTTTACATCAATCTTCAGCCAGGATGGCAAACGCTGAATGGAGACCAAGCAGAGCAGTTTGCTCGGTTTCGCTCCGATGGACAAGGCGATATTGGCCGAGTTCAGCGCCAGCAAATCCTGCTCCAGGCGCTGCGAGAACGGCTGATGAGCCCGAGGGTGATTCCCCAATTGCCCCAGATGATCCGGGTCATGCTGCGGTATATAGACACCAACCTCAGCCTAGAAGAAATTCTGGCCTTGGCCAATTTCTCGATGGAGTTAGGGGGAACGGACAACCTGCGGATGGTGATGCTGCCGGGACGCTTCAGCACCCCAGAGGAATACATCGCCAGCTACTGGCTCATCGATCCCCAAGCTAGCCAGCAGGTTATGAATGAGTTTTTCCAGCTCGATACGGTCGCTCTGCTCTCCAATACCGAGTCTCGGGCTGTTTCCCAGCTCCGCATTGCGGTGCAAAACGCCAGTGATGTCACCAACTCTGCCCAAGCAGTGGCGCGTACTCTGCGGCAACAGGGATTTTCCAATGTCTATGTGGTACCTGCTTGGTCTGGCACGGTGCGCCGAACCGAGGTGATTGCCCAGCGGGGCGACTTGAATAGTGCCCAGGTGGTGCAGTCAGTGCTGGGTACTGGCTCTGTGGTGTCGAACTCCACTGGAGACTTACAATCAGACCTGACAATTCGGGTTGGGGAAGACTGGTCCGAGACCGATAGAACGGGGATGATTCGTTAGGCTAAGAGATGTGCTGAGACTTAGCCCAGGTATTCCAGGCATTTCTCAATTCCGTGATCACCACTACTCCTTTAACAGCCCTCAGGGTTAATTTGCCATGACAGCATCGGATTCTGAGCAGCACTCAATTCCAGAAGCACCCATTTCCCCTGAGCCTAGCGTCAGCCCAGAAGAGACCCCAGCGTCTCCTGTTGGCGCTGGTACAGAGACGGAAACGACCCCTGGTTTTGGCTGGACCGCCTACGCTGAGCGTATCAATGGCCGCTTTGCTATGGTGGGGTTCATTGCCCTGCTCGTTTTAGAATTCTTTACCCGCCAAGACTTTTTCACTTGGCTGGGGCTCTAGTGGTCTGTCAAGACTCAAACTTAGGATTATCCCTGATTTGGATTTGTAGCGCGGCCATCCTACGGTGCATTGCTTCGCGAATGCACCCTACGAACGCGATGTGCAACTAAGCCAGGGTAGAAATTAGGCGACAATCAAATCCTCAAATTGCAGCCATGGTCTGCCATACAGCCGATTGAGATAGATGATGACGGTATGGGCGAGAATCTTCCGCGCCAAGCGACTTGTCAAATGCCAAAGGTCACGGGTCAAGATGCGTTCGATGTCAAACCAATGACACAAATGGCCGACCACCGTTTCCACCAGTTGACGATGTCGGCTGACTGTGCGGTTAAAGAGCGGGTCGTAATGGTGCATGTTGGCGCGCAGTGGCGTTAACAAAGTTAATCCCTGGACGGCAAGGTCCGTCGTCAGGTGTTGGCGGATATAGCCTTTGTCGCCCAGTAGAAGCCCTTGCAGTCCGACCACCAGTTCGGGAACCACATCGCGTTCATCCACATGGGCAGGAGTCACTTCTAAGCCCAAAATGATGCCCTGAGCATTGATCAACAAGTGCCCTCGGAAGCCATAAAACGTGCCCAATTTGGTAGCGGAACTGCCAAAGCTCGCCAGACCCTCAAACACCTTGGCTTGGGGCGCTCGCTTGAACCCACAGACGGGTATTGGAAAGCCATCAATGCGATATAAATCCCCCTGCTGCGCAGCCAGCTCTTGCAGCAGTTGTTGGTGCAGCAATTGTTTGTAACGCCAAAGATTGGCCGCTTGACGGGCGAAGGTGCTGCGATGCCCTAAACCGGGAAACCACGCTCGCCAATGCCGCCGAAAGTAGCTCCAGATGGCGGTATCGCTATGATGTCCTAAAAATTCCCCAACCATTTCGAGGGTAAGCACCTCACTATCACTCAAACCGGGAGCAAACCCTTTGCTGCGGGGAGGATAGCGTCTTAGTAAAGCTTCTAAATGAGTTTCAACGGTCATAAAGATAGCGATGATAAACTCTTCGATATCAAACATGGTCTCACTTCCTTAAGATTGCTAGAACCCTTCATAGCTAAGGTTTCTAGAGGTGAGACCTTTTCTCAATCGTTAGTTGCACATCGCGTTACGAGAAACCTACAACTTGAGCTTGACGCTGCACTAGGACTCTGCCAGCTCAAAGTTAAGGTTTCCAGGGTCATAAACCCGCTCAAAGGATTGGGCAGGACCACAAGTGTTGGGATCCTCTAGGGTAGCCCCCAACTCAAAATGTAAATGTCGGGTATCACTGCGGCCCGTATTCCCCATTTCGCCAAGGTGGTCTCCTGCCTCAACGTAATCCCCTACCCGAACGGGAATCACCCTGGGTGCGAGGTGAGCATAGCGGGTAAAGAGCCCTTCGCCGTGATCGATCACCACATGATTACCCCAGCCTGCGCCACACTCCCGGTGTTGGCGATTGGGGCCAAACATGCGGGATTGGGGGCAGCCATTTCGGATATAGGCTATTCGCCCCGCTGCTGCCGCCACGACCGGCACCACGGGCACATTGGGATCTGTATGGGCATAGTCAATGCCCTCATGCCCCGCTGGTAATCCAGGTGAGCCTGAAAAGGGGGCTGTATAGAGGGATTCGGTGGGAAGCACCCAAGTTAGCCGCTCACTGCTCTTCGGACTGCCTCCATCCACGACCTGGATTGGCGCATATTCCTGATCCTCAGACACAAATTCCCTACAGAGTACTCCCGGTAAGGTGAAATTGGTTGGGGTGGCCTCCACGGGCGCAGCAATAATTGGCTTGATGGGGGAGCTGCCGACCTCAGGGGTTGTTTTTCCATTCTGGGCTAGGGCAGTAGCAGGGCTCACCCTGGTTGCCAAGGTGTTGGGATGGGTTTTACGCTGGAGGCGACTATCCCAAGGCTGACCGTCATCCAGTGCGCGATGGCGCTGGGTTCGGGAGAAATGGGTGTGGAAGTCCTGTCCCTGGAGGGATCGGTGATGGCGATCGCGATGGACTTCTACGGCCTGCCCTGTTTCGACCCCGATGGGGAACTCCAGTCCCATCTTCTCTGCCATGGGCAACAGACTGGACAGTAGCACTAGGCAAACTGATAGAATCCAAAGCCCCTGATAGGTGCGTAGAAATCTCATGGATAGCTTCACCCTTTTCCTGTAATCTCCTGTAGACGTTTTTGCCATCGCCGGACGAGGGGAGAGTGAACCGGCCTAATAGCCTGATTTTTAGGGCTAGAGGGGCGAAGACAAAAACTGAGCAGATTATCAGGGCTATCCCTCAATAAATACCGTCTCGTGGCAGACAATTCTCTGTCAGGAAAACGCTGTAGGGTGGTTGCCCGGTGGCTGATATTGGGCTGGTGGTGGGGTGTTATTTAATGGCACACCCCCTAAGACAAGACTGGGAGCCCCTTGGCTGTGACAGGGAGCCCTCAGGGCGGTGCTGGTGTCTGAAGCCAAGGGGCCAACGCTATAGTATGGCGGAGCATCAATAGGTCGGTGGCAGTTGAGTCCTAGCCGATAGTCGGAACCGATAGTCGGAATCGGATCACATGATGATAATGACGATGACGGGATGGCAGTTAAGGCGGTGGGTTGGCCTTTGGGGGATCGGCGCGGTGGCTCTTGCCGCCTGTGGTGGTCCCAATGGAGAGGGTTCCCTGTCAGGGAATGGAGCGGGCGAAGTTAATGGGGCGGCGGCAATTCCTGGTCCACCACCGCCGCCGGAGACCGCCTTTATTGGCCTGTTGTCACCGGAGCAAACCGCTGAGCTGCGGACGTTGGGGGTGCCGGTGGTGGTGCCGACGGCTATTCCTGAGGGGTTTGGGGTGGCGGCGGTGACGGTTGAGGGTCAGGGCAGAGGCGGTCCGGGGGAAGGGGGCTACCGCATCTTGTACCGGGATGAAGCGGATCGCTGCTTTGTGGTGGAATACACGACGGGGGGAATTGGCGGGACGCCGGAGACCGAATATCGCTTGCCCCTGCGTCCGCCCCAATTTCCTGAGGTGGATTATGGGCTCAACTATGGCCCCTACCGGGATCCGGATTTGCGATCGCAGTTCCCAGAATCTGACCTGACCAGTGATTGGTTAGTGAGTGATCAGGGCGCTTACCGTCTAGCGGGAGCTGCCTATATCAACGACATCCTCACCCCGGTCACCCCCTGTCAAGATGTTGAGCCAGAAACTGCGATCGCAATCATTGAATCCTTTACGGAACTCAGCGAAGAGATTGGGGGTGATTGAGGGATGGGATTGATAATGACTATGCCAAGCTATTGCAACCCTCAGGCTTGAAGATGCGCTTTGCCGATGCTGGATGGATTGCCAGCATCGACGCTGGGCGACGCGGGCGAACAACTAACTCACCACCACAGTTAGGGCAATGGCCACCGAGTGTACTCTCAGCACAGGAAGCACAGAATGTACACTCATAGGTACAAATACGTGCCTCAACTGAGTCGGGTGGAAGGTCTTTGTCGCAACATTCACAATTTGGCCGTAACTCTAGCATATGGCCTCCTTTAGTGAGGAAAAACACTACATCGGACGCTCGTGGTTGACCCAAAGCTGGACAGATGGCCGTTGCCACTGGTGCCGTGCATAAGCGACAAGTCTTTCAGGAACCGGGTCACCGTTTAGAACGAGCCGGTTGAGCATGAGGGCAAGGTCGGTGTCCGCGATGCACCATTCACCGAACAGATTTAGGGCGTTGGTCGGAAGCAATGCGCTGGCCGCAGCAAAGAGCTTTTCCGCTGATGCCCTCGCCTCAGCAGAAAGCGGTGCCTCGGTGGGCTTATAGAAGACGACCTCTGTGGAGCGCTCCTCTCTGATGGGTATGAGGTCACTGCGTAACCAGGCTTGAATTTGCCGCGCTCTAGCGCGATCGCGGGGCTCACGAGGATAGACGGGCGGTTCTGGAAACAACTCATCGAGGTACTCGGAGATGGCTGACGACTCAGAAAGACTGAAGTCGTCGTGAACGAGGGTCGGAACCCGTTGCGTCAGTGACACTGCTGCGAAGCTTGCCTTGTGGTTCTCTTGCGCCGCGAGATTCAGCGTCTTGAGATCGCAGGGCAGTCCTTTCTCGCGCAAGGTCACGAACACAGACATTGCGTAGGGGCTCGAAAACTGAGCATCAACGTAGAGAATAAAGCTTGACGAGGACAATGGGTGCTCCTGGGAATGGTCAACTCTGTACTCAGTATCAAAAGTGATGGATAAGTCTGGCTCTAGGGGTGTTATCGGTCACTTTTGGCAGATAGGTCTGAGATTGGCGTTATTATACGCCAGCTTTAGAGGTTATTTGCAGCCTTACAGCCGCTCAACCGGAATGTTAGACTCGCCTTAGCATTAGACTAACTTTGTTCACATTACAGGTCCGTATGTTTATGAAAATGGAGAAGAAAATAGAAAAGATAGTATCCAGTATGAATCTTGGCTCTGAGGTTGATGTAGAAGAGTGCTGGACAGGTGGTATTCAAAAACAAAAGGTAATGGTTTTTAGCGAGGGCTTTGTTGTCATAGAGCCTTTTTTCCATGACTTTCAATGGACAAGGAAAATTCGTGGCCATAGATACGACAGCATAACTTCGTTTACAGCTCGTTTCCGTTCAGTAGAACCTACATATGGTTATTTTTCTCATAAGTTAGAGTGGCATGGCTCGTTCACCCAACCATTGAAAGACTACTTTTTCACATCTGAGAAATTTGAATCTCCATCAAAGAAACTACTAAGAAAGTTAAGTAAACTTATTGCCGACAAACACTGGGATACAATTAAGCTAGACCTTATGGAAGGCAGGGAAATAATCTTCGGTTACTCATTTGATGGCGACTATAAGATTAGTAAGTTTAGTATTGGAAAATATAGCTTGGATCGAACAAAGGAAGTTCGCTTAACAGTGGACTCAGTTGATGACAGCGATTCTTGTTTGTTACTGCAAATTTTCATTCATCCAGAGGATTATAAGAATCAATTGCGGAGTGAAATAGAGAATATACAAGGAAGATATCTCACAGAGAGTGAGTTGCTAAAGCTTGGAAAACAGGAAGACTATCCTGTAATGGTATGGCATGTCGAACGTATTCATAATCCCCAGTTATTGTTCAAGTGCTTGGACTTCTTGAATTTACCGATTGCAACTGATAAAGAAACCAAAGATCTTGTTGAGATATTAAAATAAACTTGCGTCTAACCCGTGTACTGCACCCGACTGGATGCGAAATTACTCATAGGGTGTACTCTGATTATATCAGAACTGCAAGAGCCAGAGGATGAGGTCTTTGGCTGTTTGTCGATTGCAAAAACCGACTTACTGTGATTCTTTGTTTCGTCTAGAGACAATCAACAAAATGAATTTGAGTGAGCCACCAATAATTGCGCCAAGAGGTGCAAGAATAGTTGGTCCAGCGAGGGCAATGCCTAATCCCTGCCCTCTATAAGCTGGATCTTTAATAATAAAAACAACAGACAAAAGGAAAAGACTATACATGCCTGAAGCAATAGTCGCTCCTGCTATTGACCACTTAAGTATCCGATAAAATACGTCTCTAAATCTCCTGCGCATCACTAGCGCTCCTAGACCAGCCACCAGCAGGCAACTAGGTAAGCCGCTCATTATTGTTGTGGACAGAAGTGCGAAGAGTATGAAAAAAAAACTCAATGATCATTGGCGATACCCATTTATTTACTAGTCAGATGAGAACGATCGCACCCTCGGCAGTAGGTTGGGTTGACGCAGAGAACCCAATCCACTGCTAGTTTCCGCTGATTTCTACTAATGTCTCGCCAGCAGCTAAGAGTTCTAAAGCTCTCGGTAACGTCTCGCTCAGAATTTCGCGCAATCTAGCATTAGAGGTATTGCCACAAGTTAACCAAATAATTTGTGGCGGCGCACCTAGGCGCTCCACCAAATCTACAAAGTCGCTGTCTTTAGTCATGACAATAGCTGTTTGAGTCTTAGCCGTCTCAAAAATTTCAGCATCTTCAGCATCTCTTAGCCCAAGATCACGCAAGGCTATTGCTTCAACCCCAAATGTGCTGGTAATCCAAGTTGCTATTGCCGGAGACAAGTGTGCATCTACCCAGATTGTCATGCCACTAAAACTGGGTGGTTGAGTTTCCGCGAAGCATACAGAAGTGATGCCTTCAGATCATCTGCTTCAAGATCAGGCATTTCCTCTAAAATCTCTTCTGCACTAAGACCTGCTGCAAACAGATCCAGCACATCTGACACTCGGATTCGCATCCCTCGGATACAGGGGCGACCACCGCATTGTTTGGGATTAATAGTAATTCTTTCAAGTAAGGTTGGCATAGAGAATATCTCAGTAGTTGTCTTCCTTTAGTATGAACGAGGTTTGCCCAATCGACTTCCATGACGAGAATCGGATGAATGATACCTGACAATATTGCCTTGACTATCAAAGCTTATATAAAGTGAGGATAGTCAATTCGATGGATATTTATCGGCTTCGCGGATCATCAACTGTCCACGCTTTATGACTTTTTTTTAATTCGTTACTAGTAGATTGCCAACCGCTCATACTTTGTCCTCTATAGGCAAGCTCAGATTTTTAGCTTCAATAGGAACGAATCAATGCTTTTAACCGAAAGAGTGCCCAGAATTGCAGGCTAACGTTGCCCATCACCCACCGTAAAGAATTGTTAGTATCGCACCGATCTACTTTTGGTGCTCGGTGTGCATGGGCGCTGTAAACCTGTTAGCACCTTTAAGAGATAGAGATGTCAGACTACTCTCTAAGGTAATTAATCTTAATTGAGGGATCAAATCCGGCATCTATTAAAGTCTTTTTCCACTCTACAAGCTTCATATGGAGAATAATGGAATTTATATCTGAGAGTTTTTCAATTGGCGTCTGCCGTTTCAGAATCATCCACAAGCAAATCCCCTTTATCTCTACAAACTCATCGTTTATTGTGATGCAATCAGCATTATTTTGAAGTATCTTAACAGTATTTATAGCTTGATCGATAACATATGACAGTTTCTGTGGAGTGCCTTTTTTTACGAAATATAAAACGCCATCTTTGTACAGATCCATCTTCTCGACTCTGTAACGACCATCTAAACTTTGTAGGTCTCTATCGTAATTTAGATATCCATCACTTTCACGATCTTGATTGAACTGAGGCTCATCAATTCCAGGATTTACATCAAAAGTAGACTCATAATCAAGTTGGATTTTATTGACTTCTTCTTCCAAAAATTCCACGTAAGATTGATTGAACTTGTGCCATCTTCCGTCAATGAGGCAATAACGCTCATCTTCTTCAATAAAATCCAGATAAAATTTGAGTGTTTTTGTATGATCGCGTCCATATTCATTGTGGACTTTCACTTTTAAGTTATTTATTTCCTCTTCAAGATTTATGCCATTATCCCTTAAGAAAGTAATTAAAGATTCTAAATTCAGTTCATTCAAGCGAACGGCCTCGTCACTTCCTCCCTTTAGGTAAAGACTGTATTCATAGCTATCTGCAAAAATAAAATCCACCCCAGACATAGTAAATTCTTCAATATTGATGCCTGGATCTTCTGGAGTCCTTAGAATTGCTCTAGCCAAAATCCTGTCTAGACGTTGAATTGTACGGTTATTTTTGACAATATCTACTTTTGGTAGCCTTACTCTAATTGGTTGTCTGAGAACATCTTCTATGTTATTTATAAAGGTTGGAATCTCTAAAGGTTGTTTTGCTATATTTAGATGCACGGATTTTCCGAAGCTAACCATTTTTCCCCATGTAGCTGAATCGATAGTTTTGCCCTTTATGTAATGCATTGACTCTCCACTATCGAATGTTATTTGACTACCTTGCTGGTATGTAGTAATCATTTTGCTTCTGGCACTTTTGTAATATTTTGAGTTTTTGATTTTAAGGTCGTTTTCATCAATTATTCTCTCTGCCAAATTCAACCCAAACTCCGAATCGCAAAATTGGCTTAAGTAAAAATGTGCTTTACCTAAACTGATTGCATAACAAACTTCATTTCCTGAAATAAGAAGGACTCCAAAATGCATTAAATTTTTTGGGGTCTCTATATCTCCTAAGAATTCCTGGTATGTCTCAGTCCACCAGATATCGATCTCGTCAGGCTCACTAGAAAAGAAAAATTTCATTTGGAAGCCTTCAATTTCTTGCTTCCCTATCTGCTCCAATCCTGACAATCTCAGTTTTTCGAGTAGATCCTCTTCCTGATCTTTGGGAACTCTATAAAGATTGTATTTAGGCATGATTTGAAGTAAAAATATATTGCTAGAGTTCTATATCAAGGCACTGTTGGCAGTTGTACATAGACCTCTAGCGAACTCAATTCCGGCTTGAAATTCAGGTGATCGTCAAGTAGCAATCGCTTGCCGAAATCAAATCAGCTAACTATGTATTAAGTGTCAACAGTGACGGATAAGTCTAAGATTGAGGGTTTATCGGTCACTGTTGACAGACAAGTCCGATATTGCCGATATTGTACGTCAACTTTGATGGATAAGTCCGGTGTTGGAGGTGTTGTCCGTTACCCGTTGTGTTTACTCGCCATGAGGTTAGGCAGATTTTGGCGCACCTAGATGGTGTGCATCACCTTTTGGCGAGCCTCCTATACGGAACAGGAATGCGGTTGACGGAATCCCTGAGGTTATGGCACGTCCCTAGGTTTCTAGGGTTTGGTAGTCATCGCCGACCCAGGGCAGCTTGACCAAATCCTCGAAGGTGGTTTGTCGTTCCTGCTCCAATTCAGCAATGCGACGCTTCTCGGCGTAGACCTGATTTTGGTAGTGAGTCTGCTGCTCTGGCGTCACCGTGTCATCCGCGTCACTCCAGAGCTGAAGGAAATGGCGGTAGCGCTTTTCGCAATGGGCTTTTTCGATGCAGGCGGCGGCGGCGCGGATGACCAAAGGAGCACGGACCACATCCCGACAGCTCTTTTCATCTAGGTAAAACAGGTGTTGGGTTTGGGCAAGGCGGGCGGATTCGGCTGCGCGATCGCGCAGCCAACTGACCAAGGAGGGGGCTTCCTCCGTAGGTTGCCAAGCACTTAACTCCCGCCACAGGGCGCGATGGTGGGAATAGCTGAACTGGAGATCCCGTTTTTCCAGCATTTCCAGCACCGTCTCGCGATGCTGGGGAGCGTGGATGCAGAGGCACAGCAACACCGCCTCCGCCTCCTCTAGGGTGCTGGTGGTGTTAAAGGCCAGGGGAGCACGGCTAGGAGTGCCCTCGGGAGTGCGGCGGCGGCGGCGCACCTGCACCATCAGGTTTTCCGCCAGCAGGGGCATGAGGCGGGCGTCGCCGTGGCTGAACAGTTCCGCACATTGGCGGACATAGTGGGTGCGGGTATCGGCGTTGGCAATCTCGCTCAGGAGTTGCACCACATCCTGGGATGCCTGTTGGAATTGGTCCGCTTGCCGCAGATCGCGATCGCTGAGGAGTTTTTGCAGTTGCCAGTCGATCCACAGCGGGGCACTGTCAATGAGCGCCTGGTATTCCCCGGCAGTATGGAGTTTCAGATATTCGTCGGGATCCTTGCCATCGGGGATGTTCAGGATGCGTAGCTTGACATCGCCCCGGTAGGCCATTTCCTCCGCTTCGCCAATGGCCCGCTCCGCCGCCTTGACCCCGGCGGCGTCGGCGTCAAAGTTGAGCACCACCTGCTTAGATTCGGTGTAGCGCAGGATTTGGCGCACCTGAGCCGCATTCAGGGCCGTGCCCAGGGCCGCTACTGAATTGGGAATCCCCGCCGCATGGAGGGCGATTACGTCGAAGTAGCCCTCTACCACAATGGCCTGATCTGCCTTTGCGATCGCACCTCGCGCTTTATCCAACCCAAATAGAGTTTGACCCTTATCAAACAGTTCCGTCTCCGGCGAGTTCAGGTACTTGGGCTTATCCTCATCCGTTAGTGCCCGTCCCCCAAAGCCGATGATCCGCCCTCGGGCATCGTGGATGGGGATCATCAATCGATTCCGAAAGCGATCGTAGTGGCCACTGCCCTGCTGCCGGGGCACGATCAGCCCCGCCTGCTCCACCAGCAACACCGGGTAGCGCTTCTGGTCCACCAGATAGCCGTAGAGGGTCTGCCAGCCACCGGGGGCAAACCCCAGTTGGAACTGCTGGATGGTGTCTTCGTTGAAACCGCGATCGCGCTGAAGATAGGTGAGGGCTTCCTGACCATCGGGCTGACGCAGGGCATATTCGTAGAACTTGGCGGTCACCGCCAGAATCTCGAACAACTGCTCTCGTAGGGTAATCTGCTGCTGAAACTCCTGACGCTTCTCGGGCTCCAGGGTTTGTACAGGCACCTGGTAGCGCTTGGCCAGGTCCAGCACCACTTCGCTAAAGGAGCGCTTACCCAACTCCATCAGAAATTTGAAGGCATTCCCCCCCGCCCCGCAGGAAAAGCAATAGTAGAACTGCTTGCTAGGGCTGACGCTAAAGCTGGGGGACTTGTCCTCGTGGAACGGACACAGCCCCACGTAATCCTTGCCCTGCTTTTTCAGCACCACCTGGTCAGAAACGATGTCTACAATGTCGGCGCGATCGCGCACCGCCTCGATAGTTTCTGGGTGTAGACGGGGGGGGGG
>NZ_KI913949.1:683359-689519 GCF_000332095.2 Leptolyngbya sp. PCC 6406 | reverse complement strand
TGGGGTGTGAGGGTAGGGGCGCGGTTTCCGCGCCCAATGTAGGGGATGACAGGTGAAAGGTTCTAGGAATTTTAAGTTTTGAATTTTGAATTACCCGTAGGGGCGCGGTTTCCGCGCCCAATTTCGTGCCTAGGGCAGGGTGGTGCGAATGGGGGGGCAGGTTGGGTTTTCTGGGGAATCCAGAATGGGGAGACCAAAACCCGTTCTGTCCACTACCGGGGAACCCTAATTCTCGGGAGAGCGGGGGGCGAGACTGGAACTGGATTTATCTTGCTTAAAAGCATCGATGGTTTCCCCTAGGGCGGTGGTCAGGGTTTGTCGGGTTTGGGCGTGGTCGGCCCGTTCTGCCTCTAGCTTTTGTTGCAAGCGATCGCACTGGCGCAGGGCTTCCGTCAGCTCTCGTCGCAGACCCTCCACCGTAGTGAGATCAGTGGCGGGCTTGGGTGTTGTTGCTGAACCGACATCTGCAATCGGTGGGGTACCCCCTTGCAACTGGCCCCGCAGCGCCGCCACCTCCGTCCGCAGCGTGGTGATGGTGATCTCCATTTGGGTCACATCAGCCCGTCGCTGCTGGGCTTCCGCGTCATAGAGTTGTCGCCAATTGGCTGCGCTGGAGTAGGCTTGGTCCCGTTCTTGACGGGATGCCGCTAATTGATGCTGGAGGGTCCGCACCTCTGCCAGCCAGCGAGTTACCTCTTGGGTCATGGATCTTCCTCTCGCTATCGATCGCTGCCGACCGCAGATCTCCAAACTAGGGTGCTACCCAGGGCTAAGGTAGCAGTGCCATCACCATATTCGGAGCGGGTAGCACAATCAAAATCAAAATCGTTAGGGCCGCTAGGCCCCAGAGATCTCGACGATCGTCCAACTCGCTAACATCGTTGAGGGCGGGTTCATCCACCGCTGGAATAAAGAACAGCAGAATTGCCCAAATCAGCAATTCAGGATGCACCACCACCAGCCCTAACATTAAAAATCGGGCTACCTGTCCGATGATAGCCCCGGTTCGTTGTCCATACATGGCATGGACAATGTGGCCGCCATCAAGTTGGCCCACGGGCATCAGGTTCAGGGCTGTTACGACCAGCCCCAAACACCCCGCCACGGCGACGGGATGAAGTGCGATCGCACTTTCTGGGGTGATTGCACTCCCCAGAGCCAGTTTACTCAGCACCATCAGGGCAATGGAGGCTTGGGGATCCAGCTCTTGGAAATTTAGCAAGCTTGCGGCCTCCGAAGTCGCCACCACCTCCGAATGGGCTAACCCCCACAGCAGCAGTGGTAGGGTCATGACCAATCCCGCCAAGGGACCAGCAATCCCTACATCGAAAAGGGCGCGACGGTTAGGGACCGGCGATCGCAATTGAATAAAGGCTCCAAAGGTGCCCAAGAAAAAGGGAATCGGGATGAAATAGGGCAAGGTGACCTTAATGTTATAGCGACGAGCCATGAGGTAATGGCCCATTTCATGCACCCCCAAAATTACCATCAGGGACAACCCGTAAGGTAAGCCCTGGAAAAACAGATTGGGATTCTCCTGGAGAGCGGTCTCTGTGACCCCAGCAATATAGGTTCCTACCCCAGTGGTGGTGAAAAGGGTCGTCAAAAGCAGGGCCAGGGCCACCCCAGGGCGGGTATCCTTCTGAACCGGGCTTGACTGGGCTGAAGGACTGGCGGCAGCTAGGGCGGGCTTGCCGCTGGGATTGGGCACCAGGGCAAAGAAGGGCTTACCATTCAATCCTTCCTGGAAAACCACCAAGAAGCGATCGCCAAAATGCGCCTCTACATTGTCTCGCACGGTGTCATAGGCCACCGTTGGCGATGATCGCAACTGGCCCCGACAGATCAGGGCTTGGGGACGGTATTCAATATTTTGCAAGTAATAGATAGACCAGGGGAAGCAGTGTTGTAACGTCGCTTCCTCCTCCTTATCAATAGGGCGCAATGTTGGCTTGTCCGTAGGACTGTCTGCCCCCTCGGCACCCTCAACAGTGGCGGTTTTACTGTCCCCCTTGCTGCTAGGGGATCGCCCCCATTGGATTAGCATCCAGTACATCGCTGGGCAGATAATAAACAGGGCAATCATTAGCCCCGGCGGAAAGGGCTGATCCATACCCTGGGTCACCCCCCAGATCACCAAGGTGAAGGCCGGGGTCATCATCACCAGCCATAGAATCCAGGTGGGGGTACGGGTAATCCCCGCAACGCTCCGCTGCACCACAAAATACGTAAAAATTCCTAAGAGCAGCAACCAAAACAGCATTAGCCCTTGTTCCCCCATGGCCAGCAATATGTCCAGCCTAGCCCGGTTGTCAGTTCCCGCCTAGCCTTCTGGGTACCGGGGTGTATTAATCTCACTACTGCAACCTCAACCCTAAGCCTTTCCTTGAACAAGTCTTTGCCTCCAGACGTGGAACCCATGAATTCAGCCTGTGAGTCTTCCCAGTCAGCCCCGTTGCCCCGACAGCCCAGGTTGGTGCTCTCTAATATTTACGGGTTTCCGCCCAATCGGTCTACCCTCGGCGCAACAGCCTACTTCATTGTAGAGAAGGATGCGGAGGGCAACCCAGCTAATCTGCTGGTGGACTGCCCACCGCAGGAGGATAGCACCACTGAGTTTATTCAAGCCCAGGGAGGGGTCCGCTGGTGGGTGCTGACCCATCGGGATGGCCATGGCACGGCGGCGACGCTGCAACGGACCCTGCAATGCCCCATCGTTGTGCAGGAACAGGAGGCTTATCTCTTGCCAGAGGTACCCCATCTGCATCCCTATCGTCAGGAGCTAGCCCTAGGGGATTCTGCTCTGGTGATTTGGACTCCGGGCTATTCGCCGGGATCCGCCTGTCTCTACTACCGGGGCCACGGTGGGGTGCTGTTTACGGGTCGCCACCTGCTGCCTACCCCTGAGGGTCAGATTTTACCCCTACGGTTTTCTAAAACCTTCCATTGGCCCCGTCAGTTACAGCAGGTCCGCCATCTCCAGGAACGGTTTACGGCGGAATCGCTGGCCTACCTATGCCCCGGAGCCAATACGGGCTTTTTGCGGGGACAGCGCCTTGTCGCCGATGCCTATTCCCGTCTGCAAGATATTGATGTGGAGGGGTTGGGATCGCACGATGTTTTTCTATAAAAAAAGATTTTATAGAGAGACTAGTACCGCAGGGCGTAAATTAGCCCACTATCGTTGCACCAGTCCAACATTTTCCGGTCCCCTCTCCCAAGGGGAGAGGGTGAGGGTGAGGGGCCGAGGTGTGCCACGATGGAACGGCCAGAGTATTTCCGCCGCAGAGTACTAGGAGAGACTCTGGCAGCGCAAATGCGATCGCAATAATTCCTTCTTTAGATAGAGATTTTTCGCTCTGACATCCCGCTTCTGACAGGTGTCACAAATCAAAAAAATCGTTTAATTTGGTTAGCATTCCTTCCAAATTATCCTAATCCATGATTGGATCGGGGTGAAATGGGATGGGTTAGACGGACCTGAATCCCTTGTCTAGCCAGGAAAACGCCAAGCCAATTCAGGCTGGGTGGCTTTATTTATTAGGGCTATCCTTGACTTCTGCCAACATAAAATTCCTTGAATAGCGTTAAGAAGTCCTAACCATAAAATTTCCATATTGCCTAGTTGCAGATTACAGAATGTTTCAACAAATTCAATCCTGGATATCTTCCTTGCAGTTGCGATCGCTGCGGTGGATGATGCTATCCGCGATCGCAGGTCTCACCGTCCTCAGCGTGAGCTGGGTGGCTTGGTCCCAGCAGTCCGTCACCATTTCCTTCCTGGTGCGGGCGGTCGAGGCGCAGCAGTTGCAACTGTTGGCGGATCAGTTCGAGGCCGAACACCCCGACATCACCATTGACATTGTTCAGGGGCCAAATGCAGCAGATGCGGTGGAAAACCTCTACACCACCTCCTTTCTGTTGGGAGACTCCCCCTACGATCTGGTCTACTCCGATGTCGTGTGGATCCCCAAGTTTGCGGCGGCAGGGTGGTTACAGGATTTGAGCGATCGGGTCAGCGATGAGGATCTGAGCGACTTCCTAGAAGCCGATGTGGCAGCGGGACGCTATCAAGATGGGCTCTATCGGATGCCCTTCCGCTCCGACATGGGAATGCTCTACTACCGCACTGACCTGTTGGAGGATATTGGTGCAGAACCCCCCGAAACCTTTGCCGACTTGATCGACGCCTCCCAGCGGATTCAGGCTGAGACCGATGTGCCATGGGGCTATGTGTGGCAGGGAGCCCAGTATGAGGGGCTGATTACTAATTTTGTAGAAATTGTGGCCGGGTTTGGGGGCTTCTGGGTCAATCCTGACACGCTGGAAGTGGGGCTCGACAGCCCCGAGGCAATCCAGGCGGTGGAATTTATGGGTCAGGTGATCGCCGATGGCGTGACTCCGGGGGGCGTCACCAATTATCTGGAGGAAGATTCCCTGCGGCTATTTGAGACTGGCAACGCCGCCTTCTTGCGCAACTGGCCCTATGTCTGGGCGGAGGCCAATAAGGAAGGGTCCCCCGTACAGGGCAAGATTGCCCTCAAGCCTATGGTCCACGGCGAGGGTCAGAGTCCCGCCGCCTGTCTGGGGGGCTGGGGCTTTGGCATGGTTGCCGATACCCCCCATCCCGATGAGGCGTGGCAGGTGGTGGAATTTTTCACCAGCCGCCAGGGGCAGCGGGATTTTGCGCTGGAATATGCCTATGTGCCCAGTCGGCGAGAGTTGTTTACCGACCCCGAAATTCTGGCGAAATTTCCCCAATACGCCCAATTGCTGGAGGTGGCGGAAACCACGGTGCCTCGTCCCCCCGTGGGCCAATACGCCCAAGCCTCCGATATCCTCCAGCGCTACCTGAGTGCGGCCATCACCAACCAGATGACCCCAGAGGCGGCAATGCGGGCGGCGGCGGGGGAGACCCGGCGGGTGCTGGGCAGTCCCGAAACTGAGACCTAGGCGATCAGGCTTGGTGAGGCGTAAGCCTTGGGGCCGCAGAGGCTAATTGCGATCGCGCCGTCCCTCTTCTTCAAGATTCCAGAGATGCTTCCGAGATTCTTCAGAGACCGTTCAGAACCATGACCCAAGACTACCTCCGACAACGGGAACGCCGCACGGGCTGGATGCTGCTTTTACCAGCGGTGCTCGTACTGCTGCTGGTCTATGCCTACCCAATTTTGCGCGCCCTTGGCCTGAGCCTGTTTACCGAAAACCTCAGCACCAATTTAGAGCCCGTCTTTTCCGGTTTAGATAACTACGGTCGCATGGTGCAAGACGGACGCTTTTGGCTCAGTCTAGGGAATACCGCCATTTTTACCGCCGCTTCCCTGGTGCTGGAACTGGTGTTGGGCCTGGGTGTAGCCCTGACCTTGGATCAGACCTTTCGGGGCCGGGGTTTGGTCAGAACCATTGCAATTTTGCCCTGGGCACTGCCCACCGCCCTGATCGCCCTGGCATGGCGCTGGATTTTCAACGGCGAGTTTGGCGTCTGGAATGACATCTTGCTGCGTCTCAATATCATCGCCAGCCCCGTCAACTGGCTGGGGGATCCCAACTGGGCCATGGTGGGCATCATCGCCGCCGACGTGTGGAAAACCACCTCTTTCGTCGCCATTCTACTGTTGGCAGGGCTGCAATCCATATCCCAAGACCTCTACGAAGCCCACGCCATGGATGGGGCCACGCCCCTGCAAAGCTTTCGGCAAATTACCCTGCCGCTGATCATGCCCCAAATCCTGATCGCCATGCTATTTCGCTTTGCCCAAGCCTTCGGCATCTTCGACCTGATTCAGGTGATGACAGGGGGTGGCCCCGGCGGCGCAACCGAGATGGTGTCCCTCTATATCTACGCCACCGTCATGCGCTACCTAGACTTTGGCTACGGCGCAGCCCTCGTTGTCGTCACCTTTTTGATCTTGGTCGCAGTCGTCGCGATCGCAACCTTCTACCTCTCCAAACTCCGCACCGCCACCGGAGTCGAAGAATAGACCATCCCACATTGGGCGTGAGCCCCGCACCCCTACAAGCGCCATCCTGCATTGGGCGCGGAAACCGCGCCCCTACCATCACCCCTAAGCCCTCCGGGCAGGCTTCGCCTTTCTTGAATGCCGTTAGGCTATACACCCCCCCACCCCATCACCCCATCACCCCCATGCCCCCTTGGAAA
>NZ_KI913949.1:547911-683259 GCF_000332095.2 Leptolyngbya sp. PCC 6406 | reverse complement strand
CCACCCCATCACCCCATCACCCCCCCACCCCCCATGACCCTCACCCAAACCCAAACCCAATCCACCAGCATCCCCTGGAAAAAGGTGCTGCTCTGGAGTGCGATCGCGCTGACCGTAATCTTTAGCCTCGGCCCGCCCCTGTGGGAGGTACTGACCTCCATCAAGACCAACGCGGCCATCACCGCCGACTCCGTGATCTACTTCCCCAATTTCAACCAGCTCACCCTAGATCACTACATTCAGCTTTTCCAGCGCAACCACTTCCACCGCTACATCTTCAACAGCGCCCTCGTCGCAATCCTCTCCACGATCCTGTGTTTGACCATCGGTTCCCCCGCCGCTTATGCCCTAGCGCGTCTACGGATTCCCGGTGAGCCTATTGTTCTAGCCTACGTGCTGGTGGTTACCCTCTTTCCCTACATCCTGCTGTTTCTGGGCCTGCTGGATCTGGTGCGGTTCACTGGACTCGCCAACAACTACCTAGCGCTGATCATTCCCTACACCGCCATCAACATGCCCCTCACCATTCTGGTGATGCGAAGCTTTTTCCAACAGTTGCCCAAGGATCTAGAGGATTCGGCCAAGGTAGACGGCTACAACACCGTGCAAATGCTCTGGCAAATTGTGTTGCCCATGACCCTGCCCGCCCTCGTCACCACTGGCATTTTGGCCTTTATCTTTGCCTGGAATGAGTACATTTTTGCCCTCACCTTCATTACCCGCGAGTCGATGCAAACCATCCCCGTCGCAGCGGCCCAACTCGGCGGCACCACCCTCTTCGAGGTTCCCTACGGCCCCCTAGCCGCCGCCACCGTCATCGGCACCCTACCCCTGGTGGTGATGGTGCTGTTCTTCCAGCGCAAGATTGTCCAAGGTCTCACCGCTGGCTCTGTTAAAGGATAAGAATTGCCCCTACGGAAAACAGAGGAGGCAGAGCCTCCGACGGAGGTACCCAGGCAGAGCCAGGGCACCAGAAACGGAATTCCTATCACCTGTCACCTGTCACCCCCTGCATTGGGCGCGGAAACCGCGCCCCTACCCAATCAACTCAAAACTCAAAACCCAAAACTCAAAACTTTCGTTCCCCATCACCCTCACACCCCATCACCCTCACACCCTCCCCCAAAAGATCATGGCTAAACTCGAACTCCAAAACCTCACCAAGGCGTACAGCCGCCAGATTGTGCCCGTCAAAGACCTGAGCCTCAGCGTCGAAGACAATGAATTTCTGACCCTGGTGGGGCCTTCTGGCTGTGGAAAATCTACACTGTTGCGGCTGATTGCTGGGCTAGAGCAGCCGACCCAAGGCCAGGTCCAAATTGGTGACCAAGATGTCACCCCCCTGCCACCGGGCGATCGCAACATCGCCATGGTCTTTCAGAGCTACGCCCTCTATCCCCACATGACCGTGTACGAAAACATGGCATCGGGGCTCAAGCTACGGAAAATGGGGGCCGGAGATATCCAAAAGCGAATTCAGTCCGCCTCTGAGGTGTTGGGGTTGGATCCCCTGCTGGATCGCCGACCCGCCAAACTTTCTGGGGGCCAGCGGCAGCGAGTGGCCCTAGGCCGCGCCCTCGTGCGAAAACCAGACGTGTTTCTGCTAGACGAGCCCCTGAGCAACCTAGATGCCCTGCTACGGGAACAGGTGCGGGCCGATCTGAAACAGATTTTTGAGCAGCAGCAATCCCCGGTGGTCTACGTCACCCACGATCAAACCGAGGCTATGACCCTTTCCACCAAGGTCGCGGTGCTGAGCGAAGGCCACCTGCAACAATTGGGCAGCCCTAAAGAGATCTACCGCACCCCCGCCAATCGATTTGTGGCAGGTTTCATTGGCAGTCCCCAGATGAATCTGTTGACCCTGGAGCGGGTTGAGGATGCGGTCCTATTCGGAGATTTCAAACTGCACCTACCGGATTTTGCCCACAAAGGTGGTTCGGTGGTCATGGGCATTCGCCCGGAGCATGTACGTCTACCGGAGCCAGGAGATACCCAGATCATTCACGGCAATGTGTTTCTGGTGGAAAATCTGGGCATGAGCGATCTGCTGAGCGTGCGTGTCCAAGGCAGCGACGATCTCGTGTTGCGCACGATGATTCCCGCTGACGCCACCTGGAGCCGTGAAAATATTGAGCTGGCGCTACCGTCCCAGTCGATCCACTGGTTTGATGCTGAGACAGAAGTGCGTCTAAATGGCTAAGGAGCCCGGATCCTGTAATGTGCAATTCTTGTGGGTCAGGCATCTTGCCTGACCGTGGACAGCCGGGACGGCTATCCCACGTTATTTGATCTCTACTCTTTACTCCAGATCAGGGTCTGATGGCCTAGGAGTTCTTTTACTCGTTTTAGGAGCCAGATAGAGGTACGTGTGGATCTCCCCTCGGCCCTTGATGGCAATGCAGCCGCGATCTTCAAAGTGATGCTCTTCCTTGAGAAGTTCGTAGGTGCTGGCGCTGACCTGAATACGATCAATGACGCCCTGAGACTCCATACGGCTGGCGATGTTGACGGCATCTCCCCAGAGGTCATAGCTAAACTTGCTGGTGCCGATGACTCCGGCGACTACAGGTCCCGTATTGATGCCAATGCGGAGATGGAAGGGGCTATCGTCATTGCGGCGAAAGCTTTTGATCACCTGCTGCATTTCTACCGCCATGGCGACGATGGCGGCGGCGTGGTCGGATCGGGGCATGGGTAAGCCTCCTACCGCCATATAGGCATCGCCAATGGTTTTGATTTTTTCTAGACCTAGGCGATCGGCAATGCCGTCAAAGGCGGAAAAAATATCGTTCAGTAAGCTCACAAGCTGGCTGGGAGAGATCTCGGCAGATAGCCCTGTGAAGTCCACAATGTCAGCAAAGAGGATGGTGGCGGCTTCAAATCGGGAGGCGATGGCCCCACTTTGGGCCTTGAGCTGGTCCGCAATCATGGGAGGCAAAATATTGAGCAGCAGTTTCTCCGACTTGGCCTGCTCCTCCTTGAGGGCAATTTCAGCCCGACGACGATCGTTGATTTCCTGCCAGACTCGCTGATACATATCCTGAAAGGCGCGGGCAACTTCCCCCAATTCATCCTGCCGTGCCGACGAGGTGGTGCAGAAGTTGGGTAGGACATTCTTGCCCACTGCTTCCCCTGCCTTTTTCAGGTCATCGCGCATGTACAGCACGGGCACAATCACAATTCTCTCTAGCACCACCATGGTAAAGAGAGTGACAAAGGCGGAAATGATGATAACTAGACCACTAATGCCGAGGGCGTACTGCACCATTTCCTGCTGTACCCCGGTGGCGTCGTGGCGCACCATCAGGATGTACTGGTCTTGGAAGCGATCGCTGGGCCATGCCACGTCGTAGCGATTGCCTTTGGCATTGAGTTGCCGCTGGGTTTGCCCGTTTGCGGGGACGGTATTGGTCAAAATTTCGGGTTGTTCGCCAATCACCTCTATGACGGTGCCATCGGCCTTATGGAGAGATACACCGCGAATGATGGAGTCCGGTCTAATACTGTTAGCGGCACTATTCAGAAGGTTTTCGGGGGTAGTTCCATCCATGGCCTGTACCTTGATCATGAATAGCACTTCTGACGAGAGTTCCTCCAAAGTGCGGAGTTTTTCTTGACGGCGGCGATGGAAGGACGGGACAAAAATCACGCCTTCGATGACGATGATGCTGAAAAATACCCAGGTCACAATACGTCGGGAAAGCCGCGATCGCAGCAGCCCAAAAGAGGATTGCAAGAGGCTAGCCATGGTTACCCCAGGGTGACGCGGAACTTCACTCCATCCTACTGAGGCGTAGTCAGAAATTCCGGGCTGTCCTTTTAAGGGTCTGCTGAGGTCAAGCTGAGAATGGCATGAGTGGGATCCAGGCGTTGGGATCCAGGCGTATAGTGCGATGGCTCCTTTGGGCAGATCCTTAACCATCGCCAGATTGGCCACCCCAAGCGATATTCTGGGACAGCCAATCCATCGTCAGTCCCTAACGACCACTGCCCCGATCCTCCTTTGCGTCTGAGGGCTTGATCTTGACTAATACCCCATCCTCTAAATAAGCCTTCAACGCCTTGGTTAATGCCTCTGCTTTGCTGGAGGATTGACGCTTGGGCTCCGGCCAGTTGAGAGCAACAAATACACCGATGGCAAACAAAACTGCGATCGCTTCCATAATTTCCCGTCCTTCCCCACATCCTGAAATGGATGCTTCTAAGGTGTCATAGGGCTTCCGGCGGGAAAATAGGGCAAAGTTCAGGAAGATTCAGGGGCTTTTGGGTAAAAAGTCAGGAGTCCAGCCTCAATCCATCTGGCTTCAATCCATCTAGCCTCAATTCATCTGACTTGAGTCAAACAGATCTAGGGGAAAAGGCCCATAGGTGCCGTCAATGGACTCGATGTCAGCATCGGAGCCATGGTAGGACACCAGAACTCCTCGCGACGGGCCACTGTAGCCATCTAAATACCAGGCTCCTTTGAGGGTGTTGAACTTGAGATAAACCACCCCCAATCGCTGTGGTAAATCCAGCTTCAAGGCAGGGCAACCCAGGGCCGTGGCATAGGCTGTCAGTGCCCGCTGGGCGGACGCCACATCCTCAGCACAAATCCCCAGGGTTTGATATTCCGATACTTGGTTAAACAGCAGTAGGGTCTCTCGTACCGCTGCCCGCTCTGATGCAGAAAGATGGGGGGGGACTTGGGCGGCACTAAACCGGGACAGCGCCTTGCGGCGGGTGGTGAGGGTGACGGTATTCGATAGGGTCATGGCTTCGATCACAAGAGAGGGCAAGAGGGATGACAGGGACTCAAGGACGCTAAAGACAAGGGCGGCTAAAGAACGCTAAATAAAGGGTTCTGGATGTAACTCATGCTCGATCTCAAAGACGTGACCATAGAGGCTAGAGAGAATCTGTTGACCTTCCTGGGTCAACTTCAAATATGCGATCGCATCCGTAATGTAGGGGTAAACCGTCTTCCAATAGAACTTGGGATAGTTGCGCCGCAGATCCTCCGGGTGGCGATAGCCCAGAGCCTGATTCACCCCTGTTTCCTCAAACTCGTAATACAGCGCCGGAATTTTGTGCAGGTAGCGCGGATCCGACAACTGCCCAATCAGGTCCGCCGCCCGCACCAAACCGGGATAATGCTTGGTGTCTTGATGATCGGTATCTAGGGGCACCGGAAATCGAGTCAGCTCAATATTGGCCTTAATCACTTCCGCATCAATTAACCCATGGCCCCCAAAACGTTCCTGGACAAACAGCTTGCCCCGGTCCACGTGATAGGGAGTCAGACTGGCATCGGTGTAGCCCTCCGGCAAAATCACCGTTTCCTCACCAAGCCCCGTCGCATATTGCCGCAGGGACGCCACATCATGAAGGCATACCCCCTTCACATAACCAATGTCATGGCACACCAGTGAAATTGTGAAATGGAGCCAATCTTCGCCAGAAACCCTCCCTTCTCGGATATGTTTACCCCGCAGAATTTGTTGCCCCACCAGAGTGACAAAAATGGTGTGCTCTACATCGTGGTACAGCGCATTGCTGTTGGCGATGTTTTCTACCCCCATGTTGCCGACCCAGCCAATAATGTCGGCGTAGTCAGGCTTCCATCCGCCATAGGTTTGGGCATAATCCGCCCGTAATTCTCTGACAAAAGCATTACCAAGTAGCTTATTGGGGTTCAGCATAGGGAGTAGGCAAAAAGCCAGACGCAGGACGAAAAGCGATAGTCAGGCAGAGACACAGACTCCATTTTTCACTATCGTAGCGGCTACCTTATCTGGGGTTTATCCCCTTTCTCTCAACTCTCCTGCTGAGCCATCGCCCCATAATGGGCCTGGAGATCCCTAATGCCAAACAAGGCCCTAAAGTTCAATCCCTGCTGCCGGTAAAACTCCGCACCGCCCTGCTGACGATCCACCAAGGCCAACACCGTTTCCACCTGGTATCCGGCCAAACGTAACCGCTCCACCGCTTTCCAGGCAGATTGTCCCGTGGTCACCACATCTTCTAACACCGTGACCGGAGTACCTTCGGGCAAAGCAGGGCCTTCAATGTAGGCGCGGGTACCGTGGCCCTTGGTCTCTTTGCGCACAATCAGGGGGGTGATTGATCGGCCTTCGTAGAAGCCCACAATACTAACGGCAGTGACCAACGGGTCTGCCCCCAAGGTGAGTCCGGCAACGGCGGTCACAGTCGGGGGCAGAGCGGCAAGCAAGAGACGGCCCACCATGACCCCCCCAGCCGGATGCAGGGTGACCTGCTTGCCATTGATGTAGTAGGCGCTAGCTTGCCCCGATGAGAGGACAAAATCCCCCTCCTTATAGGCTGTCTGGCAGATCAGATCCAATAAGCGATCGCGCAGTGCGGATAGGGGCAGCGTCGTCACGGGTGAAAGCGGAGCGAAGTGAGTAGAGTTCATGGGAGAGAACACAAAGAAAAACGAACGATCTGGGAAGGTTTGCGCTATAAATAAGACGCATTGGGTGAGTTGGCTCCGGCAACTGTCGGCGACAACGCCCTGGGAGGGCATCCTAAACCCACGGGATAGCCTAGTGGCGGGGAGACCGCCATGGAAACCGTAGTCCTGATATTTACACAGTTCTGAGGAGCAGAGCGATGGCAATCCGCTTTCTTTGTGGTCTAAGTGCAGCAGCCGTTGCCGCGACGGTGGCATGGGTAGCCCCTGCAACCGCCCAGGACGCCCCCAGAACTCAAAGTGCTACCATTCCCGAGGCAATGGAAGAAATCTTCTTTGGCAACTCGGGCACCTACTTTTATAACCGCACAGCTTGGCGGCAGGCCAACTATATTCTGGGATTTGGTGGCTTTGATAGTGCCTCCTTCCCAGAACGGGAGATTGAATGGGATGCGGATGCCCTGCACCGGGCCTATGTGTTTTTGATGAACGAACAAAACACCAGCACCCCCATAATTCGCGTACCCGATCTCTACAGTCCCTACAACACCTCTGTTCAACTCTTGCCCGCCAGCCAGTTAGGTAGTCGTGTTTCCGGCAGCGAGTTTGTCTTTGAGCGGGCACCCTTCCCCTAGAAAAAGGTCTAACTGCCCCGCCATTTATCCCCATGGGAATTGCGATGGCTCCTTTGGGTCAGTCCCTGACCCAAAGGAGCCATCGCCATGGGGTTGGCGATGACAGATATGCCCGTGGCACAGAAAAGCCCCCCATCAAGCCTCCTCCAGAAAGCTGGGGTGGCAATTCCAGTATATTTTGTCCCAATAATCCAGGGTGCAGGAATCGAACCTGCCTGGGGCGAATTATGAGTTCGCTGCCTAATCCGCTCGGCCAACCCTGGGATTTGTCCTATTTTAGCCCGTATATCTTAGCCTAAAGCTTTGGTCGGTGGATGATCCGTAATCGGCTAATCCTGTGAACGATCGCCGCAATTCTGTCCCCTTCTCATCTCCCCCAGACCACTTTTTAGTGTGTGGCTTGGGGAGTCTTGGTCAGCACTGCGTAGTCAACCTCAAGATCTTCGGCGTTCAGGTGAGCGCGGTGGAACTCTCCCCCCCGCTCCGCTGGGAAGTTGCAACCCTGCCTCAGGATCTAGAGACCCTAGTGGTGGGAGACTGTCGGCAAGCGGCGGTGCTAGAGCAGGCAGGGGTTCGCCACTGTCGGGCCGCCCTATTTGTCACCACCGATGAGCAGGTGAACTTAGAGGCGGCCTTGACAGCGCGAGTGCTAAACCCCACCGTGCGCTTGGTGGTGCGATCGGATAAGCAGAACTTGAACGAACTGCTAACCGAACAGCTCACCAACTTTGTAGCCTTTGAGCCCACCCAACTGGCGGCCCCAGCCTTTGCCTTGGCCGCCTTGGGAGAAGAACTTCTGGGGGTCTTCAACCTGGGCTCCCACGCCTTTCGCATCCGCAAACAGATCATCGATCCCCAGCATCCCTGGTGCGGTCACCGTCAGGTTCATGAGGTTGATACCCCCAAGCGTCGCGTTCTGCGCCACATCCGTGCCGATGTGGTGACCCGCTACCCCGATGCCCAAGTCCCTCTCCTGGATAATCCCCAGAGTGCCTCCGCCCAGTTCTACACCTGGCTCCCTAATTCCCCCATCAATGCCGGGGATGTCTTAGTCACGGTGGAGGTTGAGGAGGAGGGCAATACGTCCCGCCGTCTTCGTCCTCGCCAGCAGATGAATCTACGACGACAGGGACAACGGCTGCGACGGGGGCTAGTCCAGTTTTGGCAGGCTAGTTATAAACAGCAGATCCGACGGGTGGCATTTCTCTGCGGCATGACTGTGGTATTGCTTTGCGTTCTGGGCGTGATCCTGATGCGGGTGACAGAGCTAACTCCGACAGTAGCGGATGCCTTCTATGCCACCGTGGTACTGCTGTTGGGGGGCTACGGTGACCTGTTCAGCGATTTAGCCCCAACGGATCCGATTCCTTGGTGGCTGCGGTTGTTTAGTTTAGGGCTCACCCTGATGGGCACTGCCTTTATTGGGGTACTTTACGCCCTGCTGACGGAAAAGCTACTCACCCTCAAGTTCGAGTTTCTGGCCCGTCGCCCGCCCATTCCTGAACGGGACCATGTGGCGGTGATTTGGCTAGGGCGTGTGGGTCGTCGGGTTGTAGAACTGCTTCAGGAATTGCAGCAGCCGGTGGTGGGTATTACCAGCCAGACCCTAAAGCCCGAGACCTTGCCAAATATGCCCCTGATCACGGGTCCGATTGGGGAGGGTTTGAAAAATGCCAACTTAGCCCAGGCTAAGAGTGTGGTGGCCGTTAGTGATAACGAAATGCAAAACCTAGAACTGGGACTGATGGCCTATCGGGTCAACCCCCGCTGTCGGCTGATTATTCGCACCTATGATCAGGTCTTTACGGATAAGGTGGCTCAGTTATTTCCCAATGCCCAGGTGGTCTGCGCCTCAGCCCTATCGGCAGAAGCCTTTGCGGGGGCGGCTTTTGGGGAACAGGTTGTCAGCCTATTTCGGCTTTATCACCAGACCGTCATGGTGACTCAATATCGCGTAGCGGCAGAAGATACTCTCCATGGGTTGCTTTTGGCGGATGTCGCCTACGGCTATGGCGTGGTGCCGATTCTTCACCAGCGGGGAGCATCTGACCCTGGCAGTGTTGTCGCTGTTCCTCGCATCATGCCCTCCGATGATATTCGCTTGGAGGTGGGAGATCGCCTGGTGGTGTTGGCCACCATTCGCGGGTTGCAGCGCATTGAACAGCACCATCTGGCCCTGCGTCAATGGCGGGTGGAAATTCTCCAGGCCGTGGCCTATGATGCCCAGTTTGAAGGGGCGGCGGAAATTGCTCGGGTTGCGGGGTGTGATATTGGCGCAGCGCGGACTCTGATGACCCATCTGCCGGCGGTGCTGCCCCAGCCCCTCCATCGCCACCAAGCGCTACGGCTGGTCAGATTGCTCCTGCGATCGCGGGTCAAGGCACGGGTGTTATCCCCCCAAGACAGCCCCCGACCCTCTCGAAATTGATCAATTCATTGTTCACACACCCTAACGACGGGGTGGTGGGGAGCGACGATCAGGAGATAGATCCACAATGGGCATGGTGGGTCGCGAAGACGAATCCGGCAGATAACGCACCGGAGAGGCTTCAGTAAAGGGTCGGGGCCGACTCAAGGATCGCCAGGCCCGCCAAGAAACGGCACCACCCGCTACCGCTAGCCCTAGCCAAGCTAACCCCACTTGCCCCTCAAGGGTGCCTAGGAGAACATTAACCATCGCCGCTGTCACCACCCCACTGATAATGGGCTCTCGGCGAAACAGACGCTTCACGGCAATCGGGCCAAATAAATTCATAGACGCTAATTCTGGCGTTCAGTCAAGAAAAATAGCCCTAGGTCAACCCCAGCCAAGATAAGACCCCGTGGCCGGTGAAGTATTCGATCGCGATCACTGCAAGGAAGCCCACCATAGCAGCCCGCCCATTGAGCCGTTCTGCATAGGCTGTGAAACCGGCTTTGGGGCGGTGGAGATTGGGAGTGATGGAAGGCTGTATCTCTGCCATGGCGATTGCTAGCGTCCTAGTACATTTCTCTATTGCAGTTAGATCAATTGTGTAGAGAAACTTCGCCGCCGTCAATTTCGGCCCCCTTCGGATTTCCCCCCGTCCCGCATAATCTTGCTCACTCTGCTGAGGTCGATGGCAAAGGAGGGGGTGAGAAGCATTAGTCATGGCTTCCAGGACCTCAGGCAGGGGGGTTCAGAATTTCCCCTGAGTCCCGACCCTGATCTCAGGAATAGAACCCGCTTTAGTACTGATGCTGTGATCTCGGAAGATTTTCTATCGTAGAAACAATCGGGGAGCCTGAAGCATGACTATTGAAGCTACCATCACCAAAATCTTGGAAAGCCGTCGCATTACACGGATTGATCAGAAAACATTGATGATTCAATTCTCTCAGACCACCCTCTCCACGAATGATCGAGAGCTGATTAATCAGATATACGAAGCCCTGAACCAAGGACGGCTAAGGGTCGTGGACTAGGGTTACTTTGCAGACCTATCCCTATCGCGCATCTAACTTAACCCACGCTCTGATGTGCCCGAGGCAAGAGCCTCGGGCACACGGGTATCATCGGGCGGATTTAGCGAGGGCCTGACTCAGGGAAGCCCGCTGGGTAGGTGGGAGAGACGCGGCGATTTCCTTAAGATCCTCTGGATGCATCCGTCGTAAGACCTGGAGAAACTCTAGACGTTCACTAACCTCCGGCTCAGGAAAAGACAACGTCGGCTGACCTTGAAGGTCACAGCTACCACCGTCGCAGTCCAATCCCAATTCATGCCATACCATTGTGGGCATCACGTGGCCCCGCTGACCATGGAGTTCATGGTTGAGAATATCGGTTTCTAGGTAGGCTTTGGGAGACGGGTAAAACTCTTCCTGACTGGGATAGGGAACGGTAAAACAGCCAAAGTGCTTGCGATATTCCTCAGAGTCAATCATCTGATTAATTAAGGCATTCACCCCATCCCGCATCAGAATATCGCTGTAGTGACTCATCTCGTAATGGTCAAAGGGGGCGCGTCCCATAAAGTGCTTGAAGCACAGCTCTAGGAATTTCAGATTGGAGCTGCTGTAATAAAATTCATTCAGATACACTTCGGAATGGCCGAGGATTTTGAGAAAGCGCTTGACTCCGATTTTGTCGCGGAGAAAGTCTTGCTCTGCCTTGGCTAGGAGACGATGCTCATAGGCGTAGGGCTGGCGTTCTAGTACTTGGCCATAGATTTCGTAAAGGGCACGCTGGCGCTCCTCTACGGAGGAGTGGCGATTGACAGTGATTTTTTCGACGGGTTTCATGGTAGGTATTCCCCTTAGGTGTAGGACTGGAGCGACTCGAACACAATATTGATCAGGGGGCGTACCAGTTCAGTGGTGTTGGCAGTCAGATTGCTCTGAATGGCCTCCTGGAGATGATGATATGCCTTGGAACAAGCCTCTTGTTTGTGGTGGGCTCGCAGCATGGTATCTAACCAAAACATCATCTTTTCTCGGAACATAAATTCATCATCCAGCAACAAAGCTAGGGCCATGTATTGCAGAACCTGGGACATGTCGAACTGGCATCGTTTCCCACTGTGTTGAATAATTTCCGGGTGGACTCGGGCGAATTTACGTAGAGCTGCAAGCACCAGCTCGTTACTCTTCTGACTGATTTCTTGATAGGCTTCTAATCGCCTAGGATAGGTACCGAGATAGTTCTCTAGGGGAAGGAGTTCATCCCCGGAAAGGTAGCGACCGTCGGCGTCAATAATGGTCTGCTGGAGGCGATGATTAAGGGCGGTCATAGGCTCTTTCCAACTACGGTCTACTTCTCTTGTTAGACTGCCCCGAGGGCTTTCCGACGACGACAGGATCGATGCGTTTCTTAATGAGTTCGGAGACCCGACCTACTTCTGGCCCATGGGCGAACCGTTCTAGGCGTAAACCCCTATGGCACAATGGAGAATGGCTGCTTAAGGCTTCGTACCTGTTTACTCCTCCAATACAAGAGTCTTTGCCTGTGACTGTTACCGCTCCTCAACCCACGACCGCTTCCCGCCGCGCTGTCTTTCCCTTTACTGCCGTCATTGGCCAAGGGGATATGAAGTTGGCGTTGCTGCTCAATGTGATCGATCCCCGCATTGGGGGGGTGATGATTATGGGCGATCGCGGCACTGGCAAATCCACCACAATTCGGGCCTTGGCGGATCTCTTACCCGAAATTGAGGTGGTTGCGGATGATCCTTTTAGCCGATCGCCCCAGGATCTCGACGTTCAGCAGGAGCGTCCTGGGCAAACCCTGCCTGTGGCCCGCAAAAAGGTACCCATGGTGGATCTGCCGTTGGGGGCAACGGAGGATCGGGTTTGCGGAACTATTGATATTGAAAAGGCACTGGCAGAAGGGGTCAAAGCCTTTGAACCCGGTCTACTGGCCAAGGCCAACCGGGGCATCCTCTATGTGGATGAGGTGAACCTGCTGGATGATCATCTTGTGGATGTGCTGCTGGATTCTGCCGCCTCGGGGTGGAACACCGTAGAGCGGGAGGGCATTTCCATTCGACATCCGGCCCAGTTTGTTCTGGTCGGGTCTGGCAATCCTGAAGAAGGAGAACTCCGTCCCCAGCTCCTAGACCGTTTTGGAATGCATGCAGAAATTCGCACGGTCAAGGATCCGGAGTTGCGAGTGCAGATTGTGGAGCAGCGGTCGGATTTTGACCAGGATCCCCAGACCTATCTGGCCAACCATCAGACTGAGCAAGATGCACTGCAACAGCGGCTTGTAGAGGCCCAAATGCGCCTGCCCAGCGTGACCTTGGATCATGACTATCGGGTCAAAATTTCCCAGGTTTGCTCAGAATTAGATGTGGATGGCCTCCGGGGAGACATTGTCACCAACCGGGCGGCCAAGGCTCTCGCGGCCTATGAGGGTCGGACTGAAGTTGTTCTGGACGATATTCGCCGGGTGATCGCCCTCTGTTTGCGCCACCGCCTGCGGAAGGATCCCCTGGAATCTATTGATACGGGTTACAAGGTGGAAAAGGTGTTTAGCCAGGTCTTTGGCGTTTCTCTGGATGCTGAGGAGATGGCGGCGAACGGACGTCAACCCGCCGCTGTGGGCTAATTATGCCCTGTGAAAATCCCCCTGGAGGTCAGCGCATCCTAGGGCTAGATCCAGGGCTGGCAATCCTCGGCTTTGGGGTGATTGACTGTTTGGGGGAAGCGGCGGGTACGGTGGCGGGGGCAGCGGTGCTGGATTTTGGTGTGATTGAAACCAAGGCCAAGACCCCTATTGGCGATCGCCTCTGTACGCTCTATGACGATTTGCACGAGCTGATCGATCAGGTAAAGCCCGATCGGGTCGCTTTGGAGAAGCTGTTTTTCTACCGTATGGGGAATACAATTTTGGTGGCCCAGGCTCGGGGGGTGATTTTACTGGTATTGGCCCAGTATCAACTGCCGGTGGTGGAGTACACGCCAGCCCAGATTAAGCAGGCGTTGACGGGCCATGGGAATGCGGATAAGGGCATGGTGCAGGATGCTGTTGCCCATGAGCTAAATTTGCCGACGATTCCTAAACCTGATGATGCGGCGGATGCTTTGGCGGTGGCGCTTACGGCTTGGTTTCAGCGGTAGGGGTGTTGGGGGGGTGATGGAAACTTTGAGTTTTGAGTTTTGAGTTGAATTTCCCGTAGGGGCGTGGTTTCCGCGCCCTATGCAGGGGTGTTGGGGTGTTGGAGGATTGAATGGACCACTATGGAATGGGCCAGGATGCCTTTGAGCGGGGAAATTATCGCGAAGCGGTGGCTGAATTTGAGCAGGCTGTGAAGTTGGCCAACCCCAATGGTGCCCTGGGGGGAGAAATCAGTCTGTGGTTGGTGAATGCCTATGCCGCTGCTAATCAGCAGGAAAAGGCCGTTGCGCTTTGCAAGGTCTTAACCCGTCATCCCGATCTGGATACTCGGCAACAAGGTAAGCGGTTGCTCTACATTCTCAATGCTCCTCGCCTGAAGCTGAAGGAAGAGTGGCAAACTCGAATTCCAGATCTGAGTGATTTGGCGGAGGACCGCGATCGCACTCTCAATCTGAGTCAATATGCGCCTCCAACCCGTTCCCAACCCCGTCGCCCCGAGGTGGGGATGGAACCAGAGGATTTGAGTCAAATAAATACCCGTGACAACGGCTTTTTGTGGCTGGCGTTGACCGCGATCGCACTTTTGATCGGGGGGCTGAGCTGGTGGGCCTAGGTGCTAGCCTTTGCCGGAATTCAGCACAAGTTACTGTTTGATCTGTCTCGCTCCGTCTGGCTTAGTTACAGTGGCCAGTCTTGCAAAATCACCTGATCGATAGGCTCTAAGCCAGTTTTTTCACCCATAGGTTCACCTGTAGATTCACCTGTAGATAGTGCTGGTGCGACATCGGATGGCAATGATTCAACTTGGGCTTGATAGACCCGTAGAGCGCTGGCGATGGCCTGCTGGCGACGTTCCTGATCTTGGCTGATGCTCTCCACGGAATTCCCCAGGCCGGGTGCATTCCAACGGCCCGTATCGGGATCTAAAAACGCCCGCGATCGCGCCCATAGAATTCCCTCTGCTTCCCCCAGATTGAGGCGACGAGCTTGGTCAAGCCAGTCAATATAGCCCCGGTCTAGGGCCGCCAAGGGAGCCTGATTGGCCAAATCAATACCATTCAAGATTTCCAGCACCGACAAAGTGAGTCCCTTGGCGGCGGCTTGATGCCGGAGGACTTGGGTCTGGTGCTGAAGCCGGTCTAATTGCCGCTGATCGGCCTCCTCTGGGGTCTGAGCTCCATGCTGATAGGAAAAACTCCCCAGATTCCATACCTGGTTTCCTGGATCCACATGGCCGAAATAGGCAGGAGTCCGGTGTCCTTCGGCGGTGCGGGTGCCCTCCGCACTGCCCACCGCCCGCGCCACCAAGGACTCGCTTCCCCCCGCAAACAACACCGCCACGGGGAAAGACATCGGCGGCGGCGGCACCTCAGTCTGGGGGCTACCGGGAACCTCAGCGGGGGGCACGGGAAGCGGAACATGGGCCTGGGGTGGGATGAGGGCTTCAGGCTGGGCAATCGGCTCTATCGCCCCCAGGCTGGGATGACGAGGCTCTGACCTTTGGGCAACCGCCCCTAGTCGCCCTGGGACTGGGGCAGGCAGCAGGAAGCTCAGATTGGGATCAGCGGGGGCGGTCCCAGGACTTTCTACGCCAGGACTATCCACTGGAAAGGCGGCATGGGCAGGGATTGCTATTGGGGCGAGCGCAGAAGGCTCTGGGGCCGCTTGGGCTGGGGTAACACCAAAGGTGAGGGCATGGGCCGGGGTAATCTCGGTGGCCTGTCCAGGGGGACTCCAAAGCGCGATGGTCAGAGACTGTCCCAGAGGGGCCATCGCGGGCAGGCCCAGAACAATCCAACGAAGAGAGAACATGGGATGGGTTGGCTTAAGTGAATCTTAAATCTTGGTTCAGACTCGAAGCGAAATAGTTCACATGAACTATAAATATAGTCTAAATTCTTATTGTGAAAAGGGACAAGTTCAAGGGGCCTAAACTCCCAATTGCGTCCCAAATTGCCCGTAGAACAGGGAAAAACGGCGATAGCCAAGGCTGGTCGGAGACCATCGCGCCATTGTCACCCCTGGGCTAGAGAAATCTTTTACAAAAGTTGATATTTAACCCCTGTTTTTTCCCCATGTTCCACAGGTTGTCCACAGGTTGGGGAGGGTTTTCCACAGGTTAAGGGATTATCCCCCCAGATTGCGTTGTCCTGTGGATATCGCGATCTGCCCCTTTTCCCCAGCGATCTCCCCCCTTTCTGTAACGTTGAGTAACGGCAAAACGCCTGAAACCCCCATTCCTCCGTAGGCTAGGCAGCTCGAATACAGCTCTTGCAATATTTTGCAACATTGACAGCCCTAGGGAGGGCTAGGCAGAATGATGCGACCGGAAGACACAGCGCCTGTGGTGGCGGCAGTTCTGGATCCTCAGAAAGTTGGCGGGGAGACAGGGATAGCCCAGCTATGGAGGTGCAACTTTCGGGTGGTTTGCTCTGTATCTGTGGTGTTTTAAGGAGACTTGAATGAATAGTTCCACAATTAGCCTGTTAGTAGAAATCCCAGAGGATCTGCACGAATCCTTGCAGGGATATCTCGAATCCCACCCGGCCTGGAGTCAGCAACGGGTTTTTTGTGCTGCTCTATCCTTATTTCTGATGCAAAATGGTGGAGGCGACCGTCGGGTGAATCGTATTTATCTGGATACGTTGTTTGATTACGCTGCCTAGAGAGCACCATTACAGAGAGATCGCCGTTAAAGATTCTGTCGTCAACGGAATTCAAAGCTTTTACCCGAGTCTAGGGAATTTAGGTAACAACCATAAAGTGTGAGGGGAAGTGTGAGGGAGAAAGCTGTCTCCTAATATTTTCGGAAGCCATCGAATTGAATTGATTGCGCACAACCCCACAAAGGGCGCAAAACTTTGCGCCTCCACCCATGGAATAGATTTGTGTGGTTATTGGGCCAGACTTGATAAAACCCCTATTGTCCTACGGTGAAATTCCATGACTGCGGAATCTCGGTCTTCATCCCCTATTTTGTGGGGCCAAGTCTGTGGCCTCGCGACGGTGCAGGGGGCCATTGCCCTCACCTGGGTCATCTACAATCTCTACCTGGTAGAACTCCTGACCCGACTGGGATTTCCCCAGGGCCTTGCCACAGGACTGCTGGTAATTGAGAATCTACTGGCGATGGTGATGGAGCCCCTCATGGGCACCTTCTCCGACCAAATGCAGCATCGGGTGGGCACACGATTCCCCCTAGTGAGCCTAGGCATTATTGCCGCAGCCGCCTGTTTTATCCTGCTGCCCACCGTCCTATTTTGGGGACAGGGACCGTTGTTACGTTGGGCCTTGCCCTTGCTCCTTGTAGCTTGGGCCTTGGCAATGACAGTGTTTCGTAGCCCTGCTCTATCCCTTCTGGGGCGCTACGCCTTTCGGACCCAACTGCCACAAGCAGCCAGTATCCTCACCTTGGTTGGGGGGCTAGCAGGGGCCATGGGCCCCTTGGCGAACCAGTTCATTTTGGGCTTGGGACCAATGGTGGCCTTTGCTATCGGTTCCGGGGTGCTGCTGGTGGCCATGGTGGCACTCCGTTGGGCGGGTCCAAATGAATCAGTGGCAACAGTGGACCAGACTGCTCCGGCAGCCCAGACGGCCCAGACTGTAGGGTTGTCGTCAGACCCTAGCCAGAGTAGTTCTCGTACCTTACCCTGGGTCAGCTTGGCCCTGGTATTTGGCGCGGGGGTGGGGGTAGCCCTAGGGTTTCGGCTGGTGATGGGGGTCTTTCCCGCCGTGATTAAGGCCCAGGTTCCCGATGGCAATCTCCCTCTAATTATGGGGGCCATCTTCATTACCCTAGCCCTGACGGCAATTCCGGCAGGGGCTTTGGCCACACGCTTGGGTAATCGCCGTGCCATGGTTGCAGGACTAGCCGCTATGGCCTTTGTGGCGGTGGCGGCAATGGCGATTCAGAGTATGGTTCTAGGGCTGCTGCTGGCAATGTTGTTTGGTGGAGCCTTTAGCCTAGTGTCTAATGGTACGATCCCCTTTGCCTTGTCCATGGTGCCCCCGGATAAGGCGGGCCTAGGCACAGGGATCTATTTCAGTGGGGGAGCCCTGGCCGCTAGTCTTGCGGGAGCCGTGTTGGGCGGCAATGCCCCCACCTTAGGGTGGGGATCCTCCGTCGGTGCTTTAGCTTTCCTGTTGGCGGGGGTCTGTGTCGCTAGTGCCGGTAGTCGTGGAGCAATTGCCGCTATAGCAGTTCACTCCCAGCCAGAGGGAAGAGACAATATCTAGAAACCCTGCGACATCGCCCTAGGAATTCTATTGCATGAGCCCCCGTTTACCATTGGGATACACCGTGGACCAATTGGTGCGGGCCAGGGCCAATTGGTCCAAGGAAATTCGAGCCCCGGTCAAATCGGCACCGCAGAGATTGGCTCCCCGCAGGTTGCATTGTCCCAGGGAGGCATAACTCAAGTTGGCCCCCCGCAAATCGGCTCCCTGGAGGTTGGTATTGGTTAAATAGGCGCGGCCTAGGTTAGCACTGCGAAAGGATGCCTCGGTCAGGTTGGCGCGGCCAAAGTTGGCCCCCGTCAAGTCCGCCCCTTGAAAATTCCCCTTGGGTAGTTGAGCTTGATTAAAGTTTGCTCCCGCCAAGGTCACCTTTTGCAGATCAATTCCTGGCAAGTTCTGCATCGAGAAATCCCGTTGCCCCTTAGCATAGGCCGTCTTGATTTGCTCCGCCGTCAGCTTGCCCCGCTGTCCCCCACTACCACCAGACCCCCCGGAAACCTTGCCGGATCGACCGGCAGTTTGGGGACCATTGGTCATCATGCGATCGCGCGCTGCGGGTGGGGCAGCCCCGGTTCGAGTCGCCCGCTCTCGTCGAGCCCGAATTGCCGCCGCCATCCGAGAGGTGGGGGAAGAGGTGCCCCCAGAGGGAGAGGTCATATCCCGCAGGTCACTGCTGTTGGGGCCGCTATTGGGGCTATTATTACGCCCTGGGTTTGCAGGGAAGGCCATATTTTGGGCCAAACTGTCCATGTAGGGTTCTAGATCCAGATCCCGGAGAATAGATTCAACACTTTGGTAGCGATGGCGCACCGAGATTTCCAACATCTTTTGCAGCACCCCAGCAAAGTGGTCGCTGATGTGGACATATTCTCGCCATAGCATTTCCCCCGTAGTGGGGTCGTAATCTAGTTCCTTAGGTGATTTGCCCGTGAGCAGATAAATGCAGGTCACCCCAATTGCGTAGAGGTCACTGGCGTAGACCGGACGCATAGCCATTTGTTCTGGGGGCGCATACCCCGGCGTGCCAATGGCATAGGCGGTCAGAGCAGTCTGTTCGGAACTGTTGGGCTGGACAGGGCTGACCTTGTCCTTAACGGCCCCAAAGTCAATGAGAACTAACTTCTTATCTTCATCACGCCGAATTAAGTTGGCGGGTTTGAGGTCGCGGTGAATGACGCCGCTATTGTGGACGTACTGAATCAGGGGCAGGGCTTCACTGAGGAACTGCTTTACCCCCGCTTCGCTGAAGGGGCCACCCCGGCGCACCTCCTGCTGGAGGGTATTGCCATTAATAAATTCTTGAACTAGAAAAAACTCTTGATTAATTTCAAAATAATCTAGCAACCTGGGAATCTGGGGATGGTTGCCAATTTTTCCCAGAATCTTGGCCTCTCGCTGAAATAGATCCCGCGCCATTTCCAGAATGTGGGGAGCATCGGCGGAGGGGCGCAGTTGTTTGATCACACAGGGGGGATGGCCAGGGAGGGCTTCATCCCGCGCCAAAAAGGTCGCGCCAAACCCGCCTCGCCCCAATGCCCGCAGCGCTCGATAGCGATCGCGCAGGTGTAAGCTCGCCCCACAGGTCTGACAATGGGTCACATTGGGGGGATTCTTCGGCTGGGGGCAGTCTAGGTTAATGCAGTAGCTCATGCGACGTGCGGTGATAGAGGCCCCAGTGACATAGCAGAAAGGATTACCAAGGGTGCAATCATCCCCAGGCTGGCGATGATGAGCCTGCTGCCCTCCATGCTAACCGTTTAGCCTCAAGATTTTTCACTGCCTTAGCAGCGATAGCTTGAGATTTGAGGGTATTGTCACATTACTCTGATTGTTCCCAGCTTTGTAAGGGGTTTTCATGACCATCCGATAGAAAAGCCCATGAAAACTTGATGAACCGAATATCCCCGTATTTTTACGGGCTCCCCATCTGCTGGAAACTATCAGTACGGTATCGCTCTGGCGGATTCACGCTTTAGGCTCTGCTCAGATCTGAGATGGGAATTTCGCTGGAACACTCTTATCCTGATAGAACCCCATGCATTGATACGCTCCCCGTGTCTGCCAACGCTAGCCCTCCACTGCTAAAGGATCCCGATCGCCTAGAAGCACGGCTCAAGGAAATTCCTGTTGAGCCCGGTGTCTACTTCATGCGCGACAGCCGGGAGCAGATTCTCTATATCGGCAAATCTAAGCGGCTGCGGAACCGGGTGCGGTCCTACTTTCGCGATACCCACCGCCACATGCCCCGCATTGCCCTGATGGTGATGCAGGTGGTGGATATTGAGTTCATTGTCACCGATACCGAAGCCGAAGCCCTGGCCCTAGAGGCTAACCTCATTAAGCAGCACCAGCCCCACTTCAATGTGCTGCTGAAGGACGACAAAAAATACCCCTACCTCTGTATCACCTGGTCCGAGGACTATCCCCGTATCTTTGTCACGCGCAAGCGGCGCAAGGGCAATTCTAAGGATCGCTACTATGGACCCTATGTGGACACTGGGTTGCTACGGCGCACCCTTAGCATCGCTAAGCGCATCTTTCCCCTGCGGCAGCGACCCCAACCCCTGTTCAAAGACCGTCCCTGCCTCAACTACGACATTGGTCGCTGTCCAGGGGTCTGCCAGCAGCTCATTACCCCAGAGGAGTACCAAAGGACGGTGCAGCGGGTAGCGATGGTGTTCCAGGGTCGCACGACGGAATTGGTGGATATTTTGACGGGCCAGATGGAGCAGGCTGCCGAAGCCCTGAAGTTTGAACTGGCGGCGCACCTACGGGATCAAATTCAGGGATTGGATCGGCTGACGGCCAATCAAAAGGTGGCGCTGCCGGATGACACTGTCTCTCGGGATGCGATCGCAATGGCCAGCGACGACCAGTTCGCCTGCATTCAGCTTTTCCAGATCCGCGCCGGACGGCTAGTGGGACGACTGGGATTCAACGCCGACGCCCAGGCAGGCACACCAGGGGAAATCCTTCAGCGGGTACTGGAGGAACATTACCAAACGGTAGATGCCGTAGAGGTTCCAGCGGAAATCTTAGTGCAGTATGAGCTGCCCGAAGCAGAAATTCTGGCGGAGTACCTCACCCAACGGCGGAGTCGGAAAGTAACGATCGAAATGCCCCAGCGCCAAACCAAGGCGGAGTTGCTAGACATGGTGGAGCGCAACGCCCAGTATGAGCTAGCCCGTACCCAAAGGGTGGCAGATCGCAATCTCCAAGCCCTGCAAGATCTAGCGGAAATTCTAGACCTACCAGACCTGCCAAAGCGCATCGAGGGCTACGACATCTCCCACATCCAGGGCTCCGACGCCGTCGCCTCCCAGGTGGTCTTTGTGGATGGAATGCCCGCAAAACAGCACTATCGCCACTACAAGATCAAAAACCCCGAGGTGCGAGCGGGGCACTCCGATGACTTTGCCAGCATGGCCGAGGTAATCCGCCGTCGTTTTCGTCGCTACGCTGCCGATCCCGATCTCCAGCGAGTGGGCAATCCTGACTGGCCCGATGTGGTCATGATCGACGGCGGCAAGGGGCAGCTCTCCGCCGTGGTGGCGGAGCTGCGGGAGATGAACCTGTTGGGGGATGTCTTCGTGGTCAGCTTGGCCAAAAAGCGGGAGGAAATCTTTCTCCCCGGCGAGTCCCATCCCTTAGCAACAGAAACAGAGCAGCCCGGAGTGCAAGTACTGCGACGATTGCGAGATGAAGCCCATCGCTTTGCGATCAGCTTCCACCGACAAAAACGCAGCGCTCGAATGCGGCGATCGCGCCTCTCCGAAATTCCTGGTCTGGGGCAGCATCGCCAAAAGGAACTCCTGGCTGCTTTTCGCTCCATCGACTACATCCGGGAAGCCAGCCCCGATCAGCTTGCATCGGTCCCCGGCATCGGCCCCCACCTAGCCCAACAGATCTACGACTATTTCCACCCCAGCGATGAGGCGGTCAGTCCTGCCCCTGAATCTGCGACTACGGGATAGAAGAACAGCCCTGGATCCACAACCCATAATCCAAATCCGCGCATTAATTCACTAGTCATAGGAAAATCTAATTGCTCTGGGGATCGCAGGAAAGATTTCGCAACATCCCTCAAGAATTATATTTTTATCTATCAAGGCTATTATTCGGGGATCAAGATACATAATTGCTTAATATTTCTAGCCATAAACTCTCCCTAGTCGTCTAAAACTCTTGCTACATATAGACTCAGTGGAGTTCGGGACCAGTGGGGATCAAGGAATCTGAGGGGGAATTCCAGAAAAATAAGCCCTATAGATGGTTGCACGCCTCCTTTTTTTTGAAATACCATTTTGAAGTGTTGACTGTTGTTTCCAATCGTTAATACTGTTGCGATCCCTCAGCCATTACCCCGCTCAGGTCGGAGTTGCAATGGCTGCGAGCGATCGCTTTTCTTATGGTTCGTCACCTTGTCTCAGAGGCCCAAGTTATGGAACGTGCTACCCACTCTACCTACACCGTGAATTGTCCCAACTGTGGCGGCGATGCTGAGCGCCACCATCTCGCTGAGAGTGGCGTGGTCCGCACCCAATGCCCCCACTGCGACTACTTGATGATCACCTGCCACCATACGGGCAAGGTGATTGAAGCCTACGCCCCCGGCATTTTTGCCTGCCGATAATGCACGGTTCTACACCCTGCCTCTCACCTTCCAAGAAAGGTGAGAGATTTTTCCATGTCCGAGCCGACACCCTTAAACGCAGGTCGCAGCGACTCCCTTGGGATCAGGGTTAAAATTGTATCTTGGAAGACTAAGGTTTTGCTCCTGCCTGCGACTCTCCGCTGCCCACACCAACCAGTTACAATCCTTGGGCGACGCTGACTTGTGAGGTCGCTTGCGATTGACATTGGGCACTTATGGTAGACCATCTTCCTTGCATTCCCCCTTGCACCTGGCACCACCCTATCGGTCAGGGCTGGGAACACCACTACATCGTTCGCTATGCCAGTAATCTAGATGACGGTCCCCACCATGGTGCTCCCCTGGGAGGCTTCGGCGCGGGCTGCATCGGGCGATCGCCCCACGGCGACTTCAATCTGTGGCACCTAGACGGCGGTGAACACACCTTTCAGACCTTTCCCGCCTGCCAGTTCAGTGTGTTTGAACAATGGGGCGACCAGCGCCAAGCCTATGCCCTGTCCACAGAAGCACCCACGGATGGAACCTTGGGGCAATGGCAATGGTATCCCGCAACACTTCAAAATTCAAATCAAAATTCAAAATTCAAAATTCAAAATTCAGAACTCCCCGCCTCTCCCCCACTCTCCACTGGCACCTACCACGCCCTCTACCCCCGCAGTTGGTATGTCTATGAGAACGTGTTCCAGGCGCAGCTCACCTGTGAACAGTTCTCCCCCATCTGGGCTCGAAACTACCAGGAAGCCAGCTATCCAGTGGCGGTGTTCCTGTGGACAGCCCATAATCCGACGGATCAGCCCATTACCCTCAGTATTCTGCTGAGTTGGCAGAACATGGTGGGCTGGTTTACTAATACTGCAAAGTCGCCCCAGGTGTTGCAGCGGGATGACGGCAGCCCCTATTACGACTATGTGTCGGCTATTGGTCAGAGTGCGGGCAATGCTAACCGGTTGGTGCAAACAGGGGCGGCGGTTGGGTATGTGATGAATGGGGCGATCTCACCGGGGATTACTCCGACCGAGGGGGAGGGACAATGGGCGATCGCGACCCTGACTCAACCCGGTGTAGAAGTCTTCTATCACACCCGCTGGAACCCAGTGGGGGATGGGGGTGATCTGTGGAATGGTTTTGCCATAGATGGTTCCCTGGTGAATAGCGGGGACGATCGCCCTGCGGCAGCGGGAGAACAGATCGGGGGCGCGATCGCAGTTCGCTTTACCCTCCAGCCAGGGGAAACGCGGCAGATGCCCATGACCCTGGTTTGGGATCTGCCGGTGACGGAATATGCGGCGGGGGTGGCAGACTATCGCCGCTATACGGACTTTTTTGGCCGGGAGGGGCAGAATGCGTGGGTGATTGCCCAAACTGCGTTGGCAAATTACACCACCTGGCGACAGCAGATTATCAACTGGCAACAGCCAATCCTTGACCAACCGGATTTTCCTGACTGGTTCAAGATGGCCCTGTTCAACGAACTCTATGACCTCACCAGTGGCGGTACCCTGTGGACGGCGGCGACCGAGACTGACCCCGTGGGCCAATTTGGGGTATTGGAATGTGTAGACTATCGCTGGTACGAGAGCCTGGATGTGCGTCTCTACGGCGGATTCGCCACCCTGATTCTGTGGCCAGAACTGGAGAAGGCAGTGATTCGCGCCTTTGCTCGTGCCATTCCTACGGCGGATGATCACCCCCGTATCATTGGCTATTACTACACCATAGGCGAAACCGACCATTACGCTCCCCGCAAGCTTCCAGGGGCAACCCCCCATGATTTGGGCGCACCGAACGAGCATCCCTTTGTCAAAACCAACTACACCAGCTACCAAGACTGCAACCAGTGGAAAGACCTGCCCAGTGATTTCGTCATCCAGGTCTACCGGGCTTACAAGATGACGGGGGCCACCGATGGGGACTTTCTGGCGGACTGCTGGCCGGCGGTGACGGAAACCCTCAAGTATCTGAAGCGCTTTGACACCGACAGCGACGGCATTCCCGAAAATGGTGGAGCCCCAGACCAAACCTTTGACGATTGGCAGCTCAAGGGCCTTAGTGCCTACTGTGGGGGGCTATGGATGGCAGCATTGGAAAGTGCGATCGCGATCGCCGATACCCTCACCGCCGCCGGACGTGCCCCCGGCAATACCCCCATCCTCGTCACCCAATATCGTCGTTGGCTAGAGCAAAGCCGCAAGGTCTACCATAAGCGCCTCTGGAACGGACGCTACTACCGCCTAGAAACCGGCAGCGACTCCTCCGTGGTAATGGCAGATCAGCTCTGCGGCCAATTCTGCGCCCGCCTAATGGAATTACCAGACTTGGTAGAAGAGAAATACGTGCAATCGGCCCTAGCAGCTATCTACGACGCCTGTTTTTTAAAATTCAACAACTACGCCGCCACCCAAGCCCGACCCCAGGAGCAAAAGTTCATCGGTTCCCAAACAGGCACGTTCCGGTCGGCCCAACCCGGCATCCCCATCGGCGCTGCCAACGGCGTCCTCCCCGATGGCTCCCCCGAAGACCCCGACGGCACCCACCAGCTCGAAGTGTGGACCGGCATCAACTTCGGCCTCGCCACGTTTTTCGCCCAAATGGGCCAGGTAGATAAAGCCTTTGCCATCACCGAAGCAGTAGTCCAGCAAATCTACACCCACGGCCTCCAGTTCCGCACCCCAGAAGCCATCACCGCCCTCGGCACCTTCCGCGCCTGCCACTACCTCCGCCCCCTCGCTATTTGGGGCCTGTATGGGGTTTTGCAGGGCTGGGAGTTAGGGTGTGAGGGTGAAGGGTGAAGGGGGGTTGGAGTTATTTCCGTAGGGGCAATCCCTTGTGGTTGCCTTTGTTGCTGGGTGACCGGTATTGGGGGTATTGGGGTGATCGCCGTAGAGGCGGGTTTGGCTCGTATGTACCAGGTAATTCAGGATGGGAGGCTCAAAACCCGCCCTGCCCAGTCGCCGGGTGATCGGTGTTGGGGTATTTGGGGTAGGGGCGCGGTTTCCGCGCCCAATGCAGGCGGTGATAGATAGATCCCGTAGGGCGGGTTTGGCTCGGATTTGGCGGGTAATGGGGGGATGGTCTTTCAAAACCCGCCCTGCCCAGTAGCAGGACTAGTGTTCTCTGAGAAATCTACTGCTGGTGAGAAAGGTGCTGGTTATGGGTAAACAAGATAGACTTATCGATAAATTTTGGGGCTATCGGTGCATAGGCAACTTGCAGAGGATTATCGAACCCTAGGGCTACGGGAAAACGCCGCCTTTGACGAGGTCAAGGCAGCCTATCGTCGTCTTGCTCGGCGTTACCATCCCGATGTCAATCCCGGCGATCGCAACGCCGAGGATCGATTCATTTGCATCACCCAAGCCTATCAACGGCTGGTGTCAACCCTCCCGGTTCGTCCAGCCCCCCGGCCCTCAACCCAACCCCCAATAACGGTAACGACTCCCCCGACCGTTGAGGTTCTCGTCAACCCCGACCTGTCTTCCGAGGAACATACCCTCAAACAGCGGGCCTACCGACAACTTCAAACTCTGTTTCAAACCCAGCGCTTTCCGAGAGCGATCGCACTGGTGGATGGTTTAGCCCAACGTTTGCCCCAGGATACAGAGGTTCGCCAATGGCGAGCCATTACCTATCAACGCTGGGGACGGCATCTCATTCGCCATGGCCAATATGAAAAGGCGCGTCATTCCCTTAAAAAAGCCCTCCGTATTGACCCCCACAACAAGGCACTATGGCAGGAGATTAACCGCGACTTCCAGCGTATTGAACATCTGGTATGGCAGCAGTCCCCCGCCGTAGCCCCTTAGTACACCTAGGCTGAAATAGTTACTATTCTGTCGCAGCAGCCCAACCTTTTCTGGCCCATAACAAGAAATCTGACTTTGATTTGCCACAACCCCTAGCGAAATTGCTCATCCAGGAAGGTCAAGAGCGCATCCCAGGATTTCAGATCGGCGCGGCCATCGTAACGGGAACTACCTGCATTCGCCCCCCATACCGTAAAGGAGTGAAGCACTCCGCCATAGAGTTCCATGTCAAAATCCACGCCAGCGGCAGTGAGATCCTCTGCCAGGGCCGCAACCTCAGCCATGGGGGCAACGGGATCATTTGCGCCATGGAGCACAAGGATCGGTCCTGTTGCTTGGGTATAGTCTTGTTCTTCGGGGGTGGCTAGGCCCCCGTGAAAGCTGACAAACCCCTCAATATCGGCTCCAGCACGGGAAAATTCCAGGACAGCAGCCCCCCCAAAGCAGTAACCGATGGCCACCACCCGCTGCGGATCGACCCCCGGCATCTGACGGGCTCGCTCTAGCGCTGCAAATAACCGCTCTCGCATGGCAGCACGATCGCGGTAAAGCTTGCCGCTCTCTGCCTGAGATTCCTCAGCATTGCTCGGGCGCACCCCCTGACCGTAGAGGTCCACGGCAAAAGCCGTATAGCCTCGCTCTGCCAACATCTGGGCACGGCGTTTCTCATACTCATCCAAGCCATTCCAGTCATGGACCAGCAACACTATGGGCTGCTGGTCTCCAAAGCCTTCATTGCGGGCAATGTAACCCTCGTAGGATTGGCCAGCGACGGAATACACCACGTCCTGGGTGACAATGCCCGCCCGAGCAGCGGTGGTCCAGCCCCCAAGTAGGAGCACGATAACCGCCGCGATCGCAAGTATTTTATTTAGCCCTAGTTTTTTTAGCACAAGCCTCATTTTCCAAAACATCAACAGACCGTTACCCGTGGGGCCAAGCCCTCTTCCCCGGTCCCCTTCTACGGTAATGCAGGAATATTGGGCAGGGGCCATCAGGGAGCCTTAGGAAGCGGGTTAAGACGAACAGCCATCCTCAGGCAATCACCCCGCAAGAGGCTGTTCAAGCGATGGAAAAAGGCGGTAGCCTAGTCAAAAGGTAAATTCCAACCCACGACACCCAGAACGCATTGGGCATCTGGTATCCAGGTAGGGACTTCCCTAAGAATTTTAATCTCCCTTTATTCGGAAGCAGCGCGTGCCCAAAGTCGGCATCATCTTCAATGACATCAAGCCAGCAGCCTGCGAAGTAGCAGACCTCTGGCGACAAAAACTCATGGACCTCGGCTATCCCGTACAAATGGCTACAGGGGCAGGCGGGCTCCTAGGCTATTCTCGGCCAGAGCGGCCCCTCTGCCACGCCTCAATTGAGAGCTTGGTGCCTACAGGTTTCGATGAAGGTATGCTCTTTGCAGTGGTTCTAGGAGGAGACGGCACCGTATTATCTGCCTTCAGACAGGTGGCCCCAGCGGGCATCCCTCTGCTCACCGTCAACACAGGTCATATGGGCTTTTTGACAGAAGCCTACTTGAACCAAATGCCCCAAGCCATTGAGCAGGTTCTCCAAGGCAACTACGAAATCGAAGACCGGGCCATGGTGGCAGTAAAACTCTTCCACGAAGAACGGTTGATCTGGGAAGCCCTCTGCCTCAACGAAATGGTGATTCACCGCGAGCCCCTCACCAGCATGTGTCACTTTGAGGTCACCGTAGGCCACCATTCCCCCGTAGATATTGCCGCCGATGGGGTGATTATTTCGACCCCCACAGGATCTACTGCCTATTCCCTTTCAGCGGGAGGACCGGTGATTACGCCAGGGGTACCCGTCACTCAACTTACCCCCATCTGCCCCCATTCACTGGCCTCAAGGGGACTGGTTTTTCCCGATACAGAGCTGGTGAGCATTACCTCCGCCAATCCCGACCCCTTGGTCATGGTGGTGGATGGCAATGCTGGCTGCTATGTGTTGCCGGGAGACCGGGTACAGACGCAGCGAGCACTGTATCCAGCTCGTTTTATTCGTCTCCGCCCCCCAGAGTTTTTCCGGGTATTGCGGGAAAAGCTGGGCTGGGGGCTCCCCCACATTGCCAAGCCCACATCGGTGGAGCTGCCCTAGGGGCTATAATCAACGGCAGTCTGATGGCGTCGCAGTAGTCTGGGCGATCGCCTGCCGTTGGTCTAGGATGCTGAGGTATGGATATCGACCCACTCGCGCCGCCGCCGCAGGTGTTAATCATTGCCACCAGCGATGACCTCACCACCCATCTGAGCCAGGATCTAGAAGAAGCCGGTTACGAAGCCGTTCTGGTGCGATCCGCTGGCGAGGGGGTGCAACAGGCCAAGCGCCTCAAGCCCGCCTTAGTAGTGGTGGATCGGCTCCTAGGTAACCAATCTGGGCTAACGGTGTGCCAAGACCTGAGAGGCACCGGATTTTGCAGCCCCATTCTGCTATTCATGGCCCGAGATACGCTAGAGGACCGTATTGCCTGTCTAGAGGCTGGAGCCGACGATTATTGCCTTAAGCCCTACCGCACCGATGCTTTTTTGAATGTGGTGCAGACCTATCTCCAGCCCGGTCAGGTGACGGCGGAGCAGTTGCGTTTTGGGGAACTCTCCTTAGATTTAGCCAGTCGTACGGCTAACCGTAACGGTCGCACTATCGACCTCACGATGAAGGAGTTTGAGCTGCTGCGCTATCTCATGGAGCACCCTCGGGAGGTCATGACTCGGGAGCAAATCCTGGAAAATGTGTGGGGTTATGACTTTATGGGGGAATCTAATGTTATCGAGGTCTATGTCCGCTACCTACGACTCAAGATTGATGGCAATGACGAAAAACGTCTAATTCAAACCGTCCGGGGAGTCGGTTACGTATTGCGGGAAAGCTAGGAGATACCCAGATCCATGCGTCTTTTGATCTTGTTGTGGCGGCGATCGTTAGCACTAACCCAACCCTCTTCCCCTGTCTATCCCTGGCATCCCAGGCGAAATCAGGTTCCCCTAGGGATAGTCGCCTCTGGAGCAACCGCCGGGGCACCAGATAAAGCGTCATTCCGATTAACTCGCCTTTGGGTCGGGGTTTTATCCCTAGGCTGCCTGACTTTAGCTGGGTGTCCTCAGTCACCTTTGGTTTCGTCAGTTGCGACAGAAAATGCCGTGTCTTCTCCCAGTACCTTTCCTACTTCGGCCCCTCAGTCTGCGCCTTTAGCGCAGGCATCTGCTGGGAATGTGCCCGCTGGCCAAGTGCTGCCAATTACGGCCCAGGTGCAATTAGGGACAGAGACCATTGGTCTAGAGGTGGCTAGCACTCCCCAGGAACAGGCCGTAGGGCTGATGTATCGACAAGAACTACCGGATAACCGAGGCATGGTGTTTCCCTTCAATCCGCCCCGCCCCGTCAGTTTTTGGATGAAAAATGTGGTGATTCCCCTGGATATGGTGTTTGTGCAGGGGGGAGAAATTGTCGGGATTGCGGAAAATGTGCCACCTTGTACAGCAAATCCCTGTCCGACCTATGGTCCTGGTCGTCAACTGGTCAGTTATGTAATCGAGCTACGGGGAGGACGGGCTGGAGAACTGGGAATCGCTGTGGGCGATACTGTTGATATTGAATGGCTGGCGACGGGAGAACCCGAAGCGGTGGAATCAGCACCACCAGAGACGGCAGATCCCCGATAGCTCCAAGGTCACAAGGTGTACTTTTGTCGCTTTACGTTACATTTAATATAAATTTCCCCTGGGGATCGCACCCTAAATCCCCACAAAATCGGGTACGCTAATCAGACTCTAAATCCTGCTGGTGTCCTGTGATGGGCGCATTTCATTGTTGGAAAAGCGACGATTGGAAACCGTATCCACAAAATCTCAACCAACGTTAGCGAAGCAATTCGCTAACGCGGGTTTCATGTCCATTAGTCTACTTAGGGCCTCGCAGGAAAATAACGCCCCATCCGTAGGGTGTGAGGGTATGTATAGCCTAACGGCATTCAAGAAAGGCGGAGCCTGCCCGTTGGCGATGGGCCTACCTTTGGCATAGGGCTTGGGTGTGTATAACCTAATGGTATTCAAGCAAGGCGTTGGCAAAGCCACTCCAGGGAGTTAGCCCGTCCAGAGGGCTCATAACCTTCCTTAGGTCGTTTCTGCCAAATCTTGGATACGCCCTCGAAGCCTAAATTCCTGAGGCTTTCAGAAATGCCGCCCTGTTTTCCTGTATCGGTTATCCGACCCGTGCAGGATAGACAGCCTTAGGTACAATCAGGCAAAACCATGAGCACACTACAAACAAGTCGGTATCGGTTCTACAGGATTAGCAAGCAACGGTGCAGCAAATGATGACACGACAAAATACCGGCTTGATTCAGTTTTTGCAGGATGAGTTGGCGGTGTCCCAAGCCTCCATCCAGGTGGCGCTCCGCCATTGTGAGCAGGATCCAGGGCCACTGCCCATGGTGCTATGGCAGTATGGCCTGATCACCTTGGAGCAACTAGAGAAAATCTATGACTGGATGGAAGCTGCCTAGGGGCTGGGGACAATCAAAGCCAGATTCCTGATTATGGGGAGGTTACAGCCCCTATCTTGATGCAGTAGGGCGGGCGTGGTCATGCCTACCCCGCAAGGTTTTCCTCATTAATTGTCCACGCGCCCTAAATGCCCTGTGCGATTAGAACAACGCAGGAGCGTGCCATTACCTGATATTTACTCTCTGCAAAAGGCGTACTCCCGTTAGGGGCAACAATATCTTCTGGTGGTGGCAGGGCCGTGTCGATAATGCGATGCCAGCGACTCTCGGTCAGGTTTTTGGGCAGATCAAAGGTCAGGGGTTCCCAGTAAGCATTGATCATGACGTGGAGTTTTTCCCGAGCGGCGGGATGGTACAGCGTAAAGGCTAGGGAATGGGAGTGGTCGCTCCAGTCTGGGTCATAAAGTTGAACGCCATGCCAGATCAGATGGGGGCCGTTGATGAAGCGATCACTCACCGCTAGCCAATGGGTTTGCTGAAAGATTTGGAGACTCTGGGTTAGCGCGATCGCATCTCGGGTAAAGCGCCAAATTTCCTGCTGTTCCATCAGAGTATCCCAGTTCATCCAAGATCGGGGACTGTTCTGACAGTAGGCATTATTATTTCCCATCTGGGTTCGGCCACTTTCATCCCCCATCAGCACCATGGGAGTACCTTGAGCCATGAATAATACCGTGATCAGGTTTTTCATTTGCCGCTGCCGTAGGGCTTGAATAGCGGGATCGTCAGTATTGCCCTCCACCCCGCAGTTCCAACTAAAGTTGGCATCGCTGCCATCCCGGTTGCCCTCGCCATTGGCCTCATTATGCTTTTTGTCATAGGACACCACATCCCTGAGGGTGAACCCATCGTGGCAGGTGACAAAATTAATGCTGCGGTTGGTTTCCCGATCGGGGTCATTAAAAATATCGGGGCTCCCCAAAATGCGGGCCGCCAGATGGCCGACAGTACCGTTTGCCCCCTGGATGAACTGACGCACATCATCTCGGAAAGGCCCATTCCATTCCGCAAAGCGATCGCCAATGAACGAGCCCACCTGATACAAGCCCCCCGCATCCCAGGCTTCAGCAATCAGTTTTGTGCGGGCCAAAATCGGATCCGACTCAATACTCCAGATGATAGGGGGATCCACTAGGGGCGTGCCATCCTTGTCTCGGGCCATCACCGAGGCTAGGTCAAAGCGAAACCCATCCACGTGCATTTCCGAAACCCAGTAGCGTAGGCAATCTAAAATCAAGCGCCCCACCACGGCATGGTTAGCCTTGACCGTATTGCCACAGCCACTGTAGTTAGCATAGTGGGTGAGATTGTTCTCATCCAGAATGTAGTACGTCAGATTATCCAAGCCCCGAAAGGAGAGGGTTGGCCCCCGTTCATCCCCCTCAGCAGTATGGTTAAAGACCACATCTAAAATCACCTCAATCCCCGCTCGGTGCAGGGCTTTTACCATGTCGCGAAATTCCTCAACTGGCCCCAGGGGATCTTGGCGGGAACTATAGGCTCGGTGGGGGGCAAAAAAGGCAACGGTGCTGTAGCCCCAATAGTTTTCTAACCCTAGAGGGGCGTCCCGCTCATCAAATTGGTGGATGGGCAGGAGTTCCACAGCGGTAATGCCTAGGGACTTGAGGTAGGGGATTTTCTCAATCACCCCGGCAAAGGTGCCTCGTTTTTCCGGGGAGACTCCGGAACTGGGATGGCGGGTAAAGCCCCCTACGTGCATTTCATAAATCACGCTGTTGGCGTAGGGAATCTCTAGGGGAATGTCACCTTCCCAGTTGTAGGCGCGACTGTCCATGACGACGCCCCGCAAGGCCCAGGGACAATTTTCCCCAGGGTGACAGGCAGCTTGGCGATCATAGTTACCTTGGCCTACGACCGCATGGGCATAGGGATCCAGTAATACCTTGGTGGGATCAAAGCGGAGTCCTTCCTCCGGTAGGTAAGGCCCTGCGGCCCGGTAGGCATATACTTGCCCTACCCCTATCCCCAGTACCAGGACATGCCAGTAGTGAAAGGAGCGATGTTCCTGGGGATTTAGGTGAATAGTATGGGACGGATAGGGGTCATCGGGGCTGTCGAACAGCAGCAGGTCGATGCCGGTGGCATATTTGGAATAGAGGCAAAAGTTGACGCCATCTTCGGAAATGGTTGCGCCTAATGGATAGCTATTGCCCGGTTGGACTGAAAGTCCCATGGCGGTTAATCCCAGTCAAACTCTAGAGGTTCGTCCCCTAGGTACTCTCGCATCGCCTTGCGAACAACATCTAACTCATCGGGGGTCAATTGGCCATCGGCAAATAGGGCGGTGCGCAACTGTTTAGCCTCTTCCCGAGAAATCTTGCCGTCAGCCATGACCCGCTGTACTAACGATCGCAGGTTGGAGAGATGGGCGGAGTCGTCTGTGGAGGGCGAGACAAATTCGGCGGGTTCGATCATGGTGGCAGGGCAACCCTGGTGGGGAGCGCGTAGAAAGACAGCAGCACGATTGCTCCTGGCATCATAGCGACTCTTGTCCCCCCTGAATCGCTTCCCTTAGAGGATTTAACATCCTGGGATCGACAGTCCCTTAACCGGGACACACCCCTGACCAGTTTTCCACCGTGTCACGGGCTTCCAAAAAGCCTGCGACCTCACCGCGATAGGTCACCAATTGGGCACGATCGAGGGAGTTGGGGGGGACTAGGGTAATCAGCTCATCTAAGGATGCCGCTGCACAGGCCCAGTCCCGGACATTCACCGCCCTGGTGAGTAGGCTCTGCAAATCCATAGCCCGTTGGCGTTTGGCGGCCTCTGCCCGTTGTTGGGCAATGTAGCTCTCCATATTCGCGATCGCGGCTAGGGCATAGCGATCACCCGGTCGGGCTTCTAGAGCTCGACGAAAGTTAATCAATGCGGTGTGATAGTCCCTGGCTTCGGCGGCGGCATAGCCGATCTCCATGGCACGGGTGTAGGATTCAGCCCTGGTATTGGCTTCCGTATTGACCCTAGGCGCGGCGTCCGATCCAGAATCATTGGGGGTGGCCGGGGCAGCTCCCGGCATTCCATCAGCGCGGACATATTGGAGACCAACGCCGCCGAATGCTACCAGGACGCTGAGTAAGAATGCCCCCATCAAACCCCGTACCGGATACCGCTTGTTCATTGCCATCGCAGTAATTTCATGCCTGAGGGCTAGGATACCCAAACCCCGACCAATTTGCGACCATTAGGCTTATTGCACCCATCTCCGTAAGCACTACCTTAGAGTAGAGAACACCTTTCCCCATACCGCTCATGAGTCAATCTGTGGAATGGACCCCTGAGGCTGAAGCCTGCCTTAAGGAGATCCCCTTCTTTGTTCGCCCTGCTGCCCGCAGAAAAATTGAAAAATTTGCCCAAGACCAGGGTCTTCAGCAAATCACCGCCGAGGTCTACGCCAAGGCCAAGGCCCAATTTGGTTAAGGGCTGTAACCGCCCCATACCAGGAATCTGGCTATGGGGCGGTTACAGCCTCTAGATTGACTCAGTAGGGCGGACGTGGTCATGCCTGCGCAGCATAGGTAATGACGCAGAAAGTAGCGCCCTGGGGATCTTGCAACAGGGCGAATTTGCCCACCGTCGGAATCTCCATCGGCGGCATCAGCACTTGGCCCCCCAACTCCTGGGCCTGGGCTGCCGTCGCGTCTACATCATCCACGGTGATATAGACGCCCCAAGCCGGCGGCATGTTGGGGCTGGAAGGGGGTAGTCCAGCGATACCCCCCTTTTCTGCCCCAGCCACTGAAATCGTCGTGTAGGGCATATCTTGAATATCCCCAGCCTGCATCGTCCAACCGAAGAGAGGACCGTAAAAGGCTTGGGCGGCAGTGGGATCTGAGGTCATCAATTCGCACCAACTGAAGGCACCATGCTGCTGAAAAGGGGTCATGAGGCAAACTCCAGGAATGGAATGGGCAAGTGATCATTTGCCCTTAGTCTACCAGAAGTAGTTCCTATGTTCTACCAATTATCCACAGCCCCTAGCCAACGGTGGTGCAGTCTGCGGCAGCCACCGCTGGCGGAGCCTCTCGACTAAAGGAAACCCCACAGCCACAGGTATGCTTTGCCAGAGGATTGGTAAAGCGAAAGTTGCCCCCCATGAGGTCTTCGGCGTAATCCACTGTCATGCCGTCGCACTGGGGCAAGGTTTCGGGGCCGACAACAACCTTGATTCCCTCAACCGTCAGGGTTTGATCCGCTGCGGTGGGTTGAACCTCGTCAAAGCTGAGATGGTACTGAAGTCCTGCGCAGCCTCCCGCCGCGATCGCAAGACGCACGACCCCATTGGGGAAAGCTTGGCGACTTTGGAGGCGTTTGATCTCGCGGAGGGCGCTTTGGCTGAACTGAATCATGACTCGATAGCAGCAACGCAACGATAGGGGCAGATATTGACCCCAGCCCTTAGCTTAGGTGGTTTTCTGGCCCTAAAGCGTTGAAGTCATCAACGCTGGCGGGATTATAGGTGCGATCGCACTCTCACCTACAATCCCTGGCACTCAGCTAAAACACCACCTTGAATAGGTGAAACAATTCCCCTGGCTGCTCCTTTTGAATCTTGACCTGAGATGACTTAAGTTGCGATCTCCAATCCTTAAGAGGCGTCAGATCCACCTCCGCCCCCAGATACATTTCCAAAATGGCCCAATCCTCCGCCAGAGGCTTATCCGGATCCAGCACATCAAACACAACAGAGCCCCCCGGCTTGAGCAGAGGCTTCACCCGAGTCAGCACCTGATCCCAATAGTCCAGCGAGTAGTAACAAGTCACCCCCGTCGAGATGACAAGATCGAACTGCTCCGGTTCGTAGTCTTCCAACTTATGGGCCGGAGCCTGCTTCATCCCCTTAAACAGCTTGGAATTAAGCTGAGGACCTCGGGAATTAACCATCTGACAGATGGCCCCACTAATATCCTGACCATAGAACCGTGCATCCCACTCTCGCCACGGATACACCAAAAAACTAGCCCCACAGCCCAGATCCAGACAGGTCTGACGTTTCTGGGGCTTCGCCAACGTCCAAAACGGAGAGGCGATCTGGGCAGACAGATGGCCCGTTGCCCAAGCTTGAAACACCGGCAACGTCTGCACAGAGTCAGGGATGTCCGGCACCTGTCCCCGATATTCACGGTCAAAGCGGTCAGCGACTAAACCCAATCGCTCGCTCCAAGAACTGGATGAAACGCTCAAAAACTTTTCCCTCGATAACCTGACCAGATCTGTACGGACATGGATAGGGCGAATGGGGCTCGACCTATTTACCAGAGGGAAACCCCTTGCGTGTCTTGGAATCCCCTTTTATCCTGCTACGCACGGGCACAGCCCTACATCCTTCTGACTCCTGGATTCTGAACTCCTGGATTCCGACTCCTGGATTCCGCCTTCCGCCTTGCGGTACTAGCCCTTCAGCGCCTTATTGAAATTTTGGCGGTAAGACTTGTTTACCACCAACAGGATTGGCCACAAGGCCGTCATGGTCAATCGTCCGCCGCTGAAATTGGTGCGGTGGAACCCTTTCCAAAACCGCCACGCACCCACGCCATAACCAATCAGCAGCACAATACCAATCAATTGAGGCATGATCTCCTTGCTCCTAAGCTGAGTGCTCGGTATCTCTACCTATTAAAATAACAACGTCAGGGTTTCTTTAGTCTTCTCAGGGTGGATTTACCAGGCGTCTCTGCTGTTTGGTAGATGTTCTATGCGCCATGTCCTCCGATGATGGGAGATAAAGTGAACGCTAAGAGCGGATATTGGAGGGTGCCAACGGTCACTCTGGAACATCCAGACGAAATGGCCCTACCGAGATCATCTAGATCATCGTGATGGATGACATCCCAGAAATGGCATCACTCTATTGAACAGCAGCATAAGGAGGTTGGAATGCGAGCAGTGCTAATGGCCGGGGGATCGGGGACTAGACTACGTCCCTTAACCTGTGATCTACCCAAACCCATGGTACCGATCTTGAATCGGCCCATTGCCGAGCACATTGTCAACCTCCTGAGGCGGAACGGTGTCAATGAAGTCATTGCCACGCTGTACTACCTACCCGACGTCATGCGGGACTACTTCCAGGATGGGCAAGACTTTGGCATTCGTATGACCTATGCCGTCGAGGAGGATCAACCCCTCGGCACCGCTGGCTGCGTAAAAAACATTGGCGATCTGCTGGACGACACCTTTTTGGTCATCAGCGGGGATGGCATCACCGATTTTGACCTCCAAGCCGCCATCCGCTTCCATAAGGAGCGCGGCTCCAAGGCTACCCTGATTCTGGCCCATGTGCCCAACCCCATCGAGTTTGGGGTAGTCATCACCGACGAAGATTGTCGTATTAAACGATTTCTGGAAAAACCCTCCTCCAGTGAAATCTTTTCCGACACCGTCAATACAGGTACCTACATCCTAGAACCGGAGGTCCTGGACTATCTGCCCACCGATCAGGAATGTGACTTTTCTAAAGACCTGTTTCCCCTACTCCTAGAAAAGGGAGAGCCCATGTTTGGCTATGTTGCCGAGGGGTACTGGTGTGATGTGGGCCACCTGGATGCCTACCGCGATGCTCAATACGACTCCCTATATCGCAAGGTTCAGATGGACCTGGATTACTACGAAGAAAAGTCGCCGGGGATTTGGATTGGGGAGAGGACCGACATTGACCCCACGGCCAAGTTGCAGGCTCCCCTAATGATTGGCAGCAATTGTCGCATTGGAGCCCGAGTCAATATTGAGCCCGGTACGATTATTGGGGACAATGTTACCGTCGGGAATGATGCGGACCTCAAGCGTCCCATCATTTGGAATGGAGCCATCATCGGTGAAGAAGCCCATCTGCGGGCCTGCGTGATTGGTCGCGGCACCCGCGTAGATCGCCGCGCCCATGTTCTAGAAGGGGCCGTCATTGGGGCACTGTCCACGGTGGGAGAAGAGGCCCAAATTAGTCCCGGTGTCAGGGTCTGGCCTAGCAAGCAGATTGAGTCGGGGGCAACATTGAATATCAATTTGATTTGGGGCAATACGGCCCAACGGAATCTTTTTGGCCAGCGAGGGGTTTCGGGGCTAGCCAACATTGATATCACCCCGGAATTTGCCGTGAAGCTAGGAGCAGCCTACGGCTCCACCCTCAAGGCGGGCTCCCACGTCACTATTTCTCGTGATCAGCGCACAATTTCGCGAATGGTATCGCGATCGCTGATTTCTGGCCTTATGTCTGTGGGCATCAACATTCAGAACCTAGATGCCACCGCCATTCCCGTCGCTCGGGCCGTGCTGCCCACCCTGGGCGTCGCTGGAGGCATCCACATGCGGCTACACCCCGATCGGGCCGATCACATCCTGATCGAATTCTTTGACGACAAGGGCATTAACATTCCCAAGGGTAAAGAGAAAAAGATTGAAGGGGCCTACTTCAAAGAAGATCTGCGCCGCGCCCAGATCCACGAGATCGGCCAAGTCACCTATCCCAGTCGCGTAATCGATACCTACAGCACCGCCTTCGAGAAGCACTTAACGGTGGAGGCTGTACGGAACAGCAAATCCAAGGTCGTGATTGACTACGCCTACGCGGTTTCTGGGGCCGTACTGCCCCAACTCCTAGGGAAATTTGGCTGTGATGCCGTGGTGCTCAACGCTAGCCTAGGACAAATCGCCCTCTCTATCCCAGAGCGAGAAATTATGCTGTCGCAACTGGGGCAAGTGGTACAAGCCCTCCAAGCGACCTTTGGCGTCCAGGTTGCTGCCAACGGTGAACAATTTGTTCTCGTGGATGAAGTGGGTACCCCCATTCGGGGAGAAAGCCTAACCGCCCTCATGGCCCACATGATCCTCACGGCCAACCCTCGGGGAACGGTGGTGGTGCCGGTGAACGCAACTGGAGCCCTTGAGCACATTGCCCGCCGCCACGATGGCCAGATCATTCGCACTAAGGTGAATCCCACCGCCCTGATGGAAGCCTGTCAAACCAACCCCAATGTGGTTTTGGGGGGCAGCAGCGACATGGGCTTTATTTTCCCCCAACTGCATCCCGGCTTTGATGCCATGTTCTGCATTGCCAAGCTGATTGAAATGCTGACCATTCAAGAGCATACACTGGGTCAGATTTGGTCGGAACTTCCCCGTGTTTCCCATCGATCTCAAACCCTACGCTGTCCCTGGACGGTGAAGGGGGCGTTGATGCGCCACATGGTTGAGAGCCATGCCCCTGAGCAGTTGGAACTGGTGGATGGTGTTAAAATTCTGGACCAAGACCGAGATAGTTGGCTGCTGGTGTTACCCGATGCGGGGGAACCCTTGGTTCACATTTTTGCCAGTAGCGAAGATCGAGACTGGGTGGAAACCACCCTCCGGGAATATCGCACCCGTGTTCAAGCCTTCATTGAGCAAGAACAGGGTATTCACTACGCCGAGGAGAGTATTCGATGAACCACTGCACTCTCATGGCGGAGTTGATCAGTGATCCTCAACTCCGCTATACCCAAGACACCCAAACCGCTATAGCGGAATTCACCGTCGTTTTTCCAGGGCTGAAGGCAGACGATGCCCCTCAGCAAATGAAGGTACTGGGTTGGGGCAATCTGGCTCAGGAAATTCAGCAGACCTATCACATGGGCGATCGGGTTTTGCTGGAGGGCCGTCTGAGCATCACCTCAATGGAGCGCCCAGAAGGGTTTCGCGAAAAGCAGGTGGAAATGACGGCCCAGCGGGTTTATGGACTCAATACTCTGGGGGCTCTGCCCATCGGCACTCCCCCCACCCCCCCGCCGATTGCGGCTTACTCGGCACCACCACCACCCGGATCACCGCCCCCATTGCCACCCCCCGTGGCGGTGGCCCCTCCGGTCCCAGCTCCGGTGGCACCAACACCGGAACCCGAGGTGGACTACGACGACATCCCCTTCTAAATGCTTCTGTTGAGGGGACGGGTTCCTAGATTACGGCCCTGCTCCGCAGCCAGCCTTCCACCTAGGAACCCGTCTCCTGGGAACCCGTCCTCTACTCACCCCAGGGTGGGCAAGGGTCGCAGGTTAGCCCAGAATTAGGCTAACCATCGTTACTGGGCAGGAGGCACCATGACCGATCCCATCACCGTCACCGCAATCGCAGCGATCGCCGCTAGCAAGTTCCTAGAGACCGCAGCCAGTAAGGCCGGGGAAACCGTCACCCCGGCGGTGCTGAAGCGGGCGGGGGCGCAGGTAGATGCCCTCTGGCAACGGATTAAGCGCCATTTTGCGGGCAACCCACGGGCCGAGGCCGCGATCGCACAGGTAGAGACCGCCCAATCGGAGGCGGCGCTCACGAAGTTGGCGGTGTACCTAGAGGATGACCTAGCGGCCCCAGAACACCAGGGATTGGCCCAGGAGCTGCAACAGTTGGCCCAGCAAATCATCAACATCGGCCACCAGACCCAGCAGCAAAACACCTTCAATATCGAGGCCAAGGACAGCGCCAAGGTCACCGCGATCGGGGAGGTACAGGGAACCACGATCAACTTTAATTAGGCCCCCGAAACCTGTCCCCCAACACGATAGTTTCGTAGGGTGCATCCGCGCCAGCGATGCACCGTCCCCCCAGGAGTACATCCCTATATGGTGCATTGCTTCGCGAATATATGGTGCATTGCTTCGCGAATAATAAATAATATATGGTGCATTGCTTCGCGAATGCACCCTACCGGATCCATCCCCTGAGGGAACTTCGATTGAATAAAATCTTGCTCCGGATGCCGATCTTACGGTGGGCGCTGCCTACACGACTCCTGGGCGGGTTGTGATGCAAGGGGGTGGGTATACTCAGGGGGAGCAGTGGGCACCTTGCATGAGCGACGAGACCCCAACACCAGAGCAGCCTTCCCAGACTACCCAGCATATCCAGGCACGGGACTCGGCCCAGGTAACTTTCGTGAACACCGTCAATGCCGAGACGGTGAACTTTGGCGGGGCAGGGCAGAAATTGCTGCCGAATATTGAACCCAGGCCGCCCTTGGGGCAGTTGGATCGGTTGCAGCAGGAGCACCTCTGGATCGATCGCGCCCAAGTCCAAGCCTTTTTGCAGCAACGGTTGAGCCCACGCCCGGTGCCCCTGGTGGAGTTGGTGGGGGCGGGGGGCTGTGGCAAGACTCTGGGGGCAACTTGGCTCTATGAGCAGGTGGGGGCGGCGGGGTTTGCCCAGGGGATTTGGCTAAATCTGAACCTCAAGCCATCGTTCCAGGAGGTGGGTCGCCATCTGTACCAGGAGATTAAGTCCCTGGCCCTAGAGGAGCAAACCGATGATCAACTCCTCCAGCGGTATTTGATAGCGGCATTGATGCAGCGGCCCTACCTGGTGGTGCTGGATCAAGTGGAGGCGGTGATGGCCACCGAGGGGTGGCCGACCCTGCGGGGATTTTTGGCGGCGTGGCAGCAACAGGGGTATGGCTCCATGGTGCTGTTGACCAGCCGGGAGCCGGTGCTGCCGGCTGGTACCCATCGGCTGGATCTGGGGGGGTTCACGGAGTCGGAGGGGGTGGCCTATCTGGAGCGGCGGCGGGTAGGGGCCACGGGGACGACTTCCCTGGAGGAAATTGTGCGCCTGACCCAGGGCAATCCCAAGGTGTTGCAGTTGGTGGCGGCGGAGTTGCGGTCTGCGGTGGATGGGGTGCAGGGGGAGGAGCCGCCCCCCCAAGGCCCAGTATTGGCGCGGGTGGTGGATCTGCTGGGGCAGCACTTGGGCAGTCCGGAGGCCCAGGTGGGGGCGGTGTTTGGGGTGTTGCTGGGGCGGTTGGAGCCGGGGCAGCGGGAAGTGTTGTTGCGGGTGGGGGTCTATCGGCGGCGGGTTACCCTGGCCATGGCCCAGGCGATGGTGGCCACCACGACGGCGGCGGATTTGGCGGTGTTGGTGGAGCAGGGGTTCCTGGAGGCCCAGGGGGAGCGGTGGACGCTGCATTCATTGGTGGCGGCGGAGGTGGGGCGGGCCTTGGTGGCGGCGGGCTGGGTGGCAGACTCCCACCAGCGGGCGGTGGCCTATTTCGTCTCTCGACTATCCCAAGCAACCATTGACCTAGATGACTTTTTGGATGGCTTTCACCACCACTGCGAGCTAGAAGAGTACAGTGCCGCCTTTGACTTAGTGGACAGGGGATATACCGCCTTAAATCGCCAGGGACGCTACCTCATCCTCGTCGATCTCTATAGCCGCTTAGGTGCTGCTTGGCAAACCCAGCCCCCCTCAGATCCCCAGAAACGGGGCCAGTTTGCCGAATCGCTGAACCGATTGGGCATTACCTACCGTTCCCTGGGGGAGTATGGGCGGGCCATTGAACTCCATGGACAGTCCTTAGCCATCAAAGAGGAAATCGGCGATCGTAACGGCCAAGCCAATGTCCTGAACAATCTGGGCGGTGCCTACCATTCCTTGGGGGAGTATGGGCGGGCCATTGACCTCTATGGCCAGTCCTTAGCCATCTCTGAGGAAATCGGCGATCGCAACGGCCAAGCCAACTCCCTGAACAATCTGGGCACTTCCTACAGTTCCCTGGGGGACTATGGGCGGGCGATTGACCTCTATGGCCAGTCCTTAGCCATCTTTGAGGAAATCGGCGATCGCAACGGCCAAGCCAATGCCCTGGGCAGTCTGGGTAATGCCTACAGTTCCCTGGGGGACTATGGGCGGGCCATTGACCTCTATGGCCAGTCCTTAGCCATCTTTGAGGAAATCGGCGATCGCAACGGCCAGGCCAGTACCCTGACCAACCTGGGCAGTACCTACCTTTCCCTAGGGGACTATCGGCGGGCCATTGACCTCTATGACCAGTCCTTAGCCATCAAGATGGAAATCGGTGATCGTAAAGGCCAAGCCAGTACCCTGACCAATCTGGGCCTTGCCTACTTTTCCCTGGGGGAGTATGGGCGGGCCATTGACCTCTATGGCCAGTCCTTACCCATTTTTGAGGAAATCGGCGATCGCAACGGTCAGGCCAATGCCCTGATGAATCTGGGCAGTGCCTATGATTCCCTGGGGAAGTATGGGCGGGCGATTGACCTCCATGGCCAGTCCTTAGCCATCTTTGAGGAAATCGGCGATCGCAACGGCCAGGCCAGTACCCTGACCAACCTGGGCAGTACCTACCTTTCCCTAGGGGACTATCGGCGGGCCATTGACCTCTATGACCAGTCCTTAGCCATCAAGATGGAAATCGGTGATCGTAAAGGCCAAGCCAGTACCCTGACCAATCTGGGCCTTGCCTACTTTTCCCTGGGGGAGTATGGGCGGGCCATTGACCTCTATGGCCAGTCCTTAGCAATAAAGGTGGAAATCGGCGATCGCCACGGTCAGGCTGATACTCTTTTCAACCAGGCTATTGTCCTGGCCAAATTAGACGATCACTGGGGGGCGCAGCGGGAGTTTGAGCAGGCCCGTGCCCTTTACCAGGGGTTGGGGTTGGCCCATCGGGTGGAGAAATGCGATCGGATGATTCGGGAGCGGGGCCGGATCATTGCTAGGGAGCGGCGGCAGGCTCCAGTGATCGGCCCTGACCCCACTGCCCCGCCCCGGCCCCGGGCGCGGGTGGCCCCCGCTCCCCCCCGACCCGCCGTTGCCCCGATCCAGCGGCGGTGGTTGCTCCTAGGGCAGGGGGTGTTTCTGGTGCTGGTGGGGGTGCTGGTGGTGGCCATTCTGCTGTGAGGGGCGAGTACAGAAAGGCAAATAGCACGGTGCTCATACAAGCAAAAGCCCCATCACTTATATAAAAGTGATGGGGCCTTTGAATAATAACCTGGCACCGAGCTATTTTCCCGTGGGGCGACCCCCAAAGTATCTTCGCCGCAGATGCGTTTCACAACCGAGTTCGGGATGGGTCGGAGTGGGTCCACATCGCCATGGGCACCAGGAAAGCTATAGAGCTATCAGCCACCTATGTTTTCACATTTGATAGAGAGAGCCCTGAGGACTGCATAGATTAAGAGTCATAGTACGAACTAATGATGGTAGGACAAGCCCTCGGTCTGTTAGTACTCCTCGACTTCATCCATTACTGGACTTCCATCTAGAGCCTATCAACGGGTGTTCTTCCCGTGACCTTACTGGGTTAACCCCATGGGAGCACTCATCTTGAGGTGGGCTTCCCACTTAGATGCTTTCAGCGGTTATCCGCTCCGCACTTGGCTACCCTGCGTTTACCGTTGGCACGATAACAGGTACACCAGCGGTGCGTTCTTCCCGGTCCTCTCGTACTAAGGAAGAATCCTCTCAATGCTCCTACGCCTGCACCGGATATGGACCGAACTGTCTCACGACGTTCTGAACCCAGCTCGCGTGCCGCTTTAATGGGCGAACAGCCCAACCCTTGGGACCTACTCCAGCCCCAGGTTGCGACGAGCCGACATCGAGGTGCCAAACCTCCCCGTCGATGTGAACTCTTGGGGGAGATCAGCCTGTTATCCCTAGAGTAACTTTTATCCGTTGAGCGACGGCCCTTCCACGCGGAACCGTCGGATCACTAAGGCCGTGTTTCCACCCTGCTCGACTTGTCAGTCTCGCAGTCAAGCTCTCTTATGCCTTTACACTCAATGGCTGATTTCCAACCAGCCTGAGAGAACCTTTGCGCGCCTCCGTTATCTTTTAGGAGGCGACCGCCCCAGTCAAACTGCCCACCTGAAACTGTCCCCTCGCCGGATAACGGCTGAAGGTTAGAATTCTAGCTTTGACAGAGTGGTATCTCACCAGTGACTCATTATTCCCCACAAGGAATAATTCACAGTCTCCCACCTATCCTGCGCAGTCAAAGCCCGAACCCAATTCCAGGCTACAGTAAAGCTTCATAGGGTCTTTCTGTCCAGGTGCAGGTAGTCCGTATCTTCACAGACAATCCTATTTCGCCGAGTCTCTCTCCGAGACAGCTCCCAGATCGTTACGCCTTTCGTGCGGGTCGGAACTTACCCGACAAGGAATTTCGCTACCTTAGGACCGTTATAGTTACGGCCGCCGTTCACCGGGGCTTCAGTCGTTAGCTTCATCCGAAGACTGACCAACTTCCTTAACCTTCCGGCACTGGGCAGGCGTCAGCCCCCATACATCGTCTTGCGACTTAGCGGAGACCTGTGTTTTTGGTAAACAGTCGCCTGGGACTCTTCACTGCGACCACCTCTCGGTGGCACCCCTTCTCCCGAAGTTACGGGGCCATTTTGCCGAGTTCCTTAGAGAGAGTTATCTCGCGCCCCTTAGTATTCTCAACTACCCTACCTGTGTCGGTTTCGGGTACGGGTGAATATGGATTATCGTGGTTCGGGCTTTTCTTGGAAGCTTGACGTCAGTCACTTCTCCGTCGTAACGGATCGCTCTCGTATCTCGGCTCAGAACGTTTTCGCCGCTCCTCATCACCTCATATACTTGGACCGGGTATTCCATCACCCGGATGACTTAGCCTTCTCCGTCCCCCGCCACAATCCATACTCAGTATCGGAATATTAACCGATTGTCCATCGACTACGCCTTTCGGCCTCGCCTTAGGTCCCGACTAACCCTCCGTGGACGAGCCTTCCGGAGGAACCCTTAGGGTTTCGGGGCATTGGATTCTCACCAATGTTTTCGCTACTCAAGCCGACATTCTCACTTCTGCCTCGTCCACGCCTGCTTTCGCTAACGCTTCTCACTACTACAGAACGCTCCCCTACCACTTATCGAAATAAGTCCACAGCTTCGGTAAAATGCTTAGTCCCGTTCATTTTCGGCGCAAGAGCGCTTGACCAGTGAGCTATTACGCACTCTTTTAAGGATGGCTGCTTCTAGGCAAACCTCCTGGTTGTCTGAGCACTCTCACCTCCTTTACCACTGAGCATCTATTTGGGGACCTTAGCTGGTGGTCTGGGCTGTTTCCCTCTTGACGATGGAGCTTATCCCCCACCGTCTTACTGGCAGTGTGTTCGATGGGTATTCAGAGTTTGACTCGATTTGGTACCGCTCTCGCAGCCCGCACCGAATCAGTGCTTTACCCCCCATCTATAATCACTACCGCTGCGCCTCAACACATTTCGGGGAGAACCAGCTAGCTCCGGGTTCGATTGGCATTTCACCCCTAACCACACCTCATCCGCTGGCTTTTCAACGCCAGTCGGTTCGGACCTCCACTTGGTGTCACCCAAGCTTCATCCTGGACATGGTTAGATCACCCGGGTTCGGGTCTATAAACACTGACTATCGCCCTTTTCAGACTCGCTTTCGCTTTGGCTTCACCATTCCCGGCTTAACCTGCCAGTGCCTATAAGTCGCCGGCTCATTCTTCAACAGGCACGCTATCACTCGTTTAATCGAGCTCTAACTGCTTGTAAGCTCACGGTTTCATGTTCTATTTCACTCCCCTCCCGGGGTTCTTTTCACCTTTCCCTCGCGGTACTATGCGCTATCGGTCACGTAGTAGTATTTAGCCTTTCGAGGTGGTCCTCGATGATTCAATCGGGATTTCTCGTGCCCCGACCTACTCGGGATTCAGCTAGTATCCTTGAACTTTCGACTACAGGACTTTCACCTTCTCTGGTGCAGTTCTCAACTGCTTCGTCTAGCCGCCGGATTCCATATCGCTGTCCCACAACCCCATTGGTAATAACCAATGGTTTAGGCTGGTCCCTTTTCGCTCGCCGCTACTGGGGGAATCGCTTTTGCTTTCTCTTCCTACAGCTACTAAGATGTTTCAGTTCGCTGCGTTCGCTCGCGCCATCCTATATATTCAGATGGCCGTATATTGGGTTGCCCCATTCGGAAACCTCCGGATCATTGCGTGCTTCCCACTCCCCGGAGCATATCGTCGGTAGCCACGTCCTTCTTCGCCTCTACGTGCCTAGGTATCCACCGTGAGCCCTTTATAGCTTGACCTTCCATCAACATTGATGTCTGTTCGTACTACCTTTTGACTCTCTTTCTATGCAGTTTTCAAGGTTCTTACTGGGTTCTCAGAACTCAGCATGATGTCTCTTTATCAACACTATGCTGAAATCTCTCTCGCGGTGGTGGAGGTTAGCGGACTCGAACCGCTGACATCCTGCTTGCAAAGCAGGCGCTCTACCAACTGAGCTAAACCCCCACGCAGTGGGCCATCCTGGACTCGAACCAGGGACCTCACCCTTATCAGGGGTGCGCTCTAACCACCTGAGCTAATAGCCCTTGTCCCTCGACCTATAGCTTGAGTGCCTTCTATCTCGAATCTCGAACGACCTTAGGATGACCTTCTCTATCTCGGTATATACTTCTTTTCCCGATGATAAAGATGGTTTGGTCTCCTTGAAAGGAGGTGATCCAGCCACACCTTCCGGTACGGCTACCTTGTTACGACTTCACCCCAGTCATCAGCCCCACCTTCGGCGCCCCCCTCCTCGAAAGGTTAGGGTAACGACTTCGGGCGTGGCCAACTCCCATGGTGTGACGGGCGGTGTGTACAAGGCCCGGGAACGTATTCACCGCAGTATGCTGACCTGCGATTACTAGCGATTCCTCCTTCATGCAGGCGAGTTGCAGCCTGCAATCTGAACTGAGCCTCGGTTTATGGGATTAGCTCACCATCGCTGGCTGGCTGCCCTTTGTCCGAAGCATTGTAGTACGTGTGTAGCCCAGAACGTAAGGGGCATGATGACTTGACGTCATCCACACCTTCCTCCGAGTTGTCCCCGGCAGTCTCTCTAGAGTGCCCAACTTAATGATGGCAACTAAAGACGTGGGTTGCGCTCGTTGCGGGACTTAACCCAACATCTCACGACACGAGCTGACGACAGCCATGCACCACCTGTGTCCGCGCTCCCGAAGGCACTCCCTCGTTTCCAAGGGATTCGCGGCATGTCAAGCCCTGGTAAGGTTCTTCGCGTTGCATCGAATTAAACCACATACTCCACCGCTTGTGCGGGCCCCCGTCAATTCCTTTGAGTTTCACACTTGCGTGCGTACTCCCCAGGCGGGATACTTAACGCGTTAGCTTCGGTACTGCACGGGTCGATACGCGCAACACCTAGTATCCATCGTTTACAGCTAGGACTACAGGGGTATCTAATCCCTTTCGCTCCCCTAGCTTTCGTCCCTCAGCGTCAGTTACGGCCCAGTAGAGCGCCTTCGCCACTGGTGTTCTTCCCAATATCTACGCATTTCACCGCTACACTGGGAATTCCCTCTACCCCTACCGTACTCTAGCTATACAGTTTCCACCGCCGTCTCACAGTTGAGCTGTGATATTTAACAGCAGACTTATCTAGCCGCCTGCGGACGCTTTACGCCCAATAATTCCGGATAACGCTTGCATCCTCCGTCTTACCGCGGCTGCTGGCACGGAGTTAGCCGATGCTTATTCCTCTGGTACCGTCAGGTCTTCTTCCCAGAGAAAAGAGGTTTACAATCCACAGACCTTCCTCCCTCACGCGGCGTTGCTCCGTCAGGCTTGCGCCCATTGCGGAAAATTCCCCACTGCTGCCTCCCGTAGGAGTCTGGGCCGTGTCTCAGTCCCAGTGTGGCTGATCATCCTCTCAGACCAGCTACTGATCGTCGCCTTGGTAAGCCTTTACCTCACCAACTAGCTAATCAGACGCGAGCTCATCCCTAGGCAATAAATCATTTCACCTCTCGGCCTACGGGGTATTAGCTACCGTTTCCAGTAGTTGTCCCCCTCCTAAGGGCAGATCCTCACGCGTTACTCACCCGTCCGCCACTAAGTGTCCGAAAACACTCCGTTCGACTTGCATGTGTTAAGCACGCCGCCAGCGTTCATCCTGAGCCAGGATCAAACTCTCCATGTTGTACAGGACTATAAATCCCATATATCGAAAAGTTAAACCCTGAATACTCTCGTATCCAGAATCTATCTGATTAGCTTTACTCGCAGCTCATCTCTGTGCTACAGTATTGCCAATTTAATTCTTGACGAGACCCAAGTTTTCTGGCTCTCAAGCTATATTCTTCTGTCGAGGTCCTCGCCTCAAGAAGTTCAGGTCGCAACCCGTTCCTCCCTCAGCGCTTTACTAATGTAACCCCTATCTCCCGATTGCGTCAACCCTTTTCCAGGAAAAAATTCCTGGGGCTCTGTCTGGCGCGCCGTAAGCGTTTCAGCGTCTCGGCAGGAGCATGGAAGATGCAGGGGCGAAGAAAACTTTTTCGTAGATCGGCCTAACTGAGGGACTTGCAGGAAAATAACGTGCCCGTAGATCCCTAAGCTCTGTTCATAGCTTTAGGGTGAGCGTCTAGCTAACGGAAGGGAGATCTACTCACGTCCTCACGATTGGCCAGACCAACAACGACGCTGCTTTTCAGACCAGGTCCTTAACCTCAGCAGGGCTGGCTACAGTTCTCTCTGGGATGGGCTCTGGTGGGAGAGAATAGGGCTGGGCCTGCGGTGACGACAGCCGTCTATGCCATGGGTCTAGATTGCCTGGATAAGCTATGGGGAGTGGTTCTGTGAATTTTCAATCGGTGATTGCGACGCTGCATGGGTTCTGGAGCAATCAGGGATGTTTGATTGTGCAGCCCTATGACACGGAGAAGGGGGCGGGTACGAAGAGTCCCCATACATTTCTCAGGGCGATCGGGCCGGAACCTTGGTCGGTGGCCTATGTGGAGCCCTGTCGCCGCCCTGCTGATGGTCGCTATGGCGAGAATCCCAACCGATATCAGCACTATTACCAGTACCAAGTGTTGATTAAGCCTTCTCCGAGCAATATTCAGGATGTGTATCTGGAGTCTCTGCGGGCGCTGGGGATCAAACCGGAGGACCATGACATCCGGTTTGTGGAGGATAACTGGGAAGATGCGGCAGTGGGAGCCTGGGGTGTGGGCTGGGAGGTGTGGCTGGATGGGATGGAGATTACCCAGTTCACCTACTTCCAGCAATGTGGGGGGATTGACTGTCATCCGGTGTCCATTGAGCTGACCTATGGGTTGGAGCGGCTGACGATGTACCTGCAAGAGGTGGATGCGATCGCAAAAATCCAGTGGAATGATCACATTACCTATGGGGACGTGCACATGCAGGGGGAGATCGAGCAGTCCACCTATAATTTCGACGCTTCTAATGCTGAGATGCTGTTCGGCCTCTTCAACTTGTATCAAGCTGAGGCGGAACAGCTCATGGATCGGGGGCTAGTGCTGCCCAGCTATGACTATGTGCTGAAGTGCTCCCACGCCTTTAATTTGCTGGATGCGCGGGGAGTGATTTCGGTGACGGAACGTACCCGCTATATCCGTCAGGTACGGGGGCTGGCACGACGGGTGGCCCAGCTTTATTTGGAACAACGGGAGGCTCTGGGTTTCCCGTTGCTGAAGGCGGCTCAGGAGGCGGCTGCGTAATCCCGTGGGATGTGGCACTTTAAGGAATGTTGAGCCTATTGCCTCAACTTCTTTGACGCTGACGGGAGGAGATCACGATGGCATCGCAGCTTACGGAATTCTTGGAACCGATTGCAGACTGGTTTGCCCAGTTTGGAACGCCGGAGCCCATCGTCCATTGGGGGCATCCAGCGATGATGGGTATTGTTATTTTTGTCATGGGAAGCTACACCGCTTGGGCGGGCTGGCGGGGCCGGACGGCTCAGGATGCTGAGGTTAAGACCAAAGCTTGGACCGATCACAAGAAGTTAGCTCCGCTGATGTTCCTCTTTATTACCCTCGGCTACACGGGGGGGATTTTATCTCTGGTAATGCAGGGACAATCTATCCTCGAAAGCCCACACTTTTGGACCGGATCTGCTGCGGTGGGGATCCTGGGGCTGAATGGGGTGATCTCGGGGACCAAGTTTGGGGGCGGCAAGGCGGTCTTACGGAGCACCCATGCCTACATTGGCAGTGCTGCTATGGTGCTGTTGTTCATCCATGCGGCTTTGGGATTGAGGCTGGGTCTCTCTTTATAGGATTTGTTAGGGATCGGTTGACAGCGATGATGACGGCAGTAAATTAGGGATGCTAGGGGCTGTGGACAATCAAAGCCAGATCCCTGGTTATGGGGCGGTTACAGCCCCTAGCCCAATTCAGTAGGGCGAGCGTGGTCATGCCTGCCCCGCAAGCATTTCTCCGTTAATTGTCCACAGGCCCTAGGGAGATGCATCTACCAATTTTCTCTGTCCTATGGCTCCCAAAAGTGGCGTCATCCTTTGTCTCGCCTATATTTCAGGGTTGTTGCTCTACGGCTTGCCCTTGGGAGAATGGGCGATACCCTTCACCGTTGCTGGGGTGCCGATCCCTATAGTCAGCGGGCTGTTTTTGCTGGGAGGCAGCCTAGGAGCAATCGGAATTGCCCGCTGGTGGCGGCGCGGCCCTAGACCAACCCTGTGGTTGGTGGCGGGGCTGGTGGCGGCATTGGCGGCGGTGCATCTGGCTTGGCGTACTCCGGTTCCAGGGCGAATGGACATTAGCCATCTGCTGAATCGAGTCGCGACGATTGGCTCAACCCAGGTATTGGAAGGGCGTATTGTCAGTGCAGATCCCCAGATTAATCGGCGCTTGAAGGGGCGTTTTTTAATGGGGGTAGAACACCTCCAGGTCCTCGATGAGGCGGGGGAGGTCACGTTCCAGGTACCTGTGGGAGGACGAAGCTATGTGACGGCTCCTCTTCTACAAGTGACGGGGTTGCATCAGGGACAACGGCTGCGGGTACAGGGAGAACTCTATATACCCCAGGCAGCTCTGAATCCCAATAGCTTTGATTTTCGGCAGCATTTGGCCCAGCGCCACACCTTTAGTGGCTTTGTAGCCAGGGAAGTGACGGCGTTGGAACCGCCGCCTTGGGGGCTATGGCAATTGCGTCAACGCATTGTCCGCAGCCATGTTGAGGCATTGGGCAGTCCCTGGGGACAGGTGGTGAGTGCCATGGCCTTGGGGCGACGGGCGGTGGATTTGCCCTTTACGATTCAGGATTTATTTACCCAGGTGGGACTGGCCCATACGGTAGCGGCGTCGGGCTTCCATGTGTCGTTACTGCTGGGGACAGTGCTGACTTTGGCACGATCGCAGTCTACTCGCCTACGGGTGGGGCTCGGGGGTCTGATTTTGCTGGGCTATATCACCCTGACTGGCCCCCAAGCCAGCGTCATTCGGGCAGCCCTGATGGGGGCAGCAGCTCTGAGTGGCATGGCCAGCGATCGCAAGGTGAATCCCTTGGGGGCGTTGCTAGTGGCAATCACGGTCATGCTGCTTTGGAACCCCACTTGGATTGGGGATATTGGCTTTCAACTGAGTGTGGCGGCGACCTTTGGCCTCATTGTCACGGTACCGGCCCTGATGCAGCGGCTGGACTGGCTGCCGATCCCTATAGCGGGGCTATTAGCGGTACCGACAGCGGCAACCCTATGGGTGATTCCGCTGTTGCTCTTCCATTTCAATACGCTATCACTGGTGAGTGTTGGGCTCAGCGCCCTGACTACGCCCTTGGTAATGGTAATCAGTCTGGGGGGCATGGTCAGTGGGGCGATCGCGTTGATTTCCCCCGCATTAGGAAGCTTGGTGGCTTGGCCTCTGATCTATCCTGTGCAACTCCTATTAGCTTTAGCCCAAGGCAGTCAACGGATTCCCGGCAGTGCGATCGCAGTGGGCCAACTGGCCCTCTGGCAACTGGTTATCCTCTATGGGCTGATGATCTTGGCTTGGCGTTATCCCCCCCTACAGAAGCGTCCCGGCTGGGTTGCTTTGGGGCTGCTGCTGCTAACTCTGGGGCCAATCTGGGGGCCAAACCTAACCCAAACCCGTATCACGCTTCTGGCAGCGGGCGGCAATCTACTGTGGGTCCAGCAGCACCGAGGTCACACCGCAGTCATCAGTACTGGCGATGACCAGACGGCATTTTATACCACGCTGCCCTTCCTGAAGCAGGGGGGTATGAATCGGATTGATGCCGCGATCGCACCTGCCATCCCTAACACCCAAGATGCCAGCGACACCGCCAACTCTCCGGTGCCGGGTTGGACTACCCTACTGACCAGCACCTCCATTCAGAATTTCTATAGTCCTGTCCCCAACAGCCCCCTGTCCAACTTTTCAGGACAGTACCATCCTCTCAGCATCGGCAACAGCACCCCCATCGCCAACCTGAACCTACAATTTCTGGGCACGGAGAATCCTATCTTTCGTCTCACAGCCGCCCAGCACGAATGGCTGTTTTTACCGACCTTAGATCTCGACACCCAGAATTATCTGGCCCAAGGGGCCGCATCGGTCTTGCCCAGTTCAGTCCTGATCTGGCCCGGCAATGACCTCAGCGAGTCCCTGCTGACCGCCATTCAACCCACCGTGGCCCTCTGCTATGGCAGGTTCTTGCCAGAATCCTTGGAAAATCAACTCCGACAAAGGGGAATTCAGGTGCACTGGACCGAGCGCGATGGTGCAATCTCATGGACCCGCTCGACAGGCTTCCGGAACTATCAACAACAATTCCACCGTCCCCAATTGCTGGATTAACGGTCGCTACCGTCAGGCGTTAAAATAGCCACACAACCGGGAGAGGTGGCAGAGCGGTTGAATGCGGCAGACTCGAAATCTGTTGAAGGGTCATACCTTCCGAGGGTTCGAATCCCTCCCTCTCCGTTAGGGCAGACTGGGGCTCAAAACCCTTCTCCCCAAGGAATCACTACTTTGGGGAGTCGCTGTCAACTCAAGATAGGGGCATAGCAATGCTATGCCCCTATCTTGGCCCATAGGCTCATGGATCCGTGGACTAGACCACCGGTTCCTTAGTGAGAATATTCTAAGACGGCTAACTCCGATGCCAAAGGTAGTGGGGATTGCTGCTCTAGGAGGACCAGTTCCTCTGTCCAAAGGGGTAGGGTTTCAAGGCTAGGTAAGGGACTTAAAAATACAGGAACGGCCAGAGGGCAGGGTTTCCAATTACCTTGAACAGGCACATTCAGTTGGCTGCAATGACCGCCTCGCCGACCTTCCGGAGTGTAATTACGGCAGCATCGACAGCTCGAAAGGCCCAATTGAGTTGCGTCCATTATGGCAATCCAAATATATTCAGATACCTTTCATTGTCAACCCTATTCCCCTTATCTTTCCCAAAAGTAAAATGAACGTAACCCTTAATGGCAGCGGCATTCGACTCCGATCCCAAGGTTTTTTCAAACTTTAGATTTTCTTTGGAATTGCGTTAAAAAGTTATACGCTACTGTTAAGTAGGAAAACGCTATAGAAAACTCTTGAATCAAGATAGGGATCGATTCCTGATTTCTGGTAAAGAAATACAAATCCGCCCTTAGCCCAGGGATTTCTTGGGAAGACTGGATATGGATGTTTCCGATTAAGAGATCTTTGGCTTGGAGCATCCACAGTTGTAAATCCTTAACTTTTGTAATCTCCACTAGACTGCACATTGTGTATCGTGATGGTTCGCGATCGGGGCGTATCGAGGATTGGGGAGAACGGTTTCCCAACGCTGCTCCCCCAGCAACGGAATGCGTCCATTTCTGATCACGTCTGCTGCCTGTGGTTGTGGGATTACGGTGGCCTCAGGTCCGGGGATCGTAACGTCCAGCACTTTGATGCTGCCATTGTTGGGTGGCACACAGTGCACAGACGGCCCAGCGCTGTAACTCTACTGCTGGACAGGGACAATGGCACTGGGGACAGACTGGTTGATGGGCTTGCTGCGATCGCAGTCGCTGCGACCAATCGTGAAAGGCCGCATCAGCCGTGGCAGGACGCTCCCGTTGGGACATGGGGGCAAGGGAAGTACCCGCTGGAAAAGGACCAGATTCCCTCGAAGACAGCGGGGTGCCCTGGGGAAAGGACGCCCAGCGTCCGGGACTAAAGCGTAAGTCCGAAACCCCATCGGTATTCAACAGATGGGGGTGCAGCTTTTGCAAAATGAATCGCCGCTCCAGGGTTAGGGTCTGGGACCAAGCCGCACTAGACACCGCTACCTGGAGGATCCCCTGACGTATTCCCGTGGGTCGGCTATGTTGGCTGACCGCTGGCCCCACTACTTGGGGCCAAACCGCTAGAATTTTCCGAAACTGGGCCTGGGCGTGCCATTCAGGGCTTCGCTCTAGCTGCCCCATAAGGTACTGAATCGATTGCATCTTCCATCAAAGCTTAATAGCAAAACTCGGTATACGAAGGTTCCAGCTAAGGACTTGTCCAGCATTTTTCTCAACGATCTAGGGACACAACCCCCTAGGGCAATAGGCTTAATCAACCCACGGGATGATTTTTTAGCTGGAATACTCTCAAGGCTCCATCAGCAGCGATGCCAAATGTTACACACCCATTCGCTAAAGGCTAGAGGTCCATGGGTACCTTTAGGAATAGACGGAGCAGCCCTAGATCCTTGAATTTCCGTCCTTCTCCCTCATCCTAATCCTTCACCTATCGGCTAAGGCTATGACAGACCTACCCTCCGTGGAAGATAACGCACCCGCCTTAGCCCCGGCCCTCCTCATATCCTTAATCGAGACCGGAGGGATCCAAGTCCAGCAGAATACCTCCCTACTAGAGGTGATTCAGTCCCTCGGATGCGAACAGATCGATAGCCAGACTTGCGCTTTGATTTTACAAGGAGACATTCTTGTCGGTTTGGTCACCGAGCGAGATATTGTGCGTCTGATTGCTCGCCAAGTTCCCCTAGACACCCCTATCTCCGAGGGCATGACCAACTCCTTGACTGTCCTGTCTGGGAGCAAGAACTTGGATGCCTTGGAGGTATTGGGACTGATGCGTCAACGCCAAATTCACCATATCCCCGTGGTGGACGAGGACGGGCGGCCCCTAGGGGTGATTACGGCCAACTCGCTCCAGCAAACTCTGACGCCGCCCCATGCCCTGAAATTACAGCCTGTGCAATCCCTAATGACCCAACGGTTGACTATGGCCCAGCCCACCGACTCCGCCAGCCATGTGGCTAACCTGCTCGCGGAATACCAAGTCAGCGGGGCTGTAATCGTGGATGATACCGCCCCGGAGGGGGGGCGCGTACCCATTGGGTTAGTATTCCGTCAGGATGTAGTCCGGTTTCAGGGCCGTCAACTGGATTTAACCCAACTTGCTGCCCAGACGATGATGCGAGAGGTCAAGTTTTGCCTCCAGCCCACCGATTCTCTCTGGTTAGCCTACAAGGAAATGCGCCAGCGGTGCTTACCCTGTTTACCGGTGGTAGATGCCCAGAATCAATTACTGGGGATGATCAACCAAACCGATATCCTTAACACCCTAGATGCCAAGGAGTTGCGGGCCTCTTTTAACCACCTCTGGCACCTGTTTCGCCAGTCTGATACGGAACAGGCAGAACATTGTAAAACCCACAATGCTGAACTGGAACGGTTGATGCAACTGCGCACCGATCAATTAGAGGAGCAGGCTAAGTGCGATCGCATCCTCACCACCCTGACCCAGCGCATTCACGAATCCCTCAATCTGCAAGACATTCTCTCCACCACCGTCTCCGAGGTGCGGCAACTTCTCCAGGCGGACCGTGCCATTATTTACCAGTTGAATAGCTACGATAGCGGCAGCATTGTAGTCGAATCCGTCAGCGCCCCCTGGCAGTCCCTCTTGGGCGAAACTGTTCAAGACAGTTGCTTTACCAAACACTGGGCAGAGGCATATCGCTACGGACACATCCAGGCTGTAGAAGATATTCAGCGGGCAGGGCTCAGCCCCTGTCATCAAGAAATGTTGGCCCAGTTCCAGATCCGGGCCAATCTCGTCGTGCCCATCGTCTGCGGTAGCCCTACCACCCTAGGGACCGACGATCGCCAACTTTGGGGGCTGCTCGTGGTCAACCAATGCAGCCAGTCTCGGCGCTGGCGTGATTGGGAAATTCGCCTCCTAGAGCAACTGGTCCGCTCAGTCGCGATCGCTATTCGCCAATCGCTTTTGTATCAGCAGCTTCAAACCGATCTAGAAGCCCGCAAACAGCTCGAAGCCCACCTCAAATGTCTCAATGACGACCTAGAACAACAGGTGGAAATTCGCACCGCCTCTTGGCGGCAAGTGACAGATCAACTGCGACAGGAAATTGTCCACCGTAGCGAGGCAGAACAGGCCCTAGCCACCACTAACAACCAACTTCAGGCGGTACTAGATGCGGTTCCCGGCATGGTGTCCTGGATCAGCGCCGAAGGAATCTATCTCGGCTGTAATCGTCAGCTTGCGACCACCTTTCAACAGATTCCCAAGAATTTCATGGGTCAGTCCATCGGTTTCCTGTTCCCAGATTCCCCCTTCAGTCAATTTGTCAGCAACTTTTTTGACCGTCCTATGGATACCGCCGTCGAAGAAATCAAAATGACGGTCCACGACACTTTTCGTCACTATTTACTTGTAGCTCAAAAGTATGAACAAGGAAGCGCAGCCGTCTTTGTTGGCCTGGATATTAGTGAACGTGAACAGGTCAAATCAGCCCTGCAAGAAAGTGAAACTCGCTTCCGGAGCTTGGTGGAGCAAACAAATGACTGGGTTTGGGAGCTCGATCAACAGTTAAAGTTTGTCTATATCAATCCCAGGGCCACCGAAATCATCGGTTATATCCCTGAAGCAATTCTCCATAGGGGATTTACTGACTTTATGACAGAGGATAAAGCCATACGATTTAGCACCATCCTGAATCATATTATTCAGAACCAAGAGTCCTTCACCCAACTAGAAGCAACCTGCCGACGTGCCAGTGGCGAAACTATCGTCCTAGAAATCAGCGGCTCTCCAATTTTCGGTCTCAAAGGAGAGTTACAGGGCTATCGTGGCATTACCCGCGATATTACAGAGCGGAAACAGGTAGAGATTGATATCCGTAAAGCCCTCACCAAGGAGAAGGAACTGAATGAGCTAAAAACTCGCTTTATTTCCATGGCTTCCCATGAATTTCGGACACCTTTAACCACAATTCTGGCATCCGCTGAAAGCCTAGAACGGTATCGCCATAAGTTTTCTGAAGACAAGCAGCGGCAAGTCCTGCAACGGATTCAAGACTCTGTACACCACGTCATTGGCCTCCTCAATGATGTACTAACGGTGGGCAAGGCCGAAGCCAAACGACTGGCCTGCTCCCCCCAGCCCATAGACCTCAAAGGATTTTGCCTGGGGCTCATGGATGAAATCCAATTCGCTCAGTCCTCCCCAGTTTCCAGGATTGAGCTGGTCTGCACTGGAGATCAATTCCAGGTCTTGGCTGACGAAAAACTGCTACGTCATATTTTCATTAACCTGTTGTCTAATGCGGTGAAATACTCTCCCAACCATAGCCCTGTCCTCCTAGAGTTAAACTGCACTCAGAAACACACCCTGTTTCGAGTCACCGACACGGGCATTGGTATTCCCGCTGCGGATCAAGCTAAACTCTTTGAGGCATTTCATCGAGCCAATAATGTAGGCAATATCTCGGGTACTGGTCTCGGACTGGTCATTGCCAAACGAGCGGTCGAAGCCCACCACGGTACCATCTCCTTTGTCAGCAAGACGGGGACAGGCACCACCTTTACGGTACTGTTACCCCTCACCCTTGTTTCGTAGCGTCACTACTATGGAAATCCATCATGCCTAAGATCCTAATCATCGAAGATGAAGCGGGCGTCCGCGACAGTATTATCGATATTCTCAATGCGGAAGATTTTATCGTCGATAGCGCCACGAATGGCGAAGAAGGACTCCGCCAAATCCTGGAATTTCGCCCTGACCTCGTGATCTGTGACGTGATGATGCCCGTGTTGGATGGCTATGAGCTGCTGAAACAGGTCCGTCAGACCCCAGATTTGGCTACCCTACCCTTTGTATTCCTCACCGCTAAGGCGGATAGGTCTGACTTTCGCAGTGGCATGGACTTAGGGGCTGATGATTATCTGACGAAACCCTTTACCCATAGCGATTTGCTGGGCATGATTCACACCCGCTTGGGAGCCCAGAACACCGCCCAGCAGCATACCCAGCAACAACTTGATGCTTTAAGAAGCAGCATTAGCACCGCCCTGCCTAGGGAGTTGGGAGCGCCGATGACGGAGATTTTGACCCTGGCAACGACCCTAGCGGAAAAGGCGGCAACCTCAACACCGGAGGAAGTAGCCACAACCGCCAGGGCCATTCACCGCAACGCCCAGCAGGTGGCACATCTGATTCAGAACATCGTGCTGTTTTCCCAACTGGAGCACCTCGATCCCGAGGCTCCTACCACCATAGCGATGCGTCAGGCCAAAACTGCAAACGCTGATCACCTAGTCAATGAGATTGCCCATCGCATTGCCGCTGAGTATCTCCGGGAGGATGACTTGGAAATTTCCCTTGAGCCCCTAGTACTACCCATGTCCGAGGTCAAACTCAAGAAGGTTTGTGAAGAATTGATCGACAACGCCTTGAAGTTTTCCGCCACCGGCACTCCGGTGAAGATCTTTGGCTCTCACCGAGACGGGATTTCGAGTCTATATTTCATCGACTATGGCCAGGGCATGACCGCCGATGAAATTGCCCAGTTGGGGGCTTACCAACAGTTTGTCCTAGAAGGTGAAGACATCCGGGGTACAGGGCTCGGGTTCACCATTGCCAAACGGTTAGTGGAACTTCACAACGGAGAAATCATTATCGAAAGCATTCCTGGACAGCAAACCATTGTGCGAGTCGCCCTAAAGGACTAAGGCCCAATCCAGCTCCCTTGCCAATCCCTGGAATATAGCAAGGGCTAAATCAGGAATTGGTTACTACCTGGGGCTACATATTGGGAATCCCCTGCTATAAATAGACGCAAGCCAGGGAATTGAATCTGGGGATGAGTGCCGCTCTAGGATGCCTGGTGCGGATTGAACTTACCAGGGTGAGACCGGCATTGACCCGTCATAAAACGATCCTTCCTGAATTGACAGAAGCAGAGTATTACTATGAATCGCCTAGCGCCCCCCCCGCCCACTGTTTCGCCCCGCCCGACGGCGTTGGATGATGTGCTGGCATGGCCTCTCCAAAATGCCCTCAATAGCTTAAATGTGCAGCTGGAGCGGGAACTGGCTCGATATCGCCAGGGACGCCGGGGGAGTTCTCTGACAGAGCGCTCGGTATTCCAACCGCGATGGTCAAAGACCGGCCCAAAGGGGCCATCGCGGCCCCTCAACCTAATTAGTGTGGGCACACGGCCTAGCAGCCCCACCCAGGAAAGCAATCGCCCCACGCCACCGCCCCCACCCCCCAATCCCCGACTCCAGCGCTCCCCAGCCCCGATCCCGGCTGCGGTACCGCCCCTAAACCTGGGAGTCGGAGCGATCATTCCTCAGCCTTCTGCCGCACCTCAGGACTATATGGCCTCCTCTGAAGCGCTGCTAGAGAGCCTGGGCCAAGGCTATGGGGGCCAAGGCTATGACACACCCTTCCATCCGACCCCAGAGCCTCCAGCATCCTCCCCATTTTGGAATCGCGTCCTGGGGACACCTCTGGGCCTAGGCGCTATCCTGCTGCTGCTCGTCGCTAGTGCTGGGTTGGGGTATCTGCTGGTCAACCCCGCCGCCATTGGCCACCTGACTGCCCAGATGCCCTGGGCCAATAGTGACGCCCTAGAGACCGATACAGAAGGGGACAGTCCCGTGGCCTTAGCGACACCAAATTCACCTAATCGCTCCTTCCAGCCTCTCAGCCCCGATTTGTCACGCCAGGAATTTACCCGGCTAGACCTGAGTACCCTGAGCACCTTGCCCGGAGCCACAGTTCGCCCATCTAATACAGCCTCCACCCCGTCCACCGGATTGGCTCCAGCAGCGTCTACCCCTGGCACGGTAGCAGTTTCTCCCGTAAGCCCAATTCCCCCAGTGAGCCCAGAGCGACCTCAGGCTGCTGCCCCATCCGTCGCGTCTGCCCCCCGCCCTACCCAGGCTCCAGCCCAGTCCGCCCCCCGCCCTGCTGCCCCAGCTCAGCAATCCAGCAGTCCAACTCCGGCGCCGGCTGCACCCACCCCCGCCTCTAGCCAGAATTACTATGTGGTGACGGACTACACAGGCGACCCCTCCCTCTATGAATCCCGGCAGATCGTGGGAGATGCCTACGTGCGAAACTTCCCAACGGGGGCGCGGATCCAGCTTGGCTCCTTTTCCTCAGAGGCAGACGCCGCCGCCCATGCGCAAACGCTTCAAGGTCAGGGCATCAATGCCCAGGTTTATCGCCCCTAAATCCCTAGTGAAGGAATGTCCCTGCTATCGTGACTAGCAGGGACTTGCATGGGGAAAGGACAACCATGGGCCTATGGAATCGCCTCAATCAGACTATTCGCGCCAATATTACCAGTTGGATCCAAAATGTTGAGGATCCAGAAAAGCTGCTGGATCAGGCTGTCGCCGACATGCAGACGGATTTGATCCAATTGCGGCAGTCGGTGGCTCAAGCGATCGCAACTCAAAAGCGTACGGAGCGCCAATGTAGCCAGACCCAGACTTTGGCCCAGGAATGGTTTAACCGGGCTGAGCTAGCCCTGCGCCATGGTGATGAGAACCGTGCCCGCGAGGCGCTGACCCAGCGGCAATCCTATCTCGACATGGTCAAGACCTTGGAGGGACACCTAACCCAGCAGGGGGAGGTGGTGGGACGCCTCAAGGACACCATGCGCGCCCTGGAGCACAAAATTACCGATGCCCGAACCCGTCGTGATATGTATATCGCCCGAGCACGATCGGCGGAGGCTTCCCAGCGACTGAATGAAATGATCGGCCAGTTCAGTCCGGGGAGCGCTCTAGGGGCTTTTGATCGCATGGAGGATAAGGTGTTGGACTTGGAGGCCCAGGCGGGTGCGATCGCAGATCTAAACCAGACCCTCCAGTCCAGCACCCTAGAACAACGCTTCGCGGCCCTAGAGGGAACAGGGACTGCCTCCGTAGAAGCAACCCTAGCCTCAATGAAAGCCAATCTCCTCAACCCCACAGACTCCCAAGACAACCCATCCCCCTAGGACACCCAGAGGTAAATTTGGACAGTTCCGTAGGGTGCATGGGCGAAGCAATGCACCGCAGAAAGCCCTGATACAACACCCGTTCAGGAAAGTTATCCGAATGGGATGTCACTCTTCCTCTGGCTTAGCGTGTAAAAGCACTTCACCATTCAACATCCGCTGAGCCGCATCCAGCAACGCTTCTTCCAGGTAAGGCTTAGTAAAGTAGCCATTAGCCCCCAGATCCAAAGCCATCTGGCGGTGACGATCAGCTCCTCGGGACGTCAGCATTGCAATGGGTACATGCTTGAGGGAGCTATCCTTCTGCATTCGTGACAGCAACTCTAAGCCGTCCATTCTCGGCATCTCAATATCGCAGAACACCAAATCACAGGGCAAACCCGATCTCAGTTTTTCCCAAGCCTCTTGACCATCGCGGGCCTGTTCCACTCGATAGCCCACCTTATTGAAACTCATGGACAGCAACTCCCGCACCGTAATCGAGTCGTCCACAATGAGAACCGTCGGCTCCGCCTTGAGAGGAAGAGCCTCCGTAGCGGGGGCACCCGTATCTTGACTCCAGAGAGAAGAACCACTTTCCCGCCGCACCCGTCCCTGGGCAATATCGATCAACTCCAAGACATCGGCAATCGGCATAACCCGCCCATCCCCCAACACCGTAGCCCCAGCAATACCTACAGGCTTGGGCACAGGACCTTCAAGCTGTTTGATCACGATTTCCTGCTCCCCCAACACCCGGTCCACCTGGAGACCAATATGGGTGTTGGCACTGCGCAGTACGACAATGGACACCATGTCATCATCCTGAGTCCCCCCATAGACTCGGCCTCGACCCAAGGTGCGATTAAACTGCAAGAGATCCGAAAGCGGTTGGAAGGAAAGATTGGTGTCCCGCCATAGAATACTACTCTGGCCTACATCATTGGTTTGCACCCGTTCCTTGGGCACATCGAACATATCCTCCACCCCATCCATAGGAAAGGCAATGCGAGCCTGATTGTTAAGACAACTCAGAGCCTTGGAAATACTTAGGGTCAGGGGCAGACGGATGGTAAAACTAGTGCCCTTACCCATTTCAGAATCAATAGTCACAGCCCCGCGAATCTCGGAAAGGGCCGTGCGGACTACGTCCATCCCCACACCCCGTCCAGCAAAGTCATCAGCCTTGTCTCGGGTGCTAAAACCAGGGCGGAACAGCAACTCATGGGTTTCCAACACCGACATAGATCGGGCTTCCGCCTGGGTAATCAACCCCTTCTTGATGGCTTGCTGCTTCACAATATCGGGGTTGATTCCGCCTCCATCGTCGGCAATGTAAATGACCGTTTGGTTCCCCTGGTAAAAAGCCCGCACCGTAATGGTGCCTTCTCGGGTCTTGCCCGCAGCAACCCGCTCATCCGGGGGCTCAATGCCATGGGTAATCGCATTGTTGACCAAATGGGTCATGGGATCGTAGAGACGCTCCAGAATCATTTTGTCGATCAGGGTGTCCCGTCCTTCCACTACCAGCCTTGCCTCCTTACCACACTTGAGAGAGATATCTCGCACGGCTCGGGGCAGGCGATCAGCGGTTTGGGCAAAAGGCACCATGCGCGCCTTATTCAGACCCTCTTGGAGTTGGGTGGTAACTTGCCGGAATTGGCGGGTGATCTGGTCGGAAGATTCAACGGTATAGCCAATATCAGAGGCCGACTCCCGCACCCGCACAATCAGCTCAATCATTTCCTGGGAAAGAGTATGAAAGCCCGTGAAACGGTCCATCTCCAAGGCATCAAAGGTAGCGCCTGTCGCATGGCCACCACCGCCATTCTCTTCATTACCACCCCGATGGCTAACTGTACTGCCTCCTGAATGAAACGCATGGCGGCTGGAAATCAGAGAGCTTTCCAACAGCGAACGCTCGTAGAGATCCCGCATCCGCTGACCGACATCATTAAGTTGTTGCACCTGGAAGAGAAGATTATCTAGGAACTGGCGTAGACGTTCCTGATCCTGCTCTAGGGAATTACGGTTGACCACCAATTCCCCCACTAAATTACTGAGGGTATCTAGGTGCTTCACTGACACCCGCATGGTCTGGTCCACCATAGCCCCTACTCGGCGGTTAATCCGGGCACCACCGCTGCCCCCGCGCATAGTAGGGGATGAGCCACCGAGGGACTTGTCGGCGGCCTCCAAGAGCTTTTCTAAATCGCCAAACTCATCATCAACGGCTGCACTGCCATCCCCATCGTCATCCAGGAGAGCATCCAACTCACCAAAGGCCATCTCATCGCCATCAGCACCGCTGAGGAAATCTTCCTCCTCTGAAAGAAGCGCGTCTAGATCGCCAAACTCCTCAGCAGCTCCCGTAGCTAGAGCCTCATCCTCCGCCAGCATCGCCTCCAAATCATCAAAACCCTCCTCCGATTCATCAGCATTGGCTTCGGCAGTGGCTGAGTCGAGATCTTCGTCCCCCAGTAAGGCATCGAGATCCTCAAACCCTTCCTCAGTGGCAGCAGTGGCTTCATCCTCTAGCAAAAAGTCCAGATTTTCAAAGTCTGGATCAGCGGTTTCTGAAGTCTCTGGAGATTCCGTAGGCTCTGGAGTGCCATGGTCTTCCTCTAAGCCAAAGAGGCTGTCCCCATCCAGGGGGTCCATATCCCCCAAGAAATCAGCACTATCTCCTAGAACATCACCGATAGCGACTTCGTCAGCACCATCTGTTGCCGCTTCTTCTCCAAAAAGGTCCAGATCACCTAAATCCCCTAAGTCGTCTGCATTGTCAGTGAACAGGGCAGAGGCATCATCCATAACGTCAGATAGGTCTGCCTCCTCGGTAGTGGGACGACTGCCCTCGGTGGGGGCGACAGCATCCATGAGATCGGCGGTGGACTCCCCTGGACTATCGGTGAGTTGAGCAGAGCTATCACCATCTATGCCAAAAAAGTCTGCAAGATCCTCATTAGCACTAGTGGCTTCCTCTGATTCCTCCTCCAAGAGGGAGAGGTCTGCAAAGTCTTCGAATAGGGAATCCTCGTCATCTCCAGCAGCAGTAGCTACAGGGGCTGCTGCTGGATGTTCTGCTTCCCATAGATTATCCAGGGCATCCAGGGCACTGGCATCATCAACGGCATCCTCGTCACCGTCTGATTGAGTAGACCAAGGGTCTTCCAGTGCTCCAATGTTGGCGGCTGCGGCCATGGAAGGGGGGGATGGAGGGGCTGGGATGACTTCAGCATCTCCCCAAAGATCTCCCAAAACCTCGGTAGATGTAGCGGCGGCTACCGCCTCAGAATCTCCAGGGGATATCTCTTCTCCACCAAATAGGTCGTCCATCAGATCATCGGCGTCCAATCCTGACAAATCCAGGTCTGATGTAGCGGCGGCTACCGCCTCAGAATCTCCAGGGGATATCTCTTCTCCACCAAATAGGTCGTCCATCAGATCATCGGCGTCCAATCCTGACAAATCCAGGTCTGTTGCCAGATCAAAAGCAGCAGGGGTCGGGATCTCGATCTCTTGATCCCCCCTTTGATTGACGGATGAAGTAGGACTGGGATCTAAATCCAGATCCCAATCTAGATCGGCATTATTTTCTGGAGGCACTTCGGAGGAGGCCAGATCCAGATCGAGTTCAGCTTCGGGAACATCAAACAGGTCAGCACCCACCCCCAAGTCTAGATCCAGTTCAGTCACGGCTGGCGCAGATTCGGCTCCATCACCATCGGTGCTAAATCTGTCCAAATCCAGATCGAAGTCTAAATCTCCTGCCTCTGCTAAGACTTCATTTCCAGAATCAAACGAGGGGTCAACGTCTTCTACCGCATCATTCGCCAGATTGAAGGCGGCATCCCAGCCTAGGTCCGTTTCATCTGCGATCGCTACATTCTGGCCAAAGTCCCCTGGCGGATCAAACAAGGCATCAAACTGATCATCTAAACCCTGGTTATCTTGATCATGGCCACTGGGATCATGGCCACTGGTGAGACCACCATCCTCGTCAGGGGAGAAGGTAAGGTCATCAAAGTTAAGTTCTCCACCATCTACTTGACTAGCATCAGCAATCGCTGCCGCCGCGTCGCCATTGAAGAGTCCCCCAAAGTCCAAGTCTTCGCTATCTTCGCTCGCCCCGTCTTCCACCCCGCCAAAAACAGCCTCAAAGTCTCCATCCCCATCTCCTGACTCAGGTTCAAGAGGGTCACTGGGAGGCTTGATCTCGGCCAAGGCATCCATGTCTAGGGCCGAGTCTAGGAAAAGATCGTCCTCAGCCACGTTGGCATCTGGGTCAGAGTCTAGAACCAGGCCGAAATCATCGGCAGTGGTGTCCATCTCCAGATCGGTGGCTCCAGTCTCAAAGAGATCACCCAGATCATCCGCAACAGCGGCTTCATCTGCGGTTGTAGGCTGATCTAGTGCCGGTTCAGTAAAAAAGGCATCTAGATCTACGGACGGTGTAGTGGCGGCGGCTTGACTGGCCTGTTCCAGTAGAGCATCTAAGTCATCGCCAGCGGTCACCTTAGGTAACGGAACGTCATCTTCGATGCCAAACAGATCGCTGAAGTCTTCTCCCTCAACCCCAGCTTCGGTCATCGAGTCTGCTTCTTCGCTGCCGTAGCCCCCTTCTAGGGCGGTGTCCCCAAACAGGCTGGCTAGTTCCTGCTGGGAGTCCATATCATCGCCATCGGGGCCACCAAAGTCGTCCTCTTCAGAGAGCATCAAATCCGAAAAGTCGCTGGGGATGTCAATATCCAGGGGAGTGCGATGGTCTCCGACCGGCCAAAGACCATCGCGATCTGTTAGTTCTTCACCAGTGTCCGCATCCTCCTGCCAGGTTTCTCCTTCAAACAAATCCGCCAAACTATTCAACTCAGCGGCCCCAACCTCTGGACCATGAGCAGGGGATGCCGACGGTGGCAGCACCGACTCCTCAGAAGTAGGAGTGGTCAGATCAGCGCCGGCAAAGGCGGCGGCAAAGTCATCGGTGAAATCCCTATCTAGATCTTCGCTCTCACGATCATCCTCGGGAGCAGGGGCAGAATCCAACCAGGTGAGGTCTTCGGCATCTTCCAGTTCCGCCACCGCTTGCCCCGCATCGCTGGCGAAGAGAGCGGCCAGATCGGATTCTTCCTCTGGAGCCGCCAAGGCGTCATCCAGAAGGGCCTCAAGATCAGCGTCGGTGGTGACGGAGGCGGGCTCCTCCATCGCAGGGGGCGGTAACAAGTCTTGCATGGCCGCAGAGGGGGTAATGTCGTTGGCCCGCCCACCCATCACCCGCTCTTGTCCCTGCTTCAGATCCTTGATAATCACCGGAGCCAGGGTGCGGTAGGTCTGCTCTGGATTCCCCACAGCACTGCGAGCTGCCTGCACCAGCTCACACCAAGGCACTAGTTCAAACTGTTCTCCAATCCGCAAAAGAGCATCACAGGTAGCCTGAAGAGAACTACGGCTGGTAGCATTGTCGGGCTGCTTGAAAAGACCCAACATTTCCCGCAGATGGCCTGGTACATCACTGCGGAAGACCAGCTTCAGGGCACTTTCTTCTGTATGGGGTGGAGCAGTTACAGCAGGCGTGGAGGGAGCCGTAGGCACCGCCACTGGGGCAACATTCTCCGCATTGGCCACTAGGGTATTGAGGTGCTTTTCAAGCTGACCAAAGACGGGCTCAATATCCGCCATAACCTCTTGGGCCTTTTCATCGGTCAGCCCAAAGGGGCCTTGGAGCTCCTCCACCAGGGATTGCAGCCCATCAAAAACCTGGAGAAACATGGATTCCAAGGTCCGATCGGTGCGGATCGGCGATTCCTTAATCACTTTGAAATAGTCTTCTAGGCGGTGGGAGGTGCGCTGCACACTCTCAATGCCCAACATGGCTGCCCCACCTTTGATGGAGTGGGCGGCACGGAAGACCTCGTTGACCATTTCCGAATCGCCGATGGTGGCCTGCAAATTCAGCAGTCCTTGCTCAATGGTATTGAGGTGATCCTTCGCTTCCTCAATGAAGTATCCCAGGATTCGCTGCTGCTGTTCAGGCATCATGGCGGATAACTCCCCCTCATGCTTGGTGAATAAACACGGCTGGCGGGGCCTTACCCGATTGACCGCTGTTTGAGTTACGGTAGCCCAGATTTCTCTGAACAGACCGTTATTGGCTGGTTCTATTCTGACTCACTGACTCAACACCCTGGCACCTGCCCCGATCACGGCTGGGAATATTCCATGCCAAAAGTCATCCCCCGGATTGGACCAAGGGTGTTGCTCTGGCCAATTCATGCTTTGACCTATGCTCAGGTCCGGGGCAGGGATTTAGCTGAAACAGGTTTAGGTTGGCCATTAGTTTCCTTGCCTCCTGCCACTATTGCCGTCTACCTTGAATCGCTCCACGGAGGTCAGCAGGTCTCGGGCAACCCCCACAAGGTTTTGTAGGGATGCGGACACGCGCTGGGATTCCTGGGAGGTTTCCTGGGCGGTTAGCTCAACGGATTGCATAACCTGGGCCACGGTACGGGAGGTTTCTGTTTGCTCAATGGTGTCGGCGGTGATGGACCGCACTAGGACATCAATGCGGTTAGACACTTGGATAATGTCTTCCAGAGAGCGCTTGGCCTGTTCCGCCAGTCGGGTGCCCTCGATCACCTGTTGAGTCCCTTCTTCCATGGCGGTCATCACACCACCGGTTTCACTCTGAATCTGGAGAACGATCTGCTCGATTTCCTTGGATGCCTTCGCGGCCCGATCTGCCAACTGCCGCACTTCATCCGCAACAATGGCGAAGCCGCGACCGGCTTCCCCGGCTCGTGCCGCTTCGATGCTGGCATTCAAGGCCAGAAGGTTAGTCCGGGAGGCAATGGATGAGATCAGGGCCACAATCTTGGAAATTTCCTGGGAAGACTCCGCCAGTCGCTTCACCTTACGGGTGGTTTCTGCTACCGTTTCCCGAATTTCTAGAATACCGGCCACGGTGCGTTCCACCGACTCGCCACCCCGTAAGGCGGTAGCGGATGCGGAACGGGCGACTTCCTCTGCTTCGCGGGCACTTTCTGCCACCCGTTGAATGGAGTCGGTCATCACCTGCACTGAGTTTAGGGTGACGGCCAGTTCTTCTGCCTGCCGTAGGGCATCCCCAGACAAGCTGCGGGCAAAGGATTCATTCTCGGTGGATGCCTTGCTAACCTGACGGGCGGCGACACTCACCTGCTGGACAATCTCTCGCAGGTTTTGAATGGTGAGGTTAAAGGAGTCGGCTACGGCTCCTAGCACGTCGGCGGTGACTTCTGCCTGCACGGTCAGATCGCCCCGAGCGGCCCCTTCTACGTCGTCTAGAAGGCGAATCACCTGACGCTGGAGGTCCTCTTTGGCCTGTTCCTGTTCTTGGGCTTTGCGCTGGGCTTCGCTGGTGGTGGTGAGGATCACTCGCGCCATTTGGTTGAAGCTGGAGGAGAGGTGGCCAAAGTCGTCGTCGGAGTAGACAGTGGCCCGAGCATTGAGGTTGCCCTGGGAAACAATGGTGAATTGGGTTTGCAGATCTTGAACGGACTGCTTAACCCGTCGATTGGCCAGATGGCCAACGCCCGCTGTGGTCGTAAACCCAGCTAGACCTGCCATTCCGGCCATGGCAGCATGGACACCCCGAGGAAGGTTATCCGTGGTCCGGCTGGCGGCGACGAAGCTGACAAGGGCAACTGCGATCGCAGAAACAATCCCCGTTGCCCCTGCCACCATAATTTGCTTGGTATCCAGCGAAGCATTTTCCAGAGGGGCTAGCCAGCCCTGGTCTACTGCTGGAGCCTCGGTGGAGCCTTCATCCATCTGGGCGAAAGCAGGGATAGACTCTGCTGCCCCCGAGATGCTGAAGATTTCCTCATCCCCCATGGTGGCATGGTCAATGGGGTCATTGAGGGAAAACCCAGAGTTATTGCCATTACCCATATCATCACTGGAGCCTATCCCTACGCTGCCCACCGAAGGACTGGTAAACCCAGCAGAACTGTCGGTGAGTTCAAAGTCAGGGAGGCTACCAAGATCATCAAAATCATCAAAATCATCGAGGAAATCGACATTGCTGCCACTGCCAGAGCCAGTATCTGCCATAGTCTCCGACCGGCCAAAGGCCATCGCACCAGCCCCAGAGTCCCCATAGTCGCTATCCCCAAAAGCATTGGCATAGGGATCATTGTTTAAGTCCGGAGGGCCGGGGGAAAAGACCGTCTGGTCATCATCCCCATCCATAGGACTAGAAAAGGCATCGGCATCAGCAAAGGCATCTGGGCTGGAACTTCTTTGTCCTCCAAAGGAACCAGACTCCGGCATAAAGAGAGTTTGATCTTCGCCAGGAAACTCATTAACTGATCCCAGGGTATCTGCCTCCTCACCAAACCCCTCCCTTGGCGGCATTGCTAAAGGGTCTAACCCATTCAAGGGTTCTCCACTACCGGCAGTCCCTAAACTGTCAAAATCCGAGAAGGGATCACCCGCTGACGGGGACCCAAAGACATCATCCGGCAAGGAATTTCCTGTAAAAGGATTGGCTACCGACTCCTCCTCCGGCCAATTTGGCTCCGACACACTTGGGGCGGCAAAGGGATCTGCCGCAAAAGGGCTATCCCCAGATCCATGCCCGAGATCATCCGTTGCCAATGCTTCACCAAAGGGATCACCATAGGCTGTGGGATCCTCTTCATTAGCGCCAATACCGGCACCCCCCTCCTCGTGCAGGCTCATATCAGGAAAGTCAAAATTGTCCGATGACGAGCCTGCCTGTCCATAGGACGCATCCGCTAAGGTCGCATAGAGATCGTCAGCATCAGAGGCGGAGGCACTACTGGCAGACCCGTTGCTGTCATCAGCAAATTGATCTGCGTAGGCCAAACCATTGTTGGCAAAATCTATAAATTCGGGATCTGAAGTAGTATCCAGCACCGCTTGGTACTGCTCTCGGGCCATTCGATAATCTTGGAGACCGTAGCAGTAGATATGCCCCCGTAACAGCAGCACACTCGGATCGGTCGGGTACTCGGCGGCGAGTTGATCGATGGCAGTGGCAGCTTCCTCGTAGCTCCCCTGCATATAGGCTCTCTCAGCTTTCTGATATGCTTGAGAGTAGTCGGTACTTGACGCCATTTGCTATCTCCCTGCCGATAAGAAGCGGTCTAATGTCTGTCAGTGAGTTAGGCAGCCCAGCGAGCTGAGCGCAGAACGGCAACGTGATCAAGTAAACGAAGCACGCGGTCGGAGTCTTTCTCCATGAGCCATTCTCCCTTCAAAAATGGAGCTGCCGTATCAGGCGTACTCCGAGAAAGCTGCAATTCTTCCACATCCATCCAATCAGTGCCAACGATCTGATTGACGGCTAAGCCTAACATAGTTCCCTGTTCTTCAACCGCAATGACGGGAATTTCAGGGCGATCTGTATTGAGTTGGGAAGGATATCCCAAAAACTGACCTAGATCTGCCACCCAAATTACCCGACCCTGCTCATTCAGGGTACCCAATAAGAGCGGAGATACGTTGGGAACAGGGGTAATTCGATCGGGGGGTTGCTCAATAATGCGCCGAATACCAGTTGCCGGTAGCGCAAATTCCTCGGCATCAGTGACAAAAAACCGTAGGTAAAGTTCACCCTCCGGAGTTTCGAGTTCCTGGAGTTCCGGTCCTTGGTCTTGACCTTTGCCAGTGAGAAAGTCAGGATTACCTACCATGCGTTTTACCTACGGATTAACCCCTGAGAAGTTGTTTTACAGTTCCCACCAGTTCGGTAGGTTGAAATGGCTTGGCGATGTAGGCATCAGCCCCCTGCTTCATACCCCAATAACGATCAAACTCTTCTCCCTTAGAAGAGCACATCACTACGGGCACATCCTGGGTCGAAGGGTCCGCCTTGAGACGGCGGCAGAGTTCATAGCCATTCATCCGAGGCATGACGATATCCAGCACAACGAGATCAGGGGGATGCCCGGACTGAATATGCTCTAGCGCCTCTACTCCATCGCTGGCGGCGGTCACGTCTAGGCCACTGCCTCGCAGGAGTTCTGTGATCATTTCCCGTTGGGGGATGCTGTCTTCCACCACTAAAACCATACTCATATATTTAATGACTCGCCAATCGGCTCCCCTGGGTCAAATGTCTGAGTAAAACTCAGTAATTTTAGGTCTTTTATGGGTGAGGGGGACAGCAGCCAGAACCCCCTACAGGCCATCCTGTGACTATTAAGGTACCCCTAAACCACCAAAACGCTGAAAGTTTGCACAAATTGCTTTACTTGGTTGACGAAACTCACCACAGGATATAGGTCCAAGCCTAATTGTACCTAGACCGTGACAAGCAGGGCCATTCTGGGCCAAGCTCGTTGGGAATGGGGCAGGCTACCTCAAGGGTGGGGTTGGCCCTGCCCCCATTTCAAGGTCATCTTGGATGGCCTCCGCCAACAGCAGCTCGGGCTCGGGCCGTTGCGGATTGCCGAGACCAACATATTTTTCCACCAGGGTCAGCAGCTCCTGAGCCCCGAAGGGTTTGGTAAGATAGTCTGTGGCCCCCGCCATACGGGCTTTGACGCGATCGATAAAGCCGTCCTTGCCCGTCAACATGACAATAGGGGTCTGGCGAAAGGCGGTGGACTGGCGCAGCATGGCACAGAGCTGGTAGCCCTCTAGTTCCGGCATGGCAATGTCACACAAAATCAGGTCGGGCTGAAGCTGAAACAGCAGGCTCAAGGCCCGGAGGGGATTGCCAATGGAGGTCGCTTCATAGCCCTGCTCCTCCAAAATTTGCTCCACGGTTTGGCGCACAGTGACTCCATCGTCTACGCACACCACACGGGGCACCCGAGCCGCATCCCACTCTTCCCGGTCAGGGTCCGGCTGGGTCGGCTGGGGAGGGTGGGGCAACTGGATTAAACCTCGACGGGCGTAGGGATAGAGCCCCTTGGCCAAAGTGACCACATCCCGTCCGAGATAGCGGGCAATTTGCTGCATTGAGGTCCGACCATCCATCCAGTTCAGGAGGCGGCTGCCCTGGGGTCCCGCCAACTCTGTGGCAATACCCTTGGCATCCACAATGGTGGGGCACTGGTGGGGCGACTGAATATGGGGATGGAATTGTTTCCACTCTTGAATCTGCTGGGTAATGGTGGTCACCAGCGGGCCGCTGTGGAAGGTGGTGAGTTGGGGACTGAGGGCAGTGCTGAGCTTAAAAACGAAGGCTCCTTGGTGCAGGCTGAGCAGATCAAACAGGGTTTCATGAACCATGCCACTGAGAATGGCGCGACCTTGCTCTGGGGTAAGGACGTGGTTTTCCATCAAGGCCCAGAGATAGCCATACTCTGGGGAGTTGAAGGGTGCGATCGCGGAGGCAGTCGTAGTATCTAGAGCACTATCTAGCTCATAGCGATGGAGATAGTCTCGCAGGCGAGTTAACTGCCCATCTGTCGTACCGGCATAGACAATTTGGCCATTCAGCAAAAATACGAGCCAAGACTGGGCTGTCCTGGGGATAGCTAGCCCCGATAACCCAGTATTCTCAGGTCCCGCATAAGCTTCTACATAAAGTTCCCCGGTTCGCTGACCCAACTCAATCAGTTGGAGAATACTGCGAATATCAATTTCACTGAGTTGACCCTGCATACGTCCCCGCCTGCCCCTGGCGCGATCGCCTGTATTTCCTTCAGATTGCCCATGGCGGAGAGGTCTTCATCCAATTCAGTTATCCTCAGCAATCAGGGCAGTCTAGTCTGCCCTTAGTATAGTTCTCTGGGTCTCCCTATCCAGACCCTACCCCAGTCCCTCTCCAGAGCCTCGCCCCCCAGGACTTTACCTTAGAAACGGAGCGAGACTAGGGCAAATCCTGAATCAGACCCCAGTGCCCCTTGAGCCGACTAGGGGGTGTGGACAATTAACGGGGAAACCCTTGCGGGGTAGGCATGACCACGCCCGCCCTACTAAATCAAGCTAGGGGCTGTCACCGCCCCTTATTAACCAGGAATCTGGCCTTGATTGTCCACAGCCCCTAGCGGTTCGGCAAACCACACTCCCCAGGAATTGTCCGAATTCCACCGGGCTCTGTACATTAACACCGAGAGAGGAAGAATGCTAAATTCCCTAGGATAGCGAGGGCCGCAAGGATTCGAGTTCATCCCGAGGGATGAACATTGGCCTCAATCGGACTCGATGTACCCGATCTCAATTCACACCCCACGGAGGACTAGCCATGGCCGCAATATCTCTCAACGTTTCAACCGTAAAGCCCTTAGGCGATCGCATCCTCGTACAGGTGAGTGATGCCGAAGAAAAGACTGCTGGTGGCATCTTGCTCCCAGATACCGCCAAAGAAAAGCCCCAGGTAGGGGAAGTAGTGCAGGTTGGTCCAGGCAAGCGCAACGATGACGGATCTGTACAAACCATTGAAGTCAAAATAGGCGACAAGGTGCTGTATTCCAAATATGCTGGCACGGACATCAAGCTGGGTACCGATGACTATGTGCTGCTGCGGGAATCGGACGTGCTGGCGACTCTGATCTAAACCTTGCCCAAGTCCAGCAGTAGAGTTTTCCCTACCGGGAAAACTCTACTGCTGGACTTGGTTATAGATATATCCGACCTAGATATAGCAATCCTATTTGATTTCTGAAGACCTTCGTAGCGTGGGTGAAGCGAAGCGTAACCCACGGAACAAGAGGTGTCCTCAAAGCTCATGCAGGATTGCTATATAGCTGTTGCCAATTTGCTTCAGCCACTGAGAACCTATGGGATGCCTAGAAAATTCCCAGAAAAGATAATCCCAGTTGGAACTCAGCGATTGCAGGTGCTTTCGGGCGGGCAATGCCCATCATTGGGAAAAATGTTTTCCAGAATTCGTTATCAGTTACCCCTAACCTCTGGGCTGGCAGCCCTATTATTCCTGGGCTGCACCCTTTCTCCTTCCGATCCTCCAGAGCCCGGTCCCCCCGACTCTGGGGACAGTGGTGAGTCTGTTTCCCAAGGAAATGCGACGCCTCCTGTTGTAACATCGGTGCGGCCCGTCACCTTGGTGGAGTCGCTTGAACATCCCTGGGGCATGGACTGGCTCCCGGACGGCAGCCTCTTAGTGACTGAGCGGCCTGGACGCCTGCGAATTATTCGTGATGGAGATCTAGACCCCACCCCAGTGCCTGGTATCCCGGAAGTTCTAGCCTTCGGACAGGGTGGGCTGCTGGACGTAGCAGTGCATCCAAACTTTGCAGAAAACCAATGGGTCTACTTCACCTATGCCCATGGCAGTCGCGATGCCAATGAAACACGGGTGGCGCGGGCACGCTTTGATGGCAACGCCCTGACGGACTGGACCGTCGTCTTTGAAGTAGGGAAGTTGAAACCTGATGGCCAGCATTTTGGGGCACGGCTGGCTTGGTTGCCCGACAATAAGCTGCTGGTGGCGATTGGGGATGGGGGTAATCCCCCCCTCCAGTTGGATGGGGAACTCAGTCGCAACCAAGCTCAGCGCTTAGACAGCCGTTTGGGCAAAGTGGTGCGGATCAATGACGATGGATCGGTCCCTAGAGACAATCCCTTTATTGGTACCCCTGACACCGATGAGCTGATATGGACCTATGGCCACCGCAACATTCAGGGGCTAGTCGTAGATCCCCTCACTCAACAGGTCTGGGCCACAGAGCATGGAGCCCGAGGGGGAGACGAGTTAAATCTACTGGAGGTAGGGGAAAATTACGGCTGGCCCCTGGTAACCCACAGTCGAGAATATAGCGGCGGTGAAATTTCCTCGGAGCGATCGCGTCCTAACATGGTGGATCCCAAATTGGTTTGGACCCCCTCCAAAGCCCCCTCAGGTCTAGTGGTCTATCGCGGCGATCGCTATCCCCAATGGCAAGGACAATTGTTTAGTGGCGGTCTTGTCTCTCAGGATATCCGGCGCATTGAAGTGGATGATACTGGGGCTGTCATTGCCGAAACCTCTATCGCTATTGGCCAGCGGGTGCGAGATGTACGGCAGGGACCAGACGGCTGGCTCTACGTCCTCACCGACGATGCCAATGGGCGTCTCATCCGTTTAGACCCTGAGTAATCACGGAATGCAGCTTCCACACCCCCGCTTCAGAACCGAAATCCCTGTGAAGGAGCACAGTTGTACAGCCAACTAATCGTGCGCCCAACTAATCGGAGGGAGAGGGCTCCTCTGCTGCTAGAGCCTCCAATTGGGATTGGAGGCTGCTATAACTCAGGGTGACGGGGGTAGAACTGGATCTGGAAGGAATGGTGACCGTTAGGGGTGTAGAGAGGGCATTAAGTTGAGTCAAAACTTGCGCCAGTTCCATCTGCTGCTCTAGATTTTGGGTGCTAGAGAGCAAATTGCTGAGGCCGTTGATCAGGTTTCGAAGATTATTACGTAGGACCGGATCTCCCGTCAGCTCATCCACATCTGAGAGGAGTTTTTGGGCTCCCTGGAAGACGGCGCGAGCTGACTCTAGGGTCTGCTGGATCAAGAGAAGATTAGTCGGGGTATTGAGGGTTCCGGTGATGGCGCGAACATCAGCAGAGGCCACGCGCAGGTTAGCAGATGCCTCTGCGGCGTTGGCGGACAGAAGCTCTAGATTGGCCATAAACTCCCCGTCATCCACAGCAGTACCCACCGTGTTCAGGAGGCTCAGCAGGCGATCGCTGCTGCGGTTGATATTCACCAGCGTCCCGGTCACATTGGCCTGATTGGCTCCAATCAAACTGCGGACATCTGTCGCTGTGAGCTGAATTTCCCGAGCTGCTTCTGCCGCATTATCCGTAGCCTGTCGCGCTGATGCGGCTAGGGGCTGTACCTCCGCCTGGGCGGTCAGCGTTAGTTCCGTGAGTTCATCTGTCAGGGTGCTCACCTTTTCCGTCAGGATCACCGCATTGGCCAGAGTAGCCTTAATACTCTCAATGATGGCGGGATCAGCGAATAGCGTTGCAAGCTTATCCGCTGATTTCAACAAAGATTCGTAGCTCACCCCCACTACCCCTGGCAGGGTATCACCATTGCAAAGGATGACCGCGCTGTCACAATCGGCGGCAACGGGATTGATGGCCTGCTGGGACTCGCTTAGGGTCGAGAGCGGGGTAATGTCGATGGTGGTCTCGCCAATGAATCCCGATTGGTTGGCCTCAATCACCACGTCCCGAGGAATCCGGAGGGTGGCATCAGTGATTTCAGCGCGGATCTCCACCTGATTACTGCTGGGCTGAATTGCCAATACCCGCCCGACAGGGACGCCCCGATAGCGCACGATAGTGCCAATTTGCATCCCCATGGTGTTGTCAAATTGCAGCAGAATGACGTAGTTGCGGCTACCGGGGTTGATCCCCCGCAACCACAGCACTAGGCCCCCAAACAATCCCACCCCAATGAGGATGAGTAGCCCTACCGATCCTTCCCGAATTGCCCGTGCCCGCATCTGGATATCCTCCCCATCACCAGCCCGCCTTGCCCCGGTAGTCTAAACCGTAATGGTTGTAGACTGGCCTCCGCTAAACTGTGTTAGCCGAGCCTGCTATCTCTGTCAATGGTCCTTCTGTTAATGGACTCGTCAATGGACCAGTTGAATTGGCCCTTCTACCCGACCACTAAAGAACTGACGCATATAAGGATTATCGGTGGTGTCGATGGTTTCTACGCTGCCATCCCATTGGATTTCGCCCTGATGCAGAAAAATGACCCGATCGGCAGTGCGGCGAATGGTGCTGTCTTGGTGGGTGACAATGACGTAGGAGCTACAGCCCTGACCTCTTTGAATACTCCGAATCAGGTCTTCAATGATGGTGGAGGCGATGGGATCTAGTCCCGCTGTGGGCTCATCGTAGAGGAGCAGAGCAGGGCGGTCGGTGGGATTTTGGGGGTTGGAGATGATAGCTCGGGCAAAGCTGACTCGCTTGCGCATCCCCCCAGAAAGTTGGGCGGGGTAGCTATCGGCGATGCCGGGGAGCCCGACCATATCTAGCACTTCTGAAACTAGGTGGCGGATTTCCTGGCCAGACAGGTCGGAGTGCTGGTATAGGAGAAAGCCCACGTTTTCTTCTACGGTGAGGGAATCGAACAGGGCCGCCTGCTGAAAGACCATACCAATGCCGACGGGATCGGGGGCATCTTCAATCAGTCCCTGTCGCCGGTGTCCATCCACCCAGATTTCCCCCCGATCAGCGGCCAGCAGTCCAGCTACGATGCGTAGGATGGTGGATTTCCCTGTGCCAGAGGGGCCGATAATGGCGATGGCTTCTCCCCGGTTCATCGTCAGATTAAGACCATCTAGAACACGGGTGGAGCCGAAATTTTTGCTGATCCCGCGCAGTTCTAGGAGCGGGGTACCGTCACCACAGTCTAAGGAAGGAAGGGAGGAATCATCTGCCATGGGAGAAGTTTGCTGATAGGTGCGCTGGATGAATCGGTTGAAACTGGGACAAGGAATGACCCAATGACTCAATGATTTTTTAAGGCCATCTTGGACGGAAATGGGACGGACTAGCGCTGTTAGGGGTGCAATAGCCCAAATGGGCCATGGTCAGAGACCGGCCCATTTGGGGCGGTCTCTGACCATCGCACTTTTTCTGAAGGTCTTCAACGGTGGCGTGATCCCGCTCTAACCTCGTATCCTTCCCAACAGAGCTCTTCATTTTCTTCTGCCCAGGATCGTTTTCTGCCCAGGTTTTCTGCCCAGGATCGTTACGACTAGTCTCATGGTTTTCAAGTTTTTGCTGAAATGGACCTCTCACTTTGCGCGGCGGGTCCGCCACGAAACCTTACTGTTGACGCCTACTCCCCCCCACCGGGTCCACCAGCTCGTCAAATGGCTAGCCCCTGGGCTATTGGTGAAGCGCTGGATTTTCTTGAGTGTGGGGGGAGTGCTGCTGATTGGGTTTGGTTTAATGATTGCCCTCAAGCTGACCCCGGTATTTTACACTGTGCAGTTTTTGGGGGCGACGCTGAGGTTCCTCACTAACCTAGTTCCCAACTACATCAGCGGTCCCTTGGTAATTTTGGGGGGGCTATGGCTGATTTTTTGGGGCCAGACCCGCACCCTAGGGGCGATCACCGAGGTGCTGATGCCGGGGGGCGACGCGGAACTGGTGGATGTGCTGATTACTCAGCGGCGGCTACTACGGGGGCCAAAGATTGTGGTGCTGGGGGGCGGCACGGGGCTCTCAACGCTGTTGCGGGGGCTGAAGCATTTCAGCTCTAATATCACTGCCATTGTGACGGTGGCCGATGATGGCGGCTCCTCTGGACGCATCCGACGGGAAATTGGCATGTTGCCGCCGGGGGATATTCGCAATTGCTTGGCGGCGCTGGCGGATGAGGAGCATCTAATGACGGAGCTATTTCAGTACCGCTTCCGAGCGGGGGCAGGGCTTGTGGGCCATAGCTTTGGCAACCTGTTCTTAACGGCCATGAATGAGGTGACGGGGGATGTGGAGCAGGCGATCGCGGCCAGTTCTAAAGTCCTAGCGGTGCGGGGACAGGTTCTGCCCTCTACCCTCAGCGATGTTCGACTCTGGGCGCAACTCAGTGATGGGCGTCGCATTGAGGGGGAGTCGAAAATTACGGAGGCCAAAGGGCGAATTGTAGCTATTGGCTGTGTTCCGGCGGATCCCCCCGCCCTGCCCCGAGCCATCCAGGCGATTCACGAGGCGGACTACATTGTCATGGGGCCGGGTAGCCTCTACACCAGTATTATTCCCAACCTGCTGGTGCCGGAAATTGCCGTCGCGATCGCGCAACGGCGAGTCCCCAGCATCTACGTCTGCAATGTCATGACAGAGCCGGGGGAAACCCAGGGTTTTACCGTATCTGACCATATCCGCGCCATTGATGCAGCCTATGATCGCCCCCTTTTTGATGCGGTGCTGGTACAACGTCGGCCCCCATCGCCCCTGGCTCAGCATCGCTATGCCCAGGTGGGCAGCGAACCTGTGACCCTAGACCGTGAGGCGGTGATCGCCTCGGGCCGACGCATTGTCCTGGCTAACGTGATTGAAGAAGAAGAAACGGGAGCGGTGCGTCACCATCCAGCACGGTTGGCGCGGGTGTTGATGCGGTGGTATTCCCGGACGGTGAGGTTGGTGTAGGGGGGTGATGGGGTGATGGGGTGTTGGGGGGTGAGGTCACCGTAGGGGCGGGTTTGGCTCGGATATACCGGGTAATGCAGGATGGGAGACTCAAAACCCGCCCTGCCCAGTCGCCGGGTGATCGGTATTGGGGTGTTGGGGTGATGGGGTGTTACCGAACCGTAGGGGCAATCCCTTGCCTGTCCTGTTCGCGTAGCAGCTCCGCAGGAGCAACGGAGCCGTATAGCCCTTCGGGCATGGCTCACGCTAGGGCGGAGCCTGCCCGGAGGGCATAGGATGGTTGCCCTTGTGGCGGGTGACCCGTGATGGGGTGTGGGCAGGGTTTCCACGCCCAATGCAGGATGTCGCCGTAGGGGCGGGTTTGGCTCGTATTTGTCGGGTAATCCGGGCTGGGAGGCTCAAAACCCGCCCTGCCCTAGTCTTGGCGCAGGGTGGCGAGTTTGTTGGAGAGCCAGCGTAGGACGCCGACCGCGATCGCACCTGCCATCAACAGTCCAATGGAGGGCTGAAACAGCGGAGTCCAAAGACTGTACCAGAGGTCTAGCCCCAAATCGACGTGGAAGCTGCGCCCCACAACGGAGGCGGCAAACCAAGCAAAGCTCAGCAAGACAAAAAATAAGTTGGCCACGAGGAGCCAGTTTAGTCCCCTCAAAATGCGATCGCCCATAACCCCGTTGACACCTCAGCGTCCCATGCGAATGTGGATTGTGGCACCAGTTTACAGCGCCTTAGCGACCCAGAGGACTCAGGACAATGCCCACAAAGGCCACTATCCCCAAGACCACCAGAACCCAAGCCACAACAAGGGAGGGAGATCGTCGGGGATTGTAGCTCAAATCATTGTGGCGAATGCGATGCAGTTGCCGCTGGCAATCCACTGTCGCCGCCACCATGGCCCCAGTCCCCAAGACGACAAAGGATAGCCCCAGGATGCGAGAGAGGCGTAGCGGCATGGGGGGATCACCAGCACTCTGGTGCAACACCGTCAAAATCCGCTCGATGCCAAAGCCAAAACTAATCAAGGCCAAACAGGTGCGGATCCAGGCCATCAACGTCCGTTCTTCCGCTGCTCGATTGCGTTCCTTGGCCAGTTCAACGGCGGGGGTGGGGGGATCAGACTGGGGAGATATCATGGGCTGTGCAACTGTTGAAACCTACACCCAGGGTATGCCCTGGAGAAAGCCCATGCGGTCCGTGGCAATATCGACTCAAACAGAATTGGCGAAAGCGCGGAATCAGAGGGCCGCAGAGCGCACCCTTCTAGCTTGGATGCAGAACTGTTTGGCGCTGATGCTGTTTGGTCTTGCCTTGGAACCTCTATTGGGTGCGACGGTCCTTAACGTAGCGGCCCCGCAGGGGCTAAACCAGCCCTTTAGGGCTAGCGCACCCAGCTTGTCCTGGCATCTATTTCCTACGGTTGAGCGGGAACTGAGCTTGGCCTTTATTGCCACGGGGGTTCTCCTGCTGTTGATCGCCATGGGCCAATATCGTCTGACAATGGCAGCCCTCGCTGGAACCTCTCCTCCCTTGTCAAGGGTGCAGTGGTTAAATCGCCTGACCATTGTCGTCATTATCATCCTAGGAGTTTGCGTCCTTGCAGCAGTCCTACTCCTCAGTGCGATGGCCCTTTGGGCCGGTCTCTGACCATCGCAACTCCCTAGGACTGTGCGGCGTAAGTACTCTGACCGTTCATCGGGGCACACCTCGGCCCCTCACCCTAGCCCTCTCCCACGGGGCTACTGTGTACACACATCTCTCTGAGCAGTCACATTTTGGCGAATCCCCCGCGATCGCCGCCCCCTTTTCAAGGGGGCTACTCCAATTCTGGATAGGACTGCCCCCCTTGAAAAGGGGGGTTGGGGGGATCAAACCCTAAACAAGACTCAACCGAAGACTTATGTATACACAGTAGCCCACGGGGAGAGGGAATCAGAAAATGTTGGGCTGGTGCGACAGAATAGTAAGCCTATTTCAGCCTAGGTGTACTAGGGATAAAAACTAATCCGGGGCAGCCCCAGTTGCTCGTCTAACCCGTGCATCAGATTAAAGCATTGCACCGCCTGCCCCGCTTGGCCCTTCATTAAATTGTCGATGGCGGCCATGACAATCACTCGCCCGGTGCGGGCATCCACCTCCACCGATAGGTAGCAACGATTGGTGCCCCAAGCCCATTTAGTTTGGGGATAGGTGCCGTTGGGCAGCACCGTTACCCAGGGAGAATGACGATAAAAGGCGGTGTAAATCGTGTTGAGATCATCGCGCACCAAACCGGGATCCCGAAGGTTGGCGTAGACCGTGGCCAAAATGCCCCGCACCATGGGGATTAGGTGGGGGGTGAACTGGACCAGCACCTCATTACGGGCAAGATCGGAGCAAACCTGTTCAATTTCTGGGGTATGGCGGTGCTTGGCAACGCCGTAGGCCCCTACAGAATTGTCCGCCTCCGCCAGCAACAGATGTTCCTTGCGCTGGCGTCCGCCGCCGGAGACACCGGATTTAGCGTCGATGATCAGGCTGTCGGGCTGGGCCAGCCCCTGCTTCAAAAGGGGGGCGAGGGCGAGGAGGCTAGCGGTGGGGTAGCAGCCGGGGCAACCGACCAAGTTACTGGTACGGATGCGATCGCGGTAGAGCTCCGGCAGACCGTACACCGCCTGGGCATTGGTTCCGCTATCACTGCGGGATTCACCGTACCAAGTGCTGTAGGTTTCCAGATTGCTAAAGCGATAGTCGGCGGATAGATCCAGTACCTTGCACCCCTTCACCAGGAGTGTGGGGGCAAGGGTACAAGCCAAACCATTGGGCAGGGACAAAAATACTGCGTCACAGCGATCCGCGATCGCATCCACATCCACCGCTTCCACTGTCAGCGCCATCTCCCCATGGGGATCCGCGCCAGTCAGATGGGGATAGATATCGGTATAGGGCCGCCCTGCACTGCTGTTTCCCCCCAAATAGGTGATCTGGACCTGGGGGTGCTCATTCAGCAAACGTACTAATTGAATGCCACCATAGCCAGACGCGCCAATAATGCCCGTCCGGATCCGTCTTGACTCACCCATAATTCCACAAAATGACTGCTCTTAAAGATGTCTGCGGGATGCACCAGCAGATCAACCCACGGGTCACAGGCCCACTTCAGCCCAGGTTCTAAAGGCAGCATTGTAATACTAAACTCCACCATTGACCCGCCGCGTTTAGCCACCACATTACAATCGTCATGGAGAGCAATGCAGGATAGGGCCGTGGACGATACCGAGACCCAGAGGAAAAGTTCCCATCAGAACATATCCCATCAGAACATAGGCAATAGCGCAGCAATAGAGGGTACAGCACCAGAAAGGACGGGAGATCCCTTCCTCTGTGACTTCGACGACTTCGACACCTGCAAATTTGACACCATCGAATCGGCCCTGTTGGATTTGGCGGCGGGGCGGGCCATTGTCGTCGTGGATGACGAAAACCGGGAAAACGAAGGAGACGTGATCTGCGCCGCCCAATTTGCCACCCCAGATCTGATCAACTTTATGGCGGTGGAAGCACGGGGGCTAATCTGTCTAGCCATGACGGGAGATCGTCTAGACGAGCTAGACCTACCCCTAATGGTGACCCAGCGGTCCTTTGAAGATGAAAACGAGCAAACCGCCTTCACCGTCAGCATTGACGCAGCCCTGCGCTGGGGCGTCACCACCGGCATCTCCGCTGAAGATCGTGCCCGCACTATCCAGATAGCTCTAAATCCCGAGGCTCGCCCCGAAGATCTGCGGCGACCGGGCCATATTTTTCCCCTACGGGCCAAGGAAGGGGGCGTGCTGAAGCGAGCGGGCCACACCGAGGCCGCTGTCGATCTAGCCCGGTTGGCGGGGCTATACCCCTCCGGCGTCATCTGTGAAATTCAAAACCCCGACGGCTCCATGGCACGGCTGCCAGAACTGGTGGACTATGCCCGCCAGCATGGGTTGAAGCTGATCAGCATTGCTGACTTGATCAGCTACCGTCTAGAACACGAGCGCTTTGTGAAACGGGAGGCGGTGGCAGAGCTACCCACCCAGTATGGGGAGTTTCAAATCTATGCCTACCGCAACCTGCTGGATGGGTCCGAGCATGTAGCCCTCGTCAAGGGGGATCCCGCCACCTTTGGCGACAAACCCGTAATGGTACGGGTGCATTCGGAATGTTTGACCGGCGATGCCTTCGGCTCCCTCCGCTGTGACTGTCGAATGCAACTCCAGGCAGCACTGAAGATGATCGCCTCGGCGGGGCGGGGGGTAGTCGTGTACCTACGTCAGGAAGGGCGAGGCATTGGTCTGGTAAACAAGCTCAAAGCCTATTCTCTCCAGGATCGGGGCCTAGATACGGTAGAGGCTAATGAAAAGCTGGGCTTACCCGTAGACCAGCGTAACTACGGCATTGGAGCCCAAATTCTCAACGATATTGGGGTGCAGCAATTTTGTCTGATCACCAATAATCCCCGCAAGATTGCTGGCCTCAAGGGCTACGGTCTGGACATGGTGGATCGGGTACCGCTAATTATTGAAGCCACCGCCTACAACTCTCATTACCTGGAAACCAAGGCCGAGAAATTGGGGCATTTACTGTTGCAAACCCACTTAGTCACCGCTGCCCTCCACTGGACCGGCCCCCCCCTAACGGCACAGCAGCGGCACGATCGCTTGGAAAAAATCCGCATGATGGCCCGCAGCCACCAACTCCTAGCCCAGGAAGAGGCAAGATCGGTGGCGGTAGCCCTCTTTGGGCGGGGCACGTTGATAGTGCAAATCGGGATGGATCGGCTCCAGGCAGTAGAACCCGATTGGTACACCCAACCCGAGCATCCCGCTATAGGCGCGATCGCACCTTTGCTAGATGACCTCAGCGACTGGCCAGACTTGAGCCAACTAGAGTTTCTAGTCTCTGCCGGCAGCGATCCCATCACCCGACTTCAGGTCCGCCTAGATCGGGAGATAATTCCCTTAGTGCCCCCCACTCAGTCCGGCGTGACCCGCCCCTCTGACCTAATGACCCGCCTAGAAACCCAACGCATCTACGTCCTCACCCGATCTTCGGACGTGTAAGCCAGACCCCTGATCACCTTCTTTTTGGAGCACCACAGAATAATTTTTCAGATGGAATGCTCTTAGAGTATTAAAATCCCATGAAAACCAAGCAGTTTATCCTTTTAGGACCTCCTGGTGTGGGGGTTAAAGCCCAAGCAAATGCCCTAGCTAAACGCTGGCATATTCCCCATATTTCTGTAGGGGATCTTTGTCGTGAGGCTATTGAAAAAGAAACCGCCATCGGCATCGAGTGCCGTCCCTACCTGGAAACAGGGAACTTAGTGCCCGATGAATGGGTGATGAAGCTAATCCGGAAGCGATTTGAGCAACCAGATACCATCCTCAAGGGCTGGGTTTTGGATGGATTTCCGCGCACCTTGACTCAGGCTCAGGCATTTGATGAGTGGTGCCTCGCGATGGGGCAATCAGCAGTAACGGTGGTTTATCTAAAGGCGATGACAGGGCTGTTGATTAACCGACTCTCCACTGAGAAAGGTCAAGCTGAATCCCTCTCTAGCATTCGTAATCGTTTGGCTCTCCATGAGGAAGAGACTGCACCTTTACTGGCGTATTATCGAGAGCAATCAAAACTGGCCACTGTCAACGCCAGTCTGTCGTTTGCTGAAGTCGCCCATGAATTAGCTCAGATGGGTCAAGAGAACACGGGGGCGGCTAAATTGATTAACGATGAAGCAGAACTCGATGCCCTCTTAGCCCATGAATCACGGCTGGTCGTCGATTGTATGGCTTCATGGTGTGGCTCTTGCAAACAAGTTACACCAATGATTGATCGCCTAGCCGAGACTTACGGGAATCAGGTCACCGTGATGAAAATCGACTTTGATACCAACCGACAGATCACCAAGCGATTTGAGCTAAAGGGAATACCAGCAGTGATGTTTTTTAAAGACGGTGAACGGATAGAGACCCTAACGGGCGTCAAGTCTTACCAAGAATACAGCGCTGCGGCAACTCGCTTGCTGGCAAGGTAAAGTGAGAGCCTTCTTCTCTATAGCAATCCCATTTTATTTTTGAAGATCTTCGTAGCGTGGGTGAGGCGAAGCGTAACCCACGGAACAAAACGCTTGCTCAAAGCTCATGCAGGATCGCGATAGGGCGGTTCCCTAATGTATGAGGGACACCTCAACTTAATGACACTTCGGCGAACAAGGGGCTTAAGCCCCTTGCCAGTCCTTAACCCGAGGGAAAACCGCTATATGGCTGAATTCTCATTTAAATGTGACCTCCAGACTGTCACTAAGTAGGTAGGTAGGCTCAATTATCTTGTAGATGGATTTTATGAGCTATGCTCATTTCTGGTGTATGGAGGGAAAAGGAGGAAGGGCGTATCCTGCTGGATGAAACCAAGCACCAGAGAAGGAATACACCATGAATAGCGACAATCTTATTTCATTACCCACGCCCCAGACAACGGAGACCTTCAGCGATGCGCTGAGCGATCTGATTCGACGAGGAGCCCGGCAGATCATCGCCCAGGCGGTGGAGGCAGAACTGCAAGAGTTTTTAGGGCAGTACCAAGACCGTCGAGATGAGCAAGGACGGCAGGTGGTGGTGCGCAACGGCTACTTGCCCGAACGGACGATTACGACTGGAGTAGGCGAGGTGGAAATTCAAGTGCCGAAAGTGCGAGACCGCAGTGGCAGTGGGATAAAGTTCACCTCCCAGTTGCTGCCACCGTACCTGAAACGTGCCCGCAGCGTGGAGGAACTGCTGCCATGGCTGTATCTCAAAGGGGTGTCAACGGGCGACTTTAGCGAGGCTCTGAGCGCGTTGTTAGGGAGTGAGGCCAAAGGGGTCTCTCCCGCCACGATTAGCCGGTTGAAGGCGAAGTGGAGTGACGAGCACCACGACTGGCAGCAGCGGTCATTACGACAGCAGCGCTACGTCTATATTTGGGCCGATGGCATTTATTTCAACATTCGTGCCGATGAACGGCAGTGCATTCTGGTCATCATCGGGGTCACCGATAACGGCCACAAAGAACTCCTGGGCCTCGATGCGGGCTATCGGGAGTCTGAATTGAGTTGGACATCACTGTTGTTGCGCCTTAAGGACCAAGGGCTCTCGCAGGCTCCTGAATTGGCCATCGGTGACGGAGCCTTAGGCTTCTGGAAAGCGCTACCTCAAGTGTTTCCAACCACCCAGATACAACGCTGCTGGGTGCATAAGACGGCTAACGTGCTCAACAAATTACCGAAGCGTCAGCAACCGGAGGCCAAACGAGCGATTTGGGAGATTTATCGAGCTGAGTCTAAAACAGAGGCGAATCAGGCCTTAGACCGCTTTAGCAAGACCTACCAGGCCAAGTATCCAGAAGCCGTCACCTGTCTGCTCAAAGACCGAGATGTCCTGCTCACCTTCTTCGATTTCCCCGCTGAGCATTGGGCGCATATTCGCACCACCAATCCCATTGAGTCTACCTTTGCCACCGTGCGCCTCAGAACCGATAAGACCCGAGGCTGTGTTTCCAAGGACACCATCCTGGCCCTGGTGTTCAAGCTGGTCGAGAGTGCTCAGAAAAGCTGGCTCAGAATTCGAGGCTTCAAATACCTCGCTGATGTGATTGAAGGAGTCCCATTCAAAGATGGCTGTCGAGCCGATGACAAGACTGATTTAACCCCACAGCAGGACGCCGCTTGATTTCCTGCCATACACCAGATTTGACTATATCTCGGATTTTATCCCTTTGGGAGAAAATCAGCGGCGGGTGTGACGTTTGATTAGTCCCGGCTACTTATAGCGTCCCATAAAATGCCGGGTAGACAAAGGCAAAAGCGGTTGTACTGGGAATCTCAGTCCCGTCTAGTTCCTCCACAACAACTGTGGATAAGTTCTGATCCCAACGAGCCTGGATGGTTCGTCCTGCCAATTCAACCGTAAGACTACCCACTTGTCTTAACTCTTCGTGAACGAAGAGCTGACTATCTCCGGAAAAACGATCATGGGGGGCTTGATCATCCACTTGCCAGACATAACTTACAATGTCCTTGGGATGTAGCTGCCGTTGATCTTGGTTGCGCACCGGAAAGATGATTTGCTCATCGGTATAGTAGGTTCCGTAGGGGTAGTCTTCATAATTGCGCACATGTCCAGTCTGGTTAGAGAGGACTTGACTATCAGGATGTTGAGCCAACCATTCTCCCAGGGTCGTTTTGACTGCGGGTACCCGCTCTAGGGCATGATTTACGGCTGGCCCCACTACCCCGATTGCCCAAGGCTGGGCGTACAAAGTATCGTCTGCTCGGTCATACATCACTAAGCAACTTTGGTATAACTTACCAGAAACACCAAAAGTAGTCTCGCCTCGCTGAAAGGCTACGATAGTATCGCAAAGGGGACAGTAGGATACCGTTACATTGATGCCTCCGACTGTATCATTGACAATTTCATGCCAGTTTAGAATATTAAAGGGATATGCCTTTGCCTCACCATTTATCACCATCCCTACGACTAAATCATCCGCATGAAATGGGGTGGTTGTAGCCGTGTCAAATTTTGGCTGATCAATGCTAGGAATACCATCTTTAGGAGGGCCTCCATCGAGCAATTGATCTAAATCAATACGAGTAACGTCTTCTGGATTTAGATTTTGCTCTCGTAGGTCATCTAATTCCTGACCTTGATCATTAAAAATCCGGGTCAAAGCATAATATTGCAGTTTAAAGTTTGACCAGCCCCCAGCTTGGACAATGGCAGAACTAATAAGAAGAATGGCAACTGTAGATGCTGACAACGTCCCAATCAAAAATCTTTTCAAAGTCATGACATCTCACCTCTTTCGACATGATTTCACTAACTAATCTTGTCCAGATCACAGTTAAAGCAAAATTTTATGTTGCCAACTAAATTCAGGCTAATAGCTTCAGAGGAGATGCAAGTTAAAGCCACATTAGAAAACCCTGAGTCTGACAAGACACAAGATACACGTCCTGCCTAGGGAATATTTTGGATGGATCTAGGATATGGCAGTCACCAGCCCGATTAGGGCACCCCTTTGAGGCCAATTGACTTTGCCAATAAGCATCAAATCGGCAAGACATCGTAGCTGCCGAAAACCCGAAGGGTTTCCGTGCAGTGCTGCAATTGCGCTAGGGCTACTTGGGTAACGGGGGATGCCACAGGAGCCTCCAGTTCTAGAAAAAACAGATATTCTCCCAGGGATCGCTTTGTCGGGCGCGACTCAATTCGACTCAGGTTGATGGGTGCATCTGCCAGAAGTTGCAGCGGCTTCAACAGGGCTCCCGGCTCATTGGCTGACAGACTAAAGGCTAGGGATGTATAGGTACCCTGATCTGAGGCGTGGTGGCCCAGGATCAAAAACTTGGTGCAGTTGTCTACCTGATCATTGATCTCCCAGGCCAAGATTGGCAGATCGTAGATCTGCGCCGCCCGCTGAGATGCGATCGCAGCAGCCGTCCGGTCCTCCGCTAGATACCCCAGCGCCTCCGCCGTAGAGCGAGTGGGCACTAAAACCGCTTGGGGGCAGTGGGTTTTAATCCACTGTTGGCACTGCCCTAGAGGCTGGGGATGGGAATAGAGGGTTTTGACCGCCGCCAAGTTAGTGGCATGGGTAATCAATGTATTAGCGATGGGCAGCACCAAGGCTTCCTGGATGCGGAGGGTGGGCCATTGCCACAGGGCATCTAGGGTAACCGCCACACTGCCCTCAATCGAGTTCTCCACTGGCACAATTGCCAGGTCTGTTTCCTCCGTAAAGACGGCCTGAATCGCCTGCAGAATACTGGGAAACGCCTTCAGCTCTACCCCGGACTCACCACGATGGTCAGAGACCGGCCCAAAGGGGCCATTGCGCAGCCGTTGGCTATAGGCTAAGGCCGCCTGTTCGGAATAGGTGCCCTGGGGACCGAGGAAGGCAAGGGACAAGGCCATAGTTGCGCCGGAATAACGGTGGATCGGATTCAGTTTCCTTACCATACCCCCCGCAGGTTTCGCAGACGCCTCTAGTTCCAAGACCCGTTCCATCTGAGAGATCCATTAAGATCTATTACGAGGTGTTAACCTGTTAGACAGACTTGTACAGACTTCCGCAAACTACGGCTAGCTCTCCATTGTCCCTGGGCTGAATTTGCCATGCTCCACCTCCATGCCTCCCAGTCCGTTACCTTAGTCGTGGCTCGGCAGCCCGTTCCCATCCAACACTATCTGCGTCAGCCCCGACGCTTGGTATCTGCCCTGATTAGTCCTTCTCAAGTGACGGAGTTGGGTAATGACGTATTTCGGCTGCACCTGCGGGCCTTGCAGTTTTTTACATTACGGATTCAGCCCGTAGTGGATCTTGTCATTCAGGTGGGGGACAACGGGCGACTGCACCTCCAATCCGTAGGCTGCGAGATCCGGGGCAATACCTTTGTCGATCAACGGTTTGACCTGAAGCTGGTGGGCTATCTCCACCCCTATCCCCAAGCTGACCAGACCCATCTCACCGGACGCGCCGACCTCAAGATTACGGTGGACCTGCCGCCAATTTTGGCCCTGACCCCACGATCGTTGCTAGAAACTACGGGAAACCAACTGCTGCGGGGTAGCCTGCTAACCATGAAGCAGCGCTTGATGCGGCAACTGGCGACGGATTACATCCGGTGGAGTGCAGAGCAGTCGGTGGAACCCACGGTTCCCCCCACCCTAGGCCGCATTTCCCCCCAGACCCCTCAGTAGACAAACTGGGCAAGAAAACCTTCACCACACGGCTGGTCGAAAGGTGGCATCATTTGCGATCGCAACGGTTTCCCCACTCTGCCGGATCACAAACAAGCCCCGTTGATAGGCATAGCGGTCTACCCCTGCATCGATCTCAATTCCCGCCACCGCACCATAGAGTTGATAGGCGCTGTAGTGGGGAAAGGCCAGTCGAAAACGGCCCATTTTCTCCAACACATCATCCACATCCCGTCGGGAGAGGCGAGATTTTACTTCAATGGCAACTGCAACATCCCCATTCACCGCAATGATGTCAATTTCCATCTGCGCCCCTGGACGCTGAGACTTAATCCGACGGGCCGTTTCCTGCACCTCAATGCCCCGCGCCTGGAACAGTTTCACCACCGCAGGTTCCACCAGGTTTTCTACAAACTGGCCCCAGCGGCTCGTCAACCCCGCCACCTCGCGACTGGTGTGGGCAGCGATGCGCTCTAATTTTTCCAAACGGCGATCTGCCTCTGCTGCCCGACGATCCGCCTCTGCCGAACGCCGTTCCTCGGCTGCCCTAAGTTCCGCAGTCTGGCGATCTGCCTCTGCAAAACGGCGATCCGCCTCCGCCTGGGAAGTGCGGAAGAGGTCATAGATATCTTCGAGGGTGACTGGCGTTGTCATTTTCGATTCACAGTTCCTGAACCCATACTAATCAATAGAGGGGTTGGGCTTTTCACCCAATCTCTTTTGATGTAATTCGTGAGGAATGACAATGGGACTCTGGCAGGACTGGGGCTTTTCTAAAGCCAGTTGGAAGGGGGAACGGGGGGAATATTGGGTGCTGGGGCAGGCCGTCCTGCTGGTGGGGTTTGGCCTCGTACCGCTGTGGCAACCAGCGATTCTGGACAGTTTGCCGATCTGGACCCGGTTGGGTACCCGTGCGATCGCAGTTGGACTAGCCCTGTTGGCCCTGCTGTTATTGGGCAAGGGGTTGGTAGATTTAGGTCCGAGTCTAACGCCGTTGCCCTATCCCCGTGAGGATGGCGAACTGGTGCAAACCGGAGTCTATAGCCTGGTGCGCCACTGCCTCTATAGCGGCTTAATTCTGGGCACCGCTGCCTACAGTTTTTGGACCCTAAGCCTGTCCCACTTTATGGTGACCCTGGCGCTGTTTGTGCTGCTGGATGCCAAGGCTCGTCAGGAGGAAATCTGGCTGATGGCGCGTTATCCCGACTATGAAGACTATCGCCACCGGGTGAAAAAGCTGATTCCCTGGCTGTATTAATCCCAATCAATCCCAATCAGGCAGATGGGTGCGATGGCCTTTGGCCGGTCAAAGACCATCACGGGAATTGTCACACCATACTGGCACAGGTTCCGAGCCCAGAGTTACTGTCGGAGCCATGGGCCTGACTGCCCCTGCTCCAACCCACCTGCTCCAACCCCAATGGTGTCCCATGTCCAGTGCCTACATCACCCATCTCGGTAAATGTCTGCCCGGTGCCCCCATTGCCAACGATGAGATGGAAACCTACCTAGGCTGCATCAATGGCAAGCCCTCCAAGGTGCGGCGGCGCATCCTAGCCAGCAACGGCATTCGCCAACGCCACTACGCCCTTGATCGCCATCAGCACACCACCCATCTGAATCACCAGATGGCCGCGATCGCAGTTCGCGATGCCCTGACCCAAAGCGCCCTCGATCCGGCCCAAGTTGATCTACTCTGCGCTGCCACCACTTGGCCCGATCTCCTAGTCCCTGGTTTTGCCAGCATGGTCCACGGCACCTTGACAGAACTGCCCCCCTTGGAAGCCACCTCCCACCAAGGGGTTTGCTGCGCCGGAGTGGCTGCCCTGAAATATGCCACCGCCCAAGTGGCGCGGGGAGAAAAGCAATGCGCCGTTACCGTCGCCTCGGAACTGGCCTCGCGCCTGTTCAAGCATCGCCAATTTGAAGCCCAACCCGAAATCCAAGCGGGGCAAGCCCTACCCTTTGACACAGAATTTTTGCGCTGGATGCTCTCCGATGGAGCCGGAGCCATGGTGGTGCGCGATCGCCCCCAGCCCCAGGGTCTGAGCCTCAAGGTGGAGTGGATCGAGCTGGTGTCCCACGCCAGCACCCACCCCCTCTGTATGTACGCAGGAACCACCGATGGCCAGGGGGAAAAGAGTTGGATGGACTACCCCAGTACCCTACAGGCCGCCCAAGCTGGGGCCACCCATCTACGCCAAAACATTCGTCTCCTAGACAAGGTGATCAAGCTCGGCGTCGAAGGCTGGCTGCGCCTGATTGACCAAGGCCGGGTGCAACCCGACCAAGTGGACTGGCTGCTGTGCCACTACTCCTCCCACTTCTTTCGCAGTCAGATTGTGGAGTTGTTGGAGAAGGCCAACTGCATGATTCCCGAGGAAAAATGGTTCACCAATCTCTATACCCGAGGCAATACAGGCTGTGCTTCGATTTACCTGATGTTGGAGGAACTGTTCAACTCGGGCAAATTAGAACCAGGACAAACGATCTTTTGCTTTATCCCCGAAAGTGGCCGCTTCACTACCGCCTACATGATGCTACGGGTGGTAGAGGGCCGGGGGCATCAGGCTAGGGAAGCGTCAAGTCCGACAATCCAGTCCTCCGCCCCCGCAATGATTCAGGATCCACACCTCCCCCCAGCGCCAAGCGCTGCGCCCAAGGGTGCAGAGCCCCCGGCCAGGGAATCGATGGAGCCCCCCAACCCCGCTGCCCTCTCAGATGCCCCAGAAATTGGGCCGGAACTCCTGCGGCAACTGATGTTGACCTGGCTAGATTTTGAGCGGCGATTGCAGGGCGTCCCCCTAGTGCGGCGGCTGAATCGCAGCGAATTTACCCTAAAAGACTACCAAGCCCTGCTGCGAAACCTACGGCCCCAAGTCGTTGAAGGAGCCCGCTGGATCGCCCGCGCCGCCTCCAACATGATGGAGTTTGAAATGCGATCGCTGTTCATCGGCCACGCCCAGGATGAACACCGAGATTTCCAAATGCTGGAGCGCAATTATGTGTCCGTCGGCGGTGCCCTAGCGGACATCACCAACGCCGAGAAGAACATTGGCAGCGAAGCCCTCTCCGCCTTTATCTTTCACCAAGCCTCCCAACCTAACCCCATCGACCTCGTCGGCAGTATGTTCATCATCGAAGGCTTAGGCAACCGCCTCGCCGGTCAATGGGCAGAACAGATCCAGCGGACCCTGAACCTACGGCGAGATCAAGTCTCCTTCCTGGCCTACCACAGCGACAACGACGAGGCCCACATCGGCAAAATTGAAGCCATCTTGAATGCTGACTGGATGACCCCCGCGATCGCGGCCCGTATTCTCAAAACCGCCCAAGTTACCGCCCGCCTCTACCTCCTACAGCTCGAAGAGGTCCGCTAATTGCCCCCAAATACCCTAACAGTCCATCACGGGTCGTCCTCCACAGGGCAGGTGTTGATAGATCAATACGAATCACCCGGCGACAGGGCAACCACAAGGGATTGCCCCTACGGAGGACGCGAAGCCCCTACCCCAATACTCCCTACCCCAATACCCCAATACCCCAATACCCCAATACCCCAATACCCCAACACCCCCACTCCCCATGACCCCCTCCCCCCTCAAACTCCATCCCTACAATCGCCGCGATCCCAATGGTTGGGACGTGCTGTATCTGGATCAAGCGATCCCCGTAGACCCCGTAGCTAAGGCCCACATGATTCGCGACCTCCGCAGTTGGAGTCGGGTTTACCTACTCAACCCCATCCGCATGGTGGCGAACCTACTGCTGGCAATCATCCTAGTGGTCAAGCGGCTGTTGCCCTTTGAGTTCAAGGGCTACTGGCTCATGCACCAAGCCGCCGCCTGGTTTCTCAAAACCTGGGTGCGTCCCGAAGCCTGCTACCTGATCGTGCGTCATCTGGGCCTAGGGTCCAATATCGTCAACTTTCTGATCGACAATGGCCCCGACCCCACCATCCCCAAATCCGGTCTGTATCCCAAAACTGAGGCAGATCTGGCGGATAACGCATTTTTAGAGCATGACCTAATTCTCTACAACTTTGTCTACGACTATCACCAGGCCCAGACCGCCAATCCCCATTGGATTGACGCGGTGCACCAGAGAGGTGTCACCTTCGATAGCGTTCGCCCGGTGGAGATCAACATCGACTTCACCCCTCGCTGGCATCGCATCCTAGATCTGGAATCCGCCATCGAGCTGTTCAAGGTGTTCTATTCGCTGCTGTTGACAAACCAGGAATTTGAGCGGGCAGTGCTGTCTCTCCAGTTCGACGAAAACTTTGGCTGCTATGTCAGCGCCGTGATCAACGACTACCGCTGGAATCACCTAATCACCAATCGTCATCCCCTAGCCCCCACCAGTCCCTTTGGGGCAGCGCGGGCACTGCTGCTCCACGGGATCACAACGGAGTATCTGCATCGATATTTGGAATTGACACAGGAGGCCGTGGGCGAGAGGCGAGTGGGGGAATTAGCTAACCCTGGACAGCATCGCAGGTCTCCGGGACAAGGATGATGTGTTACATTTCGGGCGATCATGATTTATTTGCTTCAATCCACTCTAGAATCAAGCTAGTTCAAATGCACCAATGACATGGTTCAGTACACCCTAGCCCAGAGCCCAGAAGTGATTCTGGCGGTATCAGGCAAAGATTCCCGTAAGGCGCGAGAAAAAGCGATGGATCAGCTTGTGGAACTGATGGATGATGGCAAGTTGCCTACAAACCTTGCCGATGGTTTTGGCCCCCACCAATTTATTGAAGTGAAAGAACCCGAATCTACCCCCGATCTCAAGGAAAAGGAAGACGCCGTTGTGGAAGCGGTGCAGGTGCTCAGTCATCTGGCTACGCTGAAGGTCAAAACCCAGGAGTCTCGCGGGGAAGCCCTAGAGGTGCGGGAATTGGTGGATCTCCTCTTTACTGATGAGCCCATTACGGAAGAGCAGATCGCCAGCCTCAAGGATGGCTTCAAGAGCCTCAAGAATTTCGCCCAGAGCAATCTCAAGTTCCGGGAAGCGCGATCGCAGGCAGAAGCAGCCCGTCAGGTGCTCGACGAAGCGCTGAAATCCTAATCCATCACCCTCTAACGTCTCTGGGCCAGGACAAAACGGTCGATCCCCGCCAGATCCCGCTGGGTCTGGATTGGGTCATAGTGGCCATTTTGGGCCAGGGCGGTTGCTACGGCGGGGGCTTGGCCTGCCATGAGTTCCACGGCCCAGAGTCCCCCGGACTGAAGGAACTGGGGGGCGTGGGTGACGAGATGGCGGAGACTGGCGAGGCCGTCTTCGCCGCCATCTAGCGCGATCGCGGGTTCATGGTGCGCCACTTCTGGTTGCAGCGTGGGGAGCATCGCCGAGGGGATGTAAGGGGGATTGGCCACCACCCCCACCAATTGGCCCGCCATGGCTAACCGTTCCAACGGTTCAAACCAGGTACCCTGACGCAGGAGAATGCGATCGCTGAAGCCGTTCAGAGCAACATTGGCTTGGGCCACCTTCAACGCCTCGGGGCTGATGTCGATGGCGACGATCAGGGCTTCCGGAAAAACTGCGGCAAGGCCGATTGCGATCGCGCCGCTGCCCGTCCCCAGATCGGCCCAGACACCCCGCCGCAGCACCTCTGCATGGGGACTCAGATCCACCGCCGCCACCAGATAGTCAATGATTAATTCCGTCTCGGGGCGAGGAATCAACACCGCTGGCGAAACCCGCAGGGTAAAGTCTCGCCAAGGGGTTTGGCCCACAAGGTATTGGATCGGCACCCGATCCTGGAGCCGCCGCTGCCAGCGCTGCTCCAATTCTGCCAAGGAGAGTTTAGCGGGAACCTCTCCCTGGGTTGCCAGAGTCCCTAGGCGTAGCGCCAGACGGTCTACAGGGTAGATCTGTTGGAGTAGCCAGTCCACCTCGGCATCGTCAATGCCATGGGCTTGGGCAGACTCGCAGGCCCGCTGTCGCCATGCCCAAAGGTCTCTACCGGCAACACTGCGGCGGGTAGGGTCGGAAGATTCGGAAGGCAAGGAAGCCATTGACACCGTCCTGGCTACAGCACCCGTAGGACACTGGGAACCGATTGAATATCGGGGTAGCTCCGCAGTTCATCCAGGGCGGATTGAATATTGGCCTCCCGCACCTCGTGGGTGACCACCACAATTTCCGCCACATCTCCCCGCATATCGATCTGCACCACAGACTCGATGCTGACCTCGTGGTTGCCAAAGCAGAGGCCCACTCGACCAATGACTCCCGGCTGATCCTTCGCCAGCAACCGCACGTAGAAGCGGCTGACGATATCTGCCATGGGGCTGACTTTGCAGTAGTGCTGGTGGCTACAGGCCAAGAGAGGATTGGCGGAGGGCGTAGCAGTGCTGCCCTGCTGAGACTGCAAGGTGGCGGCAATATTGATGATGTCGGAAACCACCGCGCTGGCGGTGGGGCCAGCCCCTGCCCCTGGCCCGAAGAACATCACCTGACCGATGGGTTCCCCTTCCACCAGAATGGCGTTGTACACGTCGTTGACGCTGGCTAGGGGATGGTGCTTGGGTACCAGAGTGGGGTGGACGCGGAGCTGGAGTTGATCTAGCACTTCATTGGAGATGGGGCAGGTGTCCCGGCGCGCGATCGCAAGTAGCTTGATCACAAACCCCAGCCGTTCGGCATAGGCGATATCCGCCGCTGTAACGTGGCGAATCCCTTCGCTGTAGACCTCGGATAGTTTAATCCGGCCCCCAAAGGCCAGGGAAGCCAGAATGGCAATCTTGTCGGCAGCGTCCAGTCCATCCACATCCGCTGACGGGTCTGCCTCGGCATAGCCCAACCGCTGGGCGTCCGCCAAGATCGCCTCAAAATCGCCCCCCTCCTGTTGCATCCGCGTCAGGATGTAGTTGGTGGTGCCATTGACAATGCCCGTCACCCCATGGATGCGATTCACCCCTAGGGCTTGCTTCAGGGGTTGAATGACTGGAATGCCGCCCCCCACCGCCGCCTCTAGCATCACGTACACGCCCGCTTTGTTGGCGGCGGTGAAAATCTCGTCCCCATAGCGGGCAATCACGGCCTTGTTGGCGGTGACAACGTGTTTACCCTGGTGGATGGCTTTGAGAATTAGCGATCGCGCTGGCTCTAGTCCCCCCAGCAGTTCCACCACAATGGCAATGTCAGGATCGGTGACGATGGCCTCCAAGTCCGTGGTGAGGCAGTCAGGGGGAAATTCCACTGCTCGGGGCTTGTCCAGCGATCGCACTCCCACCCGCGCGATCGCAATTTCCTTCACCAGCGGATGCCGCTCCGCCGGATCCAGCAAAATCTGCGCCGTCCCTGTCCCCACCGTTCCAAGCCCTAGCAGGCCAACCTTAACTGCCACGTTTCTGTTACCGAGTACGTCTAGCTCCCAATTGTAGGAGCTTCTGAAGACGGCAAACGTTCTCGGTACGCTTGAGACAGTTCTAGAGAAAGTCCTGGCCCGGATCTGAATCAGGGGTCAAAGCCAGAGGCTACAGCAAGAATCCGCCAGAGCGACGCCTTTGTCTAACCCAGGGGGCAATTTTTGAGCGGAAATTCTGAGGGGGAATAGGCAATGAGGTGTCATTGTTCTAAGCCTGGGGTTGGCGAAGCGTTATATCATCAAGCCAAAGTACAAGGAGAGACTATGACCCGCGCCATTATGGAAACGGATAAGGGCACCATCACCCTGGAATTGTTTGACCAGGATGCTCCCAACACCGTGGCCAACTTTGTCAAGCTGTCCCAAGATGGCTTTTACGACGGCCTCAACTTTCACCGGGTCATCCCCAACTTCATGGTTCAGGGGGGCTGTCCTCAGGGCAATGGCACAGGCGGTCCGGGCTACAAGATCAAGTGCGAGATCAACGCCAACAAGCATGTGGCGGGCACCCTATCCATGGCCCACGCGGGACGGGATACCGGGGGCAGTCAGTTTTTTATCTGCCATTCTCCCCAGCGCCATTTGGATGGCGTCCATACGGTCTTTGGTCAAACCCAGGATATGGACGTGGTGAATGCTCTGCGCCAGGGAGACAAGATTGTGTCCGTCAAGATTGAAGCCGACGCCTAACCGTGACTGCCGAGTACCAACCCTCTCTGCTCTCCGGGGCGGATCTGCGGGCCGCTGAGGTGTCCTGGGCCTACAACCAGACTCCTCAGCAGAGTCCCTTTACCCCGGCGGAGTTGCAGGGGTGGAAACAGCGGATTCACACCTTCCAAACCACGGTGTCGGTGGCCCAACCCCCGACCCAGGGGTCGCTGTTTGACCCTGCTCCCGCCGCTAGTCCAGTAGATGCGATGGCCCCTTTGGGCCGGTCCCTGACCATCGCACCCTTTGACTTGCCCCAGCGCAATGCCGAATTTTGGCGCGAGCAGTTCAGCGACGCGGGCAATGCCGCCCTATATTTCGTAGTGGACCATGAAATTCCCCTGCTGCTGTACGTGGGGGAAACTATCAAGGCCAACCAGCGCTGGAAGGGCACCCACGACTGCAAGCGCTACATCCTGAACTATGTCGCTATCCACCGCCAACACGACCTGCCGGTGCAGGTGAATATCGGCTTTTGGCCCCATGCCCCAGAAGATCGTCAGGCCCGCCAAGCTCTAGAGTCAGCCCTGATCTACAAATGGCGATCCCCCTTCAACAAGGAAAACTGGCGCTTTTGGGGCACCCCCTTTGTCTGAAACGACCTGAGTGATGCTTAAGCCAGAATCCGTGGGTTGCACTTCGTTTCACCCTGCATTGGGCGCGGAAACCGCGCCCCTACGGGATCAATTCAAAATTCAAAACGAAAGGACTGGATTACCCGGTACGGGGGCACTGTCAGCTTAGGGGGTGAGAGCTAGACTGTAGATGCAGCAAGCCTTAAGCCCAATGCACTGTATTTATTGCCAGAGTGAAGAGGTCGTCAAGAACGGTAGCAAAACCTTGAAGAGCGATCAAGTCGTGCAACGCTACCTCTGTAAGACGTGTGGCCGTCGCTTCAATGAACGTAGCGGTACCCCGATGGCCCGCCTACGAACGCCAGCAGCCACGGTAGAGATGGCCCTGAATGCCAGAGGCGAAGGTCTTGGCATCAGAGCCGCCGCTAGGGTCGTGGGGACATCCCCGAGCAGTATTAGCGCTTGGGAAGAGCGCTTATCATCTCATCTGCCCGCCTGGTCTCCCCCTGCACCTGAGGGCGGAGAAGTCACCATAGAGGGCGATGAACTCTATACCCGGGTGGGAGAGAACCTTCCCCCCGAAGCCTCAGAAGGCTGGACGATCAGCTTCATTGAGCGAGAGAGTCGTTACTGGCTAGAAGCCAGTGCGGGACTCAAGGCGGCTCAGTTGTTTGAGCAGGGGGTGGAGCGGGCCTGGCAGTGGGCTGTGTCCAGTGCTTGGATTCGATGGTTTACCGATGGCGAGCGGCGCTATGGCAAGGAATTGTGGAAACTGGCCAGCGTCTATCTACCGAGCCACCTGACCTCAGAGGCATATCCCTATCAGAAGGTCTGGCGTGAAGGTTTAGAAGTGGCCATCAAGATCAAAGGCTCTCAAGGCAAGGCCCGGGTGGAGTGGCTCCAAGTGGAGCATCCCTGGACAGCGATGAGTTCCATAGCAGAGGTTCATGCCAATCACCTTGAAGCCTTTAACAGTGCCTTGAGGCGTCGAGCAACGGCCTATCGAAGACGTCAGAACCACTACGCTAAGCAGTTAGAAGGATTGCAGCGGGCTTTAAATGTACAGCGCCTGATTCACAACTGGGTGCGGCCCCATTGGAGTTTAGGCAAAGCCAGAACACCAGCAATGGCAATGGGATTCATTCAGCGCCCACTGAAAATCTCTGAGATCCTCTTATCCAGAGGATTTGAATGGATCACCCCTTAACAGGACAGTGCCGGTACGGGGCAGGGCGGGTTTTGCCAGCCCATTCCTGAATCACCCACCCAATCCGGCTAAACCCGCCCCTACGAGACATTCCATTCAAAATTCCCAACACCCCATCACCTACCCATCAATAATAAGTACCAACCTTCCGGTGATGAATGGCGGTGACGGCATCGGGATCCGACACCTTGCCGTCCTGGACCGTGCAGTACACTACCCAGTGATCGCTAACCTCCATGCGACTGGTGACGATGCACTCCAGGTAGGCCAAGGCGTCCCCCAGCAGGGGAGAGCCATTGGTGGCAGGACGGGTACGGACCCCGGCAAAGCGGTCGGCTCCAGGGGGGAAGCGCTTTAGGAAGTGCTTCATCAGATCGCTGTAGTTCCCCTCTTCCAGAACGTTGAGGACAAACCGATCCCCCACCTGCATGAGAGACTCAATGGCCCGATCTTTCGCCACTGATACGGTGAATCCTAGGGGTTGGAAACTGGCTTGAGCCACCCAGGAGGCCACCATGGCTCCAGTGAGTTCCCCCTTCTTGGCGGTGATGATGTAGAGGCCGCTGCTGAGACGCCCCAATGCCTTTTGCAGGTCAGCGTCGAGGGCCTTAATTTTCTTCAGCTTTTTGGACTGGCTCAGGAGTTGTCCCAGATCTACCCCCGCTTCTTCGCAGAGTTGGTAGGTGGTTTCGTGGGGGGTGTCTTTGATGCGAATGGGGGTAAAGGCAGCGCGCAATTCCAAGTCTTGGAACCGGGTGGCCAGGGTATCGATGGGTTCATCATCCCCCCCGTAGGACTCAAACAGGCCCACGGTTTGCTTGTCCTTTACCGCCGCCAGAATGGTGCCAATGGCGGCCTGAGCGGTGGGATTACCCTGGGAGGGCGGCATCCCAATCACCAACCCAGTGGCTCGCCCCACCAGTTCGTTCACCTCCTGGGGGTCGGCGGAACGCAGGTCCATCATCTCGACGGTGATGTCGGTTTTGGTGATGCCGTGGGCAATGGCTTGGGAGAGGCGATCGCTATAGCCATAGTCCGACATATAGAACAATGCGACCAGGGTTTCCGACTGGCTCTTTTCTTGGCTCCAGCGGCGATAGCGCCCGGTCAGTTCCGTGACATTGTGGCGCAGTAGGGGACCGTGGCCCGTGGCCACGGTTCTCACCTCCGGTAGGGCATCCATGCGCTTCATGGCGGACAGGACCGAGCGGGCATTGGGAGCCATCAGACATTCGTAGTAAAAGCGAAAGTCGGGGGCGATGACCTCTAGGTTTTCGTCGTAGGTGGCCTCACTGCAAAAGTGCATCCCAAAGGCGTCGCAGGTGAAGAGAATCTGGCTCTGGTGGTCGTAGGTGAAGATGGTGTCGGGCCAGTGCAGGTTGGGGGCACTGATGAATTCCAGCCGATGGCCTTTGCCCAGATCCAGAGTGTCACCGTTTTTGACTTGGATGCGCTCGAAGGGGCGGTGGACCAGATCTTCGAGAAATGCGATCGCAACTTTTGCTCCCACAACAGTTGCCTGGGGAGCCAGGGCCAACACATCGGCCACCAACCCACTGTGATCCGGTTCCGTATGGCTGATGACGATGTAGTCAATAGTGGCGGGATCAATCTGTCCCGTCAGGGCATCTAGATAAAGCTGGCGAAACTTGGCGTGGGAGGTGTCCACCAAGGCGACCTTTTCACCACGAATGATGAAGGAGTTGTAGGTGGTGCCGTTTTGCAGCCCAAACTCAATGTCAAAGCGATCGCGATCCCAATCCAGGGAACGGATGGTGGTGGTTGTGGGAGCGATATCCTCCACCTGAATCGTTAAGCGTTTTTGAACCGTGGGTGCGGCTGCGACCATCGGAGCCTCCTAAAAAAATGGTGAAAACAAATGATTGCTAATCGTGCTGCCGTCACACGGGAGCAATAGCAACGTTTCTTAATCTTTGTCTTCTTAATCTTTGTCTATTGTGCCTTGTTTGCCCGCCACCAGGATCGCACCCAGGCCCAATCCGCCTCCGACAGTGGAGGCACAGGCATGGAATCGTAGTCAATCACGACCCCATATCCAGCTCGGTCATAGACCTGATTCAGCAGCGCCTGCCCCTTCACCAGGGGTTCCGGATCATCCCCCTTCAGGGGCAGGGGAAAGCTAGGCAGGGGCTGGGGAAGGTTGAAGGCATAGAGATCGGCCTGGGGACGCTGATCCCCCCGGCTGACGAGGATGCGGTAGTGGCTGCTGACGTGACCAGACTGCAACGCCATGGGTTCGCCGTGGCGAAGAAGATCCAGTTCTACCAAATGAGTCGCACTCGCCAGCACCTGCCGCCGCTTTTCGATATAGGCTGTGCGACCTGGTCCAGGTCGCTTGTTGCTGGGGGAGAGTACTTCCACCACCGTCACCACATCTCCTGTGGCCCGATCTCGCACCTGGAGATAGCTTTCTCGAATCTCCAGAGGCATCGGTACCCGCACCTGGATGGGCGTAGCCGGGGGAGCCAACACCGCCACGGGCGGGGTCGTCGGGGTAGGACGTACCGCCACGGTGACATCGGGGATGCCCACCAGTAATGCCTCTGAGCTATCTTCTGAGTTCTCTATGGTGTAGATCCGCTGCTCGATCGCGGCCCGATATTTGGGCAGGATCTGGGGGTTGAGGGCATCTGCGATCGCGACGATCAGACGACTGTGAACCTCTGGCCAGATCTCAGGATTTTCCAGATAGGGATTCATCCCAGGGAAGGGCGATGCCATGGCAGCCTACCTCGATGACTGTCTCTAGCTTAGAGCCTATCCAGAAGGCCCCTCAAAGCCTTGGTTCCCCCTAGGGGATCTGCGGGTTAATCGTGTACCCAGTGGCCAGGTTTTCTCCCGAAGGGAGAAAGACCGATCAGCGGAGCGGGTACGTTATTTTCCTGCGAGTCCCTAGGCTAAACGGAAGGTGGGGTGGGATTGTTACTGGCTCAGGAGTTCGGCAATCTCATGGTGCTCGATGGGGGGTGGGTCAGGGAAGGCTTGGCGGGTGTCAGTGATGAGCCAGTTGAGGGCTGCTGCCTGCATATCAATAGAGGCCCCGGTTTTATCAACGCAGTAGCGGCCAAACACCAGCTTGTCCACTAGGCGGACGCCGGAGCCGATGCGGGAATATTCAAAAATGACACTGCGATCGACGATGGCATTACTGCAAATGGAACAGTTGGGGCCAATCATGCTGGGACCAAGAATGGTGGCTCCATCCTCAATTTCCGTCATGCCACCGATGTAAACCGGGCCTTGGATATTGATCTTGTCCCAATTGGCCTTGACATTCATGCCCACAAACACACCGGGTTGGACTTCGTAGCCGGGGATCGTGACCAGATTCACCTTGCCTGTGAGGACATCCTGAATCGCCTGCCAGTAGTCGGGCACCTTGCCGATATCCACCCATTCAAAGTCCATGGAAATGCCGTAGAAGGGAGCCCCCGCTTCCACCAGCTTGGGAAACAGGTCGCCGCCGATGTCAAATTCTTGACCGGAGGGAATGTAGTCAAAGATCTCCGGCTCAAAGACGTAGATCCCCGTGTTGATGTCGGTGCTGAGGGCTTCTTCGACCTTGGGCTTTTCCTGAAAGGATTTCACCCGACCATCACTGTCTGTGACCACCACCCCGTAGCTGGGCACCTGCTTAATGGGCACAGACTTCATGACAATAGTGGCGATGGCACCTTTTTCCTTGTGCTGGCGAACTGCCTCGGTTAAATCTAGGTCGATCAGGGCATCGCCACAAAGCACCACAAAGGTATCGTCGAAAAAGGGATAGAAGTCCTGAATCTTCCGCATTCCCCCCGCCGAGCCTCGGGCCTTACCCACCAGTTCCCCATCAACAATGTGCCCCTCAAAGGAGTAGGCCAGTTCCACTCCAAACCGTTGACCATCCCGGAAGTAGCCTTCAATCTCGTTGGCTAGGTGGCTGACGTTCACCATGATTTGGTCAAACCCATGTTGCCGCAACAGCTCCAGCAAGAACTCCATAACGGGTTTTTGCAGGATGGGAATCATCGGTTTCGGAGTCGTATAGGTGATGGGACGAACCCGAGTTCCCTTACCTGCGGCCAAAATCATGGCTTTCATGGAGTGTCCTCGCTTTAACACGTCAGTGGATGTATGGATAAAGACACATGGGCTGACCAGTCCATGATTCCTAAAGAAAGGTTACTCCTGATGGTCAATCCCTGGATCAAGGGATATCGCCCGCTACAGGAAACTTTTCCAGAAGAAATGTCCGCTGAAATATTCCGCTGAAATCCAGGGAAAACGGAAAGGGCCTGGTATTCAACCATGGGTATGCTATCAGAGGATGCCCGGAGAAAAGGGTGAGGTTGCAGCAGATGGTGCGATTGTGAAGCGGCTGGACTGCCCTTAATCGGCAAGATCTAGGCAGACGTGTTACATTTCGCAACAGATGATAGTGGGTGGATGGGTCACCGAAATGGAACTGCAAACCGGAATACAACGGGTCATGTTAGGGCCGGAAGGGACAGAAATTCCCGCCTTGGGGGTGGGGACTTGGGCCTGGGGCGACTCCCTGTTCTGGAGCTATGGCAAGGACTATACCGAGGCGGATCTGTGGGCTACCTTTGAGGCTGCGATCGCAGCAGGCATTACCTTCTTTGATACCGCTGAGATCTATGGCTGGGGGGAATCTGAGCGGTTGCTAGGGCGGTTTCAGCAAGCTACAGATCAGCCCATTGCGATCGCAACCAAGTATTTTCCCCTACCCTGGCGATTTAATACCCAGGCAGTGACTGATACCCTCACCGCCAGTTTAGAGCGGTTGCAGTGCGGCACCATCGACCTGTACCAAGTGCACTGGCCCTTTGACTTCCTCATGGGGCAACGGACCTTAATGCAGGCCCTGGGGCAAGAGGTAAAGCGGGGCCGGATTCGGGCCGTAGGGGTCAGCAACTATTCCGCCCAGCAAATGCGCGCAGCCTACGACTATCTCGCGGATTTAGGGGTGCCCTTAGCCGTGAATCAAGTGCAGTATTCCCTACTCCACCGCAAAATCGAGACCAATCATGTCCTGGCCACGGCACAGGATTTAGGGGTTCTTATCCTGGCCTATTGCCCCTTAGCCCAGGGCCTTTTGACCGGCAAGTATCGCTTCAAGAATTCAGAACAGCCCAAGGGAGCACGCCAGTATAGCTCCCGCTTTAGCCAAAAGGGGCTGGCCAAGATTGAGCTGGTGCTGGCAACCCTGGGCGTGATTGCCGCCAATCACAATAAGACCCTGGCCCAGGTTGCCCTCAACTGGCTGGTCTGTCATGGCAATGTTGTCCCTATTCCCGGCGCAAAAACAGCGGACCAAGCCCGTCAAAATGCAGGAGCGTTAGGGTGGGCCATGACACCCGAAGAGCAAGCCCAACTGAGCCGCGTCACCCAGGCTTGGCTGTAGATGACCCCTCCACCCCCTACAAACGCAACTGAACCGGAGTACGGTTAGGACGCACGTCGAGGGCGGCGGGGCGAAGCATAGACTGCCCGGTCATTTCCTCTGGCTGAGGAAGATTCAGAATATCCAAAATAGTGGGGGCAATGTCCGCTAGGCGGCCCTGCTCGCGGAGTTGCACGTCGGTCCCAAAACCCGGAACCTTCAGCCCTTCCCCCTCCACCAAGATGAAGGGGACTGGATTAGTAGTGTGGGCGGTCCAGGGCTTACCATTTTCATCCCACATGCGCTCGGCGTTGCCATGGTCTGCAATCAAGATCGCGGTGCCTCCGGCACGCCCCACGCTGGCTAAGAGACGACCAATCTCTGCATCTACTGTTTCTAGGGCCTGAACCGTGGCCTCCATATTGCCCGTATGACCCACCATGTCAGGATTGGCGTAGTTAATAACGATGAGGGTATAGATTTGCTTCTCGATGGCTGCGATCGCGGCATCGGTCACCTGAGAGGCAGACATGGGGGGAGCCTTGTCGTAGGTAGACACCATGGGACTCTGGATCAGCTCTCGATCCTCTCCCTCTAGGGGATCCTCCAGACCACCGTTGAAAAAGTAGGTGACATGGGCATACTTCTCTGTTTCAGCGGTGCGGAACTGTTTCAAGCCGTGATTAGCAATCACTTCCCCCAAAATATTGCTCAGGTTCTGGGGCTCAAAGGCGACCTTGACCGGCAGCATACTGTCGTACTGGGTCATAGAAACAAAGGCCAGGGGTTCGATCTGGGTCCGTTCAAAGCCTGTGAACTTGGGATCGACAAAGACCTGGGTGAGCTGACGAGCCCGGTCTGGACGGAAGTTGAAAAATATAATGCCATCCCCCGGCTCTACAGCACCGGGAGCCAAACGCACTGGGTTGATAAATTCATCGTTAATGCCCTCCGCATAGGCGGCCTGCATGATTTCCACCGCCGATCGTTCAGTACCCTCGCCATCCTCCGTCATGACACGATAGACCCGCTCCACGCGATCCCAGCGGTGATCGCGGTCCATGGCATAGTAGCGTCCGCTGAGGGTGACCAAACGGCCACAGCCCAAGTAATCGAGGTGATCCTGGATTGCCTGAATAGAGGCGTGACCCGCCGTCGGTTTGGTATCCCGGCCATCGGTAATGGCGTGAATGCAGATATCCTCAATATCCTGGGCTTTGGCCATTTCCAGGAGGCCAAATAGGTGCTCAATATGGGAATGAACACCGCCATCGGAGCAGAGGCCAATCAAGTGCAGTTTGCTGTTGCGGTAGCGTACCGTCTGGCAAATTTCTAAAAGAGCTGGGTTTTCCTGAATGCTGCCATCGGCGACGGCATCAGAGATACGAACGAGCTCCTGGGGCACGACCCGCCCCGCACCAATGTTGAGGTGACCGACTTCGGAGTTTCCCATCTGGCCGTCGGGCAATCCCACATCCTTTCCCGAAGTCTGAATAAGCGTGTGGGGATAGACATCCCAGAGGCTATCCATCACAGGGGTTTTGGCTGCGGTGACTGCATTTCCATCCGTGTCGGCACTATATCCCCAGCCATCGAGAATAACGAGCACCATAGGCGAGACTGATGCTTTTGCCATGGGGTAAAAGAGTCCTTACAAGCTAGACACAGATCGCAGCGATCATACCACTTTGAATTTATGCGGCTGATGGCGGCTCAATTAATGGCATATCTACCTGATTTCTGCACCTTTGACAAGTGCAGAATCCGTGAGATCAGGATGGGGGGGGTGACCCCTGTCTCCAGCATCAAAGACTATTAAAGCGATGCTTGGGCAGAATCAATTTTGTCCCTCAGCAATCCTGGGGAGATGTCTTGGGAGCGTTATGAGCAGCTCCGTCACGTTTGAGCATACTTTATCCGCCTGTATCTAATTTCCTCGACCATGGCATCTGGAACGGGTATTGGATCTGCGATCGCGCTCCCTACCCATCTGACTTCTAGGTAGCGATAGAAAGAGGAACAGCACTGCAATCGATCTCGGGGATCAACTAATTCGGATTAAAAATGGGAGTAATCAGGATTGGGATCATGATCTTCCCTTTTCGGTATGTCCGATGGACCCTCGGTCTTAACCCTGTCCCCCAGTCCCCAGCCCCTGGCTCAGCATACCCTGACAGTACTCTCTAGCGACTCTGCGGCTTTCTGCTTCAGAGGAGCCAAGAGGCCATCGTAGCCCTGGCAGAGCGTAAGGAAATAAGAAAAAGGAGAGGTGTGATCTGTGCACAACAGCCCCCATAAAGAGGATCCACCACGCTCTCTGAGGGTAGACCTATAGCCGCTCTCTAGGCTCGAGTAGCCTTACGGGTCTCAGCTTTGGCTTTTTGCTTTTCCTTATCCTTTTGCCGACGGGCCGCCGCCTTGGCCGCCTGCTCTGCTGACAGCGCCGCCTGACGAGCCTGCTCCCGCTCCTCCTCTACCTTGTCTAGGTAGTAGTGATAGTCGCCACGGTAGAGGCGCAGTTCTCCCTCCCGAACCTCAACAATTTTATTCGCCACCTGGGAGATAAAATAGCGATCGTGGGACACCAACAACACCGTGCCGTCATACTGGCATAGGGCGGCCTCCAGGGTTTCCTTCGCGGGGATATCCAGGTGGTTTGTCGGCTCGTCTAGGATCAGGAGATTGGCTGGACGCACCAGCATACAGGCCAAGGCCAGACGAGCCTTTTCGCCACCACTGAGGGCCGCCACAGTTTTGTAGGCCATCTCTCCGCTGAATAAAAACTGCCCCAGTAGCGTGCGGACCTCCTCCATTTTCCAATCGGGAACAATGCTATGAAGCGTATCTAAGACCGTTTTTTCCAGGTCTAGGGCTTCCGCCTGATTTTGCTCGAAGTATTGGGGTAGAACATTGTGTTGCCCCAACGCCACCTGACCTTCCACTGGTTTCTCGCGGCCTAAAATCATTCGCAGCAGGGTGGATTTGCCGCAACCATTGGGGCCTAAAAAGGCAATGCGATCGCCGCGTTCAATCTCTAGATTGGCATCGAGAAAGAGAATTTTATCATCGTAATAGTGGGTCAGGTTAGAGATGGTCACCATCTCGCGACCGCTGCGGGGGGCGGGGGGAAACTGAAACCGCAGGGTGCGGACATCGGCGATGGGGGCCTCAATGCGCTCAATTTTTTCCAGTTGTTTTTCGCGACTCTTGGCTTGGGTACTGCGGGTGGCACTGGCCCGGAACCGATCTACAAAGGTTTGCTGCTGGGAAATCTCCTTTTGCTGCCGTTCGTAGGCGCTCAGTTGCACCGCACGGGTTTCCGCCTTTTGAGTCAGGTAGGCGCTGTAGTTACCCAGGAAGGTAGAGGATACCCCCCGCTCCGTTTCCACAATTTGGGTACAGAGGCGGTCTAGAAACTCGCGATCGTGGGAGACGATCACCATAGGCGTATTTACGCCCTTGAGGTAGGTCTCCAGCCATTCAATGGTTTCTAAATCTAGATGGTTAGTGGGCTCGTCCAGCAGCAAAATATCAGGCTCTTGCAGCAGCACCTTGCCGAGACCCATCCGCATCTGCCAGCCGCCGCTAAATTCACTGACGAAGCGATCGCCCTCCTCGGCAGTAAACCCCATCTCCGGCAAGATTTTCTCAATGCGGGATTCTAGCCCGTAGCCATCTAGGGCTTCAAATTTGCGCTGTTGTCGATCCAGCTCGTGGATCAACGTATCCAATTCTTCGGGATCCGCCACCTCCATCCGGTGAGGCAAATCCATTAGCTTGTGATGGATGGCATTAGCTTCATGAAAGACGGTCCAAAATTCCTCCCGCACTGTGCGGGCAGTTTCCACGTCAAATTCCTGGTTCAGATAGCCAATACGCAGGCTATTGGGACGCACCACGGTCCCCGTAGTGGGCTCGACTTCGCCCAAAATAATTTTGAGCTGGGTAGATTTTCCCGCCCCATTTACCCCCACTAGGCCAATGCGATCGCCGGGTTTCACCTCCCAGTTCACGTTTTTGAGAACTTCCCCGGTGGGGTAGATCTTGCTGATATTTTCCAGACGTAGCATGGGCAGGGTTTCCGTTGACTGTCGCGAGGGGGTGTGGCCCTTGAGAACCGGGGCCAATCCAGTGAACTCAGCCCGGTCCGAGGCTAGAACCGGGTTAGCCCCAGGAAGCGGCTGCAAAGATCGAGATGAACTGGATCGAGATGAACTGGATCGAGATGAACTGGATCGAGATGAACTGGATCGAGATGAACTGGATCGAGATGAACTGGACTAGGGCCACTTTAACAAATGTTACGGCGTGGTGGTCCCTCTGCACCGCCCCCAACTCCATTCCGGAGTTGTGGAAATGGCGAGGGCGCGGAGAATCAATATATTTGGGTGTGTTTAGAGAATAATGTCATCAGGATCTATGCCTTGCGATCGCAACAGTTCCGCCAGTTGGTCTGCACGGCGACGTTCCTGTTCAATCTGCTCAACCGCCCAGGGGAGCAGATTACCCGCTTCATCCCACCACCGTAGCCAGTAACCACTGCGGCCTTCCTTTTTGCCCTGCCATACCCCCAAGCATAGGCCCATCTCCGCTAGCCAATAGCCCTGGCCTGCATTGGGGACAACAAGCTCGTACCGATCATCTTGCAACTGATGTACCTCTAATGTGCCGGTAGACGGAGCAAAGATTGCGTACACCGGTACTCGCAAAATCTGTTCATAGAAAAACCATTTGCCCAGGGGAAATGTGCGCTTGGAGGAATATTCACCCCCGTCAGTTTCCGAGAGAAATTCCATCACCACCTTGGGGGCTTCACCCTCCAGATACGGCGTGTAACTGCGCCGATCATGGCCTTCAGGGATTGGTAGTACAGCGGTAACGCAAAACCAATCTGGGGCTTTAATGACTAACGTGCCATTGACCGTGGCACAGATGCCGAGATTGGAGGCAATCAGCATGTCAGAGCGAAGGTAGCCCGCAAGTTCTAGGGACTCTCGCAGCGCCCCAGCGATCAAAGGCTGACTCGTATTCTCCACAGGCTCATCTGCCAGGGGAAAGTCATCCGGCAGCGCTTTCCAGGTAACGGTCGGGGAGAACAGGGATTGTGTTAGTACGTCGACGGAAAGAACCATCCTGTCTCCTCCACGATTGACCGACAGAATTTTCTAACCATACATTCTTTGGGGCAGGAAACCTGCCATCCACGTTGCACAGCATCTTGGAGCGTTCTTATAGGGTAGCGATCTCAATGTTCTTAGGGCTTTGTTTTCAGAAGCAGAGTTATGGGGCGATTGGGGGCTGGAGGAAGTGCTGTAGGGCGCTGAGGCTCACCTCCGCCAGCAGCGCCAGCAGCGCCACGGGCACCGCCCCCACCAGCAAAATGGCGGAATCGTAGGCGGCAAATCCCAGGACGATAAATTCCCCCAGTCCCCCCGCCCCGACAAAGGCGGCCAGGGTGGCGCTGGCGATCACCTCCACGGTGGCGGTCTTGATACCAGAGACTACCACCGGAAGCGCTAGGGGAATTTCCACCCGCCGCAGAATGTCGCTACCAGACATGCCCATACCCTTGGCAGCTTCTTGCACCGCCGGGTCAATGGTGCGGAAGGCTACGTCAGTGCCGATCAGAATTGGGGGCATGGCCAGTAGGGTCAAGGCGATCGCAGCGGCGTTGAAGCTGAGTCCCAGTACCGGAATGGCCAAGAACAAGATTGCCAAGCTGGGAATCACTCGCAGAATGTTGAACCCATTGATCACGAGGTTGGAGACCCGTTGCGATCGCGCACTCCAGAGGCCCAGGGGTAACCCCAGCAGCAAACTCACCGCCAGAGGCACCGCCACCAGCAACAGGTGCTGCTGACAAGCGGCCCAGAACTTATCACTATTGGCCAGAGCATAGCCATAGGCTTGGTGGAGGAGTTCCATCGGCTGCCAAAGTTATATGCCAAAGGGGCATCAACGTAAGCCGAGACAATATGGGCTCCGAGGAATTCAGGAGTCATGAGCTAGGAGTCAGAATCCAGTACTTTCCTAGATTCTGGCTCCTAACTCCTCCCCACGAGAGTTGTCCCACTTTGAGTTGATACCCCACTAGTCGGCTTCAGCAGGAACCGTCACCCCCGCTAACTCAGTGCCGCCCAAGGTTTTGACCGTCAAGACCTGGGGCGGGGTCGCATCTGGAGGATAGATTAAATCCACCTCCACCAAGCTATCCGCCTGGGGAGGAATGCGAACTTGCACCAAGGGCTCGCCCTCTTGGCCCCGCCGCTGGACCACGTGAATATAGCGATTCCGCCTTCGTCCCAGCAAGTTACCTACATGGCGAATCCGCACTGTACCCCGGAAAAAGATGCGGTCCTCCGGGGGTTGACGAAACCGCAGGCCCTCCGTCAGCGCCTCATCCTGCAAGGGGGTTTGCAGTTTGACAACGACAGTTTGCTCCACATCGGTAGGGTTTTTCAGCGGCATCGACACCTGGTAATGGATGCCATAGTTGCCATGGGCGCGGTAGGCGGTGTCGGGATAGCGCACCAGCATCTCGGCACTTTGCACCTGACCCGTGCCCAGGGTGTTGCGATCCACCGTACTCAGCACATAGGAGAATCCCTGCCCCGGATTGGGAATGGTCAAGTGGTTGGCGTTTGGCCCCTCCGTAACGCGGGCAGTCCACTTCGATCCCTGGGCCACCCCTGCCACACGACCGTAAAAAAAGCGCCCCGTCCGATAGGTGCTAGGGTCACTGGGGGGTAAATCCCGAGGTCCGGCTACACCCTGGTTGACGAGCATATTCAGCCACTCCCGCAGGGTAGGAGCCCGCTCTTCGCCCCGGTTGGTGCGGGGGGCATACATGGCCATATTGGCCACATACACTGGGCCGCTACTTTCCATATACAGCAGGGCCGATCGGCCATTGCTGGGCAAGGGTCGGTCGGGGGCTACGGAGGGCAGGTTTGCCCGCAGAGCTTCGGCGGAGGCAATAAATATCCCCGTTTCTCGGACTGAGGCTAGGGGGAGCACCGATCCGGGGGGCAAGGTGGCGTCTACGGGAAAGGGCAGCCGCCGCAGGGGAATGGGGGCATTCATCAACAGGTATGCCTGCTGGGGCGGAATCTCCACTGATTCTGGCCACTGGTTTTGGTTGCGGCCCTGCAAAATATCCGTCGCTGTACGGCTTCCCGGCCCTGCAAAAACCTGCCCGTAGGGGTTCAAAACGTAGGGAGGGAGAGCGTTAAAGGGGGCCTCTTGGCTCAGGTAGCTGACCCCCTGCAATACCCGAAGGGTGATCGGACGATTGGTGGGGTTATAGACCACGGTGCCCATGAATAGGGTGCGTCGATCCTCATGGGTTAACCCCCGTGCGACGTGGTGGGCAAAGATATCGAAGCGACCTTCAAAGGGAAAATCCAGGTGGGCCTCGGGGTTACCCATGCCCTCGGCGGGAAAGGTGGAGAGGAGAATGCCTTCCCGTTGCACCAGTTCGGGACTGTTGCTATTAAAAACGGGGACTGAGTCTAATTGTCCCGGTAGGGGACGGATCGGTTGTTGACGAATGACCTCAGCGTACTGTTGTGCTTGGGCTAGCTGGGGCGGAGCCGTTGCCGCCTCGACCGGAAGGGCTGGAGTTGCCAGAGTTATGTGGGCAAGGGACAGCCATGAAAATGCAGTCAACATAGGGTATTCAGTCTCAGGGCCAGTCAGGGATCCAGACGGGTAGGGGGAATCTGCGATCGCGGTTTCAAGATCCTTATTCAAGACCCTCAAAACCCGATGCACCCTACAACAAACACGGACACACAATCGTCCCTATTACAGAGTGTCAACAAACATATCATTGACTGCCCTAGGCGGCTACCGGGGACGGGATCAAGAAAGCGATAGATCCGGTCTGAACCCTGCCCCTAGGCCCACTCCAGGATTTGGGAGAAACATTCGGCTATTGAAGTGCAAGTCCCCTACAAGGCAATAGGGGCTTTAGTGGCGTAGGAATAGGCGTCAAAATTTCCAACGTAGGCCGTGTGGGTCACCAGCCCCGCCTGGGGATGCCACAGATGGAGTTGAAAGGCGGGGGGCTCCATGACAAAGGCATTCTCCCGCGCTGGAGGGAAGCGGAGGGCCACCTGATGGGCGACGCTGGGGGCAATGCTACCCAGGGTGCCTGCCCACCGCAGTTGAATCGGGCGGTGGAGGTGGCCACATAGAATTCTTTCCACGGCGGGATACTGGCTCACCAAGGCCGCTAGGGGCTCTGCTCCCCGGCAAAACAGCTTGTCCATGCCAGGAAGCCCAGTAACAAAGGGAGGATGGTGCATACAGATCACCGTAGGCCGATGGGGTTGTGCTGCAAGCTGCTGCTCTAGCCAAGCGAGACGGTCCGCATCCAGTTCCCCATGGCTAGCCCCCGGCACCAGGGTATCCAGCACCAGCAACCGCACTGGATAGTCCTCCACGGCGTACTGGAGAACCCCTTCGGCAGGCACGTAAGGCAGATCACCAAAGATCTGACGAAAGGCATCGCGATCGTCATGGTTGCCCAGGGCCAAGTAGAGCGGGGCGCGGAGGGGAGCCAGGAGATCTGCCAGAGTCTGATATTCCGCCACCGTCCCTTCATCCACCAAATCCCCCGTGGCGATGACCAGATCGGGCTGGGGATTGAGGCGGTTCAGATGCGCGATCGCGGCGGCCAAAAAGCCTGGAGTATCTACCAGACCATAGACCTTCTGACCCATGACCCCCACATGCAGGTCCGTAATTTGGGCAATCAGCATGGATTCCTCCCGAGGGTGACCGTGGCGCGCCCCCTAGGGAGCCGGACTGGCCTCGGTCCCCGAGGCTAGCCCCTTGCGCTTGACCCAGCGTAGCCAAATCAGCCACATTTCAGCAGGTTTGCCATAGAAACTGAAAATATCGCCAAAGGCCCGGTAGCCATAGCGATGGTGAATCCAGTGGCGCTCGGGGGTAGTAATGCCGATCCAGCGACACAGGATTTTCAGCCAGTCGGGGGTGCAATACTGGGGAGGGAACCGATGCCGCCAGATCACATGGCCCTCCGCTAGCAGCAGCCCCAGGGCAATGCCCCAGGGGGAGAGAAGCCACAACAGCGGCACAAAGGCGAAGTAGGGCAGAGCGCTGCAAAACCCATCCAGAAGGGCAAGGGGCTGACGGGTCCGCAGGGCGTAGCGGACAAAGCTGCGGCGGGGACTATGGTGGACAATGTTATGAAACTTACCAAATACGTGCTCGGGCACGTGGTAACAAAATGTGGCGACAAAATCTCCCAACAGCAGCAGTAGTCCTGCCGCCGCTAATGCTTTGATAACGTCCAAGGCATTTTCTCCTCACGGCCTGGGGCCACGCTATCAATCGAATGTTAACAAGACCTTAATTTGGGATTTAAACCCTGTAGAGTCTGGCTTAAGCTCTTGCCAAAGACACGACGAGATCGCCCGTGACCCTAAATCTCCGCTAAGGTATTCAACTAGCCCTTTGCCTTATCTCCCGGCCTCATGGGGGCCATCGGGATGGGGTTGGTAGCGCTAGTTTTCCAGGACTGGTTTCTCAGGAAAATGTGAATGCCTCGTCCCTGCTGCGGGACGGGATGCTCCATAGCCGAAGTGTTTGCTTTCTATAGGTGTATGTATACCCTCAGCCCCCTTGCCTGTGCTCGCCTCAGTCGTCTGCCTAAACTCCCCGTAGTTTGGGAAGGCGACCGCCGCCCCATCGCCCATGGCATGCTGAGTGCCTTTGGCTATGACAGCGAAGTAGAGGAAAATGACGCCAGCGACTGCATCATCTGGGTAGATGGCACCGAGGGGGTCCTGCGGGCAGTCAGCATTGTCCCGGCGGATACTGGTCCGGAAGCAGTAGCCCGTACTCTGCTCCAAGCCATGGAGCATCCCCAGGGAGCTATGCCCCCCGCTCGTCCCCACAAATTAGTGGTGCGCGATCGCGAAATTCAGTTTTTTCTGCGGGGAGCACTCCAGAACCTGGATGTGGCCATCGACCATACCGCCCATCTACCCCTAATTGATGACATTTTCGACAGCCTAGAGCAGCAGGAAATGGTGGCCGAACCCGAACTACCGGAGGGTTGGCAGGAAATTCTGAATAAACTGGCTCAGGATATGTGGGATGTTTCCCCCTGGAATGAGCTGAGCGATCACCACATCATTACCATCACCCTCAACCGCTGGGAACTAGACACCCTCTACGTCTCTGTTCTGGGGATGCTGGGGATGGAATACGGTCTGCTGCTGTATCGTTCCGAGGAGTCTCTCAAGAAATTCCGGGAGACAGCCCTGATGAAGGGGCGCAGCACCCAGCAAATGCAGCAGGCGTTTTTGTCCCAGGATTGCCTATTTCTGAACTTTGAACTCTTCGAAGACGAGGAGGATACCCCCCCCATTGCCTTACCCTGGATGAAGGCAGCCCCCTCGGCAGTGGAGCCAGACTTTGGCAGCATCCATCCCCTAGAGGGGTTGCGCCACGGTCTAGAAGTAGAGGAGGCAGCAGCCCTTCGGGTCAGCCTCACGGCGTTACATAAGTTTTTTAGCGCCCATGAACGAGCGCTCTCTAAAGCGGTCTTCCCGACCCTCAGCGCCAACTATACCCTCCCCGATCCCCTGGATGGGAGTTCCATCTCGGTGACCGTAGCCACCCACCCCCAACTGACCCAGACCCTGGAGGATATGGATGCCGAAGTTTCCGACGATGGCATCGCTCCGGACCTGAGCCTCTTCCCCACCTTTCGCGATGACTACATCCCAGAGGGGGCACTGATTTTGTTGACCCACTTCCCGGCTTCTGTACTGAATGGCTGGCGCGAGCTACGGCATTACTACGGGGCGGAGCACCAGCCTCCCTTGGTAAATGAGGTGCCTATGGTGGTGATTCAGACCTCTCGACCCAAGGCCAAAAAACTGGCAGAACAGCTCCAATCCGCCCAGGCAGTGACGGCGGTGTGCTTCAATCCGGGCCGTGACCCCATGACCGGGGAGCAGTTTCACCTGGGACTCTTGCAAACTGGGGATGGGGAGTTTCATCTATTCGTGGAGTTCTCTGAAGAAGATCCCGAAGAGCGTCGCATTGTCCAGAACTGGCACAAGTGGCAAGACACCTATGGCGACCGCTGCGTTGTCATGATTGCCAGCGGTGTCACCGGAGCCTTCCGAGGTAAACCCGGCGTTCGGGAAAGCGTCGCCTTCTTTGAAACGCGATCGCGCACCCCCGCTGACTTGAGCTTGCCGCCGTTGCAGATGACCTATGCGTTGGATTGGGAGTGATGGGGTATTGGGGTATTGGGGTATTGGGGTGATGGGGTATTGGGGTGATGGGGTATTGGGGCGGGTTTGGCTCGTATTGACTGGGGCATCCAGGATGGGAGGCTCAAAACCCGCCCTGGCTCGTATTGACTGGGGCATCCAGGATGAGAGGCTCAAAACCCGCCCTGCCCCGTGCCGGGTAACCTGCCAGAACAGGATGTCAGCGAAATAGGCGGCGAAATATTAAAATAAGTAAAGCCATTCTGAAAGGATCATTAACGGCCCATGCGAGTTGCGATTGTTGGAGCGGGGCTGGCCGGGTTATCCACCGCCGTTGATCTGGCGGATGCGGGTCACGAGGTCGAGATTTTTGAGTCGCGTCCCTTTGTCGGGGGCAAGGTCGGCAGTTGGGTAGACCAAGACGGCAACCATATCGAAATGGGCCTGCACGTCTTCTTCAATAACTACACCAACCTCTTTGCCCTGATGCAACGGGTAGGGGCCTTTGAGAACCTGCTGCCCAAGGACCATGTCCACACCTTTATCAATCGGGGTGGCGAAATTGCCACCCTGGACTTTCGTTTCCTCCTCGGGGCTCCCTTCCATGGCCTAAAAGCCTTCTTCACCACCGGACAACTCACCCTCCAAGACAAGCTGCAAAACGCGATCGCACTCGGTACCAGCCCCATCGTCCCCGGCTTAGTCAACTATGACCAAGCCATGAAATGGATCCGCGCCCTAGACAAAGTCAGCTTTGCCGACTGGTTTCGCCGCCACGGCGGATCCCAAAACAGCCTCAAACGCCTGTGGGATCCCATTGCCCTAGCCCTAGGCTTTATTGACACCGAGAACATTTCCGCCCGCTGCATGCTCACCATCTTCATGATGTTCGCAGCAAAAACCGACGCCTCCCGGCTGAACCTACTAGCGGGCTCCCCCCAGGAACATCTCCACCAGCCGATTTTGAACTACCTGCAAGCGCGGGGAACCAAGATTCACACCCGCCGCCAGACCCGACGTATCCTATTTGAAGACATCGACGGTAAAACTCAGGTAACGGGATTAGTCATCGCCCAGGGGAGCACCGAAGAAGTGGTCACCGCCGACGCCTACCTAGCCGCCTGTGATGTTCCCGGCATTCAGCGTTTGCTGCCGGAAGCTTGGCGGCAATGGCCCCAGTTTGACAACATTTACAAACTAGAAGCAGTCCCCGTAGTCACGGTGCAGCTCCGCTTTGACGGCTGGGTGACAGAAATGGTAGATGAAGCCCAGCGTCGCCAAGTACAACAGGCAGCGGGCATCGACAATCTGCTCTATAGCGCCGATGCCGACTTCTCTTGCTTTGCCGACTTAGCCCTAGCCAGCCCCAAGGACTACTACCGTGAGGGCCAAGGCTCCCTGATGCAGGTGGTGTTGACACCGGGGGATCCCTTCATCGCGCTTAGCAGCGAGGCAATTGCCCAGCATGCCCTGAAGCAAATCCACGACCTCTTCCCCAGTTCTCGGGAACTGACGATGACCTGGTTCAATGTGGTAAAGCTGGCCCAGTCCCTCTATCGGGAAGCACCGGGAATGGACCCCTATCGCCCCAATCAAATTACCCCGGTGGGGAATTTCTTCTTGGCCGGCAGCTACACTCAGCAGGACTACATCGATAGTATGGAGGGGGCGACCCTGTCGGGCCGTCAAGCCGCCAAGGCTATCCTGGCCATCCTTGACCCTATTCCTGTACCCGTGTAGCCCATGGCCGATTGGTTAGAACACAGCGTATTCGTCGAAGTAGACGTGCCCATCGATCTGGCCTGGAGTTTGTGGTCAGACCTAGAACAAATGCCCAACTGGATGAAGTGGATCGAGTCGGTGCGCATTCTAGAGGAAGATCCCGAACTGTCTCGCTGGAAGTTAGCCACTGGGGGCCTAGAGTTTAGCTGGCTCTCCCGCATTGTTAAGCTGGTGCCCCACCAGATCATCCAATGGGAGTCAGTGGATGGCCTACCCAATCGTGGGGCAATTCGGTTCTATGATCGCAAGGGTCGCAGTACGGTAAAAATGACCGTGGCCTATTCGATTCCCAGTCTCCTGGGCAAGCTGATGGACAATCTTTTCCTCGGTCGAGTGGTGGAGTCCACCATTCAAGCCGACCTAGACCGCTTTCGCGACTATGCCCTCGCTGCCCAGCGGCGGCAGTAGCGGCACGGGTGGGCGCAACCCCAACCACCGCCATGGCCCTGGGGACTGACCTCCAGCGGCATACCCAAGCCATAGAAGCGGCCATTGGGATGGGCCTGAGTGAGCCTCAGCGTCGCTACTACGCCCATTTGCTGATCTGTCGGTTACTACTCATTCACGTATTGCAACGGGGGGGATGGCTACCGGGGGCCGATCCCTGGTATCTGCAAACCCTGCTGGGCTATAGCCAGGAGCAGGGTCGCGATCGCTTTTTTTCCCAAGTGATCCTACCCCTATGCTGCCAGGGGTTTGGCCTGCCTCCCCCAGAACGGCCCCCGGCCCTAGGCCCCCAACTGGGGACGCTCCCCTACCTGGGTTCTAGCCTATTTGAACCTCAGCCCTGGGAATTGCGCCCTGACCTCCAGATGGCCGACGAGCCCTGGGAAGCGCTGCTGGCCTGGTTGGCAGAGCAGCCCGATGTCATTCCCCTAGATACCCTTGCGATCGCCTTTGAGCAGTGGCTCGCCTCTGCCCCGATGACTTCGGAGAGTCCTGACCCTGGACTCACTGCCACCGTGGAAGCGGTAATTGGGGACGCGATGCTCTCCGCCCTAGCCCAGGAGACAGGCCAGACCTTTCCTGACCTGGAGTCCTTGATCGCCGATCTGGGGGATGATCTCTGCCAGCGGTTAGTCGAGACCATCCTGCCCCGGACCACGGTGCTAGACCCCGCCTGTGGCTCCGGGCGACTACTCCGGGCCGCCCTGCCGCCCCTGTATCGCCTCTATGACGCCTGCTGGCGCTATGCCCGCCACAGTTCCAGTCTGGCCCTAGGGCGCTGGGCAGAGGCCCTCCACCCCCAGGGGCCAAACCCCGCTTGGCGCTTGACAGCCCACATCCTGACGCGCCACCTCTACGGGGTGGATCTACGGCCCGAAGCCGTGGCCGCTACCCGGTGTCAACTGTACTGGGCGCTGTTGGCGACGACGACCCCCGCCCAAGGGCTAGCTCCCTTGCCCTCCCTTGCCTTTACCGTGTTGGAAGGGAATGCTCTGGTCGGGCTGATTCGGGTGGATGCGGCCAGCTTTGACCAAACGCTAGTACCGACATCGACCGCGAAAACGACCGCAGAAACGCCAACAGCCATGCCAGTAGAAACGGTCGTACAGGGAAGTCTCCTTCAGCCCCTAGCGGCGGAGAACTACCGATCGATCCGCCAAGAGAAACACATTCGCATTGAGCATTACCAGGCTCAAAATCAAGTACTGGAGGAAGGAAATCCCCTGCCCCAGTATGCCCAGGCGACATTTTTGCGCGATGGCAAAAGGCCAGTCGAAGACCATCGCATTTCCGACCTCAACCAAGTGGCTCAGGCCAAGCTCAACCAACTGCTGCTGGATGAATTTAGCCAAACCCTGGGAATTCGTCTGCGAGAACCCAGGCCCGATGGCCGCCACCGCAAACGGCTGCTGACCCTGGCAGATATCGACGCCCTCAACCCCTGCCACTGGGGATTTCATTTCAGCGATGCCATTGAAACCGAGGGGGGGTTTGCCGTCATCCTCACCCAGCCCCCCCAAGGCACCCTGCGCCCCAGAATGGAGCCCTTCTATCGCGACCATTGCGATCGCTTCCAAGCCTTGGGGATTGATCTCAAAACCTTTCGCAAACAGCGTCAATCCCTATTACAGCGATACCCCGACCTAGCTGCCGCCTGGAGTCAATACGCCAGCCATATTTTCCTACTGGGGGACTATTGTCGTCGCAGTCGCCACTACAGCCCTCCCCAACGGGGTACCCTCCCCCGCGCCCTCTACCAGTCGGCCCTATTTGCCCGCCGCTGTGAAAGCCTTCTCCGCCCTGGAGGCGTGTTGTTAATCTTGCCGCCAAAGACAGTGCCGCGCTGCTGCTGAAGCTTTTGCTGCAATTTAGAAGGTGTCTGAGCCTGAATCTCAGCGACTAACCTTTCCCCAGCTCGGATATCAGCCTGAATCGCTTCCCGATGGTCGTAATAATACGCCAGCGCCGCATAGATATCCGCCAGGGAAATGCTGGGATGGTGATAAACAATTTCATCGGGAGAAAGGCATCGGGAGAAAGGTTCATCTGCTCATGCCAAGCCGCGATATCCTGTACCCGGATCCGGTGCCCAGCAATGCGGGGCTTGCCGCCGCACACACCTGGGGTAATCTCAATATGTTCAGCAATGGTTGAAACAGTATCCATTAATAATCCTCCTAAGAAACCCGGATCCTTATAATGTGAAATTCTTGTGGGTCAGGCATCTTGCCTGACCGTGGACAGCCGGGACGGCTATCCACGCAAGACCTGAGTGAGCCCCTGCTCTACCACCTCAACCCCAGCTCCTGGCTTGGAAGACTGCTCCGTCAGAATTTGTCGCCAACGGCGGCTGCCCGGTTGGCCATGGAACAGCATCAGCAGGTGTCGAGTGATTTTGTACAACTTAAGCCCCCGGCCTGTCCAGTAGTCGATGTAGGGCAGCATGGTGGCTACCACCTGCGCCCGTGAAGGGGGAGACATATCAGCGCCAAAGAAACGCTGATCCACCTCCGCAAAGAGGTAGGGGGTATCGTAGGCGGCGCGGCCAATCATGACCGCATCTACCGCCTGGAGTTGTTGCTCGACTTGGTCCAAGTCGGTAAACCCACCATTGATCTCAATCCATAGCTGGGGAAAGTCCTGCTTGAGGCGGTGAACCTCGCCGTAACGGAGAGGTGGCACCGTGCGGTTCTCCTTGGGGCTTAAGCCCTGGAGCCATGCCTTGCGGGCATGGACCGTAAACCGCTGACATCCGGTGGCGGCGACGGTAGCCACAAAGCTGAATAGATGCTCATAGTGGTCCAGATCATCAATGCCGATGCGGTGTTTGACACTAACGGGGAGGGGGCTGGCCGCCATCATTGTCGCCACACAGTCCGCCACCCGCTGGGGCTGGGCCATGAGACAGGCCCCAAAGTGGCCACTCTGAACGCGATCGCTAGGGCAGCCCACATTCAAGTTGATTTCGTCGTAGCCATAGTCCGCCGCAATCCGGGCACAGGCGGCTAAATCCTGGGGATCATCACCGCCCACTTGCAGAACCAACGGCTTTTCATCCGGGGTAAAGCTGAGGAGATGATCCCGATCGCCCCGAAGAATGGCTTGGGAGGTCACCATCTCTGTATACAGCAGCGTGTGACGGGTGATCTGACGCATCATGTAGCGAAAATGGCGATCGGTGCGGTCCATCATTGGGGCCACACTGAGGGGAAACCCCTGGACGACTTCTGAAGAGCCTCCCTGCTGCGGAGCTAGGGGATGGGTCAAAGGGGACAGAGCGGGCCGAGACATGGAGGTGAGATCGCGCAGGCGAACAGGATGAAAATCTTCCCTAGCCTATCTCACCCCAGGTTAGTCCTAGGGTTCTTGACCGGGTCGGGCAAGGCCAGTCCAAGGGAATAGAGCCACCCCAGAGCATGATCTGGATTTCCCCGTTGTAACTTCAAAGCAACTTCACAGTAGATGCGTCACTTAATATGATGATCATGCGCTAGCTTAAAGGCATTATGGATGTGGAGCCTAGGGTGCATCGCTCCGTTTTGGTCTGGGGAAAGTCGCAGGGCAAAGGTAGCGATTGCTGTAGCCGCATCGGTCGGGTTACTGTGGAGCCACCTTTGGTAAGCCTACGGTTTTCTGGCCTGGTGACTATCGCAATGGGAGAGGACGACCGGCGTGCTTTATCTGGCTGAAGTTCAAAAGAAAAGTGGAGTCTTTGGCAGTGGCAAGGCTGAGTTTAAGCTTTTGACCTGCCAGAGGGGCGAGACGTGGACAACGGTACCGGGCGATGAAGTCGTCGCTGCCCCTGATGACGCGACCTATAACGCCGGAGCCTTAGTCATGCTGGAAATGGGGGGAAACCGCCAGATTCAGCGTCACTACGATGCCGGTCGTCCCCTAGTGGGCATTCTGCAAAACTTTTCCAGCCAGAGCAAAAAATTCAAGGCCCAGGAAGAGGAGATTGAACAGTGGAAGCAGTCCCTCACCTTCCAAAGCCAAGCCCTGAATCAGCGGGAGTTAGAGCTAGAAACCCGTCAAGAGCAGGTAGAGCAGGCGGAATCAGACGCGGAGCAAATCGATGCCCAGCGCCAAGAATTAGAAGCCTCCCAGGCCGAGATGGAAACGTTGAAGCAGGAGCTAGAACGTAAAACCCAGGAGCTAGAGGGAGCTTGGGCGCACCTGAATGGTGAGATTCGGCGCTTTGAAGAGCGCCAAGCGGATGTTCAACAGCAAGCGGGTCTAGACGAATCCCAAATGCAGCAGATCCAAGATGCCCTAGATCGCCTCATGGGGGCGGTTGCCCCTACGGAGGAGGTACGAGAGCAGTTCAACCTAACCTACGAGGCGGTAGATCAGCAGAATGGAACTCTCACAACCCAGGAGCAGACCCTTGCGGATCAACAAGCAGCTCTAGCGGACAAGCAGGCCCAAATCCAGCAGGAGCAAGAAGCCATTCAGGCCCGTTGGCAAACCTGGCAGGAGGGGGAAGCGACCCTAGGTGAGACTAAGGCCAACCTTAAATTCCAGCGGCAGCTCCTCAGTGTCAAACAGGATCGGGTCCAGCGCCTCTCCCTCCATCTCCAGACCCAGAGCAGCCTGTATCAACAGGTCTATGAATTGCTCAACACCTCTGATAAGGTGCGCCTCAGCAACAAGGTTGATGTGGCAGCCCTAGAGGCTATGGCCCTAGATGCCCTGAAAAGCACCGTCAGCGAGTTAGAAAAGGATCTGGAGAAGGTCTCCCGGTTTGTCAGCGACCAGGAAGAGGAGCTCAATTTTGAGCTGGAGGCTATTGATGAACTGAAGCAGAAAATTGCGCAGGCCAGTGAATACGACCGACTCCAACTGGAAACGGAGTTGGTGGATGAACAAGATCGCTACCAGATGTTGAATGAGACCCTAGTGGGTCAGCGGCGTAACCTCCTAGAGCGGGAAGAAATCCTCAGCCAACATCAGGCGGTTTTGCGCCGACGCCAGGGGATTACTGCTGACGAAACTCCTGCCAGCGCGGTAGATCTAGAACCTGTGATGGCACAAATTGATACTCTCCGGGGACAAACCTCTGAGGATATTAAGGCGCTAGAAACGGAGATTAAGGCGATTCAAGCCACCATCGAGCAGCTCAAGCAAGAAGTCGAACAGCAGACGGGAACTCAAGCAGCGGCTCGAACCGAAATTCTGGCTCTAGAGGCGGAACTTCAAACCAAGCGAGATGAGGTGGCGGCCCTAGGGGGGCGGGCTGTCCTTCTAGAGGAATTGGTGGTGCCAGTGAAGGAGGGCATTGCCACCCTACGACAAAAACTGGATGAGACGGCGGCGTCCATCGCGAAGTTTCAGGAAGCCAGTGATTATCAACTTCAGGCGATCGCGGAAATGCGGCAGATTATCACCAGTTTCTCTGGAGATGTCTCCCAAGCGACGGCAGCATCCTAGCTATGGCTGATCCTGTGATTTGGGTCAACGAGCAGATTGATCCCTCTGGTATTCTTTACTCCTGCATTGCCTGTAGCGATCAGGCCCAAGCCCAAGCTTGTCACGAGTCTTTCCAGGCCAATCTGACGGAAGCTCAACGACAGTCGGGGTGGGTTGCCCGTCTTCGCACGGTGGCGTCGTGGGACGAGGTGCCGGTGAATGCCCTGAAGCTGAATTAGCGAATTAGCTGAATTAGACGGCGGGGATTTTGCTGCGATCGCTAGCCAAGACGACCCCTACGGCCCCACAGTAGAAATGTTCGCCTGTATGGGATTTGAATAGGACCAGCTATGCCTACGGAATTGAGGACGAGATCCGCTGTTGAACGTTTTCGCCAGGATCATTTTCAGCTTCGACCCCATCTAGAGCGGTTTCTGGCCAATCCCGATACGTGCCTTGACACTCGCCTGAAGGGGGCAACCGACAATCTGGCGGCGTTGAGTCGTCAGGCGTTTTCTTGGCAGACGGTGGAGAGTTTCTACCGCGATACCGTGGGAGATGAGTATCTCTTTGATCTGGCGGACTGGCACATGACCAGCGAGGATTACATTGCCGATACTCTGGAACTGGTGCAGGACTATGCCCAGGGGACGGTGTTGGATTTTGGCGGAGGAATTGGCACCCACACTCTGGCAGCAGCCCTCTGTCCAGCGGTGGAGCGGGTGGTCTACTGTGACATTAATCCCTTTAACCGGGCTTTTGTGGAGAAGCGGGTGGAATGGCTGGAGCTCACGGACAAAGTTGAGATCGCAGCCACTCTCGCCCCTGAAGCCCGCTTTGACACCGTGGTCTGTTTTGATGTGTTTGAGCATTTACCCGATCCCGTTGCCCAACTACACCAGTTCCACGCCCATCTACACCCCCAGGGCAAGCTGATTGGCAACTGGTATTTCCATAAGGGCCGAAACAACGAATATCCCTTCCATCTGGATGATCCCCTGGTAATTCGGCGGTTTATGGAGACGCTGCCAAGCCTGTTTATTGAGGAGTTTCACCCCTATCTGGTGACGGCCCGCTGCTACAGCCGGAGCAGCCAATGACCGGGGTGATGCCTGTGGCGCTGATTGGCCTGGGAACGATGGGGGCACCCATGGCCCTGAACTTGCTCAAGGCGGGATATTCGGTAATCGTCCATAATCGCACCCGCGATCGCGAAATTCCCTTAGCAGCAGCGGGAGCCCAGCGGGCGGAGTCGCCCCAGGCAGCAGCGGCAGCCGCAACGGTGGTGATCACCTGTGTCAGCGACACTCCCGACGTGGAATCCGTCCTCCTGGGAGAGCAGGGGGTGATCCACGGAGCCGCAGTGGGGACGGTGGTGGTGGATATGTCCACCATTAGCCCCACCGCCACCCAGCGCATGGCAGCAGTGCTGGCAGAACGGGACATTGCCTTTCTCGATGCCCCCGTTTCCGGCGGCTCCGAAGGGGCCAAAAACGGAACCCTATCGATCATGGTGGGGGGCACAGCGGCGGATCTGGAGCGGGTCCGGCCACTGTTGTCAGCCCTGGGTAACACCATCACCCACATTGGCCCCACGGGGTCGGGGCAGTTGACCAAGGCCATTAACCAAATCATCGTGGCGGGCACCTACTGGGCCGTGGCGGAGGGCATGACGCTGGGCATGAAAGCAGGACTGGATATGGAGCAGGTCGTGCAAGCCGTGGGCAGCGGTGCTGCTGGATCCTGGAGCCTCACCCATCGCTCCGGCAATATGATCGCCAATGAATATCCCCTCGGCTTTCGGATGCGTCTGCACCAAAAGGATTTGAAGATCGCCCTAGACGCTGCCCGCGAATTGGGGGTGACGGTGCCCATGGCAACCTATGTGGATCAGATAGAAACGGGCCTGATCGCCCAGGGGTATGGGGATGAAGATTTGTCTGCGATCGTCCGTAGTGTGCGGCAGCAGGCGGGGTTGGAATTTTAAGTTTTGAGTTTTGAATTTTGAATTTTGAATTTTCAGGTTTGAATTCTATGACGATTGACTTGATTTGTTTGCTAATTCTGGCCCTATGGACGGTGCCACTGAACCATGGCCCCGCGATCGCACGGGTGCAGGCCGGTGGGGTGAAATGGGCGCTGAGTAATCGAGAGACGCCGGTAGAGGTTCCCCTCTGGGTGGGACGGGCAGATCGGGCGCAGCGCAATCACCACGACAATTTGGTGATGTTTGCAGTGGTGATCTTAACGACGGCGGTGACGGGGCAGGCGGATGACATTACCGCGATCTCAAGTATTGTCATCGTGGTGATGCGGATTCTCCATGGGGTGTTTTACGTTCTAGGGATTCCCACCCTACGATCCCTCACCTTTTTCGCCGCATTTTTTGCCCTGTGGGTCATTGTCTGGCGACTGGTGATCTAAACCCTGCATTAGGCACGGAAACCGCGCCCCCAAGAGGCTTGCAACTCAAAATTCAAAACTCAAAACCCAAAACTCTCTCACCCATCACTCCCGACAAATATCCTCCAATCCCGTGCGATTGGTGTGCAGGTAGTCCACCAGCCAGTCACAGCTACTGGCCAGCAGGCTATCCAAGGTATCCATATTGGTCAGGTTCCAGATCAGGACCGTGCGATCGCGGCTGGCGGAGACCACATAGCGCCCCAGGGGATCAACCGCCACATCATTGAGGGCCATCCTATGGCCAGATAGGGTGGACTGCAAGGTACCCTCCAAATCCCAGAAGCGCATGGTATTGTCGCTGCTGGCGGTAACGATCCCATCACCATCGGCGGTAAACACCGCCGACTGCACACTGTCGCGATGACCCTCTAGGGTGGTCGTAGGTTGCCCCGTAGCCACATCCCACAGACGTACCGTGTTGTCGTGGCTGGCGGAAGCCAGCAGAGTACCATCGGGGCTGAACTGCACATCAAAGACCCAGCCCTGGTGACCCGTGAAGGTTTTCAACCGCTCCCCCTCCACCGTCCACAGATGTATGCGGTGATCCCAACCGGTGGTGGCCAGGGTGGTGCCATCAGGGCTAAAGTCCACACTTATAACCCCATCTTGGTGGCCTTCCAGGGTTTGAACTTGCGTACCTTCCAGGGTCCACAGGTAGCTGCGATTATCATCACTGGCAGAGGCGATCAGGGTGCCATCGGGGCTAAAGGCGACCCCATTGACATTATCCTGGTGCCCCGTCAAGGTCTGGAGCAGGCGTCCATCTCGATGCCACAGGTAGAGATTGCCATCCGCACTGCCCCCTATCAGACGTTGACCGTCGGGGTGAAACTCTACCGCCAAGATGCGATCCTGGGGGCCTTCCAGGGTATTGATAAGGGTGCCGTCTCTGCCCCACAAGCGCAGTTTTTGGTCGTCACCGACGGAGGCCAGGGTGTCGCCATCGGGGGAAATCGCCACACTGTTAACCCCCTCTTGGTGGTCCTGAAGGGCAGTAATGTGGGGACGATTCAGATCCCAGAGACGTAGGGCGCGATCACCACCGCCACTGATCAACACTGAGGCGGTGGGATGGACAGCGACGGCAAAAATCTGGCCCGTATGCCCCAACAGGGTGGTTTGAAGTTGACCGTTGCGATTCCAAAAACGGATGGTTTTGTCCGAACCCGCCGTGACCAGTTTCTGGCCATCGGGGGTGAATTGCACCGCATTGACCGGCCCCTCATGGGCTGGAAATTGCTCTAGGGCCGTCAGATCGGGGGTATTTTGCCCCACTTCCCAGAGGGAAACTTGGCCCTCTTCACTGGCTACTGCCACGGTTCCTAGCCGTAGAGCCAGGGACAAAATCGGACTTTGGTGGGCTTGGACCTCAGCCTGGAGTTCCCCAGTAATGGACCAGCGGTAGAGCCAACCCTGATAGTCTCCGGCAATCAGCGTATCCCCATCGGGGCTAAAGACTAGGGCTTGAATACCGTTGCGGTGCTCACCCAGGCTGCGAATCAGTTGCCCATTTTCAGTATTCCGCAGGTCAATACGGCCATCCGCCCCTGCCGTTGCGATCGCACCTCCATCAGGGGAAAACTGCACCACCCAGGCAGATTGGTTCCCCTCACCTTGCCACTGGTGCTGAAGGCGTCCCTCCAGATTCCAGAGATAGCCATTCCCCTCCAGATCCACCGCCGCAATGCTCTGGCCATCGGGAGAGATAGCACCATCATGGAAAGACGCGCCGGGACTTTCAAACAGTTGAATCAGGGTGCCGTCGGGGTGCCATAGCCGCAGGGTGCCATCGGCACTGGCAGATAGAATCTGGCTACCATCCCCATTAAAGGCCACATGCCAGATCGTAGCGCTGTGACCTTCAAAGCGATTCCGTTCATGAACCCAGACCAACGCCTGTCGCAGGGCACTGGTGACAGCGGCATAGAGTTTAGGATCCTCCACCGCTGGCGTGATGGTTTTCAGGAGATGGCCCGCCTGGGTAGCGGTAATCAATGCCTCAAAGCGCTGGTCCGAGAGAAATAATGCCTCCGCCGAACGGCTCAAAGCTTCCAGGTGCGATCGCTCCGCCGCCCGCTGGGCCACCGCCGTTTGGCGATAGAGCCCCAAACTGGTCAATCCCAAGGCGATCGTCAGCACCGACACCGCCGACACCAACCGCAACCACTGGCGCTGAGACGCCAACGTGGATGCCTGGTGCACCATTTCTGCTTGACGGGCCGCCGCCTCCACCTCCGCACTGGCCAACACATATTGGTGGTGCAGAGGAGTCGGCTTGGGTTCCTCTTCTCGACCCTGAACCAAGTATTCATTAGCCCGATGGAGATCCTTCCCCCGGAGTAGATAGCTGGCATCCCGCCCATTGTTATCCCACTCCAAGGCTCGCAATAGGAGCCGCGTGTGGGTGCGCACATAGTCAATATTCTGGTCTAGGGCCGCCAGCAGCCCCCGTAATCCCCCATCAAAATCGTCCTCTGGACGCAGAAAAATCCAGTTGAGCCGCGCCAGTTCGGGGTGGACCTGATCCGGTTGGACATCCTGATAGACCACAGGCACCAAGCGCTTGTTATGTTGCACCGCATGATCAATTTCCTGGCGGCAAACCTGAGACTGGACCGAGTCAGGACTCAGCACAAAAATAAAGGTATCCGCCAGCTCAATCCCCAATTCAATCTCCTGCCACCAGTCCACCGCCAAGGGAATATTCTCCCAATCTACCCAGACCTCCCGATCCGTAGCGCTGAGGGCAGTGTAGAGTCGTTCCACAAAGGGCTTGTTCCGGCGGGAATAGGAAATAAAGACATTGGCCTGTTCGGAGGCGTTATCCAGAACCTTAAAGATGTCCTTGGGCATTTGTCGCCCAGTCTTAGGGGCGAGGTTAACCCGATACACCAGTCCCTGTTCACCTTCTACCGCCTTCAACAAGCCCCTGTGTATGAGGGCGTCCAAGGTAGCCTGCACCGCAGCAGGCTCTTGATCTATACGGTCGGCAATTTCCTCCAGGGTGGCTTCATACCGTCGCATCAACCAGTTGGCTAGGGACTGGTGAGCCGAGGGCATCAACAACAGGTCCGCCATCTTCAGCCCTTGGCTGGTAGGGACGGGGGATGAACCTTCCGATTTATTCTTCGATCGTCGGGATGGCCCTTTTAGCAACTCGTCTAGTGACCGATCCTCTCCCATTCCCCAACTCCGATAGATGACGACCCTGATGGCATGACCGCTCCGCCCTAAGGCTGTTTCCCGAAAAGAAAGTCCTATTTGGCCCTACAGCCCTAGGAAAAGGCTGACCAGGTGATGGGGCTATCTTTAGCAGACCATCGTCTCGGGGAAAAGTAGGGGGTTGGATGACATCCGTAAAACTCCTGAAAACATCCTAGCTTCTCTGGATGATATCCGTACTAATACAGAGCATCAGGGTCGTGGCTTACGCCGATCGGGCGGAACTTGGGGGTTGGGTGGGGGCATTGGGGGGCGACGGTAGGAATCGCGCAGACCCTCTAGGTGGGGGTCAATGGCAATAGCATCAGGATCGTTGGGCTCCAGGGGCTCAATCTCAGTGGAGGCAGAAACCCCAGCAAAAAATCCACTACTCAGGGGACTTAAGGGATGGGGACTACTAGGCATCTTGTCGTTAGAATCGTCATCCTCCCGCTGTTGTTCCTTGGCAATTTCCGACAGGTAGGTTTGCACATCTCGTCGGATGATGCGCTCAACTCGGGTGGAAAAAACAGGATAGGCTTGCAGATGACTACCGGCTTTGCGATAGGCCCCACTGATCTGGAAGTATTGCCATCCCTCGCTCTTGAGGCTTTCTGCGGTGGTTCGATACTGTCGCCACCGCACGCCGTATTGAAAAAACTCCTCTATGGCGGTGCAGACAGCAACCACCTGGGTAAAGCCAAACAGAGCCAGGGGAAAGATACTTCTGACGTACTGTTCACCAGCACTCTCAAGGCCAAAGTTGTTGAAGGCGACCAACGCCGGAATAATTACTCCACCAATGACGGTGGTCAGGCGGAGGGCATAGTAGCGTTTTTGGGACTGGCTTGCTTTTTGATCGGTCCAGATGACTTGGTCGAGCCAGCGGGCTTTCATGGATTGTTTGTAGAGTTCCGGTAATTCCAGCGAATCTACAATGGTGGACATTTCTGCCCGCAGCATTTGATGGTAGGACATCTGAGATTTAGCCATGGGGACTAGAAAATGGGGGTGGCAGTGCTTCTAATATGTTTATATAGCTTTGGCCAATTTGCTTCAGACACCGAAGCCCTCTGGGATGGTGAGGGCCACAGCAAATTGACTCGCAATCTTGCCTTAATTCGACTGGCGACTGCTATGGCGATCCTGCATGAACTGTGAGCAAGCATCTTATTCCGTGGGTTTTCTCTTGGCGGAGACGCTACGGGAATACAGGGCTCAACCCTCACTACGATGGCCTTCGGAAATCAAATAGGATTGCTATGTGAGGTTTCTATGTACCCAGGACTGTATCGCTGGCGAGCATTGGTCATTAGTGTGGGGGTGATTGTGCCCTTTGGCCTGATCACAAAGTTCTATCGGGGCTGGGGCCAGTCCTGGCTGAATGACAGCTTTGGTGGCATTCCCTACGAGATTTTTTGGATGTTGGTGGTGGCGATGGTGTGGCGGCGGGGACGGCCCGAGGCCATTGCCTTGGGGGTTTTTCTGGGCACCTGCGCCTTGGAGTTTCTGCAACTGTGGCAACCCTTGTGGCTTCAGGCCATCCGCGCCACATTACCGGGAAGACTGGTGTTGGGCAACACCTTTAGCTGGGGTGACTTTCCCTACTATGCTCTGGGCTGTACCCTAGGCTGGCTCTGGCTGAGGGCACTGCCGCGTCAACTCAAAGCGGGATAAATCTTCTGGGGAGGAGTTAGGAGTTAGAATTCAGCACCCTCCTGGCTTCTGGCTCCTAACTCCTGAATTCCTCGGAACCCATATTGTCTCGGCTTACGTTGATGCCCTTGTCTAGATTACAGGCGGCTCTGGGGTATTCATTTAGGCTTTCAATACAGGAACGATCGCCACCTGAAAAAGATCTTCAAACCAGACCTTCTTGTCCTCTAGATTCCAGAGTTCCGAAGCGCAGTCGTCCCCAGGACGGGCGGGGGTGAGTTCTAGTTGTAGGGTCTGGCGATCGATAAAGTGGTAATTGACAGCAGAGATCACGCCAATGCCACGGCGGTCTAGGGCCACCGCCACCCGCAGGATAGCACTGAGGTGAGCCACCAGTTGGCGATGGTATTTGCTGGGCAGGTTCTTGTAGTTTTCGTGTTTTTTCTTCGGTAGGCTCTTGCGGTGGTAACGGGCTACGTTGGCAATGACTTCAATTTCCACCTCGGTATAGCCCAGCAGTTCCCCATGGCGAATCAAGTAGTAGGAATGCTTGTGGTGACCAGAGTGGCTAATGAAGTGGCCGCAGTTATGGAGCACGGCTGCCGCCCAGAGCAGTTCTCGCTCTGGATTACCCCAGTTATGGAGGGTGCCCTGGATGGCATCAAAGAGGTTGAGGGCGTAGCGGGCAATGCGATCGCACCGATCCATCGGCACACTATACTTCTGGGCCGTATTGAGCACATAACGCTCCCGTACCGAACTTTGGAACTGCATCCGGTCTTCGATCAGACCATGGGTGAGCATCCAGTCCACGACCACCCCTTCCCGTAGAGCCCGTTCGCAGATGGTGAGGGTTTCAGTACCCAACAGCGCCATCGCCTCTTGCAAAATGATGGCCCCCGGCAGAATGATTTCTGCTCGACGGGCCGCCATATCCGGCAGGGCAAGGCGCTCAGCATAGGACATCTTGCGTAGTCGCTTGATCCACTGATCTAGCTCTTCCCGGCTGATCTGAAAGCCATTTAGGGGGTCGGGGACAAACCCGAGACGATCATGGGCGGTGAGGGTGGCTAGGCATTCAATTGTGCCGGAGGTGCCCACCAGTCGCAGGCGTTCCTCCGGTTCCAGATGGCGTTTGAGATCTTCCACTGGCGGTTCTAGGCGACCCCGCACATAGGCTCTCAGGTAGGTGAATTCTTCGTCGCTGAGGGGATCGGTGGTGACAAATTGGGACATCAGGCGCACTGCGCCCACCTTGGTGCTGCTGAGAAACCGATGAATTTCCCCTGTGCCTAGGATCACTTCTGTCGATCCGCCGCCGATGTCAATGATGGCGTGGGGGCGATTGTGAAACTCCATGCCCGATAGCACCCCTAGGTAGATGCGACGGGCTTCCTCGGTGCCGGAGATCAAACTGACGGCTAGACCCACCTCCTGTTTGACCCGTTCCAGAAAGGCGGGGCCGTTATCGGCCTCCCGCACCGCACTGGTGGCCACGGCAATGATGTCCTCGGCTTGGAAGCTTTCGGCAATGGACCGACAGCGCTTCAGGGCGCGGAGTCCGCGTTCGATGGCCTCCTCCGACAGTTCCCCGGTGCCTTCACTGAAGTTACCTAGACGGACGGTCTCTTTTTCTCGGTCGATGATGGTGAAGGTGGGAAATTGGGGCTGAATTTTGACCACCACCATGTGGATGGAGTTGGTGCCCACATCAATCGCCGCCAAAATACGGTCATGGCGTAGGGGGTCTCGCTCAAATCGGGCGGGATATGCGATCGCAACAGGTTCAGGAGCAGCAGTCTCAACCATAGCCAGTTCAGGGAAGTCTTTGCTTCAGATCCTACAGGGGGATGCGAACTCGTCGAGATGAACTCGTTGATATAGAGATCCCTAATTAGAGATCCCTAACACTCCGATTGGACTATGGCCTCAATCTCGCTGGCAAGGGTGGGGAGATCGGCAGTCAGTACCTCGGCCCCGGTGGCGGTCACCAATACATCATCTTCGATGCGGATGCCCCGTACATCGCCAAAGTCCTCTAGGCGATCCCAGTTCACACAGTCGCGGTAGCGATCGCGGCGATCGGGATCCTGCAAAATGCCGGGGACTTGGTAAAAGCCCGGTTCAATGGTGACCACCATCCCGGCCTGAAGGGGACGATCGAGGCGGAGATAGCCCAACCCAAAGCGATCGCTGCGTTGGCGACCGGGGGCGTAGCCCGCCATGTCGCCCAAATCCTCCATGTCATGCACATCCAAACCCAGTAGATGCCCCACCCCATGGGGAAAGAATAGGGCATGGGCATCCCGTTCTACCAACCCCACGGGGTCACCCTGAAGGATACCCAAGTCCACTAGCCCCATCGCCAACACCTCACAGGCGAGGAGGTGAATATCTCGGTATTCCACCTCGGGGGCGGCTTTGGCAATGCAGGCGTCATGGGCGGCCAGCACCACGTCATACACCGCCCGTTGGGTGGGGGAAAACTGGCCGGATACGGGCCAAGTGCGGGTTATATCCGAGGCCCAGCCTGTGGGAGCCTCTGCCCCCACATCCGCCAGCAGTAAATCCCCCCGCTGGAGGGGATGGTGGTACTGCTCGTTATGGAGCACTTCCCCATGAACGGTGACGATGCTGTTGTAGGCGCAGGTCAGGTTGTGGCTGAGGATTACCTGCTCCATTGCCGCCCGTACTTGGGCTTCCGTAGTTGCCGTTCCTGTTGCCGCCATCCCCGCCCGGTGGGCTTGAACAGAAACGGTGGCGGCAGTGCGGATATCTGCGATCGCAGCGGCATCCTGTTCCAATCGTAGGGCAATTACCGCTAGGGCCAGAGCCTTATCCTGAGCGGGCTGAATGATGCCACGAATTGGCAACTGCTCGGCAGCGGTAGCGGCATCCTGCACCGCCAGGGTCGCCACCCCCGAGGCAAACCGAGGCAGTTCTGCCAGGGGATAGGCGGCATCGGCCCCCAGGGTTGCGGCTAGGTCTTCCCGACTGGGGGTGGGGCCATGCCACAGGGCCGCACTGGGACTGGCCTCGTCTAGGAACAGAGTCAGCCGTCCCCCGTCTAGCCGAATCGCCGCATTGGGTAGAGATATCCCCGCAAAGTAGAGAAAATGGCTGCTGGCCCGAAAGGGATAGGTCAGTGCAGGGAAATTACGAGAGACGGGCTGACCAGACCACAGCACCACCGGGAAATCAATCCGTTGCGCCAGCCGCTGTCGGCGCTGCCGCAGGGTTTCAACAAGGGCGGAGGGGGCCACGGTGGAGGTCATGGATTCAGTAAGGGGGAAACAGTTATTTCATGCTACGAGGGGTTTGGGGTTGTCGTCATCTGTCTGGGGGTGGGAGTGGGGGGGTGAGGGGGTG
>NZ_KI913949.1:501336-547811 GCF_000332095.2 Leptolyngbya sp. PCC 6406 | reverse complement strand
AGGGGGTGGGGGGCGGAAGTTTTGAATTTTGAGTTTTGAATTGATCCCGTAGGGGCAATCCCTTGTGGTTGCCCTTGTTGCCGGGTAACCAGTGATGGGGTAGGGGCGCGGTTTCCGCGCCCAAGGCAGGATGTCGCCGTAGGGGCGGGTTTGGCTCGTATTGACTGGGAAATCCAGAATGGGAGGCTCAAAACCCGCCCTGCCCAGTTGCCGGGTGACCGATATTGGGGTGTGAGGGTAGGGGCGCGGTTTCCGCGCCCAAGGCAGGGGATGTCAGCGGGAGACTAGGAAATCTGCGATCGCAAATGCAGTCTCCTCCGCATCTGGTTCGGCATCATCCAGATTCAACAGCACCACCACAGATAGGCTTTCTTCAGGGAAACGGAGGTAGTAACTGTCGAAGCCCAGCCACGACCCTTGGTGGCCCACATAGTCGTAGCCGCTGTAGGTGGCCACCTCAACACCAAAGCCATAGGCGGTTTCCTCGCCGTCATTGAGGGTGCCTGAGGTGAACATCTCTGCCAGCAGGTCTTGGCTCACCAGGGCTTCGGTGTATAGGGCTTGGTCATATCGGTACAGATCGCCCAGGGTCGAATAGATGCTGCCGGAACCGTTGACGTTGTCCAACACATCCGACTCATAGGGGCCGCTGGTGTCATAACTCTGGGCGACCGTGTCGCCAAACCGTCGGTCGCTGGGCAGGGCAAAGGTGTTGGCCATGCCCAGAGGCGCAAACAGATTGGCCTCCATAAAGCGACTATAGGGTTGGCCCGAGATGCGCTCGATCAGAAGGCCAAGAATGTCATAGCCCGTGTTGCTGTAATGAAACTCGTCCCCCGGATCGGCCAGCATTTCTTGAAACTGCGAGAGCGCTGTCAAGACATCCTCGTTGTCCGGCGCGGGGGACAAGGCCAGCAGGGCTGTGTAGATGTCATCGCGATCGTCGTATCCCATCACACCAGAGGTGTGGTGCAGTAGGCGGCGGACGGTGACCCCCGAGTCCATCCACCTCAATTCAGGGATATAGACGCTGATGGGGTCATCTAAATCCACCTGGCCGCGCTCCACCAGAATCAAGATCCCCATGGCGGTGAACTGTTTGCCCACGGAGCCTAGATGGAACAGGGTCTCGGGGGTGATGGGAATTTCTTGCTCTATATCCGCCAAGCCGTAGCCGTTTTGGTGGACAATTTCCCCGGATTGAATCACCATCACCACCCCGCCGGGACCATCTTCAAATTGCGCCATCAACCCGTCGATCTGGGCAGACATCTGACCGGCGATCGCGCCGTTGGGGCTGGACTCGGCTATGCCTGAGTCCACGGAATATGCCTCCGATTCTGGCTCTACCTCCAAGGCACCGCAAGCGGCCAGGAGAGGCATGATCACGACCAACGACAGGAGTTTATTTTTCATGGCTGTTCATCCGCTAATGGGCGTGCATAGCTCGATCAGTGAGCCATCCGGTGCCCGAATGTAAGCAACGGCTTGCACCCAGGGTTTGGTTGTGGGCGGTGCGAGTTATCATTGCACCCGCCGCGATGGTCAGAGACCGGCCCAAAGGGGCCATCGCGATGGCCACCGCCTATTCCACATTGTCGGTCACTAGGGCGATTTCGATGCCGGGGGGACGGGGCAATTCGGACAGTTTTGTGTAACCGTTGGGGAAATTCGATGCGCCTAGGGTATGGGATGCAAACGCAAGGGTGGTCTCGCCAGTGTCGAGTTCAGCATAGTCGCCCCCATCGTGAACAAACCGAGTTGCGATGCCAAAGGCTTCGCCATAAAACCTGGTGGCGGCGTTGACATCGGCAACGTAAATGATGGTGTAAGCTGTTAGACATTCAAACTGCACTAGTACAATCGCTCTAAAAGCCTTGCAGCAAGGGTCTTGCAGAATCCACCATGCAATTTAGATGCTCAACAGCTTATCCAAGTTTCATGGATGAAGGTTTTGAATGGAAATGAGTTCAGACGGATAACGACCTAGTTGACTTTTCAACTTAAAGAGAATGCTTAGCCATTACTTCCACTCCGTTTCAAGCCATTGAATCTTAGGACTCTTAATGCTGAGCCGACGACATTCGTCCAGAAAGTGATGCACACTTTCTGGTGTTAGGGTAAGCCCTGATTCTTGAAAGTTATCAATATATAAACTGATATCGGACGTAGTCAATAGTGCGTCACCTTCTTCTAATACAGCAGTATGTACAACTTCCTGACAAACTGCTTCGATATCAGAAGACACAAATCGCTTGCTGCGCTCCGCTAGTGCTGCGAAATCAATGAGATCCAGATTTAAAAGATCTTTATTGACAGGATATTGATCAAGGAAACGAGATAGATGAAATCGGAATAAATCATGCCTTTCGTTCTGGTCTGGGGGGAAAATGGGGATTTTCCATCCCAGCCGTCCTGACCGTATCAACGCAGAGTCCAAAACTGAAATGAAATTAGTGGTTGCAATGACAACAACATCGCTATCATGTAGATTGTTGAACTCGATCAGCAGTTGAGTAATTGTTGCTTTTTGATCTGTGTGAGCCTGCTCTTCCACACGACTAAAGCCAACACTATCTAACTCGTCAATAAAGACAACGGATGGCGAACGTTTTTTTGCCTGCGCAAAAATTCTCCTAATATTTTGCTGACTTTCGCCTATCCATTTGCTCTTAATATCAGCAGGTGAGATATTAAAGAAGTAACGATTGCTTTCGCCTGCAAATGCTTGTGACAACAGAGTTTTTCCGCATCCAGGCAGACCAAAAAGGAGAATCCCTCTAATGCCAGCTGTATGCAATCCTTTTTCTTGGAGAAGAAGGAGCTTTCGCAACTTTTCTTTCTCGGCAGACAAACCCGCAACATCTTGGAAAGAAATCTTCTTTTCTTGGACTTTTCTTGTGGAAGTTTGACGAGCATTCCGGTTAACTGCATCGCCATACGTAGGGTTTTTAGAAGGATAATGAATGTGATCAAAAGATGCCGGAATAAGTTTTTGAAGCTGATAATCTGGAGCCATTATCTGGACTCGAAACGATGAGCCGAACTTCTGGGCAAGCTCAGAACATAAAATCTCTTGGATTTTTTTTGAATTGATAATAGTTCCTGGCAATTTCAAAACCTGGTAGTGCAATCCAAAGTTCTTTAGCATTCTTACCCCAACCTTCTGACTTATTGAGTATGTTACGGGTAAGATTCAAGAAGACATTACTACTACCTGCCTTGCTTCTGAGCGTTTCTGCTTCAACAATAACTTCATTCTTCACATAAATATCTGGTCGAGATCTGTGACCAATCTCAGTTATTTTTTCAACCTATCTAGCATCAACATCGATAATTTCTGACGTTTTTTCTATGGATTTCTCACATTGAATATCAAGCAAGTTATAGCCGATTTCTTCCAATGTTCGTATGGCAAAGTACTTCAAGTAAATATGTTCTGTACTTTCATGGCCCCACGTCAGCTTGTTGAAATAATGGGGCTCTATCGTGAGAAAAAGTTGAGACTCAAACTGTGCCTGAGCCTTTTGCAACTCAACGAAGTACTCTAATAGAGTAGCTTCTTCTTCTTCGCTTTCATAGCTTGGCATCTCCATGAGAAGCTTTAAGTGACTACAAATATCCTTGTAAACCTCCTGGTCTAGTAGCAATGAATTACTTGAGGAGTACTTGCATTTCAATGTAAATGTGAAAGGTAGCCTCTCAGAAACCTTGTCAACAACATCACTGAATAAATCAAGACGACCTTGCTTTCTTATTTCCAGCTCTGATGGGCAATGAAAAACAACAAAAAATTGTTCGTTGTTGTATTTATGAGCATATAAGGATACTTGACTAAACTCGTTTTCAAATTGCTCAGAGTCCAACATTTCAAGACCAGTCTTACCAAGCAATACATTATGCATGGTTTCCCGATCAAATCGAATGATGCCAGATGTTGAGGCGACATCATTAATATTTAAGTGACTTGTTGCCAAATCGGAACTGACAGAGGAAAAAGTTGATGTGGATGAGCTTGGGGTTCCTGAAATACCCAAATACTGATACTTCCTAATAAGTTCATAGTTTAGAACCTTAATGACAACCTCAGAAAAGAAGTCGTCCTCTAACGGAACAAAGAAAATGCCAATGGGTTGATTGGAGTCAAGACATGCTTGCAGACGTTCGTATTCTTGTTCGGAACCTAAATCGAACAAGTGCGATAGAAAGTCACATTTAACTTGTATAGATGAAATTGCATTCAAATCCAAACTCTTATTTCTGACAGAACTATTATTCTGCTCTGTTTTGACTGCTTTGTTTTTCAGAGAGATTGATATTCTTCTGTCAAAGTCGATAGACATATCTATCGATGGATTCACGCTGAGTTGTAAGTCGCTCAGAGTACAATTAATTTTGTCAACAATGAGTTGACTCCGACGACGGTAGCCAAGTACTGCCAGAATATTTTTGAGTTTAATCGTTTTTGAATTGTTACCAGTACTTTCAAGCTTTTCCTTGATGCTTAGAAAATAGCCAATTGCATTGTCTAAATATTCTGAAGTCATTGAATTATGGCAAACTTAATTGCTTTAAGGTCAGTGGATTTATTTGGTAAATTATAGCGATTACTTGCTTAGATAGCGACCTTACCATTAGCCATTGGTAGCGATAGGGTGATGGTACCGTTTCGGCCCACCCCCAAGACATCCATGGGGGCGATTCGGTGGCGGGAGGTGGAAGTGGGCATTCTGGCCCGCTTAGGCACCGAAGTGGGCATTCTGGCCCGCTTAGGCACCCCGGAGAAGACTGTCCTCCAACTACTGAGACGCCGACTGGTGGCGGTGTTGGACACGATTGATGAGTTCATCTCACGGGAGATCGCATCCCATACCTGGCTACACTAGAAACCATCCCCCACCCCATGCCTACCATGATTCTGGCCAAAGAAACCGGTACTATCGCCATCTCCCCTGAGGGCCGGTCTCCGGTGGCCACATCTGAGCCAGAGGCAGCGGTGGTCTTTCCCCCCAGTGACCTCTACAGCCACGAGCCCCCCTTGGAAACCGACCTGCACCGCGACCAAATTGACCTGTGCGCTTTTTTACCCCAGAGGGCACGTTGGTGCCAACCCCAGAGGAACGCAGCGAAAAACTGGCGGCTAAGTTGCGGGAGTTGGGGGTTGACCCGGATGAGATCGCGTAGTGTCTCCCCCGGAGCATCGCGTAGGAGGCCAGTTATAGTCCTTGGTCTTGGTCGGGCAGATGGTAGATCGGCAAGGTCAGTCGCCAAATGATGGCGACGAGGCGTAGGAGGACAATGGTGGCCATTCCCACGCCCTGAGCCAGAAGGGAGGGGAGACCTAGGTATTGGAGCAGCAGGTATAGGGCAATACCCGCGATCGCGGCAGTGGCGTAGATATTTCCCCGCCGCAGAATGACGGGAATCTCCAGCAAAATCACATCCCGAATCACACCACCCACCACCCCGGTACAGGTACCCATGAGGATAATGATCAGGCTATGTAGGTCTGCCGCCTCCGCGATCTGAGCCCCGCTGATACTGAACAGGGCGAGACCAAAGGCGTCGGCTACCAGCAGGGATCTTCCCGGTGGTTTGAGGAACCGGGTGTACAGCACCGTCCCCATCGCCGCCAGCAGGGTGACAATTAGGTAATCGGGCTGACGAATCCAAAATACCGGGCTGCGATCCAGCAGTATGTCCCGCAGGGTGCCGCCCCCCAGGGCCGTCACCACCGCAATCACCAGCACCCCTAACAGGTCTAGCTGCTTGCGTCCGGCAGCCAGGGCTCCGCTAATAGCAAAGACAGAAACCCCCAGCATATCTAGGGTGTAGAGAATCATAGGGACTCAAAACCGCTAGTCCGAAATCCAGGCATAGGGGTCACCGCCAATGGTGATGCCCCCAGTTTTGGAATAGCGCACGACGATCAGGTTAGAGTCGCTGCGACCCACATCCAAATAGCCCGAGGCCCAGCGGTCAAACTGGGTAGTGCCGGTGATACTGAGGCGATAGGCTCCCGGCTCTAGCTCCACGGCATAGTTACGGCGAGTATTGAGGGCGCGAAAAAGGATGCGATCGTCCAGGTAAATAGTGGCCCAGTCGTTGCCTTCGGCAATGAACTGCACCGTCACCAGCCGTCGAGTCTTGCGCTGGGGCACGATGATGACGGGATACCCCGGAATGATGATGGGGATGTTAATGATCAGGTCGGCCCGCAGAGGCAGCACTTCTATGGGGGTCGGTGCAGGTCCAGCGGGGGGTAGGCTGGCCCCCAAGCTGCATAGGGCGACGCCAGCCCCAAGACTCGCCTTTGCGATCGCAGTCATGCGCGATGTCCACAGCGCGATCGCAGGCCATCGCCGAAACGGACGCCCGCACTCAGACCCGAATTCAGACTCGAACTCAGAATTGAAAACCTTGCCCATTTCACCACCTCCCAGGGAGGACGACCTTGTTGTTTCCAGCTTAGTTCCCACCCTAGGGAGAAGCCACAGTGGCTTCTCCCTAGGGCGGGAAGCGGGCTACGCTGGCCCCATGCCGACGACTCCGGCGTAGATGGCCTGATCCCCCAGTTCATCCTCAATCCGCAGCAGACGGTTGTACTTCGCCACCCGCTCACTTCGGCTAAGGGAGCCCGTCTTGATTTGCCCCGCCCGAGTTGCCACCGCCAGATCCGCAATGGTGGTGTCCTCCGTTTCCCCAGAACGATGGCTAATGATCGAGGTATAGCCGCTGCGGGTAGCGAGGTCGATGGTTTCCAGGGTTTCCGTCAAGGTACCAATCTGATTCAGCTTGATCAGGATAGAGTTACCCACCGCCTGCTCAATCCCCCTGCGGAGGCGGATGGGATTGGTGACAAAAAGGTCATCCCCCACCAATTGCACGCTGTCTCCCAATCTGTCGGTGAGACCCTTCCAGTTCACCCAGTCCTCTTCATGGAGGCCGTCCTCAATGGAGAGAATAGGGAACTTGCCACACAGATCCGCCAGATAGCTGATCAGGTCATCGGGGCTATGGGCTGCCCCGTCGTAGGTGTACTGACCATCCTTGTAAAACTCGCTGGCGGCCACATCTAGGGCCAAAGCCACCTCTTCACCGGGCTTATAGCCCGCCTGCTCAATGGCCTGCATCAGCAGTTCCAGAGCTTCCTGATTGGAGCCCAGATTGGGGGCAAAGCCACCCTCATCCCCGACCCCCGTCAGTAAGCCCTTGCCCTTCAGCACGGTACTGAGGCTAGCGAAGACCTCTGCTCCCCAGCGCAGGGCCTCCCGGAAAGTGGGAGCACCGATGGGCACAATCATGAATTCCTGGATATCCACGTTGTTATCGGCGTGGGAGCCGCCGTTGATCACGTTCATCAAGGGGACGGGCAACAGATTCGCCAATGGCCCCCCCAGATAGCGGTAGAGGGGCAGCCCCACCGCCGCCGCCGCCGCCTTAGCGGTGGCGAGGGAGACCGCCAAAATGGCATTAGCCCCCAGTTTGGACTTGTTTTCCGAGCCGTCTACTTCTCGCATGATGCTGTCTAGGACGGTCTGCTCTAGGGCATTGATGCCCATGAGTTCAGGGGCCAGAATCGCCTCGACATTTTCGACCGCCTTCAGCACTCCCTTACCCCCAAAGCGCTCGGGATCTTCATCCCGTAGCTCATGGGCTTCAAAGGATCCGGTGGAGGCTCCGCTGGGGACTTGGGCAATACCTGCGGCTCCCCCGGCTAGGTATACTTCCGCCTCAATGGTGGGGCGACCCCGTGAATCTAGGATTTCTCTGGCTCGAATGTCTTCAATGGAGGTATCGAGTTCGTCAATCATCATCCCCTATTTCCTCGTGTCGTCTTCGCTGGAGCTGGGTTGGAAATCGCGATGGCCAAAGGCCAGTCGGAGACCATGACACCTGATGCTAAACCGAAACAGTACAGCCCCTAGTCGCGAAACTAAAAGATGCCACCGGGGCGATTCACATCAAGCCGAACACGGTTCCCGAGAAATAAGGATACGTCGAAGCTGGGCTTGCCAAGCAGGGTTTAAGGGTGTCTTCGGACGGGGCGGTTCCCGAGAATGGGATTTTCTTCGGGATCGGTGGAGTAGGGCGGGGCAGTACCGATGGGTTTTGCGGGGAGCCTGCTGCCATCCTGATACCAGGTGCTGCGTTCGTAAAGGATAGGAGGGACTGCTATAGCTTTGGCCCCTTGGCTGCGGACACCGACTCCCTCTCTGATGTGTCGTGCTACAGCACATTACCTCCCAGGCTTGTCCTAACCGGACTGGCGACTGCTATCGGTCTCTGCATCTCCCTACAATCTGCCGCCTGTCGGCTTAGCCCTATGACCCTGGCAGTGAATACCGATCACTTCTACGAGCAACTACCCGCTCTGGAGCACTTTATCGACATCACGGTATCGGAAAATTTTGTGGCGGTGCCAGAGGATTGGTACATCATCGTCACCGATGTGGTGCAATCCACCCAGGCCATCGCCGCAGGCGGCTACAAAGCCGTCAACTTTATTGGAGCCGTCACGATTGTCAGCCTCCTCAACCTGGCAGGCAACCTGCAAATTCCCTTCGTCTTTGGTGGTGACGGGTCATCCCTGTTGATTCCGGGCTACCTGCTGATTCCAGCCAAACGGGCGCTTTTGGCCAACCGTGATCTGGCCCGCCGTGATTTTCAGCTCGATCTACGGGTGGGGATCATTCCGGTCTCAGCGGTCACCATCGACTATGAGCTGAGGATTGCCAAGCTCCGGGTTTCAGAAAACTACAGCCAAGCGGTTTTTCGGGGGGGTGGCCTCACCTACGCGACCCAACTGCTCAAAAACCTAGCCACCAGTGGCCTGTACCAACTGGCAGCGGAGGATCTGATGCCCCAGGCTAACCTTTCCGGGTTGGAATGTCGGTGGCAGGATATCCCCAGTCCCCACGGGGAAATGGTCACCCTGATGGTGTTGGCCACGGCCCCCAGCGAAAATCAGCTCAACCGCATCTACCGCGATGTGATCCTTCAGCTAGAGAAAATCTATGGCGGGGATGCCCGCCTTAATCCCATCTTTCCGGCTAACCTGCGTCTGTCCTTTAGCCAGAAGAATTTAGATCTAGAGGCTAAGGCTCGGGCTCCGGGGCGGCGTTGGTGGAGCCGTCAAGGGTATTTGCTCAAAATGCGCTTGGAGAATGCCCTGGGTTGGCTATTCATGGGGCTAGGGATGCGAATGCCGGATGTGGATTGGGGAGCCTACAAGCAGATCGTCACCGACGCCACGGACTATCGCAAGTTTGATGACATGCTGCGGATGGTGATCTCCAGCACCCCAGCCCAGCGACGCAAACTGGATGACTACCTGGAGAAAAAGTACCAGGAAGGGCGGCTGGTCTACGGCATCCACACCTCTGCCAGTGCCCTGATGACCTGCCTCGTGTTTGAGCGCGGCGGTCAGCAGGTCCATTTTGTCGATGGCGGCGACGGGGGCTATGCCCTAGCCGCCACCGCCATGAAGCGTCGCATGATGGCCTAGGGAGAGAAAATCATAAAATCTGATAATAGCGATCGCGCAGCAGCCCCACCATCTGCATAAAACCAACCCTCCTGCTCCCTAGTTCCCTTACTCCCTAGCTCCCTAATCAGGTCAGGGCTACACCTAACGTTTGTGCTCTGGGCTGTTGAAGTCCGATTTACAACCCGCATCCCAGACATCGGGTTGATTGCCATGGGCCGGAATGCCGCCATTGTCCTTCAACATGCGGGCCATGTGCATACAGTTCCAGGCCAAGAAAGTAGTATTGCGATTGGTGAAATCGTTCTCTAGCCCCCCCGAGCCGGGATCTAAATAGGATGGACCTGGCCCCACTTCCCCGAGCCAACCCGCATCCACCTGGGGGGGGATGGTGTAGCCAATGTGGGATAGGGAAAACAAGATGTTCATGGCGCAGTGTTTAATCCCATCTTCGTTGCCGGTGATTAAGGTCGCGCCCACTTTGCCGTAGTCGCGATACTGCCCTTTTTCGTTGAAAAGGTGGGTGTAGCCATACATGCGCTCCAGGACTCGGTTACAAACGGAGCTTTTCTCCCCCAGCCAAACGGATGTACAGAGCACCAAGATGTCGGTGGCATCCACCTCTTTTTGGATTTGGGGCCAATCATCCCGGTCCCATTCATCGGTTTGAGACATATCTACCCCCAACCCGGCTGGAATCTCATAATCAACGGGACGGATAATCTTGGTTTTTACCCCATTCGCCTCAAAGATTCGTTGGGCGATTTTGATCACGCCTTCGGTGTGTGAAAGCACTGGGGTGCGGTTGAGGGTGCAGTTCAGAAACAGGGCGGTCAGGTCATCGTATTTCGTCGGTGCTGTCTCGCATTGGTGCTCGGTGATTTTGGTGAGCTGTTCTGACATGGATGTAGAATCCTGGGACGAATGACGCTGATATTATGGCGTTAATCATCGTTTCGGCCAAGGGGTTGTTCAAGCTACATCCGATCTAAAAGCCCACCACCTAACTCGCTCCCCCACATCCAACTCCTTCCCTACAAAATCCGCCTCCCCACAGCCCCAATTCTCCCCATACATTCCCACCCCACAAACCGCCGAAAACTCCCACCCATGGGAGCACCTCCCCAACCCATGCTTCACCGGGTTGTAGCACCCCAACTCCCTGCAAAGCTGAGAAGCGTCATGATCTATTGATCACGCGACATAGATAACCTGCGCTTAATCCAAAATATTGCGTCGGCGTAGTAGTAGCCCGACAAACCTAAATTGGTAGCTTAAGCAGCAATTGTAAATTCGACGCTAGAAGGGCATTTCAGCCTCTCCGACAGAAGTTAGTGTCACACTCCCAAGCGACTTGCTGCCGCTGCTTAGAGATCTCAATCTGCAAACCACTGGGGTAAAAGATGTCTACCACAGATCCCCGCTCCACCCCCAAGCGTTCCGTCAGCAGCGTCAACGGGCACCCCCTGAGGTTGGGTAACCTCACCCCAGGCGCTCTGCCGCCCCCGGAGACTGTCAGCCGAAACAGGTTTAGCCTAAAATCGGAGGGATGATTATACTGAAGCATTCTACCTAATCACCCATATAGGGGTGTTAGGCTGACGTATTTCCACCTAATCACCCTATACGGGGGGTTGGACTGACAGATTTCCATCTAAGATCCCCATACGGGTAAATAGGTGGAAACTTTCGCTCTAAGTAATAGTTGGGTGGCAGATTCACTTAACCCAATAGCTATGTAGAGAAAGTTTTCTGACAAGAAATATTTACCGCAATTATGCATGGACTCAGGGGTGCTACTTATAAGCTGTAGACTTATAGGCATCATCTTGCCAAAATAAGACCCATGTCGAGCATACTTGCCACCATTGGGTCAAATATCAAATTTCACAGAAAAAAACTTAGGCTAAGTCAGGAGCAATTGGCTGACTTGGCGGATTTGCACAGAACATATGTTGGTTCTGTTGAACGAGGTGAGAGAAACATCTCTGCCCTTAATATTGAAAAACTTGCGGCAGTGCTTGGCGTTGAACCAGCAAAGTTATTGGAATCAAAGCCAAACCAGATTGATGACAAATAGAGAAGAAGAAAAAGAACTACAAGCTTGTTTACCAATCCCGGTTGATCCAGATTCTTTTAATCCTGACTGTGATTTACCTTATGGCTTAGAAACTATTCATATCTATCAAGCCATGAATGAATTTATCGACTTCATAGGCTTTATTAATGGACAACTTAAGACAAAGGAGATGTCACGCCTTGAGGGTTTCTTAATGCCTGCAAGTTTTAGTAGTATCGTGGGCGAATTTATGAACATGAGTATTCCCAAGTATTGTCCTACCTTAGTAAAAAATCAGTATCATAACGGTCACCCAGACTTAATACCAGTAAATACCTTCCCTGACAACGCAGTGCAGTATTCAAGCCAGGGCTTAGAAATAAAAGGTTCAAGACATCTTAGCGGTTGGCAAGGTCATAATCCCGAATCAGTTTGGCTTATGGTTTTCTGCTTTGATAGCAATACATCTAGCGACAAAATTAAGAATGTCGATCCTAAGCCTTTTGTTTTTAGAGCGGTTTATGCTGCTAAACTTGAGGAAGATGATTGGAACTTTTCTGGTCGCTCCGCAACTAGCCGACGAACTATTACTGCAAGTATCAATAAGCAAGGCCATAACAAAATGAAAGGAAATTGGATATACGAAGATCCATCAAATTTGTAAAGAAAGTTGATCGTCTTCAGTTTGTAATTCTGCTAATTTTGGAATGGCAAGTTTACTGGCATCAAAATAATCCTTATATCTTTCAATTCCAATCGCTTTATAGCCCACTGCCTCTGCTGCTGCTATCGTAGATCCTGATCCCATAAAGGGATCAATAACAACTCCACTGCCCAGAGGCAAAGAAGCATAAACAATCTTTCTTAGAAAAGACTGCGGTTTAAGGCTAGGATGCTCTACAATTTTGCGTTCTTTTTGAGAAGTTCGTTCACTAGGAATAACATCTTCAAAAGGGTTTCCGTCAGGCTTCCTTCTTAGTCCTCCAGTTCCAAATTCTTTCAAGCAATCACTCACTTTCATCCCCTTTAAGAGAGGCTTACGAAAAACACCCCACGGCTCGTAGCAACCACGAGGCATAGAGCATACATCATCAAATTCCTCCTCTGCATTTTTCGGTCTATCGCCACCACGTAATGTTCTAACTAATCGAATGACTGTCCCCCTGTATTCAAGCCCACCATCTATCAGTGCTTGAAAAACCATCTGTGAAAGAAAAGTGTTAGATGCGATGAATATGTGGCTACCCGGACACATAGGACGGTTAACCATTCTTGCCCATTCTAGAAAAAAGCGACATAAATCAGCCCTTTCTTTTTCATTAAGAGCAGTGAAACGAGGAAGTGGAGAACGTATACTTCCATCAAATGACGGTGGTATTCTCCAAATCCCTCCCTTACCATTGTCCTTTTTCTCTAGCTGATCGAAATTATATTCCTTGACTCCGTAAGGAGGATCGGTAACAACAGCGTGAAAGCTATTGTCAGGCAACTTTCCTAGCCATTCAAAGCAATCTGCATGTACCACAAGAGATTGACCATGCTCAAATGCCAAATATTCAAAAGCTAGTTGTGGATGATGTGTTAGCACAGACTAAAGTCAATCAAAGTGGGTTGTGATGACTAAAAGTAGCATGGTTGTTTGATTGGCGCAAGGTTTAGTGCCACCTAACATAGTCCCTGAGGCCGACGGGATCAATTACGGCAGCGGACGGACGAAAGCCACTGGTGCTGAGTCAGCAAGTAGGGTGGGCACTGCTCACCACCTAACTCACTACCCCACATCCAACCCCTTCCCTACAAAATCTGCCTCCCCACAGCCCCAATCCTCCCCATACATTCCTGCCCCCATAATCTGCCGAAAACTCCCACCCATGGGGGCACCTAATCCATCCATGTTGCCCCGAATTGTCTCGATGCCGTTTCAGATTTTCAAACCAGGCATCAAAGGGACAGTTTTCCCCTTCATCCACGGCACTGTCATCTTAGGGAGTGAGAGCTAGACTGTAGATACAGCGAGCCTTTAAGTCCAATGAACTGTATCCATTGTCAGAGTGAGGCCATCGTCAAGAATGGCACAAAACCCCTCAAGACGGGTCAAGTCCTTCAACAATACCTCTGTAAAACCTGTGGTCGTCGCTTCAATGAACGCAGCGGCACCCCCATGGCCCGCCTGCGCACCCCAGTCACCACCGTAGAGATGGCCCTCAATGCCCGCCACGAAGGACTCGGCATCAGAGCTGCTGCCAGGGTGGTGGGGACATCTCCCAGCAGTATTACCACCTGGGAAGAACGGTTATCGTCTCATCTGCCCGCCTGGTCACCCCCTGCCCCAGAGGGCGGAGAGGTCACGATAGAAGGCGATGAACTCTACACCCGCGTCGGTGAGAACCTTCCCCCCCGAAGCCTCCGAGGGATGGACTATTAGCTTCATTGAGCGAGAGAGTCGCTACTGGCTAGAAGCCAGCGCTGGACTCAAGCAGGCTCAGTTGTTTGAGGAAGGGGTGCAACGGGCGTGGCAATGGGCAGAACCCAGCCTTTGGATTCGCTGGTTTACCGACGGTGAACGTCGCTATGGCAAGGAATTGTGGAAACTGGCTAGCGTTTATCTGCCGAGCCACCTCAGCAGCGATGCCTATCCCTATCGCAAGGTGTGGCGGGAGGGGTTAGAGGTGGCCATCAAGATCAAAGGCTCTCAAGGTGAACCCAGGGTAGAGTGGCTCAAAGTTGAGCATCCTTGGACGGCCCTCAGTGCCCTCAGCGAGGTCCACGCCAATCACCTGGAAGCCTTCAACAGTGCCTTGAGGCGACGGGCAACAGCCTATCGCAGGCGGCAGAATCACTATGCCAAGCAGGTGGAGGGCTTGCAGCGAGCTTTGAATGTCCAGCGTCTGATGCACAACTGGGTGCGGCCCCATTGGAGTTTGGAGAAACGGACGACGCCTGCCATGGCCATGGGATTCATTCAGCGCCCCTTGAAACTCTCTGAAATCCTATTATCCAGGGGATTTGAGGCTCTCACTCTTTAATAGGACAGTGCCTCATCCACATATTTCTGAATGAGCCACTGTCCTTGGTTCATGCCTTGAGATCTGCTCAAACGGTTAGATGTCGTTTACTTCTTCACCGAGATAACGTTCCACAAAAGCTTTGGCGGCTTCAGGTTTGAGTTCTTTCAGCGCCCTTACCAGTTCAATAATCGTTTCCCCTGAGGGGTCACTCTTCTCATTCACCCATCGGTAAACGCTGTTGCGCTCAATATTGAGAGCCGCTGCGAGACTGTACTGGCTCACCTCAAACTCTTCAAGTACCTGCCGGAGGGCTTTTCCTGCTTTTCCCATGCCCTCATGGTGTCAGAGGAATTTGACCACGTAAACAACAGACTTGTTGACGGCATCAAATGCGTTGACTATCATGGGCGTCATCGACTCTGATGACGTTTTGTGGTGTTCGCTATGCAAACTCAAGCCTTTCTTGCCGCCGATTCCCAGGCTTCTGAAACCGTGGGGGTGGAGCTTTCCCTCAAGCTGTACACTTACCCCAAGCCCGACCGCGAACCAGTCAAAATCCTGGTGATTGGTTCCAAAGCTGCTGTGAGCGCGATCGTCCATAGTCTTCATCAACGCCGCTTTGCTGAAGTTTTGGAGTGGACTGACTTCCTTCCAGCCCCTAGCGAGACGAATCCCCTCCGGACCCATCCTGGAGAAGTGATGAAGGCGCTGATTAAGTATTTGCCCAAGGAATAGCCGTGCTTGGCCCCGCTGACTGGGCCATTTTTGGACCTCCAGCGCCGTCTACCCCAGGGTGCAGGAGCGCCAGGGGGTATGCTCTCACGCAGAGCGCGGGAACGAGGGGAATGGGTCAAGGGCTTGTCATCTCGCTGGTTTCTTCTCCGATGCTGGGGACCGACTCCGCTAGGGCTTTACGAGCGATGCGGGTGACGTACACGGTGACCGCCACCGTGGCCAGGAAGGCGATGATGCGAATGGTCCAGGTAATGGTGGGGTTGCTGGGTTGTTCCCCGGCTCCTAGGGTGGCCAGGTTCCCGGCTAGGGAGCCCAGGTAGACATACATGATGGTGCCGGGGATGATGCCGGTGGTGCCTGCGATGTAGTCTTTGAGAGACACTTTGCTCAGGCCCAGGGCGTAGTTGAGCAGGTTGAAGGGAAAAGCTGGGGAGAGGCGAATGAGAAAAATAATCTTGCGGCCTTCGCGACCAATGGCTTCATCAATGGCCTGGAATTTAGCATTTCCGGCGATGCGCTTGCCGACCCAGTCTCGGGCCAGGTAACGTCCGACCAAAAAAGCTGCGGTTGCCCCCAGCATGGCTCCTACGAAAACAAGGAGGGAGCCCTTCACCACCCCAAAAACGACCCCTGCCCCTAGGGTGACGACGGATGCAGGCAGGAAGGCGACGGTGATGACAATGTAGAGGGCGATGAAGGCGATGGGCGCGATCGCACCTAGGCCATCAATCCAGGCGAGGGCATCCACCAGTTGTCCCCGCAGTTGTCCCAAGATGCCAACATCGGGGGAACTAGCGGTCTGAGCTAGGGCGGGTAGGACGGGCAGAAATAGGGCAGCAAGGGTCATGAGTAGAGCCAGACGCAGGGGACGGGCAGAGCGGCGGGTCCATTGGGGAAGACCAGTCAAGAGGAAAAGCATGGGGAAAGCCTTGTGACAGGATGGGGGGTTGCGGCAGGGGATGGATGAGCGCAATTTGCCCGAAATCCATCCTGCTCTGATCCTGCCGGAGGGCAGCGCTAGAAAAATGAGAAAAGATGAGTTTTACCCTGAGTGGGCATTCATAAAGGCACCTCCTGGGGAGAGACCGCCCGGTGACCGCCGAATTTCTCTGCGATCAGGTCTTCGTAGGTGTGGGCGATGGTGACCACGGAGAGGATGCAGGTTTGCAGCTCCATCAGATCCATGTTGTCGCCCCCCAGAACACTCTCGGCAAAGAGCACCTGACCCGCCTCATCCAGGTGAAAAGCGCCAAAGCGCATTCGGCGGTTTTCCGTCAGCAGAAAATACATGAGATCTTCCTTGAGGCTGCTGCCCACGGTGACGCAGCTGGTGGCCCGGACGGTGGCCAGTTCCGTCGTCTGCCAGGGATGGTCCTCCCAGGGCAAAACCTCAATTTCCGCTAGGGTCGCGCCATAGAGGATGTCAAATTTGGGCCGATTATCATAAATCCGCAGGGACTCTCGAAACAGGCTGGACTGCTGGAGATAATCCAACACCTTGTGGTAGGTAACCGCCTGGACCGGGCTCTCAAAGGAAATCGCCATAGGGCCTCTAGAGTATGAACATGCGGCGGTCTAGGGTTTTGGGATCGTGGCTGGCGACGAAGGTGTCCAGGTTTTCGTCGGATGCCAGGGCTCCATCCACCAAATTGATGATGCGATCCGCCACGTCTAGAATGCGGTTGTCGTGGGTGACCATGAGCACGGTGCAGCCCTGTTCCCGAGCCAGGATTTGCATCAGGGTGACCACGTCCCGCCCGGATTTTTTGTCCAGGGCAGCGGTGGGTTCGTCCGCCAGAATTAGCTTGGGTTGGTTGACCAGGGCACGTGCGATCGCAACCCGCTGCTTTTGCCCGCCGGAGAGCGCTTCGGGCTTGTAATCCACCCGATCCGCCAACCCCAACCGAGTCAGCATATCCACCGCCTGAGCCCGCTTGTTGCCAAAACGGCCCACCAATTCCACCGCCATCTCTACATTTTGACAGGCGGTGAGGGAAGCGAAGAGGTTATGGGCCTGGAAGATAAAGCCAATGTTGCGCCGCACCTCCACCAACTGATGTTTGCCGAGCCCCACCACCTCTTTCCCCAGCACCCGTAGACTGCCGGACTGAAGGGACCGCAGCGCCCCAATCAGCGTCAGAAGCGTGGTTTTACCAGAGCCGGAAGGCCCGGTCATGATCACAATCTGCCCCGGCGGCAGATCGATGCTGATGTCAAAGAGCACCTGTTTTTTCAGGTCACCGCGCCCAAAGTGATAGTCCAGATTGCGGATACAGACCGCCAGGTCGGCGGGGAGGGCATTAGGGGCAGGGGAAGTGAGGTTGGGGGAAGCCATAGCACGTCACTAGGAACTGACGGCGAGGGGGGCAAGGAGTTCTGGATCCTGGAACAACGGGGTACTGAGGTAGCGTTCCCCAAAGCTGGGCTGGATCAGGACGATTAGCTTTTGGGCATTTTGGGGGCGCTTGCCCACTTCAATCGCAGCCTTAAGGGCGGCTCCGCTAGAAATGCCGGATAGCAACCCCTCCTCTCGGGCGAGGCGGCGACCATAGGCGATGGCATCTTCATCGCTGACGGTGACCACCTCATCAATTATGGCAACATTCAGCACCTCGGGGATAAAGCCTGCCCCGATCCCTTGAATTTTATGGGGTCCAGCCTTGCCGCCGGAGAGAATGGAACTGCCGACGGGTTCCACCGCGATCGCTTGAAAGCTGGGTTTGCGGGCCTTGAGCACCTCCGCTACCCCGGTGATGGTGCCGCCAGTGCCAACCCCCGCCACCAAGATATCCACGGCCCCATCGGTATCGGCCCAGATCTCCTCCGCCGTGGTTTTGCGATGAATATCGGGATTGGCCGGGTTGCGAAACTGCTGGAGCATATAGGCATCGGGCAGGGTGTTGACCAGCGCTTGGGCACGGCTAATACAGCCCGCCATCCCCTCTAGGCCGGGGGTCAGGTGCAGTTCTGCCCCGTAGGCGCGCAACATCGCCCGCCGCTCCGCGCTCATGGTTTCGGGCATGGTCAGAATCAGGTGGTAGCCCTTGGCGGCGGCGGCCATGGCCAGGGCAATGCCCGTGTTGCCCGAGGTGGGTTCCACCAGTGTCGTGCGTCCAGGAGTGATTTTGCCCGCTGCCTCCGCCGCTGCGATCATATTGATGCCAATGCGATCTTTCACAGAGGCGGAAGGGTTCATGCCCTCTAGCTTGACAACAATCTGGGCGTGACACCCCTCCGATTGGGGAATGCGGTTGAGGCGAACTAGAGGAGTGTGGCCAATCAGAGCGGTGATGTCGGCGGCAATACGCATGGTGGTTAAGGACGGTTCAGAGCAAGGTCTTAGAAGTTCTTAGATGTAATACATGATGTCTACCTGCTGTTTGGCGTTACGCCGATCCAGTAGGTCTTGCAGAGTGTATTTTTGCAGCACCGATTCCGCCGCTTGCCGGACCTCTTGCCAGACTTCGGTGATCACCACCGCTTCTGATGTCTGGGGACAGTCCTGGGGTTCGCCCTGGGCGTCTAGCCCCTCAATGCATCTCACCACATCGTAGAGGGTGATCTGCCAGGGCAAGCGCGCCAGCAAATAGCCCCCCCGTGCTCCCCGCTGGCTGCGCACCAGTCCCGCCCGCCGCAGGGTGGCGAGGAGTTGCTCTAGGTAGCGGTCGGGAATATTTTGCTGGACTGCAATTTGCCGAATTTGCATGGGCTCATTACTGGTGTGGTGGAGGCCAAGTTCCACCAGCGCCAACAGGGCATATTCACTTTTACAGGAAAGTTCCACGAACAGGGTGACAGCCTTTTAACAGTCTTCCCAGTATACCCCGGTTCCCCAGTCGGGTTTAGAGGATTCCCGTTTGGGTGCCGTTAGTACTGGGCGGCGGCAATACCCTGGCCGTTCCATCGTGGCACACTCGGCCCCTCTCCCTAGCCCTCTCCCAAGGGGAGAGGAGACCAGAAAAGGTTGGGCTGGTGCGACAATAGTGGGCTGATTTACGCCCTGCGGTACTAGCCGCCGCCGATCACGCCCTGCACTAGGGGACGAAATTGATCCACTAAATCAGCGCGGCTGGTGATGAGGGTGGGGAAAGCGCGATCGCGGTAGTTTTCCCCCACCGTCAGGGGAAAGGGATCACCCTCGTCCAGAGGCGTCCAGGTAGCTCCAGCGGCCTGCAAGATCGGCCAGACCCCGGCAATATCCCACACCTTGGGGGTGGCTTCCACCGCCCCCACCGCATAACCCGCCGCCACCAGCAGCAGATTGTAGGCGGCGGTGCCCAGCATCCGCACCTTGCAGGGAAAGGGGCGTTGCAAGATGCTCGTACTGCGGGCGCAGAGGCTAAAGAACTGGTTGGCACTGGGATCGTCGGGGCGGGTGTGGATGGGTCGGTTGTTCAAAAATGCTCCGGTGGGTAGGGTCAACCCACTGGTCCCGGCCCAGTAGCCGTGGAAGCGATCCCCCAGGGGCGGCAGGTAAATGTAGCCGTAGACGGGGGTGCCCCGGTAAAGCAAGCCCAGGGAAATGGCCCAGAGGGGAATACCCCGGCTGAAGTTGGTGGTGCCATCGATGGGGTCGATGATCCAGCACCAGTCTTGATCGGGGAACACATGGTGGGTTTCTTCGCTGAGGATGCCGTGGTCTGGGAAGGCGGTCTGGAGGCCGGTGCGGAGTTGTTCATCAGCCCAGGTATCAAATTGGGTGACGAGGCTGCCGTCTTGTTTTTCCTCTGCGGGGGCGTTGCCGACTGCTAGCAGTTGAGTTGCCACCCGATCCGTGAGGCTATGGCAAACATCCAGCACCCGATCCCACTGCACCTGATCCTGCATTAGATCCTGCATTAATCTAATTCCAGTTCCATGAGGGCCGCGATCGCATCTCCCGACTCTTGCTTAAAGGTCTGCACATTCACCCGCGTCAACAGCAAAAAGGCCAACACCATTCCCACCGACTGGCAGGCAAACACCAGACCAAAGGCCAGGAAGGAATCGCCAAAGACCTGGCGACCTAGGGAGAGAATAGCGCCCCCCAGCACCGTGGCGCTGGCCTGGGCCATGGCCTGGGCCAAACCCCAAGCCCCGATAAACGTCCCCGCCGTCTCTGCCGCCGTCAGATCCAGCATTAAACTCACCGCGCTATTGGTGAGGATGCCGGAGGCCAGCCCAAACAGCATCACCGCACTGCGGAGCAGCGTGGGATTCGTGGTCGCGCCCGACAGGATCACCAGGACAAAACAGACGGAGGAGAACAGACACCCCACCATGGCGGTGTTCCGTTTGCCGAGACGAGGCACAATCACAAACCCGGAGATGGCGATGCCGACCAAAATACCGTAGCCCCAAAACTGGTTCAAACCGGCACTTTCGCCAATGCTGAGGCCAAAGATCTCGCGGGCATAGGGTTCCAGAATCGGCTGTTGCAAAAACAGACTGGTGGTCATCACCAGCAGAAAGGTAAAGAAAAAGCCCGTCTGCTTGGAGGCGGTCAAGACAGACAGGGCTTGTCGCAGGGTGACTTGGTCTTCCCGTCCCGCCAAGGAGGAGCGGCTACTATAGCGGGAATATTTTTTCTCGATGCCAAAAGTGGCCACGATCCCCAGCCCCACAACACTGAGGGGAAACAGGATAAACAGTCGGGTAATGGCCCCTTCTAAATCCTCCGCTGTCATATCCCGCAGCAAGACCTGCCCCGCGATCGCGCCCGCAATAATGCCCACCATCAGCATGGCCCAGACGATGCCCACCAACTGGGAGCGGTTGTCTTCATCGGACACATCCACCAGCAGGGCGGCGAAGGGAGTGGAGGCAGAAGCAATGCAGAGGCCATAGAGGGCAAACATCCCCGCCAGCAGCGCCAGCCACCCGGAGCTGACCACCGTCCAGCCCTCCCCCAGACTGGCTCCCAGTTGCCACACGACTTGAATCGCCAGGAACAGACAGATGGCCTGCATCCCCAGCCCCAGCCAGACATAGCCAGTGCGGTGGTAGCCGCGAATGGGCTTGGTATCAGAGAGTTGGCCCATCCACACCCGAGCCGGGGAGACGAACTGGTACATTGCGATCGCACCCGAAGCCAGCAGAGCCGGGATTCGCAGCTCTGAAATCAACACCTGATTCAAAATTCCCAGGGTCAGCAATGACAGCAACCCCAGCCCCATCTGAAACAGTCCCAAACGGAACATGGTGAAGAGGTTGAGGCGGGGCAGAGCGGAGTCGGGGAGAGCCGTAGAGGACATATCACGGAAAGACATAAGTTAGGAGGGGCGATGGCCCCCTGGGCCGGTCTTTGACCATTGTGGCAGAACGACAGTCAATCGCCGCCTCTGCCGCTGGGAGCCCCAGGGGAGTGTGTGGAGGGGACGGGTTCCTCTCCAACGGGCCAGCTACCCCAGGGAAAATCCCCCCAGGAACCCGTCCCCTGCCCCACCCCCCAGAAATCGGTTTTCTTTCTAACGGTGAATAAGCTCCCCCAGCCCAGTTCAACTTTCGTAGACATCTCGGCGATGTCCCACCTTAATGACTCGGATGATGAGGGCTGCATCCTCAACGCTGTAAATAATCCGATAGTCTCCCCACCGCACCCGATAGCGGTTGTCTCTGTCCTTCAGCTTTTTGCACCCAGAGGGTCAAGGATCATCCGCGAGGGACTCTATCTGGACAATCAGTTCAGCTTGCACTGCTGGGGGCAACTTTTTCAATTGCCGCTGAGCAGCGGGCTGGATCAGAATTTCATAACTCACCCTAGCCCCAAGGATTGTTTGAGTTGACTGAGGGGGATTGCCCCGGTCTCAGTGAGGGCAAGATCACCATCAATATTATCGATCTCGTCTTCTAGGGTCTCCAGGCACGGCTCTAGGTCAACGTTGTATTTGAACTGAAGATACTGGAGAAGATGGTACAGCTCATCCAATGCGGGGCGCGGCAGGGCGGGAAGTTCCAACGCTATGGGGGCGGTGCAGGGCAGGGTCGTCATCGCTGCTCTAGTCAAAAAAGGTATTGCCATCCTAGCGCGGGGGTTGTAGGGGACGGGTTCCTCGCCAGCGGGTTGAATACCCCAGCGACAAGGTTCAAGGGGACGGGTTCCTAGTTGATAGGCCAGATACCCCAGCGCCAATCTTCCGAGGAACCCGTCTCCTGCCCCTCCCCAGAAATCAGATTTCTTTATAACGCTGAATCAGCTCCCCCAGCCCAGAACTATAGAGTTCTAGGTAGATCCCCGAGTGCTCTGGGGCGGAAATCCTGTGACCATTTACCCTAGGCGTTGCCTTTCTGCGGTGCATTGCTTCGCGTGGGCGAAGCCGCGCCTTAGCGCTATGCACCCTACGAAACCCTGAAAATCAAACCTGATGATGCACCAGCCTAATATTTTCCGGTCCCCTCTCCCCGTGGGAGAGGGCTAGGGTGAGGGGCCGAGGTGTACCACGATAGAACGGTTAGGGTATTTGCACCGCCCAGCCAGTACTAGTGCCCTGGCCTGGTGCCTCAGGCTCCGCCTGGGCACTCCCTGCCGAGGTGGGGCCTCGGTTCCGGGCGGCGGAGGCTAGGAGCCTCCGCCTGGGCACTCCCCGCCGAGGCTAGGAGCCAGGGGTAAGTGAATTTTGATGATTTAGCGCGAGAATTGACTTGTGGCTGATCCGCCTATGGTTACTGATCCACGCAAGGGAAATACCATGCCAATGCTTTCAGAAAAAGAACAGCAGATTCTAGGCAAAATTCGTCAGTGTTCTTCTAGTCAGCTTGCTGAAATTGAAGACTTTATCGACTTTTTGCATCAGCGCTCTCAGGATCGGGCGCTGGTCACGGCTGCTGCCCAGGGGGCTGAAGCTGCGTTTGCTCAGGTTTGGGATAATCTGGAGGATGCCGCCTACGATGACCTGTGAATTTGGCTCTGTGGTGCTGGTGCCTTTTCCTTTTACCGCCCAAAATGCACTCAAGAAGCGCCCTGCTGTTGTAGTCAGTTCAGCAGATTACACAGCAAACCGTCCTGACCTGATCTTGATTGCTGTTACCAGTCAGGTGAGAAGCCCCTTGTTGTTTGGCGAAGCCCCGATCATCCAATGGCAAGGGGCTGGGTTACTCAAGCCGTCGGTCATTGGCCTGGTGCCTCAGGCTCCCAGCCGAAGGCTAGGAGCCATCGGGTGCAGATGGTCCGTCCCTGGGCGGGGGTTATGGGCTGGGAAGGGTTTGGACGGTTAAGACTTGGGGGGGAGTGGCATCGGCGGGGTAGAGGAGATCCACCTGTACCTGTTGCACTTGGTTGGGTGGAATCAGCACTTCCACTAGGGGGCGACCCATCTGGCCCCGCCGCTGTACCAGGTGAATAAACCGCACCCGCCGCCGCCCGGTTTCATCCCGGTGGCTAATCCGCACTGGCCCCCGGAAAAACACTGGGGCGGTGGGGGAGTTGAGGAAGCGGAGGCCGGGGGTACTCAGAACATCTTCTTTAATGGGGGTTTCCAAAGCCACCGTTACCCATTGGGGGGTGGGGGTGGGGTTGTGCAGGGGCAGGGTGAGGCTGTACTGAATGCCGTAGTTGCCATGGGCTTCGTAGGCGGTATCGGCATAGCGGACGGCCAGGTTGGCGCTCTGGTTTTGCCCCGTGCCCAATCGGCCCTGGTAGAGGGTGCTGATGCCGTAGGAGAAGGCGGCACCGGGGGCGGGGATGGCCAAGTGGGGGCTCCCCTCGTCGGTGAGGGTGGCTCGCCATTGGGAGCCGATCGCTACCCCGGCGACCCGACCATAGATAAAGGCGTTGGTACTGCCCAGGGGGGTGGGGGCGCGATCGCGCGGCCCCGCTACGGGACTTTCCCGCAGCAGGGATTCCCATTCCGCCAGGGTGGGAGGCCGCTCGATGTCATACCAGGTGATGGGGGCATAGCGGGCGAGGCTGGCCACATAGACGGGGCCACTGCTCTGGAGCCGAATCAGGGTGGAGCGACCATTGAGGGGGGGCTCTAGGGTGCGCACCGGGATGGGTTCATTCAGCAGCAGGGTGCTCTGGCCGGGGGGAATGATCACCTGGGTGGGGAATCGGTCTGACTGCGATCGCCCCGCCAAAAAATCCCCTGACACTCGACTCCCCGGCCCTGCAAAGGCGGGAACCCAGGGGGAATGCTCGATAAAGTCATCAATGACGAAAAAGGGGGCATCGGGCTGGCTGAGGTAGCTGGCCCCTTGCAGAAGGGTCACGGTCACGGGTTCCCGCCCTGGGTTATGCACCACGATGCCCAGGTACAGGCTGGTGAGGTCATCGGGTTGGGGGGCGCGGGCGACGTGGTGGGCAAAGATGTCGAACCGCCCCGAGAGGGCATAGTTCAGATGGGCTTCGGGGTGGGCCATTCCTGCTGGGGGAAAGGTGGATAGTAAAATTCCCGGCTCTAGGACTAATTCCGGGCTATTGCTGTTGAATACGGGCACGGTGTCTAGACCACCGGGTAGGGGCCGCACTTCCTGGGGCCGCACCATCTCCGCCGGGGCCTGGGCCACGGGCGACTCCGCTGCCGCCGCTACCGGGGCCGCAGCCAGCATTAAAACCGAGAACCACGCGAGCATAGATCTTGTCTTCCTTTCGCCAGTAAATCGTTTCCCCATCCTACAGAACCGCTGAACCCAGCCACGTTGGTGCGCTTTATGGGTGTCCCCTCAACTCAGCTACGATTGAAAGACCTAATCATCAATTATGGACATGCACCCTACCCTCAAGCAGCTAGACGCATTGCCCCCTGCGCTACAACAGCAGGTGATTATGTTGATTCAGACGTTACTGCGGCAATACACCCGGTCTTCGGCCCAGCCGCTCAAGCAAACTTGGGCAGGGGCAATGGCGACCTATCGAGACCAGTACACAGGGCTCAGCCTCCAACAGGAAACCGTTGAACAATGGGGCAGCAGTGTACCTGATTGATACCAATATTTGGCTAGAACGCTTACTCGACCAGCAGCAATCCGACATTGTTGGACAGTTGTTGGCCAAACTACCGTCTGATCAACTGGCGATGACGGACTTTACCCTGCATTCCATCGCTTTAGCCATGATGCGGCGGCAACTGGGGACTGCATTTGAACAGTTTGTGCAGGATGTATTCATTGAGGGGGCTGTTGGCCTCTTGAGCTTGAGCCCTACAGAACTGTCCAGGGTTGTCGTTACGATGCAACAACAGCAGCTTGATTACGATGACGCCTATCAATATGTGGTGGCAGTAGCTTTTCAACTCACCTTTGTTAGCTTTGACAAGGATTTTGATGGCACGACCTTAGGCCGCAAAACCCCACAGCAAATCCTGCAAGCCCTGTCTTCGCTTTGATGTTACGAATCGCACTCTGTTCGACCCACCCTACGATTGCCTGGGTACCGCCGCTGAGGCTCTGCTTCTAGGGTGCTGGCGGCGGAGCCGCCACCGGGAGATCCCAGCCGGAGACTGGGAGCCAGTGGAGTCGCGGGGCGGCTCCCTGGTGCCCTGGCTCTGCCTGGGTACCGCCGCTGAGGCTCTGCCTCTGGGGCTCGGCGGCGGAGCCGCTACCGGGGGCTCCCAGTCTCCGGCTGGGAGCCAGTGGAGTCGGGCGGCTCCCTTGTGCCCTGGCTCTGCCTGGGTACCCGCCGCTGAGGCTCTGCCTCTAGGGTGCTGGCGGCGGAGCCGCTACCGGGGGCTCCCAGCCGGAGACTGGGAGCCAGGATCGGGTTACGGTTGAATAAGCTGGCGGGGCTCAGCAATAGTGATGGGTGTTATCCCCATGCTGGAGATTGCCCCATGGCCCGCCCCGCCAAGCTGCTTAGTTTTGCCCTCTGCTCTACGTTGCTGATGCCTGTGGTGCAATTGGTGGGTGGGTTGCAGCCGTTGCAGGCGGCGCGATCGGGTGAGGCGGCGAGGGACCGGGTGCTTTGGAAGCACCCGGTCCATGATGGGTTGCGGGGGGTCGGGGACAGGTTCCTGACGACTGATCCGATTACCCGCCCCGCTGCCGTTGAGGAACCTGTCCCCTTGGGGGTGACCCAGAGCCCAGGGTTCTTTGGCGCGGGTGACCCGTTGCGGTTAGGAACGATACAAGAACCCTGGGCTCTTGACCCACTGAACGGGGAAGGGCCACAGATGGAGCCGTCGCCCCTATTGGCGGAACCGCCGCAGATTTTGACCCAGGCGGATAGTCGTCTAGAAGAAGCGGATCGACTTCTAGATTTAGGGATTGAACAGTACAACCGTAGTCAGTTTCGTGAAGCATTGGCCTCTTGGGAACGAGCTTTAGAACTCTACCGGGCAGCAGGGAATCGCACCGGGGAAGGCCGCGCCCTAGGCAATTTGGGCATTGCTTACCGCAACCTGGGCCAGTACGACCGCGCCATTGACCTCTATGAACAGGCCCTGGCGATCGCCCGCGAGATTGGCGACCGGGCTGGTGAAGGCCGCGCCCTGGGCAATTTGGGCAATGCTTACGACAGCCTGGGGGATTATCGCCGCGCCATTGAGTTCCATGAACAAGACTTAGCGATTGCCCGCGAGCTTGGCGATCGCGCTGGGGAAGGCAGCGCCCTGGGCAATTTGGGCAATGCTTATCTCAGCCTGGGCCAGTACGAGCGCGCCATTGACTTCCATGAACAATCCTTGGTGATCGCTCGCGAGATTGGCGACCGGGCAGGGGCAGGCCGCGCCCTAGGCAATTTGGGCATTGCTTACCGAAACCTGGGCCAGTACAATCGCGCCATTGACCTCTATGAACAACGGCTGGCGATCTCCCGCGAGATTGGAGACCGGGCAGGGGAAGGCAGCGCCCTGGGCAATTTGGGCGTGGCTTATAGCAATCTGGGCCAGTACGACCGCGCCATTGACCTCTATGAACAACGGCTGGCGATCGCCCGCGAGATTGGAGACCGGGCAGGGGAAGGCAGCGCCCTGGGCAATTTGGGCAATGCTTACAACAGCCTGGGCCAGTACGAGCGCGCCATTGATTTCTATGAACAACACCTGGCGATCGCCCGCGAGATTGGCGACCGGGCCGGGGAAGGCCGCGCCCTGGGCAATTTGGGCGTTGCTTACGCCAGCCTGGGTCAGTACTCCCGCGCCATTGACTTCTATGAACAAGACCTGGCGATCGCCCGCGAGATTGGCAACCGTGCTGGGGAAGGCTATGCCCTGGGTAATTTGGGCGTTGCTTACGACCGTCTGGGCCAGACCGACCGCGCCCTAGAGCAGTTTGGCCAAGCCGTCGCCCTCTTCAACGAGTTGGGTGCTCGCGCCGAAGAAGCCCGAACTCTCAGCAACATCGGCATCCTCCTCAACGACCAAGCCCAACCCGAACTGGCCATCATCTTCCTCAAAGCCAGCGTCGATATCCGCGAAGCCATCCGGGGCGACATTCGCGGCCTCAGCACCGACCTCCAGCAATCCTTCACCGACACCGTCGCCGACAGCTACCGCCTCCTCGCCGACCTCCTCCTCCAACAAGACCGCATCCTCGAAGCCCAGCGCGTCCTCGACCTACTCAAAGTCCAAGAACTCGACGACTACCTGCAAGAAGTGCAGCGCAATGCCCGCACCGCCAGCGGTGTGGACTACTTGCGGCCAGAGCAGAGCATCCTCGACCAATACAACCAATTGCAGGCCAGCGCCATTGCCCTGGGCCAAGAGCGGGCGCAGCTCAGTCAGCGACAACGCAGCGGCAACCTCACCCCCGCAGAAACCCAACGGCTGCAAGACCTGGTGCGTCTAGAGCAAGCCCTGGCCGCCCAGTTCAACCGCTTTGCTGAGGATCCCGAAATCCAAGCCCTCCTAGCGGCCCTCAGCCCCCAGGTACTGCGACAGACCGTTGACCTAGAGGGACTCTCCGCCCTGCGCAACAACCTGGACAGCCTCGATGCCGCCCTGATCTATCCCCTGGTCCTGGAGGATCGCCTAGAACTGGTGATCACCACCGCCGATACTGAACCCCTGCGCCGCACCGTCGCTGTGGGGCGGGCGGAGTTGAATGCCGCCATCCTCGCCTTTCGCCAAGCCCTAGAAAATCCCGGCAGCGATGCCCAAACCCCCGCCCAGCAACTCTACCGCTGGCTAATTGAACCCCTGGAAGCAGACCTGGCGGCGGCGGGGGTGACGACCCTGCTCTATGCCCCCGATGCCAACCTGCGCTACATTCCCCTCGCCGCCCTCCACGATGGCGACCAGTGGTTAACAGAACGGTTCCGCATCAACCACATCACCGCTCTCTCCCTAGAGGAATTGACCGCCCAGCCCCAAGCCGCCCCCCGCATCTTGGCGGGAGCCTTTGCCGATGTGGGGATAGTTCACCCCGTGGGTGCCTTCAACCTGCGGGGGTTACTCTATGCCGGGGAAGAGGTGAGTCTGCTGCAAGCGGCCCTGCCCAACACCGTCGCCCTGATTGACCAAGCCTTTGACCTAGATACGGTGCTGCTGGAATTGGGCAGCGCCAATATTCTCCACTTCGCCACCCATGGGGTCTTTGTCCCCGGTGACCCAACGGATTCCTTCATTCTCCTTGGCAATGGCGATGCCCCTACGCTGCGGGACATTGGCTCTTGGTCCTTATCTCACATTGACCTGGTGGTGTTGAGTGCCTGTGAGACTGGGTTGGGAGGTTTTGACAACAACGGCGAGCAAATTCTGGGGCTGGGCTATCAGTTCCAGCGGCGGGGGGCAAAGGCGGTGATCGCCTCCCTGTGGGCAGTGAGTGACCAGGGTACCCAGGTTCTCATGACGGCGTTCTATGACGCTCTGGCCCTGGGCATGACCAAGACGGCGGCGTTGCAGGCGGCTCAGGCAGCGTTGATTACTAACGATTTTTCGGCGGTGGGGGGGCAGCGGGGCTCGGTGGAGTTGATCAGCACCGTAACGGGGCAACGCTTGGTACCGGGGGGAACGCTGGCCCATCCCTACTACTGGGCTCCGTTTATCCTCATTGGCAATGGGCTCTAAGTAGGTGAGCGTAATGATTTATATAGCGGTTCTCACTCGGGTTAAGTACAGGCAAGGAGCTTAAGCCCCTTGTTCGCCAAAGTGTCATTAAGTTGAGGTGTACCTCATACATTAGGGAACTGCTATAAAACCGGGCTTGCTCCCTGGGTTGAAGTTCTCACTGTTCGTCGGTCATAGGGAGACTCCTTACTTTGCGGATGTTGCGAAGCAGGCAACTGTTGCGGGTTTGGTAGTAGATTTCACCCATGAAGAGGCAACTAATCACCACATCATGGTGAAGAGAAAGGTCGGCAACGGCTTTGCCGGTGTGTTTGATTTCTTCACCGGGATTGACGGGTGGCTTCAGCACGACCAACACATCAATATCTGAATCCGGTTCAGCGTCTCCACGGGCTTGGGAGCCAAAGAGGGTGAGGTGCAGCAGGCGATCGCCATAGAGACTAGCCAGATCTTGTTTAAGGTGAGTTAGGATGACCTGGAGATTAGGTTTCATGAGGATAAGGTATTCATTAAAGTTGACCAGTTAGTCACCTTTTGTCGGTTGGGCAGAGCGTTAGCAAAACCCAACACAAATGTTACTGAAACTGCCTAACGTTGCTGGTCAGTAGTTGGCAAGTTTCTTGCATCTAGGCTAAGCGATTTCAACCAATCTGCTACACCAGAATTGTTAGGTTTCCGATGCAGGTACAATTCGGTGTTTGTCAAAGAGTTGACAGAAGAAATTTCGCACTAAGTTTTCACCTTGAGCTTTATTGTGTTCATCATCCTTCAGCTCATATCCGCCAAAGCGATAGATTTCGTAACCCAACAATCGCAGTCTACGATCTTCGGCAACCATTTCTGAGTATTTCTTAGGACTAGGTACGTTATTATTTTCTGAATAATGTTGTTTCCCATCTATCTCAATCACAATTCTCTCATTATTTGGCAGAAGCATTAAAAAATCCATTCGCTGCCGTGGCAAACGTTGCTGACCCCCTAAATCTTTGAGACTTTTTGGATCAAAATGCAAGTATACCTGGGGGACTAATGCAGGAAAACATTCTCCTAGAGCCTTGTGATAGTCTTTAAAATATGAATTGAAGAAAAGCTTCTCTGGTGGAGAAGCCAATGAATTTCGTAGTCTCAAAAATAAACTCTCTTCAGTTTTCCGATCAGGAAAAGCTAGATTATTACTGTTTGCCCACCATTCCACCAGATTCTGCCAAAGTAGACCTGATTGAAGAATAGGTAAATTATAGACAAGGCAATATTCCGCATTTTCTACGATTTCAATAGTGTTATTCAGCGCATCAGTTAAGACTAATTCAGGTTTAGGCCCATCCGCAGCAAAAATCAGATTCTTGATATTCCCACTTACTCCTCTAGCTTGTGCTTTGAAGAGACAAACCATATTTGATAGATCTTCAGCATTAGGATATCTCTCTAGCAACTTCTCTCCCAAGTCAACTAAATCACTCAGATTTTTAGTTATGATTCGATTTCGTACATAACTACGCTTGCTAGAATGGGCTTCTTCTACAGTTCCCGGTTCAAGTTCAAGAGCTGTACAGATTGCAGGTAAGTTATATGACTTTTCCTCTGCAAGTGCCTCAGCAATTGCTTCGCGAAGTTCAACTATGGTTACGAGAGGCAACATAAAGAGTTGGGTTATTTAAGAAAAACTATCTTAACTTTAATTTTGCCAACCAAGGAGCAAGATGAACACTATTTTGGGCCTAAGTGAGCTTTTTTAGCCTTTCTATATCAAGTGCACCGCAACCTAACGTTCCTGTTGAGCGGCTATCGACAACCTTAAGATTAAACATCAAAAATCTTTGGTAGTCTGCTCAAACAGGGTTGTTAGGGGGCGGTTGCTACGAAGCAAACATCATTATTTATTACCATAACCTCATTGTCATCTGGGGACTCAGGCCAGTTTGGGCGAAACGTATCTTTCTCTTTAGTACCAATAACCACAGTACTCCAATCATCAAATCCATTTCCACGAACTGAAATCTCTCGATCTCGCATGACTTCTCTGATCCTGTCTGGCGCTTGATATGTCAACCAAAAAGCCACTGGAAAGTATTTAAGAAAATCGCCTATTACGATTTGATCTCCAGAAAGAATTCCAACACCTTTAAAGATAACTTGATGTTTTGCACGATATGGCCAGCAGTACACATTAAACTCTGATGGCAAATCCGCTGATGTATCCAGGAAATAATATCTCATGAGATCACGCATTGGCTCTGAAGCAGGAGCTAAAGACATATCTTCCCTGATTTCAGCGGCAAGTAAATGACCGATTATAGAGCGCACAACTCGCTGCGGTTGCAAGCTAACTTCAAGTCTTGAAGGTAGAGATAGATGGCTACGGTTGCGAATGATTTGAGCTACTGCCTGACTGAAGGCATTGAGAGCAGGATCAAATTTTCTTCCTAGCCTATGATTATTACACGAAGGACATAAGCTGCGGAATTTGACACCATTTTGAGATAGTCGAACTATTTTAGGATCTATTGGATCAACAGTTTGGGCAAGGCTTTTAATCCCCACTTTCTGAGGAGTAATACTCCCTTTAGGAGGAACATGATCTTCAGTAAGAGTGCAAAAAATTCCGCAGATGTTACACATTCCTTTTTTGGAACCTCTCGTCGCCACTCTTTTCATTTTCGGTAATAGCGAGTTCTTGTTGACTTATATTCCTGATTATTATCACTAATCTTATAGGATTTCTCAACCTAGCTAATGAAGCCACCTCACTATTAATTGGAGAGAACTATTCTGCATAACATCCCCGTTTGAGTGTTTAGGTGGAAACTTTTCAATCTAACCCCCTGATTTGGGTGATTAGGTGGAACTGTGTCAGCCTAACTGCCCTATCGAGGTGATTAGGTGGAGTGATTCTGCCTATTTTTCCCTCAGTTTATAGTCATACACCTGCCCAGGGGGACAAATGCTTAAGTTCTGTCTATCAAAAGCGATCGCCTCCTCCCATCGTCAACAAACCTGTACATACGGTTGCACTCCAGCCGGACATTGTGTAGTTTATCTGTCACGGGGAATGGTTCTAGGCGGGGAAGAGAGGAGGTGGTGCTCCTCAACTCCCCTGAACATCCCGCTTAGCCTAGGTAAGACGAGATGTCTGGGATCATTCTATGATCTAGCTTCTTCGTTGCGCCTCATTTGGGAAACGCTAGATAGTTCCCCGTTTTCCTTAAACCGAAAACGGAGATACCCGCCATGTTGCAAGCATCCAGCGGAGCGGTACAGCCCGCTCCCCAGTTCAACCTACCCTCCTTCAACCAAGAAGCCGTTCGTCATATCCTCCTGGGTGACTACGGTGCCCTCATGGAAGCCATCAACCGCATGGCCATCCTTGGCTACTGCGAAAGGATCGCCTGGAGCAACCCCCTGCCCACCGGGCGCAATGGCGAATACATCAGCGTCATGACCCGCAAACGTACTCTGCCGTAAGGAGCAGGGCATGTAGAGAACCCCGGTTTCTTGGGTCGCAGTTTTACCGACTGCTCACTCCTGAACAAGAAACCGGGGGTCTGGGCAAGCATGTGCGATCGCACTCTCCCTCTATCGAGTTGACGATAGCCTGTCCGCAGGGCGATCGCCCTGCCAGAACCCTGCAATATAATGGGCTATGCTGAAAACCACTCGCTATTTTGACAACTTTGCTTCGCGGAAACATCCTGAAGTTGACCGCAATTTTTATAAGCGCCAGCAGCGAGGTGAGGAACCCACATGAAGATCCAATATTTTCCTGATACCGATACTTTAGCCATCGAATTAACAACAAAATCTGTTGTGGCGACGGATGCCGTTACCGATGATTTAATTTTGGACTATGACGGAGACGGCAAGGTCGTTGCTATCACGCTGGATAACTATTCTAAGAATGTCGAGACGGTTGACCTGCAAGCGCTAGGGATGCCACTGCTAGCGGCCTAAAGCGTATTCAAGGAATAGAGTCCGCCCTCCACTCCCGTCATGTTGGCGCTAGCCTATCCGAAGGGTGATCGCACTCCTCCAATCCCCAGTCAGCCTTGAGAGTGCTAAGTTTAGAACTTCTCACGCCTAACTGTTTACACTCAACGACAAAATCTTGAACTTGCTTCTGATTCAAGGACAATCCACCTTCTTGTAGTTGGTTGATATGACAAATTACATCATTAGTCCTCAAAGATGTCTGAATTTCCTCCAATAGGACTTCCATTCTCAGGGTGTCACACACAGCTTTAACGTCGGATGAAGTGAATTTTATACTTCTCTCCGCAATCTCATCGAAGTTGATAAGGCTGTCTTCAAAAGGAATCTGTAATCTTGAGAAATACAATTCATACATAGTCTTGCGCTCATTTTTATCCGGTGGAAAAATTGGGATTTTCCAATCAAATCGGCCCGAACGCTTGAGTGCTCCATCTAAGCTTTCAAGATAGTTTGTAGCTCCAACAACGAGAACATCATGCCCTTGGAGGTTCTCTAATTCGATCAGTAGTTGATTGATGGTTGCCCTTTGATCGGTGTGGGACTGGAATTCATTTCGGCTAAAGCCAATAGCATCTAGCTCATCGATAAATAGCAACGATGGACATCTTCTTTTTGCCTGAGAAAAGATTTTCTGAATATTCTTCTGAGTCTGACCAATCCATATTGACTTCACATCGGCAGGAGAGAACTGTAGGAAATATCTTTCAGATTCGTGCGCGAAGGTTCTAGCTAAGAGCGTTTTGCCACATCCGGGTAGTCCGTAAAATATAATTCCGTTAATGATGCAAGAGTTCCCTTTTTCTTGCAACTTTAGTATTTGCCGTAGCTTTTTCTTTTCTTCTTCAAGTCCCGCCACATCAGAAAACAACGTCAACCGCATCTGCTGTCTCTCAATTGGCGGTTTTATAGTAGTGCTAACTGTCGGTGAGATTATGAGAGATGGATAATGCACTTGATCGAAAGAAACTGGAATTAACTGGTGATTCTCATAGTCTGGAGTCATCACGAGTAGCTTGATATTCCGATTAAGGGTATTTTGCAGAAAGGAACTTAGTATTTCTTCAGTCTTTTTGATCTGATAATAGTTTCTGGCAATTTCAAAGCCAGGGAGAACCAACCAAACTTCCTGCAAACATTTAGGCCATCCGAAAGCCTTGGTAAGTAGTCTATCTATAAGATCAAAAAAAACATTTTGAGTATTAAAAACTTTTGAGCGCAGGGTCTCAACCTCAACAATTATTCTGTCTTGCACATAAACATCAGGTCTCCGATTAACATCTTGTTGTGGTAAGGGTTCTTGTTCTTCAGTCCGTTGTACTTCTGCTGATTCTGATGTACCTAATTCTTCTGTAGTCTTCGATGAGCTAATTGATACCTCACATTGGATATTCTTAAGTGAATGCCCAGCACTCTCAAGGGTTTTAATAGCAAAATATTTGAGATATATGTGTTCATCACTTTCATAGCCCCACACCAGCTTTTCAAAAATGTCCCCATTCATTTTGAAGAGCAGTTGGGATTCTGCTTGAACTTGGGCCTTTTGAAGCTCCAAGAAATAATCAATCAAACTAATTTCTTCTTCTCCGATCTCAAACTCTGGCACTTCCATCAATAAGCGCAAATGAGCGGATATTTCTTCTCTGCGATCGATTGATAACTCATCCGAAAATCGATATCTCAACGCAAAGGTTAAAGGAATCTGGTTAGAGACTCGATCTATCAAGTGTTCAAGTAAATCGGATTTTGAGTGCCGCCTAATTTCTTGTTGAGAGGGACATTGAAATATGACAAATGATTGATTTTTGTTGTATTTATGGGCATAAAGTGAAAGTTGTTCGAATTTCTCCTCGAATTCCTCTGAATCCAAAAGATCTAAGCCTGTTTCGCCTAAAATCACACTCGACATCGTAGAGCGATCAAAGCGAAATAGTCCTGTACCCACCAAAATATTCCTCACCCTGTGATCTTGATCGGATCCCTCAGATAGACTGCTTAAGGTGTGTCGCGACGCAATCGGGATATCGGGTGAACCTTGATATTGATATTTCCTGACTAGTTCATAAGACAGAATTCTAAAAACCAAGTCGGTCAGGAAATCTTCATCCTCGGGAATCAAAAATAACGCAATGGGTTGATTTGAGTCTAAACTGGCCTGAAATCTTTCATACTCCTGTTCTGAACCAAAATCGAATAAATAATAAAATAGGTCATGGTTGACTAGAATTAGGTTTTCATTTTTTATCACCTCATTTGAGGTATTATTAGAATTATTTACTGAGTTGTCAATTCCGTCTTTCAAAGTCATACTAATCCTGCTATCAAGAGATAGATCAATAGAAAAATATGGTTTTCCATATAATCCACAGGCATCCAGTGCTGTGTTGACGCTATCTACGAAAACTTGGCTACGTCTGCTGTAGCCAAAACGTTTCATGATCGATTTAACTCGTAAGGTTTTATGGCTTCTGCCACTCTCCTCTAATTCTTGCCTAATCTGGGAAAAGTATGTTCGGGCAGCAAATTCAATATCCATAACTTGACCTTAAATATAAACTTGAAGTGGGTTCTCCGAGTTTTCCCCATCTGCCGATTTACTAATATCGCCAACAAATAAATTGGCCGAACTTCGCATATTTTTACGTAGTGACCAGATTCTTTACTTACATGAGCGACAGGTAGCGGTGCCGTTTTGGGGCAATGGTGCTGTAGCCTTTGTATATCAAGCAGTCTGGCTTTGATTGCCCACAGCTCCTAGTTTCCCAGTGTCACCGTGTCATAAATCAGCATCATGGGCAATGCTAACCCAACACTTTTCAGCGCAATGGTATCCCCAGTTTGGTACGCCTGATAAAGCCACAGTCGTCCTTCCCCCCGGCGATACACCTCCACATTGATTTCTGTACTGCTAACCAGCACATACTCCATCAACGTGGGCAGTGTCCGGTACTCCTTAAATTTGTCCCCCCTGTCCAAGGCTTCCGTGCCTGGAGATAGCACCTCCACAATTAGCTTGGGATGCTGAATCGCATCGGTGGCCCGCTGGTCCTGGGGGTCGCAACTCACCACCAGATCTGGATAGCGATAGATGGATGGGGTGACCTGCACCTTGGCATCGGCAATGTTGATGCGACACCCCTCGCCACGCACTTGGGGCCGCAGCGCCGTCAGGATATTGATAGCAATGTCATTATGGGCCAAAGAGCCCCCCGTCATGGCGAACACCTCACCATGGGCATACTCATAGCGCCGATCCTGACAGCGCTCCCACGCCAAGTAGACTTCGACCGTCATTTTTTGCGGTTGGGGCGTGGCAACCATGGCAACATCGTACTAAATGGGATGGTCCTATTATGGCGATGAATTCGGTCAATCTTTGCCAGCGTAATTATGGGAGAAGCATTAACGACCCATCGTCTAGTCACGACTGAGTTCTTCCTCCAGTTCTTCAGGCGTTGTTTGAAAGGGGGAAACCTCAAAACGGTTGAGGGCCACTAAGAAAGCTTGCCGACTGATGCTCGCAATCTCCGCCGCCTTAGATTGCGAGATCATGCCCATCTCGTACCATTTCACCACAGCAGCAATCAACAGTTCTTGCCCAAATTCATCGGGAGTGCTGCGTAAAGCAGAAAAGGCACTTTCTGGTAAGGTCAGTTGAATTTGAATCATGGTTAGCACCAAAAATAGGAGCCGCAGGGTCCATAGCGTCAGAGGCGAGGCTCCCCGACTGACAGAGATAGAACTTCATTCAATAGATTTATGGAATTGACTATTATTGATTTATGAAGCTACTAATCCAAAAACAAGTGCAAGTAATCCAACTACCCAGCAAATCAAGGCTTTTGATTCCTTGGTCTCTCTCTTTGTTGCATGAATCAAAACATATCCTGGAATGATCAAGCATAGCAATCCTTTCATAAAGGAATGACGAAACGCCTGAATTACCATGTATATCTGAGCGATAGCAGCAGTTAACCAACCCGCAAAAAATATGTAAGGTGCCAAGCTACGCATATTTTTTCAATGTGAGTTTTCTTTACAGCTGTGGCCTGAGTGTATTCGCAAAGCCCAGGAATCTTGCCACGATTGTATTCACCTGATCGCCCATCCTCCTCCCCCAACCATAGAAATCCTAAGAGCTTAGCCCGAGTTGGGATAGAAATGCCCCCACCCTAGCGTCCCTAGCGGCGGTTGAATTTGGCTTGTAGATCCTTGAGACTGGGTTGGGCAGACGGTTGGGATGTGCCCTGACCCTGGCGGGGACGCGGATCGGCAGACCGCTCTGATGGGCGATGATCCCCTCGGACCGGCTTTTGATCATCGCGCCGAGGCGGTGCCGATTCCTCCCCCGATCGCATCGACAGGCCAATGCGCTTCAGCTTTTCATCCACCTCTAGCACCCGCACCGTCACCACCTGGCCCACCTTGACAATGTCCTTGGGGTCTTTGACAAAGCGATCCGCCAGTTGGGAGATATGGACGAGGCCGTCCTGATGAACACCGATGTCCACAAAGGCTCCAAAGTTGGCCACATTGGTCACCACCCCCTCCAGGGTCAGACCCGGTTTTAGATCCGCCAGGGTTTGGATGTCGTCACGGAACTGGGCGGTGACGAACTGGGCGCGGGGGTCGCGGCCCGGTTTTTCCAGTTCTTGCAGAATGTCCCGCAGGGTGGGCTCTCCGACGGTGTCGGTGATGTAACGGCGGATGTCCACCCGCTGCCCCAACCCCGCCCCTAGGGCTTGGGGGGTAACGCCTACATCCTGCAAGATCCGTTCCACCACGCCGTAGCTTTCCGGGTGGACGGCGGTGTTGTCTAACGGGTTATCACCATTGCGAATGCGGAGAAAGCCCGCCGCCTGTTCAAAGGCTTTGGGGCCGAGCTTGGGCACCTTCAGCAGGGTTTTGCGATCGCGAAAAGCCCCATTCTGATTCCGGTAGGCGACGATGTTGTTGGCGATCGCCGGACTAATGCCCGACACATAGGTGAGCAGCGCCGCCGAGGCGGTGTTGAGGTCTACCCCCACATAGTTGACGCAACTTTCTACCGTTTCCGCCAGCTTTTGCTTGAGGCGCTTTTGATCCACATCGTGCTGGTACTGGCCCACCCCAATGGATTTGGGATCAATTTTCACCAGTTCCGCCAGGGGGTCTTGCAGGCGGCGACCAATGCTGATCGCCCCCCGCACCGTCACGTCTAGGTGGGGGAATTCCGCGATCGCACCCTCACTGGCGGAGTACACCGACGCCCCCGCCTCATTCACCATCACCTTAATCGGCGGCTGGGGCAGGGTGGCCAACACCTCCGCCACAAAGGCATCCGTCTCCCGTCCGGCGGTGCCGTTGCCAATGGCGATCAGGGCCACCCCATGGGTTTGGATCAACCGGGCCAGAGTTTTCGCCGCCTTTTCCCGTTGACCGGCCCCCTGGTGGGGAAAAATCGCCTCGTAGTGGAGAAACTGCCCCGTTTCATCCACCACCGCCAGCTTGCAGCCGGTGCGAAAGCCGGGATCCAGGGCGAGAGTTGCCTTCATCCCCGCTGGGGGGGCCAGCAGCAGATCCCGCAGGTTGGACTCAAAGGTTTGGATCGAGGCTTCATCGGCCCAGGCTTTTTTCTCAGCGATCACCCCATTCACTAGGGAAACCTTCATCAAGCGGTTAAAGGCATCTTGAACCAGGGTTTGGTAAAACCGCCGCAGGTCTCCCTGGCGGGTGCGAATCACCTGAGCTTCTAGGTATTGCAGTACGGTTGCCGGATCGAACACCAGGTCCACCGTCAAGATCTCCTCCCGTTGCCCCCGCAGCAGAGCCAGTAGATTGTGGGGGGCAATTTTGCCGATAGAGATTTCGTACTGGCGGTACAGCTCGTACTGGGTGCTGCCTTCGGGGATCTTGGCGTCAATGCGGGAGCGGAAACTGCTGGAGTCGAGGAGGTAGGCCCGCACCCAGGCCCGCAGGTCGGCCCGCTCCGCCACGGCTTCGGCCAGGATGTCTGCGGCTCCCTGGAGGGCGGTTTCTGGATCGGGCACCTGCTCTGTCACATAGGACTGGGCGGCTTGACTCAGGTTAAAGGGAGCAGCCTGGGGCTGGTTGGCGGCGGCGATCGCCTCGGCTAGGGGGGCCAAGCCTTTTTCTTTGGCCAGGGTGGCACGGGTGCGGCGTTTGGGGCGATAGGGCAGGTAGAGGTCTTCGAGGTCAGTCTTTTGGGTGCAGGCGTTGATTTCGGCCCGGAGGCTGTCGGTGAGTTTGCCCTGGTCAGCAATGGACTTGAGGATGGTGGTTTTGCGATCGCCCAGTTCTGTCAAATATTGGTGGCGCTCTTGCAGGGTGCGCAACTGCACCTCGTCCATGGCCTCGGTGCGCTCTTTGCGGTAGCGGGCGATAAAGGGCACCGTCGCCCCCTCCTGGAACAGGGCCAGCGCCGCCGCCACGGCCCGGTGGGATAGGTTTAGTTCGTCAGCGAGGATTGCAGTCAGGTCAGCCATGGAAGGGACGGTCAGATCGCGTCAAGGTCAGGGCCGTAGTCTAGCTGATTGGCCTCCTGATGGGGTTATTAATATGGACTTAACCTTGAAGTGGCACTGCCTTAATCTTTTCTAGAAGGTCTTTCGATATGCTGAAAACAATAGATTACAAAAGTTAGTACCTCCCGCAGGTAACGCTGATTACCCGCGCTAATTAGCCCTTAGGTCGTTCTTAACTACTGGGGATAGATTCCCTCTACGCCGATATGACAACCGTACTCGACTTTTTGGCTAAGGGTGGCCCTGTCATGGTGCCCATCGTCGGCTGTTCGATCTTGACCCTCTCCACTGCCTTTGAGCGGGCCTTGTTCTGGACGCGATTGCTGCGGCGTGAGGGGCAAGTCGTAAACGAGGTGCTAGATGCGGCCCGTCGAGACTTGAGTGAAGCCGCCGACATTGCGGCCCAGGCTCGGGATTTGCCCATTGGCCGTTTTTTGATGGCTCCGCTGCGTCTTCGCAATTCTTCCCCCGAAACCTTTCGGCTGGCCTTGGAAAACGCTGGAGACAAGGAATTTATCCAAATGCGGCGGGGGGACAAGATCTTGGAAACGGTTGTTGCCGTAGCTCCTCTGCTGGGACTGCTGGGGACAGTGACGGGTCTGATTGCCACCTTTGAGAATCTCAATATCGGCGGCGGCGGTGGGGCCGAAGGAGCCTCCCAGGCGGCAGCGGGGATTGGGGAAGCCCTGATTACGACGGCGGCGGGGATGGTCGTGGCGATTTTGGCGCTGCTAGTACTGCGGATTATGGTGACGCTTCAAAGTCAGCAGATGGATTACTTTTCGGAAGCGGGGAATGAGCTGGAGCTGATTTACCGCGAATATTGGTATGAGCCTGCTCTGATGGCAGAATCTCTGACGGCAGAGGGAAGACCCCCAGCCCTAGTGGGCGATCGCTACTGAGGATATCCCGATGCGATTTCGTCAAAACTCTAGTACTAAGCCTCCTGAGGTAGATCTGATCCCCATGCTGACGGTGATGATGGGGGTACTGGCCTTTTTTGTCGTCGTCACGATGACCCTGGGCAGTGAGGAACTGGTGGACATGAAGCTGCCGCCACCTCAGCCAGAGGAGAACGAGCCACCCCAAGCCCTGACAATGGAGCCTTTTATTGTGACGTTGGAGCTCAATAGTGTAATCCGTCTCAATAATCAGCCTATTGATAAGGATGCCTTGAAAAGTCGGATGGAAGTCTATCTGGGGCGCAACCCTGAGCATATCGCCTATATTCTGCCCGATCAGGCTTTGCCCTATGAAGTGGTTATGCAGTTCCTCGGAGAAATGCGAACGGTGGGAGGCGATCGCGTTTCCCTCGCCATTGAGGAGTAGGGCACCATGTCTATGCGCTCTCGCCGCCGTCAACACAGTGCTGCAACCCCCGAGGTCAACCTCGTCCCGATGATGGACGTGTTGATGACGGTGCTGGTGTTTTTCGTAATTATCTCGATGACCTTGACGGGGCGGCAATTGCTGGGGGTGGAGGTACCCCAAGAGGTAGAGGGGGTAGAGAAGACGGCACCAGAGGAAACGGTTGAGGCGCTGATTATCGGACTGGACAGTAATAGCAATATTTTGATCGCTGAGCAGAGCATTGAACTCGGGCAACTCACTCAGCAGGTGCGGGCCTATTTTCAGGCCAATCCCGAGGGCAAGCTCATCCTCAAGGCCGATCGCAATCTACCCTACAGCGAAGTCGCGAAATTCCTGACCCAACTGCGGGATATTGGCGGCAATCGAGTATCTCTGGCGGTGGAATAGCGCTGGAACCTCCGGGTACATAATCACGCGGGCAATGCTCTTACGGAGCAGGTAGAAACATAACAAATCCGTCGCCATCCCACTATCCTCGGATTGAGTACGATATCCCAGCGGTGCTGCCAGTGTGGGGATTAGTGCGGGGATTTGAGTTGCCATGGTAAAAGTTGCTGGGATACCCCATTCGAGTTTATCGCTGATTGTTTAGCGTCTAGGGGCCAAGACCTGCTTCAGGACATCGAGGCGGGAGCAGTGCCAGTGGTCGATGTGGGCACAGATTTGCCCCTCGGCATTGAGGCGGTAGTCGGTCCAGCCGGAAATTGCAATCCCAGGTTTCCAGGGCAGGGGGGCAACCCAGCTCAGAGTCCAGTGGGTTTGAATTTGGTCAGGGTCGTGGCAGATCAGCTCATGTAGGTCTAGGGTCGGGTCAATGAACCAGCGGTCAATGAAGCCGATCATCTTTTGATATTTCTGCACGCCCTGAAAGCGGTTCAAGGGATCCTCAAACTGTACGTCCGCCGCGTAGAGGTCGTAGCTCTGATGAGCCGGGAACTGGGCGTAGTCTTGGCGTAGACGCTCCGCTACCGTCCTTAGCACCTGGGAAGGTTCCGCGTTCACGGCTCCACCTCTGACCAGAGGCGCTGCAACTGGCGCTGCCATGCTGCGAGAGCTTGCCCTTGGTAGGTGCTCCCTAGGGCCATATCCCCCATCATGCCCTCGCTGTAGAAGCGATCGAGGGTTTTCAGGGTTTCTTCTAGGGACTGGCCTTGCCGCTTAGCGGCTTGAATGATCTGGCGCAGTTGTCCCTCCAGCAGATCGGTAAAAAACGGGTCAATTCCCTCCTGCTTGAGCAGCAGCAGTCGATCGATAGCGCTGCCAAGCCCCTTTGCCGTCAAGCTTTGGCGGTCGTGGTGAAAGACACCCCACAACACCTCTTGGTGCAGGGCATAGCGGACCTCCTGGGTGAAATCAAAGTTGGCTACTAGAATTTGACTCAGAAAGGGTTGGGCTTGGTCAGCGGGGACAAGGGGTAGGAGCAGCCGCAGCCAGCTTTGATCCTCAGAGAGCAATACCAGCAGTCGAAATTCCGACGCATCCACTTGCCAAGCGTCGGGGGGATTGCAGGCAACCAGGGAACCAAAGCGATCGCCTAAAAATTCAGTGATGGCGTCAGGGGTCATGGGTTTACCATATCAGCCCGGTGCGCCCTGGGATCTTGAGCCCTTCTTGACTGGGATCGACTCTGGCATCTCTTGACGCTCGCTACGGGCCTTCCTGCTACAGATCCCCGGTGAAGAAGTGGGCGTGGGTGAGGCGGCTGCGGGTCATGATGGCACTGGTGAGGTCGCTGTGGCTGAGTCTTTCTGCTGTGGTGGGATCAAACTCTAGATAGGTAGAGCCAGTTTGACGAACCGTGGCTGTTACTTTATCGGGGGTCGTGGCCACCCTCCCCAGGGCCATTTCCATCTGGACTGTACCCAGGTCTGCTGCCGAAGCTGGGTGATGCAGGGCATCTATCCCCACTGCGATCGCAAATAGTGCGATCGCAACCAGCAACATCCCTCGGACAGACAAACGACGCCACAGTCTGTGACCCCAGGGCTCTACGATAGTCTGCCGTGACAGAGGGGTCTCCACATCCACCAATCCCATTCCAAGCTCCCCAAGCTATTGCTACACCATCACTGCGAAGGAGAGGGCTGGAGCTGTTGCGACAATGCTCTGCCGCGCTCTCATACTTCGCAAAAGTTTATGAGAGTAATGTATCAGACGAACGGGCGTTACGCTTTACAAGATTTTGTGAAGCCTCCCCCAATCTTTCCCTAGGAATATACATTTAGGCATTGACTGAGCTAAATAGAAAACGCCTCCTGAAGGCCAGGAATAGGGGGCTTTCCGCTGAGTCATCTTTTCCATGGCATACCCTAAACTACCGATCCTCCAGATTCAGCAGACAGATCCAGAGGACCGATCCAAGGGATCTGCGGGTACGTTATTTTCCTGCGAGTCCCCAACCAACAGATCCAGCCGAGACGAATAGCCCTTGGGTTATACCTGCCCCAAGCTCACAAATGATACATATCGTTACATCAATCCCAGGTTTTTTCTGGGGTCAATAGGCCCCAGGTTCTTGCTAATAGCGGCTAATACCGGATTCTAGGGTCGATGTAGGCATTGAGGATATCAATGGCGATGCTGATGGTAGCCACGATCACCCCGAAAAACACCATAAGCCCCTGCACCACCGGATAATCTCGCTGGGAGATGGCCTCGTAGAGGCGGTTAGCCAGTCCCGGCCAGGAAAAGGTTACCTCCGTCAGTACGGCTCCCCCCAGCAGGGAGGCGAAAGTGAGGCCCAACACCGTCACCACTGGAATCAACGCATTTTTCAAGGCATGGGCCAGGACAATACGGACCTCAGGGACCCCCCGCGCTCGTGCCGCTTCCACATAGTCGGCCCGCAGGGTTTGCTTCAGATTGACCCGGACAATGCGCTCAAACACACCGCTGATCAAAATCCCCAGGGTGAGACTGGGCAGGGCCAGATGGTACAAGGTGGTGGCCAGTAGATCCAAGCGCCCAGTGAGGAGGCTATCCACCAGGTATAGCCCCGTGGGGCCAACCGGGGGAGTCACCCGCAGGGGAAACCGAGTGCCAATGGGGAACCAGCCCAGCCGCACGGCAAACAGCAATTGCAGCAACATGCCAAACCAATACATGGGCACCGCATAGGTAATGATGCCAAATAATCGGCCCCCGGCATCCAGGGCAGAGTTGGGGCGAGAGGCCGCGATCGCACCTACCGTCAGCCCCACCCCCGCCGCCACCAACATTCCACCCACCGTCAGTTCCACCGTGGCCGGGAAATGGCGGCCAATGATCTGCCATACGGTCTGGCCTTGGCTGGCAAGGGAGGTACCTAGATCAAAGGACAAGAGTTGGCCCAAATAGCGGACATATTGGACGATTAGGGGGGCATCCAGACCCAGTTGCCCCCGCAGCGCGACCTTCGCCTCCTCTGGGGCACGGGGACCCAAAAGAGCATCCACCGGGTCGCCGGGGGTAGCCCGCATCAACAAAAATACCACCGTGGTAATGGTCCACAGCATCAACGGAGCCAGCATCAGCCGGGTCAGGATGTAGTAGCGCAAGGCATTGGCACGAGCCATGGGCAAGCCCCAGAGAAAAATCGTTGAAGGAATCTCGGAATCCACAATACATTGGATCCCTGGATGGAATGAGGATTTCCCTTGGCAGACACCTACAGCCATATTCCAGTACTGCCCCAAGCGGTGCTGATGGGGTTGGCGATTCACCCCCAGGGCCACTACCTGGATGCCACGGTGGGAGGCGGGGGCCACAGTGGCCAGATTTTAGACGCGGATCCTACGGTGCGGGTGACCGCTATTGATCAGGATGGAACTGCGATCGCGGCGGCACGGGAAACCCTAGCACCCTGGGGAGAGCGGGTCACCTTTTGGCGGGGCAACTTTGCCCAGTTTGAGCCGGGGCAACAGCGCTTTGATGGCATCTTGGCAGATTTAGGCGTGAGTTCCCCCCAGTTGGACAATCCGGAGCGGGGGTTTAGCTTTCGCCACGAAGCGCCCTTGGATATGCGGATGGATCAACGTCAGGATCTGACCGCAGCAGAGATTATCAACCACTGGGACGAAGTGGAACTGGCCCGGATTTTCTACACCTATGGGGAAGAACGCCTCTCCCGGCGCATTGCCCGTGAAATTGTGGCCCAGCGCCCCTTCACCACCACCACCGCCCTAGCCCAGCGCATTGCTCAGTGCGTCCCCGGACGCTACCGCCATGGCCGCATCCACCCCGCTACCCGCGTGTTTCAGGCCCTCCGCATCGCCGTGAATGGAGAGTTAACGGTGCTGGAAACCTTCCTGGCCCGCAGCCCCGACTGGCTGACCCCCACCGGACGCCTAGTGGTGATCAGTTTCCACAGCCTGGAAGATCGCTTGGTCAAGCACACCCTACGCGGAGACGAGCGGCTACAAGTCATTACCAAAAAACCCCAGATCGCTACGCAAGAGGAAATTGCGACTAATCCGCGATCGCGATCAGCAAAACTCCGCGTGGCCCAGGCCAAAGCTCCAGATTGATCCCCTCCAGATCCCCCCTTCACCCCAATACCCAACAGCCCTCCGGGCAGGCTAACTCCCTGGGAGTGGCTTCGCCAACGCCTTTCTTGAATGCCGTTAGGCTATATACCCCATCACCTATCACCCGGCAACAAGGGCAACCACAAGGGATTGCCCCTACGGATCCAGATCAATATCGGTCACCCGGCGCTGGGTAGGGCGGGTTTTGAGCCTCCCATTTGGAATTTCCCAGTAGACACGAGCTAAACCCGCCCCTACGGGATTTACCCCATTCCCCCATCCCCCCCTCATACGAATGGGTTTTATCCCCCTGCGACGTAAGGACGAAAGTGCCGCCACAAAAGACTCCTGCGGCCATTTCCACAGCAGGCACCAACTCCCCCTAAGTGGGGCATAAATTCTGTCGCATCAATTACGATCTGGGTTGACCGCAATTGGGTTTAGGGTGCTATAGTAGCCATAGAGAAAATATCGGTTGCGGCATTTGTTTCTAGTATTAACGAGTTTTCACGTTTTTCCATTGACAGGCTTACCTCCGAAATTTAACTCTTCACATCCTTTAAATCTTGGGGACAATCCATGTCAATTTACGTAGGTAACCTGTCTTATGAGGTTACAGAAGCTGATCTAACTAGCGTCTTTACTGAGTACGGCTCAGTTAAGCGAGTTCAGCTACCCACAGACCGCGAAACAGGCCGCATGCGCGGTTTTGGTTTTGTAGAAATGGGTGCAGAGTCCGAAGAAGCTGCCGCTATCGAAGCCCTTGACGGCGCTGAGTGGATGGGCCGCGACTTGAAAGTCAATAAAGCCAAACCCCGTGAAGATCGCGGTAACTCCTTTGGTGGCGGTGGCGGTGGTGGTGGACGCAGAAGCGGTGGCTTTT
>NZ_KI913949.1:410162-501236 GCF_000332095.2 Leptolyngbya sp. PCC 6406 | reverse complement strand
TGACCCCAATACCCCAATACCCCAATACCCCAATACCCCAATACCCCAACACCCTCCACCCTCCACCCTCCGTCCTGAGGAACACTGCTCTCCGGCAAAATCCCGAAGCCGCTTTCCCGATAATTACGCAAGCAATTGGTACCGGCTTCAGACAACAATAAGCGTGAAAGCCAGACGTGGTAAAACCCATGGTTTTCAACGCCTACAGTAACCCTATCCAAAGCCAGCACCAAGGATTGTGGGCGGATACTCTGCTCCGTTACACCATCGCCTTGATGCGATGGAGCCTACCATGAGTCCTTTAACCTGGACTTCTACCCCAGCTTCTGAGGTGAGCCAACGTCAGGGATGGAATTTCCCCAGCATTGGGAACCCTAGGCTCGACAGTGTGCATGCCCCTACCTTCCAGGATCTTCCCTTGAACCACCATCGTGCTGACCTGGCTAAATCTTGCCCCTCTGTGGTTCCCATACCCATAGAGGCGGCATGTTACCTGATCAAGCTCACGACCCATAACCAAGAACCCCTGTTTGGCCACCTAGTAGACGGTTGTTTTCAACTCAACGCCCTAGGCCAGGTAGCCGCCGACGAATGGTTGCGATCGCCCCAGGGCAAGCGGGGGATCGAGCTAGACTGCTGGGATATTTCCAGCGATCAGCTCCAAGGTATTGTCATTATCCGCGAACCAATAGGCAATAAAGGTTACGGATCCCCCGTCTCAAACAAACCCCGACTCCTCTCCTCCTTCGTCGCTGGGTACAAAGCAGCAGCAGCCAAGCGCATTAACCTGATCAGGAACCATCCTGGATCATCCGTTTGGCAGCGTAGCTATCAAGAACGCCTGCTGCCAGACCAGACTGTGCTCCAGCGGGTACGCCAAATGCTGTCCCACCCCGCCGCGTCCTAGTGTTCTGGCAAGAAAATCTTGAGGGTCTTTGACCCCCAAGATTTAAATGCAGACAAATTAAATACAGACAAATGCCCTACTCATCCAACAATCCCGGTGGTGGATTAATTTCCAGAAAGCCCTCAGCCAGATTGACCGTAGGCACAATTTCGTGAACAAAGGGCACCAGTACGGGCAGCAGTTTGCGAGAAGAAGTTTTAGGGGAACGGCTGGAGGAACGACCGGACGAGACCTTCACAGGCTCACCGCCAGCTTTAGGGTCGGTCTGGGCAAACAGTTCCACCGCCAGCAGATCATTGCCCGCAGCGAACAAGTCCACGACGATGCCGATGGCCTCCCCATTAGTCTGGAGGCGCACCTCTAACCCCACCAAGTCACTGACATGAAATTCCCCCGGCTCTAGGGGGGGACGATCCTGGGCAGAGACTAGAATCTCAGCATTCTTCAGGGCGTCTGCCTGCTCCCGCTGCTGGATTTCGGCAAACTGCACCACATACAAGCCTTTGCCCTCTAGGCACCGTCCAGTCACCAACGTCAAAAGCTCAGGTTCCGCATTGGGCTGACGCCGCAGCCACCGCTTACCAGGGGTAAGAAACCGCTCGGGGAAATCAGTGTCAGGATAAATTCGGACCTCCCCCTTGAGTCCTTGGGAAGATACCACACGGCCAATTACCGTCCACATAGGGTGTTGCAAGACGCTAGAACCCTAACTAAGGAGACTCGCTGCCACTGGAGCTGATGACTGGAGCACCGGCTGATACACCTGATTCACAACGGTAGCAAGGTGCCTCATGCCCGTAGCGATCTCGTCATCGGTAGCAGTCAGGCTAATGCGAATGCACTGATGGGTATGGGGCCAGTCTTCCTTAATGCCGGGGAAGAAGGGGCTTCCAGGCACCGTAATCACACCGTACTGCTTCAGGGCCTGGTAGAGTTCCCAATCACTGATGGGGAGCTGATCAAACCACAGCCATGCAAAAATGGCTCCCTCGCCCCGATGGAGGAACCAAGGCACCTCCTTCGGCATGTAGGCGTCCAAATTCTCCTCCAGCACGGTGAACTTGTGGGCGTAGTGGGGTCGAATTACCCGCTCAGAAATTTCCGCTAAGGCTCCAGAGGCGATGGCTTGAGCTGCGATCGCTTGCCCATAGCGGGAGGAGTGGATACAGAAATTGGTCTGGAAGGATTGCAGCACTTGAATAATGGCCTCGTCCCCTAGAGCGATGCCGATGCGCTCTCCGGGCAATCCTGCTTTGGAGAGGCTGACGCAATGCACCATATTGTCCCCAAACACCGGAGCCATGTCGGTGAAGTTCAAGGCCGGGTAGGGCGGAGCATAGGCCGAGTCCACGAAGACGGGAACGTTGTGGGCTGCGGCTAGGGCGGCAATCCGGTTCACCTCTTCATCCGTCAACACATTCCCCGTGGGATTGCAGGGCCGTGAGAAGAGGACAAAGCCGGTGTGATCGGTAATTTCGAGCTGGTCAAAGTCGGGGCGGTACTTGAAACGATGGGGCTCGACAATATCCAACGTGGGTTTATAGGCTCGCAGCGCTTCCTGCACTAGTGAAACACCGCCATACCCGGTGTAGTCCGGGCTCAGGGGCAGCACAATGTCCTTGAGTACGCCATCACGGGTATAGCCGCCAAAGGCATTGGCCGCAAAGAAATACAGGGCTTGGCTACCGGGGGTGATTAGGACGTTGCGCTCAGTCATGGAGAGACCATAGCGCTGGTTGTAGTCCCCCAGCACCGCCTCAACGAAGGGTTCATACCCTTGGCTAGAACCGTAGCGGCAAACCACTTCGCCGTAGTCAGAACTGGCTAAAAGCTGGGCGGTGCAATCCCGCCAGAGCTGTTCTACCTCGGGCAGGATTACCGGATTTCCCGCACTGAGGTTAATAAAAGTTTGACCGTTTCCCGCTCGCAGGGTCTCAATAATGTCTTTCATGATGGCCCGAACCCCTGTCAGGTGGGACATCTGATCGCCGAACTGAGTCAGAGCAGGGTTCATAGGCCGGAGGGGAAAACCTGTCAGGAGGTCAATTTAATGTAGTGCCAATATTATCGGATCTTGATCTGAATTCCGAATTTTATAGATATCCGATTTAGATCCAACCTTAACCAGCATCGCACGGATTGTTGGGCGATGAACAGCGATCGCAGATCCCCTGTACCGTGACCTCATAGGATTCCGGCTGGAGTCCTGGACGGAGAGCGGCTTTAGCCAAAGGGCCAAAGGCATCCCAGGGAATATCTTCAATGCAGCCACAGCAACGGCAGCGGAAATGGTGGTGGGGCGACACATTGGCGTCGTAGCGCGACACCCCCTCCTCCAGCAGCACCTCCCGAATCAACCCCACCTCCCGTAGAGCCTGCAACGAGTTATAGACCGTCGCTTGGGACGAGACAGGCCCCCCCTGATTCAGGTCCGCCAGCAATTGCTCCACTGTGGGGTGGTCCCTACGCCCCAGCAAATTAGTATAGACGGCATAGCGCTGGGGGGTTACCCGCAGCCCTTGGGCCTTGAGATTGGCAACGATGGCATTTGGTGAGAGTTCACTCATCTCGATTCGTGGAGCTGTGGCTTCAGTATGAATTTGGGGGGCAGGCGGAATGGCTTGCGGATGTCCGAAGGATGACAATACATTCCCTTTTTATCCTAGTAGCATCTCTGCGGTGCATAGCCCTACGGCGAAGCAATGCACCAATAGGCAAGGTGGCAATTGGTACCTTATTTTCTTGCGAGTCCCTAAGGTCCGCTCCTTAAACTAGAAATATTCTAACCTGTTGTCAGTTTCCGAATTTAGAACTATTCTAACTTATGGAGGCCGAAGGGCTATCCACAACATCCATAGAGCTGGATCTCCAATGCTAGCGGCTCCTGTCTTGGCTAGGATGCAGTCCTTCGCCCGTATTACGGACAGATACCTAGGGCAGGGCTCAGATGCTCTGTGGATTTTCAAAAACTAGACGCAGAGGTTGTTATGGCTGTAATTGAGCGCGTACCCGACGTTGTATTCAAGACCCGCGTACGGGATGAGTCCGTCGAGGGGCCAAATCCCTTCCGTTGGCAAGATCGCACCACCCAGGAAATCTTTGGCGGTAAGCGAGTGGTGGTCTTCTCTCTACCCGGAGCCTTTACCCCCACCTGTTCCTCCACCCACCTGCCTCGTTATGAGGAACTGTACGAGGACATCAAGGCCCAAGGTGTTGATGAAATCCTCTGTATCTCTGTGAACGATGCTTTTGTCATGTTCCAGTGGGGCAAGGCCCAGGGTGCTGACAAGGTAGTCCTGCTGCCCGACGGCAACGGTGAATTTACCCGCAAGATGGGGATGTTGGTGGACAAGTCTAATCTGGGCTTTGGGCTGCGGTCTTGGCGCTACTCCATGGTGGTGAACGACGGCGCGATTGAAAAAATCTTCATCGAGCCTGACTTCAGCGACAACTGTCCCACCGATCCCTTCGAGGTGTCTGACGCAGATACGATGCTGACCTACCTGAAGAGTGCCAAGGCGTAGTCCTAGTAGGCCAAAGGTCCGCCAGACTGGGGCCGAAGGAGCATCCTTCTGGTGGCAGGAATAGGGTCTAAGGTAAGGGGAGGCCAACTGACGGTCTCCCCTTTGCTATGGGGAGTTTTAGGGGGAAGGGGTAGCGGATTCACGGGAGTCGCGTTCTCCCAGTCATCCCCGCTGGAATTTACGGTGTTGACAAGACTGTACTGAAAGTTGCCATTTGCTATTGGCTGGAGGGGACAATCACCATGAGCTATGACTTTGACCTATTTGTGATCGGGGCTGGGTCCGGCGGCATCGCCTCAGCCCGCCGTGCCGCCCAGCACGGAGCCAAGGTCGGTATTGCGGAATCCTGGACCTTGGGGGGCACCTGTGTAAACCGGGGTTGTGTGCCCAAAAAGCTGATGGTCTACGCCTCTCATTTTCCCGAGTATTTCCATGCTGCGGTGGGCTATGGCTGGAGTCCGGTGGAAAGCAGCTTTGACTGGGGCCACCTGACCGCTGCGGTGAACAATGAGGTGCTGCGGCTGAATGGGATTTACCAGCGCATGTTGGATAACTCTCAGGTAACTGTTTTTCCCCACCATGCTAGTTTCATCGACGCCCATACCCTGGCGGTGGGGGATGACAAGGTAACGGCGGACAAGATTCTCATCGCTGTGGGGGGAGAGCCGGTGAAACCGCCCCTTCCCGGCATTGAGCACGCCATCACCTCTGATGACATTTTCCACTTGCCTAACCAGCCCGAGCGCATGGTGATTTTGGGTGGGGGCTATATCGGTTGTGAGTTTGCCTGCATTCTGAATGGCTTGGGCACTGAGGTGACTCAGGTAATCCGCTCTGAGAAGATTTTGCGGGGCTTTGACGCCGATATTCAGGCGGAGGTGCAGGGGGCAATGGCGGAGTCGGGCATTCGCATCCTCGCCCACACGGATCTGCGCGGTATTGAGAAGACCGAGCAGGGGGTGAATGTCACTGTTCGTACCCAGGCGGGTGAGGAAATTTTAGTGGCGGATGCGGTGAGTTTGGCGGCTCTGGGTCGGAAACCAAAATTGGCGGGGCTGGGGCTGGAGCAGACCGGGGTGGAACTGGCGGCAGGTGCGATCGCAACTGACCAGTACAGCCGCACCGCTGAGCCCAACATCTTTGCCGTCGGGGACTGCACCGATCGCATGAACCTGACCCCCGTGGCCATCAACGAGGGCCGCGCCTTTGCCGACACGGAATTTGGCGGCATCTCCCGCACCATGAGCTACGAGAACGTTCCCACCGCCATTTTCACGACGCCTGAAGCGGCCACCGTCGGCATGACGGAGGCGGAGGCGGTGGAGAAATATGGGGAAGACGGTATCCAGGTCTTCCGCTCTAAGTTCCGGCCCATGTACTACACTCTGCCCAACATGCAAGTCAAAACCCTGATGAAGCTAATCGTCCATCGGGAGACGGATCGGGTTCTAGGAGCCCACATGGTGGGGGATGACGCAGCAGAAATTATCCAAGGTGTTGCGATCGCACTTAAAACCGGAGCCACCAAGGCCAACTTCGACGCCACCGTGGGCATTCACCCCAGCGCCGCCGAAGAGTTTGTCACCATGCGCTAGATAGGGCAACCGACCTAGGGACCTACCCTAGGCCATAGGCAAGCTACACACCGTCGAGATGGCACAATGCCCCGTCTCGACGGTGTGTATGTTTAGGAAGCGGATGGGCACCTTAAGAGCGCTTGAGCCTGCTCCATCAGATCCCAACCCTCCCGTTCTGGCGATTCGGGGAAGAATTGAATCGGGGAAGAATCGGTCGGATGCTTTTTGAGATGGAATACCCTTAGGGTTGAAGCGTGAAAAACGGCACCGTCATGAGGTGTACCGTCATTATGTGTGTTGAAGTCCAGGTAACCCCATCGGGTTTCTTTCCCATTGTTGAGGATAACGATTAACCATGACGCAAGTGAAGCGTGCCCTGCTAACCGGCATTACAGGACAAGACGGGTCTTACCTGGCGGAATTACTTTTAGAACAAGGCTACGAGGTCCACGGCATTATTCGCCGCACCTCTACCTTCAACACCGATCGCATTGATCATATCTACGTCGATCCCCACAGCGATGATGCTCGACTGTTTCTGCACTATGGCGACCTCACCGACGGCACCATGCTGCGACGCATTTTAGAAGAGGTCAAACCCCACGAGGTCTTTAACCTGGGAGCCCAATCCCACGTGCGGGTCAGTTTTGACTCCCCAGAATACACCGTAGATACAGTCGCTATGGGCACCCTGCGTCTGCTGGAGGCCATTCGCGACTACCAGCAGCGCACCGGAGATGAGGTGCGCTTTTACCAAGCGGGTTCCTCAGAAATGTTTGGCAAGGTGCAGCATATTCCCCAGAAGGAAGATACGCCCTTTTATCCCCGCAGTCCCTACGCCTGCGCCAAGGTGTTCGCCCACTGGCAAACCATCAACTACCGCGAATCCTACGACCTCTTTGCCTGCAATGGCATCTTGTTTAACCATGAGTCGCCTCGACGGGGGGAGACCTTCGTCACCCGCAAGATTACCCGTGCCTTGGCCCGAATTGTAGCCAAGCGTCAAGACAAGATCTACATGGGCAACCTCGATGCTAAGCGGGACTGGGGCTATGCCAAGGACTATGTCCGGGCTATGTGGCTGATGCTGCAACAGGATCAACCCGATGACTATGTGGTGTCCACGGGGGAGACCCATTCTGTACGGGACTTTCTAGACATCGCCTTTGGCCATGTCAACCTGGACTGGCAAGATCATGTGGAATTTGATCCGCGTTACCTGCGACCTACAGAAGTGGATCTCCTGATTGGAGATTCCTCTAAAGCCCGCAAAACCTTGGGATGGGAACCTTCCGTCACCTTTGAGGGCTTGGTGAAGCTGATGGTGGAGGCAGATCTGCAAGCCCTGGGGATTAACCATACAACGGGTAATGGTGATGGCCTCTTGGCCTCTGGAGACAAAGCGACGGTACGGCGAGAGGCACAACAGGCGATTTCTTGACAATGGAAAACACCATGAATCTGGCAAGTAAGCGTATTGTCGTCACCGGGGGGGCCGGGTTTCTGGGGCAACAGGTGATTGCCCAGTTACACCAAGCTGGGGTTGACCCCGCCAAAATTACCGTCCTGCGATCGCGGGAGTATGACCTGCGCCAGTGGGATGCCTGTGAGCGGGCTGTGGCCCAGCAGGACATCGTCATCCACCTAGCGGCCCACGTCGGCGGCATCGGGTTGAATCGAGAAAAGCCAGCGGAATTGTTCTACGACAATTTGATGATGGGGACACAACTCATCCACGCCGCCTATCAGGCTGGCGTAGAGAAATTTGTCTGTGTGGGCACTATCTGCGCCTACCCCAAGTTCACCCCCATCCCCTTCAAGGAAGATGACCTCTGGAATGGCTATCCAGAGGAAACCAATGCCCCCTATGGCATTGCCAAAAAGGCGTTGCTGGTTCAACTTCAAGCCTACCGAGATCAGTATGGCTTCGATGGCATTTACCTGCTGCCGGTGAACCTCTACGGCCCCCAGGACAATTTCGATCCCCGCAGTTCCCACGTCATCCCAGCCCTGATCCGCAAGGTCTATGAGGCTCAGCAGGCGGGGCAAACCCAACTGGCTGTGTGGGGAGATGGCAGCCCCACCCGCGAGTTTCTCTACTCGGAGGATGCCGCGCGGGGAATTGTCATGGCGACTCAGCACTATAGCGGGGCTGAACCCGTAAATTTGGGCACCGGCCAGGAAATTACCATCCGTACCCTGGTAGAGACGATCTGCGAGGTTATGGGCTTTACCGGCACCCTGGTTTGGGAAACCGATAAACCCAACGGCCAACCCCGCCGCTGTCTAGACGTAGAACGAGCCCGCCAAGCCTTTGGCTTTGAGGCCCAAATGGACTTTCGCCAGGGCTTGCAAAACACGGTGGACTGGTATCGCCGTTATGGGGTTTCTTCGTAGCGGGAGGAACCTGGACGATCAAAGTTGTCTGGGTTGGGGGGATATTCCAATCCCAGACCCAACTCCAAGCCCCAACCCGTGAAGGGTAGAATTCAGACGGACTGCGATGGTCATTGGCGTAGCCGCACCAAAGGGGCTAGACCGACCCAAAGGGCCATCGCGGCAAGCGACAGAGACAGAAAGCGGTTTATCCTAATGCTTAATACCTAGGACGAGCGTCCCCGAGGATGCTCTATACCCCTGGCAGAGTGATCATCTTTCGGAAATACCATGGCTGAAGACGAGAAGAAATCCCCGACTACGGCTCCTGCCGCTGCGGCCAAGGCCAAAGCCAAGAAGGAAAAGCCCCCTGCCCCGGAGGACAAGCCCTTTGGAGAATTTATTCAAGAGCACTATCTCCCTACCCTAGCAACAGCATTGACGGAGCGAGGATTTCAGGGTACTCGCCTGAGCTTTGAGGATGCCCCCCTAGCCTTAAACCAAGCGGGCACGGAATCCTATTGGCAGGTCAGTGGTCAACTCCCCTCAAGCCAGCGCCAGTTCAGCGTAGTGTTTACCCAGGAAGATATTAAGGGGCCTAAGTTTTTCTACTGCACCGAGGGCCGCGATCGCGCCAGCACGATTGAGCAATTCATGGGAGACGAACGCAAGATCACCCTGGATCTGATGGTGCTGTACGTCCTTCAGCGACTAAACGGTCAAAAGTGGTTAGTCCGCAATTAGGGGAGCCATAGATTAAGGACAATAGAGCGTATCTCGGGTATCGCGGCCTGTGACGGGGTTCGTGCCCTGGGCCACAGCGCAAAGAAGATCATTAGTCTTGGGGTCTAGAAAGACATCGGTGAAGTCGGCCCCGTCAATGATGGCCTTGCGAAAGTCCGTATTAAAGGCATAGGAGCCCGCCAAAATAGCGTTAGTCAGGTTGGCGGCTAGGAACCGGGCTCCGTCCAGGGTGGCTCCCCGTAAGTCTGCCCCTTCCAGATTCGCCTTGGTGAGGTTGGTGTCAAAGAGGCGGACTCCCTGGAGATTGGCCCCGGTCAGGTTGACCTCTGCCATATCTGCCCGAGTGTAGTCATTGCCCCGCAGATCTTGTCCCGAAAAATCCCTCATGCGGAGGTTTTGACGGTCAAAGCTTTCGGCTTGGGCTACGGGAGAGATAACCACAACCATCAACAACACCGCTAAGCCAGTCAGTATCCATCGCCGTGCGATGGATACTGACTGGCCAAAGGCCATCGCACTTATATCTGTCCTTGGCATCACTTTCACCCCATCTCTGCTCAGTAGCTTCGATCCTACTAGGCCGGGGTTCGCTTGCAACAGTCCTTGAACTTGGGACACTTACCCGCCATCACCGCAGCAGGATCAAGCTCACCAGAAACTTTAACTCTGCTTAATATTTAGCATCGCATTTTAGAAGTCTTCATGAAGTAGCCCCAGAGAAAATACGGATCTTAGACAAATAAATTTATTGTTTTAGAGGGTAACTTGCGTAGGACTTCGCAGGAGCTGATGCCTCCGTCCACCCTAGCGGAATGAGTCAGCCAAACCTATCGGGTGCAGGACGTACCGCAGCTCAAGCTCATTACTCAGCAGCGGTCATCCAGTCAGTACACATACACCACGGGAATTTTGTTGTGCGGGCTCAGGGTAACCAGCCTAGAAGAGAGAGGCGACAGGCCCTACAGGCTTTGCCGCCGCCGCCGCGCCTGCGGACGGCACGATTTCAGTTCCTCTATACCTTTGAGTCTGGAGGGCAGTTAGAGGGCTGGTTAGAGGGAGATCACCTCTGGAATCGGCCCAATCTGGTGTTCAATCTGCGATCGCTAACAGCAGCGTATCAGGATCTCAACCTGCGATCGCCCCTCTACTTCGATACCGTATACGGGCAGTGCAACCTAGATTTTCCCGGTGCGCTCTTCTCCGGCTCCAACGCTGCCACCCATGGTTTTTTCAGTTTCAACTACCGCAGCTTGGAAGCGATCGTTTACGACCAGCAGGCCGGGGGTTGGCTGGCCGAGGGCTGGAATCCCAGCCAGTGGCAAATTCAGCAACTAACCCCAGTCAAGTCTGTCGGCATACCTGCTGCATCGTTGCTGGTCAAACAAAGCGCCTAACGTAGCGTTATAGCGGTTCCCTAATGTATGAGGTACACCTCAACTTAATGACACTTTGGCGAACAAGGGGCTTAAGCCCCTTGCCTGTACTTAACCCGAGTGAGAACCACTATAGCCAGGTCTAACAGTCCTAAGGAACCCGGATCCTTAATAATGTGCAATTCTTGTGGGTCAGGCAAGATGCCTGACCATGGACAGCCGGAACGGCCAGACCACATTCTTTGATCTCACTCCTAAGAACCAGAGTAGGTCAAGGCCCGCAGGGCAAACTTAGGCAGAGCCAACATCCGTCGCCAGCGCCAGGGCTCTTGGTAGAGACGATAGAGCCACTCTAGATTATTGTTACAAAACCAGGCCGGAGCCCGTTCCTTTCGCCCTGCCCAAATGTCAAAGCTGCCCCCAACCCCAATCCAAATCGCCTGGGGACAGAGATGCTGATGGGCCTGCATCCAAAATTCCTGACGCGGCACCCCCAGGGCCAAAAGGATCACCGTTGGCTGGGTGGACTGGAGGTGGGTCTGAAAGGCTGCCTCCTCATCTGGGGTGACGAACCCGTGCTGGAGTCCCGTTACCTGCAACTGGGGATTGCGCTGCTGCCACGCAGCAGAAGCCGCTGCCGCCACACCGGGAGCCCCCCCAAAGAACACCACCGACTGATCCATTCTCAGGCTTTGCAGTACCGCTTCCGCCAGCTCAATGCCGGGACAGCGCTGAATACGTTTGCCCTTAAGGCGAAAGTAGAGCACAATCCCCGCCCCGTCAGGAATCACCAAGTCTGCCTGCTGAATCATCGCCTTGAGTTCAGGAGTGCGATCCGCCAGCATGGCCATTTCTGCATTTAGGGTGACCACTTGAGCCCCCAATCCCTGGGACTGGCGCAGCAGTAACCAGTCGGCGTACTGATCGCCGATGTGGACGGGTAACCCCATGACCGATAGCGTTGTCAACTCTCTGGATTGCAACTCACCCATAGCCTCCTCCTGCCGATTCCTGACCCATCTTAGAGTTTTCCAGCTCAATCTATGGATAGGGAGTGGGGGGGTGTTGGGGTAAATCCCGTAGGGGCAATGCCTATCCTGCCCTATGCCCTGCGGACCGGCTCCGTCCTAGCGTTAGCCTTAGCGTAGCCATGCCAAAGGCTATGGCCCGCAGGACGGGGGGTCACTTTTTCCACAGGCTGTGGAAAAAGCTGGGGAAGACGTTCTGTATTCTAGACCACAAATTTAGGGGCTTTTCGGATTTGAGATGCCCCTAAACTGACCTGGGTATGCAGTACTCTTGAACTATAAGCCCATTATGATGGGGCTATTACCTGTTGTGTACCCGTCGTAGTGCCATGGGTCGTCCACCGCTGCCGTCGCTATCCCCTGTCCATCGGTCTGATGGGCCACGACCCCATCCCCTGGGCTCGATCTGGGCTATGGTCTTGGCTGCGATCGCGGGTTCTGGAGTGGTTTGGGGTTTGGCTGTGGGACTAGGGTTGTCGGACCTAGCGGAGACCCAGAAGCCAGGGGATCCAGACCCCGTTGCCGAGATACCATCATCCCCACCGCCCCCTGCGCTCGATCCTGTGGTGCTGACCCTGGAGCCAGACCAGGACAATGTGGTCGCGACCAATTCCCTAGAAGCGGAGCTGAGGCAAGATCCGGGGAAGCAAGCTTTGAGCAAGGCTGGGGATGGGGATGGGGAATCGGAGGTGAGCGTTGATAGCCCTTGGGATCCATGGCAGGGGGGATCTTTCCCCTTAGAAAACTTTGTGGCCTACACCTCCCCCTTTGGCTATCGCCAGCACCCCTTTGGGGGGTGGCGGTTCCACTATGGGCTAGATTTGGCGGCTCCTATGGGTAGCTACATCCGTTCCTGGTGGGAGGGCAAGATTGTGGAGGTCTCCGATGACACCGCCTGCGGCACCAGTATTGTCATTGAGTCTGGAGATTGGATTCATATCTACTGCCACATGCAGGGCTATGTGGTGATTGAGCCCGATGGCGATCGCTGGCTCGTGGACAATGCCGGTGGGGTGCAGTTGCGGCAAGAGACGACGGTTTACACCGGGCAGCGCATTGGTCGGGTAGGGATGACCGGGCGCACAACGGGACCACACCTACACTGGGGCTTGAAGTACCAGAACCGTTGGGTGGACCCAGCCATGGTGGTGCGGGCGATGCTAGCGAGTCAGGGGGAGTGAGCGGAATATGACCTCTCCAACCACGGTGCGTGGGATTAGGGCGCAGTCACCGTCAGGCGGCGGGTATCAATGACCCAACCATCGGCCCCCACGATGACAGAGGAAACCCAACGCTGATCAGCCTTGCCTGGAGCCCGCCCAATCTTGAACAACCCTCCCGCCGACAGCGAATCTAAAGTGAGGGGACGAGGAGTCAAAAAGTCTTCGGAGGTTACCCCCTCCTCAAAGGCCCGCCCCAGAAGCACCCGATTGCCCAAAGGTTCTTGCACAATGGCGTCAAACCCATAGCGAGCATTCACCCGCACCGTTTCTGGCAGTTGCACCACTACGGTAGGGGCAGCATTGCCCAGGGTCAGCCGTGACTGCTCCGCCAAAACCTCCTGGGATACCAACTGACCTGCCTCTAGGCGCTGCCGCGATCGCACCGTTGCCCGCAGGGTAAAATTCCGTCCATCCTCCAGCCGGGTGCCCGTAATTGTCGTCAGGGTTTCCACCACGAACCCACTGCCCATTGGCTCCCAAGACAGGAGTTCTACGTCGTACTGCAAATTTTGATAGGCTGCCCAGACTTCCCCGAGGGTCGCCGCATATTGGCTACGGTCAAAGCCATCGCCATGGACGAAGCCCGCTCCATAAAAAGCCATCACGCTCTCTAAATCCTGGGCATTAGCCGCCGCCTCAATCTGGGCCAAGGTATCTGCCACCTCAGGAGGCGCAGTTTCGGCAGGTGCCGCTATTGCTGCTCGGGGAGCACTCCAGCCCCAACAGGCTGCGCCCACCACCAGTACCGACGCTACAGACCATAGCCGACCTGCCATATTTCCTATCCTCACGCAATACCCCATGACTTACCCTGCATTTTCTCAGACTAGCGCGGAATGCAGGGACTGTCCCTGGTTCCATCTATCCCTTGTCATCGGGGAGCATGGGTTTCTCTTCTGGCAAATCGATATCCTTTAGCAGAGCATTGGCCGTCGGTAGGGGCAGACGACTCGAAAACGCCAAAGCTGCCACCTTTTGGTTGCGCAAGTTAGCCCAAAGACTACAGTGCTCTGGAGCCACCGTTACCACCACATCGGCTCCATGCTGGGAAAGTTTGCAAGCCAGATGGTACAACCTTGCCCGACGGCTGGTTCTCCAGGTATGGAGGCGATAGTACAACTCAGACTGATAATGAATACCGTCCTGCACACTGTTGTTAAACCAAAATTTAAAGGGACTTACCTGGGTTTCCTGAATAACTTGGGGCAACACAGTGACACGCTTAGGTGTTGAAGCAGCTATAGACAGGTGCCGTTCCCGAGGGGAAGACAATGGGGTAAGCCCCCAAAATCCATCCGTAGCTAACATGATTCCCATAGAGAGTGCCCTAATCTAAGGTATTGATGTACACGGACTGGCTACAGCAAACCATTGGGATTTGTCCAGACCACAACCTTCAATCGTCACGCCACGCCATTACGGGAGTCTCAAGGCCCGATTCCAAAGACGAGAAGGAAACTCGGTAGGACTGCTTGACCAGAGCAGATTGGATGAGAGAGGTAAGGACATCGTCGGTCAAGGGCTTGACTAAAAAGCCATCCAAATCAGGCGTTTCTTCCTGGGGCTCCCAATTGGGGTGGGTTGAGTCCGTCAGAGCCAAAATGGTGGCTTCCGTCGCCTGGGTAACCTGCCGCAAGGTATGTACTTGGGCCTTGACCCAATTTTGGTCATCCCCCACTAGGATGACCAAACAGGGAGGAGCCTGTTGGGCTTGAGCAATCGCCTGTTCTGAAGAAGAGGCAACGTATACAGGGCAGCGTACTGAGGTCAGGGGCAAATCTGTTTGGGTTAGCCACTGATATTGCTCATCAATAATGAGAACGTAATTGCGTGAGGGGACCATTACTTACCAGGGTGTTAGACAATCTCAAGGAAAATTTCAGGAGCACTTAGTACTGGGCGGCGGAAATACCCTGGCCGTTCCATCGTGACACACTCGGCCCCTCACCCTAGCCCTCTCCCAAGGGGAGAGGGGACCGGAAAAAGTTGAGCTGGTGCGACAATAGTGGGCTGATTTACGCCCTGCGGTACTAGTGTTCCGTCAGGAAAATTTTGATGGGTCGAAGACCCTCAAAATTCAACCCCAACTAAACTCCAGGGTTTCGGTCACCCGTCAATCATTAATTGACTGAACACAAGTACTCGACGGCGTAAATAAGCCTTGCCCAAGTCCAGAAGTGAAGTTTTCCCGGTGGGGAAACTCCAGATTTCGAGCTGGACTTGGTATAACCAGCATTGCGCCGTTATATTGATGACCTGCCCTAGGGCTAAATATCACAATGTTCTACAGAGAACCCAAATTTATTACTCCCTATTGTTCTGCACTCGTGGGGAAAAGATGGGATTTAAGCAGTTTTTTTTCAGATTTACAGAAGTCAACAAAACGCAGTATCCAGTAATTTCTTGTCTTAAAACTATTTTTTAGGCGTAATGATTGCTCCATCTTAAGGATTAATTTCAAAGGCGTGTATATTATCTAGTTGCTTGAATTGACTGAGCACTAGTGCAGCGTCAAGCTGCGATTTGTAGGCTGGGTTAGCGCTAGCGTGACCCAGCAAAACCCTTGCCTGTGCTGGGTCTCACTTCGTTTGACCCAGCCTACATCAATCACAAATTGAAGGTTGACAGACCACTAGGGTGCTAGGCGGGCTTTTTTGAGACGATTGTCTTCATACCAAGCCGCGATCGCAGGTACCCAGGTTTGAAAATGGGGCCAGATACATTCACAGAGCTTTTGGGCCTCTAGCTGGGCATCGGCTTTCCAGCGCAAGTCTAGAAGATGCATCAGCGATCGCACATTTGCCGACATCACCCAATGCTGCCGCACATCAAAGGGAATTAATCCCCGCGCATGTTCCTCCGCAAAACCTTGTTCAATTCGTACTTTGTAACGGCGACAGGCTTCTAAACACCACTCGATATCCTGCTGTCGCTGCTCCGCAGTGTATTCATACTTCTTGCCCTGACGGTCGGCATAAAAACCCAGAGGCCGGAGATAAAAGACTTCTTCAACCTCAAGCTTGTCATCCGCAACATCCACAACCCGTTGCCCGGTGTAGCGGAAAGAATTGTGGACAACCACGCCGTTAGCCACAAAGTTATGCCAGGAACCTTCGACTTCCAGATCGTAGGTGGTCTGCATACCCAGGTATTCAACCGAAACCACCTGAACCGGGTGAGCTTTGAGCTTACGCCCCGTTGGCGTTGGCTTAGCTGCCCAAAACATAGAACATCCTGCTAGGGCCGCGATGTCATCGACGTAAAGCCCTTGGGCAAGCTGGGCCTGGAGCCACGCTTTGTCGCGATAAAGGCCATTGCCTGCAACGGTCTTAAGCCCGCGCCACCGTCCTGAGGGCAACTTGAGCTGAAATTGTTTGGCCCAGTGACGAATAACCTCGACAGAACACCCACACTGCTCGGCAATTTGTTTCGCTGTTAAGCCCTGGTTGACCTGGGCTTTTAACCAAGGCTCCTGACTGTAGAGGGCATCGGGGCGTACAACACCGTTGGTCATCAGTTCACAAGTTTTAGTAACCGCCAGCACCTGATTGTCGGCATCGGCAATTAACCCCAGAGCATCTCCCATGCGCTGCCAACCTTGGGAGGTATAGAGGCGATGGTTGGTGGTGCAGTCGAGGGTTTTACCATCGGCCAGGGTGAGGCGATAGACCGGCTGCAAGCCGCTACACATGACATCTTGAATGTGGCCAAGTTCAAAAATGTCTGTTTCTTCATTCAGAACCCGCAGACGCATTTTCTTGAGACGAGTTTTGCAATCGCGGCGATAGGTGCCGGGGGGTTCGCCCTTGCACCCACGAATTTTGCGTTCTCGGCTTGCTTGCTCGCCGTTAGTCCACAAATCGTACAGCTCAGCAATTTTGATTTTTCTTAGACCCCCAGAGGCGTGAACGAAAGTCACCTCAGTATCACCAGCAAGACACTGCACATCAAAGCTCACGCCAACCCTGTGAGTGCGGATCTGTTGCATGGTGCTGTGGGGAAACCAGCCACAGTTGAGCACAATTTGGGGATGCTCTAGGGGGCCATAGTGACCGCGTCCGCCCTTGAGGAGGTTTTTGATCACCAGTTCGCCACAGCGGGATTCATCGGGCCAGCGATCGCGCTCTCGGGTTACAAATTCCTCTGCATAGTCCTGGTGCATCGCCGCATAGATGGTCTGCTGCGGGTTGGGGGTTTGGGTAATGACTTCGACTGCAAAGCGATCCATAGGATTTAGAGAAGGGCGGCTAGCTAGGGTGATCGGGATATAGCGGTTCCCTAATGGATGAGGGACACCTCAACTTAATGACACTTCGGCGAACAAGGGGCTTAAGCCCCTTGCCTGTCCTTAGCCCGAGGGAGAACCGCTATATAACAGCTAGATATTAGTATTTCGGTGGGGCGATGCCCCGCATCCTTTTAGAACCCTCAAGGATTCGAGCCATAGTGTTTTAGTCCTCGGGGGCCGCAAGCCCTGGGGCCAAGGCCGCTACCAGGCGCTGGATGTGGGTCTCTTCGTGGGTGGCCATCAGGGTCAGGCGGAGGCGGCTAGTAGGTACCGTCGGGGGACGCACGGCAGCCACCCAGACTCCAACCTCTCGGAGGTGCTGCCCCCAGGCCAGGGCCGTAGCAGCATCCGCCACCTCCAGACAGACAATGGGGGACTCGGAGGGGAGGCGACGGCGGATCCCCTCCGGTGGGGCTGCTGCCAACAGGGCATCCAGTTCAGTGGAGAGTTGCTGTACCCGTTGCCAGAGCCGTGCGCGCCGTTCTGGCTCTGTATGGATCACCTGGATGGCCGCTAGGGCCGCAGCGGTGTCCGCTGGAGACAATCCTGTGGTGTAGATCCAACTGGCGGCTCGGTTCCGGAGCAAATCCATTAGGGTGGCCGACCCAGTGACATAGCCCCCCAAGCTCCCCAGAGCCTTGCTGAGGGTGCCGACTTGGATCAGCGATCGTCCCCGACAGCCTAAATACTCCACAGCTCCAGCCCCAGTTTTTCCCAGTACCCCAGTGCCGTGGGCTTCATCCACCAACACCATCGCTCCATGGGTGTCAGCTAGATCCAAAATCTCCGGCAGAGGGCACAAATCCCCATCCATACTGAAGACGGTATCGGTAAGGATCAGGCAACGGCGATACTGCTGGCGCTGGGTTTCCAGGTGGCGGCGCAGGTCATCACTGTCTCCGTGGGCATAGGTACAGACCGTGGCTCCACTAAGGCGGGCTCCATTGATCAGGCTGGAGTGGTTGTACTGATCGGAGAGCACGAGATCCCGACTGCCGACTAGGGCGCTGATGGTGCCCAGATTGGCGCTGTAACCAGAGCTGAAAACGATGGCGTCCTCGGTGCCCTTCAGATCTGCGATCGCACTTTCCAACTGACGATGGATAGGACGATGACCGCTGAGCAACCGCGATCCCGTACTGCCGGTGCCGTAGGTCCGAATCGCCGCGATCGCCGCCGCCGCCAGACGCGGATCCCCCGCCAGCCCCAGGTAATCGTTGCTGGCAAAGTTCAGCATCGGTTGGTTGGCCCAGGTCACCACTGGCCCCGGCAAACCATCTAGGGGCGACACAACCCGATGCCAGTGGGCCTTATGAAGGGTAGCTAAGGACTGATCGATCCAATCGTAGGGACTCGGAGAAAGGGCCATAGCTGAAATCGTTGAGTGTATTAATCTAAATTAATATTGGTGAAGTTTAAATCCGTGGCAGTCATCAATGGCAGCAATCAGCAGTAGTAATCAGCAGTAGCGTGGTAGTACGGCACAATTAATTAGGCTTAAGTTAATTAAGCTCAGTTATTAGGACTAGCGAAAAACTATGGGTGAAGCCAAAAATGTACTCGGTGAAGCGCTACAACCCTGTTCCACAGACCCCATGACCGGGTTCTATCGGGATGGTTGCTGTCATACCGGAGCCGAAGATCACGGCCTCCATGTGGTCTGTGCCCAAATGACAGAATCCTTTTTGTCCTATACCCGTGCCCAGGGCAATGATCTCTCCACTCCTGTGCCCGCCTACAACTTTCCTGGACTGAAACCGGGCGATCGCTGGTGCCTATGCGCCACTCGCTGGCGGGAAGCCCTCAACGACGGTGTTGCCCCCCCAGTAGTTCTAGCCGCCACTCACCTCGCGGCTTTGGAAATCCTAGAGATCATCGATCTTCGAGCCCATGCCCTCGATCCCTAGTACTCTGCGGCGTAAATACCCTGGCCGTTCCATCGTGGCACACTCGGCCCCTCACCCTAGCTCTCTCCCACGGGGAGAGGGGACCGGAAAAGGTTGGGCTGGTGCGACAGTAGTAGGCTGATTTACGCCCTGCGGTACTAGACCCTTTCAAGGGGCATTTCAATCCGCATACTTAAATCCAACCAGGGTGACCGCGTAATCGGGGCACTGGTGGAAATATAATCCACGCCAGTCTCCGCCACTGGACGGAGAGTATCGAGGGTGATGTTGCCAGAAGCTTCAATGGGGACGGGGCGATCGCTCTGGCGAATTAGGGCGACGGCCTGCCGCATCAGGTCCAGAGGCATATTATCCAGCATGATGATGTCTGCCCTTGCGATCAGAGCTGACTGGACCTGATCTAGGGTTTCTGTTTCCACCTCAATCGTGAGGGGATAGGGAATTCGCTGGCGAATCTGGTCCACAGCGGCTTGGATGCCCCCAGCAGCAGCGATATGGTTTTCCTTGACCATCACCCCGTCATCGAGACCCATGCGATGATTCCTGGCCCCACCAACCCAGGTGGCGTACTTTTCCAAAAGTCTGAGTCCCGGTGTTGTTTTCCGGGTATCTACAAGTTGAGTAGGGAGATCAGAAATGCGATCGCAATATTGCCGCGTCATAGTGGCAATACCGCTGAGACGCATGGCCAGGTTCAACGCCACTCGCTCCCCCATCAGCAGGCTGCCCAGGGAACCCGTCACACCCGCAATCTTCTGCCCCGGTTCACAGGTTGCCCCATCTTCTACAAGGAGCGCAAACTGCACAGTCCCATCCAAGAGTTGAAACACTCGCCGCGCCACGGATAACCCCGCCACAACTCCCGTCGCCTTAGCCACCCACTGAGCCTCCCCGAGGGTGTGAATGCAGCTCCCCAGTCCCTGGGTCGTGCGATCACCCCGACCAATATCCTCCTGCAACCACTGCCGCAACAACGGGTCCAAAACCAGATCCAAGGGCACCACGGCGATCCCTCCACAACGTCACCTTAGTATCTTCGCAGTAAGGCCAAAGCGGAGCGCGTAGGACAAATGTGAGGAAATTCTAAAGAAACCCCTATTTGGGGGGGTCAAGGGTTGACAACATTGGGACAAAACTGTAAATTTAGATACAGAAAGCAAAACGTTCATCTCTAAAGCAACTTGCAGCAGAGACGGAAGTAAGGATATTCCTGAAGGAACGCGCCTCTTTCCCTTCAACCAGTTGTGATTTTGAGGCGACAACTATGAACTTGCGTTATCGCGGTGTTGACTATCAACCCAACCAAAGCAATCTAGAAACCACAGAAGAAGTCATCGGTCGTTACCGGGGCGCAGTGGTAACCCGTCGAGTAACTAATCAAGGGGCTAAGACCCATCCCCAAGGGCTTAAGTACCGGGGCGTGGACATCCACTAAACCTGTACGGGTTCTGGCCTCTGAGCCCACGTTCCTGAGTCCCTTAGTGATTCTGGCCCGTGAAGCTATCGTCAACAGCCAGAGCTGATATTGCTCATCAAGCGACAAAAGCGGCATCCAAACAGATGCCGCTTTTGTCGTTTTTTTCACACCTCCAGACCTACAACTCTGGCCCTATGGCGAAAATCCGTCCCCATGACTAGGATTGCCCAGATATCCCCATGGAGGGAGAAGAGGGGCACCTAGGACAAAATCGCCCTTAATCGCCCTTAAATGAGGCTCAAAACTCGTATAGACAGCCCATGGGCTGTCTATACGAGTTTCCCGGCAGGGGATTTATAGATGAGTTCCAGGCTGCCTAGGCGGCATCCTCACGCTCAACATACAAAAATAAGAACGCCATGGTCGCGGCGGGAAAAACAATGCCCACCAGAGGAACTAGGACGGAGGGTAGAAATGAAGCTGCCATATCAGATTTCCTATCGCATCCTTCAACACAGATTAAATGTCCCCGACTTAACCCGCCGCAGAGGCTCTACAGCCCGCTAAATTAGGGAACTTCTCGACTAGATTACTGTGAAATGGTGGGAAATACTACGATTCATGGCGGGGTCTGCTGCATTTCTTAACGTTTCTCGATGCCCTGAGGAGCAAGGCAAACCGGATCTAAATATCCTCGTCAGCGGGGAGATCTAAGAGGTGGGGCGGAATAATCGTACGGTGTAAGGCCACCTTGCGACTTTCCTGCTGATTGGTGAGGTCAATGGCAATGGCTTCAAACCGAGCCGCTAAACAGCCCATAGGCACCTGTATCTGCAACACCGTTTCCTGTCTCTCTCCCTCCAGGGGGGTCCAGGTCATCAGCCAGCGGGGTTTTTCCACCAGGCTGCGACTCTGGATATCAGTCATCCAAAACTTCACTGCTAGACGCTGAGGTAGACGCGGCAGCCGTATCACCACCGTAATCGGAGTCCCCGCAATTAGGTCACCCTCAGGCAGGTCTAGCTCTGGTACGGGCACCACAGGGATGTCCTCTAGGGCGTCTGGGCCTAGGGCTGCTGTGGGGATGTCGCTGGCTCCAGAGACCGGGGTAGGCTCTGGAAAATTGGGGTCGGCATCGTACATCACCACCTCGTGCTCAAAGGCGATGGCCTCCTGGGCGGTAGCTTCCGGGTCAATCGCAGGGGAATTGGGGACGGGCGTCGGCAGCGTTGGTAGGTTGATCTCTGGGGCGGAGGAATCTAAATCCAGGCCCGCCGCCTGCATTTCAGTTTTAAGACTAGCAGCGGAGGTATGACCATCCTGAGCCAAGGCACTCAGCCGTGACCAAAAGCGATCTTGCAGCCTTAACGCTTGGAAGTCGGGGTCGGTGGAAGCATTCATGTCTCCCGTATCTCCCGTGAAAGCTGGAACATCGGCTGCGGTAGCCGCCTCTGCTGGAAAGCTCGGAGCCGGAGGTTCCTTAACAAAATTGGGGAGGTCAAGGGGGCGGTCCACGGGAGCATCAGGTGCAGTTTCCGGAGGTAGGGATGCCACTGCCAAGGGGGGCAGTTCCAGGGCTCGATCTGGACGGTTGGGGTTGGCGGGGTGGGACGTGCGCACCGTCTGGTTAGGTAGGGCGGGCAGTGCGATGGCCCCTTTGGGCCGGTCTCTGACCATCGCGGATGGAATTCCCCTGGTACTCTCTGGGCGATGGATTTGGGGGGGCAGGGTAAGACCAGTGGTGGGCAAGTAAATCTGTCGGAAGGGAATATCTCGGGGGCGGGGTATCTGAAGCGGCGGGGCCGGTTCCTGAACTGAGGCTGTTGTCTCGGGGGACGCCGTTGCCACAAAGGGATCCAGACGACCCTGTTCCCCTTGGTTCGCCACCACCTCTAGGAGGGTATCGAGGTTGATGGTGATGGTGAATCCCTGAAGGGCAATAACCTGCTCTGGTGGTGTGCCCTGCCAGAGACTCATTTCTCCCACCAGAAGACGGGTGGGTTGGTGTTCCGGGAGGGGCACCGTCAGGGTAAACGGCCCTTGATCGAGGGGCAGCGATCGCGATAGACGACTGACGATGGCCCCGGTCTCTGGGTTGCGAAGCTGTACCCAGAGATGGGCATTTTCCCCCAGGGTCATGGGCTCTTCTGCCGCTGCAACCACCTCTCCCCGTAACACCACAGGAACACCCTGGCGCGCCACCAAAGCCTGTTGTTCTAGGCGCAGCCGTAGGGGTAGAGCCGTAAGTTGGGCCGTGTCAAGGTCCGGGGGAGCCTCAGCGGTGGGAATCAAATCTCCCGGTGCAGACGTGAGCGGGACCCCAGGGGAATCCTGGTTTGCCGGATGAGCCAGATTGGCCAATTCTGGAATCTGGCCTAAATCCTGAGCAGGGTCCGGCAGTTCCCAGTCAGGAGCCCAACCTTCGGGATCTGCCTCCACGGGAAGGACTTGGAGCTGGACACCGTATTCCCATGCCTCGGCTCTGGCCTCGGCAGCGCGACAGCGCACGGTCCAGGTTCCCGCCACCAAATGAGTGAAGGGCATGACGGCCATCAGTCCCTCCCCATTGGTCTGGCCTTGGCGCTTCAATCCCCGGCGCTTGGGAGGCTGGGTATCCTGAACAACTTGAATCAATTGCACCTCTACCGCCGTGTTGTGGTGACTGGTGTGGGCGACGATGCGATAGCGCCCCTCCAGGATTTCCACATGGGTGGTTTCTAGGGGCAGCCAACTGCGATCGCCCTCTTGCTGTAGTAGGAACTCCCAATAGGCCATAACCCACGCTGCCGCCCGCTAGTGAAATACTAATTAGTGGAATACTAATTATTTGGTGTTGGTGCAATTCTAAGGAGTAGAAGTATAGCGGTGATCCTAGCGGGTTACCCTAGTTCCGGCAAATTCTTGCTCTCCTTCGGCCAGCGCCAGAACCGCCACACAAAGGCTCCTAGTACCGTGCGGTGTAAATACTCTGGCCGTCCTATCGTGGCACACCTCGGTCTCTCACCGTTCGGCTGAGCTCACTATGGCTAGGTTGCTCCTCCGGAGCAACGGACCCAACCCAAAATGTTGGGTAATGCCCGGAAGAAACAGAGGGAAGCCTGTCATTCCGAGCGAAGGGAGGAATCTCGGTCTGGCTCACGGAGATCTGAGTTCGACTTAAGCTTCGCTGCCCATCCGCCAGGGAATAAATTGCCCTGGCTCATAGCAGAAGTCCGTTAAAACGGACTCGCCCCCCTATTCCCAGCCCAGCTCCCAGTCCATTTTTAATGGACTTAAGCCTGTTAGCCGGGAATTTTGAATTCCCGGCGGGGTGACAGCGCTGATACCGCATTGACGTTTTTTAGCCCCCTACTCCTTGTCGAGCTCAGGTCACGGAGGGAAGTTTCTGAGAAGTCGCTCCGCGAACAACATGACAATCCGCCTGTCATTCCGAGCGCAGGGGGAAATTTGGGTCCTGCCCACAGAGGGGAGTTTCTTAGAAGCCGCTACGCGAACAGGGCAAGCAAGAGATTGCTCCTACGGATCCAGATCAATATCGGTCACCCGCAAACTGGGTAGGGCGGGTTTTGAGCCTCCCATTTTGGATTTCCCAGTCAATACGAGCCAAACCCGCCCCTACGGCGACATTCTGCATTGGGCGCGGTTTCCGCGCCCCTACACCATCACCTGTCACCCCCTGCATTGGGCGCGGAAACCGCGCCCCTACGGGTAATTCAATTCAAAACGAAACGACTGGATTACCCGGTACGGGGCAGGGCGGGTTTTGCCAGCTCATTCCTGAATCACCCACCCAATCCCGGCTAAACCCGCCCCTACGAGACATTCCATTCAAAACTCAAAACTCAAAACTCAAAACTCAAAATTCCTGCCACCCCCTGCATTGGGCGCGGGCACTGCGCCCCTACCCCATCACCCCCCTACCCCATCACCTCCCTACCCCATCACCCCCCTACCCCATCCACCCCAATATCGGTCACCCGCCCACCGGGCAACCACAAGGGATTGCCCCTACGGCGACATTCTGCATTGGGCGCGGAAACCGCGCCCCTACCCCCACCTCACGGAGCAAGAGAATAGCGATCGCGGCCCTTTTGCTTCGCTTCATACAGGGCTTCGTCCGCCGCCTGGAGCAGGGTCTTGGCAAAGTCTCGCGCCTGGGGGCAACGGCTAGCAATCCCAAAGCTGAGGGTGACCCGATCGCTCACCAACGAGGTGCGATGGGGCAGGTATCGATCATGGAGGGCCTGCTGAATCGATTCCACCACCGCGATCGCACCCGTCACCGTGGTATTGGGCAGCACCATGACAAATTCCTCTCCCCCAAAGCGGGCTACCAGGTCAGCGGGGCGCTGCATGGCCCCTTGCAGCGCCGCTGCCACCTGGGCTAGACACTTATCCCCCATGACGTGGCCATAGGTGTCGTTGTAGCGCTTGAAGTGGTCCACATCGCACAGAACCAAGGTCAGAACCGTCTGGTCGCGGTGAGCCCGCTTCCATTCCTGGCCCAAGTGCTTCATAAAATAGCGGCGATTGGGTATGCGGGTGAGGGCATCATGGTTAGCCAGATATTCCAACTGCTGGTTAGTGACCTGCAATGTTTGGTAGAGGTGGGCCTGACGAATGGCAATGCTGAGCTTTTGGCTCAACTGCTGAAGCAAATCAATATCTGCGTGCTGCCAATGGCGAGGGCGATCACATTGCTGAATCGCCAGTAGCCCCCATAGAGTTGCTTCTTGCACAATGGGCACCACCAAATTAGCCCGCACCTGGTAGCGCTGGAGCAACTCCCGATAACAGGAGGCTAGGGGCACGGCGTCGATATCTGCGATCGCCTGCACTTTACCCCGTCGATAGGCTTGAGTCCGCTGCTCCTCCCCGAGGCAGGGCTCATCTATCGTCACGTCCTGCATCGAAGGCCAATCACCCTCCACTGCCTCCGATACCACGATCCCCCGGATCTGATCACGCCCCTGCTGCTGATCGGTAATTTGATACACGAGGACACGATCGGCCTGGAAAAAATGCAGAATGGTGAGGACTGCTGCATCCAGAATGCTCTGAATATCAAAGGTTTCCTGAATGGTGTTAGTAACCGTGGTTAACACCGCCTCCCGCGCCGCCTGCTGCTGGAGCGCCACCTCCGCCAACTTCAGATCCGTGAGATCCCGACTGGCCACCACAACCCCCGCCAGTTGCCCTGCTGAATCATAGTAGGGCGCGTAGGTGGCCCCCACAAAACGTTGCGTCCCTTCGGCAAAGGTGAGCCAGTCCTGGTAGCGGACAATTTCCCCGCGTAGAGCGCGATCTAGGCTGGGTTTAGTCACGGTATAAAACACTGCTTCCCCCAGGAGATCGGCAGCGGACTGACCTAGAATGTCCTCCCGGCGTCTGTGGTGCCAGTCGAGGTAAACCTGGTTCACCATCTGATAGGTGTAATCAGGAGCCACTAGGGCCATAGCATCGGGGATAGCCGACACAATTCGCTCATACTGCCGCAGGGCTTCCTCCGCCTGCTTGCGGGGGGTAATATCCACATCCACGCCGACAAAGCGTAGGGGGCGTCCCCCTTGATCTCGCACCACTTGACCCTGGCTGGCCAACCAATGTTGAGTCCCATCCGCTTTGAAAAAGCGAAACTCTATATTGTAGGGCACCTCCTGCTGGATACTGGCCTGCACCGCCGCTTCCACGCGCTCTACATCCGCCGGATGCAGTAAGGGCCGCACTTGTTCGATCATGACCAGGGTACCGGGGGCAAAGCCCAACAGGGTTTCTAGACTTTCAGAACAGGTCACCTGACCCGTGACCAAGTTCCAGTCCCAACTGCCCATCCCGGCCCCCTCCAAGGCGAGGCGCAACCGCTCCTCATTGCTGCGTAGGGCCAGTTCGTACTGCTGTCGGGCCGTAATGTCTTCGTAGACAATGGCCACCCCATAGTTGGACAGGGGAATCGGGGTGGCGGTGACATTCAACCAACGGAGGGTATCATCGGGGCGCAGGATGCCCATTTCCACATCCGCCACGGTGCGGTTTTCCCGCAGGGCCAAGATGCCGGCATATTCCGCTGGGGGCATAATGCTGCTGTCTGGGTGCAGCATCTGCCAGGGGCTAGAATCACAGCTACGACCCACCAGTTCCTCACGGGAAATTCCCAACAGGGTCTCGGTGGCAGGATTAACCTCTAGAATTACTCCCTCGGCATCGGTAATGGTGATGCCCATGGGCAGGATATTGAACAGGGTTTGGTACTTTTGCTGACTAGACCGGAGTTGATTACTCATCTCCATTTGATCCGTAATATTGCGGGCCACTATGAGGACTTCGTTGGCCCTAAGGGGAACGACGCGGGCTTCATAGTAATGGGTATGAGTATTAATATTCAGACTATATTCGACGGTGCTAATATGCTGATTTTGCAGGGCTAATTGAATAGCAGCTTGGATATTTTGGGCAGTCTCTAGGGGAAATAGTGCATGAAAAGACTGGTTGAGACAGTCTGCTAGAGAGACATAGAAATCCTGCTGCTTCTCCTCCGATAGACTTACACTTTGGCATTCCAAAATGGTGCCGTCTCCCCGCACCCGAAATACCAGATCGGGAAACGCCTGGAGCATAGCCCGAAGTTCCTGATTGCGCTGCTCTAGGTCAGATTCTGCCCGTTTACGATCGCTGATATCGACATTGAAGGCGGTGACGACCCAACTCTGGCCCTCCGGTTCTGGGCGCACTGAATGGTGACTGGCAATCCAGCGCAGATCCTGCTGACCATGGTGAAACCGAAACTCCAGGGTAAAGGGTTGTCCCGATAGGATCCCTTCGTAGCAGGATTCGAGAAGGGTTTCCCGGTCTTCAGGATGGACGTGTGACAGCCAGAGGGTGTTGTCTGCCAACAGCGCCTCAGGGGAATAGTCGTAGAGATGTTGACAGCCTGGAGAGAAGTACAAGTACTCCCAGTTGCGACTTGCGAACATCCGAAACACAACAATTGCCGCCTCACTATGATCCAGGATGTCCAGTAGAACAGAGGCATCTGGATAACGGTATTCAGGAAAAGCGTCACTGTCTAAGTTGATGTTCGACAATTCAAATTGATGTTTAGAAGACTCAGAAAAAGGTGGAAATGCGAAAGAAGTACCCATTTTCATGGCACCGCCTACAAGAAGTTTTGGGAAGAGGCGATAGCGCGGCAGAGTATTCCATCTAAAAGAATCACCCTCTGATGAGGCAAAAGGAATCGCTTAGCTTAGTTTATGTTTTAGATTCTACTCAGATCTGGGGCAGGGATTGAGCTGGAACACTCTTAATGGGATTCTACAGATGGGCAAGGTTCAATGGATCCAGTCTTGTGGGGGGCTTGCATCTCAAGATCAGAGGTACGGCGAAAGGTGAACCCCTGCAAATACATCTGTAAAATCCCTACAAAATACTTGCGAAATCTGCAACAACTGAAACATGGTCAGGGGTTCTGCTACTACTATTCTTCCCTATAAACTTCAAAAAATGGAAATAAATGACGCAGAGATTTACCTAAAAAAACGATAGTTTAGAAATCCTTCGGAGCATCAAGTATTAAATACTACAAACTGCGTCTACTAGAATACGGGGCTTCTACCCCTAGACTGCACTAGCATCCACACCATAGACCAAGCTCTGGGTGGACGCTGGTGGGGACGGTTCCTAGTCAACGATCGAGGTATCGGTCTCTTTCCTGAATTCTGGGACAATGGCGGGCATGGTTTTGGAGGGTAGCTCGTGGCAAAAGCAACACAGGTAATTGGCATCGACTTGGGGGGCACCGCCATCAAGTTGGGGCAATACACGGCGACGGGAACCTGTCTCCGAACCTTAGTTGTGCCGACTCCTCAGCCCGCTACGCCCGATGCGGTGTTGCAGGCTATGGTGGCCGCGATCGCACAATTAGATCCCCAGAGGGCAGCCCAGGCCATTGGCATTGGTACCCCCGGCCCCGCCGATGGGGCCGGACGTATTGCCCGCGTCGCCATCAACTTGGCCGGTTGGCGAGATATTCCTCTGGCTGACTGGGTAGAGACCCACACCCAGCGCCCTACGGTGCTGGCCAATGATGCCAATTGTGCTGGTTTAGGAGAAGCCTGGTTGGGGGCGGGAAGACGGTTTCAGGATTTAGTGGTGCTCACGCTGGGTACCGGGGTTGGGGGTGCTGTGATTTTGAATGGAGAGCTGTTCGTGGGACGGCTGGGGGCAGCAGCGGAGCCCGGTCTGATCACCCTCAACCCCGATGGCCCCCCCTGCAATAGCGGTAACCGGGGATCTCTGGAGCAATATTGCTCGGTGCAGGCGGTGCGGCGAGATAGGGGCTGCGAGCCGGGGGAGTTGGCGGCTCAAGCGGCGGCAGGGGATGAATCTGCGATCGCATATTGGCAGCAGTATGGCCGTCACTTGGGAGCGGGGCTGACGAGTCTCATTTACCTGCTGACGCCAGAGGCGATTATTCTAGGGGGCGGCATCAGTGCCGGGGCCGAGTTATTCCTACCCACAGTTCTGGCGGAAATTGAGCAACGGGTACTCCCCAGTTCCCGAGAAGGGCTCCAGATATTAATTGCGGAACTGGGAAACCAGGCGGGAGTAGTGGGAGCAGCGCGGTTGGCCCTGCAAACCCATCCCTAGTCTCCCGAAGGATTCGTCAAGATATGGTTATATTTTGTATGGGTTGCCCAATTAAGGTCCGACTCAGTAACGACACCTGGTGAACGCATGGGGAACGCCTATAAACGGGTATTGCTAAAGCTCAGCGGCGAAGCGTTGATGGGTGATTTGAGCTATGGCATTGAGGCTGCGGTGGTACAGTCCATTGCCCAGGAAGTGGGGGAGGTAGTGCGCCAAGGCGTCCAAATCGCCATCGTCGTCGGGGGAGGCAACATCTTTCGCGGCATCAAGGGGGCATCAGCGGGAATGGACCGCGCCACCGCCGACTACGTGGGCATGTTGGCCACCATCATGAATGCAATGACGCTCCAGGATGCCCTAGAGCAACTGGGCACCGTAACTCGGGTCCAAACCGCCATCTCTATGCAGGAGATAGCTGAGCCCTATATTCGCCGTCGGGCCATTCGCCATCTAGAAAAAGGTCGGGTGGTAATTTTTGGGGGCGGATCCGGTAATCCGTTCTTTACCACCGACACCACGGCGGCGCTGCGGGCGGCGGAGATTAACGCCGATGTCGTCTTCAAGGCGACCCAGGTAGATGGCGTCTACGACTCAGACCCGAAGTTAAATCCAGAAGCCAAGCGGTTTAGCAGCCTCACCTACGGCCATGTGCTCAGTCATGACCTGCGGGTAATGGATGGCACTGCGATCGCCCTGTGCAAAGATAACAACATCCCTATCATGGTGTTTGACCTATCGGTGCCTGGAAACATCTGTCGGGCCGTGATGGGGGAATCCATCGGCACAATTGTGGGAGAGTCTTGTGAAATTAGCTGAACTCAGTGATATCGAAGAGGCTATGGCCAAGGCGGTAGAAGCCACCCGCCGCGCCTTTAATACCATTCGCACGGGCCGGGCCAATGCCTCCCTTTTAGACAAAGTCATGGTTGACTACTACGGCTCTCCGACGCCGTTGAAGTCCCTGGCTAATATCAACACCCCAGACGCCAGCACCCTCAGTATTCAACCCTTTGACCCTAGTTCTGTAAGCGCCATTGAAAAGGCGATTTCCCTCTCAGACATTGGCCTTACGCCCAACAATGACGGCAAGATTATTCGCCTGAATATTCCTCCCCTGACCAGTGAGCGGCGGAAGGAATTCGTCAAGGTAGCCTCTAAGTATGCCGAAGAGGGGCGGGTGTCTGTCCGTAATGTTCGGCGAGAGGGCATTGACCGCTTTCGCAAACAGGAGAAAGACAGCGAGATTTCTGAAGATGAGTCTCGCGATCTTCAAGAGCAGGTCCAAAGCCTGACGGATAAATACGTCGCCCTGGTAGACCAGGCGTTTGCTGACAAGGAAAAGGACATCATGACTGTGTAGTGGTGTGCCCACAAATAGGGGGGTCAACGTAAGCCGAGACAATATTGCTTCCGAGGAATTTAGGAGTCAGGAGTCTCATGGATTCTCAATATCTGACACCTGACTCCTCCCCAGGAGATTTGTCCCACTTTGAGTTGATACCCCACAAATAGAGTTCCATCTGTAGGGGGGTGATGGGGTGGGGGTGGGGGCGCGGTTTCCGCGCCCAATGCAGGATGCCGCCGTAGGGGTGTGGGGTTTCTTGCCCAATGCAGGATGCTGCCGTAGGGGCAATCCCTTTTGCCCTTAATCCACAATAAGCCAAGAAAATGCAGACTATCCCAGGGTCACTTCAGGGTGCTGGGTCAGAGTGCTGGGGACTCGGGAGGCGAGAATCAGCGATCTCACTAGCATTAGACCGACGAGGGCAAGCCACAGAAGAGGGGGAGAGTGCCACCATCGCCCCAGGAGTGCCAGCGGCAAAAATCCCACCAACGTCGCTAACACCGTGGAAAGTCGCAACCATTTCCCTGCGGTCAGGCCCAAGAAATAGCCGTCTAGCATAAATGCGATCGCGCCTAATCCCAGTACTGGCACCAGCCACCAGCCATACTGTTCTACCGTCACCAATACCGCCTCATGGTCCGTCATTAGGCCAAACAGCGATCGCGGCCAGAGGGCAAACCCCAGGGCAAACCCGAGTCCTACCACCAGACTGAAGCCACCCCCCATTTCCAATAGCCGTCGCAACTGCTGGTAATCCTGCGCCCCCCAAAACTGGCCCGCAAAACTCTCCGTCGCAAAGGCAATACCATCCACCACATAGGAGGTCAGGGTGAACACCTGCAACATCAGGGCATTGGCGGCTAGAACCGTGGTGCCCAGGGTGGCACTCCAGTGGGTAAAGAGGGCGAAACTCATCACCAGAACAAAGGTTCGGATCAAAATATCCCGGTTAAGGCGCACCATGATGCCCAGGGCTTCAGGTTGCCACAGATCCTGTCCCAGGGTGCGCCATTCTCGCCAAGGCAGCGATCGCCCCAGGTAGATCATCCCCACCCCCAGCATCAGATACTGGCTCAAGCTCGTTGCTACTCCGGCTCCACCACTGGCCCAGCCCAGCCGTTGGATAAACCAGTAGTCGAGAATAATATTGCTGCCATTCGCTACGACAGAGAGTACGATCACCCGGCGGCCCTGGCCCAGCCCCAGCATCCAGCCCAAAATGACAAAGTTCAGCAGTACCGCTGGAGATCCCCAGATGCGACCATAGTAGAAGGCTTCACCCGCTTGCCGCAGGTCGGCATCGCCCCCCAATAGTCCAAATCCAACCACGCGAATGGGTTCCTGCAACAGCAGCAGGGCGAAGCCGATGGCTAGGGCCACCAGACCATTGCGCACTAACACCAGATAGACATCGAAATAGAGATCGGTGCGATGGCCTAAAGATCGACCCAGAGGGCCATCGCGACGCCCCTGGGCTTGGGCCGTGAGCCCGGTGGTTCCCATCCGCAGGAAGCCAAAGCTCCAGTACACGACGTTGAAAATTACCGTGGCCAGCGCCACGCCCCCCAGGTGATGGATCTCCGCTAAATGGCCCAGGAAGGCGGTGTCAATGATGCCCGCCAGCGGCACCATCAGGTTGGCAATGATATTTGCGATCGCAAGGCGACTAAAACGAGACAGCAATGTCCCCGAAGTCAGGTTGATATCCACAGGCTCCCCATGACAGACTCCCTTTAGCCAAGCAGAACCCTGCTCCTTCTGGATACTAGCCCGCAAAAAAGAGCGCAAAAAAAGGGGGGCTAAGCCCCCCTTTTTGGAGTGTCGAGATGGGTTGGGACGATTAGCTCTGGGCTTACTGCTTGCGCTTGAGGGATGCTGCCGCACCGCCAACAGCCACTAGACCCAGAAGAGCAGCGGGTTCAGGCACCGGCTTCGGACCGGGATCCACTGGTCCACGTTTCACATAAACCGAAAAATGAGAGAGACCAGGCTCAGCTTTACCGCTACCCGTCAAAACCCCCTTTGTATCCCAAGCTAGGTTCTGTCCATCTCCCAGTTTGGAAAGGTCTTCAAACACGTAAACACTGTAGGTGGGGCCACCTTTGATGGCAACTGCCAACTCGGTGATACCTTCGCTTACAAGCTTGGAAATATCAATATCCCAGGTACCAGACTTAGCTTTATTATCAGCTTGTTGAACATCTAGGTAGCTAGCGCTACCGCTGCTGTCATCCACCTTAGAAAGGAATGTCCATGCAGGATCCTTGAGTACTGATTGCACAGCGCTAGCACTATCATTGCCACTCACAGGACCAACACAGAAATTGGCTAAGGTGCCTAATACACTGTCTTGACAAGAAACTTCAGAACTAGATCCACTACTTGAGCTTGGACCTTTATCCTTACCTTTCCCATTTGCCCAAGCAGGGGCAACGGCAGAAGCTGCCAGGGCAAACCCCAAACCCAGGGCAATGAATAACTTGGACGATTTCAACAGCATTCCGAACTCCTACAAGTAAGCCTCAGAAGTTTCCGAGATGCACTTACCCTTGTCAGTCCCAAGGTAACGGCCCCATCACGGACAGCCAAGGGGATATCCCTGATATTCATGGAAACTTTAAATAAGCAGGGAGATTGTGTTCATCTCATAAACAGCGCTCTTCAGCGCCCCCATCAATGACCCGTAAATCCCCTTAAAAGTGCCCCAAAGTGCCTGCGGAATTCCTCTCCTAGACAAGATTGCCTCTGTGAGGCCACTTATATTTCCCATGGCTACCCGATGGCAGACCCGCAAAAGAGTTCGTCCTAATCCCAGGGTTGCGAATATTTATTGCCCTCCGACAGAAAATTTGTTGACATTTGCTTGTCACGCAGGCATTTTGCCTGCGGCCAACTAGTACAACTAGGCTGAAATAGGCTTGCTACTCTGTCGCACCAGCCCAACATTTTCCGGTCCCCTCTCTGGGAGAGGGCTAGGGCTTCGGCGTAAGACTTCGGCGTGAGCTCAGTCGAACGCTCAGCCGAACGGTGAGGGGTCGAGGTGTACCACGATAGAACGGTTAGAGTATTTACGCCGCACAGTACTAGTACTGGGTGGCTGAAATGACCTTACCATTGAGAGGTAGGGTAAAGAGGACTTTTCTACAATGGCTAGACTGACTGCCGCCAGGCTCACTTTGAGCGAAACGGAGCGGAGCGACTTAGAGCAATTGATTCGACGTCAGCGGACGTCACAGCAGCTCGCTTTGCGCGCCAAGATTATCCTCACAGCTGATGAGGGCAAAGGCCATGGCGAAATCGCCCGAGACTTGGGGGTCAGCAAAGAGATGAGTCGCCGCTGGCGGGGGCGTTGGCTGGAGTTGAGTCAACAACAGGTCGCTGTGGAAGAGCGCCTACAGGATGTCCCTCGTCCCGGGGCTCCGGCTACCTTTAGCCTCGAACAAATCACGCAACTCTATGCCCTAGCTTGTGCACCGCCCGAGCAGTATGGCCGCCCCATCAGTCATTGGACCCCTGGAGAACTGGCCGATGAACTGAGCAAGCAGGGAATTGTCGAGAGTATCAGTCCCCGTCATGTGGGCCGACTGTTGGCCGAGGCTGACCTCAAACCCCCCCAGAGCCGTTACTGGCTCTCCCCCCCCCCGACCCTAACTTCGAGGACAAAGTCAAAGACATTTGCCAGGTCTACGAACAGGCTGCCACTCGTGCCGAACACGGCGAGCTGACCTTCAGCCTGGATGAGATGACGGGAATCCAGGCTCTGGAACGGACGATGCCTGACATCGCCATGAAGCCGGGACGCTGTACCCGCATTGAGTTTGAGTATATTCGCCATGGCACTCAAACCCTGATTGCCTCATTCAATGTCGCTACCGGACAGGTGGATCAGGCCACCGTGGGAGACACCCGCACCGAGCAAGACCTCGAGAGTCACCTCAGAGCCTTACTGGCCCAAGTTCCAGATGCCTCCAAGATTCATCTGGTCATGGATTGCCTCAACACTCATCAATCGGAATCTCTCGTCCGACTGGTGGCGGAACGCGAGGAAAAACCGATTCATCTGGGCCAGAAAGGGAAGACGGGCATTCTCCTGTCTATGGCGACCCGAGCGGCGTTCTTGAGCGACCCCAGCCATCGACTGGTCGTTCACTTCACCCCCAAGCATTGCTCCTGGCTCAATCAAATTGAGCTTTGGTTCTCCATCCTGGTACGTAAGCTACTCCGACGTTCGAGTTTTACCAGTCAAGCCCAACTCAAGGCGAAGATTTTAGCGTTTGTCGATTACTTCAATCGCACCATGGCTAAGCCCTTCAAGTGGAACTACACGGGTAAGCCCTTGGTCGCATAAATGCCTTGGCCACTTCCGCCAAGCAGTACTAGGGGCTGTGGACAATCAAAGCCTGATTCCTGGTTATGGGCGGTTACAGCCCCCAGCTTGCTTCAGTCGTGCGGGCGTGGTTATGCCTACCCCTCAAGGGTTTCCTCGTTAATTTTCCACACATCCTCGACTTCGAAGAGCTTAGTCGAGCAAAGCTGGCGCGACAGTAGGGGGACTTACGTTGCCCAGTGCTAGGCTTTCCCCTCAGGGGTAGCTGGAGATTTACCCGTCAGACGCTGCCAGACCATCTGGAGGCCCAGGAGCAGGAGGCCCAGGGCGGCGATTCCAAAAACACCCGTGCCCATGGCCACAACGCCCAGCACCAGGGTCCGCACGGCAGCAGACAGGTTGACCACGGTAACGTTGTCGGAATGCACGGGTTTATTAGCAAAGGTAAGGGCGATTCCCGCCAGCATTCTATAGAGCAGTAGGGCTAACGTCGTGGCGATGCCCGATCCTAAAAATGCCCGCCCAATCCGGCTCCAGGTGGAATTCAGCGCAATGGCTCCCTGGGGCGGGTCTGGGACAATCCCATCCGGTGCTGCCCCATTTTGGGACTTTGGGGTCTGGGGTGTTGAGACAGGGTCAGGCATAGATGGGGGGACTCACTTGGCGGTGAAGCGTATCCCTCAGTGTCCCAGACCCCACTCAGGGATTCAACCCCAGGGCTGGGCCTTAGTGATCTGCGGGGTAATGGTGTACCAGGTGGCCAGGTTTCGACTTCGCTCAACCTTCAGTGATCGAGGGCTGAGCGGAGTCGTTCGCGTAGCGTCTCCCGAAGGGAGAAAGCCCGATCAGCGGGTACCTTATTTTTCCGCGAGTCCCTTACTGTTGGGCTGGGGGCGTGGAGGCTGTTGGTGTGGGTCGCTGCCGCCAACGGCGAAAGCCCAGGGCTACCAGCAGAATTCCCCCCCAGTAGGGACTGTAGGCCAATAGCCACAACCCCAATCGTAGGAGTCCTAGGGAGACTGTTCCCATGGAGTGAGTGGCGGCTTGCCAGGTGTGGGCCAGGGTTTCTGATACGGGATCTGTTAACGGCACCGGGGAGGTCGCCGTGGCTAAGGTGAGGGAAATGGTGGAGAAAGCCACCTGGTTGCGGAGGTTTTGCACCTGGGCATCGGTGCGCTCAATCGCCTCGCGCACTGTGCTCAGTTCCCGCGAGACCTCTAGCACCTCAGAAATAGAGCCCGATCGCTCCATGATCGCCAGTAGGGCGGTTTCGGACTGGCGCAGGTTTCGCACCCGAGCCTGGAGATCCACCAGTTGATTGGAGACATCCTCTGCCGTGAGACTCTGCTGCTGAACCGTACCCAAATCCTTCAAGGCAGCAAGGGTGGAGGATAGGTTGGCCTCTGGTACCCGCAGTTCTATCTGGACTTGACGGGCTTGATTCGCTGCCGCTGTGCCCGCATCTGAGAGCTGGAGAATGTCCCCCTGCTGTTGGGTCAGTAGCCCTTCAACTGTTGCGATCGCAGTTTCCAAATCAGCAATTTTCACAGTCAGACTGGCCCGCTTCACCAAACGGGGAGCCTGCTGGGGCACCGTGGCGGTATTCGCCAACTGGGCCACCGCATCCCCTGGGGCCGTTGGTGCAGCGGCTTCCTGATCTACAGGGCTAGCCCCGCCACTGGGCTCAACGGAGTAGGATTCTGCGACCTGATCAGATGAGTTCAGGATGGGAGCTGCTCCACACCCTGCCAGAAGACAAAGACTTAAAATACCAGCCCATCGAGGGGCAGCGGTACTGACAATAAACCCGGCCATTACTATCACCATCCATGTCTGGGGTTGATGCCTCCAGTATGGACAGGACCTCCCAGGGCCGGGATGAAGTTGCAAATATCGTAACGGGATTAAGCGTCAAAACCTTTACAGAGTATTAGCCTGATTTTTGTTTGTCAGATTCTTGGAACAGCACAACTCGCTTCTTTGCTTTCTTGGCTTTATACATTGCGGTATCGGCATTTTTGAAAAGAATGTTGGCCGTTTCGCCATCTGTGGGATATATAGCAATACCGATACTGGCTTTTATAGAAAAAGTATTCCCATTAAACTCGAAGGGTTCGGCAATCCGATCTATCATCTCCTCTGCAAGGGAAGTCACGTCGGCTTCTTGCTTAACTTTCAACAACAGGCAAACAAATTCGTCGCCTCCCCAACGACTGACCCTATCTTCACCTCGGACAAAAGTTTGCAAACGGTTTGCCACCGTCAGGAGTACCTGATCTCCCGCATCATGACCATAAGAGTCATTAATGCTCTTGAATTTATCTATATCAATAAATAGAACGGCGAGTTTCCAACTGTGTCGCTTTGCCTGAATCAATCCGTGGTCGAGACCCTGTTCAAATAACACACGGTTTGGAAGTCCGGTGAGTGCGTCCTGAAGCGCAATTTTCTGCGCTTCTTCTTCTTTTTGTTGAGATTTCGATAAATCGACACGCACTTCGGCCAACTCGGCCTTCGTATCGGCGAGTTCAGATTCTATAGTTATTCGGTCAGCCAACTCTTTGGCCAGTTTGGTGTTAACTCGCTTCAAATCGACTGCTGCTTTTGTAACCTTCTGTTCAATATTTTCATTCTGAGTGAGAGCCTGTTTAATAACCTGGACAGGAACCTCTTCTTGATTAAGAGATTCATTTACTGATGTGAGTTCACTGGCAGCATTTTTGACAGTTTTTTTGATTTTTTCATTTTTCCTCAGCACGTGTTCAAGCGATGCTTTCTTGGCGGACGCGCTTTTGTTTGCATCTTTTGGTTTCATAAATCTCTCTCTTTGTATAGAGCAAGCTAATGGTGCCCATCACCCGTCCTATATAAGCTCTGCTACTGGAGCGGTCATAAACCGACGCTCACGATCGGTAGCATAAGCAATAGATGCCTTTAAATCTTCTCGTGTCAGATCGGGGAAATTATCGAGAATTTCCGCTTCGGTCATCTCGAAAGCTAGGTACTCAAGCACTTCATAAACCGTAATCCGCAAGCCACGTACACAAGGTTTACCCTTGCGTTTATTTGGTTCGATTGTGATGTAGTTTCTGTAGTTCATAATTGAAATTATTGATTGGCATTATGTTCTTGCCGTTTATACAATCTTAGACTAAGGTTTCTGGTTTGGCTCTGTCATCCACTGGGCAAGTTGAATCACAACACCATCTGGAAATGCGTCAGCCTAACTCCCCGGTATGAGCGATTAGACAGAAAGATTCAGTATAGTCAGGCGTTCAGTTTGTTGGCGAGGCTGTTTAAGGTTTGTTTCCTGCCTTCGTTGGTGAATTACGCTTGACGCTGCACTCGGCTCTGTCTGGGCACCTTCCCAGCAGGGCTCTGTCTCCTCCAGGCGGTAGAGCCGCCCAGATCGGCTACCAGCCAGAGGCTAGGAGCGAGGGACAGAGTGAAGTATGCGCCTATTTCTGCCATCCAGTACTAGGAGCCAGAGAACCTAATACAATTGAGCCATTATCCTTAAGCCACCACATTTCAGTTATGGATTGGGCAGGGAGTATTCGTGCTAGTACCGTGATTTTTGCCAGCTTTATGGCCTCTTTTGCCACAGCGGCGTACACCTTAGCTGCTCACGTTGCCTCAACACACTACTGCTGTGCAAGCGCAGCCCGGAGCAGTCGTTAACTTAACGAAGCTGGCGGAAAAAATTGGGGTGGTAAATCAGGGAACGACTGTGAATCAGACAAATAATTTCTCGTTTTAGTCTCTAAATAACATCGTGCTTCTCACAGAACGATATGGTACAAATCACGATCGCCATTTCTGATGACCTTGCCCAACACCTTCAGCAGGTTCAAGCCCAACTGCCTCAGGTGCTAGAGCTGGGTTTGCAGGAGTTTCAATCTCAGCAACGACAATCCAATTTTCTGGATGCGCAGGACATTATCAGCCTCCTTGCCAGTCAGCCGACCCCAGAGCAAATTCTAGCCATTCGTCCAAGCCCGGAGTTTCAGGCACGAGTCAGCGATCTGTTAGCCCAAAGTAAAAGCGGAACACTTTTTGCCAAGGAAGAAGCCGAGCTAGAGCGATATCTCACCCTGGAGCATTTGGTGCGTCTCGCCAAAACCCACGCTCTAGCCAACTTCAGTTAAATCATCCCGATCGCCTGCAAGAGCGTGAACGACTCATCGCGATCGCCCAATATCCGTAGATCAGAAATAGAGCCATGACAGAACCGTTGGCGAATAAAATCGGGGTGGTGAATCTAGGGACGGTCTATGGTCAGACCAATAACGTCACCATCCATGAAGCGCAAAAAGTAGCATTGATTTACAGCGACCCGGTGCCTGACCTGCGGTTTTTTTAGGGACGGGACGAAGAAAAAGAGCTGGTTCCCCGCCTGTTGCGGCATTTGCAGCAGAAATCGTCCGTTGAATAAGTGGCATCCATCCAGAAATAGAGACACTATAAGGTGTCTTTTATCTGCGGAGGGTTGGTGCCATGGTCTCTGTATCGCTTCGGTCTTGGACTACGCTGCTGCCGATGTTGAGTCTATCACTGGCTACCCCGATCGCTCTGCTGCTACCAGCACCAGCCCAGGCGGAGGAAATTGCAACAGATACCGAAGCGGCAACTAATAGACTCGCTGAGGGCGATCGCCTCCTAGAACTTGGCACTCAATATTATCAAGATAATCAATTTTCTGAAGCACTTCAGACCTGGCAACAGGCACTAGATGCCTATCAAAATTCAGAAATTCAGGCTTACTTTCCACGGTCCAGTCAAATTGGTCAAGCAGTTGCTAAAGTTGGTATTGGATTAGTCCATCGCAACGAAGGACAGTACAGCACGAGTATTTCATACTACACCAGTGCTCTTGAAATTTTTCAAGATTTTGTCATTCCCTCAGTTCGTTCCGGCATTGCTGTTGTTCGAGTTCGTAGTAGTTGTAATGCCTCGGTTGCCGTTGAAACCAGCTTCCACGAACAAGACTTAATTAGATACATCAAAATTTTGACTGAATTATTTCAGGCAAATGAAAGCTATGTACATCGCAATGGCGACATTGAATTTTACGAAGATCTATCTGCCCTGGAAGCTGATATCTTTATCTGGATAGGAACTCGGCTTTATAATCAATATGATTGTCAAGGAGCATTCGACTTCTATGTTCATGCACTCAAAAGAGTTTTCAATCAAAGGAGATACGAGGAAATAAGCTCACTGCTTCGATTGACTTTGCGCGCTAGCTCCACATCAGAAAACTACGATCTTCTGCTGGAGATGAGTCAAGAAATTTTTCAGATCTCTAAAAATCAAAATGACGACAATCTAAAAAAGACATTATTCGACTTTCTTGAATCAATTCTTGCAAATCATTCACTGTATCAGCAAGCCGTAGGCACTAACACTTTAGAATCCTGGAATAAAGCAGTCGCAATACTGCGTATTTTTTATTTTGCAGAAAGCAATATAAATGGCACCCCCAAGCTGTTTACTATAGAAAGATTGGGTGTTTCCAGCTATTATCTTGGTCGTTACGATGCAGCTCTTGATTTTTATCGAGAAGCATTGGATCTTGCTTCCACTAGAGAAGTGTCTGATCGTTTGGACTTGGTAAGACATGATGACATTGACCAATTCAGGGCCATGCAGTTCAACCACATGGCTCTGGTTTATAGAGCGTTGGGCGACCATAGTACTGCTCAAGCTCTTATTGATCAAGCTCTCTTAATATTTGAGGGGACTTGTCCGGGGAATGATTGCCCTACTGAAATTCGTTCAATAGCTTACTCACTTGGCTATCAAGGACTAATTTTACTTGACTTAAATCAATGCAGCCAAGCCTTAGAGATTTTGGAGACTGCAAATACTTTGCGTGGTGGATTTGTCCAGGATTCTTGGTGGGAGCCAGCCCATGAAATCATGGTCGGAACTGTTCAGACCCATGCTTGCCTAGAAAATTATCAGGATGCGATTGAATCCCTTGAAGATTTGATCACTTCTCTCCGAGAAGCTCCCCATACACTCGAAGATCAAATTGCTTTTATGTATAACGATTTAGCCTCTTTCAAGCTTGAGTTAATGGATTTCGAGGAGAGTATCCGCTTAAATCAGGAGGCTCTTCTAATACATCGGTCATATTTGAGTAAGGAAGGTGAGGCGGCTTCTCTGGCAGGAATTGCTGATGCTTTGCGGCGGCAGCTTGATCATAAGTTGGCTATTGTTTTCTACAAGAATGCTATCAATATTTGGGAAGAGATTCGAGCTGCTAATCGCCCGCTTACTCCTGGCTTACAGCAAGCCTACGTTTCTACTATCGCCAACAACTACCGTGCCCTGGCTGACCTGCTGCTTCAGCAGAATCGGGTGCTGGAGGCGCAGCGGGTTTTGGACTTGCTGCGAGTGCAGGAACTAGACGATTACCTGGGGGGCGTGCGCAGCAATGCCCAGACCCAGAGCGGCGTTGACCTACGGGGGGCAGAGACCGAGATTAGTAACCGCACCGTGGCCATTGGCTACCAGTTGGCGCAGTTGCGGGCGATTCCCTTCGGGCAGCTTTCCGAAGCCCAGCGACAGCAACTGGCGGCGTTGGATACGCAGCAGCAGCAGCAGATCCAGGACTTTCGGGGATTTATTACCAGCCCTGAGATTCAGAGCCTAGTGGCCCAACTGGCCCCAGGAAACCAGAGCCAGGATTTGCTGGCGGAACTGGAGAGTTTTGTGAATCTGCAACAGAGCCTCGCAGCGCTAGATCAGAATGCGGTGATGATCTATCCCGTGATTCTGCCGGATCGGTTGGAATTGGTGCTGCTCACCCCCTTCAGCGAACCAGCCCGCTACCCCGTTGCCGTCAGCCAGGGAGAGTTGAACGAGGCGATTCTGGCGTTTCGGCAAGCCTTGGATGATCCCTTCAGCGATCCCCGACCCATTGCCCAACAGCTTTATCAATGGCTGATTGCCCCCATGGCCGACGACCTAGCCGCCATTGGGGCCGAAACCCTGCTCTACGCCCCCGATGGAGCACTGCGCTACATCCCCCTAGCGGCGCTCCACGATGGGGAACAATGGCTGGTGGAGCAGTATCGCATCAACCACATCACCGCCGCCAGTTTGCAAAACCTGGGACTGCTTCCCAACAGCCAGCCCCAGATCTTGGCAGCGGCCTTTAGTCAGGGCTTCTTTGAGTTTCAGGTGGGACAGCGCTCTTTTTCCTTTGGGGGGTTGCCCTTTGCCGGGGTGGAGGTAGAGAACTTGGCGGCGGCTTTCCCTGGCACCACGACGTTCAACAATGACGAGTTCAGCCGCTCCGTGGTGGAACTGGCTATGGATAGCCATACCATTGTCCATCTGGCTACCCATGCCGCCTTTGTCCCCGGTGCTCCTTGGGATTCCTTCATTTTGTTTGGCAATGGCGATCGCCTCTCACTGCAAGAGATTCGAGATACCTGGCAGGGGCGCTTTAACCGGGTAGAACTGGTGGTGTTGAGTGCCTGCGAGACGGGGCTGGGGGGAGATGCCCTGGGCAGTGGGGAAGAGATTTTGGGGTTTGGCTATCTGATGCAGGCGGCGGGAGCGCGGGCTGCGATCGCGTCCCTATGGCAGGTCAACGATGGCGGCACTCAGGTCTTGATGAACGCCTTCTATGGGTATCTCGACCAGGGTATGAGTAAGGCGGAAGCCCTGCGCCAAGCCCAGGTGGCCTTGATTAGTGGGGATTTTACCGCGACCAGTGGCCTGGATCCCAGGGGCTCGATTGAGGTGGTCAGTAGCCGCCATCAGGGATTACCGGCAACTGTTATCAATAACCTGACCCATCCCTATTACTGGGCACCCTTTATCCTGATTGGGAATGGGTTGTAGTTATCGCCTTTTAGGCGAAGCCCGATGGTAGGGGAGGTCCAATTAGGGGTAGAGATCAAATAACGTGGGATAGCCGTCCCGGCTGTCCAAGGTCAGGCAAGATGCCTGACCCACAAGAATTGCAAATTAAAGGATCCAGGTTCCTTAGCCGAACTTGCTGTTGGGCAGAGGATCCAGGTCAAAGAGGGTGTGCAGAATGTGCATGGCCTGCTGTCGGGCTTCGATATCCCGCTGTGCCCGCAGTTGCACCATGGGGTCGTGGAGAATCTTGTTGACGATGCCTCGGGTAAGGGCTTCCACGACCTCTTGGTTTTTCCCGGCAAACTCATTGCCCATGCGAGAAAGTGCCTTCTCTAGCTCCTGCTTACGGATTGACTCCACCTTGTTTCGCAGGCTACTGATGGTGAAAACCGTATCCAGGGAACGCCACCAGTCGATAAAGGCTTCCACTTCTTCCTCCAGTAGCGCCTCTGCCTCCATGGCCATACGCCGACGGCTCTCTTGGTTTTGGGCCACCACCGCCTTGAGATCGTCCACATTGAAGGCTTGTACTGCCTCCAGTTCGTTGACATTGGTGTGGACGTTGCGGGGGACAGCAATGTCAAACAGCATCAAGGACTGTTTTGCGCCTAGCAACGGCTCTAGGGTAGCTCGGTCGAGAATAGGCTCCGTTGCCGAGGTGCAGGTGAAAACCACATCGGAGTTGCACACTGTCTCTACCATGGTGTCGAGGGTGCCCGTTTGGATGCCCGCTCCGTTGAACTGGGCCGCCAGTTCATCTGCCCGTTGGAGAGTGCGGTTGAGGATGGTGATCTTGCAGGAATCCTTGGCCAGAAGGTGTTGCACTAACAGGCGCGCCATTTTCCCTGCCCCTAGAATACTGATGCGACAACCCTCTAGGTGGGGGACTTTCATTTTGGCTAGCTCCGCAGCAGCGGAACTAATAGAGACCGCACCAGTGCCAATACTGGTTTCAGTGCGGACCCGTTTGCCTGCGGAGATAGACTGCTTCAAGAGCTGGTTGAGGATGCGGCTGACACCCTTGTGTTGTTGACCCAGTTTATGGGCGTGCTTAACCTGGGAGAGGATTTGCCCTTCCCCAAGTACCAAACTGTCGAGGCCCGCTGAGACCCGCATCAAGTGCATGACGGCGTCTTGGTGCAGGAGGATAAATAGGTGTTCTCGGAGAGCTGCTAGGGGCACTTTGCCGTAGTCGGAGAGAAACTGGGTGACGGCCCGTACGCCCTGCTCAGTTTCCTGGGTGACGATGAGGATTTCAAGACGGTTGCAGGTGCTGAGAATGGCAACTTCGTCGATATGGGGGGAGCTGGTGAGTTGGGCGATCGCTTCTCCGGTTTGAGGCGTGGGAATGCTGAGTTTTTCGCGAACTTCTACCGGGGCAGTTTTATGGCTCAAGCCCACAACAGCAATATTCATGTGTCCTCCCAACTAAGGTTTTTTGTTATCCAGCGAATGAAAAGGGGATGGTAGCTGAACCTATCTGACGATGATCGGTTCCCTCACCAGCATTTCTGAAGTTAAATAACAACGCTAGCGGGACTCAAGGAAACTCAACAAAAGTCCATCAAGCCTAACCTATACCCACAAAATAGGGATGACGCGATGGCCCTCTGGGCCGGTCTTTAGACCATCGCATCATCCCTATCAGTAGGCGGACTAGTACTGGGCGGCGGAAATACCCTGGCCGTTCCATCGTGGCACCCTCGGCCCCTCACCCTCTCCCTCTCCCAAGGGGAGAGAGGACCGGAAAAGGTTGGGCTGGTGCGACAATAGTGGGCTGATTTACGCCCTGCGGTACTAGGTAGACCTTCTCAATTTCCAGGGTGGTCCCTGTTTAGGACGATTGCCCTGGATTGAGTAGGCATCTCCTAGGGGTGGATAGCTGTGCACTTCGGTAGGGGTGTCCACTATCTCAGTTGCAGCAATTTGGGTTCTTCTACCATGTGGATGGCATCCACAAAGCGGGCGGTCTTGGATTGGCTAGAAATAACCAGACTCTGGGTCCGGACACCCCCATGGAAGAATCGAACGCCCTCCATTAGGGTGCCGGGGGTGATACCCGAGGCGGCAAAGAGAACCGTGTTACCGGAGGCCAGTTCCTCACTTTCGTACACCTTGTCCGGATCGGTGATGCCCATTTCCGTTAGGCGGGCAATGTTGCTCTCTCGACTTTCCCCAATCAGCCCAGTTTTGACCACGGCAGGGTCGTAGATGAGCTGGCCCTGGAAGTGACCACCTAGGCAACGCATGGCGGCAGCGGAAATGACCCCTTCCGGTGCTGCCCCAATGCCCATTAGGGCGTGGGTATTGGTCCCAGAGAAGGCACAGGAGATGGCAGCGGACACATCGCCATCAGAAATTAAGCGTACCCGCGCCCCAGCGTCCCGAATTTCTTTGATTAACTCGGTGTGGCGATCGCGCTTCATGACCACCACTACCAGTTCATCAATGGCGCGGTTTAGGCACTCGCCCAAAATTTTCAGATTTTCGGTGGCGGATTTACGAATGTCCACCTTGCCTTTAGCCAAGGGAGGGGCAGCTAACTTCTTCATATAGAAATCAGGAGCGTGGAATAGTCCCCCCTTTTCGGAAATCGCCAATACCGCCATGGCACCGGGCTGCCCGTAGGCACAGAGATTGGTGCCTTCACAGGGGTCAACGGCGATGTCGATCTCCATCAACTCATCAGGGTTGCAGTAGGATGTGGCATCGGGTTGCGTACAGATGCCCACTTCTTCGCCGATGTAGAGCATGGGGGCGTCGTCCCGCTCCCCTTCCCCAATGACGATGCGGCCCCGCATGTGGATTTGATTCATGCGTTCCCGCATGGCTTCCACTGCGACCTCATCCGCCGTGTTTTTGTCGCCCTTACCCATCCAGCGCGCAGACGCGATCGCAGCTTTTTCAACGACTTCAATAATCTCTAATCCTAGGGTGCTCTCCACGGCCTCTATCCTCCAAAACTGCCCAATTCTCGTGGCTTTGACCTGTCTTCTCTCAAGATTTAAGTCTATCAGACGGTGGGATCGGGTTGAGGTATTGGGCTGGGGGAGTGGGGAAATCTAAAATCCAGTTGCGCAAAAACACCATCGCCTGCGTCTGTCCCTTAAACTGCATGTCGGAGAGCATTCCCCCAGCCGTTTTACGATTTAAGAGGACCGCTTTAGATGGATTCCACAGCACTGTGGCAGCGCTACCAGGACTGGCTCTATTACCACCCAGGGTTGGGGCTCTATCTGGATATCAGTCGGGTTCGCTTTGATGATGGCTTTGTGGCTCAGATGCAGCCCAAATTTGCCCAGGCATTTGAAGCGATTGCGGCTTTAGAAGGGGGTGCGATCGCAAACCCAGACGAAGGGCGCATGGTGGGCCACTACTGGCTACGGGATGCAGACCTCGCCCCAACCCCTGACTTAAAACAAGACATCCTCAGTACCCTAGACAAGATTGAAACCTTCACCAAACAAATCCATACCGGTAATATCTATCCCCCCGGCCAGGAACATTTCACCGATGTCCTATCTATTGGCATTGGCGGATCGGCCCTAGGCCCCCAGTTCGTCTCTCAAGCCCTGAGCGGGGTTAAACCCCTACTGCGGTTGCACTTTATCGACAACACCGACCCAGCCGGGATTGATCACGTCCTAGATAGCTTGGGTGATCGCCTTGCCACAACCCTAGTCCTCGTCATCTCTAAATCCGGCGGCACCCCCGAAACCCGCAATGGCATGGAGGAAGTGAAGCACCGCTTCCAGCAGCGGGGACTCAACTTTCCCCGCCAGACGGTGGCCGTTACCGGCCTAGACAGCAATTTAGCCCAACGTGCCCAGGCCGAGGGTTGGCTGGAAACCTTTCCCATGCGCGACTGGGTGGGGGGACGCACCTCAGAACTCTCTGCTGTGGGGCTGCTCCCTGCTGCCCTAGAGGGGATCAATATTCGGGCCATGCTGGCGGGGGCCAAGGAAATGGATGAGGCCACCCGTATTCCGAACCTGAAGCAAAATCCCGCTGCGCTCTTGGCCCTGAGTTGGTATTACACGGGCAAGGGAAAAGGGGAAAAGGACATGGTGTTACTGCCCTACAAGGACAGTCTGCTGCTGTTTAGCCGCTACCTCCAGCAACTCGTGATGGAGTCCCTGGGCAAGGAGACCGATCTAGACGGCAACGTCGTTCACCAGGGCATCGCTGTCTACGGCAACAAGGGCTCCACAGATCAGCACGCCTACGTGCAGCAACTGCGGGAGGGAGTCAATAACTTCTTTGTCACCTTCATCGAAGTGCTGCAAGACCGACAAGGCCCGTCCCTGGAAATGGAACCGGGGGTCACCGCTGGCGACTACCTTTCGGGGCTGCTCCAGGGCACTCGGCAAGCGCTGTATGACAACCAACGGGATTCTATTACCGTCACCATTCCAGCGGTCACACCCCCCATAATTGGAGCCCTGATTGCCCTTTATGAGCGAGCTGTCAGCCTCTATGCCTGCCTGGTGAATATCAACGCCTACCACCAGCCCGGTGTGGAAGCTGGGAAAAAGGCTGGTGCCTCCATCCTGGCCCTACAAAACCAGATCCTGTCTGTCCTTCAGGCCAGTCAGGGATCCCTGTCCCTGGGGGAACTGGTGACCCAGGCCCAAGCCCAGGATCAGATCGAGACGGTGTATCGAATTCTGCGGCATCTAGAAGCCAACGATCGCGGAGTGCAGTTGCAGGGAGAGCGGCAACGACCCATGACAATAACGGTAACCTACCGAAAATAGCTAAGTTACTTTAACTTCTGCTCCGGAAGCTCCCGAGTAGAGGTGCAGCCCTTAGCCTATAGTTAGGGAATTTTTTTGCCCATCTGCTGCATTCTGGCCAAACTTCATGCCGCTGACCATTCTCGTTGTAGAAGACGACGAGGGCACTCGTCTCTCCATTCAGGGTTATCTAGAGCTAGAGGGCTATTCTGTAATGACCGCCAAGGATGGCTGGGATGCTCTGGAACGGGTGGAAACCCTCCAGCCCCAGCTCATCATTACGGACATCACTATGCCGCGTCTGGATGGGTATGCCTTGCTGAAATCCCTACGGCAGCGTCCTGCCTGGCGACTATTGCCTGTGGTGTTTTTGACCGCCCACAGTGAAACCCGAGAACGGGTGCGGGGATATCAAACCGGCTGTGATGCCTATTTAGAAAAGCCCTTTGAGCTAGATGAGCTAGGGGCAGTGGTGCGGAATTTACTGGAACGATCGCAGTTGGTGCAAGCGGCTTTATTGCAGTACAGCCTTGCTATTCAGCCCTCTCAAGCTGCCTCCAGTGCTCCCGATCCCCTTGCCCATACCTTGGAGAGAAACTTAGCCTTTACGGCACGGGAGCATAGTGTGCTGGATCTGCTGTCGGAGGGGCTCTCGAATGCCCAAATTGCCGATCGGCTTTATCTCAGCCCCCGCACCGTAGAAAAACATGTCAGTAGTCTTCTGCGCAAAACTGACACCACCAATCGGGCAGAATTAGTGCGCTTCGCCATGGATCACCATCTGGTGGATTAGGGATCTAAATTTAGGGGACAGGGGAGAGGGGACAGGGGACAGAGGCAGGAATACTGAGCTCGGTAGAACTCCACTAGAGAACGCCGACCTTGACAGGGCGGCGTTCTCTAGTGGAAGTAGTTCTGATCTGGGGCTAGCGCTGATCGGAGGTGGCAGCAGCTTCGGCTACGGACTGGGATATTCCTGAGGCTATGGCGGTTTTGGCATTGGCCTCACTCGCTTCCTGGGGCGGACAGCGCTTCGAGAACCCCCAGGCAAACAACAGACCAATCGCCGCCACCATAGCCCATTCGGGGGGAACCCAGTCGGGATTGATTACCCGCACCAGCAGGCGTACCCCAACGACGGCTACGGTGACAAAGCCGGCGTCTTCTAAATACTCAAACTCTTCTAACCAGCGGATAAAAAGCCCTGCCATGAATCGTAGGGTGACGACACCGATGGTGCCCCCCAGAAGTACGACCCACAGATCACGGGACAGTGCGATCGCAGTAGTGACACTATCCAGAGAGAAGGCTAAGTCCGTCATGGCAATGATGGGAATGGCTTGCCATAGGGACGCAAAGCGAGGGCCATGGTGATGGTGTTTATCATCCACAGCCCCCCGAAAATGCTGATATACCAACCACAGTAGGTAAGCAGCCCCCATCACCTCAAACTGCCAAAACCGGAGAACCCAAGTGGCGGTCAAGATCAGCGTCATCCGCAACCCAAAGGCAATTACCAAGCCAATGTTGAGGGCACGCCGCTGGAGAACCTCTGAATCTAGCCCCTGGGCAATCGCGGCTAGAGCAATGGCATTATCGGCAGACAGCACCACTTCCAACGCGATTAGGACTGGTAGCAATAGCAGGGTATCGACCCCGATATTGGAGGAAAAGTTAAGGAGTTGATCCAGCATTCCGGTGGGCCTTGATCACAGTGGGTGTTTGTTGATGAATGGGGTAGGGAACTGAGGATTTTAGAATGGGCTCGGTAGATCCTAGGGTTGAGCCCATGGTGAGCCTGGGGCTTTCCAGGTTTTGCGCTCCAATCTGCCACCATACCTCTAAGGTAAAGGAATCTGGACATCTCTCCCAGAGTTCTGGCAGTACGTATGACAATGGCTTCTCCATGGCAACGATTTCGCGATCGCTATCCCAACGGGGCATTGATCAGCGAACTCCTAGGCATTCACAATAGCCAATTTCTGGTTCGGGTCGAATTGCGACAGTACAGCCCCACCGCTGTGGTGCTGGCCACGGCCCTGGCGGCAGATAGCCACCTAGAAACCGCCGAAGACAAAGCCCGCCACCGGGCTCTGGAGATGCTAGGACTAACCGCCGAATTCGCTTTCTCTCCTGCAACCCTACCGTCTGTGCCGGAAAGATTGTCCCTATCGCCGCTGAAGCCACCCCTGACATCCCTAGACCCCCTACCGTCTCCAGAGGCAGTACCCTCTTGGCCAGAGGAGGATGGGATGCCGGTGCCACCAGAATCCTTCGCCCCAGTGGTTCCCATGGCGATTGTACCGCCGCCCCCGAAGTCCAAGGCCAGCCCTCCCGAAGCGACCCAGATTCCGGCCCAGAACTCAAATCCAATACCCACTCAGACTCCAGATCAGGCCACAACTCCCAAAACCGCGATGGCCCCTTTGGGCCGGTCCCTAACCATCCCAACTGCCGTCACGAAACCGCCAGAACTGCCAGAATCCCCAGCAGCATCAGAACTGCCTGCCCATCTGTCATCCCCTGCCCCTGTTGACCTTTCAGATGTGATTGCCCAAACTGGGGTTGAATTGCAGCGTCTCGGATGGTCCGTCGCCGAGGGGCGGGAGTACCTAGAGGCCACCTACAATAAGCGATCGCGCCATGATCTCAGTGACGAAGAACTACTGGAGTTTTTGCTGTACCTGGAAACCCTCCCCAGTCCAGGCACGGAAGCCTGAGGCCAGGAAGATGCTAGAGCTTCCAACGCCAAGTTCTTCTCTCCCTGATTTTTCTGCCCGTTACTTGCCAAGTCGTATGGCTAATCCGATAGTGTGGATGTACCGTGCAGGCCACCACATTTGAGGACAGATAGCCATGGCGACCCAAGAGCAGCTCATCCGCAATGCTCAGATTGTGATGCCCTCCGGGGAGGTGGAGCTTGGAGATGTGCGGATTGTGGGGGATCGTATTGCCGACGTGGGATCCGTAGGGACAGTGACAGCGAGTTCGGATGCTACGGATATTGATGCCACGGGGTTGTTGCTGCTGCCCGGTGTGATTGATCCCCAAGTTCATTTCCGAGAACCGGGGCTGGAGCACAAGGAAGACCTACACACCGCCACCCGTGCCTGCGCCAAGGGCGGAGTCACCTCTTTTTTGGAAATGCCCAATACGCGCCCCCTGACCATTACCCAGGAGGTGCTGACGGCTAAGTTGGCCCTGGCGGCAGAGAAATGTCTAGTGAACTATGGCTTTTTTATTGGGGCAACGGCGGAAAATCTGCCAGACCTCCGCACTGCGAACCCCACCTGCGGCATCAAGATCTTCATGGGATCTAACCATGGAGCGCTGTTGGTGGATACGGAGGCGGCGATTGAGCCTATTTTTGCCACCGGCCATCGCCTGATCGCCGTCCATGCGGAAAATCAGGCCCGGATTCTGGCTCGCAAGCAGCAGTTTGCTGGCCAGACGGACCCAGCGATCCATTCCCAAATCCAAGATTGCCAAGCAGCCCTAGAGGCAACCCAACTGGCGCTGAAGCTGTCGAAGAAATACCAGCGGCGGCTGCATATTCTGCATCTTTCTACGGGTATTGAGGCGGACCTGCTGCGGCAGGACAAGCCCGCCTGGGTGACGGCGGAGGTGACGCCCCAGCACTTGGTGCTGAATACCGATGCCTACGGCACCATCGGTACCCTGGCCCAGATGAATCCGCCCCTGCGATCGCAGCAAGATAATGAAACTCTGTGGCAGGCGTTACTGGATGGGGTGATCGACTTCATCGCCACGGACCACGCTCCCCACACCCTAGAGGAAAAAGCCAAACCCTACCCCCACAGTCCTTCTGGAATGCCGGGGGTAGAAACCTCTCTGCCCCTGATGCTGACCCAGGCCAAGGCGGGCCGCTGCACCGTGGCCCAGGTGGCCCACTGGATGTCTGCCGCCCCTGCCGCCGCCTACGGCATTGCCAACAAGGGCAAAATCGCACCGGGCTACGATGCGGATCTGGTGCTGGTGGACTATGAAACGGTGGCTCCCGTCACCCGCCAGGGATTGCAGACGAAATGTGGCTGGAGCCCCTTTGAGGGCTGGCCCCTGACCGGATGGCCGGTGATGACCTTGGTGAACGGCCAAGTGGTCTATAACCGGGGCCAGTTTGACCTATCGGTGCGGGGACGTGCCCTCAGTTTTGGGGACAACTGAGGGGGACAGGGGTGACGGCATTAAGGAAACCGGATCCTTGTAATGTGCAATTCTTTTGGGTCAGGCATCTGGCCTGACCGTGGACAGCCGGGACGGCTATCCCACATTATTTGATCTCTACTCCTAAAGGAATGCTTCATCCCTGGGAATAGGCTTAGGCCAGATTCGGTGACCGCCGATGCCAGTCGGTGGCCTGCTCATAGGTATAGCCCACCTCAAACAGCACATCTTCCCGCAGCACATTGCTAATCAGTTGTAGGCCGATGGGCATTCCCCCCCGGTCGAAGCCACAGGGAAGACTCATGCCCGGTAGCCCTGCTAGGTTTACGGGAATTGTCATGAGGTCCGACAGATACATGCTGAGGGGATCATCCACCTTTTCCCCCGCTTTGAAGGCGGTAGTGGGGGCGGTGGGACACACCAACACATCCACTTGCTCAAAGGCCCGCTCAAAGTCCTGCTTGATCAGGGTACGAACCTTTTGGGCCTTGAGATAATAGGCGTCGTAGTAGCCTGCCGATAGGGCATAGGTGCCGATCATGATCCGGCGTTTGACCTCGGAGCCAAACCCCTGGGCGCGGGTTTTGCTGTACATGGACAGCAGGCTGTCGTTATCCGCCCGTAGGCCATACTTGACGCCGTCATAGCGGGCCAGGTTTGAGGAGGCTTCGGAGGGGGCAATGATGTAGTAAGTGGGCACCCCGTAACGAAACTGGGGGCAGGAAATGGGGACTACCTCTGCGCCTAGGGCTTCCAGTTGCGCGATCGCAGTTCGCACCGCAGTTTCCACCTCTGGATCGAGCCCTTCACCAAAGGTTTCTTGAATCACCCCTACCTTGCGTCCCTTGCAGTCGAGACCCGGTTTCAGCGCCGCCGTATAGTCGGGAATCTTGACCTGGAGACTGGTGGAGTCGCGGGGATCATGACCCGCGATCGCACCCAACAGGATGGCGGCATCCTCCACGGTGCGGGCGAAGGGGCCAATTTGGTCTAGGGAAGAGGCATAGGCTACGAGGCCATAGCGGGAAACCAGGCCATAGGTGGGTTTCAGCCCCACGACACCACAGAAGGCCGCAGGCTGGCGAATTGATCCGCCGGTGTCAGACCCGAGGGCAATGGGGGCTTCATCCGCCGCCACCGCCGCCGCCGATCCCCCGGAGGAGCCGCCCGGAACACGGGAGGGATCCCAGGGATTCCCCGTCACCTGGTAGGCGGAGTTTTCCGTAGAGCTGCCCATGGCAAACTCATCCAGATTGGTTTTGCCCAGTGCGATCGCACCTGCCGCCGCCAGCCGCGCAGTCACCGTCGAACTATAGGGGGGGACAAACCCCTCTAGTACCCGCGAGCCGCAGGTGGTGGGAATTCCCTGGGTACAGAGGTTGTCCTTGAGGGCAATGGGAATCCCTGCGAGGAGGCCCACATCATCCCCAGCGGCAATTTGGGCATCTACCCGCTGGGCCTGGGCTAGGGCTTGGTCCACCGTCACCGTCAAAAAGCTGTGGAGGGTTGGCTCTAGCTGCTCAATACGAGTCAGATAGGCTTGGGTGACTTCAACGGCGGAGCGTTCCTTTTGCACCAGTTGGCGGTGTAGATCGCGAATCAACGACATAGATCTGCCTTTTCAAATGCCTTGTCAAACAGCGGAATAGCGCAGGGGAATCGGGAACCGAAGTCCCCGTCATCAAGGTACCAGCCTTAGCGGTGCATTGCGGTGCATTGCTTCGCGTTGGCGAAGCCGCGCCCTAGCGCTATGCACCCTACCAATACCCCAATACCCCCACACCCTCACACTCCCATACCCCCTCACCCCCTCACCCCCGAGTCATACTCCCGGCCTCGCCAACGGGTCGGAGTACGCAGGGAAGAGCGCCAAATCCGGGCTACTGCGATCGCATCTGCCAGGGGCGACAGCCAAAAGATCCAGCGGCTCCGTGCCTGACTCAGATCATAGGAAGGCAAAATGGCCCATTGCAGAGCAAAGCGCACCGCCACCAGGCTGGCATTGATGCCTAGGGCAATCTGCACCGGCAGGGTGATAGATCCCCCCAGGGCTGCGCCAATGAGCCAAGGGAGGGCCAGCCAAGGGAGGGCCTGAATACTGGTGAGAAACCAGAGATCGCCCCATACCTGTCCCCGAGAAGACGCATCCTTGAGGTCTAGGGAACGGCCCCATTCCCGCCAGGTTTCCTGAAACCCCTCATACATGCGGACCTTGAGTAGTAATGCCCCGTCCCAAAAGCCCACCCGCGCCCCCTGCTGAGCGGCGTAGCGGGCCAGGGTGACATCATCGCAAAAGGATTGGCGGGCACTGGTGTAGCCCTCCAGGGACTCCAGGAGAGTGCGGCGACAGAGAAAACATTGGCCATTGGCCATCACCCGCTCCGCATCCACCGCCTGGGAGCCCGTGGGACCAAAGCGATAAACCAGGGTTATCAGTAGGGCGGGTTGCAACCATAACTCCCCCGGTGTTTTCAGAATGAACTGGGGGGATAGGGAAACCAGATCGTAGCCCTCCGCTTCGGCAGTTGCGATGAGTGCCGCGACCAAACCGGGCTGGGGCTGAGTATCGGCATCTACCCCCAAAATCCACTCGCTCTGGGTCGAACTGTGGAGAAAGCCGGTATGCAATGCCCAGGGCCGACCCACCCAGCCCAGGGGCAGGGGATCATCCGTCAACAGCCGAAAGCGGGGATCGCGGGATTGGGCCTGCTTAACCAGTGCCGGCGTGCCGTCCTGGGAGCGACTGTCTACCACCAGCACCTCCCGCACCTCATAGGTCTGTCGGCCAATGCCCTCTAGGCAAGGGGACAGGCGTGTGACTTCGTTTAGGGTGGGGATGACGACGCTAACGGAGCCGATGTGGTGGGGTTCTGCCCGTCGGGGTTGCAGTGGGGGACGGCGGCGTGGCCCCTGCAAGAGGCGAGATAGCAGTACCATTACCGCTGGAAATTGCAGGACTAACAGCAAAAGTGCGATCGCACTGATCCAGAGCCCACTGGGCAGTAGGTCACCGAGATTAGCAGTCTCCATCTATTTGGTGCCAGCGCCAGCGGTCGTAGCAGGCATCCGCAGGGCATCTAGGTTTTCGGTGACAGCGGGGTGATCGCTACCCTCATCGGCGGCGCGCCAACAGAGGACAGCGGGAATCGCCCCCACTACAATCCCTAGGCCCACGGGCACCCACATGCCGCTGGCGAGGCTCATCACCATGGCAAAGGCGAAGTTAGCCAGGTAGATCACTAGGGGACTGGTCAACTGCGATCGCTCTAGGGTGGTGGGGCGATCGCTACTGCGCCAAAACAAGGCGGCTACGGTCATGAACACCACCCCAGTTCCAAACCAGCCGAAGAAGTTCTGATAGGGCATCCCAAAGAACGCGCCGGGGGTGTGCCAGTACCAAAAGGGCATGGCGGTCTGGCTCATGGCCGGATCCAACACAAAGTCCCAGGACATCAGCAGCAGGGCTCCAGTTGCGATCGCGGCCATCTGTCGCAGCAGCCCCGATCGCAATCCCGCAAGAATGCCCCCCCGCGCTAGTAGATAAGCCGAAATTCCCAGATAGAACCAAGACAGGGGAATTGTGAAGGGCACCAGAGCCGCAATCTTATAACCGAGACCATTGAGGTAAGTGTAGTCGCCAAAGGGAAAGCCCGTACTCGTGCCCAGAAGTTCACTACTCAGAGATAACCCCACAGCGGGAATCAGGAAGGTGAGCAGAGTTCGGAGTCCCAGCACGCGATAGGTGTACAGAGCTACCGCGATCGTCCCCAGCAGGATATAAATCACCCCACCCCCCGCTAGACTCCAGCGGTACATGAAAGGACCAGCGGGCAAATACTCCAGAATCTCTGGATGGGGCATCACCAGCAGCAACCCTGCCAAACCAAATGCCATTGACACGATGTGCCCCCACAGGCACCACTTCTCTATCAGCCTCAAGCGATCCATGACCAAAACCCTCAAACTGCCCCTAAGCCACCCTGATAACCCCAAGCTCAGAATCAGAGTCTTGCCGCAGGGAAAACTCTAGCTTCAAGCCAGTCTGGCTATCATGCCGTAGCTAGGACGCATTGACATTTGCTATATCTCTGAGATCGTGCCCCAGATCCCATGTTTTGTAAAGTTTCCTAAACCCTGGCCCAGGAATCTGTAGCGGTTTTAACGAGGATCCTAGGGACGGTTACTAGAGTAACTAACAAAGCAACTCAGTAGATGGGTCAAATTACATTGACCTTCCTGTTGGGGTTTCTCCCTCCGGGAGACGCAAGCATCTAGCCCAAGGAGCAAGCCCGGTCTTATAAATCATTGCGCCCATCTACTTACAAGACACCGCTAATTTTCGCTGGCAAAAGAAAAACTGAATCATGGGCAGCACTAGTGCTGCCCATGATTCAGAGATGAGGCTAAGAATCAAACCAGCGAGGAACTGGGGGCTACGTCAATGGATAGCAGGCGCTCCACGCGCTGATCGGTGGCGGGGTGGGTGGCGAAGAGGTTGCTGAGAAACTGTTTAGACGGCCCATTCACAATCATCAGAGGCGCAAAGGCGGGGTTGCCAGCCATGGGAACACGCTGGGCTCCGGCCTCCAATCGGCGCAGGGCACGGGCCAAGGCTTGGGGATTTCCCGTCAGCTTGGCGGCTCCGGCATCGGCGGAAAACTCGCGGGTACGGGAAATGCCCAACTGAATCACGGTGGCGGCAATGGGGGCTAGGAGAACTGTCGCTAGTAGCGCCAGGGGATTTTGCCCTTCATTGTCCCGAGAGCCGCCACCAAACCACATAGCATAGCTAAGGATTTGGGCCAGGAAGGAGATTGCCCCGGCGATGGTGGCGGCGACGGCCTGGGTCAGGGTATCTCGGTTGAGAATGTGGGTGAGTTCATGGGCGATGACCCCCTCCAGTTCATCAGCGGGGAGCATGTCCACAATGCCCTGGGTGACGGCGACGGCGGCATGTTGCGGGTCGCGCCCGGTGGCAAAGGCATTGGCCGATGCTTGGGGAATCACATACACCGCTGGGGTAGGAATCCCAGCTTTTTGAGCAAGACGCTTAACCATGCGGTGGAGTTCGGGCGCTTGCTGGGGCGTGATGGGCTGGGCGCTATAGGCGGCCAAGGCAATGCGGTCAGAGTAGTACCAGGCTCCCAGGTTGGTGACGGCGGCCAGGGCAATCCCCGCGATCGCGCCTAGGGTGCCGCCTAAAACGCTGTAACTGATGGAAATCAGCAGGGCGCTCAGTAGACCCAACAGCGCCACGGTTTTGAATTGATTCATGGTGTTCTTGCCTCCGGCTAACGAGGGATGGACAGCAATAGGGCTGAATCCCATGGCTTGATTGTAGGTAAGGACTTTCTGGTTGCAGAAGGGCGAAACTGCCACCTCAGAGGTACGGGTCTACACCCCAGCGAGCTTAGACCTCCGAGGTTTTAGGGGGAGGCGCGTTGGAGTTTCGTCAGCTTGGGGTCAATAATCTTGCGACCCTGGCCGGGAAACTGAATCGCTAGGCAAATCTTGTTGCCTGCCCCAAAAATATGGGTGACTTCCCCTGCTCCATAGGCGGGATGGACCACCACATCCCCCGCTGTCCAATCCGACTCGTGGGCTCCACTCCCCGGTCGAGCACTGGTTTCCTGCTGATGGCGGGCCGCTCGTAGGGGCGTGGCCATACGCTTGGGCATTCCTCCCCCTACATTTGTTGTGATGTAGTCCGGGGGCAGTTCTGCCAAAAACAGAGAAGGGCTGGCGGGTTCCCGAGTGCCGTAGAGACGACGGGCGCGGGCATAGGAAATGAACAGCCGTTCCTGGGCGCGGGTGATGCCCACATAGCAAAGACGGCGTTCTTCTTCAACGGAGGCGGGGTCTTCCAAAGACCGGAAGTTGGGAAACAAGCCCTGTTCTAAGCCCACCAGAAAGACGACGGGAAATTCCAATCCCTTAGAGGAATGCAGCGTCATCAGCGAGACGGCCTTGCCGCCTTCCTGGACATCATCCAGATCAGAGGCCAGGGAGGCATTGGCGAGGAAGGCAATCAGGGAGGAATCTTCATTGTTTGTATCTTCTTCAAATTGGAGGACAGCGTTGTAGAGTTCCTGCACGTTGCCCGCCCGCTCTAGGGCTTCGTCGGTGCCCTCCCGTTGCAAATCCTGGATGTAGCCTGAGTCCTCCAGCAGTTCTTGGATAATTTCGGAACCCTTGGCGGTATCCAGTCGCGCTCGATATTTCTTGATCAGGTTGGCAAATTCCAGCACTCCCTTGGCCGATCGCCCTGCCAGGGTTTTGACTGAGGTTTCATCACTGAGGATTTCCCACAGGGGAATGCCCCCCAGGGTTTGGGTGGCCTGGTCCAGTTTGTCTAGGGTGCCTTTGCCCACCCCCCGGCGGGGTACGTTGATCACGCGCTTGAGGCTGACGGTGTCGGCGGGATTTGCGATCGCGCGTAGATAGGCCAGCACATCCTTAATTTCGCGGCGATCGTAGAACCGCAGCCCCCCCACGACTTGGTAAGGGACACTGTAGCGGGTCAGGACTTCTTCAAAGGCCCGAGACTGGGCATTGGTGCGGTAGAGAATAGCGAAATGGCCCCAGTTCAGCTCTGGATGTTGGGTCTCTAAATTGCGGATTTGGGTAACCACAAAATCCGCTTCATAGGTTTCATCCTCCGCCCGGTAGCAAAGAATGGGTTCCCCCTCACCCCGCGTAGCCCGCAGAATTTTGTCAATGCGCTCGGTGTTATTTTCAATCAGGTGGTTAGCCACCTCTAGAATATTGGCGGTGGAGCGATAGTTTTCCTCCAGCTTGACCATGCTGCGGGTATCGTCGTCCGGCAGGCCATCGCCAAAGTCATTCTGAAAATTCATCAGAATGGTAAAATCTGCCGCCCGAAAAGAGTAGATGGAGTTGTGGACAAGCATGCCCTCTGCGACGTAGCTATGGCTGCGATCGATCTCTAGGTCATAGACTTCACCGTCATACTCCTCCTGCCAGACCTGGGTGACTTCCTGTTCCTCCAGATGTCCCCCCACGTCCACCAGCACCCGCATCCCAGGATGAAGGTGCGACAGGGGCAAAAAATCATAGATTGCGCTGTCAATCTGGGCGCGACGGCGGACCTCTAGTCGTCCTGCCTGGGCCACCGCTTTCACGGTGGAAACCGCTTCGGGATAGGCAGCTCTCGCTGTTTCAAAGCGGTAGGTACCCGGCAACTTACCAGCCCGGATAGGATATCCAGCCTCGGTCAAATTGGTAGCAATGTCAGCCCGGTTGGAGGACCACTGAATACGATGGTCAGCCTTGGGAGGGCGTCTTTCCTTTCTGACGTTCCCAAACATAGTCAGGTTAATGGTCTGTCGTCGCAGCCCATTTTGGGGTCGGTAATGGGGAAACTCCGGGTGCAGCCAAAAATCCTGCATGAGGGCTTCGGCCCTGGTGAACGTGTCCAGTTCAGAAAACAACTTGAAGATGGTTTCGTCTGAAATGCTAAGCTTGCGCCCCACGCTGTGGAAAACCATCGTGGGTAAGCCGTACTTGGCCGCAAAATAGGCTTCGTAGTAAGCAGCCTCTTCATAGCTATCAGTGGCTTTGAGCACCCAGAGCTTGTCGGCATTTTCCTGAGCAACCCGCACCTTAAAGCCGATTTCCTTTTTGCCGTAGTCGTTGGAGCGCTGCCCGGTGGTGATGCCAATGCGGTAGCCCCGGTCTTCCCGAAACATCAGGTAGACGTAGTGGCGATTTTCTAGGGGCACCACACGGGCTAGGACAATGTGGTGGGGGGTGCCGCGTAGGGTGCGATGGTCAGAGACCGGCTCCGGGCCATCGCCTACTTTTACACACCACAACACCCCGCTAAATCGCCCTGTTTTAATCTGGGTGATCTTGGCCGAGTGCAGCGTCCGTTGCCCTAGGGTAGACAGCACCTCATCCCCCACCCGAAGCGATTGGATGGGTACTTGGCCCTGGGGCGTGAGGATTTCGGTTTCCGGCGGCAGGCACTGGTCCGCATCCCCTACGACAAAGGTAGATCGGTGTTCCCAATTATTGAAGCTTTCAATATCTTCACCGTTGGTGGAGAGTAGGCGAATCAGATCATATTGGGTGCGGTTGGTGTCTTGGTACTCATCTACCAGAATGTGACGAAAACGCTTGTGCCAATAGGCTAGGAGCTGTTCGTTTTGCTGCAACAGTTTCACCGGCAGCAGAATCAGATCATCAAAGTCTAGGGCATTATTTTCCGCCAATGCCTTTTCGTAGTGGCGATAGACATCGGCAATCACCCGACCCCGGTAGTTGGGTTGATCGCGCTCAAATTCATCGGGGGTGAAATTTTGGTTCTTGGCGTTGCTAATGGCGTAGCGGACGGAGCGGGGGTTGAATTTCTTGTCATCGAGACTCAGGGTTTTAGTGACGATGGTTTTGACTAAACCCTGGGCGTCGGATTCATCGAAAATCGAGAATTCTTTGGTCCATTTATAACCAAGGGGGTGCTGATATTTCTCGATGTCGAACCGCAAAATGCGGGAGCAGAGGGCGTGGAAGGTGCCAATCCACAGATATTTGGTAACGGTTTTATAGACCTGGGATTTCAGTTTGGTCTGCTCATACTCCGGTAGGGCTGAGAGTCCCTTGCCATGTTTGGCGCGGGCTTCCTGTTCGGCAAAGAGCACCTCAATACGGGCCTTCATTTCCTTGGCGGCTTTGTTGGTGAAGGTGACCGCCAGGATGTTTTCCGGGTCTACCCGGTGGTTCAGGACCAGGTTGGCAATACGGAAGGTGAGGGCGCGGGTCTTGCCGGAACCCGCCCCCGCTACCACCAACAGAGGACCGCAAAAATGCTCGACGGCGCGGCGTTGGGAGGGGTTGAGCTGGGCAAGGAAGTCGGTGGAGGCCGTCATGGGCAGACAAGGTGCGGTGCAAACATCCCCTTAGTATGACATCCTGCCTCCGGCGACCTGCCCCAGGCTCCTATAGAGTGAGGTGGCATTCGTCCACCTCAGTGCTGCGACCCTGCGCCGGAATGGAATTCCGGCGCTCATAGCTACCGTCCTCTTAAAGAGGACTCCTGAGCATTGAGTTCTCTTTAGAGAGCGGCAGCGATTAGCCCGGTCATTTTGGTCATTTTAATGCCGGGTGGTTGGGGACTTGGGGAGTCTGGGATAATGGGGTGCCCTGTGATGGATTTGTGCCATGGCTTCCAGCGATACTTCCCCTGCAATGAAAAAATCCTGGCTGCGATTGCTCAAGCCCAAGGGGCAGGGGGCAAATATTTCTGTCCTATTTATGGTGTTGGGGGTGCTGATTACGGGGCTCTTTATTGCGATCGCACTTTTGGCCCCCACGCTCCAAGCCTGGGGCATTTTGCAAGACCCCACCACCTCCCTGAGTAACCCCATCCACCAGCCCCCCTCAGCGGAGCATCTGCTGGGCACCAGTCGCCAGGGATACGATGTGCTGTCGCGGGTTCTGTTCGCCACCCGCGCCGCTTGGCAGGTGGTGCTGCTGGCCACCGCCATGAGTGTTGTGGTGGGGGTGCCCCTGGGCATGGTCAGCGGCTATCTGGGGGGCAAGCTAGACCGGGTACTGCTGTTCTTTATGGACACCATCTACACCTTGCCGGGACTGCTGCTGTCGGTGACCCTGGCCTTTGTCGTGGGTAGAGGGGTGGTGAATGCGGCGGTGGCCCTCAGCATTGCCTATGTGCCCCAGTACTACCGGGTGGTGCGGAACCATACCGTGAGCGTCAAGACGGAGCTATTCATTGAAGCGGCCCAGGCCATGGGAGCCTCCACCTGGGCGGTACTGAGTCGTTACCTGTTTTTGAACGTAGTGCAGAGTGTGCCCGTCCTCTTTACCCTGAATGCCGCCGATGCCATTTTGGTGCTGGGGGGGCTGGGATTTCTGGGGTTGGGCCTACCGGAGCAAACCCCCGAGTGGGGGGCCGATATTCGTCAAGCCCTAGATGCCCTGCCCACAGGCATCTGGTGGACGGCCCTTTTCCCAGGGCTGGCATTGACGCTGATGGTGACCGGCCTGTCTCTGGTGGGGGAAGGACTAAACGAATGGGTTAACCCCCTGCTGCGCCGAGAGAACTGGAAGCATTAGGGATCTGCGGATTAATGGTGTGCCAGGTGGCCAGGTTTTCTCCCTTCGGGAGACGCAAGCGCGTTGGCGGAGCCTGTCTGAAAGACTTACGACTTCGCTCAACCTTCAGTGATCGAGGGCTGAGCGGAGTCGAAGCCCGATCAGCGGGTACCTTATTTTTCCGCGAGTCCCTAAGCCCCTTGTTCGCCGAAAACTGTTCGCCGAAAACCCTAATCTCCTTGGGGATACAGGGGGAGACGAATCTCAAATTCGGTGCCGATGCCCGGTGCCGTCTCGTGGTCGGAGAAACTGCGCGATCGCACATAAAACCGACCCCCATGCTTGGCCGTGATGATGCGATAGCTCATGGCCAGATGGGTTTCCTTTTCCAGACGCTTCTCAATGGAAAAAGACCGCAGCACCTCCTCTTGGGCCGCAGGGGACAGCCCCGGCCCATTGTCAGCAATCACCACCGAGATCCAGCGTTGACCGGGATTGGCCAACTCCTGGGGAGGACGACAGAGACTGGTGGAAATGATGATTTTAGGGGACTCCAACGCCTCCAGGGACTGGCCATCCTGGGCTGCTTCCCAGGGATTAGTAGAGGCATCTTGCCGACTGGTGCGCTCCAGGAGGGCATCTAGGCAATTGGTGAGGATATTCATAAACACCTGGCTCAACTGGCCCCCAAAACAGGTAACAGGCGGTAGCGGATCGTAGTCCCGCACCACTTCAATTTGGGTCGTGAGACGACTCTTGAGCAATAGCACCACACTATCTAAGAGTTCGTGCAGGTCAGCCGGCTTGGGATAGATATCGTCGATATGGCAAAAATTTTGCAGGCTGAGTGCCAGCCGCTTGAGGCGATCGGCCCCCCCCTGAATACTACGAATGGTGTTGGGCAGATCCTCTTGCAGATAGTCCAGTTCAATATCCTCCCGCAGGAGGGCCACCGCCTCAGAAGGGAGAGTCACCGACTCTTCATAGACTGCGATCAGGTCCAACAACTGCTGACAATAGCGGCCCAAATGGGCTAGATTTCCCCAGATAAAGCCAAGGGGGTCCAAAATCTCATGGGAAACCCCATCTACCAACCGTCCCAGGGCTGCCATCTTCTCACTTTGCAGCATTTGAGCCTGGACCCGTTCATAGCGCACCTGGGTTTCAATGCCGCGAATTTGCCAATGGGCACGATTCAGGTCATGAATATGGACCAGCCGATCACCCCGAGGGGAAGTCACCACCAAGGGTTCCCCCTGTTGATCTAAGGGTCGCCGCAAGACCAACTGCGCCGCCGCCAGAATCGGTGTGGTGTGAGCCAAGACTAAGGGGGGCAGGCGGGCATAGCTATACATCACCCGTAGGGGCTGGGCCAGAAATAGATCAATTCCCTTAGGCCGCAGCAAATATTCCAAAAAGCGCTGGCGAGATAGCATGCCCACCGAGCGTTTACCATCCGTCAGAATGATGCCCGGTAGGGTGGGCTCCCCCTCAAAGAGGTGGGCAGCTTCGTGACCAGGGTCGCCGATATCTAAACTGGCCTCCCACAGCGGCAACTGGGCTAGCACCGACTTGGTCCCTAGGGCAAAGGATTCTGCCTCCGCTAAGGTTGCTAGCTCATCGTATTCAGATTCAGTGATGGAATCAGTGACGGAATCAGGTTCAGGGTGGGGATTAGACATAGATGCGGATAGCGAACCGATCTGCTACTCAACGGATGACTGCAAGTGGATGCTCCTGCGCTCCCAGTATGCCCCTGAATTTACCGAGAAACGCTGCTCTTTTTAGTAAATCAAAGACTTTTCAACCCGGACAGAGCTTGCCTAGTCCCCTAGTACCGCAAGGCAGAAGGATGAGGGCAGAAGGATGAAAGGGGATTCCAGGACACACAAGGGGCTCTGCCTTGGCAAATAGGTGAGCATGACATCCTTGCGGTGCATTGCTTCGCGTAGGCGAAGCAATATCTTAGCGTTATGCACCCTACAGCACGCTATCGTCGCACCAGTCCAACGTTTTCCGGTCCCCTGTCTCAAGGGGAGAGGGCTAGGGCTTCGGGGTGAGACTTCGGCGTGAGCTCAGTCGCACGCTCAGCCGAACGGTGAGGGGCCGAGGTGTACCACTATGGAACGGTTAGGGTATTTACGCCTCAGCCAGCAGTCAACGGGCTCGGTTCTCTGTAATCTTCCAAAATCTTCCAAGTTGTATGAATGAACCTTACGTCGCTTGCAGTAGCATTCCGTCAGTCATGAGCAGTTATGCCTAGCTTGGTCGTGTAAGGTTAGGGGAAGCAAGAAATATTTACAATTATCCTTCTCCCCTCGCCTCAAGGCTATGACTAATCTCCTCACCCGTCCCCAGGCCGAAACTACAGCACCCGCAGCGGCCACGACACCCCATCGAGTCGTGATCATTGGCGGTGGTTTTGGTGGGCTCTACGCGGCCCAGGCATTGGGACGCGCCCATGTGGATGTGACGCTGATCGATCGCCGCAACTTTCACCTGTTTCAGCCGTTGCTGTACCAGGTGGCAACAGGGGGGCTCTCCCCCGGCGACATTGCGTCACCACTGCGGGCGGTACTCAAGCACCAGGACAATACCCAGGTGTTGTTAGGGGATGTGGTGGACATTGACCCCGATGCCCAGCAGGTGCTGTTGAAGCGGGGGCAAGCGGTGCCCTATGACAGCCTGATCATCGCCACGGGGGGGGCTCACCATTACTTTGGCAATGACCATTGGGAAAAACTAGCCCCCAGCATCAAGACCGTGGAGGATGCCTTGGAGGTGCGGCGGCGGATTTTTCTAGCCTTTGAAGCGGCGGAAAAGGAGACGGATCCGGAGCAGCGCCAAGCCCTGATGACGTTTCTCGTGGCGGGGGGTGGACCCACCGGGGTAGAACTGGCAGGAGCCCTGGCGGATTTGGCCTACAGCACGCTCAAACAGGATTTCCGCGCTATTGACACCGATGCAACTCGGATCATCCTGGTGGAGGGGATGGATCGGCTGTTGCCCCCCTTCCCGCCGGAACTGTCGGCCCATGCGGAGGCGGCGCTGAAAAAGCAACGGGTGGAGGTGCGGACCAAAACCTTGGTCACATCTATCGAGGGGGACCGTGTTCGGCTTCGCAGTGGGGATGAGGAAACGGAATTGCGGACCAAGACCGTACTCTGGGCGGCTGGGGTCAAGGCATCCGCCATGGGAAGAATCATCGCCGATCGGACTGGCTCTGACTGCGATCGCGCTGGTCGAGTAATCGTAGAAGCGGACCTGAGTCTGCCCAACCATGCCAACATTTTTGTCGTAGGAGACTTGGCCCACTACGCCCACCAAGGCGGTCAGCCCCTCCCCGGTGTGGCCCCGGTGGCTATGCAGCAGGGCAAGTACGTGGCCAAGCTGATCCAACATCGGCTCAAGGCAGAGCCCATTCCCCCCTTTTACTACCGGGATGCGGGTAGCCTAGCGGTGATTGGCCGCAACGCAGCGGTGGTCAACTTCAATTGGCTCAAACTCACGGGCTTTCCGGCCTGGGTGATCTGGCTCTTTGTCCATATCTTTTACCTGATTGAGTTTGATAACAAGGTGGTAGTGATGACCCAGTGGATGTGGGGCTACTTCACCCGCAACCAGGGATCCCGCCTAATCACCGGGCGGGATGTGGACAAGGTAGAAGCGGCCTACACCGATGCCTCTTGAGTGATCAGTGCTAGGGCAGACTGCAAGGCTTGGTGGCGGTCTTCTACTTGGTATACCGGCGGACAGTCGGGCTTCTCTCCGCCTCGTCTTGCCTTGGTACGCAGCCCCGAGAAGCAATGTAATTCTAAACTGTGGATCCGGTCCTGGACCTGTCCAGGGGCCGCCACAATCCACACATGGCGACCGCGTTTGAGGGCATCCTGCACCATGGATTCAATGGCGAGGGCCGCAGTGACGCCGATGGTGGGCACTTCGCTGAGATCCAGCACTAAAACTTGATAATTGCGGACAATCGCCAGTCGTCGAGAAATACTCTTAGCCGCCCCAAAGCTCATCGGCCCCCCGAGTTGAAAGAGCAGGATATCTCCCTTGGACTGAGTGAGAATATCCTGCTCTGCTGGGCTCAGATTTTGGCCCTGGGCGGGATCGGTAATGGCGTGAATGCGATTGCTCTGCACATCCGTCAGCCGCTTGATGGTCAGAATATTGGCCACAAAGGCTCCCACTAGCACCGCCGTAATTAGGTCTACAAAGACCGTCAAAAACAGCACCAGATACATGATGCCTGTGCCCTTGATCGAGAGGCGGGGAGCCCGTTTGATAAAGCCCCAGTCCAAAATGTCAAAGCCCACCTTGAGCAGCAGCCCCGCCAAGACTGCGTAGGGAATCTGGGCCGTTAGGGGTCCGGCCCAAAACACCACGAGGAGGAGTACTAGGGCGTGGATAATGCCCGAAAGTGGGGTTTTGCCCCCCGCCTGCACATTCACCACCGTCCGCATGGTGGCCCCGGCTCCGGGCAAGCCCCCACAGAGCCCCGATAGCAGGTTGCCTAGACCCTGGCCAATGAGTTCCCGGTCAGAATCGTGCTGGGTACGCGATAGGCTATCGGCGACAAGGGAAGTCAGCAGGGAGTCAATTGACCCCAGTACCGCCAGCATCAGCCCATAGCGCAGCATGTCCGTTAGATCCCCCAGTCGGAAGGTGGGCAGTTGCAGGTTGGGCAATCCCCGAGGAATGGCACCAATGCGGGCAATATCTGCATCGCCAAACACCACGACCGACACCACCGTACCCACCGTCAGCGCCACTAGGGGGGAGGGCAGAAACCGATTGAAGCGAGTGGGGATGGCACAGACAATAGCCAAGGTCAGCAGCCCCAGCCCCAGCGAGACCAGGTTCGGCTCGCGAAAATAGCTCGGCAATTGCTCCAGGGTGCCTAGCACCCCACCGGAAGCCTCATGTCCCAGGAGCGGCGGCAGTTGCAGCAGCACAATGATGACGCCAATGCCGGACATAAAGCCGGAAATGACGGTGTAGGGCATCAAGGTAATGTATTGCCCTAACCGCATTACCCCAAACAGAATTTGCAGCAGTCCCCCTAGCATCACCACAGTAAAGGCGATCGCCAGTCCCGTATCGGGATGGCGGGCGACGAGGGAGGCCACTACTGTGGCCGTCACGACAGTCATGGGGCCTGTGGGGCCGGAGATCTGGGTGGGGGTGCCGCCAAATAGGGCGGCAATAAAACCGACAATAATGGCACCGTAGAGACCCGCGATCGCACCCGTGGGTCCAATCCCAGAGGCCACCCCAAAGGCGAGGGCGAGGGGTAGAGCGACAATAGCCGCCGTTATCCCCCCAAATAGGTCGCCACGCCAATGGCGCAAGTGAATTTTGTTGATCAGATTGATGGACGCCATAGTGCGAGTCTTTCTTTTTTAAATGGATGTAGGTTGCAGGAGAATGGGGGCATTGGCAAAGGGGGGCGTCAAAAAAACCAGAACTTTATGGTCATCAACGAAATACCAGTACAGGAATATGGCTACTGCGAAGAATTTGGACCGTAGTACTGCCGATAACCAGATGACGAATGCGACTATGGCCGTAGGCTCCCATCATCAATAGATTGATGTTGTGTTGCTCACTGTAACGAGCGATCACCGTTTCCGGATTTCCCTGAGTCAGGCAACAGATGGGCTCAAATCCACCTGCATGGAGCTGTTGTCTGGCCTCCTCTAGACGAGAACTGGCAATGCCATCGCTGTCACTCTTAGCCACGGTGACAGCATGAATCTCTAGTCCCTTGAAGATCGGTGATGCGCTGATAAATTTCAGTAATTTTTGACCGACGGCACTACCGTCATAGGCCAATAACAAGCGCTCAATAGGGTGAAATTTTCGTGAGGTCACCAAGCAGGGTTTATGGCTGGAGCGCAAAATTCGTTCTAGATTCGCCCCTAGATGGCCCGAGGCAAATTCAGCGGCTTCTCCCCGTTTCCCCAAGATAATTAAATCCGTTTGGGATTCCAATTCAGGGATAAAATCCACCAAAAATCCAGTTTTGTGCATCAGCTTAATCGCCTCCACACCCTGATCGGTCAATACCTGCTCAGCATGGTGTAAAACCAACTTTGCCCGCTGATGGTTGAGTTTTGACTTCTCATGCTCTAGGGCCACCAGTTGGTTAAGCAGGACATCCGAGGCATTGACCCCAATACTGCCACTCCAGTTCTTGGCCTCCGCTGTCGCCTGACTGCGGGCATCCGACACATACAAAACATTGATGGTGGCCCCTAGCCGTGTTGCCAACCAAGCCCCGTACTGATAACTACTTTGGGAAAAAATCGAGCCATCTGTACATAGCAAAATCTGTTTCATCGTGACTGATTTCCCTTGTTAAGACCTGGCTTTACTGGGTATCGGACTGGGGGTTGGACTGGGGGTATGTAGCCAACCTGTCAACCAATGTGGCACTGGCTTCATTCAAACCCACCACATCCACATCTGCTCCATTGCGACGAAACTTTAAGATGGCGCGATCGAGGAAGGCGACTGACCCCTGATCCCACAGATGGGCCTGGGAGAGATCAATGGTGACGCGATCGACAACTTCTCTAAAGTCAAAATGGTCAAAAAACTCATCCTTCGAGACGAAAAAGATCTGTCCTCTGACCCGGTAAGTACGATGACTGCCATCTTCGCTTAAAATCTGGTCTACAAAAACGAGCTGGGCAATTTTTTGAGAAAAGAACACCGTACTCATCACAATGCCCGTTACGACCCCTAGGGCAAAATTTCGGGTAAAAATTGTGACGAACATGGTCGTCAACATGACAATGCTTTCAGTCTGGGGAATGCGGCGAATATCCCTCAAGGAGGACCAGCGGAAGGTCCCGATAGACACCATGATCATGATGGCCACTAGGGCCGCCATCGGCATTTGTTTGACCCAGTCCTGCATTACCAAGATGGCAAACAGCAGAAAAAGGCCAGAGGCCAGGGTGGATAATCGACCCCGGCCACCGGATTGCACATTGATGACCGATTGCCCAATCATGCCGCACCCCGCCATACCACCAAAGAAAGCAGTGACAATATTGGCAAAGCCTTGACCTTTTGCTTCTTGGTTTTTATCGCTGGGGGTATCCGTTAGCTCATCCACTAAGGACGCGGTCAAGAAGGAGGCTAACAACCCCACAATGGCTAAGGTTAAGGCGTAGGGCAAAATAATTTGCCAGGTTTCCAGGGTTAAGGGCACCTGGGGCAAGGCAAAGAAGGGGAGCGTTGTGGGTAATTCCCCCATATCCCCAACGGTGGGAACTTCTAATTTCAGGGCTATTGCCGCTAAGGTCATCACCGCCAAACACACCAAGGGAGAGGGAACTGCTTTGGTGAAGCGGGGAAGAATATAGATGATGGCTAAGGACAGGGCGGTGAGAATATAGACCGCTGGTGGTTTACCCGTCAGTTGGGGCAGTTGAGCCAGGAATATCAAAACCCCCAGGGCATTGATATATCCCAACATCACAGCGCGGGGGACATATTTCATCTGGCGACCTAGTTTGAATACGCCAAATAAAACCTGGATTATTCCTGTCAAAAGGGTCACGGCGAAGAGGTATTCCAAGCCATGGTCCTTAACTAAATCAATCATCAGCAGGGCCATTGCCCCGGTTGCCGCTGAAATCGATCCAGGTCTCCCCCCCAGAAAGGCGGTCATGACGGCAATGATAAAGGAGGCATAGAGCCCCACTTTCGGGTCTACCCCCGCAATAATCGAAAAGGCGATCGCCTCTGGAATTAGCGCTAGTCCAACAACTGCACCTGCCAAAATATCAGCTTGGACGTTGGAAAACCACTCCCGTTTCAAGGTCTCGATATTCAACTTTCCTCCAGTTCATCAGGGAAACATCTACAGAAAGAACTGCTAGATTAAGCAGTTTTTCTCAGATCTATTCTCAGCATTCATGGAAAAGAAAGCCCTCCCTAAGGGGGACTGAATGGACCGAAGATTGACCTAGAGGAATTGGCAGATAGAGACACAATAATAATTTCTAAGAAGCTGTTATATCTACTGCAATTCGGAAGATGTTTTGATACTTTGAGGCGACAGCCATTTTACCACGGGGGGGCAGGTGGTGGTTGCGATCGCAAGCATACAGAATCTCTGCCGCTATTCCTTGCGGCTGAGTTGCAGGGGATGGGGGCGACCGGGAAGAGCTTCCATGGCAGCGAGGACCGCCTGTTGGGCAGCCAGGATATCCCGTTCTTCTCCCCCAAGGTAAAGACGGCCAAAACTGCCAACAGCCGCAATTTGCAAAATATTGATCAAGGCAGCTTTTTCCGCTTCGTTGGCGGCAAGAGCGGCGTAGGCGGCGGGCTCTACTTCAAAAACGTAGAGGGTTTGGCCCGCCACAATCATATTGCCCCGGCGGCTGCGGTTGATTAACTGCACATGGTGGGGGTCTAGGTTGCGGATCACCTGGCTAGAAATCACCCGAGGCCGTAGGCAATCATTGCGGTTAACCCCGAGGGCATTGAGCATAGCCTTGCCAGCGGCATGGACTTCCCCCTGCTTGCTGGCATGGATTTCCAGATTGCCGTAGAGACGTTCTACCATCAGCACCGCCGGACGGACCACAGCTGACTTGAGAGCAATGTCCATCAGGCGGTTGATTTCAATACCCGGTGAAATCTCAAGCCAAAGTGAGGCATCACCGGGGAGGGGGAGGAACCCTACGGACACCGTCCCCATGTAGGCGGCGTGCTGCGGTTGCAGGTTGTCGATGTATACATAGCTGCGCAGGTCAACGCCCAAGGTGGTCTTCTCTCCCAATTCCCAATCGTCCCCTGGTCAGTATACCGGGGATGGTCTGGGGTTACGGCGTTTTCTGCCTCGCCCAACCCAGGCAGAATGGACCAAAGATGCTTTAACGGTGGACAGCCCTCAATACTAGCCTGTGGCCAATACTATTTACCTTCGAGAAAATAATAAACAAGAGCATAGTGTGTTTACATTTGTTAAAAGATTTTCAAGTGGAAGCCCCAAAAATATTGCGAATTGTTAAGCATGTTGGCCCAAGCCCTTTGCTGGCAAGGTTTTTCTGATACAACGTCCTATAGGTTCTCCCGAAAAAGCAGCCTACTTTCTTGCCTTTCTTTACTGGAGTCATCCCTGCATGTTCACCCACGTCAAGCCCACCGTGCGCCACATTGTGCCCGAGGATCTCAACGGGCGGTCGCTGGTCAAGGTGGTCTATGTGGTCCTTGAGCCCCAATACCAAAGCTCCCTCTCGGCGGCGGTACGGGCCATTAATACCCAACATCCCCAGGTGGCGGTGGAAATCAGCGGCTATCTGATCGAAGAACTGCGCAGCCGCGAAAATTACGAGGCATTCAAACGGGATGTGGCTGAGGCCAATATCTTTGTTGCTTCCCTGATTTTCATTGAAGACCTGGCAGACAAGGTGGTGGAGGCTGTCCAGCCCCACCGCGATCGCTTGGATGCAGCGGTGATCTTCCCCTCCATGCCCCAGGTAATGCGCCTGAACAAGCTGGGCACCTTCTCCATGGCCCAGTTGGGCCAATCCAAGAGCGTCATTGGCGAATTCATGAAAAAGCGCCGCCAGAAGCAGGGCAGCGGCTTTGAAGATGCCATGCTGAAGCTGCTGCGGACGCTGCCCAACGTGCTGAAATACCTGCCGGTGGAAAAGGCCCAGGATGCCCGTAGCTTTATGCTCAGCTTCCAGTATTGGCTGGGGGGCTCGGCGGAGAATTTGGAAAACTTCCTGCTGATGCTGGCGGATCGCTACGTCCTGAAGAAGGAATCTGGGGCGGGCTCGGAAACCTCCTCTCCCCTCCAGTACGCCGATCCCGTCACCTTTGCCGATACGGGCATCTGGCACCCCATGGCCACCCAGCTCTTTGAGGATGTCAAGGAGTATCTGAACTGGTACGACTCCCGTAAGGATCTCTCGGAGGATCTGAAGGATCCCCTAGCTCCCTGTGTGGGGCTGGTGCTGCAACGCACCCACCTCGTCACCGGGGACGAAGCCCATTACGTGGCCATGGTGCAGGAGCTGGAATACCTGGGGGCACGGGTGATCCCCGTCTTCTCCGGGGGGCTGGACTTCTCCAAGCCCGTGAACCAGTTCTTTTTTGATCCCCTCAATCCCGATCAGGCCATTGTGGATTCCGTCGTCTCCCTCACTGGGTTTGCCCTGGTGGGTGGCCCCGCTCGCCAGGATCACCCCAAGGCGATCGAAACCCTGAAGCGTCTGAACCGTCCCTACATGGTGGCCCTGCCCCTGGTATTCCAAACCACGGAGGAATGGGAAGACAGCGACCTGGGGCTGCACCCGATCCAGGTGGCGCTACAAATGGCGATCCCGGAACTGGATGGAGCGATCGAGCCCATTGTCCTCTCAGGGCGCGATGGTCTGACGGGACGGGCCATCTCCCTGCAAGACCGGATTAGTGCGATCGCCCAACGGGCCATGAAGTGGGGCGGTCTGCGCCGCAAGCCCAAAATTGACAAAAAGCTGGCCATCACCGTCTTCAGCTTCCCGCCCGATAAAGGCAATGTGGGCACCGCCGCCTACCTGGATGTCTTCGGCTCCATTTACAAGGTGCTGGAGGCCATGAAGCACAACGGCTACGACGTGCAGGATCTGCCTGAGTCGCCGGAAGCCCTGATGCTGGAAGTAATCCACGACGCCCAGGCCCAATACAACAGCCCCGAGCTGAACATCGCCTACCGCATGTCCGTGCCGGAATACGAAGAACTCACCCCCTATTCCGTGCGCCTAGAGGAAAACTGGGGAGCCCCTCCCGGACACCTGAACACCGATGGCCAAAACCTACTGGTATACGGCAAAGCCTTTGGTAATGTCTTCATCGGCGTCCAGCCCACCTTCGGCTACGAAGGCGACCCCATGCGGCTGCTGTTCTCCCGCTCCGCCAGCCCCCACCACGGCTTCGCCGCCTACTACACCTATTTGGAAAAAATCTGGGGCGCGGACGCGGTGCTGCACTTCGGCACCCACGGCTCCCTAGAGTTTATGCCCGGTAAGCAGATGGGCATGTCCGGCACCTGCTACCCCGACAACCTGATCGGCACCACGCCCAACCTCTACTACTACGCCGCCAACAATCCCTCCGAAGCCACCATCGCCAAACGCCGGGGCTATGCGGAAACCATCAGCTACCTCACCCCCCCAGCGGAAAACGCCGGACTGTACAAGGGGCTGAAGGAGCTGAGCGAACTGATCGCCTCCTACCAGTCCCAAAAGGACAGTGGCCGCGCCATCCAAATCGTCAACGCCATCATCGAAACGGCACGGGTGTGCAATCTGGATCGGGATGTGCCCCTGCCAGAAGAGGACGGGGCGGAAATGTCCGCCGAGGAACGGGATACCCTGGTGGGCAAGATCTACATCAAGCTGATGGAGATCGAGTCCCGCCTACTCCCCTGTGGCCTGCACATTATTGGCAAGCCGCCGACAGCGGAGGAAGCGATCGCCACCCTCGTTAACATCGCCGGTCTAGATCGAGAAGAGGAAGGCATCAAGAGCCTCCAGCGCATCATCGCCGAGAGCCTCGGACGAGATATCGACGAGATCTACACCAACAGCGACAAAGGAGTGCTAACGGATGTCCAACTCCTCTACGACATCAACCAGGGCTGTCGCGAGTCTGTCGCCGCCCTCGTCCATGAGCAGATCGACGCCGAAGGCCGTGTCTCCAAGGTCTCCCGCCTCAACTTCCTCAACATTGGCCGCAAGGAACCCTGGGTCAAAGCCCTCCACGAAGCGGGCTACCCCAAGGTCAACACCGATGACCTGAAGCCCTTGATGGAGTATTTGGAATTCTGCCTAGAGCAGGTGTGCGCCGACAACGAACTGGGAGCCCTGCTCAAGGGACTCGAAGGGGAATATGTCATCCCCGGCCCCGGCGGTGACCCGATTCGCAATCCGGACGTACTGCCCACGGGCAAAAACCTCCACGCCCTAGATCCCCAGTCCATCCCCACCCTGGCGGCGGTGCAATCCGCCAAGATCGTGGTGGATCGCCTCCTGGAGCGTCAGCGTCAGGAAAATGGCGGCACCTACCCCGAAACCATCGCCACCGTCCTCTGGGGCACGGACAACATCAAAACCTACGGCGAATCCCTGGCCCAAATGCTCTGGTTCGTTGGAGCCAAACCCGTCCCCGATGCCCTGGGCCGGGTCAACAAGCTGGAACTGGTGTCCCTAGAGGAACTGGGTCGGCCCCGCGTGGATATCGTCGTCAACTGCTCCGGGGTGTTCCGGGATCTGTTCATCAACCAAATGGCCCTGCTGGATCGGGCCGTGAAAATGGCCGCTGAAGCCGACGAGCCCCTAGAGATGAACTTTGTCCGCAAGCACGCCTTGGAACAGGCGGAAGAGTTGGGCGTGGATCTGCGCACCGCCGCCACCCGCATCTTCTCCAATGCCTCCGGATCCTACGCCTCCAACGTCAACTTGGCGGTGGAAAACAGCAGTTGGGAAGAGGAAACCGAACTCCAGGAAATGTACCTGAAGCGCAAGTCCTTTGCCTTCAACTCCGACAATCCAGGGGTGATGGACAATTCCCGCGAGTTGTTCGAGTCTTCCCTGAAGCGGGCGGATGTCACCTTCCAAAACCTGGACTCTTCGGAGATTTCCCTGACGGACGTATCCCACTACTTCGACTCGGACCCGACGAAGGTGGTGGCCAGTCTGCGGGAAGACGGCAAGCAACCCGCTGCCTATGTGGCGGATACGACGACCGCGAACGCCCAGGTGCGGACGCTGTCGGAAACGGTGCGCCTGGATGCCCGCACCAAAATGCTCAACCCCAAGTGGTATGAGGGTATGCTCTCCCACGGCTACGAGGGGGTGCGGGAACTGTCGAAGCGCTTGGTGAACACCATGGGCTGGTCGGCAACGGCGGGGGCGGTGGACAACTGGGTCTATGAAGACACCAACACCACCTTCATCAAGGATCCAGAAATGTGCAAGCGACTGATGGATCTGAACCCCAACTCCTTCCGCCGCATGGTTTCGACGCTGCTGGAGGTGAATGGGCGCGGCTACTGGGACACCAGTGATGAAAACCTGGAGCGGCTCCAGGAACTCTACCAGGAGGTGGAGAATCGCATCGAGGGCGTTGAGTAATCCGTCAACGATCTGTTAGAGCAGAGGGGTGGGCGCAAGCCCGCCCCTTTTCGCTATAGTTGAGTCACAAAAATGAAACCCCTAACGACTCTTGAAACAAGCTGAAAAGCTTGCTACGTCGTTGTATCCATACAAACATCCAGTTCCCTGAGCGGAGTCGAAGGGAACGGCCAGAACCCGGTGGTGTGGCTGGCTTCGACTCCGCTCAGCCAGCGGTCAATGGGCTCGATTCTCCGTAACCTTCCAAGTCGTGTCTTGATCCTTGTAATCAATCAGTATGTTTACCCTGGGTGACTGACAAAATCCGTGAAACTCTCATTCTTTCGTAGGTTGGGTGGAGCGTTAGCATAACCCAACGAAATCGCCACCAGTGTTGGGTTCCACTCCGTTTCACCCAACCTACAAAAAGAAATATTTAGGGCTCTTCCGGTCTGGCTATGGTGTTTCAAAAGGAAATACCCACGGCAACAAAGCTCTTAACTTGAAATTGTCAAAATTGCCAAAGCCATAACCTAATCTCTTGATCAACTTAAGCTTGTTATTTATTCCCTCCACAACCCCATTAGTTATTCTCAGTTCAAAGTATGATGTCACCTCATCAAACCATCGTTTAATCGTGCCACAACTCTGATTGAAAAATGTCGATGAATCCGCCATCCAGTCCAGTAACTTTAACGTCCCTTCTGCCCAATTCTCGAAGGATTCAAAGATTTCTCTGAACTCTTCTTTCAATCGATGCATCGTTGCTAATTTAGGGGATACTTCGCTCACTTCTATGAGCTTCTTCTTCTGTTTCTCATTCAAATTCCCTTCGTTCTTTAGTAACGCATACTTACTGCCATTAAGACCCTCTATGACGCGCTCCCTCTCAGCCTTTTTTGCGATCTTCTTGGCCGCTCTCTTCTCCGCTTTCCGTTCGTTATCTAACTCCTCATTGACGAGTTTGGTGACATGGAATCTATCCGCGACAATGGTCGCATTCGGCATCATCTCTTTTACCAAACTTTGGTAGGGCTTCCACAGGTCTATGCTCACCCCTTCAATCCCCTCAAGCACCTCTGGTCCCCATTGGCTAAGGACTTGGCGCAATCCCTCTTGTGTTCGTGAGGGTAGAAGGGTGATCGGCTGGTGCGTCTCTAGGTTCACTAGCACCCCATAATAGTTACCCTGACCTTTGACGACCGCTATCTCGTCTATCCCGAGATATCTAATCGGTTCTGGGCTCTCGGGTAAATACGCCTTTCCGGCATCCTTTATCATCGTCTCAATCTGCTCGTCACTCAGCCCTGTCCGAGCCGCCACACTGTGAATGCTACTCCCTAACACTTGGCCGACAATCTGCTTCGCTAGCCGCTGCGTATACAACCGCCTTTTCTTAACAAAGGCCAGTTCTTCGCTAAACACTTGTCCACATTCCTGGCACCAAAACTGGCGGCGATTGACTCGCAACACTACGGGCTGTTGATTCCACGGCAAATCCTCAATGTTATACCGATGATTCTCATGCAAATGACGACTTCGCTTCCCACACCGGGGACACTCTGCATCTCGGCGGGTGGGGCTAATTACAAAAAATAGCCCCACCCCATCTATCATTGTCATATCCTCTACTTTTGTCTCAGGAAGACCCAGTAGCTCTGTCAATTGCCTCGCGTCAGATTCTGTGATCATGGCGCTCACCCATATATGGCGACTTTCTCTCACCCTTTAATTCTTAGCCAATCCCTTGTATATCAAACACTTCACGCCTTTCTAGCGTTTATTTCTCTCTCCATTTCCCCTGCTCAGTAGCCCTTTGTCCATAGCCAGACCGGAAGAGCCATATTTAGGAGATGCCAATGATTAATGATCAACTTACACCTGAAGAACAAGAGATTCTTAAGTCTGTAGAAAATATCACCCATTTACTCCATCAGTTTGTCTCGCGGAATCATGATTGCCCTATCCGATAAAAAGCTCTGGTCGTTTGATGAATTCGTGGCTTGGTACCCCGAAGATTCAGAGCATCGCTATGAGTTGAGACGTGGGGTGGTGGCTGAAATGCCAAAACCAAGGGGAAAACACTCCCGAATTGCAGGCGATTTGGCCTATGAGCTAGGAACTGCCATTCGACAAACACAGCAACACTACTTTGTGCCAAAGGAGTGTCTGATTAAAATTTCAGATGATACGGGCTACGAACCCGATGTTGTCGTATTGGATGACGATGAAATTGCCCAGGAAACTCGATGGGAACGAGAATCCATTATCACTAGGGGAAAAACAATCAAGCTGGCTGTAGAAGTAGTGTCCACCAATTGGCGTGACGATTATTTGGTCAAAATGGCGGATTATGAGTCATTGGGTATTCAAGAATACTGGATTATTGATTATCTGGGCCTTGGTGGACGACGCTACATTGGCTCTCCTAAACAACCAACTTTGACGGTTTGCTCATTGCTAGAGGGCGAATATGAGCTACAACAATTTCGGGGTGATGACCTCATCCTTTCCCCTACTTTTCCTCGCCTAGAATTGACCACTGCTCAGATTTTCAAAAGTGATGTTTAATCACAATGCTGGACTGTTAGCAGATGATAGATGCGAAAGGCATTGTCACGCGAGCATTAGCCAATGCCACTCCATTGCAATTAGCACCCCCGCCCCAGTAAAGCCGCAGAACTATAGACCACTCCCCCCCTAACGCGCCCATCACCACAGCAGCGACTTCCCAAGATCAGCCTAGACCGCAAGTAGGGCCGTCTGCCTAACACTCCCCATCACAGTGCTTATCCAACACTAGATATGCCTAAACACCCCATTGGGGCGATATAGGCAAAGCATGACCTGTCTATATTGCTTCAGCAGCCAAATCGGCAGACTATAATCTGTCTAATCAACCAATTTGAGTGCTTATACAGACTGTGATCTGCCTAAACAGTTATTAGCTGGCTTAGGTGATCTGTTGAGACAGTGGGCGTTAATCATCGTTTCGGCCACTCCGACTGGACAAGCCTTCTCCTCAGTAATCCGCAACCTTTGTGGGACAAGGCTTCAAGGCATACAGTTCATTTGAACTGTCCAGCAAAGTGGATGAAGGTGGCCGAAACGATGACAGAGGCCAGACCGTGCTTGTAGGCTATCTGTTTGTGTCTATAGTTGTTACTACGTAAAACTCTTTGAGGAAATTGAATGCCTATTGAAGTTGGAATCTGGCGGTTAGGAGACAAACCCGAAAAAGTTGTGATGTCTACGATTGACTCTGAGTCAAGGTTAGAAGATGCACTTGTTCAAGATATTTCTATTTTGTCTGATCAGTTAATATTGATTGGGCGACAGGTTTCAACATCTTATGGCAAGTTCATTGATATGTTGGCAATGGATATGTCTGGCAACCTATCCATTATTGAATTGAAGAAAAATCGCACACCACGCGAAGTCGTGGCACAATTGCTTGACTATGCCTCTTGGATTCAATCTCTCTCTTACGAAGAGATTGCAGCCATTTATTCAGATAAAAATGCTGGCAAGAAATTGGAAGAGGGCTTTGATGACTCGTTTGGCATGAGTTTACCAGAGCAGATTAATCAGCAACATGAGTTAATTGTAGTTGCATCAGAGATCGATACTAGCACAGAAAGAATCATCAATTATTTAACTGACAATTATGGTGTACCCATAAATGCTGTTTTCTTTCGTTTCTTTCGAGATGAAGATCGTGGTTACTTAGCTCGAACTTGGCTAATTGAACCTGAAGAAGCTGAACGCAAGGTGAGTAAATCAACAGTTAGAAAAGGTAGTGAGGCTTGGAACGGACGAGATTTCTATGTCAGTCTTGGTGATGGTGAACACAGAAGTTGGAATGATTGTCAGAAATATGGGTTTGTATCAGGTGGTGGTGGCAAGTGGTATAGTCAAACACTTAAGCTGCTATTTCCAGGTTCGCGTGTCTTTGTTAATATTCCCAAAGCTGGCTATGTTGGAATTGGTTTAGTAAAAGACAATGTTGTTCCTGTCAAAGACTTTAAAGTATTGCTTGAAGATCAAGAAGTACCCATACTAAGTGCGCCACTTGCAGCGCCTAATATGGGTGAAAATTCTGACAACTTGGATTTATGTGAGTATGTTGTGCGTGTTGAATGGCTTAAAACCATTCCAAAAAATACAGCCTATTGGGAGAAAGGACTCTTTGCAATTCAACATACAGCCTGTCGAATGACCAGCAGTTTCACAATTGAGAAATTGTCACAACACTTTGGGTTGCAAAATTAATTTACCAGTTAATCGGGATGCCACTGTCATCGTTTCGGCCACCTACGGCCATTCATGGATAGTTTATCTAAACTATTGAACTCTCAAGCCTTGTCCCCCAAGGGCTACGGCTTCCTGGAGACTATCCTTGCTTAGTCTGAGTTGCCGAAACGATGATTAACGCCCTTCTTCTTCGTTAGCAACTGTTGCTATTCGTGTTGACTCTGAGACTTTATCATAGTTTCAATTCAGAGGAGAAGAAGCTGAGTAACATATGGCTGCTGCTCTACGAATCTACGCAGAAGCGCAGAAAAAAGCCCTATAGAACTACAAAATTCTCGTAATTGGGATTTTTCATGAAACCTGGCCTCCGTAGTGGAAAGCTTGCAAAATGGAAGGATGAGCGTGGATTTGGCTTTATCCAACCCGTTGATGGGGGGCAAGAAGTTTTTTTGCATATTTCCGAAATCAAAAATGCAACTCGCCGCCCACAAGAAAACGACACAATTTATTACTACTGCACAACTGACTCAGATGGCAAAGTTCGCGCTTGCAACGCATTTATTCTGGGAGCAAGAAATAAACCATCGTCTTTGAGTAATCGTGCTAACCCCTCTGATGCCGTCACTTCAAAATTCCCGATAGTTGAAGTGATTCTGTTGTCACTTCTGCCTTTGGTTGGAATTATTCATTTTACATGGACTACGCTCAATCCCCTTCCACTGATTATTTATCCTGTAATGAGTTTGGTGACCTACGCCCTATACGCTGATGATAAATCGCGCGCCAAACGAAAGGATTGGCGGACTCCTGAACAAACACTACATTTATGCGAACTTGTAGGAGGATGGTTGGGCGGGTTTATTGCCCAGCGGATACTGCGTCACAAAAGTCGAAAAAAATCTTATCAAGCTGAGTTTTGGATGATCGTGATTATTCATTATATTGCATGGCTGTTTTGGCTATTTTGGGGAAGAACGCTATAGGTTTAACTCTGTTCTATGTGTTAGAGTCATGACCTTGATCTGGCTTACAATAGGAAGCCACAGAGTTTTATCTCATTCATTTATAAGGAGGAAAAATAGCAACACTAATCTTGAGTGACGAGCAGGTTATTGACCTTGTTAAGCAGTTGCCAGTTGAGCAACAGGCCAAGGCAAGGTGTTCAGATTCTTACTTCTCCAACAGTGGGGGAAATGGGAGTCGTTATCACGTTACGGAGCTGAAAAAGCAAGGCTAGTTGCTCAAGAGAAAGGTCTTGACTGGGATGCGATATCAGAAGAAGAACGTGAAGCTTTCATTGATGATGTGGTGCATGAAGACTAATGCAGTATATTGTCGTTTTTGATACCAATATCTTGCTTTCCGCCCTATTATCTACGAGTGGCAATCCATTTCGATGTATGGCTCTGGCAAAAATAAGATCGAAGATGGTTTGGCTGGAGGTGGGTTTGTCAGTTGCTCCAGTCACCGAGAAGACGGATGAGTAGAAATACTCATGGCCGGTTTTGCAGGCGAGGCAGGGAAGTGACTCCCTATCCTTAACCAGCGAAAGGGCTATATCTCAAACCCCTTCCTTGACCCGACCTCACAAACCCGCGACCAATACTTGGGGGTTAACCGAATTACTGGTGACTGGACAAATGCTGAAGCTTTACAATGGGGGTATGTAGGTAAAGCAATCTGTGCAGGGTAACCATGCCAATCATGTTTCGGTTTCATCCAGAAAAAGCTGTTGAAGCCGCAGCAACACTCTTAAAGCTCCACGGCAAGCCTATGAAATATTTGGGCTTGCTTAAGATGCTTTACATCGCTGACCGCATTGCATTAGAACGCATGGAACAACCGATTACTGGTGACCATTATGTATCAATGGATTATGGTCCTGTGCTTAGCGGTGTTTATGACCTAATCAAGGGGCACCCTGCCGCCGATGCTTTACCGCTTTGGTCTAAATTTATTTCTCCTCGAAATAAGAACCACGTTTCTTTGCTAGACGATCCAGGAAGCGGAGAACTGTGTGAAGAAGAGGAGAAAATCATTCAACAGGTTTATCAGAATTTTGGTAATCTTGACCCCTTTGATGTTGCTGAGTGGACTCACGATCTTCCAGAGTGGCAAGATCCCCATGGCTCTTGTATCCCGATTTTAGTAGAAGAAGTTCTCAAAAATTTGGGTAAAAATGATGAGGAAATAGAAGAGATTCAGCAAGAAGCCATTCGAGAGGCATATTTAGATAGGGTTTTGAATGACTAGCATCACCATTAATTTGGGAGATGCTTTTTTGATAGATACACCTCCCAACGGCGAACATCTTTATATTGCCATTGCACAAACTTCTGGAAGCAACTATCTCTTCGTTAACGTCACTACCCGCAGACCTAATTCTGAAGCGACCTGCGTTCTCATGCCAGGTTCAGGTGTAGCGATCGCAGCTCTGGAGTTAGCAAAGGAAATGCTGACAGCCTATGCGAATCTGGCTTGAATCTGTCCCACGCCCGTTAAAGTGTGAGGTTGCAGATTACGAGGTACGCACAGTTGTTAAGATGGGGTGGTTAGGGAAAAAGAACGGTGAACTGCTAAGACTTATGATCCACGAGGGTTTCACGATGAAAATTCCCTCTGTTTCTTCCGAGCATTACCCAACATTTTGGGTTGGGTCGGTTGCTCCAGCGGAGAAAAGTCGTATGAACGGTTCTGAGAGAAGAGAGGAAGCAATATCTAAAACTTCCTCCTTTACCCGACGGCTGGTATAAGGATAAAAAATGAGATCAATGCAGAGTAAAAACTTACATTTCGAGCCACTCACTGCCGCCCATGCTGACGATCTCTTACCTATTCTGACTACACCTTCTGTCCTTGCCTTTATCGATCCAACAGGAACACCACCAACCTTAGAAGAACTCAGGGCAGAATACGCTGCTCGTGCGAGTGGGCCAGTAAATTTGGTCACGCCCGCCGAGCAATGGTTCAATATGGCAATATATTTGAAAGCTGATTGCTCTAAAGCAATTGGTCGGCTGGAAGCAACAAGATACGGCGAGTGGGGCGAGGTCGCCTACTTATTAGGTGAAGCTTGGTGGGGAAAGGGATTGGCGTTCGAGGCGATGCTTTGGTGGCATGATTATCTTAATGCGATTGTACCAGGAACCCAGTGGTGGGCTACAGTCCATCCAGCCAACCAGAGGAGCATCCGACTCCTGACACGTCTTCAGTACGAGGAGTTAGATTCGAGTAGGAGGCCGAAACTTCAATCCTATGATTTAGGAGATCGCTGCTTCGCTCATTCTGCTCATGTTGAAGAGTATCCCGCCTAACAATCCCGTTGCACGCCGACCGTATCGAGTATAGTCGGTGATTCCGAAAAACTGGTGGCGGGTGAACAGGGTCGTTAGTAGACTCAGAATATAGAACTACAAAATTTTCGTAATTGAGACTTTTCTTGAAACGTGGCCTCCGCAGTGGAAAGCTTGCAAAATGGAAGGATGAGCGTGGATTTGGCTTCATCCAACCCGTTGATGGGGGCCAAGAAGTTTTTTTTGCATATTTCCGAAATCAAAAATGCAACTCGCCGCCCACAAGAAAACGACACAATTTATTACTACTGCACAACTGACTCAGATGGCAAAGTTCGCGCTTGCAACGCATTTATTCTGGGAGCAAGAAATAAACCATCGTCTTTGAGTAATCGTGCTAACCCCTCTGATGCCATCACTTCAAAATTCCCGATAGTTGAAGTGATTCTGTTGTCACTTCTGCCTTTGGTTGGAATTATTCATTTTACATGGACGACGCTCAATCCCCTTCCACTGATTATCTATCCTGTAATGAGTTTGGTGACCTACGCCCTATACGCTGATGATAAATCGCGCGCCAAACGAAAGGATTGGCGGACTCCTGAACAAACGCTACATTTGTGCGAACTTGTAGGGGGATGGTTGCGCGGGTTTATTGCCCAGCGGATACTGCGTCACAAAAGTCGAAAAACGTCTTATCAAGCTGAGTTTTGGATGATCGTGATCATTGCTTTCATTACTTTGGCCCGATTTCAACAATGACGGGGGTATGGTCGCTGGGTTTTTCTTGCTTGCGGGGGTCTACATCAATGGTGCAGTCAGTGGCGCGATCGTAGAGGATGGGGGACAGATAGTGGTGATCAATGCGCCAGCCCCGATTGCGGCGAAAGGAGGCAGCGCGGTAGTCCCACCAACTGTAGTGCCCGCTTGCTTCGGTGAACTTGCGAAAGGCATCCCGCAACCCTAGGGATAGAATTTCCCGCAGTGCTTCCCGTTCCTGGGGGGAGGCCATGATGTGGGTGTCTTTGCCCTCCGGGTCGTGAATGTCGCGATCTTCTAGGGCAATGTTGAAATCTCCGCACACCAGAAGGGCGGGATGTTTCTCCAGTAGGGTTTCCAGGTAGGTACGGAGGAGGGTGAGCCAGCGCAGCTTGTAGTCATACTTATCGCTGCCCACGGAGGAGCCGTTGGGCACGTACAGGTTGACGATGCGTATATCGCCGCTATCAGTGTTGAGAACGCCGGTGATTACCCGCTTCTGGGTATCGAGATCCCCTGTGGCTTCCTCCCCGACAATGGGGGCAAACCCAGTGCTCACGGCGGTCAGGGGCTCACGGCTCAGGAGGGCCACTCCGTTGTAGGATTTTTGGCCACTGATGGCGGCGGTGTAGCCCAGATCTACAAAGGGTGCCAAGGGAAAGTCTCCATCCACCACTTTGGTTTCTTGCAGGCACAACACATCCACTGGGTTGGTCGTGAGCCAGTCCACTACATGGGTGAGCCGAGAACGGATGGAGTTGACGTTCCAGGTGGCGATTTGCATGGCGAATGACGGCAGGGTGGTGAAGGATCTGTGCCGTCTTCTAGGGTACTGGTTTGGGGGAGGGGTGTGAGGGTGTGTGGGTAGGAGGGGGGTAGGGGGGTAGGGGGGTGAGCGATATTGGGCTGGTCGTGGGTGTTATTTAATTGCGGTAATTGCATGTCCCCAGGGGATTGCCGACAATGGGGGGGCTAGGGAGGAAGCCATGGCGGGAAAGGGGCAGGGGCCGCTGGAGGGGGAGGCGCTGATCAAGGAGGTGTGTCGCCGGATTCGGGTGGCGCGCAGCTATTGGGATGCCCACAATAACGCGGCCTGTCGTCGGGAACGGGAGCGGGCGTTGGCTCTGTACAACACCCTGGATCAGGAGCAAAAGGAGCAGATTCCCCAGGTGTTGCGGGTGTGGCTACGCTATCGCAGTGAAAAGTATTTTGGAGACCATCGCACACCGCCAGGGAAGCAGGGACGGAACTCGGGACAAAAACCGCGATCGCAAAGGGTTGGTCGAAGACCATCGCGCTAGTCTTGACCAAGATAAGTTGGCTGACCGACTGCACAGTGTTCAATCTCGCCGTCTCCTACCGGGAAAAAGACGCGGATTATACTGGACAAAGTAAGCAAGACAGGCATAATTGACAGAACTCTATAAATCAAACCGTTCAAACTAACTGTCAATAAAACCGTTCAATAATTCAGATACACAAAAGCCCGACGATCCGTCGGGCTTTTTTTTGCCTCATTACCTCATTTGACCAGTCTCATCGTTCAGGGCGGCTGGGGGTCAGCACCATTAAGCCATCTAACTGGATCGCCTCTGCACCCACGGAAAAACTGCTACTGACGGCGGGGATGCTCCCCAGCCAGCGCCGCCCTGGGGAAATGGGCGCTTCAGAATCGTCAGCAATCCCCAGTCCATTGAAGACAAAGGAAAGGGTGGCGCTGATATTAGCGTAGACATAGCCTTGATTGGGGGTCGGAAAGCCCCGTGTGGCGCGCCGAAACAGGGGTGCCCCGGCTAGGGTTTGCCGCTCCGAGAGGGTCAGGATGGGCTCTAGGGAGCCCCCGCCCAGGGTGATGACGGCGGTGTTATCATCGGCCCAGCCATGACCTAGAAGGCTAATGGCTGGGTTAGTCTCTCCCGGCAGGTGCCAGATTGAGGCGGGTTGACCGTTGATTTGCTGGGATTCAACGGAGAGAAAGTCTGCCCCAAAGTGTTGATCGAGTTTGGCGAACATGGCCTCAGCGGCAGCGCGATGGTCTCCGACCGGCCCTTGGCCATCGCGGGTTTGCACCACCATTCCTAGCCCCACCTCTAGGGCCGGGTCAAATAGCACCAGGGGCGTATTGCGGGTGGGAAAGAGAAATAGGGTAAAGCCCCCCTCCATCCACCGGAACACATCCTCATCCAGACTCAGCCCGGTAAAGGCTTGAAACAAGCCCCGCCCCAAGTTGAGAAATATACTCAAGTCCTCATTCTGTTCCAGGGCGGTGGCTACAGTCGCCCACAACCCGGCTAGGTTTTGCCCACTGACTATGAGGTAGGTGGCAGCGGGTACTTGGTTCAACACCTCTGGGTTAGCCGGGGATAGGAATTGGGGAAATTGTCGCAACAGGGGACTGTTGTCGTAGTAAACCCGACCTTGGAGCCGCAGCCCCTCAGCCTGGGGATAGATAAAAATCTCTAACCCGCTATCCAATTGCAGGGCGGCAAGGCGGGCAATTTCAGCGGGGGATAGATCCCCCAGCAGAGGCGGCAAGGCCAGGGGACCGGCAAGTCCCGAAAAGGGCGTCTCCACCAAGGCATAGTTCACCAGTTCCGCCAGATTGCCGTGGAGAGTGCCCAGGGCCGTATCATAGCGGGGATTTTCCACCGTGCGCTGGAAGCGAGGGTCGGTAGCCAGGGCCATATCGGCATCCTGGGGCCGTTGGTCGAGCCAGTGGCGAATGGCGGCGGGGGATTCTGCCACGACGAGATAGTCGGCCACTACGGCGATGGCCATGGCGGGGAGGTCGGGGATGGGGGTTTCGGGCACTGGCAGCGCGATGTCAGGAAACCCAATGTCCGGCAGGGCTTTGGTGAAAATCTGGTTGAGGGGGTTGGGCCTGTTGCCCTTGACCTCTGGCGATGGGCTGCTGGAGTCAGTGCCGTTGGAGTCAGTGCCGTTGGGGACAGTACCGTTGGGGACAGTGGGGCTGACTGGTTCTGGTTCTTCTTCTAGTTTCGGTGGTGACGGGTCGGGTCGGGACTCCGCATCGCCGTTGTGCTCCGCATCGAAATACTGGGGTGCCCAGTACTGAATTTCAACATCGCCATAGGACTGAACCTCCGGTGCATCGGGGCGCAAGCTGGCAATTTCCCCGAGGAATGCCGCAAAGGTATCGGCGTTGTCGATGGGGGCCAACATTACCAGATGATCTGCCATCTCCACCGCTTGCGGCTGGGGTAGGGGCAGCAGGGCGATGGCCACCGTCTCCCCCACCCAGGGTGCGATCGCACTTGAATAGTCCAGTTCTGGGGGCAAAAAGGGTAAGACGCCGGGATTGGGCGAATCACCCGTCTCGGCACTGATCTGCTCAAACAGGAGGTATTGCTCTAGCCGTTGCCAGGTTTCTGGGCGCGTGTCGAGCAGCGCCACGTAGGCAACATCTGCGGGTAGTTCTAGGGCAGGGTCAGACCTGGCGATGGTCAGGGACCGGCCCAAAGGGGCCATCGCGGTGTTTGCCGCCAAGGTGGGAAAGGCAAGGGTAGGTGCAATTGCCCCGACAAGCAGCGTTCGCCGAACGAAATTTAGCGCCATATTCGCCTGCTCTCCCCCTATATAGGAATAGAAATTAGGAATAGAAAAACCAGAAGTCCTAGTCAGCCGAGTCCCTAAGCTCCCAGCTTAGCCTTCACCAGGGCTTGCACCTTGGCTCCATCGGCGCGGCCCTTAAGCGCCTTCATCGCTGGCCCCATGACCTTGCCCATATCCTTGGCAGTAGTGGCTCCGACCTTGGCAATCAAGCCATCAATCACTGCTTCAACCTCCCCATCTGCCATCTGGGCGGGGAGATATTCCTCAATGATGGCCAACTCCGCCGCTTCCGCCGCTGCCAGATCTGCTCGTCCTGCCTGGGTGTATTGCTCCGCTGCATCCTTGCGCTGCTTCGCCAGTTGGGTTAGCACTTCTAGATCCTGAGTTTCCGTCAGCACCTCCTGGCCCTGAGCGCGTAAGGTGCTTTCCTTTTCTAGAATTACCTTTTTAATGCTGCGGACGGTCTCCAGCCGCACCTTATCCTTGGCTTTCATGGCGGCTTTGATATCGTCGGTGATGCGGTCTTTGAGGCTCATAGTACTGAAGAAAATGTGTCAATGGTATCCCTATCCTATCGGGGGATTTCCCGCGATGGCCCCTTGGGGACGGTCTATGACCATTGCGGCCTCCTCCCAGAGCCTACCTTCAAACTGTCGGCAATAGAAATTGGGCTGGAACTGTCTCACCTGACTGGAGACAGGATCGGGTATGGTCTTGATCGACCGCACTATTTCTACTACTTAAGGAAGATGAGCATGACCCTGGCTTGGCTGCCATCGCGGCGGCTATGGCCCCGCCTCCTTACCCTGGTTGTGACCCTGGTGATGGTGGTGGCCTGCCAATCCGCTGCGCCCCCTCCCGATGATGGCCCTAATGGGGAGGCGGGGGAATCTCTAGAACGGATCGCGCTGAACGGGGCGGGGGCGACCTTTCCCTATTTGCTCTACGAGCGCTGGTTTCAGGAATACAACCAGACCCATCCCCAGGTTCAGATCAACTACCAGCCCACGGGGAGCGCGGTCGGGGTCCAGCAGATGATCGCGGGCACCACGGATTTTGGGGCCAGCGATGTGGCCATGACCGATGAAGAAATGGCGGCGGTAGATCGGGGGGTGGTGCTGCTGCCGATGACGGCGGGCAGTGTGGCGGTGGCCTACAATCTGCCGGAGATCGACAGTGGACTCAGGTTGTCGCGGGTGGTACTGGCGGATATCTTTTTGGGCAAGATTACCACCTGGAATGATGCCGCGATCGCAACCCTCAACCCCGACTTGGATCTGCCGGACTTGCCCGTCGTAGTGGCCCATCGCTCCGACGGTAGCGGCACCACCGCCGCCTTCACCGCGCACCTCAGCATGGTGAACCCCGAGTGGGCCGAGACCGTGGGGACCGGACTGAGTGTGGTTTGGCCAGCGGGGATTGGCATCAAGTCCAATGCCGGGGTGAGCGCCCAGGTTTTGCAAGAGGTGGGCAGCATCGGCTATGTGGAATATAGCTATGCCAAGACTCTGGACATGACAATGGCGGCCTTAGAAAATCAGGCGGGCAATTACATTGTGCCGACGGTAGAATCGGCGGCGGCTTCCCTGACGGAGGTCGTGTTTCCCGAGGATTTGCGGGTGGTAGTGCCCGATCCGACTCCGGCGGCGGGCTATCCCATCGTCACCTACAGTTGGCTGCTGGCCTACGCCCGCTATGACGACCCCAATCAGGGGGCGGCGCTGCGGGAGGTGGTGCGCTGGGCGCTAACGGAGGGCCAGGTCTACAGCGAAGAGTTGGGCTATGTGCCTCTGGAGGGGTCAGTGGTAGATCGAACGCTGGCAGCGGTGGATACGATTGGTTCTTAGGGAGGTTCTGAAGAACCCGGATTCTTTAACATGCAATTCTTGTGGGTCAGGCACACGACTTGGAAGGTTACGGAGAACCGAGCCCATTGACTGCTGGCTGAGCGGAGTCGAAGCCAGCCACACCACCGGGTTCTTGCCGTTCCCTAGCCCCTCTGGGGCGGCAAAGCCAACGACTCCGCTCAGGGAACTGGATATCTGTATGGAGACAACGACATGGCAGGCTTTTCAGCCCGTTTCAATACATAAACTTCCAAGTCGTGTCAGACATCCTGCCTGACCATGGACAGCCGGGACGGCTATCCCACATTATTTGATCTCTACTCCTTAGAGCCATAGGTTTCCCAGGAATTTATCCCTCAGGAATTTACCCCATGTACGCGCTGACCCATGGCACCCTCTACACGGGTACGGAGGTTCTCCACAACGGTCATTGGCATAGCCGCCCCCAAGAGGATTGCGCCCTGGTCATAGATCGCGATCGCATTCTCGATATTCTGCCGTTGGCGGCATTGCCCTCCGACTGTCCCCGTCTGGATCTAGCCGGGGCCTCGGTGGCTCCAGGGTTTATTGATCTGCAACTGAACGGCTGTGGCGGCGTCATGTTCAACGACGCCATTACCGCCGATACCCTGGCGGTAATGCACGCGACGAACCTCCGCAGCGGCACCACCAGCTTTTTACCCACCCTAATCACCGCCCCCGACGCGGATATGCGGGCCGCGATCGCCGTCGTGCAGGACTATCGACACCACCAGCCCACCGCCGTCCTGGGGCTGCACCTAGAGGGACCGTACCTGAATCCCAAGCGCAAGGGCATTCACAATGGAGCCTATGTGCGATCGCTAGATGGGGCCATGGTCCAAACCCTCGTGGCGGCGGGGGACAAGGTGGTAAAACTGCTGACCCTGGCCCCGGAGCAGGTGGCGGCAGCGGATATTCAACGCCTCGTCGCGGCGGGAATTGTCGTCTCAGCGGGCCATACCGACGCCAGCTATGAGCAAGGGATGGCGGGCTTTGACGCCGGGATCACGATGGCCACCCACCTGTTCAATGCCATGTCCCCTTGGCAGAGCCGTAGCCCCGGTATGGTGGGGGCGGTGTTGAATCGGCCTGAGGTCTACGCAGGCATCATCGCCGATGGTCACCACGTTCACTTCCCCTCGATTCAGCTTGCGAAAAAGCTTAAGGGAGACCATTTATTCCTGGTCACCGATGCCACCCCCCCGGCGGGCACAACGGGGATAGAGTCCTTCCAAATTGGTGGCCAGGAGGTGTTTTATCGCCAGGGCCAATGTGTTTCCGCCACGGGCACCTTGGGCGGGTCAGCCCTGACGATGATTGAGGCCATCGCCCACTGTGTCCACCAGACCCATATCTCCCTAGAGGAGGCCCTGCGGATGGCCACCCTCTATCCAGCCCAGGCCATCGGCGTGGATCATCACCTGGGACGTTTGGCTCCGGGCTACTGGGCTAATCTGGCGGTATTCAACGCTGATTTAGAGATCCAGGCGGTGGTAGATCGGGGTCAATGGCACCCCTTCACGCCCCAGTGGCCCCAGGACTTTCCTTAGCCAGAAACGTGATCGCCATGCCCTGGACTCCCCTCCACGCCCAGATTCACCAAATTCTGCGATCGCGCTTACTCCTACCTCGGGGAGCCCCCATTCTGGTGGCGGTGTCCGGTGGCCAAGATTCCCTCTGTCTGCTGCGGTTATTAGTGGATCTGCGGGACAAATGGGGCTGGCGGCTGGTCGCAATCCACTGCAACCACCGCTGGCGTCAGGATTCCGCCGAGAATGCCGCCTTTGTGGTGCAACTAGCCACCGATTGGGGCGTGCCCTGCGAAGTCGTCACCGCCCCAATTCCACCCGCCAGTGAAGCCGCCGCCCGCACTTGGCGCTATGACACCCTAGCCACGGTGGCCCAAGCCCAGGGCTGTAGCCATGGCGTCACAGGCCACACCGCCAGCGATCGCGCCGAAACCCTGCTTTACAACCTGATGCGAGGCAGTGGAGCCGATGGCCTGCAAGCCCTGACCTGGCAGCGGCCCCTGCATCCCCGACATCCAGACATCTCCCTAGTCCGGCCTTTGCTAGCGGTCACACGGGTCCAGACCGGGGAATTCTGCCAGAACCAAGGCATTCCCCTGTGGCTAGACACCACCAACGAGGACCGCACCTACACCCGCAACCGCATCCGCCTAGACCTGTTGCCCCTCCTCCGCACCTTCAACCCCCAGGTGGAAACCACCCTGGCCCACACCGCCGAAATGCTCTCCGCTGAGGTCGCCTACCTGGAGGCAGAAACCGATCGCCTCATGGCCACCTGCGTCGCCTGGGATCCTCCCCGATGGCAGCGGCAAGCCCTCCAAGCCCTCCCCCTCGCCCTCCAGCGTCGAATCGTGCGACGGCTCCTACACCACCAGCTCCCCAGTCCCCCCCTTTTTGACCATGTGGAAAAGGTCATCGCCCTGATTCAGGCTCCCAACCACAGTCAAACCGATCCCTTTCCCGGTAATGCGATCGCACGGGTAGAAGCAGATTGGATTATTCTGGATTTTCCGGCACCGGGTAAGGCAGGTTTTGAGCGTTAACCCCTGAATTGTCCAGTAGATACGAGCCAACCCCACACCCCGGCAGGGCGAGCACCGCTCGCCCCTACCC
>NZ_KI913949.1:388747-410062 GCF_000332095.2 Leptolyngbya sp. PCC 6406 | reverse complement strand
CCTTGTTGCCGGGTGACCGATATTGGGGTGGGGGGTAGGGGCGCGGTTTCCGTGCCCAATGCAGGGTGTCGCTGGGTCGGGTAATCCTTAAAACTGATCCTTCAGATTACGAATATGGGCGAAGGTCTTGATGGGATCTTGGGTGTGGGCGATGGCCATTAGGGTGGGGTGGTCCCAACGGAGAAAGGGGTTTGTCTGCTTCTCTAGGCCCAATTCTGAGGGCACCGTTGCTCCATCCTGCTGGCGGACAGTTTGGACTTGGGCAAACCGGCTTTGCAGGGCGGAGTTCTCGGCTTCGAGGGTGAGGGCGAATTTTAGATTGCTGAGGGTGTATTCGTGGGCACACCAGATGCGGGTGGTGTCGGGTAGCGATCGCAGTTTTGACAGGGAATCTACCATCTGGGCTGGAGTCCCCTCAAACAGCCGCCCGCACCCCCCGGCAAAGAGGGTATCGCCGCAGAACAGTTCTCCCCAGGTATTGCCCGGAACTGGGGGAAAGTAATAGGCGATATGGGCGCGGGTGTGGCCGGGGACGAAGAAGACTTGGGCGCTGCGTCCGGCAAAGCTGACAGTGTCCCCAGACTTGAGAAACACCTGCTGACCGGGAATGCGATCGCGGTCTTTCTCGCCACCATAGACCACCGTTTCGGGATAGCGCTGCAACAGGGCCAGATTAGCCCCCACATGGTCTCCATGGTGGTGGGTGTTGAAAATGGTGGTGAGGGTCGCCCCCAATTCCGCCAGCTTTTTCAGCACAGGTTCCGCCTCAGCGGGATCCACCACCGCTGCCGTCGCAGTGTCTGGGTCATGGAGGAGGAAAATGTAGTTGTCCCAGAGGGCATTGAGACGGTGAATGTGCATAACAAGCATTTCAGGTAACCCAATAATACCAAGTAGGGGCGAAAGGCTTTTCGCCCTCTGCTTTTCGCCCTCTGTTTTTCGCCCTTTGCAGAACTGGGGGCAATCAGCCGAACAGCCCATAGGCATCTCCCCCCTCCAGTGTAGGCATCCCAACCTCTCCGCAGAACCACCCATCCCCTTCCCCCGCCCCTACCCTAGATCCGCAACTCCGCCGATGGCCGAGCCATCACATCTCCGTAGAGTGTTCAATACGGGAATTCCCAAGGTATCTTTGCTAACCTAGAGAATCCCCGCAGGCATTCTTCTCCCAGTCACGCCATACCGGCCCAGACGGGGCTCTAGATCTAGATTCCAGGGAGTCGGAAGCTGCCCCACCGCATCGGCTAGGAGCAATCGTCATGGTATTAGTTCCACAGAATCGTCCCGCAGGTGTCTCTCCGTTGATACAGGAGGCCATGCGGCAACGGCGTATTAGTCGCCGTGACCATCTGGCTCTCACCTCAGCCCTTCTGTCGGATCCAAGCCTTGATGCCAGCAATCGCAGCCAAATTAGCCATCTTCTCGATGCCATCCGTCAGGGCAAAGTGGTTTTAGTAGACTAGTGTTCCGTTGGCATCAGGGGAAACCCTATGAGCCCTATGGGCGCTCCAGAAGAACATGGAAATGACCCACGGGGCCTTGGCCCCGGCCCAGCCGCAGGGCATAGTGTAGTGCTTGAGTGACGTAGTCCTTGGCCCGTTGGGTAGCGGCGAGGGGACTGTGGCCGAGGGCAAGATTAGCCGCGATCGCGGCAGCTAGAGTACAACCCGTCCCATGGGTATCCGTAGTCTCCACGGTTTCGGTACGGAGAGTAATCGCCTCATGGCCATCGAACCATAGATCCACCCCCCGCAGATCCCCCACCATGCTCCCCCCCTTGACGAGCACCGCCTGGGGACCGAGGGAGTGAATCGTGCGAGCTGCCTGCTCCATATCCGCCAGGGTATGAATCTCGATCCCCGCCAGTATCTGAGCTTCGTAACGGTTAGGGGTCAACACCGTCGCCAAGGGCAGCAGCGCTTGGCGTAGGGTATCAATGGCCGCATCATCGATCAACTGGGCTCCCGTGCGGGACACCATCACTGGGTCCACCACTAGGGGCACCGAGGCCAAGGACTTTAGACTTCCCACCACCGCTGCCATAATGCCCGCATTCAGCAGCATCCCCGTTTTGATCCCCTGGACGCCGATATCGGACACAACTGCCTCAATTTGGGCCGTCACCGCTGCTGGGGAGAGGGCATCGACTCGGGTCACCCCACAGGTATTCTGGGCAGTGATGCAGGTAAGCGCACTGGTGCCGTGGACCTGATGGAAGGCAAAGGTGCGGAGATCCGCCTGGATACCCGCACCACCACCACTGTCGGAGCCCGCAATCGTTAAAGCCACGGGGGGCGTTAAGGCAACCGCCATCTCTTAGCGACTACCGGGCCGTCGCCGTTGCAAGAACTCTGGGATGTCCAGGGTGCCGCTGTTGCCGCCAGCCCCTCCCGTATTACTACTGCTCCCTAGGGGAGGAGACATCAGGCTGGTGCGCTGAAGGGGCGTAATCCGGGCCGCTGTTTCCTGGCGGATCTGCTGGCTGTCAATGTTGAATCCGGTGGCAATCACCGTGATCCGCACCTCTCCCTGAAGGCGATCGTCAATGACTGCCCCAAAGATGATGTTGGCGTTGGGATCTACCGCTTCGTAGATAATCTCAGCGGCAGCATTGACTTCATGGAGGGTGAGATCGCTGCCCCCCGTAATGTTGAAAACGGCCCCAGAAGCGCCATCGATGGATGCTTCTAGGAGTGGAGAGGAAATAGCTGCGATCGCAGCTTCCCGCGCCCGAGACTTACCAGAGCCAATACCGATACCCATGAGGGCAGAGCCCGCGTCAGCCATAACCGCTCGCACGTCGGCAAAGTCTACGTTTACCAGTCCCGGAATCGTGATGATGTCAGAGATACCTTGGACCCCTTGGCGCAGCACATCATCCGCCGCCTGGAAAGCTTCTTGCACCGGGGTCTGCTCCGAGATCACCGATAGCAGCTTGTCGTTAGGGATAACGATCAGCGTATCGACACGGGTTTGTAAGGCACTAATGCCCTCTTCTGCTTGTGCCGTCCGTCGCCGTCCCTCAAAGGTAAAGGGCCGCGTCACTACGCCTACCGTCAGAGCTCCAGCTTCCTTCGCCACCTCCGCAACGATGGGGGCAGCTCCCGTCCCTGTACCGCCCCCCATACCAGCGGTGATGAAAACCAGATCTGCTTCCTCTAAAGCCGCTGCAATCTCATCCCGCGACTCCTCCGCTGCTTTTTGGCCAATGGCAGGGTTGCCCCCGGCCCCAAGACCCCGAGTGAGTTTCTGGCCGATGGGTAGCGCGTTTTCAGTATGGACGTTGCCCAACGCTTGGGCGTCCGTATTGACTGTCCAAAATTCAATCCCGGACACGCCACTACTGATCATGCGATTGACGGCATTACACCCGCCACCACCGACGCCGATCACTTTAATTTTGGCAATGTTGCTGGGCACAGTATCACCGTTTAGGAGCATCTCTCCAGTCATTACTCCTCGGCCACTGGATAGGCTGTCAAGGTGACCAGAGTTCGTTATGGGAGTCGAATAAGCGACTACCTTACCATCAGTTGACACTAATGCTTCAGGACTCTCCTGAACAGGTTGTAGCCCATCGACTGAAAGACAGTCTGAGTCAGGGTTTGTAGGTATCACTTCGTTGGACATAGCATCCGCTGGGCACAGGCAACCGAAGTCTAGGGGGCCGACCCTGAGCAATTTCAAATCACTATAGGCCACTTCACCTAGAAAAGCCAAACTGGGGTGGATCCACTAAATAGGGCCGAATTGCCCCTGATTGGCCGTCGTTAATCGAAGATTTGCTTCGGCTTTAAGGGTACTCAGGGATTCCAAAAATGGCTCATAAATATGACGCCATATTGCTTAAAAATTCACCCAACCTTTATGTCTCCTTAAGAATACTCGGAGTCATCCCTCGGAGCCATCCCTGGAGCCAGTGTCTAGGGTCGCCCCTTGCAGTACGGGCTGCTCAGGATTGCTGAGGTCTAAATAGGCTTGAGGAGGAGCTTGATCCGACTCCATCAGGGGCCGCAATTGGGCCAAGGTTTTGAGCTGCTGAGCAAACTGATGGGCTTCGTAGGGACCAAGATGAACGATGCCCTGGTTGGTGTGCAGGATCAAATTGCTGGGATCCCGCCAGTCTAATCGGTTCACCGTGATGGGGCTGGCCTGAAGGGCGGCATAGAGGCTGCGCCACTGCCCCTCATAGACGGGGGTATAGCCCTCAACTACCAAGGTGGGCAGGGGCCAGTCGGTGACAAAGGCACTGAAGCTGGCTTGGGGAAGCCAGTTGCCCATAGCGTCTAGTAGTCCGGGCTCCTGCTGGGCGGAGAGAACGGGGGCGGTAACAGCCACCAGTTGCCGCTCCTGCACCCATACTTCTAGCCGAGGGGGTAGCAGATGTCGGACCACTGTGGCCTCAGTGATGGGAGACTGCGATCGCAACAAATCTGCGATCGCCTCTGGTTCCAGAGCCAGGAGGGATTGGGGATAGTCCAGGGGCAGCAGGGTTTGAATGGTTTCATCAGTGAGGCGCTCGTTGCCCTGGACCACCACCTGAGCCGGACTCTGAATCAACCAAAAAGGCTGGGCCAGCAGCCAACAGGCCCCCGCCGCCAGCCCCGACACCGCCGTCGTCCGCCACAGGGTTTGGAGACCCCGGAGCCGCCGCTGCTGACGCAGTTGCCGACGGCGTGTGGCCAATTCTTCTGGAGAAAGGGAGATAAACTCCGACATGCGACCTCGTTAGATTGACGATTGGACAACAGGAAATCTGGCTGAGCTGGCTGATAAGAATAGATTACTCGGCGACAGGCAGGGCGGGTTTTGAGCCTCCCATCCTGAATTACCCGGTACATACGGGCTAAACCCGCCCCTACGGAATTTACCTCAACACCCCACTCCCCGGCAGGGCGAGCACCGCTCGCCCCTACCCCCACCTACCCACACACGAGCACCGGTCACCCGGCAACAAGGGCAACCACAAGGGATTGCCCCTACGGAATACAGGAGAGGCAGAGCCTCCAGAAGAGGCACCCAGGCAGAGCCAGGGCACCAGGAAATCTCCCCAACCCCCCAATACCCCATCTCCCCAATACCCCCCCACCCTCACACCCATCCACCCTCACACTCCTCCATGCCCCTCCCCCTCCCCAGCATCCAACCAGGACTCTCGCGATCGCAACGCTGGGCTACGGGCAAGGCGCTGCGGAAACAGGTGCCCCGCTCCGCCCATGGCGAGTGGCAGCCCGCGACCCTGCGCCCAGATCCCGTAGATCTGATTGAGCAGTCCAACCAGGGGCGAGATCCCGGTTTAATTCCCCTGCGCCATGGGCGGATGCTGGCTTCCCCCTTCACCTTTTTTCGCGGCAGTGCGCTGATTATGGCCACCGACATGGCCACTACCCCCGTTACAGGGTTGCGGGTGGAAGCCTGCGGCGATTGTCATCTGCTCAACTTTGGCGGCTTTGCCACCCCCGAGCGTAATCTGATCTTTGACCTGAATGATTTTGACGAAACCCTACCTGCCCCCTGGGAATGGGACATTAAGCGCCTAACCACCAGCCTGGTGATTGCAGGTCAGGATCTAGGCTTCTCGGAGGCAGACTGTGGGTCCATCGCCCAAAAAGCTGTCCACGCCTATCGGGACTCGATTCGAGACTATGGCCAGCAGAGGGCCTTGGAGGTGTGGTACGCCTGCCTAGATGCGGAACTGGTGCTGGACCACGCCCCCAGTGAGGAAATCCATCACCACTGGCAGGAGATGATTTCCCGCGCCTACAAGCGCACCCCCGAACAAGCCTTTGACAGTCTGACGGAAATCGTGGCGGGGCAACGGCGATTTCGGGAGGAGCCGCCCCTGGTGTACCATCCTGCCGATTTTGACACCTACTTCCAGACCATCGAGGCCCTCTTTAGTCAGTATCGCCAAACCCTTCAAGACAACCATCAGTTTTTTCTGGATCGCTACCATCTGGTGGATGTGGCGGTGCGGGTGGTGGGGGTGGGAAGTGTCGGCACCCACTGCGGGGTGGCGCTGCTCATGGCGGATGAAACGGATGGGTTGATTCTGCAATATAAGGAGGCCCGCCCCTCCGTACTGGAGCCCTATGCGGGCAAAAGTCCCTATGACCACGAGGGGCAGCGGATTGTCAGTGGTCAGCGCATGGTGCAGGCCGCCAGTGACATCCTGCTGGGATGGACCAGCGATCGCACCGGACGCGACTTTTATTTCCGTCAACTGCGGGACATGAAAACCGCCATCCGCCTTAAGGGCATGTCGGTCCAGGGCTTGGCGGCCTATGGGGAAATCTGCGGCTCTACCCTGGCTTTGGCCCATGCCCGCTCTGGCGACCCGGCGATGATCGGCGGCTACTTGGGCAAGGGGGACGGATTTGATCGGGCGGTGGCCAACTTTGCCCTGGCCTATGCCCGTCAAAATCAGCAGGACTACGAGGCCATGCAGGCCGCTGTAGCCTCGGGGCGTTTACCCATCCAGGCAGCGATTCAGGAGGAGGGGTAGGGCCAGATGGGTGCCACTCTCCGGCCCCAGGGCAACCCTCAAGGTGATGATGCGGGCATCGAAGACCGTACTGGTGGCGGCGGGCGCTCCCGTGCCGGGGTTGAGGGCGTAGGCCGGGAAACAGGAGGCGCTGAGGCTGAGGCGCAGGGTATGGCCCGCTGCGATCGCAATGCAGGTGGGCTGAAGCGGCACCTCACAGCGATGAAACTCATCCGGGGGCACATCAAAGCGACCATAGCCCTGGGTAAAGGCATAGACAGTTCCATTGGGCTGCACTTCAGACAGCACCGCGCTGAGATCAAAACTAGGGGCATCCGCTTGGCAGGTCACCGTCACCGTCACAACCCCGGCCAGGGTACACCTTTGGAGAAAGGGGGCACTGGTGTAGGTGAGAACATCACTGCGATCGTCCAACTGCGATCGCACATAGGGACCAGCGGGGATAGCAGCATGGCCCCCTAGGGAGGGCACGGGTCGCCAGGGATCATGGACCAGCACGTCTATCTCCGGTGGCACCTGGGACGGTGACGCAGCCTGGGCAGGAGGGTGCAGAAATTCCGGCCCCTGATCTCCCTGCACCCCTAGCGTCACGTTCTCCTCAGACAGAGCCTCCACCAACTGCCCCTCCTGGGGACGCATGGTCGGAATCCCCCGACTTCGGGGATACCAGAGATAGGAATTTCCCTCCGGCCAGCGATCAAAGCTGCGCCAGTAATTCCGGCCCATCTCAAACAGCCGCACCGGCGGTTCCGCCATCAGCCCCCTATCCTTTCCCTTCAGCCAATGATCAAACCAGCGGATTTGCAGCCGATCGATGGGACTGTGGGCCTCGGGGCCAAAGTCGCGATCCCCCAATCGCCGCCCCCAGGGTAGATGGCCCCAGGGACCGACCCATAGGAGTTGGGGCTGCTGGCTGCGGTGGGCCATTTCCTGATAGAGGCGCAGATCTCCCCGCAAGTAAGGGTCAAACCAGCCCCCCACATGGAGCATGGGCAGATCCACCGCCCTCAGATCGGGAATCAAGCCCTGCCAGTAGGCATCTGGGTGGGGGTGGGCCAACCAATCATGCCAAAAGGACTCAGGCCCATAGCGGCTGAGAACCTCCGGGGCGGCGGGCACCGCGTCGGTGTAGCTGCCCTGACGAGCAGCCCGATACAGGGCTTGATAGGCCACCCGATCCCCCGCCAGTCGCGCTGTCTCCGCCGCCAGTTGCATCGCCCAACCTGCCCCCGCCTGGAGCAGCAGTGCCCCATTTTCGTAGGCCCAGTCGGCGTAGGGATGGTAGCCCACCATAGCCGGAGCCAGCGCCTGGAGGGCAGGGGGCTGGGCCTGGGCGGCGTAGAGCTGGGTCATGCCCTGGTAGGAAAAGCCATACATGCCCACCCGGCCATTGCTCTGGGGCAACTGGGCAGCCCACTCCACCGTGTCATAGCCATCCTCGACCTCGTGGGCAAATAGCTCAAAACGACCCGCCGAGGTGCCCCGTCCCCGCACATCCTGGATCACCACCAGATACCCCTGGGCGGCGTACCAACTGGGGTGGGCGTAAACCACCGTGGAGGCGATGGCCCGTCCATAGGGCTGGCGCATGAGCAGGACGGGGAACGGGCCATCTCCCGGCGGCAGGTACAAATCCGCATCCAACCGCACGCCGTCGCGGGTGGTCAGGGATTGGGTTTGTTTCCGGTAGCTGGGCATCACAACTAGTGGTCTGTCAACTTTGCCTTTGTAAGTGCCGTAGGGTGCATAACGCTAAGGCGTGGCTTCGCCCACGCGAAGCAATGCACCGCAAGGATGTCATGCCAAGAACAGTCATCCCCACAAAATCAGGGCTGACCAGAGCCCTAGGACGCGACGGGAACCAGGACATCGGTGCGGCGCAACACGGCAAAGTCCTCCGCATCCAGTTCCGCCGGGGTGCCGCTGCGGATCAGCTCAGCAAAATCTTCATTCGGGACCATGATGCACAGGGCATAGAGGCGGGTGGGGCCGGTATTTTCCACCACATGCACGCCATTGGGGGGCACGAGAATGCTGTCTCCAGCCCCGATGGTCACGGTCTTGCCGTCGCAGGTGGCGAGTCCTTCTCCCTTGAGCACAAAAAACATTTCGACAGCGACCTGGTGGCGATTGGGGGGCGTCTTGCCCCCCACATCAAAGATTTCCACACAGTAGGTTAGGGACATGTTGGCAATAACAGGGTCAAACACCAGGGCCAAACGGTTGCTATCCGTGGGGCTAATGCGAAAGGCTTGGTAGTCCACCGGGGACTTGATGATGGGCAGAACGCAACTGGTGGGGACCGCACAACTCGTCGGGTTCATGGGGCAGGCTCGGGAAGATTAGAAAAACCGTAGTCAGGGACTCGCAGGAAAATAACGTACCCGCTGATCGGGCTTTCTCCTGAAGGGAGAAAACCTGGCCACTTGCTACACGATTAACCCGCAGATCCCTAACTCCCTCCCTTGATAACAGAGCCCTTATAGGGTGGGGGTAACCCCAGCAACATTCTTCATAGCCCGTCCAGCTCATCTCCGCCGCGCTACACAGGGATCGCCGATTGGAAATATAGTAGGGAAAATTCTCCCTAGTTCTAGGGCGTGTGGACAATTAACGAGGTAACCCTTGCGGGGTAGGCATGACCACGCCCGCCCTACTGAAGCAGGCTAGGGGCTGTAACCGCCCTATAACCAGAACTCTGGCTTTGATTGTCCACAGCCCCTAGTACTGGGGAGAATAGTCAGAACAAAATACACTTGCGGACGAGGTTAGGAGTCACCACCATGCGACAGGTCAACTTTGTCGTCATCTTTGTCATTAGCCTTGCATTGGTTCTGTTCGGTATTGAAAATACCGACCCCGTCGCAATCCATGTTGTGCAGGGTATTGATATAGAAGCCCCCCTCTGTGTGGAGCTGATTGTGTCCATGGGTATCGGGGCTGTGCTGGCCTGGGTGTTTAGTGTCTGGGTGCAGGTGCAGGGCTATGTCTCTGTGGGCAAACAGGTCCAACAGCGCGAACTTCGGATTCAAGAACTGGAGCAAGATGTGGAGCGCTATCGGGTGGAATTGGAGGAACAAAAGCCGTTGCTCCCTGCTTCTAAAGACGGCGACGGGGATGGCAGTGAAGCCTATGCCAACTAAGCTAATTCGGGAGGCCATGGGATTCAGTTTCCCCACGACACCCCAGTCTCAACTCGATAGGGGGCACTGGGGGTAATGGCGGTGTCCCTGGCCCAAAATGCGATCGCGTTTCTCATCGATCTGGCGGAAAAAGGGGAAATTGATCCCTGGGATGTCAAGGTCATCGATGCCATTGATCGATTTTTGCAAACGCTACGCACCGACCCCGTCCGGTTACCGGGGCCGGGACAATCCCCCTATGAAGCTAGTCTGTCGGAGTCGGGCCAAGCCTTTCTCTATGCCTCTATGCTGGTGCTGCTGAAGGCCGATACCCTGGTTCGGGCAGAGGTCGAGGCGGCAGAGGCGGCTCTAGAGGTAGACCCCTTCCTAGAGGAAGAAGACCTAGCCCACATTCCCCTGCCCCGGAATTTGGAACACCATCTCCATCGACGTGCGATCGCACCTCCCCCTGAGCGCCGCCAAGTCACCCTCCAGGAACTCATCGAGCAGCTCGAAACCATTGCAGCGGTGATGGTGGACCAGCCCCCCCGCGTCCGCGCCCGCCGTGCCCGTCCCCATCCCAAGGGGCAGGCGGTACGGGCCATTACCCAACTGGCCCACCAGGAAAACCTCTCAGAAATTGCCGCTGCATTAGAACTCTTTCTAGACCAGTATTGGGAAGAGATTGAGACGGAACTGCGCTGGCTCGATTTTGAAGAATTGCTCGTCCAGTGGCCCAAATATCGTCCCGCCATTTTGGTCGATGACCATGTACCAGAGGATCCCATCGAGGCGGAGAAACATGAGCGGGTGGGGGTATTTTGGGGGCTGCTGTACCTCTCCGCCCAGTCCAAGGTGGAGCTGTCTCAGCAGAAGTTCTACCAAGACCTCCAGGTCCGCAATCTCAAGCAGGTTCCCCTCGACGAGAATGATCCCGAAATCCCCGCCTTTGCCCTGCCGGACTAGTGGATTGTCAGTTTTTATAGCGCTTCCCTAATGGATAAGGTACAGCTCAACTTGATGGCAATTCGGGGAACAAGGGGCTTAAGCCCCTTGCCTGTACTTAACCCGAGTGAGAAGCGCTATAAATTGTGAGTTTGCGTAGGTTGGGTAAAACGCAGTGAAACCCAACAGCAGTCGGTCACAGTTGGCTAGGGTCGATACCCAGTTCCTGGAGTTTGGCCCAGGCGCGATCGCGTTCCGCTTGAGCGCGATCGCGTTCTTCTTGGGCGCGATCGCGTTCTTCTTGGGCGCGATCGCGTTCCTCAAAGACCTGATCCGGGTCTTGAAAGGGGGTGCCATCGGGATAAAACACCCCCAAGCCATCCTCAAATAGCTCAAACCGAATCCCCAATATGGGCGAACTCCAGGGAAGTTGCATTGCCATCACCGAGGTAAAGTCTTCCCCAGGGGAAGAGCGCACCAATCCCCAGAAATCAAGGGATTCTGGATCATAGAAAAACATTTCCAACACCCCATAGCGGCTGTAGAACTCCTGCTTGGCCAGCATTTCCCGAGCGCTGTTGTTAGGGGAAATAATCTCAAAGACCACCTGGGGGGGAATGTTTTCCTCTTTCCATTGCTTATAGCTGCCCCGTTCTCCAGCGGGCCGTCCTAGCACCACCATGGCATCGGGGGCTTGGGAGGGGGCGGGAGGCTTTTCTACCTGGACGGGATACCAGAGCAAATCCCCCGCCACAAAGGCGACCTGATCCTTTAACAGCCGCTTCAGATTGCTGACCAGACGCACAATCCAATCGTACTGGACGGTATTTTCGGCCATGGGTTTGCCATCGGAATCGGGGTAGAGGAAGGCCGCGAGGTCGGTGGGGGTAGGTGGCGGTGCGGTGGGGACGCGGTTTAGGGTCTCAACATTCACCATGGCGAGGGTTGGGGTGGAGTTGTCAGGGTGTGCCTATTCTAACGGGCGGGTTGTCCTGGAGAGGGGACGGGTTCCGAGACAGGGATCTGGACTACGCAGCGGCCCAATCCCTAGGAACCCGTCCCCTGGCGGAGTGTTGCGGGGACAGCCCGATGACTTTTCATCTCCTCGACTCCAACGGAGTAATGGAGCGGAGCGGAATCGTAGACGCGAAACGGCTTCTCTGGGAGTAACCTCTCGGTCTAAGAGCCAGACCAGATCCCTCCCTGCGATCGCACCTCCCCCCGAGCGCCGCCAAGTCACCCTCCAGGAACTCATCGAGCAGCTCGAAACCATTGCAGCGGTGGTGGTGGACCAGCCCCCCCGCGTCCGTGCCCGCCGTGCCCGTCCCCATCCCAAGGGGCAGGCGGTACGGGCCATTACCCAACTGGCCCACCAGGAAAATCTCTCGGAAATTGCCGCCGCCTTAGAACGCTTTCTGGACCAGTATTGGCAAGAGATTGAGACGGAACTGCGCTGGCTCGATTTTGAAGAATTGCTTGTTCAGTGGCCCAAATATCGCCCCGCGATTTTGGTCGATGACCATGTACCGGAGGATCCCATCGAGGCAGAGAAACATGAGCGGGTGGGGGTGTTTTGGGGGCTGCTGTACCTCTCCGCCCAGTCGAAGGTGGAGCTGTCTCAGCAGGAGTTCTACCAAGATCTTCAGGTCCGCAATCTCAAGCAGGTTCCCCTCGACGAGAATGATCCCGAAATCCCCGCCTTTGCCCTTACCAAAGACGTTATGATAAAGCAATAGATGCTTGTCAAAGTGCAATTGTTCTTGCTCCCAAGGACTCTGAATTACAATTCGATCTTGCTGGCGTTTACTACCACCAAGGACGTTATGTTGAAGCAACAAATATCTGTCAAAGAGCAATTGCTCTTTTTCCTGAGGAAGACACTCTTTACATTGGAATCGGTATCATTCACTGTGCTCAAGGACGTTACGAAGAGGCAATCACCGCTTACCAACAGGCAATCAGACTCAACCCTAAATCTGCTCCTGCTCACTACAGTTTTGGCGAGGTTTATCTAAAAAAAAATAAGTTTTCAGAAGCAGAATTAGCTTTCCGAAATGCCTTAGATTTGAGTGATGAACAATCTCAATATCGCAACATATTCTTTTTCGGGTTGGGCTTGGTAAATGCACTACAGAATAACAACGACACGGCTTTAGAGAACTGGCAAAAGAGCCTATCCCTCGCAACGGATACCTCTCCACAAGCACAGCTAGACCGTTGCCTAGTTCAACTAGCCCTAGCCGCTTCCCCAACCATCATTGAAGAATTCGCCACCACTATCCAACAGGTCCAATCTGCCAAAGGGCTCCTCAAAGAATCCCTGGAAATGGCCCAACTTCTTGCCCGTTGCCCCCAACCGCCCGCAGACATTGACCAAGCTATAGCCCTGCTGCAAGCTGCACTAGAGCAGCCCTAACCCTGACTCTTTTGTGCCAGGGGACAGGTTCCTGGAGAGTAACCGGATTCACCGCAACGCTACCGTTCAGGAACCTGTCCCCTTAACCACTCCAACCTGCCCGCCAACCCAGGGGACAGCTTCCTGGCATATTCCGGGATTCACCAAAACGCAACCAATTAGCCACCCTGCGCCAGGGGACAGGTTCCTGGAGAGTAACCGGATCTACCAAAGCGTTTCCGCTGAGGAACCTGTCCCCTTAACCGCTCCAACCTGCCCGCCAACCCAGGGGACAGCTTCCTGGCATATTCCGGAATTCACCAAAACGCAACCAATTAGCAACCCTGCACCAGGGGACAGGTTCCTGGAGAGTAACCGGATTCACCGCAACGCTACCGTTGAGGAACCTGTCCCCTTAACCGCTTTTAACCGACCCCAGTCAATCCAACAGAAGGTGCTGAATTGACACCTGCGGTTCCGCCATCACCGTCATAAACTGACGATAGGCCGCCGTGCCGCCCACCTGAGCCAACACCTCCGCCGATCGCGGCAACGTTCCCTGGCGCAACCCCACATAATCCTGATAGCTCGAAAATAGCCAATCCTCCGGGCGCTCCACCAAACCCGCCCTCACCGGATTTAGGTGAATGTAGCGGGTCAGATGCAGCAGATACTCATCGCGATCCACCCATTTCGTCTGAAATCGCCCCCCAAACAACGTCCCACTGCGGCCATAGCGGTGATTCATCCCATGGGTGTAAGCCAACACAAAGCGCTGCATTGCCCTCGACAACCCAGGCTCCCGCAGAAAAACCAGAAAATGGTAGTGATTCGGCATCAAACAGTAGGCCGTCACCACCACTGTCTGCGTGGCCACATGGTGGCGAAACAACCGCAGAAAGTGCCCATAGTTCTCCGGTTCAAAGAAAATTGCTTGGCGATTGTGACCGCGATTGTAGAGGTGGTAATAACGCCCCGTCGCCAATTGCCGCACCCGTCTCGGCATCCCTTTTCTCCCGCAACTCCCTCGCCACCTGCCCCACCAGGGGACAGGTTCCTGGCATATTCTAGGATTCACGAAACGCTACCGTTTAGGAACCTGTCCCCTTTGCCACTTCCGCCATCCACCCAGTCAGGGGACAGGTTCCTGGCATATTTCGGATTCACGAAACGCTAGCGTTTAGGAACCTGTCCCCTTTCCCGCTTTTCCCTCATCTACCCCGCCAGATTGCTCTATTCTCTACCAAATCCGAAAAAACAAGGCTAGATGATGGTTCAAGCAAATCCCAAATCATTAACAGTTGATGAATTTATCGCCCAATATGGCGACCAAGACCAGTGATATCAATCAGTGGTAGCGTGGGTCGAGGGACGAGACCCACGGGCTTACTGAACTACAACGATCACTCGCCGCCCCACTTCCCTGTGCGCTATGGTCGTCAAAAAGCTCTAATCGACATCAAAGTAGGGCAAGGCGCGATCGCAGAATTTCCACCTGCTGCTGAGCCTCCGCCAGGGCATCGCGGGCACCCTGCACCACATCAGCGGGAGCCTTCGCCACAAAGCCTGCATTGCCCAATCGGCCCGAGAGCGCATTGATCTCCCCTTCGATCTTGCCCAAATCCTTCTCCAGCTTGGCCCGCAGCGCTTCCACATCCACCACCCCCGTCAGGGGAATCAACACCTGCACCGTGCCCACGACCCCAGCGAACAGCTTGGGTTCCGGTTGGGGCTGGGGAGTCTCTAGGGGTTCCGGGGCTGGAGCCGGATCTGGAGCCGGGACAGATGCGGGCGTCGAGGGAGCGGGTGTCGAGGCAGCGGGCGTCGGCACGGAAGCGGGTGTAGAGGAAGACTGCATCCAGGATTGGGTTTGGCCCACGATTTGCCGTCGCCATTCCCCGATCTTGGCCCAGGTCGCTTGGCGTTGCTCCACACTGAGGAGATTTTGCCGCACAAACCAGAGGCTATAGCCCACCCCCACCAGCTTCAACACCCCGGGGATAAGGGGAATACTGTCCAGAGCGCCAAGAACGGCGGCGATGACCTGCAACGTAATCACCAGGGTTAGCAGCAACAGCAGCGTAATGGCGGGACGGCGAAAATCGCTGAAGAAGCGATTCAAATAGGTCAGAGGTTCCTCTAGTAAGGGGCGCATCGTCACCCAAAAGTCCGTCACCTCCGCCGCGATCGCTTCCAGAGCTGGGCCTGGGTCTACAGCCTTGGCGACGGGGGATGCGGCAGCTTCCCCATTGGTGCTGGGGGAGGCGGCAGCTTCCGCCCCACTGCGAATCCTCAAGGTTTCCACCTTGGCCAAATCCTGGATGTAGGTTTGGGTGGCCTGGAGAATGCGGCGCTCTTCGGCACTGGCGGATTGCAGGATGGTTTCAATCTGGATCGAGGGCTTGATGCCCGCCTCTGCCCGCAGATTGCGGATGGTGCGAATGGTCCCAATCAGCAGGTCAAACTGGGTTTCCAGATCCCCGTTTACGAGTCCCAGATTCACCTCAGGGTAGGCTTGCAGGGCCAGAAACTGGCCCTCCTCCGCCTGGGTCAGGGTGTGCCACACCTCCTCGGTGATATGGGGCATGAAGGGGTGGAGCAGTCGCAGAATACCGTCTAGGACCTGAGCCAGGGTTTGCTGGGCCACCCGCTTGGAGGGACCGTCACCCTGAAGGCGAGACTTGACCAGCTCGATATACCAGTCACAGAAATCTCCCCAGATGAAGTCATAGAGATCCTTCGCCGCTTCCCCAAAGCCGTACTTGTCCAATTGGGTTACCACCCGCTGCACCACGCCGTTGTAGCGGGAGAGAATCCATTGATCCGCCAGTTCCAAGGTGCTGGGATCCGGGGAGCCCAATTGCGCCGGGGTTTGCCCCTCTAGATTCATCATCACAAACCGGGCAGCGTTCCACAGTTTGTTGGTGAAGTTACGGGAGGCTTCCACCGAGGGCGACTCATCGGTCTGGCGGTTGTACTCTAGGCGAATGTCCTGTCCGGCCCCGGCCACCTCTCGAATCAGGGTGTAGCGCAGGGCATCGGTACCATATTTCTGAATCAGCACCAGGGGATCGATGCCGTTATTTTTGGACTTGGACATTTTCTGGTTATTTTCGTCCCGCACCAGCCCGTGGACATACACCGTTTCAAAGGGCATGGTGTCGGTGAAGTGCCCCGCCATCATGGTCATGCGGGCCACCCAGAAGAAAATAATGTCGAAGCCCGTAACTAGGGCACTGTTGGGATAGTAGGTCTGGAAATCTGGGGTCGTCTCGTCGGGCCAGCCCAGGGTAGAGAAGGGCCAGAGGCCAGAGGAAAACCAGGTGTCCAGCACATCAGGATCCTGCTCTAGAACCACATCGGGGCCAAATTGGGCCACGGCCTGTTCCCGCGCTGATGCCTCGTCCAATGCCACCACAAAGGGGGTGTGATCTGCGATCGCACCCTCAGTTTCGCTCACCGCATACCAGGCAGGAATTTGGTGGCCCCACCAGAGCTGGCGAGAAATGCACCAATCCCGCAGGTTCACCAGCCAATCGCGATAGACCTTGGTCCAGCGATCTGGGACAAAGCGGGGGGAGTTGTGATTGTCCAGGGCATCCAGAGCCTTGTCCGCCAAGGGCCGAATTTTGACAAACCACTGGGTAGACAGCAGGGGTTCCACGGGGACTTTGCCGCGATCGCTATAGGGCACCGTATGGCGATAATCCTCCGTCTTCACCAGCACCCCATCTTGCCGCAGACGCTCCACCACCGCCTTGCGGGCCTCAAAGCGATCCAACCCCTCAAACGGCCCCGCATGAGCATTCAGCGTGCCATCCCGATTCATGATGGTGATCAGGGGCAGATCGTGGCGCTGCCCCATGGCAAAGTCATTGGGGTCATGGGCCGGGGTCACCTTGACGCAACCCGTGCCAAACTCCCGATCCACGTAGTCATCGGCAATGATGGGAATCTCCCGCCCGAGGATCGGCAGGGTCACCGTTTTACCCACCAGATCGCCATAGCGATCATCCTCAGGATTCACCGCCACCGCCGTATCCCCCAGCATGGTTTCGGGGCGAGTCGTAGCCACCTCCAGATAGCCAGATCCATCCGTCAGGGGATAGCGGAAATGCCACAGATGACCCTCCACCTCTGTCTGCTCCACCTCTAGGTCCGACACGGCGGATTGGCTGGCAGGGCACCAATTCACCATATAGTTGCCCCGGTAGATCAGCCCCTCCTGGTAGAGGCGGGTAAAGGCGGTCATCACCGCCTGGGACAACCCCTCGTCCATCGTGAAACGTTCCCGGCTCCAGTCCACGGACACCCCCAGTTTCCGCAACTGGTTCACAATCTTGCCGCCGGACTCAGCCTTCCACTCCCAAGCCCGCTCCAGGAACGCCTCCCGTCCCACCGCTTCCCGGCTCTTGCCCTGGGCCTGGAACTGCTTTTCCAAAATAGTTTGCACCGCAATACTGGCGTGATCGGTCCCCGGCAGCCACAGCGTATTGCGCCCCTGCATCCGCTGATACCGCACCAAGGTATCGATCAGGGCATGTTCAAAGGCATGACCCATGTGGAGACTACCCGTCACATTGGGGGGTGGAATCACCAGGCAAAAGGGCTCCCCTGGGTGATCCGGATCCGCCTGGAATACATGGCGAGCTTCCCAAACCTGCTGCCACTTGTCCTCCGTCACTGACGGATCATATTGGCTGGAGAGGGTCGGAGTAGGTGCCGTCATCGTAAATAGGGGAGCTAGAAGCCTTTAATTACCCCATGATTCTGCCACATTGAACACTTCAAACACTTGGCGGCAGCAGTATCTAAGGCGATCTCCTACTTCTGGTTCCGGGCTACTGTTGCCGGTAAATGCCCACTGGTCAATGGTGGATAGGCTCCACTGCTTGCCCCGGTGGTCAAATCCAGCCACCTCCAACCCAATGACGCGGCGATCTTGGTCTGGCCCAGAGCAAAACCGAATCTGCACCAGCAGACTACGACACTGGAGGCGGCGGCTCACCCCCGGAAAGTGGAACCCCAGATCGATGGAGTCGGGGTCCACCATGGCCTGGGTGTCGTAGTCATTGGCCCAGGGGTTGAGATCGGCCCGCAAGTCGGGGAATTCCGTCTTGAAAAGGCCCACAACGGCGGCAATTTTGCTGGCGAATTCGATACTGGTTGCTTGTTCCGCTGCGTTCACGCTTCACCTTGTTTGTAAACGCGAAGTTACAGCATAGGATAGCGACTACCACAGCGCAGTCAACACCGTTACCCACAACACCCTTACCCAGAACATATACGCCAAAGCCCACCGATGGTGCGGCGGGCTTTGGCTCAAGCAATAAGGCAGAGAATTGGGGTGTCAACGTAAGCCGAGACAATATGGGCTCCGAGGAATTCAGGAGTTAGGAGCCAGAAGGGTACTGAATTCTAGCCCCTAACTCCTCCCCAGGAGATTGGTCCCGCTTTGAGTTGATACCCGGAGTTGATACCCGTCTAAATTTGAGGGCCTTGGTTAGGAGAAAGAACGCCTTTACAGGTTTGCAGCAGTCCTAATTCCGATTCGCCCGCTGCACCTAGGTTATGGAAGCCTTGGAGGGACAGGGGAATGGCCACGCCGTTCTCACTGGCGATCGCGGGGGAAGTTGCGATCGCAACGTCATAGCCATAGGTTTCTTGACTATAGCTGTTAGTAATTTGCAAAGCCAGATTGCCCCCGCTCAATCGCCCTTGAAAGCAATCAAAGGAGGATAGGGGCATGTAGATAGCTCCAATCACCCGATCGCCTTGAGACTCGAACACCATGTACCCAGCGCCCAGTTGCTCCGGGGTGGGGGCTTGACCATAAAAGTACACCCCATCTCCCAACAGGGGGTCAGCGGTAGCGGTAGATCTAATGCCTCCCACGTTGGGGGTAACGGGTTCGGCCTGAGCGATAGCCCCCACCAACAAGGCTCCCACAAGGCCACTGACGAGCACCCCCAGCCCTAGATGTAATCGGTGACCTAGCCCCAACATCGCTGCCGCAGACGGTAGCGTCAGAACAGAGCCCTCAGAGGCGAGGGAAAGTTGGCGAATTGTGCTGAGTTTGATCACGATGACCCTCCTTGGGGCTGAATTTCTCTATATTTGTTATTTGGAATACGAATGATCGTAATTCCAATGTAGTGGACCCAGCATCCCGCTGGTGGGGGAGTTTCCCCGGCTTTAACATCTCTTCGCAGAGAGGTAAAGGAAAGCAGTAATTAGGGCCGTTATATCTGCCCTGATTTAGGAATATCGTGATTGCCAACGGAATACCATCCCCGTCGTGCCACCTCAGAAATCGACCCCCCTAGCAGTGGGGCGATCTCTACCGTCCCCAACCACCCGGCATTAAAATGACCGGGCTAATCGCTGCCATTCTCTAAAGAGAACTCAATGCTCAGGAGTCCTCTTTAAGAGGACGGTAGCTATGAGCGGCGGAATTCCATTCCGGCGCGGGGTAGCAGCAGTGAGGTGGTCGAATTTTTGTGCGGGATGCTGATCTCCGGTGGGCGATGCTCCCCCTACGCTTAAGTCAGCCCAACATTTTCTGGTCCCCTCTCCCCGTGGGAGAGGGCTAGGGCTTCGGCGTGAGCTCAGCCGAACGGTGAGGGGCCGAGGTGTACCACGATAGAACGGTCAGAGTATTTACGCCGCAGACCACTAGCGACTGCTGTAACGGGCAATGGAGCCAGGTCTAGGGGGATTTAGTCCACCCCGCGCTGCAACAGGATAGGCTAATAGAATAGGCCCACAGTAGGAATACCCAGGGAGGGGATGCTAACTACGGGTATGAACGACTTGACCCAGGCGTTTGATCCAGTCCAGGTGCCGATCAAACTGCTGTTGTTTATTGATAAACGCCCCAGTTCTGGCGAATACGCCCAGCAACTACGTCACCATCTCAAGACACTGGGAGGCGATCATCCCTTCAATTTAGATGTGGTGGATGTCAGCGAACAGCCCTACCTAGCCGAGCACTTCAAGCTCGTGGCCACCCCAGCACTAGTGAAATTTTCCCCTAGACCCCAACAGGTGCTCAAGGGCAGCACCATCGACTCCCAACTCGATCATTGGTGGCCCCAATGGCAACAGGAGGCGGAATTAACCTTGGAGTTGCTCTACCAACAGCGCCTACATAATGCCAATGGCCACGGTTCGGATCAGGAAAATCTGGTCCATTCCATTGAGATTATGAAGCTGTCGGATGAAATCTTTCGCCTCAATCAAGATCGGGAGGAACTAGAGGCCCAGTTGCGCTTTAAGGATCGAATTGTGTCGATGCTGGCCCATGACCTCCGCAATCCCCTCACGGCAGCCTCCATCGCCGTAGATACTCTGGAGATGGGGCATCGGGCTCAAACCCTAGATCAAAAGCCAAAACTGTCGTCAGAGCTCACCTCCCAACTCCTGCGCCACGCCAAGACCCAGATCCGTGCCATCGATCGGATGATTACCGATATTCTGCAAACGGCAAAGGGGGCAACTGCTGATTTGCAAATCCAGCCTCAGGAAACCAACCTGCGCCTCCTCTTGGTGGATGTGCTGGAGTCGATGAACAGCAAAATTCACCATAACCAACAGACCCTTGATGTAGAAATTCCCCAGGATTTACCCCACGTCTATATTGATGCTAGCCAGGTGCAGCGGGTGCTGTGTAACCTACTGGATAATGCGATTAAGTACACACCAGTGGGGGGACACATTAGCATCTGCGCCCTACACCGCACCACTCAAAAGGTCCAAGTAATTATCAGCGACACGGGGCCAGGGATTCCGACGGAGAATCAGGAAAAAATCTTTGAAGAAAGTTTCCGACTCCAGCGAGATGAGGCTAAGGATGGCTACGGCTTGGGTCTGGCCCTCTGTCGGCGCATCCTGCGGGCACACTATGGCCGCATCTGGGTTGAGTCTACGCCGGGGGTGGGTAGCCAGTTCTTTTTCACTTTGCCAGTCTATCGGTCTTGAAAAGACTCAAGGCGTACATTCCGCCATCTGATCCGCATCCACTCCGTTACTCCTGCGGAGCAACGGACCCAACCCAAAATGTTGGGTAATGCCCGGAAGAAACAGAGGGAAGTTTCTTAGAAGTCGCTCCGCGAACAGCATGACAATCAGCCCGTCATTCCGAGCGCAGTGAAACGGAGAGAGGAATCTCGATCCCTCAGCGTAGTCCGAGATCCTTCACGACGCTTTCTGCAACCCGCTACATTGGGCGCGGAAACCGCGCCCCTACCCCTTTCTTGAATGCCGTTAGCCATACACCCAATCACGGGTCACTTCAATCCTGGATTACCCGGCACTGGGTAGGGCGGGTTTTGAGCCTCCCATTTGGG
>NZ_KI913949.1:376233-388647 GCF_000332095.2 Leptolyngbya sp. PCC 6406 | reverse complement strand
ATCACCCCATCACCCCATCACCCCATCACCCCATCACCCCATCACCCCATCACCCCATCACCCCATCACTCCCCCACTCCCCCACTCCCCCACTCCCTACAAATGGGGCATTATTTTCCTGCAAGTCCCTGACCGCACTTCCTTCCCCAACCTGCGGGATGTGCACTCAAGAATTGAGGGCGAGAATATGGCGGGCTAGATTGAGATAGATCAGGACTCCTAATACATCAACAATCGTGGTGATAAAGGGAGCCGACATCAAGGCCGGGTCAAACCCTAGGACACTGAAAAGGAGGGGGAGTGCCGCCCCGGCGGTGGAGGCCAGGATGGAAATGGCGACTAAACTTAGACCCACAATGATCGATACCTCCCAACTGCCCTGGAGCAGATAGGCCCAGACCGTCACCAAGGCTCCTAGCATGATCCCCAGGAAAGCCCCTGCGATCGCTTCTCGCTGGATCACATTAAAGGCCCGTTTCATATCCAGGTCGCTGGTGTTGATTCCCCGAATCACCACCGTAGAGGACTGGGCTCCCACATTGCCCCCACTGTCGATCAACAGGGGAATGAAGGCCGCCAACACCACGACCTGCTCCAAGATCGCCTCCTGACTGCGGATTACCCAGGTGGTGGCGGTATTGGTCACCAGGAGCACCGAGAGCCACACTACGCGCTTGCGGGCCACCGCCAGCAGATTGGTTTGAAAATAATTGTCGCCCCCCGACTGCACCCCCCCTAGGGTGTAGATATCTTCGGTGGCCTCCTCTTCTAGGACATCAATCACGTCATCCACGGTGATGATGCCGACTAGCCGCTGTTCTGTATCCACCACCGGCACCGCCAGGAAGTCGTAGCGCTGGATCAGTTGGGCCACTTCCTCTTGGTCCATGTCGGTCTGGACCGAGACCACCTCTCGGGTCATGATTTCACCGATGGTTTGCTCTGACTCCCCCATGACCAACTGCCGCAGGGAGAGAATACCCGTCAGGCGACGGGCTTCGTCGGTGACAAAGAGGTAGTAGACGGTTTCACTGATGGCGGCGCGGTTGCGGATATGGTCCAGAGCCTGGGCCTGGGTCCAGTTCTCCCGCAGCCGGACGTATTCTGGGGTCATGATCCGCCCCGCCGTTCCCGCCCGGTAGCCCAGAAGCAGGGCGGTAGCCTCCCGTTCCTCAGGACTCAGATCTGCCAGGAGTCGTCGCACAACCTTGGCGGGCAGTTCTTCAAACAGCCGCGCCCGATCATCGGGGGACATCTTATCAACGATGTCCTTTACGTCCTGACGTTTAAAGTCTTCGATTAGGGTTTGCTGAACGCTGGAGTCGAGGTTTTCGTACACCGCGATCGCTTCGTCCTTCGACAACAGCCGAAAGGCAATCGCTTGCATCGCCTCCGGTAGCCCTTCAATGGCCTCGGCGATATCGGCAGGCTGCACGGGGACCAGTAATGCCTTCGCCCCTTGGAAATTTTCCTGATCTAGGAGAGCTTTGAGTTGCGATCGCACCAACTCCCGCAACTCTTGACGGGATAGGGGCGCGACGGCGGCGGCTAATGGAAAGCTCTGCTCAGTCATAGATCTTTATATAGATGATTTCTGATATAGATGATTTCTGAACAACATTTGCCCAAATGCTGGCCAATGCCCACCCTAACAAATGGTGGCCTGCTGCATTGGGCGCGGAAACCGCGCCCCTACGGCGACATCCTGCATTGGGCGCGGAAACCGCGCCCCTACCGGGAAATTCAATTCAAAATTCAAAACTTAAAATTCCTGTCACCTACAACCTGTCACATCCCCCACACCCCCCTCCCATCAAGGCCCAATATTCAAAGTATGTCGGGCTAAGTTCAAATAGATCAACACCCCCAGGACATCCACTACCGTCGTGATAAAGGGGGCCGACATCAGGGCCGGGTCAAAGCCAATGGCGCTAAAAAGAAAGGGCAGGGCTGCTCCTGCTGTAGAGGCGAGAATTGCGATCGCGACTAGGCTGATGCCCACGGTGATCGCCACCCCTAGATCCCCCTGGAGCAGATAGGCCCAGCCCGTCACCACCACCCCCAGCATGATCCCCAGGAAAGCCCCGGCAATCGCCTCCCGGCAAATCACGTTAAACGCCCCTTTGGTCTCTAGCTCATTGGTGTTGAGACCCCGAATCACCACCGTAGAAGACTGGGCTCCCACATTTCCCCCAGTGCCGATCAACAGGGGAATAAAGGCGGCGAGAACCACCACCTGCTCCAAGATTGCCTCCTGACTGCGGATTACCCAGGTGGTGGCAGTATTGGTCACCAAGAGCACCGAGAGCCACATCACCCGCTTGCGGGCCACCGTCAGCAGATTGGTTTGAAAATAATTGTCACCCCCCGACTGCACCCCCCCTAGGGTGTAGATATCCTCGGTGGCCTCCTCTTCTAGGACATCAATCACGTCATCCACCGTGATAATGCCGACTAGACGTTGTTCCGTGTCTACCACCGGCACCGCCAGGAAGTCGTAGCGCTGGATCAGTTGGGCTACCTCCTCCTGGTCTGTGTCGGTCTGGACCGAGACCACCTCTCGGGTCATGATCTCACCAATGGTCTGCTCCGGCTGCCCCATGACTAGGTGGCGCAGGGAGAGAATGCCTGTCAGGCGGCGGGCGACATCGGTGACGAACAGGTAATAGACGGTTTCGCTGACATCGGCCCGGTGGCGAATATGTTCCAGAGCCCGAACAATGGTCCACCCTTCCTTGAGGGCAATGTACTCCGGCGTCATGATGCGTCCGGCGGTACCTGCTTCGTACCCCAGCAGCAGCGCCGTCGCCTCCCGTTCCTGGGGGCTGAGCTGAGTCAGGAGTTGGCGGACAATTTTGGCGGGGAGTTCTTCAAACAGCCTAACCCGGTCGTCGGGGGACATTTTATCAACAATGTCCTGCACGTCCTGGCGCTTGAAGTCTTCAATTAGGGTTTGCTGAACACTGGAGTCGAGGTTTTCGTATACCGCGATCGCTTCATCCTTCGACAGCAGCCGAAAGGCAATGGCCTGCATCGCCTCCGGTAGCCCTTCAATGGCTTCGGCAATATCCGCAGGCTGGACGGGTACGAGTAGTGCCTTCGCCCCCTTGAAATTATCTTGTTCTAGGAGTCCTTGGAGTTGCGATCGCACCAGCTCCCGTAGCTCTTGCCGAGGGAGGATAGCAGTGGTGGGAAGACTCTGATCGCTCACAAGCGCCTACATACGGGAGGGCATCCCTAGTTTAATGGGCGCTTGCCCTTCAGAGAACCGAAAAAATTTCCAAACCGCGTCCAGGGGAGATTTTCTATGGCCTGCCGCCTGGAGAATCTGGCCGTTTGGAGGATCTAGCGGCTGAGGGCCAAGATGGGTGTACAGAGTCGGCCCTAGAGGAGACCGACAAAATGCAGGGGTCCATGGCCACTCACCAGTTCTAGCAACAGGGCCAGAAAGCCTAGCATGGCCAACCGTCCATTCCACACCTCGGCAAAGGGGGTGAGCCCCCAAGCAGAACGTTCCTGGGGATACATTTTGAAGCGCTTTTGGGGCTGCACAACATCGGAAAAGCACTGCTGGGGGGCGGCAAGGGCCTCCGTCACCATGGCGGCCATGTCATCAATGAAACCGGGGTGGGTATTCAGAGCAGGTACTCGCCGAAAGCTGTGGATCCCAGCTTCCTCCGCCACTTCCCGATATTCGATGTCAATCTCTTGCAGCGTCTCAATGTGCTCCGAGACAAAGCTGATGGGTACCACCACTAGAGACTGTACCCCCTGTTCTGCCAGGGATGCGATCGCATCCTCCGTGTAGGGTTGCAGCCACTCCACAGGGCCGACCCGACTCTGGTAGGCCAGAGTGTGCTGGTTGGGGCGGTTGAGGGCCGCCACAATCAGCTCTACACAGTGCTCGATCTCCCGCTGGTAGGGATCCCCTGCCTCCTCTACATAGCTCACAGGAACCCCGTGGGCACTGAAAAAAATGTGACCCTGGTTGGGATCCGGTAGGGCATCTAACTCCTGAGCAATGAGGTCAGCCATGGCCCGGATGTAGCCCGGTCGAGCATACCAAGAGGGGATAATGGTATAGCGAATCCGCTCTAGGGCGGGATCCTCATGCCATAGCTTTTCTAAGAGCCGGAAACTGGAGCCACTGGTGCTGATGGAAAATTGAGGGTACAGGGGTAACACCACCAGTTCCTCAATCCCATCCCGCTTGATGCGGGCAACGGCCTCTTCAGTAAAGGGATACCAATAGCGCATCCCAATATAGATTTCGGCCTCTTGACCGCTCCGCTGCAAGCTTTCCTTGAGGGCTCCCCCTTGCTCTTCCGTGATGCGTCGCAGGGGAGAGCCACCACCAATTTGGCTATAGTTTTCCTGGGATTTGCGGACACGACTGGTGGAAATAAACCAGGCCAGGGGTTTTTGCAACCAGGGCACCGGTAGACGGATAATCTCTGGATCCGCAAATAGATTGAATAGGAAGGGCTGAACATCTTCAAGTTGTTCTGGCCCCCCTAAATTCAGCAATAAAACCCCTACACGGCCCATGTCGTTCGCAGTTCCTAAGATTTCTAAGATTATTAACGTTTATCGTAACAATTGGTTGCAATAAAGGCAGTAGCCCAGCCCACGCTTTCCTGGCAGGATTGGGGGGGAAATAGGTTCCGCATCCATGCCTTTAGGGGATGAAATCCTTCATAAAGTCTTCCTATTCTAAACCAGGGATGCTCTCCGGGCATGGATGCCCTGTGCTGATCTTCTCCACCATAGTTCCACCCTTGCCCCACTGGAGTAGTAACCATGACCCTTAAGCCCCGATTGGCCCTCACCCTCGGCGATCCGGCGGGGATTGGTCCCGAGGTGGTGCTCAAAGCTTTGGCTCAAGAGGACTGGGAAGCCCAGGCCGACATTACCCTCTTTGGGGATCGGCGGGTGCTGGAGCTGACGGCCTCTGGGCTGACTAGGGTGGACCCGGTCAGGATGGGGGATCTTACGGTGCAGTCAGAGGATGCCATTTCTCTAGATGGACTGGTATTGGGGCAGCCCAGTCGCCTCAGTGGCAAAGCTAGCTTTGCTTGGCTTCAAGGTGCGATCGCAGGTTGTCTCACAGGGGAATTTGATGGCATTGTGACGGGGCCTATTGCGAAATCGGTGTGGCACGCGGCGGGACACCACTATCCCGGTCAAACGGAGGTGCTGGCAGAGGCGGCGGGGGTGGATCGCTTTGCCATGGCCTTTGTGGCCCGATCTCCCCATACCGGCTGGCAGCTCCGAACCCTCTTGGCCACCACCCACATTCCCCTAGCCCAGGTACCCACGGCTCTCACCCCCGAGGTAATGACCCGTAAGCTGGACCTGCTGCTGGCCTCTCTCCATCAGGATTTTGGCCTAGATCATCCCCGAGTTGCGATCGCGGGACTCAATCCCCACAGTGGCGAGGCAGGTCAGTTGGGCCGCGAAGAGCAGGATTGGCTAATCCCCTGGCTAGAAGACATGCGATCGCACCACCCCCAGGCCACCCTAACCGGGCCAGTTCCCCCTGATACCCTCTGGGTGGGGGCGGGGCAAGCATGGTACCGCGACCCCAGCGCCAGCCCCTACGATGCCTATCTAGCCCTCTACCACGACCAAGGGCTAATCCCAGTAAAACTCATGGCCTTTGACCTAGCCGTGAATACCACCCTGGGACTCCCCTTTGTCCGCACCTCCCCTGACCACGGCACCGCCTTCAACATCGCCGGACAGGACATCGCCCAAGCCGACAGCATGGTTAGTGCGATCGCGTTGGCCATCGACCTCGTCACCCAACGCCATGCTTAGGCGGTCCAAGGTTCCCTACACTTCGGCGAACAAGGGGCTTAAGCCCCTTGCCTGTACTTAACCCGAGTGAGAACCGCTATTTGTGCCAATCCCCTAGCGATCTGGCTCCCCAGAAAACTAGTACTGGGTGGCTGAAATGACCTTACCATTGAGAGGTAGGGTAAAGAGGACTTTTCTACAATGGCTAGACTGACTGCCGCCAGGCTCACTTTGAGCGAAACGGAGCGGAGCGACTTAGAGCAATTGATTCGACGTCAGCGGACGTCACAGCAGCTCGCTTTGCGCGCCAAGATTATCCTCACAGCTGATGAGGGCAAAGGCCATGGCGAAATCGCCCGAGACTTGGGGGTCAGCAAAGAGATGAGTCGCCGCTGGCGGGGGCGTTGGCTGGAGTTGAGTCAACAACAGGTCGCTGTGGAAGAGCGCCTACAGGATGTCCCTCGTCCCGGGGCTCCGGCTACCTTTAGCCTCGAACAAATCACGCAACTCTATGCCCTAGCTTGTGCACCGCCCGAGCAGTATGGCCGCCCCATCAGTCATTGGACCCCTGGAGAACTGGCCGATGAACTGAGCAAGCAGGGAATTGTCGAGAGTATCAGTCCCCGTCATGTGGGCCGACTGTTGGCCGAGGCTGACCTCAAACCCCACCAGAGCCGTTACTGGCTCTCCCCCCCCCCGACCCTAACTTCGAGGACAAAGTCAAAGACATTTGCCAGGTCTACGAACAGGCTGCCACTCGTGCCGAACACGGCGAGCTGACCTTCAGCCTGGATGAGATGACGGGAATCCAGGCTCTGGAACGGACGATGCCTGACATCGCCATGAAGCCGGGACGCTGTACCCGCATTGAGTTTGAGTATATTCGCCATGGCACTCAAACCCTGATTGCCTCATTCAATGTCGCTACCGGACAGGTGGATCAGGCCACCGTGGGAGACACCCGCACCGAGCAAGACCTCGAGAGTCACCTCAGAGCCTTACTGGCCCAAGTTCCAGATGCCTCCAAGATTCATCTGGTCATGGATTGCCTCAACACTCATCAATCGGAATCTCTCGTCCGACTGGTGGCGGAACGCGAGGAAAAACCGATTCATCTGGGCAGAAAGGGAAGACGGGCATTCTCCTGTCTATGGCGACCCGAGCGGCGTTCTTGAGCGACCCCAGCCATCGACTGGTCGTTCACTTCACCCCCAAGCATTGCTCCTGGCTCAATCAAATTGAGCTTTGGTTCTCCATCCTGGTACGTAAGCTACTCCGACGTTCGAGTTTTACCAGTCAAGCCCAACTCAAGGCGAAGATTTTAGCGTTTGTCGATTACTTCAATCGCACCATGGCTAAGCCCTTCAAGTGGAACTACACGGGTAAGCCCTTGGTCGCATAAATGCCTTGGCCACTTCCGCCAAGCAGTACTAGACAAAAAAATGCCCGTCTCCGAAGAGACGAGCACCGTTGTACCTATGGAGTTTGCTGAGACAGGCAAAAACTTAGCTCAGGGAAGACCGACTGCGATCGTAGCTGCTCTGGGCAGAGGCACTGGGCTTACCTTGAATCGGATTCCAGTAGTCCGCCGCCTCTGCGGGCATCCCGACTTCCTCATTGGTACGGCCCAACATGGATTGCTGCCGCTGCTTGACGAGATGATGGTGGCGGCTCATAAGGGCTCGGGCTTGATCAGATGCAGACATGTCGAGATCCTCCAAAACTGGGTGCGTGGGGGACGACTGGTGCGTCCTCTAATTAAGGTAGCAAGGAATTCTGTATCAGAAGCTACAGAAAGTGTTGTAGCCAACTTAAAGCTGCAATTCTTTATGTTCCTTAAAGAATTGCAGGCGTCAACCCAGACTGAAAGTAGGGTCTGAGGCCGTCGCCACTCCTCAGAAGATGAAAAGATGAAAAGGAGCCTAAAGTTAACGTGGGTTTAGGATGTGGCCACACGCCGTTAGGGCGTGGGCTGCCCCGCCCCATTGCGATACAGGAGCGATATACACAGTGCAAACGGTTCTCACCCAGCCCTTTTCAGACCAAAAACCCGGCACCTCCGGCCTCCGCAAGCAGGTGACCACCTTCCAGCAGCCCCACTATTTGCAGAACTTTGTTCAGGCCATCTTCGACAGCCTAGAGGGTTACCAAGGGCAAACCCTAGTGGTAGGGGGTGATGGCCGCTATTACAACCGCGAAGCCATTCAAATCATTCTCAAAATGGCCGCCGCCAATGGCTTTGGCCGCATTCTCGTGGGCCAGGGGGGCATCCTCTCCACCCCAGCAGTATCCGGTATTATCCGTAAATATCAAGCCTTCGGCGGCATCATCCTTTCCGCCAGCCACAACCCCGGTGGCCCCGATGGCGACTTTGGCATCAAATACAACACCAGCAACGGTGGCCCCGCCCCAGAAAAAGTGACCAGTGCCATCTTCGAGCGCAGCAAGGTCATTGATGAATACAAGATTCTAGAGGCCAGCGATGTGGATCTAGACCGCATCGGCCCCAGTACCCTAGGCAACACCCGCGTTGAAGTGGTGGATTCCGTCACCGACTACGCCGCCCTGATGGAGTCCCTATTTGACTTTGACCAGATTCAGCAGTTCCTGACCCGAGGAGACTTCCGCATTTGCATTGACCCCCTCCATGCAGTCACTGGTCCCTACGCCACAGCAATTTTTGAGCGGCGACTGAATGCCCCAGCGGGCACGGTGCAAAATGGCATTCCCCTAGAGGACTTCGGCGGCGGTCATCCCGACCCCAACTTGGTCTACGCCAAGGATCTCGTCAAGATCATGTTTGGAGACAATGCCCCAGACTTTGGAGCCGCCTCCGATGGGGATGGCGATCGCAACATGATCCTGGGGCGCAATTTCTTTGTCACCCCCAGCGATAGCTTGGCAATCCTCGCCGCCAACGCCACTTTAGTTCCCGGTTATCGCCAGGGCTTAGCCGGGATTGCCCGATCCATGCCCACCAGCCAAGCTCCTGATCGCGTCGCCGAGAAGCTGGGCATCGACTGCTACGAAACCCCCACCGGCTGGAAGTTTTTTGGCAATCTCCTGGATGCCGGCAAGATCACCCTCTGCGGCGAAGAAAGCTTCGGCACTGGCTCTAACCATGTGCGAGAAAAAGATGGCCTCTGGGCGGTGCTGTTTTGGCTCAATATCCTGGCGGTTCGCCAGCAGTCTGTGGAAACCATCGTTAAAGAACATTGGGCCACCTATGGCCGCAATGTCTACTCCCGCCATGACTACGAAGGGGTCGATAGCGATCGCGCCCATGACCTGATCACCACCCTGCGGGGACAACTGAGCACCCTCCCAGGACAAACCTTCGGGGCCTATACCGTCGGCTACAGTGATGACTTCAGCTACACCGACCCGGTAGACGGCAGCGTTGCCAGCCAGCAGGGCGTTCGTATTGGCTTCCAAGATGGCTCCCGCATTGTCTTTCGCCTATCCGGTACCGGCACCCAAGGGGCCACCCTGCGGGTCTATCTGGAAAGTTACGAGGCGGATAGCAGCAAGCATGACCAAGACCCCCAAGTCGCCTTGGGCGACCTGATTCAACTGGCGGATAGTTTAGCCCAAATCACCGCTAAAACTGGACGCACCACCCCTACGGTCATTACATAACTCACCCAGATTAGGCGCTGGCCTGTTCGGGGGAGAAGTCGGCATCGACGGTGGCGTTGAAGGCTGACACGATGGCGATCAGGCCGTCCACATCGTCGTTCTCAAACAGCCCTTCTACCCCCTCCTCATGGAAGCCGGTGAAGGGTTCTTCGTAGAGTTGGCCAGGATCCATGATGCCCTGTTGGGTGAGCAGGTCGATGATTTGCTCAATGAAGCGGATCTGGTTCGCCCCTAGGGTTTCCCCCTCTAAATAACGGGAAAAGGCGGCTTTGGCGGCGGTGCGGTCGAGGCCGACAATTTCCCGGATGAAGCGCTTCAGGCTTTTGTCGGTGCCGAAGACGGCTTCAAAGCGATCGCGGCTTTCCACCGCCTTGGCCTGGAATAGCATTTCCTCCAGGGCGGTGAGGTCGGTGTCGGTGAGGGGTAGGTTGCGCTTCAGCTTGGCGATCGCTACATGGCTTTCTTGGCTGCGGATGAAGGCTTTCACCTGCTGTTCATACTGGTAGCGGCTGAAGCCGGTGGAGTAGGTGGGGACCTCCGCCTCCTGCAATAGGTGCATCTCGTCGGCAAAGTGGGTGTAGACGGGCTGCTGCTGGTCCCGGTCTACAAAGGGCACGAGTTGACGCAGCTTACGGCGCACCTCTTCCACCAAATCGGGGGTGACATCGGTCCACCAGTCCTCGGTCTGAAGTGCTTCGATCAGGGGCAGGTGGGGCTGAATCATAGGAATGTTGCGCTTTTCCGCGCTCAGCAGGGGGGCGGCGGTGGCGCGGATCTGGTCCCGCAGGTGCAGAAAGGCGGGGTCGGCGTTGAGGAGGGCAATCTGCACCTTCAGACACAGCAGGTCAAAGCGTTTGGCCAGGACGTTTTCGCTGGGCAGGCCGTTGGGCAGGGGGGCGAGGTGAGCCGCGATCGCGTCACGGTCTGCGTCGGTGAGGGTATTCCACCGCTCCCGCTGGGCAAATGCCTCTACCTGGCGCAGGTGGCGGCGCACCAGGAAGTTCTCTGGGGGCAGGGTGGCGACGTGCTGGTGCAGACTATCCAGTAGGGATTGGTGCAGGTCGCTTTCGGGCTGGTTGAGCAGGGCCACCAGCTCCAGCCGTTGGCGCACGAGGCGGGTGGTGAGGCTGGGGCGGGGGGCTTGGTTGGCTTCTTCTAGTTCCTGGCAGAAGTACTCCAGATTGCCGCACAGGTCAAAGACGAGGAAGTGGGTTTTGTGGACACCGGGGCCGAACAGATCTAGGCACAGGCGGGTACCGCGCCCAATCATCTGGTTGAATTTGACGCGGGAGAAGACGGGCTTAAAGAACACCAGGTTCACCACTTCCGGCACGTCTACCCCGGTGTCGAGCATATCGACGGAAATGGCGATGGTGGGCTGTTTAGCGGGGTCGCTGAACTGCTCTAGGAGGTTTTGGGCGTAGGCATCGTGGCTGTCAATGATTTGGGCAAACTGGCCTTTGTACTGGGGATAGTTGGCATCGAATCGCTCCAGAATGAAGGCGGCGTGTTGATGGCTGCGGGCAAAGATGATGGTTTTGCCCAGGCGATCGCCCCCCTCCACCTTGAGGCCCAATTCCATCAGCAGTTCTAGGGCTTGGTCTACGGTGTTGGTGTTGAAGAGCCAGCGGTTCAGAGCGTTGGCGTCGATTTGACGGGGCAGCTCGTCGGTATCGTCGTCGCGGAATTTGGCTTCGTATTCGGTCTGTTCGTCGGGGCTGAGGTCGTCGTAGCGAACGCCGGAGCGCATGAATTTGAACCCAGCGGAGATGCCGCGTGGGGGTACTAGGTAGCCATCGCTGACGGCGTCGTTGAGTTCGTAGGCAAAGGTGGGGACGCCCTGCTCTAGGTCAAAGATGCGGTAGGTGTCGCGGTCTACTTCGTTGCGGGGGGTGGCGGTGAGGCCCACGAGCAAGCTGTCGAAGTAGTCGAACAGGGCACCGTATTTTTGGTAAATGGAGCGGTGGGCTTCGTCCACTAGCACCAGGTCAAAGGTGCCGGGGCCAAACCAGGACAGGGTGGACTGCCCTAGGCCGCGATTGATGGCGTTGAGCATGGTGGGGTAGGTGGACAGTACCACTTTGGCCCCGGCTAGGTCGGCTTTGTTTTTGGTCAGGTCTACGGTGGTGACCTGGGGCAGGTTTTTCTGGAAGGCTTTGAAGGCTTGGATCACCAGGGCGTTGCGGTCGGCTAGGAACAGAACGCGGTTGACCCAGTTGGCCCGCATGAGGAGATCGATAAGTGCGATCGCGGTTCTTGTCTTCCCCGTCCCGGTGGCCATCACCAGTAGGGCTTTGCGGGTGTTGCGCTGGTCGAAGCCGTCGGCAAGGCGGCGAATGGCTTCTTGCTGGTAGCTGCGATCGACGATGGCATCGCTAATGCTGATCAGGTGCAGCCGTTTGCGCTGGTGGCGGCGAAAGATCAGCCGCTCTAGCTCGTCTTTTTTCAAGAAGCCTTGGATGGGGCGGGGGGGATAGCGGCGATCGTCCCAAATCCAGGTGTCGTAGCCGTTGGTGTAGAAGATGACGGGGCGCTGGTGATAGCGCTGCTCCAGGCAATCGGCGTAGAGTTTGCCCTGGTGTTTGCCTTGGGCGGGGTCGGCGGTGGCCCGTTTGGCTTCCACGAGGGCGAGGGGTTTGCCGTCGTCGCCCCAGAGGACGTAATCGACGCGGCCTTTGCCGCTGGGGCTGGGCATCCCGTCTACTTCGACTTCGGTGGTGCCGGGTTGCTGGGGGTTCCATCCGGCTTCCCGCAGGTGCAGGTCGATCAGGTGGCGGCGGGTGGCGGCTTCGTTGTAGTCGTGGTGGTCGGTTTGGGGTTGGTTTTGGGCAATCAGGGCATCCCGTTCGGCTTTGGCCTGGGCCAGTTCGGCTTCGGTTTGGCGGGCGCGGTCTTCGGCAAGGCGTTTCAGGTCTTCTGCCTGAGTCAGTTGCGCGGCGAGGGTCTGGAGTTGCTGGTGGCTGGGGGCGGGGTCGG
>NZ_KI913949.1:373319-376133 GCF_000332095.2 Leptolyngbya sp. PCC 6406 | reverse complement strand
GGTCGGCGGGGGCGGGGCGGGGGATGGCATCGCGGTTGAAGCTGAGTTGACCCAGGTTGCGACCGCTGCTGTTGGGGCTGTAGTAGCGGGCGACCCAGTACAGCAGGTGAAACAGGTCTTCGGTGAGTTGCAGGGCGTCGCGGGTGGTGATCTCGCCATCTTCGTGGACGGCGATGTTGCCGAGCTGTTGAATTAGGCGAATTTTAGGGAACAGGCCGGGGCTGAGGTTTTCTTTGAAGCTGGGGGCGTGGATGAGGTTAGAAAGTTTGGTGTCGTGGGGCGGTTCCAGGTAGGGGTCGGTTTGGTACAGCCATTTGACAGTTTGCTCTAGGGCGTAGCGGGCGTAGAAGCAACTGGCGCGGGGGCTGCTGTACACCAGACCTTCGGCTTGGGTGGCGTGGCGGTGTAGATCGGGGAAGTGGGGGTGCAGGAAGGCGAAGTTGGAGGCCATGGCGCGGGGGCCGAGGGGGTGGGCACTATGCCCATAGTGCCCCATTGGCTGGGCTTGTCTTACGTTCGGGGCTGAAAATCCCGTGAACCCACCCCCTGCCCCCTCCCAAGAGGGGGTTCTGAGATCTGACCCCCTCCAGGGAGGGGGTGCTGAAAAATCCCCTCCCTGGAGGGGTGCCCGAAGGGCGGGGTGGGTTCACTGGTGTGCCGGGAAGAACCCACCCCCTGCCCCCTCCCAAGAGGGGGTTCTGAGATCTGTCCCCTCCCAAGAGGGGGTTCTGAGATCTGCCCCCTCCAGGGAGGGGGTGCTGAAAAATCCCCTCCTGGGAGGGGTGCCCGGAGGGCGGGGTGGGTTGGTGCCCGAAGGGCGGGGTGGGTTCACTGGGGGGGATGGGCTGTGATCCATGCCGCGATCGCAACTACCACGCCTTCAAGATTCTGATGAATGTCAGCTTCTTGAAAGCGCAAAAACCGGACTCCTAAGGACTCTAAACGGGCCTGCCGTTCTTGGTCTTTAGCTTGGGCGGCGGCGCTGTCGTGGGAGGAACCATCTATCTCAATCGCGAGCATGAGTTGCTTGCAATAAAAATCGACGATGAATTGATCGATGGGGCGCTGGCGATCGAAGTCGTAACCGAGGAGTTGTTTCCCTTTGAGGCGATGCCAGAGTTTGGTTTCGCCGGGAGTCATATTTTGGCGAAGCTCGCGGGCGCGTTCTTTGAGTTTTGGGTTGTAGGGGATGATGCGGTAGGCCATGGGATGGGCAGGGTAGATGCTTGGGTGTAGGGTACCCGGAGGAACCCACCCCCTGCCCAAGAACCCACCCCCTGCCCCCTCCCAAGAGGGGGTTCTGAGATCTGTCCCCCTCCAGGGAGGGGGTGCTGAGAAATCCCCTCCTGGGAGGGGTGCCCGAAGGGCGGGGTGGGTTCACTGGTGTGCCGGGAAGAACCCACTCCCTGCCCCCTCCCAAGAGGGGGTTCTGAGATCTGTCCCCCTCCAGGGAGGGGGGCTGTGAGAAATCCCCTCCTTGGAGGGGTGCCCGAAGGGCGGGGTGGGTTCACTGGTGTGCTGGGAAGAACCCACCCCCTGCCCCCTCCCAAGAGGGGGTTCTGAGATCTGTCCCCTCCCAAGAGGGGTTCTGAGATCTGTCCCCCTCCCAAGAGGGGATCTGTAAGAAATCCCCTCCTTGGAGGGGTGCCCGAAGGGCGGGGTGGGTTCACTGGTGTGCCCATAGAGCATTCATTCTTGCTCTGAGTCTTCAGGCTCTCCGATCGCGCTCGACTCTGGCAACACTGGACAGGTCAATCCGGTAGGTCATGCTTCCAGGGTTAGACCATGCTTTTCATTTTGCTCGGCGATGAAGTCTTCAAAGCTGGAAAAGCGGCCTTGCTCAAAGTCATCTAGGCCCTGCTGAATGCCGTCTATGGCGGCCAGAAAGTCTTCGTCGTTGAGGCTGAGGCCCAGGGTGAGGACGGCAATGGCGATGTGTTGAATGTCTTGCCCGGTGGCTTCGGCCCGTTGGCGCAGAAGGGTTTCAACTTGGGGGGGAAGTTCTAAGGTGATCGACATTGCAGTTTGTTGGGGGGATGACGGCAATTCTGGGGCGATGTCTTCAATGGTAAGCGGTACCTCTACGGTGCCGGGAGGAACCCACCCCCTGCCCCCTCCCGAGAGGGGGTTCTGAGATCTGCCCCCTCCAGGGAGGGGTGCTGAAAAATCCCCTCCTGGGAGGGGTGCCCGAAGGGCGGGGTGGGTCGGTTGCCCGCAGGACGGGGTAGGCCAACCCCTCACAGATCTCCACGGAAGGCGCGTTGGAGGAGGGAGTTAAACTCTGCATCAGATTGCTCAGTCGCCATCTGATACTTATCTCGGAGTGAAAAGTTCTTCCAAACAAGGCCAGAGAATTCTTTTTGGAATTCTATCGGAGGGATAGGAGCATACATTTCAAGAAGTTTCTTTTGAGAAACGTTCAGCATCGAGCCACTTGTACCTGTAGCCTTTCGGGTGAGTAAGCTCCGGTACTTTGGCTCGGATAGCAGAAATCTTAAGTACTCACGAGTAGCAACCTCTTTTTTTGTCTTAGAGGGTGTCTGAAAAGCTGGAATGTAGGTATGAATTAGCACGTTAGTCGCCTTAACATGACTCGAATATTGGCCACATAAATCCATGCCTCAGCGGTCTCTGGTAGGCGCTCATAGTCTTTACTCAAGCGGCGGCAAAAAGTAAACCAGCCAAATGTGCGCTCCACCACCCACCGCTTGGGTAACAGCACAAATCCCTGCGCACAGTCGGGGCGCTTGATCACCTCAATCACCCATCGAAAGCGGTCCATGATCTCTTTCATGAAATCGTTACCGCTATATC
>NZ_KI913949.1:372433-373219 GCF_000332095.2 Leptolyngbya sp. PCC 6406 | reverse complement strand
TCCCCTCCTGGGAGGGGTGCCCGAAGGGCGGGGTGGGTTCACTGGTGTGCCGGGAAGAACCCACTCCCTGCCCCCTCCCAAGAGGGGGTTCTGAGATCTGTCCCCCTCCAGGGAGGGGGGCTGTGAGAAATCCCCTCCTTGGAGGGGTGCCCGAAGGGCGGGGTGGGTTCACTGGTGTGCTGGGAAGAACCCACCCCCTGCCCCCTCCCAAGAGGGGGTTCTGAGATCTGTCCCCTCCCAAGAGGGGGTTCTGAGATCTGCCCCCTCCAGGGAGGGGGTGCTGAAAAATCCCCTCCTGGGAGGGGTGCCCGGAGGGCGGGGTGGGTTGGTGCCCGAAGGGCGGGGTGGGTTCACTGGGGGGGATGGGCTGTGATCCATGCCGCGATCGCAACTACCACGCCTTCAAGATTCTGATGAATGTCAGCTTCTTGAAAGCGCAAAAACCGGACTCCTAAGGACTCTAAACGGGCCTGCCGTTCTTGGTCTTTAGCTTGGGCGGCGGCGCTGTCGTGGGAGGAACCATCTATCTCAATCGCGAGCATGAGTTGCTTGCAATAAAAATCGACGATGAATTGATCGATGGGGCGCTGGCGATCGAAGTCGTAACCGAGGAGTTGTTTCCCTTTGAGGCGATGCCAGAGTTTGGTTTCGCCGGGAGTCATATTTTGGCGAAGCTCGCGGGCGCGTTCTTTGAGTTTTGGGTTGTAGGGGATGATGCGGTAGGCCATGGGATGGGCAGGGTAGATGCTTGGGTGTAGGGTACCCGGAGGAACCCACCCCCTGCCC
>NZ_KI913949.1:360121-372423 GCF_000332095.2 Leptolyngbya sp. PCC 6406 | reverse complement strand
CAGGCCGGGGCTGAGGTTTTCTTTGAAGCTGGGGGCGTGGATGAGGTTAGAAAGTTTGGTGTCGTGGGGCGGTTCCAGGTAGGGGTCGGTTTGGTACAGCCATTTGACAGTTTGCTCTAGGGCGTAGCGGGCGTAGAAGCAACTGGCGCGGGGGCTGCTGTACACCAGACCTTCGGCTTGGGTGGCGTGGCGGTGTAGATCGGGGAAGTGGGGGTGCAGGAAGGCGAAGTTGGAGGCCATGGCGCGGGGGCCGAGGGGGTGGGCACTATGCCCATAGTGCCCCATTGGCTGGGCTTGTCTTACGTTCGGGGCTGAAAATCCCGTGAACCCACCCCCTGCCCCCTCCCAAGAGGGGGTTCTGAGATCTGACCCCCTCCAGGGAGGGGGTGCTGAAAAATCCCCTCCCTGGAGGGGTGCCCGAAGGGCGGGGTGGGTTCACTGGTGTGCCGGGAAGAACCCACCCCCTGCCCCCTCCCAAGAGGGGGTTCTGAGATCTGTCCCCTCCCAAGAGGGGTTCTGAGATCTGTCCCCCTCCCAAGAGGGGATCTGTAAGAAATCCCCTCCTTGGAGGGGTGCCCGAAGGGCGGGGTGGGTTCACTGGTGTGCCCATAGAGCATTCATTCTTGCTCTGAGTCTTCAGGCTCTCCGATCGCGCTCGACTCTGGCAACACTGGACAGGTCAATCCGGTAGGTCATGCTTCCAGGGTTAGACCATGCTTTTCATTTTGCTCGGCGATGAAGTCTTCAAAGCTGGAAAAGCGGCCTTGCTCAAAGTCATCTAGGCCCTGCTGAATGCCGTCTATGGCGGCCAGAAAGTCTTCGTCGTTGAGGCTGAGGCCCAGGGTGAGGACGGCAATGGCGATGTGTTGAATGTCTTGCCCGGTGGCTTCGGCCCGTTGGCGCAGAAGGGTTTCAACTTGGGGGGGAAGTTCTAAGGTGATCGACATTGCAGTTTGTTGGGGGGATGACGGCAATTCTGGGGCGATGTCTTCAATGGTAAGCGGTACCTCTACGGTGCCGGGAGGAACCCACCCCCTGCCCCCTCCCGAGAGGGGGTTCTGAGATCTGCCCCCTCCAGGGAGGGGTGCTGAAAAATCCCCTCCTGGGAGGGGTGCCCGAAGGGCGGGGTGGGTCGGTTGCCCGCAGGACGGGGTAGGCCAACCCCTCACAGATCTCCACGGAAGGCGCGTTGGAGGAGGGAGTTAAACTCTGCATCAGATTGCTCAGTCGCCATCTGATACTTATCTCGGAGTGAAAAGTTCTTCCAAACAAGGCCAGAGAATTCTTTTTGGAATTCTATCGGAGGGATAGGAGCATACATTTCAAGAAGTTTCTTTTGAGAAACGTTCAGCATCGAGCCACTTGTACCTGTAGCCTTTCGGGTGAGTAAGCTCCGGTACTTTGGCTCGGATAGCAGAAATCTTAAGTACTCACGAGTAGCAACCTCTTTTTTTGTCTTAGAGGGTGTCTGAAAAGCTGGAATGTAGGTATGAATTAGCACGTTAGTCGCCTTAACATGACTCGAATATTGGCCACATAAATCCATGCCTCAGCGGTCTCTGGTAGGCGCTCATAGTCTTTACTCAAGCGGCGGCAAAAAGTAAACCAGCCAAATGTGCGCTCCACCACCCACCGCTTGGGTAACAGCACAAATCCCTGCGCACAGTCGGGGCGCTTGATCACCTCAATCACCCATCGAAAGCGGTCCATGATCTCTTTCATGAAATCGTTACCGCTATATCCCCCATCAACCCAAATGACACACAGGCGAGTGAACCACTGACTAACCTGATGCATTTTTTCTAGCACCTTTCGTGCGCCATCCCGCTCAGGGAGACTCGCTGCGGTAACCACAACCATCAGCACTAAACCCATTGTGTCGACCACCACGTTTCGCTTCCGACCTTTGACCTTTTTGTTTGCATCGAAGCCGACCGACTCCGAAATGTAGACATCGCTGTTCACCGACTGACTATCCATCACCGCTGCACTGGGAGACGCTTCGCGCCCCTCCGTTAACCGCACCAACTCCCGCAATCGGTGATTGATGTGTTCCCACACCCCATCATTGCGCCATTGGCGAAAATAATGGTAGACCGTTTTGGCCTTCGGGAAATCATGGGGTAAGCACCGCCACTTGGTGCTATTGTCCAGAACGTACAGAATCGCATTGACCACTTCTCGCATATCCGTGCTCCGAGGTCGTCCACCAGGCTTCGCCGGAGGAATCAAGAGAGAGAGAATATCCCATTGTTCATCAGTCAAATCGGTGGGGTAGGATAATCGCATTGCCCTCAAAAACCCTATCAAGTGTACTTACTGACTGATAGAGTAGCGTTTTTGAGGGCCTTTCTACTTCTCAGACACCCTCTTAATACTCCATATCTTGTCAGGCAAAAATATGTTTTTGCAATCCTCTTCAACCAAGCATGTCGCAGCCACCAGCTCTCTAGTGTTAGCCCTAGTAAATAGCAAGTCGCCTTTCTTTGGAACAATTGTTGGTTTTTTGAAGGGTGGCTTGCCGACATTTTTGAATTCCGTTGGGATGAATTCACCTGTTGTAACAGAGCTGATTTTTAGAACTCCCCATTCATCTTCTTTAAGCGGTTCTTCTTCTCCACCAGCACTCCAACCCGTACTAATATTTTTAATCACATCTTTCATTGACCAGATCTCCCAGCGTTTGGGGTTGGTGACGGGGTCGCCGAACATGTCGAGGAAGGCGGCGCGTAGAAGCTCCTCGGTGTATTGGATGGCCTGCTTGCGCTTGCGGCGGATGGCATCGGCTTTGTCCAGGATGGCGGCTATGCGGCGCTGCTCCGCGATCGGCGGCAGCGGAATAATCATCTTCTTGAGGTGACTAGGCCCGTAATTCTTAATTGCTGTGCCAGTAGAAGCATGTTCAATTTGTCGAATATATAAAGGTGATTTAATAAACCACTTCAAAAAGACTCTATCTAATATCTCATAATCCAGTGGTCGGAAACGTATCACACTTGTATTGAGCATCACAGGCAGATCCTGCGGACGCACCTCAGCCAATTTTCCTAGAGTTCCAGAACTTGATACAACATAGTCGCCAGCATCCAGGAGAAAGTGTTCATACTTATTATGAAACTCTTCTTCTTTCACAAACTGACAAAGTTGCTTATTGATTATGCCTTCGTCAGTTAGAGTTCTGATATTCAAAAAAGGGATGCCACTGTTCCCATACTGCCAGTTGCGAAGTCCTGGCCCTTCTTGCAAGTAAACAACATCTTTTAGAGAGACGCATTCAAACGGTGTATCGATTCTCATGAAATCCTCCCAATACCTCAAAACCTTGGCGACTGTTCCCAAACTCTCGCCGCCGCTTTCGTAGGTTGGGTGGAGCGTTAGCGTAACCCAACAAAACCGGGGGCATCTCGCTTTTGTCATCCTGTTCGCGGAGCGACTCCGAAGGAGTAACGAAACGGAGTGTAGCGAAGGATCTCAGTCCTCGCGCTAGATTGGGATTCTTCACTTCGCTATCGCTACGTTCAGAATGACATTTACAAAACTGGGACGCACCCACAAAACCGTTACTGGTGTTGGGTTTCACTCCGTTTCACCCAACCTACAAGAGAACCTTTTTTCAGGCAGAATGGAGATATATTCCACCTCTTTCAAAATACGAGGACCAATGTAGGGACTTAGGGATTCCCTGGTGACCAAATCAACATTGCGACCCAAGATTTTCTCCAAGAAAAAGCATAGATCCATAAAGTTATTGAAGGTTTTCTGTTGCGGCTCAAACTCCACCAAAATATCCACATCGCTCTGCTCGGTCATGGCATTTCTGACAAACGACCCAAACAAACCACAGCGATGAACCCCTAGCCGCTGCAAATCCTGATGATGCTCTTCAATCAGGTGAATCACCTGCTCCTTAGTCGTTACAGCCATGACCTACCCGCTAGCTTGCAAACCAATTTGTAGCCAGCCTCCACCCCTGCGATGTAGGCCCAGAAATCCTCAAGGCTCATATAAGTGGCTGCAACGATCATCGTTCCGGATCTCCCCAAGGCAGCAGTGCCAGTGTTTCCATCATCCCTACCCCGCCAAACGCATCGCCGCCGCAATGGGCAACTCAAACCGACTACTCTCCGTCATCCGCTTCGAGAAAAATAAAATCTCCAAATTTTCCACCTCCCCCGAAGTCGGATTCAAGCGAGCAATAATCTCCTCCCCCACCTCCTCCGACTCTTGCTCAGCATAGGGCAGACACGTATCGACATAGAGGATGTCGCCGATATGGTCATAGCGAAACGTCAATTTACCATCCATAGCTACTCACCTCCAGAAAGCTTGCGGGCCGTGTAAGTCGTAATCACCCAATGCCGCGACTGATCAGGTTCACTGACTGTAACCACCACCAGATAACGTCCGGTGCGAATTGTCTCAAACCATTTAGAAAAGAGCAGCGCATTTGGATCGCGACGGCTGCGTCTCACCTCATCGGGATTGGCTAGCGTTGCCGCCATTTCATTGATGTAATCCGGCAAGGTACCGGGATGGGTCTTGATGATATGTTGGGCTCTTTCATCCGTCAGCTCTACTTCACCCCCCAAGTATGGGCACGGGAACCCCTTCATCCCAACATCTCCTCCAGGGCATTCAAATCCTGGCGGATATCGTCCTCCAGCTCCCGTAGGCGCTGCAAAATCACCTTAGGCGGGTCGTACTGCACCTCCTCATACTCAATTTCCTTATAGCGGTTAATCGACAAGTCATAGCCATTGGCGGCAATCTCCTCGCGGGGCACCACAAACGCCTTAGCAGTGCGATCGCAGTTCTGGGCCGGGTCTCGCCGCTGCCACCGCTGGACAATATCCGGGATGTCGTTGGTGTCAATGGGCTGGCGCTTGTCATCCAGCGAATAGCCATCCGCCGCCATGTCATAGAACCAGACAAAATCCGTCCCCTCCTGCTGCACCCCCACCTTGGTAAACAACAGAATCGCCGTCGAAACCCCCGCATAGGGCTTAAACACCCCCGACGGCATGGAAATCACCCCGTCCAGCTTGTGCTGCTCCACCAAGATCTCGCGCATCTCCTTGTGGGCGTTAGAAGAGCCAAACAACACCCCATCCGGCACGATCACCGCTGCGCGGCCCCCCTTCTTCAGCAACCGCAAAAACAGGGCGATAAACAACAGCTCCGTCTTGGTGGTCTTGATCACCTGGCTCAGGTCTTTCGCGATCGTAGACTTCTCCACCGACCCCTTAAAGGGCGGATTTGCCAAGATCATCGTGAAGGCTTCCTCCACCCCCGCGTGGTCCTCCGAGAGGGAATCCCGCGCCTCAATCTTGGGATCCTCGATGCCGTGGAGCATCAGGTTCATGCTACCGATCCGCAGCATCGTCGCGTCGAAGTCAAAGCCGTGGAACATCTCCCGGTTGAAATGCTCCCGGTTCCCCGTCGCATTCAGCACCAGATTGCCGTCGCCATCCTTCAGGTCCCGCAGGTACTCCGCCGCCATGACCAAAAAGCCCCCCGTCCCACAGGCCGGGTCGCAGATGATATCCCGTCCGCCGGGGGCCATGAGTTGCACCATTAGCTTGATGATGTGGCGCGGGGTGCGGAACTGGCCGTTAGTGCCCGCCGTGCTCAGCTTCGAGAGCATGTATTCGTAGAGGTCGCCCTTGGTATCCCGGTCCTCCATGGGGATTTGCTCGATCTGCTGCACTACACTGGCCAGCAGGGCGGGCTGGGCAATGAGGAAGGTGGCATCCTTCATGTGGCGGGCATAGGCCGTCTCGTTGCCGAACTTGCCCATGTCCTTAATAAAGGGGAATGCCTCATCCCGGATGATCCGCAGCATTGCCTCCGAGTCATCCAGGTTCTTGAAGTGAGACCAGCGGATATGCTGCTGACGGGTGGTGAAGGTGGGGTTTTTGATCGGGCGATTGAGACGCTGGGCGCGTTTCTCCTTGGCCAACTCCAGGTCATCCAACCGCTTGATGAACAGCAGATAGGAGATCTGCTCAATCACCGACAGGGGGTTACTGATGCCGTTGTTCCAGAAGGTAGTCCAGAGTTTGTCTACCTTAGATTTCAACTCGCCAGTGATCATGGGGGCAGGGTCGCCTTAAAAGTTGCCATGGTTAGCAATGGCCGCAACGAGGCGATCCATGACCTCTGCCGCCGGTAGAGACCCCAGTTCCCCGGCGGCGCGGGTGCGGATATTCAGGGCCTGAGCTTCCTGTTCCTTAGCTCCCACCACCGCCATGACCGGGATTTTGCCCTTTTCCCCATTGCGGATAAGCTTGCCGAGGCGATCGCCGCTGGTATCCACCATGGCCCGGATGTCCTGGGCCACCATCTGGGCCGCGATCTGCTGGGCATAGCCCAACTGCTCATCGGTGACCGGCAACAGGCGAATCTGCTCCGGGGCCAACCACAGGGGGAAGTCCCCCGCATATTCCTCAATCAGAATACCGATTAGCCGTTCTAGAGAACCAAAGGGAGCCCGGTGAATCATCACCGGACGCTGGCGGCTGCCATCCTCCGCCACATATTCCAGCTCAAAGCGCTCCGGCAGGTTGTAATCCACCTGCACCGTGCCCAACTGCCATTCCCGGTCTAGGGCATCCCGAAAAATAAAGTCCAGCTTTGGTCCGTAGAAAGCCGCTTCGCCGATCCCCTCAAAAGAATTCATCCCTAGGGTCTCCACCGCCCGTCGGATAGCCCCTTCGGCCTTTTCCCACGCCTCATCTGAGCCGATATACTTGTCGGACTCCGGATCCCGAAAGCTCAGCCGCGCCTTGAAGGCATCCCCCAATTGCAGCGCCTTGAACACCGATTGGATCAGATCCACCACCTTTAGAAACTCGTCATCCAACTGGTCGGGGGTGACAAACAGGTGGGCATCGTCCTGGGTAAAGCCCCGCACCCGCGTTAAGCCCCCCAATTCCCCTGATTGCTCATAGCGATATACCGTGCCAAATTCCGCCAGCCGCAGGGGCAGTTCCCGATAGGATCGCAGGGCGGATTTATAGATCTGGATGTGGAAGGGGCAGTTCATGGCCTTGAGGACAAACCCGTCCTCTTCCGAGTCCCCCATCATAGGGAACAGATCTTCCCGGTATTTTTGCCAATGGCCGGAGGTCTTGAACAGATCCACACGGGCAATGTGGGGGGTGACTACCGGCTGGTAACCCCGCTTTACCTGCTCCTTTTTCAAAAAGTCCTCTAGGGTGGAGCGGATCATGGTTCCCTTCGGGGTCCACAGGGGTAGCCCTGGCCCCACCTCGTCGCTAAAAACAAACAGTCCCAGTTCCTTGCCCAGCTTGCGGTGGTCCCGGCGCTTGGCTTCCTCCCGACGGCGCTTGTACTCCGTCAACTGCTCCGGGGTTTCCCAGGCGGTGCCGTAGATACGCTGGAGTTGGGTGCGGCTGGAGTCTCCCCGCCAATAGGCTCCGGCGACACTCTCTAGGTCAAAGGCTTTGGGGTTCAGATCTTTGGTGGTAGCGACGTGGGGGCCAGCGCAGAGATCCCACCAGTCTTCCCCCAGGTGATAGAGGGTGATGGGGTCTTGTAGACCCTCTAGAATCTCTAATTTGTAGGGTTCCCCTAGGGCGGCGATGCGGCGCTGGGCTTCCTCGCGGCTGACCTCTTCCCGCAGGACGGGAAGACCCTTGTTGATGATCTTGATCATCTCTTTTTTGATCTTCTTGAGATCCGCTTCGGTGAAGGGTTCGGGATGATCAAAGTCGTAGTAAAAGCCGTAGTCGATCCAGGGACCGATGGTGACCTGAGCCTTGGGGAACAACCGCTGCACCGCCATCGCCATGACATGGGAAAAGGTGTGGCGAATGCGCTTGAGATCCTCTGACTCGCTGGTGCGGGGCAGTAGGATTTTTTCAGACGGTTGTTCAGACTGTTCGGGGGACACGCCTACGGAAGCCATCGGTTGCAGTTAGCCAACAAGAGTTCAGGTGTTCATCCTATCAATTGGATGGGGAAGTTATGGCAGGCCGACTAAACTAACCCGCGTTAGCGAAGCGATTCGTAGAACTGGCGGGTTATAACCCTTTGGGTATGCTGCGCTAGTGGCTGTATTAGTTGGGGTTAAATTTTGAGGATCTTCGACCCGTCAAAATTTTCTTGGCAGACCACTAGGGCAATAGGCGATCGCGATCTTGGGCTGTGGGCATTCGGCAGGCGGAATGGGTGCCGAGCCAGCGATAGCGGTTGCGGGCGACCCAACGGTATAAGCCATTGCGAAGGGGCCGAGGCATGAGACGGCCCAGCTTGGCTAGGGACCAAATGCCTCCCAATCGCTCACAAATTTTGATCACCGCTTCCGACTGTTCGTGGGCTCCTTGGTGGTCGAGGTAGACAATGGACCAGGAGGCGGGATTCGGCGGCAGGGGGGGGAGGAGCCGTTGGGCAGTTTCCCCTTGGAGAGGGGCTAGGCGCATCCGAACTTTAGGATCTAGGCGAATGAGGAGGTCTACAAAACCATTGCAGAGGACACAAATCCCATCAAAAAAAACGATGGGAATGGTGAGATCCTGGGGATCCTGGTGAAGGTCACCGTCTCGGGTTGAAGCGGAGTGCACCATGGTTTAGCGTCACTGGGGTTGGCGTTCTTTATCCAGCATCATTTGCTCTATCTAGCATCACTCTCTATCGCCACTTTCTCTAGGGTCACTTATTGAGATAGGCCAGGGTCAGTCCAAGATGAGTCGCGGCTAGAGTCAGGAGTTGAGCCTTATTCTCTGAGAAGGTTTGGGGCTCGGCCCATTGGCAGGCGACGATCGCACTTACGGTGTCTTGAAACACTACGGGGGCAATCATAAGAGCCTGGACCCCTGCTGCTTGGTACTGCTCTGCCCTGGCATTGCCAGTGGTAGATTCTAGGGTTTGGGAAGCTTTTTGTGCGATCGCAGCTTCTGCCAAGGGATCATCCTTAAGCAAGTCTGCTGTCCCCTGTCCCGAGGTGCCAGAGGGACCAGCTAGCCCATCGCCGCTCAACCGATAGAGGACGCAGCCACTGGCCCCTAGCGCCTCTTGAACCGCCGCTGCTAGGGACGGTAGGGCAGTTTCCAGACTGGTAGCAGCGGCAGCCCCCTGGGTTAGATGCGTTACTAACTGGGCTTGGGCTTGGGCCTGCTCAATGGCATCGCCCCGCTGCTTCAGAATCTCATAGGTTTCCGCCGCCCGCTGAACGACCCGCTTCAGCGCATCGGGATCCCAGGGCTTAGTGATGTAGCGGTAGACCTGCCCCGCGTTGATCGCATCCACCAAGTCCTCCACATCGGTGAAGCCCGTGAGGATTATGCGGACTGTATCGGGAAACTCGGGCACGGTTTTGCTGAGAAACTCCGTTCCCTTCATCTCCGGCATTCGCTGGTCCGAGATGATCACCGCCACCTCACCCTGCTCCTTCAGGATTTTGAGAGCCTCTTGGCCGCTCTCTGCCCGCAGCACATTGAACTCACGGCGAAAGGTGCGGTATAGCAGATCCAAGTTGTCGGGCTCGTCGTCCACGACCAACATGCGGGACTTATTGACTTTGCGAGAACGGGTAGACGAAGCAGTCATGCTCATGGCGGCACAGAAGAAAAGTCAACGAGTGCAATTGATGCGGAGCTATTCAGCAATAGTCCACCAACGCTGTTTAGCGTACCCATCCCAACTGGAAATAGCACGAGCAAGCTAGGGGTTTTGCCCTTGGTTAGGCTGTAAGCCTTCTACAGGCAAATAATGAGCCGCCCCGGACAAAGGATTGTCCCCTAGCTCCCTTGACTCAGCTCAATCACATTACCGTCTGGGTCTTGGGTAAACAGGGCAGATCGTCCCGATGTGCTCATTCGTACAGGATACCCTGCCGTGATCAGACGGGCTTTGAAAACTGCTAAATTCTCCACCGCCAATGCCAGGTGGGGATTACGTCCCCAGTTGTCTGGCTGAGGGCAGGGAGTCTGCCATCCCGCCGCCACAATTAGGTGAATCTGAAAGCCTCCCACCTGATACCACTGACCGGGAAAGGAGAGAGGACGCGGCGCAGGGGGCAAGCCTAGTATGGTGCCGTAGAATTCCTCGGCCCGTGCCAAGTCCCTGACTAAAATCGCCCCATGGAGCGCCCCTAGAATCCTTGTCATGTCCTGATCATCCTGATCCGTGAAAGTGGGATCCGTAAAAATTGGATCCCCATATTTGACTTGGAAGGTTACAGAGAACGAACCTACTGACTGCTGGCTTTCTCCCTTCGGGAGACGCTAAAGCGAACGACTCCGCTCAGCCAGCAGTCAGTAGGTTCTTACCGTTCCCTAGCCCCTGTGGGGGCGGGGTGTCAGCAATTATCCCGAACTTGAGGTTATTCCAACAAATCCCCGGTTTCCTGCAAGGTGTGTAGGCGGTGATAGAGACCATTTTGACTCAGGAGAGCCTCATGGCTGCCCACCTCCAGAATCTGCCCCTGGTCTAGAACCACGATCAGGTCGGCGTCGCGCACGGTACTGAGGCGGTGGGCGATGATCAGCGTCGTGCGAGTGCCGAGGATGTTACCCATAGCCAGTTGGATAGCCCGCTCGGATTCGTAGTCCAGACTGGAGGTGGCCTCGTCGAAGACCAGCACGTCGGGATCCATCAGTAGGGCGCGGGCGATGCCTAGGCGCTGGCGCTGTCCTCCGGAGAGCCGCACGCCCCGTTCCCCGACTACGGTGTAGTATCCCCGAGGCATCTGACGGACAAATTCATCCACCCGCGCAATTTGACAGGCGGATTCAATCTGGGCCGGGGAGACGCTGGGGTTACCGTAGGTGAGGTTGTCTAGGAGGGTGCCGTTGAACACGTCTACCTCTTGGTGAACGATGGCTAGTCGTCGCCGATAGCCGGTGATGTCCAACTGCCGCAGGTCGGTGCCGTCCAGTAGAATCCGGCCCTGTTGGGGCTCGAAGTAGCGGAACAGGAGCTTCACCAGGGTGGATTTGCCGGAACCTGAGCGGCCTACTAAGGCCACAGTCTGCTTGGGATGGATTAGTAGGTCGATGTTTTGCAGGACGGGGCGATCGCGATCGTAGCCAAAGGTTACGCCTTCAAAATGCACTTTGCCGGTGAATTGATAGGCCGCGATCGCATTGGTTTCCGCTACGCTAGCCGCTTCAATGCCCGTCGGCAATTGCAGAAACTCATGGAACCGCAGCATGGAGGCATAGCGGCGGGCAAAGATTTCCGCCAGGTTGCTGATGGGCTCTAGCTCCGCGTAGGCCATGCTGGATACCGTCAAGGTGGTGACAAAATGCCCCAGGGAAATGTGTCCCTGGAGGGTCGCGATCAGCGTCAGCACCAGCACCCCAAAGACACAACTCTGGATCACCACCCTTTGCAGGGTCAGAAGCTGGACATAGCCCCGGTGGATCACCTTTTCCACTAGGGTCAGCTCCCGCTGGAGACGGCGACGCTGGCGGGTGAGTTCACTCTGTTCCGTGGCAAAGGCTTTGACGGTTTTGATGTTGGTGACGATTTCCGAGGTGCGACTCTCGGTGGTTTCCATGTAGCGATCGAGGGTTTCTTCCTTGCGGTTGAGGCGCACCAAGTCCCGCATACTGTAGGCCAAGATCACGATGAAGGAAACCAAAAAGGCCAGGGCAATGGGCCAAGCAATCAGGCAGATGATGGCAAAAATGCCCAGCACCCGCACCATCTTGGGAATCATCTGTCCCGCAATTTCGGGGTAGGTCCAGGTGTGGTTGGATAGACCCCGCGCCACCCGGCCCGCAATCCGGCCTGGATTGTGTTCGTCGTAGAACCCCAGGGGAAGACTCAGGAGCTTTTTCATCACCTGTTCGGCGTGGTCGCGGCGGCTGCGGAGGGCGATGTCCCAGTGAAACCAGACCCCCAGCCAGGGTTCGATGGGAGCCCGAGCCACGGTGACAAGGAACACCAGTCCCAACAGCACCACCAGGGTCAGGGATCGAGTCACCTCTAGCCCCGTTATTTCCCCTAAACCTGCCACTAAAACTTGCAGCCCCCGATCCACGGGCTGATAGGACAACACGTTCAGCACTTGACCAATGGCATAGGGGACCATCAGGTCCACCAGCTCAAAGAAGCTGCTGGCGACAATGCTAAAAACCGCGATCGCGCTGTAGTTTTTGTAGTATTTAATTACGTCTGCAAACTGCGCCATAACTCCAACCCCGAGAAAAACACCGGGATAACGTGAATAGGGCCACTATATACTACATATACTACTTTGTGCTACGCCTTGGCCACCCGCAAACTGGGCAGGGCGGGTTTTGAGACTCTCATTCTGGATTTCCCGGCCAACA
>NZ_KI913949.1:287505-360021 GCF_000332095.2 Leptolyngbya sp. PCC 6406 | reverse complement strand
CCCACCCCGCCCTTCGGGCACCCCTCCCAAGAGGGGATGGTAGGAAGAGGTTCCTTGAGCACAGCCAAGGGATGGCCCCTACGGAAATAACCCCAACACCCCTGCAAGAGCGAGCGCCGCTCGCCCCTACCCACCCCAATACCGGTCATCCAGCAACAAGGGCAACCACAAGGGATTGCCCCTACGAAATCTATCTGTCACCCCCTGCATTGGGCGCGGAAACCGCCCCCCTACGGGATCAATTCAAAACTCAAAACTCAAAACTCAAAACTTTCTGCCACCTATCACCCCAACACCCCCCACCCTCACACTCCCCCACCCACACACACCCTCACACCCTCACACTCCCCACTGCCGATAAACTGGGAAAGCATTCCAGAGAGGCATAGCCGTGAAGTTAGCCCTGTTGGTAGTTGGATGTCTGGCATTGGGTGTAGCGGCACTGGAGGCGGCCCTCCGCCTGGTGTTTGGATTTGGCAATCCGCCCCTCTACGTGGCTGATACCCAGGTGGGCTACCGGCTTGCGCCCCATCAACGGATCCGTCGGTTTGGTAACCGCATTCTGATTAACCGCTACTCCATGCGGGGGCCGGAGATTACGCCCCTGCCGACAGAGGACACGCTGCGGATTTTGCTGCTGGGGGATTCCATTGCCAACGGGGGCTGGTGGACCGATCAGGAGGCGATTCTGTCGATGCAGCTCCAGCGCCAGCTTCAGCGGGAGTTAGCGTTAGCAGGGGCGGCAGCGGGGCCAGAGCTGGCGGGTAAGGAGACGGTGGAGGTGCTGAATGCCTCGGCGAATTCCTGGGGTCCGCGCAATGAGTTGGCCTATCTAGCCAAGTTTGGTGATTTTGGCTCCTGGGGGGTGATTGTGTTGATCAACACCGATGACCTGTTTGCGATCGCGCCTACCTCGCTGCCAGTGGGGCGCGATCGCAACTATCCCGATCGCCGCCCCACCCTGGCCCTCCAGGAAATTGCCCACCGCCTGATCAAACCCCGCCCCAGCCCAGAGCTAGAGGCATTACATCAAGAAGACAGCGATCGCGTCGGTGTCAATTTAGAAGCCCTGCGCCAAATCAAACGCCTTGTACAGCAGACTGAAGGGCAGATGGTGCTGGCGATGACTCCCCTGCTACGGGAGGTACAGTCCCCCGGCCCCCGAGACTACGAGATTGTGGCACGGCAGCGGCTTCTGGACTTAACCACCGCTGAACAGATTCCCTACCTGGATTTTCTGCCCAGCTTCCAGGCTAATTCCCAGCCCCAGGGACTCTATCGCGACCATATCCATCTCAGCCCCGAGGGGAATGAACTGGTCAGTGCTGCCCTAGTTCAGCAGGTGCGATCGCAGATCGAAAACCACGATAGTCATTGGCGTAGCAGCCCCCAAGGGGCGAGACCGGCCCTAAAAAGCGATCTCGCTACCCCTCCGGTCCTATCAGACCCTGCCGAAGATCCATGGCGCTAACAGGTTGCCAGCCCGCCTGCCACAAACTCCGGTTCTTAAGCATCCCCGCATTCACCCAGAGCCGACTCTGGGGATCACAGGCCGCCACAATCTCCGCAAACACCAGCGCCCCCTGATTCTTGCGGTTCACCACTTGAAAATGCCGCCAGCCCAACACCTTGTCCTGAGCTGTCCATTTAGACCCCACCAGATGGGGAAACCTTTGCTTCTTCGCCATAGCTCTAGTGGTCTGTCAAGACTCAAACTTAGGGTTATCCCTATTTGTAGCGCGGCCATTCTATGGTGCATTGCTTCGCGTGGGCGAAGCCGCGCCTTAGCGCTATGCACCCTACGAGAACCCTAAAAATTGAGCTTGACGCTGCACTAGGGCAACAATCGTTTTCGCAGAACGCGGATAGTCATCGCCCGACTAGACAGCACCGCCCGCTGTTGCTGAATTTCTACATAAATCGAGCCCGAAAAAAGTTGGCGTAGGGACGAACGGCGGTACACCTGCACCTTGTCCACCTCCTCCGCCAGTTCATAGCCCAAGGGTGTGAGGACAGCCTCTAGGGATTTGACAAAGGCTTTGCGGTTGGTAAAGGGCACCTCCAGCGTCATGGTGTGGTTAAAGAATCCCCCCAAAAAGCCCCCCACCGCCCCGACAATCAGAGCCAACTGGCCAGAAACCCCCGTACTCAGTCCATAGGGAGAAGACTTAACCGCCAACACCATCGCCACCAGAGCCGAGCCCGAAAAGTAATAGAGAAAGGTAAGGGCAAAGCCGGGACCAGTGGGGAGTTGCGTATCAGGGGCAGGATTAACGGCCTGGGGGGATTCCGAGGACTCCAGTGACGGGCTGGAAGGATTGGGGTCAGTAGATTCCGGCATAGTTTAAAGGCGTACTCAGGACAAACTCAGAACAAAGGGGGGACAAAAAGAACGGCTTTCATTATCAATGCTTATGGCCTTTCCTAGGGTACCCCCCTTCTCAAAGGACCGGGGGATCAGGGCATAATCGCCACAGACCAGATGAACACCCCAACTGGATTACCCATCGCCCCACCATGATCGAAGTTGACCACTTGCACAAAGCCTACGGCTCCACCACCGCCATTCGAGACGTGACATTCTCGGTGGAGCCGGGAGAGATTCTGGGCTTCCTGGGACCCAATGGCGCTGGCAAAACCACCACCATGCGTATCCTCACAGGCTACCTACCCGCCACCAGTGGCACCGCCCGTGTGGCCAACTTTGATGTCCACAGCGACTCCATGGCGGTGCGTCAGCACATTGGCTACCTGCCGGAAGCTCCCCCCCTCTACCTAGACATGACGGTGACGGGCTACCTCAACTTTGTAGGCCGCATCAAGGGCATCTCCGCTGGAGATCGGCCCCAGCGGGTGAAACTGGCCCTGACCCGTTGCGGTCTAGAGGAAAAGGAGAATGTGATTATCCGCAAACTTTCCAAGGGCTATCGTCAGCGGGTGGGCATTGCCCAAGCCATTGTCCACGATCCCCCTGTGATCATTCTGGATGAGCCCACCTCCGGCCTTGACCCCCGCCAAAACAACGAGGTGCGGGGGCTGATCCGCAGTCTGGCCGGGGACCACACCATCATTCTCTCCACCCATATCCTGCCGGAGGTGAGTGCTACCTGTAACCGCGTAGCCATCATCAATCGGGGCCAAATCGTCGCCATCGACAGCCCCGAAGCGCTAATGACTCGTCTAACTGGGGAACTCAGCTACGATGTCGAGGCTCGGGGAGATCAAGCTGCCCTGCACCAACATCTGCGCCAGGTGACAGGGGTGGCCCAGGTGGAACCCATTTCCCCTGAACGCGACACCCAGGATCGCCACCGTTTTCGGGTGGTGGCCCAGGCAAAAGCGGAACCAGGGGAAGCGATCGCAGTTTCCCTCATCCAAGCGGGTTTTGGCCTAGGAGAACTGCGACGGCAGCGCGCTAGCTTGGAGGATGTATTCCTCAACCTGACCATGGAGGAACCCCCAATGGAGACCACCGCAGAGCCAGCTACAACCCTGTAGAAAAACTATACTCAGGTTGAAAATCATGACTGTTTTAGCTCAAGAAATCCTTAGAAACTTCGACACCCTGACTAATTCAGAGCAACTTGAAATTGCCATGGGAATCTTGCGGCGACTAATCTCTTGGGATTTTCCGCCCTTGGAAGATGAGGATCTAGCCTTAAATGCTGACGAGTTATTTTTGGCCTTAGATCAACAAGAATTAAGATATTGAGCCTTAGTTACCCTAGTCCCTCACACCACTAGTACACCTAGCCTAAAATAGGCTTACCATTCTGTCGCACCAGTCTCATATTTCTAGTCCCCTCTCCCCTTGGGAGAGGGCTAGGGTGAGGGGCCGAGGTGTACCACGATAAAACGGTCAGAGTATTTGCGCCGCAGAGTACTAGTCCAAGAGGTTCTCGTTTTGAAGTGGATGTTCAAGTTGGATTCTTGAGATCAGGAGCTTTTGACACTCAGAATATTATTACTGTTTCTCATGCAAAATTTTTGAGAAAATTGGGTGAGCTAGATTCACAAAAGCTTTCAAAAGTGGAGGATACTTTACTGTTTTGGCTGGGATTTGAATCTGAGAATGTTAATCAGGAGGGATAGTAATTTCTGTGCGAACTGTTTTAGCAAATTTGATAGCAATCTACCGACGGGAGTTGCAGAGCTACTTTGCGTCACCCCTGTCCTACATCATTGCGGCGGTGTTTTGGCTGTTGGGAGGCTTTTTCCTCGTCGTGATTCTGCTCAGCCCTGAGGGGCTGATTGCCCAGGTGGCTCAGGAAGATCAGGCCCAGCAGTTTGGCCTGGGGGGCGCACCGATTGATGTGGCCTACGAATTCTTGCAATACTACCTGGGCTTGCTGGGATCGCTGTCGATGTTTATCCTGCCCATCCTCTCTATGGGACTCTATGCCGAGGAGCGCAAGCAGGGCACCCTGGAACTTTTGGCGACATCCCCCATCACCAACTGGGTGGTGGCCTTAGGGAAACTCATGGCGGTCGTGACCTTTTATATCACCCTGGTGCTGCCCCTGATGCTGTGTGAGGCGGTGGCGTTGCAGTCTTCGGAGCCCATGTTTCCGCCAACGCTCTTAGTGATGGGCCATTTGGGGCTGGTGTTGCTGGCGGCTAGCGTTCTATCCATGGGCATGTTTTTGTCTTCCCTCACCAGCAGCACGGTGCTGTCGGCCATTATGACCTTTGCCCTAGTACTCTTCCTCTGGATTGTGGATGCCCTAGCCCGAGCCATCCCCGGTGTATTGGGGGATGCCCTAGGCCATTTGTCGATGTTGAACCATTTCACAGACTTTACCCAGGGAGTATTTAGCACCAGCGGGATAGTGCTGTTTTTCTCCTACCTGGGGTTGGGGCTATTTCTCACAGCCCAGTCTATTGAGACCCTGCGTTTTCAGCGCAACTAGTACCACAAGGCAGAAGGCAGAAGGATGTAGGGCTTTGCCCGTGCGTAGCAGGCAGAAGGATGAAGGATGAAAGGGGATTCCAGGAAACACAAGGCTTTCCGCTTTCATCGTTCCCACGCTGGGGCGAGGGAACATCTCTCCAGACGCTCCAGCGTCCTCTCAGCCATGATTTTCAAGGAGATTTCCACAAAAGAAAGTCCTACCGGAGCCAACAGATCTGAGGCAACAGAACTGTTACGGGGGGTAAGGCTGTGCCCCCAAGGCAGGATATTTCTTTTCGAGAAATGGCATCAGTAAGTGATTTTTAAGCAAAGCGTATTGGACTGAGTTATGAAGGAGATTTCCTTTTCGCGACGGAGCTTGAGGTTTCTGGTTTGGCCCGGTTTAGCCCTGACGACGGCGGGGCTGGTGGCCGGGGGGCTAGCGGGTTGGCAATGGCTGCCGGGGGTGCTGGTGATTCTGGGTTTAGGGTTACTAGTGGTGGGCCTGAGCTTTAGTGGGGGTGCTTTTTGGCAACAGCGATCGACCCAATCTGGAACCAATGCGGCGGTGGCGGTGCTGGCGGTGCTGGCGATTGTAGGGCTGGTGAATTTTGTGGCGGTGCGGTATTCCAGCCGGATCGACCTGACGGAAAACCAGATTTTCACCCTGGCTCCTGCTTCCCAGCAATTGACTCAACAGCTTCAGGAACCCGTGAAGGTAGTGATCTTTGACGGGACTCAAAATCCTCAAGATGTGCAGTTGTTGGAAAGCTATCGTCGCCAAAGTGCACAATTTAGCTATGAGTATGTCGATCCCTATGCCAATCCTCAGCAGGCTCAGGTGTTTGGCGCGACGGCACCAGGGATGGTGTTTCTGGAGATGGGGGAGGATCGCCGCTTTTTGCAATCCGTGGGAGCGGCGGCGGCCCAGGGCATGGGCACTCCTGAACGGCTCTCGGAGCGTCGTCTGACCAATGCTCTGGATCAAATCATTAATGATCGGGCGCTGACGGTGTACTTTGTGCAGGGCCATGAGGAATACGCCATTGATGGCAGTGAGTCGGGCTATCTCACGGCGGCGACTAGCCTAGAGGACAAGAGTTACCGGGTAGAACCCCTGAATCTGGCGGAAACCCAAACCGTACCAGAGGATGCGGATGTGGTGGTGGTAGCGGGGCCTGCCCAGGCTTTCTTTGAAGCGGAGGTGACGGCCCTAAGGGATTACTTGGCAAGTGGAGGGAGTGCGCTGTTACTGCTGGATCCCCAAGCAGATGGGGGGCTGACTCCGATTCTGGATGATTGGGGGGTGGTGCTGGATGACCGCCTGGTATTGGATACCTCTGGCAGTGGGCAGTTTGTCGGTCTTGGCCCTGCGGCTCCCTTGGTGTCTCAATACGGTGAGCACCCCATTACCCAGGAGTTTGGTAGCGGGCGTTCCTTTTTCCCCTTAGTGCGTCCGGTGGAAACTCAGGAGGTGCCGGAGGTGACGGCGACACCACTGTTGCTGACCAGTGCCCAGAGTCGGGCGGAGCCCATTTCTGAACAGGGGGATCTAGCCTTTGACCCTGAGGCAGCTCCGGATGGTCCCTATGTGCTGGGGGTAGCCCTCAGTCGCCCGGTACCGGATACGGCGGCGACTCCTGCGGATCCGCAGCCAGAGCTTCCAACGGATGAGGGTCCAGTGGAGACTCCAGCAGAAGGGGGGGAGGCGGAAAATGGCGAAGGGGAACCAGAACCGGCTCAGCGGGAGGCGCGACTGGTGGTGATTGGCAACTCTAGTTTTGCCAGTGATGGCTTGTTTGATCAGCAGCTTAATGGGGATGTCTTTCTCAACTCCGTCAATTGGTTGGGTCAGCAGGGGGATGAGGCGCTCTCCATTCGGCCTAAGGAAGTAACGAATCGGCGGATTTTGATCACCCCCCAGCAGCAGGTGGGCTTGATCGTTTTTGCCCTGTTGGTGCTGCCCCTGACGGGGATTGCGCTGGCGGTGCTGATGTGGTTGCGGCGGCGATAGGGAAATAACCAGGATGAAACTCCAGAAAACGACGGTAGCGCTGGTTGCGATCGCACTTCTCCTCGGGATAGGTGTAGTGATCGCTGAAACCCGCCGCAACCCCGGCAATGCCCCCATGGGCGAAGGGGCGGGGGTGGGCAGTCCTGTCTTCCCCTTTGAGGAAGGGGATGTGACCGGGCTCCACATTGAAACCCAGGGCCAGGAGGTGACTTTCACTCGCGATGAGGCGGGGATGTGGCAGATGACGGCCCCGGAATCGGTACCAGCGGAATCCGCCGCGATCGCGTTTCTCCTCAGCCGTCTCACCAGTGATGGTCTCACCCGTCGTGACCTTACCCTGGACGCTACCGAGCGGGATGATTTTGGCCTCGGGGTACCCTTTGCCACGGTGGATCTAACCCTAGTGGACGGCACCACCCATCAACTGATTGTGGGCAGCCCCGATTTCAGTGGTAGCGGCGTCTATGCCCTAGTGGACCCGGAACAATTTCCCCTGCCCCAGGAGGCTGCCGAGATTCCCCTCGCCCTCCTTTCCCAAGATGTCCTCAATGCCGTCGATCGGCCCCTAGAGGAGTGGAAAGCGGTGGTGGATGGGACTTCCGAAACGGCCCCCGATACAGCCCCCGAGACGGCCCCCGATGCCGACGCCATCCCCAGCCAAGACGATCCCCCTGTAGATACCCCAGCGGAGACCTTGCCCCTGCCCCCTCCCCCCTCCCTGGAATGATGGGCCGCTACCGGGCAACAGAGGAACCCACCCCGCCCTTCGGGCACCCCTCCCAAGAGGGGATGTTAGGAGGAGGTTCCTTGAGCATAGCCAAGACAAGGGATTGCCCCTACGGGAATAACCTCAACACCCCTGCATTGGGCGCGGAAACCGCGCCCCTACAGGATCAATTCAAAACTCAAAACTCCTGTCACCCTCACACCCCCACTCCCCCACTCCCCCACTCCCCCTCACCCCTTCGGAATGATCTGATTCACCCCCCTCGGAACCTCATCAACTTGCAGGGGCTGAATCGGCGGAGGTGACTGAAACTGGAGACGCCGTTGCCAAGGGGGAGGAGCCAGCCCTTTTTCCTCCGTCCACCCTAGAGCAGGTGAGGGGGCGGATTGGGCTTGCTGTTGCAGATGCTCTACTTGGCGTTTGTAGTAGTCCCGCTCGGCAGCTAGGGTTTGGCAGCGTTGCTTGAGCTGCGTTTGGCGACCAAACTGATCTGCCAGGGATGTTTCCAACTCATGGATGCGGACCTGTTGCACCCGCACTGTATGGCGCAACATGCAGGCTTCATCAGCGGGGGGCAGAGCAGGCACGATCTCCACTGAGGATATCTCCTCATCCGCCACTTCTTCTGAAAGGGCATCCAGCATCAATTGCAGAGCGGTTGTCAATTGGACAATATCAGCATGGTGGTGATTGAGCACAGACCCCAGGGTAAAAATATGCTGACGGGCCGCTTGCAACTGGCTACCGAGGCTAATGGTGGCGGAGCGGGCAATCATGACCTCCGCTTCCAGATCCATACGATTCGCCTCGGAGGCAGTCCCCAGGGTTTGCCAGTTGGGGCTCTGGGTGCGGATATGGTGCAAAAATGACTGGAGTTCTGCCTCGCCCTGCTCAATTTGGAGGTTGAGGCGATTCAGGGCCACCTGTTGACTCCCCACCCACTCTTCTAAGTGGATTCCCATAAGGTGCAGCAGATGACGCTGGCTATCGGTAATTTGGGTGAGCTGGGACTTGAGGTATGCGATCGCTTGCTGCTGGACGTTGGCATACTTCTCGGTCTTGGCCAACTGGGATTCCAGCCATTGCTGATCCTGGAGTTGTGCTCTCATTTCCTCTAGGGAATAGAGCGCCTGATCGAGGGCTTGCTGAAGGGCGCAAACCCGCTGAACCAATTTGAAATCAAGAGATCCGTCTTGAGTCATGGAGCGGGGCGGCTTCAGGAACATCTGGCTGTGCACACTTTAACAAACCCCTCTTGGAGATGGGGTTGAGGTCGAAATCCGAAGGAAAATTGGGTGATATTTCTTCATGTTTGACGCATCAACCATGACGGGTCATGGTTGATATCCCTGATTCCCCCCAACTATGGCTTCATTGATTTTCCTGGCAGAGCGGTTTCCGCCTGATATTGGTGGAGTTGCCAGCAGTGCCGGACGCATTGTGGCGGCTCTGGCGGCGTTGGATCTTCAGGTGATTGTGCTGACCTGGAGCCGCTACCTGCCACCAGGGGAGCTATCGCCGCCGGAGTCCCAATGTTCTGGCCGGGTGACGGTCTATCGCTTGGGGTTGTATCGCCATTGGGACATGACCTTGCCCATGGCGATGAATGTCTTGGATTGGCTGCTGACGGTGCCCAATGAAAAACCCCTGCTGCTGTGGGGGCATTATCTCTTTCCTGCGGGTTTTTTGGCGGTGTACTGCGCCCAGCTTCAGGGGATATCTTCTGTGGTCAGTGCCCGAGGAAATGATGTTGATCGTGCCCTGTTTCCCCCTGGGGATTTTGCCCGGTTGCAGTGGACATTGAACCATGCCACAGAGATCACCACGGTCAGTCGGGATTTGGTTCGTAAAATCCAGATTTTGAGCGATCGCGCCGCCCATCTCCACAAAAACGTGGTGGATGTGACGCTGTTTCGGCCTCAGGAGGATGGGACTGAGGGACAATCGCTGCGGGCAGATCTCGGTATTCAATCGGACGAGATTGTGTTGGGCTTTTCGGGGGAATTGCGAGAAAAAAAAGGTCAACAGTTTTTGCTAGAGGCGCTGCGTCATGTCAACTCAGTGCGCCCTGCCTGCCTGCTGATCATTGGGGAGTTGCGCTCGGAAAGCCAAACCCTGGTGCAAAACTTTCGCGGTCAGTTTCCCGAGGTGGGCGATCGCATCCTGGTAACTGGCCACCTGGAATCCCCAGCGCGGGTTGCTCAGCATCTACACCTGTGCGACCTGTATCTCCAGCCCTCGCTCTGGGATGGCCTGCCCAATGCCCTGTTAGAGGCGATGGCCTGCGGTTGTCTCTGCATCGCCAGCGATGCGGGGGGAATGCCGGATGTGATCACTTCGGGGGAACAGGGGTTTTTGCTCTCTCGCCATCAGCTTCATCGATTGGGGGAGGCGATCTTGGAAGTATTAGCGTTACCGACTCTGGAGCAGGAACGGGTGAAACAGGCAGCGCGATCGCACATTTGCCAGTCCTACTCCCTGGTCCAAGAGCAGATCTTCCTGAAGGGACTGCTGAGCCAGATGTTTTAACCTGATTCATCGGTTGTAGTGGGCGCTCACAGGGATACGCCACAGAGCTATGGGGATGCGAGCAATGACTCGTACACCGCGATCAAACGTTGATGGGCTAAGGACCAAGAAAACTGCTGCTCCACATGTTGTCTAGCCTGTTGAGAGAGGGTGAGCCGCAGGGCGGGATTTGCCCATAGTTGAAACAGCCCATCCTTAATGCCCTTAGAGGAATTGGGCTTGACCGCCAAAAAGTGCTGGTCAGGATTCCCGATCGCCCGCACTACCGGCAAATCCGTCGTGATCACGGGGGTTCCCGTCGCCATCCCCTCCAGAACCTTGAGGGGACAGCAGCCCTGGACAAGATTGCGATCGCACCCCTTCAGCGGTGCCACGATGGCGTCAGCCCGGTGCAGGTGAGTAACCAAATCCTTCAGGGGCAAAGCGTCCAGGATTTGCACATGGGCAGTCACCTGGAGCTTTGCCGCCAGGGTATGTAGTCGCTTGAGCTGATGGGGTCTACCGGGGCCAATGATGGTCAGGTGCGCATCACCATCGCGGCGATACAGCGCCAGAGCATCAATGGCCAGATCCACCCCCTGCCAGGGGGATAGGGTGCCAAAGTACAACAGGTTCAGCGGGGATAACACCGGATCGGGACGGGGAGCGCCATAGGTAAACACCGATAGGTCAACCCCATTAGGGATGACCTGAATGCGATCGCGCCCAACACCCCGCTGGATCAGATAATCTCGCGTCACATCACTGGGGGTCAGTATCCTGTCTGCCGCTTGTAGACAGGCATCTTCCTGGGCCACCAGCTTGTGCATCAACTCATCATCATCTGCCACCTGGGGATAGCGATATTTCAACTCAATAGAGGGCAAACCATTGACCTCAAAGATCAAGTGGCGGCAGAGCTTAGCCCGATGCAACGCAATCGGAAAGCCTTCAAAGGGCGAGCGAATGTGGATCACATCCAAGGGACCAGCCTCCAGCACTTGCCCCTGTAACCATCCCCACAGCGCCTGCCGAAAACTCAATACTCGATCAATCAAGGTTTTGCCGACCGCTGGTAACGCTGTTTGATAAATTTCAGGACTGAGCCCCTGAGAGATTGTGGTCTCCTGCGGTGAGACCGTCACCAACTGGACCCCGCCGAAATGTTGGCCGAGTGCTTCCGCAAAGGTCTGAATATGAATTGCAGCACCCTTCGGAGCTGGAACCACATCAAAAGAGATGTAGGCTATCCTGGCCTTGGTCATGGGAAACTAAGAATATTTCATCTAAAAAATCATCCCCTGGGTTGGGGAAAAGGTAACCGTCCCCTAGCCCCTCTGGGGCAGCAAAGCCAACGACTCCGTTGCTCCCTAGGGGAGCCGCTAACGCGAACAGGGTACGGTTACAAACCGCTTGAGGAAAGGCCATGGCATTTGATCCAGCAGAACTAAAGCGAAATCGACAGATCTATGAGGTGACCGCAACCGCGTCCCGCATTCAGATCGACTGTAAGGCTATCGAAGACTACGACAAAGTCATCGAAAAGAAAATGCAACAGGCCACCTTCCTCACTGTAGGCGGATTCATTGGCATTTTCGGGGCAGTTTTTGGGGCGGCAATTACAGAAGTCAGCCTAATTGCCTTTATCTTGCTTCCGGTCGGGGGAACTGCTCTACTTGCTGGCCTGATTCTTCAAGCTAGGTTTAAGGGCCTGAATATACCCGATATTCGCTATCGGTTGCTGCCGGAGATTTTAGCTATCCTCAGCCGTGATACCGAGCGAAATGAGCCCTTCCAGGTCAAGTTGGTGTGCTCAGCCGCCACGCAAAAGGATAAAAAAACAGACACTCAGCCCGACCCTTTGCGGCGCGGCTGGAAGATTGACTTTTTTGAAGATACCTGGCTCAAGGTGTCAGGAACGTTTGTGGACGGGACTGACTTTTCCCTCACTTTGACGGACCTGTCCATCGCGAAATATGGGTACAAGCGCAGTCGCAGCGGCAAAAGCAAGTTCAAACGCAAGGAAAAACCTAAGGCTATTGAGCTACTTCTAGATCTGCAATTTTCGCGTAAGCGGTATGGCGAAATTCGACAGATTCAAGATGACATTATCAATGCGATCCAACTGCCTGAAGATGTGCAGCTTAAGCGGCTGAAGGTGAGCGATCGCAGCCTTACCTTAGGGATCAAAGCCGCTCCTGGTTGGGGCACAGAAGCAGGCTTGAAGACGCTCATCACCCAGCTCTTTTTGAACGCTTACCATGTCCTGACCCTGGCTAAACAGATGTCCAAGCAGGCCCGCTGACGGTGTTCGGCACCGATGCCAGCCCGGTGTCCTACAGCGATTCCATTCAAGCGATTCCATTCAGAAGGGAGAAACCATGATGCCCCGCTTTGCAATCTGGAGCCTCAGCCTTAGCTGTGCTGCCCTATTGATGTTCACCGCCTGTTCTAGCTCCCCCCCGGTGGATAGAGCCACCCAGGCTGAAACCGGACAGTCCACAGATCAAGCCTCAAATCAAGCTTCAGATCAAGCCACCGTTACGACGGCCCAAAGCTCCACCGATCAACTGAAATTTAAGCATGACGATGGCAGTGAAGCCTTTGCCCTGAAGTTCCAGGACAACGGGGCCAAGCTCGTGGACAGTAGCGACCAGGAAATCGCTCGCCTCACCGTTAATGACGGTGGCAAGGTGAAAATCAAAGACCCCAGTGATACTGAACTGGGCTATGTCGTTTCCTACGATGGCTACTGGAAGGTCAAAAATGCTGACCAGACTCAAGACCTCTTTGTGCTCAAGGCACGGGAGGGGGATGGCTACCGCATGGATGATGGACAGGGCAACCGTCTCTATCGCATCAAGCAGCGCGATTATGGGTATGAGATCCAGACTGCGGAGGAGGTCTCGCTCTACAAAATCAAGCTAAAAGATGGCAAGCTCTCGCTGCGGGATGTCAATGATGACACGGTGATCTCCATTCGGTCGGCGATGTCACCAGCGGCGATGACCGCCTTTGGGCTGGATGCCCTCAGTCTTGAGCAGCAGGCGGCTTTGGCCTATGCAATTATTCTTTCCGGGGATGAGTAATGCAAGTTCAGCTTCAGTGGCAGGATCCCAATACAGACACCCATTACGCTCCCGAACTAGAGACCCCAATCGCTGTGGGGCGAGACTTGGGCCTGATGCCCGTCACCCTCAATGGCGAAACGGTCAGCCATCTGGTCTTGCAAGATGACACAGTGGAGCCCTACCATGCCCTTCTAGAAGCGGTGGATGGGGTGCTGAGAATTAACGATCGCGGCAGCCGCACAGGGACCAAGGTCAACGGGGTGGCCCTACCCTTTCAAGCGGTCAGCGAGAATGACTTGATTCAAATCGGCTCCTATAGGATCACCATCGTTGCCGTGGAAGTGGCTCCATCTGCTGCTGGTTTGCCCCAGTCGGAACCGCTACCACCGCCGCCATCAAGGCCAGGACTCGGGGGAGCAGCCTGGACCGGAAACCGGGAGGATGGGAATGCCTTTGGAGCGGATGGAATCTGCGATCGCAAAATTGGCTTTTTGGTTAAACGTCGTTGTGGACGCACAACCACCGAGGGATGCACCCACTGCCAAAACGGGCGGGTTCCACTCGATCAAACCCTCTACCGCGACGACTATGACCTGTATCCCGGCTATGGCCAATACGGTCGCAACTACTGGGGCTACCATTACTACACAGGTCACCACTTTGGATCTGGCTCTAGCCGCAGTAACGATTTCACGGAAGCCGATGCCGCTAGCTTTGAGTCAGATCAGGATCAGGATTACGAAATGGATTTGGATGCCAGCTAACATGATGTCCGGTTGATGGGTATCAACTCAAAGCGGGACACATCTCTTGGGGAGGAGTTAGGAGTTAGGAGCCAGAATCTAGGAGAGTACTGGATTCTGACTCCTGAATTACTCGGAACCAATATTGTCTCGGCCTAGCTTGATACCCCCCTACTGCATCAAGCTAGTACTGGGCGGCGGAAATACCCTGGCCGTTCCATCGTGGCACACTCGGCCCCTCACCCTAGCCCTCTCCCACGGGGAGAGGGGACCGGAAAATGTTGGGCTGGTGCGACAATAGTGGACTGATTTACGCCCTGCGGTACTAGGGGCTATAACCAGTCCATAACCAGGAATCTGGCTTTGATTGTCCACAGCCCCTAGTTTTAGGCCAAAACTGCTATGCAGCGGAATCCAGATTGGGATATTCTCAAAGTTGATTATGAAGGGGAGTAGCTTCGAGTTGCCTGCCGGTAATTCGACGTCTGGGTCAACACACTGGTGATGAACCTGGTCCAGACGGCAAGCTTCGGCTTTGCTAGCGAGACCTTCACTGAGTCCACGGCTGTCGTGGGCTGGGTGAGGTTTGGCAACTCTTCTCATCATGCTCACTCAGCCTCCCTATTCCCCCAGAGGACGTGAGCATGTTAACGGGATTTACCGCTGGATTATTGCTGATTACCCTATCCGAGCTAGGGGACAAGACTTTTTTCATCGGCTTGATTTTGGCCACGCGCCATCCCCGTCGCTGGGTATTTCTCGGGGTAATACTGGCTTTAGGGGGGATGACTGTCCTATCTGTGGCGTTGGGGCAGATCTTTACGCTGTTGCCCCGGCCCTATGTCGAGGGAGCTGCGATCGCACTTTTTCTCGGCTTTGGGTTCAAACTTCTGTACGATGCTAGCCAGATGTCTTCCAAGAGCGGCCTCTGTGATGAACAGGCGGAAGCAGAGCAGGCCATAGCCTGTTCCACCTTGTCCCAAGCCCACACCACGGGACGCCTCGTTGTCATGGAGGCACTAGCCCTCACCTTTGTTGCAGAGTGGGGTGATCGCACTCAACTGGCCACCATTACCCTCTCCGCTGCCCATCCGCCTCTAGGGGTCATGGCCGGAGCCATTCTGGGTCATGCCATCTGCACTGCGATCGCGGTTATGGTTGGCCGTCTGGTAGCTGGTAAGCTCTCAGAGCGCCTGCTCACCGCCCTAGGGGGTGGGTTATTTGTGATATTTGGCTGGGTAGCCCTAGTGAATTTTGAATTTTGAGGGTGAGCAAGCACCGCAGATCCCTACGGGCTGGACGGAACTGGCTTGACAGAACTGTTTAGAATGGTCGCACCGCTCCCTAAGGAGATTCGTGCGTGAGCCTCAAGACCCTTGTGAATAGTGCCCTGAAATCCGTTTCTGCCCCCCCGGTGCAGGAATCCTTTGACCCCATTGCCTTTGATCAGGCAGTCATGACCACCTATAGCCGCTTTCCCCTAGCCATCGACCGAGGTCAGGGATGTCACCTATGGGACACCGAAGGGCGTGAGTACCTGGATTTTGTCGCGGGCATTGCCACCTGTACCCTGGGCCATAGTCACCCGGTCATGGTGTCGGTGGTCAGTCAACAAATCCAGAAGCTCCACCACGTTTCCAACCTTTACTACATCCCAGAGCAGGGAGCCTTGGCTCAATGGTTGGTGGACCATTCCTGTGCCGACAAAGTCTTCTTCTGTAACTCCGGGGCCGAGGCCAACGAGGGGGCGATTAAGCTAGCGCGGAAATATGCCCACACCCGACGGGGCATCCAAACTCCGGTGATCATCACGGCCCAGGCCAGTTTCCATGGGCGCACCCTGGCTACGGTGACGGCTACAGGGCAAGCCAAGTACCAGAAACACTTTGACCCACTGATGCCCGGTTTTCATTACGTGCCCTACAACGACCTAGCGGCACTGGAGGGTGCGATCGCAACCCTCGATGCAGACCAGCCCCAAGTCGCGGCAATTTTGCTGGAACCCCTCCAGGGGGAAGGGGGGGTGCGACCGGGAGACCGGACCTACTTCCAGGCGGTACGGCAGATCTGTAGCGATCGCAATATTTTGCTAATTCTAGACGAGGTGCAGGTGGGTGTAGGCCGCACTGGCCAATACTGGGGCTATGAACATCTGGGCATTGAACCCGATGTATTTACCCTGGCCAAGGGGCTGGGGGGCGGCATCCCCATCGGGGCAACCCTGTGCAAAGACGCCTATGCCGTGTTCGAGCCCGGAGACCATGCCAGCACCTTTGGCGGTAATCCCTTTGCCTGTGGGGTAGCTCTAGCGGTATGCCAAACCCTAGAGTCCGCAGGACTGGTGGCCAATGCCCGTCATCAAGGGGAACGGCTGCGGGCAGGCTTGCAGCAGATTTGCGATCGCTATCCCCAAGCATTCGCCGAGGTGCGGGGCTGGGGGCTGATCAATGGCCTAGTGATCAACCCTGAGATGGCCTTTACCTCCATTGACGTGGTCAAGGCAGCCATGACCGCAGGGCTACTCATTGTGCCCGCTGGTCCCCAGGTGGTGCGACTGGTACCGCCGCTGATTCTGTCGGCAACAGAGGTCCAGCAGGGGATGGAGAAGTTGGATTGTGCGATCGCAACCCTATTGCCCTAATCCTGTTGCCCCAGGTGACGAGCGCACTTCAACACCAAAACCCGGAGGGAAACGCTAGTAGCGTTTCCCTCCGGGTTTTTTCAGCAATTCTATTCCGAGTAATGCCTACCGAGATTTAGTTGCCCAAGGACTCTAGAACTTAGTACCGCATGGCGTAAATCAGCCCACTATTGTCGCGTCAGCCCAACATTTTCTGGTCCCCTCTACCCCTGGGAGAGGGCTAGGGTGAGGGGCCGAAGTTACCACGAGAGAGCAGTTAGGGTATTTACGCCGCAGAGCACTAAGAGACGACAAAGGCTAGAGCAAAGAGACCCGCTACCAAGGCCATGGCCACCCCCCCAAGAACAATGTAATTGCGCTTTTCAGTTGCCGTGGGGGGCTTTGCCTCATACATCTTCGGCTCAACGGCGAAGTTGTTCAGCCGACCGCCATCTTCAACTGTGTAGCGCATAGGAAAACCCCTATCTCATAAATTAATCTCTCCATAAACTTAGCAGACTACCGCAAGAAGTCGCAATATTTCGCAATATTACCGGCCAATTCTTAGCGCAGCGTCAAGCTCAAGTTTTAGGGTTCTCGTAGGGTGCATAACGCTAAGGCGTGGCTTCGCCTTTTATGTCGCTTGCGAAACGCGAAGCAATACACCCCAGAAAGGCCACACCTAGGGGAAATGGGCAGAGGATTTCCGCCGCCCAGTCCTAGTAATACTTGGCGGAAATAGGCTTACGATTCTGCCGCGCCAGCCCAACATTTTCTGGTCCCCTCTCACAAAGAAAGAGGGCTAGGTTGAGGGGCCACGGTGTACCACGATAGAACGGTCAGAGTATTTATGCTGCCCAGTCCTAGGACTCCGAAGACTGCTTGAAGAACTCACTTACCTTGAAGCTAGAGTTCGTTTCCGTATCTTCCAATTGCTTCATCATGGAGCGGGTGATGAGCTTGCCCGCCTCCACCAGCACCGCCCCGGTAATGGGGTGGAGGAGATTTTGCTCCGCCCGCCGTCCGATCAGAGCCTCAATGTCTTGGAGGGAGTTCACATACATCCCTGGCGGCAGTTCCACCACCACCCCCTCCCCAATCACCCGCGCCTGACAGGCCAAGCGAGAATTGGTCTTACAGGAGGTAATCACCTCCAGAGTGCGCTGCTCCCGGCGATTGACAGGGGTCAGAGACTCCGCCCCAGACTGCACATAAATGTGGCAAGTGGCACACATGCCCCGACCGCCACATTCCTTTAGCACTTCGAGATCTTTATTAAGCAGCACCGACAACAAGTTGCCATTGGTCTCTACGGAACTTTGTTGGGCGATGGGCTCTAGGCGAACGGTCTTAGCCATGGGATTCCTTAAAGGTGGCGGAAAGGGGGTGGGAAAAGCGGTTAGTCCTCAGATCCATTGACCTGAAGCATGGTACGTTGCTCGTCGCTCAGGGCGGTGGCTAGCACCATGGCCCGATAGTCACGAATAACCAGCCCACAACGAGCAATGAAGGCGTTGACCCAACTCTGAATCGCGGCTAGATCCTGGGAGGAGATGGCACTATCCGGGGAAATCGCGGCGGTATCGCTCAGGGTCAAATGGCCACTGCGGTTCACTTGGAAGGCCACCAAGCTGGGGGCCGCTTTATGGGTGGTTCGCCAGGTATTTGCTACTACAATTTTGCCCAGATAGCGAGCCGTCTCATCACTGAGGCTGTTGACGGCAGCTAGAATATCTTCCCACTGGGGCGGAGCGGGCGGAGACGGCGGCGGCGGAGCGGCGGCGGCGGCAGAAGGAGCTAGAAGGTCGGCTTTGTTTTCACCGTCTGGTTCAGGATGCCAATAGGACTGCCCCTTGAGGGTGCTGCCCTCAGCCATTGTGCGGAAATCGGCAACAATGCTGTGGGGGCTTTTCGGCAGGGATTGGAGGAGATCTTGAATGCTCTGACGATATTTGGCAGTACTGAGCACCGGATCGGTTAAAACCAGCAGGATAATATCGCCAGTAATTTTATGAATGTGGGCTTCTTGATAGTTAAACCGAAAGGTGAAGGATTCAAAATCCGCCGGGGTGGTGCTGACCACCTGCTGAATTCCTTGAATCAGGGCCTGCCGCTGTTGATAGTTCAATCCCCGCTCTAGACCACAAAAGTAGGGCTGAGACCGACCATCCATCAGGACAAGCCCTAGGATGCCAGGGAGATTGAGAAATGACTGAATCACCTGCCGCTGCATAGATGCTTTAGGTTTCGCTGCAATTTGGTTGGGGAATCGCGCCAAGCGAGTAATCTAAGGATTGCAGATGATCCCGATGGCTGCACCGTATTTTCGCCTTCACCGTTCTTCCGGATAGAGCATTATGTCTTCCGATCTGCCCTTTACCCTGGATCAGTTGCGGATCTTAAAAGCGATCGCGACTGAGGGAAGCTTCAAGCGGGCTGCTGACAGCCTCTACGTATCTCAACCGGCTGTGAGTCTTCAGGTGCAAAACCTAGAGCGCCAGTTGGATGTACCACTGTTTGACCGGGGCGGACGACGGGCTCAGTTGACGGAGGCAGGGCACCTGTTGTTGGAGTATGGCGATCGGATCCTCAGTCTATGCCAGGAAACCTGTCGCGCCATTGAAGACCTGCAAAGTTTGCAGGGCGGGACACTGATCGTCGGGGCAAGTCAGACCACGGGTACCTACCTCCTCCCGCGCATGATTGGTCTATTCCGCAAGGCGTATCCCGAGGTAGCGGTACAACTCCATGTCCACTCTACCCGTCGCACCTCTTGGAGTGTGGCCAATGGGCAGGTTGATCTGGCTATCATTGGCGGTGAAGTCCCTCCTGAACTGCAAGATTCTTTAGAGATTGTTCCCTACGCTGAGGATGAACTCGCACTGATCCTGCCTGTCTTCCATCCCCTGGCGAGTGCCGACATGATTCAGCGGGATGATCTTTATAAGATGAAGTTCATTGCCCTCGACTCCCAGTCCACCATCCGCAAGGTGATTGATCAGGTGTTGACGCGCTGGGGTATTGAAACCCGGCGGTTGCGGATCGAGATGGAACTTAACTCGATTGAGGCGATCAAAAATGCGGTGCAGGCGGGGTTGGGGGTATCCTTTGTCTCCATCTCTGCCATTGAGAAGGAGCTTCAGATGGGGATGATTCATCGTGCCCGTATTGATTCCCTGGTGGTACACCGAACGCTATCGGTGATTTTTAATCCCAATCGCTACCGATCTAAGGCGGCGGAGGCATTTGCCCAGGAGATTTTGCCGCAGTTCACAAATCGTCCTCTAGACTTTAGGAAATCTGGGAAGGTAGCGGCCCCAGTGACGACTCCGGTCTCTACTCCGACTGTCATGGATGTCAATGGCAAGACGCTGATAGATAAGGCCGATAGACCCAAGTCTGATCGCCGCGATTAGGACGCGAGATTGACCAAACTCTCCTATGGATATTGTTTGTACCCGCCCGAGTTGTCCCCGTCCTGAAAATCATTTTGCCGATCTAGACAGCGGTGATACGGTGAAAACCGTGCGACAGAAGTTTTGCACCGCCTGCGGGATGCCACTGATTTTGAGTGGCCGCTACTTGACGGAAAGACTGTTGGGGAAGGGGGGCTTCGGGGCGGCCTATTTGGCCCGCGATCGCTATACTCCCACCATGCGCCGTTGCGTGGTGAAGTTATTCCAACCCTCGGGAAATTTGAGTCCTGCCCAGATGCAGTTGGCCCAGTCCCTCTTTGAGCGAGAGGCGGCGGTGTTAGAAGATCTGGGCAACCGCCATCGCCAGATTCCTAACCTATATGCCTTTTTCCCTTTGATTGTGCCGGGGCAGCAACCGGGTAGCCAGGATGAGTTTTTCTATCTGGTGCAGGAGTTTATTGATGGGGAGGACCTAGAGCAGGAGTTGGCCCGACGGGGGGCCTTTTCCCAGGGGGAGATGACGGAAGTGCTGGTGGAAATGCTGAAGGTGCTGGCCTTTGTCCATGAAAATGGGACTATTCACCGGGATATCAAGCCGTCGAACATCATGCGTCACCGCAATGGGTCGCTGTACCTCTTGGACTTTGGGGCGGTAAAGCAGGTGACCAATGTTCAGGGGGCGGCCCAGGGCCAGTCTACGGGTATCTATTCCATGGGGTTTGCACCCCCGGAACAGATGGCGGGGGGGACGGTGTATCCCTCGACGGACCTCTATGCCTTGGCGGTGACCTGCATTACGTTGCTGACGGGGAAGGCGACGGGGGATCTCTACGATTCCTACAATAATGTGTGGAGTTGGCGGTCCCATGCCCAGGTGAATGACGCGATCGCAGAGGTACTAGATCGCATGTTGCTGTCTACACCTAACCAGCGTTACCCCGGTGCCAAGGACGTGCTGGAGGCGCTCCGGGCTGCTGCCCAACAGGTCAAGGCCAACCCTAGTTCCAATCCTCAAACTCCCACCCCTCTCACCTCCGGCAGTGCCGGGACGGCTATTCAGTCCCCCGTGCCCGCGCCTGCGATGGCTTCTCCCGTGCCTGCCGCATCCGCGAGCCCTAGAGCGGCGGCTCCGTCCATCCCCGCGCCTTCTACCCCGCGCCCCGCTGCCCCCCGCGCCTCTACGCCCAGTATTTCCCTGGTGCGGCTGCTGGGGGGGGCTGCCTTTACGGGGTTTGAGGGTAGTCTTTTGGCGATCGCCCTGTTCAGCCTCCTGGGTACCACTTGGCTGGGCAGTGGCGCTTGGCTGTTATTGGTGGTGGGGCTAGTGCTGTTGCAACTTCGGAGTGTGATCGAACGATTTGACTTGGTGATCATTGGTGGTGTCACTCTCGGGGTGGTGCTGGTGTTTCCCTCCCTACGCTCGGTGTTGCTGGCAACTGGGGCTCCGCTGGAATCGGTGTTAGTGTTGGCGGTGTTGGGAGGGCTGATGGTGGTTGCGATCGCAACGTTGTTCCGCCTCATCTATCGCCTGTTATCGACAATCCTTTAGGATCTTTTTTTAGCCGCTTGAGGGCAATCCAGCCCTGGAGTCCAACGCCCATAAAGACCGCCCTGGTAGAAATCTGGAGTTCTAACGTTTCTATGAGTAGCAACCGCGAGACCCCGGTATTGATTGCCTCCCTCTTAATTACAGCGGGCCTAATTGGTGGCGGTCTCTGGTGGTTTAGTCGCAGCGGTGATTTCAACCTGGGCAGCCTCATGGGGGGCAACACCCCCAGCGCGACGACACCGAACAATTCCGATAGCACCCTAGCGACGACGGGGGTCGAGACCTTTGCCCAGGTTGACAGCGTCCCCGCTGGGGTTTTTGCCTATGGTGGCAGCACCACCTGGGCTCCCGTACGAGGTACGGTGGATTCCATCCTGACCCAGGTTCATCCCAGCTTCCAACTCCGCTACACCAACCCCATCGGTGTGCCACCGGGGTCAGGTACAGGCATTGAGATGCTGCTAAGCAATCAAATTTCCTTTTCCCAGTCCTCCCGCCCCCTCAATGCCGAGGAGCGGCAACGGGCAGAGCAGCAGGGCTACAGTTTGAAGGAAATTCCGGTGGCCATTGAGGGGTTAGCGATCGCAGTGCATCCAGACCTGGCCGTAGAGGGCTTGACCCTGACCCAACTGCGGGATATTTATCTGGGCAGCCTCACCAACTGGAGCCAAGTTGGGGGACCCAATTTAGCCATTACCGCCGTATCGCGCCCCGGTGCCGGGGGCACCGTTGAGTTTTTCGTCGATACGGTGCTGGGAGGATCCCCTTTGGCCGCCAGCGTCCGTACCGCTGGCACCACCACCGAAGCCCTGCGCTTGGTCAGCGACACCCCCGGCGCAATTTACTACGCTTCTGCCCCTGAGGTAGTAGGGCAATGCACTGTCAAACCCATCGCCCTTGGTCACGAAGCTAATGCCCTAGTGCAGCCCTACGCCGAACCCTACGTCCCCCCTAGCGCCTGTCCCGACCAGCGCAATCAACTCAATCGGGAGGGATTTCGCAGCGGTGACTACCCCATCACCCGTCGCATGTTTGTCATCCTGCGGGAGGACGGCAGCGCTGATCAGCAGGCCGGGGAAGCCTATGCCGCCCTCCTGCTCAGCCGCCAAGGCCAGGATCTCCTCAACGAAGCTGGATTTGTTCCCATTCGCTAGCAGATTGGGTTTTCAGGCGTATAGCCTGACGGCGTTCAAGAAAAGGTGATGTAGCGCTTGCTCTGTGGGTGTACTAGTGTTCCGTCAGGAAAATTTTGACGGGTCTTCGACCCGTCAAAATTTACCCCCAACCGCATCAGGGCAGGGTTGATTTATTAGCGCATAAACCTCTACTCTGACCCTGACCAATCCGGCGGCAATTTTCTCTTTCATTGCCACCTTTGCTGGATTGGGTATTGTAGAATCCGGGCAAGATTACGCTAAATCTGGGGTACTTGTCCTGGGAGTTTTAGGGGGATCCGCACTATGGTGGATGTTCCTGAGTGGAACTGTGAATCTTTTGCGATCGCGCCTCACCCCCCTCGACTGAGGTGGTTAAATCGGGTTGCTGGCACGGTCATTCTGGTCTTTGGTGTTGTTGCGCTGGCGGTTGGTGAATGAAGGCTGGGCCATTCCCTTCAAGCAAACAGATCGGGCGGTGGTGGCAGGGACTCCTCGGTCTAGCGATCGCCCTGGTGGTTTTCGGCAGTGGAATTGGAGTCGGCCAGAGTTGGGGGGCAGATCCCCCAGTGCTGGTGGCCCAGTCTGTAGAGGAACTCCAGCAAAAAAAGGAGGAAATCGATCAGCAGCGGACAAATCTGGAACAGCAACGCAACCAACTGCAAAACCAAACCAGCGCCGCCGAAGATAAGCTCAACGATCTCCAGGACACCATTGCCGCCACCACCACCCAGATTGCCGATACGGAATATCAGCTCCAGCGGGCAGAAACGCGCCTCCAAGAGCTAGAGACGGATCTAGTCGCTGCGGAGTCCGCCTATCAAACAATGCAAACCGCCACCGTAGCCCGACTGCAATTCATGCAGCGGCAGCGGGGTAGCCAGGGCTGGGCCATTTTGTTGCAAAGCGAAAACTTCAACGAATTTCTCGAACGCCGCTACCAACTGGGACTGGTATTTGGGGCTGATCGCACCGTGTTGCAAAACCTTCAGGCCAAGGCGCAGGAAATCCAAGATCAGCAGGCGGTGGTTGAGGAGCAAAAAAATAATGTTGCTCTGATTCGGCAAAAACTCCTGTCCCAAAAGCAGCAGTACGAAGCGGAGGCGGGGGAGCAAACCCAGTTGATTGGCCGCCTTAACCAAGATCGTGCTGCCCTGGAAGCCGCCGAGGCCCAACTGGCCCGTGACTCCGACAGTATCGCCGCCCTGATTCGCCAAAAGGTGGCCGCAGCTACCGGAGTGGTACGGGGTAGCGGACGGTTTATCTATCCTGTCAATGGCCGCATTACCAGTGGCTTTGGCAACCGTCGTCACCCCATTTTGGGCTACAACCGATTCCATGGTGGGGTGGACTTTGGGGCCAGCCAAGGTACTACCATCCACGCCGCCGATTCGGGGCAGGTGATTTTCTCTGGCTGGTACGGCGGCTATGGCCGCACCATCATCCTTGACCATGGCGGTGGCATCACCACCCTCTATGCCCATGCCAGCCAGCTCTATGTGAATGTGGGGCAAAATGTGGCCCAGGGACAAGCGATCGCGGCGGTGGGCTCGACGGGCCTCTCCACGGGTCCCCACCTCCACTTCGAGGTCAGGCAAAACGGCAACCCTATTAATCCGATGAATTATCTGTAGTCCAATACAGATTCTTATTTCCGTGAGCCGCTGGGAGTGGGCAGTGCTATCGTAGGGGCGCATTTGAGCCCCCAAAAGGGGATTTTCTATCGCCAGCCATGTCCAGTCAGACCACCGCTAAACAGGGCGGATTTCGTCCTCTGCGTCAGGGAATAGCCTATCTGCTGGGGACGGTGCTGCTGATCGTTGCCCTAATGGCCTTAAAGGGCCTAGCCGCTTGGGCTGCTGAGGAGTATGTCTACTCCATTGTGGTTGTGGGGGGGCTGCTGAAAAGTTTGGAACTGGTGGAGGTCAGCAATGTGCTGATCTTTGCCCTGCTGGGGGTGGGGCTAGGGGCCATGACCCGTTGGCTAGTGCGGCCCTGGTTTAGATGGCTACGGTGGCTGATTCTCGCGATCGCAGTTCCTTTAGTATTCCTCAGCAGCTATGGGGTGCGTCATGAGCTATGGGTGCAGGAGGTCACGATCGACTCCGGGCTACTCCCCGAGCAAGCCGAGCAGATTACCGAGCGCCTGTTGCAGGAATCCACCGGGCATGAAGGGCTTTGGGGCTTTTTTCTCTACACCGTCCGCACACCACTGCTGCCAACGGAGTTGAGTACTCTCCAGAGCCTAGATGATGATGATCAGTGGTTTCGCTCTGAACTGACCCGTTACAGTGGTGTGGAACCGGGCCTAATTTCTCTGATTTTTCGGTTATCGGGGTGGGGCATTCGGGTCTTTTATATGGGATTAGCTGCCATCACCGCCGCCATCTACTTCACTAAGGGCAATGTCTGGGCCGAGACCCACCGTCAGCAGTCCCAGAATCGCCCTGGAAATCGCCCTGGCAAACAGCGGCCATGACTCTGGCAGCAGTGATTTTAGCAGGGGGCCACAGTCGCCGTATGGGGCAGGACAAAGCCCTGCTGCCCCGAGGCGATCGCCCCCTAATTCACCACCTTTGCACTGTGGCAGCGGCCTGCACGCCAACGGTGGGGGTGATAACACCCTGGCCCGATCGCTATCGGTCCCACGTCCCGGCTGCTGTCAATTTCATCCCAGAACCCGCTACCCCAGAACGGTCCCCCGGTCCCCTCGTGGCCCTGTCCCTGGCCTGGGCTACCGTAACGGCAGACTGGCTACTATTACTGGCCTGTGATTTACCTAACTTGGAGGCATCAGTGCTGCAAACCTGGAGCCAGCAGCTCGATAGTCTCCCCCCTGAAGTCATCGCCTACCTGCCCCGCCATCCCCAAGGCTGGGAGCCCCTCTGTGGGTTCTACCGTCAGACCTGCAAATCGGCCCTAAAGGCCGCGATCGCAGACGGCACCCGCAGTTTTCAAAAATGGCTAGCGAATCAGCCCGTAGTGGCCATTCCCCAAGTTCCCTCGGGGCTGCTACTCAACTGCAATACCCCGGAGAATTGGCAGCAATTCTCAACGCCTGATACCTGAATACCTGATACCTGAATACCTAGAACGTTGCACCCACCAGGGCATTGAGGGCGCTGTGGAACAGCGGTAGCCCATCGGTGCTACCTAGGACCGGATCAGCGGCCCGCTCTGGGTGAGGCATCATACCCAGAACATTGCCCCGCTGATTGCAGAGACCGGCAATATTGCCCAGGGAGCCATTGGGATTATGGACTGCATCCACACTGCCGTCTGGAGCACAGTAGCGAAACAGAATTTGGCCCCGATCCGCCAATACCTGCAAGGTGTCGGCATCGGCGTAGTAACAGCCCTCGCCATGGGCAATGGGCAGGGTAATCACCGCCTGGGGTGAGTACTGCTGGGTCCATAGACTCTCGGTCTGTTCCACCCGCAGGGAAACGCGATCGCAGATAAAGTTCAAATCTCGATTCCGCACCAAGGCTCCCGGCAGCAGCCCCGCCTCCGTCAGAATTTGGAACCCGTTGCAAATACCCAGGACCAAGCCTCCCCGCTGGGCATGGGCCACAGTTTGTTGGAGGGCGGGGGAAAAACGTGCGATCGCGCCACAGCGTAGATAGTCGCCATAGCTGAACCCCCCCGGTACCACCACCAGATCCACATCCCCCAGATCAGAGTCTTCGTGCCAGATCAGGCGAGTAGGCTGCTGCAAAACATCCCGCGTCACATAGGCAACATCGCGATCGCAGTTAGAACCCGGAAAAACAATAATGCCAACCTTCATCCTTCTGCCTGAATCCTTTCGTTACTAATGCTCAGTCAATTAAGGCTTGTAATGCTTGACAGGTGACCAAAATCCTGGAGTTTAGTTGGGGTTGAATTTTGACGGGTTTCGACCCGTCAAAATTTTCCTGACGGAACACTAGACTGAAACCGCCTGGGGTTGAACCTGAAGCTCAAAGCGATAGTTTTCGATCACAGGATTCGCCAAAAGCTGGTCACAGATGCGATCCAATTCCACCTCGGCATCTCCCTCACTAGCCGCCGTCAGCGTCACCTGAATGTACTTACCAATCCGCACCTCAGAGACTGTGCTGTGCCCCATGTGGTGAAGTCCCGCACAGATGGCCGTCCCCGCTGGGTCCAGCACCGACGGGCGCAGGGTGACATAGATCTGAGCTTGGTAAGTGGGCATAGTGTCAGAACCGCAGCAAAGGCCGTATTAAAGCATCCCCATCCTACCCCATCCCCCTCTGGTCTAAGCTGGAGGAAAGCTTTCGGGCTCAGGTATGAAGCAGCGCAGAACACGAAATCAGGATCGGATTTTGCAGGTGATGAAGGCCCAGTCTCACCCTGTCTCGGCCCAGGATCTCTATCTAGAACTGCGGAGCCACCAGTTCAGCACCGGGTTAGCCACAGTTTACCGGGCGTTAGAAGCCCTGAAACTGGAAGGCGCAGTGAAAATGCGAACCCTCCCCAGCGGCGAGTCGGTCTATAGCTTGCCCCAGCAGGATCGCCACCACCTGACCTGTCTCCGCTGCGATCGCACCATCCCCATTGACGAGTGTCCGGTCCACGACCTAGAAACCCAGCTTCACCAGACCCACCAGTTCCGCATTTTTTACCACACCCTAGAATTTTTTGGCCTTTGTCCCGACTGTCAACAGGTCGATGTTGTAGGAGCAGAGGCCGTAAATGGCCCTAAATCCCTCAAGGACAGTTAGGAAAGCGGCACAGAGATTTACCTCACATCGGTATTCTCAGAGATTCTTATAGACAACAAGCGTTTAACTGAAATCCCTGGGTTGCCGTGGCACAGGGATTTTTTTTGCTTAGTGCTCCGTCCGAATGGCTAGAGGTCTTGATAAAACACCCACGAGCACTAGACCCACGAGCATTTTTGTAAAGTCTACTTTTTGGGGGGCTTAGTGATCACACTCACAGGACCATTGACCACCACCTGACAAGCTAAACGACAGGCTTCAGGCCGTTTGCGGAGTTTGCGCTCCTCCACCGCCGTACGAGGAGAGAGATTTTCCATCCCCTCAGCAATTTCCACCACACAGGTGCCACATTGACCGTAGCCGCCGCAGTTCGTCATCTTACCCACAAAGGTATAGAGGTCAATTCCCTGCTCCATAGCTTTAAAGCGAAGATTCGCTCCATCGGCGGCGATAACCTCCCGGTCCTCGTTGATAAACTTAATCGTTCCCATTGCTATTCTCCTTAACTGCCGCAACTGCCGCCTAGAACTGTCCCTATCCGTTCCCTGCCCAGCCTAAGGGGTTGAGGTTCTGATGAAAACCTGTTCAGACCAACCCCATAGATCGACCCAGAGCCCCAGTAACTGCTGGATATTGCGCTAGGGATTCACAATCGTTACACTTCATATACATTTTTGCACCTGTTCTAATCGTCGCAGGGTTTTCCCGCCCGGTATGGTGACATCGACGATTCGGCCATTGCCCGTCAGCACCATTCCTCTACCCGTCCGATCTGTCGCTCCTGAAGTCAGGAAGCGGCAGGGAGTCTGGTAGGCTTATCAGTATCTGCGGCCCTTAAAAAACCTGCAAAACAACTGTCGAAACCTTACGAGGAGGAGAGTAGTCGATGGGACTACCCTGGTACCGGGTACATACAGTGGTCCTCAATGATCCAGGACGGCTGATTTCTGTACACCTCATGCACACAGCCTTGGTGGCTGGCTGGGCAGGCTCTATGGCCTTGTTTGAGCTAGCCACAATTGATCCAAGCGACCCCGTCCTGAACCCCATATGGCGTCAGGGCCTGTTTGTACTTCCCTTCATGGCACGCCTCGGCGTGACTGAATCCTGGGGAGGCTGGAGCGTCACTGGTGGCGCTGCTGCTGATCCTGGCTTCTGGAGCTTTGAAGGCGTGGCAGCGGCCCACATTGTCCTATCGGGTCTGCTGTTCCTAGCAGCCTGCTGGCACTGGGTTTATTGGGATCTAGATCTATTTCGCGATCCCCGCACTGGCGAGCCTGCTCTTGACTTGCCCAAGATGTTTGGCATCCATCTTTTCCTGTCTGGGCTTCTCTGCTTCGGCTTTGGAGCCTTCCATCTCACGGGCCTTTGGGGGCCTGGTATGTGGGTTTCAGATCCCTATGGTCTGACCGGACATGTCCAAGCCGTTGCCCCGGAATGGGGACCTGGAGGGTTTAACCCCTTCAATCCCGGTGGTATTGTGGCTCACCACATCGCTGCTGGTATCGTCGGCATCATTGCGGGTCTATTCCACTTAACCGTTCGTCCACCACAGCGTCTCTATAAGGCACTGCGGATGGGGAATATCGAAACCGTGTTATCTAGCAGTATTGCTGCTGTGTTTTTTGCTGCCTTTGTGGTGGCTGGGACCATGTGGTATGGCAGTGCTGCTACTCCTATCGAGCTGTTTGGTCCTACCCGCTATCAGTGGGATAGTGGCTACTTCCAGCAAGAAATCCAGCGTCGGGTTCAAGCCGAAACGGCGACAGGGGCCTCACTTGTTGAAGCCTATGCTGCTGTTCCAGAGAAACTTGCTTTCTACGACTACGTGGGTAACAGCCCTGCTAAGGGTGGTTTATTCCGGGTCGGCCCCATGAACACTGGGGATGGCATTGCCCAGGGCTGGATTGGTCACCCTGTCTTTACCGATGGGGAAGGCCGGGAGTTGTCGGTAAGGCGTCTCCCCAACTTCTTTGAAACCTTCCCTGTTGTGTTGGTGGATAAGGACGGCATTGTTCGGGCAGATATTCCCTTCCGGCGAGCTGATTCAAAGTACAGCTTTGAGCAGACCGGCGTTACCGCGACGATCTATGGCGGAGAGTTGGCGGGTCAAACCATCACCGATCCGGCTCAAGTTAAGCGCATTGCCCGTAAGGCTCAATTGGGTGAACCCTTTGAGTTTGACCGCGAAACCCTAGGATCTGACGGGGTATTCCGGACTAGTCCTCGAGGCTGGTTTACCTATGCCCACGCGGTGTTTGCGCTGTTGTTCTTCTTTGGCCATATCTGGCATGGGTCTCGTACCCTATTCCGGGATGTGTTCGCGGGTATTGACCCCGAACTCTCTGCGGAACAGGTGGAATGGGGCTTCTTCCAGAAGGTGGGTGATAAGACCACCCGCACCAAGGAGACCGCTTAGGCGATAGGTCTGTTTTCTGAGACATAAACGCTCAGCGGTTGTCCTGCATATCGGGTCTATCGCTGAGCGTTTTTTTTCGGATCCCTTAGACTTAAAAGTATTCCCTCTAAAAAATCATCTCCTGAACTGGACAAAGACTGATGCTCTGACTGCTTCTCGCTTTGTTCTTTACTCAGATTCGAGACCGCCATTTAGCTGGGATACTATAAAAACAGGTTGGTTCAGTAGGAGCTATCGAAGACTATGGAAAGCGTGGCTTACATTTTCATCTTTGCGTGTATCATTGGCACCCTGTTCTTTGCGATCGCATTTCGTGAGCCTCCTCGGATTCCGAAGGACTAGGCTAGAACAGTCAACTCAGGGGATTGGCCCCGGTTGGGGAACATAGCAGTTGCCAGTCCGATTTAGGACAAGATTGCCAGCCACGGTGCTTTAACACTAAGCATCCGATCACGTCCTCGGTGTCTTAAGCAAAGTGGCCAAAGCTGTACATTCTCCCAGCCATCGCTAAATTGGCAAAAAAGGGGTAACATCATCGGATCCACGATGGCGTTACCCCTTTTTAATCGGTTCCGATAAGATGGTCCAATAACGATGGGTTTACGGATCATAGCCATAGTCCAAATCCTACAGATAATCCCACTGCTCCGAGGGGAGGTCAGGTTGCATGCAATGTCCCTTCTGCCAACATCCCAATAACCGTGTTCTAGAGTCCCGTGCGGCTGAAGGGGGGCGCAGCATTCGACGACGGCGAGAATGCTTGGAATGTGCTCGGCGCTTTACCACCTATGAACGAATTGAATACGTTCCCATCACGGTGATTAAAAGCAGTGGCGATCGCGAATCCTTTGATCGTTCTAAAGTGCTACGGGGTATGGTGCGGGCCTGCGAAAAAACAGGGATCACGCCCCAGCAACTAGAGGCCCTTGTGGATGACATTGAAGCGGAACTACAACAGCGATCGCGGCGGGAAGTTGACAGTCGCGAAATTGGGGAACTGGTGCTCCAGCACCTACGGGGGTTGAACGAAGTCGCCTACGTTCGCTTCGCCTCCGTCTATCGGCAGTTTCAAGGCATCCAAGATTTTTCCGAAGCCCTCAACCACCTAGCCCCCACCCCGCCCTTCTCAAACACCGAGCAGGGACTGGCCTCTGCTCGGTTGAGTGCCCTACTAACTTCCGGTAACACCAGCAGTTAGATCCTGGACTTGGTATAGATCCTGAAAGATAGATCCTGAAATATAGATCTTGCAGAAGATAGTTTGGAGGCGATGGCAATGCCAAGGTCTTCGGGTATAATTCTAGATCTTGCGGTAGCGTAGCTGCCGCTAAATAGAGCTGCGTACTCAACGCCTCCGTGCGCTTGAGTGATTCGGGATGTTCCGTCTTTTCTGGCTGACAGCATCCGCCTTAAACCAGCCCCACACTACGGAGAAAACATAGGTAAACACTAGCATGGTCAACCAGGTAGAAAAGGAAAGGGATACAGACATTGGGTTTACCCATGAAGACTTTGCAGCCCTCTTAGACAAATACGACTATCACTTCAACCCTGGTGATACAGTCGCTGGCACCGTCTTCAGCCTTGAGCCCAGAGGGGCATTAATCGATATCGGTGCTAAAACGGCTGCCTACATCCCCATTCAGGAGATGTCCATCAACCGCGTTGAAAGCCCAGACGAGGTGCTACAGGCAAACGAGACGCGGGAGTTCTTCATCCTCACCGACGAGAATGAAGATGGTCAGCTCACCCTTTCCATCCGCCGGATTGAGTACATGCGAGCTTGGGAGCGGGTACGCCAGCTCCAAAAAGAAGATGCTACGGTGCGTTCTGGCGTCTTTGCTACTAACCGAGGCGGAGCCTTGGTGCGAATCGAGGGGCTGCGCGGGTTTATCCCTGGCTCCCACATCAGCACTCGTAAGCCTAAGGAAGATCTGGTGGGCGAAGACCTGCCTCTGAAATTCTTGGAAGTAGATGAAGAGCGGAACCGCCTAGTGTTGAGCCATCGCCGCGCCCTAGTGGAGCGCAAGATGAATGGTCTTCAGGTGGGCGAAGTGGTACTGGGGAACGTCCGTGGCTTGAAACCCTATGGGGCTTTTATAGACATTGGTGGTGTTAGCGGTCTATTGCACATTTCTGAAATCTCCCACGATCACATCGACACCCCCCACAGTGTCTTTAATGTGAACGACGAGATTAAGGTGATGATTATTGATCTCGACGCTGAACGGGGACGGATTTCCCTGTCTACTAAGCAGCTTGAGCCCGAACCCGGAGATATGGTGAAGAACCCTGATCTTGTCTTCGATAAGGCCGAAGAAATGGCTGAAAAGTACCGTGAGCAACTGAGAAAGCAGGCGGAAGCTAAGCAGCAAGCGGAAGTCGCGGAGGAGATCGAAGAAGAGATCGCCTATATCGATGAAGAGGATGTTGAAGTGGAGTCATAGCCTCCGGCATTCAGCCATTCAGCGTAATTCTTTCTATGTCTGCATCCTCAGGATTTGCCCTGCGCCTATTCGGGCCGTAGGGTCGCAGCTTAGCTGCAAGGGGGTATGACTGCTCTACAACGGGGACCACAGATCTACTGTGGTCCCCGTTGTAGCGACATGGCGTTTTGAGGTCAGGAGAACAGGAAATGGCTCGTGTACAGTGTGGCGATCACGTCCTTGAATCTGTTGCGGGGATTGTCTTTGACAAGGACGGAACCTTAGCGGATTCGTTGCCTTTTTTATTCACCCTGGCTCAAATGCGATCGCGACTGATTGATCAGACAGTTCCAGGTCTTTACCCTGATCTGCTAGCGGCTTGGGGTGCGGCGCAAGAAACTCTGCGCCCCGATGGCCTGATGGCGGTGGGCACTCGCCCCGACAATGAGATTGCCGCTGCCGCCTATGTCGCAGCGCGGGGCCGGGGATGGGCCGAAGCACGGGAACTGGTGCATCAAGCCTTCATCGCTGCGGATGCCCTTGGGATACCCAAAGCTGCCGCCACCCCCCCCTTCCCCGGCATCGCTGAACTGCTGGCGTCGTTGCATCGGGCCGGAATTCGGCTGGCGGTACTCTCTGGCGATTCCACCCCCAATGTGCAGGATTTTTTGGCCCACCATGGGCTGACTCCTCTGGTGGCCTGGGGCCAAGGCAGCGATCGCACCTTGGCCAAGCCGGATCCGATCCTGCTGCACCAAGCCTGCGATCGGATCCAGGTACCCGTCAGCCAAACCTGGGTCGTGGGAGATTCCGCCTTGGATATCCAATTGGCCCGTCAGGGAGGCGCAGCGGGGAGCATTAGCGTGACTTGGGGCGGCAGTCCTCCCCTGACCGCTGCCGATATCGTCGTGACCCAGGTAGATCAGATTACTGTTCTGCCTTGAAGAACCTAGCTGGAAATGTTCTCAATCCGTGATGGGATGATGGGGTATTGGGGTGATGGGGTGTTGGGGTCAATCCCGTAGGGGCGGGTTTAGCTCGTGGCTACTGGGAAATCCCAAATGGGAAGCTCAAAACCCGCCCTACCCAGTGCCGGGTAATCCTAAAGCGACGCCTTGTCGCAGGGCTATAGGGCTTGCCCGGTGGGGAATGTGGGCTTTTGGGATTCATCTCATGGAGCCTATGTATCCCTTTGTGGCCATTCTCTGGGGTAGTCTGGTGTTTAGTCCATTGTGTGCTTGAAACAGGGTTTATCTGGTTTCAGCATTGACAGCCCACTAGTTTCAACCGTCGTTTTGCTTCATAAGAGGATCTGCCTGTGTCCCGTCGCTACCTTTTCACCTCCGAGTCAGTGACTGAGGGTCATCCCGATAAAATCTGCGACCAGATTTCAGACACTATTCTGGATGCGTTGCTTGCCCAGGATCCCCACAGCCGTGTGGCGGCTGAGGTGGTGGTAAATACTGGCTTGGTGTTGATTACGGGGGAGATTTCCTCAAACGCCCAAGTCAACTATGTTTCCCTAGCCCGCAAAAAAATTGCCGAAATTGGCTACACCGATCCCACTAATAATGGCTTTTCGGCGGATAGCTGCTCGGTACTGGTGGCATTGGATGAGCAGTCCCAGGACATTGCCCAGGGCGTAGACCAAGCCTTTGAAGCACGGGAAGCCGCCAGCGAAGAAACCTGGGATACCATCGGAGCCGGAGATCAGGGGTTGATGTTTGGCTTTGCCTGCAATGAAACCCCAGAGCTGATGCCGCTGCCCATTAGCCTTGCCCACCGCATTTCTCGTCAATTAGCCCTGGTGCGGAAGTCGGGAGAGTTGGCCTATCTTCGTCCTGATGGCAAAACCCAGGTGACGGTGGCTTACGAAGACGGTCGCCCCGTGGGCATCGACACGATTTTAGTGTCTACTCAACATACGGAAACCATCGGCGATATTACCGAGGGGGCCGATGTCCAGGCCAAGATTAAGGCGGATCTGTGGTCCCAGGTGGTGCTACCCGTGTTTTCGGACCTGACGGTTAAGCCCAGCGACAGTACCCGATTTTTGGTCAACCCCACGGGTAAATTTGTGATCGGCGGTCCCCAGGGAGATTCGGGTCTAACGGGACGCAAAATTATCGTGGATACCTACGGCGGTTATTCTCGCCATGGCGGTGGGGCTTTCTCGGGCAAAGACCCCACGAAGGTAGACCGCAGTGCGGCCTATATCTGTCGCTATGTGGCCAAGAATATTGTGGCGGCGGAGCTAGCGGAAAAGTGTGAGGTGCAGTTGAGCTACGCCATTGGGGTAGCGCGTCCCGTCAGCATTTTTGTGGATACCTTTGGCACAGGCAAGATTGCCGATGAGGTACTGCTGGATTTGGTGCAGAACAACTTTGAGCTGCGTCCGGCAGGTATTATCCACACCTTTGATTTGCAGAAGCTTCCCAGTGCCCGCAAGGGACGTTTTTATCAAGAAGTGGCGGCCTATGGTCACTTTGGTCGGACGGATCTGGATCTGCCTTGGGAAGCGACGGATAAGGTTGAGGTGCTGAAGGCGGCGGCTACCCCGACCCTCGCGGGAGTAGGAGTTTAGGGGGGCCATGGCGGGGCTGACTGTTGCGCTGAAGGAGTGGGCGATCGCAGTTGATGCTCTCTTGGCGGGAGAGTTAATTTTGCTGCTGCGGAAAGGGGGCATTCGCGATCGCGGCAGCCAGTTTCAGGTCCAAACCGATCGGGCTCTGCTCTTTCCCACCCTGGAGCACCAACGGCCTGCCCTGCTGAAATCCCCATGGCGTGATGGTCCCAGGCTAGACCCTGAGAACCATCCTGTCCCGTCCTTAGCGGTGGATTCCACCCCAATCCAGTTCCAGGGCTGGGCCGATATCACCCATGTGCTGCCCCTAAGCGATGGGGATCAGGTGGCGCGGCTCACCCCCTTTCACATCTGGACGCCCCAGTGGGTGACGGAGCGCATGGCTTGGCAGCCAGCACGTCCAATCTACGCGCTGTTGCTGCGGGTCTATCGCCTGCCCCAGCCGGTGTCTTTACCCTTCCATCCCACCTATAGCGGCTGTCGCTCCTGGGTGACGGTGCAGGAGCCGGTGGAGGGGATGGGGAGTGAGCCTGTACTAGCTGATGGGGATTACCGCGATCGCGTTTTGGCAGTCTTGGCCACAATTACCTAGGGTGTTGTCAAGCTTGAGGGGAAAGCAATGATTTAAACCTGAGAGATTGTCATTCCAGGAGGGTTCCCACGATGTCTACCCCTGCTGTTTATTCCCTATCGGAGGTGCTAGCTGCTGCCATTGCGCCACACCCTTTAGTTGTGGCACCCGATACACCAGTGTTAGACGCGATCGCGGCCATGGCCCGCCACCAAACATTAGCGGCTCCTGGGGATCAGGATTCCCGGATGGCCTGCCACCAAAGGGTGTGCTCTAGTTGCGTCCTCGTGGTAGAAACGGGGCAATTGGTGGGGCTGCTGCGAGAGCGGGATGTGGTGCGCTTGGTGGGATCTGAGCAATCGCTGATGGGGCTAACGGTGAGCGAGGGAATGACATCCCCGGTAGTTACCCTGCGGCAATCGGACTTTACCACCCTAGAAGTGGCGGCAAACCGACTCCATCGCCACACCATGGGCTATCTGCCGGTGGTAGGGGACCAGGGCGAAGTTTTGGGAATCATTACCCACGAAACTCTAGCGGCGATCTCTGGGCACACTCACCGAGACCGAACGGTACCCTATGGCGTTCCAGAGAAACATAATTCCCAACGCTTAGAGGAGCAGGAGCAACAGCGGCGGAATCTCAAGACTGCCGCTCATCTCAAAGCGGCCCAGCGCATTGCCCACCTTGGCAGTTGGGAATTTGATCCCCTCACGGAGGAGATCACGTGGTCTGATGAGGTGTTTGACATCTTTGGGCGCGATCGCGCCGCCGGTCCGCCCAGCTACGCAGAACTCATGAGTCTCTATCACCCCGAGGATCAGGCGTATCACGATGAAACGGTACAGCGGGCTATGGAAACAGGTCAGCCCTATGATCTAGAATGTCGCGCTTACCGTACCGATGGTCAGTTGATCTACATTCAGGCTCGGGGAGAGCCGATCTTGGACTCCTCAGGGCAGTTGATCCAATTAGTGGGGACGGTTTTGGACATTAGCGATCGCAAACGGGCTGAAGTCAAACTCCGCAGCCTCTCCGACCGCCTGACCCTAGCGCTCCAGTCAGGGGCGATCGGCACCTGGGATTGGGACTTTATCCAGGAAGCCAGTTGGGATCGGCGCATGTACGAAATCAAAACCTGGACCGCCCTGCCATCTACCAAGACTGGCTTCAATGCCTCCACCCAGCGGATCTGGAGGCGACAGAATCTGCACTGAAGGCCGCCATCCGAGGGGAACAGGACTTTAATGTGGAATTTCGGATTCAACGGACAGATGGCCAACTGCGGTGGGTAAAGGCATCTGCCTTGGTGCAGCGCAGCCCCCAAGGAGAGCCCTTGCGGATGACCGGCATCAACTACGACATCACTGACATTAAGCAGACAGAGGAAGATCTGCGTCAAATCACGGCCCAATTGGAAGCCTCGAATCGTGAGTTAGAAGCTTTTTCCTATTCTGTTTCCCACGATTTGCGCTCTCCCCTGCGGGCCATTGATGGCTTTAGCAGAGCCCTCCTGGAGGACTATGGCGATCAATTCGACGCCCAAGCGACGGAATACTTTGGACGCATTCGGCGCAATGTTCAGCGGATGGGGCTATTGATTGATGACCTATTGCGTCTCTCGCGTGTGTCGCGGATGGCCATGCGCTACAGGACGGTTAACCTCAGTTCCCTGGTGGAGGAGCAGGTAGCCCAATTGCGCAGCCTAGAACCGGAACGTCAGGTGCAGGTGGTGATTGCCCCAGATGCGATTGTTTGGGCCGATATGACCCTGATGGAGGTGGTGATTAGCAATCTCTTGCAAAATGCCTGGAAGTTTACCAGTCATCACCCTACGGCCCAGATTGAATTTGGTGTGATGGCCCCAGGCCAGTCGAAGACCCTAGCACTCCAGGGAGAAGCCACCTATTTTGTCCGCGATGACGGGGCTGGATTTGATATGGCCTACACTAACAAAATCTTCGGTGTTTTTCAGCGACTGCATAATATGGAAGAGTTTTCTGGGACGGGAATTGGTTTGGCCACGGTACAGCGGGCTATCCATCGCCATGGTGGCCAAGTTTGGGCAGAGGCCGCAGTGGAACAGGGAGCCACAATCTATTTCACCGTGCCCAATTCCGCACTTTCCGGTCCCCCTTTGTGAGTCTGCGTAGATACTGTGTTAGCGCCTTAGGGTCAAGACTGCTGAGGCGCTAGCTTTTTGGGGTCAAATTCCTGTCCAGAGGACAAGACCGCATAGATCACACGAATGAGCTTGTGCATCACCGCCCCCACCACCGCCATCTTGTGCTTGCCATTGTCCAAGAGCCGTTGGCGAAAAGCTCTGACCTCAGGGCAATGACGCATCAGACTCAGCGCTGGGAAAAAAAGAGCTTCGCGCAGATGGGCATTGCCAATTTTGCACAACCGCGCCTTGCCATTGATAGAAGAGCCAGACTGATGCTCCTGGGGAGTCAACCCAGCAAAAGCCGCCAGTTGAGCGGCAGAGCCAAAGACCTTAATCGAGCCAATTTCCGCCAGGATAATGCTAGCGCTATGTTCAGCAATGCCAGTAATGGAGGTCAACAAGCGGCAGGGCTCCGCCAACGATTCCTCCCCTTGAATATGCTGCTGGCAGCGCTCCTTGAGAGCCTTAGCCTGTTTTTCGAGAAACTCGATATGGGCCTCAATATCCGTTCTCAGTTCCGAGTCACGACAGAGCTCAAGGCGATTTTTCTCTTGGGTGAGCATCTGCTCCAGCGCCTTCAGACGGCGGGTGAGGCTCTGGAGCTGGGCGATCGCCGCTGGCGTGGGATGCCACAGACTGGGCTGGATATCTCGACAAAAGCGGGCAATCAGGGCGGCATCAGCGGCATCGTTCTTGGTGCGGCTGAGTTGACTTTTGGCATACCCCTTGATGCGGGCTGGGTTGACGATACTGACCTGGTGGCCCTGCTCATGGAGATAGGTAGCTAAGTCATGGCCATAGATGTTGGTCGCCTCCAGACAGGCATGAATTGCCCCGAGAGCATTCCCTTGGAGCCAATGGCTCAACTGCTCAAAGCCGCTGGGGGTGTTGTCAAACTTGGCGTGTTTAGAGGATTTGCCATTACGCTTACCACCACTCAGTAAAGCTACGTCAAAGGTGGCTTTGCTGATATCAATACCGAGGAAGATGATGGGGGCTGTACTCATTGGACTGGCTCCAGAGAATAGAGGTTGGCAGGGGCTCAACAATCGCACTATCCTTGCTAAATTCGAGGTGCCCAGTCGGGCCGCTCATGATACTGTCCAGGCTGATTGGCGATGCCCTTGGGGGAGGGGGGAGGCTCAATGAATCTACGAAACAAGCTTGAAGGCTTGGGGTTGGGTTCGGAGTTCTCCCCTGACGGTCTGCTTCCAAAATAACTCTCGATGGCAGGCCGCTTACATACAAGGTTGGGTGCAACGAAGCGTCACCCAACAGTAGTAAGCCTTGTTGGGTTCCGCTAGCGCTGCACCCAATCTACAACTTTAGACTTGACAGAGCACTAGTACTGGGCGGCGGAAATACCCTGGCCGTCCCATCGTGGCACACTCGGCCCCTCACCGTTCGGCTGAGCTCACGTCGAAGCCCTAGCCCTCTCCCAGGGGGGACCGTAAAATGTTGGGCTGACGCGACAATAGTGGGCTGATTTACGCCCTGCGGTACTCGTGCTCTTCCCGTTCGCGAAGCGCTCCGCAGGAACGGGTGGGGGCAGGACTGTAACGTCGTCAGACCAGAGCTTTGCGCTTAAGTTGACATTGATTAGGTGGATACAAATAAACGATGCTGTAGGGTGCTGTTAGGCGTTAGCGCAGCCTGAGCTTTGCGCATAGCCGTAACACACCACTCCCCAGGGCTTTGATGCGTTACGCTGGCGCTTTAGCGCAGCCATGCCGCAGGCTATACGCATCCTACAAATCATTAAGCCCATCTACTTAGTGATAGCCCTGCTTAGTGATAGCCCTGCGCCTCTATTTAAAGTGTCCGAAGGGTTAGGGGAGATCCGCCTTGACCGAACGCACCTCAGGACTCTTGAGGACTCTAAAGAATGGTTACCTTACGCACAATTTTGCTCGTCGAAGACAATCCCGATGATGAGGCTTTGGCGATCCGGGCATTACGTCGGGGCAAGATTGTCAACAACATCCAAGTGGCCCGCAATGGAGAAGAAGCCCTCAGGATTCTCTTAGGGGTCGATCCCTTGCCTACGGTGGTGCTACTAGACCTAAAACTGCCCAAAATTGATGGATTGGAAGTCCTGCGACAGATTCGCACCCAGGAGCGCACCCGTCGGTTACCCGTCGTGGTGCTGACCTCCTCCAGTGAGGATCGCGATATTGTGGAGAGCTACAGTCTGGGGGCCAACAGCTATGTCCGTAAGCCGATCGAGTTTGATCAGTTTACGGAGGCAGTGCATCAACTGGGGCTCTATTGGGGGCTGCTCAATGAGCCTTTTCCCCCAAACTTCTAACCAGAGTCCAAAGCCCCATTCATTTCCTTGGCTGGGATTGATACCAAATCCTGATCATCGACTTCCGATGGGTTGGCCCTACAGCTATGCGCCCCTAGGAGGATTTCTGTCTGTCATCCCTGGCCGTCATCCTTGATAATGGGAACCGTTGCACAGAAGGTTAATTCACCATGGCCCTACCCAATAACCTGATGACTCTAGAGGGAGAGCCCCTCTCCCCAGACCTATTGGCCGGCAAGGTCGTCCTGTTTGTCAATGTTGCCAGCAAATGCGGCCTCACCCCTCAGTACGAGGGTCTGGAAGCCCTGCATAAGGAATTTAGCGATCGCGGTTTGGTGATTGTGGGAGTTCCCTGCAACCAGTTCGGTGGTCAAGAGCCCGGTACTCCCGAAGAGATCAAAGCCTTTGCCACCACCAAGTACAACGTGGACTTTCCCCTGCTGGAAAAGCAGGATGTAAACGGGGCCAATCGCAGCCCCCTCTACCAATTCCTTGTGGGCGATGGTCCCGATATTGGCTGGAATTTTGGCAAGTTCCTGGTGGGACGTTCCGGTGAAGTGGTGGCCCGTTTTGAGCCCAAAACAGCTCCCGATGATGCCAGCCTGCGGTCGGCTATTGAGTCCGCCCTCGGCTAGGGCGTGTGGACAATCTGTTTCCGGTCTCCCCCCTTGGCAAGGGGGGACTAAGGGGGGTGATGCAGGGTGTAAACAGGTCTGTCCTAAGTTAGGCGGTTGGGCAGCCCTGAGGCATCCAATGCTGGATTAGGTCAGTTGAGATCGCGCCCCCGTGGGCCTGGGGAAGATCATGCTCCGCCTCTGGAAAGGGGATGAGCTGACTATTGGGCAGGCGGCGGGCATAGGTTTCGCAATGCCAGAAGGGAATGGTGGTATCCTGCTGCCCCGCAAAAATGAGCGTCGGCACCGATAGGTGAGGTAAAAAGCGCTCCACCGTATCGATGGCGTCCTCGGGTTTGAGCCGATCGATTAAGAAGGACTTGGCTACAGGCTGGGCCTTTAGTGCCCGCCGAGCGCGGCGAATTTCCCGATACTGGGTCTGCCGTTGAGCCAGGGCCATCACTGGCCCAAGCGCCGCAATCGCCCAATCTACTACCGGGGTCTGCCACAGCAGCGGCTGCATATAGGTGTAGCGTCCCACAAATTGATCGTCCCGAATGCCGGCGGGGGCCAGTAGGGTCAGGGCACGGGGGCGGTGGTAAATCGGCAATTCCCCCTGGGGCCTGTCCCCCTCTAAGGGCAATACCCAGGCCGTTTTGTCAACGGTCCACCCCAACCCCGCCGCCGTCAATCCGTAGGCCACCGCCACCCAGCCTCCATAGGAATGGCCGACCAAGGCCACGTCCTCTAGGCCCATAGTCTGGATAAACTGGTGCAAGAATTCCACCTGATGCCAGATCGTGTATTTCAACCGGGGTTTGGAGGACTGGCCAAATCCCAGTAAATCCAAGGCAATGCAGCGAAAGTGGGGGGCTAGGGGTTCGATCAGCAGATCCCAAGTGTGGACATCCCCCAGAAAGCCATGCAGAAAGATGATGACGGGTCCGGTTCCCTGCTCTTGGTAGGCGGCGACGTATTCGCCCACTGATATTGTCTGAAGGGTTGTTTGAACCATGTCAACGGCTTCAAGATGACTTAGATTTACTAGAGCCTACCCCTCAATTGCCCTTTGCGATCGCGTCAGTTCTACCCGTAATGGTCACCCTTCCTGCTACAGATATCACCCTTCGCATCCTCAAAGAGAGCTTAGGGTTGCAACTGGCTCCAACACCTGAGTTTTTCCCAGAGTGGATGGAAGAGCCAACTCCCCTCAGCACCATGGAGGTGTCTTATCTGGATCGGGTAGAAGCGAACTTTTTGAGTTTAGTAGAAGAGCCACCCCTGCTTGAAAATAGCGTCAAATTGGTTATTCTTGCTCCCTTGCTCGATCTGGCAGGCTTTTATCGCTCCCCCTTTCGCATCAAAACCGAAACCAGTGTTGATATCGAAATGGAAGATGAGGACATCACTATCCGAGGGCAGATTGATATCCTCGTTGTCAAAGAAAGACTCTGGTTGGTCGTCATTGAGTCCCAACGCAGCGACTTTGCAGTCACTCGCGCCCTGCCCCAGACCCTGGCCTATATGCTCAGCAACCCAGAGCTGAAACAGCCCACGTTTGGGCTGATTACCAACGGCAATGAGTTTCTCTTTCTCAAAGCGACCCGAAGGCCGAGGGTTCAATATGCAACCTCCCGATTGTTCTCCCTGATTAATCCCCAAAATGATCTACACGAGGTGCTGACTATTCTCAAACACCTGGGCCAACTCTCCATGACGTAACCCACCCCTACGATTTGGATGGGTTTGGCACGGATCAAGGGGGAAACATCCCCACCATTCCCGTAGGGGCAGGTTTAGCCAATCGCCCCCAACCCTCCACCCAGTTGAACCGTCAAGACCTGCCCCGGCCACCACCCCACTCGTAGGGGCAGGTTTAGCCAATCGCTCCCAACCCCCCACCCAGATTGAACTGTCAAAACCTGCCCCGGCCAACACCCCACGACGAGGCCGGGGTGGGTTTTGTAGGCCAGATCCTGGTGATAGGGGCAGCACCCGTGCCAAACCCACCCCCTATAATTCGGATAGGGGGCCGAGGGTACACATCACAAAGCAACCTAGTTTCTGCACCCGATTGGGGCAATGTCATTGACTCAGCCCGCTGTTTGTATGAACCCTACGTGACACCAATGTCTACAATCCTGGTTAACATCAGCGACTTGATTGCGGTTACACCCTATCCCAGCGGCGATCGTCCCGTGATTGCGGGCACTCGGACTTCCGTAGGGCGGATTGTGGCCCTATATCGGCAGGGCTACAGTGTTGAGGAAATTGTTGCCGATAAGGATTACCTGACCCTGGCTCAGGTTCACGCAGCTCTGGCCTATTACTACGCCAATCCCCAAGTCATTAATCAAGATTTAGCCGCAGAGGCGGCAGCTTACGATCAGTTGGCACCCACCACCTCTTAGACCATGACGACTGTACGGTTCTACCTGGATGAAGATGCTACCAGTAGACGTCTTTTGCAAGCTCTGACAAGCCGGGGTGCAGATGTAACCTCGGCGGCTGAGGCAGACATGTTAGGGCAGTCTGACGAAAGCCAATTAGCTTGGGCATGGACACACCAACGGGTAATCTATAGCTTCAACGTTAGGGACTTTTATCGCCTCCATTCAGATTGTTTGGTAATGGGTAAGCCCCATGCTGGTATTGTTCTCAGCCGACAAGGTTATTCGGTTGGTGATCAAATGCGAGGGTTGTTGCAGTTGGCTGCTATGCGGTCTTTGGAAGAGATGGCCAATACTGTGGAGTTTTTAGGGGCATGGATCAATCGGTTGCCCTAGCCGTAGGTATGTGTTAGCGCTACCCCTGTTAAGGTGAACGTTTGTTCTCCTTTTGGTTTAGGAGGCGAGCGGTCGAAACATGAGGATGTTTGGGGTCATATTCGTTCTTTTTGACAGCTTTTTTGGGGCCTCTGGGCGACGACTTAAACCGTTTCAGGTCGATTTGCGCCGCCCATTCTTTCAAGATTTCGGCGAAGGGTTCAATGGCCATCTTCCCGAACGGTCTCCACTCGGACGGTGGGAGGGCAATCATCATGCCTCGAAAAGTCCCCTGAACTTCTTCAACGAGATGGAAGTTGGACAACCCTGCTTCAATTTTGCCAACCCCGTGAACGGCTTTTAGGGCAGCTTTGACGGTGGATAAGACATTGAAGGCAACGACGGCCATACAAAAGACGAATAAAGCGGCCCTGGGATAGCCCAAAGTGTTCAGCTCACAGGAGAAGACATCGGTGACCACTTGAAACATCTTCTCGACGGTCCAGCGCTCCAAGTAGAGTTCGGTGACCAACGGGGCGGTCGCGACCCTGGTGGGTAAGTTGGTGAACAGGGCGACTTCGCTGTCGCCATGCCGGGTGGGTTGAGCCAGCTTGACGACAACCCGGCGCAGGGTCAGAGTCTGGTCTTCATGAGTGATTCTCACCGCTTGCTCAAAGACTTCTCCGGTCGCCGATGAACCAACGGCCTTCAAGGGCTCTAGCGCTTCCCAAGGGGTGTTTTTATGAGCCCGAATAACGAAGTAGGCTTGACGTTGAGCAATACCCAGCAGCGCACCGCAGGCACAGAAATTACGGTCTGCTATCCACACCTGATTGGCTTGCACCGTTTCGAGCATCTCGGGCAGCAACGAACGCTCTTGGGCATGGGCATCCTCACAAAGAAAGATATCCGTTACCAGATGCTGCTCTGGGTCAAGCACTGCAATCGATTGGCCGGGTAGCGGGCCTGAGCGAGTGGCCTGCAATGGCTTCAACCGATGCTCGGTTGTTCCCAAGTGATTACCGTCGGCGATCCGGATGCAGTAGCCCGGTAAGCGCTGGGACTGGGATAACCCCAGCGCTTTGACCACAGGAGCCAACTCCTGATAGGCATAGCGCACTAATGCCTGACTAATTCTGGGCTCTAAGCCGTTGAGCTTGCTGTACAGCGCTGGTTTTGACACCCCAATTTGCTTCTCTAGCTTTTGGTAGGCAGCGTTCACTGAAGGATGAATCCCGCTGACCACCAAACTCATCAGTCCCACCACACTCGAAAACAATAGCTCTCGGGTGTATTGCTTCTCGGCGTTTTTCTCAAATAACTCGTCGAGTTTATCGGGCCTAAAAATGCGCTCCATCAAGACGCGGAACATTACGCTTACCGGACTCGCTTCGACAAATTGCTCAAAGATGGCGCTAATCATTGGCCTACAACCTTCTGATGACAGGCATTGAGACCTCGATAACTGATTTGGATTTACCGACAGATTACAGGTGAATAGTACAGATGGTCACCTTGACAGGGGTAGTGTTAGCGCTTCAGGGTCAAGGGCGCAACATCTCCCCATCCCCACCATTCCCGTAGGGGCAGGTTTAGCCGATCGCCTCCAACCCCCACCCAGGTTTAACCGTCAAAACCTGCCCCGGCCAACACCCCACGACGAGGCCGGGGTAGGTTTTGAGCGCCAGATCCCGGTGATGGGGGCAACACCCGTGCTAAACCCACCCCTACGATTTGGGTGGGATCCGATTGGACACCCCTCAGGGAGACCCCGAAAGAAACCCGGTTTCTGCCCCCCACTGAGATAATGTGGGGCAAAATTCGAGAAACCGGGTTTTGGGGGGACGCCGTATCGGCAGCTACAAATGCCTGTTCATAGGACTGTTTTACTGAGCCTAAAATCCAGGAGTCCTTTTTATGGTCGCAGCCTTAACCCAGAGCCAGAGCCTCGTTGAAAAAGCTAAGACTCTGGGCCTTAAGTTCTTTTTGGTGTCCTACACCGATCTGCTGGGGGGGACTCGGGCCAAGCTGGTACCCGCCACTAAAATTGCCTCGGTGGAACAGGAGGGAGCCTTTTTCTGCTCCTTTGCATCGAACCTGGGGCTGGGGCCAGAGGCGGCGGAAATTGCGGTGGTGCCAGACCCAGACTCCCTGATTCAACTGCCTTGGGAGCCGACGGTGGGCTGGGTGGCCAGTGATGTGTACTTTGAGGGGAAGCCATTTCCGGCGGCACCTCGGATGATTCTGAACCGGGTGCTGGAACAGGCGGCGGCGCTGGGCTATACCTACAAGGCGGGGGTGGAGGCGGAGTTCTTTTTGCTGCGGCAGACGGAAACGGGATATGCGATCGCAGATACCAAAGACACCGCCGAGCGCCCCTGTTACGACCAGCTCAACCTGATGCGTCAGTTTGACCTGATTTCCACCCTAGTCACCTACATGGAAGACCTGGGCTGGGAGCCTTACCAATGCGACCACGAAGACGCCAACGGCCAATTTGAGTTGAACTGGACCTATAGCGATGTGAGAACGACTTGCGATCGCCATGTCTTCTTCAAATACATGGTCAAGACCCTGGCGGAGCAGCGGGGCTTCGTTGCTACCTTCATGCCCAAACCCTTCAGCCACATCACCGGCAACGGCGGCCACATCCACAACAGTTTGTGGCAGGGCAGCACCAACGCCTTTGCCGAAGGGGCTGATGCGGGCGGGCTTTCCCCCCTGGGCTACCACTTTTTGGGAGGTGTGCTAGCCCACGGCAAAGGGCTGGCGGCCCTCTGCGCCCCCACCGCCAACTCCTATCGCCGTCTGGGAGCCAGCACCACCGCCTCTGGCAGCACCTGGAGCCCCCGCTATATTTCCTACGGCGGGAATAACCGCTCCCACCTGATCCGCATTCCTGATACGGGCCGATTTGAGTGCCGCATGGTGGATGGGGCCGCCAACCTGTACCTGGCCACGGCGGGGATTTTAGCAGCGGGACTGGAGGGGATCAAAACCCAGGCCGATCCCGGCCAGCGCATCGATGAAAATCTCTTCGCTCGCGGCGACGAATTCCCCAATCTACAAACCCTACCCCACAATCTTTACGAGGCGATGGCAGCCCTAAAGCAGGACTCCCTGCTGATGGCAACCCTCGGCGAGTTGGGGGCTAAGACTTTCCTGGAAATGAAGACGAAGGAGTGGAACGCCTTCAATGCTCAAATCACCGCTTGGGAAATGGCCCAGTACGTGAATATCTAAGCTATAGCGGTTCCCTAATGTATGAGGCACACCTCAGCTTAATGACACTTCAGCGAACAAGGGGCTTAAGCCCCTTGTCTGTACTTAACCCAAGGGAGAACCGCTATATCTGATGATTCACACCTACAACTTCCCGACCCGAATTCGGTTTGGACCAGGGGCGCGGGCCGAACTCACCGCCGAACTCACCGCTTTGGGTCTTCAGCGGGTCCTGATTGTCACCGATCGGGATGTGGCGAAACTGCCCTGGTTTCCGGAATTAGTCGCATCCCTCTCCACCTTCGAGACCGCTACCTTCAGCGGCGTCTGGGGGAACCCGGTGGTGTCCCAGGTGACGGCGGGTGTGGAGGCGTGGCAGGCCCACGGGGCTGACGGAATTGTGGCGGTGGGGGGCGGCGCGCCCATGGATGTGGCTAAGGCCATCGCCCTGATGGCTCACCATCCCGGTCACCTCTTCGACTACGAGGATGGGGCTAGCAGCCGCCCTATTGACCAGTCGATTCCCCCCATTGTGGCGATTCCCACTACGGCGGGCACCGGGAGCGAGGTGGGGCGCAGTACCGTGATCTCTGATGACGCCACCCATGCCAAAAAGATCATGTTCGACCCCCAGCTTTTGCCCAGGGTGGTGCTGGCGGATCCTGAACTGCTGCTGGGACTCCCGGCTAAAATTACCGCCGCTACGGGCATGGATGCCCTGACCCACTTAATTGAGGCATTTCTAGCGAAGGGTTTTAACCCCCTCTGTGACGGCATCGCCCTGGAGGGAATTTACCTGGTGGCGCAACATTTGCAGGATTGTGTGGGGTTTGCCCAGCGGCTAGGGGCGGGGGAAGTTTTGGATGAAGGGGCGACGGCAGCCCATTTGGCCGCTAGGGGGGGCATGTTGAATGCGTCGATGATGGGTGCGATCGCATTTCAGAAGGGGCTGGGGGTCACCCATTCCTGTGCCCATGCCCTCTCCACGGTGTACGACACCCACCACGGGTTGGCCAATGGCGTCATGTTGCCCGCTGCCATGGCCTTTAACCTAGAGGCGGCTCCCGATCGCTTTCTCCGTATGGCCCGTACCGTTAACCCAGGGGCGAGCCATGGCCAAGACCTTCTGGACTGGATTGGGGCACTATCGACGGCCATCGGCATTCCCGCCTCCCTGGGCGATTTAGGGGTTGCCCCAGATAATCTTGATGCCCTGGTGGCGGTGGCTCTCCAGGACGGATGCCATCCCTTCAATCCTAGACCTGTGGCTAAGGATGACTTCTACGCCATTTTCACCGCTGCCTTGTAGCGGGCTTAGATGGCGTAAATATCCTTGCCGTTTTCTAACGACGAGGCAGAGCCTCGGTGAGGATTCCCAGGCAGAGCCTGGGAACCAGAAAATTCGGTATCAGCGCTGTCACCCCGCCGGGAATTCAAAATTCCCGGCTAACAGGCTTAAGTCCATTTTTAATGGCCCTTAAAAATGGACTGGGAGCTGGGCTGGGGATAGGGGGGCGAGTCCGTTTTAACGGACTTCTGCGATGAGCCAGGGCAATTTATTCCCTGGCGGATGGGCAGCGAAGCTTAAGTCGAACTCAGGTCGTGTTAGTTGAGTCGGCGCAGGCCGACTTTGTTTGTATAGCAGCGGTTTTAACCGCCGCGAGTCTAGCGGCTTGGTATTACTGCCGCGTGATGCTGAGGGAGTAGCAGAACCGATCGGCCCGAGAAATAGTCTCGCCATGGAGGATCGCCTGATGCTGGGGGGCATAGGCGGTGTAGCGATAGACAATCAGGGGATGGCCGAGGGGTACCTCCAGGTGGCCGCTCATCTCATAATCGGCGTGGGTGCATTCGATCACGGCGTCAATGGCCTCAATGGGAATACCGTGTTGCTCCAGGGTGGGAAAGGTCATCTGGCGCTTTAGTAGGGGGGCAAACCGCTGGCCCAAATCTGGGACCAGGTAGGAGATATCCACGGCTCCGGCTGCCCCATCCATGCGAAACAGTTTCTTTTGCAGGTAGACCATCGGGGGGGACGATAGATGCAACAGGGTCCGAATATTGGGGGGTGCTTCTACGGATTTTAGAGCCAGATTTTCAAAGGAAAAGGCGATGCCACGCCGATCCATGTCCTGTTCCAGAAACACCAGGGGGCTAGAGAGGGAATAGGCAACCTTTTTTTGGGGGGTGACAAACACTCCTTTGCCGCGATGCGCGATCGCAAGTCCTTGGCTCACCAAATTCGCTACCGCCTGCCGCGCGGTAATACGGCTGACGCTAAAGGTTTCCATGAGCTGGTGCTCGCTGGGTAGTTTGTCACCGGGGCGATAGTCGCCGACCACAATGCGGCGGCGGAGATCCTCTGAAATGCTGATGTGGAGAGGGATTGCCATGATCAGGACTATCGGCGGTGGCAGGTTTAAGCCATTTCCTGACACGAAAGTCCCGAATGTTCCATCAGGAAAATTTTGAGGGTCTTCGACCCTCAAAATTTAACCCCAACTAAACTCCAGGATTTCGGTCACCCGTCAATCATTAATTGACTGAGCACTAGAAGAGACAGCGTGGCCAGGGAAGAAGATATTTTAGGGCAGAAACCACTGCACTGCCCGTGGAACATGCTAAATTCAACTTGTCATAACAAGTAGGCGGAGTCCACTTGTCGCAATATTGTCCCTCTGCTCTAAACCCTCGACCATAATGACTCATTCTGCCCCCTTCCTCGCCCCCCGCCCCACGCCCGCCAATCCGCGCCAAATCCTGTCGGCCCAGGATCTGGCGCAGCTGAACCAGCGATCCAACTGGGCGGGGGGGCTCCACTTCTTGGGCCACCTGGGGGTGTTAGGGGTAAGCGGTTACCTTTGGGCTGCTGCGCCCCTGGGGCTGGCGATTCCCGCCCTGGGATTGTATGGAGTAAGCCTAGCGATGATGTTTTGTGCCATGCATGAGTGCTGCCACCGCACCGCCTTTGCCAACCCCCGCCTAAACGATATCGCTGCCTGGTTAGCGGGACTGTTGTCGTTTTACAACAGTACGTTTTATCGCCGTTACCACAAGTGGCATCACCGCTATACCCAAATTCCTGGCAAAGACCCGGAACTGGGGGATCCTAAGCCCACGACCTGGGGCACATACCTGGGGCAACTGACGGGCATTCCCTGGTGGATCGGCAAGGTGCGGGGCCATAGCCGGGTGGCTCTGGGCCAACTGGAGGACTGTTTCTTTTTGCCCGAAAGTGCCTACGGTGAAGTCGTGCACTCAGTCCGGTGGCAACTTGGGGTATACGGGGCGGTAACTGCGATCGCAGTTCTCCTCGGCCATCCCTGGTTTTTAGTCACCTATTGGTTCTTGCCCCTAGCCGTGGGGCAACCCCTACTGCGGTTTGTCCTGCTGGCGGAGCATACAGGCTGCCCCCAGGAGGACAATCCCCTCACCAATACCCGCACCACCCTGACCCTGTGGCCCCTGCGCTGGCTAATGTGGAACATGCCCTTCCACGCTGAGCACCACCTGTATCCTTCAATTCCCTTCCAGTCCTTGCCCCAGACCCATGCCCAGCTACAGACCTACTTCGACCGGGTCGAGTCGGGCTATATACAGGTCAACCGCTCCATCACAGCAACTTTTCAGGGAATTCCTGAGGCAAAACAATGACACATGGGCCGGGACCGCTACGGGCGTACCAGACTCTAAACCGTTGACCCCCAGAAACACCAAAACCCTTAGAAGGTTTTTGGTTCAGCGAGGATGCGCGATGGTCTTTGACCGGCCTCTGTCCATCGCGACCTGGGAAAGAGAGCGTGCCTGTACCCTGAAACGGTTGATGCGCCAAAGTCTCCAAGAAACCAATCAGGAGCTAAGGGCTAGCGTCACTGACCTGGTGGGGATGATCACCACCATGGCCGGAGAACAGGGGGAAATTAGGCAGCGGCAGGAAGAATTTAGACGGGAGCAGGAGAAAGCAAGCCAGCGCTTTGAAAACCTGCTGGCGGATGCCAGGGCAGATCGCCAACGGATTGATCAGGCGCTAGCGGATGCTCAGGCAGACCGGGAAAGGGCAGACCGCGAGCGTGAAAGCAATGAAGCGGAACACCAGGCTTTTATGGAAGCCTTGCGGGTAAGCCAGGAACAGGCAGAGCGTGACCGGGAAAGGGCAGACCGCGAGCGTGAAAGCAATGAAGCGGAACACCAGGCTTTTATGGAAGCCTTGCGGGTAAGCCAGGAACAGGCAGAGCGCGATCGCGCCTTGAATGAAGCTGAGCACCGCGCCTTCCGGGAAACGTTTCAAACTTTGCTGGCAGAACTGGCCCGGATTTGGGGACGCATTGCGAGTTAGGGAAAATGTGCGGACATGAACATTCCAACAGGCATTCCAGCCCCTAACCTGTCCCTTTGTCGAATTGTCGAACACCCATATTTCAGGGGACTGGGTAGTCCCTCCCTGATACCCCCTTAACCACTCTTTCACCAAAGATGCAGTTAAAAATGGTGAATTACGGTGAACTTACCCTCCTCACAACCAACCTTCTTAAACGCCAAAACCCCCAACAGTGGGGGTTTTGGCGTACAGGCCCTGCTGGATTCGAACCAGCGACCGACCGCTTAGAAGGCGGTTGCTCTATCCTCTGAGCTAAGGGCCCATGGCTATATCAAGGGGCTGGACAGGCTAGGGAAACCCTGCTCCCAGACCACTCGTAGCCTGTAGCCAACAGACATTCGGTAGATATCATAGCGTCAAGGGCAGTAGTGCTTACCAGGAACCTCTCTTGGGATGGTCTAATGTAGGGTATTACAACGTAGACTGCCTGCCTTGACCCTACGGATTCAACTTGCAGCGCCATGTTCATTCTCAAGCGACAGGATGTTGACATCAAAAACATCCAGCATCCCAAAAAGCAGGACCAGCAGATTCCCATTTTGTCCTACCAGGGGCAAACCTTTCGCTTGCTAAGTGTGTTTGGAGCCGTTCAGGAAGAGGACGCTCGGGCACTGTGGCGTGATTTGACCGATAATCGGGGCAAAGCCTGCGTCCTGCTAGAGGAGCCGGAACGGTTTAGCGTTTGGGGTAAGGTTCGTCTAGATGCTCTAGAGGAGGGGGATGATGATCAAGGGACACCCGCATCTCAGCCCTTGATTCAGGCATCTCTGCTCCTGTTACAGGCTCTATATATCGATATTGAAGACTTGCTGGGCGGCAAACAGGCTAGCCAGTTTGAGAAGGAGGTGGCCTCAGTGCTAACCCAGTGGCGGTTTCCCCAGGTGACCTCGGCGGCGGTGGTGAAGACGCTGCTGACGATGGATCCTCTTGCCACCCAGGTTCCGGCTTGGCAAGATATGCATCTGCAAAAACTCCTAGAGGAGATGCATCGTCTGGGCAAGAACTACTTTGGCAATGCCAACTTCACCGAACGGGCACTAGATGCCCTAGAGGACATGCCCAAAGGTGATCGCCAAACCTTTCTAGCGTGGCTAGATCTATCCTCTCCTGGCCAGCTCTGGAAATAATGGGCCGCAAAGGTGTTACGCGCTGCAAACAAAAATTGGGAAATCACTAGATCTGAGGCTAACTTAGGGCTGATGTGCCAATCTGACTGAGTCAAATACGCCTAAATTACCTATCATTGACACCCTGAAGCGTCTTATCTCCTTGGGAGGAGGGTTCCGTTGAACAAGCAATCCCCTGCAAAAAAGTTTCTGCCATCTGCCACCGTTTTAATTCTACTGGGTATTACCTGGGGGATCTTCGCCCTTTTGTTTTTCCTCCTGTTTAGTGTTCCGGCACCGGGAGAGGAATTGCCGACCTGGTATTTTGTCGGTATCACACTGATAGAAACCGGGGCTTTCTTCCTGGCAGCGGCTCTATGTTTCCGCAACTGGCAGAGTGGCCAAATCGTCAGCGGTCGCAATGTTTGGCTCTGGATTGCCATCGGACTCAGTTGTTACGGGGTCGGTAATATCCTCTTTTATGTCTGGGGCAACGTGTGGGGAAAGGATCCTTCGGTATCCCTGGGGGATATTTTTTACCTTATTTCCTACATCTTCTTGGCGGGGGGCATGTTGCAGGCGGTGCTGCCTAGGCGCTTGAATTTGGAGATGAAGCAGTGGGCCATGGTGGCTGTAATTGGCTTCCTCGGGATATTTTTGGCCTACGTTTTGAACTATCGCCTTGGCGGGGCTGAGCTTGAAAGTTTGCTGCCCGTAGAGAGTCCCCCTGAAGAGGTGACGCCTGGGGCTCCGGAGGCGGTGGCCCCAGATCCCAATGGGGATCAGGCGGCTCCTGCGCCTGTGGCTCCTGAGATTGATGCCAATGGGGCAGAAACCCCCGCTGAGATGGAGGCCAGTGAGGAGGCGTTTCCTAACGCACCGGCTTGGGCGGTACAGCTCGATAGTCGCCTAGAACCTTTTCAGGAGTTGGTGGGCTTATTCTATGTGGTGGGAGACTGCATTTTGCTGGTGGTGGCGGCAACGCTGCTGGTGGCCTTTTGGGGAGGGCGTTTTTCCCAGTCCTGGAAGCTGATCGCGATCGCGGCCTTCTGTCTCTATATTGCCGATATGTTCTTTGCCTTCTCCGTGAATCAGGGTAGCTATGAAGAGGGATCGCTGTGGGAGGTGTTTTGGACCTTCTCCGCTCTGTTCTTTGGGCTAGGAGCGGTGGTGGAATACGCCATTTCTACCCAATCTCGGCGCTCCTCTCGCCGTCGGCGGGCGGGTTAGAGCAGTAATATAGGGAAGCACTCTCTCGGCGGGAGCTCCCAAAAGCATGGCATCTCGAAAACTATCCGACGCTGATAAGCAAGCCATCCTTGAGCTTTACCGTCAGAGTCAGGAAACCTCCTCTTCCATAGCGGACCGCTATGGCGTTAGCAATAGCACCATTAGCCGGGTTCTGAAACAGAATCTTCCGGAGCGCGAATATAGTCGCCTGATTCGACAAAAGCGCAGTGGGGCAAAACTGGAGTCTCCGACAGCCGCTCCAGCACCCCCAACGGCTCCAGTCGTGCCTGCTCCCCAGCCAGAGGTCACCCCAGAACCAACCCCGACCGCTGCGGGCTCGGTATCTCGACCCGAGAAGAAAGTTCCAGCACCCGTCCGCCGCCGTCAATCCATAGCGGAACCTTCTATCCCCACTCCGGCACAGAAGACTGACAGAGATCCATTAGACCTCATTGATCTTGATACTGCGATCGCAGCGGATAACGATGAGGTGGATGGAGACGATCCCATTGTCGCGATCTCATGGGAAGAGGAGGATAGCGACGAAAAGGCAGTTCTGGATGCTGATGACTATGGAGATGATGACCTTGACGAGGAGGATCTCGACGATTGGGATGATGATGACAGCAAGCCCCATGCTGCTACCCTCCCCCGCCACGAGCAGCTTGAAATCTTACCCTTTGCCAATGTCACCTTTCAGCACACCTACTATCTGGTAGTGGATCGCCTGTCGGAATTGATCACCTACCCCCTGAAGGAGTTTTCTGAACTGGGACAGATTCCAGAGGAGGAGGAGCAGGCCCGAACCCTACCGGTCTTTGATAACCATCGCATTGCCCGACGGTTCTCTCGGCGCAACCAACGGGTCGTCAAGGTGCCCGATGGTAGTGTCATCCAAAAGACCCAGCCCTATCTCCAGGCTAAGGGTATTACCCGTCTGCTCATCGACGGCAACGTGTATTCCCTCAACTAATGTATGGCTGTGAACGCTGGATTTTTCGATCTCGATCTGGACCTGCAAGGGGCTCTGGAGCGGGTATTACAGGCCACTTGGGCGGAATTTCCCACCCTGGCGAAGAACCAAATTGCCCTCACCTGGATTCTGTACGATCCCCCTTTCCCCGTGAATACGGGGGGGGCGCTCAGTGCCACTGAATTTTGGCGACATCGGCCCCGAGGGGCTAGCTATCGGGGGGTAGAGTGCATTTATCCCGCCAGTGTCGTCAAGTTGTTTTATCTCGTAGCGGTCCATGAGTGGTTAGAGCGGGGCATGATCCAGCCCTCACTGGAGCTGGACCGGGCCACCCGCGACATGATCGTGGACTCCAGCAACGATGCCACCGGGCTGGTTGTGGATGTGCTGACGGGAACCACCAGTGGCCCTGAACTTCCCCCCGGTCCTAGGGAAACCTGGCAACACCAGCGGAATCTGGTGAATCGCTATTTGCAAACGCTGCAATGGCCCGAGTTGGAAACCATCAATGTTAATCAAAAGACTTGGTGTGATGGTCCCTACGGTCGGGAGCGCAGCTTCCTGGGTGAAGCTTACGAAAATCGCAACAGGCTCACCACGGAGGCAACGGCGCGCCTGATCCACAGCATTGTAGGTGGGGTGTCAGTATCGGGGGCGCGATCGCAGGCAATGATGACCTTAATGCAGCGCAGTCTAGATCCCCAAGCCCTAGCCGCTGACCCCGAAAACCAGGTAACGGGATTTCTCGGGGCGGGGCTACCTCTGACGGCAAAATGCTGGTCCAAGGCTGGATTGACCAGTAAGGTCCGCCATGACGCCGCCTATATTGAGATACCCGACACCCGTCCTTACCTACTAGTGGTGTTTACAGAGGGACCAGAGCATAGCCAAAACGAGGCGATCCTACCCTTTGTTTCCCAGGCCATTCTGGAGCAGGGTGAAGGAGTGAGGGGGTGTATAGCCTAACGGCATTCAAGAAAGGCGTTGGCGAAGCCACTCCCAGGGAGTTAGCCTGCCCGGAGGACTTTGGGGTAGGGGCGCGGTTTTCGCGCCCAATGCAGGATGTGACAGGTGGTAGGAGTTTTGAATTTTGAATTCAATTTCCCGTAGGGGCAATCCCTTGCCTGTCCTGAGCGGGTCGAAGGGTGGTTGCCCTTGTTGCCCGGTGCCCCGTGGGGGGGTAAATCCCGTAGGGGCGGGTTTGGCTCATGTCTACTGGGAAATCCCAAATGGGAGGCTCAAAACCCGCCCTACCCAGTGCCGGGTAATCCAGGATTGAAGTTAATTCCGTAGTGGCCAAGACCGAGATTCCTCCCGTTGGCCGGAATGACAGCAGGAATCCCCTAGGCGCGAGGATAGGAAATGGGAATTTTAAGTTTTGATTTGCCCTCTTATCTGCCAACTGGGGCGTCTGGAGGTATCCTTGGATGCCAGCACCGTTCAGGGTTGGGTTTTTTCCATGACTCAGGTATATTCTGCGGCCCCCGATACCAGCGCCAGGGTGGTCTTTCAGGTAATTGATCCCCATCTCAGTACTGAGGATCGCGATCGCGAAACAGCAGGGCTTTTGAGCTATCTCCAGACCCTAGAGATGGCCCCAGCAGCCAACCTGATCTATCTCACCGATCCTGCCAACCCCGCCAAGAAGCTAGGGGTGCAGATGACGGTGACCGCCGATCGGGTGCGGATAGTGCTCCAGGCTTTGAGCGATCACCTGCGGGTGCGGCCCCTAGAGGTGCGGCTACTGCTATTGCTGCACCAGGTCCGGCTCCAGGTCCAAAGTCGTAATGGGGAAGAACTGCTAGCGCTGCTGCCAGCGGTAGATACCCTTTTGCCTGCGCGTCAGATTTTCCAAGCTCGGGCAGAAACCTATGCTCTGCGGGGCGGAGAGCATTCCCCCGTTGAGCAGGCCAATTTGGAACTCCTGCGCTATCGCCTTAACCTCCCCCTAGAAGAAGCTGAAGCCATCATTGCTCGCTCCCTAGGGCCTTACCTAGATCGGCAGGCAAAGCTTCAGAAATACCGAGAAGTGCTCAATGCAGAACTGGATCGGGGCGATCCCCTCAGCGATGCCACCTGGGCCGAACTGCGCCAGCTTTACCAAAGTCTCGGCCTCAGCTACGACGATGTCGCTGGCATTGACCAAGAACATATCACCCGTATCCGGGCGGAGGTGACCCGACTGGAACAAACGGAAAAAGAGGCAGAGGAAGAGACACGGATGCTGGAGATGCAAGAGCAGTCCCCGGCCCCAACGACAGAACAGAACCAGGAAACCTATATCGAGCAATATCGGCAGGAATTTCAAGAAGCCATCGCCCAAAACCTTTACCCCAGTGACTTTGACCGGGGTCGCCTAGAGCAGGCCCGCCGTTTTTGGCATCTGGAGCCAGAGCGGGTGCAAGCCATTGAACAGGAGGTCACGGCAGCTCTCTATGGTCCCATCGACTCGGCCCAAAACCTGGACTATACCCGGTTGCGTCAATTGCTCTGGTCCCAACAATGGCAATTGGCAGACCAGGAAACCGAGCGGCTGATTCTCACCGCCCTCAGTCGCGACATGTGCCCCATTGATGGGGAGGCAATTCTACACTTTCCCTGTGTGGATATGAACACTCTAGATGCCCTATGGGCGCACTATAGTGAGGGTCGCTTTGGCTTTCGTGCCCAATACCGAATCTATGCCCAACAGGATCGCCGTGCCGATGAGTTTTTGCAGGCGGTGGCGTGGCAGGGGGGCATCGGCATCGGCAATGTCAATCTCGTAACCCGCCACAAAACCTATCGCGATCTCCAGTTTCAGTCCGATGCGCCAACTGGTCATCTGCCCAGTTGGCGCTGGGGCTGCAAAACCCTGGAAAGTGAGTACGTGGTACCTGAAGCCCTGGTAGATGCCCTCTTTCTCCATGTCGAGAAATGTCTACCGGGAGCTGCGATGGCCCCTTCGGGCCAGTCCCTGACCATCGCGCCCCCCTCGCCAACGGAGCAACCATGACCCCTTCTTCTCCCATGGCCACGACAGCAAAGATACCCCAATGGACGATACAAGATCTCGACGCCCTCCTGACCCAGCAGGAATGGCAGGCCGCAGACCAGGTCACCTTAGCCCTATTGCTAAAGCGAGCGAACCGCACCACTGAAGGCTGGCTAGATGACATCACTATCGCCCAGCTTCCCTGCGACGCCCTGCACGACCTAGATCAGCATTGGGTGCGCTACAGCAGCGGCCAATTTGGGTTCAGCGTACAACACGAAATTTATACCGAGATGGCTCAAGGCGATGCCTTTGCCTTCAGCCGTCAGGTCGGGTGGACGATTTCCCCCTATCGATGCCTGGGGTTCTACAAGTTCTATGACTTTCTCAATTTCAGCCTAGACGCGCCGCCGGGGCACCTCCCCGCTCGCTGGTTTTGGCAGATTCCCTGGCATCAATCCCTGCGCATGGGGGGAGTGGGCACGGGCCGGGGGGCAGCCTTTGGGGATGCCAATATGCTGGATGCCATGATGTTGCGGTTAGAGCGGTGTCAGCAGGTTTAGTCACCCTCAGGCTATCCCAGCCTTTCCTCGACGGGGTTTGTTACGATACGGAAACGAGCGGCCCATCCCTACCGATGTCACCTGAGCTGATATTCGGGGACCACAGCCTTTCTTTACCCTTAGACCTTGTAGCCCTGCCCTCAAGAGCGTTCCCCTATGACTGTCGCCATTACCCCCGGTCGGCTTATCCGCACCCAGGAAATTCCCGGCCTCGATTACCGGGCCACCCGCGATCGCTTCGATGAATCCTGGCGCGATCCCCTTTCCCTATTACTGGGGCTGGGGCGGGCTGCTGGAGCGGACTTGGTGGAATTTTTCCTGGAGCACAACCAGCACATTAGCTGCCTCGCAGAGGATGACAGCATCACCAGTATTTCCCCCACCATTGTGGCTGGCGCTGGCGTGCGGGTCTTTCTGGGTAAAGGAGACTGCTACGTCAGCACCAATGACCTTACCTTCTCTGGCCTCAAGGCTGCGCTAGAGAAAGGCTTGGCCATCATGGGGCTAACCCTGCCCGGACCCGCCTCCCACCTGTCGGAGATCAACCTGGAATTGTTTCGGGACTACGCCACCGCTAAGGGCAAAGAGACTTGGCTGGACCAATGTAGCTCCATGCAGGAAATGGGGGATGTGCTACTGGCGGCCAATGGCACCATTGCCCAAAAGGCCCGCCATATTCAGGCCCGTCGCAGTGCCTACTTCCGGGACTGGCAAGAGGTGATGGTGGCTGCCAGTGACGGCACCTTTGCCCGTGATATTCGCCTGACCCAGTCCGTCAGTAGTAATCTCCTCTGCGCCGATGGTGATCACCGTTCCTCCATTGGTCAGCGCCTCGGGGATACCAGCGACCCCCACTTTCTAAGGTCTTGGGACTATGCCTCCACGGCGGAAGAGGTGGCGGAGTCGGCGGGCAAAATGCTCTACGCCGACTATGTGGAGTCGGGGAACTATCCCATCATCATGGCTAACCACTTTGGCGGAGTCATCTTCCACGAAGCCTGTGGCCATCTGTTGGAAACTACCCAGATCGAGCGGGGTACTACTCCCTTCATTGACAAGAAGGGGAAAAAAATTGCCCACGAAAATCTCACGGCCTGGGATGAGGGTTTGTCCGCCGATGCCTTTGGCACCCTGGATATGGACGACGAGGGCATGCCCACCCAGCGCACCCTGCTAATCGAAAAGGGGGTATTGAAAAACTTCCTAAGCGATCGCGCCGGGTCCATGCGTACGGGTCACCCCCGAACCGGTAGCGGTCGCCGCGCGGGCTACACCTATGCCGCTGCCTCCCGGATGCGAAACACCTATATTGCCGCTGGCGAAACCTCTGTGGATGACCTCTTTGCCTCCGTAGACAAGGGTATCTATTGCAAGAAAATGGGGGGCGGTAGTGTTGGGGCTACCGGCCAGTTCAACTTCGGTGTGGATGAAGCCTACCTGATAGAAGATGGTAAAATCACCAAGCCTCTGAAGGGAGCGACCCTAATTGGGGAGGCCAAGGAAATCATGCAGCGGATTTCCCTCTGTTCTAATGATCTCAGCCTCGCCCCAGGATTTTGTGGTTCCGTCAGTGGCAGTATCTATGTCACTGTGGGCCAACCGCATCTGAAGGTAGACTCTATTACTGTGGGTGGTCGCTAGTCCTCTGTCAATCCTAAATTTGTAGGTTGGGTGCAGCGCTAGCGGAACCCAACGTAACCCACCGCTGTTGGGTTCCACTTCGTTTCACCCAACCTACGCAGACTGACAAAGATGCCATGTGCAAACAACATCTATTTCGTAGTGTGGGTTGAGGAACGTTCGAGCAGCATCTCCGCTGGGAGAAAAACTACGGAAACGGGAATTTCCCGGTGGGCTGTAGTTTTTTCCTGACGGAGATGCTCCGCTCTAACCACGCCACAAGGTCAACTTTGCACAAAGTTGATTCGCACAAAGTTGAGTAGATTCAGTGCCGTAAATTTCCTAATCTTCTAGAGGTTCTGAAGGGACATCTCCTTCAAAAGGTTGTACGCCAATGCTGGGGACAGGTTCATCATTTGGCCCAAAGATGCGGGCAAAGGCATCACTAAAGTACTGGACGATATCCTCAAAGACTTTGAAGAGTTTCATGGTGCCTATCCTCATAGATGGAAGTCTCAACAACAGCAGTGTATTTTTGGCCCTAGATTTATTGAGAGGGGGTAGGATTTAACCACCTTTTCTGCTGATGCTTTTAATTTAACGGTTGGGTAAAATATGGACTGATCTCGGCCAATATTCTTTACAGACTTCCCCTTAAAAAAACGATGAAAATCGCAACATTCCAATATTATTAATGAGAAAAAATGGATTTTTACGGCTTCAGTAGAGGAAAATAACAGGCTATGATACCAACGGCTTAGACTTTTTCCATATCCTCGTTCTGAGTGCTGCCATGCCCACTGGGATTGCTCTGATTGCCCACGACAGCAAAAAAGATGACATGGTGGCCTTCCTTCGTCACTATCGTGATCTGTTTGCTCGCTATGACCTGATCGCTACGGGCACCACCGGGCAACGAATTCAGCAGGGCACCGGACTTACGGTGAACTGTATGGCTTCCGGTCCCTTGGGGGGAGATGCCCAGATTGCGGCCCGAGTGGTGACGGGGGAAATTACGGCTGTTTTCTTCTTCCTAGATCCCCTCTATGCCCAGCCCCACGAGCCAGATATTCGGGCGCTGTTGCGGATCTGCGAAGTTCATAATGTGCCCCTAGCAACGAATCAGGCGACGGCAGTTGCGATCGCGGATCACCTATGCCGTTCCCGTGTGGGGCATCTGATTTTCAATCCCGTTTCGGGGCAGGGGAATCCTGACCAAGACCTAGCGTTGATTCGTCGCCTACTGGAGCCCCAGATCCAGCTTAATGTGATCCTCACCAATAGTGAGGAGGATCCGGCGGAGCAGGTTCGAGCGGTGTTGGCGGAGGGGACGGACTTGGTGATCGCCTCGGGGGGGGATGGCACCGTATCTGCGATCGCGGCGGCGGTGCTCGAAACCAATATTCCGCTGGGGGTGATTCCCCGAGGCACCGCCAACGCCTTTGCCAGTGCCCTGGGACTACCGACCGACATTCAATCCGCCTGCGAAACCATCCTGTCCGGCACCACCCGCGTCGTAGATGCCACCCGCTGTAACGGCCACCCCCTGGTGCTGCTCGTGGGCATTGGCTTTGAGGCAGAAATGGTCAACCGCGCCAACCGCGACCTCAAAAACCGCCTCGGGGTCCTAGCCTACCTCCTGGCCGGGGTCCAACAGTTCCAGGAGCAGATCGCCTTTCAGGCCACCATTGATATCGATGGCGAACTGACGGAGGTGGAAACCAGCGCCATTACCATCGCCAACGCCGCCCCCGCCACCTCCGTCCTGGCCCAGGGCTTTGGGCGCGTTATCCCCGATGATGGACTCCTGGATGTCACCATCACGACTCCCAAAACCCGCCTCCAGGGTTTGAACACCTTCACCAGTCTCTTTGCCGCCGCCCTCATCAACGCCCCCACCAACCACGAAGACATCCTCTGCCTCCGCACTGCCCGCCTCCGCATCACCACCGATCCCCCCCAAAAGGTCGCCATCGATGGTGAAATCATCGGCACCACCCCGGTCGAACTGGAATGCCTCCCCCAAGCCCTCACTGTCTTTGCCCCCCTGAGCAGCATCCAGCCCACACCCGAGAGCGAGACCTAAGCCGCTTCTAGGACAATCAAGAGTCTTGTCGCAAAGAGCCAAGGCAAGCCATCACAAAAGTGATCAATATTGTGCATCAATGGCATCCAGGAATCTGGGTACATCTGAGGTTTTGAATATCCTCCCGAAGCCACATAGGAAATGGCGGACAATCTTTGGACTTTGACAATCGAAAACCCGGATAGATCCCAGTTACGTCTTCGGCCCAGAAAAATCCTACTGGCGTTACCTTGGGCGGCATAATAGTCGATTTGATCCGGCTGCCACACTGGGGGAGCCTCCCATTGAATCGGTTGCTTCAACGCTAGGGGCTCAGGGTGTAGCGCACCGTAAACTATCAAGCCGAGTAAACTGACACAGGGCTCAAAGAGGATCACTCTGCCGCAATGATTCAAGACCCGATGAAACTCCTTAAGGGCAGTTCCGGGATATTGAAGGTGATGAAATACGTCAAACAAAATTAGGTTGGCAATACTGTGATCAGCAAAGGAGAGTGCATAGGCATTCTCGGTTTGATCAATCCAGGGATTGGGGAAAATATCGGTTCTAATACAGTCAGGAATGATGTGCCGAATGTCTGCTACCCCAGACCCCAGCTCCACAGTCATCCCTGAAGTTTGGGGGGCAAGACTTCGGGCAATCCTTTGATGGAATTCTTGGTATATAGTCCGTAGAGCTGATTTTCTTTGCCAGGATTTGAGATTTTCCTGAATTTCCTGATTATGCCGATCGATATTGGTCACAAAGAGATATGTCGAAGTTTTTCAAGTCCAGCATTGATCCATTTGGCGGAAGCCCATTTGGGGGGGATCCCTCTGGAGATCATCAATCTGGCTGGAGTGCTTACGTTGGTCTGAGTCTTTGGGTGGGTTTATTACTCATTTTACGCAGCCCGGACCAGAGCCTGATGCCCCATGACGAGGGGTGGTATGCCCAGCAGGCCCGGTGGATTGTGGAAAGCGGAGATTGGGTAACCCAGCAGTGGTGGGGCGAACCGATTCACGACCGCATGATGGGCATCCAGTGGTTAATTGCAGTATCTTACAAGCTTTTTGGTGTCAGCGCAGGGGTGGCGAGGTTACCCAGCGCGATCGCATGTTGGGGCAGCGTATTGCTGACCTATGACCTGGGACGGCGGTGCTTAACTCGCCAGGTGGCTTGGTGGGGAGCGGCGATTTTGGCAGCAACCCCGATTTGGATGCAGGCTGGACGACTGGCGATTCAGGATGTGCCGCTGACGGCTCTGGAACTCCTGGGCATTTGGGCGCTGATTCGGGCTGAGGAGCAGCCACACCATCGCTATCGTTGGGGATTTCTGGCTGGGATCACAGTGGGGCTAGGCTTCATGCTGAAAAGTGTGATGGTGATTCCCGTGATTGCGGCTCTAACGCCCTATCTGGTGATGGAGCAACGTCGCCATCGCCATTTGACCAATCCAGCCCTCTATGGCGGTCTGATCCTGGGGTTCCTTCCGGCCCTGAGTTGGCTGGGGCTGAGCGTTAATCTCTATGGCTGGATGCCCATTGAGCGCACCTTTGGGGCAGTTGTGAGCTTGGCGCAACAGGATTTTCACAATGCGGGGCCTTGGTATTACTTCTGGAATATTCCGGCCAATGCCTTTCCCTGGCCCTTTTTGGCAATTCCCGGCATCTGGATTGGTTGGCGATCGTTCTCCACCGATCCTGGACCCTCGCCGTATGTCCGCAAATGGCTATGGCTGGGATATCCCATTTTTCTCTTCGCCCTCCTGACCGCCTTCAAAACCCGAACTTGGTACTATCCGCTTCAGCTTTTACCTTTTGTGGCATTGCTAGCGGCCCTGACCCTGACCACCTTGGGAAATCTGTACAATTCTCGGTCTGACCCGCGTCGTTGGCTGATTCCGCTGCTCAGCGTGATCCTTGCGGGGGTAGGAACTCTCTTGATCGGGGCGGGGGTAATCGCATTAGCACGGCCTGAATGGTTTCCCCTGCCCGAGATCTGGCGGTACGCTCTGGTGGCTCTGGCCGCTGGCATAGGCTGGCTGGTACCCCTGGGGGTTTATTGGCACGATGGTCAGGGACCGGCCCGAAGGGGCCATCGCAGTCAGATTCCCAGCTATCGAAACCGGACACTATGGCAATGGGGCTGGCTGCTAGGGCCATGGGGTGCGATCGCACTGCTATACATCACCGGGCTGTGGGGAAACTACAATCCCGAGTACTTGATGATGGCGGAGCCTCCCCTAAAGGAAATTCTGTCGGCACATCCCGTTAATGCTGTGTTTACCCCAGAGAAAATCAGCCCTGCCAGTGAAGCGTCGGTGCTATTGACCTTCTACACACCGCAGTTGGGGATCAGCGTCACCGACTGGCGCAGCCTGAACCCTGGTGATTATGCTTGGCTACTGAGAAGTGAATTGGCCGAACTCCCCACCGATACCCCGGTTTTGGGTCAGGTGCGGGACTGGGTGCTGGTTCAAATTCCAGATTAGTGCGGAATTAGTCCATAGGGGGGGATCGGGAGTTCGGTAGGATATGACCTATCCTCATGCATCCCACAGCGGCAAATCCGTAAGGGAGTCGCCATCCCTAACCCTCCCTAAAATTATGGTGAATTCTACAACCAGTCCCGTTTCCATCTCAGGCCACAAGCATCGGCTATCCCTTGAAACCCATGCCTATTTCGACCGTATTGCGCCGGAGTTGGAGCGGTGGAATCGGCGGAACCGCTATTACTATCGGGATCTAGAACGGCTGCACCAGTTCTTGATTCCCCCAGGGGCGCGGGTGCTGGAGATTGGTTGCGGCCTCGGAGATCTGCTTCAGAGCGTAGCTCCGGCGGTAGGGGTGGGGGTGGATTTTTCCAATGTGGTGGTGGACTTGGCCCGCCAGCGTCATCCCAACCTGCACTTTTACAGTCTGGACGCGGAAACCCTGGAAGCATCGACTCTGGCCCCGGAACATCGGCAGTTTGACTACATTTTGCTGGCGGGGGTGATGGGGTACCTGAGTGATGTGCAGGCGGTGCTTCAGCGGATTGTGCCCCTGTGCCATAGCCGGACACGGGTGATTTTGACCTTTCACAACTATATGTGGGAGCCCTTTCTGCGGTTGGCGGAGCGGATGGGGCAGCGCCGTCCCCAGCCCCCCCAGAGTTGGCTGTCGATGGAGGATGTGGTAAATCTGCTGTCGATTACAGGGTTTATCCCCCTGAAGCAGGGACGGCGGTTCCTCGTACCCCGGCGGGTGCCGCTCTTAGCGGATGCCAGCAACCGTTACCTGGCTCCGTTGCCCCTGATTAAGCATCTTTGTTTGACGAACTATGTGGTGGCGCGGCCTGTGCCGATGCCGACGGAAGTCGCCCCGCCCAGTTGCTCGGTAATTATCCCTGCCCGCAATGAGGCGGGAAATATCCGCAATGCGATCGCACGTTTACCCCAATTGGGTCGCCATACCGAGGTGATCTTTGTGGAGGGCCATTCCCGCGATCGCACCTGGGACGAGATTCAAACCCTGCTGGCGGACTATCGCGGTCCCTTCACTCTCAAGGCGTTTCAACAGTCTGGTAAGGGCAAAGCCGACGCAGTGCGGCTGGGGTTTGCCGAAGCTACGGGGGATGTGTTGATGATTCTGGATGCGGATCTGACGGTGCCCCCGGAGGACTTGCCCCATTTCATGGAGGTGATGGCCTCTGGGCGGGGGGAATTCATCAACGGGTCGCGGCTGGTGTATCCGCGATCGCTGGTAGCGATGCCCTGGCTCAATACCCTGGCGAATAAATTCTTTGCCCAGATCTTTTCCTTCCTACTGGAACAGCCCCTAAAGGACACCCTCTGCGGCACTAAGGTGCTGTGGCGGCAAGACTACGACCGCATTGCCGCCGGACGAGTCTACTTTGGTGATTTTGATCCCTTTGGTGACTTTGACCTGTTGTTTGGCGCGGCAAAGCTGAACCTACACATTGTCGAGGTGCCGATTCGCTATCAACCCCGGCACTATGGCGAGTCCAATATTGCCCATGTCAAGGAGGGACTGGTACTGCTGCGCATGTGTCTTCACGCCTCCCGCAAGCTGAAATTTCGTTAGGGTGTTTCATATTCCCTAGTACTCTGCGCCATAAATCCCAGTATCATGCCATCGCGCAGGCAGCGTCCGGCTAAGGGGCTCGCAGGAAAATAACGGACCTGCTGATCTCTAAGCTTGTCGGAGTCTAGCCTGCGGCAAGCGTCCCGCTTGCGCGACATTTTGCTCCCCTACGGGATTCTGGGAATACCACTGCTGAAGAAAAGTTACAGCGGCAGTGAGGGGTAAGGGGCGAGCGATTAAATACCCCTGAATGTTATTAATGCAAAGTTGCCGCAATGTGGCCAGTTCCGCTGGGGTTTCCACGCCTTCCGCAATGATTCTACTGCCCGTTTCCTGAGCAAATCGAATTAGGGCCGCCGCTAGTGCCCGACGGGAGCGATCGGAATCGATATCTCGTGTCAGACTCATATCCAGCTTAATTAGATCCGGGTTGAGCCTCAAAATATGACGAAAACTGGCATACCCTGCCCCAGCGTCATCAACGGCGAGGCGTAATCCCCGCGCGCGCAAGGGCTCAAGACTATGGCAAAACTCTGCATAGTCGGGAATGGAAACATGTTCTGTGACTTCCAGAACAATTCTGTCTAGGGGTACTTCCTCTAGGGCAGTTGCGATCGCGCCACTCAAAATGGTCTCTGGTGATACATTGAGTGACAAATAGGTATCCTCTGGAAAGTGACTAAGACCTTGCAAAGCCTTATTAATAGCTTTGATTTCTAACTGCTTTCCAAGACCCACCTTGGTGGCTTCTTGGAACCAAATGTCGGGGGGGCGAATCGGCTCAGCCGCAAATCGAGTTAGGGCTTCAAAGCCGATAATTCTATCCGAAGCTATATGATAAATGGGCTGATAAAAACAGGTTATCCCATCTAAACTTAGAACCGAATTAATTCTAGCCTCCATCTCACTTTGAGCTTGAGTGATAATGATTTGACGTTCAATTTGTTTTCCCACAAACTCCGCGAACATGCTCATGATATCTAGATCGCGTTGAACCAAGGTCGAATCAGGGGTTAGGCTAAAACAGCAAAACGTACCATAAATTTTTCCATTGGATAATCGGAGGGGAATACTAATATGGGCTCCGACAGGCAATTCTAATGTTGCTGGAATTTCCAGGGCAGCAGGAACCTGAGTTGCATCTTGGATTAACTGGGGTAAAGTTCCGGCAACAATTTTCTCGCAATAGCTTTCACTCAGGGGATCAGAATTGCCAACATGGATCAATTGCCTGTCGGGAGCTGCATCCACATACCGAAAGATCCGCCTGTCCTCCACAAATTCCGAGATGAAGGCAACATCCATATTCAAGTGGGAACGGATTGTGCGTAATATGTCGGGCAGGATGGAATCAATGGAGGAATTTTCAAGATTAGAGAGAATGATATTGGGTAGCGAAGATGCTGGAAGAGCAATATTATCCAAAGGCTCACTAATTCCAGACCCCATCATATGGCGCTCCATCGTTGTTAATACAATATCAAGATTGTCTACAGGGATTTCTGTTTTGAGGCAGGAGGTATAAAAACCCGTAGTGCAGGCGTCTTGCCTCCCCTGTTGGGTTCCACTGCGTTTCACCCAACCTACGAGTACCTTAAATCTTTAGTTTTGACGCTGCACTAGTACTGTGCGGCGTCAAGACTCTGAAAGTTCCATCGTGGCACACCTCGGCCCTCACCGTTCGGCTGAGCTCACGCCGAAGCCCTAGCCCTCTCCCAGCGGGAGAGGGAACCAGAAAATGTTGGGCTGGTGCGGCAGAATCGTAAGCCTATTTCCGCCAAGCAGTACTAGTAATCTCTAGCGAAAATCCTGCGAGTATTTTGGCGTTGCATAGGCGTATGCGAACTGGACTCAGCCAAGCCAAGCCAAGTATTCAGGCATCATCTTGTCTAACGGCGCTATAGCTGTACCACATTGGCTAAAAATTTTGTGTTGATCCGAGTGACCATAGAGAATGTATTGAGAATCTGAACATAGTCATCGAGAACACTGGAGGTAGTGTAGCGCTTTTGATTCAATTTTGCAGCATCCCATTGTGTATTGAGAGCATGGCTGGAATGCCTTGGAAATGCCTGATTACCGGGCAAACTCTTGCATAAGCATGGATTTCAAGTCCAACCACGATACCTGGAAACTTGGGTAATCCCCGTCAATATACGGATTTGCCCTGAATCTGTAAAACAACTTGCCAGCACGGTTTTTTCAGCCCTGGATCACCAGCAAAATATCCAACCTACGGAAGAGAACCCGCTCATCTGCTAGAACTCCGCTATTCCAGTCTTTGCGCTGGTCACCGCTGAGGTCCAACACCGCCCGACGACAGTAAACTCCTCTGGGGCGTAGGGAGACATATAGCGACATGCAGTTGGATTACGTACATCCCTGAGGGCGCACAGCCGTGCGCCCCTACCGTGGGCGTACTTGATTGAGATAAGTACCGCTATATCCTCACGCTTGGTCTGATACGCTGCGTGCGATCGCAACAACGCCACAGACTGACCAGCCATGCCGACGCAGCACCGCCGCTGCCGCTCGCACCGTTGTCCCCGTTGTGTAGATGTCATCCACCAGCAAGATGGGGTGGCTCTGGGGACGGGTCAAGAGGTCTGGCCCCAGGGCAAAGGCGTTGGCTAAATTTTGCTGTCGCTCCGTCACCCCCAACCCAAACTGGGGGAGCGTGGCCCGCTGCCGTTGCAGCCCCCGTGCCAGGAGGGTCAGACCGGTCTGGTGACAAAAGGCATCGGCAATCAGGGCAGCTTGGTTAAAACCGCGATCGCGTTGTTTCTGGGGGTGCAGGGGAATTGGGATGACCCAGGGAGGCTGCCGGGTAGGGATGGGGGTTTGTTGCCAGCGTTGGCCGAGGGCTTGCCCCAAGGGCGTGGCTAGGTAGCGATGGCCCTCATATTTCAGGGCCGCGATCGCCCGCTTTAAGGGGTGTTGATATCGGCCCCAGGTCAATACGGTGAGGGCATCGGCCTCCCTCTGGGGTGGCTCAACCCATTGGCAAGACTGAAGTTGCTGCCAACAGCGATCACAAAGGGGGGCCGGATGGGCACGATCGCACAGAGGGCAAGGTTGCTGGAGCCAAAGACTTGTGAAGTGAGTGAGGGCTTGAGACCACATCTGTCGAGGGGGGGTAGAGGCACTGCGATGGTCACTGGCGTAGCCGCCCTAGAGGAGCTAGACCGGCCCCAAAGGGCCATAGTAGTTCAGCCGCAGAAGCAGCCTGTCGTCTGCTATGGCAGTCGTCAGTCGGATTAGGACAAAGACTGCCAGCCAATTGGCTTTAGCCCTAAGCATCCGAGAGAGGTCCAACATCTGAAGCACATTGGCCAAAGTTGTATTTATGAAATCCCAATGAGATCCCAAGAAGATCCTACGATCAAAATCCTTGCTCCTTATCATGGGTTTAGATAACGTACATCCAGGGCACTATTTCTAGAACCCTATTTTTATCGTCAAGATCCTTCAGGATTCCACCCCATAGCCTGGTTCTAGAATCCTGGCCCCATAAAACATCTAGGACCAAATGCTGGAGCCCCTTTCCACCCTCAGTCCATGGGATGATTTTCAAGGGATAATTTTTAGATGGAATGCTCTCAGCCGTTAATCATCCCAGAATTCATCAGCGTCATCCCTTAGGTTCTCCTAGGACAGGGTTTCTTTAGGACTATTAGGGGTGATGGATTCGGGACAGAGAAGCAGGCTTGCTGCCAAGGTCTTGAGTTAGGGCCGTTTCCGAAATCCTGGGTTGTGTTTGCTATGCCCTCATTGCCCGCCTTCATTTCCCTCAACACCCGAATCCCGATGGCAAAGCCCGAGGTGGGTGAGTTGGCATGGGAACTGGCTCGTCTGAACCACTTAGGGTTACCAGTCGTGTCCGGCTGGGTAGTGCCCGCCACAGTATTTGAGCAGGCCCTACAGAACTTGGTCAGTCGAGAGCCGCTACTAGCGGACTGGCCCCACCTGCTGGGGCAGGCGGAATTGACCGCTGCCACCTCCCTGCCCCGCCTCAGTCAGCGTCTTCGCCAGCCCCTGCTCATGGCCCAGTTAAATTTACCCTGGGCCGATCTATTCGCTAAAGTCAACACCCCTGTCCTGCGGTTACAACCTTCTCTGTGGTGGCCGGGAAAGGACGCCACCAGTCCCCTAGCACAAGTCTTGGGGGAGGTACTGTGCTGGGCTGATGAACAGAGCCTTGCCCAGGGGATTAAGACCCTCTGGGGTCGCATGGTCAGCGGTCATAGCTGGGCCTATTGGCAGCGCTCGCCCTCCCCCCCTACAGCGCTACGGTTGGCCATTGTGATTCAGCCCATGGTATCTACCCGCGCATCTGGGCTGATGTGGCTGCGGGGGAAGCGGGTCCAGATTCAGGCCATCCAAGGCAATCTCCAGGGCTTTGCTGAAGCTATCCCCGATCGCTATGATGGCGGGTTGCAGGTAACCTCGGGGACAGGATGGCAACTCGGTTATCAGGAACGGGTTCATCAGCCCGCCCGTCCTCACTACACTCTTAATCCAGAGGATTGCCTGGTTACCTATCCTGCTCGGGGCAGTGCTCTGGATATAGTGCAGCCAGATCAACTACAAACCCTGGTGGACTGGGTTTCTTCCCTAGGAGAGCCGACGACGTGGCAGGTGGCGTGGCAACTGCCAGTGGGAGCCCAGACCCTCTCTCTAACCCAAGCTATGCCCTGGCCCTTAGCACCGCCGGTGTCAGCGAACTGCCCCCAGGAACAGCCCACGGAGTTACGTCTGGTTGGCCGGGGGGCAGCGCCAGGGCGAGTCATTGGTCCTGCTCTGGTTCTACAAGCGGGAGATGTACCCCCCAGAGGTGGTCAGCACCATATTTTGGTGGCGACTCACATTTCCCCTGCCTGGTTGCCCTACCTCAAAACGGCGGCAGCTTTGGTTTCAGAGCAGGGGGGGCTAACCTGCCATGGGGCTATCCTGGCACGGGAATTGGGCATTCCCGCCGTTATTGGCATCGCCGACGCTACTCAGCATTTTCGCACCGGGGAAACTCTCCACTTGGATGGTGATCGCGGTGTGGTAGAGCGATTCTATGGGGATGAGTCGCGATTCCTACCGGGTTCTCCAGTCCCCTCTGATTCTCCAGTCCCCTCTGCTACCGTGCCTACCCTGGAGATCTCAACGGGCCATCTTTGCTCCAGAGATCGCTTAGGGGATCTTCCGGTAACCCTTGCAGAGGCGATCCCCAGTCACCTGACCCCTCAGGTCTCGGGTCAGATATCGCGAAGGGTGGCCCCGGAACTGTGGGTCAATGTGACTCAGCCCGAAGCGGCTCGGGCAGCAGCTCGACTGCCCGTGGCTGGGGTGGGGTTGCTGCGCTCAGAATGGTTGTTGCTACCGCAACTGGATCAGCGTCATCCCTACCAATGGCTGAAGGACGGTGACGGGAAACAACTCCAGGAACGCCTAGTTCAGCAATTGCGCCCCATTCTAGCCGCTTTTGCTCCGCGCCCGGTGCGGTATCGTAGTCTGGATCTGCGTTCCCATGAGATGCTGGACCTAGCCGGAGCCCCACCCCCAGAGGTGAATCCGATGCTGGGTCTGCGTGGCACCTTTAGCTACCAGCAGCATCCCGACCTATTTCGCTTGGAGTTGGCTGCGCTGCGGCAGTTGCAGCAAGAGGGCTACGACAATCTGCAACTGCTTTTGCCCTTTGTGCGCACGGTGGAAGAGTTTTGCTATTGCCAAGACTTGGTGATTGCGGCCCAACTGACCCGGTCGTTGGGTTTCCAACTATGGATTATGGCGGAGGTGCCTTCGGTGCTGTTTCTGTTGCCGGCCTATGGGGAGGCGGGGGTCCAGGGGATTGCCATTGGTACCAATGACCTGACCCAATTACTATTGGGAGTGGATCGGGACCAAGCTGCCCTCTCGCAGGCTTTTGATGAGCGTCATCCCGCTGTGCAGGGTGCGATCGCACAATTAATCCAGCAGGCCCAGACCCTCAACCTACCCACCTCGATCTGTGGCCTTGCCCCCAGCCGCTACCCAGAGATGGTGGCAGACTTGATTCGCTGGGGCATTACGGGCATTTCGGTGGATCTGGCCTCGGTGACCGAGACGGCGGCGGCGATTGCCCAAGTCACCCCTGCGATCGCGGCCTCGTTAATGGAACTGGACAGAACTTGAACAGAACCCTAGGTCGTAATCCGTCCCGTTAGAGGAGAACTGGCGCTGGCCTGGGTCTGAATGGGGATGCGTCCCGCCAAGTAGGCAAGGCGGCCTGCGGTCGTCGCCATGCCCATGGCCTGCCCCATGGCAACAGGATTTTGGGCCTTTGCGATCGCGGTATTGATCAACAGCGCATCTGCCCCCATTTCCATGGCCTGGGCCGCTTCACTAGGGGTACCGATACCCGCATCCACCACCACCGGCACCTGGGCATTTTCGATGATGATTTGAATATTGGCGGCATTCCGAATGCCCTGGCCGGAACCAATGGGAGAGCCCAGGGGCATCACCGTCACACAGCCGACCTCCTCCAGCCGCTTCGCCAGCAGGGGGTCAGCATTGATATAGGGCAGCACCGCAAACCCCTCCTGCACCAACTGCTCGGCGGCCTCTAGGGTACCGATGGGGTCCGGCAGCAGGTAGCGGCTGTCGGGAATCACCTCCAGCTTGACAAAATTGTTGTCTTCCTGACCCAGTAACTTGGCCATCTCCCGGCCCAAACGGGCGACCCGCACCGCCTCCTCAGCAGTTTTGCAGCCAGCGGTGTTGGGCAGCATCCAAATCTGGCTCCAGTCCAGCGCCTCCGCCAACCCCTCGTGGCCGGGGGCATTGGTCTGCACCCGCCGCACCGCCACCGTCACGATCTCGCAGCCGCTGGCGGCCACCGCCTGTCGCATCACCGCGAAGGTGTCGTACTTCCCCGTCCCCGTCATGAGCCGCGATCGGAAGGGGCGATTGGCGATGATCAAGGGGGTGTCTTGGAGGGTGGTATCGGCGATAGCGGGTGGGGTTTGGAGGAGGGGCATGGGGGTGGGG
>NZ_KI913949.1:213088-287405 GCF_000332095.2 Leptolyngbya sp. PCC 6406 | reverse complement strand
GAGTGGGGGGGTGTGAGGGTGGGAGTGTTGGGGTATTGGGGTATTGGGGTGTTGGGGAGGGATCGTAGGGGCAATCCCTTGCCTGTCCTGTTCGCGTAGCGGCTCCGGAGGAGCAACGGAGCCGTTGGCGGAGCCTTCCCGGAGGGAATAGGGTGTTTGCCCGGTGGGCGGGGGGGTGGCTCCTTCAAACCGTTGCCAGGAGAAGGCGGTGAGGAGGGGGTCGGGGTTGCCGAGGATGTAATCGGTGATGAGTTCCGCTGTGATCGGCGTTAGTAGGATGCCGTTGCGGTGGTGTCCGGTGGCTAGGGTTAGATTTTCCCACGGACTGGGGCCGAGGATGGGGGCTTCATCGGGGGTGCAGGGCCGGAAACCCCACCAGGTTTCCCGCACCGGGAACTCTCGCAGGGCGGGGTACAGGTGGCAGGCTCCATGGAACAGGTGATCCAGACCGGCGGGGGTGAGGCCGGGGGTAAAGCCGACGGATTCGCTGGTGGCTCCGATCACAATGCGCCCATCGCGCCGGGGCACGATGTAGATGCCTTCGGGGCCATAGATGACTCGCTGGAGGGGTTGGTCGGTTCCGTGGCCTGGAGGCACCTGGACCGTGGCCATCTGCCCCTTTTTGGGAAAAATGGGGATCGGCAGTAGGTCACTAGACCAGGCTCCCGCCGCCAGGATGTAGTGGCCCGCCTGAAAATCGCCAGCGGTGGTTTGAACCTGGTGGATGCGGCATTGGCGGGGTACTAGTCCCTGGACCGTAATGCCATCTTGCAAATCCGCCCCAGCATCTTGGGCGGCGAGGCGCAGGGTCTGGGTGAGGGCGCGATTATCCACCTGGGCATCTTCGGGGTACCACCAGGCCCCTGCGATGGCCAGAGACCGGCCCCCAGAGGCCATCGCAGTTGTGAGGCCGGGTTGATAGTGGTGAGCGGTGGCGGCGTCTAACCAAGTCCCGGTGGGATGGGCCGTTAGGTCGGTGGGTATTTGGCAGCGGGGGGACAGGATGCCACAGGGCCAGTAGCCCACGTCTCGCCCCGTTAGGGTTTCCAATTTTCGCGCCCAGTCGGGGTATCGGGCCAGACTGCGACGACAGAGATCCAGCATAGGACCAGGGGGAAGTTCCTCCGCACCGGGGGCCAGCATTCCTGCCGCCCTGTGGCTAGCGGCTTCGGCAAAATCACGACTCAGCACCGTGACCGTGATATCCCGCTGCCGCAGTTGCAGGGCAATCGCAAGTGCGATCGCCCCCCCGCCGATAATCAGAACGTCAGGGGTAGCAACCATAGCCTTTGGAGGGGAAATTCAATCGTCAGGTCAGGGGAGTATGGTCTAAAGCCCGATATTGGGCCGGGAGAATCAAAAGACTAGTACTGCAAGGCAGAAAGATGAAAGGGATCCCAGGATATACAAGGATTTTTGCCTTAGCAGATAGGTGCTTCACTTACGCCCTGCGGTACTAGTGCTGTGCAGCGGAAATACCCTGGCCGTTCTATCGTGACACACTCGGCCCCTCTCCCTAGCCCTCTCCCAGGGGGCGAGGGGACCGGAAAATGTTGGGCTGGTGCGACAGAATATAAGCCCATTTCAGCCTAGGTGTACTAGTTACCAGAGGGCGGGAATCGGATCTTGGGCAGCTTGGGAACTGGTCGCCGCTGGAGGAGCTTGTACCTCTGTGCCGTCTGTACCGTTGGCGGTTTCGGACTGCTGGGTGGTGGGAGTAGTGGTATTTCCTGCTGCCGCACCGCCAGCGTCGCCTTGACGCTGCACATTTTGCCCCGCCTGTTCAACGGCATCCAGGTTGGAGGCACCAGAGGGGTTCTGGGCAGTGGTGTTGGGGGAAGCTTGGGTGGCCTGGTTAGGACTATTTTCTCCATCGTTGCTAGCGCCTACCCCCAACAAGCTTCCCAGGAGCACCGCCAATAGTAGACCGCCGAACAGATACCGACCCATGTAGCCTCCTTCAAATCAAGCTGTGTAGGCGTGCCAGAATCCCCAGATCCCGGTTCCTATAGCAGTATTCCCATGATAATCGGATCCCAGGCATCTGGATCCCTCGGAGGGTATGAGGGTATGAGGGTGGATGATTAGCTGTCATCTGGAAAACCGATATAAACCCGCCCTGACGAGACATTTAATTCAAAACCCCAACACCCTGCCACACCCTGCATTGGGCGAGGAAACCGCACCCCTACGGGCCATTCAATTCAAAACTCAAAACTTAAAACTTAAAATTCCCAACCCCCTCCTACCCCTAAGCCCTCCGGGCAGGCTTCGCCAACACCCCCCTACTCCTAAGCCCTCCGGGCAGGCTTCGCCAACACCCCCCTACTCCATCACCCTCACACCTACTCACGGTGGCGCTCCACAAGACGCAGCAGCGTCTCCGCATGGATCTCACGGGTGATGGGATAGAAATAGGCCAGCACCAGTCCGATGGCCAACAACACCATGGGTAGCGGCCCGATGGCAATCCGCAAGGCCAATAACGCTGAGGCGGGCTGTAGAGCGGCGCTGGCTTCGTAGCCTGTGACTTCCAGGGCCAAGCCGACTAAAGCTACCCCTACCCCCAATCCAAACTTTTGCAGCAGAGTCATAAAGGCATAGAACAGCCCCTCTCGCCGCTCCCCCGTATTGGCCTCATCTAACTCGATTACATCGGGCAAAATTGACCAGGGTACGACGTAGGTGGTGGCGACACCAAAGCTGGCCGCGACACAAAGGCCGTACATCAACCCCGTCTGACCGGGCTGGAGGAAAAATAATCCCGTTTGCACGACTAACCATGACCCCGTGCCGATGAAGTAGAGTCCCCGTTTGCCCATCCGCCGACTGATGACATTGCAGACAAACATCAGGGGAATGGCGGTGCCCTGGACCAACAAGGCGGCAATGTAGGCGCTGGTTTGGGGCAGTTGCATCCAGGAGATAACGAAAAAGGGAATGATAGCGGCGGTGATTTGCAGCGCCATCCAAGAGCAGAGGTAAATGCCCACTACGTAGAGAAAGGGCCGGGTGCTGAAGACCACCTTGAGCTGCTGGGTCAGGGACATGCGGGTGCCTTCCTGGAGGCTGCGGCCCTGGCTGCGAAGGAGGGCAGATTGCTCTTGGGCGCGTTTGTAGGTACCGAAGACGCAGATTAGCAATGTTGCGATCGCAACTACCCCACAGATACTGGCCAGCAGCCCATAGGCAAATCGAGGCTGATCGGGAAATTGCTGGGTAAAGATCAACCCCAGAATCAGGACCAGCACCGCCCCCGCTACCGAGAAGGCGAGTCGAAAGGCAGTCAACTCCGTGCGATCGTCATAGTCTTGGGTCAGTTCTGCGGTCAATGTGGTGTAGGGCAGATTGGTGGTGGTGAAAAAGGTCTGAAAGAGCACATAGGCGGCAATAAAGTAGAACAGCCGCAGGGTGGAATTGGTGAAGTCGGGCACCAACCACATCATCACAAAGGACAAGCCAAAGGGAATGGTGGTAATCACCATCCAGGGATAGCGCCTTCCCCAGCGGGTTTGGGTGCGATCGCTCATGGCCCCCACCATGGGGTCATTGACCCCATCCCACACCCGCCCAATCAAGGACACCACTGCCGCTGCCCCCTGGGTTAGCCCCGCCACCTCAACGAGGAAAAAGAGAGAAAAGAAGGCAATTAGATTGGAGGTCATTCCAGCTCCCACATCCCCAAGGCCATAGGCCAACTTGGTGGGGAGAGTCAGCTTGTTAGGGTTTTGAGCCGGATTGGCAGCAGGCGAATTAAAGGTCATAGGGGAAATACATCAATCCAATCAGTCCACTACCAAACAGTGGTATGGGCATAACAGTAGTATCATGGCTCAGATCCTGGCAATTACTGGCGATTCGCCAGGGCTAGGGGAATGGCTCTGCCGTTGTGGCTTCGAGACCATGGCGTCCTCAATACCACTGCTCGCCATACCCTCTGGATGTTAGTTTTATCCCTTGACCTGCTGACCCCTAGGATTTTGCCGGGGTGATTGCCACCATGCCTGACCTCCATGTGTCTTGGACGGACTACCACGACCTGATCGAAACCCTGGCCCTTCAGATTTATGACTCGGGCTGGGACTTTGACCAAGTGGTCTGCCTTGCCAAGGGTGGGCTCCGGGCAGGGGATATCCTCTGTCGCTTGTTTGATCTCCCCCTAGCGGTGCTTTCGACCGCATCCTATGGCGGGAAGGACAACCGGCATCGGGGACAACTGATCTTCTCTCGTGACTTGAGCATGACTACCCCCAACTTGGGCAGTCGGGTGCTGGTGGTGGACGATCTGGTGGACTCGGGGGTGAGTCTGGAGCGCAGTACGGCTTGGTTATTACACAAGTACGGCTTTTATATCGAGGAAATCCGCACGGCGGTGATCTGGTACAAAGCCTGTTCCACCACTAAACCGGATTATTACAGCCAATTTCTGACCGACAATCCCTGGATTCACCAGCCTTTTGAAAAGTATGAGCAGATGAGTCTACCGGATCTGGCTGCCACTCGCCGTACGCCCCAGGCGGTGTGATCTGTCCGTTATGACGTCGCTGCTATGACGCCCCTACTATGACGCCGCTGATCCAAACCTATCCCCTGCTCCAGATGGCCTCCGGTGATGCTCTCAAGGTGCAGATGTATCGGTTTCAAGGCACCCAGCCAGGACCAATGGTCTATATCCAGGCTAATCTCCATGGGGCGGAGGTGGTAGGCAATGCTGTTATCCAACAGCTTATGACCTATCTCCAGGGCTGCGATCCGGCAGTGCTATGGGGGGAAATTCGTCTGGTTCCAGTCTGCAATCCTCTGGGGCTAAATCTGCGATCGCACCATTTTGCCAGTGGACGCTACAACCCCTACGACGGACGGGACTGGAACCGAATTTTCTGGGACTTCAGCCACCAAGGGGAAGACATCCTCGCCTTTGCCCTGGCCCATCAGCATCTAGCCCCGGAGGTGATTGCCCAACGCTACCGCCAGCGCCTGCTCACCTGCTTTCAGCGGGAACTAGATCGTCTGGATCGAGGGGCCGGAGCCCCAGTGCATGAGCGCTATCGCAGCCGCCTGCAAGCTCTGGCCCTGGAGGCCAATATCGTCATTGACCTCCACAGTTCCAGCGATCGCGGTTTAGTCTATGCCTATTATTTCCGCGATCGCGAAGACTGGGCCGCCACCTTTGGCCTGGATTTTGCCCTCCTCAGCGATCGCGAAGACGGCGCAGCCTTTGACGAAGCCTTTATCAAACCCTGGCTAGCCCTAGAATCCGCCCTGATAGCCCTGGGGCGACCCCTGCGGTTTGACGTAGCCGCCTGGACCCTGGAACTGGGAAATGCCATGGATCTCCAGCCCGCCGCCGTGCAGCGCGGCCTGTCCGGTGTGCTCAACTACCTCCGTCATCGTGGCATCCTCAGCGATCGCCCCCCGGTGCAAACCGACTCTATCCGCTATACCCGCACCAGTTGCCTCACCAAGTACCATGCCCCCACTGGCGGCTTTGTCCAGGGACGGGTGGAGCCGGGAACCTGGGTGCAAACGGGGGAGCACCTCTACGATCTTCTCTGCTTTAACAAAACTGGAGCCTTGCCGGAGCTCCGCCCTGTCTCTGCGGCTACGGCGGGCCTCGTCTATGATGTGGCCCTCAACGCCGCCGTCAATGAAGGGGAATATGTCCTCGCTACTCTGGTGCCGATGGATCCCCCTGCCCCCCAATATCTTCAGGCTCCAGTTGTCTAGGGCGTGGGGATAATTAACGAGAAAACCCTTGCGAACAGGGCTTATGTATACACAGCAGCCCATGACCCCTCATCGACTCTGATGACGGGCAAGGCGTTGGGCGATCGTAGGGTTATACAGACGCAGGTAGTTCCAGTACCCCCCAAATACTGACTTCACATAACCCTTAGTCTCCGGAAAAGGAATACGATCGACAAACTCATCATCATCAACATAGTTGGCCCGACCGATCCAGTCGGCGACATTGCCGGGGCCAGCATTGTAGCTGGCCACCGCATAGAGGGAATGGTTGCTGTATTCCCGGTGGGTATAGTCCAGGTACCAGGTACCCAGATTGATGTTGTCCTCGGGGTCATCCAGGCGATTGATGGCAATGCCCGTTTGCCCCTGAATCCAGTCAGCGGTGTCTGGCATCACCTGCATCAGCCCCGTAGCCCCGACCCCGGATCGGATCTGGGGTTCAAAGCGAGACTCTTGACGAATCAGGGCGGTTACCAGCAGAGGATTAAGCTGGCGCTGGGCCGACCAGCGGGCAATCGGTTCCGCAAAGGGAAAGGGATAGAGGGATTGGCCATAGGCAGGGTGGGTTTGCAGGGTTTCATAGACCGCCTGCTCCTCCGCTTGATCTCGCCAGGACAGACTCGACACCATAAAAATGCCGTCTAGGTTATCCCCCACCCCCAGCCGCATGACCCCATCGGTGAATTGGGCCTCCACTGACGGGGTTTGGGGTTCTTCAAACTCCACCTGCCAGAGAGTCCAGGCATCTTGGTCTTGGCCCAGTTGGTAGAGTTCCTGCAAGGTCTCGGAGCCAGCGGGCAGGGGTTCCCGCTGGCGGGGCAGGGCGACAGCGGGCTGGAGGGTGCGCACAGTTTGGAAGTCGCCCACCTCCCAGCCCAAGGCTACCGCTGATCGCCAAGCAAAGTAGGACTCGGGATAGCTAGCAAGAACCTGTTCGTAGGTGGCTTGGGCGGCTTGGCCCTGTCCGGCTCGCTCTTGCCATTTCGCTGCCCAGAAACCAGCTTCGGGGGCAATCTCGCTGTCGGGATTTTCCGCTAGTACCTGCTGCGCCCAGTCTACGGCGCTAGACCAGTTGCCCCCATCGGCAGCGGCGCGGGCATTGCGGAACCGCAGTTCTGCCGCTGCTTCGGTAGAACTGTAGTCCTCCAAGAGGGTTTGACGGGTTTGGGTGGCGGCTTCAGGGCTGCCCAGGTCCGCCAGCAGAGCAGCCTTGTCGGCTAGCGCTTCCCCGGCGCGATCGGGAAAGGTTTGAATGACCTGATCTAACAAGCTCAAGGCGGTGCTATTGTCTACGAGAAATGAGAGTTTCAACATCCCCTCAGCGGTTTCAGGGGCTTCGGGGAAGGCCACCATCAACCGTTGATAGGCAGCGATTGCAGTGGCTCGTTCTCCGCCAATCTGGGAGCCTCGGGCAGCGCGATAGAGACTCTGGGGGGTGGGGGTGGCCTGGGTATAGGCACTGCCTGCCCCTCGATAGACCTGGCGTTCCCAGTAGGCAAACCCCACGGCTTGCCAGTCCTCGGGGGTGAGGTCGGGGCCGTAGTCTTCCACGAGGCGATTGACTTGGCCAATTAGCTCAGGATGAAATAGACCATGGCGGGTCATGAGCAGCAGCAGTTCCTTGGCCTCGGGTCGGTCGGGGGCTTCCACCAGCCGTTGGTAGGCCACCTCAACACTGCGGGGATGGGCGGGAAACTGGACCAGCAGGGTATCTAGGTGCTCTGGCTGGGTTTGCCCCAGTTGGTACAGGGCCTCGGCGGCAGCAGGTTGATCGCTATGGCGATCAACCAGGGTTTGCCAGGTCGCGATCGCGGCATCACTCTGGCTGGCTGCTTTTTGAGCCTGCCCCCGTTTCAGCAAAACGTAGGGGGCCAGGAGAGCATAGTCATTCTCCAAGTTTTCTAGTAACGGCAGGGCTTGGCCACCATTGCCCTGGTTAATGCGGTCCACCGCCAGCAGATAGCGAGCTCGATGGTGATCGGGATTGTCAGGGTTTTCTGTCATCTGGGCTAGGGCGTTGGCCCGCTGCTCCGGAGTCTGTAGGGCTAGGGCCAACAGGGCAGAATCGTTACTGTCTGCTGGAGCCTCGCTGGAATCGGCAACCGAGTCGCGATTGGGGATCCAACCCACAGCATCCGCTACGGCCCATACCATTCCCATTCCGAGGGCACTCACCCCCGCGATCGCGGCGATGGGTAACCAGGCTTGTAGGTGCTGTTTCATACTTCCTCCCGATACTCGCCCAGGGTAATCCTGGTGTAATTTGGTCCGATTGAACCCGGTACAACGTGGCTGTTTGGGAATCTGAGATATTGGATCTTGGATGGGAGATCCTTAAGTTAGACCTAATTAAACCTATAGCGGTTCTCACTCGGGTTAAGTCCAGACAAGGGGCTTAAGCCCCTTGTTCGCCGAAGTGTCGTTAAGTTGAGGTGTATCTCATATAACCTCATATATTAGGGAACCGCTATATCTGACTGATCTCATCCCTAGCTGTAGCTATATTTAAGCTGTTTTAGCAAACTCCTAGGGGAATGCGGGGGCGGGCATCCCCCATTTAAGCGGGGAACAAATTATCATGAACCATTGTTGAATCGCCTATCTTCAGTACGATTGCACCCTATGACTCTTCACGTCTCGACCCAAACTCCCCTGACCTGGACGGGTGACTGCCTCGCCCTTGGTGTTTTAGACACTGATTTACCCCTAGACGGGCTGTTGGCAGAGATGGATGGCCAGTTTTCAGGACTCGTCCAGGAACTGATAGACGAGACGGACTTTAAGGGCAAATCTGGGACCAGTGCGATCATTCGATTGGGCAGTGGTGGGCCTGTACGCAAGCTGGCCCTAGTAGGCTTAGGGGCAGCAGCGGATCTGACGGTGGATGGTCTGCGGCGGGCAACCGCGATCGCAGCTCGCCTCAGTAAAAAGGAGAAATGTAAGATTCTGGGATTGAGTCTGCCCCTGGGATCTCTGGAAACTGCGATCGCAGCCCAAGCCATCGCCGAAGGCATCACCCTTACCCTCCACGAAGATACCCGCTTCAAATCAGAGCCAGACCCCAAAGCCTTTACCCTAGAGCGAGTAGATCTATTGGGATTAGCGCAGCAGGCTGCCTCGGTGCAGCGGGGACAGCAAATCGCCAGCGGCGTAATCTTGGCGCGGGAACTGGTAGCGGCTCCTCCCAATGTGGTCACTCCCCAGGTTCTAGCCGATACCGCCCAGGCCATCGCCGATGACCACGGGCTAACGGTGGAAATTTTAGAGCAAGCCGCCTGTGCCGCCTTGGGAATGGGAGCCTTCCTCGGCGTAGCCCAAGCCTCGGATCTCCCGCCGAAATTTATTCACCTCACCTATCGCCCCAGCAGCCCCCCCCGCCGCAAACTGGCCATCGTCGGCAAGGGCCTCACCTTCGACTCCGGCGGCCTGAATATCAAAGCGGGAGCGGGCAGCATGATCGAGTTAATGAAGTTCGACATGGGGGGAGCCGCCGCCACCCTAGGAGCTGCTAAGGCGATCGCCCAGCTTCAGCCCGATGTGGAAGTTCACTTCATCAGTGCTGCCGCAGAAAACATGATCAGCGGTGGGGCCATGCGTCCCGGCGACATCCTCACCGCTTCTAATGGCAAAACCATTGAAGTCAACAATACCGACGCAGAGGGACGGCTGACCTTGGCGGATGCCCTAGTGTTTGCCGAAAAGCTAGAGGTAGATGCCATCGTGGATTTAGCCACCCTCACCGGAGCCTGTATCGTGGCCCTAGGGGAAAATATCGCCGGATTGTGGAGTTCCAGCAATGAGCTAGCAACGGCAATTCAATCCGCCTCCACCGTTGCAGGGGAGAAATTCTGGACTATGCCCCTCGAAGATCAATACTTTGACGGACTGAAATCCATCGTGGCGGACATGAAGAACACGGGTCCCCGCTTTGGGGGAGCCATCACCGCCGCCCTGTTCCTTAAGCAGTTTGTCAAGGAGACACCCTGGGCGCACCTAGACATTGCCGGGACTGTGTGGAGCGAAAAGGAAAATGGCTACAACAACCCCGGCGCAACAGGATTTGGGGTCCGGACCCTAGTCCAGTGGGTTCTAGCCTAGGGAACAGAACCCATTAGGTACCCGCCGATCGGGCTTCGACTCCGCTCAGCCCTCAATCGCTGAAGGTTGAGCGAAGTCGTTCGCGTCAGCGTCTCCCGAAGGGAGAAAACCTGTCTACCCGGTACACTATTAACCCGCAGATCCCTTAGGTCGAGACCTATTAGGCAAAACAGACCTGATTGTCAAAGACCTCCGCAGAGAACATCACCCGCAGGGAATTGAGGTATTCCCGCAACTGTTTCCAGGATCGGGCATCAAGCTGGCGGCTGAGTTCGTGATCCAGCAGCATCAGCATGTAACGCACCAGTTCCCAGCGCACATTCAAGACGGGGTAGAGCATGGTGCAAAGGGGAAACAGCTCCCGCTGCACCGCGCTGATGCTGTTTTCGAGAAGACAGACCCACAGGTAGGTCTGGAACATCTCCACATCCCTCAGGCTGGAGATGCGCACCTGGGTTGCACCGAGGGGACCACTGTAACAGTGGTGGTTGGGAAACGCTTTCAGGACTTGGTCCACAATCCGGTGGGCGATGCTACTGCTGCTCCCCAGTAGCCGCCGGACGGTCCGTAGCTGGGGATCATCGTAGGCGTAATTTGCTGCCGCTTGGTAGGTGCGCTGGATGGGCATATACAGGTGATCATCCACCGCCTTGAAGTAGAGATTGAGCCCCGTCCGCTGGTCAAAGGGCAGCCCCTGGAGCAGCAGTTGTCCCGTGTAGTGGAACTGCATACTGGCAAAGCCGATAACGCGGGGATCGTGGACGGTGTATTGATGACGGAGATCACCAATCTGTCCGGCAATTGCGATCGCAAACCGCTCCGGGGCAACACCATCGGCGTAGTGATTCAGAGTTTCAAGATAGATACGGTAAATATCCTGGGAAATCCCCCAGGGATCAATTAGTTCTGACGGGATCTGATGGCGGATTATCTCTTTTTCTAGCAGGTGTTCCGCTTTCCCCCAAGCCTTGACGCTGACGGAGCGGAGATCCTGCTGAAGCTTCGCCGCGATCACAGCGCGGTCATCCCGAGTTTGAATGACCTCAGTAGCCCCCGCAGCATCGACTTGGCGAATGTAGCGCTGAGCCCATGCCTTACAGAAGGAATATAAAGGAGCTGAGGTATTTTCTGTGGATTCGCCATCCGGGATAACACTTAGAGATTTCATGGGATTGGGATCTACAAAGAGATGTACACAGGAGTTTGTTACAAGCGGAAAACCAGAGAAAAATCACCACCACTAAGAGCAGCAATTTCCTAAGGCCCAGAGAAAAAAGCACAATATGATCTGCTCCCCATTATCGGGGATCACCCTTAAGAATCTCTTAATCTCGTTACCTTTCTTGTGATTCTCTGAATTTTGTTGACGTTACGATAAGCAAACCAGGCTTGACAGCGGCGAGCGCTGCCATAGGCTGGGTCCAACTAAGTCGGACCCAGCACCAGTCAAGGCTGGCTGGGTCAGCGCCAGCGTGACTCAGCCAGAAAATTCAAACTTGACGCGGAAAAGGATCTGCTTTTTTCCTGGTTCCCAGGCAAAGTCTGGGAATCCCCACCCGAGGCTCTGCCCGTCGTTAGGATGACTAAAGTCGCCACGACAAGGGCAGACTTGGTCATGCCTACCCCGCAAGGGTTTTCTCGTTAATTGTCCACATCCCCTAGTTTCAACCTACTAATAGATCCTCTTCGGGGTAACTAATGACACTAGGACCATGATCGCCGACGAGCGCTGCGATGAACAGCAACACTCCAACTCGGCCCACATACATCGTGCCAATAATGAGAAGTTTGGAAATAGTGGATAATTCTGGCGTGATACCCGTAGATAAACCCACCGTGGCAAAGGCAGACACGGTTTCAAACAGAATTTGCAAAAAGTTAAAGCCCGGATCGAAAATAGCAATTAAAGTGGTTATCCCCAGAACCATGCAGCCGGAGCCCATCACCACACTAATAGCCTTTAATATCCGAGAGGCGGGGATTTCACGCTGGTAGGCTAGGACCGCTTCCTTCCCTCTCAGAGAAGCACGGGTACAGATAAGTAGAATGCGTATAGTCGTAGTTTTAATCCCTCCCCCCGTACTTCCAGGACTTGCCCCCACAAACATCAGCGCCGCCATAAAAAACAGTGAGGCATTGTGCATCTTACCAATATCAATGGAGTTGAACCCAGCGGTCCGGGCAATGACAGACTGAAACCAGGCAGCGGTGAGTTTGGTGCCGAGGGGCAAAGCGCCGAGGGTATCTGGATTGTTGTATTCCGTGTAAAAAAGCATAACTGTGCCCAGAGCCAACAAGGCCAGGGTGGTACTGGTGACAATTTTGAAATGCAGGGAAAATGTGGCCCGCTTTTTACGGCCCTTAAGGCGATCACGGCACCACAAAAATGCCTCCATAATCACCTGATAACCAATACCTCCCATAATGACTAAACCTGTAATGACTGAATTAATTACGGGAGACTGGACATACTGGATCATACTGTCAGAAAACAGGCTGAATCCGGCATTGTTAAAGGCACTAATGCTGTGAAAGAGAGACAGCCACAGTCCTGCCTGGAGCCCAAACTGATGGGCAAACTGAGGGAGCAGTAAAAAGACACCGGAAATCTCAAAGATCAAAATCATGCCGATGATAGAGATAATCAACGACTTTGCCCCCGATAGTTCCTGGGTATCCATAGACTTCTGCAGGGCAAGGCGATCGCGCAGCCCCAACCGCCGCCCCAAAAGTAATAGGAGAAAGGTGGTTGCAGTCATATACCCCAGCCCCCCTACTTGAATCAGGGCCAGAATGATGACTTGACCCAGGGGAGAAAAGTAACTGCCCGTATCCACCACAATCAACCCCGTGACGCAGACCGCAGAAGTAGCAGTAAATAAGGCCACGATGGGATCATTCCAGGTGCCCGCAGCAGTGGCCATGGGCAATAGCAGCAATCCAGTTCCCACGGTAATTAGCGCCAAAAACCCAGCGCAAATCGTACGGGGGACGGTCATATTAACCTGCGGCATAGTGCAAGGATATCAGGGAGCAATGGATGAAGCCTACGGAGCCCAACCCTAGGGCTGCCCATCATCTTTCCATGAGTTGCTCCCGCCGACTACACTGCCAGCAAAAGAAGAGGTTATCAAAATGGCGACGGATGTGATGACCGATCTGTATCAACGGATTCAGGAGTTTTATGACCAGTCTTCAGGGCTGTGGGAGCAGGTGTGGGGAGAGCACATGCACCATGGCTACTATGGCCCCACGGGTACCCACCATAAAAATCAGAAACAGGCCCAGGTGGACCTGATTATCGCTCTCTTAACCTGGGGTCAGGTGTCCGAAGTGACAACTATTTTGGATGCGGGGTGCGGCATTGGCGGCAGCGCCCTCTATTTAGGAGATCGTTTCTCCGCCACTGTCACCGGACTAACCCTGAGTCCGGTGCAGGCAGAGCGGGCTCAGGAGCGAGCTGCCGCTGCGGGCCTCAGCGATCGCGTCCGCTTTCAGGTGGAGGATGTTCTCCACACCCCTTTCCCCGACCAGAGCTTTGATCTGATCTGGTCTCTGGAAAGCAGCGAACATTATCCCGACAAGGCCCAGTTTTTCCAGGAAAGCTACCGCCTTTTGAAGCCGGGGGGACAACTATTGATGGCGACCTGGTGTCATCGGCCCACCCAATCTCTGGCAGGACCACTAATCTGGACCGAAACCCAGCAACTGGAAGCCCTCTACCGGATGTATCACCTTCCCTATGTGCTTTCCCTGCCCGAGTATGGCCAATTGGCCATACAGACGGGCCTCCAAACAGTCCGCACCGCCGACTGGTCGGAGGCGGTGGCTCCCTTCTGGGATGCGGTGCTGGGTTCGATGTTTCAGGGAAATGCGATCGCGGGCGTCCTCCAAGCGGGCTGGCCCACGATTCAGGGAGCCTTTGCCCTGGGATTAATGCAACGGGGATTCGCCTCGGGCTTGGTGCGCTACGGCATTCTTTCCGCCCACAAGGGTTCTGACTAAACTTGCCTCAGCCAAACGCCTACCGGTGACAATTACAGCCCGTGTGGCCGCAGCCTACCGCGCCATCGGGGTGACCACTGGCGCAGGCGTCACAACAGTAGTAGTGGCCCTCTTTTTCCAGGGCCTTACTGGTATCCACAATGCACAGACAAGACTCGCAAGCACATTTCATTTGGGTCACGGTCGTCATAGCGGCCTCCTTAAAAAGACTAGAGTGAGCAGATACATGAACAGGTATTCATGCTTTTAACATAACACATGAACAGGTATTCAGGTATTGCAAGCTCTGATTGGGTCGCGACCCAATCAAGATTTGCCCCCGCTCTACTCCAATCGCTCCCCCAAATCCCCGTGTTTTCCCATGGTTGACCATCCCGCTGTCCCGCTCCAGGAACCCTGTCCATCCGCATCTCCGCCGAATCCCCCACCCGAAATTTTGGACTTGGATAAGGCGCAACGCATGGCAGAATTCTTCGGTGTTCTGGGGGATCCCAATCGCTGGCGTATTCTGTCGGCCCTAGCCCTAGAAGAGCGTCGGGTGCGCGACCTAGCTGCCGCCGTAGAGATGACCGAATCCGCCGTGTCTCACCAACTCCGCATTCTTCGCACCATGCGACTGGTGAGCTATCGCAAACGGGGCCGCAATGTGTTCTATTGCCTCAAGGATCACCACATCTTCACCCTATATCGAGAGGCGTTGGAGCATTTGGATGAGCCCGAGGACGAATAGAGTTCTGCCTAACTTCTGTATTGTTTCGCAAACAAAGCCCTCGAAACTGAGCCAATCGGTTCCAATAGAGGTCCAGTGTGAGGACGGATGGTTCCCAGCTAAACTGATAATGGGGGTTCGCCTGCTCTGTAATCTGAGCTTGAAAGAGTCTGCTTTAACGGTAAATCCTGTCCTCTCACCGCTGCTCTGCTGAGCAACTTGCGGGAGCCAGTTGAAAAGGTGTCCCCCTAGCAGGCAATTAAGGGCACCTGAATTTTCGGGCCATCGTCTCCCTACCCAATGAATGCTCTACGGATAAACCATGAAATCTGCGATGAAATTGAATCTTGTGGCCTTGGCCGCAGCGACTGTCGGGGTATTAGGCGGTCTAAGCAGCGCATCAGCTCAGACCTATGGCACCCAGGAAATTGATCAGAGCCGAGTCCTAACGGTAGCTGCACCGGGGACAACCCTCGTCCCTCATCGTCTCTATGTAGTTGAGCAGATCAGCGATGCCCGCCCCTGCTTTGAAATTGTTGGCTCTAATCCGGGGGAAGTGAATCCCCTGTGGACGACCTTCGACTTCTCAGGCATTTGCAGTCGGGCGGCGGATACCAATGGCTACTCCATCCGCGTTGGCAATGAGGACTTAGGGGTCCGCTATCGCCTCCAAATTCGTCAGAGCGGTAACGATCTCCTGCTGTTAGGCATACCCACTGACGGCAGTTCCTCTCTCCAGATTGGCCGTGCCGGGGGCATCAGCAGCACTGGATTTACCCAAATTGTCTTGAATCCGGGCTGGCGGCTGACCAAGCGTACCTTTGAGGGGCGGACGCTGGGCCACAACTATTTCACTAACAACCTGACTTTGGCCCAGTTGCTGGCCCAAGACGGACCCGTTGTGGTTGAGCCCCCCACAACGCCAACCCCGACACCGCCAGCAACTTTGCCCTTTGCCGACATTCGCGGTGATGTCTATGCCACTGAGATTGCTCGGGCGGTAGATATTGGTTTCATTGCCGGCTTTGGGGATGGCCGCTTTGGCCCTCGGGAGGGGGTAACGCGGGAGCAGGCGGTTTCCATGATTGTGGAGGCGATGGCGAAGAAATATCCCCAGATCATGGTGCCAACCCAGGTGGGGGCTCAGGTCTTTCCAGATGTGCCTACGACGCGCTGGAGTGCGGCTAAAATCAACTTTGTTGCCCGTTTAGGGATTGTGGCAGGGGACCAAGCGGGGACATTTCGTCCTGGGGCTCCGGTGAAGCGGGTAGAACTGATGGCCATGCTGCGTCGAATGGCGGAGTATGAGCAACAGTTGGCCGGGTTGCCGACGACTTTGGCACCGACCCATACGGCTAGAAGTTTCACGGATATCGGCGGTCACTGGGGTCGGGATCTAATCACTATGATGTCTGGCTATTGCCAGGTGGCGACACCTTTGAATGAGTCGGGCCAAGCCTTCCATCCTGAGGCGACTGCTCTACGAAACTATGCTTCGGCGGCCATTGTGCGTCTCTATGACTGCACTCGCCCAGCGCCATAGAGTCTAGGGTCGGTGGACAATCAAAGCTAGATTCCTGGTTATGGGGCGGTTGCAGCCCCTAGCTTGGCTCAGTAGGGTGGGCGTGGTTATACCTACCCTGCAAGGGTTTCCTCGTTAATTGTCCACACGCCCTAGCTTTAGGGCTTGAGCGGGTTCCATTTTTCCATGAATAGTCGTACCTAATAAAAAGCAGGAGGGCGCGATCGCGCCCTCCTGCTTTTGAAATTTTGTCTCTGACAGCCATTACGATCCTGTTCAGAACCTCAGGGAGCGACTAGCGTCGCAGTTCCCTGGCCATTGTCTTGACCATTCATTTCCGTGTAGACCAGTTCCTGTGGTTCGTACTGATTCAGATGATGAACCGCGTCAGAGAACTGCTGGAGCCAACGGGTCAACTCGGGCAGTAGGGCGCAGCGCTGACGGCTGATGTGCTCCAGGCATACATGACGGGTGAGGCCGGTGGCGACTAACCGTCCTTCTGTGTTGGTCATACGGTAGCTGATCTCAAAGCTATGGGAATCGAGAAGCTGTGGTGAGAGTTGAATCGTAATTGTGGCTCGACAATGTAGCGGTAGGCGAAAGTCAATCTCGGCGTGAACTACGGGCACAGCGACGCTGCTCTGGGCAAAAAATGTACGTACGTCGATGCCCATCGCCTCCAGAGACGCTTCGTAGGCTTCGTGACAAAAGACCAACCCATTGCTGAAATAGACTATCCCTACCGCATCAGTGTCAGCTAAGTGGATAGTACGCTGATATTCAAAGGCAACGGTCTGGCGAAATTCAAAGGTCATAACGGTTCACCCTAGTGGCGTTAATAAGGATTCAGGCCAGCCTGTAGGACCCAGAGCAGCGCAGGCGACTGGGCTCAGGGGCGGGGGCAGATATTACCTTCTTCTTCGCCCAGACAGGGGCAAATCCGAGAGAAACCAGTCTGGATTGCAGGGTCATTTCCTTGAGCGCGTCATAATGAAATCTTGTTGAGCCCATCTCTCCCCGCGCCATGGTGTCCTTTTTGCGTCCAGACTTGGCGGAATTTGCCGCCTATCGTGTCCAGCCTCCAGCAGCCGATGGCCCTCCGTCCAATTCTGTAGATGTCTTAGATACAAACGAGTGTCCCTACGACCTCCCGGCTGAGCTGAAGGCAAAGCTGGCCTGGAGCTATCAGCAGGAGATTGCCGCAAACCGCTATCCTGACGGCGGCCATGGTGGGCTAAAATCCGCGATCGCGGATTACGTTATCGAGTCGGCGGATCTGGGGAAGGGCACCATTGGCCCCGAGCACATTTCCGTCGGTAACGGTTCCGATGAACTGATTCGCTCTCTGCTGATTGCCACCTGTGGGGGACGGGAGGGGGCGATTTTGGTGGCCTCTCCCACCTTTTCTATGTATGGCATTCTGGCCCAAACCCTGGGCATTCCCGTGGTGACAGTGCCGCGCGATCCCATCACCTTCGCAGTGGATGAGGAGGGGGTTGCTGCTGCGATCGCAACTAGCCCGGTACCCGTGCGGATGGTGTTCATGGTCCACCCCAACTCCCCCACCGCCAATGCCCTCACCCCTGGGGAACTGGATTGGCTGCACCAGTTGCCCACTAATATTCTCGTGGTAGTGGACGAGGCATATTTTGAATTCAGCCAGCACACGACGGTGGCGGATGTTCTCACCCGTCCCAACTGGGTGGTAACCCGAACCTTTTCCAAAGCCTTTCGCCTTGCGGCCCATCGGGTGGGCTATGGAATCGCGCCCCCGACCCTAACCCAAGTACTGGAAAAGGTCCGCTTGCCCTACAACCTGCCCAGCTTTTCCCAAGCAGCGGCACGTCTGGCCCTAGCCCATCGCCAAGAACTCCTGGCCATCATCCCGGAACTCCTGGCCCAGCGTCAACATTTGCAAGCTGCCCTAGCCACCCTAGAAGACTTCATCGTCTGGCCCAGCGCTGCCAATTTTCTCTACGCTCGTCCCACCGCAATTTCTCCAGAAATCCTCTTCACCCGTCTCCGCCACCAGGGCACCCATGTACGCCACATCAGCGGCGGCCTTCGTATCACCATCGGCACACCGGAGGAAAATAGCCGCACCCTAGACCATCTGCGACAGGCACTAGCGGAGGGATAGGGCTTGACCCATCCAGTCTCTCAAGCCATGGTAGAAGGGAAAGTTTTTCGCAAATCAACCCAGTTGCCAGAGAACGGGGAGGGCTATAGCCATGAGACTTCGCCACGTCTTAATTGCTACGGTGAGTCTTGTGATCCTGCTCCCGAATGAAAAAACCACCCAGAAGCTGGCGTTTACCCTGACAAGAAACTGTCCGAATTGTCTGCTGAGTTGGGCTGAATTTTCTCACCTCGACCTGCGGGGGGCAGATTTACGCAATGCCAACCTGCGAGGAACGCACTTTATCAATGTTGATCTCAGCGACGCGAACTTGAGTGGGGCAAACCTTCACCATGCTCGCCTTTACGGGGTATCTCTAAAAAACGCTAACCTCTGTGGAGCCACCATGATGGATGGGGTGAAGTCTTCTGTGGGGTGCAGTACACCGTAAAAAACGGCTGAAGGACTCATCGGCAATATTCCGAAGTCCTCCAGCCGTCCTATCCCGGATTTAAGCGATCCTCAACGGATCAAGGACACTCCCCTTAGCGGAAGGGGGGCGCATACATGAGACCACCCTCAGTCCAAAGGGCGTTTTGACCGCGTTCTAGGTTGAACTGGGAGTCACTACCCAGGTTGGTTTCATAGATTTCCCCGTAGTTGCCCACTTGGGAAATCACCTGATACATGAAGTCATTGGGCAGATCCATATCGCTGCCCAGGGTGCCTTCTTCTCCCAGGAAACGGGCGATGTTGGGATCTTCACTACCCGCAAAGTCAGCAATGTTTGCAGAGGTGATACCAAACTCCTCAGCTTGGATCAGGCCGTAGGTGACCCACTTCACCACGTCAAACCAGTCTGAATCGTTGTTCACCGTCACAGGACCCAGGGGCTCCTTGGACATAGTGACTTCCAACAGGGTGTGCTCGTCAGGATTGGGCAAAGTGCTGCGACGAGCCACAAGCTGGGACTTGTCGGAGGTCATGCCTTCACAGCGGCCTTCGTCATAGGCGGCGTAGGCGGCGTCCGCATCCTGGAAGACTACGGGTTCAAAATCAACCCCTAGACTCCGCATTTGGTCTGTTAGGTTGAGCTCGGTAGTGGTTCCTGTTTCCACACAAACCGCCTTCCCGCCAAAGTCCTCTAGGCTGGCAATACCGCTATCAACCCGCACCATCATCCCTTGACCATCAAAGAAGGTGGTGGGGGCAAATTCAAGGCCCACACTGGTGTCACGGCTGATGGTCCAAGTGGTGTTACGGGAGAGCATGTCTACCTCACCGCCGGACAGGGCCGTAAAACGTTCGGTGGAGTCTAGGCGACGAAATTCCACCGCATTTGCATCTCCAAATAGGGCAGCGGCTACGGCCCGACAGACATCCACATCCAGGCCGGAGAAGGTTCCGCTCTCATCCACAAAGCTGAAACCAGGGATGCCGCCATCCACGCCGCAAATCAGTTGCCCACGGGACAACACAGTCTGCAAACGGCTACCACCACCGGAACCACCAGCGGTTCCCCCACCAGGGGCAGAACCGTCACCCACTGCATCCCCACCTCCACAGGCGGCTAGAGTAAGGGCTGCGGCCAAGCCAAGTAAACCCCATTTTTTCATCTTCACACCTCGCTCACTTCCAAATACACATCACTCATTTAGAAAAGGGCGATCGCACAATCCAAGACCCTTATCCAGCATTGAAATGCTTCAATTTGCTTCACATTCCAATGCCTAGTGAAATATTTTTGCATCATAGATCACACTTTGCCGGTCGTGCAGAACAAATTAGCAACATCTCTGCGTGAAAAGACGGACTGTTTGCGGTCTATTGCGATCGCAAGATGAGCGACAGGGATAGCCCTAACGGCTATCTGCCACGTCCCGAATCAGGGAGATGCGAGATTGGATGTAATGACTGAGGGTGTCTGCCTCAATGGGATTGAGGGATTGTTCGCCCGAAATGCGGTCTATTAACCAGCGCACCAGACTCGTGTCGTCTAGGGACAATAGGAGACTGGTGTGGGAGGCTTCGATCAGAGACCACAACTGACGCATCAGATAAGGGTTCATAGCGCTCCGCTCTTTAGATTTGCTTTAGATTTCAGCTTACTGCATGAGTCCTATCCCAGGTAGGGGATGGATCGGATTGTTCATATCTAATTTTTTGTTGAAATAATTCCCTTGAAATATTAATTAAAGTAGCCGGGATGCAGGCTTGCTGCATCCCGGTAATAGCCCCGTACTCGTAATCCCACTCCCTAGATCAGGGTCAAACTGGGATAAGCTGCTACCATTTCATCGGCAGTGAGGGTTTCCCCAGAAACTTGGGGCGTCCAGAGAATTTCCACCGCCAACAGACGATCGCTGGCAACTGCCCCCAGTTGGCTCAGGGCTTGGCGCACCTCCTGAGGTCCAGAGATGCGAGGTAGTTCTAGCTTGCCCTGGGTAGCGACAATCACTGTGGCCACGATGTATTCTCCGGGGTCACCATCGGCGATTAGGGCAGCGGTAGCCCCATCCGTCTGTACTGATCCCTGCTGAACAGATCCCTGCTGAATCTGGCTGTTGACGTTGGAGAGGGTTTCGGCACTGAACTTGCTGCGCTCCCCTAGGGCCAACTGGTTAAAGGTCTGCTCCGCGCTGGCTAGCCCCGTGCGCTGGGTACTGGCGGCGGCATAGTGCCAATATTCGGGATGGCGCAGGAGGGCCAGACTAGCCTCTTGCAACACCTGGGTTAGCCCCTGGGCAGAGGACGTATCGGCAGAGAGGGCCATGCGGTTGAGGTCTTCTTGCAGAGAGCGGGCCTCCGCCAACAGGCCAATTTGCAGTTGGGACACAGTCACGCTGGGATTGTAGCTCTCCGTTTCACCCTCACCACCCCGGAAATTCCGCAGGGCGTTCACCAAAAAGTTAGCTAACCCTAGGAATAGCAAAATCCCAAATAGACCGCCAAAGCCGCCCCCAAATCCAAACAGCGGGATCAAAAAGGGAAACCCAAAGCCACCACCGGGGTAATAGCCTCCCCCAGCAGGGCTGCGGTAGGACCGAGGCTGGGTTAGGGTGCGACTGGGTGTCCGAAACCCGCCGCCACCAATGCGACCGCCGCCGCGAGCAGCTAGGGCGCTGTCGGCATGGCCAAACACCAGCACCGCCGCTAGGGCAAGGGCCATGAGGGATTTGAGAGGGCTAAAGAATTTTTGAACCATGGGTGTGTCTAAGGGTCTCCGCCGGTAAAAGCTGAGATGACAGCATCGAGATCGAGACTAATTTAGTCCTTTAGGGAGAACCAATTTTAGGATCCCAGCTTCATCATCTGGTACCAATTTAACGCTTTCCCCGACTGCTCCGACACCGCTTTACACCGCCTTTAGACGGGCGGATCCCCGGCTGGCGTCGAAGTGCCCAAAGTAGCTAGACTCACTGTTGCCGCGATCGCGCAATCGCCCAAGGCTGGCGGGAGACCATTGCCCCAAGACCCAACAAAACCAATGTGGTGACCAAACCGGGTTCCGGCACCGCCTGGGGAGTGGGAACAACCCCCACTGGGGGTTCCGGTTCCGATTCAACGGGCTCCGGTTCTTCCACAGGAGACTCCGGCTGCACCACCTGGGCGAGGCTGCCCACGGTCATCTTGTCAAAGGCAAAAATATCTGCAAATACCCCAACGCCAGGGGCACTCATGTTGAAGGAAATGCTCTGGAACAGCTCGGTTTCATCCTCAGCAATTAAACCAAAAAAGAGTACAGAGCCATCGGTGCTGCCATTAGATCCCACGGTGTTAGGCACGCTAACGGTGCGAGTGCCTCCCGTTGCCAAATTCAGGTTTAGGTTCAGCAGGCCACCAAAATCTCCCAGATCCACGCCGTAGAACCCAAAGGCCGCCACCGGGCTGGCGAATTGGATCGCAAAGGCATCATTGGCGGCATTCGCTTCCCAAAAATTGCTGCCCGCGACCGCGTAGCGGCCAAATCCGTTGGTGGTACCGGGGGCTACCGATCGCACGATGCCATCTCCTAAGAGGGTAGCTGACCCAACTCCGGTAAAGTCCAGGGTCAGAGGCCCCCGCGTATTGACGGGCAAGTTGTTGAAGGTGGCCGTATCGACCCCTACTAACCCAGACAAAAACTCAACTTCTGCCGCCGCTGAATTGGGGACAGCGCTCAGGGGACTGGTAGGGCTGTTGTTGAGATCTTCCCCAAAATACAGTCGAAATGCTTGTCCCGGCGGTGCGATCGCAATCACTGCCGCCGTAGACATCAGAACAGTAGCAATAGAACGGGAATAGGGCATGAGAGGCATAGGTCCGTGGGATGACGAAGAATTAGGGAGAGCTAGGTTAACGCCAATTCGGGATCAACGCTGTCACCCTGTCGGGAATTCAAAATTCCCGACAGGGTGACAGGCTCCAGTCCATTTTTAATGGCCATTAAAAATGGACTGGAAGCTGGGCTGGGGATAGGGGGCTAGTCCGTTTTAACGGACTTCTGCTATGAGCTAGGGCAATTTATTCCCTGGCGGATGGGCAGCGAAGCTTAAGTCGAACTCAGGTTAGGTTAGGCAGTCCATCTTTTTTCCAGCTTTAGCGAGACAACTTAGGCGCTCCATTGGATTAGACGCTCCATTGCAGGTAGAGGTTGTGAAGGAACGGTAAACTTTGTAACGCGGAAATCCTTCTCGTTGAGAGAGACTGCTTGAGAGAGACTACGGCCCCCTACTGCGCCCTGTGGCAAAGGGGTTACGGGTAGCAATCGCCTACCCGCCGCCGACGATGGTGACCACTTCAAGGCGATCTCCTGCTTTGAGATAGGTGGTGTCCCAAAACTGACGGTGTAGAATTTCGCCGTTGTATTCCACCGCGACCAAGCGGGGGTTCAGGCCCAGATCGGCCAGGAAGGCGGGCAGGGCAGTCTGGGGCGGGCAGGTGTGGGCTTCGCCGTTGACCTGGAGGGAGACCGTATCAACCATGGGGAACGATGTCTTGACTGGGGACATTTAACTGGGCAATGACCTGTTGGGTAACTTGGGTGGGGTCGGCGGCTTGGATGATAGCCCGCACCACTGCGACCCGCTGGGCTCCCGCTGCCATCACCTCTGGGAGATTGTCCTGGTCAATGCCACCAATGGCGTACCAAGGGAGGGGAGCGTGTTGGGCAGCATAGCTGACGTAGTCTAGTCCCGCCGCTGCCCGGTCCGGCTTGGTGGGGGTGGCATAGACGGGACCCACGCCGATGTAGTCGGCTCCCTCTGCCACAGCACGAGCCATTTCCTCGGGATTGGTGGTGGAACGACCAATGATGCGATGGGGACCAAGGAGTTGGCGGGCGATAGCAATGGGCAGATCCTTCTGCCCCAGGTGGACGCCATCGGCATCTACCGCTAGGGCTAGGTCTACGCGATCGTTGATGAGGAATAGGGCTCCATAGCGATGACATAGCTCCTTCAGGTGCTGGGCTAGGAGAATGCGATCGCAATCATCCCCATCCTTATCCCGATACTGGACCAGCCGCAGTCCCCCTTGCAGCGCCGCCTCCACCACCGTGACCAGATTCTCCGTGGGGGCCGTCACCAGATAGGCCCGAGCTTGATGCAACTGCTGATGGCGACTGTAGCCCATCAAGTCGCTATCTAGGGCATAGACCCGATAGCGCATCTGCTTGCAGGCGGATCCCAGAGCCGGGTTATATAGCTTGCCATATTCCTCCAGCACCCGCAGCGCCTCCTCTACTCGGCAGAAGTTCGCCTGGAGCAGGTGGCTGAGACTAGTACGGGTTTCCTCCTGAGGATGGGTAAGATTCGTGCCGGGATCACCGGGGGTGTCACGGGCGCGGCGCAGATCCGGAGTGTGCCACTGGGCCAGTTCCTGGCGCAGGTGCTTGAAGGTGTCGGTCAGCTCCCGGTGGTTGAGGCCAAAACGACACCAGTCTTCGAGGATACGTAGACCTTCCCGAGCCCGATCTAGGTTGGCGTCGAGAATGCGATGGACCGCTAAGGGCGGGGAAGACGGAAATTGGGAGGACTCCATGCAGGACTGTAATGCCGTAAATAAAATGGACTCAATAAATGTAGATGGACTCAATTATTCGTAGGATGGCGGCATGGCTGCGCTAAAGCGGCAGCGTAAGGCATCAACGCCTTACTGGACGGTGCGTTACGGCTAAGCCTAACAGCACCCTACAACTAATGATTGGCGGGTGACCGAAATCCTGGAGTTTAGTTGGGGTTAAATTTTGACGGATCGAAGACCCTCAAAACTTTCCTAACGGAACACTAGTGGTCTGTCAAACCGAATTTTGTAGATTGGGTACAGCGCTAGCGGAACCCAACATAGCCCACCGCTGTTAGGTGACCCTTCGTTTCACCCAACCTACGCAGACTCACAAAGGTAACGTTGACAGACCACTAGGCGTTTTGTTTTGTTTTGAATTTTTCGTAGGGGCACGGAAACCGCGTCCAATCTAGGATGTCGCCAATAGGGATAGTGCCCACCGTTTGGCAGGATGTTTTCCAGAAATCTCCCGAGGGATGGGCCAGTAGGCTCAAATAGGCTATAGGTGTCGCCAGATTTCTGGCAGCCAGCGGGCGGGAATCTGGGACAAGGATCGCTGTTGGGCCTTGAGTCCCAGCCAGTGGGCTTGATTTCGCAGGCTGTGGACAATGGCCTGAAGGGCGGTTTCCCCTAGGGGTGACCCTGTAGCATCCCAGCCCTCTAGGGCATAGACATAGTGGGTAATGGCCTGCCGCCAGTGGTGGGCTCTGGCGGGGGTGGCGTGGCCCAAGGCAACTTGGTCGTGCACAACCCCCAGGCTGTGATGGGTGGCCCAGGGATCAAAGCCAAGCGGGCTGGGGACATTTCTCAAGGGAACCTCGACGGTGGTGAGGGCTACGTCATAGGCTGCGATCGCATTTTCCCAAGCTTGGCGTTGTTCTGGACTGCCCTGGGCACAGTGTCGCCCCAGATCCCAGTAGGCGGTGCCCAGATTGTTATGGGTAGCGGCATAGCCAGGAGCATCCACCGCTGGGGTGCGATAGGCCAGCACATCTTGGTAGGCAGCGATGGCCTGTTCTAAAAGCGCTACAGGCCGTTCTTGCTGGGCCAAACTCCAATAGGCGATGCCCAGATTGTTCTGGATTTGGGCATAGGCCAAGGGAGCCGTGTGGGGTGATCGGTGAGCCAAGGCTTCCTGATAGGCGGTGATCGCCCGGTGGAGATGGCTGGCGGCGTGGCTTTGCTGGGCCAGACTCCAGTAGGCAGTGCCTAGATGGGTTTGCAGCGTGGCGTAGGTAGTCCGGTCTTCCTCTGGGGTGGTATATTGCAGCGCCCGGTGGAAGGCCCGCACCGCACTACCCAAATGGGCCTCCGCATGGCCATGGACGGCCAGCAGACAGTACACCCCCCCTAAGTTGCTGTGGAGTCGGACCCGCGCATCATGCGTCAGAACCTGACTGGGGAGGGTTAGAGCCGCTTCGTAATGGCGTTGGCTGTCCTGAAGATAACGATAGCGATCGGCGGGGGGGGACGTTTGCTGGGCTAGGAGCCAGTAGAGGCTACCCAGATCGTTTAGGGCTTCTGCTCGTTGAAGGTCGAGTCCTTCCGGAGAACGGGCGAGGAGGGCTTCATACTGCTGGATAGCCGCTTCTAGGGCAGCGGGGCTGTGATCCCCGGCCTCGACTCGATCTCGCAGGGCGTAGGCCCGCTCCACGGCGGTGTCATGGTCCTGGGGGGGAGCCTGGAGGGATCTGGGCGGTACCGCTAGAAGTACCGCCGCCCCGGTTTGATGGCCCACGGAGAGAGGGTAGCCCTCTCTCCGTGGAGAAGGGGCTGAGGGAGCTGAGGGCGGACGCCGCCCCTCTGGGGGCTGGGGTAATGGGCTCGGTGATGGCGTTTTACGCTGGGGCTGATGCTTCAGAGGGGGAAATGCCCGCTGGTGGGGAATGGCCTGCTCTAACTTCGATAGATCTGCCTCTAGCTGATGCCACAAGGAGGTGGATGACGGCGGTGGGTCCACTGGCGGGGGGCCATTGTCTGATCCTGGGGACAGTCCGGGAGGCGGGTCTGGAGCGGGCGTGACAGGATTCGTAGGGGATGCACTCGGGGCAGCGGGGGCATCAACAGGGGGTTGGGAGGGCTGCGATGGTCCATTCGGCCCAGTCTCTGACCATCTCGGAATTGCCCATCCCCTCTCCGAGAGGGGGTGCTCTGGTCCCTCTGGGTCCGCTAGGGGGGTAGGGTCTCCTAAAAACTCAAAGGTGCGATCGCAGATCTGGGCCAGACTGGGGGCAACCCGATTGACTTGCCGTAGCCAAGGGCGTGGCAACCATAGCACCAAGCTACAGTTCAGGGACGGCCACCGCGTCGCCAGCCGCCGCAGGGAAGCCAAAAATCGATATTGTTCCTCCGAGGCGCAGTGGGTGAGTTGCTCCACCCCCAGAATTTGCAAATAGGGCAGTGTAAAGGGAGCTTCTCCCTGGACGCGCGCCATGATCTGTTGGGCGACATCTGGCCGCTGGGGATCAACCCGTAGCCAGGAGATCGGTTCGGCTTCCTGGGTGGCGGTGGAGAGAAGAACGCGGTCAAGAATGGCTGCTAGACGCCGTTGCAGCGGAATGTCGTCACAGGCGGCAAACCAGATGTGGTGGGGAGGGACGGCCTGGAGAGACTGCTGAAGGGACTGATAAGCCTCTTGGTTTAGGCCGGGTAGGGTTTGGGAATTGAAGGGAAGCACGACGCTGGCATTAACCACGGATAGGAACTCCAGTGCTAAGACTGTACTCCAATTCTCCCTAGGCTTGAGGGGGGCTCAGGATAGAACTGTGCCAATAAATTGCCAAGTGTCCCTTCCCAGGGAATTCCATCTCAAAACTCATCCCCTGGGCGGGCCAAAGGAGGGCCAAAGGAGAGCTGGGAATGAGCCAGGGGCCGAGGGTGGTCATGGTGGGCTGATATTCTGGAGGTCTGGTTTCCTTTCCCCTTGCCCGCCATGACCTCCTCCTCCGGCCCATCCCCCAGCCAGTCCTTAAGAGCCCAGCAACATCCCATGATTCGCCAACTGGCAGACACCATTGAGGGGATCTGGCAGCAACACTTGACGCTGGAGCCCTACCAACTGCCGGAGGATCTGGGCTATATCGAGGGCCGTCTGGAGGGGGAGCGATTGGTGATTGAGAATGCCTGTTATCAAACCCCCCAGTTCCGTAAGCTGCATTTAGAACTGGCGCGGGTGGGGCAAACCCTAGATATTCTCCACTGCGTCATGTTTCCTCGCTTGGACTATCCCCTGCCGATGTTTGGCTGCGATCTCGTTGGAGGTCGGGGCCAGATTAGCGCCGCCATTGTGGATCTATCGCCAACAAGTCGCGATCGCAAACTTTCTGCCCCCTATATCACTACCCTGGGCAGCTTGCCTGCAAGCTTTAGCCAGCCTAGGGACATCCCTACCTGGGGCGACATTTTTTCAGAGATATGTTTGTTTGTGCGCCCCGCCGATGGAGCCGAGGAACAGGAATTTGTAGCGCGAGTTGCCGCTTACCTCACCCTCCATTGTCAGCAGGCTGTCGCTATGGCCCCTGCCCCAGACCGCCAGGAGGAAACGTTAGAGGGACAGCAGCGCTATTGCAGCCAGCAGCGCCAAAATGACAAAACCCGCCGGGTTCTAGAAAAAGCCTTTGGCCCCGATTGGGCTGAGCGCTATATGACCACCGTGCTCTTTGATGCAGCGGTTTAGACGGAACGCAGCTTATAGGGGAGAGGGATTTGGGGTGTAGACGCGGAACGGCTTCTCTGCGAGTGGGTCTGCAAAAGTGAGATGTCTCCAGGAAACATCCACATCTGTAAAGAACTCGTAATATATGTAGCCTTGGCGATGCAGTCCCTTGAGAAATTCCTATGACCTCTTCTAATTCCTCTCCTAACCTGCGTCAGAGCGATATTGTCTTGGCCTACACCTTTCTACGGGTGATCCTGGGCATCAACTTCTTTAACCACGGCTTTACCCGCATAGGCAATATTCCCGGCTTCGTGGATACCATGGTGGGGATGTTCCAGGAAACCTTTATCCCCACTCCACTGGTACAGATCAATGCGATTCTCGTGTCCCCCATAGAGCTTATCTTTGGCCTGTTGTTGACCCTTGGGCTGTTCACCCGTCTGTCGCTAATCGCGCTACTGGGGCTGATGGTTGTTCTCATGTACGGTGTCACCCTGCTGCAAAACTGGGATGCAGCGGGAAGCCAATTGGTCTACGATTTCCTGCTGTGTATTTTGCTGGCAGGGCTGCGGTTCAACACCTTCTCCGTAGATGGATGGTGGCAGCGGCGGCAGGCTGGAACTCCACAGCAACAACGGGAAACCGTGAAACCCTTGAACTTTCTTCCAAAGCTGGCTCGGCGGCGGCAGCGCAGTGTGACCCGACTACTCCATCGGTAAGGGCAGGAACTCTCTAGTACCGCAAGACGTAAATCAGCCCACTATCGTCCCGTTAGCCCAACATTTTCTAGTCCCCTCTCCCCGTGGGAGAGGGCTAGGGTGAGGGGTCGAAATGTACCACGATAGAACGGTTAGGGTATTTACGCCGCAGATTACTAGGCGGTTGCTAGCCAAAGAATGAGAGTTGCGGCTATGAGCACGCAAACGATCACCCAAATCAGCCAGCGGCTTCGGTCAAGTTTCTGCCCTGGGAAGGTGATTTCAAGATCAATGTGAGCTGTCACCTTGATCTTAAAAAACGTATCCCAGAAGCCAGCCTTAACAATATTCTGGGGCTGCAAAGGATAGAGCAAGGGTGGTCGGGGAAATACCCAACGAGATCCTTGAATCTCCAGCTCACCCTTAGGGTCGCTCCCCGCCAATGCTGTAGCGTAAAAACAAATTTCTATCGGCACACTACTGAAACTGCGGCGATAGATGATGGCTGTCTCTCCAGCTTTAAGACTGATGGTTTGGGTCATGATGTGGAACATTGTGCCGCCCTAGTACCGCACGGCGTAAATCAGCCCATTATTGTCGCACCAGCCCAACCTTTTCCGGTCCCCTCTCCCAAGGGGCGAGGGCGAGGGCCGAGTGTACCACGATAGAACGGTCAGAGTATTTGCGCCACAGAGTACTAGGGTGTCACAATCTCCGTTACCACTTGGCCGCCGCCGCCGCCGCTGAAGACCACGGTTTGGGCCTCAATTCGTCCTAGGGCGCGGGGGCCGCGTACCGTCAGGCTCGGGTCTCCTTGCTGATAATTCACATTCCCTTCTGCAAGTACCGTCTGGTCGGCTAAATTCCAGGTCAGGTTGTCAGTCGTAAGGCGACCATTATTGCGGGCACTGATCGCCTCTACGGCACGGCTCAGGTGTACTGTATCCGCCGCTAGATCTAGCCGTCCCTGCTGGGCAGTGAGGGATGTGGCTTGTTCGTCGCTATCGATCTTGAGGGGCGTGTCGATAACCACCTGCTCCTGTTCCACATTCCAGATCGCCTGTTCGCTGGCAATTTTGAGGGAGAGGGTGAGGAGTTGCACCAGAACATTACTGGTGAGGGTGACCTGGGCGTTGGCCAAATCCACAAAACCGCGATCGCTGGTGGTGACCTCAGTGATGGTTTCATTCAGGAAGCGTTCTACCCGTAGCGGCTGTTTGCTCTCCACCTCCTCTGCCTCCCAATGCCAGCGGAGGGCATCGGCTTGGAGCTTGAGCCAGGGTTCGATTTTAGGATCTTCTACTACCGTATTTGCGATCGCATCCCCCAGCAGATCCATGCGTTTCACTCGGTCATAGACCCGAACCTCCTCGGCAGCAGCGCGCAGTTGAGGATGGGTGCCCGTAACGCGATCGCGCAGGATCATCACATCCACCTGGGTGCGCCATTCCATTTCATTGCCCCGCAGCACCACCTTATTTTGGATCCCTCGGGCGACAATATTACCCCGAAGGAAAATGAATTCCCCGTTTTCACGAATTTCCCCTTCCTGCCCCTCCACCCGATAGAGCAACTCCCCATCTTGATACAGTTCTCCCTCAGGATTTTTCACCACCGCCACCCGTTTATCGACGCTATAGGTGACGGTCTCCGCCTTGACCCGCCAGAGTATATTCCCATCATCGTCGGGCTGCTCTAGGGTGACATCCCGCAGGGTCAGACCCGTCTCCAATTCCGCCTGTTGATCCTCCGGCAGATAGTCATTGCCAGGGCCTTGACGTAGGGCCCGGAGCCCCACCACCAGCGCCAATCCCACAATGACCGCCCCCGCCCCCAACCAGTAGGCTCGCTTCATGATTCCCTTTACCCTGTGTGGGGTGATCCTAGCCTGGATTCTAGGGCAACGGGATGCCCCCTGAGCAGGACGCAAGGGACACCTCTAGGTTCCTCAGAACCAATTCAGAGCATCAATTCAGCTTGGGCTTGGCCACAACCTCTTCAATCGCAGCAACATCTTCCTCTAGGGGATTGAGAGGGCGATAGGTATAGCTACTGCTATTCCGGGGGAGTTTGCGAATGTCCTCCTTAATGGCCTCAAGATCAATATAGCGATCGGAGACATTGATCAGACTATCGCTGGTCATAGAGCGCAGGCTCACCACCTCAATACGGGCTCCCCGGTAGCTAGCAGCATCGACGGCATAGGCGAGATCACCATCACCGCTGACCAGTACTGCGGTGTCGTAGTAGTCCACGAGGGCAATCATATCTACGGCAATTTCAACATCCAAGTTGGCCTTCTTAGAGCCATCGGGCAACTGCACCAGATCCTTGGCAATGACCCGATAGCCATTGCGCCGCATCCACAGCAGAAAGCCCTGCTGCTTTTCATTGGTACGGTCAACGCCGGTATAGAAAAAGGAGCGAAACAGTCGGGAACCGGAGGTGAGGCGGCATAGGAGCTTGGTGTAGTCAATCTCGATGCCCAACTGGAGGGCTGCGTAAAACAGATTGGAGCCGTCAATAAAAATGCCGACCCGGCCTCGGTTTTCTAAAACTTGCTCTGGGGTAAAAATGGGATCATGCCCCAACATTTCGTGATTATTAATCATGATTTTCAAGGGTAATTCCTATGGGTTACGTTAGTGAAAAGTCTGATTCCAAAAAACTGGGGCATCGGTTTCAGAAATCAGGGAATTCGCTCGCCAACTTCGATGCGCTGGAAAATGGGCTTGGCCTCCCCCAGGGGTTGACCAGGAGGTAGATAACCCCAAGCACTGTGGTCAGCGTAGGGCAAGTGGGTGCCGACATCGTTTTGGTTAAAGTCTGCGGTTAGCCCCAGTTGGGAGTAGATGGCGTTGGCTAACCCCGGTACCACCGGAGACAGAAGGTAGGCGGCTAATCGGACCGACTCTAGGACGGCGTAAAGGACAGCTTCAGTTTCGGCCTGCTGTCCCTGCTTATACAAGCTCCAGGGAGCCTTATCATCCAGAAATTTATTGCTGGCCCGCACTAATGTCAGTATGCCCTCACAAACCTGACTAAATGCCAAATCTTCATAGGCGGCGGCGGCGACTGCCGCTAGCCCCTGCCCCTTGGACTTGAGGAAATGTGCGGGGGAGATGGAGGCGCTATCTACCACAGGGACTTGGCCGTTACAATAGCGTCCAGCCATTTTCAGGGTCCGGTTGAGCAGGTTACCCAGATCATTGGCTAGATCTGCATTGAGGATATTGATAAAGCGATCTTCGTTGAAGTCGCCATCCCGCCCAAATTCGATTTCTTTGGTGAAGTAGTAGCGGACGGCGTCGGCACCATAACGGGAAACTAGGTCCACCGGGTCTAGGGTATTGCCCAGGCTTTTGCCCATTTTTTGACCGTCCTTAGTCAAAAAACCATGGCCAAAGACTCGCCCCGGTAGGGGCAACCCAGCCGACATCAGCATGGCGGGCCAGTACACCGCATGGAAACGCAGAATATCTTTACCGATCAGGTGGAGGTTAATAGGCCACCATCGTGCGATCGCATTTTCCAGCGTGGGCTCCTCCTCCGGTTGCAAAAGGGCAGTCACATACCCCAGTAGGGCATCGAACCAGACATAGAGGGTGTGCTTAGGATCCGTGGGCACTGGGAAGCCCCAGTCCAAATTGACACGGGAAATGGAGAAATCTTGCAAGCCCTGCTCCACAAAGCTCAGAACCTCATTGCGGCGGGTGGCGGGCTGGATAAAGTCGGGGCGTTCAGCATAGAGAGCTTCGAGCTGCTGCTGATACTTGGAGAGGCGAAAAAAGTAGTTCTGCTCATCCCGCCATTCCACCACCTTGTTGGTGTGAATGGGGCACCGCTTTTCCGCCAGAAGGTCGCGCTCTTCCTTAAATTCTTCGCAGGAGACACAGTACCACCCCTGCTGGTGACCGACGTAGATATCATCCTGCTCCCAAACTCGCTGAAAAAACTCCCCCACAATGGCTTCATGACGGGGGGCAGTGGTGCGGCTAAAGCGATCGTAGGCAATGTTGAGCTGCTGCCAGAGGCTTTGAAAGCCCAAGACAATCTCATCGCAATGCTCCTGGGGAGCCTTATTGCGCTCTTGGGCCGTCCGCTGAATCTTTTGGCCATGCTCGTCTGTGCCCGTGATCATGAGCACGGAATGCCCTTGTAGACGATGAAAGCGCGCAATCACATCGGCGGCAATGGTGGTGTAGGCGCTACCAATGTGGGGTAAGCCATTGACGTAGTAAAGGGGAGTTGTAACGGCAAATGTGGTGTTATCGGCGGTCGCTGAACCCATATAAAAGGCGATGTCTTAAAGATCTCCTAATTGATGTCCCCAATCATACAGCAGGGATTTTGCGATCGCGTGGTTCTTAACGGCAGCTTTGGACCTGACAAAATACACCCCCTAAATTCTCTTCCTCCATCTCTGGGGAAGGCAGCAATTTTTCTGGAGAGACAGCACGATTGAGCAGAGATTTCTGCCGCCTCCATCTGGATGCATCGTCGTTGGGAGTCCTGGGAATTGGTGCAACCATCCTCTAGAAAATGCAGATTTTATTTATGTTCTCCGTCAACTCCTACCAACTGAATAAACCCCCAACGGGGCCATAACTGAACCATGGCTAAGCCAAAACAACGGTCGGGGAATTCTCGCCCTAGGATGGGATAGGCTACCGTAAAGGAATGTAAACCTACTGATTTCGCGTTTATGGTCGCCCTTGCACCCCTACCACTATGGCCCGAGTTAGAAGATCCTCTCACCCTATCCCGACAACTCTTGCAGGTGATGGGGACACAGGTACGGGTGTTTGGTCGGACCCATATTCCCCTTGGAATGCCTCTACTGGTGGTGAGCAATCATCGCAGCCTGATTGATGTCCCAGTGCTGATGACTGCTCTGCACCAACCCATTGCCTTTGCTTGCCATCACTACATGGCCAATGTGCCTCTACTGCGAGATGTGGTAGATCGCTTTGGGGCCTTTCCCCTAGATACGCCTCACCGCCGCCAAGGCCCTTTTTTCCGCTGGGCCATGCAGCAAATGCAGCAACACCGGACCATCGGCATTTTTCCAGAGGGGGCTCAACCCATGGTGAAATTGCAAGCTCCCCGGCAGGTGAATCCCTTTCATCGGGGCTTTGCCCATTTGGCGCTGCGGGCTCCGGTGGATAAGGTAGCTCTACTGCCCGTGGCCCTAGTTTCCGCAGAACAGGGGTTCGAGTCCCCGATTCCCCTACGACTGCTGAGTTGGTTTGACCCCACCGAGCCCCTGTTTCAGCAGGCGGGGGGGCACCCGGTCTTGGTCTATCGCCGGGTAGAGGTGCGCATTGGCGATCCGGTGTGGGTCACGGCAGCGGAGCGCCAACAGTATCGAGGGCGACGGGGCGCTGGACTAGCCCGAGATCTAACGGATCGTTGCTGGCGGCGAGTCCATGGTCTCTTACAGCAGGGGCAGGTCTAGGAATGGGGATCAATACTACGGATAGGGATTGTCCCGCTCTCCTGGCCCCTGTTGACCCCCGGCCCGACCTACCCCTGTTTCTCTATGTACCGGGTCTAGATGGCACAGGACAACTGTTAGCGCCCCAAGTCTCGGCCCTAGAGCCGCATTTTGACCTCCGCTGTGTGCAGATTCCGATGGGGAATCGTCAGAGCTGGCCCGATCTGGCAACGGCGGTTTTGGCCCAGGTACAGCCGATTCTGGATCGCCGTCCGTTGTATCTCATGGGGGAATCCTACGGCGCTTGCCTCGGTCTCCAGATGGCCCTGACGGCTCCGGACATTGTGCATCGGCTTATCCTACTGAATTCGGCCTCGGCCCTGCGGCACCAGGTATGGTGTCGTTGGGCTGGACAGGCCGCTGCACTGGTTCCAGACTGGCTTTTCCACGGTTCGGGTGCGATCGCACTGCAATTACTCGCCGCCTTTGATCGCATCACCCCCGAGGTCCAGCGGATGTTGATTAACGCAGTACGCTCTGTGCCCCAAGACTGTGTGGCGTGGCGACTGTCCATGCTACAAGAGTTCAATCCCAACCCTGAGGGATTCCAAGCCTTGACCATGCCCACGGTGCTCTTAGCCAGCGATCGCGATCGCCTCCTGCCCTCCCATGCTGAAGCCCTACGCCTGGGTCGCCTCCTGCCCAATGCCTGCATTGGGCACCTGCCCCATAGCGGCCATGGAGCCCTGCTAGAGCAGGCTGTGAGTCTGGCAGATCTCCTAGAGCGAGCCGATTGCCTGCCCCAATCCTTGCCCCTACGGTCCCCGAGCTAGAAAATTCTAGGCCCAGCTTTTGTCGAAGTGGTTTACATTTTGTTACAACTAGAGAGAACCATCGGAGCTTTTAGTGCCTATGCTAGGCCGTCTGCCAGGTCTTTCTGGCTCTAGACAAGGGGATGTGGGAGAGCGAATGCTCAACGCCGTAGCTACCCAGTCCCTACGTCAGCTATTCAGCCAAGCCGGAGGGCTAGAGGTTGAAATTCGCTGTTCCCCTCCTAGCAAGCTGCTCCAGGGCACCATCGATAGTTTTAAGATGCACGGCCATGACTTAGTCATCCGTCGAGAGTTTTATACGGCGGAGATGACCTTTGAAACCGATACCGTTGCCATTGACATGGGGGCGCTTTTGGCGGGCAAAATTCGCCTCAAGCAGCCCACCCAGGCTATTGCTCATGTGGTGCTAACGGAGGAGGCCATTAATCGGGCCTTTGAGGCGGAACTGGTGAAACCCCGCCTATCAAACCTGGAAAACCCAGAGCTGACCGCCCTGTCTGGTGGCGAACCCGTCACCTTTCGCGACGTGAATGTCACCCTTCTGCCCCAACAGCGGGTCGTAGTGGCGGCGGTGACGGATTTGCCCAATCGGGACAATGTGCCCCTATGCCTTCAGGCCACCCTGGAAGTGCAAAAGCGCCGCCGCCTCACCTTTACCAACGCCGAGGCGGATGTGGCATCCATGCCAGAGTCGGTCCGGCCTCTATCGAAGCTGTTGAGTAACGCCCTGCTGGAGGTGCTAAATGGCATGGTGGACCTGGATCGCTTTGACCTGGATGGCATTACGCTACGGCTGAATCGCCTTGAAACCCAAGGGCAAAATCTAGTCTTCAGCGGCTATGCCCAGGTCGAACATTTCCCCGGCATGATGTAGTCAGGAACGACGCCGCTCAATCAGCTAGACTCTTTATCTGGCAAGGGTTTTAGGGTTGAGCGAAGTCCAAACCTGTCTACAAGATGTCTACAAGATAATTGAGCCTACCGACTTAGAGCTATACCAAGTCCATAAGTGGGGAAACTCCACTTATGGACTTGGGCAAGATTTAGTAGGCCACCATCGGGAAACAAGACACCCCCGCAACATCCTATCCCCCGCAACATCTATGATGAACGGCGTACGCTAGAGGAAGGGACGCCATGGGGGCAGCGGGTGGACTCGGGGGCGGATGGGTAATGATCCCACTGCTGGGGGTGTCTCTGGTAGCGACGACACTGATTGTGGAACGGCTTTGGTTTTGGGGTCGGCTGATACGGCGGCAGCGACCCTTAATTCGTGCGGTGATTGAGAGCTACAGCTACAGCCCCGAGCCAGCCTTGGTCAAGCTCCAGCAGCACCGAGATCTCCCTGCTGCCCGGATTTTCCTAGCCGCCTTAACCCTGTCAGAAGCCACGCCAGAGGAGTTTCGTCTAGCCTTGGAAAGCGCGGCCCAGGCAGAGCTGCCTATACTCAAACGATTTTCCACGGTTCTAGACACTATCGTGGGAATTGCCCCGCTGCTGGGCCTATTGGGAACAGTTTTAGGATTAATTCAATCCCTGGGAGCCTTCCAACCGGGGGCCATTGACAGCGATCGTGCCCTCGGGGTCACCGTAGGAATTGGGGATGCGCTGATCTCAACGGCAGCGGGGTTGACGGTTGCTATTGTCACCCTGGTGTTTGCCAACCTCTTTCAGGGACTCTACCGCCGCCAACGGGCTTTCATTCAAGAATCTGGGGGACAGCTAGAGCTGATCTACCGTCGCCGACAGCGCCAGGGCTTACCGCTACCCCGCGATCAACGCTAGCTTTTCTCTGAGGAAATACAATTTCCATGTAGGCAGACTTCTTCCATAGGTGTCCATAGCCCCTAGGTCGTCTCCCTCAAATCTTGGGTAGGCCCGTTTGGGCTGTAATTCCCGACTTGAGTCCTGCTCAGATCCGGACCAACAGGGATTGAGGCAGAACACTTTTAGGGGCGCTGCTGCAAAACAGCAACGCCCCTAAAAGTTAATCCATTGACGGAAGCGGAGGGATTCGAACCCTCGAGGGAAGGTTTACTCCCCTACCTCCTTAGCAGGGAGGCGCTTTCAACCGCTCAGCCACGCTTCCACGTCAAAAAGAGTTGGTATTCAATTGGCTTGGTTATTATAGCCCCCGACCTGTCCACAGGTCACCCCTTTGCCGAGATTCTCCGCTTTCGCAGCCGACCCTAGGGTTGCATCCTGTGCCCTCGGCAAGCTGGGCAAGCTACCGGTGATGCCGAGAATGCAGGCAAGCTATTCTGGCAGGTAGCCTAGAGATCGCATCATCGGTCTCCAGCCTCGGCCCTGGCTGGTATCCCCGTCGTAAAAATCCCATGGCGTTTATTCCGATTCTTCCTCTCTCTGTCCACTCTGGTTCTGGAGCCTCATATGTCGCTAGATGAGGAATTCCTCCCGATGCAGCCCCTGTGTTCTGACCGTCACTGTGTGCTCCCCATTCCTCCTGTCTTTACCGTGACTGAGGCGATGGCATTTCGCCAAACCTGCCAAACACTCCTCGACCAGAGACCCCAACTCGAAAAGCTCTTTCTGGATTTCAGCCAGACGACCTTTGTAGACAGCAGCGGTATTGGAGCACTGGTAATCTGCCGCCGACTCTGCGAGCAGCATAAGACTGCGTTGCGCCTAGAAAAGGTCGGCCCCCAGGTGATGATGACCCTGGCTATGACGGATTTAGATAAGGTGTTTACCATCGCCACAGCGGCAGCTCCGCCCCCGAAGGTGATAATCCAGGCCCCGGATAAACCGATCCCCACACCCCATCCTTCCGTGACCTCCCGCACCAAACGGGCCATGGATGTGGTGGGGGCTATTGTGGGGCTGGGTTTGACAACGGTGCTGGCGATTCCCATTGCGATCGCAATTAAATTAGATGATGGTGGACCCATCCTATTTGGTCAGATCCGCTGTTCTTGGATGGGGCGTCGCTTTCGGATTTGGAAGTTTCGATCCATGGTGGTGCATGCTGAAGGCATGAAGCATCAGGTAGAAAATCAGGTAGAAGGCCCCCTGTTCAAGAATGAAAATGACCCCCGCATTACGCGGGTGGGGCGATTTTTGCGCAAGACCAGTTTGGATGAATTGCCCCAGTTCTGGAATGTGCTCAAGGGAGATATGAGTCTGGTAGGCACTCGCCCCCCAACCGTCGATGAACTGGATCACTATGAGGTGATGGAGTGGCAGCGCCTGGACGTCAAACCGGGAATGACCGGCGAATGGCAGGTCAATGGGCGTTCCAGTATCAAGCGCTTTGAGGATGTGATCCGTCTAGACCTGAAGTACCAGGAAAACTGGAGTCTGCTCTACGATATCAAGCTCATCCTCAAGACAGTTTTGGTCCTATTTACCCACCGCTCAGGGGCAGCCTAGTGCAGCGTCAAGACTAAAGATGAGGATACTCGTAGGTTGGGTGAAACGAAGTGAAACCCAACAACGGTAGGCTATGTTGGGTTCCGCTAGCGCTGCACCCAACCTACAAATTGAGGCTTGACAGAGCACTAAGAGGATTTCATCGGCAAATTAGCCACCCAATCGCGCAGGATCGGATTTACCACCTCGGGGGCTTCATCCTGGGGACAATGGCCGACCCCCGCTAGGGCAATAAACTCCACGCTAGCCGCTGCCTGGGCTAGTTCTCGTCCCAGATCAATGGGTTCCCAAGGATCCTCCATTCCCCACAGCATCAATACGGGGCAGGTCAACTGGGGCAGTAGATCCTCCGGTAGTGGCCCTTGGGAATAGCGCACAAAGGCCAGAAAGACATCCGGTGCCCCCGGATCCTGGGCTGGGGCCAGCAGCAGGTTTACCAGTTCATCGGTCACTGCTTCCTGGCGGCCATAGGCTTGGGTCAACACCCGACGAATCACTTGGGGTCGCGCCAGCCGCGAAAAAAAGAACCGACCCAAGAGGGGTACCCCCAATAGGGTTTGTACTAGGGGTGTGGGGGCACTGCGATACCAGGGCAAGGTGGCTCGCTTGCGATCGTGAAGCAGCCGCAGCGAGCAGTCCAGCATTGCGATCGCATGCACCTGACTCGGCTCCATCACCGCTGCCTGCATGGCCACAATGCAACCAATGGAGTTGCCCACCAACACAGCGGTCTCCCCCACCACTTCCCGACAAAAATCCACCACCAGTTGGCCCCAGGTTTCAAAGGTGTAGGGCAGGGGATTACCGGGAAAGGGCTTCACCGATTTGCCAAAGCCTAGGAGGTCAAGGGCATAGACCCGATTGGTTTGGGCTAGATCGGGAATATTTTTGCGCCAATGGTCGCTAGAGGCTCCAAACCCATGAATGAGCACCAAGGAGATTCCCCCACTCCCCGCCACCTGATAGCGAATGGGTAACCCTTGCCAAGGCCAAGTGCAGTCAGCAACGGAAACGGCAGCGACGACGGACATGGCAACAGCCTAGGCCAGCTAGGAATGGGAAGACACATAACTTTATGTCTTTAGTTTACGCGGATTGCATTAGATACCGGCGTCGGTTCCACAATCAAGCCTCCAGACAGCAAAGGGGTCGTCGTTAAATCTCCCAAATCCACAGCCTCCAGTAAAGCCTTCCAGGCTTCTCCATTGGCATTCGCTGCCAATGGAGCGGAGGTCGTCAAAGCATCATGCCAGATTCCCGCCTCAGCCAAAATGCTGGGTAAGGTCTCGGGCGTTGCCGTATCTAAGGCGGCGGACAAACTGGCAGAAGGCTCAATCCGGCGGAGGGTGCCCTCCACCACGATGCTGCTACTGGGATCATCAACATTACAAACCACTGAGAACCCCCAAAAGTAGGATTGTCCAACTTCCAGAGCTTTTTGGAAGCCGTTGTTGGGCAGGGTCACACTCACAATGCCCGCTTCTCCTTGGGGGGTAAAGCGTCCTTCATAGACCAGCTCCATTGTGGTTTCGTTATAAAGGGCAAATTCCACGACCTGGGCACTGATCTCAGGCAGGTAGAAAAAGAAGGAGGGATATCCCTCGATCGTCAGACCGTAATTACTTGCCGGCATCAGAGCTGATAGGGAATCTTCTGGGCTTATACAACTCTCACTGCGGCTTGCGCCCGACTGTCGATTGCCGGGAGCGCTGAGGTTGGGCAGATTGAGTTGAACCTGGCGCGACTGAGCCAATCCTGCCCCTGTTGGCAGTATGAAGCTGCCGCCTAGGATAAGCAATGAGACGCTAAGGGATAGGGTAGATTGCAAGTGGCGGTTAACGTTCATGGTTTTAAGAAGAAGTGACGATGCGCTTGCGATAGATCTACAGCCTAGATCCGTAAAATCCCTGAGTTTGTCATCAAATTTTGATTCTTTTCTGTAACGTAGTTTTCTGTCCTTTGAGGCATTGAAGTACATGGCTCTGCCCCAATTTCCGAGTCGGCGTTCTGCTTGGGTGTTGGAGATCACTCAATGGCTAGCGACCATGGGTCAACCGATCCTTCTCGCCACAGTGGCGGCAAGTGTCTGCCTGCTGGGGGGACGAGGACTCGTGCTGCTTCAGGGCTTGGAACTAGCTGCCTACGATCACTTTGTTCGACTACGCCCCGCCCTAGAGCCAGACGATCGCCTCCTAATTGTGGGGATGACGGAGGCCGATGTTCAGAGTCGCCAGGAATGGCCCATAGCCGATCAGACTCTAGCGGATGCGATCGCACTTTTGCTGGCGGCGGAGCCTCGGGCGATCGGCTTGGATATTTTTCGGGATATCCCCATCGGTGCAGGTCGTGAGGCGCTCTTGACGGCTCTTAACAGCAGCGATCGCGTGTTTACCGTTTGTAAAATTAGCAGCGGTGACAATAGCGGCGTGGCTCCCCCCCCTAATGCTCTTCCTGAGCAGGTGGGCTTCTCCGATCTGGTGGTGGATCGGGGGGGGATCCTACGGCGAAACCTGATTGTTGCTGCGCCCCCTAATGGGGCAAATAGTACCGGAACACACCTATGCAATACCTCTGGAAATCTCCTATTTTCCCTCGGTCTGCAACTTGCCCTAGCCTACCTGAGGCAGGAGGGTATCGAGCTGGAGCAAACAGAAACTGGAGAATTACGCTTGGGGGATACCGTGATTCCGCGTCTAGAGGGGAACATGGGGGGCTACCAAGGGGTGGATACCGCCGGTTACCAGATCATGCTGAACTACCGTGGGGTGACGGAGGCTATCCCCCAGGTGAGTCTGGGGGATCTGTTGGCTGGGGCTGTGCCCCCAGAGCAGATCCGCGATCGCATTGTGCTGATTGGTGCCACCACGCCGGAGGCCAAGGACAACTTCTATACTCCCTACAGCGGTAGCCTTGACGATAGTCAAACCCTGCCCGGAGTGATCATCCATGCCCAAGCCACCAGTCAACTCCTCAGTGCGGTACTGGATGCGCGATCGCAAATATGGAGCTGGGGGATGTGGGGTGAGAGTGCCTGGATTCTACTCTGGGGGCTGACTGGGGCGGCGTTGGCCGGTTACGTGCGCCGCCCCCTATGGTTTAGCCTAGGGGCAATTGCCCTCGGGGGTAGCCTGTACGGCATCAGCTTTCTCCTCTTCCTAGAGGGCGGGTGGATTCCCCTTGTCCCCGCCGCCCTGAATGGGGCTATCGCTGCTGGTGGTGTGCTCCTCGTAGATCGTTTTAATCGCAGCGCCTATGGTCAGGCGGTCTATCGCCAGGTAAAAAACTTTCTCAGGATCAAAATCGAAATTGATGAAGAACAGGTCATTACCCAGGTGGCAGAAATTGCCGAAACTGATTACTTTAACCAGCTTCAACAGCGGGCCGAAGACTTTCGCCGCCACCTGAAAACCCCTGTGAACCAGCGGCCTCCATCACCGTTACCGTCAGCGCCATCGCCTGCTGAAGATAAGGATTCTGAAACCTATACTGAAGACTACCTAGAGACGCTGCGCCAAGAGGCCCAACGTCTGAAGTCCCCTCTACCTAAGGATCTCTCCGCTTCTCAGGAACCTGGAACGGCCCGTGATGAATAGCAAGTTTTTGTGGCTAGCAATGCCCAGGATAAAGCTCCAGCGCATAGCCCCCCTACCCCATAGCCCCCATCGTGTTCTTCCAGGAGAGTTCCTTGCAAAGTACCGTCAGCGCCCGCTGATCGGTGGCGGCGAAGCGCTGGCTGTCGATCAGCTCCATCAGGACCTGCTGAGTTAACTGAGCGGCAAATAGTCCGCCCGATCGCAGTAGATGGCTGTAGTAGCGAAATTGGGGCTGTCCGGTCTCCGAACAGTGGAAACGATGCACCGCCTCAGGGCTGAGACTGTAAACATCAGTGTTAACGGGGACAACCACGCGGGGAATGCCGTGGATGCCGTAGGCGATCCCCTTTTCATTTGCTAGGGTGCCCACCAGAACTACCCCCAGCAGAGTACGGGTTTCGCTGATCAGGTCGGGGGTGAAGAGGGGATCCGGTTCGCTGGATAGGCGTGGCCCATTGCTGAGGAACTGGGGATTTACCAGTTGGGAGTTGTACACCAACCCCACAGCCCAGTGGCGATCGCCATCCTCTAGGGCAACGAATTGCCCAAAGCCATAATCTTCGGACTCTGGAGGCACCGTGACATCGTGGCTATCATCCACTTGAACGACGTAGTCACAGTGGGAGTTGGACTTGACCACCTTACCCAAACGGCGGTGCTGCTGCTGCGATCGCTGTAAAAAATCCATGGGGTTCTGACTGAGCCACAAGCAAAATAGGCACAAAAAAGAGAGGCAGCGGTAAACCGTGCCCCTCTATTGTGGTCATGGGTTGCAGTTTTGACCAGCACATCTGTTCTGGCGACGAGGCCAAGAAGGGAACCTAGTACTCTGCGGCGTAAATACCCTAGCCGTTCTATCGTGGCACACCTCGGCCCCTCACCGTTCGGCTGATCTCACGCCGAAGCCCTAGCCCTCTCCCACGGGGAGAGGGGACCGGAAAATATTGGACTGGTGCGACAATAGTGGACTGATTTACGTCCTGCGGTACTAGGGACTATTTCTCCGGTGAGTTCCCCCGATGCCTACGGCAATCGTCGGCCACCCTAGGACATTGCCTGGATGATGTAATCGAAGTAGGGCGCAGCTTCCTGGGCATCTTCGTTGGAGAGCAGCGCCAGGGCAGCGTCCTTCAGACAGCGGATCGCTTCTGCCATACCGGGCACCGGGACATTCAGGGCGTTGTACATTTCCCGAGCCCCGATGAGGCCGATGGTCTCCATGGGTTCCTTGTCTCCGGCAATGAGACTATAGGTAACCAGCCGCAGATACCAGCCGTAGTCTCGCAGGCACAGCGCCCGCTGCTTTTGGCCCGAAGCGTTACCACCGGGGGCAATGAAATCAGGGCGTCGTCGCCATAATTCGCTGCTGGCCTTGTCTACAATCTTTTTCTCATTTTCAGAAAGGGTCTGAGCGATTTGCAAGCGACGCTCACCCGTTTGCAAAAAGGTTTGGATGCTCTGGAGCTCGCCAAAACTGGGGTAGCGTAGCTCGTCGTCGGCGTTGAGGATAACTTGGCTTACTACAGACATATTCTTATTTGGAGACGGGGATGGAATACTGCTAACCACTTGTTAGTGTACAGACTCCAGTCTTCTCAGGAAAGGAATCGGTAGTCTAGGTAACGTGTTCAGGCGGTTCTAGCGTAGTTTTTCGCTTCGTCTCTGTTACAAAGCTTTACCAAGCACCGATCCAGAAACCGGATCCTTCCATCTCCTATGCCCCCATCGCTGCCGACCGCTGCCGTTGGGCTTCAAACAAAATCACCGCCGCTGCTACACCCACATTGAGGGATTCCACCGTCGCTGCCATGGGAATCGTAATCATCGTTGATGCTGCCGCCTGCACAGCGGGGCTCAATCCAGCACCTTCGTTGCCCAAGACCAATACTGTCGCTTGGCACAGATCCACGGCCCAGTAGGGGACGGTACCCTCAGAACCTGTGGTCAGGACTTGGCAGCCCGCTTGCCGCCATTGATGCATCTGGTTCGGCAGATCTGGGCATATCGCCAGAGGCAGGCGAAACCATTGGCCAGCAGAGGCTCGCAACACCTTTGGGTGCTCTAAATCCACACTGTCCCCTGTGACCCACAGACCATCACAATGGGCAGCGGCGGCGGTACGGATCAAGGTGCCGAGATTGCCGGGATCCTGCAAGGTCTCCACCGCCACCCCCAGATGGGGAATAACAGGCATGGGACTGGCGTCTTGGTGAGGTGCGATCGCAACCACGCCATCGGGATTCACCGTAGTCGCCAGGGCCGTCAGCACCTCTGGAGCTACGGTTTCATGGCGGGAAGAAACTGCGATCGCGCTCTGCCAGAGATCGGGATAGCGTACCTGCCAATCAGGAGTAGCACAGACCACCACTAGGGGCTGACCCACCGCCAGGGCTTCCTGGAGCAAGTGAGTCCCTTCCAGCAGAAATTGCTGGAGCGATCGCCGCCCTTTGCCTTGATGGAGTTTCCGACCCTGTTTCACCAGCGGATTTTGAATACTGGTCAGCATCACTCGCTCTCCCCTATCCGAGGATCTACCGCCAAAACCTGCCCTATTAAGAAAAACAAATATATCGTCGGATCGAGTTTAAGAATTCCGATTGTATGCCTCAAGCCAGCCTTTCAGGGCAGGTTACAACCTAGGAGGCCCAACTTTAACCTCCTGCCTAGGCTATGTCTTACTCTTTGGTTGATGATGCGGAACCCGGGACTTGAACCCGGAAGTCCTTGCGAACACTAGAACCTGAATCTAGCGCGTCTACCAATTCCGCCAGTTCCGCATATTTGCAGCTTTTCGGCTGCGGTTGCTAATCATCTCCCAGGAAGGGGGTCGCCGTCAACTCCTCTACAGCCCTAAATTCATAGTCGGCACAGCTATGGGGATAAATCCGAAAAAATCTGCTCTCAGGAAACAGTAGAGTTCTTCTGAGAGACTAGCCTGAATTGGGTAGAATCTAGACGCCATTTCGGCCCGCTTCGTTTTATCGGACTTGGAGGACACACCTATCGTCACGTCTAATGGTCTAAATCAATCCCCAGCTTCCCCCGAGGCTGGCGACGCTGTTCTGGAAATCTGGGGCAAGCACCCCCTCTCAGGCCACGTTGCCATCAGCGGAGCCAAAAACTCGGCTCTCGTGGTGCTAGCGGGGACCGTCCTCAGCTCCCAACCCTGCCGACTGCGTAATATTCCCAACCTAATGGATGTGGGGCGAATGGCCCAGGTTCTCGAAGCCCTGGGCGTTAAGGTGACTCGAAACGGTAGCACCCTAGACATTGACCCCAGTGATATCAGCCACACCCGTGCGCCCTACGACCTCGTTAGTCGTCTGCGAGCCAGTTTCTTCGTCATTGGGCCACTGTTAGCCCGCATGGGGGTTGCGCGAATTCCCCTACCGGGAGGATGTGCCATCGGAGCGCGTCCAGTAGAACTGCACGTCCGGGGCCTACAGGCTCTGGGAGCCGATGTTCACATTGACCATGGCACCGTCCATGCCTCCATTCCCGGCAGTCGCAGACGCTTGCAGGGGGCCAAAATTTACCTAGACTATCCCAGCGTGGGAGCGACAGAAACCCTGATGATGGCTGCCACCTTGGCAGAGGGCGAAACCATCATTGATAATGCGGCCCAGGAACCGGAAGTGGCGGACTTGGCCAACTTCTGTCGTGCCATGGGAGCCCGGATTCGCGGTGTAGGGACCAAAACCCTGACCATTGCCGGAGTTCCCAACCTCCACGGCACCGACTATGCCATCATTCCCGATCGCATTGAAGCGGGGACGTTCCTTGTTGCTGGAGCCATTACCCAGTCAGAGATTTCCCTTTCTCCCGTAATTCCCGAACAACTGGGCGCAGTTATCGCCAAACTGCGGGAGGCGGGATCCCAAGTGGTGGTGGAAACCCCCAATCGCGTGCGGCTGCTCCCCGGTCGAGAGATCCATGCCACCGATATTCAAACCCTGCCCTATCCCGGTTTTCCTACGGATATGCAGGCCCAGTTCATGGCATTGATGACCCTCAGCAATGGCAGCAGCATGTTTACGGAGACGGTGTTTGAAAACCGCCTGCGTCATGTGGCAGAGTTTAACCGCATGGGGGCCAACATTCGATTGAATGGCAACTGCGCCATTGTACAAGGCGTACCGGTGTTGTCCGGGGCTCCAGTGGTGGCAACAGACCTGCGAGCCTCGGCGGCACTGGTGCTGGCGGGGCTCGCAGCCCAGGGCAAAACCGTCATGGCGGGGGTGCAACACCTCGATCGGGGCTACGAGCAGTTGGAACAAAAGCTGGTGAAACTTGGGGCTCACATTGAGCGGGTGACGGGGGATAGTCTGCCGCAAGGCGCGGCTACTCCGGCTTCTGTCGCCTTTCCCAGGGGATAAACCTGACTACGGCAACCGGCCAGCAGGGAACCTCCTTGTCGCCTGCTAGTAGGAATCGGCATAGTAGAGAGGAACGCCAGCGGTGCTTGGCCCTTGCCAGAGGAGGTAACGGGGTTGGGGCTGCTGGTCTCCATCGCTCTTTTAGGTGACCTGTGTCGGCAAAGACTATCTTGACGGGCCTCAAGGCCGATGCCTTTCGCCATCCTCTCGACCAAGAGGCCACGAGGACGCTGCGGCAGCTACCAGGGCTAGATGTGCTCCTGCGGACTGCAATCGGCCCTATTGCCGAGCAAGTTTTTTATTTGGAAAATATTTCTGCCAGTGTGCTGGTGGGGGAGCGCCAATTGCCCCATCTCCACGAGCTGCTCCAGGATGCCTGTCGCATTTTGGATCTAGACCCTCCTCAGCTCTATGTGCGCCAGCATCCAGTACCGAATGCCTACACCTTTGCCATGCGCGGCAAGCAGCCCTTTGTCGTGGTGCATACGTCGCTGCTGGATCTACTCACCCCGCCGGAAATTCAGGCCGTCATCGGTCATGAATTGGGGCATTTGAAATGTGACCACAGTGTTTACCTGACCTTAGCTAATCTGCTAACCCTGGCAGCCAGCCAGTTGCCCTGGGGAGAGGTCTTAGCCCAGGGGCTCCAGAGTCAGATTATGGAGTGGGTGCGTTGTGCGGAGTTTACCTGCGATCGCGCTGCCCTCCTAGTCACCCAAGATGCCCGCATCGTGGCCTCTCTTCTGATGAAACTCTGTGGCGGTTCTCCCTCTCTGGCCCCCCAACTCAATCTAGATGCCTTTCTAGAGCAGGCCCGCGCCTACAATGTCGCCAGTGCCACCACCTTAGGGGATGTAGTCAAGCAATTTCGCAACCAAAACCTGACCCATCCCCTGCCCGTTTTGCGGGCCAAAGAGATCGACCACTGGGCACAAAGTTCCGACTATCAAATGCTGTTGCAGTCGGGGATAAGCCAGTATAATAATGAAACGCAATCCAAGGGCGGATGGCGGAATTGGTAGACGCACCACACTCAAAATGTGGCGGCTTCGGTCGTGAGAGTTCGAGTCTCTCTCCGCCCATCAATAGCATCTGAGATGGCAGCGGCCTCAGGACTGGCCACTGCCTCAAAAAATCTTCAATCCTAGCGGTCAAAACCGCTGCCATACCAGGCTAGTACCGCAGGGCATAAATTCTGTTCCCATTTCCCCTAGGCGGTGCATTGCTTCGCGTGGGCGAAGCCGCACGAAGCAATGCACCCTACGAAACCCTGAAAATCAAACTTGATGATGCACCAGCCCAACATTTTCCGGTCCCCTCTCCACTTGGGAGAGGGCTAGGGTGAGGGGCCGAAGTGTACCACGATAGAACGGCTAGGGTATTTACGCCGCAGACCACTAGTGTTCCGTCACACGACTTGGAAGGTTACGGAGAATCGAAGCCGTTGACCGCTGGCTGAGCGGAGTCGTAAGTCTTTCAGACAGGCTTTGCCAACGCTTTAGCGTCTCCCGAAGGGAGAAAGCCAGCCACACCACCGAGTTCTTGCCGTTCCCTAGCCCCTCTGGGGCGGCAAAGCCAACGACTCCGTTGCTCCCTAAGGGAGCCGCTAACGTGAACAGGGAACTGGATGTCTGTATGGAGACAACGACGTGGCAGTCTTTTCAGCCCGTTTCAAGACATAGCCTTCCAAGTCGTGTCCGTCAGGACAATTTTGAGGGTCGAAGGCCCTCAAAATTTAACCCCAACTAAACTCCAGGGTTTCGGTCACCCGTCAATCATGAATTGACCAAGCACTAGTCAGAGTAGGCCACCCACAAAATCCGCCTGCGGGGGTTTTGACCCTAATTAATTAAGTAAGGAGGCACCCTTTTCGAGACCATCCTAGCTTTCTGCCTTATTTAGCCATAGCGAAAGGATCCTGCTTGGCTCCGTTCCACGATTGAGCTGTTGTAAGCCCATGATGAGATTCGAACTCATGACCTCACCCTTACCAAGGGTGTGCTCTACCCCTGAGCTACATGGGCATTAGCTAATTAGCATAACTAACTAGAGCTAATTGGGTTTATGTGGTGGGCCGGGCTGGATTCGAACCAGCGTAGGCGTAGCCAGCGGATTTACAGTCCGCCCCCATTAACCACTCGGGCACCGACCCCCCTTCCACAATTGTTCATCGTATCACAGGTTTGCTGCCTCCCTCGATCAAAGCTTTATTTGCGCCCCGCCCTGTCCTGGCTGCCTGACTTTACAGCACCTTGTCAGTGCATTCAACGACAGCAGGGCACCCAAGTCTACCGTCAGGATATTCGGACCTGGGTCAGATCCGCTTTTACCTTCCCATTGCTGGGCTTTGGATGGGCATTTTGTTGATAGAGATTCCCATAGAAGGTGCTGTTTCTCGATGACGGAGTAAGGGGCGGGTGGGGAAAAGACATGCATTCCTTTATCCTTGTATCTCTATCGTTCAGATCACCTACAGATAGGGAGCTACGGATCAATCCTGTACTCAGGCAGCTCGTTTGAGCTGCGCTCAACCTTCGGAGTTCGAAGGTTGAGCGCAGCCATTTTGTTGACAATCGATTTCAATAAGATATACTCAAGAGCAAGAACACTCAGATAAAGACTCAGATTAGGTTGTTGTCTGTGTTCTCCTCTCAGCGAATGAAGCTAGGGCGTTTCACTTACGGTGAAACGCCCTCTTTTTTTTGCCGCCAAGCTGCACAATGGCAACTCGCTCTCCTTGTATAGGCGACCTACATACATCATGGCCTGAAGACTCCCCATTAATGAGGCAGTTACTTAGACCCATAGATATCTTTTTGGCCCAGCGCTTTGCCCTGGTGCTGAGACTTGGGGCTCAGGGAGAGTTCGTCACCTTCCTGATTAGACACAGTTTCAATACAAACATCGGGGACTTTGCCAAATTGCCACACAAAGTACGTGCGATGCTCCCGTTGAAAGAGGTCTTCGGCCCGCTTTACTCCCAGACTGAGCAATATATCGGGAACAATTGGCTCACCCTTCAGCTTGTAAAAAACCCCAACATTGGCCTCGGCAATAAAGGGCAGCGGAATAGCCTGAGCACTGTAGAGCGCGTCAATCAGCAGCCGTTGCTGCTGAGCGGACTGGCAATTATCCACGGGGACATCGTCTTCAATTACAAGATGGCTGGTATCGATCGCCGTAACGATACCGTCAGGATACTCATCTGAGTATTCGAAGGTGTGAGTCGCTGTTTTGAGGAGTTCTTGAGCCATGACTAGCCTTTAACACTAGGCGACTGACTTAACTGGCTTCAGTATATGCCAGGGCTTGGGGGCGACTGGCAAAGCTGTGAGGCACCACGGGTACTCGTGGGTTGACTCCGGTGGTGTGGGAAACGCCCATGTCTAGGGCAAAAAACCAGTCCTGGCGATCTTTCCAGAGATATGCGAATACAAAGAACAGAATATTGGGAACCCGTTTTGGGGCACTGGTCTCTAAAGAGGTGATGAATGTCTAGAAGGCTCGTCTTTTAAGGGTTCCAGCTAATTTGCCATAAACAGACCGAAACGTATGCCTGGTAGGGTTTCTAGATACCCATCACCCGTTAACAGTCCAGTACCAAGGGACAAAAGTACAATATTGAAGCCTCTATCCAGTAGGATGCGTTAGCGCAGCGTAACGCATCAATCCGAGTTGAAAATCCTACGATGCGTTACGGTTTCACCTAACGCATCCTAGTAGCTAAGGTGAAAATGACTCGGATTTGCCCGACTCGCAGCCGAAAGTAGCCTTCCCACTGCCCTTTGAGCTTTGCCGCACCCAATCGGTAAGGTTGACAAATTCTTCGTCGGCGTAGGTTTCGGGAAAACCCAGGAAAGCTTCAATTTCAGCTTGTTCCTCGTCGCTGACGAAAGGTATCAGCAGTTAACTCAGGTTTAGCCGCTCTTCTCGCAGAACCTCTCGCAGGCTTTCTTTAATCAGCGCTTTGAGGGTTTCAGTTGTCAGTGCGTTAGTGGATTCCATAGAAACGGCAACTTTTTTGTGTCTGTACTCAATATCTTAGTTAGAGTTGGGCAGGTGGGAAACTTTGCGTTGGTACTAGTACTGCTTGGCGGAAGTGGCCAAGGCATTTATGCGACCAAGGGCTTACCCGTGTAGTTCCACTTGAAGGGCTTAGCCATGGTGCGATTGAAGTAATCGACAAACGCTAAAATCTTCGCCTTGAGTTGGGCTTGACTGGTAAAACTCGAACGTCGGAGTAGCTTACGTACCAGGATGGAGAACCAAAGCTCAATTTGATTGAGCCAGGAGCAATGCTTGGGGGTGAAGTGAACGACCAGTCGATGGCTGGGGTCGCTCAAGAACGCCGCTCGGGTCGCCATAGACAGGAGAATGCCCGTCTTCCCTTTCTGGCCCAGATGAATCGGTTTTTCCTCGCGTTCCGCCACCAGTCGGACGAGAGATTCCGATTGATGAGTGTTGAGGCAATCCATGACCAGATGAATCTTGGAGGCATCTGGAACTTGGGCCAGTAAGGCTCTGAGGTGACTCTCGAGGTCTTGCTCGGTGCGGGTGTCTCCCACGGTGGCCTGATCCACCTGTCCGGTAGCGACATTGAATGAGGCAATCAGGGTTTGAGTGCCATGGCGAATATACTCAAACTCAATGCGGGTACAGCGTCCCGGCTTCATGGCGATGTCAGGCATCGTCCGTTCCAGAGCCTGGATTCCCGTCATCTCATCCAGGCTGAAGGTCAGCTCGCCGTGTTCGGCACGAGTGGCAGCCTGTTCGTAGACCTGGCAAATGTCTTTGACTTTGTCCTCGAAGTTAGGGTCGGGGGGGGGGAGAGCCAGTAACGGCTCTGGTGGGGTTTGAGGTCAGCCTCGGCCAACAGTCGGCCCACATGACGGGGACTGATACTCTCGACAATTCCCTGCTTGCTCAGTTCATCGGCCAGTTCTCCAGGGGTCCAATGACTGATGGGGCGGCCATACTGCTCGGGCGGTGCACAAGCTAGGGCATAGAGTTGCGTGATTTGTTCGAGGCTAAAGGTAGCCGGAGCCCCGGGACGAGGGACATCCTGTAGGCGCTCTTCCACAGCGACCTGTTGTTGACTCAACTCCAGCCAACGCCCCCGCCAGCGGCGACTCATCTCTTTGCTGACCCCCAAGTCTCGGGCGATTTCGCCATGGCCTTTGCCCTCATCAGCTGTGAGGATAATCTTGGCGCGCAAAGCGAGCTGCTGTGACGTCCGCTGACGTCGAATCAATTGCTCTAAGTCGCTCCGCTCCGTTTCGCTCAAAGTGAGCCTGGCGGCAGTCAGTCTAGCCATTGTAGAAAAGTCCTCTTTACCCTACCTCTCAATGGTAAGGTCATTTCAGCCACCCAGTACTAGTACTCTGCGGCGTATTTATCGTGGTACACTTCGGCCCCTCACCCTAGCCCTCTCCCAGGGGGCGAGGGGACCGGAAAATGTTGGGCTGGTGCATCATCAGATTTGATTTTCAGGGTTTCGTAGGGTGCATTCGCGAAGCAATGCACCGCAGAAAGGCAACGCCTAGGGGAAATGGGCTCAGGATTTCCGCCCCGGAGTACTAGCCTGTCTGGGGAACGATCGCGCCTCATCTCATCCGCGATCGCCCTCCCATCCTCAACGAGATCGCCCCTCTACCGTTGGCGGACTGACAAAACCGTGATGCCAACTACCTCATCTCCAGCGTAGCGAATGATCACATCATCATCCGTGACCTCGCTATCGGTTGCAGACTGAGCGGGATTCTGAAAATTGATGTACAAAACGTCGGCTTCAGCGTCAAACGTCATCCAGCAGGGGCGCTGTTCCAAAGTTTGCAACGCCTTGGCGATATTCCGATAGCGACTAACCCAGCTAGATTGAGGGTTTGACATATTCGCCTCTGCTGTTCTGAGCAACTTTCCTGCGATCCCCACAGCGTGTCAATGTGCTAATGCCGAATCCATTTCGTTAGGACGCGCATAGACTTACCGCTTCTAGGATCAATTTGTGGTTTACTCCAAGCCCTGGCTTCGGCAAATCCCAGGCGATGTAAAACTTTGATGACGAGTTCAACTCCAGGCTTTGATCCTACAACGGTCATAGTCACAGGTTCACGGGCTGATGTCAGGCTCTGACCTTCAGCGGGAGGCGGCGCGTAAATTTCAGTGTGGGGAATGAATTCTTGGAACATAGGAGAAGCAACTCAATGTCGTCATAAATGTGACATTAGCACGAACCCTATGTATCCACAAGTGTGACATTTACCTTCTTGAGAACCTCTGACACGATCAGAGTATGGGAAGGGCAAGTCAGGCACTGAAGCAAGTTTTGGACGCTTACGGCATCAGCCAAAATCGGCTGGCTGTGGAAATGAACATTAGTCGCGCCAATGTGGGGCGCTGGTATCATGGTCTGGATCCCAGCGCTGAAAATATTGCTCAGATTACTCAGGCGCTCAAAGTGCTCGATCCAATGGCAGCGAAGGAGTTTGTTCGCTTGTATCTGGGGGTAATTATTGATGAATGATCCCTGGTCGCCCCTCAACCTCACCGAGATTGCTCCTCACCTCATCCGCGATCGCCGTCTTTGTCAAAACAACGTCAAGATTCCAGTTGCTTCGTTGGCTTCTAATTGCAGGATGGCATCGTAGTTGTCACGTAAGATTTGCTCGATAGCGCGAGTTGAGCAGTTGCCGCGACGAATCCAAATGACTTTAGGTGGAAAACCGAGTAGAACAATGATTTCGCTAAAGTCGGAGTCTTTGGTAACAACGGCGTATTCGTTTTTGCGGGCGTAATCCCAGACGATACGGTCATCGGCTGTGCCGAGTCCAAGGGAATCGATGTGGGCTGAGTTGGGAAAAAGGTCTGCTAGGCGATCGCACAGCCGAGGTGAAAGATTTTGGTCGAAAAGCAGCTTCATGGAGTAATGGTCATCGTGATACGCTCACGATCAGCGGCGTAGCTCAGGCAGGCCAGAATGTCGGTTTGGGTCAAGTAGGGGAAGTCTTCGAGGATTTCGTCGTAGGTCATGCCAGAGGCGAGGTATCCCAAAACGTCGTAGACGGTAATGCGCATGCCCCGGATGCAGGGTTTGCCGCCGCGTTTACCAGGTTCGATGGTAATAATGTCTGGGTACTGCATGGGTCTATCTCGGAGTTGTGCCGCGTTGGCGTTAGCCTGTCCGGTGGACAATCGCGCTCTTATAGTTAATGATTCTATTTCCTCAGCGCGATCTCGTCTGAACCTGCGCCGCGATCGCCCCCTCACCTCAATTATCTCCTCGACTAGCGCGATCGCGCTAGCCTGTCTGGGAAGCGATCGCGCCTCATCTCGTCCGCGATCGCCCCCAACGTCCCACTCAACTCGCTGACTAGCGCAATCGCTCCTATCGGCACTGAATTAAACTTTAACTACCTGTTGACTTCTTGCTTTTGCTAAGGACTTACGATATTCAACAGCTTCGGCAACCTTAGTTATTTTAAGGTCTGATGTACAGGTTTGTAGTTCCTTGTCAATTTGCTTGACAGCCTCAGCAATTTCTTCAAGAGATACTCTGAAGAATTCTTTTCGCGTGTTGATGCTGTTAATGCGCTGCTCGTCAAAAATCTTATGTAGTCTATTTTCCAGCTCGGGAGCATTCTCACAAGAAATCATTGCGTGAACGTCAAATGGAAAGGGAACAGAAGCGTCTCCGAGTTCTTTTACACGCTCCTCTGGTATGAGCCTTCTTGTCATTCCAATCTTATAAACGTTTTCGCCAAAAGACCCAATATTGGAAATGATGTAGACGTGTCCAAATTTAGTTAACTGAGCCTGAGAAATTGCCCTCTCCTTATTAGCTTCGGCTTCTTGAACTCTCTTCTGTAATTCTTCTATCTGGGCTTGCAGTTTTCTTTGTAGATCTCCAGTCGCACTTTTAGCCTCTTTTCTAGCCTTCTCTAGAGCTTCCTGATACTGTCTCTCTTCTCTCTCAGCTTCTTTGCCTGCTTTCTCTAGTTCCTTTGCGACACGTTCCTCTTCACGCATTTGCTCACGAATTCTTCGCTGTTCTTCCTGTTCCTCTTGCTTTTTCTCTTGATATTCGTGAGTTAGATGTAATTCATCAAGCTTTAAGGCCAGGTATTCAGGTGTGATTTCACAGTGAGTCGTTTCAGAAAGTTTATTGAGAGCATTGTAGGCTTTCTGAATACGGTTCTCCATCGTATTAACGTTGTTGTATTTAACCTTGCTCACTGCCGAGTCACATTCGCCATTGAAGGCTCGAAGCACAAGTTTGAGAAAGCTATTGACCATTTTTTGGCCTTCACGCTTACTTCCTGCGACAGTCCATTCCGTATTGCAAACTGCTGCGGTTTTGTCCTTAATGAATTGCTTTTGCTTGGCTCGAATCTCGTCTAAACGCTCTCTGTACTCTGTTGCCTCCTGAAAATCATATTTTGATTCATAGAAACCAAATTCTTCAACAAAGTCTTTTTCTTCAAGCTTAGATAGTTTCTCCGTTAACGTACCGATTTTGTGATTAATTTCTTGTTCTTGAAAGTCGGCTTGTTGCTGTAGCTGCTTGAGACGATCGCGAAGTACAACAATCTTTGTATCGAGCTTCTTAATAGTTTCTTCTTTGGAGATTATGCCGCCATACTTTCTGTCAGCAGCTTTCAATTTTTTGTCAGCTTCTTGAGCACGTTGCTCTGCAATTTTGTATTCGTCTTTACTCTTTTGAAGCTGCTGATAGAAGAACGCTGCTGCTGTCACAAAGCCGATTGCAAGTAGAAATAGTAGGAAATACATGGAAGGATAAGAGATAAGATGAACACTTTTTCCCATTACCTGGGCATAATCAACAATTTATTGATGTACGGTAAAAATATTTCACACAAATAGAAAAGCAATCGCCCCATCACTGAGAGGATCTCACCTCCAATCTCAAGTATGCTCAGGCAATTGTCCTTTAGACAGGCTATCGCCAACACCCCAGTCGTTAAGATAGAGCCACTGGCCTGACTCACAGCAGCGATGGTTTCACAGTTCGACTCCAGGCAATGCTTACCCTCCTCCGCTAAGTTGTCCGCCCAGACGATACCCCCGTGGATAACGAGTTGCAGCACCTGATTCCCAACTTGCTCGAAGTCATTTTGGCCATGATTTGGAGAGATCGCGCGGCACGTATCTAGGGCACGATCGCGAGTGGCTCTATTGGTACAACGAAAACGGGCAGTGGTTGAGTACGCCAGAAGAGCGCATCGCCCAAGAGGACTCACGGGCAAACCGCCTAGCCGAGAAATTGAGAGAGTTAGGGATCGATCCTGAGTCGGTTTAGCGCGATCGCTCCATATGTTGGGGCGATCGCGGTTTTCAAGCAACAGGCAGACTTTGCAAATTACCGTTGGCTGACGGACAAAATTGTGAGGCCGATCACCTCTTCTCCTGCGTAGCGAATCACCACATCATCATCCGTTACTTCGCTATCAGTCGCGACTTGAGCAGGATTCTGGAAATTGAGATATAAAACGTCAGCTTCAGCGTCAAACATCATCCAGCAGGGGCGCTGTTCCACAGTTTGCAGAGCCTTAGCAATGTTTAGATGGCGATTAATCTCGACGAATTGAGTTAGGGCCATACTTACACCTAAGCACTTTGAACTTGAGAGAACAAAACAGAAATGACCTTTTTGGTTTTAGCCGTCTTGAAAATTTCAGCTAGACACTCTTCAAATTCTTGTTCGGAATTCGCCACTAGGCGATCTGATTCAACTTGTAGTTCTTGTCTTAAGTCTCCATCAACAAAAATGGTGGTTGGATACACATCATCAAAGCCATGAGATATCCTGAAAAGGAGGTATCGGTAGTTGCCGAGTGCAGGCGCAGTGATGTAAAAGTCATAGGCAAACAATCGAGTATTATTGATTTGTGCTTGTGATCTGAGAAGAGAAGCGGTGCCAGATATTTCAAGGCTGGAGGCGGCAGATATTGCAAGGCTGGAGGAAACAAAAGGATTTTTTGTTGCCGAGTCCTCGACGTTTTTGACTAAGGCTGAAACAATATTATTAGTATGTCTTTCTAAGAAAGCTGCTTGCTCTTTCAAAATTACAACTGGTGAACGAAATTGAGAAGCAACTAAGTCTTCAGGCCATAAATTCCTAGACATTTGTCCATTCCCTTAAATTACAGATCCAAAGAAAATATTATTGGCAGATGATCAGAATACACGTTTTTCCTGGGAATACCTTTGCCCGAGAGCAAAGAGGTTGTACCAATCTCTAACAATCGCTTCAAATTTTGAAACGCAAATCGGTTGATTAGGTCTGGTCTGATCAGGACTTGATCAAAAACATTCCAAAAATATGACATATGATCTGATGCGCAGTAGTAATAGGTTCCAGGGGGATCTGCATGTACATCTGCCAGGAAATTCCACATGGGATTATAGAAGAAAGGGTATTCAGTACCTTGTACTTTCCGAGTATTTCTCAGTGCTATTTGCTGAGAAGAGACTGCATGTAATGCCCCAGCACTAACTAAGCCTTCTTCAAAAGGATTCATATTTAAATCGCCTACTAGCACTGTTCGAGAATGTCCTACGTTTTTTTCTGCATCCTTGATCAGACGCGAGAGTTCTTCGGCCATTGAATATTGGCTCGTAGGACTTGAATGATTTTTGCTAATGTGGTGTGTGCCTGCAATCAATATATCGATTAATCCAGGCATCTGAAGATGCCGAATAGTTACTCGGCTTGACTCAGCAACGGGTCGTATAAAGCTAGCTTCATTAAAGCGGGTCAATACAACTATCTTTTCGCACCTGCTGAATCCAAAATAGAAATACTTATTGTCTCGCCCATGATTGAGTTGAGACAGCAACTCTCCTGGTTCAATCGTGCATTCTGCCAGCAAGATTATGTCAATGCTGTACAACTCACCAATATCGGCAATGAGGGGCAAGGTGGCTTTATTCTTGTTGATATTCCAGAAGAGAAAGGCAACCATCCAGCAAATCTCAATTCTGATACTTTATTATAAGTACAGTCTATGGACTCATCTCACAACCGTTTCTGGTTCCTGATCATAGTTTACGAAAAGCGATCGCACCATCGCTGAAGCGATCGCTGCCAATCATAGCGGTACCCTAAACGCCAGCCGCTTCCTCAACCACCTCCGTATCATCCTGGTTGTAGAGCGCCGCATCGATGCGGCAGCCGCGATGGGCGAGGAGATAGAGTTCCTTGAGATCCGCGATTAGGGGATAGCGGGGATTTGCGCCCGTGCATTGGTCATCGAAAGCATTTTCGGCCATCTCCTCCACTTCGGCGTAGAACTGCTTATCCACCTCCGGAATCACATCATGAATGCTGTCGGGGATATTGAGGCGATGCTTCAGCGCCTCGATCGCCGCCACCAGTTTTTCCACCTTTTCATCCTCCGTGGTGCCCCCCAGCCCTAGGTGATCCGCGATGCGGGCATAGCGGAACTTGGCATTGGGGTACTTGTATTGGGGGAAGATGGCCTGCTTAAAGGGGGCATCGGTGGCGTTGTAGCGGATGACGTGGGAGATCAGCAGGGCATTAGCCAGACCGTGGGGGACGTGGAACGTGGAGCCCAGCTTGTGGGCCAGGGAGTGGCAGACCCCCAGAAAGGCATTGGCGAAGGCCATGCCAGCCATGGTGGCAGCGTAGTGGACTTTTTCCCGTGCCTTGGGATCACTGGCCCCATTTTCGTAGGCCCTGGGTAGGTACTTGAACAGCAGGCGAATGGCCTCCAGGGCGATGCCGTTGGTGTAGTCCGAAGCTAGGACAGACACATAGGCTTCTAGGGCGTGGGTGAGGGCATCGATGCCGCCGTAGGCGGTGAGGGCCTTGGGCATGTGGAGCACCAGTTCCGGATCGACGATCGCCATATTGGGGGTCAGGGCATAGTCCGCTAGGGGATACTTCATCCCGGTGCGATTGTCCGTGACCACCGCGAAGGGGGTCACCTCCGACCCGGTGCCCGACGTGGTAGGGATCGCCACCAGGATGGCCTTTTGACCCAGGGGCGGCAGTTCGTAAACCCGCTTGCGGATGTCCATAAACCGCATGGCCAGACTGTCGAACTCCGTGTCGGGATGTTCGTACATCAGCCACATAACCTTGGCCGCATCCATGGGGGAGCCACCGCCGATGGGGATGATCACATCGGGGTTGAACTTGTTCATCACATCCAGCCCCCGCATCACCGTATCCAGGGAGGGGTCGGGTTCTACGTCGTGGAAGATTTCGTGACGGATGCCCAGTTCGTCTAGGGATTGGGTGAGGCGATCGCAGATCCCCAGATCAAACAGGGGCTTGTCGGTAATGATGAAGGCTCGCTGCCGTCCTTTCAGATCCTTCAGGGCTGTGGGTAGACAGCCGTATTTGAAATAGATCTTGGGCGGCACTCGGAACCAGAGCATATTCTCCCGCCGCTCCGTCACCGTTTTGATATTGAGCAGATGGTGGGGACCGACGTTCTCCGAGACGGAGTTGCCGCCCCAGGTGCCACAGCCCAGGGTGAGGGAAGGGTCTAGTTTGAAGTTGTACAGGTCGCCGATCGCCCCCTGGGAGGAAGGGGTATTGATCAACACCCGCGCCGTAGTCAGCCGTTGCTCAAAGGTATGGATCTGGTCGTGGTGGGCTGGGTCGATATAGAGTACCGAGGTATGGCCCCGTCCGCCAAACTGGACGAGTGCTTCCGCCATCTCCACGGCGGTACTAAAGTTTGGGGCGCGATACATGGCCAGGATGGGAGAGAGTTTCTCATAGGCAAAGGGTTCCTCAGTGCCGATGGTCTCCACTTCGCCAATGATCAGGCGGGCTCCAGCGGGTACCGTGATCCCGGCTAGGGTTGCTAGGGCGGCAATGGACTGGCCCACGATCGCCGCATTCAGGCGACCGTCCTTGAGGATCATGGCCCGCACCTTGGGCAGATCCTCTGCTGTGAGGAAATAGGCTCCCCGCTCGGCGAACTCCTGGCGCACTTGGTCGTAGACCTGATCCACCACAATCACCGATTGCTCACTGGCGCAGATCATGCCGTTGTCAAAGGTTTTGCTGAGTAGGATGGAGTTGACGGCCATTTTGAGGTGGGCGCTGCTGTCGATCACCGCTGGGGTGTTGCCTGCGCCGACTCCTAGGGAAGGATGGCCGGAGGAGTAGGCCGCTTTCACCATGCCGGGGCCACCCGTGGCCAGGATCAGCTTGATGTCAGGGTGGCTCATCAGGGTTTGGGACAGTTCCACCGTGGGCACGTCGATCCAGCCGATGATGTCGGGGGGGGCTCCAGCGGCTACGGCGGCATCCCGCACAATCCGCGCCGCCTCGATGGTGCAGCCCTTGGCCCTGGGGTGGGGGGAAAAGATAATACCGTTTCGAGTTTTCAGGGCCAGCAGGGCTTTGAAAACAGCGGTAGACGTGGGGTTCGTCGTCGGCACGATCCCGGCTAGGATACCGACGGGCTCAGCGATTTTCTCAATGCCGTAGGCTTCATCCGCTTCGATCACCCCGCAGGTTTTCTCGTTTTTATAGCGGTTGTAAATCATCTCTGAGGCAAAGTGATTTTTAATCACCTTGTCCTCAACTACCCCCATGCCGGTCTCCTGTACCGCCTGCTTGGCCAGGGGAATTCGCTGGGTGTTGGCGGCGAGGGCCGCTTGCTGAAAGATGCGATCCACTTGGGCCTGGGTGAATGTGGCGTACTGGGCTTGGGCGGCTTTTACCCGTTGGATCAGGGCTTGCAGAGTGTCGAGAGTGTTGACGGTCATGGGGTTTCTCCGTGTGCTGTGTGGTGTAGAGGGTGGGGGGTGGAGGGTAAAGGGTGAAGGGGGGAGGGTAAAGGGTGGAGGGTGGGGAATGGGTTAGGGGTTGGGGAGTTTGATGATCCATTCACCCCCTACACCACAGTCACCCCTTGGGCGATAAAGCGATCGCGAGTGGTCTGCACCAGCTCGGCACTGGCGGGGGGGGTGTCTTTGAGGGCGTAGTCGTAGCCCAGTTGTTCCCATTTGTAGGCTCCCATTTGGTGAAAGGGCAGCACTTCGACCCGCTCGACGTTGGGCAGGGTAGCGACAAATTGGGCTAACCCGTCCACATTGGCGGCAGGATCAGTGAGTCCCGGCACTAGGACAAACCGAATCCAGGTCGGTTTGCCGATTTCTGCTAGATATTGGGCAAAGCGTAGCGTGGGTTCCAGACTGACGTGGGTAACCCGCTGATAAAGATCGGGATCATAGGACTTGATATCCAAAAGAACTAAATCTGCCTGCGCCACAACGGGTTTGGCATGGTCGAGCAGGACGTAGCCAGAAGTGTCGAGGGCGGTGTGCAAGCCCAGTTCATGGCAGCGCCGAAAAATTTCTCCGACAAATTCCGGCTGCATCAGGGGTTCACCGCCGCTGACGGTAACTCCCCCCCGCCGCAGGTAGCTGCGATATTTTTTGATTTCTTGAATCAGCTCATCCACGGTCACCATCCGACCATCTTCGGGATGGCGGCAGTCGGGGTTGTGGCAGTACAAACACCGCAGGGGACAGCCCTGGGTGAATACCACAAACCGCAGCCCTGGCCCGTCTACGGTGCCGCAGGTTTCGATGGAGTGAATGCGTCCGGTGGTCATGGGGAGTGGGGGAGTGGGGGAGTGGGGGAGTGGGGGAGTGTGAGGGTATTGGGGTGTTGGGGTATTGGGGCGTTGGGGCGTTGGGGTGCCGTAGGGGCGGGTCGTAGGGCGGGTCGTAGGGGCGGGTTTAGCCAGAATCTACCGGGTAATCAGGCATTGGACAGTCAAAACCCGCCCTGTACCGGGTGATCAGGCATTGATCAGTCAAAACCTGCCCTGTACCGGGTAATCAGGCATTGGTCAGTCAAAACCCGCCCTGTACCGGGTGATCCAGAGGTGGGGTTTAAACCCACCCTGTACCGGGTAATCCGGTCTAGGGGTGGGGTGCATTCGGGGTGACAGATATTGCCCCAAGGTGTCGCGTTGTCCGCAGGTTAGCAATGCACCATCAAAATCAGGGAAATTGCGTAAGTTCGCCATCTTTTGGATGAGACAAGTTCGATACCTAGGTATCAAATTTGTCCCCTTACTCAACATCTGCGTAAGACTCCTGAGGTAATGGAAATGGTAGACCGATCTTCTCCTTGCAAACCAGGCTTGCCTAGTGGTGGTCAATGGTGTCGATTTTCCCTGAAGTCCCTGCGGGTAGCAGGCTTGGCCAGCGGACTGCTGGCCCTGACCATGGCTTTCGCTTCGGCGGCCTACAGCGCGACCCTGGTGGGCACCAAGCTGGTGCTGTCGGTAGATGTCTCTGGCAGCATTAATGCCAGTGAGTTTAATCTCCAACGCCAGGGCTATGCCAATGCTTTTCGGAATACTGATCTGATTCAGAATATTGGTGCTACCCCTGGGGGGATTGCGGTGGCTTTCTCCTATTGGGCCACTCGGCCAACCACAACCCTTGACTGGGTTCACCTGACGGATGCGGCATCGGTTTTGGCCTTTGCCGATGCCATTGAGGCCACCCCCCGACCGGGAACTGCTAGCGTTGGTGAATGGACGAATATTGCCGGGGCGATGGATCATGCGCTGACTTTGTTTAACACTGATTTGTTTACGAGCGATCGCCGCATCCTTGATATCTCTGGTGACGGCATCCAAAACCGCAACCGGGAAGGCACCGCAGGGTGTGGCTCTGTCTGTCTGGATGTGTTGAGTGCAGCCCGTCAGGATGTTTTGGATCAAGGCATTATCATCAATGGCTTGCCCATCCTGGGGGATCCGAATTTTCCCGACCTGGATGATTACTTTGCCAACAATGTGATTGGGGGTACGGGATCATTCATACAGGTGGCCTCCAGTTTTGATGACTTTGAGACGGCGGCGCTGGCCAAGATTCAGCGGGAGATTACGGAGCCACCCATCGGTGTGCCAGAGCCGATGACGACGGGGGCTTTGATGGTGTTTGGCTTGGTGGGTCTGGGGGTTGCTAAGCGCCAAGGGTTCCAGGGGTAGCAGCAACGCGGGCGTAGGTAGGGTGGGCTTGGTGAGCGGTGCCCAGCCTACGGGATTTTTCGACCCCATGACCCATCGGGGTCGAGGCTACCCAGGTAGCCGGTGACGATGCGGCTGCCGTCCTTGAGGACGTGGATTTCGATTTGGTCGCTGGCCCAGGTGATGCGATCGCGCAATGCCGAATTCAACACCCGCACCCGTTGATTGCGGGAAGACACCGGAGAGGTGGGATCATGGATAGCCTGGGTTTGGACATAGGGGCCATCGATCAGCAAATCCAACTGGGCTAGGAGGTCGGCGGCTCCGGTGGGGGCATCCTGCCGCTGGAGGGCTTCTAGGGTAAAGCCCGTAAAAGACATCACGTTAAGCCCTGCGGCTTTAATGCGACGCGCCACCTCCGCTAGAGCCGGGGCTTGCCAAAAGGGTTCGCCACCGGAGAAGGTGATGCCTTCGTGGCTGGGCTCGCTGAGAACGGTTTCGACAATTTCCTCAATGGAGACAAGCTGGTTGATCTCAAAGGGCCACGAGGCGGGATTAAAGCAACCTGGACAAGCGCGATCGCAACCCTGCACCCAAACCACCGCCCGACAGCCGGGGCCATTCACCGTAGACTTTTTGATCAAGCCCATTAGATTGACATAACCCGGTGGGATCAGCGTGTCATAGGGATGGGGGACGACGTTCATCATGGGAAGTTTTCAGGAGAGATGACGATGGGGACGGGATAGGGACGGGACGGGGACGGGATGGAAACTTCTAGGCTGAACTGCTCAGGAGAGGGGAATTCTTGGGGGAAGAGAGTCTGCGATTTCCGGTAAATCATGTGTGATTAATGACGTGAATTGGGAATCCTGATAAGTAGAATTACATGGGCCACTGCGTTGCTGCTGTGAGCTTTTTTACCCCATACTCAAAGGAAAACCACGATGACTCGGTTGAATTGGAAAGCAGGGATCGCAACGGTAATGGGTGCGATCGCGGTGTTGGGGTCTGCGGGCTTGGCTCAGGCTCAGTCGCGTATGGACTGGTTAAGTTCGGGTGAGTCAGTGACCTATGAGGGGTATCTGTTTACCGACGAGAATGTCTATGGCATCTGCGACGACAACTGTTCTGATTTGGATATCTATCTCTACGATGCTGGGTCTGGTGAATTGGTTAGTAGTGATACCTTGGTGGATAATCTCCCCATCGTCACCGCCCCCTATGAAGGTAACTTTTTGATCCAGGTGGTTATGGTGGACTGTCTTGCCTCAGCCTGCGAAACTGCGACGGACTCCGACACAGGCTTCTAAGCTAAGCCCGATGGTTAATCTTGCCCCCTCCCTTAGTACGGCATTACGCCTCTAAGGGAGGGGGTTTTTCATGGAGGGTAGCAACCGGTTTCTGGGGTGACCCAGAGTCTATAGGGTCACCCCAGAAACCGGGTTTCTCCACTCGTCAGGGCTAAATCCGTTCGTGGAAGGTACGGCTGATCACGTCCATCTGTTGCTCACGGGTGAGCTTGATGAAGTTGACCGCGTAGCCCGACACCCGGATGGTGAGTTGGGGATACTGCTCAGGATGCTCCATGGCATCCAGTAGGGTTTCCCGGTTCAGCACATTGATATTGATATGGTGGCCGCTGTTGAGGGTATAACCATCCAACAGGCTGACTAGGTTATCAATGCGATCGCCCTCTGTTTTCCCCAGCGCCTTGGGCACGATGGAGAAGGTGTAGGAAATCCCATCCTGGGCGTGCTCATAGGGCAGTTTGGCCACGGATTCTAGAGCGGCAACGGCTCCCTTGGTATCCCGCCCGTGCATGGGGTTGGCCCCAGGGGCAAAGGGTTCCCCGGCCTTGCGGCCATCGGGGGTACTGCCGGTCTTTTTGCCGTAGACCACATTGGAAGTGATGGTGAGGATGGACTGGGTGGGCACGGCATTGCGGTAGGTGGGATGCTGCCGCACCTTGTTCATGAACCGTTCCACCAAATCGGCAGCGATCGCATCCACCCGTTCATCATTGTTGCCAAAGGCGGGATAGTCCCCGGCCAGTTCGTAATCCACTGCCAGCCCGTCATCGTTGCGGATCACCTTCACCTGACTATGCTTGATCGCTGATAGGGCATCCGCCACCACTGACAGCCCCGCTACGCCACAGGCCATGGTGCGATAGACATCGCGATCATGGAGCGCCATTTCCAGGCGCTCGTAGCAGTATTTGTCATGCATATAGTGGATGACGTTGAGGGTGTTGACATACACCCTGGCCAGCCAATCCAGCATCAGGTCATAGCGGGCCATGACCTCGTCGTAGTCCAGCACGTCCCCAGTGATGGGGGCATAGTGGGGGGCGATTTGATCCCCAGATTTTTCATCCTTGCCGCCGTTGATGGCATAGAGTAGGGCTTTGGCCAGGTTCACCCGCGCCCCAAAGAACTGCATTTGCTTGCCGATCTTCATCCCCGATACGCAGCAGGCGATGCCGTAGTCATCCCCGTAGTAGTCCCGCATCAGGTCATCGTTTTCATACTGAATAGAGCTGGTGTCGATGGAAACCTGAGCGCAGTAGCGGCGGAAGTTCAATGGCAACCGCTCGGACCATAGCACCGTTAGGTTGGGTTCCGGCGCAGGGCCAAGGGTATAGAGGGTGTGGAGAAACCGGAAGCTGGTTTTCGTCACTAGGGGTCGCCCGTCATTCCCCATGCCGCCGATGGATTCCGTCACCCAGGTGGGATCACCGGAAAAGAGCTGGTTATAGAGAGGATCCCGCAGGAAGCGCACCATGCGTAGCTTCATGACGAAGTGGTCGATGAATTCCTGGAGTTCAGACTCGGTGAACAGGCCGTTCTGGAGATCGCGATCGCAGTACACATCCAGGAAGGTAGACACCCGGCCCAGGGACATGGCCGCGCCATTCTGTTCCTTCACCGCCCCCAGGTAGCCAAAGTACAGCCACTGGATCGCCTCCTGGGCATTGGCGGCAGGGCGACCAATGTCAAACCCATAGGCGATCGCCATCTCCTTCAGCTCAAACAGGGCGCGGATCTGTTCCGACAGTTCCTCCCGCAGGCGAATCACCTCCTCCGTGATGGCATCCACTTCGAGGGATTCCTGCTGAGCCTTCTTGTCATCAATCAGCCGATCCATCCCATAGAGAGCCACCCGGCGATAGTCACCGATGATTCGGCCCCGACCATAGGCATCCGGCAGTCCGGTGACAATGCCAGATCGGCGCACCAGCCGCATTTCCTTGGTGTAGGCATCAAAGACCCCATCATTGTGGGTCTTGCGGTATTTCGTAAAGACCTCCTCCGTTTGAGGATCCAGCTCGTAGCCGTAGGCTTCCAGGGACTTTTTCACCACCCGGATGCCGCCAAAGGGCATGATCGCCCGCTTCAGGGGTTTGTCCGTTTGCAGGCCGACGATTTGCTCCGCCCCCTGGTCCAGATAGCCAGGAGCATGGGCGGTAATGCTGGTGGGCAGGGCCGTGTCTACGTCGAGGATGCCGCGATCGCGCTCCTCATTCATCAACGCCAAAACCTGCCGCCAAAGCCCCTCAGTACGCTCCGTTGCCCCTGATAGAAACTGAGCATCCCCCTCATAGGGGGCGTAGTTGCTTTGGATGAAGTTACGCACGTCGATGGACTGCATCCAGATTCCGGACTTAAAACCGATCCACTGATCAAACATGGGAAAATCTCCCGTTGAGCTGCTGTGAAGACAAAAGATAAAGAACAGATTTATATGGCGGCTGAAAACCGAATTCTTTATCCCTCCAAACTTATCTGTCTCCAGTGTAGAGTTATCCTCTCGCCCAGGGTGACTACCCCTTAACCAGACGTTTCATCTTCCTGAGAAGAACTAACAGAATATCTCGAAAGGTTGCAAACCAGTCACTTCTCTTGACCTCAGGTTTTCCCAATAGGGCTGGTTCGGCACCCATTCGTGGTCTTTGTACCATGATTTGGCCGTGGTATTAGTGCGATCCCCAGGTTCACGGGCCTTTAAGCCTTATGGTTCTGCCCATGCAGCCCGATAAACTTACCGATAAACTTAACAAGAGTTGAGGTTATTCTTAACTAGATATTTTAACTGAATGTTGCAAATTTCACCTCAAGTAAGGTGTTAGCTTCTCCAGATATTCGCCTTTTCCACCTAAACAAATAACGCTAAAAATTTACGATATATCCTTATTTCTGTCGCCTGTTTCCCTTAGTTTCTCAAAGTAAAAAATAGCCCGTGGCGTCAACTTGATTCATGGTCTGCCCCAACCTTTCTAGCCCATAGGCAAATATCAATAGATGACGGTTTTCTGAGGGCAGGGCAGGCCAGAGGCCCATTCCACAAGCGTAAAGACACAGTCCCCCTTTGGGCATAGAGGTGTTTACCAGGGGTGAGGGGTGAGGGGTGAGGGGTGAGGGTGCTGAGGGGTAAGGGTAGGGAACGGCGGATCTAGGAGGAGGCGTCAACACATCCTACGGGGTCTTAGGACCATTGATCCTTCAGGAATGTATCTATGACTACTCCCCAAGCCACTTCTCCCCAACCCAATGGCAGTTCGTCCCAGTCCCTTGTACCTCCCCGGCCCTGGACTACGGAGTCACCCCCTCTACCCTCCTCATTGGTGGTGCAGTTGCGGGACACCCTAGAACGGCAAGCTTTGGAACCGAGTGTGGCGGCTGAGATCAGCCATTTACTAAAAGACCTGGATCGCCTGCATCAGCGAGATATGGTGTGGGCCTGGGTGCAAGCGGCCCTGACGCCGGAAGGAGAAGCACGGCAGAACCGAGAAGGGCCACCGGACACCCCTACCACCGAAGCCGCCTTGCAGTTACTGATCGATCAAATGCGACAAACCATGGCCACCGCCCCCCTCAGTAAGGCGGTACAGGTGGAGTTATCCCGCCTGTTTACCCTGCTCCCGGCAGTGCGTCAGAGACCGGAGGTGTTGCCGGAATTTGAACTTGCGATCGCAGCCCTCCTAACCCCTGATCCCAAACCGGGTCGTCGGAATCTCCTCTTTGTCCGCTGCTTGCGACGAGAGCTGGCGATTAAGCTAGGCCAGCATCCCAACCCCTTGGCCTGTCTACTGTTACGAACCTCAGGGACGCCCCACCATCGATTGTTATCAGGTCTGACCTGGTTTTTGATGCTCTTTGCAGCCGTACCCGCCACCCTATCGGTCCTGTTTTTTACCAGCGGTGTACGCTACCAGTACTTGGAAATTAATGAGCTGTACGACAGCCTCAAGACCTATGAAGGAGAACTCGCCACCAGCCAAGCCCGATCTGGGTTTCTAGAAACCCAGATCAACAGCGCCCAGGCATTGCTCACCCCCCTAGAACCTCTGATGGCGCAGGAAGAGGCGTCCCTAGCGCAGCAGCAAAACCTGTTGGAGGAACTGCAAACCGGGCTCCAGACCCAGAAAGACCTGCTGGCGGACCTGTCTCGGCAGACCGCCCAGGGGCAGAAGACCCCACCCCTGGAGGTCTCTAGTGCCAACCCAGCACCAGGGCTGACGGAGTCTACCCCCTCTGTCCCTCCCTCTGTCCCTCCCTCTACCCCTATCCCCTCCACCCCGACAGATCAGGCCATCCCCTGGGCAGAGTTGACCACAAACCAGCAGCGCGCGATCGCAATTAGCCAAGACCTTGCCACCCTTAAGACCACCCTGATCCAAGCCTTGGAAGAGCACAACGCCACCCTCCATCGCACCCGCACCCTCATGGACAACGCTCTGACATCCCAAACCTTCTCTGCACCCACCCCAAATCAGGGGAAGACAAGCTCAACAATCGCCATCTCCAGATCAGTGTCCTCCACCTCCAATACCGCCCCGTACCCCTGGAGTGGCACCGCCGAGACCTGGGAACAAATGTTGCAACGCCAGGTGATTCTGGCCCTAGATGGTATTCTCCGAGGCATCGACACCATCGATGTTCCCCTGATTTTGGCCGTCGTTTCCGCTGGAGCCCTAGGGAGTTTTGTCAGCGTTATCGTTCGCGCCAGCGACTTCATCGAACGCCAGCAGCACACCCATCTCGATTTGTTCCTCGTGGGCTTCTTTCGGCCCGTGGTAGGTATGGCCTTCGCCGTTTTCCTAATGGCGGCCCTAGAATCCGGCGTGGTGTCAGGTCTGTTAACGACAGACTCCCCCAAAGCCGCCCAGAAGATCTACTTCTTTATCGCGATCTCCTTTGTAGCGGGTTTTAGTGAGCGGTTAGTCAAAGACATTATGGGCAAGACAGAAGGCTGGGTAGGAGGCAACGATCCCTCCTAGACAGTGATCTGACAGTGATCTCTCCTAGAAGCCGAAATACTCTGTCTAGAGCTGCTTTGGCTCTCGCAATCGCCATAGATCACTAGATTAGACCCCTTGGGCACTCTAAAATTAAGCGATCAGGCAATTGGGAAGGAACATCCTCCGCCATTTTGACCGGGCTGTTCTGGATTCTGCTTGGAAAATGGAAAACCCGCCATGGTCTTTGACCGGCCTTTGGCCATCGCAGATTCCCCTCAAGAAAATGCAAGAAACGGGTGTTATGGCGTTTGCCGTTGGTGACCCTTTGCGTAAACCAACAACAGGAGTTCCTGAAGTCATGGATGTAACTGAATTGCTGACCCGCTATTCTGCGGGAGAGCGAGATTTTCGAGAGGTCAACCTAGCCGGAGCCGATCTCCGCAACCAAAATCCATCCGAAATTAACCTGCGGGAGGCTAACTTGGTGGGTGCAGATTTGCGGGGGGCCATCCTCCGGGGCATTAATCTGCGAGAAGCCAAGTTGATGAAGGCTGACCTGACCGGAGCCCAGATGGTGCTAGGGAATCTGATTGGGTCTAACTTGAGTGACGCCATCGCCATCGACACCAACCTAACGGAGGCAGGACTGCGGGGAGCCCTACTGATACGCGCCAACCTGACTCGCGCCCACATGGAAGACACTAACCTCAACGAGGCCAACCTGGATGAAAGCATTTGTGAGGAGGCCCACCTAGCGCGGGCTAGCCTCAACCGGGCTCGTCTGATCAAGGCTAATCTGACCCGAGCCAACCTAGAAGAGGCCAGCCTCGCCAGCGCCACCCTCACCTATACCCAGTTGGCCGAGGCCAAACTGATGGGGGCAGTGCTTAGCGGAGCCGTGCTAGACATGGCGGATCTTCGGCAAGTGGATCTCAGCCGCGCCAAGCTCCAGGGCTGCAATATGGTCAACACCATTTTGACCCGTGCCAATTTGCGGGGGGCCAACCTGAGCTGGAGTTCCCTGCGGGGGGCAGATCTACGGGGGGCCACGCTCTACCGAGCCAAGCTGAGCTGGTCAAACCTCAGCGGGGCTATCCTCACTGAGGCGGTAATGATCAACGCCAGTATGGATTACACGAATCTACGCAACGCAGACCTGCGGGGTACGATTTTGCCCGATGGGCTTACTCACGAATAGGATAGGCCCCCTCAGAGATCGCGGTGTAGGCAGTCTGAGGCTCGGGGGTCTCGGGGATGGGGGGGCCAAACAGGACTGGGATCGTCGTCGCTAAGGGAAAACGGGCCATCGCCCGTCGCCCCAAGGCACCGAACTGCTGTTGTAACCCAATCAGTTCCAGGTGGGCCAGGGAGGCTACCCGTTCCCAGGTGGGGGTGAGATACCGATGTAGGTTTTCCTGTGCCCAAAGCCAGCGGCTCACGGGCTCTGGGAGGTGATTGCTATAGCGCAGCGGCAGTATCTCTGTCGAAAAAGATTGGGCGTAGGTGGCAGAGAGAAACGGCTGATAGCGATGGGCCGCTGGCGTTTGCTGCATGAGAAAACTCAACACCGTGCCCTGGAGATACTGGCGCAACTGGGCTGTTTCCTCCGTGGGCAACTCCGGCATAAAGGGAATTCGGGTCAAGGCGGGGTTGATATTCTTCGGGTCGCCGACACTGAGGTGGGTACCACCGATGATTGCCACCAAGGCCCGAGGGCCGGAGAGTTGATCAAAGGGACGTAGCTGCTGGGTGGTAATGGGCGTCACACTGTCCTGGGTTCCCGTCACCATCAGGGTGGGCACCGTGATCTGTCGTAGCCCCTCTGGCCCAAAGAGTTGGCCGATGATGGGATTCATGACCACCAATTGGGTGATGCGATCGTCCGCGAGGCTCTGGTCTGGCAGCACTAGGTCCGTGGCGGCACATTGTAACCAGTCGGCGGGGGTCAGGGTGTTAGTTTGGAGGCCCTGACAGAAATGGGTCAGAGCCTGCTGGTCTGGCCTTGCGCCCGCCAAGACTAGCCCGGTATACCCCCCTAGAGAATGGCCCACTAAGGTCACCTCCTCTAGGTTGAAACTCCCCCGCAGGGGAAAAGTAGTTTGATTGATTTCCGCCAGCCGATCTAGCACCAGGGTTACGTCCAAGGGCCGATCGACAAATTCCTGGGCGGGCAAAATCGCCCCGGTGGATTCGGAAAGGGCTGCGACATTACTACCGGGATGCTCAATAGCCACCACCGTGAGGCCGTAGGAGGCGAGATGCTCGGCCAGGTAGGCCAGGAAATAGCGATCAGCCCCAAAGCCATGGGACAGGATTACCAGGGGGCCTCGGGTATGACGGCTCCAGTAAACATCAATGGGAATGCTGCGATCGCGATCGCGGTCCCGTACTTTTAAAGACCAGAGTTTAAATTCAACAGGGCCTGGGGTTGCCGGGTCAAAGGTCGTATCTACCACCGGCGTCGCCTCTAGGGCACGATTGAGCACCCCACTCAGAGCCGCCTGTTCTAGGTGGGACAGCCCCAACTGTACCAGCAGAGAAAGTAACTTCCGGCCCTCAAGCGTCAGGGTTTCCCCTGGCAGCGCCCGAAGAATGGCCAAAATATTAAACCCATTTTCATCTTCAGCCGCTGTCTGTATCGCCTCCTGCAACACCTCAGGATTAACGCCAGGGACCACCGCCAAGAGCCTTTCCAATAGATGTTGGCCGTTGCTAGAGGTCAGCAGTTCAGTGATGAAGCGATCGCTAATAGCCGGATCCAGGCTCAAGGGATTGGTCAGGGTTTGCTGCACCGCCACCGTTAGCAGGGGACGATAAAACCGCAGATGAGGAGGCACCTGGCCCGTTGTCGCCACGGCCTCCAGATCCGCGATCGTCACCGTAGTCTTCAGTACTCCCCAGTCCACCTGTACCTGATCCACGGCCCCTGCACCACCAGCTCCCAGAATGAGCGCACTGCCCCACAGCAGGCCCAAGGTTTGCCCCAGGTAAAGGATCTTGGATTGAATTCCGAGTTGAATGCCTCGGCGCAGGTCTGAGAAGCAGAGTCGCGGCATCGCACCAAAAAAATGCAAGAACTGGTGGGCTACCGTGTATACATAAGTCCTAACACCCTTGCGGGCAAGATGTGTATAAGCAGTAGCCCACCCTGGAAGAGGAATTTAGGGCTTCGACATTAGCTCAGCCGAACAGTGAGGGTCAACAGAGTAGTACCCTGCGGCGTCAATATCCTAACCGTTCTATCGTGGTACACCTCGGCCCCTCACCCTAGCCCTCTCCCAAAGGGAGAGGGGACCAGAACATGTTGGGCTGACGCGACAATAGTGGGCTGATTTACGCCCTGCGGTAGTAGGCTATTTTCGCCAGTCGATACGAGTCGTTGGCCGCTCTCGATAGTGGTCTTTATATTAATCTAATGAATTTAATGAACAATCTAATCAACCTGATCAACAGTTGACAGGGGCATAGAGGTCAAGATTTGTCTCATTCTATCCCCATCACTAGGTGTAATGCCCCTGTACCAGAGCCTACCCCAGTCTTCTAAGATGACCGACATAATTGCTTTTCCTCTAGGAACCTCAAGGGACAGTCATGGCAAGCATCCTCATCGGGGTCATGGGGCCGGGCGAAACCGCCACCACAGCCCAACAAGTCACCGCCCGTGCCCTAGGCACCCACATTGCCCAGCAGGACTGGGTACTCTTGACGGGAGGCCGCAATGTCGGCGTCATGGCCGCCGCCAGTGAAGGGGCTCACAACGCAGGGGGGTTAGTCGTGGGTATCTTGCCAGGAGCCAACACCCAGGGAATGTCACCATTCGTAGACATTCCCATCCTCACGGACCAGGGCCAGGGACGCAATGCGATCAATGTGCTCTCTTGTCAGGTGGTGGTCGCCTGTGGCCTAGGACCGGGTACCCTGGCGGAAATTGGGTTGGCCCTAAAAGCCCAGCGCCCCCTAGTGCTCATGGAAATGCCTCCCACCCTGCCCCCTATGGTCCGAGGGCTAGCCACCAGCCCGGTGACGGTGGCCGCAGAGGTCAGTCAAGCCATTACCCAAATCCATCAGCACCTCCTCCATGGGATATCTGTGTCCCACTAAGGGACTCGCAGAAAATAAAGTCCTAGGGGAAAACCTCTGGTTCCGTGGATTTTGTCCCTCAACGCACGCTACGAAGAAGCTCTAGGAGTCCTGCTGGTTCCGTGGGTTTTGTCCCTCAACCTACGCTATAAAGAAGCGCCAGAGTATCTCCAGGGTTACTGCGTTTTTTTCGGCCACTAGATCACCGGAGGGTGGCGGTAGCGGTAGATTGCTTATGCTAGTAATGATCCTAATTGACCCAACTGAACTTAACCTAACTTGTCCTATGGCAGATTCCCCTCCTCCTTCCAGAGATGATTTTTTAAACCCCCGCAGTCGCTATTGGGGCGAGTTTAGCCTGCCCAATGTCACCTTCAATTCCAATCTGCAAGAATTTGCCAGTAAGGTATCCTACCTGTGCAACTTGGAGACGGGAGGCAAAATCCCCCCTGGCGAAGCCTACGACCAGATCAAGAAACTTTGGAAGGATCTGAAGCGATCTAAAAAAGCGCTTTTGGATACTCCGCTGCCAGAGTTGCCCCCCGAGGAATTAGATTAGAACTTGGGCAATAGCATTTGGGTGATTCCGCCCTTGCCCCGATCGCAACAGACTGGCTTCTCTCAACACAATCGACGCTATGCGCAGCATTGTCGGAACTCTGATTAGTGTGCTGATGTTCGGAGGAGGGCTGGCGGTCCTGCAAATGCCTCGCCTCCAGGCTCGCACCAGCCAACAAACCATCGACGTAGATGCAGAAGCTGCTGCCCAAGCATTAACTGGGGCTCAGCTCGAACTGTGGAAATCAGCTCCTGCTCTGGGCTTTGATAACCTGGTGGCTGACTGGACCTTCTTGGGCTTTTTGCAGTATTTCGGTAATAGCGAGGCACGGGCAGCGACGGATTATAGCGTCACGCCCCAGTTCTTTGAGGTGATCGTCAATCGCGATCCCTACTTTATGGGCGCTTACCTGTTTCTATGGGGAACGGTTTCCTTCTACGCCGCCCAGCCAGAAACCACGGTGCGCCTTTTAGAGCAAGGGATCGAAAGCCTTTCCCCCACCTTTCCCCCGGAGTCCTACATTTTGTGGCGATACAAGGCTATTGATGAACTGTTGTTTTTAGGGGATGCCCAGGCCGCTCAGCGGTCCTTTACCACCGCTGCCCAGTGGGCGGATCAATCCTCTGCCCCCGGAGCCGCCAATGCGGCCAATGTTTCCCGTAATACGGCAGAGTTTCTGAAGCAGGATCCGGACAGTACCGAAGCCCAGGTCAACTCCTGGTTCCAGATCTGGTCTAATGCGGTCAATGAGGAAACCCAGGCGGTCGCGTTGGAACGCATTCGGAATCTTGGGTTTGACCTCGTTTTTGAGGGCGATCGGGCCACCTTGGTTCCCCTCCAGCCCTAGTCCCGAAAGGCAGAAGGCAGAAGGCAGAAAGGGAATTCCATGCCACAAAGGGATTGCCCCTACGGAACACAGGAGAGGCAGAGCCTCCGACAAAGTTACCCAGGCAGAGCCAGAGCACCAGAACACAAATTCCATGGGCGACATCCTGCATTGGGCGCGGAAATCGCGCCCCTACAGCGACATCCTGAATTGGGCGCGGCATCTCTGCGGTGCATTGCTTCGCGTGGGCGAAGCCGCGCCTTAGCGCTATGCACCCTACGGGAAATTCAATTCAAAACTCAAAACTCAAAACTCTCTGTCACCTCTCCCCCACCCCATCACTCCCCCACCCCATCACCCCATCACTCCCCCACCCCATCAC
>NZ_KI913949.1:194372-212988 GCF_000332095.2 Leptolyngbya sp. PCC 6406 | reverse complement strand
AATTCAAAATTCAAAACTCAAAATTCCTGTCACCCCCTGCATTGGGCGCGGAAACCGCGCCCCTACCCCAAAACCCTGCATCTGGCGCGGCATCTTTGCTTCGCGAATGCACCCTACGGGATATTTAATTCAAAACTCAAAACTCAAAAACCCCATCACTCCCCCACCCCATCACCCCCACACCCCCCGTGCTCTCCATCATCTTGCCCTGCTTGAATGAGCTACGCCATGGTTATCTGCCCTACATCCTCGCCAACCTAGACGCCCAGGTAGGAGAGAAGGAGGTGATTGCGGTGGTTAGCCCCAGTCGGGATGATACTGCCGCAGTGCTCCACGACTGGCCCGGAGTCACGGTAATTGAGGCTGATGTCCGTAACCGCGCCCAGCGGCTTTCTGTCGGTATTGCAGTTAGCCAGGGACGGGCGGTTTTGCTGCATCACCCGGCTACCCTACTGCCCCCGGAAACTGCTCTGGCTCAGATCGAAACTGCGATCGCGGATCCCCAAGTCGCCTGGGGCGGGTTCCACCATCAGTTCGATTGGGATCATAGGCTACTGCGCTTTACCTCGTGGTATTCCAATCAAGTGCGATCGCGGTGGGGCCAAATTTTGTATCTAGACCATTGCATCTTTGCTCGCCGCGACCTGTTGCAGAGCATTGGCGGTGTCCCCGATATGGATATCTTTGAAGACACCGCCCTCAGCCAAAAGCTTCAGCAATTTGGCCCCCCCATACTCCTACCCGGCACCGTCACCACCTCCGCCCGCCGCTTTCGCCAACGGGGAGTCTATCGGCAGGCATGGCTGAATCAGCAACTCAAGCTGATGTACCACCTAGGCCAATCGCCAGAGGCCATGAACCGCCTGTATGAGCGCCAGAGCCAGATCAATGTTGCCTACGGCCCTGAACATGGCCCCCCAGTGGCCTCGTCGCCGCCCCCGATGCCCAATTCAGTCATGGATCCCCAAACTTCCAGTCAGGCCAGGGGTTAAACCTCAAGTCGAGCTTGTGGGCAGATAGGATCTTCACGGGGAGGTATCAGCTCCTACAACATCACCCCAACCCCCAATCCCTAACCCTCCATCGGAAGATTCATCCAGTTTTTGCACGGTGCTGTGACCATTTCTACAGATCACGGGGCAGAATGGAGAACTGTAGTGTCCCGAGCAGGCCCATATGACCGCTGACAATCCCATGACTGGCCCCGCCGCTTCCCCCCTAGCTGCGATTTCCCTCAAAATCGTGGGCTTAGTCGCCATCATCTCCGCGATTATCGATTATTTCGTCCTTCTATTGCCCCCAGATTTCCTCAACCCCCAGTGGTTACTGGGCTTAACCACCCAACTAGTAGATCGGGGCATTGTTCCCCTTGTCGGGATTGCGCTGTTGCTGACAGGACTTTGGGTGGAGCGGATGGCGGGCAGCGGTGGTCGCAGGAGCAATTTGCTCCTTGACCTACGGTTTCTGGTGTGTTCGCTGTCTAGCCTACTAGGCATCATTTTTCTCATTATTGTGGTCACCCACGTTTTTAATGTGCGCACCACAAGTCAGGAAGCCCTCGCCCAAGTCAGCCGTGAGGCGGGAGAGGCCACCAGTCAACTAGAGCAACGCTTAGCCGGGGAGTTGTCTCAGCAACGCGACCAGCTCAATCTCCTGTTTCAGGATGATGAATTGCTGCAACAGGCGATTCAAACCGGCCAACTGCCAGAGGAAGTACGCCAGTTCCAAGGCAATCCTGAAGCGCTAGATCAGTTTCTAAATCAGCGTGCTCAGGAGGCACAACAGCGTATTCAAACGGAAATTGGAACCCGGCGAGAGGCGGCGGATCAGCAGGTACGGCGGGAAGCCACAAAGTCAGCCATTCGGGTGGCTACAGGCGGACTGCTGTTAGCGATTGGTTACGTGGTAATCGGCTGGACGGGCCTCCGCCGCCTGATGTCGGCTAGCCGTTAACGCCCGCTCAAACAAGCCCCCTCAATCTTCCGCTTGGGGATTGAGGGCGGTCATGGCAGCCCGCTGACCCACGGCTTGGTAGATATCTCGGAGGTAGGCGGTTACTACGCGAGCATCATTGGCCGGGAGGGGAATGGGGTTGAGCACCTCTAGCGCGGTGTCACCGCTGGGGGTAATAACCACTAGAGAGGAGTCGAGGGGGCGATCGTAGGTCCAAAAACGATCTATTGCGCTGGTCAGAGACCGGCCCAAAGGAGCCATCGCACCTCCCGACGCTTCCTGAATCTGGGGCAAAGCTGCCATTTCCCCTGTTTTTGAAATGCCTTCAGCCGGTTCACTTAACTTACCCTCTGGGGAGACGGTCCGAGATGTGATCTCCTCCTCCTGAGAACCCCTACCAGCACCATCATCCGTCTGAGCACCCGCCATCTGCTGCTGTCGCTTTTGCCTCAGGGCTTCTAGAATCTGGTCCCGACTGCGTCCCCGCAATTGAAATAGAACAAAGGGATCTTCCCGAAAAAAGTCCCCCAACTGGTAGTACACCGCCGCAATATGCTTACAGGGATTCTTGGGATCCGGACAGCTACAGCGAGAATGAACATCAGACAGGGTAAAGGGAAACAGACTCAAGCCATTGCGAGTAAAGACCGCCTCAATGTCCGACGGCATATCCCCCGCCAGTAATTGGGCCGAGAAAATCGCCTGCTGAGACAGGGTGTCAATGACATAGTCCCAGTCCTCATCAGCAAAAGCATCTAGCCAGATCGAGAGTTGGTAGGGCTCAGGAGCCGTGCCCTGAACTAGAGCCACCACCTTCGAGTTTTTATACTGAAGGTCCAGAATATTACCCTCTCGGGCATAGCGCCGCCCCCGCTCCAAACGCTTTTTGAACCGATATTGATTCAGCAGGTCTACCCAGCGCTGAACCCACCAGGCTTCCTGCTCTAGTTCATAGTCAGCGGGAGTTTGGTAACTGGTCATGGGCTAGAGCTGCACTAGGTTGAGGTGGCTACGGGGATCGGTGGTGCGCTGATCACGAATTTGTTCGTATAGAGCCTTTTCCTGATCATTGAGGGACTTGGGCGGGGTGATCACCACCCGCACAAGCTGGTCGCCCCGAGCCCCCTTGGGACTGGGCCAGCCCTTGCCTCGGAGCCGGAGTGACTGTCCAGACTTGACCCCAGGGGGCAAATTCATCGTGACGCTGCCGTCAGGAGTCGGCACCGTAATCTTCCCTCCCAGCACCGACTCATCGGGGGTGATGGGCACCTCACACACCAGGGTCTCCCCCTCCAACTGAAAAACCGGGTGAGCAGACAGGTTCACCACCAGATAGATATCTCCCCGCTGTCGAGTGTAGGGATTCATCTGACCTTGACCCCGCAGCCGCACCTTGGTGCCCTGCTTGGCACCGGGGGGAATGCGGACCTCCACCTCATTACTGCCGATTTTCAGGCGCTTTTGGGTGCCTTTGAAGGCTTCGCTGAGACTGAGGGAAATGCTGGCCTCTTGGTCAAAGGATTGGCCACTGGCTCCAGGCGGGGCTCCGGTGTCAAAGCCAAAGCCGCCGCTCCGGGGGGCTGTGCGGTAAGTGTAATTACCAGGACCGCCCGCACTACCGGGAGCACCGGGTCCGCCCGGACCCCCAAAGCCAGAGCCAAAACGCCCTAGCAGTTCGTTGATAAATTCATCGAAGCTGCCGTAGTTGTTAAAGTCAAACCCGTCAAAATCCGCCGGGTTAGCATAACTACTGCTGCCATTACGACTCGCCTGCTGCCAGTAGCGGCCAAACTGGTCGTATTTTTGGCGCTTCTCCGTATCTGAGAGGACTTCGTAGGCTTCGCTGACTTCCTTGAACTTGGCCTCAGCAGTGCTATCCCCCGGATTGACATCGGGGTGATATTTACGAGCCAGCTTGCGAAAGGCCCGCTTAATTTCATCAGCACTAGCTGTCTTACTGACTCCGAGTACCGAGTAGTAATCCTTGAAGTCAGTCGCTGCCATGGATGACCTCCTAAGACCAAGTGAGCATTACTAGGTGAGCGGTACCAGACTAAAGGATGGGGGCTTCCCCGTCCATGAAGTCGTGCGATTGCGCTCCCCATTCCTTACCAAATTAATAGAACTAGGGGCTGTGGACAATCAAAGCCAGATTCCTGGTTATGGGGCGGTTACAGCCCCTAGCTTGATGCAGTAGGGCGGGCGTGGTCATGTCTACCCCGCAAGCATTTTCCCCGTTAATTATCCACACGCTCTAGGCTATCAGAGCCTAGAAGAAAGCGAGGTTCGGTTCTCTCGCCCAGGGATTGCCCTATTTTCCAACTGCCTCTGTCGGATAGGCCCCTAGTGCTCAGTCAATTCAGGGTTGACGGATGACTGAAATCCTGGAATTTAGTGGGGGTTAAATTTTGAGGGTCTTCGACCCGTCAACATTGTCCTGAAGGAACACTAGGGCAGGATGCGATCGAGAGCCATTTTCAACTCCTCAATCTCCGCCTCGATATTACCCGCCCCCGCCGCCCGACCAATGCACTCCGTCAGATGCTCATCTAAAATCAGGCGCGCTACCCGGTCCAACGCCCCCCGTACAGCTGCAATCTGGACCAAGACATCGGGGCAGGGACGGCTCTCGTTCACCATCGTTTTGATACCGCGAATGTGACCCTCAATGCGAGCCAGACGGTTCAAAATGCGCCGCAGTGACTCAGGATCATGGACGTGGGGGTGGGCATTGCCATGATCCGCGTCCGATGGATGGGAATGGGGAACCGGAGCCAAGGGCACATCACCATCAGCTTGGTCAGAACGGTTGAGGGAGGAGGGGTTGATAATGGTCATGCGGCCAGAGAGAAGGGGGTGGATGGGATATGTACGTGCCGACGGAAGGTGCTCTAAGGGGTGGGAAGAGGAAAACCAGTCAGGGTTGCGAGCTCCTCTAGGGAACGGACACCGGGATGGAATTCGCCGTCAATTTCCCAGGTGGGATAGCCTTGAATGCCCTTATCTTGGCAAAGCTGGGGCTGGGGAGACTCCCCACCGGGATCACATTCCACATAGGGGACGCTGTCTAGGGCTGGGCCAAAGAGTTCCTTTTGGGCCTCACAGTGGGGGCACCAGAAGGCTCCATACATGGTGACACCTTCTTGGATCAGGTGCTCAGTTAATTTGTGCTCGTAGGATTTTTCGCCGTTGGTGGCAGTGGGGAAGAGGGTGCTACAGCCGCCAAGTACAATGCCCATGAGCACTAGGCCACCGAGAGCGAGGTGGATAGGGCGCACTTTATCCCTAAAGGTGACCGGGGGAACGGGTGATGGGGGGTGGGAGGTGACAGGTGGCAGGGGACAGGGGACAGATTTTAGGAATTTTGAGTTTTGAGTTTTAAGTTTTGAGTTTTGAATTGAATGTCTTGTAGGGGCAATCCTTTGCCTGTCCTGTTCGCGTAGCGGCTCCGCAGGAGCAACGAAGCCGTAGGGTGGCTGCCCGGTGGGGGGGTGACCGATATTGGGGCAGTGGACTGGGGTGGAGTTTTGCCCTCCGGTGCTGGGGGCGTGTAGGGAAGAATAGGGCAAATAGGGCATCGGTTTTGGGCGGTGACTTACGGTGGCTTGTGAGTCAAGATTCGGGAACTACGCCCCCTTCACGGGGGACATCCCTCCCTATACTAGCCAGACACTTTGGGTCAGTATGGGCGTATTGGCAATATTGCCCGCCTCCCCCATGGGAATCGATGCAGTGAATGGGGTGGGGGGACTTTAGATCAAGGCATTTGAGCAAGGCATTGGGAGTAAAGCATGGTGATAAGCAAACTCATCTCCGGATATGGACTCTGGCAGCCCCTACTGAGGCAACTCTTGCTGGGGATTCTGCTGGTCGTCTTGGTGTTCACCAACGGGCTTGCCCCTGCTTGGGCACAGGACACTGCACCGACGCCCTCGGAACCTGCTGCTGCCCTTGTACCTGCTCAGAGCTTTGTGGCGGTAGCCGTACAGCAGGTTGGTCCTGCGGTGGTCCGCATCGATACCGAGAAAACTGTTGTCCGAGAAAATCTGGATCCCCTGTTCAACGATCCGTTTTTTCGAGGCTTTTTTGGCGGACCCGATGGCTTTCCCCGCACTCCCCAGCAGGAACTGCTCCGGGGTCAGGGTTCTGGCTTTATCACCACCCCCGAGGGAGACATTCTCACCAATGCCCATGTGGTGAATGGTGCAGATCGGGTCACGGTGACCCTGAAGGATGGCCGCACCTTTGAGGGCACTGTGGAAGGGGTTGATGAGGTCACGGACTTGGCGGTGATCAAAATTGATGCGGCGGACGAGGCCCTCCCCATTGCTCCCCTAGGAAACTCCGATGGGGTGCAGGTGGGGGATTGGGCGATCGCGGTGGGCAATCCCCTCGGGTTGGACAATACCGTTACCTTGGGGATCATCAGTACCCTCAAGCGCTCTAGTGCTGCTGTGGGTATTCCGGACAAGCGTCTGGAGTTCATCCAAACCGACGCTGCCATCAACCCCGGCAACTCCGGCGGCCCCTTGTTGAATCAGGCTGGAGAGGTGATTGGTATCAATACCGCTATCCGGGCCGATGCCATGGGGATTGGCTTTGCCATTCCCATCAATAAGGCTAAGGAAATTAAGGATCAGTTGGCACGGGGCGAGGCCATTGCCCACCCCTACCTAGGCGTGCAAATTGCTTCACTCACCCCCGACATTGCCCAGCGCAGCAACGAGGATCCCAATGCAGGCATGATGCTGCCGGAGGTCACTGGGGCGCTGGTGGTGCGGGTGGTACCCGATACGCCTGCTGCAATGGCGGGCCTACGGCGGGGGGATGTGATTATTCGGGTGGATGATCAGCCAGTGGCTTCTGCTGACGCTCTGCAAACCCTGGTGGAAAATAGTCGGGTAGGCCAAACCCTGCGGCTGACGGTAAAGCGGGGAGACCAAACCCAGCAGCTCCGCGTCAACACCGCCGAACTCCACAGTGAGGATTAGCGCCCTAGTGCAGCGTCAAGACTAAAGATTTGGGTACTCGTAGGTTGGGTGCAACGAAGGGTCACCCAACAGTAGTAAGCCTTGTTGGGTTCCGCTAGCGCTGCACCCAACCTACAAATTTAGGATTGACTGAACACTAGAGAACTAGCTGGGGTCGGGGACGGTGACTTGGGCTTGTAACAGGGGGGCAATCTCTTTGGGGTCTAGGGGCCGGCCTAAAAAGTAGCCCTGGCCATACTCACATCCCCAGTCCTGTAGTTGCCTGAGCTGCTCCTCTGTCTCGATGCCCTCTGCCACAATCGACATGCCGAGGGCCTGCCCCAGTTTGAGAATGGAGCGCACCAGTTTGGTGTTGCGGGTGCTGTTGAGCATCGCTCGAATAAAGGACTGGTCGATCTTGAGGGTATCGACGGGAAACTGGTTCAGGTAGCTTAGGGAGGAGTAGCCGGTGCCAAAGTCGTCAATGCTGAGCTGGATCTGGTGCGATCGCAATTCTTCGGTGAGGGCAATGGCCACCTGGGGCTTATCTACAATGGCACTTTCGGTAATCTCCAGCTTGAGACGACGGGGATCTACCTGGGTTTGCTCTAAGACGCGATAGATGTCCTCCAACAGGGTGGGGTGGGTGAACTGGCGCACCGAGAGGTTAACACTGGCAAATAGAGTCGGGGCCTCCTGCTGCCAGATCTGGAGTTGGTAGCAGGCTCGCTCCAATACCAATATGCCGATGGGGACAATCAGCCCTGTTTCTTCTGCACAGGGAATAAACTCCCCTGGCGACACCATGCCCCCTTCTGGATGCTGCCAGCGCACCAGCGCTTCAAAGCCTGAGATCCGATTCGTTTTCAGGTTAATGATGGGTTGGTAATGCACCAGAAACTCCTGGCGCTCTAGGGCCTGCATCATATCGGATTCCAACTTGAGGCGTTGGCGCGCCATCTGGTGCATTTGCCTCTCAAACACCTGAACATGGCCATGGCCCCGCCCTTTAGCGCGGCAGAGGGCTGTATTCGCCTGTCGCAGCAGTTCTTGAGGGGTCGTTTGGGCGTCTTGAGCTAGGGTAATACCAGCGCAGATCGTTACATAGCGACTGTAGTTTGTGGTCAGCACATAGGGTTGCTGAAAGCTATCGATAACTGCCTGGGCAAAGGCGATGACCGCTGTTTCACCTTGGACGTGGGGCAGCAGATAGCAAAATTCATCTCCCCCCACTCGCGCCAAGACAATGTCGCGACTGAGGAAGGTTTTCAGCCGTTGGACAATAGCCCGGAGTAGTTGATCCCCCACTTCGTAGCCGAGGGAATCGTTAATTAGGTGGAACTGGTCGCAGTTGAGATACACCAGGGCACAGGGTAGCGCCGGGGTGGCCGTCGCGATCTCGGGGGCAATAGCCGCCAGCAAAAATGCCTTACTGGGCAACTTCGTTAAGGCATCGTAGTTGATCATCTGCTCCAGGCGCTTGGTGCGAGCCTTGACCCGTTTTTCCAGCAGGGTATTGAAATCGGTCAGTTGCTGGTTGAGGTGCTGAATTTGCCGCTGCTGATGGTTGAGGCGCACCAGCGATCGCAGTCGCGCCTTCAGCTCAATGCGGTTCACGGGCTTGGTGAGATAGTCGTTGGCCCCGGCATCAAGACTAGCGGCCAGATCCTCCTGGGCCGTCAGGGCCGTCACCACAATGATGGGAATCGCCTGCCAGGGGGGATTGGCACGAATTTGCCGACAGACCTGGATGCCGTCAATCCCCGGCATCATCAGATCTAAAACAATCACGTCGGGGTTCAGGGTTTTGAGCCGTTCTAGGGCGCGGAGGCCACTAGCGGCGTAGTGTAGGTCGTAGTCCTCATCTGCCAACAGGGCTTCTAGGACATCAAAATTATCCGACTCATCATCAACCACCAAAATTTGTACGGACTCAGCCATGGACTCCCCTAGTCGAGATGGTCTTTGACCGGCCTTTGGCTATCGCAGCCTCTAGAGTTGCAGTCAGCTGCTTGAGCCGTAGAGGCTTGGGCAAATAGACATTGGCCCCCATCGCCAGACACCGAGCCTCATCCCCCGGCATCACTAGGGCAGTGAGGACAATAATCGGCACCTCCCCTAGTTCAGGATTGTGGCGAATCTGACGAATTGCCTCCAAGCCATCCATTTCTGGCATTTCCACATCCATCACAATCACATCGGGACATTGGGCCGTCGCCTGCGCCACCGCGTCGCGACCATTGGTCACCCGCACCAGACGATAGCCCTTCGCCGTCAAATACTCCGTGATCGTCTCGGCGTTAGCGTCATTATCTTCCGCTAGTAACACCAAGGGGCGATCATCACCACTCCGCTCCAGGGGCCTTACGGGCAAGGATGGAGCAGGCGAGCCGGTCTGCTGAATGGGTTCAGCACTAGGGCGATAGGGCAGCCGAACGGCAAAACAACTGCCCTGATCGAGGGTACTGTTCACCAACACATCCCCACCATGGAGTTGCACTAGGCGCTCCACTAGGGCTAGCCCCAGCCCCGTACCCTCCTGACGACGGTTAAATTGGCTATCGATTTGGGTGAAGGGTTCAAAGAGCTTACCCAAATCCTCTGTGGCGATACCAATGCCGGTATCGATCACAGCAAAGGTTATGGTGGGGAACGGATTCGTCGGCCCCGCCTCACAGGTCACCTGGAGGCTCACCTCGCCCCCCGTCTCCGTAAATTTCACCGCGTTGCCTAAGAGATTGACCAACACCTGCTGCATCCGCCGCTCATCGACCTGAATAAAACGGGGAATACCTGCCAGACTAGGGGGTCGGAGGCGAATGCCCTTGGTATTGGCAATGGGCTGCACTAAGGCCAGACTGCTCTCACAGAGACTACTCACCGCCACGTCCTCCCGGTTGAGGTCGAGTTTGCCCGCCCCAATTTTCGAGAGATCCAAAATGTCATTAATCAGGTCCAACAGGTGACGACCGCTGCGCTCAATGGTGGCAAGGGATTTAGCTTGGGCTGGGGTGAGGGAGCCGTAGATCTCTTCCTGGAGGGCTTCAGCCATGCCCAGCACCGCATTCAGGGGTGTCCGCAGTTCGTGGCTCATATTGGCCAAAAACTCATCCTTGAGACGAGCCGCCTCAAGAACCTTGGTGTTGATACGGCGGAGCTGGATCTCCGCCTGTCTACGTTCCGTAATGTCTAGAGCGGTGCCCACATACCGCTGGATCTGACCCAGGTGGTCAAAGATTGGCTCCCCATAGGCTTGGATATAGCGCACCCCCTTGGTGGGATGCTGAATGCGATATTGCACATTGATATTGTGTCCCGTACTAATGCTCTGGTGGAATTGCTGGGTTAGGACTTTGAGATCCTCGGGATAGGTGAGTTGCAGCAGTTGCTCAAAGGTGGGGGAACCCTGGGCTGAATCTAGACCGTACATACGAAAGGCTTCCTCAGAGAGGTGGGTCTGGCCCGTCGCCGGGTCTAGTTCGCCGCTACCAATGTTGGCAATGCGCTGGGCCGTGGCCAAGTGGGCTGTTTTCCGTAGGAGTTCCTGCTCTGCTTCTTTGTTCTGGGTAACATCCCGCGCGGCGGCGTAGATCAGCCCATCCGTCAGGGTCGCCCGCCATTCCAGCCAACGGTAGGTACCGTCTTGGCAGCGATAGCGATTGATAAATACCGTCAGGTCTTGGTCTTGGAGCAGTTCCGCTAGGGCCGATTGGGTAATAGCTAAGTCTTCGGGGTGAACCCAATCAAGGGCGGGGGAGCCCAGCAAGCCCTCCAGGGGATAGCCTAAGGCTTCTTCCCAGGCTTGATTCAGACGGCGAAAATGGCCCTCCTGATCAATGATGCAAAGCAGGTCTAGGGCCACTGAGAAGAAGCGATCCATTGCCATGATTTTGGCCTGAAGAATCTGATCCGCTGCGGATTGTTCCGTCCCGCCCCGGTGAGGGGCGTTACTGTCCTGGAGGGCGCGGGTTTGCTGAATGACCCGTGCTGCTAGATCTGCGGTGAATTGTTGGAAAGACTGAGCGGCTTGCATCGCTTGCCATCGGTGTTGCAGAGTGATCTGGCTCAGTAGTCCCACTACTGACCCGCTGCCATCGACAAGGGGCAGATAGGGGGTGTTCTGGGTTTGCATTCTCCCTAACACCTCGATAATGTCCAGATCTTCCAGTCGGGGGGGGGGCGAAGTTAGGGGAGTCATCACTGTCTGCAAGGGCAGATTCTGCCAAGGATCCTGGGTCAGGCTCCAGCGCAGTAGGTCTTGGGTACTGAAGGTACCAACGGGAACATGGCCTGCCGTCACGAGCACACAACTGGACCGCTCTCGGGCCATACTCACTGCTTGGCCTGCCGGTGCGATGGCCATGGGCGTAGCCACCCCGGAGGGACTAGACTGACCCTTGCGGGCCAGCGCACTTCCATCCTTCGGTGCGCTGTCATTCGCTATACTGGCGGCGGCCATCGCTGCGATCGCGGTTTTCACCAAAACCGTCTGATCCATCACAATGGGATCAGCAAACCACGCTTCCCCGAGTTGCCCTGACAAAGGGCTCATTACGGAATCAATAGAATCAAGGGGACGGTCCGGACGCTCTTGAGCATGAAAGGAAGCCATGGTTAGGGAACTCCAAAAACCTGGCATTGAAGAGGCAATAGCCTGTATTAGAGGGTCCACCAGTGGTTCCAATTCTAATTCAGTTGCTCCCTTGTTGCTCTCCATAAAGACTCAGCCCTAGGTCTAACAGCAACGATGTCATGATTCACTGTCATGATTCACTCTCCCCCCAGCTAAACCGCTACAACCCTTGATCCCTGGTTCACAGGTCGGGGGGAATGGGAACAGTGAAGTAACGATTGCCCTGTGGCAAGCAATCCTATTTGATTTCCAAAGAACGTCGTAGCGTAGGTTGAGGAGCGTTCGCGCCGTGTCTCCACCAGGAAAAAAACACGAGGATGCTTCCTCAAAGTTCATGCAGGGTTGCCATATGCAGTACTTGTTGTGTTTACAACCTCTTGTGTTTACAACCTCTTGTGTTTACAACCGGAGGTGCTGTCTTCCCCAACCAGGGAATCCTTGAGATCGCAGTAGATCACAGTGTCGCCCCAATTTAGGAGAGTAACAAAGCCGGATGAGTGCTTCTCACCCCCACCCCGCCCTGGATGACTTTCTCGAAAAGATGTCGCCCCACGTGACCGCAACCTTTACCGGGTCACAACTGGAGGCCATGGAAAAAGCTCTGGAAAATCGCCGTTGGCAACGCCACCCGGTGGATCTTCGCCTATCCATCCCCTTTATTTGGAAACGGTTTTATATCGTTGTCGTAGCGGGAGAAGAACGCCGCTCCCCCGATCGCCTCCGTAAAGCCCAAGCTATCACCCCCCTCTGGACCCCTGGCAACCTGATTGTTCTCTGTACCATCACAGGCATGGGGATGCTAGCAGTACTGGCCGTCATTTTGCTGGCTCAACTCGACTGGCGCAGCCTCGCCCGTCAAAATCCCTACCCTGCCGGCATTCCTTTTAAGGAGAACCAGGAAAACTGCGAAGCTAGTGAGCGAATTTGGCAAGACGGCGAATGTATCGACTATGAACACGATCCCGCGTTCTAAACTTCTGTACTGCAAATGTCCACAGACAGGCTATGGAGTTGCATGAGTTCAAGACTGTCGCTAATTATGGTACTGGGGTACGTTGGCGACGGGATTGGGTTTCCAGGTAGATCAGCAGGGCATTGACATCGGCGGGGTTGACGCCGCCGATGCGAGAGGCTTGACCCACCGTGAGGGGGCGAATCTGGGTTAGCTTTTCGCGGGCCTCCTTCGAGAGGGTTTCAATGGTGCGATAGTCCAGATCCTCCGGCAGTTTGCGGTTGGTGTTGCGGCTGATCTGATCGATCTGGGCCTGCTGGCGGTGGATGTAGCCCGAGTATTTGATGTCGATTTCCGCCCCTTCCTGCTCTGCTCGGTCTAAGACCCCATTGCCTAGGCCATAGCGGACTAGATCTGGGTAATGGAAGCCGGGACGGCGCAGCAGATCCGCCAGGGTAATGGAACCCTTGATGCGCTGGCCCGTATCCGCTGCAATGTGTTGGCCGATGGGGTCGTTCTCCTTGAGGCGGGTTTCGTGGAGCCGTTCCTTTTCCGCCACGATCTGGGCCTGCTTGTGCTGGAACAAGTGCCATCTGCGATCGCAGATCAGCCCCAGGTCTCGCCCCAGGGGAGTCAGTCGCTGGTCCGCATTGTCCGACCGCAACAGCAGCCGATATTCCGACCGGGACGTAAGCATCCGGTAGGGTTCCCGTAGATCTTTGGTACAGAGGTCATCCAAGAGGGTGCCAATGTAGCTCCCCTCCCGAGGCAGCACCACCGCGCTGCGACCCTGGGCGAGACGGGCGGCATTGATACCCGCCACAATGCCTTGGGCAGCGGCTTCCTCGTAGCCCGTGGTGCCATTGATTTGCCCCGCGCAAAATAGCCCCGCTACCCGCTTGGTCATCATTGTTGGGTAGCACTGGGTCGCGGGGAGGTAGTCGTATTCCACCGCATAGGCGGGGCGCAGCATAGCGCACTGCTCCAATCCGGGCAGCGATCGCAACATCGCCAATTGCAGTTGCTCCGGCAACCCGGTGGAGAACCCCTGCACATAGATTTCGGGAATCTCGCGCCCTTCTGGCTCCAGGAAGATCTGGTGGCTTTCCTTATCGGCAAAGCGCACAATCTTGTCCTCAATGCTGGGGCAATAGCGCGGCCCCTTGGCATCCACCCAACCGCCGTACACCGGGGACAGGTGCAGATTTTCCCGAATCAGGCGGTGGGTTTCCGCCGTAGTGCGGGTGATGTGGCAGGGCATTTGCTCTCGCTCTACCCACGCCTCGGGGTCGAAGCTAAACCAGCGATCGCCTGCGTCTCCTGGCTGAGGTTCCAGGCCAGAAAAGTTAATGGAGCGACGGTCCACCCGCGCCGGAGTACCCGTTTTCAAGCGTCCGGTTTCAAAGCCCAGACGATTTAGGGTCTCCGTCAGCCCCGTAGCGGCAAACTCTCCCGCCCGTCCAGCGGGCATGGACTTGTTGCCCACCCAGATGATGCCGCCGAGAAAGGTGCCCGTGGTCAAGATCACCGCTTTGCAGCGGAAGGCGACGCCGAAGTAGGTTTCCACCCCCACCACGTCGTCGTTTTTCCCCAGCACCAGATCCGTGACCATCCCCTCGCGGATGACCAAATTCTCCTGGTTTTCTACGATGGTCTTCATCACGGCGGCGTATTCGCGTTTGTCTGTTTGCGCCCGCAGTGCCCAGACCGCTGGACCTCGGGAACTGTTCAGCACCCGTTTTTGCAAATAAGTGCGATCGCTAACCTTGCCGATCTCCCCCCCCAAGGCGTCTACCTCGTGGGCCAACTGAGATTTTGCTGGCCCCCCCACCGCCGGATTACAGGGCTGCCACGCAATCTTGTCCAGGTTCAGCGTGATCATCAGGGTGCGGCAGCCCAGCCGCGCCGAGGCCAGCGCCGCCTCACAGCCAGAGTGACCGCCGCCGACCACTACGACATCAAATTCGTCTAAAAATTCCAGGTCACCCAGCGCCGCCATATCTAACCCATTGAGGCCCATTGAGGCAAATTGAATTGAGGCAAATTTAGAAGGGGCTCAAACCCACCGTCTTCCAATCTTAACGGCTGGTGTTAGGAGAATCGTGAAGGGGTTGAGGTCACCGTGAACGTTGTTGCTTGATGTCCTCTGACCGATAAGATTTGGGAACACCGAGGCGGTCTGGGAAACCCTGAGCCACCATAGGAACATCCTTCATCGGGCTGTGATCCCCTACCTTCCGTGAGTGACGATCGCCAAAACCTCAAACTGCTATCTACCCTCCACTACGTCATGGGGGGCATCACCTTTGCGACCAGTCTCTTGGCCTTGCCCTACATCGGGATTGGACTGTTTGCCCTCCATTCCCCGGAGACCTTTGAGAATGGGGAGCCCTTTTCCGCCTTACTCTACGGCTGGATGTTTGTGGGCATGGGGGCGCTGTTTCTGCTGTGGGGGGTGGTTATTGGTATCCTCACCCTCCTATCCGCAAGGGGGTTGGCCAAACATCGTCGCTATTGGCTGAGCTTCATCGTGGCCTGTATTGAGTGCCTCTCCGTTCCTTTGGGAACAGCGCTGGGGGTCTTTACCTTGATTGTCCTGTCCCGAGATAGTGTCAAAGCCCTGTATGGGAAGGGTTAGGGGTGATGGGGTGATGGGGTGTTGGCGAAGCCTGCCCGAAGGGCTTAGGGGTGATGGGGACAGAAAGTTTTGAGTTTTGAGTTTTGAGTTTTGAGTTTTGAGTTTTGAGTTTTGAGTTTTGAGTTTTGAGTTTTGAGAATCTCCCGTAGGGGAGCGGTTTCCGCGCCCAATGGTGTTGGGGGGTGTTTCTGGTGCCCTGGCTCTGCCTGGGTACCTCTGTTGGAGGCTCTGCCTCCTCTGTGTTCCGTAGGGGCAATCCCTTGCCTGTCCTGTTCGCGTAGCGGCTCCGCAGGAGCAACGGAGTCGTATAGCCCTTCGGGCAATAGCCTCCGGCATGGCTACGCTAAGGCTAACGCTAGGGCGGAGCCTGCCCAGAGGGCATAGGATGGTTGCCCTTGTGGCCCGGTGACCCGTTGTGGTGGGCTCGTGGGTGTTATTGAATTGCACGTTCCTTAGCGCGACAGCGGCAACCCTGGAAAACGGTGGCGGCGGATCATGATCACCTCAATTTCAAGATCGTTGTAGTCGTCTAGGGCGGTTTGATCTTCAAAGCGAATGTCGTAGAGGTCGCCGTTTTCGTAGACGGCGCGGTAGGCTTCGGCCCCGTAGGCTAGGCTCCACCCGCCATTGTCTGGGCGGCGATGGTCCCCCGCAAAGTAGTAGGTAAAAAAGCGGCTCTCAAAACCTAGATAGCGCCACCCCGTTGCCTCATTGCTGTAGATTTCGTCTACCTGTTGCGATGGGGGCGGCAGTTCATTGATGGGGCGGGGGGGCGCGTTTTCCTTAAAGACCCGCAGGCGCTGATCAAATAGGGCGTCGCCCCCGACAATGCGATACCACACCTCATGGCGTAGGTTCGGGCCAGCGGGCCAGAGGGAAAAGCCTGTGGCGTCGGGGCGGGTTTCCACTGCTCTGGTGCGTAGCACATTCACCAGAGTCGGTGGGCGATCTCCCGGTACCGCTGGACGCACTTGGGCCTGGGCTAACCCAAGGGTTAATGCCAGCGCGATCGCGGCTAGGGCTATCACCAGCCCAGGGCGAAACCGACTACCCATGGGAAGACCTCTGCGCAGATTTTGCCCATACCTTAGCTCAAAATCCTGGGGACGGTCTCGGAGTTTTTCCCGTATGCAGCCCTAAATCCTGGGGGGTCGCCCTGCGCCCAGGGGTGATGAAGCAGTTGGAAGGGGAGATCATGGGGGAGGGGAGATCATGGGTCATGTAAGTTAAACAAAATTTATAAATCCTATAGGGATAGGTAAATTATTGGAGCGCGGTGCGACACTGAAGGAAGTTCGCCCTGAACCTATCGGCAGAGAAGCAAAAGTCCTATGGTTGTCGCTGCATCCCCCTTCGTCGAGACTGTGCCCGAATCTATTGAGGGAATGCCTCCTCTGGCGGGCTGGGAAACGGCCATCGATACGGCCACCCAACGTCCAGACCCTGTGTTTCTAGATCGCACGAACCTACGGCTGAGGGATATCTCGGCGGGTTTTGCGATCGCGCTGCATATGCACCAGCCAACGATCCCCGCTGGACCAGACGGGCAACTGATCAACCATCTCCAGTACATGTTCGAGCATCCCTATGACGGGGACAATCACAACGCGGGTCCCTTTGCCTATTGCTACGCCCGCCTGGGGGACTTTATTCCCGAATTGGTGGAACAGGGCTGCAATCCCCGCGTCATGCTGGACTACTCCGGCACCCTGCTGTGGGGCTTTCAGCAGATGGGGCGGAATGACATTCTCGACAAGCTGCGGCAAATCACCTGCGATCGTACCTACCAACCCTATGTGGAATGGCTGGGCACCCTCTGGGGTCATGCTGTTGTACCCTCCACCCCTATCCCTGACTTGATCTTGCAGATGCGGGCGTGGCAGCACCAGTTCGCCGCCATCTTTGGTCTTGATGCCCTGGCGCGGGTGAAGGGTTTTTCGCCCCCAGAAATGCACCTGCCCAACCACCCCGACACCCTCTACGCTTTTGTCGAAGCTCTGCTGGACTGCGGCTATCGTTGGCTGCTGGTACAGGAACATACGATTGAATCCCTCACGGGGGCAGGCGTCGCCCAGCCCCACCTGCCCCACCGTCTGCGGGCACGCAACAGCCGAGGAGAGGTGCTGGAAATTCCAGTGCTGATCAAAACCCAGGGGTCTGATACCAAGCTGATCGGTCAGATGCAGCCCTATGCCGAAGCCAAAACCCTGCGCCCCCTGCCCCTAGGCGCGCAATCCGTACCACCCCTGGTCAGTCAGATTAGCGATGGGGAAAATGGTGGGGTGATGATGAACGAGTTTCCCGGAGCCTTTAAGCGGGCTTGGCATGAAATACGCCAGTACGGCAGTGGCCGGGTGGGCACCGTTGGCATCAATGGCACGGAGTATCTGGAACTGCTGGCGGCGGCGGGCATCACCCCCGAGGGCTTTCCCCTCTGTCAGGCCGTGGGTCAGCATCGTCTCTGGCAGGAAACTGGCGATATCGTGACACCGGAAGGGGTGAAATCTGCGATCGCAACCCTGAAATCCCAAGAGGGTGGGTTTCAAATGGAAGGGGGATCCTGGACTAGCGATCGCAGTTGGGTCGCAGGCTACGACAACGTCATGCAGCCCCTCCAGCGCCTCAGTGCCCGCTTTCACCAAACAGCGGAACACCTGGGCGATCGCCGCTCCGCCCGCTACCACCGCGCCCTACTCCCCACCCTGTTGCTGGAAACTAGTTGCTTCCGCTACTGGGGTCAGGGAAGCTGGACCGACTACGCCCAAACCCTCTACCGTCAGGGTCTCGCCGCCCTAGTGCAGCATCAAGGTTGAATTTGTAGGCTGGGTTAGCGCTAGCGTGACCCAGAAAGCCTGTACTGATGCTGGGTCGCACTTCGTTTGACCCAGCCTACGCCAGATGAAGGTCAGCGATGTACCAGCGGGGGGTGCCGTCTTCGGTGTGGAGGGCGATCGCACCTAACTCAGTCAGGCTGTCGAGGCAGTCTTGGATGGCTTTTTGTTTGCGGCTGGCGTTTTTGAATTGGGCTTGGACTTGGGCGATGGTCCATTCGCCGCCTTGGGTGCGGAGCAGGTCGCGCACGGCGGAGAGTTGCTCTCGGAAGGAGGTGGGGAATTTCTGTTGCTCGACGGGGGCAATGACGGTGGCTTCGGGTTCGGCGACGCCAGCCAGGATTTGCTGGGTGGGCTGCGCTGTGTCGGGGGCTTGGTAGTCGGGGCGGAGCCAGCGGATGTGGCCGTTGCGTTCTTCTTCGGCCCGTTGGGCGTTGAGGGCGACGAGGCGTTCGAGGATGATGTCGTCGAAGTTCTTCCCCTCATCCCCGGCCCTTCTCCCTGGGGGAGAAGGGGGATCGGATCGGTCCCCCTCGCCCTTTGGGAGCTAATCCTGTAGGGGTTTGGAAACGGCAGCAGCCCCTTGTTTAACAAAAAAGAAGCGTTCAATGGCCGTGGCTAAGACTTTGACCCCTGGCC
>NZ_KI913949.1:124544-194272 GCF_000332095.2 Leptolyngbya sp. PCC 6406 | reverse complement strand
TCATCCATCAGCAATACGTTGTGTTGCATCAGACCCCGCACCTTGCCCTGGATGACCCCGAGCCCCGTCATCTGCCCCTGACCTGAGTAGTTATAGTACGTTGTGTCTTGCGCCGCTATCAGATACTCGCTCTCGCTCGCCTGCGCCCGCTCTCGCGTCGCCGCTACGTGACCTGACAACATTGTTGAATCGTTCATCTCGTCCCTCGCAAACAACCCAGCGACGGTTTGCCTGAAACTATTGCCCAGGCAGCTCGAAAAGGACAGTGTCGGTTGCTCGCAGGCCAGCTCGTAGGCTTTGTTCAGGCTTTTTTTACCTGCGGTCGAAAGGCACTTAATTGGCTAAACTCTGACATTGGGATACCGCTAACGTTCGCTAACTTTTAGCACCAGCTTAGTCCATGTCATCGGCGTTATCCTCTACCGAACAAGGGATCTGCGATTCGCTCATAGACTTGTGCAAAACCCCTACAGGATTAGCTTTGGGAGAGGGGTTAGGGGAGAGGGGCCAAGTAGCGCCACTAAATCACCCCACCCGTAAGCCTCTAGCACTGCCACGTCTAGGTCGTCGTGGATTTGCTTGAGGGTGCTGACCAGGGCGCGATCGTTGTATTCGCGGTCTTTGTCGGTGAAGGCTTCCCCGGCGCGGAGTTTTTCGAGCAGGTTGTACATGCCGGTGATGGTGATATTAGGATAGTTAGCCTGCACTTTTTTGCGGTGGGCATCGAGGCGTTCGCCCAGGTCACGGATGGTCTGCTTATGTTCTGGGGTGGGGTCTGGGAAGGGAAACGGATCAAAGCAAAGACTCTTGTTATATCTCGGTCGGTCTTCGAGTGTCCCACCAGATGCTATTGCCCAAAGATGATGTATATAGCTAGAGAGCACTCCAAGAAAATAGGCGTCACTTAAAGCGATAGCGATGAGAGTGTGATCAGGTCGAACATCGGAATTAATAAAACAGAAGGTATTGAATTTACTGACTTCGACTGTTGCAATATAACGGGGAAGGCTACTGATTGCAGAGCGCAGATTGCCCTTATCACGACCAAACCTCCACCAATTCCTTCTACTGCCAGGATCCCTAATTTGGTCACGTTGTGGTTTTACGTAATCAAGAATTCTTTGAAACGCTCTCGGAGCTTTTTCTTGTGCCTCTGTATGGTTCAAAGGATAAAAATCAATCACCCATGCATCTGAGTAACCATTGATCAAACCTCTTCCTGTGATGAATGGGTGGCAGACTTCCTTTTCAAAGCTGGCAACTTCTTTCGTATCAATTAGGAAACCCTTTCCAAAAAGAACAATGCCGACTGTTGAAATACCTTCACTAGCCTTAAGCGGAACTGATTTGCTTACATCTATACCTCCACCCAAATTTGAATTGATTTTCCCAACTGAAACTGAATTCAGCCTGACTTCTGCTTCTATCTCATTTTGCCAGGTTTCTTCCAGAATTGTTGAGATAGTAGGATTTTGATTGTTGTCACCTACGACTGTCATTGCGATTCTTACTGCTGCTCCAGTATCGCCATCGACCCAAGGATGGTCAGGAATAGCCCATATGATTTGATGATCTTTAAGAGCTTTCAAAGATTTCTCTATGACTTGGCGATTTAGAATTTGAGTAATGCTATTAGTGGTTATAAACCCAAATCTCTGTAAGTTCTTTTTCTTGATCAAGCTGGCTGCGTGATGCCACCAGTACATAACATAATCTGCCCCTTCAGACATTGTTTTATGAGCTGAGAAGAGTGCTTCTAAATAGTCATCGCCGAGTGATGTTCTTCTCCGAGATTTCCCAATAAATGGCGGATTCGACACCACATAATCCGCCTCCGGCCACTCCGCAGGCCGAGGGTTCAAATACCGATAAATGGGAATCTGATTCGTCGGATCCGGCACATCCTCCCCCGTCACCGGATGCCGCATCTTGCGTCCGCCCCAACGGGTTCTCACCTGCCCCGTCGCCGGATCAACATCCGGTTCCTTGCCGTCATAGGCCAGCACCGCATCCCGGCATTCAATGTTGCGATACTCCCGCAGCACCGGCTCCACCGGGGGCAAATCCCCAAAGCGGCGAAAATGCCACTGCAAATAGCCAATCCAGATCACCAGATCCGCGATCGCCGCAGCCCGTGGGTTAATCTCAATGCCCAAAAACTGGGACGGGTTCACCTGGTCAATGTCGAGCCGGAGCTGAGCCTGCCCGGTGATGTCCTCCAGGCGCTTCAGCACCTCCGACTCTAGCTGCTTGATCAAGTCCAGCGTCACATAGAGGAAATTGCCCGTACCGCAGGCGGGGTCAAGGATGCGGGTCTGCCGCAGTTCCGTGAGAAATGCTTCTAGGGTTGCGATCGCCTTCTTCTTTTGGCTGGGCTTCGGTTCCGGGTCATCCCCCAACTGCTGTTTCGCCTCCCCCTGCACCACCACCCACTGGGCCTGCAACGGCTCCATCACCACCGGACGCACCAACCGCTCCACATAGGAACGCGGCGTGTAGTGGGCACCGAGCTTGCTGCGTTCCTTCGTATCCAGCGCCCGCTCCAGCAGGGTGCCAAAGATGGCAGGCTCCACATTTTGCCAATCCCGTTCCGCCGCTGCCAACAGAATCGCCAACTGATCCGCCGCCAAATCAAAGGCCACGGGCTCCGCAAACAAGCCCCCGTTAAACCGCAACAGCCGACCGTGGAAGCCAAAGCTGCCCCCCTCATTCATCGCCTGCCACAGCGCCTCCACCTCCGGCTTAAAGCTCTTGGGATTCCCTTGCCAGCGGGTCTTCAGCGCATGGGTGAAGACATCCTCCTTCAGCAGTCCCACATCTTCGGCAAACATGGTGAAGATGCAGCGCATCAAGAAATGGGCGACGGCTTGGGGATGGTTGTAACCCTCATCCCCGGCCTGCCCCTCATCCCCAGCCCTTCTCCCTGGGGGAGAAGGGAGCCCGGATCGGTCCCCCTCGCCCTCTGGGAGAGGGGTTAGGGGAGAGGGGCCGACCATCGCGGCTACCCCTGAAATCCCCTCATCCCCAGCCCTTCTCCCTGGGGGAGAAGGGAGCCCGGATCGGTCCCCCTCGCCCTCTGGGAGAGGGGTTAGGGGAGAGGGGCCAGCGGCTGCGCTGAGAAAGGGCGATCGCTCTAAACTTTTCGTCAGCTCCGCCAAATCAGCCGCCACCTCCCGCGTCACCCGCGCCGCAATCTTCTCCGGGTTACGGGCTTCCGGGTTCGTGAAGATGTCCACAAACAGGTCAAAGACCGCTTCCCGCCGCAATGCCGCCAGCTCAATATCCTGACGGGCCGCGTAGCCGCCATAGTCCCCGTTGAAGCCTGTCCACAGCTCAAAGTGACTGCCAATATCGCAGGTGAGTAAGAAGGGCGGCTTGGTGGAGACATTGCGGGTGTAGGCGATCGCCTGCACAAACGCCTTTTCCATCGCCTTTAGATAGGTGGGCGTGCCTCGCTTTGCCGTGCCCTTGCCCGTCTGAGCGCTGCCCTGCTTGGCCTCAATGATGAAGTGGTCGGCCTTGTAGAAGTCGATGTAGCCGGGAGTAACTTTGCCGCTGGGGTGGTAAACCTTGATGTCTTTGTCAAAGCAGTAGGGGTCATCCGCCACATTGCCTTTCGGCGGTGGGCCATCTACCCCCAGCGCCTCAACCAGGTCTAAAAAGAACCCCTGGTAATTGGCCCGCTCATTGCCACCGGAGTTTTGCCACTTGGCCACAAAGCGCTCAATCCGTTCAGAGTCTTGGGGAGTCATAGGGCCAAGTTCTGTGGGTCGTAGTCCCAAGATTAGCGCAGGGTAGTGGGTGCGATCGTTTAGAGGTCTAGCTCACCACTCACCCATTGTCGAAAGGCTCGCATGGCCCGGTTTCGCCCCTCTACCTGGCTTTGCGTCACATATTTAGGGATTTCAGCCTGCAACGGCCAGCCGAGAAAAGTTGGGCTGTGATCCACCTCCACATATTTTCCCGCCTGGAGCTGGTAGATACGAATCGTGTGTCCCGCCCGTCGCCATAGTTCAGGCACCCCCAGGGCGGCATAGGTCTCGGGATGGGTACGGGAGGTGATATCCACCTCTAAAGCTAAATCAGGAGGCGGATCTATCGTTAAATCGAGTCGTTTTTTGCCCCGCACTGCTATTTCATGCTGAATATAAAAACACTGATCAGGCTCGATGCCTTTCAGCATTTCCGAATTCTTGAAGGTGGTTGACCCTAATGTGAGGAATTCTATGTCGAGTTCCTCTAACAAGGCTTTTAGGAGATCGCTAATGATTTCTTTATCTGATTCATGCTCAGGAAGAGGAGCCATAAGTTCCAACAAACCGTTGTTGTAGGCGACACGAGTTCCCCGGTGTTCGCCCAACTCTTCTAAAACTGCCTCAAACTCAGCCCAGCTCACATCGTGGAGCAGGAGTCTTTGCCCTGGCGGGACATCTAGTTGGCGGAGTTGGAGGGTGACCATGGGAGGAAGGCAGAAGGATGAATCAGAATTTGTAGGGTGGGCAAGGCCCACCCTCATACCCCCATACCCCTACAGCACCTGGTGGGTGTAGGCGTGCTGTTTGACGTTGTCGTCCGGGGAGACGAGGTTTTCTTGGTTGAGTACCCGCTTTTTCTCGGTGGAGTAGTTGAGATCCTGCCGACAGGTGCCGACGGGTAGATCAGCCTGGGCCGTGGGGTGCTGTTGGTAGGTGCGGGCCGCCGCGATCGCACGGTCGGCGAAATCAGCACAGAAGGTTCCCTGGGCGGGAAATCCCTCCACGCGGGAGGGCTCTCCTTCAGACAGGATCATGTTTAAGGTGACGCCATGGACCGCACTGTAGGCGGTGGGTACCCCCTTGAAAACCGTTTCTAAATAGGCGGAGGGAACGGGCTCTAGGAGAATAATCTCCTCTACTTCCCCCTCGACCCGGTGATAGCAGGTGGCCACTCCTACGGCCAAGTAGCTATCACTCTGAAGATCCGGGGCATTGGGGGCGGGAAGGGTTGAAGTCATGGTGCCTGAAAGTTACGATTCGCTTTCTCAGTAGTAAAACGGCTAGTCCCGGAATAGACCACAACTTAACTAATAGTTGAGAACTAATAAGTCGTGGGGTGTTGTCCGGGGCAGGTTTTGACGGTTCAACCTGGGTGGAGGGTTGGGGGCGATCGGCTAAACCTGACCCTACGGGGTGGGAATGGTGGGGATGTTTATCCCTTGACCTGTGCCAAACCCATCCAAATCGTAGATTGGGTTTGACTACCCTCCAGGGGTACTTGATCCGAGAACTAAGTACCCCTGGAGAAGGGAGAATAAGTGGGTCTACGGAGAAAATTACAGTTCTTTATGTAAATCCGGATTCTACAGGTCATTTTCTACGATATCTCTCGGTTGGACTCCATTTCAGGACATGGCACTATACCTAGGTGCTGCGATCAGGGTGTTGAGTTCTAGGCTGATAAGTCAGACCTCTCCATGCCACAGCTATTGCCAGCACTTAGGGATGCGTCGCAACAGTTCCATGTGAGAGGCCGTGGCTATGAAGTGCCACCAGCATCCTGATGCCGAGAATTTTAGTCATCCTGTGGCAGAGTCCGCCACTTTTTTAGCCCACCCAGTCCTCCCGTACCCGTTTTCGGCCTTGGAGGCCAAAGCGGATGTCAGTTTATCCGCAAGGGCGGACCTGCTACGGTGGCGACAGGTTGCCTTAAAGCAAGCCCAACAGCAGCAATACCTTACCGCCATCCAAACTCTGACAGGGGTTCTGAGCCGCTATCCCCACAGTGCTGAGGACTATAGCAACCGGGGCTTGGTGTATTCGTGGGCGGGGCAGGGAGAGGCGGCGCTGCGAGATTACAACCGGGCCTTGAGCTTGGATCCTCTGTTGGCGGCGGCCTATAACAATCGAGGCAATTACTTTGCTGGCCCAGGGGCGGCGGTCAAGGGAGCCTTAGATTTGGCGCTGGCGGATTATGACCGGGCCATCAATCTCAACCCGATCCACATTCGTGCGCGCATCAACCAAGCCGTTACCCTGCGGAAACTGCGCCGCTACAATGCGGCCCTGATGGCCCTGGATGAAGCCCTGGTGTTTCGCCAATTGACCGGGCTGATCTATGGAGAGCGGGGGCGTACCTGTCACCTGTGGGGAGACTGGAATGGTGCGATCGCAGATTACTGCCACGCCCTCGACTGCTTTGCCCATCCCACCTCCCAGATCCCACTGGAAAGCCCCCAGGCTAACCAAGTGCGGCAATGGTTGGCTCAGGTACAGGGCATTTGTAGCGGTCCTCACTCGGATTAAGTACGGATAAGTACAGACAAGGGACTGAAGCCCCTTGTTCGCCGAAGTGTCATTAAGTTGAGGAATCTGGCTTTGATTGTCCACAGCCCCTAGCTGTGGCTCGACTGGCTCCCCAGGCGAGGCTCAGTCCCAGAAAGGAGGCGATCAATATTGGTGCGGTGGCGCAGGATCACGTAGAGGCTACCGGCGATCGCAATTAGGGTATAGGGGAGGGGCTGCTGGGTCATCGCCATCAGCACCGCCGCCGCCACTGCTGCCACCATCGACCCTAGAGAGACAATGCGACTGAAGGCCAAGGTAGTGGCAAATACGAGGGCAACCCCCAGCCCCACGGGCCATGCCATTGCCAACAACACCCCCAATCCCGTGGCGGCGGACTTGCCCCCACTCCATTGCAGCCAAATAGATTTGCTATGACCCACAATCGCCAACAGTCCCGCCAGGGTAATCCACCAGGGCGATAGGTTTAGCACGGTGCTGGAGGTCACGACCATGGGCAGCAGTTGCCCCATTCCCAACACCGCCAGCAGACCCTTGGTCAGATCTACTAATAAAACTGCGATCGCGGCGGGCTTGCCCACCACTCGCAGTACATTTGTCGCCCCCGTATTGCCAGAGCCATACTGACGGATATCAATGCCTTGAACGGCCTTGGCTACGAGATAGCCCGTGGGGATCGACCCCAGAAAATAGGCCAGAACCAACAGTCCCAATCCGGTAACCCAAGCCACCTGAACGATCCCCGCTGACACTAGATCCAGTGTAAGGGGAGACGGAACCCCAAGGATATGGTTGACGCGACTCTCCCATCAGGATCTATTGTGTACAAACACCTTGGCCCTCATCCCCAAGCCCTATCGGGCAGGTTAAGCCTTCCTTGAATGCCGTGTCCCCTCTCCCCCTTCTGCGCTACAGGCAGGCAAAGCCAACGACAAGCTCAGGGATCTGGGAGAGGGGGAGGCCGGACAAGACTTTCCGGCTCCCCAGTTTCCCATCCATCATGCCCGCCTGACCTATGTCTCCCCACCTAGCTCGGATTGATCTCTATCCCCTCAAGTCCCTAGATGGCCTCGCGGTGCCGACGGCGACGTTGCTGGCCAGTGGAGCCCTGGAGGGCGATCGCGCCTTTGCCTTGATGGATCAGCGGAGCCAGTTTATTAACGGCAAGCGTAATGCCCAGGTGCATACTCTGCGATCGCACTTTTCCCCAGACCTGAGCCACATTACCCTCTGGCGAGACGGTGACAGTGAAAAAGTCGGGTTTGACCTGACCCGCGATCGCACGGCCTTAGAGGCATGGTTGGGGCGCTATTTCCAGCAGCCCGTGACCCTGAGCCGCAATCGTGAAATGGGTTTCCCCGATGACACGATCTCCCCCGGTCCCACGGTGATTAGCACCGCCACGCTGGCAACGGTGGCGGGCTGGTTTGAGCTATCCCTAGAGGAAACCCGCCGTCGCTTTCGGACTAACTTGGAAATTGATGGGGTGCCCGCCTTTTGGGAAGACCAGCTTTTTTCAGAAAATGGGGATCCGGTTGCTTTTTCCATCGGTGCTGTCACCCTCCAGGGTATTAATCCCTGCCAGCGCTGCATTGTGCCCACCCGCGATACCCACAGTGGAGCCGCAATCAAGGCGTTTCAATCCCGGTTTAGCCAACTGCGATCGCAGTCTCTGCCAGCGGGGGTGGCGCGATCGCGTTTCAACCACTTCTATCGCCTCGCCGTAAATACCCGTGTCGCAGCGACCGAGGCAGGGAAGGTGTTGTGTCTAGGAGACCCGTGCTTCAGGGATGATGGAGATGGATTTTGAATTTTGAATTGCCGTCTATGCTCACGAGTATTTATAACTATCTTCCCCTGACGGATCGGCTAGCGACCTCTGGGCAACCTACCGCTGACCAATTCAAAGCCATTCACCAGGCTGGCTTTGAGGTGGTGATCAACCTGGCGCTACCCAGTTCTGACAATGCCCTGTCGGATGAGCGATCGCGGGTGGAGAGCTACGGCATGACCTACATTTCCATTCCCGTAGTGTGGGAAGCGCCTACAGTGGAAGCCTTTCAGACCTTCACAGCAGCCATGGCCGCCCACCCAAACCAGAAAATCCTGGTGCACTGCGCCGCCAACATGCGGGTGTCAGCATTCATGTATGCATGGCGGATACAGCAAGGCATCGCCAGTGATAAAGCCATGGCCGACTTGCACAAAATTTGGCAGCCCAACGCCACTTGGCAAGCCTTGCTCGATCAACTCCTCGGAGACGCCCGGTGGGGGTAGGGGGTGTGAGGGTTGGGGGGAGTGTGGGGGTATGAGGGTGTGTATAGCCTAACGGCATTCAAGAAAGGCGTTGGCGAAGCCACTCCCAGGTAGTTAGCCTGCCCGAAGGGCTTGTGTGGGGGGGGTGGCAGAAATTTTGAGTTTTGAATTTTGAGTTTTGAATTGAATTTCCCGTAGGGTGCATAACGCTAAGGCGTGGCTTCACTTTTTATATCGCTTGCGAAACGCGAAGCAATGCACCGCAGAGATGCCGCGCCCAATGCAAGACGTGACAGAACCGTAGGGGCAATCCCTTGTGGTTGCCCGGTGTGCGCGGGTGACTGATATTGGGCTTTGGCGTGGGTGGATGTCACCGTAGGGACACGGTTTCCGCGCCCAATGCAGGGGGTGACAGAAATTTTGAATTTGTTTCTGGTGCCCTGGCTCTGCCTGGGTACCGCTGCCGGAGGCTCTGCCTCCCCTGTGTTCCGTAGGAGCAATACCCCTAAGGCGGAGCCTGCCCGGAGGAAATAGGAGGGTTACTCGGTAGGTGGGTCGATATTGGTCTGAATTTTAAGGAATGAGGCCCACGGGGCTTGAGGAACAGATTTAGGCCGATAATTTCTCAACCCACACTTCCTTCTATGCTGCAAACTGCCCCCCTTCGGACCACTGCCCTCGCAGCCCTGATGGCGATCCCCGCGCCGCTTCTGGCGACAACCGCCGCGTTGGCAGAGGATGTCGTCTTCCAAATTCAGAACAACACCAGCGCTGCCATTGTAGAGTTCTACATTTCCCCCATTACCTCCACGAGCTGGGAGGATAATGTCGTTCCTGAGGGGCAATCTCTGCCTCCGGGGGAGATGGTTAACATGACGGTGGTGGATGGATCTCCCGATTGCCGCTACGACATGCTGGCCCTCTTCTCTGATGGCGGTGAGGTTTCTAGCTTCGACGTAAATATTTGTGAGGTGGAGGTCTGGACCTATTCCGAAGAATAGGTCCAGCCAGCCTATTGGACCTGCACTTAGTCCAACTCTGACTCCCTCAAGGTGAACCGCGATCGCGGTTCACCTTTTTTCATTGGCTTTCCATGCGTGGATCCCAATTCGCGATTAAATGGGAAGGATTGATTTTTGTAACGGTTGAGACACCTGTGGCCAACGCCAAACCGACCCGTTCCCTGGCTGGCATTGCCGGTATTGTGGCCGCCGCCACCCTGATTAGCAAAGTCTTTGGGCTGGTGCGGCAACAAGCGATCGCGGCGGCCTTTGCCGTTGGCCCCGTCGCCGATGCCTACAACTTTGCCTATGTTATCCCCGGCTTTTTGCTGATTCTATTGGGGGGCATCAACGGCCCGTTCCACAGCGCCATTGTCAGCGTTGTGGCCAAACGCGAACGGGAGGATATTGGCCCCCTGGTAGAGTCCATCAGTACCCTCGTGGGGTTGGTACTCCTCGTTGTATCCGTGGGGATGATGCTCTTTGCGGCCCCCGTCATCGACTTTGTGGCCCAAGGGCTGTCGGAGACAACCCCGGAAGCGCGGGATATCGCCATCCGTCAGTTGCAAATCATGGCCCCCATGGCGGTGTTTGCGGGGTTGGTAGGCATCGGCTTTGGCACCCTGAATGCGGACGATCAATACTGGCTGCCCTCCGTCAGCCCTATGTTTTCCAGCGTAGCGGTGATTGCGGGGCTGGGCATTCTCTACGGCGTCATTGGCAACCAAATCACTGACCCCAGTTTCTACATGGTGGGGGGGATGGTGCTGGCGGGGACAACCCTGCTGGGGGCGGTGTTGCAGTGGTTGGTGCAGCTCCCAGCCCTGTGGCGATCAGGGCTGGGACGGCTGCGGCTGCGGTTCAACTGGCGGGATCCCGGTGTACGAGAGGTGTTCAACATCCTCGGCCCCGCCACCTTTTCCTCGGGGATGATGCAGATCAATGTCTTCACCGACCTGTTCTTTGCCTCCTACATTCCCGGTACGGCGGCGGCGCTGGGCTATGCCAACCTACTGGTGCAAACGCCCCTGGGGATCATTTCCAATGTGATTTTGGTTCCGTTTCTCCCCATCTTTGCGCGGCTGGCGGCCCCGGAAAATTGGCCGGAACTGAAGGACCGGATTCGTCAAAGTCTGATGATGACGGCCCTGACCATGCTGCCCTTGGGGGCGCTGATCATGACCCTGGCCCTGCCCATTGTGCAGGTGATCTACGAGCGGGGGGCCTTTGACCTCGGGGCGGCGGAAATCGTGACTTCGGTGCTGGTGGCCTACGGGCTGGGGATGTTTGTGTACCTGGCGCGGGATGTGCTGGTGCGGGTCTACTATGCCCTGGGGGATGCCCAGACGCCTTTCCGCATTAGCCTCGCGAATATTGCTCTAAATGCGGTGCTGGACTTTTTCTTTATTCGCTGGTTTGGGGCTCCGGGGTTGGTGCTGGCTACGGTGGGAGTGAATATTATCTCGACGCTGGCCATGGTGGTGATTTTGGATCGCAAGCTGAATGGCTTGCCTTGGCTGGCCTGGAGTCGCCCGATTGCGGGACTAACGGTACTCAGTGCCATCGCCGGGGTGGCAGCTTGGGGTACTCGTCTGGGGCTAGAGCAGGTGATGGGGGAAGCGGGCTTTTTGATTCGGTTGCTGCAACTTGCGATCGCGGGTACGGTCGGCATTGCCCTATTCAGTGTCGGTACGCTGTTCCTTCGGATTCCCGAAGCCAGCCAAGTCGCCAACCGCCTCTTGGGCCGCTTCTGGCGTCGTTGAGATGGGAGGCTGATTAACCAGGGTTGATTTGCCCACATTGGGGTCATTAATATAGTGGGGATGCCAGGAAGAGCCATGGCAAATGCCCGCAGTGATTTTTTCTGTTCTATCCCTTGGCTCTGGCAAAGTCCGATAAACAATTTTCCTCAATAAGGCGATAGCCCCCATCTGCCTGTATGGCAAGACGTAGAACACAAAAGAGAAGCTACCACAGACCAAGCTGTTAGTTCAGTTGGACTTTATAGACCGATGCTTACCATGGACTCCCTACCAAAGTATAAGAAGACCAGTAGAAAGGATGCGAGAAATTTTCAATTACTTCCTGCTCCTTTCCAACAGCCTCTTGTAAGCGTCTTAAGCCTTGCAATTCACTTTCTGTAAAACGCCGAAGTCGAGGCTCATCTAGTAATAATTCGTTAATTACTCTCCGTAGCTCTCGGAGATTCTGCCTCAATCGCTGATCATCCAGCATCGCTAATTGTGCGGTTTGCACAGCTTCTACTTTTGTTACCCCTGCAGACAAGCTACGGTAAAATTCCATCATGTAAATGAGTGATGCTAGATCACTTACATACCAGAGACTAGCTAGGGTAGATTTCACATTGGATTGGAGGGAAAGACCAGCGAACCCCAACTCCGCTGATTCATCCCCTAAGGCAGTTTGACAAGCACTGAGTACCAGAAGCTCTAAAGGGGGTTGGTTCCAATTTAGACTCGCAATTTGGCGTTCTTGGAGCGGCAGCGAAGTGTCCCAGAGTTGAATATTGGAATCTCCAGGTTTTCCCGGTAGAAAGCTGGCATGGGTAGCCAAGTGAACAATTTGGTATGGATAGTTTCGACGAGCATTACGCAACCTTTCCAAGGTAAATTGACTGTTAAGGCTATCAGTAACAGTTCGATCATCTGGCCATATACGCTTAATCATCTCTAGCTCTAAAGGGACAGCATTCAGCGGAGGATAGAGGTTAGAATCCTGAAATTCTGAAGCGCCCATTGCTAGAATGTCTGCCCTTTCTAGGTGCGAAGGTCGTAAATCTAGAGAGCTAAAATTAGGGATAATACCAATCTTATATTTTTCCGCTAAGAACTGGCCGCTTTCAGCATCATATAGGGCTGCTACAGGCAGTAATCCCAGCCCGTTTTCCATGACGAAAAGTAGTGTATTAACTTCTATGCCCTGATCCTTCAAAACTTCTTCTACAGGACGAATCAGTAAGCTATACAACTCAGCAGAATATCGAAGATAACTTTCAGAACGAGGATTTTGAATTTCACTCCATAGATTTCTTACTTCAAGAGCCAATTCATCTCGTGTAACCCTATTTCCTTGGCGAAGTCCAAAAAATTCCAAAATTTCAGCCAAGGGATTACTAGTTCTATCCTCAGAGTCTGAACTACCTCCATCTAGCTCAATGGTTTGTCTCTGAAATTCCTCGTCATCAATATTCACTTCAAAGCGAGTAATTGTTTCTATTTCAACCGTGGGACTTTGAGAGGTTTCAATGCTGATAAAGACACGATCGCCCTCGGAAGCAATGTATACAACCGCTGCACGAATGCTAGGCTCCTGCATTTCCAGACTATGGAGACTATACCGAATTAAACTAGGATCCACTACAGGATCCCGTAGCGGATCCTGTAGTGGATCCACTACGGATCGACGTACATCACTGCCGAAGTATTCCCGAAAAGCATCTCTCCTCCGTTCCTCTAGAACCCGGTTAGTGGGCACAAAAGGAGCGTTATTTGATCTCGCCTCACTATCTTCGACTTCAGGTCGAAACTGCAAATCAATTTCCAGGATGCTGGCACCGGGTTCAGGCACGAATGTACGGTAGTTTTCTAATTGCCGTCGAAGTTCCTCCCACTGAAGCTCTGGTGCTACCGGAGCTTCAGTTCCATCTTCTGTTGGCTGATCAGTCACAAGTCGATCAAAAAAGCTCTCGCTAGGAATTTGTAGGCGGAAGAGAGCCTTTTCAGTCTGGAACCGTTCATCTGAAGCCAGTCGCCGCAATCGGCGATCCAGCTCCTTGATATTGATGGGACGTTGTTTGATAATGTCATCCAAGTAAGCCGAGACATACCTGGCATAGGGTGTACCCTCAAAAGGACGACAGCTATTGGCTGCTCCTAAGGCGCAAACAGTTTGGATAAACCCTTCAACCACTGACACAACTAAGGTGCCATCGGGCTGAATCGTGACACTCTCAGCCCATGAGGTGAGGAACCCCTGTTGCAAGTAAATCAGGGTGATTTCATCTCGAATTGCTGCAAGTTCTGGACGGCGTACAGAGCGCCCCTGATACGAGGCTAGAACCCTATGTACTGCTTCCTCAAAACCAATTTCCTCCCCATGAGTTGAGCCGTACAAACTAGAGCCTTGAATGCAGTAACTCAAAACCACTTGGGCACCTGTCTCTGACCCTGACTGTGGTTCAAGTGCTTCACAGTCAGACCTTACATACCCTGATTGCTCCAATGCTGTAGCGGGCACTAGTCTTACCGTAGTAGCCAGGGCTGACTTATCCAGTAGGCGTGTGCCGCTCACGAGCACCAAAGCAATTAAAATTGATTTGGCAGAGGAGGAGTGGCGTTGAAAGCTATGTTTTGAGCTGGCGCTCACGTGGCGAGAGTTGTAGTTGCGTCCTGAATGCTTCATGGAATCACTCCTGAGATTAACAAAAGTTCAATAAAAACCTGTCGGAGAATAACAAAAGATCCCCTAACACCTCTGGCAAAGCAAAGAAAATCTGAATCTTACAGAGGAATGACTCACAAGCATAGATACTCATTATTTAAGGATTATATCTATAAGGAGGATGCTACTTTCCTGCGATCCCTCATCCGATTATCATGAATTCGCGATCAAAATGGTGCCTTGGGATGCATTTTCCTGCTTGTTTGGGCAGCTTGATGATTCTAGGCATGATGTTCACGTGTTTCTTGGTGGCTTCAAAAAACTTCTTGCACGGATGTATTGGTTGGCCGCAGAATATTGATAGGCATGTTGCTGTTGCGAACGTAGCACTTTTTCTATCCTTAAGATTGACTTTCTAAACGCCAAGTTTAGTTAAGCCCTAAGTTTTACCTAGGGTGGATCACTTGAATATCCACCAAGGTTTATCTACTTGTGCATCATGTTTGGGCAATTGCATCTTATGCCAAAGGTAACAATTTCTGGATCAGGGTAATGCCACAGGTCGCTAAAGCATCTATTTTGTTTTTGGGGTTGCTGCCTTTGTTGTCAGCAGAGTTGGCAATGGCAACTTTAGGTCTGTCATTGCCTATAAGCCTTGATCCTCGTTTGGCTCAAGCTACTAGCTGCACAGGAGTGGCCACCCTTATCGATGGAGCCCCGCTCAACGTTTCTGTACGGCAGGTTTCAGCCTGTGACGTTACAGGAGAGTTGATAGCAGATTTGGTCATCATACTGGCGCGCCGAGGTACCGATTCCCGGATTACGACCTCTCATCTTGCTGTCCTCCACAGTCTAATTACGCTGTTAGCAAGGGATCACGAAGATCCCTTGCTAAGGGCTGAGATTCCTACATTGCTGAACGCAGTCTTACCTCTCTTGGGTTCAGATCAGGCTGCGGTACGTCATGCTGCTGTGATCGCAGTAAGGTCACTGGCCGTATATGACATCCGTAGCGATGAGTCATCTACTGAACCCGGCAGGACCGAAGGCATTCTTACGGTAATTGAAGCGTTGTTAAGTCTGGCAAGCAGCACAGCGGACAATTCCCACTTGTCTCTGACTAGTTCACTTGCTGGATGGGAGGCGCTTAGGGACATCGGTTATAAATTGCAGGCCATGCCTGCTTTCACATCTGCTATGGCGACCCTCAATGCCAGTACCAGTGAGGGGATTATTGAGTTGCTGATGGACTCCTTGGAACACTCTCTTCGCACTGAGGAGGAACCCCTTAGTCGCCAAGAGGAGGAACCCCTTAGCCGCCAAGAGGAAGCCCTACGGGTTGCCCAAGTAGAAACGCTATCAGCGTTTCTGTTCATTAGCACAGCAGTCCAACCCGACAAGTATGTGCAACTTCTTAACCGGGTAGCGGCAAATCCTCAGGAAACCACCTTAGTACAGGCCGCAGCGATCGCTAGTCTAGAACGCTTAGGCTTTCATGGGACTTTTGGTGGCTCTGTGCAGCAGCAACTCCGCGAAATAGCAGAAGACACCGCAGAGCCTCTGCCCCATCGAGTCAGTGCATTAGAAATTGCCAGTCGTATCGCTGACTACCGCACCCAGCAGCTACCTCCGATCACGACCCCCTTGTCTCCTTTGCAGCTAGCGGTGACTCCTGATCCAACGGTAACTAATTCTATTTTCTACCAAAGCACTCCACCACCAGGCACTAGCTTCTCAACGTCTATGAATCTGTTGAGTCTATTGCAGAGCGGACTATCGAGCCAGATAGACATCCAGCAACGGGCAGAGATTGCTTTCGATCAGGTCTATAGACGTAATTTTCAGCAGATCTATCAGGCAATTGCTTATTTGTCTGGTTCCGGTGATCCTACTCTCCGAAAGAGAACCATAGAAGCTTTAGGGGCCGTGAGTTATCGCCAACTGCCTGAACCAAATGCAGAAACGGAAGCCGAGCCGCCTGAAGCAGTGATCGTCCGCTTTTTAGGCCACAATCTTCTCTGCTCTAGAGATGCAGAGATTCGACGGAGTGCAGCCTATGCTCTAGGGCAGCTTGCCCCTTATTGGCCAAATTTATTGGTGCAAACTAGGTTAAAGCCTTACTGGTATAACTCGCCAGCAGATACCATTTTTGAAAGAGAAGATCCTGGTCTTGACCAACTTTGCACGGGTAGCCCAGATGATGAAGCGGGAAAACAGATTAATGTACTCAGTGTTTTAGCATTATCTCTCAATGATTCTAACGAGCGAGTCATTGCTCTATCTGCCTATGGCTTGAGTCGTTATGGTGCTGCCCTTGAAAGTCGATATCAGCGATCGAACTCGAATGCTGCTTTGACAAGCTCAGCTCCGGCTCAGGAACCCACTAATGCTCTAGTTACGGAATTAAGAGTCTGTATGTTAGCGCTGCTTTCCCCGACACGACTAACAATCTGGCCCAATGGAGTAGACCTAGCTCCTCGTTATCAATTTTTGATCGAAGACTTTGATGACTACAGCAGTCAGTGTGCTTATGAATTGCCTGACAGGGGTAGCGATCGCTCGGCGATTGCATCAGCCTATGTTTTAGGGCAGGTGGGTATCAGCCAGAGTTCAGGGGTTGAGATCAACGAGGATGATATCAAGACCGTTCGCTATCTCTTAAGGGTTTTACAAGGACGTGATTTGCTGGCTGAACGGGCTCTGCAACCGCGCTTTCGGAGGCCATCAGTGGCGGAGCAGATAGCGCTTGCTAATCGATATCGTGAAGATGATGTCCGCGACAGTATTGTGCGCTATGTTTTGGGACGTATTCATCCCAGGCAGCAACGTCTCATTGATGAACTCATTGCTGCGGTCGAGTTTCCTGAGCGAGGTTCGGCTTATCCTGAGCAGCGGGAGCGAGACTGCGCCTACGAAGCCAATGCTGATAATCGGGATCGTATCTGCTTGCAAAATTCCACCACTCGGGCGGCTGTACTGGGTGCAGTAGAATTGATTGGAATATCGCCTCAGGCGTTGGAAACTAGCAACAATTCAGGGAGTCGATTGCGTCGCTTGTTGGTGCAAGATGCCCTGCCTACTTTGGCGCAACTAGCGACTACTAGCGTCGCTGAAAGTAGCAATAATACTGAAAGCAGCAGCAGTAATGATCCTAAAAGCAGCAATGATAACGAATCTATTAACGAAATTACTGCTGATATACAGCATGTGTTGGCAGGCTCCTTTGATTCGATTAACTCCTGTATTGGTGCAGCCTATGCTTTAGCAAATACTGAAATAAGGGATATATATGTTATTAATCAACTGCTGAACTATCTCTACATTTATCCACAGCCGCTTGTTAGAGAAAATCGAAGTTCTGAAGAAAATAGAAGTTATTTCGGTAACTTGTGTATCCCTCAAGTTACCGCACCTGACGCAACACCCTCAGAGCCGATTGTACCTTTGTTAGAGCAGTTGACGCTGTTGAGAACGGGGGCGATCGCTGCGCTTGGCCAAATTAAACCCCTGGCATCTGCAAATGGGTTACCTCAACCCCATGCTGAGCTTCCTAGGGTAGTTCGTTGCCTGGTCGATATTGCAAATGGAGAGCGATTCTTGCCACTGCTGATCGATGATATAAATATCCAGCCGAATGAGTATGAGAGCTGTCCCATCTTGCGACAAGGGGATGTTAATCGATTACCTGAAACTGTTCACGGTCAATCAGATCAGGCGACCGAGACATTTCAGGCCGTTCGATGGGGGTTAGAACCAAGGGAATATCAGCAAATGAAGCGGGCTATGCAGAATCCTGCCATCGAAGCTATCGGGGAGTTGGCGATCGCAGAAGCTCCGGAGCAGTACGATGCCCTCTGTGCCCTAGCATTTGATTCTCTAGGAACTCTATCTCAAAAGTGTGGTGATTCTCCTAGAATTCGTGATGTCTGGGTGGGTAATATTGCTAATCCAGCGCAAAGGGCTGATTTCATACAGCGGCGATCTCTGAAATTGCAATACATTGAAGCAACGGCTCAGAAGCTTTATGCTGATCTGCAACAAGATATTAGTGACGCAAAACTCCAGCCCAGTGATCTGGAAAATGATCCACGACAGCAAAAGCTGAATATCATTATTCACGAGTTCTTGGCACCGATGCTGAACCCTCCTCTAGATCCTGAGGAGGCAAATAACTCAACCAACTACTCCGTCACTTCTTTGAGTCGCTTTGAATCTGCGAGGGAATTTCGCAACCAGGTCTTGACCGTACTAACTAACTTGGAGCCTCAAGCCTTTTCAACCCTTGAACTCAGCGCTCGTCGCAATATTATTCGCAACTTAGGTTTCACCTCCGGTTCTGGGGTTTATGGAGAGTGTCTGTCTCCTGAAGCCAATCTCTTGACCCAAGAGCGTCTCTGCTTTGGTGCAATTCACCTCCTGACTTCAACATGGTCTCCCAACTTCAACTCCCGCATTGGTGAGTTTGCTAATGTGTCTAGATTTCTGCGAGAGCTAATCCAGCTACCGACTAATGCTCCCACCGCACGCACCAGCCCACTGATCCAAGCCAGTGCCATTCAAGCGATGGGATTCTTAGGAATTTACGATCGCAATCAAGATACTGCTATTTTATTTGATCAACTCAATGGAACTGATTCAAGGGTTGTGGCAGCGACAGTTGATGCTTTTGCAAGCTATACTCCTAGCTTGGTAATGCCTAGCATCCGCCAGCAGCTTAATAGCAACAATGAGCAGGTCGCCTTGCAGGCAATTGAACTGATCTGGCAACTTGGTCAAATAAATGAATCCAGTTGGCCCGGTGCTTTACAACAGTCAGAAATTGTCAACGACTTAGTCAATATTGCTAGTCAAACCACTATTTCGGCATTACTGCGATCGCGCACCATCTATATATTAGGTGAACTGCGTATTACTGATCGTCGCGTAGTTACTCTACTGACAAGTATCCTAACCTCTGGTGTACAAGGTCAATTTGATGATGGACTTGAGATTCAGGAAGCTGCCGCTTATGCCCTAGGGAGACTTGGACAGAGTAATCCAGAAATTGGAAGAGAGGCACTGCCACTGCTTTACAACTTGATCGTTTCTGTGGATGAACGTACTGTATTGGCTAAAGCTCCAGTTTTTGTGGCTGCTAGCTACGCGATCGCGCAAATTGGCCTTGATGAGTCAGTCTTGAGTGACAGCATTAATCGCCATGCAGTGACTACGCAGCTGATTGAGCTATACAATCGTCTACTGTCAGCTAGTTCTAATACCAACAACAGTGAAAGTGCAAGTCATTTAAATGATTTAGCTGCTCTCGCACTATATGTAATTGGTCAACGGCAATCTCCTGAAATCAACGTTGCTAACCTCTATGGAGCTAGCTTACGAGAGAACTTGCCAGTGAATGTGCGAGCAGTTGCGGCCTCCTATGCTAGCAGTATTCCTGTTTGGAACTCTTTGTTGGTGACCCAACTGGCGAACGCAACCCAGGACAGCAATGTTGCCCTACGCCTTAGTGCTATTCTCAGCCTGAGTGGGATATCGGAACGTAATATTCAAAATATACAGACTCAGGATCTTGAAATAATCAAGAATGCTCTCTCATCTGTTTTTTGGCAGGAAAATGAATATGCGGAATTGCGCCTAGCGGCAGGCAATGGATTATGTCGTCTTCTTCAACCATCTGCTTGGTCAGTTGAAGGTGATGAGAAATGTTTAATTGAGCAACTTACTCCAGATTTATTCACTGATGCTTTTAGAAATAGCCTAGAGAATCTTCAAGCATTACAAGACGCAAGTGGAAATTCAAATGCTCCTTATGCTCTCACGGGGTTTGGCAGTGCTGAAGGACTCGTTTCATTGCGTAGCGCTCGTTTAATTGCTGACTTAGATCAAAACTTGAGCACTATCATTCTCCTTTCCACTCTGGATGATCGAGTTTCAAACTCAGCCTCAAACGCCGCAGTCAGAGATATCAACAGCAGAAGAGGTCAAAGTCGGGGATGTCGCTTCCGACTTATTAGACGAATTCTTCAGTGCTCTTAAGCTCTTAAAAATAGATAAAGTGAACACCCAAACATATGAGTAAGCCAAAAGAAAAAAAGATTTGGGATTTAGTTGCCGATGGCAAACTAACAGGCGTTGAAAGTCCTCACCTTAGTAAAGAGGCGCTCATATCAGATGAAAGAGTAAACTTTTATAGAGAGGATTGGAGAGGGTTTAGTTTTGATAGTTTAGAGATAAGAGACGTAGACTTTTCAGGTTCAAAGCTTCAGGGCGCTAGCTTCAAAGACACACAATTATTCAATGTAAATATGAATGATTGTGAGACAGGTATTACCAATATAACATCAATATGGCTAAGAATTCTGGCTTTTTTTCTTGCTGCTGTCTCAGGAATGATTGGAACCTATTGCACGGCTTATTTTATTTTTATCGCTATTGACTCATTGAATCATGAACTAGGTTCACCGGCTGCAATAGTAATCATTGTGTGCTTCATTTTACTGCTGATATTTTCAATTTTCTGGTCTTTTATTTGGGGTTTGGGAAAACACTTCTTGGGTTTCCTATTATTTGTGGTTTTCGCAAATTTCTGCATCCAGATATTTTTTCCTGATGATTTAGCAAACTTTGCTGCGATTTCACTCATCAGTCTGTCTTGCTTTGTTGGTATTTTTTCGTCTTTTTTAATGCAATCTCAGGCTATTTATATAAACAGAGAAATAGTTGCATTTAAGGTCAGTAGAAACAAAAATGCTTTTGGGTTGATCATAGAGTTCGTCATATATGGATTTGCAGGTTTGGGTATTGTTTTTGGCTTTATCTTGGCTGGCGAAAGCGAGTACGAATCTTCCCTGACTCACTTGTTGACTTTTGCCCTCAGTATCGCATGGATTATTTCAGGGAGTTTTCTTGGTCTTGAAGCAAGGAAAGAAAAACAGCAAACGGCAAATTTTGTTGGAAGCGATTTTCTTGAATATGCGGATGAAGGAAAATTTTCCCCTCTTTTCCGAGGTGATTTGCATACGAAAGATAGTGGTTTTCTTGTAGATAAATTTTCTCAGTTTATTCAACAATTTAAAACTGCCAGAAGAAAAAGGCTAAAGCAGGAAAAATATGGGGCTGTTAGAGCAGTATTTGATGCAGTTATAGGCAATTTTAAAACCAGTTTTTTGAATTCCAGCCTTACAAATGTTACCTTTAGTAGAACGAAATTAGACAAGACCTTATTTCAACCTAGTAAAATAGAGGTCTTAATAGTTAGTGACAAAAATCGAGAGGATTTTAATGAGGTAGAAGAATCGGCTGTAGAATCAATAAAGGCTGCTGGAAATGATGGTCGCAACAATATTATAGTCATTGGAGATAACGCTGTTGTTACTACTACAGGTTCTACAAAGGGGAATGTTATGATTGATAGTGGAGGCAAACAAGTGTTTCAAAGAAATATTAGTGTTGGGAATATTAGTAATAGTGTTGTCAATATCGATGCTATTGCAAGCAACGTAGCTAATTCAATCAACAAAATTCCGGATGATGCAAATACCAATAGCGGAGAAGTTAAAGAACTGCTTAGACAGTTGCAAGAGCTGTTAATGGACGAACAAGATTTGTTGCCTCAGGAAGATAAGGTGGAGGCATTAGAACAGGTTGAGGTGCTTGCAGAGGTGGCGCAACAGCCTGAAGATGATAATCGTAAGAGACTGGCAAAAAGAGCCGTTAAGTTGATTAGGGGCACGATTGCGTCGGTAGAGCCAGCGACTCAATTCGTAGCTAATGTTGGCAAACTAGTGACAGAAATCTCTACTCTTTTGGGTTTGGTTAGCCTATAGTCGATAGCAGGTTTGATCGGGCACATCACACTTTTGTCATCCTGAGCGGAACGGAGTGTAGCGAAGGATCTCAGTCCTCGCGCCAGATCGGGATTCTGCACTTTGCTATCGCTACGTTGCTGTTGCAGAGCCGCTAACGCGAACAGAATGACATTTGCAAAACTGGAATGCACCCGTCCCAAACCCTGTTGCCATTCCTGGTTTCTGGGTGGTGGTGATTGCTCTTCTCCAGTCGTTTGCGCAGCCCCTAGGTTGGGGGCGGTTGAACTTGGGCTGCGGGGATCGCTGTTGCGGATAGGGGGTGGATTTTCCAGGGTGGAGGTGGGGCCGGTGGCCTGGGCGTAGGGTAGGGTAGGGAATCCCCTTGGAGCAGGGCGATTAAGTTACTTTCCAGGATGGTGGCGGGTTGTTCGCCAATGGCCATGGCGGCTGTATCTCCTGTGGCGGTGAGGTAAACAACCTGAGTTCGGGTTAAGCAGGTTCAACACACGACTTGGAAGGTTATGTCTTGAGAAGACCCAAGCTATTCAAGAGCGATTAAATTTCCCAGGCTGCTTGGAAGAAATCCCGTTCGCACACCATCGCATAGGTATAGGTCTCCCGCACCAAGGGAGTATCGGCACTGTAGGTGTCGATGAATTGCTCCAACTGCTGGGCCAGGGGTTCAAACTCATCGCTGCTGTAGGTGCGGACCCAGTCGCCATAAAGATGATCGGGAATGCCGCCCTGGGCCAGGGATTGACCGATAAAGGCATAGAGCCGCATACAGGGGGCCATCGCCACCGCCGTCACCCCAATGGGCTGACTCCAGGCGGTGGCTAGCAAAAAGTCGGTATAGCGCCGGGTTGCGCCGCCGGGAGCCACCGCCGTCAACGTCACCCCCCATTGCTCGGCATAGCTTTCGTGCAGGTGCAACTCTTGCAGCACGCCCCCCGCTAGGTCATGGAAAGTCTGGAACCCTTGCCAGTCTGGAGCCTTAGCGGCGGCAATGCTGTAGGCGCGGGCAAAGGCTTCTAGAAAAAAGGCATCCTGCCCCACGTAGTAGGCAAAATTTTCCTCCGGCAAAGTGCCCCCATAGAGGCTCTGGACAAAGGGACTGTGGAGGGAGGCCGTGGCCAGGGCCAGATTGGCTTGCCAAAGGGTGGTGGAAAGACTCATAGGTGTTCAGCAAGTGTCAATTCAGATTTGAAAGCTGCGTTCCCCCGGCTGCCCTCGAGCTGCTGGGGTTGGGACCGATTTTGCAACCGGGCAAAGAACGCCCCGGACCCGACCAGAATCAGCGTTGTCACCACAACGATCTGAAGCATGATGCTATAGCGCATGATCCTAAGCCAAATTAAAGTGTTCCATATGAACGTGGGTAACCGGCACCTCTAGGTCAAAGAGGGCAGCTTCGACCCCATCCATCATCACCGGAGCGGCACAGATAAAGTAATGGCGGCTACCCCGGTGGAGCGGAATATAGCGGGCCAGGAGCTGCTTATTGACGTAGCCGGTTTCTCCAGTCCAACCCTCATGAGGGTGGCGCGGCACGTAGATGATTGTTAAATCAATGTTGTCCTTGAGGACTTCTAATTCCTCTCGGTAGGTAAAGTCCTCCCAGGATGAGGCTGAATAGATTAGCAAAAACGGACGATCATCCTGACGCTCGACCGCTGTTAGCAACATGCTGTACATGGGCGTAATGCCGATGCCGCCCGCGATCAGCACAAACCCGGCGCTGTCCCAATAGCGCTCGGTGGTGAACACGCCGTAGGGACCATCTAGGTAGGCTTTGGTGCCGGGTTTAACGTCTTTGATGCTGCGGGTAAAGTCCCCTAGGGCCTTAATGCCAAACTCAAGCCGCTCCGGGTGGTCGCCGCTCGAAGACATAGAAAACGGATGCTCCCTCATGCCGATCGGGTGAATGCCGAGGGTAAGCCATGCGAACTGCCCCGGTTGGAAGGTAAATCCTTCGTGGCCGTGGGGACGCAGGGCCAGGGTCCAGACATCGCCGCGCTGGGGTTCGACCGCCTCGACTAGGTAAGGACGCTTGGTCATCAGCATGGGCTTAACCAGCCGCACATAGAGCATTAGCCACAGGGCCACCAGCCCCATCGCCGACCACAGCACCCCTTTCCAAAACAGGCCCATGTAGTTGCTCACCCCCAGGGCATGGCCAAAGCCAAACCCCACCGCCACCACCGCCAAAAGACTATGGGCGGCTCGCCAGGGCTCATAGGGAATGTTCAGCGGCTTTCGCCAGATCGTTGTCACCACCATAGTCAAAAAGGCCAAGGTGGCCATGACTGCCATCCGCGCCCGCCAGGGAGCCTCGAAAAAATTCAGCAGCCCCAGGGTTTCGGGGTCAACCACGAATAAAATCACCGGATGCACCAGCACCATTAAAAATGCCGCCAAGGAGGTGTAGCGGTGAAACTGGAGCAAAATATCGATGCCATAGGACGCCTCGATCCGGTTGACGCGGGCGGTGAGGGCAAACTGTAGCACCATCATGGCTAGGCCCATGAAGCCCAGGGCAACAGAGAACTCCAGCCAAAACCCTCGGTCGAGAGGGGCCGGGTACAGCAGTATGACGGCTAGAGGAAAGAGAGAAACCCCAATGTAGGTCACAATCCATAGGGTCGCTACAGCGATGGGATTGTGCATGAACAGGCGTTGCATAGATGACCTCTCACGGGAACAAGGTAAAGGGTATCGGATTTCCCTAATTGGGTCATTGATAACTAGAGGCGCTAGGTAACCCCGCCAATCGCTGGAGTTACAGGGGCATACCCGTTTTGCCCTCCCTTTCCCTAAAACACGGAGGACAGGGACTGACGGTTAACCCAGGAGGGATTTTTGGAGTAAATCGCGGTGGAGATAGGCGCGATCGCACCGGGATTGAATCTGGTCCGGGCTGGGGGGATCGCCGTTGGCGAAATGCTCGATCCAGTCCTGGGCCATGGCCTCTGGTGTGGTGGGCCAAGGCCGCAGATCTAGGGGATCTAAAGGGATTGAGGTGGAAATCGGGGTGGAGGGCATAGCCGAAGGCGAGGCCGGATCCATGGCCCAACCCGGCATTCCCACATCCGCCATCAGGTGGGTCACCTTGGGATCATAGCTGAGGGCAAAGCAGCGGCAACCCTCGGCAGCGGCCATGATCAGGGCGTGGAGGCGCATGGCGATCACCATTTCCACCCCTCGAAATAGACCCTTGAGTTGGCGGGGATCCTGGGGGGCCAGGATCTGGCTGGGGCCGGGGAGATGGGCCTGGAGATGGGTTGCGATCGCACCATCCCGACTGGGTTGAAAGGGCACCAGCAGAATACAGGTGTGGGTGGCCCGCTGAAAATTCCCCAACGCCTGGGTGAAATCCGCCAGACGAGCTGCCGTCAGCCAGGGGTGCGATCTCAGGGCCACCGCCACCCGAGGCGCGGGCAACTCCCACAGTCCCGGTAGGGGCTGAGCCGCCATCGCCCACACGGGATCGGGGGCTAGCCATGCAGGCACCTGCCACTGGGCCGCTAACGCCGCCGAGGCATGATCCCGCACACTGACCCCGGTACAGCGACGCAGCAGATACCGGGTCAACCCACGATTCCAGGGCCGATGCAGCGGGCCAATACCCTGCGCCCAGGCCACGGTTTTGAGCCCCCGCGCCTGGGCCAGCGCCATCAGGCCACCGTAATAGAGGGGATTCAGGGCACTAGTGGCATCCTGCATCAGACTGCCACCGCCCCAAATCAGGGCATCCCCCTGCCCCAGGGCCGAGAACACCGCCTTTAAGGATTTGCGGGGACGGGCCTCAACGCCGTAGCGGCGGGCGGTTTCGACCGGATCCCCCGATAGCACTAGGGGCGTCACCTGCGGCGGCAACATTTGCAGCAGGGATGCCAGCAATGCCTCGTCGCCGCCGTTGCCCATTCCGTAGTAACCGCACAGCACTGCCCGCATGGTGCCCCGAAGTGTGAAGACCACCCTCTACAATACTGAAATACTGACGGGATGCCCTGAGGCGACAGGCTCTATGCCTTTAGAAAAGGCTTTAGAAAAGCCGTTAGATAAAGCCGTTAGAAAAGACGCCGCTATGCACGCCTTGTCTATTCCCACCTGGATGGTTCACATCACCAGTGTCGTCGAGTGGATCGCCGCCATCTGGTTTATCTGGCTCTATGCAGAGGTCAGTCAGCGACCAGCATGGCGCGCCCTTTCCTTTGGGATGCTGCCGTCGCTGGTCAGCGCCATGTGTGCTTGCACCTGGCACTTTTTCGATAATGCCCCCCATCTGGTGTGGCTGGTGACCCTGCAAGCGGGGATGACGGTGGTGGGCAACACCACCGCCTGTGCCGCTGCCTGGTGGATCTGGCATCAATCTCGCCAAACGGAGGCGTAATGGACGGTTCCCTTTTTGCAACCCTACTGGATAAGCAAAATCTCTTTGCGATTTCCCTGTTTCCCTACTTGGGATTTCTCTTCTTTGTGACGCGATCGCGCCAAACGCCTAAGCTGGCACTAATCGGGTTCTACGTGCTGCTGATTTTTGTGGCGGTGACGATCCCCGCTGGCCTCTATGCCCAACGGGTCTACGGCAAGGAACTGGCCAATGTGGATTGGCTCCACGGCAGCGCGGAGTCCTTTCTCACCCTGTCTAATATTTTGGTGGTGTTGGGCTTCCGGCAGGCGGTGATGAGCCTTCGGCGCTCTCGCCCCAATTCAGATTCCCCACCCCCTACTCCGTAACATGCAGGATTAGGCGGTTGCCGTCGGGGTCGTAGGCGTAGATTTCCCGGCCATGGCTGGCGGTGAGAATGGCACCGGGGGGAGGATAGCCCAGGCGGGTGAGATGTGCGATCGCGCTTTCTAGATCCGCCACCTCCAGACAGAGGCTCATGGAGCCGCTGGTGGAGGCATTGAATTCTGCAACTTGACTGTCCTGAGGGCGAAACAGGGCTAAACGCAACCCCGGCAGGTGAAATTCCCCATAGCGACCGGGCTGATAGGGCTGGGGCGACTGGCCCAGGAGTCCCTGGTAGAAGCCCACGGCCCAGTCTACATCGTGCACGGCCAAGGCCAGGAATGCCAGTTGAATCGATGGCATAAACAACTACCTATTTGATGGAGCAGGAGCCCTCGTGAAACGAGGAATTCCTTTTTGCCCTTCTCCTAAGGAACAAAATCTAATGTCCGCCAAATAAAGGAAATTGTCTCCTAATTGGCAACAATTTTGTTCCTTACATTTTGTGATCACCAATCCGCGTTGAACACCCTACTGGTACGACATAGCTAAAATAGTGCATTACTTAAGGTGGGCTTTGCCCACTAACAAGGAATTCGCTGGAATTTCTAAAGCACAGTTTTAGCTGTGTCAAACCACTAGTACTGTGCGGCGTAAATACTCTGACCGTTTTATCGCGGAACACCTCGGCCCCCCTCCCTAGCCCTCTCCCACGGGGAGAGGGGACCGGAAAATGTTGAGCTGTTGAGCTGGCGCAACAATAGTGAGCTGATTTACGCCCTACGGTACTAGTGCTCAGTCAATTAATGATTTACGGGTGACCGAAACCCTGGAGTTTAGTGGGGGTTAAATTTTGAGGGTCTTGGACCCGTCAAAATTTTCCTGAGGTAACACTAGTACTGTTCTATACCAAGTCCAGAAGTGGAGTTTCCCCGGTGGGAAAACTCCACTTCTGGACTTGGGCAAGGTTTATTTATGAAGTCAGGGGAGCCCATAGCCGCAAAGATTAAGGGGCATTACGCGCCCTGCTAATCCCCCAACACCCAAATACCAATGCCCATAGCTTCTGCCTGCGCTGCCTTCCTATCTTGACGCGCTTCGCCAACCCAGCGCTGCCCTTGCCCAAAACCTTGCCCAAAACCAAATTTGCGGCGAAGCTAGGGCTACACCAACAGATTTCTAATCCCCGCCATGGTCCTTCCCTTGGCTTTTCCCCCAACATCCCTTGCCGCCGGTATTGGCCAAACCTTTATCCTGGCCTACCAGGAAGAAACCACTGTCCTAGAGACGGCCCTGGGGGAAGCGGGTTTGCCCTGCGAAGTACTGCGTCAAGTCCACCAACCGGGCTACGACACCTATTCCCGCAGCTTTTTATGCCTACTCAACCACCGCACCGCCTGGGAGCGGGCCACCCAGAGCGACAAACCCACCCTGATCGTGGAGGCGGATTTTGTCCCGGTCCAGGGTATCGGCCACCTGCCCCCCGCCTTTGATCCCCAGGATGACGCCCTAGGCATAGCATGGCTCTACACCTGCGCACCTCAGGTGTACCGGGTGACACCATCGGGCTATGCCGTAGGCTATTCCACGGCGATGGTGGCCTATGTCGTCACCCCCCGCAGCGCCCAGTGTCTAATGGACTATGCCAACGAAATCGCCCAAGATCCCGGCCCCACGGCCTACTCTCCTTGGGATTCGGGCCTAGACTACTACCTCAGCGATCGCGGATTTACCAACTACGTCCCCTTCCGCAACTACGGCGAACATGGCGGCATTTCCAATCCGGAACACCGTAGCCATGTCCACCGCCAGCGCCGCCTCAGCGGAGCCCACCGGGCCGATGTCCTCTACGGTCCCCTCAGCTTCTTGCCCCCCTACGCCCAGACCAAGACGGGCAAAAGCAGTATCTGGGTCTACCTCCAGGGGCGCTGCTACGGTCGCATCAAGGGGCTCGGTCGCCTGCTCCTCGGCAAGTATCTGCGGATTCCCGTCCTCCGCACCGCTGAACGCTCTCTCCCCCTGGCGTGGTTTGCCCTGCGCCGCCAGTTCACCCTGCGACCCTAGTGCATCAAGTTTGAATTTGTAGGCTGGGTCTCACTTCGTTTTACCCAGCCTACAGCAGCTACGCTAGAGCGCTTCCCCTGAAATCCTGCTACCAATCTGGTGCAGAATGGACCAAACTTGCTCCAGTTCTGCCGCCGAAGTGAACAGGGCAAATCCTCGTGAGAGACCATAGCGGTTCACTTCCCCTGCTTGGAGCTTAACAAAGAGGATGTCATCACCGTTAGTGATTAGACCGTATCCCGGCTGGGCTGGCTGAGGATTTGCCATCAGGTAGGCTAGGGTTTGCGGCAATGCAGACCAGGCAGAGAGGGTATTTTTCTTGGCCTCTACCACCACCACCCAGAGTGTTTCCTGTAGAACCAGCACGTCGATGCGCCCCCGCAAAACGTCCTCTCCATCGTCTAGGGTGATCTGTACCGATGCCTCTGTACGGACCCGAAAAGGCGGATCGTATAACCCCGCGATCGCAAGTAGGGGGGACACCAAGAGCAAGGTCACCGTTCCCTCTAATAGGGATCCTAGAGAGCGGTGATAGAGATATCGCTGGCGCAACTGCGTCAGCGATCGCTGCACCTCTAGCCCCACCTTGGGCCGGGGGGATTGCCATTCGGCGAAGAAGTCTTCATCCTCAGTGCGGTGTAGATGAAAGCGTCGCTCCACCTCCGCCAATGTGGTGATTGCCTCGGTAATTGCGACCTGCACCATAGCAAGGATCCTTGGGGGAATGAATTGAAGGATGGCTGACAACAGGAATGGCTGAGAACAGGGAGACACTGCCAACGGGATTGCCATCCCATTTATCCTAACGTCCATATTTCAGCCTCTCTTCTTGGAGGGACCAAACACGATAAAAGCCCCCGCCAGCACTGGCGGGGGCTTTTGACCCATCCCGGAGGATGTTATGACCTCAGTCAGATCCTAGCCCACGAGTTCAGGGGCCTTGGTGGCCGCTAGATCGAGGGGGAAGTTGTGCGCATTACGCTCGTGCATCACTTCCATACCCAGGTTGGCACGGTTGATTACGTCCGCCCAGGTGCCAATCACACGACCCTGGCTATCCAACACCGACTGGTTGAAGTTGAAACCATTCAGGTTGAAGGCCATGGTGCTGACCCCCAAAGCGGTGAACCAGATGCCCACCACTGGCCATGCGCCGAGGAAGAAGTGCAGAGAACGGCTGTTGTTGAAGCTGGCATATTGGAAGATCAGACGACCGAAGTAGCCGTGGGCTGCAACGATATTGTAGGTTTCTTCCTCTTGGCCAAACTTGTAACCGTAGTTTTGGGACTCAGTCTCGGTGGTCTCCCGCACTAGGCTGGAGGTCACCAAGGAACCGTGCATCGCGGAGAACAGGGAACCGCCAAACACGCCCGCTACCCCTAGCATGTGGAAGGGGTGCATGAGGATATTGTGCTCCGCCTGGAACACAATCATGAAGTTGAAGGTACCGGAAATCCCCAGGGGCATCCCATCAGAGAAGGAGCCTTGGCCCAAGGGATAGATCAGGAACACGGCGGTCGCAGCGGACAGCGGTGCGCTGTAGGCCACACAGATCCAGGGACGCATGCCCAGACGGTAGGAAAGCTCCCACTGCCGCCCCATGTAGGCAAAGATGCCAATGAGGAAGTGGAAGACAATCAGTTGGTAGGGACCACCGTTGTACAACCACTCATCCAGGGAAGCGGCTTCCCAGATGGGGTAGAAGTGCAGACCAATGGCGTTAGAAGAAGGAACAACCGCGCCAGAGATGATGTTGTTGCCATACAGCAGGGAGCCAGCAACGGGCTCACGAATACCGTCAATATCGACGGGGGGTGCTGCAATGAAGGCAATGATGAAGCATACGGTAGCGGAGATCAGAGTGGGGATCATTAGCGTGCCAAACCAGCCCACATAGAGGCGGTTTTCAACGCTAGTAACCCACTGACAATACCGCTCCCATAAGCTCGCATTGCTGCGGGTACTCAGGGTAGAAGTCATAGTGATGATTGCCAGATATACGACAAAATGAATTTCACAGAAGGCTACATCCCATTAAAAAAATTTAGGTGTAGCAGTCCGCTTAGGGTCAGCTTAAGGAGTTCACTTTGGATTTTGAAGGGAGCTGATAAAAAACGTTGACTTTGGCAACATTCTGTAATTTAGCCGGGGGGCCACTGGAGCGATCGCCCACCCAAGAGATGTAAATGGAGGTGAAACACCGTCTGACCCCCATCGGTGCCGGTGTTAATCACGACCCGATACCCGTTTTCCGCCAAACCCAACTGTTCCGCTACGGTCTTGAGGGTCAACAGGAGATGGCCCAGGAGTTCCTTATCAGCGGATTCCGCCTCCGCCAGCTTGGGAATAGGCTTTTTGGGAATGACCAGCACATGGGTCGGTGCTTGGGGATGGACATCCCGAAAAGCAAGGCACAACTCATCTTCGTAGACGATATCGGCAGGAATCTCGCGACGAATAATCTTACCGAAGATAGTGTCTTCACTCATGGGTAGCAGGTGCCATCACAACTTGCCCCAATTTTACGGCCTTAGTGTATTCCTTCCAGGGGATGAACATACTGTCGTCCCTTACTGGAACGCCCCTTACTGGAAGAACAGTAGCCCTAGGGAGGATAGTACGATGCCCAAACAGATATAGGTCACGATGAAACTCGCGATCGCAACTAGAACCGCTCCATAGAGTGGGTAGGTTTGGGAGTCGGAAATGCGTCTGGCCCAAATACGCCGAACCCCTTCTTGCTCCCTAACAGTTCCCCAAACCACAATGGCATCCCCCGGCACTAGAACCCGTTCGATGACCTTCAGATTGCGGCGATTATGGCGGAGGCGGTAGGGATCAGCAACAAATGCTTCAGTCTTGAGTTCGCGGAAATGCCCCTGCCGCAACGGCACCAGGGAGAAATTATGATCCGTAAAACAGACATAATCTAGAAGTTTAGAAGTTCGACTTGAGCCTTGTCCAGTTCAACAGGGACTAGTACACCTAGCCTAAAATAGGCTTACCATCCTGTCGCACCAGTCCCATATTTTCTAGTCCCCTCTCCCCGTGGGAGAGGGCTAGGGTGAGGGGCCGAGGTGTACCACGATGAAACGGTCAGAGTATTTGCGCCGCAGAGTACTAGCCCCGCTGCATCCGCAAGGAGAATCGGCTGTTGGAAGCTGATCTCTAAGACCCAAGCATCCTGCGGTAAATCCAAGTAGGCCAAACACTAAAGGAATTACGTCCACATCCCAGTGGTGAACTGTTGATGCTGTTGATTAAGAAGATCGTCAAACCTTACGAGAAGACCGTTACGCCAAGGTTTCTGGGCAATAACCTAGGCCCATGACGAACTGGTTGCGAAAGGCTTCGATCTCTTCGCTTTCGGGTCTACCATGAGACACCACCGCTACTTGATAACGGCGCATCACATCTACGGGAGATTGTCCCGTTTCCAAGCCCCAGAGGGCCATGCGGAGGCGGATATTGGGCTCGTGGGGAATGCCCAATTCACTCAGGTAAGCTCGGAAGTCTTCTGCGATCGCAGTCTCTACGGTGTCGTAGAGCCGGACCTTGATCACCCAACCATCAATCTGGTGGATCACCGTCATAAAGGATAGGGGTAAAGCCTCCATATCAATCAGGTGTTCCACCACACGAAGGGTAAGGCTAGCGTTGGCGAGGTGATAGATGTAGTCCATCGTGACCCTCCGGTCTGGTGTTACATTTCTATTGTCTGCAATACCTTGCCCGCCGTCAGGGGGAGACCCCCCCGGCTTACCCTGGGAGTTCTACCCAATATTTACCTATGGGCGATCGCGATACAGAGGATCAGGCTCTCTCGGCCTATCAATATGACTTGCCCCCTGACCGCATTGCCCAAAATCCTCTTGAACCGCGCGATCACGCACGGCTCCTAGCAGTCACCTCTGCCACCAGCCATCAACACCACCACATTTACGACCTGCCCGAGATCCTGCGCCCCGGCGATCTACTGGTTTTGAACAATACCCGCGTCATTCCCGCCCGCCTCTATGGGTATAAGCCAGGGGGAGCTGCGGTAGAAATTTTGCTGTTAGAAGAACGCGGCCCTTTGCGCTGGCTGGCTCTCGTCAAACCGGGCAGACGACTGAAGCCCGGAACAGAGATTTACTTTGGCCCTAATGCCACCGCCCCCGATCTCATCGCCCAGGTTGTGGAAACCGACCCTGACACCCATGGTCGCCTCCTAGACTTTGCGGTCCCCAACGGCAAACCCCTCGCTACCGTGATCGATACCCTGGGGGAAATGCCCCTGCCCCCCTACATCACCGATTCCACGGCCCCCCCAGAACGCTACCAAACCATCTACGCCGAAGCCCTAGGGGCCGTCGCAGCGCCGACAGCAGGACTACACTTCACACCGGAGCTATTTCAACGCTTGGCACAGGCTGGCGTTGATCGTGCCCTCCTCACCCTCCATGTCGGCATCGGCACCTTTCGTCCCGTGGAAACGGAGGATATTACACAGCACACCATGCATTCCGAGTGGATAGAAATTTCGCCAGAGACCGTGGATCAGATCAACGCCACCAAAGCTAGGGGCGGGCGGGTGATTGCCGTCGGGACCACTGTGGCTCGGGCGTTGGAGGGATCCGCCCAGGGAGGCGAGTTGCAACCGCACCGGGGCAAAATCAATCTATTCATCTACCCCGGTTATCAATGGCGGGTCTTAGACGGGTTGCTCACCAACTTTCACCTACCGGGATCAAGTCTGTTAATGATGGTGAGCGCCCTGATCGGACGCCAGCGGCTTCTAGACCTCTACCAAGATGCGATCGCGGCTAACTATCGGTTTTATTCCTTTGGGGATGCCATGCTCATTTTGCCGGAAGCCCGCAGCAAGTCTTGACCCGAATTGGTCAGTTATGGGTAAGGGAAATCCCTCAGGCTATTGCGATGTAGCATCGGTTACACCAAAACTGACGCCATAGGGGTTCTATAGCGCAGCCCAGTTGCCTTACAATGGTTGTTTGTGTCAACACCTCAGCATCCTGGAGACAAGTATGGCCCGCCACTGTGATCTAACTGGCAAGAAGGCAAACAACGCCTTTGCCATTTCCCACTCTCACCGGCGCACCAAGCGTGTGCAAGAAGCCAACCTCCAAAGCAAGCGGGTCTGGTGGCCCCAGGGCAAGCGCTTCGTCAAGCTCCGCCTCTCCACGAAGGCCATCAAAACCCTAGAGAAGAAGGGACTAAGCGTGATGGCACGGGAAGCAGGCATCGATCTGTCCAAGTACTAGGGCCAAGTACTAGGGCCAAATACTAGGGCCAAATACTAGGGCCAAATACTAGGGACTGTGGACAATCAAAGGCAGACTCCTGGTTATGGGGCGGTTAAACCCCCTAGCTTGATTCAGTAGGGCAGGCGTGGTCATGCCTACCCCGCAAGGATTTCCCCGTTAATTGTCCACACGCCCTAACAGTTTTGGTGGTCCGAAAACCCCTGGATCCTGTAGATCCAAGGCTGTCGTTGTCCCTGTTTTTAGGGGACAACGACAGCCGCTATTCTGAATTGGACGCCTCAACCCTCTTCACAATCCGCCACATTGCATTCACTATAGCGATCCTGCATGAGCTTTGAGCAAGCGTTTTGTTCCGTGGGTTACGCTTCGCTTCACCCACGCTACAAAGACCTTCAAAAATCAAATGGGATTGCTATGCCTTGCATTCAACAGTGGCAAGGGGCGTAGATGTTGATTTTGGATGGCTGCACGAACGCCAGACTAGGCTCCGTCTTGGTTAGTTCGTTTTGATAGGTTTTACGTAGATTTTCTCTGTTATTCAGCCCGCCCTAGAAGACAGGCTGAAGGGTTACCCTCACTCCCGACTCTACTTTGTAACTATTCGCACAATCGGCCATTTTCTTTGTGAGGATAATGAGCTGAATCAAGTTCAACACTTGAAATACTCCAAACTGTAAGGTGTCACTGATATACAGCTTCAGAATGCGCCTGTGATCGAGTAATCATCCCCATAAATCTTGGGGTGATGGTCTTAATGGGCATTGGCAAGATGCCTCGACATCAGTGATGCCCTTTTTTTGGATTCGTGGGAATGGGGCAAATCCTTAGATGGAACTGTCTAAGCATGACGGTTTTGGATTTTGGTATATCCACCATCCTATGGAAGCCATCTATTAGGATAGACAACTGCCTCAGCACCATCGGGTAGTTCGAGTTTCGCGAAAAACTATGAGTAGGACATGAGGCATGAGTGGAAATGAAGGCCGGGTTAAAGCAATTCACCAGATTATTAATCGGGAGTTGATACCACCCAAACCCCCATCGCGGCTAGAAGATATCTGGGCGGAGAACGTCTTCAACCTCAGCAAAATGCAGGCGAGTCTCCCCAAGACCGTTTTTAAATCCATCAAAAAAACCATTGTTACTGGGGAAGCTTTGGATCCCTCTGTGGCCGATGCTGTGGCCACCGCCATGCGAGATTGGGCCATGGCCAAAGGGGCGCTTTACTACGCCCACGTGTTTTACCCCATGACCAACTTGACGGCGGAGAAGCATGACGGCTTTATCTCCGTTCAGGGAGACGGCAACGTTATTTCTGAGTTTTCGGGCAAGGTGCTAGTCCAGGGGGAACCGGACGGCTCCTCCTTCCCCAATGGGGGCATTCGCGACACCTTTGAAGCGCGAGGCTACACCGGCTGGGACGTGACCAGTCCTGCCTACATCATGGAAACGGACAATGGCTCTACGCTGTGCATCCCCACGGTGTTTGTGTCTTGGACCGGGGAGGCTCTAGACAAAAAGGTGCCGCTGCTGCGCTCCATAGCTGCCATGGATAAAGCGGCCCGCAAGGTGCTGACCCTCTTGGGCAATGATGATGTCGCCCATGTCAACTCCAGTTGCGGGGCAGAGCAAGAATATTTTCTGGTGGATGCCAACTTTGCCAGTCAGCGACCTGACCTGTTGTTAGCAGGGCGGACTTTGTTTGGCAAGGCCCCCGCCAAGGGGCAAGAATTTGATGACCACTACTTTGGGGCAATCCCCGAGCGGGTACAGGTCTATATGCAGGATGTGGAGACTACCCTCTACAAACTGGGTATTCCGGCCAAGACCCGCCATAACGAAGTGGCTCCCGGCCAGTTTGAAATTGCTCCCTTCTTTGAGGCGGCAAACGTCGCCAGTGACCACCAGCAACTGTTGATGACGGTGCTGCGGCACACGGCTAAAAAGCATGGGTTTGTGTGTCTGCTCCACGAGAAACCCTTTGCAGGTATCAACGGTTCTGGGAAGCACGTCAACTGGTCCGTGGGGAATTCGACCCAGGGGAATCTCCTGGATCCTGGCGACTCTCCCCATGAAAATGCCCAGTTCCTCGTGTTCTGTGGGGCAGTGATTCGGGGGGTCCATAAGTATGGGCCACTAATGCGGGCCGCGATCGCAACTGCCAGTAATGACCACCGCCTCGGGGCCAACGAAGCGCCCCCCGCCATTATGTCGGTGTACCTGGGCACCCAACTAGAGGAGGTGTTTGAACAGATCAAAACGGGCACCGTCAAAGAATCGACCCAAAAAGGAGTGATGGATCTAGGGGTAGCTGTCCTGCCCGAATTGACCAAGGATGCGGGCGATCGCAACCGCACCTCCCCCTTTGCCTTTACTGGCAACCGCTTTGAGTTTCGAGCCGTCGGCTCCAGCCAGTCTGTTTCCGGACCGCTGATCGTCCTCAATACGATGCTGGCGGATTCCCTCGAATGGATTGGTAACCGCCTAGAAAGCGAACTAGCCCAGGGAATGGACCTGGATGCTGCCATCATTACCGTGCTCAAGGAAGTGATGGAAGCGCACAGTGCCGTGGTCTTTGGTGGCAATGGCTACTCCGAGGAGTGGCACAAAATGGCCGTGGAGGAGCGCGGCTTGTCCAACCTGCCCACCACTGCTGACTCCCTACCTGTACTCAAGGAAGAGTACATCGAGGACTTATTCAAAAAGACGGGCGTACTCACCCCCGTGGAACTGGAAAGTCGCTTTGAGGTCTATGCCGAACAGTACATCCTCTCCATTGAGGTGGAGTGCAAATTAGTGATTAACATGGCTAAAACCATGATTTATCCCGCAGCGGTGGAATACCTCTCGAAACTATCCTCGACCATCACCAGTCTGGCGGATTTAGGCGTCACCTTCGATAAAACCAGTGCTCAAACCGTGGCGGATCTGACCAATTCTATGGTGGGGGCAATCGGCAACCTGAGCACCGCCCTAGAAAAGCACGACTTCGCCACCACAGAGGAGAAGATGACCTATTGTGCCACCACTCTGCGACCTTTGATGGATGCAGTGCGAGAGTACGCCGATGCCCTAGAGGGTGAGATTGCTGATAGCTTCTGGCCCCTGCCCACCTACCAAGAGATGCTGTTCATCAAGTAGGTTCTAGACCGTGTTCTAGGCTGTATAGCCGTCGCCAGTCCGACTAGAACCAGACTGCTATAGCAGTGTCCATCTAGGTTAAGACAAGGGGCTTAAGCCCCTTGTTCGTTCCAGGCTTTGAAAAGCCCTAACGATAGTGACTCCTGCTATGTGTGACAAAGAGGCAAGGAATTCTCCTTGCCTCTTTCTTTTGTCTGCCCCAACCTGGGACTTGTCGTCTATTTCGCCTCCATCCAATTCGGTCCCCCATGGGCTTCCACCACCAGGGGCACCTTGAGGGTTACCGCCGACTCCATCACCTGGGCAATTTTGCCCTGAAGCTCGGGCCATTCCTCCGGCGGCACCTCCAGCACCAATTCATCGTGGACCTGAAGCAGCAGCCGCGCCTGGTAGCCCTTGAGCAATTCATGCAGTCGGATCATGGCGACTTTAATAATGTCGGCGCTAGAGCCCTGGATGGGAGCATTGGCCGCCGCCCGCAGCAGTCCGGCATCGTAGCCGCCGATGCGTTTCAGCTCATCTAAGTTAATGGTGTCTGGATCGCTGCCCAGCAATCCCTTTAAGGTGCCGCTGGTGAAGTTGAAATAGCGCCGCCGCCCCAGCAGGGTGTGGACATAGCCCAGGGCGATCGCTTCTCGCTGCATCTGTTGCAGGTAGGCAAAGACCTGGGGATAGCGATCGCAGTAGCGATCGATAAATGCCTTGGCTTCGGTGCGGCCCACATTCGCTTCCCGCGCAAAGCGAGATGCTCCCATGCCGTAGATGACGCCAAAGTTGATCACCTTCCCCAGCCGGCGTTCTTCGGGAGTAATGTCGTCCTTTTCAAACAGCAAACGGGCGGTGAGGGCGTGGACATCCTCCCGGTTGTTATAGGCGGAGACCAGTACAGGCTCATCGCTGAGGTGAGCCAGGATCCGCAGTTCAATCTGGGAATAGTCCGCCGATACCAAAATCCATCCTGGTTCCGGTATAAAGGCGGCGCGGATTTGACGGCTGAAGGCGGTACGGATGGGGATATTTTGCAGGTTGGGGTTGGAGCTAGAGAGGCGACCCGTGGCGGTGATAGCCTGGTTGAAGTCTGTGTGGACCCGGTGGGTATCGCGGCGAACCAGCTCTGGTAGGGCATCCACATAGGTGGACTTGAGTTTCGATAGGGTGCGGTGCTCCAGAATCAGGTCTACGACGGGATGATCCCCCTGGAGTTTTTCCAGGGTGGCGGCATCGGTGGAGTAGCCGCCGGATTTATTTTTGCGGGACTTGCGCTTGTCCAGCCCCAGTTGGGTAAACAACAGTTCGCTCAACTGTTTCGGTGACCCTAAATTGAAGGTGTCCCCCGCTTCTTGGTAGGCACTATGCTCAATTCGGTCCAGATCCTCTGCCAACTGTTTTGAAAAGGTGGCCAGATAGTCGGAGTCGATGCGAATGCCCTGGTGTTCCATCTCCGCTAGGACGGGCTCTAGGGGCAGCTCCACTTGATCAAAGAGTTGTTCTAACTGGGGCAGTTCCCCTAGGGCCGATCGCAGTTTTGCCACTAGGCGATAGGTGGTGTGGACATCGGTGCCGCAGTAGTAGGCTACATCCGCGATCGCAACTTCGGCAATGGTTTTACCCTTGGGTACTAGATCGCCGTAGCTCTGGGCGCTGAGACTGAGGTGGCGTAGGGAGAGATCGGTGAGATTGTGGCTGGTGTCGGGGTTCAGCACATAGCTGGCCAGCATCGGGTCAAACACGACCCCCGCGAGGTCAATCCCCTGGGCACGCAACACCAAGCGATCGTACTTGGCGTTTTGCAGTGCCTTGGGAAAGTCAGCACTTGCCAAGACCGGACCCAGGGTAGCCAATACCAGATCCAGGGGCAATTGTTCCCCGCCGGTATGGCCCACTGGAATATAGGCCAGATCCGCTGGTCCCGCTCCCCAGCAACAGCCCAGGCCCACCAGAGCAGCGTCGCGGGGTTCCAGGCTAGTGGTCTCCGTGTCCCAGGCGACGGGGTGAGCGGGATCGGTCTGGGTAGAGAGCAGATCCACCAGTTCGTACAGTTGGACTTCGGTGGTGATGATTTGGGGGGAAATGGCGGCAGGACGTACCGTCTGGGCCTGGTCCGTCTCCGCTGCTGTGAAGAAGGCCAGATCGGGATCTTCCCAAGCGGATTGGGCTGATTTTTCCTGGCCTTCAGAGGTTGCGACGGGGATCGGCGCGGCGGGTTCTTCTTCGGCTGGGGCTGCCGTCACCGCTCCCCCCAGGGCCGCTTGAATCTTTGGCAGACGGTTGATGAACTGCTGCAATTCCAACCGCTTCAGCCCCGCCACCACGGGCTCTGGATCAAATCCGGTGAGGTGGCAATCCGTCAGGGGGACCCCTAAATCTACATCCGTGACAATGCGGGCCATGTACTGGGAGTGGTAGGCCGACTCCCGCCCCTCCGTCAGCTTCTTTTGGGTCGCCCCTTTGATGTTGGCCAGATCGGCGTAGATGGCATCCAGGCTGCCGTACTCATTCAGCAGCTTCGCCGCTGTCTTGGCCCCGATGCCCTTGACGCCGGGAATATTGTCGGAGGCGTCGCCGCAGAGGGCTTTATAGTCCACCACCTGATGGGGCAGGATATCCAGCTTTTCCTTCACCTGCTCTTGGGTAAACTCCCGCGAATTACCCCGGTTAGCTCCCTTGGCAAAGAGGCTGCTGAGGTATAGCAATGAGATCTGCCCTTCAGGGTCGATCAGTTGGAAAAGATCTTGGTCACCACTGAGAATTTTCACCCGGTAACCCTCCGCCTTCCCCTGAGTGGCGAGGGTGCCGATCACGTCGTCCGCCTCAAAGCCGGGGGCTGTCACGATCTGGAAGCCTAGGAGCGTCAGCAAGGCTTCCAGATTCCTCACGTCTTCGAGGAAGTCCTCTGGCACTTCCGGGCGACCAGCTTTATAGGTTTCGGTTTCCTGGTGACGAAAGGTGGGCTGATCGAGGTCAAAGGCCACCGCCGCGTACTGGGGCTGCTCGGTTTCGATCGTATCCAGCAGGGATTTCAAAAAGCCGTAGCAGACGCTGGTAGGGATGCCTGTGGAGGTGCGTAACCCCCCCTCGGCTCCCTTGGCGTGGGCGTAGTAGGAACGAAAGGCCAGGGAATGGCCATCTACTAGGACTAGCAGGGGAGAGGCTAGCAACGGAGAGGAATGATCTGCCACAGGGTTGAGCCGCGATCGCGCTAATGGGGCTGTCGCCATTGTAAAGAGGGCTGGGGCCAGACGGTAGGACGAAAAAAAAGTCGGCTCCAGGGGAACCGACCCAAAAGAATGTTGTTGCTCTCTCAGTGGAGGAAACCGCGCCAAAACCCTGAGTTTCGGACACAGTCGCAGCGGACTTGCCAGTTCCGTTCTGCTCCACGGGCCATTGTATCAAGCCTTACAGTTTTTCTGTCATATATCTTCAGGATTTTGTGGTGACCTGCTGACATGGGGTTTTGGACCCTGTATCCATAGCGGTTCCCTAATGTATGAGGGACACCTCAACTTAATAACACTTCGGCGAACAAGGGGCTTAAGCCCCTTGTCTGTATAGAGATTCATGGGGCAAGGCTCAGGACGCAAGGGTTATCCCGGTGCCAGGGCCGGATTAGCCGTTTCCAGAAGATCCCCATCCAGTTGCCCCAAAGCTTTCTGGGGTTGGCCCCATAAGACCCGCTCCTGCTTGTAGATCACCATGCCGGGGAGAGCTCCCTTGGGTTTGTAGACATGACGGGGCTCCGTGTAAACCACAGGCACTTGGTCCGCCTGCTGGGCGCGGCTAAAGTAAGCCGCCAGATTGGCAACGTATTGGAGATCGCGATCGCTGGGCACTGCACCGGGACTCAGGCGCAGTAGGACATGACTGCCGGGAATTTCCTGGGTGTGAAACCAGAGGTCATAATCACTGGCAAGGCGGGAGACCATCAGATCATTTTGGCGGTTGTTTCGGCCAATCCACACCTCCCAGCCACCGGGAGTAACGAACTTCCGCAGACAGGCATCATCTCCCGGCTTCTGGGCACGGGGGCGATAGCTGGAATCTTCCAAATAGCCCTGCTGAATTAGCTCGTCTCGAATATCCTCCAGTGCCTCCAGATCGGTGGGGATCTCATAGTCCTCCATCTGGTGTAGGGCCGCATCCACCTGCTCCAGGTAGGTCACCTTTTCCTGCACAGCGGCGAGTAGGGGTTCAATGGCTCGGCGCGAGCGCTTTAATTTCTGATGTTTTTTGTAAAATGCTTGGGCCGTCTGGATCGCTGTCTTATCCGGTTCTAGGGGAATCTCCACCGGCTCTCCCGTTTCAAACTCCTCTAGACAGAAACGTCGCATTCCCGGCTGCCACTGGTGACTGTAGGCCATCAGTAGATCTGCATGGCGGCGATATTGCTCCGCTTGGTTCGACAAATCTAAGCGATCGCGGAAGCCATCCGCCTTGTGGCGCAGTTTTTTGAGACGGGCCTTCAGGGTTTGGCTGAGCTGATTGTGCAGACGACCAAAGGTTTGACGATTGACCTCAGCGGTGTAGTAGTCCCGCAAGAGGGTTTGCACCGTTTGCCCCGGCGGCACCTGGGTCGAATCCCCCAACACCGCATAGCCCGTCTCGGTCCACACTGGGGTAAAGCTGTCGGATTCTAGGCAATGGAGCCACCCTTGCCACTGATGAAATAACCGTTCCCAATCCGCCGCTCCCAGGGTGTCGCTGCCCTGGCGGGGATCGAGTTCCGCCCGCTGAATCACCTGCTGGGCCAGAGAGGCACTGAGGCCACCGTAGGCACTGAGGAGGGCTTTTTGCAGGGGTGCAGGCACGAGGGCCACCCGTTCTTGCCAGCGATCTTGGGACTCTTCAATACTGGGCAATGGCCCCGAGAGGGATGGGGGGGGACTGTAGGGGGCTCCAGTGAGGATGGGCCGCAGGCTAGACTGCTGCTCGCTAACTTGGTGGGCAGCGGTTACCACTTGGTTGCGATCGTTGACCAAAATTACGTTGCTGTAACGGCCCATGATTTCGACATAGAGGTGCCACAGGACCGGATCTCCCGGTCGATTGGCAAATTGGAGATCTAGCACCCGTTCCCAGGGGGCGATGGGCGCGATCGCAACTAGGGCAAGCCCATTGAGTTGGTGTTTGAGCTGCTGGCTAAAGGTAAAGGTATCGGGGGTGCGGGGGGGAGCCTCCCCCAGATGGAGCCGCGCCGCCTGGGGATGCCAGGAAATCGTCAGCCAGCCCCGCCCCGAAAGGGTCCGCAGCGCCATGGCCACGGTGGTCAGATCCCGCTGTACCACCTGTTCACAGCGGGCAGGCAACCATTGGTAGCGCAGCTCCGCAGCGGTGGCTGCGAGGGTTGTGAAGTCTACGGGCTGCATGACACGTTTCCTGGTGTGGGTTCGGAGGGTGGGTATTTTGATCCGGGGATGGATTTTCCGGGAACTGGATCTTCCGGGAACTGGATCCTCTGGCAACGGAACCACCGCTAGGGCAGCCCGTGAACAATCTCTATGGTACAAACTACTCCACCCGTGACTATCCCTGGACAGGAAAATGCTCTGGAGCCCGTTTGGTCGGTTGTAGGTCTATTTTTTTGTGGCTACCATAGGTCTAAAGCTTCATTTCAGCGGTAATTAGCCCAAAATCGATATTTTACTGCTGGCCCCTAGCCCTTTTGCCCCAGGGTTGGGTTCTGTGTTCCCTGGCTGCTTCGCTTCAGATCCCCCCTGGTTCAAAGCCTTAGGATTTTATATGGATATTAAGCTCATCAATATTGGCTTTGGCAATATTGTCTCAGCCAATCGGGTTATCGCTATTGTCAGCCCGGAATCTGCCCCCATTAAGCGCATTATTGCCGATGCCCGCGATCGCGGGCAGCTCGTGGACGCCACCTATGGTCGCCGCACGCGGGCGGTGATGATTACGGACTCGGGGCACATTATCCTATCTGCGATTCAACCAGAGACCGTCGCCCATCGTTTCGTCACCAGCAAAGATGCCCCGGCATCCTAGACCCATCACGGCATCCCAACAGCGCCGTGCCCTGTCCATACTCTGGGGGGACATGCCTTCCCCTGGGTACGGCGCTGTTCTGATTCTGTTGGCCATGGGCATGACGACGATGGGCTGCTCGCGATCCCAGCATCTTGAAGGGGAATCTGCGATGGACAAAGGTCCGTCAAAGACCATCGCAGATCCTGTGGTGACCCCAGAGATCGCCGCTGAAGTGACCTACAACGTCTACGACCTGCCTAGCAGCCAAGTGCATGTCGTCACCATTCCCCCAGAATCGGGCTACCGTGTCCAGGTGGCCGTGGCGGAAGGGCTGAATCTCGTCCAGGATTTGGCCCCCCAGGTAGGTGCGATCGCGGCTGTCAATGCCGGATTTTTTGATCCGCAGAATGGATTGACCACCTCCTACATCACCATTGGCGGATCCCTCATCGCCGATCCCCGCCAAAATCTGCGCCTAATGGAAAACCCCGATCTCCAGTCCTATCTAGACGCTATATTGGACCGCTCAGAGTTCCGCATCTACGACTGTGGAGATCGCCAGCGCTATGGGATCATGCCCCATTCCGCCCCGATTCCAGAAGCATGTACCCTCGATGCCGCCGTGGGCGCAGGCCCCCAACTGTTGCCTGCCATAACGGCCTATGAGGAGGGATTTCTAGCGGATAACCCCGCAGGGGAGGTGGTGCGAGATGCCCTGGGTAGTCGCTACGCCAACGCGCGGTCCGCCATCGGTCTGAAACCTGATGGGACTGTGGTATTTGCCATCGCGGCTCAGCGGCTCGACCAAGACGCCCCCACGGGCCTAACCCTAGAAGGTATGGCGGAATTTCTGAAGACCCTGGGGGTAACAGCAGCCCTAAACCTGGATGGCGGCAGTTCCAGCAGCCTATTCTTCAAGGGCACAACCCACTACGGTCGCCTCAACGCTCAGAACCAATTCGTAGAGCGGCCCATCAAATCCATTCTTTTTGTTAAGTAGGTGGGTGTTATAGCAGGAGTCACTATCGTTAGGACGTTCAAAGCCTAGAGCAAACAAGGGGCTTACTTAAGCCCCTTGTCCTAACCTAGATGGCCAATGCTATAAGTCAGTGAGTGTTAAGCCGTGGATTGGGCTCCCAAGCTGGAACTGTCAGGAGTTTACGCCTCAGCCAACAATCCCCTAATCAATGCCCCCAACGCGGTTGGGAGGCCAGAAACGCACCACAGCACGGCCAATGATGTTGTCACGGGGGACAAATCCCCAAGCGTGGCTGTCATAGCTACTGTTACGGTTGTCCCCTAACACCAGATACTGATCCACAGGGACAGTTTCCGGCCCCCAAATATAGTCAGGCTCTGCCTTAATATAGTTTTCCTCCAAGGCGTCCCCATTCACGAAGACGGTTCCATCCCTGATCTCAACGGTGTCTCCCGGCAGACCAATGATCCGTTTGATAAAGGCATCGCGGCGTGCTCCCGCCGGAAACAAACTCTCTGGGGGCCAAAAGACGACAATATCGCCCCGCACAGGGGGATTAAATCGATAGCTGATTTTCTCAATGACAAGGCGATCGTTGATTTCCAGGGTGGGTTCCATGGAACCCGAAGGAATGTAGCGGGCTTCGGCCACAAGGGTCCGAATGCCTAAGGCCAGCACAATACTCAGGCCGATGGTTTGCAGTCCCTCAACCCAGGGATTAACCTGACGCTGCTTCTCTGGGGTGGGTTGCTGGGGGGGCGAAGACAAATCTGACATATTCGGTACAGGCGAGGGTAGCTAGGGCGTGTGGACAATTAACGCGGAGATCCTTGTCGGGTAGGCATAACCACCCCCACCCTAATGACTCAAGCTAGGGGCTGTAACTGCCCCATAAGCGGGAATCTAGCTTTGATTGTTCACAGCCCCTAGTACAGAGATGGGGACATCGGGAGTTTAGTTTCCCGATCATACTCCATAGAAATGGGGGTGGGGAGTCAGGGTGCCCCAGCAGAAGAAAACCCAACAATTCGGCGGCACCAGCAGGTAAAGCGGTAGGTGTTCGGTCGCGCTGGCGCTTGACCCAACCTACAAGACGCTCTCAAAAATGGGCATAGCTTGCTTCCCGCAGGGTGGGGCAAGCGCTTTCCGCAAGGGTTTCAGGACTTATGTAACAGGGTAGCCCCCTGAGAGAGGGCTAGTACCGCAGGGTGTAAATCAGCCCACTATTGTCGCGCCAGCCCAACCTTTTCCGGTCTCCTCTCCCCGTGGGCTACTGTGTATACATAACTCCTGAAACTCTTGCGGCCAGGGCTTTCCCTCATCCCCCAGCCCCTTCTCCCAGGAGGCTATTTTGCATACACAATCGATCTCTGGCTCGTTTTCTCAAAATCTTGATGCTCTAGAACCTTGATTTCTCGTTGCCAGTTCTCAATAGACTGGGTTTATTGAGAACTGACTGATGCCTGAAATAGGCACTAGGCAACGGTTTTAAGACTTGTGTGTACACAGTAGCCCCGTGGGAGAGGGCTAGGGTGAGGGCCGAGGTGTACCACGATGGAACGGCCAGGGTATTTCCGCCGCCCAGTACTAGTCCATTTTTAATGGTCATTAAAAATGGACTAAGTAGGTCGATACATAAAGTTCGAGATGTGTTAAGAACAGTAAACTCTCTTGAATCCTTGCGTATAGGCTGTTTCAAGCGATCAAGCCTATGTTCATAAGCCTCGGATTAATTAACCCGATCTACTTAGTGGGTCATTCGGAATGAATATAGCCATTCTTGAACGCTCCTAAAGCTTGGGGTAGCAGTGGCTTGGGTCAGCAAGTTAATGGCCACGTTCAAAGCAAATGACCCACTAGTACTAGCTGGCAGAAGTCCTGTGCCCATTTCCCCTAGGCGTGGCATTTCTGCGGTGCATTGCTTCGCGTGGGCGAAGCCGCGCCTTAGCGCTATGCACCCTACGAAACTTGGCGTTAATCATCGTTTCGGCCACTCAAACTAAGCCAGCGTAAGCCCCCAGGAAGCCGTAATCGTTGGGGAGCAAGGCTTTAGGGCTCAATAGTTCAGGTAAACTATCCATGAATGGCCGTAGGTGGCCGAAACGATGACAGTGGCCCGAAACTTCTTTTCTGGTTCCCAGGCTCTGCCTGGGAATCCTCACCGAGGCTCTGCCTCGTCGGGTATCAACTCAAAGCGGGACAAATCTCGTGGGGAGGAGTTAGGAGTTAGGAGCCAGAATCTAGGAGATTACTGGATTCTGACTCCTGAATTCCTCGGAGCCCATATTGTCTCGGCTTACGTTGATGCCCGCCTCGTCGTTAGAAAACGGCAAGAATTACGCAGCAGAGTACTAGAGGGCAAGAATTACGCAGCAGAGTACTAGAGGGCAAGAATATGGGAAACGTCTAGGGAGCCAAAGTTGAGGCTCAGGGCGATATTCAGATTTTCCAGCATATTTACCAACCAACCGACACTATCGCGAGTTGCCGTTTCATAGTGGCTAAACAGAATGGAAAAGCGCCGTTCTAGATAGGGTTTGACCTTACGGCACAGCAAAACCAACTTGAGTAAAACACCTGTCGTCAAGGTTGGACCTAGGTTATTAATCAAATCCAGGAAGATGAAATGGTGAGGATTTCGAGGAGAGTCAACCACTAAAAAGTTGAAAAGCTGACTACAGGTCCGCACCATCAAAAAATCATTCAAGGGCTGCTCTTCATTTTCAACAAATGTATTGTTTAGCTTATCCGAAAGCAGTTTGTTGAATTTTCGGCTGCCATAACCGGGAGCTACGGCATCGGTGATGTACTCATAGAGGCTAGCCTTGAAATCGCCGTAGGTAGTGGCTTGGTGTTGGCGTAGAAAACTCTGGGCAGAGTCCCGATAACTCCGGCCATCCGTACCTTTGCCAGAAAACTGGCGGAGAGAGGATACCAAGTCGCGATCGCTAAGGAGGGTGGGGTTTTCTAGGGGGCGAAGGCGGGCGATAGCGGCAGCCGTCTCCTGCCCTTGGCGCTGGAGACGGGCACGGCGCACCCGGTAGGTAACGTATTGAGACAGGTCAATCTCAAATTTCTGTTGTGCTTCCGCCTGAATACGGCGCACCACCTGTTGCTGCTCTTGGGTGCTTTCCTCATTGACCAGACAGTGCTCGTAGAGATAGGGATACCGCCGGATCAATGTACCGAGGGGGCGTTGGGGGGAATCCTCGACGGAGTCGTTTACATCTACCAACCGAGCCAAACGGCATAGAGTGAGATAGTGTTCCGTATCCGTAAACTGGGTGGCCATATCCCGCAGCTTGCGGGCCTGTCGCGATCGCGACAGTTCATTGACAGGCTGGGTAGGAGATTGTTCAAAACAGTCGATCAGTTCAGGAATCGCAGCCTGTAGCTGGGGTCGCCCCTGCCAGCGATTGACCATAATGTGGCAGCAACGATTCAAGATGTAGCGAAAGTACTGCTCCACATCCTTAGAGGCCAAGATTTCATCCAAAAGTCGGACAACTTCTCGGTCTGGGTAACCAACCCCTTCAATAAATAGGGCACGAAAGCGAGCAATCACCTCCTGCGGAGCTTCCTGCTCCATGCACCGCAGCCAGTGATCGTATAGTGCCTGTTCCTGTGGGCTGATCGAGCGGCTATGGTAAGCCGACCAGGTGTTCATGGTGCTCAGGCCCCTACTTGGGCTTCATGACCTATCATCTTTATTGAAATACCTGAGGATCGTAATCGGTTAGACCCAACCCATCGGAATCCTAAGATACATTCTCTAGGTTAAAGAGTCCTAGCCCCGAGATCGTCAGTTTTTATACCGCTTCTTTGCACCCATAATTTCTAGGGTAGTGCGTGGATGTTCGGGCTCAGCGCTTGTATCCACTCATTCATGTAAAAGTTCTATGAATTCTTCGTCAGGAGAACACCTCTGGCTGCCGTTGGAAACCTTCCACCTGATACCAGCTAACTCTGGGATTAGGCAGCACTGAAATCAGGGCTCCACTCGGACGTAGCCCCAGATACCGCCAACGGTGGCGGTGTCATAGACGGGCACCTGGCCTAGGCCAATGCCGCTGATGTATTCAATGGTGCGGGTATGGAAGGGGCGCAACCACAATCCTTCCGGAGGATGATTTAGGGTCACCGCTGAGGTGGCGGGGATATAGCCAGGGGGCGGTTGTACTGCGGTGCCAGTGCGGTCAATGAACTGGGGCTGTCCTTGCCGGGTGACCGCAGCAATACCTGCTTTGAAGTCACTGGCTTGGTCGTAGTCGGCGGGGATCGCCAGTGCTCCTTGGGTATTGATGTAGCCATAGCGGCCATTGACGGCGGCTACTGCGAGTCCTTCGGCAAAGGGACGACGGCCTCCGGCTTCGGGGGGAATGGCAAATTGATCGCCAGCGGCGATGTAGTCTAGGGGCACGGTGCGGGCAAGTCCCAGGGCTTGACACAGGAGGGCGGCAACTTCTGCGCGGGTGGTGGTGTGGTTGGGGCGCAGACGGCGTACTTGGGGTGGGTTGACCGCTAAGCGCCCTAGGGTGGCGGTGGCGATCGCGGGTCGGGCATAGGCGGGAATCTCGGCAGCGTCGTCAAAGTATCGAGTCAGTACCGCCTCTGGGTGCTCGGCCTCGCCATAGCGCATCTCTTGGGCTAGGACTGCGATCGCTTGTATCCGAGGAATTGCTTGCTGGGGGCGAAAGGTACCGTCGGGGTAGCCTACAAAAAAGCGTCGGCCACTGGCCCGCTGAATTGCTGCATACCCCCAGTAATGAGTGGGGACATCGACAAAACGGATGGGCTCTGGAGTTGGGTGATGAGGAGAATGCCGCGCTGTCCCTGGAAGGCGGGGATCCTCGTAGCCATAGGAAAAGTCCCGCTGTGGTCCCCCTAGGGGCGCGGTTGCAGCCTGGAGCCAATGATCTTCGCGGGGAAAGGCATTGAGTAGGAAAACGGCATACTCCGTCCGCGTCACTGGGACCTGGGGCCGAAAGGTGTTGTCAGGATAGCCGCTGATTTGACCCGCTGCCCGGAGCTGGTCAATGCAGGGGCGCGCCCAGTGGTTGCTGGTATCTTGAAATGCGATCGCGCTCCCCATGGCCATGGCCCACAGGGCGATCGTTCCCCCCACTACTTTTTGAATCATTGCTATTGCTATTTTTAGGCTGGTGATGGGTTAAGACATTTTTGGTTCCGAAAGGGACATCCCACAGGCTGGTCAGCCAAGGTCTAAAGCAGACCTGATGATGCGATCGCGTTCCTGGAGATAGCGCTCGCCGCGATCGCGGCCCTCCACCAAAATTTGTTCATATTGCACCTGCCCCTGGAGCCGGATCATCGTTTCCAGATCTGGCGGTGTCTCTGTCGTAAGAACCCATACCGATCCGGTATCATCGGTGAGCTGATAGAGCCCGCCCACCGAGAAGGGGGCTACATGGGTCACTTGACCCTGAATCGTCACCAGACTGCCGATGCTCTGTTGAGCTAGGGCCTCCACCGCCAACGGGGGCTCCTGAAGCTGGGCTATCGGCAGTGGCAAATTCAGCGGAGGCAGTGCTTCTGTAGACAGCCCCCAGCCCCCACAGGCCAACAAGGTTGGTATGAGCAGCAGACTACCCAGCCTTAGGGGGTGGCGAAGAAAAACAGCCATAGCCATAAGTTAGCAATCCCTAAATTCCCGAAATTTGAGACACTACTAGGGCAACCCACACCCTAGAGTCGAGAGCCGCTGAGCAACCCATTGGGCTCCATACTAGATCGTTCACCCGTGGATGTGCCCCTTTCCTGCGATGACTCAGATTTTGGATGGTAAAGCCCTTGCTGATCGCCTTCAGGCAGACCTGAAACAGCGGGTCACGGCCTTGATCCCCCAGGTGGGGCGGCCCCCAGGTCTAGCAGTCATTATGGTGGGGAACAACCCCGCCAGTGCCGCCTATGTCAGGAATAAGGAGCGGGCCTGCGATCGCATTGGCATTGCCTCCCTTGGAAAACACTTGCCGGAGGATACGTCCCAATCCGATCTCATGGCCCTGATTCAGGAGTTGAACCAGTGCGATCGCGTCGATGGTATCCTGCTGCAACTGCCCGTGCCGGAACATTTGGACACCATCGCCCTGCTCAATGCCATTGATCCCGACAAAGACGCCGATGGTCTTCACCCCGTCAACCTTGGGCGACTGGTACGCGGGGAAACGGGCCTGCGGAGTTGCACGCCAGCGGGGGTAATGGCCCTCTTGGCGGACAGCGACATTGAACTAACGGGCAAACGTGCGGTGGTCCTAGGGCGCAGCATTCTGGTGGGCAAGCCCATGGCCCTGATGTTGACCGAAGCCAACGCCACGGTCACCCTGGCCCATTCCCGCACCCCCGACCTACCTGCCCTGGCCAGAACGGCGGATATTTTGGTGGCGGCGGTGGGGCGACCGGGAATGGTCACCGCCGACTATGTCCAACCCGGTGCAGTAGTGATTGATGTGGGCATCAATCGAGTTCCCACCCCATTGGGGAAAGGCAAGCTGGTGGGGGATGTCAATTCTGCCGCAGTGCAGGGGATCGCCGCCGCCCTAACTCCAGTTCCAGGGGGAGTCGGACCGATGACGGTTGCCATGCTCATGCACAATACGGTATGGAGCTATTGTAGGCGTGTTCTGGGAGCCGTCTCCCCCGACGCCCTGCCCTAGAATATGGACCCATACGGCATTAGAACGGCAACTCGGACCCAGAATATGGTGACACCCCCTTCTACGGATACCCTTCCCCAGTCCTTTGATCTCAAGACCTACTTGAGCGATCGCCAAAAACGAGTGGAAGCCGCCCTCGATGCTTCCCTGCCCCTGGCCTACCCCGAGACCATCTACGAGGCCATGCGCTATTCCCTCTTGGCGGGGGGCAAGCGACTACGACCGATTCTCTGTCTAGCGGCCTGTGAGCTGATGGGGGGCACCACTGCCCAAGCTATGCCCACCGCCTGTGCTTTGGAAATGGTCCACACCATGTCGCTGATCCACGATGATCTACCCGCCATGGACAACGACGACTATCGTCGAGGCCAACTCACGAATCACAAGGTCTATGGCGAAGATGTGGCAATTTTAGCGGGGGATGCTCTGCTGACCTATGCCTTTGAACATATCGCCCGCTACACCACTGATGTGCCCGCCGATCGAGTGCTGCGGGTGATTGCGGATCTGGGTCGCGCCGTGGGAGCAGAAGGTCTAGTGGGGGGACAAATTGTAGACCTCGCTTCAGAAGGCGATCTCGAGGTCACCGTAGACACCCTGAACTATATTCATGTCCATAAAACCGGCGCGTTGCTGGAACTCTCGGTTACCTCTGGAGCCATTCTAGCGGGGGCGGGGGAAACCGCGATCGCAACCCTCTCCGGCTATGCCCAACGTATTGGCCTCGCCTTTCAAATCGTGGATGATGTTCTTGACATTACCGCCACCTCGGAGGAACTGGGTAAATCAGCCGGCAAGGATCTCCAGGCCCAAAAAGCCACCTACCCCAGCTTCTGGGGCATTGATGAATCCCGACGTCAGGCCCAGCAATTGATTGATGAGGCCAAAGCAGCGGTCCTACCCCTAGGGGCAGACTCTGCCCCCCTGCTGGCGCTAGCGGACTACATCGTTGCTCGTACCCACTAGTACGGAAAGGCAGAAGTAAGTAGGGCTGTGCCCGTGCGTAGCAGGCAGAAGGATGAAAAGGAATTCCTCGTCTCGCGAGGGCTCCCGGTCCATCAAATATGTGAGTTATTTATGCTGTCGAGTCCTAGCACGATCAACCAGAACCCATGGAAGACCTTAACAACATCCTCCAAAACCGCGTCCTTATCGTGGCCTTGGCCGCTTGCCTCTTGGCCCAAGTTCTAAAGGTGGTTGTAGAACTGGTTCAGCACCGTAAGGTGAACCTGAGGGTACTAGTGGGAACTGGGGGGATGCCCAGTTCCCATTCCGCCCTAGTTACTTCCCTCGCCTGTGGCATCGGTCAAACCTTGGGTTGGAATAGTCCCTTCTTTGCCGCCACCACGGTCTTCGCCGTCATTGTCATGTACGACGCAGCGGGGGTCCGACAAGCAGCGGGCAAGCAAGCCAAAATCCTGAACCAAATCATTGACGAGCTCTTCAGCGAGAAACCCGAGTTTAACGAAGCCCGTCTCAAGGAACTCCTGGGTCATACCCCAGTTCAGGTGATCGCCGGATCAGTTCTGGGGTTAGTGATCTCCTTCCTTGCCGCCCCCGCCTACTAAAAAGCGGGCAGGTTCAGGGCGCTTTGGCCGCGATCTCTAGGGCGATTTTCTGGGGATCACAGACTTTCCTAATGAAGAGTCATTATTTTTACTAAACAAGCATCGAATCAGCCGCTATTCTAGTTCTATGGCACTTTTATGAATTTCCCTGGTAAGGCTTACAAGCCATGGAAATGCTGGCTAAGGCAATGTAATTCAACAGTAAACCAGAGGCGCAACCCGTCCAAAAGCTACTGTCACCTCCGAAATTCACGAATTTTCCTAGGGATTTGCTCTGTCAGCGAAAATGCCAACCTTACCGGCCCCTACTTCAAGCTATTTCCTAGGAAATCCGATTGTCCTTGGCAATCGGAGCTCCAAGGGCGTATGGACAATCAACGGCGACACCCTCACCGGGCAGGCATGACCATGCCCGCTTTATTGAATCAAGCTAGGGGCTATAACCGCCCCATAACCAGGAATCTGGATTTGATTGTCCACAGCCCCTAGTTCAGGAATTCACCGCAGGTCACGGTCGGTTATCCCCATAATCGCTAGGAAAACAGTCTCCAAAGCACTCGGATCCAGATAGGTTAGCCCTGTAAAGGAAGGTGTGAGGCGCAATTCCGCTCTTAGCCTCCTGGGGCTTAGAACCTATCCGAATACCCTGTTTCGGCTGCTGCATATCAAGGGATTGGGAAAGTTTCTAGATAGGGTCTTAGCCCTAGTTAGCGCTGCGGACAGCCACTTTCAACAGTTCAGGCTCGCGATCGCGAGTATCTAGACCGTTGGTATAGGGCTTCACGCCTGGGATCGACTCCATCCTTACCCAATACCATCCGATTCCCGATCCCAGATCCAGAGCTGAGATAGGGGGTTGGATACCGAGCCTGCCCCGGTATGACCAGGAAACGTGCCCACACAATTATCTCAATTGGTCGCAGATAAAGAGCAGCCCCCATGGCAATACAGACATATCAGCAATGGTTAGCAGCAGTGAGCCTAGTGGCGGTAGGCTTGGGCCTAGGGGGATGTCCCCAGAGCAACTGGGGAGCCCTGCCCGATACCAAGGCCGCCGCCTCCGTGGTACAAACCGCCGCAACCAATAAACCCGCAACACCCCCCGAGAAAGCTGTTGTAGCCTACGAAGTATGTAGCGAAGTCCCCGACTGGGTACGTCCCGCCCTAGAGGACCAGCAGCAAGAAATGGGACAAAACCTAAGATACGGTGACGATCTCAACCAAGATCCCCTCCGCAGTCTGGCGGAAAAATTCTGGAACCAGCCCATCATTTCCTTCACGACCTACGGCCTCAGCGCCCGGACCGAGCCCATTAACCTCAGCGGCCTTTGGACTATCGCCGATGAAATGTGGAGCTGCTACGAAGGCGATCGCCCCGAAGCCATCAACCAGGGAGAGATGGCAGAGATCTGGATCATTGGCCATCGCATCGTTAGCTTAGAATGGTCCGAAAATCAGTATCTCCTTAAAGTTGTCCCCACAGGCCAAGGGGTTCAAGTTGTCCAATTCGAGCGCTACGAGGCTAACGAAGCGCTGCCCCTTGTCATCGTCACCGCCGAGGGAGATGCCCTCTCAGCCGTCTCCGGAGACTGGTGAAGGGCTAGTACAGAAAGGCAGAAATAAGAAGGCAGAAGTGTGTCAACCCATACCAAGCGATCATTGCGTAGGCTGGGTCAACCGAAGGGCGACCCAGCAAAGGGGTGATAATCAAGGCTGGGTCAGCGTACCTTGACCCAGCCTACGGGGCTAGCTGGCTGGAAAAAGAGGGGCCGGAAAGTCTTGTTCAGCCTCCCCCTCTCAGCGACTAGTACGGGGCCGCTTAAATAGCCTTACCGTTTTCTAACGACGAGGCAGAGCCTCGGTGAGGCTTCCCAGGCAGAGCCTGGGAACCAGTAAAGAAGTTTCGTAGGGTGAATAACGCTAAGGCGTGGCTTCGCCCACGCGAAGCAATGCACCGCAGAAAGGCAACGCCTAGGGGAAATGATCACAGGATTTCCGCCCCAGAGTACTAGTACTGGGTGGCTGAAATGACCTTACCATTGAGAGGTAGGGTAAAGAGGACTTTTCTACAATGGCTAGACTGACTGCCGCCAGGCTCACTTTGAGCGAAACGGAGCGGAGCGACTTAGAGCAATTGATTCGACGTCAGCGGACGTCACAGCAGCTCGCTTTGCGCGCCAAGATTATCCTCACAGCTGATGAGGGCAAAGGCCATGGCGAAATCGCCCGAGACTTGGGGGTCAGCAAAGAGATGAGTCGCCGCTGGCGGGGGCGTTGGCTGGAGTTGAGTCAACAACAGGTCGCTGTGGAAGAGCGCCTACAGGATGTCCCTCGTCCCGGGGCTCCGGCTACCTTTAGCCTCGAACAAATCACGCAACTCTATGCCCTAGCTTGTGCACCGCCCGAGCAGTATGGCCGCCCCATCAGTCATTGGACCCCTGGAGAACTGGCCGATGAACTGAGCAAGCAGGGAATTGTCGAGAGTATCAGTCCCCGTCATGTGGGCCGACTGTTGGCCGAGGCTGACCTCAAACCCCACCAGAGCCGTTACTGGCTCTCCCCCCCCCCGACCCTAACTTCGAGGACAAAGTCAAAGACATTTGCCAGGTCTACGAACAGGCTGCCACTCGTGCCGAACACGGCGAGCTGACCTTCAGCCTGGATGAGATGACGGGAATCCAGGCTCTGGAACGGACGATGCCTGACATCGCCATGAAGCCGGGACGCTGTACCCGCATTGAGTTTGAGTATATTCGCCATGGCACTCAAACCCTGATTGCCTCATTCAATGTCGCTACCGGACAGGTGGATCAGGCCACCGTGGGAGACACCCGCACCGAGCAAGACCTCGAGAGTCACCTCAGAGCCTTACTGGCCCAAGTTCCAGATGCCTCCAAGATTCATCTGGTCATGGATTGCCTCAACACTCATCAATCGGAATCTCTCGTCCGACTGGTGGCGGAACGCGAGGAAAAACCGATTCATCTGGGCCAGAAAGGGAAGACGGGCATTCTCCTGTCTATGGCGACCCGAGCGGCGTTCTTGAGCGACCCCAGCCATCGACTGGTCGTTCACTTCACCCCCAAGCATTGCTCCTGGCTCAATCAAATTGAGCCTTGGTTCTCCATCCTGGTACGTAAGCTACTCCGACGTTCGAGTTTTACCAGTCAAGCCCAACTCAAGGCGAAGATTTTAGCGTTTGTCGATTACTTCAATCGCACCATGGCTAAGCCCTTCAAGTGGAACTACACGGGTAAGCCCTTGGTCGCATAAATGCCTTGGCCACTTCCGCCAAGCAGTACTAGGGCGCTGGTTCATCTATCCTGCCGGGACATTCAACCAGCCTGCACTGAGAATGACCGTAAGCCCCATAAACAGGACTGTCAGCGTCCAAGTTGCGCGGTTGAGGGTGATTTCAGCACTTTTGGTGCTGGTGAACAACTGAGCCTGCCCCCCCAAAGCCCCCAAACCGTCCCCCTTGGGGCTGTGGAGCAAGACCAAGATAGTCAGCCCAACGGCGGAGACCGCCCAAATAATCTTCACAAGGCTCACAATCGTCATAGCAGGATCCATTTAATGTTCGGCTACTACTCGGCCCAGGCCCAGACTTTTTTCCATGCTGGGATTGGTGCCTCTTAGAATCTTAATCCTATCGCGGGACGAGCGATCCCATGGGGACCAACTTGGGACCGCCCCACTACTGCTACATTACCCATAGGCATTCGTCAGTCCCCACCCATGGATTCAGCGGCTATCCTCACCCCCGGCAACCTGTGGACTGCGGCTCAGCAGACAACGGACCGGGCCATCGCCTCCGGGGCGCTCCAGTCCATCGCCACAGATTTCACCCTACTAGAAGAAGGTGGTATTCCCTTCTTGGTGAGGATTTTAACCAATCTGATCCGCAAGGATATAGCCCAGATCAAAGCCCGGAAAGATGGGGCTACCCAGCCGTCTAATCCCTTTCTGCCCTATGAGCTAGACCTGTGGGTGGGTCACTTTTCCGAGAGCCACACCTGTCTCCTTAACAAGTTCAATGTGGTAGATCATCATCTCTTGATAGTGACCCGTCATTACGAGGCCCAAGATACCTGGCTCACAGAGACAGATTTCGCTGCCTTGGCCATAGGCTTGGCGGGCATTGACGGATTGGCTTTTTACAATGGCGGCCAAGCGGCTGGAGCCAGCCAGCATCACAAGCATTTGCAATTGGTACCACTCCCCATTGCCCCGGCTGGACCAACGTTGCCCATAGAGAGTTTGGTCACTGCCACCCAGGTAGACCATCCCGTAGGGAAGGTATTTCCCCTCAATGTTCCCTTTCAGGCTTGGGCCGTGGGACTAGGGGTGAACTGGGATGCTGGAGAAGCCGTTATAGCTTTGAAGGGCAACACCAGTTCTTCAGAAGAATCTATGGCCAGGACTATCGCGCCTATCCTACTTCGCCACTACCAACAACTGATGGCAGCCATTGGCCTCACCCTAGAGGCAGCGATCCCCGACCGTCCTTACAATCTCCTCGTCACCCGTCGCTGGATGTTGGCGGTACCTCGGACCCAGGACCGCTACGACACGATTTCCGTTAACGCCCTGGGGTATGCTGGGTCGCTTTTGGTGCGAAATGCCGAGGAGCTGAAACGCCTAAAGGCCATAGGGCCTTTAGGGTTGCTCACAGCAGTAGGGCATCCGGTGCGAGGGCGTGTGGACAATTGACGGGGAAATCCTTGCGGAGTAGGCATAACCACGCCCGCCCTACTGAATCAATCCAGGGGCTGTAATCGCCCCATAACCAGGAATCTGACTTGGATTGTTCACAGCCCCTAGATCAAGGCTGAAATGTCTTCACCGCACTCGTCAGCCAGATAACAGAGGGCTCTAAACCGCAGGCCCATCAGCTCATCGTAGAGGGGATTCAGCTTACACAGGGGGGGGACGTGGGCAACCCGGTATCCCCACACCATGATGTCCTGTTCAAAGGGGCACTGGGCGGGAATGAGATGGGCAAGGCGGCGAGCATGGTGAGGATGCTGAATGGAGTAGGTGTTAATCCAATTACGAAGAGGCTGAAGCAGGTCTGGAATCGGGTACTGGGGGGCACCCTTGGAGCTGGAAGCAGAACTAATCATGAAGAGTCAGCTCAAAATCTGCAAGAACCAATATTTCAAGATTTATCAAGTGGCTCTTTTAAAAGAATAGGAAACCCATTCTGGATTTAAGTAAAGCTCGGACAAAGAATGGTTGGGGCTCGCTAAAGCTCCAATGAAAATTTTGCCTACGGATAAATGCTAGCGCTGTTTTTTGCGATTGTCGGGTTTATAAGTCACAGTTTTATCCAAAAGTGCTGTGGAATAGAGAAAAGTAGGACAGGTTTGCGATTGGCCCATCCTCTATTGAGTCAAGAAAATATCAGGCCCTCCTAAAATAGAGTTTTCTCTTGCCCAAACTTGTCCAAAAGGTTTTAGCAAGCTTCATCCGCCTGGTTTTGTATCCTAGTTAACAAATGATTTGAGAATTTTTGGCACGTTTTGGAATCATCTTGCTCCAGAGTCTCGGGCATCAACGTAAGCCGAGACAATATTGGTTCCGAGGAATTCAGGAGTCAGGAGATTTGTCCCGCTTTGAGTTGATACCCAGAGTCTCGCCACCATCACTGCTGCGGGGCAGGGAGAATTTCCAGACCAGCATGAGGGATTAGGGGCTGGTGGTAAAGCTGTCAGAGCGGAAGGGGTTAGGGTCCAAGGAGTCTTTGTCAGTTTTGGAAAACTGGGGTATGCGCAGTCTCAGAGGGCCATACAGACCACTTTCGGGAGCAAAGGGTAAGGGGACTTTTGGGGCAATGAAGGGGTCAGGGTTGAAGCTGGGTGAGGTTTCTAGGGCTGCCTCTCGGTCGGGGCTGGGGCTGGAATTTACGCGGGAACTGACGCGGGAATCTGAACTAGCATCTTCAGCGACTGCTGGATTCCCCTCTGGACTGGGCTCAGGGTGCTCCTTGAGGACTGCATTGGAGAGCGTAGCTGCGTTGTTCCTATCAGGTGGAGAAACCTCGGACGATACGAGAGGGGCAGTAGGTTCTTGAAGATGCCCTCGCCAAGTGGTTGCTGTTGCGATCGATTGGGGATGAAGATCGCTCTCAGGGCTAATCTGTTGGGCAACTAAGAGGGCTGGGTATAGACCTACGGCTCGGGCAGTGGTGGATTGTCCCTCTTCTCGCAGACTGGCTAGGGCCAACTGCCGTGCCTGACAGAGCCAGATCAAATCTTGGGCGGCTTCAACACGGCCTGGATACTGGCGCACTTGCTCGGCTAACTGTAGGGCTCGGTTGAGTTCTCCGGCATACCAGTACTCTAGTGCCCGGTCTAGCAATTCATCACTCCAGGCATCTAGTTGGACCTGGGCTGATTGCCAGAGATAGGCATCTGGGGGCACGGTGCTGCCTAGGGCGATCGCAGATCCTAAGTTGTCATCTCCGCCTAAAAAAGCAAGATGGCTGGCCTCGGTCCAAGTTTTACTCGCCCGCCGTTCTAGTTCGATTTGGTGGGTCAGACGCGGCACTAGGCCCGTTTGCCAGACCTGCCCCTCTAGAGACTCCATGGCCTGTCGCGCCTGAAATGCTCCAGCCCAGTCCTGTTGTTGGAGGGCAGTTTGGGCTTGGGCATAGGGGATATGCACTTGGGCATAGCGGAGCTGCTGCCAGATCTCAATCTGGTGTTGAGCGGTGCCATAGTCTGGACTGATGGGGGGAATTTGAAACCCTAGGGCCAGGGCTCCATCCAGGTCTGCTTGAGCGGCCCTAGTTTGAGCGGCCCGCAGAAGGGGACTAGACCACTGGCTCAGGAGGGGGCGCATCTCCCCAAAGAGGGGGTGGCTGGGAGACCAGTCAGCGATGATTTCTAGGGCTGCTGCTAAATCCGGGAGCTGGCCACCGCTAGCTACTTCTTGGGCGCAGGAAAACCGAGTGCGATCGGAAATCCATCGTCCCATCAGACGATCGCAGGGTAGTTCTGGGGCAATGTGAATTAAGCTGCTGTAAGCTACCAGTGCTGCGGTGCTGGTGGTACAGACGGCGACAAAGGATAGGGTCATCCAGTTGCAAAACCCGCGCCATATTCCCTGGGAAAGGGGAGGGTATATTAATGGGCTCGGAATTGCCTCGGTCAGGGGTATAACCCCCAGCAGGGTCCGCCAGTGCTGATCGGTTGTTTCCGGCGCTGGCCAGGGTTGAGCATAGGGCAATCGATTTACGGGGGAAAAAGAAGCCAACATCGTTTTAATCGGGGGACTGGCCTTTCATTTCTTCCCTTCACGGGTCTAGTCCGGATGAGACACAATCCGAAATCCTGCGATCGCACCTCGTATTCCACCCCGTAGTCTGTAATCTCCTGGGTCGTTTTTCCCTGGGGACGCTGCACGGCTCCACCGCCCTCCAAAACCGCCCAATCAAGACCGTTCTCCGGCAAATCTATTGATCATTGACTGATCTATTGACCTATGAAAAAGCCCTCCCTACGTCTCTTACTCCTGAGTTTGCTCATGGCGACGGCCTGCAATACGGCGGCCCCCGAAATCCAGGAATTCACCTCTGAAACCGGAGGCTTTGCCATTTCTACCCCCGTCACCTTGAGTGAGGCGAGCCAGTCAGTCGAAACTCAGGTGGGTAACATTGATATCTACACCTTCACCGCAGAGGAGCCTGAGGCAGCCTATGTGGTGGCCTACTCAGACTACCCCAGCGAGATTGTGGCCCAGAGTGATCCCACCGCCATGTTGGATGGCAGTCGTGATGGAGCGGTTAATAATGTGGGCGGAACTCTAATTAGCGAAAACCCAGTGGAATTGGCGGGCAATCCGGGCCGAGCCCTGGTTATCGATACCCAGACAGAGACAGGGGCAGCAGCAACGGTCAATGCCCGTCTTTATCTTGTGGATAATCGGCTGTATCAAGTACTGGTGGTTGTCCCTAAGGATCAAGAAGGCAAGGTAGATGTCCAGGGCTTTCTGGACTCTTTTACCCTCTCTGAATAGGACATCGGATAGGGCATCGGGGTATCAACGTAAGCCGAGACAAGATGGGCTCCGAGGAATTCAGGAGTCAGTACTCTCCTAGATTCTGGCTCCTAACTCCTCCCCACGAGATTTGTCCCGCTTTGAGTTGATACCCCAAGGATGTAGAGACTTTTGTCAGTCAGTCAATGAGGGTATCGGCACTAGCTTAGGATGGCCTGCAATTGCGCTTCTGTGGCTCGGAAGCCGACTAGTACCGCTGTGCCATCCTGGACAAATAGGGGACGCTTAAGCAGCATGGCATCTTGGGCAAAGGCGGCAACCCAGTCCGCATCAGACCAGGTTTGCTTTTCCTCCCCGAGGGCACGGTAAGACTGCCCGGAGGTATTACGCATCGGTTTAGCCCCTAGGGTGGCAACCCAGTCTTGGATCAGTGCTAGGGCGGGTGGAGCTTCCTTCGTGTTGATGAATTCGTAGGCGATACCCTGGCGATCGAGCCATGCGATCGCTTTTTTGCAGGTGCTACAGGTGGGAATGCCGTAAACCTGAAGAGTCATAGCATTGGGATGGAATCTGGAGACGCACGGATGCTGCCCGTTGGCAGAACTAGGGCGTGTGGACAATTAATGGAGAAACCCTTGCGGGGTAGGTCTTGCGGGGTAGGTAGGTATGACCACGCCCGCCCTACTGAAGCAAGCTAGGGACTGTAACCGCTCTATAGCAAGAAATCTAGCTTTGATTGCCCACAGCCCCTAGTATGCACGTCTCCACATCTGGCATTGCCAAGGGCTTTAGTCTTCGTAAATCCGACACTCCGCCGCTTCGGGATTGTCATCACAGAACTTCTCAAGGGAGGTCTGAGGTTTCTGCTGGTTCCGCTGGTGGGCTGCTTCCGCCTGTAGCTCCTCGACCGCATCCCACGCTGCTGCGCATTCTTGGGAATTGCTACCAGAGACATCACAAGCGTCACGGGCGCTCTTCAGTTCCTGCTGGATTTTTTCTTGAATATCGCTCATAGGACCTCTTTGAACTCGTTCCACAGCCTTTCTGGCTAGCCAGGAAGCCGTAGTATGACAGCATTAAGACAACGGGACGATTGTCCCTGAATCAGTGTAAACCCCAGCCAAACTGGATGTCGGTCTAGATTCTAGTCTGGATCATAGGGGAGCTTGTCCAGGCAGCACCCTATATTCATGAATCCTTTAGCTCAGCCATACAGGCAAATAGGATTTAACTAGACCATACCGTGCCTTTTGCTTTGGCCTATGTGAGGACATCCGCCCCGACGACTGCGGTGAACCGCCCCATCAAGGAAGTCATCGGTCCTTCGGAAGGGGGGTCAACGTAAGCTGAGACAATATTGGCTTCGAGGGAGACAGGAGGCAGGAGGCAGGAGATTTGTCCCGCTTTGAGTTGATATCCCTCAGCAGGAGTCCAGAGGCTTCCAGGGTCCAGGAAGATTCCAGAGATGATACCCCCACGGCAAAATGGAAGAAAATGGAATTTGCTAGAAGGGCCATTGCTGACGCATTTCTAGGGTTGGGGGCGGCTATCTATGACCTGGGTTTCAGATCAGATCTGAAACAGGAGTTTAACTAGAGCCCACTAACCTGCCTACAATCGTCAGTGCGAGGTTTATACGGAGGTCGCGATCATGCCCACACCTGCCGAGCCCATGCAGTGGGTGAGTGCGATCTCAACCCAAGTCTCCCTAGAGGCTGCTGTGGAGGAGGTGGTTGCCCGCACTCAGAGACAACTGACGGCAGCCCCAGATTTGGGGTTAGTCTTTATTTCCTCGGCCTTTGCGAGTGAATTTTCGCGGGTGCTACCGCTGCTGCAAACTGCTCTGGAGATTCCCACGCTGATTGGCTGTAGCGGTGGTGGCGTGGTGGGGATGGATTCGGAAGAGGATGCTCTGGAGGTGGAGGATGCCCCGGCCCTCAGCTTGTGTTTGGCCACTCTGCCGGGGGTGACGGTACAGAGCTTTTATCTCAAGGAAACGGACTTGCCGGATTTGGATAGCCCTCCCGATGCCTGGGTAGAGGCTGTGGGGGTGGATCCGAGGGTGGATCCTCAGTTTATTGTGCTGGCGGATCCCTTCTTTTCGGGGGTCAATGACCTGTTGCAGGGGTTGGATTTTGCCTACCCCAAGGCGGTGAAAGTGGGGGGGCTAGCCAGTGGCAGCAGTTGGCAGCGCCATGGTGGGCTCTTTTGCGATCGCACTTACTACACCGAAGGGGTTGTGGGTCTGGCTCTATCGGGTCATGTGGTTCTGGAGGCGATTGTGGCCCAGGGCTGTCGTCCTATTGGCCAGCACTACCGGGTGGCCGCCGCCGAGCGCAATATTTTGCTGGAGCTGGAGCCGCCAGACATCCTCGATCGTGATCCCCAGCCCGCCCTTGCCAGCCTCAAGGCCATGCTGAATGATCTCAGCGATCGAGATCGGCAACTGGCCCAGCATTCCCTGTTCATCGGCATTGCCCAGGATGGCTTCAAAATTACCCTTGGCCCTGGAGACTTTTTGATCCGCAACTTGCTGGGGGTAGACCCTCGGGTAGGCGCGATCGCAATTGGCGATCGCGTCCGTCCAGGACAGCGTATTCAATTCCACCTACGGGACGCAGAAACCTCAGCAGAGGATCTAGAAGTACTTCTCCAGCAATACGCCCACCAGTCCACCGCCAGCGCCCCAGTGGGAGCCCTCATGTTTTCCTGTGTAGGGCGGGGCCATGGGCTCTACCAAGAGGCCAACTTTGACTCCCGACTCTTTCACCATCACCTTGGCCCAGTGCCCCTCAGTGGATTCTTCTGCAATGGAGAAATTGGTCCCATCGGCGGCACCACATTCCTCCACGGCTATACCTCTGTGTTTGGCCTCTGCCGTCAGCCCAGTTCTCAGGATGACTTTTGAAGAAATGTTGCACATTCGCGAAAAAATAATTAACATGTCTTTACAAGGGTGGTAAACGCCCTTCATCTCATCCCTTGAAGTACAAGAGGTCTCCACCATGACTGAAGAGCAAGCCAAATTTGGATTTACTCAATTCGCAGAAAACTGGAATGGCCGTCTGGCCATGCTGGGCTTCACCATTGGCCTAGCCACTGAGCTGCTAACCGGCCAAGGCATCCTGTCTCAACTGGGCCTGATGTAATTGATATAGCTTTGGCCAATTTGCTTTAGACACCGAGAACCTTTCGGATACTTGGTGAGCAAGCAAATTGGCTCCTAATGTTGTCCCAATCGGACTGCGAGTGCTATGTCGTTCTTTTTTTGGGAATAGCCTGGGTTTTGATCTTGCCAGAGCTGTTCCCCCCAGCCTGCTATTAGCCAATAGCTTGGCAATCTTAGGAAACTACAGTCAGAGAAGTTGGGGGTAGGCAATGCCTACCCCTTTTTTGTGTCTAGTTTTTGTGTCTAGTACTGGGCGGTGCAAATACTCTGACCGTTTGATCGTGTTACACCTCGGCCCCTCGCCCTCTCCCAGGGGGCGAGGGGACCGGAAAATGTTGGGGTGATGCGGCAATGGTGTGCTGATTTACGCCCTGCGGTACTAGTTTTTGTGTCTAGTTTTTGTGACGGGTATCAATAGTCCAAAGACACGAAAGTCCAAAGACACGAAATCCCCCAGAGTTGGGGGATTTCAGGGATAAACAGGGGGGCGTGATCCCTTAGGCGGCACCCACTGGGGGGGCCACAGAATCAGAGGCATCAACGGGCAAATCCTCCACCTCAGGAGCATCTACGTCCTGCTTCACGGTGAGATAGCGCAGAACCACTTCACTGAGACGCATCGCCCGCTCCAGAACCGCCACGACCTTACCAGGGCCGACATAATCCATCTGAATATAAATACCTTCCCGGTGCTTCTGGATGTCGTAGGCAAGGCGGCGCTTGCCCCGGTGCTGGGTCTCTAGGATTTCAGCATCCTGCTCTTGAACAATCGCCTGGAATTTACCAATGGCCTCATCTACGGCTTCTTCCCCGATGTCGGGCCGCAGAATATACATGGTCTCGTACAAAAACTTCTTCGACATGATGATGAATTGGATCCTTATGGGCTAATGGCCTTGATTCCAGGGTGGTATTTTGACTAGAGCTACCGCGATCGCAAGCCGAAAGCCATGACAAAACCAACGTTTCTGGGTAAAGGCAAGGATTTACAATCATACCAGGATTTAGAAGGGGTTATATGGCGCAGCGGTACGTTCGAGTGCAGTCCCAGTCGGGTCAACTACATTACGGTCTTTTACAACCCGATCGCAGCATTCAGGTTTTGGATGCACCCCCCTGGCTCCAGGGGCAGGTCACCGAGACCACACTGCCTGCCGATAGCTATCAACTACTGGCCCCCTGCGCCCCTTCTAAAGTGATCGCAGTCGGCAAAAACTATGCCAAACACGCCGCAGAGATGGGGGGCGATCTGCCCACGGAACCGCTGCTTTTTATCAAGCCCTCTACCGCCGTCACCGCTGATCGGGCCTCTATTTTTTATCCACCCCAGTCCCAGCGGGTGGACTATGAAGGGGAATTAGCCCTGGTAATTGGGGAATTGTGTGTGGACTGTACGGAGGCCGAAGCTCGCGAGAAGATTTGGGGCTACACCATCGCCAATGATGTCACTGCACGGGATCTCCAGCGGCGAGATGCCCAGTGGACCCGTGCCAAGGGATTTGACTCCTTTTGCCCCCTGGGGCCGTGGATTGTGCGGGAACTCAATCCAGAAGCTCAGATTCAGAGCTTTTTGAATGATCTACCGGAACCGGTACAATCGGCACCCATCAGTGACATGGTGTTCAAGCCAGAGGTACTGGTGGCCTACATTAGTCAGGTCATGACTCTGTTGCCAGGGGATGTGGTGCTGACGGGGACACCGGCAGGGGTAGGTCCCCTACAAGTTGGCGATCGCATTCGCATTGAAGTCGAGGGTATCGGCTCCCTGGAGAATACCGTCGCGGTTCGTATCCTGCCGCCTATTGCCACCCCTCTACCGGAATAACCTGAGACAGACGTGGACGTTATGGGGGTATCAACGTAAGCCGAGACCATATTGGTTCCGAGGAATTCAGGAGTCAGGAGTCAGAAGCCAGTACTCTCCTAGATTCTGGCTCCTAACTCCTCCCCACGAGATTTGTCTCGCTTTGAGTTGATACCCCGTTATGGTAATGGCTATCCAGGTTAGGACAAGGGGCTTAAGCCCCTTGTTCGTTAGAGGCTTTGAGCGGTTTCCCCATCACAATTCCTGCTGAATATTGCCCCGCAGCGCCTTAATCTGCCCCCGCCTAGTTTTGCGGTCAAGGCGCTTTTTCTGGGCAGTCCGAGAAAGCTTCGTCGGTTTGCGCGCCTTGGGCGTGACCGTAACGCTTTGGATTAAGTCCTGGAGACGACGGAGAGCATCCTCTCTATTTTGCTCCTGGGTGCGGTGCTGCTGGGCTTTGATGATGATGACACCATCTTTGGTTATGCGCCGATCCCCTAGATTGAGTAGGCGCTCTTTGTACAGGGGAGATAGGGAGGAGGCGTGAATGTCAAACCGGAGGTGGATGGCGGTGGCGACTTTGTTCACGTTTTGGCCCCCTGCTCCCTGCGATCGCACGGCACTGAGTTCAATCTCTCCCAGGGGAATGGCGGTATGGTCGGTAATCTTTAGCATGATTCTAGGAGTGAACTGGGGATGAAAACCGAGGTCAGGGGTGTACCGGGAGAGGCAAATCGCTGCGAGTCACGTTATTCAACGAATTCCATCAACGTGACGTGATGTTAGAAAGCATTATTTGGATTTTACTGATGGGCTTCTTCGTCGGGCAAATCGCTCGACGGCTCAGGGTGCCGGCCCTCGTGGGAATGGTGCTGGCAGGTATTTTATTGGGGCCGCAGGTAGGGAATGTCATCAGCCCAGAGGTCTTGGGCGCTGCGAACGCCCTCCGCACCATTGCGGTCATGGTGATTTTGATGAAGGCGGGGCTGGGGCTAGATCGCGAGAAGCTAGCTCAGCAGGGAACGGTGGCACTACGGCTGGGGTTTCTGCCTGCGACCTGTGAAGCGATCGCAGTGGCCATAGCCGCCATGGCACTGCTCCAATTTGATTTCCTGACCGGACTGCTACTGGGTTGCATTATCGGGGCAGAATCTCCGGCGGTGATTGTACCTGCCATGTTGCGACTCAAGAGCCTGGGCTGGGGCGTAAAAAAGGGAATTACCGATGCCATTCTAACGGGTAGTGCCCTTTCTGATGTGCTGCTGCTACTCGTGTTTAGCCTATTGCTGGCATTTCTTGCCCAGGGGACGGCGGTGGGCATGACCCTACCGGGTGGCATCACCCTCAGCCCAGTGCAGATACTCCCCATCCAGATCATGCTCCAAATTACCCTGGGGGTGCTTCTGGGCTGGCTAACGGCACGGCTATTAGTATCGCTATTAGCGCACCAGAACTGGACCCAAAATGCTGTTCAGGATGCTCTAGTGGGGGCGGGGTTTGCCCTGTTGTTGGTGGTGTTGGCGGAGGGTTTGCCGATTTTCTCCGGCTATTTAGCGGTGATGGCCACGGGATTCTTTTTGATTGAGATGGATGCCCCCCTTGCGCGACGGCTGCGGGGTGGGTTTGATGGTTTATGGACGATTGCAGAAATCATTCTCTTTGTGCTGGTCGGGGCCAGCATTCAATTGCATGTCTTGGGCGACACTGTGCTGGTGGGGCTGCTGGTGTTGGCCATTGGAACTCTGCTGGGGCGTTCTCTGGGCTGGTATCTATCCACCCTGGGCAGTAATTGGACCCTGAAGGAGCGGCTGTTTCTACTGCCGGGGAATTCCGCTAAGGCCACGGTTCAGGCGGCGATCGGGGCGGTTCCCCTGGCTCAGGGCATTGCCGGTGGAGAGACCATATTAGCGATCGCGGCTCTCTCTATTTTGGTCACCGCACCCCTCGGAGCTTGGGCGATCCCCACTTTTGCCCCCAAGCTGCTGGAACTGGGTGAGGTGGACCCGACCAAAGTTGCGATGGCCCCTTCGGGCCGGTCTCTGACCACGGCACAGCCCATTATTCTATTAGCCGCCGTCGATACCTCTCCTCTCTCTACCCAGGTATTGACCAAAGCTGCTGAGCTAGCCCGACGCAGTGATAGCGAAGTGGTGGTGCTCCATGTAATCCAGATGGATGATCCCCAAGGGCTAGCGCAACTACAGCGCGAAGTAAGGCAACGGTTAGCGGATATTCGCCATCGCTTTATTACCACCACTGGCCCCGTACCCGAAGAGATTGTTCGCACTGCCCAAGACTATGGTGTTGCCGAAATTATCATGGGCAAGCACGGACATGGACAAATGAAAGGGGTGTTAGTCGGCTCAGTATCTCAAGCAGTTTTGGAAACGAGTTCTTTGCCAGTTCTCGTGGTTGAAGATCGTGTGAGCTGAGACCTCGGAGGTTTTGGAAACCTCCGAGGTTCTTCACAGTTACATTATGGAATAAAAAGACGACCAACACCCATCCAAATTTCGATATTTAATAAGATTTCGAGAATGCGGTCAACACAATGGTTTCGATAAGTTCGATCAGCTAGAAATCGATCCGCATCCCCAATTGTAATGACAGGCAAGGAATCCAAAGTATTTTCTTCTCGAAGAACTTGTTCTAGTGAGTCTTCACCTTTCATGCTTCGGTTGGCAGTCAGCAAAATCATCTGATTTACTTAAGCAAGTTGCCAAACAATTCGATCACTACTATTAATTGATAGATTCATTTCCTTGAAGGTGACAAAACGAATCGGTAGCAGTTCTAACCAACCTTGACTCGCAATATTGCCCAATAAGATTTCCGCATGTCCCCCCAAGTTATGATCAATCAAGAAGTTCATACTTCTAGCTCATGTCTAGCTTTCTGAGCTTGGAGCTTTTCCCAAAGTGCTTCTCGTCCTGGTCTGGGTAGCATGGCTGAAGCACGAGCAAAATGCTCACGACTACGCTCCTCCCAGTACTGCCGATTTTCTTCGGATTGCTTTAGAACAAGCTGATATTCTGCTTCGACTTTAGGACGATTTGTTTCAATGTAGGATAAGGCAGCGTTAATTTGATCCTCTGTCAAATCAAACAAGGATCGGATAAATTTCGGAGGATAGTGTGCTGTTACATAGTCCATCACATCGTAGAGAGTGATGCGCGTACCAGAAATTGTCAGCCCTCGTTCTGTACGGATGATAGCTGGTTGGTTGTGGGATGCTGAAGTCATATCTATAGCCTCCGAAGTCGCGTAGGAACTAGTACAGAAAGGCGGAAGGCAGAAGGCAGAAAAGCAATTTCTCGTCTCACAAGGGCTCTTGCTTCATCAAATAGGCAAGTTATTTATGCCATCGAGTACTAGTACTAGCCGACGCTCACGGTCGGCACCATATTGCTGCTCATAAAATTGTAGCCACGATCATAGCCAGGGGCGCTGGAGCGCCAAGGGCAGCGTTCCCCCGCAGCGCCTGGGAACGAGGGCAATAAGCCTCAGGGGACGGGTTCCTAAGCGGGATTTTTGAGGGTGACGGAGGACGCTGCTAGGAACCCGTCCCCTCACCCCCTCACCCCACCCTACAGTCGCATCCTGCATTGGGCGCGGAAACCGCGCCTCTACCCCATCACCCTGCATTGGGCGCGGAAACCGCGCCCCTACGTGCAATTCAAAACTCTCTGTCACCTGTCACCCCAATACCCCAACACCCCATCACCCCATCACTCCCCCACCCCCCCACTCCCCTTCGACTCCGCTCAGGGCAAGCCCTACTTCCCCACTCCCCACACCTCCCGCTCACACACCCGCCGCGCCCTCCACGCCACCGCCGGCTCAAAGCTGCTATCTGGGTCGCGCAACACCGAATGCTCCCGCAACTGCTCACACGCCCCCCGCAACCACCCCTGCGGACTTCCCTCCCACAACCGCACCGTGCTGTCCTCGCCCCCACTGACGATGGTTTGGCCATCCCCACTCAACGCCACCGACCAGACCCATCCCTGATGGCCCGTGAAGGGGGTGCCCAGGGCCTCGCCGCTGCGGCTCCACAACCGCACCGTGCCGTCATTTCCCCCACTGACGATGGTTTGACCATTCCCGCTCAACGCCACCGAAAAGACCACTCTCTGATGGCCGATGAAGGGGTTAGCGATGGGCTGGCCGCTGCGGCTCCACAACCGCACCGTGCCGTCATCTCCCCCACTGACGATGGTTTGACCATTCCCGCTCAACGCCACCGAATTGACCGCTCCCTGATGGCCGGTGAAGGGGGTGCCCAGGGCCTCGCCGCTGCGGCTCCACAACCACACCGTGCCGTCAATTCCCCCACTGACGATGGTTTGGCCATCCCCGCTCAACGCCACCGACCAGACCCCTCCCTGATGGCCCGTGAAGGGGGTGCCCAGGGCCTCGCCGCTGCGGCTCCACAACCGCACCGTGCCGTCATTTCCCCCACTGACGATGGTTTGACCATTCCCGCTCAACGCCACCGAAAAGACCACTCCCTGATGGCCGATGAAGGGGTTAGCAATGGGCTGGCCGCTGCGGCTCCACAACCGCACCGTGCCGTCATCTCCCCCACTGACGATGGTTT
>NZ_KI913949.1:95543-124444 GCF_000332095.2 Leptolyngbya sp. PCC 6406 | reverse complement strand
GACCCCTCCCTGATGGCCGGTGAAGGGGGTGCCCAGGGCCTCGCCGCTGCGGCTCCACAACCGCACCGTGCCGTCTAATCCCCCACTGACGATGGTTTGGCCATCCCCGCTCAACGCCACCGAACTGACCCTTCCCTCATGGCCGGTGAAGGGGGTACCCAGGGCCTCGCCGCTGCGGCTCCACAACCGCACCGTGCCGTCAGATCCCCCACTGACGATGGTTTGGTCATCCCCGCTCAACGCCACCGACCAGACCCATCCCTGATGGCCCGTGAAGGGGGTACCCAGGGCCTCGCCGCTGCGGCTCCACAACCGCACCGTGCCGTCATCTCCCCCACTGACGATGGTTTGGCCATCCCCGCTCAACGCCACCGACCTGACCACTCCCTGATGGCCCGTGAAGGGGGTACCCAGAGCCTCGCCGCTGCGGCTCCACAACCGCACCGTGCCGTCATCTCCCCCACTAACGATGGTTTGGCCATCCCCGCTCAACGCCACCGACCTGACCACTCCCTGATGGCTCCGCAGCAGGTTGCGCTCCCGCACCGTTTGCACCCCCGTCAGCAGGGCATTATGCACCGCTGGCAACACCTCAGAAAGCCCCTTCTCACGACTTGCCCCCAGGGCATCCACGGTCAGCACCAAGCCATCCACCTGACGCAGAGTGGTGAGGAAATAGAGGGCACGGGCTGCTTTTTCTCGCACTTCAGCTATAGCGGTTTGTCGCTCCGCTTCCTGCCGCAACCCCTCCGCCCGATCCCGTTCCAATTGGGCAATGGCCGCCTGCCGCTCCGCCTCCCGCTGCTGGGCCGTTGCTAGGTCAGTCTGGGCCTCCGCCCGCTGTCGCTCCTGATTCGCCCGCCCCGTCTCCTGTTGCGCCAACTGGGTCTGGACCTCTGCCCGCTGGCGCTGTTCCTCCGCCTGCTGTCGCTGCGCCGCTGCTGCTTGGGCCGCTTCCTCCGCCCGCTGGGCCTCCCGTTCCGCGGCCTGCTGCTGGGCCACCGCCTCCTGTTCCGCCTCCTGGGCTGTTGTGGCAGCGGTGGCTGCCGCTTGCTCTGCCACTTGGGTAGCGGCTAGGGCCGTTTCCGCCTCGAACCGTTGCTCCTCCGCCACCTGCCGTTGGTAGGTGGCCTCTAGGCGTTGCTGGTTGGCATACGCCGCCAACCCCGACAACCCCACGATCGCCACCACCAACACCGCAATAATCGGCATCGCCGGACGCAACCGCTGCCAAAAACTCTCCGGCAAATGCGCCCGAATCCAACGGCGGTCAAACACCCGCCGATAGATTTCATTGCGCACCTGCAACCACCGCCCCTGGCGCTGCACCACCCCCGCCAGCTTCAGGTGCGCCTTCACCACAGACTGCTCCTCATCCGCCACCGGCGGACGACCCCGCCACACCTGGCCATAGGTCTTCAGCACTGCCCCCGGCTCCGGTGCCCGCCTCGTCAACATATCCCGCACAAACAGCAGATTCGTTTCCTGCTCCCCCGTCGCCCCCAGGAACACCCGCTGCACCAGCCGCTCCACCTCCGCCTCCGTCCAGGCCGTTCCCCCCACCAACGCCATCTCCTGACAGAGGCGCTGGGTCAGATAGGGATGGCCCCCCGTCCAGGCCAACACCCACCCCATCACCCGTTCCCCCTGCTCCGGCGGCAACCCCAACCCCGCCACCAACGGCATCGCCTCCGCCAACGTGAAATCCTGGAGATCAATCCGGTGGCCAATATTGAACGGCGTGCGGCGCGGATCCCGAATCAAATCACTGGGGGTCGCCACCCCAATCAACACAAACGAAAGCCGATGGAATGCAGGGACTTGGGCACGGGCGGAATAGAGATAGCGAACCGCCGTGAAAAAGTCATCGGTGAAGTCCAGGGGCAGCGTGGAGTCGATTTCATCCACAAACACCACCAGCGGCTCCGTCACCTCCACCAGCAACACCTGCTCAAAAAACATCGTCAATCGCTGGGACACCCCCAAATGGCCGTGATCCTCCCACCACGTCACCACGTCCGTCTCCAGCAGAAGCTGATCCTCCAGCTTGACCAGCACCCCCAAATACCACTGATCCGCCGTCAGTTGCGTTCCCAAATCTTGCAAATCTACAATCGCCGTCCGCACCCCCTCCTGCTGGAGCACCTGGGCCGTGTTGATCATCAAACTCGACTTGCCCATCTGCCGAGGCGTTAGCACATAGGCAAACTCCCGCTCTCGACAGCGCTGCAACAACTCCCCATCCGCCTGCCGGGGAATATACACCCCCTCCGCCGCCTGCACCGTGCCGCCCGTCGTATAGAACTGGGGATTTGGAGTCTCAGCCATGGAGCCGCTCCCAGAAATATTGACCATATAACGGACATCGGGGCACCACCTGCTGCTGGTGTCGCCGCACCAACCCCGCCCCCCGCAACCGGAAAAACACCCCCTCATCGGCACAGCGCTGGTGCTGGATCACCTCCACCATCCCCGCCACCAACTGCGGCTTATCATTCATCCGAAACAGGTGATAGCGCAAATGATCCCCAAACGGCCCCCGCTCCTGGCTCGCCGTCGCCAACAACTCCGCCGCCGTCACCTGCCCCGTCGCCACCAGATATAACGCCCGCCGCACCAGGTAGGGATGCCCCGCCACCAAGGCCAGCAACCCCTGCTCCTGGGGGGGCGACAGGGGCGAGCCGTGGCGCTGGTTCAGATCCGCCACCGCCGCCCCATCAAAGTCCTGGAGTTCCAACACCTGACCCACATTAAAGGGAGACTGGTTCAGGTTTTCGATCAGTTGGTAGGGCTCCGTCGAGGTCACCAGGGCCAGATCCAACCGCTTCCATAGGGGAGACATGGCCCGGTTGTTGTGCCAACTGCGCAACATACTGAAGAAATCCGACCGGAAGGGGGCATCAAACACCCGCTCCACCTCATCCATGGCCAACACCAGGGGCTCCGCCAGGGTTTTCAGCACATACCGTTGCATATACCGGGTACAGCGCTGGCTATTGCCCAGGGAGGCGGGCCAATGATCCGCCACCCGATCCTCTAGTTCCACCTCATCCGTCAACCAGGCGCAGAACTGACGAAAAAAGCGATCGCCCGATCCCAGCGCCTCATGGTCAAACAACTGAAAGTCCAAGAACGCCACCCGCTTCCCCTGGGCCACCGCCGCCGCCATCACCCGATTCAGCAGGGAACTTTTGCCCATCTGGCGCGGCCCCTTGATCGTGATCGTCACCCCCTGTCGCTGGATCGTGTCCAGGGCTAGGGCATCCTCTTGGCGCTGGACATAGAACTGGGAGTCCCCGTCGATGGTGCCTTCGGGCATTTCTAGGAAGTGGGGTTGGGCGGCGGGGTGGGGGAGTGGAGGGGTGGAGGGGTGGGGGAGTGGGGTATTAGGGTATTGGGGGGTTGGGGGGTTTTGAACTGCGGTTACTGGGGTGGGTAGGGGGGTACCGGCGATCGCTTGTTGCAGGGCGGCGATCAGGGGTTCTGTATCGGCCTCACTGTGCCAGGTGGCCCAGTTGATGCCGTTCAGGTAAGCATTGAGGGGATAGGCAAAGGGGATGTCATTGGCTACCCGCACCGGCAAAATCTGGGGATGGCCCTGGGTTTGATAGTGCTGGTGGGCCGTTTCCACCTCCCCTACGACCATTTCACTCTGCACCGCCTGGGGGGACAGCAGGGGAATGAAAAAATCCGCTTGGCGAATTTCCGCCTCGATCCGCTGCGCCCAGGGGGTGCCGATGGCCATGTCTTGGTCAATAAAGACTTGATGGGTCTGGGCCAATGCCGCCCGCAGGGCCAAGGCCAGGGGTTCATCGGGCTCGATGCCCCGCTTGTAGCCAATCACAACCCGACCGGGGGGAGTGGCTGGGGCAGCGGTTTCAGACCGCTGGATCAGCACGGGAATCTGCTCTCCCCCTACCCCCGCTAGGGCCATGGCATTGCACCCCAGGCGATAGGCAAACTCCAGGGTTTCCCCCGCCCCTAGGGCATCGTAGAAGCTGGTGGCAAATTCAATGGCGGCGCGATCGCCGATGGCCTGGTTCATGCCAATCACCGCGCCAATGTGCTGGGCGATCGCGGTGGCCTGCACCTGGGAATAGCAGGCATTCAACAGCACACAGTCCACCTGCTCGGCAAATAGCTGAAACAGGGTGGCCAGGGCGGTGGTGCTGACCGGCTGGGGGTGACCACCCTCATTCTCCAGAATCAGCCCCCGCTCACCGTCCCCATGGCCACAGAAATGAACGATCTGGGGCTTGTGATCCAGCATCGCCCGCCGCACATCCCGAGGCCGTGCCGCCGTTTCATACACCACTTGGAAATCCTGGCGATGGCGCGATCGCTGCAACCCCGCCTTGATCTCCCGCACCTCCTCATCCAGGCGCAGGGGGACCGTCCCTCGCGGGTTCGCCGCCAGAATCAGAATTGTTGTGGTCACCGCAGGCCAGGGGAAAACAGGGGCTCAATAGGCAAATCCTAGGAGATCCCGGCGCATTTTTCCATGCCACCGCCGCCCGCCCCATCTCTCTCGGGGAAATACCCTCTCAAAAGGTCTCAGCAGGCGGTCACCAGCGCGATCGCATTCCCATGGCAATCACACCCCGCCTCGGCCCTAGTGCTGGTTGGCGTAAATACTCTAACTGTTCTATCGTGGCACACTCGGCCCCTCACCCTAGCCCTCTCCCAGGGGGAGAGGGGACCGGAAAATGTTGGGCTGGTACGACGATAGTGGGCTGATTTACACCCTGCGGGACTAGTGCTCTGCGGCGTAAATACCCTGGCCGTTCCATCGTGGCACACTCGGCTCCTCACCGTTCGGCTGAGCTCACGCCGAAGCCCTAGCCCTCTCCCAGGGGGAGCGGGGACCGGAAAATGTTGGGCTGGTGCGGCAGAATAGCAAGCCTATTTCAGGCTAGGTGTACTAATGCTGGATCAATCACTGATTGACGAGTGACCAAAATCCTGGAGTTTGGTTGGGGTTGAATTTTGAGGGTCGTCGAGCTGACGTGGAAGGGTGGGGTACCTTACAGTAGAAACGCAAGATGTTAGGTTGCCTTCGACACCTATGGCTCAAATTCGTCCCCTGATCTGCAACTGCGGTATAGTCCCGCCGAAAAGTCGCTGGCTACTACCCGTCATGGTTTCTGTGGCGCTGTTTGCAGTCTTTGAACTCTGGGTGGGCGTCATGAGTCACAGTTTGACCCTGCGGGCAGATTCCGGTCACATGTTTGGGGATGTGAGTGCCTTGGCCATTGCCCTTTGTGCCACCGGACTAGCACGACGGGCCTCTGCCACTGCTAAAGGGGGGCACCGCTTTGAACTTATGGCTGCGTTGGTTAATGGTCTGGGGTTAATGGCGATGGCGCTGTGGATTGGGCGGGAAGCTCTGCACCACCTTCAGGGGCCACCGACGGAAATTTTGAGCTGGCCCATGCTGGTGACGGCACTGCTGGGACTGTTGATCAATGGCGTCAATCTGTACTGGCTCCATGGCCACATCCATCAGGACTTGAACCTGCGCGGCGCTTTTCTCCATATTGTGGCGGATCTGTTGGGATCTCTAGGTGCGATCGCGGCGGCCCTAGCTGTGACCTATCTGGGCTGGATGTGGGCCGATACCCTGATTGGGGTAGGGGTAGCCCTACTGGTGGCGGGCAGTGCCCTGCCGCTGCTGTGGCAGTCTTGGCAACAACTCCGGCACCCACCACTCCCCCCCCAATCCCTAGAAGCCATGGGGTGGTGTGAAGTAGGTCAGACCCAACTCTCCCATCTGCTCAAAACTCCTTAACTCGTGAGGGAAGGGTGAGGGGTGATGGGGTGGGGGGGTGATGGGGTATTGGGGTGATGGGGTATTGGGGTCAATCCCGTAGGGGCGGGTTTAGCTCGTGTCTACTGGGAAATCCCAAATGGGAACCTCAAAACCCGCCCTACCCAGTGCCGGGTGACCGATATTGATCTGGATCCGTAGGGGCAATCCCTTGTGGTTGCCCTTGTGGCGGGTGACCGATGTTGGGGTGTATAACCTAACGGCATTCAAGAAAGGCGTTGGCGAAGCCACTCCCAGGGAGTTAGCCTGCCCGGAGGGCTTTGGGGGAGTGGGGTGGAGGGTGAGGGGTGAAGGGTGAGGGGTGAAGACGGAAGCCAGAAGCCAGTACTCCCTAGCTCCTCCCTCCTGACTCCTTCCTCCCCCCTCCTCCCCAGAAGAGTTGTCCCACTTTGAGTTGATCCCCAAAAGGAATTCTTCGTCTTTGGAGACAGTCTCAAGCGCGATGGTCCGGGACCGGCCCGAAGGGGCCATCGCGGTCAATCTTTTCCACAAATTCCTTGGACTGCTTAAGCCCCCACCCAGTCTGGGTGCGAACCTGCTTGATGGCCTCAATTTTGCGTTGATTTTGCAATAATTCCCTGACCTGATAGACCAGGGCGCGGGTATCCATCTCCGCCTGCGGATCAGGGGTAATGTCAGTGGGGGGAAAACTGGCGTCTGCTGCGAGGGTATCCACAAACGCTTTCGCTGCTTTCAACCCGAGCCCCCGTTTCTGACGCACTAGCCGAATGGCGGCGATGCGGCCCTGATTTGCCAGGACTTGCCGCAGCCGTTGCTGGAGTTCAGGGTCAGACCAGGGCGTCTGGGTCTCTGGGCTCCCAGCAGCACGATTCTGGAAGACCTGAGTCAGCCAAAATCCTATCCCAAAGGCTGCGATCGCAAGTAGTATCCAGACGCCGATACTCACCTGAAGTCCTCCTCGTTGGGCTTGCTTTTGAACTGTACTGCGAACTGGACTGAAATCGACCGCTGCCGCCGTCCCATAGCGCCTCAGGCTACGGACTTCAGGACCGCCGCCAGTGGCACCAGTTTTCCCCCCAGTCCCGTTGCCAGTGGCCCGGTTGGCTGCGATCGCGCCGCCACTGATCCGCCGTTATCTGGACCTGGGCCATGAGGCTGTCAGGAAGAGTCGGCAGGGTCGCCAAGGTTTGGATACTGAGCTTCTGCGCCAGTGCCAAGGCCAACACCGCCACCAGTTCCCGCGCCTCCGGCCCCACCAAATGGGCACCCAGCAGCAGCCCCCGGCGGTGGAGCACCAACTTGCAAAACCCCGTGGGGTCGCCGCGCCAATGGGCCGGGGCATGGTGATCCCAAGGGGTCGTGTAAACCTGCACTGAGGCTCCATAGCGCCGTCGGGCCTGGGGTTCCGTCAGCCCCACCCGCCCCATCTCTGGTGTCGTCGGCAGGCCATAGGGAACTATCCCGTAGTCCACAGAACGCCGGGGCCAGAACAGGGCATTTTCCACCGCCACCGCCGCTTCATAGTGGTGGACAGCCGCTAGATCGTAGCCCCCCAGAGCGCTGCCACAGGCGTAGATGGCGGGGTTAATCGTCTGGAGATAGCGGTTTACCCGCAGCCCCTGCCGTCCCACCGTCAGCCCCACTGCTGCCAGGTTCACCGCCTCCAGCGAGGGGCGGGGGGCGGTCGCCAGCAGCAGCACAGTGCCGTGGAGGATTTGATCCTGGAGGTGAACTTGGACACCGTCGGTTCCCGGTGCCACCTTCTGGGGGGTCGCTCCGAGATACACCGCCACCCCCGCTGCCATCAGTTGGGCGGTCACCCCCTGATCTACAGCGGGATCTTCTTCCGGTAGCACGTTAGGGGCCGGGGTCACGAGGGCGACTTGGGTGCCCCAGTGGGTCAAGGCTTGGGCCAGGGCCACCCCTTCAGGACTGCTGCCCAGAATCACGACGGCGGCGGGGGGCGCTGGCAAGCTCACGAACTGAGCGGGCGTCAGGTAGGGAATCGTAGTTTCCCCCAGAAAGGCCGGGGGGCGCGGCTCCCCCGCGAGGGCAATGAGAACGCGCCGGGTCGAGAGTCGCCGCTCGGCAACGGCAACCGTCAGGGGGCGACCGGGTTGTAATTGTCCCGTGTCTGGCAGAATGTCCACCCCCAACTGGGTCAGGTCCGTTGGGGTGGGGGCGGCGGGGAGGGCAGCAATCAAGCTAGACCAGTGCTGAACTTCGCTCCAGGCCGTGCCCCAAGTCGTAGACGGCAAATCTGAAGGCACGATGGTCTCAGACCCGTCTTGGGCTGTTGCCCCCATTTGGCCAATCCACTGGGCTTGTTGCCGCCAACGGCTACCCCAGATCAGTCCCTGGATCTGGCGGTGGGATGACCTGTCCCCATTCCCCTGTTGGACCCAGGCGACTCGTGCCCCCCATCGAGCCGCCTGCTGGGCCGCGATCGCGCCAGCGGTAGATCCGCCTAAAACCACCAAATCGTAGTCAACCCCCATGACCCCCAAGTTGTCTCCCTCCAAATTAACCCGCAGCTCCCTTAAGGCGAAACCCTTGCCGTTCATGGGGTGCAATTCTGCAAGGGACGAAAAGCTTTTCGTCCCTTGCAGAATTACCTTAAGTTTGCAGTGCCAGTTCCGACTCAGACCAAACCTGCTTGAGCAGATCCATAAAGGCGTAAACCGGAGGGGGTAGCAACGCCTCCGAGAGCTGAATCACGCCGATCACCCGCTCTAGTTCTCCCGGCAACTCCACCACCGTCAGATCGGGGGGGATGGGCTCCGCCGCCAGCTTGGCCATAATCGTCATGCCCAGCCCCTGTTGTACCAAGCTGATAATGGTGGAGTCTTCCCGCACTTCATAGGCTGGGGTCAAAACGTAGCCTGCTTTGGTGAAGTAGCGCTCAATCAGCTCACGGCAGCAGTCCCCTGGGGGCGCTGTAATGATGGGGGTTTGGGTCAGGGTTTGCCAACTGACAGGGCTGACGATTTTCGTCTGGGGTGGAAAGAGCGCCACATAGCGATCGCGCAACAGTTCCCAGGCGTCAAACTCTGAGGTGGTAGGGAGATAGGTAAAGCCCACATCGGCCCGACCATGGCGCACCTCTGCCTCCACTTGATGGTAGTGGTGGGACTCATCAATGGTGACGGACAGGTCTGGGTAGGTGCTACGAAATTTGCGAATCACCTCCGGCAGAACATGGGTGGCAACGCTACGAAATCCGGCGATCCGCACCTGTCCTTGGTGGAGCCCCCGCGATTGTTGGGCCATCCGCCCCATGGTGTCTAAGGATTGCAGAATGCGGCGGGCTTCTTGGGTAATCTGTTGGCCTAGGGGGGTGAGGGCAGCTCCCTGACGACCCCGGTTGAGCAATACCACCCCCAACTCTTCTTCTAAAGTTGCGATCGCGTGGCTGATGGCAGACTGGGACAGTTCTAGATACAGGGCTGCATCGCTAAAGGTACCCGTGTCCGCAATGGTCACTAAGGCCCGCAGTTGGGAGGTTTTAATCCGATAGGGGTTAATCTCGCCCATGTCGTTGACGGCACCCGGTTTTTATCCTCCCATCATAGACGGGGAATCTGACAGAAATACCGGCCTCCCCTTCTGCTTAAGGCACTATAGACACAAGCTCGCTACCGCTCCTGTTGGCAATAGATTCCCCATGGCAAAACCCATCATTCTCTGCGTCGATGACGAAATTCTAGTGCTCGCCAGTCTGCGAGATGCCCTTCAGCAGGCCCTAGGGGACAGTTATATGGTGGAGATTGCCGAAAGTGGCGAAGAGGCGATGGAAATCCTTCTGGAGCTGATGCAGAGTGACACCGAAATTCCCCTGGTGATTAGCGATCAGCTGATGCCGGGGCTTAAAGGCCATGAACTGTTGACCCATATCCATCAACAGTCTCCCCGTACCATGAAAATCATGTTGACGGGCCATGCCACCCCTGAGGCCATCGGAGAAGCGGTGAATGGCGCTAACCTTTACCGCTATGTGCCTAAACCCTGGAGCAACAGCCGCCTAGTGTGCATCGTTCAGGAGGCATTAGAGCAGTATTTGCAAGATCAGGAGATCAAGACTGTCAACACGAATTTGGCGGATTTAAATCAGCGCCTAGAGACAGAAATTTCCACTTACGTGGATGCCCTAGAGCGGCGCATCACCCTAGAGCAGGTGATTAATCAAGTATCGCAACGGCTGGTAAATCTTCGCCAAGGTGGAGTGGATGCGGGAATTCAGGACGCTTTAACTCAACTGGGAGAATGGGCTCGGGTAGATCGGTGCTATCTCTTTTCCCTGGCGGAGGATGGGCAGCGATTTAGCAACACCCATGAATGGTGTGGGCCTGATATTTCCCCTCAGCACGATCACCTGCAAAATCTCCAGACCAGTGAATTCCCTTGGCTTCTGGCACGATTGCGGCAGTTTGATGTGGTGTTAATCCCAGATACCAGCCAGATGCCCCCCGAGGCTGTCGTCGAGCAGGCCGAATTTCAAATGAGAGGCATCCAGTCTCTCCTGTGCGTGCCCATTGTGTTTGAACAGCAGTTGTTTGGCTTTATGGGCTTTGACGCAGTGCGGGCACCTATCCATTGGACCGATGAACAGATCCATGGGCTCCAGGTGATTGGCGAAATTTTGGCCGGTACCCTGTACCGTCAGCAGGCCGCAGCCCAACTTCGAGCGAGTGAAGCGCGCTATCGAGCCATGCTAGAGGCGATTCCCGACTTGATTATCTATGTAAATGCTAAGGGGCGTTATTTAGAGATGGTGCGATCGCCCTCGGTGAATAATCTGGTTCCACCAATAGTCGATCCCGTGGGCAAGACCTTCTCTGAACTACTGCCCTCGGATATGGCTCAGCGCCAGATGGGGGCCGTTATCAAGGCCATTGGCCAGGGCACGGTGCAGGTCTATGAGCAGGTGGTGGAGGTGGAAGACATCCTGCAATATGAGGAGGTGCGGGTGGTGCCCTGTGGCGAAGAGACCGCGCTGATGATGATTCGCAATATTAGCGATCGCAAACAGGCAGAACAGGCACTCCAGCAAAAGTCCCGAGAGTTGAAGCGGGCCAAAGAGGCAGCAGAATCTGCCAACCAGGCTAAAAGTCGGTTTCTCGCCAATATGAGCCACGAACTCCGCACTCCCCTAAACGCCATCCTAGGATTTGCCCAGGTCATGGCTCGGGATTCAGAGTTTCCCCCAGGTCACCGCTCTAGTGTTGAAACCATCCTACGGAGTGGTGATCATCTGTTGTCGTTGATTAATGATGTCCTTGATTTGGCCAAAATTGAGGCGGGCCGGTTGGTCGTGGAAAAGCAGCCTTTTGATCTCCAAGAACTGTTGGAATCCCTCTACGCCCTACTGCACCAACAGGCCGATAGCAAGGGGCTGACCCTCAAACTGGAAATCTCTGCCGACCTGCCTATCTACGTTGTTGCCGATCCCCATCGACTACGCCAGATATTAATTAACCTGCTGGGGAATGCCATTAAATTTACGCCCCAGGGGACAGTGGTTCTACGAGCCACTGCCATGGTCAAAACATCTATGCGCTCATCCCTGTCCATCGGCACGCCCATTTCCCTGCGGTTTGCGGTGATTGATACGGGTATTGGCATTCCCCCTCAGGAACAACAGCAGATTTTCTCAGCCTTTGAGCAGACCCCCTCTAACCCCATGGCTCCCCAAGGGACAGGTCTGGGGCTCACCATTAGTAATCGCTTAGCGGAGTTGATGGGGGGCACGATTACCCTGTGCAGCCAAGTGGGTATGGGCAGCACCTTTAATCTCGTGTTGCCGGCGATGGTAGCAGACCCAGCGGCGGTACAGGCCCGCTCTCCCCTAGAGTATCTGGGTCAGGGGCTAGGGTTGGGGCAAGATCCTAAAACTAGCCACCGAAATAAGCGCACGATAGCCTTGTCTCCCCATCTCCTCCAAGCCTTTGATTCGGCTTGGTTGCAATCTCTCCACCAAGCGGCAATCCTCTGCGATGATACTGCGATCGCAGCCTTGATTCAGCAACTTCCGCTAGAAGAAGAGCAGGTGCGTGCTGGTCTCATCCATTACAACAATGCGTTGCGGCTAGATGTGATCTCAGATCTAGTTGAGGCCGCATTGAACCTGCCCCAACCAGATCCAGCCCTTGAATAGCCCTAACTGGAATAGCCCTAAAGAGACATCAGAAATCCCCCCGTCATAGCAGTTCCCAGTCCGGTAAGGACACAAGCCACTACTGGGCCAACCCAATCTCCTCAAGGCGTTGCTGCAAATAGGCCCCAGCAGTCAGACTGGGGTAGCGGGGAATGCCCCCGGTCCGAACGAGGCAGGCGGGATGGGGCGTAAGGTCCACCTCCGGACGGGGATGAACAAAGAAAGGTAGAGAAAATCGACGCCCGTGTTCCCCCGTAGGATTCACCACCCGATGGGTTGTGCTTGGGAACAGGCCATTGGTGAAGTTTTGCAGCATATCCCCCGTATCCACAATGATCTGGCCGGGAATCGCCTCAATCGGTAGCTAGGTGCCATCCGCTTGCAGTAACTCCAGCCCCGATGTCGTCGCCTCACAGAGTAGGGTGATCAGATTAATATCCTCGTGGGGGGCTGACCGCAGGCTGTTGGCGTGGGCCGTTGTGGGTATCGGAGGATAGTGAATCACCCGCAGCAGCGTCGGGCTACCGTCAGTAATCTGGCAGAGGCGATCCGCTGGCAGATTGAGGTAGCGGGCACAGGCCGCCAGCAGGGTTTGGGCACAGGTTTCTAGCTGGTGAAACAGAGCCGTCATGGTGGTGGCAAAGGCGGGCACCTCCGTTGGCCAGAGGTTAGCGGGCTCTGCTGTTTCCCGACCAATGTGCCAAAACTCCTTCAAGTCTGGATAGGGGGAATCCTTGGCATGTTCGCGGCCAAAGTGGGTAAAGCCGCGTTGTCCGTGGAGATCGGACACCTCGTAGCGTGTCTTCACCGTCTCCGGAAGCGTGAAGACCGCCTCAGCAGCGGCATAGGCCGCCGCAATCAGACTCCGATCCACCCCATGATCCTCTAGGGCAAAGAAACCCAGGGTTTCTAGCGCCTGCCCCAGAGCCTCCACAAACTGGGCCTGTTCGGCGGGGCTGCCCTGACAAAATTGACTCAATCGCAGTACGGGAATAGTTTGGGCCATGATGGTCAGTCCAGAAAAATACAGTCAATCCTAAAGACTTCTTTTCTTTAAATATTTTATCACTACAATGATTGCCAAAAATACACCGCAAAAGAGCACGGATAATGCCGTTTCTTCGATTTTTGGTGATATGAATATGATGAAATTTTGATCCTTAATTAAGGCGGAGAAACTAGAGACACAAAAGGGCATCAGATATAGCCTAAAGGTTTGCCAATGATCTGCATTTCCCTTCTTGTTAGGGGCAACACTCAACATTAGCCCCGTTCCAATGACAGCACTGATGCCTATTGAATTGATCCATATCTTTAGTGAGGGATCAAAATAGAAATAAACGACGGCAAGATACCAAATGAGATAGCACCATAAAATCGCCTTGTCTAATTTTATTTCGTAAAGATAATGAATCAAGCGTCTCATATATATAGCGGTTCTCCCTCGGGTTAACGACAGACAAGGGGCTTAAGACCCTTGTTCGCCGAAGTGTCATTAAGTTGAGATATCCTTCATACATTAGGGAACCGCTATATAGCAATCCTGTATGAACTTTGAGCAAGCATCTTCGTGGGTTTTATGCTGGCGGAGACGCTGCGCGAACACGGTTCAACCAACGCTACGACGACCTTCATGAATCAAATAGAATTCCATGGACTCTGCCTTGAACTACTCTTGGATGGCGATAAGATCTTGAAAAGAGAGTAGAGCGTGTTGATGGCGATCGCCCGCAACCCAAGTGAAATCATTATGGCCCGCACCCTCAACCCACAGTGCCATCTTCGGCTCGGATGCAGCCTCATATAGAGTTTGACCATGGTGCATGGGGATAGTGTCATCCGCTTGACCATGCATTACGAGGACAGGGCAGTTAACCTGGGACAGTCTGCTCAGGTTCGGAAACTTGTCGAAGGGGAGGAGGGGTACAGGAACAACAACGCGAAAGATAGAGGTAAATGAGCTTTCCAGGATCAATCCCGCCACCTCGTATCGCGTAGCCAGTTGCGTTGCCGATCCGCTTCCCACCGATCGACCGTAGACAATAATGTGCTCAGGTGGGACATGAAGCTGCTGGGTCAAATAGGTGTAGGCGGCTTCAGCATCTTGATAGGCATTGCGCTCACTGGGATGGCCATCGCTAGTACCGTAGCCCCGGTAGTCGTAGGCAAAAATGCTAAATCCCCAACTCTGTAGACGCTCTAAAAGAGGTGCAACATCCCCTAGGTCTTCGGCATTGCCATGGATGTAGAGCAGCGTATAGGTGGCATCAGGGTTAGACAGGTATCGGGCTGAGATCTGCTCCTCAGCCGTGACTGGGAGCTTGATGATGTCTCCACTATCGTCGTAGCTGGCGGGCTGGGGCAAGAAAATCATGCTGTCTGCCCGAAAGAAGACGTACAGCGCCAAGAATCCGTAAATAAACAGCAGCGATCGCACCAGTCTTGCCCAACTGAGTTCCCCGATCAGCAGCTTTCTTAGGCGGGTCTTATCCATGGGCAACTGATGCCGGTAGGGTGGTTGCCATCATTATAAGGAGCCTGCTTGTCGGATTATCGTTTTAACCGCAATTCCAAGACAACCATTGAGGCCCAGTTGGGATGTTGCGCCTAATCTCATATCTGGAAAGCTACAACGTTTACGCTATGCCGAGGAATTACCAGTCAACTCAGTCGTCTTCCACTGTATCTGCTCAATGAGATTACTCGGTTATAGGTTTGAATCTGCTATCTTCAAGGATGTACAGAGATGGCGATTCAGTAATCGTACTACACCGGAATGACCCAGTATTTTGGTTTGACTGACAGCGTTGCAGTTACGAATTTTATTTCTGAAAACAAAAATACTACTTATCACATTTATCCAAAGTCTGAATGGAAACGATAGTGGCCGATGTGCTGGTGGTGGGTGGGGGCACCGGGGGCACCGCTGCCGCCCTTCAGGCGGCGCGGCGGGGAGCCCGCACTGTGTTGGTGAGTGATCTGCCCTGGCTGGGGGGCATGTTGACGGCTGCCGGAGTCACCGCCCCCGATGGCAATGAACTGCTGGCTTTCCAGACCGGGCTGTGGGGAGCCTTTTTGCGGGCTTTGGAGCAGCGACAGCCCGGTGGTTTGGACCATGGCTGGGTCAGTTTCTTTACCTATGAGCCTGGGGTGGGGGCGGCGATCTTTGCGGACTGGGTCAAGGCGTTACCGAACTTGCGATGGATTTCGGGGCAATGGCCTCGGGAGGTGCTGCGGCAGCGCGATGGTCTCCGACCTCGAATTCTGGGGGTTCGCTTCGATCGCCTCACCGTCGAAGCGACCATTACTCTCGACGGTACCGAACTGGGAGATCTGCTGGCTCTGGGGGATATTCCCCACCGTTGGGGCTGGGATGATCCGCCCCTAGGGACAGAGCCCAGTGCGCCCCCCCTCCACGATCCCCAGGATCCTCGGTATGCGATGGTGCAGCGCTATCCTGTGCAGGCTCCCACCTGGGTGGTGGTGATGCAGGACTTTGGGGCGGGGGCTACCGCTCCCGCCATTCCGCCGCCGACGGACTACGATCCGGCCCGGTTTGCCGCCGCTTGGGAGGGCTACGGGGCGGCAGCAGGATTGGACTATGGACGGCTGCCGGGAAATCGCTTCATGCTCAACTGGCCCCACCACGGCAATGACTATGGTGTGGGGCTGGACCGATTGATTCAGGGGGAGGCGGCTTGGCGAGAATGGGCCACGGCGGCAATCGCCCACAGTCAGGGCTTTGCCCACTGGATTCAAACCCAACTGGGGCGGCGCTATGGCCTAGCGGCAGAGACCTTTCCTCGCGTGGCGGATCAACTCGGTGGTGGGGCCTTTGCCCTTCAGCCCTACTACCGGGAGAGTCGCCGCTTAGTGGGGCTGACCTCGGTGACGGAGCTGGATATTCTGCCCCAACCAGGGGGCCAGGTAGCGGCTTTGCCCCTGGATGATCAGGGGCGCATGAGTGCGATCGCAATTGGCAACTATCCCAATGATCACCACTATCCCGGCTTCGAGATGCCCCTAGCGCCCAAGGCATTGCACTGGGGGGGCCGCTGGACCGGAACCCCCTTTGCCCTGCCCTATGGGGCGCTGGTTCCCGCTGCGGTGGATGGATTTCTGGTATGCGAGAAAAACCTATCGGTGTCCCACATGGCCAATGGGGCTACGCGGCTTCAGCCCGTCGTGTTGGGGTTGGGGCAGGCGGCGGGGATGGCGGCGGCCCTGTGCATAGAGCAGAACTGCCAGCCTCGGGATTTGCCCGTGGCGGATCTGCAAGCGGCATTGATCAGTGACCCGATTGCCCCAGCCGCGATCGCACCCTTATTTGATCTGTCCCCGCACCATCCTGACTGGAGAGCCTATCAGCAGCGGTACCGGGACCATCCGGACCAGTATCCCGCCGATGGTTATAGCGGCGCAGCCTTGATAGAGGACAGCATTAATCCCAGGCCCCTGAATCCCCTGCTCCCGACCTGGACCGGGACCGTGCAGCAGCCAGAAAACTGCGATCGCTGGCAACTGAAGACCCCCACAGACTGCTGGGAATTGGTCACCCTCTGCCCCCAAGTGAATGCCTGTTTGCCCCAACTACGGTCTGGCCAATCCCTGACGGTGCAGGGCATCCCTAACGCCGCTGGCGGCTGGCTACGGATAGTACGGGTGTTATAGGGGTATCAACGGCCCCTAGATTCCAGCCGGACTGCCCCTGAATCATCCTGACCCCTCCTTCTGTGTCCTGTAACAGGGAATAGCAACACAGAGAGGGGTCTTTTACAATGCTTCATAAACTTCACCCAACCAAGCGCCTTGTTGCCCTTGCCACCTTGGGATACCTGGGTGTAGCTCTGGGACTGTCTGGTTCTGCCATCCTGCCGTTGACCGCCAACCGGGCTGCTGAACAGGCCCAGCATCGGGGCAGCGGTCGCTTGACCAGCTTCCAGCCCACCTCGGTGGCAGAATCCTATGCCCATCGCGGTAGCGGTCGCCTCGGCCAAGAGGATGAGCCCGAAATCCGTGCCACCGTGGCATGGCGGGGCAGTGGTCGGATTTCTAACGATGCTGCCGGGAATCCTCAGGCCAACAGTTAGCGTCTATACCACTGCCGATAGAGGCGATTAGAGGCGATCCCTAGGTCATAGTTCCAGTAATGTCCAGGATTCGGTAATCTCATCGTCTTCCGTCTAGAGACAGGCCCACGGCTCATCCTGTCCCTACCCCCCAGGGAAAAACGGTTCAAAATCGCTTTGTTATCGTTTATATCGTCAAAACTTGAGTTAAGCGGTAGCATCAGAGGCGATTCCGTCGGTAGACTCCCTCAATAATTACCTTACGCTTGCGCCCTTTGGTTTGCTCTAAAACAGTGTTACCGTCAAGTTAACGCAGTGCTTTGAGAGTAGTGCCATTTAGAACGTTTGGGCGATTCCGCATCGACGGTACTTTGGATTCTCGAAAGCTATGTTGAATGCGCATTCCTCCGTCAGTAACGATATGGATTTAGTTCGCCAGCTCAGTCCCAGCGCCATGGACCAGATCATGCTGTATCTGGCCTTTAGTGCCATGCGCACAGGCGGTCATCGCCACGGGGCATTTCTCGATGCAGCGGCGAGTGCTGCTAAATGCGCCATTTATTTAACCTATCTGGAGCAGGGGGAAAACCTGCGCATGACGGGACACCTGCACCACATTGAGCCTAAGCGGGTGAAAGCCATTGTGGAAGAGGTGCGTCAAGCCCTCACCGAGGGCCGTCTGCTGAAAATGTTGGGGTCTCAGGAGCCCCGCTATCTGATTCAGTTTCCCTATGTGTGGCTAGAGCGCCATCCCTGGATGCCGGGGCGGTCACGGGTACCGGGCACCAACCTGACCCCAGAGGAAAAGCGCCACATTGAGGCTAAACTCCCTAGCAATCTGCCGGATGCAACGCTGATCACCTCTTTCCACTTCATGGAGCTAATCGAGTTTCTCCATGAACGCTCCCAGGAGGATTTCCCCAAGGATCGGCAGGCTCCCCTCAGCGAAGCCCTAGCAGAGCACATTCGTCGCCGACTGATCTACTCCGGCACCGTCAGCCGCATTGACTGTCCCTGGGGCATGCCCTTTTATGCCTTGATGCGACCCTCCTATTCTCCGGTGGCGGAGGAGGAGCGCACCTACATCATGGTGGAGGACACGGCTCGATATTTCCGCATGATGCGGGAGTGGGCGGAGCGCCAAGGCAAAACGATCCGCATCCTAGAGGAATTGGATATCCCGGCGGAGAAACTGGAAAGCGCGATCGCAGATCTGGATGAAACGATCCGGGCCTGGGCCGACCGCTACCACCAAGCCAACGGCATCCCCATGGTGTTGCAGATGGTGTTGGGACAGCAGCAACCCGAAGAGGACTGAAGGGTATCAACGTAAGCCGAAAGAATATTGGTTCCGAGGGAGTTAGGAGTCAGGAGTAAGTTTCGTAGGGTGCATAGTTTCGTAGGGTGCATAGCGCTAAGGCGCGGCTTCGCCCACGCGAAGCAATGCACCGCAGAGATGCCGCGCCAGATGCAGGGTGGAGGGGTAGGGGCGCGGTTTCCGCGCCCAATGCAGGATGTCGTCGCCCAATGCAGGAATGTCGCCGTAGGGGCGGGTTTGGCTCGTGTTGGCCGGGACATCCAGAATGGGAGGCTCAAAACCCGCCCTGCCCGGTGGGCGGGTGACCGATATTGATCTGGATCCGTAGGGGCAATCCCTTGCCTGCCCTGTTCGCGTAGCGGCTCCGGAGGAGCAACATAGTCGTAGGGTGGTTGCCCTTGTTGCCGGGTGACCGATATTGGGGGGGATAGGGGCGCGGTTTCCGCGCCCAATGCAGGATGTCGTCGCCCAATGCAGGAATGTCGCCGTAGGGGCGGGTTTGGCTCGTGTTGGCCAGGAAATCCAGAATGGGAACCTCAAAACCCGCCCTGCCCGGTGCCGGGAAATCCTGATGGTGGGCTGTTCTTTAATTAATTGCACCTCCCTAAGGGCTGGCTAAGTGCTGAAGAATCAGGGCGTAGACACCATCAGCATCCACCTGATCGATGACGTTGACGGGGGGGCAATGGGGGGGCAGGGTACGGCGGTTGACCACAGTTTGGCCTAGGGTCAGGGGGCTGTCGGTTTCAACGGTTACCTGGGCAGAGTAGCCCGAGAAAAGGTTGGGTTGTAGCAGATAGGCAATGACGCAGGGATCATGGAGGGGGGCTCCGGGAAGGCCGAGGATTTCGCGATCGCGGTTGCCATAGTAGGTGAGTAAATCGGCGGCGATGGTGCTGACGGGATTGCCAAGGGCGCGGATGCGGGCTAAACGGTCGGGGGTGGTCAAAACCTGGTGGGTCACATCCAGGCTGATCAAGGTGATGGGCACACCGGCTTCAAAGACGACCCGCGCCGCGTGGGGATCGGCGTAGAGGTTGAACTCCGCTACCGGCGTGACATTACCCTGGGCGATCCCACCTCCCATCATCACGACTTCAGTGACATGGGTCAAAATATCGGGACACTGGACTACGGCGGCGGCAAGATTGGTTAATGGCCCCAGGGTGGCCAGGGTGATTGGCCTGGGTGACTGGGTGAGGGCGTCCATGAGGTAGGCGACGCCGTGCTGGGCTTGCAAGGGCACGGTGGGCTCTGGCAGGGTCGCGCCCTCCAGCCCCGTAATGCCGTGGATCGCTTCGGCGGTAATCGGGGATCGCACTAAGGGCCGAGGGCAACCGGCGTATACGGGGACATCTTCCCGGCCCATCAGGGTGCAGAGTTTGCGGGCGTTGGCTTGGGTCAAGGCTAGGGGCACATTCCCCGCTACGGTGGTGATGGCTTTAAGGTCTAGGGCTGTACTGCTGAGGGCCACCATCAGCGCGATCGCATCATCCACACCGGGATCACAGTCAATAATTACCTCAATCATCACAGGTATCCCCCGTGCGCTAGCGTGAAACAGGGACCATCACCGCCCCCCGTGGATAGATGTAGGGAAAGACTATGGCCAGGGTTAGGACAACAGCCACCGCGATCGCGATTTTGCTGGCTCATCTTTTAGGAGGATGTGCGGGCAGTTCCCTGGGGGATGCGGTCCAGCGCTCCCTAGAAGCCGATTCCCAACTGGCGGAGACTCCCCCCTTCGGCATCACCCCGGCCTCTACGCCAAATATTGACACGGTGGAATCTGAGGACCAGGGCGACGCTAACCCCACCGCAACGACCGCTAGCTCGACCTCTGATAACGACGATTCTGAAGGCCAGTCCCTTGCCCCCCAGCCAGGAGATGCCAACTTTATTGGTCCTGTACTCCCTGCGGGTCCACTCTCACCCTCCCTAGAGACAGTGACCGGCAAGGGGCCAAACCTAGACGTGATTCCAGAGGATCTCAGATCCTACGTCGCGGACTTGATCGCCTTGGACCCCGACCTATTGAAAGGGGACGCAACCTGGGGAGAAGATGGAGTGGACTTTTTTACCCAGCCCATCAGCCGTCGGGAATATGCCCGCTGGCTGTTTGCCCTAAACAATCAATTTCACCAAGACGCTGCTGCCAAGCGTATCCGGGGGGGAAACCGCAGCGACAAACCCGCGTTTCAAGATGTGCCCCCCGAGGATCCAGACTTTGCCGCCATTCAAGGACTGGCAGCGGCGGGCATTATCCCCAGTGCTCTGACGGGTAATAGTACCGCCGTCACCTTTCGCCCCGACGCTCCCCTAACGCGGGAAACCTTGGTGCTGTGGAAGGTACCCCTAGACACCCGTGCCACCCTGCCCACCACCACACCGGAGGCCGTTACCCAGACCTGGGCCTTTCAGGATGTCAACACGATTGAACCCCTGGCGCTACGGGCGATCGCGGCGGACTTTCAACTGGGGGATTTTGCCAATATTCGTCGCGCCTTTGGCTACACCACCTTACTGCAACCCCAAAAGGCGGTGACCCGATCTGAGGCCGCCGCTGCCCTGTGGCGCTTTGGGACCCAAACCGATGGCATCACCGCTCAGGAGATTGCCGATACCCGCTAAGGGGATGGCTACCCAAGACTATTCCACCTAATCGCAGGGGAAGCCTCTAGGGGGAACAACCGTGCGACCCTACAGCCTTTCCCTGCGTCTTATGGGCGTCTTATGGGCGTGCCTATGGCCTAAAGGACGCCTATATTTGCCAGCCCCAGAATGGTGCCAGCACCCAGCAGGTGGCCAAAGGCGGTGGTGCCAATGACCGCCCCCAACCCAAATCCCCCAAAGAGGTCGGGGGAGGGCATAGCCGGACCCACACTAGGATTCTGAATGGTGAATTTGCCGATCGCGATCGCCAACACATTACATAGCACCATCACCACCGCCACCGTCGGGCTCCATTCCAGGGTGTTCGGTACGGCTGCCAACAAAGACATGTAGATCACTGGCTTGTCTCCTTAACCATCTGCGTTCACATCTAGGGGCTATCGTCGCCATTAACCGCCTCATCCCGGCAACCGCGCATCTAGTCCCTTAGGTCACGATTGTTCTCTACTCTGTAAAGCCTTATCCAAGCCTCGTCGTAAGACTTAACAAAAGAGACTGCCCTACAATCAGGACGCGGATCCATGGCGACAGGGAGAAGGAGAGATGGAACGGGGACTGCTTTGGCTACCTCTATTGGGGGTATTCATCTGGCTGGCCTGGGCGGGGTGGAATGAATTCCACAAGCTAGAGGCGTACAAGGTCTGGGCACAGGACTTTGACCGCGCTAAATACGACATTTACGCTGTCCTAGGCCAGTCGGGCTCCACCCTACGTTGGGGACACCCCACTCGCCAAGGTCCGGTAAAGGAGTCCAGTCTAGATTTGACGACGGTGACAGCAATCCGTCTCTACGGCGGCGATCCCCCCCTGCCCGCCAATGCTTCGCTGCCAAGAGGCTGCACCATCTGTCTCCGTCTCACCGATTCCGACGGCGCAGAGTACGATATTCCCTTCACGGATCTAGAGTTGGCGGAGAAGTGGCGGGATTGTCTGGCGGGAGGGATGTGAGGAGGGGGTGAAGGGTAAAGGGTGGGGGGGTGTTTTCCTGGTGCCCTGGCTCTGCCTGGGTTCCCTTTCCGGAGGCTCTGCCTCTCCTGTATTCCGTAGGGGCAATCCCTTGTGGTTGCCCTTGTTGCCGGGTGACCGGTGCTCGTGTGTGGGTAGGTGGGGGTAGGGGCGAGCGGTGCTCGCCCTGCCGGGGAGTGGGGTGTTGAGGTAAATTCCGTAGGGGCGGGTTTAGCCCGTATGTACCGGGTAATTCAGGATGGGAGGCTCAAAACCCGCCCTGCCTGTCGCCGAGTAATCTATTCTTATCAGCCAGCTCAGCCAGATTTCCTGTTGTCCAATCGTCAATCTAACGAGGTCGCATGTCGGAGTTTATCTCCCTTTCTCCAGAAGAATTGGCCACACGCCGTCGGCAACTGCGTCAGCAGCGGCGGCTCCGGGGTCTCCAAACCCTGTGGCGGACGACGGCGGTGTCGGGGCTGGCGGCGGGGGCCTGTTGGCTGCTGGCCCAGCCTTTTTGGTTGATTCAGAGTCCGGCTCAGGTGGTGGTCCAGGGCAACGAGCGCCTCACTGATGAAACCATTCAAACCCTGCTGCCCCTGGACTATCCCCAATCCCTCCTGGCTCTGGAACCAGAGGCGATCGCAGATTTGTTGCGATCGCAGTCTCCCATCACTGAGGCCACAGTGGTCCGACATCTGCTACCCCCTCGGCTAGAAGTATGGGTGCAGGAGCGGCAACTGGTGGCTGTTACCGCCCCCGTTCTCTCCGCCCAGCAGGAGCCCGGACTACTAGACGCTATGGGCAACTGGCTTCCCCAAGCCAGCTTCAGTGCCTTTGTCACCGACTGGCCCCTGCCCACCTTGGTAGTTGAGGGCTATACCCCCGTCTATGAGGGGCAGTGGCGCAGCCTCTATGCCGCCCTTCAGGCCAGCCCCATCACGGTGAACCGATTAGACTGGCGGGATCCCAGCAATTTGATCCTGCACACCAACCAGGGCATCGTTCATCTTGGTCCCTACGAAGCCCATCAGTTTGCTCAGCAGCTCAAAACCTTGGCCCAATTGCGGCCCCTGATGGAGTCGGATCAAGCTCCTCCTCAAGCCTATTTAGACCTCAGCAATCCTGAGCAGCCCGTACTGCAAGGGGCGACCCTAGACACTGGCTCCAGGGATGGCTCCGAGGGATGACTCCGAGTATTCTTAAGGAGACATAAAGGTTGGGTGAATTTTTAAGCAATATGGCGTCATATTTATGAGCCATTTTTGGAATCCCTGAGTACCCTTAAAGCCGAAGCAAATCTTCGATTAACGACGGCCAATCAGGGGCAATTCGGCCCTATTTAGTGGATCCACCCCAGTTTGGCTTTTCTAGGTGAAGTGGCCTATAGTGATTTGAAATTGCTCAGGGTCGGCCCCCTAGACTTCGGTTGCCTGTGCCCAGCGGATGCTATGTCCAACGAAGTGATACCTACAAACCCTGACTCAGACTGTCTTTCAGTCGATGGGCTACAACCTGTTCAGGAGAGTCCTGAAGCATTAGTGTCAACTGATGGTAAGGTAGTCGCTTATTCGACTCCCATAACGAACTCTGGTCACCTTGACAGCCTATCCAGTGGCCGAGGAGTAATGACTGGAGAGATGCTCCTAAACGGTGATACTGTGCCCAGCAACATTGCCAAAATTAAAGTGATCGGCGTCGGTGGTGGCGGGTGTAATGCCGTCAATCGCATGATCAGTAGTGGCGTGTCCGGGATTGAATTTTGGACAGTCAATACGGACGCCCAAGCGTTGGGCAACGTCCATACTGAAAACGCGCTACCCATCGGCCAGAAACTCACTCGGGGTCTTGGGGCCGGGGGCAACCCTGCCATTGGCCAAAAAGCAGCGGAGGAGTCGCGGGATGAGATTGCAGCGGCTTTAGAGGAAGCAGATCTGGTTTTCATCACCGCTGGTATGGGGGGCGGTACAGGGACGGGAGCTGCCCCCATCGTTGCGGAGGTGGCGAAGGAAGCTGGAGCTCTGACGGTAGGCGTAGTGACGCGGCCCTTTACCTTTGAGGGACGGCGACGGACGGCACAAGCAGAAGAGGGCATTAGTGCCTTACAAACCCGTGTCGATACGCTGATCGTTATCCCTAACGACAAGCTGCTATCGGTGATCTCGGAGCAGACCCCGGTGCAAGAAGCTTTCCAGGCGGCGGATGATGTGCTGCGCCAAGGGGTCCAAGGTATCTCTGACATCATCACGATTCCGGGACTGGTAAACGTAGACTTTGCCGACGTGCGAGCGGTTATGGCTGACGCGGGCTCTGCCCTCATGGGTATCGGTATTGGCTCTGGTAAGTCTCGGGCGCGGGAAGCTGCGATCGCAGCTATTTCCTCTCCACTCCTAGAAGCATCCATCGATGGCGCTTCTGGGGCCGTTTTCAACATTACGGGGGGCAGCGATCTCACCCTCCATGAAGTCAATGCTGCCGCTGAGATTATCTACGAAGCGGTAGATCCCAACGCCAACATCATCTTTGGGGCAGTCATTGACGATCGCCTTCAGGGAGAGGTGCGGATCACGGTGATTGCCACCGGATTCAACATTGACAGCCAGCAGATCCGCCAGGAAACAGCGGCCCGGATTACGCCCCTTCAGCGCACCAGCCTGATGTCTCCTCCCCTAGGGAGCAGTAGTAATACGGGAGGGGCTGGCGGCAACAGCGGCACCCTGGACATCCCAGAGTTCTTGCAACGGCGACGGCCCGGTAGTCGCTAAGAGATGGCGGTTGCCTTAACGCCCCCCGTGGCTTTAACGATTGCGGGCTCCGACAGTGGTGGTGGTGCGGGTATCCAGGCGGATCTCCGCACCTTTGCCTTCCATCAGGTCCACGGCACCAGTGCGCTTACCTGCATCACTGCCCAGAATACCTGTGGGGTGACCCGAGTCGATGCCCTCTCCCCAGCAGCGGTGACGGCCCAAATTGAGGCAGTTGTGTCCGATATCGGCGTCCAGGGGATCAAAACGGGGATGCTGCTGAATGCGGGCATTATGGCAGCGGTGGTGGGAAGTCTAAAGTCCTTGGCCTCGGTGCCCCTAGTGGTGGACCCAGTGATGGTGTCCCGCACGGGAGCCCAGTTGATCGATGATGCGGCCATTGATACCCTACGCCAAGCGCTGCTGCCCTTGGCGACGGTGTTGACCCCTAACCGTTACGAAGCTCAGATACTGGCGGGGATCGAGATTCATACCCTGGCGGATATGGAGCAGGCAGCTCGCACGATTCACTCCCTCGGTCCCCAGGCGGTGCTCGTCAAGGGGGGGAGCATGGTGGGGGATCTGCGGGGGGTGGATCTATGGTTCGATGGCCATGAGGCGATTACTCTCCGTACCGAAACCGTGGAGACTACGGATACCCATGGGACGGGTTGTACTCTAGCTGCCGCGATCGCGGCTAATCTTGCCCTCGGCCACAGTCCCCTCGCCGCTACCCAACGGGCCAAGGACTACGTCACTCAAGCACTACACTATGCCCTGCGGCTGGGCCGGGGCCAAGGCCCCGTGGGTCATTTCCATGTTCTTCTGGAGCGCCCATAGGGCTCATAGGGTTTCCCCTGATGCCAACGGAACACTAGTCTACTAAAACCACTTTGCCCTGACGGATGGCATCGAGAAGATGGCTAATTTGGCTGCGATTGCTGGCATCAAGGCTTGGATCCGACAGAAGGGCTGAGGTGAGAGCCAGATGGTCACGGCGACTAATACGCCGTTGCCGCATGGCCTCCTGTATCAACGGAGAGACACCTGCGGGACGATTCTGTGGAACTAATACCATGACGATTGCTCCTAGCCGATGCGGTGGGGCAGCTTCCGACTCCCTGGAATCTAGATCTAGAGCCCCGTCTGGGCCGGTATGGCGTGACTGGGAGAAGAATGCCTGCGGGGATTCTCTAGGTTAGCAAAGATACCTTGGGAATTCCCGTATTGAACACTCTACGGAGATGTGATGGCTCGGCCATCGGCGGAGTTGCGGATCTAGGGTAGGGGCGGGGGAAGGGGATGGGTGGTTCTGCGGAGAGGTTGGGATGCCTACACTGGAGGGGGGAGATGCCTATGGGCTGTTCGGCTGATTGCCCCCAGTTCTGCAAAGGGCGAAAAACAGAGGGCGAAAAGCAGAGGGCGAAAAGCCTTTCGCCCCTACTTGGTATTATTGGGTTACCTGAAATGCTTGTTATGCACATTCACCGTCTCAATGCCCTCTGGGACAACTACATTTTCCTCCTCCATGACCCAGACACTGCGACGGCAGCGGTGGTGGATCCCGCTGAGGCGGAACCTGTGCTGAAAAAGCTGGCGGAATTGGGGGCGACCCTCACCACCATTTTCAACACCCACCACCATGGAGACCATGTGGGGGCTAATCTGGCCCTGTTGCAGCGCTATCCCGAAACGGTGGTCTATGGTGGCGAGAAAGACCGCGATCGCATTCCCGGTCAGCAGGTGTTTCTCAAGTCTGGGGACACTGTCAGCTTTGCCGGACGCAGCGCCCAAGTCTTCTTCGTCCCCGGCCACACCCGCGCCCATATCGCCTATTACTTTCCCCCAGTTCCGGGCAATACCTGGGGAGAACTGTTCTGCGGCGATACCCTCTTTGCCGGGGGGTGCGGGCGGCTGTTTGAGGGGACTCCAGCCCAGATGGTAGATTCCCTGTCAAAACTGCGATCGCTACCCGACACCACCCGCATCTGGTGTGCCCACGAATACACCCTCAGCAATCTAAAATTCGCCCTCACCCTCGAAGCCGAGAACTCCGCCCTGCAAAGCCGGTTTGCCCAAGTCCAAACTGTCCGCCAGCAGGATGGAGCAACGGTGCCCTCAGAATTGGGCCTAGAGAAGCAGACAAACCCCTTTCTCCGTTGGGACCACCCCACCCTAATGGCCATCGCCCACACCCAAGATCCCATCAAGACCTTCGCCCATATTCGTAATCTGAAGGATCAGTTTTAAGGATTACCCGACCCAGCGACACCCTGCATTGGGCACGGAAACCGCGCCCCTACCCCCCACCCCAATATCGGTCACCCGGCAACAAGGGCAACCACCCTACGACTATGTTGCTCCTCCGGAGCCGCTACGCGAACAGGGCAGGCAAGGGATTGCCCCTACGGATCCAGATCAATATCGGTCACCCGCCCACCGGGCAGGGCGGGTTTTGAGCCTCCCATTCTGGATGTCCCGGCCAACACGAGCCAAACCCGCCCCTACGGCAACATCCTGCATTGGGCGACGACATCCTGCATTGGGCGCGGAAACCGCGCCCCTACTCCCCCCCAATATCGGTCACCCGGCAACAAGGGCAACCACCCTACGACTATGTTGCTCCTCCGGAGCCGCTACGCGAACAGGGCAGGCAAGGGATTGCCCCAGATCAATATCGGTCACCCGCAAACTGGGTAGGGCGGGTTTTGCGGTTCCCATTCTGGATGTCCCGGCCAACACGAGCCAAACCCGCCCCTACGGCGACATTCCTGCATTGGGCGACGACATCCTGCATTGGGCGCGGAAACCGCGCCCCTACTCCCCCCCAATATCGGTCACCCGGCAACAAGGGCAACCACCCTACGACTATGTTGCTCCTCCGGAGCCGCTACGCGAACAGGGCAGGCAAGGGATTGCCCCTACGGATCCAGATCAATATCGGTCACCCGCCCACCGGGCAGGGCGGGTTTTGAGCCTCCCATTCTGGATGTCCCGGCCAACACGAGCCAAACCCGCCCCTACGGCAACATCCTGCATTGGGCGACGACATCCTGCATTGGGCGCGGAAACCGCGCCCCTCCTCTCCACCCTGCATCTGGCGCGGCATCTCTGCGGTGCATTGCTTCGCGTGGGCGAAGCCGCGCCTTAGCGCTATGCACCCTACGGGAAATTCAAAATTCAAAACTCAAAACTCAAAACTCCTGCCACCCCATCACCCCTAAGCCCTCCGGGCAGGCTAACTCCCAGGGAGTGGCTTCGCCAACGCCAACACCCCATCACCCCACCCCATCACCGGATTACTGTAGGATTTACCCATCTATCCCAGCCCTCTGCTCCAGTCCTCTGCAATTCAGTCCCGCACCTGAGTCTTGTCCCCATTTCAAGCCCGCCCCCGAAAACGTTTTGGCCAGCACTGGCTGCGCAGTGAGGTGATTCTGGACCGCATTGTGGCGGCGGCGGCGCTGGGCTTGTGCGATCGCGTTTTAGAGATTGGCCCCGGTACGGGCTTGCTGACCCAGCGGCTTATGGCTCAAGCCGGGTCGGTCGTGGCAGTAGAGGTAGATCGAGACCTGTGTCGGCGGCTCCGGAGTCAGTTTGGGGACCGTGAGACCTTTGAGCTGATTGAGGGGGATGTCCTCAAGTTAGACCTGCGGTCGATGCTAGCGGAACAGCCCAGGGACTCCCAGTTCAGGTCTGATCCCCATTCCAGCGCTAATCCCAGTCCCCATAAAGCCAGTCCCCATAAAGCCAGCCCCAATAAAGTTGTCGCCAACATTCCCTATTACATCACTGGCCCGATTTTAGAGCGCCTGCTGGGGACGATTGCCCAGCCCAATCCCTACCCCTTTGAGAGCATCGTGTTACTGGTGCAGCAGGAGGTGGCCCAGCGCCTCTGTGCCCGACCCCACAGCAAAGCTTTTGGAGCTCTCACGGTGCGGGTGCAGTATTTGGCGGATTGCGAAGTCATCTGTCCCGTGCCTGCCAAAGCCTTTCAGCCCCCCCCCAAGGTGGCCTCAGCGGTGGTGCGGCTCACCCCGCGTCCCATCCCCACCCCCGCCCAAAATCCCCAGCTTCTCGCCCAGATTGTTACCCTTGGGTTTGCCAGCAAGCGTAAAATGCTGCGGAATAATCTGGAGGGGCTAATCCCCCGCGATCGCTTACTTCCCCTTCTCGCTGCCCTAGAGATTCCCGAGACAGCCCGAGGCGA
>NZ_KI913949.1:43420-95443 GCF_000332095.2 Leptolyngbya sp. PCC 6406 | reverse complement strand
ACCCCATCACCCCATCACCCTCCCCAACTCCCCACCACCCCATGTATCCTATACACCAGTCAGACCACACCCCCCACCCACCCTACCCAGGAGCCCCCCTATGTGCGGCATCGTTGGATATATCGGTACTCGCTCCGCCAGCGACATCCTCATGGAAGGACTGCGAAAGCTAGAATATCGCGGCTATGATTCCGCTGGGTTGGCCACCATTCTGGAAGGGGAGTTGCACTGTGTACGGGCCAAAGGCAAGCTGCAAAATCTCCAAGACAAAATCGCCGGGGCAGAGAATCCCGCCAAAGTCGGTATTGGCCACACCCGCTGGGCCACCCATGGCAAACCGGAGGAACACAACGCCCATCCCCACACCGACACCTACCACCGCACAGCGGTAGTGCAGAACGGCATCATCGAGAACTACCGGGAACTGCGGGAGACTCTGAAAACCAAGGGCCACGAGTTTCGCTCCGACACCGACACCGAGGTGATTCCCCACCTAATTGCAGAGTATCTGAAAAATCCGGTGATGACTCCCGGTTCCCTAGCAGCGCGAGATCCCTTTTTGGAGGCGGTACGGGCTACGGTCAACCAACTGGAGGGAGCCTTTGCCCTAGCGGTAATTAATGCAGACTTTCCCGACGACTTGATCGTGGTGCGGCAGCAGGCTCCTCTCATCATCGGCTTTGGCCAGGGGGAATTTTTCTGTGCCTCCGATACCCCCGCCATCGTCCCCCACACCCGCGCCGTGCTGCCCCTAGAGAATGGCGAACTGGCCCGCCTGACGCCGCTGGGGGTGGAGGTTTACACCTTTGGCGGCGATCGCCTCAAGAAGCATCCCTTCACCCTGAACTGGAACCCAATCATGGTGGAAAAGCAGGGATTCAAGCATTTCATGCTCAAGGAAATCTATGAGCAACCGGGCGTCGTCCGCACGGGGCTGGAAACCTATCTGGATACGGACTGGACGGCGGAAAAAGCCAGTCCTCCTGTCACCCTGGGACTACCCGATGACCTGCTAGAGGGGCTGGAGCACGTACAGGTGGTGGCCTGTGGCACCAGTTGGCACGCCAGCTTGGTGGGCAAATACCTGATTGAGCAATTGGCGGGTCTGCCCACCATGGTGCAGTACGCCTCGGAGTTTCGCTATTCTCCCTCTCCCTTGACCCGCCACACCCTCACCATCGGCGTCACCCAGTCGGGGGAGACGGCGGACACCCTAGCGGCGCTCGAAATGGAGCAGCACCGCCGCCAGCAAACAGCGGATGCAGCCCTAGCTCCTCGGATGCTGGGAATTACCAACCGGGCAGAAAGCTCCCTCTCGCGCCTGATTCCCCAAATTATCGATACCCAGGCGGGCATCGAAATCGGGGTGGCAGCAACAAAAACCTTCACTGCCCAGGTGATGGCCTTCTACTTTCTGGCGCTGGATCTGGCCTATCGACGGGGGACGGTGAGTCGCGATCGCATGGCGGACATCCTAGAGGGTCTGCGTCAACTCCCAGCCCAGATCGAACTGGTGTTGGAGAGCCAGGAGCGCTACATCGAGGATTTGGCCCACAGCTTTGGGGAAACGCGGGATTTCATCTATCTGGGGCGAGGTATTAACTTTCCCATTGCTCTAGAGGGGGCGCTAAAACTTAAGGAGATCAGCTATATCCACGCCGAAGGTTATCCTGCTGGGGAGATGAAGCATGGTCCCATCGCTCTACTGGATGCCAAGGTGCCGGTAGTTGCGATCGCAATGCCGGGAAGCGTTTACGAGAAGGTGCTCTCTAACGCCCAAGAGGCCAAGGCCCGCGACGCCCAACTGATTGGGGTCGTGCCCATGAATGATGCCGAGGCGGAGTATACCTTTGACCACCTCCTGCCCGTTCCCCCCGTGGAGGAACTACTCTCCCCAATCCTGACGGTGATTCCCCTCCAATTGCTGGCCTACCATATTGCCGCCCGCCGGGGCTTGGATGTGGATCAACCCCGCAACCTCGCGAAAAGCGTCACAGTGGAGTAACTAGGGCAAGTGCGGATAGCCTTGCCCCCACCCTACGCAGCAACTGTCCTCGGGCCTGCTCCCTGGACGGAGGTACGGCGTGGCCAGCCCAGGCAGCATTGGTGTCATGATCAGAAACCAATCTCGAAGGCACTCATAACCTTAAGCTTGACGCTCCACTAGGGACAAGGTTCGGGAATTGGGGGGATTTCGCTGGATCTAAAGCCCAGCAGCATGCCCCCGCTGATGCCCTGACCGAACCTTTATCCCCTATTCAATTTATGCCTGCTTCTAATTCTCAAACCGCCAGCCCCCAATGGCTAGAGTCCATGGGCCAAGCCCTGGGTAACTGGCAAGGCGCAATTGCGGGTGTTGGCACCGCTGGTCGGGAAGTCACCCAATCTCTCCAAGACTTGCCCCGTACTGCCCAAGCTCTCGCCGCCGAAATGCCCAACCTGGCCCGACGGCTACAAAATGCCGGGGTGCGTCGGGGGGATGGGCCTCGCTCCTCAGCGGATGTTATGGGTTTGTTCGACCAGATCCCTGGCCCCTCCAAGTTGGGAGCTAAGGAATGGGATATCCGGGTCTTTCTATCGGATAAGCAAGCCAGCCATATTCATCCCCATTCCCAGGGCGGCGGCAACGGAGCCGACAATATCCTCTGGGAACTGGGCCTCCACAACCACCAGCGGGGTGCCCAGGTGATGACGGGGGGCGAACAGATCTATATTCGGGTCCACAACGCCATTGACTCGGTGCTTAAAAATTCCGCCACGGTGGCCCAACTGGGGCTGGCGGCAACGGGCACCGCCGTCCTGACCCAGGCTGTCGTTACTGCCCTGGCCTACACCCTGGATCTTTATCGCGGCGATATCACCGCCGAGGTTTTTCGCGACAAGATTGTCGAAGCCGCCGTCAGTGCAGGGATTGCCACCCCGATTTTCTTCCTGCTCTTGATTGCCGTGATGGCCCTGTTTCCAGAGGTGGTGGTGGTGTTATCGGCTCCAGCGGTGGTGGCCGGGTTCAACGCCCTCTTTGGCGTGGGCATTGCCCTGCCCCTAGTGCAGTCAATCCTGCGCCATGTGGAGGCGGGGGGCGCGGGAGAAGTTCCCCAGCGCCAGTATGCTGAGGCTCTGTGTCAGGGCAATACTCTCCTGGCGGACTCTGCTCAGACCGTGCAACAGTGGTGGCAGGATCTGGTGGCCGGGGAAACTCAGGCGTGGGCTGGCGAAGCCACCTAGTCCTGAAAAATTTGGAGGAACTGAGTGGGGCTACGGTTGCTGTTGATATCCACCCCGGTAGGACCGCTGAGCTCGGGACTCGGGGGCGGGGTGGAGCTGTTGCTCACGAATCTGGTGCAGGTGCTACAGGACCGGGGCCACCGGATAACCGTGGTGGCCCCCGACCAGTCCGTACTGCCCTTGCCCGTGCAATTGGTTACCCTGCCGGGGCAGTGGCAGCCTACGGCCCACACGGCCAGCCGCACGATGGCGGTGATCCAGCCGGAGCCGTCGGTGCTCTCCGCAATGTGGGACTATGCCCGTCAGGTCCAGGGAGACTACGACTTGATTCTCCATGTGGCCTATGACTGGTTGCCCTTTTACCTGACAACCTTTTTCACCACCCCCATTGCCCACTTCGTCAGCATGGGGTCGCTGACGGAGGCCATGGATCACGTAATTACCCAGGTGGCCCGCACCCATCCCGGTACCCTGGGGCTCTGTACCCACACCCAGGCCCAGACCTTTCCTGACCTGGAGTCTTATTTTCCTCTGGGAGGCGGGCTGGATCTGGCGCTCTACGATTATTGCGAGACGCCAGGACCCGACCTGGCTTGGGTGGGACGCATCTCGCCAGAGAAAGGTCTGGAGGATGCGATCGCAGTTGCGATCGCAAGTCAAACCCCCCTCAAGATCCTGGGCAAGCTGGAGAACGAAGCCTACTGGCATGAGCTGCAAGCTAAATATCCCGATGCCCCTGTGACCTATCTTGGATTCTTTCCCACCCAGGAAATGCAAGCCCATCTCCGCACCTGCCGTGCTCTGGTGATGACACCCCACTGGGTCGAAGCCTTTGGCAATGTCGCGATCGAGGCGCTGGCCTGTGGCGTACCCGTCATTGCCTACCGCCGTGGTGGTCCTGCGGAAATTGTCCGCCATGGGCAGACTGGCTGGCTCGTGGAACCCGACAGCATTCCTGGTTTAGTCACAGCCCTTAGCAACATTGATGCCCTAGATCGCCGCGCCTGCCGCCGCCAAGCCGAGACAGAGTTTTCCATGGCCGCCCTCGGCGATCGCTTCGAGCAGTGGTTCCAGCACATCCTCCACCCTTAGGAACCCGGATCCTTGAACATGCAATTCTTGTGGGTCAGGCATCTTGCCTGACCATGGACAGCCGGGACGGCTATCCCACGTTATTTAATCTCTATTCCTTAAAATGCTGCCATTCATTAGAGTTGTTGTGTAATAAGCTCGAAAATCCTTGGAAGCCTTGCCTGGTAAGCGTTTCAGCGATTTTGTCAAAAAATCCTTGAAAGTCAGGCTGTATAAGGGTTTCAGCGATTTTTCTCGTTATTTCCCAACAGGTCTATTAAAATCGACAAAACCAACTGAATTGCCGCTGGGATGATGGTGGCCCTACTGCAACGCCCTGGAACACGCTTAATCACGCTGAAAAATCCCTAAATGTTGGGCTACGAAATCGACGATGGGCTGTTTGCCCTCTTGTAACGTTACTGAGTCCCGCTCAATGCCTAGCCTCAGCCTGAAGCCCACCCACAAACCCATCAAAGCCTATTACGCCGCCCTCCAGGACTATGAGCAGTTGGGGGTGAAGCATGAGATGGCGGTGAAGACGGCGTTTCAGAACTTACTGGTGTCCTGCGGTCGGCAGTTCTCCTGGACTCTAGTGCCGGAATGGCCGTTCAAGCGCCCCAAGCAACAGCCCCTACGCATTGATGGGGCGTTGGTAGATAGCTACAACTTGGCACGGGCTTACTGGGAAGCGAAGGATAGCCGGGACGACTTAAGGAAGGAAGTCCAGAAGAAATTTAAGACGGGCTACCCCAAAGACAACATCATCTTTCAACAGCCCGATCGCGCCATTTTGTACCAGGATGGCCGCTTGGTAATGGATGAAGACATCACTGACCCCCAGCGGTTGGTGGATATTGTCCGGCAGTTTTTTGAATATCGCCCCCCGGCCATTGACCAATGGGAACGAGCGGTTGAGGAATTTGGGGAACGGGTGCAGGATCATGGCAATGCGTTGCTCAAGCTGATTCAGGCCCAGGCAAAGACGAACAAGCGGTTTATTGATGCCTTTAAGGAGTTTTTAACCCTGTGTCGGCAGTCGATCAACCCCAACTTGAGTCAGCAAGCGGTGGAGGAAATGCTGATTCAGCACTTGCTGACGGAGCGAATTTTTCGCAGTGTGTTTAACAATCCCGACTTTGCCCAACGCAACATCATTGCGGTGGAAATTGAGAAGGTGATCAATGCGCTTACGTCAAAGTCATTTAGTCGGGCTCACTTTCTGAGCAGTTTGGATCGGTTTTATGGCGCGATTGAGGAAACTGCCGCCACGATTGATGACTTTTCTCAAAAGCAGGATTTCTTAAACACGATTTACGAGCGCTTTTTTCAGGGCTTTTCGATCAAGGTGGCGGATACCCACGGCATTGTCTACACGCCGCAGCCGATTGTGAATTTCATGGTGAAAAGTGTTGAGGATATCTTACAGCGGGAATTTGGCAAGTCGCTGGTAGATAAGGGGGTGCATATTCTCGATCCGTTTGTGGGGACGGGGAATTTCATTATTCGCATTATGCGAGAGATTGCAGAAATTCAGAAGTCGGCATTACCCCATAAATATCAACATGAATTGCACTGTAATGAAGTGATGTTGCTGCCCTATTACATTGCCTCAATGAATATTGAGCATGAATACTTTGAACAAACTGGAAGGTATGAATCCTTCGATTCAATTTGTATGGTTGATACTTTTGAATTGACAGAGGGCCAGCAATTGTCACTTTTTAATGCTGCCAATACTCAAAGAGTTGAGCAGCAAAAGCAGAAAAGTATATTTGTAATCATTGGGAATCCTCCATACAATGCAAATCAACAAAATGAGATGGATCTGAATAAAAACCGAAAGCACGATGCCTTAGATGACAGGATCAAAAAGACTTACATATCAGATTGTGCATCAGTAGGTCGCACAACAAGAAAACTTCTATTTGATCCCTACATAAAGGCATTTCGATGGGCAACTGACAGGATTGGGAAGGAAGGTATTGTATGCTTCGTTTCAAACAACTCTTTTCTAGATCAAGACACTTTTGGCGGAATGAGAAAAAATCTTGAGCGAGACTTTAGCAAAATATATTGTTTGGATTTGGGCGGCAACGTTAGAGGGTGTCTGAGAAGTAGAAAGGCCCTCAAAAACGCTACTCTATCAGTCAGTAAGTACACTTGATAGGGTTTTTGAGGGCAATGCGATTATCCTACCCCACCGATTTGACTGATGAACAATGGGATATTCTCTCTCTCTTGATTCCTCCGGCGAAGCCTGGTGGACGACCTCGGAGCACGGATATGCGAGAAGTGGTCAATGCGATTCTGTACGTTCTGGACAATAGCACCAAGTGGCGGTGCTTACCCCATGATTTCCCGAAGGCCAAAACGGTCTACCATTATTTTCGCCAATGGCGCAATGATGGGGTGTGGGAACACATCAATCACCGATTGCGGGAGTTGGTGCGGTTAACGGAGGGGCGCGAAGCGTCTCCCAGTGCAGCGGTGATGGATAGTCAGTCGGTGAACAGCGATGTCTACATTTCGGAGTCGGTCGGCTTCGATGCAAACAAAAAGGTCAAAGGTCGGAAGCGAAACGTGGTGGTCGACACAATGGGTTTAGTGCTGATGGTTGTGGTTACCGCAGCGAGTCTCCCTGAGCGGGATGGCGCACGAAAGGTGCTAGAAAAAATGCATCAGGTTAGTCAGTGGTTCACTCGCCTGTGTGTCATTTGGGTTGATGGGGGATATAGCGGTAACGATTTCATGAAAGAGATCATGGACCGCTTTCGATGGGTGATTGAGGTGATCAAGCGCCCCGACTGTGCGCAGGGATTTGTGCTGTTACCCAAGCGGTGGGTGGTGGAGCGCACATTTGGCTGGTTTACTTTTTGCCGCCGCTTGAGTAAAGACTATGAGCGCCTACCAGAGACCGCTGAGGCATGGATTTATGTGGCCAATATTCGAGTCATGTTAAGGCGACTAACGTGCTAATTCATACCTACATTCCAGCTTTTCAGACACCCTCTTAGAAAAAATCCCAAGCTTTCGGGAACAACACATAATGTCTTTGGCATACAAGTTGGTGTATCAATAAGTATTCTGATCAAGAAAGAAAATCAGCAGGGGATTGATATTTTTTATAAAAATGTTAATGAATTTTGGCGCAAAGAAAATAAATACCATTTCTTAGAAAGCTCTAGAGTTTATTCAGAGCTTGATTGGGAAATCATCAAGCCTACCAAGAACTATATTTGGCTTGGTCGCGAACTGAAGCCAGAATACGACGAATACATTGCTCTAGCCTCCCAAAGAACTAAAAGCTCAAAGCTAGATTTTGAGAGTTTAGAAGATGTTGTTTTTGATCAATATGCTTTGGGTGTTTCGACAAATAGAGATGATTGGCTATATTCATATAGCCATGAGAGTTTAAAAACAAATGTCAGTCTTTTTTGTGAAACATATAATACTGAAATTGCTAGATGGAGAAATGCTCGAAAGCCAGGGGAGATACTCAAGTTTGTCACGAATGACAGCAAAAGAATAAAATGGTCTTCTCTATTAATAGATAAGTTCAAGCGTGAGAAACTAGTTGATTTTGATGAAACACAAATTCGAGTTTCTCAATGGAGACCCTTTTCAAAAAAATATCTTTATTTTGATTATGTCTTAATTGATGCACCAACACTTCAAAGATTTTTCTTCCCTACTTTAGAGTCGGAAGTTGAGAATAGAGCTATATGGTTGAAAATTGGATCAGAAATTTCTATGTATTCTTTGATGATTCACTGCATACCCAATTTGCTCACGCAAGGTGGTTCTCAGTGTTTTCCCTTCTACACTTACGATAAAGACGGCACGAACCGTAGAGAAAATATTACCGATTGGGTTTTAGAACAATTTCAAACCCACTACGAAGATTCCACCATTACCAAATGGGACATCTTTTACTACACCTACGCCGTTCTCCACCATCCCCACTACCGCACCCGCTACGCCGCCAACCTCAAACGCGAACTCCCCCGCATTCCCTACGCCCCCGCATTTCGCCCCTTTGCGATCGCAGGCCAACGCCTAGCCGAAATCCACGTCCACTACGAAGATCAGCCAGAATATCCCCTCAAACACCTAGAAAATAAAGACCTGCCCATTGATTGGCGCGTAGAGAAAATGCGCCTCAGCAAAGACAAAACCCAACTCAAATACAACGACTTTCTCACCCTCACAGGCATTCCCCCAGAAGCCTTTGAGTACCGCCTCGGCAACCGCTCCGCCCTCGATTGGGTGATCGACCAATACCGCATCAAAACCGACAAACGCAGCGGCATCACCAACGACCCCAACCGCCTCGACGATGAAGAATACATCGTTCGACTGATCAAAAAGGTCATCACCGTCAGCCTAGAGACCGTCAAAATCGTCAACGCCTTACCCGACCTCGGCCTACCCACAGACTAGTACTCTGCGGCGCAAATCCTGTGACCATTTCCCCTAGGCGGTGCATTGCTTCGCGTGGGCGAAGCCGCGCCTTAGCGTTATGCCCCCTACGAAACCCTGAAAATCAAACTTATGCTCCACCAGCCCAATATTTTCCGGTCCCCTCTCCCCGTGGGAGAGGGCTAGGGTGAGGGGCCGAAGTGTGCCACGATAGAACGGCCAGAGGATTTACGCTGCCCATGCCCAGTACTAGGAAAAGCGGTCAGATGGTCTGTGCCTAGCTTTCGGATTCTTCAGACATCATTTACAACGTCTCTGATATTCAGGTTGGCCTTAGTGTTAGCATCTTCGTAAGATTACCGAGTCCTTGATCCGATAAGGTATCACAATGGAAACTCAAGAATTGAAAGCTATCATTCAGCAAAGTATTCGTGAAGCAATCGGTGAAACGATTCGAGAAGCAGTGCGCGAGATCTTGAGAGAAGAGCGCCTTGCTTTATGCCGTGCATTAATCCCGCGAGTCAGTGAGCAAGAGATGGCAGAAATTCGAGAACAGTTTGGTAGCCCAAAAGATTATGAAGCAGAAGAATTTATTAGTGCGACAGACTGGGTAAAATATGGAACTGATCTTGAGTAAAAAATGTTAGAATTCCCGAAAAAACTTTCCCAAAAAGAGCAAAGCCTTATTTGAATACTGATGGAAAATCAACTATCGAATCAATTCACGGTTGAAACGGAACAGGAAGAGGATGGGCGCTGGATCGCTGAAGTTTTAGAAATTCCCGGTGTCCTAGTTTATAGCGACACCCAGCCACAGGCGATCGCCCATGTCCAAGCACTGGCTTTGCGTGTGATAGCTGACAAACTTGAGCACGATGAAATGGTGTTGGGCTTAACCAGTCTTACGTTTACGGCTGCATAGGGAAATCGGATGGGTCAGTGGTCATCGACAAAAGCCAGGAAGTGCTGGCCGCTTTACAAAAGCAGGGCTGACGAATCAAATTAAAAAGGAATAATCTTGCGTGATATATTCCGAGGCAAAAATGACTAAACCTGACTTATTTGATGTTGTTGAGCTAACTGTAGATGTACCTGAGCACAAGCTCAAAGCAGGCGATCGCGGTTCCATTGTAGAAAAGTATACAGATACAGCCTATGAAGTTGAGTTTGCCAATGCCTACGGAGAAACCTTAGTATTAACGTCCTTTTCTACTAGCCAATTCATTGTCGTTTGGCGGGCAGAAACTCAATCTTGGGTGCCATTAAAAGATCGAATTGTTGCTATGATTGCCTCATTTCCCGAAGAAAAGAAAGAGCAGGTTTTAAGATTTACTCGTTCACTATTTCATCTCCCTGTCTGAGGCTCAGCAGGAAAATTCAGGATCTAAACTATGCCTGATCAAAAGTATTTTGATGTAATGCTCCCACCTGTCAAAGAAGATATTCTGGTGCAGCTATGCGATCTAAAATCTGATTTTGCAGACCGATATGCCGTCAAGCAGATCGGCATCTTTGGTTCCGTTGCCCGCAACGAGGCCCACGCCGAGAGTGACATCGACATCGTGGTGCATATAGAACCCAATATGTTTAAGCGATTTCATCTCAAAGTTGAACTCGAAACATTGTTTGGCCGAGATGTGGATGTGATTCGCTATTGGTATGGCATGAATCCATATTTGAAAGCCAGAATCGATTGCGAGGCCATCTATGCGTGATCGAGCATTCGCCCCCAGAACTCTGAGGGCGATCGCGCTGTGAATCCACTGGCATCAAACAGGCTGCCCAGGGCTAACCGGGCAGCCAGAGTTACTTCCTTACAGAGAGGCTTCCATCTCAGCGATGTCCAGAATGGTGCGAATCACCGAGTCAGGGTTCAGGCTCATCGTGTCGATGCCCTGTTCCACCAAGAAGCGGGCGAACTCAGGGTAGTCACTGGGGGCTTGGCCACAGATGCCGATCTTGCGACCGTTGGCTTTCGCCGTTGCGATCGCCATCGCCACCATCCGCTTCACCGCCCCATTGCGCTCATCAAATAGGTGAGCCACCAGGGCCGAGTCGCGGTCCAGCCCCAGGGTGAGCTGGGTCAGGTCATTGGAGCCAATGGAGAAACCATCGAACACCTGACTAAACTCATCCGCCAGAATGACGTTGCTAGGCAACTCACACATGACATAGACCTGGAGGCCATTTTCCCCCCGCACCAAGCCATGGCTAGCCATTTCCGCCAGCACCCGACGGCCTTCCTCCGGGGTGCGGCAGAAGGGCACCATCAGGATGATATTGGTCAGGCCCATCTCGTCCCGCACCCGCTTCAGAGCTTGGCACTCTAGGGCAAACCCAGCCCGGTAGCGCTCGTCATAGTAGCGAGAGGCCCCCCGCCAGCCGATCATGGGGTTTTCTTCCTTCGGCTCAAAGGGTTCGCCCCCCAGCAGGTTGGCGTACTCATTGCTCTTGAAGTCCGACAGGCGTACCACCACCGGCTTGGGATAGAAGGCCGCGCCAATGGTGCCAATCCCCTGGGCCAGCTTGTCTACAAAATACTGGGGCTTGTCGTCATAGCGCTGGGTGAGCTTAGCGATCTTACGCTTGGTAGAGCCATCCTTGAGGCTGTCAAAATTCACCAAGGCCAAGGGGTGAACCTGGATGTGATTAGCAATGATGAACTCCATCCGGGCCAGCCCCACCCCTTCGTTAGGCAAGGCCGCAAGGCCAAAGGCCATGTCCGGGTTACCCACATTCATCATCACCTTAGTCCGGGTGGTGGGCAGGGTATCCAGAGCCATTTCCTTCACCTCAAAGGGCAAGGCTCCCTCATAGACATAGCCATCTTCCCCTTCGGCACAGGAAACGGTGACCGCTTGCCCCGTCTTGACTGCGCTGGTGGCATTGCCACAGCCCACGATCGCCGGAATGCCCAACTCCCGCGCAATGATGGCAGCGTGGCAGGTGCGTCCCCCCTGATCGGTGACGATGGCCGCCGCCTGTTTCATGATCGGTTCCCAGTCGGGGTCAGTCTTGGCGGTGACCAGTACTTCCCCAGGCCGGAATTGCTCAATTTCCTGCACATCCAAAATCACACAGGCGGGGCCATTACCCACCATCGCCCCCACCGCCCGTCCGGTGACTAGAGGCTGGGTACCCTCCGGCTTTTGCAACTGGTAGGTGCGCAGGACGTTGTCTTGCCGCTGGGACTGCACCGTTTCGGGGCGAGCCTGAACGATGAACAAATCCCCCGTGATGCCATCCTTGGCCCACTCAATATCCATGGGGGTAAACTGGCCCCCCCGGAGGCTGCTGTAGTGGTCTTCAATGATGCAGGTCCAGCGGGCCAGGGTGAGGATTTCCGCTTCGCTGAGGGCAAAGCGCTGCTGTTGCACCAAGGGCACAGGGACATTTTTCACCAGCTTGCTACCGCCGGTGTCATACACCATACACAGGGCCTTGCTGCCTAAGCGCTTGCTGAGGATGGGGTTGTAGCCCTGCTTCAGGGTGGGTTTGAACACCCGGTATTCATCGGGATTGACGGTACCCTGGACGACGTTTTCCCCCAGGCCATAGGCAGCGGTGATCAGGATGGCATCCTTGAAGCCGGTCTCCGTATCAATGGAGAACATGACCCCAGAGGTGGCCAGGTCAGAGCGCACCATTTTTTGCACACAGACAGACAGGGCGACATCGAAGTGGTCGAAGCCCTTGGTCTGGCGATAGGAAATGGCGCGATCGGTAAAGAGGGAAGCAAAGCACTTTTTGCAGGATTCAATGATTTGGGCTTCCCCGTGGACGTTCAGGTAGGTTTCCTGCTGTCCGGCAAAGCTGGCATCGGGCAGGTCCTCAGCGGTGGCACTGGAACGCACGGCTACGTCTACATCGGGGCCATAGTGGTTACACATATCCCGGTAGGCATCGCGGATGGCCACTTCTAGCTCCGGCGGGAAGGGGGCATGGAGTAGGAGCGATCGCGCTTGCTGGCCCCGCTGTTGCAAATTCTTTACATCCGCCACATCCAGATCGGCAAATAGATGGCGGAGGGTTTCATCAAGCTGGTTGCTAGAGATGAAGTGTCGGTAGGCATGGGCGGTGGTGGCAAAGCCACCGGGCACCGCAATGCCCTTTGAGGTCAATTGCTGAATCATTTCCCCCAGGGAGGCATTCTTACCCCCCACCATGGGAATATCCGTCAGGCGGACGTGATCCAGCCAGCGGACAAAGTCTTGGGCTGTTTGGACTGAAGTAGCAACCATGGTCAGCTCCCCAAATTTAATAATGGGTCATAGGGATAAGGTCATCTATTACTGTTTTTCCCAGGGGTTAACAGCCCATCAATGGCTGCTATTGCTAACCCATGATTATGACAATTAGCCAGAAAAATTCAGGAGATCCAATGAAGATAGGGATCATCCTAGAAGCGGGAAGTACAGTTAAGAAACCTTTCTGGAGCGTCCCAAAAGAACCTGGACATGGCCTTCTGGAGCAGTGCGATCGCGGTGAAGACAGGGTGGCATTTAGTCTGGCGACAAGGCTACGATGCCTTCACCGCTTCACTCTTCATAGTAAAAGTACTCAGAGGTAAGTATCGGGAAACGGCACAAAACTTTGTCCTAGGATGACATGGAATCCATGGGATCCTATTGCTGGGGGAAAGCCCAACAGAAACATGAAAATTCACAGTCAGGTTTTACCCTTTTTTATTTCAGATTTTGGTCGCACTCGTACCCAGGCTCTGCCACCCGTAAATCGATTCAGCCTACGGCCCTAGTACTCTGCGGTGCAAATCCTGTGACCATTCCCCCTAGGCGTTGCCTTTCTGCGGTGCATTGCTTCGCGTGGGCGAAGCCGCGCCTTAGCGCTATGCACCCTACGAAACCCTGAAAATCAAACTTGTGCTCCACCAGCCCAATATTTTCCGGTCTCCTCTCCCCGTGGGAGAGGGCTAGGGTGAGGGCCGAGGTGTGCCACGATAGAACGGCTAGGCTATTTACGCCGCAGCGTACTAGGGATGGCATTCCCTGGATCTTCGCTGAACATGCTGGACCCGTATCTAGCTGAAACACTCTGTAGCAGGTAACCGAGAAACTTCGAGGTTTCTTCCACAGGTACAGCAATCTTTATCCAAAGCTTAAGCGAATGGGCAGAAACCCCCAGTTAGGGAAGCGATACCCTAGCCTTAAAGCATCACTAGGCTCACAGTCGCACAACCGACCCCTTAAAATGAAGGGAATCTAGTCAGCGGCATGGGCTGGGGCTGGGCCATAGCACCGAAGACGGAAGGCTTCATGCGCGAGCTCGAAAATGCTTACAGAGTGCTGGACTTAGAGCCTGGGGCCTCAATGGAAGAGGTGAACCAGGCTTATAAGGATCTGGTGTTTATTTGGCACCCCGATCGTTTGCCCCAGGATAACCAGCGCCTCGTCGAAAAGGCCCAAGAAAAACTCAAGCAGCTCAACCACGCCCGTGACTATCTCCGCACCCATGTCCGGGTCGGCAGCACTGTCGGGGCAGCCCAACGCTATGGTGCCCAGCGTTCAACGGATACGGGTAGCCGAGCCTACACTAATCGCTACCAGGCTCCCTATGGAGCCGCCAATGGTGCAGCCTCTGCCTACGGTCAATACAGCAGCTATCGGGCGCGGTACTATTCTTCACCCCCACCCAATGCTACGGCCTCCGGCGGCTACAGCGGTGCAGCGGGTTCCAGTAACGGCTATGGTCGTCCAGAGGCTGGCTCTAGTCGGGGCACGGCTAGTAGCAATAGCACGGGTAGCACAGGCAGTAGTACCGCCAGCAGTAATGGGGCTACCAGCAGTAATGGGGCTAGTAGTAATGGGGCTAAGGGAACTAGCCCTAGCGGGGGAACCAATGGAAGCAACGGTGCCAGCCGCAGTCGCGATCGCCAAGAACGGCGTGAAGCCGCCAGCTATGATCCGGGCCACCGCAGCCCCGCCGAGGCTAATAGCAGTTATTATCGCGACACTTGGAATAGCGGCTATCCGGGCAGTAGTGGGGCTACCAGCCCTAATTCTGGCAGTAGCTCGTCTCACAGCAGCTATACCCCCCCCCAGGGTTACAGAAGCCCCTATGGCTACAGCAGCTATGGCTACAGTAACAGTAGTAGTGCTTCCCCCCCCGGTGGCTCATCTGCCAGTACTGCCCAACCGCCCCCTAAAGCACGCCCGGTCGATTCTGACCTCAGTGGATCGGATATGCGGGGGGCCGATCTGCAAGAGAAGGATCTCTCAGGACGCAATCTCAGCAATGCGGACCTCAGGGAAGCAAACCTCAAGGATGCCTTTTTGCACAAGATCAACCTAAATCGGGCCAACCTCTCTAAGGCCAACCTATTTCGGGCTAACCTCCTCCAGGCCAACCTCAGCCACGCTAATCTGCGGGAAGCGAACCTGATCGGTGCGGACCTCAGCGGCGCGGACCTCAGCGGCGCGGACCTCAGCGGTGCCCAGGTCAAGGTGGGGGAAAAGATTATGGTGAAGCTGACGGGAACTGTCCTGCGGGGAGCAATTTTGCCCGACGGTTCTATCCACGCCTAGGGCACCTGCAAAATAAACCTTGCCCAAGTCCAGAAGTGGCGTTTTCCCGGTGGGGAAACGCCAGATTTCGAGCTGGACTGGGTATAGGTGGGCTAAATCCCAGTTACCCCCCCCAAATATGGGTTAGTTCTGAGGGCTTGATATGTTAGTATCTATAACCGTGCCTTAGAAATAAGCGCTTGCCTTAGGGGTCGCTAGCTCAGCGGTAGAGCACTCGGCTTTTAACCGATCGGTCTTGGGTTCGAATCCCAGGCGACCCATGGAAATTTCTTGCCCTTTACAATTGAGCGTTCCCTAACATAGGGCGAACATAGGGCGTAGTCAGGTCAGCGGAATTGGAGTCTGTAGGGGGTTGAGGCCCTATCGATTGTTAATTTCACGCTTTACGAAAATTTTAGGTTGTCCTAACATTCCGTCATAAGCACAGGAATCTGCCTTAAGATTGACTGGTATGGATACCTATTGGTTTTGTGTAAGCTTGCCAAAAGGCTAGATATAGATTTTAGGAGGATTTTATGGCGCTTGTCCCCATGCGGCTGATGCTGGATCACGCAGCCGAGAACGGCTACGGGATTCCGGCCTACAACGTCAACAACCTGGAGCAGATCCTGTCTATCATGAAGGCTGCTGACGAGACTGACAGCCCTGTGATCTTGCAGGCGTCTCGCGGTGCCCGGACCTATGCTGGCGAAAACTTTCTACGGCATTTGGTGATTGCTGCGGTAGAGACCTATCCTCACATTCCCGTGGTGATGCACCAAGACCACGGCAACAGCCCCGCCACCTGCTACTCTGCCATTCGTAACGGCTTCACCAGCGTGATGATGGACGGCTCCCTGGAAGCGGATGCAAAAACCCCCGCTAGCTTCGAGTACAACGTCAATGTCACGGCTGAAGTGGTGAAGGTGGCCCATGCCATCGGCGCGAGTGTTGAAGGGGAACTGGGTTGTCTGGGCTCCCTGGAAACGGGTGCTGGGGAAGCGGAAGATGGCCATGGTTTTGAAGGCACCCTCAGCAAGGATCAACTGCTGACGGATCCTGATGAAGCGGTGCAGTTTGTGGAAGCGACTCAGGTGGATGCCCTAGCGGTGGCCATTGGCACCAGCCACGGCGCTTACAAGTTCACCCGCAAACCCACGGGCGAAATTCTGGCCATTAGCCGCATTGAAGAAATTCACAAGCGGCTGCCCAACACCCACTTGGTCATGCACGGGTCTTCCTCGGTGCCCCAAGAGTGGCTGGACATGATCAACAAGTATGGTGGCCAGATTCCTGAGACCTACGGTGTGCCCATTGAGGAAATCCAAAAGGGCATCAAGAGCGGCGTGCGGAAGGTGAATATCGACACCGACAATCGTCTTGCCATCACCGCAGCCATTCGGGAAGCGGCGGCGAAGGATCCCTCTAACTTTGATCCTCGTCACTTCATGAAGCCTGCCATCAAGTACATGCAGCAAGTCTGCCGTGAGCGCTACGAAGCCTTTGGCTCTGCTGGGAATGCCAGCAAGATCAAGCAGGCGGGCGTTGAGGTGTTTGCTGCTAAGTACGCCGCTGGTGAATTGGCTGCGAAAACCAAGGCTGCGGCTGCGGTTTAGTCCAGCTTAGATTTGCTCTTGTCTAGAGCTTTAGGTTGAAAAGCGATCGCACTTCAAAAGTGCGATCGCTTTTTTGCGAATGCTGTGTTGACCATGCCGTCCCTTTCGTGGCCCTGTTCTTCTGTCCATGACCTCCCTACTCCAGCCCCAACAACGCCAGAAACTCGATGCCGCCCAGGATGATCAGTTCTACGATGTACCCCGGTTTGTCACCCATGTGGATGAGGGCTTCATTAGCCAACTGACGGATCTCTATCGGGAACGTTTGCGCCCCAACAGCCGCATCCTAGACCTGATGAGTAGCTGGGTGTCCCATCTGCCCCAGGATATGGCCTTCGATTGGGTAGAGGGCCATGGCATGAATGCCGATGAGCTGGCTAAAAACCCCCGCCTGAATCACTTTTTTCTCCAAAATCTGAATGAGAATCAGACGCTCCCCTGCGCCGATCAGTCCTTTGATGCCGTCTTGAATACGGTGTCGGTGCAGTACCTCCAGTATCCAGAGGCGGTGTTTGCAGAAATCCACCGCATCTTGAAACCGGGAGGGATCGCCATCGTCAGCTTCTCGAATCGCATGTTTTACCAAAAAGCGATCGCAGTTTGGCGAGACGGCACCGAAGCCCAGCGGTTGCAACTGGTGCGCCAATACGTTCAAGCTGTTCCCGGCTTCGGTTCCCCAGAACTTATCGCCCGCCCCGCCTCTGCCCCCATGATTCTGCAAATGCTGGGGTTAGCAGGGGGCGATCCCTTCTATGCCGTCATTGCCGAACGGCAAGAATCTGAGGGTTCGGCTGGCTGAGCGGAGTCGTTCTCCCTGCGTCTCCCGAAGGGAGAAAGCCAGCCGTCGCTTTGAGGGTGTTTCGGATGAGTTTAGATCCCCAGGCGATGCTTGAGGAGTTCATAGAGGACTCGGGATAACTCCCGCCGCTGGAGGGGTGCGGTGTCAATGGGGGTGCGGGCAAAGGCGCTGTCATGGATATCGGGCATGGCCCGCTGCACCAACAACGAAAGCTGCTGGCGGGTGATGGGCTGATCGGGGGCAAAGCGGTTTCCTCCAACCCCCGCCACTAGCCCATGGCTGTGGAGGGTTTCAATGGCTTCATAGGCCCAATGGCGTCCCGGTTGCACATCCACAAAAGTGGGTCTGGGGGGCGTTTGTGGGGGGAGGATCATCACCTTGCCCAGGGCCGTGGCCACCACTGCTCGACTGACGGGGGCTGTAGGGCGAAAGTGCAGCGTCTTCAAGTTCTCACTGCGGACAATATTAGCGGCGGCCAGAACCTGGATCGGTTCAAAGTCAGGATCCTCATGACCCACATCATCGAACCAGAAGATAGGGATGCCATTACGGGTCATGAATCCCTGGATTTTCCGCACCTGGGCTTCGTCCGTGGCCAAGTCATGGGGGGATTTTCCGGTCCACACGGCAAAAACCGCCAGAAATCCACTCGCCTCTCCAATCGCCCATTCGATCGGGTGCATCCGATAGGCGGCGTTGGTGATGTGGGTGGTGCCAATGCTTTTTGCCGACAGAATCAGCCCATCGGTGGCAATGGGCACCAGTGCCTTCAGGGGCAAGGAAAAGGGCAGGGCTACTACCTCTTTGCCCTTGGGGGTAATATGACCCGGTTGGTCGTTGCCGTGGAGATCCAGGTAATGATACTGACCGATGCCCACAGCATCCTCAAAGCAGCGGGCGCGGCCTTGGGCTGGAAAGAAACGCTCCGCCACATCCTCATGACGAATGGTGGTGAGGGCAATACCCCGGCGGGCTTCCCGGATGTAGGGCTCCAGGGCAATGCCATCCTCGGTCCAAGTCATGTCACCGCGTGGTTTCAGATCTGGGACGCCGTGGGTTTGCAAAAAATGGAGATAGCCTCGGGCGCGATCGCGGGCCTGCTGGATATGGCGCTGCCGCTCCTCCCGACTCACCCCCACCAGATAGCCCTCCCGGTAATCATTGCCGCAGCAAAAAGAGCGTTCAGGATCGGGGGAGGTGCCCCAGTTGATCACCGTCACATCCCCCGGCGACACCGCTTTTTCATAGGGCTGCTGACGACGGAGACGGCGATAGCGAAAGATACCAAAGGCACTAAAAAAGTCCCACTTCTGCCACTGGCCGTCCTTCGTCTTCGTCCAGAAGACGCCCGTAAACTCATGGGGATTAAACCAGGGAGCTTTGCCATAGGTGGGGGGAGCCGTCACCGTCACCCCTTGCCCCGGTAGCGTCCGCTCCACCACCACATCAAAAGTGATGGATTGCTGGCATTGGGGCCGGGGCAGATCCGGAAGGATGGCCTCCCCGGTTTCGTGGCGGGATTCCTGACCAACCCGCGACTCGATGCCCCCCAGTTCCAGTAAATCCCCCAAATCCGTCGCCTCTAGGACCACAGAGGCGGTGACAGTGAATTGGGCTCCGGTCTGGCGATCGCGAAAAACCACCCCCGCCACCTGGCGTCGCTGCCCCGGCGGGTCCGTCGCTAAAACCTGCACCGGGTCGCTATAGGGTATTAACCGCAGTCGCCCCTCACTGAGGTAGGGCACAAGGGCTGAGTTCATTGCCGTCGCTGCCACCACAGGAGTCGTGGCAAAGTTACTCACCCAGCCCCCCCCCGGATTGGGATCTAGCCGTCCCCCCACGGGTTGCAAGGCCCGCTGTCGCTGACGAAAGATGCGCTGCCAGCGAGAAATAGCAAACTGCTCACCATCCAAAGACCAGAGATCGGCGTTCTGTTTTAGCAAGTCCCCATCATCGGAGGCCGGTAATCCCTGGGCCGTGAACTGTCCCCCCACAACGGCCTGGGGCTGCACCAGCACCACATCCACCTTCAGGTGCAGACTGGCCAGGGTAGCGGCATAGGCCGCAGTAGAGCCGCCCACGACGAGGATGGAGGCGTTGAGGGTACTGCCATTGGCGGGCCGGGTGAAAACGTGGGGGGCAAAGATGCCGTTTTGCTGGGTAATGGGGGCGGCCATGGCGGCGGTGCCTCTGGAGGATTCGCCCCCAATCCTAAACGAGGTGCAGGGCTTTGCGCCGCCACTGTCCTAATCATCCTTCAGGCTGGGTAACGGCCTCTACCCCCGCCTTGATGTCATCCAGGGTCGCGACCACCAGACGCTTCGCCTCCATTTCCCAGCCCCACTTTTGCACTTGGAAGGCGACATAGAAGCCGATCCCCGTGGCAATCAGATCCAGCGGCTGCCGCCCAGAAATGCCCAACAGCAGGCCCAGACCGCCAATTCCCCAGAAGGGAAGCGCTACTGTCTGCCGATTGGCCGCCACCAGCTTTGCCACAAAGCTCTGCGGAATACTGGCCTGCACCGCCGCCCGTATCGCTGCCTGCTCTGGGTAGGGCACCGCAAAGCTAAACTTTCGCCGCAGCTTCTCTATTTTTCGGGCATCGGTGCTGTACTCCGTCAGCTCATCCTCCGCCATGCGAATAAGTTGTGCCGCCTTGTCCATGGTCCTGCCCCACCGTTGCCATTCACTGTCTCCATCCTACGGTGGGACCGGATCGCTACTCAGGAGTTCTTCTGGAATCCTGGCATCCCAGCCTGAGCATCCTGAATCGTGAGGGAAGATGGCGATGGCCCCTTTGTGTCGGTTCTTCACCATCGTGACCTTTCCCGCCTCCTCTCGCCAGGGTTCCCGTTCCTCAAGCATTACCGTTTCTTAAGGTAAAAACCCCCTTCCCTTAAATTTCTGTCTGAGTGTCCTTAAACTCCGACCGTTACTGTACGGGGTGGTACTAACGCATCTTTATTTCTCCCCAACACCACGGAGTGTTCTGTATATGTTCGCGAGCGGAATCAAAACTCTTGCTGCTGCCTTCACAGCGGTAGCGGCTACCCTGAGCGTGGCCACTGCTGCCCAAGCTCAACTTTCTGGCAGTATCGATATTGACGGTTCCAGCACCGTCTACCCCGTGACCGAGGCCATGGCCGAGGAATTTCGGAAAACGACCCCCGGTGTCAATATCACCGTGGGCGTCTCTGGAACGGGCGGCGGTTTCCGTAAGTTCTGCAATGGAGAAACCGTAATCTCCAATGCTTCTCGTCCGATTCGGGACACTGAAGTGGCCGCTTGTGCCGCCAATAACGTTCAATACACCGAAATTCAAGTTGGGGTTGACGCCCTAGCCGTTGTAGTTGCTAGCAATACCCGCATCTTTGGCGCAGAGGGCACCGTTCCCGCTGCGGGCATGACCATAGATCAGCTCAAAACCCTGTGGGAGCCCGCCGCAGAGGGTCGCATCCGCCGTTGGAATCAGCTCGATCGCCAGTGGGCACGTAACCCCATCTCCCTGTTTGGTCCTGGGACCGACTCCGGTACCTTCGACTATTTCACTGAGGAAGTTATGGGTGAGGTTGCTGCCAGCCGCGCTGATTACACCGCCAGCGAAGATGACAATATCCTAGTCGTCGGCGTCTCCCGTAGCCCCTACGCCCTGGGCTATTTTGGCCTTGCCTACTATCTGGAGAACCAAAACATTCTTAGGTCAGTGCCCGTAAATGGCGTTTCCGCCACCTTTGAAAACGCTGCCAGTGGTGCATACCCCCTTGCTCGGCCTCTATTCATCTATGTCCGCAATGATGGTCTACAACGTCCAGAGGTTCGCGCCTTTGTGAAGTTCTACCTGGAAACCTCTCGGGATACCACCCTGGTGCGGGAAGTCGGTTATGTAGCCATGCCTGCCAATAACTACACCACCATCCTATCCCGGCTGGGTCTGTAGACAGATCTATGGGACATAGCGCTGCTATGTCCCATCGGTTTGATTGGAAGGTTGCCTGGAATTGCGATGGTCAAGGACCGGCCCAAAGGGGCCATGGTCAAGGACCGGCCCAAAGGGGCCATCGCGATTCCAGGCATCTCTATCCCTATCCCCGCAATCTTTGCTTGGAAATAGCCTAACCCCAGGGCAATTCAATTGTTCCGGGGTTTTTCAATTTAGTTGTCACCGCGCCCCTCCCCCATGGCCGTTCCCTCCACTCTGGTCGAGCCTCCCACGCCTCCAACAGAGAATTTTCCCCCATCGCAGCCCCGTCGGCAGCCTTGGCGATGGTTGATCGCTCCCCTATTAACGATTTCCCTGGTGCTCCATGGTGCACTTCTGTTTGTGCCCCTCCCCACCTGGGATGCCAGTGCTGAGCAGGAAGAAGAGGAGCCCCCCCAGGAAGCCCCAGAAGTGATCAGCCTCTCTGCGGTAGAGGATTTACCCCCCCTAGAGGAGGTTCCAGAACCCCCCCAGGACCAAACACCCCCGTCTCCAGATCGTCCTCCGGCCTCTAGTCAAGCGGCCCCCCCCCGTCCTGACCAGATCCCCGCTGATGCTCCCCTCCCCACTGAGACCCCCGCTGATGACACCTTCCCTGTAGATGACCCCTTTGAACCGACTCCTCCTCCAGAAGATACCGGAGGATTTGATCCAGATCGCGCCCGTGCCCGTGCCGGAGCCGCACGGGGATCCGCTTTGGGCAGAGAGTTTGGGGGCATCAATAGTGATCCTGGGCTTGTCGCCGCTAGTTTGAGCCGGGGCTGGCCTCCCACTGTCGATCAAAGTTTCTTTTTCAGTAGCTTAGCAACAAGCCCTGTCCTAGTCCCCAAAGCCCTTGATGCGCTGTTTTTTACCCGTAGCTATGACTTCATCATCACAGATGAATTGCCCCGTTTATTTGGCGATGAATTGTTACCCCAGGGTGAGTACGGCAATGCCGCGTTATACGAGGTGCAATCTGGAGGCTCTACAGAGGTCTTTGTTTCCGTGATCGGCATTGGTCCTGGCAACCCAGCAGGTACTGCTGTCGTGATTATTTGGGAGTCAGATCCGAGGTTGTAGGGCCAGCGACAACGTAATGTATCACGATAGACCCAAACAGACACCAAGGCTGAACTCCTTATGCTTTAGGAACCATGAATTTAGGCTGGAACAGCTAATAGTTAATCCAACTCCCTGTCATCATGACTTCTCCCGAAACCCTACAACAGAAAACGCCTTTGTGGAGACTCTTTGTCGCTCCGATGCTATTTCTTTCCTTAGCATTCCATGGGATTATTCTGTTAATTCCCACAGAGGCTGCTTCTGTACAACGGGCGCGGGCAAGGGCAGCCCAGTCCAGAGAAGTCGTTATGACAGGGGAATTTGGCGTTATCAACCGTGATCTCGGCTTGGTTGCCGCTGCCCTAGAGCGAGGATGGCATCAAGATATTGATCAAGCCTGTTTTTTCAAGGAACTAGACACAATTCCAGACCTTGTGAGTGGCGGTTTAGATGCCTTGTTCTTTACTCGAAATTATCAATATGTTATTTCCGATGAACTACCCCTGATGTTTGGAACCGAGCTGGTGGCCCATGAGTCTGGGTATTGTGGTGCCCTACTCTATGAGCTACAAGAGGAGAGTGAATCTATTTTGTTTGCGTCGGTTGTGGGCATCGGGGAGGGCCAACCCCCTGGTTCTGCCGTGGTGATAATCTGGCAATCGGACCCGAGAAATTAAATCCTACAGCAGGATATTAAATTAAAAAAATCATAAAAAATCATAGTATTGAAGATATCAATTAGTGATGACCTTGAGAATCTTTCATCCCTAGAGTATGACCATGGATTTCCCGCCTTCCCCCCAGCAAAAACGTCCCCTGTGGCAATCTTTTGTAGCTCCCATGCTGTTTATCTCCCTGGCTCTCCATGGGGTGATTTTGTTGATCCCTACGGGGGCATCAGAAAGCATTCTGGTTCCTCCTCCTGACCCAGAGGAGGAGGGCATTTCCATTACTCGGTTGGAGCCCTCAGAGACAGCGGCCAGTACGCCGACCCAGGCTCCCAGCGGTGCTACAACAGCCAGCAGTGGCGCAACGGCGAGTGCGGCGGCAAATAGGGGCACTGCTGCCAGCACCCAAGCCCCTGCCCGTGGCGGGGGCACAAGCTCCACGGCGGCAGCTCGGTCCACCGCAACTCCCCGATCTAGACCATCTCCCTCTGCCCGCACCGACACCCCGCGATCGCCCGCCATCACCGATGACGATGATGACGATGGCGCGATTGCCTCTGGGTCGGTGCCCAATCTGCCCCCCACCAATCCCCCAGCCACCAACCCTAATCCCACTTCCCCTGCGCCCCAGGCCCGTGCCAACCCACGGGACACCTTTGCCTCCTTTTTCCGCATCTTGAGTACCTATCGCGGCACCGTGGAAGTCGAAGACGAGGAAGCTCAGGAACTGGAAGAGATCTGGCTAGAGGATTTAGCCAATGAGGATCCTGCCCTGGCGGCCCAGCCGCCCTCGGTGCAGCCTTTTCAGGGGTTTCCCCAATTGCCCTATAGCGAGGGGTTGTGTCTGCCTGCGCTCCCCAGCATTGCCCAGTGGTTGGTACTGGTGACGGCAGAGGGGGCTGTGAATCCTAACGTTTTTCCCCTGCGGGGGACGGGCTACACCTCCTTTGATGATGCGGGTGAGCGCTTAGTGCGGAGTCACAGCTTTCCTAGCGAGGCGGCGGCACGGGCCTACCGGGTCGATGTGGCGGTGGACTATAGCGAGACCAACTGTCGGCAACCATCACCGGTACCGGGGGTATCCCAGGATTTTCTGGTGCTACTGCGGAGCTACACCGGCCCTAGCCGCACGACTCTGGCGGAGGGTCAGGCGGCGGAGACCCAATGGTTTACGGGGCTCAGAAATGCGGGTAAGGTCAATGCTCTTGAGTCCCAACCCCTGCCCAGCTTTGTGGAGAAAGTGCCCTATACCCTAGGGCTCTGTCTGCCGATCGCGCCCCAGGAATCCTGGTGGGGTGTCTTAGTAGATGGGGGCGGCAATTTGGACGGTCCTCCCCAGCTTCTCCGGTCCACGGGCTATAGCCGTTTGGATGGGGAGGCAAAGGATCTCGTCGAGGGCTACGACTTTCCCTCGGCAGGAGAAGCACGGGCCTATACCTTGAAACTGCCGGTGGACTACAATCCCCTGCTCTGTGAAAAAATTGAGGAATAAGTCCGTTAGGACACAACTTGGAAGGTTACAAAAAACCGAACCCATTGCCTGCTGGCTGAGCGGAGTCGTAAGTCTTTCAGACAGGCTTTGCCAACGCTTTAGCGTCTCCCGAAGGGAGAAAGCCAGCCACACCATCGGGTTCTGGCCATTCCCTAGCCCCTCTGGGGCGGCAAAGCCAACGACTCCGTTGCTCCCTAGGGGAGCCGCTAACGCAAACAGGGAACTGGATGTCTGTATGGAGACAATGACGGAGCAGGCTTTTCAACTCGTTTCAAAACATAACCTTCCAAGTCGTGTTAGGACGCTCTTCGTCGAACTTTCGTTCATCGTAAATAAGGCACGTGCAATCCAAAGAACACCCCACGACCAGTCCAATATCGATCACTCACCCACCGGGCAACCACAAGGGATTGCCCCTACAGATGGGACTTTACTAGTCCTCTGGATCAACACCCAAGGCCCGCAACTGAGCTACCAAACGCTCAGCTCGCTGTTGCGCTTCATCGGCTCGCCGTTGCGCTTCATCGGCCCGCTGCCGCTCTTGACTAGCGATTTCCTCAGCCGTCGCCACCCAACTGTCCTCAGCGTCATACCAGCGTAACCAGGATCCTTCAGTGCTTTGATACTGACCCTGCCACACCCCTAACCCTAGCTTCAGCTCTTCAAACCAAAAGCGCTGCTCAGATAGCTCTACGGGCTGGTACCGGGAACCCAATAACCGAAACAGTCGAAAGACTCTGGTGTAGCGATCAAATACCCCGTAATAGGGAATTCGCAGCAACTGCTCATACACCTGCCATTTTGTCGGTGGCTGGTTCACTTCCCGCAGGGTTTGCCCTAGATCTTCAGCCTCGGTACCTGGGGAAAGCAGTTCAATCGCCAGGAAAGGGCTCACACCCTCTTGCCAGATTACATAGCTCCAGCGGAGATCGGTTTGTTGCAGCGCCCTTGGCACCCCCAGCACCAAGAACCAATCGGGGCGCTTATGCCAGCGGGGGTGACGAACATCGTAATAGAGATTGAGATCTGTACCGGCAAACATCTCCTGGGCAGGATAGGCGGGAGACTGACAGGTTTCCCGCAGCAGTTGAGGCTGAAAGTCATGAAATACGTCTCGCGACGGGCTAGCGCCAACATCAGGCAGCCCTGGCTCCTCCGGGTCTTCGCTGAGCAAATCGTACATGGTGGGCAGGGTTTCGGAGGCGGGCTGTGGGTGTTCACTGTAAGCCATGGTGCTGCCTTGGGAACCGTTCCCTTTAGTCTACTAAAACCTTAGAACAAAGGCGTTCCAGGGTTTTATACCGAATCCGACTCACAAACCCCCGATTCGAAATAGCGCAACCGTGAAGTAGATCGCCACTGGATGGCAACTTTGGCAACCCGAAAGCAACCAAGGAGAAACCACTACAACCTATGCGGGGCAGTCGTTTCGGGATTTGCAGGGTCAAAAACGGGCAACTTTGAGGACGGGCCTGACGGGATTCGAACCCGCAACTTCCGCCGTGACAGGGCGGTGCTCTAACCAATTGAACTACAGGCCCAAGAGCGATCTCTATTGTGCGGAGCGGTGATCCCTTTTGTCAAATACTTTTTCTGGTCTTCTTTCTGCCTGAAAACTTACTGGGATGCGGCGGCGGTTAGGGGCGCAGCGCAGGCCCAGAATGGTTGGGCAAATTCCGTCAGCCAGCGCTTGATGTGGTAGGTGGCGCGGCAATCATCCTCGTTGTAGCGGAGGATGGCCTCCAGATAGGTGCGATCGCCGGTGGTTCGCCAGTCGTTGTACCAGCAAATGGATTGGGCTCCATTGGCCTCGCTGTCCCGCCATTGAAACCCCATCCAGCGGGCAATATGTTTCAGGGCGTAGCTTTCTACTGGGAGGGTTACGGCCTCTGTGACTGCCCAGTGGATATCTACAAACCGACTGAGGAGACGGTTCAACTCTCCGCGTCCTAGGGATCCATAGTGCTGGGTCAGCTTGCGGGCGGTCTGGGCCTCGTAGGGGCAAAAGTGATAGATGGGGGCGTCGGGATATTGCAGCACCAGATCTAAGAACTGTTCCCAGGCTCGGTGCTCTTCATCTACGGTCTCCGCGAGCAGGGGATGGAAGGTTTCTGTGCCTTGACGATGATCTACCACGAGCACCCCATGGAGGTAGATCAGGTCAAAGTCGGGGGCAGCCTCAATATCGAAATACAGCTCCACGGCTGCTGAGGGCAGCTCTCGGGGGGAAAGGGGAAAGGGTTGACCTGAGACTGATCGGGCAATGGCCCGGTTATGAAGTGTGGCTTGGGCTTGGTGAACCAGCTTTTCTGCCACCGCATCCCCAAAGCCAGGAAGATGGGCCAATCGAGTGGGGTGGGCTAGGGCCAGGGTATCTACGGTGGTGAGCCCCAGGTTTTGCAGGTGGGTGTAGCGGGCGGGGGTGACTCCCGGTAGCAGGGAGAGGTGCTGCTGACTGCTGGCGGTGGTGTAGCAGTGGCTATACCAGCGGCAGAGGTCGCAGCGGCTATGGGCAATGAAGACCTCTGGGGCCGTGGGAGCCTGAAGACTGTGCCAACAGGCCAGCAGGACTTCTGTCATTTTGGGGAGCTGCTGATCTAGATCCACGGCATGGTAGCGTCCCTCCCGTAGGGCCAACCAACTGGCCTGGGGCCAGTTGCCCTGAATCTGGGCCAGCAGGTAGGCGTGGTAGGTGGCTACTACCTGGTAGTCCAATTTGGGCTTTTTGCCCAGTTTGATATCGATGGGTTCGTACTGCCAGTCGCCCCAGAGGGACCATCCCGGCTGCTTGACTAACAGGTCTGGACGACTGATCAAGTAGGTGCCTCGCCGCCGAGGGGTCACCATTGGGGTAAGCAATACACCGCCGACAATGGCCTCTGCCCCCGCTGCCATCAGGGTCACCGTGGCCTGCGCTCCGGCTTGCCAGTCTCCGGGGGGAAACTGGGGCCGCTGGACCGGGTCATAATCGGCAAGGACCATGACTCGATGTTCGGCGCTATCCTGTTTGATTTTCTGTAAATAGTCGCTGGGGGGATCGGTCTGGCTGCGATCGCCGCGAATATCCAAGTAGGCGCGGCGATCGCACCGTTGGTAATGAAAAATCAGATCATCCGTCAGCCAGAAGGGATCGGTGGGGAGTTGAGGTTCTGGCGAAATTGGGGTAGACGGCTCGGTCAGGGGTCTGAGTTGGCTACCCCTGAAGATGACGTTGTGGGTCAAGGGGTAGCTAGCAGACAAGTGAGCTGAACCGATTAAAAGGCAGGTCGAACCGTATCTTAAAGGGCATTCCGAACTGTTCCCAGCACTCTAATTCCCAGGACTTTAATTCCCAGGACTCTACTTTGTCCCCTGATGAACGAGGGGACATGGATGGGGGGCAGCAGGGGGTGACTACATCCATGGCAGGATTGACAGTCCTTGAGAAATGGCAGAGGACTCACCCGGTAACACCACGGGGAGTGCGGGGTGCGATGGTCTCCGACCGGCCTTGGGCCATCGCAATATCTGCCGACAGCGCCAACCCATTTTTAGGCCATTTTTAGGCTAATGAGACGGCAACGGCGTCGCGGGAAACCCTATTGACAGTTATACAGCATTGTGGGTGTTTGCTGGGCAAGGATGGGGATTGGGGTTAAAGGAGGCTGAGCCTGCCCTATCTCCCCAATCTGGCCACCTTGAAGCGGCAAAACCTACTCTGTTCCCTGAGAAGCTATCCTTTGTGCCTAACCCAGGGGATGATTTTGGAGCTGGAATACGCTTACCCTGTATCCCATGATTGATCCTTCTTCTCTATCCTTAGACCAGCATCGTCGGCAGTTTCCGGCCCTCGCCCACAAGCATTACTTTAACTACGGTGGGCAGGGACCCATGCCCGCTGCTGCGATCGCGGCTTTGCACGAGACTCAGCTCAAGATTCAAACCGATGGACCCTTTAGCGCCGCTGTGAATCGCTGGCTTCAGCAACTGGGGGCTGAGACCCGCACCGTACTGGCCCACGCCCTCCAGATCAGCCCTGATAACCTCACCCTGACGGAGGATGTCACCGTGGGCTGCAATATTCCGCTCTGGGGGCTGGACTGGCAAGCGGGTGATCGCATCTTGATGACGGACTGTGAACACCCTGGGATCGTCGCCACGGTGGCGGAACTGCGCCGCCGCTTTGGGGTGGAAATTGACACCTGCCCGGTGTTGGCAACGGCCCAGGGGGGCGATCCCCTGACGGTGATTACGGACCATCTTCAGCCCCGCACCCGACTCTTGGTGATCAGCCATATTCTCTGGAATACGGGACAGATGTTGCCCTTGGCGGACCTAGTGGAGCATTGCCATGGTCATCGACCGGATCCAGTATGGGTGCTGGTGGATGGAGCCCAGTCTGTGGGCATGGTGCCCCTGGATCTGACGGCTTCGGAAGTGGATTTCTACGCCTTCACGGGCCATAAGTGGTGCTGTGGTCCGGCGGGGCTGGGGGGGCTGTATGTGCGACCTGAGATCCGCGATCGCATAGCCCCTACTTTTATTGGTTGGCGCAGTATTACCACCGACGGCCAGGGCAACCCCACGGGCTGGAATCCCAACGGTCAGCGCTACGAGGTCGCCACCTCCGACTATGCCCTAATGCCCGCCCTGCAAGCGGCCCTAGCGGTTCATGACCAATGGGGCACGGCTCAGCAGCGCCGCGATCGCATCTGTCACCTGAGTACCCAACTCTGGCAAGGACTCCAGACTCTAGAGGGAATTCACTGCATCATGGCTACACCGCCCCCCTCCGGGCTGGTGTCATTTCAGGTCATGGAGGGGGGACAACCTAACCGCGATCGCCATACCCAAATTGTCCAAAACGGCGAAACCCAAGGTATTTTCCTCCGCACTCTTCTCCATCCCCACTGCGTCCGGGCCTGTGTCAGTTATCTCACCCTAGAGTCAGAGGTGGAAATACTGCTAGACCATATCCGCCAGCAGATTCAGACTGTCCGAATTCATAGACCTGTCCAATGAAGTTGCCTAGACACCGAATTGGATGATGCAGCTATGTTGTTTTTGACCCCGACGGCTACCGTGGCCGTAGTGGCAATTCTGGGAGTCGGCGCAGTCCAGCCTACGCTCCCTGCTTTAACGGCTCAACAGACTGAACAGATGGGGACGGCCCCAGCAGCCTTAGCCCGCTATCCCACGGAGGCCGAGATTGCAGACCTCCGGCAAGAACTGGAGCAAAAAATTCCCCAGCTCCTAGAGTCGGGGTTCTACACCGATCTCCGTCCCCCCGAGGAGCAGCAGCAACGGGCGGAGTTTGTGGCCGCTTGGATGGCGGTGGATAGCGCGATGGCCCAAGGCCGGTCGGAGACCATCGCACCTTTCCTTGGAGAATGGGGAGCCATTGCAGAGTCTCTGGCCATCTTCCCCACGGGGAACCCTGGTCAGGTCTGCATTATCGAATCCTATCTGGGGGGCAGCGACTTCTACCTGGGGCAGGTAATCAACGGCCAGATCTACACCGATATACACCAGGTTTTGGTGCTAGAGGGTGACTTTTTAGCCAGTTTCTTTGTTTACGAGGACGAAGCCAACCTATATGCATACAGCCATCCCTGGACCTTGGTGCATCCCACCGCATCCTCCAGGTTGACGGAACAGTACCCCGAAGTCATCACCCAGTTTCAAGCGGCAGGCTGTTTAACCCAGGGGCCGGATTAACCAATCGGGATCAGCTCAAATCCGTTAAGCCGCAGGCTTAACTCACGGCGGTTAAAACCGCTGCTATACAAACAAAGTCGGCCTTCGCCGACTAAACTAACCCGCGTTAGCGCAGCGGTTCCTAGAACTGGAGGGGCATAACCCTTTGGGTATGGCTGCGCTAGTGGCTGTATGGGCGCGGTTTTAACCAACCGCCCCTTAAGTACTAGCCGCCTGCCTATTAGGACCGATTCTTCAAGGCCCGCTCAACTTCTCGCTTATCCTGCTTACGCTTCAGGGATTCCCGCTTGTCGTAGAGTTTTTTGCCCTTCGCTAAAGCAATGTATACCTTCACCCAGCCCTGCTTTAGATAGATCTTGAGGGGGACTAGGGTGAGTCCCTGCTGCTCGACCTTGCCGATCAGCTTGCGAATCTCTTCGCGATGCAGCAGCAGGCGGCGGGAGCGGACAGGGTCGTGGTTGTAAACCTTGTTGGTGGTGTCGTGGGGGGAAATGTGGACGTTGTTGAGCCAGATTTGGGCATCGCGAATCACAGCGTAGCCGTCCCGCAGGTTCACCTTGCCTGCTCGGATGGACTTGACCTCCGTGCCCCGCAGCTCAACCCCCGCCTCGAAGGTTTCGAGAATCTCATACTCGTGGCGGGCTTGACGGTTATCACTAATGAGTTTGTAGCCGTCTTCTGAATACTCTGCCATAGGTGTTTTGCCGCCTTATTCCACGCCTTATTCCACTACTATGCGCCATTCGTGGAGTTCATATTCCACACAGCCATTCTGAACCAGGGGATCGCGCTGGACAATTGCCTCTGCCTGCGATCGCGACTCTGCTTGAAACAACAACATCCCACCGCCGAACTCTGTCCAGTACCCGGTGCGGGCTTGATGTCCCTTGGCGATAAGTTCGCGCACGTAGGCCCGATGGGCCGGGACAACGGTATCAAACACAGACTTATCTACGATGCCCCGCTCAATTTTGACGAACCAAGCCATAGAACCAAGTCAACCAAATCTCTGGTAGCGCTGGAGTCTCTAGCATACTGAGTGCTACTGCTGGACGGTGCGATGGTCTCCGACCGGCCTTGGGCCATCGCACGGGGCATCTTAACGGTTCCGGGGCGGAAATCCGATCCCTTAGTTTTGTGATCACAGGTTGACGATCACCAAAACTGTAAAATAAGATACAGACATAGAGCAAATACGTTCATCTTCTTCTCTCAATTCACGAGCCAGAAGACGGAAGTAGGAGGCACCGGACTCCGAAGGAACGCGCCCCATATTCCCGGAAAACGTATGGAGGCGAACCATGAAACTCACCTATCGCGGCATTGAATACGACTACAATCCCCCCGTTGCAGAGCTGGACAAAACGTCTGAAGTGGGCAAATATCGCGGTGTCGATATTCGCTTCAGAACCATCAAGAAAGCACCTGTGCAGCAGTCTACAGTTGATCTCATGTATCGCGGCGTAGCCTACCGGACGGGCGAAGTTACTGCCCCGGTTCCCGTTGTGACTGCGACTGCTCCCGCTGTAGCGACGACTGCCGCTGTGTCCACGGGCCTAGAAGAAAGAGCCCGGACCATGCTGATGGGCCACCACCGCAACGTCAAGCGCCGTCAACAGGCCATGATGGGCCGTTTAGCTGCGGAAGTTGGTCTAGCGGTGGATGATGCCACCCACTACTGGAACCATATCCAGGGCAAGGTGCACCCCAGCTTTTGGGCCACCTACGATCGCAGCCGCTCTGCCAGCAGCTAGTCTCTGGGATCTCACCTGAGGTCAACGGTGCCTGTCTGAATCAGTTCTGAATCAGTAAGGCCATTGTGAACATACAACTGTGAACGTACAACAGCGGGTCTGCCCTAGGGCAGACCCGCTGTTGTTATGGGCTAAGAAATTTGCCCAAAGTAACTACTACCCAGCCTCTGACCTAGCAGCTTGCTCTCCCCACCCTGCGGACAGAGCAAGCTCTATATCCCCTAGCTCCTGTGGCTACGCACAGACTTCGCCCTAAGACCTCGCCCTAGTACCGCAGGGCGTAAATCAGACCACTATCGTTGCACCAGCCCAACATTTTCCGGTCCCCTCTCCCCGTGTGAGAGGTCTAGGGTGAGGGGCCGAGTGTGCCACGATGGAACGGCCAGGGTATTTCCGCTGCCCAGTACTAGGCCCTGTCCCCATATTATGAATCCATGCTAGAGGGCAACACTTGCAATGGCACCTTAAAGTGCGTTGACTAGATCAATTCGAGGGCAACCATTGATTAGCACAAAATTATTTTCTCGCATATAAATACACTTAAACTTATATGTATCTTTTCTAAGGCAAAATGTTGACTGGTAACCCATGGCTCTTATTGTTGAAGAAGTCCAGCAACTCACTGATTTATTCGTGATCAACAAATAAGAGGCATCATCACTTCTAGTCTCAAGGGCCGGTACCGATGTATTTGTATTCGGTCATGGTTTGCGATCGCAACTACAACTTGCTGACTTGAGTGCATCAATCATTGTCTGATTTTATGCCGATGATAGAGTTGCTGGACGGATGACATCGAACGGGATGATCGTAAATTCAACCAAGGAGGATTTTCCGCTATGAGTATTGTTGCCAAAGTTATTGCCCAATCTGATGAGGCCAGCCGTTTTCTAAGTAGTGCTGAACTGACCAAACTTCAGGACTTCTTTGGAAATGGAACAGTTCGGATTAGTGCTTCGCAGAAACTGGCCAGCAATCAGCAGAAAATTGTTGATGAAGGCAGTAAGCGGTTTTGGGCTCAATGCCCTAATACCCCTAGCAACAGTGGTGATTCCCAGAAAACCATGTTGTGCCAGCGGGACCAAGGCTGGTATATCCGCCTCGTGAGCTACTGTGTCCTCGCCGGTAATGCCAAGCCCCTAGAAGACATTGGCCTAGACGGCATGCGTGATATGTACCTCTCTCTAGGGGTGCCCCTCTCTAATCTAAAGCTAGCGATGAAGTGTCTAAAAGACGTGGCCATCGGGCTCTTGACCGCAGAAGAAGGCGCATTAGCTGCCCCTTACTTTGAGCAGCTCATTCGGGCTTTCTAACAGTTGGCACTTGTCGTTGTGATCGCAGCGACATCCCATCGTAGTCTGAGAACCATTTGATCTAAAGCTTTAGTAGAGGAAAATCATGCAAGACACCATTACCGCCACAATTAACCCCGCTGATGAGCAAGGCATCTACCTGGAAGGGGAGCAACTAGACGCGCTGAAAGCATACTTTCAGAGTGGAACCCTACGGGTGAAAGCCGCCAGCCAAATTGGCGACAGTGCCGCCAGTATCATTAGCGAAACTGTGGCTAAAAGCCTGCTATATGGAGACATCACTTGTCCTGGGGGCAATATGTATCCTACCCGCCGCTATGCCGCCTGTTTGCGGGATCTAACCTATTTTCTACGCTATGCCACCTACGCTATGTTGGCGGCAGATGCCTCGATTTTGGACGAGCGGGTATTGAATGGATTGAAGGAAACCTACAGCTCCTTGGGCGTACCCGTTGAAGCCACAATTCAGGCGGTTCAGGCCATGAAGGAAGTGGTAACCCACCGGGTGGGAGCCGATGCGGGTCAAGAAATGGATGTTTATCTAGACCACATCATTGCGGGTTTGAGCTAACACTCCCGGAATTCAGGTTAGGTCGGTGCGATCGCACCGACCCAGGACTCTTAGGCTGAAATAGGCTTACTATTCTGTCGCGCCAGCCCAACATTTTCCGGTCCCCTCTCCCTCTGGGAGAGGGCTAGGGAGAGGGGCCGAGGTGTGCACGGTGGAACGGTTAGAGTATTTACGCCGCACCGACCTAACCCAAAACTCTAGCCTGAGTCATCCCTCAGGTGAGGTTCCTATCATCCCTTCTGTAGCAGTCACACCATCGCCATGTACGCCGTTAACAAAAACCAGGAGCAATATCCTTGGTGGGCGGGTAATACCCGATTCATCGATTTATCGAACACGTTTATTGTCGCCCACGTGGCCCAAGCCGCTCTGATCATGTTTTGGGCCGGAGCCTTTACGCTATTTGAACTAGCGGTGTATTCTCCCGATGCACCCATGTACACCCAGGGGCTGATTCTGCTCCCCCATTTAGCCACCCAGGGTTGGGGCATCAGCTCCAGCGGAGTCCTAGAGAACGGGTTCCTTCCCTTTGCCATCGGCGTGATCCACATCGTTGCCGCTGGAGTTTTGGCCGGGGGAGCCTATTTCCACCGAGAGCGTCTCGGCCCCAGTTTGGCCACGGCATCGGGTAATGCCGCCAAGTTCGACTTTGACTGGGATGATGCCCCCAAATTGGGCTTTATTCTGGGTCATCACCTCGCCATTTTGGGCTTGGGTGCCCTCTTGCTGGTGGTCAAAGCCACCGCCTTTGGTGGGCTGTACGATACCGACTTGGGTGAAGTCCGTTTAGTCACGGCCCCCACCCTGGATGTGGGTACCCTCTTCAGCTACCGCACCCACCTCTTTGATGTCAGCAATCTGGAAGATCTGGTGGGGGGCCATATTTATGTAGCAGTATTGCTGTTACTGGGAGGCGCTTGGCACATTTTGGTGCCGCCCTTTGGCTGGGTTCGTCAGCGGTTCATGTTTTCCGCTGATGGCATTCTGTCCTACTCCCTATTTGGCATTGCCCTAGCTGGGTTTGCTGCGTCCTACTACTGCGGCTTTAATACTCTGGCCTATCCCACCGAGTTCTACGGGCCACTGTTGGCGCTTAAGTCGGCCTTTTTGCCCTTCTACTTTGACCCCAATCAGTCTCTAGAGGCGGGATATTCTAACCGCACTTGGCTTGCCAATGCCCACTTTTATCTGGCCTTTTTCTTCCTGCAAGGGGGGCTTTGGCACTTCCAGCGGGCCATGGGCTTTGATCTCAGTCAAACCCTGGCGAACTGGCGGCAAAACTTTGCGGAAATCAGTGAAAATCCGACGCTGGTGTATCAAAATCCAGTCCACCCTGAACCCCAGCCCCTGTTGCAGGTACAGTATGAAGCCCCCCAGGCAGAACCTCAGCCGCTCCTGACGATGGAACAATCCTTTGCAGATTATCTGTATCGGCGTTCCCAGGGTGTGGAGCAGCCCAGTCTAGCTACCGCCAATGGGGTGCGGACCACGCTGTATCAAACGACTTACCAACTCCGTAAGCGGACCTTTTATCAAGCCCCCGCCGCAGAGACGGCAAAGTCCACCTTTGGTTACGGGGCGCGATCCCTGGGGCGGATTTACGAGTCTCCCAAGGTATCTAAGGGACAGTTGAACTACCCGACTCCAATTGATGCCGTCGTGTATGAGGCCCGTCAGAAACCATAGCCCCCACAGCCACAACGGTGCCGTTGGGGCTAGCGCCCCAGTTGCCCAGGACAGTGAAGCAGATTCTATCTAAAAACGCCTAGCCTCACTCTGAACTCAGCCCCTTGGGCCTGTCGCAGTGAGACCCTGGATCAGTATTTAGCTGGAATACTCTAAATTACTGTCCCCACCTCTCAACGAAAACACATAAGCCCCCTGCGCTCGTTGTACCTTGAGCGCAGGGGGCTTATGTTATGGCGGTATTTCTTGAGAAGTGCATGGAGAACTCCCTACAACAGAATGGGCTTGGTAGGATGGCAAAGCTTTTTTGTGAGGAGCGCGATCGCTGTGCTGCAATCCCTGGACTATGCCCTGACCGCCTTGCCGACTCTCCTGCAAGGAGCCCTAATCACCCTGCAACTGACGGCGGTATCCGTAGCCTTTGGGCTGGTGGGCGGCGTCCTTCTGGGGATTGCCCGCCTGTCTCCCCTGCTGCCCCTCCGCATTATGACGCGGATCTATATTGACTTTTTCCGAGGGACGCCGCTGCTGGTGCAGATTTTCATGATTTACTTCGGCCTTCCAGCCTTCGTCAGTAGCCTGGGGCTCAGCTTTAGCTTCAACCGCTTTGTTGCAGCCATTTTGGCCCTGAGCCTTAACTCCGCCGCCTACCTGGCGGAAATCGTTCGGGCCGGGATCCAATCCATTGACCTGGGACAGCGGGAAGCGGCGGAATCCCTGGGGCTCGGTCCCATTCAGTCCATGCGCTACATTATCTTTCCCCAAGCCTTTCGGCGCATGATTCCCCCCCTAGGCAACGAGTTCATCACCCTGCTCAAAGACACCAGCTTGGTGGCCGTGATCGGCTATGAGGAACTGTTTCGGCGGGGGCAACTGATCGTGGCGTCCAACTATCGATCCTTTGAGATCTATATCACCGTGGCGCTGGTGTATCTGCTGCTCAATACCCTCTCCTCCCAAGCCTTTATCTGGCTAGAGCGGTGGATGGACCCTACCCAAAAGGCCAAGCGACGTCCCACGCCAGCGGTGGCTGATTCCTAACCGACGCCTAACCGATTCCTAACCTAGGCAACGGGGGGAGATGGGCTATGGTGACAGGGTAACTTGGTAATGGAGCCCCCCGTGCTGAAGTCATTTCGCACCTTTGTTCTAGAGGGCATCCCATCCTACCTGCGGCAGATGGGCCTGCTGAGTGCGATCGCACTCAGCCTGAGTCTCATGGCCTGTGGCGATTTGGCCCTGAGGATGGACGATGGCTCCTATCAATATCGGGAACCCAGCGTTGATGGCATTGGCAAGATCTACATGGGGCGGGAGATTTCCCAGATCATGGGACATCAAGGAGCCTATTGGCTAGAGCGCCCCAGTCGAGAACTGGCGGAGCGTCCCCAGGCGGTGGTGGATGCTCTCGACCTCACCCCCGATGCCGTGGTGGCCGATGTGGGTACGGGTACGGGGTACATGGCGGTGCGGCTGGCGGCGGCGGTGCCCCAGGGACAGGTTTTAGCGGTGGATGTGCAGCCGGAGATGGTGACGCTCCTCCACGAACGTTTAGCGACAGCGGGCATTGAGAATATTAAGCCGGTGCAGGGGGCGGTGGATGATCCCCACTTACCCACGGCGGCGGTGGATCTGGCACTGATGGTGGATGCCTATCATGAATTTGCCTTTCCCAGGGAAATGATGACCCATTTGGTTACCGCCCTGAAGCCGGGGGGACAGGTGGTACTGGCGGAATATCGGGCGGAAAACCCGCTGGTCATGATCAAGCGGCTGCACAAAATGAGTGAAGCTCAAGTCCGCTATGAGATGCGGGCGGTGGGACTGCGCTGGGTGAAAACTGATGAATCTCTGCCCCAGCAGCATCTTCTATTCTTTGAAAAGCCCCTGGGGTAGCGGTGAAGCCCCTAGTACTCTGCGGCGTAAGTACCCTAACCGTTCTATCGTGGGACACCTCGGCCCCTCTCCCTAGCCCTCTCACAAGGGGAGAGGGGACCGGAAAATGTTGGGCTGACGCGACAATAGTGGACTGATTTCCGCCCTGTGGTACTAGTGTTTCTTCAGGAACATTTTGACGGGTCGAAGACCCTCAAAATGGGACCCCAACTAAACTCCAGGATTTCGGTCACCCGTCAATCATGAATTGACTGAGCACTAGTACCGGAATCCAGGGTCGTTTGTGTCGTGATACACCCGACATGGATTCCCATTTTCCGGAGATTGCCTAGCTCTGGGGCTGTCCCTGAAGAACAAGGGGACCGGCGGGAATCGGGGGAGCACTGACGGATTCTCGGGTGATGAGCATTTGCACCGAAGTGCCTTCACATAATGGACTGAGAAGTTTCCACTCGCTCATAGCGGCCCTATCACTGGGGTTGAACTGTCCACAGTACACCGGGTCAGCATCCGCCAGCGCCCAAAGACGATAGGCTTCATCGCTGGGTAACGGTGGCAAATCCTGGGTGGCAATCAGGACAGACTGGGTATTGGCATCAATGACAAGGCGACCTGTAGCTTCCGGCAAGGCGTCTGCCCCTGCCAGGGTATAGACCGGGTTACGGGGCTGGCTAAAGCGGGCGACCACCGCCTCTACCTGTTGCTTTTCTTGGCGGAGTTGATTATTGTCCATCGCCACCACCGCTAGCGCTACGGCTGTCACTGCCCAGCCTGCACTCAGGCCATACCAGGCCCAGGCGGGGCGGGATGAAGATGAAGACCGCAATGGTCCCTTTGGGCCGGTTCCTGACCATGGCACCTGAGGCGGTGGCGTAGCTGCTGCCGCCGTAGAGAGAATCCGATGCCGTAGGTCTGGCGGCGGTATCTGGGCGGGGAGAGCGGCAGGGATTGCATTCCAGGTCTCCTCTAGGGCCTCTAATTCCAGCCGGACTTCGGGGTAGAGATTACGCCATTGCCGCACTAGAGTTACCTCTTCGGTCTCTAGATCACCGAGGACGTACCCTGCTAAGATATCGCGCCAATTTTCAGGGAGAGGAGCTTGAGTCATGGCCAATGGGGGAGAACGGATACAGGGAAGGGGCGGTAGGGGCTAGATATCATCGGCTTCCAGGAGCGTGCGCAGACGGCGTAGCCCCTGGCGGGAGCGGGTCTTGACCGTACCCAGGGGCATGTTGAGACGGTTAGCAATTTGGGATTGACTACAGCCCTCGAAATAGGCAATTTCGAGAACGGTACGTTCCGCGTCGGGAATCTCTTGCAGAGCAGCCCTGATTCGGTGCGATCGCTCCTGCTGAACCACTTGCTCCGCCGGAGTCTGGGACTTGCTGCTGGGGGTCAGCATCTGGCGAAACTGTCGCAGAATGCGGAGTCGATTGCTGTTCACCCGCAGACGATCTAGGGCACGAGACCGGGTATAGGTGGCCAGATAGCTTCCCAAGCTACCGCGATCGGGGTCGTACTGTTGTCCCTGGGACAGGGCCATAAATACATCTTGGGTCAGATCCTCCGCCGCTTCTCGACTGGTCAACATTCTCAGGGCCAGGGTGTACACCAGTCCTCCGTAGCGGTCATAGAGGGCTCCTAGGGCATCCATCTGACCATTCCTCAGGCGGGTTACTAGATCGCGATCGCTTAAGGATGGGGTCTCAGGTTGCTCAGGTATCGAGGGGGGGGCCATAGAGAGTTCATTGGTTAATACGGGTCAGGACCGGCCTTGGATTGTGCAGCATTTACCCTATCACTCCCTCTCCAAAATCTAATCCTATGGGCTGCTCGTATTGTGCTTGGTTCTGATGTGATGTGGAACCGCGCTGAGAAGAACACAGTTGGAAAACCCATGAACTTGAATCGATCGACCGCCAATGCAATGCCTCGTCCTTTTGCTCTCTTTTCCCGTCGCCGCATGGTGGTGGGGGGTGCGATCGCGGGTCTGACCGGAGCCGTAGGTCTGTCTGCCCTCAAGCCGGGACGGGCTCAGGCCGATGACCCTGTCGCCAACGATATCGAAATCCTCAACGGTGCCCTCTTCTACGAGAACCAAGCCATCTGGGCCTATGGTTTCGCCGCTGGAGCCCTGAGTGATACCGACGTGGGTCAAGCCGTCCTGAACATTGCCCTCGCTAACCAAGCGGACCACGTTGCCCACCGCGATGTCCTCACCGAAGTCGTCACGGACTTGGGGGGAACTCCTGTGATGGCCCTGTCGGAATATGACCTGTCCAGCTACCTGGAGCAGGGGCTCGGTGGACTGGATTCCGATGTCAATATTGCCAAGCTGGCCCTAGCCTTGGAAACCGATGCGGCCATCGCCTACGGATTAGAAGTTGCGCGCCTGAAGACGCCGGAACTGGTGACCGCTGGCGTCAGCATTGCCACCGCTGAAGCCGCCCACGCCACCACCATCCGGGCTGCCTTTATCTCCCTGGGGGTAGATATTGCCTACGTGCCTTCCCCCTTCATCAGTGCCGACACCCGTGATGCCTGGGTGCTAGAGGTCTAGCGGGTTAAGTGCAGGCAAGGGGCTTAAGCCCCTTGTTCGCCGGAGTGTCATTAAGTTGAGGTGTACCTCATACATGAGGGAACCGCTATAAAGACGGCGTAGGGGTATTCAGTCGGGGCACAGCACTGCTGTGCGGCGCAAATCCTCTGACCGTTCCATCGTGGCACACCTCGGCCCCTCACCCTAGCCCTCTCCCAAGGGGCTGCTGTGTACACATATTTCTGGAAGGGTGCTGATGCCCCTTGCAAACCCCCCTTAATCCCCCCTTGTAAAGGGGGGAAACTCTAGTCCTCCCCCTTTACAAGGGGGAGTTAGAGGGGGTCAGGCCGGGATGCCCATCAAACAGTGACTTATGTGTACACCGTAGCCCAAGGGGAGAGGGGACTAGAAAATGTTGGGTTGACGCGACAATAGTGGACTGATTTACGCCTTGCGGTAGTGCTGTACCCGGACTATGGACGGACTGAATATCCCCGAGGGGTGATGAGTTTGCCTTGGTAGAGGACGGTGCTACGGTTGCCGATGATTACCGTAGTCACCATGTCGATGGGCTGCGCTAGCATCTCCGCTACGGTGGTGAGGATGATCTGCTCATCGGGGCGATAGGCGGCGCGGACAATGGCGACGGGGGTATCGGGGGCGCGGTGCTGGGCGAAATAGCTCTGGGCGATGGCAATTTGTTCTGTGCGTTTCTGGGACTTGGGATTGTATAGGGCGATGACGAAATCCGCCTCGGCAGCAGCCTGGAGCCGTTTCTCGATCACGGGCCAAGGGGTGAGTAGGTCGCTGAGGCTAATGGCACAGAAGTCGTGCATGAGGGGAGCCCCTACCCGTGCTGCTGCTGCTTGCAGGGCGGAGATGCCGGGGTAGCTGGTGACCTCGGGGGTTTTGCCATCCCATCCCTGGGCCTGCAAGGTTTCCAGTACTAACCCCGCCATGGCGTAGATGCCGCAATCGCCGGAGGAGATTACCGCTACGGATAGTCCCCTGTGGGCTAGGACGATCGCCCGCTCTGCTCGCTGCTGTTCCTGGGTAATGGGCAGGGCTTCGACGATCTGCCCTGGTCGCAGCAGGGGCCGAATCAGATCTATATAGAGGGCGTAGCCGATGACCACATCGGCTTGGGCGATTGCGGCTTGGGCTGCGGGGGTGATCTGGGCTAAGCTGCCGGGGCCGGTACCCACCAGGGCTAGGTGTCCAGGGCGTCCCACGTACTCTTGTTCTGCCTGGGCAATGGCGAGGGTGACGGCACCGGGATAGTCGGGGTGGCGCATGACCTGTTTGGTCACGCAGAGGGGGGTGGGAGGGTGGGAATCGTTGGGCAGGGTTGGGACCGAGCTGAGATGGGGGCCAAGGGGAATGGCGGCTGCCGCGATCGCAGCCGCCTCGGCCACGCTGGGGGTGCCCACGGCTTGCTCCACCACCGCTGAGGGATTGGGGACGGCAATCTGCTGCAATGTCTCGGCGGTGAAACAACGGAGGGGCCAATTGCGATCGCGGCCAAGATTCACCAAACCCACCTCATCCGCCTTCAGATCCAGACTGGCGAGACCCGCGATCGCGCCTAGGGCTAGGTGGTGAGATTGGCACACCGTTCTAATGCCCCAGTCGATCAGCGCTTGGGAAGTACCCCGCTCGCAGCCCACCCCCACCCACAACACCCGAGGATGCCACTGCACCTGGGGCAGCCCCGCCTCGGGGGGAAATTCTCGCTGGATAGGGCTAATCCACACCCGTCCCTGGGGGGCTGGGCGGATCTCTCGCGCCGGGTCCGACTCTTCCGACCCGTCGAACTGAAAGGGATGGTCGGGGGGCAATGCTCTGCGCCACAGGTCCGCTCCCGCCTCTTGAATCACCTGCACGGCTTCCCCCCGCGCAATGGCGCTACTGACGGCGGTCCAATTGCCGCTCCCCCGGTTCCAGCCCCAGGGCTGACCCAGCAGATCCAGGGCGGGCAGGTGTAGCTGGTTTGCGCTCCCTGTCAGTACCGGGGTGGCCTGGAGATATTGGCTCACTTCACGGGCGAGGGCGTCGGCTCCTCTCTGGTGACCGCCGCAAAGACTAATGGCAAACTGTCCCGCTTCATCCACCACTACCACGGCGGGGTCGGTGGTTTTGTCTTGCAGGAGGGGGGCAATCAACCGCACTACCGCCCCCGTCGCTAGGGCAAAGACAAAGCCGTCGTGCTGTCCCCAGCGCTTTCCCAAGGCTTCCCGCAGGCTACCTGGGTAGTATTGGCTCTGGAGTCCTGTAGCGGCATACTGGGCAACTTCCCCCGCCAGTTTTTCGGGAATCAGCAGGGGGGCGACGGCGGCGGTGCAGTAGGGAACTAGGGTGCGAAGGGCGGCGGGGGTAGTCGCGATCGCGATGGGATTCGATAGGCTACTCAAAGCGGTTTAGGCGTACAGCCTTTTCAGGATACCTGGCTTGTTCTACTGCCCTGGCAAATCGGGGGATAGGTCCGGGTAATCGCAATTTGCTGATTCTTATATTCACTCAAGACCTTGTCGGCGGGCCAAAGGGCTGTATCGAGTTGATTGGTCGCCAGGATAAAGTCGAGTAGCGCTCAGTGCGATCGCATCATCCTCACCCTCAAAGCTGCCCAAGATTCAGAAGATGATCATGTAGTTGTGGGCACCTCGATCAATTGCCTAGTTGTGAAAATGAGCTAGAATCCTATGGTTGCATTGGGCAACCTCACATAAGGTAAGAAAGAAAAATTGGCTCTTCCGGTCTGGCTATGGGAAACCAAGACCCAAGATGCCTAAAACCCTCTCATAACAATGCTTGTAAGCCTTAGCCTCACAAAAAGAGCCTTGAAGACTTATTTTAAGCTGAAAGCCTTGTATAGCAATGCTTTCAGGCTATCGGGGACCGATTTTCCATACTTAAGCCGGAAGAGCCAAAAAAATTCCCCTGTATTCTGCTATATAAAGACGGACAAAATAAAAAAAACTTTTAAGCAAGCTTAACATAATTGAACTTCAACGAATTTAGAACACAGTAGATAAGGAGAAAAGCTTTATGCGATGGGGAAGCTGGAATTTTGATGAGAGGCAACTCACTCTTACTCATGCTACTGAAAATTACGAGATCGACTTAGAGGAAATCCACTCTAGTGCAGATATACTTGACTGGATTTTTCAAATTCTTGGTAAGGAATGGGGAGATACAATAACTATTTATAACCTGCTTGTTGCATTCGAGGAAATTCTAAACCCTCAAGCAAACTATTGCTCTTTTGGTCAAGATAAGAGTGTAGATGGAGGTGCACTCGCTAAAAAGTTTATAGAAAAACACCGAAAAAACTGATTCACACCCTCATGTAAATATCTCTCATATACAAGCTTGAGGTGCTATCTGGGTTGCCTCGTTCCGCACGGGGTGAAGATATGGGTTGGGCAAGAATAGTTCGAGAACGAAGTGTGAATGATTTTCTTTCTGAAGAAAATCATGTGGTAGTCATCAAAATATTTTTCCTGCGAGCACTAGATGAATTAGAAAAGATCAAGAATAAGTATTCAAAACTTCCTTGGGGTGCAAGTCAAGGCAATGAAGAAAGCGCTGATGATGTGTTTCCAGCTACCCAAAAAATCTTTCCAACGGTGGAATAACGGTGATCGGCGGGGATTTCAGGGGAACTAACCGCTGCTGAACTCAATCGTCAAATGTACGCAACTCCTCTCTTCCAAACCAAGAACTGCTCACACTTCAGGAATAAGGTGAAGGATATTGACGTATACTTTCCTAGCTCCGCAAACTCATGTACTATTTCAGTGGCATAACCTGAAAGAAGAATGCAGCCAATACTGACCATGGAAAACTTGTGGGCTGAAGCAGCTAGGTTTGCTGAAATAGAGTCTATATACGACGAACCCACCCTTTATGGTGTGACAGATGGAAAAGCTATCGGAACTTATCTTGAACATAAATTCACAGCCTATTTAGCTCAAAATTATAGTCATCAACGAGGGAATTCAGCATTAGGTATTGATCTTCCTGCTCTTGAAGTTGACATTAAAGTAACAAGCATAAAGCAACCACAATCTTCTTGTCCCTTTAAATCAGCAACTCAAAAAGTATTTGGTTTGGGATACCATCTTCTGATTTTTGTTTATGATAAATATGATGACCCGGCAAATAGAACTGGAAGATTAAATATGCAGCATACTATCTTTGTGGATAAGAGCAGAACAGGAGATTTTCAGACGACCAGAGGTATTATTGATATTTTGAATCGAGATGGAAATAAGGATGATATTATCGCTTTTATAGTTGAGAGAAATTTGCCAGTCGATGAAATAGGTGCGAATCAGTTAGCTGATAGGATTCTGGAATCGCCTCCAAATCAAGGATATTTAACAATCTCAAATGCTCTTCAGTGGAGATTGCAGTACAGTCGAGTCATTCAGCAAGCTAATAGTACCTCAGGAATAGTTAGAGTTCGATAGATAAAGATGGTGAAATCAAAAGAGAAATGGCAATTCGGTGATTTCCAAACCCCCGATGATCTTGCAAGAGAAGTAGTTCAGACTCTTAGAGAAAATCATCAAATATCGCCGGAAGTTATCGTAGAACCAAGTTGTGGGGAAGGAGCCTTTCTTCGAGCTGCACTTAATGTATTTGCAGACTCAAAAATTATAGGTTTGGATATAAATAAGGAATATATTAAAGAAGCAAAGCTTTCTGTCTCTGAGTATTCAAACTCCGAAAATTTAACTGTATATGAGTCCGATTTTTTTGGCACCGATTGGAAAGATTTTATTTCAAATCTGTCAGGATACATTTTAGTGATCGGTAATCCTCCTTGGGTTACCAGTAGTGAATTGAGTATTCTTAACAGTCAAAATATTCCCTCAAAATCAAACTTTCAAAATCGTCGAGGTATTGAGGCTATTACTGGCTCAGGAAACTTTGACATTTCTGAATGGATGCTGCTGCAATACGTCGAGTGGTTATCGAAAAAAGAAGGTACTATAGCTGTTTTATGTAAGTACTCTGTTGCTCGTAAGGTAATACGTCAGGTAAAGCGGAAGTCAGGGAATAGGTTTTCTGCTCATATTTATTTGATTGATGCAAAAGCATATTTTGGGGCATCAGTAGAGGCTTGCCTTTTTGTTTTATCTACTGATGGTGACAATGATCCTAATTGCAAAGTTTATGAGGATTTACATGCTAAAAAGACATCATATCTAATTGGTGAAAGAGATGGATTAATTCTCCGAGATACAGTTAGATATGAGAAGTGGAGACACTTAGCAGGTCAAGATTTAAGATATATTTGGCGTTCTGGAATTAAGCACGATTGTTCTAAAGTAATGGAGTTAGAGCAAGTTCATGATGCCTTTTTCCTAAATGGGATGGGTAAGAAATATTCTTTAGAGGAAAGCTATTTGTATCCTCTTTTGAAAAGCTCAGATCTTGGCAATGGCAGAATCAATAATTATCGAAAACTTATTTTAATTACACAAAAATTAGTTGGTGATGATACAAGTCCTATTCAAAATGAAGCCCCTAAAACCTGGGAGTATTTACTTGAACATGATGGATACCTGAAAAATAGAAAAAGTTCGATTTATAAAAATAAACCACCGTATTCTATCTTTGGGGTCGGCTCCTATTCCTTCAAAAACTGGAAAATAGCAATTTCTGGGCTTTATAAGCAGTTGAGATTTTGCCTTGTTAAACCTCTGGATGGAAAACCAGTTATGTTTGATGATACCGTAAATTTTTTGTCGTTTGAGACAGAGGAAGAGGCTAAATTTATCTTTAAGCTTGTTACCTCAGATCCTTCACTAGAGTTTTTTGACTCTATGATCTTTTGGGATGAAAAGAGGCCAATTACAATAGGGATTTTAAGGCGGCTATCTCTTAAAGCTGTTGCAAGAGAGCTAGGAGTTTTAGAAGATTATTTGCGATGGGCTGAAGCTTTTCAGATGGCTTCTAACGGTCAGCTAGAGTTGGGATTGGCGGAGAAAACTTCCCTTTACACAGTTTAGATGTAAACCTAATTGGGATAGAGAGAATCCTCACGAATCTCCCCCCACCCGGTAGGCGGGTCCGTACCGGGCGGTGCCTCGGAAAAGTTTAGCAATTAAGACCCCATTGGAGTTCTTGACTTCCAGAGCTGGTTACGAAGTTATGCGCTGCTCATCATAAGCTCCCCCGGTCGGGTTCATCGCTCTGAGCCAGCCCCTTCGCCGCCTCTCTGTTTTCCTCGCTTCGGCCCTACTGCTCCGCAGAAGCAAGCTACACCCTGTCTAGACCATTACAGGACAGCATTTGGCTACCTATCTGCGATCCCTGGACCGAGCTTAGTCGCCCGTTTGCAAAGACTGCTCAAACTCTCGCAGTGCAACACTAGAACCCGCAACCCAGGCTCTTTCTACATACTCTGGCAGCAGAGTTTTGACCGCCACGGTGGGAAAGGTCGGGCTGGTCGCTAGTTTTTCGTAGCCCCCAGCGGTTAGCCCATAGAGGTTTAACTGGCCCTGGCGATAGATCCATACCTCGGGCACCGCTAGCACCTGGTACACAGCTAAATCTGTCAGGGAGGTGAGATCCATCTCAATGGCCAGATCGGGGGGTGGGTCAGTGGCTAAGTCAAGGCGTTCTTTGCCTAAGACAGCCCGCCAGTTTTGAATGTAGAAGCAGGCATCGGGCTCGGCCCCCGCCTCCTGGAAACGCTTTAGGGTAACTGGGTCATAGCTATGCCAGTCTCGATTTTGATTGCGCAGTAAAGCCTTGACCAAATCCACTAGGGTGTCAATGCGATTACCATGCCCAGCCATCGGGGCCATGATTACAATCTGTTGGGTCTGGGCATTGAAGCGAATTTTAATGGCAGCAGCATCCCGACGACTGGTCAACAATGCTTCGTAGTCAGCCCAGGTTTGGTCGTTCAGGGTTATTGTGCTGCCGACGGGTAATTGAATATGGTCACGGCTTACAGATACAAGCATTGGGAATGCCATGGGGGCTTCCTAAGCAGAGGCTATGCTTATCATGCCCCATGGGATGGATTGCAAAGGTTAATCCTGTTTCAGTAAATTGCGATGGGTGAAGGGGCGGGCATTGTCCCCGGCGTAGGTTGCTACGAGATGACCATCTCCGACCAGATGGTATTTGTAGGTGACCAGTCCCTCCAGACCCACTGGACCTCGGGGGGGGAGGCTCTGGGTGCTGATGCCGACCTCTGCGCCAAAGCCGTAGCGGAAGCCATCGGCGAAGCGGGTGGAGCAGTTGTGGTAGACCCCGGCGGCGTTGACTTGGGCGCGGAAGGTGGCGGCGGCGGCGGCGTCTTGGGTGGCGATCGCTTCTGTATGGCGAGAGCCGTAGGTGTTGATGTGGTCAATAGCAGCCTCTAGGGACGCTACGACTCGGATGGAGAGGATTAAATCACTGTATTCCGTGGCCCAATCTGCTTCGGTGGCGGTGGTAACCTGGGGCAGGATGGCCTGGGTAGCGGTGTCTCCCCGGAGTTCCACCCCCTGGGCTGTGAGGGCGGCGGCTACTTTTGGCAAAAAGAGGGGTGCGATCGCAGTGTGAACTAGCAGGGTCTCAATGGCGTTGCAGGCGGAAGGATAGCCCACTTTGGCATCTAGGGCAATGGCTACGGCTTGGTCCATATCCACCGTCTGATCCACATACAGGTGGCAGATGCCATCGGCATGGCCCAGCACCGGAATCCGGGTGTTGTCTTGAACGTAGCGCACAAAGGCGTTGGATCCGCGAGGAATAATTAGATCCACCCAACCGTCGAGGGCTAGAAGTGCCCGCGTCTCTTCCCGCGTGGTCAGCAGTTGCACCGCATCGGGGTTGAGCCCAGCAGTTTCCAGGCCGCTACGGATGGCCTGCACAAGGGCTTGACAGGAGCGGATAGCTTCTTTGCCCCCCTTCAGAATCACCCCGTTGCCCGATTTCACCGCCAGACTGGCGATCTGGACCACCGCATCGGGGCGGGATTCAAAAATCACCCCTAGGACTCCCAGGGGACAGGTTACTCGTTGGAGTTCTAAACCCGTATCCAGTTCCCGATGAATTTGCACCGTCCCTACGGGATCGGGCAGTTGTGCCACGTCCCGCACCCCGGCGATCGCGGTTTGCAGTTTGGCCCCATCTAGCTTCAAGCGGTGGTAGAGGGGCTTGGCGAGATCATCTGCGATCGCGGCTTCACAATCGGCAATATTCGCGGCGGTAATGGCGGCGGTCTGGGTTGTTAGCGCCTGGGCGATGGCCTCAATGGCCCGGTTTTTATCTTCGCTGGGGAGGGCAGCTAACTGCTGGGCAGCGGTCCGAGTGCGACGGGCTAGGGTCATCAAGTCTGGAGCCCCAGTCTCTCTCCCGAGTGCGACGGGCTTAGCTGAATTGCAGTCATCTGGATCTCCCAAATACAACATTGCCGATGGCTATTTTAGCAACTGGCTATCTTCGCGAAAGGCTGTGGCCCTAATTAGTGATCTCGTGGAGGGGTGGGGGGTGATGGGGTGATGGGGTGGGGGAGGTGAGAGGTTATAGGTGACAGGAATTTTGAATTTTGAGTTTTGAATTGAATTTCTCGTAGGGTGCATTCGCGAAGCAATGCACCGCAGAGATGCCGCGCCCAATGCAGGGTGATGGGGTAGGGGCGTGGTTTCCGCGCCCCATGCAGGAGGGGAGAGGGGGATGGGGTGGTATGGCTTCGGATATTAGGGAGCGTCGTCGTCGTGGTCCTGGAGGTACTGGGCCACCCAGGATAGCGCCTCGGTAGGGGTGGTGACTTGGCCTTCGGCGTGGGCCAGTTCTACCCCGGCTAGTAGCTCACCGATGCGGGGGCCGGGGCGCAGGTGGAGATGGCGCATCACATCGCGTCCGCTGACTAGGGGGCTGGGATGGGCGATGGCATCGGTGGGATCAAGAACGCGATCGCAGAGTTGGGTCAGCATGTCTAAGGAATAGCCCAGGGCCAGGGCCACAAGTACGACGCCGGGGAAGCTGGGACCAATGACCTTGAACAGGTGATACTGCTGGCGACGAGACAGGTTTTCCGGCGGCAGGGTTTGCAGATATTGCCAACCGCGCAAAATGCCCAGAACTGCCTGCTGCTCCGCCCGACTGTATTTGAAATGGGTGAGGGTGGCCTCTGCCGCCCCTAGATCCGGGGGGATAATCTGGCTCAGCTTGGCGGCTTTGAACCAACTGCGGTGGAAACCGGGGGGCGTTTGCTCCTTGATCCAGCCCTGAATCAAGGGGATCAAGGTGGGGCGAAGTGCCTGGATGTCCCGACAGGCTTGGTCAATCGCGGTCAGGGTTTGCAAGGGCTGACTATTGAAGTCTGGTAGCCAACTCCGCAGCACCTGATCTTCCCAGGCCAGCTTTAGCAGAGGTGTGCCTTCGGGCTGACTGAGCAGGGAGTCCAGTTCCCCCCGTACCCGTTCGGCGGCCATTCGACCCAGCAGTGGAGCCAGTTGGTGAATAGTGCTCCGAGTCTGGGGATCGAGGGCAAAGTTGAGCTGTGCTGCTTGCCGATAGGCCCGCAGCAGCCGGAGGGGATCGTCCGCCAGGTTGTCGGGGGCAATCATCCGTAGAATTCGCAGCTCCAAATCCCGATAGCCCCCGAGGGGATCAAACACCTGCTCCGTGTGGGGATGATATGCGATCGCATTGACCGTGAAATCCCGGCGGTGCAGATCCTCCGCCAGGGTTTCCCCCACCTGAGCCGCAAAGTCCACCGTGGCGTGGGCGAACACCACACGGGCAATCTGGTTTTCCGCATCCAGCACCACAAAACCAGCCTGGTAATGGCGAGCGATGGCCCGCGCCGTTTCCACCGCTCCTTCGGGTAGGACGAAATCTAAATCTAGGTAATCCGCCTTGCGCCCGAGGAGGGCGTCCCGGACACTCCCCCCTACTAAATGGGCTGTCTGGGGCAGCAGCGCCAAATCAAAGGGCCAAGTCTGGGGTGACAGAACAGAGGTCACAGATAGCGTTGCCGTGGTGAAGGGGGGTTGATGCAGAGAAACGGAGGGCAAGACGGGAACAGACCAGAAGGGACAGGGGCATCTATTCACAGCCCCAAGGCCGTAATTAGGTGCAGCCTTTCATTTTGCAACACGGCATCCCCTCTGGGGACAACTGGCCAAAAAGTTGCGTTAGATTAGCAAAAACTTAGCGCTCTTTTGGCGGGGAGGGAAAATGTGCATTTGTGTGAACTGTCATTATGTGGACCGCTGCACCACCTACCACGCCGTGGAGGGCCAGCACCAGCAGCCCCATCTGACGGAAGCGCCTACCTTTGAAGCCCTTGAACCCACCATTAACGTCAACATCCGCCAGGTAGACGGCGGCATTGAGATGGAATGGGACGTGGTGGGGTGCGAAAGTTTTCAAGCGGAGATGGGGAAGTGGGCCAAGCTGCGGCCTGGGGAGTTGGTGCCGACTTAGGGGGGTGGGGGAGTGATGGGGTGATGGGGTGGGGGAGTGATGGGGTGATGGGGTGATGGGGTGACAGGAATTTTAAGTTTTGAGTTTTGAATTTTGAATTGCCCGTAGGGGCGCGGTTTCCGCGCCCAATGCAGGATGTGGCCATAGGGGCGCGGTGCCCTCGACCAATACAGAGGGTGACAGGTGACAGGAATTTTGAATTGCCCGTAGGGGCGTGGTTTCCGCGCCCAATGCAGAGCATCGCCCACCAATCTAAGCATTGTGCTCACCCTCATACCCTCATACCCTCACACCCTCACACCCCCACACCCTCACACCCCTTGAAGACCCTGTGCTTGAATCCAGATTGTCCCCAGCCCTGGAATGGGGTGGCGGATTCCATCTGTAGGGGCTGTGGGACCAAGCTGGTATTGGGGGATCGCTTTCGGCCTGTGCAAGCCCTGGGACAGGGGGGCTTTGGGCGCACATTTCTCGCCTGGGATCAGGCGGCTACGCCCCCCACTCCCTGTGTGATTAAGCAACATCTGCGCCCGGATTTAGACCCAGTGCGGTTTTACCAGGAAGCTGATCGATTGGTGGACTTGGGGCAGCATCCCCAGATTCCGGCTTTGATTGCAATTTTGGCCTCGGCCCAGGGGCTTTGTCTGGTGCAGTCCTATGTGCCGGGAAAAACGCTGGAGCAGCACATCCAAGCGGCGGGGCCATGGACGGAGGAGGAAGTGCGATCGCACCTTCTTGCCCTCCTACCTGTGATCCAGTTCATCCACGACCATCAGGTCATTCATCGAGACATTAAGCCCGCTAATATCATCCTGCCAGACCCTCCCGGCCTGCCGATGCTGGTGGACTTTGGTGCTGCCAAAGCCCTGCGCCCAGAAACCCTACGGGAAACGGGGACGGTGATCGGCAGTGCAGGCTATGCCGCCCCCGAGCAAGCCTTGGGCCAAGCCGTCTTCGCCAGCGACCTCTACGGACTAGGGTTAACCTGCCTCCATGCCCTCACCGGACAGCATCCCTTTGACCTCTATTCCGCCACCGAAGACCGCTGGGTCTGGCGACCCTACGCCCCCCACCCCATCAGCCTGCGCCTAGTGCAAATCCTCGACCGAATGACAGCGCGATCACTCCGCCGCCGCTACACCACCGCCACCGAAATACTCACAGCCCTGCAAACCTCACCCCCCACCCACCCAACACCCCAACCCCCCAATACCCCAACACCGGTCACCCAGCGACAAGGGCAACCACAAGGGATTGCCCCTACGGGATTTACCCCCAATACCCCAA
>NZ_KI913949.1:0-43320 GCF_000332095.2 Leptolyngbya sp. PCC 6406 | reverse complement strand
ACTCCCCAATACCCCAATACCCCAATACCCACACCCTCCCCACCCCCGGCATCATCGCCAACGCCCTAGCCATCAGCCCCAACGGACGCACCCTGGCCACAGCAAACCGCGATCGCACCATTCAGCTTTGGGATTTAGCCTCCGGTACCCTGATCCGCAGTTGGCGGAAACGATGGGGTCTGTTGGGTGGGGGCCATGGGGATGAGGTGACTGCGATCGCGTGGTGCCCCGATGGCCAGACCCTCTGGAGCGGTAGTCAAGACAGCACCCTGAAGCAATGGTCGCCGGACCAGACACAACCCCTAACCACACTGTCCAATCCGGGCTGGCGGGTTACGGCCCTGGCACTGACGCCCTCACACCTGATCAGTGCCGCCGCCGATGGCCATATTGCCCTCTGGCCCTGGCCCGATCTCCACCCTGTCATAGCCCTAAGCCGCCATAACACCGGGGTGAATGCCCTAGCCGTGGCCGCCGACAGCCAGTCCTTTGCCAGTGGGGGAGAGGACGGTAAGCTACATTTGCAGCAGTTGCCCTCAGGCCAACTGCTCCACAGTTGGTCCGGGAACGCCCCCTTAGGTGCCCTCGCTTTTCATCCCCTGGCCCCCTGGTTAGTAGTGGGCGATGCCAAGGGAACCGTGACCGTTCATTCCCTGACGGATTTTAGTCACCGCTATCCCCTAGATCACCATCGAGATGGCGTCAGTGCGATCGCCTTTAGCCCCGATGGTCAGTGGCTGGCAACGGGGGCAGCCGATGGAGCCCTGCATCTGTGGGATTTCGCCGCCAAGCGCCGCACGGCTGCCCTACGCCATGATTGGGGTATTATGGCCCTCACCTTTACCCCCGATGGACAAACCCTGATTAGCAGTGGTGGCGATGAAACCCTCCGCCTGTGGCAACTCTAAGATTACCTATCGTTGCTGGCTTTCTCCCTTCGGGAGACGCTGCACGAACGACTCCGCTCAGCCAGCGTCAACGGACTTGGTTCTCTGTAACCTTCCAAGTCGTGACCGAAAACCATTTCTGAATTCTGAATGAGGATGAAACTGGCCTTACTGCTATTCTGCGCGGGCTTAATGGGATTGGGGCTGACCTTAATTCTCTGGACTCAACCGCGTTTTTTGCTCTCCATTCCTGACCATTGGATTCCGGGAGTCCTCTATTTTGCAGAAACCGAAGAAAAGCTGGTAGCCCTCACGATTGATGATGGTCCCGATGCCGTCACCACACCGAAAATCCTGACAGTGTTAGACCGTTATGATGCCCACGCCACCTTTTTTGTCATTAGTGGCCATATTCCAGGCAATGAAGCCCTCGTCGAAACGATGGTTCGAGAGGGTCATGAATTGGGCAATCACCTCACCGAAGATCGGCCCAGTATCCTCCTCTCTCCGGCAGAATTTGAGGCGGCGGTGCTAGAAGCCGATGATCTGATTTCCCAATTTGGGGAATGGCGATGGCTGCGTCCCGCCGCTGGTTGGTACAACAGCGCCATGGTATCCATTGCCCAGCGCCACAACTATCAAGTTGTGCTAGGTGACCTATTCCCCTTTGACACCCATATTGCCTCCAGTAGATTTGCGGCGCGGCATATTTTGCAAAACCTGGCACCGGGTTCCATTGTGGTGTTGCATGATAGGGGCGAGCGGGGGGAGAGAACAGCCGCCACCCTAGAGCAGGTGCTGCCCCAGATTTCGGCCCAGGGGTACCGCGTGGTGACCCTCACAGAACTTTTTAGGGACTCGCAGGAAAGCTCCGCTGATCGGGCTTTCTCCCTTCGGGAGAAAACCTAGCCACTGGGTACACTATTAACCCGCAGATCCCTTACTGATCTCGCTGATACCCCAGTTCCGCTAGGCGGGTGCGGGACTGTCGCCATTTGGGCTGCACTTTGACAAAAAGTTCTAGGTAGACTTTGCCCGTGATTAGCTTTTGCATCTGGAGGCGGGCGCTGCTACCAATGGTTTTGAGCATTGAGCCCCCCTTGCCGATGAGAATGCCCTTTTGGGAATCGCGCTCCACATGGATGGTGGCGAGAACATGGGTGATGGATTTGGCCTCTTCGACGCGATCAATTGCGATCGCAACCGAATGGGGCACTTCTTCCCGTGTGTGGTGGAGAATCTGTTCTCGAATCAACTCCCCCATGATGAAGCGCTCCGGCTGGTCTGTCACCAAGTCGGGGGGATAGTAATAGGGACCGGGCTCTAGCGCCATGATCAACTGCTGTTGGAGGTCCGGCAGACCCGCCGCCGTCGTGGCAGAAAACTGACAAATCGGCCAGGGATGATCCGCCGCTAGGGCTTCATAGCTGGCGATCGTCGCCGCGAGGTCAGCCTCAGGGCAAAGGTCCATTTTGTTCATCCCCAGAAATACCGGGGTCTGGGCTGGAGTCAGCAGCTCGGCAATGAACTGATCCCCTCGGCCCGCCGCCGTAGATCCATCCACGACAAACAGCACCACATCCACCGCACCGATAGCGGTGCGGGCATTGTGGACCAGTACCTTACCCAGTTCGTGGTGGGGCTTGTGGATGCCGGGAGTGTCCACAAAGATGATTTGGGCCTCGTCGGTGGTGAGGATGCCCCGCAGCCGATTGCGTGTTGTCTGGGCCACGGGTGACGTAATGGCAATTTTTTGCCCGATGAGTTGATTCATCAGGGTGGATTTACCCACATTGGGGCGACCCACAATGGCGATAAAGCCGGAGCGAAAGCCCTCTGGAGACGGGGGAATCGTAGAGAAAAGGTCGGCGTCAGTCATAGGTGCAGTTGGGCTCATGGGGGCTAATGGCCAGAGATGTGGACCACCACTTCCCGTCGAGTTCCCCGCTGGCGATGCTCCCACAGATAGAGACCCTGCCAAGTTCCCAGGACGAGACGGCCCTGCATGACGGGAATATTTTCTGAGGTGTGGGTGAGGACGGAGCGAATATGGGCGGGCATGTCATCCGGCCCCTCCGTACTGTGGACATAGCTGCGATCCTCAGGCACCAAGCGAGAGAGAAAGGTCTCCAGATCCACCAGGACATCGGGATCGGCATTTTCTTGAATGATCAAACTGGCGGAGGTGTGGCGAATAAACACCGTACAGAGCCCGGTTTGAATACCAGAAGCCGCCACTACTCCCTGAACTTGGTGGGTGAAGCGCAGCAGGGACTTCCCTCGGGTGGGGATATCCAGCACGTCTTGGTGGTGGCGGGTGGTCGCGATCGCAGTCATGACAAGGACAATTAACGGAGAGGAAATCAGACAAAATGGAGCCAACCTTTAGCAGGCCCAACCTCTAGGGTATCGCCCCCATGACGAATAGGGCAGAAGCCCTAGGGGAAGTAGAGGCAGAATTCGCCCGCGATCGCTTCTATATCTTCAAGGTATTGTGTCCACACTGGAGGGTATTCTTAACACAAATAGGTCTGGGTTGCGTAGGGGCTGCATCTAGCCTGAGAGGATCACACAAGGCCATGTCAAATGCAGAACCACGGGCCTTGTTGGCAAGGGGTGTTGACGCCTGGAATCAATGGCGTCAGGAAGCAGAATCTCGGGCAGAGGCAAGTTGGAAAGCCAGTGATCGCATTAACCTACGGGAAGCACGACTGCGACAGGCCCAACTAAGCCAAATTAACCTATCTTCCGTAGACTGCTGCATGGCCGACCTGCGCCATGCCGACCTGCGCCATAGCAACTTGCGGGAGGCACTCCTCTACACCGCCGACCTCAGCTATGCCGACCTCGGGTCAGCGATTTTGACCGGGGCGGATCTGCGAGAAGCTCTGCTCCACGACGCCAACCTAGAGGGAGCAATTCTGAATGCGGCGGTACTCACCACCGCTGACCTTACCCGCACGGTGTTGCGGGAGGCTAGCCTCTGCCATGCCGATCTGCGCCAGGTCCGTATGGGGCAAGCAGATGCCTGTATGGCCCAGTTTCAGGAGGCTAATCTCTCGGGGACAGATTTGCGCGGGGCGACCCTCTACACCGCCAATTTCAGCAAGGCCAACCTCAAGGAGGCCGTGCTTAACCAAGCAGACCTGCGAGAAGCGAATCTGGCCATGGCCAGCCTGCAAGATGCGCTGCTGCACGGAGCCAATCTCACCGCTGCCGTTTGTAGTGTCACCAATCTGATCGGCACGGCCTTTCACGGGGCAACGCTGGATATTGCCAACCTCAGTCTTGCCAATCTCTGCATGGCTAACCTCACCGGGACTCAAATGCGCGGCACGATACTGATTGGGGCCAATATGATCGGCGCTAATCTCCATCGAGCCGACCTGCGAGGGGCCAATTTAGAAAGCACAGATCTGCGAGAGGCTATTCTCCGGCAAGCGAACCTGCGGCAGGCGAACTTTCGCTACGCCAATATGCGCATGGCCCATCTGGCGGAGGCCGACCTGCGGGGGGCCGACCTGCGGGGGGCCGACCTCACCCATGCCAACCTCTGGGGCACACAACTAGAGGGAGCCTGTCTCGTGGATGCCACCATGCCCAATGGCTCGGTGTATGACGGCTAACTAGTGACAAAGGCAGGACCAAAGCACAGGGGTTGGTACCCTTTTTCCTTACCTGTCTCTGTGTAGTGGGGGGTCCAACCTGCCGGATCTTGGAATAGGCGAATGGCCTGAATTCTGCGATCGCGGCAGAGATCAAACCAGTGGTGCGTTCCCCCAGGCACCACCAGTAAATCCCCCGGCCCCACCTCAATGGCCACCACCGGACCCGACTGAGGATTAATGTGAAATAGCCCATGGCCAGAGATGATGAAGCGCACCTCATCCTCATCATGCCAGTGTTCTTGGTTGAACTTCTTCAGCAACATCTCCAAGTTGGGGGTTTCCGGCGTGATGTTGATGACATCAGCAGTCACATAGCCCCCCGCCGCCTTGAGACGATCGACCTCCCCTTGGTAGGCGGTCAGAATATCCTCGGCGGTAGCCTCCGGAGATAGGGGATGGGCGGGTTCCCACTGTTCATAATCGAGGTCGATACTCTGAAGGTAGGCCCAGATGGCCTCTAGTTCAGTAATCTGACGGTTTTCTTTAGCAATGCTGAGGACAGCCATCGGCGGTAAAGAGAGAGAGAGAACAGGTTTCGTATCGATTTCTCAATTGTAGGCAATTTAGCCCACCCCATGAACGGACGTAAGGTTCCAAAATCCTTTCTCTGCCTTCGTTGTAGTCGTAATTGGAGTGCGCCCTAGGTAATCTTCCCCCAGTTGCACTAGCACCTCAATTGGGAATTTTAAGACTGTAGACCTCGACCCCCCGAGTCACCCTAGGGGCATTGTGGCGTTAGCGTAGTCAGGCCCGCAGGGCTATGAATCCAAAACACCATTTTCCGAAGCTGCGGTGTGTTCCGAAAGGCAATGGCACACTTACCCAACCCTAGACTCTTCTGGGTAACGGGCATCAGTAGAACAGCTTCACCCCCTACGGATGAGGGCCAGTGATGAAGGCCAGTGACGAGGGCCAGATCCTGAATCCGAATCCTGAACTCGACAATCCTAAATCCATCCCTGAAAGGCGACACCATGATATTCGATCGCATCCTTGAAGATAGTCTCAGCTTTATTCGCCGCATGTTGTGGGCTCGTAGCGAAAAGACAGGCACTAGCCGTCCGCCCTTCCAGTCTATGCACACCATTGAAGGCGATAACGGTGTGATCTCTCTGCTAGAAGGTCGGGACACCCCTCGGGCGGTACGCACCTGGATGTATTCCCCCAAGCGACGAGACATGAACTCGGCCCAGATGGTGGCCAGCACCTCATCAATGGATCTCCACATCTACTGTGACTTTCTAGGGCCACTGCCCACGGCCCACACCCCCAAGGCAGAAGAGGAACGGGAAGCGGCCAAAGCCCGCCGCCAACGGGGAGAAATTGTCCCCACCCATCGGCTTCAGATTTTCAAGGCCAGCCATTTTCTCAATAAGGATGGGTTTTATACCTATGAGCTGGTGTTCTGGCAAGACTATGACTTTTTTGTTGCCAATGGTCCTAAACCCGATCAAATGGCCCGAGCAACGGTCGATTACCTTGTTAAGCAGTGTCTACGCCTGGGAGAACCCCTGAAGTATAAAGCTGAGGATTGGGAGCCCATTGTGGAGAAGGTTAGGAACGAGGTCAAAACCGCGATTTTAGCCAAGCAGGCTAGCTAGGTGTTGGGGGGGTGATATGAATTTTGAGTTTTGAGTTTTGAGTTTTGAATTAAATTTCCCGGTAGGGGCGCGGTTTCCGCGCCCAACGCAGGATGTCGCCGTCGGGACGGGGTACCCGTGCCCAATACGGAATTTCCCGGTAGGGGAACGGTTTCCGCGCCCAATGCAGGGGGTGACAGGTTGCAACTTAGCGGAACTATTCCTGCCATCGTCGCGCAAGCGTCCCGATTGCCGCAAGCGGGACAAAATAGGTGCAGGAACCCTTGTGGGGCATGGATTTCCCCTTCTGCCCCTTCTGCCCCTTCTGCCCCTTCTGCCTTCTGCCTTCCGCCTTGCAGTACTAGGTGGTGGACGTCTGGAGGGAGGGTTCTACGGCGGCGGCCAGGGTGCGTAGCATGGTAGCAGTGGTGTCCATATTGACACAGGCATCGGTGATGCTTTGCCCGTAGACCAACTGGCTGAGATTACTGGGAATCGACTGCTTGCCCGCCACCAGATGGCTCTCGACCATCACCCCAAGGATGCTTCGGGAGCCGGACCGCACCTGATCCACGACACTTTCTAGCACCGCAACCTGACGATTGTGGTCCTTGTCAGCATTGGCATGGCTGCAATCCACCATCATCCGGGGATTCAACCCCGCCTTGGTGAGTTCTGCGGTGGCCTGTTGTACATGGGTGCGATCGTAATTGGGGCCATGCTTGCCCCCCCGCAGCACCAGATGGCCATCGGGGTTACCTGTGGTGGTGACAATGCTGGCGAGACCATGGTGGTTGATGCCCAGGAAATGGTGGGGCTGACTGGCGGCCAGCATGGCGTTAGTCGCCGCTTGGAGACTGCCATCGGTGTTGTTTTTGAAGCCAATGGGCATGGATAGACCAGAGGCCATTTCCCGGTGGGTTTGGCTTTCTGTGGTCCGTGCCCCAATGGCGGTCCAGGTGATTATGTCAGCGATGTATTGGGGGGTAATGGGATCTAGCAGCTCCGTCGCGGCGGGGAGCCCCATGGCGGCGAGGTCCAGCAGCAGTTTACGGGCAAGGCGTAGCCCGGTGTTGATGTCGTAGCTGTTGTCTAGGTGGGGGTCATTGATCAACCCTTTCCAGCCGATGCTGGTGCGGGGCTTCTCGAAGTACACCCGCATGACGATCTCTAGCCGATCGGAAAGTTCTTCGCGCAGTTTCACCAGTTGACGGCCATAGTCGCAGGCGGCATCCACGTCATGGACGGAGCAGGGGCCAACAATCACCAACAAGCGCCGATCTTCGTTGTAGAGAATGTTGCGGATGCGATCGCGGGTCTGGGCCACTAAAGCTGTCGCCTGCTCGGTCATGGGGAGTTCGTGGTGCAGCAAGGCAGGGCTCACCAGTGGGCGCGTTTCAACAACGTGGAGATCCTGGGTCTTAAACATGAAGGGAATACAGCTAGCGACAGAGCAAAGGGCCTTTTCCATTGTGGGGCGTTTCTGGTGGATTGGGATGGGAGGTTTGGAAAAAGTGTTGGAAGCGTAAAGAGGGTGGTGGTGGGGTGATTTACGGGGAAAGTCGAGATCCATTGGCGGCGAAGCAACGCCAAACAGGTGAAACTATAGGGATTAAGGGAGGATTAACTTACACGGCAGCGTTGGCATCCCTGGTGGAGATGGCCTGAAGTCGTACCTTGAAATTCTCGCTTGACTATGATTAGCCTGACTTCAGACCCGATGTGACCATGAGGGTCAATTCTCTGGGGTCGATTCCCACTCACCTTATTTATGAAGGACTTCGCCTCAGTGCCTCCCCCCATTCCTATGGCTCGTACTATCAGCGCCGTTGTGGCTATTACCTTGGCGCTGGCGATTGTGGTATTGGGGGGCTGGTATTTCACCCTAGCCTTTGGGGTCATTGTGTTTCTGGGGCAGCGGGAAATCTTTCAACTGGTCCAGGCCAAGGGCATTTTCCCGGCGGCGAAGACTACGTTTGTCGTGAGCCAACTGTTACTACTGGTGGCCCACCTGTCTCCCGCCTTGGCCAATGCGGTGCTGCCGTTGGGGGGAACCTTCATTTGTTTTTATCTGCTGTTTCAGCCTAAGCGGGCCACGATCGCTGATGTAGCAGCCTCGATTCTCGGACTGTTCTATGGGGGATATCTGCCTAGCTACTGGATTCGCCTGCGGGATTTAGGGGCGGCGGGCACCTTGCCCCTTCAGGGGTTTTGGCCTCAGTGGCCCCTCGCGATCGACACCCTCCCCCTGGGGTTGACCCTGACCGTGACTGCCTTTGCCTGTATTTGGGCGGCAGATATTGGCGCGTATCTGGTGGGTCGCTCTTTTGGTCGTACACCCCTGTCGGATATCAGCCCTAAGAAAACAGTAGAAGGGGCGGTATTTGGGGTTATTGGCAGTATTACGGTGGGAGCCCTCAGTTCTGCTGGACTGGGCTGGCCCTATCCCCTGCTTTCGGGGGCGGCTCTGGGGGCCTTGATTGGGGTCTCTAGCTTGCTGGGGGATCTAACGGAATCCTTGATGAAGCGGGATGCAGGGGTTAAGGATTCGGGCCAACTCATTCCCGGCCATGGGGGGATTTTGGACCGGGCCGACAGCTATGTGTTTACGGCTCCGATTGTCTATTACTTTGCGACGCTGCTGCTGCCGATTTTGCCGGGTTAGAGACGTGCGTCTAAATAAAAGACTTGTTGTGAAATAGTGCTCAGTCAAAACCTTCAAGGGCGACTTCCTTCCTCTCTCCCTCGGTTAAGCGGCCATCAGATAAAAGTTCCAGAGTCCTGCCGCTGTGAAGATGGAGCGGTCATCAAAGTTCGCTTTGCGATTGCGATAGACCTGGGCGGCAATCCCATAGCGTTTTAGGCCAGCAAAGGCATGCTCCCCGACGACCCGTTCTCGGGCGAGGGCTTGATTCTCAGCTTTCTGCTCATCGGTGAGTTGTCCGCCCTTAGGTTTCTTGTGTGGAATCTCTACGTTGACATACTCGTTTTGCAGCCCCTGAAAGCCTGAATCACCCTGGATTTTGACGTCATCAGGAATCCACTCGGCCCATCCCTCGCTATTGAGAATGCCTTTGTCGTGCGCCTTACCGGGATAGGCGGTGCTGAATACGAGAATCTGGCGGTCTGGGGCGACACCAGCCAGGTGGGTGCGGGTATGGCGCTTCTTTTTGCCTGAGTAATCTTCCTTCTGTTGGTCCCGGTCTTTGGCCCGCTGAATGGGGCGTTCAGTCCCGTCAAGAATCACCCGTTCCACCTCGGGAAAGGCTTCGATAAATTCTTCAAGACTGGTCAATTTGCGTTTCGGCAACGCCATTTTTTCACCCAGGGCTTCCTCCAGCAGTGGTTGGAGGCGATGCATCCAACGATTCGCCTGAGCGCGATCCAGGTCAAACAGGACACCGGCCAAATCAAAGGTCGGATACACCTTGAAGTAGAACAAGATGAAGAACAGTTTGGTCTCGACCGTTGCTAAATTGGGTTTTCGTCCGGCTCCGGTGGCCCGTTGACGGGGTAAGGGACTCCGACGGGGAACCTCTGCATGGGCCAACACCTGAGCGAAGGTGGATTCCAGTTCCTCAAAGGCTTTCCGGTTCAAACCGGTCAAAGCCCGCAGGAGGCGGTCACTCTTGAGGGCGCGTTGGAGGTTCAGCACGGCACAACCGGGTTAACTAGCTCTAGAGGCTATTATCCCCTATTTCACAACAGGTCTAAAGTACCGGAACCGTTGAGCACTGGTAGGGTGCATTCGCGAAGCCACGCCTTAGCGTTATGCACCCTACGGAACTCAGGGCGGTTAAAACTGCTGCTATACTGCTGCCGATTTTGCCGAGGTGAATCCTGCTGAGATATAGCGGTCCTCACTCGGGTTAGGTCCAGCCAAGGGGCTTGAGCCCCTTGTTCGCCAGTCAGGTTAAGTCCAGGCAAGGGGCTTAAGCCCCTTGTTCGCCGAATAGAGGGGTGCCGTGCCTAGGGCAAGACCTGGAGGCCACCTGCTAGCACCAGTTGGCCGGGGCTGATGGTGCATTCCGAGAGGGCTACTTCGGGGCCGAGGTCTAGGGAAAACCCCTGGAGACCGGGCAATTCCTGACGGTCACTGGACTCTGAGGGGGAGAGCCAGCGCGGCTCTTGCAGGCTCAGATACCGCCCGTCGGTAATGGCAAGGCCCGTCTCAATCGAGATGGCGGGGACAGCTTGTCCGGGTCGAGGGACGAGCTTCAGGACAATAACCCCCTCCCCCAGTGTCGCTTGGGGCTCGTAGTAGGGCTGCACCGTTTTGTCGGAGCAGGCGGCTAGTACCGTTTGTAGATCCCCAGTTTCCGTCTGGGCCGCTGCCAATTGGGTGAGGAAATCGTAGAGTCCTTCCCCCAGGAGTTCGGAGGTGAGGGAAGCGTTCAAATCGGCTTCAGTTAAGCAAACCCGCCCCGTGACAGGGAAAGCCGCCAGCAACTTTAGGGGTTTACCCCGCAGAATTTGCCCCAAATTGACGCGGATTTCTCTGGCCTGAACCGCTATTTGGCTCAGGTGCATCCCTTGGTAAATGGCTTTTTCTGCCGAGAGGGTGACGCCCGGTAGGTAACCGCGTAGAATTTCGCGATCGCGCCCCTGGATGTCAAACACCAGGTTTTCGATGTGCTCTGCCTGGGAATGGAGCCAAAGTCGAACAGCGGCGGGCAGCAGCCGACTAATCCAACGGCTTCCCGTTGCTGAGTCTGGGGTGGGATCAATCTCTGTCACGGCAATACTCCTTGTGATAGCTCCCTCAGGAATCCTCCGTCATTCAACCATGACAGTGCCTAAGACGCGATCTGAATTCAATACCCCCTGCAAATCAGAGCAGCGGCAGTAAATTAGGGCAAGTGTCTACACTGATAGACATTGAGGTCGTTGTACAGAAGCGGTCTGTAAACATGGTTGACACCATCGAAATTCCTCTCGCGCTGACACAGTTTCACCTGCCTGATGCAGTTCAGGCACGCCTTCAATACTTGCTGGATCGTCAAGATCAGGGGCAAGTATTATCGCCACTAGAGCGATCGGAGGCCGAGGGCTTAGTGGAGTTAGCGGAGTTTCTATCCCTACTGAAGTTGCGATCAACTCGGGTTGTGCAACAGGGATAAAAAATGACGATTCCTGAAAATTATGACGACCTGTTAATTGAGGAATTACAGGATGTAGAGGTGGCGGCGGAATATCTCTCGACCGCGATCGCGGGGGGCTCGGTTGAGGAGTTTTTGACGGCACTGCGCTATGTGACGGCTGCCCATGGTGACATTGGGGTACTGGCTGAGATTACCCATCTCAATCTTCGCCATCCAAAATGCTGCTGATATCCTGGGCAGCATAGAGAATCTGAGGTTAAGATTGCTCAACCAGTCGAGCCCGCTTTTGGTCCCACCAATCGTCGGTGGCTTCTACCCCATCGCCACTGTCCAAACCCTCTAGCAGCAGGGCTTCTACCCGTGCTTGCTGAGCAACCCTTGCCTGTTCTCGCAAAATCAATTGACAGATATACTCGCTAGTCGAGCCCATCCCCGCAGATCTAGCTTGCGCTTCGATAAAAGCTTGCAGTTGCTCTGGCAGAGAAATGTTCAACATTCGCAGCTCACTTCACGATATTGGACGACCTAGTCCTAGGGTAGCGAACGGGTAGTAACCCAGCATCCCGCCGCTGTAATGATTCACTCCCCCCGGCTAAACTGCTACAACCCTTGATCTCTCGTTCGACTGATCTCACGGCTTTGCTACAGGAACTCTATGTCCAACCGTCGATTGAAGATGTCAGCGATGATGACATCCTGGCTGAGGTCAATGCAGTTCGACACTAACCCCGATAGTAACCGTCCTCTGCCAGCCAGCGTAGTTCTTGGGATAGTTAGCTAGGTCGAACCAAAAAAGGTACAATGTCCATCAATGGAAGCAAAGCGTTTACCTGCCAGGTTTTATCAGTCAGAGGGAGGAAATGAGCCAGTCAGAGAATGGCTCAAGTCGCTTGAGCCATCTGAACGAAAAGTTGTCGGGGTTGATATTAAAACTGTTGAGTATGGGTGGCCCATTGGGATGCCAATCTGTCGCCCAATGGGCAAAGGGCTTTACGAAGTTCGGTCAAACCTCCCCAATGGCAAAATCGCCCGTGTGCTCTTCTGTATCTATGGAGAAAATATGATTTTGCTACATGGATTTATTAAAAAAACGCAAAAGACCCCAGCCTCAGACTTGAATCTGGCACTGAAGCGCAAAAGCATTCTGGAGGCAAAGTAATGATGAATAGTCCCTGTATTGGCTCTTCTTTAGATGATTGGCTAGAGGAGGAGGGAATCTTGGCAGAGGTAAATGCAATCGCACTCAAGCGCGTTTTGGCATGGCAAATCTTGCAAGAAATGAACCGTAAAGGGTTGAGCAAGTCCCAAATGGCCACTTCCATGAATACCAGTCGTTCTTCTCTAAATCGGTTACTAGATCCTGTCAATACGTCCGTGACACTGAAAACCCTGGAGCGGGCCGCAACTATTTTGGGTAAACGCCTGCAAATAGAATTAGTTGATATTTAGAGCATTTCATAACACCTCAGGATGCTGGAGTGACAATGCCCTAGCCATCAGCAATTGAGGAATTACAGGATGTAGAGGTGGCGGCGGAATATCTCTCGACCGCGATCGCGGGCGGCTCCATTGAGGAGTTTTTGACGGCACTGCGCTATGTGACGGCTGCCCATGGGGGCATTGGGGTACTGGCTGAGATTACCCAACTCAATCGCCAGAGTCTTTACAAGATGTTGTCGGATCAGGGGAACCCGACGCTGGTTAATTTGATGGCTGTGCTGAAGTCGGTGAGGCTGACCCTCACGGTTAAGCCGATTGAGTCGGATGCGGCTTAGGGTGAGGTGGAGCTATAAGGCATGGAAATGATCACACGGCATCACCTTCTGCCAAGTGGCGCAGGGCTTGCTATTTCTCAGTTTGCTGCTTGACGTTGACTCAGCCATCGCTGAAATGATGGTTGGCTCTCTCCTGAGGGCTGACCCAGAATCAGATTTTTGACACTGATGTCTTCATCAAGCTGATTCCAATGAATTCCTGCGCCATGACCAATAAATCGCCAATCCTGGCGCTCTTTGGGAGACCCCTGCAACAGCCGTGGATACCACGCGATCGGCACAGAAATCGTCCAGCCATCTACAAGATCAACGGATAAGGTGTCATCAGTGATCTCGACTGACTGAATGGTGGGAATGTCCTTTAAGTCAACCATTAAAGAAGTCATGCCAGCCCTCCAATAATTGCTCTTGATTCTCTTCGACTTGCTTCTGAATACGGTTGATTTCTTTGCGACTAAACCCCTTATTGCTGTGGAGTCGAACTGGAGTTAGCCAAAACTTGGCCTCCGCTTGGTCACGCTCAGAGGATGTTTGAGAAGTATCCAATGTCATGCTGAATGGAGCGATAGCGTAGTGAAGCATCTCGGTGTAGCGGCCCAAAGCCTAGATTCCTCGTTCCGCTTCGCTACTCTCGGAATGACAAATGTGACTTTTAAAACATCCTCTCAACATGGACGTGGGGGGGTTCGTCACGATCTCCGGCGTAGCAAAAGAACCGATATGGCCCAATGATCAACAGTGTAGGCATTTGGGCAGTGCTGGCAGCGATTCATCCTGAGCATAGCGGGTTTCAGCCCCTTGATCTGCTGGGTCTCACTTCGTTTGACCCAGTCTACGGGGTGGCTGGCGGGAAATCTAAAGAGACGGGTGGTGAATAGGTGGGCGGGGCGGGGAAATAGGTACTTTACGGAGAGGACCTAGGGGGAAACCAATGGCACGACAACGGCAATGGGCGGCATGGATGATGGCAGGTCTGCTGTGGGCACCGGGAGCCGCAGCCCTGCCCCCGCAAGCAGCACCCGTCACCCTAGCCCAGGCCAACCCCACTACCATCACTGGGCAACTGGATGAGAATAGCACCACCCTGGAGAGTGGTCGCCGCGTTAATTACCATACGATTCAGGGCAATGCGGGTGACACCCTCACCATTGAACTCACGACCGATGGCTTCGCGGCGCTGTTGGTGCTTTTTGACCCTGAAACCAGGGAAATTCTGGAGCAGGCGTCAGGAGCTACTGCTCGCCTTCAAGCCACACTTCCCCGCACGGGCAGCTATGCCATTGGTGTTGCAGGGACTGGTACGAATGAGATCAACTCCTATCGCCTCCAGTGGCAGGGCAGTAGCTCTACCACTGAACAAAGTGATGCTCTAGATCGAGCCACCACCCTGAACCAGGGAGCTATTGAACTCTACCGAGCAGGGCGATATATGGAGGCCGAACCCCTCTACCAAGAATCCCTCGACATCCGCCGTGAGCAGTTGGGGGATCGCCATCCCGCTGTGGCCACCAGCCTTAACAACCTGGCCGAGCTGTACCGTGCCCAAGGGCGCTATGGGGAGGTGGAACCCCTCCACCAAGAATCCCTCGACATCCGTCGTGAGCAGTTGGGGGATCGCCATCCCGATGTGGCCACCAGCCTTAACAACCTGGCCTTGCTGTACCTTAACCAAGGGCGCTATGGGGAGGCCGAACCCCTCTTCCAAGAATCCCTGGCCATCCGCCATGAGCAGTTGGGAGAGCGCCATCCCTCTGTGGCCACCAGCCTCAACAACCTAGCGGGGCTGTACCAAGACCAGGGGCGCTATGGGGAGGCCGAACCCCTCTTCCAAGAAGCCCTCGACATATACCGTGAGCAGTTGGGGGATCGCCATCCCGATATGGCCGCCAGCCTCAACAACCTAGCGGGGCTGTACCAAGACCAGGGGCGCTATGGGGAGGCCGAACCCCTCTTCCAAGAAGCCCTCGACATATACCGTGAGCAGTGGGGGAATCGCCATCCCTCTGTGGCCACCAGCCTCATCGGTCTGGCAAACCTGTACCAAGCCCAGGGACGCTATGGGGAGGCCGAACCCCTCTTCCAAGAAGCCCTCGACATATACCGTGAGCAGTTAGGGGATCGCCATCCCAACGTGGCCGCCAGCCTCAACAACCTAGCGGGGCTGTACCAAGCCCAGGGGCGCTATGGGGAGGCCGAACTCCTCTTCCAAGAAGCCCTCGACATCCGCCATGAGCAGTTGGGGAATCGCCATCCCGATGTGGCCACCAGCCTCAACAACCTGGCCTTGCTGTACCAAGACCAGGGGCGCTATGGGGAGGCCGAACTCCTCTTCCAAGAAGCCCTCGACATCCGCCATGAGCAGTTGGGGAATCGCCATCCCGATGTGGCCACCAGCCTCAACAACCTGGCCTTGCTGTACCAAGACCAGGGGCGCTATGGGGAGGTTGAACCCCTCTTCCAAGAATCCCTCGCCATCCTTCGTGAGCAGTGGGGGAATCGCCATCCCGATGTGGCCACCAGCCTCAACAACCTAGCGGGGCTGTACCGTGCCCAGGGACGCTATGGGGAGGCCGAACCCCTCTATCAAGAAGCCCTCGACATCCGCCGTGAGCAGTTGGGAGAGCGCCATCCCAATGTGGCCACCAGCCTCAACAACTTGGCCTCGCTGTACCGTGCCCAGGGACGCTATGGGGAGGCCGAACCCCTCTACCAAGAAGCCCTCGACATATACCGCGAGCAGTGGGGGAATCGCCATCCCGATGTGGCCACCAGCCTCAACAACCTAGCGGGGCTGTACCGTGCCCAGGGACGCTATGGGGAGGCCGAACCCCTCTATCAAGAAGCCCTCGACATCCGCCGTGAGCAGTGGGGGAATCGCCATCCCGATGTGGCCACCAGCCTCAACAACCTAGCCTCGCTGTACCAAGCCCAGGGGCGCTATGGGGAGGCCGAACCCCTCTATCAAGAATCCCTGGCTATCCTTCGTGAGCAATTAGGAGAAAGCCATCCCGATGTAGCCAGCAGCCTCAACAACTTGGCAAGCCTGTACCAAGCCCAGAGGCGCTATGGGGAGGCCGAACCCCTCTACCAAGAATCCCTCGCCATCCGCCGTGAGCAGTTGGGGAATCGCCATCCCGATGTGGCCACCAGCCTCAACAACCTGGCGGGGCTGTACCGTGCCCAGGGGCGCTATGGGGAGGCCGAACCCCTCTACCAAGAATCTCTCGCCACCTTTCGTGAGCAGTTGGGGAATCGCCATCCCGATGTGGCCACCAGCCTCAACAACCTGGCCGCGCTGTACCAAGCCCAGGGTCTCGATGGAGAGGCGGTGATGTTTCTCAGTCAGGGGCTTGACATTGAAGAGTGGCACCTGGATCTGAACCTGACGACGTTGCCCGAGACCCAGCGCCAAGCCTATGTGGCCACGATATCGGGTACTGGCCAGCAACCCATTTCCCTCAACATCCAATCAGCTCCCGACTCCCCCGAAGCAGCAGAACTGGCCCTGACCACCCTGCTACGGCGCAAAGGCCGCATCCTCGATGCCGGTACCGATAGCCTGCAACGGCTGCGGCAAAACCTCACCCCCGATGACCAAGCCACCCTAGCCCAACTCACAGACACCCAGCGACAACTGGCCAATCTCACCTTCAATCCCCCCGAAAACCTCCCCCCTGAGCAATACCGGGCTCGGTTGGCGGAGCTAGAAGCCCAGGCCACCCAACTCGAAGCCACCCTGGCCCGCCGCAGCGCCACCTTCCGCGTCGAAACTACCCCCGTTGATATCGCCGCCGTTCAGGCCCAGATCCCCACCAAAGGCGTTCTCGTGGAGTACGTTCGCTATCGACCCTTTGATGCCACGGCTGCGAACAACAACTTCGGTACAGCCCGTTACGCCGCCTACCTGCTCTTCCCCGATGGCCGCATCCAAGCGGTGGATTTGGGCGACGCTGCCGAGATTGATGCCGCTGTCCTGTCCTTTGTGGGCCTACTGCAAGATACCCGTGCTGATTTTCGGGGGACAGCGGCCATCACTGTACAAGTAAGCCGCGATCGTATTGACACCGTTACCGACACCCTCAAGGCATTGGTCTTTGACCCCATCGCCCCCCACCTCCAGGGGCGAGAGCATTTGCTGATTTCCCCCGATGGCCAACTGAATCTGCTGCCCTTTGAGGCATTGCCCGCGACTGCTCCCTTCGACTCCGCTCCCTTCGACTCCGCTCAGGGCGCGAGCCGGGAACGCTCAGCGACCTACTTAGTTGAGCAATACCAGATCAGCTACCTCAATACAGGCCGCGACCTGGTGCGCTTCGGGGTCGTCCCCCCCAGCCGCAACCCCGCTGTCCTAGTGGGCAATCCCAACTACGACACGGCTGACCCCACCGTGCAGATTGCCAGTAGTCGCGGCGACAACCAGCGGGCCACGGTGCTGGGGCAATTGCGGTTTGGGCCACTGCCGGGGACGGAGGCGGAATTGGCAGCTATTCAGCCTCTCTTCACCAATCCCGTACTTCTGGCAGGTGACCAGGCCACCGAGAACGCCCTGAAGGAGGTGCAGTCCCCCCGCATTCTCCATATTGCGACCCATGGCTTCTTCTTGGAAAACGTAGATCGCACCGCCCTAGAAACCAGTCGTGGCGACATTGCCGTAGTCTCCGCCAGTGGCTCCGGTGGGGGTGGTGTTGCCCCGGCCCAGTTAGCCGCCCAAGTGGAAAATCCCCTACTGCGATCGGGCCTTGCCCTGGCCGGATTCAATACCCGTGCCAGTGGCGGCGAAGATGGGGTACTGACCGCCCTAGAAGCTTCCCAGTTGAACCTATTCGGTACCCAGTTGGTCGTGCTATCCGCCTGTGACACCGGCTTGGGAGATGTGAACAACGGCGAGGGAGTCTATGGTCTGCGGCGGGCTTTTGGGATTGCGGGCGCGGAGACCCAGTTGCTGAGCCTGTGGCAGGTGGATGACTTCGGCACCCAAAGCCTGATGGCCCGGTATTACGAAAAATTACTCAGCGGTATGGGTCGCAGCGAAGCCCTGCGGGCGGTGCAGTTGGAGTTGATTCAGTCCGAGGAATATAGCCATCCCTATTATTGGGCAGCGTTTGTGCTGGCGGGGAATTGGCGACCCCTTTAGGGTCGAAATATTTTAGCGGTATTCATCTCAATCCAGTACGACCACGGTAGGGGCGAACGGCTGTGTGCCCTCAGGGATGTACGCAATTCAACTGCATGTCGCCATGAGAACAGGGTACGGGTTCTTTGTCGGACCTCCAGATGTTCATCCCCACCCCTACGACTGTGGGCGAACAAGTGGCGATCTATGCCGAGATCTATGGCCAGGGTTGAGGATAAATTTCTCTGGAGATCAAAAAGTCCTGTTTTCGTGACATATGCAATTACAACGATCTCCATAAGTCATGAGATCATGACATTGCGATCCCCCAGAGGGACGACGTTTGGTTGATCTGGGCTGAAAGGCCGTATATCAAGCCTTTTCGCCCCTTGATCCCAGAAGGGCTTTCTGGCATAGTAAGGCCAACCTGTGATCCCCAAGGTTGCAGCGTGATCCCCATCCAGGGATGCGCCCCCGGATATTGCCCCGTTTCGACGCCCATTTCAATGACTGTTGCAGTTGAGGAGAGTCCCCAATGTCCGAAACCAGTCTGTCCCCCAATTTGTCCTTAGAAGATATGACCCTCCGGCAACTGCGCCGGATTGCCAGTGACCTAGATGTCTCTCGCTACAGCCGGATGCGCAAGACGGAATTGATTGAATCCATTCAATCGGCTCAGGTTCGCCGCACCACCTCTATCCCTGCCCCCACCTCCGCGATTGAGGGGCAAACCGAGGTGGAGGCAGCTAAGTTTGCCCCCGTGACCGATCCCCTACCTCCGGAAGCGTTGGCTTCTGTGGATGAGGGACTGGGGGAACTGCCCTCTGGCTACGGCGAGAGCCGCGTCGTGCTGATGCCCCGCGACCCGCAATGGGCCTATGCCTACTGGGATATCCCCAACGACCACAAAGAGGAACTGCGTCGCCAGGGGGGTGCCCGTCTGGCCCTGCGGTTCTACGACGTGACCGATATCGACATCAACTCCCAGGCTCCCCACAGCCTGCAACAGTACGAGTGTGATGAGCTGGCACGGGAATGGTATTTGCCTATCCCCGTCAGCGATCGCGACTATGCCGTGGAGATTGGCTATGTGTGTAATGACGGGCGCTGGCTAGTGTTGGCCCGTTCCGCCGTCGTCCATATTCCCCCGGTCTACCCCTCCGACTGGGTAGAAGATGAATTCATCACCGTGGGCTGGGATCAGGATCTGCGCGGTAAGACCCTCATCACCCTGACGCCCCCCAGCCGCAAGGTCACCGCCAGCAACCCCATCTACGAGGAAATCTTTGGCATGGCCCAGGGAGCCGAGGCGCAGCGGGTTGCCGGGTCTCTATTTGGTTCCATGCAGCAGGTTCCCGAGCAGGCGGTCAGCTCCTATGTCTTCCCCTCTGGGGTGGGCATGTGGGCGATTCCCACGGCATCGGGCTTGACGATGTCGGGTGCGGGCCTGGGCTTCTCTGCCTCCGCTGTCCCCATCCGTCCCCGCAAATTCTGGCTAGTGGCCGACGCAGAACTGATCGTATACGGAGCCACGGAACCCGATGCCACCGTTACCATTGGCGGCAAGCCGATCCAGCTCAGCCCCGATGGCACCTTCCGTTTCCAGATGTCCTTCCAGGATGGGCTGATCGACTTCCCCATTCTGGCGGTAGCTGCCGATGGCGAGCAGAACCGGGCCATCCACATGAAGTTCAACCGCGAAACCCCCCACCGCCGGACCAATACCAAGGCGGAAGCGGTGGAAGAGTGGCTGGTGTAGGTTGCTTAACCCGCTAACCTAACCTGACAAAGGCGCGGCTCCGGCTGCGCCTTTTTTGCGTTTCTACCTACCGGGTACGGGCACAACTTGGAAGGTTATGTCTTGAAACGAGCTGAAAAGTTTGCCATGTCGTTGTTTCCATGCAGACATCCAGTTCCCTGAGCGGAGTCGAAGGGAACGGCAGGACCCCGGTGGTGTGGCTGGCTTTCTCCCTTCGGGAGACGCTGCGCGAACGACTCCGCTCAGCCAGCAGTCAACGGGCTCGGTGCTCTGTAACCTTCCAAGTCGTGCACAGGGCTATTCTGGAAAACAGCGCTGACTCACTCTAAAGCCATGATGAAATCCCCACCGCCCCATTCTTCCGTTGATCTAGATGCCCTATGGGAAATGCCCTTGGGGCTCTTGTCCTTTGGTTTCTCTCGGGTGCTGCGGTGGACCTTGACGAACCTCAGCCGCTACTACAGTCCTCTCAATAAGCAGGAAACGCCTCAGTGGCAGGTGGTGTCGGCGGAATTTTTGGCGAAACCCATCAAGCTACTGTGGGCCATGAGTCGCGCCCGGTGGAACCTCCATTCCCTAATTGCGATCGCAGGTCCATTCACCGTTGAAACCTCCCTCAGCCTCAATATCGCCACCATTAGCCGCAGCACCCCCAGTTGGACAGCAGTTTTCTACACCCTCAAGGATTACCAAACCCTCGCCAGCATCAGTTCCCTCAGTGTTTCTGGAGATCAGGAATGGGAAACCGTGGCCCTGCCCCCCGGACGCTACCTGGTGGGGCTGCGCCACTACCACTGGGCCGATCCCGTCACCCTGCCGGAGATTCGGGTTGATGGGGAGGCAGCGTTGGCGGAGAAATCCATAGCGGCTCCTCCCGATGCCAATCGGTTCTACCGCGATCTGATCCACCGCCAAGGGCTGATTCATCGCGGCCTGAATGGCTATGTTTACCCGTTGTTGCGCTATCGGCAGCTTTTGCCGCAGCAATTCGTGCGAGATGTGTTTCTGCCGGTGCCCAACCCAGAAACCCAATTCCACTACGGAGCCCTGAAGCGGGGAGAATCCCTGTCCATCCAGTTCGCCCCGGAACTGGTGGCCACCCACGACATTTTCTTCAGCCTCTATAATCGCTTTTGTTTTCCCCTGGACTGGTATCCCCTGCGGAAGGCTCAGCAGGTAACGAAACCCCTGGATCGCAAAGCAGCCTTCATCATCCGCATCCACCCCAAGCAACCCCACCTGCCCCCCCCCACGGCGGATCAGGTGAGCCTGGAAATTCTCTAGAAATCTTCACGGTTCCCCTCTCTTTCCTGGTTCCCAGGCTCTGCCTGGGAATCCTCACCGAGGCTCTGCCTCGGCGCTAGAAAACCCCAGCCGGGAAAGCTACGGCATCACGCCCCCAGAGCGACGGCAGCAGGTGATCAAGGCCCAGTTACAGACCATCCACGGCACCCTGCGGGCCTATACCATGTATGCCCTGGGGGCGTTCAAGAACTTGGCGGGGGTGGAGGTGGAGGATAAGAATTTTAGCGCCTCGTCACCGTCAACCGCCCCACCGTCAACCTCGTGACCTTAGGGTTGCCAGTACTCTGCGGCGCAAATACCCTAACCGTTCTATCGTGGTACACCTCGGCCCCTCACCCTAGCCCTCTCCCAGGGGGCGAGGGGACCGGAAAATGTTGGGCTGGTGCATCATCAGGTTTGATTTTCAGGGTTTCGTAGGGTGCATAACGCTAAGGCGCGTCTTCGCCCACGCGAAGCAATGCACCGTAACAATGCACCACCTAGGGGAAATGGGCACAGGATTTCCGCCGCCCAGTACTAGTACCGTAGGGCGTAAGTGAAGCACCTATCTGCCAAGGCAAAACCCTTGTATATCCTGGGATCCCTTTCATCCTTCTGACTGCTAAGCACGGGCACAGCCCTACATCCTTCTGCCTTGCAGTACTAGTCTATCGGTGATTCAAAAATCTCTGTCTTAGAGAACTGGCAAGATTGGGGGAGTTGTTCAGGGTCGAGAGGTGTTTCTCGACCTACCAGATCCAGACCGTCTTCATAGCCAGCAACAATAGCTTCGTCTAGGTAGGGTTTCAAGCTCGGGTTTTCCTTCAGGTGGCGCTGAATTTTCCGACGCTGCTCTCTAATCGTGTAAACCCAGCTCTTAGATCGAGCTGCGGGCTGGTACTGCCACTTGAGCAGTTGCCCCAGCAGCACTCCCAATCGGTTGCGCAACTCCTGCCGCTCTTGCCGACCCAAGGATTCAATCTCCTCAATTAAGTTTTCGAGATCAAGTTCCCCTAATTGACCCGCACGCAGTAGTTTAGCCTGGTGCTGAGTCCAGGCATAAAAATCTTGGTCATAGAGCGTGGTGGTTTGCATCGGAGGCACCGCAACGTTCTTAAATTGTACCTACACCGCTCTGTACCCAACTGCATGTCGCTATATCTACAATGGAGCTAGCGTCCTGTCTCATCTTTCCCTTCTGGAGATCACGCCATGACGGTAACCGTTGCCCGTTGGACTCTAGGGGACTACCACGCTTTGGCGATGTCAGGGTTACTCCAGGATCGCCCGGTGGAATTATTGAATGGGCTCATCGTCAATATGCCTCCTGAGGGTCCAGATCATGCCGAGCTGAGTAGCACTACATCAGAGGTGCTAGGTGCGATCGCGGCGGGGCGGTATCGAGTGCGTTCAGGGAAGCCCATTACCCTTCTAGGCAGTGACAGTGAACCTGAGCCTGATGTGGCGTTGGTGGTGAATCAGTCCTATCTGGCTGATCATCCGAGAGCGGATCAGGTGTATTTGGTCATTGAGTTTTCCCGTTCTAGCCTCCTCAAGGATACTAAGGACAAGCGACAGGTCTATGCTGCCGCAGGGATTAGAGACTACTGGGTGGTCAATTTGCGCGATCGCACTCTGACTCAATACCGGGATCCCGTAGATGGCGATTACCAGGTTGCAACGAACCTGACCACCGGGTCTGTTTCACCACTGGCATTTCCCGATATTCAACTCGCTGTTCCGCAATTTTTCTCCTAACCCTATGCCTCGGGCTGATCTAGTGCCGACTCGCAAATTTTGGCTCTGGCTGAATTTGGTGCTACTGCTAATTGGGGCAGCCATTGTCCTGTGGCCCTTAGCCATTGTCGTGACCACCTCCTTCCATCCCCCCGGTGCGGTGGTGGGCAGTGAAGCTGCCCAGGTCTGGACCCTGGATAGCTATGGAGAAGCTTGGCGGCGGGGCCACTTTCCCCTGGCCTTCGCCAACTCCACCTTCGTCGCCCTGATGGTGACCGCGCTGCAAATCTTCACCTCTGCCCTCGCGGGCTATGCCCTAGCGCGGCTGCGATTTCAGGGACGGCAGTTTGTCCTGCTGGCGGTAATTGTCTCCCTGATCATTCCCTTTCAACTGCTGGTGGTGCCGATCTTCCTCGTGCTGAAATGGGGTCATCTGATCAATACCTACGCGGCCTTGATTTTGCCCACCGCCGCCAATGGCTACGGCATTTTCCTGATGCGCCAGTATTTCACCACCATTCCCGTAGAACTGGAGGAGGCAGCGGCCCTAGATGGGGCCAGCCGCTGGCAAATCCTGTGGCAGATTATGCTGCCTTTGGCCCGTCCCGCTCTGATCACCCTGTTTCTCTTCACCTTCATTGGCGAATGGAATGATTTGTTCAAACCCCTTATTTTCACCACCCGCCCCGAGTTGCGAACCGTGCAACTCGCGCTGATGTCCTTCCAGGATCAATTTTCCAATGACTGGCCCCTGCTGATGGCGGCGGTGGTCATTGCCACGGTGCCCGTCGTGCTACTGTTTCTCGTCGGGCAGCGTCAGTTTATCGAGGGCATTGCGACCACAGGGGTCAAGCGGTAAACCGCACCAGGATGGAGCTTGGGTTGCAAAGACCTCCTGGATGGCCACCATGCCTTGCCCCTACCCTAATATCGGTCACCCTAATAGGTCACCATAGATCAGAGCCATAGAATATCAGGCATAGGGCATCGTGACACGCCCTGGAAGTCTAGGGTCTGCCATGGTCCAGCTTAAGCCAAGGTTTCAGAGCTTTGAAGCATATCTGTCCTACGATGACGGGACAGATACCCTCTATGAGCTGTTCAATGGGGAATTGATTGCTGTGGCCCCAGAATCCGGCATGAATGTCGAGATTGCCAACCTGCTGTTTACGCTGTTTCTGCCCTTGGTGGGCCATCGACGATTGCGGGGTCACGGGCTAGAGCTAGAAGTCCGAGGAGAGCCCCGTAATCGATACCCAGATTTGACCATCATCCGCGAAGAGCATATTGCCCTGCTCAAAGCCCGCAACACGATTCGGTTATCGATGGCTCCCCCGCTGCTAGTGACTGACCCCAGCATCTCCCCAAAAAAAGGGGTGTGCGATATCGCACACCCCTCTGCTCCAGCTACAGCACAACGATTAAATTTTGGATCTGCGGGAGGTTCCAGTCTGGTTCCGTGCCGCAGAAGCAGGTCATGTTTCCCCCTTGTGTCTTAGGGGAAATCAGGCAAACTGGTGCAGTTCCTCTTCAAGTTGATGGAGGAGTCCATCATTGCCCTGGGACCGCGCGATCGCCATCCGATGCTCTAGAGAACGACGAATGTTGTCTTGGTGGATGCGGGTCGCTTCCTTCAACAGTTGCCGCCTTGCCTGGGTCATGGAACGATAGGCGGGAGTTGGCGGTACCACTTCGGCCTCGGGCATTTGCGCCAAGGGCTCTAGGCTGCCATGGCTATTGGTCTGGTAGGCATGGCCCCGGAATTTCATCGCCGCAACAGGCTGCGGAAAGGGGATATGCCGCACGTAGGAGAAGTTACAGGGGCGACCCCGATAGCAGCCCAGAACCTCACTCTCCGTTACCTCTAGAACAGGGGGAGTATAGTCGTACTCAACGCCTCTGTAACAAAGTTTCATTTTTCGCCTCCAAGCTTAGCCATTCACTCATGTTCACGACGGAGAGGCGCGTTCCTTCGGGGAGTCCCTACTTCCGTCTCGAAGGCTTTAGCAGACTTGACGATACAAGTGCGTGACCTATCGAGATGAACGATTCTCAGTATTCTGTATTCAATTTTACGATTTTTGGCCTCGTGTCAGCAACTCATGAAAATAAAAGTTATCCAAGCTTTAGAGAGAAAGTGCTACTGGGCAGGGGTTTGATGCACTGGGCCGGGTAATTATGAGAGAAGAATGCAATATTTATTTACTTCTTGTCAATCCCCCCTGCTTCCTGATAGGCGGTGACCCCTTAGGGCGGCTACGTCAATGACCATCGCCCTTCCACCGCTACCGCCCCGGAGACCAGTGGTTTCTACTATGCTGATAACAGAATACGTTACGGAACTTAACTCAGAAACCCTGGGTCTCTCCCCATGCAATGCATCATCAACCGTCGCGCTCAGTTCTCAGCTAGTCATCGCTATTGGCTCCCAGAGTTGAGCCCTGAGGAAAACGTCGCCCGTTTTGGCAAATGTACCCAGGCTCCCGGCCACGGCCATAATTACGTCCTCTACGTTTCTATGGTGGGGGAGCTGGATCAATATGGTATGGTCCTCAACCTCTCCGATGTCAAACACGTCATCCGGCGAGAGGTGACCGGACAGCTCGATTTTTCCTATCTCAATGAGGTGTGGCCCGAATTTCGGGCCACCCTACCCACCACCGAGCACATGGCGCGGGTTTTGTGGCAGCGCCTCAGTTCTCACCTGCCCCTTGTCAAAATTCAACTTTTTGAACACCCTGAACTCTGGGCCGAATACACAGGAAACGGTATGGAAGCGTATCTCACTATCAGCACCCACTTCAGCGCTGCTCACCGCTTAGCGCTGCCCAACCTCAGTTATGAGGACAACCTGGAAATCTACGGCAAGTGCGCCCGCCCCCACGGCCACGGCCACAATTACCACCTAGAGGTCACTGTCAAGGGGGAAATTGATCCCCGCACAGGGATGCTGGCGGATCTGGTGGAGTTGCAAACCGCCATTGAGGATCACGTGGTGGAGCCCTTTGACCACACCTTTTTGAATAAGGACATTCCCTACTTCGCTGAAGTGGTGCCTACTGCTGAAAATATTGCAGTTCACATTCGCGATCTGCTGCGGGAACCCATTCGCACCACTGGGGCGACCCTCTACAAGGTGAAGTTGATCGAGAGCCCCAATAACTCCGCTGAAGTCTATTGCCCTGTGCCGGAGGCACCTGCCCCAGTCCGGCAGCAGGCGGAATTGGCGGCGGTCTGACGGGATCTCATTAGCCCCTAGTTAAGAGGCGGGCCGTTAAAACCGCGCCTATACAGCCAAAACCCGCCTGCGCGGGTTAGGGACACGACTTGGAAGGTTACGGAGAATCGAGCCCGTTGACCGCTGGCTGAGCGGAGTCGTAAGTCTTTCAGACAGGCTACGCCAACGCAAAGCGTCTCCCGAAGGGAGAAAGCCAGCCACACCACCGGGTTCTGGCCGTTCCCTAGCCCCTCTGGGGCGGCAAAGCCAACGACTCCGTTGCTCCCTAGGGGAGCCGCTAACGCGAACAGGGAACTGGATGTCTGTATGGAGACAACGACTTAGCAGGCTTTTCAGCTTGTTTTAAGACATAACCTTCCAAGTCGTGTTAGGGAGTGGGTGCAGGCCGACGATGCGTTACGGCTTTGCCTAACAGCATCCTACAACTCATTTTTCTATGCCCACCTACTTAAGCTCCGGTTCCTGGTTCCCAGGCTCTGCCTGGGAATCCTCACCGAGGCTCTGCCTCGTCGTTACTTAAGCCCCGGTCGTGGGGATGGTGATATCCACGGGGGTTACTGTGCCATCAGGCGTGAGGGTCGAGAGGGGGGGCTGAATTTCGGCTCCGTTCCCTACCACTAGCACGACTAGATCCTCCGGTCGGATCTGGGCCTGGGCGGCTCGCAGGACATCTGCCGTTGTGGTGTCTGACACTGCCTGTCGGAACTGGAAGACAAAGTCTTCTGGGTAGCCGTAGTACTCGTAGCGGATCAAGCGGGAGAGGGTTTGGCTGGGGTTCTGGAAGTTGAAGACAAAACTATTTAGCACTGAATCCTTGGCCCGATCCAGTTCTTCCTGGGTGATGGGGGTGGTGCGAACGGTATTCAGCTCGTCCTTGACCGCCTGGATGAAGGGGACTGTGGCCTGCGATCGCGTTTGTCCGCCACCGATGAACAGCCCTGGATAGTCAAACCGAGCCGACCAGTAGGCATAGACGACATAGGCCAATCCTTGGCGCGATCGCACTTCATTGAACAAGCGTCCCCCAAAGCCATTCAGCACCTCATTCAGCACCGCCATAGCTGGATGGGCAGAGGAATTAAGCTGCCCACCCACATGGCCAATCTGCACATAGCTCTGGGTGAGTTGGGGTTGGTCTACGAAAAAGAGGCCCGTCTGCGCCTGCTGGGCTGTGGGGGTGGGGGGCAAGGTGGGGGTGTTTGCCGGAGACCGCCAGTCGTCAAACACGGTTGCAATCATTGCCTTCATCTGGGCCGGATCAAAGTCCCCGACAATCCCGAGAATAGTCTGATCGGGGCGCACAGAGGCTTGGCAAAACGATGCTATGTCATCCCGACTGATGGCATTCAGGGTGGCATATTCCACGGTGCGGGCGTAGGCGCTATCGGCACCATAGACCAGTTTTCTAAATTCCCGAGAGGCAATCGCGTCAGGGTCATCATTGCGGCGCTCAATGCCCCCCCGATACTGGGTTTTGAGCAGATCAATTTTGTCCTGGGCAAAGGCGGGGTGTTGCAGCACATCAGCAAAGAGGGCAAAGACCTCCCCCATATCCTCTGTCAGGGTGCTGAAGCTGGCGCTGCCCACGTCTGTATCGATGCTGGTCTCTACGGCGGCGGCTCGCTGCTCTAGGCGCTGGTTGAGGTCATCGGCGCTGTAACTGTCGGTGCCCCCCAGACGCATGGCTTGTCCTGTGAGACTGCCTAGCCCGGTGCGATCGCGGTCCACTAGACGCTCCCCAGTGCGGAAGGTGGCGCTGCCGCTCACCAAGGGCAGCTCATGATCCTCCATCAGGTAGACCACTAGGCCATTGTCCAACTCGTAGCGCTCAAAGTCGGGGATCTGGATGTCCCTGAGGGGGGGAAAGGTGAGATCAGTATAGTGACGAGCGGGGACAGCGGCGGCAGGGGACTGCCACCCCAAGACTAGGGTAAGGGCCAGCACGATTGCCCCTAGACAACCCAGGAGAACACGACGGCGGCGGGGAAAGATCAATGACATGGACGAAGAGATGCCTGTACAGCAAGACCAGCTTTTACCATGCTGACTCTAGCGCATCTCCCTGGTTACTTTGTTGGGGGATGGGGAGTGGGGGGTGTAAGGGTATGAGGGTGTTGGGGACCGGAAGTTGTGAGTTTTGAGTTGCTTGGGTAGGGGCGCGGTTTCCGCGCCCAATGCAGAATGTTGCCGTAGGGGCGATCCCTTGCCTTGGCTGTGCTCAAGGAACCTCCGCCTAACATCCCCTCTTGGGAGGGGTGCCCGAAGGGCGGGGTGGGTCACGGGTATGAGGGTGAGGGGACAGGGGACAGGGGACAGGGGACAGGAATTTTGAATTAAATATCCCGTGGGGGCGCGGTGCCCGCGCCCAATGCTCAAAACCTGCCCTGCTGAGTTACTCAAGCTTCGGGGGCATCCGTAGTTGCAGCAGCGTCAGTTTCAGGAGACTCCTTCGCTTCAGGGGTTTCCGGCGGGGCGGGGGGCGTCTTGGGGTCGCGACGGGTGAGGGCGGGAAGTTGGTCGATCTCGAAATGCTGGTGAAACTTATTGGTCACCTGGAGCCAAAAAGAGCGGCCATCGGACTGGCGACGTTTGCTGACAAAGCCCAGTTGCACCAGCTCTTGCACATGCTGATAGACGCCGGACCCCCGTAGATCAACTAGGTCCGTTTGGCTGATCGGTCCCCGCAGCGCGATCGCGGCTAGGGTCCGTAGCGCCCCCACCCCGAGGTCCAGGGGAATGAGGGTATCCACCAGGTGTTTGAACCCTGTCTTGAGCTGGAGGCAGTAGCCCTCCTTGGTTTCGGCCAATTCCAGTGCCCCGTCCCGGTGGGCGTAGTCGTTCATCAGCTCCATTAGCCCTTCTTCTGCCATCTCGCGATCGCACCCGGCATATTCTGCGATGCGGGCGATGGGCAATGGCCGACCCTTCAGGTAGAGAATAGCTTCGATCAAACTCGCCAGTTGCGGCATAGGGACGTTGCAGAAAGACCTAGTCTAGATTGCGACCCGTCAGTTCTACAAAGATATCCTCCAAGTTTGTGGGGCGAGTCATCATGCCAGTTTTATCTGGCTGTTGCTCCAGGTACTGATTGGCCTCTTGCAACGTGGGGAAAAACTTATAGGTCCAGCGATCGCCCTGCTGGGTCATGACCAGTCCCTCCCCGTGCTTGTAGCGGAGTTCTGTCAGCGTCCCAATTTCAATCAATTGGCCTTGATCGAGGATGCCCACCCGATTGCACAGGTACTCTACCTCCTCCATATAGTGGGTAGTCAGCAGTATGGTCATGCCTTGCTGGTTTAGGCTCTGAATAATCTCCCACAACCGTCGCCGGGTTTGGGGATCTAGTCCCACCGTGGGCTCATCCAAAAACAGAATTCGGGGCTCATGGAGCAGAGCACGGGCAATTTGCAGCCGTCGCTTCATCCCCCCCGATAGGGTCTTGACCTTATCTAGCCGGCGATCGCTGAGTTCTACAAAATCTAGCCACTGGGTAATGCGCCGCTGCCGCTGGAGTTTGGGAATGTGGTGCATCCGACCATGGAGCTCCATGTTTTCCCACACCGAGAGGTCGCCATCCACGCTGGTTTGTTGCAGTACGACCCCAATTTCCCGCCGCACCTCTGTGGCTTGGCGCTGAACATCGTATCCGGCGACGACAAGATGCCCTTCGGAAGGAGAGGTTAAGGTCGTTAGCATCCGAATTGTCGTGGACTTCCCAGCTCCATTGGGTCCCAACAGCCCAAAGATTTCCCCCGCCTGGATATTGAGGGAAAGATTATTCACCACCGGAATATTGTCGTAGACCTTGTGGACGTTTTGAATCGAAACTGCCGCTGCCATAGACGCCACTCGTACTTCTCCGGAACTCAGCCGGATCTAGAAAGGCCACACTGCTGATACCCAGAGCATCAAGCCGTGTTTCGATCCTAAACTGAAATCCTGCTATAACCGCCACCTATCGATATCTCCATGCGTTGTCGCCTTGATGCCCCTGTGCTCTTTGTCCACCGGGATGATGTGCCTCCCTATAAAAAAACGGGTTCCACCGTTCGCAACAGCTACTTTTGGGCACTGCGGGCTATTGCTGATGATGCTCGTCGTTATGACGACTGGGCCTTTGATGAGGTGGTGTGGGTAGCCCTGGAGCGAATGCTGACTGCCTTTGCGATGTCGGGCTATCTGGGCTATCGGGAAACCCTGTTGGAGTTTCCGCCCGCCGATAGGATTCCTGAGGCGCTGCGTCCGGTGAGCACTTGGGGCGAGGAGGATGCCTGGGTCTGACCCAGATTCTCACTTAGCAGGGGTTGTTGCGTGGGTTGAGGTCTGAGGGAAAGGGAAGCATAGTTGAAGATTGGGGCGTTTTTCTGGATTTTGCTTACAAATTTACCTATTACAAGTGCCACTTGTGATAGGCGATGCTAAAGTATCACCAGCAAAAGCCTGATCAGGTGTGCACTAGCGAGTTTCAGCCCTGACCCCGCCCTAGTTTTGAACTTTGGAGTAGCGTCGTGACGCAGTTGGCAACCCCGTCCTCATCGGTCACCCAAGCCGAGGTGGCGCGCCTGCAAGAAGAATTGCAGATGCGCGATGAGCTAGTGCAGCAACTTTCCCAGGAACTTTTTCGCTTGGTGAAGGGCAATACCGGCTTTATGCCGACCCCCCAGATGTCGGAGCAGCACCAAGCCGAGGTGCGGGCGCTACGGGAACAACTCCGAGGGGTGGAGCAACAGGTCGCCTTCTATCAAAATCAGCTTGAAGAGCGTAATACTGAAACGGTGCAATTACGGCAGACGGTTCAGGAACTAAGCGATCGCACCCGTATGTTGGAGCAGGTGGTGCAGGAACTCCCCAAGGTCTATCGCCAGAAATTTGCCGAGCGCATGGATACCGTGCGCCAGCGGGTTTCCCATCTTCAGCGAGAAAATCGCCAGCTTCAGTCGGAGTTGCAGAGTGTGAGCTATCGGCTGGCGGTGCGGACTCGCCGCACTCAGCAGCTCGATTTGCCCAGTTTTTCCGATGTCAGCTTGCCTAGCTTCGGCAGCTAAGGGACTTGCCGATCCATCGTGGTACACCTTGGCCCCTCACCCTAGCCCTCTCCCCGTGGGAGAGGGGACCAGAAAATGTTGGGCTGGTGCGGCAGAACAATAAGTCCTCGTAGGTTGGGTGAAACGAAGGATCACCCAACAGCGGTGGGCTATGTTGGGTTCCGCTAGCGCTGCACCCAACCTTGTATGTAAGCGGCCTGCCATCGAGAGTTATTTTGGAAGCAGACCGTCAGGGGAGAACTCCGAACCCAACCCCAAGCCTTCAAGCTTGTTTCGTAGATTCATTGAGCCTCCCCCCTCCCCCAAGGGCATCGCCAATCAGCCTGGACAGTATCATGAGCGGCCCGACTGGGCACCTCGAATTTAGCAAGGATAGTGCGATTGTTGAGCCCCTGCCAACCTCTATTCTCTGGAGCCAGTCCAATGAGTACAGCCCCCATCATCTTCCTCGGTATTGATATCAGCAAAGCCACCTTTGACGTAGCTTTACTGAGTGGTGGTAAGCGTAATGGCAAATCCTCTAAACACGCCAAGTTTGACAACACCCCCAGCGGCTTTGAGCAGTTGAGCCATTGGCTCCAAGGGAATGCTCTCGGGGCAATTCATGCCTGTCTGGAGGCGACCAACATCTATGGCCATGACTTAGCTACCTATCTCCATGAGCAGGGCCACCAGGTCAGTATCGTCAACCCAGCCCGCATCAAGGGGTATGCCAAAAGTCAACTCAGCCGCACCAAGAACGATGCCGCTGATGCCGCCCTGATTGCCCGCTTTTGTCGAGATATCCAGCCCAGTCTGTGGCATCCCACGCCAGCGGCGATCGCCCAGCTCCAGAGCCTCACCCGCCGTCTGAAGGCGCTGGAGCAGATGCTCACCCAAGAGAAAAATCGCCTTGAGCTCTGTCGTGACTCGGAACTGAGAACGGATATTGAGGCCCATATCGAGTTTCTCGAAAAACAGGCTAAGGCTCTCAAGGAGCGCTGCCAGCAGCATATTCAAGGGGAGGAATCGTTGGCGGAGCCCTGCCGCTTGTTGACCTCCATTACTGGCATTGCTGAACATAGCGCTAGCATTATCCTGGCGGAAATTGGCTCGATTAAGGTCTTTGGCTCTGCCGCTCAACTGGCGGCTTTTGCTGGGTTGACTCCCCAGGAGCATCAGTCTGGCTCTTCTATCAATGGCAAGGCGCGGTTGTGCAAAATTGGCAATGCCCATCTGCGCGAAGCTCTTTTTTTCCCAGCGCTGAGTCTGATGCGTCATTGCCCTGAGGTCAGAGCTTTTCGCCAACGGCTCTTGGACAATGGCAAGCACAAGATGGCGGTGGTGGGGGCGGTGATGCACAAGCTCATTCGTGTGATCTATGCGGTCTTGTCCTCTGGACAGGAATTTGACCCCAAAAAGCTAGCGCCTCAGCAGTCTTGACCCTAAGGCGCTAACACAGTATCTACCAATTGAGGCTTGACAGAGCACTAGGCATCATTAATCCAGGGGGGGCACCTCCCCTAGGTAGACCAGGGCTTGGTATAGCATTGCCGCCACCTCAGCCCGAGTGGCGGGACGATTGGGGGCAAGGGGGCGTCCCGGTTCCGGGTTCACCAAGTTAGCCGCGATCGCAGATGCAGCCTGTTGACGTGCCCAAGCCGGAACCTGCTCTTGATCGGGGTGGGCTTGCAAGATGATTTCCGGGCGGCTTTGGACCGGCATCTGGAGTCCCGCCGCGATCGCGGCCATCACCTGGACCCGAGGCACCGTCTCCTCCGGCTGAAAGACACCACCGGGGTAGCCACTCATAAAGCCCTGGGCCACCGTCTGGTTGATGCTGGTTTCCGCCCAATAGTCGGCGGCGAGATCTTGAAAAGACAGGGGTGCCCGCTGGGACGGGAGGGTGTCAAAGGCTTGGGCCAACTGGGCGGCGAACTGGGCTCGGGTCAAGGGCTGGTCGGGGCCATAGGTGCCATCGGGAAATCCCGCCAAAATCCCCCGCGCCGTCAGACCATCGATATAGCCCTTTGCCCAATGGTCCTCCGGCAAATCGGAAAATACCAAGGGGGGCTGAACCGCTCCCATGCCATCTCCAGTGGTTTGAGCCTCAGCGGGCACTGGGATCTCGGGCTGGGGCACCATCAGGGGGGCGACAGCCGCCGTTCCCGCTACCGTTCCAGTCGTTGGGGGAACCAGGGCTGGAAATGCCCGCTGACCCAAGGCGGCACCGGAGCCAATAACAGCCCCATCGGGGGCCGTAGTGGGTCTTCGCAGTACCTGAAAGCGGGATAAACCACTGACGAAGGGCTGATCGGCTTCAGCTTCAACCCTAGTTTCCACCCTTGGCTGGTTTCTGCTTTCCCCGGAATCGGATTGTTCTCGACGCTCTGACAGAGCAGCAGGAGCATCCCCCGCCCCAGTTCCCATCCAGAGACGAGATGGGGGAGACTTCACCAATACCCAGGCGGTGAGGCTGCCGAGGATGCCTAGGGCCAAGACCACAGCAATCCATTCATCATCGCGATTGGGACTGGGTGGGGGAGAGGGGGAAAAAGACACGGGAAATAGGGGCTAAGAGAGCTAGAGATGAGTCGTTGACGACATTTTTACAGATTATGGGGGCGCTAGACTGTTACTCGTTCCCCCAGTACGGTCGCCAAACAGCAGGTTTTTCTGCTTTGATGGCCATTGCGGGAAATGTGACTCACCTGTAGATGCCCCAATTCCCTATGAGACGTAATCACTGGATTAGTGCGATCGCGCTGACGGCAGGGCTACTAGCGAGCTTCGGCGTAGTGAGTAGTCGGCCCGAGGGTCATCGCCTTCGCAGTGGCACTCCTGAGGCCACGGCCCGCACCCCTATGCGGTACACCCTACAACTGCTGCGGATTGCTGCCGAACCTCTGGCCTATCTACCTGTGATGGAGCAGGCAGTGGCCGCTACCCTGCCCACGATACTGGCGGACGGCTCTCTGCTAGAGGAAGCTGAGGTCACCCTTACCCGCCTCGGTCCCCTGCGGATTGGCATGACGGTGGAGGAAGGGGCCGATGCCCTAGGTTTACCCCTGGTGCCCTTGGGGGCCAATGCCGGGGGGGATTGCGCCTACTACCAGCCCAATGTCAGGAATGCCGCGATTGGCTTAATGGTGGTGGATAACCGGATTATTCGCATTGATCTGTGGGAAGGTAGCCCCATCACTACCGCCAGCGGCCTCAAAATCGGCTCCACTGAGGCGGAGGTGTTAGAGCTCTATCCCAATCAAATAGAGATCACGCCCAATCCCTACACCGAGGGTCACGTCTTGACCTTTACCCCCGTGGATGCGGATCTCAAACTCTATCGCTTTGTGTTTGAAACCGATGGGTCGGGAAAGGTGATCCAGTACCGGGCGGGACAGTTTCCAGCGGTGACTTGGCCGGATGGTTGCGCCTAAACGCTAAAGGCTGTGGACAATCAAAGCCAGGTTCCTGAGAACCGAATTCTTTTGTAGGATGTGTATAGCCTGCGGCATGGCTGCGCTAAAGCGACAGCGTAACGCATCGACTTCAAGGGTTATGATGCGTTACGGCTACCGCCTAACACATCCTACAAAAGCCAATCTTATTTAATTCTCATTTCTTAAGCCCCTTGTTCGTTCCAGGCTTTGAAACGTCCTAACGATAGTCTAAATGTGACCTGCCTTCTGCCTTTCGATACTAGTTCCCATGGCGAATCACCTTGCTGACTCCCGCAGCCTCTACCTGCGGAAACATGCGGAAAATCCCATCGACTGGTGGCCCTGGTGTGACGAGGCCATCACCTTGGCCCGCCGGGAGCAACGGCCCATTTTCCTTTCCGTAGGCTACTCTAGCTGCCACTGGTGCACGGTGATGGAGGGGGAGGCGTTTTCCGATGCCGCGATCGCGGCCTACATGAACGCCCAGTTTGTCCCCATCAAAGTAGACCGGGAAGAACGCCCCGATCTGGACAGCATCTACATGCAGGCGCTCCAGATGATGACGGGCCACGGCGGCTGGCCCCTAAATATTTTCCTCGCCCCCGATGACCTTGTACCCTTCTACGGCGGCACCTACTTTCCGGTGGAGCCCAAATATGGCCGTCCCGGTTTTCTGCAAGTCCTCCAAGCCCTGCGGCGGTTCTACGACACGGAACCGGAAAAAGTGGGGGCAGTGAAAGGGGAAATTCTAGAGACCCTGCACCAGGGCACTGTGCTGGGGACAACGGGGCTGCTGACTTCGGAACTGCTCCTGCGGGGGCTAGAGGAAAGTGCCCGTATCCTGATTCCTCGCGATCAGGGGACCTGCTTTCCCATGATTCCCTACGCCAGCACCGCCCTGCGGAGCCTTCGTTTTGCTCCCACGGCGGATGGCCTCAGAGATGTTTCTGCCCTCTGTCAGCAGCGAGGCTTGGCCCTGGCCCTGGGGGGCATCTTTGACCAGGTGGCCGGGGGCTTTCATCGCTACACCGTGGATCCCACCTGGACCGTGCCCCATTTCGAGAAAATGCTCTACGACAATGGGCAGATTGTGGAGTACCTAGCGGATCTCTGGAGCGCGGGCTATCGGGAACCCGCCTTTGACCGGGCGATCCACCAGACAGTGCAGTGGCTCCAGCGGGAGATGACCGCCCCCGCTGGATATTTCTACGCCGCCCAGGATGCCGACAGCTTCACCACCGCCACGGAGGCGGAACCGGAGGAGGGGGCGTTTTATGTCTGGACCTATGGGGAACTGGCGGCGGCACTGACACCGGCGGAACTGGTGGCCCTGACGGAGCAGTTTACGGTGACGCCAGCGGGGAACTTTGAGGGCAAAATCGTCCTGCAACGGCGTATCCCTGGGGTTTTAAATGCAGCGCTAGAGGGAACTTTGGCAAAGCTCTTTGCAATCCGCTATGGTCAACCCCCGGATACCCTGGAGACCTTCCCCCCCGCTCGCAATAATGGGGAGGCCAAGGGGCAATCCTGGCCAGGACGGATCCCTGCTGTCACCGACACGAAGCTGATCGTGGCCTGGAATAGTCTGATGATTTCCGGACTGGCACGGGCAGCGGCGGTGATGGGTCAGCAGGACGATGGCCAGCAAGATTATGGTCAGCAGGATTATGGTGAGATGGTTGGCGTAACCAGCCCCAGGGGGCTAGACCAGCCTCCATGGGTCATCGCGGTTCGCGCCGCTGAGTTTATCCTCCAGCATCAATGGCGGGGCGGGCCAGATCAGGGCGGTCCAGGACAAGATAGGCAATTCCAGCGCCTCAACTACGATGGCGAACCCGCCGTCCCCGCTCAGTCAGAGGATTACGCCCTATTTATCAAAGCCTTGCTGGATCTGCATCAGGCGGCTTTGGCATGGCCGGGGGGGGCGTTGGGCCGTGCTGCTGACTGGCTCGCCCAAGCCCAACGCTTGCAAGCGGAATTTGACCAAGCCCTGTGGGCTCCGGCGGGGGGCTATTACAACACCGTTGCCAGGGGAGATCTACTGGTGCAGGAGCGCAGCTACCAGGACAATGCCACGCCAGCGGCAAATGGAATTGCGATCGCAAATCTAGTGCGCCTATCCCTGCTGACAGCGGACCTGACCTACCGCGATCGCGCCGACCAAGCCCTGCAAGCCTTTAGCAGCATCATGGAGCAGATGCCCCGTGCCTGCCCCAGTCTCTTTGCCGCCCTGGATTGGTTTCACCACGGCACCCTCGTTCGCACCAGAGCCGACCAGATCCCCGTTCTGCTCCAGCAGTACTGTCCCACCGCCGTCTTTCAACTCGACCCCGACCTGCCCCCCGACACCGTGGGCCTCGTCTGTGAGGGGTTGTTCTGTAAAGAACCCGCCCGCAGTTGGGAGCAACTTCAGGCCCAGCTTCAGGTTAGCCAACGCCGAGGAATGCCTACCCCACCGCCCCCAGGCGCTGATTAGCCCCAGAACGATCGAACTTATCCGGGTCGAAATCCAACCCAATCCAGTTCAACAACATCTCGTACTCTGGATCTTCGGGGTCAGCGAGGCGCTCCAGAAGCTCTCCATAGCCCCATACCCCACCACTGCCCTCGGGTGGACAAGCCATTTCCCCCTCCAAGCAGTGGGCGACAATAGGCTGATCCCTCCCCTCTGTCACCGCCTCCAAGCGCAACACATGGAGCCAGCCACTCTGGAAATCGTAGGTGTAGGTGAGATCATCCGGCGGGGCGAGGCCCAGATCGGCAAGGGTGACCTGGGTGACATCCTGTGGGGTTGCAGCGGTGGCTCTAGCGGGCGCAACCCCCGGCAATGCATAGGTCTGTCGGCGATATTGGAACCGATAGGCGTGACAGTCTTGCCACCCCATCACCGCCTGAATCACCCCATGAAATTGGGCCAGAGTGACGGAACTGCTGACCTGAAACCGTCGCCAGATCGGCGGTTCACTGTCCGCCACCGTAATGTGCCAATGCCAAAGTTGGTTAGAAGTCATTGGGCCTTACAAGCCCTGGAAACTAGAGCGGGTTCCGTACTCATCTAGCCAGTCTCGTCCCAGTTGAATCGTGATATCCGAGGCCAGTACCCCGGTGCTTTCCACCCGCACTTCTCCCACCCCGAGAAACCGCTGTAGGGTTTCGGCACTGGCCTGATCACCGCTCTGGGCCACGATGCGGGTAATGGGGAGATCCTGATCCCACTCCCGATCCACATAGACGTTGTAGTAGCCGCTCTCCTCTAGGGTGGTGAGGAGATTGTCGAGGGCAGCGGGGTCTCCGGTGCTGTCCTGGATGGCTACCCGCAGATAGGCTGGGTCTTCAGACGCAGCCACCTGCTGGGTGCCATAGCTAAAGTGGCGAGCCACCATGGCATCAATGGCTCGGAGGTTGGGTAACCAGTAGCTCAGCTCAAACTGGGTGGGGTCGCTAAAATCCCCTGGTAGCATCAACATCTGCACATTGGAGCCGCTGGTCTGGGCTGCAAAGCCCGTCAGGGCCAGCAACTCCTCCACATTCAGGTTGGTGTCCACATGGGACTGGATCACGGACAGAATTTTCGGCAGGCGGCTAATGGTGGCGGGGTTGAGGCTCTGCTCAATGATGGCCCGCATCAACATTTGCTGGCGTTGGACGCGGCCAATGTCTCCCTTGGCGTCATAGCGAAACCGGAGGAATTGGAGGGCTTGATCGCCATCGAGTTTTTGCTCCCCTGCCTTGAGGTTGATGTAGAGGCGCTGACTGTCATCCTGGTAGCGCATGTCTTGAGGGACATTCACCGTAACGCCCCCGAGGGCATCCACTAGCGTCTCTACCCCTTGGACATTAATGCGTACATAGCGATCGATGGCCACCCCATTCAGCAACTCGCTAACGGATCGTGCTGCTAGGGCTGGCCCCCCGTAGGCATTGGCCTCATTCAACTTGGTGAGTTCTCCGGAAACCCAGGTGCGGGTATCGCGGGGTAGGGACAGAACCACGAGCTGATTATTGTGGGGGTTAAACCGTACCAGGAGCATCGTGTCCGATAGCCCCTCGAAGGAGTTGACAAGGGCGTGGTAGCGCAGATTACGCACCTCAGGGGGCGGATCGTTGACATCGGTGCTCAATACCTTCAGTCCCAGCACCAAAATATTGACGGGACGGGTCAGGCGCGGTACCCGCAGATTGCCCCCGGCGGTAATGGGATCGCTGTTGTTGAAGGCTCCCTCATCCTCCTGGGAGAGTTGGGATTGCATCAGGGGGGTGCTGCCCAGGGAGACCGCGAGGAAGGCTCCTCCCGCCGCTGAAGCACTGGCCACCCCCACTAGGGCTACCCCTATCCCCAACCAGCGAGGAACGCGAAATCGCCGAGTCGGCTTGCTGCTGGTGGGGCGGAGGGGCTCTGGGGACTGGGGATGACGGGAACTAGACACGGGTGACCTCAGGACAGATTCGGGCGGGAGGTGGCGCGAATAGGCGCGGTGTAGGTGGGCGCTGAAAGCGTGTTGTTAGCACCATCCAGGGCCAGTGGGTGATGTCCGGGAGGAATCCTGGGGATAAACACGTGTATTGATTGTATTGACGAATTTCAAGATTGCCAGAAATTTCCCAGACAATTTCTGACATTACTCAAAACTCAAATCGCTACTCAAATCGCTGTTGTGGGATAGACCAGGCTCGGAATCCCGGCGGGCTACCGGATTCTACCAGGAGGACGCTGGAACCGCCGCTGATCCAGCCCGTTAGGGGGCGATCGGGAGAACCCTGGTATAGGATCTGACCCTCGGCGGTGAGAATGGCGGTGCCCTGTCCCGGCAGGGTCACGATCCGCTCTGGGGTGCCGTCTCCGGTGAGATCCGCCTGTCGCACTACACCATTGCCCCAGGGGGCGCGGTCTAGCTTTTCGTCAGGACTATTCGCCGCTAGTTGCCAGGTCGCTGCCAAGGGAATCAGCCAGGAACTGGTGGTTGCCCAGTCTAGGGTGGAGTCCCCTAGGGATTGCCCGCTGACGGCGGTGAGGGGCTGGAACTGTCCGCCTGCCAGGGCTAGCCATGGCCCGTTACCGACGGGGGGGCCGGTGGCTAGCAGGAGAAGCTGATTTCCCTGCCACTGGGCTGCCTGCACCGTCACGATCGTGCTGCTACCGTTACCTGTGACGGGCAGCAGTTCCAAGGACTGGGCTGGACCTAGCCGCTGCCACAGCGCCCCGAGGGTGGTGGGACTCGGGGCGGTGGTGGGGATGGCTACGGGTTGCCATTGTGGTGCGAGCAACTGGTGCTGAAGTTGAATCTGATACCAGCGCTGGCCTATGGGCAAGTTGGTTCCCGCTGTTTCGGGGAAGGGATGCCACTGATCTAGGGTTAGAGCGCTGAGTTCTTGGGCGGTGCCTGCCCAGGCGGTGGGGACTAGAGCGGTCGGGGTGTTCGCTGGATCCCTCTGGCTTGGGGTGGCCAAGCTCGCACGTCCTGGGTCATCAGAGGTCGGGGTGGCAAAACGGGCCGCGATCGCGCTGAACCGATCCTTCAGGGGCTTCCCATTGGCTGCTTGGGCCAACCACTGCTCCGCCGTGGCCTTATCCTCCTTGGCCAGTAGCAACAGCGCCCCCCAGAGACGGGCTGCATCCCGACGATGATCGACCCGCAGAGCAGCGGTCACCCGCCGCCACAGCCGCCCCGACTTGTCCCCCGCTAGCAGCGGCAGAATGCTCGTTCTCAGGCTTTCGCTGGGCTCCTGCAATTCCTGGAGAGCCTGCTCCCAGCGGCCATCGATGAGCAACGCCAAGAGCTTCTGGCTGGGTTGAGACCAGTTCCCCGTCGCTTGGGCCTGGGTGACACGGGCATGGAGGGCAACCAGTTGCAACTGCCGTTCCGTCTCGATGGACCATTGCTCTGGTCTACGCTTTTTGATGGCCTCCAGACGCTCTTGGGCCAGAGACCAGAGGCCATTTTGGGCCAGGTAGAGGGCGGTGTCGTAGTTTTGCCCCTCGGCTCCCTCTAGGGAGGACTCCAGTAGACTAATGCCGACCAATCGCTGGGAAATCAGGGCGGTACCGCCCCCGGCTAGGGCATAAACCCGGAACCCCGGCTCTAGTCCCACACTCTGATCCACCACCAGTTCTGGGGGACCAGAGTGGTCTAGGTTGATCCACAGGGGCCGTTGCCGATGGGGACTACTCCAAGTCAGTAGCGATCGCGCCCCCAACAGGCGGGGATCAATATGGACAACTTGACCGTAGAGGACGGGCTGCCCCCCCTGTTGCCAGCGTCCGGTCAGGGTCAGCCAGAGGCCAGGGAGATCCGGCTGGTCAAAGGGCTGGAGGTCCAGTAGCGGCAGTTCTCCCTGGGTGGGGGGCACTTCCACATCCGCCTGCACCAAGGGCGCAAGGACCGTTGCCAGGGTGGGGCTTTGGAGGACGAGCCGATCGAGTTGCTGAAATTCTCGCCCCTCGGGGGTCTGACGGTATTGGCCGTAGAGGCGCAATTCCACCAAGACTTCGCAGTCCCTCTGGCAGGGCGATCGCACGGTCCACACGGGCAGCAGCCACAGCCCCTGGAGGTAGGGATCGGGGCTCCAGGTGGTGAGGTCAATCCAGTCCCCTACTTGGTACCCCTGGGCTTCGATGTCTTGGTGAATCTGGGTCTGGATCTGGGGCTCAATCTCGCCCCAACTGGCTGCCGTTTGGGGTAAATAGCGGCCCAGCCAAGACGGGGGCTGGGGGCGCAGCAGCAGCACCAGGCTCAGCCAGAGCAGACTACTGACGGCTGAGATCGCAGCCGTCAGCCCCATACTCACCAGCAGAAATCGCACCAGTGCCCACCACCAAGCCTCTTGGGGACGGGTCTGTACCCACAGGCTCACCCCTCCTGGTGCCAGGCGTTGGGGCCGCGACGGCCCCTTGGGGCCAGCCCCGGACCATCGCAATCCCTTTAGAAATTTGAGGCTCTGGGGCATAGGAGCGGGAAGCGTCAAGAGGGTCGGTCGCTAGGGGCTGGGGACAATCCAAGCCAGATTCCTGGTTATGGGGCGGTTACAGCCCCTAGCTTGATTCAGTAGGGCGGGCGTGGTCATGCCTACCCCGCAAGGGTTTCCCCGTGAATTATCCCCACGCCCTAGCCAGTCAGCACCCGGTTATAGCAGTCACCTGCACGATCCCAGGTGAAATCGGTCTCAATCATAGTGCGCCCTTGGTGAGATAGGGCCGATCGCAGGGCTTCATCTTCAAACAAACGGCTAATGGCTGCCTCGTAGTCCGTTACCCTATTGGCCCGCAGCGCCCGCAGGGGCACATCAGGTCCGTCTACCGTCAGCCCCTCCAAACCGCGATCGCTGGCCACTACTGGAGCCCCCGCCGCCAGTGCCTCCAGGGTTTTGTTCTTAATGCCGTAGCCCGTCCGCATGGGAATCACCACCACCGTCGCCCGATGCAGGTAGTCCACCATGGAGGGCACCCGCCCGGTGACCGTGACCCCAGGGATCTCTGCCAATGCCTGTACCGCTGGCGTCGGTCGCGATCCCACCAGATCCAAGGTGGCTTGGGGATACCGGGCCTGCACCAGGGAAAAAATCTCCCGGCTCAGGAATGTCACCGCGTCAATGTTGGGAAGGTTGTCCATGGCCCCAATGAATACTAGGCGGTGGCCCCCTGGATCCTTCGGTCGCAGGGGGAACATCTCCAAATCCACCCCATTGGTGACGATGTGGACCGGACGATCGGGCCGTAGCGCTTGCATCTGCTGCTGATCCTCTGGTGTCGTCACCACTAAGTCGGTGAACTTGCCGCAGTACTGGGTTTCGTAGCGCTTCAGCAGGGACAGATTAATGCGATCGCGCCCCGGTCGCTCCGCTGTCCCTGTAGCAATCTGCTGGCGACAGGTGCCATAGACCGAACTGTGGATATTCACCACCCGCCGAGGGACTTGAGATCGCACCGCTGGTGTCACGTAGCGTTCATTCACAGCATGTTCGCAGGTAAGGGCCTCAAACCGCCCCGTGGCCACCTCCGCCTCAATCCAGTCCTGCATTTCCGGGGAATAGCTCGCCATCACACTGGGGGGCGTCCCGTCCAGCAAGAATCGGGCAAACCGCCCCCCCTTCCCCAGAAGCCCCCCTTCCCCAGCCCCCGTCGGCTTGGGAAACACCCGCAACTCCGCCACCCAATCCCCCAGAGCCTGGATCTGCTCCTCCGTGACATCCCCTTCCCGCTGGGTCACCAGGGTAATGGCATGGTCTTTCCGTAACGCCTTCAGCAGATTGAAGGTCCGCACCTGAGTTCCCCCACGACTGGGGGGATAGGGAAACGTCACCGACAGCATCAAGATCTTCATAGACTATTTATTCATGACCGCGTTCTGCACCTGGAAAGCTGTAAGCCAAACCGTTGGGCTAGTGGTCTGTCAAGTTTAAATTTGTAGGTTGGGTGCAGCGCTAGCGAAACCCAACATGGCCGACCGCTGTTGGGTTTCACTTCGTTCCACCCAACCTTGTATGTAAGCGGCCTGCCATCGAGAGTTATTTTGGAAGCAGACCGTCAGGGGAGAACTCCGAACCCAACCCCAAGCCTTCAAGCTTGTTTCGTAGATTCATTGAGCCTCCCCCCTCCCCCAAGGGCATCGCCAATCAGCCTGGACAGTATCATGAGCGGCCCGACTGGGCACCTCGAATTTAGCAAGGATAGTGCGATTGTTGAGCCCCTGCCAACCTCTATTCTCTGGAGCCAGTC